>NZ_CP046102.1:0-81655 GCF_009707305.1 Rhodococcus sp. AQ5-07 | reverse complement strand
CGCCGGTTCAGCCCCTTGTCTTGATTCGAGTCCATTTGGTGGCCGCCAGTCCGCGGCCGAGCGGCAACGTCAAGAACGCGGCCACGTCGTGGCGGTTGTCCTGCCACACGATTTCTCCGATGCCGCAGTTGTCGGCGGCCTGCTCCACACGCGTCCCGGCGCGTAGTGCATCGTCCTCGTTTCGGCCGGTGACCGAGACGGCCATCGAATAAATCAGGCCGTGGTGTCCGCTACCGGGAAGAAGATCCTGTCGGCGGCGAGCTGATTCGGTGATCGCCACGTCGGAGGCGCCGTCGGTTGTCTTTCCCTTGCGGCTCTCCTCGATGCGCTTGGCCTCGTCGCGGGTGACGTCCTTCTTCGCGGCTTCGCGGGATTGGGAGGCTTCCACGAAATCCATGCGCACCATCACCGTGCGGATGGTCGGGGCGGCAGCGATCTCGTCGTCTCCGACGTCGGGCTCGACTCCGGTCAGGAACGGGCCGAGCCACAACGGGCCGAGTTCACGCGGTTCGATCGCCCGCGGGGGAATCACCCCGGCCCGTGTGTGCCACGCCCCCGCAACCTCGACCGACTCGTCGCGGCCGATGTAGGAGGGCCAGCAGTTGTTCCACCGCACACCCTTGTGCGCGTCGAGAGGGAAGGTGGGGTCTTGAAATGCGCGAATCACCGCGCATGCTCGCTGTTCGCCGTAAACCTCCACCCGGCCCATACCGGCGCGTTCGAGGGAATGCTGCGCCTTCTCCGTTTCGTCGCGAATGACCTGAGCGATACCGCCGACCAGGGCGGCATCCTTGCGGCGCGCGATACGGGCAGCTTCGGCGAGGAACGTCGGCGACTTCGGAATGATCAGTACGCAGTACGAGCGGTGCTCCTCGACATACGGGGCGTTGCGATCAAGGAGCTGACCGTAGGAACGGATCGCTTCATCGATGCGCCGCACGGATTCACCGGCGGCCGAGATCATGCGCATCATCCAGTTCTCGTGCGGCGCCATATCGGCCGGGACACTGCGGTGCAGCAGCGCCACACCCCGAACGAACGAGGACCGCTTCGCGAACCCGGCGAGGATACGACCGAACGCAGCTGAGGTCACCGCCCACTCCGCATCACCGCGTAGACCTTCGGCCAAACCTTGCATCGCCACGATCACCGAGTAGTAGTTGTTGTCGCCCGGTGTGGTGTGCTCGAGGATGAACATGTCGTCGAGGCCGGTACCGGCCAGATCCACCGGCTTCGTCTGGTAGAGCGGGACGGGGAACTCCCACCCCGGATCGTGGTCGGGGTCGCCGAAGTTTTCGTCCCTGGCGTTGACGTACACGTGCTCACCGCGCTTGCGGCGCTGACGGTCTCGAATCTGCTTGGCTTTGCTTGCCGCGTAGGACTCGCGCTGCCCGAACTCGAACGTCGCACCGATGACGGCCAGGATCAGCGCCAAGTCGAACCCGAGAACCCAGATGTTCTGGCCGATGACGAAAATCAGGGCCAGCGCCAGGACGAGTGTCGCGCTCCACGCGATCAAGACCGGTTCGGCGAAAGGCAGGTTTCCTTTGCGGGCGATCTGACGCCCCAGGATCGACGTGCGTTGTTCGCTCATCAGTGTTCTCCGTCCGCGTGTTCGGGAGCGTTCTGGGCCGAGGCCCCCGCCTTGTTCATCGCTGCACCGGCAGCAGCCACCGCGAACGGCGCCGCCACTGTCGCTGCACCTGCCGCTGCGCCGGCGGTTGTCTTCGCCGCGCTCATCAATTTCGATTCGGCGCTTCCCGCTTTGGCTCCGCCCTTGCCGGAGTCTTTGCCACCGATCCCGACGGAACCGGACGAGGTTTGCGCTCCGTGGCCCGATCGACTGGACGCGTGATCGGACGATGCCGACGATGCGTCCGGGGAGGAATTGTGACCGCCGAGGTGATCGGACGGTCCGGTGCCGCGTCCGGGAGAGGTGGCGACATCGGCATTGCGGGACGCAGCTCCCCCGTCGCCGCCGCCGCCCGAGCCGCCTCCGGCTTGCTGCTGGTACATGCTCGCCGACGAGCCGATCATCTCGCCCGAGGCTGAGCCCGAGCTACCGAAGTCGGCGGAATCCGCAGCGGTCGGCAGGATCGGTGACCACTTGAGCAACGCGAACGGTGCCAGACCGATCATCACGAAGCACACGGCGATCAGGGCGAGTTGGCCCAGTGATTCCAATTTGCCGTCGTCGGCGACCGATCCTTGCGCCGAGACGTTGATGACAACGAACACCGCGGCCAGCAGAACGAACAACATGGGCTTGGACAGCACGACACCGAGAAACATCATCACTGGCCGAAGCGCCTTCTTTCGCCAGGTGGGGTGCACCCACATGCCGAATGCGATACCGCTGACCACTGCGAGAACGGGAAGCGCGGCCGCATGCATCAAGAAGCCGAAGAAGACCGAGAGCACACCGACAACCATCAACCCGAATCCGATGATGCCGGCCACGGCTCCACCGACCAGGGTTTCGTCATTGAGAGCGCCCAGGGAGGTCGATACGTTGTTGATCACTTCGTCGGTGGTGGTGCCGATCGCGCCTACCAACGCGACCGAGATCTCGTGGGCGAGACTGATGACGAATTGGGCGATAGAGGGAGCGAAGAGCATCAGCATGATCCCGGCGGGCAAGTATCCGAAGAAGTCCTTGGCGAGTTCTTCGCCGGGGCGGCTTCCGTCGGCTGACTTGTACAGCGCGAAGATCGTGGCGATAGCCAGCACCAGGAGCCCCAACCCCGTCGACATCGCGTACACCGTCAAGAACTGCGGCTCCAACGGATCGAATTCGCCGATTCCTGCCAAACCGGGCAGGACCGAATCGGTCATCGACATCGCTGAACTCTTGAATTTGTTCGCCCAGGAATCGATCACGTCCGACGGGTCTTTGACGAATGCGACCAGATCACCGAGCGGGCCGGCAACGGTATCCCACGCGAAGGTGAAACTGTCGACGAAGATCTTGCCGCCCATATAGGCAGGCGTCGCCCTCATCATCCCTCCGAGGGTCTCGCCGAGGCGGTCACTGAAACTGGTGTTCTGATCGATCCAGTTCATGGTGCCGCCGAACATTTTCCCGACCCTGGTGTTCCATTCAGTGCACGCGAACAGGTCATCTGGTTTCTCGTTGGCGCGCTCGCAGTTGACGAACATCGCGTGCATGCACAGGATGCTGGGAACACCGTTGCCTGCGCAGGGAGAAGTCCACGCAGCGTCGGGGACCTTGTCGGCGTTCGGCTGCTTCTTCATCACCGCGAGCGAGGCAGCGTCCGGTGTCGGGCTCCACTCGAAACCCCATGTGCTTGTCGTCTTCGTCGTCCACCGGGCCAGATCCTGCGCACACGTCGGAGAGGGCGGGTACATGTCCGCGCCCTCGTCGAGGGGGTAGGTGTCCGGGTAGATGCCCTTGAGGATCGACTCGTCCGTGACGCTCAAGGCGGCCTTCTGGTTCGCCTCCACGCCCATGTCAACTCCGGACATCTGAGTACCGGCACCGCCGGCGGCGACCAGCGCGTCGATCAGAGCCGGGTTCTTCGACATCATCACCTGCGGCGCCCACATGGCGATCCGCTCGGATTCTTTTGCCGTCCAGTACATCAACCGGTTTTCGTTGTGCATGACCTGTGTCGAGTACTGGCCCATGTCGCCGCCTTTGTCCTTGCAGACTCCGGTGAACCACGAGGCGGATTTGAATTCGTCTGTGCCGGCGACGAACTTCTTCAGATCATCGGGAAATCCTTTGGGGAGTTCCTTGCCCGACTGAGTGGCATTCTGCACGCCAGGAGCCGGGTCGGTGTTGGGGACAGCAACTGGTTCCGCTGCCGCCGGCAACGCCAGTCCGAGCATCGCGAACAATGCCACGACCGCGGTCAGAATGATTTTGCGCCACATCAGTCGGCCCCCTTCTAGTTGACGTAGAACGTGTAGAAGCCGTTCGCGCCAGGCTTCGAGAGCGGTGAATCAGCCGCCGGGAACTGGGCATCATCTGCGGACGGGCCACTGACGAACTTCCAGTCCTGGGCTTTCCAGTCCCCGTTCTCCCACTTCACCGTGACGGTGGTAGTCGAGTACACGGTGAGGATGCCGACCTTGTCGCTGCCCTCACTGACCGGACTTTGACCGACGCCCATGCCCCACACCGACACCGTGGCCGAGTCCTGAGTGAAGTCGGTGACGGTGACGATCAGCGGCACGTTGTTGACGGTTTTTCCCAGATCAGTTCGGCCGCTGGAGATATCGAGAACACTCTGCAAGGAAGGGCTGGGATCGGACGCTACAGCGACCTCCCGCAGCTTCGCGACGTCGATCCGGCCCTGATACGTCTGACCATCGGCCTGAATGAAGTTCACCGCCGCGGTTTGCGCTCCCGCCTGATCGCGGGTGTATCCCGCCGGGACACCGTCGATGGTCGTCGTCGGACCGTGGGCTGCACGAATCGCATCGGCTCCGCTCCCCTTGTTGTCATCACCACCACCGGAGGTGAGGAGCGCGATCACCAACGCGAGGAACACCACTGCGACGACACCAGTGGCGATAACGCGCTTACGGTCAGAGAAGAACCCCGATCCGCCACCCGTGGATCCAGTCGCCGCGACCGGACGGTTGCCCGTACCTACCTGAGAAAAATCTTTGACCATGAGTTCTCTTCTTTCTCGTGAACAATGCTGAGCTGGAACGGAATTCGTCTCAGCCTTGAGTGACGAACATGATGGCGCCGATGATGACGGTCAGAAGTGTCAGGCCGCCGAAGGCGGTGGCGGCGGTCTTGACCTCAGCGGCGTTGTCGGTCATCTCCGAGGCGTAGCCGCCGTTCTTCGCTGCTCGCATCTTGTACAGCGCGAAGATCAGTTTCACGCCGACACCGCCCATTGCGAGTGCCCAGATGGTGCCGAGCACGCGGACCCAGACGTTCTGGAACGCAGGTCCGAGGAACTCGAGGGTAGGGGTGACCCCTTCGAATGGGTTCTTCGACTTCGGCGCGTCCTGAGCTGCGGCAGGAGCGGCGGTCATGATTGCCAGGGCGATGGTGCCGGAGGTGATGGCCGCCGCCCGACGCAGCCGGCCGCCGCGGGTGGACGGGCTCACCGGTGTGTTCTGTTCGTTCATCGTGTTCCCTTTCGATGTGGTGTTCGGCTGTGGTGCAGTGGTTTTCAATCCAGGCGCCCGCGACTTCGCGGGTGGGGTGGAGTTACCGGGCGAGGACGGAGGGGGCGTGGGTTCGGCCGGGGTTCCGGCTCGTACTCCGCGTATCGGTCCTCGTACTGCGCGACCGGTTCGGGTCGGGCAGTACGTCGAATAACTTCCGGAGGACGTTGGATCTGCTCGGGGGTGTACGGGTCGGCGTACTCGGCAGCGCGGCCGTACACGCTGGCAGCGAGAGCATCCGCGATTTCGGCGGCGACATTGGTGTAAGCCTCGATCGTGGACGGAAGGAGCCGGTCGTAGACGATGCGCTCTCCAGTCGCGAACGACGGCTCGTAGGGAACCCGGATGACGTTCTCTTCCGGAAGGCCCAGTCGAGCCAGTCCCTCGACGAGTTCAGGTTCGAGGGTGGGATCGGAGCCGGGTGTCACGACAGTCAGCACGATCGCGGAGGACACCAGATGGCCGAAGCCGCGGGCGATGATCCCCTTGAACATCCGCAACGCCATCTTTGTCATGTCGAGGCGCAGTGGCAGGGGAACGACCAACAGGTTCGAGTGCTGCACGGCCCATTGCCAATTCGCGGCTACGGGTTCGTTGCCGGTGTCGATGAAGATCAGGTCCCGATGCCGGCGTAGTACAGCCATGATCGCCGCGCACTCGTCCCAGCCGATGCCATGATCGCGTGAGGTCGAAGTGTCGGCTCCGAGGACTTCGTCGTGCGTGGGTTGAAGTCGCAGGAACCTACCGAGCGCACCCGACACGGCTCCCGCCGAGGTGAGATCGCGGGCGTTCTCGAGAACATCCCAGGGGCCGACGTCGGGATCGGTGGGATTGGCCGCGCGGTCTCCGAGGGTTCCGGTGGACTGGTTGGCATCCCACGCGACAACGCCGTGGCGGTGCGAACCGAAGGTGTTGGCCAGGGTCAGGGTCGTCGAAGTCTTTCCGGCATCGCCTTTGAGGCTGATCACCGAGACGACCATGCAACCGGGTAGCGGCTGCTGAACGCGGGTGACGGATTGGCGGAACCGCACCTCCGCCGAGTCAGGCTTCGGCGCCATCTTCATGCCGACCGCCGCGTTGACACGTCCGCGCCAGCCCCATGTTGCGGGGCTGTCGTCGACTTCGCTGGTCTCCCGCTCGAACCGGTAGTCGAATTCGGGTTCGTCGTTCTCTGCCAGCGCGTCCTGCCCGACCGCATACGGGTCGTCGTATCCTGCCGACTCGTGGACCAACGCGGTATCGCCGGATTCGGTGGCTGACTCGATCTGCGGGGCTGGTTCAGGAGTCTCGATCGGTGCGGTCTCGGCTTCGGGCCGAGATTGCCGACGTAGACGCTGGCCGCGCAGGTCAACGGCCTTTTCGGTGGTGTACGTGTCCTGGTGCTCGTCGTAGGGGTCAGGAGCGCTCACGGGAGTTCCTTTCGGGGAGGGGGTGGTTCCGGGGACGTTCTTCTCGCTGCTCATAGCTTTTTGAGGTCGTCGACTGCCCACAGACCGCCGCGACTGACGACCAGGACGGCGACGATGGCGGTGTCGACGCCGACGATGGAGCCATCGGACGCAATCGCGGTCTGTTCGACCTGATACATCCGGTGCACCGCAGTCGCGGTGTCCACGGCGCCCTGGTTCGGTACAGAGCTGACCGTCGGCCAGACCTGCGCGTCCTTCGCAGCCCATTCGAGCCACTGACCGCCAGGGCTTCCGGTCGGGGTGGTTCCGGTGACGTCGCCGAGGAAGCGTTCGGTGAGCAGGTCGCCGGTGCGGGCGGCCGCGTCGTTGGGTCCGCGATCGTCAGCGGTGTTCCAGGTGAACCAGGTGGTGACCACGGCGTCGGCAACGGCAGCCGGATCGCTGCGGTCCACGATGGCGACCTGTTCGGGCGCGTGTTCCGGAACGGTGGCCGCGGGCCGTGTGGACTCGGCCGCCGAGGTTTCGTTCGGGGACCATTGCTGCGCCCGCGCACCCGTCGTCGTGGTGGACGGGCCGGTTGCGGTGCCTCCCGTACCCGAGGAGCACCCGGCCAGGGCAATAGCGACGGCACATGCGGCGGCGGCCGCGAGGCGGCGTTTCACGACTCGTCCTCGATGAACAGATCCGACAACCGAATCGCCTGCCATGCCTGGTAGCCAGGCTCTTCACACCAGTCCACGGCCCGGTTGTTGTCGGTGATGTCGAGGTCGAGAGCGACACCGTGTTTGGCTGCCATGCCGGCGAGGGAGTTGCCGTCGATCTCCGGATTGGAGATGTGCAGGAGCAATCGCACCGCGGGAACGTTCGCGTCCTCACGTGCTTTGCCGGCGAGGAATATCGCCTTACCGGCGGCCGAATCGTCTGCCGAGCGCTGGTTGCCTTCCTTGAAGACCGTGTCGTTCTTGTGAAATGTCCCGTACCAGGCAGCGTCGTCGACCGGTCCGAGTACAGCGAAGCTGCCCCGCTCGTCACCGGCGGCGAACAGTTCCACCAACGGTGCGGTCGCGGCGGCCTCGGCGATCTCGTTCTTGCGTTTGGTCGCTTCCGCGTCGCGGAGTACGTCGTAGTCGAGATCGAGTTGCTTGACCAACTCGCGCTTGACCTTCGGCCACATGCTGCGCGAGAGCAGCTTGTTCGTCTTCGCCCACGCGCGGATCTGTGAGGAGTCGCTGCTGCGCAACTCGTCAGCAGCGGCGCGTACTGCGTCGGCGGCCTGTTCCCATTCGGTGGCTGCGGATACCGTCATTTCTGGGATCTACCTTTCTTCGGGTGAAACTTCATTCCGGGGTGGTCATCGGGTTGCGATGTTCTGGTCTGGGTTGTTCTGTCAGGCAAAGCGTTTCGCTGCCAATCCCGAGGACGGCGGGGTCCAGTCGGAGATTTTGACGACATCGCCCGATTGCGGAGCTTCGACGACCTTGCCGCCGCCCATCCAGATGAAGATGTGGCCGCTGTGGGGTTGGATGATGTCGCCGGGTCGCAGGTCGGCAGGGTTGGTGATCAAGGTTCCGCGAGAGTCGCCTATCTGCATCTGATCCTGGTGAGGGAGAACCGTTCGTCCGCCTGTCGCTTGCGCGACTGCGTATTTCACCAATCCGGAGCAGTCGAACCCGACCTTGTTGAAGTCGCCGAAACTGTCTGCCACTCCCCCGTCACGGACGCCGCGCGTCGGTCCGTTCTCGTCGCCGCCGCCCCAGGCATACGGGGTGCCGAGCCACCGCAGAGCGGCATCGACGACGACCGAGCCGGTCGACGGGCCGCCTGGAATCGGGCCCGCCGGAGCGGACGTGTCGGTGAACTCCTCCATCGCGACCTTGGGGATATTGGTGACGTAGCCGCGTGTTTCGTCGTTCTGGCAGACCTGGCCCTGGGACAAGGTGTTTCCGGGGCCGCAGTTGTACATGGACAACGCCAGCGGAATCAGCTCGCCTTGCAGACGGCCGTCGGCCATCCCTTTCTTCGACAACTCGACCATCTTGCAGTCGTAGGACTCCATCGACATCACCGAATCGGGTATCGAGCGCGTATCGCGTGTACCGTCGCCGTCCCCGTCGATGCCTTCTTGTTCCCACGTCCCCGGCATGAATTGGCCCGGCCCGTCGGCGCCGGACTTGGCGTTGTGGGCGGTGACGATGAATTTGCTTTCCTGCTTGAACTGCGCCGCCAGGAGCGGGGCGGTGATCTCGGGGCAGGTACCGGCGGCTTTGAGGATCCACGGCTCGAACTCCGCAGGCACGCTGCCCGGCTTGAGTCCCCCGCCGCCCAGGCTCGGTCCACCGCACCCGGCGCCCGCCGGAAGCGGAGTGATCGCAGCAGCGTTCACGATCGCGGGAGACGGAACCCCGGTGCCCGGTGCAGGTGCGGGCGAGGGTGCAGGTCCAGACGGCTCGGCAGCACCGGCGAGCCACGGTGCGGGATCGGTCGGTGTTCCGGCGCCGTCGGGAAGCCTCCCACCCTCCCAGACCTCGAAATGCAGGTGCGGACCGGAGGATTCGCCTTCATTCCCAACGGCTGCGATTTCCTGACCAGCGGTGACCTGATCACCGGTCTTGACCTTGATCGTCGAGGCAGCCATGTGGCCGTAGACGGTGGAAATCCGCTGCCCATTGACATCGGTGTCGATGATGACCCAGCTCCCGAACCCCCTCGCTGGGCCGGCTGCCGCGACGACACCGGAGGTAGCGGCATAGATCGGAGTACCGAGCGGGCCGGCGAAGTCGGTACCGCGGTGCATGGAACCGCCGCGAGGACCGAAACCCGACGTCAGTTGGTAGGTACCGGCCTCGAGCGGCTGCGTTTTGGTCCCCGGAGCTGGTGCCACGGATCCGGTAGTTGCGGTTGTGGGCAGGCAATCGTTGGAAGGTTTGGGGTTGTTGTCGGTACCGAACATGACGAAACCGAGCATCAGGACCACTGCGACGATAACGCCGCCAGTGGCCTTGAGGCCGGTCTTCGTCGAGCTGGGTGAATCACCCATCGTCATGTCCTTGTCGTTGTGTCGTGCCCGCCTGGGCAACGTGTGGGGACCTATCGCGGCCGCGGGGCCGTGAGTATGAGGAGTGGCAGGTGAACGTCAAAAGCTCTCGCCCAAGAGCGTTTTCGGCTCACCCGCCGCCAGGCGCTAGCCGCCGATCGCTTGTCGGTAGATGTCGACCATCGCGTCCAGAGCGGTTCGCTTTCCGTCGATCAACCACTGCCCGTAGGACTCGTGAACGCGGGAGCCGAGGAAACTCGCTGCGGTGAATCCGGCGTCGACGACAGAGGTCAGTGCTTGCGCATCTTGGGAGGTCACCGTCGCCAGGACCGAGTTACCGAGACCGACGAAGTCGGAATTCTGCGCTTGCGCACCCATCAACGTGGTCATCGAATCGGCCGGTTCGTGGAGCTGATCGGCGGTCATCTTCTGCCCCGGTGTCAGGACACCGAGCGCGACGTTCGCCAGGTCCACACCGATCGGGAGGAGCTGACCGAGGGCCAGGACGTTCCCGGTTTCGGCGACCTGCCACGCGACTTCCTGGAGCTGCCCGACGTCGCGGGCGAGCCGGATGATGTCGACATTGCCCAGCAGGTTCGCCACCAGCGCCGCCGAGGCGGCTGTGCCGGACGGATCGGGGATCAGCGCCAAGATCCGTGACACCGATTTCAGATCCACCCCCGCCGCCATCTTCACCAGAGGCGAGAGTTGGTTGTTCAGCTCCCCCGCGACCCGGTGCGCTTCTTTGACGTTGCCGGCCAACAGATGACCGGGAAGTATTTGCAGGTTGGCCGCGACGGCGTTGTAGTCCACCGAGGTCACACCCGAGACGACGCCGAGGATCTGGTTGATGATCGTCACCGGTTGGATCGCGGAGAGGATCGACGTGGCGGTGGTGAGTTGATCGGTCGGTGTATCCGCCAGCGGAGCCACACCGTTCGACAAGCTCTGTGCGGGACCGGTCAGGCCCGCGTAAGTGCCGCCGGTACCGGTGCCACCGCCCGAGAGGATGCTGTTCGCCAACGTCACCACCTGGTCAGCGGCACCCAGAACTTGCGGAACATCGACCTTGTCGAGCGCGCCCAAGACCGAGTTCGTGGCGGCTTCAGGAGAATCAGCCGGAGCGCTGCGCAACCCGTCGCGAGCGGCCGGATTCGCCGCCATCCAGGCCTGTGTCTGTTGGACCGGCTTGAAGGTTCCGGCCAACAGTTGCGCTTGCTGACGAACCGCGGCGACATCGACCGCCGCCGACGTCGAGGTGGGAGCGCCCGCGCTTTGCAGCTTCTCCACCGAGGTCGCCAACGCGGACGCTGCCCCTGGAGCGGCCGCGAGATCCGCGTAACCGTAGTTCGAGGTCACCGCACCCAAGAACTCCGACGCGTTCGCGGGTCCGGCGCCGGCCGAGGTATTCGCAGTTCCGGCGGCCGCCGGAGTCGACGCCGGCTTCGCGACCGTCTCGGTCGGGGTGATCGCAGGCTGACCGGCGACGGACGGAGTCGTTGTCGCCGAGACAGCAGTCGCGGTGGTCGGCGCGACTGTTCCGGGTGGGTTGGCAAGCACTCGTCCCAACGACGCCAGGAACGAATCTTTGCCGGTGTTGGTGTTGCAGTACTTGTCTTCCGGGTGGCAGATGTCGAAGACCCGACCCGACAAGGCGCCGTACCCTTCCGCGGCCGGACCGGCGATACCTTGGCCGTCGAGCTTGGGGCCGACGATCTGCGAACCGGCGGTACCGAGCTTCGGATTGGCGAGCATGACCGCAGCGAGAACGGACGCGGCGGGAACGGGACCGCTGCCTGCCCCGATGTTGACGGCGACGTCGTTGGCGACCTGCGCGCCCTGTGAATAGCCGCCGATGACGAACTTCGAGTTCGGGCACTGCTCCATCGCGGTCGCCATTGCCTGATCACCGGCGGTCTTCGATGCCGAGTAGGTCATGCCGGACTGCAAAAACGCTTCGGCCGGGTACGACGGGTAAATAGCCCGGAACTGACTTGACCCGTACATCGCTTCGAGCTTCTCCCCCACCTGGCCCAACATTCCGGCAGGCTTCGACGGATCGGCGTCGGCGCGGGTCTCGGTCGTTCCGGGAGCGAAGACACCGATGTACTTGGTGCAGCCCGACGCGGTCGACGGTGCGGCGTTGGCCAGGAGCGGCGGCGCCGCGAGGCCCGCGACCAGTGTCGAAATGATGGCGAACGCCGACGCGAAGCGGGCGGTGGAAGAGATGTTCATCGGATTCCTTCTGCATCAGTGATGGAGGTGATGAAATGCCGACCGTCGATCACGGCGGTGGTGATGCGCTGATACAGCGACGCGCCTTTGCCGGAGGGGCGGGATTCGTCCAGCTCCATCGCGTACGTCCCGGCCGAAACGCCGGTCACCGTCATGCAGTAGGTCGTTCCTTCCGGCGTCGCATTGATCGCCGACTGCATATCTGCTGCGAAGGGAGCTGCGCCAGGAGTGAGTAGCGCGATCGCCGCATCGGCAGAACGCAGCGTGTAATACGCGTGCTCGAACGCTGCGATCACACCCTCACCGCTGTTCTGATCACCAGCAGACACAGGGCATCCGACAGGTTCAGGAGACGGTGTAGTCGATGGTGTCGCAACAGAATTGACGATCTCGCTGATGTTCGACGGCTCGTCGTCGGTGACCCGGCCGATGACCGACGCAGCGCCAACGACGACACCGACCAACAACACCAGCACCGCAATCGCCAGTGCCGTCACGGCTGCGACCTGACGGCGAGGTGTCCGAGCATGCGGCATACGAGGACGACTTGGGAGGCGGGCTGGGCGGGTACCAGTTCCGCCAGTCGCGCTACGAACCGCCGGTTTAGGGGCAGATCCCTTCGAACCAAACATCGTTACAAACTCCTTCTTCGACCAGGCAATCCATGTCAGATGGCCGGGACGGGCATGTCCGTCCCGGCCAATCCGGCTATGCCTGTGTGCCTGCTCCGATTGCATCGCTGATCAGCTGCGATGCCAGGCCAGGGCTGGCGTTGGTGAAGAAGTCCGTGAGGGCGGTGTCGACCTGTTCGATGATCTGCTCGCCTCCGGGCTGGGCCGCGACGAAGTCTCGGGCCTGCTGGTCGATCGCCGGTGCGGCGGCGACGGTGTCGCGGACCGTGGTGGCCACTGCCTGCCCGACAGGGCCGGAGTTCTCCCAGTCGGTAAGAACGTTCTGCGTCTGAGTGGTCACGGCAGGCTGGTCGATGTCGGGGATCTGGTCGCTGACATCGACAGGTTCTCCCAATTCGCCTGCGCCGTAAGCGGTTGCGGCTGCAACGCCTGCAATGCCACCGCCGACTGCGCCGATCGCCGCTGCGGGAACGCCCAGAGCCGCTGCACCGATACCTGCTCCGGTGGCTGTGCCCACCACACCAGCAGGCACGGCACCGATCGGCGTGAGAACGGGGCTGAACAAGCCGAGGGCCGACGTTCCGCCGATGGTTCCGCCGATCAACGCGCCCACTGTTGCTGCGGGTACACCAACGGCGGCGGCTCCGGCCAGAGCGCCACCGGCACCACCGGCCAGCTGTGCGGCGGCGATTCGGCTCGCGCGGTCGACGGGGATACCGATCGAGGCGTAGAAGGTCGAGACCTGGCTCTCGATGACGGCAGATGTGTTGTTGGTGCGGGCGAGATCCTGATCGCTCATCCAGGTCTTCTGCTCGAAGACCCAATCACCAATGCGACCCTTCTCCTTTGGCGCGATGATCGGTGCGACGATCTCGACGGGTCCGGGCAAGTGAATGTTGCTGTAGTCCACCGGGGCGACGCTGTAGTCGGCCGGTGCCGTGTAGGTGCCGGAATCGTAGTCCCAGTTCGGCAGCGGTTGCGACGGAACATTCTGGTATTCGGCGGGCGGCGGCACCCAATAGACAGGCTCGGGTACAGGCTCGGTCGAGGGTGCAGGTGCAGGTGCAGGTGCAGGTGCAGGCGAGGGCGCAGTCACTCCGGGCTGCCCCGGGGCAGGCCCGGTCACCCCTGGCTGCGGAGCTGCCACCGCTATCCCTGCCGTCGCGAAAGTGGCCACAACCAGAGCGGTGAGGGTGCCGGCCGCGATGACAGGCGCAGACGGTGCGCGGTGGCGGCCGGTAGGCCGAGACTTGTGGTGCTTCATTGTGTGGAACCTTCCAATTGGGTTGTAAATACGGGGAATTGATGCGGACTGAGGTGGCACGAACGCGGCCACAGGTTTCGCTTCGAAAGACGGTGCTGTCCTAAGAAGGCAGACACTTGCCCACGAAATGGCGGAATACCGTTGATGCAGTGGGAAGTACTGTGTGGCCCATAGGGCAAACGCGGGAGAAGCCCCTGACCTGGACGCGCACGCAGACAGTGTTTGGTGTCCTTGCTGCGCACCGAACAACGCTCGCGAACAATGGGATACAACGCTGGCTGTGAGTGTTGTGTTCGCCGAAGGTCAAGGCGGTCGATTCGGATCCGCAGAGGCGCTCACTTGCGGTAATCAGTGTCCGGCCGGTGTAAATACCGTGGTCGTGATCCCCCATTGCGGCCTCCAGGCGGTGGTTGCGGATTCAACGACGCCACCTAGACTTGAAGAACCTGTGAGGTCATCAAATGCGGTGATGTCGCAGCGGAACCCCAGGGTGTGTTCGGACGCCAATCAGAGCCACGCCCTGGGGTTTTCTTATTCATGTCTGTTGTTCGGCACTTAAAAGCTTTCTCTCGATCACCATAGCGCGTTATACCCGCGCAGTAAATAGGCGCATGGAATGCGCGCATGAAATGCGCGCGTTGTGACTTACGCTCGCTAGGTTGGAAGAATGACCAACCGTGGACGAAGGCAAAGCGTGAGCAGGCGAATCCTGCGTAACTTCGTCCCTGACGCTCTCAAGAAGCGCAGGGAAGATCTGGGAATGTCTCGCGCTGACCTCGCTCGATTTGCGGATGTCAGCGTGACGGCCGTCGCCGATTGGGAGAAAGGGCGCAGGACGCCGCAGATCGACACCCTCGCTCAAGTCGTCAAAGCGTTGAAGTGCGACATCACCGACCTTGTGGATGTGCCGGAAGGCGCTCGCAGTTTGGCGGATCTTCGGATTCTTGCGGGTCTTACGCAGCCACAATTGGGACTTGCCACAAACATCAGTACGACCGCCATAGGCGCCTTGGAGCGCGCGGAGGTGCGGCTGACCGACCAACGCGCCGCCGTCCTTGCTGAGGCTCTGGGAGTTGACGTCGACGCCGTCAAAGCTGGATATGACAAAGCGCGAAGACGAGGTATTGGGGAGAGTCCATGATCTCGATGGTGCGTTCATCGGTCCTCGCGGTCGTAAAAGTGCTGTCACCGGCAAACTTCGGCGTTTCGGTAACTATCGTATGATTCGGAAGTACGATAGCACTGGACTCCGACAGATGTGTGCTCGAAATGTCGTGATCCCAACAAACGGTGAGGAGTCGGTGCGCCATGGAGCAGCCTGCTGAAGATTCCAGCGTGTTCGCTGAGCGGCTCGAACAACTCTTCGCAGGTGTGCCGAATGCAGACGGCAAGCGCTACACCCTGGGACAGCTAGCCCGACGCTCCACCGAGCTGGGCTATCCCATCAGCGAGACCTACCTATCCCACCTTCGGACGGGTCGGGCGAAGTCCCCCAGTTTGAAGACGGCGGCCGGTATAGCCGCGGCCTTCGGAGTGGATGTCCGTTATTTCCTCGACGACGAAACTGCCACCCGAACCAAGGCCGAACTCGACTACGCGCGACTGCGGGCGGATACGAATGTCCATGCGGTGGCCTTCCGGCTTGCGGGGTTGGACAGCGGCGACCTTGAGGTAGTCAACGACCTGATCCGCTCCTTCCGTAAGCGCCGTGGTTTACCGCTCGATCCACCTGACCTGCCGGAAGAGTAGCTAGCAAATTACGCTGGCTCTATGAAGCCAGTTGCATACCCCGCGCTCATCGACGTACCACCGGAGGACGCAGCGTTCCGACACTTTCGCCTCGTGCATCGCACACGAAAATTCCTGCGTGGCCTCGACGTCCAAGCTGTCGACCCCTATAAGCAAGCGCCGCTGCTTCTTTCGGGGATTTCAGAACTCATCGGATCCCCTATCGACCTCGAGGCTCGTTCGCTGTCGCCGCGTGGACCGTTTGCTGCCACGCTCCTCGATGACCAGGGAATCGTGATCTATTTCGAACAAGCCGCGACCCTCGTGCATCAGGTACACAACGTTGCACACGAGCTGGGGCATCTGGTCTGTGGCTCCCTGATGGAGAACCCCGACGAGGAACTCTTCGACGCACATCGGAGAGGGGACTACTCCAACGTCATCGAGCATGATGCAGAAGTCGTAGCCTCCCTCGTCATGAGCTGGGCAAACCTCGCATACGCGATATCTCCAGTTGCACAGAGTAGTGCGCGGGGGCGTCACCTGGCGGCGGCATTGCAGGACAGGATTCAGTCGATATGATCTGGTTTCTCATAATCGCACGTACGTTGGTCATTTTCGGAGTGGCCCTATGGCGTGCGTGGGCATTGTGGCGACGACCCAGTAAGTCATCTGAGTGGATGGTCGTGTGGGCGATCCTACTGCTCGGCATCTCGGCTCTTCTGGAGATTGCGTCCAAAGTCGATGTGATAAATGGAGGACTGCACACGTATTTGTTTGCCTGGTTGCAGTCGATGTTCCTCATGCTCGCCATCCTCAGCACCGCTCTGTACTTCATTTACTATTGGGGTAATCCAAAGGCGCGACGTGCCTATGCGGCTGTAGTTGTAACGACCTTTCTGGCATCCGTCCTCGGTGGCCTGTACTTCACTTGGGTAGTGCCAGCAGGGACGGAAGTATTCGAATTCGACTCCCCCGGCGTCGTCGGATTCTACTTCTCCTCCAAGATCTTCTTTCCAATCGGATTCCTCGTTATTTCGATGCTCTCGTTCCGTGCCGCCAAAATCTCCCATGGGGCACTATCGCGGGGTCTGAAAGTGCTGTCGATTGGATCATTTGTCCTGGTGGCAGCCGAGCTCATTCTGACTCTGCAACTTGTTTACCTGGCCAAAGACGGATACATGCCTCACAGTCTGAGGGTGCTCGGCCGTGCCGGAATGTCGCTGGGGATACTGCTATTTATCATCGGGATCTGCATTCCTGCAATATCGCAGCGCAAGGCTCAGTTGGCGCTACGAAGAAAGTACAAAAAAGATATTTCGGCGATGACCGCCTTATGGGACGACTTGTCCAAAAAATTCCCTAGACATGAGTTGAAAAAGCGGTCAAGCACCCGGGCTTCGATACTTCCAGGACGCACGTCTTTGATGATTCGGCACTATCGAATGTTCATCGAGATAAGGGACGGATTGATCCGTCTGAGCTCTAGCATCATCCCCGAGGACTACGCCGCAGCAGACGCAGCCGCAAACGCTAAGGAAATTCGTAGACTTCTGGAAAGCTCTGACGAGCTAGAGATCATCGTCCCGGTTCACCTGATTGTTGCCCCGGATGGTGATTCCTTTGATGAAGATGTGAAATCCATCGTCGAATTCTCCTTGCTCTATTCCGCAACCGAAGGAAAAGCATGAATCAGATAGTCATCGTAGGTGCCGGAATCGCGGGACTAACTCTGGCCACAGCACTGAGACGGAGAAATATCGAAGTGCTTGTCTTGGAGAGAAGGACCGACCTGAGTTCGCAGGGAGGTGCGTACCTGACGATCTCGGGACAGGCAATCGACCAGCTGATCTCGATTGGAGTCAGCGAAGAACTTCGTCACGTCGGCGTAGCTGTCAAGAAAATCGTTCGAGCGGGATCAGGCAAGACCTCAGGCGCACCACTGCCTGTCACGGATTCAGGCACTGAGTTCAGACACCTGTGGAGAGCCGACCTGATCGACTACCTGGCGCAATCAGCAACGGAGGCCGGCGCCAAGATTGAAACGGGTGTGGACGTTGCCTCGGTCGCATCTAATGGGGACCGCGCAACAGTATCTACCTCGGTGCGAGATGTTCAGGCTCAATTCGTTTTCGGCTGTGACGGTGTCGGCTCGGCGGTGCGCTCGAGCAACCCCCTAACGGGCCCTGACGCTACTTATCAGGGTCAGACAGTGATCTACGCCCACATTCCAACCGCAGACACATGCGAAGAAGCAGGCGTTCTGTCCTTTTTGAAGGAGGACTTCGACGGTGGCCTTGGCGACGACACCTTGGGATATCTGAACGGCGACGGTGGTCAAGGACTCTTCTGGTTCGCCAGACTAGCCGCAGAGGGGCCACTCCCGAAGAACGAATGCGGACAGCAGTCGATCGTGAACTGGTCAGACGTTCTCACTCAGA
Organism: Rhodococcus sp. AQ5-07; assembly: GCF_009707305.1. Classification (NCBI taxonomy): domain Bacteria; kingdom Bacillati; phylum Actinomycetota; class Actinomycetes; order Mycobacteriales; family Nocardiaceae; genus Rhodococcus; species Rhodococcus sp. AQ5-07. The sequence continues at coordinate 63,761 of NZ_CP046102.1, read as the reverse complement.
GACTCGGTTTCGCAGAACTCACGCCATCACTGCTGGAGCGCACGAACGAAGTGTTCGTAGCGAATGCGACAGCCCACGACAACATGCCTAGCTGGAGAAGTGGGCGGACGATGGTTATCGGGGACGCAGCACATGCAGCCTCCCCAGCATCTGGAAGCGGCGCCACGGAGGCGATCGGGGATGCGCTGGCTGTAGCAACCGCCCTCGCTACTGGTCTGGAACATGGAAGCTCGCTGGAGGAGTCTCTGGACGAAGCCGCGCAGGCGCGCACGGCCGCTTTGGCTAATCGCAGAAGATAGAGGACACTCCCCACCGATCCTCAGATCGTGCAGCTAAAATCTACGATGATAGATTTTGTTGATACGTCTACGGCGTGTCGAACCCTCTGCGGGGCGGGAGTGCTGCACCATCGTAACTGTCCCAGAAAACGAAGTGTCTGGCGGAAGGAAGATTGCGATGGGTCGCAGAAGCAAGGGCGAGCGCGGTGAGTACAAAGCACGCGTCCCGGCCCGCGTTGACGTCGAGGCGCTCGCTGCCGCACGTGGTTGTTCCTCAGTGAGCGTCTACATATCCGATCTCATTTGCCTGGACGCCGGCCGGCCGGAACTCGCCGAAGAACTTCGCCAGGGGGTGCTGCCACTCTCTGCCTAAAAGCGCCCGTGATCAGGCAAAACCAACGTCTGATTCACCGACCGCCACATCCTCTGTGGCACCGCTGACCAGCTGAGAAATAGAAGAACCCCCGGCGGGTAGGCCGAGGGTCCGTCGAAGTTGTGTGAGATCGAGTTACCAGCTCGATTCTCAGCGGTGCTGCTATATCCCCGAAGGGACTGTCTTGCGTGACAGGTCTCAGGGTACATCGCGCTCTGATGAAGTTTCAATAATTGACTCGCGTGTCTCAGCGATGGAGCACACGCATGCACCTGTTCAACGACCGTATTGCGGTAGCAGCCCTACGCGGCGCCGCTACGGAACCGCTCGTACACCCCGCAGAATGCCGGGACACCTGTACGGGCATCAGTGCCATTCACTGACCCCGGCGTACCTCAACGCTCTCGGTGGTCGCGCGGCAGCGTGCCGCCGCTACTGCCAAGTCCGCCTTGAACTCGACGAGGGCGCGCACGCCGGCCTCGCGTACTGGCACGGACAACAGCACTGGGTCGAAGTGATCGTCCGCGATGCATACATGGCGGAATACAACACCATCCGCCCTCAGCTCGTCGCCAGCACCGGTGGAGGAATCAGCCTCAGAACACTCCTGAGCGTCGCCGCCGCAATGGCGGGAGCCGCCGACTTCAAAACCGGACGCAATTCACGGCTGTCAATCCCGACCCTCATCGAACGCACCGGCAAGAAGAAGCGAACTGTTCAGCGTGCCCGCGAGACCCTCAAACTGCTCCGTGTGGCCACCGAGGTACTCCGCGGCCGGCTTCGCCGTAGAGGCGAACGCTTCGGCTCACATCGCTTCCAAGACAAGGGCCGAGGATGGGCATCTGTCTGGGCATTGCACCCACGGAAACCTGTGGATAACACCCGCATCATCGTCGATGGATCTATACAGATGGCACCCCACCCCCGCAGGGGTCAGTTTTGTATCCCTTCCTCTCGTAGAGAGGTTCTAACTACTAAACGAGCTGTGGATAAACGAGCCGCTCCGCGGCGCAAGGAGTCCAAAGCCGATGTCGAGAAGGCCGAAGCGACCAGGAAAGGCCTGTTACTCGCATCCAAATGGCTCCGAAACCCGCGAACTCCCGTTTGGTCGCGCCAACACACCCCTCGAGGATGGGCACCCGCACTGACCGAACCAGCCGCACACGGCTGGACGGCAGCGGATCTCAACGACGCGATCGACGCCTGGAGCAAAGCCACACGGATGGCACCAACCCCGAAGCACCCCATCGCGTTCATGCGCTGGCTCATGAAGCAGCAGGATCTCGCCTTCGCCCCGCACGTTCTCGCTCAGATAGCCGCTGACCAGGAAAAATCCGAACGCGAACGACAGGCGGCAGCGTTTGAGGCGGAACGGGGCCGGTACGCATCAGCCGCGGCCGAGGACTCCCCCGGCCGCCAAGCGGCACGTTTCGTCGCCCGCCGAGCGGCCGACAGCGCCCGCCTCCGAAAGACCCAGGCATCCGCGCGCGAGAATGAAACCTCGCCCGTGTGGATCACCCATCTCTCAGATCGGGGTAAGCAATGAACGGAAAACGCCCGGCCGCAAAGCCACCCGTCAAACGCCGGCCGCTCACCCCCTGCCAGACAGTCACCCAGATCCACGAACGGTTGCGCACCGGCGCAAAGACGATCGTCATCGACCACCGGAACGACGAACCTCTAGAACTCACCGACGCCGAGCTGCCCGACGGCATCACGATCCGCATCGTCGGCGTCTCACGGGTCATCATCACCCGACTGACACCCGAAACGAAGCGCAGCACTCAGATCGTGGCCACCGACGCGGCCCGCGCCCAAATCTTCGGAAACACGACCCTTTTCGCCTACGGAAACGCCCATACCGACGCATTCGACACCACACGCGTCCGCGCCACCAACCGAGCCACAAGCAACCTCGTCGACGACTCCTTCGGCGAAGTCGGAGAAGACACCACCACCTATGCCTACGACAACGCGACCGTGCACTCCTACGACCAAGCCGCAGTGCACGCAACAGACCGGGTTTCTCTCGTTCACCACAGCTCCACGCCGGCCGACGTCGAACGCGGAGTGACAGTCTTCGGCCCAGCACGGCGAAATATTTGCCTCCGGACATAAGACCTTTGCGACAGTGGAATGCGTCAGGCAACGCCAGGACGCGCTCCACATTTTGCACATTTTGCGTCTTTGCCTCGAATTGACAGTGGTGTGGGAGCGGAAGTGCAGCGGACCGCAAAACTTCCTCACCAGCGGTGATGCCGTGATTAAATGCAATCGGCGGTGTTGCGTTAATTAATGCATGCATGAACTCATTAACTACAGACAGAGTTAACGCATGAGTGCTAGCATTCATGCATGACGACAATCATGGTGTACAGCGAGGCTGGTGGAGTCACTAAGACGACGACCGCGGTCTCCCTCGCAATGGTGGCTGCCCTGTCAGGGTTGAAGACCACCCTCATCGACCTCGATCCCCGAGGTGCAGCCACCAAATGGATCGGCAGCTACCCGGAGGAATCGTGGCAGCACGTGGGCGCGATCCTGGCCGACGAAAACCCGGAAGGGTGGGCCGAAGACCTCGCCATTGACAGCGGGTGGGACGACAATCTGCGCATCATTCCGTCTTCAAGGTCACTGTCGAACCGTGAGAGGGACTACGAAGATCACGCCGAACTGAGGCTTGCAACGGCGCTGGAAGGGCACACCGCGGAAATTCGCATCATCGACTGCCCTAACCGCCAAGGTGGAACGCTCACGCAAAATGCGCTCGCCGCCAGCGACAAGGTCATCTACGCCGCAACCGCGAATCAAGACGGGATCGACGGCGTTGAAGGTGCGCAAGAGTCCGTCGCAAAGTTCCGCAAAAGCCGCGAAGCGATCGGTGCCCCCTGCCGTCTCAGTGAGGCAGGCATCATCGTCGGTGCCGTCAAGGAGACGGTGATGACGAAAGTTTCAGTGAAAGCGCTGGAGCGACTGAGGGAAACGGGCCTCGTTCTCACGCCGATCATTCCGAATCGCACCATCGTCGATCAGTCGCGTATGACCGGCGAGTGGTACGGAAAATTTGACAAGGGCGAGCCGGTTTTCGCCGCTTACCAGCAGATATTTTCCGCATTCATTAACGCATGAGTGCGTGAGTCAACTTAATTAATTCATGCACGCGTGCAATAATGAGTGAATGCACTAACTCATGCGTGAGTTACGTAACGAATGCAGCAATGCATGAACTCATGAGTTACCGAACGAAGGGATGAACTAATGAGCAAAGAACCTGACCTCAGCGCCCCTCGGAGAGGGCCACGTCCGGCCGTCGACGAGGCTGTCGATTCGGCAGAGGTTCCAGCCGCACGCAGGCCAGTAGGGCGGCCGAAGAAGGAAAAAGCCGAACCCGTCATCCAGTTCTCAACCCGACTCGGCTTGAGCTTCCGGGAAACTATCGACGCCGTCGAAGACGAAACCGGACACAGCATCCGTTCGATCATCGAGCAGGCAATTCAGTCGACCTACCCCGACCACTACAAAAAGCATGGACGCAGTACCAGGTAGCGATCGCGTTGATTGATCTGAAATGCAAAGGGAGCCCCGCCGGATGCACCCGACGAGGCTCCAGACAGGGAAACCACTTGAAGGAAGAAACCCAGTCATGACCGACTTTAGCCTCAGAGCTGCCCGTATTCAGCTAGGCGCTTTGCTTGCTGCACTCGCACTCGCGATCGTCATTGCCCTCGGCATCACCACCGGCGCATTCGTACTTTCCTTCGCCGTACAACGAGACCTCGCCAGACAAGCACTGATCCCAGAACACCTGACCTGGATCTTCCCGGCCATCGTCGACAGCGCAATCCTCGGCTCCACTATCGCCATCGTCATCCTCAGCAAGCTCAAGATGAACCGCCGCGACAGAGGCTTTTACATCGCCCTCGCAGTCAGCGTCGTCGTGATCAGCATCCTCGGCAACGCGTACCACGCCTACCACGCAGCAATCACCGCACGAGAGCTCATCAACGGTGGGGGAGACCTCGGTTTCAGCCCCCTCGCGCCCGCCATTGCAGCGGCCATAGCGATCATTCCGCCGGCTCTGGTCCTGGCGTTCACGCACGGAATCACGATCTTGGTTAAGGCAGTCGGAATGGCGTACGCCGCCTACCGGGCGATCGTCGAAAACTCCACCGACAGTGAGAATGCAAAGAGCGTTGCGACTGATCTGACCCTCAGTCGGGAACCGGTCCGCGACCCCCACGCCCGCGAAAAGAACGACCCCAATGTTGCGGAGCTGGTGGAAGCGGAACGAAACGAGGACACCACAACGGCGGACACACAGACCGGCCAGGGCGACGTTCTTGCAGACTTTGCGGAACCGTTTTTCGTCGACGAAATAACGTGTGAAGGCCACGACGACATCGATCCCCCAGACGCCGCGGCGGAGCCCCTGAGACGTCAAGACGCCGAAGAGGCCCAAGCCGCCGACGTCGACACCGCAATGGACGACCTCATGGCTTTCATCGCCAGCTCGAATCTCAAGAAGGACGTGAAGGACACCGCAGTCCGCAAGCTCACGAACCCGAACCTCACATGGGAGACCATCGCGCTGGAATCGAAACCACCCGTCGCTATCTCGACAGCGTGGCGACGGTACGAGAAGTTCGACATCGCCGCCCGCGAAGCAGGATTCACGAGCCCACCACTGCCCGACCTCCGGTCCTCTGACAGCATCGCCGACCGCGAACTCGCCACCGTCTGACCAAGTCCCACCAACAAGGTGGCCCCGACAGTGCTACGAACACCGTCAGGGCCGATGACCACAGAAAGCACCTGTGACCATGAACAATCATACCGACCGCTCCGAAGGCGTCGACCACGGCAAAACCGGCCGACCACCTATGCAGCCACGAGCGAAAATCACCCGAGAAGCGATCCTCGAGGTGTCCGCCACCCTGTTCAGCCAAACTGGGTACGCGGGCACCAGCATCAACGACATCCTGGCGATCTCCGAGACCACCAAAGGCGCGCTGTACTTCCACTTCTCGAAGAAAGAATCCATCGCGAGCGAGATGCTCCGCCGCTGGTCCGCCGCAGTCTCCGAGACAGTCGAGAAAGCCGCAGCGACAGGTCAACCCGCCGATCGGCAAATGATCATGATCTACCGCGAACTCGCCCGCCGCACCCAAACAGAAGCGATCACCCGCGCCGGCCTCATCCTGTCCGTCGACAAATCGCTCAGTGATGCGTGCGCCACCTACGAGGCATGGACCGACGCGATCACGCCGATCGTCGTCGACGCAATCCGCTGCGGCTCCCTCGACTGCGCGGAAAGTATGTCCAGGCTCGCAGACACTCTCTGCGCCGGATTCGTCGGCGCTGTGCAGGTTGCCGTTAGCCTCGACGAAAACCACACCATCACCAGACGAGTCGACGATCTGCTGCTGATGTGGCGCGGAACCGACCCAGCCGCCGCCCGCATGGTCGAAGGAGCATCCCTGTGAACAGCCCCAACGAACCGGCACCCACGCCGGAAGGCGCTGCCACCACGCCAACCCGACCTCGGATCGGGCGCATCCCCGGCAGCAAGAACTCAGCAATGCAGGACCGCGCAGTGCGAACACGCGAAGCGATCATCGCCGTCGCCGCCAAACATTTCGACACCGACGGATACGGCGACACCAGCATCAACACCATCAGCCACACCGGAAAATTCGCCAAAGGCGCGATGTACTACCACTTCCCATCCAAAGAGGCGATCGCCGAACACCTCATCTCGGACTGGAACCGCACCGTCAACGAATCCATCAGCAAAGCACTAGCGGCCAGTCCGAGCGGCACGGCAGGGGAGAAGCTGACAGCGATCTTCACGTCCCTCGCACATCAAATCACTGAGAACACCAACCTGCGCGCCGGCATGAAACTCACCCTCGAACCCACCATCAACAACGGCGCAGCATTCGCACACTGGGTCGACGCCATCAGCGGCATCATCGAAACAGCCATCACCGAAGGCGAACTCACCGACACCCCCACCACACACCGGCTCGCCTGGAACCTCTGCGCCGGCACCATCGGAGCCGCCAACGCATCAGCAACCCTACGAGAAGACGTCGACCTTGCAACCCGCATCGAAGACACCGTCACGGCCCATCTGAAATCCACCACCGCATGAAGCGCGACGGAAACTTGTCACCGGACGCTGCAATACTCGAAAGCAATCGGAGCGAGCTGCACAACCACAGCATCACCAGGGGGAAGAAGACACCATGAGCCGAAAGAACGAGATCCAGATCCGAGTGATCGCACTCCTCGCAGCTGTCGGCCTCGCATTCGTCGCCGGAATCATGATCGGTACCGTATTCCGGCCTCAAACCGGTAGCGGGGGAATGGAAATCTCGATACCCGACTCCCTCGTCATCCCCGACTCCATCGCAACATGGCAGATAGGCCTCGCATTCGCCGCCATCCCCCTTGTAGTGGCCGGCCTCGCTGCCGCGCTACGCCCCTGGGCACGGCGCAAGTCCGAGACAAACATCCAGCGCTACAAACTGGCGCGATTCGAGGGCGAACAACGCCAGGCGAACGTGAACCCCACGCCCATCACACAAGCCCGGCGCGAACACCGCCGAACCTAACGCGAAGACGCCCACCGGACCCCGATTTTGATTGAGGTCATCGGACCTCGAACGCCATCACCAAATGTCAGACCCCCGAACTACCATCAACACCGCGACGAGCATCAGGTCGCCACACTGACCAGACCGAAGCGAAAGCCGAAGTCCTGACCTGCACCAACCCGTGCAGATCGGTCACACGTGGCGACCTGATCCTCATTCACCACCACAAACCAGAGCTACCGCGACACCACCCGTGGTCCAGCTTGCGCAGCTCCCGCACAATCACCCGCCAGCGCACTGCGCGGGAGGTGCCCACCTACCTCACACACCCACCACCAGGTCACACACGAGAACCAAACGCCACCTTCGGTGCCGTTGCCGCTACGCAGCACCGAGTGGTCAAGAAAGTCGTCGTACAAGTCGCCCCAGAACACCATGCCGGGAACCCGACCAGTCAACCCACGCTTCGCTCTACGGGGTTGACAGCCCACCCTCGACATGGTGACAGGGGAGCGACTCTACCGACTCGCAGGAAGGCGGCACCATGACCGAAACAGCCGCTCCCACACGCTTTGTCGCGATACCCCGCACCGAAGAACACGGCGGATACGAGAACGAGTGCTTCACCCACTACGTCCAAGACAACGGCGGCCGCTACTGCCTACGCGGACCGATGGTCCAGTCGGACGCGGAATGGTTCGCGAACAAGATGAATGCACAGTTGGGCTAGCCACCCAACGAGGCCCGCACCGGATTCGGTGCGGGCCTCACTGCTGTACTTGTCGGCATGCAACTCCGGACACTCAAAACGGAAAGCATCCAAGCACGGGCCCTCTTCGAGGGCGAACTGCGATTCGTTGAGCTCCACGACTTACTAGACGACTGAGAATGCCATGCAGGCCCACGAATTGTAGCCCGCAACAATCGCAAGAACCCGATCGCCTGGTTCCAGGATGCGTTCGGAAGTCATGGTGGCGAAATTGATGAGAGCGTCCGCCGCGAAGCAATGGCCGTAGCCCGCAACCGTACCCCGGTAGGTTCGGTCGAAAGGCAGCCCCGCAGCGTTCGCGAAAACCTTCAGTGAGGACTCAACGTAATTGTTGGTGACAAGGTAGGAAAAGTCCCCCGGGCTGAGCCCTGTTTTCTCATAGAGCGCGGTGACTGCCCGCTGTACTCCTCGGGACGTTGCCATCGCCATCGCCATCCCTATCGCCATCGGTTCGGACGCTGACCTCAGAGCATGCAATCCCGCCTCGACCGCCATAGTTATCCCAAGAAACTGCAGACCATGCTCAGGGCGACGGGTAGTTACGACACACGTGGCAGCTCCGTCGCTGAGCACCCCGATGCCACTATCGAGAAGGCGTTGCCCCGGTTGACAAACATCAGCGGTGGCGACCAATGCCGTCGTGGCATCGCCGTCACGCAGGCATGCCACCGCGGTGCGCATGGCGACGGCAAAATTCGCACAGCCGGCTAGGCCGACGCCGATCAGTGGGGTGCGTTCCAGCCCAGCAGCCTGCAGAAATCGCCCTGCATCCAGTTCGTGCTCGTCGTTGCCCCAAAAAGTATCGGTAGCATAGACGACCAGATCGACGTCTGCGGTGGCGGACGAATCAAGCGTTAACCGCGCGCTGTCTACTGCTAGCTGCCACGCCGCTAGGTCGGATTGTCGAATGTTCGCCAGCCCGCCTCGCGTCAGCCGGTCCAGCGTTTCCGTCGACGGCAAGATCTCAGGCAATGACGCTATTCGGACCGACTCTCCGACTGTGAAACCTACTTGGGTCAGAAATATGCCCAATGAAGGTTCATTTTCCCCCGCGATCATCGTTTAGCGAGGTGATGGCGGCATGCGGAGGCGAGTTCCTCGATTGTCTCCGCTCCTATAAATACCTCGAACGGCAACTCGGTCGCCAATAGGCTTTCCAATTTGTTCGATACGTCGACCGCGCGCAGCGAGTCACCACCGAGGTCCGTGGTGAAGGAGTCTTGGATGCTGATGTCGTCGATATCCAGCACCTGCTGCCAGATCTGAAGTATCGCCGCTTCCATATCGTCTCGTGGTGCGACGATCGGGCGTATCCGCTCGACGGGTGAGTTTCGTGGTTTGGGAAGCGCTTGTCGGTCGACTTTGCCGTTGGCCGACAGCGGAATTTCAGGAAGGTTAATGAACCGAGCAGGAATCATATACTCGGGGAGCCGGCTCGCGAGGTGCTCGCGCAATTGCAGGCGGCTAGCCTGGCCCACAATATAGGCAACCAGTTGGTGTTGGCCATCGGATTCGTGAACCATCGCAACGGCTTGACGGATGTCCGGGTGTGAACTGAGAGTGGCCTCCACTTCGCCGAGTTCAATGCGGAATCCCCGCACCTTGGCGAGCTGATCGGCGCGTCCTGCAAATGTGAGGAGACCATCTGCGTCCTGACGGACAAGATCTCCAGTACGGAATCCCATCGCGGAAAACCGATCGGCATTGAGTTCGGCCTGGTCGAGATAACCCAGCATGACGCCGGGTCCGCTAACGTGCAACTCGCCAATTTCGCCGAGAGCCGTAGCAGTGCGGTCAGCGTTTAACACACGTACGTCGACTACGCCCTTGACCGGATAGCCCAACGGCACGGGACGTTCTTCGCCTGGCTCGCAACGCCAATGGGAGACAAGCGGTACCTCACTGCCTCCGAAAACATTGTGCAGTGCAGTACCTGGCAGAACCTTGAAGAACTGCTGCTGCAAGGCTGGCGATAGGGCTTCGCCTCCACTGAGAACATGGCGCATCCCAGCGCAACTGGCGGCCTCACGCTGTTCTAGGAACAGGCGCATAACCGATGGTATGAAGGTCCCAATGGTGATCTGCTTGCGAGCCGTCACTCTCGTTAGGTAGCCGATGTCGGCTTGTCTGCCCGGAGGAACAACCACCGTGCTGCCGCCGGTCAGTAGCGGCCAAAGCAGGCCATGCAGGAGAGCTATGAAGTTGACCGACATCTTGAGTAGATGACGATCGTTGGGGCCGACGCCGAATATATCGCGGATCCACGGTATCTGAACCGCGCAGTTCTCATGCGAAAGAATCACCTGCTTCGGCAGACCAGTGGAGCCCGAGGTGCTGAATATGAAAGCTGCATCCTTCGGTGCTATGACAACTTGCGGCGCAGTCGTTGATACTCGATCGGACACCTCGAAGTGTGGGTGCGCGAAGGCGAGCCGCTTAGCTACGGCATCAGGCGCGATAAGCGCTACAGCGGCCGCGTTCATCAAGATTGCCTGAGTGCGCTCCGGTGGATCTTCTGGGCTTAGTGGCAAGCAGACGGCACCTGCCTTGAGGATACCGAATATCGCCGCTGCGTACTCGACTGAGCGGTCAAGGCAGACGCCTACCGCGTCGCCTCGCTCGACACCACGTTCGATCAGCGCTTCGGCCACCGCATTGGCGCGAGCGTCGAATTCCGCGTATGTGACGGTATTCTCGTCAATATGAATTGCATCGAGGTTCGCATACGTCCTCGACGCGACCGCGAATAGGTCTGTAATCGTTGCAGCCACGGGGGCATCCTCTCAGAGTGTCTGACCGAACAAGAGCCGTCGAGGCTTGCTGAATCGATCAGCAGGCTCGCGTGACAATGCACAAGCCCCTTAGGCCACGAGCTCGGTGGCGCGCTTCTTGTAATAGCCGCGATCGATCTTGCCGCTGGCGTTAAGTCGTGGCTCGTCAACGACGACCAGATGCTTCGGACACATGTAGGCAGGCAACACATCCCCAAGCAGGAGGAGCGGGTCCCTAGCCGACTGCGCCGGCGCTGGCGACACGAACGCGACGATCATATTTCTCCGCTGGACCGCAACTGCGGTGCTCACTCCGAGCGAGGTACGGATCATCTGTTCCACCTCGGCTGGTTCCACCCTGAAGCCGCCCACCTGGAGTTGATCGTCGAGCCTGCCAAGGTAGGTGAGACCATCAACGCCGGACCTGACTAGGTCGCCGGTTCTGTACCAGCGTCCGCCCGGCGCCTCCGCATCCGTGAATGCCATCTCATTGTGGCTAGGGTCCAGGTACCCTCCGAACATCTGCCCGCCCCGCAGCAGAAGCTCACCGGTATCGGCTGGGCGACCCGCGGTATCGACGACAGCGACCTCAACTCCCTCGAACGAGTGCCCGATGGGAACAGTGGGTCCGTCCACGGGATAGTCGGAGCGGAATGTGAACGCGGTGCAGAACATCGTCAGCTCAGTTGGACCGTAATTGTTGATGACGGCAGAGTTAGGTGCGGCCCGCGACCATGCGACGGCCGCGTCGACCGTTAAGGCCTCGCCGCAGAATATGCTGATCCTCAAGCCGGGCAGGCAACCTGGATCTAGCCTCCCTGCATCGTTTGCCAGGCCGATCGCCGACGGCACCGACACCCACGTGGTAATCCCGTAGCGGGCCACGAACTTCGCCGGATCAGCCATGGCGAATATAGAGGCCGGTACGATGGCACATCCTTGCGCCCAAGCCAGAAACAACGACGCCAGAGAAAGGTCGAAAGTCAGGTCGCAGGTCTGAGCTGACCGATCAGGCGGGGACATCGGGTAACGAGCGAGCGCGGCGTTGAGAAACGAGTCCACGTTGGCATGTGAGATCGGCACGCCCTTCGGGGTCCCCGAAGAACCGGATGTGAAGAGCACATACGCGATTTCAGAACGTCGTTGATCGAGTTCAGCCGCGCTGACCGGGACCTGTGCGCTGAGATCCACCCATAGCACCGGAACCGGGTGGACAGCGAGAATTGCAGCGACCAACTCCCGGCTGGCCGTCACATCGGCGATGAGCATCCCCACTCCGGTCGCGGTCATCATGCTGGCATTACGCACGGCGGGGAACATCGGATTGATTGGGACGAATATACTGTCGGCATATAATGCCGCGAGGGCACCGATATAGCCTGTTGCGCTGCGTCCCGAGAGCACTGCGACCGCAGCTGGGCGGCTCCCGTCTTGAGAGCGCAATTGCCCAGCCCAGTGTCGAGCGAGCGCGTCAACCTCGGCGAACGACCATGAGCGATTCGGCTCCACGATGGCTGGTTCGTCCCGATGGTTAGCCAGCGCGGCTAAGAATCGGTCCTCCAGCCGCATCAAAACGTCCTCCCGACGAGCATGAGTTGCGCACTATTGCCGTGAATTCGATCGTTGTTAACCATCAGAGCAGCGCCGTGCGCATCGCGCAAAATTCGGGCCACGCTGTACTCACCATCGCAGCGATAACCGGCGATACCACAGATCGACATAGCCGCTGTCGCGATCTCCATCACTAGTGATGATGCGGAGACCTTAAGGCTGTTGAATTCGACTACCGTCGCAAAGCGTGTCAGCTCCTCGGGGAAGCCGGCGAGCTCCTTGAAACGACCGACGCCGGAGCTTACGAGTGCCCGCATCTGATGCAGCAGGGCTGTGGCCTCGGCGAGCCGTAGCGCGCCCGGCGGTGACACCGATGGCTTCCTGCGGGCGGACGCCTGGACAAATAGCCGTGCTTTGGCGATGGCCTCCTCTGCCATGCCCAGCCACGCTGCCGCCCAAAGGATATGGGCTACGGGCAGCATTGTCTGGGCGCTGATGACGGCATATGGGGTGGACATGACGGCATCCGTGTTGCCTTCTGCCTGCAGTACGTAACCGTGGCTGCACGTTCCGCGCATACCGAGCACATCCCAGTCGACATTCTGCTCCAAGGTGACGCCGTCGCGGTCGCAGATTACCAGGACCTGCTCCTGCGGAGTGCTGGCCACGTCGCGCCGGGCAGTCACCAGAATAATGTCGGCGTGCCGACCGTACGAGATGACAGGGGCCTGCTTCTCCAGCCGGAAGCGGGAGCCGTCGCGCTCGACGAAGCAAGAACTCGTACGCACGTCGCCCCCTATACTCGCCTCCGTGGTCGCCGATGCAACCAACAGTTCACCGGCTGCGATACGTCGCAGCGCGTGCTGTACTGCCTCGTCCTCGGAGTGCCGGACTAGCGAGGCGACCTGGCTTTGGTGCATCGCAAAGATCAAGCCGGTGGAACCGCACTTTCGAGAGAGAGCGGTAGTCGTCCGCGCCAACATAGCGATGTCCTGGTCGCCGCCGCCGAACTCGGCCGGGATGCCCGCGGACAGTAATCGCCCGCTTCGCAGCGCGCTCACTGCGGCAATCGGGAACTGCCCCTCACGATCCACCTGCTCCGCGTGTGCAGCGGCGACGTCGACAGCGGCTGCAACAACCTCTGCGGGCTCACGCACCGTGTCGGTGGTCATGAAGCGGTGTCCAGATCCGGACGCAAGGTTGCGACGGCGGCGACGAGGGCAGCGGGTGTTTCGAAGGTCTCTGCAGTTAAAAACCCGTCCGGAAATACCATGTCGAACTGATGCTCCAATTGAATCGCTACCTGGACCATACCCAATGAGTCTAATCCGAAGCGCGAAAGAGGTTCGTGCTGGTCGATAACCACGGCGTCGCCGATGTTCGGCAGTTGCACGCGGAGGATCCGGTCTAGGGCTGAGGTGACAGATTCATTGGACACGGTTTGCATTCCTTCCATATAGCCGCATGACGTCAATACTAAGACTTTGTCGCGGTGATAATTCGAATAATTGCCAGTGCTTACTTACTCTGCTCGCCACTATGTCTGATTCACGAGATCAGATATTCGTTTCAGTGCCTGCAAAAGAACCGGTTGTGACGTAGCAAAACTGATGCGGATATGGTCACCAAAATCTGATCCATATTTACTGCCATCGTCCACAGTTACGCGCGCGCCAATTGAAATATACGACGAAAGGTCATGGAAAGGTACGTCCCTAGGGATGTACGCACCGAGTCCAACCCAGGCTGCAAACGACGCATCAGGGATGACATACGCACTGCGTGGCAAGCGCTCTGATATGAACTCCGAAAGCACATGACGATTCGAATCCAGGTATTTCTGCACAGCACGCGGCCACACAGCGTTCGCGCTATAGGCGACGCCGGCTGCAATTGCGCCGAGAGTGGATGTGGCTCCGGACGCCACTGATAGGGCCGTGTGCGCATCCCACCGATCCGCCCAGCCTCGATGCGGTAACACAAGCTCGGCGCACTTAAGCCCCGAAGTGTTCCACGCCTTCGTAGTGGAGCAAAGAGTAAAGGTTTCGATTCCATAATTCTTAGCGACTAACTCAAAAGGTATATGCTCAGCAGGAGCGAAAGTCAGTGCTGAATGAACTTCGTCAGATAGAACCGAGCCGCCATTCTTAGCCACCACAGACGCCAAGCCCTCAAGTTCCGGCAAGGTGAATACGCGACCAGTTGGATTATGCGGGTTACACAATATCACCAGCGCAGGCCCGATACCATGAAGACTTGCCGATACACGTTCCGAATCGAGCCTGTAGCCGGTTTGCCAGTCCCCAAGACTCACATTTATGACTACTCTGCCGAGCGACCGAGCGGCCGCTTCAAACTTTGGATAACACGGAGAAATGATTACAATTGGCCATCGCGGGTCGACTAGGTACTGCATAATATGTACGATAGCTGTGGCTGAATCTGGGAGTAGTTTAACCACCCTTTCATCGACATCCCAGCCATGTGTGTTTGCTTGCCAGAATGTGAATGCCTTGACCGTCTCGGAGGCCCTTTGAGGTGTCAAATATCCATGAACCCCATCTTTGATCGCACGGACGACAGCCGACCGAACCTCTTCTGATGTACCGAAATCCATTTCCGATACGCCCAAACCGATATTGGTGACAGCACCCTCACTCCATTTGAGTTCGCTAGGCACAAAGTCGTCAGCATCGAAATCGTAAGACATGCCGATCGTTAACGGACCTTCACTCATTTCGGCCCGTTTAGTAGATCAATGCCAGCACGAAGCTTCTCGGTCAGACTTACAACTTCCTTCTCTGAATCAGCCAGGATTAAAGTCTCAGTCCCGCCTCCCAAATCGGACCATCCGGCGAGCGCCACGATTCCGGAGCCTGTCGCCGAACTGAACGCAAGACTTTCCCGCTCCAAGAGATCCAGCAACAACGGGAAGGCCACAGGGACTGTTCCTAGTTCGGATCGAACGTATAGGCGGTCTCTGTATGAATCGGAAGTGAGACGTCGTGCAGTCTCGTGATAGACAAGACTACCGCCCCAACGTGCATTTATTTCGTGAAAAATCAGTCGCCCGTCCAGTGTGACCAGGCCGTCCATATTTACGAAACCTCGATAACCCAAAATACGAATCACATTGAGATATCGCTCGCACCATTCTTGTGCCTCTGAGGCTAACCCAGCATCTGAGGTCGACCAAAGATCAAGGCCTACCCACCGTGGGCTCGCGCCGTCACTACAGTCAGCACTTGAGTTCTCGTCATCGACGGCGGCGTACCGGATCATCCCGGAGTCGACGAGATTAACGCTGGTATCATCAATATTGAATTCGAAAAAGAAACGCGTATCCGAACGTTCAAAACTTTCCAGAACCAGGCACCCCTCAGCGGAAGGTGAACCGTAGGCAGCCCACAATGACGAACATAAATCTGCAATTTCAGGGGCCGAGACGCGTTCTGTGACCCGCGTGCCTGGCAATTGTTCGTTGCTAGACTTCCATGTCAATCCAATATTGCCATGTCCGCCTCCGCTTCGGTCCTGCTTAAGTATGGCCATCCCAGTTAGCGGCAGGATTTCCTTTACTGCTCGCGTGAGCTCGAATTCAGTGCGCACCACCACGCCTTCAGCGCGGGGTATGCTCGATCCCGCGGCGAATCTCCGGAATGTCGACTTCAAATTAATGAGGTCGACTCCGCCCTCCAGCGCAAATCCTGATCCCAGCGGTCGAGGTACTGCAAGGGCATCAGCCAATTGGACTATGCCAGGAGTCACAACACAGGCGTACATCGACCACTCATCGGATGTAGATAATCCGCGCATCTCCTGTTTCAGATTGGCCTGAAACTCAGAACTTGCCAACTCCTTATCACTAAGCGCGTAGTCAGCCTCCAAGACACGGAAGCTGGAGGCCGAAATGCCCGTCAGCCTGCAGAAGTTGGCGATATGTCCTGCGTCCTTGAACTCAGGAACGACAAGTACATCGCCTTCCTCGACATGCCAGACAAACCGGCAACTTGTGTCACCGTCCGCCGACATACCAGCCGGAAATCCAGAAACACTCTTCACGTCCTCTGAGTAATCTGACCGAAAGTTTGCAAGAATAATCTTTGGCATCAATCAGCCTAGCTCTAGAGTTCCACCCGATGCTGCAGGACCAATATCTCGAAAATCTAGTGTCGCATGCAATCGTTTTTCACCGTCACGCGTGATCCACACCGTGTTGTGCAGTCGACCCGGTCCCGCGCTAGTAAAGTCATCCACAAACTGCACCAGACCTTCCCCTGGAAGTACTGTCTCACCTAAGAATTGCAAGTGCCCATCCACCCAGTCAGACTCGGGCGTGTGCGCAACTAAATGATTCCCTCTATCGTCGAAATATATCGATGTGAACTTTCCGAGGGCCGGCGACCACCCAAAGATATATCGACATTTTTGACCATTTGGGTGCAAACGGTTTGGCGCTTGCGTATAGTCCCACTCATACCACGACCCTCCAAGTACGGGAGATAGCTTTCCGACAAACAGCCCGTGGACGGGCTCGGATTCGCGCCCCTCCTCGTATACAACGGAATTGCAGTGCCATGTCCCGAGGAAAGGCGATAACGCTATCATCTTCGGATCTGCCGAATAGCCTGATTGATCTACTGCCGGCCCTTCGGCTGCCAGACGCTCAGCGGCGACCTTGTCAACTATCTTGCCCTCAGTGACTTTACTGGTGCGGTCGTGCATACTCACATCGAGCCTCGTTCCCTTAACTACTGAATACCGTCAACGAAGATTCACATTAAGAGGGTATTCGGAATGCGGATTCCTCTTGTCATGCTCGAATGATATATGCCCTTCAACTGCCGGCTTTCGCGTAAAGAAAATCAGCATGTCCCGACGTGCCAAATCCGATGGATCTTCTGGCATTAATGGCGAGACGCTATGTTTACGCTCGTGGTCGAAAATCATGAGCGTATCCAAGAATTCCGAATGCTGAACTTCTGCTAGTAGATATTCAGGCGCTGCTTCATTCCATCGAACACCGTTTGCTTCCTTCACATCGTGGATTCGCGTCTTAGCAGCCAACTTCTCCATGTTCCTACTTCCAAGGAACGTAGTCATCGTATGGTCTACTCCGTCGCTGTGCACACCTTCAAGTGCCGGCTCACCAATCAGACCTGGCCTGGTTATGACCCTCAGGTTGAAGAGAGTGCAAATCCAATTAGCTGTCTGATAATCAAGCGATGGACGTTGGCGGACCGCAGTCTGGTAGGTCATGTATGCCTTGAATATCAGAAGAGCACGGAAGGCTGTGTTGCCTTGAAGATCGTTCTCGATATCCGCGAATTTTCTGAGCTGCCCTGAGTCGTGCCGTTTAAAGTCTTCTGCAACCGACAGTACGAAGGGTTGCTGCACCGTCCGAATTATTTCAGATGCTTCATAATCAATATAGTACCGTCCATTTTTCGATTCGCGGAACTCCAGAGTCGGATCAGGAGCCAGATTGTCGCTAACCTCCCGCAGCTTCTCGAGATCTGATTGCGTGGCACCAAGCTTGGAGACAATATCTTGCATATCGGACCCATTGATGAAAGCAAAGCGGTCCGCGACGTATTTATCACGGATCGGCCGCAGTACATCATCTACACTTTCGAACATAACACCCTCCCTGTAGTGTCAATGGCGGTTTTGCAACATTTGAAGCCCGTGGTCTACGTGGTCTAAATCCGGGCTGCCGCTTTTAAAGACAACGGCTTTTCCGTGCTTCAATCCTTTACTACGCTCGACAGTGCATAGGCGAACTCAGCGATGGATTCAGCTGTCATTGTTGAACGAATTCTGATCCTAAGTCCTGCTTCGCCTCTGCGCACGATTGGGAAGAAGTCTGGTTCGGCATAGAATCCGAGTTTGAGCAGGTCGGCGGACACGTCGATGGCGCTCCGTTCATCCCCTACCACAATGTAGCGTATAGGCACGACATTCCCTGAGCCATTACTCGCAATCTGCGCATCAAAGTACGCCATATTATTGGCTAGATTCGCTTGCAATTCAGGAAGCTCATCAGACATATGAATTTCAATTGATTTACGGATGGCACCCAGGCCCGGTGTGTTGATCCGTTGAGACCACATCATTGGACCACTGGCGCGCTGCACAGCATAGCGGCTTTCGAGATTGCCTTGTGGACCAAATAACACAGCGCCACCTGACGCACCAAAACCCTTGTTCAGGGAGGTGACAATCATCGTCTGGCTATTTATTTCACCCAATGCTTTTAAAGCATATCCTCGGCCGTTCACCCCAACTACCGAGGTACTGTGAGCTTCGTCAAAATACAGGAATAGCCCGTACTTGTTTTGGAGCTCAATGAGCTGCTCCATCGGCGCAACTGTCCCGCCGGTGCTATAGACAGAATCACAAACGTATGCCACACGCTTATGCTTCTGACACAACCTCTCAAGGGCTTCCATGTCGTTGTGTTCAATTGTGACAACTTCAGTCTCATCGGCGCAGGCCGCTTTTAGCGACAGCATGCAAAAATGAGCTTTTTTATCGAAAGCCATCACAGGAGGGACACCGTTCGTCAACAATCCCGATGCCAGCACCGGTAGTGTCGCCCAAACGGCCGCTGCACACGAATTGAGAGTCCCAACGTCAGCCTGAAAAAGATTTCCTAGTTCTGATTCAGCCAATTCCAGCAGCGGCAGCGTCATACGCACCCGCGAAAGAGACGAATTCAGGACTCGACTTTTCGACAAAGCCTCTTGTGCCGCGAGTAGAATTCTTTCATCCTCGTCGAGACCAAGATACGAGTACGATGACATGTTCCAGGCAGTAAGACCGTCGGAGTTTCTCTTGATCTTTCCGAGCCCGACGGGCTCGAACCATCCTCCGTGTACGCCCTTTTCCAGTGCATAGTCCCAGTTGCCGGCGCTGATGCGATTCATTTTTTTGTAGTCAGCGTGTAAATGGACTTGTGTGTTCATCTAGCGGTGTAGCTCCTTCGGCTTCTGTGCGCACAACCTAGAGATTGTCCACTAGATTTCTGATACTTGACCGGCGGCGGGGAAATCGTTTCGAGTTTGACTTACTGTGTTGCGCGATGCATTCCCTTGTCGATGCTTGCCTGCCAATTTTTTCCATCGAAGTCGCACCATTCAGTCTGGGTTGCGAATGAAAGATCGATGCATCTGGCGTTTACACTGTAAGAATCGGGATTTGATTTTGGGCGATAGAACGGCATTATGCCGCAGACGACACAAAAAGTATGATCTGCTCGAAAGTCACCAAATCTGTACTCTTTCAGAAACTCACGGCCGCTTTTGAGTTCAAATCTGCTTTCGTGTACGAGGAGCTCTTGATGGCCCGACTTGTAGCAGATTCCACAATTGCATCTAGTTATTATGATAGATTTGCTAAACAGTGCTGAGAATTGCACATTTTGACAGTGACACGCCCCGTCGACCCACACATATCCATCCCTAATCAGCTCTTCGGGTGATCTGAGCTCAGGAAGTTCAGCCATCTGCAACCCCTTGTTCGTCAGTCATTTTGTGGTCGCCGCATCTTTGTCGATGATGTGCCCGATTTGCAATCCATTGGTCCCGAATCGCCCCTCCAATGGTCCCGATCGCCGCTTTTTGTCCTGATCGTCCCGATTGCCGCTTTTTGTCCTGATCGTCCCGATCGCCTCTTTTGGTTCTGATCGTCGGCATCGACTTGCGCTTAACTCTATCAACATCACCACCTCGACACGAGAATCAATGAATAGGTGCCATCCGTTCATCTTCCGTTTTCCGTGCGTATATTTACATGTGGCGGCATTGAAAATATTAGTGTTACATTTGGCTGATCGAAATATTCCCCTGGCACGTCATATTGTTGAAGACAATAGGAACCTTTATAGTACCAACAGGTCGGTATGTCAACCGGTGTGCCCTGCAGGCGTCGATACCTATCCAGGCGCTAATGTCAAGCCTGGCATGGCCCCCCCTCAAATGGCTCACCGAACGGGGTCCTTCGACGGTGAATATCAGCTGATCAGTACTGCAGGTGTAACCAGATAAGGACGGTAGCCACGATGACTGAACTGGTGTCGGGCGTAGCCCAGGCCAAGCCCTATGACCTCGATGATCGGTACCGGTCGGGATCGGGACCGGTGTTGCTGACCGGTGTTCAGGCAATTGCACGCGGCTTCGTCGAGCAGCACGTTCGCGACAACCGGGCAGGTAAGCGCATTGCCACCTTCGTCTCCGGTTACCAGGGCAGCCCACTGGGCGGCGTCGACAGGATGCTTCACGGCATGCCCAAGGTGCTCGCAGAACACGACATCACCTTCATCCCCGGCTTCAACGAGGAGCTCGCTGCCACCGCGGTATGGGGAAGCCAGACGGATCTCCCGGCCGGAACCGCGACCCACGACGGCGTGACCGGCGTCTGGTACGGCAAGGGCCCCGGCGTCGACCGCGCTACCGACACCATTCGCCACGCCAACATGTACGGCGTGAACCCCAAGGGCGGCGTCGTCCTGCTGGTGGGCGACGACCCGGCGTCGAAGTCCTCCTCCGTTCCGGCCGTCAGCGAGCGCTCGCTTGCCGCGATGGGTGTGCCGGTTCTCTTCCCACGCAATGCCGAAGAGATCATCACGATGGGTATGCACGCCGTTGCACTCTCGCGGGTGTCCGGTTGCGTCGTAGCGCTGAAGATCGTCGCCGACGTCGCCGACGGTGCCTGGACGATCGACGGCAGCATCGCGGACTTCGACATCGTGGTTCCGGAAGTGCAGTTCGAGGGCAAGCCCTTCGTCTACAAGCAGCGTCAGATGGCTGCGCCGCCGGACAGTGTCATTGCCGAGGCCGATCTGTACGGCCCGCGATGGGATCTTGTTCACGCGTACGGAACTGCCAACAATCTCGATGTGATCGAGGTCAACCCCTCGGGTGCGAAGATCGGTATCGCCGCCACCGGTACAACTTTCGACTCCGTCCGCCAAGCTCTGGCAGACCTCGGCGTCGATGATGCGGCGCTGCACCGCGCCGGGATCCGTCTCCTTCGCATCGGAATGTGCTACCCCGTCGTTGGCGAGAAGATCAGGGAGTTCGCCGAAGGTCTCGAGCAGATCGTCGTGGTCGAGGACAAGACCGCGTTCATCGAAGCTCAGATCCGGGAAGTCCTGTACGGCACCGACGATGCTCCTCGCATCATCGGCAAGCGTGACGGACAGGGCCGTCTGCTCATGCCTGCCAGTGGTGAACTGACCGCAGGCCGGTTGCTCGCCCCGTTGCGGCGCGTACTGAAGCCGCACGTCGAGCTCAAGCGCACCCTCCCTGCACCGCTGTCACTGAACGTGCTCTCCGCCAAGCGAACCGCGTACTTCTGCAGTGGGTGCCCCCACAACCGTTCCACCGCTATCCCCGAGGGTTCAATCGGCGGCGGCGGAATCGGTTGCCACACACTCGTCACCATGTCCGGCCGTGAGGACAGCGCTGTCACCGGCCTGACGCAGATGGGCGGCGAGGGCAGCCAGTGGATCGGGCAGGCACCGTTCACCGACGTGCCTCACCTGTTCCAGAACATCGGCGACGGCACCTTCTTCCACTCCGGTCAGTTGGCTGTCCAGGCGCCTGACGCAGATGGGCGGCGAGGGCAGCCAGTGGATCGGGCAGGCACCGTTCACCGACGTGCCTCACCTGTTCCAGAACATCGGCGACGGCACCTTCTTCCACTCCGGTCAGTTGGCTGTCCAGGCGTGCATCGCCGCAGGCGTGAACATCACCTACAAGTTGCTCTACAACGAAGTAGTGGCGATGACCGGTGCACAGGACGCAGAAGGTGCCCTCTCCGTTGCTCAACTCAGCCACAAGCTGACCACCGAGGGCGTCAAGCAGATCATCATCTGCGCCGACGAGCCTTCGCGCCACAACAAGCGCGCTCTGGCCAAGGGCACCAAGCTCTGGCACCGCGATCGCCTCGACGAGGCTCAGAAGGAGCTTCGCGAGATCAAGGGCGTCACAGTGTTGATCTACGACCAGCACTGTGCGGCCGACGCTCGTCGCCAGCGCAAGCGTGGCACGCTGCCCACTCGCAACACTCGCGTCGTCATCAACGAGGCAGTGTGCGAGGGCTGCGGTGACTGCGGTGTGAAGTCGAACTGCCTCTCGGTCCAGCCTGTGGACACCGAGTACGGTCGCAAGACGAAGATCGACCAGACGTCCTGCAACACGGACTACACCTGCATGGACGGCGATTGCCCCTCATTCGTGACCGTCGAACTGGTGCCGGGCAAGAAGGCTCCCAAGGCCGCACGTCCCGTCCCGCCCGTTGTCGCAGATCCCGATTTCGGACCGCTCACCAGCACGCAGAACGTGTTCCTCGCGGGCATCGGCGGCACCGGTATCGTGACCGTCAACCAGGTGCTCGCAACGGCGGCACTGCGCGCCGGCCTCGAGGTGGAGAGCCTTGACCAGATCGGCCTGAGCCAGAAGGCCGGACCGGTTGTCTCGCACCTGCGTTTCAGCTCCAGCGCGCTCGAGCCGTCCAACCGCCTCACCCCGGGCAGCGCGGATTGCATCGTCGCCTTCGACCTGCTGACCGCGACGGACAACAAGAACCTCGACTACGGCAACGCCGAGAAGACGGTCTCCATCGCATCGACGTCGCAGACGCCGACCGGAGACATGGTCTACGACAAGGCTGTTCGCTACCCCGAGGAGACGTCGCTCCTCGCCCGTCTCGACAAGGTGTCGCGCACCCTGCGCTCGTTCGACGCACTCGCCGCGGCACAGGAGTTGTTCGGTAACACCGCAGCCGCCAACTTCCTGCTGATCGGTGCTGCCTACCAGAGCGGTGGACTTCGTCTGCCGGCCGAGGCCATCGAAGAAGCGATCGGCATCAACGGCGTTGCCGTGGACGCGAACATCGCGGCATTCCGTTGGGGCCGTGCAGCAATTGCCGACACTGCAGCGTTCTCGGCCGTCACCACGCCGGCCAAGTCCGTCCGCGAACCCGTTGTCGCACCGGCTCACATGTTCGCCGGAACCACCTTCACCGGTGAAACCCTGCGACTGGTCGAACTGCGTGCGGCACAGCTCATCGAGTTCCAGTCCGTCAAGATCGCCCAGCGCTACATCGATCAGGTTCAGGCAGTCTGGACTGCTGAACGTGCCGCAACCGAGCGGACCGATTTCAGTGAAGCGGTCGCCCGCGGCCTGTTCAAGTTCACCGCGTACAAGGACGAGTACGAAGTTGCTCGCATGCTGGTCGATCCTGCCTTCATCGAAGACGTCAAGTCGCAGGTGCCGGCCGGGGAGAACCTGACCTACAAGCTCCACCCCCCGATCCTCCGAGTGATGGGCCGCAAGAAGAAGATCGGCCTCGGGCCCAAGTCGCATGTTGCACTGAAGGTTCTGGCCAAGGGCAAGAAGCTGCGCGGTACCAAGCTCGATCCCTTCGGCTACATGCACGTCCGCAAGGTCGAGCGTGAACTGCTCGCCGAGTACGAGGCCATGATCGCTGATCTCTCTCGTACGCTCGCAACCGACGGATACGATCGCGCCGTCGAGATCGCGGCACTGCCGGACGTGGTTCGCGGCTACGAGGACATCAAGCTCGGCAACATCGAGCTGTACAAGACTCGCCTGCGCGAGCTTAGAATCGAGTGTATAGATACCTAACAGCCTGGTAGGGCACCGTTGTTGAGCCACTCGGCAGCAGAAGAATCAACGCGTGTGAATACAAGCTGGCAGCGTACTCATGTGGAGTTTGGTACTCCAGCTATGAAGGACGGTGCCTGGTGTTGCATATCCTCCTTCCCATCCTCGATGACCACGAGGACACTGTTGAATTCGTTCCTGTTTAAGAGCATTCATCATAGACAAGGTTGTCGAACGACTAGATGTACCCGTTCTACAGCTAACCAGGCGAACCGAACCGACACCGACTTGATTCCTCGCAAAACGTCCTCAAGCCTCGGAGATGAACTCGGGCCCATTGTCGCACCGGAGCACCTGCGGTGGTCCGCCCCGGAAGGCGAACTCCTTCTCCCCCCTGCGATGAGGTCCTCCTCCGGGATAGACCGTTCGAGCATAGGACGCGGCCCCGAACACGCTCCCTCCCACACCCATCACTTACACAAAGAGGAGCCGAGTGAGCAGCAGCTATTCATCAAGTCATTGCCCAGTAAGTTCATGGAGTTCAACCGGCAAGGCAGCCAGGTCCGAGTAGCGCCTTCAGGTCGCCCATCAGCGCCGAGGACGGTTCGACCCGAAGGACGTCGTCGACCTTCCACAAGCTGATCTCGGTTCCGCCGATCAGCCGGACATGGACGTCGGACGTTCCCGGATGTCTGGTCAGCACCTGCTTGAGAGCACTGAGCTTGTCCTTGGTGCACTGACGGACAGGCAACGACACGGTCAAAGGGCGTGCGACCCCGATCGCCGAAATATCAGGCACCGCAAGGTCGTTGCCGATCAGCGACATCCGATCGTCTCGGATCGAAACGCGAGCCTTGACCAACACGATGGCATCCTCGGCGATGTCCATCCCGTACACGGCGTAGGCCTGCGGGAAGAACAGCACCTCGATTCCACCCACGAGGTCTTCGAGCTGCACAATGCACCAGGTCAGACCGTTCTTGTTGACCCGACGGTCCACCGAGGCAATGATTCCGCCGAGAGTTACCTGGGCACCGTCCTGAACGCCGCCTTCGAGTATCGCAGCGATGGACGTGTCGGACTGCTGGCGAAGAATGTGCTCGACTCCGTTGAGCGGATGGCCGGAGACATACAGCCCCAACATTTCTCGTTCGAGTGCCAGGCGATGCTTGGAGTCCCACTCTTCGTCAGGAATCTTGACGTCGAACACCGAGGTGATCGACTCGTCCGCCTCGGCACCGCCGAAGAGGTCGAACTGTCCGATCGCCTCTGCCTTCTTGGTGCTCATCACGGAATCGATGGCGTCGGCATGAACCAACATCAGGCCCTTGCGCGGGTGACCCAACGAGTCGAAGGCACCGGCCTTGATGAGAGATTCGGTGACCTTCTTGTTGCATGCCATCGCGTCGATCTTGCCGAGATAGTCGGAGAAATCGGTGAACTTCGATTTCTCGGTGCGCGCCTTGATGATCGAGGCAACGACGTTGGCGCCGACGTTGCGCACCGACCCCATACCGAAACGGATGTCGTCGCCGACGGTCGCGAAGTCGACGCGTGACTCGTTGACGTCCGGCGGGAGAACGGTGATGCCCAACTTGCGGCAGTCGGCGAGATAGATCGCGGACTTGTCCTTGTCGTCACCGACGGAGGTCAGCAGACCTGCCATGTACTCGGCCGGGTAGTTCGCCTTGAGGTACGCAGTCCAGTACGACACGAGTCCGTAGCCGGCGGAGTGCGACTTGTTGAACGCGTACCCGGCGAAGGGAAGGACCGTGTCCCACAGCGCCTTGATGGCCGCTTCGCTGAAGTTGTTGTCCAACATGCCCTGCCGGAAGCCGGCGTAGGCCTTTTCCAGCTCGGACAGCTTCTTCTTACCCATGGCACGACGCAGCAAGTCGGCCTGACCCAGGGTGTAACCGGCCACCTTCTGCGCCAGTTGCATGATCTGCTCCTGGTAGATGATCAGGCCGTACGTTTCCGAGAGGATCTCCGCGAGCGGCTCCTCCAACTCGGGGTGAATCGGCTTGACGTCTTCCAAGGCGTTCTTGCGCTTGGCGTACGAGATGTGGGCGTCCACACCCATCGGCCCCGGTCGATACAGCGCCAATGCGGCAACGATGTCGCCGAATCCGGTGGGCTGCATCAGTTTCAGCAACTCGCGCATACCGCCGCCGTCGAGCTGGAACACACCGAGAGTGTCGCCGCGGGCGAGCAGTTCGTATGTTGCCGCATCGTCCATCGGCAACGTGTCGAGGTCCAGATCGATGCCGCGGTTGGCTTTGATGTTCTCGAGCGTGTCGCCGATAACCGTGAGGTTTCGCAGACCGAGGAAGTCCATCTTGAGCAGACCGATGGCTTCACACGATGGGTAGTCCCAACCGGTGATGATGGCGCCGTCCTGGGCGCGCTTCCAGACCGGGATTGCGTCGGTGAGCGGTTCGGACGACATGATGACCGCGCAGGCGTGCACACCGGCGTTACGGATCAGCCCTTCCAGACCCACCGCGGTCTTGTAGATCTTCGCGACGTCCGGGCTGGAGTCGATGAGCGCTCGAACCTCGGCGGCCTCCTTGTACCGCTCGTGCTTCGGGTCGGTGATACCGGAGACCGAGATGTCCTTGGCCATGATGGGCGGCGGGAGCGCCTTGGTGATCTGATCGGCGATGGCGTAGCCCGGCTTGCCGAACTGGACGCGAGCCGAGTCCTTGATGGCAGCCTTGGTCTTGATGGTGCCGAAGGTGATGACCTGGGCGACCTTGTCGTTGCCCCACTTGTCCGTCGCGTATCGAACCATCTCGCCGCGACGGCGATCATCGAAGTCGATATCGATATCGGGCATGGACACGCGCTCGGGGTTGAGGAATCGCTCGAACAGCAACCCGTACGGGATGGGGTCGATGTTGGTGATCCCCATCGCGTAGGCCACCAACGAACCGGCTGCCGATCCACGGCCGGGCCCGACGCGGATGCCGACGTCCTTGGCGTGGTTGATCAGGTCGCCGACCACCAGGAAGTAGGCCGGGAAGCCCATTTCGTTGATGACGCCGATCTCGTAGTCGGCGCGGGCGAGGTACTCCTGCGGAGGTCCGCTCGGGAAGCGGCGATCGAGTCCGCGCATCACCTCGGCACGCAGGAAGGTCTGCTGTGTATGACCCTCCGGGACCGGGAAGATCGGCATGCGGTCGTGGAACGCCCACACGTCCTCGTACGACTGCACACGCTCGCCGATGGCAACGGTGTTGTCGCACGCCCCCGGTACTTCGTTGTCCCAGATGGCGCGCATCTCGGCAGCGGACTTGAGATAATAGCCGGAGCCGTCCAGCTTAAGCCTGCTTGGGTCCGACAACATCTTGCCGGTCTGAATGCACAGCAGCGCCGCATGATTCGTCGCGTCTGAGTCGTGCACGTAGTGGCAGTCGTTGGTCGCCAACGGCGGGATCTCAAGCTCTCTGGAGATATCAAGCAGCCCACCTCGCACGCGCTTTTCGATCGATATTCCATGATCCATCAGCTCGATAAAATAGTTTTCCTTGCCGAAGATCTCCTGCCACTTGGCCGCCGCTTCGAGAGCCTCGCGATCGTGGCCGAGACGAAGACGCGTCTGCACCTCACCCGAAGGGCAGCCGCTGGCCGCGATGATGCCCTCGGCATGCTGGGCGATGATCTCTTCGTCCATGCGTGCGTACTTGCCGAATTGGCCTTCGATCGATGCGAGCGACGAAAGCTTGAACAGGTTACGCAGACCCGTCGCGTTCTCGGCCACCATCGTCAGATGGGTGTACGCGCCGCCGCCGGAGACGTCGTCCCCCTTCTGACCCGGATTGCCCCACTTCACGCGCTTGGTGTTGAAGCGGGATTCCGGCGCGATGTACGCCTCGATACCGATGATCGGCTTGATGCCGGCTTTCTTCGCCTCGTTGTAGAACTGGCTGGCGCCGTACATGTTTCCGTGATCGGTCATGCCGACAGCGGACATGCCTAGTCGAGCAACCTCCTCGAACATGGCGCCGACCTTGGCCGCACCGTCGAGCATCGAGTACTCGGTGTGATTATGAAGATGAACGAAGGATTCTGGCACACCATGACCCTACAGGCGAGGAAACATGAACTCGTTGGGCTCACGATCTGTGTCCACAAGCTCATGAAGGGTCAAAACACTGTTTCGGCAGCTCACGCAAAATCGGGCTGCCTCAGCGACATCACGGCCGGGGCAGATCAGCCTCCCACAATACTCACACAAGATGGTTAATTTTCGTCCGACGACATCCGTTCAGTTTTCACTCGTCGCCGACATGCATGTCTTGCCATAACAAAACACCCTGATTTGCAGGACAAGACATGCCAAAATGTCACCGTGACCCTGAACATCGCCACTGACCGTGCCTTCCGATCCGACGACGAACTTGAACAGCTGGTCAGGGCAGTTCTAGCGGCCAACAAAAACGACGAGAGCAGATGGCTGGAATGGAAGAGCAGCCACGACCTGACTACCAGCGAGGCACTATTCGCCATCGCCAAAGCCGTTCTTGGGTTCGCGAACCGAACGATCATCGACGCCAACAAAACCTGCGAGGGCACTGCCTACCTAGTCGTCGGAGCAGAGCATGATCACGGGTTAATCGGTGTCGCGGCAACGGACGGCGCACTTCTTGGTCAGAAGCTCAAGACCTACATTGGGGGAGCGGTTCGATGGACTCTCGCCTTCGTCGAGATCGATGGAAAGGCTGTCCTCGTCGTCACCGTCGATGCGCCTCGTCCAGGTGACTCTATGCACACGCTTCGTAAGAATTACGAAAAGTTCCACGCCGGCACCATCTTCGTTCGTCGCGCAGGGCGCACCGAATACGCAGGCCCCGAGGACATTCGGCTACTTGAGGAACGACTGCTCGCAGGCCAACGAACCCTCGAAATTTCCGACATTGTTGTTCGGCCCCAATGTCCTGAACCATTGTTCATTATCGATGACTCTCCGAAGAAGATCGCACAGTGGGTTGAGGCCCGACGTGCTTCGATCGAGCAGACCGTACCGGATCCGACACCATTTCAAAGCGCGATGAATCGTGACACCGGCGTATGGGACAGAAAACGCCGAAATTTCGACTCACAGGTCGACAAATATATGACTGACGTTGAACGTATTTTGCCCTTCGCCGCACGTCAGGCATTAGTTGAAAGCTCAGGGAACAAGCTGCGTGTGATGGTTCAGAACACGTCGGGCCATGCTTTGAGTTCCGTTCTAATGAGGCTTTCGTTCCCGTCAGATCTGGTCGAAGTCTTTGACGGTCACGTTGGTGGGGAGTATTCACTCCCTAGCCCACCAGTCTGGCAGAACATCGACTTCGCTCCACATTTTCCAGATCCTTTGGCCAAGTTCGAAGCATTGCAGAACCTCCAGTTCCACCTGTCGTGCGAAGATAGTCGGCTCATCTTGGAATGGAGGGTGGGGAATCTTCAAGCGGACCACCGCCTGACGTCGCCGGCTTTCACGGTGCTACCGCAGTCAATCGAAACCCAATCATTGACCGTGGAGTGGGCACTATCAAGCTCAGACCGCGAAGGCCGTCAGACCGGGACGTTTGATCTGGATGTCGATCAGAACAACTATATGCCGCTAGCGATCGCAGAGTCGCTTGACTCCGCGTTCACGCCTCTCCTGCCTGCAATGACAGGTCCTTTGTCTTAGACTTCTTCAAATCAATCGCTTTGAGCTCAACGATGCGAACTTTCTTCTGCAAATGGACTGAATATATTTCGAGGTGAATCACCCCGACTCTCCGGAGCGATTCACCATGCAAACCGTCGGCGACGAGCTCCCGCCGTCCTACAACGTCGCCCCCACATAACCCGTCCGTGTGATCCTCGAACGACCCCCACGCGACGAACCCGCCGCCGAACCCCAGCGCCAGCTCCGCACCGTCAGCTTGACCTGATCGCAATGGCCGGACTCTACGAGTTGTGGCCCGATCCCGAACTGCCCGAAGATGATCCGACAAATGGATATGGACCTGCGCAGTCCTCACCCGGCCGGCCACCGATGCCACGGGACACATACACGACAGATCCCCGCTGATCTTGCCCGAATCGTTCTGGGAGCACTGGCGCGACCCGAACCTCACCGACAAGGTGAGGTTCAGGCCATGATCAACTCCGTTCCGGAGCCGCATCTCGAACCGTACGAAGTCTCCACCGCTGTGAACTCTCCGAGAAACAACGATCCGAGATTGCTCGAGCCGGTGGCCCGACAGTAGCGATCAGGGCCTCTTTCGATACGGTTCTAATCGAACTTGTGTTCGAGTACCCTGGGTGTGCGGGAAGTACGCGCGGATCCAGGAAAGCGGGGCGACGATGAACCAACAGCCCCACTCATCAGTAACGACAGTGCTGACCAAGGCGGAAAAGCTCGAACAGTTACGCCGCAAGATAGCCTCGATCCCTGCCCGCTCCGACGTCACCGAACCCGCTACGCCGTCGGTGATGCTCAAATCCGTAGGCGAGCGCGAGCCGGCTCCGATTGTCGCCACCGCGCAATCGACCCTCCGGATGCTTCCCGTCCCTACTCCGATCGGTGACCTACTCCCACGCGGGGGACTGGCACGCGGAACCGTCGTCAGCGTCGACGGCGCAGCATCAGTCCTCATCGGCCTGCTCGCCACCGTCACCGCCGCCGGCGGACACGTCGCCATAATCGGAATGCCCGGCCTCGGACTCCTCTCCTTCCACGAGCAAGGTGGAAATCTAGCGAAGCTCGCCCTCATCCCTCAGCCAAAGGACGCCGCAATCGACTGCGCCGCAATTTTGCTGGAGGGCTTCGACGTAGTTGTCCTGGGTCTCGCCGGAGGTGGTGTGACGCCCTCTCGTGGGCGAGCGGTCGCTGCACGTGTGAGAAGTAAGGGATCACTGCTCATAGTCACTGAGGGGCAATGGGACGGTCCGGATCTGCGGATCTCGTCCCGAGTTTCCGGATACTCAGGACTATCCGCGGGGAGAGGGCGAGTGACAGGGGTCCAGCTCGACGTCGCGGCCGCCGGCAGAGGATTCCAGCAACGCACCGGACGCATGGAGGTCCGCGACGACACCGGACAACTCCGCTGGGCCTCCGTCGACGACGCCCTCGCCGCCGGGGTATCGCCATTGAGGGCGGCGCAGTGATCAACACCGACCACTGGTCCGAACGATGGCCCGCTCACCCCGTGATCAGGACATTCGACCTGCCGCGGGCAGTGAAAGTCGACATCGGCCGTGCGCTCCCGCTCGGCCGCGGGGGAGCCTCACGCGCCGATCACGTAAGCATGCGGGTGAAAACGTCCGCGCTCTACATGTCCGGATACCTCGACGGCATTCTCAAATTCTGGGCAAGGATGCACGACGGGCAATGGTTGGCCGGGGTAACCGTGCGAGTCACCGATGCCGGCGGAACTAACCTCGTAGAGATCGACATGCTCGTGACCGCGGACGCCATCGCGGAAGTGCCGGCCACCACTTGAACGGGGCAATTACGGACACGCGAAAAGGGCCGGTGAGTTATGCGCTCACCGGCCCTACGCGTACGAACTCGACCTAGGTCACCAGTTCTGGAGGATGTAGATGTTGTTGTTCCAGATCGCAGGATCGGTGAGCGAGAAGGAGATCTCGCCTCGGTGGGACGCTGTTTCCTCGACCAACTGATCGATGCTGGCGTAGACGTACTGGCCGTCGCCCTTGTAGATCGAGCCTTCGCCGAGGGCGATGCTCCAGTATTCGTTCGGAACAACCTCGAGGAAATCCGCGGCATTGGTGTCGGCAATGAATTGAGTTTCGTTCGGATCGAATCGAATGCCGACATACCCGTTGCCGGAGTACGGGGTTGCGGCAGATGCGGCACCCGCGCCGAGGAGGGCGGCAGCGCCGGCTGCGACCGGGACCAGCAGCGTAGCTACGGCCATACGTGAACGGGACATGGAAACCTCCTGTGACGCGAAGGCTGCATCGGCCGCAACCCACTTTGATGTAACTGACGGTATCGCAGAATCGAGTAACCGAACATTTGCGACAAGATGACCTCGGTCACGTGGTCGAGGGACCGGAAGTCCGGCATTTGCGCCGCTCGCACTTTATGACTAGGTGAAATGGTGGTTGCAGGCCGGGAATGTGCACACGGAAACGGGCCGCTTGCCGCTTTCTTTCCCTGTGAGTGAATTTCTGGCACTCAACCCGGTCGGTCGGACTGCCTACTCCATCCGCCTGCCCGGCGGCCCGGCCACCTGCGGTGTCCCCCGAAGAGAACTCCGCTGCGCTCCGTTCCGGAAAAGCGTCTTATTTGTTTCTCCTTCTGGCCTTCCGATTCTGACCGGCGGTGACCTGCGCGCAACCGCTGACTCCGCTTCGCTCCGGCCTTCGGCTCGAAAGACTTTTTCAACCCGCACTCGCAGGCTCGCAGAAAAACTCTTCCGCTCACCAGTTGCACTCCGGCCCCCTCATGCCGGTCCAACTCTCCTATGCCAGAAGGCGAAAAAAATTGGCGGGGAACGGGATTGGTCCCCAGTCGCGAACGAAAGGTCACCGATGAGCGACGACTACAACGCAGCAACCAGCCACTACGCCGGACTGACTTGCGGGTGCGGTGACTACTCCTGCCCTCGCATGCACAACGACGCCGCACAGTGCGTCAACGCCGAGTAGCGACAACCACCCACCAACCTCGAGCAAAGGAAAACCAACCGATGAGCACCGAGACCCCCACCCTCGCACCCGCACTGGCCGCAGTTACCTCGGCAACCGCAGCCCTCGATGCAGCGATGTTCGACCCCAACCGCGAAGGGTTCACCGACATCACCGCCCTGGTCGACGCCTTCGCCGCAGCCCGCGCCGCCGGACACCCCGAGGAGGACATCGCCGCCGCCGCCACCCCCACCAACTAGCCGACCACCAGTTACCAGCAAAGGAACACCGACATGAGCACCGCAATCATCAACCTCGAGGAAACCACACCCCGCCAATTGAGCGCCGAAGAGCGCAACGAGCAGGTTCGTCGCCTGGCGACCTGGGCCGCAGCGGAACTCGCACACGCGAAGTGCCTCCCACACGGCCGCGTCCGAAGCGGCCACCTCACCAACGCCGAGAACGCCCTCACAGACGCCTCCGCACTGCTCGCCGCATGACCGAGGACACCAACCCAACCGAAAGGGAAAACCATGTACGACTACGACCTGCACAACATCTGCGAGAAAGCAGATGCCTGGGCGAAGTTGTTCGAGACAGCCGAATATCTCGACAGCGTCGTCGAGCACAACTGCTGCTCGGAAATCGACGTGTTCGTGGAGCTGCTCATCGCGCTCGACTACCACGGCCACGCCTCCGACCTGATGGACGCACACATCGAGGCCGATAGCTGCCGAGACCGTCACCCCACGGCCGATCAAGTGATCTTGGAACCGGCCACCGCTTGAGACCGAAAACCCTACGGAAACAACACAACACCGGGCAGCTGATATCTGCCCGGTGTCGTGTCCCGAAATCTACGAGAGGCAACACCATGACCGCAACACACACCGCCCCCGCAGCACTCGAGGTCGCGCAGCTGCACCCCGACGCCCTCGACATCGGCGAGAACGTCCGCGACAGCGTCGATCTGGCGCAGACGCCCGACTTCGTCGAATCCATCCGCGAAAACGGAGTACTCGAAGCGATCAGCGCCGTCCGGACCGCAGACGGAACGATCGTCGTCCGCGACGGCCAACGCCGCACCCTCGCCGCCCGCGAAACCGGCCTGACCAGCATCCCCGTCGTGATCTACCCCGACACCGAAGGTAGTGACAAGGCCCGCGCCGTCGACCGGATCGGCAAGCAGATCACCGCCAACCGGCACCGCGAAGGGTTGACCGCAGCTCAGCACACCCGAGGTGTCGCGCAGATGCTCGAATTCGGCGCATCCATCACGAAGGTGTCGAAGACCCTCGCGATGGACAAAAAGGACGTGAAAGCCCAAGCAGCGGTGGGAAAAGCCGAGGCGGCCCGCGCAGCCCTCGACTCCGGACAGCTCGACCTCGCACACGCGGCAGTAGTGGCCGAGTTCGAGGAAGCCGGAGACACCGAAGCCGTCGAAAAGCTCCTGACCACCAGGTCTTACGACTTCGACCACGTAGCGGAGCGACTACGCGGGTTGCGCGAAGAACGGGAGGCATACGCCGCAGCCGCAGCCCCGTTCGCGGAGAAGGGATTTACGATCCTTCCGCACGATCACGTCAGTTTCGGGGAGGAGGTGCCGTCCCCGTCCGACCTGGTCACCACAGACGGCGACGAGGTCACCCCGGACATGATCGACGCAGCCCCGCAGTTCTGGGCGGTGTTCCTGGGGCAGGAAGACGCATTTTTCGACAAAGCCACCGGTGAGCGCGTCGATTACGACGATGTCGATTGGGACACCGAGGACGACGATTCCGCCGTACCCGACGAAGGGCTACGGCACGCCAACACCGTCGACTACCGGCCCGAATACCTCCCGGAATACTGGTGCACCGACCAACAAGGCGCAGGACTCGAACCGCACCCGATCATCGACGCCGTTCCCGCCGCCGCAGATGGCAGCGGAAACGACCCCGCCGAAGCAGCTCGGGCAGTGCGCGAGCAGGAAGCGAAGGACAAGCAGGAACGGCGACGAGTCCGCGAGCTGAACAAGCAGGCAGAGGCCGCGACCACCGTCCGACGCGAGTTTCTGCGCACGACCTTGCTCGCCCGCAAGACCCCGCCGAAAACGGCGGCGGCCTACGTTGCGGCCACCCTCGCCCGCGATCCCGGACTGATCTCGGAGTACAAGGCAGCGGAATCGCTCGGTGAGCTGCTCGGATTCAAGGGCTACTACCCAGGGAAAGAACTGGCCGAGCAAGTGGCGAAGGTGTGCGAGGCTCGCGCT
Source organism: Rhodococcus sp. AQ5-07 (assembly GCF_009707305.1). Classification (NCBI taxonomy): domain Bacteria; kingdom Bacillati; phylum Actinomycetota; class Actinomycetes; order Mycobacteriales; family Nocardiaceae; genus Rhodococcus; species Rhodococcus sp. AQ5-07. The sequence goes on along the minus strand of NZ_CP046102.1, from coordinate 28,899 downwards.
CAGGTGCTGCTTCTCGCGCTGGTGATCGCCGCGCAAGAGTCCCGCATGGTCAAAGACGCATGGCGATCGGGGCCCAAGAACGCCGACCAGTACCTCAGTTTCCTGATGGAACAGGGCTACACCCTCGCCGCCGTCGAGGAAATCATCACCGGACAGCTCACATTCGACGAGGTCGCGATCGACTGACCCAATGAAGCGGCGATCCCCGGCCCGAAAGGGGTTGGGGATCGTCCGCCCTTCCGCCCCGCACTATCAATCCCTGGCCGGCGGTAAGAGCCACCGGCGGACCGGAAGGGCGGAATGCGGACACCACTACAGGCACTCGAGAAAGCACCCGGCCGCCGGCCACGAACCACGATAAAAGCGCAAGGAAAAGGAACTGACCCGCCCCGGTGTGAACATTCTTCTATCCCGACACTCGCGCATCAAGGCCGCGCCGAAAATAATATGCACACGCGCCACTCGCACGCTCGAACAACGGCGCTACGATATTTTTTCTCCGCTCACCTTGGCCCGCTCCCGCCGAGACCAGAATATCGGCACATATCGGGGGAAGGTGTAGAAAGTGCAGGTAGACCGCGCAAAACTAGCTGTATATGTCATGGCCGAGTGTTAGTGAATGAATCTTGGAATGATTGAAGATGTCATTAACGAAAGCGGAAACTAATCGAAGAAATACCCGTTAGAGTATTGGTTTATATTGCATTGTTCGATAGAATGAAATCAATAAAGAATCACTGACGAGGGGGAATGGCGATCACCGTATACACCAAGCCTGCATGTGTGCAATGCAATGCCACTTACCGTGCACTCGACAAAGTGGGAATCGAATACGACGTCATCGACATCACCGAAAACGCGCAGGCCCGCGATTACGTCATGAGCCTGGGATACCTGCAAGCCCCCGTCGTCGTCGCAGGGGAAAACCACTGGAGCGGATTCCGCCCCGACGAAATCAAGAAACTCACCACGGCCGCCTGACCGGCAACCGTCACCAGCGAAACGAGGACACCATGACCGCCGCAGCATTCACCTTCACCCCCGACGCAGACTTCGTCGACCGCGCACTCGACGCCGAGCTCCGCCGCGCCAGCGTATCCGTCGACCGCAAACTGCGCACCATGCTCGCCGCCCTCGACGACTCCCTCGCCAGAATCAGCGACGCACGCGAAGAACTGCACACCCTCTACACCGCACCCGACACGGACACCGCCGAAGTTGTTGCCGGCCATGACCAGGACATCGCAACCCACCTTGAGGACGCAGCCCGCAACCTCCGCGCAGCCGCCGAGATCCTGCGCAGCCACCGGCAACTCACCTCACCGCGACCCTGACCTCCCATGCCCACCGGCGACAGCAAGGATCCCGACGTGACACTCTCACTGGCCACCGTCCCCGACTTCGACGACCTCACCAGCGAAAGCGACGAGATAGACGAGTACAGCACCGCCCTCGATGTCGAAGCTCAACTCCTGTGCTCGCTGCTCTGGGCATCCGCCGAGAGCGCGAAACGTGCCGTCGCAGCTCTGACCAGCGCAGACTTCTACCGGCCCGTGAACGCGGCACTGTTCACCGCCATCTCCGAACTCGCTCTGGCCGGCAAACCCCACAACAGTGCCCACGTCTTCACCACCTTGCAGCAGGAAGGCCGCACCAGCGGGCACCTCGGGAAACAGCTCACCAAAGCGCTCACCGACATCACCACCATCGGCGTCCCGTCCGCTGAACTCGAGCACAACATCGGCGCAGTCCTCACCCAGGCATACCGCCGCGGATTCCGCGAAGCAGCACGATCCCTCGCCCAAGCCGCGGAAGAGCTCCCCGAAGACCAACTGTTCGAACACCTGCTCAGCATCGGCCGCGAACGCCGCGCAGCTTCCCAACGCCTCGCCGCCATCCGCGAAGGCCGAGCATGACAAACAAGCCAAGAGTGTTGAAACACAGCATCTTCGGTGTCCTCGCCCTCGCCGTCGCCGCCCTGGACTTCACCATCGGCACCAAACACATGATCACCGCCGGAATCATCGTCCTCACCGCCTCCGTCTACAGCTTCACCAAAGCCGCCAGACTCCGAAAAGCCCCAACCGACAGAGAGAATCGACCATGACGACCGAAAAAGACACCAGCAAACCCGGCTGGAAAGCGCACACCGTTGTCGCGCTGATCAGCCTCGCCGTAGGCATCATCTTCCTCAGCTTAGGAACAACCGTTTCCCTCATCGCCGGAACAAGCCTCCTCGGATTCGCGGTCTACCACTACGTCCTAGCCCTACGCCTCCGCCGAGAACTCAACACACCCACCGAAGAGAACTCAACACACCCACCGAAGAGAAGGGATCACCATGAGCGATGACGAACACGACGCCTGGCAGCTACACCACCATCACGGAGCCAGCTGGGAAGACGTCGGCGCCGAAATGGGATGCAGCCCCACCACCGCGCAAACCCTCGCAGCCGCCTACGAGAAACGCACCGACAGCGCCGCAGCCCAAACCCAAAACGCCCTGTTTTGACCCCGTCGACACTGCAATCTCTGTCGGACTCGCACGGCACACTCGCCGACAACAACTTTCATGAATCACCCACGAGAAGGAGGGACAACCGCATGGCTATCGCCGCGATCATCGCCGTAGCAGCACTCTTGATCTGGGGATTCGGATCGATCATCGCCCGACTCGCGGGCGCGATCGCAGTCTTCGAAGGACTGCTCCGCATCGGTTTCACCGGCAGCACACCGACCGCCTATGCAATCCTCGGCGCCGGCCTCGGAATCTGGATGACCGGACACTGGATCTGGGCGTTCAAGCACAAAGCCTGGCGCACCCGCCTCGCACTGACCGCCTATAGCCTCCCCGGACTCCACCACCTCGCACCCATCCCCACCAATCACACCCCAAACAGGCCCAGCCTGCCGCCGTATGGCCGAGCAATCATAGAGACGAAGCGATGAGCAAGGTGGACTAGCGATCGTGAAGCCGAGTCAGGGGGTTTCGTCCTCTGTTGCGTCTGCCCCAAGGGCAACCTCGGTTCATTGCGCTCGTGTCGTTGTCCCGGCGGTCGAGGTGTGAGGGCAAGCCGGTGATCCGAAACACGCTACATAAGAGCTGTCGCTGAAACGACCGGAAAAAACGTAGGATGCTCGGCATATCTCATACCAGGAAAGGGCGCACCTCGACATGGCTTCCGAAGGTTTTCCGAATACGAACTCAGACGATTCTGCGCGTTTGACCGAGCACACCATTGGCGTTGCTGAGGTTACTTTCGCTGGACTGTTTGCCCCGGATACGATCGCACAGGCAGTTGAGCAATCCTGGACGCCCGGGTTGACTAAAGATCTCTATCGGAGGCGATGGATTCTCACTAGAATTCTTGAAGAATCTAATTTGGGGTACTTCGGGAAGATTGGATTTGTGCGTGAGGATGAAGTGAACACTCTCGCGTTCGATTCAGAAAAAGGAGATTTTGTTGAGGGGCAAGCTCCTACGGGTGTTACCGTGCCGTTCTTCCTTTCGAAGGATGGAAAAATTAGTTTCAATTAATATCTAATGTAGTCCGTGAGCAGACGTTCATACGCGCTTTTAGTGAGCTCATGAAGACTGAATCCCACTTCGATTGGATTCTCACTCCGCTCGCATATGAGACAAACTATGAAAATTGGTTCCAATCAGTCGAGCGAGTAATCCGTTTCGACTTTACTTTAGATCGCCCAAATCCGCATTACGGTGACGATTATCTGATTGAACAGTTAGTGGAACAGACACATGTGGAACATCTTCGACTTGCGGGGTCAGCGCCGAGTGACGAGGGAGTGAATACTGAATCAGAGCCCTTTCGTCAGGCCCTGGACCATGTGGCCCGAAATTATGGCAGGGCAACTTTGACTGGCGTTGACGAAAATAATGATGAGACAGTCTGGACTAAGTTTAAGGGTGTCGCGTCGAGAACTCTAGCTCGTGTAAGAACACGCGGCCCTGGCCCTCAAGCAAGTGCTGACGAGCTTATGGGTGCGATATCAAATATACCCGCAGGCTCGGCTCCGATGGTTATGGACGGCGCACCCGATGAAATCGCCGGTTGACCGACTCTGGAATGCGCTGAAAAGGAACTGGGATCTCTGTGTCAGCGCTATTCTAGCAACGACTTTTTGTATAACGTCAATTCTCCGTGGGGAAAAATTGGACGGGGTTGGTCCAATTTTGATCGCGGGTATGGCAGTAGGTGCTGCTATTGGGGCGACAACGCTCGTGGCAAGCAGATGGGTTACTGACATGCTTACCAAAGATGAGTACGGTGAATTGATTCGCATGATCGATTCAAGTGAATCCAACGTGCGGAGACCCTATGAGATTGTCGCTACGGCAGCTTTCTTAACTGCATCCCTGTCAATCCTTGTGTTTGTTATCCACCGTGCCATTTCGGAAAATTTTCTTATACTATTGATGGCGATGCTACTCGGCATCGGCATGTACAGCTTCTTGGGGTCTATTACCCTCATTCGGATTACAAGAAGGCACTCCGCGAGAGCTGCGAGAATCCGGTCGCTGAAGGAGAGGAATGCGCGCGAGCGAAGAAGGAACCGTCCGGAATCTGGCCGCGATGATGGGAAACCAGACCCGTCCTGAAAGCTGTTCAGGCAAACTCCCCTCGCTATAAAATTATCGGTAAAATATTTATTTTGATTAAATATCTGATTGACCTGTCCAGTTCCCTACTCTTGTGGTCCGAATGTTAGATATTCCTCGTCGTTCAGTTTTTGCGTCTTGGGACAAATCCTTACGAACCTGAACTGGGCGTTCCCTCCCGGCTATATGAAATTCCAGTAATATTGAAATGGAGGTAGAGTCGTGAATTGATTCGAACAAACTTCTCGGCATTTCACCCGAGGCATGTAGATTTACGCCGTCAGGTGCATCAAAGTAAAATCCGCTGGCAAGTTTCCTGAATCCGGCAGTTGTTTCTTGTGGCGTCGAAAATGAAGCGCCCGTGGATAGATCTAATTCGGCCGTATCGTTGAGATTTGGAAAACTTACTACGGCCTTCATTCTATGAGCAGGGATCGTAATCGCGCGGACAGTCGAGACAAATATGAATCCGGTGAATTGAATTCGTATATTACCTGGGTCGACCTGGTTTTTTGACAGCTCTGCGTCGCTAGGCATGTGCATATAGATTTTGCAGTTAACTAATTCGATTATCGGGGCGTCAGTTTCTTCGGACATCATGAGAATAAGTTCGTGTCGGCGAGCCGTTCGAGTTCTATTTCCGGCGCGGATGGGAACCTCAAAATCGATGCCACCTTCTCCGTTGGCTGAAACTAGGTAGGGAGCTCTGCCGGTTCCGAAGTTAAGCGCGACAATATCCCCCTCGGGCGTGGGAACTACCAAATTCTGCATCTCAGGCGAAATTCTGTCCCCGAAATATTTCTCAACCTGAGGCCACCAGTTTGCCAGTTCGTTAACTGATGCCGGCACGACTTTCCCTTGCTTTTCGTTAACTCCTACGAGCCACATCGAGTCTTCGCCGCGAGCAGCGTTGCATAGGGCGGCAATCTGACGAGCAGCCTTCCGGTGGTTATCAGGCCATTCTGCTTTGCATTCGACTAGGTCGTCTTCCGCCGGACTCGAATTGATGACTCGATCGACCACGCGCAACGCGCGGATCTCAATCTGATGTGCTGTGGTCATCTGGAGATACTAGGGCTTCCGAGAGTGGGGTGCCTGCGATGACGTGAAGGGAGTGTAAATGTTGTCCTCACCCAGTGAAGTCGTTGGGCCGTAAACGATCGTATTCGGCCCACGAATCGATCCGAATCGGCGCGATTGGGCGACCATGCGAAACCGTCGACCGAAACTCATGACCGAAACTAGATCGACCGAAATTGGTGAGTAGACCGTTTTCGGTCGGTTCGATAGCATCACTCTCAACGCAGAACGACGAACACGCCGCCGGCGACCTCCGACAGAGGGTCGGCGACGTCGAAACCGCAGAAACGCGTACAGCCGCAAAACGAGAACCGGGGGAGCAGACCATGACGAATCCAGACGAGATTCCGCGTAAACCCACCCGCATCCTGACCGCAGGTGAGATCGAACGGGAAATTGCAGGCATCCGCGCCGGCCTCGAAATGGGTGGCGTCCCCTTCACCGCCGAAGCCGAAACAGCTGCTCGATCGGTACTCGCCGGGGACCTGACGGGAGACGAGGCCATCGAGCTCGCGCATGCAGCGATCCGCCGGCGGCACGGGCTGTGACCGATTCCTACCACTACCCGGGTACACAAGTACTCCGAAACAGGTTCGGCTACAAAGACCCTCAGATCCTCGCCGAGGTAGAAGGCGCGATCGCCGCTGCCCGAATGGCCGAGCTGGCAGCGAACCCGATCGACGGACACTTCGACTTCGCGCACCTGCAAGCAATCCATCGACACCTACTCGGCGACCTCTACGACTGGGCTGGTGAAATCCGCACCATCGACACCGCGCCGGGCGATCTCGGCATCCTTCACGACCCACCCGCTGCCATCCCCGGCGAACTCGATCGAGTGTTCACCGACATCAACAGCGGCGTCTACGTCAACCACCACAGCCACGAAGCGTTTGTCCAGGATCTCGCCGGACACTGGGGAGACCTGACCAGTGTCCATCCGTTCGTCGACGGAAACTCCCGTACCCAAAGGGTTTTCTTCGACCAGCTCGCCCGCGACGTGGGATGGGCAATCGAGTGGCGCGAACTCAGCGTCGACGCCGTCCAAGCTGCCCGCAACTTCGCTTACATCGATGGCGGAACCATCCTCGCCGACGTCCTAAGGCCCGCGATCAAACCTGTCACCGAAGTGCCCACGGACTCCATCGCCACCGCACCCCGCGAGAACGTCATGACCTTCCCCGAACACTGGCAAGCAATGATCGAGCACTACGACAGTATGCCCGAACAGACCTACAGCTGGGCGAGCCGGATCAAATCCGAAGCACCACAACATGAACCACCGGCGACCGAGATCCGGCCAACGCCGAAGCCGGCCACTCCGGAGCGAGAACTAGCCGACCTCGACACCACCAAGTTCCACACCCACTGGAGTCCCGAGGTCGACCACCATCTCATGAACAGCCGCACCATTCCACAACACAGCAGCAGAGAAGAAGGACCGAGACTGTGAGCATCATCGGATACGCCCGCGTCTCCACCCTCGAACAAAACCCCGAACTGCAAGAACACGCACTCCGCCAAGCCGGAGCGATCCGCATCTTCACCGACTACGAATCCGGCTCCAAGACGCAGCGCCCCCAGCTCACCGAATGCCTGAACTACCTACGCGACCATGACGGTGATGTCCTCGTCGTCTGGAAACTCGATCGCCTCGGACGATCCGTCCGCCACGTCATCGACACCGTCCACAACCTCGGCGAACGCGGCATCGCATTCCGTTCCCTCACAGAAGGATTCGACACCACCACCGCAGGTGGCGAATTCCTCTTCCACGTCATGGCAGCCCTCGCCCAAATGGAACGCCGCATGATCGTCGAACGCACCCACGCCGGCCTCGAAGCCGCCCGCCGACAAGGCCGACACGGCGGACGGCCCACCGTCATGACCCCCGAACGCACCGAACTCGCCCGCACGATGCGTGAACAGGGCAAAAGCCTCGACGCCATAGCCTCGACACTCCGTGTCGGCAGATCATCCGTCAGTCGCGCCCTCGCACCCGAGAGGGTCGGCGAGACGCAGTAATCCTCACACGAACCAAACACAAGCCGAACCGTCAAAACCGACGCGGTACCGCCCCTGTTTCCGCGACCTTGCGCTCCATTCGAGCTAACCGATCAGCAGGTTTCCGATGAACCGCAGTCCCTTCGGCCGTGGGATCGACGACAGAAGCCCTCAAGAACGACAGAATCGGCTCAGAACCCCCGTGGGCCAACGCATAATCGTCAGCCATGTCCTCTTCCTTCCGTAGAGCCGACGCGTTCCACGACAACCACACATAACCCAACAGTCCAGTCACGGAGAGAAGCGCGACAGCCCACCCTGAATGGGAGAGCAGGAACCACATACCGGCCACGGCCGCGACGATCCACAACCCCTGAGAGATCCGTTTCCGCAGCATAGGGCCTGGGTCGGCCCGGTGGCCCAACTCATGCAACACGATTGCGTCCGCAATCTGAGTGTTGATGATCCCGGTCGCCACCTCTCGCGGATGAAACACCAACTCGTCTGTCTCGCAGTAATACATCGCAGGAGTAGACGCACCCGACCCGGCCACATTCGCCGTCCGCAGCGCACTGAACGAAACCCGCGGCGAACCCTGCTGTCCCGCCACCCCAGCCAGATACGCCACGCGGTCAATCAACCAGGCCCGCGCATCCTCCGTGGTGGCAAACGAAACCACAAAATCGTCACTCGGCATGGCCTCAGTCATTCACCCAACATAGACGGGCTGTGCGCTACCACCACACCGCCAACACACCCACCGCTAAGGCCGCGGCTGCGATAACCGCCGTGCCGCCGACACCCATCGACGCGCGTAATTTGAATCGCCCCTGCACCTTCGCATGACCCCAGAGAGCCACTGCGAGAGCGATCACCAACAACCACAAGGCATGATCCCGAATCACATCCCACAGAGGTTCCAGTGAGAACAACTCCGCGCCATCATGATCAGAGGCCGGCATGTACGTCTGAGCAAATATGGTCGTCATGCGTGCGACAGTAAGCCAGAAAAGTCAAGAAGCAGTGCACTTTTCACGCGACAATGAGGTTGCGCACCCCCTACGGGGGTGCGCACATTCTAACAAGAACCGATCCGCTCGGGCGTGTCGCACACTCCAGACACCAGCACAAATCAGATAGTTGCTTCCGAACGCTCAACCGCAATCCTTGGTGTGCGTACCAAAAACGGCTTCAATCGCTTACCCGTCAGCATCCTGCACAGGTCCTCAGGCGCTCCAACGAACCCGAACTTCCGAATGTAACTACGCCGCAGTGAATCCGAAGCGGCCAACGCCACCAAAGTCACACCGAACTCATCAGCAAGACCACCCACCACACCCGCAACCTCGTCCGCAGAGTTGGCAGTCGCCTCCGTCATCGGCCACCGCGAAAAACTCCGAACCTCGAACACCCCGGGCACCTCATCTCTCGGCACCACCCGCAGCGACGCGGAACTATCCGAGCTTTCCAGGCAGAAACCCGGCGAAAACACCGAGGCCAACGGCCAAATCACCAGCAACACCGCCGCGAAAGACAGCGCCGCAACCCCGCCGAGCTGCACCGCAGCTTGCAACGTCAAGCCCAGGGCAACGAGACCCGGAACCCACCCCACGAGGACCAGTAAGAACAGCAGTGATCGGAGACGCTTCTGCCGCTCGAACGGACTCCGCCCAAAACCCCACATCGCAGCCACGAACTCGCGCCAGCACATCATCAGACGCCGGGCCCGGCCGACACTCCGACCAGCAATGACTGAGGCAAACGCCGCACTGTCAGCACCCTCGGCGTACCGCGCCGCCGTCACGATTCGATCCATCCGGAACCGGCGATAATCCCCAACACCACCGCGCACCCGACATAGACGACGAAAACGGCCGTTCCAATCCCATTGAGCAGCGGGAAAGGCAGCGGCCCCGACGCCGCCAGCTGCGCCGCACTCGCTTTCGCGCTCGCAAACGCGGCGTCGGCAAAAGCCCACGCACTCAAGCATGCACCACCGACCACCGCAAACGGCCAGGGCGACCGCTCCGACGCCGCCACAATTACACCGACCACCGCGACGCCGACCGACACCGCTGACACCATCATCAAAACCGGCCACCAATCTCCGGAACTCGACGCAGACGGCAAAGCGACGATAAAGGACCCAGACCCAATCATTTGAAACCCCTTGTAGTAGATAGACCAAAGCCCTGCACAACGACAATTCGAATGTGCTCAATTCCCGATGAATGTCATTATGCACAGCTTTGCGACTGACCGCGACCCCACTTTGCATCGGATTGAATCCCCAGCTCAAGGCATGAAACTGGTTCATAAATACGCCGTTCCATGTGGCCGCGACTCGATCGCGCCAACACAAGTGGTCCCAATTTTAATAACAATGAAGCCGCCAAAACTGTGTCTAAAAAATAACTGACTTCCGTGTCCGAAAAATAACTGAAAAATATTTCTTCGGCTATTTATGTCGCACAGTAATTAATGCATTCGCTAGGACAGCCGTGCGCGGCCGGAATAGGTTCCCAAGTGCAGACGACGAACACAACGAAGCCTCAAGGTAGCTCCCGAAGAAGTCACCCAACTCGGCCAAGCCAGCTGAATCTCGAACAAAACTCGGCCGCGACCGGTCTACATCGAGGCTAGGAAGCGGGCAACGCCGGCCAATCGGCTGCGTATTGGTCCGAGACCTCGTCGTGGTCGCGATAGAGATGCTTGCGTTTACGTGTCGAGAGCCGGTCGCCGAAGACAATGCCGTTGATGTGGTCAGTCTCGTGTTGGAAGCAGCGCCCAAGGGTGCCACCAGCAGTGATTTCGATCGAGTTGCCGTACTGATCGTGTCCACGACAGGTGGAGAAGGAGGGGCGCGCGAGGTCAGTGAAGGCGCCGGGAAGGGACAGACAGCCTTCGCAGTACTCGACGAGCTGCCGGTCTATCCCTTCAGGAAGGTCGACAACCGGATTGCAGACGACGCCCGTGCGCCGTTTCCCTACCTCGTCGGCGCAGTCGTAAATGAACACCGCAAGGTCAACGCCTACCTGTTGAGCTGCCAGTCCAGCACCATCCGCAGCAATGTTGGTAGCGAACATGTCCGCCAACAGTTCTTGGAGATCGCTGCCGAAACCTGTCACCGGTCGCGCCGGCGCATGAAGCACAGGGAACCCCAGCGAACGATCGGCCGTGCGGTACCCAGGCGGAGAAGTTCAGAGACAGGCATGGCAGTCATTTTCCGCTCAACTTGCGCGGGATGCCAACGCGAAAGCGGAACTGCCTGATTGACGATGCAGGGCTGCAACATTCAACGCGTATGTGACGTGCATCACGCCGACGCGCTGAGGGGATGGTGCGCTGAACAGGGGCGACCTGGGAATTTCAACGATGTAACCCACAACATCTCGCGTTAGGTGTTTCTGTCGGCCACTAGCGGTAGTGTCATGAGCACTGAGAGACCACAATGCGGGAGGTTTTCGAACCAACTGACGAGAGGTCAATCAGCCCTGAGAAAAGGGGAGAGTCGCTTTCGAGCCCCTTCCACCCTTGATAGTGATCCACCCAGAACTGAGCCAGACCCCACCGTGGGGAATGGCGACGGGAAGGGAGGGAACGCCTTGAACCCGGACTCAGATAGAGACTCAGACGAGTCTCAAACCGACAGTAACCTGATCAAGCTTTTGAATCAGACTGCTGTCATGCTCACCGCAGTATCCATGTACTGCGACGCTACAAACAGCAATGCCACCTTGATGCTTGGCACCAAGATGGCCGCTGGAATGCTTCGGATGATCGTTATCGTTTTGCGCCGACCGATCATCAGAAGGTGAAGACGCAGGCGGTTCCTCAGGTGTTAGCGCACCGTGGAGCCGCCTGTTTTCAGTTGTACAACGAACGAACCTGCTCGAAAATGCCCAACAAGCCCGTCCGCAGACTCTAACCCCATCACGGCCCGTGACGGAAGCCTGAGCAAAACAAACTACAACGCAAATCGACAATTATCGCCGCTTCGCAGCACCTGGATCCTGACGAAACAACGCTGGGCCTGCGTAAACGCAACATGCTGGACCGCGCGGTTGCATCACATCTCACAATCTGCCACAGGCCACCGACAAGAACATCAGCGCTACCGCGACACCAAGCGTGGGCCACTTCCGTCGCTCCCGCACAATCACCACCCGACCCAACGAGTGGGAGGTGCGACCGCCGAGTCCTTCGCCGGCGGTCTGTTGGCGCCTGCCCGGCGGCCGGCCACCTACCGGTGTCCTCCGAATAGAACTCCGCTGCGCTCCGTCCTGATGAAGAGCGTTGATTTGTTTGTCCTTCTGGCCTTCCGATTCTCGTCGGCGGCGACCTACACGCAACCCCTGGCGGCGATGCCGGCCGATGGCTCCGAGAAATTTTCTCAACCCGCACTCGCACGCTCGCAGAGAAATTTTCCCGGCCCAGGGGTGGCACTCCGGCCCCCTCATGCCGACGCGATTCTCCTTTGCCAGAAGGGCAAAAAAATTGGCGGCCACCGAGCAGGGGGACGCCACCGGATCAGCGGAGGCCGAAAAGTTATGGGCGCACAGGCGAAGGCCACGGCAGACAAGAGCGCAGCGCGACGCGAGCAGGCCGCAGCACTGCACGAGAGCATCACCGCGAAGGTCGCCCAGCTCACCGACACCGATGCATGGGCCGCCTACCTGACCGCCGCAGCAGCGTTCCACGCGTACAGCTTCAACAACGTCATGTTGATTTTCTCGCAGGCTCCGGACGCCAGCCAGGTCGCCGGATTCCGCAAGTGGCAGGAACTCGGACGCCAGGTCCGCAAGGGCGAAAAGTCGATCAAGATTTTCGGCTACTCGACCAAGAAGATCACCGAAACCGACACCGAGACCGGAGAGGAAACTACCCGCCGAGCAGCACGGTTCCCGATCCTGTCCGTGTTCGACATCGCCCAAACCGACCCGATCGAAGGACACCCCGCCGCAGCAGCCGAGACCATCAGCACCCGACTGCAAGGCGAAGACCCCGCCGCCATCTACACCCGCATCGCGCAGGTGATGACGGAACAGGGATGGACCGTAACCCGCGAGCACATCGCCGGAGAAACGAACGGCCGCACCAGCCTCGACGGATCACGCCGCATCATCGTCGACGACACGATCAGCGACGCCCAAGCCGCGAAAACGATGATTCACGAAGCCGCCCACGCGCTCATGCACGCCAGCGGAGACATCGACCCCGCCGAGCTGCACCGAGGCCGCGCCGAAGTGGAAGCCGAATCCGTCGCCTACGTCCTGGCCGGACTACTCGGACTCGACACCACCGACTACAGCATCGGCTACATCGCCGGATGGGGAAACGGAGACCTCGAGGTCATCACCGACACCGCCCGCGCAGTCCTGGCGACCGTCCACACCCTCGCCGAGGCACTCGAACCCGACGCCGACGAAGCCGAGGACACCGCAGCCGCCTAGACGGCAGCACCCCGCAAACACAGGTGCGACACCGGGCGGTAAGAGGCCGCCCGGTGTCGCACCCGAAAGTCTACGAAAGGGCAACGACATGAGCACCACGACCGACGAGCTGCGCGCCGACACGATGTACAGCAACACCATCGACACCGCGTACCCCGCGATCACACCCTCAGGAATGGCGGCCGCCGAGATCCTCGAGACACTGACCGCAAAGATCACCGCCGCCACGAGCGCGGTAGGGATGCAAGCGGAAATCGGGTGGCTCATCCTCGCGCACGAAGTGACCGCCCGCGAAGCCGTCGCCCTGCTCGCCGTCGCCACCCGCCGCGCCTCCGACGCCGGACGGATCGCACCCTCACGCGTGGATCGTGTCTACGGCCGAGTCGAGCGCGCCGCCACACCGTACGGAATCCGATTCCGATGGTGAGCGCCCCGAAGGCAGAGACGATGGTGGATCCGCAGATGTTCACCGGATGCGTTCTCGCGGGATGCTCGAACATCGTGGCCGAGGACGGAGAAATCTGCTCGCAGTGCCGCCGCATCTTCGGCGACATGATCAGGCACGTATCCGAGCGAGAGCGCGCCGAGATCACTGACCACCCACGGCCCGCCGCGACCGCAGCGCAGCAGTTGACCCGACGCAATCAACGATGCTGGCTGTGCGAGCAACGCCGCACCTGTACCCGCGTCGGTGGTCAGTGGGAGTGCCGCGACTGCACGCTGCCGGCGGAAAGATGACGCCTGCCCGGCGGCCGGCCACCTTCGGTGTCCCCCGAAATGAACTCCGCTGCGCTCCGTTCTGTGAACAGCATTGATTTGTTTTCACTTCTGGCCTTCCGATTCTCGTCGGCGGTGACCTGCGCGCAACCCCTGGCGGCGCAAGCGCCGGCCGTTGGCTCCGAGAAATTTTCGCCACTCGCAAGCTCCCGTCAAAATTTTCTCGGCCCAGGGGTGGCACTCCGGCCCCCTCATGCCGACGCGATTCTCCTTTGCCAGAAGGCGAAAAAAATTGGCGGGGCACGAGGCCCGGTCACTTTCACAGCAAGGGGAACGACATGCAGAACATCCGTTTGAGGACCGCCACCGACGTCTTGGCCGCAATCCCGGCATTGCTCGGATTCGTCCCCGTCAATTCCGTCGTGATGATCGCTCTCACCGGATCACCGGCCACGCTCGCGTTCGTTGCGCGCACCGACGTCATCGGTGCCGACGCGGCAGCCGACTACAGCGCCGCACTCGAGCAAGCCGCAGTCACGTCCGTTATCTGGGTTGTCGTCGGCGCCGGTCCGGTAGCCGCCGCCGGACTCGATCAGATCGAGGCAGCGCAGCGCGAGCTCGACAGCAGGGGAATCCACAGCGTCCGCACCCTTGTCGCCGAGTCTCTCGAAATCGGAGCGGAGTGGTTCGACACCAACGGCGAGGAGAGCGGACGCACCGCCGACCCGATCCTCTCGGAGGTCAGCATGAACCGAATCATGAGCGGACGTCAGACCTCGAGCAGCCGCGCCGACATCGAAGCCCGTTACCGCGAGGACACGGCCGCCGACATGGACGCAGCCCGCGCCACCGCAGCCGAGCAGGGCGAGGACTTCGCACGAAACACGATCACGGAAATCGCCGCAGTCGTACGCAATTTCGAGGTTCCCAGTCTCGACCTCGCCGCCCGCGCCGGATTGTGCGCGGCAGCGGACCCGCACCACCGGGACGCCATGATCGGAATCGTCACGATCAGCCCGCAAGCCGCAGCGGACGCCTTCGGAACCATCGCCACGCACCTACGCGGAAACTACCGAGTCCAGGCCCTCACCCTTGCCGGGTTGGCCGCATACGTCGACGGCGACGGAGCCGCCGCCGGAATTGCGCTCGACGCTGCTAGCGCCATCGGCGTCGACCCCAGCCTCACGACGTTGCTCAAGCTGCTCGACGCGTCCCGCACGGCCGGAATCAAGCCGGAGGCGATCGCCGAACTTGCCACCATCGGCGTCGAGGTAGCGCGTTCGATGGGAATCGACCTCGACACCGAATAGCCGAACGGACAAAAACGCGGCCCCGACTCAACTCGAGAGAGTCGGGGCCGCCCCCGTACGTGGTGGTGGTTGCTCGGGCATCGAGCCCTTACAACCACTGCGCCGCAAAGCGCGAACCGGCGAACCGAGCCGCGTCGTGCGTCGGTCAGTGGAAGAGCTCGTCCGGATCGCCCGCCGCCGGAAACGCGATGTCGATACGCGGAGTCTGCGCCACCGACGTTCCGGTCAAACCTTCGACGACCGCAACGAGATCCGCGTCGGTGATCTTTTGCGTGTGCTTCGTTGCCTGGTATGCCGCCGCTTCCACTGCGGACCGCTCCCGCGGAGTGAAGTTCTCGCTCATTTTCTCGTGCCTTTCGCTCGTCAAAAGAGTGTCGGAGTGTCCGTGCGAAGCAACGCGGATTCCACCGCGTCTGCGTCCCATCCATTGCGCAACGCATCCCGCAGAGCCTTCGATCGCGCCGCACGGGCGGCGCGATCCGGGCCGTACCAATGCCAGCTCTGCCCCCGGCCGCCGCCGCGCCCCTTCGCGCTCATCCCTGCAAGATTCTGCGATTGCGTACCCGCAACCACATGTGGACGTCCGGCGATGCTCGTCGTGGCCCGGACACAGATCGGGTTGTCGCACACTTCGTGGATCGCGAACTCGGAATCGGTCAACGGCCGACCGAGTTCGAGCATCAATGCGTACCGATGCGGGCGCACGACTCGCTGCCGCCCATCGCGCATCAGCCAAAATCTTCCGTACCCGTCATCGGAAATACTGCCGGTCCAAAAATGGCAATCTCGCTCGCCAGGGCCGCGCACGATGAACCGCTCGAATCGTTCCCGTTCCGGGTCTCCGAGCGCCGGAAGCGTTAGGACGTCCGCCATCAGAACGAACTCCTAACGCTTGTGAGAGTTGCCGACGAGTCGGCCGCGGTTTCCCCCAACCGGGGACAGCGATATCCCTCATGTGGATGCCCGAGATTTCTGTTCCCGCTCCGCTCGATCTCAGGCAACACACAATCGGTCGCTGACACCCAACCGGGGAAAACCGCGAAGGCCGACATTGATTCGCTGGTCGCTTCTACGACGCCAGCGCGGCAGGATCAGTCGGCGAAGTCGAAGCCGGTGCCGGTGACGAATCTTCCGTCGACGCAGTCTTATCAGCGGGAGCCTTCTCCGATTTCTGTTTCGGTTTGGTCGACCGCAGCAATTTGTTGACCTCAGTTGTCGTCAGGCCGGTCAGCTGCGCGATGCTCGCCACCGTTTCGCCGCGAGATTTGAGATCCGCAATCGCAGCCGCACCGGAACGATCCGCGTCGGCGATCTTGGTGTCGGTTTCTTCGCGGATGCGCTCGATACGCACTCGCGCATCGTCCGCGATCTTCTCTCGCGACTCCTGCGCCTTGAAGAATCGGACGAGATCGTCCTCGACCTTCTTCAATCGCTCTTGCTCTTCCGCGAGACGGGCGGCATTCGCTGCGCGTGCCCGTTCCCTCGCGCTGATCGTGGATGTGTTTGAGGACGCCATGCCGCAAACCTTACCGCCGGCAGCGGCGATCGGCCATCAATTGTTCCCCGTCCACCTAACGGTTCCCGGCTCAAAAACTCGGGCCAACCACCACAACTCCACTGAACCTTTTCACACATCACCATGTCAAACCATCAATCCATCCAGCTCATCCATATTTTCAAACACTTCGCTTCCCTCAGCACCAGCAGTTCGTTCCTCACCAAATGCACTTCGCTTCCCTCAGCACCAGCAGTTCGTTCCTCACCAAATGCACTTCGTTTCACTCAGCCAAACCCCCCAAATTCAGACACACCTCTTGCTGAATTTCAGACTTTGGGGGTGTCTGCCCTCCACCAGGCCGCCTGCGGCGACTATGGTGGCCTTGTGATGACGCTCCACGTACTGCACGCGGGCGATGGCTACGAGTACCTGACAAAGCAGGTCGCCACCGCAGACCGCGAGCTGGAGCACGGCCAAGAACTCACCGACTACTACACCGCCCACGGCACCCCGCCGGGCACCTGGTTCGGCGCAGGACTGACCGACCTGGCGCGCATGGACGCCGACGCAGCAGTCGATCCCGCGGACCGGATCAGTACCGGGGAGACCGTCTCCGAACCGCAGATGAAGGCACTCTTCGGCGAGGGAATGCACCCCAACGCTGACGCGATGATCGAGGACTTCATCGCCGCCGGCGCCAATCCCGACGCCGCCGTCAAAGCCGCCCGGCTCGGACGCAAGTTCCCCAAGTTCACCAACGACATCCCGCTCCTGACCGAGCACCGTGCCGCGCTCGAACAGTTCGCCGCCGACAACGGACGTCGACCGTCGAAAGCCGATTCAGCTGCGCTCATGGAGAGCGTCGGAACCCGACTGTTCGAGCAGACCCACGGACGATCAGCCGAAGACAATCGCGAGTTGTGGTCGTGGATCAGCGCCCAGAAATCCCGCGTCCGCCAACCCGTCGCAGGACAGGATCTGGTGTTCACACCACCCAAGAGTGTGTCGACAATGTGGGCACTCGCCGACGATGCCACCCGTCACGAGATCGAACGTATCCAGCACGAAACCGTCACAAGCACGCTCAGTTGGATCGAAAAGGAAGCCTGCTTCACCCGTACTGGCGCCACCAGCCAGGAAGTGCACGACACCACCGGCATGGTCGCCACCCTCTACAACCACTACGACTCCCGTGCCGGGGATCCGAACCTGCACACCCACGCCGTCGTATCCATCAAGGTCTGCACCGAGCACGACGGAAAATGGCGCGCTCTCGACGGCTCCACCCTGCACCGCTACGCCGTCGCAGCGTCCCAGCGCTACAACGCTGAGATCATGGCGAAGCTCCACACCGAACTCGGATTCGACCTCACCACTCGATCCACCGGCCGAGGCCGCCAGGACATCGTCGAGCTGGCCGCAGTCCCCCAAGAGCTGTGCGAAATGTTCTCCTCACGCCGCACCCAGATCGAAGCCCGCCGCGATCAACTCGTCGCGGACTACCGCGCCTCACACGGCCGTATGCCCTCCCCCAAAGCGATGTACGCGCTCTACCAGCAAGCGAACCTCGACACCCGCGCCGGCAAGCAAGAACCGGAAACATTGCGCGAAATGCAGCACAACTGGGTCACCCGATCCGCCCAAATTCTCGGCACGCCCGAACACGTCGACGGCCTCGCACAACACTGGCGCAACATCCAAGACGCCCACGCCACAGGAACTCTCAGCCCGACGACCATGCGCGCCGCTGACAGCGTCGACGTCGAAGCTGCCCGCGTGCTCGAACGCCTCGAGAACGTCCGCGCAAGCTGGGCGATCACCCACATTCACAGCGCCGTCGAAGCGAATTTCGCGGCCGTCACCTTCCCCGACGACAGCGCCCGCCGAGAGGCAATCGAGGCCGTCACCGCCCACGTTCTGACCGAGTCCGTGCACATGCCGGCCGCCGATCTTCCGCCGGCCCCCGAGGTACTGCGCCGCCGCAACGGTGAGTTCATCCTGGAACGCCACGGCGCCGCACTGCACACCTCCGAAGGTGTCATCGCCGCCGAGCAATCCATGCTCGACGCCACCGGAACGCCGACCGCCTACATCGCGACGCAAGCCGGACTCGACAAGGTCGTCGAGAAGATCGCCCGCACGAGCGATCACCCACTCAACGCCGGACAGCGCGAGCTTGCCGAGCATTTCGTCGGCGCAGGAACGCTCCTCGCCGTCGGTATCGGCCCGGCCGGCACCGGCAAGACGACGTCGATGAAAGCGGTCACCGACACCTGGACCGCCGCCGGATACGAGGTCATCGCGCTCGCACCGTCCGCCGTCGCGGCCGAAACCCTGGGCGAAGAAATCGGCACCACCGCCCACACCCTCGCAACCTTGACGTACCCGTGGCGCGGACTCGAAAACTACGAACCACGCAGCCTCCCCGAGCACATCGAGATCCTCGCCGGGGCGATGCTGCTCGTCGACGAAGCCTCCCTGGCCTCGACCAAAGACCTCGCCGCCATCACCGAAATCGCCGCAGCCAAGGGCGCCGTGGTCCGTCTACTCGGTGACCCGAACCAGCTCGACGCCGTCGAAACCGGTGGAGCGTTGCGACTGCTCGCCGAAGAAACCAACGCACCCGAACTCACGGTCGTCGTGCGCTTCGGCGAAGACACCGAACAAGCCGAGAACTCCCTCGCCCTGCGGCACGGCGACGAGAGCAGCCTGGAGCTGTTCTACTCCCGCGGATGGGTACACGACGGCACCGCCGCCGAGATGAAAGACGCCGCCGCAACCGCCTACCTCGCCGACATCGACGCCGGCAAATCCTCGATTGTCATGCTCTCCACCCGTGACGACGTCCGCGAAGTGAACCTCGCGATCCAAGCGCACTACCGCGCCGCTGGCACCGCCAAAGCCGAACACACCGTGACCCTGTCCGACGACCTCGACGCCGGAGTCGGTGACATCGTCCTGACCCGCAAGAACAAGCGCGGCCTACGCACCAAGGGCGGCCGCCGCCGCAACATGTTCGTCCGCAACGGCGACCTGTGGACCGTCACCGCCGTCAACGAGAACGGCTCACTGAACCTGCGCAGCAAAACCCACGAGGGCACGATCACCCTGCCCGCCCGGTACGTGAAGCGGAACACCGAACTCGGCTACGCCGCCACCGTGCACCGCAGCCAAGGCATCACCGTCGACACCTCCCACACCACCGTCGGACACAGCACCAACCGGCCAGGCCTCTACGTCGCCACCACCCGCGGCCGCACCGAGAACCACCTGTACGTCCCCGTCGAACCCGGCGTCACCCAAGACACCGAAGGGATGCACCTCTCCGAGATCCAGACTCCGAACTCCCGCGAAGTCCTCACCCTCATCCTCGCCAACGACAACGGCCACAAAGCTGCCATCACCGAGATCCGAGACGCACTCGAGCACGCCCGCAGCCCGCAGCGACTTCGCGAGGCGTACCACGCCGCGCACAGCAGGTTGCGCGACCGCTGGCTCGACGACGTCCTCGACCGGGCGCTGCCCGCAGCACTACTCGCGACGATCGCCGCCGAAAACCCCGGCAGCCTCGCCGCGCTCCGCACCACACTCGGACAGGCACACGACCGAGGAGACAGCGCCCGGCGCATCCTCAACGACGCACTCGCAACAGGCGAACTCCATACAGCCCGCGACGTTGCCCGAGTTCTGAACTCCCGCATCATCGAAGCCACCCAAGCCGCAGCAGAAGCGGCAGCCGGGCGTTCCGACACAGCGCTCCCCCCGCTGCCCCCGCGCACCACCAGCACCGACAAAGAACTCGACGACTATGCCCGCATCGTCGCCGATCGCTACGCCACGGCCCGGCCGGAACACGAGCGCACCGACGGCATCGGCGCGACCATCCGCCGGTACGACGAGACGCGGGCGCAGCTCGACACCACCCGCATCCACCGACCCGTGCGGGAAGCGTTCGAACCCGAGATCGCCGAACGGATCCTCGCCGAAGCCGGTGTGCAGCGACTGGGCCGCCACCTGCGCAAAGCAGCGCTCGCCGGGATCGCACCCGAGGCAGTTCTGTCCTGGCACGCGCAGCAACTCGCAGCGCGCGGCGAAGACGTCACCGCCGCGAACCTGATCAAAGACATGGCACCAGCCATCACCGCAGCAACAGAGAAGACGAACACCCGCTGGGCAGCCGCACACGACGAGATCCTGCGCGAGCACTTCCCTCTCGCGGTCGCCGCCGCCGAACGTACCGAAGACCCGCGGTGGAACGCAGCAGTAGGCCGTATCCGTGAACTCGTCACCCACGCCGGTTTCGACGTCGACGAACTGTGCCGCACGATCGAGACCGCCGCGCACTCCACCGCACACGTCACCGGCATCACCGACGCACTCGACACCATCGCGCCGGCGGCATCAGAGCCTGTCGACCCCGCAGCACCGCACTGGGTGCCCTCCCCCGACCTCGACGCCCACCTCGTCGACCCCAACCTTGCTGAGCAGCTGGAGACCACCTACACCGACATCGCGGCCGAACACACCGCGAACACCCGGCGCATCGGTACCGACGATGCTCGCGGCAACGACCCCGAACTGCGCTTCACCGAGCACCTCGAAGCCCGGCCCGAAGCCGCCGAGATGGCAGCGCAGTGGGATCGCACCGCAGCCGAGATCCAGGCATACCGGGACCGCTACAACATCACCGACACCACCTCAGTGGCCGGCGACCGCCCCGAGAACAAAGCCGACATCGCACCCTTCAACACCGTCCACCGCGACATCGACACCCTCCGCGAACGCATGGACGAGCACCGCGAAGAACAACGCCGCGCCGAGCGCCAGCAGGCGACGATCGAACACCACCACACCATCGCCCAACACGTCGAACACGAACAAAAACGCCGCGGACCGCGTCTGTGACAGCCGACAGGCTGGCGTTTCGTCAGACGACGGAGGGGTCGGGCGATCTCAGCGTGATCGCCACCATGCCGCGATCCGATCGCGCCATCTAGGCGCAGTGACCACCGGGGCAGCGGTGGTCGGGAGAACTACCTGTTGTGGTTGCTGGACTTGTGTCGCGGTGGGTCGGCCGCTTGCGATGATCCGGCGGTCAGCCGGCGCCGGAGGTCGACGGACCTGAACCCCGACGTCGGTGAGGATGCTCAGATCGAGAGTCCATTCCCCAATGGAGCGGGCTCGCCACTCATCGAATGCGGCAGCAACATGGCGGCGCGCCTGCGGACGCGTCATTCCGGTCACCGCTGTCAGGTGCCGGAACGCTTGCTCTTCATTGCCTTTGATCTGCGCGAATCCGAAGTGCGTCACCTGGTGGCAGGGAGTGCAGAGACAGATGAGCCGGCCCAGGCGTTGCACTTTGGTAGGCCAGTCGTACGTCCATCTCTCGTGCACTTCGAGCCACCGCTGCGACGCTCGGTCTTCCGGGAAGCCGCAGATTTCGCACTGCATCCCGGCGCGCCGCGTGACCATGCGGCGCAGTCTTTCCCAATCCTTCGGTTCGACGCAGTAGCGGACATTGGTGAACCAACACGTATCAGGGACGAGGTCGACGAACAGACCATGACCGAGTGACCGGTCTTCACCCGGCAGGATCTCCGGAATGTCGGGTAGCGCGACCCATCGCGACAGGCCCGCCATCTCGACTCGGGGCGCATACCATCGCTTGGCTGACGGATCCCACCTCGCGCCGCCGGCCTTCGCCAGATCCTTCTCTACGTACGGAACATCCAGCCATATTCGACCCACCACCGCCGACACCCCCCTCTGCACTACTCGACAAGTCGAACCCTACCGATCGCCCATGGCTGTCCGACGAGACTGCGCACACGGGACGGAATGAGTGCAGACGAGCTGCTCCCCGTACCAGAGCCAACGCGAGGGAAAAGAATCAATAAACACCGCGAGTACGAATCGCGTTACACTTGAGTGGTGCTCCCCCCTATCACGTGGAACGAGGCGAGCGAGGATCACATCGCACAACGCCACAACGTCCTACCTCAGGAGGTGGAGCAGGTCTTTTACGGTCACCCGAGGCGGCAAGTTCCAGGAAAAAATGGAACAACACTTTTATATGGACAGACAGATGCAGGGCGCTATCTGCTCGTGGTGACTGCCCCCTCCAACGACGGTGGGACGTTCATCGTCACAGCCAGAGAGATGACCGACACCGAAAGGAAAACCTTCCAGAAGAGAGGTAAATGACTATGGACCCCACGAAGATGGCCGAACTGCGCGACTACTACGACGACGCCGATACCAGTGCACTCATCGAGGAGTCCATCCTCGATGAAACCGTCGACCAAGCACCGATGGTGGGTATCACCGTGCGATTGCCTGCCGCAGTCCTCAACAGAGTCCGCGAACAGGCAGGCGAGCGCGGAATCAAGACGACCGCACTGATCCGAGAATGGGTCGAGGACTCTGTCGCCGACGAAACAGATGACGACAGCATGGTCAGATTCTCTGACGTGAAGAAGCTCTTCGCTCGTGCCGTGCCAGCGGCAACCGAACAACAGAATGTCCACGAAGGCGCGGTCACAACCATCAAGGATTTTCCGAAGCAGGTAGATCCTGAGCACCAGAACCGGATACCGAATCTGTACGGTCCGCGTCTCGACCAGATCGTGCACGGTCCTACCCCCACCCTCCATAATTTTCAGGTTCAGATTCTTGATCTGCAAATATCGGGCGTCTGGCATGGGGATCGTCTCGCCATGTCCGATGGGCACCTGATAAGCACCGCGAGACAATCGACGGGAAGGAAATGATGGACGCACCCAGCGAGACCGATGCTGTAGACGACTATCGGGACGAAAACTTCGACATCCCGCAACAGGACCCCGCTCTCGAAGTGTTGGTCGAGGTAATCAACGCTCTGCGTGAAACCGAGATCGGCATCACCCTCCACGCATCGGGACTTATCGTGTCCGGAATGCTCATTTCCGGCCGCCGGTACTTCGAGTTGCTCATCGAGAGTCTCGAAAGCTCGTCATCGGAAGGCGTTGCGACGTTCGGGCAGCTCTTTAACCCGTTCAGAGATCGCTACATAGAGGACGCGCTCGCCGGCGAATCGACAGAGGAAGAAGCGCACACCACGCTCAGGCCTGTCGGATTCATACATATGCGCGACGCACAAACATTCAGTCCGACTGGCCATGCCCTACCCGGGACTCTCTGGAGGGCGCGTTTGACCGAAATCACTGGATGGTCGATCGGTAGTTACGGCAGGATTCCTTCGAACGGCGAGCAATAGATCGTATAACGCGAGCGCGGCGTCTCGATCGAGCTGCACGTCGGAGGGTGCGGGCCCATTCCAAGCTTGGATTGGGCCCGCACCTTTTGCATCACTAACTCAGGTCGGTGAATTTTGAAGTGGCGAGCCACCGGAGCGTGAGGCCGAAACCCAGCCAGAGCACGACGAACGCGCCGACCGCCCACTGGCCTGGTGTCTCCTGTGCAATCAGCGATGCTGCGACGAACAGGGCGAGAAAAATCAATCCGGACCGGATGAACATTCCGCTCATGCGGGCTAGTGTCCGGATCAAAGGAAAATCCATCCGCCCGAGGGGGTCGTGCTCCTGCATGGCAGTCCACCAATCTGAATCAAGTTGTGTTGCACAGCATCCTACGAAAAAGAGGGTGTGTCCGCCACAGCGCGGCGCGCAGGCCCCAGGCGGGACAACCCACGAATCGCCGCAACCGTGGCGGACACGAGAAACATCAACTACCCCGCGGCCCGGACTCTCGAACGGTGGGCGAGACCGCCCGAAGGGTTTGGGGCTGTTGATGCTTCGGCTTGAGAGGGCTATTCGACGGGCCGATATGTTTCGGTGTCGTCGTCGAATTCCCACCGGTCGCCGTCGATCTCGACGGCCGTGAAATCGTCGGAAGGATCTTCGGCGGCCGCGCGGCCGCCGTCGATCATCTCGAGAACCTGATCCATCGTCAGCGCAGTCACCTTCCCTGCTGCACTATCGACTAATCCGACGACCTGATCGACCAGCGGTGCGGGCGCGGTCTCGGGTCGGGGGTCGGTGTCGGCGGCGACGAATTCCGCGAAATCCGGGCCGATCTTCGGGTCGTTCGGCTGGTAGCCGCACTCTCCGCCACGGCATTCCTCGTTGAAGCCCATCTTGGGCAGCCGAGAGATCATCGGCCACAGCACCTGGTTGTGCCAGGCGGCCATACCGCCGTGATACGGGTTCTTCTTCAGCTGCTGGTACACCTCACGGTGCGCCCACATCGCCGCCGTCAGCTCTTCGACCATCGGATCATGTTTGTACCAACACGATCGGATCTGCTGCCCACCGACGTTGTACCGCCGACGCAGCCACTCGACCCACTGTCCGAGCTCGAGCCACAACTCCGCAGCAGCCTCGCGATCCAGGTGGCGCCAATCAGCCGGACCGGGTTGGTATACCGGAATACTCATCACGCACCACCCCCTTGATGGAGCAGGCGCACCGAAGCTGCGCACGGTTCGCACGAATCACGGTGCCGCACATTCCGTAAACCGTCGGACAGAGTGAAGAGACCGTCGTTGTACGTTACTTCCGGATCACGAACGAGTGCGCCGGCCGGGGAAACGACGATGATCGGGCGCTCGTACACCCCGCTGGAGCCGACGCCAATCCACAACGCGGAATCCCCGGACGCCCAGTGGTCTGCGCACTCCCACGGTGAGGCCTCAGGTTCCCTGCTCATAGTTCGGCTTTCGCGCAGAAGGTATCGAACGCCGACTGATTCGCCCGCACCCGCTTCGAAAGATCCGGAACATCCCACACCGACGGCAGCCGCACCTTCATCGGCCTGGCATTGCGGTAGATCATCAGCGCTTGATCCTCCGGCATTTCACGAATCTCGTTGAGTGCCATCACCGGAACGCTGCGCGGTGCCGAACGCGGGTCCAGGCTGATGTATTCGTCGCGGCTACCCATCAACCGTGAGAGCGCCGACAATTCACCCTCGTCACCAAGACCTGACAAGTAGATCCGTGCCGGGGAATCACTCGACAACCGCTGCCCATCGATGCGGCCCCAACGCTTCTCGTTCTGCAAGGCGCTGTGCACGAACGCCCAGATCTGGATTCCGCGGCCGCCCGAGTCCGTGATCAGATCCGGCATGTGCGGAATCGCCGCGACATTGTTCATTTCGTCGAGGACCATCCGCAACGGCGGATCGATCTTGTCGTCCTCGTTGCCCAGCCCGTGTGTCTTCGCGATGTGATAGAGCTCGGCCGAGAGCACAGTGGTGAACGCGGCCGCCGAAGCGCTGTGTCCTTCCGAGACCAGATACACGGTGTTCTTGCCCTCGGTCATCAACGCATGTAGATCCGCGGACTCGCTACGGGGGACGTTGATCGCGCTCATCAACTTCGGGGACGCCAACGGTTCGAGCAGCCGCGCGCACGCGCTGACCACGTCATCGGAGGAGTCGGACTGTGAGTCCAAGGCTTGCTCGAGTTCGGCGTGCCAGTCCGGAAGGTCCTGCTCGAGAACATCGCGGACGAGTTGGACGTTGCGCGAGGACGCCCAGATCCGCAGGTCGATCATGTTCTTGTTCTTGACGGCCGCGGAGTAGAGGTAGCCGCGCATGAGCATCGCGGCCTTGCCGTTCCAATAGCCGGAATTGCTGGTGTCGTCCATCGGCATGGCCTGGACCAGTGCTTCCGCACGCCGCTTGGCGACTTCCGGATCCTCGCACCCGTCGAGAATCGACCACCGCATCGGATTGGGGATCGCGGTCAGCCCCTCCGGGTCGAAGACCTCGACGTGCCCGACTTCCCGGCGCTGCGCCCACGTGGAGCGCAACAGATCGCCGCGGGTCGAGGTAGCGACGACCGGGCCGACGGCGTCGGTGACGCCCTTCCAGCAGACACGCCACGTCTTACCCGCACCAGTCGGTCCAGTGCAGGTCAGCCCGTCGCGGTACTGGAGGAACACGCCCTCGCCTTTGTGGTCGTAGAGCTCCGCGACTCGTGTGGTCTCGACAGCGGCATCGATGCGGCGCACCGGAACGTCCTTGAGTGAGAGGCGGGTCGCTTTCGCCTTCCGGACGGCTGCCTTTTCGCTGATACCGGTTCGGGCGAGTTCGGTACGGTCAGCGAACCCGGACTCTCGTACCCGCCGAGCAGCGGCGCGTTTCATCTGCTGCCCGGAAAAGAACAGCCCACACCACAAGCACAACGCCGCAACGATCGCGATGGAAACCCACGTCAACACCGGTCCGCCCGGCCGAGAGCCCTCCGGCCACGCGAGAGCGGGATCGCCCGGATTCCGGAACAGCCCTTCGAATACGTCGAGAACTCCGTACACACCGGTAGGGAGAGCGCCGCCATGACCCGACACGACACCTGAGATGTATCCGCCGACAACGACGCTGGTGACGACCGAAACAACGAGACCGACAATGGGAAGCACGCCAGGCGGAACCATCGGCTTCGTAGGACGCTGGGTTGTACTCACGACTTGTCTCCTTCGATCGGGTCGGACATCACAAGCTCGGACCGCGAGAGTGTGGTGTGGGTGGATGCCGTATTGGATGGCCGGCCCCGCGGTGACAGGGGCGGCCTACGGCCGCTGGACCTGCGTCGCGTTACCAGAACCCACATCATGAGCGCGCAGGCCGCTACCGACCCGACGGCCAGAATGGTGAAGGCGACGAGCGGCGGCACGGGAAGCGCCGTGAGGCGATCCGGAGCGTCTGTGGCGATCATGCTGCCTCTCCCTTGATCACTTCGTCGGTGTTGGTGAGTTCGATTTCAAGATCGGAACGGACGTGCTGCATGAGAATCGGGTCGGCGCTGCCGTACTTGACCAGGCAATGTCCTTTCGCCAGGGACATGATGATTTCCGTCGACCCGGCAGGCAGGTGGTACATGCGAGCTGTTTCCTCCGCATCCTCGACACGGTCCTGCCCGTACAAGAAGACGATTCCAGCTTCTTTCATCAGCGCACGCGCGGGAGAGTCGACCGGGAGGTCCGAGATGTGGTGGAACGCCGAAACCGTCGAAAGACCGAGGCCACGAGAGAGTTTCATGTTCTCGCGGAACACCTTTCCGGTCGAGCCGTCGGCGACGTGCCAGCCTTCCTCGATCAGCAGTAGCGTTTGCATGTGCTTGGCGGAGCGGGTTGCGAGAACGTTCGCGAGCCAGGTGTTGATCACGGTCATGATGACCCGCAACGCCGGCCCCTTGTTAGGGAGGGCCGAAACGTCGAAGTGCACGAACGAATGATCGAGTGCCTCGCGGACCTCCGGGGAAGTAGCGCCGTCGACGAGGCCCTTGAGGTCTCCTTCGCACAGTTCTTGCAGCGCGAGACCAGGATTGAGGCCCCAACGGCGCGAATCCTCGGCGTGCAGTGAGCCGAAGATGTTGCCGCTGCCGGGGCTCGCTTCGAGCAGCTCCGCGGCGAGTTCGCGCAACGTCGGTTCGCGGTTCTCCGCATCGGCGCGTTCGTTGACGGACTTGAGTGCTTGGCGCACAGCTGCTTTTTCCGTCTCGACGAGGGAACGACCCATCGTGTCTTCGATGACGGCACCGACCAGCGCTTCCTGGCCGGCCGGGGAAACACCGTCCGTACGCTGGGTTCCGCTCGCGATAGCCGGATCGAGCAGATTGATCCGGACACCGTCACCGCCGGCGAGGAATCGGATCGAACGGGCACCCATCGCCTCTGCGATACCGGAATACTCGCCGCCCTTGTTGCCTTGGCGCTTCTTGTCGATGACGACGCACTGCCGGTTGTTCGCCAAGGCGAGTTGCCGGATGCAGAACGCGGTTTTGATCAGCGACGACTTCGCCTTGCCGATGTCGCCGACGATGGCGACGTTGATGTTCTCGATTTCCGAGCCGTAGAGCGCGAACGGGTCGGTGATCACCATCGACTGATTGATCTTGTTCAGCCCGGTCATGAGTCCTTCGTGACGCACCGAGCGGCGCATCGTGGCCAGGTTCAGCGCTTCACCTTGCCGGGTGGTGGTCCACGCGCCTTCCGCCCGCACCTCGTACCAGCCCCACCGGTCCAACCATCGGTTGCGTTTGGGGGCAGGCCGACGGGTGGTGATCCTGTCGGAGGCGTGGACCGCTTGCGCGACTGCGACTTCCTCCGCGCTCTCGACCTGGACTTTCTTCTTCCCGAGGCTGGGTGTGAGGGTCCACCGGTGGGACTTCTTGTGGCCGCGACGGTGCGCGGTGCTCTGTTCTGTCTTCGTCAT
>NZ_CP046101.1:0-134292 GCF_009707305.1 Rhodococcus sp. AQ5-07 | reverse complement strand
AGAATGCGATGATTGCGATCAAGTATATCCAGAGTACAACTGAACCGCGTCCGCCGAAAAATTCATCAACCTTCATCGAAGCCTTCAACGGCCAATCGCCTTGTTCCGAAAATGTTCTTACTGAATCGGTAATTCGAGGAAGCAAGAACAGTAGCACCGCAAGAAATCCGGAAATTGCAATTGCCATAGAGCGGCGGGATTGCGTTCGTGAGTATCGGGTAGATACTAAACTTTCCAATACCTTGACCCGGTCCATCAGTCGGTCATAAAGTTCCGGCGTTCCTTGTTTCTTTGTCAGCGTTTCTACAATGGTTGGTGCATCAGGCCCAGGCAGCAAGTTTCGGCGGTATTCCTGGAGCCCAACCGCGAGTATATTTTGCGCCTTGAATAGATTTTTGTCGCGGACCACGGCAGCGGAAGTTATACTGTCAACTTGTTCAAGTTGCCGAACCTGAAGAATTGCAGACTCCAGAGGGATGATGTTATGTAGGTCCTCTGTCCAATCCGTACGCTTTTCGGACCAGGCGACTGCAATCGCGCTCCCAGAAGAAATCCATAACTCACGATCCTGCAACTTTAGATAATTTTCGAGTAGTTCCGTCTCAACGCTAGAAGCTATATCGGTGTCTTTTTTCGCTCGGGCGGCAAGCCGAGCGAAGTCTGATTTATGAATATCTCTACACTCCCTGCCCCGGCAGGGACATGCTGGGGCGCCGAGCGATAAAGTCGTGTAGCAATGCCATTCCGATTTAAGATCTCGGCTCGACAAGTGAGTCAAAGCTCCAAGGTAAACTTGAAAAACGCTGCGAATCGACAATGTTTCATCATACTCTTGAGCATCTTCTTTTGTAATTGTCACCCACTTTAATTCCGACCGAGATTTCGATTTTCCTCGGTACTTACTGGGCTTTATCCCACGAGATCTGCCATAATTTGACATTACAGGAATCGAAATTTTCATTAGATCCAATTTTCGGGAGCCTCCCGACATTGAGAGAATACCGTCAAAATCCAATTCGGAACCCGCTTCGACAGACAGCGTGAGAATGCATATACCAGATCTATGCAGCATTAACGAAACTTCAATGGGTGAATCACCCGCTATCGAATCTGATATCAAAACCTGCTGCATTTCCAGCCTGATATATGGTTCAGAGTTGAAATAGCGCGGAAAATGTTCTTTTTGTTCGATCCGGGTGCGCAACGCGCCGTAGATATGATAATCCATCAGAGTTTTCTGCAACATTCCTGAAGATTCTTTAACTATTTTCTTTGTTTCTTCCAGCGGATTCGTCAACGGAGTGTCATCGCTGACATTTCCTTGAAATCTGGACCGCAGCTTGTCCTTCGCTGCCGCGTATCCAATGGACAGTGAGAGCTTTTTGGAAATTCGAAAAAGTCTTCTCAAGCTGGGATGATCGGAAACCATCTCACTTATGAATTCATCCAGGCTTTCTGCCTCGCGCTGCGCCTTCTCCGCTTTTATCACATGTCGACCGACGCGGAGTTGGTCGGTGGCCGGAGAAGCTGCAATCGTAGCCAAGTCCTTAGTGAGCAGCTTATCGGCGAGCTTGAAGATATCGAGTTGCGGACCAAGGTCGAAACTGTACGTGTAGTACGAACCACGCCCAGTCATCAGGAGTTCGTGACTAGCCTCGACCTGAACAACTTCTGGTGAGCGCTCCGACCTCTTCCGTCTCCCGCTACCGACAAGACCTCGCAGATTCATGCGGTAATCCTGCCATTCGGACCCCTCCCACCCTGTACCAGGTCGCGCACCAGATAGACGCGCTGCCTCCCGATGTAGTGCATTCGGTCGGCTGCTGCCTTCTCGGAAAGATGGACGAATTTTGTTGGGGTGGTTGACATACGCCAACTCCCAAATAGAACGACCCCTCCTCACCTCTCGGCATGAGCCTTGTTCGCTAAGATCGCGGGGTGTGCGGTGAATGAGTTCAGGTCGCCACCTTTGACCGACATGCAACCTTGGGTTGCAGGTCAGGACCGTAAATGGTGCTGCGGTCTGGTCAGGGTGGCGACCTGTTGCTCGTCACACCCGCGCCGCACGGTGCTCCAGCCCTCGTCCGGGGCAGGTTCTCGACTTCGAGTGGGTAGACGTTCTCGCCACCGGAGGCGATCATGTCGTCGTCTCGGCCGTCGACGAAGCCCGAAGTCGGCGTCCTCGACTCCACCGTCGCGACTCCCGAGCATCTGCCACGCGGAAGCGGCGAGTTGGCGATCCACGGTTACCTGACACGCTGTAACGGCCACGGGAAAAGCTGCTGACGATCTCGGGGAACGATCGGCTGATGTCGTTGCCGTATCCCTCGAAGCTCAGGCGGTGAACCCGATAGGGTAAGCGGCTGAAACTGACCGCGAATCCGTCCGACGACGTATCTGCGATCACTCATCGCCGTAGCCATGTCCGTGTTCGGGCGGTCATTGGAGTTGGTCAGGCGGATCTTCGCGCCCACCACATCGGGATCATGTAGTTCGACGAAAACCTGATCGTCGATCAAGTCACTGGTCGACGCGCGGCGAACGACTACTTCTCAACTCCTTACGAAGCGCAACTACCTTCGGTCAACGCTACAACCTGCGCCCTGGTTGCTGAACCACCGACGCCGGCGAGTAGCGAAGAGCATGAAATGATCCTGGAGTGGACCCCGAAAGTTGGACTCCTTAGTCAAACCGCATGCGATGGAGGGTTTTTGGGCGCGGTACTCGTCGGGGCTGAGGTAGCCGAGCCGCTGTTGAATGCGGGTGGTGTTCCACCATCGCAAGTGAGCCCCGCGTGAAACTCGTCGAGAGTTCCGGGTTTCTGGATGCGGAACCATTCCTCCTTGAGGTGGCTGAAGAATCCCTCCATGACGGCGTTGTCGAGGCACGCGCCTTTGCGGGACATCGACTGGGTGAGCCCTGCCTCGCGCACCGTGTCCCGCCAGAGGGTGTGGCGGTACTGAACCTTGGATGCTCTCCTGAGAGGAAAGCTGCTTTTCGATGGTGTCGGGTGTTCGGGGTGATGGTCTGCTGTCCAGGGATGAGGAGGTAGTAGACCGCGCTAGCCAGGTAGCGTTTCAGGCACCGAATGGTTTCCAGTTTCGAGTGGCCTTGGCTGGTCTTCTTCTCCACGTAGGCACTGCCGGCTGATGCCGTAGTAGCGGCAGGTCGCGGATACGCTGTCACTGACTTCCTCGACGTGACGCAGCACTGCGAGTTTGTGTTTTGCCCGACGTTCGAGCTCTCGTGGTGACATGGAAGTCTTCGTCTTATCGGAAGGCACAACTGTCAACAACCTCCATCAGTTTTAGACTTCCATCTGTCGGGAATGGACTAGAATTCGACCGTCGTTCACGCATCGGCGCCACGGCGAAGTCGGGTAACGCTCAACGTCGGAGCCGCATCAGTGGATGATGAACTGGTCCGTGACAAGCATCTGATCACGACGAGAAGGACCCAAGGATCCAAGGATGCCGAAGGATCAATGACATGAGCAAGAACACGATGACAGTGGCCGGCATCGACGTCGGCGGCACAAACATCGGAGCCGGCCTGATAGGTGACGAGCACCAGGTGCTCGACCGGGGCAAAATCCCCACGCCCACAGGGGGACCCGACGCCGTAATGGACGCCATCGCGGAGCTGGTGGGTTCGCTGGACGGAAGAGTCGACGCTGTCGGCGTCGGAATTCCCGGAGTCGTACGCGAGGGCGAGGCGCTCACCGTCCCCAACCTGATGAACTGGCACCAGAGGGTCGACATCGCCGACACGCTACAACAGAGGTTGGGCGTTCCCGTGGCGCTGGGCAACGACGCCAACGTCGGATTGCTCGGCGAGTGGCTGGCCGGCGCCGCCCGGGGCGTCCGCAATGTGTTGGGCATCTGGCTGGGTACCGGCGTCGGCGGCGGCCTCATCCTCGACGGTCGCCCGTTCCACGGGTCACACGGAGCCGCCGGGGAGGTCGGCCACATGATCGTTCAGCGCGGCGGTGCCCTGTGTACGTGTGGCCGGCGCGGCTGCGTCGAAGCCTATGCAGGCAGGCGGTCCATGGCCGGTGTCGTATCGGCCATGGTCGACGCGGGCCGGCCCACGTCGCTCAACGACATCCGCGAGGACGAAGGCAAGGAGAAGCTGACCTCGAAGGTATGGGCGCGGGCATTATCTGAGGACGACGATCTCGCCACCGAGTTGTTCGACATGGCCATCGAGACGCTTGGTGCCGGGATCGGCTCGGCGGTCAACCTTCTCGACGTGGAAATGGTCGTGGTCGGCGGTGGCATGGCCGAGAAACTCGGCCAGGACCTCGCCGACCGGATCGCCGTGGCCAACGCACCGTGGATGCTGCAGCCCAACCCGAAGTTGAGTTTCGTCGCCGCGGCGCTGGGAGACGACTCCGGACTCGTCGGCGCGGCATCGTTGGGCAGGGCCGCCCTGATCTCCGGCTGAGCCGCGTGCCGCCGAGATCTGGACGACAGCCGAATAGCTATAGGAGATACCGCGCTCACCCTCCAGGAGACGCGGCCACACCTCATTGAGGGGGTGGAAGGCAGGAGCCCTCGCCGAAGAGTGTCGAGGGTATTCGCGCCGACGATCGCGCCAGTCGCCGTGTGCAGCCGCCCTCCGACGCTGACGGACGAAGGTAGCCCCCACCGGTCACCCGGCGGGCGTCGTCGGCGGTGGCCGTGAGGTACTGATCGGGGAATGTCAGTTTGACGATTGTGCACAGGGTGAGCAGATATTGGCGGGCCAGTGGTAGAGGGCGGATCGGGCAGGGCGATTGATCCGTGCGGCGATCCAACAAGATTCGATATCATTCGTCTTGTCTGTCAATATGTTTCCGATGACCTCGTAGGTGGCGACGGCAGGTTCGCATGTCAGCTGGGATCGTGCGGAGTTTCGTAGTTGACCTCAATGTTCTGTCCAGTAGTGGCTTGCTGGGCTTGGGCTCGGTCGGTGAACGTCCTTCTGTCACCGGCCAGTAACTCGACGTCGTCGGTGAACGGCGCCAGCATTGCCCGCGGGTACAGCTTGTCGACCCGGACCACGTTGACCTCCGCGCACAGCACGACGGCGGCGGCGGCGAGGAACACGAAGGCCAGCAGACCAAGCACGATCGCGAAGACGCCGTTGGTGGTTGAGGAAGCGTGCGCGACCTTGCGCACCAGCAGCGCGCCGAACGACTGGAGCAGCTGCCACACAAACGCGGCACCGACTGCTCCGGGGGCAACATCGCTTGTGCTCACCGGACGCGCGGTGGTGAGCCGGAATGTAACGATGAATATGACGCAGTTCAATGCCACTGAGCCGGCGATCAGAAGTGTCGTCAACGGGCCCGAAAGGTGCGCAACTGCTCCGATGCCTGCAATTGCGGCGCTCCCCAGCACGGCGATCCCAATCGTGCCGAGCAGTAGCAGTCCCGTCAGGCGGGCGCGGATCGGATCTGGGCGGAGATAGCGTGGTACCGACCAAGCGGTATTCATGGCGTTCTGGCAGGCCAGCGTGACACCGAGACCGCCGTAGAGAGCGCCGAGGGTGCCGATCACCAGTCCTATCGGGCCGCCGCCGATCTGGTGTGGGGCGCCCAATTCCTGTCCGATGGCCGGGAATTGGCCGACCGCGGAATCGATGATGCGTTGCTGTAGGTCTGGATGTCCAACCAGCACCAGCCCCAGCACAGTGGCCAGCAACAGCAGCAGTGGAAATATCGCGACTAAACCGTAGTACGCGATCAGCGCGGCAAGGTAGACGCCTTGGTCGTCGAAAAATTTGTAGACAACCGCGATGGGGAAACTTACTGCGGGATGGCGCTGCTGCAGGGTGTCCACACGCTTGGCGACGCTCATCGAGTGCTCTTCGTGTGGTTGCGCACTCGTTGTGGGGTTTCGATTCGCCACGAATTATCCTCGCTGGTTCGAATAGGAAGTCAGATCGTCCTGTCGGGGGCTGCAGAGGTGGCAGGACCGTCGAACGGTGACAGTCGTGAGTTTTCCGTGGTCTCGGTTTCAGCGTTCAGGGAGGTGATCGTGGTTAGGTTGTGGGTGAAGACCCCTTGCCCCGGTTCAGGTTTTCGCTCCTTGCAGGGTTTCCCAGGGCGGGTGGTCCCAACCGTAGCCGCGTTTGACGGTGCTGATCGTCCCTCGCGTCCGGTTCACGATCGGATGGTGCAGTGGAAGGCTCGTCGGTATACCAGGAGGGTTGCTTTCTTCACGCCCACCTCGGGACGACTCGGGACCCATCGCGCATGTGCGCCGCAACGCCCGCCGGGCCTCGAACAGCAGAGATGCCGATCGCTATCGAGACTTCTGCAGTTGAGACCCCGTGGAGGGGTCGCTCGAAGACATACTCCACGCGACGGATCGTCCGTTGCCCATATTCGACGTCGTCGTCGGAGCCCGAGGAGACTGAACAGACTGGAGCTTCTTGAGAATCTAGAAATCGCAGGCTGCCCGGCCATTCAGGGTTCTTCCGAAGCGGCCTCTGATCTGCGACAGGTCTTCGATGAGCGCGTCACGCGATGCTCGGCGATGTGACTCGACCTGCTTCGCGACGAAACCGCGCTGAGCCATGTACTTGCCTAAAACTGTACGGGCAGAGAAGTATGAGTTACCTTCCCCAACGGTTGGGGACACCTCACGTGGTCAGCATGGATGGCCAGGGCGACATCATCAGGACGGGTTGCCAGTTGAATCGGTACTTCGCCTCCGCACGCGATGCCACGCGAACCAAGTTGTGGCCGCTACCGGTGGTTGGCGTCCTGCTCGCGGTGGCGGCGGGGGTATCGCTTCCCTATCTGGACGCTTATGTGGACGCGGGGTTGCCGTCCTGGTCGACCGCAATCACTTTCGGCGGCGACGCGGGCGCTGCGCGCACCTTACTGGCCGCCATCGCCAGCTCGCTAATCACGGTCACCGCGCTGACGTTCTCCCTCACCGTCGTCACCCTCCAGCTGGCGAGCAGTCAATTCTCGCCCCGGCTGCTCCGCACGTTCACCAGCGACATCTTCGTACAGACGACACTGGCGATCTTCCTATCCACCTTCACCTTCGCCCTCACCGTCCTGCGAGCTGTGCGCAGCGGAGACCAGGGGGGCGCATTCGTCCCGCAGATATCGGTGACGGTCGCCTTCGCGCTCAGCATCGCCAGTGTCCTGGCCCTGGTGTTGTTCCTGGCCCACCTCGCCCGTCAGATCCGCGTCGAGACGCTGCTGCGCGACGTCCACGAGGAAATCATTGCGACCGTACGTCTCGCGACGAACCCTCTCGAGGATGCCCGACCGCAGCCGACGATCCTGACGCCTCCTCCCCACGCACTTCAAATCACTGCGCCGTCATCGGGCTTCTTGACCAGCATCGACGAAGCCGAATTACGCGCTGCGGCAATACAAGCAGATGGCTATCTGATCATCGATTGCCACCCTGGTAGCTCCCTCATCGAGGGTGTCCCGATCGGAGCCGCGTGGACGGCAGCCGACCGACCGGACGAGGCGTTGGATCGGCTTCAACACGCAGTCCGCAAGTCAATCAAGGTGGGCTACGAGCGAACCGCGGCTCAGGACATCGGCTACGGGCTACGCCAACTCTCCGACGTCGTGAACAAAGCGGTATCGCCGGGAATCAACGACCCCACGACAGCGGTCCACGCACTAGGGCACATTTCCGCGATCCTCTGCCAGCTCGCCAACCGCGATCTCCGTTCCATCGTGCTACGTGGCGACGATGACGAGGTTCGGGTGGTGTTACACCGGCCCAGCTTCGCTGAGATGGTCGACGTCGCCGTCACCCAGCCGCGCCGTTACGGAGCGTCAGACCCGCAGGTCATGGAACGGTTGTTCCGGCTACTGGAAGAACTTGCCTGGCACGCGGCTGACGAATCGACCATACGTGGGCAGCTCGCACGACTACGAGCCACCGTTGCGCGGTCGGACTTCGACGACACCGAACTGACGCAACTGGAACGCGCCGGGGCACAGGTTGAGCACGCCATCACACACCAACCTGATCAGAACATCCCGTGATCCCTACACACTCGCAGTCCATCGACCCGCCTGCGCCGATGGGCTGCTCGATGTTCGAAAGTCGAATATGACGACTTCATAGAACTCGGGGTACGTCGAAGTCTCCAGACTCGCCGGTGCAGCTGATCCCACGTCTTAGGTGAGGTCGACAACCTCCGCCGCAGCCGCGTTCTTCTTGATCGACTCGATGCCGTTCTTGGCACCAGCCTTGGACTCGTACGCCTCGCCCACTGCGATAATCTCGCCGTTGCCAGCCTTCAGACGAAAACGGAACTTTTCAGCCTTGTCCTTGTAGATCTCGAACTTGCCCGCCATGGGACACCTCTCCGGCTGTACGGGTGAAACCTGGACATACGGGATGCTAATCGGTGCGTACTTGATCGGTTGACGAATGCCGGTGACAAACCACCGAAGCAAGACCGGGCCGGCGGCGACGCACCAACAGCGTGAACAGATGCCGACCCCATGCCTACCGAAACTGCGCACACGGCATCAGAACTTAAATAGATCCACTGAGCGGAATAGCGAAAAGTTGACAGGCATCGACGGTGTTTTGTGGTATCTGCAAGGGATCGTGCGTGAACCGAGCACCGCTGCCGTACCGGAGAACCGGCGAGAGCAAATCGTGCGAGTTGAGCGACCGAGGGCGCTGCGGGCCCACGACGATCTGTCATGCTGTCGACTCGCCGCCCATGGGAGTCGAGCCCTTCCGGTGATCGAGCTTCCCGAACACCGTCTCCAGCCGGTGAACCATTTTCTGAACCGCAGCACGGAGGGCATCCTCGGGGGTAGCTGCCGCGCCAGCGGCCGACACCGGTTGCTGTCCTTCCTGGCGTGCTTCCACCGAACACTCGATGTCGTCGCCGGTGCTTCTGCCGGCGCTCTCATCGCGCAGGTGCACCTCGACTCGTGTCAGCCTGCTCTCGAATCGGGCCAGGGCCGCGCCGACGATAGAACTCATCTCAGTCTCTGTCGCTTCCGTGACCTCAATATTGTGGTCCGAGTTAATAATGACCTGCATGACTTCTCCTTGCCTGAGGTGGATCGCTTCGTGAACGACGGGTCCTCACGACACCGCCCTCGCTGAGCATTCACTCGGCGTCTGGCGCTGAAACACCGAGCTAGAGAAAGTCGCTCATCGGACAATGCATTGGGAGTATTGTGGCACGTAGGGGCCAGGTCTCCCCGAGTCAGCAGAGCGGGTCGAGGGGACCTTGAAGCGCCGATGGAGCAACTCGGAAAAGAGGTTGCCAAATGCAGTGGTGGACCTGGCTGATCATTGTCATCGTCATCGCCGCCCTAGCCGTCGGTGCGTTCATTGCGATACAAGCTCGCCGAAGGACCGGTGGAGTCATCATCTCCGATCCCGACACATCCACACACGGCGGCGACGAGGAGAACGGAAGCCCCCGATGAGCGTGTTGATGCGGTGCAGCGAGATCACCAAACGGCCCGTCGTCACGATGGACGGTGAGGACATCGCTCAAGTCAAGGACGTCGTCTACGGCGCAGACGGCGGAGAAGTTGCCGGCTTCACCCTCGCCGGCAGAGGAATGCTGGCCGGACCTCTCGATCGCAGTGTGGTGTGGAATTCGGTCGCGGCGCTCGGCGCCGACGCGATCATGATCGCCGACGAAGACGCATTGACCCCCATGGAAGACTTACTCGGAACCACGTCATCACGCCAAGGATCCGGCCGCGACGTCCTCGGCGCCGAAGTTCTCACCGACACCGGCACCGCCCTCGGCGAAGTGGTCGACGTGATCGTCGAGGTCGACACCGAGAACCGATGCTGCGACGTCGTCGGATATGAAATCGTCTCCTCGGAAGCATTGGGCCACAAAGGAACCAAGGTTCTCATTCCGCTACCCGACACACTCTCCGCCTCCGGCGACCATCTGCTGGTGCCAGCAGACGCTACAGCGTTCGTGCGCGACGACCTTGCAGGCTTCGGCGCAGCCGTCGACGCGTTCCGAGAACAACTGAAAGGCCACCACTGATGCTCTTCTCCGCAGTATCAGGTCGCCAGATCGTCGGATCCGGTGCGGCCGACACCATCGGCGAAGTCGCCGGACTAGTTGTCGACCCCACCACCCGCCGGATACTCGCCGTGCACGTGAAAAAGGCCGAATCAGGCTCGGTACTGCCGTGGTCGAAAATCGGCGCATTCGGCGACGACGCGGTTATCGTCGACACATCGCAAGCAATCACCGACCCCGACGACGAAACCGCAGCCTTGGAAGGAAAGTCCCACAACCTGCTCGGTAAGCGCGTACTGACCTCAGCGGGAAACCAGATCGGCACGATCGACGACGTGGACTTCGACCCCCAGTCCGGGGCAATCACATCACTGATCCTCGACACCGAGGACGTGCCGGGGCACCGCCTTGTCGGAGTCGGATCCTACGCCGTCGTCGTCGACACCCACTGACCTCAGTCGGCGGCCACGGACAACCACAGATTGTGTGCCGCCGCGCACCCACGCTCGCACCGTGGCGAAGGCCAGTCACCGACCTAGCTGACGTCGAAAACCTGAAAAGGTTCCAACTGATTGTAATCGGTGCGATTGCCGTGGGCGCGGTGCACAGAACTCCTGTGATGTCGCAGCCCCGCTAGGAGCCTCGGTTGATTCCTCTCCCTCTCGACCCCTCCACGTACAGGGGTCCCCGGTGGCGGAATGACCGGTTTCGACTGGTACGCACAGTGGCTGCCTCCAGAACGGCTGAATTCAGGATCAGTTACACCGATCGCGGCCAGCCTCCGCCTCAGCGAATCACTCGACGGCGAGTCGGCCGGATGCCGCAACAGCCACCCACCACAACATCACCGCGATCGAGACATCCCAATTCCGGTGTCAGCGACCCGCTGACACTCAACAGTGCTGCGCCGGTGGAGTTCTCCGATGTGAACTGGTCGAGAGCGGCTTCGTTCCGGAACACCGGGTACAGCGCGGCAATCACGAAAGTGAAAACGGCCCTTCCCCTGCCACTAACCGACGTGAGAATCGAAACATCAACCGGGAGAACAAGGGTGCTCGTGACGCCATGCACACGTCGGAGAGCACCCACGAGCTCGCCCGAACCTTCAATCGAGAGCCTGAACTATCTGCCAAATACGTTGCGAAACAATCTTTTTAGATAAATTTCCGCATCCGGAACCGTTACCGGCCACTCGCAACGGTTTCGACCATTCGAGCGTAGAGTCGAAGGTGACCGTGACCTGCACAGCACGGCTCCGAGTGACACGAAGCGATCACCGGAGACTGCCCGCTTCAGTGTCCACTTTTTCAGGGTTGAGCCGAACGTGCGGGCTTTGTCATGCACTCGAAGGGACCTCGAAACATGCGCACCGATGGAGAGAGCTGGGACATAGCCAGCGGGGTCGGAGTAACGGCGCTGAGAGCTGCAACTTACCGAGCACTGGAAACCCTACGGCCTGACGCCCTGATCGAGGACCGTTACGCGGAATGGTTCGTCGACGCCGCCCACGACCCACGCTTCACCTCGCCTCTGCGCGACCCCACACTGGTCGAGGACAGGCCCTTCGGCCAGTGCATGGGGCTGCGGACGACATTCTTCGACGACTTCTTCCTCACCGCCGCACACACCGGTATACGCCAGTCCGTCATCCTCGGAGCAGGATTGGACGCGCGAACCTACCGTCTCGAATGGCCGCCGGGAATGACCGTGTTCGAAATCGACATGCCCGCGGTTCTCGAATTCAAAGAGCATGTCCTCGCCGAACACAACGCACGAACGAAGGCGCATCGACGTGTCGTGGCCGTCGACCTACGCGGCGACTGGCCCGAGGCGCTCGTCGAAGCAGGATTCGACCCGCACACCCCCGCAGCGTGGTCCGCCGAAGGGCTCCTCACCTATCTCCCTGGCCGCGCCCACGACGAACTGCTCGTGCGCATCGATCAGCTCTCCCAACCGGGCAGCCATCTTGCCTTCACCACTGTGCCAACGGGTGCCGACCCCGCCGCCCTCGCAGCAATCCGGTCGAAATATTCCGATGTATCCCCATTCGGCGAGGGCGACATCACCGAACTTATCCACACCGACGCCCGCGTAGATCCAGCCCACTGGCTGACCGAGCACACCTGGGCTGTGCGGCAGTTCTCCACGGACGAACTAGCGTCAATCTACAATCGTCCGCCCCCGGTGCTCCCGGACGAACTCGCCGCATTTTCGCGCCAATCGACATGCACCGTGGCGCTACGCTGAATAGTAATCTAATCAACTTGCCCGGCAACGCAATTGAAAATGCGTCACCCACTGACCGACGGCCCGGCACCGATTCATCCAGGATCGGCGCGTTCGCGCCGGCGAAACAATCAGAGGAAGAAGGCCACCGCCATGATGACGGGTAAGAAGATGCCCCATTCGGCCGAGGACTCGGCAAAGAGGTGTTCGCGCGCGCCACCAGCAACCGCAGCCTCGAGGCCGAGGGCCGGCCCGACCAGGTCAGGGGCAACCTCGAGCAGTTCGGCGCCGAGGTCGCGGACGCCATCAAGTATCAGCTCCCCATCTGAAGCCGATGCGCCGTGCGCAGCCCCCTACGGCACGGCGCCCCACACACACGCAACTCAACTCGAAATCAGGTCGTCCTCATGATCATTCTCGGAATCATCTTCGCCATCATCGGTGTGGTCGTCAGCATCTCCGCCCTGTTGTATTTCGGGATCGCGCTCATCATCATCGGAGCGGCACTCGAACTCCTGGGCATGACCGGTCACGCGGTAGCTGGTCGGCGCCACTACTACTGATCCGGCCGCAGGCCGCACCGGACATTCAGCATCCACTCAGGACGTGTGGAGAGCCCGCACGTCCGGAAACCGGGCGAACATGGCGATTTCCGACATCAAGGAATACGCGCACCTCACCGAGCAGGATGTCGAGGCGCTCGGATTCGAACTCGACGCGCTCCGCCGCGACGTCACGGACTCGCTCGGCGAGAGAGACGCGTCATACATCTGCCGCACTATCGCATTCCAACGGACACTCGATGCCGTCGCCCGGTTGCTGATCCACTGCAGCCGGACGCCTGCGGGCGTGGTCGTCGCGACGACGGCACTGGGCGTGGCCAAGAGCATCGAGAACATGGAGATCGGGCACAACGTCTCCCACGGGCAGTGGGACTGGATGAATGACCCCGAGATCCACTCGAGTACCTGGGAATGGGACATGGTTGGCCTGTCATCGCAGTGGCGGTACTCCCACAACTACCGCCACCACGTGTTCAGCAACGTCGTCGGAATGGACGAGGACCTCGGCTACGGCGTCCTCCGGATCACCCGCGACCAACCGTGGAAACCGGAACACCTACTGCAACCGCTGCGGAACCTGTTGCTGGCGGCCACCTTCGAATGGGGCATCGCCCTCCACGACCTGTATTCCGAACGATCCCGGCCCGGCACCGCCGCCGAGAAATCCTTCCACCGTCGAGCGCTGATCGGGAAGATCGCCCGCCAGACGGGCAAGGACTACCTGCTCTTTCCCTCCCTCAGTGGACGGCGCTGGCGGCGAACACTGACGGCGAACCTGACCGCGAACCTGCTGCGGAACGTGTGGACGTATGTGGTGATCTTCTGCGGGCACTTCCCCGACGGCGCCGAGAAATTCACCCTCGCCGAACGCGAGAACGAGACACCGTCGGAATGGTATCTGCGACAGAAGCTCGGCACCGCGAACTTTCGGGCCGGCCCGGTGATGGCGTTCCTGAGCGGAAACCTGTGCTACCAGATCGAGCATCACCTGTTCCCAGACCTACCCAGCAACCGCTACGCGGAGATCTCCACCACGATCCGCGCGCTCTGCGAGAAGTACGACCTGCCCTACACCACCGGTTCCCTCGTGCGGCAGTACCTGCTGACGCTGCGCACGATCCACAAGCTCGCACTGCCGGACCGGTTTCTGCGCGCGACGTGCGAAGACGCCCCGGAGACAGCCTCCGAACTGAAATTCCGCTCACCCGCACCCCGACCGGTGACGATAGCCCCCGGCCATCGAGTAGGGCTCCGGACCGCGCTGCGGGCACGGCAGGTCGACCGTCACCGCCGACGACGGATTCCACCACCACCGAACGAGGCGACCACCATGGTTGACACCCGCCTTTCCCGGACTCCTCCGCCAACTCTTCCGGGTCTCCGCCGACTCGTCCTTCGCCGCGTGGTGTCCCGCAACACCTGAAATATGTAGAGAAATCCCTCACATGGCAAGCGAAAGCGCCCTCAGAGCCGAACCCGGCGACATCACCGTCCGCGACGACGATGAAGTCAGCGTCACCGAAGAAATCCGTCAACCACCGATGGTCGTCGAACTCAATTGCTCTGCCGCCAAACTATTCTGGTCCCGGTTTGTCCAAAACTCCAAAAGCGGAGTCCTCCGATGTAGGTGCGAATCACGCGTGTCGTGGCACACCACTCGGTCGACGAGTTCCGCAGAGACGGATCTGCCAGTCCCGCGATCATCGCTCGCACCCACATCAGGTTGAAACCTAGTGCCCGCTCGACGGTCGAGGGCAGCCCCCAGCACGGCCGGAGACTTGCGATCCTGACATTCGCGCAGGGTGGCGATAGTGGGGATCACGAGGTGGGCGCCGTTCTCGCGGGCCCCGGAGATCCGTTTTCGTTCTTTACCTGCCGTTGTGCGCGTAGTACATCGCGGTGGCTGCGCAGAGACATCCGCCCGACCGCAGCGGATCCGAGAAACAGGATCACGACACCGAGGCCCTCGAAAAATGCCAACTGCTGCACCGCTTTGATCGCAACTTCGGCCGCCGAGGGCGTTCCGGGCTCCCCGAGATGCAGCACCGGAGCCAGTACCGGGCCCACGACGAACCACGCGCCACCGACGACTGCCATCCACGCCCCGAGGCTGGCGACAGCGCGATTCGCACTGAACAACAGCAAAATCCCGCCGATCACAGTGACAGCACCCGGGAGCACCTCGAGCCAACCCCTACCGGAGGTCCACGTCCATGCCTGATCCGGCACGAAAGCGAACGAGAAGTACGGCCCCACAAAGGGAATGAGCGCTCCCCAGAGTCCTAGCAGAATCAGCAAGATACCACTGACAGCACCGCGACTGCGCGGCACCCACATCCGTCCGGGTGGTCTAGCATCGTGACCCGTTCCGTCCGCGCGTCCTCGATCTCCTACATCGTCGATATGAGCGTCGTAACTATTTTGACGAGATGCGTTCTGATCAAACATGTTCCGCTCCTCAGCCGCGAGTGTCTGGTGTCAGATGACGAAGTCTCTGGCGGCGGAAGTGACTCGCCCTTGGCATGCCGGCAACGCCGCGGCGAAGCGATACCCACCATCAATCGTGGAGGCGTCGGCACCTCTTTACCTGATATCAGATCGGACAGGGTTGCGAGGGAAGGTGGAGCAAACGTCGCGACGGCTTCAGTAGTAGTGCCGCCTGCCACCGACCCCGCGTCCAGCGGCACCGAGGGCGAAAAGGATGGCTCCGACAATCACGAGAACAATGCCGAACGTCCACAGGATCGGAATTCCAGCCAAGTAGCCGACGATCAACACGACAATCCCGACGATGATCATGCCCGACTCCTTCGCACCAGGTAACTGTCGGCGTCGTACCCGCTGGGTACGGCCCGCAAACAAGACGATCTGCACATACCAGCCGATCAGGGGAAACTTCCAGACCCCACATGACTGCGGTCAGGCACTGAAACCGTCCGTGCCGCGGCACCGATCCCAGATCGAGCGTTCGCTTGCAGGCGCATGTGGCCGCAGAACCGCCTCCACCGGTTTCGATGCAAGCACCTACCGACCGCCTCAACCTGGTCGAGGCCCAATTCGAGGCGATTTGCATATGGGACGAACCGAAACGCCGCCGCCTTCCTCCCCGACAGTTGGCATTCGACCATCTACTTCTCACAAAATGGCAGAAGCAGACCAGAGTGACGAGCGGCGCCTACGGCTGACTGCTTAACCGCAGGCACCTGGCCCGACAGCCCTCCAACACACCGTCGGCGTGCACCGCTTCATACCCATGGTC
The DNA here is from genome assembly GCF_009707305.1 of Rhodococcus sp. AQ5-07. Taxonomy (NCBI): domain Bacteria; kingdom Bacillati; phylum Actinomycetota; class Actinomycetes; order Mycobacteriales; family Nocardiaceae; genus Rhodococcus; species Rhodococcus sp. AQ5-07. Next base: position 118,251 of record NZ_CP046101.1, on the reverse strand, counting down.
CTACCCATCCGCACGGTCGAGGAAACAGCGCGTGCCGGCATCCCGCGAACCGAAGCGCCGCGCAAAGGTCACACTCGGACACCGCGGTCGCAGGGGTGATCCGTTGTACGGCATCCGCTGACGCGCGAGACGTTGCGCACCGACAAACAAAGAGTACGAACCGAGTCTGTATTCGCGGACGAGCAGCACAACGATGTCGAGGTCACCGAACACATATATCAGTGACTTGTCGCCGCCTACGCAGACCCGAGCCCTCGGGTGGGGAAGTTGGCGATGTTCGAGGCACTCACACGAATCAAATCCGGTGCCCCAAAAGAACGTGCGGAGTTTTGGGGACGGCAAGAACAACGGTGTAACTCTGAAAGACGATTGCCACTGTGACTGATGTGATTGATCATGCGGCACAGACGAACTCGGTTCAGCCGGGCGTCAGCGATGCGCGGCTCAAAGAGCTGGTCGAGCAGGCGCGAGCCGAAGGGCTGCCGTTGACCGGCGATGGCGGGTTGATGGCGAAACTGACCAGGCTGGTCGTGGAGTCCGCGCTCGAAGGCGAGATGGACGAGCACCTCGGCTACGGCAAGAGCGACCCGGCAGGAGAGGCAGCGGCAACTCCCACAACTCAGGTGTCGAGGTCGGGGGCATTTTGCATTTCACGCGCCCGGCCGCGCTGACGTTCCCTGTGTGCTCCCGGCCGCTCAGGAAAATACGGGGCGACAATGCCTACGACGTGTGTTGGTATTCGTACTCCGTTCCGATCGGGACATGGAAGGTGACAAGCGCTCCGGCCGAGATGAGGAAAACTTTCTCAGATCCTTCTATCGTCGCCCGAACCAGACCTGTGCCCCTACCGTTCATGATGGTCGCGACATCCAACATCAGGCGCTTTACCTCGTCGACAGGCAGCTCGTAGCCGTCCGCGCCGTATTGGAAGACTGCCTCGGTCATTTCCGGATTGTGATCAGGATTTCGGTGCTTCACAGCTCTCAAGTCTGCCAACCGAGGTGAAGTTGACGAAAGGTGGCCCAACCATTCACGTGCAAACATCGGTGGCCTGCCCAGTCGCTGGCCACTATCCATCGGGCGGACCAAGGCGGCGCCCTGCCTGAATCGAAGGCTGCCAGCCACGTGTGAGCGAAACGGAACTACAGATCGGAGCACCCTCCACACGGTGCCGTGCGCCAAAGCAGACAAAGGAAGGCACACCGTTCAGTCGACCGCCGAGGCGATTCCAGTCGCACTTCGGCGGTCCGCGCGCGCCGCAGCAGACCAATGAGACGGCACGCAGGTCGGGTGCCTCGCCCGCACACGTGTGACCGCTCACGAGCGAGGCGTGCATCCCGATGGACAATCGGAAAGCGCAGCCGACTTTACCGAAGGACGATGTGACCCGCCGGACCTGATACCGACCGATGCCGAGAGAGGCAGGCATTCAGGGGTGCCCACTCGGCGTGCCGTCGGGGACGCCGAGTGAGCGTCTGCGCGCCGCAGTCTGGGGAGACGGACACGCAGGTCGGAAGGTCCGCCGTTGGGCAGAGCTCGTAGGGGGTTCTGCCCACCGACGGACAATATGAGAGCCTAACGCGCCGCCGCCATCACGGGATAGGTAAAGAAATGACCCGATGCACCCGGAAAACGGGGTTGTGTTTATCGCTGCTGGTCGAGGACTTTCGACGTTCACCGAACTTTTCCGTGCCCTCGCGGCGCACCGGACGGATGCCTCACCCGCACAGCCCAGACAACGACGGCGATCGCGGACACCACCACAGTTGCAGGCACCATGAATTTCAGCCGACGCATCACGAACGTCAGCGTAACGACGCAAGCTGCGTGCGAGCGGACGAAGTCGCGAGCCCTCGCACCCGTGGTCACAACGGGGGGCGACCCACCCCCGGCGAGTGACAGCCAGCAGGCAGGTCGTGTGCGACATCCCCGAACTCGAATGACTACCTTGCCGCACCAGATGGGTAGCCGGGGGCAGCGGAATCGAAACCCCGGCCGACAATATTTATCGACTGGGGTTCCTCGAACGTCGTCGATGCTGAGCACTCGGCACGCAGCGACCCACCTGCCGTGTCGAGCAGACCCCTCATGTCCCACCCCACCTACCGAATCTAAAACAGCACAACAGATTTGGTCTAGCGGGTTGCGTTCGACAAGGTAAATGAAAGGACTAACGGCCCGATCCCGGCGTTGATGTGCCGATGCGGACGGCGTGCAGGGTTCACCGGCGAGAGTGTGCCCAGCACGCCGGTGAACCCTGGGTGCGCCGAGAACCGAGACGGAAGAGGCGAACCGTTCGTGGTGCCCCAGCGACGATCTGGGGAGATCGCGCCGGCGGGACGTCCATACCCGAAGTTTGGGGTTCGGGTGATGCCGCCACCGAAAATATACGGAGAGCTGGTTTCCGATACCAGTGATCGCCCGGTAACGGGCACTTGGCAGTTTGATCAACGCGTTCAGCACACACGCTCCCCCGATCATCAGAAGTCCCGATGCATTGTGGGGAAGCACTGCGCGCACGTGGGCCCGGGAGGGGCAGGTCGGCGGGGACTGGAGGCGAGTCGTCCCTCTCAATACCGTCCGACAACTGGCCTCAACATCGACGATACGCGGGTGCCCACACCCGCCAGCGGACTGGCGGGTGTGGGCTTGTGCGGCCGAACTGACCACTCAGAATTGCCGCTACGGTAATGCTATTCATCTCTATCGGCTGACGGACGCTTTCGGTAGCACCCAATCGACTGCGGGTGACGGCACCAGGGCAGCCAGTTCGTGAATTGATGTGGTCCGCCCGGTCGCTCGTCAGTAGCAACCGGGCGGAATGGGTGCGCACTGTGCCTGGCAGGCGAAGCGTGCAGTCCACAGGTGACCCACCGATTTCTGTGTGACAGTTCCCGGCGAGCCGTGCGTCCGAACCGGCAAAGGCGGACACACCGTCAATGCTACTTCGCGTAGCTCTGCACCGAAGCGTGCAACTTCCTCGGCCAATGCGACAACCTGAACCCTGATATGTGGTGTACGTGTTGACCGCTAGTGATGGATCGATCCCACGCAGTGCCTATTCGACGACGATGTCATCTCGGGTGGACAATGTCCCGACGACATGCGCCCGTCGCTACCTACCGCAGACGATCTCGCTTGTGATCGCAAGACTCGGGCGTCCCGGGCCTCGACAATACCGAGACGGCGCTGGTCGTCGCTCGGGTCGACGGAACGGGCGGTGATGTCACAGCGTCACCTCAACCTACCGTCTATTCATACACCGGCGGCGCGACGTCCCCGGGGTTTCCGAAGATCCGAACAGCCTGTGCGACAACGGCATAGGAAAAATCTGGAACTTGAGCTTCGGGAGGCAAAGCCGACAGCCTTTCTTTCGTCAACGGCGAGTTGAGTGCCCGCAGCGGTGTCGCCGCTCGCCCCAGCTAGGGGGCGAACACTTCGACAGCAGCCTCATGCGGGGTGCCGAGGCGTCCGATCTCGTCGACGATCTTGTCGAAGGTGAGCCACACCTGATCTTCCAGCTGCTCGGCGAAGAGAGTGTAGGAACCCCACGACCATTGGGCACGTTGGAGATTCGAAGTCACGCTCACGGCTCCGCCGGCTGTCCTGCCGCTCAGTTGCCCGTCCTCCCACGCCCAGTCGACTTCAGGTTCGGGTGCGGTGTTCCCGTGCGGCATGGTCATGTCGATCGCGTTCGCTCTCATCGATTCCTTGCACTCGTGCATCTGTCGGAACAACACCATGCACCTCTGACGGCACTGCTTCGGGCTGCAATCCATGCAACCACGGATTGCGGACGCGGTGAACCGGTCCTTCGATACCTGTCCGGGTCCTTACCGAGGTTTGCCCAGGTATGTCCGACTTTCCTCTCATCGAAATCGATACCCGACTGTGACATACCCGCGCAGCACATCGTTGTCGGGTTCAACTTCGTTGTCGCAGAAAGAATATTTGACACATTTTCCTCGATGGGGGTGAACGAACAGTGTTGACAACCGTTGCCGAGGGCCGTGTTTCGTTCAAACCGATGGAACGCCGGACTCCATCGGAACGCATCGACGAGATGAGACGACCGGAAACGGCAAACTGGAAATTCAATGCGCAACTGGATAGTTCAGTCGCCGGTTTGATACATGTCCGGAATTCCGTCGCCATCGTCGTCTCGCTTCTCGTTCTCGGCGATGACTCGGTAGACGCGATTTCGGAGGCGAAGGACTATCGACGCCAACAGTGCCGCGAGTACCGAACCGGCCAGAACACCGATCTTGACGTGGTCGTCGCGGAGGGAACCGGCACCGAACGCGAGATCACCGATCAGCAGTGAGACGGTGAATCCGATTCCCGCAAGAACCGCCACACCGAACACATCGATCCAGGCCAAGCCCTCGTCGAGCACCGCCCGGGTAAACCTCGCGAGCAGGTAGGTTGTACCGAACACGCCGATGGTCTTGCCCACCACGAGACCGGCGATGATGCCCAGGGCGACGGAATCGGTCAACGCATCGGTGAGCCCGGAGATTCCCCCCACGGTGACTCCGGCCGCGAAGAAAGCGAAGACCGGCACTGCGAAGCCCGCGGAGAGCGGCCTGATCCGGCGTTCGAAGTACTCGGCGAGGCCGGGCCCGGCATCCGGTCCTCCTGCAGCTCGGCTGCGAACGACCGGGACCGCAAACCCGAGGAGTACCCCGGCGACGGTGGCATGGACACCGGATTCATGAACCAACACCCAGGTCGCGAGAGCAAGCGGCAGGAGAACCCACCCCGATCTCACCCGTTTCTGTACGGCCAGCGTGAACAACGCCAGCGGGATCAGTGCTGCGCCCAGCATCGCGACATCGAGATCGTCGGTGTAGAAGATCGCGATGACGGTGATGGCCAGAAGATCGTCCACCACAGCCAAGGTCAACAGAAATGTTCGCAGAGCCGACGGGAGATGCGTACTCACCACCGCCAGCACAGCGACGGCAAAGGCGATGTCGGTGGCCGTGGGGATCGCCCACCCCGCCAAGGCCCCGTCACCGGTTCGGAGATTGACGAGAACGAAGATCAGGGCCGGAACCAGCATGCCGCCGACCGCTGCCGCGATCGGAAGCGCAGCACGGCTGGGATCCCGCAGATCCCCGGCGACGAATTCTCGTTTGAGTTCGAGGCCGACGACGAAGAAGAAGATGGCCAGCAGGCCGTCCGCAGCCCAGGTTTCGAGGGGCAGATTCAACCCCAGCGAGCCGGGGCCGATCCGGAATTCGGAGAGTGCGTCGTAGGAACCGGCCCACGGCGAATTCGCCCAGACGAGCGCAACGACCGTTGCGGCCAGGAGCAACGCACCGCCCACCGTCTCGCCGCGCAGCAGCGCCGCGATCCGCGTGGCCTCAGACCACGAACCGCGCGCGAAGAGCGCGCGTTTACCTGCCGGCGGATGCGGTGGGAGTTCGGTCATGTGGTGACCTGCTTTCGGTTGACGGTTCCATGGCCTGATTGACATCGGCATCGGTGGATCCGGCGACGCGGCCGACGATCGGAGGGAGTCACGTAGTGTGAAAGCGGCTCTGCCGCTGCGTAAAACGCCAGGCCAATGTCCCTGCCGGTGCTCAAGCGCATTGCAAGCCACGACAGCACACCGAACTCCAGGTTGCTCGTCGTCCGACCCAACCCGATGTTGCCGACGCGGCTGATTCCGCAGTACAACGCGAACAGCACAAATCCGGTAGCAGTGAGGATGCACCACCAACCGGCCCCGTCCACGATCGCTGCATTGAGGGATTCCAACGCACGCTTCGCGGTCCCGGCATAGACAACTGGAAACACGATCATCGTGAAGATGACGATTGGCACGGGACTGGAAACCTGTGTTCGGATTCCACGCCAGGCTTCTTCAACCGTGTTCACGTGTGCTCCCTCGAGTTACCGTGTCGGACGATCACGCCTTAGAACTGGCGCGGTTGTGTCTGTCCTGCGACCGGCCTGAACGGAGGTAGACATTCATTGATGGCGAGTTCGAACTTGTTCGACCGTAGATGGCTTGGCGGCGGTTGCTCAAATCGCAGCGTCGTGAAATGCGGAACTCGGACGGGAGAAGAGGCGTTCGTCGAGGGGCAAGTCGATCACCGCATCGGATCGTCGGCGCAGGCTTCGAGTCAGATGCAGAGTGCATCCGGAACGGCGGTTTTCGCGCAGTCGCCTATTCGCGCACACTCTCTCGTCGGGGTAGGTTTCTGGCTCTGATGGCTTATCTCGAAGTGAACGCATGAATAATTCCGACAACTGCTCCATCGTGGTTCCGCTGGCCGCTGCGACGTACGTTGCACTGATAGCGCTGTTGTTCCTCGTCGCGTAACCGATACCGAGCCTCGAACATCGACCGGCACCCACCAACGCATCGACCTGATGGGCAAGATCCTGATCTGCGCTCGAAGGCCCGGCGCAACCGAACAATATCTGTCGAAAATACCCTTAAGGGTCATTCGACATAGCGCTACGACATGATTTTCTCGACATAGCCGACTTGCACAAGTGTGACTTTCGACCGATTGCGGCGTGGTTTCTAATGCCGATGGTGTCCTCCCGACGACTACTGCGTGATGGTTGCCGTCACGGGCGTTGACGGAGTCGTGCAATCGTCAAGGAAGATCCCATCCGCCCCCGATACCGATGTGTAGTGGCGTTCGCCGGGCTTCGAAATGTGATCGAAGGCGACTGCCTCGGGACGGGCACGGCTACTACAATCGGTAACAGGCGATGGATCTCCGCCTAGACACACCCTTCGGAGGGTGCTCTGAACCGCCCCACTCCCGGGGCTGATGGCTCCTTCCCACCGTGGAAGGAGTACGTCTGTGGCCCGTAGACCCGATCCCGCACCGACACTGCCGATCGACCCCGATTCCGTTCCCCGCGAGCCGGGGCCGGGGCCGCTGCATGTACGACCGTCTGCGATCGCGGCGGTAGCCGTCGGCGGCCTGCTCGGTGCCCCTCTGCGTTACGGACTCACTCTGGCGTTTCCGATCTCTGCCGGACAGTTCCCCTGGACGACGTTCGCGATCAACGTCGCCGGAGCATTGCTGTTGGGACTGCTGCTCGAGGCCCTCACCCGGCTCGGTGAGGACGCCGGATGGCGCCGACGGGTGCGACTGGGTGTCGGCACCGGTGTGCTCGGCTCCTTCACCACGTACAGCGCACTTGCCGTGGACACCGATCTACTCCTCCACGATCACCACATGTGGTCCGCAGTTCTCTACGCGGTGGTCAGTGTGGTGGTCGGTCTCGTCGCGACCACAGTCGGAATCGCTCTCGGAGCACAGGTCCGGGCCCGACGCCCAGAAGGAATCCGATGATCACATTGTGGATTGCACTCGCAGGTAGCGCCGGCGCGGTGAGCCGGTTCGTTCTCGACGGCGCGATACGGACCCGACGCAATACCGAATTACCTTGGGCCACAGTGATTATCAACATCACCGGCTCACTGATCCTGGGACTGGTCACCGGGGCCGTCATCTTCCACGGCGCCTCTCGCGAACTGCAGTTGATCGTCGGTGTCGGGTTCTGCGGCGGGTACACCACCTTCAGTACGGCAAGTTTCGAGACCGTGCGATTGATCCAACGCCAATGCTATTGGCCTGCTTTCGGCAATGCGGTAGGAACCCTGGCACTGACCTTGTCCGCCGGGGCGGCCGGTCTCGCCCTGGCGGGACTGTGAGGAGGACGAGATGAGTAAAGACGGACGTCACCGGTTCACCGAGAACCAGAAGTCACTGACAGCGCTGCATATCGACGGCCCCGCTGCAGTTGATCCCCCTAGCTGTCATCTGGTGGTCGGATTCGATCGGGGTGCCGGCTCGCACGCGGCCTTGGGGTTCGCTGTCGATTTCGCGCTGCACGTCCATGCCGGTGTGCACGTCGCGCACAGCGTCGACCCCAACGACCTACCGATCGATCCCGATTCCCCCAACTACGAGAAAGAACTCGCCGCCGGGCTCGAATCCGAACGCATCCAGGCGTGCGCCATGCTGGCACCGCTGCCCGGGAACTGGTCGTACGACTGCACCCGCGACGATCCCATGCGGCTGCTGAACTCGATCGCCGAGACGTACGACGCGCTGATGATCGTCATCGGAACACCACGCCGCGGATTCATATCGACGATGGAACGCATGTCCGGTGAGTCGGTGTCCGCGCATCTGATCCACAAAAGCCACCGACCGCTGTTGATGATCCCGGCGCAGGCCAGGTCTACCGGATGGACGGCCTCGCCGTGACAACTGCTACTGACCAACGGAGGCAAGGAGAACGGCACGCAGGACCGATGAGAGAGGAACCGTCATGACCTCTCAGCTCTACCTCGTCCGCCACGGACACACCGCCCTCAACGCCGAAGACCGTCTGCGCGGCCTGGCAGATCCTCCGCTCGACGAGATCGGAGAGCGACAAGCCGCCGCAGTGGCGAGGGCCCTGAGCGATACCGGTGTAAGTCGGGTTCTGTCCAGTCCACTCCGTCGCGCGGTCCGCACTGCCCAGATCATCGCAGAGGCACTGGGCATCGAGCAGCGCGTCGATGCGCGCTTCAACGACCGCGACTACGGATTCTGGACCGGGCACCGCAAAAGCGAGGTACTCACAGAATGGGGCACCGTCGATGCGGCTCCCGGAGTCGAAACGTCCGAGACCGTCCTCGCCCGTGCCCTACCCGCACTCGACGAAATCGCCGCCTCGCGTGCCGATTCGGCACCGTTGATCGTCGTCACCCACGACGCCGTCATCCGGCCACTGATGCTGCACATCGACCCGGACGCAACGATGATCACCGTCCACACGGGGTCCTACCAAGCGCTCACCTACTGTGAGAGGAGGTGGAGGATCGACCTCATCGATCAGCAACCCCTCTGACCATCACCTCGGATGAAAGTTTCACCCAGCCCGTCCGGCGCCCGTGAGTGCGACTGTCCTTACGGGCCTGCACCTTCCGGCACCTGGATGCGATGGTCGTCCACCCTTCCAAGGAGACCTCCATGAATCATCAGCAGAATGTTTCGCACGCGTCGCGCTCACCGCTGACCTGTCATCTGCAGGAAACCCGCTCGCATCTCCCCGCCGTAGGGCATGTCGTTGTCGGATTCGGTTCCGGCTTCCCCAGTAGCAATGCCCTGACCTTCGCCGCGGATTTCGCAGCAAAGCAGGGAGCAGCGCTGCATGTCGTGCACTGTGTCGACATCGAAGACATGCCCGTCGAAACCGATTCACCCTATTACGAAGATCGCTTCCATCAGGCGGTCACTGCCCAACGCGACCACGTACTAGCGATTCTGCACACCTTCCCTGGTAACTGGACCTACGACTGCCACCGCGCCGAACCTGCACAATATTTGATGACAATCGCCGACACATACGGGGCCTTCGTCGTCGTGATCGGCGCTCCGCGACGGGGAGCAGTATCGGCCGCCGGCGACCTGTTTCACACTTCGGTCTCGAATCGGCTGACCCGTCAGGACCGGTACCCGGTGCTCATGATTCCGCCCACAGTCACCGCTGCAGCCTGGCCGGACGAATTCGCGTGAGCATGAAGATATTTCGGTCCAGTCGTTGCCGAGTGCGTCAGCGAGGGGTGGCCGTGACCTCGCGATGTCAGAGTCTCGGAAACACTGCTGCCGGTCACGTGACGATCAGGTCGGAGACTCCCTCACGCGGACATGCTGCCTGCGCAGGAGGACACGCACAGGCTCGTCCACCAAACGGTAGTACATCTGCCGACCGTCCCGTGTCCGCGAGACAATCTTCCAATCACGGAGTATCCGAACAGCGTGCGAGACCGCTGATGCGGTCATGTCTGTGGCGACGGCAAGGTCCATGACGCACAGAGGTCCAGCACTCAAACAATGCAGTATTCGTAGTCGGTTCGGGTCTGCCATCGCTTCGAAGCGGTTGCGCCACAGTTCGAAATCGCATCCGGAGAAAGACCGGCGTGCGGGTTGCGAATATGCCTGCGAACGTGGAGCAAGAGGTGAGTCTGTCCCTCGGCCTCCCCGCGGCGCGCCGTCGACGATGGCCGCAGCGGCGATGAAGGGCGACAGAATGGCGTTCAGTTTGTCGGCGTTCGACTTTCGCATATCGATCCGGTAGTCGATCCCTCGAAACGAGAACTCCACACACAGCGCAGCACCGTCGATCACATCGCCGTCGAGATCGTCGATTACACACCGGACGAGTTTTTCGGCCACCGTGCTCGCTTCCATCGCCCAACCCGCCTACATTGCACGTTCCCGCCACCATGGCGCGGCGCATCCGAGACCTCGCTGAACGACTCATCGGCCATCGATCCGAGAACTCCAGCCGGACCCGACGCGGATGTCCTGCCCACCAGGTCGCCGTGACCTGCTCCGATTCGCCGTCCTTCTTGTGTGTGCGGCGGATAGACTTCGGTGATGCCCCGATCCGCGCGTGCGGTCTCACATCCGATCGGGTTGTGGGGCGTTGTCGCTATCGGTGTCGGAGGAATGGTCGGTGGCGGGATCTTCGCCGTCCTCGGACTGTCGGTACAAATAACCCAAGGCGCCGCACCGCTCGCGTTCCTCCTGGCAGGGCTGATCGCATTGCTGACCGCGAGATCGTATGCGCTGCTCTCGAAGTCGTACCCGAGCCGCGGCGGCACGGTCACGTTCGTCAACCGTGCATTCGGTACCGGATTGTTCTCCGGCGGGATCAACGTGTTGCTGTGGCTGAGCTACATCGTCATGTTGGCGCTGTACGCCCAAGCGTTCGGAAGCTACGCCTCCACCTTTCTGCCACCGGACTACCGCAGCATCGGTAAACATCTTTTTCTCACCGCGGCGATCGTCCTCATCACCGTCCTCAACATCGCCGGCGCATCCACGATCGCTCGCACCGAACGCTATGTCGTGGCCATCAAGATCGCGATCTTGGTGTTGTTCGTCGCGGTCGGGCTGGCCGGTGTATCCGCGACACGGCTCGGGCCGTCGCAGTGGAGCTCCCCGATCGCCATCGTGGCCGGCGGCATGATCATCTTCTTGGCCTACGAAGGCTTCGAACTCATCGCCAACGCCGCCGAGGACGTCGACGATCCGGGGCGTACTCTGCCCAGGGCTTACTACATTTCGGTGTTGTTCGTGATCGTGCTGTACGTGCTCGTCGCTGTTGTCTCGGTGGGTGCAGTGCCGCTGGCGACCTTGATAGACGCGCGTGACTACGCGCTGGCCGAAGCCGCCCGGCCCGCGCTCGGAGCAGCCGGGTTCACGATGATCGCCGTCGCGGCGATGCTCTCGACCGCATCGGCGATCAACGCCACCTTGTACGGATCAGCTCGGATGATCTACGTCATCGCGAAGTCGAGAGAACTACCTGCCCAGCTCGAGCGGCCCATCTGGAACCGTCCGATCGAAGGGTTGCTGATCACCTCCGGATCGACCGTCGTGCTCGCGAACGCGCTGGACCTCAACAGTATCTCCACGATGGGCAGCGCCGGGTTCCTCATCATCTTCGCCGTCGTGAACGCCGCTGAAGCTCGCACAGCGCGACGGCGTGGATCGGCGCCGTGGATCTCCATCGCGGCGGCGACGGCATGTGCGGGCGCATTGGCAGCTCTTCTCGCCGAGAGCACTCTCGGCGCTGCGACAGTCCTCGCGGTCATGGTGGCGATGTCTTTCGGCATCGAAGCAGCCTTCCGGCACGTCCGCGGCCCGGCACCGCAACTCTGAGGGGTCCTGGCCGTTCATGTCCGAGTCTGGACCGCCCGGCGATCTCGACACCGCGAGCAATCACACCGCGACCACACGGCCGCCGCCGGTGGTCGAGATCGTCATCGGGCGGGTCGCTGGCGGAGCGGTGCCCGGCCGCGGGGTTGGGTTGGTGCCTCGTCTGCCGGTTCATGGGAGGCGGGTGCCGTGCAGGTGGGCCGGGTGATCGGGTTCGCGCAGGTGGGCCGGGTGATCGGGTTCGCGCAGGTGAGTGTGACGGCGAGTCCGTCGTGTAGTAGAGGCAGTGGGTCACCGTCTTTCAGGTGGTAGGTCGTGGTGTGTGGGGTGATGTCGACGACCAGCCTGCTGTTGTGCGTGCACAAGTTCACGGACAGTCGGGTGATGCCGGAGGGCAGGCGCGGAGTGAAGGCGAGGGTGCCGTCGCGGTCACGAAGCCCTGCCAACCCCGCAACGAGCGCGATCCAGATCCCGGCCAGCGCCGCGACGTGCAAGCCGTCGCGGGTGTTGTGTTCGAGGTCGTGCAAGTCCATCAAGGCGGCTTCTGTTAGGTAGTCATAGGCCAGTTCCAGGTGGTTGGTTTCGGCGGCCAGCACCGCCTGCGTGCAGGCCGACAGGGAGGAGTCACGCACTGTGAGGGCTTCGTAGTACAGAAAGTTTCGGACCTTCTGCGCGGGGGTGAACGCCTCACCGCGCAGGTGCATCGCCAGGACCAGATCGGCTTGTTTGACGACCTGTTTGCGGTAGAGATCGAAGTAGGGTGCGTGCAGCAGCAGCGGGTACTGCTCGTCGGTCGTGGCGGCGAAGTCCCAGACCTCGTGGCTGGTGAACCCCTCTGACTGGGGATGCACACCCAGGCCGTGGTCATAACAGATGATCATGGACCGTGCCGCGGCACGCCACGCTGCGGTTTCCCCGGCGTCGATGCCGAGGATGCGGGCCTGGCCGGGGTGGCGCCCGGCGGCGTCGGCCGCGCGGACGAGATTATGCTGCGCCATGAGGTTGGTGTAGACGTTGTTGTCTGCCACCGCCGAGTACTCGTCCGGGCCGGTCACCCCGTCGATACGGAACCCGTGCCGCGTGTCGTAGTGCCCCAGCGAGCACCACAGCCGTGCCGTCTCGGCCAGCAACTCCAGCCCGATATCGCGCTCGAACGCCGTATCTCCGGTGATGTCGAGGTAGCGCACCACCGCGTCGGCGATGTCGGCGCCGACGTGGAAGGCCGCCGTTCCTGCCGGCCAGTACCCGGAACACTCATGCCCGGCGATCGTGCGCCACGGAAACACCGCCCCGGCCAACCCGAGTTGGGCCGCCCGCTCACGCGCCTGGGGCAGGATCGAATGCCGCCACCTCAGCGCGTCGCGCGCGGCGTGCGGGGCGGCGTAGGTGAGCACCGGCAGCACGTAAGTTTCGGTGTCCCAGAACGCATGTCCGCCGTAGCCGGGGCCGGTCAGGCCTTTGGCCGGGATCGCTCGCCCTTCGGCCCGCGCGCCCGCTTGTAGCAGGTGGAACAACGCGAACCGGACCGCTTGCTGCACGCGGGGGTCACCGTCGACCGCAATGTCGGCGCGGGCCCAGAATTCGTCCAGATAGGTGCGTTGCTCGGTCACCAATCCGTCCCATCCGCTCAGCTGGGCGGCGGTGAGGGCGGCGGCGACCTGAGCGGCGACGGCTGGTTGCGAGCGGACCGCCGACCAGCCGTAGGCGACGAATTTGATCAGCCGTAGTCGCTGCCCCGGTCCCACCGTCGTAGTCAGTGTCACCCGCGCCAGATCCGGTGCGCTCGCCGCGACGACCTGCACCGAACGGGCGCCCTTCGAGGCTGTACTCGCTGGCTCCGAGGACGGGCCGTGGATCTTGTGTTCCATCCCCGCGCCCACCCGCAGCCTGCTGACGGCGGTGTGGTGCAACAGCGATCCACCCGTGCCCGTGCAGGCGTGCTGCTCCGATACGAGTGGTGCCAGAAGAGCGGCGGCTTCCCGTGGGTCACCGCCGCTGGGCGGCAGCGCCTCGTTGGCGACCAATTCGGACTGCAGCACGACCTGCACCTCGTCGTCGAGGGCTTCGACGTCGTAGCAGATCGCGGCCACCGACCGCTGTACCAGCGAGACCAGTCGCTGTGAGCGCACCCGCACTCCTCGCCCACCCGGGGACACCCACTGCACCTCGCGAGTGAGTAGCCCGGTCCGGAAATCGAGCACCCGCTCGTGGGTGAGGAGTTGCCCGTAGCGGATGTCGAAGGGCTGATCATCGACCAGCAGCCGGATCAGTTTGCCGTTGGTGACGTCGATGACGGTCTGCCCTGCTTCGGGGTAGCCGTAGCCGGCTTCGGCGTAGGGCAGCGGCCGCGACTCGTACACCCCGTTCAGGTAGGAGCCGGGAAGTCCGTACGGTTCCCCCTCGTCCAGGTTGCCGCGCCAACCGAGGTGCCCGTTGGACAGCGCGAACAGTGATTCGCTCTGCGCCAACACGTCGAGGTCGAGGCTGTCTTCGCGCAGACACCACGGCTCGGTCGTGTAGGCCGGATGGCTGATCACGCCCGGTCCAGAAGTTCGGCCAGATCAGTGACGACGATGTCGGCGCCCGCGGCGCGCAGCGCGTCGGTCTGCCCGACCCGGTCCACTCCCACCACGCATCCGAACCGGCCGGCTCGCCCTGCCTGCACGCCGGACAGTGCGTCTTCGAACACGGCCGCGTGCCGGGGCGGCGCCCCCAGCGCGTGGGCCGCGGCCAGGTAGCTGTCCGGCGCGGGTTTGCCCGCCAGACCGTCGGCGCGCACGTCGAGTCCGCCGAGGCGGGCGTCGAACAACTCCGTGATCCCGGCGGCGGTGAGAATCTCGCTGCAGTTGGCGCTCGAAGACACCACTGCGGTGCGTAGCCCGGCTGCGCGGACGGCCTGCACGTAGCGGACCGACCCTGCATAGGCGTGCACACCGTCGCGGCGGATCCGGCGGAGCAGGATGCTGTTCTTGGCGCTGCCCAGCGCGGTGATCGTTTCCGCTCCGGGCCGGTCCCCGGGGCCGCCGGGCGGCAGTTCGATCCCCCGCGAGGCCAGAAACGAGGCGACGCCGTCTGCCCGGGACTTGCCGTCGACGTAGGTGTCGTAGTCCGCGGCCGGGTTGAACGCTACGAATGGTGTTCCGAGACGGTGCGCCCGCGATTTCAGGTAGTCGTCGAACATCTCCTGCCACGCCGCCGCGTGAACTGTCGCGGTCGCGGTCAGTACGCCGTCGAGGTCGAACAGGCATGCAGTCGTCCCCGCGGGTAGTCCCACTGATCGCGCCGACGCATCGGAAGCGAGCGGTGCCGGCGCTTTGTCGTGGGGCGCATGTGTGGAGGCGCTGCGGTCACCGGGGTCGGCGAGCAGTGCCGGGTCAAGGTTCCACAGCGCGATGCACCGCTCGCCGTGGTGGTCTTCGATCACCGACACCGAGGCCGGGGTGCTGGCGAACAGTCGACCCTGCTCGGCCGGCAGTCCGAGGGCCCGGGCTGCGAGGATGCGGGAGAAGTGCCCGTGAGTGACGACGACTACCGGCCGCGGATCGTTCTCGGCGTGGGAGTGTAGAAGGTCGTCGGCGCGGGTGCCGACGTCGGCGGTGGATTCGCCGTGGGGGCAGCCATCGCGCCAGATGATCCACCCAGGCGCGATGAGACGGATTTGTGGGGTGGTCAGGCCTTCGTAGTCGCCGTAGTCGTATTCGGCCACCACAGGGTCGATCGTGACAGCTCGCTCGGGCAGAGCCAGTGTGGCGGTCTCGGTGGCGCGGCGGCGGGGACTGGACACCACCAGGGGGCTCTGGCCGTGCAGCATGCGTTCGAGGAGCGGCGCCAATTCAGCGGCTTGGTGGCGCCCGCTCGCGGTCAATTCCACGTCGGTGGTGCCGGTGTAGCGGCCGGAGAGGGTCCAGTCGGTCTGACCGTGTCGGACGATGATCAGCTTCATTCGTGCTCCGCTCGCCGCACGAGGCGATCCTCTGCGCTGTGGGGCTCGTCTGCCGGTGGCGGCGTGCCCTCGGTCAGCCCCCCATCATCGAGGTTGGTGGCGGGATCGAGGATGCGGTAGGCGAGAAGTTTGACGCGGTCACTGACCAACGCCCAGATGATCGCGTAACCCCAGACGAACGCGGCCCAGCCCCAGCCCAGCGGTGTCATGAACAGCCCGTAGACGGCGATGAGGGTGGCAATGATCTGGGTGCCGAGTACAGCCATCCACAGGATGCGGGCCGGGCGGATGGACCAGAAGGGGCCGCGGGTCCGGGTGAGGAAGATCGTCAGGTGCCCGGCCACGGACAGCATCAGATACATCATGGTCTGCAGTTGGGGACGGCCCAGATCGAAGACCCGGTCGCCGAGGTAGAACAGACCGAATGCGGCGATCGGCCCGACGACACCGAGCACGGTGGCGATACCCAACACCAGGCGCATGTTCCAGGCTTCAGGCGCCATCTTGAAGTGGACGTTGTCGTAGGCGATGGACAAGATCGCTCCGTCGTTGAGCAACGCGAGCATCACGATCATGATGGCGGTGACCGGGAAGAAGTTGAAGACGAGGATCGCCCCCGTGACGAACAGCAACACCCGCAGAGTTTCGGCGATGCGGTACATCGCGTAGGAGTTCATCCGCTGGAAGATCTTGCGGCTCTCCTTGATCGCGTCGATGATCACCGTAAGGCCGGGGGTCAGCAGCACGATGTCGGCGGCCGCGCGGGCGGCGTCGGTGGCGCCGGAGACGGCGATGCCGCAGTCGGCTTTCTTCAGTGCGGGGGCGTCGTTGACTCCGTCACCGGTCATTCCGACGATATGGCCGCTCTTCTGCAGTACATCGACGATGTGGAACTTGTGCTCGGGAAAGACCTGGGCGAAGCCGTCGGCGGTCTCGATGGACCGCACCCGTGCCGGGGTCTCTTCCTTCTTCACATCGCCGAGGCCGGCGGCATCGAGAATGTGAGTACCGAGCCCGACTTTGGCGGCGGTTTCTTTGGCGATGGCGATCGCGTCACCGGTCACCATCTTCACGCTCACTCCCATCTTCCGGGCTGTGGCGATCGTGGTTTCGGCGTCCTCGCGGGGCGGGTCGAACAGCGGGAGCACGCCCAGGACCCTCCACTGGTCGTGGCCGTCGGAGCGGGCCACCCCCAGCGACCGGTAGCCGCGGGCGGCGAACTCGTTGACCGCGGCCTCGAAGGCCGGTGTGAGCTCGGCGCTGTCACCGGCGAGAGCGAGGATAACCTGCGGGGCCCCCTTGCTGACCTTGAACGTCGCCTCGTCGGCGCCGGTGACGGTGGCCTCGGTGCGTTTGTCGACCGGGTTGAACGGCTCGAAGTGTGTGAGCGTGTACGGCTGCAGCGCACTCTTGTCGCGAAGGCCGCCGAGGACGGCGAGGTCGATGGGGTCGTCGTTGTCTGCGCGCGAGGCCAGCGCACCGGCCAGGACGACCTCGTCGGCCGTGACCTTGTCGACGCTGTACGGGGCACCGAGAGTGAGTGAGTTCTGGGTCAGGGTGCCGGTCTTGTCTGCGCACAGCACGTCCACACCGGCGAGTTCCTCGATCGCGACCAGCCGGCTGACGATGGCCTTCTTCTTGGCCAGTAGCCGGGCGCCGACCGCCATGGTCACCGACAGCACCGTGGGCATCGCGACCGGGATTGCCGCGACAGTCAACACCAGAGCGAACTGCAAGGTGGTCAGCACCGCGTCGCCGCGAAGCAACGAGACGAGCACGATCACCGCGACGAACACTGCCGCGAGGATAATCAGGTAGTTGCCGATCTTGAGGACCGCTTTTTGGAAGTGGCTGACGGTGTGGGCGTCCTCGACGAGTTCGGCGGTCTTGCCGAAGTAGGTGTCGGTGCCGGTGGCGTAGACCAGCGCACCGATCTCACCGCGGCGGATGATGGATCCGGAGAACACCGCATCTCCTGGTGTGCGGGTGGCCGGTAGCGACTCCCCGGTGAGGGCGGACTGGTCGACCTCGATCTCGTCGCCGCCGAGCAGACGAGCGTCGGCGGGGACGATGTCACCGAGCCGTAGTCGGATCACGTCACCGGGAACCAGTTCTCGGGCCGGCGGGGTGACCCATTCGCCGTCACGTTTGACGCGGGCGGTGACGGCGAGTTTCGCTTTGAGAGCGTCGATGGCGTTGCCGGCTTGCCGCTCCTCGGTGTAACCGACCACGGCGTTGGCCAGAAGCAGCAGCAAGATGATGAAGAAATCCGGCCAGTGCCCGACCGCGCCGGACAGGATGACCGCCACTTCGATCATCCACGGGATCGGCCCCCAGAAGTAGGACAGGAACTTCAACAGTGGATTGGTCGTGTGTTCGGCGATCTCGTTCGGGCCGTACCTCGCCAGGCGTGTGTCGGCCTCGGCCTGGGTCAGCCCATCCGGTGAGGCCGCGAGCTGCTTTTGGACCTCGGGCATCGGCAACGTCGTCAAGTCGGACTCCGGGTCAGGTGTCGCCGAACCGCCCGGTGTGGACTGGGTGCTGCCAGTGCTCATGTTGGGCATCCGCCTACTCGAAGTCGGTGCCGCGGCGGGCATTGCGATTGGCCGTAACCCGTCGTTGGATGGCCTGCTGGGCGCGGGTCACATTCGCATCCCGACCGTCCCAGATCGTCAAGGCGGGCTGCTGGATCGCACGGCCGAAGGAGAACGCCACCGGCCACGGCAGCGGTGAGCCGGTGCCGTCGTTGACGGCGGCCAAACGGATCGTGGCGAGATCGCCGGACTGTCCACCGGAAAGGAACACGATCCCGGCAACCGCCGCCGGCACGGCCCGCCGCAGACAGGTACGGGTGGCATCGGCCACGGCCTGCACCGGATCCTGGATCAGGCAATCACGCCCGGGAAGGATCATGTTGGGTTTGAGGAGCATTCCCTCGAGTACGACGCCCTGCTCCTCGAGTTGGTCGAACACGAGGCGAAGCACGTCTTCGGTGACTCGGCCGCACCGCGAGAGAGTGTGCTCGCCGGCCATGAGCACTTCCGGTTCGACGACCGGCACCATGCCGGCTTCCTGGCACAGCGCGGCATACCGCGCCAGCGCGTGCGCGTTCGCGATCATGCACACCCGACTGGGAGTGGCCGCACCGATGGTGAACACCGCCCGCCATTTCGCGAAGCCGGCGCCCAGTTGGCGGTACTCGGCCAGGCGAGCGCGCAGCCCGTCCAGGCCTTCGGTGACCGTCTCCCCGCGATGACCGGCCATCGGTGTCGCGCCGAGGTCGACCTTGATGCCCGTGGCGATCCCAGCGTCGCGTAACACGCTCAGGAACGGCACCTCGTGGGCAGTGCGTTGCCGGATCGTCTCGTCACAGACGATGACGCCGCTGATGCTCTCTCCGAGCTGGGGGGTGGTGACGATCAGTTCCCGGTAGGTGCGGCGGGCCTGCTCGGTCTGGGGGATCGCGAGCTGGGCGAAGCGCTTGTTGCAGGTGGGGATCGATTCGTCGATCGCCAGCAGACCTTTGTCGTCGGCGACCAACGCCCGCGCCGTGTCCGTCACCGTCGTATCCGGCCATGCGGTGTCGGTCAGGGCGGTGTCGATCACGGCGGGGCCCGCGGGCGTGATGGGCACAGGCGGGGGCATGGTCATCATGTGTGCCAGACCCAGTCACGGATCTCGGGCAGGTCCTGGCCGTGGATGTCGATGTAACGGGTGTGCTCGACGAGCTTGTCGGCCATGGTTTGTTTGAGATAGTCGCCGGTGGCGCCGAGTTGCGGGAGCCTGTCGATGACGTCGGACACGAGGTGGAAGCGGTCCAATCGGTTCTGCACGCGCATGTCGAAGGCAGTAGTGATGGTGCCTTCCTCGTTGTAGCCGCGTACGTGCAGGTTGCGGTTGGTGCGGCGGTAGGTGAGGCGGTGGATCAGGGTCGGGTAGCCGTGGAAGGCGAAGATGATGTGCTTGTCGCGGGTGAACAGGGCGTCGTAGTCCCCGTCGGACAGCCCGTGCGGGTGCTCGCTGGCCGACTGAAGTTTCATCAGGTCCACGACATTGACGACTCGGATCTTGAGGTCGGGCAGGTTTTCCCTCAGGATCGATACCGCGGCCAGCACCTCGAGGGTGGGGGTGTCCCCGCAGCAGGCCAACACCACATCCGGTTCGGTGCCGCGGTCGTTGCCGGCCCATTCCCAGATACCGATCCCCTCGGTGCAGTGGATGACCGCGGCCTCCATGCTCAGCCACTGCGGCATCGCATGCTTGCCGGCCACGATCACGTTGACGTAGTGGCGGCTGCGCAGACAGTGATCGGCCACCGAGAGTAGGCAGTTGGCGTCCGGGGGAAGGTAGACGCGGACGATGTCGGCTTTCTTGTTCACGACATGGTCGAGAAAGCCCGGGTCCTGGTGAGTGAAGCCGTTGTGGTCCTGCTGCCAGACGTGGGAGGCGAGCAGGTAGTTCAGCGACGCGATGTCGCGCCGCCACGGCAACTCCCTGGTGACCTTGAGCCATTTGGCGTGCTGGTTGAACATCGAGTCGACGATGTGGATGAACGCCTCGTAGCAGTTGAACAGCCCGTGCCGGCCGGTGAGGAGGTACCCCTCCAGCCAGCCTTCGGACTGGTGCTCGGAGAGCATCGAGTCCAGCACCCGGCCCGCCGGGGCCAGGAATTCGTCGCTTGCGACGGTGCGTGCATCCCACTGCCGATCCGTGACATCGAAGACCGCGCCGAGCAGGTTCGACAGTGTCTCGTCCGGGCCGAAGATCCGGAAATTGCGGCCCTTCTCGTTGAGACGGACCACCTCGCGCAAGAACGTGCCGAGCACGGCCGTGTCCTGGGCCCGGACCGAACCGGGCGCGGTCACGGTGACGGCGTGGTCACGGAAGTCCGGCATCCGCAGATCGCGAAGCAGCAACCCGCCGTTGGTGTGCCGGTTGGCACCCATCCGCCGATCCCCGGTCGGGGCGAGGGCGGCCAGGTCGGGTCGCAGCCGCCCGGTCTCGTCGAACAACTCCTCGGGTCTGTAGCTGCGCATCCAGGCATCGAGCTGCTCGGCATGGCCGGGGTGAGCGTCATCGACCAACAGCGGCACCTGGTGCGCCCGGAACGTGCCCTCGACCTGCAACCCGTCGACGACCTTCGGCCCGGTCCAGCCCTTCGGTGAGCGCAGAACGATCATCGGCCACCGCGCTCGTGTGTTCTCGCCCGAGGTCCGGGCGTGGTGTTGGATGGCGTGAATGGACTCGATCGTTTCGTCGAGGACGGTGGCCATCAGTTCGTGCATCTCTTCGGGGTCGTCGCCTTCGACGTAGCGCGGCGCCCATCCGCAGCCACGCAGGAACTGGTCGAGCTCTTCGGGTTCGATGCGGGCCAGCACAGTGGGGTTGCTGATCTTGTAGCCGTTGAGATGCAGGATCGGCAGCACCGCCCCGTCCCCGACAGCATTGAGGAACTTGGTGGAGTGCCAGGCGGTGGCCAGCGGTCCGGTCTCCGCTTCGCCGTCGCCGATGACGCAGGCCACGATCAGATCCGGGTTGTCGAACGCAGCCCCGAACGCGTGACTGAGCGAATACCCCAGCTCGCCGCCCTCGTGGATCGAACCCGGCGTCGTGGGCGCCACGTGGCTGGAAATGCCTCCGGGGAAAGAGAATTGGGTGAACAATTTCTTCATCCCGGCCT
The DNA here is from genome assembly GCF_009707305.1 of Rhodococcus sp. AQ5-07. Lineage (NCBI taxonomy): Bacteria > Bacillati > Actinomycetota > Actinomycetes > Mycobacteriales > Nocardiaceae > Rhodococcus > Rhodococcus sp. AQ5-07. Next base: position 96,932 of record NZ_CP046101.1, on the reverse strand, counting down.
CGTCCAGACCGACATCCGGATAGATCTCACTGTAGGTGCCTTCGAGGTAGGTGTTGGCCACCAACGCCGGACCGCCGTGCCCGGGGCCGGCGACGTAGAACATGTCCAGGTCGTACTTGGTGATGACCCGGTTCAAGTGCACATAGATGAAATTCTGCCCTGGGGTGGTCCCCCAGTGGCCGACGACGAGCGGTTTGACATCCGAAAGCGCCAGCGGCCGCGTCAGCAGCGGATTGTCGTACAGGTAAATCTGGCCCACCGCAAGATAATTCGCCGCCCGCCAATATGCATCCATCCGCGAGAGCAGTTCAGGATCCAAGGTGGGGGCGTCTGGCGTCGCTGCGGTACTTCTCATGTGGTGTCCTCGTCTTCGATGTCCTCGCCTGCGGTGTCATCAGAGTTCGCTGCGGGTCGTTTGGTCTGTGTCGGGTCCGTGGTCGAGTTCGTCAGCAATCGCAGAAGTTGGCGCTCGTCCAATGCGGTCCATGCGCCGCAGGTAGCGCGCCACTGATCGGGGTCGTCTTCGAGTCCGAGAGCACTCGCCTTTCCGGCAGTTGTCGCTTTCCCGGTGGGGCGGCAGGTCGCGATGGTGAACGACTCCTTGAGCTGCGGACGGCAGTGGGAGAGCATCCACCAGCACCCGGCACCGGTCATGGCCAGGAGAATCAACGCGCCCATCATCGCGGGCCTCCCACAGTGGAGACCCCGTTGGGCGGGGCGGCGATCGGAGGGGGAACGGAAGTGGGCGGTGCTGCGGTGCGGCTGGTTGCGGCGGCACCCTCATGGGCCAGGAAAGTTCCGAGTTCGGCGATCGTCGACATCAACGGAGCGGGAAACACGACGGTGGTGTTCTTGTCGACACCGAGCTCGACGAGGGTCTGCAGGTTTCGCAGTTGCAGCGCCAACGGGTGAGCCATCATCGTGTCCGATGCATCACCTAGGGCTGCGGCGGCCATCGATTCACCTTCGGCAGCAATGATTTTCGCGCGCTTTTCCCGCTCGGCCTCAGCTTGGCGGGCCATGGCCCGCTTCATGCTGTCGGGCAATTGAATGTCCTTGAGTTCGACCAGGGTCACCTGCACGCCCCATTCGATGGTGGTCACGTCCAGGATCGCGCGGATATCGAGGTTGATCTTGTCGGTCGCCGACAATGTCTCGTCCAAGGTGTGCTGACCGACGACCTTACGCAGAGTCGTCTGAGCGATCTGATCGATCGCCGAGTAGACATTCTCGATCGCGACTACCGATTTCACCGCATCGACGACCTTGAAATAGGCCACAGCCGAGACGTCGACGCTCACGTTGTCGCGAGTGATGATCCCCTGGGACTGGATGGGCATCGTCACGATTCGCAACGAAACCCTATGCAGCACATCAACTGCAGGAATAATGAGCCGCAACCCGGGTTTGCGCTCGCCGATCACGCGCCCCAGCCGGAACAGCACACCGTCCTCGTACTGTTTGACGATCCGCACCGCCATCGCCAGTAACAGAAGTACGAGTACCACGAGAACGAGGATCACCACGCTCAGCGCGTTCATCACCGGCCACCCGGCTGTGAGTCGTCGCGACCGATACAGACGGCGGCGCCCTTCGCAGACATCGACGTTCCGGAGCGTCGGGCGTACCCCGATGAACGGACCGATGGAGCCGATCGAATAGGGGAAACTTGTGAAACAGTCATGGCGATCCTGATGTTCAGACGATCACCGGCGTGTACGGGTCGTGGAGCTGCATGCCCCTGAAAGTTCTGCAGCGGACAGCAGAACTCATCCCGAACCAGCTGAGATTCTCAGCACCGTCCACGCTACCCCGTTTGCGAGGGGATCGCCCGTTTCGCCAGCCCAGAAACTGCCCCTGGCGATACTCTTGGTGTGACCATCCCACCTCGTGGCTGATCGGCCGCATGGGTATGTCGTCGGGAGCTGTTTCTTACCAGGCGCACCCGAGCGTGACCAACTGAGCGCGGGAGCATACCGATGACCGAGTTCACCGAAGGCATCCACAGCAATACAACCAACTCACTGAGCGCGGAGCAGGCCGGCGCAGATACCGCCGACTTGCACACTGCCATAGGAGAATTAGCAGGCCTGGTCTCCGGCAGTGGCGGGCTTCCCGAGTTGTTGGCCGAGGTGGCGGCCTTCGCAGTTCATGCGATTCCCGGCGCCGAGGGCGCTGGAGTGACCCTGTTGCAGGTCGATCGGACCGAGAACATCGTCGAAGCGCTGGCGGCAAGTGCTCCGTTCGTCGCCGAGATCGACGAGATCCAGTACGTCACCCTTCGCGAAGGGCCGTGCATCACCGCGGCGCGCGAACGCCGCACGGTGCGGTCGGGATCACTGGGCGGCGAACAACTGTGGCCGAGGTTCGGCCCCCGTGTCGGCCGAATGGGCGTGCACAGTGCGCTGTCGCTGCCTCTGCTTCTGCCCGACCAGGTGGTCGGAGCGATCAACGTCTACGCGCACGCCAAGGACGTGTTCGACGAGCACGCCGCCGAACTCGGAGAACTGTTCGCCAAACCCGCGGCAGCCGCGGTACACAACGCTCAGATCCTCGCCCAGGCGATGACGCTGGCCACGCAACTGCAGACCGCGCTCTCGACTCGACCGGTGATCGATCAAGCAATCGGGATCCTTCGCGGGCGCAGCGGACGCAGCGCCGAAGACGCGTTCACCCAACTTCGATCGATCAGCCAAACCGAACACCGCAAATTGGCGGATGTAGCGCAACGCATCGTCGACGAAGCCGTGCGCCGCGCCCGCGCCCGCCACCACCCGAACTGAAGTGCGAATCTCCCCGCCGGGGTCGCCACACGGCGCGGGTCGGGCGTACGGTCGGACACGGAGGCACCGTCCCGGGACGGATCCTGACCCGTATCCCGGCCCCCTTCACCGGGTACAGCGACTCGCTCTGCCCGGCTCTGGCAGGCTCGATCGGCGCTCGGGAACGCCCAACGGAGCACGCGGCTCATGAACATCACCGCAGCGATGTCGGCCACGCTTGCCGTCCTGACCGAAGCGCTCGATGACCCCGGCGTCGACATCACACACAGTCTGCAGCGTCTGGCCCTCGCGGCCGCCGAGGCTTTTCCGACCTACATAGGTCTCAGTGTGGTTGTACCGCAAAGTAATCCACCGATCATCATCACCACTATGACTGCAGGAACGGCCGTCGGCGACGTTCGCACCTCACTGCACATCAGCGTGCCCGACCACCCCGCCGACCCGCGAACGACACTGGCGACAGCGATCATTCTGTACGCACGATCGCCGGGCACGTTCGTCGATCTCGCTGCCGACCTCACCTGGCTCACAGGACGACCTGCGGCCGACTTCGTCCTCGACCAGGATCTCACCGTCCCGGCCGCAGCGGACATCAGCGCCGACCTGCACGCAGCATCCGACATCGATCAAGCCATCGGCGTCTTGATAGGCCGAGGTGAGACCCCACAGCACGCTCATCACCTCCTCGATCGCCACGCTGCAGACAACCGCACCGACCGCCGCACCGCCGCGCAACTGATCCTCGATACGATCACCGCCACCGGCGATGACCCGCACCACCGAATCCGCCGCGTGCACGGGCCCACAGAGCCGACGCCCCCCACGCACGATCACCGGAATCCATGACCCCGGGACTAGCGTCGAGGATGCCAGGGACACTCCGCCAGTCCGGAACGAGTGCAACTGCCCGCGGTCGCACTCTCCGAGCCATCGCTCACGGCCGCGCTCTTCGGCGACAACCGTGCAACCGGGAATCACCATGCACATTCCGCACCCAGCCGCGGCGCTTACACACCACTGTTCGATGTGCTCGCACCATCCACCAGCGCAGCTGCCCGGATCCGACGAATGACGTAGTCGTACAGTGCAATTCCGAACACCTACCGAACGCTACACGTCGACAGGACGCTGCATCTGGTACTGCCACCGCTGCGCTGGATACCCGTTCGAGGCCGACACACGGCCCAGGGATATCGCGAACATACCGTCAGCAGCGGACTCGACCATGTCGAGACGGTCGAGCCACTGATACCGAGCCCCTCGGAACAGTGACCGAAAAACACGACGGCACGTTCACGGTGACCTCGAGACCAGAAACTGAAGTACTCGAAGCCCGCAAGGCAAAGACATCGACGAACAGCTGACCGTCGACCTGCGCAGAATGCTCAGACAAACCGGATTCGCACCGGACAAATCCAATACCGATCTCGGGCACAGGTCAGGGCGACCCTACCCACGGGAAATGGGAAAACCCCGATTAGCGAGTCCGTGGGCGACGAAGCGAGCGGGAAATCATCAACGCCTCAGAATGGGGCTCCGCGCACCGTTGCCGACAGGACGAAATCGCTGCAACGACGGACTCGGCCGGGTCAGTCATACGTCCGTCCTCTCGCTCACAGACAATCCGGGTGGGGCTGTTACCGCGTCCGACGCGTCAGCAGAGTCTGGCGACGACGGGCCGTGGCCGGTGATCGTGGTACCTGCACGCCCGTCCAAGACGTCGGCAGCTTCGGCGAGAGCGCCGATCGCGGACCGATGTCCGGTGACGGCGGTGAACCACGCAGCCGCATCGACCTTCGGGCCCATCGATCCCGCCGGAAAATCCAGTTCGGCCAATTCGTCGACACCGATGCTGTCGATGGCATGCGCGGCGGGAGTACCGAAGTCGCGCATCACGGCAGTGACATCGGTCAAGAGAAGCAATCTGTCCGCAGCCAGATCCAACGCGAGGCGGGTGCAGGTGTAGTCCTTGTCGACGACCGCCTCGACCCCTCGCAGCCGACCAGAGACCTCACGGACGACCGGCGCCCCTCCCCCACCGCCGCAGACAACCACTGCACCCATACCGAGGAGATGCTCGATGCTCTCTTGTTCGACGATCCCCAACGGCCGCGGAGAAGCCACGACCCGGCGCCACGCCAAGCCGTCCCCACGAATCTGCCAGCCATGGCGCACCGCCAGATCCTCGGCCTCACTGCGAGTGTAGGTCCGCCCGATGAATTTCGTGGGCGAGGCGAAACCCGGGTCGGCTTCGTCGACGAGAGTCTGCGTGATCACCGCGACCGCCGGACCCAAGAGTCCGGCGTTGCGCAGTTCCTGGGTGAGCCAGTACCCGACCATTCCCTGTGTCTGGGCGCCGAGCGCATCCAGCGGATACGACTCGGTCAAAGACGGATCGGCGTCACTCTCCATCGCCAACAGCCCGATTTGGGGGCCGTTGCCGTGGCACACGATCAGTTGATTCTCTCGCGCGAGCGGCGCCAGCACGGCCGCAGCTTCACGGATGTGGCGGCGCTCTACCTCAGCATCGGGACGGTCCTTACGTTCGAGCAAGGCATTGCCGCCGAGTGCGACCACGATCCGCATATCAGCATCCCCGAACGATGGTCGCGACCGCAAAACCCTTACACTGCAACGACATTTGAATCTTCAGGACGTGCTGGCTTTGCTCTCTCGAATCCACGAGGGTCGCGGTGTGTACGACAGTCATGATTGACACCCATCCGCGCCGCGGCAAAGCGACTGGTCACTGATCTCCACCGGCGAGGCCGACATGGACGCCAGCGTCCGACATACCCGTGGTGTCAGCAAAACTTTACTCCCCACACGCACACGCCCGCTACGGCGAACATCGAACCACACACTCTCACCGGAAGACACGAGGGCACCGAAACAGATGACGCCCCGGTGACACCACCCGCCCCCACGCCCTGAACATCGTACGAATACACAAGAAGAACCAAACCATGCACAACTACGATGAATAGTACTGCTGTACAACATATCATCGGCGCAACACAAGTAATAGATCAACCAAATCGCAGGTGACTTCTTTCGACACCGAGGCTTCGGGAACCGGCAGCATTTCGGGTGCGAGTCCTGCATAGGGGCCGCTATCCACGGAAGCGGGCGGCGATCACCTCGCGCGGGAACTGCGTAGGGCTCGGATACGCGATCACGACCCTGATCCCGTCCGGGTCGCATCCGTCGAGAAGACTCAACCCGTCCGCCGTCTGCACCGATGCCGACGGGTCATGCTCCCGGAACCGCTGCGCTACCTGTGCGAATTCGTCTTCACTGTCCGTGGACCACATGATGTACAGGACCCCGGTGGCACCCGCATCGCCGGAGTGGAATGCCGACTTCGCGTGCATGTAGATCTGGAATCCGTCAGGGGTCAACAGCAACGCCGAGTCCTCAGCGCGCAGCTCCACAGTGCAGGAGAACACGTCACGATAGAACTGCACAGAACGGTCGAGATCAGATACGTGCATCATCGATGACGATACCTTCACCATCGACTCCTTCCCGCTCGAACAACACTCCGCACACATCACGCGAGGAAAACTTCACGGCTACCGACCCGTCCCACACTCGTCTCCGACGGCCTCCTACGTTGTAGATTCCGGACGTAACAGCGCGCAACTCAATATTTTCCGATCGAGTCGCGAATCACCACAAATCGGTGAAGTCACGATCTCTGCTGCGGCAATAACGGGTAATCCGCTCCAGTGCCAGGCGCTCGCTCATCTCCGGCATCGACGCGAACGGCACCCCGGACAAGTCGGCGATACAACCGTCGAGAACGATCTCGATACCGCGCTCGGAGAACCTCCCGGTGAACTCCGCCGTCAAACGAGCCAGCGTCTCTGCGTACGGATCTGGCCGCATGCCATGGGCGTTCGCGCGATAACTCGGGGTGTGAGTGGTGGTCACAGGTTTTCCTCGTCGCCGATATCTTGTCGTTGATCGCGGATATGTCGTCGTTGGACGCGCCTCCGCAGCGTTGCGCAAGGGCGAACCTACTCACCGAGCCTACGCGGCTCGACACCGGGAAAGTAGGGACCGAAAGACCTTCCTTACCAATGTATCCCGCTCCACCAGCGGTGAGGGAACCCGCCGCGAGAGTGATCACAGCACTGAGGCGGCTTCAGGGGCGTATCGTCGATGGTATCGGCGATTGTCCGCCTGAGATCGTCTATTTCACGGCGTCACCGATCCGAAGTGATGTCGGCCCGAATTCACGGCCGAGACAAGGAGCGTCGCCATGACGCACGAGTCCACCGTCATCCCCTCCAACGACACCGATCGCGGCATCAACGAGCCGCATATGCCGCGGCTCAGGCTCAAGCCCGAACCCCAGAACTCCACCTCGGTGCCGATCGGTAGCGTCGACGGCGCGTGGTGGCCGTACTCCACGGACCTCGAAGCCGAACTTCCCGAACTACTCGCGGCAGTCATCACACGGCTGGGGCCGATCGATCGTGTCGCCTACGAACTGAACGGATGGGATTCACGCACCACCCGACTTCCTTTCGCAGGTCGTTCGGTCCGGTTGGACGGCTACAGATTTCAACCACACGGCACCGTGTACGTCACCGGCGTCGACGGACGAAGACTGGTGATACTCGTCGTCCCGCCGCACTGCGATCCCGACGCCGCACATCGAGCCCTCTCTGTCGCCGCCCAAGCCGGCAACCAATCACTCGTGACCGAGCTGCTCTCGAACGCCGCACCCCAAACCACCGCGGATCGTCAGCTGCAACAACCTCACCTCACGACTCTCGAGACATCGAACTACCCGACAGCATGAAACGCACCATGGCCTGTGGATTCCCGTCTCCACGAGCTGCATCCTCGTCGACTTGGTAGGTGAGGGCTCTGAATTTAGTCGCCAACATCGCCGCTCCTTGGGTCCTCGCCTTCCGGCGCAGTGCATTTGTCAGCGTCAGAGAACCACACCTGCCCGGAATCGACCTGTGGGGTCACAAGTCATCTTCCAGCCACTTCACGTGTTCGTGAGGCCCGTCCACTCGACCCGGCCCCCGGATGAGGGCTGGAGTCCGCCGCCTGACGAGGGTCAGGCCGGAATGGTTCTTTTGCCTAATGGTTGGTGGGGGTTTCGGTACAACGCTGGGTGAGGCCACTCATCGTGGAGAAGCCGGAGGAGCGCGACGCACCGCCGGACACCTCTGCCGGGTTCGACCATCCGGATCACTGATCCTAGAAGTCTAGAAATAGCCTTTCACCTGGTAAGACGACACGTCCCCTCGCCCCTCTCAGGGCCTTCGGGCTGGGCACCCGCTCGTCCTCCGGATCAGGGGACACCCCGCCCACGTTCAACGCCCGATTTCGGACACGATGCGCAGGTCATCGAGCCGCTCGGTGACTCACCCGGCCGTGGCGCTCGTTCGTTCGTGAGCGATGCACTGCGCTTGGACTTCGACGAAAGCGCAGGAATGCGCCCCATCGCCCCGCGATCACACGCCGGAAACTATCGCTGCTCTTCTGGCCGCTTGTGCGGCCAGCCGCCGCTGCGGTCGTTGCCGTCGCCCCGGCAGCGAGTGCGTCGGGCGATCATCTACCCGGCCGCGTTGACCGACACCTTCTACACCTCGCCCGCCGATCTGGCCGACCACCGACCTGGCGGTGTGCTCGCTGCGCGGCCTGTGTCGGCGCCAGCAGGCTTTCTCAACACCGACGGAAGTGCAGCTGAAGTTCCGGTCGACGAATTCGACAGGTCACCCCATTGCTGCGGTGACCACAATTCTTTCACCTCGCGGCGCCGCGCCGGGTCGGGGTGTTGTTGTCGTATCACCCACATCATCAATGCGCTGGGGCTCGGCTGTGCACCGTCGACCGCGATGTACACCGACGACCTTCAAGCTCGCGATCCGCGAAGCCCCTAGCCTGAACGTCGCCATCGCGAAGGGATGGTCGGTGGCCATCCCCGACCATCTCGGCCCGCCGCGCGCCTACGGGGCTGCCAAGCTCGGCGGACAGATCACCCTCGACGGCATCCGCGCCGCCAGGCGATTCGACGCGCTCGGACTCGGCGCGAGCCCCGTCGGGATGGCCGGCTACTCCGGCGGCGCAATGGCGACGGCAATGGCCGCGGCGATCGCCCCGACCTACGCCCTGAGAACTCCAGCTCGCGGGCAGCGCCTACGGCGGCGCTCCGATGAACAGCGACAAGATGGCCAAGGCCCTGGGCCAGCAAAAACACCCGGCATTCGGGCTGGCTATGGCCGCCGCACTCGGCCTCGAACGTGAATACCTGCGACCGTATGCCGATCACGAGCCAGCTCAACGCTGCCGGACAGCAGCTGCGTGACCAGATCGCGAACACCGCCGCCAACGAGACCATGTTCCTGCGGCGCCGGCCGATCCCTCGCCGATGTCGCGGACCGGCGATGTCGGCATGGCGCTACTCGACAGCGCGGACATTGCGGCCGTGTTCGCCGACAACAGCGTCGAAGAGGTTTCTTCGGTGCCCAATGCCCCTGTGTACGAGCGGCATTCGAAGAACCGACGTCCTGATCCCGGTCGAGGCGATCGACTCGACAATGGCGCGGTACTGCAAAGCCGGGGTGCCGGTCACCTCCGACGAAAGTCTCCGCACCCGACCACCTCTCGGCGGCGGTGATCGGCCTACCCGGCGCACTCGAGTTCCTCGACGACCGCTTCGCCGGGATCGCTCCGACCACGAGCTGCTGACACCCCACACGCCATCTCCGATCCCCCACCACAGAGAGCAGAGCGCATCATGAGTATCGCAACACGATCCTCCCCCTCGACGATCACGGCATGTGCCCTCACTGCCGGGCACCGCGCGGAAGTTCGTCTCAACCGGCAGACCTGTGGTGGACCGTCCGTGCGGTATCCGACGACCACCAATTCGTCATCCTCACCAGGGAAGAACCCCGAAGGCAAGGGCGCCGTCTACACAGTCATCGACAACAACCGCGGTGTTCGAGGACCGGCCAACATCGCCGGCGATCGGCTACGAAACCGACGATCAGATAGCTCGATCACTGAACGACCTCGTCGATGGAAGATCGGAAGTCAACCGCCGGCCATCGCGATGGGAACTGACGCGCATCGCCGCGGTACTGCTCCCCGCGAGTCCGTCGAGCGCCGACGACGAGCAGATATGACGACGATGTCGCCATATCTGAGCTGCAACGGGTGTGGAACCACCACCGAGGAGAACGAAAACGGTTGCACTGACATCGAATCCGTTCTCGAACGGGGGTGGACGCATGCCAGGGACGAAAACTATTGCCCGATCTGCGCCGACGTACGAGCCCACACCTGGGGCACTCACCGACAAAACAACGAACTGAAAGGCAAGAAACGATGACCCACGACCCCTCGAACCTCGAACCAGAGCCGACCAACGCGGCGAGCCCACGCAAGCCCTGGACGATCCTCGAAGCTGCCCTGGCCGATATACCCGAACCGCAACACCACGAACTGACACGCATCGAACACGCAGCTCTCGCTTCGAGAGTGTCCATACTTGCGCTGCAACCAGACCCGAATCACCCGCAACGATTTGCCTACCCCATCGAGATCCGTGACACCCTCCAGCACGCCGCGCTGGTCCACGCCACTCTTGCCGCCGCATCGACACACTGCTTCCCGGACGACCCGAACTATGAAACGAATCAGACCCGAGCAATGAATCGCCAGGCCAGCCCGCAACCACGGAACGACGAAAAAGTTAACTTGTCGACAAGCTGACAAATGTGAAACCACGAAATACCCCGACCCAATTAGAGCCGGGGTATTTCGCATTCAAGGCCGTATGCACGGGCATTCACCGAAGTCAACGCTATGAAAAGCGAACGCGCATGCCCCAGGGCGTCATCTTCTCTGCTTGAGGTCTGGATGCGAGGTCGACGGGCCGGTGCTGCTGATGGCGTCGGAGGTGACCCAGAGCCACAGATCCAGTCCGGTTTTTCCGTCGCCGGTCAGCGCGCGAATTTTTACGCAGCCGAGCCACTGACCGCCACTGAGAGAGCATTCGGAAACTGGGTTCATATCCGTGCAAGGCTCCGGGTCATGAGGCCGATCATGGCGATGCGAATGACGGCCTCGTGGTGGTCGGGTCGACTCTCGTAAGCGCGTACGCAACGGCGGTACTTGTTGATCCAGGCAAACGTGCGCTCGACTACCCAAACCCGGGGTCGCACGTGAAATCCGCTCGCGCCGGGGATCCGTCTGATGATCTCAACCTGCAGGGCGAGCACGTTTTTCGCCCAACCGAGCAGTCGACCCCGGGTAGCCGCCGTCGCCCCAGATAAGCCCGATAGTGGAGAAGCCGCCCCGCAGTCCGGCCAGTAGCCGGTGTGCGGCGTCTCGATCCTGGATCGAGGCGGCGGTCACCACGACCGTGAGCAGTAGCCCGTTGACATCCACCGCTATGTGCCGCTTGACCCCATTCGTTCGCTTACCGCCGTCCCATCCGCGACGGGAGCCGGGCACAGTGTCGGCTGCGGGCACGGTCTGCGAGTCGACGATCGCCGCGGTCGGGCACCGGTCTCGTCCGGCCCGCACGCGGAGCCGGTCGCGCACGCGTCGTGGATACGCTGCCACGCGCCGGCGCGGACCCAACGGACGAAGATCCCGTACACCGTCGACGCCGGCGGGAACTCCACCGGCAACTGCCGCCACGCGATCCCACCCCGAACCACATAGAGAATTGCATCCAACGCCGCTCGGCGGCAGTACTTTTCTGGCCTGCCGCCCCATCCGGTGGAGTTGCCTGGCCGAGGTAGCAATGGTCGCAGTACCGCCCACTGCGCGTCGGTCAGCGACGAGGACGGATACACCGCGTTCCGATGTCCAGGCGCCCCGAGTGGGCATGCCGGGCACGACGCGACAGGTGGTGATGACATGGTGGGCTCCTGGGTACGGTCAGTGACTGTTCATCCCTGACCCAACCAGAAGCCCACCTCTGCCCCACAAGCGCGCTGAACGAGCACCGCCGCGAGTTTCCGAATGCTCTCTGAGAGATCTTTTTGTCTCCACGTGGAGGTTCAGCGCGAAGCGCGAACACAACGTGTTCGACGTTGTCAGTTGACCGTCCACATCATCGAACCGATACCGGCGGCCCGCCGCCCGGTCACTGCGCTCTCCCCGTTCACACGCCGCGTCGGCGCTACACGCTCTCGCTCCTTACACACTGCCCCTGGATGTGCCGCCAACTGCCACTCCGTCTGAGAGCATGCCGAGGCCGCGCAACGGATGGCCGTGTCTCATCCGACATACCAGACTTAAAAAATGGCCCGGGGAGAAAATACGAGGGTAAAGATGACTTATTCGCATGGAGGACATGGCATTTCGTCGAAGGCGATTGCGGGATGGTTCTCGCCATCGTTTGAGGTGGATCACCCATTCCACAGCGCGTGTACGAGGTCGACTCGTCCGTCGCGCATGGGTGTTCCTTCGCCGCGCAGTAGGACGCGAGAGTTGTTGCCGTGACAGGTAGCGGGAGTACCGTTGGCGTAGACCACTCGGTGCCAATGTGTTTCGTCTGCCCAGTGGGTCATGACCCTGCCGACTTGGCGAGGATGCGCGTCGACGGTGTCAGCGATCAGTCCGTATGTCATCACCCGGCCCGAAGGGATACGGTCGATGATGTCGAGGACGCGGCGAGCGAACGGCGAGGGGCCGTCTTCCGATATTCCGTTCGACAACTCAGACATTGAAATACTTTGCTTCCGGGTGGTGCAGGACAAAAGCGTCCGTGGACTGCTCGGGATGCAGCTGCAGTTCCTCGGACAGTTCGACGCCGATTCGCTCGGGTTCGAGCAACGCAACCAACTTGGCACGATCCTCGAGATCCGGGCACGCGCCGTATCCGAACGAGTAACGAGCGCCGCGGTACTCGAGATCGAAGTAACCGGCGACCTCGGTGGGATCCTGCTCCGCGACGGTGTGACCCTCGGGAAGCACAAGCTCTTCACGAACGCGCCGATGCCAGTACTCGGCCAGAGATTCCGTGAGCTGGACGCCGATTCCGTGAACTTCGAGGTAGTCACGGTACGAGTTCGACGCGAACAATTCATTGGCGAAGTCCGCGATCGGCTGACCCATCGTCACCAACTGGAACGGAAGAACGTCGACCTGACCGGTTGCCTCGGCGTCCTTGCGCGAGCGGACGAAGTCCGCGATGCACAGGAAGCGGTCGCGGTGCTGACGCGGGTAGGTGAACCTGAACCGTTCGGGTGCATCCGGTTTCGGTTCGGTGAGCACGATGACGTCGTCGCCCTCCGAGATCGCCGGGAAGTACCCGTACACAACGGCGGCGTGCGCGAGGATGCCCTCGGACGTCAGCCGATCGAGCCAGTATCGAAGCCGCGGACGGCCTTCCGACTCGACCAGTTCCTCGTACGTCGGACCGTCGCCCTTGCGCTGACCGCGAAGGCCCCACTGGCCGAGGAAGAGAGCGCGCTCGTCGAGCAGCCCCGAGTACTCGGACAGCGAGATTCCCTTGACGATGCGCGAGCCCCAGAAGGGAGGTGTCGGCACCGCGATGTCGGTTGCGACATCGGAACGCTCCGGCAGGACGACGGAACCGCTGCAGCTTTACGCTTTTCGGCGATGCGCTTGGAACGCTCGTGACGAGCCTTACGCTCGGCAGCCTTCTCGCGAGCTGCGATGGCCTCCGGGCTGTCCGGCGCCGGGCCGCCACCACGCTTGGTCGTCATGATCTGGTCCATCAAGTTCAGACCCTCGAAGGCGTCGCGGGCATAGCTGACGTCGCCCTCGTACACCTCCTGCAGGTCGTTCTCGACGTAGGAGCGCGTGAGCGCCGCACCACCGAGCAGAACCGGGAACTTCTCGGCGACTCCGCGTGCGTTGAGTTCCTGGAGGTTTTCCTTCATCACGACAGTGGACTTCACGAGCAGTCCGGACATGCCGATCACGTCGGCTTTCTTGTCCAATGCGACGTCGAGGATGGTCGCGATCGGCTGCTTGATGCCGATGTTGACGACCTCGTAGCCGTTGTTGCTCAAGATGATGTCGACCAGGTTCTTGCCGATGTCGTGAACGTCGCCCTTGACGGTCGCGATCACGATGCGACCCTTGCCGTCCTCGTCGCTGGCTTCCATGTGCGGTTCGAGGAATGCCACGGCAGCCTTCATGACCTCGGCCGACTGCAACACGAACGGCAACTGCATCTGTCCGGAGCCGAACAGCTCGCCGACGGTCTTCATGCCCGAGAGCAAGGTCTCGTTGATGATGGCCAGCGGAGGCTTGATCGTCATCGCCTCGGTGAGGTCGTCGTCGAGGCCGTTGCGCTCGCCGTCGACGATGCGGCGTTCGAGGCGTTCGAACAACGGAAGTCCGGCGAGTTCCTGTGCACGGGACTCACGTGCCGACGCAGCCGATACGCCCTCGAAGAGAGCCATCAGCTTCTGCAGCGGGTCGTAGCCCTCGCTGCGACGGTCGTAGACGAGGTCGAGTGCGGTTTCGCGCTGCTCGTCAGGAATTCGGGCCATCGGCAGAATCTTGGACGCGTGAACAATCGCCGTGTCGAGTCCGGCCTCGGTGCACTCGTGCAGGAACACCGAGTTGAGGACCTGGCGAGCGGCCGGGTTCAAACCGAACGAGATGTTTGAGATACCCAGCGTGAAGTGCAGTTCCGGGTACGCAGCCTTGAGCTGACGGATGGCTTCGATGGTCTCGATGCCGTCGCGTCGCACCTCTTCCTGACCGGTGGAGATGGGGAAGGTCAAGGCGTCGACGATGATGTCGGACTCGGCGAGTCCCCAGTTTCCCTTGATGTCCTCGATCAGACGCTTGGCGATGGCGACCTTCGTCTCGGCGGTGCGAGCCTGGCCCTCTTCGTCGATGGTCAGGGCGACGACCGCCGCGCCGTGCTCCTTGACCAGAGTCATGATCTTGTGGAAACGCGATTCGGGGCCGGCGCCGTCTTCGTAGTTGACGGAGTTGACGGCGCAGCGGCCACCGAGGTGCTCGAGGCCGGCCTGCAGCACGGCAGGCTCGGTGGAGTCGAGCATGATCGGCAGCGTCGAGGACGTCGCCAGGCGGCTGGCAAGTTCCGACATGTCGGCGGCACCGTCGCGGCCCACGTAGTCGACGTTGAGGTCGAGCATGTGTGCGCCGTCGCGGGTCTGGTCCTTGGCGATGTCCAGGCACTTCTGGTAGTCCGCGGAGAGCATCGCCTCGCGGAAAGCCTTGGAGCCGTTGGAGTTCGTGCGTTCGCCGATCATCAGGATGCTGGCGTCCTGCTCGAACGGCACCGCCGAGTACAGCGAAGAGGTGCTCGGCTCGTGGATCGGCGTGCGCTGGGCCTTCTCGACCTGACGGACCGCGTCGGCGACCGCGCTGATGTGCTCGGGCGTCGTACCGCAGCAGCCACCGACGAGGCCGAGTCCGAACTCGGAAACGAAACCACTGAGGGCTTCGGCCAATTCGTCGGCAGTCAGCGGATACTCGGCACCCTTGGGGCCGAGCTGCGGCAGACCGGCATTGGGCATGACCGACACCGGCAGCGTCGAGTACTTGGACAGATGACGGAGATGTTCACTCATCTCGGCCGGCCCGGTGGCACAGTTCAGGCCGATCATGTCGATACCGAGTGGCTCGAGTGCCGTCAGCGCCGCACCGATCTCACTGCCCAGGAGCATCGTTCCAGTTGTCTCTACCGTCACGTGCGTGATGATCGGCAACCGCAGTCCGAGTTGCTCCATCGCGCGCTGACTGCCGAGAATGGCCGCCTTCACCTGAAGCAGGTCCTGGCAGGTTTCGACGAGGATGGCGTCGGCGCCACCGTCGATCATGCCGAGCGCAGCTTCGGTGTACGCGTCACGAAGGACTGCGTACGGTGCGTGCCCGAGGCTGGGGAGCTTGGTTCCCGGTCCCATCGAGCCGAGTACGAATCGGGCCATGCCGTCGCGGCCTGGTCCCATCTCGTCCGCTACTTCACGGGCGAGAGCAGTGCCTTTTTCCGCGAGTTCGCGGATCCGGTGAGAGATGTCGTAGTCGGCGAGGTTGGGCAGGTTGCAACCGAAGGTGTTGGTCTCGACGGCATCGGCACCAGCGGCGAAGTACGCACGGTGGATGTCTTTGAGCACGTCGGGACGGGTGTCGTTGAGGATCTCATTGCACCCCTCGAGGCCGAGGAAGTCGTCCAGGGTGAGGTCCGCGGCCTGCAACATGGTGCCCATCGCTCCGTCGCCGATGACAACGCGCTGTTTCAGCGCATCAAGCAGGGCAGAGTTAAATGGGGCAGACATGCCGCCGGCAGTGGACTCCGAGGAATCAGTGGCGATCGGATCTTTGGTCTCGAAACGGTTCAATGCATTTACCTCACAGGACGATTGCCATCGACACGTAGAAGGAACGCGAACCGTGCCCGTGGACGACACAGGCACAGCTCTGCGACTCGATCGTGGTCGATGACGAAGCAGAGTAAGAAATGACGGTCACATCAGTGGCCGCAGAAGGCCGTCGATATTTTTAGATTGTTTTAGCGACCGTCAGCAGTACGGACGAGGACTCCAGTGCTTCGAGAGAATGCCGAGAATTTGGGACGATCAACAGATCGCCGGATGATCCCTCCCACGCATTTTCGTCCGCGCACAGGCGTACCCGGCCGGTGAGGACATAGACGGTCGCTTCCCCGGGATTCTCGTGCTCGTCGAGTTTTTGCCCCTCCGCCAGCGCGATGACGGTTTGACGCAGGACGTGTTCATGGCCGCCGTACACGGTACGAGCGCTCCGGCCGCTCTTCGAGTTTCCCGCCTTGTCGGCGAGTTGGCGAGCGAGCGCTGTCAAGGACATCTTTTCCACGATGTTCGCTTTCTTTGGTTTATGCGGTGCTGGCCAGGGATTTCCATCGTTCTCGACTGGTCCGGCCATGAGGAGGTTCCTCATTGGTTCATGGGTATTTGGCGGGGGCGTTGAATTAGGGCTGCGGCGGTGGGGGGTGATCTCGTGGGGTGAGGAACTTGGCGGGGTCACTGCCGGCGCGGGCGCCGCTCTCTAACCATCGGGCGAATCCCCTTGGATCGCGACGTTCGATTTCGTCGAGATAAGCCTCGCGGGTACGCGCGAGGTGCAGTGCGTCCGTGGCCGAGGGCGATGTCGAGGGATCGCTCTGCAGCGCGGGGAAGCTCATGCGCCAACATCGGCACAGGGCTTCGTCCGAGAGTTGGCTGCAGTCCGGCAATGGGAGAAGCGGCACATCGACGCCGCCGGTGCGTATCAGGGGATCTTTCGAGCACGGGAGCGAGGGTGTGAACTCGACTCTGTCGCGAAGATAGCGGCATACCGGAGCGGAGGTGATGGCCATCAGCAGTATCAGCGGTAGGGCAGGAGCGCCGGCGAGCGTGATCAATCCGATGACGGTGACCATTCCTGCCGCCCATGTAGCGCCGTCTCGTAGCGCAATCGTCAGGAGAGTTCGCGGTGGTGGGGTAGTACGACGTGTGATCGGTCGCAGCCACGGTGAACCCCCTCCGATCAGCATTGCGGCAATCACCGCTGATACCAGAACGTCGGTTTGGACGGTGACGGCTGCGGCGATCCCCCTGAAACGGCCAGGATGACCGCGGTAATCCACCAGATCATGCGATAGATGTTCATGGGATGTAATCCGTTGTGGTGAGGAAGTTTCCGGCTGTTCATTTCTCGATGCGGTCCGCCGAAACGGGGAACATCTTCGATCGCGTGAGCACGTCAGTGGTCCAGCAATGCATGAGGGAGGGGAATGTGACTGTGCGAGGTCGATATTGATAGACACCGGCTGTATGTACCTGGGCATCATTGCCGCTCCAGTTGCGCGAGGCACGTATGCGCGGTGTCCCAGGGGGTGAGCGTGCTCTTGATCTGACGTGCGCCGAGTCGTGTCAGAACGCCGCGTATCAGACCGAGATGCAAGGAACAGACAACGGAGGGGTTCTGTCGGGCGACGCTTTCGAACGGACAGGCGTGCAATCGGATACGCGTTCGGGAAGTCGAGGATTCGAGTTCCGGATCGAACCCCATCTCCGCGAACAAGGTGGTGACGACGAGCACCGTCTCGTCTGCGGATCGGCCGGTTCCGGAGGTTTCGCCGAGATCGTCCAGCGCCCACTGTCGACCTGCTGCCTCGGCGAGCTTTTGCGGATCACCGTCGGCGTGGCGCGCGAAGTGCGCCGCTAAAACGTGGGCTAACTTTTCGTATCCGGAGGTGATCCCGACTCCTGATCCGAGTGGATTCTGTGCCCGGTAGAGCTGGCGCGGACGTCCTCGGGTGACGTTGCGCTCGGTCTCCTTCGCGATCAGGCCTACTTCGATCAACGCGTTGAGGTGGAACCGAACTGTGGTCACATGCAGGCCGCACAGATCCGCCAGTTCGGTGGCGGTCATCGATTCCGCGCCGGCTCGCAAAGCGTCCAGCAGTTGGACTCGCCGCCGGGACGCAAGTACTGCATGGGTGCCGGCGCGCGCAGAACCGGTTCCCTTTCGTATCGCCATACTGTAAGACTTTAGAGGAAAGAATTCCTTAAAAATAGGCAGTACCCCGGGAGGTCGCTCATGACATACGTGATCGCAGCACCGTGTATCGACGTGTTGGACCGGGGGTGCGTCGAGGAATGTCCCGTGGACTGCATCTACGAAGGAGCGCGGTCGCTCTACATCCACCCTGACGAATGCATCGACTGCGGCGCGTGCGAGCCGGTCTGCCCGGTCGAGGCCATCTCGTACGAATCCGACGTCCCCGCCCGCTGGGAAGATTTCATCGATGACAACGCCCGCTTCTTCCATCGGCCACTGCCCGGTGCGTCCGAGATGGTGGGATCGCCGGGAGGATCCATGAATCTCGGTCGCGTGGGCGTTGATACGGAATTGGTGGTCGGGTATCCGTACTCGAATCGTCCGGATATCGGACCGCCATCTCCCGCGCAGTGAGGGACGGCAATGACTCCCGTTGTGACAGGGCTCCTTCCTTCGCGGCCTTACCCGAAACGCCGGGGGCTCAAGGGCACGTTCCTCTATGCCGCTGCCACTACGACTGATCCCAAACAGCTGGGCGTGATGTATCTGGTCACCTCGTTCGTCTTTTTCATGTTGGGCGGATTGATGGCCCTGCTGATCCGGACCGAACTTGCCGTCCCCGGTCTTCAGTTTCTCTCGAACGAGCAGTACAACCAGCTCTTCACCATGCACGGCACGATCATGTTGCTGCTCTATGCCACTCCGATCGTCTTCGGCTTCGCGAACTACATACTTCCCCTGCAGATCGGCGCACCGGATGTGGCGTTCCCGCGATTGAACGCGCTCAGTTACTGGCTGTACCTGTTCGGTGCGCTCGTCACCGTATCCGGATTCCTCACCCCCGGAGGTGCCGCTGACTTCGGATGGACGGGGTATTCCCCGCTGACCAGCGCCCTGCATTCACCAGGTGTCGGTGGGGATCTGTGGATCATGGGACTCGCACTGGCCGGCGTCGGGACCATCTTGGGTGGGGTCAACATGATCACCACCGTGATCTGTCTGCGTGCACCCGGGATGACGATGTTCCGGATGCCTATCTTCACGTGGAATGTCTTCATCACCATGATCCTGGTGTTGTTGGCTTTTCCTATTCTCACGGCAGCGCTGATGGGACTGCTCGTGGACCGACACTTGGGCGGGCATCTCTTCGATCCCGCCGTCGGTGGTGCGATCCTGTGGCAACATCTGTTCTGGTTCTTCGGACATCCCGAGGTGTACATCGTGGCGATACCGTTCTTCGGTATCGTGTCGGAGATCTTTCCGGTCTTCTCCCGCAAGCCGATCTTCGGCTATCTCGGACTCGTCTACGCGACGATCGCCATATCGGCACTGTCGGCGGCAGTGTGGGCTCATCATATGTTTGCCACGGGAGCCGTTCTGCTGCCGTTCTTTTCGATGATGAGTTTTCTCATCGCCGTACCGACCGGGGTCAAATTCTTCAACTGGATCGGAACGATGTGGAAGGGGCAATTGACCTTCGAATCGCCGATGCTGTTCTCGATCGGATTTCTGGTGACTTTCCTTTTCGGAGGTCTGTCCGGGGTGATATTGGCGAGCCCGCCGCTCGATTTCCACGTCACCGATTCGTATTTCCTCGTCGCGCACTTCCACTACGTCCTCTTCGGGACGATCGTCTTCGCCACGTACGCCGGGATCTATTTCTGGTTCCCGAAAATCACCGGACGATTCATGAACGAACGACTCGGTAGGTGGCATTTCTGGACGACCTTCGTCGGTTTCCACACAACCTTTCTGGTGCAACATTGGCTCGGCGCCGAAGGTATGCCGCGCCGATACGCCGATTACCTGCCCTCGGACGGATTCACCACGCTGAACTCGATCTCCACGATCGGTTCGTTCGTTCTCGGCGCGTCACTGTTGCCGTTCGTGTGGAACGTGTTCACGTCCTACCGCTACGGCCAGGTGGTCACGGTCGACGATCCGTGGGGGTACGGCAATTCGCTCGAATGGGCTACAAGTTGTCCGCCGCCGCGGCACAACTTCACCGAACTGCCGCGGATCCGCTCCGAGCGTCCCGCGTTCGAACTGCATTACCCGCACATGACCGAACGAATGAGGACGGAAGAACATGCAGGTAGAAGGAAGGCTGTCACCTCCGCAGTGAACGAACCGAACTCGATCCCGTCCGGTGAGCCTGATGACCTATGACAGAAGCGGCACGCTACGCACAATTGATTTTGCCGGTCTTCTGGCTCGGGATGGTCGCTGCGATTTCCTTCCTGGAAGCACCGATCAAGTTTCGTGCTCCAGGAGTGAGCCTGGCCATCGGGCTCGGGATCGGCCGGAAGGTCTTCACCGCACTGAACGCCGTGGAGTTGGTTCTGGCACTGACATTGGCGGCATCCTGCATGGCCGCGAAACCTGACGCACCTGCGTTGACGTTCTTCGTGCTGGTCGCGCTGGTGCTCGTTGTTCAGGTTGTGGTGATCCGGCCGCGGCTCGGTAGACGGTCCGACCGGATCCTTGCCGGAGAAGACCTACCACGTTCGACGATGCATCTGGTGTACATCGCATTCGAGTTGGTGAAGGTCGTGTTGTTGATCAGTGTGATCATTTCTCTGTTCGGGGTGTTGTCCGCCTGTCTTCACTGACACCCGACCACGTCGATGAAAGGTTTCCGATGAGCGAATGTATTTTTCACATAGCCCTTGCTGATGACTGGGAGGGTGCTCAACGATTCGGAGAATATGAAGGATCAACCCGCGCAACGACTCTCGATCAAGTCGGCTTCATCCATGCTGCCACTACTGCGGATCTCGACTATGTTCTCTCGACAGTGTACGAAGACCTCCGACTTCCACTGGTAGTGGTGGTTGTCGATCAGGATGCCCTCCTTGCTGCGGGGGTCTCGATCAGGTGGGACGAGCGCAACCCATCGCCTCCTGGTACAGGCACGCGGGTTCCCCGGATCGTGGGAGCAATACCGCTGGATCCGGACATAGTCCTCGATGTTCTCCCGATCGAGGAAGTCGACGAGAAATGGGTCGTTCCCGACGTGTCCGCATATACGCTCCGAGATGCGACGCGGTAGTCGACAAAAACCAGGTAAGCCGACTTTGCGGCTAATAGTGGTGCGTAGGGTCAGGTCATCGAACAATTTTTTGCACACCGGTATCTCGCCGGTGTCGCTGACAGCGTTTGGATGTGACCGATGGTCGACTCCACCGATCCACCTACACCGCCGAGTGCGGCTCCCGATGCCGCGCGGACTCCTGCTGTAGCGCACAGCTTCCGCACACAATTGACCCCAGGTGCGGACGTCGTCGACCCCGTCACGTGGGCGGGTTCGGTACCGTACGCCACCGGTATCGCACCTCGCATGCGCATCGGCCACAGCAGATGGTTCAACCTGCTCTGGCTGCTCCCTCTCGGATTCGTCGTCCTGATCGGGGCAGTCGCAGCGGCGCAACACCTGCGCAGCATGTCGTCCGTGCAGGTGTTCATCGAGCAGCATCCCGGTGCGAGTGAGCCCGGCCCAGGCGAAACATCGGCCCTCCCCGCATGGTTGGGTGCACAACACTTTCTCAATCTGTTTCTGATGGTCTTCATCATCCGGTCGGGAGTACAGATCCTCACCGACCACCCTCGGCTGTACTGGACTCGCCACAGCACACCTGGCCGGGAATGGTTCCGTATCCAGAAACCTGTTCCTGCCGATCCCTTGTGGACAGCGAAGAAGGACTCGATCAGCCTGCCCGGGTACGTGGGTTTACCGGGGATCCGGCACTCGATCGGCCTGGCCCGGTGGTGGCATCTCGGCACCAACACGCTGTGGCTGCTCAACGGTCTGATCTTCTACGTGTTGCTGCTCGCGACCGGGCAATGGCGGCATGTGATTCCGACCAGCTGGGACGTCTTCCCCAACGCCATCTCTGTACTTCTGCAATACCTTTCGCTCGACTGGCCGACCGAAGATCACTGGGTGGCGTACAACGGACTGCAACTGCTCGCCTACTTCGTCACGGTCTTCGTCGCCGCTCCGGTCGCGATGATCACCGGGCTGGGTATGTCGCCGGCGTTGTCCACCCGTTTCAGGCGGGTCAGCAAGATATTGAGCATTCAAACTGCCCGCTCGCTGCACTTTCTCGTGCTGATCTGGTTCCTGGCGTTCATCGTGATCCACGTGGCGATGGTCTTCACCACCGGACTGCTCCGCAACGCCAACCACATGTACGCGTCTAGGGATGACAACAGCTGGATCGGCTTCACGATCTTTGCGGTCTCGATGGTGGTCGTTATTGTCGGCTGGGTTGCGGCAACCCCGCTCACGCTGCGTCATCCCCGAGTGGTCCAGCGAGTGGGTTTCGCGCTCATCGGACCAGCGCAGCGATTGTTCGAGCACGTCGACTCCAAGCCGGGTGAATACACCGAGAAGGACATCTCCCCGTACTTCTGGCACAACGGGCAGTACCCCGACTCGCAGGAATACCAATCCCTCGTGACCGGCAACTTCGTCGACTACCGATTGCGGGTCAACGGACTGGTCGAGCACCCGGTGGAATTGGGCCTGGCTGACCTCCGCGCACTACCACTACAGGAGCAGATCACCCAGCATTTCTGCATCCAAGGATGGTCGGGCATCGCCAAGTGGGGCGGGGTGTCGATGCAGACGATCATCGACCTTGTGCAACCGAAACCGGGCGCGAAGTGGGTGGTGTTCTATTCACTCGGCGACGGCCCGGACGGGGGTACCTACTATGACGCGCACCCGATCGAACAGATGGGATACCACCTGACGATGCTTGCCTACGACATGAATGGAGCCCCCTTGCCGTTCGGCAATGGTGCACCGCTGCGACTCCGCAATGAGACGCAACTCGGTTTCAAGCAGGTCAAGT
This sequence comes from Rhodococcus sp. AQ5-07, assembly GCF_009707305.1. Taxonomy (NCBI): domain Bacteria; kingdom Bacillati; phylum Actinomycetota; class Actinomycetes; order Mycobacteriales; family Nocardiaceae; genus Rhodococcus; species Rhodococcus sp. AQ5-07. The sequence continues at coordinate 73,771 of NZ_CP046101.1, read as the reverse complement.
GGCTCAAGGGCGTGGAGTTCGTCGCGGACTATTCCGACGTCGGTGGCGGCTTCGGCGGGTACAACGAGGATCATGAATTTTTCGGGTACCGGCAATCCTTGTAAACCTGTCCTGCAGACGACTGCTGTGATGTGAGATATTCGTCGACCGCAAAGGTCGATCAACGGACAACGCAAACACGACACCCGGAAAAGGAACAATGCGACAAGCGAAAAATCCGCCGCACAGCGCTCGCTGACGACGCGGGCGGAACTGCGCGTGCTTCGGAGAGTACGAGGATCCACTCGGACCGATGTTCGACCGGACCAGCTCATCGCTGCTGTCACCACCGAGCACCTCGGCGAGGTGGATATCCGGGCTTACCGCGCCCTCAATTCTCCTCTGGTAGTGGAATTTCCATCGGATCCGGGATCGGCCTCGATTCCGTCGACTCTGAAAAAGCGTTGCCATCTGACTCCTCCGCGACCTTCCGAGGAGAAGCCCGGTAATACAAGTGCCACAAAATCTTCGGCAGAAAAATCGTGGCAGACAGAACCGCGCACCATGGAGCCGAAGCCCACACGTGCGATCTCGGGCGTGACCGTTGGCGAGTCGCTCGACGCAAAAAATATACGACGGACTTCGGTGGCGGACCGATTCCAGATCCAGTCCACCGTCGTTACCCCCGTTGACAGTTGTCGTTCGGGTGCGATGTACGGTGAGCGAACCGTCGGTAGCTTGAGGTTAGCGATAATCCGAATCGTACTGTTACGGTGAGTTACTTGAAAGTTGTTCGTTCTTCATGAGGTCGGGGCCGAATGGAGCTCCATCTGTAATGAGACTATGTAGCACAGTGCATTTCCGGAACGAAAGTCCCTGTACATCATTTGTTCGTCGTTGCGTTCGACGCATCGATCGGGCTCACCGAGATCCGATCGACGCTTGCGGGATCATTGCAGCACCGTTCCGCGTTGCCGGTATCAGCATCAAAGCGGTGGCGCCATGACGAACAGGTGTCGGCGCGAAGCAGCATTACTCGCCGTGTTTCTGGCCCAATTCGAACCCGTAGCCGAGGGACAGAAACCGACCGTCACTCGCCTCACCGCACGTGAGATCGACCAGTGGCGAGAGGACTACGCGCAAGCGCTGCAATGGTCAGCTGCAACGAGTTTCAGCGCAAAAGACGTCGTCGCCATCAAGGAAATGCGTCGACGGTACGGTTTTACCTCCGCCCTCTGAGCGTGCGCTACGGGACGATGTGCCCGGTTCGATCTTCGTCGACAAACCAATTTGCACGATCGGTGCCGCTTCACAGCGTTCTCGACCACGTCGACGTGGTGCGTTGAGGCTTCGTTTGAGATCCCCCTCACATAAATAGTCATCTCAGATGCGAATTATGTAGGTTCGGGTCATGCAACTGACGCAGTTCACCGATCTGGGATTGCGCGTCGTCATGCGGTTGGCCGTACTCGACGCGGATGCCTCCCCCAGTACCCGGGTAATTGCGGAGCAGCTCAACGTGTCGTATTCCCATGCCACCAAGGTGGTTACACGGCTCGGTGAGCTTGGCATCGTCACAACCAGGCGTGGTCGCGGCGGTGGGCTTTCCATCACCGAACTCGGCCGCACCGCCACCATCGGCTGGCTGGCCCGACGCCTCGAAGGGCCAGGCGAGGTCGTCGACTGCGAAGGCGACAAGCCGTGCCCACTGCGCGGCGGTTGCCTCCTTCGGAGTGCGTTGCGTGACGCTCAGGAAGCGTTTTTCGTCTCACTCGACGCGGTCACGATCGAAGACGTCATCCGGCAGCCGTCCAAAACTGTTCTGCTTCGCCTCACCACTCGGAGCGACGAAGCAGGCTGATCAACGTCAATTTCGACCGAACGGAGCAGCTCATGCTTTCCCCACAGTCAACCGAGGTCATTCGCGCCACCCTTCCCGTGGTCGGCGCTGCCATCGGCGATATCACAACCCTGTTCTACCGCACGATGTTCGACGCACATCCCGAACTCGAACGCGATCTGTTCAATCGCGGCAATCAGAAGCAGGGCGAACAGCAGAAAGCACTCGCGGGCGCTATCGCGGCATTCGCGACACTGCAGCTCGAGCCGGACAGCGCCAAGGTCGATCTCATCCTTTCTCTTATCGCTCACAAGCATGCGTCGTTGGGAATCACCCCCGATCAGTACGCGATCGTTCACGAACACCTCTTCGCCGCGATCGTCGAAATACTCGGCGATGCAGTCACTCCCGACGTCGCAGCAGCCTGGGACGAGGTCTACTGGCTGATGGCGGAAACATTGATCACGATGGAACGGGGTCTCTACCAGCTCGCCGGAGTCGAGGCCGGCGACGTGTGGCGGACGGTGCGAATCAGTGAGCGCGTCCTGCAGTCCGCCGACACCGTGTCACTGACACTCACCTCGCTCGACGGCAGCGTTCTCCCCACCTTTGCTCCCGGACAGTACCTTTCGGTCGGCGTGGTGCTTCCAGACGGCGCTCGCCAGATCCGTCAGTACAGCCTGTGTTCGATACCGAGCAGCGCGGACTGGCGGATCAGTGTGAAGCGAATCTCGGGAACTCCCGACGGCGAAGTGTCGAACTTCCTCTACAACAACGCGTTCGAAGGTTCCGAGCTGTCGGTAACCACACCGTTCGGCGATCTGATGATGCCTGACGACGACTCACCACTGCTACTCGCGTCGGCCGGAATCGGTTGCACACCGATGATCGGCATGCTCAACCATCTTGCGGACACCGGTGCACAGCGTTCCGTCTCCGTCATTCATGCTGATCGATCCATCGCGGACCATGCTCACCGAGCAGAACTCAGCACACTCGTCGACAAGATTCCCGCAGCAACCTTGCACCGCTGGTACGAGGATCTCGGCACGCACATACCGTTCGGGTCGGTACACGAAGGCCGAGCCGATCTGCGCGATATCACTGTCGAACCGGATACCCAGGCGTTCCTTTGCGGGCCGATGCCGTTCATGTTGGCGATGCGCGCATCGTTGCTCGAACGCGATGTCCCGTCGCAGAATATTCACTACGAGGTCTTCGGACCGGACAGCTGGGCCAATACCTGAGCGGAGCCGACATGACGGAAGATCAACCGGTGGAAACTCTTTCGCGCTGGTCCGATTCGGGAGCGACGTGGCGGGTTCTACAGCGCACCCCCACATCGATCATGATCTCACTACGACGCTGCGACGGGGGCGAGGAAGTAGAGCGTCTGACGTCATCCGATCCCCATCTCCTCGCGTGGATCGGTGACCGTGTGAGCAGCGAGGACTGACTTGCCCAACGCACCGCTACCTGGGGTGCGTTGGGCAAGTTATCCGTGGAATCGTTGTGCGATCAGCTCTCGGGGTAGTTGCTCTGGGCCCGGGTAGGCGACGATGACACGGATGCCGTCGGGATCGCAGCCGTCGACGAAGGTCACTCCACCGACTGCCTGGGTGAAGGTGGAGGCATCATATGTGCGTAGACGCTCACTGATGCGCGTAAGTTCCTCTTCTGTATCGGCGGACCACATGACGTAGTGGACGCCGATGTTGCTCATGTTTCGCCGGGATGCGCCCTTTTGCACATACATGTAGATCTGAAAATCATCCGGCGTCAGAAGAAGCACGGCATCGCGTTCACGTAAGGCGACACGGCAGGCAAACACGTCGCAGTAGTAACTCACCGACCGATCCAGGTTGGCTACTTGCATCACCGACGAGGCAACTTTGGCAGCAGCACACATTTTTCTCCCCTACTCCCGAACAAGCCAGAGGTCTTCACAGTACCGTCGCACTCGGTGCAGTGGCGCGTGCAGCAGAATCCGCCGTTGAAGTCGGTCAGATCGTCCGCCAACTCCCGCTCCGAGGTGCAAAGTTTCCTCGCCCGCGAGCTGAACGGCAGCCGTTGACGCTATCGCTGACGTGAAGGACGGAACGTCCGAGGCGGTCGAGTTTCCAAGCGACGAGGACGGCGCCTCATCCTCGCGTAGGTAGTTCAGACCTTCGTTGAGCTGGGGCGCCGCGTGGGTAACAGCGGGCACCCTGCTACCGCTTCAGTGGTAACGAAAAGCGGTCGGTGCCAATTCTTCCGCTGAACCCTACTCTGCGGCCGTCAGGTCTTCGTCGTTCGCGAAGATCAGTCGTCCGTCGTCGAGTGCGATCGCCCACCGCTGTACCGGAGCCCAGTCCCGCCCCACCGAACCTCGGTCGATGATCATGTCCGCGTAGTCCTCGATCACCACACCCGTGCAGGCCACGCTGCCATCAGCATCGAAGCCTGGCACCCTGATTCGTACGCGAGAACCCACTGCGAGCACGTCTTCGCGTGTGCCGTTTTTGTCGGTCATCTGCCTGATTCTGGCAGAGCAACTACGTGGCAACCGCATCGGGACCTCGGCCCAACAAGTGGGGGTGCAGTTCGGCGCGTCTGCCGGAGGGCGATTATTGCTCGCTGGAACTGTTACCGCAGCACGCCCGAATGCCGGTCAGGCATATTCCTGTCGGTACGCACTCCTACAGTCAGTCCGGGTAACAGTCCGGATCGAGTGTCAGGAGCAGGCGATGACGTTCGCGGGCGATGCTCCATTGCCTCTCCCCGGGATGCCTACCAGCACTCCCACGCCATCGGCGTTCCAGATGACGTTGATCGGGCAACCTCAACCGCTACGCATTCCCGAACGTCTATGGCGATCCTGGCTCGACGACCCAGCCGTCGTTTCTCGGTTCGAATCCAAACGCTACCGACGCCGCCAGCACCAGTGCTGGCCGTGGATCGGCGGGGTGTCCTCGACCGGGCACGGTTCCTTCCGGGCAGCGAGCCTGCCGGGGCCGTCTCGCCGCGGGACCGTGCCGGCGCATTTGTTCGCCTACCAACTCGAATACGGTGTCATCTCGAGGCTGGGCTGGTCGGGCACCGACGACGCGGTGCTGTGTCATCAATGCGACTTCGCCGGCTGCACCAACCCCACCCACCTGCTGCTGGGAACCAATCGCAGCAACCGCAGCGAATACGAGCTTCGGCGACGCAACATCGCCAGCCCACTCGCCGACGTCCGCGGACCCGCAGGTCGCACTCGCACCATCGCCGCCGCGATCCGTACCGGGATCGAACAAAACGTAGGAGTCGACGTCATCGAAGAGCACATCACTGCGGCCGAAGCGGCAGGACGTCCGCTCGCACTCTGGTAGCGACACTGCCACTCGATACCAGGCGAAGATACGTTTCACTATGAACGCATCTCGTTGCAGTGCAACGAATTCAATCAACAGAATGACACAATCCAAGTTGTCGACAGTAAGTCGGCAATGCCGATCGGAAAGGTGATTCTTTGGGAGACAAGCCTGTGGGACCTCGATATCGACGAAGGTACGCTGCGGCATCTGTAAAAAGCGATGTACAACTACTGCCAATTTGTCATTAGATTCGAATCGATATGAAGCAAACCGTGATCAGAGCACGAACACACCACAACCGGATACGTCACCCGCGCGGAGAGCGCACCCAACTGAACAACGCAAGTACATGTAACCTTCATTGCCTGTAACTTATTGCGGTATAACGCTATACACCTCTCGTACGCACGACTAACCATCAAGAGAACGGCACAATGCCGATGACGCTGCTCCATCCGCTCGTTACCGTGATGTGCTCATGACCGCCGACAACGACGCCCACCACAACCTCCACCCCGAATCCGGTCGCATTGCGCACACGTGGCGGGACCGCAAACGCTACTGGTGGCCACTCGGACTACTGATCCCGGCCAGCCCGTTCCTGTCCTGGATACTCGTCGAACATTTACACCTGGGACTGTTCTGGGCCACGGGAGCTTGGATTTTGCTTCTTGTAGTCCCGGTCGTCGACCTCGTCGCCGGCCCCGACGGGCAGTCCCCACCCGACGCCGTGATCGCGGCACTGCAGAATGACCGCTACTACCGGTGGTGCACGTACCTGTTCGTGCCACTGCAATACGCAGGTCTCGTCTTCGCCGCCTGGTGCTGGTCGTATTATGCCCCGATGGCGACCGGAGAGAAGATCGCGCTCGCCATGACCGTCGGCGTCGTCGCCGGCGTCGGTATCAATGCCGCACACGAACTCGGCCACAAAAGCGACAACCTCGAACGCTGGTTGGCGAAGATCGTTCTCGCCCAATCGCTGTACGGACACTTCTACGTCGAGCACAATCACGGCCACCACATCAAGGTCGCCACACCCCATGACCCGGCGAGTGCCCGCTTCGGGGAGTCCTTTTGGATGTTTCTCCCTCGCAGCGTCATCGGAGGACTGAAGTCGGCGTGGGGGATCGAGACGGCACGCCTGCGCCGTCAAGGAAAAACGGTGCTGTCCCCGGCAAATAACATCCTCCAGGCGTGGGCCCTGAGCGCTGCTCTGTACACGATCGTGACCGTGACCTTCGGATGGCAGATCCTGCCCTGGCTACTGCTCCAAGCCGCTGCGGGCATCACGTTCCTCGAAGCCGCGAACTATCTCGAACACTACGGACTCCTGCGCGCCCGGCGAAACGACGGCAGCTTTGTCAAAGCCAGGCCCGAAGACAGTTGGAACAGTGATCATCTCGTGTCCAACTTGTTCCTCTATCAATTGCAACGACACAGTGACCATCACGCGAATCCGCGTCTGCGCTATCAATCTCTGCGCAGCGCTCAAGCCGCCCCGCAGTTGCCGGCCGGGTACGCGGTGATGATCGTCTGCGCCGCCGTACCACCGCTCTGGCGAACCATCATGGATCACCGTGTCTTGGACTATTACGACAACAACCTCGACCTCGTCCACACCAAGGCCACTCGATGACCCACGCCACCGGGAAACCCCACGACGCCGACCGTCCCGGAACGAATCCGGACAACAGCACCGAGGCACAGCGCCACCACGACGCCCGCACCAGGCTCATCCGCGCGGCACCGCGTCCGGAGGTCGTTGCCGCCGCGCACTTCCTCCTGCACCAACCAGACGCGCACCTGTACCGGCGCCGCTACCTCGAACTCCTCGCCCACACCACCGGCCCCGGCGGCACGATCACCGAATACGCCGACGCCGAAAAATACCTCCTCACCGCGGCCGCGAAACTCCACCGTCAAGCACCCACAGAACCCTGACACCAGTGCTGTTCGCTTCTGTGGTCGTCCTGGTCATATGGTCGCTGGTTTCGTCGGGGTGGTTGGTTCGTTCACTGCGGTTTTCGCTGCAACGGTCGCCCGCCGGTCCACAGCCGGCAAAATCGGGTCCACCACCTCAGGAAACGAACGTCAAGGACCGTGGTGTCGCAGAGCATCTCCTCACGCGAGTAGCAGCAGGCTTCGATGTCCCCGACGCTGTGCGCACCCAAGTCGATCACGTCCTGTTGCACAACTGACAACACCGCTAAGCTCGATATTTGACGGTCGGTCAACTGGGTATTGAAGTGCTGACCATTGTTTCTCGCGTGCGGCCACCTAACTCCCGCTACAGGAGTTAGTCGCATCCGACCAGGTACAGGAGTAAATCTCACGTGACGTTCCCCGAGCGAGCGATCGTTTCCCCGGCCGCCGCTGAGCCTTCCCTGTCCGTTTCGGCAGCTCCTGATCAGCTCGCGGTGCTGCGTTCACTAGTGCGGACCGTGGCCGCGCACTATGCGCTCTCGTTGGACGGGTTGTCCGACCTCGTTCTCGCCGCCGACGAAGCGGCAACCATTCTCATTGGCCACGCTCTCCCTTCCAGCTCGCTGACGTGCGCATTCGACGGAGATGTCGACCCGGGCGCTGTGCGAGTGATGCTCTCTACCTCGACAACCGGGCAGATCACCACGAGCACTTCGTCCTTCGGATGGCATGTCCTCGAGATCCTGGTCGACGCGGTAGTCCTCGAGCAGGTCCCACCGGCCTCGCCCGAGCAGAACTGGGGTGCGACGATCACCCTGACCAAGGCGTTGCAGGCGCCTTCGTGACCTCGCCTGCCCGGGAAGTCAACGAGTACTCGCAGGTCACCGATCTGTTCGTACGTCTCGTCGCGGTGCCCGCCGACGTCCCCGATTACGAGCGGCTTCGCACCGAGATCATCGAAACGTGCCTGCCTCTCGCTCATCACATCGCACGGCGGTATCGAGGACGCGGTCAAACACACGAGGATCTCGTCCAAGTCGCGAGCGTGGGCCTGGTCAACGCGGTCAATCGCTTCGACCTGGCGAAAGGTCAGGATTTTCTGTCCTTTGCCGTCCCGACGATGATGGGTGAGGTGCGCAAGCACTTCCGTGACCGGGGATGGGACGTTCGGGTTCCCCGCTCACTGCAGGAGAACTACCTGGCTCTGAAAAAAGCTCAGGCGTCACTCACCCAAACTCTCGGACGCGAACCCACCGTTCCCGAACTCGCCGCAGATCTGGGCGTCGAGCCCGCCGAGATCGCGAACATCGCCGCGGCCGGAGATTCGTACCATTCTGCGTCCCTGGACGTCGCGGCCTCACCCGACGGCGCCTCTATCGGGGACACGCTCGGTGACTACGATGCTGCGCTCGACGGGATCGACAACCACGAAACCCTCCGGCCGGCACTGTTAGCGTTGCCTGAACGAGAACGGACAATTCTCGTGTACCGGTTCTTCGGGGAACTGACCCAAGCGGAGATCGCCGAGAAAGTCGGTCTTTCCCAGATGCACGTCTCACGATTGCTCAGCCAGTCCCTCAAAGCCCTGCGCAAAGAACTCGGCAACCTCGCATCGTAAGCGACGTTCTGCACGGACCAGCAACGCTATGGTGTTGCGATCGGGTCGCGTTCGGCCAGCGAAGGCGTCTCCTGGCTCTGATGCAGCGCCGCTTCGAGGGCTGCAACCGCATTCAGCAGGGCATCGAGGGGATTGGTGGCGTAACTGGCTGCTTCCATCACGGTCATTCCGTCGGTGTCGACGGCGTCAGGGATCTTGGTGCTTTCCACAGCTGCTCTAGTGATCGGTAGATCCTCAGGGATCTCGCTGTCGAAGGTGTACGTAACCATTTCTCTCCTGATGTAGGGCAGCGGTCGAAACCGTGACGGCTCGTCGGGTTCCAGATCAGTGAAACCCTACGAGCCGTACCGTGCCCTGACCCGGCAGAGGTGAGGCACGGCACAAGCGATCCACCGGACGCGAAAATGGGGGTTCGACCATCCGGTGGATCCTCATCTCGCTACCCCAAAGGCCCGCCAACCAAACGTCGCACCGAATCGTGTCCTCACCGCGAGGAATTGCGGGTTTGACAGCGGGTTCGAGGAATCCGACGCCGGCACGATTTCGGATACATCAGGTGCGCCATGTCAGGTCCGTCAAATTTGCTGCACGATCATCCACAGCACTCACGAACTGGCGGTGGAAACGGCCTCCGGTACAACCACCACTTGCGCGTCAGATCCGTCCTCGACTGCATTGTTGCTCCGGATCATGACGTCCGAGAACCTCGACTGGCGGATGTGCAATATTCGAAAGCTGCGGCACTCGGCGCGGTGATGATCGGCGCTCACGCACTTTCGAGTGTTCGCATGGCGGAAAAGCGGCGAGGACCCGCGGAGCGTACTCAAGTCATCGTCGACGCGATCCGTATCGGGAGCGAACAGAACATAGGAGTCGACCTCATCGAAGAGCGCATCGCTGCGACCGAAGCTGCAGGGCGTCCACTCGCGGTCTAGTAGCGACGCTGCCACTCAATACTGACGACGCACTTTCACTGAGGAAACATTTCGTTGCAGCGCAACATATTTCATCGAGAAAATGACATATTTTGCTATCGACCCGAAGCGGTTGCGGGGGAGAGCATCCCGGAATCGTTCTCAAAGTGTTGGGGTTAGCGGGCCGTAACTGAGGAGTCGGGATCGGGATGGTGGGCATATACTTCCGGCGGTGATTCACATGACGAACTGGGTGCGGGTACTCGAACAACTCGCCAATTGTCGAGATCTTTCCATTCACGAGTCGACGTGGGCGATGGGGCAGATCATCTCAGGCGAGGCGACAGCGGCCCAGATCGCAGCATTCCTGATGGGCCTGCGGATCAAGGGCGAAACCATTGACGAGATCGTGGGTTTGCGCGATGCGGTGCTTGCCGCCGCCGCTCCGTTAGCGGTTCCCTCCGCTGTGGTCGACATCGTGGGGACCGGCGGAGACCCCTACGGCGCCGTCCTCAATATCTCCTCCGTCGCCGCAATCGTGATCGCGGCGTGTGGCGTCCCTGTGGTCAAGCACGGCAACCGCGCCGCGAGCTCGAAGTCCGGCGCCACCGACTTCCTCGACGCTCTTGGGCTCCGAACAGATCTCACCCCTAGCCGGGTCGCCGAGGTTTTCCACACAGTTGGACTCACCTTCGCTGCGGCGGTACCTTCCATCCGGGATTTGCGCACGTGCGTGCCGTCCGGGCCGAGATGGGCGTATCCACTGTTCAATGTCCTCGGCCCGCTGTGCAACCCCGCCCGCCCCGACGCGTCTGCGGTAGGTGTGGCCAACTTAGAGCGTGCCCCACTCATCGCGGGCGTGTTCCGAGCCCGCGACACCACCGCGCTGGTCTTTCGTGGGGACGACGGCATCGACAAACTCACCACCACCGGACACTCCCACATCTGGGAGATCAGTCACGGCTCGATGCACGCACACGACCTCGACCCGACCGAGCTCGGCCTGCCCCGCGTGGACATCGAGGCAATCCTGGGTAGCACTCCTGTACACAACGCAACATTGGCCCGAGCGGTGCTGTCCGGCAACCACGGGCCAGTACGAGACATCGTGCTCCTCAACGCCGCTGCAGGACTGGTCACAGACGCACTATCCCGGCAACCGCAGCAATTCCACCGATCGATCAACGACCGGTTTCGCGCTGCCCTCGATCGCGCGGCACACGCCGTCAACAGCGGCATCGCCCTTGACACACTAGACCGATGGATCGCGGCCACCACGACCAACTAAACCCGATCCACGTCCAAGGGGGGCGAGCCGCCGCCACCCCGCTCGAACCTATTGTCTGGCTGGCGGAATACGCCACGGGACAGGTTTGCGCTCATTAACTTAGAGGGAACGACTTGACAAAGACCCGCCACGTTCCGAGCCCACACTTCAGTGGCATTTCGTTCGTGTCAGCCCGAAGATGATGCTCAGCTGAGCGAGTTCAGGGCGGTGATGAAAGAGACGGCGGTGATGCCGAGCTTGAGCAGTTCGCTGACCTTCCCGAGATTCAGTTCCTCGAGCGATTCGGTGCTCAGCGATGCGGTGTCGAACGATCCCATGAAAACTCCTCAGTACATTATCGATTGAACGGTAGTGAAAAACAGCGGAGCAAGAAGGCGGCAGAGCCCCGGATACACAGGGCTCCGCCGCCTTCTTTGCCTTGGGGCTGCCAGTTCGCCGGGCGGTGGCCGTTCGTGACCGCTACCGCACCGGATGTCATGCCCCTGCCCTTCCGCGTCTAGCTGCCGAAGATGTTGCCCAGGTTACCGAGTGAGCCGGTGCCGGTCTCAGTCTCGGCATCCTTCTTGGCGAAGTTGGTAGTGCAACCGTTGAACGTCACCGCGTCGACGAGGGTGGAGGTTGCGGCCGAGCCGCGACCGATACTGACGCCGTAGTGATCGATGACGGCGTTCGGCTGCGCTTCCACGATGTCGAGAAGATCGACGCGGGCGAAGTCCTTCGCGCCATCGATGTTCTGGGTGCTCCACCACTTGCCAGCTTGAAGGTGCTCATGGACGGCGCCGTCCGTGGTGTCCGGCGCGGTGGCGTCAGGCACCCACACGAGGGTGGTAAATCCGGTGGTGTCGGTGAACTTTCCGCCGGTGGTTCCGCTCAGACGCAGCTGGAACGATGCCTTCGCCGTGGTCGCGCGTTCGGCGAAACTGATTTCGGTGTCGACGATGTCGGAAAGCTTCACACCTCCCGCCGAGTGATACGACACGGAGCGGTCTTCGACGCCGTCGACCGCGAGCTCGAGGGAGCCGTCCTCGTCAAGGACGTTCTCGGCCGAGTAGGAAGCGGTCTGATTCTTCTCGTCGTCGAACGGGATTCCCCAACCGTTAGTGTTGGTTTCGGTGGAGGTCGCATCACACGTGAAGCCAGGCGCCGTCTCGTCCGAGCCGAGCGAACCCGTGGGCAGGGCGCCGGCAAAGGCGGGGGCGATCAGGGCTGCGGAGCTGACGAGTGCGGCGACAATTCCGGCGCGGCGAGCAGTGGTGGACATACGAGTTGAACCTCTCGATAAGGAATGCAAAGATCAGCAAAAATTAGCACAGACTGTCCGGTTTGTGAATGTTTAACTATCGCGTGACCGTAATTCACAGACATCCGGAAACCGTTGTTCAGTAACGTGTTCCAGTTCTCGGGCCGCGGTTCCAATTCTCATAGAATGGGATAGTGCGTCCATTGGCGTTCGTCAGGCCCGCGCCGCGATGACCCCGACTCCCACCTTTCGCCATTGGCAGGAATCGTCGTCCGAGACACGACCGAACGAAAAGGGGCTCCACCGGCAAAGGAGTGAGACTTCGCCAGTGGAGCCCCAGCGCGCTGAGAACCATGACAGAAGGCAGCGCACCGAACAGGGCCGTCGACGCTCATGTGTGAGACCGGCAAGCCCCGGCGCCATCCTCTCGGGGTTGGGTCAAGAACACGGCGACGCCAATGACCCTACGACCAGGAACAGGCCGTAGCGTTCCGGACACACCGCCCTGCTGACCATCGGTGTCCGTTTCCGTACGCCGCAGTTCCGTTTCACACGGCAAGTTGGGGTCAGGACGACCCGAAGAGATTTCCGAGGGAACCGCCCGGTCCTCCCTCTTCCCCCGTTGTCGCGGTAATGGTGAACGTGTCCGCCTGCACCATCGAGTTCACCCATTCGGAGTTTTCGTTCTCCGTCGTCGTGCATCCGGCGTAGAAGACATACGTGCCCGCGGCAAGGTCATCGACGGTGTACGTCTTGGTGTCACCGGGCAACACGGGATCAGGGTGGGTGTCCCAGTTCGAGGTGCCGATATCGAAACCGGCGGGGAAAACAGTTGTTGGTGCAAGGTCGGCGGTCAGCACAGTCAGGCCGCAGTGCGAATTGATCGTGTTGGTGTTGGTGACAGTAGCGCTGAACGTGTCACCGGCGATGTTTGTCTGGACGGTCGGAGTCTGCGGGATGACCACGTCGGCCGACGCGACTGCAGCTCCGGCAACTGTCGTCGCGGCGATCGCTGCAGTTGTTGTCATAAACCTTCGAAGATGCATAGTTTGTCCCTTTTCTCTGCAGATCGGTGACGGCCGAACCGGCGTCAGTGTGGGGCTGCCGAGGCCATGCTGGTGGGGTCGTCTGATGGGTCGTCCACTTGACTGCTCGACCGTAGTACGCGCATCAGAGCTTGCCGAGACCCCAAAAATGGGGGCGAACGATACAGGTGTGCGGTGAAAGTCCGTCTGTTCGAACTCGACACCGGTAACTGCATGGTTGTCCACGCGCGATGCTCGTATCTGCCCAACCACGCTCGCCTGAAATCTCGACCCAGCGTTCTGGAGCACTGCCACCGCCCAACCAATAGCTTGTGGATAACTGATCCCCGGTGATGCGATGCTAAAGTCCGATTGATCAAAGATTGCACTGTCTTCATCAGGTCGGGACCGAATGGAGTCTCACGTCCCATGCCTGAAATCAAACTTGCCACCGGTACGTCGTGGAGACGGTACGACTACTGCCAGGCCGAGGTGAGGCAGCAGTGGTGAGTAGATTTCGCCGTGACGCCGCCGTCCTCGCCGCGTACCTCGCACAATTCGAGAACACCGAATCGAACTGCACGGACCCTCACACCGCCGCTACAGCCCTCACGCCCGAGGAACATCACCAGCGTCGACGCGACTACGCCGACAGCCTCGCCTGGGCGACCGCGAAGCAGATCAACAATGAAGACATCGCGGCCCTCACCCAGATGCGGCAACGCTACGGTTTCCCACCGCAATCGTGAACGTCGGCGGCCGACGCGCCGGCAGAGACTCGTCGCCGAGAAATAACGAAAGGAACCCGATCGATGAGCGAAGGCTACTTCCGAACCCAATGCCGAGAATGCGACCTCCTCGTCTACGAAGGACCCTGGATCCCACCACGAGAGCGTCACCTCCTGCACGAGCACCATCGCACACTCTGTACAAGTGCGCCGCCTACCGCCCCGACATCGACAGCTCCCACCGCGGTGAACACCACCAGGCCCGCCCCGCTGTTCCTCCTGCCCACTGCGCATCGGGAGCCCAGGCCGCGAACACGCTCATCGCCCGCGAAAAATGGGCGGCTACAACGAGTGCAGTAACGCGGAGAGGACCATTGCCGAATCGGAACCGGGACATACCAGCCTGTCGATCGAAGCCAGGACTTCACGCCCGCTAAACGCGGGCGACATGTCGGTCGGCAGGGGTTCCCATACGAGGTAAGAACAGATGACCGCCGCGCACCGATCGCATCTCTCCACGGGCATCTCTGGCACCGTCGGCGCGCCTGACACACCTCTGAAATCGGGGAACCTTTGTGCAGTAGTGGGTTTCGCAGTTATGTTTCCTGTGGGCGCCCGTCGACCGGCTGGTCACTCGACGGGAGGCGGGACGCCCGCCTCCCGGACCTGCCCCACATAGACCTCCCGCTTCGCCGTGCGGTGCCATGGATCGCTCTCGCGTCTGAGTGCCCCGCCAGCACCATTCCGGGGGTGGGATGCGTCAGACGGAGACGACTGTTGTCCCGGTACCTTTTTGCAGCACCGGGACAACGATCGCTGACACGAAGGTGGTTCGTCAGCTCCCGAAGATACTGCCTGAGCTGCCGACGCTTCCCGTCCCGGAGCCGCTGGGAACGTGCACCGTCGAGCCGTCGACGACATACCCTAAGGGTCCATCGGTGACCGGTGTCTCGGTGACGAGGATCGGCAGTCGGTACACGCTGCCGTCGTCGCCGCGCAGTTCCAGATGATGTTCACCGGCAGGAACATTCGGAACGACGAAGTCGAGGATCGCCACGCCGTCGTCGTCGACGTCGAACGTACCGACCTCGACCGGATCGGAGAACAGCGTTCCGACGAACTTGCCCACCTTCTTCACCTGTCCCACGGCGCCGCGAATGGCGACGAAACCGGCCCACAGGTGCGTACCGGACTGCACGACAACCTGATCGGCACTGAGCCCGCCGTGTGAACGTGCCACCGCGATGTGTCCCAGCGCGGTGAACAGTATTTGACCACTGCAGTCGGTGCCGTACTGCCAGGCGTTGCTCACTGCCGGGCATTGCATCGACAAGGCCGAATACAGGGTGTGGGTCATGGTCTGCGATCCGAATTTCGACGCGATCGCTTCGTGAACAGCTAACGAGCTGGTATCGCACACAAGATCACCGATCATGCAGATCGAGGACACAAGTCCGGCGTGGGCATCCTTGAAGGTCAGCGCATCAGGATCAGCGATCGACGCCGAGACCGAGGCGCCGGAGCCGTTCGTCGAGCCCAGCTTGTTCCATCCCCCGACGTTTTCGGCGCGGTTGGGTTGATGCGAGGGATCGCCGATGACGACGATCTTCTTCACCTGAGTGAACAGCGACGTTTCTGCACTGCGGTGGGCGTTGCCCATGGCCTTGTTGATCACGTCAGCGCCCTGGGAATAGCCGGCGAGCACCACGGACGCCTGATGGCAGTGCGAGGCGATCAGGCGCAGTTCCTTGGCGAGGTTGTCGGCACCGACCGCGACGGATCGTTGGTACCGGTCGATGTAGGAGAGGTCGAGGAGATTGACCGGAATCGCGGGATAGCGGATCGCGCGGGCCTGCATCGATGCGATCTCCGGGGTGCCGGCTTCGCCCTGATGGTGCAGTTCGTCGAAGACGGCTTTGACCGGTTCTCCCATCCCCGTGGTGCGGGCGTTGGGGCCGGAATCTTTGGTGTACACGGGATCTCCGGCTGCGGTCTCGTACTGTTCGAGCGGGTTGTCCTGCTCTTCACCGGAGCCGCGGACGCCGACGAAGTACACGTCATCGCATTCGGCGGGGTTGGTCGTTTCCACTGCCGCGGAGATGGCTTGGGCGAGCTCGTCGGTGTTGGTGGCGGTGAAGTACTGCCCGCCTGTGGCATTGGCGATGCAGCTCAGCTCGCTCTCGGCATTGGTCGGGGCGTTGAACCCGACGGCATGGACTCGGAAGTCGACGCCGAGATCGTTCTTGATCTCTTGGGCAACTGCACAGGGGTTTCCGCAGCTGCTCTGTCCGTCGCTGATCAACACGATGGTGCGGTCCCCGCTGGCTGGCAGGTCGCGCGCTGCTGCCCTCAGGGCGTCAGGTGTGGGGGTACCGCCGTCGGCGGAGAGTTGCGTTGTCGCAGCATTGAGTTGGTCTTTGTTGTCGGTGGCGACAGGAACCAACAACCGGCCACCGTCGCCGCAGCTGCCGCTGAAACTACGCAGCCCGGCGGCCTGGCCGGGAGCGAGCGCGTCGATCCCGGCGCGCAGCGCCTCTTTCGCTTGCGTCAGTGGGGATCCCGACATCGATCCCGAGGTGTCGACCACGAACAACACACTCGATTGCTGCGATGCCGTTTCTTGTGCCTGGGCGATCGGCGCCGAGATCGTGGCCACCGCTACCAGCAGGCTCAGCAGCGCAAGCACCGTATTCCGTCGATGCCCACCGGCGGATCCAGTGCGGTCGGCAGGCCGCTGCTGTAATCGTGTCCTCATGTGTTCTCGTCATCCCTTCACTGCCGTCGGTGCACCTGTGCACTGAGGTGCGGTGCCTGTGCTCTGTTTCCGTGCACGAGCGAGACGTGTCGAATGTTTCGGTAGGGTCGGGTATAGCGGTGTGCCGGTTCCGGAGTGTTTTCGTCCCTCGTTAGCGTCACCTGATCAGATGTATCTCAGTCGACAGCCCACCCCTCGCGCATGCCCCCAATTCTGTGGTCTCCCCATACACGCCCCGGTGCGATACCTTCCGGCGTGCACGACGATGCGGACGCCTCCCGAAGGGGCGTCCCTGGAAGCTGTCCCTCGCTCGTATCACCGAATGTGTATGCGCCGTAATCGCTGTCAGCACCCGTCGACCACACACTCATCGCTGGCGCCGCGAAGGGTCAGCGGCCGAGCGACGAGGCATCTGTTGCCCGATCTCGTGCATGGGAGCAACTGGGTTCGTCCTATGCCGGATGAAAGTCTCGACGCGCGCCGAGTCGCGCGCTCGACTGCTCGATGGCAGGCGTCTTCGTGTCGTGGTTGTCGGGGCCGGAAACGGGGTAACTACTGGTACACACTGTGACGAACTTGTGTTTGCGCGATGTGCACTCGAGGTCAGTCCGAACAGTGTGTGCGCTGGGACTGGTGAAACCACCCGGCGTGCACGTGCACCCCGCGTCTCATCTCTCGGGAGGACCGCATGAAATATCATCGCCGGGTAGGAATTTCCCCTCTGCCGTCGTCGGCGTCACGCGACGTTCCTCTCTCACGCGCACGGTCGATCCGACGGGTCGCTCTCTGCCGAAGAGTAGGGATCGTCGTTCTAGCGATCCTTGTAACTGCCGTCGCCACAAGCATGTCCCGCGCTTCGGCGGAACCCGTCGACACTGTGCTACTCATCCCGGTCGCCGGCCTCGCCACCGGCCCGACCGGGCTCGGCGGGCCTCTGGTCGGGCAACATGTCACGGCCACCACCGACACCGAACGCCCCGGAATCACCGAATTCCGTGGCACCGAAGGCATCTGTGCGTGTATGGTCCACTGGCGCAACCTCACCACCGGCGTTGCAGGCACCTCGAACAACTTTTGGTTCGGATTACCCGCTACCGGAGCCACCGCAATCACCGGTTCGGGTGTCCTGGTTGCCACCGTCACCACCAGCGGCGCCGGAAGCCCGATCACCGTTCTCCCCGGCGCCGGACTGTGGATCGTTCCCTGACCGACTACTGCGCTCTCACTCCCCATTCTTTGAAAGGGCGCCGAGCACGTGTCACGATTGCACGGCCGCCGTGCCAACATCCGCTCGGCCTGTCACCGTCGGAGGCAGGTGCGCGAACCTTACGGTCGTTTACATTCGGTGACACTGTCGGTCAGAGGCGCATGCACGTACTGTGCCCCCAATTCTGCTGTCTCGCGGCCGACTTCTACCCGTTCTACGGTCGAACGATGACGTGCGAACGCCGAGCCGCCCCAGGTTTTCGGCATCGCTGTACTGTCCACAACGGGGTGAGGACCATCGCATGAACGCCACCGGCATCAGACCATATCTCGTCGTCCGGGCCATCGGAGCTGTTCCGATTCTGATCGTCGGCGTCAAAGGGATCACCGGTTTCTACAACGACGACATCGCGTGGATGCTCCTGCTGACCGCCCTCGGCCTCACGGTGTGGTTCGTCTCGGATCGGATGCGCAAGAAGAACACCACCTGGGACAGCCTGCGCGCAGTCCCCGCCCGATATACCGGTGGATCCGAAAGCCCTGCCGCCGAGGCTTTCTCGGGGTACGGCCGATTCGCGCTCGATCATGCATTGCTGTTCTCGGCGCCCGTCCGTAGCGTACTGATCTGGGAACATCTCCTTCACACACTGCAGCCTGGTCCTGGGCCCTCGGCCCAACACTTCGGCCTGTACCTGATCGAGAACACCGACCGGCGGATCAGTGTGCGGTTCGGATCGGTCGCAGCGCCCGACCTGTTCACTGCGGTCATCTCCCTTCAAGACAATGCCTCACGTGCAAGCGGGCGCCTCGACTTCGTCTCCGCGCACTCGCAGAACGGCGTCCTGGTCGCCGGCGAAACGATCGAGCGCCTCCGCCGCGACATCGCCGACGCCGTTCGATCGCTCGCACCGAACGCCTACCTCGCCGAGATGCCCGTCGCCGGCGCGATCATCAGGATGTGACCGACAAGAAGGAGACATCATCACCCGCACCCACTGTCGTGCCTGAATCCATTCCCGTCTCGACCTGCCCATCCGCGATCGTGGCGGACCAGATGCCTGACATATCAGCGAATGGCCCCGCGCTGTGCACTGCGCCTGAGAACATCCGCAAACCGACTTCCCGTTCCGAACTCCCTGCTATGTTCTGTCGATCCTGTTCACACGCGCAGCGGAGTTCACCACGTGACCGATACCCCCTCCTACTCCCCCACCGACACGGTCCACCGCATCGGTGTCGTCGAGGACCATGAGGCGGTCGTCATGGGCCTCGAGGCGATGCTCGCCCCTTACCCGTCCCTGACCGTGTGCGCCTCAGCTCCCACCGTCTCCGCACTACTCGCCCAGGAGGTCGCGTTGGATCTGGCGATCCTCGACCTACGCCTCGCAGACGGATCGTCGCCGAAAACCAACGTCGACGAGCTCCGCGCCGCAGGCTTGGAAACCCTCATCTTCACCGGCGCCGAGAACCCGTACCTCGTGCGTTTGGCGGCCAAGGCCGGGGTCCTTGGCGTGGTACGCAAATCCGAGACCGCCGATGTCGTCGTGGCCGCCATCATCGCCGCCGCAGCGGGCGAACCTGTCGTGACCACGGAGTGGGCCGCTGCCGTCGACGGTGACCCCCATTTGGCCGAGGTCGATCTCAGCCCGCGCCAGCGTGATGTGCTCGCCCTCTACGCCTCCGGCGAAAAAGCCGACCGCGTCGCCCGCCTGACCGGATTGACCACCCACACCGTCAACGACTACCTCGGCCGTATCCGCGCCAAATACGCCGACGCCGGACGCCCCGCGAACACCAAAACCGACCTCTACAAACGCGCCGTCGAAGACGGGTGGCTCCCGGTCCCCGAACGCGGACTGCGATGACCGGCCCGGCCGTGCCATCCGCCGCGACGGGCGTCGGCCGGGCGAACACCGATCGCATCCTGCGCATGTTCGCCCGCTTCACCAGCGTCGGCTACCTCGCCTACCTCGCACTGCTGTACCCCTCGATCACCACCACGACACCGCACATGCATCGATGGTGGACACCTCTCGCTGTCGTGGTCGTGTTCGGGACCGGCATGCTGCCCGGCCTGCTCTCCTTCCGTCGCAGCACCGCAGCGATGCGCTCGGCGGCCGCCGCGGCCGCACTGGCCTTCCTCGCGGCCGCGTTCACCTGGCCCCTGGCATGGACCGGGACCCAACTGCCAGGCGATGACGGCGTGTGGCTGGCCGCGTTCCCCGGCCTGGCCAGCCTCGCCGCCGTCATCGCCTGGCCGACGAGCGTTGCCTTTATCCATCTCGTGATCGGCTGCACCACAGTGCAAATGATCAACCTCGCCGCCCGAGTCAACGCCTCCGCGCCGATGCTGATCCCGGACATCACCTTCGCGATCATGTTCTGCACCCTGTTCGTCGGCGGAGCCGCGATGGCACTACGCACCGGCCGGCTACTCGACGCCACCACCAACGCCACGCACGCCGCCGCCGCAAGTGCCGCCGCCCAACGGGCCCGCGCCGTCGAACGTGAACGCTTCGACGCCCTCATCCACGACGGAGTGATCGCCACCCTCTTGACCGCCTCCCGGCCAGTACACCGAGAGAATGTCCGTGCCCTCGCCTCAACGACCTTGCGTGAACTCGACGAACTACACACCATCGCCGACCCCGAACAAGACACAGACCTCGGGGAGGCGCTCGCCCAACTACGCACCGCTACAGTCGATATCGATCCCAACGCCGCGTTTGTCGTAACCGGCACCGAGACTGCAGAAACCTTGCGGATTCCCGTGAGCACCGTCCGGTCCATGAGCGGTGCGCTCGCCGAAGCACTGCGCAACAGTCACCTCCACGCCGGACCACGGGCCACCCGAACAGTCACCGCCGCCTTACAGGCCGACAGCATCAGCATCGCCATCGCCGACGACGGCGTCGGATTCGACCACACCTCGATCCCCCCGCACCGCCTGGGCATCGCCGTCAGCATCCTCGGACGAATGCGACACATCGCCGGTGGATCAGCGCGGGTGGACTCCGAACCTGAACGCGGCACCACCGTGCACATCGAATGGACGGCGCCATGACCGACGACCGCACCGCATCGCGCGCGAAACATCAAACCTCCGACACCCGCGATGTCCGCGAACTCCTCGGGCTACGCACCACCGCGGCCACTGTAGTCGTTGGCGCGTTCATCGCGACGTTCCTTCTCCTCGCGCTCACCACAGCCCCCACAGCAAAGTCGTTGTGGGCCGAAACATCAGCTTGGATTGTGGCCAGCAGCGCCGCAATAGCTCTCATCCGGACCGCCGGTGATCCACTGCCGTATCGGACAACTCTTGCGCTGACGCTGGCGGGACCGATCAGCCTCAATCTGGTGTTCGCGGTCGTACCGATCCCGATCGACGGTCTACTACAACTCTGGCCTCTCTCCGCCGCGACCGCGATCTACACCTATATGTGTGTCCGCGGACGGACTTGGTGGGCATGGCTCGGGATGACCGCAACCTTGGCGAGTTGCGCCTGGTGGGCGCAACGAACCGGGCAAGGCGCCGGCTACGGGCTCGGGATCTCCGTCATCAACCTCGCCCCACTGTTGATGGCGACGTTCTTCGCCTGGACCATCCGTCCCGCAGCCCGCGACATCTTCGCACTGCGCGAACAAACCATCATCCGCGTCGCCGCCGAAGCTGCTGATACCGCGATCCTCGACGAACGCGACCAACAACTACGACGACTCGACGACCTGGCCCGCCCCCTCCTCGAACACCTCGCCACAGACGAGGACATCAGCGACGAGCAACAACTGGCCTGCACCCTCCTCGAAGCGCACCTACGCGACACCCTCCGAGCCCCCATTCTCGACACCACCGCCATCGCCGCCGCAGCCAGGGCAGCGCGTGCACGTGGAGTCGACGCCATCCTGCTCGACGACCACGGCATGGACCAGACCGCAGACCCCGTCCGCGAGCAGATCATCACTGCAGTCATCGCAGCGCTCACCGAAGCCACCGACGGCACACTGACCGTCAGAGTTTCTCCCCCGCAACGCGATACCCTGCTGACCATCCTGCACCGCCGCAGCGACGACACCACCCGCAGCGAGTACGGGCAGGACGGACTCGCCCTCCCTGCCCCCGACACGATCACCGAACTGGCCACCGCGACGCTCCTCCCGAATCGGGCAGAGGAGACCAATCGCTGAGGCGACGACACGCTGGACGAGCAGAAAAACCTAGCAGCATCCCCGGAGAGAGAGATACGGGGTTTAGTCCTGGCTGTAGCGCGGGAACCCATGAAGGCCGGTATCACCGAAGTTCTGACATGAGCAGAGGGCGACGGCAAGACCCTTCATACATCTTTGACAAATAGACCTGGTCCGTTTGGAGATAGTGACATGAGTTCAAACAATGCATTTCCGTCCCCACCAGGCCAACGAAGCTGCAATCCGTTGATCACAGCAGTGGCACGCCTGAGGTGTATCCGATCTCGCGCCATGTTCGGCATTGTGCTGACAGCCCTTGCGGCGGCGATTCTGGCAGGTGCACCTCATGCCGCAGCTGTTCCGACGGACAACGTCTTGATTATTCCGGTCGCGGGTCTCGCTACTGGACCTACCGGGCTCGGAGGCCCCCTGGTCGCGCAGCATGTAACAGCCACAACGGATACCGAGATGCCCGGTCTCACCCGTTTCAGTGGCACCGAAGGTACTTGCGCCTGCATGATTCACTGGCGCAACCTGACGACGGGGGCCGTCGGCGATGCGAACTTGTGGTTCGGCTTTCCTGCCACGGGTGGGACGGCGATAACCGGGTCCGGAGTTCTGGTCGCCACCGTCACCACCAGCGGCGTCGGCTGGCCGATCACAATTCTGCCGGGTGCCGGATTCTGGACCGTCCCGTAACGGTGACTCGTCCAACAGGTGCATCCGTGCAGTAACCACCACCAATGCCCGTCCACTACCGTAATCGTTTTCGGATGCGGTGAAGTTGTGATGATTGATGAACGGGAAATGTTCACCGCCCGCGTCGTGCCGCCGGTGGCCACCACTCGATGCCTGATCCGACACGATTGGCGGTCATCGCGGTCGTGCCGACCAGGACAGGCGACGGCGCCGGCAATGAAGTACGCCGCCTGGACGTATACGCCGCCAGTACCGTCAAAACAATTGTCACCGGAAACGGATACCGACAAGAACATTTGATCGGACCCGGCAACCGTTGCTCCGGCACTTTCTCGGTATCCGGACTGCGAAACACGATCACATCACCGGGCACCTCAGCCACCAATTCACTGGTTGACCGAAAATCTGGAAAGTAATACCTCACAATCGAGACTTCACCGTTGTAGCGGCACCATAGATCTGCACCACAAACCACAAGGGCTCCCTCTGCTCGGCAGAATGTATTCGCTTTCCCTGCACGTGCCCCTATTCTTGGGGTCTCGGCAACCGCATCCTTGTGTTCTACGGTCGAATAGTTATCTCCGGTTCTGCAGGTGCCCGGTCCGGCTGCGCCGCTGACACACAGATCAGGCGCCAACACTATTGCCAAACGCTTTCTGCCGCTCGCGACCTCGCGAGCCCCGAACTTGTCCATGCCAGTTTCCGAGCACACCCCACGTAGAACGCCTTTCCACCCAGTCTGTGAACAGGCCGATCCAAAGCTCCGATCTCGCTGAATTCGGCGGATCACAATCGAACCGGAGGAACCCCATGGTATTTGAACTTCGCCCCTATCACGTTGCGCGCGCGCTGACAGTACTGTTTGTCATCCCAGTACTCTGGGCATTCTCGGTCGAAGGAGTGACGACAACCACGGAATACGACGTGGCAACGGGAGAAACCTCCTCCAGCAGCGACTTCGGCTCGCAACTCGGCGGCAGTATCGTCTGGATTCTTCTCGCAGTCGCCTCCGGTGTCGCGGCCTGGTACCTGGCAAAGAACCGCATAGCATGGCCCGAATCCATAAAGGCACAGTTGAGGCAGTTCAAACTCGCCCCGCCCGCAGCGGACCCCAACAGCACTCATCCTTGATCTTTGTGCCGCTCACCTGGTCCCCGGAAGTCTTGGCCTCTGCGCACACACAACAAGCTTGCCAGCCCACCCTGTCAGGATTTAGTCAGCATTTAGTGAGGCACTCGGAGGCACCCGTCACGTGGGAGTGGCTCAACTGTTGATATGTGGAGGTAGGAGCATCCCGTGGGTACTGCGGCCGCTCTGGTCGCCGTCACCGCTCTGGCTGCTGCTTCCTGCGATCAGATACTGCTCGCCGGCCCCTGTCAGGATGTGCCTGAAGTACCTTTTATCCGACGAGGCCGAGCGGGCAGACACGCTTGTCTGGCCAGTCCGTCACTCCCTTCAAACTGGCCGTATTTGGTGGAACAGGCCTGGTGTCGCACTCTCTGTACTCAAGGCTGATTCCCGAGTCGGAAGCCGTGCCCACCTTCGAGCATAATGTGGCGCTGAATTGGGAAAACCCAATACCGAAACGGTATAAACCGATTTACCCGCTCCTGTCATCTCTTCAGCCGATAGACAAGGCGTCGCTTAATAGCCGAAAATCCAAGTTCGCCATTCGCTCGCCATGACAGGAGTGACAACCTTGCCCTTCTGGTCATCGAAACCCGGCAAACCGCCGCAACTAGGATCTGCAACTTCGCTTTCGCACGTGCAGCCCCCGACACCATCGCTGGCGTCGACCCGACCTTGGTACGACGGCTGGGGCACCAGCAGGAAGGTGCTCGCCAGCTTCTTCACGGCGCTGGCGTTGTTTGGCTCCGGACTCGCCTCCGGATGGTGGCTGCAGAACGAACTGGTAGCTCGTCAGGAATCGAGTACCGCTGCCCGTCCCGACGACGGCACCCTCGACGATTTTGCTGCCAATATCGCATCGGGCGCCATGCCTGACCTGCGCGGCCTCGGCTCCGACGCATCGAAGCAAATCCTCGCTGACAGCGGAATCCCGGTCGACCGTGTCGAGGTGACCACCCGCGCGGCCGCCGGACGTCCGGGCATCGTCATCGAGCAGACACCACCGTTCGGCAGTTCCGATACGGCGAAGGTGACGCTGGTTGTTTCGACGTCAGCCCAGGTGCCCGTCGTCGAAAACCGCTCGGCTACGGAGGTGATCTCGGAACTGCAGGAACTCGGTGCGCAGGTGATCGTGAAGAGCCGCTACCAACCGGACGCGGTCCGGGACGGTGCGCTCGACGTGGATCCACCAGTAGGTGCGCCGATTCCCGACGCGGTTACCCTCACTGTCGCTCAGTCCCCCGGATCCACCTACCTTTCGAAGCTCGACGCCATGGAGAGCGGGTGCGGTACCGGGTCCGAGTCGATGAACGGCAAGAAATATGAGAACTCGGTGACCTGCACCGCGAACAAACCTGGCACTCCCAAGCCGCGCAAGTCGGTGTGGAACCTGGCCCACGCGGTCGACGAGATGCGCGCCACGGTCGGGGTTCCCACCGATTCCGTGCCCGGCACCAGGGTCCGCGTCGAGGTGTTCGCGGACGGCACACCGGTCGCGGCCGTCGACGCTGGCTACGGCCAGCCCGCAGACCTCTACGCACGTGTCTCGGGGGCACTGCAACTAACCGTCGTCGCGACCGCGCTCACCGACAGCGGATCGTCGAGAGACACCGAAGCCGTCCTCGCCGACCCGACCATTCTCGGCAGCCAGCAGGCCATCGTAGATCTCACCGGGGAGAACTCATGGCCAACTGGTGGCCGAGACTCGGTGCATTGCTGGTGATCCTCGCGGCGGCTTGCCTGCTGCCCGTTTCGTCTGCGGCACAGACACCGACCACTCCACCCACCCGTGCGGTGTCCGCCGCACCGTCGGCCCTGCTTATGGTCATGGACTTGTCCGGTTCGATGAACGACAGCGACGCGAACGGTAAGAACAAGCTGACCGGCGCTAAGCAGAGCCTGAGCAGGATCGTCGGGGACACGGCTTCCTCGGGCACACCGCTGGGCCTCTGGACATACCCGACAGCCGGCAGCAACTGCGATCCCGGATCATTTCTTGCCGGCGCAGACGGAGGTGTGCGCAAGGACACCGACACGCTGATGGCCCAGGTGTCCGGTCTGAAAGCGGACGGCGGGACACCGACAGGTCCGGCTCTTCGTGCCTCGGTCGATTCGCTGAAGGCCAACGGCATCACCAGCGCCACCGTGGTCCTCATCTCGGACGGCGAAAGCAACTGTGGCCAGGCTCCGTGCGACACGGCGAAACAGATCGTCGCCGAAGGGTTCGACGTCACAGTCGAGGCGCTGGGCTTCCAGCTGTCGGGACAAGGTCGCACCGAACTCGAGTGCATCGCATCCACCACAGGTGGCCGCTACAGCGACATCGCAGACGTGGACGAAATGCAGCAGAGGCTCAAGGAACTGATGATTCCCGAGTTGGCGTTGACGATCTCGGCTCCCGATACCGTAGCGGGCGGCGCCGACATCACACTGACAGCGAACGTCACCAACTCGTCGGCACGAGCCGTCAACGACGTGCGACTGTCCCTCTCGTTTCGCGCGGACACCGACCAGGCTCTCTTCCCTGTCGTCATCCCGCCTGTCGCGCGACTCGGCAACATCCCCGCAGGGCACAATGCAAACTTCGAGTGGAAGCTACGACCCGCGGACTCGAATGTAACCCAGGACCGAACCGCGAACTACCGGGTCATCGCTACCGCCGCCCGACCCGCCGCCGCTGCCATGGCGGAGGGCACCATCAAGATCGACCTTCGCTCCGTGGCGGGCGGGGTAGTCAAGGCACTCCTCGACAATGGCTCCACGGTCGCGATATTCGGCGACTCCTACGCCGCCGGCGAAGGCGCCGGCCGATACCTTCCTGGCAACAGTCGTGTGGACGAATGGTGCCACCGGTCCCAATCCACCCATGTGGCACAACTTTTCGGGATCGAGCACACCAAAAACTACGCGTGCTCCGGTGCAGTTCAAACGAACCTGTTCGGACCTCAGCCTAACCGGGTCACATACGACTCCCAGGTCGCCCAGATGGACGACGGACCTACCGTCGATGCGGCCTTTCTCAGTATCGGGGGCAACGATATCGGATTCGGCGACATCGTCACCCGCTGCTTATACCCGAACTACGATGCCAGGCTGGACACCCTCGACGGTGTCCACCTCGAGGAGACCATCTCCACCTGCGGATACGCAGATGCGAACGCTCAAGGACTGGTCGACAACGACACGGTCAGGCAGCGCACCGTACGCCAGAAGCTCGACGACCTGAGCACACAACTGGCCGGCACCTACCGGAAGGTGTACGACGCCCTGAACACCAAGGCGGAACTCGACCAACGCGACGGTAATGAAGCCCCGCTGCTCGTGCTCGGCTATCCGCTGCCGTTCCCCGACACCGCCAGTGTCGCGTGCGGCGAGTTCTCCGCCAGGGAGGTCGCGTATGCCAACAAGGTTGTCCGAGAACTCAACAGAGTCCTCGCACGGTCGGTGAGCGCCGCGCAGAATGACGCCCGCCAGATCTACTGGATCGACACCGTCGAGCGGTCGATGCAACCGGTGAACACACTGTGCGACGGCTCCGCGTCAGGAATCAACGGCGCCACCTTTGGGCAGGGCGCCGGCCTCACAGCCCAGCAGTTCGTGGGCCTGAATGCGAACAAGCAGGAGCTGGTCCACCCCAACGAACTGGGATACAGCCGGATCGCGGGCGCGATCGCGCAGTGGTCGACCAGCTCTTATGCAGCTCCACATGAAGGCTCCATCGTCCGCCAGGCACCACTAACCGCGGAATTCACCACCGGAGTCGAGTGCGCACTGCACGCCGTCCCGAACGTGCAAGCCACCGAACCCGCCCGCTGTATCCAGACCATGAACACTGTGGTCCCGGCCGGTACCTACTACGAAACCGAGATTCGAAGCATCCCACGCACCCTGGCGACAGGATTCACGACGCAAGACGGCCCACTCGATCTCCACGTCGTCATCCCCCCGGACCTCGACTTCGGCACACACACGATAATCGTCAGGACGGTGGATCCATCGGGCAACGAAGCAGTCACCGCGTATCAGATCACAGTGAAGGCACCAATACCACTGTGGTGGTGGATAACTGCGGGCACCGCCGCAGTCTCACTGCTACTGGCAGTTTGGTTCACCGTCCACTCGCGGACGTTCCGCGGCAAGTCTTCGCGAACTCCGGCGAGTACCTGACAGCATAAAATGGGGCACTGTCACGTTAATCGAAAAGTATAGCGGTACATCTAGTTCGCGACAGGTTGCTACGAGATACCGCCGGGCCGTTCACTTTCAGTCGGCGGCAGTCGCGGTGACTTCCTGCCAGACCGCGAAACGGCCGGCCATCTCGGTATGGCATTCGAGCGACGAGAGCCTGTGTCGGCCTGGCCGGAAATGCGGTGAGATGCCACTGAACGCGGACAGGAATCGTTGCGCGTGCCCGGGCGATGTGAACCGTTTCATCACACGTTCTCTCTGTCGCGTCGGCTGGTGCGAGTTCTCTGCGCGGCTGTTCAAGTACTTCGATCGGCGATGCTCACCGAGGCCAGCATCTCGCGGTGCGCGACGCTGTAGCTAGTCTGTAACAATCACTCGCGGCACATACTCCAATCCTTTGAGCAGTCGACGGAAGAACTTCTTGGCCGCCAGAGTATTTCGGCGCGACTGGACCAGCACATCGAGCACGTTGCCGTCTTGGTCGACCGCCCGCCACAGGTAATGCTGGACGCCGTTGATACGGATGAACACCTCGTCGAGGTACCACCTGTCACCGGGCCAGACCCGTCGACGGCGCGGGGGTTCCCCTGAGATGGGTTCAACCGGTGGAAGCAACACTCAAGGTCAGGAGGGGTTGTGGGCAGAACATCGGATTGGGTGCGGGAGGTGACGGGCAGGGCTCCGATGAGGTCACCGGGCCATCCCCGGTCGAAGGAACGAGATTTTTGGGACCAGATCAGTACCGGCAAGCTTCCTCGCGAGGCCGCTGACGCTGTCGGTGTGGGACAGCCTGTGGGCAAGCGGAGGTTCCGGCACGCTGGCGGGATGACGCCGTATTCGTGACCCGCACAGGTAGGCAGGTACCTTTCTTTGGCAGAGCGTGAGGAAAACGCGATCCTGCACGCCGCCGGCCACGCAGTGCGCGCGATCGCGAAAGCCATCGGGAGGAGCCCGTCGACGATCTCCAGAGAGTTGCGGCGCAACGCCGCGACCCGGGGCGGCACGCTCGACTACCGCGCCAGCGTTGCGCACTGGAAAGCCGATGTTCGTTCGCCGACCCAAGGCCGCCAAGCTCGCGGCCAACGATCGGTTACGGCACTACGTCGAGGAGCGCCTTTCGGGCAAGATCACCCTGCCGGGCGGCGATGCTGTCGCCGGACCACTCGAACGGCAATGGAAAGGCTTGAACAAGCCCCATCGACCGCGACCGCCGATGTGTGAAAGCGTGGAGCCCTGAGCAGATTTCGAACCGGCTACCGATCGGTTTCCCGGATGATCTGAGCATGAGAATCAGCCACGAGGCCATCTACCATTCCCCGTTTATCGAGGGCCACGACGGCCTGCGCCGCGAACTCATCTTGTGCCTGCGCACCGGCCGTGCTCTGCGCATGCCGCGGGCACGAGCAAACGAGTTGCCCTACCACCGCGCAGGCAGTCGCGCCAATCGCACTGCCTGAATGATTGACACGTGCAGGAGCTACCTATGAACTCCCCCGACGAGCGTCTGACCGCCACGCTCGAGCAACTCCCCATCAGCGACGACGCCCCATGTGTTTGCTCCTGCGCATGACGCTGCTCAAACACGCGCAACAGGGCAGCGACATCACGAACCGACCGTGCTCGGACTGCTCGCTATCACCGGTGTCCTCGAAGAACGACTCACCAGGCTCGAAGCCATGATTCAACCCGTCAACACCACTACATGACCCCGGCGTCGCCTCGCACCCACCGACCGCGGCTGCACGAACGACTCGGCGTGCAGTCGAACCTGCCCTCATACTCGGCTGCATCCTCTCCGCCATCCTCATCGCCTGGTGGGCAGCCTGAAAGCAACTCGTCTGTCGAAAACGCAAAGCCAACGGTTTATTCGACATAGATTTTCGACACGAGATCTCGACACCTCACCCTCAGTACGAACTGGGGATATAGGTGCTTCGCGGAAGCGTCGAATACCGCCGTCGGAATCGATGCACTGGCGATTTAGCGGGCCTGACTGTCGGCACCCCGTGCTTCAATGCAACATTCCAGGCGCACACCGGGCGTCCATGAGTGGGTACGAGGTCAACATAAATGATTGAACGCATCGTCGTCCGGGGCTACCGCCTCTTCCAAGACTTCGAGATGGTTCCCACTACAGGGCTCAATATCGTCGTGGGCGGCAACGAAGCGGGTAAATCGACTCTGTTGGAGGCGATCAGTCTCGGTTTAACGGGACGGGTCGACGGTTGTTGGGCCGAAGAACAAATCAATCCGTACTGGTTCAACCAGCAACTGGTGGCCAATTACTTCGCGGAACTCGCTGCCGGGAATTTTCCCAAGGCGCCCGAGATCCTCATCGAGCTTTTTCTCAGCCCTGCGAACCCGGACATTCGCATCCTCCGCGGCGTCTATAACTCCTGCACTGAGGACGTACCGGGACCACGAACGCTCGTGGGCGCGTTGCGATGGCGCAGCAACTCAGTTAAGAACGAAAGTAATATTCGCTTGGTGACCAAGTGTAAGCACTGTCAAAGCACTTCTGCCTGACCCCGATCACTAACCAGTGTCGGGCATGTGGGCGTACCGCGGGTTTCTTCCGTTCGCTCGGCGGTACAACAACCCTCACACAAAAGGGCGCGGTTCGCGGAATGAAGCAACAGCTGGTGAAAGTCCAGCAGGATTCCCATCTCGAAATCGGACCTCTACGAGCGTTGCCTGTCACCGATGGGTTGCACGGGATGACATGGCAAGGCACTGAAGAGCTTTCATGCAAGTGGATGAAGAAAACGGTCATTGGGGCGCAAAACTTTCGCCGCCCGGAGCTGACGGCGGGATCGATGTCGAGTCGACTGCTTCTATTGCGCGGGTCAACCACCACGCATCCCCTGTAGGGATTGCCGAGATGCAGCGTCTCTACCGCATTGCCCAGCCTATAAGAAAGAAGGCCCTTTTCTTGACCGCTTCGGGGTACTCGACCAGGGGGCAAGAAACACGGGATCGAGTGCTGTGCCTACCCTCCGGTGACGCGGGTCCGCCTAGATGTGAGGCGGTCTCGGGTCAGTGAGTATCGACGGCCCCGGAACGCTGACCAACTCGGTCGCCGCAGACGTGTGACCCGTCAGTAGTAGTCCCGAAATGGGACGGTCCGCTTCGATCACCGCATCAACGCCGGTGATCGAAGCGGACGTTCATTTGCGTAGAGCGAACCGATGTCAGCTCACAGTTGCGGCTTACGACGACGGATGAAGCCGCAGATGAAGAAGGTGATGCCGACGACGAGCAGTACCAGGGGCACCCACACCTTGATCAAGGCCAATTTCTTGGCGCCATCGTTGGCCTTGTTCACGGCGTCGGACCTGGACTCCGGGGTCAGCTGGGCATCGATCTTGAGGACCGGCAAGAGGCTGACCTGTTGACCTCCTATTTCGATGTTGGCAATAACTTCCTGGACCAGCGCGGCGTCCAACGTCGCTCCGAGGGACTCGTCGGCGTAGAGATTGACCGTGTCGTTGGCGGTGTAAGTGAGCGGCACCGGGTCCGGCAGTTCATCGAGTGCGCCGGCGAGTTGCTCGCGGAGATTCGGAGGGAGAGCCGGGGCGAGGGAGGCCATCAGCGCCTTCGGAAGCGCCGGGGGAAGCGCATTCAGAGTCGCCGGATCCTTCAGCGCTCCGGTCGCGACAATCGTGTAATTGTAGGCATCCCGACCATCGATGATGTCTTTCTCGACGTAGGTGACGGGGACTGTCTGTTGGGTCCCGGAATCGTAGTACTGGTACGAATTGTCCGGCTTGGGGCTGAGCGGCAAGGTGATGGTCAGGCCCTCGTGTGATTGAACGGTCTCACCGGTGGGAGCCGGGGCGGCCTGCATGGTCTTGCGGTCGATCGCATACGTGTGTCCCTTCGTCGTGCCGGGCCCGCTGGGCGTGTTGAGGGTTGTGTCGTCGTGGACGACGGCGGTGTCACCGTCCGTGCTCGAAACGTAGACGTGGCGGTCGATGGTCACCGGGACGTCGCGGGAAATCGCGTGAGCCGCGTCGCCCGTCTTGAGTGCTTCCGCATTGAGCAGCGTGGCCTTGCCTGCGTACTGCGCGGTGACGTCGGTATCCGACGGGAGCTTCGAGAGCTCCGGGGCGACCACCCATCGGGTAATAGCGGCCAGTACGACGAGGACCACCCCCAATGCCATCAGTATGATCGATGATTTTCGCAGCGTCATTCTCATTCTCCTGCCATTGGATTATTGACCGAAATTTGTTCTTGTACAACAGGTGTCGCGTCATTCTTTGACGCTCTGTGTCCAGTGGACGTGGCTGCCACGCCCGGCGTCGGCGCGTCGCTACACCAGGGTCCGCGCTGCATCGATGCGGGCGGGGGTCACCGAACCGGCACTGCGCGAATGTAATTAGTCGCAGATCTTGTGTTTGAAGATCTTCCCTGGCTGGCTCGGTGGAACTTCCCCGATGACCAGTTCTCGGGGGAGGGTGTAGTCGGCGATCAGCTTGCCTAGGCGTTCTCGGAGCTTCTCCAGCGTCATTTCGCAGCCGGGCAGAGTCACGACCGCGACGATGGGCTCGCCGAACTCCTCGTTCTTACGGCCCGCCGCCGCGCAATCTGCAATGCCTGGGATCCTGGCAGCGCGTTCTGGACCTCGACAGAGTAGACGTTGCGGCCCCGGTGATGATCATGTCCTTCATCCGATCGATCAGGATGATGTACCGCTCGGCTCGACGCACTGGCCACGGTGTTCAGCAAACTCGGAGGTCTACTCGCACCCGGGTCCGCGTGCACCTCCTCGGGCCGGCTCGGCCGTGCGTAGGTCTCCGTGCAGTCGGATCTGGCTGGGTGAACATGGGGGCACAGGAAACACAGCAATTCCTGAGCCGGAATATTCGACGCTTCAATTTCAGTAGCTGACACTGTGCAAGCCTCCGGGAATGCGGCGACCTGTAAGGTGTATGGCTTACCTGTGATGTCAGCCCGTCACTGTTGCCAGGGGACATCGAGAACAGCTGGGCTAGCAGACGTGGATTCGAAGGTCAGTCGCTCCCCGAGCGCCGTCTCGCTTTCGTAGCGTTCATCTTCGGTATCGACGACCAACGCGAGGCGATGTCCTGCCTGGACCGTGTATCGAACGGGTTGAAATGACACGTCCACGGCGATGGGAATCCCAGCCTCTATATCTGTCGCTGTGAAGGGAATGTGCCCCAGCAGTGTCGCTCCACCGTTTTCGTCTATGTCGTACAGGTAGCTGAAGATGCTAAATGCAGCGTCCGACGGTGTCACTGTGACTGAGAGTGCCGGTGCGCCGGAGATCGTCCTATCTGCCGTGGTGGGCGTGGTTTCCCACACCGCGGCTCTCGACCTGTCCACCGCGTTGAGGAACCCTGGGAAGGTAACGTGCCGAGGTGCTCCTAACCCGGCGAGAATCAACGGGCCGCTGTCAGCGCCGGGGTTGGGGCCTCCTACTATCGACTTGGACCATGTTGTCGCGGACGCAGCTCCGAGCTCCCCGGCGCCACGTTCGGCATCTGCTAGGGGCCCGAGGATTCGTCGGTCGGTGGGGGAAACCGATGCCTGCCAGCTGTCGAACCCGGTGAACGGGCCGCCGAACAGTGGCTGCAACTGAACGGGTTTTCCCTCGTTGATTCCGTTATCGATACCGTGGAGGAAGTGATCGAACCAATCTCCAGCTGCATCCCACGATTCGTTGGGTAATCCACCGAACCCTCCGAGTTCGGGGACTACGTGGTCGCCGGGCATCAGCATCATCCGTTTCGGCGTGGTCAGCTGATCAAAGAAGCTGGTCACACCCGACGGTGGGAATGCGGAGTCTTGCCATCCGTTCTCAATCAAGATTGCCGGTGCGTTTTTGTTCAGTTCGGCCACCCGCGATTGCGCGGAACGCACGGAGAAGATTTCTGATAGACCTGATCTGTCGTTGTGGTCGAATTTGTCGATCACGGTGGCGAGTTCCGGCCCAAACGGGTTCACCAGTTGCGCGGCCTTGACGAGCTGTATGAATTGTGAAAACCACGTGTTGTTGACCATGAGCGGTGTCGCGGTAGTACTGGACGTACTCATGGCGGCGACAGCACGGATCCTGGGATCGTTGGCGGCTGCCATTACGCTGATCACGCTGCCTTGTGAGACCCCAGTCATGCCCACTCGGGTGGTGTCGGAATCTAGATGCGTTCCGGCCCAGTCGATGATCTTGCTGACATCGCCTATGTCAGCGGCTGCGATCAAGTTGTTCTCTCCACTGGAGGCGTATTGGCCGCGGGGGGCGTAGACCACGACGTCGTAACCCTTGCTCGCGAGTTTGGCCGCACTCACCGCGTTTGTCAGATTTGGTATGCCGTACCCGGGCGGGATAATGATTAGCGGGCTGCGACCATCGGCCGACGATTTGTATACGTCCGCAGACAGTTGCACTCCAGGATCGACC
The DNA here is from genome assembly GCF_009707305.1 of Rhodococcus sp. AQ5-07. Lineage (NCBI taxonomy): Bacteria > Bacillati > Actinomycetota > Actinomycetes > Mycobacteriales > Nocardiaceae > Rhodococcus > Rhodococcus sp. AQ5-07. The sequence goes on along the minus strand of NZ_CP046101.1, from coordinate 39,290 downwards.
TCGATCCGTTCGGCACGTGGGATCACCACAGAATCGGCCCAGGCTGACGTAGCGACCAACGGCACCAACGGCAGCAACGCCCCCAACGCGGCAGGCAGCACCTTCCGACATCGGAGAGACCTCGAAAAGCCGCCACGCCGTGTAGGCGCTGTCATCGAGTTACCTCATCCCTTGAAGTCTCACGACGGGCGAGCAGTTCGTCACGTAGCTTGTGCTTCATGATCTTGCCGGAGGGGTTGCGCGGGATGTCGGCGATGATCAATTCGCGGGGGAGCTTGTAGTCCGAGATCAGTTTCCCCGCACTTTCGCGGAGTTCCTCGAGAGTGATCTCGCATCCGGGCAGGGGGGTGATGACTGCGACGATCGTTTCACCGTATTCCTCGTTGCTTCGTCCGATCACTGCGCAGTCCGCGACGCCGGGGAGGCCGGCGAGCGCGTTCTCCACTTCGACGGAGTACACGTTGCGGCCGCCGGTGATGATCATGTCCTTCATGCGGTCGACCAGCGTGATGTAACCGTCGGCATCGATCCGGGCGAGGTCGCCGGTGTGCAGCCATCCGTCACGGATCGTCTCTGCGGTCTCGCGTGGTTTGTTCCAGTAACCTTTCATGACCGTTTCGCCGTGCATGATGAGTTCACCGGTCTCCCCGGGCCCTACATTCCGTCCTTCGGCATCGACGACGCGTACCACGGTGTTCAGCAGGCTCAGTCGTCCGCTGGCGGAGGGATTGGCGCGCACTTCGTCCGGGCGACTGTAAATTCCGCCCGGGCCACCTTCGGTCTGTCCGCATGCCTGATAGAGGTTGACCCCGGGCAGAGCGTCCAGAAGGCGTTCGACCGCGTCGGTGGGCATCGGTGCCGCACCGAAAATGCCGGTCCGCCAGGAGGACAGGTCCCGCTCGGTCAAATCGGGCTGACGCAACAGCATCTGATACATCGTCGGTACGCCGAAGAAACCGGTGATGCGTTCGTTTTCTAGTGTGTCGAGCACCGCCGCGGGGTCGAAACCCGGCAGAACGACGTGTGTGGCCCCGACCATCATCCCGGGGATCAGCATCATCGTCAGCTCCGCGGCGTGATAGAGAGGGGCAACGTGGAGCAATCGATCTCCGTCGGTGAGTCCGCACAAACTCGTCAGGCTCACCCCGACCCAGATCGTTCGATGATGATCGAACAAGGCGCCTTTGGGTCGGCCCGTGGTGCCGGAGGTGTACAGGATCAGTGCGTCGTCGGACTCGTCGACCTGGACGGTAGGCGGGGAGGTGGGTTCGTCGGCCGCCAACTCGCTAAGGCTCGAGAGCCCGTCCACGCAGTCCAGAGCGAGAAGTGCCGCGGACGTCGAGCTCGTCGCCTCGGCTATCACCTTCGAGACCGTCGCATCGAAAGCGAGGACCTTCGCTCCGGAGTCGTCGAGCAGGTACCGCAGCTCCGGAGCTGCGGAGCGGGGATTGACAGGGACCACGATGGCTCCGATTTTGATCGCTGCATAGAACGCGATCACGAACGAGTCGGAGTTTCCCGCCATCAGCGCGAATCGGTCGCCTTTCGACAGGCCGAGACGGCGCAACGCGTGGGCGGCTTGGTTGATCTCGTCGTCGAGTTCTCGATAGGTCCGTCTGGTTGTTCCGAACACCAGCGCTGTCCTGTCCGGACAGCGCTGGGCGCTCATGGTCAACGCGCTCCCGATTGTCGGCATAGCCACCTTCCAGTGATGTAAGTCACGTAAACGTGCAATCAACATAGTAGGACGGTTTACATGGGTACGCAATGCACATTTGCCAGATAAGTGAAATAAAATTAGCTTGATAGCGAATCGGATAGGGGGTGAGCGCGCTTTTTCAGTACTGTGTCCGCGGCAATGATCGCGGAGAGGACGTCGGTTCGGCCGCAGCGGCCATCGCCTGGCCGCGCCGGAGCGGTGCGCAACGCTCCGTCACTAGGATCGAGAAGTTGAGTCATTCGGACATGGATCGGCGGGGGACATGAGTACAGCGCAGGTAAAGGTGAGCGGGGTGGGTACTCGTCGCCCTCGTGATCGCAAGGCACAGATACTCACCGCTGCGGCCGAGCAGTTCGGGACCCTCGGGTACAGCAACGCCAATCTCACGGATATCGCCGTCGCCGTCGGCATCACCCCGGGGGCGTTGTATCGCCATTTCCGAAACAAGGAAGCGTTACTCGCCGAGCTGACGTCGGAAGGATCACAGAGGTTCGTCGACGTGCTCGCTGACGATGCCGGCTTCGCCGCGACCATGGACGGACTTGTGGCGCTGGCTGTTTCGCGCCGCGATATCGGGGTGCTCTGGCAACGAGAAGCCCGCAACCTCCCCGACGCCGAACGAACAGAGCTGCGCCGCCGCCGACACCTCAGTCATCAGCGAGTGAGCGCCGTGATCGCTGCTCACCGGCCATCGTTGGGTACCGACGAAAGCGCGTTTCTCGCCGATGCGGTTCTGGCGGTCCTGCTCAGTCCCTCGTATCACCGAGCGCAGGTGCCGGCGGAGCGGTACCGAGCGGTGTTGGCGGGCATGATCGAGAGAATCACCGCCCTCTGCCTTTCGCCGAACGATCGAGGTCGGTCCACTGCACGGGAAGATCGACCTTCGCCGCACACTCGACGATCACGGCGAGAGCTGCTGCTCGGTGAGGCGACGAGGCTTTTCGCCGAACGCGGCTTTCACACGGTGACGATGGACGACATCGGGCACGCGACGGGGATGGCGGGACCGAGTATCTACAACCATTTCGCCAAGAAAGACGAGATCCTGATCGCCGCGTTGAACCGCGGCGCCGATCTGTTGGACATCGGTCTCAACGCTGCTTTCGCACAGGCGACGTCGACTTCTCATGCCCTGCATCTCGCGTTGGTCTCCTACATCGACCTCATGACCAGTCACCCCCACCTGGTCACCATCGTCGTCAACGAGACATCGAGCTTGACCGAACCGCTGCGCCACGTCCTGCGCGCCCGTCAACGCGAGTACCTCGACGAATGGGTGCACCTTCTGGGAACCCTTCGTCCGGAGGTCGACGACGGCGAGTTGCGCGCGATCGTGCTCGCCGCCGTCACCGTCATCAACATCGTGGTGAACAGCTCCCCGGCATCGGAGAGGGCGAATCTGGCCGATGAGCTCGCAGTCATCGGCGACGCGGTCCTGGGTCTGAGTTCCTGAATGCGCCGGCCAAGGAGGTCAGCAGACAGCTCCCGACGAGGTCAGAGCAGCTACCGTGCTCTCCTCGAGACCCCAGTTGGTCAAGGTCGAAGTCACATCGCGTCCACCGTCGTCCATCGGAACCGGTGCCGCGTTCGGTGTCCGATCGAAACGGGGAGCAGGCGCTGGCTGCACTAGGCCGTCGACCTCGATGAATGCCTCCCGAGCTGTGTTGTGCGGGTGCTCGTGGGCCTCCCACGGGGAGAGGACGGGGGTGACGCACGCATCGGAGCCCGCGAACACCTCGGTCCAGTGTGCGCGAGTGTTCTTCTTGAACACCTCCGCTATCCGCGCCTTCATTTCCGGCCACGCGGCCGTGTCCGACTGGGACGTAAGATCTGATTCGGTCAGACCCAACGCGGCGAGCAGTTGGGCGTAGAACTGCGGCTCCACACATCCCACAGCCATGAACTTTCCGTCGGACGTCTCGTAGGTGTCGTAGAACGGCGCTGCCCCGTCGAGGGTATTGGTGCCGCGCTCGCCCTCCCACATGCCACTGGCATGCATGCCGTGCATGAACGAGGTCAGCAGCGCCGCTCCGTCGACCATCGCCGCGTCGACCACCTGGCCCCGACCGGATCGTTGCCGCTCGAACAATGCGGAGACGATTCCGAGCGCCAACATCAGGCCGCCGCCTCCGAAGTCTCCGATCAGGTTCATCGGAGCGTGGGGGCGCTCCCCTGCACGACCGATCGGCTCCAGCGCCCCCGCCAGGGCGATGTAGTTGATGTCGTGGCCGGCGCGCGCGGCCAGCGGGCCGTCTTGGCCCCACCCGGTCATCCGCCCGTACACCAATGCCGGATTGATCGCGAGGAGTTCAATCGGCCCGATCCCGAGGCGTTCGGCGACGCCCGGGCGGAAACCCTCGACGAAGACATCTGCCGTCTCGATCAGGGTGCGAACAACCTCGACGCCGGCATGGTCTTTCAAATTCACGGCAATGCTGCGCCGTCCGCGATCGAGCGGACCGGAGGGAGTGGTGATCCCCGCGCCGGCCCTCCCGTCCGCTCGATCGACGCGGATCACGTCGGCCCCCATGTCGGCAAGGATCATGCACCCGAACGGTGCAGGCGCCAGGCTGGCGATTTCGACGACTCGAACTCCGTGCAGCGGACCCATTTGTCTTGTCACTTTCTGTGTTGAGGTGACTACGTCGATGCCTCGACGAAGGGCCACCGCGTTACTGGCCCCGGAATCTGCCGGAGCCGGGCCCGACATTCTGGTGGTGCGTCCTCGAGTGCAGTCGCCAGAGGTCGGTCTCGTGCGTTGCCGTACACCGTTCCCTGTGTTCACAGAGAACGGGCGATAAGTTCCTTCATCACTTCGTTCGACCCGCCGTAGATGCGTTGAACACGCGCGTCCGCATACATGCGAGCGATCTGGTACTCGGCCATGTACCCGTATCCACCGAAGAATTGAAGGCACTTGTCGACGACCTGGCCTTGGATCTCTGTGGTGTACGCCTTCGCCATCGACGCCGTGGTGGGGTCGAGTTCACCGCGAAGATGACGTTCGATGCAGTCGTCGACGAACACTCGCGACACTCGGGCCAGGGTGGCGCAGTCGGCGAGTTGGAAGCGGGTGTTCTGCATCTCGAACAACGAGGCACCGAATGCCGAACGGTCCTTGGTGTATTGCACGGTGAGAGCGACCGCAGCCTCGGTGGCAGCGGCGGCGCACACGGCGATCCCGAGCCGCTCGTGTGCCAGTTGCTTCATCAGATAACCGAAACCTGCGCCCTCACCGCCGAGCAGGTTTCGGGCCGGGACCCGGACGCCGTCGAAGAACAACTCTGCAGTGTCCTGACCTTTCATACCGATCTTGTCCAGCACTCGTCCCACACGATAACCGTGGGAGTCGGCCGTCTCGACCACGATCAGCGAGACACCCTTCGCCCCGGCAGCGGGGTCCGTCTTCGCCGCGACGATGACCAGGTCGGCATGCTTGCCGTTGGAGATGAACGTCTTCGCACCGTCGATCACGTACTCCTCGCCGTCGCGACGAGCGTTGGTACGCAACATTTTCAGATCGGATCCGGCGCCCGGCTCACTCATCGCGATGGCACCGACCAGCTCGCCCGTGGCCATCCTGGGCAGCCACCGTTGCTTCTGATCCTCGCTGCCGTACGCAAGGATGTAGTGAGCGACGATGCCGCTGTGCACCATGTTGCCGAAGCTGGTGTCGCCGAGTCGGTACTGAGCATCGAAGATCGCGAAGTCATGGGCGTGAGTACCGCCGCCGCCGCCGTACTCTTCCGGGATCGATGCGCAGAGCAGACCGAGCTTGCCCGCCGCGTTCCAGAAGCTGCGATCGACATGCTTTTGCTCGGCGAATCGTTCCTGGTTCGGCAGCAGTTCCGCTTCGAAGAACTTCGTAGCCATCTCCTGCAGCGCAACGATGTCGTCGTCGATCCACGACGATCGATATTCTGCGGTACCCATGTTCACCACTCCTAGAAGTTGAAGCCGCCGCCGCAGACCAAGGTCTGCGCGCTGACGTAATCGGATTCGGGAGTGCACAGCATGTAGACCGACCCTGCAGCTTCACTCGGCGCGCCCGCTCGCCCGAGGGGAATCATCTGCTCCATCGCCGTCATCAAATTCGGATTGACACCGACCTTGATCTCACGACCCTGTACATCGATGGTGGCCGAGCCGTCTGCCGACGCTTCGGTCAAGCGGGTCTTGATGAAGCCGAATGCCACGGTGTTGACGGTGACGTTGTAGCGGCCCCATTCCTTGGCCAGCGTCTTGGTCAGCCCGGTGATACCGGCCTTGGCGGAGGAATAGTTCGCCTGGCCGGGATTGCCGCCGGTGCCGGCGAGGGAAGAGATGTTGACGACTTTGCGGCAGGGGACGGGTTCGCCGGCGTCTTTGGCCTTCTTGACCGCGGCAGCGATAACGGGCTGTGCGGCACGCAGAATGCGGAACGGGGCCTTGAGGTGCACGTCGACAATGGCGTCCCACTGCTCGTCGGTCATCTTCTGGATCACCGAGTCCCAGGTGTAGCCGGCGTTGTTGACGATGATGTCGAGCCCGTCGAAAGAGTTCACCGCACTCTGCACGAAACGTTCCGCGAAACCTTCTTCGGTGACACTGCCGACGCACGCGACGGCCTGCCCGCCGGCAGCTTCGATCGCGGCGACTGTCTCCTGGGCCGGTTCGGCATCGAGGTCGTTGACCACCACCTTGGCGCCTTCGCGTGCGAGCTTGAGTGCGATTTCCCGTCCGATACCGCGACCGGAGCCGGAGACGATAGCAACTTTGGTGTCGAGAGTTCCCATGTTCTGCAGATCCTTCAGTTGATGGCGACGACTGCGTCGCCGGTGAGTGTGACGGAGCCGTCGGCGAGGATGACGGTGAGTTCGACGCTCGCGCGGCGCTCGCCGTCCACTTCCTCGATCGCGACGACCTTGCCGGTGGCGGTGGGCTTCGCCAACACCGGTGTTATGGAAGCGAACCGGACCCGGTATGACCGAATCGATTCCTGGGGAACCCAATTGGTCAACAACCGCCCCAGGTAGGCCATCGACAGCATGCCGTGAGCGAAGACGTCCTCAAGTCCGGCAGATTTGGCGACGTCGATGTCGATGTGCATCGGATTGTGATCACCTGAAGCACCGCCGAACAATGCCAACGTGGTGCGCGTGATCTTTTCGATCTCCAATGCGGGGAGCTCGGAGCCGACTTCGATGTGCTCGGTGGATTTCATTTGCCGACTCCCGGGTTGCGTACGACGAGTACGGATTTCAGATCGGCCACAGCGGAGCCGTCCGCGCGGGTGACCGCAGTGTCCTTGACGATAAAATCGAGTGCGCCGCCTTTTTTCGAGTACACGTCGGTGATCGTCGACGTCGCGGTCAACGTCTCGCCCGGGTAAGCGATGGAATGGTAGGTGAACGCTTGCTCTCCGTGCAGGACATAGCGCAGATCGACGCCGAGGTCCGAGAGCCAGGAGAATGGATCAGGACTGTCGAGTTCGATGGAGAACAGAAACGTCGGCGGTACCGGCAGATTGCTGTACCCTGCAGCTTTGGCTGCGGCGACGTCGGTGTAGACGGGGTTCGTCTCACCGATCGCCTTCGCGAAGAAGCGCAACCTGCCTGCATCGACGGTGAGGTCGGTCGGAGGGAACTCCGTACCGATCACGGATGGATCCACGGTCATACTCAGCTCACTTTCTCGTAGAGGGTGACAACCGCGGCGCCACCGAGACCGATGTTGTGCTGCAATGCGACCTTGAGATCTCCCTCGACCTGACGGGCTTGTGCCTGGCCGCGCAGTTGCCACACCAGCTCTGCGCACTGCGCCAGACCCGTTGCCCCGAGCGGATGTCCCTTCGAGAGCAGACCTCCGGACGGGTTGGTGACGACCCGGCCGCCATAGGTGTTGTCTCCGTCGTTGACGAACTGTTCTGCCGTGCCCTCGGGCGTGAGCCCGAGAGCTTCGTAGGAGAGCAACTCGTTGGCTGTGAAACAGTCGTGCAACTCCACCACGCGCAGATCTTCAGGCGAGACCCCCGACGCCTCGTAGACCTGCTGTGCGGCAGCCTTCGACATGTCGTAGCCGACGATCTTCGTCATGTCGTTTTCGTCGAAAGTGGAGGAGAAATCGGTCGTCATCGCCTGTGCCTTGATCACGATCGAGCCGTCGAGACCATTCTTCTTGGCGTACTCCTCGCTCACGATGACCGCTGCTGCTGCGCCGCAGGTGGGAGGGCAGCATTGCAAGCGGGTGAGCGAACCGTAAATATGCGGGGAGGCAAGTACCTCGTCCACCGTGACAGGGTCCTTGAACACCGCATAAGGATTATTCGCCGCATGCTTACGGGACTTGACCGAGATCTTCGCGAAGGTCTCGGGCACGGTGTCGTACTTCTGCGCGTACTGCTGTCCGGCGCCGCCGAACATCTGCGCAGCGAACGGCGCATCAGTCCGTTCCTGGATCTGGTCCATCACTTCGTTGAATCGATCGAACGGAGTGGGACGGTCGGTGAAACCCATGGCCAACGCGCCGCGCTGCATCTGCTCGAACCCGACCGCCAGTGCCACATCTACCGCTCCCGACTCGACGGCCTGTCTTGCTAGGAACAACGCCGACGAACCCGTCGAGCAGTTGTTGTTGACATTGATCACGGGAATGCCGGTCAGGCCCAGACCGTAGACAACGGCCTGACCGCACGTGGAATCTCCGTACACGTACCCCGCATAGGCCTGCTGGATCTTGCTGTACTCGACGCCGGCGTCGACAAGAGCAGCGCGCGCTGCCGTCGTACCCATCACGTCGTACGTCTCGGACCGGCTCGGTGTCGCGAAGGGGATCATGCCCACTCCCGCCACCACTGCTCTTCGTGTCACATCTCTCCTAAAATAAACTAATGTTGATTTACTTATTTGCAGTCTAAGCAGAGAAACTACGCGACGGCAAGGGTTATCAGTGATGTGCCGGGTCCGTAGCCGGAGCGAAGTGGGGCTTTGCCCTCACAGACGGCTGCACCGACATCCCGAAACCCCCGGCGACATCGGCCTTACCGGTCGTGCGCGGACGGTCAATCAGAGCGGCAAACATACATGTGCAGCCCCAGTGGGTGCCGCGAACGCCCGCCGGGCGGCGGAACAGCCGAGGGGGTTGAAGGTGCCGCGTCCACACAGGCACTCGCCAGGTATGGCGTGATTGAAATGGGTCCGAGAGTTTTCGCCTTTAAATCGACCGCGCAACCAACTATTTGCGTTTTACAAAAACGGCAAGAGGTGGACGTTCAACCTACCAACTCGAATACGGTGTCATCTCCAGGTTGGGCTGGTCCAACACCGACGACGCGGGCTGTGCCACCAATGCGACTTCGCCGGCTGCACCAACCCGGCACAAATGCAATTGGGAACCAATCGCAGCAACCGCAGCGAATACGAGCTCCGGCGACGCAACATCGCCAGCCCACTCGCCGACGTTCGAGGACCCGCAGGTCGCACTCGCGCCATCGCCGCCGCGAGCCGTACCGGGATCGAACAAAACGTAGGAGTCGACGTCATCGAAGAGCGCATCGCTGCGGCCGAGGCCGCAGGACGTCCGCTCTCACTCTGGTAGCGACCCTGCCACTCGATACGGACGATGCACGTTCAGTGTGGACGTATTTCGTTGCCGGGCAGCGTATTTCATCGATAGGTTGACATAATATAAGTTATCGGCGAGTGTTAACTGGCCCTTCCGGTTTTAGAGTGCGTTGATTTGTTCCCGGAGCTGGTCAGAGTGGATCAGTGACCGCAAGATGTAGTGTTCGAGGTTGCGGAAGCCGAGGGCGATACTGCGGAGGTGTTCGAGGCGGCGGTTGATCGGTTCGACCGGTCCGTTCGAGGCCCCGGTATCGAAGTACGCCAGGACCTTCTTCCTGCGTTTCCAGAGGCTGCGTCCACGTTGTCGTCCGCCGTGCAATGCCCGTCCCAGCCCGCTTCGGCCGCCGCACGAACTCCGCGACGGCAGTGAGATCTGGGGGCGCCGGCCCCCGTGTAGACCTTGCTTCGTCAAGTTCTATCGAGTCGATGTGTCGGAGGTTGGTGCAGGTGCAATATTCGGCGGCGGCGACGAGCCGTCGATGATGGTCTGGAGGGCGTCCCCGTAGCAGTCGACGATCGCGTCGATCGGCGCCTCGAGCAGCCAGGGGCTCTCGACGACGTACAGAGCGTTCATCAATCCGGACAGTTGGGCCGCGAGGAGATGTGCACGCAGCTCCGGATCGTCACCACCGAGCCTGGGGGCCAGCGGAGCGATGATCATCTGCTCGATGGCTTCCTGCAGGTGCTCTCGTACCGCGGGCCGGTCGGAAGCTCGCACCAATGCTGCAAAGACAGCGGCGGCGGTGCCGGTTTGCCGGAGACGAGTTCTGCGGACGACGAAGTCCACCAGCGTTCGACCCAAGCCGGCGAGCGGCCCTTGCGTGACTTCTAGGAAAGCATCGGACATCGTCATGGTGTGGACGAACAGCTTCTCCTTGGAGCCGAAATAGCGGATGACCAGCGCGGGATCAACCCGTGCTTGTCGCGCGATGTCGCGCACGCCGGTAGCAGCGAAGCCCTGTTCTGCGAACAGTTGCGCTGCGGCTTCCTGCACTGCTCGGCGATTGAGGGCGGTGCCGGCCCTGCCGGCCCCTTCGTCCTGGCCTGCGGCTGACATGGCTCACCCTTCCTTCGACTGGTCTTTATTCTACCCATCTTGTCAACAGTGTTGACAACGAAGTGTCAACACTGTTGACTGGGTGTGTCTTCATTGTTGACAGCTCGCTCCGAAAGGCCTGTGCGCATGCCCCACCCCCACGACCCTCACCATCCCGACTGGGATCAGGCTCTCGAAGCAGACAGTGAGGCGATCGCGCCCACTCACCTCCTGGAACATGCAAATGCTCCGGCGACCCACGCTGCCCCCGGCCGTACTTCGTGGCGGCCCGTCATCGAGGCGATGGTGTTCCCCATCTTCTTCGCTGTGATGTTCGCGCTCTGCTATGTCAGCGCGTTCCACAGCCCGACGCCACATCATGTCGGGGTCGTGGTCGCTGGGCCGCAGTCCGCCACGTCGGCCTTGGTCGAACAACTCGCGCCGAATGTCGGGGACAAGTTCGACCTCGCGACCACAACGGACACCGCAGCAGCACTGGAGCGACTGCAAGGCCGCGAGATCGCCGGCGTGATCGAACTGGGGACGCCGATGAACGTCCACATCGCCTCCGCCGAAGGGCCGATGCGGGTTCAGGCGGTCGAGGGATTGGCCCAGCCGCTGGCAGCTGCCCAGGGGCAGCAGGCGAATATCATCGATCATGCACCTCTCGCGGCTGACGACCCGACGGGTTCTGCACTGTTCTACCTGCTGGTGGTGTGCACAATCATCGGCTACTTGACAATTACCGTGCTCGCGCAGGTTGCTCCGGCGATGGAGCTGCGTGTGAAACTCGGTGTGCTCGCGGTGATGGCGGTCATCGGCGTGATGGTGTCGTACTTTGTCTCCGCCATCTTCGTCGGGTTCTACGAAGCATCCTTCGTCGAAAATCTCGGCCTGTTGGCTGTGATCTTCACGTACACGTTCACCGTCGGTTTGGTCAGTATTCTCGCCAACCGCGTGTTCGGTAAGGCGGCGATCATGATCGTGATGCTGTTGATGATCTTCCTCAACTTCCCGAGCGCAGGCGCAGCCTTCCCAGCGGACTTTCTCCCCGGATTCTGGTCCGGTCTCAGTCACTTCTGGATCGGCGCCGGAGCGATGGACGCAGCACGCTCGATCGTCTACTTCGGAAGCACGGGGATCGGCCACGGGCTGTTGATCCTGGGTGGATGGCTCCTGTTGACGGTGATCCTTCTTGTACTCACCCATCTGCGTAAGCCCACGCCGACGACTTCGCCCGCACACGCTTCCCACTGACAGACTCCGCGGCGCACCCGGCCCCGACACAGTGCCGCCCGTAATCCTTCGGGCGGCATTGTGAGGCTCGGGGCGGCACAGTGAGAACAAGCACCTTATTCTGTACGACTTCTGCGAGAGGAACTCTCATGAATCGCCTTGCCGGCAAGAAAATCGTCATCACCGGAGCCGCGAGCGGGATCGGTCGCGCCGCCGCCGAGCTCATGGTCACAGAGGGCGCGAGTGTCCTGATTGCTGACCTCGACGGGGACGCCGCCTCGAATACGGCTACCGAAATCTCCCGCTCAGAGGTCGGGGGCCGCGCCGTAGGTATCGCGGTCGACGTAATGGACGAAAAATCAGTAGCCACCATGATCGACTGCGCTGCCACCGAATTCGGCGGTATCAACGTTCTGTGCAACCACGTCGGCGGAAGCAACCCGCGTAAGGATCTCGACCTGTTGCGCCTCGACCTCGACGAGTGGGACCGGACGATGGCGTTGAACGCCCGAAGCACGGTAGTCACCTCACAATTGGCGCTGCCACATATGCTCTCCGCCGGCGGCGGGTCGATCATCAACACCGTCTCGATCGGAGGTCTCGCTGGGGATACTCTCCAGTGCGCCTACGGCGCAGCGAAAGCGGCTGTCATTCGCCTGACCCAATACATTGCCACTCAGTACGGTAAGCAAGGAATCCGTTGCAACGCTGTTGCTCCGGGTGCGGTCATGACACCTGCCCTCCGCGATAACGTTCCCGCCGAGGTCATCGATGACATCCAGCGACACAACGCCCTCGATATGATCGGTGATCCCGAGGACATCGGCTGGGCGATGGTCTACCTCGCATCGGACGAGTCCCGATACATGAGCGGTCAAACGCTGGTACTCGACGGGGGTCTCACCGCGCAGAGTCCCATCGCCGCGAGCCGCCGCGTACTGCTCGATCGCTGACAACAACCCCTAGTTCTGGCCCACTTTCCGTGAGGGATTGCCTCTCACTCCTCATCGGCTCACCAATCCGCCGTCATCGATCAATCCGGAGACCGAGGCAACCCTTCTTCATGCTCTCGGAGAGGGCACAGACACGGACCTGTCGAAGCTGGTCGACTGCGTCAAGCTCGATTACATTGGGGCACCCAAAGTATCGGGGACCATGCGGCGCCGATGACTCTGACAATGCTGCGAGGGTACCGGAAACGACGAACTGCGTGAGTACATGCGTGTGAAGCTGCCGCAGCTTTCGTAGCCCGTGCCCACTCCGAAGCCGAGCTGAAAACTCATGCCAGCAAGTCGACGCCGCCGCGCCGCCGCTCTCGCGACGTACCTGGTGTTGTCACCCAACGCCAAAGGATTAGCGACCCGTGAAATCAGTGCACCCTTTGCTGAAATCTACGGCGCCCCGTCCCGAAAGACACCATCTCGCGGATCACCGACAAAGCGCTCGGCGATCCGGGCATAGGAGTGCGGGCGTCAAAATCCATCCACTGGCAGTGAGCCACTGTTGAACAGGAATCGGAAGTCCTCCAACTAGCGCGGCGCAATCAAAGGTGTCGGCCAGTATCGGACCGTCCCCGCACACCAGAGTGTTCGGAACCCGGACTCGACGCCGAGAAAAGGAACACGCCACCGCAACGCTCCGAAGGCCACCTGGCTCCCCTACCCCCCAGCAGAGCGTGGACCTGCGACTCAACATCGAGCGAGCACGACAGGCGTACAGTAAAGTGAAATACATTCTAGTTTTTGGGAGGTGTCCATGGCCCTCGTTGACATCAACGACACCGTGACCACTGCTCAGCCGACCAACGCTCAGGCCAAAATGGACTTGCCGCCGTCGATGATCGAGCGAATGACGCTGATTCTCGACGCCTTCGACGGACGCGCAGCACGGCTCACCCTGGAAGAGATCGTGTGCCGTACGCAGTTGCCGCGCTCCACCGTCCACCGCATTCTTGATCAACTCGTCAAACTCGACTGGGTCGAACACGCATCGTTCGGCTACTACCTCGGACAGCGGGCACGCGGCCTCGGTGGCGGCGATGGTGGACACAGCCAGATCCGTGAAGCCGCTGCACCCTTCCTGCATGAACTGCACCTACAGACCGGCATGGTCGTGCACCTGTCGGTGCTCGACGGCCGCGACATCGTGTACCTCGACAAAGTCGGCGGACGATTCGCCGCAGCGATCCCCTCACGAGTCGGTGGCCGCGCTCGTGCGCACTCCACCGCCGGCGGCAAGGCGATCCTCGCGTGGATCGACCCCGAGCGCGTCGACGCACTCTTCGGTGCCACTCTCCCTCGCTGTACAGAGAACATCATCGCAGAGATCGGCGTCCTGCATCAGGAACTCAACCGCATCCGTCAGCGCCGGGGCTTGGCCTTCGAGCGCGATGAATCCGCTCGCGGCCTTGCATGCGTGGCGGCAGCGATTCGCGGGCACGACGGCCCCGTCGGCAGCATCGCATTGTGCGGCGACATACGAACCACTCAGCTCGAGCGAGTCGCCCCACTGGTAGTCGACGCCGCCCGCGAAATCTCGCGGTCGCTGTACCCCGAACTGGGTGCGCCGCGCCGTGGCCGCAACGCTCCCCCGACCCCGACCAACACGTTCTCGGCAGAGACGATGGACCGAGTTCTGGCGGCATCCACCGAACAATGGATCTGAGTCTTCCTGCTCTTTCCGTCTCGCCGATCGGATCGAGCCAAGTTGAGAGCCGATCTATCGCTTTGGATTTCAGCTGTCGGTGCCGTCGCTGCCGGCCCTTAAGTCGTCGAGCATCTTCGCCAGGGCACGGACGGTCGCGGCGTCGCTCATGTCGGCGATTCGGGCACCTCCGCGAGTGGCGCCGGTCCGCTTTTCGACGTCGTGGAGTACGCGGTAGGCAGGTCCGGCTAACCGATCTTGCACGAGTGATCATGGTGGAAGGATGAGGGGATGCGCCCGAACAGGTACCTCGACGATTATCTGCATGGGCTGGAGTTTCTGGGTGGGGTGTATCCCGATGATGCGGGGGTGATCGCCGAGCACGGCGTCGTGGCCGCGCTCGATGATGACGATGCGTTCGTGTTCTTGCTTCGCTTGGTCGGTCCCGAAGCCCCGGCGTTCGCGGATGAACTGTGGCAGTTGATCAGTGGTTTTCTGAACAGTCGCCGCGTCGAGGAGTTGTTCGGAGGCTCCGAGGATGCCTGGCTGGCGGATCTCAACACGGTGAGAAGCCCGAGATACCTCCCGCCTCCTGCTCGGCCGAGGATCCCAAAGTGAGAGTGTCTGACGGCTACCGCCGTGGCAATTAGAGTCACAGCGCTGATTCGGGTCGATCCGTCGGCCGAATACGACCGTTTGTGGTCGGACTTTGGAGTCGACATGTCGGTTTAGCTGGGCGCGGGGTTTGGCGACATTGCGGGCACATAGAGTCAAAGCAGCGCGGGGTACTTGGCGAGTGCTGTGCCCTACTCCATTGAGAGGATCATTCATGGCCATTGGGGACGACCATGGCCGTTGGGGACGACGCATCGTCGTTGCATTAGCAGTCAGTGTGGCCGCGGCGATGGTAGTTGGCTTTTCGTATATCGCGCTGGGTACCCGCTCGATTGATTCCTCCTCGACGGATCCGACAACTTCCGAGCAGCCGAGCCACGACTCTCCCCAGACGAACGAGGACTTCGAGAGGGATTCAAAACTGGGGCGAAGTCCGAGAGAGACCCCGGTGCCGGGCGAGTCGACGATCGGCACTTCGGATGGATACACAGCCGGTTCCTAGCCAAGTGGAATCTGGTTGACCGAATTCGGTCGTTTACGGCCGCCCAATTCAGCCATCGGTGGTCGCGTGTGACTTTCGGCGATAGATGGCACGGTTCTGACGAATGGAAGTGGCAGGTGTACCTGCCGTCGACCAGTCCGGCGACAAACCTCACTTGAACCCGAAGGCATCGCCGCGCACACTCCAACGATGAGTACTACAGACACCCCCATTGGTTACATCGTGTTCCACTACCCAGCGCAGGGGTGGATCAGCGACCTCACTCGACGGATGGAAGCCGCGGTCGCAGCACTCCGGTCAACCAGCGGATGCATAGCAGCGGAGTCTTGGGTCGCCGACGACGACGATGCAGTAGTTGCCACCGGCAGGTGGCAATCCGAGGAAGCTTTGGAAGCATCCTTCGCCACCTGTAGGGAACAAGGCGTGGACTTCCACTTCGATGAACGCGAGCGCCAACCACGCAGAACAGTCAAACTTCGACCGTCGACCACGAGCGGCTGATCCCGACGTAGTTGGACGACTTCCGCGTCCGAACTCGACAGCGATGCCCGCACCCACCTGGCAGCGCAAAGATTTCCTGTTAAGTGACGGCGCCGCATCACTAAGCTTCGAGCGAAGTTCGCGCTTTTCGATTACGACACCAAACAAATAGTGACGACCCTGCAGCGACGACCCACATCGATACGATGATGATTCCCGCGATGAAGCTGTACCGCTGGAACAGTGGTTGCCCGGATGCTGTGTGAGCATAATCCCAGCTCAATCCGCCTATGCTGTTCGCGAATACGCCCAGTAGTCCAATGAGGAGTACTGCAGTCGCGAGTGCCGCAATCTTTACTTTGAAGCGGGTGTCGGCGTCGAGTCGAATACCATGAATCGTCATCGTGCAGCCTCCCGAACCGAGCTGGATCGTACAGTCTTCGTTCTCAGCTTATGCCCTCGGAGGTGCACTGTTCGTCATCGACTAAGAAAATAACGGTCGCACCAATGTCGCTTTCCAGACGGCGTTTTGGTGGCTTACCGTCGAGCAACGTCACCCAGTTCGAAACAATAAGCGCAAGCTCAGAGAAGAACTCATGCCTTCCTCTGAGGTGGCGCAGTTTATCGTGCTGCGGTGCGCTTGTGTGTTCGCCGTTATCGGTTTATGTGGTGCCGCCGACTGTAGCGAGTGTTCATCCTCTCGTCCCTACTGACGCGGCGAACGAAGAAGCCTGGACTTGCGCACCGTCCGATCGGTGTGCGCGGTGGTTCGGCGCATGTAACTACCGAGCCTGTTGAAGTTCGTCGAGTCTGCTTTCCGCATCGAAGACGATCCGTTCGATGAGCTCACGAACACTGGGCAGGTCGTCGATCATGCCGACTACCTGGCCTGCGGCCAGGACCCCAGCATCGGTATCGCCCTTAACAAGCCCTGCCCGAAGGAGCATAGGACTGTTTGCCGACATCATCAGTTGTGCGACCGTGCGGTCGCCGTTCCGCACAAGCGTGAGCCCTTCGGCGGCCATTGCGCGCCAACTGATCCCCGTCACCTTCCGGAAACGAAAGGTGTTGACGAGCGCGTGCGCCAGAGTGCGCGCGCCACGGCTGCGTTCGAGCGATTCGACGAGTTCGGTGCGCAGGACCCGATGGGGAACCCCATCGACTTTGGTGGTGACGACGGTTCCGTCGAGACCTCGGACGAGATACTGGTGTTTCACCGAGTCCGGAACAGTGCTCTCGCTGGTGAGCAGGAACCGGGTCCCCATCGCGATACCGGCGGCGCCGTAGGCCATGGCGGCGGCGAGTCCGCTGCCATCGAAGAATCCACCCGAGGCGACGACCGGGATATCCACCGCGCGTACAACCGACGGCAGCAGGAGGCTGGTGGCGACGGAGCCGGTATGGCCGCCGCCTTCGCTGCCCTGCACGATCACAGCGTCGGCACCCCAGCCTGCTACTTTCTCGGCATGGCGTGCGGCGCCCACCGTGGGGATCACGATAATGCCGGCATCTTTGAACTGGGCGATCATCTCTCGTCGCGGTGCCAGTGCGAAAGAGGCGACGCGGACGCCTTCGCGGATGAGTAGTGCGACTCGTTCCTGAGCGTCTTCGGCGTCCGCGCGCAGGTTCACTCCGAAGGGCGCCTCCGTACGATCCTTGGTTTCCCTGATCGCTGTTTTCAATTCGTCGTAGGTCATAGTCGCCGAAGCGATGATGCCGAGACCTCCGGCGCGTGCGGTCGCTGTCACCAGCTTCGACCCGGACACCCATCCCATACCGGTCTGTACAACGGGGTGTTTGATGCCGACCATCTCGGTGAGTGCAGTGTGCAGAGTCATACTCGCACCTCAATGGTCGCTATCTGCCTGAATACGTCGCTAGCTGTGTACATCCCGACCCCTCCCGAAACAAGCAAGCAATTGCTTGGTATTTGTAGCACATCGAGTAACCCCCGAGCGCATTCCTTTCTTCCCGGCTGCGGGCCTCCTGCAGAGTGGAACTGGTACAGGAGGGACAAAAGAATCGTGCATGCCTCGTTCTATGCCACACTGCCCCAAGGTCATCGCACTGAACGGTGCCGACAACTTCGATACCGCGCCAACCACGGCATCCAAACCGCGCCACGTTGAGCAGAAAGTCACAGTGGTCGCGCGCTTCTCTGTCTCGATGCGGCCTAGGAGTACGTCTCCCGACGGCTCGCCGGGGCCGGGATCGCTGTGCGGAAGATGCGCACGATGAGGGCTGCATGTTCACCCGTATGGAGTGCGGTGAGTTTTGTCAGCTCGTCCGCCAGTGCGGTGAGCTCGCAGGCTCGGGTCGGCGCGAGGGTGCGGAGCTGGTCTACGTCGGTGGCGTAGAGAGACACGGGTGTGAGGGGGTGTAAGGAGTAACCGAGCGATTGGGCCCGTATCCAGAACTCTTCGGCAAGTTCTCCGCTGCGGATGTAGTCCGCTGCGGAAATACCCTGCTGAGTGATGATGGCGACGGCGTCACTGCAGTTCAGACGTGTGCGGGTCTGTGCTCGGAGCGCTTGCCCGGCATCCCAGTTGTTCAGTTGTTCCATGACGTCAGGGCGACGCAGGAGTTCGAGGGCGGCGAGTTCTGCCGTGGGGGTGCCCAAACTGGAGACCTCGATACCGCGGGTGAGGTCGCGTGAATGCGGCCAGCGTAGCTCGGAGATCATCTCCCGGTGCAGAGCGTCGGTGAGGAATCGGATGCGGTCGGTGGCACTGATGTTCTCGGCCAACCGTGCGATCGTATCCCGGTCCTGGATCAGATGTACTCCTGCCGTCGTGGAGGACAGACTCGCCGCTAGATGTGAGACGTCCGTCAGATCGCACGGGGTCGAGTCGGTTTCGGGCATACCGCGATGTGTGCGTCGATCGAGCATTCCGGGGAGTTGGTGGGTGAGCGAGACGTCGGTGCCGGCAGTGAACGTGATTCGCGCGGAGGTCGCCGGGCCGTCGCCGGTGATCACTGTGTCTCCGAGGATATGTCGGTGTGCAGCGGCGACGCGGGCGTTGTGCAATGCGGCGCCGAGCGCGACGAAACTTCCGCGGTACTCGATGTCCGCACTCGACGAGCGGGTTTTGTCGATACGGAGGGTGAGGGCATTGTCGTCTGTGTGAATGGTCCAGGGTTGCGCGTTACCTCCGGAGGGCGCGCGTGTAGCGGCAAAGGCGACTGCTTCTTCATCGGAGAGTGAGTCGTACTGTGCCCGTAGATCGATCGGGCACGACCCGCCCCCCGTTCCTGAGGTGATCGAGTCGTGGGGAATGTGCGGGTCGCTCAGTTGGTTGAGGTGCTCACCGATATCGATGCGCACCCTCCCTGACGGGAGGGCCTCCCCGAGACCGAATCGGCGGATCGCGGCGACGACAGAGGCCCCACCGAGCAAAACATCTCCGCCGAGTTGAGGCCAGGTGGCCAAGGTGGTGCCCACTTCCAGGACCGAGGCGGCCATGCGGGCTGAAATCTCACGCCCTTCCAGGATTCGTAGGCCGAAGGGAATTTTTTCCCTTACGCTCAGCCCGGATACGGTGGCAGCGTCGAGATCCCCGACGAGGCCGTGAAAGAGTGGCCTAGCGGGTTCGAGGTCGAATCGTTCGACGTCGAGGAGACCGCGGTCGCTGGTTTCCATGATGACAGGAATGCCACGCTGCCGGGCGCGGTCGCGAACGAGTACCTTCACGTCGAAGGAGTCGCACTCCTCGATCACCAGGTCCAGTCCTTCGAGGAAGTCGTCGATAGTGGCTTCGTCGACGCCTTCTGCCCAGGCATCGACAGGGAGATACGGGTCCAGTTCGGCGATTCGTTGTTGAGCGAGTGTTGCCTTGTTGACTCCGAGGTCGAAGACCGTGGCCGAGAGACGGTTGAGGTTGGACAGGTCGAGGTCGTCGAAGTCCGCCAGACGCATATAGCCGACGACGCCTTCGAGAGCGAGGGCATGCGCGATAGCACTGCCGACGCTGAGCCCGACGATCCCGACCCGAAGCCGCGAGAGAATGAGTTGTTCCTCGTTGGTGATCTTGTTGCGGTTGCGATCCAGACGCAGACGGCAGAACCCGCCGGGTCCGAGAAGATGCACCAGGGTGCGGCGCCACGGGTAGTGAATCCAGCGAGAGGATTCCGCGACGTCGTCGGCATCTGACTCTTCGTTGAGAGTGAGCAGCGAATGCTGCTGGTCGGCAAGCGTATCGAGAATCATGGCTCCGGACGTGCGCAGTTCGGTCACACGGCGCATCTGCGCCGCGTCGGCTTCGTCGAAGATTTCCGCACGCCGTTGCGTTGTCTCGTTCATTGCCGAGACCTGGTCTGTGCCGATGAAGTCCTGCATCACGATCCCTTCCGCTTCTCAGTTGTGCGGCGGGCCTTGATCACTCGTCCGTCACCTATATCCAAGCACTCCGTGTGTGAGGTGTTGCTCACCAGGGTGCGCGGTGGGGCAGATGTGTGTGTCGGGAAGCTCTAGCCGAGGCGTCGGCGGACAATCAGCGGGCGAGTGCTCGACTGGGCGGTACTTGCGATGTTCCGGCTGCCAGCTGGCCGATCCGGATTTTTTAGAAGGGGAATGTGATGACAGCGATCACCGAATACACGCTCGGTAGCTTCGATGCGAATTACGCAGCTGTCGAGGTGCCTGACACCGATGGTGTCCGGTTGGTTCTCTCCCATCCTGCAGCGGACGAAAATCTCTGGGAAGAATATTTGTACGGCGCGTGGGAAGCCTACGAGAGGTACGGAGCGCAAGCGGCCTTGGATGTACCAGCGGTGAGAGACGGCGTTTCGACCTCATTGTTCTACGCCCTCGTCGACGACGGGGTGGTCGTGGGCGGGGTACGCGCGCAGGGACCCTACGTCTGCGCTTCCCAGTCACATGCTGTGGTCGAATGGACGGGCAACAGGGGTCTCGACGCTGTACGTGAGGCGATCACTACCCGAATCCCCGACGGGGTGGTGGAGATGAAGTCGGCGTGGGTCTCTCCGAAGTCCCCGCATGCCGGGAAATTGTCTGCTGCGCTGGCGAGAGTGGCACTGCCGACGATGGAGCGTCTGCAATCTCGCTTCGTGATGGCAACGGCCGCTGACCACGTACTGAGTAGGTGGGAATCATCCGGGGGCCGGGTCGATACACAGATACCGGCGGCCGCGTATCCCGACGGGCGTTATCGCACGCGCATGATGTGGTGGGATCGTCGATCATTGCGCGCTGACGCAGATCCTGCCCTGTGGCCACTCATGCGGGCCGAGCACCAAACACTGAGCCCGAGCACGGTGAAACAACAATCCACGAGCAGTCGACACGTATCTCGCAGCGGCGCAGTGGCTTCGCTAGTGAACGGGGTCGACCGCTGATGTCCCGATCTCGAACAACGCGGGCCGGCTGACATCGCTTGGTTGCCCATGCACCAAGTTCACCCTCATCCTCGGAAGCTGTTGGCACCGAACCGTATTGCGTCCCCCTGCCTTGGCGGCGTACATGAGGGCATCCGCACGGTGGGTCAAGACATCCGTCAACTCCCCCAACGACATCTCCGGCGAGGCAGGGTGATCGTCGAGTTCACAGGAAATCGCCCCGATACTAACCGTCACGTCGCAGGACTCGGCGACCGACGCTCGGATCCGTTCGGCGAGAGCCTCGACTTCATTCAAGTCCGAGGCGGCGAAGAAAGCGACAAATTCTTCGCCGCCGGACCTGGCGACCAGCACTCCCGAGCCCACCGCTCGCGCGATGGCCGCAACAACGCTGCGAAGCGTCTGGTCCCCCGCGCTGTGACCGAACAGATCATTGATCTGCTTGAAATGATCGACATCGATCATCAGAAAACCCATCTGCCCCGTGCTGGCGGGATAGCTGCGGTGATATCGCTCGATTCGATCGAGAAATCCTCGACGATTGGGCAGACTCGTCAACGGATCGGTGTGGGCCAGTTCTCGGTACCGCGATTGAGTGAACACGAGCGAGCGACGCAAGGCTCCGATCATGAACACCGGCAACCAAATTACCGTCACCGACACAGTGCAGCTGACCAGAGCAGCAGCAAACCCATGAGCCACTGTGACCGCTACCGCACAAGCGAGTGCTATCGCGACGATCGTGTGCCCGACGATGACCCGTCTACTCGACGCCATCGCCGCGATAGCCGGTATCGCTGAGAGCAGAGTGACGATTCCCCGGGCTGCCAGCGGATCCGTGACCAGATAGGCGGATGCAGCGATGCCGACCATCCCGATCAAACCCACGACGGAAAACATTCGGTCCGACAAACGACCTACGGTCAGTGTCAGAAGAAAGATCACCAACGTACTGACCCAGATAGCGGCAAAATACGGGCCTGTCCCCGTTCGCGTGAATGAAGGAGACAACAACGCGATCGCCGGCAGTGGGAGGGCCCCGCCCGTGCTCAAGAGCACAGCCAATGACCGGGCATCTGTTCTCTCCCGAAACCTGACATATCTCGCATACAGCCCATGTGGCCTCACTCCGCCCACCATAGCGGAAAAAACCGCAAAGTATGTTCCGTAATGCCGGGGTAGACAATTTCCAGCTTTGGCGCTAATCGGAGCGATTTCAGGCAAATCAGCAGGAAAAAGCTAATCGTCTCGTCTCACATTTCCGTTACACTTCGAATTTCCCTATTCAGCACATACTTCGTTACCTCGGTCTCACTGGACTCGAACCACTCGCGCTCGTCTCACTGCGGTTAGTGTCCGATCCATTATCGGACGAGGCGCCTTCGCAGAATCGCTCCATCTCGGCGCCCCTGGATTACATTCGCTGCCGACGTCTCGGTCCCGCCACGTCGACAGCGACGCCAGGCAAAGTAGAACAGGTTTTAGCTTCCGGTTGCTGGCACTCACACCTAGTACCTGTAAACGGAGACCCGATGTCCTCTCCCACATTCGGCCGCGCAACTAACAACCCCCTGCTCCTTCTCGCCGCCGGTTTCATCGCTGCGCCCCGCACCTCCGTAGATCGGGATATTCCCGGTTGCCCACTCGCTAAGTCAGGGACCGAAAGCTGGGCTGGCCCTCGGGATGCCTTTTACACCCTGAGTAAGAAAGTTCTGGATAACCCCAGGGAGCACTCTCACCTACCTCGCCGAGGTCTACGCCTCGAAGTCCTCGTCGCCGAACTCCGCGACTTCCCCATCCGGATTTCAATTGGTGAAGGCTCGCGCGAATGTCCACCCCCTAACGTGCGAACGCCAACTGGAATGTCGATCCGATGGACGTATTCGGCGCTCTCGGTCACTCGTAGCTCACTGCCACCATTCCGCGCGGTCCTCCCATCGCTCGCAAGGCGACGTTTTTGCCTGCCCGGCAGGCAAGCAGGAACCGAGGTTCTGACGAGAACCTCCGTGCCGGCGGCTCGTTCACCTCTGTCACATGCTGAGCGAACTTGCTCAGCCGCCTCAAGGTGCTACTCAAGCCCGCCGGTAAGGGAGTGAAGCTTGCCGGCGAGCCGGACGCCCAGAGCCGGCAAAGGGCAAGGGACCTCAAGTAGGGGTGGTACGCAGAGAAATGCCGTGACCCGCCCCCGGCGCCACATTCTCGGGGTTGGGTCGAGAATCTGGCGGCATCCGACCCTACTTCGGGTAGTGAGCGATCGCACCGCAAACACGCCGAATCGTTCTCCGACGATCGAGCGCGGCATAGTCGAACGCATCCCGGAGAGCAGTCCCAGTGTTCTTCGAAAACGAGTTCCCCAGTCAGGAGCAGATACTCGTCCCTACCACTCCAGACCGTCCACCCTTCAGCGTCGGGCAACCCGTCTATAGCAGTACGTTTCGGTCAATCAGCGCCCGCAGTGATCTCTGGAAGTTTCTCTGCGCGGCGCAAACGTTCCGCCATGTCGACGACCAGCCCTGTGGACGACTCGGAAAGGCCGGCCACTGCAGCCAACAGTTGCCGCAACGACCCCTGTTCGAGACGGTCGATGACAACCGACGGTTCCGCCTTCTCACTGTCGACCGGCAGATAAAAATACTTGTCATCGACGCCGAAGAAATTTGCAAGCACGGCGACCACATCCGGAGAAGGGTTCGTCCGCCTACTTCGACGTAACTGAGACAGATAAGGGCGGGAGAGGCGAGAGCCACTCGCGGCGAGACCGTCCGCCACCACAGCTTGCGTGACCGGACGACCGAATCGCGGCGAATCCTCGAACAACATATTCAACCGATCAGCGAACATACGATCCTCACGTCGAAAAACCTAGACAGTATCGATTTCAGAACGATGATCACATGTCGCCGCCGGTAAGAGGAGCTTTCGGACTCAGCAGTTCGTATCCTTCCCGCGCATGCAGCGGTTCCCTCGCCGCTATCGCGATTAACCCTGCCGTTTTCTGCTTCCGACTCCCGTGCGCCCCTGTCAAGCAATGGTGAAATAAGGACACGTTGCAGCACAACACCATTACCGCCAATAGTTCGCTGCGCGCCGAAAAAACTGAACCATTGTCGCAGGCTGGGCACAGAAATTTTCAGGGGCAGCCCTGGCCGAAGTATTGAAAGTCGTCCACATCAACCACGTCGACAACGAAACTGTAGCCGGTCTGTCGCTGCTATCGACCCTCGACATTATCACCGCAGACGCCCACGTCTTCCTCGTTCCGGCCCCTCGGCATGCTCCTGCGCATTGCGCGGCATCTCGACGCCGCCGCAGCATCCTTCTTGCGTGGCGCGAATCTCTCCGACGGACTCGACAAATCCAACCGCCACTTCGCCGACATCCTCGCCCAGGAGGCCAACGGAATCCGGATTCTCGCACAATGACGCGTTCAACGAAATTCAACGAAAAATGTATCTGCTTGCAGTGCAACGTGTTCAAAATGACATGGATGATATCCACGGCGAGCCCTGGAGAATGCAAACAAGCGAAAGCATCCAGCGTGGTCGAGGAGTTAAGGATGCGTCAGCGAGTTCTCGGGAATACCGTCCAGGTACTGACACCGCGGACTCGATCGGTCGAGATACGTTAGATCCAGTCTTGCGGTGATGCCGCCAGGAGGCGATCCATCATCTCCGCAGAGAATGTATCCGCAGGAACGGAAGGCGCCTTTCGTGGTCGACCGGAATGGTCCGATTCGGGGTACAACGATCGAGAAATTTCACGGACCGCGTGGACGACCAAGGGGGGAGGCGTTCGAGCTGAACAGATTTGTTGTTGCCGCACAGGGCAATGCTGCCGACGGGTTCTTCGTATCCGCGAACCGCAGCAGCGACGCAGGCCACACCATGAGCTGACTCTTCTCGCTCGAAGGCCACACCGCGGCGCTGGCGGATGCGACTCAGTTCCTGGTGCAAAACATTGATGTCTGTGATGGTGTTTTCCGTACTGCGAGAAAGGACTGAGCCGAAAAGAGCGTCGACGCGTTCGGGGGCGATCCACGCCAGGATCGCTTTTCCGCCGGCGGTGCAGTGGGCGGGGGCATGCCCGCCCACACGCGACGGGATTGCAGCGGCGAAACGTCCGCCGACCTTGTCGAGATAGACGACGTCGGGGCCGTCGAGGACGGTCAGATGCACGACCATACCGGTCTGCTGGTGCAATTCGTGCAGAAACGGTGCGGCCGCTTCACGAAGCGAGCTGCGCCCCTCGCCGTCACCGCCCCCGAGAGCGCGGCGACCGAGGCAGTATCCGAAGGAGGCGTGCTCGACCCATCCGAAGGTGATGAGTTGATCGAGAATGCGGTGGACAGTGGAGCGAGGTAATCGAGTACGGCATGCAACCTGTTCGAGCGTGATCCGAGCTCCTCGGCCGTCAAAGGCGTCGAGAATCAACGTCAGTCGCTCGATCATCGAGGGCGGCAGGTCCTTGCCCGACTGCATCTCTGTCGAGACGCTCGGCGTTGTGCCATTCTGGTCAGCGATGCCCATGGAGCCCCTTCCGAAATTAACTAGAATTCATTCTAGCTCCCGTGTTCCCCACCCAGGCGGTGGCTCGCTTGCAGAATGCGACGGTAAGCGCAGCAGACACATACATCGCGTCACAGACTTACCGGTGTCATCGGTGCGCGGGATGCGTTGCCTGCCAGTAGGGGTGCGCGTTCGAGGAATTAGCCTATGGTCGATTGGTGAGCACTGTGCCCGTCGTCGGAACTGAACTCGGACGCGACTGCCTTCAATGTAGATGTCCACTGTTTATTACCGTGCTCGAGTTCTACGCCGGTTCACCGCCGGAACTGACCGACCGCCGGGAAAGTTTCGTTGATTGCCGCAGCGGATGCAGGGGCGTTATCGAACAGCCGGTCGGTATCGACATCAGCCGTTGACCGATACCACGATCTCGCCACTTCGCGGGGAGTGATCACCAACGTCTATCCGCGTCGCAACCGCTGCAGAATGGCATCGCGCAACCGCTGCAGAATGGCATCGAGTTACGGGCGTGAGGCTTCGCACCGCCGGCGTGATCGAGATGAACATTCTCGGTCCCCCACCCACCCGCGCCAGCCTGGAACGAGGGCCGAACACTACGCTTCTCCGTCACTTGTCAGGAACGCGGCAATGTACTTGTACTGACGCACGGCAGAATGACGCTCATCTGGTGCAGCAGGCGACTCTGGACGACAAGGCCAGCATCAGGGAGTGCTGCCCGTCGCCTTGATCGGTTTCTGCTGGGCCTCGTTGTGCCTGCTCGACAAATACGGCGGGCTGTTCATGTTTGGAGAACAAGGCACCAGGGCATAGAAGATGTTGACCCGCCGGTTGAGTCCCCCACTCCGTCCCGGCGGGTCTTCGATCTGCGTGTCGGAGTTGTCGCCGGTTCTGACACGCACGGTCCACCGACCCGATGTTCACACCTGATGTCGGTGGACCGCCCGAACTTCGCGCTCGTCGCCGACACGGCGGGCGCGTGCCCGCCCACCGAGACTCTGCTCGTGCTCAGCGTCGGTGGGCCCTTGACTACGTCCTTCCTCAATGTTCGCCAGGCACCGACCGGCCTCCTGGCCGGGCCAGGTCGGCGCTTAACGCCACCTCACTACATCTGGTTTCAATTTTGCCTATAATCTATGTCTGATGGTATAGATTCTGTGATCTATTGAGCTTCTCGCACCGCCGGAGCTGGTGGCTGGCCGGTGCGCAGAGCGAGAACCTAGCGAGAGAATAGGAATCACTGTGATTGTCCTCGGCATCATTCTGGCCCTGATCGGTTACTTCACCGCAATCAGTATTTTGACGACAGTCGGCATCATCTTGGTGGTGGTCGGCGCAATCCTGACACTTCTGGGCACCATGGGTCGCGCTGTGGGCGGTCGAAAAGTTTGGTATTAACACCCTCTATACCTCGGCCTAACCCTCGCCTGGGACATCTCTGGCTTGCGCGGGCACCTAATTTGCTCGACCCATGATGATGCACCACTACCGCCTCCTGTAAGAGAGGTACTGGGCACATCCCACCTCCACGTTTGAGGGTGCCTGTCGACAGAGTTCAGTTCAGCTGGGCAACCTGCCGGGAGGCCCCGCGGAGAGTGGTTATCTCCGAATGTCGCATTCACTCTGGAAGGCTTGAAACATGCTGGTACGTCGAATTGCTCGTCCACTGCTTTCCACGATCTTCATCGCCGGGGGAATCGATGCTTTGCGCAACCCTGCTCAGCGAGCAGCCAAAGCGTCACCGCTGATCGACAAATCCGTCGAGACGCTGCCAGGAGCAGTGACGCAGAAGGTGCCTGCTGATCCGGAAACACTCGTCAAGATCAACGCCGCCGTCCAGATCGGCGGCGGTGCCCTGCTGGCCACCGGCAAGGCGCCGCGGCTCGCGTCGTTGGTGCTCGCGGGAAGTCTGGTACCGACCACGCTTGCCGGTCACGACTTCTGGAACGAGACCGATCCGTCACTGCGAGCGATGCAGCGCACCAACTTCATCAAGAACGTCAGCTTGCTCGGCGGACTGATGATCGCCTCCGTCGACACCGAGGGCAAGCCGTCGCTCGGCTGGCGTGGCCGCCGCGCCGCGAAGAAGGCCCAGGCGTCTATCGCCGCGGCACTTCCGTTGGTCGCATCGCAGACCGATCACACCAGCGATCGCGTCGAGCATGCTTTGTCGGTGGCGTCCGAACGCGGTTCCGAACTTGCCGAAACCGCCAAGGCGCACGGCACGGACTGGCTCGAACTTGCCAAGGAGCGCAGCTCCGAGTTCGCAGAGATCGCGAGCAAGCGTGCCGCGGAATTCGGAGAGGTCGCCAAAGAACGCGGCCCGGACATCCTCGAAGTCGCACAGAAGCGCGGCTCCGAACTGGCCGAGACCGCTCGCGAGCGCAGCGCCGAACTGGCAGAGCTGGCGAGCAAGCGCAGCTCCGAGTTCGCCGAACTCGCGCTCGAGAAGAGCAACGAGTGGGCCGAAACCGCGTCGGAACAGACCGAGGTGCTGGGTAAGCGTGCCCGAAAGCGCGCCGAGAAGGCACTCGAAAAGGCTCGCGCCAAGAAGGACGAATTGACGCACTGAGTGCACCGAAAAACACGGTCACAATCCCGCAGTGACGCTGCTACGAGTTGTTGGCTAGCGTTTCCTGGCTAGATTTCGTAGCCGACGAAAACGCGATGGACATGCACTCCCAGAGATAAGTGCTCCGAGCGGATGACACAGCGGGGGCACCCACTGGCTGCGCTCGCGCGGGGCTTTGTTTGAGAGCGCGACTCGGGGGTGCGCCAACGAACACGAAGGTAGAGCAGGTCATATGGGACCTGGCTCGCGAAATTGACGGATGATCACAGAGAGTGGCTGATGACGGCTCAAGGCGGCAAGACCAAGATCACCAGGGAAGACGTCACCCTCATACGCGGAGGACAAGTGATCGGTGTTGACGACGGTGTCATCGGCGTGGTCGGGTCGATCCTTCTCGATCCGACCACCGCATCTCCGCGGTGGGTCACAGTATGCCGGGACCACTCAGGAGTGGTGCACGCACCGATCCCCCTGGGCAACAGTGCGTACCGCGACGGGCAGACTCTGCGCGTGCCGTTTACTACGTCCCAGGTCGAGTCTGCACCCAAGGTGGGGCTCGTCGACGTCCTTTCCGCCGAGGACGAACAAAAGCTGCTCGACCACTACGTAGGGGGTTGAGCCTGCCTCGTACCAGGGACGGCAGTCCGAGACTTTTTTTCGTCGATGTGGATGGCGCCGGTACACATGTCGGATTCGGCGGTGATCTGCAGAAGGGCGCGAGCTGCTCCGCGGAAAGATTCTCACACCGAGCAGGCATGGACGGGGAGGGAAAGGAAAGATCACGAATACTCCATTGAATCGGATCACGTGCTGAGATCTGTTTCTCTACCTCTACAGCGGCACAGCGACCCGAGTGGGTTCAGTTGAGTCCCGCGTAGGAGTGCAAGCCGGAGACGACCATGTTGATGATGAAGAGATTGAACAGCATCGCAACAAAACCGGCGATGTTGATCCAGGCGGCCTTCGTCTCCCGCCACCCGGACGTTGCCCTCGCATGCAGGTAGGCCGCGTAGATCACCCAGGCGATGAAGGACATCGTCTCCTTCGGATCCCAACCCCAGAAGCGTCCCCACGCAGCTTCCGCCCAGATGGCACCGAGGATGACGCCGGCGCCGAACAGCGGAAACGCGATGATCGTGCTCTTGTACGCCAAGCGATCGAGAGTCTGGGCATCCGGCAGTCGCTCTGCGATCCGGCCACCGATGCTCGTGCCTTCCTCACCGGGCGGGAACTTCAGTCGCAGCAGGAACAGAAGGCTCGCGATACCGCCGATCATGAAGATTCCGGAACCGACGCTGACGATCGTCACGTGAATCGGAAGCCAGTACGAGCGCAGCGCCGGCACCACGGGAGCCGCGTCGGCGTAGAGGACCGTGCCGGCGAGGAACATCAAGATCAGAACCGGCACCAGCAAGAAGACCCACATCGGACGGTACGCCGGCTTGATCAACAGGACATGCCCGACCAGCAACGACGCCGCACACGCCATCGCCACGAATTCGTACATGTTGCCGAGCGGGAATCGTTCCGTCGCAAAGCCGCGGAGCACGATCGACGCGATGATCAGCACCGTTCCGACGACCAGGACAGCTCGGCCCATTCCGCCGAATCGCTCCGAGAGCGACTTGCTCGGAGTCTCCGCGACCCTGCCAGGCACGGACGCGTCGACACCGCCGGCGGAGACCAGTTCCTTGTCCTGAACCGCCTTTGCTCTGGCCGACGCGTACTGCACGATGAGCAGCACAAACGCCAGCACGAGCACGGTGAAGGCGGACTTGAAGGCCCAGTCGCTGTACTGCGCGAGTGTCTCGTTCGTTGTCATCGGGCGTTCTCCTGCGCGTGCGGTTGGTTCACCGCGGTGGTCGGATTGCTTTTCAGCAAACGGTCGACGAAGGTGGTCTCTGTCGATTCTTTGCTTGTGACGAGACGGACTACTTCAGGTGGTGGGTCTCCACAACCGGGCAGGAATGCGGTCTGATCGAGTGGGGGTCAGGCGTCGGTGCGGGTGGTATCGGTTAGCGGCTCGTCTTCGCCCGACGTATCAAGCCCGGAGCGCTCCTGACGCGCAACTTGCAATACCCGCAGAGACGCGGCTAAACCGAGGGCGAGGAATGCGATCGCTGCGACCATCGCCCATTGAGTGGCTGAGGCGAAGGCCTCGGACAACTGATGGATGACCTCGTCGGGGCCGTGACTCGCGCGTAGGCCGGCGATCGCGCCGCCCGCGGATTCTCGGGTGGCGTCGGTGAAGTTCTCCGCGGGACCCTCGATACTGCCGAGGTAGTGGGCCAGTCCGATCGACAGGACCGCGCCGACGACTGCGGAGCCGAGCGCCGAGCCGATCTGTCGAACGGTGCTCTGCGTGGCGGAGCCCTGCCCGGACAGGTCTACCGGTATATCGGACAGCACGGTGCTGGTAAGTTGCGCGGACGCCAGGCCGAGGCCGACACCGTAGATCACGAGCACTGCGCCGACCGTGACAGGGGAGACGTCCGCGCTGATGACGAGTACGAGTGCCAGCACCCCGATGATCTCGAGGACGACGCCGACAACGACTGTGCCGGCTGCACCGATCGCAGCCGCCAGGTGACGGGCCATGGTGCCGGAGAGAAAGGCGCCGGCTGCCATCGTTGCCAGTACGAAGCCGGCGCCGAGGGTGCTCAGGCCGATGGCATTGATCAGGAACAGCGGCAGCGCGAAGATCAGGCCGAACTCGCCGACTGCGATCATCATCGCGGCGATGTTCCCCCAGCTGAAGGTGGGGGTGTAGAACATGTGCAGGTCTAGAAGTGCGGACCGATTGACTCTGGCACGGTGGCGTTCCCAGAACACGAACAGTGTCAACGCGACGGCGGCTACGAGTAGCAGGATCGGCACGATCGAGAGGGGCTTGTCTGCCGACCACGTCATACCGAAGAGGCTCAAGTCTTTGAGTGGCTTCCACCAGCCGAGGGTGCTGCCTTCGATGATGGCGAAGACGAGTGCGCCGAAGCCGATCGCACTGAGCAATAGCCCATCCACGTCGAAGCCGGGGCGGGTGTCGCCGGAGCGGGTCTCGGGGATCACAACCAGCGCTGCGACTATCAATACAAGGCCGATGGGGATGTTGACGTAGAAGATCCACTGCCAGCTGAACGAGTTGGTAAGCCAGCCGCCGAGCAGCGGGCCGAGTGCGGCGGCGCCGGCCATGACCGCCCCCCAGACACCGAATGCGGCGGCCCGATCTTTGCCGCGGAAGGTCGCGTTGACTGTCGAAAGTGTGGACGGGAGGATGCACGCGCCACCAACGCCCTGCAGTGCACGTGCGGAGATGAGCATCTCGGCGCTCCCGGACTTGGCGGCCCAGAGGCTGCCGGCGAGGAACAGGGCGATGCCGACGATGAAGATGTTGCGCCGGCCCAGGCGGTCACCGAGGTTGCCAGTGGTCAGCAGCAGCGCGGCGAACACGATCGCGTAGAGCGAGTTCACCCACTGGGCGACGGTGATGTTCAGGTGCAGGTCGTCGATGATTGTCGGGAGGGCGACGGCCACAATTGTGCCGTCCATGACGATCATCGCCAGGCCCAGCGCGAGTACGACGAGGCTCCACCACTTGGATATGCGTGGGGCGGGAGAGAGCGCTGAGACCGATGCGTTTTCCGTCACGGGGTCACACTACGGTTCGCGGCGGACGTCTGCATCAATCGAAAGTTGTACTGTCACCGGTTAGTCAAGGTTCACGCAGGACTGAATTGGGGAGTGAGCTCGCCTCAGTCCACACGCCCCGTCCGCCTCAATAAGTGGTCGCCCCAGGGATTTCGAACAGTGGGTTCGTAGGTTTCGGTTGTCTTGGATGCGATCCCCCACTTTTAGGCTATCTTCCGGCCTTTCAGCGATCGGTCCGGGACAAGAGGGAGCTGAGCTAGTCTCAGACGATGTTGGCCCCCGCGATTATCGTCATCACATTTGCCCTGGTTTTCTACTCCATTGGTATCTGGTCAGAACGCATCCAGAAGACGCTGAAGTGGTGGCACGCTGGTGCATTCACGCTCGGCCTTATTTGCGATGCAACGGGCACATTCTTGATGAGTCGAATTTCCGATCAGTCTCCGGATACCGGCACCTCCACATTCGACCAAATTATGATCGCCACCGGAGCCTTAGCTATCGTGCTCATGGCAATTCATCTGATATGGGCTGTAATTGTTCTACTCCGAAATCGCCCCTCCGAAAAGGCGAAGTTCCACAAGTTCAGCCTGGTCGTCTGGGTCATCTGGCTGGTGCCCTACTTCACTGGAGCCATCGGCGCGATGACGAGCTAGAGTCGTCTTCCTTCGATAGTCAACGAAGCATTACGGCCAGTCGCAGGCGGGTCCTTCTCGGTAGAGAACGGTTACGTTGCACCCATCTTTACGTCGAGGACCAGCCCGCCTACTTCAGTCCCGCAACAGCTTGAGGCTGCGGTCAGGCTGCAAACACTTCCTGCTCCGTCGTCAAGGCTCCGTCCACAACCCGGTAGACAACATCCATCCGATGCAGGTGACTGCGGTCGTGAGTGACGAGAAGGGTTGCCGCCTCACGTTCTCGCACCACCCCGATGATCAGATCCATCACCGCGGCACCACGTTCTTGATCGAGTGCGCTCGTCGGTTCGTCGATCACCAGAAGCTGCGGATCGTTCATCAATGCACGCGCCAAGTTCACTCGCTGACGCTGCCCGCCGGACAGTTGCGCAGGCCGTTTCGCGCTTTGGTCAGCCAAACCGACGGCATCGAGCAAATCCATCGCTTTCTCTTTCACAGCCTTGCGCTGCGCCCTCGATGTGAGCACCGACTGGCCCAGGTGTGCCATCACCTCGAGTTGCTCCAGCGCCGTCAGCGACGACACCAGATTGGACTGCTGGAACACGATTCCGATCGAGTTGCGGCGCAGTTCCGACGCGGCCTTGCGGCTGAGAGCAGCAATGTCTGTGCTGCCTTCCGGCGTACGGAAGTAGACGTGACCCGAGTCTGGACGGATGAGCGTCGATGCCACTGCGAGCAAGGTGGACTTGCCCGATCCCGACGGTCCGGTAATCGCCGCTATTTCGCCGCGGTGCAAGCTCAACGACACGTCGTCGAGAGCGGTGATGCGCGACTGGCCGTCGGGGAAAGTGAGGGTGACGTTCTGGAGATCGAGAACAGTACTGCCGATGGTCATCGTGTGCTCCCTAGGGCTGTGAGGGGATCTGTGGTGGCAAGGAAACGGAGGGCGAAGGCAGCGCCGAGCAGTCCGAGGCCGATGAGCGCCAGCGCGGGCACCAGCGTGGTGGAGGTACTGAGCACAAACGGCATGGCG
The DNA here is from genome assembly GCF_009707305.1 of Rhodococcus sp. AQ5-07. NCBI lineage: Bacteria > Bacillati > Actinomycetota > Actinomycetes > Mycobacteriales > Nocardiaceae > Rhodococcus > Rhodococcus sp. AQ5-07. Next base: position 5,691 of record NZ_CP046101.1, on the reverse strand, counting down.
TCACCGATGAGAGAGCCCGCGATCGCGGTCAATCCGATACCGATGGATACGCCGGCGACCAGGACGATGAATGCCTGCCCTAACGCGTCACGAATCAACGAACTCGTTGTGGCGCCAAGCGCTTTCAGCGTCGCGATATCCGGCGTACGCTGAATCGTCCACACTGTGAAGAACGCGCCGATCACCATGGCGGAGATCGCGAAGAGCATCAGCGTCATCAGCGTCAGCGAGCCGTTCTCGGACTTGTACGAACCGATGGCGTCGAGCGAACCCTTGACTGTCGTCGATGTAGTGGCTGCTGCGGTATCGATCGCCGAAGCATCCGAGGCCCCCGAAACCGCCAGGATTGTTGCCACCCCGCCGCGCGGATTTGCGTCCTGCCAATCTGCGAGGGTCATCCAGACGACGGGAGTGTGGCTGTACCAGTCGTCGCCGCGAACAGCAGTGACCGTGAACTGGCCCGGGCCAACATTGACGTGGTCCCCTTCGGCAGCGCCCAAGTCACGGGCTGCGCCTTCACTGAGCACAACCGTTCCTGGAGCGCCCGGCGTCAAGTCGCCGAAGCCGCCATCCGCGCCGAACAACGACACCGACTGCTGGTTGGAACCCGCCAGTCCAGCTTTTCCGCGGGCGATGCCCACCGGGTCGACAGTCGTTGCGCCCGCCGTCCAGGCCTTGAGCTGATCTGCGGTGATGGCTGATTCGTCGAACGACGCTCCCGTGCCGGTATCGGCGAACACGACGGTATCGGCCTTCATGGATTCGATGGCCGAGACGTTCTGGTGGCGCAGTCCTGCGGTCAAACCGCTGAGAAAGCTGACCAGAAGTGCAACCATCAGAACCACTACCGAGATCAACGCGAAACGACCCCGCGCTGCTCGTAAGTCCCTCATTGCGACAAACACTGTGAATTCCTTTCGTGTGCTTGCCTCTTACTCTTCTGCTGGTAGAGACCTTTTGCATCACACGTCGGACGGACATCGCGGCCACCGAAAGAGCGACACTTCGTTACAACTTTTGATGGATGGCGAGAGGTCGAATCTGGTTATGCTGAGCTGGATGCACCGTTCTTCGTTCACACCCGTCTTTGCCGGTCTACAACTGGGCCTGCACGTGCTTGTTGTCGCGTTGACCGGTGTCGTAGTCATTCGGGCTGTTATCGACGCCTCCACGCTGACGCGCTACATCATTGCGCTGTCCGTAATCTTTGCGTCCGTCTATCTGTTCGGCGTGTACAAACGACTGAAGGGGAGATCTGCCTACTGGTGGCTGGTCGCACTGACCGTGGTGTGGATGGTCCTGATGGGGTTGTCCGCCGACGCCGCCTATCTCGTGTTCGGCCTCTTCTTCCTCTATATTCACCTGCTTCGACGCCCGTGGAGCTTGGCCGCCGTAGTCGGTGCCACGGCAGTCGCTGTCACGGCCACCGCACTGCACAGCGGGTGGACGGTTGCCGGAGCAGTAGGCCCGATCCTGGGCGCCACCGTCGCCGTTGCCATCGGGCTCGGCTACCAAGCGCTGTACCGCGAAGCCGCCGAGCGTGGTCGTCTCATCGACGAGTTGGTGAACACCCGAGAAGAATTGGCGGCAACATCGCGAGATGCCGGCAAATTTGCCGAACGCGAGCGATTGGCAGCCGAAATTCACGACACCGTGGCACAAGGACTTTCGAGTATTCAGATGCTTCTGCACGCTGCCGAGCGCACTGATCCGGAGAGTCCCGCCGTCCGGCAGATCAGCCTGGCCCGCGAAGCCGCCGCCGACAGTCTCGCCGAAACCAGGCAGCTGATAGCGGAATTGACACCGGCTGTCCTCGACGGCCAGTCACTCGCTGACGCACTCAGCCGCATCTGCGAACGCGCATACAGTTCGAATTTACAGGCTCACGCCGTTATCGAAGGTGAAGCGGCGGCGTTGCCGATGCCCCTCGAAGCGACCCTGGTGCGCATCGCCCAGGGCGCAGTAGCCAACGTGCTTCGGCACTCCGAATCCACTAGGATGGCCGTGACACTGACATACTCCGAAGACACCGTGAGCCTCGATATCGTCGACAACGGAATCGGTTTCGACGTAGCGGTACTCGAGCGAGGCCCGGCCGAATCCTTTGGGCTCAATGCCATTAGGCGACGCGTCCAACTACAGGGCGGCACCTTCGACATCGAATCCGAACCCGGCCACACTGCCGCAACAGTCACGTTCCCCCTCCAATCCGGTGAAGAATGATTCGACTACTCTTGGCCGATGATCACGCCATCGTTCGGGCCGGCTTGCGCGCGCTACTCGAGAGTGAAAACGACATCGAGATGATCGGCGAAGCCGAGACCGCCGAAGAAGCAATCGCGTTCTGTGCCACCACTCCAGTCGACTTGGTACTCATGGATTTACGCTTCGGCGCAGGCCAATCCGGCGTCGACGCCACCCGAGCCGTCTGCGCCCTGCCGAACCCTCCCCATGTTCTGGTAGTGACCAATTACGACACCGACGCCGATATCCTCAGCGCTGTCGAGGCCGGAGCAAGCGGCTACCTCCTCAAGGACACTCCGCCCGCAGAACTATTGGCGGCTGTCCGCTCCGCAGTCGCGGGAGACAGCGTCTTGTCCCCCTCTATCGCATCCAAGTTGATGACACGCGTTCGAAAGCCTGAAACCAGTCTCAGTCCACGGGAAATCGAGGTTCTGAAGCTTGTCGCGGCCGGTAAATCGAACCGTGAAATCGGCAAGGAATTGTTCCTGAGCGAAACCACGGTGAAATCGCATCTGGTCCACATCTTCGGCAAGTTGGGTGTGAAATCCCGGACCTCGGCGGTCGCCCGGGCGCGGGAGCTGGGCTCGATCTGAGGTACAGCGATGTCGGCCCGCCACACTGGTATGTCGAATGAATCGCCATAGACCAAAGCTCCTTTCGGCGCAGTCTTGGTCAACGACAAGAGCGGAACGCAACAAACGCAGCGGGCACAAATTCCAGCAGCTCGGTTATGTCCTGTCCAATCGGATCGGTATTCGATGCTTCTGTGAAGCATGCTTATCCCCAGTTCGTTCCTGCGATAGAGGTGTCGATAACTCGTGTCGACAATCTATGTCGAAAAAAATCTTCTGACGTTGCCTTTTCCGCGAGACAGTTTCTTTCAGACTGATCACCAGGTGATGGCGATGAGGTTGAGGGCAGTTTCGACTGGCACGCCGAGCCGTTCGCGCACGCGTTGTCGTCGGTTGGTGCCAGGCGATGCTGGGATCATGATTCAGCTGCTCGGAGCCGCCGTCGTCGTCGGAGCCGTCTGGACCGCAACCCGAAACCCTCATCACCCTGACTCCACTTCAAGCCCCGGAAGAGGCCTTCATGACCCCATCTCCGACGAGCATCGACCGAATCGTCCTACCCACCGATAGCACCATCCGGGCCACCCGAAGCGCCGAATACGACACCTACTTCAGAATCTCGCGCAGCGACGACGCACATGCATGGTCGGTCAGTGCCTTGACCGTCGTCACCGCCATCCCCGCAGACCTCCCACAATCCACACTGAACAACGACTCACGGCTGCGCCGGCTCGACGCATAGTTAGCTGGAACGCAGGTAGTGGGAGTGCTGTCGTGGATCCAGGGAAACGGAGCATCGCTGACAAACGTCACCGGCAGACTCCTGACACTCGATCCGGACTGTTACTTCAACGCTGTTGCCCTTAGGGCACCGCCGACGATAGTCGGGCTTAGATAAAGGTTTCACGCTGCGATGCGCCGTCCCTGGCGGCTGGCGGCATTCCTTCGGTGGGGTAGATGGGGTCGGCTGTGAGTTGGAGAAATGCGCGTGCTGCAGGGTTGGTGGGGCATGCAGTCCTACTGATCAACGCGAGTTCTCTGCTGGGTTTGCCGGGCAGCAAGGAAAGCTGGTGCATTCCACTTCGGTGTGCGACGGGCTCGGGAACTATCGCCACTCCGAGTCCGTGACTGACGAGAGCGAGGGCGAGATCCATCTCGCTGGTACGAAAGGCGACATTACGATTGATCCCGGCGGCGAAAAAAAGTTCCGCGACAACAGTTTCCAATCCCAGGCCTGCCTTGAAGTCGACGAACGAATACTCGTGCAATTCCATGATTTCGACCGCACTCCTCGACGCCAGAGGGTGGTCGTCACCCGCCACGAGAACGAGTCGTTCAGCGTAACTTCTCAAAGCAACGAACTCCGGGGGCAGCGCCTTGGAACCCAATGCCACGTACGCAAGATCGAGCTGACCGTTTCCCACACCGGTGAGTAGGTCCGACGAAGGCGCTTCGGTGAGGGTGACCTCCACACGCGGATATCGTCGATGGAACTGTGCGAGGACCGCGGGCACGTCCACCACTGTCAGTGTTTGCACGAGACCGAGGGTGAAACTCCCTGCGACACAGTCGGACAAAGCTTTCAAGGAATTCTGTGCATCGGTGATCTCTCGCAAAATACTGGATGCGTGTTCATGCAGGACACGCCCGGCGGCTGTCAAAAGGACGCTACGGGTGGTGCGTTCGAACAGCACACATCCGAGGTCGTTCTCCAGTGCTCGAATCGAGGCACTGAGCCCTGACTGTGACACATGGAGGATCTCGGCCGCGCGGGTGAAGTGTCCGAGTTCGGCGACCGCCACGAAGTGGGCAAGTTTTCGAGAATCCATTCAACGATATTACTTCTCAATCTAACCGAAGTAAGTTATTGGACAGCATAGTGTGTGCCAAATCAAGATAGGCCCATGAAAAGCCGCGAACCACGCAGATATTTCCCTTCTCGCACAGCGCGATCTGCACAGGGCCGGATGGATCCGAAGCTGGTGGTGGTGATGGCCTTGGCATCAGGTCTGGTCGTCGCCAACAGTTACTATGCGCAACCGTTGGTCGGGTCGATCGCTGCTACCTTCGCCGTGTCCAGCACGAGCGTGGGGTTGGTCGTCACGGCAAGCCAGGTGGGATATGCCATCGGCTTGGCGTTGCTGGTGCCCCTGGGTGACCTTGTCGAGCGGCGCCGACTGCTGACATTCATGCTGCTCGGCACCACCGCATGCTTGGCGGTGATGGTTATCGCTCCTACTTGGCAGATTCTCGCATCTGCGGCGGTACTGGTAGGTCTGGGTTCGGTGGTGGGACAAATTCTGGTTCCGTTCGCCGCCGCGCTCGCACACGAGGACGAACGCGGCAAGGTCATCGGGAACGTGATGACAGGCCTACTGCTGGGCATTCTTCTCTCTCGTGTGATCTCGGGTCTCATTGCCGGAATCGCCGGATGGCGAGCGGTTTTCGTAGTCGCAGCGGTGCTGACTCTGATCACGTGTGGTCTGGTGCGACTGCTACCGCCATCGCATCCCCAGACTTCGATGTCCTACCGTCGACTACTGGGGTCGGTCGTGGTCCTGGTACGTGAGGAATCCGTTCTGCGATCACGCATCTGGTTCGGAATGCTCACCTACGCATCCTTCGGTGTGCTGTGGACCAGTATCGGGTTTCTGCTCGCCGATTCGCCGTACAACTGGTCCGAAACTCGGATCGGCGTATTCACTGTCGTGGGCATCGCGGGCGCCCTCGCCGCTCGCTTCGCCGGTGCTCTGGCGGACCGCGGCTTCGCCGAACTGCAAACCGGCGCATTCGTTGCACTGACCGCGCTCAGTTTTCTACCCCTGGCGATGGGCCAACGCCATGTGTGGCTGTTGGCACTCGGGGTCGCATTGCT
>NZ_CP046100.1:0-214483 GCF_009707305.1 Rhodococcus sp. AQ5-07 | reverse complement strand
AATCCGTACTCGACTCCGTGTCCCCACGCAGCAGCTGGGCGCAGCGGCTCCACGGACTACTCCACACCCGTCCGCAGATGAACCTAGCCGGAATGGGAATCCCGGACGGCTGGGCGAACGACAACTTCTGGAGTCGGCACATCACCTGAAGACCATGCGTCAAAACGCGCACTTGCCAGTTCGGCCATGACACGGCCGTCGATTCCTTCGGGGATCCGCCAGAACCGTCATGGCCGAGCTCCCGTGAAACCAATCGCCAGCTTCAGCGCCACGTTCTTGTGGGCCATCCTGCTCATCGCCGTCGTCGGCATCACCGTGAGCCTGACACAAATGGCGTGGATTTCCGCCCTCGCCTGGGCAATCGTCGCGGCAGGCACCGCTGCTGGTCTGATACGTCTGCAACACCGGCATGCGGGCAACACCCGCGCACGGAAAGCTGCTCGTACGCGGCGGCAACACCGCGCCACCCGCAAAGAACAATCAGACCTGAAAGACCCGGCGACTCATCCTCCCGTGGCCGTCGACCAACGGTCCAAGAGTTCCCACTCCTTCGGGCAACGGAACCCGTTGCCAGTGTGGTGGGACGAGCCACACTGCGCCGAGGGGCGCTACGCCCCGGTCTGGTTTGTTGTATTCACCTCTGCGGGTTCATTTTTCATTGCTGTCGTCGCGGTTCGTGGGGAATCGGTAGACCTGAATTCCCCCCTCCCGATCCATGTATTAAATGCTCCAAAGCGTGCGATCCACCTGCCCCAATTCGATACTCCGAAAGGCTTCCTCCAAGGTCGGGTACTCCGCTGTGCGCTCCGCCGCACCGTCGTAGAAAAGTGAAATGCATTCGGTCCTCGTCCTTTCTTCCTAGGCAGGTCAAGCCGCGACCGCGACGTGCAGGCGGACACGACACACGACTGGCGACCTCGATCTGGTCGCCGAAATGATGACCAACGCCACGCACCGTTGACTGCCGTCAAGCCGGGACCGGCAACGGCGATACCCGACCAGAACGTTTCGAAGACCTCCGGAACCATCCGGTGAGAATAGTTGTCCATGCGCAGCACCTCTGATCAGTGGTGTTGCGATCACCGCGCGAACCGACGGATCGTCAAACAGGACAGTCCGAAAGAGGAAGTCGAATAGTACAGCGGTCGAGTCAACGTAACAGCCCCGGCACGTCCAGACGGTGTTCGATGTGGTCGATGGTAGGCAGACATGTGCTGGACCGGAGAAAAGCGCCGACATCGTATGCCCCCAGCAGGGTCGACGATGCCGGCGCTCGGGCTCGTCCGGTCAGCTGCAACGGACGATCTCCGGGTCATTCCTCGACGGCGACCACGGCGTCGAGTTCGACCAAAGCGTTCTTGGGCAGGACATGCGCAGGCAGCGCGGTCCGAGCATGTCTCCCGGCGTCGCCGAGGACATCGCGCAGAATTGTCGACGCGGCCTCGGCGACGGCCGGTTGATCGGTGAAGTCGACGCCACTGGCGACCCACACGTTGAGTTTCAGTAACTGGCGTACGCGATCGAGTCCTACCGCTTGGTCCAGGCGGGCCAGCAGGTTCAGTGCGGCGATCTCGGCGGCTGCCGCTGCCTCGTCGACGCCGGCATCGACGCCGACCCGGCCACTGAGGACGCGGCTGTCCGCAGCCCGCGATATCTGGCCGGACAGGTAAAGGGTGTCGCGGTGCCGGGTGAATGCCTCGTAGGAGTAGGCGGGTGCGCCTGGTTTCGGCAGAACGAGATTGCGACGGGCCAGCCGGGCGTGTGGACTCTCGATGTTGATGTCGGTCATCGGTTTCTGCCTCCTCAACGCTGGGAGAGGATGTAGGTACGGTCGGCGCCGATGTACCAGAGGTCCTCCGTGCCGATCGCGGCGTCGTTGTAGCGCCAAGGGATCTCCGCTGCCCCGAAGGACCCGATATCGAGGGCATGCTTGTATCCCGGGCGAAGCTCGTTGGCGAACGACTCCTGCTTACCCATCAAGTGTCCGACGTTGCGACGGCGGTAGATCGTGTCGAAATCGGTGTGCTCACCGAGCATCCCGATTTCGATCATGCGGCGCAGGTGCGGGGCCAGGAACCGCATAGTGCCCTCGTGGACGTCCTCGCAGACGACTCCCGGACGTAGCTGCCCGATGATGCCTTCCCGTACGACGGTGAAGAAAAACTCGTAGGCTTCCATGGCCGCAGCAGTCCGCGGAAGCGAACGCGCCATGTCCGAGGTGGCCACCACGACGCCGTCGACGGATACCGCAACACCGGCATCGAGCTGGATGCACGTAGTCTCGTCGCTGATCGGATAATCGACCGGCGGGCCGGGGAAGAGCATGCGGTTGGACGAGTGCAGATTGGTGAAGTAGGGCTTCACCTCGAACGGAATCTCTTTGTCACTCAAGAACTTCGCGAGAAATTCGAGATACCGGGCATAGATGTCGCGCTCGGTGAATTCCGCTCCCGACTCGATTTCTTTCGACGCCCATTCTAGGGCATCTTCGATGGCGTGGACACTGGCGCGCGCTGCGATCACCTGAAACGGCAGGTCCTCGTTGTCGCGAACATCGCGCCAGTGGCCGAGTTCCATCGACGACGGTACGAGCTCGAGACCCCGATCGGTGAACTCTCGGGCAGTGCCGACCGAGATGAACTCCTCTTCCACACCGACACGGGGACCGAGTGCGAGCTCAGCGACCGCCTCACCCAAAGAGGAATGCTCCCCCACCGGGGTGCCGTGGTGGTCGGCGTCGGCGTCGGCGGGGGTGATGATAAGAACGTGTTCGGCGCCCGGAATCCACAGCGCGAAAGCTTGTTCCGTAGATGCGCGGCCTGTGATCTCGGAGAAGTTCGGCGGCGCGGTGACGAGCATCGCGTCGAGCCGGTTCTCTGCGGCGATGGTGCCCAGTCGCGCGAACCGGGTGTCGGGTGCCCCGAACTCGGCCTCGAGCCCCTTCAGGTGCTCGATCCCGGAGATCAGCTTCGTGGCCACCTCGGCGCCGTGCCGACGCCATCCGACGAAGCGGTCGACGATCTCGGCGACCGGGATCCGGCGGACACGCACAGGCTGTGAAGCGGCCTTCTCGGTGGTGACCGACAACGTCGTCGACAGGGCGAGCTGGTGGGCGTAGACCACATCTGCGGCTAGGGTCACGGCTCCATCGTCACTGAGGTCGGACACCAGCGCCGTCAACGAGGAGGCGACTTCGACATCGGCCACGGGACGCGGATCGAGGGTGACCCAGGGTGCGTAGAAGCGGATGCGCTCGGCAGGCACGCCGGCGGAGAGCACGTTGCCCTGTTCTTGCTGACGTACCAGCAGCACCGGGTCGGATCCGTCATGCGATGCGATCAACGGCGAGACCAGCGGATGGGAGTCGCGTCGGATGGCGGAGAACAACAAACTCTGCTGCGGGTAGAGGCCGTACTCGGTCGCGAGGGCGGACTGGTCTGCGGAGAGGCGCAACATTGCGGTCCTTTCGTCGATATGGGGGGATGGGTCGATGTGCGCCGGCGGTCAGCTGATCCCGGCCGTGACCCCGATGTGTGACTCGACTTCGCTGACGTATTCGGCGAATTCGGGTGAGTACCGGTGCTCCTTGGCGCGTGGGCGAGGAATGTCGATGGTGATGTCGGCGACGATATGCCCGGGTCGCCCTCCCACCACGATCACGCGGTCACCCAGCCATACGGCTTCGGAGATGCTGTGGGTGACGAACAGGACGCTGCAGCCGGCCTGCTGCCAGATCCTCTGGATCTCGAAGTTCATACTGTCGCGAGTCATGGCGTCGAGTGCGCCGAACGGCTCGTCCATGAGGAGCAGTTCCGGATCGGAGACCAGTGCGCGGCAGATGGCGACGCGTTGCTGCATACCTCCGGACAGCTCGTAGGAGTAGCGCTTCGCCTTGCCCTCGAGCCCGACCATCGCGAGCAACTCTTTGGCGTACGCCACGGCCTTCTTGTCTCGCGTGCCACGGAACTCCAATGGCAGCAGCACATTGTCGAGGTTGTTCCGCCACGGAAGCAGGACCGGGCCTTGGAAGACCATTCCGATCTCCTCGACCCCCTGGGCGATGGGGCTGCCCTTGATGAGGACCTCCCCCTCGGTGGGCGGTTGCAGTCCCGAAATCGTCTTGAGCAGTGTTGTCTTGCCGCTGCCGGATTGGCCGACGATCGACACGAACTGTCCATGTTCGACGTCGAAGTTCACGCCTTTCAGGACGGGGTTGGTGTCCCCGTCGCGGGAGCGAAAGGTCACGCCGACATTGTTGACGGAAATAGCGTTGTGGCTGTTCATGATTGGCCTGTTTCGTCGGTGGGTTCAGGGCACGCTGGGTGCCTGAATGTTGTCGGACGGCACCCCGCTGAGGTAGTCGTTGCTGTACACCCGCTCGGGAGTCATCTCCACAGATGGATCGAGGCCCAAGAATTTGCTTGCCACGTCGATCATCTCCTGAACGCCCTCGTCGGTCATGAGCCCGAAAGCTTCGTTCTCCCGGCCGAGGCGCCAGTTCAGGCCGCACTGCTCGGCGAGCGCAAGGACCACGGTCTCGGTCTCGTATCCCTGCACGTTCTTGTGGAATGATTCGGCTGCCTCCTGCGGGTTCTCGCACGACCACAGGTAAGCCCGCTGTATTGCCCGGTTGAATCGCTTGACGCGTTCCGGCTTTTCGGCCAGCTGCTTGTCGGAGAACACGATGCCGTTGCCGTAGACGTCGATACCGATGTCCGACCAGTTCAGAATCACCGGTTCCTTGCCGATCGCGTGGATCGCCGGCCCGTCCGACACCGACAGGGCCAGGTTGGCATCCCACTGCCCGGCGAGCAGCCCGGGAAGCTTGGCGCTGCTGGCCGCGTGAACGACCTTGACATCGCTGTCGGACAGGCCGAGCCGGCTCAGCGCGTACGGCCACATCGCCGTCATCGCACCGGCTCCCTCGGTGGCCACGGTCTTGCCTTTGAGATCGTCCCAGCCCTGGATCGACCCGTCCGACATACCCACGACGGCGTATGCGGACCGGGCCTGTAGCAGATTGACCTGTTTGACGGCCGCGCCGCGACCCTGACTGAGTACGGTGACGCCGAAGTCGGCCCAACCGGCATCGACCTTCCCGGTGTCCACGGCCGTAACGGTGTTGCCGGAGCCGGAACCCGGCATGATTGTCACATCGAGTCCCTCCTCTGCGAAGAATCCCCGGTCCACGCCGGCGAAGAACGGGGCGTGCTTCGGCAGATAACCGACGTCGACCATGACGGTCATCGCGTTCTCGGAGTTCGACGACCCACACGCCGCGGTGATCGGGAGTACGAGCGCCACCGCGAGTGCAAGGCTCCACCTCTTTGTTCGTTTCATGACAGTCTCCCGGGTCACTTCGCGTGCGACTTCCACGGCATGAGCTTCTTGCCGGCGAAGTCGACGATGAAGAACAGCACGAGTGCGATCGCGGCGAGGACGAGGAAGGCGGCGAACATCGACGCCAGGTCGACCTGGCTGTTGGCGAGCATGATCACGTAGCCGAGTCCCTTCGATCCAGCGATGAACTCGCCGACTACGGCACCGCCGACGGCGAGTGAGATCGAAATCTTGGCTCCGGAGAAGATGGATGGAAGGGCATAGATGAACTCGATCTTGGAGAGCCGCTTCCACGTCGATGCCTTGTTGATCCGGGCCAGTTCCTTGAGCTCGTGCGGCACCGAACCCAGTCCGTCGAAGGTGTTGATGACCAATGGAAAGAACGCGATTGCCATGGCTACGAAGGCCTTCGACTCGAAACCGAATCCGAACCATACGATGAACAGCGGGGCCAGAGCCACTTTCGGGATCGTATCGATAGCGACCAGCGCGGGGTAGAGAAAGGTGCGCAGAGTCGGCCAATAGTGCAGTAGTGCGCCGCAGAGCACACCGAGCAGAGTACCGCCTACGAATCCGGCGAGTGCTTCACCGATAGTGACCCAGGCGTTGGAGGCAAAGTATTCCGGTCGCGTGAACAACTCGTCGAAGGCCGCGAGGGGTCCGACGAGAATGTACTCGGCGGGACGGAACACCCACACTGCGATCTGCCAGAGAGCGAGGAGCCCAACGATTCCGACGACGGCCTTGGCGGCGCTAACCAACGAGTCGCGGCGCACCAGGGGTCGTCGGGTGGCGTGTGCCTGCTCGCTCGGCGCCGCGACGACGGGAGTGGCGCCGTGCCTGGACTTGAGTTCGGGAACGGTCATGGCTGTTGTTCCTTGCCTGAAGGGGCGGGGTCTGTGAGCATCCCGTTGACGCGGCGACGAACACCGTCCGGTGCCGGATCGGCGAGGTCGAGGGGCAGCAGGTCGCCGGGCATGTCCTGGTACGCGACCGGGCGGAGAAACCTCTCGATGGCGGCGCTGCCGACAGAGGTGGTGCGGGCGTCGGTGGTAGCAGGGAAAGGACCACCGTGGACCATGGCGTGGCCGACCTCGACGCCGGTGGGCCAGCCGTTGAAAACGATACGGCCGACCAGGTTCTCCAGCGTAGGAAGCAAGGTGGCGACCGCTTCGTGATCGCCGGGCTCTGCGTGAACGGTCGCCGTCAATTGCCCTTCCAGCGACTGCAACGTCGAGCGCAGTTCGTCGAGGTCGGCGCACACCACCAGGAGTGACGTCGCGCCGAAGACCTCGGCCTGCAATTCGGGGTTCGCGACGAAATCCGCGGCGTCCACGCGCAGAAGTCTGGCAGCGGCACCGGCCGCGGTGTCGGGCGCGCTGCCTACGGCCAGTTCGGTCACGCCGTCGTGCGCTGCGAGTTCGCCGCCGCCGGCCCGATAGGTGTTGGCAATCCCGGTGGTGAGCATCGTGGCACCGGACGAACCGTTGATGACTTCGCATGCGGTGTCGACGAATTCGTCGAAGCCGGGGCCGTCGAGGGCAAGGACGAGTCCCGGGTTGGTGCAGAACTGTCCGGCGCCCAGGGTAAGTGAGGCGGCGAACTCGGATGCAAGGCGCGCACCATGGGTTCTCAGCGCGTCCGGCATGATGACGACGGGATTGATACTGCTCATCTCCGCGTAGACAGGGATCGGTCTTCGGCGGGACGCAGCGGTCGCGGCCAGCGCCAGGCCTCCGTGCCGTGAACCGGTGAAACCTACTGCGCAGATGCGTGGATCGCCGACGAGGCTCTGCCCCACGTCGATCCCACCGACCAACTGCGCGAACACGCCACGTGGCATCGACGTGGCCGCGGCTGCCCTCGCGACGGCCCGTCCGGCGATCTCGGCTGTGCCGAGATGAGCCGGGTGCGCCTTCACGATGACCGGACAGCCTGCGGCAAGCGCGGATGCCGTGTCACCGCCGGCAGTGGAGAAGGCCAACGGGAAGTTGCTTGCACCGAATACGGCGACCGGACCGACGCCGATCCTTCGCTGACGGATGTCCGGGCGAGGGACCGGGGCGCGCTCCGGGATCGCGGGGTCGACACGCGCCCCCTGCCACAGGCCTGTGCGCAGCTCCGTGGCGAACAGACGCAACTGACCGCTGGTACGGCCGACCTCACTCTCGAGGCGCGGCCGGGCAAGTGCAGTTTCGGTGTGAGCGCGGTCGACCAGTTCGTCACGCGCTTGGTCGAGTTCATCGGCTATGCACTCGAGAAAGATCGCGCGCTGCTCCGCGGCGAGATCTCGATAGACGGTGTACGCGTCGGCAGCCAAGGCACACGCGTACGCCACCTGAGCAGCAGATGCCGAGTGGTATGCGGGCTCCAGGTCTTTACCGGTGACCGGGTCGCTCGAATGTAGGGCCTCCCCCTCACCGATGACCTGACGGCCACCGATCAGCATCCGACCGAGAGGTACGTTACCGGTCGACGCCTGCCCATCTTCGGTGCTCCGGCCATCGACGGTGCGTGCGGTCCTCGTCATGCTTGCTCCTTTCTACGATCCGACGGGAGCCGTCAGGGCCGGTGTCAGGCGGTGAGCGGCGTTGATGATGTCTGCGAGCAGTGCGTCCTCGGCCTCCGTCAGATCGGTCAGCGGGGGACGGACCGGACCAGCAGAGTGACCGGTGAGGCGCATCCCGGCCTTCACGATGCTGACCGCATATCCCTGCTTGCGGTCGCGGATGTCGGTGTAGGGAAGCACGACCTCGTCGAGCAGAGTGCGCACCGTTGCTCTGTCCTTGGCGCGGACGGCGCGGTAGAAGGCGAGCGCGAACTCGGGGAGGAAGTTGAAGATGGCCGAGCTGTAAGTGCTCACCCCCAACTCGAGATAGGGCAGCGCGAACAGTTCCGCGGTCGGCAGGCCACCGATGTAGACCAGTCGATCACCGAGCGCACCGTGGATACGGGTGATTGCTTCCAGATCGCCCACCCCGTCCTTGAACCCGATGAAGTTCGGGCAGGTCTCTGCGACCGCGGCCAGGGCTTCTGCTCGGTAGACAGCGTTGGCCCGGTTGTAGACCACAACGCCGAGATCGGTGCTGTCGCAGACTGCCTTCACATAGTCGCGCAGCCCGTCAGATGACGCCTCGGTCAGGTACGGAGGAAAGAGAAGAAGGCCATCGGCCCCGGCCGCCTGCGCATCCCGGGCCATCTCGATGGCTTGCTTGGTTCCCAGGCCTGCCGGCGCGAGCACCGGAGTTCCCTCCGGCGCTCCGGCCACAGCAGCACGGACCAACGTGCTGATCTCCGATCCGGTGAGCGAGAAGAACTCGCCTGTTCCACCTGCCGCGAAGAGTCCAGCCACCTCGTAGTCGGCCAGCCGCGCGATGTTGTCCCTGTAAGAGGACTCGTCCAGCGTGAGATTTTCGGTGAAGTGCGAAACCGGGAACGACAGCAGTCCAGATCCGAGGTGTCCGGCAAGATGGTCTGGGGCAAATGTTGTCAAGAGGTTCTCCTCAACTAGGGATTGCGACTGAAGTCACAGTACGAGCGTTTTCAATGCCGGTCCAACTCCAATTTTGTATCCACCGATGCATAATTTGCATCATGTTTACGCTGAATCAACTCGAGAGCTTCATTGCAGTCGCCGAGACGTTGCATTACGGCCACGCCGCCGAGCGGCTGTCGATCACGCAGCCACCGTTGTCGCGCCGAATACAGGCCCTCGAGAAAGAGCTCGGCGTGGAGTTGATCGATCGGACCGGGCGGGGCGTGGAGCTCACACCAGCCGGTCGTGCCTTTCTCGGGGACGCACGCAAGATCCTCGGAATGTCGGATCAGGCCGCGCTGTCGGCCCGGCGTGTACCCACCGGCGAGACGGGCACGGTAAAGCTCGGATTCACCGGATCGGCGGCCCATTCGGTGCTCGACTCGATCGTCGAAGCCACCCGCGCTCGGCTGCCGGGAATCGACCTCGTTCTGCGCGAACGGGTGTCGGGAACCCAGGTCGAAGAACTACGCTCCGGCGCATTGGATCTCGGATTGCTGCGCCCACCTGTGCCCGCCGGTGCATTTGAAACCCGCCTGCTGCAACGCGAACCCCTGATGCTGGCAGTTCCGGTAGACCATCGGCTCGCCGACAGTTCCCGAAATCCCACCATCACCGACCTCGACGGCGAGGCGCTGGTCATGTACTCCCCCGCCGAAGCCCGCTACTTCTACGAGCTGCTGGTCAGCACATTCCTAGATGCGCACATCGCACCCCGTTACGTGCAGCACATCAGCCAGGTCCACACGATCCTCGCGTTGGTCAAGGCAGGGTTGGGAATCGCGCTCGTGCCGGCCGCGGCGACCGCCATGGAAGTGCGCGGCGTCGAACTGCGCGAGATCGACGGAATCGAGGCGCGGCCCGTGGAACTGTTCCTCACGTGGCGAACAACCGAGGTCGAGCCGCCGGTCCTCGCGGTGCGCGACCTCGTCATCGACGCTCTCGGGCGCGAGAATTCGCTAGGCCGGGACAGCAGTGCGTGATGTCTACGTTCGTGCTGACCGGCGCGGGACCGGCCCGACCGGCGCTGCGCTGCTCCGGCCTGGCCTGCGGATCCGACGGCGGCGGCATCGAGGCCAGACTCGGATTCGAGCTGGGTGGCACGGCGCGAAGGCCGCCGCGTGGTTCTCCCACCTCGCCCTCATCACCCCCGAGCCAAGATGTCAGCAACGAATGGCTCGCGCCGGTCACCGACGAGGCGTACGGGCTGTTGCCGAGCAGCTGAGAACCGGGCCGCGCCGGGACGCGTCTGCCTCCGTTTCCTGTGGGCATGTCAGAACAGGTGGGTGGCGCGGTAATCGTTGGTGCCAGAACATTCTTCGACGGCCGCGGCGGTAAATTCGGTGATCGGGGGCCGCCAACGCGGCTGCTCGGCTTTGCTGATGTGGCACCACATCGTGGTGTCCGAAGAGGTCGAGGTCCTCGTCGCCGTCGCGTGCGATGAACGAGTCCGGGGATTGGTAAGTCAGCGCGGCCAGGGCGAGAAGCTGCCCGAACGAGCGGTAGCGGGTGCCGGCCTCCCAATCGCCACATGCCTGCTCCTGCGCCCCGCATGCAATGTCGACGTCGGGGCCGTACAGCTCGGCGGCGTCGAGTGCGCGGGTGATCCGGTACGGGGCCAACGCGCCGGCGGCCCACTGTTCGTAAGCCAGGTCATGGGCGGCTCGGCGCTGCGCCGCGACGGCAGCCCACTCGGCTCGTTTCCGCAGACGCGCTGCTGCCCAGTCCCCGGCTGCGCGGAATCTGGAGCGTGCGGGCATGGTGTGCTCGTCGGTCACAGCGTCTGCGGTTTCCCGTCGGCGCGACCTGCGTTCTCGTCGAGAATGTGGCCGCAGGGGTTCGGAACGTCTTCCCCGCGAAGTGCAAGAACGGTGATAAGAGCTTCTCGCGGTGTGCAGTCGGGACGCATGTGACGCACCTCGATCGCTGCCAACCTTTCCCCGTCGGTGTCCTTGATCTGCGAAATCAGATCCCGCTCGGCATCGGAGAGCTCGCGGACTCCGGAAGGCTTGCGTCGGGCGAAGTAGCTACCGATTCGACCTGCCCCATCCCCGACGAATCGCCGGTGCTTGCGCGACGCGAGCAGGACGCGCGGTCAACTCGCCGCCACAGTTCGGGCACTCGTTGTCCATCGCCGCCGAACAGTCGACGCAGAAGGTGCATTCATAGCTGCATATTGTTGCGGCGGAGGCGTTGTCGAGGCAGGTGCGGCACCTCTCGCACATTGTTTCCATCGCCAACATAGCCGCTCCTGGAGTCGTCTCGCCTTCCGGCGCAGTGCATCTGTCAGCGTCAGAGAACCACACCTGCCCGGATCCGACCCACGGGGTCACACACCCCTCTCCCGGCCACTTCACGCGTCCGTGAGGCCCGCGGTGTTGCGGCACGATGAAGTGCAGGGTCGATCGGCGATTCGGAGGAAGAAATGAGCAAGGATTTTTACACTGCGCCGGAACTAGCGGCTCTGGGCTATGTGCCAGAGCGTCTGACGTCGGTATTCGGCGAACCCGATTCCGTCGACGGGGAGCTGCGTTGGGATGCCAACACCGTTGACACCATCGAGCGGGACGTACTCGCTCCCGCTGCCCGGATCATGTTCGATGCCTTCGCTCCGGAATGGAACACACGCATCCAGATGACCGGATCGAACCTCGCCCTCGGATGGCCGCAGATGGAACAGATGCTCGCCCGCGTGACGCTGCGGGAATCCTGACCTCTCGTCGAGCGCGAAGGCCCACGGCGTCAGTCAGTGGACCGGTTCGAGCAAGCTCGGGTCGTTGTTCCTCCGACTATTGACCGCAGTCGAGACTTCGTACGGTTCGAGATGCGGCTCCGGAACGGAATTGATCATCGCCTGGACCTCGCCTTTGTCGGTGAGTGTCGGGTCGAGCCAGTGTTCCCAGAACGATTCGGGCAGGATCAGCGGCGATCTGTCGTGTATGTGTCCCGTGGAATCCGTAGCTGGCCGAGTCAAGACAGTACAGGTCCATACCCACTTGCTCGGATCATCCTCGGGCAGTTCAGGATCGGGCCACAACTCGTAGAGTCCAGCCATCGCGATCACGTCGCCCTCTCCGTGAAGAAAATACGGAATCTTCTTTCCCTCTTCACTTTTCATCCATTCGTAGTAACCGTTCGCAGGAACGATGGCCCGCCGTTTGGATGCACTACTCCTGAATGACGGCTTCTCCGTGACGGTCACTGCGGGCGTTGATGAGTTTGGACGCCATCTTCCGATCCTTGGCCCAGGCAGGCAGCAAACCCCATTTGGCAGTTCTGAGCTGGCGCTGGGACTCGGCGTCGGGTTCCTCGTGTGGGGGTCGTTCGAGATCACACGGACAGGTTGGGTGGGGGCGACGTTGTAGGACGGGGACAGTTCGTCGCCGACAGTCTGCATCGTGTCGAAAAACGACTGCAATTCCTTGCTCGAGCTTTTGCTTGCGTAGCGCCCACACATGGCCTGACCTCCTCGTAACCGGTTCCTGTCCCATTGAACAGCGTGGGTCCGACTTCCGCTTCCAACGGCGTGTGATGATCTCTGCGAGTACGTCGTCGACTGTCTCGGAAGGGGAAGTGCGATCACCAGCCCTCGGCCGGCGCCCACGGATGTCGCGTTGGCGATCGTGGCCGCAACGGTCCTCGGTGTCACCGTCGGGGTTCTCCTGGCCGACGTGGTGGCCGGTCTCGCGGTCGGAGCTGGCACCGCTATTGTCTTCCGCTTCGTACTTCGGACGATCATCACCCGGAAATGAGGGAATCGTCGCAGTTCATGCACCCTAACTGCTAGGTGCGAAGGTTAGACTGTTCGGTTCATTGATCAAACGAATGACGGGGATGGGTGCCGAAGATGTCGAACAACGGTGACAACTCAAACCAGCTGAACAACGACGACTCCGACGTGCCCGAGAAAGCTCAACTAGATAGGTGGATCGACGGGGAGGTCTCTACGACGTCGATCTTGGACAAGATCCTGACAGCCATCGGCGTCGCCCCCAGAAAATGAATTCATATGCCAGTGTGGCGAGCACCGCCGGCACTGGCTTTCCGGTGACTTCGCTGCGATGGCAGCGAACTACACCGGCGTGCAAGTCACCCCCGAATTCTTGTCGACGTCGACCTTCGTTGCCGGCAGTGACGACTGATCTCGATGCAGGCCGCACCGGAATATCTTTGCACAGAGGTTCGTTGTAAAGGCTGTCGGTGTTCGGTTCTTTGCCCCGGGTACCACCCCAGAAATGCCGCTTCGAGCGGCCACTTGCCGAGAGGCGCAAGACGGGCACCGACCCTGTGAAGCCGCTGGACACCTTCAGGTTCCGGCGGTTTCGTCATATCTACCAGGGCTTCAGTAACACTGCGTGCCTCCGAACTCGCACGGAGTCACCTCGGAGAGAGCTATCCGCCATTCCCACGGCAATGGAAGCCACCAGATCCAACCACCTGCGATCATCTGAAAGCCTCCTCGAATACGTTCCTGATCCAGATCAGTGACGACCGGGGAGGTCGACCTCATCAGCGGTCTTGTCGTCGCGCAGCCCTCGAAAGGATGGGTGCCGCAGGCTACCGCCAGTGAAAACCGGTGCACGGTAGGTATTCGATGTCTGCACTATTCCAGGGTTTCTGTTAGATATCTGAGGTCCCATCACAGAATTTTTGGACACTGCGCGTTCGGGTGGGAATAGACACGTTTCGGTTAGGCGCTCGGTCGTTCCATTCGAGCAGTGCACATCGGTTCAGGCTCCGATACGTCAATCTTGAGTCCGGACTGCACAAGCTCATGGTCAGAGCGAACCTCATGGCCCCGATAAGCGACACAGGCTGCGGTGAGACGCCCAGCTTTGCTCTACTTGTATTGGGGGACAGCGTATTCGCGTCCCGAACGATGGCGAAGATTGTGGGTCCGACCGTCTTGTTTCCACGGAAGAGCATGGCGGACGCCGTCTATCGAGACGGCGCTGACACCGGTCCCGGCGACACCCTCCAGCTTTTGCTCTCCACTTCACTGTCCGGCTTCGCCACCAGGGTAGATAGCCTGCCGGTGAACGTGTCGGGTTCCGGTCAGGCGTAGGGTCGGCCGAGTCACGTTCTCGTTTCCTGGACTGTGACGGGGACGTGTAGACCCTGTTGGCGAGATTCTGCGGCTTGCGGATTTTCGCCTGCAGGGTCGCTCGCAGCGAGTGGTCACATGTTGGTGGTCGCCGTGTTTTCTGGTGGCCTCCGGTGGGTCAGTGCCATCATGGCTATCGAACCGGCCAGCGCCAACCACAGACTTGCCTCGGCAAGGAGCCGATAGCTGAGCGCTCCCATCGCCACCCCGCCGATGAACCCGGCCGAGCTTTGGACCCTTCGCCCGGTGGGTTGGATTGTATTGTGAGACAACAATTTCTGGGTCACCTCGTGGGTGGTGTCCGCGAGTTGCCCGCGCGCACCGAGAAGTACGTTGACAGCGCCGACGGCGAGCGTGACGGGGAACGCCACGACGACAGGTCCGGGCATGAACAGCATCGTCAATCCGGCGCCGGCCAGGAGAAGAGTCGCTGTCAGAAAAACTCGCCCGCGATGTGGTGTGAGGAGTGTTGCGATCACGACGCCGAGAACGAATCCGATCAGGGCACTGGCGATGGTGCCGGCCAGGACGGGGATGTTGATCGTCCATGTGTCGATGGGGGTGATAGCGGCGTTGCCCGACGAGATGAAGATCCCGCCGATGAGGAAGACGGCGAAGGAGTCGAGGAAGCCGACGTAGAGGTTCATCGCCATGTCCGCCGGAGAGTGCAGAAAGGGACTCGCACTCACAGGATCGGTGGGAGGCTCATGCGTCACTGCTGGGCTCTTTCTGATGTCGCCCTCGGAGTACGGGCCGGGGTCGATAGCGGGTCGTGAACGTGTTCGACTGCATCGCGGGCCACGCAGTCGATGATGCAGAGAATACGCCCATCACCTTGTGAAGAGCCGAAACCTGCTGGGGTGAGCGGTTTTTGTGGGTGCCTGCTCGCGTCGATTGCGTGCGGTACTACCCTTCATGTACCAAGCATCTGCTTGGTACATGAAGGGTTTCGTCGCTGTGCGACGACGTCTCGCGTCAGTGCTCGAAGTCGTAGCCGCGCGGGCCAGGCTGGAGGAGTTCTCGATGTCCGAGGCATACATCATCGATGCGGTGCGCACTGCAATCGGAAAAAAGGGGGGCTCGCTCTCTGCCAACCACCCGGCAGATCTGGGGGCGAGCGTTCTCACTCATCTGCTCGAACGCACCGAGATCGACCCGCACGGCGTCGACGACGTCGTTTTCGGGTGTGTCGATGCCATCGGGCCGCAGGCGGGCAATATCGCGCGCACGTCCTGGTTGGCGGCGGGGCTTCCGGTGGAGGTGCCGGGGGTGACTGTCGATCGCCAATGTGGTTCGAGTCAGCAGGCGGTGCACTTCGCCGCTCAGGCAGTGATGAGCGGTACGGCGGATCTCGTTGTTGCAGGTGGAGTGCAGAACATGAGCGCGATACCGATCGCCTCGGCGATGACGGTGGGGCAGCAGTTCGGCTTCGAGACACCGTTTCACGGGTCGATCGGGTGGCGCCGGATGTACGGCGATCAGGAGGTTTCCCAGTTTCGCGGCGCGGAGTTGATTGCTCGGAACTGGCAGATCAGTCGGATCGAGATGGAACAGTGGGCGTTGCAGAGCCATGCCCGGGCTCGATCGGCGATCGAGAACGGGCGGTTCGAGAACGAAATCGTGCCGGTGGGCGATTTTCGGGTCGACGAATGCCCGCGAGAGACCAGTCTCGAGAAGATGGCGGCTCTTCCGACGTTGTTGCCGGGCGGCGTTGTCACCGCGGCCTCGGCGAGCCAGATCTGTGACGGAGCGAGCGCGGTTCTCGTGGCGTCGGCGGCGGCGGTGGCCCGTCATTGCTTGACTCCGCGAGCACGCATTCATCATCTGAGCGCGCGGGGCGCGGATCCCATCTTCATGCTCAGCGCGCCGATACCGGCCACGAAGTACGCGCTGGGCAAGTGCGGTTTGAGTATCGACGACATCGACGTGGTAGAGATCAACGAGGCTTTCGCGCCGGTGGTGCTGGCGTGGATCAAGGAAACCGGCGCCGATCCGGCCCGGGTGAATGTCAACGGCGGTGCGATCGCCCTCGGGCACCCGCTCGGCGCTACCGGAACGAAATTGTTCGCCTCGATGCTCAACGAACTCGAACGCACAGGCGGGCGCTTCGGCTTGCAAACGATCTGTGAAGGTGGCGGGACGGCGAACGTGACGATCATCGAGCGCTTGGGATGACGCCTGTTCTCCGGTGTTCGCTTCTTCGCTGACAGTGGGAGTCGCTGACAGTGGGGTCGGTCGGTTCACCCAAGCGTCAACTCGACCGACCCCGCTCTCAGATGCGTTCGATGATCGTGGCGGTGGCGAGCGCTCCTCCGTTGCACATGGTGATCAATGCTGTTGAGGCGTCGCGTCGTTCGAGTTCGTGCAGCGCGGTGGCCATCAGTCGGGCTCCGGAACTCCCCACGGGATGCCCGAGGGCGATCGCACCGCCGTTGACGTTCACCGTGTCCATGTCCGGGTCATGCACGCTGGCCCAGGACAGGACGACGGAGGCGAATGCCTCGTTGATCTCGAACAAGTCCAGATCACCGATATTCATTCCTGCCTTGTCGAGCACCCGACTGGTTGCCTGTACCGGTCCGTCGAGGTGGAATTCGGGTTCGGCGCCGACGAGGCATTGCGCGACGATTCGGGCACGCGGCCTCAGGCCCAGTTGCTCGGCGCGGGTGTGGTCCATCAGCAGGACCGCAGCTGCGCCGTCGGAAATCTGCGACGAGGTTCCCGCGGTGTGAATTCCGCCGGCGATGATCGGGGCGAGCGCAGCAAGTGCCTCCGCAGTGGTCTCTCGCAGACCCTGATCTTTCTCGACCAGCGCGTAGGTAGGTTCCGAGCCGGATGAGGGGACCAGTGCTGTGACGGGCAGCACTTCGGTGTCGAAACGGTGCTCCGCCCACGCGCGGTGCGCTTTCACCTGCGAGTGCACACCGAAGGCTTCGATGTCGGCCCGGGTCAGATTGCGACGACGGGCGATGCGTTCGGCGGCCTCGAATTGATCGGGCATGTCGATGTTCCAGGAGGCAGGACGACGAGGTCCGGCATGCACACCGACATTGGCGCCGAGGGGCACCCGGCTCATCGCTTCGACGCCACAGCCGATCCCGACGTCGAGCGCATCGGTGGCGATCAGACCGGCGATCAGATGGGTCGACTGTTGGGCGGAACCGCATTGGCAGTCGATGGTGGTACACCCGGTCTGCCAGGGAAGACCGGCATGCAGCCATGCGGTCCGCG
This sequence comes from Rhodococcus sp. AQ5-07, assembly GCF_009707305.1. NCBI lineage: Bacteria > Bacillati > Actinomycetota > Actinomycetes > Mycobacteriales > Nocardiaceae > Rhodococcus > Rhodococcus sp. AQ5-07. Next base: position 197,273 of record NZ_CP046100.1, on the reverse strand, counting down.
TCACGTTGTTGGACTGTTCGCCAGCCTGCGTGACGCACCCCCCGATGACTTGTTCGACGAGCATCGGATCGAGTCCCGCACGATCGAGTAGCCCTCGTTGAGCGGCTCCCAGCAGTTCGGCGGCGTGCAGACCCGAGAGCCATCCTCCGCGCTTTCCGATGGGAGTGCGTACCGCTTCCACGATCACAGGATTTCCCATGTGTTGTCGTACCTCCTCGAGTAGCAAAAATTATTAGAACGTGTTTGTCCTTTTCAGGGCGACGAATAAAGCTATACCACAACATGTTTCAAATCACTGACGCCCAATTCTGAAACATGTTGCGCTTTGAATCTTCGCCATGGCCGACACTTCCCGCTCTGCGCCGACGAATACCCACGCAAATTGCTAAGATTCGCAAGTACCACAACCGGTGGGAGCTTCTGCGCTCGATTCGCAGGGGCAGGACAGCGGCGCGCCACACCTACGCGCATGCCGACGATCCGACTCGAGTGACAGGAGGCGTCGTGGTTGTGAACTCGCGCCAGCCGCTTTATCAGATGAAGGCCGATTTCTTCAAGACGCTGGGACACCCCGCACGTATTCGCGTCCTCGAGCTCTTGAGCGAGCGTGAGCATGCCGTCTCGGAGATGCTTCCCGAGGTAGGGATCGAGCCGGCCAATCTGTCGCAGCAACTGTCCATTCTGCGTCGAGCAGGTCTGGTGACTGCGCGGCGGGAAGGGTTGTCCGTCTCGTACGCTCTGACGTCGCCGCGTGTCGCCGATTTGTTGACCACGGCGCGCGCCATCTTGACCGGGATGGTCGCCGGCCAGGCCGAAATGCTGGTCGAGGAGATTCCGGAGCCGCCCGCTCTGGCCGGTAAGGCACGGTAGGGCACACATCATGCAGGACTAGTTCCTGCACTTATCCACTAGTTGCGAAATTGCTAAAGTACGTACATTGTAGAACTGGTAACCGGACAACCGGCTGATCGATTCGAAAGAGGTGGCGGGCGGTGACGATCAACGACGTCCATCCGGACAGTGCAGTCTTGAGCCGCGTCGATGTCGCGGTGGTGGGAGTTGCGGCGGCCCGATCGCATCGCGCCGCGGTCAGGACGCGGTCACCGTGGGAGGCGATGGAGGACTACGCCGCCATGATCTGCGACCGGACTGCACTGCACGCAGTTCGGTTGCCCTTGGCGACGGCGGACGTCAACACCGTGATCGCCCGTGTACTGAGCCTGCAACCGCGGATCTCCGCTGCCTTCGTCGTCGGACTGGACGCGAATGCTGCCACAGCCGTGCAGCACGGGGTCGCCGAGCGTGGCGGCCCGCTGGTCGTCACCGAGATCGACGTCGTGACAGCAACATTGACCGCGATGACGATTTCGGCGCTGCGGAACCTCGTCGTGGGGCCGCGGGTAGGGCAAGTGGTGATCACCGGGGCCCATCGAGCTCCGATGCTCGGGCCGACGTTGTTGATGTCCGGTGTCGCCGGTATCAGCGGCTGGCGTGCCAGTGATGCGCACCAGTTTCCGCTGCGCCGACTGATGGAACACAACGATGTTCTCGTCGATCTCGATGGCTGCGTGGGCGATTCGGTGCCCGCGCGGCAAGTGGTGAGCATGCCTGGTGACACTTTCGATCACGGCGCGGTCGTTCTTCCCGGATTGCTCGGTGTCCTCTGCGGCCATGGCGTCACGGTTCTGACCGCCGAGATGATCGCTGCCTGCGCGCGCTCACTGGCGTTGATCACCCCTGTGGGGTGCACTCTCCCGTCCGCGGACGAGCGGATGCTGCTCTCCTCCATCGCCAGGCAGGTCACCAAATCTCTCGGCCACGCCCCTCCATACAGCACCCATCTGCACTGATCGAATTTCCCGTCTATCCCGCTCGGACAGGTGCGTACCGCGCACCGAACACATGTCAGGAGAACACAGTGACAACCCATATCGACTCCGACCCGATTCGTCTCGGCGCGCTTCGTGCCGACATCGCGGCCTGGGTGGCCGAGGTCGAGGACCTGACCTCACCGCGAGAGGTGGTCTGGTGTGACGGGTCCGGCGCCGAATGGGATCGCCTGACCGATCTGCTCGTCGACAAAGGCACGTTCGTGCGCCTGGACCGCAAGCCGAACTCGTTCCGGTGTGTCTCCGATCCCGAGGACGTCGCCCGGGTCGAGGACAGGACGTTCATCTGTTCCCAGTCACGCGAGGATGCCGGTCCGACGAACAATTGGATGGACCCGCTCGACATGAAAACGGTCATGACCGAGCACTACCGCGGCGCGATGTCGGGGCGCACGATGTATGTCATCGCGTTCTGTATGGGGCCCCTCGATGCCCCGGAACCGAAATTCGGGATCCAGATCACGGACTCCGAATACGTCGCCGTGTCGATGCAGATCATGACCCGATCCGGGACACCGGTCTGGGAAGCGCTGGCCGCAGATGTCGAGTACGTCAAATGCCTGCACTCGGTCGGCGCACCCCTCTACGACGGGCAGGTCGACGTCCCGTGGCCGTGCGATCACACCAAGTACATTTCCCACTTCCCCGAAGAACGCATCATCTGGAGCTACGGTTCGGGCTACGGTGGCAACGCGCTGCTGGGGAAAAAGTGCTACTCCTTGCGGATCGCGTCGAAAATGGCCAAAGACGAGGGTTGGCTGGCAGAGCACATGCTCATCCTCAAGCTCACCTCCCCGGACGAGGTGGTGCACTACATCGCCGCGGCATTCCCGTCCTCGTGCGGTAAGACGAACATGGCGATGCTCGATCCCACGCTCGAGGGGTGGACCGCGGAAACGATCGGTGACGACATCGCCTGGATGCGGTTCGGTGACGACGGCCGGCTCTACGCCGTCAATCCCGAAGCCGGTTTCTTCGGTGTCGCCCCCGGTACCAGCACCGCGACGAACCCACATGCCATGGCGACGATCGAGAAAGGGAACTCCATCTTCACCAACGTCGCCCTGACCGACGACGGCGACGTGTGGTGGGAAGGGATGACCAAACAGCCCCCGGCGCATCTCCTCGATTGGCAACAGCGCGAGTGGACTCCGAAATCGGGAACACCGGCCGCACACCCGAATTCACGTTATTGCACCCCGATCGCACAGTGCCCGACAGTGGCGCCGGAATGGAACGACCCGGCAGGGGTTCCGATCTCGGCGATCTTCTTCGGAGGCCGGCGCGCCACCACCATGCCGTTGATCACCGAATCCTTCGACTGGCAGCACGGCGTCTTCCTCGGTTCGACACTCTCCTCGGAGACCACGGCCGCCGCAGCCGGCGCCGTCGGGGTGGTACGCCGCGACCCGATGGCGATGTTGCCGTTCCTGGGCTACCACGTCGGGGACTATTTCCAGCACTGGCTCGATATCGGCGCGCGCACCGATTCCTCGAAGTTGCCGAAGATCTTCTACGTGAACTGGTTTCGCCGCGGCGACCACGACGAGTTCCTGTGGCCCGGCTTCGGAGAAAACTCGCGGATTCTCAAGTGGGCGCTCGAACGCGTCGACGGAACCGGTGACTCCGAGGCGACCCCGATCGGTCACGTTCCGACCCTCGATGCCTTGGATCTGACCGGACTCGACCTTCATCGCCCCACCATTGCCGCTGCGTTGAAGGTCGACCCGGCGGAGTGGGCGGCCGAACTTCCCCTCATCGATCAGTGGTACGCCACGATCGGCGGCAACAGACTCCCCGACGCGCTGCGTGAAGAGTTGCGTGCCTTGCGTCAACGACTGTCGACATTCGATTACGAACTCACCGACGAGGCCCCGTCCCGCGACACGCATTTCCGGCGTGTGCGCACCCGCGCCGACGACTGCTGACCCCCGAGCAGGGCTGCCAGCGCATCTCACGTCGAGTCTCTCGCGCTGGGGGCCCTCACCGAAGGTCCCGATCCGGTCAAGTTGCCCCTCAACCTCCCGGATCGGGATCTTCTGACGTGAGACCGAACGTGGTGATCTCCCACCCAGAGCGCCGTCAACTCGACGAGCGCAGCGGGGAGCCCAGGACAGCCGTCGACAACGCCCGCTCCCCACACCATGGGCACACGTTTCCGCCCGGCGTCACCGCGGACCGACGGCACAACCTGGCACATTCGCGGCACTGCAGCAACGGCGCGCTCAGCAGTCCGCGCAGTGGTGTTACACGCATCACCGCTCCCTTCATCTGGTTACTTGCTAATATTAGCAAGTAACCAGACAGGCTTCCACTTTCTTCTCGCAGTACCGAGGAACCTTATGACCGCTACGCCCGCACCGAATTCCACTCCGTCCCCGCAGAACTCGCTCGGCCGCGCTGCCCAGGCCGTACGGGACCTGTTGCCGCGATGGAGCGAATGGAGTTCGTCGCTGCGCGCACCCGGCGCGGATCTGCTGGCCGGCCTGATCGTGGCACTGGTCGCTCTTCCGCTGGCCTTGGGATTCGGCATCTCCACCGGGCTCGGGGCGGCGGCCGGGCTGACCACAGCTGTCGTCGCCGGCGCCGTCGCCGCTGTCTTCGGCGGCTCCCGGTTCCAGGTGTCCGGGCCGACCGGGGCCATGACCGTGGTCCTGGTTCCCATCGTTCACGAATACGGCGGATCCGGTGTCCTGGCGGTCGGGTTGATCGCCGGCATCGTGCTGGTGGTGTTGGCGTTCGCCGGAGTGGGGCGGGCCGTGCGTTTCATGCCGGCACCGGTCATCGAAGGGTTCACCGCTGGTATCGCCGTGGTCATCGCCCTCCAACAGATCCCGGCCGCTCTGGGTATCACCGACGCCGAAGGGGACAAGGTGTGGCGCAGCGCAGCGGACGCGGTCGCCAAATTCGTCGCGCACCCCTCGATTCTCACCCCGGCAACAGCGCTCGCGGTGGCCGTCGCCATCCTCGTCGGCGGACGCTACTTCCCCAAGGTTCCGTTCTCGCTCGTCGCCGTGGCTGTCGCGACGTTGGCCGCGCAACTGCTGCACCTCGACATCGCCCGCATCGGTGAAATCCCCTCCGGCATCGCCGCACCCACACTGAACTTTCTGCATCTAGGGGATCTGACCTCGCTGGTGGCCCCGGCCCTGGCAGTGGCCGCGCTGGCCGCCCTCGAATCACTTCTGTCGGCGACCGCGGCGGATTCGATGGGAGTCGGGACCCGCCACAATCCCGACCGGGAATTGTTCGGACAGGGGTTGGCGAACATCGCCGCACCCCTGTTCGGCGGCGTCCCGGCCACCGGCGCCATCGCTCGCACGGCCGTCAACGTTCGCTCCGGCGCGCGCAGTCGCCTCGCCGCACTCACCCATGCCGTCATCTTGGCCGCGATCGTCTACCTGGCATCGACCCTGGTCGCCGAGATACCCCTGGCCGCTCTCGCCGGGGTACTGCTGGCCACCACCGTGCGCATGGTCGAAACAGCCTCGATCATCGCCATCGCGCGCGCCACCCGAGCCGACACCGCGGTCATGGGCGCAACGTTCCTGGTCACCGTCGCACTCGACCTCGTCACCGCGGTCGCGGTCGGTGTCGCATTCGCCGCGATCCTGGCACTGCGCGCAGTGGCGAAATCGGCCAAGATCGAACAAGTCCCACTCGATGACGACGGGCACCAGAGCGAAGAACACGAACTGCTCCGTGAACACATCGTCGCCTACCGCATCGACGGCGCCTTGTTCTTCGCCGCCGCTCACCGCTTCCTGCTCGAATTGGCGGACGTCTCCGACGTCAAGGTCGTCATCTTGCGCATGTCACGGGTGACCGCGATCGATGCCACCGGCGCCATCGTCCTCAAGGACGCCATCGACAAACTCGAACACCGCCATATCACCGTCTTGATTTCCGGTATGAAACCGGACCACCTCCGGCCACTGAAAGCCCTCGGTGTCTTCACCACCTCCGACAGCGAACGCCGACACATCTTCTCCGACACACCACGCGCCATCGAATACGCCCGCATGCTGGTGCTTCCGAGGAACCAGTACCTATCGATGAACATCGAGGAATGAAACACCATGTCCCAGAACGGAACCATCGCACATCCCACCTTCGCCCAGCACCTCAAGTACCTCGCCGGACGCACCCTGCCGGACGAGTTCATTCCGTGGGTGATCGAGGACATCACCGGCCCCGGCGCCGCCCGCCGCTACGCGACACGGTGCATCGTGCCCTTGCTGCCGATCCTGGTGGGGCTGTTGCTGATCCCCGGCCCCTGGATCATCCGGATCAGCATGGTGCTCTTACTCTTCCTGCCCTTCGTCTATTTTCTTCTCGCCTTGAAAAAGATCTACCTGCGGCACCGTCTGGTCAGCCACGGATTGAGTCCGGCGCTCCTCGACGTGCACGAGAAAAAGAAAATGGACGAGGAAAAGCAGGCCTACGAATCCCGCTACCGCCCATGACGGCGCGGTCGACGTCAGGAACAGATCCGATGAATCCGCCCCCGGCCTCCCTGACGGCGGCGATGGCATCCGCTGCCGCTGTGGTGCTGGCGATGGCCGCGGTGTTCTACGTCCTCACTGCCTGACCAGGCGCACCAGACCGTACAGACTGGAGAACGCGTTGAACACATCCACCGGACTCTGCGGCGGCGGAGAAGGCGACGCACTCATCGCCACGCCCTCTGTTCAGTGAACCTGCGAGACGTTTCACGAATCGAAGAACCAGTATGCCGAACAATGAAAAGGGTGGACCCGTGAACAATGCACTGCCGCCGTGCCCACAGTGCGCCAGCGAATACAGCTACGAGATGGGGGCGCTCTTCGTGTGCCCCGAATGCGCTCACGAATGGACATCTCACCAGGGATCGCAGATGGTCGACCGGTCCATCGTTGTCGACTCCGTCGGAAATGAGCTTTCCGACGGGGACGCGGTCACTGTTGTGAAGAACTTGAAGGTCAAAGGCAGTCCGACAGGAATCAAAGCTGGAACCAAGGTGCGCACAATACGCCTGGTCGACGGTGCCGACAACCACAATATCGAATGCAAAGTCGCCGGAATCGGGTCGATGCAACTGAAATCCGAGTTCGTCAAGAAAGCATGACAGCTCCGTCGATGTCCCAGGGCGGTGAGGAATTCTCGTGTCCATGATCCGGGTGCATGTGGCGTTCGCCGTTCTCGCGGTCCTGGGTCTCGCAGTTGCCGTGCCCTACGCTCTCTGGCTTGCACGGCATCGCCATACCGATGCCGTGGGCGGTGAACGGCGGTGGGTGCTCGCGTGTTTCGGGTTCGTGATGATCACTGTCGCGGCGATCGGCATTGTCGTCACCGACATCTAGCCCGCCGCATTCCTTGCGCTGACACATCGGGTCGTCTCGATACGAGTGCGGCCTGGAAAATTCGACGGCCACCAGATATTCACCGACGAACGTGCGCGCCATTATCTTCGAAGATTTTGCGCACGGCGACGAACGTGGTTTGTCCGGTCGGTACGGTCTTTTCCCCTTCCGGAATCACGCTTGTCGCGTGGGTGCGCGTCGGTATCGTCGTCGAGGTATCGAGAGAAGAACAGTAGCGAACCGATGATGACGTAGACCAGGACCAGAGTAGGAATTTTCACCGCCGGCGCCGCCAACGCCGCGGTCGATATCGTGACGAATACCGTACGACGGATGACGTGTCTGATGTTCGTATTCCTCTCTCCTCTAGCCCTTTTCACCGCTCACATACCCCCACTGAACGTCGGGACGGCTCGGGCGATCCTCACGCGAGAAGCTCGGCGAGGATCACCGCCGTGGATACGACTGGATCAGAGAAGTTCGAGGATGGTGGCGTTCGCTTGACCACCGCCCTCACACATGGTCTGCAATCCGTAACGCGTTCCTGCGCTCCGCATGTGGTGGATCATCGTCGTCATCAGGCGTGCGCCACTACCACCGAGGGGATGTCCGAGTGCGATGGCGCCGCCGTGCGGATTGAGCCGCTTCGGGTCTGCCCCTGTTTCGGCCAGCCAGGCAAGGGGCACCGTGGCGAAGGCTTCGTTGACCTCGAAAACTCCGATATCGGACAACCTCAAACCGCTGCGCCACAAGGCTTTCTCTGTGGCCGGAATCGGTGCGGTCAGCATGATCACCGGATCGGCGCCCGCCAGGACGGCAGTATGGACTCGAACGATCGGTGTCAGCCCCAACTGCGTGGCCTTCTCGCTGGTCATCATCAACAGGGCGGCCGAACCGTCGGAAATCTGGGAACTGTTTCCCGCCGTCACCACCCCGGTGTCGGAGAACGCGGTCTTGATCCCGGCCAGGGTTTCCGGCGTTCCGCCGCGGCGGATCCCCTCGTCGCGGGCGATCTTGGTGCCGTTGGCGAGCACGATCGGCAGGATCTGGTCGTCGAAGTATCCGTCGTCTTGCGCGTGCGCGGCTTTCGCATGCGAGGCGAGCGCGAAGTCGTCACATTGACGGCGCGACAGACCCCACTGCTCGGCGATCATTTCCGCACCGACCCCTTGCGAGGGGGCGACGCCGTGATAGCGCGCCAAGAACCAATCTCCCAGGGGATTCATCCCGCCGGACGAGGATCCCATCGGAACTCTGCTCATGGATTCGACGCCACCGGCGACCACCACGTCGTACTGTCCGGCAATCAACCCTGCGGCAGCGAAATGCACCGCCTGCTGCGATGATCCGCACTGCCGGTCGATGGTCACCCCGGTGACGGTGTGCGGCCACCCTGCCGCCAATACGGCGGTCCGCCCGATATCACCGGTCTGCTCACCGGCCTGACTGACGCATCCCCAGATGACATCGTCGACGACTGCGGGATCGAGGCCGGTGCGATCGGCCAGTCCCACCAGAATCTGGGCCGACAAATCGGCCGGATGAATGGTCGAGAGCACTCCGTTACGGCGACCCAAAGGGGTTCGTACGGCTTCGACGATCACTGCATCGCGCATTGTGTGTTCCTTCATCCATCAGCCGGCGAGGTGCCCGACTTCCCGCGGAGCTCACGCAAGCCCATGCGACCGAGTTGGTCACGGGGAGTCGCAAGCATCCCTGACAACAGCTACTTGCTAATATTCTTAACTAGATATTATGGCAAGATGGCGTGAGCTTAGCCCTACCTGTCCGAGAGCACCAGTAGCCGAACACCACCGTTCATTCGAAGGGACGTCATTGATGGCCAGCACGCAGGAAACCATCGTCACCGAGCACGCACAGATCATCGAAGAGGTCACCGGAATCGAGCCGTCCGAAATCGGCATCGGCACGTCCTTCGTCGACGATCTCGGTATCGACTCACTGTCCATGGTGGAAATCGCGGTACAGACCGAAGACAAGTACAACGTGAAAATTCCCGACGAGGATCTGATGGGTCTGCGCACCGTCGGCGACGTCGTGGACTACATCCACACCCTCGAAGCCGCAGCAGCGCTCGAACTCGCCGCGCCGAGCAGCGACAGGTGAACACCACCGAGGCACGCTCCTGGCTCGGCCGCGCACCCAACGTCGTCGTCACCAGCCTCGCAGCGACCACGTCGGTCGCCGGTGACGTCGCCGGCACATGGAAGGCGCTCCTCGCGGGGGAGAGCGGAATCGGTCTTCTCGACGATTCGTTCGTCGAGGAATTCGACCTGCCGGTCCGTATCGGCGGTCACTTGAAGGTCTCTCCGGACGATGCCCTCACCCGGGTGGAGATCCGGCGGATGAGTTGGCCGGCGCGGGTCGCGTTGACACTCGCTCGCACGGCATGGATCGACGCAGGCTCGCCCGACGTCGACAAGGATCGTCTGGCTGTGGTCATCGGCACCGGACTCGGAGGCGGCGACGCCCTGATCGATGCGGTCGAGCGGCTCAGAACCGGCGGCTACCGCAAAGTGTCCCCCTTCGCAGTGCAGATGGTCATGCCCAACGGCCCCTCCGCGACCGTGGGCCTCGAACTCGGCGCCCGCGGCGGGGTGATGACCCCGGTGTCGGCATGCTCGTCAGGAGCGGAAGCCATCGCGCAGGCCTACCGGATGATTGCGATGGGCGATGCCGACATGGTCGTCGCCGGCGGAGTCGAAGGCCGCATCGATTCGTTTTCCATCGCCAGCTTCGCCACGATGCGCGCGCTGAGCTCGAACAATGCCGACCCTGCCGGTGCGTCGCGTCCGTTCGACAAGGATCGGGACGGTTTCGTCTTCGGCGAGGCCGGAGCGCTGATGGTCCTCGAAACCGAGAAGCATGCCCTCGCACGCGGTGCGACGATCCATGCGCGTCTGCTCGGCTGCGGTACCACCTCCGACGGCTACCATCTCGTCGCTCCCGACCCCACCGGCCGCGGAGCCGCTCGCGCGATGAGCCACGCCATTCAGCGAGCCGGGCTGACACCCGCCGACATCACCCACGTCAACGCCCACGCCACCGCCACCCCGGCCGGCGACATCGCCGAAGCACAGGCCATCACCACAGCGGTCGGCACACACGCGGCGATCTACGCCCCGAAATCTGCCCTCGGGCACTCCGTCGGAGCCGTCGGGGCGCTCGAAGCGGTTCTCACCGTCCTCGCCGTCCGCGACGGCGTCATCCCCCCCACACTCAACCTCGACACACTCGACCCGAGGATCGACCTCGACGTGGTCACGACGTCGCCGCGCATCGGGCCCGTCGACTACGCCGTCAACAATTCCTTCGGTTTCGGAGGACACAACACCGCTCTCGTCTTCGCTCGCCCTTGACCCACCTCACGAAACAGGACCCCATGCCGACCCTCACCCTCACCCTCAACCACGTCCCCGTCAACTACGTCGTCACCGGCGCCGGCCCGCGTGTACTGCTGATCATGGGCGCCGGCAGCCCCGGCCGAGTATGGAACACGTACCAGGTTCCGGCGCTGGTGAAGGCCGGCTTCGAAGTCGTCACGATGGACAACCGCGGAATCACGAGCATGGCCGGGATCGAGGGGATGAGCATCGCCGATCTCGCCGCCGACGCAGCGGCCCTGATCGAACATCTCGGCGGACCCGCCCACGTGATCGGCACATCACTGGGCTCACGAGTCGTACAAGAGCTGGCGATCACCCGCCCCGAACTGCTCGCCAAGGCGATCATGCTCGCCGCCACCGGCCGACCGCACCCCGTCGAAGCCGCCCTCAACCGCGGACAACGAGCTCTCCACCAGGCAGGGATCGACTTGCCCCCTTCCTACACCGCGGCCATCAGCGCGGTGCTGAACCTCTCCCCGCACACCCTCGCCGATCCGCAGAAGGCCCAGGAATGGCTCGACATCTTCGAATACTCCGCCCCCACCACCACCTCTGCCGGGGTCCGCGCCCAGACCGCGATGGATCGATCCCACAATCGGCTGACCGATCTCGCCGCGATCCAAGCACCGACCCTTGTCATCGGATTCAGGGACGACCGCTTGACCCCGCCGGCGCAGGGCATCGAAGTAGCCGCAGCCATCCCGGGCGCCCGATACGAACAAATCGCCCAGTGCGGTCACTTCGGCTACCTCGAGCGACCCGAGGAGGTCAACGCGCTGCTGATCGCGTTCCTCCACGGCCGGCCCTTGCCGCAGCAGCCATGACGGACCGGCACCTTCCCTGCCGCCGCGAGCGACTGCCCGCACGCGGCGAGAACACACCACCTCAGGACCACATGACCGCTGATCACCCCGACCTCGACGCACCCGCCCGACAACACGCCACGAATCCGACGCTGCCCGCCGGCGGGAAAGTTGCCGTGATCACGGCCGATCCGATGTGGTCTCCCCTGCGCCGGTTGCACCGCAATCGTCGAACGTGGGGTGAGGGGTATGCCGCACTCATCCGTTACCGCACCGCCCTGCGCGCGGAGCACACTGCGCTCTCGTTCAACGATGTCCCGAGGTTGATCGAGACCATCCTCGCGCTCCCCGACCACGTCGAGACGGTATTCCTGATCGGGCTGCCGCCCTACGGGACCGCCCTCGTTCAGCACGAAGTAGCCGCCCACCACGGACCCCTCGTCATCGCAGACAACGAAACCATGACCGCTTCACTTGCGGCCCTGACCCTGACCGCCCTCGACCGGCAAGGCGTGTGGCCGTGGATGGCGACCGTCTACATCTCGGAGTCCAGACACGCGCCACTACTTGACGACGTACTCACCCGGTGCGGCATCGGCACCGTCGCCGACATCGACACCGCCAACTCGACGCGCGAGGACAAACGCCACCTCATCGAACAGTGCGATGCCGTGATCGACTTGTCCACCACGGAGAAATCGACCTCCCCGCTACGGTGTATTCGCCTGCCCGCGGATCCGTTCGAATACGCGTCCCTACCGCTCGCAGGTCTTCTCAGCGCAGGATGCGGGCACCGCATCACCGTGATGACACCGGACCTGATCGCCGCCTCAGCCCTGGCCATGCATTCACGTACCGCAGCGCATCGCTTTCTACCGGACATCACCGATCGCGGTCTCGTACGAACGGTCTCCGAACACGTCGGAGTCGCCATTACGGCATCCGAACTTCACACGAGGTCGCAATGATGAGAATCCGACAACCGACTCTTCACCGAATTATCGAGGGTGCGGATTCATGAACCCAAAAAATCGGCAATTCAGAAGCCCGCGTATGCCAGCACACAGTGACAGTCAGATCACCAATCCATATCCGAAATACCTCACTTGCAGGAGCCCGTGTCATGCGATATCGCTACATCGGAACAGAGGAAATGATCTACCAAGGTCCGCCGGCGCGCGTTCTCGGATTCGGGGACATCGTCAAAACCCCCACCAACCCCAAACCTCGATATTTCGAACCCCTCGAAGCGAACCCAGAACTGGACGGGAAGACACCGTAAGTCCGTCACCCCAGACGCTGTCGTGACACCTCAGATCATGACGGTCGAGAAGAGGTCGGACGAGAGTGGAACCTGGACCGATACGCGCGCAGCTTCCGATATTCGCACACAATCCATCCTCCAAAGTGCCACTCTCACAATGGAATATCACGTCGAAGTGCACGAACACGTCACGCGGACGTGATTGTCAAGATGAGAGCATCGAGACGTTCTCGATACGCGCCCGCGATGAGAATGATCCTGAGCCTCTCCCATAGACCCCAGTTCTACGCCTGTAGAAGGAAACCGAGACAACAACATCCCCGGCGCCGATCGGATATAGCGGACCGCCAGCCACCGGAATACATGCATTCACGCATCCAACACGGAGTGAAGATGAAGAATCGCGTCACCCCCTCAGCAGCGGTCACCGCGGCCGTGACCTACTTGTTGAATCAACCCGACGCCGCCACATTCAGGAAGAAGCATCAAAAACTGTTCACTCCTGCGGTCACACCGGGTCGCCACAGCGACGACTACACCCCCGCGGACACTTTCGCAGTCAACTCAGCTCGACGGAGGGCCCTCGAACTGGGAGAGCCCGATCCCACGATTCCTCCCGCACCAACCGATCCGGATCCCGTTGGTGGGGATCTTCAGCAGTCCGTCGGACGCCACCGACAAAGGTAGTGGTCTGACTCCGGCGCGGGCCATACCGCCAAACAAACGACCGGTTCGTTGATCACACGATCCCATCAACACGCCGGATGCAGCGATAACTCATCGGGTGCTTGCACCGATGAGTTATCGGGGTGTTCTCGTGGGAACCGTCTCTAGAACGGTGTTTCGACCAGACTGGCTGACCAAATGCTCGGCGAGGGAGGTGCCGTGAGGACGACACTGGAAGATGTGACGAAGACGAAAGCCGAACTACAAGCGGAAGCCGCACAGCCGTGGAACTGAACACCCACGACAGGAGCCGGCTGGCATGAGCGAAATTCAGGATTCGACCGATTACGGAACGCTGCGGAGCTGGATTGTGGGTCACCAGATCTTTTCCTTCTTCCTGCTTTCCTATGCGCTTTCATGGTCTCTCTGGGGAATCGCCGCGCTAGGCGGAGGTCGCGTCGTTTTCCTCTTGGGCGGACTCGGTCCGCTTGTTTCAGCGCTCCTGATCACGCGCTTCTCGGGGAGGTCCGTGCGCGAATGGCTGCGCTCCCTTCTGGTATGGCGGGTATCAGCGGGCTACTACGCCATCGCACTCCTCTTCCCCGCGGCCATCTACGCCTTGATCAACCTGGCCTTGTTCGCCCTCGGACACGAGCTCGATTTCAACCTGTTGCTGGACCTTGCGCCGGGCTATCTCGGAACATTCCTGCTGGTCGCCACCGTGGGCGGCGGCTTCGAGGAACCCGGATGGCGAGGCTTCGCCCTTCCCCGACTGCAGGACCGCCGTTCCCCCGTAGCGTCGACGTTGCTCCTCGGCCTCGCCTGGGGCATCTGGCACATTCCCCTGTATGGCCCAGCCGGGTTCGTCGTGCCCCTGATTCTCGCCTTCTTCTATACCTGGCTCTATAACCGCACGGGCAGCGTCCTCATATGTCTTCTCCTGCACGCCAGCTTCACTCCGGCACAGAACCTGTTAGTCCTCGAGACCACGCCAGCAGGTTCAGTCGGCAAGGGTCTGGTCCACTCGGTCGATCTCATAATCCTCAGTGTCTACATCGCCGCCGCACTGAGCCTCACCCTCGCCACGCGTGGCCGACTCGGCTTCACTCCTGCCACGCGCGGCCGCGTCGGCTTCACTCCCGCGTAAACGAATGCGTCCATTCTTGGGGTGCAGTGGGACCCGAATGCCGCGCCGACAGTGTTTGAGACCCACCCGACACTTTCGATACATCCGAACCGCGATGGGGAATCGTGGCGGACGGGGTTGCTGTTGAACTATGGGCAGGTGGGGCGCAGTATTTACAGATGAAGACCGAAGAGGAAGAGCGACTCATCGCTCACGCGGTGACGCGGTTGTCCGCGAAGTATCCGTCGGTACCCGCTGACGATGTCGCCCGGGTGGTGGCATCGGTGCACGCTCATGTCAACGGCCACAAGGTGCGTGATTTCGTTCCTCTGCTCGTCGAGCGCATGGTGGGAGAGAGACTTTCCTCGCTGGTCTCGTCTTAGCCAAGATGTCCGCGGCAGACGAGTCCGACTTCGCGCAAGCGAGAGTGTTTCTGGCCCTGTTGAATTCGGAAATCGACGAACTAACGGAGCGTATCGAATCCGCGCTGCGGCTCGTGCGGGGTACTCGCCCGGTCGCACCAGCGGTGGCGTTGGTGGCGCGCACCGATGCGGCGGCTCTGCGCAAGGACCTTCATCGGGTGCATGCTCTCATCGAGTAACTGGGCCGCCGCTTTCCTGCCGCCAATGTTCCCGCCTCACAGGCTCCCGCAGCTGATCGCTTTCCGTCGCATCGTTGATCCAGCTCGGTCTGTGGTCGAGCGGCGAATCCGAATCGAGCACGGTGATCAACAGCGGACTGCTGCGCTGGATACGGACGCGTCCAGGTTCGGTCACAACGACGGGCACAGTGCTCACGGATTCCGTGAAATGCGAATTTCTCGAACACGCACCCCTCATTTGCAACAGTAATTCCCAGAGACGCATTGTTACGCTCTCGATCGGTCACGTGTTCACTGCTAAATCGTCCGTGGCGCTGATCGTAGGCGATCTCCGACAAACAACGCGTTTCCTTCGAGATCGTGGCGGGATTTACGCGCCGCCGTCGGTGTCCCATCGTTGCAGGGCTCGGCGTGGATCGGTGAAGGGAGCTGCATCCCCAAGGACAAGGCCTAGAAGTTCGGGGACCGTCTCACCATGGCAGCAAGGGTTCGAGGCAGCGTCCAGCAGTACTGCCGCAATGGCGGAATCGGTGGATGGGGGAACGACGAGGAACACCCATCGCGTGCGATCCAATCCGATCAACGAGATCGTATGCCTGGGATGAAAGTGGCAGCCGTCCAGCATTACTCGCCGTTGGTGACACGAAAGCCGGCTTGTCGACGATTCCCATTCGGCACTGTTGTAACTAACCCGCTCGATGGGCCCGGTGGCGACGAGGAGCGTCGACAGTAACGGGCCTGCCTCTACCGCCAGATCCGCTGTGCGTGGCCACCACCCGCCATCCACGTTTCCTGGACGGCCTCTCCAATCGCGGACCGAAAGACGCACTCTACTAACAGAATCGATGCCTGTATGTGCCGTGTCCGGAATCAGCGTCTGCGGATCGGCGAATCTGATGGACATTGGTCCTGCTCTCGTTATCATGCACTGCAGCGCCTCATCGATGGATGAACACTTCAGCACCACGGTATGCGCAGATCGTGCTGGTATGCAGGGTCCGAAGTCATCCATATCGGTGAGAACTGTCTTCCAGTATCGACGCCAGGTGACGACTGCGTCGCTAGCTTTCCACCCTGGCGACGGCCGATATGAAACTCGTGGTGAGTGGACATGGCCGGACGAATGGTCTTTCGGAAAATCTCGGTGACTTCCTCCCCTTACCGCCGCGAAGAATACAGGCCAAGCTGAATCAACGCCACACGCCTCGGACTCAAAGGACTCTCATGCGCACCGTTTCGTTCAACCTCTTGGCATTCAAGGGGTTTCCGCTCCTCAAGGGGTCATCCGCCCCGAGCCGCGGGTGTCGGCAAGGGCATCGCCCCTGTACGACCACCGGTGGCATCGGCGGTGACGGCGAATGACCTCGGTGTCGACAGATCTCGCGTACACAGCTGACGAGTTGGACTTGGATCTTCGGTGGTGGTCTGCAGCCAACTATTTGACGGTCGCACAGATCTACCTGCAAGAGAACGCACTTCTTCAGGAGCCGCTGCAAGTCGAACACATCAAGCCGCGACTTCTTGGGCATTGGGGCACCAGCCCTGGCTTGTCCATGATCTATGCGATTTTGAATCGTCAGATCAAGAACACTGATTCGAACTGGCTTTTGGTGACCGGTCCTGGCCACGGAGGGCCCGCCATTGTGGCATCGATTTATCTCGAGGGCACGTACAGCGAGGTCTATCCCCGCATTTCGTCCGACAGCGCAGGCATACGCCTGCTGTGCCGTCAGTTCTCCACGCCCGGAGGAATACCGAGCCACGTCAGTGTTCAGACACCCGGGAGTGTGCATGAGGGAGGCGAGCTCGGATACGCGTTGATGCACGCAGCCGGGGCTGCATTCGATCATCCAGACCTGACAGTGGCGTGCGTGATCGGCGATGGCGAGGCAGAAACTGCTCCGCTCGCCGGCTCGTGGAAGTTGCCGGCTTTCCTGAACGCACGCCGCGATGGAGCGGTGCTCCCGATACTTCATCTCAACGGGGCAAAGATTTCAGGACCGACCGTACTCGGCCGCACGGATGACGAAAATATTTCGAGGTTTCTCACGAGCCAGGGGTGGTCGCCGATCTTCGTCGAGGGCGATCAACCTGAACTTGTATTCCCCAAATTGCAAGCGGCGGTGCGTCAGTCCCACGAGGAGATCCGCCGCATTCAGGAAAGCGCGCGATCCGGTCACCCGGCCCCTGACATCATGTGGCCCGCAATCGTCCTGCGCACCCCCAAGGGGTGGACCGGCCCGCACATCGTCGACGGACACCTGATCGAAGGCACAAATCGATCACATCAAGTGCCGATCGCGCAGGTGCGTATGAACCCCGACCACCTTCGACAGCTCGAAAAATGGATGCGCTCGTACAAGCCTGAGACGTTGTTCGACGCCAACGGTTCACTCGTGAAGGAACTGAGAGACCTTGCGCCCGAGGGGGATCTGAGGCTCGGTGCCACCCCTTATGCGAATGGTGGGCGGCTGAGTGTGCCGCTGCGGGTTCCGCCGCTCGAGGACTACGCTCTCGACATCGAATTACCGGGAACTACTCTGCACGCCACGACGAAACCACTGGGCGAGTTGATCCGTGACATCTACCGCCTCGATACCGGTGATAGTGACGGCGGGGGAACGTTCAGATTGTTCTGTCCGGATGAGACCACTAGCAACAAGCTCGGGGCCGTGTTCGAGGCAACCGATCGCTGCTGGCAACTACCGGTAGCGGACTTCGATGAGAGCTTCGGATCGGACGGACGAGTAATGGAAGTGCTCAGTGAGCACCTCTGTGAGGGGTGGCTCGAAGGGTATCTTCTGACCGGTAGGCACGGCATCTTCGCCAGCTATGAGGCATTCGCGATGGCGAGCGTGTCGATGCTCGTTCAACACTCGAAATGGCTTCAGCACGCAGCTGGGTTGGAGTGGAGAGAGCCTGTTTCATCACTTAATGTGCTCCTGACCAGTACATGCTGGCGAAATGATCACAACGGCTTCAGTCATCAGGGTCCTGGGGTGATAGATGCCGTCATCCCACTTTCGCCGGAAGTGATCCGAGTATGGCTTCCCCCGGATGCGAACACACTCTTGGCTGTTTCGGAGCATTGCCTCGTGAGCCGTGACCATGTGAACTTGATCGTGGCGGACAAACAGGAGCATCTGCAGTACTTGACCCTCACCGAAGCCCGGGTGCAATGCGCTGCCGGTGTCTCCGTGTGGAAGTGGGCAGGCACCGAAATTGTCGACAGTAATTACACGACCGACCCGGATGTCGTACTCGCCGCTGCAGGTGATGTCCCAACACAGGAGATTTTGGCTGCGGCTGACCTTCTCCGCCGGTGGATACCGAATCTTCGTGTGCGGGTGGTGAACGTGATCGACCTGATGGCGCTTCTCCCCCGCGAGGTACATCCTCACGGACTTTCAGAAGCCTCGTTCATCGACACGTTCACCCGCAGCGTCGATGTGATTTTCGCCTTCCACGGATACTCACGAGCTGTACACCAGTTACTGCACGGCCGTACCGGCGCCGAAAGGTTCCACGTCCGCGGGTACAGCGAACAGGGCACTACGACAACGCCGTTCGACATGGTTGTCCTCAACGAAATGAGCCGGTACCACCTCGTTCTCGAAGCTCTACGACGGGCGCGACGCGTCACCGATCACAGTATCGAGCTCTCCGCATACTGCACATCGCAGTTGGCTCGGCACAAGCAGTACATCGTCGAGCATTTCGAAGACATGCCGGAGGTCCGGGATTGGGCGTGGAGTTGACCGATCGTTTAGCGCTGATCGACGTGTCGGCGACGGTCCTTGAAGGAACCGCTCGGAGCAATCC
Source organism: Rhodococcus sp. AQ5-07 (assembly GCF_009707305.1). Taxonomy (NCBI): domain Bacteria; kingdom Bacillati; phylum Actinomycetota; class Actinomycetes; order Mycobacteriales; family Nocardiaceae; genus Rhodococcus; species Rhodococcus sp. AQ5-07. Next base: position 178,353 of record NZ_CP046100.1, on the reverse strand, counting down.
GGATTCGGGTACTCTTACCACCAATGCGGGTACCCGAAGTTGGGTTCGGCGACGGGTAGCCCGACCTGTACTTGTTTCTACCGAATCGACGCCAGGAGTAGTAGGGACGCAGTGCCGACTACGGCAGCGGAACCGCCCACACCAGTGAGGTCCCACCGCTGGGCATCTTGTCGACAGTCAATGAACCTCCGCACTCGGCGGCGCGACTGCGGAGGTTGTCGAGTCCACTCGACGCCACCGAGTCGGCGATGCCGATGCCGTCGTCGGTGATGTCTATCCGGATATCGTCGCTGATCGAGAGCGCGACTTTCACAGTCCGTGCTCGGGCATGGCGAACGGTGTTACTGACTCCCTCCCTGATCACCGCCACCGCGTGATCGGCCATGGTCTGGTCGATGACCGACAGAGGCCCGTTCACGCGGATAGTGGTGCGCACGGATGAATCCGCGGACATTTCGTCGACGGCATCGTGCAGTCTGGCTCGCAGTGTCGACTCCGAGAGCGTGCTGCCCTGCAGGTCGAAGATGGCGTTGCGAACATCTTGGACAACTTCCTGAAGGTCGTCGATCGTGGCCGCCAATCGAGCTTTCGTAGTCTCGGAAGGGCTTTGCTGGGCGGTGACCTGCAACGAGAGGCCGGCGGCGAAGATACGTTGAATCACACTGTCATGCAGGTCGCGTGCGATCCGATCACGATCCTTGAGCACGTCGAGTTCACGTAATCGCCTCGCCGCATACGCCATTTGAAGTGCCACAGCGGCCTGGTCGGCGAAAGTGGTCAGCAATGCAAGTTGTTGTTCGCTGAAGGGCTCAGCGTTTCGCTCTCGCAGCGCCACCAGCACACCCGACACCGAGTCGGGCGTCCGTAGTGGGGACACCAACGCCGGCCCATACCGCATATGAGAGCCACGATTGACGTCGAACTCGAGATGTTCGCCGCGGATAGATGTACGAGTGAGGAAGGACCTGCCGATCGTCGAGCCGATCGCCGGAATCACGTGCCCGACAACTTCCTCCGGCGAATTGCCGTCCGCGACGGTGACGACCAGGTCGGAGTCCGGGCTGAGTGCGTCGACTGGTTCGGCGATGAAGGTGCGGTCCGCGCCGGTGAGTTGACGAGTTTGCCACGCGATCAGGCGGAGCACGTCCTCGACAGCGACTCCCGAGAGCAGTGCTTCACCTATTTCGCGAGTTGCCTCGAGCCAGAGTTGCCGCGAAGTGGATTCCTCGAACAGTCGTGCATTTTCTATCGCGATCCCGGCAGCGGACGCCAACAGTTCGACGACCGCCTGATCCTCCTCGGAGAAGGGGCCTCCCCCGAATTTCTCGGTGAGATAGAGATTTCCGAACACGGTCTCACGGACCCGGACAGGCACGCCGAGAAAAGTGTTCATAGGCGGATGGTGGGGCGGGAATCCCACGGAGGAAGGGTGCGAGGACAGTGTCGTCATTCGTAGTGGCTGCGACTCGGTCACGATAGACCCGAGAAGGCCGCGACCCGTCGGCAGCGGACCGATGCGGGCGCGAGTGAGTTCGTCGATGCCCTCGTAGACGAATTGTGTGAGCTGGTTGTCGTGTCCGCGGACTCCCAGCGCGCCGTAGCGAGCGCCGACGAGCTCGATCGCAGCATGCACGATCGAGCGCAGCGTCTGTTCCAGATCTAGGCCGGCACCGACGACAAGCATTGCCTTCAGTAGCCCGTCGGTCCTCTCGCGAGCAGTTCGACTTTCGATGTGATCGATGGGCAGCTCCGAGTGCGCGCTGGCGTCGGTTTGCTCTGGCTCCGCGGGTACGGTGGGTTCCGTCATCGGCGGTTCAGTTCCAGTGCGCGTTTCGATGCGAACACCGCTGCTTGGGCTCGACGTTCCAAACCCAGTTTGGCCAGGAGCCGCGACACGTAATTCTTGACCGTCTTTTCAGCGAGAAACATGCGCTCGGCGATCTGACGATTGGTCAGACCTTCCCCGAGGAGGGCGAGAAGTTTGCATTCTTGATCGGTCAGGTCGCTCAGCTCGTTGTTCGCTTCGTCAGCGGCTCGGAGTTTGCTCATCAGAGCAGCGGCGGCGCGATTGTCCAGCAGGGACTTTCCGTGGCCGACGTCTTTGATGGCCTTCGCCAGTGCCATGCCGGTGATGTCCTTGACGATATAGCCGTGCGCGCCGGCGAGAATCGCGTCGAGCATGGCCTTGTCTTCGGTGAACGACGTCAGAATCAGGCACTTGACGTCGGGGAGTTTCGAATGCAGTTTCTTGCACAGTTCGATGCCGTCACCATCGGGCAATCGCACGTCCAGCACCGCCACGTTCGGGCGTAACGCTGGGATTCGAGCCAGAGCGTGCGCGTAAGTTCCTGCCTCGCCGATCACGGTGAGATCGGGATCATTGTTGATCAAGTCGACCAGACCACGTCTGACCACTTCGTGGTCGTCAACGAGAAACACCGAGATCACAACTGTTCTCCTCTTCCCCGCCCCTCACCAGCCTACGGATCTCTCACCGGCGATCGGCGCCCTGAAGCTGAATATTCGAGGTCTTTCGTCACTTGTTCCGTCCCTAAACTTCAGGGCTCCGGACGGCCGCTCCCCTCGGACCTTCGATGTCGACAGACGAGCATCTCGAGGACTACTACTAAGTCCACTTTTGGGACAACAGTGGCTTTCGGTGGCCGTTCGGCCCTACCTGATCGTCCGATCGGCCGAGCATCCTTGGCGGGTAATTGAATTCACCTCTTCACCTGTAAAGGAAAGTTCGATGCACATGACGCACACCGTGACCCGATCGGCAAGGGAAAGAAGCCCCATCGCTTCGCGAATCGTCGAAGAGGAAGCGACTACAGATCCATACGGCCCCCGTCGTGCTGTGACGGTCGCACGGTTGGCGTTGGAGTTCGCGGGCCAGTTTTCCCTAGAAGGAGTGGAAATCGTCCTCGACGGGTGCATTCTCGACCTTTCGTGGGTGTCTTACGCAGCGATGCCCGAGTTGAGCGAACGGTTGGCCCGTCAACGCATCTCGAGCTACTGCCACAGCAAGAACAGAGGATTCAGGTGACACGACTGCCCTGGACTATCCGTGAATTGGCCTGCGGCAGCATAAGTGATCGTCGAGATTCGACCTCGCACGACACAAAAGCCAGCGCGGAGTGGTTCGTGTGCGGCGACGAAACCTGTGCCAGCGCGCACTTCACGAAACCCCCACGATCATGACGGCCTCGCCCCAGCCCGCGAACCCGGACGGACCCGACAACGACAGTAGCGGCCCGCCCCACGACGAGCCGCACACCAGTGGCGTGTCGTCACGGCTGAACTGGCTACGTGCGGGCGTACTCGGCGCCAACGACGGCATTGTCTCCGTCGCAGGCCTCGTCGTCGGAGTCGCTGCCCTCTCCACCGATCGCGGCCCGATCCTGACCGCCGGAGTCGCAGGCCTCGTCGCCGGCGCAGTATCGATGGCACTCGGCGAATACGTCTCGGTAAGCACCCAACGCGACACCGAACGCGCACTGCTAGCCACAGAACGCCACGAACTCGAACACACCCCGGACGCCGAACTCGACGAACTGATCGCGATGTACCAGAACAAAGGCCTGAGCGAAGAAACCGCCCGCCGGGTCGCGGGGGAATTGACTGCTCACGATGACTTCGCCGCGCACGTCGACATCGAACTAGGAATCGACCCCGATGCATTGTCCAACCCGATCTCGGCGGCCCTGTCATCAGCAATATCGTTCACCGTCGGAGCGATGCTTCCCTTGATCGCGATCCTCAACCCACCGCCCGGGGTGCGGGTGCCGGTGACGTTCGTCGCTGTTCTGCTTGCGTTGGCTCTGACCGGCGCAGTCAGTGCACAGTTGGGCGGCGCCAGTCGCCGACGCGCGGTGGTTCGTGTGATCGTGGGAGGGGCCCTGGCAATGATCATCACCTACGCCGTCGGCCAGTTACTCGGAGTGGCAGGGGTCTGACAGCATTCCGACCCGACCGTTGTCGTCGAGGTGGTGTGTGGCCTGTGGAACACCTCTCCGAAACGCACACCGATTACCTGGTCAGCAGAACGCCAGCCCGAACCGGCTTCGCCATCATCAGAATTCGAATACCAGACGCGCGGTGACACGGCCGGCGAGAATGTCGTCGAAGCATTCGTTGACATCGTCGAGTTTTCGCGAAACTGCAGACACGGTGGTTTTTCCCGCGGCATGAAGCTCGAACACCTCGCGCAGATCCTCACGTGTGCCGACAATCGATCCCAGAACGGAGATACCCCCGACGACGGTGTCGAAGATCGGGATCGGAAACACACCATGCGCAGGCATCGAGACACAGACCAGTCGGCCCCCGCGCCGAAGTGAGCGGAACGCTTGGTCGAAGACGCTCGGAACGACCGCCAACACGATCGCGACATCCGCACCGCCAAGCTTCTGGATCGCTTCGACAGGGTCTTCGGTCAGTGAGTTGACAGTATGGTCCGCCCCCAATGTTGCGGCGAGCTCGAGCTTGTCGTCCGCGATGTCGATTGCCGTGACAAAACCTCCGGCGATCCTGGCGTATTGAACTGCCATGTGCCCCAACCCGCCGACACCGAAGATCGCGACCCGTTGCGCTGGCCTCACCCCACCGACCTTGACCGCCTTGTACGTCGTCACACCCGCGCAGGTGAGCGGGGCAGCATCGAACGACGAGATCGAATCGGGAACACGAACTACGTACTGCGCTTGCGCCACAGCATATTCGGCGTAAGCCCCATCGATGGAGTATCCGCTGTTCTGCTGCTTCTCGCACAGAGTCTCCCATCCGGAGACACAGTGGTCGCACTCACCGCACGCGGAACCGAGCCATGCGATCGCGACACGTTGACCGATACGATCGTGGGAAACGTTCTCTCCTGCCGCTTCGATCACTCCGATACCTTCGTGACCGGGCACGAAGGGGACGGTGGGTTTGGCGGGCCAGTCGCCCTTCGCTGCGTGGATATCGGTGTGGCACAGTCCGCAGGCTTCGATCTTGATCAGAACTTGGTCCGGTCCAGGCGTTGGGATCGCAATGTCCTGGACGACCAGGGGTGCTCCGAACTCTGTCACTACTGCTGCTCTCATCGCGATCATCCTCAGATTGGGGTGGACTCGAAAAGCCGACAGCCGATCTCGGCGCCGCACCTACTGATGCTCCCGCGACCAAGCACAGCTCAAGTAGGGTCAGAGGTCACCCCGGCAGGTCGAAGGACCCCGAATGCTGAACACCCCAAAAGGGTTCGGGCCCGTGATTTCCTGCAGTCATGGCCGTCCATTTACCGATGATTCCCATTTCCGCACTGCCTATCGTCGAATCTCTCGCTGGAATCGCCTCAGGAGAGCACTGGCATCACTGTAAGTGCGATGAGGTGCACTGCCGCTTCGGCGGTGCGGCCATGCATGTTGCCACTGGTGCGGCGGTGCCGACACCAGTGTTTCACCGGAACCGCGGTGCACTTCCGGGCGTATGTGTCCATGGCGGTCTTTCGGCCCTACTCGACTTAAGCAGCAACCGAGCACACTGGAAGAACACGGCGGTCACGCGATGAACGACGACAGAACGGCGATGAGGAATCCCGGATGGACATCTCCCACACCCCCGTTGGCGTGCGAGCACCCATGCCATGCAACACAATCCGTTTACCCACGCGCTGGCCCACCTTACGAAGGCGCTCACCGGTGTCTACGATCGCGAGATCGCTGGGTTGCGGTGAGAGCCGTCGCGGAGCGGAAGCGCGGCAGTCCATTTGGTGCCGAGCCGAAAAACATTGAGCCACAATTTTTTGGGTCACCGTTGGCGGAGCAAAGAATCTGTGTTCACGCCCTCGGGTGCGAGACGAGGGAAGGTTCACACAGGACAGTGACCCGCAGTTGCCGCTGGTGGATCATGTCCGAGGAAGGGGACCGAGATGAAGGTGTCGTCGTCGATGATGCATGTACGAGACTTGGATCGTTCTGTGCAGTTCTATCGTGATGTGTTCTCCTGCACTACGGGCCTGCGCACACCGGACTCGGCGTTGCTCCTGACCCCTGACGGATTTCAGATCTACATGCACGCGAAGTCTGCATTTCGTCCCGTCGATGCCGGCGTCACCGGAGTCCTCTACATCATGTGGTCCACCGACAGCGAAGACGAGTTCACACAGATAGCGGAACGCATGCGCGTGCACGACGCGTCGGCATCAGTCTCGACGTCCGACGGGCTGACGCTTCTCGACGGACGGGACCCCGACGGAATCAGAATCGTCATCGCATATCCGAGCCCGACGCAGTTCCCGCGCGAGGTGATCGCTGCCCGCTTCCGCGGGTAACCACCCTCGCATGATTCGCAACCGGAAAGCTCTCGACACCGCCACTGGCCGGCCAATTGCCATAGATGGTGGTAGGCCAGCGACGAGTCTGCAGGGCACTCTCCCTGACGGCGCCCTGCCTGCTAGGTCCTCTCGTCGACAGGTTCGAGGCCCGTACCAGCTGAGCAGCGGGCTCGATCTAGCGTGGCATCGCTTCGGCGTTCGCGCGGAGTGTGTGCAACATTTTCCTGCTCATCACGAAACCTATCGGTTCGATGATCGAGCATCCGAAAGCAAGGCGGCTGGCCACTGACCGTCCATGTGAGTATCTCCCCCGCTCGATCAGTCGTGTTCTGTCCGAGGTTATGGGACGTAAATGGAACGACCACAGAGCATGATCGGCTATGTCCGGGCCTTCGCCGAGAAGAACCATTGTCGTGCCGCGCTTGATCATCGTCACGGTCAGAGGGGGTGATTTCGGGTGCAGAGCTACCTTGTCCCCCACTTCGAGGAGTTGGAAGTCGTGATTGATACCTGCTGCACTCGTGATGTTGCATCCCACCATGTTCTCCAGCCCGCGATAGCTGTAGAAACCCGCACGTTGTTGGCCTATTTGAATCAGCGACGGCCACAACTGATCTGCTGCGGAATCGACAGTGATCGCGTGTGTGTACGACCATGCCGCGTTCGGGACGAACTCATCGCCGGGAAGCGTCTCTGCGATCTCCGATGCCGTTGCGCCCCAGCCAGTTCTCCACCGACGCAACGGCCTCGATGCAAGTATGTGAAAAGCAATGAGACCAGCACCGCCGATCGATTCCGCAGCCTCATTCATTCCGCGTCCACATCCTCGTGCTGCCCAGCGAGATGCGGCCGGTTTCGCTCCAGGCCCCTCGGGCACCGAACTCGCCGGTGCACCCCGCTGTCGTCGACGCGACTTTCGGCCACGCCTCTGCATAGGTGGTCGTCGGATCCGCGACCGCACCGATTGCCACGAAAGCGGCATTCGACCAGGCAAGCGGGTGGAGCGCTTCTGGGCCGGCAGCGAATACTGTGGTCACAACGATTGGCAGCACATGTGCAGGACTGTGGTCGATGGTCGTCACGGGAGCCTCAATTGTTTTGTCTTCGAATCGGTTCGACACCAGTTTTAGGTGCGGTCTACGCGTCTCGACGTCTGAGCATGTAACCGGCGAAGCCGATCAAGAGTACGGTCCAGATCACCGCGACGCCGAAACCTTGCCACGGCGAGAGCAGATCTCCGGGGGCTTGCTTCGGTGAGGCGATCAAGCTCCCGGCCTGCGAGGGTAAATAGGCGTGGACGTGCTGCCCGATACTGCCGGGCAGCAGCTGAGCCAGGGGCGCCAAAACGAGAACGAAACCGATGATGCCGGTGACGGCTCCCGCTGTGTGGCGGACGAGAGCGCCGATCGCGATCGCCATCACTCCCAGCACCGAAAGGTACAGACCCGCACCGACTACGGCTCGCAGGACACCCGGATCACCCAACGACACCGATACACGCGACCCCATCACCGCCGATCCGACAAAAAACGCCGGAAAGGCCGCGAGCTCGCCGACCACGAAGACCACAACCATGAACAATCCGGACTTGGCGGCCAGGACCGGTATCCGCGCAGGAACCGCCAGCAGGCTCGCTCTGATCGTTCCGCTGGCATACTCGCTGGTCATGACGAGAACGCCGAGGACACACACCGCCAGCTGTCCGAGCTGAAAACCGGCGCCGAGAATCTGGCGAGTAGGGTCGGCCACAATCTGCATTTGGGCCAGCCGATCGACTCTGTCCCAGTACGCCACGGTAAACCACGTGAACAGCGCAGTGAAACCGACAGTGACGACAACCATCAGCGACAGGGACCAGATCGCCGAGCGGAGCGATACGAGTTTGGTCCACTCCGATTTCAGCAATCCCACAAAATTCAGGCTGCTGAGGTGCTGCGCAGGCGCAGCGGGTTCGTCATGAAACGCGGAGATACTCATCTCGCGGCACTTTCTGTGGCGAGAGGCATCAGCGACCGCTCGTGGGGCGTCATTGCAGGGTGGGTGAGGTTCATGAACGCTTCCTCCAACGTAGCCACTTCCGGTGTCAGCTCATAGATCGCGATGTGATGCTGATTGGCGAGTTCGCCGACACGCTGAGCGGAAATATCACGCACGGTGAGTGCGCCGTCATCACGCGCGCCGGTATGCCCGCCGGCCGAGGCGATACGTTCGGCGAGTGCCGGCGAATCGGATGACCTCACCAACACGGAGGTGTGGCTGCTTCGAGCGACCAATTCCTTGGTGGTGCACTGTGCTATCAGTTTTCCGTGATCGATCACGACGAGGTTGTCAGCGGTTTGCGCCATTTCGCCCATGAGATGGCTGGAGACGAACACAGTTCTTCCCTCGCTTGCGAGGTGCCTCATCATGGAGCGCATCCAGAAGATGCCGTCTGGATCCAATCCGTTGATCGGTTCATCCATGATGAAGGTCGTCGGATCCCCCAAGAGTGCCGCTGCGATTCCCAAACGCTTGCGCATACCGAGCGAAAAGGAACCCGCACGTTCTCCCTTGACGTCACGGAGGCCGACGAGATCGAGGACCTCATCGACCCGGTTCCTCGAAATAGACTGTGTTTGAGCGAGATAAAGCAGATGATTGTACGCCGATCGACCTGCGTGAACAGCCTCGGAATCCAGGAGTGTGCCGACTTCACGCAAGGGCTGACGGAGCTGGGCATAGTTCACGCCGTTGATGTGGACATGTCCATGACTGGGGTGGTCGAGCCCGACGATCAATCGCATCGTGGTGGACTTTCCTGACCCGTTCGGCCCGAGAAACCCTGTCACTGAACCGGATTCGACGTCGAAAGACAGGTCGTCGATCACAAGCTTGTCGCCGTAACTCTTGCTGAGCTCTCGAACTTCGATCGTGTGGCTCATCACGGCCTACCAGAATTCGGTTGCGCAGACGCTGACGGTGCGGTGCAGATCGTTCCGGGCCATGTATCGATCACACAGGCCGCCGCCTCGCGTTCCCCATCTCCGGCACTCACGTGAAATTGCGGACCGCGATCGCGCATCCCCTCGGCTCCCGCAGTTGCTGCAAGCCTACGCATATGGGTTCCTTCGTCAGAGGGATGGACCTGAGGGAGCGGACAGGGTCTGTAGTCATCGGCAACGCTGTCAGGAGACCGGCACCTCTTCGGTCGCGCGATGAACCTCGATTCGACAGTCCTTCACCACAGCGGCGACGGCAGCAACTGCGACCAGAACAGGTGCCGCTATGGCGACCACGACGCCAACCGTGACCGGAATCTCGAAAATGGTGTGGTCATGGTCGTTTTTCACCACAATTCGTCGGACGTTGCCATCATGTAGCAGCTTCTTCACCGCATCAGTGACCTCAGCTCCCTGAACCTGGAAGCTGTTCGTCGGAGGAGCGGCGCCCATGGATCCGTTTACTGAATTTCCCTGTCCCTGCATAGTCGACATTCCGTTCTATACCAACGCACGATGTGGACGCGGTGCGATATCGGGGCGCCGGGTAGCCGATCGACTACCCGTCATCAGTGTCGGGGGCGGAACATCGCGTGCGTAGAGTCTTTGTACCTGCGGGGCAGTTCTTTACGGATGCAGATGTCGAGCGCCCACACAGCAATAGTGAGCTCGGGGCTCTCGAACGGATGATGGCCTTCGCCCAGACCGTGGGCACCTCCTCGCAGTGGCAGGGTCTTTCGGCAGTCCGCACCACTCGGCCCCGCTGGTCGTCATGGTGACCAGTGACCCTATGACCGGGTCACTGAACCGGCGATCATCACAGGATGGACAGAGCGCGAGCGGGAACTGAACGCGCCGACACGTCGGCGTCTGGGCCGGCCCCGATGCTGGGCTGGCGCGTCCTTGAACCCACGTCGATCCATGCGCACCCTATGACGTTCGGACGCATTCCGCGGCCCACGATTCTGCCTGACGAGCTTCTCGTCAAAGTCGTCGCGTGCGGGGTCTGCCGGACCGATCTTCACGTCAGCGAAGGGGACCTCCCCATCCACAAATCCGGTGTGGTCCCCGGTCACGAGGTCGTCGGGTTGGTCGAGGAAGTGGGAGATTCCGTATCCGGATTCGCATTCGGTGATCGAGTCGGGGTGCCATGGCTGCACTCCACATGTGGCAGCTGCCGATTCTGTGTGCGCGGGGCCGAAAATCTGTGCCCGAATTCCACGTACACGGGCTGGGACGTCGACGGCGGATACGCCGAATACATTTCCGTTGCTGCAGCATTCGCGCTTGCGTTGCCTTCGGGCTACAGCGACGTCGAGTTGGCGCCGTTGTTGTGTGCTGGCATCATCGGCTTCCGCGCTCTCGAACGCTCCGATCTGCCCGAAGGTGGGCGTCTGGGGATCTACGGTTTCGGAGGTAGCGGGCATCTAGCAGCGCAGATCGCGATGGCGCGAGGATGCGAAGTGCACGTGATGACGCGCAGTCCTTCGGCGCGCACACTCGCACTCGAGTTGGGCGTGGCCTCCGTTCAAGGCTCACACGACCGACCGCCCGTGCCGCTCGATGCGTCGATTCTGTTCGCCCCTGTCGGCGACCTGGTTCCTGTTGCGCTCGAGTCCTTGGATCGAGGGGGTGTTCTGTCGATCGCCGGTATTCACCTGTCGAACATCCCGCCGATGAACTATCAGCGGCACCTCTTCTACGAACGCCAAGTGCGCTCGGTGACAGCCAACACCCGCATCGATGCCGTCGAGTTCCTTGATTTTGCGGGCCACCACCATCTGGATGTCAGGGTGCAGAGGTATCCGCTCGCGGACGCGGATCGTGCGCTCATGGACCTGGCTGACGATCGTGTCACCGGTGCTGCGGTGCTGGTGTACTGATGAGCCGGTCCGCGTTACGCGTTACCTCGCTCGATCCGTCGAAGGCGCCCGACGAATACGGTGCGGCTGAGGCGTCCATCGCCGAGTTCGCGGACGTACTCGCGTTGTTGGATACCACCTCGGCTGGATTGACTAGCGCAGAAGCATCACGGCGGCTCGCCGAGTACGGCCCCAATGCCGTCCGTTCACACCGCGTCAGTGCCGCAGCGGTCCTGGCTCGTCAACTGAAAAGCGCGATCCTTGCGCTCCTCGCTGTCACTGCGGTCATCTCGTTCTTCCTGGGCGACCGAAACGATGCCGTCATCATCGGCATCATCTTGACGGCGAGCATCGGGCTCGGATTCACCAACGAATACCGGGCTGAGCGGGCAAGTGCAGCGCTCCATTCGCAGGTACGGCACACGGCGGTGACACTACGAGACGGATCCGCGACGGAGGTCGACGTCGCCGATCTGGTACCCGGCGACATCCTTCGTCTCACCTTGGGGTCGGTGGTTCCCGCGGACCTGCGGCTGATTGCTGTCAACGGACTCGAGTGCGACGAGAGCATGCTCAGCGGGGAGTCGCTTCCAGCACCGAAATCGTTGTCTCCTTTACCTCCGGGAAGCGCACAGGCCGACCTCGTCAACTGCGCATTCATGGGTACCGTGGTTCGGGCCGGCACCGCGGACGGTGTCGTCATTGCAACGGGGAATCATGCGGAGTTCGGCCGAATCGCTGCCGCGCTCGGCCAGAAACACCCGGAGACGGACTTTCAGATCGGCCTGCGGAAATTCTCGATGCTGTTGTTGAAGGTGGCGCTCGCTTTGGTGTCGATGATTTTGATCATCAACCTGGTTCTCGAGCGCCCTGTGATCGAGTCACTACTCTTTGCGCTGGCAATCGCCGTCGGTATCACCCCGCAACTGCTTCCCGCAGTGGTCAGTTCGAGCTTGGCTTCGGGATCCCGCCAACTCGCCAAACACAAGGTTTTGGTCAAAAGGCTTGTCTGCATTGAAGATCTGGGTGATCTGGATGTCTTGGTGACCGACAAAACCGGCACGCTCACCAACGGTCAGATCACCTTCACACATGCACTGACCCCCGACGGCCTCGCCGACGACCGAGTCCTGCGGTACGGACTACTCGCCACCGAGTCTCGCCCCGAGCACGCCGCTCAGATCGGACCTGGCGCGAACCCTATGGACGCGGCCTTGTGGCAAGCGTCCGACTCGGAACGAGGCCTCGTGGCAGGGTTCACCACCCTCGGCATTCATCCCTTCGATCACGAGCGGAGGATGACATCAGCGCTGGTGCGCGGCCCGTCGGCGTCCAGTCCGGAAGTGGTGGTCAAAGGGGCCCCGGAAGTTCTCTTGGATCGATGTCTCGATGTGTCGACTGCGGCGCACAGGACTCTGGCTGCCCTTTTCGCTGACGGCAGTCGTGTGGTCGCGGTCGCCGCCAAATCCGCGCCCGGTCTCACCCAGATCACCGCAGAGGACGAAGCGGCCCTGACGCTCGTCGGTTTCCTGGTCTTCCTCGACGAACCGAAGGCCGCGGCCGAAGCCTCGCTGAAGGAACTGAGCGCACTCGGCATTGCCGTCAAGGTGGCGACGGGCGACAACGCGCAGGTGGCGGAGAAAGTCTGTCGCGATCTCGGATTAGCTTCCGGTGGAACTCTTCTCGGCGCCGAAATCGACGCGATGGACGATCAATCATTGACCGAAAATGCCCAACTGGCCACGATCTTCGCGCGGGTGTCCCCCGAACAGAAAGCACGGGTCATCCGCCTGTTGCGCCGACGGGGCCGGGCGGTGGGATTCCTCGGCGACGGCGTCAACGACGCTCTCGCGTTGCACGCTGCCGACGTCGGGATCTCGGTCGACACGGCGACAGATGTCGCGAAGGACGCTGCCGATGTTCTGCTGCTTGAAAAGGATCTGGGAGTGTTGGCCACCGGAGTGTCCGAAGGTCGACGAATATTCGCGAACACGATCAAGTACGTCCTCATGGGAACCTCGAGCAACTTCGGCAACATGTTCAGCGCTGCAGCAGCGTCGGCGGTTCTTCCGTTCCTTCCGATGCTCCCGAGCCAGATACTCCTGAACAACCTGCTCTACGATTCGAGCCAACTGACCATCCCCACCGACCACGTCGACGCCGAACAACTTCAGGCACCATCGCACTGGGACATCGCGTTCATCCGCAAGTTCATGCTGACATTCGGTCCGATCAGTTCACTGTTCGATTTCATGACGTTCGCCGTGATGTTGGGCGTCTTTCATGCTGGTCCCGAGTTGTTCCGAACGGGTTGGTTCGTCGAGTCGTTGGCTACACAGACGTTGATCATCTTCGCGATCAGGACCCGCCGGACACCGTTCTTCCGAAGCCGGCCCAGCGCGGCCCTGGTCATCTCGACGGCCGCGGTCATGGCCATCGGTGTTGCGCTCACTGTTTCGCCGTGGGCCGACGATCTCGGGTTCACCGCCCTCCCGCTGGACTTTTTCGTCGCTTTGGTCCTCATGGTGGCGGTGTATCTCGTGTTCGTCGAGTTCGCGAAGAAGATGTTCTACAGCGAACCTGTGCATCCGACGTCGCACGAACGTGTACGCGGGACCATGCACCGTATCCATCGCCGAGCGTCCAGGTTCAGCACGCCCCTGCCACTGCCGAGAACACAGTAGTGACTATCTGGCAGGACGAGTGTCCGATGTCCCTGACGATCGGTACCGGAAGCTTTCGAGGTGTGCTCTTCGACATGGACGGCGTCGTCACCGACACAGCCTCACTGCATTTCGCAGCGTGGCGGCGACTGTTCCACCAGCTGTCCGGTGAAGGACGGTTCGGCACCGTCGACCTCAGTCGAGGTGACTACCTCGAGTACATCGACGGGAGGGAACGCGCCGCCGGATTGGAAGCATATCTGCTCTCCCGCGGCGTCACCCTCCCTGCGAAAGCATCGGAGTGCGGTGCGCAAGGACCAACGATCGAGTCACTCGCGCACGACAAGGACAGATACTTTCTGGACGAAATCGCGGCGATCGGGGTGAAAACCATCGCCCCCACCGTCCGGCTGCTGCAGCGTCTTCATTCCGCCCGTATCCCGACGGCACTGGTGTCAGCAAGCCGAAACGCCGGCCTGGTCCTCGAACGCGGCGAAATCAGCGACTACTTCTGCGTTCGTGTCGACGGAATCGATGCTGCCACGCTGTCGTTGGACGGCAAGCCCAGCCCTGAGATGTTCCTCGAAGCCGCGCGCCGACTGAAATTGCACCCCGTTCAATGCGTGGTGATCGAAGACGCTCAGGCCGGGGTCCGCGCCGCGAAGGACGGTGGATTCGGGCTCTCCGTCGGGCTGGGGAACGACCACGCGGCTCTGATGTCGAACGGAGCCGATGTCGTCGTCGACAATCTCGATCTTCTGGATGTGCAACTTACTCCCACCGCACCGAGGGCAGGGGACAACGTCGATTCCGAATGCGCCCTGTGCCAGGAGTCCGGCGAAGACGAGTGGTCACTGGAATACCGCGGAATCGATCCCGACACCGCCGGCACACGCGAGGCGTTGCTGACCCAAGGCAATGGGTACTTCGCCACCCGGGGCGCCCTGGCAGAGACGACAGCTGACGGAATCCACTATCCCGGCGTGTACGTGGCAGGGTGCTACAACAGATTGACCTCCCACATCGACGATCGAAGCCGCACCGACGAAAGCATCGTCAACCTCCCCAACTGGGCCCACTTCACCTTCCGCGCTACTGGCGGAACGTGGCTGGGCGCCCACACTCATGCCGTGCATCATCATCACGAATCGTTCGACCTCCGCCGGGGCGTCCTCCGGAGGGAAAGTGTGGTCGGTGATTCCGCAGGCCGGATCACACGCATCACTCAGCACCGACTGGTGTCGATGGACGATCCTCATCTGGCAGCACTGACGACCACGCTCACCGCCGAGAACTGGTCGGGATCCGTCGAAGTCCGCTCGGGCATCGATGCCGGTGTCACCAATTCCAATGTTCCGGAATATGCACTGCTCGACGGATATCATTTCGATCAGGTCAGTGCGAAGTCTATTGGCGTGGAATCGATCTCGTCGACCGTGCACACCCGACAATCACAGATCCGCATCGCCCAAGCGGAACGCCTGCGCGTTCGGCGCAGCGACGGTGCAGCGGTCGAGCACACGCGCCGAGTCGAAATCGTCGATTCGACCACGTTCCAGATCCTCTCGTGCCGCATCGAGCAAGGTCACGCCTTGAACTTCGAGAAGACAGCGACCATTTTCACCTCCCATGACCGCTCCATCTCCGAACCCGAGTTCGCCGCACGGCAATGCCTCGAGGATTCCCCCGGCAATGCCGAACTCTCACAACGCCATTGCGAGGCCTGGCACGAACTGTGGCAACGATTTTCCACCATCTTGGAAGGGGATGGGATGACAGCACTGGCAACCAACGTCCAGATGGCTCATGTCCTTCAGACTCTCTCGGCGCACACAAGCCCCTTGGATGTCGGGGTGCCGGCGCGGGGCCTTCACGGCGAAGCGTATCGAGGACACGTGTTCTGGGACGAACTCTTCGTCCTGCCTCTTCTCACCACACGCCTGCCCGAACTTGCGCGCTCGTTGCTGCTTTATCGCCATCGCAGACTCCCCCACGCCCGGCGCAGCGCGCGCGACGCCGGCCTCGAAGGTGCAATGTTTCCGTGGCAGAGCGGCAGCGACGGCCGCGAAGAAACACCGCAGGAACTGTTCAATCCGCGGTCCAGACGGTGGATGCCTGATAATTCTCGGCGCCAGCATCATGTCAATCTCGCTGTCGCCTATAATGTTTGGCGATACTGGCAGACCACCACCGATCTTGGATTTCTCACCGATTTCGGCGCCGAGATCCTCGTCGACAATGCCCGATTCTGGAGTAGTCTCGCCGAATACGATGCTGATTCCGATCGCTACGACATCCGCGGAGTGATGGGACCGGACGAATTCCACGACGGCTACCCAGGACACGCGGGCGCAGGGATCGACAACAACAGCTACATCAACATCATGACCGCATGGACTCTGGTGAGAACGCTCGAGACCATCGCGATCATCGGAGGTGCAAACGGCTCCGCCACCGGGCGGCGATTGCGCATTGCCGACAGCGAGCTCGCACACTGGGAACATATCAGCCGACGGCTCCGGCTGACCTTCCTCGACAACGGAATACTCAGTCAGTTCGAGAACTTCCAATCCTTGAAAGAACTCGACTGGGCCGACTACCGCGCACGCTACGGCGACATCGGCAGGCTCGACCTGATCCTCGAAGCCGAGGGCGATTCGTGCATCAATTATCAAGCCACCAAACAGGCCGATGTTCTCATGCTCTTGTACCTGTTCCCCGCGGAAGTGCTGACCGACCTGATCACACGGCTGGGCTATCCGTTCGACCCCATGTCCATACCTCGCACCGTCGACTACTACGTGCAGAGAACCTCGCACGGATCAACCCTGAGCCGAGTGGCACACACCTGGGTCCTTGCCCGCGGAAACAGATCACAATCATGGGAAATGCTGACCCAGGCGTTGTCGACGGACCTATCCGACAGCCAGGGCGGAACCACCCGAGAGGGAATCCATCTGGGGGCGATGGCCGGAAGCATCGATATCCTCCAACGCTGCTACACCGGACTGGACTTCCGCGCCGATACGGTATGGCTGCACCCGCAGCTCCCACCCGAACTGGACTCCCTGGCGTTCGACATCTATTACCGAGGGCACTGGCTTCACATCACGTGCACACACACCTCGACCTCTGTTTCCTCCGGCCACAGCTCGGCGGCAGCACTTGCCCTCTCGATCCACGACACCGCCTACGAACTCGCCGCCGATTCGGCAATCACACATCGGGAACCGCCTCCGCCCTCGGAGTCACCGCCGCGGTGACCGGCGGCCCCGCCGTGTCTGTACCAGGTGACTACCGCCGGGTTGACGGACGTTTGCGGTCTCGTTCGAACCAAGGCATGCGTCGCCGAAAGACCCTCGAATGGGAACCACCCGACTCTGTCCGAAAACTCTCCGACACGGCACAGTGCGAAGGGAAGCCACACATCCGTGGTCATCGCTGAGGAGGCGCTCATGAAGATGCTTGTCACAGCTGCAAGTCGCCATGGATCGACCGACGAGATCGCTGGCGCACTCGCCGACGCGCTGAGGAGGAGCGGCGCCGACGTGGACCTCCTCGAGCCCGAGGACGTGCACGAGATCACCGACTACGACACCGTCGTCATCGGCAGTGCGATCTACACCGGGCGGTGGTTGCCGCCGGCAAAAGAGTTCATCGCACGTTTCCGGGAAGCACTGCTACTTCGCCAGGTATGGCTGTTTTCCTCCGGGCCGGTCGGCAACAACGGACGACCCGTCAACGATCCCCCCGATGTGAGCGCTCAGGTGGAGGCGACGGGCGCCCGCGCGCACCGAATGTTCGCCGGAAAACTCGATCGCACCACCCTCGGTTTCGGGGAACGGATGATGGTTCGCGCTGTCCGAGCACCGGAGGGAGATTTCCGGGACTGGGAATCCGTGAACGAGTGGGCCGAGCAGATTCGGCTCGCACACCAGAGCGGATTTCCTCAGACCTCAGGGAAGCCGTCATGATGCCGCGAGCACCCATCGTGGTCGGAGTCGACGGATCAGCCAGCTCCATTGCTGCCGTGAGATGGGCAGCACGTGAAGCCTCTCTACGGTCCCTGCCACTGCATCTCGTCACCGCCATGCTCGGTACCCCAGAGACCTTCGGTAACGCCTTTCGTCTGGTCGCGAACTTCCCGAACCAAGATCACGAAGGGCAACAACGCCTCTCCGCCGCCAGATCCGCTGTCACCGACGAATGCAGCGGCAGTAAGGTCCCGGTCACCGAGCATCTGGGATACGGGCACGCCGTGGATGTTCTGCTCAAAGAAGGTAGCGACTGTTCGATTCTCGTAGTCGGCTCCCACGGGTCCGGGCAGCTCGCCGGCGAGCTGCTCGGGTCGGTCAGTTCCGCCGTCGCCGCACACGCGCGTGTGCCCGTCGCGATCATTCGCGGAACAAGCCGACCGGGAAAAGCGGTGATGACCGGGCCGGTCGTTGTCGGTGTCGACGGAACCGCCAACAGTGAACCAGCGATCGCAGAAGCCTTCGAAAGTGCATCCTTGCGCGGCGCGGCACTCGTCGCCGTCCACGCATGGACCGACGTCGACCTCGCCACCGTCTTCCAATCCGACCCGGACGGGGTCGCATTGAATTGGGGCGCAATCGAATCAGGTGAGCGTGCCGTGTTGTCCGAAAGCTTGGCCGGATGGAGTGAGAAGTTCGCCGACGTGAAGGTCAAACATGTCGTCGTACGCGACAGGCCGGTCCACGCTCTGGTCTCCGAATCGCAACATGCTCAACTCGTGGTCGTAGGCAGTCGCGGTCGAGGTGGTTTCACCTCGATGATGTTGGGTTCGACCAGCAGACGGCTGATGCACTCCACCAACTGTCCCGTTCTGATCGTCCATTCGCCGAAGGCGCCATGATTCAACGCTTCACTCCGCTGCGCGCCAAAGCTCGGACTCCTTCCGCTGCGCGGTTGAACATCGCTACAGCAGAATCTGCTTCATTCGTGAACCGCTCACCGCAGTGTCGGCCTACTGCGGGGTCGGCGCCCGGACGAACTGGCGATTGCACATGACAACGCACTGACCAGAGACAGGACATGCTTTCTCGAGAATTATCCGATTGTTCTGACGGCCGGTAGGACCGAAAGGCTCTCGCTCCCAACGCGCCCCGGTTCGTGGGCAGTGAACGTGTCGAGTACGCCCTCGTCAACCAGCTTCGGCAGCCTCGCGGGCGTATCGTCGAAGGTATCGGATGCACACCGCACGTGATCGCCGTTTTCACGTCGCCACCGAATTGCAGTTACTTCGGCCACCTCAGGTCGAGACAGGAGCGTCGTCATGACGCACGAGTCCACCGTCATCCCCTCCAAAGACACCGATCACGGCATCAACGAGCCGCGGATTCCGCGGCTCAGGCTCAAGCCCGAACCCCAGAACTCCACCTCGGCGCCGATCGGTAGCGTCGACGGCGCCTGGTGGCCGTATTCCACCGACCTCGAAGCCGAGCTTCCCGAACTGCTCACCGCAGTCATCACACGCCTGGGGCCGATCGATCGGGTTGCCTACGATCTGAACGGATGGGATTCGCGCCCCACTCGACTTCCTTTCGCAGGTCGTTCGGTCCGGTTGGACGGCTACAGATTTCAACCACACGGCACCGTGTACGTCACCGGCGTCGACGGGCGAGAAGTCGTGATACTCGTCGTCCCGCCGCACTGCGATCCTGATGCTGCGCATCGCGCCCTCACTGTCGCTGCCCAAGCCGGAAACGAATCGCCCGTGACCGAGCTGCTCTCGATCGCAAAGACTGGCGCCGACATGGACCGACACCTGCAACAACCGCATCCCTCGGCACTCGAGGACCGCGCTACCCCGGAAGCGGTGCGGTCATGACCGCCGTGATCATCATCGCGGTGATCGTCGTCGTGATCCTCGGGGCGCTCGCGATGTCGATTCGCGTCATCACCCAATACGAACGCGGAGTACTGCTGCGGTTCGGCAAAGTCCAAAACGTTCGGACGCCCGGCCTGACCGTAATCATCCCGCTCGTCGACCGCCTCACCCGCGTATCACTGCGCATCGTGACAATGCCGATCCAATCCCAAGGAATCATCACCCGTGACAACGTCAGCGTCGACATCGCCGCCGTCGCCTACTTCCGCGTCGTCGACGCCGTGAAATCCGTTGTCGCCATAGAAAATGTCGACACAGCCATCAACCAGATCGCACAAACCACCCTGCGCAACATCGTCGGACAACACAGCCTCGATCAAGCGCTCTCCGAAACCGACACCATCAACGCCGACATCCGAAAGATCCTCGACGTCGCAACCCTCGAATGGGGCGTCGAAGTAACACTGGTCGAACTCAAAGACATCCAACTACCCGACAGCATGAAACGCGCCATGGCCCGCGAAGCAGAAGCCGAACGCGAAAAGAGAGCGAAAATCATTGCCGCAGAAGGTGAATCCTTGGCAGCAGCAGCCCTCGGGGACGCCTCGGACACGATGATGGCGCATCCCCTCGCGCTACAGCTCCGCAATCTGCAAACCCTCGTCGAACTCGGAGTCGAGAAAAACACCACCATCGTCTTCCCTGCCCCCCTGATGAGCGCAATCGGTGAACTCGGCAACTTCCTCGCCCAGGAAACCCGAGCCTCCGCCGACCTCGGTCACACCACGCAAAAACCCGCTATCCGTCCGCCTCTTCACACACCGGCGCCGCCCGATACCAACGGGACGCCAATGCCCATCCCTGCACACTGACGACCTTCGCCCGGGGTTTGCTGCACGGACACGAGACAAGTGTCCGATTCGCGCAGCCTGAGAAACTCAATCGTAATTGACACGCCGAACCCATATGAAAAATTGTTCGGGTACGACGTGCCGAAGCCATATCAGGTATCCCGTATACCCCCGCGCTACCCACAGGTCGCCCGGCTACCGACCATCGCTTGATAAAGGCAACGCTGGAGCGCATACCGGACGAAAAAACGACAAAAGTCGGCGGCTATGGGAGCACTGCGGTGCCCGCGGAGCACGTCACTCGTCGAGCACTTCCGTGATCGTCCAATGCTGCTTGCCTGCAACGACTACGAGCTGTGTCCGGCCACCGAGAATTCATCACCGTGCCGAGCCCTCATAGTCTCGACGAGCGTGTCGATCGAGGCCAGCAACTTCGCTGGCGGCGTGGTCAGGTCGAGGGCGTGGCAGTAGATGGTGATGTCGGCGCCGACAACCTCGACCGCATGGGAAGCGGTGTCGCCTTTCGCGTAGATCAAGTGACCTTCCCGTAGTCCGAGGGCGGTGCAATAGGCGGTCAATTGGTACATGTCCGCGTTCGGTCCCCTCTTGCCGGCCGCGGTTGTTTTGTACTTGGCGTCGATCACTGCCACGGGCTTGTCGTCGTTGTCGTACCAGGTCAGGTCAGGTTCGATCGCGGGCGGTGCGACCGTGATCGAGGTAGCGTGTCGGGCCGCATCCGGGGCGCACTCCGGTTCCTCCGCGGCGGGCGATCGCAGCAGCGGTGGTGGTCATCAGGAAATCCTCGAACACTTTCCACATGTCGAGGACGAAGCCTCGCACGACGACGGTCCCGATGCGGTGCTCGATGGACCGATGCGCGGTGATCAGCTCCGACAACTGCAATGCCCAGTGGTAGCGCTCGTTCAATCTCGTTCGCGCCGGGGACGGTTCGGCACCAGCGGTGGGCGGTGTGACGTCTGCGAGGGCGCGGCGGAGCCTGGCCAGCCGCGTCTGCAGACGGGGCGGGACTACCGCGGAATCGAGCAGAATCACGGTGGCGGCGAGCAGCAGCTGGTTTTCGGCGATGTCTTCGCCCGTATTCGTCGTAGCGGATCACCCGCCGGCAGTGCGAGCGAAGAATCGTCGGGTGATCTGATCGCCCGCGCGTAGCCGTCCGCGCAAGACCGGGCCCGAGTCTTCGACTTCGCGGTAGCCGGAGAGCAGCCCGCGGGCGGTCGCTCGCTCGGCGGCGACGACGAACGCTTCGGCCAACGCCGCAACCAGGTCCGTATCCGTGTCGGCGAGTGCGGTGTGCTGCGACCACCACGCGGGGTCACGGACGTATCCCAACATCGAAGATCACACGGCTGATCGGTGTTTTCGGTTCCACCCTCACCGTGAGAGCATCGATGGTCACGGCGCCGATCTTCTTCGGTGGCGGTCAGTGTGAACACTCCGGGAGTGGTCGTGGGTGTGACCGTGACCAGTCCTGTGGCCGCGAACGCGGCAGCTCCCTCCGGCGTCAACGCCACCTGCGGGCGGCACACCAGGCAGCCGGCGCAGCCGTAACCGCAGGGTGGCCGCTCGAAGAGGGTCACCGTAACTGGATCATTCACCGGTGGTCAGGCTCTTCTCCAGAGCAGCAAGGCCGTATCGGGCTTCGAGATCCACGGCGGGAGTCACCGAAGTGGAATTCCTCGAGCAACGGGATGATCGCGCTGCCGAAATACCTGCGCCAATCCCCCATCACTGTCGACCGCCGGGCGCATGAAATACAAGGGCCTGAACAGGTGCGTCCGGGTCGTCGATTGCCGCGTTCAAGGCGTGGTGCAGGTCCGCGACGCGCTGCGGGTACTTGCGGGCGGTGAGCCAGCGTCTCAGGAGAAGTTTTCGTGGGCTCCTGCGCTGGGTGCAGCGGAATGAATCCGAAGCGGCGGCGCATGGCGGTGTCTACGAGGGCGATCGAGCGGTCCGTGGTGATCATCGCGGCTGATGATGACCACATTGCGTGGCAGTGTGAACGGCTCGGCGTTGTCCGTGGAGTACATCAGATCGATTGCCTCGTCGCGGTATTCGAGCAGGAAGTACAACTCACCGAAAATCTTGGCGAGGTTTCCGCGGTTGATCTCGTCGACGACCAGCACGAACAACTGATCAGGATGCGTGCGGGCGCGGTCGGTCAAGCGGCGCATCGGGCCCGGTTTGAGTTCGAAGCCGACTTGACCTTCGCTGCGCGGGGTGGGCCGGAAGCCTTCGAAGAAATCCTCGTAGCTGTAGGCAGGGTGGAATTGCACGATGGTGACGTTGTCCGGGCCGGCGAGATGCCGAGCCAACGTCTTCGCGATGTACGTCTTCCCGGTACCGGGCGGCCCGTAGAAGATCAGTTGCGGGCGATCACGCAGCAGGTCGGTGCACCGGGCCAGCCAGTCGAGATCCACATGCAACGAGTCCGCTAGCTCTTGGTCCGGATCCACGATGGAGAATTCCGTTACGGAAGAATCGTTTTCGTCGTCCAACTCCTCGTCCACGTCGTCATCACGTGCACTTATTCCAAATCCCTTGCCCTTCGGGGGCTTCGGCGGCTTCCACATCGGCTCCCACGGTTCTTGGTAGAAATCGACGGGGCCGAGTTGTTCCTGCTCGAAAGCGCGGTTGATCTCAAAGAGGTCGGCATCCACGTCGTCCGAAACCTGCCGCGGCAGATAGGACACGAAGGTGTCTCGAATCAATCTGCGGTGCACAGGGTTAACGATCGACAGAAAGAATTTCGGGAAGGCGAGGTAGCGCAAGGCACCGCGTTGCATGGGCTGATTCGGTGTCTTCACTGCGGCCAAAGCTGCACGAAACGCAAGCGGGTCCTCGCCGATCTCCGTCAGTTCCGCCGGGGACAGTGTGTGTAGATGCAGCCCGAAGTTGATCAGCAACCACAACTGCGAATAGCGCCCGAAGTTGAACCCGGGACCACCGTGGAAAGCGCCCACTGCAGTTGCTGCGACGACGTCATCGGGAACGGCAACAGGTTCTTCCATCATCTCGAGAACCCTGCGGAGATATCCGATCTTCGTCCGCCCCAGGAGACTGGACAAGGGCAACATGTTGGTCAGGAAGATCTCGGCAAAGAGTTGAATCGCTCCGTCGCTGGCTCCGTCGAACTGATCTGCCAACTTGTCCCAAAAATCCCGACCTCCCTCGTCAGGACTATCGACGTAGATCGCTTTCAACTCCTGAAAGTTTGCGACCGACCAGACCGGCTGGCCGGGAGTGAATCGCACCGGCGAGCCCGGAGACTTACTGATTTGAGAACTCCGCGATTCGCGTAGTTCTGTGTTCACCGTAGTAGAACGCCTCGAGTTCGGCCGGCGGCACATCGCCGCAGTGCTCGTAGAGTCGTCGGTGGTTGAACCAGTCCACCCACTCCAACGTGGCGATTTCCACATGTTCGACCGTTCTCCACGGCCCGCGCGGTTTGATCAACTCGGTCTTGTAGAGACCATTGATCGTCTCGGCGAGAGCATTGTCGTAGCTCGACCCGGTAGCCCCGATCGAGGCATCGATTCCGACCTCAATGAGCCTGTCGGTGAACGCAATTGACGTGTATTGCGACCCGCGGTCGTTGTGGTGAATGAGCCCGGACAGGTCGGTAATCCCTTCTCGGCGGCGGGTCCAGATTGCGTGCTCGATCGCATCGAGCACCAGCGGTGTCGTCATCGTCGTCGCGGTTCGCCACCCGAGGATTCGGCGTGAATACGCATCGATCACGAATGCGACGTACACCCAGCCCGACCACGTCGAAACGTATGTAAAGTCGGCTACCCACAACATATTTGGCGCAACCGGGTTGAAATTTCGCTGCACCAGATCCTCCGCGCGACGGCCTTGCGGATCTGCGATGGTGGTCCGTTTCTTCTTGCCTCGACGTGCCCCTTCGAGGCCGAGGGCGCCCATCAACCGTTCGACCGTGCACCGGGCCACGTCGATGCCCTCTCGACGCATTTCCAGCCACACCTTGCGTGCGCCGTAGACCGAATAGTTCTCGGCATGAACACGGCTGACCTCGATCTTCAGCTCTTCGTCGCGCACGGTCCGCCTGGATGCGGCGCGGTTGCGGGCCTCGTAGTAGGTGGACGGCGCGATTGAACAGCCGCGCTCGCTGAGCACCCTGCAAATCGGCTCGACGCCGTACTCGCTCTTGAATCGGTTGATGTAGTCGACGATCACTTGTTGTTGCGGTCGAGCTCCGCTGCGAAGAAAACCGATGCCGACTTCAGAATATCGTTGGCACGCTTGAGTTCCCGATTCTCAGCGCGAAGCTTGCGCGTCTCCGCTGCCATTTCGCTCGTCACACCAGGTCGTTCGCCGGCATCAGTTTGCGCTCTCCGGATCCAGTTGAGCAATGTTTGCGCTGTTCCGATACCGCGTTTGTCGGCCACGGATTCGATTGCGGCCCACTCCGACGGGTACTCGTGTTGGACCTCGGCGACCATCCGCACCGCACGCTCACGCAACTCGGGCGGGTACCTCTTGTTCGTTCCTGACGACATGACTCCATCTTTCCCAAAGGATGAAGTCCCCGGAAACTCCGGTCCGATTCAGCCTCGGTCTGCTGGCGCTGTGCGGACGCACGAAACGATAAGACACAGCCCCTCAAAGGATGGACCGACGAAAGTTCCTATTCACTTACCAGTACACCCTCAGTCGACGTCGCACTTCAGCCGACGTCAGCTCGTCCTCGATGGACCGTCGTCCTCCTTCGCAGAGTCCGATCCGGGAAGTTCGTCTGCGATCTTGTTAAGTAGGTCCGCCATCGCACGAAGGTGTTTGGCGTGATTGGAATCGCTCAGCGGGTCGTCATCGTCATCATCCTCATCGAAAAGGTCATCGTCATGCGCAGGTTCGCTGTCCATAATGTCGACCGTCTCGAAGTCCTCCGTCAGAACCGGACCCTCCTCCAAGGCGTCGTCAGGATTTCCATCCGGCATCTCAGAAGTGTCTGGTGGATTCTCTTTCGTAGCGCGGAGACGTTGTTGGCGCTCAACTTTACGGAGGCGTCGCCTGATAATTGCGGTCACATCACTCTCAATATTTGACGCGACTTTATCGGCCACTTTGAGCCAATCCTCATGCTCTTCCTTGGCTTTCTGGGCTTCGATCCAGATGAGGCGTAGCAGGGTTTGGCGCGTGAGGCGTTCGAGGTTGATCGCTGTGACTACAAGGGGCAGCCCCAAGGCACTCGCCTCCGGCACCTCAGTTTCAGAGTTGAACAGTCGAGAGAACTTCCACGGATTGTCATCTCCAAGTCGGTCGAGCGCCTCGAATACATTCGTGTACTCCTCAAGCGGCCGGCGCGCCGGGTAGGAGCGACGCTTGGCCCACACTGCCAGGATCGTCTCGACGATCCGAAGCCTCTGCTCCACAGTCGTGCTCGTGTCGTCCTGGGCGGCGACAATGAGTTGCGCCAGGTGATGCGCCATCCATTGGCCAACCGTGTCGTGATCTTCGAAGTGAGTCACGAGCATTCGGCCGAGGTCGAGGACCTCGTCAATATTCGAGCCACTGTCCTCGCGGATCGATGAGATACACCTTTCCGGACTTTTCGAGCCAGTCGAACCCATCACCCTCTCCTTTTCGTCGTTCGTAATATGAGCGTTGAGTGTCACGACGCAAGTTGACTTGGAGAACGAGAGTCATTTCGAGCTCTTCGAGAATGTACGTCAAGAAATCCTGACGGACCTCAAACTGTTCGCCGCAAGTTCCAGTGTCGCGACCCCTGCCGATAGACGTCATGTTGTTCCAGATCCTGCTGCGAAAGACCGGGACTTCCTCGTGCAACCACATGCGCTGGTCGGCATCTGGTGTGAGTTCGAATCGGGTGATGATGTCCGTGCCGGGTCCCGTCGGAGGAAATTTGACGCTCCCCCCGTGTTTGTCGAAATTGTCGACCCCGTCGTGGAAATCCGTCGTGTCCAGCCACGGGACGATTTCGAATGGGTGGTCGTGTGGACGTTCGTACTGGTCGTTGGTTGTTGGCATCGCGAACGAGGCTGGCCCAGTCGGTGATGTTTGCAATGAGATCAGGAGTGCACGCGCAGTCTGATGGTGGACGAGGGCGCTGTCTACAGCGATGTCTTCCGAGAGTTCGTCGCTTGCCGATTCGATGTTCGCCCACACCGTCACCCAGTCGGATCCAATGCCAGCTATCGTCTCAAAGTTGCGTTTTGAAATCGTCCACGGCCAATCTTCCTTTATCGCATGGGCTCTGAGCGCCGCGTCTGGGGCGGGGGTCGGCGGAGGATCCCGGCGATCCGCGAGCCATCGGCCGTCCTGGCGCTTTGGTAGGAAGCGGGCCAGCCAATTGGTGTAGGAGTCCTGTGCGGAATCAGGTTCTTTGTACGCGATATTCGTCTCCGCCAGTTCAGCGCCGACAGCCAGCAATGCGTGCAATGCAAGGTAGAACTCCAGCGTCTCTTCATCCGGCCACCTGCTGTGATCTGAGTAAGTACGACCCTGGGTATAAACGTCCGAACGGCCTCGTGGATCTTTCTCAGCCGCGTACACGTCATACCCATCGAACTCGGTCGCCATTTGGGTGGCGCGTCGTGCGATGTCCTGCTCGGTACTTCCAAAGGCCTCGGCGACATCTCTGCACCAGTACTGCTGAAAGTCGAGGAAGAACGGATACGGTTTAGACTCGGCCTCATCACCGGGTTCAGTAGACAGCGGGTTCGGCCGTGCGTGTCGTTCTTCGTACGTGAGCTCGACCCAGTCGGCGACGACCCGCCTGGCCACTACCTCGGTATCGCTGTCACTCAGAGCAACAAGCTTTCGCTCCGACAGGCCAGCCAGCGTTCGCTGGGCGAGCACCTGGTTTACGGCGTGGCGTGGGCCACGAACAACACTGGTCAGCCATGGTGCGAATGCCGTCAGCATCGCAGCATTCGGCTCGTGCACTGCTCGCGCAAGTGCGAGCAAGAGCCACATACGGGCATGCAACGAATAGAAGGGAAACTGTGAATCCACAAAGACTGCAACTTGCTCGGTACCGTCCGCGAACCGGAGGAGCGCATCAAGTTCGTCTGCGCATCCGAGTCGAACCAAGAGTAAGACCGCATGTGCTGCCTGCCAACGGGATTCGCCAGACATATCACCCAATGCTGCCCAAATGGTCCCGGCAATGCAGGACGCAGAATCAGGCAGGCTCGGCAGGGAAGCATGCGGTCCGTCGGAGGAGGTGTTCGTAGGCGAAATGTCCTCGAATAGATCCGCAAGAGCATCGAATACTGCACCTGCGGATTCCGGATCTACCGTGTTCGCAAGGGTTGCGGCAAGATAGAAATACTCTTCGTAGGTGAGCTGGTGCGCGCTGCGTCCGAGTTCTGACAGCGCAGTTTTTGTCAGCTGACCGACTGTTGTCCCGGTAGCGTCGGCCAGGTCATTTGACTTTCGATCTTCTTCTGCCCGAGTGCAAATCTGTCTTGCAAAGCGAGTTGCCAGGCTGGTTGCGAGCCGTTCCAGCGCTTTCTTGAGCGCGGGAGTTTTTGGCTGCTGTGCCGCCAATTGGGCCAGATTCACGAAGTCTCTCTCGGTCGCCCTCGCTGCGCGCGTCAGCGCGTCCAACACCTCTGGGCGCCGATTGGGATGCTTGTCGATGACGAATTCGGTTAGCGCGCGCCTTTCTTCGGATTGCCATCCGATTTCTTTGAGTGCCTCGTTCCACCCGTCCTCGGTAGTGAAGTCGAAATCTGCAAACCGAACGGCCAGGTCGGTCGGCGTCTCTTTCTCTTCGTCCTCCTCGTCGTTGAAGAGCCTGGACCATACCGGCTGAGGTTTCGGCACGTCACTCGAAGTGCGTTGGTGCCTGGTAAATTCCTCGAAGATGCTGGTCGCCAGTTCTGCAGGTGTCGATGCCAGGTCCGCGATTGGGATCTTCCAGTGCGTCCGTGGCTCGAACGCGTACAACGCCAAGAGGGAGAGTCGTCCTGATCCTGGTTCTCCACCTGCGCCTTCGAACGCTGGGGTGAGCATCGCGGCGAAATCTAGGGTGCGTCTGTCTCGTGCGCGTGAGGTAGCAGCGAGGTAGGTCGGTTCATGCATCACTCGAAGACGCTCGGCGAACTCGACTGTGTGAAGTTGCCCGTGTGCGCGGTCGAGCGCCTCGCCTATTTGAAACAGACGATAGGCTCGCGCAGCTTCGGTTCCGGTTGCTAGTGCCTTCGCGCTGTTGGTGAAAGATTGCCAGCGTGCGGGCAGATCATCGCCGACCTGCTCGGCCTCATTCACCGCTTCCTCGAAGATTGCCCGTGCTTCGGTCTCGTTGGCGACGAGGAGGGCTCGTGCAAAGTCAATCATCGTTTCGACGCGGGTATCCGCGTCAGTCCGGTCGCGCTGCGTCGCTTCGATCCCCCGCATGGCCACGTCGAGAGCGACCGCCTCGAGGTGCGGCGAGCGCGCCGCGATCCGCGCGACGGTTCGCCTGGAACGTGTAAGCGGCCCGTCGGACCTTTGGTGCCAGTTCACGAACTTCTCGATCAGATCTTCTCGTGGCACGAGGGTCAGTATTCGAGTCGCGATGTCGGCGATGGTATTGACGAGTACAAAAGGGGTATTGTAGTCGCCCACGGGCTTCAGCTGTGAGACAAGCGAATCCAGCTTCGAGGCAACTTCGGTGGTGTGTCCGTCGATGAGGGCATCAAGCCAGCATTCAGCCCAGGGCAACAACCCGGGAATGTTCGCGTGGAAGTCTCGCGCATTGTGGTCGCTGGAGTACACGCTCTTTTCCATCGCTTTGAGCAGTTTTTTGCTCGCGACGTTTTCTAGGGTGAGCGATGTTCCGGTGAGGCGGGCACGCAAGGCGAAGGCCAATATGAGGCTGGTGGGCGGAAGCGCGGACAGGCGAGAGCCGGCACCATCGGAAAGATTGCCCGGGAGGTGGACATCGAGAATCCTGAGAACCTGAGCGCCACTTGCAATGCCAGTTCGAAGACTATGAACCAGTGTCCACACAACACCCCGGAGGTCCGGTTCGTTAGAGAAAGCATCCCGCGCGCTTGGGAATGGATCCCTCCGCGTGCGCAGCATGCTGATCAGCGCCTCGGTGGCGTCATAAGGTGGGATGATGCTGTATTCGAACATCGTTTCAGCCACAGCAGACTGAACGTACATGTGACGCTTCTCGGCGATTGCGAGCCCCACAAGGTCGTCGTTACGTCCTGTGTCCGCCAGTCGGGCGCACAACTTCGCTGAAACACGGCGAACGAAGCGTTCTGGCTGCCAACGGCACAAAAAGTCAAGTGCTCCTTCAGGTCCGTCAATGTTCGTAGCGGCCATGGCGAGGTCCGCGACCTCGTTAGCCGTTATATGTCGTGTCATCCGGGACCGCTCGGTATCCGACATTCTCAGAATGGCGATGAAGTTGTTGAACGCCGATCGCATTCGTCCGCGGGCAATGTCGTGGAACTGGGCGATCTGCGACAACAGCGCCGCTTCGACGTGAAGACTCGAGCCTGGCCAGTTGGTAGCAAGTTCCCGGCCGGAGCACAGTGCATCAACAACGTCCGCACCCAGGAAACGCCCTGCTAGATCGGTATGGGTTCTGAACATTTTCATCTTGCGCGAGTGTCCAGACGACATGTCGCCGACCCGTACCGCCAACACCGCAGCGTCTGCATTTCTGCCTGCACGAAGCATCGCGCAGAGCGCGAAGCGCGCTCGGGCGCGAGCTATCTCCAGAGCCTGCAACTCGTCGATCTCGCCTGGCAAGCCTTTGTCCGACAGCGCCAAATCGACGAGCTCGTCAAGCAGGTCCGCCTCGAAGAGGAGCTGCGGAAGCGTGCTCGCGAGGTACGGCGACCGCGCCGCGAGCGGTTCAACCGCCTTCGCGAACACTCGTTTCTGTGTGGTGTCTAGACCATGGGTGGTCTGGAACCAGGTCTCGGTTGGTTCGTCGCGAAACTGGAGGGTGTTGCCCGCCGTGTGAAGGCCGCGTCCGAGCGCGACCGCAAAGCTTCGGATAGCATCAGCATCCACCTTGGTGATGTCGGCCAGGTCGGTCAACGGGATCGGGGGGTGCAGGGTCGCGAGCGCTTCACACAGTCGAGATAGCTCGTCAGCCCGCAGATATCCCTGATCGACGACGTTGTTGACCTGCCTTTCGAGCAGACTGTTCAGTATCTGCCCCGGTGCGGTCTTTGCGATCTGAAGAGCCGCAAGAGTTTGCGCGACAGAATTCGTGTTTTCCATCGCCATCGCCTGCACCCGTGGGTTACCGTCGCTGAGAGCATGTAGCTCGGCCCCCTCTGCCTCTGTCGCGGATGGGAAGCGCATCCGTAGGTGCGCGAACGACTCGGGTTTCTGGAACCCGAGCATCGCAATCTCCGTCACCCCGGTCCGGGGGAGGTTCAGTAGCTTCTTCCTCTCGGGGCGACACAACTGCACAATGCGCGAGTTCTCCGGCCAATCTTCGCGAAATAGGTCTGTAACGAATGTGCGCTGCTGCTGTTCGTCAGCAGCCATCGCTGCATTATCGGCTGCGTCGATGACAATCGTGAGAAGCGCCGCCGGGTTTCGCTGTGCAAGCTGCGCGGCGACGGCCTGAACACGGCGCATGAACACCTGCATGTAAAGAGAGTCGGTTGCGACCGTCGGGATGAGCGGGGTGCACAACCCTTTTGCTGCAAGCTCGTTGGCGATCTGGGTTAGCCCGATTCGATGTTCGTGACGTTGAGAAGACACCTTTCGGTAGTCGCCACCAGCGAAGCAGTCATAGACGACGGTCACAGAGCCCACTGGGAGCGCTTCGTTCAATACTGAGGTCAGGGTGGATTTACCCACTCCGCCCACAGCAGTGACCAGGATCTTGCTCTCTGTGCCGTCCCTGAGCTCGGAAGCGACATTGTCGACATCGATTGTGTGAAGGGCGGGTTCGAGCTGCTCGATCGCACTGCGAGCCGGAAACAGCTCCTCCGCAGTCGTGCGAAGGGCCAAAAGGATGTCGCCCGCTTCGAGCGTCTGCTTGTCCGCGAGGGAGGTAGCGCATCGTGAAATGGTCTCCATCAGTTGCGACAGCTCGGTACCCATCCCTCCGCCGGGTAGGAACTGCTGTAATTCGGATCGAAGCACCTGCTCCATGTCGACGATTCCGGGTACACCATCGTCAACATCAAAGCGCCCACAGAATTCGGCTTCATGCTCGGTGTCGTCACCGAACCCCATATAGCCACGCAGTAGCGCGGCCTCCTTGGTGTAGGTGAACGCTGCAGCACCGGCGGCGATTTCGGCGAGTGAGAGTTGCGCCTTGTCGTTCAGTGTGCGGTTTGCGACGAAGACGAAATGAAGCTTGTCTTCCTGACCGTTCTTCAGTTGCTCACGATAAATCGAGGCGAATTTCTCGAGTGTGTTCTTGAGTTCCGAGGGAATGATCTGTTTCTCGGTCCGCATCGTCGAATGCTTAAGTTGCACGTATCGAAACCTTGTACAGGATTCGGCGTCGCGGCCCCCGTAATACTCGGCGACGTCGACGACCTCTTCACCCTCGACTTCTTCTCCAACAGGTAAACCCTCGACACCAACGACCTCAAGGTCATCAAGGAAATCCAGCAAACGCAGCGCTCGGCAGGCCGCCCAATAGTAGTGGAACCTGTCCCCATCCCTGCTCGCGCGAACAGTCTCGGCATCACCCATAACGCACAGCCTATGGGTAGCGTCATAACACGAAACCGAGGGCACATTAAAGTCTCCAGACTCACAGGGATGCACCGACGCCACATCCGAATTCGGAGTTGGCGCAGCTTGCGTCGATTCGGCTTGGGGATCGTCGTACCGAGCGGCCTAGGCGTGAGGCTTCGCTGAGCGACCAACCACAGCAGAGAACTATCTGCTCGAGCATCTGATATGCCTTGGCGCACTACGGCCAAGATAGATTCCATACTGTGCCAACACGAATGTCCGACGCCGAAGCCGAAGCCCGAATGCAATCGGCGGGCGCCCACCCCTTGGAGCCTTACCCCGGTGCAGGGATACCGTGGCGGTGTACATGCACAAAGTGCGGATTCGAAATCAAACCTCGGCTGAGCCAGCTTTCCAAAGGTGGACCGTGTGCATTTTGTGCTGGTAGGGCCGTCCATCCGGAATCTGCGATACAGGTGATGCGCGCGGCACGGCTCGAGCCGCTCGTTCCGTACCCAGGAAGCAAGACGCCTGGCTTTGCCGATGTCGCGTCTGCGGTGCCGAGGTCACGCCACGCTACGCCAGCGTTGATCAAGGAAACGGCGGCTGCAATCGATGCTTCGGACATGTGATCGACCCGGCAGAGGCCGTCGCGCCCCTTCGCCAACACGACCTCGAACCACTCGAGGTTTACCCAGGCTGTCAGGTTTCATGGCGGGTCCTGTGCCTGAAATGTAATCGTGACACCACGAAGCACTGGAATGACGTCAAGTCCGGGGTGCCGGGCTGTAAGTACTGCGCGAATCGGGCGGTTACCGCACCGGAGGCCGTCGTATCGATGCGTGCAGTCGGGCTGGAGCCTCTCGGACCCTATCCTGGCAGTAATGCCAAGTGGATGGCTCGCCACACGGTGTGTCAGGAAGTCGTAAACCCGACGTTTCACAGCGTGATGACTGAGGGGGCGATCTGTCCTCACTGCACGATGAGCGGCTTCAAACCTGCTCTGCCGGCGGAGGTCTATCTCATGCATTCGAAGCAGCACACTGATCGTTACGTTAGGCGGGCTAGTTATATCGGCGTGGGAGGGCCGAGTTTTTTAAAGCCACCCGAGCAAAATTCTTTAGATTCTGCAATGGCTTTCAGCATAACCGGCAACCAATGATTCGGACCGAAAGCGTTTGATTTCGTACCTAGTTGGACTTGAATGTAGTCAACCAGAGTATCACCACCCCGGGAATAATAAACATAAAATGCATCTTTCATTGATTGCATTTCCCTGGTCGCATCAAGAGTATATCTCGCAGGCAAACCAAGAGCTTCGAATTGGTTTCTCAATATTTTCCAAATATCGTTACCTATACCAGGAATTTGAACTAGCTCGAATTTAATAATAACAGACTTCGCAAACGTTAGGGTTGCCTTAACAAATGGTACGGAGCCACTCGGGAGTCGGTCAAAATACGGATGAAGGAATAAACGTTCACCTTTTTCGCATTTGTATCGATTTAGCTTCTTTAAATTACATATCGAACAAATTGGAACCAAATTTTCAGAGTATATGGAATATTCACCAAATTTAGATTTCGGTAAATAGTGATCAACTTGACCCGCGTCGTGCTGATTACAGTAGGCGCACCGCCCCTTTTGAACTGCTGCCGAGATGACGTCACGACGCAGGTCACTGAACTGTACGTGCGTGAGAAAATTTGCGTTCTCTTTGAGGGCATCATGCTCACCAGCACCGAATTTATGAGGTTGAGGGCCGCCAGCCGCCATGACGCGAGATCCATAAGAGCCATAGTGAATCATCACCTGCGGCGTGAGCCTTACTGGCAGTGACTCCCCATAATTCTTCTTTCTGTGTGCTGCCACGTGCGCATAGTTGGCTGCATCGTCAGAGTTCGGTTTGGTAGCGCCAATCATAGCAACTCCCGATAGTTGGCAACGAAGGCATTCCCTTGAAAACTCAAACCCCGCGGGAACATTTCATTAATTTGTTTATCACTGTAGGCCTTCGACAAGTCAGCCAATATCCCCTGATGGTCAGTAGAACTACTATCCAAGGAGAATACATGCCTGGTGATCAATCCGATATTCTCGGCAAATGTCTCAATCTGTGGCTCACGCAGACCAACCTGATCGCCAAAGCGTTCAAGAATTCTGACACATTTAGATGGCATTTCCTGCACCACAACGGGACTGTGGGTTGCAATGACAGCGAAAGAGCTGTGTGCATTGAGAAGCAACTGAATTGATCGAAGAAGTGCCGCGACGAGTGGTGGGTGCAAATGTGTCTCCGGCTCATCGATGAGTACCAGCGACCGAGTGCGAAGGTGCGCCGCAAGTTGCGTGACGATGTTGAGAACGATCTTGTGCCCAGTGCTGAGCCGACTGAATGCGTCGACCATGCTCTTACCGCTCAACCTCAGAGCAGCCAGATCGATACCTGCCCGCCCGAAAGACGGCTCGCGACCAAGTGCGTCGAATGCGTCACGAAGATGCCCGCCGGACCCTCGCTCCACGGCAGTATCCAGGGCCTCAGCGAATTCGAATTCGATTTCGTCAATCGATTTCAACTCGAACTTCTTATTGCCCAAATCGGCCTTCCCCGACATTTTCGTTGATCGGCGACGAAGCCCGCAGTATGTATAGCCGAATTCGGCCGTCTGGCTACCAAATTCGGTTTCCTGCCCAAATTCGGGAAGTAAGAAAGTATCAAAGGGGCTGTACGAAATGGATACCACGGCACCGAAAGTCGTATCGTTCCCAGAGATTTTCGACCGGCTCTTCGAACCGGCTCGCTTACGGCCTCCGCTGCTCGCGGCCAGCGCGAGATCAGCGAGCATGGTCGTTTTCCCGACACCGTTGTAGCCGATCAGCACATGGCATCTTCCTGGAAGTTGGCCAGAGTCGTTGAATCTGAAGGGAACCTGAGTGACATAGTCGGTATTCGCCCAATCGAACTCAAAGCTGAGTTTGTCGGGAGAGAGCGCGTTTCCAGATAGCAGCTTCCTGCCCGCATTCAGGGCATTCGCAGCCTCACCAAACCGAAGTAAGGATGTATTCCACCCAAACTGCCCTTCAAATTTCTCTTCGATCGCCGGGTTTTGTACGACGTCACGGAGAGCGTGCAAGTAGTTCTGGCGAATTTCCTTTGGTAAGTTATTCAGGTTTTCATAGTATTCAATGTCCTGCCCGAGGGAACAGAAATCCTCGGGCAATTCGTCGAATACCATGGGGACGTTTGGTCGGCCAGACGCTTGACCGTATTCAAGGATTTTGACTCCGCCCAACTCGACCACTTCGGTCTTACTCATCCACAACGTCACCGAGAACAGCGTCTTAAACTTGAAGTCATCCCAGAGATCCGCTGTGAGAACTACGTTCGGGAAGGGCAGTAGCGGCGGAGCTACGCCTTTGTCTACGACTGCGAAACGTAGTCGGTTTCTCGGTTGGTTCACATACACAGAGTAATCTGCCAGCTTTGCTCATCAACTCCGGGTCTAGATCTACGCCCAGGTCGGGCTGGCGACTGAGGAATGGCGGGGTCCTCAGGTCCGAGAACAGAAAGCACCTGCAAAACCATGTCAGACCAACAACTGCCGCCATCGTGACGACCGGTGTGAACTGATCCGGAGAAATTTAGGGCTCGAACGGCAGTAAATGTTCGGATTCGAGTTCCAATTTCCAGTACGGATCATCAGTACGCGTCCCAAATTCAACGCCTTGCGGACTACTCGCCAACATCGCAGCATCCTCGCCGCCGACCGCAGTAACTATTGCCGCGGATTGGCTGTCACGCGGATCGAACACAATCCGGACTTGGACGAGATCGGATACCCGGATTTGGCGTTGCGCGGGTTCACCCACATTGTAGGCATTGGCGAATTCTCGGGCTTTTCGTTGGTCATCTACGAGAGCGGCAGTGAACCGTCCACCGGTAACCACCGCGCTGCCGGATGCAGAAGGCCCGTAGTGCTTCTCGTCACTCAAGCCGAAGTACTCGACTCGGGACAGTGCTATCGCCAGCCGCGCTCCGTCGGGTAGCAGAACGGCACCGGATACGGTCACCGTTTGTCCCTCCACAGCGACATCGGCAGTCAACACAACAGGTTGAGCGCCGGCAGCCGCTGCAGGTTTCTCGACAGCGCGCGCCGGCACCTCGTCTCGGACACGTGAGCAGAACTCGGTGCGGGCATAGTCGTTAAGACGCTGCGCATCGGATGCTGTTGCGCCACTGAACACGTCCTTGCTGACGGATTCTTCCCACGATGTTTCACCGGCGCTGATTTCACGACACAGCAGCACGATCGCGTACGCGAAATTCTCCCGTTGGTCCTGATTCGTCGGAGTCGACTTGCTGATTCCGTACCCGGTTTCGTCACCGACGATACCGAGGGCTGTCACCATCTCCGGTGTCACTGCGGCACGCTCCAGCGCCGCGAGCACAGTACCGTCATCGTTTGCCCAAGTCGTTGGCGAAGACGAATTCTCCTGACTGTGTCGATCCTCGTTCCGAGCAGGAGACCAAGCATTTATCAGGTACACAGCAACCAATACCGCGGCGGCCAGCCACACGAGCCCATGCCAGTTGACCTTCTGGGCAGGCGGGGGTTGCGGGACATTCTGAGCGAGATAGGCAGGATTTTTGTCCCACCCCTTGGTCTGCTCATTCCACAGCCATTCCTTTTGAGGTTTCTGCCCGTCGGGGCTCTGGTCCTCACTCATGACTTCCGTCCCAGTTCCAACACGCACTTATTCGGTGAGCGAGCCATGATCTTCCTTGATACTTCGGCACAAGTTCTCCACAGCGGGTCGACGCTTTCCAAGGAATGATGCCATC
The DNA here is from genome assembly GCF_009707305.1 of Rhodococcus sp. AQ5-07. Lineage (NCBI taxonomy): Bacteria > Bacillati > Actinomycetota > Actinomycetes > Mycobacteriales > Nocardiaceae > Rhodococcus > Rhodococcus sp. AQ5-07. Next base: position 141,331 of record NZ_CP046100.1, on the reverse strand, counting down.
ACCGGATTACCGCATGCTAGCGAAGGCTGAAAATTGGTTTCGGCCCACGTATGTGGCGCTTTCAGTGGTTGAAGAGCTGTTAGCGATCTGGCCGAACTGCGAGACAACTCCAGTTCGACTCTCCGGCAACATTCGGTTCGCCTTTTGATCTGGAGTCGAGCGCGACCCCAGATGCTGGGGACAGGTGTCGACAGATCCAGGAAAGCGGATCGCTCATTTTCGACCGAGACCAAGACGGAGACGCTATCAACAAAGCCCGTGCGACGATGTTTTCGACGATCGTTCCCAGCCATCGATGCTTCTGCTCTAAGTTCGTTTAATGACCGGCGATTCCATGGCCCTACTTCCGATGAAGATCGAAACCCCCATGACAATTCGATCTGTCATCGTCAGGCAGATGATTCCGGGCCTCCTCGACCTCAACGCCGTAGCAGGCATCACTACGGACACAGATGAACCCGGATTCATACTGACGACCGAAACTCCCACCTCTCAGCAATCACCACGCACCAAACATCAGCAGGAAACAGACGATGTCCGCGCCTTCCTGACAGCATGCGTCCCTGTATCCGATGTCGGCACAGTCATCCCCGGCCACCACAAGAACGACCCACCCGATTGCCTTGCCCACATACGAAATCGTCAATACACGATCGAAACCGCACAGCTCATGCTTCCGGCGCGCAACGGGAAACCAAACTCAGTCGGCCGATGGAAGCTCTTCGAGCAACTCAGAGATCAACTTTTTCGGGAATCGGGCAGGTTGCAAGCGCGCCTTCGCCAGCATCGCGGATACATGGTCGCCGTATGGTTCAACCTCGATACCGAGAACCGACTCCCTCCCCGTGGGAGGGAGATCGCAGAGATTGTCGATCACCTGAAGGCCACCCAGCCACCGGGTCCGGAATTCTTCGATCCACTCCGCTTTCAAGGAGCACCTGAAACCATTCCAACAGGCACCGCTATGACTCATAACGAACAGGGAAGTGTGGGATGCACGTGGGCGGGTCTGCCCGACGAGTACCAAAGCGGGCTCCGTCGAGCAATCGGTTTCGACATCGCGCTTGCGTACCACGAGACCTACACCCGATCTACGCTCCGCGCCGAGTTGAGACGAATCATCGAGCAACACGACGACGCACGATCGGAAGTCCTTGTCCTCACCGTTGGGGCCAACACTCGGGAAGGAATGCATTTCCCGTCCACAAGATTGTTCGCGGATGCACTGTTCGACGATCCTGCCCCTCTTGACCGATGGACGCCGCACCAACTCCGAGCAGTTGCCCTCCACGATGCCGAAAACAACCGCGTGAGGTGGCTCCACGGCACCGCTCCATGGGCTTAACCCATCGACTGCAAGTATCTCACCGAAATTCACCGCGCTCTCGACTCGGTCCGAATCCGCGAGCCACTTACGTGATATGGCAGATACTCGTCCAGTTAGAAACTGCAGCAACAAACTACAGTACACAGGCAGAGGTCCGGCGGTCAGCAAGGTGCGGTGAGAATGAGCGGTAAACGTAATTGGATGGTCCTCGACGGATTCGAGAAAGGTGGTGCGTGGCACTACACCAATCTTGCTGGTCTGCAAGGGATCGTGAAGAACCATTGCCTGTGGTCGACGGCGAGGGCCGGACTGAATGATCCACTCGAAGTCACATACGCACTTGAGGAGATGCGGCGCACCTGGCAGCACTACCGTGATTCGTCAAAATTGGCGGCCGATGTCCCCCGCCAGGCGGTAGATGATCTCATCGACCGCCTGGCCAGCGAGATCGAGTCGGTCGACCTGTTCTTCACCTCCGGCTCGATGAACGGCGACAAGCTCGAGCACTGGAAGGGCTACGGGAGCGATCAGGGATATTCGATCTGCTTCCAAGACAGCTCCACGTGGCGTCTGCGCAGCTACGACGAGACGCCTGCCAAGGAGCTCGAACCCACTAGCCCGTTCCTGAGGTGGCAGCAGGTCGACTACGCGAAGTTCGAGCCGTCCTTCTCCCGACCACTTGCTACGTCGAGCGGTCGCGCGATGGAGGAGATTATTCGGGCCGCCGTTGGCCGCCGCGACGGCGCAGTCGATGAACAGCAAGGCCACCGGTACGCGCTCGACCAAGCGCTCCGGCAACTGTGCTGGCACAAACACACAGGTTACGAGAGTGAGGAAGAGATCCGTATCGCCGCACAGGATCCACCATCTACCACGCGCCGCACACGTCAAAGTGCATACGGGCCTCGCACGATCGAATACGTCGAACTCGTCGCTGCTGACCCCATCTCGCCAGTGGCCGCTATCTTGGCTGCGGACCAACCTGTTCCCCGCCTACCGATCATGGCGGTACGCATCGGGCCACGGAACAGCCCGACCGAGCTGGCCGAAGACCTCAATGCCACTGCACGATTCCTCGACGACAACGGCTACGACGTTCCCGTTCTTGCCTCGCCAACCCCTTTCCTCCGGGGACGGTAATCAACTACAACACCAGCTGAGCGGATCAACGGAGATTTATCCGCCAACCATTCGGCGCTGACCGGAAATCGATCACCAGAACCGAACAGAAGCTTCGTAGTGCTCGCGCAGCGCAGATGGATCAGAGCCAGGAATGACCGAGGTTCGTTACAGTTCCCGGTAGTTTGGGTACCGATCCAATCCTGGGCGTAACTAGCCTCAATCTTTCATGAGAGGCCTCTGCCGGCCTGATCGGTATCGGGGCGCGGCAGGGCAACCCAGGTGCAGTCGGGATGCTGCCGGATTCCACATTCCAGAGGTGTTCTTCCGCTCCTACCAAGAAGATTCGTCGGTGTTTTGGGTCGGCGCCGGCAACGCCTCCAACCTGGCCAACGCCGACGTAATCAGACCAGACCACGGCGCCCGCCCGGACACTCGCGTGCTCGCTGCCATCTCGCACGATTCGGCGCCGCTTCGTGAGCACGCACTGAGGGCAATAGTTCGGTAGGCGTCGCGTCTAGACTGATCGACCGAAAAGGCTCGATGACGCTGGTTACATACGGCCGCAAGAATTCGATCTATTGAGCAGCCGTTCTATGTGCGCGACTAGCTGATAGGCACCTAAAGGCGTCTACGCTGTTCGTTGCTCGCACAGTACAACAGCAAGCTCGGTTCGTTCAGGTGTCATGATGGTTTGCCGACCGTCGAGTCGACTGGCGGTTTCGAGGCCGCCGATCTCTCACCGTCTGAGTCGGGCACGGACCGCATCGATTCCATCGTCGTACGATTCGACGTAGCGTCCGGACCCGTACTGGTAGCGCAAATCCACGGATGTCGGGTCGTGGGCCATGAACACAACGTCGGGACGTCCCCCGTTGTACCGGCTGTAGACGGCGTAGTTCCAGTCGTCGGGTGCGTAATCGTCGTTCCACTTCAGGCGGGCCACAGGGACGAATCCAGCCTCGGAGTAGATCCTCGGTAGTGCCGTGTCGAAACAGTCCAGTCGTCGTCCGCCTTGCTGGACGGCAACGGCGAGCATGGATTTCGCGGCGCTTGGATATTTGCTGTCTCGATGTGAGAAAGCAGAGACGATTTCGTCGTCGTTGAGTGCGATGCCGGAACGGCCGTCGTCGGTCACGAACAGCCGCATATTTGCGTACTCGTCGTCGCTGTATATGTGTACGGATGAGGCGAAGCGGTTGCTGACTTTGAGCTGTTCCATTTGCTGTCGGTAGAGATCGGCGTCGGAGGACGCCAACTCGTACAGGTCCGGAGTGCTGTCTCCTCTGCGTCGAAGCTGCTTGGCCCGAACGGTATCGAGCGTGTGGACCCGCGTGGGAACAACCTCGCGGTCACCGATCAGAAGCCGTGGGCTTCGGCTTCCTCGATCGCCAGGTCGTCCCATTCCTGTTCGATCGTCGCCCGTGCGTTGTCCGGCAGTTCCGGCGTCCATCCTCTGCGACGCCAGAACGCTTCGCGTTGCTCCTGTGTCAGGGTCGGTGTCTCGTTCTCGGTCATGGCTATTGTCCTTCGAGTCGTCGTGGGTGAATCCTGAGACTGATCTGATCTGCTGTTGCCGTAGCGCTTTGCCTGTTTCGAGGCGATGCTGCAGCTTTTCTCGCTTACCTGGATCGTCCTCCGCGGCGAGCTGATTGCGCAACTCGGTTTGTCCACCGGGAGTGGCGTCGTATTCGGCGGATCTGGCGTCGAGGTTTGTTTTCGCAGTGTCCAATCGTTGCCGGTTACGGGTGATCGCCGGGTTCGCGCCGAACACTGCCTGGGCGGATTCGTGCCGTCGGCGGGCGCTGTCGAGGCGTGCTCGCACGTGCGGGGTGCAGCGGGGGCCGGGGTACTTCTGGCACATCTATCGGCTCCCCCGATCTGCCGCGTCGACGAGGCGGCCGAGCATGGCGCCGAGGTTTTCGGCGGCGATGTCGACGAGTTCGCCTTTCTCGGTGAGGTATTGGTCACGGCGCAGTTCGATCATCACCGAGTACACGTGGGTATCGGTGTTGTAGTGGTCGAGTGGTACGTACGTGCCGGAAAATGGGGTATCCGTGCCGATGTCTTCGAGCGGGGAGAACGCGGCGTAGGCGGCCTCTATAAGCCAAGGCGGCGTGTGGTGTGGGTCGGTGCCGATACATAGCGCGGGACGCTGGCCATCTGGGTGCAGCTCGTACGCCGACGGCGATGTCGGGTAGGAGTGGACGTCGATGATCACGGCGCGGCCAGTGGCGGCGATGCGGTCCGTCACCAGGTCGGACATCGCGTCGGCGTAGGGGTGGAAGTAGTTATCGAGCAGTGCGTCTCGTGTGGTGTTGTCGGTGTTGCGCAGGACGTCTCCGTTGCAGGTTCGGGAGTAGACTGCGCCGCGGCCGACGGCGTTGAGTTGTTCGCGCTTGTCGGGGAATCGTTCGGGATCGATCACCAGCCGTGAGAGGTCGTTGCGCAGTGTCCACGGCTGGGGTGTCACTGATTGCGCGGCGTGCTGTGCGATCACGTCGGTGTGTGCGTCGGTGATCTCGTCGAGTTCGGCGGCGAGTTGATCGTCGGTGACGGTCAGTGACGGGCGGATCTCGGGTGGAATGACGCGCGAGGCGTGCGGGACGTGCAAGATGACGGGCGAGGATGCATCGCCCGCGATCAGTGTTCTCGTGTTCACGAAATCTCCTTGGCAAGTGTGGAACTGGTGCCGGTTTCAGTTGATGACGTCGACGAACCAGCGACCGTCGAATTCTTCGGTGGTGATGGTCTGTGGGAACTGTGTGGGCGGCTGGCCGGGACGCATTTCGGTGAGAGCGACGGAGTAGATACCGGCCGAGATCGGTGTAATGAGCACGCAGTGAGTGGTTCCTGTTGGGACGGTGTCGATTCCGGCTTGGATCTTCTCCTGCGTTGGCAGGGAGGTGTCGGGGGTGGTGAGTGCACGGACGGCTGTTCCGGAGCGGGTGACGTAGTAGGCGTGCTCGAACGCTGCGATGACTCCGGGGCCGCTTTTCTGGTCGCCGGGGTCGGTGCGGCATGCGGTCGGATCGGTTTCAGTCGTGGGTGCAGTGGCGAGTGCTGGCGGGGTGACGGCGAGGGTAGGTGCCGTTTCCGAGGTGTCTGTCTCGTCGGCGATTCTTTCCTGTGCGCGCTCGTCGTTGCCGGAGAGAAGACGCAGGACGAACCAACCGAGCAGCGCGACCACGACAATCAGGGCAGCCACGTAACGCAGGCGGGACGATCGAGAAACCTTCGTGCGCGGCAACTTCGGCGCTGGCGGAGGCGTGGGTGCAGTAACTGTTGTAGTCGTGTCGGCGGCTGCGCCGTGGGGCGTGCCGCCGAGTAGGTCGATCACTGCGGGGTGCCTTTTCGTGTTCTTCATCGCTGTCGTCCTTTCGGTGCTCACGCCTGGTTCTGCAGTGGCGCATGAATAAGTTCAGGACAGGCGGCGCGTTGCCACCCGCCCTGAACGGCTCTGATCATGCGAGCTTTACGCCGGAATACCCGCTCCGACTGCGTCGCTGATCAGCGTGGACGCCAGGCCAGGGGTCGCGTTGGTGAGGAATTCCGTGAGTGCGGTGTCGACGTGTTCGATGATCTGCTCGCCTCCGGGCTGTGCTGCGACGAAGTCGCGGGCATGCTGGTCGATCGCAGGGGCAGCGGCGACGGTATCGCGGACGGTGGTGGCCACGGCCTCACCGATGGGGCCGGAGTTCGCCCAGTCGGTGAGCGTGTCCTGGGTCTGGGCGGTGACGGCGGGTTGGTCGACGTCGGGGACCGTGATTTCGACGGGTTCGCCGAGTTCACCTGCGCCGTACGCGACGGCGGCGGTGAATCCAGCTATTCCTCCGCCCAGACCGCCGAGAACGAATGCGGGGGCTCCGGCGAGGAGGGCGCCCGTACCGGCGCCGACGGCGGTTCCGGCGAGACCGCCCGCTACCCAGCCGATTCCGGGGACGAAGACGTTGCCCAGTCCGCGGCCGATGTTTCCGCCGACGGTGCCACCGATCAGCGCTCCTCCGATGGCGAACGGGGTCGCGAGGCCAATTCCTCCGGCGAGGGCCCCGGCTGCGGCACCGCCGACCTGAGTGGCTGCGTCGCGGCTGGCTTTGTCGACAGGGACGCCGAAGGAGTTCCAGCCGGTGGCGACTCCGGATTCGATGATGGCGGTGGTGTTGTTGGTCCGTTCGAGGTCGACGTCGGAGACCCAGTTCGGTTGCGCGATGTGGAATGTTCCGATGCGGAGGGTGTCACGGGGGGCGATGATCGGTGCGACGACATCGACGGGGCCGGGGAGATGGAGCTGGGTGTAGTCGGTCGGGGTGGTGTCGGTGTAGGTGGGTGGTGTGTAGGTGTTGGTGTCGTAGTCCCAGTTCGGTAGCGGCTGGTACTCGATGTTCTGGTATTGCGCGGGTGGGTCGACCCAGTAGATGGGTTCGGTGGGGGCCGGCGGTTCCGTGGCCGGCGGCGGGGTGGGTTCGGTGGTCACGCCGGACTGTCCGCCGCCGTCGGTGATGCCTGCTTGTCCTACTCCATCGGTGATGCCGGCTTGCCCGGGCGCTGCGAGTGCCGGTGGTGCGAGCGTGATTCCGGCGGCCATTGCTGCCGCTGCGACGACGGCGATGGCGATGGCGCTCTTGGGGGCGAGGGTGGGGCTGCGGTGCCGGCCGTGTCGGTGTGCGCGGCGGGCGGCTCGGTTTCCTGCGGTGGTGTCGATGCTCATGTGGCGCCTTTCGTTCAGGAGGGTACGGATGGATGCAGGGACGGGGGTCTGGTGTGCGGCGCCGGCTGATACGGGGTCAGTCAGCGGCGTGGGCGATGAGATCGATGACGGTCGAGGCAACGACGGTCAGGGCTTCGGTGGTGCTGCGCCGGAGCTTCGAGGGCGCGATGCGCTCACCGGAGGCGAAGAGTGGCTCGAACGGCATCCGGGCGACCGAATGGACGCCGGCGTCGAGAAAGGCGTCGACAGCGTCGATTTCGACCATCGGTGCGTCCCCGGGTCCGTCGGTGATGACGACGATGGTGCGAGCCATCATCGCCGGGCCGGCGGCGGTGGCGAGGTCGAGGAGCATGCGGTGCGCGGCTGCGGCGGCGTCGCGGCGGAGCGGGACGGGCACGAGGAGGACGTCCGCGTGGGTGGTTGCCCAGTGCCAGCTGCCGGCGAGGCGGTTGTTGCCGGTGTCGGCGACGAGGATCTCGCGGTGCTGGGACAAGATCTGCGCCGCCGCGCGGGCGTCGTCGTAGCCGAGACTGGATCCGTGGGCGCCGTTGTTGCCGGCGACGATGTCGTCCCCGCCTGGTTGGCGGGTGAGATGCTGTGAGAGCGCCGAGGGTCGGATCCTGCCGGGCTCGGCTGCCTCGGCGGCGATCAGTGAGAGCACGTCGTGTCCGTCGCGGGGTGGGATGCTGACTCGGTCGGCGAGGCTGCCGCCGACGTCGGCGACGTCGACGCAGACCGTGGTTGCGGCTCCGCGGTGTTCGGCGATGATCGCGTTGAGCCCTACCGCGAGTGGGGTTTTGCCGACGCCGCCTTTCGGGTTGGCGATGGTCACGATCGAGAATCTCGGGAGGGGGCCGGTGATGGCTGCGATGGCGGCGCGGTGGCGCATTTCGGCGGACTCGGGTTTCGGGGCGATTCGGAGGTTGAGGAGGGTGTTGAGTCGCCCGCGTAGTCCGGTGCGGGCGGGTTCGTGCGAGCCGGCCGCGATCTCGGGTGCTGCGAGCACTGATGTCGACGTTGGTGTGCTCGCAGCGGGGACTGGCCGGGCATGGGTGTCTACTCCCCCGGGTGGCGGTGAGTCGCCGAGGGGTGTCACCGCCATCGTGACCGGTTCGTCCACATGATGATCCGGCCGCGTCCGTGGTGCGTCGGAGGGTGCAGGGATGGGTCCGGTGGGCAGCGATTGCGCCACCTTCCCGTCCGGTGCGACGGTCAGTTGGCGGGAGCGGCCCGCTTCCTGCACGGTGACCTCGACGGGTGAGCCTGCGTCGGCGGAGTGCTGTCGGCTGAACTGTGCGATCACCGCGTGGATCGACTGCCCGTTTTCGGCGGACAGTTCCACCTTCTCGTCCCCTGCCCCGCTCACGAGTGCGGTTCGCTCGGAGGTGATTTCGATGGCAAGGGTCGACATCACGCGGTGGTTCCGGTGAAGGCTCCGACGCCGGAGAGTTCGGTGTCCATTTCGAGGACGATGGTGTCGGCCTTGTCGAGGGCGGCCAGAGCGTCGTCGCGGGCTTTGCCGTCGGGGAGTACTTCGATGATCTGACGGCGGGTGGCGACGGCTCTTTTGATTTCGTCGAGTCGCGGAGCGGTCAGTTCCTGGTCTTCGCTGAGTTTCGGTAGCCATGTGGGGATGGCGTTTTTGAGGACGCGGCGTAGTTCGGTGATGACGGGGTCGCCGCCGCCTTTGGGGGCTGCGAAGGGGTTGCGCAGCACGGTGATGTCGTCGGCGGTGGGGGTGATCGATTGGGAGATGCGGCGGCTCATGGGTGGACCTTTCGGGTGAGGGTTGTGCAGGTGTGTCAGCGAAGTCGGGGGCCGCGGGGTCAGGGCGCGGGTGCGGTGGTGTCGGGTTCGGGGAGCAGGACGACTTCGTGTGGTCCGTAGGTGATGTGGTTCTTGATTCGTCCGGTGCCGTGGAAGGTCAGGGTGGTTTCGGTGACGGCGCCGCTGTCTTTGTCTCGGATGACGGTGACCGCGGCGACGGTGGCCGGGTGTTCGTTGCCGCGACTGTCGTCGGCGAGGACGGTCATTCCTTCGGTGACCGCGGCGGCGGGTATCGCGTCGGCGAAATCGTCCCCTGGGTCGGCGGCAGGTTTGTCGTCGTGGTGGCCGAGGACGGTGGGCTCGGGAGCTCGGCCGTAGGCGCGGGCCGCTGTGGCGACGGAGCGTTCGGATTCGATGAAGTGGCGCAGTTCGGTCGAGTAGAACGCGATGTGCGGTTCCTGCTGGGGCCGCAGCCCGTCGATGATCTTCTTCTCCGAGGTCGAGAGTTGATTCCATTTGTTGGGGTGCGGGTCGACGTTCGGCGTCCACCACATCTGCGCATCGATGGGTACTCCGTCGTTTCCGAGGGCGACTCCGCGGCCGGGGACGGAGGTGTCGATCTCGCGGCCGATCTGCGAGTCGCCCCACAGCATCATCGCGCCGTCCTGCGAGAGGTTGCCGAGGGAGATGCGGGTGCCGAAGTTGTCGCGCGCGTTGCCCGAGGCGCCGCCGAAGAGGGACGCGTCGGGTCGTTGCACACCGAGTAGGAGCCGGATACCGGCCGAGCGGGCGAGGACGGCGAGATCTGCCCATGCCCCGAGTGGGTCGAGTTCTTTGAGGAGTTCGCGGGTTTCGTCGTCGCCGGTCTTGGCGAGGCGCTGCCATTTGCCGGAGAGGATGAAGAACTCGTCGAGGACGGCGATCAGGAGCGGAAGTTGGGACGGCTCGATCTTCTTCACGTGGACGTAGTGGTTGCGGGCCATCATTTCGCTGTGCAGGGCTCGCACGAGCATCGCGGAGCGGACGGCGTCGTAGACGATGGCGGCGCACCCGGGGTAGCCCTCGAGTCCGTCGAGTTCGATCATTTTCGGGTCGACGCCCAGGAACGGGATTCCTCGTCGCGATGCTTCGGTGAGTAGGGTGCGGATCACTGATGTCTTGCCGCCGCCGGTGGGTCCGACGATCAGGCAGTGAGGTTTGTTCGACTTGGTGGAGATGTCCCAGAACATGTTCACCTCCGATGCTGCCGTCGCGTAGGGCAGGTGGCGCAGGTTCTCGTCGACGAGTTCGAGAGGGTGATCGACGCGGGTGGGTAGTGGGGCGCGCAGGCTCATCAGGAGGTAGCCCTCGGAGGGAAACCAGTCGGTGGCCCAGGTGCGGCCGGATTCGTGCTCGCCGGCGAGGGCGGCGAGGGCTTCCTCGACCTTCTTCTGGAATCCGCGTGCTCCGCTGGAGAGGGTGGGTGTGAAGGTGATCTTGAAGGCGGTTTCGACGTCGCCGTCGAGCGAGGCGACGCTCACGGCAGGCTCTTTCAGCGGTCCGTCTTTGAGGGAGTTCGCCAGTGCCTTGTGCCGCGGTGATCGGAGGTCGGGTTGAGTCAGCGTGCGGGTGATGCGTATTCGGTCGCGGTGGGCGTCGTGGACGACGGCGTAGGTCCACTTGCTGGTGTGCCTGCTCGCGGAACCCCGTACTGCGGTGGTGAATTCGTCCAGCTCTTTCGGACGGATGATGGCGCCGCGTGCCAGTGTGATGGTGGCGCTGCGCAGGGTGGTGATGCCGGGCGGGTAACCGACGGTGATCTTGACCGGTGTGTGGCGGGTGCTTTGCCGGATTTGGGCGTCGAGTCCGGCGCGGTGACGGTGGGTGAGGAACCGTGCGATATCGCAGGCGAGCAGGCAGACAGTGAGGGCTGCGAGTGGCCACCGATACTCGTGGACTACAGAGACTGCGCTGTCCATTTGAGGGTTCGAGAATTGTTCGGCGAGTTCGAGGAGTCGCGGCGCGAGAAACGCGAGTGTTGTTGCGACGACGGCGAAAGGCGCCCACGCCCTGTACGGGCGGATAGCGGACTCCCCCGCATGGCCTGTTCGCGCGTGGGGTTTGCCGGAGCCGAAGAGGTCGACGAGAAAGTCTTTGAGCGGGTCCTGCTGGCTTCTGCTCACCGTCCGCTCCTCTCACTCGAATCCAGTCAACGACGGTCGTCGCCGGGGCGTGTGGGGTGCACTGTCACAGAGCGTGGGAAGCAATCTCAACCCGCCTGTGGATAACTTCTTTCGCGGGCGCGCGGCTGGAGCGTGCGTCACATGCCCGAACGGTGATACCGGGGCGCGATAGACACCCATCGCCTCTACCCGCGGCTGGTTCTGTTTGTGGCGCTGCGCATTACCGATCGCAGGACCCGCGACGGCATCGTTGATGCACCGTTTGGAGACTTGTTCAACGACCTACGCCACGGCCCCGATGACGATGTACATCTCGGGTGGTTTGTGTCTTCCCGCGCCCCTGTTCGCGGACCCCTTTCAGGCCATCGAACGTCTCGCTTCGTGAGGTACAGAACCCGGTGTACGAACAGCCGAGAACGGTGTCGACGACACCGCGGCAGGCGCCACGCCACGATGATCCGGCGATACCCCGTACAGAATTCTGACCAGCAGTCAATTGAAATATGTTGGCGCGAAGCAATTTTGAGCAGTACACTCCCCCTAGGCCCGAAGGGCCGGGGGAGTGACCCCGAAGGGGAAGAGTGAATCGGACCTCTGAATTCCACCGCTGTCCACACCCTCTGCAGGCACCCTCAATGCGGGACTGTTCGAGCACGGGGTGCGCAGCCCGCCACACATGCGTGCTGAACACGCTGTGCGTGCAGAGCATGCACACCACGCAGGCAGTGGCGACGAACGGTTCCTCGAACTTCAGATCATGGCCACGCCGGGGTGCCTCGAGCAGGCTCTAGCAGGGGTCACCCGCACAGCTGGCGGACACGTTCCGAAAAAGGTTCTGCGCCAGGTTCTTCAGGCGGACGAAGACCACGAAGCACAACGAGGGAGACACGTGTCGATCACCACGGTCTGCGGCGGGTCCGTCGACAATGCCCGTTCGCAGCTCTCTGCCGCTCTACTGAAGGAACGCTCCCGTCGAGGCCTAGGAAGTCTCCCGCGGACACCCGCAGCGAAGACCATGCCGTGGCCGCGCTCCCCCTGCATTCGAGGTCGTTCCCGCGATCGCCGAAAGATCCCCGACGGGGTGAATCGCGACACCGAACACACTCCACACGACGACACGCACCAGCGCTGATCGACAAACCCGCCAATCGCGGGGCCGAAAAGTTATCCACAGGTCGCATTGAAATTCCTACCACCACTCTTCTACGTTTCCGCACAACCACATTCGTGGGGTCTGGTTCCACCACTGTGTTGGAGAGTGCTCATGTTTTCTCTTGCTTCCACCGTGATCGACGTGTCGATCCCGGCGACGCATCCACCGCTCGCCGCAGATGCGGTGACCTTCGCGCAGTCGACGGACGTCAATACCGGTGGTCTGCGCGCGTGGATCAAGGACAACATCGTCTTCACCATCCTCATCGCCCTCGCGTGTGTGGTTCTCGTCGGCGGGCTCAAGGGCAATTTGTCGCGGGTCTTCACCGTCGGCGGACTCGGGTTGTTCGGGCTTGCCTACCTCGGTATCGCGACATCGGAATCGGCGGCCACGGGGATTGGCAATTGGATTCTCGGGCTCGTCGGTATCTCGACCTGACCGCTGATGCCTGCGCAGAGAACATTCGAAGGGGATGCTCGGTGATCGACAACGACGACCTGATGTACCGCGTGGACCGGCACTACCTCGGTCCGACCGGTTATCCACTGCCCGTGCGGATCCGCTACACGGCCGGCATCGTCGGCGTGGTTGCTTTCGTGGTGGTGTTCGTGATCGGCCGCGGAATTCTGCACGTCCCGCTCGGGTTCAAATCGCTGATGGTGATGGCCGTGATCACGGTGTGGCTTACGACCCGGATCGCGAAGTTCGTCACCCCGGACCGCCCACTGCGGTCGGTTCTCAAGGCCGCCCTCAACGACCTCGTTGCACCGCGCCCACCGAAGCGCGGTGCACCCGTATTCATCTCGCTACCTGAGCGGTTGACTACAGGAGAACGTGCCGTCGTACCTGTTCGCCTCGACGGTGAGGATCACCGATGACCTCTCCCGAGAACGACATTGCGGCTCTGTTCGATCCGAAGCTCGACGACCCGGTTCCGGTCATTCCTCCCGGTGCGCTCCCGCCGTCGTGGGCTGCAGTGCAGTCGTATGCTCCGCATCCGGTGCGTGCGTGGTCCAAAGCCGAACCCGCACACACTCCGGATAGTTCTGAATACGACCACGGCGAGGACGACACCGACGGCCACACCTCCCCAGTGGCCGATCCGGAGCACGTCGCAGACAAAGTACTCGGCCGTCAGCGTCGCCGCACAGGCAAGAAGCGGGCAAAGTCGGCGACAGATCGCGAAAAGGCCGCAGCGAAGAAACGTGCAGACCGCGAACGAAAAGCGGTACGCCTGAAACTGACCGGCACATCAGCGAACATCACCCGCACCGCGATCACCTCCACCGCATGGTTCGTCCAACGCCAGGGGCCGTGGAATTTCCGCACCACCGGAAAGCAGCGCCGCTTCATCCAGGACGAAGCGATCATCCTGACCAACCTGCAGAAGGCCGGCGTCAACAAGGTGCATCGCCGCCTCGTGCGCACCCCGTTCCCCGTCGCACAGTGGGCAGTCGATCACGACAAGTGGGCAACCCCGATTCCCGATGTTCCCGGCGCACTGTCATGGGCGGACTACCTGCGCGGGCAGCAGCATGCGATGTTGTGGTCCAACGCGACGATCAAAGGCCGCTACTGGGGTATCGAACTGCCGCAACGCTCCTCACTCGGCCAAGGTTTGGACTGGACCGCCCGAATGCTGCGCCACCTCGCCCACTGGCCACTTCTGGGCAGAGTGTGCACCGGGGTGAACAACTGGGCCGACGACGCATTCGAACGCGAGCAGAAGGCCCTTGCCGATCACCTCGCCACACTCGAACGAATCATGTCCGGCCGCGGAGTGAAAGCAACACCGGCCACACCGGCCGCGATCGACTACTTGCTACGCCGATCAGCGACCATCGGTCTACCACTGGAAGCAGGCCGTGCGATCGCCGGCGCCGGAGACTGGGAAGAAACCGACGTCGCCGCCCTGGAAGATCTCACCGACCTCTCCCTCACCCCAGGCGACGGGTACACCACCGTCTCCGGCGTCGTCGACGGCCGCAAGTACACCGGCGTGGTGATCGTGCTGACGATCGGCCGCATGGCTCCCCTACCGATTCCGGAACGAATGCTGCCGTGGCAGATCATCGGCGATCCGTCCGGTGAACCTCTCGAATGGTCCGATCGCATCGAGCTGCACGACAAAGCGAAAACGATCCGCACCATGCGCTCCCTGACCGGCAAGATCGAATCGCAGTTCGACCACTACACCGTCGAACACGATCAGGTCCCGCCGAAAGAGTTGGCGGAGCAGCACGCCCGCGCACAGGACGTGATCTCCGACGTCGAAGAAGACCATTCCGGACTCTCGACTCGAACCACCGGGTGGTACCGCCTCGCGGTGGTCGGCACCGACCCCGACGATGCGCGGCAGAAAGTCTCCGATCTGCAGGAGATGTACTCCCCGCACATCGCGCTCGAACAAGAGCACGGTCAATACCAGTTGCTGCGCGAGTTCATACCGGGTGAGCCGCAAGCCAACATCGCCAACAAACGGCACATGGATGTCGAAGCAGTCGCCGCCGGGATGGCGACCGTCAGTGACCGGATCGGTGACCGCCGCGGTGTCGTACTGGGCGAGACCGGATCCATCTCGCCGCGCCCGGTGATCTGGGACCTGTTCGCCGCGCACGAGATCAAGCACAAGTCCGGGCTGACGCCGATCGTCGCGGTACCCGGTTCGGGTAAGACGTTCCTGGCCGGCATGATCGTCTACCAAGCCGTGAGGGCCGGCGCGTACGGCGTCGTCCTCGACCCCTCCGGTCCGCTCGCTGCGTTGGCCGGTCTACCGGAGTTTCGTGACATCGCCCGCGTCTACGCCCTCACCGGTCGCGATTCACGCGCTGGCGCCTTGAACCCGTACCGCGTGATCACCGATCCACGTCGCGACGATCCCGAGTACGACGCCCGCAACGTCGAGTACGCCCGGGATGCAGATCCGTTCGCGGCGGCGCAGTCGAAGTTCGATGCGGATATGCGTGCAGCCTCCGCCGAGCGTGTCGAGGTCGCCGTCTCGGTGCTCAAGATGATGCTCACCGAACGGCATCTGCATCTCGAACACACCGAACCCGTGCTGCACATGGCCGCGAACATGGTAGGCGGCGACAGCAACCACAACCTCCGAGAAGTGTTGGCCGCGATCCAATCCATCGGAGTGAGCGATCCGGACCAAGCCGTCAAAACCTGCGCGAACGGGTTGTACCAGCAGCTCAGTTTGATGTCGGAGCTCACCGAAGCGCGTGTGCTGTTCCCGGAAGCGGGCACGATCGGCAGTGGAGCGGATGCATTCGACGCCGACATCCGACTGACGATCCTGACGATGCCGGGCCTGCAGCTACCGCCCGAAGGCACACCGTCCTCACAGTGGACACCGCAGCAACGGATGACGGCGCCGTTGATGCACATGGCCGCGTGGCTGGCGAACAGACTCGTCTACGAAAAGCCTCGCCACGTGCGCAAGGTGCTCTTCCTCGACGAAAACAAATACCTCGAATCCACAGGTGCCGGCCGCACCCTCAACCTCCGAATCGCGCGCGACTCACGCAAATTCAAGGTCCGTGCGCTGGTCTGCTCACAGCTCCCGGATGATTTCCTCGGATTGGACGGCAGCGACGACAAGACCGCCCTGACCTACGAGGTGTTCGTCGGTGACGTCGGCGGTGATCCGCATGCAATCGAAGGTGCCCTGAAACTGCTCAAACTTCCCACCGGGCAAGGGTTCGAGCAGTTCCTCGCTGAACTGGGCAGCGGCGGCGAGGACACACTCGACGAGGACACCGACACCTCCTATCAGGACGAAGCGCGGCGCTGGATGATCCGGATGGCCGACGACGTGGAGCTGGTGCGTTCGAGCTGGATTCACTACGTGCATCTCGCGCATGTGTTCGCGGCGCTGAATTCCTCGTCGGCGAAGAACGCGCTCGGCGGCGCCGCATGAATACCCGCGGAGGGCTCAGAGCGCCCTCGGCAGAGCTGGATGAGGCAATCCCTCACCGATCGCGCGTTCGGGCGCTGACCGTCAATCTGGCGCGGGTTCTCGCTGTTCTAGCGTTGGTGCTGGTGCCCCTCGTCGCCCCGGGTGGGCCGATCGCATCTGCCGGCGGATTCGACTGCAAAGACGTCCCCTCCCCCGAGTTCCCGAACTCGGTCATGGCTGCCGAGTTCGATTCCTCGAGCAAAGACCGCGAACCAAAACAGGGCGGCACCGGCTACGAAACCTACGGATGGGCCGGATTGCGCTGGTACACCTACGACCTCGGCTGCGGCAACGACCTGGTCCGCGCACCCGACGCAGTCGCGGACACCACCCTAGGCAACACATTCCTCGCAATCGGCAAGGGATTCGCAGCTGCCGCGTTCTGGCTCGACGACCAGACGAAGACCGGTGCAGCTGCCGAAGAGGCCGGGATCGCCCCGGCGATGGTGCAGTTCGATCAGATCGTCGCCTCGATCTCCAACGGAATGCTCGGTGTCTACGGAACGTGGCTGGGTGTGGCATTGATGGTGGTCGCGACGATCATCATCTGGAACGCCCTCAAATCGAATGCCGCGGCCGTGACCCGCACCGTCGCGATCGCCGGCGCTGCAATGGCCATCGGAGCACTGTTCGTCGGCGCACCGCAAAAAGCCATCCAGGTCGCCGACGACACCTTCGGTTCGGTCATCACCGACACACAAGGTCAGATGTTGTCCGTGTCCGGAAACACCGGAGACCCCCGCAATGTGCTGATCGACAAGATCTTCCTCGACGACTGGCGCAAAGGATGGTTCGGGACGAACTTCAACGACCAGGAACTGCAACTCGGACCAAAGCTCCGCGATACCCTCGCGTTTTCGTACGCGGAGCAGCGAGAAGTGGCCGGCGACAACGAAGCCGCGAGCAAGCTTGCCGAAGAGAAAGCAGCCAAGTTCGACGACGAGATCATCGATAAACTCGACGGATTGAACCTCTCGTACTGCCAGTTCCAGGGCAAGGACTCCGGACGCACCGGCACAGGGTTCATGGCGATGATCAAACTCGCCATGCCTTCCATCCTTTGGATCGGCGCATCCATACTCAAACTCACTGCGCTACTGGCTATTCGACTCGCAATTCTCTTCGCACCGATCTGGGTTCCGATCGCCGCCGCACACGGCGGCACCCTCTCTCGCGTGTGCCGCATGATCGCCACCGCCTACATGTGGGGCGTGGCTGGCGCGGTCATCATCGCGCTGTATCTGATGGCGCTGGTCAAGCTGTACGACACCGACAACGGTCTCGTCGACGGTACGTGGCGGCTGTGGTTCATGGTCATCTTGACTGCGGTGTGCTGGTTCATCATGCGTCCGTTCAAGCGGATGACTCAGACCTTCACCCAGAACCAGGCGGGCGCACTCAATCGCAAGGCTCGTCACGCGCAGACGTCGATGAAGCAGAAGTTCTTCAAGGCCGGGAGCGCCGTTGTGGGCGGTCCCGCGGCGTCGATGGTCGAGGAAGGTGTCGGGGCGCTTCGGAAGGCGACCAAACGCGGTGGTGACCTCGACAAGGATTCGGTGACACCAGTGCGTCCAGAAGGACGTGAGTTGAATCAGCGACGTCGCCACGAGGTCGACAAGTCGCGCGTCGATGCGCGTAAGACGATGGATCGTCAACAGCGTCTGACGGATTCACGCAAAAACGATGTGCGCCGCCGAAGCCTCGCCGGTACCGCGAAGAGTTCTACGGGCCTCAAGCGGCCCGTCGCCGATCAGCCGCAAACCGCAGGTACCGCCGCCAATCGAGGCCAGGCACTCGCTCGCCAGTTGGTCGGAACCGAAGCCGGTTCGCCGCGCGGCTCTTCGTCGGTGAGTGAGACATGGGACGGAGGTCCGCGGTCGAGTATCGCGCCGATGAAGGTGTTCACACCGACCTCGCGGGATGTCTCCACCGGGTCGACGACACCCCGTTCGGGTGCGACGCGCTCGAACGCGTCGACGCCTCCACGGTCCACCGCCCGACTGTGGACACCGTCGTTGACCTCCGCAGGTGCTTCGCCCGATTCGACCGACAGGTTCAGCTGATGCCCTCCAGCGCAGCCAATCCCGTACTCGCACCGATCCGACGGTGGGTGCTGTACTCGCGCACCAACCTGACGATCACGATCGTCTCTGCGTTCGGTGTGCTGTTCGTGGCGGGAGCAGTGTTCGGCCAATCCCCGACCCCGTCGAACACTGCCTCGAAGATCCCAGCCTCCACCGCATCAACGACAGGAGCAGCGTCCGCGACCCCGGGTGATCTGAGCTACGAGTTGATCGAAGTGACCGAATCCTCCATTGCCGGCAAGTCGATCGCTTCGGTAGCCGAGAGCGCACCGGCGACAGCGATGGCCTACGCGCACGTCTACATCGATCAGTCACTCTCGAACAGCGAATGGAAGACCAAGCTGGGCGTGCACACCGCAGAAGCGCCCGGAGTGACGGTGGTCAATGCCCGCCCGCTCGTACCGGTCGCGATCACCGGCCCGACGCGCAGTGAGATCGTGGCCGGCACCGGCGGTGAGAGCGCCGTGCAGGTCATCGTCCCGACGCAGGCGGGGAATCTGCGGATCACGCTCAAAGTGTCGGGCACCGACAAGGGTTCGACATGGCAGGTCCAGAATCCATTGCCCACCCTGGACCGCAGCGAGATCGACAAGCTAGGCGCACCTTCCCTCGCGAGCGCACCGACCTCGGAAGCCCCCACAACCACCACGGCTCCGAAGTCGACGACCTCGCCGAGCGCTACCTCGACCACGACGCCGACCGCGACCACCTCGGTCGCTGTTCCCTCGGCGGACCTCGAACCGGCACCTGTTCCTGTTCCCGGCCCCATCCCGATTCCCGACCTCGACACACCGCTCCCAGGAACGCTGTGAGTCGCCGCTGTGAGGCGGTGGCCCTGATCTTCACCGCTGCCACCGCTGCGATCCTGGTGCTGTCCGGATGCACCCAGCAGCCGGTGATCCCCCACAACCGTTGCGGCGGAAACTCGTCGAGCGAGGGGGACGACAAAGCCACCTCGGCGCCCGGCAACACCGAACTGAAAGCATCGGGGCCGATCACCCAGCCAACCAAGGACGGAACGACGACGTTCACGTCCCCGTTCGGGCCTCGCTGGGGAACCGAACACAAAGGCGTCGACTTCGCTGGCCCCGTCGGGACACCGATCTACGCGGCACTCGACGGCGTCGCGGTCAAGGCCGGGCCCGCATCCGGGTTCGGGAACTGGATCGTGCTCGACTCGCTCGTCAACGGCAAACCTGTGAGCACCGTCTACGGCCACATGTTCGACGACGGTGTCCTCGTCACGGAAGGCCAGCAGGTCAAGGCCGGCGACCACATCGCGAACATCGGAAACAACGGCCAATCCACCGGCGCACACTTGCATTTCGAATACTGGGACGGGGGACGACTGCAGGGCGGAACCGCCGTCGATCCGATGACCAAGCTCGGCGGAGTGCCCTCCCCCGCCGGCGAAGCGGGCAGTGATTCTCCTGCCATCGAGCTGGCCGCCTCGTCATCGTCGATCGACTGCGGCGGCTTCGGCGTGGCAGGTGGTGGCGATCTCAAAGCCGGTTCCGTTCCTCCGGAAATGGAGCCGTGGTTCCGCAAAGCCGGATCGATCTGCCCCCAGATCAAGCCCTCGCTGCTGGCGGCAGACGCGAAAGCCGAATCCGGCCTGGTCCGTGGACTGGCCTCCGACAGCGGAGCGCAAGGTATCACGCAGTTCATGCCGAGAACATTTGGTTCTTACGGCCAGGATGACGACGGCAACGGCAAGATCTCGATCTGGGACGACGGGGATGCGATCATGGCTCAAGGCCGATACTTCTGCGCCATCGCGGCCCAGGTCGACGGATGGATCGCCGACGGATCAGTCAAAGGCGATCCCAAATCGCTCTACATCGCTTCCTACAACGCGGGCGAAGGCGCAGTGAAGGATGCGCGCGGAATGCCCAGCGGCGGCGACTACACCACCCAGACACAGCCCTACGTTGCGAAAGTCCTTGCATACGAAGCAGAGTTCGCGTCCCCCGGCGGTAGCGGCGAACTCGTGGTCTCGCCCAGTTCGGCGTCCGGATCGCAGGTCGTCGAAGCTGCCCGCCAATTCCTCGGCACCCCGTACGTCTGGGGCGGCGGCAACATCAACGGCACGACCGGCGGTGGATTCGACTGCTCCGGACTGACCAGCTACGCCATCTACAAGGGCAGCGGAAACAAGATCACCCTGCCCCGGACGTCCGAACAGCAGTGGAACGTCGGAGTCGAGATCCCGATCGACCAAGCACAAGCCGGGGATCTGGTGTTCGGTTCGTGGGCCGGAACAGGTCCTGGCCACGTCGGCATCGCGATCGGCGGAGGCCAGATGATCCACGCCCCCACCACCGGGGACGTCGTCAAACACGCTCCACTGCAGAGCGATATGAAAGCCAGGAGGGTTCTGTGAGCAACGCACGCAAGCTGGTTCTGCTCGCCGTCACTGTCGTCCTCGTCGGCGGGCTGGTGTACTTCCTCTCCGGCCGGGGCAACGAGACCGGAACCGCGACAGCCGAACAGACCGCCCCAGCACCGGCGCCGCTGACCATCTCGACTTCGCCGGCTCCGACAACAATCGACGTCACCGAGGATCCGGATACGGAGGTGGCCGAAAACACTGCTCGCCAGGCACTTTCCGTGGCGTTCACCTGGTACCCGGCAACGGACCGCAGCCCCACCGACGGATACGCACGCGCCCGGGAATGGTTCACCGACACCCTGGCACAGACCCTGCTCGTCGACACGCACACCGAACGAGGACCAGGAGCACAGTGGAACCAATGGGCCTCCAACAACGCCAAAGTGGTCGCCGACGTGACCCTGGGATGCTCCGGCTGCCCACCTGACACCGACGCCCTCATCCAGCGAGTCGCCAGCATCCACCAAACCGCAATCACCGAAAACGAAACCAGCACTGTCACACCCGATACCACGGTCTGGGTGACCCTCACGAAAGGTGGTGACCAGTGGCTACTCGACACCATCCACTACTGACCACCAATCCCCACCGTGACTGCACGACAAAGGATTCGCACCGATCGACTAGGTTCGTAACCAACAGGGCGCCGAACGAGACACAGGCACAGAAGGTTTCAGGGTCAGCGGACCCGAACAGGCCCGCGACCCACATTGGAGGGGAACACACATGAAACGCACCACCGCCATCGCAGTCACCGGGGTCCTTGCCGCACTCCTGATACTGACCGCATGCTCGGACTCGACACCCACCAACGACAAGGACGGCAGCTCCACCACCAGCGCAAGCAACGGTCGCGCCGGCACCGTCACACCAGCTGAAACCTCCTCCTGGCGAGGAAACCTGGTAATCGGAGTCGGCGACCAGCAAGCCAACGACAAGATCACCCTCCCCGCCGCCAACCAGGTCCAAGCGCAGTGCACAGGCGAAGGCGACAACCTCACCGTCGACATCACCGCACCCAACGGCTGGCATGCAGTCCTCACCCACGGATCCCAAACCGTCACCATCGAAAACAGTCAACTGAACTATGCCGCGCAAGAATTCACCACTCCGCAGAGCTCGCTCGACTACGACATCGGATGGAACAACAAGTTCGGCAGCAACAAGCAGTATCTATCGGGTGTGACCTGGGACGTCCCCCAAACAGGTGACGTGGAAATCCAACTCAACGAGCGAACACCCCCACACTGGGTGATCAAATCAGCCGAAAAGGTTAACCTCGCCATGCATGTCGATTGCAGCTCTCAATAGCAACAGCGAAAGTGCGGTCCGACGCGATCAGTTCCGGCACCTATCGAGCCACAAGATCGCCGGACTTCTCATTTTGGACTATCAGAGATTGTGGTCCGGGTCTCGTTGATATCCATCCGAGATATATCCCACCAAGAAGAAGCAACAGCCCGACCGAGCCCCCGATTGCCGGTCCGTAGTCCGTACCCCACCGGATTTGGTCTCGATACATGACGGCTCGTTCGATCTGTTCGTGCTGTGTCTGGGAATCGAGTTCGGGGGCTACATCGATGATCGTGATGGTTTCAGGGGCTAAAGCGGATGTCGCAAGATATTGCCTATAGTGTTGCTGCACTTGGACTATGGCGCCGGAAATGGGTTCGACTGACAGTTCGCGCGTGATGCCATAGAAACGCTTCATGCTGACTGGGCTTGTTCCTGGTTTCCCCCAACTGGAGGCGGGCAATGTGATCTCCGTACCAATCTCCACGGGCGCGATTTCCTGACGGAAGTTGTAGACGTCAACGCCTTCAATTTCACCCTCCGCGATGAAGTTCGCGTCATAACTATCCCGCAGTGTCGAGTCAAAATACGGATAAGTTCGTTTCTGAGTGTCGAACGGAAATTTGAATTGAAGTCCCTCATGCGCAACAACTTCCGCCGGTTTGTCCATCACGGTCTGGATCGAGCCTATCGGCTCCTCGACCGGGATCGCCGAGATCCTGTCGACAGTGGAACGATCGATGCTCGCATTCACAATCGCTGCCGAACCGACCCTATCGTCCCGCACCATCTGAACCGCCGACTGCAGGGTCACCACGTCGGATCCCGACGGATCTTCGGCAGTGACGCGCTGCTGGACCGTGATCGGAACATTGCTGTCCACAACCAATTTGCCCTTCGCTAACGCTGCAGCATCGAGCAATACTGCAGTACCCGTCGACACTGTTGCCGCATCGATGCTCAACGGAATTTTCACCAGCTGACCCTTGGCATAGGTGGGCGCCAACGCACTCATTGTCAGCAGAAAACCTGCCGCCGCAATAGCCACGCAGGCAGCGCGTCGACGTGAGGGGCGCAAGTTAGGCGACATTCGGACGACCTTAGCGTGTCTTGTGCTCGACTGCGCGAGCCCGTGACTGCGCTAGTCTTGAGCGCCCAGTTGAGCGATACCAACAACAACGACTACGGTGTTCGGTTGGGGCCGTAGGGGATACTCGGTGAGGAGGTGCCCCGAAGTGGCAGACAAAACCGTCGCTCGAGCAGTCGAGCGCCTGTTCCGCATTGCCGTAGGCGACGAAGCGCGAACCCTTGAAGGTATGGCCGAAGCATTGTCGCGCGACCGCGGACGCCCACTGTCCGTGCTGGACGACGCAGTCCTCCCGCCCGGTGTATTTGGTCAATGGGTCCGACACCACGACCGCGATGAAGTGTCCTGTGCAGGGTGGGTTCATGCTCGCGACCGAACGATTGCTCATGAGTTGGGACATATCGCGTTGAACCACTCCGGCAGACCGGCCATCGATTTGGCCACCGACTTCCTCCCACCCGCGTTGCGTGATCTTGGAACTCTGATGCTTCGACGCGATTGTGTGGACACCGTCTCGACGGAAGAAGCCGAGGCTGAAGCATTCGGGAGTCTGCTTCTGCGGCGGCTTCACGTCACACGTCGCGCGCAGAATCCTTCGGTTCGTTCACGACTGGATGAGGCACTCGGTTGATCACTGCTCTCGCGGCGGCAGTACTCGCCATTGCAGCGGCCACCCGGATCCAGCGTTGGTGGTTTTCCAGGTCGTGGACTCTGGCAGGCGCAGTCATTGTTCTACTGTGCATGTCGATTCATATGGCGCTCAACGTGAAAACGGTCGAGAGCGCTGTCAGAGTCACACTCGGGGCTGGAATGCCCGGCACAATCAAAATGCTGCTCGTCTGCGGAATCTGCGTAGGCACCGCCATTGTGTTCACAACCGTCACCAGCTCCCGGCATCTCAAAAAGCTACTTTGGCTACATATTTCACTCTCAGTTGCCACCGCAGCGCTCTCGTTCTACTTCTTCTTCAAGACTCCGTGGCCGGCATCGAACCCCGACAACCGGACTTTCGACAACCAATACGCATTTCTTCCGGGGTACGCAGAGGGCCTGATGCTGGGCATGGCCTATCCGTTTCTGTTGTGCTTGATGGTGACAATCGTCGCTATTCGGCAAGCAGACCGGCGGACGGCAACCGGCTGGGGGCTCATCATCATTTCCCCCGGAGCCGCTGCACTCAGCGCATACGCCGCACTCCGAATTGGCTACCTGGGGTCGGCACGGTGGGGACTGATCGATCCGACCCCGACACCCTTTGCGATCTCGCGCTTCCTGGCCGTTGTCGGCGTTCTCTTTGTCGCAGCGGGAGTCTTGGTTACAGCGATGGGAACTACGCTCGTCTCACGAGCGCAACTTCGGGCCTTTGACGACCTTCGCTCCGAGCTACTTGCCCGTTGGCCTGGTGCCCTACGGCCATCCGAGGCCGGAAGCGGCGCCGCTGATCGGGCCGCCGATCGCGCAGCGGAACTGCTGGACGCGCTGAGCTTGGAGGCCAAGAGACAGGCTCTACCGAACCAAGGTGCAGCCTTGAGCCGGACAGAGGTGGCACATGCTGTTGCGGAATGGATTATTACTGATCGGATTCCGGAGGGATTGGGATCGGACAATCTCCGAGCACGGGCAGCTACTTCAGATGTCCGTTGGGCTCGAGAACTGGGTGATGCGTACGCCCGTGAAATCGAGCGAAAGTTGGTCCTTGAGCAATGACAGAAACACGAGTACAGGGAAAAGCCTCAGGACACGACCGGATCGCGCGGTTGCTCACCGAGATTGGCGCACCCTGGGTCATCAACATCGTGACCTCATTGATCCTCGGGTGTTCCATCGGGGCGCCAGGATGGGGAATCTTCGTCGCGATCTGCACAGGTGTGGTCCCGATGGGCGTCATCCTCTACGGGATGCGAAAGTCGAAAATCGGCGATCACCACGTCACCAGCATCAGCGAACGACACCTTCTCATTGTCATACTGCTCGCAGTTGCCTTGGGTGGGTTGATCATTCAGATTATCGCGAGCGCACCCATTCAAATGATCGCGTTCATGACTGCCGGCTTATCGGCGCTTGTGGTGGCTGCATTGATCACTAGCGTTCTCCACTGGAAAGTCAGTGTGCACACTGGAGTTTCAGCCGGCGTCACCATAGTTTTGGCGCTTGCGCTGTCACCCTGGTGGCTACTTGCTCTCGCATTGACTCCGTTAATCGGATGGTCACGGGTTCACCTGGGAGATCACACCAAGGGCCAGGTGATCGTCGGAGCTATCGCCGGAGCGGTCACAACGGGGATTGCATATGCGTTGATCGCTTAGAAACTAGTCATCGTCAGACTGCATCATCTTCCGAAACGGGTTGTAGGCACGTGCTGCAACCTGCTGACCTTCACTATCGCGAACATCCTGGATCCAGGCGATGGTGTGCTTGACCAACTCATACGTTTCTTCGTCACTGAAGTAGTCCATCGGAACATGAAAAACATTGCAGATATCGCGAACTGTTTCTATGCCTGGCGACTGACGCTTACCACTCAGCAGTTGAGACATGTACCCGGTAGTCATCTTGCCGCCGCCGAACCGGATTATGTCCACAACTTCTGTTTGCGTGTACGGACCACGATCTCTCGGGTGCACCGTGTCGAAGAGATGTCGGAGCCGTTCTGCGAATGTGCTCATCGTTCGTCCCTCCGTCCTCAATCGCCGTGCTGAATGGGCGCACTGGTCCAATGTTCAATTTCCAATACTGGCAAGTCCCGCTGCCCAACGCAACTTGCAATAGTAAGTTTTCGGTTTTAGGCTGACCTCGACCGTGAGGGGCAGCAATGATTTACAGATTCAGGACCGACAGGCGGTGACCCACCGCAGCCGAAACGGCGTAACTTCATCAGTCAGCACGACAGCGAAGGCGACCAAAGAAAAGCCTGGACCTAGGCGGGCGCCTCAGGCCCCCGATGACGAACCCGCATATGCGCAGCGAGCAACTCGTCAACCGAGACACCTAGAACCGGGGCAAGTTTCTCCGCCACGACGTCTGACAACGGAATTTCGCCCCGCTCGATGCCTCCAACGATCGGTGTCCGCAAGCCGGCCTGCATCCCAAGTTGCGGTTGGGTTAAACCCTTCAAGACGCGCCAATCACCCGGGTACCTGTCATCCTCAGGCACTTGCACGATATCGGCGATCTCTACACCCAACTCCGCCACCACAGTCGCCAGAAGATCAACCTGCGGAGAGGAATTCGACTGCTCCCAGCGCCGGATCGTCGTTTCACCCACTCCCGCCCGCCGCGCCAATTCCGCACGTGACATCCCCGCAGTGCGGCGCGCAGCCACAAGACTTGACGGGGAAAACCCCCGCATCACTCGCCGACTCACAGCCAGCACCCTTCGCATCTCGTTGTCATTAGTAGACACTGTGCCGCCTCCTCGATACCATTCGCACACGCGGCTATTTTTAGATGACCGGTTTTAGATGGCGGTCAAGTCGTAGTCAACGACCTCAAGGGAGACAACTAGAGCAAAAAACGGAAGAGTCCCCCAGTCGCGCCAACGACCGAGGGACCAGACCAAACGGGATGCAACCCGTCCAGCATTTTCTTCAGATGCAGAAAGGACTCTGCGATGTCTATCTTAGTGGACCCATCAGGTCCGGATGACGTGTTCCGCAATCGGTATGCCGCGTTATCGACGTTGACGCTTCGTCGGCTTGTTGCGCGGCATTCGTCGATCGGCGGGCGTTGCGATGGTTGCGGTTTCAGTGTTTCGGAGCTTGTTCCGTTGTGCCCGGAGGCTGCGGCCGCGTTGCATGAGTTGACGCACCGTGAGGGCCGGGGAACATCTGCGGTCGTGTTGCCGCAGTTCAGTACTGACGATCTTCTTCGGGTTGCTGCTTCGCATCATCCTGATCGGGTTGGTCGGTGCGCGCGGTGCGGGTTCGTTTTCTCGTCGGAGTGCGATGTGTGCCCGACTGTGCGAGCTGTTCGTGTGGAGTTGGAGGTTCGGGGTGTGGTGCCGATTGTTGGTGCCGAGCCGGGTAAGGGTTTGTGCGCGGGGAAGTCACGGTCGTGGGAGATGGATGGGCGCACGGTGGTGGAGTGGCGCCGCGCGATCTCCTCGTGTGAGGCGTGCCCGTTGTTGGCGCAGTGCCGTATAGATGCGGCCGCGGCCGTGGAGCGCGGTGATGGTCCGCAGCGAATGATCATGGCGGGCAACGCGTATGACAGTCACGGCAATATCGTCGACGGTGAACGCTTGGGCCTGTACGAGTCGTTGACGACAGCAACGCGCCGTCGCAGGGATTCGGAGGTGGCCGCGTGAGGGCCGCGGTGCCGCCGCCGACGGTGTTGGCGTGCGCGGTCGATCCTCAATCGTGGGATCTGGATGAGGGTTCGTATCGCGCGGGTGTGGATGCGCAGGCTGAGTGTTTCCGGTGCCCGCGTTTGGCGGATTGCCGGAAGGAGTTGTCGTCGATGGTGGCGGCGGATACTCCGCCTCGGTCGATGATTTGGGCGGGTGTGCCGTTCAGTCATCGTGGCCGGCCGATTACCTCGGATGCGGTGTTGCGTTCGTACTATCGGCGGGTCGACGGGCATCGCGGCGCTTCTCGTGGGAGCGCTGCGTGACCCCGATAGTGGGGTCGTTCGCTCCGGTCTTCACGCCGCCGCTCAACACATCGATATCGGATGAGTCTGCGGCGCTGATCTTGAGGACGTTCGAATCAGCGTGGTCCATGTACGGGATCCTCGCCGACACCCACGGCCATGTGCCGGTACGGGACCGCTACGACCGGTTGTGGATCCTCGTCGAAGTCGCCGGCCGCCTGCGTAGTCGCCGCACCTTCATTCACGATCACCCGGACACCGGTGACTCACCGGATGTGTACGGGTTGATCGACGTGGACTCCCGCGCAGTTCTTCATGCCCGCGATCTGATCGAAGCCCACGGCCCGTTGAGGGTCGACCCCTCAAATGCCGCCGTCTTCGCACCTATCCGTACCGGTGCGACGGATTCCGCACACCTTCACCCCTGCACATCAGTCTCGTTCGACGTCACCCGATTGGACTGCCCCACATGACAACACACCGCTTGCTCGACGAACTGAACAACCCCCACCGTCCCCTCCCGGACATCATCTACGGGATCAGTACCGGGGCCCTCCCCTCCCCCGCCTCGACCGGCCTTCCCGCCGAACGATGGCAATGGCTCGCGGACCTCCTCACCCACCCGCTCTGGGGAATGACCGCGATCGTCGACGGACTCGACCACGTCTGCGCCCCCGTCGCCCGACTGTGCCAACTCACCGCCCACCCCATCCACCCCCTCAACGTGCGAGAACTGTGGGCCGCAGAACAACTCCCCACCACCGAACTCATCGCAGCGCATACACCGCACGAGGACGGTCACTGGGAAGTCCTCAACACCGCACTGGAGCTGATCACCGACGGACTCGACCACTGCAACGGACTCGAGACCTCCGCGATCGAAGCAGTCACCTCAGCATTCACCGCCGTCATCACCGCACAGGACCCTGCCACCGCCCGCACGACTATCACTGCTGCCGTCGAACACTGGATTCATCCCACACGCACCGCCTCATCATCGGTTTCCACACATTTGGGGGCAGCATCATGACAACAACACCGCATCGATCGCCGCTGATCGAATCCATGATCAGCACCGCCTCCACAGCGCTCCTGAAAGAAGTCGGCATCACCTTCCCCACCGACGCCGAGATGGCCGAAGTACGCCAACTCGCCGAAACAATCGTCCGGGACACCATCGACGCACTCGCCGGCCCTCGCGAGTTGTCGGTCGGGTTGCGCGACAACCTCATCGACGTGGCAGATCTCGTTGCCTCCGATCCGGAAACGGCGTCGGTCGATCAGATTCACGAGGTCGCGGTTGCGCTGCGCGGGCTTCTGGATCTGCACATCCCCGTTCGAGCGAATCATTCGTGATTGCGCTCGTTCTCGCTGTCGCGTTGGGGTGTGCAGGTGTTGTGGGAGCGGTGTTTTCGCTTCGCACCACACGTTCCTGACATTAGACACGCGACAGATCCGCACATCGGAGGCCGGCGTCCGTCACAGACCGCCAGCGGCAACTGCTCTCGATAAACACCCGGCCTGACCCGAACACCGCCGAAAAGAGAGGCCCCGCCACCACCCAGCGTGACATCCGAAAGGCCTTGACACACAACTCCATAGACGCAGTCCAGAAACGACGAAACCCCCTTACGGGGGTTCGCCACACACTGAGCCAAATCAACAGCAAAGCCATGCCCGGCTCGCTGTCACTGATGAAGCCGAAGTAACCGCTCCGCCTTCTGTACTGCACTTCTTCACTCACATGAAGGGATTTACCTGTGCCTGGTACATCTCAGGGTAACGCACACCCTGAACCAGCTTCAACACTTCCACACAACACAATCCTCGACCGCTCACCCTCAACGCGCCACGCCTCGATCTCCGATGACGAATGGGCCCACGCCGTACAGCAAGCCACCGAAAACGTCGCCCGCATCGAAACACTCAACCGAACCAGCAACCAACGCGGAAATTCCTGGTCCCTCCCCATCCCCGACGGCACCTACAGCCGTACCCCGACCTGGACCAGCCGCACACACTGGCAACACCAAGTCCGCACCCTCCTCAACTGCCCCACCGGCACGACACTCTGCACAACCCACACCATCAGCACCGAAGCCGTCTTCGCTGTCGCCGTCGTCCACGCCTCCCTCGCCGAAAGCGCAACCGGACGCTCAGTGACCGCCTCACGTGAGACCATCGCCCGCCGTGCAGGAGTGAGCACCTCCACCGTCAAACGCGCCCGCCGAGTCCTCACAGCCCTCGGAGTCGCAGTAGAACTCGTCCGCGGTCGCTACCTCAGCCGCCTTGAAGCCATGGCCGCAGAATCACACCACGGCTACCGCCAATTCCGTGCAGCCTCCACCTGGGCGCTCACCACACCCCGCCCGGTAGCAACGACCGTCACCCCTCCCTTCACAAAACCCAGAAAACCTTCCCGAGCCACACTGCGCACCAACGCATACCGGTCCAAAACCACCACACGGAACCATCCACAATCCGGTCACCGTGACCCCCTATCCCCCTCCGGGGGATTTGCACTTAAAGCTCTTGCTTTCAAGATCTCACCAACGCGCGCACAAACGCACGCGGGCAAGACAACACACCAACCAACAACCACACCCCGACCCCTCCACCTCCAACGCGCAGCAGCCGAACTCATCGCCCACGCACCAACACTGAAACCAGCCGGCCACATCGGAGCAATCTGCGACACCCTCCAACAAACCGGAATCGACACCACCCGATGGACCGGCCGCGACATCGCACACCAACTCACCACAGACACCCAACAACGAGGCTGGTCATGGCCAAACCACATCCCACGGCCGAGCGCGTTCC
The DNA here is from genome assembly GCF_009707305.1 of Rhodococcus sp. AQ5-07. NCBI lineage: Bacteria > Bacillati > Actinomycetota > Actinomycetes > Mycobacteriales > Nocardiaceae > Rhodococcus > Rhodococcus sp. AQ5-07. Next base: position 110,865 of record NZ_CP046100.1, on the reverse strand, counting down.
TGCGTTGGCGAATGACCCAACTGGATTGGACCGTCAGCTCGCCGACGGAACGAAGGCTCGAACACGATCGCCTTCGGCGCTCGGAACAATCCCAACGACGCGCAGAATTGCGAAAGCGCGATGCGAGCAGAGCGACGGAAACAACTCGAATCGAAATCGTTCGAACCTTCCAAGCAACTCAGACCCCTTTCCGTCGAGTACTCACGACGACCACGCGTTCGGTCTTTCATGGTGGGCACACGAACTGAGCGGCGATGTTCGCGGATCGTCTTGCTACCTCGCGCTCTGTCTGGCTCCTGCACCTCGACGGTGAACCTGTCGGAGGTCTCTGACAGGCTCGTTCCCAAGGTCGAATTCACGGGGGAAGTAGGCGGGGGATGGATAACTTGGAGCAGTGGGCCGAAAAGCGTGGGCCTTTGATTGCCATCGCAGAGGCAGGCGAACTCGTACGTTCGCATCTGGCCTCGTGCTCGAAGATGAGGGTGGTCATCACCGGAGAGTGCCGCGAACTGAAGTCATTAAGGTCCGGTTGGACCATGGAACTCGCGGTCCCCGTTGACCGAGCCGTAGTCAGCATCCCTGTTCAGTTCGACCGCGCAACGACAGACGCAGTTGGCCAGTACCTATACCGTCACACACAGCGAAACTTTCTCCAGCACTTCACCGTAGGAGCCGGAGTAACCATCGCCGGCGACCTCACCTACCATCCCGCCACTCACAGACTGGTCTTGCAGGCACGGCAAGCACAACCCGAGAAAACAATTCAAGGCCCAGTGAGTGCCGCCGAGAAGCTGCACCTCACCGCCGTGCAGCAGCTGACCCATCGTGGCGACATTCCCAAGGGTTCATGGCCCGATAGGCTTGAACGTGTCACAGTCTTGTCTCCCGACAACTCCAAAGCAGTCACAGACATTCAAGCGGTCATCGAAAATAAGGGCAAAGGAAGCATCCAACTCCCAAAGTTCACGCATGTACCCGTCTCGATGAACCGCCACACTGTTGCAGAAAAGCTCGTCAAGGCCCTCGCAGCTATAGAGCAAGGAAGCGCCGACCTCATCCTGATCACTCGCGGCGGAGGCCACTGGACCGATCTCTGGTCATTCAACGATCCGGAACTCGCTCGTGCCATACACCAATGCCCGGTACCGGTCATGGTTGCGATCGGACACGCCGCCGATCACACAAGCAACGCGGAACGTCTTGCAGTAGATCACTTCTCGACTCCAACAGCTTTCGGACACGAACTCGTCCGCAAGCTGTTCGCAAGGAACGGGGCGCGAAAGCCACGCGCCGCAACAGTGCCTGCGCCCGCCTCACAAACCGCAAGCGCACAAACACAACTCGACGCGCAGTGTGAACGCTGCCGCGAACTCGAACAAATGAACGCGGTGAACTCCTCACACGCGAAGGAATGGCGCGGCGCCTTCCTCAACGAACTACACGCCAGCGGCACCGCCCGAGTAAAGAATCACTGGGCAACGGCCGCGCTCATCGCAACACTGGCCGGCGTTATAGCCGCCATGATCGCCACGGCCAGGTCCGAGGACCTGACTGCACCCACCGTCATCCTCGTCGCAACAGCAGTCATCACGGCCCTTTGTTGGCGGCACAGAAGACAGGCAGACGCCCCGCCGCGACCCACTCGAACACGCGCAGTGCCTGTTGACGCCATCGAATGGATCAACGCAGCAAGGAAAGCCCGCACTCCGCGACGACACAGAGCTGTCTGGGCGCAGGTCCCTGCCACTCTCACGAACCCGTGAAACCACCCACTTCGACAGCCCGCGCGAGCAACGCCACACATGGATGGTTCAGGCCGTGGCCTTGTCCTTGCCGAGCTGCGAGACCCGCGAGGGGGTGATGCCCAGCATGACGCCGATCTCGCGGACAGACAGACCGCGCTGCCGCAGGTCGTGGACGACTGCACGCGACTGGCGCGAGGCTTCGTCGACCGCTCGCTGAGCGGCTGCGTTGAGCTGCTTGACTTCCTCGATCTCGCGGCGTGCGGCCGGATCGAAGTCGTAGTCGAGGGTGACCTCGAACTCGGCTGCAGGAATGTCGGTGAGCAACTCTCCCGCGTCTGCGACCATCGCCGGGATTTGATCGAGACGTCGGGCCTGTGTGAACAGCCCGTCGACCTCGGGGACGTCCACCGACCACCAGTCGCCGGATCGGACTGCGTGTGCTGTGACCTTCATTTCGTCCCCTTTCCGTGTCTCGGTCATCACGAGCTGCTTGCGAATTGCCGTGGCGGTCAACTCGGGTATTTTCCGAGTGCCGGGCGACAACGGTGCGCCGTCCCCCGACCACACCTTGGTGTGATTTCCGCCTTCGGTCTCATCGATCTCGAGCCCCGCCTCCTTGGCGAATGCTCGTATCTCTTTGAGAAGTTCTGTTCGCTTCGTCATTAGAATATGTGTACCCCCCTACACATTTCAAGCAAAGGGGGTACACACTTTTGTTTCTGCAGTTCAGAGGTAAGTTTCACGCAGTCACCTGCGCGCTATTCCGCAGCACCTCGACAATAGGTGTCATTGCCAGGCGAGGTTGACCCGACCGGCCGGATTGAGTGCCCAGCATTCACTGGAGAGCAACCAGTCCAGCGGGGGCCGCACGGTTGCATAGTGGATTTTCGTCGCACCTGTGACCTTTGGCCTAGTCAATTCGTACTAGTGCAACCTTCGGGGGCATTTCCCCTCCGCTCGAACGTGATCGAGGTCATCTTGTCGCAAATGTTCGGTTACCGCTTTTTGCGATACCGTCAGTTACATCAAAGTTGGTTGCGGCCGATGCAGCCTTCGCGTCACAGGAGGTTTCCATGTCCCGTTCACGTATGGCAGTAGCTGCGCTGTTGGTACCGGTCGCGGCCGGTGCTGTCGCTCTCCTCGGGGCGGGTGTCGCTTCTGCCGCTACGCCGTATTCCGGAGACGGTTATGTCGGTGTTCGGTTCGATCAGAACGAGACGCGTTTCCTCGCCGACACCAACGCCGCTGATTTCCTCAACGCCATCCCCGGCGAATACTGGGGCGTGTATTCCGGTGATGGCTCGATCTACAACAACGGGACCATCGTCCGCGCCACTATCGGTCAGCTGGTCGACGAGACCGCCAACCACCAAGGTCAGGTCTCGTTCAGCGTGAACAACCCCGCGATCTGGACGAGCACCGTCGACATCGTCCAGGAGTGGTGACCAGGTCCATTTTGTACGTCCAGGGCGGGGTGAGCGCGTTGCTTCCCGCCCTGCACTGACAAGGGAAAACCGCCGACATGAAGCCAAAAAACAGCCAACTGGTTGCATCGGCAGCGCTGGCCTCCGTGCTGCTCCTTTCGGGCTGCACCGAGACGGTCTCCGGCGCTCCGGTCGCCACGACCGTTGCCCCCACGTCAACCGAGTACAAGACCACCCTGGTTCCGCTTCCTGGAGTGGACTATCAGCGGTTCGAATGGCCCGGAACCGACACCCAGATCCTCATGCCCCTCGTGGACGGTTGGCAATTCCTCTCCAATATGGATGAGGAAACCGATGACGCAGAGGGACCCGTTCTCTCCAACCTGACAGGTCTTCCTGAGGGCAGCATCGCTACCGGAGCAATCGCTTTCGACAACTGGGAGAAAAAGTACGCCAAGGACGAGGAGCAGGCCACCGTACAGGCGTACCAGAGCCTGACTCGGCTGAACGACTTCACACTGGTCGAGAAGAAGAAGACCAACGCCAGCGGATGGGACGCGACGGTGGGAACTGCGACCTGGACCCTCAAGGATCCTGGCGTGGACCCCCGGCACCTCTTCATGACCTTCGCCATCTACTCGCGGATGGAAGGTGGACGGGCGAAGTCCTTCACAATCATGGCCCAGGACGATTACGGCGATATTCAACAGGTCCAGGACTACAAGTTGAAGCTCGTCACCACCCCACTGTTTCAGTGACGGGACCGGCAGCTCGGAGATTCGTACATGTTCGCGGTCTAGGTGGCCGGCGCTTCGGTGATGGCGTCTGCAGTGACGAGCATGCCGATTTCGACGCTGTTGGTTCCGCCCGCATCGGTGACGTTGGGTGAAAGTCGCCGTCGGAGCAGGGTGACTGAACGTAGCGCCGCCCGCTTACTTCATCTTCATACGATTCCTCGCCGCCGCAAGCGTCTGATCCACGCAGAGAACGACCGCCCGCCATTTACCGTGGGCGTAACGTCGCAGAACGTATCGGCCTCATTCAAAACGTGCAGCATCGCCATCGCGCCGTCCCGCTGGCGGAAGCTTATCCGCGGCGATCGCTGTTGACGTGTTGCGGACTGGGATTGAACACAGTGCATAGTTCAGTGCCTGGTTTCAAATGGTCGGAGCCCATCTGATTGAAATTTGGAGCAATTCGATTGAAAGTGCCGCCGCAATCGGATAACGAGTGGTACCTAAAATACTTTTGCCTCTAGGCATTAGACCTCACTGGCACGCAATTCGCATACGGCTTGGCGTGGGATCCCTAGTTGGGAGAATTCGATCCACTTTTCCGCAGTGACGGGTTGGAGCTGTAAACGATGTTCTATCAGAAGAATGTCGAGCGCTTCTCGCGCGGATTCAACAGTGGAAATATTTGCATACCTCGCAAGAACTTCCACCGATGATCCGTCGATAGTGGAGGCATCAGCACCTATATATACGGGGATAGATCCAGCAGCGGTCACCAGTTCGACAATTTTGCGCTGAACTTCGTCCAGGCGTGTTTCGCCAGTGGCACGTCCCGAAGAGCGGGGTGACTTCCGCTCCCGGGACGGCCAATGTTCTGCGCAGTCAAGGCAGACTTCGAAAAGCCTGGTCACGAACATGGTTCTACGCTAGTTCGTGTTATGTCTAATGGACATGACCGCTAGACGTGCACGGTCAGGCAGGGACGCCCCCAGGATTGATAACCGCCGTTGACGTGAGCCCACGCTTCGGCGCAGACAACGCCGGCTCCTCGGCCGGATACTGCCAGGTAGGGTGCTCCCAATGTCGGGGAGTTGATGTCGATTCCTGGCCCCCAGATATGAATATGCCCGAAGAAACCCTTGCATTCGTAAACATATGCCGAGGCCGACCAACTCTGCGGACCGCCGAGCACATCGAGGTTCGTGCATCCGTTGCGCCCGCCCGCTCGTGGCGCGATCACAGTCGGATCTGTGGGGTCTGCCGGCTCCGTCGCTTCGACCTCGGGGTCGGTGGATACTGTCGTTTCGATTTCCATCTCGGCAGGGTCGGCGGGAATCGGTGGTGCCTCCGAAATTTGCGAGGAATCAGTGGGCTTTACTGGTACTTGTGGTGCTGCGGCGGCGATAACGGTACCGGTACCTACCGCGAGAATCGTGGCCGCCGAGATCACCATCCCCTTGGTCCACAGAGTCATCTTTCGATTCAGTTTGTTCACGGTGTCTCCTCAAAAGGGTATCGATTGACATGCCTTTTCACGTTCAGGCGCTGGAAATCAAACATGGAACTATATGCGCGGCGCTGAAAATAGCGCGCCTACGAATTCGGCGGCGATCTGAAATCCCTCTGTGGCGAATCAGTCACGTCTTCGAGGTTTCATGTTCTCGATGGATTGTTAACGTACTGAATGGTCTCATACTAAATCGAGAAAAAGTCCGTAACATTTCGATAACGAAATACAGTTGACGTGTTTGAGTCAATTCCAAGCGTTGGATCGACAATCTTTCAACCTTTAGGTGGTTGCATTTGGAAACTCATACTTTCGATTGATTGCCGACCTAGGACTGCAATATCGGATCGACGACTAGGTTCATCGTTTCCTATGTTCCTTTGTGAATCGTTTTGGCGGCCGTCAGCACTCTAGATGTTTTGCTGCGGTGGACTTGCGTAACCGGGTAAGTTTCGAATCGCTCATACGTACACCGCAATGTTTCGAGTTTGCCGCCGCGGGTCTTGACGACAAACGCGCTCTGCAGTTGCGACCAGGACGGGACAGACTTCCCTCTGCAGCCCTGTCTCCTAATCGTTCGTTGTCGAGACAGTTTCAGGCGAGACATCGTGGAGTCCTAGGGGAATTCCCAGTGCAGCCAGCCCTCGTCGATGCTCGGAACCCAACTACGACAAGGGTGTCCATGGTCGAGTGAGGAAACGAGGTCCTTCAGGAGCGACGGCGGATCGCATGCTCGGGTGATGACGGTAATTCGGTTGTTGTGGATCGTGGTGGCGATCATCGCTAACGCTCTGGGTGTGTTCGTGGCGTTGTGGTCGATACTCGAGATCACCGATTGCGAGATCGGGCTCTCCCTGCCGTCGGCGCAGTGCAATCAGTCGATCTGGGATTATTTCGGGTGGTCGGTTATTCCTGTTCTGGCGGTGCCGGTGTTGCTGTGTTTGATTCCGGCCGTGGTGCCGCGGCCCTGGGCCGGCTGGTTTGTTGCGGGATTGCTGCTGGTGATGTCGGTGGTGGGTTTCTTTTCGGCGTTCACGTCGTCGTCGCCGGAGTTGCTGTCGGTCGTGGGTAGTTTCCCGGCTGCGTTATTGGCGGTGTTGCTAGCGATTGTGTTGCAGGTGTTCAGCATCGGTCGGACACGGTTGACGAGGCAGGGCGCTGGGCCGGTGAATGTCGAAGCGTCCGGTTCTCACTGATCTTGTCGGGTTTGGCGGATGACGGGTCGACGGTACTCAATGGTGTTGTGAGCTTCTACGAGGGCGAGCCGTCCCACTCCCTTAGCGTGATCGTCCATAACGGTGAGGAGCTATCCGTTTCTTCGATGTCTCTGAATCGGCCGTTGCTGAGGCATCGAAGGCTGAGACACAGTGGTGCTTGCCGCTCACGTGGGTGCCGGTCCGAAATCGATGGCAGCGGTTACCGAACCGTATGGGCGCCGCGGCCAATGTCGACAGATCGATGCGCAGTTGAATGGGCTGGCCCGGATTCTGCGGCTACGCGGTGGTTCTCGAGGGCGCAGGAGTGTTCGACACGCACAGCAACGTTGCTACACCAACGTCGAAGCCAGCGCACAGCATGGGATACCACTGCGGCAGCCGTGAAGACCCACCTCGATCGTGTCCGTGATCGAAAACTGCATGCCCAAGCCATCCGCCAGCGGTCAGCCGCGCAGCACCCTGTGCCGGCAGAATGCTCGCACCGACATAGATCGCCGCCGTCGCCAACACCGCAATCCACTCACGGGTGAGCGCAGCCGAATCCGCAGTACGCCCCAGGTGCGAGATCGGATAGACAACTGCAGCGCCCACCAGCCCCGCGGCATAGACCACTGTTCGTCGTGTCGGATTCCGACGAGAGATTGAACGGTCTGCGGCGATGCTCAGAAGGCCACCGGCAGCAAAGGCTAGGAAGCGAACGTGCGATCTTTGGCTCACTCGTGCGTTCATTGAGACCACTGAATCAGAACGGTGAATCCGTCGCACGGCTTCGCCGCCGATTGATCGTTTGGATAGCTACGCGCATATTCGGATGTCTCTCATTCGTTCGGTTCTGAGGCACCGAAAGCTGAGACAAGATCGCCGGGCGCCGGCGGTGTAGCTGCGATTCCACCCAAGTTGAAAGGCCAGAGCTGTCATCGCGATGGGACCGGCCCTCTCGACGTGAGAAGTACGAGACGAGTGCAGGACAATCCGAGTCGTGGCAGGGTGCTTCCTGTGAGCAATGAACGTGGTCCCTCCCTGGCAGTGCAACATTTCCGCGGCATCCCCACCAACGAGATCCCCGCTGTAGTGCCGCTACGGCTGGTTCTTGCACAGACCGACGCCATCGCGGTGTGGATCTCCGGAGCTCTTGTCTACAGCACGTGCATGACGTTTTCTATCGAAGCGAGCGTGCAATCGACCGACCGATTCCTCGGAATGTACGGGTTCGGCAAACCCGAGTCAGGCCACACGCCTCCGATGTTGCTCGGATTCGAAGACGCGCATGGAACTCTGGCAACAAATCTTCCCGGCAGACGAACGGGGCTCAGTGCCAACGGCGGCGGCGGAAGCGGCGTCCACAACCGGACCGGACTCGTCCTTGCCCCGGTTCCTCCTGCGGGCGACCTTCAGGTGTACTTCGCATGGCCACATTTCGGCCTAGACGAAACAAAGCACGTCCTCGACGCCGGGGAATTCGCGTCAGCTGCAGAGCAGGTGGTGACCTTATGGGACGAGGTTGATCCTGCGACGGCTGCGCCGATCGACATCAACGACCGCACGACTCCGGAGATCGAGATCCCGTCATCGGGCTGGTTCGCCACAGCCTTCGAGTTGCAGAAGCCTCCACCGCCGGATCCTAATGCGCCACGACGCGTGAACTTTGCCTTCGTGCAGCAGGATTCGCCGAACGCTTGATTGGCAGATGCGAACGAAGCCACTCGGCGCGTGCACCGATTTCTCTTGCTGAGCGATAGTCGACCCGAACAGAATCTGTGCCGGGAATCGGGATGCGGCGTTCACGCCGGGGGTGCGATTCACCCAGCCCAGAACAGCCGTCAGTGCTGGGCAGGGGCATAGGGTGGTACTACCCAAGAGATTTGCACTGTCCGACTCGGTTCGGGAGGCTGCACGATGGCGGTTCAATGCATTCGACTCGATAGCGACCAACGCTTCAAATTGAAAGTCGCGATATTCGCTGGTGTAGTCCTGGTAATCGGATTGCTGGGCGTATTCGCGAGCAGCGTGGATGGTCTGAGCTGGGATTATGCTCACACCGCGGTAGGACAGCCATGGTTCCAGCGGTACAGCTCCATCGCGGGAATCATCATTGTGTCCGCGTGGATCGTGGCCGCGGGCACGGCATTGTTCGTGCGGTTCGCCAATCGAAAGGGTCGGCGCTCGCGGCGAGGTTAGAGACCAAAGATGTCAGCTTCATCAGACAACTGCACTTTTCAGAAGACCACTGTGCTCTATCGCAATCCGATCTCCACCCCAGGCCCGCAGCGGCACAGGACTGGCCTGGCACGGCACAGGCGTGTGTCTCGGTCGGCTCTTCACTCAGCCAAGCCTCCGGACTTTCTCGACAACCCGGGTGAATACGTCATCGAACTCGGGCTGGGATTGCTTGCCTTGGTATCCGAGGACCACCACCGTGTACTTGTCGACTGTCGCGTACCCGAGAAGGACCTCGGTGTCGGACCAGTCCGGGTTGTCTGGATGGCTGACCTCATGCAGGATTCCGGCGTCTTCGCTGATGAGAGTCGGAGGAAGATCGAGCCGCTCCGTCTGAATCGTGCGCTGGGACGTGCCGCCGAAGCTGGTTGAGGTCACGCTGTAGGACGAACACTGCCCGGTGTGCGCCTCGATCACCCGGGGCACATCTGTATCTGTTTCACTGACCAACGTCACTTACGTACCGCCACTTGCGAGGAGTGCGCCACTGGCGGAACCGTTCTCGATCAAACCGGCGCGGGCGTCGTCGGCGTACAGGCTCTCCTTCTCGCATTGGGCCGGATCGAAGACCGGGTTCATGTCCAGTCCGATCCCGTCGCTGGGTGCGTGGATATTGAGGTTCAGGATCATCTGGTCTTCGCGATCGAGTCGCTCGACCTGGCTGCCTGCGGGCAGCTCCGATACGTCGGGCAGCAGGCCCGCTCGAGCAATGCCCGGGTCGTCTGAGGGCCTGGCTTCCGGTGTCCCGCACGCCGCGGTTCCAAGTAGTCCGACCATGACTACCGTGACTTCCCAATTCCTTGAGATTGTGTTGCCCTCTCAGTCTTGTGCCGAGGTGATCACCACAGCGAGTAACTTTCTCACCAGCCCCACAGAAGACAGAAGATTGTTGACTGCACGACGAGGGCCAGATGCCGCTGACTTTACTGTGCGTCTCTGCGCTGATCGCCTACCCTGTGTCAGTTTCAGAAGACGACTGCACGCTCAACGGAAGCTCCATCACCGAGCCCTTCCGATATGACGGCAGCGCCATCAGATTCGCTGATCTGTCGGGTGCGCCTAATCGAATCTGCCGGGTCTATCAATCGATCGAATGAGAGTGACGCGGTCAAGCAGTGCATAGATATGCTTGGTACGCAGTTTGCCCCGATCTTTCGGTCGCAGGTGCTGGCTACCCTCACTGTCGAGGTTTCATCTCGCTACTGTTGGGTTGTGGGAATCGGACGTCGGATCGCCGCCGCTGTCGTCCTGGTATGCATCGGGTCATTCGCTGTCTATTTCATGCGAGTGGAGTCTCGCACTCTGCCGAGTCTCCCTGACGCGATCGTCACTCACGATGTCACGTGTGAGGCACCGAATGTACTCGGGGCCATCATGACTGACCCCGTACGTGAGGTGCCTGGAATCCCATCAGCTCCGGATGCGGGTGCCGTACCGAAGGACTTCGCGGCGGTTCAGGTTGTCACGTGCAGTGAGAGTACCGATGTCGAAGGCAGCGACCCGCTGGTACGCGTGGTCGACGAGACGGTTCGTGGAGGTGATCTTTCAGAGCTCATGGCTGCGGTGTCGCAGCCTTCTCGGCCGAAGTCTCCGTTCAGCAGGCGTGATTGCAATTTCAGTCTCGCTCGCCAGCCTGTCGTGTGGCTGGTTGACGCGCGGGGCAATGGGTTCCGTCCCTCAATCCCGAGCGATCGTTCTTGCGGGATGCCCAGTGCTGCACCGTTCGCGGCGATCTATGAGCTGTCGGTCGTCGATCACTCGACTTACACGGTCCAGGCGTACTGAACCGTGTAGTTCACTAGGTCAGTTCGTTGCTTGCACACGGCGATTACACGCTGTGACCTATCCAGCGCTCGTACTGATCTGCTGGTGCCAACTTTGGAAAGAACTCGCGTCGCAGCTCAGCGATGAGTGGCAGATAGTTGTGCCCATCGGTAATTGCCGCAGTCCGCAGTGCGTTGAAGGCTGCCGACAGTGGATCTTCCATGTTGGCGTCGACCAACGCGCGGTGGGCGATGAGCGCAGTCGTCGCTTGCTTCTCTCAGTTGTCGTCGGTGGTCCACATTTCGATGCGGGGTTCCGCGAGGAAGGTATCCCAGACATTGGCGCCGGTCCGACTGTCGAACGGGTACGGCAGTGGATCGTCGTTGTCCAACGCGTCGAGTCCGGCGCGGATCCAGTCGATCTCGGCGATGCCGGCGATCGTGTACGCACGACGCGCTGACCATGCTGCGATTCGCCGAAGCTTCGGCGCTCGACATCGAGCAAGAGCGTCGACTAGCATCCTGTCGTGGCCCGCAAACTCTCGGGCGTATGGCTGGCCTTGTAGTTTGTCGGTGGGTGGCCGTCCACCCCATCGGATGGCTTCTTCCTTGGCCCACGTAGCCATCTGCTCGTAGCCGAATTCGAGGTAGAGCGTTGCATCTCCCGCCGGATCAGGATCCCAGAAGTTCCGAACCGGGTGGGTCACGATCTCGTCGTTCCAGGCGGTGTCGGTCTTGCGGAGTCTGCGCATGGCAGCGGGCTGGGTCACCTTCCACACCTGTACCAAATATGATTCCGTTGGTTCAGTTACGGTGAGGTCCCAGTTGAGGTCGCGGCCCTGCGCCGATACGCGGAACGTGTGCATTCCCTTGGCGATTGGGACTTTAGCGAAGTCCGGCAGCAGTTCCCCATCCGTAGTGATGGCCCGGACAGGTTTGCTGATTTTGACCGTCGCTTCTTCCACCACCTCCCACTCGACAGAAGAAGGATCGAGCTCGCCGGGCTCGTGGTCCAATACCTCGATAGCCAACGAGGCAGGGCCGTAGGCGATCCCGGTCATGATGGTGACAAAGTTTGGCCCTACCTCGATCACACTGCCAGTCTCCGACGGCTCGTACGTCTCGGCTGTCGGTGATCCGACGACAAACTGATGGCAATCGACAACAGCGGTCCCGGTCTGTTTCACCCTTGGAATCTATCGCAAAGTTCATGGTACGACCCTGGCGCTCCGTTGCAGAATTCATGGATGCAGCGATCGCTGGGGTCTGGGAGTGTTCGAGAATCGATCTTGGTCTCAACAGGTCAACGCATCACTACTTTTCGAGTAGTCGTACCCGCTCGCAGATCGTGGGATGTCGGTGACGGGGTCGCCGGTGCGGTTGTAGTGCCGGTGACGGTAGGTGAGACTGATCGGGAATCCGTCGGCGGGTCTCCGGTGTCGCGAGTAGTAGAGAACGCTGTAGACGGACACCACGACGAGTATCCCGGCGATCACAAGTAAGACGAACGCCGCGACGGCGTTCGTCGGCCGCAGTCGTCTCCCTTTGCGCATGCACGATTACGGCCAACAGTTGGTACGTCCGTCGGGACGTGACCGAGGCACTGCTCGGTGTGTTGCGCGCGGTTCGGTGCGCGGCCTCACTTCTCTCATTTCGAGAGGATGCTGTTCAGCGCGTCGAGCAATGCACCGACTGCGGGAATTCGGGTCGAACTGGCCGCTCGCAACGAACGTGTCACGGCCGGCTCGGTGGGTAGATATCGCACGCCTGCCGTTTTCGCTCGCGCGGTGTCCGGAACTAGTGCGACAGCGAGCCCCGCTTCGACGAGGGCGAGTTGAGTCGAGTAGTCGGACACCTCGTATCGAATCGTCGGCTCGATTCCGGCCTCGCGTAGTGCATGTACGAGTGCGGAGTGTGCATCGGAACCTGTTGGGCATACTGTCCAGACGGAGGCCTCTTCGTCGGCGAGACTCGCCACCTCGCGCCGGTCGTCGGCAGGGACCGCGAGGTGCACGTTCTCGGCGTGGAGGGTGTGCACCTCGATGCCTGCTGGGACGGTCGCTGGTCGATGGTCCCAGGACTCGAATACGACGAGATCGAGGGTACGGTGCTGGAGCCTGTCGAGCAGGTCGACTCCTTCTCCGTCAACGACTTCGGGGCGCAGCAGCGGATACGTGCGAGAAAGATCTGCCAGAGCCGGAACCACCAGCCGGCGCAGCGCGCTGGCGACCGCGCCCACTCGCAGAGCTCCAGTAACGGCGGTGTCGATAGAGGCGACGTCGTCTTCGGCCGCGTCGGCGAGGGCGGACATGGCGGACGCGCGCGTCGCCAGCGCCCGCCCCGCGGGAGTCAGCCGTATCGACCTGCCTTCTCTCTCGACGAGTGAGGTCCCAGCTTCTTTCTCCAATTTCCGAATATGTTGCGACACTCCCGGTCCCGTGAGGTGCAAGGACTCCGCAGCCCGGGTTACCGATCCGTGTTCGGCTACCGCTGCGAAAATCTTCATACGATCCCACGACAACATAGAAGTAATGCTACCGTGTTTTCGGAAGAACTGACTATTAGACTTATCGGTTTGTACCTGGTTGCCTTGATGAGGTGACCAAGACCGCGATAGCAGTTACCGCCACCGATCGGGGGGTGGGCGGAAACGCGGCGTTGGTGATCGCAGGTGCCGCTTCACTTTCTTTGTCCGCCACCTTCGTCAAGCTTTCCGACGTCACCTCCGGCACCGCGGCATCTCTACGCTGTCTGATAGCGCTCGCAGCACTCGTTCCGATGGCTCTGTGGGAACTACACCGGCGCGGGGCGATGCCAACGAAGTTGTACCCCTTGGCTATTGGTGCCGGGATCTTTCTCGGGGCCGACTATGTCATGTGGACCGCGAGCATCCTCGACGTCGGTGCATCGATCGCCACTGTGCTGATCAACGTCCAGGTGATCGTGCTACCTCTGATCGCGCTCGTCGTAGATCGAACCGCCATCCCTCGACGGTTTCTCATGGCTGTTCCCTGCATGCTGCTCGGTGTCGCACTCGCCGGCGGACTCATCGGCGGATCAGGAGCCGACAATGCGCTGCGGGGTTCCATCCTGGGAATCGCAGCCGGTGCCGCATACGCCGCATATCTGTTCATGAACCGCCGTTCCATGCAATCAAGTCCCACCCATCTGGTCACACCGATTTGCGTGGCCACAGCATCGGCAACGGTGACTGCCGGAGTTGTGTCGATAGGCCTCGGTGACCTCGATCTCGACATCTCCGGGTCTGCCTGGGGATGGATGATCGCCCTTGCCCTGCTCGGGCAGGTTGCCGCTTGGTTGTTCATCAGCGCGGGATCCCGATCGTCGGCGGCCAACACTGTCGCTGCCTTGCTCCTGCTGCAACCGGTATTGGCTATCGCTTTCGGCTTTGCCGTTCTCGGCGAACGACCCACCTGGATTCAGCTGGTCGGAGCCGCCGTCGTCGTCGGAGCCGTCTGGACCGCAACCCGAAAACCCCATCACCCTGACTCCACTTCAAGCCACGGAAGAGGCCTTCATGACCCCATCTCCGACGAGCATCGATCGAGTCGTCCTACCCACTGATAGCACCATCCCGGCCACCCGAAGCGCCGAGTACGACACCTACTTCAGAATCTCGCGCAGCGATGACGCACATGCATGGTCGGTCAGTGCCTTGACCGTCGTCACCGCCATCACCGCAGACCTCCCACGATCCACGCTGAACAACGACTCACGGCTACGTCTGCTCGACGCATTGGCAGTGGTCGTCGGCGACGCTGCCGCCGCGGCAGCCGCCGTCGCTGCACAGGAACGAGTCTCCGCGCCCACGGCCGCGCCGACGGACCACCTCTCGACCGGCCAAGACGATCGCACCCCGCAAGCACCGAACGGTGCTGCCCAACAAGCGATCACCCGATGGAAGAAAGGCCACCACCTGTTCCACCTCTTCGTCATTTCCATGAACAGTCGACTATCAGCCGTGCTCGACTCACTGGCTACCGAACAGTGGTCCGACCTCGCCGACCAACTCACCGAACTCGGGGTCCTGTACGCCGGTGCCACCGAGAGCATGCGGTACGCCTCCGATTTCTCCCCGGAGATCTACCGGGACTTCGTCCGACCGTCCATGGAACCGCCTTGGCTCGAACCAGGATTTTCCGCCGTGTTCAACCGAGACCACGACATCATGCTCACCGGAGTCAAGGTCGTACGCACAGCACTCAAGTCGGCTGAGGTATCTGGCGTTGCAGCGGATTCCGCCCGCAACGGAATGCCGTCGATCACGACGGCCTCCTCGGCGCGGCGGAAGAGCATCAGCAGTGAGTACCGCCGCAGGACCTTGACGACTGCGCGGGTGTAGTTCAGATTGGCGATGTCGGCGTACTCCGCGGGGCGGCCGCCGAGTACCTCCCTCAGTTCGGCGCGCAGCTTCTCCTCGACCTCGGGGTGGTGCGCGATCTCGTGGAAGGCCCAGGTCAAGGTGGCTGCGGTGGTCTCGGTGCCCGCCATCATGATCGACACCAGTTCGTCACGAATGAGGTCCTCGCTCATTGCCTCGTCGGTTTCCGGGTCGCGTGCTGCGCGTAAGTGCGAGAGTAGGTCTGCTCCGTCTGCGCTCTGATCGGTGCGCACCACGTGATCGACCGTGGCTCGTAGTCTGTCTGCCGCGCCGAGGAAACGTCGATCGAAGCCGGAGGCTTTGCACAGCCAGGCCGGCAAGACGGTGCGGGCGACCATGCCGTAGGTGAAGATCGGCAACGAGCGGATGATCTCCTGCACCACGTCCTTGGGCAGGCTGCCTGAGAACATCGACCGCACGATGGTTGTGAGCGTCAGCTCGAGCATGGCCTTCTGCACGATGATCTTCTGCCCGGGCTGCCACGATTCGGCCACTTCCTGCGATTCGGCGGTCATGATTTGCGCGTAGGAGGCAATCATTTTCCGATGGAACAGCGGCTGGATCAGCCGCCGCTGGCGACGGTGCAACTCACGACCGGAGGCCGGTAAACCGTTGCCGCTCAACGCATGCACGGCCTCCCACACCATGCCTTTGCCGAACGAGCGCGCGTCCTTCACCAAAACCTGGTGGGCTAGTCGCGCGTTGGTGAGGAAGTAGATCGGACGCTTTCCGATGTAGATCTTGATCACGTTGCCGCTGGCACGAAGGTCAGCGAAAAAATCAAAAGGATTCCGCATCAGTGGCCACATATGGCCCACCATGGGCAGTCTTCCTGGTGCGACCTGCATCGTTGGCGCCGGAGATGCAGATCCGACTTGTTCTGCCCCATTGAAGGGGCACTCTGTTGTCTGCTGCGCTGGCGATTCGTTGTTCATACGATCTCCGAACAGAATTGGTCCCGGTCAGCGCGATGCCACCCAGGAGCGATGGTGATGCTTGCAGAAAGGCGATGAACTGCCCGGCCTTTGGGCATACCGCTGCCGCGTCAGGTCCGCATTTCCCTCCCCGATTGGCGGCGTCGACAACGGGAGTGTTCCGTCACATATCCACCATCAAATTCGAATTTTTGTTAGTAGTTAGTGACTACTAACTACTACTCTCGGCGGGGTGAGTAAACGTGAAGTCAAGCGAATGACCGCCCAGCAGCGACGCGAACAGCTGCTCGCTCTGGCAGCCGAGGAGTTCGCCGCAGCTGGCCTGCACGGCGCGTCGATGGAATCACTCGCCCATCGCGCGGGAATCTCGCAGGCCTACATCTTTCGGCTGTTCGGCACCAAGAAGGAACTGTTCCTCCAAGTCGTCCAGCGTGCGTTCACGCACCTCATCGACGGAATGGACCGTACAGCGGCAGACACCACAGGACCCGAGTCGGTTGCCGTGATGGGCGAGTACTACAACAACAGCACCCTGTCGAACCGCACCGAGTTGCTGGTACAACTGCAAGCCTTCGCCGCATGCGGTGACCGCGAGGTTCGCGATGCGGTGCGCAATCACATGTCCGGAATGTGGACGGCGACAGCCGATCACACGGGTATGCCTCCGGTGGCGGTGAAAAGTTTCCTCGCCTACGGCATGTTGCTCAACGTCGCCGCGGCGCTGGACATCGACGACCTCGACACCGAGTGGGCGCGCGGCATCCGCACCCGCATCCATGCCGGACTGTTCGATCATCTGACCGAGGAGAACAACCAATGAACGCCTCCACAACTCCCGAGACACACCCCAACGGAACCACCAAGCGCGGCGACACCAACATGGTGGCGGCACTGGTCTTCATCGCATTGGTGGTCGCAGCAATCGGAAGCTTGGGAGCGCCCCTCATCACCTCCGTAGCCGAGGACTACGACGTTTCACTGTCCACTGCCCAATGGACGTTGACCATCACACTGCTGACAGGCGCTGTCGCCACCCCGCTTCTCGGCCGCCTCGGTGCCGCCCACCGGCGGCGAAAAGTCGTCCTCTCCACTCTGACCGTCGTGGCGCTGGGCAGCGTGGCGACCGTCGTGCCCGCACCGTTCGTCGTGCTCCTGCTCGGTCGGGCAGCACAGGGGATCGGATTGGGCCTGACTGCACTGATGATGGCCACCGCCCGCCAACACCTCCGGGACCGCGCAGAGGGCACGATCGCAATGCTGTCCGTGGCCTCCACCGTCGGCATCGGCGTGGGATACCCCATCGCGAGCTTGTTGGTCCAAGTTTGGGGCGTCCGCGCGGCATACCTACTCGGTGTCGTGGTCGCAGTCGCCGCGCTGATCACCGCCGTCGTTGCACTCCCAGCTGACAGTACGGCCGCACCGGCCAAGGAGTCGGTGGACTGGTGGGGAGCGTCCCTTCTCTCCGTCGGTCTTGTTGCGGTGCTTGTATTTACGAGCCAGTCGAGCTGGTGGTCGATCAGGCCGATGGTAGTCGTATCGGTCCTCCTCGGCGGGGCAGCGGTGTTGGCCGTGTGGGTCGCCGTCGAGCGGAAAGTGGCGCATCCGCTGGTGGATCTGACCGCGCTGCGGCACCCGGCGGTCGCTGGCGCCAACCTGATAATGTTCGTCTCCGGTATCGCCATGTACTTGCTCTTCACCCTGATCACCCGCTTCGTTCAGACTCCCCCGGAGGTCGGCTACGGTTACGGGCTCAACGAGGTCGAGGCGGGCTTGGTGCTGGTCCCGTTCTCCGCGCTGGGTTTCGTCGCAGGACGTGTAGTGCCCAAGGCGCGCCGCAAGGTCAGCCCATTTGGTCTACTCATCGCCAACGGTGTCGTTATCGCCCTCGCGTGTGTCCTGTTCGCCACCGTCCGCGACATGGGCGTGGCGTGGCCGATCGCGATCATGGGGTTGTTGGGCTTCGGTGTCGGAGGCTTCTCCGCCGTGATGCCCCAGGTGATCCTGGCAGTCACACCCTCCGAAGAGACCGCGGCCGCGATGAGCGTCAACCAGGTTGTGCGTTCGGTCGGCTTCTCCATCGGTAGTGCCGCCAGTGGTGTGATCTTGGCCGCGCACACAGTGACCGGTTCCTTTTCCCCAACCAACTCGGGCTACTCGACCGCAGCGTGGACCGCATGCGCTCTGGCACTCCTCACCATCGTGCTCGCTGCTGGAATCAATGCCTCTCGGAACAACCGGCCACCGTCGCAGTGAAGAACCGAAGAAGCAACACAGTGACCGCCGGGAGATAGCATCGCGCTCGCCGTACTTCCGACGAAGTCTTCTTCACCGATCCGCCGTTTTGGCCATCGCGAAGAGAAATGAACTCCCGAAACTCTGCTGTCCACGGCGCTGTAGCGCGTTCGGCGTCCTTTGTCAGAAAGCGATCGCAGCGCACGCACCTCGGCGGCCGTGTTCGGTGCCTTCTGGTGAAGAATTTGCATAAACGCAAACCATTCGTCAGTGAGACTCGTTGCCGGTGAAGGGTATCCGGCACGTCAAAACTTCCTCGTGAACCTTCTTCAAGCAGTCTGCTGTACCGACTCAGCGACGACCCGGCAGGTTGACTGGCGGTGTGCAGTATCTGGAACGTGCACTATCTCCACATGCCCGTGACATCGGTTCCACACCAATCGAATAGCTTGTTCGTTGAGAATCCACGACATTCAAAGCCGTTACACAAAGCCGCCACAACACCACCCAACTGACCGTCGGCAGACCGCTATGCTCGGCGCCATGGTGATCTCGGTACTGGGTGCAGGAATGATCGGCGAAGCCCTCATGTCGGGCCTGCTGCGCGGTGGACACAAGCCCGAAGATCTCCTGTTCACCCGGCGATGACGCTCGCCGTCGACGGACCCCCGTTGCAACTCCCGCGCTGCAGCGCCCCAGCTTCAGCGGACGTTCCCGGAATGACCACGATGCACCAAACGGCTCGGAGTCATTGCCGCACACCGGTAGGTTGACGCCATGGACGAAGCGGCCAGACCGGCAGGTGCTCGCAGACCACGCACCCTGTCGTGGATCGTGGTCATGGTTGCTACCCTCACAGCACTGGTGCTGCTCGTGCTGGCGCGGGGCCATTGGTGGCCACCGGGAAACGACTGGTACTTCACCGCCGCAGCGGCGGCACTGCTTCTCTTGACTACCGGATGCATCTGGGCAGTCTCCACGATCATCGCCCTACGACACGATCACCGAGGGGCGTGGTGGATGCTCGCCTGGCCACTGGTGACAGCACTCGGCGTGATCGTGACCCTCGTCAGCGCCCCACAGTTCGACAATGACCGTCCGCAATTTGAGGCCATCGCCCGGCGACTGCTCGCCACCCCGGACTCCGACACGCTCGACAGTCAACGGATCGGCCGCTTCGAAGTAGACCGTGCCTACGAAATGCCCACAGGCGAAGTGTATTTCACCGACGCGCGGCGGGGCTTCACCAGCGAGTCGGGCTGGGTCTACTCCCCCAGCCACCCCCCGGGTGGCCGTGACGGCGACCTCACCGTCGAAAATCTCGGCGGGCCCTGGTACCGCTACCAACTGGTCATGAACTACTAGACCAGGAGGCAGGACCGGACTAAAGGCATCCGCTAGATACGTCCTCGCCCGGGTGGATCAATTCTTCGAATGCGGTCCGCCGGTTCGCCCGGATGCAAGCGTTGTCGGAGTTCTTCAACCGCTGCCCGGTCCAAGTCGGCATGGATCGCCCCAGCTGCCCAGTCCCACAGCGGGGTCGACCAGACGTAATGGGGCACGCCCCATTTCGGTTCCCAGCCTCGCGCGCTTCGCGGGCGCCGAGAGAGCATCGCGACACGGTTCGACGCGTCGAAACCCCCAGAGTCCATTGAACGGATGCTGTCCGGGGTGAAATCGACAGGCACTCGCACCGTCAAGTGTTCGTCAGTCACATTGTTCGTGAACCACTGCACTTGCTCGCGTTGCGCGGCAAGATGCTCCTCTCGAAGCAACAGCTGGCGCTCCTCCTGCGTGACGGCAGGCCCCTCCCACTCGAACAGTTCCTCATCCATTGTTTCGCCGACAGCAAGGTCGACGAACTGTGAGCCTTGCCCGACCGCTTCGACGCGGTAGCCGAGCATCTGTCCTTGGCGAGCTCCCCGTCGTTTCAGCTCACTGAGCAGAGGTGTCGCGTTACGGGCTGCGTCGTCGCAGGGCGCTGGATCGGGCACCTTTCGCGACTCCTCCTTTATCGGTGATGCGGTCCCCGCCCAGATTCTGGACAGGGACGACCACATCGAGGTTGTGCGGCGTTAGCGGTCGGCGGGGATCACGGGTTCTGACTTGCTCAAAGCATCAGCGAACGCATTGATGGTTTTGGTGTAGCGCGGGTAGCTCTTGTTGGCGCCGTAGTCCCAGAGCACCATCTGTCCGGCGTCGACACCCGAGAGGGTGCCGAAAGTGGGGTACTGGTCGGAGAGTTCGGACAGCTGGACATCGGCCGCGTTCGCGACGTCGTGGTAGATGAACATCAAATCCGCGTCGACGGTGGTGATGTTCTCCCAAGAAATTTTTTTCCAGTAACCGTCGTCCGTGGCTTCCGGCCGGTACATCGCCAGTCCCCAGCTGAGGTAGTCACTGAAGTCCGGATCTGCCGTCGGGTCCAGGATGTAGGCAACATCGAGCGGCCAGATACCCATCCCGATCACGTCCTTCTTCTCGGCTGCGACCCGCCGGAAGTTCTCCACTGCCGCCTCGAAGTCGGCTTTGATTTCTGCCAGACGGCCACCATCGATGTTCACACCGAGCGCTCGAGCCAATTCTTGGTAGTTGTCGATGGTTTTTTCGGTCGACGTCGTCTCGAGCGTGACACCGAGGGTGGGAGCGGCGCTGTCGAGGACATCCGACTTCGTGGTGTCGCCTTTTGTTGTCAGCTTACCGAATTGCTCGAATCGCGGATTATATTCTCCGACAATCAAATCAGGAGCCAATGCGAGTACAGATTCGACGCTGATCGACCCCCATGCCTCGCCCACCGACTGCACCCCTGTCAGGTCCAGGCACTGCAGGATCGGGCTCTTGTCCATCGGGGTGGTGGACCAGATCGCGGTCGGCTTGATGCCGTACGAGTAGAGCGCTGCCGCAGATTCCTCATCGGCGATGATGCTCTCGGGTTGACGATCCAGCGCGATGGTGCGGCCGCGACCGTCGGTGAAGATGAACGGCCCGGATGCACGATCGATCGCGGGCGTGGCGTCGCTGTCCGCGCATGCTGCTGGATCGGATGTCAGATCGATTGCTTGATCCGTATCCACTGGTGCGGAACCGCATCCCGCCACGACGGACAACGCCATTCCTGCCGCCGCGAAGGCGAGTCCTTTTTCGCGTAATCCTCGCAGCGTGAATCGTCCCTGATGAACGCCGAACATGTGTTGAGTCCTCAATGTTTGTAGGAAAGCGAATGCCTGAACAGCCCATCGGCAACCCCGCCGCGGCAGCTTGAGGTTAGCCTTGCCATGCTATTGGCGCTATGCCTCGAAGGAGACACACATACTCCCGACACGACACACGGTCTGTCTCATCGGAGGTATCTCGCTACGGAAAGGACAAGTTCAGAGGCAATGACTACGCCGGAAAGGACTATTGGCGATTTCCATGTATTCGAGCACAACGTCGAAACGGTGACCTCGTTCGGTGCCCACCGACACCGCGAGCATCAGATCGCGTGGATGCGCCAGGGCCGCATGCAGATCGACGTCGACAACCGGCGACTGCACCTGCATACCGAACACATGATCTGGCTACCGAGCTACCTCGTACACGAGATGACGATTATGACCGCCGGCGCGCTCGTCAGCGCATACGTCCATCCCGAGCTTTCGCCTGGTGGGCAACGCTGGCAACGTCCGGTTGTCGTCACCGCACACCCACTAGCGACCGAATTGCTGACTTACCTCACCGGGAGCGCGGTCCACGACGAACATCGTGAACAATGCGTACAGACGCTCTTCGGCCTACTCGAACGCGCCCCCGAACGCAAGGACATTCTCGCGCTCCCACACGATCGACGCGCACGAGCCATCGCAGCCGCGATCCTCGACAACCCCGCAGACAACCGAACCCTGCAGCAGTGGGCACACGAAACCGGCGTCAGCACGAAAACACTGATGCGCGCCTTCTCCGCCGAGACCGGACTCTCCTACACGCAATGGCGAACGCGAGCACGCATGCACTCCACCCTCGAAGCGCTCGCCGCCGGACAAGCGGTGGCTACCATAGCCGCCAGCACCGGATACTCCACCACCAGCGGATTCATCGCAGCATTCCGAAGTGTCTTCGGTACTACCCCATCCGCATACGCCCGCACTCACCGCCAGTAGTCACACCGGGATGGTCCGCAGACTTGTGAGCCCCCAGCGTTTCCTGGCGTTTGCCATGGCAACATCGCACTCGTGAAAGTTTATGGCGCGAAAGGGATTCCGCGAAATACACGTGTTCGACCACAACATCAGCCCCCGCCGCGAGCGATCTCATGGACCGCAAGTTCACTCGTGAAGAGCCGGACAAGCAGGGGGCGCTGCCGATCCCGGCTGAAATACAGAAAGTGCTGCCGAGCAGCCACACCGAAGATACCGGTGCTGCACCCGAACCGGAGAGCACTCATGGCTGACCATGCTGCGGCCCGGCCCTTACCCCACCCGCCGCCACCGAAGTGCACGAGAATGGGCAACGACACTGACAGGTTCGCGACGTCGACGTTCGGGCCCCGCCGACCGCACCCGCGCCGTCGCCGTCGCGATCCGTACCGGGGTCGAACAGAACGCAGGAAGCGACGTCATCGACGAGCGCATCGCTGCGGCCGAGGCTGCAGGACGTCCACTCTCACTCTGGTATCGACGCTGCCACTCCATACTGACGATACACACGTTCACGAGGTACATATTTCGTTGCAGTGCATGACCTTTCATTGAAAGAATGGCCTAAAAACCTTATCAGTAAGAAGGATTGTTCAGTTGCGTCCTTGAGCTGCAAACGATCTGGTCGGCCAAACGAGCACCTGGCGTCACCAGCTGCGCTCGTCAACGGCTCTGGGATCAACCGCGCTGCGATCCTTTACGTGATACAGGGATCTGCATAAAATTCGGTCAGCTTTGGCGGTTCAACAGCGAAGCCGCCGAAGCCCCGACTCTTTCACGATGAGCCGGGGCGGTTCAACGTCATCTGCGTTGAGCACACAACCCAGATGACCCACTATCAGTGCGGGTCATTCGTCCGTGCGACCGCGCACCCCTCCACCTTAAACAGAACATCCGGTATGTGTTCGGTTGAATTCCCTTCGATATGAACACGTAACCGAACCCGGCAGTGCATCCTTGCTCGCCTCTACGAAGTTTGCGAACCGTCGAGTCCTCCGTTCCGCTCCTTCGCAAGCCACCTTGTGAGCGCATCGCCTCATTCATGCCCACGGCCCCGCGTGTGGGGCGAGGCCTCAGCGCTGGCGGATCACATCACCGCGCTACGATTCCGCTCCCCCACCCCAGAGGACGACACTGGGTCCCCCGACTCCGGCCCGCCATCCACAGGCGACATCGCCGCCGACCAGGCATCTCCCCCAGCATCGAAACCGTGACCGTTCGATCCAAAATTTCTACAGCCGCCAGGGTAGACATTCTCCAGACGCGTGTTGTATCTTTTCTCTCGCAGGAACGAAATCAAGAAGTGCGGGAGAGACGAACTACCCGCACGCAGTACCGCAGGGCAGGGACGTGCCGGGACCGAAAGTTGTGTTTTAAGTGTGTAGTTCAGGTCCCGGCACCACCTTCACGAGGGCTACCGGACATGGTGTGCGAGTTCGGAAGCTCAAAAGAGTGCAGTTGTTACTGGTTCAGTGAGTGAGTTCGACCCGTCTCGGCCCCCCGGCGCACCCCCCGCGCCGGGGGCCCTGTCCATTCCAGTGAGAGAAGACCGCCATCTCGGCAGACACATCCGCCCGCGAGCTGTCCGGCACGTTCGACGACGAAGACTATCCCGCCTACAGCATGGGCCACGCCGCCGACATTCTCGGTGTCCGGCAAGCGTTCCTCCGCGGCCTCGACGCCGCGAAACTCCTCACCCCACAACGCTCCAGCGGTGGGCACCGCCGTTACTCGCGCTATCAACTGCGCATCGCCGCCCGCGCCCACGAACTCGTCGCCGCCGGCACCCCACTCGAGGCCGCGTGCCGGACAATCTGTCAACGTAGGACTGGCTACCTCCATCGCGAACTCGCGTCGCGCACAATCGCCAGCTTCGATCTCGTCAGTGAAGTAGGAATCGATCGCATCAACACGGAAGTCCCGACGCTGTCCGACCTAAATTTTTAGGCCCGAGGGCGTTCGCGAACCGCTCGCGGAAGTCCGCCATTCCAAGGTCACGGACTGACTAGTGCGTTTCACGATCGCGTGCAGCCCACGTCAAACGCAATGGGCGATCCGTAGGGTCTAGCTCGTCGAGCAGGCTGACAGCAGCAGCGACGGTCACCCGTCATCTGTCGAGCGGAAATCGTTGTCAGCACCGCATCCAGGCAAACTGCCGCGAACTCACCGATTCCAGTGCCACTATGGGCGATGTGGCCGACCTGCACGATCCGACACCCGAGAACGCATCTCGCGATGTGTCGTTCCCGGACGGTTCACCGCGGTTCTCGAGCCGACGGTGGACAAAGATTCGGGAAGCTTGGGAGAACAATCTCGACCCGGGCGAACGCTCTGCGGTGTGGGCGTGGACCGCGTTCGCCGTGACCTTTGGCGGTGTGCGCGTGCTGACTCACTGGATCAGGGCCGGGCACGGTCCCAGCGGTGGCGGAATAGTATCGGCGGCAAACATTTTCACCATTACAACATCGGGATCGGCATGCTCACCGGCCTCGGGGCCGTCGCGTTGCGCGGCACTGAACGGCACCGTCGCCATCCCGCGGCCGCAATTGCTTACGGCGCCGGATCCGCATTGATCGTCGATGAGCTGGCGTTGCTTCTCGATCTGCAAGATGTGTACTGGGCCAACGAGGGACGCATCAGCGTCGACGCCGCGATAGGCGTCATCGGCGTCGGCGGCCTCGCAACCGCGGGGTTCGAGTTCTGGCCAGCTGTCCACCACGCGATCTGGGACCGCCCGACCAAGGACTGAGCCTCCCGTCCTCCCCTGCGACAGAGAATCGGCCACCGAAGCCGGCGTCGTCCGACTGCCGCTCATCTTCCGAGCAGCAAGCCCCACGTTCGACACCCTTACCGTCACTCAGCGCCTGTATCCTCACCGCTCAAGGGGCTGGCCAGGGTGTTTAGCCGATGAGGGTGCATCCCTGGCCAGCCCCCTCCCTGATTACCGGTCGACTGGTCGGGGGTATGCCGAGACGAGAACATTGCGGATCGAGAGGCATCTCAAATGAAGGACGTACGGCGCGCCATGACCGATACGGAGCTGGTCGCGGAGCTGAACAGGCTCGAGAGCCAGAACGAATTGGGTCGGTGCGAGGAGCTCCGATTGCAGATCGTCCGTGACGAGCTGGTCTGTCGTCAGTCCGAATCCCGCCCACCGGTCGGCATGTAACCGACACCAGCTCGCGTCGTTCAGGGGGAGAGGTCAACCGTCTGGCGGAGGTGCGCTGGAAAAAGGTAGCCGGACTATGACCAACGCACTCGAAGTGGCAGGGCTCGACAAGAGGTTCGGCTCCGCGGCAGGCCTCCACCAGATCGCGTTCGGCGTCGAGGCCGGATCCACTACCGCTATTGTCGGGCCGTCAAGCTGCGGGAAGACCACGTTGCTCCGCCTGATCGCCGGGTTCGAGAAACCGGACGCCGACACCATCGCCCTTGCCGGCCGTATCGTCGCAGGCGAAAATTGGACGCCCGCGCACCAACGGTCGGTGGGATACGTCGCCCAGGACGGAGCGCTGTTCCGGCACACCACTGTTGGCGCCAATGTCGAGTTCGGGCTGCCCCGCCGTGATCGGACCGCATCGAAGGTCGCCGAACTGCTCGAGATGGTTTCGCTCGATGCCTCCTACGCGAGCCGGCGACCCGACCAGCTCTCCGGCGGGCAGCAACAGCGCGTGGCGCTCGCTCGTGCACTGGCCCGCGAACCGGAACTGATGCTGCTGGACGAGCCATTCTCCGCGCTCGACGCCGGCTTGCGGGCCACTACCCGGCGGATCGTCGCCGATGTCCTGGCAAAGGCCGGAATCACCACCATCCTCGTCACCCATGATCAGCCCGAGGCTCTCTCGTTCGCTGATCGTATGGCGGTCATGAGCGCCGGACGCCTCGCGCAGATCGGTACCCCACGCGAAATCTATTCCACCCCCATCGATGTCCCCACCGCGCAGTTCATCGGTGACGCCGTCGTTCTGTCTGCACAGGTCGTGGAAGGCACAGCCCACTCTGCGCTCGGCGATATCGCTGTGTCGCCGAATGACATTCACGGCGACGCCCGCATCATGGTGCGGCCGGAACAGATCGAACTCACCCCGGACGGCGCAGGCATATCCGGGACGGTAGTCGACATCGAATACCTTGGATCCGAGATGCTGCTCGGCATCCGCCTGGACACCGCAAGCGGAACAGACGCCGAACGAGTCACGGTCCGCCGCTTCGGTGCCACCGCTCTCACCCCCGGAGACGGCGTCGGCATCCGAGTCGCCGGCCCCGCCGTGACATACCCCGCCTGAGATCCGAACGCATCAGGGATCCGGAGGAGGACCGCAACTACGGACCCATCTTCAAGACGCAGCCTAGTCTCGCCCGGCGTGCTGGGGCACCCACCTCTGATGCCGAATCGACTGCCTGGTCGGTCTGACGTCGCGAAGCCAGCCGGAGACAGAATCGTCTTTGGTGCGATCATCCTTGGTGCGCACGCCCCGACGCGCACTCTGCCGCGCCGAGTATCGGTTCAGGACTCCTCGGCCGGGGTCACCGGACTCGCCGCAAGTGTGACCACGACCTGACACCCGCCCTGTCCGCTGTCACCGATCCGTACCGAACCTCGGTGGGCGGAAACGATTTCCGCAACAATCGCCAAGCCGAGGCCCGAACCGCCGAGGTTGCGTTCACGGGAATTGTCGAGTCGCACGAACCGTTCGAGGACTCGGTCCCGATCTGGCTGCGGGATGCCGGGGCCGTCGTCGGAGACGATGACCTGCGCGGTGTCCCCATACTGCATTACCTGCGCATGGACGGTCTGTGCCGCAAATCGGATGGCGTTGTCGATGAGGTTGCGCACTACGCGCTCGAGTTGGGTGTGGTCGCCGCAGATCCGCACAGGGCTCAACGCGGCCGTGATCGTCTTCTCGGTCCCACCGCGAGCGCGGTGGACTTCTGCGTCCACGACGTCGTCGAGGTCCACGTCGCCGAGCCGCAGGGGTAGGCCGTGTTCGTCGGCGCGTGCGAGCAGCAGCAGGTCGTCGACCAGTAGATGCATGCGCGTGACCTCGGGTAGCAATGTTTCGCGTACGAGTTCGTGATCGAGCAGTTCTGGGCGGGCGTCCGCCAGCTCCAGGGCAAGGGTGAGGGTGGTCAATGGGTTTCGTAGCTCGTGGGATGCGTCTGCGACGAATCGGCGTTGCGCGGTGTGGCCGGCGTCGATTCGGGTGAGCATGTCGTTCATGGTCCGGGCCAACGCCGTGATCTCGTCGCGGGGCGTGGGCACGGGAATCCGTTCACCGAGGTCGTTACTCGAGATGGCGGCGACCTGGGTGCGGATGTGTTCGACCGATCGCAGCGAACGCCGTACCAGTGTGTAGGTCGCTACTGCGGCGACGAGGGCGATGGCCGGGCCACCGAGGGCGAGGAGTCCACCTACGGTGGCGACGGTGGCTTCTACAGATTCTGCGCTCACCGCGACGAGGACGGTGTAATCGGTTGCGCCGCTGGAGGCTCCCTGCGCGGTGATCCGGAGATCTGTCCCATGGTCGGTCGGCCCGGACAGTCCCCGCGCCGGCGGCCCACCGGCGGGCGGGCGCGTATCGGTCGCCGGGGCGCCGGGGTCGGGGTCCGATGTCCGCACGACGTGCCCTGTCGGATCGATGACTTGGACGAGGACGATGCGTTGATTGGTGCCGAACAACTCACTGTCGAGGTCTGTGGGTGAGTCCGACTGCAGGCTGGTGGTGATGTCCTGGGCTCGGATGGTCGCGGCGTCGTCGAGGGCCGAGAGCAGGGCCCGGTCCAGTACGAACAGCAACGCCGCCGCCCCGAGCGCCAGGGCGATGGTCACGACACCGGCCGCAGCCAGTGCAGACCGGATCGCCAGTCCCCACACCGAGGGTCTGAGCCATTCGGGTACCGACCTCATGCGGTCATCATCCGCTCGCGCGGTCCTCTGCGGCGTCGATGACAACAATCCGATCGGCGAGTATCTGACGGTTCAGCGCGGTCACGAAACGCGCATTCCGGCCGGGTTCGCCGTCACAGGTCGCTGTCTGCGGTCGAGACGTTGTCCTGTTGGCGGGCCGGCTGGGTTGTTCTCTGCTGTCGTGACCGCAGAGCGTTGATCAGGAGCGGTGCGACGGAGAGGAACACGATTACGATCAGAATCTCTTCGATGTGACTGCGGACGAATCCGATTCCGCCGAGCAGGTACCCCAGTGTCGGTACCCCGATTCCCCAGACGGTGCCGCCGATGACGTTGTAGACCGTGAAGGTGCGGTACTTCATCCCGGATGCGCCGGCCATGACCGGCGCGATGGTGCGGGCGACGGGGACGAAGCGGGCCAACAAAATTGTGCGCGGGCCGTAGCGGTCGAAGAACCTCCGCGACTGTTCGAGTTGTTTCGGGCCGATCCGTCTGGCACTGGGCCGATGAAATACTGCCGCCCCTGCCTTTCGTCCGATCAGGAAGCCGAGTTGATCGCCGACGATCGCAGCGATCGGGATGGTGAGAAGCAGCAACCACAGTGGGGCGAACGGATGCGGCTGCGCGGCGAAGACTCCGGCAGTGAACAGCAACGAGTCGCCCGGCAGGAAGAAGCCGACGAGCAGGCCCGTTTCGATGACGACGGCGCCGAGGACGCCGAGCAACCCCAGGGTGCCCAGCAGTGTCGAAGCGTCCAATATTCCAGGTCCCATTGCCACGTTCATGCTGGTTGTCCCATCGTCGTCGGGTTGTTGCGGTCCCGGGCAGTGCTGCTCGGGCCCAAGGCTCTGGAGCGCCGGTCGTGGGAGCGGGCCATCCAGCTCGTGTAGAGCGCGCCGCCGATCACTGCGGCGAGGCTGCCGAGGAGCATGCCGCCGATGACATCGCTGAGCCAGTGTTCACCGAGGTACAGGCGAGTCACCGACACCACTACCGCCACGACTGCGGCCGTCACCAGCAACAACACCCGCCGGGCCGGAGACCAGGCATACCCGAGCAGGAGAGCGGCCGTCATGAACAACGCCATCGCCCCCGTCGCATGCCCGGACGGAAAGGAATGGTCCGTCTCGAGCAGAACCTGGGACGCGATCGGGGGACGTGACCGCCCGACAACGGATTTCGTCACGGTCGAGACCAGCGCAGCCCCACCGACCGTCCCGATGAGAATCAGCGCGGGGATCGGCGATCGGGCTCGCCGGGACAGCACCGCACCGATCACGACCGCGAGGACGACGGTGCCCACCGGCCCGCCGGCGTCGGTAACAGCGATAGCCGGTCCGGTCACCCAGTCCGAGCGGTGCCCGGTGAACCAACCCAAGACCGCCGGGTCCGCGCTGGTCAACCAGTCTCCAGCTTTTACCTGATACGCCAGCGCGACAAACGCCGCCGCCAATCCGGCGCCCTGCAGGCAGATCAGCGCCGTTCCGGCCGAGCGGCGAGTTCCTGACAGGCTCCGCCAAAGCGAGGCACCCGAAAATAGCGCCACTCCCCCGACCAACACGGCCAGAGCGATCGCGGCTGCAGCGCCTTGATGTATGCCGGACACCAATTCGTGGGCCCTCCCGACCAGGTTCATACGGACCGACGCACCGTGCCCCGCCGCCGATACCAATGACAGCCAAGGTGGCTCCACTACTTTCAACCCCATCAGTATCGAAGTCGGCAGCTGTGGAGCCGCTGAGAATGGGACGCCGATCGCGCCCTTCCGGCCGGGCAGACCGTCGGCACGAATAGGTGCGCGGCCTCTCTCAGGGCGTTTTCAGCATCGTCTCTCTACGGTCGGATCTGTGAGTGAGACAACGAGATCTGAAGCTGCCACGACCCGGCGAGTGATGCTGAGTAAGGTCCCCGAGATCACGGTCTGGTTCTGGATCATCAAGATCCTGTGCACGACTGTCGGGGAAAGCTTCGCCGACTGGATCAACATGACCTTGGGTCTAGGCCTGAACACGACCGCCCTCATTTTCACGGTGATACTTGCCGTTGTCCTGGTGTGGCAGTTGCGCCTCAACCGCTACGTACCGTTCGTCTACTGGCTGGCGGTTGTGGTGCTCAGCGTCGCCGGCACCCTCTACACCGACGTCCTGACCGACGATCTGGGTGTGCCACTTGCGGTGAGTACGAGCGTCTTCGCCGCGGCCCTGGCTGTGGTTTTCGGTGTCTGGTTCGCCCGTGAAGGGACCTTGTCGATTCACAGCATCGTCTCGGTGCCGCGGGAGTTGTTCTACTGGCTTGCTGTTCTGGTCACCTTCGCCCTCGGCACTGCCGCGGGCGATTGGACACTCGAGATCACCGGATGGGGGCCCGGCATCTCGGTCCTGCTGCCTGCCGGGTTGATCGTCCTGATCGTGATCGGCTGGCGGCTGGGCGCGAACGCAGTGCTCTCCTTCTGGCTCGCGTACGTGCTGACCCGTCCGCTCGGCGCCAACCTCGGCGACTGGGTTGCGTCCTCGTCCACCGATCGTGGTCTCGGTGCAGGTACAGCTCTCACCAGCGCTATTTTCCTCCTCGCGATTGTGGCGACGGTCGTCTATCTCACGATTACCCGCCGCGACGTCGTCACCGAACCCGAACTCCCACCCCCGCCGACCGGCACATCGCCTCGGGGACGCGAACGGATCATGCTCGGCTACTACGCCGCAGTCGCCGTCGCGGCCGGTGCACTGCTCGTGTGGGCCTCCGCCCAGCCGCACGAGGCCCTGGCGAGCGAAGAGGAAACCGGCACGGCCGCGGCGAGCGCGACCCTCACGCCGGGGCAGGTCAGCGCCGTGTTCCCGTCCACAGACATCGCCAACTTCCGCGCCATCACGCAGGACACGCTGACAAAGGTGCAAGCCGGTGACCACACCGGCGCGGTTGCACGGATCAAAGACCTCGAAACCGCATGGGACGACGACGAAACATCTTTGCGCCCCCTCGACGCGACTGTCTGGGGTGCACTCGACGGCCGGATCGACAGCGTCCTCAAATCGGTTCGGGCCAGCACACCCGATCCGGCTAACGAAACCCAAACTCTCACCGCATTGTTGACCGAACTTCAGTAGACGACCACACGCTGCACGCGCGTAACCCCGCAGTCGGCGGTACACAGGAGCCCTGTGAGGCGAGTTGCACGTCGAACTTTCCATAGATGGTGCTGATCGATTGCACGGCTGCGCGTTCAGGGTTTTCTCAGGAGCAGAGTGGCATCGTTGTCGACGGCGGTCGCGCTCCGCATTCACACGCATGCGCGCCTGCTCAGAAGGCCGTCCGGGTGCCGAAGGTCGGGCGGGCTTCTCCCGTGGCGCAGGATTGTTCAGGCTGTCAAGCCCACACGCCTCGCCAACCATGGAAGTGACTGTTCCAGCCCTGGCCCCCACACGTACCACGAGTGCCCGCCGGGAAGTTCGAGATACCGAACGGCCATACCGGCAGCGGTCGTCGCGTCAAGCACATGACGAGCCTGGGGAAGGTCCGGATCCTCCTCTCCTGCAACGATTGTGCCGGTACTGGTCTTGAAGTCTCCGCGGTTGAGAACATCAAGAGGGTTGAATTTGCTGAACGCCTCACCGTTTCCGTCGAACACGCGATCCACGGTCAGCTCACGCGAGCCGAGGCTGGGTTCGTCTTCTCCGGTGATGTCTACGAAAGTCGGATAGACAGTGGGTGCGTTCACCCCCAGCACGAGCGCACACGTTCCGCCCGCAGAGAATCCTCCGACTGCCCAGTGACCATGATCGGGGTCGACTTGTAAGTTCGTCTCGATCCACGCGGGGACGTCGACACTGAGATAGGTGAAGGCGTTCGCGGTGGGCGAGTCCATGCACAGAGGTTGCGAGAATTGATCGCCCAGTGAATCGGCCACCACGACGACAGGCGCCAAACCTGAATGATCGTGCGCGTAGGCATCTGCCACCTCGTTCAACCGTCCACCGTCGAACCAATCTCGTGGAGTTCCGGGTTGGCCGGGCACCAGCACGAGTACCGGCAACTGCGCCCGTGGGGTGGCCAAGTATGCCGGAGGAAGATAAATCCAGGCATCGCGGGCGCGGAATCCCGAGACCGTTCCCGCAATGTCGACGGTGGTGACCACACCATCCTCTGGCATATCCGACGGCGGTGACCACACTGCGCCGAGCGATGCACCGGCATTCACTGTGACTAGGTTTTCGGTGCGGCCGGGGACGCTGTCGAAGTCGATTTCGTCGGCAAGGCTGACACCGAGAACGCCGCGCATGGTCGGGTATGTTCCGAACTCTTGATTGACCTGCGCCAAGCCGCAGACTGCTATCGCACCGACTGCGACCATTGCGAGAACTTTCACCGCCCACGACGTTCGGCGAAGCAGTGAGAGCGAGCCGGCGGCGAAGAGAATCCCCACCCACAGCAGTGCAACAGCAGGAACGGCGTCCGGAAACGGCTTCCAGATCTTGTTCACTCCCACCGACAAGGCGATCGCCGCAACAACACCGATCCCTAAGCTCAACGGCACACGAGCGAGCCACCACCGTCGTCCACGTCCGCGCAGCAGCCACACCAACGCGGACCATCCCAGTGCGAGAATCAGTATCCGAACGGGTCCGTCGATCAGCGATATGTCCAGCAAAACCATCACTCCTGCATTCCGGCATCCGTTCGCGGCGACCACAGTAGGGCAAGTAAATGACACTGACATGACCGCGCAACGTGAACAGCGCCACGCGGACCGCTGACAGCTGGGAAACCCTCCCCCGCGACCGAGCGCAGCCAAGCTGGTAACCCCAAGTGAGACAGCTACCGGAACAGGGAAGGTAGCAGACCGCCATCACATGCTCTTCCCTCACTGACACAACAGCTTTCACCGTCAACCGGAACGAATCGGCGCTGTGATCGGTGAGGGCCGAGCCCACCACCACGCCACAAGCACGGAAAGAGCGCCCCGAAGGGGCCATTGTTGCACTCATCGAACCGCGCTGACTTCGACGTCTGCGGACGACAACTCAGATGATTTTTCACGAACGTATCGCTCGAGGTGACGGAAGCCCGCTGTCGACAGCACGCCGTGGTGCACCGCGTGGGCGTCGCCGAGCTGAATTCGCCGAGCGGCATCCGTGGTAGGTATCGCGGATGGCGTTCACGACCCGTCGAACCTTGCCGCAGTCATCATCGAAGGAACGGATGGCGAAAAGATCGAAGGCTGTTGCGGAGTCGGCTCCCACAGTGTGATGTAGAAGAAGTCGCGACGATCCGGCGCCAGATACCGATTCGGATCTTGTTGAATATCAGGCATCAGAGTGGTCGGAGCCAACACGCCCGAAATGTCGGGCGCCCACGACGAGAACATCGTCATCCCGGAATGGATGCCGAGTTCCATACCGGTGACAGCGCCGGCGTCCACCCATACGCGGGCAAGAGTCGACAACAACCATCACTGTTCCTCACTGCCCCGATGCTTCCCTTCATCCTGCGCCCGGCAACCTGAAGCCTCGCTGAAGATCTCGCCACCACAAGCGCCCGCGAAGCCACCTCCGCCGGCCTCGCACCACCCGAGGATCACGCGCACGGAGAAGACATCAGACTGGACCGGAGACCTCACGCAAGTGTCGTGCCATCGAACTGCGCGCCCCAGGCATTCAGCGTTCCTTCAGAAACAGCTGCGTAGCGTCCACACTGGTTCGTCGAACACACTGAGGATGGGCCACCGACGGGTGGTGCCCCCAATTTCAGAGGGTTGGGTGCACCACCTGACTCGGGGTGCGAGAGGTGAGATCCGTGATCACACCCGCACCACTTGCAGGGCAACGTCGTCATTCTGATGGAGTGAGACGACTGGTGAGCCAAGCCGACAGCTCACCGCAACACAGTCTTTCGGAAACAACGGTTTTGGTGCTTCTGGTCTGATTTGATGTGGAGATGAACAAGGCCTATGCCTCGGCACTCGTCTTGGTCTGTGCATCACTGGTGGCCGGCTGCGGATCGAGCGATGAACCCACGATCCCCGCTCAATCAACCTCGAGCGCTCCCTCATATCCCCTGGCTACCCCCGAGACGCAGGACTCGGGCATATACGGGATCCTGGTGCCAGGAGTCGCCACCAATCCAACGCACATGGGTGCCGAATCGATCAGCTTCGACCTTCCCGGAATGAGCTTCGACGACGCGGTGCCATGGATGGAATCGCACCTGCCCCTGTACGAACATATCGACGATATGATGCCTGTGGCGCGAAGCAATCGGCGGGGATGCACAGTTGGTACTGGCGGGGCGGTGTGGACGCACCAATGCTCTCAGTGACGGTGTTCGAAGCACCCATCACCCAGGTCGGCATCTTCGGTGGCAGCGATCCAGAGGGATGTTGAGGAACGACCATCTCGGAGCGGTAGGCCCGGGAGACGTCCATATGCATAATCGCTATGTCAGACAGGACAACTATGCCGAAAGAACTCATACTCGGAGAAGGCCCCGATGACCTGGACAACGACATTCTGATGATTCGATATCGACAGTTCATCGCAAGCTCAACCGAGCATGCGCTGGCTGGCGACTTCGAGGGTCGCGACGTCTGGGCTAGGGCCGCCGATCGCTTTGCCGCCGTCGCTCGGCGGCGCGGCCTACAGACCTGAGAATGTCTCTGACTCCCACGCACAAAGAAGTATTCGGTGGTTGTCTGGTGGCCGGGACTTGACCAGTCTCCGCTGACAACCTCACACTCGAAGGAGCCTGCCAGGAGCGCGAGATCGACGGCCGCACGAGTACTCTGCCGTCTCCGACCCACGATTACCGGTCCAAGAATTTCGCACTCCTGAGGCCCTTACCGTCTCCAACAGACCGTCGCCGGAACCTTTGCAGCGGGTAGTGCGACGGAGCACGCTCTCGCCCCGTCGAATGATCGAGGGGGTGGACAAACGGCGACCGCCGCGACCGGTACCGAACCGGGTGCGATCGCGCCGACGGTAAACGGGCTCCGGAGAACGGCTTTCGCGAATTGCCAATTGTTGTTCTGGTTCGATGTCATCGCGTCAACGATCCTCAGAACAATGCGTTCCCACATCGTCCCTCGGGGCTGAATTTCACGCGATTCTGTCGGGGCGTACACCTAAGGGCCGATGCCTAAGGGCTCAAATCGCCAACTCGGGGTATTGCGTAAGGGTCGCAGAAGAATTCGTCAAAACATTCACGATGGCGATGAACATCATCCGTCCACTACTGCAACCATCTCTCGAGCAGCCACGTCCGCGCAGGTCATGATACATGTTCTACACGTAGTGAATTCGGACTCGAGGAGGCTTCTGTCGTGATCACGAACGACCCGCATGGCGGGGTCCGGGTTTTTGCCCCCTCTCGTTGAGCGATACAGGCCTGGCCGATCCGTGAGCATCAGCCCTCTCTTCCGTATGAGCAATGGATCTCTTCGTATTGGTAATGGGCAATTGGTTCTGGTGATCGCATCGTGCCGCGGCACTGATTTCGATCAGGTAAAGGGGATGCCGCCTGAGTCCGGCGCAGGTGCCGGCTACATCGACCTCGAGTGTTTGATCGTCTGCTTCCGCCCGTCCTGAGCGAGCAGTCCGAACTGAGAGGCGCACAATGACGAACTATGAATCGTGGAAGCAAGAATCGGTGGCATCTGCATCCTGCAGTCCGTACGGGTTCGGAGTTGTCCCGCGGAGAGCGTGCGGCCGATGTGGTCCGCAACGGTATGGGTCGTGGCCGTTTGTCTTCGTGTTCGTCGCGATCATGGGGATCTGGGCAGGGTTCAACGGCAATACCGGTTTCGATCCCTACCCGTTCATTCTGCTGAATCTATTTTTGTCGATGCTTGCCGGCATGCAGGGAGCAATTCTGTTGATCTCGGCGAAACGGGCGGATGCCATCAGTAGTGAAGTCGCGGTTCACACTCTCGACAACACCAATCAACTCCGACAGTTGATCGAGGCGAACACGGCACTGACCGAGACCGTCGCGGAACTCTCGCGGGAGATCCACAAGCATGTCTGCACTCCGGAACACACCGCACGCTGACCGTCACGAGCTCGTGTCCAGCGCAAGCAGCGGCGCATCCGGACTCCTCACGAGAGCATCTGCGGTTGCGGACAGGGTCTTGGCGAACAGGGTGGCGGTAGCTGCGTCGAAGAGATCGGCGGAGTAGACGAGTGCCGCCTCGATCCCGGCGGGTCCACCGGTTTCGTCGAACACTTCGGCAAAGTGAAAATGAAGGTCACACTTGGCGATGTCGAGTGGCCGCGGCGTGACCTCGAAGGTAAGCCCGTCGGATTCGAGCACTGCGGCAGGGAAGTTCTCGAACGACATTGCCACCTGGAAGAACGGATGCAGCGACGCGTGGCGAGGAGGATCAAGGTAGTCGACCAGTCGCTCGAACTGCACATCACTGTGGTCGTGCGCCAACAGTTCTACTCGGCGGCACTGCGCTACAAGTGAGTCGAAGTCCGCCGTAACGTCGACGTGTGTGCGAAGCACGAGTGTGTTCACGAACATGCCTACGACGTCGTCGAGTCTCGGATGGCCCCGGCCTGCGACCGGGCTACCGATGACGATGTCGTGGTCACCGGACAGAGCACTCAGTGTCGCCGTCAAGACGGCGTGAACGACAGTGAACATCCCGGTCTCGGCTCGCTTTGCAGACGTCGTCAACCCGCGATGCGTCTCGGGGTCAAGCAAGAATTCGACTCGCCCGGCCCCGAATGTCCACATCGAGGGTCGAGTGTGGTCGAGTGGAAGGGAAATCTCGCTCGGTGCCCCGTCGAGAACCGTCGCCCAATGTTCGAGTTGACCGACAGCGAGGTCGGTAGGCGCCTCCTGCGCTCCCAGAATTGCCGTGCGCCACATGGCATAGTCCGAGTACCGCACCGCGGTCTCCGGCCACGTCGGATGCGTGTTCCGCACCCGAGCCTCGTACGCGACGGAAAGGTCACGCGCGAGAATGGCAAGGGACCATCCATCTGCCGCGATGTGATGGACAACCGCCGCCAACAGATGATCTTCGCGATTGTATGCACATACGATCAAGCGAATGGGGATCTCGGAACGCACATCGAAACCCCGAGAGAGCGTCTGGTGAACGATCGATTCTGCATCGCTCGAATTCCCTTCGACCACTGTAAGTCCGCGCGGAATCCGGTCCGGATTCACGACTAGCGGGCTGGGCGAACCCGCGACATCCGGATATACGGTTCGAAGTGTTTCGTGCCTGACCATTACGTCATGTACGGCCGAAGCCAGTGCGTCGTGGTCGAGTCTGCCGCGCACGCGAATTGTGAAGGGCAGGTTGTACAGAGCAGGAGAGGTGAGTTCTCGGCCGATGTATTCCTGTGCAGGTGAAAGCAGCGGCGTCGAGGCGTCGACGGCTCGTTCCAGTTGTGGCACCCGTCCGATGTGTTGGCCGAAGGAACTCGCGAGCGCGGCGGCGCTCGGTGAGTCGAACAGATCACGAACACCGAGGTTTATGCCGAAATCGGCGTTGAGGCGGCCGATCACTCGCGTTGCAGACAATGAGTCTCCCCCGAGATCGAAGAACGAATCGCTGTGGCCGATCTCGGTGGCCGTGAGCACTTCCTCGAATGTACGGATGATGCGGGACTCGATCGGTGTTGCGACCCGTACCGCTTCTCTCCGCTCGAAGGTGGGAGCGGGGAGCGCGCCCCGATCGACTTTCTTGTTCGTGGTGAGTGGAACCGCGTCGATGCGAATCACGACGACCGGGATCATGTATTCCGGCAACTTCTGTGTCAGAAGGCGTTCGATACTCGCGTCCGAGTCCAGGATTCCCGAGTGCAGTTTCACGTAACTCACCAGCGCCGGCGAACCGTTGGCCAGATCGCGGACTAACGTCGTGGCGAACTCGACCGACGGGTGGGCGTACAGGACGGAATCGATCTCACCGAGTTCGATTCGGCGCCCACGCACCTTCACCTGATCGTCTGTGCGGCCGAGGAATTCGAGTTGGGCGTCGCCTGTCCATCGGACCCGATCGCCGCTTCGGAACATACGCTGCCCCGATGAAAGAGTGGACGCAACGAAACGCGCAGCCGTCTCCCCCGCTCTCCCCTCGTATCCTCTGGCCAAACCAGGCCCCGACAGGTAGAGCTCCCCCGCGGCCCCGGTGGACAACGGCTCGAGCGATGCGTCGAGAACCACCGCCTCGACTCCGTGCATGAGCCGCCCGAGTGTCACACGATCGTCGACGTTCAAGACGTCGGTGATGGTGACACTGCATGTCGCCTCGGTAGGGCCGTACGCGCTTCGAACACGCACGAACGGCGCCCACCGGCGAATCAGGTCGTGCGGTAATTTCTCGCCACCGACTATCAGGAATTTCAAACAGGGCACCCGTTCCGGAGCCAATGTTGCGAGCGCCGAAGGCGTTACGAGTAGATGTGTCACGGCATGACGGCGGATGAGGTCTTCCAGCTCGAATCCACCAATGGTCTCGGGTGGGCAGATCACCGACGAGGCGCCGAACAGAGCGGGAGCGAGCATCTCTACGACAGACGTGTCAAAACTGGTTGAAGCACAATGCATTACTACCGAGCGTGAATCGAGCTCGTATTTTTCGCGAATGTCGGTAGCCAAATTGGCCAGGCCACGGTGAGTGACCGACACCGCTTTGGGCCGGCCCGTGGAGCCGGAGGTGAAGATCATGTAAGCCCGATGATCGGCATGTGCGGGCTCGGCGTCGAAGGACGGCCCGAAAGCATCGGGGTCACGGTCCAAAAACAGCCACTCGAGGTCGTACGGCAACGAATTTCGCAGCCCGAAAGTCGTGAGCCCGATCTTCGGTGTGCATACACCCAGCATGTCCACGACCCGTTCGACGGGGTGGGCCGGATCGATCGGTACGTATGTGGCTCCCACTCGCGCCACAGCCCACATTGCCAGGACCGATTCGATGGATCGCGGGATCGCCACGACAACAACATCATCGGGGCCTACATCGGCGGACTTCAAATGCCGACTCCAGAGTCCCGCCATCCGATCGAGGTGCCCGTAGGTCCACGATCTGTCACCGTCGGTGATGGCAACCGAATCGGCAGCGCGGTGCACTGCGGAACGCAGAAGAGAATCAAGACTTCTGGGCTCGACCGAAGGCTCGCCACGCGCCGGCGTCGTGGCTCCCAGCTCGGCATCCGTCCACAGGCGCGGAGCAGGATGATCCGGCGGCGTGTCGACGAATGCCTCGAGAAACCGAACGAATCGATCATGATGCGCAGAAAGTTCGGCAGAGCTGTACAGCGCACCGTTGGCCTCGAGATCGACGCGAATGTTCCCTGTGTAACCGGGGTAGACGTTGAGCGCGATATCGTCGACCGGTCCGGTCGTGAGTATCTCGACGTGACCTCGTACCGCGCCCAAGGTCAGGGACCTGTCGAACAACATGATGTTGACGACCGGACCGAACGCTTGCACTCTTGACTGCCGTCGACCGTCAGTCAGAGCGGACATGTCCTCCCGGCGGTAACATTGGTGCCGAAGTGCCTCGCTCAGTGCGCTTTCGACAACGCATACCGCCGAGGAGGGGGTCGATGCACCCACTCCGTGAAGTACCAGAGGAACCACGTTCGACATCGCGCCCGGCAACGATCTCGACGCAGCAGTCACTCGTCCGGATACCGGCAGCGACAAACACAGGTCGTCGACACCACACATCAGCGCGACGTATGACGCGAACGCCGATATCACGGTTGCTGCCGAGAGATCGGACAGTGGCACTGTGCCACTCGCCCGCAGCGTACTTCCCCGAGAAGTGCCCATCACACTCGTGCCCAAGGACGGAGGTGAAGGAACTGACCGGAGTTTCTCGTGCCAGAATTCTCGATCGCGGCCACAGCGTTGTGATTCTCGGTATCGGCTTTCCTGGCGGGCAACCGCCGCCGCGCGATCCGCCACAACCGAGTCGACCTGATCCGGCCTCACCGGACCAGCGGACAGATAGATCTCGGCGGCGCGGCGCATCAGAAGTGCAGCGGAGTAACCGTCGAGTGCGATGTGATGCGCACGGTAGTACCAGAACCAGCGATGAGGGCCGACCTGCAACAGATTTGCGACGGTGAGGGCAGTATCCGGATCGAGAGTTGCCGTGCTCCACTCTCGATTCATCCACGTCATCGCTGCCCGGACGGGATCGTCGTATCGACGGAAATCCAGCCTTCCGCCGACCAGTGTCAGATGAGGGTCTTCATCCAATTCGGGCACTTCATCCGTCACACGTAGACGAAGGCCCGCAACGCCGAACTCACGGTG
The DNA here is from genome assembly GCF_009707305.1 of Rhodococcus sp. AQ5-07. Classification (NCBI taxonomy): domain Bacteria; kingdom Bacillati; phylum Actinomycetota; class Actinomycetes; order Mycobacteriales; family Nocardiaceae; genus Rhodococcus; species Rhodococcus sp. AQ5-07. The sequence continues at coordinate 70,327 of NZ_CP046100.1, read as the reverse complement.
CGCGGCGACTGTCGATGATTCCAGCCGAGATGCGTCCAGCTCACCGTTCAGATCAACGAACTGAGCTATGACAAACGGCGTCGCCGGGTCAAGGGACTGAGCGAACCACAACGAGCGTTGTGCGGCTGTCAACGGCGTCATCGTCTCGCTCGGATCACGACGATCTCCTCGGTGACCTGGTCAGGGTCGATGACACCGATCGACTCCAGGTATCGCCTGCGCGACAGCAAGACCGGGCCGAAAGGAATCGAGGTCCTCGAGACCACCGATGCCTCGAGTTCGTTGTCGGCGAACAGTTCGACGGTGCGATCGATGCCGCTGAGTGCGGACTGGATCAGCAATATCGTGCCCTCGTTCCGCAGGACACCCGGCGCCGTCGCACATATGCGATCGAGCAACAGGCGTCCGTCGTTGCCTCCGTCCCAACTACGAGCACGGCCGGAGCGCGGCGCACGATCGCCCTCAGTAGGAACATAAGGCGGGTTCGAGACGACAAGGTCGAATCGACGACCGTGAAACGGGGCCAGGAGATCTCCGTGACGAACGCGGATTCTGTGACCGCGGAGTCGCCCGTTCATCCAGGTGCACACCGCGGCACGTCGCGAGATATCCACGGCGAAAACCGTTCCCGCCCCGGCCTTGGCCGCACACACACTCAGCGCACCACTACCGGAGCACAAATCGAGAACCTGAGAAGACGCATCCAACTTCTCGGCGCGTACTGCGTCAGAGATAAGACGAGTATCGCTCTGAGGCGCATAGACACCGGGAAATCGAATCATCACACTGCGCTCCTGCCGTGGACTTACTCGGTGGATGTCTACGACTGCTCCTGCCAGACTGCCTTCGCTCCGCTCTCACCGATCCGATAGACCTGAACCATCGAACCCACTGCCGCGACAACTGCCATCGCCGCTATCGCGACTGTCACGACCCGGAGCAGCGTCGAACTGTCGGACAGTGAAGTTCGTGCGCTTCGCCACTCGGAGAATCTATTGGTATGCAGGACCCACCATGTCGCCGCGAACACGAACACCGCAATGGACCAGATCAGAAGTTGATCACCGAGTTCGGCGTGAATCTCGATCAACTCGCTGTGAGGCGAATTATGTTCGAGCCATTCACCTGCACCGGTGGTGATCGGTACGAGTATCAACGTGACGAGGGCGATGGCCGGTGGAAAAATCCCGAGCCTGCGCCGAGCACTCGGCCACAGAACGGAGCAGAGAACCAGAACCGCCGAGAGCGGAACCAACACGACAACGAAATGAACGAGAAGCGGGTGGGCAGGTAATCCGCCGATCGTGGTCAGGCCCATGTCGACCAACGTAGGCAGAATTTCTTGGAGAGTTCTGGGGACCCTGCTCGAACGTGCTCGGTGTCAACGAGCCACCGGGAGCACAATCTCGAAGGACGAGCCGACATCCGGTGTCGATTCGACGAAGACTTTCCCTCGGTGCGCGTGCGCGATCTCGCGAACCAAGGACAATCCGATGCCATATCGCCGGCTACCGACGGGTTGAGTCGGGCCATGTGAGAATCGGTCGAACAGAACCGGAACCGCTTCAGGTTCGATTCCGATTCCCGTATCGCTCACGCGAATTCTGACGTGGTCGCGATCTCGCTCGACGCGGAGAAGGACGTGCCCTCCCGGACGCTCGTGAGCAAGCGCATTGTCGACAAGCGCGAGAACCGCTCGGCGCAAAGCCGATTCGATCCCCAAGACCAATGGCTCTCCAGTCCCGGCCTTACTCACGTCGACAGCAATGCCAGATTTCTGAGCATGATCGGCCACACTGTCACGGACCTTCTCACACACTGCCGCCATGTCCACCCGATTCCGGGGTTGTCCGCTGTCGTCCATTGATGCGGCCATCAACAGGTCCTCGATGACTTCGCCGAGGGCCCGAGTGTCATCCACCAGCCCGTTGAGCTGCGAAACAAGCTCAGAAGACTCGAGCGAGTCTCCGCGCCTGGCCAAAAGCTGCGCACGAGTGTGCAGCACGGTCAACGGCGCACGTAGTTCGTGCGACGCATCGGCGACAAAACGACGTTGCAACTCGAGCGCCTGCGTCAGCGGCTGAATCGCACGTCGGGACAACAACACCACCACGCCCACAGATGCAGCAATTCCGGTGAGTTCGGCAAATCCGAGAGCAAGAAGTAATCGCTGCCTTCCTGATTCATAGGGCTCGAGTGCCGCGACCACGACGACGCGACCTTCCGCACCGTCGGACACGAGGGCCCTGAAGTTGCTGTCACCATCGGTGAAATCCGAATACCCAGCAGGCGAATCCAAAAGTTCCGTGGTCCCGTTGGGGGCATGCACGCTCACGGTAACCACGCCACCATTGGAACGAAAGGCCAGCGACATACCGGGCGGCGGATCGTCAGCATCATCTGCTGTGGCTGCGACCTCAGTCAGTGCAGAACGAATCTGCCGATCCTGTGCCCGCGCATAGCCCACATAGGACACCGCTCCGACGATCAGCAACACGGCACCGAGAGCAATGGCGGCTTGGACCGCGGCTGAACGTCCGGCTCGCCGCAGACGCGCCTCGTCACCGAACCCGATCCCAGACGACTGCCCGTCCGTGATTTTGCTGCGGACAATCATGATCCGAGCCGGTAGCCGAGTCCGTGGACCGTGGCAACGACATCCCTGCCCAGTTTCCGCCTGAGATAATGAACATAGGTGTCAACGGTGCCCGGAGTATCTGCACTTCCGAACACACGCCCCAGAAGCTGAGTCCGAGAAAAAACCTGCCCAGGCGATGCGCACAGAAACCCGAGCAGTTCACTCTCTCGTTCGGACAACGAGGTCACCGATCCGGACTCGGTGTCGGTAGCCGTCCGGTTCGCACGATCGATTTCCCACCTACCGACCACGATCGACACAACGGCGGTTCGGCGACGCAACAGGGCACGTATTCGAGCCAACAACTCGGGAATCTCGAATGGTTTGACCAAGTAGTCCTCGGCACCGGCATCGAGTCCCTCCACACGATCGGCAACGGAACCGCGAGCAGTGAGGATCAACGACGGGACTGAGCAATCCCTCGCCCGAAGGGTTCTGAGCAACTCCACGCCGTCGATGACCGGTACCCCACGATCGAAAACGAAAGCATCGTAGGTGCGAGTCAACGCCAGATGCAGACCGACTTGTCCGTCGTGAGCCACGTCGACGCCATACCCTTCCTCCTCGAAGAGGTCCGCGAGCATGCCAGCCAATTGCCGGTCGTCCTCGACAAGAAGAATTCGTGGTTTCGCGCCCATACCTGCGAGCCTGCCACGTCCGTTCTGAGAACTCTCCAAGATTGCAGCGCAATCGTGGAGCTCGGAGCTCCACGACGGAACTACCGATTTCCAGCAGCTCCACACCAGGCATTAAGCCCCGGGTAAGTACCTCGACCGATTGTTGAGTTCTCAAAACTTTCTTCGGTGGCAGCCAGTCTGAACACCCCAAGCGCGGTCGCGGGCATGACCGTGACCAACCCAGAAGCCGCGAACGCGGCAGCGCCCTCCAGCGCCAAAGCAACCTGCGGGCGGCACACCAGGCAGCCGACGCAGCCCCAACCGCACGGTGGCCGCTCGAACAGAGTCAGCGCGGCTGGATCATTCACCGGCGGCCAAGCTCTTCTCCAAAGCGGCAAGGCCGTATCGGGCATCGAGAGCCACGGCGGGAGTCACCGAAGTGAAACGTCCTCGAACAACGACAATGATCACGCGGCCGAAATACCTACGCCAATCCCCCCTCACTATGGACTGCCAGGGCGCATCAAAATACGAGGGCAAGAACAGGTGCGTCCGGATCGTCGATCGCAGCGCTGCACGTACCGTGCAGGTCCGCGACACGCTGCGGACACGGGCGGGCGCTGAGCCAACCTCTCAGGAGGAGATTTCGTAGGCTCCTGCGCCGGATGCAGCGGAACGAATCCGAAGCGCCGCCGCATCGCCGTGTCCACGAGGGCAATCGAGCGGTCCGCGGTGCTCGACCGCGGCCGATGACAACCACATTGCATGGCAGCACGAACGGCTCGGCCTCGCCCGAGGAATACATCAGATCGATTGCCTGCTCACACGCGCGCTCATCGGATCGCCGCCATCTGATGTGCGTCGTCGTTCGCGGCGCGGACCGTATCCGAAGCGACGAAGCGGTACGCAGATCGGGCGGCCGACCCCCCGGGGAGTCAACACCCGGTTGGTTGGCCATCTGCGGCCGATCATCTGCCCGACATCAACTGCCGCGGCGGTGATATTCCCACTTCTTGTGGCAGTTAAACCCCAGGACAAGTTCCCAACAGACGATCGGCGGCGAAAACGTTCCAACCACAAGGCGGCGGGATCGTCGGCGCAGATTCCCGGTCCGCTTGCCGGAGTCTTGCTGAACGGGGGCAAGCCTTATCGTTCGCGTGTCCTTGACTTCTTCGCGAACTACTCCAACTATAGTTGCTATATTCACACTTTAGTTGGAACTTCGGAGGTGCCTGCTATGCAGCTGAACAGGCCGTTCGCCACAGTAACGCCGACCCTGGACGGCGACGTGCTTGCTGTCTTGGCGAGCGCAGACGCCACGTTCACGATCAGCCAAGTCCAGCGCATCCTCGCCACGGGCTCAGGCGAAGGCATCCGCAAGGTCCTCAACCGCCTCACCGCGCAAGGTGTGGTGCTCCACGATCAGGTAGGCAGGACCAACACCTACCGCCTCAACACCGAGCATCTCGCAGCCGAACCCATTATGGCACTTGCACAGCTGAACTCCACCTTCCTCGAACGCCTCGAAAAACACCTGAACGGGTGGCTCACGACGCTGCGGTATGCCGCAGTATTCGGATCGGCAGCAACCGGGCACATGAAGCTCGAGAGCGACATCGACCTGTTCCTGGTGCGCGCCGCTGACACCGGCCACGACGGGAACGAAGCGTGGGAGGAACGGGTAACCGAACTCGCCCGACTGGTCACCGCGTGGACCGGCAACGACGGACGCATCGTCGAGTACACCGAGGACGAGCTCCGTGCCGCGGCCGCCGCCGGCGAACCCCTACTCCGAGACGTCGCGAAACAGGGCCTGACCATAGCGGGAACACGGAGCTGGCTCAACGCGCAACTGCGCCCTGCTGCGAAGAGGTCCTGATGGCCGGACAACGCGACTGCGACTCCGTTGTCACCGAGGGACGCATGTCCAAAGCGAACGAATTCTTCGACGCCGCTGACCATCTCGGACAGGAGATGCCCAACGCCGCAGGGGACTTGTACGTCGACGCGGGTATCGCCGCCTCGGACGTCCTCTGCTGCCTGCGCCTCGGTGTGCACTCGAACACCGGCAACCACAGCGAGGCCATTGCACTACTCAAACGCGCCGACAACGGATCCGAACGGCATCTGAACACACTGCTGAACTTGAAGAACAAAGCTGCCTACACCCACCAGGACCTGACCTCTGCGGAATTGAAGAAGATGAACCGCGCAGCGGAACACCTCGTCGAGGCAGCCAAGCAGGCAATGGCCACTCGAAGATAGCCCCCCGACTCCCCGGATCCAGCGCGCCTGCCGTTGCACACCTGCAACGTCAAGTCCTCGCCGGACCGACCCCCGGCTCAACCACCTCGCCGAACCCAACCCTCGCTACCGACGAGAAATGCGCCCTACATCCGGCGGGTGTCGATATCGATTCGGTCGATGCGACCGCAGATGGAGTCCGCATTCGTGCCTCACCGTCGTCGACTTCGGCACGATGCTCTGCCTGCTCGCGTCACACTTCTCCTACTGCCGCGTGCGAGACCGCCCTCTACCGCACACCCCGGACGCAATCATGTTCCTTGTGAAAGATCGTTAGTTGGCGGGTTGGGTTCTACTGCTTCAGAACTGTCGCGCCGCAACATCCGGGCGATGCGAGGCGGCGAGCAGCTCTCGCAGTCGGTCAGCCGAGACAAGAGCCCCAGGGTCGCCAGGTAGCTGTTACCGAAGCCGTGCACTCCCCTCCAATCCGCACCGGCTCGCATCGGTGTACCCACGGAAAGGCATCCCTCACAACCACCACCTGAACGCGCTCCCACCGCCGATGTTTCAGCCCGCCCGCCGCCAGGTGACTACCCCACGCGGCGAACGATTCGGGTGAGTCGCACACAGGCACCAACCAGCACGCTGGTCACTCACGGCGGTGGGCGCCTGCCCCGAATCGACCACACCCCACGACCTTCTGGTTTCACGAACCGCACGCCCTCCACCGAGATCCGATCATCGACCTCCCCCGACGGCACCGAACCCACCGAACCGGTACGGCACATCTAACAGCGATTCCGTGCCCGTAAACAAGCACGCACCTCCGTGACACCCCCAAAATCTGACACCGCTACCCCCTCACCCAAACCGACTCGGACGCCGAGCCGTCGAACCTCGACCCAAAAAGAGGGGGGTCACCAGCGTCTACGCGCTCAGCGACGCTTGACCGCCCTCCGGACTCTGGCCCTCAAGCTCCGTCCCGGACGTCATACGACAGCCGGGGACGTCAGCGGACAGGTTCGAGCACGCGCGGATCATTGCTCCAGGGACCGTTCACGGCAGGCTAGACTTCGTACGGCTCCTGTTGCAGAGCAACATGATCCGGGCGGCCAGCTTCCGTCGCTGGACTGCCTCACGGGCGTGGGTCGCGTCCGATGAAAGCCAGAAATCGAGTCTGCACGTCGGAGCCGTCAGCCACATCTACCCGTGGCCCGTACTGACCGCTGGACCGCAGCACCTCATCCCAGGACTCCATACCCGCGAGCATCACGGCGCAGCGTTCAGGGTCGAGGGTCTCGTCCTGACCGGTAGCGCGCGCCAGGTCCCAGCTGTGCATGAACACGTCGGCGGTGAAGAACTGCGCCACAGCCTGAGGTAAGGATGCCTGACCGGTGTTCGGATGGGAGAAAACTTTGTCCCCGGCAGTCGGATCATCGAGCACGGCTTGGACACCGTCGTTGAAGACGCGCCACGCAGCTGCCGGATCGTCATCGACGTCCGGACCGGCAGGCAAAGTGATGCCGGCACCTTCCTGAAGGAACGGCGGAAACCACTCGACGAGGTGGCGAACAACGTCGCGGGCCTTCCAACCCTCGACCGGTGCGGCCCTGTTCCACACTGCCTGATCGGGTACACCGTCCACGATTTCGCTGAAGCGGCCGGCAAGTTCGCGGTACTCCTCGGCCGGGGTCTGATCGGGAGTCATCTGAGCCTCAGTTCTTCTGAATTGCGCCGGGATGCAACGCGCCCAACTCTAACTCTGACTGATGACATGGGTTACCCGGTAGCTGTGGTGCTGTTTTCGACGACGGAGCCGCGATAGGTGAGGCTTGTCGGTGATCGCTGCGCAGAGTCTCGGGTAAGTGAAGGCGTCAGGCCAGCCGTCGAAAGACTGGTTTGAGGCGATCGAACGGAGCACACGGCTGAACTTGGCCGCACCGTCACGACCTACGACATGCGGCTCGACGGCGCCCACATGTCGACATCCGTAGCCTCAATGGAATTCGAGCCGACGGATGCCTGCACCCGATTCACCCACGTCGAGCACGGAATCTTCTTCGACCAGTTCTGGGCTGACGGACAGGGACGCGAACAAGGCACCCGAGGCCTCCTCGACGCACTCGGCAACTACCTCGGATGACACACTCCTCCTGATGTGGGTGCTGCGGGCCGGGTGGTTGGCGATCAGAGCTTCAAACTGATCGCCATAACCCGGCAATCACCCAGCCCCGCCTTGTGAAGCAGCAGATTCCCGTCAGCGTGCTCGGTTTTCCGGCGGCAGGTTCCCACCGGTTGCCGATTCTGGTCGAATGAGTCCCCTCTACGACGCACGAAAGATCATGCGTGCGCAGGATCTTTCGCCTCGCCAGTGCTGATCAAGCGGTGGCGCCGACCGTCGAGTGCAACGGCCAGGTGTCGGCAACACGTGGAGCCGCTACCACTCGATAATGCCGCGGACTCGCCACTCACGTAGCCAAGATCGCACGCCTACGCCATCCCACACCGGCAGTGCCACCCGAAGCACAGCCAGTCGTAGAGGACATGGGGAGGACAGCGGTAGCCCGGGCCACCGAAACCCAAGTGGTACTCCGACACCTCGACCATGCACGCGCCGAAAAGCTGGTCGCAGCCGACACCGTCATGGACCAACTGCACCGGCGCCTGTTCACCGTCACCCAAGCCCAGCAATGGCCACACGGAGTACAAGCAGCAGTCGACGTCACCTTGCTCGGACGGTTCTACGAACGGTTCTGCGATCACACCGTCGACATCGGCCGACACATCATCTTCCTCGAAACCGGACAACTCCCCGCGCGGCCCGAAACCCTTCCTTCCTGAAATCTACCAACCCCTCTGTATAGACGACAGTCGCCGATCCGGAAGCGCCCGACCGATTCGCCGCGCCCGTAGCTCTAGGCGGCCACACGGATCTTTTCGTGCCCAGGCTTTATCCTCTTCCCTCGTCATTTCTACTCCGGGAAACGGCCAGCCGAACCCTCCCACGAGAGGGAAGCCATGGGCCCGGCACAGCCGCAATCCGCCCCTCCACCAGATAGCGGCCACCCCACACCCCCGCCGCCTCCCCGCGAGCGAGGGCGCCCGCCAAACACTCCGACATGTGAGAACAACTGCGACACAACGACATCGCCTTCGACAGCTCCACACGCACCGAAGAAAACCACCATTCCGGATCGTGTGACCGACACGGAGCAATCACTACCTGTTCCAAGCCCACCCGGGCACCCCCGGCCTTGCTGCCCATAATCGCCTCACCGCCCCATTTCTTGCTCGCCAACCGCCCTCATCGAACGGCAGGTCTTCCGCTCACACCCGAGTACCCCGGACTGCCGTCAATTTCCCCACCCATTGGTCCTGCGGAGGCTTCGTCATGATGACTTCCTTCGACTCTATGCAAACCCGTTTTCCGGGCGCTGCCTCACAGAATTACCAGAGCAACGACACCCACGCCGACAGCTTGCGAAAACCCGCTAGCTCACCACATGGAACGATCCCGGCAAACAACCCGCCACGCAAATCATTACGTACCCAGCCCTGCGCCTGGCACGGGGACGCCTGTTTTCCCCACGCGCTGAGCGGGTAGCTCACCCAGATGAGCACCGGACACGCACCAACCGGCGACGGAAGCCGGGCGCAGCGGCCGCGCCCCGAACCGCGTCCCGAGGCCACTGCACCGCCACGCGCCGATTCAGAATGGAACTATCGCGTCCGCCACGAGACACCCACCCAACGACTCGACCGCAACTGGTCCCACATCCTCCAAGAGCTCCGGGTAGTCCAGACCGGCATGCAGATCCTCACCGGCTTCCTCCTGACATTGCCCTTCCAGCAACGCTTCTCGGATCTGCAAGCTTTCGAGAAGGACTTGTACCTGATCACGCTCGCAATGTCGACGGCAGCGACGATCGTGCTCGTATCACCTGTTGCCATGCACCGCCTACTCTTCAGGCGTCATGCCCTCCCCATCCTCGTCGAGCAGGGTCAACGATTCGCCGTCACCGGCCTTCTCCTCATCCGGCGGGACCGATTAAACCCACCCTTACCTGGCCTGACGCTCAGTCGCACCGTCGGCTCCGGAGACTTTGATGTGCCCGAGGTCCACGATGTAAGTGGCGCCGAGCGCGGGACCGAGATCGAGGGAGCGCCTCGACTTAGTAACTAAAGGGTCACCGGCCCCGGTAACACGCCCGTCAAAGAGAATCGACGGGCACAAGACCGCACTTCAATACTGAAGTCGCCGAAAGAACGAAGGCTGCCCCACGCCCGAACAGGCGTGGGGCAACTTCTCACCGAGAACTGCGACGTTGCATGTTCAGCGCACGCTGGAGGTCACATCGACTCGGCGCGCGGCACCAGTGCCGACAATCATGGGTGCAGGTTGGCCGCTCCGCCGTTCGGCGTCAGAACGGAACCGATATTCGCGTCGGTTCGCGGGTTGACATCCGTTGCCGAGCACATCGTCGGGGCGTACTGAGTTCCGAACAATGTCGCCTTCGACAAGAACGTCATGTAATTCTTCGGGTTTGCGTACTTCCCGGCATCACCGTCGGTGTTGATGTAAACCGCCGGGTTGGAGGAGGTCGTGACAACTTGGACCGAAGGCAGCGTGAAGGTGGCGCCGGCAAGCGCGGTCAAACCGGCATCAGAGGTATTCGAGCCGCCCGGACTCGCACCCGCAATCGTTGTTCCGACTCCGCCATTGAGGGAAAGGTAAGACCCTGTAGCGTCGGCAGCACCACTTGCGTTCACTCGAGTGACCACCGGAGTGCCACTGAATCCACTGCCCGTCCCGGAGACGATAGACGCTGAGGTGAAGGTTGCCGGATCGATCTTGAATACGAGGTTCAATCGATTCAGATTGACGACGGTGGCACCGCCACCACTGGTCGGAACAGTTTGCGAGCCTGGCTGAATCGTGTAGGTGCCCGGTGTCGACGACGAGTGCGCAACCGACATGGAGTGAGCCTGAAGCGGCTGGTGAACATTGCCGGCAATGAGTGAATTGGGGTCACCCATGCAGGCGTTGTTGTAATTCGTCGTCACGTTGTGGGCCGACGCCGGCATCGTGGCCGCAAACACCAAACCTAATGCTGCCGCAGAGATCGCAGCAGTCGTTCCGGCACGCCGAGCGAGAGATACAGTCATTGTGAACCTTTTCTTTCGTTGAGAAACGATTGACGTTCAACAAGATGAAATGTCGCAACAGATTTCGAATCGCGGCATCATCGCAAAGAAAAACTCCTCCTCCCTATTCGTAGACAGAACGAACTCGGCACAGCGCCATTCCGGGAGTCGCTTCCCGGAGCAAGGCAGGTTCGAATACCGTTGCAGGACAGCCCGAGAGTAGATTTCAGCTCAGTGAGTCCACACATGGTCGGCGGTAGAAGATCGATGTAGGGGTAAGCCTTCGCAGCGATGCAGAAGAATCGCATCCTGCGTCCAGTGCCGGCGAGAATTCTCGCATCCCAAATCCCTAGAACAGGTACCAGTTTTCTCACTTTACCGACAAAGTCAAGGAAAGGCGAAAAGTTCATACTTTAGACGCAGCACAAGGGCCCTTCGCCTCCACTGGAAGTCGGAGAACCGGTCGAGCAGTCGAACAGAATTGGCAGACACGTAACTGAATTGGCTCCACGGGAGATCGATTCACTCCGCGCTCGTGTTGCCACGTGACCATTCACGGGATCGCGCGAACTCAACCTGGCCACCCCGGCCATCCCTTAGTGCTTTTGGGCGATAGTTTACGAATTTCGCCCGAAATGACCGAAATCGGATACTCTTCTGCCACAAGCAATCCAAGCCACACGGGGATTCGGACGTGGCACGAATTGACTACCAACCGCAGGGGGACCGACCGGGAGGTTAACCGTTGAACCTGCGATACGTCGCCTTCGCGCGTGCCGACCCGCATTACTGGGACCGCGCCAGAACAGCGGCTCGACCTCATTCCCTGCACAACGAGCACTTCATCCCGACAGGTCAGTGGATTGATCACTCTGGCGACGCGGTCCCCAAGGTGGACCGTGTGACCACCCGTCGCTGGTGGTGCCGAATGAGGGGGCCAAGTCCGCGGAACGAATTCTACTAGTGAATACGCAGGACGTGAACTGAACACCACGAGCGGCGTGCACAATCCCCCGGGGAGGCGGTTTCCGATTCTTGATCGCCACATTCCAAGGCACTCAATACCAGTGTCAAGCCTTGGCAGTTATCGATCGAGGGGCCAGCGGCCTTCCGGCTGAACATGTCAACTACCGCGCCGCAGTACAATTTTTTCCGGGTAAGATGTTCGGTAATTCCCTTAACCCACAACTCATTTGGCGCGATACGATGAAACTGCTGGTGCACGAGATCCTCCGCCGGCGCAACGCCCTTCAACCGTTGGTCTTCGCCGGACCAGGCAGGCCGGCGACGCCGAGCCTCATAAGTTCGCCGACGAGATTTTCACTGACCACGATGTCCCTACCGCGCGTGAGCTCCGCACACACAGATCAAGACCCGTAGGGCTGTCGCGAGGCTGTGTGGAGTTCTCCGATCCGCCCGTGAGCCACTGCCAGCGTATCCGTGGCGGATGACATCGGCTGGATCTTGTAGACGCAGTAATCCAGGTTGCTGACACCGAAAGCCGGCAACAGCCCTTCACGGGTCCCGGCGTCGACGAGCATGTCGAACATCGGGTGAATTCTTCTGGGGTCGAGCAGTTCTCCCCGAACAGCGCCGCGGCACTGCGGAGGATTTCGACTTCGATTCGAGTAGTCGGATGCGCTTATTCGCTTTTGTCAGCTGCGCAGGTTCTGTTCTGGTGATGCCTGACCGTTCGCCCCGGTCGACTTGATCTTGGCGAACCCACGTGTGGAGCGCGGCGGCGCTGATGCCGAGTTCTTATGCGGTGGTGGTGATCGGTTTGCCAGCTCGGACAAGGGTTGCGGTCCGGAGTCGGAACTCCGGCGGATACGGTCGTGGCACGAATCGATGCCTTTGAGCGAGGCTCGATCTGCACTCCGACATGGGTAAGAACCCTTGTACAGATCAAGATGCCGACACTAGACCTGATGATTGCGTCGAGCTGCATCTAACTCGAAGGTCAACTGACCGAACCGTGTCCTTGTTTGGATCTGTCGGTGGTCGTTGCTGGCCGTTCATGGCTTTCCGCGGCAACGTGCGTCGAGCCGGGGTCCTCCTCGATTTTCACGTCGTCGCAGTCATCGATCGTCTCGGGTGACTGCTGGACGCTTCACCGCAGCGACAACAGTCACGGGTTACAAGGCTCTGCTGCATTGGTTTTCGTCGATTGCTTTGGTGACCCGGATCGGAGTCGAAGACACCGGTTCATATGGCGTCGCCGTGACCGTGCTTCTGCGCAGCCAGGGCTTCGAGGTGGTCGAAGTGAACCAACCCAATCGGCAGATACCCCGTTTGCGAGGCCAGACCGATTCGATCCATTGGGAGGCGACGGCGAGGTCCGTACTTTCTGTAACCGCGAGTGCTTTCGCGAAGTCACACGGCAGGACAATCGAAACGAGCTGGCCGCTTCGCAGCAGTTTGTCTGGATTGCGTTGATACTCTACGGCACCAACTAATTCGCTACGCAATGTCACCGTCAGCGCTCCTCGCGAACTACGTGATCAGTTCGAATCAATGACAACCGGAGCCTTGTTGCACCACTGCTCGACGGTGCGAGTCGGATAGGGCGCACCTACCGCCTCTCTGGAGGCGGCCAAATCGACGTTACGGTTTCTGCCCCGTCGGGTGATCACTCAGGGTGAAGAAATGAACCGGCTTCGAAGCGAACTCACCGATCTCGTGGCCGAGTCAACTGCACTGCTCGCCGCACCGGTCGGCGTCAACGGCGCATCCACACTGCTCGTCACCACAGGCGACAATCCCGAAAGACTACGCAGTGAAGCATCGTTCGCTGCCCTGTGCGGATCTCTCCGATCGAGGCGTCCGCAGGAAAGCACACTCGCCACCGGCCAACCGCGGCGGAGATCGTCATGCCAACAATGCGCTCTGGCGGATCGCGATCATCCACACTAGTAGCGACATGCGATAGCGCACCTACGTCGCACGTCGACCAGTGGAAAGGAAATCGCCGCCGAAGATCCACCGATGCCTCAAACATCACACTGCTCGTGAGATCTACATGTTGCTCGTCGATCCGCCGACAGCTTCGAGCATCGACGGTCTTCGGCCGCTCCGAATCTTCATCGGAACAGAAAATGCGGGCCGGCTCGTCACCTATCGACGAGTCGACCCGCATATCAGGTTATTCCGCGCTGAACGAGGGAATCATCATGCTTCCCATCACCGCCAAGCCGCTGACATCTCGAAGCGAACCCAGAGCATTACTCAAGAAGGAAAAAAGCATTAGATACTCACCTCCTTAAGCCGCGAGTAGTCGGATCGGAAGGTCATTCCTTCACCCATCCGTCACTCGACAATGCAGTCAGCATCTCGAAGAAGCTGACGTGGATCGCTGACAGTGACCCGGTGAAAAGACCGAAAACATCTTCCAAGGAACCCATTTTCACCCTCCTAAACTATTTGAACGGATTGAACGGGACGTCGAGACCGAAGTCCACAGAGAGCGCAACAGGCATCGTGATGATGGACTTAAAAGCAGTCAGCATCATGGGCAAGAGTGCCGAAACCGAACCCAGATCAGATGAATTCATCTCGCATCCTCCTATTCGCTCGAGATTCCAGTGAGCCCGTCGATGACGACCCCACCGGCATCGATTGACCCGTAGGCGAAATTCAGAATCGCCTGCAAGAACGGAACTAACATTTCCCACTCCTTCGCAACGGACAGTCGCATGTCGCCGGTAAGAATTTCCGTCACCCGAAGGACGGGATCTAGGGCCGAGCGATCACGATGTGGAAGTAACCGTAGACAGTGTTTTAGAACTCGTGCCAGTTTTCGTGATTTATCTCAATTGTTCCGACTTAAGTCGTAGTTTCGGCATCTCAACAAGGGGTGCGTTAGCACTTAAGTTCCACAGAAAACGCTCGACAACGACGCCTATCAGTACCGCGCACAAGTGAGATCCCCATTTCCGTACACAGCTCCCCCACCTCACCGCCCAGTGCCATGGCCAGGTTCTTCGGCGAATGGAACTGTCCCCGCCACTAAATTATCGCGAAACTCTCCGCACGTTCGTTTGTCGAGCACCTCTCACGAGTCGACACAATCCGCCAGCGGCACTACAACAGTCACCCAGTATCCACACGGTCGATTACCCACGCTCTCCACGAGCATTCGCGAAGACTCCATGGATCACCTACCCCGCTCAGGATTACTCAACCATCCGGCGCGTGAACGGCAGCATCCGACATGTCCGCGCATCACCCCGCCTCACCGACCGAAGCCGATGAATGCACCCACCGAACGAGAGAAACCTCGCCGACCGATCGGCGGTATGGCAGCATTCGCCACATGACTAGCGAACGGATCGAAGTACAGCGCACCATCCGTGCCGACCCCGCATCGATCTTCGCGGTCCTCTGCGACCCTCAGGGGCACGTCGCCATCGACGGATCCGGAATGCTGATGGGCGCAGATGGCGAACTCGTGACCGCGACCGGCGACGAATTCGTCGTCCACATGGATCGCGAAGCTCTGGGCGACCTACCCATGGGACAGTACGACGTCACAGTGACGATCAAAACTTTTGTTCCCCAACGCGAAATAGCATGGACCATCCTCGGAACTGTCCGGCCTCCGATCGGGCACGTCTACGGATATCGGATCGAGCCGGCCGACGACGGCCACAGTTCCCTCGTGACCTCGTACTACGACTGGTCTGATATCGGCCCCGCCTGGCGGCAAGCAGGAATCTTTCCCGTCATCGCCGAAGGATCTCTCAAAGCCACGCTCGGTATCCTTGCACGCACCGTAGCCAGAGGTTATCCGCGCTGACCCCGCCCGAAAGCCCAGCGTCGGGGCCGTGATGCTCCTCTTCCGCGAGCGCGCAGCCACCACCGCGACAATCGCAGCACTGATCGCCGGTGCCGTCGCAACCTCATGGATCTATCTCAACGGAATCTTCTTCCCCACAACGTCTCCAGTGAGTGCCATGTCCTACGTTGCGCTCACAACCATCACGCCGGCCCTACCGCCTGTTATCTGATGGGGCGCCGAAGCCACGCTGACGCCTCCCAGCCGCCACCTCACCTGAACTCGCGACAAGAGGCTGCCAAAGAGTAGTAGACGAACCTCCACTGCAGCCCAACACGCCCGGCTTCCCCGTCACGAGGCACGGGTCCATCAGTTCATGAAGACCACGCCGCCCGACCTACACTAGAATGCCGAGACGTTTTCTGCGCGTTCACTTTTCGAGCACTGATCACGAATCGACTCGGCCCGCCAGCGACACTACATCAGTCACCCGATATCCACACGGCGAGCGCCTACGATCTCAGGCCTACACGCCCCTCCAGGCATGGGCCCGCACGATCCACCACGCCCGCCCTCACCCCCGCGGGATCGCGTACCGCGGCAAATTTCCCGGTGCACTGTGCGGGGCGCTGCTCGAACAAGCAGCAGACCCTTCCCACCCGTCCGGCGCCATCACTGCCACCGTCCCGTATCGAAATCGCACGCCGAATCGACAGCGCTGCAGTCGCACTGGGGTATAACGCCGTCTGACCCGGCAGGGTTGATCGCTACAACATTCTTCGACCTCCACGACAGATCACAGATATCCGGAAGTTTCTTTTGCTCCGGAGACGACGCAGAACAACGGCAGCTTTCACGCAGGAGCCAGAAATCGGGCCCGATTCGCGCTACCGTTCTAGGCTATGGGGACCAGCTTCCACGGACCGAACCCGTGGCCACACATCACTCGCGCGATCCGCACGCGAGGCCCACGCTATGCCGCTGTTCCCTATCTCGGACACCTTGCGCCCGAACTACTTCCACTTCGCAGTGGAGACCTTCTGATCGTCAATGCTTCTACCGCGGCGATCCGCGCCCACGCCACTTCACCTGCCGTTCTTGCGCACTACCTCAGCAAGGGCGTTCGCATCCTGTCGTCGTCAACACTGCACGCCAAGGTCATCGTGACGAACCAACGAGCTGTAATCGGCTCGCCGAATGCTTCCGAAAATTCCACATTCACCCATGAAGCGGTCGTCATTTCCGATGACCCCCAAGTGGTTGCCGACAGTCGCGCGTTCATCAACAATATCCACGAAACCACTGCTGTAGACCAAATATTCATCGACAACGCCGCGCGCGAATGGGCGATCGGGCGTGCTGTACCCATACCCGGCATCACTGGCCGAATGCAGAACCTTGACAACGACTTTCCTCTAACTCCGACCAACCGAATGTTTATCAGGCAAGTCAGCGATCACGAAACCTCCGTGCGCATCGCACCTGTGAAACAGCCTTCAACGAAGCAGCTTTCGGTCAATCCGAGCGTGAGATATCGACTCGAAACACTCAGACTCGGAAAACCAAGCAGCATGGCACGTGGGGACGTCGTCATCCGTGTCTCCACGGACAACGAATTGTTATTGCCACCCGCTGTCGTGATATCGAACCAGGATCGAATACCGGATTCCCCCAGTCAATTTCAGTTCTTTCTGCGCGTTCGCAACGACCTGCTACCGCTTCCTGTGGCAGACGCTGAGAGGTATCTCGTGGATGTCGGGTACCCCAGCGCACAACTGCGGTCCAACCACTACGTTCGCTCGCTCAGTCTTCGGGCCGAACTGTTGGCGTTGTGGAACCTTTGAGTCCTGAGAAACGAATGTTGACGGAATGCGAAGCATTCCTTCGAGTGCGCGAACAGCGCACCGTCGATATGTCGATCCGAGCAATCCACTAGCGGAAGTCGAACGACGCACGACTCTAATGTTCGAATCCGGTGAACGAAATCCTTTGCGCAACTGCGATAAAGAGCATTCTGCGTGACACTGTACGCGGATCGACCTCCCCCCAACCGAAGTCCCGTCACGATTCGCAGGCGAACACGAAGGCACAAACCCTCCCCGTTGGAAGCCTACGTTCGGCAGTTGACAGGTTGAGGTGCCTTTCCGGATCTTTCAGGTGCTCCTCTCGACACGTGACCCGAGCTATCGAGCTCGCAGACGCACCATCGACTGTCCACAGGCCCCCTGTCGCCATCCATCTCCACGACACACGGCAGCAGCCTGCGGAAGCGCCGTCCAACACGCGGGTTACATAACCGCTCCCCCGCGTTCAGTCGCACATGAACCTCCCCGGCGTCTGACAGCATGAGAGCCAAGCATCTCTATCCGCTCCTGAAGAATCCAACCCGATTCCGACGCTAGACCCATCATCGAACTGCCGACCGCCAACTCACCCAAACTTCACCTTCAGGGAAGCCGTAGAGGTGGTCCGGCAATCCCCTCGCTGGTCGGGCCGGCGGTGGGCTGTGAGGCGGGCCGCCGCAAAATCCCTCAGAACTCCATGGCAACATCAACCACACGCGACACACCGAACAAGCGCGCCTACCCGTATCAGTTACAGATTGGTTCTAGTCTTTCCTCATGGCACAGCACAACAAGGGACCTCGCGGACACATCGCGACTCGTGCTCCCCTCAAGCAGCACAAGGTGTACGAGGATCGGGCCGCCGAACTCGGAATCCCTGCTGGGGATTACTCCGTGCTCATATTGGCCATCACCCACGGACTGGACATCCCGGACTACATCATCGACAAACTGCATCCGGACCAGCTGAGACTTCTCGAGGTCGAGGCAGCTGGATCACTGCGTCGCATCGAGCAACTTGCGGTCGGCGCATGAACTATCCCTAGACAGCGAACAACCCCCAGGGCTTGGCGGCATCGGGGGCTGTCCGTTTATGCGGTTGTGGGAGCTTCCCAGCTCCCTGACCACCACTAACCCAGTGAAGGAAGAGGCGGTGACCACCACTACCTCGAAAGGAAGAGGCGGTGCTTACTCGATGATATCGCAGAAACGCAATTCCGCCATACTCGCGGACGTGTTCACTGTGTCATTTTTGGCACGTCCAGATCACATTTCAGCTTTCGCGGCGCTCGGATCACACTTTCGCGTCCCGAATGTCCCATCCGAGCAAGCCAGCACCGTACCCATAGCGGTACCGATGTGCGGCCGCCGGATCGAACAGACCTCCCGAACAACCGCGGCCGTAACGCGCGTACAGCGGATCCGCAGACAGGGAGGCCGCCCCTAGCCGACAACGAACGAAGTGCCCCGATACCTAACTAAACAGCGCAGACCTCTTGAAAAGCACAAAGGCCCCCGAAGGGGGTGATTGGGAGCGGACCGCATCGCGGCGAAATAAGGACTGGCAGGTCCTTGACGTCGACTGAGAACTGGCAGGTTCTCCGACATCTGTTCTCGAACATTCTCGAGAGGTGAGCTTCGAAAGTTAGCGCTTTCTCTGCTCGTACTGCATCCCCCGGAAGGGACTTACCTATGGCAGGTATGTCTCAGGGTAGCGCATACCCTGAATACACCCCAACTCATTCCATATCACCAACCTTCGGCGTGTCGCACATCGGCACCCGATCCGCTGTCCCTCAATCGACAGAAGTCGACGAATGGCAAGCGGCAGTCGACGATGCTCTCTCACGTATCGCTCGTCTCGAAGCCGCTACACGGCAACTCAACGAGTCCACTGACCAGCGTGGACGCTCTTGGTCCCTACCTGTCGAACCAACGGAACAAGCACGCGTTCCAGTGTGGACATCACGCAGGGAATGGCTCCGCCAATTCCGGCATCACACCACCAGCCCGGCCGGCAAGGCGTTGTGCGCGCGCAACCTGATCAAGCCCGACAAGGCTTACGCAGTGGCACAAGCTCACGCACATTTCGCCGAATCCCACACCGGCCGTGGGGTCTCCGCAGCGAAATCAACGATCGCTGCCCGGGCCAAAGTCAGCGAATCTTCTGTCAACCGCGCCAGGCGAGTGCTCATCGCTCTGGGAATGGGCATCGAACACGTCCGGGGACGAAACCTCAAAACCCTGGAATTTCTGGCTGCTGAAGCCCATCACGGGGGTCAACAGCACCGCGCTGCATCGACATGGTCACTGTCATCCCCTCGAACAATCGTGGCAACGACACCTCACCGCAAACTCGCCAAGACGCGACCGTCTCGCGCCTCTGAAAGAGCAACCCGCCACAGAGCTCGCAACTCTCTGAGGCCCGACGTCAACCGCGTCAATCAGCCCCACAGCAGTCGACCAGGGCCGATAGGAACTGACACCCTATCTAGTGTTGGTTTTTTATCTTTTGAAGTTCTTCCGTTAGGAAGAACTCACCAACGCGCGCACGCGCGAGCCCAGCTCACAACAAAAAAACGAAGCACTTCTCCGATGACACCCCGGCCTCTGGCACTTCAGAGGACTGCAGCCGAACTCGTCAACCATGCGCCGGCTCTCAGACCGCCCGGACATATCGGGGTGATCTGTGATCTTCTCCGCGATGTCAAAATCGATACGACGCGATGGACAGGACGTGACATCGCACAGACGCTCTCCCGAGACACAGCAGATCGGGGGTGGATCTGGCCAACAAGATCAAGCCTGATCTCACCGTTGGCATACCTCAGACGCAGGCTCGATGGGATCGACTGGACCGGAGAATCACCCAGTGAACAGCGTAAATCGGCCGACCTGGCGCGAAAGAGGGAACAAGAATTACTTGAAAACTCACATGTGCAGCGTACGAAAATGGCAGCGAACCCGGAGCACCGCGCCAAGATCCTAGCCAGCATTCGGGCACACCTGACATGCAAGCAGCAACATTGAGGCTTTCGTGGTCCCCATCAAGCCAGGCGATGCACGTCCAAAATCGCGCTTACGATGACCGACAAGCGTTGCCGAGAAGGGTTGCGGTCCGTGGCACAGCACCCTGATCGCCACAGGTGTAAATACTCATGGCGACGTTGATCGGGACACGAAGAACCAGGAGGACAACATTTTGATCTAGTTCGCGGAACTCCACAGCCATTTTCGGAGAAACTGACCCCGCCCGAACCAGTCAATGGCGGGCTGGCGGTCCGCTTGTCTGCGCTTGAAGAACGCTGCGTTGGTACTGGTTCAACATCCGAGAGGAGGTTGAAACGACTGCCGTTTCCTCCAATGCAGACGCGTCCGTAGGTATTCGGATCGCCTATCGGTCATATCTCTCCGAGACATGTACCTGACTGAGCATCTTTATTTGCGCAGGTAAACGGCTTTTTGTGCAGAGAAGCATGGTGCGATCACTGCGTGTGACGCATGCTTTGCGAGGCATCCTGGTCGCGCATGCCATACATGCAATGCATGCCTTGCAACGCACGCATTGCATGTATGGCAGCGCTGTTGCGTGAAACGGTGGGCCCCCTTGCGTCGTTCGCAGCCGTCGGCACGGCAGCGCCGGCATCGTGCACGGGATACTTGTAGACGGGAAGCTGTCTCCATCCCCTCCCCCACTCGGTCGAGAAGTGCGTGTGTTTCGGCGTTGCGATTCATGCGTCGCTGTATTCGAAATGTGCCCACCCGAAAGTTCTGCTCGCAAAGCGGCGAAATCAAGCCTGACGGAACTGATTCTTCCCACCCCGTCCCCAAGCCTAATTTCGTCACTGTGACGTAAAGTTAGTGCCTGCTCGGACTCGCTTCGGTGATTCCGTCGCGGCCGAACTTCGACTGATCCGGATCTCCACACGTCCCTTCCCCTACACGTCCGGGTTCACACCGCGACCGACCTTTCGCGCAGAATTTTCGTTTCACCGCGGGCCCCCGCTGTGTCCTGAGATGATTCCGCAATGTTGTTCGTGAGTTAGATGAGCACCCCGACTGGCAGTCAGTCGGCTGTATCTCTCAATAGAATTGGAACCCCTCCCCCGATCAGTGCGGTTGTTCGTCCCCACGGATGTCTCAGTGTTTTCACCATCCGTGCGGTTCACGTGAGTCCTTCCTTCTGCCCTGGATGTTCGGACGCCGATGGAAGTGAGATATGTTCTGGCCTTCAAAGGGGTACCGGGTTCTATTGAAGTGCCCCTGGCGCGAACATCAGAAAGTTTCTGAAGTGGCAGGCTGTCTTGCCCCCCGCCTCGCAAGGTTGGCGCGTTCCTTCCATCCGCGGCAAGGGCGGCGCATTGGCGGATGGCTGGGCAGGACCGCTCGCGACGGTTGAGCAATTTGTTCTGTGCGCACAGCGGAGATTGCTGAACCCTATATTTCCGCCTTTAGTCAGTTGGCTGCCCAATAGCGTCCCTTCGACTTCCACGAAAATCTGACGGAGACGGACTGTCACACGTTTCGATTCGGTGTCTGAAACGTCGCGCTATCGGGTGATCGTGGCAGCTAAGCTGCTCTCGGTCGGCCGAGCTTTGCAACAACGTGTGACACTCACGGCAGATGTTTTCGATTCGTTCGGTGCCAATGAGTGCATTGACCTGCTATTTTGCGCGTCCATGCAATGCATGCACTGCATGCAGAAAAGCAAAAGACGTGCAATGCATGCAAGGCGTGTTCTGCTAGCGCTGCATGGCGTGCGTGCATACGTTGCATAACGTGTGATGCGTGAACTGCATGCATGGTGTGGACTGCATGCACCGCATCGCGTGCGTGCGGAGGTAGCGCCGCGAGCAGTGCATGCATAGCATGCCGTGCGTTGAAGGTGATGAGTGCTTAGCTTGCGAGGTATGCAGTGTGTGCAACGCATGCGGGGTTTGCGAACGATGCATGGATAGCGTGTCGAGCATGGCATGCACAGGGTGCGGGGCACGCATGGTCAGCTATGCACGCGCTGAACGCAAGGGTTGCACTTGACGCAACTCGTGCATAACACGCACAGAGTGCAAGGATTGAACGCCACGCATTACATGCGTGTTATGCTACGCGCGCACGTAATGCACAGTGTGCGTGGTTAGCGAGCGGAGCAGGCTTAGCATGCGGTGCTCAGATCGCTCGTAACGCACAGTCTGCATGCATCCCACGTACAGCGTGGATTGCGCACACAGCAAGCAATGCACATATTGCATGCAGCGCGTGGTTCACACGCAATGCACGCCTCGCAAGTGTCAACGCCCTCGATGAAAGGTCCGCAATGCAGCCACGCAAAATCGCACTCGGCAACCAGAAGGGTGGCGTAGGCAAGACGGCCTCCACTCTCGGGCTTGCCAGCGCCATCACCGCGGTCGGCGGAAAAGTGCTTGTCGTCGACATGGACCAGCAGGGCAATACGACCGGCGGCCTCGGCGTCACTCTCGAAGAGGGCATGATGACGGCCTACCACCTCATGAACCAGACCAGGGAAGGCATTGCAGCCGAGGCGATCATCGCCACCCCATGGGATGGCGTCGACCTCATTCCCGCGGACGAAGAGCTCGGCAAAATCGAATCGGATGGGTCGAATGACCTGGTGTTTCGCCTAGACGTTGCGTTCGAAGGGCTCGACCTTTCTCCTTATGACGCCGTGCTTTTCGATTGCCCTCCCAATATGGGCAAGGTGCTGTTCGCGGTTCTTATTGCAGCAGATGGCGTTGTCGCCATCACCGAACCCACAATCGACAGCGTCGGCGGTGTTCAGAAGCTCGAAGAGACAATCGACACCGTTCGTAAACGGGCGAATCCGAAGCTGGAATTCGACAAGATCGTGATCAGTCGTAAACGATCCACCGGCGAACATGAGTTCAGAGAGAGCGAGCTACGGGAAACCTACGGCTCGCTCGTCGCCAAGACCTCGATCCCGGAACTCGCGGCCCGCCAGGACGCGCACTCGAATCGCACTCCGATCCACCAGTTCAAGGGCGGGAAAGCATTGACACTGCAACTTGCCTACAGTGACTTGCTCGCTGAGTTGCCCATCGTGATCGGAGCCCCGGCATGAGCGTGAAGCGGGAACCTGCCATTCGCAAGACACATCCGGCTGAACTCATCCCGGAACGTCCGCCCAGGGGAGACACGACCCCTGCGGCACCTGCAGCTCCGCCACCATCACCTTCAGCGGATCTCAGTACTCGCAAAGATGAGGAGGAGAAGCTGTCGATGACCCACAACACGCGCATCAAACCTTCGACCAAGGATCGCCTCCGGCGTGGTGTCGACAAATTGCGGTACGAGACGGGCGATCGCGAAATTAGCGAGGCATCGATGACCGAGGCTGCGCTGGACGAATACTTGAAGGCCAGGGGACTGTAGGAGATTGCGTGCACGGCGTGCACGGCGTGCACGCAGTGATGGAATCTCTTTGATTCTTGATTGTGGAGTTCTGTCACGGGCGAGGGCATCTTGTGTGTCGGCTGGAAGACCTAGTTAGAGGCGCTTAGCGCGACAGCCGATAGGCATGCACGCGGGAGGCATTCCAAGGACCTCGATATTGAGAGTGGCCGGCCGTCGGGTGCGGGCGCGAGGCGAACCGCCCCCGGGGTGGGAAGTCCTTGCTGGGTGCGTGCAACGCCATCTCCCTCTCATCTGCTGACATACCGTTCTGTAGAACTTGGAAGCCTTGGCAGCGCAAAGCCTCGAGCAATTTGCGTGAACAATCCGCTGCCGTCACGCAATTCTCACGCAAAATTGCAGACCACCCCACGTCCCTCTGAGATCAACACGTACGCAGCTCGAACGACATCCCCGACGTGCTTTGACTGCGACGCAAAAAGCATCAGTCGACGCCCGGATACGACCGCCAGAAATCGCTGTCAACCCTCACCGCACGCAAAGCGGACGAAATGCAGGAGTTCCACCAGAAGAAATCTTCCGAAAACAGGAGGAGCCCCGCCGGCGGCAACCAGCGGGACTCCAGACCGAGAACACCCCTTGTAGGAAGGAAAACCCGATCATGGGTGATTTTAGTCTGCGCGCAGCGCGGATCCAGCTTGGAGCACTGATCGCCGCACTTCTCATCGCGATTTTCATCGCAATCGGGATCACCACAGGCGCATTTGTCCTCTCATTCGCAGTCCAGCGGGACCTCGCGCGCCAAGGAACCATCCCCGAAAACCTCGCATGGATCTTTCCCGTCATCGTTGACAGTGCAATCTTCGGATCCACCGTAGCCATCGTCATTCTGAGCAAACTGAAGATGCATCGACGCGACAAGTACTTCTACGTTGCTGTTGCTGTTGCGGTGGTCGCGATCAGCATCCTCGGGAACGCTTACCATGCGTTCCATTCCGCAACAGTTGCGCAACAGGCCGTTGCGGCAGGTCAGAGTATCGGCTACACGCCTCTCGCCCCCGCCGTTGCAGCCATGATCGCGATCATCCCCCCGGTGCTTGTACTCGCCTTCACACACGGTCTTGGAATCCTGATCAAAGCAACGGGTATCGCATATTCCGACTACAAAATCGAGATCGACAATGCCGCTGCAGGCGTGGGCACGATCGCTACGCAAAGCGTCGTCATGCGAAACGAAACAGCCGAAGCAGTCCAACACCCTCTCGGCGTCGTAGAAACGCATCAAGCACCGGAAAGCGCTCCGCACCAGAGCCCCTCCGAACAAACGAGGTCCTCAGTGGACCCGGAACCGTCGAAGGAAAAGGCGGCGGAGCACGCCGAACTCGAATTGTTCATTGCCACATCGGACCTGCCCGACGCTGTCAAGGACACCGCACGACGCAAGCTTGCAGACCCGACCCTCACCTGGGAGATGATCGCCCAGACGTCCGATCCTCCTGTTGCAACATCGACCTCGTGGCGCCGATACGAAAAATTCGACACCGCGGCCCGAGCGGCCGGATTCGACAACCCGCCGCTCATCGACATGCGAGCCTCCGACGTCCATTTCACCGACCAACTCGTCACTACGACGTGAGAAGCGCCGCAACGCACCAAAGTCACGCTCTCCGAGGGGCAGGAATCGCGTCATCATGGAGGGGTTGACCAATCGAAGAGTCCGCGCAGATTGCAGGTAAGGAACCGGCATTGACTGACCAAGACGACCGACGCCACTTGATTGTTCCGTCCGAGCAGCTCCAACGACCCCGACAACAACGAGCGCACGAGACGAAGGCAAAGATCCTCAAGGCGGCGGCACGCTCCTTCTCGATCGATGGGTATGCCGCCACCTCGTTGAACGACATCATCGCGGAGGCTGCCTCCACGAAAGGAGCGGTGTACTTCCACTTCGATTCCAAGGAAGCGATCGCGCGAGAACTCATCAACCACTGGTTGACCGCGCTCCGTCGAACTCGACAATCAACCGACGAATCAGGGCTGCCAGCGCTCGAGCAGTTGGCTGCATTTTTCAATGGTATGGCGGTGCTTATCGCTGACGATGCGCTGGCCCGGGCCGGCCTCAGACTCACGACAGAAGCAGGTCTCGATATCGCGGCCCCGGCATTCCGTGAGTGGGTGGAACTCGCCGGCCGACTCGTCGATACTGCGATCGCAGACGGACAGCTCCCCGCCTCCGCGGCCCAGCGCCTGGCAGCGAATCTGTGCGCGGGATTTATCGGCGCAGTTCAAGTCATACAGGTACTCGGCGACCCTGGAGATTTCACTTCGCGCATCGACGACTTAGTGAACGCGTACTTGATCTCAGATGCGTAGTTCGCGCGCTGGCGAGGTCGTGAGTAGGGGAGAGGAACCGGACTCAATTCTCGCGGTGACGTCGCCAACCGTGTACACGGTGTACTGCTAATTCCTCGACGGTAGCGAGGCAGTCGCGTCGTCGAGAGGGGCGACAACGTGTCAGGCATCGAGAGTCGAATCCCCGAAGCGCTTTGTCTCATGGCGAATATTTCAGCGATCCGAGCCGTGCCGACGTGAAGACGTGACCATCGACGGGACCGTCACTGAGACTGGAGAACACCAGATATAGATCGACCCGATGAAGACAGCGGAAACCGTGTGCGTGGGAAGGTGTGCCGCATTAGGGCCGCTGAGTACTTCATCGATCCTCGCCTCCCGTTGAAATGATCGGTTCCACAACTCGCACACGATAGTGGTACCAAAACGAATCCCATTTCGGTAACATTGGCATATGAGCACGCAGATCGCGGTACGACTACCGGACGAGATCGTGGAATTTCTCGATGACGAAGTCAGGGAACATCGCGCCACCTCGCGGGCCTCGCTAGTGTTGCGCGCTCTCGAACGGGAGCGTCGCCGTCAGATTGCCGCACGTGACGCGGAGATCCTCTCGGCCGCAACATCCGAACATGATCTGAGTGCCCTCGCCCACCACGCCGTGAATCGACAGCCAACAGGCTTGACCTGATGCGACCAATTCACGAAGCCAACCTCGATACAGTACGGCCGGTCCTCGTACTCACCCGAGAGGTGGTCCGTCCACACCTCGGGACCGTCACGGTAGCGCCCATCACCGACGAGATCCGAGGACTGTCCACTGAGGTGTCCGTCAGTACCGCGAACGGAATATCCGCCGACGCGGTGGTCAGTTGCGACCACATCACCACCATTCCCGTCAGTGCACTCGGCAACATCATCGGTTATCTTCTGCCAGCACAAGAAGAATCACTGTCCATAGCCGTGCGCGCCGCCTTCGATCTCGAATGATGACGACAGTGAACGGAAAGGATGAAACATGGCGCTGAAGAAAGGGGAGCAGTTCACGCTATTCGAGCTCGAAACACCAGAATCCGCTACTCGTTCGGACGAAGTTCCCGAACCAGACCAGCCTTCTTTGTTCGACGTTGACGACACCGCTTGTCTTGAAACGGAATCCGGCGCCGCGGAGCGCCCCCGAACCGACGGCATCGTCGCCCCTCCGGATGAGCGCTCCAACGACGTGGAACCGGAACCCACCCAGGCGTCCGAACGGGGCGCAACCGAACCGGCCGCCCTTCCTCCCGCCGGCGAGTCAGCAGACGGCCACGCCGTCATTGTCACAGCAGCTGGAACCTACACACCATCCGGCCACACGCTCACCGGCCCAGTAGATTCCATCGAAAAACTCGACAAACTCATCAGATGGGCAACGCTCACCCCGCTGGGCGCACCGGCCCAGATCTGGATCGTCGGAATCGAAGCCTGCGAAATGATCGGATGGATCATCGACCCAGGCAGCGAAGACGACGTCGACGACATGGAAATCCTCCGCACCCGCGCTGCCGAAGAACTCACCGCGATACTCCATGCCACGCTGACCCCAATGCTGACCGCAGGATGGGAACTCCGCGGAGAACCCGGCCACGTCGTTCACCTCTCCCGCACCACCGGGAACTTCACATCCATGGTCGACATCTTCATCGAACCCTACGTGTGGACCTACTGGAACAAAGACTTCGGATGGGGCAATCGCGTGGGAGACATGGGAATCCTCGGATCACCCACCGCCGGAACCTACCTCCCCGACGACGACCTCCCCGCTGCACAGGAACTGGGACGCCGACTCGCCTGGTGCGCACAACACCTCGGCGTACTACCCGGCCCCACCCCAGCACGCACCGGCGCCGCCATCGTCGACAAGATCAAACGCGACCGCACCCGCAGCGGTAAAGGAATCGTCGTCACCGTCGGTGGACCCGTCCCACCGCTGGACGGCGAACCCCGCGGAGATCTCGAACCTGCAGTCGGATGGACACGCATCCCGGACCTCGAAGAACTCGCCGACACAACACAACTGGTATCGATAGACCAACGAGCGGCATACCTCGCTTCCGCTGGCATGCTCGAATTCGGCTACGGAAAACCCCGACATCTTCGCGGCGAGAACGCGCTCGACGCTGCCCGGCAACCGAAAACCCCGTTCGGACTCTGGCATGTAACCCTCCCACCCGGTGACATGCTGGCACTCCCACCCGCTCTACCGTTGCCTCACCCACACATGCTCGCCGACCAACCTGTCCAGACCTGGATCACCACCGTCAGCCTCGACGCACTGCAAACGTCCATCGCAGATGGCGGAATCGGCGCAGAACTCGACGACCTCGACATCACCGAAGCATGGGTCTACCCCGAACAAGGTCGAGCTCTCGACAAGTGGGCCAAGATCCTCCGCGAAGCCCGCAAAGTTGCCGTCGACACCGGCGACACAGCAATGAAACGGTTCATCGGCGCCTGCTACAAGGGCTACATCGGCCGAATGGTCAACCCCGACATGTGGACCGCCAAACAAATGCAACACCACCACCAACCGCTCTGGCGAGCAGCGATCATCGCACACTGCCGCTGGCGAGGCCGTCGCGTCGCGATGCGCATCGCTCGCGAAACCGGCCGATGGCCACTGCGCACGGTCACCGACTCCTGGGTCTACCCCCTGCCCCCGGGCATCGACATTGCAGACGACAGTGATGCACTCGGGAAGATGACTCTCGAAAAGCACGCACCGCTCACCGACGACATCACGGCTATGTTGACCGACGCCCGCGACACCCACGAGATCAACCTCGCACTCAAAGCTGCGTTCACCGACGAAGATGAAGGAAACATATAGTG
The DNA here is from genome assembly GCF_009707305.1 of Rhodococcus sp. AQ5-07. NCBI lineage: Bacteria > Bacillati > Actinomycetota > Actinomycetes > Mycobacteriales > Nocardiaceae > Rhodococcus > Rhodococcus sp. AQ5-07. The sequence goes on along the minus strand of NZ_CP046100.1, from coordinate 41,455 downwards.
GCCCTGCATCTTCCAAAACCACGATCTACCAAACCCGCACAAAAGACCGTCGGCTTGGACGGCCTCAACGTATCCGTCTCGACAGCAGCGACCAGCGGGATCGAAAAGTCCAAGTCAGTCAAAAGTGGGGGATTGGCCGGACTCACCAGCAAAGTCTCCGTACGTCAGCTCCGTACTGAAATCGGTAAAGAAGGCCTGCGGCAAGCAGCTGTCGACGCCGGGAGAAAGCCCCCATCTGACCGAACACTGCGCCGCTGGGCGCAGCAAGGACGAATCCCGCACCCCGACGTCACCGAACGTGCGCAACGGCGAGCCGCCATCGAACGTCTCGGCGGAATCGACGCTGTCGCAAAGAAAATCGGCCGTTCACGATCTGCGGTCTCTCGTTACCGTTCCGGCGAAACGAACGAGCTGCGCGCCGATGCGAAAAGGAAACTCAAGAACGTCAAAGCTCGCGACATCATGGACCGCGCCGGCGTACTACGACCCGACGGACAACCCAAGAAGGCCACCATCCGAGTCCGCGGGGGAGTGTCCGTCCGCAACGGCTCCGAGGAAGGTTACGACTACCGAGTGCGTACCCTCGACTTCGCGAACTCCGACAGTCCCTTCAGTCTCGACGAAACACGGGAACTCGCCATGGCTTTGGCCAATGACGATCATGCCCGGGTGGTGGCGATCCTCGAACGTCACGCCACAATGGACTACCCCGAGAACAAGGGTTTCGACCAGTACGGTGACGAGTTCGGATTTCACTTCGACTCCATCGAATCCGTCCACATCGACTGGACGTAGAAGCTGCCTCCCGGTGTGCCGGACAGGACGGGGAATTCCGTTCTCGGACCCTCGGATCGAACACCCACATCGATCAGCCCGTCTGTCAGGTCTGGAATCGAAGGTGCTCTCAGTCGGGGTCGTCAGGTTTGGCAGGCAGTTGGGAGTCGAGTGCGGAGACGGTGGCTTCGACTGCTGCCGCGATCTCGTCGTCGGTAGGAACGAGAGCGCGAACCTGGGAGGGGAGAGTCTCATAGGTGTAGTCGGCTACGGCGAGGGGTGCAGTTGTGCCGGCAAGCGAATATCGGACGACGTTGTCGTTGCGGCCGGCGCAGAGCAAGATCCCCACAGTCGGTGCGTGGATGTCCTTGTTGCGGAGGTTGTCGTCGATCCACGAAACATAGAAGCCGAGCTTCCCGACATACTCCGGTTCAAACCTGCCTACCTTCAACTCGACGACGACGAACCTCGCTTGCACCCAGTTGAAGAACAGCAAGTCGATGTAGAAATCCTGATCACCGACCTCGAAATGGTACTGACGTCCGACAAAAGCGAACCCATGTCCCAGCTCGAGAAGGAACTGCTCCAGCCGACGCATCAGCGCGGACTCCAGTTCCCGCTCCGCGACACGTTCGCTGATATCGAGAAAATCGAAGACATACGGGTCACGCACCAACTGTTGAGCGAGATCGGAATCCTCGGCTGGAAGATGATCCCGAAAGTTCGATGGTGCCGCACCGATCCTGCGACGTAAACCGCTGTTGATCTGATTTTGCAGCACATTGCGCGACCACCCGTGTTCAGCAGCAGTTGATGCATACCAGTCGCGGTCGGACTGGTTATCGAGTTTGTCGAGCAATACCGTCACATGACCCCACGGCAATTGGCCAACAGCTTGTTGGCCAATTGCATCGCGCCCCCAGATGCTCGCCATCTGCCGCATGTACTTCAGATTGGTTCGCGACAAACCACGCATGTCGGGAAAGGCGGATCGGAGATCGACGGCGAGCCTGTCGATCACCTTTGAACCCCAGCCCTCGGCCTCCTGACGCTGCACGATCGCGTGCCCGATGTCCCAATAGAGGCTGAGGAGTTCGGTGTTGACGATTCGGGTGGCGCGAACTCGCGCTTGCCGAACTTGCGACTTGAGATGATCGAGAAGCTGGGTGTAGTCGGCGGGCAGTTCGGCTGGAGCATTCACCCGTCCATCTTTACCCAGCGCTACTGGGAACGCCCACCGGACATGCCCCCACGGGACACCGCAGTCCGCAGGCGTGGTGAATCGGGTGGATGCGCACTCGACGCATGAACGCCCCTCGCGCTGCTCAGTTCTTCACAGGGCGCGTTGATCGGAGTGAATACGTCCAGCACCATAGCGGCCCTCACCTGAAATCGGGCGCTTCAGACCAGTCCGCGCGCGGACAGGTACATCGTGTTCCCTGGTAGAGAAAGGTTCTCATGCCGTTCCTAGGTTCGACCATCCACCGTCCGGTATGCATGCTGATGACGGCAACAGTCGCCGCAGCCTCCATCGCTTTGATGTCGCCGGGCATCGCGTCCGCCCAATCGAACGGATGCTCGAAGACTTTCAACCTGTTCATCCCGGGAACCTGGGAAACCGCAGAAGACGCCGATCCCTCGATTCCGGTCGGTATGCTCAAACCGATCGCCGACAGCCTCGCGGACAAGCACGGTAGCGCGGCCCAGATCTACACTCTGCCGTACATGGCCCGAGCCTTCGACAACGGAAAAACCTACGCAGACAGCAAGTCTGATGGTTTGACGAGGGCGAAGGATGTGATCTCCGAGATTGCAACGAAGTGCTCTGGCATCAAGTTCACCATCACCGGCTATTCTCAGGGTGCGGACATCACAGGTGATCTTGCCTCTGAAATCGGCAATGGCTCCGGCCCCATCAAGGCAGAGCAAGTCCTCGCGGTCGGGCTCCTCGCCGATCCCGGTTCCGGAACGAACGGTGAAGCAGTCATCGGCCCGAAGCCGTCAGGAAAGGGTATCGCTGATCCGCGGCCGCAGGGCATGGGGAAGCTGTCGGGCCGGGTCGCGTCGATCTGCGATCCGAAAGACCTCTACTGCTCGATCCAGAAGGGTTCGAGTCCGCTGCTTGGATCGCTGGGTTCAGTGCTCACCGACGCTCCGAATAATGGACGTGATGGCCAGGTAGACGGCAATTCACACCTGGCCACCGCACTGGCGTCAGATTTCTCCCAAGCCGACCTTCCCAGCCTCGCCACAGCCACTGGCAATCTGACCAGTGAACTGTCGAAGACGGACGGCACAGTCGACCTCGAGAAGGTCGCCTCCAACGCGACAACTCTGGCGAACACCATCAACCCGCTCGCTGAACTACTCGGCTCCGGTGCCGCCAACCCTGCAGCGAACGGGCAACTCGCTGCAGCTGCCGCCGGGACGGCTGAAAACAATGCCAGCCAGGTTCTGGACAAGGCCAGCCAATCGGATCTCAGCAGTGCGCTCTCGACAGTGACCGCGATCGCCGACACCGCGAGCAAGCTCGCTAACAAGGGCTCCACGACGCTGCCGGCCGCATCTCCGGACCTGACCTCCCTGTCGACTGCTGCTGGCAGCCTCGACAGCCAGATCGCCCCGCTCCTGGCGACACCGAGTGACGTCCTCAGTACCGCGTCTGGAGTTCTCTCCGTCCTCAAACCCACGGTAGTCGTCAACCAAGCTCTTAACGTCGCCACCGGCATCACCTCCCTGGACATGCCTGCGATCCTGGCGAACCTGAACCTTCTTCCACAGAAGGTCGCCGCGCTCGACGCCCACGGTGCCCACAAGATCGCCGGGGATCTGAACAACCAGGTCTCCCCGCTGGTGAAAATGGCTTCCGGTGTCGATCTGAAATGGGTCTCGCAGGTCCTGTCGGTAATCCCGGATCCGTCCGGCTACTCGCAGGTCGCCGCCCTCGTCGCGTCGATCCTGGGAGGCGTCGACATCATCAAGCTCGCAAACCTCGTTGGGCAGGTGCAGGAAATCGCTTGGGCCGCAGTCGAGAAGCTGCTCCCACCGCCAGGACAACTCCCGGACCCACTCGGTGCCGGGGCTGCCATGACCGGCCTCGTCCCGGTCGGACTCGAAATCGCCTCTGTCGCGGTCAACATGCTCTCCGGTAAAGCTACGAAGACTGATCCGACGCTGCTCGGCAAGCAGTCCGCGACGGCCGCGTCCACCGATACCGCGCAGGCACAGGATCTGGATCTCCCAGCACTGGCCGGCGCGTTGACCACCATGGCCAACTCACAGGGCGCTAACGACCTTGCCTCCTTGGTAGGGGAGGGACTCGACGCGGCGTCCTTCTTCGCCTCCGGAGCGCACCAGAACTACAACTCTCTCGTCGTCGACAACGCGGGCCGCAATGCGATCCAGTGGATCTCCGAATGGCTCAATCTGCAGATCGGACGCGCAGCATGATCCGATACCGCGCCCACAATCCGGCTTCTCAATGCTCACATAACGAAGGGATGTTCCACGTCAGCCCTGGGCCCGAAGCGGGCATCATCGATCGCGAACATCCACGCAAGCAAGAGTTCGGGCTCGTCTCACCCGGACACGTCGAAAAAATCGGGGCACAAAGGATCGGCAGCTTTCGATGTCACTTCATTCACTCAACGAGAGATTCCGCAGAACGGTCTTACCGCAACGGAAGTTGAGGAGCCTCAAGTGCGTCAGTCGAAGATGGTTTCCACCAATAGTGGCAGAAGAGCGGCTACTCCTCGCGGGTTGACGCCACCCTCACCGAAATGCTCTATCGCCGAATAGAAACCGCTTGCGACGAATATGATCTTCGCTGCCTGCTTCCAGGACTCGCTTGCGTAGAGGACGAGGGCGGAAGCGGTCGATGTCGGCGGGACGGGTGCATTCTCCGACTGTTGGGCGGGTCCAAGAGTCAGCTATTTCTTTCCTCGTTCAATCTGGTGTCTGGTGTGGTGTCACGCACGCACATCTCCTGTAGCAAATTGCTACAATGAACTTGGTGTTGTAGCGAAGGAGGAATCATGACAGAAGTCGTCGACAAGGTCACCAGATTCTCATCAGAGCTCGTCGATGCCGCGGCAGCAGAAGGACAGCGAGAGCATCGCTCGGCACGCCAGCAGCTCGAGCACTGGGCCCGGGTCGGTCGCGAGGTGTCGAACCAGCGACAGGTCGCACGCCAGCGTGTCGAGGCCGCCCTCGCCGGCCGTATCCCACTGAACGTGCTCTCCGCTGAAGAAGGCGCGGTATTCAACGCCGAGATTGCAGCCACCCTCGAAGAATCGATCGCGACCGGTAACCATGTCGCCGAACGCGCTGTTCAGGGGCGCGCAACGATTTCGCTCGACGAGCACGGCCGGGTTGTCAAGTATCTGCCTGACGGTTCGCAGATCGTCTTGTGAGACGTCTTGATCTTGTCGTCGGACCGAACGGTGCCGGCAAATCGACGTTCGTCGAGCAGCGTCTCACGCCGCTGCTTCCGGGCAGCGTGTTCGTCAATGCGGATGTAATCGCCAAGGACCGCTGGCCTGATACTGCCGAGGAACATTCCTATGAGGCCGCGCGGATTGCGGCGACCATGCGCGGGGCCCTGATCGAGCGGGGGGAGTCGTTCATCGCCGAGACGGTATTTTCGCATCCATCGAAATTGGAGTTGATCGACCATGCGCGCCGGGCCGGTTTCGTTGTCGTGCTGCACGTGGTCCTGGTTCCGGTCGAGTTGTCGGTCGCTCGTGTTGCCGGGCGGGTTGTCGAGGGTGGGCATTCGGTTCCTGAGGTGAAGATTCGAGAGCGATTCGAGCGGCTGTGGTCGCTGGTCGTCGATGCGATTGATCGGTCCGACCATGCGACCGTTTACGACAATACCGCCCCGGATGTCACGCGCATCGTTGCCCGGTTCGTCGACGGCGATCCGGTCGGCGAGATTGCCTGGCCAGCATGGACTCCGGCTGAGTTCCGGAAAGCACAGAAATAGGTTTTCGATCCCAGCCAACGCTCAGCGACGGTGACCGCACATATCTTTGTGTGCCTTCCAGGTGCTCGCCGAATCGAAGTAGCAGATCCTCGCGACCCTCGATACGGGGTAAGCCGACACCCACATGCTTGGGCTGCCGCCATCGCGCCCACAGGGCGCCGGCACGACGTACGGGCTGGCGGGAACATCGGTAACGACGTGAATTGTGGTGCCCCGGGGCCACCGCATGGCAGGCATGGAACCCACCGCCGCCGACCTCGAAAGCGGGCCGCCGGCAACTACGCGGAGAAATCGCCGGCGACAAAGCCGTCGAAATCGCAGTCGCCGCAGCACTCGCCGAATGCGAGGGAACACAGCCCGGGTGAACGATCCCTACGAGATCGCCCGTTATCTTTTAGCTGGTCCTTGAAACCGAGGGCTACGGTCGCCAGACCCGGTATGACTTCTCGCCCCTGTCATCAATGATCCGGGGGGTGGTGTCGCCGGGTGTGGGGGCGTCGACGGACCGCTGATAGGGACAGGGCCGCTGATCGTGAGCAGGTCTCTTCATAACGTGGGTGTCGGGTGTTGACGTCGGATCGGCGACCGGTGGTAACCGGACAAAGGACTGCTTCATGGACACGAGTTACGCCGTTTTTTGCGGCATCGACGTGGGAAAATCCGAACATCACGCCGTCGGTCTCGCCGTCGACGGAACCCGTCTCTACGACAAAGCCCTACCCAATGACGAGGGCCGCCTGCGCGCTGTGTTCGACCGCCTCGCCACACACGGGCCGCTGTTGATCGTCGTCGATCAGCCCAACACGATCGGCGCCCTGCCGGTCACCGTCGCCCGATCCTGCGGGCACCAGGTCGCGTACCTTCAGGTCTGTCGATGCGCCGCATCGCAGATCTGTATCCCGGGCAAGCCAAAACTGATGCGCGGGATGCGTTCATCATCGCCGACACGGCCCGGACCATGCCCCACACGCTGCGGCGAGTAGATACCGGCGATGACACACTCGCCGAGCTGGATGTGCTGATCGGTTTCGATGACGATCTCGCCGGCGAAGCAACCCGCATCAGCAACCGAATCCGCGGACTGCTGACCGGCATTCACCCCGCGCTCGAACGAGTCCTCGGACCGCGTGTGACACACCCGGCAGTGCTCAAGATCCTGTCCCGCTGCGGTGGCCCCGCCGGCATCCGCGCTGCTGGTAAACGAAAACTGACCGCTATCGCCGCCAAAAACGCACCCAGGATGGGGGCAAGGCTGGTTGCGGAGATCTACGCCGCACTCGAGTCTCAGACGGTAGTGGTGCCCGGGTCCGCGGCTGCCGAGACTGTTCTACCCAAACTGGCGGACTCGCTCAAAGAGACACTGCAACAAAGTAAAACAATCGCTGTGGACGTCGAGAGGATGCTCGATGCCCACCCTCTTTCCTCGGTCCTGATCTCGATGCCAGGCATCGGAATCAGGACAGCACCACGCATCCTCCTCGAAGTCGGTGACGGTTCGGCATTCAAATCAGCCGGACACCTCGCCGCGTACGCCGGCATCGCACCCGTGACCCACCGATCCGGAACCTCGATCCGCGGTGAACACCCCGCGAGGTCGGGCAACCGGAAACTCAAACGAGCACTTTTTCTTTCGGCCTTTGCCGCGCTGCACGACCCCACCAGCCGCGCCTACTACGACCGAAAACGAGCCGAAGGCAAGAAACACAACGCGGCGCTCATCTGCCTCGCCCGCCGCCGATGCGACGTCCTATTCGCCATGCTCAAGACCAAAACCCTCTACCAACCGCCCACAACTCAAGCCGCTTGACAGAAACCATAGGGACACCCCCCGGAGTCCTCAACAACAAATACGGCATCAGCCAACCCGTGAAAATCGCCGTGGTCGAACGCGAAGCCGCGCTACCAGGGCATTCTGCATCAGCCCATCACAGGAAATTTCGACTTCGAACACCTCAAAAAAATTCGCCAATTCATCCTGCAAGACGTCTACGACTGGGCCGGCACCCTCCGCACCTTCGACACCGGCGCCGATGGCATGAACCTCCCACACTGCCGACCTGAAACCCATCGAAAACCAAGCAGCGTTCAACTTTCGCGGAATCGCCAAAGGCAACTTCCCCCAAGGACTCCCGAAAGGCCGCGCCGTCGAGCGACTCGCCTACCACTGGACGAAACCACTGTCCTGCAACCGTTCCGGGACCTGTTTCCGGGCACTTCGAACACCGGCTGATCGAACAACTCCTGCTCTATGGAGGGCAAGCGAACCGAGGCGTCGGTGACCATCGGCTTGGAAGTCACGGCACGACCCTCACGGTATGCGTCGACGAATCGGGTACCCACGTTGCACTCGACGTCGACGGACAGCCCAAGACCGTGCTTTGCGCAGGACCGGCGGGATACCCGGCCTGGCGTCAGGCATGCTGACAGTCGAGCAGGCGATCTCCGCGAGTGCGTTGGTGGTTCCGTCCATCCGTGGCGCTGCCGGACTGCGGCGAAAGGCAATACCTTCGCGATTTTCGGTCCCTGGCGGGTCTGGTTCTGCACGCCAGGCTCGGCGGAGACAGACGTCGTGAGGGTGATAGTTGACTACGACATCCCCTCAGTGCACAAGCGGCGGAAGCTATCCGTCGCCGAAATGGCGCAAAACCGCCAGGCAATGCCACCCGTACGCAGCCGTTCCCTGGAGAAATCATCGGGGATCGTGGGTTCTTCACTGACCTTGGGGACCGACTCAGCGCACGCGAGTTTGCGAACTGGGTAATGGAGATCTTCGACCGACATTGAATGGATTTTCGGCTGTTTCGTTGCGGAAAGCCGTATGTGCGTGGTCATCCACACCGTCGTCGGCAACGAATGTCGTTCAGCAGGTTTGCCTGCATCCATCCCGAGTTGATTGGAGGTGCTCTGGTGGTACTTGATCGAAGAGTATGCGGGCGGTGCAGCGATTTGCTCAGAAATCGTCCTGATCGGTACCACGGGGCGAGTTGGATGCCCCCTGCGCTGCCGCGTACTGCACTGCGCCTGGATTCGTGCAATGGATGAAGACGTCACCACAGATGAATTGGCCAGTCTCTATGCGCTCGACGCGGTCTCGCACGACGAACGGCTGCGGATCGAGCGGTGGCTCGCTCTGGCTGATTCCGTTCGGAGGGACGATTTCTTACGCGAGGTCGCTGAGGTGAGGTCGACGATGGAGGTCCTCGCAGTAATGACGGCAGTCGATCCCCCTCCACGTCTGCGTCGGCGGTTGCGGGCGCGGGTGTTGCGGCATCAGCATTCAATTCGGTACAGCGGTGAAAGTGCACAACCAATACGCAGAGACCTTTCAAAAAAGATCGGTGCGATGGTAGCGGTGGCGATCGTCTTCGTCGGCGGAGTTGCCGGGGCTGTCGTATTCGATCGGGAAAGTGAAATTCCGGGTTTGGGACAGATTGTGGCAGTTTCGGATGCACGGACGATGCACACTGACGTAGTCGGCGGTGGAACCATTGTGACGACTGTGTCGGATCTGCCGCGATCGGTAACGGTGGAGGCCAGGGGACTCGAAGATGTGGCACGAGGCGGGTCGGAATTTCAGTTGTGGATGGTTTCGACAGCGGGGCCCTCGACTGTCGATGCAGGCCGATTGGACGACCGACGAGTAATTACGGGGATCGAGGGCGTCGATGCTCTGATGGTGACCGTAGAACCTGCCGGAGGGTCGAAACAGCCGACACAGCGGCCGGTTGCTGTCATATGGTTGGCGTGATGGTCGGTATCCGAAAGCGTGAGACGAGGTCTGGCGGGATACACGCGTCCTGGTGTACGCGAGTACGGAACATCTGCCGCAGCCAGCTGTTTCGCTTCTATCTGGTCGGTGGCGCAAGCGCTGGGGTATACCTGCTGCTCTTCCTGATCTTCCGTGTCTACTGCGCATCGCAAATCGCGAATATGTTGGCGCTTTTGCTTTCTGCGATAGCCAATACAGCGGTGAATCGGCGATTCACCTTCGGGATTCGAGGCCCCGCGGGAATCATCAGGCAGTATCTGCAAGGACTGGTCGTCTTTGCTCTGGGATTGGTCGTGACCAGCGGCGCATTGTTGGTGCTGCACTCCGGAGTACCGGAACCTTCTCGGATGCTAGAGGTGTCAGTTTTGGTCGCCGCGAACTTGATTGCCACGATCGTGCGGTTCCTCGGGTTACGACGGGTATTTTCGGGCGAGCATGTTCCCACGTGAGTAGTGGTCAGCCTGTGCGGTCCTTGTTCGATGTCTCGCTTGATGTTTTCGAGGGTTTTCTTGATGTTCCCACGCCGAAAATCGGCGAAAGTCTTTCCTCCCGTGGCGATCTTGTCGAACATGTTCGCCGCGGTCACTGTGCACTACGTGGTCCACCGCGCACGCCCCGTTGGTTGTGGCCGTCGAATTCCATACCGGGGTACGCTTTCGCCTGGCGGATATGCATGGTCGCTCCCATATTTTCTGGACTCCACGTGCCGATGGGCGTCGGATCGCTGATGAGGTCGTACAGGGTCGAGGGCGTTTGTTCGACCACAATGTTGTCAGATACGCGTGGATTCGCGTGCCATGTCGTTATGCCTTGTCGTCGAGGGGTTAAGCCGAGCTTCCGTGGTTGAGAGAGTTTACGGCCCTGCAGAATTGGCTTGTAGGTGAACAGTGCGCCGCAACAGGGCGAAGATCGGCGAGGTAGTCGACATCGCGCAGCGTCGCCACGGGCAATACCCGTACTCCGATGTCTCTCAGCGCGGCTCTCGTTCGCTCGCCGGTGTCCGGCTGCGAAGTGGGGATGGCAGCAATGGCAGCCGCAACGACTGCGTTCTGCACGCCGATCACCCACCAGCCGCCATCTTCGGCCATCCCGAGAACTGCTGTGGGAGAGCTGCATTGGAGCATTCTTCCCGCGCGCAGCAGCAGTTGCGGTGTCAGCTGCGGTGTGTCCATGCCGATCTGGACTATCGGACCGCTGACGATGGCAGCGGTGTCAGAGTGCGCGTGAACCAGACGGTGACCGAGATCGCGCCCGCGTTGCTCGATGACGATGAAGTCCTTCAGTGCATCTCGAACGTCGGCGCCGCGCACCGCATCAGTGAGATCGCCGGTGATCGCGACGATCCGGTTGCGTACTGGGGTGGCGGCGACGACCTGCAGTGTGTCGAGTAGGGCGGCGGCGGCTATTTCGGCGGCGGCGCGATCACCGACGTCGGCCGCGAGTCGCGTTTTCGCCAGTCCTGGTACCGGCGCCTTTGCCACCACCAGAACGGCGAAGTCGTCGTGGTTCGATGTAGTAGTCACCCGATCACCTTCCAGAAGTCGCGAATCGCTCGGATCGTGCCCAACGTTGATCCGGACACTTTCGAGCGGCCGGCGGTGCGGCTCCGGTAGGCGATGTCGCGCTCGGTGACGGTCCAGCCCGCCTTCGCCGCCAGGACGAGAAGCTCGAGCGGATATCCGGATCGGCGATCGGTCACTTCGAGATCGATCAGCGATCGTGTTCGAGTCACCCGGGCAGCCCCGATGTCGTGCACGGGTAGTCGATATTTCGTGCGCAGTCGCGCAGCGACGAGCGCGTTTCCCCATCGCGCGTGGAGCGGCCAGCGGCAACCGCGTTGCGGGATACGCCGTCCTACGACGAGATCGGCTCCGGCCGCGAGATCTGCGATCATCGGCGGCAGTTCCGCGGGGTCCATCGAACCGTCGCCGTCGAGTACGCACACCACAGGTGTCGTGGTGGCCAGGATTCCGGTGTGGACAGCTGAGCCGTAGCCGGGCACCGGCTGGCGCATCACACGGGCGCCGTGGGCACGTGCGACATCGGCGCTTCGATCGGTGGAATTGTTGTCCACCACTATCACCGTGTAGCCGGGAGGTACCCGATCGAGCACCCCGGGAAGCGATCCGGCCTCGTCGAGGCATGGAATGACGACGGTGACGTCGGTCGGTTGGATTGCGGCAGCCTCAGACATGCGGAGGCCCCGCAATCTCGCAGTCTCGTAGTGCCATCGTCGCGAAATCGCGAAGTCCGTCGGCTGGCATGATGTTCGCCCGAAAACCCAGCTCGTTCGCGGCGCGCACAGGGCTGGCTACCACGTGCCGGACATCTCCGGCCCTGTAGTTGCCTGTGATCGCGGGCGGAGGTCCACCGTAGGCATCCGAGAGCACATTAGCGACTTCACCGATGGTGATCGGCTGTCCGGAGCAGATGTTGAAGGCACCGAAGCCGGGCAGCTGTTTCTCGATCGCAGCGACGTTGGCGCCTGCGACATCACGAACCTCGACGAAGTCCCTCGTTTGCTTGCCGTCCTCGAATACCTGGGGTGCCTGACCGGATTCCAGGGACGAGCGAAACATGGCGGCGACTCCGGAGTACGGAGTGTTACGCGGCATGAATTCTCCGTAGACATTGTGATATCGCAGCGCCGTGACCGATCCGCCCGTCGACAATGCCCAGGCGAGAGCGTAGTTCTCTTGGGCGAGTTTGCTTGCTGCATAAGTACTTCGGGGCCGGAGCGGGGCGTCTTCATCGACGGCTTCCCAGGTCAGTGGTTGTCCGGTGACCGGGTCGCGATTGTCGAACATGCCCGCGTCCAAGTCATGCCGTGTTCGCTCTGGTGGAATCACCGTCACACCGCCGGCGGTGCGGTAGCGGCCGTCGCCGTAGACAACCATCGAGGAACCCAAAACCAATCGCATGCAGCCTGTTCGGTGCATCGCGGCCAGAAGGACGGCGGTTCCGAAATCGTTGTGACTGGCGTAGGCCGGGGCGTCGTCGGCATCGACGCCGGCTCCCACGACCGCAGCTTGATGACAGACCACATCGATCCCTCGGAGCATTTCGGCCATGGCGTCGGGGGATCGTACGTCGACGACGTGGATCCCTGGAGGTGTCTGGGGTGCGGCGCCGTGGGCGGAGGGCAGCATCGCGTCGACGGCAATCACCTCGTGCCCCCTCCCCGCGAGAGCGCTGCGGATATGTCCACCGATGAAGCCGGCCGCGCCGGTCAGCAGCACCCTCATCGCGTCGGCAGTTCGATGGGGAGTGTGACTCCGTCGTGAACGCGGCAGCTCTCGCACGCCCCATCGGGTGCCGACCCGATCGAGGCTCTCACCAGTTTTTTGAACGGTCCGAGGTTGCGTTCGAACTCGGCGAATACATCGACCGCACGCACCCCGTCACCGGCGTCGATGCCGGCGTCGAGATCGGTGACCAGTCCGATGGCGACGTAGCATTGCTCGAGTTCACGCGCGAGTACCGCTTCGGGATGGCCGGTCATGTTCACCAACGTCCATCCTTGGCGGGCATACCATTGGCTTTCCGCACGGGTGGAAAAGCGTGGGCCTTCGACGACCACCATGGTCCCGCCGTCGATCGTGTCGGGCTGCAGCGCTGCCAGGCGCAGCTGCGCGCAGTACGGGTCGGCGAATTGGACGTGCACGCCACCGTTGTCGAAGAAGGTCTGGGCGCGGCCGCTGGTTCGGTCCACAAGTTGGTCAGGCACTACCACTGCGCCGGGTCCGAAGTCTGCCGACAAGCTACCGACCGCGCACGGCGCGAATATCCTTCTGACTCCGAGCATTCGCAGCGCCCACATGTTCGCGCGGTACGGAACTGTATGCGGAGAGAATTCGTGGTTGCGCCCGTGCCGCGCCAGGAACGCGACCCTGCGCCCTTCGACGTCTCCGACCGTGATCGGGGCGCTGGGAGCTCCGTACGGCGTGTGCGGTGTCACTTCGATCGAGTCGTCGTCGAAGAAGGAATAGAAACCACTTCCACCGATCACTGCGATGTCGGCGAAGGGGAGGGCGTGATCGGTGGTCTTCGTCATCGTGTGTCCTTAGGTGAGTTCTCGTCCGGTCCTGGCGGGTACCGAGTTCGGAGTTTTCGTCGCTCACCAGTTGGTGAGGATCAGATGGTTGATCGCCAACGCGGTGCTCGCTTGCACTGCTAACCAGAATCGGTGTGTCTGGCGTGGCAACAGGGCCGGCGCCGCGAGGATCCACATCTGGAATGGCAGCCAAATGCGTTCTGTTTCGGCCTTGCTCAGTGCGCTCAGGTCGGCGACGATCACCGCAAGTAGACCGGCGAGCACCATCACGTTGACCGGCGAGAGGGCGCGTAATTTCGACCACGTCAGAACCCGTGGCAGCGCCGCGGCGGAGGCAAGGCCCACCGCGCAGATCAGCGACGCGAAATTCGCCCATCCCCAGTAGGCGAATGGCCGCGAGGATGCGATGCCTTGGTAGTAGCGCTCTTGTACGAGCAAGTAGCCGTCGAACCACCAGAACCCGCACGCGGTGAACACAGCCGCCACCGCGAGGGCTCCCGGTACGGCGCCGACCAGGGGCCGGGCCGTGCGCGTGACGACGAGTACGGCGACGGCTGGAACCGCCATCAAGGCCAGCCCGTAGTTCAGGTAGAGCCCCCACCCGAGCAGGACGCCTGCCGCAACCGACGAGAAGAACTGTCGCCGACCGCTTCCGCGTGCGGCGATGGCCAACAAAGCGATACCCCACGCCGCTACTCCGGCAAACAGTGCATCCGCGGAGACCGCCAACCAGATCGCCGCGGGCGCCAAGGCCAGAAACGGCGCGGCGCGACGCGCCATGGTCTCGTCCCCGAGCGCGCGCAGGGTGAGGATCACTGCGGCTGCAGCGCTCGATCCCACCGCCACGCACAACGCGGATGCCCATGCACCTGCTCCGAGCCCGATCCGGTCGAGCCACACGAAAGTCAGCACCGCGGCCGGGGGGTGGCCGGAAACGTGTGTCGTCCACGAGTCGGGCTGGAAATCGAGTATCCGATCGCTGAATCCGGCAAGGGCGGAAGGGATATCCGTGATCCCGTGTACTTCGTGCAGATACTCATCGCGTGAGGTCAGCCGGCCGGCGAATCCGCGCTGCCACCCGTCGATCATCGCCAGCGACATCGCCCAGATCGCGGAGGTTGCCCAGGTACCCAAGACCAGACGGCGCCACGGGAGCGCTGCGGCGACGCGCGGCCCCCACATCACGACCGCTAGCGCGACGACCAGGGCGACCGGGGTGCCCCAACCGAGGTGAGCGTCGACGAATCCGAAGAGCGGATTCGCGTCGGAGAAATCCTTGTAGGACTCGGTCGTGTTGTCGAGGATCGGAGTCACCGAGCCCAACCCGAGACGGGGCACGACAAACGCGGCCACTACGAGCATCAGCGCCAGTGCTGCTCCGATGAAATCGCGTAGGAGAAAGTTGCGTATGCCGTCCGTCTGCATCACTGCGGACTCGATGCTGTGAGCCAGACGAAACATCGATGGCCTACCTCCACCGTGCGAGCAACTCGTAATCCCGCGTCGGCAGCGATAGAGGGGACGACTTCCAATCCGACGGTGGCCCAACTGAACCAATGTCCTTTTAGAACGTCGGTTTCCCACCTCATCTTTCCGACCCGGATGCCTTGTGCGGCGGCCGGCGGTTCCACTTCGGCAATGACGACGCCGCCCTGTGCGAGGAGTGTCGCCGCCCGGCGCAGTACCCGGAGCGGGTCTCCGTCGATGCCGATGTTTCCGTCAGCGAGCAGGACGTGCGCCCAATGCCCCACGAGCGGTAACGGATCGAAGATGTTTCGGTTGACCGCATGTGCTCCGCGGCTGATGGTCATCGCCACTGCGGTCTCGGAAGTGTCCACACCCAGAGCGTTCACCCCCCGAACCGTCAGCTCGGCGGTGAGTCTTCCTGGGCCGCAGCCGAGGTCGAGGGTAGGGCCGGTGCAGTGGGCGAGCATGATGGCATCTGCGTATCGGTCAGCGGGTGTTGTGCGTGTGTCGCCCATCCAGCGTTCGAGCGGTGCCTGTCGGCGGATGCCGGAGTCGTTTGTCATCCAACACGGGAGTCCTTGAACAGCGCGTTGAAACACGACATCTGTCGATACTGGGTCGGCCGATGTGATTGTCCGTGTCATGGTGCACCTGCTTTCGTGCTTCGAAGGCTTTCGATGGCAAGTCGGGCGGAATACGCAAGTGCACTTGCTGTGAACATCGCTGCGGAGAGAAGCAACCAACGCGCGAGAAACGGCTCCTGCGTCAATCCGGTGGCGGCGACGTAAGTTGCGCTGCCCTGCTTGACGATTCCCGGGAAGAACATGACAAACGTCAAAGCCGCGCCCAGGCACGGGACCCGGATGTAGTTGATCGCAGGCACCGACGTCGGCCGTGTACCGCGGCGGCCTCGCAGTGCGTCGATCCCAGCTGAGAGTGATCTGTCTGCAAGTGCATAGAGTGGAAACAAAATGAAGTCATGAGCGATGAGAGCGCCGACGAACCACACTGCGATCGACTGCCACCACACTTCGGTGTTCCAGAACGCGTCCGGACCGGTGACCATGACCGCGTACCCGACGAGCGCGAAGCACAACAGCATTGCCAAGAGATGAAGCGGGTTCGCGCCGTAGAACTGGATGAACTTTCTCATCTCACGCCCCCCTGAACTCGATGGACTGCACCCATTTGGTGTTGTGCACCCCGGGCAGAGCCGGAACGATGATCCTGGCGGGGTAGCCGTGATCGAGCGAGAGATCGACACCGTTGACTCGAAGAGCGAGCAGCGCGTCCGGATCGGTGGTCTGGTTCCCCTGCAGCGTTGCCGTGCTGAACGGGCCATTGCGTTCGAGCGAGGACACGAGAGCCGAGTCGGGCTGCGGCACACCGGCGATCACGGCGAGATCGAGCAGGCGCACCCCACTCCAGTTCTCGGTTGTCGACCATCCCTCCACACACGCGATGGGAAGTTGAGCACTGTGCTGGGACATCGCCAACAATGCGGTGCGGCTGAACTCCACGGGCGGACCGCTCCCGCTCACAGTCAATCTCCAACGATCACCGGTCTGATCGTCAATGATCTGCGCGGCGGACGCTGTCCTGTTGATCTGGAAATCGTTCGGCCCCGTCCCGTACGAGCGTCCACGCGGTAGCAGCAGAGCTGCCGGTCGCAGAAACCCGCCCACCGTTTGACCCACCGACAGCACTGCCACCAAGAGGGCGCCACCGCCGACCAACGCGAGCACTCCACGGCGACTGATGGTCGCCGGTGCGGGTTCCTCTGCCACCAAACCGGTGTCGTCGTCGCCTTCCGGCCGAGTGTCCGCGAGAGAGGTATGCATTTCCCTGCGGAACGAGCGTCGACGCAGGGACCGGATCATCGTCGGGATCTTGATGACGATGTGGGTGAGGAACCCGGCGATGAACACCCACGCACCCCAATAATGTGCGGTGTAGAAGCTGAACCCGAAGATGTAGTCGTACTGGATGTTCAACACACCGGTGATGATTTCGAAGAGAATTCCACCGACCAACGCGATCAACGAGAGCCGTTCGAGCGCCTGAGCCGGCGTACGAACTGGTGGGAATACGAACAACTTTGGTATCACCGACCACAGTTTTGCCAGAACAATCGGTACGAGAATCAACCCAAGGCCCACATGTAAGCCCTGGGTGAGCCGGTAAAGCCAGGACGGTCGCGTCGGCCACTGAAAACACGGCAGTCGCAGCCACCCGACATCATCGGGCATTGCCTGCCCGAATTGGGGACCGTACGCGATGAAAGACAACAACCCGGTGATGATCACGATCGGGAGACCGATCAGCAAGACTGCACCGAATACCGAGGTCAACCACGGACCTCGGACGGAACTACGAGGCCGCAACCGCGAAGGCGCGAAGGAATTGAAGAATCCCTTGACCTTCGCAGTTACGTAACTCATCGGACTACTTCGTTGCGATCGTGATGGTGGCGATACCGACCAGCAACCCCGGTGTCACTGCATCGGTGTTGAAGGTTTTGTTCAACAAGGCTGCAGCGTCAGAGGAAATCTTCACCTCGGTGCCCTGCAAGATCGCGGTATCGTTCGGGCCTGTTTGCAGCGGCTTCAATGTGCGACCGTTGAGATCGAACAGAACAGCGTCGCTCGCCGCCGGAGCGCCGTTGACCAGCACATCACCCTTGAGGATCGATGCACCCGGGTCGATGTCGAAATTCGTCAACTCGACCGTCGTAGCGCCGGCAGCCAATGAGAGCCCGCTACCGTCGTGCAAAATCTTTCCCTGCACGTAGGGGTCCACGGTGCCGGGAGTCCAGTACTTCACGTTTCCGCCGGTGATGGGGAAGCTGATCGAGCCATCTGCCAGGGTGGCCGATCCGACGACACCGGGAGTCAAGCCGAGAGTCGTCAACGCTCCGGTGAAACCTGGATCGAGCTTCACAGCTGTACTGACGCCGGTCAGATTGTCGACCTCGGCGGCCGGCGCCGGTTGCGTTGTCGTTGCAGCGGCAGAACTCGACGATGTCGAAGTCCCCGAATCATCATTGGACGAACAAGCTGCCAAGGGAGTGAGTACCAACGCTGCGGCAGCCACCGCGACGAGTGATTTGCGGTAGTTGATCATGGGTTTCAACCTTCCATATTTACAATGAGTGTCGGAAGGCATTCGGCGCCGATACGGTTGCGGATTGGCCAAGCAGAAGTATTTGGTTCCGTTGAAATGGGCCGACTTTAAAGACTTGGACTTCTTTAAGTAAAGAAAATGCAATGTATAGTTTGTTATTTGGGGAATTGGATAGGCCAATTTGTGTAGTTGAAGCAATTATTTCTGCTCTTTTCTCATCGGGCGATGATAAGAATTGAGCTTGCTGGTAGTGCGGAATAGTGAAAGTACCGCTTGGAAACAGATGTACACGATTGACGCGACGAATCAGACATATGTGAAGTAGTCGCAACGATGACGTATGTCCAATTGAGACAAACCACGCACACTGTGATCGACACCGTCATGTCGATACGTGCTCGAACCGCCACACGCCCGTACTGACCTGAGTTCTCGCGGCGGGGTCGGCAGGACAAGGAGATCGACCTGCCGAAGGCCGAACCTAAAGAATCAAGTCTTCGGCCCCGGGGCGCGGATGCGCGATGCCATCGCCACGAAAATCACAGCCCCACCTGCCAGCAACCGTCAGCGCATCCGTGGGCGTCGATTCTGAAGTCCCACCGGGTTTGTTGCTGAGCGGGCTTTTACTCCTGTCGATGACAGGTTTGGTTCGTCGTTGTGAACTACGAATACGTATAGGTAGTGTCCGCCCCTCTGCTGCCATAGAAACGGTTCTCTGCGAGCGCATGGATTGCCCTTCACGACCCCGACCTTCCGTTCGTGCGGCCACCGACGTCTTGGCGACGGTGATTGCGCCGCCGTGCCTTACGTGACTCGGTGCCATGTGCGGGACGACGGGGTCCTGAACTTCCTGCTTGCCCTGCGATTTAGCCGTTAGGCATTAGTCGAGGGGTAGATAAGGCCAGCCTCAGATTCCTTGGGGCACATACACGACAGATCCCCGATCATCCTGCCCGAATCATTCTAGGAACACTGGCTCGACCCGACACTCACCGACAAAGGTGAAGTCCAGGCCATGATCAACTCCGTTCCGGAGCCGCACCTCGAACCGTATGAAGTCTCGACCGCTGTGAACAGTCCGAGGAACAACGATCCGAGTTTGCTCGAGCCAGTGGCCCGACCGGCGTAGGGCCCAGCTGCTCTCGGACCTGTCTTTATCGAACCTGTGTTCGAGAATCCTGGGTGTGCGGGACGTACGCGCGGATCCAGGAAAGTGGGGCGACGGTGAACCAGCAGCCCCACTCATCAGTAACGACAGTGCTGACCAAGGCGGAAAAGCTCGAACAGCTACGCCGCAAGATGACCTCGATCCCTGCCCGCTCCGACGGCACCGAACCCGCTACGCCGTCGGTGATGCTCAAACCCGTCGGCGAGCGCGAGCCGACTCCGATCGTGGCCACCGCGCAATCAACCCTCCGGATGCTTCCCGTTCCGGAGCCGATAGGTGATCTGCTCCCACGCGGTGGGTTGGCCCGAGGAACCGTGGTCAGTGTCGACGGCGCAGCATCGATCCTCATCGGACTACTCGCTACCATCACCGCCGACGGCGGACACGTCGCCGTAATCGGAATGCCCGGCCTCGGACTCCTCGCCTTCCACGAGTGTTCCCTGAATTTCGGCTAGGCGGTCAGCACTGAGCGAGAAAAGCTGCCATGAGCTTGCCGGGGGCGAACCACACTAACGGTTTCCTTCACGGAGTCGGAGACTCGGGCAGGCCGCAGTCAGACGGTGACCCCACGGTCTACAACGTCATGGTTTCAACGTGCGACACGATCGGTTAGCGTCTGAGGACTTAGTGAGGATGACGATTCCTCTCAATGCTCCGGATTGCAGCCTTCGGGAGTTCGATCTCCGCATTTCAGAGGGCTATTCTTCCGATCTGACGCACCGTGACCCTCGCCATCGTGAATGCCCCAGGGGCTATTGCTTCGGTAGATGCTCAATTTGTCACAAGAAAAGATTTCTACATCGAAAATTCAGCCCGCCGACAGTTCCACTCCAGGTCTTGATTACGGACTCGATCAAAGGTTCAAGGATCGCCCGATGATCTCCTTCATGATCTCGGTGGTGCCGCCGTAGATGGTCTGGACGCGAGAATCCATGTATGCCTTAGCGATCGGGTATTCCTTCATGTAGCCGTAGCCGCCGTGGAGTTGGAGGCATCGGTCGATCAGTTTGACCTGGGCTTCGGTGGTCCACCACTTAGCCATGGCGGCTTCTTGCACGGTCAACTTCTCGGCATTGAGTTGCTCGATGAACTTGTCCACGAGAACGCGGACGGCCGTAGTCTTCGTGGTCTCTTCCGCCAGTACGAATCGGGTGTTCTGGAAGCTACCGATCGACCTGCCGAAGGCCTTGCGCTCGCGGCAGTACTGGATCGTGCTTTCCAGAACGGATTCCATGACTGCAGCAGCGACCACGGCGATGGAAAGCCTCTCCTGGGGAAGGTTCTTCATCAGGTAGAGGAAGCCCATTCCCTCCTCGCCGAGCATGTTGGATGCGGGGACTCGGACGTCGGTGAAGCTCAGTTCTGCGGTGTCTTGTGCCTTTAACCCGATCTTGTCGAGGTTGCGCCCTCGTTCGAAGCCTGGCATTCCGCGCTCGACAACGAAGAGGCTGAAGCCTTGCGCTCCGATGTCGGGATCAGTGCACGCAACGACGATGACGATGTCGGCGTTGATGCCGTTGGTGATGAACGTCTTGGACCCGTTGAGAATCCAGTCATCGCCGTCGCGGACGGCTCTGGTCTTGATGCCCTGTAGGTCGCTACCGGTTCCGGGTTCTGTCATGGCGATCGCAGAGATCAGTTCTCCCGAGGTGAATCCCGACAGCCAACGCTGTTTCTGCTCGTCGTTACACAGATCGACCAGATAGGGCGCCACGACGTCGTTGTGGAGCATGAAACCGATACCGCTGTAACCAGCCTTGGTCGCTTCCTCGGTGATGACGACGTTGTATCGAAAGTCTTTGACGCCGCCGCCGCCGAATTCCTCGGGAACGGCCATTCCCAGGAAACCTTGCTTGCCGGCTTCCACCCAGACGTCGCGATCGACAATGTTCTGCTCTTCCCACTTGTCGTGGAAGGGCGCGACGTGCTGTGCCAAGAACTTCTGGAAGGACTCCCGGAAAAGATCATGTTCCGGTTCGAACAGGGTACGTTCCACGCCAACTCCTACTGCGTCGATGTTTTGTGGGAGAACTGAATTTCGTTGCGTCCGTTCGTACTGTCGTAGGACGGTACGAACTCGTCAGAGCATTAGTCGATGATGTGAGCGATCAGGAGCGGTGACTGCATTCGCCTGTAGAGCAAGCTTTCTGGCGTATCCTCACTGCTCGAGGAAACGCAGATCGACCGGTTGTCCGTCGGAGGGGAACGGCAGGGACGTGAAGTTGAGCGGGGCGACGTAGTCGGCGTCGACGCGCCAGTCGAAGCGCAGAAGGAGATGATGCATGATCGCTTTGATCTCGGCGCCGGCGAAGTGCATGCCGAGGCATTTGTGCACACCACCACCGAACGGCTCCCACGCGTATCGGTGCACCTTGTCTTCGCGTCGGTGCTCCGCGAAGCGCTCGGGATCGAAGCGTTCTGGTTCGGGCCAGTACTGCGACATGTGGTGCGTGAAATGCGGCACCACCGCCGCGTACGTTCCTGCCGGCACGAAATGTCCCTGGACCTGGGTGTCGCGGACCGCGCGGCGCGCCATGACCGGCACCGGAGAGACGATCCGGAGACATTCTTTCATGACCAGATCGAGGCTGACGAGTCCGTCGAGATCGGCGTAGCTCGGTGACGCTGTTCCCAACGCGAGGGACTCTGCCCGGCATCTGTCCTGCCACTGTGGGTGTTGGCCCAGGTATTGCATCATCGTGGAGATGGTGATGGTGGAGGTGTCGTGCGCGGCCATCAGGAGGAAGATCATGTGGTCGACGACTTCGTCGTCGCTGAAGCGTTGTCCTGCTTCGGATTCGATGTGGCAGAGCACGGAGAACAGGTCATCGGTTTCGTGTGATCGGCGTGCCGGTAGGTACTGCCGGAAGAAGTCTTCCAGGACCCGGCGTCCGTCGAGTCCTCGCTTCCACCTGGTTCCTGGGACGTTGTAGCGCACGACTGAGGTGGCTGCCTGTACACAATCGACGAAAGCTTTTTTCACCGAGTCGATTTCGCTCTCAGTGGATCCTTCCGCGCCTCCCATGAAGATGTCGGTGGCGAGATCGAGGGTGAGTGATTTGAGTGCGGTGTAGGCGCGGAATCCGTCGGTGGGAGTCCAGGCGTCGAGCGCCGAGGCGATCGCCGGGTTGAGAACGTCGACTGTTTTTTCCAGGCGTGATCGGGTGAATGCCTGCTGCATGATCCGGCGGTGTCGTAGATGTTCTTCCGAGTCGAGAAGCATGAGACCGCCGTGGAAGAAGGGGCCGATCAGGACCGACCAGCCGTCGCCGTTGACGAATGCTCGATCTTTGTTCTGCAGCACTTCTTGGCATGCGTCGGGTCCGAGGACCGCGACCCAACGTCGCCCGATCATCGAGAACCAGGAGACCTCGCCGTAGCGGTCCCAGTGCTTTTGCATCAAGGCGAGGGGATCGCGGATGTATTCGAGTGCGTGCCCGACACCGGGGAGCCCCGATCGGCCCGAGATCGGGAGTAACTGCGACTGTGCTGGTGGATCGGCCAGGATCTTGGACATGGATGAACCTCGACTTCCGCATTGATCTGACAGTGCATCCTGTCAGATATGGGTAGTCTGCGTCACAGCGATCGGATCTGTCAATATCGACCTATGACTTCTCCTACGCCACGTCGATACGCGGGCCTGAGTGGCGACCAGCGTGCAGCACTGCGGCATGAAACCTTGCTCGAAGCCGCATTGGAAGTCTTTGCTGCCACAGGCAAGAGCGGCGCCACCATGACCGCCATCTGCGCGCACGCCAAGTTGACCGAGCGGTACTTCTACGAAAGTTTCACCAGCAGAGACGAACTCCTGCAGAAGGTCCTGGACGGAATCGCCGACGAAGTCCGCGAAGCCGGACTGGATGCACTTCGGGCGAGCGGCGGGACGCTCGAGCAGCGCGTACGAAATGCCATCGCCTCGTTCGTCACCATCTTGACCGACGATCCACGCAAGGGACGTGTTGCGATGATCGAATCCGCCGCGTTCGAACCTCTGCGCACCCACCGACGTGCAGCGCTGCGGGGCTTTGCTCAGATGGTGGCCGACGAAGCCACCCGCATGTACGGCGACCGGGCATGGCCACCACACCAGGGCGAAATCAACGGATTGCTGTTTGTGGGCGGCTTGGCCGAGTTGGTCACCGCATGGTTGAACGACGAGATCGCCATCACCCCTGACGAGATAGTCGATGCGGCAACATATCAATTCACCTCCACCGCCCACCGGTAAGGAGTCGGGTGCGGGAGTTCACGATCGAACGGGTAGCGAGGGCTCCAACCACACCCCTGCAGGGCATCGGCCAGCTGAAGAGTGTCACTCGTGGATGGCCGGACCGTAGGTGTCGGCGTATTCGAGCGCAAGTTCGAGTTTGAGCCGGTTGGCCCCGATGGGGTGTCCGAGCATCTCCTCGGCGCGCTGGATGCGGTACCGCACGGTGTTCTTGTGCACGCCGAGAGCGCGAGCTGCCGCGTCCGGGCTGCGGTTCACATTCAGGTAGGTGCGCAGAGTGCGGCGCAACTGGGTGGAGGCTGCATCGGTACCGTCGAGGCCGCGTAGTTCACGCGAAACCAGTGCCCTCGCCGCGTCGGGGTGGCCGTCGAGTAGGTGGATAATTTCGACGTCTGCATACAAAATCGGACGAGCCGCAACCTCCTGATGTTCCGAAATATGTTGAGCGGAAACAGCTTCGGTGTGACTTTGCCGAAATCCTCGAATTCCCTTGCCTGGGTTGCCCATCGCGATCGATATCCCGGCCGGGATATCCGCACCGATGTCCACTGCGGCGAGATCCGACTCGACGTCCATCGACAGCCATGCCCAGAGCCCTCGCGATCCCGACGGCAGAGTCAGTAGCTGGCGAGCCCCGATCGTGGCCGCGACCGCGCGGACAACGGAATTCAGGACGCCGATCACGTCCTCGGTCTGCTCTGACGGCACGTTGTCGAACCACAGCACCAGTGCCGTGTTATGCCTGATCAACGGGTAATTCAAACGGTTCGATGCCGCCGCGGCATCGACGATCTCACCTCGGATGATCGCCTGCACGGTTTCCGCCTGCCGTGCGAACGCGCCGCTCAATCCGCGCTCTCGTTCCTCACTGTAGGTATCGGTGAGTATCTCCAACGACACGTTGAGCCAGTGATTCGCCCGCTCCAGGAGCCGTATCAATACCTTCGGTTCCAGTACGGGGTCGGTGATGCGCTCACTTGCCGTTTCCGCGGCGAACCTCAGCAGCGCCTTCTGGCCGACTCGGTAGATCTGCATCAAGACCCTCAGATGCAGACCTCGTCGGGCGATCGTGCGCGCGAGATCATGAGCTGCGAGCGGCAGGTCCACCTCGGCGGAGTCGTCGGTGAGCCAGATCAACAGCGCACGCCCTTGGCCGCGGGTGCTGGCATCGAGGTCCCGCCGCAACTCCCGGTCCGCGGAAACTTCGGGGACCTCCGCCACTATTGCTGCGTCGAAGCGCGCGACAAGGCCATCGAGGGTGCCGGGCACCAGCGCCTCCGCAGCGAATTCCCGGAGCCAGGTCATCACCATGTCGTCAGCGGACACGTCAGCACCTCTTTCGCATTTGGACTCAAAGTACAAGAATGACCAATTTCCTTGGCCTATTTCGCCAAGAAAACTTCAGTTTGCTTGTGTAATTCTAATAAGACGTGGCGCACATCATAGAAGGCGGGGTTCATATGAGATCCGGAAGCAAGGCGGAGACGGGCTATGACGATATCGATGTGCACTGCCCCGCGGACGGACGCCTCGTCGCGCGCGTACCGGACAATAGTTCCGAGACAGTGACCGAGACCGTCCGAGGTCTGCGCGCTCACCAAGTCGAGTGGGAAGCGCTGGGGCCGAAAGGTCGGGCCAAGTGGCTACGGAAGCTGCGGGACTGGCTCCTCGACAACGAGCGCCATCTCATCGACGTACTGCAGTCCGAGACCGGCAAACCGCGCGCCGAAGCAGCCATCGAGCCCGCGCTCGCGTGCGATCTGATCAACTACTTCGCTGACAATGCCGGCACGTTTCTCGCCGACGAGCGTGTGAAACCCCACGGACCGCTCTCGATGACCAAGCGACTGATCAAAACTGTCCGCCCCTACCCGGTAGTCGGTGTGATCACTCCGTGGAACTTCCCGCTCGCGATGCCGGCGATGGACATCATCCCGGCTCTGCTCGCCGGCGCGGCGGTTCTGCTCAAACCGTCCGAGGTGACGCCGTTGGCAGCCGTCGAACTCGCACGGGGATGGTCGGACATCGGCGCACCCCCTGTTTTCTCGGTCCTCACCGGCCGCGGCAACACCGGTGCAGCGGTAGTAGATTCAGTGGACTTCGTGCAGTTCACCGGTTCCACATCAACCGGTCGAGCGATCGCGGTGCGGGCTGCCGAGCGACTGGTGCCGTGCAGTCTCGAACTGGGCGGCAAAGATCCGGCGATCGTGTTGGCGGATGCCGACCTGGACCGCGCGGTAGCCGGAATCGCCTGGGGCGGCCTGTTCAATGCCGGACAAGTGTGTGTGTCGATCGAACGCGTCTACGTCGAGGCCCCCGTCCACGACGAGTTCGTCGCGCGACTGGTGGCACTCGTCGGCTCGCTCCGACAGGGCACCGACGACGACGGATATCGCACCGATGTCGGCGCGCTGGCCACCGAGGCGCAACGTGACCTCGTTGCCCGGCACGTCGCCGACGCTGTGGACAGCGGCGCCACGGCCCTGACCGGAGGCAAAGCCGGGAGCACCGGCACCTTCTTCGAGCCGACTGTCCTCGTCGACGTAAACCATTCGATGGCCTGCATCCGGGAAGAGACCTTCGGGCCCACCATCCCCGTGGTCAAGGTCGCCGACGCCGACGAAGCCGTACGTTTGGCCAACGATTCCGAGTACGGCCTGTCTGCGACGGTGTGGTGCGGGAACAGAACCCGCGGCGAGGAGATCGCCCGCCGACTCGACGCCGGCGCGGTGAACATCAACGACGCCTTCTCCAATCTGTTCGCGCTGGGGCTACCGCACGGAGGCTGGAAGCAATCCGGTCTCGGCGCACGATTCGGGGGTGAATACGGAATCCGCAAGTACACCCGGCAGCAGGCGATCACGATGCCGCGCGGACCCGTGATGAAGCGGGAATTGCTCTGGTATCCGTACACCCCCTTCCGGGGTCTTTTCGTCGGCCGGCTGCTGCGCGCCCTCGTCGCGCGTGACCCGCGCCGCCGACTGTCCGGATCAAGCCGCTCGAACTCCCTGTAACGACGACTGAAGGACACAAGGAAAATGACACAATCTCTGCACGGTCGCGTCATCGCGATCACCGGCGGTGCCCGCGGAATCGGGTTCGCGACCGCGACCGCGTTGACCAGACTCGGCGCGAAGGTGGCAATCGGGGACATCGACGAGGCCAAACTCAAGCAGGCCGCGACCCAACTCGGCCTGACCAGCTACTGCAAGCTCGACGTGACCGACACCGAATCCTTCGAGGCCTTCCTCGACGACGTGGAAGCAACCCTCGGGCCTATCGACGTGCTCGTCAACAACGCCGGCATCATGCCCGCCGGCCGGATTGCGGACGAACCCGACGCGGTCACCCGCCGGATCCTCGATATCAACGTCCTCGGGGTGATCACCGGCTCCAAACTCGCTGTTCGGCGAATGCTGCCGCGCGGCCGCGGACACGTGGTCAACATCGCCTCACTCGCCGGCGAAATCTACACGCCCGGACTGGCCACCTACTGCGCCAGCAAATATGCCGTCGTCGGTTTCACCGACGCCGCGCGGGTGGAGCACCGCGGCACGGGAATCGAGTTTTCCGCGGTACTGCCATCCTTCGTCAACACCGAGTTGACGGCGGGTACCAAGGGGCTTCCCGGACTCAAGAACGCCGAACCGGAAGACATCGCACGTGCCGTCGTGGCATTGATCGAACGCCCCAAGCCGAAGGTACGGGTGACCAAGCTCGTCGGCGCCCTCGCCGCCAGTCAGAAGTTCTTCCCTCGCCAGGTCAGCGAAGCGCTCACCCGAGCGCTTCACACAGACAGAGTGTTTCTCGAAGACGTCGACACCGCAGCCAGGCGGGCCTACGAAGAGCGGGCTCGTCACAGCTGAGCCAGAGTGCCCGCGATGCGCGGGCCCTTCGTCTCGGTCGTCGCTCCGATTCTTCCGGAGTCGACATGACAGCACTTCATCTCAGTCAACGACAGAAGGCACAGAAGATCTTCATGACCACCGAAGCTTCCATTTCCGCGACACCGATGTCGCCCGAGGACAATGTTCCACGCCCACTCCGGGTCGCGATCGTCGGCGCCGGCCCCGCCGGCATCTACGCCGCCGACGCCCTCATGAAATCCGACACCGCAGTCTCCGGCCGCGGCGTCAGCATCGACCTCTTCGAGCGCATGCCCGCGCCCTTCGGCCTGATTCGCTACGGCGTCGCGCCCGATCATCCGCGCATCAAGGGCATCATCACCGCCCTGCACAAGGTGCTCGACAAGCCTCAGGTACGCCTGCTCGGCAACATCGACTACGGCACCGACATCACCCTCGACGACCTGCAGTCGTTCTACGACGCGGTCATCTTCTCCACCGGCGCCAACGCCGACCGTGCGCTGGGCATTCCGGGTATCGAACTCGACGGCAGCTACGGCGCGGCCGACTTCGTCTCCTGGTATGACGGCCACCCCGACGTACCGCGTACGTGGCCGCTCGAAGCCGAGAAGGTCGCCGTCCTCGGCGTGGGCAACGTTGCGCTCGACATCGCCCGCGTCCTCGCCAAGACCGGCGACGAACTGCTGCCCACCGAGATCCCCGCCAACGTCTACGAGGGCCTCAAGAACAACAAGGCCCTCGAGGTTCACGTCTTCGGACGACGCGGCCCGGCCCAGGCCAAGTTCACGCCTCTCGAACTGCGCGAACTCGACCACTCGCCGACCATCGAGGTCATCGTCGACCCCGAGGACATCGACTACGACGAAGGTTCCGAGCAGGCTCGCCGCAACTCCAAGCAGGTCGACATGGTTGCGAATACGCTGCAGGACTGGGCAATTCGCGACGTCGGCGCCCGTCCCCACAAGCTGTTCCTGCACTTCTTCGAATCTCCCACCGAGATCCTCGGCGAAGACGGCAAGGTCGTCGGCCTGCGCACCGAGCGCACTCAGCTCGACGGCACCGGCAACGTCAAGCGCACCGGCACGTACAAGGACTGGGATGTCCAGGCCGTGTACCGCGCCGTCGGCTACCTCTCACAGAACGTCACGCAGCTGCCGTTCGACGACCAGGCAGGCACCGTCCCCAACGACGCCGGACGCGTCGTCGCCGACGACAACGCCGAAGGCGCAGCCCGGTTCATGCCGGCCACCTACGTCACCGGCTGGATCAAGCGCGGCCCCGTCGGCCTCATCGGCCACACCAAGGGTGACGCCAACGAAACCGTCGCGAATCTTCTCGAGGATTCCGTCGGCTTCGCCGGCGCCGCGAACCCCGACGAGAACGCCGTCATCGAGTTCCTCGAAGGCAAGCAGGTGCCGTACACGACTTGGCAGGGCTGGTACCGCCTCGACGCGCACGAGCGCAGCCTGGGCGAGCCCGAAGGCCGTGAGCGCATCAAAGTCGTCGAGCGTCACGACATGCTGAAGGCGTCGGAGCCCGACCGCGCGAACTGAGTCGAATCCATGTGAACTGAGTGCTCGAACACCTGAATATGCCCAGAAGTGTCCGAACTCTTCAAGGCGTTTCATGTGGCAGACACCATCCCCGATTCCAAGAAGAACGGGGGTTTTCATTTACCGAAGCGGCCACAGAGCTGTCACTGAAGGGGTCAATAGTGCGCGAGTTCTCAGTTCCACAGTCGTTCTCAATTCCTGGAAACATTTCCACGGCCGACTCCGTGTTCCGTCACGCCGAAGAAGACCCCACATTCGTACCGTTCACGAGGCCGTCGAACGGCGGATGGGTCGACGTCACTGCAGCTGAATTCGCGAAGCAGGTCTCCGCAGTTG
This sequence comes from Rhodococcus sp. AQ5-07, assembly GCF_009707305.1. Taxonomy (NCBI): domain Bacteria; kingdom Bacillati; phylum Actinomycetota; class Actinomycetes; order Mycobacteriales; family Nocardiaceae; genus Rhodococcus; species Rhodococcus sp. AQ5-07. Next base: position 12,130 of record NZ_CP046100.1, on the reverse strand, counting down.
CCAAGGGCCTGATCGCGTCAGGCGTCGAGCTCGGCGACCGCGTCGCTATCCTGTCAGCAACTCGCTACGAGTGGGTCGTTCTCGACTACGCCATCTGGACTGCCGGAGGATGCACCGTCGCGATCTACGAGACCTCCTCCCCCGACCAGGCGCAGTGGATCCTCGAGGATTCCGCGACAACACTTCTGGTCGTCGAAACGGCCAAGCACGCGGAGACTCACAAGGAAGTCACCGACGGCGCAGAAGCCCTCCGCGAGGTTCTCGTCATCGAGTCAGGTGCTATCGACGAGCTGTCCAGTCGCGGTTCGGCAATCACCGACGAAGAACTGCACACCCGTCGTCACCAGGTCACCGCAGCCTCGCCCGCGACCCTGATCTACACCTCCGGAACCACAGGACGCCCCAAGGGCGTCCAGCTGACGCACTCCAACCTCCACGCCGAGTCCAACGCCTGCCGCCTGGCGATGCCGGAGTCGATGGTCCCCGGCAAGAAGACGCTGATGTTCCTGCCGCTCGCCCACGCATTCGCACGAGCGATCTCCTACGGCGCTTTCGACGCCAAGGTCACCGTCGCCCACACGTCGGACCTGACGACGCTCCTCGAGCAGTTCGCCGGTTTCAAGCCCAACTTCATCCTCTCGGTACCGCGCGTGTTCGAGAAGGTGTACAACTCGGCTCGCCAGAAGGCAGTCGACGGCGGTAAGGGCAGCATCTTCGACAAAGCTGCCGCCACTGCCATCGAATACAGCGAATCCCTCGAAAAGGGTGGCCCCGGACTGGCACTCAAGCTCAAGCACGCGGTATTCGACAAGCTCGTCTACTCGAAGTTGCGCGCAGCTCTGGGCGGCGAGTGCGAGCGTGCAGTCTCCGGTGGCGCAGCCCTCGGCGCGCGCCTCGGCCACTACTTCCGCGGCGTCGGCATCCCGATCTACGAGGGCTACGGACTCACCGAGACCAGCGCCGCAATCACCGTCAACACCTCGAGCGCGCAGCGCGTCGGCACCGTCGGCAAGCCGATCAACGGCCACGCCGCACGGATCGCCGAGGACGGCGAACTCCTCCTGCAGGGCCCGGTCGTCTTCGCCGGCTACTGGCACAACGACAAGGCGACGGCCGAATCGATCGTCGACGGCTGGTTCCACACCGGCGACCTCGGCTCGATCGACAACGAGGGCTACGTCTCCATCACCGGGCGCAAGAAGGAAATCATCGTCACGGCCGGAGGCAAGAACGTCGCACCGGCAGGCCTCGAGGATTCCCTGCGCGCGCATGCTCTGATCAGCCAGTGCCTCGTCGTCGGCGACGGTCAGCCGTTCATCGGTGCACTGATCACCCTCGATCCGGAGACTCTGCCCGGTTGGGTCGAGCGCAACGGACTGCCCGCCGGCACCCCGATTGCCGATCTGGTGAAGAACGCCGACCTGATCGCCGAGATCGACTCGGCCGTTGCCGACGCCAACAAGAAGGTCTCCAACCCCGAGCAGATCAAGAAGTACACGATCCTCGAGGTCGACTTCACCCAGGAGACCGGTGAATTGACGCCGACGCTCAAGCTCAAGCGCAACATCATTCACGAAGCTCACAAGACCAAAATCAGCGCCCTCTACGCCTGACCCATCGACTCCGCTCACTGGTATCCAAAATTCCCTTGGAGAACTTGAGGAGAAAATCGACAAACCTGAAAGCATGCCAAATCAGGCATCGAAAACCACGCCACATTCACCCGAAAGTCACAAATCAGGCGTTGCCCCAGCTCAACGCGTCTCAGAAGTGCGTACCAAAACTCTCGTCTCAATAGTGTGCGATGCGGCGACCAACGAAACGCTTCAGGTATTGAGACATAGCGACTTGCGCCGGGTGCCTAGTCGGCGGCGCCCGCGTCGACACCGACTTGTCGGCTACTCGTGTCAGCACCGGCCGCGGCCCGCGTGAAATGCCATGTCTGTGGCAAGAGAAATGCAACTTCCTGTCGAGAATGGACTTTCTCTAGGCGTGGCATCAGTTGTCGAGTATTTCGCGGCATTGTTCCGGGGTGTTGCCTTGTTGTAGGCAATTCGACCACAGGACCTGGGGATGGTTCGGCGGATTCGTTACTGTGGGCGTGCTTGTCGTGGTCCGTGGAGTGCCAGCTGTTGGCGGTGCATCGGTCATTCCGGCTTCGGCCCGAGGGTCGGTGAAGGTCATTCCGAGTGAGTTGGTGCACGTGGTTCCGTCGCAAGATCCTCCGTTGGCGGTGATTTCGCTGACTCGGTTCATGGCTGCGGGGCCGGCGCATTCGTCCGTCCAACCGTAGGTTCCGTCCGTGAACGCGGTGTTCGGACCGGGCGAGGTGCAGTAGTCGATGTGCTTGGCCACCGCCGGCGTTGGCGTGTCGATGAATGTTGCCTCAGCGGTGGGCGGTTCGACGATGGTGTCCGTCGTGGGTTCCACAATCGTGGCACTGGAGACCGGTGTGGGCGTCCCTGACGAGCTCGGCGTCGTGGCGGTCGCAGTTGCTCTCTCATACGGGACAGGTTCGGTAGACGAGCCTTGGTCGCTGCACGCACTGAGCGCGAGAAGAAGGATTGGCGCTGCTAGCCAGGACTTTTTCATTGTCATTGCGATCGCTTCATTCTGTGGACGAGTCGGCGTGTGGTGGCAGAGCTAGGACGGGTGTCAACTAGACATTTCTGCGTACGCTTGCCGCCGCAGCTGTCGAAGTTGCCGCCCATCGGCCAGTTGACAGTCCCTCCAACCGTGCCGATGCCGGCCCATCATGTCCGTCAACGGCGCCGAGGACGGCCCGTAGCGTTTCCCGTCGACTTCGAGGGCCCCGTCCCGCGTGATCGCTGCGACGTAGGTGAGCCCGCGAGGACGTCTCGTTCATCGATGTCCGCTTTCTGTTGGTGTGGTGCTTTCCGGTGGAAAGCACCCTGGCGATGTAGGTGATGGCACCGTCGGATGGTTCCGTCCGCCGGGCGATTTCGCGCACACCGCACGGAATGGCACCCTGCCACGTCCGGTGCAGCAGTGGCTCACCGCGAGTGGATGGACTGTATTGCCTGAGCTGCGGTACCCGGACCGCACCTGGTAATTCGTCGGGGCCAATGCGGCTGCGCCCCTCGGGTCCTCGAACGTCGGCGAGTGGGCTGGCGATGTTGCGTCGCCGGAGCTCGTATTCGCTGAGGTTGCTGTGGTGGGTTCCCGACCATGTGTACGGAGGGACCTTGTCCGGCCAGGGTCAGGGCCACGGTCACGGCGTGGCTTGCATACTTATCGGGCTGGGGCAGGTGAGCGTCAACAAACGCTCGCCTGCCCCAGGGTTGTATCGGGGCGTTCAGATCTGGTTGATCCACCCGATGCGTGAGCTGTCGAAGGAGAGCAGTGTTTCCATGAGCACTACGTACTGTCCGGAGGCTGCCGGATCGTCGAAACAAACGTCTCCCGCGACCCGACCTCCGGGAGCCAACTCACCCGATTCCAGCGTGGAGCGGTCGGAGACGAACGTCGCGTCTTTCGAGACACCGTTAGGATCCTGCAATTTCCAATCCAAGTAACCATTGAAACGTTGCTGCTTGTCAGTGCCGTTGACGACGGTGACGTTCGTGCACAGAAGAGAACCACCGTATGAACGCTCTGCCGACTCCAGAGGCGCAGCAGTGATTTGAACGCCCTTTTTATCGACGGTAGCTCCCGCGTCGGCGCCGGTGTCCTTGCTCGTCTTTCCTGGGAAATCCAGGCTGGCTGCGCTGTCGGAATCCGCAGAACTTGATCCGTTGTTATCCACTACTGTCGCTGGCTCGTCACCCCCACCAGCGACTGCGGCCACGCAACCCGCGAACAACAAAGCAACGATCGCCAGGATGATCCACAAACCCCATCGCTTCTTCTTTGGCGGTTGCGGCGGCTGCCCGTATGGCTGCTGCGGCATCCCGTAGTGCGGGGGTTGTTGTCCGTATGGCTGCTGCGGCATCCCGTACTGAGGGGGTTGTTGTCCGTACGGCTGCTGCGGCGCTTTTTGTGGGTCGCTGCTGTTAGCTGGGTTGTTCGGGTCGGGATTCATGTGTCCTTCTTCTTATTTGTTCGCAGAGTTCGCTCGCAGCTCCCTTGCGGTTTAAAATTCGATTAGTTCTACCATCGCGATGCGACAAATACCTCTTTGGTCCCAAAATTACGTTTCTCGAAAAGAATGGTGACACCGATCGGAACTTTCGGTTGCGCTGGTCACTGACACGACATCACCTCTCTGACCCCTCCGTCGGTTGAACCGCTACTCGGCGCCAGGACCTGGGCCAAGCACACCCGAACATCGAATCCGAATATGCGTGGGCATACCGCCGGGCAACGCGCGACAGTCGTTATCCCGGGTAGGCGCTGCGCCGCCGCGCCGCCCGGACTTCCGGTCGTAACCTGCCACGGTCCGGCACGTCGATTCCCGTCCCACGTGACTGTCGACGGTGGATCCAGATGAAATTCACTGTGCAAACAGCAATCTCAATCAGTGCCGGTCGTACCCGATTGTCGCAGCGCTTGCGCTTGTCGACGACGGGGATCGCTGAGTGCAAAGGAACCTGAATCTGCCACCGTAGTTGAAAATAGAGTTTGTGCGGTTCGGAACCGTCGATAAATTCGTGTCGGAAAACTATGTCAGGTCGCTGTGTATCGTGAGGTTTTCGACGACGGACAGTCGGTTAGCTTGGCCGTACCGACAGGGCCTCCGCTATGCAGAAGAGGGCCGCACCCTTGCGGGTGCGGCCCTCTTCTTGTGTCACTGATTAGACAGCGCGCACATTGGTTGCTTGAGGACCCTTCTGGCCCTGGCCAACCTCGAACTCCACACGCTGGTTCTCGTCGAGCGACTTGTAGCCGTTGCCCGAGATTTCAGAGTAATGAACGAACACGTCCGGTGTTCCGTCGTCGGGAGCGATGAAACCAAAGCCCTTTTCGCCGTTGAACCACTTCACGATGCCCTGTGCCATACCGATACTCCCTACACAATTGATCGGGGTTTCACATCGAAGTCCCGATCTCGTTTCCCATCCTTGCATGCCCGGCCACGACAGACTCGCTACAGAGCATCGATAGGTAGTGCGGTGGAGACATGCAGTCCGACAAAGCAGGAAGGCGATGAAATGCCCGCTGGCCGGGTGGTTTCGATGTGGATTCGGATTGCGGCCAACCTGCATTCGCCGGTCTGCTGGAACGAACCGGTGCTCGGATCGGGTCGATTCGGGTGCAGTGCTGCAGCCTGAGGTGATGGCTTCCGGTGCAGCTTGACAGGAACGGCCATCGTACGGCGGTGTCACCGCGTTCGTTCGGAGCCGGGAGTTTTTCGAGGGAGCGTGCGCTGTAACTTCTGTCGAAAACCTCAAACAGGCGTAGTTTTCGACACATGCTGTTCGGTTACGTGCGGGTCTCGACCGCAGACCAGAATCCTGCCCATCAGATCGATGCCCTGACGCGAGCGGGGATCGACGCCGCAAACATCCACACCGACCACGCGGGCGGCGCGAAAGCTTCACGGCCGCAACTCGATACGGTGCTGACTCGGATGCGGGACGGTGACACGTTGGTGATAACCCGGCTGGATCGGTTGGGGCGTTCGGTGTTGCATCTGATCACCCTCGGTGCAGAGTTGCGCGAGCGGGGGATCGGCTTGAAGGTTCTCGAGCAGGGCATCGACACTGGCACTGCGGAAGGGCGAGCGATGTTCGGGATGCTCTCCGTCCTCGCCGAACTCCAACGTGAGCTGATCGTTGCCAACACCCGCGACGGATTGGCCGCAGCGCGCGCCCGAGGCCGTACCGGCGGCCGTCCGTCGAAACTGTCTGGCGATCAGATCGTGCTCGCCCAGCAGCTCTACGACGCGGGGGAGAAGACGGTCGCGCAGATCGCGGCGATGTTGAACGTTCCCCGCACTACTGTCTACGGGCATCTGAACAAGCGCGCACCGGCGGCGAATGTGTCGACTGATCCGGTGAGTACGGTGGCTGTGGTCCCTGTTGCGGCGGCGCGAATGTCGCGGATCTGCCCGTCCTGTGGGTACGAGCCGAGCACCAGAGCCGAAGCGGCCCATCAACGCGGCGACCTGGCGGTGATCTGGTTGCATCCTCATACCGACAATCCGGCCGATTCAGCTGCGGTGCTCGCCCGATCGCATTGCCATCAGTGCGAGCCGGGGCCGCCGGCGTTCGATGTCGCCTGCACGGTGTGCGGTGACGGACCAATCCTCGCAGGCGATTTCGCACAGTCCGCACGCAGTGGCACCCTGCCGGATCCGGTGCAGGAGTGGCTCACCGCGAGCGGCTGGACCGTACTGCCTGAGCTGCGATGCCCGGACCACACCTGAGTGGGTTGCATACGAGATCACGTCGGTAGGCTGCGGCGCACGCCTGACCGGCTGCCGGATTCACTACCGGGGCAATATTCGGGAACCGACAACATCCACCATCACTGTCAGACCTAGCAGCTAGCGTCGATACCGCGACGAGCAACAGGTCGCCACACTGACTCTGGCCGCGGCACCATCGGCGGTCCTGATCTGCAAGGACTCCATCTCTTGCCGATTGGTCGGAAGTGGTGGCCTGTTTCGCATTTTGTACCTGCCAAGTGGAGCCAGTGAGGCAACTGGTGCCCAGCCGAGTGGCTGGAGTGTTCTCGCGGTCGATGCCCTGGTGTTAACAGATCTCATGTTCGCCGGGAACGAGTGGCAGGTCCGGGATGCGGTTCAGTGAGGTTCAAGCCCTGCATTATTGCCCGGGTGTAGGTGCAGCGTCTTCTTCCTGGCCTGCTAGTTAAGTTAATTCTTGGATCGGCAGTGTAGTGACACATTTCGAAATTGACTTTAGTTAAGTGCGTTAACCGAGTTAACGCTTGCATTGAGGATGGGTGTGTACTAGCGTCATCAGCAGTACGAGGACCCGTCGGCCAGGAGGATCTGAGATGAACGCTTGCAGCAGTGGTGTGCGCTTGATGGAAGCCAAGGCCCCGGTTCGACTTCTGGACCGGCCGGTGGAGATGGCCCCGGCACGCGCCGCCGGAGAACGTGTGGTGCATCTGCTCGACATGGAAAATCTGTGCAACGCAGCGGATGTCCGCGGCATCGGCGCTGCGTTGACGATGCGTCGTTACATTGCCGCCGTCAGTGCCGCCGTCGATGACCACATCATCGTGGCGGCCTCGCATCACAACGCCCTCGCCTCGGGTTTGGCCTGGAGGTCGGCGCGACTGCTGCCACCGAGATCAGGAGTGAACGGCGCCGACGAAGCTCTGCGCGAGGTGATTGCCACCGAAGACCTCGCCGGCCGCTTCACCACGATTTACCTCGGGTCCGGAGACGGCATCTTCGCCCAGGACCTGTCCACCCTGGCCGCTGCCGGTATGCGCACCCACGTGGTCAGTCGAACCCGAAACCTCTCGCGAGCACTTCGCCTCTCCGCGCACGACGTGACTCTTCTCGATCACCCACTCTCCACCAAGGATGTTGTTGCATGAGTACCCCTCTCGTCAGGGCGTCGGACATCGCGGAGATGGCGGGCGTCAGCCGCGCCGCGGTAACCCAGTGGCGTAAACGGCACAGTGATTTTCCTGCTCCCAAGGAAGCGGCGGATACCGCCAGCCCACTGTTCGACCGCACGGAGATCGAGCAGTGGCTCGTCGACAACGGACGCGGAATCCTGCTGCGTCGGACCGAGACACAAGGTCATCGGTCCATCGCGTCGCGATTGATGCAGCACCTCCAAGGCCGCTACGCCCCCGGTACGGCAATCAAGATTGCATGTTCGGCCATCGTGCTCGATCACCTACTGCGTACTGCTTCCCGCGCCGCGATCGAGCAGGGCCCGGCGGCAGGACTGGACCTCTCCGACATCGGCGCAGATTCCTTGAGCCGGCTACTGACCGAAAATGCCGGAGACCGGACAACCGAACAGGTCATCGATCTCATCTGTGCGAGAGAGACGAATCTGCAGGGGTGCTTGTTGGAGTTGGTTGACCGATCGGGCCGCATGATCGTCGAGGACGTCGTGCTCGAATCCGTGGCCGATATCGTCGCGAGCGTGCCGGCAGAGGGGTTGGCGGAGGTGTACGACGAACTGCTGACGATAGATCCCCGAGCTCTCGGCAGCTACACCGAGCCCTCGGCGATCACCGATCTGTTCGTCGATCTGCTGCCCGCTGGCGCCGGTGTCGTCCTCGACCCGGCCGTCGGCTACGCGAATTTGTTGATCGCGGTAGGAAAAGCGCAGCCGCAGGCGACTTTGTTCGGTGTCGATACCGATCCAGGGGTGCTTGCCGTGGCGACCAGCCGGGCAGTGCTGCGACACCAGGACCTCCAACTTCGCGTCGGTAACTCCGTAGCCGATGATCCGTTCCACGGGATCGAAGCCGACATCGTGGTCACCAACCCGCCGTGGGGTACCCACATCGATAACGATGTGAATCTGGCAGACCCTAGGTGGGTGTTCGGAAGGCCGACACAACGTGACAATGGCATCTGGCTCCAGCATGCGATCTCCCACTTGGCGCCGCAGGGGCGAGCATTGGTATTGACTCCACGTCGAGACCTCTCGGCAAGCGGGCGCACCAAGGACTGGCGCGACGAAATGCTGCGGCGAGGTGCAATCGAAGCGGTCATCGCCCTTCCCGCCGGAATGATGCGCCCCTACACCGCGATTGCCTCTGCACTGTGGATTTTGGCAACACCGGGGAGCACGGTCGACTCTGATCGCGTGTTCTTGGCGTGCATCGCCGAACCACACGGGCGAGGCAAGCAGATCGAGACGGCTACCGTCGTCGAACAGTACCGACGGTGGCGTTCGTCAGGCACTATCGCCGACAGCGATACCGAGATCGTTCTCCCCGTCAGGACTCTGCTCGAACCGGGAACCGGCCTGGATCCGGAAACCTGGCTCGCCAAGCAGAACGTCGTCGACCCGCAACAGCAACTCGACGAGATCCACGCTCTGGCAGAAGAGCTTCGGCGGATCCCCACCGAACGCGACCTACCGCTCGATGTCCCTCTCGCCGTGGTCGAACGTGAAGTGCGGGCCGAACGCCTCGAGGCGTATCCCGGAGTCGAGGTGATCCGGGGAGCTCCGGTGATCGATTCTCGCGAGTCCGGAAAGTCCGGAGAGTCTGGATCCGATCGGATCGGAGTACTGACCCCGCGGGTAGTGCGTGATTTACGGGCCGGCGTCGAACCGGAGGTGCAGTTCGTCGACCGAGTGTCGATTCGGCGTCGGGTGGAAACCCGCTCCGGAGACATCCTGGCCCAAGCATTGACACCAGGGAGAACCGAACTTGTCAGCACCGTCCTGACTGATCAGGAAGCCGGCTGGACCATTTCGCAGCACTTCTATGTGGTTCGGGTGGATCCGGAGGTAGCCGACCCCGGTTTCATTCGAACGTGCATCCGATCGGCGAACCGACCAGCTCTAGCAAGCAATCCGGTCGGTCCGTCTACAGTGCAGATCAACAAGATCGAGGTCCCGGTATTGCCGCTGGCCGAACAACAAGAGATCGGCGCAATGATGACGCAACTGGAACACACCGCCGACCTCGCTCAACGACAGGCGAATCTGAACAAGAAGCTTCTGAGTTCGCTTTCGGTGGCGTTCGCCTCACACGCAATCACCGTCGCACGCTGAGATTTGGCCGAATTCGTCAGGTAGATCGGCGGGTGCACAACCGCTTTACCTGCTGAACCTCGTTGACCAGGTTCTGCTCACTCCACCAGCGAGAAGGGGAGGGCATGTGCCGCCGCGACATGACCGACACCGGTCCACACGCTTTGTACGTAGAAAACAAGGAGAACCCCTCATGGGAGCAGTTGAACAGAGCAGGACAGTTCGAGAGCGCTACATCCCTTTGCCCACGGTGGACGACGACTACCGGCAGATCCTGCTGCTCGGTACGACGGGGGCAGGCAAGACCACCGTTGTTCGTCAGTTGCTGGGAACCGATCCCGTCAACGACCGATTCCCCTCCACCTCCACAGCCAAGACCACAGTGGCCGACTCCGAGATCGTCCTCGCCGACGGGGACTTCAAAGCGGTCATCACCTTCTTCGGTCGCAGTGAGGTCGTCAAACATCTCGAAGACTGCGGCTGCAGCGCAGCACTGGCGATCCTGCACGGCGCGGCTGAGAAAGACGTGCGCGATCGCCTACTCGATCACGAGCAACAACGGTTCCGTTTCAGCTACATCCTGGGACGACGAACCGAACCCGCCGCGAACGAACAGAGCGTGAAGCAGTTCGACGAGTTCGATGAATTCGATGAATTCGACTCCGCAGACGACGCAGAAGGGGAGAGCGCGAGTTTCGATGCCGACCCTGAGTACCTTCCCTCCATCGACTTGGAGGAGACGAACGCGGTGATCGATCAGGCGATCGGGACGCTGCGTGAGCTGGTAACCGCGTATGCGGAGACAATCCGCAAGGAACTCGACGCGACGACCGAAGACGAGCAGGTTGTCACCGAGCTCCTCGACGACGAACTCGATCGTCTGCTGCGCACCGACGAGAGGTTCCAAGCGGTCATCACGTCTCTGCTGGCGGAGATGGAAAAACGGTTCTCAGCCCTGTCCACCGGACAGATCGAGCGAGACGTTCACGGATGGCCGGAAAACTGGACGTGGGAAAGTAGCGACCGGACTGCGTTCCTTCGCGCCGTCAACAGGTTCTCCTCCAACTACGCACCACTGTTCGGACATCTTCTCACCCCGCTGGTCGACGGAATCCGCGTCGCAGGACCGTTCCACCCCACCTGGTGGCAGGGAGAAATCCCTCGTCTGGTCCTCATCGACGGCGAAGGGTTGGGTCACACCCCGAAGTCCTCCGCGTCCCTGTCGACAGCAGTCGCGAACCGCATCAACACCGTCGATGCGGTACTGCTGGTGGACAATGCCGCCCAGCCGATGCAGGCAGCTCCCGCCGCCGCGGTCCGCTCGATCCTGACCTCGGGCAACGCAGAGAAACTGATCTTCTGTTTCACTCACTTCGACGAGGTCACCGGCGACAATCTTGCTTCCATCAAGGACCGGGCTCATCATGTTCTCGACAGTGTGAACAACCTGTTGGCAACGATCCGAGACGATTTCAACTCACGTGCAGAACAAGCGCTGCGTCGGCGGTTGGATGACAACAGAGTATTTCTCTCGCGTATCGACATGGCCCTCCAGCGGACAGACACCGATGGAAAGTGGTCGATCAATCAGTTCACGCGGCTGCTCGAGATGATCGAAAAGGTCACGGACCGACCCGATCTGGGTCCAGCTCGTCCGGTCTACGACAAGGCAGGCCTCGAGAAGGCGGTCGTCGCCGGAATCGGAGATTTTCACCGCCGCTGGGACGCCGTGCTCGGGCTGAAGGCACTGTCCGGCATTGCCCGCGAACATTGGACCCGGATCAAAGCCCTCAACCGCCGCTTCGCCGAAGGCAGCGCCGACGAATACAACACACTGCGTCCATCGTCAGACCTGCGGGAATTCGTCAAGGAAGAGATCTACAAGCAGCTCGAAACCCCGACGAGTTGGACCGGTCGCCGCCCTGACGATTCGATCATCTTGACCGCGGTGATCGACGAGTTCTCCAATGCCATCGCCAAAAGGCTGTCCGACCCGATCCACGACAGGTTGTCGGTAACAGCTCAACCCGCATGGCAGAGATCCCTCGCTTTCAGCGGAGCGGGATCGACGGTCGACCGCGCGAGGTACATCGGCGAGGAGATCCTTCGCCGCCACGTCCACGCCTCGGACCCCAACGGTTTCCTTCACGAGGTTCTCGCCAGTCTCGACGAGGCGGCCAAGGAAATCGACATCACGATCCGGTGATATGCAACTGTCGCAACGACATAGGATCAAGATGAGCCCAATGACGGTGGTACCGAATGCGCAACGCGCTATCGGTACCACCGTTTGCGTGCGATCGCGAAAACTGCAGTCGGTCGACCAAACTAGGCTCAGATCCAGGGTGGGGCTCACACCGGCATCTAATTCGCTGTGAGACCAGGGGGCATGTCCCGAAGGTAAGCACGAACGCGTCCGTTCGATACACGTATCTGTACTCCGTGATCGACTGCCGTACCTCTTCGATCTCACGGCGAGAGTCGACAACGAACCTCTCGTACCAACGATCGCTGTGATAGCGAAT
>NZ_CP046099.1:5365000-6323472 GCF_009707305.1 Rhodococcus sp. AQ5-07 | reverse complement strand
CCACAGTTGCGCCGGTTCGATGACGAGGTTGGGGCCTGCCTGCGACCAGATAGCGGCGAACTCGGGCCTACTGGCGATCCAGCAGAAGCCTTTGCTTCGCAAGAGTCCCGCGAACTGACCGAGCGCAGCCTCGAGTCGCGCCGGATGAAAGGGTCGCGAGGCTCGATACGTGACGCTGCGTATTCCGTACTCCTCGGTTTCCGGGGTGTGCCCGCCGGCCAGCTCCTCGTCCCAACCGGGTACTTGCGCAGCCAGTTCCGGGTTGTAGAGACCGGTTTCGAGGACGCGATCGAGGGTGACTTTTCCGTGGTCGGTCCGAATCAGCTGAGCAGTGGGGTTGAGCCTTCGAAGCGTCGCCTCGACGGTTCCCGCCGCCCGCGGACTCACCAAGTCGGTTTTGTTCAGCAAGATGACGTCGGCGAACTCCACCTGATCGACCAGGAGATCGGAGATGCTGCGTCCGTCCCCCTCCCCGGCTTCGAGGTTGCGCTCGTCCAGTCGCTCGCCTTTTGCCAGCTCGCCGAGGAAGGTCGACGCGTCCACCACGGTCACCATCGTGTCGAGCTTCGCGAGCGAGCCGAGGCTGAAGCCGTCCTCGAATTCCCAGTCGAAGGTGGCCGCCACCGGCATCGGTTCGGAGATGCCGGTGGACTCGATCACCAACTGATCGAACCGCCCCTCGCGGGCCAGCGCGCCGACGGCGTCGATCAGATCCTCGCGCAGCGTGCAGCAGATGCATCCGTTGGTCAGCTCGACCAACTTCTCCTCCGTGCGATCGAGGTGGCCCTGGCCCGCGACGAGGGCCGCGTCGATGTTGATTTCGCTCATGTCGTTGACGATGACGGCGACCCGACGGCCGTCTCGATTGGCGAGGATGTGGTTGAGGAGTGTGGTCTTGCCTGCGCCCAGAAATCCGGACAGCACGGTTACCGGTAGCTGCTTCATTCCTTAATGGTAACCATTGTCATTATCGACAACGGGAGGCGGGCCTACTGCACTGCGGACGCACTACCCGAGAACTGGCTCTCGGGCCTCGGCAAACCGAAATGATCACGAAGCGTCGTACCCGTGTATTCGGTGCGGAACAGACCGCGATCCTGCAGGATCGGGACCACACGTTCGGTGAAGATTTCGAGTCCACCCGGGTAGTACGGCGGCATGACATTGAATCCGTCAGCAGCACCGCTGGTGAACCATTCCTCGATCGTGTCGGCCACCTGCTCGGCGGTTCCGGCAAACACCCGGTGTCCGCGCGCACCCGCCAAACGATGAAGCAGGCCCCGAACCGTCGGACGCTCACGCTCGACTATGCCGGCGATCACCTGCAATCTGCTTTGCTTGTTGTCGGTGACATCACCTGCCGCCGCGAACAATTCGACAGGAACCGGTGCATCCAGTTCCAGATTCCGAACATCGGTCCCGGTGAGTGCACCGAGTTGCGCGAGCCCGTACTCCGGCGAAGTCAACTCGTTGAATTCTCGCTCGAGCGCCTTGGCTTGTTCCTCGGTGTCACCGATGAACGGGCTGATTCCGGGCAGGATCTTGACATGATCGGGGTTGCGCCCGAACTGAGCAGCCCTCGACTTGATGTCGGTGTAGAACGCCTGCGCATCGGAAAGTCTCTGGTGCGCTGTGAAAATCGCCTCCGCATACTGACCGGCAAACGCGCGACCGTCGTTGGACGCCCCGGCCTGCACCAGCACCGGGTATCCCTGCGGCGTTCGCGGTGCGTTGAACGGTCCCCGCACCCGAAGATGCCGGCCGACGTAGTTGATCTCGTGAATCTTGTTTCTGTCCGCGTAGATTCCGTTCTCCCGGTCCAGACTGATCGCGTCGTCCTCCCAGCTGTCCCACAACCGCACCACCGCGTCGACGAATTCCCTTGCACGCGAATACCGGTCGCCGTGGTCCGGATGCTTGGCCAGCCCGAAGTTCGCGGCAGCCAGATCCGTACCCGTGGTGACGATGTTCCACCCAGCACGTCCGTTCGAGATGTGGTCGAGCGAGGCGAACAGCCGAGCCAGGTTGTACGGCTCGTAGTACGTGGTCGACGCCGTCGCGATCAATCCGATCCGCTCGGTTGCCACTGCAATGGCCGTCAACAAGGTGATCGGCTCCAGCGTTCCTGCGGGACCGTGCTCGACGTCGCTGCGCAACGCGGGACCGTCGGCGAAGAAGATTCCGTCGAACTTCGCCGCCTCAGCAGTGCGAGCGATCTCCTGGAAATACGTGACGTCGAACAGACGTTCCGGTGTTGTCCACGGATGACGCCACGCCGCTTCGTGATGACCGGCGGGGTGGATGAACGCGTTGAGGCTCAGTTGGCGCGGAGAATCAGACATGCCTGAATGCTGGCAACTGCCGCCGCAGTCCGACAGGGTTAGGGTTCGCGTGATTCCAACTCGGGGTTGGCAGCTCGGTATCGTCACATGGGTGAGCCGCGTAGTCGTAGCCGAGTTCGTACCGTCCGGATTGACAGCATCGGTTCTTCACCAGTGGTGTGAGGTCTTCGCCGAAGGCCAGCGTCACCTGTCCGGAACTGCGCCGACAGCGACGGTGCTGATGGAAATGATCGAGGCCGAGGACGGATCAGTCGATGTGTGGCGTTGGATCGCACGCGACGGCGGAACGGACGAGGTCCTCGGTATCGCCCAGGCGCGACGCAACTCGGCGGAACCTGATCTCGCAGAGTTTCGGATGTACGTGACACCCCACGCGCAGCGACGAGGGGTAGGACGAGCGCTTGCCGAACTCGCCGAAGTCGACATCGCCGGGTTCGGCGTGCGAAGAATCAGAGTGACGGCGCTCGTCGGAAGCGCAGCCGAGCATTTCCTGGGATCGTTCGACGGCCACCGTGTGTTGCTTCGGTTGGCCAACCAGGTTCAGCACCTCAGCCCTCCCACCGCACACAGCGCCCGCCCCGGCTATCGAATCGTCAGTTGGCGCAACCGAACCCCGGACGAGCTGGTCCACTCCTTCTCGGAGGCATTGAACCGACTCCTCGACGCGCCGGGCGCCGAACTGCAGATGCCCGAACGTAATTGGGGAGCCGACGAGGTCAGATCGTGGGAACAGAAGATGACGGGTGGCTCTCAAGTACTCCTGGTGTGCTGCGCGGTCGACGACAGCGTCGGCGAAGTAGCCGCAGCGACAGTGGTGACGGTGGACGAACATGACAGCACCCACGCATCACAGCACGACACCGTGGTACTTCCCCAGCACCGCGGACACGGTCTCGCTCGGTGGGTCAAGGAGCAACAAGCGTCTGTGTTGGCAGCTGAATTTCCCTCGCTGCAAAAGATTTACACAACGGTGAACGCGGAAAACCACCCGATGCTGACCGTCAATCGGAGCCTGGGATACCAGACCGTTGCGGAGCGGATCCTGGTGGAGATCAGGAGAGTCGAGAGTGCGTCGCACAAGCCTCGGTGACGATCTTCCTCCACAGGAGCGGGTGAGACTGCCAGAAGTTGTGCGCGGCACCGTCGACGACCTCGAAACTACCGTTAGGCACGAGCTCGGCCAGTTGCTGCAACGGCCACGACGGGCGAATATCGTCGGCCGCCGCGAGAAATGTCATGGGCACGGGTGAGTCGGCCAACTGCCGAAACAGCTGTGGTTCATGGATCCATTCGATGAACGATTCTTGAAGCGATTGCCAGACAACAGGTTCCCAAGGTATGTGCGGGTCCGGCTCGATTCCCGCTTCGTACTGCTTCGACCAGGTCCGGTCCTTGTGGAGGCCGTGCCCCGCGATGCCGACGACGCCGGACACCGATTCCGGACAGTCGAGTGCGTACCGCACCGCCAAGTCGGATCCCCACGAGTGCCCCAGCACGACCCAGCTGTCGATCTCGAACGTGCGTCGGACGAGTTCGAGGTCCGCAACCGCCTGCGCCATCGTATGAGCGCCGCCACCGGACCGGCCGACTCCGCGTGGCTCAGGGCACCACGCGCGCATTCCTTCCGGAACCAGCTCGTCGTGAGCAAGATAGTGAACGCATCCCGGGCCGCCGGAGAGAACCAGAACGTCCGCGCCTGCCCCACCGACATCGATGTGAAGACGTACGCCGTCCGTGTCGACCACGTGCCGGGATTCCATGAGGGAAAAGCCTAACGCTTACGCGGGTATCCAGCCGCCGAGACGACAAAGGCCGCCTCCATGAGCATCCACCCACCCACCTGCACCGAGAGGTCTCGCTCGGGCACGCTCGACGAGCGCACCGTTCCGGCGGCGAAGGTGGCGATGTCGCCGGACAGACTCGGCAACTGAGCATCCTTGGTCCAGTCGTGCCCGAACAGCGGCAGACCTTCGATCTGCAGTCTGTTGTTCCAGGCCGCTTCCGCGGAGGACAGAACGATCTGCGCTGCGAGTTCGCGCGCTCGCAGGTCCTCGTGAGTCTCCCAGGACAGGTTCACCACCACGAACGCCAGGTAGCGAGCCAGGATTGCGTTGAACAGCCCGCCGTCGCCTCCGCCACCGCCCGTGATGACTCCGTACTCGGTCATTCCGTCGTACACCGCGTCGACGAGTTTGTGGACTCGCTCGCGGTGACGCGGCTCGCCCAATCGCGTCGACAACTCGGTTTCCAACCCCAGCGTGACGCCCTGACAGTACGAATAGATCGCGCGCTCGAGGGTGCCGTCGCGGCGGATACCGTCGAAGATCAGTCCGGAGTCCGGGTCCCGCAGCGTCTCGTCGATCCAGTCGGCCGTTGCCTGCGCGCGCCAGAGTTTTCCGGTGCGCGCCAGCATGATTCCGGCGGGTCCGTTTGCCGGGGTGTTGTAGAAATCGGAACCTTTGCACCACGGAATACCGCCGCCGTCGGCCGGGGACCACGAATCGAAGAGTTGCGATTCGAGCGCCTGGACCGCGGTCCGGTGATCGATCGAGAACATACGTTGAGCACGTTCGAGCGAGAGGCCCAGCCACGCCATGTCGTCGTAATAGTTGTTGGTCCACGCCGAGACGTTGCGGACCCGCACACTGCGGGCGACCTTCGCCACCCGGCGACGACGCTTGGGCGTCGGGTCACGTTCGAGCGCGTCGATTGCAGTGTCGAGCAGGTGTGCTTGCCACCAGTAGTGCCACGGCTTGAACATCCGCTCGCGCCGAACAGCGGGCCAGGCAACCACGCCGAGTGCTGTCCGGGGCATTCCCCACAGGCGCCGAAGGTGACGACTGACTATCGCGCCCTCAGCCGCATCGGCTCGCTCTGCCCACACTTCCTGCATAACTACCTATCCTGTCTGGTCGAGGCGCTACGCGCTAGCCGGAATTCGCGAGCGAGATCAGCGGGAATCGGCGAGATCGGCATGCTCACGTACCCACGCGTGCATCGCAATCCCGGCCGCGACACCGGCGTTGATGCTGCGAGTCGACCCGAATTGCGCGATCGAGACCGTCATGGACGCAACCTCTTTCGCATGATCGGTCACTCCGGGCCCTTCTTGACCGAACAGCAGGATGCACTCTCGCGGCAGGCTTGCCGTTTCCAGCGGCACCGACCCCGGGGTGTTGTCGACGGCAACGATCGTGAGTGAATTCTCACGGGCGTACTCGACGAGCTCGCTGATGTCGGCGTGGTGAACGATGTGTTGGTATCGATCGGTCACCATGGCGCCCCGCCGATTCCAGCGCCGACGCCCCACGATGTGGACCGCGGCCGCAGCAAACGCGTTTGCCGTGCGAACCACCGTGCCGATATTGGCGTCGTGCGCGAAGTTCTCGATGGCGACATGCATCGTGTGACGGCGCGAGTCGATGTCCTCGACTATCGCTTCCCGCGTCCAGTACCGGTACTCGTCCAAGACGTTTCGACGATCACCCTCGGCCAGAAGTACGGGGTCGTAGCGCTCGTCTGTCGGCGGTTCCGTGTCGTGCTCCTCGGCCCACGGCCGGACGCCGTTGGGGTTCTCGCCCCACTCGGTGGGTCCCGGTTCACCGGCCCCACCGGAGACGTCGTCGGCTGCGACTTCGGTCATCAGTACACCTCGTTGGAATCTGCAGCCACCGTGAAGCCGTGCGTGGTCTGATCGTTGACACACGAGACGTCTGTCGCGGTGGTCGTACAGGTGAAACCCAGTTTGCTCAGCGGTTGACCGGCCGCCAACACCGGATCGGCGTCGGGACCGCCCGAGGTGTACACCTCTCCGCCCGAACACATGAAAGCACCCTCACCCTCGTCGGTGACGCGAATACCGTTGCCCCAGTTGACCATGCAGCTCTCCGGCCGCGGCGGAACCGGAGTGGTCGTTCCCTCGCACCCGGCTTCGATTCTGGTGGGCAACTTGATGATGCCGCACTGGAAGTTCCCGTCGGGAGTGGTGAAGTAGTACGACTCGTTGCGCTCGAACTGCACGTCCGTGAGCGTCGTCGTCGGTGGCAGCGTCGTGGTCGGTGGTTCGGTGGTCGTGGGGACGACGGGCGCGACGGTGGTGGTTGTCGTCGGCACTGCGGTAGTGGTGGTCGAACTTGGCTGCGCCGCTACGGTCGGCGCTGAATCCGCCTCCCCGCCGCACCCTGCGAGCACGAGCGCCGACCCGACGCCCAACAAGACGAACCCCACCCGAACACGAACCACCCGACTACCTCCACACACGTCATCTTGGCCCAGCAACAGCCGACAGTGCACTCTATCGTGTGGTCGACTAAGTGCTGGTGACGCGCTTGTTCATCAGCCGTGAGAGCCACGCGGGCGAGAACCGCGACGCACTGAGAAAGAGCTTTGCCTGAGTTCCGACCGGGTAGTGAACCTTGTGTACGCGTCCGGCGCCGCGTGTGGCCGCCCACAGCTCCTGCGCGACGTCGGTTGCAGTCAGCTTGATACCCAACGATCTGGTGGCTCCGGTGTCCATTCCAGTGACCATCGCGGTCTGGACGAACAACGGCCAGAGCGCGAGAACACGGATGTCGTGCTGTGCCCATTCCAGATCGAGCGCCTCGGTCAGGCCGCGGATCGCGAACTTGGTTGCACCGTACGTCGCCAGTTCGGGCTGGCCGTAGATCGCCGAAGCGGAACACAGATTGACCACCTGAGCGCCGACGGTATCGCGGAGGTACGGGAAAGCCGTGTGCGTGCCGTTGAGGGTGCCGGTGATGTTGATGTCGACCATTCGGCGATGCGCCGCAAGAGAAATATCCTCGAACCGTCCCGAGGAGAGCACGCCCGCATTGTTGATCAGGATGTCCAGACGCCCGGACTCCCCGGCAAAATCGGCCAGACACTGCGCCCATCCGGCAGGATCGGTGACATCCAGGACACCCGTCACGACGCTCCCACCGAAACCGTCGATCGCGGCCTTCAAGGAGGCAAGGCCGGCGTCGTCGATGTCGAACGCGCCGACGCGGTATCCGTTGCGCGCGAACAACAGCGACGTCTCCCGCCCGATTCCAGCCGCAGCACCGGTGATGAAGACGTTCGGTTCGCTCATCCGGTCAGGCTATCCTGGATATGGAGGAAATCTGATGAATCACCGTCGCGTCGTACACACCGTGTGTTTCATCGCGGTGGGATATCTGATCGTGCTCGCGGTGTGGCTCGGATGGCTGGTCGAGCACACCCCACCTGGCACTCTGCCCTATCAGATCGGCGGGCTACTCGCTGCTTTCGGCTCCGTACTCGGATTCGGAATGGCCTGGGCCAATCGCCCGACCCGCGCCGAGCGCAAGCTCGAAAAGCACGGCCTCGAAGGGTGGGCACGAATCGACAAGGTCACACCCCTGCGCCGAACCGTCGACGGCGAGTTGGCCAAGCTCGCACTCCGCCTCACGGTTCCAGGTTCCGATTCGTACTCGGGCCGGATCGAGTACGAGATCCGACCCGAGTTCAAAGACAAGATCACTCCCGGATCCACGGTCACCGTCATGGTGGACCCGAAGAACCGAGACCGAATCATGCTGTGCCCGTGAAAAACTAGACGCTCTTCTTGCGTCCCAGCGCCAACATGCCCTCCACCAGCATCAGTTGCGCTCCCGCGTACGACGCCAGGATCACACCCTCGGCAGCGGCGCGGCCGGCGGTCCCGCGGATGAACAGTCGACGCACCACGATCAGCCCGTCGGACGCGGTGAAGAGCACTCCGCCCAATCCGAGCCAGGAGCGTCGATCCTTGTTCGGGACGACCACGTCGAGCACGGCCTTCGACTGCGGTGCCAGAGCGGGGTCTGCCGACAACGTCGAGGTGGTTCCCAACATCAATCCGTATCCGGTGAGCGGCGTCGACACGCTCGGTGCCTTGGCACGGAGCAGACCGGACGCCGTCGACCAACCGCTGATGCGGGGTTTGAGGGCAGCACGGGTCGGCCGTGCCCCGCGGCGCAGGAGAAGAGCCGAGTAACTGGCCTGCATCACCGCGAACGAGGACGCGCCCTTGATCAGACGAGCATCGTTGTCCGGGTCGATCATGAACACGTCGCCGACGGTCGCAGCGGCGAGGCCGGCGAGAAGCAGTGCGGTATCGGCAGTTTCCGTCTCCGAGCGCTTGCGCAGTACTCGGGCGGCCAGGGCGGGTGCGATCAGCGGCTTCGCGATCTGCTGAACCCGCTCGTTACCGACCACTGCCCCGACCACCGTCGCTGCCGTCGCCGCCGCAAAAACTGCGTGCTCGATGCCCCACTTGCCCGCCATCACAATCCTCCTGTTGGTTACACGTCCAACAGCGACCGTACTGGGTCACTCAGGCAGCATCGCCGGATTTGACGTCCGCGCCGTAGACATCGACGTATTCCTGCCCCGACTGGTCACAGAGCACTGACATCAATTCGTCCGTCGCCGCGCGCACGACGGCCTGGTAGCCACGAAGTTCGCGGTACCGAGAGAAGTCGATCGGCTCCCCTACCGTGAT
This sequence comes from Rhodococcus sp. AQ5-07, assembly GCF_009707305.1. NCBI lineage: Bacteria > Bacillati > Actinomycetota > Actinomycetes > Mycobacteriales > Nocardiaceae > Rhodococcus > Rhodococcus sp. AQ5-07. The sequence continues at coordinate 6,314,625 of NZ_CP046099.1, read as the reverse complement.
CCGGACCTTGCTGAAGCGCCACATCCGCGTACCCGGCGGGTTGACTGCGTCGCCGCCGTGCACGACGACGGGAATGACCGGCGCCCCGGTTTCCAAGGCGACACGAATCGCTCCGGTCTTTCCCTTGTACAGGCATCCGTCGGGCGATCGCGTTCCCTCGGGATAGATCCCCCAGACGCCGCCTTTGTCGAGAATTCCGATGGCCGTGTCCAATGCCGCACGGGAGGCATCGGCGCCACTACGGTCAATCGGCACCTGACCCGCCCCACCGAAGAACCAGCGCTGCATCGCGCCCTTCACACCGGTCCCGGTGAAATATTCACTCTTCGCGACGAAGGTGATGCGTCGGCGCACCATGAGAACCAGGAAGAACGAGTCGACGACTGCCCGATGGTTTCCGGCGAGAATCACCGGCCCTTTCTTGGGGATGTGGTGCTGCCCCTCGATCGTCGGCCGCCCGAACAGCCAGAGGACCGGTCCGATCAGAACGTATTTGAACAGCCAATAGAGCACAGGGCATCACCTTTTCCGTCTAGTAGACAGTGTCTACGCCCAGAATAGTAGACACTGTCTTCCATGACTGTCAGCAGCCTTCGCGAAACACTCGTCGCCACCGGCGTCGAGATTCTCGATGCCGACGGCGCCACAGAACTGACGCTACGGGAGATCGCGCGGCGCGCGGGCGTGTCGCACGGCGCCCCGCGGAGATACTTTCCGACCCACAACAGCCTGCTTGCCGCAATTGCCTCGCACGGCCTGCGCGATCTCACCGAAAGACTCCAGCCGGCACTCGTCGGCAAACAACCCGCTCGTAGCCGATTGATCTCGGCAGCAATCGAATACGTGTCATTCGCCCAGGAGCGGCCGGCGATGTTCGAGTTGATGTTTCGCCACGACCTCCTCGAAGCCGCCGGCAGCAACCTCCGAGAGTCGTCACTCCCGCTCTTCGCCGCCCTGCAAGCCTTGACCGAAGAGGCCGACGCGTCCGATCCCACCACTTCTGCAGTGAACATCTGGACCGGAACCCACGGCATCGCAGTGCTGGCGGCAAATCGAAGCCTCGCGCTCGTTGCACCCGGCCTCGACATCGCGGCACTGGTCACCACGAGTGTGACGGACCACCTTTTACGGACTCGTTGATTTACATAGTTACCCTATGCAATAATATTTTTCGTGACAGATGAAGAGCAGCAACTGCACGAACTACTCGTCGACCTCGTGAGCAACACGCACCGCTTCGCGAAGCTGGCAGGTTCTTTCGCGTCCGATCAGTACCCACGCGCCTGGCTGCGCGCGCTCTCACTCCTCGAGGAATACGGCGAAATGCGGATCAGCGATTTCGCTCGACTCGACAGAAGCTCGCAGCCCTCTGCCACTGCCCTACTGCGCAAACTCGGCGAGAACGGTTACGTCGAACGCCGCGCCGACCCGGAGGACGCCCGCGCAGTGCGCGTCGCCATGACCGAGAAGGGTCGAAAGATCCTGAACGACGGCCGAAACGAGATCGCCGACGCTCTAGTCCCCCACTTCGTCGAACTCGGGCCCGAGCAGATCAAGAAACTGGCCGACGGATTGGCCGAATTGCGGTCCATCATCAAGACTTCCGACCCCAGCTGAAATACCCACCACTGAAAAAGGAGGTGGCCGTGAGCAACACGACCGCGACATCAACGCACCAGAACGAGGCTCCGCCGAGCCTCCTGAAACAACCGAAAGCGGTGTGGGCGGTAGCCTTTGCCAGCGTCATCGCCTTCATGGGCATCGGATTGGTCGATCCGATCCTCAAGCCGATCGGCGAACAACTCGACGCCACACCGTCGCAGGTTTCGCTCCTGTTCACCAGCTACATGCTCGTCACCGGCGTGGCCATGCTCATCACCGGTGTGGTGTCCAGCCGCATCGGCGCCAAGAAAACACTTCTTGTAGGCCTTGCCATCATCATCGTGTTCGCCTCTCTGGCAGGCGCTTCCAGCACCATCGGCCAGATCGTCGGATTCCGTGCCGGCTGGGGACTGGGCAATGCACTCTTCATCGCAACGGCACTGGCGGCCATCGTCGGCGCGGCCAGCGGCGGCGTCGCACGGGCGATCATCCTGTACGAGGCTGCACTGGGCATCGGTATCGCGGTCGGACCGTTGGTCGGCGGCGTTCTCGGTGACATCAGCTGGCGCGCACCGTTCTTCGGCGTCGCAGCCCTGATGGCGGTTGCCTTCATTCTCATCGTCGTGATGCTTCCGAGCGCACCCAAGCCCGAACACCACACATCCATCGCTGCGCCCTTCCAGGCGCTGCGACACCGCGGGCTACTCACCGTTGCCATCACCGCGCTGCTCTACAACTACGGATTCTTCACGCTGCTCGCGTACACACCGTTCCCCCTCGACATGGGGGCGTACCCGATCGGATTCATCTTCTTCGGCTGGGGCCTGATGCTGGCGATCTCGTCGGTTTTCCTCGCTCCTCGCCTGCAACGACGCTTCGGCACACTACCGATGATGATGCTGGCGCTGACACTGTTCGCACTCGACCTCGGCATGATGGCGCTCTTCACCGAGAACAAGATCGTCTTGATCGTGGGTGTCGTCCTCGCGGGCTTGTTCCTCGGCGTGAACAACACACTCATCACCGAAACCGTCATGATCTCGGCTCCCGTGGAACGGTCGACCGCCTCGGCTGCTTACAGCTTCGTTCGATTCGTCGGCGGCGCCGCAGCTCCGTGGGTAGCCGGCAAGCTCGGCGAGTCCAACGTCCACATGCCGTTCTGGGTCGGCGCGGTGCTCACCCTCGCCGCCGTGTTCGTCCTGTCGAGCGGACGCAAGGTCCTCGCACACGTCGACGACCACGATCCCGCGCCGCACAGCGTCGACGAAGCACTCGCCGTCACCGTAGGCGACTGACCCCTGTGAGTGGTTGAGGAGTGCAGGGACTCCTTAACCACTCACGGGGCGTCAGCTCAGGTTCAGATCTTCCAGGCCCAGCAGCGATCGGTACTCGACGCCCTCGGCACCGATAATCGCGTCCGCACCCGTCGCGCGATCGACGACGGTAGCGACTCCGACCACTGTGGCCCCTGCCTCGCGCAGAGCCTTCACTGCTGTCAACGGAGAATTGCCCGTCGTGGTCGTGTCCTCGACAACCAGGACACGCTTGCCCACGATGTCCGGGCCCTCGATCTGACGCTGCATCCCATGAGCCTTCGCAGCCTTGCGAACGACAAACGCGTCGATCGGGCGTCCGGGAGCGTGCATCACCGCCATCGCAACCGGATCGGCGCCCATCGTCAAACCTCCGACGGCGTCGAAATCCCAGTCCGCGACCAGTTCACGCAGCAGCGAGCCGATCAGCGGCGCCGCCTTGTGGTGAAGTGTCGCGCGGCGAAGGTCGACGTAGTAGTCGGCTTCCTTGCCCGAGGACAACGTCACCTTTCCGTGTACAACAGCCAATTCGCGCACCAGCGCAGCCAAATCCTCACGATCGCTCATGAGTGCTCAGCCTACCGACCACCGGCTTATGCTCGGCTTCTGCCTCTGGGCTACGTTCGGCTACTGCCTCTGGGCTACGTTCGCCCGCGGCCTCGTCCAACGATGTTGGTCAACCGGCGAACCAGCCCCTTGGGAACCAGACGCCCGGCCGTCGTGAGGACCTTGTACTGAATTCCCGGAATGCTGATGACCTTGTCGTCACCGAGATCCTTCATCGACGCCGCAACCACCTGGTCGACGCTCAACCACATCGGCTTGGGGATCGTGGACATCTCGATGCCCGCACGCTCATGGAACTCGGTGCGGATGAAGCCCGGGCACAGCGCCTGAACGCGCACTCCCGTCCCGGCCAACCCGCCGGAAAGCCCTTCGGTGAACGAGATGACATAGGCCTTGCTTGCCGAATACGTCGAACCCCGCCCGGACAGCAGGCCCGCGACGCTCGCCACATTGACAATCGTTCCGTGCGCCGACGCGATCATGCTGGGCAGCGCCGCACGGGTCAGCCGCATCACGGCGGTGACGTTGACGTCGAGTTGAGACTGAAGAAGCGCCGGATCTGCAGTCCAGAACTCGCCGGAGGTACCGAATCCGGCGTTGTTCACCAACACCTCGACGCCCTTCTCCAGACGAAGCGCGACGGTGTCGCGTCCAGCCTCCGATGCGAGATCGGCAACCAGAATCTCCGACTCGGTGCCGAACATCGTCTTCAACTCGGACGCGAGGTCGTGCAATCTGACCTCGTCACGTGCGACGAGAACCAGGTCGTATCCGAGGGAGGCGTATTTCTTGGCGAAACCGGCGCCGAGACCAGAGGTAGGTCCGGTCACCAGGGCAACGGGACGCACAGGGCGATCCGAGTGGGAAGTCGACATACCGGCCACGCTAGTGGTTATCGCGGCTGGACGGGAACCTTAAAGGTCAGTCGACCGGGCGAATTGTGCCCGAGCGCTGCGACGCCGGACGCTGAGCCGGCTTGTCAGCCGCCTCGGGCTTGCGCAGCGATTGATCCGGACGTGGCGCAGATTCCCGCGGTGCGGACTCACGCGGGGCAAATTCACGCGGCGGAGCTTCACGGGGCGGCGGCTCTTGACGCGAACGGGGCTGTTCTACCGGATCCGGAGTTGGGCGAGACTTCTCGGCGCCCGGCCGCGGGCGGCTCGGATCGTGATCGACCTCGAGTTCGTTGGGATCGGTGACGGGAGGCAGGACATGCAGAATGCCGGACAGGCGCGCAACCGACTCGATTGCAGCGTCCCAATCCCGGCCGTTACTGGTCACCGGAAGCGAACCGAGCGTCCACTGCCCTTCGCTCCACAGCATGCTGATCGACGGCGGAACCGATTCGGTGAACGCCACCATGCGCTGATCACAGACACGACGTGCGATCTCGAGATCGGTCGCGAAGACTACTCGTGAACCGATCGCACCCAGCAGGTTCAGGTCGCCGTCCTTGGGCGGAGCCGTCGATTTCAACCGAAGATCGATGTCGACGTCCGACCCGATCTCGCGGCGAACGGCGACGATGGTTGCGGTCTCTTCCAGGTCGAACAGCACGAACTGCTCTCCGCGACGACGGCCGCGGACGACGTCGGTGGCAGTGAGGTAGTCCTGCTTCGCCATGACCGCGCGATGCCATTCGCCCGCCAGCTGATCGTCAGTGGCCGTGTACGTGTATCCCTGCGCCTTGGCCCAGATCTGACGCACTCGCCCGGATTGATCTCGCCTCGTCCTGTCGACGTACAGGAGCGCACCCGCGCCTGCGAGTGCAATTGCTGCCAGTCCGAACCACATTCCAGTCATCACCCTCCAGGGTAGCGACTCGCGGCCTCAACCTCCCGCGACACCCTGGTGGACTCGCCTGATGTGTCGTGAACGACTCAGTTGCCGAACTTCGGCAACGACGTACTCAGAATCGTGTTGGCGGTCATCGTGCCGTTCTCCACCGGAGTTCCGTCGACGACGATGTTGTCTCCCGGTTGCAGATCGGCAATCGTGGCGCGGTTGAGCGCGATGAGGGTGGTGTCGGCTGTGGTCAGAACCGTCACCTGCGATCCACCGATCGAATCGATGACCAACGTGCCGCCGTCGTTCGACTTGACGGTGCCGACGGCTCCCCCGGCGTCGCCGATGACTTCGCCGAGCCCGCCCGGGAGCTGGCTGAGCGGGGAATCCGTCGTCGGAGTCGGTGCCGTGGTGCTGGCCTTCGGCGGTGTGGTGGTCGGCGCCTGCGTCGTAGTGGTCGGCGGAACGAAAGCGGTCTGGGTTCCCTTGTCGTTCGAACCGAACGCCGAGAACGCGACGATCGCGATCACGGCGACCAGGATCCCGACCACACCGGCAGCCACCCACGTCGCGAGCTTGCGCTTCTTGCCGCCGCCCGACGACCCGTCTTCGATGAACGGCTGTTCCGGCGGAACTCCCCCGCCACCACCTGCAACCGGATATTGCTGTGTATTTCCGTACTGCTGTGTATTCCCGTACTGATCCGGGTTCCCGTACTGCTGGGCCGTGTACGGCGGATAGGCCTGCGTCGCACCCGGCGGCGGGGCCTGCGGATCGAACTGCGGGTTGTAGGCGGGGAAGGCCTGCGTGGGATTCGGCTGCTGTCCCTGCTGCCCCAAGTACTCCGTGTTCTGATCCGGGCCACCGTAGGGATACTGCTGCGCCCCCGGAAACTGCCCCGCCCCCGGCTGCTGACCGAAGTACTCCGTCGGCTGGTTCGGATTCTGGCCGGACACCGTCCCGTACTGCTCTGTCGGCTGGTCGGGCGTACGCCCCCACACCTCGGTGGCCTCGGGATCCTCACGGCGCGGCCCACCCGAGTTACGCGGATCGTTCTGATCGGTCATGCCTGGCTCACCTTCGGTTGGGACGAAAGAGCGTCGAAGTCGTTCGGAGAGGCGCGGGTGCAGACATCCCCAGTTCGAGCATCCAGCCATCCAGGGTAGAACAAAATGCGAATGCCCCGCCGATCCACTTGGATCGACGGGGCATTCCACTTACCGAATCAGGACAGAACCAACTGATCCGCGTCCTCGCTGACACCGACGTGCACGGTGTCGCCGTCCTGGACCTTGCCGGCCAGGAGCAGCTTGGCGAGCTGGTCGCCGATCGACTGCTGAACGAGTCGACGCAATGGCCGAGCGCCGTACAGCGGGTCGTAGCCGCGCACCGCGAGCCACATCCGGGCCGCACCGTTCACCTCGAGGGTGAGACGACGCGCAGCCAGACGCTTCTGCAGCTGCTCGAGCTGGATGTCCACGATGTGCTCCAACTGCTCTTCGGAGAGCGAGTCGAAGACGACCACGTCGTCGAGACGGTTGATGAACTCCGGTTTGAACGCGTGGCGTACCGCGTCCATGACCTGCTCCCGCGTGCCACCGGATCCCAGGTTGGAGGTCAGGATCAGGATGGTGTTGCGGAAGTCCACCGTGCGGCCTTGACCGTCGGTGAGTCGGCCTTCGTCGAGCACTGCGAGCAGGACGTCGAACACGTCGGGGTGTGCCTTCTCGACCTCGTCGAAGAGGACCACCGAGTACGGGCGTCTCCGAACTGCTTCGGTGAGCTGGCCGCCGGCTTCGTAGCCGACGTAGCCCGGAGGGGCACCGACGAGTCGGGCCACCGAGTGCTTCTCACCGTATTCGCTCATGTCGATACGGATCATCGCGCGCTCGTCGTCGAAGAGGAAGTCCGCCAAGGCTTTGGCGAGCTCCGTCTTACCGACGCCGGTCGGGCCGAGGAACAGGAAGGAACCGGTGGGCCGATTGGGGTCGGCGACACCTGCTCGGGCGCGGCGAACCGCATCCGAGACGGCGACGACGGCGTCGGTCTGGCCGACGACGCGCTTGCCGAGTTCGGACTCCATGCGGAGCAGTTTCTCGGTCTCGCCTTCCATCATCCGGCCGGCCGGAATGCCGGTCCAGGCTGCGACCACGTCTGCGACGTCGTCCGGCCCGACCTCTTCCTTGAGCATCACGTCACCGTCGGAGGCGGCTCCGGAAGCGACTGCTGCCTCTTCCAGTTCCTTCTCCAGCGCCGGGATGCGGCCGTAGCGCAACTCGGCTGCCTTGCCCAGATCGCCGTCACGCTCAGCGCGTTCGGACTCTCCTCGCAGGGTTTCGAGCTGTTCCTTCAGCACGCGCACCGAGTCGATGGCCTGCTTTTCGTTCTGCCAGCGGGTGCTGAGCTGATTGAGCTTTTCGCGATCGTCTGCGAGTTCCTGACGCAGCTTCTCGAGCCGAGCCTTGGACGCGTCGTCTGTCTCCTTCTCGAGTGCCACTTCTTCGATTTCGAGTCGGCGAACAGTGCGTTCCACCTCGTCGATCTCGACGGGTCGCGAGTCGATCTCCATACGAAGTCGCGATGCGGCTTCGTCCACGAGGTCGATGGCCTTGTCCGGCAGGAACCGCGAGGTGATGTACCGGTCCGACAGCGCGGCAGCAGCCACCAACGCGGAGTCGGTGATGCGTACGCCGTGGTGAACCTCGTAGCGCTCCTTGAGACCGCGCAGGATGCCGATGGTGTCCTCGACCGAGGGCTCACCGACGAGCACCTGCTGGAAACGACGCTCGAGTGCTGCGTCCTTCTCGATGTACTTGCGGTACTCCTCGAGCGTGGTGGCACCGACCAGCCGCAGCTCACCGCGGGCGAGCATCGGCTTGATCATGTTGCCTGCGTCCATCGCGGATTCACCGGTGGCGCCGGCGCCGACGATGGTGTGCAACTCGTCGATGAAGGTGATGACCTGTCCGGCACTGTTCTTGATGTCGTCGAGAACTGCCTTGAGGCGTTCCTCGAATTCACCGCGGAACTTGGCACCGGCGACCATGGACCCGAGGTCCAGGGACACGACGGTCTTGCCTCGAAGCGATTCCGGGACGTCACCCGCGACGATGCGTTGGGCAAGGCCCTCCACGATCGCGGTCTTGCCGACGCCGGGCTCACCGATGAGTACCGGGTTGTTCTTGGTACGACGCGAGAGCACCTGCACGACACGGCGAATCTCGGTGTCGCGACCGATCACCGGGTCGAGCTTGCCGCTACGTGCAGCTTCGGTGAGGTCGGTGGAGTACTTTTCCAGCGCTTGGTAGGTGCCTTCGGGCTCCGGGCTGGTGACGCGAGCGCTGCCGCGGACGGTGGTGAAGGCTTCCCGCAATGCGTCCTGGGTAGCGCCATGACGTACGAGCAACTGCGCGACGTCGGAGTCGCCGCCGGCCAGTCCGTAGAGGACGTGCTCGGTGGAGACGTATTCGTCGTCCATCTCGGTGGCGAGGTGCTGAGCAGCAGTGAGTGCCGCGAGTGCCTCACGCCCGAGTTGCGGGGTGGAGCTTGCGCCGGTTGTCTTCGGCAGGCGATCGACGATTGCCTGTGCTTCACGGTGTACGACCGTGGGGTCGACGCCTACAGCTTTGAGTAGTGGGGCAGCGATGCCGTCGGTCTGGTCGAGCAATGCGACCAGCAGATGGGCAGGCCGGATATCGGGATTACCCGCCGACGACGCCGACTGCAGTGCAGCCGTCATCGCAGCCTGGGTCTTGGTTGTTGGTGTGAACGAGTCCACTTGTCACCTTTCTGGCGAAGTCGAACGGGAAGAGCCGCGACCGGTTGGTATTGCGACTGTGTCAATATGCTCAACGCGGACAAACTTGAGTCTATTCCGCTCAAGTTTGTTTTCGCCAGGCCGAGTTGGTTTCGTAGGTCACATTTTGAGCCGTACTAGAATTGTGGCGAGAGTTGCAGCTGGTGCGAAAGGGGGATGGATTGGATCCGACAGTGATCGCCCGTCTGCAATCCAGCCTCGATTCTCTGACCGACGACGAAGAGAGCCGTGCGCACTTCTCGGCTGTGTTCTACACCGGCCTCTTTGCGGAACATCCTCTGTACCGCTCATTGTTCCCGGCCGGGATGGAATCGCAGGGGCACCGTTTCTTCAGAGCGATCGAGTTCGTCGTCAAGAACCTTCCCCAGCATCGTCGGATCCGGAAGTTCCTCACCCAACTCGGCCGCGATCATCGCCGCTACGGCGTCGAGCGTGAGCACTACGAGGCTGCCGGTGTTGCACTCGAGCGCGCAGTTCGGTCGATGTACGGAACCAGCGCGCACAGTCGCTACAAGTGGACGCCGGAACTGGAGGACGCCTGGTCTCAGTTCACCGACCTCGTCGTGAGCACGATGGCCGACGGCGCCGAGTCCGATACGACCCCGGCACTCTGGGGCGCAACCGTGGTCAGCCACGAACGAGTCCTCGACGATCTGGCGATAGTGCGCCTCGAAGCCGACCCACCCATTCCGTACGGGGCGGGACAGTACGTCGGCGTTCAGATTCCCCAGCGCCCGAAAATGTGGCGGTACTACTCACCGGCGATTCCGACCAACCCTTTCGGTCAGCTCGAGTTCCACATCCGCAAGGTGTCGGGAGGATGGGTCAGCCCCGCGATCGTCAGCGAGACCAACGTCGGTGACCGCTGGGTCATGTCCACTCCCCTCGGCGGTCTCGAGGTCGATTTCACCAGCGACCGTGACGTTCTCATGATCGGATCCGGCACCGGCATCGCCCCACTGCGGGCACAGGTGATGGAAATGTCCCAACGCGCGCACAATCCGCGCGTGCACCTGTTCGTCGGCGGCCGGTATCCGTGCGACCTCTACGACCTCGAAACGCTCTGGCACATCTCGCTCAGTAATCCGTGGTTGACCGTCGTACCGGTTTCCGAAGAACCCGAAAACCCTTGGTGGCACAACGGACCGGTGCTTGAGCCACCCTTCGGAATGCACAGCCGACTGATCGGACCGATCGGAAAAGTGGTCTCGCAGTTCGGCTCGTGGGCCGACCGTCAGGTGCAGATCTCGGGGTCACCGTCGATGATCAAGACCACCGTCTACGCCTTGCGGGCCGGCGGAACTCCACTCGACCAGATCCGGCACGACCCGCTCTACTGACTACAGGAGAACTTTCATGGCCCAGCGAACCTGGTCGAGCACAGTCGTCGAACATCACCGTCTCCGTGAGGATCTGGCGGTTGTCCGCCTGGTCGGCGATGTCGTCCCCTTCCGCCCCGGCCAGTACGTCGACGTCAGCGTCCCGCAGAATTCGCGGTTGCTCCGCCGACTCTCCCCCGCCCTGCCTCCCTCACACGACGGGAAGTTGGAGTTTCACGTCAAGACGGTTCCCGGCGGTTGGGTCAGCGGTTCGATAGTCAAGGACACCCAACCCGGTGACGTCTGGCAGATCCTCGACCCGCGCGGCAACCTGTCCGTCGACGAGAACGGCCCCACCGTCATCATGGTCGCGGGCGGAACCGGCTTGGCCCCACTCCGGTCGATCATTCTCGATCTGGCTCAGACCCCGAACCCGCCGCAGGTGTACCTCTTCTTCGGCGGCCGAACGCTTCGCGATCTCTATGCGGCGGACATGTTGTGGCTACTCGCCGATCAGTTTCCGTGGTTGCAGCCCATTCCCGTCGTCGAAGATCTCTCCGACGGCGGCCCGCCCGACGGGTGGTTCGACCGTTTGAACGTCGACATCGGATTCGGCGACGATCATCTCATCGAAGGCACGCTCGCCGACGTCGTCGCGTCGTACGGTGCGTTCACCGAACATCAGGTCTTGGTGTGCGGATCAGCGGCCATGGTTCGATCGACGCGTGATCGATTGATCGAGGCCGGAACGCCGGCCGAGGTCATTCAGTTCGATCCGTACTGACGGTCAGTACGTCGGATCATTGCGAACGGTGTCGACGTCGATGCCCACCGCGCGAAGCCTGAATTTGGTGCTGTTGACCATGGATTCACTGCCGACGACCTGGATGTCGTAGCCCGCCCAGTCCCCGAACGAGGTCACGACCTTACCGACCTTGCCGACGATGCGCCTGGCCATGCCGATCGGCGGCAGCGGTTCCGGCTCGGTGTGCCACCACGGATTCTCGTCTTCTTCCGAGACCGGGATGATCGTGAGCCACGGGTGCTTCTCGGCCAGCTTCCACAGATGAGGAAGGTCGTAGAGATCGCACGGATGCTGTCCGGAGTAGAACAGTTGGACCTTGCGAGTGTTGCCGCGTCGGATCAGTTCGAGGATCTGAGCGCGAAGAGGCGCGACACCTGTTCCCGACGCAATCATCAAAAGGTCCTTGGAGTTCTCCGGAATCCCCAGGGCGCCGATGGGCGAACCGACCACCCAGGTGTCACCGACAGCGGTTTGGTTCACCATGACCGGGCTGACCCACCCGCCGGTGACCTGACGAACGTGGAACTCGAGGACTCCAGTCCCGTCGTACGGCGTGGCCGGTGAGAGGTAGCGCCACATCCGCGGCCTCGCGGCGACCTGCACGCTGACGTACTGACCGGCGCGGTATTGCATAGTCTGGTCGAGTTGCAGCCTGACGACGGCGACGCCCTTGATGACCGGGCGGCATTCGATGACGGTGGCACTCCAGGCGGGCGGGCCGTCCTCCGCGTTGGCGGCGTCCATCATCGCTGCCGAGATGATCGCGAGCGCGTTGCGCCATGCGCTGTCGACCTCGTCGGTCCACATTTCGGCGCCACCGAAAGTCTCGAGTGCTTCGATCAGGGCATTGCCGACTGCCGTGTAGTGCTCGTCGGTGACGCCGTACTTGCGGTGATCGCGGCCGAGCTGCGCGAGGTACTCGAGTATCGCGTCGGACTCGTCGAGGCGTTCGACGACGTGAGCGATAGCGCCGACAAGCCGGTCCCGCTGCACATCCATCGCTGCCGGAAAGAACTCCCGGGTTTCGGGCGATCGAGCGAACAGGATCGAATAGAAGGTACGGGCGAGCCGTTCCGGACCATCTTCTACCGCAGCGACGGATTTGAAGCTCGACCGGACCAGAGAGATTGCTTGCGAATCCACGCTCATCCTCGTCCCGACTAGACGCGGCAAGACCCGCCGCGGAATTTCGTCTGCAGCTTATGTCACAAATGTCTGACTCGTAAATCATTCTGGACAAGTGTCACAATGCGACCCCATTTCGCGGTGTGACCGTCCCTTTCTTATTCTTGCGTGCAAGATAAACAAGAGCTTCGACACTCTCAATCGCCGAGCTAACGTTCAGCGAAATCTCAACCAGCCAAACAGGAGTCGTGCCGTGGATTTTGTTCGACAGGACGAATTGCCCACCGATAGCGGGCTTACGTCCCAGATCGCCTCCACCACCCCGACGCTGACCGAGCTTCAACGTCGGGAACTCGAGTGCGTCGAATTTTTCGACTCTCCGGAACTGGGCCACCTCCCGACGTCTCGGCGGCGCGAGGCCTTGCGTGAGCTCCACCGGACCGGTACCTACACGCACACAGCGGAGGAATTGCTCGTCGGCGCCAAACTCGCCTGGCGAAACCACGCCAGGTGCGTCGGTCGCGCGCATTGGCGGACCCTCAAACTCATCGACGCGCGCGACGCCGTCACGGCTTCCGCTCTCGCAGAAGCGTGCTGGGAGCACCTGCGACTGTCGACCAACGGCGGCGCTCTGCAGTCCGTCGTGACGGTCGGGCCGCTTCCCCGCGAGGACGGCCAGGAGTACCGCATCCTCAGCCCGCAACTGATCCGCTACGCCGGCTACCGGCAACCGGACGGCACCATCCTGGGCGACCCGTGGCACGTCGATCTCACCGCTCAGGTCACCGCGATGGGATGGAAGGGCGCCGGCACGGCGTTCGACGTTCTCCCCGTGCTGATTTCGGTTCCCGACGAACCCCTGCAGTACTTCGACGTCCCGACCGACCTCGTTCTCGAGGTCGAGATCGAGCATCCCGAATACAGCTGGTTCGCTGATCTGGGGCTTAAATGGCATGCCGTTCCCGCGGTCTCGGACATGAACCTCGACATCGGCGGAATCGTTTATCCCTGCACACCGTTCAGCGGTTGGTACGTCAGCACCGAGGTCGGTGCACGCAACTTCAGCGACACCGATCGCTACAACATGTTGCCGACCATCGGGGCGATGATGGAGCTCGACATGAGCCACGACCGCACGCTCTGGAAGGACCGTGCACTGGTCGAACTGAACCGTGCAGTTATCCACAGCTACCGCAAGGCCGGCGTCATCATGGTCGACCATCACACTGTCGCAAAGCAATTCATCGATCACATCGCGCGTGAGGACAAGGCCGGGCGCAAGTGCCCGACCGACTGGTCATGGGTGAACCCGCCCATGTCCAGCTCGCTCACGCCGACGTTCCACCGCCTGTACGACGAGCCCGATCTCGACATCCGGCCCAACTTCGTGACTAAAAAGAAGAAGGGCACCGACCAAGGCCGGTGCCCCTTCCACAACTGATCGCACTCAGAAGGGGATCTGCCCCAATCCGACACCGACCACGAGCATCGTGATCGAGATCAGGCCTGCTCGCCACAGGACCTTCTTGTGGTGATCCGCCAGAGAAACACCGGCGAGCGTGACCAGCAGCAGGATCGCCGGGACCAGCGGACTCTGCATGTGCACGGCCTGCCCGGTGATCGAAGCGCGCGCCATCTCCACCGGCTCGATGCCGTACTGGGCTGCCGTCTCGGACAGCACCGGCAGCACACCGAAGTAGAACGCGTCGTTGGTCATGAAGAATGTGAGCGGGATACTCAGGACGCCCGTGATGACGGCCAGATGCGGGCCCATCGCGTCGGGAATGACCTGTAGCAGCCACTCTGCCATCGCCTCGACCATGCCGGTTCCCTGGAAAACGCCGGTCAGCACCGCTGCTGCCAGGACCATCGCGACAACGGAGACGATGCTCGACGAATGGCGTGCGATTGCTTCGCCCTGATCCTTGACCGCCGGGAAGTTGACCGCGAGAGCGATCGACGACGCAATCATGAACAGCACCGGGATGGGCAGGATGTCCATCACGAGCACGACGAGAAGGATCGTCGTCAGCGCGGCGTTGAACCAGAGCAGCTTCGGTCGCAAGGTGTCCCGCTTGGGGTCGAGGCCGTCGATGAATCGTCCGGTGTCGCCGCCGTCGTCTTCGGAGTCGTTCGAGCCGCCGGTGCCGGCGCTACCGGTGCTGGAACTTCCACCGTTTCCGACCTTTTCGAGGATGCGCTCAGAAGTCAGGACCAAAGTCCCGATCCTGCGACGCTCCATGATCCCGAGGTGAATCGCGAATCCGAGCACCATGATCAGGCCGACGATCAACGACGGCACCATCGGGACGAACACGTCGGAGGGCGAGAGTCCCAGCGCGCTAGCCGCCCGCACGGTCGGGCCACCCCAAGGAATGATGTTCATCGTCGCGTTGGACAAGCCGGCGATCACCGTCAGTACAACGGGACTGACACCGAGTTTGAGGTAGAGCGGCAGTAGCGCGGAGGTCACGATGATGAAGGTCGTCGAACCGTCTCCGTCCAGCGAGACCACCATCGCGAGCACCGCGGTGCCGACCACGAGCCGCATCGGATCGTCTCGCACCATCCGCAAGATGAGTTTGACCAGCGGATCGAAGAGGCCGACGTCGATCATGATTCCGAAGAAGATGATCGCGAAGAACAACAGCGCCGCGGTGGGTGCGAGCGACTTGATGCCGTCGGTGATCATGTCGCCGATGCCGAGGCCCGCTCCGGCGAGTAGTCCGAAGGCCACCGGCACCAGGGTCAGTCCCACCACCGGGGTCGCGCGTTTGGTGAGGATCAGGAACATGAACACCGCAACCATGAGGAAGCCGAGTGTGACGAGCATGATGAACTCCTTTTGTGCTGAGTTGCCGAGAAAAACGGCACGGCAAATCGAGCCGGTGGCCTTCGTGGAGATGAAACGAAACTTCGGTTGTGCTCAGTTGGTGCCGGGCGGATCGAGTGTCACGTCGACGAACCGGGATTGTTCGGCGAGGAAGGCAGAGAACTCGGGTTCGGTGAGAACTGCGCTGTTCCAACCATTTCGGTCGGACAGCTCGTTCCACCGTGGACTTGCCGCCAGATCCCGCACTAAATTCTGTAAATGCTGACGCTGGTCGTCACTCAATCCGGGGGGCGCCATGAGACCCCGCCAGTTGGTGAACGTGACGTCGACGCCCGACTCCGCCATGGTCGGTGCATCCACCGCCGGAGTGCGCTCCGGCGAACTGACCGCAAGGACCCGAACCGTGCCTGCCGCAATCTGATCCAGGTACTCACCGATACCGGTGGCGGCGACGTCGACCTGCCTGGTCAGCAGCGCCGGAAGCAGTTCTCCGCCGCCGTCGTAGATTCGGTAAGGGGACAGCGACGGATCGACGCCGACCGCCCGTGCGAACAGAAGGCGGAACAGCCCGTCCGGTCCGCCTTCACTCGAACCACCACCGATCGAGATCGACGACGGATCCGCCACCCAGGCCTGCGTCAGATCTGCCAGAGTTTTGTACGGCGAATCTGCCGGCACCAGTACAGCTTCCGGTTCTTCGACCAGTCTCGCGATCGGTGTCACGTCGGAAAGGGTGTGCTCGGACGGCAGTATCTCGAGCGAACCGAGAACGCCGAGTCCCATGACCATGAGTAGATCGGGATTTCCGCGTTCGAGAGCCAACCGGTTGAGTCCGACGATGCCACCCGATCCGGGCAGAACAACGACGTCGGCGTCGACGGTCCCTTCGTCGGCCAGTGCCTGCACCATGGTCCGGGCGGTCAGGTCGTAACCACCACCGGCCACCGAGGGCACCAGTACACGCAGTTCTTCGGAAGTCTCACCCGCTCGACCACCGGCGAAGAAGGACTCGACCGGAGTGCATCCGGTCGAGAGCACGAGAGCCATCGCGCAAGCACCGAGCAGGGCGATATGCCTGCTCAGTCGCTTCGATGTCCTCATGGCCTTGTCCTTGTCTGCTGGCTGTCTACTGGCTGTCTGCTGGTACCGCTGTGTGAACAGGTTTCATACTGACGCACTTTGTGACTGGGGTCACCATTGGGAAAGCAAATTGATTTGTGCTCATTGTGCTCACGAACAACTGCTTTCCCGGCATCGAACCGAAGGCTAGGGTCTGGCTGGTGTCCTCAGGAAACGAGCAGGCCGAGCGAGAGCGCAAGTCGCCTCTGCGTGAGCGCCTGTTTCGGCGCCGGCACACTCTGGCGACCCAACTTCTCGAACTGCAACTTCTGATCGTCGTCGCAGTTCTCGTGTGTGTCACCGCCCTCTCTCTCGCTCAGTCGTCTGCGAGTTTCCAACGCGAGGAGGGACGTCGCGCACTCTCGGCAGCGGAATCACTCGCAGCCAATCCAGCGGTACGTGAACTACTCCCCCAGGCTCAGACTCGTCTCCGCTCCGGACTACAAGGTTCGGTCGACTCGGTGCGCGCCATCTCGGGCGTCACCTACGTCTCGCTTGCCGACGCCGACGGCAGTGTCGTGATTTCGACGCGTCCCGGCGATGTCGGCGTCGACGCACGTCAGACACAGGATCGGTCATGGACGGGTTTGGTCGACACGTCCTCAGGCAAGGCAGTGGAAGCGCACGTTCCGATTCTCGGCAGTGAAGGAGGGATCACCGGAACCGCGATCGTCGGCATCGAGTACCCCTCGATCTGGACGCGACTGCTGCAATCTGCACCGAACCTCCTGGTATACCTCGCGGTGGCCTCGCTTCTCGGGGGCGTCGGTTCGATCCTGTTGGCCCGCAGGGTCAAACGGCAGACCCTCGGCATGGAGGCCCGCGAGATCCTGGACCTGGTTCGCCAACGTGAGGCGATGCTGCGTGGCCTCAAGGAAGGTGTCATCGCATTCGACGCGCAGGGAAAGGTGGTGCTGATGAGCGACAGTGCCCACCAACTCCTCGACATCCCACGCGGGAGTGCCGGTAGATCTGTGCGGGACCTCGGTCTCGACGACCGACTCCAGAGTGTACTGACCTCCGGCACAACCGAATCCGATCAGTTGGTTCTTGTCGGAGATCGACTACTCGTCCTCAACACCGTCTTGATCGAATCGAAAGGCCGCACCATCGGGTCGGTCACCACCTTCCGCGACCGCACCGAATTGCGCTCCGTGGAAGAAGAACTCGACGTGACCAAAACCAGCACGGACGCGCTACGCGCCCACATCCACGAGTTCGACAATCAGTTGCACACCATTTCCGGCCTCATCCAGCTCGGCGAGTACGACGAGGTGGTCGGCTACGTCGAGGGCCTGACCATGGAGCGCGCACAGGTCAGTGCAGCCGTGACCGACAAGATCGCCGACGTCGGCACTGCCGCACTCGTGATCGCCAAGATAGGTGCCGCTGCACAGGGATTGGTCACCGTGGAACTGACATCGGACACGCACCTGGACTCGGTTGATCGCCGACTCGGCCGAGACCTCGTGACGGTGGTCGGAAACCTCGTCGACAATGCCGTCGACGCTGTCGGTGAGATGCCGGAAGCGTCGCGCCGCAAGGTTCGATTGTCGATTCGGGGCCGTGGCACCGCCGTCGAAGTGCGGGTCGAGGACGCCGGCCCCGGTATCGCGCCGGAGAATCGCGACAGGGTTTTCGGCCAGGGCTGGAGCACCAAGGGACAATCGAGCGACGGACACGGTTTCGGCTTGGCACTGGTACGCCTGACGTGTCGTCGACGCGGTGGCGACGTCACCGTGAGCAGTCGTTCGACAGAGGGCATCGAATGGACTGTCTTCACCGCAGTCCTACACGACGGAGAGGGCGCATGATCCGGGTACTGGTGGTGGACGACGACTTCATGGTGGCGAAGGTGCACAGCGGATTCGTCTCGCGGATAGACGGTTTCGAAGTGTGTGGCGTTGCCCATTCGGCCGAGGCCGCGCTGGCCGCAGTCGGTGAGTTGCAACCCGACCTGGTGCTTCTCGACGTCCACCTGCCGGGCACCACCGGACTCGATCTGATCGCCCCGTTTCGCGAGCTGGCACCGGAGCTGGATGTTCTTGTCATCACGAGTGAGCGCGAGGCCGGCTCGGTCAAGAAGGCGCTGCGCAGCGGCGTCGTGCATTACCTGATGAAGCCATTCACGTTCGAGGTTCTCCGTGAGCGTCTCGAGCGCTACCGATCGACATACGCGAATCTCGACAGCTCCGGCGAAGCAGAACAGACAGCAGTGGACGAGGCCTTCGGTGTGGCAGGTGGCGCGCCCGGGGCGTCGTCCCACAAAGGTTTGCCCAAGGGACTCAGTCCCGAGACTCTTCTGTTGGTCGAGACAGCTCTGCGAGACGACACCGAACCCGCCTCGGCAACAGACATTTCCGAGAGAGTCGGTATCTCGCGCGCGAGCGCGAGGCGCTACCTCGAGTACCTCTACGAGTCCGGGCGGTCCACCACCTCGCTGAAATACGGAGTGGTGGGCCGCCCGGAGCGTCGTTACGTCTGGAAACGCTGACCCTTCGCTACACGACGCTGGTTCCTAGACTGCGCGGGCGCTGGTCTCCCAGTACCGCGCGCGCAGTGCCTTCTTGTCCAGCTTGCCCAGCGGTGTCAACGGGAGTGAATCCACGAAGTCGATGCTCTTGGGAGCGTGAACCGAACCCTTGGCTGCCTTCACCTTGTCGACCAGTTCCTCGGTGTCCACGCTCAGTCCGGCACGAAGCACCACGCAGGCCTTGACGGCTTCGCCCCACTTGTCGTCCGGTACACCGACTACCGCCACCGATGCGACGGACGGGTGCGCCGAGATCACGTCTTCGATCTCGCGCGGGAACACGTTGAAACCACCGGTCACGATCATGTCTTTCTTGCGATCGACGATGGACATGAACCCGTCCTTGTCCTTACGTGCGATGTCGCCGGTGTGCAGCCAACCCCCACGGAACGCCTCGGCGGTTTCGGCCGGCTTCTTCCAGTAGCCCTTCATGATCAGCGGGCCGCGCACGCAGATCTCACCGAGTTCTCCCTGCGGCACCTCGTTGAGGTCGTCGTCGAGCAACCGGACGTCGAGCCATGGCACGGGCCGCCCACAGGTAGCGAGGCGGGCCGGATCGTCGGCGAGGTGTTCTTCCTTGCGCAGCACCGAGATTGTCATGCCGCACTCGGTCTGACCGTAGAACTGGAAGAAGATCTGCCCGAACTTCTTGATGCCCTCTTGCAATCTGGCCGGGGACATCGCGGACGCTCCGTAGAACAGCGTTTGCAGACTCGATACGTCACGCTTGGGCAGATCGGGGTGGTCCATGAGCATGTAGATCATGGTGGGCACCAACATGGTTGCCGTGATCTTGTGCTTCTCGATCGCCTCGAGCACGGCCCCCGGTTCGAAGGCGGGCAGGACGATCAGAGCGCCGCCGCGCAGCAAAGTCGGGATGAAGAACGCCGCGCCTGCATGTGAGAGTGGCGTGCAGATGAGAAAGCGGTTGTCCTCGGGCCACTGCCACTCCGACATCTGGATCTGATTGAGCGCTGCACCCGAACGGAACGATCCCACAACACCTTTGGGCTTGCCGGTCGTTCCACCGGTGTAGACCATGCTGCTGGCATCTTCGGCATCGACGTGCGCTGCCTTCAGCGGCGCAGGCTCGAATGTCGCGGCCAGAGCAAGGATGTCGATCCCCACTTCGGACGGGCCCATCGAGAGCACGTTGGTCAGCGAAGGCGACGACGCCTTCAACTCGGCGGCACGATCTTCGAAGGCATTGGGATCGAAGATGAGGGTCTCGATCTCGGCGTCGTCGACGATGTACTTGTGGTCGTCGAGCGATCCCATCGGATTCAGGGCACTCGCCCGGCAGCCGGTGATCATGGTCGCGCCCATGCTGATCAGCACCTCGGGGCGGTTCTTCGACAGCATCGCGGTGCTGGTGCCCTGAGTGATTCCCAGCGACGCGAGAGCCTGGGCGAAGCAGCTGATCTGATCGCGCATCTGCCCTCCGGTGAGGATCACGTCTCCGAGGTACAGCGCAGGCTTGTCGTGATTGCGTTCCAGAGCGGTGATGAGCAGGTCCGGACCGTATACCGGTCGGTGCAGGTCAGCGAACTCGTCTGTCATCTGGTCTTCCTTCTGCTCGGCGCGTGCAGTCATCGAGATGTGCTCCCGGTCACGGATACGATATCCAGAATTGCACAAAACTGGAACAGGTTCCACCTCTTCGAACGAATCCGAGAATGCTCCCGATCAGCGGGAAGCCCGTCGTCACCCGCGAGAGCGGTGGTTAGCGTCGATGTACCCACCGAGACGACAGCGTCTCGGTCGCGTCCAACGGAGAGTGTCATGACTACCAACCTCGGTACCGCCCACTTCACGGCATCTGCTCCCCGTACGTCCACCACGCTCCTCTCGGATTTCGACTCGCTGTACGGCACCGTGCGCTCGGCACCCGACGGGTCCGTCGTCGAACAGGACGTCGTGTTCTTCGGGCGCCCTGATCCGGGCGCGCTGCTCACCGGATCCGTGAGGCCGCTGGGCTCGACTCTCGAGCGGATCACCGAATACCACGACCAGACCGGGCATCTGGTTGCCGAGGTCTTCGTCCGGGAAGCCCCGACAGCGGGCACCGGAACCGATTCCGTTGCTGCCCTTGCCGATTTCGCCGCTCGTCGTTACGGCTCGGCGTCGCTACGACGGTTCCGCGGACGTTGCACCGCAACTTCCGCGGGAGCAGATCTGAACTGCTCCGTGACGGTGCTCGCTACGTACGAGAAGGACCACGAGAGCGTCGCCGACGTAGCTCTGGTCGCCACCGATCCCACCGGGGTCGTCACCGCTCGGGCCTGGGCGACTTACGCGATCGACGATGTGGCGACACTCGCGAGCTGAATCTCTGCAGGTCACCGAGCGGGTGTTCCATCCAGCGGGAACTGCCGTATCTCCAGAGGACGCTTCGTCGTTGTATGAGACGGATCACATCACTGGAGCGTCGCAAGACGCGGCTCGGAGGAAGACATGGCACTCGGAACCGGCCCACTCACCACTACGGACGCCTCGACGCAGTCGGGCGCCGGCGAGGAAATTCGAGAAATCGAAGCGGCAGCGCCCCCGGCGCGGTTCGCGCGTGGATGGCACTGCCTCGGACTGAGCAATACCTATCGCGACGGTCAGCCCCACCAGATCGAGGCATTCGGCACCAGCCTTGTCGTCTTCGCCGACAGCAAGGGCGACATCAAGATTCTCGACGCCTACTGCCGCCACATGGGTGGCAACCTCGCTCACGGAACCGTCAAGGGCGATTCGATCGCCTGCCCGTTCCACGACTGGCGTTGGGGCGGTAACGGAAAATGTACGGCGATCCCCTACGCACGACGCGTTCCGCCGCTGGCCAAGACGCGGGCGTGGACCACACTCGAGAAGAACGGTCAGCTGTTCGTCTGGCACGATCCCCAGGGAAATCCCCCGCCCGCCGAGGTCACGATTCCCGACATCGAGGGCTTCGGAAGCGATGAGTGGAGCGACTGGAGCTGGAACACGCTCACCATCGAAGGCTCTCATTGCCGCGAGATCGTGGACAACGTCGTGGACATGGCCCACTTCTTCTACGTTCACTACTCGTTCCCCAAGTACTTCAAGAACATCTTCGAAGGTCACGTAGCGAGCCAGTACATGGAATCGGTGGGACGTGAGGACATCATCAGCGGCACCAACTACGGCGATCCCAACGCTGTTCTTCGTTCGGATGCTTCGTATTTCGGTCCGTCGTACATGATCGACTGGATCAAGAGCGAAGCCAACGGGCAGATCATCGAAACTGTATTGATCAACTGCCACTACCCCATTTCGAACAATGCCTTCGTGTTGCAGTACGGCGCGATGGTCAAGAAGCTTCCCGGTATGGACGACGAGTCCACTGCCGCGATGGCCGCGCAGTTCACCGAGGGCGTCGAGATGGGATTCCTTCAGGACGTGGAGATCTGGAAGAACAAGGCCCCGATCGACAACCCGCTGCTCTCGGAGGAGGACGGCCCGGTTTACCAGTTGCGGCGCTGGTACAACCAGTTCTACACCGATGTCGAGAACGTCACGGAAGACATGACGAAGCGCTTCGAATTCGAGATCGACACTACCCGCGCAGTGGAGAGCTGGAAGCGGGAAGTCGCCGAAAACGTTGCCGCACGTGACGCCCAGCGGCTCGAGACAACCTCCTGATTCGCAGTCGAAAATACTGCTGAGACAACCTGACTGAACGCAAGGAACAACATGACGTACGAAGTGCTCGAACAGATCAACGCGATGGCCGACGACATCTTCGCCGAAGGCATCGAGGCCGAGCGGATCGGCCGGGTGGCCGACGACACCGCCAAGAAGATGAAGGCAATCGGTTCCATCCGCATGCTCCAACCCAAGGAACACGGCGGAATGGAGGCGCATCCTCGCGAGTTCGCCGAGACCGTGATGCGCATGGCTTCGCTCAATCCCTCGGCCGGCTGGGTACACGGGATCGTCGGAGTTCACCCGTGGCAGCTCGCGTTCGCCGATCCCAAGGTGCAGCAGGAGATCTGGGGATCAGATCCCGACACCTGGATGGCATCGCCGTACATGCCCGGCGGAATGTGTATCCCCACCGACGGCGGCTACAAGTTCTCCGGCCGCTGGCAGTTCTCTTCCGGCACCGACCATTGCGACTGGGCATTCCTCGGTGCGATGGCGTGCGACAAGGACGGCAACATGGAGATGCCGCCGCGCATGCTCCATGTGATCATTCCGCGCACCGACTACGAGATCATCGAAGACTCGTGGGATGTCATGGGACTTCGCGGCACCGGCTCCAAGGACCTCGTGGTCAAGGATGCGTACGTCCCCGATTACCGCGTCATGGACTGCGACGAGGTCATCGACGGAACGGCGGTGCGCAAGTACGGTCGCACCGAGACGCTGTACCTGATGCCGTGGTCGAACATGTTCCCCCTCGGTATCACCGCCGCCACCATCGGCATCTGCGAGGGAATGCTCTTCCACGCCAACGAGTACCAGGCCGATCGCATCAACGCACAGGGCACGGCGGTCAAGGACGACCCCTACACCTTGTTCGCCATCGGTCAGGCAACTGCCGACATCCGGGCGGCCCGCGACACCCTGCTGGCCAACGTCGACCGCATGTGGGATCGAGTGGACGCTGGCAAGGAAGTGACCTTCGAGCAGCGCGCCGAGGGACGCCAGACTCAGGTGCAGGCCGCCTGGCGCGCAATCAATGCAATCGATCAGGTCTACCCGCGCTGCGGCGGCAACGCACTGCGGATGGACAAGCCACTTCAGCGATTCTGGCGCGACGCTCACGCGGGACAGCACCATGCAATTCACGTGCCGGGCACCGTATTCCACGCCGCCTCGCTGAGCCGTCTCGGCGCAGATCCGCAGGGTCCGCTGCGGGCGATGATCTGATCAGACTTCGACACAAGAAATCGACAGGAACAGAACACGATGACACACACTGACATCAAGGGACTTGGCTACGTCAAGATCTCGACCAACGACATGGCACGTTGGCGCACTTTCGCTTTCGATGTTCTCGGATTCGCCAAGGGCAGTGGGCCGGACGAGAACGCTCTCTACCTACGACTCGACGAGCGTGCTGCTCGCATCGTCGTCGTCGAGGGTGAGCGCGACGAGATCGTCAACATCGGTTGGGAGGTCGCCGATCACGCCGCACTGCGCCGCGTTCAGGAGTCCCTCGAAAAGAACGGCACCGAGGTGGAGCAGCTTTCGCTCGCCGAAGCGGATGCTCGACGGGTCGAAGAGGTCATCGCCTTCACCGATCCCGGTGGAGCAGCCATCGAGGTCTTCCACGGCGCGATCCTCGACCACAGCCCCGTGGTGACGCCCTTCGGCGCTCGATTCGTCACCGGCGCACAGGGTCTCGGCCACGTCGTGCTCCCGGTGATGGACAGTGCTGCGAGCTTCGACTTCTACACCGAGGTGCTCGGCTTCTACCCGCGCGGCGCCTTCCGCCTGCCGGCCCCGCCCGAATTCGGGCCGCTGCGAATCCGTTTCATGGGCGTCAACGAGCGTCACCACAGCTTGGCCCTGTGCCCGGCACCGCACGGCGGCGCACCCGGCCTGATTCACATCATGGTCGAGGTCGACACCCTCGACGCTGTCGGCCAGGCTCTCGACCGAGTGATGAAGGACGGATTCTCCGTGTCGTCGACCTTGGGTCGCCACACCAACGACAAGATGATCTCCTTCTACGTCCGCGCACCCGGCGGCTGGGACATCGAGTTCGGCACCGAGGGCGCGAAGGTGGATCAGGACTCGTACTCCTCCGAGGAGATCACCGCTGACAGCTACTGGGGCCACGACTGGTCCGGAAGCGAACCGCTGGCAGCTATGTAGTACCTGCCGGTGACGATGTAGTACCCGCCGGTAGTAAACAGACGAAGGGGCTTGCGCGAGCATTCGCGCAAGCCCCTTCGTCGTTTCCACCGTGACGCGCCCGAAAACAGACCGGTGATCCACTTCACAAATCCGGAACTCTATGACACTATTTCTAATTGAAATAGCCAGTTCACTGGTTGTGGAGCTCTAAGAGAAGTGAGGTACACGATGACACTGCAGGCTGTGGATGCTTTAGGCGCCGATTCGGCCCCGACAGCAATTCTCGATCGCGTCTCGCTGGTTCTCGACGCCTTCGACGGTCCCGGCAGGTTGACGCTCGCTCAGGTCGTTCGGAGCACGGGCCTGCCACGCTCGTCTGCCCACCGCATGCTCGAACGTCTCGTCTCGATGCGTTGGCTGCGCCGCGACGGCCGCGACTACGAACTCGGTATGCGCCTCGTCGAACTGGGATCGCTCGCGGTTCATCAAGACCGCCTCCACGCTGCAGCCATGCCGCTCCTCCACGAGCTCTACCGCGTCACCGGCTTCGTGGTTCACCTCGGCATCCTCGACGGGCCCGATGTGGTCTACATGGAGAAGATCGGCGGACGCCTCGCTGCCGCGGTGCCGACGCGTGTGGGTGGTCGACGCCGGGCCGAGACCACTGCGATCGGTCAGGCACTGCTTGCATTCGGTTCGCCGAAGTCCTCGGGCTACGCACTGCCCCACCTCGCCCGGATTCGCGAATCAGGGGTGGCATTCGAAACCGGAAACGGCCTACCGGGATTCAGCTGTCTTGCGGCACCGATCGGCCCCATCGGCCGCGCTGTTGCCGCGGTATCCATCTGCGCGCCGTCGAAGGCTCTCCGACTCGACCACGTCAGCGCAGCGCCGGTTCGGATGGCGGCCGCTGCCATTTGGCGTGGCATCGACGGCGGATCGCTGAGCGTCACTCCGACGTTGCAGCGTCGTCACCTGCTGCGCAACATGCCCACCGCAGCCGGGGCCTGACTCAGATATTCGAGCCGTTGCCGGTGAGACCGGCTTGCTCGAGCGCCAACACGTACTCCTCGACGTTCTTCCATCTGCCAGGCGTCGAGGGCAACGGCGATCCCAGTCGGTCGTGCTCGGCGACGTTCGCGAACTCGGCGGACGCACGATCGATGTCTTCGAGTAGTTCGCGAGCAAGTTCGATCTCGGCTCGGAAGTACCGTTCCGACCATCGCAACGTCATGACCGGGAACGACCAGGCCGGCTCGTTCTCGGCATGATCTGCGTGGAGTTTCGCGCGTCGAATCTGCTCTTCGACGTTGGCGATATGGGCTTCGACCAGTGCCTTCAGTCGCTCGGGTTCGTTGAGGTGTCCCATCCACAGACGCAACATGACGCCGTGCTTGAGCACCGGGACTTCCACCGGCGCCTCCCGTGACCACGTCCGGACGGCGTCGGTTCCTGATTGGGTGATCGAGTAGAGGCGCTTGCCCCGTACCCCGGGCTCGGAGACGACCCGGGACTCCACGAATCCGATGCTTTCGAGCTTCTTCAGCTCTGCGTAGACCTGGCTGATGGACGGGCTCCAGTAGAAGAAGCCGACACTCCAGTCAGCCCACTTCTTCAAATCGTTTCCGGTCAGTTCCTCCCCGAACGTCAGCATCCCGAGCACTGCCCAGCTGGTAGCGGGAAGTCCTCGGGACACGTCATCAGGTTCGGACATGCCCGAAGTCTAACAATCACTGGTGATTTGCTGGTTTCGTAGAATCCGAACGGACCGCTGAGCGGGATCAAATTTGCCCGAGACCCCTCCACCTGACACTCGGTCGGTCCGAACCCGTGGCGAGAAGCCATTGCTGCCATTGAGTGGGACTGCCGCTGGATTACGACCGCGGCGCCACACATCGTTGCTTCTGAAGCTGTTTGCAGAGATTTGAACAGAGATTTGAACAAGGAGACGACATGACCGTGGAAAACGCCGAGCCGCCAGTTCTGGACGGACGCACACTTCGCAACGTGATGAGCAATTTCTGCACTGGCGTCACCGTCATCACCGCTCACGATGGAGACTCACCCCTCGGCTTCACCTGCCAGTCTCTGGTCTCGGTATCGCTCGATCCCCCGTTGCTCTCGTTCTGCCCGGCGAAGACGTCGACAAGTTGGCCGAAGCTTCGCGAATCCGGAACTCTCTGCATCAATGTGCTCGCTCATGATCAGCAGGACATGTGTTCGGCGTTCGCTCGCGGCGGGACCGACAAGTTCCTCGGCGTCGAGTGGGACGCGGCCGGCAACGGCGCTCCGGCGCTCAGCGGCGCACTCGCTCGCATCGAGGCCACCGTCGAGCAGGAGCACGACGCCGGTGATCACACCATCGTCGTCGCACGCATCACCGATCTGAACGTGCTGCGCCACGACGGTCCGCTTCTGTTCTACCGCGGCGGCTTCGGACGCTTCGACGCCTGAATTTCTTGCGGGCCGTCCCGCTGCGTGGGAGATTGCGACGCCGAATCGAGACGGCACCGATAGCGTCCGAAGTAGTTGTCAGACCCTGAACTTCTCGACTGATCGGACTAACTCGATGACCACTCTCGAACCAGACACCACGGCCACGATCACGGCGACGGTTACCACCTACCTCGACGCCGTGGCTCGCGGATCGTCAGCGGACATCGCCGCCCTCTACGCCGAGAACGCGACACTCGAAGACCCGGTCGGCAGCGAACCCCGTGTCGGCAAAGCGGCGATCACCGAGTTCTACGGCGCTCTCGAGGGCGGTTCGCAAGAGACGGAGCTTCTCACCTTGCGGGTGAGCGGATCCAGCGCGGCCTTCCACTTCCGCGTCGTCACACCGGTGGGCGATCAGGTCTACGAGGTCGAACCGATCGACGTCATGACTTTCGACGCGGACGCCAAGATCACGAGTATGCGCGCGTTCTGGTCACCGGCCGATCTGATTGCACGCTGATGCGTCAGGTCAGCTGTCGGAACTGCGGAAACCGCGTTCTGGTCGAGAAATACAGCGAAGCGCACACCAGCGTTCAATGGCTCGAAGAGTCGCAAGTGGTGTGCCCGGAACTGGGGCGTGAGGACGGTCGAGCCAACGCTCAGCGGACGTGTGGCGCTCTGCGTCAGACGATCAACGACCTTGCCGACGCCGGTGAGCTGGAGATGAGCCTGCGCAGCTACCCGGTGCCGGGCAAGCTGTCCTGAACGCTTCCGCGTAGGACTTCGGCGAACGTGCGCGCCGATTCCAAGTCGTCGGCGTTCGGCCGCCCCTTCCGGATACCGCCGAACGGCTTGAACGGAAAATACGTATCCCACGCACGGGACGAGAAGGCTGCGACCACATCGAAGCCCTTCTGCTCGAGCAGCTGAACCAGTGGACGCGAGAAGCGATGAATCCCCTTGTCGGGAAAACCACTGGTGGCGAAGACAAAAGCCTTGGATCGCCGTTCTTCGGGGAGTGCCTCGATGAACGAGCGTAGGTCTTCGTGGTACGAGCGTAGGTAGATGCCGGAGCCGAAGCCCACGAGGTCGTAGTCGGCGAGCTGCGCGGCGTCGATGTCACCGGGCTCGACCACGCGAGCATCGAGAACTTCTCCGATGACGTCGGCGATACGCTTCGTATTGCCATGGGAGACAGAGGTACACACGATGATTGCCTTCATCGACTGCCTTCTTTCGTCGCTGTGTGTGGGACGCCATCTACGTTCTCGCGCAGGTAGATCCAGGTGATGAATCCCCCGCAGATTGCAAAAATCACGGCGACAACCGAATATGCGTCGAGCGGAAGCCCAGTCCAGATCAAGCCTGCAACAAGGACCATCGCACCAACAGCCAGACCTGCCGATACTTCCTTGGACATACGCATCCCTCCCCTGGTTCATCACTGACAGTTCCAGGATAGAGGTACCAGCGAAGCTACGGACAGCCGTGACGGTGGGGAATGATGCCGGTATGTCAGCACGATTGAAAGGACGTAGGCGCGCGGTCAACGCTTTGCTCGTCGACGTCGAACAATGGGCCGATGAACACGACGGAGTCAAGGCTGTAGCGCTGGTCGGGTCCTACGCGCGCGGCGCGGAGCGTATGGCGAGTGATCTTGATCTGATGATCCTGGCCGACGACGCGAACGCGCTCGCAAATGAAGACTGGTTCGTGCGGCTCCGCCCCGACGCGCGATTCATCGGAGTCGCAAACTGGGGGCCAGTTCGAGAACGACGCTTCCGCCTACGGTCCGGCCTCCTCGTCGAGCTGAATTTCGCGAGCGAGAGCTGGGCGGACGTTCCGCTCGACGCGGGTACTCGACGTGTTCTCGAAGACGGTCACCGAATCCTGTACGACACTGGGCCTCTTCGTGTCGCTGCGAGTGCTGTAGGAATTGATCGATGAGCACTGCGTCGGTCTTCGAAACCTTAGCCGCCGAAATATCCGCGTTGCGCGGCTCGCCTCTCGTCTCGATCGACGGTGTCGATGGGAGCGGCAAGACGACATTCGCTAAAAGCCTTACAGCGCAGCTGAATGCACGCCCCGTCATCGTGATTCACGTCGACGACTTTCTGAATCCGCCGGAGATTCGTCATCGCAGAGGTCGGCAATCGCCGGAAGGCTTCTGGCTCGACAGCTACGACTACGACGCGCTCGAACGCCATGTTCTCGATCCGTTGGGACCGGGCGGGAGCAGAAGGTACCGACAACGGCGGGACAGCGACGCGTACCTGCATGCAGCCGATGGAGCGATCGTCCTCGTCGAAGGCCTGTTCCTGCATCGTGACGAGCTTGCTTCCCGATGGGACTACTCGATCTTTCTCGACGTGCCCTTCGAGGAGACCGCGCGGCGAATGAACCTTCGCGACGGAACGAACGCGGATCCGGATCATCCTTCGATGAACAGATATGTGGGCGGGCAACGGTTTTACTTCGCCGCTGCAAAACCCTGGACCCGAGCCGACTGCGTCATCGACAACTCCGACCCGGGCATGCCGCGCATCCACTCCTGATATCGCGTCGAGATCGCGAGCGATACTCGTATTCCGCCATCCCTCCCTGCCTGGGACTTCTCCCGAACGGTCGCGAGAAGTCGAGTAGGGTCTCTCAATGACGTCACCAACCGCCTCCCGCATCAGAACTCTGAACTGGATCGCATTCGGGATCGGGATTCTGCTGACTGCCCTCGCAATTTTCGATCTCGTTCAAGGCGAGCGTTCAACGAGTGTATGGATCGCCGTTGTGTGTTGGCCGATTGTCGCAACACTCAGTGCGGTCCAGCTATTCAAGTCGAGACCCAACAGCTGAGTACCTGATGTGCACCCACTGATCCTCAGGCGAATGTCCGGAACAGGCCTTCTCTCGCTCACCGGGAAGGCACGTATGAGGCGCCACCATCCGACCATAGCTTTGTGACATGGACAACAACGTCGATGTCATTGTCATCGGATCGGGCGCTGCCGGATCCGCCGCAGCACTCCAAGCACACGCTGACGGCGCGTCGGTGGTGATTCTGGAGAAGAGTGGACGCGATACCGCGGGCGGCAACACTCGACTGTCCGGCAGTGGATGGTTCGTCAACCAGGACCCTGCCGCCGCCCGCACCTTCCTGCGTTCGTTGAACGGATCGTTCACCGTTGCCGACGACGTCATCGACGCCTGGGCAGAGAATACGCAAGGACTGTCCGACTGGCTCCGCAGTCTGGGTGCAACTGTAGCGATGAGCGGCGATTTCCATTCCACGGCGGAGTACGGCGAACTCGACGGAAGTTCTTGTTACGCAGGGATGGATACCATCGAAGGGAAGATGGGCAATGAACTTCTCTACCGCTTCCTCGTTTCCGCTCTCGCTGAACGCGGCATCACAACTCTTTTCGACACCGAAGCCACCAGACTCTTGACGGACGAATCCGGAGCGGTGACCGGAGTCGAGATCCGTTCGGGTGAACAAACTTCGCAGATCCATGCGCGCCGAGGTGTCATCCTTGCCACCGGAGGTTTCGAAGCAAATCCGGCCATGGTGCGCGATTACCTACGCCTGGAGAATCCGAAGATCTGGGGCTCACCTTCGGCAACAGGTGACGGCCACCGGATGGCACAGGCAGTGGGCGCAGATCTGTGGCACATGAACAACATGATGACCATTACGGGAATCCCCGGCGACCTCGAAAATCCGACTGGATTCTTCCTCGCACTGTGGAACGCGCACAACTATGTGTTCCTCAGCCGGGAAGGTCGACGCTTCACCGACGAGTCAACCGAAATGCGGCACGGTCATGTGTTCAGAGAGGGTTCCTACCAACACTTTCCGGTGCAACCGATGAACATTGTGTTCGACGAGACGATGAGGTTGGCTGGGCAGCTGAGCCCCGGTCGCGACGCACTGCCCGTCGGACACATGGTCCTCGACGAAGGGTACGAGTGGAGTTCGGACAATCAAGCCGAGATCGACAAGGGTTGGATCGTCAAAGCGGACACGCTTGCCGAACTCGCCGGGAAGCTCGGCTTGGACCCCGCCGTCGTGGAAACAAGTGTGCACCGCTACAACGAGGCGTGCGCGGACGGCGTAGACCATTCCTTCGGCCGCAACCCGGAAACTTTGGCCCCGGTGGCAACCGCTCCGTTCTACGCCGTCTCCGGGCCACCGCTGCTGGGATGGAGTAGCGGTGGGCCGCGCCGCGACGGTCATTCCCGCGTCCTCGACACCGCCGGTAGCCCGATTCCGGGGCTGTATGCGGCGGGCGCAGTGAGTTCCACCTACAGCGCGGCGAAGGACGGTGGATTCCATATTGCCGACGCCTTCGCGTTCGGTCGTGTTGCCGGCGCCCATGCTGCCGCGCGCGCGACAGCGGGCGACTGAGTCACACCCGAGCGGCCTTGACCTCGTCGAAGAACGCGACGACGGCGGCTTCATTCTCCGGCGGAACGGTGAGCGATGCCCGTGGACCCGCTACCGCGATGGAGTCGTCGGCGAGCCGGTTTCCAATGGTGAGCTTCAATCCCGATTTCGACGGTTTCGCCTTCACTGCAATGTGTTCGACATGCCAGCGAGCCACTTCGCTCGTGCTCGCGGCGGTGCGGTCGAAGACCTCCACCGTGCGGTGGTCGAGGACCATGACGATGTTGGTCCCGACGGTGACTTCCAGATAGCGTCGTTCCGCCACGGTGTGCGCCTTTCGGTCAGTTGAACCCGACGCTACACACCGTGGCGGAACCCAGCGCGACAAACCTCAGCTATTCCAAACTTCAGCGGGACGAACTCCCCGCATCCACCGGCAGGGCGACCGACGTGATGTAACGGGCCTCGTCGGAGGACAGGAACAGTGCCGCATTCGCTACGTCCACCGGTTCGATCCACGGAATGGCAAGCATGTTCATCGTCATCGCCGCCGCAGCGAATTCCTCCCGCGTCGGGTTCTCGAGATCGGGGCGGAACTTGCCGCGCACCAACGGGTTCTGAATCATCGGAGTGTCGACGTTGGTGGGATGAACGGTGTTGACCCGCACGTTGTGCGGCGCCAATTCCTTTGCCAGCGAACGCATCAGACCAACGACTCCATGCTTGGCTGCGGTGTAGTGCGCAACTCCGACCAGCCCCCGCAGTCCGGCGATGGAACTGGTGAGTGTCATCGATCCCCCGCCTCGCGCGATCAAGTGCGGCGCCGCAACCGTCGTGGTGTGCCACACCCCGGTCAGGTTCACGTCCAGCATGGTCTGCCACATCGTTTCCGACATCGTCAGAGCCCCGTCGGAAGACGTGATACCAGCTGTAGCGCACACGATGTCGAGTCCGCCGAGCGCTTCGACCCCCGAGTCCACCGCGCTGCGTAGCGCCTCGAGATCCCGAACGTCCACTACCGCAGATTCGACCTTTCGCCCCAGTGCCTCGATCTGGGCTACCGTCTCGGCGAGATCGGATTCCGACGCGGGCGGGGTGACTGTCGTTTCCACCGACGCGCACACGTCGATCGCGATGATGTCCGCACCTTCTTCGGCGAATCGCACGGCCTGAGCCCGGCCGATTCCTCGTGCCGCACCCGTGATCAGCGCGATCTTGCGTTCCAATCGAGAAGTCATCAATTCACACTTTCTGGGTCAGGCCGGCGTCGACCACCAACTGACAGCCGGTCATGTAGCGGGACTCCGCGGATGCGAGAAACAAGACGGCATTGCTGACATCCACCGGATCGACCCAGGGAACAGGTAACAGGTTGCGTGCGCTCAGTACTGCAGCGGCGTCTGCTTCCGTGGGATTCTCGATATCCGGGCACAGGTTCGCGAACACTCGCTCGTTGATGATCATCGGGGTACGCACCGAACCCGGATGCACGGAGTTGACGCGAATACCCTCCGCGCCCAACTCGTTGGCCAGCGTTCTGGCCAGGCCCACCACGGCGTGCTTGGCGGCGCTGTAATGACTCGCTCCGGCAATACCTTTGATTCCCGCTGTCGAGCTGACCAGAACGACGGATCCACCGTCGCCGAAGTGCGGAACACAGGCCTTGACGGTGTGCCACGCCCCGGTCAGATTGACGTCGAGCGAGCGGTTCCACACTGCAGGATCGATGGTCCACGACGGTCCCGGCGTGTCGTACACGCCTGCATTCGCGACGACGACGTCCAACCCGCCGAGTTCGGCGACACAATCGGCGACTACCGCGGCGAGATCTTCGAAGTCACGAATGTCCGCGACGCCGGTGACCGCCACGCCTCCACGCTCGCGTACCGCCTGGGCGGTCTCCTCCAGCTCGGACTTTGCCTGCACGACATCCAACGCGATCACGGACGCGCCTTCGTCGGCGAGACGCTCGCAGTGTGAGCGGCCCATCCCGCCGGCCGCACCCGTCACCAGTACACGAAGACCCTCGAGGCGACTCATGCGTGCACCGCGCTGTTCAGTTCGAAGCCTCGGTATCCCGCTGCTGCCACGTCTGCACAGATGTCGGAGTAGACACCGAATCCTCCGATGAATGGCATGAATATCCTCGGCTTTCCCGGAATGTTGGCTCCCATGTACCAGGAGTTCGCGGATGGAAACAATGTTGCCGACGCCCGACGCGAGCACTCCTCGAGCCAGGTGTCCACGGCTTCGGCACTCGGTTCGATGGTGTCGATGCCCGCCGAATCGAGGTGGTTGATCGCGCCCGCGATCCAGTCCACGTGCTGCTCGGCAGCGAGAATCATGTTGGACAGCACACTCGGGCTACCCGGCCCGGTGACGATGAACAGGTTGGGGAACCCGTGTACTCCGAGGCCTAGATACGTCCTTGGACCCGCATGCCAGTTCTCGCGCAACGTCTCGCCATTGCGGCCGCGGATCTCGATGCGATCGAGCGCTCCCGTCATCGCGTCGAACCCGGTGGCGAACACCAGCGCATCCAGTTCGTAGTGCGCATCGGCCGTCTTGATTCCAGCCTCGTCGATCGCCTCGATCGGTGCGGACTTGAGATTCACCAGGCTGACGTTGTCACGGTTGTAGCTCTGGTAGTAGTTCGTGTCCGTGACTATCCGCTTGGTTCCGATGGGGTGGTCGTTCGGAATGAGCAGGTCGGCGATCGCCTGATCCTGGACTTCCGAGCGAATCTTGCGTTCGGCAAACGCTGCCGCTGTCCCGTTGGCCTCGATGTTGCTCGTCTGGTCTGCGAATGTCTTGGCGAACAGGACACCGCCGAGCTTCCACCGCTCCTCGTATGCCGCGTTTCTCTCGGCCTCCGAGACTTCGAGGGCGCTGCGAGGATCCGAAACGAACGGCGATCCACCGCCACTGCGCTTGGACAGCGCTCGACGCTCTGCGTAGCCGGCCTTGATCTCGGCGCGGCGCTTGTCATCGAGAGGCGTGTTTCCTGCCGGCACACTGTAATTCGCGGACCGCTGGAACACGTAGAGATGATCGGCCTGCTCGGCGATCAGCGGAATGGACTGGATGCCCGAAGATCCGGTACCGATCACGCCGACTCGTTTGCCGGTGAAGTCGACTCCCTCGTGCGGCCAGAAACCGGTGTGGAACACATCGCCACCGAAGGTCTCACGGCCCGCAATGTTCGGAACGTTTGCGGTCGAGAGGCTGCCCGTGGCGCACACGACGAAGCGTGAGGTGACGTCGTGACCGCCGTCGGTCTGTACTCGCCACGTGGCAGTACCCTCGTCGAACTGTGCACTCAGAACGCGTGTGTCGAAGGTGAAGCCAGTGCGAAGGTCGAAGCGATCAGCCACGTGATCGAGGTACGAGAGGATCTCCGGTTGCGCGGCGTACTTCTCGCTCCAGTCCCAATCCTGTTGCAGCTCTTCGGAGAACGAGTAGGAGTAGTCGAAACTCTCGACGTCACAGCGTGCGCCGGGGTAGCGGTTGAAATACCACGTGCCGCCCACTCCGGAGCCCGCCTCGAAGCCGTGGACACGCAGCCCCTGCTCGCGAAGTCGGTGCATGGCGTACATGCCAGCGACGCCGGCGCCGATGACTACGACGTCGAGTGGTGCGGTGGAGAAGTCAGGATCGGTCATGGTGGTCACGCTACGAGTGGACTGGTTGGTAGAGGAACGGGTTCTCCCGCTGGGTGGGCGGAGCCTCCACCCCATGACACTGGGTGGGCGGAGCCTCCACCCTCGTGACGCCGGGTGGGCGGGCCCGGACGGGTTTGTCCGCCGATCGGGGGACACCGATGTCATCCAGCACTCGGACCCGTAGGTGGACAGACCCGAAGGGATTTCGGGGCCATAGTTGTCTCATCACCGAAACACACGGTCACCGAGACCGACAAATCGAGGAGAAAAATCATGACTACCAACACAATTCGACCCGAAGCAATTTCCTTCTCCGGCCTCAGCATGGCAGCTCTGGTTGCCCGCGCCGCCGGTGCGAACGCTGTGAAGTCGATAACCGACACTTCCGTCACGACGGCGATGATCAGCAATTCGGGCTTCGGGGCCCTGTATCTGGTCGACGCGTCCAACCCGAACGGCGACTGGATCGTCCCGCCGGCCGACTACATCCTGCCGAACATGAACGTCAACGTGGTCGCCACGAGCAAGAATCAGAACGACTTTCCCGTCGTGCTCACGTATCGCTCCGACGACGGTGGAGTGTTTGTCTTCAGCGCCACCAACTCGAAGACCAGGGCGGATGCCGGCGGAACGTACGCCCCCGACGGCCACGACGTCACGGTGACGATGACCTCGGGTTACCCGGCCATGAACGTCACGTACGTACTGCGGTGACTCCCGTTCACTCCAACAGACCCTGCCGCATCGCGGCGGCGACGGCGGCGCCTCGATCGTTGACTCCGAGTTTCTCGTAGAGGCGCTGCACGTGGGTTTTGACGGTCGAAGGCGCAAGAAAGAGCTGGGAGGCGATGGTGGGGATACTGGCGCCCTGTGCGATCAATCCGAGGACTTCACGCTCACGGGCGCTGAGAGTCGGGCCGGACGGCTCGCTACGGCGACGCACCTCTCCCACCAGTCCGGCAGCGATGGTGGGCGGCAACACATCTCGGCCCGCGGCGCAGTCGAGCACGGCGCTCACGATCTCGGCCCGGGTGGATTCCTTCGGCAGGAATCCGGCAGCACCCGCCTGCAGAGCCTGATACACGACGGACGATTCGTCGTGAGCACTGAGCAGGAGCACCCTGGTCGGCAACTCGTCTCGAACCACTGCTGCTGCCACCTGGGTCCCGTCCAGGTGCGGCATCCGGAAATCGATCAGCGCCACCTTCGGGCGTAATTCCCGAATCATTGCGAGCGCAGCTGCGCCGTCGTCGGCCTCGCCCAGAACGTCGATGCGGTCACTGCCGGTCAGGGCCCGAACCACGCCCTCACGAAACAACGGGTGATCGTCGCCGACCACCACGGAAACCTTGCCGACCACCGGCTTCGTGCCTTCTCGCATTGCTCACTTTCTCACGCCCGTACCAGCAATGCGAGCACTTGCGCCTCCCCCGATCGGGGGACACGCGATTCAACCCCGCCACGGCCCCGTCGGCGGACATACAGCAGCCCTGATTCGCGACAAGATTGATTCATCGCCGAGAACGGCAACCACACACCAGCCCAGGAGCAGACATCATGCGTACCAACACCACTCGCTTCGTAGCAGTCACCGCGATCGCCCTCGCTCTCGGCGGAACCGCACTGGGAACCGCGGCGGTCGCCAACGCCGGCACCATGCCGACGGACGGCCCGACGGTTGCCATGACCATCACCAACAACACCGACAACCCGATGCTGCTGGACAGCGCGTCCAACCCCTACGGACAGTGGATCAACGGCCCCCGCTCCTACCTGGCTCCGCACACGACCGAAATCGTCACCGCCTACAGCAGCGATCCCCGCGGCATCGGTGTCGACGTCACCTACAACGTCGCCGACGGAGTCCAGACCGTCATGGCAGCCAACAACTACGCCGGCAACCCCACCCTCGACGGGACCCGCATCATCGGTGACCCGACGCACGTCATCCTCACCGACTACATGGCCACCGGCTACCCCACGATGAACGCCTCCTACGACGTCTTCACGCAGAACTGAACCGAGCGTTGAAGCAACCACGAACTTGATCCGCTACGGCCCACGACCCGGTATCCGCATGGATGTCGGGACGTGGTGTGCGCTGACCAACTCAGACGCGTTCGACCAACACGCAGCGGGCACCACTGAAGATCGTAGGCATGCACTTGTTGCAGTGGATGCACAGTGATTGGGTATCGGATTCGGCTGCGATCCGATTGATCAGATCCGGTTCTCTGAGCAGTGCCCGTGCCATGGCGACGAACTCGAACCCTTCCGCCATTGCGGTATCCATGCCCGCTTTGTCCGTGACACCGCCGAGCAGCACGAGCGGCAACTTCACCGCAGCACGGATCTGCCGAGCCTCTTCCAGCATGAACAGCGGCTTGTACGGATAGGCATGCAACATGCTCTTGCCCACCAACTGCACACCGAGCCGAACAGGCTGCGGCATCGCGGCGGCAAACTCGCGGATCGGCGCATCACCCTTGAACAGGTACATCGGGTTGAGCAGTGAGCTACCCATCGTCAACTCGAGCGCATCGACACTTCCGGATGCCTCGAGCCACTGCGCCACCTGGATTGCTTCGTCCACCCAGAATCCGCCTGGCACACCGTCGTCCATGTTCAGCTTGGCCAAGATCGCGATCTTGTCGCCGACTGCATCGCGCACACTGCGCGCAGTTTCGAGTACGACGCGAGCCCGATTCTCGAGCGATCCGCCGTAAGAATCCTTACGACGGTTCAGTTTCGGGCTCAGGAACGAGCTCGCGAAATAGTTGTGGCCGAAGTGGATCTCGACGGCGTCGAATCCTGCTTCGACGGCAAGTCGCGCAGCGCTCCCGTGCGCCGCCGCAATTCTGGTGATGTCCGCTGTGGTGGCAGTGCGAATCATCCTCATGCTCAACGGATTGAACGAACTCGACGGTGCCAGCGCGGGCAGTCCGGTCGACTTCTGATTCGCGACGGGGCCGGCGTGCCCGAGCTGCGCCGATGCTGCTGCCCCTTCGGCGTGAATGGCATCGGTGAGTCGTCGCAGTCCGGGGAGGGCATCGGGCCGCATCCACAGCTGGCCGTATTCGGTGCGCCCTTCCGGTGCGACGGCGCAATACGCGACGGTGGACATCCCGACTCCGCCGGCTGCCGGGCGGCGATGGAACTCGATCAGCTCGTCGGTGACCAGGGCGTCGGGAGTTTTGCCTTCGAATGTCGCGGACTTGATGATTCGATTTCGCAAGGTCACCGGGCCCAGCTTTGCCGGGGCGAGCACGTCGGGAGCAGTCATCAAGTTTGCCTCTCGCAGGGGTTGTTTGCTGGACGGTAGATCGATGGTCCAGAGCTGGCCAGCCCCCGTGCCACGGAGCGGGAAAACAACTTCAGCCCGGCCGAGGTGGCCGGGCTGAAGTGACATCGCTGCAGATCAGATGCGTCCGAAGTACGCGTCCTTGAGCACTGCCAGGTCGTCGATGTCCTTGGCGTCGGCGTCGAGGACCACCTTGCCGATGTCGAGGACCGTCACGTGATCGGCGACGCTCATCGCGGCCTCCACTGCCTGCTCCACCAGCAGAACAGCCAGGCCGGTTTCCTTGAGCTGCTGGACGCGGTCCATCACCTCACCGACGATCACCGGAGCCAGCCCGCCCGACGGTTCGTCGAGAAGGAGCAATCGCGGCTGCGCCATCAGCGCTGCGCCGATCGCGAGCATCTGCTGCTGACCGCCCGACATGGAACCGGCGGGAAGCGCACGCTTCTCCCCCAGGATCGGGAACATCTCGTACATGGACTCGACGGATTCCATCAGCTCGCCGCGCTTTGCCTTGCGGGTGTACCCGCCCAGCAGAAGGTTCTGCTCGACGGTCTGCTTGTGAAAGACCCGCTTACCCTCCTGCACGTACGCCATACCCTGCCGCACCCGCTTGTGGGCGGGAACTCCGGTGATGTCGGCACCGTCCATTTCGACGGTTCCAGAGGCCACCTTGTTGAGGCCGGACAGAGCACGGAGCGTGCTCGTCTTGCCTGCACCGTTGCGTCCGAGCAGGGCTGTCACCTGACCGGGATAGACGTCGAACGAGACATCCCAGACGACGCGCAGATCGCCGTACCCGGTCTGCAGGTTACGGACCTTCAGAATCGGTTCCATCACTTCACCTCGCTGGTCTGATGGTCTACCGCGCCGATTTCTTCGAGCAGCGCATCCTCATCACCGGACTTGACTCCGAGGTATTCGCTCAACACGCGCGGGTGATGTTCGATCGTCGCCGCATCGCCGGTGGCGATCACCTGCCCCTGCGCCAGTACCACGATCTCGTCGGCGAGCGAGAGCACGAGGCGGAAGTTGTGCTCCACCAACACCACTGTGGCCCCAGCATCTCGCAGTACCCGGATCAGGTCTGCCAGGCGTTCGAGTTCGTCCTCGTCGAGTCCGGACGCAACCTCGTCGAAGAGTACGACCCTCGGCTCGGCGATGACGGCGCGAGCAACTTCGAGCATGCGACGCATCCCCAGGGGCAGCGACGTCGCGATCTCGTTGCGCAGGTGCGACATCCCCACGAGCTCGAGAACACGCTCGGCCTCGACGATGTCGGCCTTCGCGATCCTGCGGAAGCTGGGCAGGCGAAGCACAGCCGACGCCATCGACGCGCGGTGCACCGAATACCGTCCGGATGCAACAGCTTCCAGAACCGTGATGTTCTCCGGAATCGTCGGAGTTTGGAACGTGCGCGCCACCCCCACGCGCGCCACCTTGTGCGGCGACGACTGCGAGACCACCGTGTCACCGATTGTGATCACGCCGGCGTCCGCGGTGTAGAAGCCGCAGATCATGTTGAGCATGGTCGTCTTACCCGAACCGTTGGGCCCGATCAACGCGGTGACCTTACCGGCCTCTGCCGTCAGGGTTGCCGCATTGAGTGCCTGGTTACCACCGAATGCCTTGGACACTCCGTCGACCACCAACCGAGCGCCATTGATCGGCGCCAGTTCCGGTGTTCCGCCGCTGTTTTCCTTTGCGACGACTACGCCCAGGCCGGCCCTGCGATCGAGTTTCGAGACGATCGCTCGCCCGACCTTGGTCAGCCCACCGGAGAGCAGCACACCGCCGATGATCAGGAAGCCTCCGTAGAAGATCAGCGAGTATTCCTGAAATGCCGTCGACTGGTTGGGACCGAGCTGCATGATCGCGGCACCGACTACGGCGCCGTACACACTTGCCGCACCGCCCAGGATGGATGCCGCCAGAACCGCTGTCGCAAAGGTGAACCCGAAGGCTTCCGGCGAGATGAACAGGTCGGTATTGGCGAACAACGCACCCGCCAGACCGGCCGGGAACGCACCGATCGCATAGCCGAGCAGTTTCATCCGGAACACCGACACACCCTGCGACGACGCCAGCACCGGCGACTGCTTGAGCGTGCGGAACGCGATGCCGTGGCGCGAGACCACCAGGTTGCGCATCACCGCGAACCAGAGGACGGTCACCACGACAACCACCATGTAGTACTGCTGGGTGTCGAGTTCGGAGCCGAAGAGCGTCGGCGGCTCCATACCGGTGAGGCCGTTTCGGCCGCCGGTCTTGCCGCCGAAGATCGCCAGTACGTCCGGCACGAGCAGCACCAGGAAGAACGACGTCATCGCCAGGGACCAGTTGCCCAGTCGCAGACCGGGAACGCCCGTCAAGATGCCGACGCCCAATGCCACGGCACCGGCCGCAGCGAGCTGGACCAGGATGTCGGTGTGACCGGCCTGGGACATCAGACCCGCGGTGTATGCACCCGCCGCGTACATCGCGGCCTGGCCGAGCGCCAGTTCACCGGCAAAGCCGAGGCTCAGGTTCAGGCCGCTGACCACAAGTGCCAGGATGCAGGCCAATTGAATCTGCCGTGATGTCGACAGGTCGAGCCCCATCACGGGCAGCAGCAAGATCACTACCGCCAGGACCAGCGGGATGATCCAACTCGGAAGGGAACGGAAAGTCCGCCACGCGCTTACCATTTCACACCACCCGTTCTCGGACGTTGCCGAACAAGCCGGCAGGTTTGACCATCAAGATGATGATCAGCACCGTGAAGACGGCGATATTGCTGTACTGACTTCCCGCCCACAGGGCGGTGAACGATTCCACCAGGCCGACGGTCAGGCCGCCGATCAAAGCACCTGGCAGAGAGCCGAACCCGCCGATCGCCAACGCCACGAATCCCTTGAGGGCCAGCGCGGCACCCAACGTCGCAACTGCAAACGTCTTGGGGCCGACAAGGAGTCCGAGGACACCGGCCAACGCACCCGAGAAGGCAAACGCACCCAGCGCCAACCGTCGTACATTGACTCCTCGCAGCATCGCCGCTTCACGATCCTCGGAGATGCCGATCAGAGCCAGACCCGTCATGGTCTTCTTCGAGACGTAACTCAACCCGATGACCAGTGCGATCGCCGCAACAAGCAGAGCGATCTCGACCGGGTAGGTACGGCCGCCGAGTAGGGTGATCGGTTCGTTCGATCCGAAGAACGGAACCGTGAGAGGTTCACTACCCCAAATCAATTGAGTTGCACCATTGAGCAGAGTGGCAACGCCAAGCGTGGTGACCAGCTGGTTCTGGTGATCGGCCACCGGTCTGATCGCGACGATCTCCTCGACCGAGGCGAGGAGCATCACGGTCACGGTTGCCATGACGGCCACCACGAGAACGGGAAGTTTCAGGGTCACGAGACCCGTGTAGGCGACGAAAGTGCCCACCATCATCAGCTGAGCTTGAGCGAAGTTGAACGTGTTGGAGGAAACGAAAACGATGTTGTACCCGATGGCAACCAGCACGTAGACCGCGCCGAGCGCCAATCCGGACCACAGAATGGTCATGACGCAGCCGGGTTTCCGAACTGACCGTTGAGGATCTTCGTCGGGCTGATGAACTTCAGCTCACTGGTATCCGGGTTCGGGCCGTGGTTGTCAGAGCTGAAGTTGTAGCGCGAGAGGAATGCGGTCTTGGCATTCTCCTGAACCTCTGCGGTTTCCAGTGCTTCGGCGAGCTTCTTCGGATCGGTCGAACTGCCGACCTTCTCCGCTGCTGCCGCGACGAGGGGGAATGCGTCGTAGTTGTCCGCGAGGATCAGCGTCGACGGGATCGAGCCCAGCGACGCCATCGTGTCCACCATCGTGTTGACGAGCGCGTTGTTCGGATCGAACACCGTGCTGGTGAACACCTGCGTCACCAGGTTCTTCACCTGCGGGGTGCCGAGCACGCCGGCGGGCGGATCATTGGCGATGAGGTTGGTGGCAGAGACCGACGTGTTGCCGATCAACGGCACGTCCCAGCCGAGTCGCTCCAGGCTCTGCAACACGTATCCGAGCGGGGCGCCGTACGCGTCCAACGCGATTGCCGTTGCACCGGCATTCTTGAGCGACTGCAACTGCGCCGTCATGTCCAGAGCAGCGGCGTCGTATTCTTCGTTGCCGGCAGCTTTCAGACCGACTTTCTCGAGCGCACTGGTCATCTCCTCGCCGAAGAGTTCACCGTAAGCGGTACTACCGTGCAGGACTCCGACGCTGCTGTAGCCCTTGGTTTTTGCATACTCGGAGATGCCGCGAGCGGTGTCGGTCGCGCCCGGAGCCAGGTCGAAGTTCAGCGGGAACTTCGAGGGGTCCGTGGAATCGGGAGAAGGCGCCATGCTCAGCGAGAGGATGTTGTTCTGCTTGAGGATCGGGAGAACCGCAGCCGCGATCGACGAAGGACCCGAGTTGAGGTAGAGGTCAGGCTTGTTCCCCGAGTTGATGGCTTCGCGCAGCTTGGTGACGGCGATGGTTGCATCACCCGCGTCGTCGACAGTGGTGAGCTCGATCTGACGGCCGCCGATGCCCCCGGCCTCGTTCTGGACCTGAACGCCGGCCTTCGTGGCCAGCAGGGAAGTCTGCGAGTTCGCCGCGAGAACACCCTGCGCACTGATCCCGCCGGTCAGCAGGACGCGGTACGGCGAATCCGCGCCACCTTCGGACTCCGAAGAACCACTACACCCCGCGAGAGCCAGAGCCGTCACGGCAACTGCCGCAACAAGAATGGGCCGACGATTCATGTCTGCACTCCTAGAACACATGTATGCACCGAACGTCAGGCGAATACCTGACGAAAGAAGGATCGGCCGGTGGGAACGCCTGATTTCGAGCACCAGCCAACCAAGCACCCGCTTGATGATCTAGCAAGCAGTTGCTTGGGTTGGAGCATAGAATGTGATCTGGATAACGTCAAACGCACAAAAGAGGAGTCATGGAAGCGGACGCTATGCATATTCGGGCGGCCTCGACAGACCGATTCCCGCTGGGTGGAAACGCCAAAACGGCCCCACACCCTGCGGGATTCGATGAGGTGAATCCGAGCAGGGCGTGGAGCCGTTTGCGCAAAGGTCTGAACTATCGCTGGTTTCGTGGCTTCCAAACCACCAACGCGTTGTTGCGTGGAATCGGAACGAGGTCCCGGCGATAGCCCGCATGGACTTTCGCGATTTCCTCGGCCAGTTCGCGGACGCGATGCTGCAGAGCCTCGACCTGGTTGGTCAGTTCGATGATCCGTTTGATTCCGGCGAGGTTGACGCCCTCGTCCTGCGAAAGCCGTTGCACTTCACGCAGAAGCGCAACATCACGCGGGGAGTAGCGTCGTCCGCCACCAGTGGTTCGGTGAGGGGTGACCAAACCGAGTCGATCGTAGTTACGCAAGGTCTGCGCATGCATTCCGGCCAACTCGGCTGCCACCGAGATCACGAAGATCTGGGCGTCAGGATCGACCGTCGCATCCCATTGATTCTGCGGTCGTTCGGTCATCATGCACCGGCCCACCCGGCCCGTGGATCGAACCCGCTCGCCTTCTCGGCTTCGAGATAGGTCTTCAGCGCTTCGATCGCCGGGTCGTCCAACTTCTGCGGGACGGATACCTTGACGGTGACCAGAAGGTCGCCTGCCCCCTCGGGACGCTTGGGGATGCCGCGTCCGCGAACTCGCAGAATGCGTCCGTCCACCGTTCCGGCCGGAACCTTCACTCCGACACGGCCGTCCAGGGTCGGCACGGACAGTGTCGTCCCGAGCACCAGTTCGCCGTAGCTCACCGGAACCGTCAGCGTCAGATCGTCGCCGTTACGGCCGAAGACATTGTCCGGCTTGACGCGGATGTTGACGAACAGGTCACCCGCTGGAGCTCCGCGGAGACCCGCTTCGCCCTTGCCCTTGAGTCTGATTTTCTGACCGTCGCTCACGCCTGCCGGCACGCGAACCGTGATGGTCCGTGTCCGGTTGGTGACGCCGCTACCGTGGCAGTCCTCGCAAGGCGAGTCGATGATCGAGCCGGTTCC
The DNA here is from genome assembly GCF_009707305.1 of Rhodococcus sp. AQ5-07. Taxonomy (NCBI): domain Bacteria; kingdom Bacillati; phylum Actinomycetota; class Actinomycetes; order Mycobacteriales; family Nocardiaceae; genus Rhodococcus; species Rhodococcus sp. AQ5-07. The sequence continues at coordinate 6,270,187 of NZ_CP046099.1, read as the reverse complement.
CCGGCAGTCGTCACACGGCTCACTGAATCCGAATGCGCCCTGGTTGCGGCTGACCACGCCGGTTCCGTTGCAATGCGGGCACACTCGCGGGCTGGTGCCCGGCTTTGCGCCGCTGCCGTGACACGTGGTGCACGACGTCGGGCTGGTCAGACGAAGTGGGACGGTGACACCGAGCGCCGCTTCGCGGAAGGCGAGCGTCGTCTCGGTCTCGAGGTCCTTGCCTCGACGCGGTCGGTTGGGCGCAGCTGTGCGCTGGCCCGCTCCCCCGCGATTGAACAATCCGCCGAAGATGTCTCCGAGACCCGAGTCCTGCCCGCCGGCACCGCCGCCGAACAGGTCGTTGATGTCGAAACCACCAGCTCCGGGGTTGAATCCACCGCCACCTTGCGCACGGGGACCGAAGCCTCCGCTGGCAAAGAGGCGCCTGGCCTCGTCGTACTCCTTGCGCTTGTCCGGATCAGACAGAACGGCATGAGCTTCACTGACGGACTTGAAACGCTCTTCGGCCTTCGCATCGTCAGGGTTGGCGTCGGGATGAAGATCCCGGGCCAGCTTGCGATACGCCTTCTTGATTTCGTCGGCCGTCGCGGTGGACGAGACGCCCAGCTCCTTGTAGAAGTCCTTCTCGATCCACTCCCGTTGACTCACTGGGCGTCTCCTCCTCTCACTCTTACTTCGCTTCTTGTTCTGAACCGTCTGCAGGCTTGTCGCCTACCCGGTCCGTCACGGCCACCATTGCGGTCCGAAGGACCCGGTCGCCGAGCTTGTAACCCTTGCGCATGACCGTCCCGAGTACGGGGTCGTGGCCTTCGCCTTCATGCTGCACCGCTTCGTGGAGTGCGGGATCGAAATCATCGCCCTCGTTACCGAAGTCGGTCAAACCCAGACCCGTCAGGGTCGTGTTGAGCTTGTCCGCGAGTGCACGCAGTGGACCTGATTCGAGGTCACCGTGTGCCCGAGCGCGATCCAGGTCGTCGAGGATTCCGATGAGTTCGGTGATGACCGAAGCGCGCGCGGTTTCCTTGATGACCTGCTTGTCACGCTCGACGCGACGACGGTAGTTGGTGAACTCCGCCTGAAGTCGCTGCAGATCCGCAGTTCGTTCGGCGAGCTGATCGGTGGCGGATGCTTCCTCCACGATCGACTCTGCTTCCTGAACTACCCCTGTGTCTTCCGAGTCGAGCGGCGGCAGGGATTCCCCCGCCGCCTCTCCCTGTGCACCGGTCTCGGGGTCGACCGGGTTGTTCTCGGAGTTGTCCGAGGTCACTTCTTGTCCGAGTCGGTGGGCTCGTCGACAACCTCGGCGTCGACGACGTCGTCGTCATTGCCTGCGCCGTCGGTGTTTCCGGCCTCGTTTGCAGCGGAAGCCTCGTAGATGGCCTGACCCAGAGCCTGCGACTCGGTGCCCAGCTTCTCCACTGCGGTCTTCACTGCAGCGATGTCGGTGCCTGCCAGGGCGTCGTTGACGTCCTTGACCGCTGCCTCGACCTTGGTCAGGATCTCCTCGGAGACCTTGCCCGCGTTCTCACCTTCACGCTGCTCCTTGACGAACTTCTCCGTCTGGTGGACCAGCGACTCGGCCTGGTTGCGGACCTCTGCCTCTTCGCGACGTGCCTTGTCTTCCTCGGCGTGAGCCTCGGCGTCCTTGACCATGCGCTCGATCTCTTCCTTGGACAGACCGGAGCCGTCCTGGATCTTGATCGTGTTTTCCTTGCCGGTGCCCTTGTCCTTCGCCGTCACGTGCACGATGCCGTTGGCGTCGATGTCGAAGGTGACCTCGATCTGCGGAACGCCACGCGGGGCGGGCGGCAGATCGGTGAGCTCGAAGGAGCCGAGCAGCTTGTTGTGCGAAGCGATTTCGCGCTCACCCTGGAAGACCTGGATCTGCACCGAAGGCTGATTGTCGTCAGCGGTGGTGAAGGTCTCGGAACGCTTCGTGGGGATGGTGGTGTTGCGCTCGATGAGCTTGGTCATCACGCCACCCTTGGTTTCGATACCGAGGGAAAGCGGCGTGACGTCGAGGAGCAGAACGTCCTTGACCTCGCCCTTGAGCACGCCGGCCTGGAGTGCGGCGCCGACTGCGACGACCTCGTCCGGGTTGACACCCTTGTTGGGCTCACGGCCACCGGTCAGTTCACGAACCAGATCGGAGACTGCCGGCATACGGGTGGAGCCACCGACGAGCACGACATGGTCGATGTCCTTGACGGCGATTCCGCTGTCCTTGATCACTGCCTGGAACGGCGCACGGGTGCGATCGAGCAGGTCCGAGGTGATCTTCTGGAACTCGCTGCGGGAGAGCTGCTCGTCCAGGAAGAGCGGGTTCTTGTCCGCGTCGACCGTGATGTACGGGAGGTTGATGGAGGTGCTCTGCGAGCTGGAGAGCTCGATCTTCGCCTTCTCCGCAGCCTCACGCAGACGCTGCAGGGCCATCTTGTCCTTGGTCAGATCGATGCCGTTCTGAGCCTTGAACTTGTCGACCAGCCAAGCGACGACGCGCTCGTCCCAGTCGTCGCCACCGAGGTGGTTGTCACCGGAGGTTGCGCGAACCTCGACGACGCCGTCGCCGATTTCGAGCAGGGAGACGTCGAAGGTGCCGCCACCGAGGTCGAAGACCAGAATGGTCTGCTCGGTGTCACCCTTGTCCAGTCCGTATGCCAGTGCAGCCGCGGTGGGCTCGTTGACGATACGAAGGACGTTGAGGCCGGCGATCTGGCCGGCTTCCTTGGTTGCCTGACGCTGTGCGTCCTCGAAGTATGCGGGGACGGTGATGACGGCGTCGGTGATGTCTTCACCGAGGTAAGCCTCCGCGTCACGCTTGAGCTTCATGAGCGTGCGGGCGCTGATTTCCTGCGGCGTGTACTTCTTGCCGTCGATTTCCACGTTCCAGTCAGTGCCGATGTGGCGCTTGACGGAGCGGAGGGTGCGGTCGACGTTCGTGACTGCCTGGTTCTTCGCGGGCTGACCGACGAGAACCTCGCCGTTCTTGGCAAATGCGACCACCGAGGGGGTGGTACGTGAGCCTTCGGCGTTGGCGACCACTACGGGCTCGCCGCCCTCCAGCACTGCAACTACCGAGTTGGTCGTACCGAGATCGATACCGACTGCACGAGCCATAGTGTTCCTACCTTTCGTTCTGCGGTTCTCTGCCCGAGTGGTTGATCTCGAACATGACCGCGAGTTTTTCGCTTGGTGAGCGTCCTCCGCTCAAGTTTGCCTCCGACCGTGGCCGGGAGTCAACTTGAAGTTGAGCCGAGGGCGCTCAAGCTTGTCGAAATGGTCAACTACAGCCCACGTAGATTTGTTCCCGCCTTCCCCGAAAAGCCGAAAAAGTGCGCCACATCACTTCCGAATCTCTCCGAATGGCTACGATCGGCCGGTGACCGATCCCGACAATTCTCCCGTTCGACCTGCTCGACCGGCGCCGGCGCGCCCGGCACCCGAGCGACCCGACGTCTCGGTTCGGCCGCTCCGACCTGCAGCGAACGACGAGATACCCAAGGCCGTGACCTTGTCCACCTCTGCCTGGATCGGCTCGTTCGTCGTCCTGGCCGGTATCGCCGGAGTGGTAGTCACCAGCCTCGACGACGTCCGGTCAGCCCTCGAAGAATCGACTGCGCGCGACAATCCCGGATACTCGTCCACCGACATCTCCGATGCCGTCACGGTCGTCCTGGCCGGCAGTGGCGGCGGCGCTCTCGTCCTGATCCTGCTCGCACTCATGAGCCTTCAACTCCTCCGTGCCCGCAAGAACGCCGGGCGGGTGATGACGGCGATCGTCGGAGCCCTCAGCATCGCGGCCGGACTCGGCTTCATGTCTCTGGTCGACGGCGCCGCGGATATCGGCGCCGGAGTTCTGAGATGGGGTCCGATTCTCTACTGCGTCCTTGTAGCAGTGGCGGCGATCGCTCCGTTTGCTCCCGGTGTCAGCACCTGGCTGCGAGTACGCCGATGAAGGTTCACGTACAACTCGACTCCGCGCCGGGCGCGGGCGCTGCTCGCAGCCGTGAACTCGCGGACACCGGCGCCGGTGGCCTGTTCACATTCGAGGGACCACACGACGTGTTCTTCCCGCTCGTCGAAGCGGCATCGGCCGTCGACCTCGACCTGATGACCAACGTCGCCATCGCATTCCCCCGCAGTCCCATGCATCTGGCGCATTCGGCCAACGACCTACAGTTGCTCAGTCGCGGCCACTTTCGCCTCGGTCTCGGATCGCAGATCAAACCGCACATCGAAAAACGCTACAGCGCAACGTGGTCGCGTCCAGCGGCCCGCATGAAGGAGACGGTCGCAGCGGTCAAGGCGATCTTCACGGCGTGGGAGAACACCTCGACGCTGAACTTCCGCGGCGAGTTCTTCACCCACACTCTGATGCCCCCGACGTTCGATCCAGGCCCCAATCCCTATGGACCGCCGCCCATCCTGATGGGTGCGCTCGGACCGGTGATGACCCGGACGGCGGCGGAGGTGGCCGACGGACTCCTGGTCATGCCGTTCCACACGCAACGCCATTTCCTCGAACGAACACTTCCGGCCGTCGATGCCGGCCTCCGTGAATCCGGCCGCACCCGAGACGAATTCACGATCATCCCGCAGGTCATCGTCGGCGTCGGCCGCGGCGACGATCAACTTGCCGCGGCCGCCCGAGGCGTCCGAGCCCTGCTCTCGTTCTACGGTTCGACGCCCGCATACCGTCCGGTGCTCGACGTCGAAGGGTGGGGCGAGGTCCAACCGGAACTCAATGCCCTGTCGAAGCGAGGTGGTTACGCCGACATGGCATCACTGATCACCGATCCGATGCTGACCACACTCGCCGTCGTCGGCACCCCCGAAGAGTGTGCCGCCGAGATTCGGCGCCGGTTCGGCGAGCATGCCGACGAAGTGTGCTGCTACTTCCCGGGTTACGACGTAGAGCCGGCCGACGTGGCGTCGATGATCTCGCTTCTCACCTGAACCTGGTCGAACTTCCTGATCAGGCCCCCAAGGTACGGGCCAGCTCGGTCAACGACTCCCGGGCAGCACGCAGGCTCGCGTCACCCTGCTCGATCAGCGGTGCCATCGCCGGAATACGCTGCGCCAAAGTCAGTTCCGCGGTGATGACGGAGACATCCATTCCCATCGACACCCCGAGCACCTGAACGAGTGGCGGGACGGTGTGATCGTTGGCCTCGTTCCCCGAGCCCGGTGCATAGGTGTTCCCACGGCTGGACACGATCACCACGGGCTTACCTGCGAGCGGCTGAGTACGCGTGTCGAAAGGCACCGTAGTCCCCAGGACGTGCACGTAATCTATCCACGCCTTCAACGTCGACGGGATCGACCAGTTGTACATCGGCGCGCCGATCACGACTACGTCTGCAGCGGTAAGTTGCTCGAGGACCCGAGCCTGTAGTGCTTCCGCGGCGGGATCCGGAATCTCTCCCTCGACCCGCAAGCGTGGTGCATAGTGCAGGGCCGCGTCCGCGAGGTGCGGCAAGGGATCCCGGTGCAGGTCCACCGTCACCGTCGTGTGATCCGGACTGTTGTTCGACCACTGCTGAGCGAACAGGGCGGTGAGTTCACGAGAGGTCGAGTTGTGGAGTTCGGCAGACGAATCGATGTGAAGTAGTTGTGGCATCCTTCATCAGTACCAGAGCGCGCTCAACTCTTCTCCGCGGCGAGATCGGATTCTGCCGCGTACTGCGCCAGCAGGACACGTTCGCGCTCGCGGCGCGGATAGAAGAACGTCACCACCGCGGCACCGGCACACACGATGATGATCGCCGCGATGTAGGCGTTTGTATCCCCGTCCAGGAAGGCGTTTTTGGCGGCGGTCATGATTTGGTCCGCGTATTGCGGGTAGCGTTCCGCGAGAACTTCGGCGCTGGAGAAAGATTTGGTGAGCGCGGCCTGAGTTTCGGGAGTCACCTCGGATGCGTTCGGCGAGGACGAGATCGCATTCCCCAACGATTTTGCGTACCCGGCCGTGAGTATTCCGCCGAGAATCGACTGCATGATGGCGCCGCCCAGATCGCGTTGCAAATCCGAGGTTCCCGACGCCATACCAGCGCGGTGCACGGGAACGGATCCGGTCAGCGAACGCGATGCCGGTGTGCCTGCCAGGCCGACGCCGATCCCGACAAGCGCATAGGCAAGCGCGACCTGCCAATACTGTGTGCTTTCGTTCCACAGGAAAAGCGCGACAAACAACCCGAGAACCACGAACAGGTAGCCGGAGAGCAGCGTGACGCGGGCGCCGTACCTTTCGATCATGGTCGCCGAGCGCGGCGCAACGATCACCATCGCCAGCGCAGCCGGAATGATGGCCGCACCGGCTGCCAGCGTCGAGTAGCCGAGGACGTTCTGCAGGAACTGCTGGCCGATGAACATCGCGCCCATGAGCGAACCGAACACGACCAACCCGCCCACCGCCGCGACCCAGAAGGTCGGGCGCGCAGCTACGTGAAGATCGAACAGCGGATTGACCGCGCGTCGCTGTTGCAGGAAGAACCCGATACCCGCGACGACCGCTATCGCCCCGAGCACCAGAGCCAACGTGCCCGAACCCTTTACCGGCGCAAAGTTGATGGACAGCACCAGCGCCCCGATGAAGACGATCGACACTATGCCGCCGAGGTGATCAACTCGCTCGGTCGTCTCGTTGACGTGCGCGGGCACCAACACCAGCGAACAGATCAGTGCCACGAGAGCCAACGGAAGGGTGACGAAGAAGACCGAACCCCAGTGAAACTGCTCGAGCAGCGCCCCCGAGACGATCGGACCGAGTGCTGAAATCGCGCCACCGATTGCGGACCACATGGCAATCGCCTTGGTCCGTGCCGGTCCGGCCCACAGCGCCGTGATGATCGCCAGCGTGGTCGGGAATGCAAGACCTGCCGAGACGCCTCCGACTATCCGAGCAAGGAACAGCACTTCGAAGTTCCCGGCGAATCCAGCCACGATCGACGCCGGAATAGACAGCGCCATGCCGGTGACCAGCAGCATCTTGCGGCCGTATCGGTCTCCCAACGCCCCAAGGTAGAGCACCGTTCCGGCCAGGCCCAACGAGTACCCGACCGCGATCAGGTTCAGTTGCGTCTGGCTGGCGTCGAAGGCCCGCCCGATGTCCGGCAGCGCGACATTCGCGACCGAGAGATTGAGATTCGCGACCGCAGCGACCAGGATGAGCGTCCCCAGGACGAGGGTGGCTCGATCCGGTGAAGCGGACTTGATGTCACTCGCCATGCGCGTGCTCCCATCGAGGTGGGACCCGAACCTGGGAGTTATGTCCGGGTCATCCCGAACTCAAGATAGAACCCTCTCCAAGCGCTCGCACAGTGAACGGGTCCCTATTCGGGCACAATTTCAGCCAAGACGCCCTCGGCGCTGCGGGCAGCAACCAGGCAGGCGTGGGAGGTGAACCTGTCGAAGAGCGGATGCCTGGACAACTCGCGCCATCGCCGGACAGCCGCGGTAGCCCGCGCACGCTGCACCTCCGGCGATTCTTCCGGTTCGCAGCCCAACCGGTCACTGGCCCGGATTCCGTAGCCACCGATCAGCCTTTGCAGTTGTGCCAGGTCATCGGGTGGCAGATCTGTGTGTACCGAACGAAGTCGCCCGAGCAGGCGAAGTTCGTGGAAACCGTGAACGTCGGCGAGCAACCGTTGTGCCTCCGCCGCGATCTGATCGCCTTCCTCACTCGGATCGGCTTCGAGGATTCGGCCCAACGTCACCAGCGCGGTGTGCGATTTCAGTTGATCCGCGCGCTGCCCGAACTGAACGTCGATCACCTGACGAAGTTCGTCCAGTCCGCTTCGCTCCAGCAATTCCGCGGCCAGAGACGGTGAATCAGTGGCCCCCAGCTTGATCGACGTCACGGCGAGGCGAATTCCGAAGAGCCCGAACCGATCGGCCAATTGCGCCCGCATCGCCGCGTCGACCGGGAGCGGACTGTCCTGCCTGGCAAAACGATCCGCGGAGAGCAAGGCCAGGCTCAGATCCTCGGATGGAACCTGCACGAGCGCCGAGAAGGCAGCGAACTCGCTCTGCCGCATCGTCCGTGCGGCGAGTGCCAGCAGACCTGCCACGGGAACCACCGACTGGCACAGGCCGGTTCGCTCCAATTCCTCGGCAAATCGTGCCGCGACGTCCTTCGCCGAAGACAACGCGTCGAGCCTGCCTGCGCCGACCTCGTCGGCACGCGAGAGAACACCGATCACTCCGAGCGGGCCGGATTCTCCGCCGACATGATCAGCGATCTTCCCGAGGAACTGCATGTCACTGGCGTTCAGGGCGCGCAGCAGGTAGACCACCGCGTCCGCGCCGGGCGCACCACCATCGGGAACCAGCATGTCCCAGGTTCGGGCCGAAACCTCGGTCGAGAGCGACGACGTACCTGGGGTGTCGATGATCGTCGTACGAGCCAATGCCGAAGACGGCCAGTCGACGTCGATGCGGTCCACCGAGTCTGCGGTGTACTCCCCCAGATCGAACGTGAGCCTGCCGTCGCGGCGCGTCACCGGCACGTTGAACTCGGCACCGTTCTCGGCCGTCGCAGTCACCTGGGGCGTTGTCCCGTTCCGATACCAGGTGACGACGCGCGTGCACTCCGTCGCGTCGGTAGGCGCTATATCCTGTCCGACAAGCGAATTGAGCAGCGTCGACTTCCCCGCCTTGAGGGAGCCGGCGAGCGCCACCCGGAGTGGCTCGCCGAGTCGGGCAGCGCATTCGTCCAACTGGGCTCGCGTCTGCGGCTGGTCCGCGTAGACCCGTCTGGCCTGGTCGATCAGAGCATGTGCCGACTCCACAGCGGTCACGGCGGTCGTGGCACTCATGCGTTGGTCACCTTTGCCGAAGCAGGAGCCGGAGTTTCGCCGATCAGCGTTCCGGCAACGGTGTCAAGCTCTGCGACGACGCGCATGTCGGTCTCCAGACGCTTGATACGAGCGGCGTGTTCGCTCGACTCCAACTGCGCAGCTTCCTGCGTGGCGCGGAGGGATTCGTTGATCGAGCGCAGCGCCTGCTCGGCGATGTCGGTGAAATGATCCCGCAGAAGCCGCTGCACCAGGCGGAGGCGGTCCTTCGACTCCTTGCCCACCTGGAAGCTGACGTCGTCGGCAAACCGTCGGATAGCCGCTTTCGCCTCGGCCCGACGCTTGAGCACCTGTGCTTGTTTGTCTTCGCGATAAGCCTTGGTACCCAGCAGAACCCCGGCTCCGATGGAGATCGGGTTGACCAGTGCCATGCCCATCATCGTGGTGATCAAGCCGAACATCAGGACGCCGCCGTACGAGCCGCGCATGCCGACCAGGACCTTCTGAGTGATGCCGATACGGCCGGATTCGAGGTCCGACAACGCGCCAACCGGTTCCAGGAAACCGTCGGTGTCGGCGACGTCGAGATGCGGGAGCGCGACGTCGCCGGTCTCCGCGAAGTGCTGCGCCACAACTTCTGCCAACCATTGAGCTCGATCGTGAGCCCACACGAAGTTGTCACCGATAGCGGTGGCGATCTCCTGTTCGAGCCACTCCCCCACTACGTCCCAGTCCTTACCTGGATCGCCTTCGTCGACCGTCTCTTCGGCCTGGCGGGTGACCCGGCGCAACCGGTCCCGGAGGTCGTGATCGATGTCGGCGGCGAGGTCTGCAATGCCGTCGCCGAGGCTCTGTTGCCAGAGCGAGGTCTTCTTGTGCAGTTCCTCGGCCGCTGCCCGGGCACGCCGCAGGCCGGCGACCGCCGCTTGAGCGGTGGACGGATCCTTCAGCGCCGCAAGCTCACTGCCCATCTCCAACGTCAGATGTGCTGCCGAGGAACGCACGTCCATCGCAACTGCGCGTCGCGTGTTCGACTCGGCACGCGCAACCACGTTGTCCCGCAGGAACTGATAGAGGTCCAGAAATCCGGATTCCGCCTCGAGTTCCTTGTCCCCCAGCCTCAGTGCGTGCGACCGCAGTACCGAGGAGATCGGAATGAGCGGCAGGTCCAACCCGGCGCGCTGGAGATGTCCGCGATCGGCGTCGAGGATCTGTCGCCAGTGCGGGTACAGATCGGTCTTGCTGATCAGACCGGCCACCGCAGGACACAGATTGACGACCTGGCGGATGAATCCCAGCTCGGGTTCGGTGAACTCCTGACTGGAGTCCGACAGAACCAACACGGCATCGGCCGCAGTGATCAATCCCAATGTTCCTGCAGCATGCGGATTTCCATGACCACCGACACCGGGGGTGTCGATCAGAACCAAACCGTCGGCCAACAGCGGACTGGGAACACCCACTTCCACACGCAGAACTTCACGCCCTTCGGCGCGAGGCGTGGCCGGGGTGATCCCCATCAGTTCCTCGAGCGGGAGGGGCACCCGGATGGGCGCCGCACCCGGATCGGCGAGAATCAATTCGGCGACCGAGGTCTCCGCGTACTGCACGACCGTCGCCACGGCAGTGGTCTCGTCGTCACCGACCGAACACACGTCGATGCCGAGCAGAGAATTGACGAACTGGCTCTTGCCCTGTTTGAGGGGACCGACCACCACGATACGAATACGTGGATCATTGACTCTGACCTGAGCATTCTCGAGTCGGCGCACCAGATCCGTGCGCCCGAAATCCTTCGCCACGACGGCTGTTCGTTCGAGCAACGACGCCGTCGACGACGCGACGCGCGCCTTCCGACTGCTTACCTGACTCGCTGAATCACTCATGAGCTACGTTGACCCGCAATTCTTCCCGACTCGAATATCCGGCCCTGCGAACGCATAGCGCACGCAGGGCCGGATTTGTTACATCAGGTCATTTTGACCGATTTCAGTTCCTGCGTCAGCAGATCAGGGATGCAGGTGGTCGACAACCGCAACCGGGTCGATGTGATCGACCGGTGCTGCAACCGAATCCTCGGCGAAGAGCGAGTGTCCGGTATCGGCGCTCAGTCCCGAATCGGAGCCCGCACCGAAAGCGTCGGTCGCATCGATCGACGACCACGGGTTCAGCGCACCGGTCAAGGAACTTGTCAGGTCGGACACGCCGCTGACTGCTCCACCGAGGGATCCACCCAGGTCAGCGACTCCGCCGCCGCCAACGGTACCGCCACCGTCGACGGTGCCACCGGCAGCCGCGGCTGCGTCGGCACCGATCGAACCTGTCACGTCGGTGACTGCTCCGACAGCCCCGCCGAGCGATCCACCGAGATCGGTGACGCCGTTCAGTGCTCCGCCGAGCGACCCACCCAAACCGGCCGCAGCGTTCGTGGCGGCGTCGAGACCTGCTGTTGCGTCGAGACCTGCTGTTGCGTCCAGAGCACCGCCCACCGTTGCTCCGAGGTCGCCGGTCACACCGCCGAGGTTCAGGCCGTCTGCCGCGATGCTTCCGAGGTCGACGGAAGGCAGTTCAGCCGAGATCGGGCCAAGGTTCACTGCGCCGAGGTCGACGGAGGGCAGGTCGGCGCCGATCGAACCGGTGTCGATTCCGCCGAGGTTCAGTGCCGTGTCCAGCGCTCCACCGAGTGCGCCTTCGGCACCGAGAACGCTGTCGAGAGAGCCCCCCAGCCCGAGGCCGGCTCCCAGCGCACCGTCCAGCGCGCCGGTGAGGTCCGTGCCCACGGAACCGACAGCACCCAAGCCGCCAGCACCTGCGAGAGCGGTGTCGAGAGCCGCAGCCACACCGGCTGCCAAGCCTGCTTCGCCGCCCAGGCCGAGTGCACCACCGAGGTCGATTCCGGTAAGTCCGCCTGCGCCGAGTGCTGCGTCGAGTGCGCCGCCGAGACCGCCCGCCAGCCCGGCATCGACGCCGAGTGCCGAACCGAGGACACCTTCGAGGGCCGTCGACAGATTCGCACCGCCGCCCAGAGCCGCTGCGAGGTCTGCGCCGAGACCGCCTTCGAGGTCGAGTGCTCCCCCGAGCAGTCCACCGAGTGCGCCGCCCAGATCGGCGCCGACCGTTCCGCCGGCACCGAGGGCGCCGGAGAGTGCCGCGCTGAGCTGCGCGCCCAGGTCTGCACCGCCGCCGAGTACGGCGTCGAGGTCGAGTCCTCCGCCGAGGCCCAATGCTGCGTCGAGTGCGCCGCCGAGTGCAGTTTCCAAGCCGCCGCCGACGCCGAGCGCTCCTCCGAGTGCGCCGCTCAGGGCTGCACCGAGATCGAGGCCGCCCGCGATATCGGTGAGAACGCTGACATCCGTGATCGCTCCGAGGACGCCGCCGAGTGATGCACCCAGATCGGCGCCGATCGTGCCGCCGGCTCCCAGGACACCGGAGAGCGCGCCGGACAACGCCGTGCTGAGGTCGCCCGTCAGAGCGCCGGCCAGATCGAGGCCGCCGCCCAGTGCAAGGGCGGATTCCAGTGCGCCGGTCAGGCTCGCGCCCAGTTCGCCGCCGATGTCGAGGAGACCGCTGAGGTCTGCTGCGCCGCCGAGGAGTCCACCGAGAGCCAGTCCGAGGTCGGCTCCGAGGTCGCCACCGATGGCAAAGACGGGTGCGAGGGCTCCGCTGAGCCCCGCCGTCAGGTCGAGTCCGCCGACCGCGCCGATGGCGGCGTCGAGGGCTGCGCCCAGTTCCGCGGTCAGACCGCCGGTCACTCCGAGGGCGCCGCCCAGAGCCGCGCTGAGCTGTGCGCCCAGATCGAGAGCTCCTTCGAGATCGAGTGCACCGCCGAGGCCCAGGCCGGCTTCGATGACGGCGCCGAAGGCTGCGCCGAGGTCGGCACTGATCTCTCCGCCGATGGCAAGCGCAGCGCTGAGGGCTGCTGCGAAGTCGCCGACCAGGTCGAACTGGCCGCCGAGGGCGCCTCCGACTCCGAGGCCTGCACCGGCGCCGAGACCCAGGCTGCCGCCGAGGCCGCCACCCAGTCCACCGGTGAGACCACCACCGATTCCGAGACCGCCGCCGATGGCACCCGCAGCGGACGCGCCGGCGTTGACGATCGCGGACAGGTCGGCGCCGCCACCGGCAAAGAGTCCGGACTCGGCAACCAGCGGAGCGACCGCGACGATGTCGGCGGGGCTGACGTCGCACAGACCGGCAGCGTTGAGTGCCGCGGTCGGGTTGGCGCAGTAGTTGGCAGCTGCCTCGTCGTCACGAAGTAGCCCGAGGATGAATTCGAGTACGGCGTTCGTTGCCATGGCGGGTTCTCCTGAAGTTCGTTGACCGGGTTGTTGCCGGTGGGTTGTTGCCGGTGATCCGGAAACTGGTGCGCTGCCAGAGGTAGCGAGTGGAATCAACGCTAAGAACTTTTGCGACTGGGGCCAACGGGGAGCATCCCCCTCTTCTGCGTGGACAGACAGGGAAGCCCCCTACGGGGTACGCCCGTTCGGAATAGGGGGATTTGCTCCGATTAGGGGATCGGTCCCCTACTTCGCCGCGACGCCTCCGATCCGGTAACGATCCAGGTCCTGAAACCGACATCGCAGACAACCGCGACAGTCCTTCTGTCGCCCACGACCAGGGGAGTTCGTTCATGGCGGCAGGGCTCGGCATCAGCATCGGTTCGGCCACTCTCGTAGCTGTCACCGACGGCTCGACCGGTGAAACGCAACAGGTCCGCTTACCCAGTGCGCTGCAATTGGACGACGGAACCGTCATCACCGGATTTGTCGAGCGCGTCGGAGACCCGATCCCGATACTTGCCGCCGACGGTACCGAGTACCGCGGCGAGTCTCTCGCAGCGACAGCGGTAGGCGCGCTCGTCGGCCAGGCTGGCGGCGAAGAAGGTCCAGCTGTTGTCCTGGCTCACCCGGTGGGGTGGAATCGTCACACAGCACGCACCATGGAGTCCGCGCTGGACGACGCCGGGGTTCACGGGGCTACTCTCGTCGCCGAACCCGCGGCCGTCATGGCGTGGCTCGCCGCTTCCGGAAACGCTGCCAACGACGGTCTGACCGTCGTCTACGACCTCGGCGCTCGCTCGCTCGACGTCACGATGATGTCCACGACCGGCAGACGAAGCGAGATCTTCGGAAAGCCACTGCGCAGCGAGGACATCGGCGGCGACGAATTCGATCACCTCGTCACCGTGCACCTGCTCGATGCGGTTTCCGACCACTTCGCAGCCCTTGATCCCTTTGCTCCCGAGACGATTGCAGCGCTGGAAACTCTGCGCGAGCAAGCCCGCGCAGCCAAGGAGGAACTTTCCACCGAGACGGAAACCGTTGCTCGCGTGACGCTTCCCGGCGCCGTCAGCGACATTCGACTGGTTCGTTCCGAGCTCGAGGATCTGATCAGGCCCGCCCTCACCGAATCGGTGGCCTTGGTTCGCGAAAGCCTGCGATCTGCCGGCGTCGAGTCCAGTGATGTCAATCAGGTTGTTCTGGCCGGCGGAAGCTCGTCCATTCCCCTTGTCGCCGAACTACTGTCCGCGGAGCTTCGTGTTCCGGTGATCGCCGACGCCGATCCCGCGTCGTGCGCGGCGTCCGGCGCCGCGGCACTCGCCCTCGACGCCCGAGACTCGCAAGTGCCGGCCGCCGCCACTGCAGTGATTCCCGCCGAGCCGTCGCGCAAGCCCGCACCGGTTCCTGCCTTCTCGACTCCGTTGCTTGCCGAGCCGACAGAGGAAGAGAACACGGCGACTCGACGCTCGTCGAGGGTGGGCGTCGTTGCTGCGGTGGTAGGAGCGTTCATCGTGCTCGCCGCAGGCGGACTCGGAATCGGAACGGCCATGGACAAGATCAACGTTCCGTCCAGTTCGGCGGACACCACCAGTGAGTCCACCTCGTCCACCGCTTCGACCACGCCGGGCTCTACCCCCGGCAGCACCACGGCAGCCGAAGCAGCAGGTAACGGATCCACGACTGCGAACAACGTTACTCAGAACAATCAGCCCGGCTCTCCTGCTGCCGCAGGCGGTTCGACGACGGTACCAGGGGCAGTTCCGGTTGCCGGCGCACCAGCTGGATCTGCTCCCGCACCAGGTGAGACCGCCCAGTCGGCGCCTGCACCTGCCGCACCCGGCGCCCCGGCGCCCGCACCGGCTCCCGCCCCGGCACCGGCACCAGCGCCCGCGCCCGGAGCAGGCGTCGGAACCGGTATCGGTGATGCTGCGACCGGCATCGGCAACGGTGTCGGCGGTTTGGTCAACGGCGTCGGGGACGGTGTCGGCGGCGTGGTCGGAGGTCTCGGTAACGTCGTCGGTGGTGTCGGAAACGTGGTCGGTGGTGTCGTCGGCGGCGTCACCGCGCCGATCCGCTGACCGGCGGGCTTTCGATGAACCGTGACAGCGGCACCGAATCGTCTTACATTGCAGGACTTTTGCGCGGCATCGACCTGACTGCATCGCCACTGCGCCTGTTCGTCACCGGGACCGACGCCAGCGCTCGGCCCCAAGTGACGAGGGCGGTGCGCAAGAGGATCGAATCTGGTGACAGACCCGTGGTCACCGTCGTCACGCATGACGCCCCGGCCGATGCGATTGTGGTGATCGCGGACGCGCAGGCTCTGACCTCCGACGAAATCCGTGCTCTGAACGAGCTGGTTCAACGTGACGACCGCGGAGTTGTCATCGCCTCCGATCGGATCGATCCTCCACTCGCACCGATCTACTCGAACATCTCGAGTTTCGGTACCGTCCTACATCTGAACCCGTTGAACCGGTCAGATATTCGGAAGATCGCCGCGGAGCGAAGAGTTCCGCTCGACGATCGTGCCGTGCTGACGCTCGAGCATCTGGCCGGTGGTTCCTTCGGGGCCGTCGAAGCGTATTTCGCCGCCGCCTCGGCGGGCCGCCCGGAAATGGCGACAGCCGTACGCACACACATCCTCCATCAGGTCACCGCTCTGCATCCGATCGAGCGTGAGATCCTCGAGGTTTCATTCGCCGTCCCGGACATCGACGCTTTCGAGCTCGATCTGGGGCAGGAGAAGTTCAGTCTCACAGCGGCATTCGACCGAGCACTGGCCACCGGACTGTTCGGTTCGCGATCACCTCTCGTCGCGAGCGTTGTGGCAGAGTCGACCAGCACAGGACGTATCCGCAGCGAGCTGATCAGAATCGTCGAATCACGAGCGAACGCGAGAACCCTCGATATCGATACAGCACGAAGACTTTTCGACTCCGGCATCCGCCACCGCGATCTCACGGCTGTACTACGAGACGCAGTCGACGCGAGCACGCCGACGGTCGCGGCAGATCTTTTTCGTCGTGTGAATTCGATCGAGCCTCTCGGCGTGGCGGACACGCTGCTGTACGCCCAGGTCTCGGCTCGGAGTGGTGACCTCGACACTGCCTGCCGCTTGGCCGATTCCGTCATCGCCGAACCCGATCTCGACAACGCGAGACTGGCTGCGGCGGTGCGAATCCGCGCAGCTTCGTCCGCAGCATGCGGCCAACTCCGCGCCGCCGCAGATCTCTACACCTGGCTCGGGCCAGGGCGCACCGAAACCGAATCCCCCTTCGCCGCAATCACCTTCCTCGGCATCGGCAACGTCGACGACGCGAACGCGGCGCTCGCCGGGCATACTGGATCACCGTCGAGCTCCACGGTCGGCGCTGCCACACTGGCCAATGGACTGATGCAATCGGTCACGGGGAGTGCACCGAGTGCGCTCAACACGATGTCGCGCGCACTTTCGCTCCCCGGCGGCTCCGGCACATCTGAATTCCAGCCTGATTCCGCCCCGGCGCTGGTAGCTCTTGCACTCCTGCACAACGGCGCCCATGAACGGGCCGCCGCTGTCGTCGCGGCCGCGATCGCCGCCGACGACGCAAGCAGTCACACGTGGGCGCGGCTTCACCTTCTCGACGCGTGGATCGCGATGACCCGTGGGCACGACACTGCTGTCGAAGATCTACCGGAGGAGGTAGTCCGCGGCCCCCTCCGTGAGCGTGACGCACTGTTTCTGCATGCCATGATCGTGGGTCTCGCTCGACGCTCCGGCGATCTCGCCCAGCTGCGGCGAGCCTGGTCGGGCGCAGCCGGCACCCTCTCGTCCTGCAGCGTGGATCTCTTCAATTTGCTTCCCATCGGCGAACTGTGGCTTGCGGCAGTACGACTCGACGAGGCCGAGCAGGTCGAGCATCTGGTCGACGACGCACGCACGCTCCTCCGAGCACTCGGCGAGCCTCCGCTGTGGTCTTCGCCGCTGCATTGGTACGGCGTCCAGGCGTCGATCCTCTCGCAGTCACCGGCCGATCTCCTTCCACACGCCCATACACTCGCGGAATCAGCCAAAACCCACACTTACGCAGCCGGTTTGGCGACCGCCGGACGCCAGTGGCTTCTACTCATGCAGGGCAGCGTCGACGCAGACGACGTGGAAGCTGCAGCGCGAACGCTCAACCGCATCGGGCTGCCCTGGGACGCGGCCCGCTTGGCGGGCGAAGCAGCATTGCGCACACCGGACACCAAATCGGCCACCGCATTGCTCCACGTTGCGCGCTCGCTACGCACAACGTCGACGGCCGAGACCAATGCAACCGATCCGACCGACAGCGCGGCACCACCGTCGGTACTGACCGAGCGCGAACAAGAAGTTGCCGAACTCGTCGTCGTCGGCCTGACCTATCGGGAAATCGGCGAACGCCTCTACATCTCCGCTAAAACCGTCGAGCACCATGTCGCACGCATCAAGCGGCGCGTCGGGGCGCAGTCTCGTTCGGAACTGCTCACCATCCTTCGCAGCATGACACCGCCGAACAAATAGTTAGCTGCATATTGTCCGGAGGGTTGCGTATATCCGTTTAAGTGATAGTTTTCACAGGAATCAGGACATGCATGCCGAGCAAAGTTCGGTAACTGTGAAACGGGGATCGCTATGAAGTGGGGAGTCGAACTCGCCGTCGGCAATAAACGAAGCATTGCTGCGATCGCGAAACCCGACTCGGAACCAGTGATCCTCGAACGCGAATCGGTGCTGCACCACGCTCCTGACGGCACCGTGCAGCTAGGTGAAACCGCGTTGGGGTCAACCGGCTTGCGCGGGTTCCTCGACAGGGTCGGAACTGACGATACCGACAACTTCTCCGAGCACATGACGCGAGGAGAGGAACTCGTAGCGACAGCAATGTATTGCCTGGTCAAGGAGGTCCGAACACTCACTGATCAGAACCTGAACATCTCTGCGGTGATCCCGGCAGGTTGGTCGAACGATTCCGTCGACGCACTGCGCGGCGCACTCGACAGCATGGATCTCGACGGCGTCGAACTGATTCCGGAAGAGAAAGCCTCCGCGGCCTGGCTCGCGGATCCGGATGCCGACGACAGTGCAGCCCGCGGAGCCGCAGCGTTGGCCGCGCCTTACTCGATCACCTCTACCTGTTCCGAACCCGAGCCAACCGATCTTGCCGAGCCAGAGGACACCCTCGAGGAGTTTCCGCCGTTCGTCCTGATCGAACCGGAGCCGGAATCCGGCGTGGAAGTACCGGGCACGAAAGCACCGAGCGTCGACGGTTGGCTGAATCGTCAGTGGCGGTCGGAGCGCCGACCGATCATCGCCGCAGCCGCCGCCGCAGTCTTTCTGACGGCGTCGGGGTGCGCGGCCGCGGTCATCATCGGACACACTCCGACCATTTCACCGCCCGGGATTCTCGACGCACAATCTCCCCTGCCCACCGGCACCACGCCCGCCACTGCGGCGAGTCCGCCCGGCACGGTTTCGCACTCAGCGACCTCGCTCCCGTCGGAAGTGCCCGCTCTCGGCGCGCAGCCGACGGCGCAGTCGTGGTCATCCGAAGCGGAATCGACCTCACCCGAATCCCAGCCCATCCCGGCGAGTCCGGGCACCGGTACCGAGAAATCCACTGCGGCGAACGTCCCCGCGCAACAGGGATCGCCGATCACCATCCAGCTCGACCCCCTTCGGATCGAGAACCTGCCGCCGGTCGTCGGACCGCTGAATCCGGTCGATCCGGCTACCCCGGACACTCCCGCCGTGACCGACCCCACTGATACACAGACAACGCCGACGCAGCCCTCCAACCCGACCGACACAACCGATCCGGTGGTGCCGAATCCCGACATGCCCGTCATGCCATTGGCCCCGAGACCCGGAATGCCAAGTTAGACAGAAAGATTGAACAGCCAGAGAGGAGGCGCATATTCCTCGTCGAAACTTTTCCCCTATGGTGGGTGCGGTACCTACCGGCTCGGTGCCGGGGACTTGAAGGGATTTCATGCGTAACTCGTTGGCGATCCGCACCGCTGTGGTCGGCGCCTCGGCACTACTGCTCGCAGCTCCATTCACCACGACGGCATCGGCAGAGCCCGCCTCCGACACGCATGTCGAACAGCTCGAAGCCGACCAGCTTCCGGCTGAGCTGGTCGAGGCGATCACACGCGACCTGAAGATCTCCCCACAGGAGTATCTCGACCGCGCTGCCAAAGCTCAGGAACTCGGCGCGTACGCCCAGGAATTCAAGTCCGAGCGCCCCGGCGACTACGCCGGATCGTGGATGGGACTCGACGGTCAACCCGTCGTAGCCGTCACCACCACCGAAGCTGCTCGAATCGCGGCCGACGACGGATACCGCACCCACGTCGCCCCCGTCTCCGCCGACACCCTCGAGAAGACGCTGGCCGACGTCAACGGATGGATCGCCGGGCTGCCCAAGGAAATATCACGCGCAGTCAATTCGGCGACCATCGACGTCTTGAACAATCAGGTCGTCATCGACGTTGCGAACAGCCCCGTCGGGCAGGCACTCAATCTTCCGACCTGCTCGAGAACACCAAGATCGTTCTCAGCCCGGACGGTGGCGGATCGGTTGATCCCGGAGCGCTCGGCGGCGACACCTACATCACGTCGACAGGTCCCATTCGCGAGACGCCGACCGAGAACATCTCGGTCTGCTCGTTCGGGTTCAACGCCGTCGACGATCAGAACAATGCACTCAATATCAGTGCCGGACACTGCAATCCGGCCGAGGGCTCGAAGTCGCCGGTCTACCTGCCGAATCACGCGAACGTCGACGACAGTCAGTTGATCGGCGCCTTCTCACAGTCTTCCGTCGGCAACAACGCCGGTGATCTCGATTACTCGGTCATCAAGTTCGACCAGTCGGGCATCGACGCGGGCCTCGACCGCGCTGCCGTCCGCGGTGCCAACGGGACCACCCTCGCGATCACCGGAACAGCACGTCCCGTGATCGGCGCTCCCATCTGCAAGTCGGGTCAGACGTCGTCCTTCACCTGTGGCGTCGTGGCAGCCGATCGCGTCGAAACACAACTGGTCATGGCTGACGGCGATTCACGAACCGTCCGCGGGTTCGCCGGTACCGCGTGCACCCTCGCCGGGGACAGTGGCGGCGCCATCGTCTCCGGAACCCTGGCGCTGGGCATCACCAGCGGTTCCAACAGCAGCGGCGCACCCAGTTGCAACGAAGCGAACCTGGTACTCGCGACCTCCGGTGGAACCTCGAATCTGGGTATCCCGGTCGGAGACATCCTCGACGCTGCAGATCGCGCATCCGGCGGCGGTGTCGGTTCCGGAATCCGCGTTCGCACTGCGGGTTGACCAACGCCTGATTCACGCACTGTGCCCGCCGATCTGTTCTGATCGGCGGGCACAGTGCTGTTGTCGGTCGGGGTCAGCGCTGTTTGCTCATGTAACGGGTGGGAATAGCGCGTTCGAACCCATATAGTCATGGTCGACTGTGATCGGCTCACCACAAGTCCGTGAGCCGTATCCGTGTGCTCCCAGGGGGGTGGTACGCGGTCAACGAAGTGGAAAGGCCCACATGCGAAGCTCCATCGCACGTCGCGCCGCAGTGTTCGGTTCGGCCGCGCTGCTGCTCCTCGGA
The DNA here is from genome assembly GCF_009707305.1 of Rhodococcus sp. AQ5-07. Lineage (NCBI taxonomy): Bacteria > Bacillati > Actinomycetota > Actinomycetes > Mycobacteriales > Nocardiaceae > Rhodococcus > Rhodococcus sp. AQ5-07. The sequence goes on along the minus strand of NZ_CP046099.1, from coordinate 6,249,490 downwards.
CCGATTACCGCGGTCGCGAACGCAGAACCGAATGAACCCGGTGTATCCGATCAGGCAGCCCATCTGCCCGTCGAACTCGCCGAAGCCCTACAGCACGACTTGGCGCTGACGCCCGACCAGTTCGTCTCGCGTTCCGAACTCGCGCAGAAGCTCGCAGAGTTCGCCGCCATCGCGCGCGTCCAGTTTCCCGACTCTTTTGCCGGCGTGTGGCTCGACGACCTCGGCAAGGGCATCGTCGCTCTCGCTGACGGTCGCGACAAGGATGCTGCCCGCGAGGCCGCCGAGAAGGCCGGCTTCGAGGTCAAGGACGTCGCGCAGAGCGAGCAGGCTCTGCAAGGTCAACTCTCGGCACTCAACACCTGGCTCGATTCGCAGCCTGCCGAAGTCGCAGACCTCGTGCGTGGCATCGCCGTCGACGTGGTCGGCAACGGAGTCGCCCTCACCGCCGATCCTGCCGCCGGCATCGAATTGCCTGAGTTCCTGAAGCGGACCGTCGTCCACACCGCTGCTCCGCTACTGGTTCCCCCGATCGTCGCGGACCTCATTCCCGCAACCGGATCCGCAACCGGCGACGCTGCACTGGGCGGAGACGCCTTCGGCGCAACCTCCGGTAACACCGGACTGCGTTGTTCATTCGGCTTCAACGGCACCGACGGTTCAGGACGCACGGTCAACATCAGCGCCGGTCACTGCGATCCCAACCGTGCCGCTGCCGGCACCTCGAACTCGAGCCAGGTCTTCCCGATGGTGAACAACCAGACCGGGCCCCGCGTCGGATACTTCGCCAAGAGCAGCTTCGACGGGCGTGACTACTCGATCATCAACATCGACGACAACGCGAAGTACCGCTTCGAGAACAACAGCGTGCGGGTCCCGTTCAACCGTTCGGTCAACATCACCGGTACCGCCGATCCCATTGTGGGCGCCCCGGTCTGCAAGGCGGGATCGACCACCGGCTTCAGCTGCGGCGTCGTCACCGGCGTCAACCGCGTCGCCAAGGTCTTGGATCACACCCTCGACAACGGCTTCACCACCAACATCTGTGTCCTGCAGGGTGACAGCGGTGGCCCCATCGTCTCCGGAACGTTGGCAGTGGGCATCACGAGTGCGTCCAACGTCGCCACCTCTCCCCTGTGCGAGATCGCTCAGGCCGAGACGTTGTTCGGACAAGAAGCACCGACGCAGTACGCGACGCCGATCAACGACATCCTCGCAGCCAATCCAGGCCTGAAGGTTCGCGACTACTGATCGCACGCATTCCCCTAGACAGCAAAACGGGCGCCACACCTTTCGAAGGTGTGGCGCCCGTTTCGGCGTTCGTGACGTCTAACCGGTAGAGCTGCTTACTGGAAGAGAGTTGTTCCGGCCGGAGCGTTCAGGACCTTGATCAGGTCCATGCCCGCGACGATTGCGGTTCCGCCGCCGGCGAGGATGGTACCGGCGACTCCACCGATACCGGCACCGGTGACCATGCCGGGGAGGCAGCCGATAACCAGGCCGGGCAGACCCACGATGCAACCGATGACTGCTCCGACGATCGTGCCGGTGAGGCTACCGATCTGCGTGGCAAGCCCGAGCTGTGACTGGAACTTCTCGATTGCCTTCTGATCCTCGTCAGGCGAAGCAACCGGGGTGAACTCGGCAGCGACCGGCTTCGGCTTGGAGCTGGCCGGGTCCAAGTTCGGCTTGAGGGTGAGGGTCTTGCCGTCCTCACTGACGGTCTCGTCGAACGGGAACTGAACGTCCCCGAGGTTGAACGCGAGCGGCAGGCTCACGAGAGTTGCGCCCTGGCTGTTCTGCAAGTCGACGTGTGTGCCGTCACCCGATACCCGGAATGCCCCGGCATCGATGGTGGTGACAACAGCCTGGTCGACGACCTCGGCGGTGTACGAAACGTCGGGTGACGTCTCCGGAGCTGCGTAAGAAGTACCTGCAGCGATGCCCGTAGCGGCAATGGTCATCGCTGCGATGGCCGCAGCTTTACGAATGAACATTTTTGATCCTCCCCGGGAGCGAGCGGGCGCAAGTCGATGACTCACACCACCCGTTTCCCCTGTGCGTGACGGGCGTAACGATAACAGCCGGTCGGTTGTCCTCACCTGCCCGGAAACCGAGTTAGGGCTGCCTGACAGAAAGGAGCCCGACGGCCACCGCCTAACGTGACGACCAGACATGTCTGCGTTTGACCAAGCCCGTCCGACGCAGAAGATTGATCTCTCCAGGCCACGAGCGGTTACCAGTCGGTATCTACAGGCTGGTAATGCTAGTTACTGGCGGGTAACATAACGCAGGTTAGTATCAGTGGGCTGTCCCGAGGTGGCCGACGCGTCGCCCTGAAACGAAAGGCCGCGACATGAATGCCCTGACGATTACGTTGGGCACGATTGGTGCTCTGCTGAGCTTGGTGTGTTGGTACATCTTCCTCTCAGGCGCGCTGAGGATGTTCAACACCGTGCGCATCGGCCAGTCGGCACCCGATCGATGGCGCCCGTTCTTCCCTCGCTTCAAGCAGATGATCATCGAGTTCATCGCGCACACGCGCATGAACAAGTTCCGCAGCGTCGGCTGGGCCCACTGGCTCGTCATGGTCGGCTTCCTCGGCGGATTCCTGCTCTGGTTCGAGGCTTACGGCCAGACGTTCAACCCCGAGTTCCACTGGCCCATCTTCGGTAACACGTGGGCGTGGCACCTGTGGGACGAGATCCTGGGCCTCGGCACCGTCATCGGTATCACCACGCTGATCGTGATCCGTCAGCTCAACCACCCGCGCCTGCCTGCGCGCCTGTCCCGGTTCGGCGGCTCCAACTTCAAGGCCGCCTACGTCATCGAGGGCATCGTCCTGCTCGAGGGCCTGGGCATGATCATGGTCAAGGCCGGCAAGATCGCGACCTACGGTCACGCCAACCCGTGGACCGACTTCTTCACCATGCAGGTCGCCAAACTGCTTCCCGCCAGCCCCGTCATGATCTCGGTGTTCGCGTTCGTCAAGCTGATGACCGGCATGATCTGGCTCGCGATCGTGGGCCGCAACATCACCTGGGGCGTCGCCTGGCACCGCTTCTCCGCGTTCTTCAACATCTACTTCAAGCGTGAAGACGACGGCACCGTCGCGCTCGGCGCGGCAAAGCCCATGATGTCCAAGGGCAAAGTCCTGACGATGGAGAACGTCGACCCCGACACAGACACTCTCGGCGCCGGAAACATCGAAGACTTCTCCTGGAAGGGCTGGCTGGACTTCACCACCTGCACCGAGTGCGGGCGTTGCCAGTCCCAGTGCCCTGCTTGGAACACCGGAAAGCCGCTCTCCCCCAAGCTGCTCATCATGTCGCTGCGTGACCACGGCTACGCCAAGGCCCCGTACCTGCTCGCTGGTGGACGCAAGGACATGGGCGGCGACGAGATCGGACTCGTCGACAGCGAAGGCAACGTCAAGGAAGCCGCACTCGCAGCCATCCCCGAGGCCGCACGCCTCGAGGCCGACCGCAAGCTCGTCGGTGAAACCGTCGAAGGTGAGATGGCCCCGGTCATCGACGCCGAAACCTTGTGGAGCTGCACCAACTGCGGCGCCTGCGTCGAACAGTGCCCCGTCGACATCGAACACGTCGACCACATCATCGACATGCGTCGCTACCAGGTCCTGATCGAATCGGAGTTCCCCTCCGAGCTCGCCGGCCTGTTCAAGAACCTCGAGAACAAGGGCAACCCCTGGGGCCAGAACTCCAAGGACCGTCTCAACTGGATCAACGAGATGGACTTCGAGATCCCCGTCTTCGGCAAGGACGCCGACAGCTTCGAGGACTACGAGTACCTCTTCTGGGTCGGCTGCGCCGGCGCCTACGAAGACCGTGCCAAGAAGACCACCAAGGCCGTCGCCGAACTCCTCGCCACCGCGGGAGTGAAGTTCATGGTCCTCGGCGCCGACGAAACCTGCACCGGCGACTCCGCACGTCGTGCCGGCAACGAGTTCTTGTTCCAGCAGCTCGCAATGCAGAACATCGAGATGCTCAACTCGGTCTTCGACGGTATCGAGCAGAAGAAGCGCAAGATCGTCGTCACCTGTGCGCACTGCTTCAACGCCCTCGGCAACGAGTACCCGGAGGTGGGCGGCGACTACGAGGTCGTGCACCACACTCAGCTGCTCAACCGTCTGGTGCGCCAGAAGAAGCTGATCCCGGTTGCATCCGTGAGCGAAGACGTCACCTACCACGACCCGTGCTTCCTCGGACGCCACAACAAGGTTTACGACGCTCCCCGTGAACTCATGGAAGCCTCAGGCTCCAAGCTCGTCGAAATGCCGCGTCACGGCGAACGTTCCATGTGCTGTGGTGCCGGTGGTGCTCGCATGTGGATGGAAGAGAACATCGGCAAGCGCATCAACGTCGACCGCGTCGACGAAGCGCTCTCCACCAACCCCAAGAAGATCGCCACGGGTTGCCCGTTCTGCCGCGTCATGCTCACCGACGGCGTCACTGCCCGCCAGGAGCAAGGCCAGGGCGAAGGCGTCGAGGTCGTCGACGTCGCGCAGCTGATGCTGAACTCCGTCACCCGCCTCGATCCCGCCCAGCTCGGCGAGAACATCAAGGTGATCCCGCGTGAGAAGGCACCGGTCGCTGCTGAGGCAAAGGCTGAGACCGTCGAGCAGGATCGGGTCGCAGAAGTCGAGGAAGCCGCCGCGACTCCGGAAGCCAAGGCTGCACCGGCAGGCAAGGGGCTGGCCATGAAGGGCCTCGCCAAAGCACCAGGTGCAAAAGCTCCCGGAGCCAAGGCGCCAGGCAAGGGCCTCGGAATGGCCGGCGGGGCAAAGGCTCCCGGCGCCAAGAAGGCAGCTCCCGCTGCAAGCGCGGAAGCTCCCGCCGCCGAAGCTGCTGCACCGGCCGCACCCGCGGCAAAGCCCAAGGGGCTCGGTCTTGCGGGCGGAGCCAAGGCTCCCGGGGGCAAGGGACTGCAGATGAAGGGCGCCGCCAAGGCACCCGGAGCAAAGGCCGCTGCCGCACCGGCAGCGGAAGCACCGGCAGCTGAGGCTGCTGCACCCGAAGCTGCTGCACCCGTCGCCAAGCCGAAGGGTCTGGGCCTGGCGTCCGGCGCCAAGGCTCCCGGCGGCAAGGGACTGCAGATGAAGGGCGGGGCCAAGGCTCCTGGCGCGAAGGCTGCACCTGCTGCTGAAGCACCTGCCGCTGCTCCGGCTGCACCCGCCGAGGCTCCCGCAGAGGCCCCCGCCGCCGAGGCGGAAGCCCCGAAGGCTCCACCGGTCGCCAAGGCCGGCGGACTCGGATTCAAGTTGGGCGCAAAGGCTCCCGGCGCTCGGAAGGCAGCTCCTGCTGCAGCCCCGGCGCCAGCTGCGGCACCGGCTCCCGAGGCCGAACCCGTGAAGGCAGAACCCGCCGCCGAACCCGTGAAGGCAGAACCCGCCGCCGAACCCGTGAAGGCAGAACCCGCCGCCGAAGCACCTGCTGAAGCGTCCGCACCCGCGGAAGCTCCGACGCCTGCTGCCGCGCCGCCCGCCCCCAAGGCAGGTGGGCTCGGATTCAAGGCCGGCGCAAAGGCTCCCGGCCGCAAGAAGTAACCGCTCCACACGCGAATGCCCTCACCGTCATGGTGAGGGCATTCGTGTTTGTGTGGGGAGCCAATCCCGACCGAGCACCCTTTCCCTCGACTCAACACACCTTGCTCTACGCGGAAAGCGGTGCTCGCCGTGGACAAGTGGTGCTCACTCCCCCGCTGCCAAATCGAGGTCGCCCTGTCAATCTGCGACAAGCATCACCGCACCGCGCGCACGCCCGACGCCCCTTTCCTGCTGCCGTCCGATGACGTATCGCCCCGGAGCGATTCCGGTCGCGCCGTGCTCCGGATGGATCAGGTACGCGGTCACTCGGGTGTCGAGCATGCCGAGCGCAAGGCCCCGAGCATCTTTCACCGGCGTCGACCACGTGCACTCCCCTTCGTCTGCAACCAGACTGTGGGGGTTACCGCCCGCCGCGCTTCGCAGCAACTCCACTCCCGAGAGCGGCACTCTCACAGAGCGTGTCCACGGCAGAGGCGCCACGATATTTGCGAGCAGCGAAAACGGGATCACGATGAGATCGCCCTGCGCCTGAAGTCCGTCGATCACAGGAATGGACACTTCCTGGTCCAGGTAGTCGAAGACATCGAGGCCGGTGAGGGTGGTGAGAGCGGACAAGGTCATGTTCGAGTTCATAAGTATCACCAAGGGTTTGAGGATTGAGGGTTTGAGGATTGGGGCTTGAGGGGTCGAGATTCAGGTTCGACGAACGAGACGGGAGTAATCGGCGCCGGTGATGCCGTAAGTCCAACCGGCGGCATCCAACGCGGAGGTAAACCATCCGGGTACGTGAAGGCCGTATCGACGCCGATGCCCGTCGCGTTCGAAAGAACCGTTGACCGCGAGGAGAATGCGTCCACTTCGGCCCCAGCCCTCCGGTGACGCGTAGAGCTGCAGCAGGCAACCGGCATTACCGGGATCGTCGGCTTGGTCGACCAGTGTCAGGCCGGCCAGCTCGATGTAGGAATCCCAACCGATCCGCTCGATTGCACATCGACGGATCTCTACATTGCGCTCGTGTGCGATGCGTTCGGCGGTCGGGTCGAGCACTACCCAGTCGGGAACGATCGCTCCGTGCAGAACGAACGCCTTTGTTCCGTCTGCGAATTCGAGTGCCGGGGAATCAGAGTGGTGGAGTCGGCGTTCTCCCCGCGCACTGCCCGGTATCCGCTCCGAGTGCAAGACCCTGGGTCGTTCCGCCATGATGCACACGTCGTCGAACGCCCACCACCACCCGGTCGAGTCAGCCAGTGCGGTCTGCACATCGAGAAGTTCACGGTCTTCCGAGCGGAAGGTCGCAAGACCGTATCGATGGCATGTGTCGTAGTACGCGATTCGATGGGCGTCCTGCTGCCCGTACCAGGTCACTCCACCCGCCACCGGGGTCGACATCGTTCGTATCGCAGCTGCCACGCCGTCGAACAGTGTGGTGTGCAACGATTCCCAGATTGCGGATCTGATGATCCGCGCTGGATTGACGCGGCGCTGAGTCGAACCCCGCTGAGTCGACCCCCGCTGATCCGACCCCTCGGACACGCTGGCACCAACGCCCCCGAACGCGCGACGTTCCATCTCCCAGCGTTCTATCTGCCAGTCAATGCTCCGACGTTCGATACGCGCGTTCATACGTCGGCGCGACGCCGAAAACATGCTCGCGATGTGCCCGCAAGCGCAGTCGAGTCCAGTGCCGTCGAAGGACATCTTGTTCGACAGACCTTCGGCGGCGATCAGATCCGATCCAGCAGAGGGCGACTGAACCCAGACGAACTCCGGTTTCGGGAGCCCGGATCGTCGGTATAGTTGCGCGACAGCAGATTCTGCCGTGGATCGATCGGCCGGACGTGTACACAGACCGCGTTCGAGCCATACGTCGCGGACTGTTTCCAAGGCCTGATTGTCTTCATCGAAGATATCGATGTTCTCGGTCGATGTCGCTCGACGTGACGTCGACGAGCGAAACGGTGCGGCGCTCACGCGACGGTGGCGGTGTCCGCCTTTCCTGTAGTCATAGTTCAACAGCCTGGCACGCAAACGCTCCGGACGCAAGGGTTGCCTAGAGTGCGACACCGAGAACCTGCCACCGTTTCCCCACACCCAACACCCTCTCCAGCGACGCGAAACCGGTTCGAACTGTGGACAAGTGGTGTTCACTCACGGCTATCCACAGCCCCGGGTTCACGGCTTCCTTTCCAGCGCCGGGCGCAGCAAGATCGATCGGTATGGGGGAACAAATACGCATCATCCGTCGGCCAGAGCAACTGTCGACAGGTCGTACCGATTCCGAGATCCGGCAGGCCTGCGCGAGTGGAAATTGGTCCAGAATCCATCGCGGTGCCTAGGTACCCAGCGACCACCTGTCCCACCTCGACGCATACGGGCTACATCGATTGCGCGTCGAGGCTGTGGCCGGTACCGCTTCGGCACATGCAGCGGTCAGCCACATCTCGGCAGCGGTGGTGCACGGCTTCGAACTCTGGAACACTCCGCTCGAAGTTGTGCACCTCTCTCGGGACCGACGAGGCGGTGGCCGTAAATCCGCTCGACGACACGTGCACTCGGTATCGTTCACCGACGACGAGGTCACCCACGTCGACGGCCTACGCGTCACGACTCCGGCACGAACTGTTGCGGATCTCGCGAGGACGCTCCCTTTCGAACCGGCTCTCGTGGTGGGCAATTCAGCATTGCACCGTTCAGCGTTGACCAAAGATGCAGTTGCGGCCTCGCTTGCACTCAGCCCGAACCATCCCCGCCATCGACATGCGCTCCACGCGCTCACCGCGATGGACTCGCGCATCGAAAGCGTCGGTGAATCACGGAGCCTCGCATTGTTCCTGCAGGAGCACTTACCACTCCCCGAACCCCAGGTCGAAATCCACGACGCTCGAGGGTTGGCCGGCCGCGTCGACTTCCTGTGGCGTGAGCAGCGCACCATCGGAGAGTTCGACGGCCGCATCAAATACGGCCGACTGGTGCCCGCCGGGCGCAGCGCCGAGGACGTGCTCTGGAACGAGAAGCTCCGCGAAGACCGACTCCGTGACGCGGGGTGGGAAGTCGCGAGGTGGACGTGGGCCGACCTGTCGACCCCGTCACTGGTGGCAGGTCGGATCCTCGCGGCCTTTGCGCGCAGCCGCGGGGCCGTCAGCTACTGATCGCAGGCTTCCACAGCTCGAGTGTCGCAATGCCGGGTGGGGTGAATCCGAGCACCTGCCCGTAGAAGGACAGCTCGGCGTTGCGTGAGCTGATGATGGTCGACTGCTTGCGGAATCCGTGAGATTCACCCTCGTAGGCCAGGTAGGCATGCGGAATACCCTTGGTCACCAGAGCATCCCGGAATCGCTCCGCCTGCGAAGGTGGCACGATCGGATCGTCGAGACCCTGGAGCAGCAACACCGGGCAGTTCAACCCGTCGACGTTGTTGAGCGGAGCACGTTCCGCGTACAGGTCGGCAGATTCCGGCAGCGGGCCGATCAAACCGTCGACATAGCGCGATTCGAAATCGTGAGTTTCCTGCACGAACAGGTCCAGTTCGGCCACGCCGAAATAGGAAGCACCACAAGCGAACACGTCGGACGTCGTCAGTGCGGCCAGAACGGTCCATCCACCGGCAGATCCGCCTTCGATGGCAAGGCGGGCCGGATCGGCAAGCCCTTGCTCGGCCAACCCGGTGACGGCGGTGACTACGTCCTGCACGTCGACGACACCCCACTGTCCGCGCAGCCGGTTGCGGTACTCACGTCCGTAACCGGTCGACCCGCCGTAATTCACATCGACGACGCCGATTCCGCGGCTGGTGAAGAAGGCGTAGACGAGGTTGAGGGCCGGGGCGACGTGCGCCGTCGGCCCACCGTGAACAAACGCAACGTATGGCGGCAGTTCGCCGTCGAGTCCTTTGTATCGCGGACTGCGCGGCGGATACGCAACGGCGTGAACTTCTCGCCCGTGTCCGTGAGCCACGACAGCTCGCGCTTCCGGAAGGTATGCAGACTCGGGCAATTCTTCGACCGACGAACGGATTTCGGTGAGTTCGCCGGTACCGAGGTCGAACTCGCGTAGCGCGCCCGCCAGTTTCGCGCCTCCCGAGGTGAGCAGCAACCGATCGCCGCGAACCTGCATGAGGCCGATGCTGGTGACACCCGGGATCGCGATGTCGCGCAGTTCCCCCGACGCCGGATCGAGTACCGCCAGCGTGTCGGTTCCCACCGTGCGTGCGGTGAGAAGGTGCCCGTTGTCGAGTTCGACGAACCAGCGTGCACCGAAGCGCCACTGTGGGCCACCGAAATCCGCATTCACCGGGCAGATCGGGGTGATCTTGCCGCCGACTCGATAGATGTTCCACCAGCCGCTGCGATCACTGATTGCGTAGAGTTCGTCGTCGGTGATCCACTCCGGTTGCAGGACGGACTCTTCAAGTCCGCCGATCAGCACGGAGTAGTTCTGAGCGACGCCGTCGACGAGTGGAGCTACCCGCAGTTCGGTACCGTCCCAGGGCATTTGCGGATGGTTCCACGCGATCCAGGCTATTTTGGTTCCACTCGGCGAAAGCCTCGGTGACGAGAGGAAGTCCGAGCCGCCGACGATCGAGCGAACCTTGCCGGAACCGTCGAGCGGAATCGCGCAGATATCGCGAGTGATCGCCCCGTCCTCCGCGTGCGCTTCCCGAACCGCCCACACCTCACCGTTCACGATCTGCAGGTCTGCGTATCGCAACGCGGCCGGCGACGCGGGTTCAGGCGTCAGAGCCCGCGGAGTGACTCCTTCGAGGATGTACACCCGTTGATCGGAGAATTCACTGAAGACCAGTTTTCCGGACTCGGTGACGGTCCAGGCGCCACCGCCGTACTCGTGAACCCTGGTCCGGGCGTTCCACGGCGCAGGGAGGATGTCGACGGGTTGGTTGTCGAGACCGGATCGACGGATCGATGTCCGACCACCCTCGGTCGGACGAAGTTCAGCCCACCAGATCTCGTCACCGACGTATCGTCCACCCTCGACAGGGTGGCCACCTGCAGCCAGATCCGCTGCTCCGATCGGAGAAGTCCACGATCCGTACGGGGCTGCAATCTGCTCGCTGGGGGTCATCGCTCGACAATAGCCAACTGGTCGCGCGACACGGTCCCCGACAATGCACTTGCACAGTGGTGGAATCATGTAACTCGTGAGCACACCAGAACCCGTCCGCCATCGTCAGCCGCAGCGCGAGCTGGAGCAGTCGTCGAAGCTCCAGAACGTCCTGTACGAAATCCGTGGGCCGGTGCACGCGCATGCCGCCCGGTTGGAGGCGGAAGGACACCGGATCCTCAAGCTCAACATCGGCAACCCGGCACCGTTCGGATTCGATGCTCCCGATGTGATCATGCGCGACATGATCGCCGCCCTGCCCTATGCGCAGGGCTATTCGGAGTCGAAGGGAATTCTGTCGGCGCGGCGCGCAATCGTGACGCGTTACGAGCTGGTTCCCGGCTTCCCCGAGCTCGACGTCGACAACATCTACCTCGGTAACGGTGTTTCCGAGCTGATCACGATGACCATGCAGGCCCTCCTCAACAACGGGGACGAGGTTCTGATCCCAGCGCCGGACTACCCGCTGTGGACTGCGATGACGAGCCTGTCCGGAGGCACGCCCGTCCACTATCTCTGCGACGAGGCCAACGACTGGAATCCCGATATCGCCGATATCGAATCCAAGATCACCGACAAGACCAAGGCTCTCCTCGTCATCAACCCGAACAACCCCACGGGTGCGGTGTACTCCATGGAGGTTCTGCAGCAGTTGGTCGATCTGGCACGCAAGCATCAGCTTCTGCTGCTCGCCGACGAGATCTACGACAAGATCCTCTACGACGACGCAAAGCACATCTCGCTGGCAACGCTTGCCCCTGATCTGCTGTGCCTGACGTTCAACGGCCTCTCGAAGGCCTACCGCGTCGCCGGCTACCGCTCCGGCTGGGTGGCGATCACGGGCCCGAAGGATCACGCCGCCGGCTTCCTCGAGGGACTCGACCTCTTGGCGTCGACCCGCCTGTGCCCCAACGTCCCCGGACAGCACGCCATTCAGGTCGCCCTCGGCGGACACCAGAGCATCGAAGACCTGATCCTGCCCGGCGGTCGCCTGCTCGAGCAGCGCGACGTCGCGTGGGAGCGATTGAACATGATTCCGGGTGTTTCGTGTGTGAAACCCCGCGGTGCGCTCTACGCGTTCCCTCGTCTGGATCCGAACGTCTACGAGATCCACGACGACGAGAAGTTGGTTCAGGACCTGCTTCTCCAGGAGAAGATCCTGATGGTTCAAGGCACCGGATTCAACTGGCCGAACCACGATCACCTTCGGATCGTCACCCTTCCGTGGGCCCGGGATCTCGCCGTGGCCATCGAGCGATTCGGCAACTTCCTCACCAGTTACAAGCAGTGATTTCGGCCCGTCGAATCGGGCAAAATCAGGTAAACAATTCGTTGTACAAATACCCCGTAAACGTAAAAGTGCGGGGTATTTGTGAGACCTTCGTCACAACATTCGCATACCAGGCGGTTTGATTGACACTTTAACTATTTAGTGACCTGCCCTGATGCGAAAACGGTCCAACCGGTACGTGATTCGTCGTGAAATTGGTAGTTGGACAACGCGCCAAACCCGATTGAAATTGGGTACATTGGTTATCAGCACTTCGGTGCCGCGAGCACCTGGTATCCCTCCCCCCCCTGTGGATACCAGGTTGGTGGCGGGGACAACCCCCCCTGTTCCCCGCCACCCAGCTCGACCAATCCCAGTTTCGCCTCTTCCCCGGAAATCACCTGTGCCGACGCTGTCGTCGATCGACACTATCCGCAGAAGCTGACCATTCGCTTCGGAGCCGATAACATTGCACCGGTGCAAATCCCCAGTCCGACACTCAGTTTCCGATGAGTCACGGCCACGGCCACGGTGGCCCCATTCAGATCGGCCCCACCGCATCACGCGTCGTCATAGGCTTGCTCGTCGTCATCGGCATGGTTGTCGTCGCGGCAGCTGTCGCGCTGTGGCCGGACAAGAACACCATTCCCGTCCCGCTCCCCTTTCAGAATGCCGACGGCAGTTCGGTGGAGACCGAGGCGGGCACCGTCACGATGCAGGATCTCGGCGACTGCGGAAGTTCCTCCGCCGGAAGGGTATTCGTCGGTGCACCGCAACCGCCACCCACCTCCGCCTATCAGTGCCAGCGCAGTATTGTCGATATCGAGTCCGGGCCGAATGCCGGAACGAAGACACTCCTCGAGATCATCCCGGGTGCCGGACAACCGGATCTACGGGTCGGTGACCACATTCGCCTGGTGCGTCAGACCGACCCGAACGGAAACACGCAGTACTCCTTCGAAGACTATTCGCGTGGTCTCCAACTGGCGCTGATCGTCATCGCGTTCGCCGTCGTCATCATCGCCGTTGCGCGGTGGCGCGGACTGCGCGCACTCGTCGGTCTGGTGATCGCCTTCGGCGTCGTCGTCGGGTTTCTCCTGCCCGCATTGCTCGACGGTAAGCCTGCGATACCGGTCGCACTGGTCGCCGGCGCGGTGATCTTGTACGCGGTTCTCTATCTGGCGCACGGTGTCTCACTCAAGACCAGTTCGGCTTTGCTCGGCACCCTTGCCGCGATGGTGCTCGCTGCCGTTCTCTCCTACCTCTGTATCGAACTGACGCACCTCACCGGGCTGTCCGAAGAGCAGAACACCAATGTGCAGACATACATCGAGCACATCGACATCACGGGCCTGCTGCTGGCGGGCTTCATCATCGGATCGCTCGGTGTTCTCAACGACGTCACCATCACCCAGGCATCTTCGGCGTTCGAGTTGGCCGAACTCGACAAGCACGCACCCCGCCGAAAGGTGTTCAGCGGGGCGATGCGGGTCGGACGCGATCACATCGCCAGCACGGTCTACACCTTGGTTCTCGCGTACGCCGGCGGGGCGTTGCCACTGCTTCTGCTTTTCAGCGTCAGCGGTCGCCCTCTTCAGGACGTCCTGGTCGGTGACGCTGTAGCGATCGAAATCGTACGGTCCGCGGTCGGCGGGATTGCTCTGGCGCTATCTGTTCCGCTCACTACTGCTATCGCCGTGATTCTGGCTCGCCCACCCGGTAGTGCGGTCAAGGCCGGCCCCACGTCAGGCGGCCGACACTCCAAACGCTGAAAGCGAGCCTCAGAGTCCGGGAATCGGTGGGAGAACCGGTAACAGAATCGGCGGAAGCCCCGGAATGTAGATCGCGGGCGGTGGCGGCGCGGGAGCGGGCGCGGGCGGCACGTAAGTGTCCTGCACGACTGGCGGAGCCTCGACGACCGGAGGGGCTTCCTCCGTCGTCGTCGGGGGCGGGGTCGTTGTGGTCGTAGGCGGCGGGGTAGTCGTGGTCGTCGGCGGCGGCGTAGTCACCTCGGTTGCCACAGGTCCGGCATCCTCGGAATCGAAGACCTTTCCTCCGTAGCCCAATCCCAACCCCACGATCACGATCGCCGCGATCACACCGGCGCCGAGGCCCGCGAACCGTAGCGGGTTTCTCGGCTCTTTGGATGTCGATTCGACGGGTTGTGTCCCGGCGAGCCAGGACGGGTGTGCGGTTCCTGCCCCGGGTGCCTCGCCTTCGTACATCGCCGAGTACGCCTGGGCGTCAACCATCACAGCCTCGGTGTCGGCGTCATGTTCTGTGCCGAATCCGTCCGTGGCCTGGTCACTGTCGGCGACCGCGAGATCTGCGGCCGGATCGAATCGTTGCTCGTGTCGGTTCGGTCGCGGCTGAGGCAGTTCCGCCGCGTAAGGGCTCGGCACCTGTTCCTGCGGAACGGACTTCGTGCCGGAAGCGGCTTCGGACAAGGCATTCGGCCGCTCCGATTCCGCGAGCGTTGCCACCCCTCCGTGGCTGAACGCCTGAACCGGAACGGGTACCTCCGCCGGGGTGTGGATCGGATACGGCGCAAAGATCGGCGCTACAGCCGGAACCTGAACCGGGGCAGATACCGCGCGCGCCGATGGCGTCATCGACGACTCCGCGATCAGCGCAGCGCCTTGCGCAGTCACGAGTTCCGGCTGCTCGGGCGCGATGAGGGGGCACTCCAGCCAAGCGGCGAGGGTCGCCCGCACGATCGGAATGCGTGCACCGCCACCGATCAGGAGAATCGCGTCGGGGTTACGGCCGGACGTTGCGATGACCTCTCGTATCTCGCGTGCGAAGGCCTCCACCGACGTGACGACCAACGAATCGAAAACTTCCCGCGACAGCAGGAGAAGCCCGCCGGGCCCGGGCAGGCACACCGCACTTCGTGAGGACAGCTGTTCCTTCGCGAGTCGGCATCGCGCCTGCAGTTCGGCATCGCCACCCGGGTCGGCCGGCGTAGCTATACGGCGACGCACGGTCTGATCCGAGTAGACGAGCTCGTCGAAGTGATCTCCGCTGACCCGCGTCGACCGGGCGGTGACGACGGTAGACCGCATCTGCCTGTCCACAATGCTGATCGTCGATCCAGAACTACCGATGTCGACGACGACGAGTGTGCTCTGGTCGGTCAGCGCACCGGACTCCTCGAGCATTCGAAGCGTCGCGACTACTTCGGGAACCAGCTCGAAGTTGTCGATGCCTTTCTGTTCGAACGCTGTTTGGAGTGCTCCGGCCTGCGCTTGATCCCGGTAGGCGACGACCGTATTGCTGCCGAGATCGGCATTCTCGGTCAAGGCCACGCCGGTTGCCTCCGCTGCGACTTCCTCCGGAATCTCACGACCGCGATCGACCGCTCTGGATCGGAACACCGGACCACTGTGGTCGGGCGTCCCCGGGCGCGCCAAACGCACAGCGCTGGCTCCCACCGTCACACCCAAAACCAAGTTCATGATCCACCTTCGTCGACCGGCGACGGGTTCCGTCAGCAGACCCCGTCATTCCCCGGCCGGAAGTCTACCCACTGGGCATGGTCTGCGAGGTTCGCGCATCTCACCTAAGGCCTTCTCGCAGCTATTTTTTCGCAACCTGGACGGTCGACCTACCGCCCCAATCCGCGGTAGTTCCAACCGGCGCCGCGCCACAGGTCCGGATCGAGGCAATTTCTGGCGTCAACGATCACCCGCCGCCGAACGAGTGGTTCCAAATCGCCGGGCACGAGTGAGGCGAACTCGTCCCATTCCGTGGCGATCAAGACCACATCAGCATTTCTGCAAGCTTCTGACGTGGAGGTTGCATAGTGAAGGGTGGGAAACAGTCGGCGAGAATTGTCCATGGCCTTCGGATCGAAAACGGTGACCGCTGCCCCGTGCAACTGCATCATTCCGGCAACGTTGAGCGCAGGCGAATCGCGCACATCGTCGGATTCGGGCTTGAACGCGGCCCCCAGAACCGAGACGTTAGCTCCCAGCAAACTGCCATCGCAGGCTGCCGTCACCAGTTCCACAGCTTTTGTGCGTCGTCGCATGTTGATGCTGTCTACCTCGCGGAGGAAGTACAGAGCCTGGTCGACACCCAATTCCCCGGCGCGTGCCATGAACGCCCGAATGTCCTTCGGCAGGCAACCACCGCCGAACCCCAAGCCCGCATTGAGGAACCGTCTACCGATCCGAGCGTCGTACCCGAGAGCGTCGGCCAACATCGTGACGTCGGCGCCGGTCGCCTCGCACACCTCCGCAATCGCATTGATGAAGGACACCTTGGTCGCGAGAAACGCGTTCGCAGATCCCTTGACCAACTCGGACGTCGCCAGATCGGTCACGAGGAACGGCACCCCCGCGCCCAGTATCTCGGCATACACCTCGCGAAGAACGCCTTCGGCGTTTCCCGGCCGGTCACGATCGATCCCCAGAACCAACCGGTCAGGGCTCAAGGTATCCGCGATCGCGTGTCCTTCACGCAGGAACTCCGGATTCCAGGCCACCTCTACCGAGCCACCCGCCGGCGAATTCGCTCGGAGTCGCTCGCCGAGCGCCGCTGCCGTGCCTACCGGCACCGTCGACTTCCCGACTATCAGCGAAGGCTTTCGCAACAACGGCGCCAACATGTCGATCACCGAATGAACATGACTGAGATCTGCGGCGTACTCCCCCTTCTTCTGGGGCGTCCCCACACCGACAAAATGGATGTCGGCAAAATCCGCGGCATCGGCGTAGGAAGTCGTGAACTGCAGCCGACCCGACGCCAGATTCTTCTCGAGCATGTCGGTCAGACCCGGCTCGAAGAACGGGACCTCCCCACGAGACAACTTGTCGACCTTGGACTGGTCGATGTCGACTCCCAGCACGTCGTGACCAAGTTCGGCCATACACACTGCGTGGGTCGCCCCCAGGTATCCCGTTCCGAACACGGTCATCTTCATGTGTAGTTGGTATGCGTCCGAACTTTCCGAAACGCGTACGCCAGGTGGGCGCGAAACCAACATCGGGCGTACGACGAGTGCGTCGCGCGTGCAACCTATGCTTCTGCCATGCACGTTCTCTTCGTTTGTACGGGAAACATCTGCCGATCACCCACTGGCGAACGCCTTGCACGTGCTTATGCCGCCGAAGCCGGAGTTTCCGGATTCACCGCGTCGAGTGCCGGAACCCGGGCGATGGTCGGACACCCGATCGAGCCGACTGCTGCGAGGGTTCTCGCGGGGCTCGGCGGCGACCCCACGGAGTTTCAAGCCCGACGCATGACAACAGCGCTGGCCTCGGACGCCGACCTCATTCTCACGATGACCGAAAGTCAGCGAGACAAAGTCCTGGCGATGGCTCCGGCGCGGCTCAAGCGCACGTTCACACTTCGAGAAGCCGCACGGTTGGGCTCGCTCGCAGATGCACGAACTGTCGAGGACCTCGCCGCCGCCAGACCCCGATTTCGTGCCGCCGAACCCGAGGACGTCATGGATCCGATGGGTAAGGAAGAGAACGTGTTTCACGAGATCGGACTTGAGATCGCCGATCTCCTCGGCCCGCTGCTCAGCCGACTTCGCTTCGGTGAGCGCTGAGCGCGGGCACCGCGGTCAACTGCGGTAGCGACTTGTCCGACTCGTAGTAGTAGCTGTACTCGTACGCATTGCGTCCGCGAGACGGCGTCATCGTGATGACAGTGCCCAGGACGTGTGCACCCACACTCTGTAGGTTTCCGACCGCGCGCGCCAGTTGATCGCGCTTCGTGGAGCCGTGTCGGGCGATCACCAGGGCACCGTCCGACATCGCGGCCAGGACCGCGGCATCCGTGACGGGTAGCAACGGCGAGGCGTCGATGATGACGTAGTCGTATCGCGCCCGCAGTTCATCGAGAACATGTTTGGCCGTGTCCGTGCCGAGTAGTTCGCTCGGGTTCGGCGGGATCGGTCCGGAGGCGAGCACTGTCAGCCCGTCGAATTCGGTCGGCTGAAGCACATCGTCCAGCGTCGCTTGACCGGAGAGCACCGAACTGACGCCGACGCTTCCGATCAACCCCAGATACTTCGACACTCGCGGCTTCCGGAGGTCGCCTTCCATCAGGCACACTGACTTACCGGCCTCCGCCAAGACAAGAGCGATGTTCACGGCGGTCGTCGTCTTACCCTCGGAGGGAAGCGAACTCGTGACGACAATGACACGCGGTGGATGATCCACCTCGAGGAACTGAAGGTTGGTGCGCAATTCACGGAAGGCTTCGGCACTCACGGAATTTCCGTCACTGAAAGTGATCGCATGGTTGACTTCGACGACTTTGTCGAACGGGATCGTGCCCACCATCGCCGCACCCGCAATCTCTTCCACCGTTCGACGATCCTTCACCGTGTTGTCGAGTCGATCGCGAATCAACGCAAGCGCGATTCCCGACACCAGTCCCGCCACTGCTCCGAGAGCGAGATTGCGCGAAGTCTTGGGCGAAACGGGAACAGACGGCTCTTGGGCCTGTTGCTCGACGACCACACGTGCAGGCGGCGTTCCGCCGTTCTCGGGTGTCTCCAGTTCCTTTGCCAGTGCGACGAATTCGGACGACAGAGTATTTGCGATCTCTCGCGCGAGCTCCGGTGAAGGATCCTTGACTCCGAGGTCGATCAACACAGTGTCGGGCGCCGACGTCGCAGTGACCTTGGAGGCCAACTCTTCAGCCGACATCCCGCCGACCACCCTCGGTCCCAGTTCGTCGATCGTCCGCTGCGCAAGTGTCCGGCCGGTCAGGAGTTTTGTATAGGACAGAACTCGCTGCTGTGAAAGTTGACTGCCCTGCAGTGCCTCGTTGACCGAGGTACCCGCCGACGTCGAAACGAACAGCCTCGTCGAGGCCTGGTAAACGGGCGTCGAAAGAAGAGAAGCGCAAAGGGCTCCCAGGATTCCGAGCACGGTTACAGCAGCGACTATTCGCCATCTGGCTTGCAATATCTTCAGGTAGTCGACAATTTCCATCTTGATGTCTCCTTCGGCTCACGCATGTCCACTGCGGGTCTGAGCGGTCTTTGCCGGTCAGACCGCGAGGGCGAACCGGGCTTTCTCAATTTCGATATCGATCAGCTGCGACGGACGAAACGTCCTGTGCTCACGGGCGTCCCAGTCCGCGGTAGTTCCAACCTGCGCCTCGCCACTCGTCGGGGGAAAGGCAATTGCGCCCGTCGACGATCACCTTCTTGCGAACGACTGCATCGAGATCGGACGGCTGCAACTTCAAAAATTCGGGCCACTCGGTCAACACCAGGACGACATCGGCGCCTTCGCACGCCTCCAACGCATTTGCCGAATAGGTCAACGTCGGGAACAGCGCACGCGAATTGTCCATGGCCTTCGGGTCGTACACGTTCACTGCTGCGCCTTGAAGCTGAATCTGACCCGCGACGTTGAGCGCCGGCGAATCACGAACGTCGTCCGAGTCCGGTTTGAACGCGGCACCCAGAACTGCGACTCTCGCACCGAGAAGCGATCCGCATGCCTCCCGCGCCAGTTCGACCATGCGTGTCCGTCTGCGCATGTTGATGTTGTCGACTTCGCGTAGGAACGTCAGTGCTTGGTCGGCACCGAGTTCACCGGCGCGAGCCATGAAGGCACGGATGTCCTTGGGTAGGCAACCGCCGCCGAAACCAATTCCCGCGTTGAGGAATCGACGTCCGATCCGAACGTCGTACCCGATCGCGTCGGCGAGCACTGTGACGTCGGCGCCAGCAGCCTCGCACACTTCGGAAATGGCGTTGATGAACGAGATTTTCGTGGCCAGGAATGCATTCGCTGACGCTTTGACCAACTCGGCCGTAGCGAGGTCCGTGACGAGAAAGGGAATTCCCTCATCGAGGAGGTCTGCATAAACCTCGCGCGCAGCGGATTCCGCGCGACCGTGTCGACCGCGGTCGACCCCGAGCACCAGACGATCTGGATGCAATGTGTCCTGGACGGCAAACCCCTCGCGCAGAAACTCGGGATTCCATGCGACTTCGACGCCGTCACCAACCGGTGCCAGTTCCCGCGCGCGCATACCGAGCCGTTCCGCGGTTCCCACCGGCACCGTGGACTTCCCGAAGATGACCGCGGGTTTGGTGAGCAGCGGTGCCAGAGTTTCGATCACGGCATCCACGTAGACCATGTCAGCGGCGAACTCACCCTTCTTCTGCGGCGTACCGACCCCGAGGAAGAACACGTCCGCAAATTCAGCGGCTTCCTCGTAAGACGACGTGAACTTCAGCCTTCCTCGATCGATGTTTCGTCGTAGGACCTCGCCCAAACCTGGCTCGTAGAAAGGAACTTCCCCTGCTGCCAGTTTCTCCAGCTTGGCCGCGTCGACATCCACTCCGAGGACCTCGTGACCGAGTTCGGCCATACACGCCGCGTGTGTCGCGCCCAGGTATCCCGTGCCGAAAACTGCTATGCGAGTGCTCATGTTGCTCGATCTGCTTTCTCGACAGTGTGTGAAGTGTTGATGGGATGGGTAATTCAGGTGCGCACGGCACCGATGTTGTCTCGGTACCACGAGACCGTCGACGCGATTCCCTCGCGCAATCCGATTGTCGGCTGCCATCCGAGTTCACGAATCATGCTCACGTCCAGAAGTTTCTGCATTGTTCCGTCAGGCTTCGAGGTGTCCCACCGCGTCTCGCCGGTGTATCCGACCTCGTCGGCGACCATCGAAGCGATCTCACGAATTGTGTGGTCCTCGCCGGTTCCCACGTTGACGTGCGATGCACCGTCGTAGTTGTCGAGCAGATGCAGACACGCCGACGCCAGATCGTCGACATGCAGAAATTCACGTCGAGGATTGCCACTCCCCCAGTTGACAACCAACGGCACTGCGGATGACTGCGCCTCGTCGTAACGCCGAACGAGGGCGGGAAGTACATGCGATCCACGCGGCGAGAAATTGTCTCCCGGGCCGTACAGGTTGGTGGGCATCGCCGAGATCCACGATCGACCATGCTGCCGCCTGGCAGCTTGAACATGGAGTATTCCCGCAATCTTTGCTATTGCATAGGCGTCGTTGGTCGGCTCGAGATGCCCGGTGAGCAGGTATTCCTCCTTGATCGGCTGCGGCGCCAATTTCGGGTAGATGCACGATGATCCGAGGAACAGGAGACGCTCGACGCCGTGCGCAAGGGCAGCGTCGAGCACGTTCACCTGGATACGGAGATTCTCCGACAGGAAGTCGACGAGGAACGTGCTGTTCGCCGCAATCCCACCAACTTTTGCTGCTGCAAGGATCACGTTGGTCGGCTTTTCGCGGGCGAAAAAATCGAAAACAGCTTCCCGGTCACGCAGATCGAGTTCGGCGGAGGTCTGTCCGAGCAACCGGGAGAAGCCGGCAGATTCCAGTTTTCGCCACACCGAAGAGCCGACCAGACCTCGGTGTCCAGCCACGTAGAACGGTGCGCCTCGATCGAGTGGCCGCGCTGCGAATGAATCACTCATCGCGTCGCCAACCAGTCGGGAAGTGCCGGAGTGTCGATCCACGGGCGCCCTTCATGTTCGAGCGCTTCGATGTCTGCCTCGACCATGATCCGGGCCAATTCGGGTGTGTGCACGCCGGCCTTCCAACCGAGTTTGCGCTCGGCATGGCTCGGATCACCGATCAGTGCGTCCACCTCGGTCGGCCGAAGATACCGTTCGTCGAATCGAACGTGGTTCTCCCAGTTCAGACCTGCGTGTTCGAAAGCGACTGTGAGGAAGTCGCGCACCGAGTAGTTGCCACCGGTGGCCAGCACAAAATCCTCAGGCTCGTCGACCTGCAGCATGCGCCACATTCCCTCGACATACTCCGGCGCGTACCCCCAATCGCGTATCGCATCGAGATTACCCATGTACAGATGATCCTCGATCCCGGCCTTGATACGTGCGACCGCCCGCGTGATCTTGCGCGTCACGAACGTCTCACCGCGCCTGGGGGACTCGTGATTGAACAGAATTCCGTTCACCGCGAAGATTCCGTACGCCTCACGGTAGTTCTTGGTGATCCAGTACGAGTACACCTTCGCCGCACCGTACGGCGATCGTGGATAGAAGGGAGTCTGCTCGTCTTGCGGAGGCGGTGTCGCACCGAACATCTCAGAGCTCGACGCCTGGTAGAACCGGCAGTCGAGTCCGGCCATCCGAACCGCTTCCAGTAGTCGGATCGACCCGACACCTGTCGTGTTCCCCGTGTGTTCGGGTTCGTCGAAGCTGACTCTGACGTGAGACTGCGCAGCGAGGTTGTAGACCTCGTCCGGTTTGATCTGCGCGAGCAGCGTCACCAGGCGCGCTCCGTCACTGAGGTCACCGTAGTGAAGGAAAAGCCGTGCATCCGCATGGTGGGGGTCCACATAGATGTGGTTGATCCTCGAAGTATTGAACGTCGACGATCGACGGATCAGTCCGTGAACCTCGTAGCCTTTGGAGAGCAGCAACTCGGCGAGGTAAGAGCCGTCCTGTCCCGTGATTCCGGTAATCAGTGCGCGTTTCATCCTGCGTTCCTTCCGTTGCGGGACAGCCCGCCTGATAGTTGCGAAACCACGGTTGTGGTCCGTATTCCTCCGAATCGCCCGGCAGTCTTGATCTCGCTCATGTGCGTCCCCCCGAACGGCCTAGGAACTTTCGAATGTCGCGCGATGCCAACCGAACGAATGTCGAGTTACCGAACAGGTAGCGCCGCCACAGACGTTTGGGTTCCGATGCAAGTCGATACAGCCACTCGAAACCCGAGTTCTGGACGAAAGATGGTGCCTCCGAGACAGTTCCGGCCAAAAAGTCGAAAGCCGCGCCGACACCGACGGCCACGTAGTCGGTTCGATCCGCTATCGCCTTCGTGACAAAATCCTGCTTCGGAGCTCCCAAGCCGACCCACACGATGTCCGGGGCCGACGGACCGACCTTCGTGATGATGTCATCGACGAACTCCTTGCTGAACGCAGCAAACGGCGGGGCATAAGTGCCAGCCACCTCGATGCCCGGGTATAACTCCTCGACTCGATCCGTCAAGAGACTCAACGTCTCTTCTGTCGTGCCGACAAAGTGGTGACGAAGGCCGTAGCGGCGCCCCTTGTCCAGGGTGGCCTCGAAGAACGACGGACCCCGGACTGGTCGAACACCGACGTGATCGGAAGCGGTGCCCCCGATCAGGCGCATCACCCAGCTGACCGGGGTTCCGTCTGCGAAGTTCACACCGGGACCCTTCAAAACCGCGGAGTAGTCGCGATCGCTGTGCGCCGCCGACACGCAGTAGGAATTCGACAACCTCACGGAGACTCCGGTTCCCGCTCCCTCTCGCCTGTCGTTGACTACCCAATCGGTAGCTCCCTCGAGATTGGTCGCGGCAAACGGAATGCCACCCACCTCGATGACCTCGAACGGACTGCTCATTCTGTCTCACCACTTCTTCGAGTTCGTTTGTTGACGTTCATTGCACTGGCCGTAGCTGCGCGACAAGACCGATTTCATCCGAGATCGAGTCCAATCACGCTGCGGTTCAAAGAAAGAAAGTTCTGTCTCGACAACCGATCGAGCGATACGAGAGGCGAGAGTCGACGCCGGAGCAACCGGGATCGCCACGGCGTTCCTACCGGCCAGTGTCGGCACACCGCCGAGATCCAAACAGACCACCGGGAGGCCAACCGCAGCCGCTTCGGCCGCCACCCAGCCGCCCGAATCGTGCATGCTCGGGAAGAGCAGAACGGAGGAGGACCCCATCTCGCCCACCACTTCCGATCTGTCGCGCCACCCGCGAAGCGTGACCTGACCGCGCCGATACGGAAGCGACTTCTCGATCCGCCCGCGGGCGGGTCCGTCCCCGACAAAGGTCATGGACCACTCGGTGCCCAAATGCTCGAGCGCGTCCAGAATCAGGTCGATTCCTTTGTACTGCAGCAGTCTTCCTACGAATAAGAGCCTTCGTTTCGGCCTGGGTACCGCTTGCTTCTCGATTCCGTCGTAGTCCAGAACACAATTGGGTTGGATGACGACGTTGCGTGCCCGCGGTGCGCCACGTCCGCTGTCGGAGTTCATCGCGATGAAAGTGTCAACTCGTCCGGCCATGAAGATATGTGTCAGTGACCGAACGGCTTTCGTCGAGCAGGTTCGAACTACCGTGGATGCCAGATACCGCACACCGACGCGCTTGGCGAGCGGCATCGGCGGGTAGGTGTTGCCCCCGGCAGGCCCCCATACGAGTCGTGCGCCGCCGGCTCCACCGAACAGCACCGGTGGAGGCAGCCAGTCGGAGGCGAACGTTGCATGGTGCAGGACGTCGAAGTTTGCCGCTTCACGCCGAACGAACACTGAAGTGCGCCAGAGCCATCGGAGGTAGCGACCGTACGATCCGGCTTCTTCCGCGGTCAAAGTCGCTATTCGCACGACACGAACTTCGCAACCGAGCTTTTCACACTCCGATTCCAATGCGGGAGCCTCACCGGAGCGAGTCACCACCGTGATCGACTCACACAGTTCGGAAGCCGCCGAGAGAAGCGCCCAACCCGCACCGGATTCACTCCCCTGATTCGGATCGCAGGCGTATGCCGTCATCAACAACCGTGTCATCGCGCTACCACCAGCCTCTGTGCGCGCGGCGTCCGAGAATCGCGGCGGCTGAATCGCTCTGAGAACCAACCGATGTTGCGTGCACCGTGGTCGAGAACCACGCGTTTGATCCGTGGACTGATCAGGGCAACGGGGATCAACGTCGCCGACGCGAGTACGAGCAGAGCGCGTTTGGCACTCTGAGCCGTCAACAGTGGCAGGTCGAGCTGTCCCTGACAGACCGCGAGGATTCGTCCGTTGTTGACATACCGGGCGAAGAGCCAGGAGTCCCGACGCCGATTCTCGTCGACGGGTTCGTACGCAAGCGCCTCGTCGCACCACAACAACCGGACACCGCCGGCGCTCATCCTGAGCGTGAACTCGGTGTCCTCGCCGCCAGGTAGATCCCAGTCGTCACTGAAGTTCAAGCCGTTCAAAGTCTTCAGGTCCAACAACAGATTTCCAGCGCCTGCAGACGCAACCGGGGTGCCGGTCGAATGGCGAACGCGAGTGTGCAATGGAAGTTCTGAGGCAGGCAGACCCACCGGAATCACAGGACCGGCCACAGCACCTGCGTCGAAATCTGCGGCGCAGGTGAGGAGATTCGACAGCCAGTCGACATCGACGTACTCGTCGTCGTCGACGAAGACGATGTAACGACGATCTCGTGCACGGGCGAGATCGACCAGCGCACGTCGCGCCGGAGATACCCCGCCAAATCCGAGATGCAGTCGTTCGGTCCCGTCGGCAACATACGTCGGTGTGGTGGATTCCGGATCGTTGTCGCCTACTACGACCTGGGCGGAGACACTGGAAGCCTGGATCGATGCCCGGACGCTGTCGATGCATACAGCCAGTTCCGATTCGCGACGGAAGGTCAGAATCGCCACTATGACGCCGCTGGGATTCTTCATGAGAGGTCAACTTTCGGTCGGGCGCCACGGTTCATCGAGACCAGGAGTGCGACGCTCGCGCTGACGCACGCCGACGCGGCCAATGCTCCTGCGACGTGCACGGCGCTGTCGGTCAGTCCTGCCCCGAGAACGATCAGAAACTGTAGAGGCAACAGCAAGGCGCGAAATCTGTTGAGGTTTCCCGTCTTGTCCACGACGCGGATCGACGTGCCGACTCCCAGCAGAATCCCGTTGAACGCCACCGCCAACCCGCACAGCAGAATGACCGGTATCAAGTTCGGAAAGTGCGGCCCGACCAGATGATCCATCAATCGCACTCCCGAGAGTCGAATCTCGAGCGTGAGACAGATCAGCGAAACGCAGATGATCGAAACCCAGAAGATCTGCAAGCCCACTCGGCGGCCGAGTGCCATGCACTCGCTCGCGCTCCTCGCTTCGACACCACTGCCGAACTTACGCATCAGAATTGGCGAGATGCCCGCGAACATCAAGGACAGTGGACCGAGCAGTGTCTGGGCAGTTCTGATCTCACCGATCATCGAGATCGACGCCACCACGGTGAGTATCAAGAACATCGCCTGCTGCGCAGCTGATCCCATCAATATCTCGATCGCAAACGGCACGGATCTATATCGGTGAGTGCGCGAGTACCTGACCGACGGCACCGGCGGTACCAGACGCATGGATGCGTGACCGAGCGCGAGCGCGACGAATACACCGACCGTATAGGTCACGAGTGCAAGTGTCAGATTCTCGACCAGGAAAGCTGCAATAAGGACGAACGAGAGTGTCACGATCTGTATCGACGCAGAGATCCAACTCGCTCCGTCGTGCATCAGCATCGTGCGTATCACGTCCAAAACCACGAAACCAGCTGCAGCCAAGGCGTATACCGTGAGATTCATCGAGTCCGAGCCGGCGATCAGGAACAGTGCCCACACCGATGTCACCGATACCGCCGCCAGCACGATCGTGGGTGCCAACGCCGGTCCACGCTCGTCGGACCCCGCCCCTCGCGACAGCCAGACGTCGACGCCGATCGCTCTCCCCAGTGCCAGTGCCAACAGACCCGCCGATTGAATCACGGCAACCTGGCCGACTTCGATCGGACCACCGAGTCGTGCCACCGAGGTGAGAACGACAAAAGTGAGGACGCTCGAAAGCCCTTGATCGGCCATGAATGTCACATGCCGAGTGCGATCGTTCACGATCTCACCTCGTTGATGAGCTCACGCATCGACGTCGCCGCTTTGCTCGATGTGAAGCGATTCGAGTAGTGACGATAAGCGGATCTGCGCATCGCCGATCGGTCGTCCGCTCCGAAGATTCGGTCGAGGGCCTCGCGTATCGACGACTCTTCCAAGGTATGGAGAGGCGTTCCGCCCGGTCCGACGATGTCCGCGAGTGCACCGCTGGTTGCGTAGATGACCGGGGTGCCAACCGACATCGACTCGATCGCAACCCGCCCGAACGGTTCTGCCCATTGAGACGGCACCACGGACGCCGCACTGTCGCGGAGTATCTCGATCACATCTTCGTGTGAAGTGAATCCGGCCAGCGTGACGTTGTCGAGAGCTGCGCTTATGCTGGAGATCTCGCCGTACTGCGGTCCGTCACCGAGAACTGTGAGCGAGGGACTTCCAGCGCCCTGCGGCCAGTTGCGCACCAAGTCCAGGACGCCCTTCTCCGGTGTCAGTCGGCTGACGCACACAACCGAATCAGTGCTCCGGAACTCGGGTTCATTTTCTTCGAATCCGAAGTTCGGACGAACCACGACGCGACCAGAATCGATCAGTCGTCCCTCGACCAGACGTGCTGTCATTGCGCTCGTTGCGACGAACCTGTGCTGCTTCCACCCCAAGACGCTCAGCTTGACCGCCGCAGCGCTCAGGTAGCAGACAAGGCTCTGCAGTCGGCTGTTTCCGTAGCATCCGTTGCGGACACAACTCGTGAAGTAATTGGTGGAACCGCATTCGGTGCACGTGCCATCTGCGCGCAACTTGGCTGACGGTGTGGCCAGGCGATAGTTCCGAACCGCCTGCAACGTGGGAATTGCGGCGGTTCGTGCGGCCACGAGCAACGAAGCCGAGAACGCCGGCCAGAGATTGTTCACGTAGACGATGTCCGGTCGCTCCGAACGAATGATGCGCAACGCATCGACGAGTACTCGAGGACTGAACACTGCGGTGACTGCCGCCCACGGTCCCCGGGAGATCTTGGAATTCTCGGTGGTGCACTGAACCGTCTCGTATCCGATCGACTCGAGGAGCTTGGATTCGTTCGCGAAGCTCTGCTCCTCACCACCCGGATTCCGATAGATCGCATGGAACATCAAGGCTTTCGGCGGCGTGGATCCACCGGCGGACGTCGGGTTCACTTCAGGCTTCGAACGCGCCACATCGAACGACTTGTACATCTCACTGACCTCCTCTTCGCTCCGGAGCGAACCCGTACGCACGACCCCTACGGATCGACAATTCGGCGTTGCCTGCACTGTGAGAGCGGTGCGTCGAGGGTCCGTACGGCGCCAGGAAGACCCATGCGATCAGCCACATGGCGCCGAAGAAGAGCGTCGACTCCGTCAAGTCCATCGAGAAGACGAGAACCATGGTCGCGACGACGGCGATGTACTCCGTTCTGCTGCGAGCTCGCCCGAGCGCCGTGTTCAGAAGCAGGTAATAGCCGGCCAACAGCAGCAGGAATCCGATCCAACCGATCTGGAGACGAATGTCGAGCATTCCGTTGTGCGCGCTGGTCGCCGGAAAGGACAGCTTGGACCGGATCATCTGTCCGACAACGCTGTCAGGTGCCCAGACCGAGCCGAAGCCCCATCCGAGCAGGGGCCGCTGTTCGGCGTAGTACTCGGATACCGTCCAGAGATGCAGCCGGCCGGTCAACGTGACATCTCGCGAGAGTAGCGCTGCGACATCGGGTCCGAGCACCTTCATCGCGCCGGACACCCCGATGTACAGCCCGATGATCACCGTCGAGGCGAGGCGAGCGTTAGGTGTCCGTCGAAGGCACTTCAGAGCAAGCACTGTCGCCAGCGCAATCCCTGCAGCGACGAGACTGGTCTGGCTCCGGGCTTCGAACAACACGATGCCGGCAACAGCCAACGCCGCCACCCACGGAATACGCTTGACGTCGGGAAGCATGAGCATGACAGCAACAAGGACAACTTCGATCGCAGCCATTCGGCCCAAAGTATTCTTGTGCGTGAAGATTCCGCGATAGGCAACAGTGCGGGTGTCCACATCGATGCCGGTCGAAGGGTCGAGGACCACGACCATCAGCGACAGCACGAGTAGTACCAGCAAGGTGACGGCCACAGTCCGCACTCGCACCGGGAAGGTCAACTCGCGGGCGACCATGATTCCCGTGATCGCCAGGCACACGATGACGATGCCGGCGACGACGGAGTTCCGGGGCAACGTCGACCAGTACCAGCTGGTTGCCGGAACGCCGGCCGCGATCAGAAGCGTGAAGACAGGCCAGGACGCGTTGCGTGAGTATCGCCGGTCGAGGAAGTAGACCAACGCGAGTGTCGCCGAGAGAACAGCCGAACCGTGTACGAGCAACGATCCGAGCGCTGTCTTCTGCGTGTAGGCCTGAAAGGCTCCGGTCGCGCCGATGACCGCGATCACCAATGCCGTTCGCAAGATCAGCGGATTGTTCGGTGCCTCATTTTCGCAAGGCGCCGGTGCCGCATTCTTGTCAGTAGGCGCCATCACTTCCCACCACCGCCTTGAGCGTCTTCGCGACGATCATGACGTCACCCATCATCGACCAGTTGTCGACGTAGGAAAGATCAAGGCGGACAGTGTCTTCCCACGACAGATCAGAACGTCCGCTGACTTGCCACAGACCGGTGACACCGGGCTTGACCAGTAGCCGGCGACTGACCGCACCGTCGTACATCTCGACCTCGCGCCGAAGCGGTGGCCGCGGTCCGACGACGCTCATCTCGCGCCGAAGAACATTGACGAACTGGGGCAACTCGTCGATCGAGTACCGACGCATGAAGCGACCGACCGTCGTCACACGCGGATCATCTCGCATCTTGAAAAGCACTCCGGCGCCTTCGTTCTCCTTCATCAGCGCCGTGACTTGAGAATCCGCGTTCTGGACCATCGAGCGGAACTTGAGCATGGGGAACGGCTGCCCGTCCAACCCCATCCGCTCGGACTTGTACAGAACCGGCCCCTTGCTCGTGAGCTTGACTGCGATCGCAGCCGCCAGAAGCACCGGACTGATCACGGCGAGTACCACGGTCGAGAAGACGATGTCGAAGGTCGTCTTCGTGAACTTCTGCGCGCCGTGATAGCGCGGACGCTCGACATGGATCAGCGGAAATCCAGCGACCGGGCGCATCGACAGCCTCGGTCCGGACACATCCAGAATCCCTGGTGCAACAACAAGGTCCACATGATCGCGCTCGAGATCCCAGGCCAACGTGCGCAGCCTTTCCGGTCCGAATCGCTCCGACGCCGTCACTGCCACCGTGTCGGCACCGACCTGATCGATTGCGTCCGCGACACTGTGCTCGTCTCCGAGCACCGGAATGTCCCGACCGTTCACTGTGACAACTTCGCCCACGTCTCCTCCGTAGCCAGGTACGCAGACTCCGACGACTCGGTATCCATGGGCATCGTCGCGCTCGAGGTTGCGTGCAAGATCGACAACCGCCCCTCGCACACCGACCACAAGTACGGCAGTTCGAAATTCACCTCGGGCTCGCTCACGAGCAATCACCCGTCGCCAGATCCAACGACTCGCGATCAAGGCGGTCAATCCCATCGGAAACGCCACGGCGAGGTACAGGCGCGCGATCTCCAGGTGAAGGAGAAGGCTGGCAATCGCAATCAGTCCGAACAGGCGGAGCGTTCCGACAGCGATCAATCGGTACTCTTCAGGGCCGCTTCCGATCACGCGAGGAGATCTGGTGCGAAATACTCTCAATACGGCGAACCAGCCGATAATCAGGGCGAAAGACAGTGCGGTGTAGCTGAAATGGCCGAATGCTTCACCGTCGACGACGTCCGCGTCGCTACCGAATCGCCACCATTGAGCCAGAAACACAACTGCCGCAACAATGATCGTGTCGGTGATCGCCAGACAACGAAGATACGCAGATTGCCATTTCCTGCGTGCGGAAACTCCACCAGCCCTCTCGGGCGCTACTCGTCGGTGTTGTTGTGGCCGTTCTTTCGTGGGCGCGGCCATCTCGAGAACCGTCATGTGTTCAGAAACCTTTCCCCATGCACAAAATTCGGCCTGAAGCTGTTCGCCGGCCGAGGTCCGTCGGACCGCCTTGCCGAATCCCGAAACTTCGACAGCGAAGCAACTGCTCCGCATTGCTGCGTTCAGTGCGAATGGTCGCATTACGTGCGCCTTGCAGTTAACCCGGCGACTGTTGTCAGGCCTCGGCCCAACTGTCGATTTATGCGGCATTGCCGCAGCTCACACCCCATGATTGAAGCAGAGTCCACTAACGACCCAAACACAGGACGATCGGCGATTTCTCCTCGCCCGCTGACGTCGCCAGCCTCGATATTGTCAGGACTCACGCCTTGGCAATTTTTCGGCTAGCTGGTCAGTACCAGTGAGGAGTTTGCCACATTCCGGACAGTGTGGCAATAGCGCTTCCCGAACTTCTTCCGGTCGCCAGCATTGAGATCAGTTATTCACCCTCCAATCAGGAAGGTGAGACCATTCATCGCCATTACCATTGCGTACCTATAGTTTTCATTGGCTTGGCCAATTGGACTCCACGTTTGGACGGAAACCCGCACGCAGTTGGTAATCGCTCTGCAAACCATACTTTGATGCGTTCGGCGTCGCCTCAGACCTGGACGATTGTCCGGCACTTGGCCTCTGCGCGCTTTACTTACGACTGGCCGGCAATGCGCGAACCTACGATCGGGCGACACCGAGAATTCAGACATGCGAAAGGAGGAGCCTGGACCGCCACTGACCGTCTATGCGGTGCAGAAAGATTTGCAGCACAATCCAATTCGAGAAGGGGGAATTGTGCAGCCGTTCGACTACAAAGCGGGGCGACCGCTACCGACGGCTATGTCCATGGCAAGCGTGCGCGGCCATGGCAAGTGTGCGCGGCCGCGTATAGGTCAACTGACGCTCGACATGCTCGTTGGTGCCCAGTAGCGGAGCGTGTCTCTCGAACAGCCGAGGTTGCGGTCGACTGATCAGCTGGGCGCACGCTCGCGAGTAGACCCCCGCAAACCTCGATGGCCTTGCGTGAACCCACGTTCATCTCGTTGCGGGCAATCAGGACTCGACCGAGGCCCACCGGTTGTGTGGCATACGTGAGCATCTCCTGCAGAGCCGTCGACGCGATACCTTGCCGGCGTTCCGGCGGCCGAACTCCATAGCCGATATGACCACCGACATCGGCCAAGATCTCGTTCATGCTGTGCGGCATCTGGATAGCACCGAGATACCGGCCGCCGCGAGCGATCCACCAGTTGGTTGCCGGGACAATGTCGGGCCCCGTCCACGACTCTGGCTGCGCCAACAGCTACTGCACCCACTGCCTGAATCCAGCACGGGATGCCAAACCGAGATCTAGACGTTGCGCAACTCCAATCGCCGAACCGTGCTGGTCCGCCTGCGGTCCGCCATACTCGTCACACGACTCCAACAGGAAGCCCACAACGGCACGTCAGGCGCAACCAGATGAAAGCCACAGCGGCACCGGTCAAGTAGGACAGGTCAGACCGCAGCGTCGCAGACTCAGAGGACCCGACTAGTGAATTGCGTCCGATTCACCACATAGAGAAGGGCCCTCGAGCATTGCTCGAGGGCCCTGTGAGGCGTCGGGATTTAACGTACGACCAGATCAGTTGACTGTCGACGTTACCCTTCGTTCGCCGACTGGATTGCTGTCCACGGAACCTCCCACGGCCACGTCTGCGACAACCGGATCGGAATCGTAGTAGTACTTGTACTCGTAGACACCACGACCGTTCAGCGGGGTCATCGTGATGACAGTGCCGAGAATTGTCGCGCCCACACTGTGGAGATTGCCGACCGCCCTGCTCAGCTGATCCCTCTTCGTCGAGCCGTGACGAGCAATCACGAGCGCACCGTCCGCCAGCGCTGAAAGCACTGCAGCATCCGTAACCGGAAGCAACGGCGAGGCGTCGATGATGACGTAGTCGAACCTTCTGCGGAGATCGGTAAAGACTGCATGGGCAGTGTCAGTCCCCAGCAGTTCGCTCGGGTTCGGGGGAATCGGACCTGAAGCAAGAACCGTCAGGTCAGCGTTGCTCGTGACTTGAAGTACGTCGTCGAGCTCTGCTTGCCCAGCCAAGACCGAGCTCAAACCGACGCTTCCGATAAGTCCAAGGTACTTCGAAACGCGAGGCTTGCGGAGGTCACCTTCGACGAGACACACCTTCTTGCCTGCCTCGGCCAGCACGAGTGCGATGTTCACCGCGGTCGTGGTCTTTCCCTCGGAGGGAAGAGAACTCGTGACGACGATGACACTCGGTGGACGATCCACGGCCAGGAACTGCAGATTGGTTCGCAGTTCGCGGTACGCCTCGGCACTTGCGGAGTTGCCCTCGTGGAAGTTGATCGCTTGATGAACTTCGCGTTCCTTGTCGAACGGAATTGTTCCCACCATCGCCGCGCCGGCGATGTCTTCGACCACCTTGCGCTCTTTGACGGTGTTGTCCAGGCGATCACGCACGACAGCCAATCCGATCCCCAGCAGAAGCCCGATCGCGGCACCGAGCGCCACGTTCCGCGAAGTCTTCGGCGACACCGGTTCCGCGGGAGTTTGTGCTCGCTGCTCGACAACGACGCGCGCCGGCGCTGTGCCACCATTCGCGGGCGTACCCAGATCTTTGACCATCACGACAAACTCGTCCGACAGCGCATTTGCGATTTCGCGTGCCAGTTCAGGCGACGCATCTTGCACGCTCAAATCGAGAAGTACAGTATCCGGCGCCGATGTGGCGGTCACCTTCGACGAGATCTCCGCCGCGGACAGCCCACCCAATCGATCTGACCCCACTGCATCGATTGTTCGCTGCGCGAGCGTCTCCCCAGTGAGGAGCTTGGCGTAGGAGGTGACCAACTGCTGTGAAAGCTGGTTGCCTTGGTAAGCCTCGTTCACGGTCGTTCCAGTGGAAGTCGACACGAACAGGCGCGTGGAAGCCTGGTAGACCGGTGTCGCAATCAACGAGGCACCCAAAGCGCCCAAGATCACAACCACGGTGACGACAACGACTATTTTCCACCGTGCCTGCAAGATCTTCAGGTAGTCCCGTACATCCATCGTCGAATCTCCTTCGGCTCGAGCACGTAGTACGTATTCGAGTAGTAATCGACAGCCGCTTGTCGAGCCGCTGCACTCAATCCAGGCTGAACGAGGCAGCCAATCTTTTTATCGCGCGTCCCTGCGTCACAGAGTGGTCGATCCCGAAACAGGCAGGGACAAGAAACCTTCGTGGCATCTCACGCATCTCAGTTCGTGGTCCACACTTGACGGCACGACTACATGTTGACGCAGCGGCGAACCTGCGACACGGACATCGGGTCCAGTTCTCTTCGTCAGCCTCATCGGCCGACACCGCCACCTGGAGTTCACTGCACATCGAAGAGAGCGGACGTAACGTGCAGCCAGGCTGAACTCTACTGTGTCGTGGTTCTTTTCACCACCGCAACGCAGCATCGAAACCCCTCGATTTCGCCAGCCGAATGTGCCGACCACGCGAAGATCACACACCCTCAGCCGGCCGTAGGACCAAAGTCCGCGAACATCGAACAACGCCCGCCGCCACCGGAAGCCGGTGCACACCAATCGAACAGGGCAAACACCACTCGCCCCGAAATCGACGGGCGGCGATCGAAGTTTCCACACCGGAACAGTTCATCTACTGACGGACCTTCGTCCCAGACACGCGGGCACTCCCCTCGACGCCGTGCAATAACCATCCCTCGCTGAGGGTTTCACCGATCTACGGCCTTCCAAGACCTCGATAGGTCCACCCTGCGTCGCGCCAGGTGGTCGGTTCCAGGCAGTTACGTCCGTCGATGATGACCTTCTTGCGGACGACCGCTTCGAGATCCGACGGCAACAACTTTCGAAACTCGGTCCACTCGGTCAGAACCAAGACGACATCAGCCCCTGCACACGCGTCAAGTGCACTCGAAGTGTAAGTGAGGGTGGGGAACAACGCCTTCGAGTTTCCCATGGCCTTCGGGTCATAGACATTGACGGCAGCGCCTTGGAGCTGAATCTGGCCGGCAACGTTCAGCGCAGGTGAGTCGCGCACGTCGTCGGAGTCAGGCTTGAAGGCTGCACCGAGAACCGCCACATTGGCTCCGAGTAGAGAACCACACGCTTCTCGAGCCAGTTCGACCATCCGAGTACGACGACGCATGTTGATATTGTCGACTTCGCGTAGGAAAGTGAGTGCTTGGTCTGCTCCCAGCTCACCCGCACGTGCCATGAAAGCACGGATGTCCTTAGGTAGGCAGCCACCACCGAAACCGATTCCGGCGTTGAGGAATCGCCTACCAATTCTCTCGTCGTGGCCGATGGCATCGGCAAGAACGGTCACATCCGCGCCCGACGCCTCGCACACCTCCGAGATCGCATTGATGAACGAGATCTTCGTCGCCAGAAATGCATTGGCTGACGCTTTGACCAACTCCGAAGTCGCAAGGTCGGTCACAACGAAGGGAATACCTTCGTTCAAGAGCTGCTCGTACACTTCACGCGCAACCGATTCCGCACGTCCGGGTCGATTACGGTCGACCCCGAGCACAAGCCGGTCCGGGTGAAGCGTGTCTTTCACCGCGTAGCCTTCCCGGAGAAATTCCGGGTTCCACGCCACCTCGACGTCTTGTCCGGCAGGGGCCAGTTCCCGTGCCCGCGAACCCAATCGCTCTGCTGTACCCACTGGCACAGTTGATTTCCCGAAAATGACGGTCGGCCTGGTCAAGAGGGGTGCAAGCGTCTCGATCACCGAATCGACAAAACGCATGTCGGCCGCGAACTCCCCCTTCTTCTGCGGCGTACCGACGCCGAGGAAATGGATGTCGGCGAACTCTGCGGCCTCCTCGTAGGAAGCCGTGAATCGAAGACGTCCCGCGGCTATGTTGCGGCGCAGCACTTCCTCGAGGCCCGGTTCGTAGAAGGGAACCTCCCCGGCTTCGAGCATAGCGAGCTTGTTCGGATCAACATCCACCCCGAGAACCTCGTGACCCAACTCGGCCATGCAAGCTGCATGTGTCGCCCCGAGGTAGCCGGTGCCGAATACCGCAATACGAGAAGTCATAACGATGTCTGCCTGTCGAAGTCGGGTTTACGTCGAATAATGCTGTAGTACTTCATGTCCTGATCGAATCGACATTCTGTCGATACCACTCCACGGTCGATGCGATCCCCGCACGAAGATCAATCCTGGGCTGCCACCCCAAATCTCGAAGCTTCCCGATGTCAAGCAACTTCCGCGGCGTCCCGTCAGGTTTCGAGTGATCCCATTCGATCTCGCCGTCGAACCCGATCTCGTCCGCCACGATCGCGGAAATCTCCGCGATACTCTGGTCCTCGCCCGTACCAACATTGACGTGTTCTGCTCCGTCATAGTGGTCGAGCAAATGAAGGCAGGCATCCGCCATGTCGTCGACGTGGAGAAACTCGCGCCTCGGCGTCCCGCTGCCCCAGTTCACGACTGACGCAGCTCCATCACGGCGCGCGTCGTCGAAGCGCCTGATGAGGGCCGGCAGCACATGAGAGCCCTTGGCAGAGAAGTTGTCACCCGGGCCGTAGAGGTTCGTCGGCATCGCGGAGATCCACGGTCGCCCGAACTGCTTGCGAACAGCCTGTACCTGCAGGATTCCCGCGATCTTTGCGATGGCATATGCATCGTTCGTCGGTTCCAGATGACCGGTCAGTAGATACTCTTCGCGAATCGGTTGAGGCGCGAATTTCGGGTAGATGCAGGATGATCCGAGGAATAGAAGGCGATCTACGTCGAATTCGGCCGCCGCGTCCATCACGTTCACCTGGATGCGAAGGTTGTCGGAGATGAAGTCCACCGGCAGTGTGCTGTTCGCCAGTATCCCGCCCACTCTGGCTGCCGCGAGGACCACGTTCTTCGGCCTCTCAGCGGCGAAGAATTCGAATACGGCACCGCGGTCGCGAAGATCGAGTTCGGCGGACGTGCGACCGACAAGGCGATTGAAACCGTCGGCTTCCAAACGACGCCAAATCGCTGAACCAACGAGTCCACGATGGCCCGCAACGTATACCGTGTCGCTTCGATCGAGGGACTTCTGCGTGTACTCCCCCGTCATCGAGCGTGCTCCCAATCCACCAGGTTCGGACGGTCGATCCAGGGCTTGCCCTCACACGTCAGAGCCTCGATGTCCGCATCGACCATGATTCGAGCCAGTTCGGGGGTATGTACAGTCGCCTTCCATCCGAGCTTCTGCTCCGCCTTACCGGCGTCTCCGATCAACGCATCTACTTCCGTCGGCCGCAGATAGCGCTCGTCGAAGCGCACGTGATCTTCCCAGTTCAGGCCGGCGTGCTCGAAGGCCACCGTCAGGAAATCCTTGACCGAGTAGTTACCGCCTGTCGCGAGCACGTAATCGTCCGGTTCGTCGACCTGAAGCATTCTCCACATTCCCTCCACGTACTCCGGCGCATAGCCCCAGTCGCGGATTGCATCGAGATTGCCCATGTACAAATGGCTTTCCAGACCGGCCTTGATCCGCGCCACCGCTCGCGTGATCTTGCGAGTGACGAATGTTTCGCCTCGCCGGGGAGATTCGTGGTTGAACAGAATTCCGTTCACGGCAAAGATCCCGTACGCCTCGCGGTAGTTCTTGGTGATCCAGTACGAGTACACCTTCGCCGCACCGTACGGCGATCGCGGGTAGAAGGGAGTCTGCTCGTCTTGCGGAGGCGGTGTCGCACCGAACATCTCGGAACTGGACGCCTGGTAGAACCTGCATTCGAGACCAGCCATCCGGACTGCTTCGAGCAACCTGATCGACCCGATTCCCGTGGTGTCACCGGTATGTTCTGGCTCGTCGAAGCTCACCCGCACGTGGGACTGCGCTGCGAGGTTGTAGACCTCGTCCGGGCGTATCTGTGCGAGAAGAGTGACCAAACGCGCCCCGTCGCTGAGATCTCCGTAGTGAAGGAACAGTTTTGCATCCGGCGTGTGGGGATCCACATACATGTGATCGATTCGAGCTGTATTGAACGTGGACGACCTACGAATAAGTCCGTGGACCTCGTATCCCTTGCTCAACAACAGCTCGGCCAGGTATGAACCGTCTTGGCCTGTAATTCCGGTAATCAGTGCACGTTTCACTTGAAACTCCGTCCTCGAAGCAGATACTTGTCTGCGAGTAGTCATCGGCCGAATTGTGTTGTGTGGGAGTAACGAACCCACAACCAGAACTGAGAAACCCTCACGGCATTACTGCCCCCTTGATCCGCGATCTCAAATCCTCCAGTTCCGCGGCAGCGGAATCCATTCCGCGAGAGATACGGGTAGATTCGTCGTGCCCGAGATTCAAGCTGCCACCCGTCGCATCGTCCATCCAGGAGGCCTGCGGCGCGAGTACCGGTTCCAGCGAATCCCTCAGCTTCGGTACCGAACTGCTGCCCGCCATCACCGGTATCGATCCGCCTCGAGCGCTCAGGATCAAAACATGGAGGCGGTCACTGATGGTTACGGCAGCGCGCTCGTACAGGGCGCGGACAGCGGACTCCTGTTGCCGATGGGTCACGTCATCGTCCCATCCCACGTACTGAATACCCAGCGTTGCAGCAACTTCACGATTGTGGTTGTCGTCCTCGGCAACTTGGCAGCAGGCCACCAGATTCAAGCCGATTGCCTCGACCTGACTGTGGATCGACCGAAGAACCGCGTAGTTCACCGGTCGGTCATGCCGAAGTGAAAGCAAGGCTATTTCTCGGCTCGCAGATTCTCGGCCTGCAGACTTCGCTCCGTCGGATACGCCGGCCCGGAACGCGAGATCGGGATAGAACCGACTCTTGCCTCGCAGGTACTCACACGTCCTTTTGTCACGTGCCGCGTAGACGTCGGCTACGCCGACGAGGATCTTCTCGGGTACTGCCGCCATCGAGCTTCGCACCTCGATCGACCGTCCCAAAACGAGGACTCGTGTACCGAAAATGCGCAGCACCGCAAAGACTGTCACCAACAACGAGTGCTTGACGACGCTTGCTGCTGAAGCCCCCAGAACCGCCGGCCCAGGTGCCATCACGATCACTGCCCGCTTTCGGCGCACCGTATCGGACAAAATCGCTCGCCAGAAGCTGATACCCGAATCCATGACCTCGTCGGTTGGTTCCCAATCGAAGGCATCGACGTACTCCGCGCTCATACTGCCGGAAAAGACAACGGGTTTGAACCCCAGTTCACGCATGTAGTCGACTGCTGTTCGCCGTATCTCGATGTCACCCAGATTGCCCTGAGCTGCTGCGATACTCATGAAGAACCTACGCATGGGGATCCCTCCTCATTGCAACGACAACGACACAGGTCAGCAATGCGGTTTGAAGTACATAGCTGAGCGAGAGCGACCACCC
This sequence comes from Rhodococcus sp. AQ5-07, assembly GCF_009707305.1. Lineage (NCBI taxonomy): Bacteria > Bacillati > Actinomycetota > Actinomycetes > Mycobacteriales > Nocardiaceae > Rhodococcus > Rhodococcus sp. AQ5-07. The sequence goes on along the minus strand of NZ_CP046099.1, from coordinate 6,210,507 downwards.
CGCTCCGAGCGCCCCGTAACGGGGGGCAGCAAGCACGATTCCGACGAGGCAGATCAAGGTGCTCACAACCGTTATGTAGGAGACAATTTCAACTCTGCCCGTACCTTGCAGAATCGCATTCAATTGGGACGAGATCGCTGCGAAGATCAAACTGAAGCAGACGACCTGCATTACCGGTACTGCGTCTACGTACGCATCGCCCAAAATCGGTGGAACGAGCACAGGTATGGCAGCTGCGATCACACCGAAGATCACCGCGCTTGCGATGCATACGTACATCGCGGGTCGCAGAATGCCCTGGGTGATTCGCCCGGTCGTCGAGCGCGCCGCCGCCGGCATGAGAACTGCCGCAAATGATGTGGGAATCAGCCGCAACGGCGTGGTGATACGACTCGTCACGCCGTAGATTCCGGAGACGGCCGGCGACGTGACAAGTCCAACCAGCAGTACGTCGAAGTTGCGCGTCTGAGTAGCAACGGAATTCAACCAGAAGTGCGAAGACTTGCCGATGATCGACTTGTACGAGCGTCTCGATCTCACACGAGTGATCGCCGGTCCGAGCCGAATGGCCACGAAGACAGCGATCATCGAAGAGAACGCGAGGCCCACGGAATACCAGAACACTGCGTCGACTCCTGCGAGCCAAGCCGCCGCAACAAAAACGAGAGCAAGTGCTCGCCGGAGGAGCAACGACACCGCGTTCTGCCAGGTATTCCCGTCAGCGAGTGGTAGCGAGAGCAGCGTCTCGACGTAATTGTCCAGAACAACCCAAGCTGTCAACGGCACTACGAACCAAAGCTTCGGCTCGAAGACCGCGGCTACCGCCGCGGTAAATGCCAGCAATGCACCAACGGCCAGGTTGGCGCGGCGCGAGAACTCCAAGGTCGACGCGATGAGGGGGTCCTGGTCACCCAACGCACGGATCCGAACCAGAAATGGGGTGAACCCGAAGTTCAGAATGGTCTGAAGCACCAGTCCGACACCATAAGCCGCAGCGAAGATTCCAAAGCCGGACGGACCGGAGATACGCGCGAGTAGGACCATACTCAGTGCCTGAATCAACGCACCGACAAGACGTCCGCCGGCGATTCCCGTGAACTGAACCACCAGGGGGTTCGTCATCACCTTCATGTTCCACCACCCGGGCACTCGAACGAGTGCGGAACCCCGGCGCAGCGCGGTCGTGCGCCCTTCATGGTCGTCCGATCGACGAAGCCGGGGCGCGGACGATCGAACTCGCCGGAACATCAGATGTAACAAGGCAATTTGCGCCGATAACCGAGTGGTCACCGACCGACGTGCCACGGAGAATTGTGGACCTGGCCGCAATCCACACTCCGTCGCCGATGACGATCGGTCCGTTGTCGAACTCGAAAGTCCGTGACTTTCTGCTGTGACTGCCCGCGCACAGAAAGACGTCCTGCGAGACACAACTGTTCGACCCGATACTCACCGGTTCGAGATTGAGGATCCATGCTCCCTCACCCACCCAAGTGTTATCACCGATCGACAGTTTCCACGGCCAATGGATCTTCACGCCGTGCCGAATCAGGACTGCATCACCGATCTGAGCGCCGAACAGTCTGAGAATGGCAACTCGTATGCGTGCCGGCACGAACCAGGCCCGGAACAGTGGTGCCACCGCGAGCCAGGCGACCTGCACTGATGCCGGACGTCCCTTGTCGTATCCTGCCCCGGTGAATTCACCGAGGGAGAGCTGCGGGTGTGTCATCGCGCTCGGGCTTGCGTCGGTCGAGTCGGCAAACTGTCTCGATTGATGAGTCCGTCGAAGAGGTCACCGAACGCCGTGGTGGCAGAGCCGGGAGACAAGGTTTCGTGCACGTACTCCCCCCCGCTTCGCGCGAGTTGAGCGGCACGGACGGGGTCGGATACCAGCATCTCTATTTCACGTACCAATGCTTCCGGATTTCCGGCGTCAACACGTACTCCCGCCCCGGACAGGGCGATCTCCTCGCCGGAGGCACTGTCCGAAGACGTAGCCGCGACGACGGGTACCCCTGAAGCGAAATACGATGTGAGTTTGCTCGGAACGGCCATACTGCGAAGATCGGCCAACTCGTTGAGAAGTAATGCGTCCGCTGCTCGCAGCACATCGGTGAAGTCCTCGCCGCCAACAGGATCCATGAATTCGATCCCGGTGCATCCCTCGGACAGCTCTTCGAGATGGGCCCGCTGATTCCCATCCCCCATCAGCACGAATTTGATGTCGGACTGCCGCGGCCCAAGTAAACGCGCGGCGTCCACTACGTTCTCGAGCCCTTGCTTGGCACCCATATTGCCGGCATGCAGAACTATCTTCTGTTCCGGCCCCCAGCCCAATCGCTTTCGCGAATCTTCTCGGGTGCAGGCAGACTGGGAGAGATCCAGGTGGGTCCAGTTCCTGATGACTGTGACGCTGCTCGAGTCGACTCCGAGGTTGTCCTGAGCATGCTTCGCGAACCGCGGATGGATCACGACGACGTGATCGGACTTTCGCAAGATCCAGGATTCGGCTCGATCAACGAGAGACGACAGGCCTCCGCTCAGCTGACCGGTCTCGGACGCGCCCAGTCCGTAGAAGTCCTGCACCCACAGCACCACGGGTGTGCGCGACCGAAGGAGCCTGGTCCTGATGACAAATGCCGCCGAGGACAAAAGTGTAGGACTTAAACACAGTATGAGGTCTGCTCGATGGAAAAGAGTCGCCCAGGTCGCTCTCAAAGCGAAACTTGCCTCCATCAGAATTCTTCGCAGGAAGCTGGGATTCCGAGGGATGTAATGACGAAGTCTTTGAACCGTCAGATTTTCCGACTGCTCTACGGAGGACAGACCTGAGAAGCCATCCATCTTTCGCCAGAATGGATAGTGCGGATAGCCTGTCACTACCCTGACGTCAGCACCGGCATCCGCTATCGCATTTGCCAAACCCTCCGTGTACGGAGCGATACCGGTTGGCTCAGGAGAATAGTTTATTCCCACGATCAGGATTTTATTTCCCTGATTATCCATCGTGCTCATTTCCCTTTTCAGCTAACTCAGGACGGCAGTCCGTGCACAGCTTGCAGGTGTGCACTTCTCTGCGTGTCACTCTCGAATCGTTCGGCGACTTTCCGTGCCGGAACTCCGACATTCACCGAGAAACTCTCGACGTCGTTCGTCACGACCGAACCGGCTCCGATAACCGCACCGTCACCGATCTTCACACCGCTCAATATCACCGAACAGGCGCCTATCCATACGTCTGTTCCAATTTCGACAGAATCGCGGGCACCAGGCTGACGGTCCCCCACCCACGTCGACGCGAGCATCGGAATACCCACCTCGTCGATCGCGTGGTCTTCGCGCCCCACGATGTAGACGTTCATTCCGATCATGACGTGGGATCCGATGGAGCCATCTACCTGAATAACGGTTCGGGGTCCGACACTGACATTATCGCCGATATTCAGTCGGTGAGGCGCACTGATGATAGCTCCACGGCCGGCGTTGAAGTCGCGCCCTACTGAAACATTCCCGTTCGATATTGCGAGTCCATTCATAATTCCGCGAAGGGCTCGCCTGACACCTGACGGTAGGCGTGATCGGTTGCTCATCGTACGACCATCTCCTTGGGCCATCCCTCATTGTCGAATTCGACGACCTGACCTCGCAACGCAGCAGAGATCCCCGATGCCATGGTTTCGGCGGAATAGAGATCCCCGACCTTCGCTGAAACTTCCTCCGCTGGAACGGGATTGGAGACAAGATGCAGGAAGTAGTCTCGCAGCGCCGCAGCCAGCGACTCCTCGGTCGTCGGTGAGTAACTCTGCATAGGACCGACAGCAGCAAGTTCGATCTCGGGGGCGTGCGGGGCGTCCTCGGGGTACAGCATCGGGACTCCGAATCCCAAACTCTGAGTGACACTCAACCCGACGTATCCGGGAGAGATCGACATGATTGAGCGTGCGTAGATTTCAGCAAGTTCGATCGGACTTTCAATGCGACCGTGTACCACAACGGACTCTTCCAGACCTAATTCGAGAATTTGCCGTTCTATCGTTTCCACCGCATTGCCGAAACCCACGATTTCCAACACGGCACCCTCGTCTACGAGGCCCGATCGGTGGAAAGCTGGAACCAATTGATCGACGTTCTTCTCGGCAACCAATCGGCCGACATAGACAATTGATCTACGCGATTCGCCGATGTTACCAGCGTTGATGTCAGCGCGTTTGTACAAAGAATTGGGTGCAACCCAAACTGGTTGGCCTGGAACCTCGAGCTTGGCTGGGACCACACTGGCGTACCCGTAAAGAATGGTCCCCTGAGACAAGCGGCGCATCGTTCGCCGAAGGAAAGCCGTCTTCGACGAAGAACCTTGCCTGGGATGCAAATGGCCCCAAAGAAGAGTACGGCGACGCGCTATTCGCCGAAGGACCAAAATACTCCACGATGTGAGACTACGGGGATTCAAATCCAGGATAGTCACGGACGCGGAAAGCGGATTTTTCCAAGAACCCACCTGAAGAAGAACCTTGTCACCGAAGATTCCGATCCGTCGAACGCGGTCGTAGAAATCCTTGTCGATGCCAGTTCGCACCGTGGAATCCAGCCCGTAGTCCGAAGCGAGAATATCGAGATTTCCTTCTTCCATCTCACGCAACACCTCGATGCACGGATTCCGATAGGTTGGAATCACCGCCAAATACATCGAGTATTTTGTTGACGACATCGAGCCTGCTCCCCCAAAGTTCTCATCGAGCACCACCGATTGGCCAGTGTGCATTGCGCAGTTCCCTTACTTCGGATCCCAGGCAGAGTTCGCCGGGAATGGCGAATCGGATTCGCGATACGAATACGAAAGACTGACTGAACGGATCAGTATGCGCCGTCACTAGCCATTACGGCTTTGAGCGTCTTCACGACGATCATCACGTCCCCGACCATCGACCAGTTGTCGACATAGGACAGATCCAGCCGAACGGTTTCTTCCCACGAAAGATCCGAGCGCCCGCTCACCTGCCACAAACCGGTGATACCCGGTTTGACCAGCAGTCGCCTTTTGACGGCCCCGTCGTATGCCTCTACCTCACGCCTCAACGGCGGTCTCGGGCCAACTACGCTCATCTCGCGACGGAGCACATTGACGAACTGAGGCAACTCGTCAATCGAAAACTTTCGAATGACGCGCCCCACCTTGGTAACCCGAGGATCGTCACGCATCTTGAACAGGACGCCGGCGCCCTCGTTATCCGACAGCAGGCTGTCGACCTGCGTATCTGCGTTCTGAACCATCGATCGGAACTTCAGCATCGGAAAGGGAACCCCGTCCAATCCCATTCGCTCCGACCGATAGAGCACAGGACCCCGACTGGTGAACTTGACTGCCAAGGCCGTCACGATCAAAACGGGACTGATCAAAATGAGAATGACAGATGCGAAAACGACGTCGAAGGCTGTCTTGGCGAACCGTTGAGCACCATGGTATCGCGGACGTTCGACGTGAATCAGTGGAAGGCCCGCCACCGGCCGCATCGACAGTCGCGGACCGGAAACATCCAGGATTCCCGGTGCCACAACAAGATCGACGTCCTTACACTCCAGATCCCAGGCCAGTTTCCGCATACCGTCGTAGCCGAGGTGTTCCGTCGCCGTAACCGCCACCGCATCGGCACCGACCAAATCGAGTGCGTCGGTCACGTCGTGCTCGTCGCCTAGGACCGGTATTTCGTTGCCGTCGACCACTATGACTCTGTCGCGACGTCCTAGTTGACTGGGTTGGCAGACGCCCACTACCCGGTACCCGTCACCGGGAGCTCGTTCGAAGGTCTGGGCCATTTTCTTGACTGCAACCGGGCTTCCCACGACCAAGACGGACGTCTGAAAATCGCCGCGAGACCGCTTCCGCGCGATCACCTTTCGCCAGATCCAGCGGCTCGCCATCAGTGCGGTCAGACCGACCGGAAATGCGAAGGCCAGATAGAGCCGTGCGATGTCCAACTGCAACAGCAAGCTGACAATCGCAATGAGACCGAAGAGGCGAACTGTCGCGACGAAGATTCGTCTGTACTCCTCGGGGCCGCTGCCGATCACACGAATCGAGCGAGTGCGGAAGATCCCCAAAGACGATAACCACATCGCCGCCAATGCAATTGACACACCGGTGTAGCTGAGTTGCCCGAGGATTCCGGGGCTTACCGCACGGCCGTCTCCGCCGAATCGTAGCCATTGAGCCAGAAAAACCGTCGCCACGATGATCACCGAATCGCCCAGGAACAGCCTTCTGCGGTATGCCGTTTCCCATTCCCTCCGAGAAGTCGATCCGCGGCGGAGGTCGGGCACTGCGCGGGGAAGCGTGTGCTTGGTCTTGCCCAGTGTGGACACGTCGAGCGCCGTCACGTGATCAGTCCCTTCCTCATTCGTGGAATCCGTGTGTCGTTGAATCCGTGTGTCGTTGACAGGTGTTGAGCGTGATTCACCAGATTTGAGCAATCCACTGGAACAGCAAATTGCTCGCTTCGATCCGAAGAGTGCAATTGTTCGAGAATCGGAACGCTCTCACGCTCCGATTGGATTACATTGCAGCACTGTCCGAGCGCAGGATCAAACGCAAAGTCATCCCAGTTCAGGCCTGTAGCCGCCCACACCCCCACCTATTCCAATATGGCCGCAGCGCAAGCGCTTTGCCTATCGCCCTTCGGAGGCGGATCGACTGGAACAACTGGACGAGAGATCGATTCAGAAGCAACTATCGCGTTACTTCAACGAATGTGTGGCAAACGGGAGGACCTTACTCGTCAGTAGGCGGTTGCCACAGGGCACCGCATTAGAGATACCGCCTGAACAGAGGATCATTTCCATTGGTAACCAACGCTATGACTTTCGCCGACAGAAGGTGCCTGCGCCGTTGGGGACCTACGTCCCCGACAGGGATCTTGGTCCCTATTGCCGATTCGATGTGCAATTCGAAGGCGAATAGCACTACAGCCCTTGCTGATACAGGCATCAACATCAGAACAAGAACAGGTCGCTCGTCCAGTTCGCAACTAACCGGCCCCGAAAAGAAATTTTTCCTTCGTCTCAATATGTGAGATTCTTACCCGGCTTCGGCCATTCCGCATCGGCCGGTGTGCGGATTCGCACCTTGCAATCGATCACGTAAGGTCGACAAAAGTCGGGTTCGCTGACACAACCTCGCTGCAGCCGACACGGCCGGAGTAGACGACCAGTTCGAATAGGACTACATATCTTGAAGATTCGCGACCTACGCACGCAGTCGGGAATTATCCCCCGCCTCACAGTACGTTGGCTGATGATTGCAGCCGCGACAATCTTTGCTTTCTGGCCTACCTGGACCAATTTGTGGAGGAGCACCGCGAGCGGTACCGCCATCGGATACGTTTTTATCCTCCCCTTGCTCTGCCTGATAGCCGCCGTCGGAACAGATTTGCGGCGAGGCCCGGACCTTCCGATCCACGACCGCGAGACGGACAAGATTGTCGGCGGTATCGGCTTACTTGTCTCTCTGGGTTTACAGGCACTCCTCATGCCACGTTTTGCCGAGAACTATGAACTGATGCATATCGATGTAATCGCGGCTTGGGTATTCGTCTGGAGCGCAGCGGTTCTCATGTTCGGGCTGCGTCCGGTGAACCGCTACTGGGCAATCTGGGTTGTTCCGATCGTCCTGGCGCCGCTCATCTACCGCACGCTGGCGACTGAACTCGGCGGCACTCGATTCGACTACAGCATCATCATGGTGCTGGTCGCTTCGGCCGCAACGACGATCGCCGTCAGTAGGACCTGGAGACGAGGATTCGCCGGGTTCGTCGGCTCGTCCGTCCTGGGTGCCGCCTTGGTTTACTATCTCTCCCGTCAGTACCCGACTGCACCCTTGTTCAGCATCCAGCTGCTACCAGCACTAGGTAGCGCTTTACTGGTAGGCGGGTTCTTCTACCTGTACGAGCGACGTGGAAGGTCATGGAAGCCGTTCGAGCGTCCGCTCCGGAATCCTTCGACGTCGACCAGCAACTGGACGATCCTGGTGGTGTTCGCCGCGGCGATCGTGATGTTCTTTACGCCGGTGCCCACCGCTCAGGGCGTTCCGGTCTCGGTAGGCCCGCCGGCGACTGCTGATCCACGCCTCATCGTCCCCGCTGGTTGGCGTGAAATCTCGACCAACGAATACGATTGGCCGAGAAAATACTTCGGTTCCACTTCGGCACTCACTCGCCAGACGATTCGTGCTGATACGCCCAATCCTGCCTGGGACACCCAGATGCGCCCACGCACTGTCCAAATGGACGTTGTTCAAGTGCGTCGCCCGTCTACTCTGTCTGTCTATCCGAGCAATACAACTTATGATCTCCAGAACGCACGTGTCAGCCCCACCGTACGAGTCGAGTTGAGTCGTGGAGTCGTCGCGGAAATGTACACAGTTGTCGACGACTCCCTCCTACTCACCTGGAGCAACCTCAATTTCGTGTGGACACGCGGCGACGGTGCCGCACAACGCGTCACACTCTTGACAGTGGACAATCATGAACCGAATGCCTTGTTCCCCGAACCGAAACCATCAATGGCTTCGAATGGAAGCAACACCTTGGCCGTTCTACTCAGAGGCCGGATATCGACTGTGGACAGCGAATCTCAGTACAAGGATCTAGGTATGCTCCAGTCACTCGGAAGGCTCGTCGTGGAGGCACAGAAGTGGTAGATCCCGATCTCTCGGTTGAGGGCGAAAGCTCCGAAGAATTCAAACGAACCGCACTCCACGACGCTGTGAACGGACTGCGTGAACGCAAACCGATTTCATCGGCATCAGTTGCGTTCTATCCGTGGCAGCGCAACATCCTGCTCCTGATTCTCGTGATCACCATGGTGTGTCTGGTCTTCTTCCTTACTCCCACGCTGATCGTTCTCACATTGGCGTGCACTCTCGGTTACGTGTGGGCGATGGTTGATCGACTCGTGCTGTTCACAAGAGGTTTGGATGCTTCCTCGATCATGACGATCAGCGATCAAGAGGCAAGCTCGCTTTCGGACGAAGAACTCCCGCACTACACAATCCTTGTTCCGGCATACAACGAGCCGGAAGTAGTCGGAGACCTGATTTCCGCTATGCGCGCGATCGACTACCCCTCGGACAAATTGCAGGTGCTCTTGCTCCTCGAAGAGGATGACACTGTCACTATCGAAGCTGCGACTGCCGCCGGAGTCGATGCTGTGGTGAGTATCTTGAAGGTCCCTGCTGCAGATCCGCGCACCAAACCCAAAGCCTGTAACTACGGATTGCACTTCTCTACGGGCGAGATAATCACCATCTACGACGCCGAGGACTCTCCGGATCCGCTCCAGTTACGTCGTGTGGTAGCAACTTTCGCAAAACTTCCATCGAATACTGCGTGCGTTCAGGCGAAACTCGCATTTCACAACGGAACTCAGAATTTGTTGACCGCATGGTTCACGGCCGACTACGCCCTCTGGTTCAATTTCATCCTCCCTGGGCTGATGCGCAGTCAGTCACCGATTCCTTTGGGGGGCACGTCCAATCACCTTCGGCGAAGTGTGCTCGACGAGATCGGCGCCTGGGATCCCTTCAACGTCACGGAGGACGCAGATCTCGGAGTTCGCATCGCCGAGAGCGGCTACCGGACCGCTGTTCTGAACTCGACGACGCTGGAGGAGGCCAACAGCGACACGATCAACTGGATCCGACAACGCTCACGCTGGTACAAGGGCTACCTGCAGACTTGGCTGGTTCACATGCGTCAACCCGTGAAACTGTGGCGCGGACTCGGCACGGTCGGATTTCTACGCTTCACGATCTTGATGGCGGGTACACCCGTCGTGGCGACGCTGAACATGGCATTCTGGCTGATCAGTCTCGGATGGATCCTCGGCCAGCCTGAGGTCATCCACGACGTATTTCCCAACTACGTCTACTTTCCGGCACTCGTGTCACTCGTCTTCGGTAACGCTGCAGTCCTTTACATGAACTTGGTGGCGTGCCGCGAGACGCGGAATCCCATGCTGCTGATTGCCTGCCTCACCGCTCCGCTCTACTGGGTACTGATGAGCATCGCAGCCATAAAAGGCACCTATCAGTTGATACGCAATCCGTCGTACTGGGAGAAAACCTTCCACGGACTGAACACGTAGCCTCAGTTCCCGATCGGAGATTGTTGCGCCGGTTGAGCTTTGGAGCTCGCGGTCCGATCGCTGTCGGTCGAAAGACACGCAAACGCGAGTACGACCGGTAGCCAGTAGTATGCCTGCTCGAAAAATGCCGATGTCAGAGCGAACGTCATCATCGAGACCAGAACGCCGGCCGCGGCGGCGTTCTTGCCGGACTTCATCGATCTGAACGCAACCAATGCCGACGCGCAGATGATCAGTGCCACAGCCAGGGCAAGCACCACCCCGCCTTGGTACCAGGATCGTAGAAACACATTGTGGACGACTGTGACGTTGTCGAACGAGGCCGCATTGGCCGCGTTCAAACCCACCCCGGACAGCGGATGCGCACGAATAGCGTCCCAAGCGAATCCGTAAGTATCGTTACGGATCTCTAGAGTGCTGACGGCCTTGGTCTGCCCTGTGACCTGAAGGTATCGATCGGCCGGCGTCTCCAGGTGCTTTCCGAACTCGGTGTAGGTGATTGCGATCCAGAAGAGGACGGAGGCACCGACAAAACTCTTGACGATGGTGGCGATCTTCACTCGCGAAGAAATCGCCACCACGATCAATCCGATCGCGCACGCCGACAACGAACTCAAGCTACCGGTTGCCAGCAGTCCCACCGCGTTCACAATCGAGATCAGCACCAGAACGACCCGATTTCCGACCTTTTGCACTGCAGCCCCCAGGCACAGAATCAGCGCAAGTGAGGACATGATGCCCAGAACGTTCGGGTGACCTGCCAGACCTGGAGCACGACCGTTCACAACACCGAAACCGAAGACGGATGAACCTGCCAATTGGATAGCGGCGACCAGAGCAGAAACCGATTGGCTTGCTATGAACGCAATACATACACGCCTGACAAATTCCGGATCGCGCCGGACATTGGCGACCATCACAAATATTCCGAGCCCGAGAACAATGAAGAGTTGGATTCCAACGTAGAGATTTCCGGTGACGTCACTGCCACGCGTTGCTGTTACCGTGGCGACAAGAGCGGCGTAGCCGGCGATCAACCAGACGCCGACAAACTGCGGCCGAGCAACTCGTCCCAGTGCTACTGACGCCACGATGACCGCAAGCACTGCCATCGCCCACAACTGCGTGACGGCGCCGGGCAACGAGCGGTATATCGGAACTACGACCGCGATCGCCATCCAGACGGCGGTAGTCGGCGACAAAGGAATTCTGCCTGTTCGCCCTGCCGTCGGAGCGGCATCATCCCGAAGGCCTTCAGGTCTGATTTGACTCGGCGTTGTCATTGAGTTCCTGCTTCCGACAATCGAATTTTATGCATTTCACCCTCAATTTCACCCTTCGCCAACGCCGGGCTGAATAATCCCCGCTCAGCGCAGAAGTCAGCCTCAGTCGGCGACGTCGCGTAACTGCAAATAAGCGAATCGTCGACGTAAAACTTTGCCACGACATGGCAGATATCCAATTGTCCTCGACTCGTGGCCGAAAGGAAGTGGCATATACCTCTCGGCTCAGGCAATATGACCGCTATGAGTGGTTTCTCCGCATGGGTCGAGAATCAACTGGAACTTCGCTCGTTCGGCGACATCCAGGAAGCTGCGCGTGCGCTGAAGATTCGACCTTCCGAGCTGAGTCGATGGCTGTCGGCCAAGCGCCCTCCCACGCAGGACACGATGCGGACGGCATGTCAGGTCTTCGACGCTCCGATCATGGAGGTCCTCGTAGCCGCCGGTTATCTGACCTCTGAGGAGGCGGAGCCTGGAACGACTCCACCGTCGGTCGTCGCGACGATTGCGACACAGTCCCTGGTGGACGAACTCACCCGACGCGGTATCGACAAATGCAGCGAATGAATCCGGGCTACCGACATTCACATACGCACTAACCGAAAATGGTGCGGATTCTCTTGCACCAAAACATATTCCGATCTCAGCTGTCATGGACGGCATTCTTCAGTACGTCAACTGCGGATCCGGCTGATCCAATCGTTCCTTGAGCCAGACTCGCAACTCCGGACCGTACTCGGTGCGACTGAGCGCATGGTCGAGAGATGCTCGCAGAAAGCCTCCCGGGTTACCCAGATCGTGGCGGGTTCCGTGATGGACGACGACGTGAACCGGATGCCCCTCCGCGATCAACAGCGCTATCGCATCCGTCAGCTGCAGCTCACCACCTTGCCCAGGCAAGATTCGCCGGAGCGCATCGAACACGGCGCGATCGAGCAGATAGCGTCCGGCTGCGGCGAGGGTGGACGGAGCATCCGCCGGGTCCGGCTTCTCCACCATGCCGACGACCGCGAGCACATCGGGGTCATCGCCTTCCTCAGGCGCTTGGACGTCGAATACTCCGTACGCACCCACACGATCGGGCGCGACGTCGAACGCGCACAGCACAGAACCACCACGCTCGGCACGGACCTTCGCCATAGCATCGAGAACGCCGCAGGGGTGAACCAGGTCGTCGGGAAGCAGCACCGCGAACGAGTCCTCGTCGGCATCCAACACCGACTCGACAAGACCGACGGCATGACCCAAGCCGAGCGGGGTTTCTTGGACGACAGGCTTCACCGATATGAGGCCAGGTGCTCGACGCACACGCTCGAGCAGATGGTGCTTTCCACTCGCGGCGAGCTTGCCCTCGAGCACCAGGTCCTCGACGAAGTGACCGATCACCGATGCCTTGCCTGGCGCGGTGACGATCACCAAGCGTTCTGCACCGGCCTGAGCCGCTTCGCTGGCAACCAGTTCTATCCCGGGCGTATCCACGACGGGGAGTAGCTCTTTCGGGATCGTCTTGGTGGCCGGAAGGAAGCGGGTCCCCATCCCGGCAGCCGGTACCACCGCAGTCCTGAAAGGCCGTTCAGAGTATCCAGTCATCGTTCACCTCTCCGCTCACGCGATGCTCCACACACTTACCGTTACGCGCATGCAGCGGTCGTCCCCTCATTTCGACGACCGAAAGCTCACATCGCATGTACAGCCTGCGCACAAGGTCTACCGGGCAGCCGATGCCGTCGCAAGTCGACTCGAACTCGGAATTCGTTGCGCGCGAGAGCTACACACCACCCCACATTGTCACTTCCGCGAGGGCCGCACCGAACTCCGCTCACTACCCGTTACCGCGGCGAACGGTCGTGCCCGCATTTCGACGTCAATCGGAAAGGGACTGCTCTGTCAACCAAAGGGGCAGGTACAGCGCAACTTCCGTTGCCGGCGTCTCGATTGGACCGTCCTCGCACAACCGGACGTAGGTCCTGCGGGTGCCACGTCGATAGTCCTGCTTGGTCCCGCGGGCCTTCAAGTTCGGTTATCCGCAGGTGAATGCCACTGAATACCATTGGATGCAAACGAAATACGGTCATCACGTCACAACGCCAGGTTCAGGTTGTTATCAGATCGTGACCATACTCCCACTGGGCGGAACTCCTAGTGGACTACCAGCAGTGTCCTAACTTGCCAGTGAAGCGATCACGTCGAAGAGTGGATCGTCGGGCCCGATGTCCATTGTGCACTCGTTCGGCCGCGGATCCGGTACGAAGGCCCACAGGAGAGCTCCGGCCGTGCCGGCCGCCTTCTGCCCCGTCAGCTTCGTCTCGATATTCGTGGCTCGGGTTGCCAATGATTCACAACTGCCCGCCAATTCGCCTGTCTCAGCGACCAACAACGGCTTCGAGACGTTCGTGGCCTGTTCGATGCGACGCGCCAGTCCGTTCCACTGGTCGCCCGGAAGCGGAACCCCGTCTGCTCCGTAGTCGTGATACTGCAGAATGTCGACGAAGTCGGACTCGCTCACGTATTGGTAGTCGTCACCAGCAGTGCCGCACTGACCGCCCCCGACGTATCCCGCCGTGATCAGGGTGTTCGGATCGATCGCCCGAAGTTCGGCGCCTGCCGTGTCGAAGAACTCCCGCAACACCTGCGCGGAATCAGACGGGCACGTTCTTGTCCACCAATTGCAGGCGGCGTCGGTACACAGGCTCGGTTCCGGCTCCCCCACCAATTCCCACGCCGCGACGGAAGGCTCGTTCTTCCAACGGTCGACGGCGGTGTGCATCCAGTCCTGAAAGCTCATGGTGGCTCGACCTGGGATCAGGTTCGCAACCTTCCAGTCGTCGGTGTACCAGTCCCTGGATTTGAACAGCCCGTCATCACACCCGCTGTCCTGTGGTGAGAGCACCGGAATCGTGAACTGGTTGTGTCGCGCCGCAGCGTCGAACACCGCGTCCATCGGTCCGAAATCCATCTCCCCGGACACCTTGTTCACCGCGAGCGCTTGGAAGGCGTTGAAACGCGTGACGGAATTCGGTGGCAGAGAACCGAAGTAGGCATCGAGATCGACCATCGCGCCACAGCCGAAGTTCACCGACCAATCAGTGGCCAGTTGATAAGCATTGAGCCCGGTGGGCCACCACGGCTGTCCGTCGAGTGTCAGTCCGCTCGACGACGCTCCGACCCGAACCGTCTTGGGCGAATCGGCAACCACCGGCGTCGTGAACATTCCTGTCACGACCGCGACGGTTGCAAAGCTGACTACAGCGGCAGCGATACGGCGACGCACTGTGCCACGCACACGCGGACGCGCTTCTTCAGAAGACATCTACAACCATCCACGTCATACGGACAATCCTCCCACACGAATTCCCTCATCGACCCGTTTGACGTTCACCGGTCACGCGATACAAACGCCAGGCCGAAGGGTCCATGCCGCCGTCGTTGGGCACCTCGAGCACCAGTGCTCCCACACCGCCGGCACCGGTGTCGTACATCGTCGGATAACGCCGATTGACCGCGTCCGACACACCGCGACCGGTGTTCGGAACCGACAGGATGTACTCGACGTGATGTTCGGCCGGGTTGTTCAGTACGCGCACGAAGTCCGCATCGGAAGGCACGACGAATTGCCGAGGGTTGTTCGACGACGCCACGACGGCATAGCTCTGCACGGTGTCGAGCAGAACCGACCCCTCCGGCAGAGCCAAGTCGTCCAGGTACCTGGCGATGCGACGCTCGGCCGCAAACGTGCGTAGATTCGTCTGCTCCTCCAGGTTCTGGCGGCCCGGAATGATCGCGCTGGCAATGGAATGCTCGAGCACTGCGATCCGCGCACTACCCATCGCGACAAACGTGACCAGCGTCGACCCGACCAGCAAGCACAGGGAGATCACAAGAGGTAGAGACGGTCCCGCCTGCTCGGGGTACGTCGACACCGAGCGCGACGCAGCAGCCCCTGGTCGACGCGTGATGACCGGCGCTCCGCGAGGAGCGATCAGGACGACCAATACGAAACACAGCGGAATGATCGAAATGTAGAAGCGCAGAAGAGGAAACGTCGATCCCATCAGGTAGAGCAACGTCTGCGCTCCGAGGATGGCGCCGAACAGCACAAGAGGCACCACCACTTCGGTGTCGCGCCGCCGAAGTGCGTAGATGACTGCCAGGACCACGAACACCGGGAGCGCCGGCCCGAGTACCGCCATTTCGGTGATCGAGAACGCAAGGCGGGCAACCGGTGAGTCGGTTCCGGCACCAGCCTGTTCCAGGATGGAACTGTTCCCGTACACCGACGAGAACTGTTGGAACGCTTGACCCGTGATGAGCCAACTGGCAAACGACCACAAGGCGAAGGCCAGGAAACCCGGCATCAGCACGACGGCGCCGTCGAGCGCCGCTGCCCAGAGCCGCAAGCCAGGTCCTGCGCCCTCGCCCCGCTCCTCCGCTGTCGGTTGAAAACGAAGCCAACTCACCACGGTCACCAGCACCACCGCGACAGACAGAGGTGCCAATGCGTCGTATCGAGTGAGGTACGCCAGAGCGAACGCGAGGCCCGCACCGATGAGGTCGTGTACGTCGTCGCTGCGCATCCACCGAATCAGTCGACGTGTCGCCCACAGAACGAAGAAGAGGAACGGAGCTTCGCTCATTCCGCTCGCCGCGTACATGACGATCATCGGATTGACAGCGAACAGCACGGTAAGGACGACGGTGACCCATCGCGGACACCCACGGTCGCGGCTGATCCCGCGTATCTGAATCACCGCGCCAGCCATGAAGGCCGCGGACATCACGACCGCAGTGATGTTCCACCGCAGCAGATCCGGCCACCAATGACCCATCAGGCCCATCGGAATCTGGACTGCCGCCGTCAACGGGGTGAACACGAATCCGATCGCCGCGAAGTGCGGATCACGGCTGAGCAGCATCGCCGACACCGCGGCGACACGACTGAGCGAATCGGTGAAGATGAACCCGATACCCGCGTTCATCCATACGCCCAACGCGGTGTAGATCGCGAAGAGCACGACGAACATCCGCCATGGCTTCCGGCCCGGTAGGTCGTGGACCGCGACGGACAGGGCCGGGCGATCGGTGACGGTCACTGTCCGCGACGCCGAGCCACGAGCACACCACCGACGGCAACAGCGATCAGAACCACGGTCCCGAATCCGATCCAGCCGATCGTGACCGCGCTCAGTCCGGTCTCTTCTTCGGCCGAGGTCGCAGTGCCCAACGGGGCGACGTCGACTCCGACGTCGAACGGCTCACCTCCGCGAGGTGCGACCAGTAGATCGCCGGTCAGTTCTGCGAACCGGTCTTTCCCACCTTCCAACCAGTTGAGCAGACCGTCGGCATCGGCCGCATCACCCTCAGACGTCAGCGCCACTACTTCGTTGTGCGAACCCGAAACCACCTGCAAGGCACCGTATTGTCCACCGAATTCCAGACCCTGCAAGCGCAGGAGTCCTTGATCTGCCGTGTCCATGGGTAGAGCCACCGGAGTGGGCAGCGTCCCGTCCGCTGCGATCAACAACGCCGGCAGCGAACTGGTCGCCGCGTCGCCGAACGGGAGCACGCGCGGTTGCAGCGGCAGATAGCTCAACCGCTGCATCGCGACAACGAGGCGCTGGGCTCGAACGAGATCTGCGAAATCACCGTGACTCAAACCGACATCGAGTGTGGGCAGCATCGACTGAGGCAATGACTGGAATCCTCCAGGCGTCGGCGGGAATCCGGTAGTGGACGTGATGGTGCTGGCCGGATCGACAGTGAGCGAAGAAGGGCTACTAGTGCCGCACTGGAAGTCGCCGGTCACATCCATCGAGACCTCGAACGTCAAGTCGCGACGCAGGAGTTCGTTCGGAACATCGACGCCGATGTCGAAGCGCCCTGTCTCGTTAACCGTCTGCGAGGCGAGTCGTCTATCCCCGAGTGAGATCGACAGTTCTCCGTTACGCGAATTCGGTAGCGGGACATAGGAACCAATCATTCGCACCGAGACATCCTTCATCGGGCGCCCCAGTTGCGACTGACTGAACGGGACGTCGACCTCGATGTGATTGAGACCGGAAGTCGTCAGCGTTCCGAGCTTGAGCTCACCGACGGTGATGGCGTCCTGGGAAATCTGGGCAACCGTGTTGTCCGGTGACGCCAGCGCTCTGCTCGCCGCCCAGTAGCCGTCGAAGTTCGCCGCCAAGAGACTGACCTGAGGAACGAGAGTCTTGTCATCCCCTGAAATCCGCAGCACGGGTGAACCATTCGGCGCCGTCGCGAGATCGATGCCGGCGTCCCCACTGTTACCGAGCACTACAGCTCTCTCGAACAGTCCCGGCTCAGCGGAGGGCAGACTCTGACCGTTCGGCAGCTGCTCCACCACCACGGCGTCAGGCTGACTTCCGTACTTGTTGACAATCGCTGCACTCAGTTGCAAAGCCGCACTCTGCTGCGCCCCTGACGAACCATCCGTGACGTAGATGGTTGCCTTCCTCAAAATCGGCGGGAAGAAGGTTGCAACAGTTGTGGGCTGCCGCTCTGCACCGTCGTAGGCGACAAAGGCATCCCGGAGCGCGAGGGGCTGGTATCTCGTTCGGTCGTAGCAGCGGTCGTCGACGGGAACGAGGTGAGCGATCATCGACACGGTGACGCTACGGTCGACCACTTCGAGACCTTGCAAGGGAACCGAAATCGGTAACCCGGTCCCGGCCTGCCCGGCGTCGAAGTCGACGCGGCTCACCAATCTGCCGTCCGAAGTCACTTCGAGCCAGCCCCTACTGAAGTCGGTCGGGGCGGTCAGGATTCCGGTCACGGCTGTTGCAGTGAGTCCGTCCGGCACCGGCACGGTCACCAACACTGGTGCGTCATCGGAAGAGAACACGATGTCCGTTCCTCGGCCGAGTTCGGTGAAGGAGATCGGAGTTGTGGCTGCGGCAACCACCGAAGTATTTGCGTCGTCCTCGAAATCCTGGGCCGAGGCGACACTGCCGAGAGGAAGCAACAAAGTCACCGCGACAGCCACCGGCATTGCCAGCGCGCGCGTCAGCCAGGTTCGAGAGTGGCCCATCAGCGTGTCTCCTCGACATTTCTTGTTTCCGCGCAATCACCAAACACAAATCACGAGTAGCAATCTCGCCAGTTCGCGACGGTCGCAGGTCCGATCGCACCGTTACGGACAAACGAACCATAACGACCAATTTGTGCGTTTGGCTAATTATCCCGACCGGCGAGACTTTTGTTACGGCGCGTCACATGATTAGCAATCGCTGCCGCTGGGAAGCCGAAAGAAACCGTCGGCAAGCCCGTCAACACGCCTGAACGTCCGTCCAGTCTGGGCGCTTCGGGGGGCGGAGAATTCTCAGATAAGGAAGCTGTGACGCTCAATTCGATCATCCCCGCCGGCAAGAGCGCGATCGGAAAGCTGGTCGGCGCACCGTTCTACTTCGCATCATCGCTGCGCATGGCCAGGGTTTTTCACCCGCACGGGATCGAACTGAAGGGAACATTGAAGCCGGCCACCCCGTGGTGGCCGGTAACGGAGTCGTCGACGATTACCGTCACCGCTCGAATGTCGAAAGCACTCGGAATTCCGGGAGACCTACCCGACATACTTGGCCTGGCGCTTCGGTTGCACGATGTCGGCGCAGATGAAAACCCGTGGGACATTCTTCTCGCAACATCAGGACTTTCTACCTTCTCGAAAATGTTTCCAGCTCCGGCTTTCTCGTGGAACGGCGCGAGATACAGCACACTGGTCCCTTACTCACGCGCGGGCGGGGCCGCGGCGTGGCTGATCGTGACACCGCGCGGCGTCCACCCGGCCGGCACTTCTTTGTCTGCATTAAAAGCTGCGGTCGATCATTCCCCGCTGCACTTCTCCGTGTACCTCGCGAGAATTCAACTTCAGTTGATACCGATCGGACATCTCTGTCTCGACGAAGTCGAGGACCACCCGGATTGCCTCCAGCCGTCCTTCGATCCGATCCTGAACAGGCCGGCACACATGCGCATGCTTCCGGAGTGGCTCGCGGAAACGCGGAAGCTAGCGTATCGCGGTAGCCGCGACGGCCGAGGAGACACACAAAAGCGCGGTTGACCGGACATCCCGGTCAACCGCGCCGAAACTCATTCAGCTTGTGAACTTGTCCTTGATATCCGAGACCTTGTCACTGACAGTGTCTCCGGCCTTCTTGACCTTTGCCTCGCCCTGATCGGCAACACCTTCGGCAGCCAGATCGTCATTGCCCGTGGCATTTCCGATCTTTTCCTTGGCTTCGCCGATGAGATCCTCAGCGCGGTGCTTTGCCTTGTCGATGAAGTCAGACATGTGTTTCTCCTTCTTGAATTCGGTGTGGATTCGGTCGTGCGTTCGGCCGTGGGATTCGGCCGTGGGATTCGGCCGTGGGATTCAGTCGAACTCGAACTGCGTGGACAAATGTGTCAGCGTTTTCCGGTGACTGCCTTGACCAGGAACAGCAAGATGACGGCGCCGAGGAGGCAAGTGAGGAAGCTGAAGATCCAGCCTGCACCCTCGACATCGACGCCGAAGACTCGAAGCAGGAAACCACCGATCAGGCCGCCGATCACACCGACAACGATGTTGAGGAAGATCCCCTGCTGCGCATCGGTTTTCATGATCTTACTGCCGATCCAACCCGCCAGCCCACCGATGATGATCCAGGCGATGATACCGAGAGGAAGCATTTGAACTCCTTAGAGTAAAGAGGGACGGCGCAATGAGTGACTGCCGGTGAAGGGAGAGTTCCGAGCGATCGGCCCGCGCAACTAGACCGTGATCGCGGGTTGTGTTTGCACACAACCGGACTCTCCGCCGCACGACGCGGGGGATCGTGCACTCAGTAGCAGCCACATTGTCTGCTTACCTTTCTATCAGGTGTTCACGACAGAACCAAAATGACTGGCGATTCACCACATACGAGAAACGACACTCACCGACGCGCACATGATCAGCGTCACTACGATCGCGATCGCCATCGAAGTGACGGTCGCAAGGAGCACCGTGACACACAGTGCCACAGCAACATCCATGACTCTGTGCACGATCGGGAGGTCTACCAATACCCGGTCACCGGGAGGCTCAAACCTCGATTGATCAGAGAGTTCTCGGCTCATCGCGTTTCGCGCTTTCCACGGCGATGTGAGTTCTGGTCGCGACGGATGGATCACCGACCATCGACTCGACTTGATCCCCCGTGTCAGTGACGCGAGCAATCAACTCGGACAACGTTTCCGATCCGGATACGACGCTACGTCTCAATGTCACTCGCAAATCGATCGTGCGAACTCCACGATCGAGCAACGCTTTTCCTCGGACACGCGACACTTCGTCGAAGTCCTCCAGTGATGCGCTCGCCCCTTCCGCCACCGCACCCAGATCCGCGGTGATGGAATTGTGTGAGTTCGACCCAGGGACCGTGATCTCCTTCACCCGACGCAGCGGCACATGCGCGATCAACCACCGCAACGCGAGGAGGACTAGCAATACTCCCCCAGCTCCGACAGCCCATGGCCACCACGAGTGATCGACAAGATCTTCAGCCCACGGGATCTCGATACGCGCCGGGAAATCCTTGATCACGTCGAGATTCCACAGGATCGCTGCAACTCCCAGCGCTACCGCGAGCATCCCCACGACGCATGTCGCCACGCGATCCATCGCCGTCGCCGTCCGAGTCATGACAGCGATCCCGTCTGGATACGAACCTTGATTCGCGGCGATGGTGACAGCGACCCGGCCAAGTCCCCCAGCACCGCACGGATTTCCGATTCAGCGGTGGCGGCTCCATCGGGCGTGACCGAGGCCTTCACTTCCAGCTTGCGCCGGGTCGCGTGTGACGAAGCGGATCGAACCTGGGCCAGTGACTCGACGCGAACAGACGCTATCGCCGCTACATCGGCGGGATCGATCCATGTATTCGCGACTCCGACCAAGGCATTGGCAGTCTTTCGTCGCGGTTTGAGTCCGAGGATGACGAACCACAGGCCGAGAACGACGGCTGCGATCCCCACCGGCAACATCCAACCCTGGTACGCGAGCCCGTCCACATATGCGGCAGCACTTGGTATCCACTGCGACCCGGTGATCACGCCGATATCTACCAGCGCGTCGCGGACGCCGACCACGCCGAGCGCAAGTAGCGCCGCGGCGATGAGGAATCCCGTGACGGCCGATCCGGGCGCCGCAAGGGGAACAGGAGCAGCAGCCCTCGAGGCAGTGGGTGGTGCGACCTTGTCGGCGGTCATCGCACTTTCCTTCCCGCGTCACGCTTGGTCGATGCCGGGAGAACGCTCACGATCGCCACGTCCACGCCGTCTACGTCCAGGCCCGATACAGACTGCAACTGGGTTGTCACGTTCTCTCGCACCGCGGTACCGATGACCGACAAGGATCCGGGCCACTCGATCGCGATGTCCACCTTGGCCCGTACCCGCTTGCCGGATACCAGCACTCGCGCCCTCGGCAATTCGCGCCCGGTCAGTTTGTCCATGCCGGCGGCGTGATGGCGCACCCCCGGGGTTCCGCGCGTCGCCTCGAGAACCAACTTCTGCGCGACTCTGTCTCGAATCGTCAGCGTTCCGCGATCGCCCGGCTCACCAAGCACAGACGACTCCGGTCGAGCTGTCTCAGCCACGTCCGCGACCCTTCAGCATCACACCGAGATCGAACTCGCCGTCACGCTGACCACCGACGAGGTATCCGATCACACCGAGAACCAGAGCGATGAGGAATCCGGTGAAACCGCCTGCAGCAGCTGCGACTCCGAGAAGTAGTCCTGCCAGTAGGCCGACAGTCGAGGTGGTCATGTGAATCCTCCGTTGTGGATGATGTTCGATGGTGCCTGTCAGATCTCGGTGTAGGTCTTTGCACCCGGAAACCGAGCGCGCACCCGCGTGTACTGGGCCCGAACGGGTTTGGCTATCTGTCGCATCGTGCCGCGCAGCGACGTGCGCACAACCACACCGATCGGGGATGCGAAGTCCCGGTCGACGCGTGCGAGTGCTCGATTGAGCGCGTCGGCAGATCCGCCCACGTCGGGGTGGTAGTTCCTGATCGCTTCTCGGCGTGCGGATCGTCGATCGGGAACTGAACCCCGAGAGTGCTCAGGCATCGCGTCCACGACCGACTACGTCTTCCACTGTCACGTTCACGGGGCCTGTGACGAGTCCTGAAACCGCTTGGCGGATACGTAAAGCCGTGTCTCGAACGGCGGCGTCGGCGAAGATGCACACATGGATGTCTGTCGACGACTCCGTCACCCGCACGCCGACGACGCGGCGACCGGGGAGGTACGTGCCAACCTCGCCGAACATGCCGGCATGAAGCGAGGCGACCCCAGGTACCCCCGTCACAGCCGCCGCGATGGTGTCAGCGATTTCGGAACTCACTGCACCCGTGCAGTCTTGGGCTCGCCGGTTTCGTCGTCGCTGCCCTCGTCGAGGTGGACGTCGTGAACTGTGATGTTCACCTCGGTCACTTCGAGACCCGTCATCCGTTCGAGCGCCGCAATGACGTTGCGGCGAATGCCGGTGGCCAGATCGGCGAGCGATACGCCGTACTCGGCCACGATGTCGATGTCGACCGCTGCCTGCTTTTCGCCGACCTCGACCGATACTCCCTGGGAGTGGTTGACACTCGCGCCGGGGATCCGCTCGCGCAGTGCCCCGACAACCCGGGACGCTCCGCCGCCGACGTCGTACACACCGCTCACCTCTCGCGTGGCGATGCCGGCAATCTTCGAGACAACGGTGTCGGCGATCGACGTCTTTCCTTGAGAGCTCACGAGAGCCGAGTCGTTCGATGATGCAACATCCTTCGTAGATGCTGTCGCAACCTGTGTGCTGACCATTGTCATCTCCTCCTGTTGATCGATCTACCTGTGTAGTCGTCACTCGAAGGCAAAACCGAATGCCCCAGTCAGGTGACGTGCATCACTGACACTTGTTAGTTACTGTCCGTAACATTCAACGCCCCGGCCGGGCGAACAATCTTCGAACGCAGCCGAGTTTTCCGCATTCCCGCGAGAGGAGCGACTGTGGCGTTACCGCACACACAGGGGCTCACCGAAGCACCTGACGGCTTGGACACCGCAACGGTGGACGCTGCGATACTCGGCGACCGAGAAGCATTCGAGTCACTGGTGCACTACTACGGACCTGCACTTCACCGCTATGCGCGTCGAATGCTCGCAGATGAAGGCGACATTCTCGAGGTAGTCCAGGACACCTTCGTGGCCGCGTGGCGCCGACTCGATTCATTTCGTGGCGAATCGTCGATGCGAACATGGCTTTTCGCGATCTGTTCCCGAAAGATCGTGGACAGCTATCGAATCAAGAGAGCGCAACCGATCGACGACAAGCTGCTGGATCCTCTCGTGCCGTCTCCCGAGGCCGGCCCGTTCGACACGACCTCGAACGCCGCGTTCCTGGAGGCACTGGAAGAAGCGTTGGGTGAATTGCCTTATCGCCAGCGTGCGGCCTGGACGCTGCGAGAGGTGGAGATGCTCACGTTCGTTCAAATCGGCAAGATTCTGAGACTCACTCCGGATGCAGTGCGAGGGCATCACCATCGTGCACGGGCTAACCTGAGTGAACGAATGACGAGGTGGCGATGACTGAATCACGAACCGACGCATTGATGGCGCACGCATCCGACGTCCTGCGGAACGCTCCCGAGCCAGGCTGGGATCGAATCAGCGACAAGGTGATCCGGGCGCTACGGTCGACCTCGGCGTCCGGTTGGCCGCTCGACGCACACGCGTCCGAAGGTCCACGTCTAGGCACGGTGTCGGTGAGCGATCACGTACTCCGCACCCATTTGGCCGCCGAGATACGTTCTCGACACCACTGCTCGCCGAGCAGTATCGAGTTCTTCGTCGACGGCCACGAAATACGTTCACTACGTATCGAACTGGCAGCGCCATACGGAGTGGATCTGGCCGAACTGTCGGACCGGGTTCGATTCACCGTCGTCGATGTCGTTCACCTGATCCTCGGCGACATGGACCCACCCGTCTCTGCAGAGAACGTCCACATCGCCGTAGTCGACATCGTGGATGATCTACCTGCCGAGGAGAACACCAAAAGCCACTCCGAGCACTAGGTGTTTGTTCGGCAAGTGTTTGGGAACCCGGCACTCATGACCACTCCCCCACCACCGGATCCGGGCCCCGTCCCCGACCCGGGGTCGCCGACACCACCCGCGCCGGCACCACCCGATCCGCTGAATCCCCCGCCCGTGCCACCGACTCCGACGCCACCGAACCCGTATCCCCCGGATCCGATCCCGCAGATCTGAAGTCAGCTGCCCCGAACTTCAGACTTCAGCCGCCGAGTTCGGCGATCATCTCGCTCAACGATTCTGCGGCGATACGTAGTTCACCTTCGTCGGGGTTGTCGGGCGAGGACGGTAGGCGCTCGGCCAACTGCTCGCGAGTGACAAGCGAGATACCATCGAGGCCGAACCCTTCTTCATCGGGGACGTAGATCTCGATCTCACCCCCAACCGCTACCAATTCCGAATGGGGCCCGCTGCCCAGCAGTGCACGCAGGTGTTCGGTCGTCACGGTCATATGGTTCACGTGAAATCTCCTGCTTCGGTGACAGCTGACTTTGCTGGTATGGCTCGACGTGACGTACTGGCTCGACGTGACGTACTACCCCTATTGAGTACCCCTCGCGGGTGAGCAAGAAACGACAAGTACATGAACACCAACCTTCAGAGAGACGCAGCCACCATGAGTGAACGAAATTCCACCGACCGCACTGATCAGACGGACGAGCCGCAGACCACCGGCACCGACCACGGTCCCGGAACCGGGGCCGATGCCGCACACAAGGACGTTCAGACCGATCCGTCGGGCGAGCGTACGTGGGCCGACGAGGGTGGAGCCTCGAGTACCGGCCCGGCAACCGACACCGACTGATCGCGCAAGAGCTCAGTCATCGGGACCAAGGTCCCGTGGGCCGACGCTCACGGGTCCTTGAAATCCTTACGGATCTAACGCTTTTCACCTGGGTTTTCGCGATGCGGTAAGGTAGGCACTCAGCACGGTTGAGTACCCAGCCGTTGAAGACGAGCACGGTTCGTGCGTTGCTTCCCGTGCCGTTTCCCGGTTTCGAACGAAACCGTTTCGAACCAGACCGTTCGAACGAACCGTTTCGAGCAATCCGTCAGGAGTTTCGATGAACGAGTTTTCGAGAACTACAGATGAGCGTACGGACAGTCCCCCCACATTCACCACGACGTGTGCGGAAAACATTCAATCACTCGTGGTCAGCGGCGAGATCGACGTCCGGTCCCGAGCTGATTTCGCTGCCTGCGTCGACGACCTGATCGGTGAGCGTCACCCGTTCGTACTCGACTGCTCGGACGTCCAGTTCATCTCCGTCGGAGGTCTTTCCATCATCGAGACTCTGTCGGCCAAGGCACGAAGGCTCGGCGTTCCTTGGACGCTCGTCGCAGCGCACCCCGTCAGGCGCCCGCTGTCTCTTCTGAAGATGGACGCAGACATCGTGTTCACCGACTCGACAGCCGAGGCGGTCACATACCTGTCCTCGACCACCGTGCTGGACGAGACCCTGGCGGAGCCGATGTCGGCGTGAGTACCGATCTCGAAAAGCTCTCCGAATTCGTCGTCGTCGCAAACCGACTACCCGTCGATCTCGAAACCGACGAGGACGGTGGCAAGAACTGGAAGCGAAGTCCGGGTGGACTCGTCACTGCTCTCGAACCCATCCTGCGACAGCGAGACGGCGCTTGGGTCGGCTGGCCGGGCGTCGCGGACGAGAAGGTAGATCCCATAGTGGTTGACGGCCTTCGTCTGTTTCCCGTCGAGCTGACCTCTCAGGACCTCGCCGAGTACTACGAGGGGTTCTCCAACGACACGCTGTGGCCGCTCTACCACGACGTCCTGGTGGCACCGACGTTCGAACGGTCGTGGTGGCACACGTACGTCGCGGTCAACCAGCGGTTCGCCGAGGAAACCGCCCGTTGCGCCGCGGACGGAGCCACCGTCTGGGTGCAGGACTATCAATTGCAACTCGTGCCGGCAATGCTGCGCGAACTGCGCCCGGACCTGACGATCGGGTTCTTCCTTCACATTCCGTTTCCTCCGGTCGAGCTCTTCATGCAGCTTCCGTGGCGCAAGGAGATCGTCAAGGGAATGCTGGGCGCCGATCTGATCGGCTTCCACTTGCCTGGTGGCGCAAACAATTTCCTGTTTTTGGCCCGAAAACTACTCGGACTCAAGACAACGACCGCGGGCGTCGGTGTTCGAAGTGCGCTCGGGCATGTGGATTTCGACTCTCGCGTCGTCAAGGTGGGGGCATTTCCCATCTCCGTCGATTCGGCCGAGCTGGAGCGCCAGTCGAAGAGCGAATCGGTCCTGCGCCGCGCACGCGAATTGAAGGAAGAGCTCGGAAATCCCGAAAAAATCCTGCTGGGAGTCGACCGCCTGGACTACACCAAGGGCATCGACCTGCGACTGCAAGCCCTCAAGGAACTCCTCGACGAGGGCCGCTTGGATCCGGAGAAGTACACGATGGTGCAGCTCGCCACGCCCAGTCGTGAACGCGTGCAACACTATATCGACCTTCGCAGTGTCATCGAGGAACAGGTGGGCCGCATCAACGGCGACCACAGTCAGATCGGCCGCCCCGTAGTTCACTACCTGTATCAGCCGGTCGACCGCGAAGAACTGATCGCACTGTTCGTCGCTGCCGACGTCATGCTCGTGACGCCGATGCGTGACGGGATGAATCTGGTGGCCAAGGAGTACGTGGCCTGCCGAG
This sequence comes from Rhodococcus sp. AQ5-07, assembly GCF_009707305.1. Lineage (NCBI taxonomy): Bacteria > Bacillati > Actinomycetota > Actinomycetes > Mycobacteriales > Nocardiaceae > Rhodococcus > Rhodococcus sp. AQ5-07. Next base: position 6,183,292 of record NZ_CP046099.1, on the reverse strand, counting down.
GCGACCTCGGAGGCGCTCTCGTTCTCAGCGAGTTCACCGGTGCTGCAATGGAATTACGACAGTCATACCTGGTCAACCCGCACGATTTGGACGGCGTGAAGAATACAATCCTGACCGCAGTTCATCAGGATCCGAAAGAGGGCCGTCGCCGTATGGCTGCGCTGCATCGCCAGGTCATGACGCATGATGTGCATCAGTGGGCCGAGTCGTTCCTGACTGCACTTTCGCCGCCCGAACCGCGCCCGGACAGTCAGTTCGTCACGGAGCGCGAGTCTGACTTTGCACGCAACAACTGACCCCGTGGGCTTGCGTCAAGGGTGAGCGGAGACTCGAGCTAGGATTGGTTTCAGTTCATCGTCAAGCAGCGGCTGCGAACTGATCTCCTCAACATAGCCGTGCAATGCTGCATCGGCCCAGAAAGACAGGCCGACCATGCCCCTCACGGTGAAGTACTCCGAAACCTACAACGACGCTCTCATCGCGCTCGCTGCTGCTACTCATCGGCCGGCCAATGTGGTGAACCTGTTCGGCGAGTACGCCATTCGTGTCGATCTCGAATACAACCGTTATCTTCTGGCGACCAATACCGCGGCCGGACTCTCAGATCGACCCGACAACGGAGAATCGTGGCTGGTGCGGTTCTTCCAATCCGAAAACACCGACACACCGGATCGCCTCCTCGCGGAAGCGTCGCATCAATGGTTGGTCGATGCTTTGGACGCCGTGCTCGAACAGATCGAAGCGGCAGGCAACAAGATCTCCGCCGACGCGGACTTCGGCGACCCTACCCGTACCGAAACTCCATCCTGAACGGCATCGTATGGAGCAACGCTACTAGTCACCCTCGTCGGTCAACTGGCTGATTCGAGCCGCTAAGACTGCATTCTCGGCCTCCAGGGACAGAATCAGACGGATACCGACAAGATTGACTCCGTCGTCGATCAGCGCGGTGATTCGTCCGAGCGTATCCAGGTCGGCCTCGCTGTACCGGCGTGTACCGCCATCCGTGCGGGTTGGTGTGAGCAGGCCCCTTCGCTCGTAAAGGCGCAGCGTCTGAGGTCCTACCCCGGACAGTTCTGACATCACTGAGATCCCGTATACGCCGCGCAGCGCCCGGGTTTGGGATTCCGACGTCACTGGAACCTCCTAGTTCGGTGTCGGCTGTCTCAATCGGCGTCATCCGACCTTAGCATCATCACGCAGTGAATCTGACGCCCAGGACATAGATTCAAGCGTGTCCAGGGCCACTCATGACAAAAATCGTCGAGCCGAGAAGGCATGTAATGGCAGATCAAAGCCGATTTCGGCAAGATCGCACAGGGAGCTTCCCTTAGCCGTCGAATCGAAGTAGCCTTGCCAATTATCTACATCGGCTGATATAGATTTTGTAGCACTTGAAAGCGCCATAACCGGCACTCGAAGGTGTAGAACACCCAGACGTCGGAGTCGGTGGTTCAGCCGACTCCCTCACGGCACACTCTTCACCGGGAGCAAGATGACGACGATCGACATCCCGCCCACACAGGGCGAGAGCACCACCGGCATCGGAATCACTGTTGCAAGCGCGACTTTGACAACCGAAGAGGTCAAGCGCCGAATCGCGATGATGTACGGCGACCCGGTGACAGAGGAGCCAGTAGCACTCGCGCACTGAACCTGACCGACACGCGATCCGATTGACGATGGCGCGAGACCGCCCCGTTCGCGGGCGATCCCCATCAAGACGAGAGGAAAACATATGTCCGAGTTCACCGTACCGGGACTGAGCAGCGCAGACGGTTCGTCCGTCGCCGATATTCTGCAGGAACGCCTCAGCGCCTACAACGACCTTCATCTGACGCTCAAGCACGTCCACTGGAACGTCGTCGGACCCAACTTCATTGGCGTGCACGAGATGATCGACCCACAGGTAGAGCTGGTTCGCGGCTACGCCGATGATGTGGCGGAACGTATCGCGGCACTGGGCAACTCCCCCAAGGGCACAGCGGGAGCGATCGAGCGCGATCGGACTTGGGACGACTACTCCGTCGGCCGCGACGACGCTCGCGCCCATCTGGCTGCGCTCGACCTCGTCTACACCGGGGTCATCACCGACAGCCGCACTGCAATCGACAACGTCGGCAAGATCGATCCGATCACAGAAGACATGCTGATCGGCCAAACGGCACAGTTGGAGAAGTTCCAGTGGTTCGTTCGTGCGCACCTCGAGAACTCCGGCGGCAGCCTCGTACACGAAGGCGCGTCCACCGAGCAGGATGCCGCAAACGAGGCGCGTCAGAGCTGACGCACCGTCCGCGATTTCGGCCGATCGGGGGTCGGCCGAAATCGCGATCCCCACAACAGGAAAGGGCAAGAGCATGTCTGCGGACTCGCGCGGCACGTCGGCACAAACACGTCGCGAGTATCAGATGTTCGTGTTGCAGCAGCGTTTGTTGTTCGGATCGATCGTGGCAGGCACCGCCCTTGGAGTTCTCGCGATCAATTACTTCTGAAATATCAGGGGCCGCAGCCGTCGAAGACAGGACAGAAACGACACAATCATGAGTTCGAGCACTCTCCGCTCGATCGTTCGAAGCGATCGATTTGCGGCAAGCACTTCTTCTCTTCTGCTCGTGGACAGCGATTTCCGTATCCAGGGCGCAAACGACGAATACCTTGCCGTGTCCGGCCGCAGCCTCGATCAGTTGCACGGAGTGGAAGTGTTCGAAGCCTTCCCCGACAATCCCGACGACTCGTTTGCCGACGGAATCTTCTCGTTGACAGCGTCATTCGAGCGCACGATGCACTCCAGAACTCGGGACGCACTGCCGACTCAGCGTTACGACGTGCGCGATGAGCGAGGTAGTGGGCTGTTTGTCACGCGCTATTGGAATACGGTCAATTCCGCCGTCACCGATGATGACGGCAGGGTGATCGGAGTGCTTCATCGTGTGTACGAGGTTCAACGACCCCAGGCTCAGCAGTCCAGTTCAGCGTCAGACGTCCTCACCCGCCTTCGCGCGGAAAACGACGAACTGAGAAGAGCTTTGGATTCTCGGCCCGTGATCGAGCAGGCCAAGGGATTACTGATGGCCGAGCGCGAGTGCTCGGCCGACCAAGCCTTCGACCTTCTGGTCGAGATGTCGCAGGAATGGAACGTCAAGGTGCGCGACATCGCTGGTGGTCTTGTCGCCGCAGCAGAGAGACGTGCCGTCGATCAAAAGAATTCCTGACGACCGGGATTCAAAGGTTGTACGGCTGGGTAATGACCGACCAGAGGTACCCCCGAAATCTTCCCCTCGAGGGAGGAGCCTCGAAGGTCCCGCCGGTTCAGGCCGGCGGGACCGAGCTTTGCCTTAACACCCGACCCGGATCCCCGATCCGAGTCGAGTTCGTCACGCAGCGAAGGGAACGTCCATGTTCATGCGCTCCTACACATCTCCCAGGCCCCTTGCCGACGAGTGGGATTGGCAGCTGTCCGGCACCTGCCGCGACACCGACCCCGCCCTGTTCTACGACGACACGAACGAGCGCGGCTCCAGGCGAGCGAAACGCGAGAGTTCGGCGAAGCTGGTGTGCGCCAGGTGTCCTGTCGTTCAGAGATGCCTCGTGCACGCCATCCAGACCGGGGAACCCCACGGTATCTGGGGCGGCATGACCGCGACCGAACGAGAATCGTTGCGTAAAGGTCGAACTGAACCACTGATCAGTGCCGCTGCGAACTCACCGGAGTAGGTGGCAACCTCATGGCCTGGCCTCGTGATGCCGTAAACCGTGCGTGCGGCGTCGCTCCTTCATCTCGGCTTCGAAGAGGTGCGGCACTCCACCGGCCAGCTTGTCACGCACCACCTGTTCGCATTCGCGAAAGAAGGACCAGTAGTTTTCGTCGAACTCCTCGACCAGCTGGAAGGTCCAGCGCCCTTCGACCACGTTCCGGCCCATCAACTCTTTCTCGACCTGATCGGCCAGCTCGTCGTTACCGCTGGATCGCAGTAACTCGACGACCTCGTCGAGCATGAGATCCGCATGTCCGATCAGCTGATGGAAGTCGTACAGAGCGCCGCGCGCCCGCTCCACCGTTTCGAGGGCGTTCGACAACACCCCCGCTGCCTTCACCTCGTCGTCCGTGACGCCTTCCGGTCGTGTGTGTACAGGGATCTGCCTGTCCGCCTGAGTGCCCATGAAATGGACGTACCCGAACGGGTCACAAATGAAAGATGGGAATCGGTACGAGCGCACCACAGGTGATGTGTCTCACAATTCATCCTCTAGTTCGGGTAAAGAGGATTACTTCGCCGGGCGAAGGGTAATCGAAGGCCATGAATACTTCCGGGGTAGAGATGGCTGGCACGCATGGCCGGTACCGTTCCTTGCCTCGGTCCGCCGGAATTACGCCACATCTACCTACAGGAAGCCCCTTGATTCCTCTGTCGAGTCCGACCGAAGCCGAACTTACTCACGACTCCATTGCCTCGCTCCGCGTCCGAGCGTCGTACTCTCAACTGCCGACTCTGCGCGGAATCACCCGCACGGTTGCCAACAACACCGGATTGGACGTCGACGGGACAGCCGACCTTGCTCTGGCGATGGACGAAGTCGCGAGCATCCTCATCGGCCATGCGATACCGTCCAGCGACTTGACCTGCCGATTCGAGACCTACGGTCGCACTCTTCGGATCGTCGTGTCGGTGATCGCACACTCCGAAATACCCGACAAGTCCCACAGCTTCGGATGGTTCGTTCTCGAAGCACTGGTCGACTCGGTCCGTTTGGGGCAATCGGAAATCGACGCGGACGGTCACATCACCCTGACGATGACGCTTGAAAAGGGCTTGCTCCAGGAGCGTGCGTGACCGCTGTCCCACCGGACGATACTGTCCTACCGGGCAAGGCTGTACCACCGGACAAGAAGGACCAGTACGAACTAGCTGTCGAATTGTTCGTCTCGATGGCCTCGCTTCCGCCGGATGATCCGACCCGGGAAAAGATCACCAACTCGATCATCGAACTGTGCCTACCGCTCGCCACCCACGTTGCACGTCGCTACCAGGGGCGCGGCCAGCCTTTCGAGGACTTGGAACAAGTTGCGCGCGTGGGGTTGGTACAGGCTGTGCAGCGATTCGACGTAGACAAAGGATCGGATTTCCTGTCGTTCGCAGTCCCCACCGTAATGGGTGAGGTACGCAAGCATTTTCGCGATCACGGCTGGTCCGTACGCGTACCTCGCAGCCTTCAGGAACGACATCTTGCCCTCAACCGGGCGCTCACGTCGTTGTCGCAGACGCTCGGCCGTGCACCGACGGTAGCGGAACTTGCCACGGAGCTCGACATCGAGCCGGACGAGGTCGAACAGGGGTTGACCGCCGGAAATTCGTATCGAACCACACCGCTCGACACCGCGTCAGCCGGCGACGGGAGCGGACTGACTCTGATCGATACTTTGGGACAGTACGACGAAGCGATCAGTCGGATCGACAATCACGAAACCCTGCGACCCGCGCTCCTTGCACTACCGGAGCGCGAGCGCACGATCGTGGTTCTCAGATTCTTCGGTCATCTCACCCAGTCCCAGATTGCCGAAAAGATCGGCATCTCTCAGATGCATGTATCCAGAATCCTCACTCAGACACTGAAGCAGCTGCGCACCGAGATGGGTGAAATCTTCTGAAGTAGGTCCCCAGGATCAGATGTATTCCTGCGCAAGACGTTCCATCTCGTCTCGGTCAATGAGCCCGGGCTGGCCGATGTCGAGAGCCTCGAGATACTTGTTGGCGAGGCGGTAATCGTGCCCCCACCGGCCGTGCTCGCCGTCCTGCTCGGTGCGCTGAACACTGGAACCGGGCGGAACCTCGTCCTGCAGACCGTTGGTCTCCGCGCCGATCAGTGTGTCGAGCTTGGTCGAGATGGCCGTGAGTGCATCGCGGTCGTTCATCTGAAATCCCTTCGTCAGGTGGCGCTGATCCCCAACCATACCGAAGTGTCGAGCCAAAAACATTGCACCGCTTAATGTTCGACTACAAGCCTGGACCGATCCAAGCCCTCGAGCTACACTGAGCGATACCGAGGTTGAGAATACAGCCGGGGCTGAAGCCGCTGGCGCTCGGTTCGCATCAGGACTCTGGATTCAGGTCACAACTTCCTGCGTACATCCATTGGGCTCAATGCTTTCCACACCTGGACTCTTCCACTTTCCGTGCCGCCAGGTCGGTCGTCAGCCTTTCGACGAAAAGCACACAGACCGGATCTGCCATGAATCTGAATGAACTCGACCACACAGCGATCGATTTCGTCGATCCCTCAACACAATTGGGTCCGATCGTGGACACACAAGGCTTCGCGGCCTGGCGGATAGCACCCTCGACAGTCCTGATCCAGGTCGACGTCGACCTCGATAAACTGTCCGCCCCAGAACTGAGAGAACTTCTCAACTCGTACGCTGCGGAGTGGTCCCGCGTCATTCTCGACCTGTCAAACTCACTGTTCGTCGGTGCGGTCTGCCTCGAACTGTTTGCCGAACTGAACTCCCGTTCACGAGCGCACGACTTCCAGTGGTCCGTCATCGGGTCACACCCGCTTCGACGCTTGCTTCGGGCCGCACGGGCGGAAGAGGAATTTCCGGTCACCAACTCTGTCGAGGGAGCAATGCGCGCGCTCGCCGAAGCAGAAAAGTCACTCGAAGCCTCCTGACGCCAAGCCTGCACCGGCGTCGAGCGCCGCGCGCTCGCAGCGACTAAGGTTCGTCGGGCTGTCCGACGAGCTGAGAGAGACCGAGAATGACAATCGCCAAGCGCCTCGATGCCTTGCAACAGAAGCATCCGGCCCTGGGGTTCCCGATAGCGGTCCTCTACAAGTTCCTCGACGATCAAGGTGTTTATCTCGCCGCGCTGATCGCGTACTACGGCTTCGTCTCGCTCTTCCCTCTTCTTCTGTTGCTCTCGACCATTCTCGGCTTCGTGCTCTCTGGCAACCCCGAGCTTCAGCAACAAATCTTGGACTCCGCTCTGCATCAGTTTCCGGTGATCGGTGACGATCTGGGCAATGCGCAACAGATCGGCGGCGGTGTCACAGGGCTGGTGATCGGAATCGTCGGTGGTCTCTACGGTGGCCTCGGTGTCGCTCTGGCTTGCCAGAATGCGATGAACACGGTGTGGTCGGTGCCCCGAAACATGCGACCGGATCCCATCCGCGGGCGTCTTCAAGGGTTACTGCTCCTGGGCACCATCGGTCTCGCGATCTTGGGGACCACCGCTGTCTCCAACATCGGCGGTGCGCTTCATCTGGGCGGTTCGTTCAGCTTCCTGTTGACCCTTGCGGTAGTCGTCTTGAATGCAGGCATCTTCATCGTCGCTTTCCGGCTCACCTGCGCCCGCCCGCTCTCGGTAGCCGATGTGGCGCCTGGAGCGATCGCCGCTGCTGTTCTCTGGCAAGCACTTCAGTCCTTCGGTGCCCTCTACGTGACCTCCGTGGTGCGGGGTGCCTCCACCACCAATGGCGTCTTTGCCATCGTTCTGGGTTTGTTGGCCTTCTTGTTCCTCGCTGCCGCCTCGATCGTCATGTGCGCGGAAATCAACGTCGTGCGAGTCGACAAACTCCATCCGCGGGCGTTGTTGGCTCCGTTCACCGACAACACCGAACTCATCGAAGGCGATCGGCGCACCTTCGCCGATCAAGCAAAAGCCCAACGCGCGGTTCCCCACGAGAACATCCATGTGACGTTCGACGGGCACACCAAACCCGACGATTCGGACTGATCTCGACCCCGATCGAGTTGGGTATTTGGTCCCCTCCTGGGTATCGGGGTGGCATTCTGCGCCGCGAATCCAGATTTAACACAGGTGTTGTCATTTCGCGCTACATCGAAGCGACGAATACATCACAGCAGGTAAACGCGCATAGTTGAACAATCACCTGCTTCCGACGTGGTCCCGGAAAGGGACAAACCCGTCAAATACTGCAACTCGCCATGCATGTAATTGGAGACAGAAAAAGAAGAGCATGGCAGGATCAGGTGTGAGACCGGACTCTCGATGGGAGGGCTCGGCTCGATGGATCCAGGAGAATTTGGTTATGGCTCAGGGCAGTGTCAAGTGGTTCAACGGTGAAAAGGGCTTCGGATTCATCGAGCAGGAAGGTGGCGGACCGGATGTGTTCGTTCACTACTCGGAGATCCAGGGCAGCGGCTACAAGTCCCTCGACGAGGGCCAGAAGGTCGAGTTCGAGATCGGACAGGGCCAGAAGGGCCCCCAGGCTCAGAACGTTCGCGCCATCTGAGTTCGATCCCAGTCTGACTTCAGACTGAAAAGGCTGGACGCTGCACCGCACGGTGCCGGCATCCAGCCTTTTCTTGGTTTCAGGGCCGTCTTGGTTTACGGGTCCGGCTCGTTCCGAGTTGGCCCCGGTTACGTCGCTCGCGCCCGCTTCTTCTTGTGGGAGCTGTCGCAGAACGGCGCGATGCCGGTCCGCCCGCATCGACACAAAGCAACCGTAGAGCGCTTGTTCTCTATCGGAGTGCCGTCGTCACGGAGCAACTCGAAGTCACCACGCACCAGCAGCGGGCCGTCCGAGCAGGCGATTATGGTGGTGTTGTTACCGGCAACACTCGGTGTTTCGGCAGATGACGATTCGGGAAACGCGGTCATATGTCCTCTTCACTTCTCGATTCGGCCACTGGCGTGCCCACTTCCATGCCTGTTCCACAGGCTCGCGGCCCATTGAGCGCCACTCTCGTTTCCATTCTGCGCTCCTCGGCCGATCCGAGGGAGCTTACGGCTGCCGCTGACGCGTACGAGGTTGCACGGTCCATCGACCCCACCTTCGACATTCTTCGAGACGACGACGCTCAGTTGACTCTGACGCTCCTCTACGAGCTTCATTTGCAGGGAATCGAGAACGTCTCGGACGCGTGGGAGTGGAATCTGGACCTGCTCGCGGCGAGGTCGCGTCTCGAGACGCATTTCGAGGCCGCCATCGTGGAACTCGTGGGAAAAGTTCCGTCGTCCGGTGACGTCGTAGCCGATTTGTGGGCGATGACGGCTCCCAGTGCAGGCCCCGGTCTGGCGTCCTTTATGGCGAAGGACGCCACAATCGATCAGTTCGCGGAGGTGCTGATTCACCGTTCGCTCAATCAGCTGCGCGAAGCGGATGTGCACACCCTTGGAATTTCGCGCCTCTCCGGTGCCGTCAAAGCAGCCCTCGTCGAAGTGCAGAGCGACGAGTACGGAGGGGGCAGCGCAGAGCGAATGCATTCGCGTCTTTTTGCCGACACCATGCGGGCTGTCGGCCTTTCGGACCGCTACGGGCACTACATCGATGTTGTTCCCGCGGTAACCTTGGCGTCGTTGAATGCTCTCTCGCTCTTCGGCTTTCATCGCCGACATCTCGGAGCGCTGGTCGGGCACCTGTGCGCCGTCGAGACCACGTCGGCGCTGCCGAGCAAACGGTACAGTGCCGGCTTGCGCCGACTCGGATTCGGTTCGGACGCGACACTGTTCTACGACGAGCACGTGGAAGCGGATTCCGTTCACGAACAGATCGCCGTTCGGGAACTTGCCGGCGGTCTTGCTTCTTCGCAGCCGCACCGCACCGATGACATCTTGTTCGGCGCTGCAACATGCCTCGCGTTCGACGATCTTCTCGGCGATCACCTCACATCGAGTTGGGAGAAGGGCGAGACTTCGTTGCGCGAATGATCACGAGTTGTTCGATTTCCTGACCGGTGGTGATCAACCCTCGTGCCTCGAGCATGGTGCGCCTCTCGCGCATCACGGGCCCGAAGGGAATGTACTTCCGGGCCGAAATCTCCACGGCCATACCGTGTTCCTCGAGTATCGCCTCGGTCTTGTCGACCCCACACAGTACCGACTGCAGAAGAAGTAGTGTGCCGCCGGGGACGAGCACTTCGTGAACGGTGGCCGCGATCCTGTCGATGAGGGCGCGTCCGTCCTTGCCTGCGTCCCAAGCCCGTTCGATTCCAGCGGTAGGTAGATCGTCTGCCAGTGCAGGGACGTACGGCGGGTTGGAGATCACCAGATCGAAGAGTTCGCCGTGTACCGCCTCGGTGAGGTCGCCGCGACGGGAATCGATCAAGGTTCCGTTGAGGATTCCGTTGAGACGAGCATTGGCGCACGCTCGGCGAGATATGTCGACCGCGACGACGTGGCCTGCACCAGCCGCCGATGCCGCGACGGCGAGGGCGCCGGTCCCCGTGCACAGATCCAGGACCCGGCTGCGAGCGGTGAGGTGCTCGAACAGCAGCGCATCCGCCAGTAACGACGTGTCGTGTTGCGGTCGATACACACCAGGTAGACGCAGGATCATCATCGGCTCCTCTTTTTCAGGCGACATCGCACATCGCTGCGTGCGGCTACCCAGGAACCTCGGATTTCATGCGAACATCGCAGCATCGACTGCCCGGAACGGTTACATCGTCGCAGTTTGCGGAGTAGACCTGAGTCATGACAGGCAATGCGGACGCTCCTCAGGTAGCCGCGGCGTTTGCTTCCGCAGCAGATTCGCTCGACACACTCGCCGAAGCGATTGCCGGACTCCGGTCCAATCTGAACACGGACGAGCATCTCGACTCCATGCTCCAACGTCTGGCCGAGACGGCGGTCAAAGCACTGCCTGACGCCGATGCTGTCAGCGTGACGGTGTTGTCCGCCGATGGCCCACGAACTGCTGCGTCCACCGCGGACTACCTTTCCGAGATAGATGACGCCCAGCACTCCGCTGATCGTGGTCCGTGCGTTGACGCCGCGCGCACGGTGTCCTCGGTTCGGGCAACGGTGGGTGATCACGTCGACGAATGGCCGGAATTCACCGACGAAGCCCGCAAACAAGGCGTCCGGTCCTACTTGTCCGTGCCGATCACCATGGGCGAAGGGAACACCGAACTGCTCGGCGCTTTCAACGTCTACGGATTCGCCTCGACAGAGTTCAAGGCCTTCGACGAAGAGTTGATGAAATTGTTCACCGCCGGTGCGGGCGCGGCGATCGCAGATTCACGACGCTGGCGTCAAGCACACGAGCACATCGAACAGTTGCACTGCGCCATGGAATCTCGGGCCGAGATCGAACAAGCCAAAGGTGTCCTGATCGCCGTCCACGGCATCGACGCCGAGGAAGCATTCAGCCGTCTTGTGCAGCAATCGCAGAACACCAACGTGAAACTGCACGAGGTTGCCCGGATGCTCATCGATTCGGTGCGCCACCGCCGGCTCTGAAGATTCTTCGGTGCAAAACCCCGTTTTGCACCTTAAAGCACAGTCGCAAAACCTCGTCTTGTACCCCGAAGTCACAGTTCCCAAACGCATCCAGAGATGTTTCACCGAAACAGTTTTCGACCTACGTGACTGCTGGCGGTCGAGCGGCGGCCCTCGTCCGAAATGTGGTTATCTGTTGAGAACCGGGACGAAAGAAGACCCGACCGTACCAGGGTGAGGAAAGGATCGTCACTGTGCCAATCGACCAGGTTCTTGTCGTAGTTCCCGCCCACAACGAAGCCGAAGACCTCCCCAATTGCCTTCGCGCACTCGCAACAGCGGCGTCGGCTTGCGTTGTTCCCGTCCGACTGGTTGCCGTCCTCGACAACTGTTCGGACGGAACCGCCGGTGTCATCCCCGACGGGGTCGAAGTACTCCGCGTCGAGCACCAGAACGTCGGACGTTCGCGAGCGACGGGCTTTTCCGAGTTCGGCCGAGGGTTGGGAGCTTCGGCGTGGTTCACCACCACCGATGCAGATTCGGTGGTCGGCCCCACCTGGATTGCGCGCCAATTGGAGTATGCGCGTACTGCGGACGTCGTCGCGGGAACCGTACGCATCGCGGATTGGGAAGGCCATCCACACTCCGTTCGCGAACGATACGAACGTATGTACCACGCACATCCATATGGTCGACACGGTCACGTCCACGGGGCCAACCTCGGTGTCCGCGCGGATATGTACTGGAGCGTCGGAGGATTCTCCGATCTCGAAGAAGACGAGGACGTCGATCTCGTCCGGCGGTTGAGCGAGGCTGGTGCCTGTATCGCGTGGGCAGAAGACATTGCGGTCACCACGTCTGCGCGTCTCGACGGCCGAACTCCGGGCGGCTTTGCCGGACATATCCGTAACCTGGGTTGTACGACCGCCGATAACGAAGAAGCGGAGCTGGCACGATGAAACGACTACACACACTCCTGGACGCAGGTGGACTGTACTTGCCGCTTCCCGGCGGCGGCGCGACAGCCGCGCGGTGGACCTCCCTGGCAGAGCTCACGCGCGAGAATGTGGTTCTCGGGCGGATGGCTGAGGCTCACACCGATGCCGTCGCGATACTCACCGAACTCGACGGGCCGGATCCCGAACCCGGGCAGCTGTGGGGAGTGTGGGCGGCCGAGCCACCCGAACCTGTGGTGAATGCGTCTGAGCACGTAGGGATCTGGACGCTCACCGGCCGCAAATTGTGGTGTTCCGGCGCCAACACCTGCACGCATGCACTGATCACCGCCTTGGTCGACGGAGTACCCTCACTCTTCGCAGTTGAGCTCGGACTACCTGGGGTGCATCCCGTTCCCGATTCGTGGAAGGCCGTCGGTATGGCCGAAAGCGACTCCAGCGCGGTCGACTTCGACATGGTTCCGGCGATACCGGTCGGGACGGCAGGCGACTACCTGAGCAGGCCGGGGTTCTGGCACGGCGCGATAGGCGTGGCTGCATGTTGGTACGGCGGTGCCTGCGGCGTTGCAGATCCGTTGTACGACAAGGCTGCAAGCAGCGACGATCCCTACCTACTCGCCCACCTCGGCGCGGTCGATGCAGCGCTGGCCGCAGCGCGCAACGCGCTCGCAGTCGCGGCGGCGGAGATCGACGCCGATCCTTTCGACGAAAATGCCGAGGCCATGCAGCGGGCACTCCGTGTGCGGGCAATTGTCGAGCGCGCCGCCACCGAGACCCTGGATCGGGTGGGACGCGCTCTCGGCGCCGCACCGCTCTGCATGGACGCCGAGCATGCCGCGCGGGTAGCCGACCTCACCGTCTACTTGCGGCAGAGCCACGCCGAGAAGGATCTCGCCGAACTGGGCCGGATTGCGGCCAAGGGGAAACGGCCGTGGTGAACTCGAAACTGTTCGCGCAGAAGCCTGTCGACGATGGCGGCACTCCCGAATCGACATGGCAGGAGTGGGGACGCAGCTTTCCGGAACTGGATCTCACCGGGTGCTCGCGATTGATCGTCGTCGCTCCCCATCCCGACGACGAAATACTCGGACTGGGTGGAACTGCTCTTATCGCAACGCTTTCCGGCATCGACGTTCACGTGGTGTCTGTCACCGACGGTGGAGCCTCACATCCCGATTCACCAACAGTGACTCAGCCTGAGATGGAACATCTCAGGCGGTCCGAGTCGGATCGAGCAGCGCGTGTACTCGGAATTCCCGCACCGGTTCGATTGAGCCTTCCAGACGGGAAGATCAGCGAGAACCGACAGGAGTTGACCGACCGTCTCAGCTCGATTCTCGGTGATTCCTCGACGGGTACCTGGTGCGCCTCGACATGGCGCGGGGACGGCCACCCCGACCATGAAGCCACCGGGGAGGCAGCGGCGAAGGCCTGCGCGGACACTGGATCACGATTGATCGAGTACCCCATCTGGGCGTGGCATTGGGCTGAGCCGGATCATGCAGCAGTCCCGTGGGAAAGGGCCAGAAGAGTGGCCTTGCCCTCCGACGTTCAGGCTGCAAAATCGGCTGCTGCCAATGAGTTCACTTCACAGATCGCCCCGCTTTCCGACCATCCCGCGGATGCACCCATCCTCCCCCGACATGCGATGGAACGACTACTGCGACCGTACGAAACGGTGTTCGTATGACCGATCGTGAGCTTCCCGCGGACTACTTCGCCAAGATGTATGCGGCGCAATCCGATCCGTGGGACTTCGAATCCCGGTGGTACGAGCAGCGAAAGTACGCGCTCAGCGTCGCGATGCTCCCCAAACCTCGATACCGTCGCGCATTCGAACCGGGATGCTCGATCGGGGTTCTCACCGAGAAGTTGGCAGAGCGCTGCGACAGCGTTCTCGCCACCGACATCGTCCCGGCCGCACTCGAGAGCGCCCGTGCGCGGCTTACCGGACGTGATGCCGAATTTCGTCTGTGGGCGTTGGGTGACGACTGGCCCGACGAGACTTTCGACCTCGTCGTCATCAGCGAGGTCGGCTACTACCTGACCTTCGAAAAGCTGATCGAGGCAATGCTGCACGTCGTCGAGCATCTCGAGCCTGGTGGAACGCTGCTGTGCGCCCATTGGCGTCACGTCGTACCGGAGTATCCGCAGAACGGTGACGCCGTTCATTCGGCTGTGCGCCAGACACCGGGGTTGGCGCAGTTCGCGTCGTACCAGGACGAGGACGTGCTGATCGATGTCTTCGTGAAGGGTCCGCCGTCACCACCATCGGTAGCGCGTTCCGAAGGTCTGATCTAGAAGACCTGTGCGCGGTTGAGGAGTGTGGGGACTCCTCAACCGCGCACAGGGGTCAGTCTCGCTTCTCCAACGCGAGGTCCGTATCCGAGTGCAGTTCACCGACTTCGGTCTTGAGGATCCGCATCGACCTGCCAAGGCCGCGGGCCGCGTCGGGCAGCTTCTTCGAACCGAACAGCACCACGAGCACTACTGCGACGATTGCCCAGTGGGTCGGGCTGAGCGCGCCCATCAGGCGGGTTCCTTGCCATCGGGGTACACCGCGTCGACCTCTACCTCGACGAGCCAACCGGCAACGGGCAGTCCGGCAACCTCGAGGGCGAAGCGGGTGGGCCGAGCGCTGTTGCGCTCGATCGGAGCGATCGGCTCGGCAGTGCCCATCGGCACCAGCTCCGTATCACCGGTGTCGAGATTGGTATTGGCGAAGAACTGACGGTACGCGCGATTCCATCCTGTGTAGTCGGCCTTGTCCGACCCCGGCGCGTTGTCCAGGAAGACGCGCATCGTCACGACGTCTTCGAGACTCAATCCCTGGGCTTCGAGGTTGTCGCGGATCTTCTTGAGTACGTTGATGCCCTGCGCCTCGGTGACGGTGACCCCGGCAGGCAGAACTCCGCCGGAGAACTGGCCGTCGATGTACGACTCCGGCGAACCTTCCGGCGCCGCCTTGTTTCCTGCCGACGGGCCGATGCCGCTGGTCTTGTAGATCGCGGTGTCGCCGCCGATCGCGACACCCTGAGCGATCATCGGGTTTGCCTGCCCCGCTTCGAGAATCGATTTGGAGACGAACGAACTCGATGTGGTCTCGGCGTCCGCCTCATCAGACGAGCAGGCCGTGGCGAAGCCCAGTAGCGCGGTGGCGGCGAATGCCGCTGCAAGGACCTTGGTGCTGCGAGATTTCACGATGTGACCTCCAGAAAAAGTGATGGAAAACGAAGCACGTCAGGCAGTTTGCGCAACACGCTGATGCAGATGGGTGACGACGTCCTGCGCGGACGTGAAGGCCCCGTGCTGCCAGGCGATGGCGTTGGAGAGGTGATCGCCGGCGAAGTAGATCCGGTCGACGGGTTCGAGCAGCTTGGTGTACTCGGGAGTTGCCATGCCGCCGTGGGAATCTCCCGCGCCGGCCCATGATGCCCAGGCGGATTCCGAATACTTGGTGCGACGCCAGCTTCCGGAGAAGGACGACGAGATGTCGCGAGTGTATTTGTCGCCGTGGATTTCTGCGCCTTCGGCGATGGCCTTTGCCAGCCGCTGACGGTGGGTGAGCGATTCGAAAGCCTGTTGACGCTTACCCGAGCTGTAGTACGCGACCACGACGCCGCGGTCGGAGTTGTAGTGGTCGTAGGGGAACATGATCTGGGAGATGTCGCGGTCGGTGTTCGACGCGCCGCCGTAGATGCGGTCCTCCGTCTCCCACCACCGACGCGAGTATTCGATACCGAGCTTGCCCGACGACGACGGCTTGGCTGCATCCAACGCGAGCAGGATGTCGGAGGGCAGGTTGTTGTTCAGCCGCTTGATCAGGTGCGGTGGGATCGTGCAGATTGCGTAGTCGGCGGTGATCGACTTGGTTTTGCCGTCGACGACGTAGTCGACGGTGACGCCTTCCGGCACGTTCTTCATGCCGCTGACCTCGGCGCCGAACTCGATGTTGTCCATCCCGATCGCGTCCTGGAACTTGTAGTAGATCCGGTCCATGCCGCCGACGGGGGTCATCATCGTCATGGCCTGGTCGTAACCGAACTCGAAGGAGAATGCACGTCCGATGCCGCCCTGGATGACATCGCTCATCCCGAATGGTTCGATCTCGGTTCCGAAGTTGAGGCCGGCGCCCGGCTCGGCGGAGTGTCCTCGACGCGAGGATCCGACGTAGCGGCCGTCGCTGGAGAGATCGCCGAAGTCGGTGAGGAAGGACGAGAGTGCTTCTTTGTCTTCCTTGCTCAAGACCTGGTCGAGAGCGCCCTGATTGGTGGCCTTCTGCAGCAGCTCGGACATGTATCCGTAGGTGTCGGCTTTGGCTGCTCGGTAGGTGATCGACTGATTCGCCAGCGGCTTGTTGCCGGTGTAGTTGACGAAGGTGTTCGCATTCTGGTTTCCGAACATCTGCAGTTCGACGCCCAGTTCGCGGCAGTAGTCGATGGTGTTGTGATTTTGCGGAATACGCGTCGCACCGAGGTTGTAGAAGTGCCCCTCGGAGAACGTACAGGTCTGTGTCTCACCGTTCAGGTCGGTTTCTTCGGTGCCGTTGCGGATCGACCACACCCGACCACCCGGCCGGTTGCGCGCTTCGAGGACAGTGACCTTGTATCCGGCCTTCTGCAGTTCGTAGGCGGAGCACAGACCGGACGGTCCACCGCCGAGGATCACGACGGAGTGATTTCCCTTGACCTTTCCGATCAGGTCACCCGCGGCAGGTGCCTGAAATCGCCTCGGCGTCGACGCCACCGCCGGCGCCAGGCCGATAGACGACATAGCACCGAGTGCCAGGCCGGCGCCGCCGGTGATTCCCAGACTGCGCATGAAAGATCTACGTGTGTATGGCATTCGAGCTCCCCAGTGTGCTCCCGGTGACCCGGGTGGTTGGTGTTGAACACAGACTTCAGGAGCGTTGGGTCCGGAACTTGACGCGCAGGAAACAGTCAATGGGGACCGAGTGAGAAACCTGCGAGCATCAGCATCGGGCTCTCTCACCCGAGTGCGATCAGCGGAAGCATGTCCGCAATATCCGCGTTACAGAACCGGACTAGCGTGACGCGACATGTCCGCTCTCACCGAAGCTATCGCGCGGTCCTTCACCACGCGCGAGAAGCAGCCCCCGGCGCGATCACCGCTGCGCGCGTTGGGCCGTCGGCAACTCTCGGGCGCCGAAGTGCTGGCCCAGTCGGTGGCAACCACCGCCCCTGCTGTGTCGATGGTCGTTCTGCCCGTCACCATGCTGACACACGGCCGATTGTTGAGCGGGATGATCACCATCATCGCGGCCACCGTGCTGGTGACGCTCATCGCTTTCTGCGTTTCGCAGTTCACGCGCCGAATGGCAGCATCGGGCGGGCTGCACAGCTTCGTCTTTCGTGGCCTGGGCACCCGGGCAGCATTGACCACCGGCATCGCCATGCTGGTCAAGTACGTCGGCAGCGCGGTGATGACGCTCTATCACGGAGGACAGGCCGCAATCGCATTGCTCGGCTTCGCGGGTGTGCACGTGGACAAGACTTTTCACGTCATCGCGCTCTACCTTGGGATAGCCCTGCTGATTCTCGGTGCCCTAGTTCGAAGTGTCAGATTTGCTGCTCTCGCGATCCTCGTCGTCGAAAGCTGTTCACTTCTGTTCATCGTCGGGCTCATGATTGTGGGCGGTTCCGGAAGTCAACAAGCACAGATCGTTCCGCCTACCTCCGGCCACGGGCTGTTACTCACCGCCCTGGCTGCCGTGTTCGCTCTCGCCGGATTCGAGAGCGCGGCCTTCTTCGGCCCCGAAGCTCGTCGTCCGCTGGTAACCGTCACCCGCACAGTCCTTCTCACCCCGATCATCTGTGGATCGCTCTTCATCTTTGCGGGCTGGGCCGCTTGGTCGGGACGTAGCGACACCCTCGTCAACGCCTATCTCCACGGAACAGCGACGGGTGTGAGTCCAGGTGTCGTCATCGCGCTCAACGTCGGTCTGGGGTGCTCGTGGCTGGCGTCGTCGATGGCGTCGTCCAATGCTGCGTCGCGACTGGTCTACTCGTTCGGCGTCGAACGCCTACTCCCCCGCCGGTTCGCCTCGGTTCACAGCGCATTTCGCACGCCCTACTTCGCGCTGACCGTCGTCGTCTGCACAGTTCTGGTGGGCGGCGGAGCCTTTGCCATCCTTGGACGCGGAGAGATTTTCGACGACGTTCGACTGACGGTTCGCGGTGCCGTCATCGTTGCCTATGCACTGGTGGCGATCGCATCGGTTGTCTTCCTGACGCGTATCGGAGAGCACACTCCCGGCGTTCTCGCAGCCGCGTCGTGTGGAAGTGGTGCCGGTGCGATAGTTCTCGGTTACCTCGTTTACGCCAACACGATCGACCATGCGTACGTTGCACCGATCGCTGTGCTCGTGATCCTGACCTCGGGCACGCTCTGGCAGTTCTACCTGCGACGCCGAAGCCCCAAGAGCCTGCTGCACGTCGGCGCGTTCGACAGTCCCGAAACCGAGGACGTACTACCAGGAGCTGGGGTGTTCGCCACCGACGCAGCCGGAAACATCGTGCTGGTGGGCGAGCCGACTGCCGGCGCCCGCTGATGGTGGGCCGACCACGCGACCTCGGTGGGCACGAACCCCGAGCGGTTCAGCGCGCCCTTGCCCTCCTCGAGTCGACGGCCAGGCTCGGATCGGGAGCCACCGCCAAGGACATTGCCGCCCTTGCCGACATCCCACCTGCCACTGCGTATCGGTTGCTCAACATCCTTGTCGCCGACGGTTACCTGGTTCGGATCGCCGACCTCTCCGGCTTCGCGCTGGGCCGACGCACCCGTGAATTGGCCGGGGCTGCCGCCGAACCCACCCCCGTCGACAATTCGGTGCTCCTCGAAGAACTCCGCGAACAGCTACGGTTCGGCGTCTACCTCGCGTCGTTTGCAGAGAACAGAATTCGACTGGTCGATCGCGATCCAGACCACGAGCTCAGCGGCGAACGGACGCTGGTCGCAGCCGTTCACGCGTCGGCTATCGGGAAGCTGCTCCTCGCCAGCCGACCCGAATTGGCCGAGGCCCCATTGCGAAAGGTCACCGCACACACCATCACCGACGGCGACCAGTTGGAACTCGAACTCTCTCGGATCCGGCGCGGCGAGCCCGCCCGTGAGGTCGACGAGATCCGTGTCGGACGCTCCGCCGTCGCCGTCCCGATCCACGACGCGGAAAGGTGTGTCGTCGGTGCCTTGGCTGCGATAGGTCCGACCGGCAGACTTTCCGTCGACGACGTAGACCTGGTCGTGCTGTTGCGGGAGTACGCGGAACGCATCGTTGCACCGACGATGTCGAAGGCAAGCTGAAAATCAGAGGCCGAACACACGTTTGGCAAAGCCGAGATGCTCGTCAGCCCAGCCGATGACGCCGAGCGTGGAATCGAGATTCTGCGGCGGAGTGCGCACCAAGGTGTCGCGTCGGACGAGTCGGTCGAAATCGACCTGAGCGCGGTCGAACTGGACCCCGGCCGTGACCATGATGTTCGCCAGTTCTTGCGCCATCACCCCGTACGCGACTGTCGTGGGATGAACGCCGTCGAGCGAGAAGAGGCCGCCCGACGCGCGGCCGCCGCGACCGTCGGCGGAGAGGAACAGCGAGTCCGGCACGGGTTGCAAGTCGGTCAGTGCTTTGGGGAGGGGGTACGGCGTCCACCATGACGGCCGCGCATTGACGTCGGTGACGTAGCGCCGTGAGGCCACGCGCTCGAGCAACCCGGCAATATCGCAGAGGTACCAGTCCTTCCCCACCCGACGGGCATTCGCGACGGCTTGCTCGATTCCGTCGTTGTACACATCGATTGCGGTATCGACGGCCCACGCCTGCGCGCCGGTGATGTGTTGATCGCGCTGTGGGTCGAAGTCTGTGTCGCGCACCCACGGTCGCGCGTAGTACGGGAAATAGCGGGATCCGATTTCGATCTTGCCGCCGAGCCCGTGGGCGATCGGTGCGATGGTCACGTGTGGGACGGTGCAGAGGATGACGTGCTGGGCGTTGATCTTGCGGATCGCGGCCAGCACCTCGGCGTACTCCGACGCGAAGTGCTCGGGCTGCCACACCGTGTATTCGCGCTTGCCGTCCGGGTCACGGAAGTTGTTGCCGCTCCACTCGACTCGGAGTTCGGTGACGGTGCGGAGCGCATTGTTGGCCCCGAGAAAGACGATCAGAGTTTCGATGCCTTCCTTGCCCAGTTCCGCTGCCGCGTCGAACGCCGTCATGCGCTTCTCTGCCTCGGAGCCTCGCGGCAGAACTCTCAGTGCGGCGCGTTCGCCGTTGTTCTCGACGATCTGGCTGATCAGGTCGTCGTGCGGTTCGTGCAGGGCTGCCTCACACCCATGTGCGGTCTTGGTCAGAGCGTCACGAAGATCCCACCCGTAGACCGAAAGGCTGTGATTGATCGCCGAGAACGTCGGCGCTTCGCTGCCCGGCCCACGCTCCCAGTAGTCCTCCACCTGGTCCATGAACTCGCGTGCAGCAAAGAGTGCGAGCGGAACCTCCCAGAGGTCGAGCCGTGGGCCGAAGCGCTCTTCGAGGGTGCGGAGCAGCAGTTCGATGTTGAGTGGGAGCCCGCCCGGACCGCCGTATCGGGGAAAGCGGAACCGATCGAGCCAGCCCAACTGGTGAGCAATGATCGACGGATACGACAGCTCGGTATTGAAGACCGCCCCGCTCTGAAATCCCTGCGACAGCGAGTCGCCGATGACCACCAACCGGTGTGGAGCATCTCCCGCAGGCGGAACTACCGGAATCCCGACTGTGGGATCGAACTGCGGAATCCTGGGTCCTCCGGCGGCTGCGGCCACGACGTCGTCGGGAGTATCGGATGGAAGTTCCACGCCCACTCACCTCCGGAAAGTCCAGCTGGTCAGCTGATCAGTGGTGGCTTACGCCGATCGGCATTGTCCTGATCCGATTGGTTCTCTATCGACCTGACAACCTCGTCGGCCCACTGTTGATTTCGGCCGTCGAATTCTGCGCGGTCCCGGCGCGCGATACCGCGTCCGACCAGGATGGCAATCGGAATGGAACACACGACCCATACGAGTAGTACGCCTCCGACAATCCACCACATACTCAGTAATTGTGCCCGATTCGCCGACCGTTGTGCTCCAGGTCGAAACTTCTGCCCGAATCGTGGCGTTCAATTGAGGTGAGCTCGCAGGTCAGTAACGATCGGCGTCGACGGTTTCGCGGACCTTACGGACCTGATTCCAACCACGAGCGGCGATGCCGAAGGCAACAAGCGACATCAGATCCGAGACCGTCAGACCGTGTTCTCGATTCAACGACCACAAGACCTGACCTTCCAACGGGCCGTTGAAGAAGAGCCACGCCACTCCTGCGCAGACGGTCGCAACAACACTGGCCTTCGACGGCTTCATCAAGCACACGGTGCTGGTCACGAACAACAAGTTCATGAACACCAGACCGTAGAAAATTCCGATCATGCGACTCCCCCCGAAGTTGGTTCGTTCAGCTGCGGTTGAAGTTCAGGTACGCCTTCGACGGAGTCGGGCCGCGCTGACCCTGGTACTTGGATCCGGCCTCGGAGCTTCCGTAGGGGAACTCTGCAGCGCTCGACAGCTTGAGCAGGCAGAGCTGCCCGATCTTCATTCCCGGCCACAGCGTGATCGGCAGGTTTGCGACGTTGGACAGCTCCAGTGTGATGTGGCCACTGAAACCCGGGTCGATGAAGCCGGCAGTGGAGTGCGTCAAAAGGCCCAGGCGCCCGAGGCTCGACTTACCTTCGAGGCGGCCGGCCAGGTCGTTCGGCAGTGAGCACACTTCGAGAGTCGAACCGAGAACGAACTCGCCGGGATGAAGCACAAACGGCTCGCCCTCTGCTGGTTCGACCAGGCTGGTCAGCTCGTCCTGGCGCAGTGCCGGGTCGATGTGCGTGTACCGCGTGTTGTTGAACACCCGAAACAGACCATCCAGGCGCACGTCGACGCTCGACGGTTGCACCATGGAATCGTCGAAAGGGTCGATACCCAGACGTCCAACGGAGATTTCGGCACGGATGTCACGATCGGAGAGCAGCACAGGTAGAGGTTACCGGTTCTGCGGGCAGTGCCGACCCATCGATGGGTGCGATCACACCGTGGTTACCGAACACGATGCGCGGGTTCTGGACTCCCACGGCAGAGCCCAGCCCCACCTGTCGCGAGTTCTCCATCCCGACAGGCTTTCCCGCGCATAACTTTTAGACGAAGATCCACCAATTGTGCCGACTTCGACACGCGCCTTCTCTTCAACGACGGCCAGTGATACGTCTGCTCGAATGCTCGTCT
Organism: Rhodococcus sp. AQ5-07; assembly: GCF_009707305.1. NCBI lineage: Bacteria > Bacillati > Actinomycetota > Actinomycetes > Mycobacteriales > Nocardiaceae > Rhodococcus > Rhodococcus sp. AQ5-07. The sequence goes on along the minus strand of NZ_CP046099.1, from coordinate 6,160,851 downwards.
GATAATGTTCGGAAAGCACGTTGATCGGCGGTGAAAACACGTCCGGTCGGCTGCGACGCCGATGTAGTTCAATGGTAGAACATCAGCTTCCCAAGCTGAATACGCGGGTTCGATTCCCGTCATCGGCTCCACAGATTCTCGCAGATAGAGGGCGTTTCCGGTCTCGGCAGCGCCTTTTTCTTGCCCGACGACGCCGCGAATACGCCGCGAACGATCGGATCAGCCGCTGCCAGCAACGGCTCGACACCCCGGCGGCAGCCGAGAACATTGAGACCAGTGCGATAATCTGCCGGTGACGACTCCCAAACGCACTCCTAAGTGCCTGATTTCGTACAGCCATGACTCCGAGGGTCATCGCGCCCATGTGCTGCGATTGGCGGATAGTCTGCGTCAGAACGGGGTTGATGTCGCCCTTGACCAATACATCGAGCATGAACCGCCCCGCTCGTGGCCCCGCTGGATGGAGGCACGAATCGAAGACTCTGACGTTGTCCTGGTTGTCGTTACGCCGACCTACACAGAGCGATTCTGGGGGCGCACCGACCCGACACGCGGCAAGGGAGCCGACTGGGAAGGCGTCATTATCACCGGCGAGCTATACCACAATAACGACCGTCGAGTGAAGTTCATTCCGGTCATCACTGCCCCTGAACACTACGGGATCGTTCCTACAGTCCTCAATCAAACAACGATCCACAGCGTAGAAACCATCTCCCAACAAAATCTGATTCCCCTACTTCGTCAGATTCACGGTGTACCCGCTACGATTCCTGCGCCTCTTGGTACACCAAACTTCTTGACCACAAACGATGAAATCGCTAATGCAGCTGCCCTTCTGGACGACAACCCGACCGAGGGCATGCGGATCCTGAACCAATTGGCAGGGAGTCCGAATCCAGATACGGCAGCGCGAGCGGCGTTCACGCTCGGCACGCACTATTACGAGGGGCACCAGTACAGCCGGTCAGTTGAGGCACTCCTCCGTGCGGTGCAGTGCGGACCTAAAACGTCGGTTTTTGACGCTGCAAAGCAAGAACTGAACGCCGTTCACCAGCAAATGGATGCTCATTTCGGGCCAAACAGCCCAGGGGCGTTCGCACGCAAGTGGCTCGGTGCCATCAATAGTGGCGACTTTCCTTTCGCTTGGCAAGCGATGGACAAAGATTTCAGGATGGTACTCGCACAAGACTGGATTCTTGCAAACCAAGAACACCCCAACATCTCTGCGTTGGATCGCGAAGAGCTCGCGGCAGAATTACGTAGGCCCGACCCTACTCACGAGCTTGCTCAGCATTTCCTCTTTTCTCAGTTCACGAAGCTCACGTCATTCGCTAAGACCTTCGACGACTCCTGGGGCCAGGCGGAGAAGCCACGACGCTACGGACTCGATTTCGAAGTTGTGATTTTCACTCCGACGGACGGCGACATTCTAATTTGGGAGCCGTCGAGCAGGATTGAAGGCAAGACACTCGTGATTCGTCGCAGATTTGGCGAGTGGAAGATTGCCAATACCTTTCCTGCGGTTCCGATTCCGGGTTGGCCGCCGAAACATGAGGAAATTACTGCCGAGGGAACCGGATTTGAGGGGCTCACGGAATCGGACTCGGTCTAGTTCTCCACCTACCCGCGCAGCCTAATGGGAACCACATTGCCGGTTTCGACCGGAGTAGTTCCCATCGCCCCGAGGGCGGCCATTGCGTCGGCGTGGTCGTCCTCGAAGAGGTGCGCGTAGACCGTAAGCGTGGTGGTGACCTTCGCGTGGCCCATGAACCGCGCAATCTCCAGGGGCGAGATTCCGGCCGCCACACACAAACTCGCGTACGTGTGGCGGAGCGCGTGGAACTTGAGCGTCGGGAGCAACGCCGCGCGAGGATCGAGTCGGTTCGCCCGCAGCACAGAAGGCCGATAGATCGCTTTGTAGAAACTCGGGTGGCGCAACGGGACCGACCAATCCAGCGCCAACCGGGCTTCCGCCTCCTCGACCGAAAGCGCGGCCAAGACCTCTTCGGCCTTGGGGACGATTCGTTTGCCGTCCTTGTCGATCGCACGCTTCCCGGTCGGCTTAGCCGCGACGAGCGCGGACGCGGGAAAGAGCGGTGCGCCCGGCTCATCGCGACGGGGGTGAGCTGCGAGATAGTCCCGAAGGATTCGTACCGTCGCGGGCGGCAACGGGACTCTACGGCGCGAGCCTTTCGTCTTCGGCGTGTCGTAGGAGAGAACGCCGTCAATCACCATTACCGTCCGATCCACCCGCAATAACCCCGGTTTCGGCGCTGCGTTCGGGTTGAGCGACTTGGCCGGCAACTCAACGTCCCCGAGCTGGAGACCTGCGAGTTCAAGGGTTCTGGTCGGTCGATGAATAGACTTCTCCGGTCGAGTTAGGTTCACAGTAGTAGAACGCCTCGAGTTCGACCGGCGGCACATCGCCGCAGTGCTCGTAGAGACGTCGGTGGTTGAACCAGTCCACCCACTCCAACGTGGCGATTTCCACATGTTCGACCGTTCGCCACGGCCCGCGCGGTTTGATCAACTCGGTCTTATAGAGACCATTGATCGTTCGGCGAGAGCATTGTCGTAGCTCGACCCGGTCGCCCCGATCGAGGCATCGATTCCGACCTCAATGAGACTGTCGGTGAACACAATTGACGTGTTTTGCGACCCGCGATCGCCAAAGATGAATGAGCCCGGACAGGTCGGTAATCCCTTCTCGGCGGCGGGTCCAGATTCCGTGCTCGATCGCATCGAGCACCAGCGGTGTCGGCATCGTCGTCGCGGTTCGCCACCCGAGGATTCGGCGTGAATACGCATCGATCACGAATGCGACGTACACCCAGCCCGACCACGTCGAAACGTAGGTAAAGTCGGCTACCCACAACATATTTGGCGCAACCGGGTTGAACTTTCGCTGCACCAGATCCTCCGCGCGACGACCTTGTGGATCGGCGATGGTGGTGCGTTTAGGCTTGCCTCGACGGGCGCCTTCGAGCCCGAGAACACCCATCAACCGTTCGACCGTGCACCGGGCCACGTCGATGCTCTCTCGACGCATTTCCAGCCACACCTTGCGGGCGCCGTAGACCGAATAATTCTGGGCATGCACACGGCTGACCTCGATCTTCAGCTCTTCGTCGCGCACGGCCCGCCGCGAAGCGGAACGGTTGCGGGCCTCGCAGTAGGTGGACGGCGCAATTGAACAGCCGTGCTCGCTGAGCGCCCTGCACATCGGCTCGACGCCGTACTCACTCTTGTTTCGGTTGATGTAGTCGATGATCACTTGTTGTTGCGGCCCTGCTCCGCTGCGAAGAAAACCGATGCCGACTTCAGAATCTCGTTGGCACGCTTGAGTTCCCGATTCTCAGCGCGAAGCTTGCGCATCTCCGCAGCCATTTCGCTCGTCACACCAGGCCGCTCGCCGGCATCAGTTTGCGCTCTCCGAATCCAGTTGAGCAATGTTTGCGCTGTTCCGATACCGAGTTTGTCGGCCACGGATTCGACCGCGGCCCATTCCAACGGATATTCGTGCTGGACCTCGGCGACCATCCGCACCGCACGCTCACGCAACTCGGGCGGGTACCTCTTGTTCGTTGCTGACGACATGACTCCATCTTTCCCAAAGAATAAAGTACCGGAAACTCCGGTCCGATTCACTGCTCGGGCTCCGCGTGCTTATCAGTTGAAGTTTTTAGAACCGATCTGCCGTAGCGCACCCGGACGCCGGGAACCACAACTCACGCAAGAATGCAGGTCTTCTCACAATCACAACTGTGAAAATACCCAAGTCCGTCAAAAATCACCTTCGAAAAGCATCAAGTACGTATTCTTCCTCAGTATCGGACAGCCCTAACCGTAAGCCCCAATGCACGACCATCGGCCTGCACATTAAAAACCCTCACCGACCTACATCTTGTGCCTGCTCGGATCATCCGTGGTTCGACTCATACACTCCGGATCCGAAAGAGCCGGATAAAGCTCGAAGAAATACCCCAGTTTGGAGGACTGTCACATTAGCGTCGCGCTACCTCCCGAAGATCTTAAAAACCGGCAGGTTGGCCCCAATTCGATAGAAGGCCGTAGGTGCCCAGAGTCGAAACCTTATTCCTCGCAAGCACTGCAGCGTCTTCCTTGGTTATGACGTTCGGAGCTACGGCTTCTCACGCAACTCCCAAACCGGGCAACTTTGGCGGAGGCGATTCTGGTGGACCTTGGTTGGTGGACTACAACTCCTCGAATGGCCTCGGATATATCAGGACAGTCACCTCATTCGGTCCAGGCTCGCCCGCTTACATTGCAGGTCCCAATTTCGATAGCAGGACCTCTGCCCTGTATGCAGTAGCGAATGCTGCCGGGCCCTAGACGGAGAGAGGAGGTGAATTTGAAATGAATAACGTCCTCTTTGCTATCGTCAACGTGATCGTGGCGATGGCGAACGGTTCCACGATCCCCTTCTCTGTAGAAGGCGCAGGGCCACTAACCGCACCCGACTTGTAGAAAAGATCGGCCGACCGCATGTGGATGACAGTTTCAGCTCTGCCTGAAACTTGCATATCAGCAGATGCGTGGATCGTGCGGTGGTCACAAACACAATCTCCCCTAACTGTCCAGGAAGGGGAGATTGTGTTTGACAGGTCCCAAATAGTCGGTGGAGGCCGCCCCGAATAGGATCAGCAACCAAATGTCACAGCGACGCCGGTTTGATCACGCGAGTATGCACCGTGAGCAGAATTCACACAGAGGTCGATTTAATGTGCATCTGCTCAAACAGCATTCTCAGCTCCAGGTGATCGAATACGTCTGCTGGCGCGAGTGCCCTTGCCACGTTGAGGCAGCTACCGATCTCGGACGCGAGCGGGAGCTGTCTCCGATGTTGACCACGATGGACCTGTACCTAGTTGGCACCGATAAATTTAGTCGTCGACCAGGTAGCCGGTGGAAACGCTTCGGTCTTCGGCCTGATTACGGGCGGCCGCACTATTTGGTGAGGATCGGTCGGTCGCCTCTTGAAATGTAATTGGCGAATCGTTCAATTCCTGCTTGTGAGAAGCTCCCTCGGCCTGCGCGTTTCAGTGCGGCTTCGACGAATGGGAGCGGTTTCCTGCGGTATGTGCGGTAGATGCTGTCGAGTACTGGTTGCAGTGCCCGGCGTGCGAGGTCTGCTGTTTCCGGGTCTGAACCCCCGAACTTCACTGTCACATTCGGCATAAATACCCCTGTTGGTCGAGTGTCCGATTCCCTGGTCGGAAGCGTACGTATCGGGATTGCGAATCAGTACAGAAACACCAAAACGGGGCGCTAAGTCCCTACTTGCGGTGGATGCGATTCCGTCTTTGGGTTGACGAAAGGGGCCCGACCGCGGCGTGCGGTCCGGCTTCTGTTCTACGACTCCGGGTTACGCCCCGAAGCCGAGGCTGCGGTTTCGCCTGCTTCACGTTGGGTGGCGAACTGCCGATGCTGACGGGTGTTTGCGTCAACGCATAGCAAACTCCCCAAGCTACAACGCCCATGCAGAATGACCCCCGCGACATAGTTGCCGTCATCGAAGAGGTGGCCGAATTCATTGAGGCGATAACTACCGGCCACCCGAAGGTGCCCCGTCCCGTGGTCGACCACCTAGATCGGCGGTTCCACGGTTCCGCAGAAGCTCAATGCCTGTGCGCAGCGCCCCGGGGATCTGGAAGTCGTAGCTGGTCTGCATCCAAGCTGTTCCATCAGCCTCTGCGATGAATATCCCGATGGGTAGCGCTCGGAGACCCAAGGCATCGGTGCCAGATTCCGCGATCTCATTGCCAACATGCCCCACGACGTTCTATGGTTCATTACATGAGTAATGAACCAGTGAACACCGGGCGTCGATCATCGTGATCGACGACGGACGACCACTGTTCCAGCAGATCGCCGAGCAGATCGAAGGCTCGATCATCGACGGCTCACTGCCGGAAGACGGGCAGGTGCCCTCAACCAACGAACTGGCGGCGTTCCACCGAATCAATCCGGCGACGGCAGCCAAGGGCCTCAATCAACTCGTAGGCGAGGGGCTCCTCTACAAGAAACGGGGAATCGGAATGTTCGTCACCGTCGGCGCCCGCGACGCACTCAGGTTCAGACGACGAGAAGCGTTCGCGCGCCAATACATCGAGCCGTTGGTCATGGAGGCCGACCGCCTTCAGATTTCCCTCGACGAACTCAAATCCATGCTGGACGACAGGAAGGCGGACCGATGAACTCAAGCACGACAACGACCAAGTCGCACGTCAGGCGTTTCGACGAAACTGAACTCGTCGCCTCGATGCGAGCAGTGAACAGAAGCTACGGGGACGTCGATGCGCTCTCGGACGTCTCGTTCGAGATCGGCCAGAACAAAATCTACGGCCTGCTCGGACGTAACGGCGCAGGCAAGACCACGATCATGCAGATACTGACCGGACAGGACCTGCACACCAGCGGCGACGTCGAGGTATTCGGCGCTGCCCCTTTCGAAAATGCCGACGTCTTGGCGAACGTGTGCTTCGTCAAGGAAAGCCAGACGTACCCCGAGGACCTCAAGGTCAAGCATGTACTCGTCGCCGCCGGCCATCTGCTCCCGAATTGGGACCACGCGTTCGCCGAGACACTGCTCGACGATTTCCAACTTCCACTGTGCCGCAAGGTGAAGAAGCTCTCGCGCGGCATGCGGTCAGCGTTGGGAGTGATCATCGGACTTGCCTCCCGTGCACCGCTCACGCTCTTCGACGAGCCGTATCTCGGCCTCGATGCCGTTGCACGCCAACTCTTCTACGATCGTCTGCTTGCCGATTACGCCGAACATCCTCGCACTGTAGTGCTTTCGACTCACCTTATCGACGAGGTAGCCAATCTGCTCGAGCACGTGATCGTCGTAGACAGCGGCCGGATTGTCGTCGACGAGGACGCAGACGCACTGCGAGGTCGCGCCGTAGTGGTATCCGGCCCCCTTGATGCGGTGGATGCTGTTGCCGCGTCCGGCAGGGTCCTGCGCCGGGAGACACTAGGCTCCCACAGCCGAATCATGTTGCAGGCCGATGTGACCGAGACCGAGCGAATCCGACTGCGGGAGGCGGGAGTCCAAGTGGAACCGGCATCTTTGCAGGAACTTGTCATCGCGACTTCGACGCAGCGCAAGGAGATCACCGCATGAGCATCGCAACGACAGCGCCCCGGACGGTCCCGAAGGCGCCCACCCGGTCCAGGATCGGTTCCGTCCTCCAACTGCACACGGTCGCGTGGCCGTTGCTGATCGCCTGGCCGGTGGGCATCCTTTTGATCTCTTTCCTCATCAGCTTCACCATCTACGCGATCGTCGGAAACGAGCAGGGTGAGGGATTCACCGGCAGTGTGTTCTCCGTTTACGGTTTCGTGCTGGCGTTCTACCTCCAGTCGATGACCCAGACGTTCCCGTTCGCGCTCGGGCTGAGCGTGACTCGCCGCGAGTTCTTCACTGCCACCACGATAATGGCGTTGGCACAGTCCGCAATCTTCGCAATCGCGCTACAACTGCTGTCAGTGGTGGAGTCCGCCACCAACGGCTGGGGTGTGCACATGCGCATGTTCGGCATCGCACGCTATTTCACCGACAGCGCAGCCGTTCAGTTGCTCGCGCTGTTCGCGACGCTGCTGCTGACCAGTTCGATCGCAATGCTGACAGGTGCGATCTACCAGCGATGGAGGACCACCGGTCTGCTCGCCTCTCTCACCGGTCTCTTCGGTGTGCTCGGCCTGTCAGCGATCGTAATCACCTGGGCCAGCTGGTGGCCGGCGATCGGTTCGTGGTTTGCCGATACTTCCCGAGTGGTGCCGATGGCACTACTTCCATTGGCCCTGGCCATCGCCTGCATAGCCGGAGCCTGGGTCACTTTACGTCGAGCAACGCCCTGACCGAGTAATCATGTGCGACGCCAGATGTCGCACCGTGTCCGAGTGCCCCTCGGATCGACACCGTCCAGGCAGTTCGGCCCCTTCCTCAGCCCAGTGAGGGGCCGAACTTCACAACAGGGATATCGCGTCCCCGGGGTCCCCTCTACTGCCGAGCCACTCGCTCGACAAAACTCGAAGCACGCAGCACCAGTTCATCTTTCCGGTCCTGGCGCGCAGCGGCGGCATCGTAGCCGGCATACGGGAGCGGGGGGTCGTTACGAACATTGGCCGAGCACTGGAAGTCTCGGCAGATCAGTGTTCCGACTGTGCTGCCACGTCGACCAGCGGGCCCGGCCAACTTGGCGCCGTAGAAGACGACCTCGTTGGGAAGGCGCGTGTCACGGCACCAGGAACACTGGGCACGCGACCGTGGAGTGGCTTGCGCTTGAACGAGCAAGACTCCGATGATCTCCCCGTCGAGTGTCGGGACGATCGCGTAGGCGCGTCGGCCCATTTTGGGATCTCGCCAGCCCAGATAGTCGAGAGCGTCGAAGTCGATGGCGTCGAAGCCATCCGGCAGGGTGAGGTCGGACTTCTCCTTACGACTTGCGTTGACGAGGCTGGAACGAACAGATGTATCGGTCAAAATGATCATGGGTGTATGCCAATCGTGGATCGGTGAAGGTGGGTACAGCTCATGGCCCGACCAGCACCTAGTGCTGTCGGGTCCGAAATGCGCTATCTGCTGCCGGCGAAGACGACGCCGACAACCTCCTCACGCCCATGGGGCATCACGATGTCCACACCCCGATGGTAGCCACAGGTCCTCGACACGGGCCACTCGATTTATCGACGCACTTCATGCGTGAAATGGCGCGAATCAGTCACGCCAGACCGCCGTGAACTCGTACCAAGGTCCGCCGAGGTGCTTTGCGGAGAAATCGTCGAACCCCGTAGGTGCGCCGCTGGGCGAGTACACCCATCCACTCGTGGTGGTGAACATGCTGTCGTTGTCGATGAAGTAGACCTCATCGGGACGTACGACATGGGCACTGCTGATCTCGAACTGGCCGATCTCGAGCTCTTCCACAGTCGATCCAGGCTGCTCCAGGAGAGCAATCGCGATGGTCTCGAACTCTCCGCTCTTGTCGAGGAAAGTTGCCGGCGGCATCAACAACACCGCAGCGACCGCGGCGATAACGGCAACCGGAGAGGGCAGGATCCACCACGACCACCGTCGGTCCTGGCCGAGAACGTAGAGCGTACGAACCGCCCACACCAGACCAACAACGATCAGGGTGAGCAGAGCCGCAGCGCTGACGAGGAGAGGATCGAACCACCTGAAGTCACCGAATGGCGAAGGCCACCACCCGTAATGCCGGCAGACCAACGCAATAAGCGGAACAACGGTGAATGCCAAAAGAATCGGCCCCGGTGGCTTGGACGACTCCGGAGGGTCAGCTACCAACCATTCACCCAGCGACTTCGGCCTTCTCATCACCCCACCATATCTGCAGGTCACGGCAAACTCAGATACACGGCGAATACCTTTGCAGTACAAGCACTCTCGTTCCACTCACAACAACCAACGCAGCGATCGGCACTCTCGCCGCAACCGACACAGATGGACAAACCTCACAATCCGCAGATTCAACGTGCCGATCATGCGACAATCGGACGGTGAACGAGACCGCGAGTGGAGTTTCGCACCCGTACCGATCGCGACTGTCGACCGTCGGCATCCTCTTCGCCGCCGGCCTGCTGTGGTCCACTCCCCTCTCCGCAGCCACGCCCACCGAAACCGGGCCGGCCAGTTGCGTACCATTCGGAACCGCCCAACTGCCACCCGGCGCACCCTCGGGAGGCGGACGAGTCGGGTTGGAAAACCTTCCGTTGTTCAACGGCACGGCCGCCCCCTCTTCCATTGAGATTCGCACGCCAACAACCCAATTCAATCGATTCTGGGACTTTGCACTGGTCGACCACGACTTACTCGCTCGTCCGCGGGCACCCGGCGAACCAACGACCGAGCCATGGCGTTTCGTGCCGATGCCCGAATGCCTACGTGGACGACTGGTCGGGATATCACTGGACGACGACGAACTCGTCGCAGTCGACGACAACGGCTGGATTTACACGACGGACAACGCCTCCCAGGACCCGCTCCTGTGGAACTGGACTTCCGCGTGGGGTGCGCCCCTGTGGAGTGGTCCAGGCCGACAACTTCCAGGAGACCGGCCGAACGGGTGGGCACTGAGCGTCTCGTCGCCTTGGGACAATCAAACTTTCATCGACATCGCAGGACGGATTCACTTCGTCGGACTCGCCAAGATGACGATGATCCCCACGCTGACCGCGGACGGCAGCCGAATAACCTACGCAGACCCGTGGCTGCCCAACGACGACAGCTACGAGATCGGCGGCCCGCTCGGCGGGCGATTCCAGGCGGACTCGCTGTCGGCGGCCGGATCAACCACTTTCGTGATGAACAAGTACGGCGACATGTACACCCGCACATTTGATTTCGATTCTTCGGGATCGGACTCGATCTTCTTCCGCTACAGCTGGGAAGATCAGTCGGACAAGCCGTCGGCACCCAACCTCGTGGCCGAAACGCTGGACCGCAGCACCGCCGCGATCCAACTTCCGGCACCGGACTGGGTGCACCAGCCCAAGATTCCCGGTGAAGTCACATCCGCGATCAGTGTGCACTCACTCGGCTCCGGCCCGAACCGGCGGGAGTTGCGTGTCGAGGGCCGCCGCGGCGCCGAATCCGGTTTCTGGCACAAGGATCTCGTCGGGGATGCTTGGGAGTTCACGCCGACTGGCGCGTCCCTCCTCGGCACACTGATCGAAAACGCGCCGACAGACCGGTCGACGGATACCCTGTCCCCCGCTGCCCCCTGGCACTTGTCCACGACCTTGCCCGCCCGCGACGGCGCCATCGACGGTCAGACTCTGATCGACATCGGGTTTCCGTACTCTGTGGTGGATCCGCGCATGCTGGACGCGATCGGCCAGTACGCACAACCGTCCGGATACCGACTGGACGTGGACCATTTCGATCCGGTCGCCACCACCCGGACCGCGACCGTGACTGCACCGGATGGCACGGTTCTTCCGGTCATCCTGCACACCGCCGACGGACTACGGATGACTCCCCGCGCATCCGGCCTCGATGCCGATCCGCGCCACCTCGTCGGGGCAATCGAGATCCCGTCGGACGCGTACGCGGATCGGGCATCGAACCCCGCTCTGAACGCGTTCGTGCAGGACTGGATGCGCGGAAACCCCATTGCCGCGATCACGCTCAGCGCCACCGACCACGACTTGGTGATCCGCTAGCCGAAACCAGCGCCGTCCACCGTGTCGCCTCGATTAGGCTCAGCAGATGGTCGACACCACACCCGACGTGCCGATATCACCCGTCGACGCTGCGAGCTTTCAGCTCGGTGTGGATGTCCAGCCGTACCTGGTCACTATTGCCGGTCTGCTCTCTCCGGGCGGCTTTGTCGACAGCGACGGTCGACCGGATCTAGCGCATCTTCACCGAACACTCGCCGCGCAGATCGCGCAGGAACCGTTGTTGCGGCAACGACCGATTGTGCGGCATGGGTCATGGTGGTGGACGGAAAGCAACATAGAGGTCGACCTCCATGTCTCACTGGAGGAACGCGGTCCCACCGAACCCGACTTCGAAGCGGTTTGTGGTCGACTTGTGATGCAACCCCTTGACACCACCCGACCGTTGTGGCACATCGCATTGATTCCTGTAGCTCGAACTGGTCAGTGCGGCATCGTCATTCGAGTGCATCATGCGGTTCTCGACGGCGCCGGTGCCAGCGACCTTTTCGAGCGCTTGTTCGCCTCGCCTGATTCGAAAAAACCCGACCCAGGGGCGCCACCAACGGCGAAAACCGGCCACTCCCCCGAGCCACACATCCCCCAGAAGGCCAGTTCCCTGGACCTCCTCCGATTTCGAATCGGGACGTTCCTACATCGGCCGATCCGATCACGGGTACTGCTCGGCACAATCGGCACCACGAGATCCATCGCTTCCGTCAGCACCCGGACCGCTCCGGTCGTGCGCGGTGCGCAAAGTGTGGGAGGCACATTGAACGATGCCTACCTCGTTGCAGCGGGCACCGGACTGCGATTCATCCTCGAAGATCGTGGCGAGTCCATTCCGAAAACGATCGCCGTATCGGTCCCCGTCGCAGTCACAGCAATCGGAGACGCACGCAACGCCGTCGGATTCATGATCATCGACCTCCCACTTCAAGAAACAGACCTGGAACGTGCCGTCGCAATCGTCGCGAAGCAAACTGCGGCCGCAAAACCGTCCGCACGTGCGGCAGGAACAACATTTCGGTCGCCGCGTGTAGCCGGCATCTTCGACAAATTCGCGAAGCGACAGCACATGATCGGTGCAGTGGTGTCCAATGTTCACGGACCACGCGGTCCGCTCACGCTCGACGGGGCAGCGCTCGTCCAACTCTGGCCGCTCGGCCCGTTGGCGGGCAATGTTCGAATCGGCTTCACAGCAGCGTCCTACAACGACAAATTCTGGATCGGAATCCAGACCGATACCGAGCATCTCCCTCCGGCAAGCAAGATCGCGCAAGCCGTAGAACGAGCTCTCGACGAAATAGCCAGCACCACAAGCTGACTGGTACTTCATCACACTCGTTCGAGTCGGATCGAACCGAGGCATCTGCGGATTCTTCAACCCAGGTGTCCTGATCCAGCAGGACTCGAGTGATCGCGTGATCACCGAACAGTCACGCCCCCAGATGCTCCCGAAAATCTAGCCGAAGTTCAGTCGAAGAATCTGGCACTCAAGGTTGCAGAGTGCCAGATCGGTTGGTTATCATGTTCTCGCACAGTGAGTTCGGTCGCCGTCGAGGTGACGGTGGCCTTTCTTAGACGATACGGGAGGTGTGTTGCTGTGCTTCGTTTCGATCCCTTCACCGACATCGACGCGATCACCAAGTCCTTGCTTGCTACCGGAACCGGCAGCAACCGAAGTCCACGTTTCATGCCGATGGACCTCTACAAGATCGATGATCACTACGTCCTTCACGCCGATCTTCCCGGCGTCGACCCAGGATCGGTGGACGTACAGGTAGACGGCTCGACCCTGACCTTGACCGCGCACCGCAGTGCTCTCTCCGAAGATGGAGTGACGTGGCTGGCCAGTGAGCGTTTCACGGGAACGTATAGAAGGCAGCTGTCCATCAGTGAGGACATCGACTCCGAGCGGATCGTCGCCTCGTACGACAACGGCGTGTTGACCGTGAGCTTGCCGATCGCAGAGAAGGCGAAACCGCGGCGGATCGAAATCGCGTCGGGGCCGCCGTCCAGCACTGCCAACTCCGAGGCAGAAACTCAGGGACAGATCGAAGCCTGACCTGAACGGCTTGGCACGAAATCGACTGTACAAGAACCTTTCATCCAGGAGGTCCACTATGCCCGCGCCAATCATGGCCCCCCACCGCAGCTCTGACTGAACCGGTCGTCTGGAACGAAGATCCGCAGCGACAAAGGTGGTGGACGCGCATACTCGCGGCCGGCTCGCCGGAGAATTCATCCAACGACGAATTTCAACCCTGACAAGACCCGACCGCGATCGCCGAGTGCGTTCACCCGCAACTGAATTGAGGTCTTCCGTCCGTCTATTCGGGCGGACGGAAGGCCGTATTCAGTCGTCAAGCCCGGGCGAAGCCTGAGGATCGTTCCACGACGCAAGCCGAAGATTCACCAACCTCAGCTAGATGAAGAATCGCCCGAAATGGGCGGAGCGGGACGAAACACTCACACAACAAGGACGAAGCGCGCCGACACCGGCCACCCGTGACACGTACGGTTACAACGTATATACACATCGTTTAGCCGGAATGTCCGGATTCATTGGGCCCACCGCAGTGTTTGATGCCAGAGAGCGACAACAGCCTGACGAATTTGGGAGCGCAGCATTTGTCATTGCCATCACAGCTTTGATTCGCGCTCGCCACTGTCATCGAGGATCAAGAACTCGATCTTCGCCCGCTCCCCGTCCGCATCGAAGTCGTTGTCGCGGTATGAGACACGCGCAATCAGCTCCGTCAGTGCCGCATGGATCGTCGTGTACAGAAATGTGCGGGGCTCGGACACCCCCATCACGTCGTCAGTGTTCATCTGAACCTGCGCCGTAGCGGTACGCCTGCCCAGAAACACACGTGGAAGCCGGATCCCGGTCGGATCGGTCACCACGGTGATGTCGCCACCAACGACAACAAACAGATCGAAGTCGTACTGCATCGCGATGCCCCTCAGCCGGTGTCTGAGCCGAGTCAACTCCTCAATGAAGTCGAGCGGCACCGACGGTCCACCGAATACTGTTCTGAACGTGACCCCGCGGGTCATCGATCTGCCCCCTTTACGAATCATCCATTTCAGGATCGAGGGCCATACCCTCTGTGTCCCCCACGCCGAGTGCTCGGGCATATCGACCGGCATACCGCTCCAGTGCGACTGCTGAATCAGCCTCACCTGCCCATTGATCCGGAATCGCGGTGCCGTCACATGTTGTTCGCGACACTCGCGCCTCGGAGAACTCGACAGCGGTCCGGGTGAAGGAACACCGCACAAAACTCGTGGCCGCCGAGAATCGTGCGCCGCCGAAAGTGCACTCCACGAAAGAGGTATCGGCGAACTGCGCACCAGGCAGGTCTGTGTCGTCGAATGCACATCGTTCGAACACAGTATTGTGCACGGAGCGGAGCCCGCGTGCTTTGGCTCCAGTGAAATCGCAATCGACGACCCTCGGTCCGAGCGCCAGACGCGAGAGCGTGGCACCCCGGAAACTGCACCGTTCGAATCGGCGATTGAAACGGGTCTGTCCGGTCAGTGCCACGAAATCGAAACGACAGTCGAATAATTCGGATTCGAAGACGGAGATCGCACCCCGAGCGAAACTCAGATCAATCCGTTCCAACGTGAGATACCGGATGTCCAATCCACCGCTACCCGCTGTCAGGCCACGCACGTCGATCAGCCCGTCATCGGTCTCCGCCCAGGGGGAGACGAGAGTGTGGGGCGGCTTGACGATCCGCGACTGATCGAGCAGCTGCGCCCGTAAATTGTCGACGCCCTCATCTGACCAACGTCGACGTAGGGAGGTGATCGCGGACCGGTTCACGGGCTCAATAGTATCGGCAAGATCCCCCGCGATTGGCCGTGGCTGCCCAAGAAGCGAACCGCCACGCATCAGCACTTCGGTAGGAATCACTTCTCGGAGCGCGCAAACAGCCGGACCGTGAAATACACGGCCCGGCTGCAGCGCTCACACGCACCAACTGGAACTCGGAGTTAACTCGGGTACTGGAACCGGTCGTATACGAATCTTTGACTCACCCCAGGATCAGTATCGAATTATCCACTCTCACAGATTGACTACGTCGCCCACAAAGATCTGGTCGGGATCGGCGATCTGTGGATTGATGTCCCACAGCTGCTGCCAGGTGAGACCTCGTTCTGCAGCGAGGCCGAACAATGTATCACCGGCCGCAACGACTACCTCTTCGCCAGACGCTGGAGCCTTCGACTCCGGAATGCTCTCTACCGGTGCAGATTCGGCTGCCTCAGAGTAGACGACGGGAACTGGCGCCGGTTCCGGTGCGGATTCGGGTGCTACTTCCGGTGCCGGCACGGGCGCGGGTGCGGGCACGATGCTCGACCCGGTATCGCACGCCCCGATCGAACTCAGGAAGGACATGGGATCGACGGCGCCACCACTGTGAATGCGGAGGTGCAGATGTGGACCGGTGGAGCTACCGGTGTTACCCGTTGCCCCGATCTGGTCGCCTACCTCGACGTGCTGCCCCACACCGACCCAGGTTTCGGAGAGGTGGCCCATCTGAATCTGCTCGCCACTGTCCGCTTCCAACTGGATGTACGTTCCGTATCCACCCGGATCATTGGGTCCGGCAACAGAAATCGTGCCCGATGTCGGCGCGTGAAGCGCGGTGCCGACGTTGACAGCGAAGTCGACTCCGTCATGTCCCGCGTGGTACCCCTGCGAAAGTGATCCGCTTACCGGCCACTCCCAACTGCAACTCGCCGACCAGCCCTGCGCACCGGCGGTACCTGCATTGACAACTGCTCCGGCCCCCACAAGGGCGCCCAGTCCTGCAGTTACGGCGATGAATCGTTTTGTGCTGGAAGGCTTGTGTTTTCTGTGCTTACTCATATTTTCCTTGACTGATGTGCTCGGAGCCGGCGCAGGCTCTACCGCCAGACAGCACTCAGTACGTGCTGAGCTACGCGGTGCATCGCACCGAGACTCCGTTGGAGTGAAATTTTCGGATTGCGCCATGGAGAGAAGTACGGTGACCACTCTCGAACGCGATCGCGCGCATAGACCCGCAGGTCTGTATCTCCTGGTGACAGCACAGGAGATACGGGTTTTACATCGAGGCAGTGCCTGAATCGATCGTTGATCGAGGACTACGAATGCCGGACCGAACTGAGGGCATTTCGTTCGAAGATCGACAGGGTGGGTGTCTACCCGGATGGTCGGAAATGGGGTGGAACATGGAGATCCTTGCGTTGCGGATGAGGAATCACCTCATACGCTGTCGCTTCACGACGCTCCACGCCACGGTTGAATTACCTGGGTACGTACCTGTTTTTGCGCTTTCGACCCGACCGGTCGATATCAGGCGCCACTTCATTCCACGGCATCTGGTGAAAAAATCAGTGCCTCACATCACTTCTGGAGACGATACCGCGCCTCGGTCACCCGGCACGTCAGCGTTACCGAGATGGGACATACAGCTGGCATTGCTGCTACACGCCGAACGGGAGACCAGTGCACGTTCCGGCATCGGAAACGCGCGCTGATCTCCCGTCAGGTCGATCTACTAGCTAGTGCATCTACGGTTTGAGCTACTTCTCTGCTGCGTGATGGGCCGCGATGTATCCGTAAACCAGCCCCTGGCCGATCGTCGCGCCGGCGCCTGGGTAGGTGTGACCGAATGCGTTGGCCGCGGTATTGCCGATCGCGTACAGGCCGTCGATGACGCTGCCGTCCTCACGAAGCACGCGTGCATGCTCGTCCGCCTGCACACCGCCGCAGGTGCCCAGGTCGCTGAGCGTCATCTTCACCGCATAGAGGGCGCTCTTGTCGAGCTGGCGCAGATTCGGGTTCGGAGACACTGTCGGGTCGCCGTAGTACCGATCGTATGCACTGCCGCCGCGACCGAACTCCGCATCGCTACCTGCAGCAGCGGCCTCGTTGAACTTCTGGAAGGACTCGGCAAACGCATCCTCGGGGAGACCGACCTTTCGGGCGAGTTCGGCCGGACTGCTCGCCTGGTGCGCGATGCCCGACTCGAAGAACGCCTGCGGAAGCGGCTGGCGGGGGAAGATACCGCCTGCGAACACGTAGCTGTTGCGGTACTCCTGGTCGAAAACAAACCACATCGACTCGGCCGGATCGCCAGCCTTTTCCCGTTCGAGCACGCGCTGGCCGAACGACATGTAGTCCGTCGCCTCGTTCACGAATCGACGACCGGTCTGGTCGACGATGAAAGAGCCGGGCAGCGCACGCTCTGCGAGCATCACCATCGGCGGGCGGCCCTTGATGCTTGCCACCGCGGGGAACCACCAGGACTGATCCATCGATCCGATACCTGCACCGAGCTCTTGTGCTGCCTCGATCGCTTCGCCGGTGTTGCCCTCTGCGCCCAGGCTCTCATGCTCACCGAGGCTCTCCGACTGGTACTTGTGGCGCCACTCCATGTTGTGGTCGAACCCGCCGGCTGCCAGGACGACACCGCGCCGAGCGGTCACCGTCACTTCACGTCCGTCTTGCACCACAACTGCACCCGTTACGCGGCCATCTTCGGTGATGAGCCGAACCAACGACGTTTCCGTCCACACCGGGATTCCGGCCTGGACCACACCGGCGAACAGTCCGGCGGCGAGCGCCTGACCGCCCGCGATGTATTCACGCTTGAGGACGTACTTGCCGTAAACGCCTTGCGCCAGGCGGCGGATGATGCGGGGAAAAGCCTTGCTCGGCTTCTTCACCATCAGGTTCATCCACTTGTAATCCGCACCCGTCACCGGCATCGGCAGTCCGGCTTCCATCAAACCTGGGCGCAGGCGACCGCGTTCCGCTCCCAGTACCGACGCGTCGAACGGCAGGCACTCGCAGGTACGTCCGGCGGCGCTACCGCCCGGCAGTTCGGGGTGGTAATCGGAGTATTCCTTGGCCCAGAAGAACTTCATGGGCGTCGTGCGGTAGAGCATGTCGACAGTGGCCGCACCGTTGTCGACGAATGCTTCTCCTCGTTGGGCAGGGGCAGTATCACCGACCACCGAACGCACGTATGTCTTTGCTCGCTCAACGGTGTCGCCCGCACCGGCTTTCGCCAAGATCGGGTTGGCAGGCATCCAGAACGCACCACCGGACCGCGCCGTCGAACCGCCGACGTACTGCGTCTTCTCCACGATCAGCGTGGACAAGCCGAGTTCGTTCGCGGTGAGGGCGGCAGCCATGCCGGTACCGGACCCGATCACCAGTAGATCGACAACGATGTCCTTGGCTTGTGTCGCGGGGGGTGCCTGATTCTTAGCCATTGAACAAATCCCTTCACGTGGTTATCGACGTAGAACGCTAAGGCAGTCGCGGCGCAGAAGGTTCCGGATGCCCAGTCAGCGGGACATTGCGAGTGGATTGGCGAAAAACAGCTCCTGCCACGGTTCGGACGTTGTGGCCGTCTCAGCAGAACTACGCCTTGCCCTCGTCGACCTTTAGGCTGCTCTCGTGACGACAGACTCCGGCTTCGGCATCACTGACGAAGCGCTCGGCACCCTTGTCCGCGGGCACTACATCTTGTCCGACAGTGAGCGATTGGACGACGACTACTACAGCCTGACCTGCAACCTCGACGGGCGAGCCGTCGGATTTATCGCCCACTCACTCGAGCCTGACACCGTACGCGGCATGCTTCCCCGCCTACGCCACGTCGTCGACCAGCACCAGGCTCTTCATCGTCTGGCCGTCGAAGCGATTGTCAACGAATTCAGCGAAGAAGCTCCGTCACGAGGCGAAGTGATCGATGCACTGCGCGATTTGGTGCTCGAGTCCGTCGAGGTCTTTCCCGACAACTGCGATCCTCGTCTCGGACTATCTGCTGACGTTCCTCGGCACCGATGAAGAATAATCATCTACATGAAATGGAACACCCCTACAGAGACCGGCTGGTTCGTGAACCTTGCCGAAGGTGGTTCGGCCGTATCGATATTCGATCCGTCGGGGAGCGTCCAAGGCGAACTGATTCCCGCACCAGACGACGAATTAGTAAGCGTTTCCGGCGGGCGGAAGAGGAAATCGTCAACAGCCGAGCAGGATCGACCAAGGCTCACATTCCGCAAAGGCCGACCTGCATCACTTCGGTTGTCCGACGGAACGATCGGGACTCTGATCGACCAGAGACCCAAGGCCATGCGCCGCAAGAACAAGCTGTGCGAAGTCGATATCGCGGGCAGAAGATACCTCTTCGTTCATTCCTCGGGCCGAAAGGCAACAGCCCGGCGTGACGGAATCGTATTGGCACACATGGAACGTGGGCGATGGTCCGGTAGAAGTATCGTCACCAGAAGAACCCTCACGGCAACCGACGCCCTTGACGAATGTGTCCTGACACTGTTTCAGAAGGTAGTGACACCTGGACGTACCGGTGCCTTCGATCAGGTACTGACCGACCTCAGCAACATATGACGTACGCCACATTCGGTGGATCTCAACCGCACTCGAGATACTAACTTTCAACTCTTAGGTCCACAGACATGCCCTGGACACAATGAGTTTCACATCTCGGATCGGAAGGCTGAAGCCAGATCATGGTCAATGTCGACGCTTTGAACACGCTCGCCCGACGATTGTCGCCGGGTGCGATGATCACAGATCCAGATCTACTCCAGTCCTATCGGCAGGACTGGAGTTTCGATCCCGCAGCCGGCACTCCGATCGCCGTCGTACGTGCTTCGACGACGGCAGATGTCCAGGAGACCTTGCGCTTCGCCAACAGTCACAATGTCCCGGTCATTCCACGGGGCGCCGGCACGAGCGTCGTCGGCGGATCCACCGCCGTCGACGGCGCTATCACCCTCAGCCTCGAGCGAATGAAATCTATTCGAGTGGACGTCTCGTCACGAACCGCGATCGTCGAATCAGGGGCAATCACCAATGACGTCAAGGCTGTTGCCGCGCGCGAAGGTTTGTACTATCCACCAGACCCGTCGTCTTATGAAATCTGTTCCATCGGCGGTAATGCCGCCACCAACGCAGGCGGACCGTGCTGCATAAAATACGGCGTCACCAGTGATTACATCCTGGGTATGACGGTTGTGCTGCCTGATGGATCCGTCGCCGAACTGGGCGGAAAACGGATCAAAGACACCCCAGGGCTTGCGTTGACCAAGCTATTCGTCGGCAGTGAAGGAACGCTCGGTGTGATAACCGAACTGACGCTGCGACTCATCCCTCAGCCTCCGACTCCCCACACATTGGTGGCCTTCTTTCCACTCATGGCCGACGCAGTTGCCGCTGCCCGAGATATCACAAGTTCTATACGCCCTTCAGAACTCGAAATCCTCGACAACGCAGCGATCAAGGTGGCGGAAGAATTCCTCAACATGGAACTGGACACCGATGCCGGAGCACTCCTGATCGGGCGATCCGACGCCGGTAACGGCGCAGAGACAGAGATGAATTTGATGAGCACTCTCTGCGAAAAGCATCGAGCCACAGCTACATACGCTACCGACGACCCTCACGAAGGCGAACTGTTCATCCGCCCCCGCTATGCCGTTTACGAAGCCTTCGAGCAGAAAGGGGTGGTCATCGGCGACGACGTCGCGGTACCCATCGACAGACTCCCCGAGCTCACCGACGGTATAGCCGACATCGCGAAGCGCTACAGCACCACTATCGTCAGCTACACCCATGCCGCCGACGAACTCACGCACCCAGTCCTCAACTACCCCATCGGAGACGTGGCCGCCGCTGAATCCGCCTCCGCGGCACGACAAGAAATCTATCAACTCGTGAGCACTCTGGGCGGATTCGCAGCAACAGAATATGGTGTAGGACAAGACAAACGAGATCGCGTGTCGAACTCGCTCGATCCCGTCGTCAGCAAACTGAACAGGACCATCAAGAACGCTGTCGACCCCAACAACATCTTGAATCCGCGCGTTCTGATCCCCTCGAGCGGTTCGACGGACGGCATCTGAGGCCGCTACAGGTATCGAATAGCGACGAGTACCTGAATTCTCCTGTGCAACCGGATATGGTGAGGCTGTCGTCTTCAATGCGGCGGTGCAAGAAGGGAAGTTACGACCAAGACGTTATGTCGGGGAATAAGCAAATCGCCTTGATATGGCTGGAGGCCTCCGTGATGAATCTCGTTCGCCGACTGAGCGTCTGCACATCCGTCGTGATCACGTCGGCTCTGACGTCGGTAGCACTCGCATCCGCTGCGGTGACCATTCCATTCCAGATCAACCCTGCGCCGTACGGCAACCCGAACGGCAGCTTCGACGCGCCGGCGGTCCGCTGTGTAGCTGTAGTCGGCGAACTACCCGGCACAGTGACGATCACCGGGGGCAAGGAAGACCGCTGGGGATGCCTGCTCTCGTCCGAAGTGCGCTGGCTGAACCTTTCGACCGGGGTCTCCGGCTCCGCTCGTCTCTCGGACGGTCTGAACGGAGTCCCGGCAGGGGCGATCGTGCAGACCGGGACCGGTCAAGTCGCTGTCGCCGTGACGTCTGTGGCCGGATCCATCATCACCCCAGGTGTCGCATCGTTCTACGTGCCGTAGCACCAGAACTCCGCATCGCGGACGCGGTGGGGCCTAAGGTCCTGTTTACCGACCCGTCATCCCGGTTAGCCTGAAAAGACGCTACCGAGAGGACTCTCATGACCTCGTCAGTGCACGAAACGATCGCAGTGGATCTGGATTTGATCGACCTGTACAAAGACCTCCACGGCAACCCGGAACTTGGATTTCACGAGCATCGAACATCCAGTCTGGTGGAAGGACATTTGACAGCACTGGGATTCGACACGACTACCGGCGTCGGGACAACCGGAGTCGTCGGAGTCCTGAAGAACGGAGCGGGCCCCACAGCGCTGCTGCGTGCGGACATGGACGCCCTCCCGGTTCGGGAAGAAACCGGATTGGACTACGCCAGCACCGTGACAACGACCGACGACCAGGGGAAGACCGTCTCGGTCAGCCACGCGTGCGGCCATGACCTGCATACGACCTGCTTACTCGGTGCAGCCCGGATCCTCTCGCAGGACACGACGACCTGGTCCGGCACTCTTGTCCTCGTCTTCCAACCGGCGGAGGAACTTGGCGCGGGTGCGCAAGCCATGGTCGACGACGGACTGTTCGAGCGATTCCCGAAGCCCGACATCGTTCTCGGCCAACACGTATCGCCGCTACCGGCAGGCACGATCGCCGGGCACGCCGGCCCCTCGTATGCGGGATCGGACTCACTTCGTGTGAGACTGGTCGGAAAGGGCGCCCACGGATCTATGCCGGAGAACTCGGTCGATCCCGTGGTCATGGCGGCCGAAACCGTGTTGCGTTTGCAAACTGTCATCTCACGCGAGGTCCCGAGTACTGCAACAGCTGTCCTCACCGTCGGCTCCATCCATGCTGGAGATGCCGCCAACGTCATTCCCGGCGAAGCAGAACTGCAACTCAACATCCGCAGCTACGACGCAGTTGTGCGTCAGCGCATCCTGGACAGCGTCGACCGCATCGTCCAGGGCGAAGCGGCCACCGCCGGCGCTCCCACCCCACCGACCATCACCGAGACGGAGCACTTTCCGATCGTCGTCAATGACCCGGCGGCGCTGGACAAGACACTCGATGCCTTCGCCGAATGGTTGGGGACGAACAAGATTCTCGATCCCGGTGCGGGAGCAGGTAGTGAAGACGTCGGCATTCTCGCGACCAGTGCCGGTGCGCCACTGTCGTACTGGTTGTTGGGCGGTACCGACCCTTCACTGTTCACGACAGGTGACATGACCGATCCGGCTTTGCGAACCGTGCCGTCGAACCACTCCCCGCACTACGCTCCCGTGATCGAGCCGACCCTGACCATCGGTGTGAACGCCTTGGTCGTCGCGGCCAGGACGTGGCTCCCAACTCCCTAGGGTGTTGCGGGTCCGCAATCGATCGACCGTCCACACGATCAAGGCTGCAAACGCGTAGGCGCCGCCGAGAATACTTGCAGCGCCCCACCCTGCCGCGTCGAAAACCATAGTGGTGGAAACCGCCCCAGCCGCGCTGCCCAACGAATAGAACACCATGTAACTACCGATGGTCCGCCCGGCCGATTCCGGTTCATCCGCGACGATCAGGTTCTGGCTCGAGACATGAACAGCCTGCACGGCGAAGTCCAAAGCAACAACACCGACTACGAGTAACACCAGCGAGTGCGTCGCCTGCGCGTTGAAAACCCACGACAGCAAGAGAACGACCAACGACGCCCCGGTGACGCGTTGGGCTTTGCCTTGATCGGCCCAACGTCCGGCACCGATCGCGCCCAATGCTCCGACCAATCCGGCGATTCCGAAGAGCCCGATCTGTGTGGTCGACAATCGCCATGGCTCCTCGCTCAGTGGTAATGCCATACCGCTCCAGAGCGCACCGAAGGACGCGAACAGGAACAGGGTGATCAGAGCCCTCGTGCGAAATAGTCGGTTCGTAAGAGTCAATGTCACGACCGATCCCATTGCACCCACGTACGAACCCCGATCCGATTGCGAACGAGGGTCTTTCGGCAGCATCGTCAACGCGAGCGCCGCGATCAGGACCGAAATCAAGGTGGATCCCGCGTAGACAGCCCGCCAGCCTGCCAGATCCGCAACTGCGCCGGCGACAGTCCGAGCGAGGATGATGCCGACGACAACGCCGCTGGTGATCACACCGATGTTTGCGCCCCGCTCATCTGGGTCGCTGATTGCCGCAGCGTAGGCGACTACGACTTGAACGACGACCGAGAACGTGCCTGCGACAGCCATCCCGATCAGCAGTTGCAGATTCGTGGCTGCAAGAGCAACAAGCATCGTTCCTGTTGCAGCAGAGACGATCTGGATTGCGATCAATTTTTTGCGATTCACGAGATCGCTCAGTGGCACCAACACGATCAACCCCACCACGTAACCCATTTGGGCGAGTGCGACTACGAAGCCGAGGCCGGCCGGAGGGATGGAAAGATCTGAACCGATTTGCCCGAGGAGCGGCTGTGCGTAGTAGATATTGGCTACCGAGACACCGCAGAGCACCGCGAGCAACAGGCGAAGTCCACGAGGCATTTTGAACTTGTCCCGTGCGTTCTCGACAGATTGACGTGCAGTCACTTCTACCTCAATTTGGTTGCGTTTTGATACCATTTGAAGACTATGTCAATACAGTTTCAAAACGCAACCAATGAGGAACCCGATGCCTGATCGCACGCAATGGACGGACCCGCACTGCCCGACGGCCCGAGCGGCCGACATCATCGGCGACAGATGGTCGCTGTTGATCGTGCGAGACGCCTTCGACGGGTCGTCGAGGTTCAGTCAGTTTCAGCGAAACCTGGGCATCGCAAAGAATATCTTGACGGACAGGCTGAAAACCCTTGTCGAGCAAGGAATTTTCGAAGTCCGACCGAACGAACAAGGGACCCGCAACGAGTACATCCTGACCGGACGCGGTATGGATCTGTTCATCGTGATCACGAGCCTGCGGCAATGGGGAGAGCGCCACGCCTTCGATGACGGTGAGCCACACTCGATCTTGATCGACGACACCACGGGCGATCCGGTGCCCAGGCTTCGACTGATCAACGCACGGAATATCGACCTGGACCCGGCAAGTACACATGTGGAGAAGGTCGAGGAAGGCTGACCCGCAACTCGCCAGATCGGTAGATGGGCGCACAGGATTCGAAGTTCGCGCATACTCCGATCATGACTGTCGATCTCGAGTTTTCCTGGCCGCAGTTTCTCTGGATTGCATTCATCTTCGTCGGCGTACCCACAACTATCGGCGCAAGCATCATCTGGACAATCTGGCGTTCGGAACGAACTGGCGTGGAGCACTCCACGACCGCCCTCGACGCCGGGCGCACGGGATCGGGCCCACTCGGACTGTGGCGCACCGGTCTGTTGGCCTTTGCGCTGGGCTTTCTGTCTTGTGTGGGCTGGCTCAGCTGGTCAGCCGACTACAAAGGCGGATTCCGCGGCCCCGGCCTGCCTGCCCCGACGCAGTTTCCTCCCTGGCAGGTGTTTGCCTGCGGATTAACGGTGATCCTCGCGTGTTTCGTTTCCGCGCATCGGTCGCGATGGATGAAGGCAGGCGGCCTGACTGCAGCTGCCGGCACGGCTGCGGGATTCACCACAGCATTCAGTATCGACGCCAGTACTGATGTCACCGGACAGGCAGGCGTGGGCGTCGCACTGTCCACGATCGGATGGGGCCTCACCCTTACCGCACTGATGCTTCTGCGCGGCAAGTGGTCGCGACGAGGATGAATCATTGCCGGATCATCCATCCTCCGAGTAAAGAATTCGATAAGCGGACCTAACACGTTTTGAAATTCATTAAGAAGAAAATCGATTCCAGATACAGGATCGCCTGATTGCCGAACCTCCACGAGATCCTCGAAAAATATGAGACAGAAGCCTTATCGCTTCCGTGCCAACCCTTTGACGCATGCGGATCATAATATTCTTCGAACATCACGCGGAAGTGCACACAAGTCTGTGACTCACGGCATTATCCGATTTATCACGGGAAATCGTGATAAATCATCACCGTCACTGAACTGCAACAACGCCTTAAGTTACAGATTCAACTAGTTCCAAACCATAGGGTTTCTTCCTTTTTCTCGGCGTCTCGATTCCGTAATGCTTGACATCGAATTGTCTTTCGTTCTCAATGAGCGATGTCAACTGACGATGATGCATCTCAGTGCATCAACGCAGTAATTCCGCTATCGAATCCAGTGAAGGGACCAGCCGCGAAATGACGGTTGCCGAGAGCTTGAAAGATAGGAATCTGTACTCCAACCTCAGGCGTGCTGCTGATTTGAGCAACCCATTCTGGGATCGCGCAGTCAGTGAGGGTCTGGCCGATATCACCGCCGATCGCGTCGCAGGTTTCGAACACCGGACGATCCAAGGATACGAATTCGAGAACTTCTCCACGTACTCGTATCTGGGGCTCGACACCGACGACCGAATTCGTTCGGGTGCGATCGCCGCTCTCGAGCGCGAACGAACGTTGAACAGTTCCATCTCGCGGATGAGAGTCCACTCCAGCCTTCTCGACGACACAGAGGCCGCGTTGAGCGAACTGCTTGACGCACATGTGCTCACCCTCGGATCCGCCGCAAACGCTGCGTGGAGTTTGCTCCCCCTCGTCGCGTCCGGGTTGCTCACCGGCGGTGAACCTCCCCTCATGGTGTTCGACAAGAACGCACACTTCTGCCTCAATGCCATGAAGGCGAGCGTCGCCGACGAAACGACGATCGTGACCATTCGGCACGACGACGTCGATGAACTCGAAAGTCTTTGCCGAACAAATTCTCAGGTGGCATACGTGGCGGACACCGTCTACAGCACAGGCGGGAAGGCGCCGCTGAACGAACTGTTTGCATTACAGGCCAAATACGGACTGATTCTCGTTCTCGACGAGGCGCACAGCACCTCGGTCATCGGACACAACGGGCGTGGCGCGGTCCTGGATCTCATCGGCAGCCTCAATGATCGAACATTCTTGCTGACATCACTGAACAAGGGATTCGGTGCTTCCGGCGGCGCGATCGCACTCGGTCGGAACGGGGGCAGCCGAAATCGTGATCTCGCACTTCGCTACGGCGGCCCGTTGACGTGGTCGCAGCGTGTGAACGTAGCCGGGCTGGGTGCTATTGCGGCGTCCGTGGAGCTCCACCGCAGCGGAGAGGTCGACAAGCGGCAGCGGCAACTCCGCACGGTTGTCGAACTGTTCGATTCGCTCGTCGACACGCCGGCATCGGGCGATGGACTCCCGATCCGCTTCGTCACGCTCCACGAGGAAGAACAAACCATCACCGCAGCACAGAAACTGCTGGCTAGCGGTTTCTACACATCGGCGGTCTTCTTCCCTGTCATCGGCCGGGGCAAAGCCGGGCTGAGACTGATGCTTCGGGCGGACCTTCCACATGCAACGATCGAGCGCTTCGCCGACGTCCTACGAAGAGTCACGGAATGAGCGACGACCGCACTGTCGCAGTGACACCTCTGGCTTGTGCCGTCGTGTTGACAGCACAAATGGCCACGACCATCTACCTCCCTTCACTGCCGAAGATCGCGACGGATCTGGGCATCGAAGATTCCGTGGTGAAGTGGTCTGTGACACTCTTCGTGATCAGTGCCGCACTTCCGGTGGTCGTGTGGGGGCGGTTGGCAGATCGACTCGGACGCAGGACGGCACTGTTGTCCAGCTTAATACTGTTCGTGATTGCCTGCGTTGCATTGGCTTTGGTCCAGAGCGCCGCCGTACTACTGATCGGCCGGATCGTTCAAGGCATCGGAGCAGGGGGTGCGGCCATCATCGTGCGAATGATGGTGAAGGACAAGTTCACCGGTTCGGAGTTGGCTAGTCGATTGTCGCTGTTGTCGATGGCATTTGTGGTGGCACTGGGCGGTGGCCAACTGATCGGCGGCGCTCTCGCGTCGTTCACCTCGTGGCGAACCGGCTTCGGCGTGCTCGGAGTATTCGGAGCAGCACTCGCTGCGGTGGCACTGAGGACCGAGAACACCACAGTCCGCGACAACAACGAACGCGTTGTTCGGTGGAATGCCATAGTCCTGACACCGCAGTTCTACAAACCAGCCATTGCGGGGGGCCTGGGTTTCGGCGCGATAGTCCTTGTGCAGCAATCGAGCCCCTTCCTGTTCAGCGATCGATTCGACTTGCAACCGTGGGCATTCGGAGCCTTCGGAATCCTCTACGGAACCGCCTACTTCAGCGGCGCGCTTTACGTCAATCGAAGGGCCACAACCGTCGGTTCAGAGAAGTTAATGCGTCGAGGTGCGCTGTGCATGCTGCTTGCCGGCCTCGTCCTCATGCTCTGCTGGTATGCCCCACTCGGTTCCACGCCGTTGCTCGCGGTCTTCCTGCTCGGATACATCGCACTGACATTTGGGCAATCACTTCTCTTCCCGAACTCGGCAGCATCAGCAGTGACGCATTTTGCTGAAGGCGGAGCCATCGCCGTCGCGTACTGCGGACTCGTACAGCAGGGGATTGCCGGCATCGCCTCTGTAGTCGGACCTCTCGCATCCGATGAACACGTGTGGTCGGCAATCGTCGCACTGATCACTGCAGCAGCGACTGCGCTCGTATTCTCCCTCCGCACAGCTTCCTCCGAACCGACAGTAGGTACGTCCCATGCCCGTCATTGAACGCACCGCACAACTCGACCCCGGTACCCGCGAGCAGAACTTACTGGCATACAAGGAAATTCGCGAGCGAGTTGCGGACGCGCAACACTTGTCCGTTCACGGGGCACCCGAGCGGTCGGTCGCCAAGCACCGGGCTCGCGGCAAATTGCCCGCTCGCGAACGCATCGATGCTCTTCTCGACGTGCAGTCCCCGTTCTTCGAGATCGGACAACTTGCCGGATTCGAGGTGTACGACGAGCAACTCCCGTCGGCTGGTCTGGTCACGGGCGTAGGGCTCATCCGCGGCTCACTCTGCGCCATCTTCGCGAACGACGCCACCGTCAAGGGCGGCACCTACTACCCGCTGACCGTCAAGAAGCAACTGCGATTGCAATCCGTCGCTCGTCGGCTGAGGCTGCCGTGTGTCTATCTCGTCGATTCCGGAGGTGTTTTCCTTCCGATGCAGGACGAGATCTTCCCCGACGAGCACCATTTCGGCGAGATGTTCAAGAACATCGCCGAAATGTCGGCGGACGGCATCGTTCAGATCGCAGCGGTCATGGGTTCCTGCACGGCTGGAGGTGCATACATCCCAGCGATGTGCGACGAGACCGTCATCGTCCGCGGTACCGGCACCGTTTATCTGGGCGGCCCTCAGTTGGTCAAGGCTGCAACCGGTGTCGACGTCGAACCGCAAGAGCTCGGCGGCGCCGACGTGCACGGGGTGATCAGCGGCGTCGTCGATCACATCGCCAACGACGACATCGAGGCTCTGAGCATGATCGCCGACATCGTCGCCCGCGGTGATCGACGGGAGGTACGGGCGCCGTCACGATCTCCGCGACCACCTCTTCACTCCCCCGAATCGCTCGACACGGTGATCCCGGCTTCCTCGAAAACCCCGATCGTCGCGCGCGACGTTCTGGCCCACCTGCTCGATGCCAGCGAATTAGTCGAGTACCGAGCGAATTACGGCCGAACCATCGTCTGCGGGACCGGCCACATCGAGGGGTACACCGTCGGGGTCATCATGAACGACGGTGTGCTCTTTTCGGAGGACTCCCTCAAGGCCGCGAACTTCGTCGAACTGTGCTCACAACGAGACATCCCATTGTTGTTCCTGCACAACGTCAACGGATTCATGGTCGGGAAGCAGTACGAAGCGGAAGGTATCGCCAAACACGGAGCGAAACTGGTCAATGCCGTTGCTTGCGCCAGGGTTCCCAAGCTCAGCATCGTCATCGGCGGAAGCTACGGGGCGGGAAACCTCGCGATGTGCGGACGCTCGATAGGTCCTGACTTCATGGCCGTGTGGCCGAACGCGAAGACCACCGTGGTCGGTTCCGAGCAAGCAGCGTCGGTGATGGCATTGATGAAGATCGAATCTGCGCGCACACGCGGAACTCCGCTCACGGAAGAGGAAATCGAGGAAATCAAACGGCCGATACGCGAAGGTTACGACCGGCAGGGCGAGTCGGTGTACGTCGCATCCAGGCTATGGGTGGACGCGATCGTCGACCCGGTCGACACGCGATCCTGGGTTTCACTCGCGCTGTCCATGCTTCCCCGCAATCACGGAACTACGCGCTTCGGCGTCTTCAGGATGTGAGAACATGACTCGACTTCTCATCGCCAATCGGGGCGAAATCGTCACGCGCATCGCGCGCACGGCCCGTCGTCTCGGCATGTCGGTAGTGACGATCTCCTCCCCCGTCGATTCACACGCACAGTGGCATCGCCTCGCCGATCACACCGTGCTTCTGGACGGAGACATCCCCTCGGAGTCCTACACCAATTCGGATCAAATCATTGCGGCCGCGCTGGCCGCGGATTGCGACGCCGTGCACCCGGGTTACGGATTTCTCTCCGAAGACTCCGATTTCGCTGAAGCCGTCGTCGCTGCAGGTCTGACATTCGTCGGTCCTGCCGCTGAATCCATCGCTCTACTCGGAGACCAGGCAAGAGCGAAGAAGGCCGCCGCTGACGCCGGCATCCCGACTCTCACCGCGTGGGGCGAGGCAAGCGCCGATCCCGATACCGTCCTCGGTCACGTTCGATCTCTCGACGTGCCGGTGCTGCTGAAACCGGTGTTCGGGGGCGGCGGCAAGGGGATGGTTCGACTACATCCGGGTGATGACGCACGAGAGGTCATCACCTCTGCAATCGGTTTGAACGAAAGGAACTTCGGCCGCGGCGACCTGATGATCGAAACGCTGGTGGAGCGTCCGCGTCACATCGAAGTTCAGGTCCTCTTCGATTCCTTCGGTACAGGAGTTCACTTCTTCACCCGTGAATGCTCCCTACAGCGTCGGAACCAGAAGATCATCGAGCAGGCACCGGCAAGTTCTGTCCCCGAATCGGTCCTGGGAGCCATGCAGCACGACGCTCTGCGACTACTCGGAGGCGTCGGCTACGTGAATGCGGCAACCGTCGAATTTCTGGTTGACGCCGAAAACCGCTACTACTTCCTCGAAGTCAACACGCGCCTGCAAGTCGAACACACGGTCACCGAGGAAGTGACCGGCGTCGATCTCGTCGAACTGCAACTCGACATCGCCCTCGGCGCCCGTTTGCCGTTACAGCAGCGCGATATCGCGCTGCGGGGTTTCGCGGTGCAAGCCAGAATCTACGCCGAGGATCCGTCGAACGGATTTCGGCCCGCACCTTCACATTCTGTGGACGTAGCCTGGCCGTCGACGGTTCGCATCGACAGTGCTTTCGAGGGTGCCGGCAGCATTCCGCCGTTCTACGATCCGATGATCGCAAAGGTCATAGCAAGCGGTCCGACGCGGTCAACCGCACTGGAATCACTGGACCGAGCTTTGGCCGACTCCAGTTACTTCGGTGGAACCTCGAATATCGGTTTCCTCCGACTTCTCTTGGCGACACCGGCTGTGCGCGCGGATGACATTCACACTTCCTTCGTCGACGAGCACCTCCCTCGGTTGATCCCGGATTCTGCAGAGCTCCAGGCCACCGCCGCTGCTGTTGCGATGGTGTGGACTTCCGTCGAGGAACAATCGCCGGTCACCGGGTCGTCATGGACCGGCCCCCACGGACTACATCGAGAGACATTGCGCAAGGTGGGATCCGACCCGATCGGACGCGAACTCATTGCCGACGGCCGCGTCGTGCCGACCACGGTCATCTCACAACGAAGCAACCACTGGATTGTCGCCGCCGACGGCCGGAACATTTCGGTGGTCGTCAGGGGCGGAACCGACGAAGTGACACTCAGCCTGGTCGCCGATGGTTTGACAACCACCGCTGGACGCCTCGGAGTCGGCACCGGTACATGGGTGTGCGTTGGTGGCTGGACCGTGAAGGTAATCGAGAAAGTCTATACAGCAAAGGATTCCGATCTCAGTGACGGAGAGATCACATCGAAGATGCCGGGAACCGTGCTGGCAGTGCTGCAGACTGGAACGCGGGTGTCGGAAGGTGATGTCGTCGCGGTCGTAGAAGCAATGAAGATGGAGACTGCCCTTCGTGCTTCCTCACCCGGAATCGTCTCGGCGGTGACAGTAACGGTGGGAGATGTCATCGATGCCGGACAAGTGCTGGCAGCCGTGGCGCCATGAGTAAAGATTGCCACGATCTTATCTCTTTCTTGACTGAAGCAATTGTTACACAATATCTTTCATGTCAGAAGCAGGGGGAATCGAGCGTCGCGCAGTCATTGTTTCCGCAACCGAACTCCGCGAACTCATTCGTTCCGATCGGACGCTCGTCGTCGTCAACGTGGTACGAGACAACAGCGAGGGCGGAGCCGGAATCATTACTGCGCCGCAGTCCATCACATTGTCGATCAACAACTTTCAAAGCAGTGGCGGCGGGACTGAAGGGAATCGACCGCTGCCAGATCTCGACGCATTCGGAAGAACACTGAACGATCTGAAAGTACCCGCCGATGCTCACATCGTGGTCTACAGTTCGGACAGCCCCCTGCTTGCGGCCCGCGCGTGGTTCACGCTTCGCTGGGCGGGACGTTCAGTGCGGTACTTGGACGGCGGATCGTCCGCATGGGCTTCATCCCGAAAACCCATATCGACAAACGATTCGATGCCCGTACCACCTTCCACCGCTAGCACGACACTCGCCGACGCAGAAGGCGCCCTGCGCGCGGCATCGGCCGGCAGATTGCTCGACGCCCGAGGATCGAGCAGTTTCCGCGCCGGCCACATCCCCGGATCTATCTCAGCGCCGGCAACTGACCTACTCGACGACAACGGCTTCCTACTTCCCGACCGCGAGTTACGAGAATACTTCCACCAGTTCGGAATAGAGCGTGGTGGCACCGTCGTGTCCTATTGCGTCGGCGGAGTTGCCGCGTCGCACAACGCACTGGCGCTTGCAGCGGTCGGCATCAGATCCGCGGTCTACGTCGCGTCGTGGTCGGGGTGGAGCGCCGACCCCGAACGACCCGTCTCCACTGACATCCATCACACACCAAGGAATCCGGACCAGCGATGACACGACAGATGATCCTCGGCGCCTACATGGTGTTTCCGAGTATGCACAGTGCCGGAATGTGGCGACATTCGTACTCGGAGAATGCCTTCGAGGACAGAGCGCTCTACGAGCGATACGCGCAAGCCGCGGAACGAGCGAAATTCGACCTGGTACTGATACCTGAGCGTGTGCACTACGTCGACGGCCACACCAAATACGGTCTGCTGACCGGCTTTCAACATGATCCGACGCAGTTGGCTGCAGTGGTGGCCGGCGTAACAAATCGTATCGGTCTCGGCGTAACCCTTTCGGCAAGCTTCAACAGCCCGTACAACCTGGCGCGAACTCTGGGCAGCCTCGACATACTCAGCGGTGGGCGCGCGGCCTGGAACATCGTGATGACGGCGCCCGGTCCGGCAAACGACAACTTTCCCGAAGTCGATCGGCTTCCGAGAGAAGAACTGTACGAGCGCGGCGACGAGGTTCTCGAAGCGACCACCGCACTCTGGTCATCGTGGGACGGCGACGCCGTGTTGGCCGATCGCGACAGCGGAATCTACGCAGACACAAGCAAGATTCACGCGGCCGACTACAAGGGCAAATACTTGTCGGTGCAGGGTCCACTCACCTTGCCACAATCACCTCAGGGCCGCCCGGTCTTCATCCAGGCAGGTGAATCGGCGCGAGGGCGCGAGTTCGGTGGGCGGTGGGCAGATCTGGTCTTTGCGATCGACCCGTTGGAGGAAGATCTTCGAGCGAAGCGCCAGGCAATTCGCGGCTACGCGGAAGAGGCTGGACGCGACCCTGATTCGGTGCGCCTCGTCGCCGCCGTGCAACCGATAGTCGGCGAGACGACGAGCATCGCGAAGGAACGGCAGGAGTATCTGCGATCCCTGATCCATCCGGATGCAGCAATCGAGTGGGTCTCCCACTCCGCCGGACTCGATCTGTCGCAGTTCGATCCGACAACTCCGATCAACGACGTCGTCGATCAGGGAAAAGGTCCGTCGCGTCGTCTGGCGCGGCTGATCGACGCCCAGGATCTCACTATCGCCGAAGCCGCACAGTTGTTCGCGCGTAACGATCTCACTCCCGAGATTGTCGGCTCGCCGCAAGAGATAGCGGACGAGTTGACCCATCTCTTCGAATCGGGAGCAGCTGACGGTTTCATCCTG
Source organism: Rhodococcus sp. AQ5-07 (assembly GCF_009707305.1). Lineage (NCBI taxonomy): Bacteria > Bacillati > Actinomycetota > Actinomycetes > Mycobacteriales > Nocardiaceae > Rhodococcus > Rhodococcus sp. AQ5-07. The sequence continues at coordinate 6,126,873 of NZ_CP046099.1, read as the reverse complement.
ACGGCTACCCACTTCCCCAGGGGGCTCGACGACTTCGCCAGTTCCGTTGTGCCACTTCTGCAAGATCGGGGCGTGTTCCGGCGCGAATACACCGGAACGACCTTGCGGTCCAACATCTTCGATTCCACTCGCACTTCCACACGATGAACGGAACTCAGTCCATGACGACGTCGCGGCTTTCATCCACACCGATCCGAGTCGCCATCCTGGCGTCGACGCTTGCAGTTGCGGCTGGTTGCAGCACTGCAACACCAACTGCCAGCGCGGACTCCGAGCCCGCGTCCGGGGGCGATCTGACCTTTGCCATCAATACGTTTCCACCGTGCATCGACAAGACCCTGAACGGTCAAACCGCCACGGCGTTCCATCCCCTCTACGACAAACTCGTCGACCAGAATCTCGACACCGGGGAGATCGTTCCTTGGTTGGCGACGTCCTGGGAGGTCCAGAACGACGGTCGACGATTCGTCTTCACTCTCCAGGACGGAGTTACCTTCAGCAACGGCGAACGTCTGGATGCACAGGTCGTGGCAGATAACTTCGAGAGCCAGAAAAGACTGGGAGACAGCGGTTTCGCAACCACTGCGAAATCTCATCTCGCGACCTTCATCGGGGCCGAGGTACTCGACCCCTCGACCGTCGCACTCGATTTCTCGGAACCATCGGCAGGATTCCTTCAAGCCGCCCGCTCCGACACGCTCGCCATCATCGCACCGGAATCCTTGAAGAAGACGCCCGAAGAACGCTGCGCCCAGGGCGTTATCGCTTCAGGTCCGTTCGTACAGAAAGAACTGGAGACCAACGCGAAGGTCGTACTCGCCCGTCGGGACGGGTACCACTGGGGATCCTCACTCAACAAGAACAAGGGAGAGGCATATCTGGATTCGATCACCTTTTTGGTGGTCCCCGAATCCTCGGTGCGAATCGGCGGTTTGACGTCAGGACAACTGGACGCCGCGATCGACATTCCGAGCACAGACGTCGACCGCGCACAAAGCGCCGGACTCACTGTCATCCCGTCCATTGCTGCCGGCATCAACGACTCGCTCTTGCTCAACCCCACGTTCGCGCCGGTACTTGCGGACCTGAACGTGCGGCGCGCCTTGGTGAAGGGCATCGATACCCAACAGATCATCGATACCACCTACACACCGAGTGACGAGAAAGCACGCAGCATCCTGTCTGTGAAAGCGCCCGGCTACACCGATCTCTCGTCCGAGTACACCTATGATCCGTCGGGTGCGAAGTCACTGCTGGACACCAGTGGATGGACAGTCGACGGTGACGGATTCCGAACCAAGGATGGTGAGAAACTGACCGTGGAATTGGCCTACCGCAACCACCTCCCACAATCGCAGTTCGAACTGATCCAATCTCAGCTGCGCGACATCGGAGTCACGGTGAACTTGCAACCTCGCTCGACTGCCGAGGACAACGCCGCGAGAACCGACGGCACGTGGGAATCGATCTACTTCCAGAGCTTGCGCGCCGACGGTGACGTACTGCTGGTGTTCAGTCCCACTCTCGGCTCGACCAAAGGCATCGCCTCGACTCCCGAGCTGAATGCGTTGCTGGTCAAACAATCTCAGACCGTTGACATCGATGCGAGAAACGAAGTGTTGAAGGAGATTCAGGAGCTGATTGCCGATCAGGCACTGGCGATCCCGTTGCACGCCTCTTCGTTGATCTACGCGACGACTCCCGCGGTTCACGACCTGCGCATCCAAGCCGATCTCTACTCGGTGGACTTCGTGGATGCGTGGAAGAGCTAGTTCACACTTCCTCAACTCGACAACCTGCTTCGACAAACCCTTTTCTCGGAAGGAACCCGATGTTCACCCGTCCTCGCACCGCGACGCTTCTGATCTCTGCCCTGGCCACAGTTGCCCTCCTTGGTACCGCTTGCGGAAGCCCAGATGAAGAATCGACCGAGCAACACTCCGGTGCAACAACATCCGGTATCAACTTGTCGGCCGAGCAGAACCGCATCAGTACCGACAAGGTTGATTCGATCGCAGCGAAGGTCCCTCAGGAGTTCCGCGACCGGGGCACGATCCGAATCACCGGCAACGCTGGAACCGCGCCGCCGTTGCGCTTCTATGCCGACGACGACAAGACGGTCATCGGTTCCGAGACCGACTTCGCGTATTTGATTGCAGAGGTGCTCGGGCTGAAAATCGACCTTCAGGTCGCGGATTGGGCGCAGAATTCAGTGCGGATCGATTCGGGAGATGCAGATGCGTTCATCTCCAACGTGACGGTCACCGAAGAGCGTAAAGAGAAGTACGACTTCGCGACGTACCGCCTCGACACTCTCGCATTCGAAGTCAGAAAGGACAAGAATCTCTCACTCGAGAAGCCGGAAGACATCGCCGGACTGAAGATCGGAGTCGGCGCTGCCACCAATCAGGAGGCATTGCTTGTGAAGTGGAACGAGGACAACGTCGCGGCCGGGCGTGCTCCCGCTGAAATCACCGTGTACCAGAAGACCACTGACTACTACCTGCCGCTGTCTTCCGGTCGAATCGATGCTTACTTCGGCCCCAACCCGTCATCGCAGTTTCACGCTGCACAGACTGGCGAGAACGAAGTGATCGGCCAGTTCTCCGGGGCCGGTGAGGCCGCGTTGGGCCAGATCGGTGTACTGGTCAAGAAAGACAACGGCTTGGTACAACCGATCAGCGAAGCGATAGATCATCTCATCGAAAACGGCACATACGAGCAAGTTCTCGAGCGATGGAAGATCACCAACGAGGCAGTCGACAAGTCGCTGGTCAATCCCCCTGGCCTCCCGAAGACGAACAAATAGGAGAACACCACTGGTGGAGTAAAGGCCGAGTCAGGCCGAAGGACCGGCGTCGACGTCGGTAGTTCCCAGCCGGGCGAACTGCGCCGGGTCACGTCGTTCGAGTCGGGAGCCGAGTAGCCAGCCGACAGCCAAGCTGACCGGTGTGACGGCAACGAGCACCACGTTCACTGCCGTGCCGGCGGCAGTGATCAGCTCCATCTGATCAACGATCAAATACGTTGCGTAGACCAACATCAGGAGAGCGGATGCGGGCGCGATCAAGACTCTCCACACCGAATGCCCACGGCGATCTTTCCAGAAGAAAGCGATGACAGCCGCGGCCGCCATGACCTGAAGCACGACGATGCCGACAATGCCTGGCGAGTTCACCCACAGCAGGAGTTCGAGGTACGGGTCTGCGCCGATGATCACGAACACGACGATCACCACCATCGCGAGGAAACTCTGGACTGCGCTGGCAACGTAGGGCGACTTGTAGACCGGATGTAGTTTGCCCAACGCTCGGGGCAGCACGCGTTCACGCGAGAGCGCAAAGACGTAGCGGGTGATCGCGTTGTGGAACGCGAGCAGACTGGCGAGAATGCTCGTGATGATCAACAGTTCCATCAAGGTGCTCGCCCAACCGCCGACGTACTGCTCGATCGCGTTGAAGTACATGCCGGCGGGGTCGGAAGCAGCAAGCGCGAGAGCCTGATCCGGGCCGTACGCCTGAATGATGATCCACACCATGAATGCGTAGAAGAGTCCGAGGAACGCGACGGCAATGTACGTTGCCCGCGGAACCGTCCGAGCGGGATCTTTAGCTTCCTCCCGATACAGGGCGGTGGCTTCGAATCCGATGAACGCAGCGAAGGCCAGAGTCAACACCCCGCCGAGGCCTGGACTGAAAACATTGGAAGGAGCAAAGGATTCGACATCGATTCCGACGGCTCCGCCTTGAAAGAGGACCGCTCCTGCGAGCAGAACCAGAATCCCTGTCTCCGCGGTCAGCAAAAGGATCAAAAATCGCGCCCCGAGGTGTACCGATCGAGATCCGAGGAACCACACCAATCCAACACCCAACAGCGACCACAATCCCCACGGCAGATCTACCCCGACCAGGTCCGCCATAGTGGTTTGGGCGAAATATCCTAGAGCCCCGAAGATTCCGATCTCGAGAGCGTTGTAGGACACCAACGCGAGTACTGCTGCGGCGAGCCCCCAGCGAGGCCCGAGTCCAACTGAAATGTAGGCGTAGAAGGCGCCTGCATTGTGGATGTACTTGCTCATCGCAGTGAAACCGATTGCGAACACTCCCAACGCGAGCCCCGCCAAGATGTATCCGCCCGGAGCCCCGATGCCTGCAATGTTCAAGGCCAGCGGCGCGACCCCTGCCATCACCAGCAATGGAGCCGCGGCGGCCACGACGAAGAAAACGATCCCGGCAGTGCCCAGGACGCCTCCTTGCAGCTGCACGGTGGGCAAGGTTTCAGATTTCTTCATGAGGCACTTCTCCAGTGAAGGAAGGGGGCATGACGAGGAGAAAACAGGAACGGGAATCACCGACCGGATTAATCGAATCAGTTTCGATTATGATAGATCCTTGTGACCGGCGCCACAAGGGCATAATCGAATCAACTTCGATTAGAGAGGTGGGACCGTGGGTAGACCTCGTATCGCACGCCTGGACCGCGAACGGATCGCAAAGGCTGCACTGGAACTAGTCGACCGCGACGGCGACTTCACGATGCCTGACCTGGCGAAACACCTGAATGTTCAAGTCTCGTCGATCTATCACCACGCCAAGGGCCGCGCCGCGGTCGTAGACCTGGTTCGTGATCGCGTCGTACGTGAAATCGACGGGTCGGCGTTCGAGCGCTTGCCATGGGACGAAGCGTTCTCCGAGTGGGCGAGGTCGTATCGAGCCGCGTTCAGTCGCCACCCCACTTCCATCCGCCTCCTCGCCACGGAGACGGTGCGCGACCCCACGTCACTGTCGGTGTACCGCGCTCCCGCTGCGGGTCTGTGCGAGGCGGGATTCCCGGACGACCACATCTTGGCCGTCATCACTGCATCGGAGAATTTTCTGCTCGGAGCGGCACTGGATGCGGCCGCACCGGAGGTCATGATCGAAGCGGACGCGACAACACCCGACGACGCCCTGACTCGGGCACTTGCCGCGGCACCGAGGGGACCGGCCAGGGCCGAGCAAGCCTTCGAACTCGGCTGGACGGCATTGCTTTCAGGTTTTCGACGCCTCTTGCATGAGGTGCACGAGTAGCCTTCGCGAATCCGGCCGGGAGGTCAATGAACGCGCTTACCCGCCAACCAGGTTCGGGACACGACCAGGTCACTGAGCTCCTTGGACGAAGCAAGGTGGCGGGGATCGACGGGCAGCTGGATCATGTCGGCTCGCATGCCCGGAAGGAGGCGACCCCACGAGTTCTCTTCGAACCCTTGATAGGCGATACCGGCCGAATATGTCGCGAGGGCCCAGTCGAGGCCGACGCGTTCACGAGGCAGCCATCCTTCGCTCGGAACTCCTGCAGACGTCTGGCGGTGAATTGCGGTGGCAATTCCCTTGATCGGTTCGTGGGCCGTGATGGGCCAATCGCTGCCGAATGCCACTCGCGCGCCTCGCTCGGCGAGACTTCCGATGCGATATTGCAGCTCACCGCGGTCGACGCCGATACGCGGAATGGTCAGTTCCGTCATCAGAGGATCGAGCTGAGCCCAGAGCGGCTGGAAATTGGCAATCACGCCCAATGATTCGAACCGGTCGAGGTCGTCGCCGTCAACCAATTGCAGATGCGCGATCGTGGCGCGCCGATCACGCGGGCCATTACATCGATCGACGTATTCGATCGCGTCGAGCGCCATGCGTACACCTGCATCACCGATGGCATGGATATGGATCTGAAAGCCCAACCGGTCCACTTCAGCTGCAACCCGACCGAGTTCATCCGTCGTCCAGTTACTGATTCCGTGCGAATGCGGGCAGTCCGAGTACGGCGCAAGGAGCGCTGCCGTGCCGGCCTCGATGACACCGTCGGCGAAGAATTTCACCGTTTCGGCTCTGACTGTGTCACCGCCCCGTTCTGCAACTTTCTGCCGAGCCTCGACAAACGCCGGTAGGTCGGCTTTCCAGCTCTCAGGTGTTGCTCGGAAGGCAAGATTCACTCGCGTCGACAGGCGCCCGCTTTCAGCGGTGGCCAGCCAGATCTCGACATCGTCCAACTCGGTCCATGCATCCTGAACCCAAGTGATACCCGCTGCCGCAAGCATTTTCGATGCTGCAGCAAGCGAATCGACTCCGTCGTGAAGTGTTACTTCGGGAAGAAGAGCCAGTACCGGGTTGATCGCTCCCCATTCACGCAGTGTCCCCAGCAACTCGCCGTCAGCTGTTCGCACAATTTCCCCGCCGACCGGATCCGGGGTATCGCGCGTCAGACCGGCGCTCCGAAGCGCGGCGCTGTTGACCCACGCGGTGTGATAGTCCATCGTGCGCAAGACGACGGACCTGTCCTGCACTACATCGTCGAGCCAGTGGGCGTCGAACAGTCCGCCGGGCGCCAGAGTGGGAGAGACGCCCTCTCCGAAGATGCACTCGGCGTCCGGATTCGCGTCCGCCCAGCGACGCACTTCCCGCACTACCTCGTCGATGCTGTCGCAATCACGAATCTTGGCGCCGCGCATTTCCAGGCCAGCCATCAACGGGTGAACATGGCCGTCGCCGAACGACGGTAGAAGCGCTCCCCCTGCCAAGTCGACAACTTCCGTACGGGCCGACTCCAACGCCCTGGCCGCATCCCCCAAAGCAACAACTCTGCCGCCTGCAACGGCCAATGCGTCACTGACACCGCGGGCCGAGTCCCCCGTACGAATCGTGCCTCCGACGAACAGAAGTTCGGCCTCCACTTCCAGCACCTCCGCAATTAATCGAATTTGATTCGATTAATCTAGACCGCGTTTGTACCGCCGTCAATAGCGGTTCAGGCGTTGCGAATTGAAGGATCTCGGGCGCTGTTCAGCCCGAAAGCTCAGTATCGCGAATAGTGCTGCATCTCCTCACGATCGGCAGCGCAGATGCACTTTCGATCGAGACCGCGGTCGGCTGTCACTGCGCAGAACCGAACGCCGAGCGGATCGTGGGATTCCATACTGTGCTGACACGCAGGGCAGATGGACGGCGTTTTCTGATCCGCGTCTGTCGACTCGGCTTGCCCTGGTGCATTCGACACATCGGACGGGTTCGACGCCATACAGGCGCTCCAGTTCTCGGCCGTTCGACCACAGACCGGGTTGGCGTCGAGGACGACATGGCTTGACCGCGCATATACGAATGACCCTCGACGTACCCCCACGCTACTCGCTTCGGCGCACCGGTTTGTACCAATTTCTGCCACACGACAATCACCGTCGAGCAGGATAGAACTACAGCACGCACCATTTCCGTGCAGCGTTCGAATCCGTGCAGCATCCGAAGCGAAAGGGCTTCTTGTGAACACTTTCCAACATGTATCCGCCGCCGTCAACGTAGTGGTCCAACCACTGATCGGCGCTCCGATCGTGGGCAAATTACTCGGCCGTTCAATGACCGTCATCACCTACGTCGGCCGCAAATCGGGACGTACCTTCAGCGCGCCCGTGTCCTACAAAAGAAAAGGCGACCATGTGACGATCGGAGTTGCCATGCCGGACAAGAAAAGCTGGTGGCGCAATTTCTATCCGGAACAAGGCCCCATCGTTCTCCAACTGGACGGTATCGATCGTCCTGGCGAAGCCCTCGCACATCGAAAAGGCAAGGGAGTTTACGTTTCGGTCGAACTCGCGCCTACGGACTGAAACGATCGAAACGGCACCGGCGCAATCACATTCACTTCACACTGATCGCCTAGCCGTACCTCGGTGATCCATATCTCGTCGCGATCGGGACCTTTGACTCTGTGCAATCGACACTCGGTCTCGCACCGTTCGACGCGGGTTTTTTGTCGACCGTTTGACGAACAACCCGTCCTTGCCAGTACATTACCGTCCGGTAACATCGATGGCAGGCGCGAGCTGGAAGAGGTGACCACCGTGACGATCGGCATCTATCTGGTCGACGACCACGAGATCGTCCGTCGTGGATTGGCAGACCTGTTGAATCAGGTATCGGGATTCAACGTTGTGGGCGAGGCGTCGTGTGTTCGCGAAGCTTCGGACGGAATACCCGAATGCCGACCCGACGTGGTCGTCATGGACGTCAGACTTCCCGACGGCAACGGTGTGGAACTGTGCCGGGAACTGGCGTCGACCTGTCCGGAAGCGGCCACGTTGATGCTCACGTCGTACTCCGACGACGACGCCCTACTCGACGCCCTGATCGCCGGCGCACGCGGATTCGTCCTCAAGAACATCCGCGGCCACGACCTGGTATCCGCGATCCGTACGGTCGCCACCGGCAAATCGCTGTTGAACACTCAGGCGGTGATCGGTTTGGTCCGGCGCATCCGATCCGAGCAGGAGTCGGGCACTGCGGCAGCACTGTTGACCGATCAGGAACTGTTGATCTTCGAGTTGATCGGCAAGGGGCTGAGCAATCGAGAGATCAGCACGCACGCGGAACTTTCGGAGAAAACAGTCAAGAACTATGTCTCACGCATCCTCGAAAAATTAGGTCTCGAACGTCGAACTCAGGCTGCAGTTCTGGCGACAAAGCTTCGTGCGGGCACTGCTCACCCGGATCCTTCGGGCCAGGCGACCACTCACCTGCTGACGCCGTCCGGTTCACCATTCTCCGCCACTACAGGCACACACCATGCCAGGTAGCCGCGACGCGCTCATGCTCAGCCTTTTCGGCGACATCGCCGGAAGCGCAGAGCTGACTGCCCTCAACCCGACTGCAATTCCCAAGCTGCTCAGTGCCGTACTGACCGTCGGGTCCACCCTCCAACTCGACGAAACGCTGCAACAGATAGTCGATGTCGCAAGACATGTGCTCGAAGCGGACTACGGTGCGCTCGGCGTGAAGTCTCCCGACGGCCGCTTGTCCCGCTTCATCCATTCCGGTTTGAATCAGGGGCAGGTTGCCAAGATCGGGCATCTTCCCGAAGGTCACGGACTGCTGGGCCTGGTCGTTCAAGAACCTTGTCCGGTTCGAACCGACCGAATCGCCTCACACCCGTCCTCGGCGGGGTTTCCAACCAATCACCCACCGATGGACACGTTTCTCGGTGTTCCGATCTTCGTCAGGGGCGAGGTGTTCGGCAGCATCTACCTCGCGGACAGCTCGGAACGGACTGCATTCGACGACCGTGACGAGGCCGTACTCCAGATTCTGGCAAACGCTGCGAGCATCGCCATCGACAATGCGCGTCTGTTCGAGGAATCCCAAACGCGGGAAGCGTGGCTCAAGGCCGTCGCCGCCGTAAACGCACGCCTGCTCAGTGGAGGATCTCGCGACGAGACACTGGCCGAACTGGTTCGCACGACGCGCCGTCTCACCGACGGCAATCTGGTGTGCATAGTTCGCTACGACCTCGGCGAAGGGCCGGGTGTTCACGTCGCAGAATCCCGGACTCGCGGGACGACCGCCTCGGACGGCACAGTTCTCGATCTTTCCGGAACCGTGATCGACGAAGCTGCCCGCAGCCGGCGAACGATTTCCGCCCCCAGCGCCAGTGCTGTTCCGGCACTGCATGTTTCCAGCGAGGAATCCGTCGTCGCACTCCCATTGTCGGGAACCTCGTTCGGCGGCGGCGTCCTCTTCGCATCACGCCGCAGCGATCGTCCGTGGGGCGTCGATGAGATCGAGCAGCTGACGGCAATGGCCGACATCGCCGCTGTCACTGTCGAATTCGCCGAACAGCAACGAAAAGAGCGACTGGTCGACGTCCTCGAAGATCGAGACCGAATCGCGCGTGATCTTCACGACCACGTCATTCAGCAGTTGTTCGCCACCGGATTGAGTTTGCAGGGGGCATTGCAACGTCCCGGCGACGAGGAAACCATTCGCACGGTGTTGGACAACTCCGTTGATCAACTCGATCGAACGGTCCGCGAAATCCGCACCGCAGTCTTCGACCTCCACACGAGCGAGATGTCGACTCCCACAAGCCTGCGACGCCGATTACTCGACGCCGTCAACGGTCTGTCCGGTCACTCGTCGATCACTCCCAGCGTCACTTTCGAGGGGACCATCGACAGTTCCGTCCCGGCTCGACTCGCCCCGCACGCCGAAGCCGTTGTGCGCGAAGGGTTGAGCAATGCTCTGCGGCACGCCCATGCCAACGCCATCGACGTCACCATCCGGGCAACGGAAGATCTTGTCATCAGCATCGTCGACGACGGTGTGGGAATCGACCAGGCAACCAGAATCCACGGTCTCGACAACCTGGCGACCCGCGCTCGTCAGTGCGGCGGCTCGAGCAACATCACCAGCGAGAACGGCGTCACCGAATTGGTGTGGCGAGTTCCGCTGAGCCCCAGGCGAAGTCCGTTGTCAATCCAGCACGGTTGAGCGTCAGAGCGGATCCAGTTGGGCCTTGAGCAGGCAGAACTCGTTACCTTCTGGATCGGCCAGGACATGCCATTGTTCCTGCCCCGTCTGGCCGATGTCGGCCGGCCGCGCACCAAGGCCCAATAGGCGTTCCAGTTCGGCTTCCTGATCGCGGTCGGTGGCGTTGACGTCGATATGCAGGCGGGGCTTACCCTTCTCCGGTTCGTCTCTGCGACTGAGGATGATCGTCGGCTGCGGACCGCCGAACCCTTCGCGCGGGCCGATCTCCAGAGAACCGTCGTGCATTCGATCGAGCACGACGAAGTCCAGGACCTCGCACCAGAACCGCCCCAGAACCTCAGGATCCCGGCAACCGAGCACCAATTCACTGATACGACATGCCATGACAACTCGCTTCCATCCGCAAGGACAACTGTCTTTCGACCGTACCGGACCACGTGATCTACGCCATGCCGCCCTGTCCGATCCTCGGGACCTTTTCCCCTCGTCCGAGGTCGTGGCCGCCGCGATCATTGCGTTTATGTTCCACAGTCCCAATAATTCTCGGTATTTCGTCACGTCGATGCACACAGGCGGCCGTCGTGGTTGATCTCGCGCCCCGGCCGGTCGACGAGGTCGATATCCACCTCGGCGCAATTCCCCGGACCGCTCCGAAGGGTTCGAAACTGGTCGAGATCCTGAGGACCACCGATCACAAGATGATCGGGCTGATGTACATCGTGACATCGTTTGCCTTCTTCCTGATCGGCGGACTGATGGCGCTGCTCATGCGCATGGAATTGACTGTCCCGGGAATGCAATTCCTGTCAAACGAGCAGTACAACCAGCTGTTCACCATGCACGGCACGATCATGCTCTTGCTGTACGCGACCCCGGTCTTCTTCGGATTCGCCAACTACCTCATGCCGCTGCAGATCGGCTCGCCGGACGTGTGTTTCCCGCGGCTCAATGCGTTCAGCTACTGGTTGTATCTCTTCGGCGGCCTGATCGCCTCCGCCGGGTTCGTAACACCCGGTGGTGCAGCAGATTTCGGCTGGACCGCTTACGTGCCACTCACCAGCGAACTCCACTCCCCCGGTATGGGTGCCGACCTGTGGATCATCGGGCTTACTCTCGGCGGCGTCGGCACCATCCTCGGCGCAGTCAACATCGTTTCGACGATCGTCTGCCTGCGGGCCCCCGGGATGACGATGTTCCGCATGCCGATCTTCACGTGGAATGCGCTGGTCGCCAGCATGCTGATCCTCCTCGTTTTTCCGCTGCTCGCTGCTGCCTTGATCGGGCTGTGGGTGGACCGGCACCTGGGAGCGCATTTGTTCGACCCCGCGACAGGTGGAGTCATGTTGTGGCAGCACCTGTTCTGGTTCTTCGGCCATCCCGAGGTCTACATTCTGGCGCTTCCGTTCTTTGGCATAGTCTCCGAGATCTTCCCTGTCTTCAGCCGCAAGCCGATCTTCGGATACACCGGATTGGTCTACGCAACACTGGGAATTGCAGCTCTGTCGATCGCTGTGTGGGCGCACCACATGTACGCAACCGGCGCCGTTCTCCTCCCCTACTTCTCGTTCATGACCTTCTTGATCGCAGTTCCCACCGGAGTCAAGTTCTTCAACTGGATCGGCACGATGTGGAAGGGGCAGTTGACTTTCGAGTCGCCGATGCTGTTCTCCGTCGGCTTCCTGGTCACATTCCTGTTCGGCGGACTCTCCGGCGTAATTCTCGCAAGCCCGCCCCTGGACTTTCATGTCACCGACTCGTACTTTGTTGTCGCGCATTTCCACTACGTCCTCTTCGGAACAATCGCGTTCGCGACATACGCCGGAATCTATTTCTGGTTCCCGAAAATGACCGGCCGGATGTTGGACGAGAAGCTCGCCAAGATCCATTTCTGGTTGACTCTGATCGGCTTTCACGCGACATTTCTCGTCCAGCATTGGCTCGGCGCTCAGGGTATGCCTCGGCGGTACGCGGATTACCTGCCATCGGACAATTTCACTCTTCTCAACACGATCTCGACCGTCGGCGCGTTTGTGCTCGGAGCCTCGACGATTCCGTTCATCTGGAACGTTTTCAAGAGCTATCGGTACGGACGGATCGTGACGGTCGACGATCCCTGGGGATTCGGAAACTCACTCGAATGGGCGACGTCCTGCCCGCCACCACGACACAACTTCACCGAACTCCCCCGAATCCGCAGTGAGCGGCCTGCATTCGAACTGCACTACCCCCACATGGTCGAGAGGATGCGCGACGAGGCGCACGTCGGACTGCTTGGTCACAAGCCGGTTTCCACGGTAAGCACAGAGGTGAAACGACATGAATGACGGCACGAAGTATCGAGCTTGGGCAGAAAGTCAGCAGGTTGAACGCCGAGCGAAACCCGGCCATCTCCTGATGCCGTTGCTCTTCCTCATGTTCGCAGTCACGACGCTCGTGTGGTTGCCACTGACAACTGCCGCTTGCTCGATAGTAGTTGCAGGATTGCTGTTCGGCACTGTCCTGCAAGCCAGTTCGCATTCAGCAGAACCTTCGACAGACATAACGCGAGGAGCTCGGAATGACCTCCCAACTTTCGACTGACGTCTTCACCTCGGAGTGGTCCGCAGACGGAGCCGTCGTCGTGTGCATCGATGGATCCCCGCTGCGCACCGACGTGATCACGTGGGCGGCCGAGTTCGCGCATCGCCACAGTCTCTGGATGCGAATAGTTTTCGTAGCTCCGAACTCCGCAGATCCGAACACCGGCGATCCGAATACCTCGGCATCACCGACCGGCCTGTTCACGGAAGCCATTCAGATCGCAGAGTCGGTGTCGCCAGATCTTCGGATCCGGACCGATCTGATCTCCGGGGAGAACACCGCAATCCTCACCGCGTTGACGTCCGAGGCTGCCTTGATCGTCAACCCGTTGATCGTCACACCACAGGACGATCTCACTGCACCCGCCCCGGCATGTTCATTCGCAACAGTCGGAACTTCGTGTGAAAGCCAGGCTACGGCTGATCTTCCCGTTGTCGTCGGTTTGGACGGAAGCGCCTACAGCGAAAGCGCTTTGGCCATTGCATTCAAGGAAGCCGAGGCGGCGAGCACCGAACTGGTCGTCGTGCACGCTGCCCCGCCGGAGGCCGAGCTGAGTCGAAACTTCGAAGTCGGGCACGCGCCCCAGCATTCGACGCCGCTGACGTGGCAACTGTCAGGTTGGGCCACGCTCTACCCCGGCGTCACCATCCGACAGATCGAGTTCGACGGCCCCTCGGTTGCCATTCTGGAACAACTCTCCACCGAAGCAAGGCTTCTCGTCGTGGGCCGGCGCGGCCGAGGTGCGTTCGACGACACCGCTCTCGGCACCACGAGCAGTGCAATGATTCGAAAAGCTCACTGCCCGGTCATCGTTGCGAGCGAAGCCTGAATTGGATCCTCGCTCGGTCAGAAGCCGTAACTGTGGATGGGTGCGAGCTGACCGGCGTGGTGGGCTTCGATCACGAAACGCTCGTGGTCGACCAACTTCTCCGGGAGTTCGTCAACCGGCCACCACCGCAGATCTGCAGATTTCAACGGCTCCATCCGGCGTGGTTCACCCGACCACGTGCGGCATTCGTAGAAGAAGTCCACTCGATGATCCACCGGGTCGACCCCTTCCGCATGTCGGCGATGCAACACGGTGAGTGGCTTCAGTTCCGAGGAAAGCAGCTCCACGCCAAGTTCTTCCGCGGCCTCCCTGACAGCCGCATCGAGTGCCGACTCCCCCAGTTCGACGTGTCCCGCAGCAGCGTGAGCCCAGTATCCGTCCATGAAACCGGTGCCCTCACGCAACTGCAACAGCACCTCCGGCCGTTGCGCCGGGTTGCTTCGACGAAACATCACGTACACCGCTGGTACCAGCGCAAATTGATCGGCCACATGACCACGCTATCGTGCGGGAAACGGCGGCGCCCCGCGAGAACAGAGCTCGCGGGGCGCCGTCGGCTAATCTGCTGAATCAGTTGACGTCGAACCTGTCGAGGTCCATCACCTTGGTCCAGGCGGCAGCGAAGTCCTCGGCGAACTTCTGCTTCGCGTCTTCGCTGGCGTACACCTCGGAGAGTGCGCGCAGTTGCGAATTCGATCCGAAAACAAGGTCGACCGCAGTTGCCGTGTACTTCGGATCTCCAGTCGCCCGATCAACCCCGTCGTAGACGTTCTCATCCGTCTTCGACGGCTTCCACTCGGTACCCATGTCGAGAAGGTTGACGAAGAAATCGTTGGTCAACGTCTCGGGACGGTCGGTGAACACCCCGTGGCCGGTCTTGCCGAAGTTCGCGTTCAGTGCGCGAAGTCCGCCGACCAGAACTGTCACCTCGGGCGGGGTCAGCGACAGCATGTACGCGCGGTCGACCAACAGAATCTCTGCCGGAATCTTCTCCCCTCCCTTGAGGTAGTTCCGGAATCCGTCGGCCCGGGGTTCGAGTACCTCGAACGAGTCGACGTCTGTCTGCTCCTGAGTCGCATCCGTACGTCCCGGCGTGAACGAGACCGTGATGTCTTGTCCGGCGTTCTTCGCGGCCTGCTCGACTGCCGCTGTACCACCCAGAACGATCAGGTCGGCAAGTGAAACCTTGGCTCCACCAGCCTGGTTGAATTCCTGCTGAACTCGCTCGATGGTCTGAAGCACCGCGGAGAGGGCTGCGGGCTCGTTGACTTCCCAGTTCTTCTGCGGCTCCAGGCGAATTCGAGCACCGTTGGCGCCGCCGCGCATGTCAGTGCTGCGGAAGCTCGCGGCCGACGCCCACGCGGTCGACACCAACTGTGAGACGGACAGCCCGGAATCGAGAAGTCGACTCTTGAGGATCGCGATGTCCGCGTCCCCGATCAGTTGATCATCGGCCGAGGGAACGGGGTCCTGCCACAACTGCGGTTCGGGAACCCACGGTCCCAGGTAACGCGTGACCGGTCCCATGTCGCGATGCAGGAGCTTGTACCAAGCCTTGGCGAACTCTTCAGCGAATTCTTCGGGATGATCGAGCCAACGCCGTGTGATTTTCTCGTACGTCGGATCCAGGCGTAGGGAGAGGTCGGTGGTCAGCATCGTCGGAGTACGTCCGGCCGTCGAATCGAACGGATCCGGGATCGTGCCGGCCCCCGCGCCATCCTTCGGGATCCACTGCCACGCACCCGCCGGGCTCTTGGTCAGCTCCCAGTCGTATCCGTACAGAATCTCCAGGAAAGTGTTGTCCCACTTCGTCGGAGTGGGAGTCCACACGACCTCGAGACCACTGGTGATCGCGTCCTTACCCACGCCCGTACCGAAGGCGCTCTTCCAGCCCAGTCCCTGTTGCTCGACGGGTGCGCCTTCCGGTTCGGGTCCGACGAGGTCGGCCGGACCGGCACCGTGTGTCTTGCCGAAGGTGTGGCCGCCGGCGATCAGCGCGGCCGTTTCCACGTCGTTCATCGCCATGCGAGCGAAGGTTTCTCGGATGTCGCGGGCGGCCGCTACCGGGTCCGGTTGTCCGTTGGGTCCTTCGGGATTGACGTAGATCAGGCCCATCTGAACTGCGCCGAGCGGTCCGGACAGCTCACGGTCTCCGCTGTAGCGCTCGTCGCCGAGCCAGGTGTCCTCAGGACCCCAGTAGATCTCCTCGGGCTCCCAGATGTCTTCTCGGCCGAAGCCGAAGCCGAAGGTCTTGAACCCCATCGACTCCAGAGCGCAGTTGCCTGCGAACACCAGCAGGTCGGCCCAGGAAACCTGCTTTCCATACTTCTGCTTGACCGGCCAGAGCAGGCGACGTGCCTTGTCGAGGCTGGCGTTGTCCGGCCAACTGTTGAGCGGGGCGAAACGCTGAGCGCCCTGACCGCCACCGCCGCGGCCGTCTGCGATGCGATAGGTGCCGGCAGCATGCCAGCTCATACGCACGAAGAGTCCGCCGTAGTGTCCGTAGTCGGCCGGCCACCAATCCTGCGACGCCGTCATCAGCGCGATGACGTCGCGCTTGAGCGCCTCGACATCGAGTTTGGCGAATTCCTGGGCGTAGTCGAAGTCGGCACCCATGGGATTCGACTTCGACGAATGTGAATGCAAGACAGAGAGATCCGGCTGATTCGGCCACCAGTCCCGGTTGGTTCTCGGACGATTCCCGGTCGGTGTCGGAGACGGGATCGCGGGGTTTTCACTTTCGCTGGTGCTCGCGGTGTTTCCATCGTGAGCAACCGGGCAACTATCGGACACGGTAATCCCTCCATGAGCGAGTAGAACGGACTTCGATCACGGGTGTGATCGCAAACTCTGAGTTGTCGAACAGTCGGCACACAGGCCCCAGTAGATGACCTCGGCTTCATCGAGGACGAAGCCGTTGTGCGCCGACGGCGTCAAGCACGGTGCCTCTCCGACTGCACAGTCGACATCTGCAACGACCCCGCAGGACCGGCAGACGACGTGATGGTGGTTGTCACCGACGCGAGACTCGTACAGCGCCACCGATCCGGACGGTTGGATCCGCCTGATCAGCCCGGCGTCGGTGAGAGCGTGCAACACGTCGTAGACCGCCTGCCGCGACACCCCTGGCAGAACAGCCCGCACAGCATCGAAGACAGTCTCGGTGGCTGCGTGTGGGCGTGCATGCACAACCTCGAGCACCGTGACTCTGGGACGAGTCACGCGAAGCTCAGCGTTACGCAGTTGGGCTGCATAATCCGGCGTCGAAGGCACCTTTCCACTATTGCGCAATCTTCTGGACTGAACCCAGACTTTCGCGAAAATCCTCGCCTACGCGGATTTGCCGACCGATTCGTCAGCGCTCCGAACAGGACGAACGGGCCCGGGAATCATGGGAGATGAACTGGGGGTAGGTCTTGTTGCGCCAGTCGCAGTTCAGCGGCGGCGATGACGCCGGGGAAGTAGTAGTGCCCCTCCGGCGACTGAACAAGAGATGCAGCGTCGATACCGTCGACTTCCCATACGTCAACCGCGCCGCCGGTGTTGTTCATTCTGACAAACCAGTCCCGTTCGCCCTCGTCGCTGGCGAGGAAGCATCCCTCCTGCTCTGCTCGTAGACTTCCTGCGATTCCGCGAGCTGAGCCCATTCGGCGCCAGTCCAATCCATACCGCTGGATCGACGCACGGTTCAAGGCGGAGGTGACGTGGTAGCGGGTCGACATCGTCCAAAGGTAACAATCTTCCGTTTGTTCCAACTACGGTGAAGGGGAGAATCCGCCGAGGTCAGGAGTGATCGTGCCCAAATTGGAGATCAAGAGGAAGTCACAACTCTCACGGCAGGAAGTCGCCGACCGACTCATCGCCCTCGGCCAGGCCCTCGCCAGTGGATCGGAAGTGGAACTGGGGTCGGGTGGGGACTCGATCGAAATCAGTGTTCCGGAACAGGTTCGGTGGGAACTCGAGATCGAAGTCGACGGCAACGAGGTCGAGATAGAAATCGAGATTCACTGGCGCGACGACCCTCAGGAAGAATCAGAAGAGAAGTCTCCGCCGCCCACCAAAGCAGTTCGTCGCAGCCGACCGCGCAAGAGCACTGCCAAATAGGCCAACCCGGGTGCGGTTGTCAGGCAATTACGGAGACGCCGACACCTCGAGAGACACAACGCGCAGCAGTGCTCGAAGATCACTTTCGATCCGTCGAAACAGTTGATACACAACGATGAAGCCCGCGATCCCGCCCAGACACAGCGCACGGACGGTTGCGTTGAGTTCCTCCCCTGCCCCGGAACCGACAAAACTGAGTCCCGCGATTCCCACCAGTGGAACCGACGCCGCGACTGCGAGGTAACGCGTGCTGCTCCGACCCAACGAGCGAATATCGCGTCCGTCGTCGCTTCGTAACTCGCCGTGTGACAACAAGATCGGATACAGACATCGAACCGAGTAGTACGTCAGGATGAAGAACGGATACGCGACTGCGACGGCGCCGCACACTGCCAG
This sequence comes from Rhodococcus sp. AQ5-07, assembly GCF_009707305.1. Taxonomy (NCBI): domain Bacteria; kingdom Bacillati; phylum Actinomycetota; class Actinomycetes; order Mycobacteriales; family Nocardiaceae; genus Rhodococcus; species Rhodococcus sp. AQ5-07. The sequence continues at coordinate 6,108,675 of NZ_CP046099.1, read as the reverse complement.
CGACGACATCAGGTGCACGTATGCTCGTTGCGGAATACCTCCGGCGGCAATCTGCAACGCAACTGGATATGCGATACCGGCCAGGACCCACAGACCGAATGCGATCACCACCGCGCGGTGTCCGACGTTCAGCGTCGCGGTACGCGCTTTGTTCAAGACCTCCGCGTTGTACGTCTGACCGTGACGCAGTCCGTGAGGCACAGTGAGCGCAAGCCGGCACCAATACAGGATCGCCGCGGCACCGAGCGAGAACGCGGCCACCCCGATGACCAGATGAACCTGCTCGAGGTGCTGCTGAGCCTGGGGCGAGAGTCCCGAGATGATCAGCATCTTGTTGTAGTAGTAGTTGTAGCCTGCCGCCAGGAGATTCGGAATTCCGATCGCGGCCAGAAGAATCGGCAGTGCCCATTTCCACAACGTCGAACGCGGGCTCCCTTCCGGCGGGTCCACCAGGTTCCGGGCAGACCGGTCCAGGCACAGTGCGAACTGTCGGGCAAGCTTTCGTCCGCCAGACCACCTTCCGTCCCTCTCGGGCGAAAGAGACTTCACCAGCACTCGGCGCAGCGCCGGCGGACAGTCGTCCGGTAACCGGGCCTCGGCCGCGGGATCCACCCCACGCCGACGTGCCTCGAGCGCCTTCTTGGGCGACGGTGGGTTCTCCCCCGTGCCGTCGTCCGCGAAAGGCCTACTCCCGGTTAGGAGTTCCCACAGCATCACGCCGAGTGCATAGATGTCGCTACGGGTGTCGAGTGTGCCGGGAGCCCCCACGGCACAGGCCTCCAACTGCTCTGGAGACATGTAGGCAAGCGAGCCTCCAACAAAGCAGGCAGCATCCTCGGTCGAAACCTCCTCGCTCGAACTGACGTTGAAATCGGCGAGTTTGGGAATGCCTTCGACACTGAGAAGTACGTTCGCCGGCTTGATGTCCCGATGTAGTACGCCGTGCTCACGCGCGTACTCGAGGGCGTCGGCCAGTCTCATTCCCATCCAGGCCACGGTCTCCGGCCACGACATCGCTGCGATCTCGCTCCGTAAACTCGTCTCGCTCGGTTTCATCTCCCCCTTCTTCGCCAGAGTCTGATCGATGGCGTCGAGAAGTAGTTGTCCGGACCGCTGAGCCTGCGGTGTCACGCGGACAAGTTTGACCACGTCGAGCAAGGTCCCGCCTGGCACGTATTCCATGAACAGAACTCGCAGTGCGCGTTCCTCGAGCAGCCGTTGATCGAAGACACGAACGATGTTGGGATGGTCGAGTTGGGCGAGAGTCTGCGGCTCGACCCCGACGTTGCGCGAGATTTTCAACGCAACCCACCGCTGCATCGACAGTTGCCGTGCCAGGAACACTCGGGCGAATGCACCGTGCCCGAGTTCCAACACCAGTTCGAAATCATCGAGGCGCTGCCCGATCTCGAACTCGTCGAAACCCGAGAGCCCCAACATCATCACGTCTTCGCGGCCGGCCATCGAATCACGGTCGAACAACCGCTCGAAACCCTCTGCCTGCAAAGGGAACTCGCTGAGGTACTCGGCCGCTACGACATCCTCCCCGCCCTGCTTCCGCAGCCGGAACTCCTCGTACAGAAGCTCGGCCGGTAGTGGCTCTTCGAGCAATTCCGGGTACTCGGCGCAATACTCCGTGAGTCGTTTCGGACCGTCATTCTTCAGCCAGCGGTACTCCATGTCGATTCCGACCAGTTCGATCAGCGCGCCCCGACGAATCTTGGCTGGATCGGGCAGATATTCACTCAGGTCGGACGGCGTTCGTCCCGCCTCCCAGTCCCCGACCAGGCGCCCGAGACCGTCGGCATCGTTCGATTCGCCGCGTACTACTGGCAGTGCGGACAGGCGCAACTCGGTGACGGTGCCCCGTTCGGTCAGGGGCCCGCTCGCGACTGTCGCGTCACTGGCCTGCGCACCACGTTCATTCATGAGTTCTGCTCCGCACCTCGAGCACGATGAATCGAGGCGACTCATTTCAGCGTAACCCCGGCGGTACCTCTGACCCCAGCGAATCTATTCGGCGTGAACTGCCGACTTCGTGCCGATACGAACGAGTTCTTCGCGGTCACCGATCTTGACGCGTGGACGTCCGTGCTCGACACCGAGGTCCTTTTCGGCGGCATCGATACGAAGCCATCCTTCCCAATCGACGGGAAACAGATCGCCGGCCGCGAGGACCTCCTCGATCCGGCTGCGATCTGCTCGGCGCCCGCCGAACGAATCAAGTTGGCGCAGCATCGTTTCGACTGTTTGGCGGGCGTCTGGCCGCGCCGCACCGATCAGCCCCGCGGCACCGCGCTTCATCCAACCGGTCACGAACAAGCCCGCGATCGGTAGACCGCTCTCGTCGACCACCGCGCCGCTCCGGTGCGAAACTATGCCGCGCCCGTGATCGAAGGGCACCCCGGCAAGTGGCGTGCCGAGGAATCCGATTGCCCGGTACACAGCTTGAACCGGATAGTCGGTACAGACACCCGAAGCGGTGACGTGACCGTAGCCGTCGGGGTCAGTCCGCTCGACGCGGAGTGCCTCGACTTTCCCGTTACCGAGAATCTCCACGGGCTGTCGGTAGAAGTGCAGGTGAACTCGACGCTGGGCAGTTCGGTCGGCAGGTGCAGTGTCCGCGAAACCACGGAGTGTCTCGACTGCCAGTCGGGCGTGCACCAACTGTTTTGTCATCCGCTCGATATGCCGGTCCGGCGCGACATCGGCAGCATCGACGACAACATCTACGCCGGGTAGTTCACCGAGAGCGCGCAACTCGTTCGGGGAGAAGCGAGCGTCGGCGGGTCCGCGCCGGACAAAGATGTGTACTTCACGAACGCGACTGCCGGCGATCCCTTCCCGAACTTCGTCGGAGACGTCCGCGGCCTGCAGCGATTGCGCCTCTACGAGGAGCATCCGCGTGACATCGAGCGCGACATTGCCGCCGCCGACCACTGCCACCGACTCGGCGTGCAGGGGCCAATGTTGGGGGGCGTCGGGGTGATCGTTGTACCAACCGACAAAATCGGCGGCCCCGAATGAACCGGGAAGCTCGACGCCTGGAATGTCGAGTAGTGCATCCCGCGGCGCACCGGTTGCAATGATCACCGCGTCGTAGGAAGAACGTAGGTCCTCGACGGAAAGGTCCTTTCCGATCTCTACGTTGCAGAACAGCCGGAAGTCACTGGCGACCAGCACGGTGTGCAGAGAATCGACGAACTTTTCGGACTCGGCGTGCCCTGGGGCGAGACCGTAGCGCACGAGTCCGTACGGCGTCGGCAGACGCTCGAACATGTCTATCTTGGTACCAGGAGCCAGTTCAGCGAGAGCGCCGGCAGCGTGGATTCCCGCCGGCCCCGCTCCGACGATCGCGACCCTGAGCGGTGGTGAGAAAATCCGGGGCGCCGCCGGCGGGGATACCGCTGAACCTCTAGCGTTGATCATGCCCCGAGGCTAGGACCTCAACTGCGCTGGAGATCAAGTCCGCTTTTCAAAAACCCGCTTTTCAGTAACCCGCTTTTCAGTAACCCTGCTCGGCCGGCTTGTGCTCGGTTGTGTAGCGGTAGAAGTCCGCCAGTTGGAGTTCACCGGCCGCTGCCTCGTCGACGACGACTGTCACGTGCGGATGCAACTGAAGTACCGATGCCGGGCAGAACGCCGACACCGGACCTTCAATCGCAGCCCGGACCGCGGGGGCTTTGCGCGCCCCCTCCGCAATCAGCACAAGATGCTTTGCATCACTGATGGTTCCGAGACCCTGCGTGATCACGTGATGCGGCACATCGGCTGGGTCTGCGAAGAACCGCGCGTTGTCGGCGCGGGTCCTCTCGGTCAAGGTCTTCACTCGGGTACGCGATGTGAGTGAGGAGGACGGCTCGTTGAAGCCGATGTGCCCGTTGAGACCGATGCCGAGAATCTGCACGTCGATGGGACCGTTGTCGACGATGGCAGCGTCGTAACGCCGTGCAGCTTCACTGGGATCCGCGGCTCCCCCGTCGGGGCTGAACACTCGCGCATTGTCGATGTCGAGATGATCGACGAGTTCCGTGCGGATAGTGTGCGCGTAGGACTGCGGCTGATCGGGCGTGAGACCTACGTACTCGTCGAGAAGATACGCGCTCATCGCCGCGAACGACACTCCCGATTCTCGATGCCGCTTGATCAGCTCCCGATACGTGTGCAGCGGTGACGATCCCGTCGCGAGGCCGAGCGTCCGCGCTCCTTTTTCGATTGCGCCGCAAACGATGTCGGCAGCGATTCGCCCGCCGTCTTCCGGACTGGGAACTATGACGATTTCCATTCAGGCTTCCTCTCTGCTCTTGCCGGCTCCGACGATGGCCTCGCGTACGGAACCCGAAGCGCGATCCAACAATTCGGTTGCTTCGGCGAAGTCGCATTCGGCCAACAACATGACGACCGCTGCCTTCACATGACCGTCGGCATTCTCGATGGTCTCCGAAGCGATCTCGGTATCCACTCCGGTGGCTGCCGCGACGATCCGGTTTGCACGATCGACCAGTTTGGCGTTGGTAGGCCGAAGATCGACCATCAGGTTGTGAAACGCCTTGCCGGAACGGACCATGCTTGCCGTCGAAAGCATGTTGCACACCATCTTCTGTGCAGTCCCGGCCTTGAGCCTCGTCGATCCGGTGAGGATCTCGGGGCCGGTCTCCACTTCGATGGCCACTCCGGCGTGCGAACTCATTGCCGCATTTCGGTTGCACGAGACTGCCACTGTTGCGGCGCCGAGTGCGCGGGCATGATCAAGTCCCCCGATGACATACGGAGTACGACCACTCGCCGCCAGACCCACCACGACGTCCGTGGCGTTCAACGAGATTGCGTCGAGGTCGGCCCCAGCCGCTCGCGGATCGTCCTCTGCTCCCTCGACGGCGTTCAGAAACGCTCCCGGGCCACCGGCGATGATTCCGATCACCTCGCCTGGATCGGTCCCGAAAGTCGGAGGGCATTCCACCGCGTCGAGCACTCCCAGACGCCCACTGGTCCCAGCTCCCAGGTAGATCAGCCGACCACCTTGTGCCCGAGCGGTGACGATCGAATCGACTGCGGCTTCGATGGCCGGTAACACCGCCGCGACCGCGTCGGCCACGATTGCGTCCTGCTGGTTCATCACCGTCAGCAGATCCGACACCGACATGACGTCGAGATCGCGGGTGAGAGGGTTCGGTCTCTCGGTAGACAGCATGTCCAATTGCATTGTGGCGAGTCCTCCTCGATCAAATTTCACTACGACGACTCCTCGTCAGTAATCACAGCGACGACTCCTCGTCAGTGACGCTTCGAAGCAATGGCATCATGACTGCGTTGCAGCGCAGACAGGGCGCTCGGCAGCGAGTGCGCGACCATCGCAAAAATTGTGTCGACTACCAACAGCTGGCCGGTGCGGCTTGCCATCGCTGCCGACCGGAAACCGAATTCTCTACCGGCAGTGAGTAGAACGTGGTGTGACTGCACAGCGAGCGTCGACCGCGCCCCGCCGGTGATCGCGGCCGTCGACGCCCCGGTACGACGGGCAAGGGCAAGCGGTTCGACCACATCAGAAGTCTCGCCGGAATGCGAGATTCCCACTGCTATGTCGTCCGGTCCGAGCAAACTGGCGCTGACCATCGCCGCGTCTCGGTCGAGATGAACCCGGCAGTTGACGTCGATACGCGAGAGCTTCAACGTGAGGTCTTGCGCGACGATGCCTGACGCGCCGATGCCGTACACCTCGACCCGGCGGGCGGATCGAATCCGCGACACCACTTCTTCGAGTGCAACAGGGTCAGTCAATTGTGCTGTGCCCTTGAGTTGTTCGGATTCGAACTCGGCGAGTTTGGCCATGACTTCACTGGCAGAGTCGGCGGCAACGATGTCCACACCGAGTGGAATCGAATCACTTGACGCGGAACCGCTGATGGCCGCCAATGCCAGACGAAGCTGGGGATACCCCTCGAATCCGAGCCTTTTGGCTGTGCGGACCACTGTCGCCGTGCTTGTCGACGCTCGTTCGGCAAGATCGTTGACCGTCAGTGTGGACGCCAGGCTGGGGTCGGCTTCGATGATTTCGGCGATCCGCAGCTCGGCAGGTGAGAGGCTGCTCAGTGATGCGCGAATACGAGCAAGCAGGTCGACGGACGCCGGAGCACTCCGGTCCAAAGTCATAACGCCTCGATTCGCATCGTTTTCGGAGCTGACGGCACCGATGTGATTCTAGGCAGCCCACGGCTTCCTGGCGTCAAAGATCCGAGCACACTTGCGTGACGCGCACCGGTGCACGAAGCAATACTGCCGGGCAATCCGTGTGCGGTGAGGAAGCCGAGAACCGCGAAAGCCAATGCTTCCTTGATGTCGGAGGTGACTCCGAGTTCGTCCGAAGAGACAAGCGCGATGTCGCCCAGTTCGTCACGGAGCATCGCCATCAACGTCGGGTTCTTGGTGCCACCACCTGACACCACCACTTCGGTGGCCGCGAGTGCTTTGACGGAATCGGCGACGGTCCGGGCCGTAAGTGCAGTCAGAGTCGCGACGATGTCTGCCAGAGACAACGACTCGTAGCCCCGCAGAGCGGCGAGCAGATAGTCCCGATGAAACAATTCTTTGCCCGTGCTCTTGGGAGCGGGCTGCGTGTAATACGGTTCGCTCAGTAGATGTGCGAGCAGATCGACGTTCGGCGTGCCGGCTGCACCCAGAGCGCCACCGAGGTCGAACCACTGCTCCCCCGCAGTGAATTCGCTTACCGCCGCGTCGATCAGCGCATTTGCCGGGCCGGTGTCGAAGGCAATCGGTACTGCGGGACCATCTGCCGTCGTACCGCCGCCACCCGGAGCAGTGACGTTCGCGATGCCACCGAGATTGAGCGCGACGGAACCCGAAGTTCTTCCGTTGAGCCACAATACGTCGAACGCGCTGACCAATGGTGCACCCTGTCCACCCGTCGCCACGTCGCGAGAGCGCAGGTCCGACACGACGGTGCATCCGGTCTTCTCGGCTATCCAGGCCGGCTGCCCGAGTTGGAGAGTGCCCTTTACTTGCGCTCCTTCGACCCAGTGGAACATCGTCTGCCCATGTGAAGAGATCAATTCCGCACTGCCGCCACACAGTTCCGCGTTCGCCCGCGCAGCCACGGCCGCGAATGCCTGCCCGATCTCGGTGTCGAGTTGGCAGATCTGACCGACAGTGGTGGACGCAGGCGGTACCGCAGCGGCCACCGCTGCCCGCAACTCACCGGAATATGGTTCGCTGACCATCCCCAGTGGGGTCAGCACAAGAGTGTCCCCGTCGATCCGGATATCTGCTGCGGCAGCATCGATAGCGTCGTACGAAGTACCGGACATCAGGCCGATGACTCTCATGAAATTTTCCTTACTCGGATCGTTTCGGCATTCGGGCAAGCTGCGGTCAGTCGACGAGTGCCCGCTTGTGGGCATTTCCTCGCAAGGTACTCAAAGCGATCGCGCTGACGGCGCACGTTGCCATCACGAAGTAGGCCGGAATATCGAGATTGGAAGTTTCCTTGATCAGCCATGTGATTATCAGACCGGCGCAGCCCGAAAAGACCGCGTTGGACAGGGAGTATGCGAGTCCTAATCCGGTGTACCGGACCGAGGTGGGGAACATCTCGGAGAGCATGGCGGGTCCGGGTCCGGCGACAAGTCCCACTGCGGCGCCGGCGGCAAACACTGCAAATCCCTTGGCGGTCAGAGACGTCTGCTCATTCTGCAGGACGTTGAGCAGCGGCAACGCAAGGACCAAGATCAAAACGGTGCCGGTGAGCATGACCGCGCGTCTCCCGATGCGATCACTGAGCCCGCCCGCGAGCGGAATCGTCACCGCGAAGCCGGCATTGGCAAGTACCGAAGCAACCAGTGCCTGATGGAATGTCGCGTTGAGTGAACTCTGAAGATAAGTCGGCATCACGACGAGGAACGTGTAACCCGCCGCAGACCAGCCCATCAACCGACCGATGCCGAGCAGGATCGCCCTGGCGGTCTCGCCGACGGTCGGCTGCGCTACCGGCGTCGCCGCATCAACTGTCGGTTCGGACTGGACTGCGCGGGCACGCTCGAACGACGGCGTTTCTTCGAGTCGGAGCCTGAGCCACAGGGCGACCAGGCCCATCGGAAGTGCAAGGAGGAACGGGATGCGCCAGCCCCAGTCGTTGAGCTGACCGGAGTCGAGAACTGTCGCGAGGAGCGCCGCGATTCCGGCACCGGCGAGCAATCCGAGCGCGACCGTGAACGACTGCCACGACCCGTACAGTCCGCGTCGTCCCGGGGGCGCGAACTCGGTCATCACCGACACCGCGCCGCCGAACTCGCCTCCGGCCGACAGTCCCTGGAGGATCCGAAGAACCGTCAAGAGCAGCGGTGCCAGAATTCCGACGCTCTCGTAGGTGGGGAGCACACCGATCAGGGTCGTCGCACCCGACATCAGCAGAAGAACGATCACCAAGGTGGGGCGTCGGCCGATGCGGTCACCGAGTCGGCCGAACAGCGCTGCCCCCACTGGGCGGAAGAAGAAGGCCAGCGCAAACGACGCGTAGGTCTTGATCAGGCTTTCGAGGTCGCCGGAGCCGTCGGCGCTGAAGAAGTTCGACGCGATGATCGTCGCGAAGAACCCGTACACACCGAACTCGTACCACTCGATGAAATTTCCGACGGAGCCGGCGACGAGCGCCCTGCGCCGTTTGAGCTGCGCACCATCGTTCCGTGTCTGCACTGTGATGCCCATGCCGTCCTCCGTTGACGAAACCCGAATATGCAACAAAGTTTCATCTGAACGGAGTAGAAATGTCAAGAAGTTTCACAATTAGGCTTTCGTGGGTCCCAGAATCCCTACGCTCCTGCGAACGTGAAGGCCTCCGCCCGTTCGAACTGGTCGGTGGAGTCTCCGGAGTAGACCGTGCTCTCGTTCGGGCCCAGCCCGAGCTTGCGGACGGGCGTCCCCTCCCCGAGATCCATCGACGCCACATCCACCCAGAACGTATTCGGGGTCATCGCAGACTCGAAGAAATAGAGCGTGCGTTTGTGATCGACCACCGTACGCCAGCGGGTCGACGAGATGTTGGGCTCGTCTGGAGTCGAAATACCCAGCGGCACCGAGACATTGCGAATGACACTGAACGTCGACGCCAACGCGGACCGCGGATCGTCCGTCTGCGGTATCGCATCCACGTAGAACGACGCGCGGGCGAATCTGTCAGCGGCACGGTTCGTTCCGGGCAGCATCACAGTCCCGTTGATCTGCTTCCAGTACTCGTTGACCGCGAGTTGCTGATCGAAGATCGGAGAATTTGTCATCACCTGGTACTCACGGCTGTGATGAATAGTCGCGCGTCCACCGACGTATTCGATGATCGCACTGTCTCCCCTGGCGTCCGAGAGTGACATGTGAAGGGTAGCGAGACGGTCTTCACCGGGAACAGCAGCAGTCACGACGGTGAACGGTTCCGCTGCCAAGACCTCGACTGCTTCCTGAACTGTCGCAAAACAATCCAGAACATACTGCGCCCACGCTGCGATGGACAGACCCGGAGTCGAGCCGTCGTATGCCGGGTACTCGGACTCGACCAACCACAAGAGATTTGCAGACAGTCCTGCCTCGTTGACCCCATCGGTTGTGCACATGTCGTAGGCCGTTGCGACAACACTTCCGTATTTCGACGTCCACTGAATCGAGTTCGGACCCGCGCAACCCTCGCGCGTCATGCCCCGCGGAAATGCCCAGAGATTGGTTCCGAGATCGACCTTCCAATCCATCGATCGAGCAGTGATCACAGTGTCGTTGGGCCCCAAGTAGACCAAGCGTGTACACATCGAAAACTATCCCTTCCTCACGGCGTGACGATATTGAAACTGGGATCGAAGGTATCCAGCAGCCCTCCCAATGTCTCCAGCGCCGATTCGTCTCCGGTGAGCGAAATCTTCCCGGCTTTGGCAAGTTCCGCAGCCGCGCCCGGTTGCAGAAGTGCGCCGATCAGTGCAGCTTTCGGCCCGGACACCGTCAGTTGCGTGTTCGACGCCGCTCCCCGGCGGGCATTGAGGACGCCGCGCCTGACCCAGGCCGTCCAGGTCTCGTCGTCGTGATCGGTGAACACGAAATCGATGTGGAGGTCGACGTCAGTTGCCTTGCCTCCGATGAGATGCACTGCTACGAAGTCGAACAAGATATCGATGGGCATCGCGAGGACGCTGTCTTCGCTCGCAGTGATGTACGGCGGGGGTTGCGAGCCCTCACGCAATTCCAACGCTGCCGAAAGGTAGATACCTCGCCACTGAGGTCCCTCGGCTTGATACCCCATCTGCTCGTAGACGTCAGCCTGAAGGTTCTTCGCCTCGGTGTTCTCCGGTTGAGCGAACACCAACTTGTGCAGGATCTCTGCCGCCCACCGGTAGTCTGCGGCGTCGAATGCTCGCTTACCCTCATCCAGGATCTTCTGCGCGCCAAGGAGATCGACGAACCTCTTCGCCGACTCGACCGGTGGATGTGGATGAAGCGTCACCGGATCGCCGTCCCACATTCCCAGCTCCTTGGTGTACACGGCACGCACGTCATGATGCAGAGTTCCGTGGTAACCGCGGTTGTGCCACTTGCGGCCGAGTTCCTCGGGTAGCTCGATCACCTCGGCAGCTTCGAGCGGCGTGTATCCCTTGTTCGCCAGCCGGAGCGCCTGGTCGTGAATGTATTTGTAGGTATCCCTTTGTGATTCGATGAAGCCAACGAGGTTCTCGTTGCCCCACACCGGCCATGTGTGCGGTCCGTAGTGAACCGCCGCGTCGTCGCCCCACCGTTCCAAAGTCTCGTCCAGGTATCGCGCGAAATTACGGGCATCGCGGGTACGCGCACCGCGCAGGGTCTGGATGTTGTGGAGTGAATGATTTGCGTTCTCCGCACACGTCAGTGCGGCGAGTTCGGGGATCCAGATGTGCATCTCCTCCGGAGCCTCGGTATCGGGTGCATAGAGGAATTCGAACTCCAGACCCGCAATTTCTCGCTTCGTTCCGGTTTCGGTGATGCCGTCGGTGGGGGAAATATACGAGATCTGAGGGCCTTTGGTGCTGAGCACGCCGATCCCGCACGAGACCGCCCCTTTCGGACCGAGGTCGAGCAATCCGCCGAAGGCATAGAACGACCGCCTCGCCATGGCATTGCCGGCGACAACATTCTCGCCGATTGCGAACTTGTCGAACGATGCGATCGTGCCCGGCGCGATGATCGGCACCTTTCCCGACGCAACGTCCTCGACGTCGATGATGCCTTTGACTCCGCCGTAGTGGTCGATATGGGTGTGCGTGTAGATGATCGCTGCAACCGGCTTGTCGCTGACGTGCTCGCGAATCATCTTCATGCCCTGGCGCGCTGATTCGACTCCCGCCATGCAGTCGATGATGATCAGGCCTTCATCACCCTCGACGACCGTCAGGTTTGCGATGTCGTTGTTTCTCACCTGGTAGAGGCGATCCGTCACCTGGTAGAGCCCACCCCGGCGAATTACCTGACTCTGGCGCCACAAACTGGGATTGACGGTGTCCGGCGCCGGAACGTCGTCGCCGATGTACGCCAATGCCTCGGGGTCGAAGACCACATGCCCGTCGTCGCCGAGAACATTGCCAGGCAACGGTGCGATCAAGCCACGATCCGCGTCGACAAAATCTTGCCGGTCATCCATGGCGTACCGCGTGACCGCTTCGCGATTCACCGTCACGGTGGCCGGTGTTGCGTCCTTAGGTGTCTGGCACATGGCACTCCCCGCTCGGATACGACGATCAGATACCCATAATCTCTATCCGGCGGCAGCGGCGTTGGAATCACCCGCGCAGGGTGAACTCACACTCCTCACCCCTTCGTCTTCTCGGAACCTCCTGACATCAGGGCGATGACAAGAACCACGAGTCCACATGCGACGACAAGGATCCAACCCGCTCTCGATGCCTCGGCGATGTCTGATTGTGCGCTGCCGGCGATCATGCCGCCGGCCAGCGCCACACCGAGAGCAGCGCCGAACTGCCTTGCACTGGAGGTGATCCCGCCGGCAAGGCCTGCCTGCGCTCTCGGTAGTCCGTTGACGGCGGTGTTGGTGATCGGAGCATTCGAGAAACCGAAGCCGATACCGAGGAACAGGTACGCGACGAGCAACGTCGCAGTGCCTGTGCTGTTGTCGAGAGAGACCAGGCACAATCCGCCGAGCGCGGTGAAGCTTCCGGCGATCAGCAACGGCAATCGTGCACCGAAGCGTCCGACGAGAATCCCCGACAACGGCGCACAGATGGTTGCGGCGACTGCCATCGGTAGTGTCATCGCGCCCGCGGCGGCGGGAGTCATTTCACGCGCCTGTTGAAGGTAGAAGGTGCCGAGAAGCAGCGTCGCGTTGAGTGCCACGAACACCACGATCGCGCCGAGGACTGCCCCGGTGAACGGTCGGTGCCGAAACAGCGAGGGGTCCATGAGCGGCTCGCTCTTTCGCGATTCGACGCGGACGAACGCTGCCAGCGCGGCAGCGACGGCGACGTAACCCGCGATTGCGCCGGCGGCCAGCCACCCGATTCGTGGGCCTTCGATGAGCAGCGCCACGGATCCGCCCACGACGACCATCAGAAGCACCTGCCCCGGTAAGTCGAGACGTCGAGGTTGTTCAGCCCGGGACTGCGGTACGAACACCGCGGTCAGCACAAGAACGACTGCGATGACGGGCACGTTGATCCAGAAAACGGATCTCCAACCGAAGCTCTCGATGAGGACTCCGCCGACTATCGGTCCTGCTGCCATGCTCAGACCGAAGACCGCAGCCCACACGCCGATCGCCTTGGCTCGCTCCTTCGGGTCGGTCATCACGTTGACGACGATCGCCAGGGCCACCGGACTGAGCATCGACCCACCGACTCCCTGCGCGATCCTCGCCGCAATCAGAACTCCCACCGACGGGGCCAGCGCGCAGACGATCGACGCCACCCCGAAAACGACCAGTCCGATCTGGAAGATCCGCCTTCTACCGAACCTGTCGGCCAGGGCGCCGGACGAGATCAGCAAGCTCGCCAAGACGAGTGTGTACGCGTTGACAATCCACTCGAGACCAACGGTTCCGACGCCGAATCCCTCCCCGATCGCGGGGAGAGCGACGTTGACGATGGTCGTGTCCAACCCGACGACGAACAAGCTCGTGCAGCAGATGGCCAGAATGCCCCACCGGCGGCGTGCGTCAAGTCCGATCACTTGCGGTTCGTCGATCCCGCTCGAAGGTTTCATCTCGGACTCCATCTCTCGAAGTGTTCTGCCGTGCTCGCCAGTCGAAAGGATCGTCGCAACCCAGCCTGCAAAGCCGGTAAGAAATTTGCAGAAACTGCAAAGATGAGCGCATGGACGCCGAACTCGAGCAGTTGCTTACCGATATCGGGCCGAGACTGCGAACGCTTCGTCGGGATCGCGATTTGACCCTCGAGGCCCTGTCCGACGCCACCGGCATCTCCGTCAGCGCACTGTCGCGACTCGAATCGGGTAAGCGTCGTCCCACCCTCGATCTGCTGTTACCGCTCGCGCGTGCTCACCGGGTCGCGCTGGACCAACTCGTCGGCGCTCCCGCCACGGGCGATCCTCGGGTCCATCTCACCCCGAGTCGACGCAAGAACGGCAGTGCCGTCGTTCCGTTGACGCGCTATCCGGGCCGGGTGCAGGTCTTCAAACAGGTGATCGGTCCACGTCCACCGAAGCTCGTCACCCACGCCGGCTACGAATGGCTCTACGTCCTCGCTGGGGATCTGCGTCTCATTCTGGGTACGAACGAGGTTGTCCTGCACCCCGGTGAAGTCGCGGAGTTCGACACCGCCGAGCCCCATTGGTTCGGGCCCGCCGATGAACAGGTCGTGGAGATCTTGCATCTGTTCGGCCCGCAGGGCGAAAAGGCGCACGTACGCACGAAGGCAAGAACTACTACTGCGCACGAACCGGTACCCGAAAGTTAGACCACTGCATGCGTTTTCAGTCGGTTCGACAGTGTATGAGCGTACTCGAGAAGTAGCGTTCCCAACTCGGCATGACGCGTGGGCCGAAAGCGGGTTTCCACTCCCGTCAGGCTCAGCGCCCAGTCCGGGCGCCCGTTGCGGTCGAACACCGCGGCACCCATTCCCCAGCTTCCCTCGACGATGAGGGCTGGATTGACGGCATAGCCGGTGACACGCGTCGACTCTATTCGCTCGCGGATTGATGCCTCACTGTGGATCTCACCCCATTCCGACTCCAGATTCGCTCGGGCGAAATAGTCGTCGACGTCCCGCGTCGGTAGGTGGCTCAAGATGGCAAGCCCCGCCGACGCGACCCCCAACGGGAATCGCTTCCCCTCGTGCAGCACGTGAGATCGCAGCGGAAAACTGCCTTCCTGACTCAAGATGCAGACGGTCTCGTCGCCGCGACGTGCCGAGAGGAATGCACTCTCCCCCGTGACCCGGGCGAGGTCGTCGACGATGTCGCGAGCGCGGTCGGTGATGTCGTACCGATTTCCGGCCGCGGCGCCCAGGAGGTACAACTCCGGGCCGAGAGACCACCGACCGGTTCGTGCGTCACGGTCGACCAGTCCTTCGGCAGCCAAAGACGTGAGCAGTCGGTGCGCGGTGGGCCGAGCGAGGCCGGTGACCTTGCCCAATTCAGTGGTGGAAATGCCCGTTGACTCAGAGGCGCCGAGGGCTCGCAGAAGTGCCGCCACCCGCGCGACCATGGCCGGTGATTGCTCGTGAGTAGGCATGAGTTCATCCTAGCGTCCATTCAGTGAACGAATTTTCTTCAGATGGTCAGCAGTCGATCAGTTCTGTGTTGATATTCAAGATCCCTTGAACCTGTGAACTGGAGATAGTTCACTGGATAGCGAAGTGAGTGAGTGTCTACTCAATGAACGCTTGGCAGGGAGAAAACATGACAGCAAAGGTGTACGAGTCCGCGGCGGACGCGGTCGCCGACATCGTCGACGGAGCAACGCTGGCCGTCGGCGGATTCGGTTTGTGCGGCATCCCCGACGTATTGATCGACGCGATCGCAGCAACGAGTGCAACCGACCTCGAGGTGTTCTCCAACAACTGCGGCGTCGACGATCACGGTCTCGGAATCTTGCTGAGCGCCGGACGTATCCGACGGGTGACCGCGTCGTACGTCGGTGAGAACAAGGAGTTCGCCCGGCAGTACCTGGCCGGCGAACTCGAAGTGGAACTGACGCCGCAGGGCACGCTCGCCGAGCGTCTGCGCGCCGGCGGAACCGGAATCCCCGCATTCTTCACACCGGCCGGAGTGGGTAGCCCCATCTCCGACGGCGGAATGCCCTGGCGCTACGACGCCGACGGCTCGATCGCTATTGCATCGCCTCCGAAGGAGACTCGCGTCTTCGGAACCAAGCGTTACGTGATGGAAGAGGCGATCAACGCCGACTACGCACTCGTGCACGCTGTTCTCGGTGACACCGACGGCAACCTCGTGTTCGACAAGACCGCGATGAACTTCAACCCGCTCGCCGCGATGGCGGGACGGGTCACCATTGCTCAGGTGGAACGTCTGGTCGAGCCCGGTGAAATCGACCCGGCATCGGTACACCTGCCCGGAGTCTTCGTGCAGAGAATTGTGCACACCGGCCCTCAGAACAAGCGAATCGAAAAGCGAACCGTCAGCGCTTCGGAAGGAACCTCACGATGACCGCACCAGTGACAGTGACGGGTTGGACGCGCCAGCAGATGGCAGCGCGGGCGGCTGCAGAGATGATCGACGGCGAGTACGTCAATCTCGGAATCGGTCTTCCCACACTGATTCCCGGATACCTGGGGTCGGACGTTCGTGTGGTCCTGCACTCGGAGAACGGAATTCTCGGTACCGGACCGTATCCCACCGAGGACAACGTCGATCCTGACCTCATCAACGCCGGCAAGGAGACCGTGACCGTCAATCCCGGTGCGGCATATTTTGATTCGGCCCTCTCGTTCGGGATGATCCGCGGCGGCCACATCGACACCGCCGTTCTCGGCGGCATGCAGGTGTCGAAGACGGGTGACCTCGCAAACTGGATGGTCCCCGGCAAGATGGTCAAGGGAATGGGCGGCGCAATGGACCTCGTCCACGGTGCCCGGCGTGTCATCGTCGTCATGGAGCACAACGACCGCGACGGCAACCCCAAGATCGTCGACGTGTGCACCCTGCCCCTGACCGGCCAGGGCGTGGTGAATCGGATCATCACCAACCTCGCCGTCATCGATGTGAGCGACGAAGGCCCACTTGTCCTGCGTGAACTCGCCCCCGATGTCAGCGTCGAAGACGTTGTTGCCGCGACCGGCACCGAACTGAAAGTTGAACTGGCATGACCGACACGACCACTGTGATTGTTGCGGGAGCTCGTACCCCGATGGGTCGACTCCTCGGATCGTTGAAAGACCTCTCCGGGTCCGACCTCGGCGGCATCGCCATCAAAGGCGCCCTCGACAAGTCCGGAGTCGCCCCCGAACAAGTCGACTACGTCATCATGGGACAGGTCCTCACCGCCGGCGCCGGCCAGATGCCCGCCCGCCAAGCCGCCGTCGCCGCCGGCATCCCCATGAACGTCCCCGCCCTGAGCATCAACAAAGTGTGCCTCTCCGGCATCGACGCCATCGCCCTCGCCGACCAACTCATCCGCGCCGGAGAATTCGACATCGTCGTCGCCGGCGGGCAGGAATCGATGTCCCGCGCACCCCACATGCTCGAAAAAAGCCGCGAAGGCTTCAAATACGGAGACGTCACCCTCCGCGACCACATGGCCTACGACGGCCTCCACGACATCTTCACCGACCAGGCCATGGGCCTGCTCACCGAACAAGTCAACCAACAAGAAACCGCCCACATCACCCGCGCCGAGCAGGACGCCTTCGCCGCCGCCTCACACCAGAACGCGGCCCGCGCCTGGAAAGACGGCTACTTCGACAACGAAGTAGTCCCCGTCTCCATCCCCCAACGCAAGGGCGACCCGATCGTCTTCGCACAGGACGAAGGCATCCGCGCCGACACCACCACCGAATCCCTCGGCAAACTGCGTCCCGCGTTCAGCAAGGACGGCACCATCACCGCCGGCTCCGCCTCCCCGATCTCCGACGGCGCCGCCGCCGTGATCGTGATGAGCAAAACCAAAGCCGAAGAACTCGGCCTGACCTGGATCGCGGAAATCGGCGCCCACGGCGTCGTCGCCGGACCCGACTCCACCCTCCAGTCCCAACCCGCCCGCGCCATCGCCAAAGCCTGCGCCAAGGAAGGCATCGACCCCACCGACCTCGACCTCGTCGAAATCAACGAAGCGTTCGCCGCCGTCGGGATCGCCTCCACCCGCGAACTCGGCCTCGACCCCGCCAAGGTCAACGTCAACGGCGGCGCCATCGCCGTCGGACACCCCCTCGGCATGTCCGGCGCCCGCATCGCCCTGCACCTCGCCCTCGAACTGCAACGCCGCGGCGGCGGCATCGGCGCAGCCGCACTCTGCGGCGGCGGCGGACAAGGCGACGCACTCATCATCCGCGTCCCCAAGGCGTAATTACTTCATCCTGACCAGACAGGTCGCCGAGCCCTCATCGTGCTCGGCGACCTGTCTGTTTCATGTCGGAGGCTAGTTCGGATCAAGCGTCGTCAAACGGTTGCGCAACAACTTCTCGATCTCCGATCTTCGGTATCTCCGATGTCCGCCAAGCGTTCTCAGAGTGCCGACCTTGCCCTCCCTCGCCCACCTGGACACCGTGGTCCTGTCGACATGGAACAGTGCGGCAACCTGTTTGGTTGTCAGCCATTCGTCGACAGATGCTGCGTGCTCTTCTTCTCGGCTCATTGACAGTGATTCGTAGCCGTAGCGTGGATGGATGGGTCCGACAATGAATTGGCAACCCCTGGCGCGCTGTGAAAGACTCGCTGCAAAACTTTACTATTCCTTGGGGAAAATATGTCGAAGTCGGTAACTCTGATCCGTTCCACATCACTCTCATCGGTCGCTGAATACGCCTATGCAGCAACGGCTCCCGCCGAGGCTCGACTGATCTTCCTGGCCGGATCCTGCCCGTTGAACGAGGACGGCTCCACTGCCGCCATCGGCGACTACGCAGGACAGGCAACCAAGGCCGTCGACAACCTGAGAACAGCTCTCTCGGACGCGGGCGCGTCCATCACCGACGTGATCAACACCCGCGTCCTGGTGGCGTCGAGCAATCAAGCCGACCTCGTTGCGGCGTGGGAGGTAGTCCGCGACGCGTTCGGTGATCACGACGCCCCAAGCACTCTGATGGGTGTGACCGTTCTCGGTTACGACGATCAACTGGTCGAGATCGAGGCAATCGCGGCCGTCGTCGACTGAACTCGAACCGAACCGGGCGTTCCTACCGGGGATCTTCGTGAGCAAGGGCCTGGTAGCCCTTTGCCCCCGCACGATCCACAGCGGCTCGCACAACAGCAAAGATGGCTCCCTGCAGGGCGGCGGCGATCAGGACTTCCTTACTCGACCTGCTCAAATCTTTTGGCTCGGGCGCATTCTTGTCGTCACCGATGCGCTTCCACACCTGCTGGAAGACGGCACCGGCCAAAATGCCGCCGAGGACGCTCGTCGCCAGTGAGAGTGGCTTGTACATCGCTTTCGATACTGCGCTCATTGCGCGGATCCTCCATGGTTCGATTCGTACCGCCTGAGCGGGCTGACCGACTCTCACTACCCCACAGGCGAACTGTCGAAACATTGCACCGGCGCGGCGCGAAGTTGACTGTCGCACGTTATGTTCCACGGTTTGCCATTTCGCGGGCCGGGTAGGATCGTCTTAGCGAAAGAAGGTTGTGTAAGTCATGGAAAACTACAGAATCGAACTACCGGACGGTACTACGGTGATGGAAGATTTCGTCTCGGATCGCGCCGCCATCGCATACGCGGTCGATCTGAATCACGGGTGTAGCGAGAAAGTATCGGTATTCCGTATCACCGACGAAGGGGAAACCATCCCGACTCGGATGTGCCCCAAGCCGAATCCTGGTTCGCGGCGTCGCGCGCGAAGCGTCCGATAGAAACCGGTCAAGAAGCGTCGAGGCGAGGGAAGAGCGTTTCTCTTGCGAGCAACAGCAAGGCCGCAGCGACCGGAATCGCCAGCAACGCACCGACAATACCGAGCAACGCTCCGCCCAACAGGACCGCGACCACAGTCACCAACGCCGGGACCGCTACCGTCTTCCCGATGATCTTCGGAACGAGCAGGTAGTCCTCGAGCAGACGTAACGCGATGAAGAATGCAACTGTCGCCAATGCCGTTGGGACAGAGACTGTCAGGGAGACCAGGGCGACGATAACCCCTGCGATCGTGGAACCGACTATCGGGATCAGATCGAGCAGAGCGACCAGCAGCGCCAGGATCAACGGGTACGGCACGTCGAAGATCAACAACCACGCGAAGGTGCACACTGCGGTGATCACGGAGATCAGAACATTGCCGAGGACGTACCCACCCACACCTGCCAGTATCTGATCACCGATGGCGATTGCTCGGGGCCGCCGCGAATGTGGCACCAGCCGATACAGATTCGTGCGGATTCGTGGATAGTCGATCAAGAAGTACGTCGTCAGTACAGCAACGATTCCGGCGTCGGCGACTGCGCTGAACACCGCCCGCCCCGCACCGAGCAAACCCGTCGCGAGCGCAGAACCCGAACCATCCAGTTGCGTGGTGAGGTGCTGCTCGAGGTGATACTTCTCGTCGAGGTCGTTGACGATCGGGTACCGGTCACGAATGTGTGTCAGGAGTTCGGGAGCGTGTGATGCAAACTGACGTCCCTGCTCGACCAGCGGGGTGATCGCAGCAACGAGAAACAGCGCCAACATCACTGCAATTCCGAGGAGTACCACGGTGACTGCGATCCAGCGCCGGAAATGTCTCCGCTCCAGCCAGACGATCATCGGTTCGATGCCCACCGCGAGAAACAGCGCGACCACGATCAGGATCAGCATGCCTCGCGCCGCAAGCAGCACTTCGATCACCGCATAAGTCACGGCAACTCCGGCCGCGGCGCTCAGACCGATGAAGAACGGTGACCGACGGTCGAATCTCGGTCCGGGCTCACCCAGCGGCCGGACAGGCGTCGCCAATGCTGCGGCTTCGCGTTCCGCTTCCACCATCGGATCTACGGCTTGGACTTCACTTTCGGAGTCCGGTGAACGGTCTGCGGAACTGGGATCCATTCAAGCCACCTCACGATCCGCGCGACTTCCCGGCACGGGAGTGAGTACCCGTGCCGTAGTCGGATCAACCTCGAGGCCTCTCCGCTCCGCTTCGGGTCAGTGCCAGCCCGGTTCCCACAACTCCGATGATCGACACTGCGATGGCGATACTGGGCCAACCGTCGCTCTGCCAGTAGACGTCGTCGAGAGTGATCAGCAACGCGGCCTCGTCGACGATGAGCCCGAGTGCAATACCCAACGCGATGCCCATCCATGTTCGTGCGCGAGGGCTTCGGTCTACGAGGCCGAAGATCGCCACCCCGGCCAACAGGAGAATTCCCCACAGGTAATGGTGAAGGTGCGTCCCACCGGCACTGATGTCGCCGACGTCCCTGGTGTCGATCTGGATCAACCAGGTCACCAGACGTGCTCCACCGAACGTCAGTGTGAAGGCCACCCACGCCAACACCAAACCGCGGCGTGACTCGTCAACTTGATTCCATCTGCGAGGAAACCTGAATCTCTCCACAGGTTTCTCTTCCGCATGATCTCGAGAAAGCATCCTTCATGTTTACCCGACGCAGCTCAGAGCGATACTTTCGGGTAGAGACACCGAAAATCAATTGGAGAACGAAAAAGCGGTACTCGATCTCCGAAGAGATCAGGTACCGCCTTCTCAGCTACTCGCGCAGTATCGATCAATACCAGACTTTTCGTCCGCCCACTGCACGCCCGGTAGCACCGAGGATGGACAAAACTGCACCTACGACGACCAGAATGATGCCGACGGTGGTCAGAATGCTCAACCCCGTGAAAAAGCCGATCAACGCCAGAATAATGCCGAGAACAATCATGTGAGAACCTCATCCGGTATGCGTATAGAAATGATCTACTCAACTGACGCTACTACAAAAACTTCACAATCAAGAAATCCGATAATCGACATCATCAATACGAAACTCGTATTACTACCCAATAATGTCGGCGTTAAAACATTGGCCTTTCTTTTTCTTATCCCTCACGGTTCGATGCCTTCGATCTTGGCCTCGACGGCCGGCGTGATGTGGCTCAACACGCAGCGCCAACGACCGTCTCGCCGGGCGAACACGTCGGTGGTCCACTCCTCGGCGTCGTACTGCCTTCCGTCGTAGTGCGCAGTATTGGTGATCCGCGTGGTGAAAAGCGCAACGTCACCGAAGAAACGCACGCGAGCGCGCCCGACGCGATCCATCGCCGAATGAGTCAGGTCGCCAGAGGCCACGAAACCCAGAAACTCCGCCTTGGTGGATACCCCGGATTCCGAGACGATCACCCAGTCGTCGGCCATGAAGTCGCCGATCCGTTCGGCGTCGTTCGAGCACATCGCGACGTTCCACTCGTCTGCAGTTGCAGTCAGCACCGCTGTTTCCTGATCCGACATGGCCTCTCCCTCTACCGTCGTCACCCTCGGCGGGTGATGCCTCGACGGCAGGGTTCCCGCAAGGTGGACGTCGAACCGACGAACTACGAGAGGGCAGAGATGACAGACACCAGTCGCACCGAGCTTGCAGCTCAGGCGTACATCTACGGATTTCCCCTCGTTTTCAATCTCGACCAGGTCCATCGGTACGTTCACGACGGTGTCGGAGCGAACCCCGCCGCACCTTTCAACACCTTCAGTCACGCCCGCACACTCGCCGGCCCGGCAGATACTTTTGTCACGATCAACAACGACACCGTGTATTCCATGGCGCAGATCGACCTTTCTGTCGGCCCCGTTGCGCTGCACGTCCCCGATACCGATGGCCGTTACTACGTCCTCCAGTTCGTCGACGCCTGGACAAACAATTTCGCTTACGTCGGGCACCGTGCCACCGGCACCAAGAGCGGAGACTTCCTTCTCGTCCCACCCACCTGGACCGGAACCCCGACCGCCCAGACCACAGTGATCAGATTTCCCACGACCGTTGCATCGATCGTCGGTCGGTGGGCGTGCGGCGGCGACGACGACCTCCCCGCCGTGCACGCCTTGCAGGACGCCACCACCCTGACCGTCGTCGACTCCGCCGGGGCTCCGGCCGGTCTACCGGTCCCCGACTCCGAGGTCAGCCAGGACCTCCTCTTCCTTGAGAAACTCCGCATCTGGTCGCAGGCCTTTCCGCCGGCCCCGCGCGATCGAGAACTCCAGGATTCGTTCTCACCGATCGGAGTCACCGAGCACGGGGCCTCTCCCTATGTATCGCTGTCTGCCGACGACGCTGCGGCGCTCGCGGACGGGTTGACCGCCGGAGAGAAGAATCTGCACGAAGCACTCACGCACGGCTCCAGCCCCGAGGCCAACGGTTGGAAGCTGACTTTCCACGCCTTCGACTACAACCTCGACTACTTCGAGGTCGGTGCAATCGACGATCCACAATTCAAGATCGCCGATCCCAGGTTGCGAATCATCGAACGAGCGGCGGCGGCCAAGGGCGGGCTGTGGGGCAACCACCCCTACGAAGCGGCGTACATCATGACCTACGTCGACGATCAGGGAACGCAATTGAACGGAAACCGCACCTACACGATCAGACTCGACCCCACTCCGCCGGTGAGCGCCTTCTGGTCGCTGACGATGTACTCGGTGCCGGACTTCTTCCTCGTGGCGAACCCCATCGACCGATACTCGATCGGCGACCGCACTCCCGGCATCGTCCACGACGCCGACGGTGCGTTGACGATCACAATCAGTCACGAGGAGCCGAAAGATGCCACGGCGAAGGCGAACTGGCTCCCCTGCCCGCGCGGAGACTTCCGACCGGTCCTGAGAATGTACGAACCTTCGCCCGCCGTACTCGATCAGTCCTACGTCGTCCCCGCTATCACTCGCTCGCGAGAATGACGGCTCACGTCTGACGGCCTGCCCCAGGCCAGGCCGTCAGACGGACACAGAATCAGGCGTGAGTGCCGCCGTCCACACGGATCTCCGTGCCGGTGATGAAGGCACCATCGTCGGATGCCAGCATCGCGATAACTCCCGCAACACTTTCCGGCCCGGCCATGGGAGCACCACCGGACTCCAGATCAGTGCTCAGAATTGGCGACAGCTTGCCGAAGAGCGACCAGTCGGTGTCTTCCGGCAGGTACGACGCCGTGGTGTCGGTGATCCCGCTCTTCACACTGCCCGGAGCTACCGCGACGGCGCGCAGACCCTGCTTGCCGTATTCGAGAGCCAGTGCGTGAGTGAAGGACTGGATTCCTCCCTTACTCGCCGCATATGCGGCCATGTACGGGTGCGCGAAGGCTGCGGAGGTGGAGCTGAAATTCACCACCACTGCGTTGCCGGTGGCCAGGAGAGCTGGCAGTGCCCGACGAGTGACGAGGAAGGTGCCGGTCAAGTTCACGGAGATCACCTGATTCCACAAGTCCAGTGAGGTCTCGTGGGTGTGCCCGCCTCGCAATATCCCGGCGGCGTTGACCAGTACGTCCAATCCCCCGAGAGCCGAAATTGCCTGACCCACAACCGTGATGACGGAACTCTCGTCACCGATATCGACGACGACGGTGTCGAGACGACCCTCCGTCGAGGCATGTTCAGCCGACTTCCGGGTGTCTGCCAGACCCTTCTCGGAGATGTCGGCAGCGACCACGCGGCCACCTTCGGCGAGCAACCGCAGCGCGGTGGCCTGCCCGATTCCCGATCCTGCGCCGGTGACGAGAATACGACGACCTTCGAAACGATTCATTGCTGTGTACCTTTCACGAAAACGAGTTGGCTGGTAATCCAGGCTCGGCGGCGCCGACACTCACAACTCACCCGCGAGAAACTTCAGGTACGGGAAATGCGCAGCACTGCAACAGGTGTGGCACTGCGAAATCTCGGCGAGGCAAAGCTCGCCGAAGTGGCGAATGTCAGACGGATCCGGCCGGTGCGGCCAAGGCTCTTTCGATCCAGACAAGACCAGAGGGGCGGCGGTCGATCGCCTTACGCCCCCGTCGGAATGTCGCTACGCCGAATCGGGCCGTGCGCAGTGCACGGCCGGAAGCGAGAGTACAGCGGCGTATGGACATCACAGGCACCGTAGCAGCGCGAGTACAAGTCGCTCAAACGCGTTGTCCGCGACGCAGGTTTGATTCAGGTAATCAGATGTCACTTCTGGACAACTTTGCCGACTTAGGCAGCACTAACCTGATGGCATCTCGAAAACCCGATCCAGGAGCACAGTCGATGACACATGCAGACGCCACGAGCACAACAACTCCCCGGGCGAGCGTCCTACGAACCGCTGACCACAATCGCGGACTCAACGACGTTCTCGCCGTCGTCGAAGCAATGGAGCGACCGAGCGACCACCTGCTGCGGATCACGGCTCATTTGACGGAGTCGACCGACGATCCGACCTGGTCACGCCCGAACGTCACCGTACGAATGAATCTCGGGCCCAATTTCGACGACGCTTCGCGTGTGTACACGGTGCGTTCCTACGATTCCGCCACCGGATCGATCGTCATCGACGTGGTCCTGCACGGACAGACCAGCCCGATGATGAGGTGGGCAGCGGCGTTGACCATCGGTGACACCTTCGGTCTCACCGGTCCGCGACCACACTTCTTGGTCCCCGACGTTCCCGGTCGACGGATCGCACTTTTTCTGGACGGCACCGCAATACCTGCGCTGTACTCGATCATCGAGCAGCTACCTACCGACGTGGTCGGAATCGGCTGGGTCACAACAGATGACGAGGTCGCTTTCGCCGAACTGCCCGCCGTCCCCGGCCTGGAGCTTCACCGCGTGAGCGCAGATCTCGCCGAGCCCGACGGCCCACTGGCGGTACGAGCACGCGAGCTCGCCGATCCCGCGAGCTACGTCGTGTGGGGAGCCGGTGAACGCAACGAGATGCGCGCAATCCGTAGGCACTTTCGGTCGACCGTCGGACTCGACAAAGACGACGTCGCGATATTCGGATACTGGAAGCGCGGCATCAGCAACACCGAAATCGACCTCCGTCGGCGCGAGAACTACGAGCGAATCCTCGCCGACGGTGGAACCCTCACCGACATCGACGACCTGGCCATCGAGATCTGATCGCGTACACCGGCCGACCTGACCGGCCGTGCACTGCGGTGATAAGTTCCTCTGTGCCAGCGGACCTCCACACAGGGGGTCAGGGAATCCGGTGTGAATCCGGAACTGACGCGCAGCGGTGAGGGTGACCGCCCGGGCTTACGCCACTGGATGAAAATCTGGGAAGGCGCTCGGGTGGGGCGATCTCGAGTCCGAATACCGGCTGGCAGCAGGGGTCAACAGGCGCCTGTTCACACGGTAACGGGCTCCGCGAACGAGCCCCTGCGAGAACGAGATTCCATGCGTCTGTCCAGACTTCGCCTACCCGCCGCTGCCGTCGCGGCCTTGTTGAGCGCGTCGTTGGTTGCCTGCTCCTCCGACGACAGTGCTGCCCGACAATCCAACTCTTCCGAACAATCGCACGTGACAGTCCAGAACTGTGGCCGAGACGTCACGGTGGAGCGACCGATCGAACGGGCGATCGCGGTAAATCAGCCTGCGGCCGAAATGCTGTTCGCACTGGGAGTGCAGGACCGGATGGCCGGCTACGCCATGAGCGACGACGACGTACTCCCCGAGTTACGTGAGGCACGCGGTCAGGTTCAAGCTTTCGACACCGAGTTCCCGTCCTTCGAGAGTGTCCTCGAACGCGAACCGGACATGGTCTACACGACCTTCAATTACACGTTCACCTCGGAAGGCATCGCCGACCGGACCAAGTTCACCGACCTCGGGGTCGCGACGTACCAGTCGCCCAGCGAGTGCACCGGTCAGGATGCCGAGCAGAGCAAGGCCCTCACACTCGACGACTTATACGCCGAAATCGGCGACGTGGCAACACTGTTCGACGTCAAGGACAAAGGTGTCGAGTTGACCGAGAGTTTGAAGGATCGCGCGGCCACCGCCACGGCGTCGCTGGGAGCCGAAAACGTGACGCTGGCGTGGTGGTATGCAGCCACGAAGACTCCGTACTTCGCCGGGTGCTGCGGTGCACCGGGAATCATGACCGACGCGGTGGGCGCGAAGAACGCCTTCGACGACAATAAACAGTACTGGCCCGAAATCGGTTGGGAGAGTGTGCTCGATCGAGACCCGACCGTGCTGGTGCTCGCAGATCTCGACCGCGGCGGAGACGGCGACAGTGCCGCAGACAAGATCGCGTTCCTCGAATCGGACCCGGTCGCCAGCAAGCTCACCGCAGTGAAGAACAAGCGTTACATCATCCTCGAGGGAACGACGATGGATCCCTCGATCCGCAATGTCGGTGGCATCGAACAGCTCTCCGACGGGCTGCGCCAGTTGGGTGTGGTCTAGATGTCCGCGGAGATCAGTGAACTGGTGCGTCAGTGGGACGACCAGCAGGCGGCATACATCGCCGACCGTGAAAAGCGCTTCGACGCGATTCTCGACGTTCTCGAATTGCAGTACGCGCACACCCCGTTCACGGTTGTCGACCTGGCCTGCGGACCGGGCTCACTGAGCGCCCAGGTCCTCGAGAAGTTCAAGCACGCGAGCGTTGTGGGGATCGATTACGACCCGATGCTGCTGGAAGTCGCCCGTCAGTCGTCGACTCGTTTCGGAGACCGACTGCAGCTGGTCGACGCAGACCTGCTGAGCACCGATTGGCCGACTTCGGTGACTGCACCGGTGCAGGCGATAGTGTCGACAACAGCGCTGCACTGGTTACAACCACAACAGCTCGTCGAGGTGTACCGGCAGTGCCGCGAACTGCTGAGTCCTGACGGAGTCCTGCTCAACGGTGATCACTTTCGCTTCGACAGCCGCTTCCCTGTCATCGGTCGATGGGCGAAGGCTCACGACGAGCAGACGCAACGCTCCGCCTTTGCTGCCGGTGCTCCCGAGTGGGACAGCTGGTGGGAGGAGTTGCGGGCAACTCCCGGCATCGGACCAATGACCGACGAGCGAGAGCGCAGATTCGCCGGACGCGACGCTACCGCGCCCACTGCCGTCGACTTCCAGTTGGCGGCGCTCGCGCAAGCAGGTTTTCGAGAGTCGGGAACGGTCTGGCAACTGTTCGACGACTACGTGGTCTACGGCGTGAGATGACGACAAGAGTTCGCCTGCGTCACAACCCGACGACCGTCGCCCTGCTGTGGGTGATCGGTGTTGTCACGCTGGCCGGGTCGGCCGCCGTGGCGATCACGTTGGGGCCGGCCGGTCTGTCGGTCGGTGAGGTGGCCTCGATCGTCGTCGGCCATCTCGGCGGTACCGCGGCGGACGTCACCCCTATCCGCGACGGCATCGTGTGGGATCTTCGTCTGCCACGTACTCTGCTCGCTGCGCTCTGCGGTGCGGGCCTCGGGCTGTGCGGGGCGATCATGCAGTCTCTGCTTCGCAATCCACTGGCTGATCCATTTGTCCTCGGTATCTCGTCCGGCGCCTCGACCGGTGCCGTACTGATCGTGATCCTCGGAGTCGGGTCGGGGGTGATCGGCTTGTCGAGCGGCGCCTTCATCGGCGCGGTGATCTCCTTCGCCCTTGTGTTGCTGCTCGCCCATGCGGCCGGCGGCACGCCGGATCGGGTGATCCTGGCCGGAGTCGCCGCGACCCAACTGTTCTCGGCGCTCACCTCGTTCATCGTGATCACCTCGGCCGATCCCGAGCAGACTCGCGGCGTGATGTTCTGGCTCCTGGGCTCACTCGGCGGCGCCGACTGGCTCGACGTCGCGCTCTGCGCTGCGGTGGTCGCCGTCGGCCTCGTGGTCTGTCTGACTCACTCCCGCGCACTCGACGCCTTTGCCTTCGGCGAGGACGCGGCGTCGTCGCTGGGGGTGAACGTGTGGCGAGTGCGCGTGACCCTGTTGTTGGCAACAGCTTTGATGACGGCGGTGATCGTGAGCGTCGCAGGCGCCATTGGCTTTGTGGGCCTCGTCCTCCCGCATGCGGCACGGGCTCTCGTCGGTCCGAGCCATCGGCGACTGCTGCCCGCGTCCGCACTGATCGGCTCGATCTTCCTGGTCTGGGTCGACGCTGTGGCACGTACAGCCATTGCGCCGCAGGAACTCCCGGCCGGTGTGGTAACCGCGTTGGTCGGCGTGCCTGCGTTTGCCGTCATCCTCTGGAGACGAAAGGCCAGGCCATGACACTCGAAGCGGCCGGCGTCAGCTGGCGGGTCGGCGGGGCGCTCATAGTCGACGCCCTCGACGTGTCCCCCACCGTCGGAAGTACGGTGGGGCTTCTCGGCCCCAACGGTTCGGGAAAATCGACACTGCTGAAACTGCTTGCCGGGCAGAACCGTCCGACAATCGGGGAGGTGACTCTGGACCGAACTCCGTTGCCTGACTGGAAACGCCGAGATGTCGCGCGTCGGATTGCCACCGTCGATCAGCACAGCAACACGGAGATCGACCTGACGGTAGCCGAGGTCGTCGAATTGGGACGCACCCCGCACCGCGGATTGTGGGGCGGGCATTCAGGTTCCGACCGCGACGCCGTCCGCGCGGCGATCGAACACACCAACCTCTCCGGGATGCTCGACCGGTCGTGGCACACCCTGTCCGGCGGGGAGCGCCAACGCGTGCAGATCGCGCGCGCCCTCGCTCAGGAACCTCACGAGTTGCTGCTCGACGAACCGACCAATCACCTGGACATCAACCATCAACTCGAATTGCTCGCGCTCGTGCGTCGCCTGCCCACCACCACGATCATGGCATTGCACGATCTGAATCTGGCCGCCATGTTCTGCGATTCGATAGTGATGCTGAACCGTGGCTCCATCGTTGCCCACGGAAGCCCGACCGAGGTCCTCACCGCCGACCTGATAGCCGAGGTCTACCAGGTCGATGCCGAAGTCCGCCTGGACGGTCCCGGCGGAGTACCCACCGTGAGATACCTTCCACCCAGCTCGGATTAGACGCACGCGGATCTGTCATTCACGCGAGAGCATCGCCACTGCTTCGCGTTCGAGGTCGACGTACGGTTCCCCACTGACGTCGATCGCCACCCGGCTGAGCGTTCCACCGGTAAACGCCCATGGTGAGGTACCCGGGTAGTCGTCGGTCACAGGCTCCCCGCTGTCACGGCCTGCATTGAGCCCTTCGCCACCGCCGATGCTGAACTTGCCTGGCTGAGTGCGGATTCTGCCCTCACCGACTTTCCGATCGCCGTAGTAGAGGCCGAGCACCCCGTGCGCAGTGCCCGGCGGATCCTCACCTTCCTTGTCGAAAGTTGCTGCCAAGATTACATTTTCGCCGATGGGAAGGTCTTCGGTGGCATCGATCTTCTGCTGTTCACTGCCGAGGAAGTTGTACACGTAATGCAGTCGGTTGTCCTTGACGTACAGCGAGTGACCACCGAACCTGCCGCCATGCGAGAACAGCACACCGGCCGCACCCGGTTCGGCCAAGTCGACAACTGCCCCGATCGAGTATGAACGATTACGAAGGTTGACAGCGACGGCTTCCGGTACCTCGGCTCCCCCTGGACGGTAGACGTACCGGTTGCGCGGCGGAGCCAGCTGGGGGCGAGGTGTGGTGAGGAGTTCGACACCGGACCGATCATCCAGTGGCAGAGCTTGATTGGCGCCGGCCTCGTGGAACCACAACCCCACGAGCTCGGCGAGCCTGCCGGGTTCTTCGCCGGCAAGGTTCCGGAGCTCGGCTCGGTCCACCTCCGTGTGGTAGAGCTCCCAGGTGTCTTCCGAGAAATGACCCCACCCGCTCAGAGTCGGGTGCGTGGTGACGGCCTTCCACCCGTCATGCCAAATCCCTCGTCCTCCGAGCATCGAATAGAACTGGGTGTGCTTGGCGGTGGGGATGTTGCCTGCGTCGAAGCTGTACCGCATGCTCACGCCTTGGATCGGGTGCTGGGTGTATCCCTTCACCGTGTCGGGCAAGTCGACACCGACGCAGTCGAGCAGAGTCGGGACGACGTCGATGGCATGGTGGTACTGATCTCGAATCTCACCTCGGGCGTCGATGCCCTCCGGCCACGAGATGATGCAGGGGTCGCAGGTTCCGCCGTTGAACGAGTACCGCTTCCACATCTTGAAGGGCGTGTTGAACGCCATCGCCCACCCGTTGGGATAGTGGTTGTACGTCTCGGTGCTGCCCAACTCGTCCAGCTTTGCCAGGTTCTCGGCGAGGTCGTCGGGTACCCCGTTCGCGATTTTGTTCTCGTTGACTGAACCGTCGGGTCCGCCCTCACCACTGGCACCGTTGTCGGAAACCACCACGATGATCGTGTTGTCCAGCTGCTCGATTTCTTCGAGGTATTCGAGCAGGCGTCCGATCTGATCGTCGCAGTGCGAGAGGAAGCCCGCGTACACCTCCGCCATCCGTGAGAACAGTCGCTGCTCGTCAGCGGAGAGGGTGTCCCAGGGGCGGGTGAAATCCAGCGGCGGGAACGGTTTACCGTCAGGTCCGGTGCGGGTGTCAGGAGTGCCTATCGGGTTGAGTGAGGGCAGAGTCGTGTCGTTCGGGACAAGTCCCATGTCCTTCTGCCTCGCCAGAATCTCATCCCGCATGGCTTCGTACCCTGCGTCGAACCTGCCCGCGTAGCGATCGGCCCATTCGCGGGGCGCGTGATGTGGAGCGTGTGCGCACCCGGGTGCGTAGTAGAGAAATATAGGCCGGTCCGGAGCTATCGACTTCACGTCGCCGATGTATTCGAGCGCTCTGTCGGTGATGTCGACGCTGAAGTGATACCCCTCTTCCGGCGTCGACGGCTGTTCGACGGGGTGGTTGTCGTGGACGAGGTCGGGATACCACTGATTGGTCTCGGCACCGAGAAAGCCGTAGAACCGCTCGAATCCGCGACCGACCGGCCAATTCCGTTTCGTGGAAGCAAGATTCATCTCGTCTTCGGCGCAGAGGTGCCATTTCCCGACCATCGCGGTACTGAACCCCTGCTCGACCAGAACCTCGGCGAGCGTGGCACATTCGGGAGGGATGTGACCGTTCCCGCCGGGAAACCCGACCGCGCACTCACTGATGCAAGCCATTCCGTTGGTCGTGTGGTTCCGGCCGGTGAGCAGACACGATCGCGTCGGCGAGCACAGCGCTGTGGTGTGCCACTGCCCGTACCGCAATCCGTTGCCCGCGATGCGGTCGATGTTCGGCGTCTCGATCGGTCCCCCGTAGCAACCCAAGGCGCCGAATCCGACGTCGTCGAGAACGATGTAGAGAATGTTCGGCGTGCCGGCGGCAGCCTTCGGCTGCTCGTACGGGCTCCAGTCGGGAATCGAATCGCGAATATCGAGGTTGACG
Organism: Rhodococcus sp. AQ5-07; assembly: GCF_009707305.1. Classification (NCBI taxonomy): domain Bacteria; kingdom Bacillati; phylum Actinomycetota; class Actinomycetes; order Mycobacteriales; family Nocardiaceae; genus Rhodococcus; species Rhodococcus sp. AQ5-07. Next base: position 6,077,270 of record NZ_CP046099.1, on the reverse strand, counting down.
ACGCCTTTGAATGCGTTGGCCATGACCTGGCTCCTTGTAGGTGATCTGAATGCCAGCCTCTACGGCTGCATGGTCAATCGCATACCCCGATTGTGCTCACCGAAGCGCTGTCGCCCGAAATGGGCGATGCCATCTTCGGCAGGAGGTCCGAGTATGAAAGTGCCGGGTCTGTCATCGCCTCACTGGAAGCCAGGGACCACATGAGCAGTCAATTCGTTGAAGCCTCCACCTCCGATAACCCTGACCCGCTTCCGAGCTGGCAGGACGGCACGCCGAAACAGGCCATCAGGCAATTCGTCGAACGCGCGACGACTGAGGGAAGTCCGGACGAAATCGCACCGGAAGACCGGATCGCAGTCTTCGACAACGACGGAACCCTGTGGTGTGAGAAGCCGATGCCGATCCAACTCGACTTCATCTTGCGCCGCCTCGTCGAGATGACCAACCAGGATCCGACTCTTCGCAACCGTCAACCGTGGCAGGCGGCGTTCGAACAGGACTACGTCTGGTTGAACGATGTGATCTCGAAGCACTATCGCGGCGACGACAGCGCACTGAAGGTGCTCGCGGCCGGTGTCCTGGCGGCATTCGCCGAAGTCACAGTCGACGAATTCGAAACCCACGCCGATACCTACCTGCGCACTGCTTCGCATCCCACTCTCGATCGCAAATATTTGCACTGCAGCTATTCGCCCATGGTGGAGTTGCTCGATTACCTTGCGGCCAAAGGCTTCTCCAACTACATAGTCTCTGGCGGCGGACGTGATTTCATGCGGCCGATCAGTCAGGAGGTCTACGGCATCCCCCGAGATCGCGTCATCGGCAGCGGCGTGGCATTGACGTGGAAGGACGACGGCCAGAGCGGCACGATCCTTCGTCAGCCCCAAACCGATGTCGTCGACGACGGGCCGGCCAAGCCCGTACAGATATGGAACCGAATCGGCCGACGACCTGTCATCGCGGCCGGAAACAGCAACGGTGACCTACCGATGTTGCAGTTCGCCGAACACGCGAACATTCCGGCACTTCGTCTTCTGGTGCTCCATGACGATCCGGAACGCGAGTTCGACTACGTGGACGGAGCCGAGCACGCACTCGACGCCTCGCGCGCAAAGGGGTGGACAGTGGTGAGCATCAAAAACGACTGGAAGACAGTCTTCGAACCACTCGCCGAATGACAGTATGGACGTGTGACCCTCGATGATGTCGCCGACGAACTCTACGGCCTCGACCCCGGCGAGTTCGTCGAGGCGCGTACAAAGCATGTGAAGGCCGCCCGGGAGGACAACGACCGCACACTGGCCGCGGAGATCGGAAAACTTCGGAAGCCAACCACCGTGGGATGGTTGGTCAATCTCATTTCGCGCAATCTATCCGAAGATCTGGATGCACTTCTCGCGCTTGGCGAATCGCTACGCGACGCCCAACGCCATCTCTCAGGTCAGGACTTGCGACGGCTGACGACACAGAGGCAGCAGGTGGTGCGAAGTCTCGCCCACAAATCCGGTGAGATCGCGGCTTCGCGTGGAAAGAATGCCGGCGAGGATGCGTTACGTGATGTCGCGCAGACCCTCAATGCCGCCCTGTCCGACGAGGAGACTGCCGCGCAGGTCCGACTCGGACGAGTTGTGACCGCTGCCAGTTACAGCGGTTTCGGGCCGGCGGGACTTGCTGTAGTGGAGGAGGATTCCGTACACGATGCCCCCGCGATCCACACCGAAGACAGCGCTCCGGCCAAATCCACTGCTCCGGATCGCAAGGCCGAACAAGCCAAGGCGAAAGCAGAATTGAAGGAAGCCAGGGCAGACCTCGAGAAAATCCGACGACGGGTCAAGGCCGAGACCGCCCAGTTCGAGGATGCCAGGTCAAAGCTGTCCGACCTCGACCGCCGCATCGAAGAACTCCGCGCCGATCTCGAACACGCAGAACAGGAACGACAGTTCGCCGAGAACACCGAGAAGGCTGCCGGTGTCGCGGTTCGAGAGTCCGAGGATGAGCTTCGCGAGGCCGAGCGCCGGGTCGACGAAGCAGAAGAGGGCCTTGACGAGACGGAATGAGTTGCACGTTCGGAGATCTTGACCTCTACAGCAGTTCAGGTTCTAGCGTGATTTCATGACATTCACCCGAATCGAACTCGACTACCTGGCCACACAGACTCTCGGACGCCTCGCGACGGTTCAACGGAATGGAACGCTGCAAGTCAGTCCGGTCGGATTCCACTACAACCCGGATACAGCCACGATCGACATCAGCGGTTACAACATGACGGGCAGCCGTAAGTTTCACAACGTCGCGGAGAACGGGCGGGTCGCGTTTGTCGTGGACGACATCGCATCTGTAGATCCATGGCGGGTCAGGTGCGTCGAAATCCGTGGACGGGCAGAGGCTTTGGATGTTGCGGGCGCTGGTGCGCATGGTCTCGACGCACCGATCATCCGTATCCACCCCGAACGCATCATCAGCTTCGGCCTCGACGACAAAGAACTGGACGTCCACCAGTTGGTCGTGAACGGACGTGACGTCTGAATGCCCGAATCGAATTGATCAGCCTGCGGCGGCTTCGAGTTCACTCAGTGATTCCTCGAGGTGGCCCAGGAGCCGCTGCAGGTGCGGAACATTGCGGCGGCAACCGACGAGACCGAACTGCATGGTGTCCGCGTAGCCGATGACGGTGATGTTCATTGCCTGCCCGTCCAACGGAATCGATGCCGGATAACAGCTCTCGAGCTTCGCGCCGTTCCAGTATCGCGTCGTCGTCGGGCCGGGGACGTTGGAAATCACCAGATTGAAGACTGGGCGCCCGGTGATCAGTCGGGATGAACCAGGGATCAGCGGCAACCCGAGGCCGGCAACATTCAATGCACTGAGCGCCGTGATCTGCAGGGGCGTCAGGCCCGACATCAGGGACTTGGCGCTACTCATCGAGTCGTGAACTCTCTGAAGTCTGGCCGCCGGATCCGCCAATTCGGTTGCCAGATCACACAACACCGCACCAACAGCATTGCCGGAAGCCTCACCCTCATCGCCTTTACGAAGTGATACCGGCACCATCGCGATCAACGGTTTGTCCGGCAACTCGTCCAGTTCGATCAGGTAACGCCGCAGCGCGCCCGCGCACATAGCCAACACCGCATCGTTGAGCGTCACGTCTGCAACGCAACTGACCTTGCGCAGGCGCTCGATCGGCCACGACTGCGCGGCGACACGCCTCGCGCCGGTGATCGGGACGTTGAAGATCGATTTCGGAGCAGCAAACGGTAACGGTGCGACGTGGTCCTTCACCGCCGAGGCAGCGGCGTTCACAATCGCAGGGCCCACCCCGACCACATCTTGCACGGTCTCGATCACGGAGCCCACCCGCCTCTGCAGGTCCAGCCCGCGACTGGCTCGAACCCGCCCCGAAGAAGGTCGCTGCGCCCACGGAGGCATCGATTCTCGATCGAGCGGGTCCGACGAGAGGCTGCGGTACCACGCCTGAACAGCAGACACACCATCCATGAGTGCGTGGTGCGTCTTCATGTACACGGCAACTCGGCCGTCGGCGAGACCTTCGATCACGTACGCCTCCCACAGCGGCCGATGCCGATCGAGCAGCGTGCCGTGGAGCATGGAGGTCAGCTCGAGCAATTCGCGGACTCGTCCCGGCTTGGGCAGCGCGAGCAACCGGACGTGATACTCGAGATCGACATCCGTGTCCTCCGTCCAACGCACCGGCGCGAAGTTCGACAAGAACTGCACCGGCTTGCGGCGGAAGAGGGGGCGAATCGAGTCGACGTCGGTGAGCGAACGGTAGAGCGACCTGGCGAATTCGCCGTCGTCTCCTTCCGGCGGAACGAAAAGCGACAGGCCACCGACGTGCATGGGATGCTCCCGTGACTCCATCAGAAGGAACATCGAGTCGAGCGGCAGCATCAGCGTCATGGCGATCCGTTCTCTCGGGCAGCTGCCCGGAGTACCGATCAGCCGCTGTTCGACAAAGTTACTCGCCCTGACTTCCCTCGTTGGCGACTCCGACAAAACATTGCCCCCTCGATTCGACAGGAGTCCGATATTCCCGTCGACGAACGCCTTTCGGGTCGTAGCACCTCACAGCGATTCGTGGGTGAATGACGAGACACAGAGCACTGCAACAAATTTCAATCCTCACAGCCACAAGTAGCAGCGAAGGCGATCGCAGTAATACTTTTGTCGGAATTGTTTCAAATTGTCTGTACATCCAAGTCACACGTGACTACCGTCACTCATCATCACAATCCCGACTGGTCGGTTGTACCCAAAGGAGAAAAACATGTCCCGACGTTCGACGTCGCGTGGGCTTTTCGGCGCACTCGCCACCGCAACTGTGTTCGCCACCGTCACAGCGGTGGGAAGCTTGTCAGCAGGTATTGCAGGAGCCGCCCCGGCAGCGGAGATCCCCTTCGGCGGTTGGGATTCATGTCCGATCGACAATCCCGAGACCAGCACCTGTATGGACGTCACGGTTACCGGCGGAAACATGAAGATCGGCAAGCTTTCCGTCGGCATTCCCGCCGGGGCGATGCGTATCGCAGGCGGAGTTGCCTACCGGGAGAATCCAGAGGCTGAATTCGGATTCGACCAAGTCTTCATCCCACCGAACGACAACAGTCGGGGGATCTACGCCGAACCTATCGACATCCCCGGGGGCGCACTCGGAATCGACCTACCATTCAACAATCTCTTCGGACTGAACAAGGCCTCGGCCACCGTCGAGTCGACGTCTGCACTCCCCACCGTGGATGCATTCCAGCTTGGCGTGAAGCTACCCGTCAAATTGAAGATCGCGAACCCTCTCCTCGGCGGCAAATGCTACCTGGGCTCGGACAGCAACCCCGTTCAACTCAACTTGGATGTGACCGAATACGGCGTCCTCGAAGAGGTTCCAGGTTTCCCGGATACTGCCGTCGTTCGAAACACCGGGCACACCGGACAGCCCTTCGCCGTCCCGACAGCTTCCGGATGTGGCCCGTTCGGCGTTCTGAATCCAATCGTCAACTGGCGCGCCGGGCTTCCCTCGTCCACCACGTCCAACTCCCTCGCCACGACGAGTGACGTCTACAACATCGGTGCCGACAGCCTCAGGCCCCAGCCGGCCGGCTCACCCGAACCCGCTGCCGTCGCCGCCGAACGTAGCGCCAAGTAAGTAGGTCGGACTTCATTCATCGCCGGCTTCGGTGGCGTCGAGTAACGCACCGAGGGCGCGGTGGAGCTCGGCCAGTTCCCGCCCACCGGTTTTCGTCAGCACTTCCGTATTCTTTGCATCCAATTGGCGGACAATGTCTTTAGCGAGTTCTATGACTCGTTTCCCCTCGTCACTGAGATCGAGGCAAACGGCTCTCGCATCGCGACTGTCTCGTTCGCTGACAACAAACCCGCTCTTCTCCAACGCTCGCACGAGCTTGGATATGTAGATTCGCTGCAACCCCGTGTGCGCGGCGAGTTCTCGCTGACTAGGCCTCTCCCCCGCACTCACCAGACCATGGAGAGACGCGAGCACCGAATACTGGGCGTGGGTCAACCCGAGGTGGGCGATCGCTCGGTCAACCCCCGCCCGCCAGCGCAAGCCAAGGTGCCACACCAGCGACCCCGTCGTCCATATTTCTCGATCTTGCATTCAAATAGAATACATGGCTACTATCTAAATTAGGGTACATGGAAACTATTTGAGGAGTCGCAATGCCCACAATTCCCGTGCTCGACTCGACTGTGGCCTACCGCTCGTGCGGAGACGGAACACCCTTCGTACTTATCCACGGGAACCCCACATCCTCCTACCTGTGGCGAAACATCCTCCCGCAGATAGGAAATCTCGGCCAAGCGCTTGCCCCTGACCTCATCGGAATGGGCGCGTCGGGCAAACCGCCAATCGACTACGGTTTTCTCGACACCGCCCGCTACCTCGACGCATGGTTCGACCAGATGGATCTCGACGACGTCGTACTCGTCGGACACGACTGGGGCGGGGCACTTGCACTGGACTGGGCTGCCCGCCATCCCGAACGCGTTCGAGGTGTTGCCTTCTTCGAAACGATCCTGCGTCCGATGACCTGGGACGAGCACTTCCCGGGAGACGCACGAGCGCGGGTCGAGGCCCTGAGAGCTCCCGGTATCGGCGAGACCAAGGTACTCGACGAAAACTTCTTCCTCGAAATTGCGCTTCACAGAACAGTTCTCGGAGAACTGTCCGAAACCGATGCTGAAACCTATCGCGCCCCTTACCCCTCGCCGGAGAGTCGCCGGCCCCTTCTCGAGTGGCCACGGTCCTTCCCCGTCGAAGGAAGTCCCGGCGACGTGAATGCACGAGTGGCGGCGTACAGCGATTGGCTCGCAGAAAGCAGCGAGGTACCCAAACTCCTTCTCACCTTCAGCGGCCCCTCCGAACTTCTCATGATCGGACCTGACGAAGTCGCGTGGAGCCGATCGAATATCGCAAATCTCGAGGTGAAACAGTGCGGTCCCGCAGGACATCTCGCCCCCGAGGATCAGCCTGCGGCCATCGCGGCGGCGATCACCGAATGGACACAGCGGCAACACTGCTTCAGCCGCGACTGAAGTGGGACCGTCGCCACGTACTCTGAGCGCCGGTTTCCCCGACCCATGCGGTAGCGATCCAGACGATGCTCCGAAATATGGGACCGACACCACCTCCGCCGGATTTGTCCGATATAACTAACTGGCGAGTACGCCGGTTGGGACGAGGTCGAGAACGAGGGGGCGTGTGTGGTGAACGAGGACGGGATGGGGCGAACGTCGGGATCGGGGGCTCCACACCGGGTGGGCGGCTTTCTTTATCACCGCAACGGCGACCGGTGGGAGTGGTCGGACGAAGTCGCACGGATTCACGGATACGAACCCGACCAAGTGGCTCCGACGACGGAATTGATGCTCGCGCACAAGCATCCCGACGACCGAAGACACGTTGCCCAAACACTGCACGCCATCCGCACTTCAGGCGGCCCGTTCAGCAGCCGCCACCGCATCATCGACACCGCAGGGGACACTCACTCGGTAATCGTCGTCGGCGACAGCGTCGTGGACGAGTCGGGTGCTGTGGTCGGCAGCTCAGGCTTCTACATCGACGTCACCGAAACCCTGGACAGCACGGTGAAAGCATCTGTCGACGTGCTGGTCAACGAAATCACTGCTTCTCGCGGGGTGATCGAGCAAGCCAAAGGCATGCTCATGGTGATCTACGGGATCTCTGCCGATCGAGCTTTCGACATCCTCGTGTGGCGTTCGCAGGAGACCAACGTGAAACTCAGGGATGTTGCCGAGCAGTTGATAGTTCGCACGCTGGACGATTTCCGGGTCCCGACACTTCTGCGGACCCGGTTCGATCACTTGCTGTTACAGGGTTGAACTTCTAACCCGGCTGAACCACGAACTGGGAGATGCTTAAGGCGGTTCCCGTGGCTGGCTGCTCAACCTCGAGGAACCTCGCCCGCATTGATTCCGGGACGGTCCGATGCGGCCTATCCCCGTTGTTACCCAACGCGGAGTAAAAGGAAACTACTTGTCGTCAGACTTCTTCTCGGAGGTCTCCTCGACCAGTTCAGGCGCCTGTTCTCGAGTTGCCATTCCGCCGTCGCCGCCCTTGTCCACGGGCCCTGGGTGCCCACCCTTGGGCGACTGGTCGTTGTTGTCTTTCTCGGTCATGCGGTCATCCCCGTCATTTGGTCCTGTCAGTCATACGGCGTGCGGCCTTTCAGGAGCCTCGGCCCGCCTCCCTCTCAATCTAACGCTCTCAGCACTTCCCGCAACCCTCACCGGTTTTGTTTGCATTTCAGCGCTTTCGGGCAGGTGACTGCGAACAGCATTTCCGCGATGAGAGGTCGATCCCAGTGCACGCAGTGACTTGGCAAGGCAAACGAAAAGTAAGCGTCGATACGGTTCCGGACCCGAAGATCGTCGACCCCAGTGACGCGATCATCAAGGTCACCACGACGAATATCTGCGGATCCGATCTGCACCTGTACGAGACTCTGGGTGCGTTCATGAATGCCGGCGACATTCTCGGTCATGAACCGATGGGCATCGTCGAAGAAGTCGGCTCGGAAGTCACGAATCTCGAGATAGGCGACCGCGTCGTGATCCCGTTCCAGATCTCGTGTGGCAACTGTTTCATGTGTGATTCGAGCCTCTACACACAGTGCGAGACGACTCAGGTCCGCGATCAGGGAACGGGCGCAGCGTTGTTCGGCTTCTCCGAGCTGTACGGCTCGGTGCCAGGCGGGCAGGCCGAGTACCTTCGAGTACCGCAAGCACATTTCACACACATCAAAGTTCCCGAAGGTCCCGCGGATTCGCGATTCGTCTACCTCTCCGACGTGCTTCCCACAGCCTGGCAGTCGGTTGAATACGCCGACATCCCGCCGGGTGGGTCCGTGACCATCCTCGGTCTCGGACCGATCGGTGACATGGCGGCCCGCATCGCTCACCACAAGGGATTTCGAGTAATCGGCGTGGACCGTGTACCCGAACGCCTTGCACGCCTTGCCGAACGCGGGATCGAAACCCTCAATCTCGACGACTACGGCAGCAAGATCGGTGACGCAGTCAGAGATGCGACGAACGGCCGTGGAACCGATTCGGTGATCGATGCTGTCGGAATGGAAGCTCACGGGTCTCCGATCGGAAAGCTCGCGCAGCAGTTCGTCGGACTCCTTCCCGATGCTCTTGCCGCGCCTGCGATGCGTAACGCAGGAATCGATCGACTCGGTGCGGTCTATTCGGCCATCGACATCGTTCGGCGCGGGGGGACGATTTCTCTGATCGGTGTATACGGCGGCATGGTTGATCCACTGCCGCTGATGACTATGTTCGACAAGCAGATTCAGCTCAGGATGGGTCAGGCGAACGTCAAGAAGTGGGTAGACGACATCATGCCTTTGCTCACTGATGACGACCCACTCGGCGTCGACACCTTTTCCACTCATCAGCTGCCGCTCGATCAGGCGCCACACGCCTACGAGATCTTTCAGAAAAAGCAGGAAGGCGCGGTCAAGATCCAACTGAAACCGCACGGGTAATAATCAGCACCGATTCCATCCACGTTCGACAGAAAGAAACTGAAACCGAAATGGCTCGCGAACTCACCGTCTCCGACAGCGTCGTCGTCAATGTCGACGCGCTTTCTCTCTACGAGCTCATCAGCGATCCCACTCGCATGGGCGACTAGAGTCCCGAAAACCTGGGAGCTACCTTGCGGGGAGACCGCGAAAGCGCTTTCCTGGGTATGGAGTTCGACGGGCACAACAAACGTGGGCGCGCGCAGTGGACCACAAGATGCACCGTCACCGCTGCCGACACCGGGAAACTGTTCGAATTCCGTGTTCACAAGATCGGCCTTGCCACGCCACGAATCTCTGCCGCTATTGCAACCTGGCGGTACCGATTTCAGCCCGTCCCCGGTGGAACCCGAGTTACCGAAACGTGGATCGACGACAGACGGGGCTGGCCGGATTTTGCGGCGGACATATTCGACAAGGTTGCCACCGGCGGAAAGACGTTCGCCGACTTTCAGCGCGGCAACATCCGCAAGACGCTGCTGAACATCAAGAGCGCCGTTGAGCAGGAGGTATCCGGCATCGAAGGCAGCACCGGCTGACCGACCGGCACAGCTTGTGGCAGTTTCTGCCACTTTTGGTACAGTGCGGATATGGCAACAGCCCGCCGCACTGCACTACTTCTCCGCGTCTCGCAGAGTTGCGCTGCCGCTTTCGTCGAACGCGGCGACACTTCGACGACCATCGCGGAGCTCGCCGAACGGGCAGAAATCTCCGAGCGCACCTTCTATCGCTGCTTTGCCACCAAGGAAGAGAGCATCTGGCCGATGCTCGACGAGGGAAACCGCAGTCTTGCCACCGCCCTCAGCGCGCAATCCCGCGAATACGGACTCTCAGCGGCAGTGAAGACGGCCTTTATCGCATCGGTCGGCGAGTCCTTCGAGCCGATGACTCGGTCACTGATGCCCATCATCTTCGATGACGCGGCACTCCGGAGAGTGTGGGAATCAGCAACTTTCGAGACGATGGAACTGATCCGCCCAGAAGTTGCACGTCTGATCGATCGGCCAGAAGGCTCGCTCGACACGACAGCGGCTTCGGGCCAGGCAACACTGGCGGTAGTGGCCGCACTGCGCGAGATGGCAGACCTCCGGACCCCCGCACCCAAGGCCATCACCCGCGCGCTCGGCGCGTTCTCGAAGCCATATCTCGCAACACCAACAGGTTAGGAACAATCATGACTCAGGATCTCTCCGGAAAAATCGTTCTCGTCACTGGCGGCGCACGCGGCCTGGGCGAGGCGTTTGCGCGCGGCATCGTCGCGCGTAACGGCCGCGTCGTCATCGGCGACCTACTCGACGAGGACGGTCGAGCAGTGGCCGAATCTCTCGGCGACGCAGCACGTTACGTTCACCTCGACGTCACCGATCCGGCGTCTTGGAAGTCCGCCGCCGAGTACGCGGTATCCGAATTCGGCGCGCTCAACGGTTTGGTCAACAATGCCGGAATCTCGGCTTCCGGCCAGACGGTCGCCGAAGAACCGCTCGAGACGTTCCAACGCATCATCCAGATCAACCTGGTGTCCGTACACACCGGTATCCACACGGTGGTGCCGTTCATGAAGGCAGCAGGCGGCGGATCCATCGTGAACATCTCCTCGGCCGCCGGCCTGATGGGCATGGCTCTGACCAGCGGTTACGGCGCAGCCAAGTGGGGCGTGCGTGGGCTGAGCAAGATCGCCGCCGTCGAACTCGGTCGCGACAAGATTCGGGTCAACTCCGTACACCCCGGCATGGTCCTCACCCCCATGACTGCGCCGACGGGCATCAGCCTCGAAGAGGGCGCATTCCCCAACAATCCGTATCGCCGTGTCGGTCGCCCGGAGGAGTTGGTCGGTGCGGTCACCTACCTACTTTCCGACGATGCCTCGTACACAACAGGTTCCGAGATCGCCGTCGACGGTGGTTGGACCGCCGGACCGTCGATCGAATACATCGCCGGCCAGTAAGGCAGGGATCCGTTCCCGCCTGAACCTGCGCATTCCGAACGTCCTCAGGTAGACACCAACGTCTCCCTGATTGCATTCGGAGAACTCAACTTTCGCAGGCGCTGCAGCGCACGATGCAGGTCGAGTGACACCTGGTCGGTCGTACGGGCGAGCGATGTTGCCGTCGCCTCACTGTCGAGGCCGACGATCAACCGCAACACCAGGACATCGCGTTCGACAACCGGGAGCGCTGTTGGAGGCGGGAGCGGCCCACTGCTGAACCGGTCGGATGCCGCCCGAGCAATCGCGACGCTTGTACTCACGTACAGCAGGCGCAGGAAAGGCTGATTCGCCGCCGATCCGTCACGAACTGCCGTGAGAACAGAGATGCATGCAGCATCCGCGGCGGAGTCGGAGACGGCCCGATCAAGCTCGGCGCGGCACCGCAGCACAACCATCGGGCGAAACACTGCGTACAAATCGGTCATGGCTTCATGGCTACCGCTCCGTGCCGCGGCGGCCAACATCTCGAGCGAGCCTTCCTGCAACATGGGCTTACAATCTCTCTCGACCCGAAATTCGTCGTGTAGCCGGGGGATCAGCTGGATCCGAACAGTCCGGCGAAGGGGTTCACTGTCGGCGCGGGTGCCTGATCTTGCCCGCCTTGCCATTGGTTCTGATTGCCCCAGTCGTTGCCCTGATTCCAGCTACCACCCTGGTTCCAGCCGCCGTTTCCACCACGGTCCCAATCGTGTGAGTGATCGCCCCCCTGATCTCCGTACCAACTGTTATCGGCCTGTGTTACATCATGATTCACAGTATCTGCCGAGGCCGGTGCGGCGAGCACGGCAATGGGTACGGTCAATACCGCACCCGTCACCGCGAGCTTGGTCCAGAAGTACTTCCTACGTTGTTCCGGTGCGGATAGTCGTGTCATGATCGATCCCTTCTCCGAAGATTTCTCCAGACGCTCTCTGGCTGTCCCGAACGGGGCACACACCAGTGAAGTCCTGCATCCTGGCCGTCCACTGGCACAACCCTGGCAGATTCCTGGCAGGGCTGACTTCAAACCGAACGCCTTGCACTACACAATGTTCCGATGCCGGTTCGTTGTTGTTCGCGCCCCAGTTCCGACCGTTCCGTTCCAGGCGGCAAGGGGTCGCTCGGGCGTAAAGTCGAGAGGGTTCGGCTCAGTCGTCCAGAGCGGAAGGACACCCAGAAAATGCGGAGCGATGGAGATACGTGGGACATCGTCAGTAGCGTCGGACTCACCGCGCTTGCAGTGGCGACCTTCCGCGCATTGGAAAGCGCCCGCTCGGACGCGATCATCGAAGACAAGTTCGCATCGTGGTTCGTAGAAGCTGCAGCGGAGCCGCATTTCACAGCTCTTCTGAAAGATCCGGCACTCCTCGACGACACACCCTTCGGCGGTTTCATGGGATTGCGAACCAGGTTCTTCGACGAATTCTTCTTGTCGTCAACCGAATCCGGAGTAAAGCAGGCGGTAATCGTTGCGGCGGGGTTGGATTCGCGTGCGTACCGGCTGGATTGGAACTCAGAATCCACAGTGTTCGAAGTAGATCAACCAAAGGTACTGGAGTTCAAAGCCGAAGTGCTCGCGGCGCGCGACGCCCAGCCGAAAACTGATCGACGCACTGTGCCTACGGATCTGCGCAACGACTGGCCGGCTGCGCTCGCGGAGGCCGGTTTCGATCCGAAGGAACCTACTGCATGGTCCGCAGAAGGCCTGCTCGCTTATCTCCCCGGCCCGGCCCACGACGCCCTGTTCGAGCGGATCGACGAACTCTCGGCCACTGGTAGTCGGTTGGCAGTGAACGACTTTCCGGCCGGCACGGACCCGAAGAAGCTGGCGACCATCAGATCCAAGTACTTTGCCGAGAACCCGTTCGGAGACCTGGACATTTCGCAACTGTTCTACAGCGACAAACGATCCGATCCCGGCCGGTGGCTCACTGAACACAATTGGACCGTCCGACGCTTCAGCTCGGTGGGGTTGGCAGATCTGTACGATCGCCGGATTCCTGATCTCCCCGAAGAGATCGCCGCACTGTCGACGCAGCCTTCTTTCCTGGCCGCGACCAAGAACTAACTCGGGCAGTCCTCACGAAAGTTACTCGGGTGCAGCATTTCTCCGTTTTGTCCAGCTTCACTATGCGTGTCACCACGACGAGTAGTTGACGGTACTCGAGGATGAACCGATTCAGTACTTCAGGCTGAGTACGTCTACACCTCAGACGGACGCGCGCCGAAGAGAACGCTGATGAAATGAGTCCATGAAACTCGAACACACACGCAGGAAGAGTCGCCCGCTCACGCTGGTGGCACTTGCCTCCGCAGCGGTATTCGCCCTCGCCGCATGTACTTCCGGGCCGGATTCTGCACAAACCTCGGACAACAGCACAAAGGTCTCCGCCACCGAGACACCCACGACAGTCACGATCCCCGACAGCCCCGTCGGCAAGCAGATCAGCTGGCTTCTCAGTGCGTTCAACACGAGCGCGCCATTGCCCCAGGAAGAAATCGCCGAGCACTTCGGACCCACCGCACCAGTTGTCCTGACGCCTGCGGACTTCGACTCCATCCGAGCCGGACAGCTCTGGACAACAGTGAATTACAAGGGAGGCGATACCGACGGCACCGTTTCCATCACCAGTACCACCGGCGGCGCGTTCGACATAAACGTCGTCGTCGACGGCAGCGGGTTGGTCCTTGGAATGGCGATAACACCGACCAAAGACGATCATGTGCCTGCCGCATCGTGGCAAGAGCTCGAGGCAGCTGTCAAAGCACTTCCCGCGCCGACGAACTTGACCGTCACCGAGGTCACCGGCGGAAAGAACGCCGAAGTCTTCGGTGTCGGCGACACCTCACCACAGCCCACAGGGTCAACGATCAAGCTGTACGTTCTCGGCGCGGTCGCGACGGCTGTCCAGAACGGGACACTCTCGTGGGATCAGAAGCTCACCATCACCGACGACCTCAAGTCGATGCCCGGCGGGACAATGCAGGACCTGCCGTCGGGAACCGAAGTCACGGTCCGGGAGACCGCCGGCAAGATGATCTCGATCAGCGACAACACCGCCACCGACATGCTGATCGCTGCTGTCGGGCGCGAGCAGGTCGAGGCCGGATTCGCCCCGATGGGCATGGCGGATCCTTCCCTCAACATTCCACTGAAGCCGACCCGCGCACTGTTCCAACTCGGCTGGGGCAACGATGGCGCACAACGTATCGCCTGGCGCGACGGAACCCCGGACGAGCGTCGAGCAATACTGGCGGCACTACCTGGCGGCCTGGTGGACATCCCGGCGTCAGCATTCACCACCCCCGCATGGCCTTTCGACATCGACTGGTTCGCCTCGCCCGCCGACCTGCGTGCCGCGTTGGTCTCGTTGCAAGAGATGGCGACGACCGAGAGCGGTGCACCGGTTCGAGACATACTGGCCGAAGATCCGGCGCTCGGTGACGAGTCCGCGAAATGGTTCACCTACGGCGGATTCAAGGGCGGCAGCTCCATCGGGGTCCTTGCGGGTGCCTACTACGTTGAACACGACGATCGCGCCTGGGTCGTCACCATGCAAACTCACGGAGACGACGCTGCACTAGTTGCCGATCCGGCTCTGTACTTCGATCCGGTCGACGACGCGATGCTCCTGATCCAGAAGGATGCGACCAGCTAGAACGCATGTGCCAGCGCGAGCAGACGTCACCGAAAGGCCTGTCCCGACAAGTGAATCGTCGGGCGGGCCTTTGTCATCCCTCAGGAGAGTACGACGCTCTCGAGTCTGTCCGCGATCGCTTTGCCGACACCCCAGTCGAGTGCTGCACACCCGACCGACTTGAACACCGTGCGACCGTGACGCTCCACGCCGGATTCCATTACCGCGCCCAGTGATCGGAGGTCGGAGATGGGGAACTCTCGCTCGATTGCCGACCGAACTTCGCCCGACCCCTCCAAGCATCCGGCCACGTCGTCCAGCACGGTGACCCTCGAGGCATCGATGAGCCCGGCAGGCAGTTCCGTCATCGACGGACGGAAAGATCCGACTGCATTGACGTGGACGTTTGCCGGTAGTGCTGCGAGGTCGAACAACGGTGACGTGGCACCGGTCGCACAACACACTACGTCAGCATTTGCGACACATTGGTTTGCCGACCCTGCTACCGAAAACCGGAGTGCTGGATGCCGAACTTTCGCTTCGTCGACAAATCGTTGTGCATGGGCGAGGGTCCGACTGTATACCGAAATCTCTTCGAATTCCCTTACTGCACAGCAGGAATCAAGTTGTGTCGCGGCCTGGGCGCCGGAGCCGAGGATCGCCAGACGCCGGACCCTTTCCGGCGCCAGTACGTCCGTTGCCACGCCAGAGACCGCACCGGTTCGCAGCGCGGTGAACCGGTGGGCTTCCACACTGAACCGCGGAAGCCCGGTGGCTCCGTCGTACCAGAGCACAGTGCCTTCGATGCGCCTACTTCCGTCGATGTCGTAGATCGTCAACGTCTTGACAACGGCGTCGCGGGTGGACCGATGCAGTGCAGACATCACGAGCAACTGGCCGTCCGCCACGACCGTTCGCGGTGGTTGTTCGAGCCTCCCCTCGTGAAGTTCGGTGATGGCACTGGCCACCGCTGCGACGGCGACCCCGACTGGAATCAGCGAGTCGAGCCTGGCGAGGTCGATGTGTGGAGCCACTGCATGATCTTCGATTTCCATCTTTTCGATTCCGTTTCTCGGGGTGTACTTCAGGGCTAGTTCACTGAAATTCCTTGACATCCAATCGGTAAGGTATTACACCTAATGCATCCTCGCAAGGCTCCGTACGAACCCGCCGTTCCGAACGAACGGCCCGAAGGTGGATCTGATGGACATAACAATGACGCGGTTCTCGAGGCGTACCGCTCTGATCGGAACTGCAACAGCACTCGCACTGGTTCTCGGTGGTTGTTCAGGCGCAGCTAAGGACGCAGGCGCTTCGTCCGAGCCCGCCGGCGAGCCGCAGCGGGGCGGTGAACTGCGAGTTTCTATCGGCGCAGAACCGATTGCACCTGCGTTCGACATGGGAACCATAGCCGTCACCTCGGTGGGCACGGCATCGATCGCCACCCTCGCCTACAACGGACTGGTCGACTTCCAGGACGGTCAGGCGGTACCCGAACTTGCTACGTCCTGGAAGCAGACTTCCCCCACTCAATACGTCTTCGCCCTCCGCGACGGTGTGAAGTTCACCGACGGAACGCCGTTCGATGCCGAAGCCGTCAAATTCAATCTCGATCGATTGCTCGACCCGAACGGAACGGGTGCGAACCTGCCTCCGTCTTTGGAGTCGGTCGAGGTCAGCGCACCCAATGAAGTAACCATGAATCTCTCCACCCCGGCCGGAGGGTTCGTCGCCTCGTTGCGCCGTGGACGGGTGATGATGATGTCCCCCACCGCCGTGACGCAATACGCCAAGACCGATCCGTTCAAAGCTTCGGTGGGCACCGGTCCGTACAAGTTCGAGGAGTACAAGACCGGTCAGTACATCAGGCTCGTCCGCAACGACGACTACTGGGCTGACGACAACTACCTGGACTCGATCAAGATCTCGATCCTTCCGGACCCGACCACCTCGATGCAGGCATTCGTCAACGGGGAACTCGATGTCCTCGGTGTGACACCGGCCCAACTCGCACAAGTCAAAAGCCGAGGCAACTCGGTCATCAAGACGTCGATCAGCAACACGTTCAACTACGTCAGTTTCAACCAGGCGGTCAAGCCTTTCGACAACGTCGACGTCCGCCGCGGATTCTCTGCGGCGATCAAGCGTGACGGTATCGCACAGGGCATTTACCAGGGATACGCCGACCCGGCGAGTGGGCCCCTCAGCCCGAAAATCGGCGATGCATACTCGGACCTCTCCGGCCTTGCCTCACAGACGTTTTCAACAGACAAGGCAAAGGAATTCCTGAAGAACGGAAACTTCGACTTCGGTACGACGGTTCCGTTCAGCACCTTCACCCAGGCCCCGTTCTCGACAGAAGCCGATGCGGTTGCCGAACAGCTCCAGAACGTCGGTGTCAAAGTCGACCTGAGCAAAGAGGAGTTCGGATCCTGGGCTCAGAAGATCTACACCGCAAAGAATTTCACGGTCATGAACAGCGGCCAGACCACGGCCACCGTCGATCCCGACGAGATTCTCTACCCCTTGTTCCACAGTAAGGGCGATCTGAACGCCTCTTCGATCAACGATCCTGAACTCGACAAGCTGCTCGACGCTGCCCGCGCCGAACAGGATCCGCAGCAACGGGCACAGATGTACCAGCAGGCATCCAAGCTGATCGCGGACAATGCATACGCAGCGTTCACCGTGTACCCGCAGAAGATCGCCGCAACCAGCCCGTCGGTCGGCGGATACGAATTCACGGAGGGTGGCACCAATCCGCTCTCGAGGGTTTGGCTCGCGAAGTGAGCGTGATCGAAGCGGTACCTGATTCCGATATGCCGCCGAAGAAGAGAGAGCCCGCGCCCTCGTCCGGCCGGCTGCGTCGAATCGCGCGCACCCTGTTGATCAATGCCGCGCAGCTGGGAATCGTCGGACTCGCCGCAACTTTCCTGATGTTCGTACTTCTTCGGACAATCCCAGGGGACCCCGCTCGCACGGTAAGCGGTCCCGGCGGGTCCGTCAGTCCAGAGCAGATCGCACGTATTCGTTCCGAACTCGGCCTCGACAAGCCGGTGGTGGTCCAGTATTTCGACTGGCTGTCCGCAGCCGCTCGCGGCGACCTCGGAAAGTCGTTGGTGCTCAACGACTCGGTGACAACCTTGCTGTCCGACCGCATCGTCGTCACACTCCAACTGGGCATGTACGCGCTTGCCTTCGCATTGTTGGTGGCGGTACCACTGAGCGTCCTCGCTTCGAGGTTCACCAGCGATCGCGCGAACCGGAGTGTGCGACTGGTCGGAACTCTGGGTATCGCAGTACCAAGCTTCTGGTTGGCTCTCCTGTTGATCATCGCGTTCCAGAACGTCTTGCCGACGTTCGGATACTCGTCGCTCAGTGACGGTATCGGCGCACATTTCCAACACATGATTCTTCCGACCATTGCGCTGGGTGTCGGTATGTCGACTCTGCTCTTCGAGACTACGCGTGCATCCTTGATCGGCACACTCAACTCCGATTACGTCCGGACGGCAAGGTCATTCGGCATCCCCGAGCGTCGCGTTTACTCTCGATACGCACTACGGAACGCACTACTTCCCACTGTGACGATCGCCGGACTGGAGATGGGCGCGCTGATGGGCGGAGCACTCCTCGTCGAAAATGCTTTTGCCGTTCCCGGTATGGGCCGACTCCTCGTTCAATCCGTCTTGGCTCGCGACTACACAGTGGTGCAGGGTTGCATCCTCGTGCTGGTCATCGTTGTCGTATCTGTCAATCTTCTGATGGATGTCGTCTATTCCCTCATCGATCCCAGAGTCAGGACCGACAATGACTGAGTCATTCGGGGCTGCGCTTTCCCCGTCTTCCCCAATCGCGCCGAGCACACGTCAGCGGCGTCGATTCATGGCCCGCATTCTCTCCTTGCCTGGTCAGAAGGTGGCATGGAGCATTCTGTTCGTACTGGTGTCGGCGGCCGTGCTCGCGCCTCTTCTCGCGCCGCACTCCCCCAACGTCCAAGATCTCACCTCGACTCTCGCCCCACCCAGCGGTGAGCATCTCCTCGGAACCGACGATCTGGGTCGAGATCAGTTGAGCCGTCTGCTGTTCGGACTCCGCACGTCACTCGCCGTCAGTGCTGCCGTGACGTTGGGTGTCATGGTCATCGGGCTACCGCTGGGAATGCTGGCAGGTTTCACCCGGGGAATTGCGAACACCGTCATTGCTCGACTCATCGATGTCGGGTTGGCCTTGCCGTCGTTGCTGCTCGCGCTCGCGCTCATCGCCGCGATGGGAGCCGGAGTCACCAGTACGATCATCGCTCTCGTTGCGGGCTACACGCCGTATCTGGCACGGGTCACCCGCAGTGTCGTGCTCAAGATTCGTGAAGAGGAATACATCGACAGCGCAGCCGTGAGCGGAGTTCCGACCTGGCGCATCATCGTTCGGCACGTCACGCCGAACATGATCGAATCAGTGTCGGTTCAGCTGACCTTGATCTTCGCCTTCACCGTCATCGCCGAAGCCGGGCTCAGCTTCGTCGGCCTCGGTATCCAGCCACCGACCTCGTCTCTCGGCAACATGCTCGCCCTCGGGTCGACCCACAGCATCGACCTGCCTTTGATGTCGATAGTCCCCGGATGCACCATCGCCCTCGTCGTCATCACGTTGCTGGTCTGCGGAGACGGCCTTCGCCACGCGCTCGACCCGAGGAGCAACCGATGACGAAACCGCTACTGTCGATCACGGATCTCCACGTAGCTCTGTCCGACAATCCCGCACTGCGACCAGTGGACGGAGTCAGCTTCCACATAGATTCGGGTGAGAGCGTCGCTCTGGTCGGTGAAAGCGGTTGCGGCAAATCAGTAACGTCGTACTCCGTACTCGGTCTCCTCGAAGGGTCCCTGGCTGCGCATGGAGAGATGGTCTTCGACGGCCGACGATTCGACATGTCCGACCGTGGTGCGCTGGCGCCGCTTCGAGGCACAGACATTGCGATGATCCCCCAGGACCCCGGAACCTCGCTGAACCCGGTAGTGAGCATCGAACGACAACTCGGCGATCTCGTCCGCATCCACCACAAGCTCTCCAAACGCGTTGCCGCCAAACGAGTACGCGAACTGCTGGCCCGAGTCGGGATTCCGGCCCCGGATCGGGTTGCCGGAGCGTTTCCTTTCGAACTGTCCGGTGGCATGCGACAACGTGTACTGATCGCAATGGCTCTGGCCTGCGAACCGACGATGCTGATCGCCGATGAGCCGACCACCGCCCTGGACACCACCGTGCAGGCGCAGATCATGGATCTGTTGCAAAGTCTCATAGCAGACGAGGGGATGTCCATGATGTTCATCTCGCACGATCTCGGACTGGTTTCACAACACTGCAACCGGGCGTACGTGATGTACGCGGGCAAGATCGTCGAATCCGGATCGGTCGACAACGTACTGCGTGAACCGGAGCACCCCTACACGCATGCGCTGGTCGACTGTTTGGAAAGTATGAACTCGGGTGCACGACGCTTGAAGACGGTACGAGGGATCGTTCCGGCGTTGCCTGACCGAAAGCACGGTTGCCACTTCGCGCCACGCTGCGATCGCGCGGGAGACGAATGTCTTTCCATCTCACCCGAACTCGAAAGGAGTGGACACAGTCTCGCGGCCTGTCTGCACCCGATGACAGGCTCACATCAGCACGTTTCGGCAAGTGAGGTGGCTCGATGACTACGCACCAATTCGTTTCCACACGCGAAGTAGCCCGATTGGAGGGGATCACCCATTCCTTCCGCACCCGTCTGGGCGGCCGTGCCGTGCAGGCACTTCGGGGCGTCGACCTGTCGATCCCGGCAGGGCGGTCTCTCGGACTGGTCGGCGAAAGCGGAAGCGGAAAGTCAACTCTCGGTCGGGTTGTGACCGGCCTGCTCGAGCCGTCCGGCGGCAACCTGGAAATACTGGGGCAGCGTGTCACCGGCAAGTCCTCTCGCAAGCGAGCCCCGGGATCTGTGCAGATGATCTTCCAGAACCCGCGAGCATCGATCGATCCGAAGCTGCCAATCTGGCGTGCCGTCGCCGAACCCCTACGCATCGGCGGGCATTCGGCGCGACGCAAGGACGTCGACGACTTGCTCGACCGCGCCGGACTGAGTGCGTCGTACGGAGATATGTACGCGCACCAGCTTTCCGGCGGGCAGTGCCAGCGAGTGGCCATCGCACGCGCCGTCGCCGCGAAACCGCAACTCATCGTCGCCGACGAACCTGTCTCCGCCCTGGACGTTTCGGTACAGGCACAGATCCTCAATCTCCTCAAGGACATTCAAGAGGACTCCGGAACATCCTTCCTTTTCATCAGCCATGATCTAGGAGTCGTTCGATTCTTCTGCGACGAGGTTGCCGTCCTGTATCTGGGTCAGGTGCAGGAGTACGGTTCGACCGAGAGCATTCTGACCGACCCCGCACACCCGTACACGCGGGCATTGGCCTCGGCATCGCCGACACTGTTCTCCGAAGCTGCGCGAGAGCGAATCATCCTCACCGGCGAGCCCCCGAAGCCTGACAACCCGCCGAGCGGCTGTGTCTTTCACGAGAGATGTCACCTGCGCATCGGCGCGATCTGCGACACGGTCTCGCCTCCGACGTATTCCACGCCCTCAGGCGAGGCGCGTTGTCATCTTTACGCCCCGCCTCACTCCGCGAGTTCATGATCAGGTCACTGCCTTGATCGAAACATTCTCCTCCACAACAACTACCCGGAACGGAAGAACATGAGCACCAACCCCCTCAGGATCCTCGCCTCCATCGCCGACGTGTGTGACGACGCAAACGCCACCGTTGCGTTTCACGTCCGCAGCCTCGACGGAAAACTCGAAATCGGTTCCGGCGCCGATGCACGTTCGGTGACCGCCTCGACCTACAAGGTTCCCGTCATGCTCGAGGTCGCCGCCCAGGCATCCGAGGGGCGCATACAACTGGCTGACCGGATCAAGGTCCCTGCAGACAGGCGCACCATCGGGCCCTCCGGGATTTCAGCGATGACGGACGACGTCGAAGTATCGATCCGGGACTTGGGCCTACTCATGATGCAGGTCAGCGACAACACTGCCACCGACATCCTGCAAGAGATGGTCGGTACCAAGAACATCATGAGCCGACTCCGCTCGCTCGGATTGAACTCGACCGACATCACCACCGACTGCGAAGGCATCATTTCGCTTGCTCTCGAGGAACTCTCGACCGAGAATTACGCAACTTTGCAGAACACCTCCACCGGCAACCCGTTCGGACTGCCCGAGGACGAGTTCGTCGCGGCAATCGCAGCGGGCGAGTCGTTGAACGCGCGCGGTGGCAACACCAGCACCCCGCGCGAGATGACCGAACTGCTCAGCCTCATCTGGACGGACAAGGCTGCAGACGCCGAGGCCTGTGCCGAAGTGCGGCGGGTAATGGGCCTGCAGTTCGCGCCTCACCGCCTCTCCTCCGCGTACGTCGACGGCCCGACGATCTCCGGCAAGACCGGCACGTTCCTAGCCGGCGTTCGCAACGAGGTAGGAGTCGTCGACTTCGGCGACGGGGACGTCTACGTAGTCGCAATCTTCTTGAAAGACAAGAACAACCACATGCGTAACGGCAAGGTGGACGCGGCAATCGGGAAGATCGCCGCACTTGCGATCGACAGTCTTCGGAACGCAAGTCGCGGCGCGGCTGCGACGGCGGTAACAGCCTGATGACCCCTACGCTCGTAGCACCTCACTCGATGGCAGAGATGACGTGGACCCAGGTGCAGGAGGCGATGAATGGCGGGATCCGCAACGTCATCTTCGCGGTGGGAGCGACCGAACAACACGGCCCGCACCTGCCACTGTCCACCGACACCCTGATCGGCACTGCCACTTCACTTGCCGTCGCCGCACGGCTCGGGACGACGATAGTAGCGCCCACCATCGCGTTCGGGGTTTCCCCGCACCACATGTCCTTCCCCGGAACGCTCTCTCTACGCGAGGCAACGTTTGTCGACGTGGTCGAAGACTACGTTCGCAGTCTCGCCGCTCATGGGTTCGACAATATCCTCGTCATCTCGAGCCACGGCGGTAACTTCGAACCCCTCGCGCATCTGATCGAGAGAGTCGGACCCCGGATCGGCGAGACACGGATTCATGCCCACACCGATCTTCTCCAGTTGCTCACAGCTTTCGAAGCAGTGGCAGAGGAGGATTCGATCTCTCCCGAGGCCTGCGGATCCCATGCCGGTGATTTCGAAACATCGATAGTCCTCGCACTGCGACCCGACCTCGTCGACATGAACGCCGCCGAGCCCGGATTCCTCGGACGCTTCGACAAAGACACTGCCACAGCGTTGTTCGACGGCGGAACCAAAGCATTATCGGTGAACGGAATTCTCGGCGACCCCGTCGCCGCACTGGCGTCACGCGGCGAACGGTATCTCGAATCACTGACCACAATTGTCTCGGAATACTTTTGTGCCGAGATCACCAAGCACGAAGGACGCGAAAGGTGACCGTCGACGTACAGGAGGTGGTGCAGGCCGAGCTCGACGCAATGGTCACCGCAGACGCTCAACTCGGCATCCAGGTTGCGGTGTACCAGCATGGTCAGCTGGTTGTCGATGCCTGGTCCGGACACACCGAACCCACTCGAAGTGCGCCTCTCAGAAGTGACACCCTGTTCCCGATCTTCTCGTGCAGCAAAGGCCTGATGTATACGACGGTGCATCTGCTGGCCGAACACGGCGTACTCGACTACGACGCACGGGTCAGCGATTATTGGCCGGAGTTCGGACAGAACGGCAAGGGAGAGGCGACCATTCGACAGGTCCTCGTACACACGTCCGGAGTCCAAGACATCACACACGACTTTCACCTCGACGACTGGGACGGCACCTGCGCTCGCCTGGCCGAGTCCGAGGCCATGTGGATTCCGGGTAGCGAGACCGCTTACCGCGGACTGTCTTCCGGATTCGTTCTCGGCGAGGTAGCAAGTCGCGTGTACGGGAAGCCCTTCGGCCAGATCGTCACCGAACTGATCTGCGAGCCTTTGGGTATCACGGATCTGTTCTTCGGCGTTCCCGCTTCGGTGAAAGACCGCATCGCAGTTCTCGCGAATGACGAATCAGTTCTGACCGGTCCCGCGTCGAGCCCCGATACTCGGATCATGGCCGAACTCTTCAACACCCCGTCGATTCAGGCGTCAGCTGTACCTGCCGGCGGCGCCATCACCTCCGCCCGATCCCTGGCAAGACACTACGCGTCGTTGATCGGCGATGGTGTGGACGGAGTGCGTCTACTCCCGCCAGCGCGGACCACTCTGGCAACGACGCTGGAAACCGATGCGTACGATCAAACGCACAAGGCGCCGGTCCGCAAGGGTTTGGGTTATCTACTGGGCGACAAAGGGATTGCAATGGGTGGACGGTCGAATTCATTCGGCCACAGCGGGTTCGGCGGTTCGTACGGGTTTGCCGATCCGGACTACGGTTTGAGTTTCGCGCTCACGAAGAATCGACTGGTTGCCACGACGCCTCTCGAGGTGCCGGCCTCGGTCGTCCTGGCAAATACGGTACGAGAAGCTTTGTCAATCCCGAACGGTTGACCGCCCCGGACCGAGTCGTCACGAAGATAATCGACAAACGGAGAGTCTCACTATGCACGTTTACATTTCGGTGGACATGGAAGGCATCGCAGGAATTGCGACGCTCGACCAGATAGTTCGTGGCGGTCACGGATACCAACGTGCGCAAGCACTGATGACGGCCGAGGCCAACGCGGCAATCGCCGGAGCATTCGACGCGGGCGCGCAATCGGTGCTCGTGAACGACAGTCATGGAACGATGGACAATCTGCTGCACGCCGAACTGGATCCGCGGGCGCGGGTTCTGTTCGGATCGCCGAAACTGCAGTGCATGGCAGAGGGTCTCACCGCTGAACACGACGTGGCCCTTTTTGTTGGCTACCACGCTCCTGCGGGTGGTCCGGGTGTGCTGGCACATACGTTCTCGGCTCTGTTCACGGATGTTCGTCTCGACGGCAGGACCGTGTCGGAAAGCGATGTGAACTCGCTCTACGCGGCTACTCACGGCGTGCCGGTCGGCTTGGTCACTGGAGATGACGTGATCTGCGGGTTGGTCAGCGCTACGTCTCCTTCGACCGAAACCGTCGTGGTGAAGCAGGCGCACGGGTGGTCTGCTACCAACTCGCTTCCGCCGAGTCTGGCGTGCGCAGCCATTCGCGATGCATCCAGACGAGTTGTACAACAGTGCGACTCGCTGAAGCCGACGGAGTTACGCGACGAGTGGGTCCTCGAAATCGTTCACCCGACAACAACTGCTGCGGAGATGGCGGAGGGTGTCCCCGGTTCTCGGCGAACGTCAGATCGAACCATCGAGCATCGCTTGAACACCGTCGACGACATCATCGGACTGATCACCGTCAACTATCAATTGGCATCTGCCGGCCTCCGCGGACAGATGACGATCGCCAACCGTCAGTAGAGGGCAAATTTCCATGAGAGTGACCGTTATCGGTGCAGGTTCGATCGGGTTGTGTTCGGCGCTGGCTTTGGCTGCCGAGGGAGCCGACGTGTGTGTAGTCGACGCGAGGGCTGCGGGAACCGGCGCGTCGAGCCATAACGCCGGGTGGGTCGTCCCGAGCATGTCGGCCCCCGTCCCTGCCCCCGGAGTACTGACCCAATCGTTGAAGTGGATGCTGCGTCCTGACAGCCCGCTGTACATCAGCCCCAGCCGCGACCCTCGCCTTGCCTCCTTCTTGATTGCGATGCTTCGCAACTGCACCACAACGAGATTCGAATCCGGTCTGCGAAATCTGATGGCACTCAATCATCGGACTTTCGAGCTTTTCGACGAACTCGAGCGCACTGGGCTTCAGTTCGAAAACCACCGATCCGGATTGGTGCAGCTGTTTCGCACACAGAAGTCGCTCGACTCCCACGCCGAAGAAATGACGCTGGTGCGAGCACTCGGCGGTGACGAATTCGACGTACTCACCAGTGCCCGAACGGCTCAGCTGATGCCGGGACTCTCGAGCTCGGTCGTCGGTGGGATCGTCTGTCCCCACGAGAGATTCCTCGACCCCGCAGCCTTCGTCGAAAGCTTGATCACACAGTGCGAGAGCCTCGGGGTCGAGATCGTGGAGGGCACCGAACTGACGCTGTCGGAAGACTCCATCGGTAACGTGACGGCATCTGGAGCAGAACGGCCGATGACGTCCGATCATTTTGTGGTCGCCGCAGGCGCTTGGAGCGCGGACGTGGTGCGAGGACTCGGGTACACACTCCCCGTCCAATCCGGGAAAGGCTACGGTTTCGACGTTCCACCGATTTTCCCCGTCGGAACTCGGGCGTCGTATCTGTCGGAAGCCAAGGTTGCCGTCACCCCGTTGTCCGGTGCGACCCGAATGGCCGGCACCATGGGATTCGGAGGCCGAAGTGAACACATCGACAAGCGAAGGGCCGAAGGCATACTGACCTCGGCAGCCGACTATTTCGACACCTGGGAGCCTCCGCAGAATGCAGTCCCGTGGACAGGGCTACGCCCGATGACGCCCGACGGGATGCCCATCATCGGTCGCTTACCTCACCATCCGAATGTCACTGTCGCCACCGGCCACGCGATGCTCGGTATAACCCTCGGCCCCGTCACCGGAGAGTTGGTCGCTCGCAGCGTGTTCGGCCGAAGCCTCCCTGCCTATGCCGGCGTGTTCGGGCCAGACCGCTTCAGTCGGACTTTTCGGAGCGTCCGGCCCACAACCCGCTGACGTGGTGGAGGTGTGCAGTCATGACAGCTTCGGCCGCAACCGGATCTCGTGATTCCAACGCCTGCAGGAGTTGATCGTGCTCCCGAGCCGACCCGACCAAGTCCTTGCTGCCTGCAATGCCTTTCAGCCCGGACAGGCGAGTCTGATCGCGCAACTGCTCCACCACCTTGACCAGCCGTGCGTTACCCAGTGCAGCCAAAAGTTCCAGGTGGAAGTCCTTGTCCAAGGTCAGGAATGAGACCAGATCCCCCTCGGCCGCGGCGTTCTCGACGCGCTTGCTCAGCGTCCAGAGATCGGTGAGATCCAACGGGGGTTCGAGCGCGGCAACCTTCGCCATTGCAGGTGGCTCGAGCATCAGCCGGATTTCGACGATCTCCGCGAGTTCGTCATCCGTCAGTTCGACGATGCGAAAGCCGCGGTTCCTCACCATCTCGATGAGGCCTTGGCTCTTCAGATCGAGGAGAGCCTCGCGTACCGGGGTGGGCGAGACCTCGAGCTGCGCGGCGATGTCGCCGATCGCGTAGAGCCGGCCGGACTCCAGTTCACCGCTCGAGATCCGGGCCCGAAGCAGTCTCGTGGCATCGCTGCGCAAGCTGGTCCGTGCCAGTGGCTGGAATACGGCACTCTGCTTTTCGTCGCCGGTACTACGATCTGCGCTTGAACCGGCCGGCTGCTTCGTCCCCATACCTGCACCCTAATACCCAGCGATGTCCAATATGTAATACCTAACATTTTATGTGACAAAGATCGTTCCAGCTCGCGCCGATGTGCAAGCTGAGACCGCCCCGGCTGAGATGCCGAGCTCGGTCGCCGACTGGGTTGACAGGAGGTCCGATACATAGGAGGTCCGGATACAGAGAAGCCGCTGCGCTTCCAGTGTCATCCGGATGCACAGCGGCTTCGCCAAGTCTTAGCCCGTGGGGGGCTCGGTCTCGTCCGACGAGAATCCGTCGAAGAATGCGATGACCTTCTGAAGAAGTGCCGCGATGTCGAAATCTTCCAAGCTACCCATTGCGTTCGTCCTTTCGTTTAACACTGGAGGATGAAACGTGCATCTTGCAATTTCCAATGTAAAGCATGAAAAGCATTATTTCTCGACCACGTGGCACTTCGGTTGCAAATACCTCACTCAGCAAGATATGAGCAAATCACCGCAAATAACAGCTCCCACCCGCAATATTTCCACTTTCCACAACCCATTAAATTCCCTAATTCGCAAGTGGGTAAATCTTGAGAAAAATTTCCGTACGCGTCGATTACGAAAGATCCTCCTGGTGAAACTCTCAATCCAAGACCACGAGGCAGAGGAAGTTGCGACACGGATGACACGCAGTTTTCCCGCTTCCAAGAGGCGCCATCCACATACATGGTGGGCATTCGGCGGCGATAACGAACCGTTAGCAACACAATCCCAGGCACTTTCTCCCACCTTCTGACTTTCACCCATGACCACTGGATATTCTCGCAGATGAAACGCAATACCAGTTCGAAAATTACATATCTTCAGTGGATACTGTGCACGCGATTAACTGATCAAATGTCTGTTGACTCACCGAGTCCCTACACTTCGCCAGAACTTCACATCCGAATGCTGGACGTTAGTTTAGATGGGTTCGTATTTCTCGAAATCTGCCCGATAAAGGCGGCCCCACGGATAAACCGCGACTGGACCGCCGCAGGCCACCAGGTCACGATCCGCGCCTCGACGAAGGGCGTGCAGGCACCCTCGCATGAGGGTGAAATCGGGGGTGAGACATGCCTTGGGGTCTCGTTTTACCGAGTCCGACACAGTACGTTTTCCCAGGCACGCCAGTCCCCAGATTCATACGGTGTGCAAGGGCTCGTTGACGCTTCCGAGATGTTGGCAAGACCGACCACAGGCCCCGTTCTCCCGACGAGAACGGGGCTTCCTCGGGTCGGTTTCCGCCTTCGACCGACCGGGTAGACGCGAGCATGGGCGCCACCTGCTCGACCGGATCCACCGCTGGCCGCTACGAATCGACGACCCCGACCGTCGGCGTCGAAGAAGAATTCATCCTCGTCGACCCGACATCCTGGCTGCCGTCCACCGACAATGCCGCGGTTGCGGAAACCGCGTCGACACTCGGTTTGGATCTTCAGCTCGAGTTGTCCTGCTGCCAAGTCGAGACCAACTCTCCCGTGTGCCAGAGCATCGACGAACTCCGAACCCACTTGATCGACATGCGTCGGCTCGCGGCGAAAGCGGCCGAGTTGAACGGCTGCAGGCTGTTGGCCGTCGGCGCACCGCTTTCGGGGCCTTCTCGTTTCGAGATTAGCGACTCCCCTCGCTACCGCCAGATGGGCGAACACTTCGGCGCCCTTGCCGCCGAACAAAGTATCTGCGGTTGCCACATCCATGTGGGCGTCGCTGATCAAGTAGAGGCCGTGCAGGTCTGCAATCACGTGCGCATCTGGTTGCCTGCCCTGCTGGCACTGAGCGCCAACTCCCGTATCCACCAAGGAGTCGACACCGACTTCGCGAGTTGGCGGGCGATCCAATGGTCCCGGTGGCCCGTCGCCGGGCCGCCGCCGTACTTCGAGACACCCGGGGACTTCGACACTGCGGTCGCGAAGATGGTGGATTGCGGCGTGATGCTCGACAAGCGGATGGCCTACTGGGATATCCGGCCTTCCTGCCACCTACCGACCGTCGAGATCCGGGTCTGCGACGTTCAGCCGACGGTCGACGACACCGTATTGCTTGCAGCACTTGTGCGCGCACTGGTCGCCACTGCACTGCGCGCCGTCGAACGAGGAGTCGTCGCTCCGCGCACTTCCCTCGAGAACCTCCGCCTCGCAACCTGGGTGTCCGCGAAGGAAGGCGTCCTGGGAGCATCGATCGATCCGGTTACCACACAAAGAATTTCGGCCACGGAACAGTTGCACCGACTCCTGATCCATGTCCGTGACTCCCTCGACGAGACAGGCGAGTACACGAGCGTGGAATCAGCACTGCGCGACAAATGCGTGACCGGCGGCGGCAGCGACTGGCAACAGCGAACGCTTCGCCAGGTCTGCCTGCGGAAACTGATCGCACGTGCGGTTGAGCGCACCGTCCCGACGGGCACGGATACGCATGACGGGTCGACCCCTGATCAGTAGTAATGCCTCCGACCACCGATAGCGTGCCCGGCCGCGCCCAGCGCGTACAGGATGATTCCGATCACCAACAAGACGACACCGATCGTCCAGAGGATCGGAATGTTCACCACGAAACCGATAATCAGCAGGATTACGCCGAGGATGATCATCACAAGCTCCTTCAGTGCGTTCACTCGGGCGGATACGCCCGCCTCGAGCCGCATACATCAGGGATACCCGTCGGCTGAGCGTTTCATACCCACTCTGACCGGGTATTTCGCTGGGCACCATAATATTTGAAGAATCGAGCCCGCCATGATGAGAATTGTGACTCTGATCGTTCTGATCTGGCTGATAGTCGGGGCCGTCGCGGCCGGCCAACGCGGCTACTACAGCAGTTCGCCGACCAACTGCGCCGGCGTCGGGACCATCGCGCTCACGGTCATCGCCGGCCCGCTGAACTACTTCGGCGTCAACCCCAAAGTCACGGATTGCACGCTCCCCCAGCCCACCGAGTGAGCTGCCGGACATCCGCGCTAAACCGACTAGTCGTTACCCTGGAGGTGAGTCGACACACATCGAAGTGAGGGGCCACCATGACCACTGCACCAGATCGCACCCGAATCGAGTTCCCGGACATCAGCTCGCGTGCGTGGGAACACCCAGCCGATCGGGCCGCATTGGTGACGCTCCGGACGCTTCGGGGGTTCGACACTGTTCTGCGGACGCTGTCCGGACTGCTCCAAGAACGTCAGCACCGCCTCATGTACCTCGCCACGTCAGTGCGAGTCGACGAACGCCAGTTCAGTGACCTGAACGATCTGCGCCGTGACTGCGTCGAGATCCTGCAGGCCGACGAGACACCGGAGCTGTTCGTACTCCAGACCCCGATGGTCAACGCCTTCACCATCGGTATGGACAAGCCGTTCATGGTGGTCACTACTGGTCTGCTGGACGTGATGAACTACGAGGAGCAACGGTTCATCATCGGCCACGAACTAGGCCACGCACTGTCCGGCCATGCCGTGTATCGCACCATCTTGATGCATTTGATGCGACTGGCCGGAACCATCGGATGGCTGCCGGTCGGCGGATGGGCACTGCGCGCGATCATCGCCGCCCTGATGGAATGGCAACGCAAGTCCGAACTGTCCGGCGATCGTGCAGGACTACTGTGCGGCCAGGACGTACACACAGCGATTCGCGTGCAGATGAAATTGGCCGGCGGATCCCGAGTCAGTGAAATCGACATCGACGCGTTTCTCGCCCAGGCCGCCGAGTACGACGCCAGCGGCGACCTCCGCGACGGTGTACTCAAGCTCCTCAACATCGAACTGCTCTCTCACCCGTTCTCGGTGCTTCGCGCCGCCGAACTCAAGAAGTGGGTGGACAGCGGAGACTACGCCGCGATTCTGCGCGGAAACTACCCCCGCCGCGGCGATGACGACGGAGCGAAGATCAGCGACGAGTTCAAGAATGCAGCCAAGACGTACAAGCAGAACTTCGACGAGTCGGAAGACCCCTTGGTCCGGATGGTGCGCGACATCGGTAGCGGATTGGGCGGTGCCGTGGGCGCCGTCGGGAACGGCGTCGGCGACGTAGCGACGGACATCAAGGAACGATTCACTCACTGGCGCAAGAGTTCCGACAGGTCGAAGGGCACTGACGACGCCGATTAAGCAGAATCGGGACCTGCCACCGAAGGCAGTCGGCGGCAGGTCCCGGGTTCTTGGCGTGAAGGTGATGCAGGCTTCCCTCTGCACCACCCTCACGTTCACAGACAGTACCAGCAGTCGAACAAACGTGCGAACTGAAAGCGGTCGTGTCGAATCACCAGTTGTCGGGTACGCGGCATAGGACCACTACAGAAGGGAGCCGACATGCATGCTGGGCGGCTGAAGAAGGTCGGTTCGAGTGACGGCCCGTTTGCCTCCGTGTACTTCGAAGACGTCCGCAACCGGGAAGATGCACGCGAGCGCTTCGAACTCGAATGGCGCTCGATGCGCAATCAACTGACGAAACAGGGAGCATCGGAATCGCTGATCGCGCGACTGGACGAGGTGAAGGACAACCATCACGGCATCTCAGGTCGCGCCGGACGCGCGATCGTCGCCACATCCGAGGCAGTGCTGATCGACGATATTCTGCTCGAACCTGCCGGCTCCACCATCGCGACCTTGGGCGAACTGCCCTACTTGATTCCACTGATCGCACACGGATACGACACCGAACCGTTCCTCATCGCAAAGGTCGACCACACCGGCGCGGACCTGTGCGTGCGCGATGCTCGCGGGCGTGACGTGTACGGCGAAACGGTAGACGGCGACGGCTTCCCGGTCCACAAGGCGCACGTGGGCGGCCAGGAGCGGTACACCGACAGCCAAAGCCTCGTGGAGGAGAACATCCGAAAGAACCTGACACAGGCCGTGGAGCGCGCGGCGGCGCTCGCCCGCGAACACAAGGTCGCACTGGTGGTCGTGATCGGAGAAGTACAGTCCCGCAAAGCTTTTGCACAGCTCCTACCGTCGACGCTACGGGTGGTGGACGTCGAAAAAGGTTCGCGTTCAGTCGGTTCGACACCCGCCGAGGTGTCGAAGTCGATTCGTGAACTGATCGACACGCAGCGACTACGCAGAATGGATGCGGAAACCGAACGCTACGTCGCAGAGCAGGGCCGGGACTCCGGCCTCTCCATCGACGGGACCGCACGCGTCCTCGACGCCCTCGAGCAGGGCAAGGTCGAGACACTGCTGCTCACCGATCCCGACGACAAGGAAGTCACCAGTGGAAAGCTGATCGGGCCCGCCGATCGCGTACTCCCCTACATCGCAATCGGGACCGGCACCGAGCTGGTACAGATCGACGAACGCCTCGTTCTCGCCGACGGATACGGCGCGATACTTCGGCACCCCTGAACACCGGCCTGATGATCAGATTCGGGGGCGAGCACGTTCAGCGAGAAGCGTGCTTGCCCACCGAGTCCGGGAAACCATCGGCAATCGCTGCGACGAGTTCCAGATATGCCCGTGCAGTGCGCTTGTTCAACAATTTCAAGTCGATCGGACCGCCCTCACCGAGGTGATCGTCATAGGGCAACGTCTTGACCGCTCGCACTCCACGCTGAGCGAAAACGTCCTCGAGTTGGTCGAGGTCGAGCGAAGACGAACCCGGCCGCGTCGCATTGATCGCCACGACCGACCTGCTCACCAGATCTGCGTATCCGTGCTTGGTCAGCCAACTGAGCGTTGCTGCAGCACTACGGGCACCGTCCTGCGCCGTCGGGCTGACGACTACCAAAGCGTCTGCTTCGTCGAGAATTCCGTACATGGCCGAGTGCATGATTCCGGTGCCACAGTCGGTGATGACGATGTTGTAATGCACCTCGAGAATTCGCAGAGTATCGAGGTAGTCCTGCTCGTTGAAAGACTCCGAAGTTTCCGGATCTGCCTCACTCGCAAGGATTTCGAGTCGGCTGTCGCCTTGCGAGGTGTAGTAGCGAACATCGCTGTACGTACGAATGTCACCGTCGGCCAACAGATCACGAACGGTCAGGTGATGTTCACGTCGTTCACGATCAGCCAGAGTCCCCAGGTCGGGATTGGCGTCGATGGCTACGATTCGATCGCCACGGATCGACGCGAACGTCGAACCGACGGTCTTTGCCGCCGTGGTTTTTCCCACACCACCCTTGAGTGAGATGAAAGCAATCTTGTACACGCCGCGCACTGTTCGGTTGGCACGACGCACCAGAGCTTGATGTTCGAGTTCGGCGGCCGACTGCCCGGTGTTGATCCGACCCCCGGTGAGTTTGAACAACACACTGCCCAAACCGCGTTCGGGTGGACGCTTCGCCCGCTTGATGATGTCCAGATCGTCGACGGACGTCATAGCTCTGGGCGTCGAGGTCCGAAAATCGGTCGGCTCTTCACGACGTTGCTGGCGCATCCGCTGACTGGGCAACGGTTTTGCCGCAGGTTCGTCGAATTGCGGCGTGAAGGTGACGGTTCGAATCGACGTTGCGTAACCGTCGTCGGACGCGTCGAAAAGGCCGTCGCCCTGAGTCGTTCCGGAGTTGTTCCCCAGGACTCCGTTATTCGAACCGTTGTTATCGCTGCGCACCGTTTTCCTAGGTCGAGTTCGGAATCATTTCGGACATAGCCTCTCGGACGCTATCACTCTGGCGGGCTTGCCGTTCTCTGCTCAATACCGTCACGGCACAACAGACCGTTACACCCGCACTTCGATGACTTTGGTCCCCACGCCTGTGCCGATCTCAGCAAATACGAACGTCGTAACGATATGCGGCACAGATATCTTCATCTGCCGCTGAAAACAGCCTTCCGCAATGTCAGGGCAAATCCCTTGGTAACAAACGAGAAAAGGGAGGGTGATCACCTGGGCGATCGCCCTCCCTTCATGGACAAGTGTTCAGCTGCTGCAGAATTCCGCGCTCTCGAACGAAGTGCCCCCAACCCTACGGATCACTCGTACCATTCGACCGCCATCACGGGCAGAGCACACTCTTCACGTATGCACCACTCGGTTTGACGGTGCCGTCCGACCTCACTGCGCCGAAATACGACTCTCGATCCGTCGTTGCCCCGTAAGGCGCGTAGTCGTTGAGACGGTAGAAGATGAGCGGCCCCAACCAAGACTTGGTTTGCTTGTCTGCCATCGCTGCCTGATAGATCTCGAGTTGACGTGCTTCGCTGACGCTGTCGGGAGTCCCACTTGTAGGCGCCCCGAACTCGGTAATCCAAATCTTTTTTGCAGAATCTCCGTTGGCAGTCATGATTCCGCGAAGGCTCGGCCGAACGATCCCGCCGCCCGCGAACGACTCGACACTCATCTGAGACCACGAGTTCCAGTCATGTTCATCTGTAGGCAGCGCCGGATACGAGTACGGATGATGACCGACAGCGTTGAACGATGACCGTGCACCATTCGTATACAGGGATTGCAAGAATGTGAGTGGCGCGACCTGACTGCCGTCGACGGCGTCAAACCGACTCGGCCGGGCTCGACTACTAGCCCTCGTAGTAGCTGCCTGTATCCTTTCGCGTATGACGCCGGGTCCGAAAGATGTCGCGCAGCTGCGCGGCGCTTTCGTGGGCGGTACCTCCGGCGCGGTTTCCGTCGCAGCCCACGCGCTCGGTGGCGGCGGCATGGCCCCGTCCGAGAGCGCGGTGGTGTTGTTGATCCTCGCGTGCGCGAGCGTCGGCGCGGTGGTCACGTCCATCGACACTCGCCGATCCCCTGCCCTCTTGCTCGCCCTTATGCTCGCTGCGGGTCAGGCCATCGGTCACGCGACATTGACCATCGCTTCGGATCATCAACACGGCCTGCTCCTGTCGCTTCCGATGCTCGCAGCGCACATCGCTGCCGTCGGAGTGTGCGCAGTTCTGATCCGCGGCGCAGAACACGGGTACGTCGTGGCGGCATCGACGGTGGCGGCAATCGTCGCCGTCCTATTGCGCCCGTGGGCACCTGAACCCTCGCCGTTCACTGCGCGCACTCGATACCGCGCCAAAGTTGTTCTGCGTCAACTTCTCACCTCAGGCCTGGGCACTCGCGGCCCACCGGCATTCGTGTAACTCACCTTCCCTTTCCTCTCACGCACGTGAATACGTGCGCCACTTTGCTGTGCGCCTTTATTAACCGCCCGCGGTTAATAAAGGCGCACGGCGGGATCGAGTACACGCATGTCCGCACCCGAATTGGAGCGCGCACAGACACGCGCTTCCAACGACAGCTCTCCCCCGAAGAAGCAGGTCGGCGGCGCCAGACCGCTGATTCTGCGCCTGCACTTCTATGCCGGAATCCTCATCGGGCCGTTCATCCTCATCGCCGCGCTGAGCGGTGGTCTCTACGCGATGGCGCCCACCATCGAGAAATTCGTCTACAGCGACTACCTCCAGACCGACACCACCGGACAAATCGCGTCGCTGAACGACCAGATCCGTTCCGCCCAGCAGTACCGCCCTGACCTGACCGTCTCGGCAGTACGTCCGTCCCCTGCGGCCGGAGAAACCACGCGGGTCCTGTTCACCGATCCGTCATTGGGCGAATCGGAGAGGCTCGCAGTCTTCGTCGATCCAGTGCTTGCACAGCCGGTCGGCGAGCTGGCGGTATACGGAAGCAGTGGTTCGTTGCCACTGCGCACCTGGATCTCTCAGCTGCATCGCCACCTTCATCTCGGTGAACCCGGCCGCCTCTACAGCGAATTGGCCGCGTCGTGGATGTGGGTGGTCGCACTCGGTGGCGTCTACCTCTGGTTCCGTCGTTACCGCACCGCCCGGAACGCTCGACTGCTCACGATCGACCGAGCATCCGCCGGACGAAGCCGGACCCTGAACTGGCACGGTGTCGTCGGCATCTGGATAGCAGTTGCGTTGGTGTTTCTCTCGGCGACCGGCCTCACGTGGTCGACCTACGCCGGAGAGAACGTCAGCAATCTGAGAACCGCATTGAGTTGGACGACGCCCTCAGTCGTGAAAACTCTCGGCGACGCTCCACCACCGGCAACGGGCGGGCACGAGGGTCACGACATGGCCCCCGCCGCCGCCGGCACGCTGACAGACACCAACGTCGGACGTGTCGACACCGTCCTCGGTATCGCCAGGTACAACGGGATCACCGGTCCGGTCGAAGTATCGATACCCGCCAACGCCGAGACGGCGTTCACCGTCGCCCAGACGCGTCAGCCCTGGGTGTACAGCAACAACACCCTCGCAATCGACGGAGCGACGCAGAAGGTCACCGACGAGTTGTGGTTCTCGGATTGGCCACTCGCAGCCAAACTTTCGGCTTGGGGAATCCAGCTCCACATGGGCCTGCTGTTCGGCCTTGCCAACCAGATCGCACTCACCGCACTGGCACTCGCGTTGGTCAGCGTGGTCATTCGTGGCTACATCATGTGGTGGCGCCGACGCCCCACCCGCGGCTCCGACTGGGCTGTCGGCCGGGCCCCTGCCCGCGGCGGGATTCGCAACCTCTCCCCGCTCAGCATTGTTGCGCTGGTTGCGGTAACCGCACTGGTGGGCTGGTTTGTTCCGCTACTCGGCATCAGTCTTCTCGCATTCCTGCTGATCGACGTTTGCATTGCGGCGTTCAAACGCCGCGCCACCACCTGACACCTCACGAATCACGGAGACACACATGACTGTTCGAACAAAGATATTCGCAGCTGTTGCACTGACCGCAGCTCTCGCCTTGACCGGCTGTTCTTCGAGCTCCGACAAGGAAACCGAAGCCGCACAATCCATCACAGTTCAGGATCAATGGGTCAAGGCAGCACCCGAGGGAATGAGTGCGGCGTTCGCCGAACTCGTCAACTCCAGCGACAAGGACGTACGGGTGGTCTCGGCAACCAGTCCCGCGTCATCGCGACTGGAACTGCACGAGGTCGTGACCGGGGACGGCGGCACGATGACGATGCGCCCCAAGGACGGTGGGTTCCTGGTCCCTGCCAACGGGTCCGCCAGCCTCACCCCGGGCGGTGACCACCTGATGTTCATGGACCTGTCCGCGCCGCTGCTCCCTGGCGCAGAAACCGACCTCACATTGATCTACGACGACGGTTCCAGCACCACGTTCACAGCCCAGATTCGCGACTTCTCCGGTAATCAGGAGAACTACGACCCGAATCACGGTGGCTGAGAACACGAACCCGCCCAGCCGAGCACTCAGCCGGCGGCGCCTTCTCGGAGGAGGTGCCGCCGCGCTCGGCGTCGCGGGAATAACCTGGGGCGCAACCACAGTGGTCGAGCGCAGCGAACACGAGCAGCAAGCAGGCAAGCTGGTGGAACCGTTCTACGGCGTCCACCAAGCTGGGATCGCCACCACCCCGCAAGCGCACGGCACGTTCATCGGGTTCGACCTCTTGCCTGGAGCCGATCGAGCAGTCGTGGTCGGGATCATGAAGATGTGGTCCGAGGATGCGTCACGGCTGACCGCCGGTAACCCGGCGTTGGCGGATACCGAACGGGAACTGGCCGTGGATCCGGCCCGCTTGACGGTGACCGTCGGCTACGGCCCTGGCCTGTTCACCAAGCTGGGATTGCAAGCACGTCAACCGGACTGGTTCGAGCCGTTGCCGAGCTACGAGATCGACCGACTTGACGATCGATGGGGCGGATCGGACCTGTTGCTGCAGATCTGCGGCGACGATCCGGTGACCATTGCTCATGCTGTGCGAGTTCTGACCAAGAACGTCCGATCACTGACGACAATCCGGTGGACACAAAAGGGATTCCGCAACGCTCGCGGCACCACGCCCGAGGGAACCACGATGCGTAATCTCATGGGCCAAGTGGACGGGACGGTCAATCCGGCTCCGGGAACAGTGGATTTCGATTCACTGATCTGGCACGACGGCGCCGGTCAACCGTGGCTGGCGGGCGGAACCTCGTTGGTACTACGACGCATTCGCATGGAAATGGATACCTGGGACGAACTCGATCGCTCGGGGCGCGAACTCACCATGGGGCGCACGTTGTCCAATGGCGCTCCGCTCAACGGAACCAACGAATTCGACGAAGCGGATTTCACACTCACGGACAAGTTCGGCATTCCGGTGATCCCGCCAGGATCACACATCGCGCGAGCCCACCAGACGCATGAGAAGGAGCAGTTCTTCCGTCGGGCATACAACTACGACGACGCACCCGAGGGCGGGCAGACCTCGAACTCGGGATTGATCTTCGCAGCATTCCAACGGGACATCGCCGAGCAATATCTACCGGTCCAACAGCGATTGAGTGACTTCGACGCACTCAACGAGTGGACGACGCCGATCGGTTCTGCGGTGTATCTCATTCCGCCGGGATGCACCGAGAACGACTATGTGGGAAGCGGATTGCTCGGCTGACAACCCCGGGTAACGACATTGTGGGGGCGGGATCCGTTCGGATCCCGCCCCCACAATGTCTTCTGCCTGAAGTTGTTGCGTTACTTGGACTTACGAGGTCCCGGCAAAACCGCCCCCGGACGAGCGGTAGTCAACCTCGTGACCCAACCGCTGACGGGCCACTTCTTCAGGCCGACGTTGTGCGGGGTCACCTCGGTTCCGACGTACTTGGTAGCGAGCTCGTCGTCGACGGTTCCGTTGAACCGCCACAGTTGGCTTCCGTCGGCATTGCGAGTGGACACCTCCCATGACTGAGCGCGGAATGCACCACGAATGATGCTGTCGGCAAACACCAGAACGGGGATTCCGATCTCGGCACGAACAGCTGCACCGGCAGACCACTCGGCGCGCGCGAGTTCGTAGATCTCTTCCGGCGTTGCTCCCGGACGAGCGGAGGCCGGCACGTGGAGGACGATGCTCGGCGTCGGGAGTTCCGGCGCGGGATCGGCCGAGTAGCGCAACGCGAGTTCCTCGACGCGGGTCGCACGGGCGTCCTTGTCCGATGTATCGCCCGCGAGGTTGGTCAGGCCCTCGCCCGCGTCGGTGATTCGCAAGGCTTCCACGATGCCGCGGACGACCTCGTCGGTAGTGGCGGCCGAATCCGTGGCGGCAGCGACCGAGCGGAGAAGAACGAAGTGCTCCACCGCCGAACCCGCGTCGTAAATTTCACGGATGCGGGCGATCTTGGCTGCTGTCACAGCAGCATTCGACTCGGCTGAGCCGTCCGCTCCTTCGAGATTCGCAAGTTCACCGAGCGCTTCGAATACCGGCGCGAACACTTGATTTCCCGTGCCGTGCCCGACATGGAACACCTGATCGTTGCGCGGGTCACGCAGGGCAAAGACGTACTGCCCCAGCCTCTTCCCAACCTTTTCGGTGAACGGCTGCGGAGCCGGCTTCCTGACGACCACCTCGGTGGACAGAGTGCGCATCACGGCCAGACGGAGTGCGTCGGGCACGCTGGTGGAACCGGCAGCACCGGAAAAGATTGCCGCCGAAGCAGCGCTGATCGAGGTGAACGTGCGGCCGACTTGCTTCTCGAGAGATGCAGAGACCGTACCGACCGCAGTCAGTTTTGCATCGAGGGTGCCGTCACCCTCGACAAGGAACTCCTTGATCAACGGAGCAACGAGCAGGGTGGAGCCGATAGCGCGAGGAACTGTCCAGACAATAGCCATGCCACGAGCCTAGGCGATCACCTCGAGACGCGAGGCGAACGCGACTCAGCCCGCCGCTGCCGGCCCGGCCAGTCCCTGCACAAGAAGGTTCCAGGCCGAGTGCGCAACTTCTTTCCGCGAGCTCTCGGCAGTCCGTTCCATGATCGCGGCGAACATGGCGATCGCCAGGATCACGTCCTCAGCAGTCACGGACTCTCGTATCTTCCCAGTTCGACGCGCCTCGTCGAGGCGCCCTTCGAGGAGATCGGTCAAACGGGCGCCGGCCGAATTCAGTCGCGAGTCGCCGAAGGAGACCGGCTTGATGACCTCCACGAACACGATGGAGGTAGTGATCTGGTCGACCAACAAACGAAAAAGATCGTCGAGAGTCGAATCCGGATCAGCCGCCAGATCTTGCAGCTCGACGATGTTCTCGTCGAACACCGCGAGTGCGAGGCTTTCGCGAGTGGGAAAGTGCCGGTAGAGGCTGCCCTGGCCGACGCCGGCCGTGCGGGCGATCAGGCTGAGCGGAGCAGCAAATCCCTGGGTGGCGAACACCTCGCGAGCTGCTGAGATGAGCGCCGCACGATTGCGCGCCGCATCTCTCGGCCCTCTGTTGAGAGATCCGCTATTGACGCGGCCAGACGATGTCACGCACACTACGATACCAACCGGACAGCATTGTCCGGTTGGTTGCGGCCCGACACCGGTTCACACCCCGACCCGATCGTCGTGAGCGCTCGAACGCGCGCCTGCCCTCCGTGCTGCCTGTCCTTGAGGTACGTCTGCCCGTGAGATACGAAAGGCAATCCCGCACCGGGAGTTGGACTCGATGAAATCGTTCACGACCATCAGAACCAGATCTGCCATCGCGCTCGTCACCTTGATCACCGTCCTTCCCGTGTGCGTCGCTTCTGCTGAGCCCGCCACTGCCCCGGGCTCGATCCACGAGAACCCGGGTGTTGCTTCCAACGCTGCAAGCCGCGCCGAATGCGGCCCGGGCTCGATGCCCGAGACCGGGTTGCAGGGTGATGTTCCGGCCGAGGACCGAAACAGCGGACGCAGCCGAGACGGGTACAGCTGCAACATGTCTCAGATCGGCGGTTACTCGGGTCGCGGCGGCGGGATCACGTCCACCAACTTCGAACACTGCTCGTACATCGGCAGCTTCTTCCCCGGGAACCTCCTGGGCCCCGCGCAGGGCGTGCAAGTTCTCGACGTGTCGGATCCTGCCAATCCTGCTCTCACCGCCACGCTGACCGAACCTGCGATGCTGGCCGGAACGTGGGAGAGTCTCAAGGTCAACACCGCGCGAAAGCTGCTGGTGGGCACGGGCGTTCCGCTCTTGACCGGCGTCGGCCTGATGTCGGTCTACGACATCTCCGATTGCGCGCACCCGAAACTGCTCAACCCAGGACCAGGAACCGATCTGGGGATGCTGCTGCCCATCACCAATCACGAGGGTGGATTTTCACCGGACGGGAACACCTACTGGTCTTCCGGCACCGCTCCCGGCGTGGTGAGCGCCGTCGATCTCACCGATCCCGCCAACCCGCGTGTCGTCTGGCAGGACCTCATCGGGTTGTCGACCCACGGCTTCGGAATCACTCCGGACGGAAATCGCATGTACTTGTCGAACAATCTCGGCGGAATACATGTTCTCGACATCAGTGAGGTTCAGCGCCGCGTCCCGAATCCTCGGGTGCGCCAACTGTCCCAGCTCTCGTGGACCGACGGTTGGGCCACCCAACACAGCATTCCGGTCACCTACGACGGTTCGCCGTACCTGTTCACCGTCGACGAAGGTGGTTCCGGCGGAGTCAAATTGATCGACGTCTCCAATGACGACGAACCGGCGGTCGTCAATTCGGTGAAGCTCGAGATCAATCTGCCGGAGAATCAAGATGCTGCGCTGGCGTCTGCTGCCGGCGGATCGCTGTTCGCGTACGAATCTCACTACTGTTCGGCCGATCGCCCGGTCGACCCGACGGCGCTGGCATGCGGATGGATCTCGAGCGGGATTCGGGTCTTCGATGTTCGAGATCCCTTCGACGTCCACGAAATTGCGTACTTCAACCCACCCGCTCGGACCGGCGACAATCTCGAACTCGCCAACTCGCCGCACGCTCTCGCCTCGCTCATCGGGGTACCCATTCTCAGCACGCCGGCAATCGCGCAGTCGATCGCGCAAGGCCAGTTCGACCCCGGCCAAGCGCTGAGTTCGCGATCGGGCATGGTCGCTCTCGGCGACATCTCGACCGATTGGTGCTTCTCCCCACCCGAATGGCGCGGTACCACGTTGTGGGCGACATGCGCCGACAACGGCTTTGTTGCCATGCAACTCGAAAACGGTGTTTACACACCACCCGCTGACCAGAAGACGACCGTGGGATCATGACGGCGCCGCGATCGGTCAAAGCCGTCGCACTCGTGGCTGCGGCACTGATGCTGCTCGTACTCGGCGCAGCATTACGTCCGCTGTTCGCACCCGAGAACCACACGCAGACAGCTGTTCTGAGCGAAACCGAAATCGGATTCGTGCATGACATGGCGGCCCACCATCAACAGGCCCTCTTCATTCTCGCGCGTCTGAGTCCCGATGTGGACCCGGCGGTTACGAGACTGGCCCAGCAGATCGACGATGTTCAGAGAACGGAAATCGGTGTCATGCTCGGTTGGCTGAGGTTGGCCGGTGTCCCGCCGAACAGTAGAACGCCGATGGCGTGGATGGAGGCGTCACCGAGCGGCGCTGGCGACTCTCATCATCACCCGGCAACGCTGGACACCGAGGCCGCCTCCATGCCGGGTATGGCTACCACGGAAGAACTCGAGAAACTGAGCGCCGCTCGCGGGCTCGACGCCGAGGTTCTGTTCCTTCAACTGATGGAACGCCACCACCGTGGCGGGATCGCCATGGCACAGGTGGCCGATACCCTGCTCGAGAGCGGGCCGGTGAAACAGTCGGCCCGCGACATGATCAATTCCCAGAGTCAGGAATCCGGGCTGATGACACTGATGCTCGGACAACGTGGGGCACAACCACTGCACTGACCCGCATGTGCACTGACTACCATGGGTGTCGACCTGTGAACTACAGAAGGAATCGACACTTCAATGACCCTGCTCGTTCGCGGAATCGAATGGTCGAACCCGACAGCACCGCGGATCCGATGCGTCGACGACACCACTTCCGCTACGACCTTCTACACTCACGACTCGGTTCTGCGATTCTCCGTCGACGAGGCGAAGGGCCGCCGTTGCCTCGGGTGGCGAGATCTCACCGCCGAAGGTCCGGGACACTCGCCGTGTGACCGCGGGGCCACGGTCGTTACCGGGCGCCAGTGCGATCGATGCCGAAATCGTGAGGGATTCACCACCGTTCATCAGGCACATGTCAGCGGCGCGCACATTCATCCGAACGTGCGCACCTATCTCACGCAACCACAATGGCTCTACATCGACATCTTCGCCGGCGGTCAGATGAAGGTGGGGACGGCGGCCGAGTTCCGCAAGCATCCGCGAGTCGCCGAACAGGGAGCGGTCTGCGCATTGTTCGTAGCGCGGTCGACGGACGGTTACAGCATTCGTTCCCTCGAAGCCCGAGTTTCGGAGCACTTCCACTTGAGCCAGGCCATACGTACGTCTCGGAAGATCGAAGCGCTGACAGGACCCTTGGATCGCGAGAAACTGCGAAAGTCGTTGCACCACTTCGTATCGTCGATCAAAGACGAGCTGAATGACCTCGGATCGGACATCGACGGAATCGAGATCCTGGAGGCTCCCGAAGAATGGATGGCGCCGGCGTGCGCCGACGTTGTCTTCGATGCGGCACCGTTGATCGCGTATCCGCACACTTTCGAGTCCGGGGAACATTCCTTGTACTTGGAGGGCCTTGCCGGTTCGATCGCCTCGCTGCGGATCGACCCCGATCCTGAATCGCCACGCTTCGTCGCGGATGTGTCCGGACTGGTCGGTCGAACCATCACCGTCGGCGAGTTCGAGTCCCCTGGCGTGGCGATTCAGGAATCGTTGTTCTGAAAGTAGGTCAGCAACTTCCCGCGGTCGCTGCGGCGAATCCGCGAGTGACCTCAGCCTGCTCGTCGGCAGACAAGCTCGACCATTCGGGATAAGCCTGGATGGAGGTCAGCATGTCGTTTGCCAATGATTCACGCGTCATGCCCATTTCCTCGCCCGACTCGTCAATTGCCGGCTGGTATGCGTCGAGGTACCGGAGAACGTCGGAGCACGCCTGCGCGTAGGTCCGTGGCAGTGCCGAACTCACATTCGGGTCCGACGGGACCTCAGCCGGGACGCTCGCGTCGACC
The DNA here is from genome assembly GCF_009707305.1 of Rhodococcus sp. AQ5-07. NCBI lineage: Bacteria > Bacillati > Actinomycetota > Actinomycetes > Mycobacteriales > Nocardiaceae > Rhodococcus > Rhodococcus sp. AQ5-07. The sequence continues at coordinate 6,033,330 of NZ_CP046099.1, read as the reverse complement.
GACGGTGCCTCGGTAGTCGATTCCGACGATGTCGCCGGAGCCTCGGATGACGTCGTCGGTGACGCAGTGGTGGTCGCCGAAACGGAGGAAGTGAGTGTTCCGACCTCGGTCGGCTTGTCTCCGTCAGAACCGCAGGCAACCAGCGCCACCAGCGAGCAGGCACCGATGAACCCGGTGATCGTTTTCTTCATCCTTCAAGGATGCCAGAGGGCGTCTGGCGCTCGAACGGACCGGCATCGTCGACCGGCGAGAATCGTCCAGGCAGCCTGTCGATTCCGACTGCCTCGTCGGCCCGCCTACAGGATTGGACCATATGCCCCGTCTGCGAACCCATGCTACGGTAACTTAACTGCAAAGTAACTATGGGTGGGATTGTCCGGTCTGCCGCGTTCATCCGGAACGCTCTGATCGGAAATAGTTCGTCTTTAAGGGGCTGGAACGAGTGGGACTTTTTCGTCGACGAGGCTCCCGGGAGGAAGACGACGATCGCGGGCAAAACCTCGATCGCAGCGACCCCGGGTATGCCGCCTGGTTCGCGAACGTCTCCGACGCGGGCGGTCAGCCGGTTCCGTACAAGCGGCCGCTTACCGCGCCGGTGTATCCGCAACTTCAGACGCCGGTGCCGGACTTCGAGACGGAGACGAGATGGCCGCTCAGCGCACCCCCCGGGGACGGCTGGCTGCCCGCAGACCGCATCGACGAATTCGAGTCGTCGAATGGCCGCTCATCTGCACCGAACGGAACGAGCCCACAAATCTCACAAGCTGAACAGTTGCCGCCCAGCCCACTCCCGACACCGCAACCAACGATTCCACCTCGAAATGTACCGATGACTTCATCACCGAAGCATCACCTGGAGTCGCCCCGCGCGACTCTGCCCTACCAAGGAGAAGCAATGAGCAACATCGACAAGATCCTCGGCGAATTGATGCGCATCGACGGTGCCAGCGGTGCAGCCGTAGTCGACGCCGACAGCGGGATGGTTCTCGGTATGAGCGGCAACCCGTCATTCAGCCTCGAGTACGCCGGCGCCGGCAACTCCGAGGTTGTGCGAGCAAAGCTCCGCACGATGAGTAACTTGGGGATTACCGACACCCTCGAAGACATTCTGATCACCCTGAGTAACCAGTACCACCTCATTCGCGTCCTCGAGACGCCCGGACTGTCAACGCTGTTCGTGTACCTGGTTTTGGACCGCGCACGTGCGAACCTGGCACTGGCCCGCCACAAGCTGGGCGAACAGACACCCAAGATCGAAATCTGACGCTTCCACTCCCTTCCCGACAATGCCCGGTCCTCGCCAACGGCGAGGACCGGGCATTGTTCGTTCCGCACCGTCGATTGGTGAACGTCGCGCCGGCACCGATACTGAGACAGTGACTATCGCGGATACTCCTTGCGTGTGGTTGACCACCCTTCGAAGCGACGGCTCGCCGCACACGACTCCGGTTTGGTTCTTACTGCGTCAGAACACATTCTGGATACCGAGCGCCGAGCAGAATCGGAAGGTTCGGAACCTGCTGGACGATCCTCGGGTCTCGTTGGCAGTCGACGGATCCTCTCGCGACCCATGGGTCGCACAGGGGTTCGGGACAATTCATCACGATGTCGGCGAGTTCGGCGATCTCCTGAGACTTTTCGGCGAGAAGTACGACGGCTGGGATGCCGCAGACGAAACTCGTGAAGGTCCGCGAGTTCTCGTGTCGGTTCCGGTGACGCGATGGCTACTTCGACCGGACTGACAGACAGTGCCGGTTCAGCCCGAAATGTCGTGAATGACATACTTGTAGTTCATCTCTCGCAGAAATGGACTCTCACACATGGCACGCACGGCACATCACAGGCGCGGCATCACCGGCGTCACCATCGGCATTGCTGCCGTGATCGTGCTGGGAGGTTGCGCCAGTTCCAACGCCGACGCACCCGAAACATCTTCTCTCGGTTCGGGAATCGGATCCGGCGTCACGACGACGGTTACGGCCGGAACTTCGGCTCCCTCGTCCGCCGCAATTGAACTGCTGGCACAGATCCCCATCAAGGGACGCGCACCCAAGACCGGATACGACCGTGCACTGTTCGGTACCGCCTGGACCGACGACGTCACCGTCGAGTTCGGCCACAACGGCTGCGATACCCGAAACGACATCCTGCGGCGTGACCTCACCGACCTGACATTCAAAGACGGCTCCAAAAGCTGCTCGGTCCAAACCGGTACGCTCCGTGACCCGTACACGAACAAGACCATCGCCTTCACCCGCGGCCAGGACACGTCTTCTGCAGTCCAGATCGACCATGTTGTCGCACTCTCGGACGCCTGGCAGAAGGGCGCGCAGCAGCTCGACACGCAAACGCGAACCAATCTCGCCAACGACCCTCGAAACCTACGCGCTGTCGACGGGCCCACCAACCAGAAGAAGTCGGATTCCGACGCGGCGTCGTGGCTGCCGCCCAACAAGGCATACCGCTGCCAGTACGTGACTGCTCAAGTGGAAGTAAAAGCGGCATACGGTTTGTGGGTTACCCAAGCCGAACACGACACCATCGCAGACATTCTCGCGACCTGCTGAACTCTTGCGGTGATCAGCCACATTTGATCAGACGACTCTGATCAGCGACCTTTGATCAGATACCGCACAATCGCCATCCCGAGCGCGAGGCCCAACACGGTGGCCAGCGCTGCAACCAGACCGTGGCCGGTCAGTGCGACGAACACACCGGTTATGACTGCGACGACGGCAATGATCCCCGCGTCCACTCTGCTTTGACCACGTTCAGGCATGGCACTCTCTCGTGCTGTCAGGTCCGTCCGCTCCCCTCGTAGCGGACGGACCCAGCGGCAATCTGTCGAAATGCGCGAACTCTGGTGGCCTCACCGGGCTGACTTTGCGGGCGGTCCTGCGAGGCCGGCACGTCCCCCGGAGCCAACTCACATCGGTTCACGAAGTCCGTACCTTCGCAGAATATACCGATTGGTAGGTAATTACTGAGGGCTAAAGTCCCTGGTCATGGACTCATGCGACGAGTGGTCGAAAACTCGAGACGAACGAGCGCATCCGCGAGCCGAGCGTTCAATCGAGATGGCAGAGGGCCGTGGTCACCTCCAGAGGTCCATCTCGACATAGAGCGGAGACGTCTAGGACCCGAAAAGCGATCCGAGATCCAACGATCCGACTGACGACACTCTCTTCCAATCAGCGCAATACGCGGTGGTGAAGCGAGAATCCGTCAAGAGAATGGTGACTGTCGCCGGTTCGAGGGTGCTTTCGAACTCGAGGACATTCAATTCACCGTCGCCGTCGACTTTTGCCCGACCGTATATGCACGGCATATCAGCTGATACGGGCCCAGACGTCGTGTAGGTTCCCGGCAACACCTCCCACGGCACGTCGAACAGCCCATGACCGGGAATCGTTCCCGGCGCTGCTGAGGCCGCAGACGTCCCGATCATTGCCAGACCGACAGCTACTGCTGCAGCGGACGCGAGCAAACTAACCTTGCGCATTTTCCCTACCTTGTTCATACCTGAACCGCAGCGGCGAGTTCGAAGGCTTGTTGATGTAAGAACCCGCGGTTCGCGCAGTTCTTCAACTAACGGTAGTAAAAGGGCACGAGTTTTGGTGAGCTACCTTTTGTGGTTCTGGCCCGATTTCCGTGACGGAGACTCCCATTGAGAAAAATAGGGAACGCCGGCGTTGCGGCTCTCGGCATGATTCGAACCTGTCATTCCAGTATTCGATCACACAACCGTATGCGAGCCGAAACGTCGACGCTCCCCTGCCGTTTGGGTGACTCAGCCTCCGAGTGAGCCCGTCGGCAGCTTCGAGAAGATGTCCCCGAGGCTTCCGGTTCCACCAGGAGTTTCCGGTTCCGTCGGATCCACCGGCTCGACGACGATGACGCCGGGCACGGTGACGGTCACGGTCTTGTCCGCAGATTCCGAAGAACTGAACTTCTTGGTACCCAAGAACTTTGCGGTGATGCGATGCTCGCCCTGGTCGCGGAACGGCCAGACCAGTTCTGCATGGCCATTGGAATCGACTGTGGCGCTACCGATCTTCGTCTCGCCGTCGAAGAACTCGACCGTGCCCTCACCCGGGTTCGGGTCGATACTCGCCGCAATCTTGACGTCTTCGCCCGTCAGTGCCTCCAGTGCGACAGCGACCGTCGTCTCGGTCTGGTTGGTCGCGAATACCTCGGTAGTCGAGAGGGCGCTGCGTCCCTCGCCCGAAGCAACACAATACCCAGCGGCATTGACCCACCGGGACTCACCGAAACTCATGCTCGTGTCTTTGATCTTGATACTCGGGCTCGTCGCCCCGGCGCGCAGGTGCGTCGTCGCGCTTCCCTCGTCGGACCGAGCTTCGAGTTTCAATTCGACTGCCGGCAAACGAAAGTCCGTGTTGGCCTTGACTTGCAGCCCTTCCTTTGGCTTGTTGTCGTTCGCGCTCGGACCGTCGTTGACTGTCTTGTTGCCGGTACCGGTAATTCGCAGGTACTCACCCGCCGGGTTCGCGTTTCCGTCTGCGCCCACCCGGAGCAGCACCGCAGTCTCGCCGGTCAAGTTCGACGACGAATCACCGACGAGGGAGTACGAAACCAGGGTTGCCCCTTGCGGTAGTGCGATGTCGTACTTGATACGACCGGTGTCCGAATCCGAACTACGCATGGTGCCCGGATGCAGTTTCACTGTGAACTGTTCGCCGGGACGCACGGACGTGGGCGCCGTGACCTCCAGGTTGTCGGAGAACGACGAATCCCAATCGGTGGCGCCGTCGACCCGGCACTTGTGTTCGAAGGAAACTGTTCGCGTCACGGTATCGGAAGCCGCTGCTACCGGAGCGGACACAGCGAGGAGTCCGGCCGCGACAGCTGGTACGACTGCGCAAACAGCCAGAGAACGGGAGTTCATATGTTGCCTTTCAAAAAGACTCGGTCATCGAGTGTTCGGTGAAGTAGGACCGTGATCACTTGCCACCGAGCGAACCTGTGGGCAGCTGCGGCAGAACGGACTCGAGGCTGCCGAGACCACCCGGAGTGCCCGGATCGGTCGGGTCGGGATCGACCGGGCCTGTTGAATCCCCGGTCACCGTGAGCATGTGTGCCGCCGACGTGTACTTCGCCTCGTCACCGGTAGCTGTGAAGACTGCAGTCACGGACTTGGTACCCGCCTTACCGAAGGTCAGATCCAGGCGGGCAATACCGCGAACCACCGGCCGCGGGTCACCGACGGGCTTACCGTCGACCATGAACTGTACTGTTCCCGTTGCGTTTTCCGGATCGACGTGAGAAGCAAAAGACACCTTGGTACCGGTAGCGGCCGTCGTCGGTCCTTCGAGCGTCGTCACGATGTCTGCTCCAGGCTCGGGATCAACAGGTCCGAGGTCTCCGTCGATTTTCGTGGATGCCAATGCGCCGGCACCGGCGTTGAGGGGACCCGTCTCACCGTCGCGAGGAGAACAGGATGTGGGCGCCCAGATGGTTCCCGCGAGCCAGTGACTTACCTGAGGGAGGAAGGTCAAAAACGACTCCGGCCCGCCGAAAGTACCTGCAGCACCCGAAGTCCGGACATTGGTTTCGACTGCGCCGGACGGCCCGGCCTTTACGGTGATTCTGATCTTCGGAAAGACGATGTCGGTCTCGGCTCCGGACTGAGCGTTGATCGCAAGCCCGCCGTGCGCACCCGACGACGATGACGGACTGTTGCCGATCGCTTCGTTTGCGCCGGACAACCGGAGTATCGGACCGTCCGCTGCGGGAGTGCCGTCTTCGTTGACACGAATCACCGAAGCAGGTTTCCCGGCAATAACATTGCCCGGATCGGTGACCGTCGCAGAAACGAACTCCGCGTTGGTCGGAATCGGCAGATCGATCTTCAGACGCGAGATCTTCTTGACACTGGCGCCGCTCACATCGTTCGGGATCTGAACGCTACCCGGATCCACGTCGATGTCGAAGACTTGACCTGGCGCCACGACCGAAGGAGCCGAAACTCGCACCGTAGCAGGCTTTCCGTCTGACGAAGGACCGGAGAACGCACTCGGAACTGCGCGGCACGTGACCTGAAACGTTGTCGACGTGGTTTCTGCAACGGGCGCCGCGGTCGCCGGAATCACGGCCACAGCGGTTCCACCGGCAAGGAGGCCGGTAAGGAGCGCAGCATTCAGTAGGCGTTTTGACATGATGTCCTCTCGGAACAACCTGATTGACGTTTGCCGCCGAACTGTAACGGAGCCAGCGCCCGAGTTGACCCGTTTTCAATAAACAAAAACCACACAGTAGGTAAATAATTGGTAAGGGTTACTGGTCGTCACATCTGACCGCCACCGCGAGCCTTGCCCCTCTCGATCAATCTCGCGATTTGAGATTCACTGCAGGGAAACACAATTCGACAGAAATCCGCGCCGTAGTGAGAACTCCGTTCATACTCTACCCTTACGGGAGGGTAGAGTATGAGAACCTCGTCAGGACGGAATCTCATGGCAGTAACCATCGCTTCATCCACCAACGACAATTCGGTTCGGGCCGCGCTCCGGTCACCTCGCCGTCTCAAAACGGAAGTTTTGGCCGGACTGGTCGTGGCGTTGGCACTGATTCCCGAGGCGATCTCGTTCTCGATCATCGCCGGCGTCGATCCGCGGGTAGGACTGTTCGCGTCGTTCACGATGGCAGTGACCATCGCCGTCGTCGGCGGACGACCCGCAATGATCTCCGCAGCTACCGGCGCCGTCGCACTGGTCGTCGCTCCACTGACGCGCGAGTACGGAATCGACTACCTGATTGCGACAGTCCTTCTGGCCGGCCTGCTCCAGATCGTGTTGAGCCTCCTCGGCGTCGCCAAGCTGATGCGCTTCATCCCGCGCAGCGTCATGGTGGGATTCGTCAATGCACTGGCCATCTTGATCTTCATTGCCCAACTCCCCCACCTGATCGATGTTCCGTGGCTCGTCTACCCACTTCTGGCCGTCGCCCTCCTGATACTCGTATTCCTGCCGAAACTGACCAGCGCGGTCCCGGCTCCACTGGTGGCGATCGTGCTACTGACCACCGCCACAGTCGTTTTCGCGTTCAACGTCCCCAATGTCGGCGACGAGGGCGAGCTTCCGTCGAGCCTGCCGACGCTACTGTTCCCCGACGTCCCTCTGGACATGCACACACTGTCGATCATTGCTCCGTATGCATTGGCCATGGCGCTCGTCGGCCTCCTCGAATCGTTGATGACGGCCAAGCTCGTCGACGACGTCACGGATACTCACTCGAACAAGACCCGAGAAGGGTGGGGCCAAGGCGTCGCGAACATCGTCACCGGCTTCTTCGGAGGCATGGGAGGGTGCGCGATGATCGGCCAGACCATGATCAACGTCAAGGTCTCCGGCGCTCGCACTCGAATCTCGACCTTCCTGGCGGGCGTGTTCTTGCTGATACTCGTGGTCGGCCTCGGCGATGTCGTGGCGTTGATTCCCATGGCCGCATTGGTAGCCGTCATGATCATGGTCTCGGTCGGCACTTTCGACTGGCACAGCATCAATCCGAAGACCCTGCGCCGCATGCCGATCGGCGAGACATTGGTCATGCTGGTCACCGTGGCGGTCACCGTCGCGACCCACAATCTTGCCTACGGCGTGATCGTCGGAGTGATCACCGCGATGGTCATCTTCGCCCGCCGCGTCGCGCATCTCACCGAAGTGATCGACGTCGCTCATCCGGACGAGGACACCCGTGTCTATGCGGTTCGAGGCGAGCTGTTCTTCGCATCCAGCAACGATCTGATCTACCAGTTCGACTATGTCGACGACCCGAAGAACATTGTCATCGATCTGTCCGAGTCGCATGTCTGGGATGCGTCGACCGTGGCGACACTGGACGCGATCACCACCAAGTACGCGGCCAGAGGCAAGAATGTCGAGATCGTGGGGCTCGACGACGCATCGGCCGAGCGCCATCTGCGCCTGTCCGGACGCCTGGGTGACGGTCACTGAGAGTATGGAAGCCCAGCGCGACGAAAGTAGGAGTGATGTCTGAGCCGGAACATGCGGTCCAGGGACAGAACATGCAGATCGGGCAGGTTGCCGAACGCACCGAACTGTCGATCAAGACGATCCGTCATTACGACGAGGTCGGTCTGGTCACTCCATCGGAGCGGACCGCCGGAGGATTCCGCTTGTACACCGAGGCGGACGTCCAACGGCTACTGGTAATCCGACGAATGAAGCCGCTCGGATTCAGTCTCGAAGAAATGAAACAACTCCTCAATTCCCTGGCAGTGCTCGGCGACGAAGCTTCCGACGCGTCAACGCGAACCGCTGCAACCGAATTCGTCACCGATTGCCACACCCGGGCGGAAGAAAGCTGCACACACTTACGTAAGCAACTCGCCTACGCCGAAGAGCTGACGGGATTGCTCGCCGACCACAGTCTGAACGGTGAACGGCATTCGTGATCTTCAAGCTGAACTAAGCTGGGTTGATGGCCCGATATTTCGACGTTCACCCGGAAAACCCGCAGCCGCGCGCGATCAGCCAGATCGTCGAAATGCTGCGCAACGACGCGGTCATCGCCTACCCCACCGACTCCTGCTACGCCCTGGGTGCCCGAATGGACAATCACTCGGGCACCGATCGGATCCGCGAGATCCGTCACCTGCGGTCGGATCACCACTTCACGCTGGTCTGTGCCGACTTCGCGCAGCTCGGGCACTTCGTCCACGTCACCAACTCGGCGTTCCGGGCGGTCAAAGCGGCTACGCCTGGGCAGTACACGTTCATCCTTCCCGCCACGAAGGAAGTTCCGCGTCGACTGGCACACGCCAAGAAGAAGACCGTCGGAGTGCGTATCCCCAGCCACCCGGTAGTGCGGGCGCTCTTGCAAGAGTTGGGTGAACCGATCCTCTCCAGCACCCTTCTCCTGCCCGGCGCCGAGGAGCCGATGACGGACGGCTGGCAGATCAAGGAAGAACTCGACCACCAACTCGACGCCGTCATCGACTCGGGTGACTGCGGCACCGAGCCCACCACGGTGGTCGACTATTCGTCCGGTGCCCCCGAGATCGTGCGCGTCGGCGCGGGAGATCCTTCCCGTTTCGAATGATCCCCCCGCCCGTGCCACATCACGGATGGCAACGTGTCACGGCGTCACGATGTCGAACCACAGATCGAAGTCCTCCAGCAGCGAGATGAACGTCTCCAGTTCAGACTGATCTCCCACAGCTTTTGCCGTTCCGGCCTTGATGGATTCGGTGAGCGAGGTCGTTCCCTGATACACCTCGTTGAACACGGCACGGGTCAAGGTCAGAGTCAGGGCGGCCGAAGCATCTGCCTTGTCCGTGTCGTAATTCAGCACGCCGTTGCGCACTGTGACCATGACGTTGTCCGCAGTGTCCGACAACACGAATCGCAACGACAGGTCGACGTCGGCAGCTTTGGGACCGTCGAGGCGAACTGCCCAGAAGTCCAGCATCTGCTCGAGAGGCATCACGGCGACAACGGCCGGGCCGGTGGGGTTGTTGGACGGCATCGGTGCCAGCGGATGCCGCAATTCCATCGCTCCGACCAGGTAGAAGTTGCGCCACGTACCGTTCTCGGCTTGGTAGCCGAGTTGTTCGTACGTGTCCGCCAACAACTCTCGCGCTTTCTGGTTACTCGGATCGGCGAACACCAGATGGTTCACCAGCTCGGCCGCCCAGCGGTAGTCGCCGTCGTCGAACGCCTGCTTGCCCTTGGTCAGAAGCGCGTCCGGTCCGCCGACGGCTTCGACGTAGCGCTTGCCGTTCTCCACCGGCGGATGAGGATTGAGGTGAGCGGGAACGCCGTCGAACCAACCGAGATAGAAGGTGTAGATCGCTTTGACGTTGTGACTGAGCGAGCCGTAGTACCCGCGGTTGTACCACTGCTTTCCGATGGCGTCGGGTACCTCGATCTGGTCGGCAATCTCTACCGGTGTCAGTCCCTTGTTGGCAAGACGCAACGTCTGATCGTGCAGATACTTGTACAGGTCTGCCTGATCCGACATCAGCTTCAAGATCTTGTCGTTGCCCCAGGTGGGCCAATGATGCTGCGCGAAAATGATTTCGACGTCGGGGAAAAGTTCCATCGCCAGACGAACGTAGTGCGACCAGGCCTTGGCGTCGCGAGTTTTGGCGCCGCGCAACGTGTACAGGTTGTGCATTGTGTGCGTGACGTCCTCCGCTGACCCGAGCGCCTTGAAATCGGGTAGATAGAACAACATTTCGGACGGCGCTTCGGTGCCCGGCGCGAGCATGAACGTCACTCGCACGCCGTCGATGACTTCTTCGTGTACCGGTTCGGTGATGACGTCGGTCGGCACCGCGAACGTCGACGTGCCGTGCGACGTGGACAGTCCGAGACCACCGGAAACCTGCCCCTGCGGGCCTGGACGCAGGAATGATCCGTACGTGTACATTCCGCGACGCGTCATCGCCGTTCCGGCGAGCACGTTCTCGGAGATCGCCTCCTCCGTGAAACTGTCTGGTGCATAGACTTTTACGGCACCGGACTCGATCTCTTCGTCGGTGACAAATCCTTTGACTCCGCCGAAGTGATCGCCGTGGGAGTGTGTGAAGATGATCGCCTTGACCGGGACCTTGGGGCGGTGCTGGTAGTACAACTCCAGCGCAAGAGCGGCTGTTTCCGCGGACATCAGAGTGTCACCGATGATCAACCCGGTATCGCCCTCGATGATCGTCGTGTTCGACAAGTCCTGGCCGATCACCTGGTAGAGGCGATCGGCAAGCTTGAAGAGCCCGCCGCCCTTTCCCATCAAAGTGGCTTGGCGCCAGAGACTCGGGTTGACGGTGTCCGGCGCTTCGCCGTCGGCGAACCCGTAGGCGTCGTAGGAGAAGATGAACTGTCCTTTGTCACCCTTGACCAACCCGCCGTCGATGAGCGGCGCCACCAGACCTCGAGAAATCAGTTCGAAGTCGAATGTGTCATCGAACGGAAGATCACGGAGGACCTGGGCATTCGCAAGGCGAGTCGCTTCGGTAGCGGGCTTGGGGTCGAGTTCGGATGGTGTAGTCATCTTCTCTTACGCTCCTCGGAACTCGCGGTGTCCTGTGTCTGGATACCGGTTCATCCTCGATCGCCACGTAGTCCTCGCGCATCACCCGGAAGGGATGATCACGTGGTTCGTCCAGCGTTCAACAGCGCAGCAACGAACTCACGCACCAACGTCCGCTCGTCGTTCTCGTCCGCACCCGGCACCATGAGCAGCGAGAGGATCACTCGCACGATCCAGCGGGCTCGTGACGCTGTGCCTGCTCCGATTTCACCGAGCATCGCGACGCCCAGTCCGTTGATGACGTCGGATGAATTGGCAAGTTCACCTGCAAGACTCGCATCACCCGGAGTGAACCATGCAGCCAACGTCGGAGTGCTGCGCACCGCGGACACTGCGGTGAGCATCGCCGTTTCGAGACGCTCGCTCGGATCATCGATGGTCGCTACCGATTCCGCGATCGCAGTTCCCAGCCTGCGCGCTTCGCGGTGAACGAATGCAATGTGAAGGGCCTGCCGATTCTCGAAGTACCGATACAGGGTGGCCCGGGAACATCCTGCAGCAGAGGCTATCTCCGCCATACCGACGGCGTTGACACCTTTCTCGACGAACAGTTGCGCCGCACTGTCGAGGATCTTCTCGGCTGCCGCCAAGGCGCGCCCCTCACCGAGCCAGTCGTTGCTCACGGCCGGGCCACCGACATGGGCGCTGTGAGTGGACGGCGCACGTAGTTGCCCGGCGCGTATTGCATCGCTTCGATGTCGATATGGAAATCTGGAATCCGGGAGAGCAACTCTTCCAACGCAACTCGAGCCTGCATCCGAGCCGCCGACGCCCCCAGACAGTGGTGGGCGCCATGACTGAAAGTGAGAATCTTCTGCGGTCGACGCAAGACGTCCAACTCCGCCGCGTCGGGTCCGTACTTTTCGGGATCACGATTGGCCGCACCGTACATCAGCAGAACCTTACGTCCTGCCGGAATCACTTTGCCACCCAAGGCCACATCTCGCGTCGTGGTGCGTGCCAGTCCTTGGACCGGTGAGGTGAGTCGAAGCAACTCGTCGACCGCGTCGGTGATCAATGCGGGATCGTCCAGCAGGATATGACGCTGGTCGAGGCGTTCGGTCAGCATCGCCACCGAACCACCCAGCATTCCTGTCGTGGTGTCGTTTCCACCGGCCACCATGGTGAAGGCGAAGCCCAGAATCGACAGCAGGCCGGACATGTCGCCGTCTTCACCGAGTCCAGCGGCGAGTAGGTGCGAAATCGTGTCGTCACCCGGTTCGACCTTGCGGCGTTCGATCAGCGAAGCGAAGTACATCATCAACTCACCGGTGGCGGCCTGCGCCGTCGTCGCTGCCGCGGCCACGCCACCTGCCGAATTGGCAGCGACAATGGCCTCGGTCCAGCCGTCGAACTGGTCACGGTCCGATTCCGGCACACCCAGATAGTGTGCGACAACCATCGACGGCAACGGCTTGAAGAGCTCGACGACGATATCGCCACTGCCACGCGCTTTCAACGCTTCGATACGTTCGACGACGAATTCGCGGACCATCGGCTCGACCGCCGAGACCTGACGCGGAGTGAATCCCTTCGACACCATGCGCCGGAACTCCGACTGCACGGGCGGATCCTGCATCACGAACGGCGGATTGTCCTGCATCCCGATCTGCTCGAGCTCACCATAGACGGTGGTCAATCCCTTTGCCGACGAGTACGTCTCGTAATCACGAGCGGCGTTGTAGACGTCTTCGTGACGGGTGAGCACCCAGTAGTCGTCCTGCGGCGAGGCTTCCGGCACCACGTTGTGCACCGGGTCGTTCTCTCGCAATGCGTCGTACATGGCCCACGGCGAACGCCAGGACTCCCCGGTGGAAGGAACAAACCGTAGCGAATGTGACACAGATGTTGTCATGACTCGACTATGAGACAAATTGATAGATGTGTCAACCTATCTCCATGTTCAATATCGAGTAACTCGCTTCCACGCAGAGCACTATCGTGTGTCGGGTGATCACGGACCCGAAGAACCACCCGAACAGCTCTGACACCGGACGCCGCGCCGTGGTTGCGGTCCTGCTCCCCCGCGAACATCTCCCCTTCATCAGAGACTGGTGCCTGCACCACATCGAGCAAGGCTGGGAGGTTGTTCTCTACGACAACACCGGTTCCGTCGGGTCCACCCGCAAGACAAGCGCATTCAGCCTCAACCGTTGGCACGGCCGCAGCGAGGACAAGAGAGGCAACTCTTACGGCGCCTTCACCCGATCGATGTCGGACAGTGAAGTTCAGGTCGCGTTCCGCAAAGAACTGCACGACCTTCCGGTGACGATCGTCGACTGGCAACCGCGCGACGCGGACGGTCGGATCGTGCACGGTCAGGTAGAGGCGTACGTCGATTACGTGAGTCGATACCGCGACACCGTCGCATGGGCAGCATTCGTCGACGCCGACGAATACCTCGAGCACGCACCAGGATTGGACTGGGAGGTTCTACTTGCCGGAGTTACTCAAGCGGGTTCGCACCGCGTCGTTCTCGATGCTCTGGTTTACGAATCCAGGTGGACGCGCGACGGGCAACTGCGAGACGTCGAGGAATTGAAATGCCTTGGGCTACAGAGCCACGGCTGCAAGAACATCGTGAGGCTGTCGGAGATTCTGCGAGCGGACGTCCACTGGGGATGGAAGACAAGCGAACCGGACAGCCTGGTGCGGCCCGACCGATCCCTCTTCTACTTCCGCCATTACCGCGGTTCGGAGGCGGCACTCGACTTCACTCCGCTGCCGAACTTCGGACCCCAAGTCCACGAAGAAGGTGTGGATGTTCCGGCGACAATCGACTTATCACAAAAATGAATGTGCCTGCAAGACACAGGTATTCAGATGCAGATAAACCTCCGGCCCGCGTCCACGAAGGCAATGCCTTCAGGCCACGGGCCGGAGGATCAGCTCAGCGAAAAATCAGCTGAAGGACTGCAGGGCAACGCCCAGTCCGACGATTGCGCCGATGCCCGAGATCAGGCCAGCAACACCCGTGATAACCGGCTGGATCTGCTTGATCAATGCCAGGTCTGCGTCCGAAGAACCCATGTCTAACTCCTCATCATGGAATGTGTGTACGCGTTCCGCGCGTCCGGTGTGTAACGGCGCTCACAATATACGTAAGACGGCCGAAATTTGAAGCGGCACCACCGAGTGGGACGTAACTCACATCTCATCCAGCGGGAACCCACGAGTAACAATGCGCGATTCGGACAACGCTTCGGGAACCGTTGAATGACGAGCAGGAGAACAGCAGTGGGCAAGTTGGATGGAAAAGTGGCCCTGATCACTGGCGCAGGGCAAGGCGTCGGCCAGGGTGTTGCGTTTGCGCTTGCCAAGGAAGGTGCTTCCGTCGCGGTGGCGGGCCGCACTGAGTCGAAACTCGTCGTCACATGTAACGAGATCACCGAACGCGGAGGCCGTGCCGAACCGGTGCTCGTGGATATCGCCGACGCGGGTTCCATCACCGCTGCCGTGGCGCGAACCGTGGAACTGTTCGGCGGCGTCGACATCCTGATCAACAACGCCAGCCTCAACCCGCTCGGCAACGTCCTCGACCTCACTCCGGAGCGCCTTGCCGACGGATTGACTTCCGGTCCCGTCGCGACGCTGCGAACAATGCAAGCCTGCTACCCGTTCATGAAGGAACGCGGCGGCGGGGCGATCATCAACATGGTCAGTTCCGTGGCCGTCCGCTGGGACGCCGCCGGCTACGGCGGATACGCGGCTGTGAAGGAATCCGTCCGAGCCCTCAGTCGCGCAGCAGCGTGCGAATGGGGCGTCGACGGGATCCGAGTCAACGCGGTTGCTCCTCACGCATCCTCGCCCGGGCTACAGCGTTGGGCAGATGCACGCCCGGAAGAGGCTGCCGCTTTTGTTGCCGGGATTCCGCTACGGAGGATCGGGGACTGCGAAACGGACATCGGCACCGCGGTGGCTTTCCTGGTCGGCCCGGATGCCGCGTATCTGACTGGAGCAACAATTCCGCTCGACGGTGGTCAGTCGCGCTGGGGCTGAGAGCTGGCGTCGTCGAAGGCAAGCACCGCCGACTTGGCTTCGGCGATCGGGCGGCGGAAAACGAAACCGACCAGAACGGATGCCAAAACCAGCGCGGCCAGAACAATGAGCCCGACCATCCACCACATGGTTTTCAGTATGCCCGAACCGACCTCCGCCGGACGCGCGCCACGGCCGTCGGAAAGCGATGACAACCGCGAAAAGTGCTTGACACCAGTCAAATTCCGTTTTGCCCGTTTCCCGAGCTTCCCGATAGTCCGTGATCGAGGACACAGTTTCGGATCCCGAGCCGGGACGAGAGCGTGACTGGAACCGCGCCTCGGTGCATCCTGTAAGGTATGGAATCCGCTGTTTCGGCCGAACTCGCCGACGGAAGCACCCTCACACACCCGTGGGGCGGGACAAGCAACATCACCGATCTCGGCGGTGATGTTCACTGGATCGACTTCGGCGGTCCCAGCGGAGCGCCGCCCATCGTGCTCGTTCACGGACTGGGCGGCTCGCACCTGAACTGGGTGCGGGTGGCACCGACGCTGGCGGCGCGCACGCGTGTGTACGCACTGGACCTCGCCGGATTCGGACTCACCTCTGCCCGTGGGCGGCACACCGGCGTCGACGCCAACGCAGCACTCCTGAATCGCTTTCTCGAGACAGTCGTAGGTGAACCTGCCGTCCTGTTCGGCAATTCCATGGGCGGAATGGTCGCGGCAATGTCGACCCATGCCAGTCCCGAATCAGTTGCCGGCCTGGTGCTGGTGGATCCGGCGCTCCCACTGCCCGTCCAACTTCCCGATCTGACCGTCGCCGCCCAATTCGCGCTCTACTCGATGCCGTACGTCGGTGAGCAGGTTCTCGGCTTCGGACGCCGGAAGATGTCCGACCGGCAGTTGGCCGCTCAGATGACCAGATTGTGTTTTGCCGATCCGACGCGAGCAGACCCCGCGGTCCTCGACGCGGGCGCTGCCTTGACGGCAATTCGTCGCAACGAACCCACTCAGGATGCCGAGTTCCTGCAGGCAGCACGGTCACTGTTGATGACCCTCGCCCGTCCGGCCGCCTATCGAAAGACACTGCGAGAGATCACGACTCCGACGCTCCTGATACATGGCGATCGCGATCGGCTTGTCCCGGTCGAGGCTGCCCGGGCAGCCGCCGCCGCACATCCACACTGGACCACCATCATTCTCGGCGACACCGGTCACACCCCTCAGTTGGAGATTCCGGACGAGTTTTCACGTCACGCGCTCGCATGGCTCGATCGCACGGGGCTGATCACGAGCTGACACGTACCGGCACTACACCCGCGGAACGGCCTCGCCGATCGAGCAAGTGCCCCATCAACTTCGGCGTATCAAGGACGATTCGGCGATCGACTACGTCGGCAGATCCGGCCCACCGGTAAGCGCGAACGGTCAAATACTCCAAAGCTCTCGAGCCCTGGGAATGTGTCGGGGTACGCGCGTAGCGTGAGATTCGCGCCTTCCTCGGCCAAGCATTTGCGCGACCCGTACTTGTGTATCCGTTTCGGTAAAGGAGAGTTTCAGATGCCCGCACGCACAGCGCTCGACGGAACACCCTGTTGGATCGACCTCACCAGCTCCGATACCGAGGTCGCCAAATCCTTCTACACCAACGTGTTCGGTTGGCAGACTGACACAAACGACGACCCGCAGTACGGCGGCTACGCGATCTTCAGCAAAGACGGGCAGCCCATCGCCGGGCTCGGACCTCAGCAGGAGGGAAACCCGTACGGCAACGTCTGGACCACCTACATCTCCTCGACTGATGCGGCAACGTCGGCGTCCAAGGCCGAAGCCGCGGGCGGAATGATCATGATGCCGTCGATGCAGGTCGGTCCCCAGGGCAGCATGGCGATCGTGGGCGATCCGGCCGGTGCAGTCGTCGGTATCTGGCAGGCAGATCAGCACCACGGCTTCGGTCTGGTCGGCGAGGCCGGAGCGCCGGTGTGGCACGAGACTTTGTCCAAGAACTACGCCGCGGTCCTGCCGTTCTACACCGACGTGTTCGGCTGGACTTACGAGTCCATCGGCGACAGCGACGAGTTCCGGTACTCACAGGCCAAGCACGGCGACACCGTCGTCGCCGGTTTGATGGATGCCAGCTCGTTCCTCCCGGCAGAGGTGCCGTCGTTCTGGCAGGTGTACTTCGGGGCGGACGACACCGACGCGGCCGTCGCCAAGGTCGTCGAATTCGGCGGCAGCGTCTTGCGCGATCCCGAGGACACGCCCTTCGGCCGTCTCGCGTCGGTGGCCGATCCACTCGGTGCCAAGTTCCAGATCTCCACGATCATGGAGTGAATCTCCGCGCAGAGGCCGCACCGGCCCGCGGTCTCTGCACGCTGATCATCTGGAAAGTCCCGATTTGACCGCACGGATTTGAACACTCGCCCAGAAGGTATGCAGTTTTCTGCGTCCAACGCCTAATCTCATGGGATGCCCGCCCCCGCCCCTCTCCTCGATGTGTACTCGCAGCCGACTCTGTCGACGCTTGCGCCGTCGGTACTCGCTTCTCTCGGAGTGAGCGGCGAAGCGAACCGACTCGATCTACAGCCCAGCAAGAAGACTGTAATTCTGCTGGTAGACGGGATGGGCGCGAACTTGCTCGCCCGCAACGCCGAACACGCACCATTCCTGAACTCACTGATCGGAACGCCCATACGGGCAGGATTCCCCACGACGACGGCCACCAGCATCGTCTCGTTGGGGACCGGGCTGCCCTCGGGGGCGCACGGAATCACCGGTTACCAGTCTTACGTCGAAGAAGCCGATTCGGTGTTCAACTGGCTGGGTTGGCACAGCGCGGGCAAGAAGGAATCTCAGACCGACTCCATCGTCCCGGAGACCCTGCAGCCGCAGGCCACGACCTTCGATCGTGCCGCGGCCGCCGGCATCACCGTCACTACCGTCGTTCCGTCCAAATTCGACGGCAGCGGCCTCACCCGGGCGGGAATGCGCGGCGCCCAGTTCGCCGGAATCCAGGCATACGGAGACCTCCTCGCTCGCACCGTGGACGCGTCGAAATCTGCCGACCGTACGTTCACGTACTGCTACATCAGTGAGATCGATGCGCTGGGCCACGTCTACGGGCCCGAGTCCGAGCCGTGGATTTTCCAACTGATGCTTGTCGATCGACTGGTCGAGCAACTCGCCGCCGCTCTCGGTCCGGACGTGAGATTGCTGGTGACGGCAGACCACGGAATGGTCGACGTGTTGGACGAGAACAAGATCGACTTCGACAACACTCCGATTCTGTCCAAAGATGTACTCGCCCTTGCCGGTGAACCTAGATGTCGTCACATCCACACCCGAGAAGGCGCTGCACAAGATGTTGCGGACCGCTGGCGCGCCGAACTGGGTGACCGCATGTGGATCGGGACGAGATCCGAGGGCATAGTCGCAGGATTGTTCGGGCCTGCAGTGCATTCCGAGTATCACGGCCGGATCGGTGATGTCATCGCCATTGCGTCCGGGGACTTGGCCGTCGTACGTCGATCTGTCGAATCGGGACTGTCCGGCCTCCGTGGACAGCACGGCGCCCTCACTCCGGACGAACTGCTGGTACCGCTCTTGTCCTCAGGACAACAGTAGGGCCCGAGCCCGGCGAATCTCGGGAACACCGACTACCTTGCATGCGCCCAACAGGACGACTGCACCGACGACCGCACCCGCCGACAATGAAATAACAGCAGCAAGCCTGGGCTCGGGAACTCGGTTCTGAACCGCCACCACCAAAGCCAGCGCACAACAACCTGCCAGAATTGCCGCCGCCGAAATCCTTCCGACGGTGGCCTGTACGCGACGGAATCCCAACAGCCCATATCGCTTTCGAAGCAGGATGTGGCCGAGCGCCGCTCCGCACACGTAGGAGAACGAGCCCGCCGCACAGACGGCTAGGACCAGCGTTTCGTCACTCGCGGACAGAGACGCAAGTAGAACGAGCGCTGTTTTGGCTATCACCATCACCATGGCGATCACCGCGGGAGTTCGGGTGTTGTTGTCGGCGTAGAACACTCGAAGCTGAAGCATGACCATCGCAAATGGCACCAGCCCGAATGCACTGACCGCAACGGCCGTCCCGATCAACCGGGCACTGCTGCCGTCGACCCGACCGAAGAAGATCAAGGTGGTCAACGAGGGGCCGAACACCATGAGCGCCGCAGTGACCGGAATCAGCGCCACCACTGAATACCGGGCTCCCCGGCCGAGATCGGATACGACGCCGACGTCGTCACCCGCAGCAACCGACCTGGCGATCCGCGGCATCAGCACCGTCAACAACGACACACCGAGAATGCCGTACGCCACTTGAAACAGCAGATCCGCGTGCGTGTACATCGAGTAGACGTGACGGGAGAGAGTGACCTTCATCGTCACCCACACACCGATCTGACCGGCAACGACGTACACAAGTACCCAGCCGAGCAACGGCGCCCCGACGCGCACCGGGCGCCAGGTGTGCGGTACGACCCGCACGCGAAGGCGCCACCGAAACCCGTTGCGGTGCAGCGCTCGAGCAACGACGGCGGTTTGCGCCACGATCCCGAGCAGAGTGCCGATACCGATCACCAGGACCTGCGCGGTGGTCATCGACTCGGGAGTCAGAGCCACCGGCCCCGGGATGCACAGGAAGACCGCGACCGTCACCAGAAGGACGACGTTGTTGATCACCGGCGCCCAGGCCGGCGCACCGAACACTGATCGAACACTGAGTACTGCCGTCATCATCGCCGTGACGCCATAGAAGAAGATCTCCGGCAGAAGCAAGTACGCGAAGAGCGTCGTCAACTCTCGTTGAGCCGGATCATCGATCACGGCCGAGACCAGAGGCGGCGCGCACACCACCGCCACTACCGTCACGAACGCAAGAGCAAGCGCTCCGACGGTGAGAACGCGCTGCGTCTGCTCTCGTTCGAGCGTCCGCCCACGACTTCGCTGCCGTGTCAGATACGGAAGCAGAACGCTGGCGAGAATCCCGCCGAGGAGGAGCTGATAGACCATGTTCGGGAAGCTGTTGGCCGCGTTGTACGCATCACTGACCAGGGCGATGCCGAGGACCGCGGCAAGGGCAAGGGTGCGGACGAAGCCGGTGATCCGGCTGACCGTGCTGGCGAGCGCCACTTGCCCGCCCATCTTCGCCAAGCTGCCGCCCGTCACACCCGTACGTTCGGACTCCCCCATACTCTCGACCATCTCGCCAGGGTGCCACATCGCAGGGTTCGACGAGCCAGACGGAAACGGAAGAGCGCCCCGAACCGTGGGGTTCGAGGCGCTCGTCACGAGAGAAGATCAGGCTGATTCCGCTCCAGCCAACGGCGGCATGACGACAACCTGGCCGGCGAAGGACAGACCCGCACCGAAGGCGAGAAGCAATGCCTTGTCGCCCGGCTTGCACTGGCCGTCGCGCAGCATCTGCTCCATGGCGAGCGGGATCGAGGCCGCGGACGTGTTGCCCGTCTCGGCGATGTCGTTGGAGACGGGGAAGCCCTCGGGCAGCTTCATGCTGCGAGCGATGACCTCGTTGATGCGCTGGTTTGCCTGGTGCGGCACAAAAGCGTCGATGTCCTCGATACCCAGCCCCGACTTCTCCAGGGTGCGAGTGGCGACCTTGCCCATCTCGAAGGCAGCCCAGCGGAACACCGCGGTACCGGCCATCTTGATCCACGGCCGAGGTCCGGTCGGGTTCTTGGTGAACTCGAGCCAGCTCGGCTCCTGAACGATGGCGTCGGACTGGCTGCCGTCCGAACCCCACTCGACCGGGCCGATTCCGACGGTATCGCTCGGGCCGACGACAACTGCGCCTGCGCCGTCACCGAAGATGAAGCGAACGCTGCGATCGGTGGGCTCGGTGGCCTCGCTCATCAACTCGACGCCGACGACGAGTACGTGATCAACCGTGCCGCCGCGAACGAGGTCGCTGGCCACGGCAAGGGCGGTACAGAAACCGGCGCAGCCTGCCGCGACGTCGAATGCAGCCGGACCCTTGATGCCGAGCTCGTGGGCGACGATGGACGCAGCCTGAGGAGTCTGCAGGTCCCACGTCGACGTCGCGATGATCACGGCGCCGATCTGCTCGGGAGCAATGCCGCTGACGTCCAGTGCTTTACGGGCCGCGCTGATCGACATCGCGAGGATGCCTTCACCCTCGCCGGAGAACCGGCGCGACTTGATACCCGATCGCGTCTGGATCCACTCGTCGGTGGAATCGATCAGCTCGCAGATCTCGTCGTTGGTCACGACTCGCTCCGGGCGGTGAACGCCGAGCCCGAGAAGGACGGACTGCCGACCTCCGGCCACACTGGCAATCGGCTTACCCATTGATCGATCTCCTCGTTGGTTTCTGGTGATGACGCGCATTCGACATCACACGTTACGTACAGGACATAAGCCCCTGCCTCTCAGGTCACCGTTCGATCACGGCAACAACATGAGGCTGGCTCACATTACGCTTCGGTCAGGTATGTAGTCCAGATCCACGATCAGGCGCGTAAATGAGCTAGAACTGCCAAAACACGACGATGCCCGCTTTCGGAAGCCGACAGGCCGAGTTTTGCGAAGATATTTCCTATGTGCTTGCTCACAGCAGTGTCGCTGACGACCAGTTTCCTGGCGATTTCCTGATTTCCCAGCCCCTCCGCCATCAGTCCGAGAACCTCGGACTCGCGTGGGGTCAGTGATCTGATCGGATCGTCGGCGCGTCGACGGCTCATCAGTTGGGATACGACCTCGGGATCCATCACGGTTCCGCCGTCGACGACCCGGTTCAATGCGTCGACGAACTCGGCTACCTTGCCGACCCGTTCCTTGAGCAGGTACCCGACCCCGCCGGCGCCTCCTGCCAACAATTCACCGGCGTAGCGATCCTCGACGTACGCGGAAAGGACCAGGACGGGAAAGCCCGGGCGAAGCTTGCGCACCTCGATCGCCGCTCGAAGCCCCTCGTTGGTGAAAGTAGGAGGCATCCGGACGTCGAGCACCGCGGCGTCGGGGGCGGTCTCCTCGAACACCGTGAGGAACTGTGCGGCGTCGGAGACGGCAGACACCTCGAAGCCCTCTCCGCGGAGCAGCAGTGCCAGCCCCTCTCGCAGGAGAGCGTCGTCCTCGGCAATCAGAATCCGCACGGTAGTTCCACCCTCATCGTTGTCGGTCCACCCTCCGGGCTCTCCAATACTGCGGTTCCTTCGAAAGCCTCGACCCGGCGTCGGATACCCGCCACGCCGCCGCCCGGGCGTTCGTTCGCGCCGCCCTGACCATCGTCGATCACGTCGATGAGCATCGTCTCACCCAACGAGTCGTCCGACGCCTCCGTCCGTGCCGTGACGGTGACACTGCGCGCTCCGCTGTGTTTTGCGACGTTGGTCAAGGCCTCGGCGACGACGAAGTACGCAGCAGCCTCGACGGCAGCCGGGGCACGGCGGAGTTCGTCGATCTCGAGTACGCAGGGCACGGCGGAGCGCCCGGCGAGCGCGGAGATCGCGCCCTCCAGACCCAACTCGTCGAGGATCGGCGGGTAGATGTCGTGCACCAACGTCCGGAGTTCGCTCAACGCCTCGGTGGCCGCATCCTGGGCCCGATGCAGTTGTGGCAGAGCCTGGTCCGGATTGTTCTGCAACGACCGCTCGGCCATCCCCAACATCATCACCACCGCGACCAGACGGTTCTGCGCGCCGTCGTGCAGATCCCGCTCGATGCGCTTGAGTTCGGCCGAATGTGCGTCGAGCGCCGCAGCGCGGCTGGCCGTCAGGGCGGTGACGCGCTTCGAGAGGTCCGAACGCGTGTCCGGCGCAAGCAAAGTCGTGGTCGACCAGCTGATCCACTTCGCCATCGCGGGGACCAACCACCACGCGATCAGGAGGTACAGGATGCCGATCAACGGCATTCCGGCAGCGCCCAACCACGACGTCACGGGGTACGGATTGTTGACGGGTTCACCGGCGGGCATCTGCTGCCAGTACAGCAGGACGGCAATCGAATTGAGTGCACCGAGTGGCAGAGCGATGGTCAGCATCGCCGCGACGAAAGCCCCCAGACCATGAATCGACAGCCAGGCCGCGTCGCGCCTGGTCGACTGATCGGTGAGGAACCGGCGCCAATCCCCGAAGGTCGGATTGCCGGGCATCGGTGGGTATCGCTGCAGAACAGGGCGTCCGGTGTACGCAGCCGTTCTCTTGCGGGCCAGACCCGCCCACCACCGGAGCACCCGCACGTACGACGGCAACAGCAACCAGCCGACGATCAGAATCGAGAGCGACAGCAGAATGAGACCGACCATCAGCAAGAACAGGGAGACCACGGCTGCCGCACCCTCGACGAGCACGTACACCGCAGCCCTGGTTCTCTTCTTCACTGCCCCAGCATGCCGCACCTGATGCCGCGATCCACTACAGCTGGCTACACCATTGATTCGGGACCCTGCTGGATGTCGACGAATGCCGAATCTCCATAGCGTTCATCCCATGAAGAATCGACACTCGGTCCTCGCCCCGCCGGCCCCTGGTGCCACGGCCGCCCGAACATCCGCCGTGCGACTCGAAGGCGTCAGCAAGATCTACGGCAACGGCCGCGGCGCCGTGACCGCCCTCGACAACATCAGCCTCACCTTGCCGCGCAGCACCTTCACCGCCGTGATGGGCCCGTCCGGATCGGGCAAGAGCACTTTCCTGCACTGCGCCGCAGGGCTCGATCGACCGAGCAGCGGATCGGTGTGGCTGGGCGACACCGAGATCTCACAGCTGAAGCCGAAGGCCCGCAGCATCTTCCGTCGCGATCACATCGGTTTCGTCTTCCAGGCCTACAACCTGCTCGGCGCTCTCGACGTCGAGCAGAACGTCACGCTCCCCCTACTCCTCGCCGGACGACGAGCCGACAAGCAGTACCTGACCTTCGTCCTCGAATCCGTCGGACTCGGATCGCACCGCAAGCGCAAACCCTCCGAACTGTCCGGCGGTCAGCAGCAACGCGTCGCCATCGCGCGCGCCCTCGTCACTCACCCCGACGCACTCTTTGCCGACGAGCCGACCGGCGCCCTCGACTCCCGCAGCGCCAAGCAGGTTCTGGAGTTGTTGCGCCGGACAGCCGCCGAGTTCGATCAGACCATCGTCATGGTCACGCACGACCCGGTGGCCGCGTCGTACGCCGATCGTGTGCTGTTCCTCGCCGACGGAAAACTTGTCGGGCACATCGACCGCCCGACGCCGCAGCAGATCGCCGAGCGCATGACACACCTCGGGGACTGGTGATGATGAAAGCGCACACCTTTGCGCACCTGAAAGCGCATCGCTCCGGTTTCGTCGCCGTGTTCGTCTCCGTATTCTGCGCAGCGCTCCTCACCTGCGGTCTGGGTGTGCTGCTGGAATCGGGAGTGCGAGGCGGCGTCTCACCACATCTCTACGCCGGTGCCGACGCCGTCGTGAGTGCACCACAGGCGCTCGAGGTCAAGGAAGACGCCGATCAGCCTTTTGCCGAGCGAGTTCTCCTCGACGGCGATACCGTCCGCAAGCTCGATGCCCTCGATGTCACGGTGATTCCCGACATCTCCGTCCCCGTCAGCACCGCCGAGGGCGTCGTACTCGACGCACATCCTTGGAACACAGCACAATTGGCGCCGTACTCGCTCACCGAAGGTCGCGCTCCGCAGAGCCGAGACGAGGTGGTCTCGACCACGGGCGCCGCTCTCGGCGAGCAAATCACGCTGGCTCACGGCGCGATAGCCGACGAGTACACCGTCGTCGGCACAGCTGATTCGGCCTCGGTGCCGTCACCCGACCGTCCGGCACTCGTCTTCCTCGACGACGCAGAGGCCGAACGGTTGTGGCCGCACCAGAACGCTGTCACCGCAGTCGGATTGATCGCTCCCGAAGGCGTGGATGCTGCCGCTCTCGCCCGCGATGCACTCGCCGGAACCGGCGCGGAGGTCTCGACCGGCACCGCACGCGGAGGCATCGAATTCCTCGACGCCGGTGCTGCGCGGACCCAGTTGATCGTGCTCTGCGCGTCGTTTGCCGGTCTCGCGTTGATGGTCAGTATGTTCGTAGTTTCCAGCACGCTGTCGCTCTCGATCAACGCCAGACGCCGAGAGTTCGCTCTGCTGCGGGCAATCGGGGCCACCACGCGACAAGTCCACGTCATGATCGGACGTGAAGTGCTGCTCGTTGCTGCTGCGGCGGCAGCTCTCGGCGCGGTGCCCGGATACCTGCTCGCCCGATTCCTGGGTGCACAGTTTGCCGACGCCGGGGTCATGCCCACCGATTTCGCGTTGGCGTACAGCCCACTTCCGGCGATCGCGGCATTCCTGATCTGCGTACTCACTGCCCGCGCGGCAGCGGCGATCGCGGCACGACGACCGGCGAAGCTCGACCCAGTCGAAGCGCTTCGCGAATCCGAAAGCGGCCCGGCGAAACTGAGCCGCGGACGCATCGTCACCGGGCTGATCTTCGGTGCCGCCGGTCTCAGCGCGTGCATCCTCCCCGCTTTCCTGCCCGGCAGCGTGGCAGCCGCTGGAGCCGGTTCGAGTGCACTGTTGTTGATCTTCTCGGTCGCGCTGCTCGGCCCCTTGTTGGTGCGCGGCATCATCAAGGTGATCGGCGGTCCACTGCGCCGTAGTGGGTCGGCGTCCAAAGTTCTCGCTGCCGCCAACGCCGAATCCAATTCGAGACGGCTCTCGTCGGCGGTTGTTCCGTTGGCTCTCGCAATCGCACTGGGCTCGGTGCAGTTCTTCAGCCAGAGCACCGTCGCCGCCGAGGCGACCAACCAGTCGATCAAGGGCGTCACCGCCGACCTGATCGTCGGCGCGCCGGCCGGTATCGCTCCCTCGCTCCTCGACTCGATCGCATCGGTGCCCGGAGTGAGTGCGGCAAACCCGGTGGTCCGCAGTCAAGTCCTGCCGGTACCCAGCGGTGAGGAAGGCGGCTCAGCCGAGAGCGCGATCGCTGCCCAGGGCATCGACGCCGCCGGCGCCGACGCGACCCTCGATCTCGCGGTGACCGAGGGCGACCTGAGCGCTCTGACCGGCGATACCGTTGCCGTGAGCGAAGACGGCGCCTTCATACTCGGAGCCAAGGTAGGTCAGCGCGTCGACCTCTATCTAGGGGACGGCACACTGGTGCATCCGATGGTCGTCGCAAAATATGGTCGCGGCCTCGGATTCGGGGACGTGACCATGCCGATCGAGACTTTGCGTCAGCACTCCACCGACGCTCTGATCGACACCGTTCTAATTGCTGCCGAACCCGGACGGTCGGCCGAAGTCCAGCAGTCGTTGCGTTCGTTCCCCTCGATCGCCGCGATGAACCAGGACCAGTTCGGGGCCGCGGGCGAAGATCAGCGTCGAATGCAGTCGTGGGTCAGCATCCTCGCCGTACTCGTCCTGCTCGGCTATCTCGCAGTCGCCGTCGTGAACACCCTGGTCGCCGCCACTGCCGAGCGTTCCCGCGAGTTCGCGCTCCTTCAACTGGTGGGCTCGCGGACGAGGCAGGTCCGAGCGATGATGCGCATCGAGTCGTTGATGGTGGTGGGAATCGCCGTCGTGGTCGGATCACTGATCGCCCTGCCGCCTCTGATGGGCATCGCCGTAGCGGTGTCCGGGCAGCCGATCCCGGCGATTTCACCGGCGATCTACGGTTCCATCGTCGCCGTGACCGCTGTTCTGGGATTTGTCTCCATCGCGGTCCCGACGCGCGCCGCCCTACGCAAGAACCCGATGGACGGAGTGCGTAACCACTGAGTGGCACTACCGTCGTCATCTATGGATGCGGCGGCCTGGGACAAGAAGTACGAAGAAACCGAGCTCGTCTGGGGCGCTCCTCCCAACGAACTGCTGGTGGAATACGCGACGGCCCTCCCCCACGGCCAGGCACTGGACCTGGCGTGCGGCGAGGGCCGTAACGCGTTGTGGCTCGCGACCCGCGGTTGGGAGGTCACCGGCATCGACTACTCGGCCGTCGCGATCGAGAAAGCCCGCACGATCGCGGCCCGCTCACCCCGATCGGTTCTCGACCGGCTCGACTACCGATGCGGCGACGTCACCGTCGCGGATTACGCCTCCAGGAACGGGCAGGGATACGACTTGGCCCTGCTTCTTTACCTTCATCTGCCCGCACCACAACGCACCCTGGTTGTGAACCGTGCCATAAATTCTCTGAAACCTGATGGAATCCTCATGATTTTGGGGCACGACCGAAGCAACATCGACTACGGCGTCGGCGGACCGAAAGATCCCGAAATCCTTTACACACCAGAAGAATTGATGCAGGAGTTCCAAGGAAGGCTCGAGTTCGAGATCGCCGGAAATCCGCACAGACACACCGAAACGGGAATCGCGGTCGACGCGCTTGTCATCGGACGCAAATCCGGTGTTGGCAATGCAAAGAACGGCTAGTAACATGTATTAAGTTACCGACGAGTAATAAACTTCGGGCGGTACTAGGAGTGCTGGACCGCACCACCTCACTGGGAGAAGCAGAAGACATGGGCCATTACAAGAGCAACGTTCGGGACCTGGAGTTCAACCTCTTCGAGGTTCTCGGACTGGAGAAGCCACTGAGCGAAGGCGCTTGGGGCGACCTGGATGCCGACACTGTCCGCAACATGCTGGCAGAGGTCGCACGCCTGGCCGAGGGACCGCTTGGCGAATCTTTCGCCGATGCGGACCGCAACCCCCCTGTCTTCGATCCCGAGACGCACACCGTTGCACTTCCGGAATCCTTCAAGAAGTCGTTCAAGGCTCTGTGGGATGCCGAGTGGTACCGCATGGGACTGAGCGAAGAGGTCGGCGGCGTGCCGGTTCCCCGCTCCGTCGTGTGGGCCATCGGTGAGCTGATCCTGGGCGCACAGCCTGCAGCGCACATGTACCAGGCCGGACCCGCCTTCGCGGACGTGCTGTTCAACAACGGCACCGAAGAGCAGAAGAAGTGGGCAGCAACCATCGTCGAACGCGGATGGGGCGCCACGATGGTCCTCACCGAGCCCGACGCCGGCTCCGACGTCGGTGCCGGACGCACCAAGGCGATCAAGCAGGACGACGGCTCCTGGCACATCGAGGGCGTCAAGCGCTTCATCACCTCGGCCGACTCGGACGACCTGTTCGAGAACATCTTCCACCTCGTTCTCGCTCGCCCCGAAGGCGCCGGACCCGGCACCAAGGGCCTGAGCCTGTTCTTCGTCCCGAAGACGCACTTCAACTTCGAGACCGAAGAGTTCGGCGAGCGTAACGGCGTCTTCGTCACCAACGTCGAGCACAAGATGGGCCTGAAGGTCTCCGCCACATGTGAGGTCACCTTCGGTGGCCACGGCATCCCCGCACAGGGCTGGCTGGTCGGCGAGGTCCACAACGGCATCGCCCAGATGTTCGACGTCATCGAGCACGCTCGAATGATGGTCGGCACCAAGGCAATCGCCACCCTCTCCACCGGTTACCTCAACGCTCTCGATTACGCCAAGCAGCGCGTTCAGGGTGCTGACCTGACCCAGATGACCAACAAGGCAGCGCCGCGCGTGACCATCACGCACCACCCCGACGTGCGTCGCAGCCTGGCAATGCAGAAGGCATACGCCGAAGGCCTGCGCGCGGTGTACCTCTACACCGCAGCACACCAGGACGAGGTTGTCGCCCAGCTCGTCTCGGGCGCAGACAAGGACACCGCGTTCCGCGTCAACGACCTGCTGCTCCCGATCGTCAAGGGCGTCGGCTCCGAGCGTGCGTACCAGTACCTGACGGACAGCCTGCAGACCCTCGGTGGCTCCGGCTTCCTGCAGGACTACCCGATCGAGCAGTACATCCGCGACTCCAAGATCGACTCGCTGTACGAAGGCACCACGGCCATCCAGGCTCAGGACTTCTTCTTCCGCAAGATCGCTCGTGACCGCGGCGTCGCGCTCGCTCACGTTGCCGGACAGATCAAGACCTTCATCGACAGCGAAGCCGGCAACGGTCGCCTGAAGGCGGAGCGCGCACTGCTCGCCACCGCACTCGAAGACGTCCAGGCCATGGCTGCCACGCTCACCGGCTTCCTCATGGGAGCTCAGGAGCAGCCCACCGAGCTGTACAAGGTCGGCCTCGGCTCCGTCCGCTTCCTGATGTCCGTCGGCGACCTGCTCATCGGCTGGCAGCTCCTCCGCCAGTCCGAGATCGCTCTCGCAGCACTCGACAACGGCGCTTCCGACAAGGACAAGGGCTTCTACGAGGGCAAGGTCGCCATCGCGTCCTTCTTCACCAAGAACGTCCTGCCCGAGCTCACCGCTTCACGCGAGATCATCGCGAACACCGAGAACGACATCATGGAGATCGACGAAGCAGCATTCTGATTCGTTCCTGATTCATGAAAAGTGCCGGTCCCGAGAATGTTTCGGGACCGGCATTTTCATGCTCGGCAGTCAATGCAATCTGTGGTCATCTGCGCTCGACGGTCGGGCAACTGATCTGTGCGGACAGTACGGACGTCGTCGGTTGCTCGCCCGGTCGTGCCGCCGTACCCGCCAGGGAAAGCGCCACGCGCCTGCGGTCGGGAGAACTGACTATTTCGACGGACTTGTCGTCGCCGCCGCCGAAGGACACGAACTGTCCACTCTGATCCGAGAACTTCATGATCGCGGACCCGTGCTGACCTGGTTCGGGTTTCTCGTTCACGTAGACCTGCAACTGGAAATCACGTCCCGGATATTCGCCGCCGCCGTCGTACTCGTAGAAGGAACTGGTGTGCACCTCGTAGGCCCACTGACGGTGACCGGCGGGCAGCGAATCCGCCCAGTTGTGCTCGAAACACGTGACGGATCCAGGCAGCGAGACATTGGCTGCGCCGCTCCACCCACCGGACAGGGTGATGGCACCGTATGGCGCTGCTTCGGACTCGTGCCGATCGGAGGGCAAGGGCGGAACCGTCAAGGGTCCGACATTGCGACCGGTGAACTCGAAAAGCCTTTCGCTCGACACGAACGGGGGCGACTCGCGCTCGCCGGCACAGGAGACAACCGACAGGGTGGCCATGACCAGTACCGCGCACATACCGCGTCTACGAACCGGCACCTCGACTCCCCCGTTCCGTTTCCAACAGAATACATACCGTTCGGTCTCCAAGTTGCCGGACGTGTCCGACACATCCCATTCATGGGACAGCTCGCCCGCTACCGATGTGATTGGGTGAGCACGAACGTCCACTGAACCAGCACTCGGTTCTTTCGAGGCCGAGTAGATCAACAGACAGGTGATCATCGTGGTCGCACCAGAGCACGCACAACTCGATTACGCCCCTGAACTGGCATTGACCGCCACGGACTTGGCGCTCGACGGCCCATGGGGGCCGGTGTTCGGACCCGTCAATCTCGAGATTCGTGCAGGCGGTGTGACCATTCTCGAAGGCTCCGCCGGTTCAGGACGTACGTCCTTACTTCTGACACTCAGCGGACGAATGAAAGCCAGTTCCGGATCACTGTCCGTCTTCGGTCGAACGCGTCCCCGAGAGATCTTCGAGATCGCCGGGGTCGCCGGGTTCGAGGACATCGACGAGCTTGCCGAGTCCGTCACCGTCCGAGATCTGATCACCGAACAAATTCGCTGGGATGCGCCCTGGTACAAGCTCATCGGACGTGCCGGAGACCGCGAACTCGAAGCGGTGTGCGCTCCCGTCTTCGGCGATCATCCCTTACCTGCGCTCGGCCGGTACGTCAGCGATCTCGGGGAACTCGAGGCGACCCTGCTGCGTATCGCCGTCGCGAACACGAAGAAGCCGGCCCTGCTCGTCGTCGACGATCTCGAACAGGTGCGGCGCGACTCCGAACGCGCGTACCTCGTCGAGCGACTCGTCGAGATGGGGAGCTACCAGACCATCATCGCGTCGACCGTCAACCCGCTGCCCGACGGATCACCCATCGATGCCGTCGCCCTGCTCCAAGAAGTCACCAATCCCGACCAAGAAGGGGCGAGGTAACCGCGATGCTCGCTGGAATGTCTCTCGGAACCGAACTCAAGCGGTTCTCCCGCGGCGCGATGCCCAGGATCGCACTCGTCACCATCATCTTGATGCCACTGCTGTACGGCGCAATGTACCTGTGGGCCTTCTGGAATCCGTTCGGTGAGGTCAACAAGGTCCCCGTCGCACTGGTCAACACCGACCGCGGTGCAATGGTGCAGGGTCAAGAGCTCAAGGCTGGCGACGAAGTAAGCCAAGCACTTCTCGATTCCGGTGAGCTCGATCTCCACCTGGTCTCACAGCAGGAAGCCGAACAGGGAGTCTCGGACGGGACGTACTACTTCTCTCTCACTCTGCCCGAGAATTTCAGCGAGGCCGTTGCCTCCCCGACGTCCAAGGACCCCCACAAAGCTCAGTTGCAGTTCACCTTCAACGACGTCAACAACTACCTCGGCACCATCATCGGCCAAAATGCCGCCCAGCAGGTTCTCAGTCAAGTCAGCGACAAGATCGGCGCGCAGTCCGTCGAGACGGTTCTGGTCGGATTGACCGATGCAGGTGCAGGTTTGAAGCAGGCCGCCGACGGAGCACTCCAGCTCTCGGCCGGAGTGAACACTGCCAACGCCGGAGCCGGCGAATTGGCGTCGGGCTCGAAAACTCTGGCAGACAACATGGTTACCGCACGTGACGGTGCAGCCACTCTTGCCGGCGGTACAGCGCAACTCTCGACCGGTATCAATACCGCCACGGACGGTGTCCTCGCACTGACCGACGGTTTGGGGCAACTCGATCTCGGAGCCGTCCAACTGGGCGACGGCGCAAGCCAACTCAGTGGTGGCGTCACCCAGGTCGTCGACCAACTGAGCGTCCTCGGGAACACACAGGCAGACGTTGCACAACTGGTCGGGCAGGCGGTGGCCAGCCTTCGGCTGAACCCGGATCCTGTCAGCCAACAGATCGCCAATGCCCTCGCGCCTGCCCAGGACATGCTGCGCACTCAGGGTTTCGGTGAAGCGACCATGGGCCAACTGGGCGAACTCAAGAGCGGTGCACAACAACTCGCTTACCAACTCGACGATCCGTCGAGCACCTTCCGAGCCGGGCTGAATGCCGCGGCCAACGGCGGCGGTGAACTCCGCAACGGCCTGGTGCAGCTGCGTGACGGCGGTCAGCAAGTCAACGACGGCGCGCAAACCCTCAGCAGTGGACTGGTTCAACTCACCGACGGCAGCGTCCAACTCTCCGATGGTGCAGCCAAACTCGCCGACGGCACCGAGCAACTCCGTGCCGGGTCTGCCGAACTCGCGACCAAACTCACCGAGGGCGCCGGTCAGATTCCCAGTTGGACCGATCAGCAGCGAACCGCAACCGCTCAAACCCTCTCCAGCCCGGTCGAACTACAGGAGACCTACGAGAACCGGGCAAGCACCTTCGGTACCGGTTTTGCTCCGTTCTTCCTGCCCCTCGCGCTGTTCGTGGGCGGCATCATCACCTGGATGCTGCTCAAGCCGCTCCAGAACCGGCCCATCGCAAACGGACTCGGCGCGCTGCGAGTGGTCCTCGCCTCGTACTGGCCGGCATTGCTCATCGGCATCTGCCAGGTGATCGTGATGTACCTGGTCGTGCACTTCGCCGTCGGCCTGCACCCCACACACGCCCTCGGCACCGTCGGATTCCTGATGCTCATCACTGCCACGTATATGGCGTTGATCCAGGCATTCAACGCCATCTTCGGAGTATCCGTCGGACGCGTCATCACCCTGGCGTTCCTGATGCTGCAACTGGTTTCGGCCGGCGGCATCTATCCCGTCGAAACCACCGCGAAACCGTTCCAGATCATCCACCCCTTCGACCCGATGACCTACGCGGTGAACGGGCTACGACAACTCACCGTCGGCGGTATCGACTCGAGACTGTGGGTCTCGATCGCCGTCCTCGGCGGCCTTCTCGTCGCCTCACTCGGGGCCAGTTCACTTGCTGCACGCCGAAATCGGCAATGGACCATGGACAGGCTGCATCCGCCGATCGAAGTCTAGGTCAGGGTCTCCGGCCAAGGCTCCACGGTCAGCGCAGGCCATTCCCTGCGCCACCGTGCCGCCTTGGCCTCGTAAACCTCTCTCGGCGCCAGCACCGGGTTGGGGCGGACGATCATGTCGAAAAGATCGTCGTATCCATGCGGGGCATACACGTCCACAGTGCCGCCCGCGGCCTTGGTGATCCCGAAACAGCAAGTTGTGGAAGCGAAGTGGTCGATAGCGTCGCGGCAACTGGTGAACGGAACGCCGGGAATCCCGAAATGCTGCTCGTACCACAGGTGCACGCGGGCTTCGTTGCGTACTTCGACATCGGCATCCACATCGGCGAACAGTTCTGCCGCCGAACGAATCACACGGTCCTCCGCGTCGTAGCTCAGATCGCCGGCGTCGAAATAGAAGAGGTCGTAGTCCTTGATTCCGGCGCCGAGGTCACGGCCGTCGATGTGATTCCAGACGGTTTGGAAGAGCCCACCCGCCGTCAGGTACCACTCCGGCAATCCCAGCTTCGGCGCCCGATCCACGATCGTTGCGACCACTGGATTGGCCAGGGCGATCTCGAGAAATCGTTCACGCATGCTCGTCAGCCTCTCATATGACAAGTAAACTTGACATCATGTGACAAGTATTCTTTACTTTTCCTATGACTGGAAAGGCCGGCGACAACAACGTGCGGGAGCACCGACGCCTCGCCGGCCTCACCCAGGCGCAACTGGCCACGGCAGGTCAGGTGAGCAGACAGAGCATCGTCTCCGTCGAACGCGGCGACTACGCACCGAGTGTCTACCTGGCACTTCGCCTGGCACTGGCACTGGGGACCACCGTCGAAGCGCTCTTCCCCTTACCCGAATCGGCACTCACCGCAGAAATTCCAGAGGAGACGGCATGAGCACCATGATGAAGGCAATGCGGTTCGTCGGAGATCTGGACGACGACTTCTACAAGGACGAGCGGCAGCGCGACGTCTGGAACGAAGCCTCGGCGGTGGGATTGCAGAGTGTCTTCTGGGCAGTCTTCGTCAGCTCGGCGATTCTGCCCTGGGTCGCCGGCCGAACAGGGGCGTGGATCTCGCTCGCGCTGCTGATCGTCGCGCTGTTCGGCTCGGTGGTCACGATTGTCTATGCACTTCGACGCGACGTCGATGTCTACGTGTTGTCCAACTACAACCGTCCCCGGGTCGTGATCAGCATCGCGCTGTACCTCGTCGCCGCAGTCGGCATCATGGCGCGCCTCAAATTCGATTCGTACGAAGAATCGTCCACGTGGGTCGGCGCTCTCGTCGGCGGAATCGTCGGTGGCGGCGTCGCAATCGCGGCAGTCAAGCTTCACCAGCAGCGCGCCAAGCGACGCGAAGCGGCCGAAGAACTTCTCTGAATTCCGGAAGTCTGCCCAGCACAACGGAATCCATAGAGTTGGTAAAATCGTGCCGGGTCAACCGATCGCGAGTAACGTCGAAACGGTGAGCACTCGCCTCGGATACCAGATGCCCAACTTCAGCTACGGCGGTCCGGTCAAGGACCTCTTCCCCACCGTCATAGCGCAGGCCCGCGAAGCCGAAGCCGCAGGCTTCGACACTGCATTCGTGATGGATCACTTCTACCAACTCCCCGGAATCGGAGCGCCGGACGCCCCGATGCTCGAGGCCTACTCCGCGCTCTCCGCGCTGGCGACGGCCACCGAGACCATCCAGTTGTCTGCACTGGTCACGGGAAACACCTACCGCAATCCGCCCATGCTCGCCAAGACCGTCACCACCCTCGACGTGGTGAGCGGCGGTCGGGCCATCCTGGGCATCGGCGCAGGTTGGTTCGAACTCGAACACAATTCGTTCGGATACGAGTTCGGAACGTTCACCGAGCGCTTCCAGAAGCTCGACGAAGCACTCCAGATCATCGCGCCGATGCTCCGCGGTGAGCGCCCAACCTTCGACGGCAAGTGGTACCACGTCAAGGACGCCATCAACGAGCCTCGCGTCCGCGACGACCTGCCGATCCTGCTCGGCGGCGGCGGTGAGAAGAAGACGTTCGGCCTCGCCGCTCGCTTCGCGGATCACCTCAACATCATCTGCGACCCGTCGGAACTGCCCCGCAAGATGGAAGCACTTGCGGCACGCTGCGACGAAGCCGGTCGCGATCCCGCAACCCTCGAGACCAGCTTCCTCACGTTCATGATGATCGACGAGGACGGCGACAAGGCTCGCGCGCATCAGCGAATGTTTCTCGCGGAGCGTGGCCTCGACATCACCACGGCGCCGCAAGACGTGGTCGCCAAGGCCACCGAGCGCCATTTCGTCGGCAGCCCGGACGACGTCGCCGAGCAGGTTCAGACGCGCATCCTCGACCACGGCATCGACGGCGTCGTGATCAACCTGATCACCAACGGCGAAGAGCCAGGCATCGTCGACCTCGCGGGCCGCACCCTCGGCCCACTCGTCGGCAAGTAGGTCCCTACTCGCACTTCACGATCGGCACCGGGTCGTACTTGACGGTCCGGGTGTTCGAGGAAATCTCGGCGCCACTTGCGTGGTCGGTGATCACGCGGGTGTCGCTGACCGTGAATCCGGGCGCACCGCTCGAAGCCACACAACCAGGCCCCTCCGGCAACGTCACGGTGTTCGGCGACGTCGGCGACGTACGCGGGCCGGTCGTCGAAGCGACATCGACGGTTTTGGTTCCCCAGATCCGAACGGTGATGTTCGACGACGTCGCAATCGTCTCGATCATCACGCCGGTCTTCGCCGGATTACGGAACTGCAAGTCGATCGCTCCATCGAAGATGGTCGCCTCACGCGCCTCGGGGTACCGCGAGATGTAGTAACTGTGCTCGGTGTGCGCGACGTCGTCCATGCCTGCGAAATACGTCGCGTTGTAGAGCGTCGTCGCGAGCTGGCTGATACCGCCGCCGACAGCCTTGTCCGGGCGACCATTGTTGATGATCCCCGACTCGACGTATCCCTGAGCCGCACCGCGCGGACCCGTGTACTCGTTGAGCGAGAACGTATCCCCTGGCTTGATCACGGCCCCGTCGATCTCCGATGCGGCCAGGCCGATATTCACACCAGACGCGTATTCGAAACCACCGGTGGTGAATTCGCCGATCACCTCGTTGATGCCGAGGGCATCCGCGGCTTCGGTGGTCAACGCCGGCGGGACCGGTCCGTACACGGCGGGCGTTGCCCGAGAAGCCGTGCTGCCCAGCAGAACCGGAAGTTCCTTGACCGTGTCCGGCCAGTTGATCAGATCACCGACAACACCCGGCACAACCGACGGCTTACCACCGGCGAAGGTGAACGACGCGTCCTTGGGTTGTACTTCAGTCGATACCAACTGCGGAGTCAGAATCTTGATCGCAGCATCCGTGTTGTACTGCGGAGTCAGCCCACCCGAGCCGTCAGGGGTGAAGGTCAGAACCTCACCGATCTGGTCGACGCCGAGCGTCGCAACCTTGCCGTCACGGCCGTTGACCACGACATCACCCGAGGCAGCCGGAATGGCAATCTCCTGCAGTGCGCGATCGACACCGGCCTGAGTGACCGTCACCGGCACCTCGTCGACCGGAAGATCGACGACGCCACCGTCAGACCACTCCGCGGCGAAGGTTGCGCCCGCCTGCTGCGTTTCGAGAGCCTGCCCGGCGGCAGGTGAAACACCCGTCGCCTTCCCACTCTCGAACACGACTGCGCCTTCGACGGGCGCACGATCGCTGTTCGCCGCAAGTTGCGACATCGAGGCATCCAACGCACCCTGGTCGACCGTCGACACCACGGGCACCTCGCGGGAGCCGAAGAACGACGTGATGCGGGTGATCGGGTTGATCGGCTGAGCGTTCACGCCCGAGAGCGTCGCCGACCAGTCGACGTCCACACCCGCAGATGCGGGAACGATCTCGGAATCGACGCCGCCGGCATGTACCGCTACCGGTTCGACGAGCCTTGGGCCGAGTTCGGCGCGCAGCGTGGCCTCTGCGTCGGCAGGCGTGAGATCACCGATGTCCACCCCGGCGACCTGGGTGCCGCGTGGTGTCTTCCCCGACGACGTGAAGATGTCCACTCCGTAGGCAATCACTGCGACGGCAAAGATGGCGCCGAGTGCTATCGCTGGTTTGACCCACTTACGGGAAGAAGCCGGAGCGGGCGCTTCTGGCTGTTGTTGCGGTGCTGGTGGTGCAACTGCCTCTGGTTCGCGGACAACAGGCTCGTACTGCTGCTGGATGGGTTCGAATTGCTGGGTGTCGTACTGCTGCACGAACTCGGGACGCGGCGGCTTCGGGGGAACCACCACTGCCGGGGGCTCGAACTGCTCTGTCTGCTCGTCGATGGCTTCTGTCGCCGGAGCCGAGTCGACTACTTCCGTCGGCGGCGCATCCTCCGCTGGGACGACTGGGATGACGGTGGTGACCTCGTTTGCCGATTCGTCGATTGTCGGCTCGTCGATTGTGGGCTCGACGATTGTCGGCTCGTCGATTGTCGGCTCGTCGAATGTTGTCTCGACGTCGGTCGGCTCGATTACTGCTTCGTCGACTATCGCTTCTGTGGAATCGATTGCGTCTTCGTCGACAGGCCTTGGTGCTTCGGCTGGTTCAGGTTCTACTGATTCAGCCTCGACAACCGCCTCGGTGTCCTCAGGGGTCTTGGGTTCCTCGACCGACTCGGTCTCTTCGACCACCTGAGGTTCCTCGACCGCCTGAGGTTCCTCGACCGACTCGAGTTCCTGTTCCGGGAGGGACGAGTCCTCGCTGTTCGTCTTCTCGACGGACGGACCCTCTTCGTCACTCACCTGTTGGCTCCTCGCTGCATCAACCGTCGCTGCGGCGCTCACCGACAACTCAATACAGGATATCCGGACATACGAGAGCCCCGTGTTGCTGCCAGGTCGGGGGTCAGGCAGCAACACGGGGCTGTCATGAATATCGGTAGCTATTCTGCAGCGTTACACGCCTGCGCGAAAAAGTTTGCAAAGAGTTCGGGGATCCGGCCACCCCTCGTGGCCGGATCCCCGATTACGCATCCCCTCGCCACGATCACTGCAGGTGAGCGCAGTTTTCAGTCGCGTGGGGAGATTGTGGAGCGGTTACCGCTCGATGATCGCCGTGACACCCTGGCCGCCGGCCGCACAGATCGAGATCAGACCGCGGCCCGAACCCTTCTCCGCGAGCATCTTTGCGAGGGAAGCCACAATACGTCCGCCGGTTGCCGCGAACGGGTGACCTGCAGCCAAGGACGATCCGTTGACATTGAGCTTGCTTCGGTCGATCGATCCCAACGCGCCGTCGAGGCCGAGGCGTTCCTTGCAGTACTCGTCGGACTCGAAGGCCTGCAGGGTTGCCACAACCACCGAAGCGAAGGCTTCGTGGATCTCGTAGTAATCGAAGTCCTGCAAGGTCAGACCGTTGCGGGCCAGCAAACGCGGAATCGCGTACGTGGGAGCCATGAGCAACCCGTCTTTGCCGTGGACGTAGTCGACGGCAGCGGTTTCGGAATCGACGAGGTGCGCCAGAACCGGAAGATTGCGCTCGGCTGCCCACTCGTCGGTGGAGAGGAGGACTGCAGAAGCGCCGTCGGTGAGCGGCGTCGAGTTGCCTGCCGTCATCGTCGCGTCGCCGAGCTTGGTACCGAAGACGGGCTTGAGCGTCGACAGCTTCTCGACGGTCGAACCGGGACGGAGGTTGTCGTCGCGGGTCAGGCCGAGGAACGGGGTGACGAGGTCGTCGAAGAAACCGCGGTCGTAGGCGGCCGCCATGTTCTTGTGGCTGGCAGCGGCAAGTTCGTCCTGGTCCTCGCGCTTGATGCCGAATTCCTTGGCGGTGATCGCAGCGTGGTCACCCATCGACTTGCCGGTGCGAGGCTCGCCGTTGCGCGGAATTTCGAGGCCGAGCATGCCCGCACGGACGTTGCCGAGCAGCTTGATGCGGTCGCCCGTGGACTTCGCGCGATTGAGGGAGAGCAGGAACTCGCGCGCCTGATCGTTGACGCCGATCGGGGCGTCGGACGTGGTGTCCGTGCCGCCGCCGATGCCCGAATCGATGCGGCCGGCCGAAATGGCGTCGCCGACGGCGATGATCGACTGCAGTCCCGTGCCACACGCCTGCTGAAGGTCGTACGCCGACGTGTACGGGCTCAGCGCGCTGCCGAGAACGGACTCGCGAATGAGATTGAAATCACGGCTGTGCTTGAGCACCGCACCGCCGACGACCATGCCGAGCTTCTCGCCCTGCAGATTGAATCGGCTCACCAGACCGTCGAGCGTCGCAGTGAACATGTCCTGGTTGGACGCCTGTGCGTACGCCTTGTCCGAGCGTGCGAACGGAATGCGATTTCCGCCGACGATCGCAACCGGACGGCGCTGACCTGCGGACTTCGCAGCGGCTGCGGCCGGTGCGGTGCGCGGTGCGGCGGGCTTTGCGTTTGAACGGGCTTTGCTTGTCACTTGCGTCTCCAAGGATGGTGCGATTACCTGTTGAAGACTATTCTTACTCAGTAGTAAGTTACTTGTCTATCGCCGCATTCTTCCGATTGCCCGGTGAGAGACAACCCGAAACACAACAGAAGGTAGGACCGTGGCAGCCAGCAAGGGAGCTCCCGACCTCTATTCACAGTTCCTCTCGTCCGCCCCCGGCGCATTCATCGCGTCGAAGGCCGGCCTGCCCAGGCCCGAGAACCTGCGTCGCTACAAAGCAGGGGAACCCGCACTCGCCGGACCTGTCCTCATCGGCGGCAAGGGTCGGCTCGCAGAACCACTTCGCGTACTGCTCTCCGACTACCCCGCGGCTCAGGCACACGACAGCAGCTTCGGCGGACTCGTGTTCGACGCCACCGGAATCACTCAGGTCAGCGAGCTCGAGCAGCTGTTCGAGTTCTTCCAGCCCGTGATCCGCAACCTCGCACCGTCGGCTCGCGTCGTCGTTCTCGGCACGACGCCGGAAGAAACGTCGAGCGTCGACGAGCATGTCGCGCAGCGCGCGCTCGAAGGCTTCACCCGCAGCGTCGGCAAGGAGATCAAGCGCGGCTCCACCGCTCAGCTGGTCTACGTCTCCCCCAAGGCGTCCACCGGACTGTCCGGCGTGGAATCGACTCTGCGCTTTCTCCTTTCGGCGAAGTCCGCCTTCGTCGACGGCCAGGTCATCGTCGTCGGTGGTGAAGATTCCGTCGCGCCCGCAAGCTGGGACAAGCCGCTCGAAGGCAAGGTTGCCGTCGTCACCGGCGCAGCCCGCGGCATCGGTGCCACCATCGCCGAGGTGCTTGCCCGCGACGGCGCACACGTGGTCTGCGCTGACATCCCGGCCGCCGGCGAAGCACTGTCCGAGACCGCGAACAAGGTCGGCGGCACGTCCCTCGCCCTCGACGTCACGGCGGCCGACGCAGCCGAGGTCCTCGCAGCTCACCTCCTCGAGCGTCACGGCGGAGCCGACATCATCGTCCACAACGCCGGCATCACCCGCGACAAGACCCTCGCCAACATGGACGAGGGCCGCTGGAACATGGTCATGAACGTCAATCTTCTTGCACCGCAGAAGATCACCGAGCACCTCGTCGAGAAGGGCGCCCTCAAGGAAGGCGGCCGCGTCGTCGACGTCTCCTCCATCGCCGGCATCGCGGGCAACCGCGGCCAGACCAACTACGGCACCTCCAAGGCCGGCGTCATCGGCCTCGTACACGCCGAAGCTCCCGTCCTGGCGAAGAAGAACATCACCATCAACGCCGTCGCACCGGGCTTCATCGAGACCGCCATGACCGCAGCCATCCCCTTCGCCACCCGCGAAGCCGGCCGCCGCATGAGCTCGCTCCTGCAGGGCGGCGAGACCGTCGACGTCGCCGAGACCGTCGCATACTTCGCCAGCCCGGCCTCCAATGCCGTTACGGGACAGGTCGTTCGCGTCTGCGGCCAGAGCCTCCTGGGCGCATGATGGCAACAAAGACCGTCGCGCTCACCGAGCAGCCGAAGACCATCGACATCTACTCCCGGGCGGTACTGGGATTGTTGCCGTGGAACAAGTCCAACTCGCGCTCGGTGCCACAGCAGACCTTCACCCTCACCGGACTGACGGTCGACACCGACAATCTGGCGGCGTACTGCCGCGTGACCGGACTGCGATTCGGCGACACTCTGCCGATCACGTATCCCTTCACCTTGGCCTTCCCGACCGTGATGAAGCTGATGGTGTCGAAGGACTTCCCCTTCGCCGCCGTCGGCTCCGTTCACGCCGAGAACGTCATCGAATCGCTGCGGCCCATCTCCGTCAGCGAACCGCTTGACCTATCGGTGCATGCCGAGAACCTGCGTGAGCACCGCAAGGGCCTGCTGATCGACGTGATCACCGAAATTCGGGTGGGACGGGAACTGGTCTGGCGACAGACCTCGAGCTTCCTGAACCAGCAGAAGACCTCCCTGTCCGGCCAGCCAGGTCCGGAGCCCAAGGCCGACGAGGTCCCGCCGATGCCGATGAGCACCATCCGCGTCGACCAGACCACGATCAGCAAGTACGCCGCTGTCTCCGGCGACCGTAATCCGATTCACGTCTCGTCTCTGGGCGCCAAGGCTTTCGGTTTCCCGAAGACCATTGCTCACGGAATGTGGAGTGCCGCGGCAGTTCTGCGGACCGTCGAGGGGTCCGTCGCGGACAAGGTCACCTACAGCGTGCGTTTCGGCAAGCCGATTCTGCTACCGGCGACGCTGAATGCCTACGCTGATCGCACCGACGACGGCTGGGATCTGTCACTGCGTCACCCGAAGAAGGGTTACCCGCACGTCACTGCGACGCTGCGCTGACCTGAGTTTGTCGGGTTTCGACCCACCCCAATTGAGCGAACGTACCTTTCGGCGCCTTGGATGCGCTGAAAGGTACGTTCGCTCAGATTGGTTTGGGGGCTATTCGGACTTCTTCTTGCCCGACAGACCGCGCCACGCGAGGGATTCGAGTAGATCCGCTGCGGCATCCACCTCGATTTCCCCACCCGCGACCCGGTCGGCTACCGCCTCACCGGCGCCGACGAGCGCGATGGCGATGATCCCGTAATCGTGCGCGGCATCAGGATCCTTGGTGCTGGACTCGAGCAGATGCGCAGTCAACTCGATCAACCGATCGCGGCTGGACTGCACGGTTCCCGCAAAAGCCCGCTGCCCGACGGCCTGACGGTAGAGCACCATCCACGACTTGCGGTTTGCGCCCACGAACCCGAGGAAGCCCTCGAGAGCGGCGCGCAATTGTTCACGCGGAGTCAGGTTCGGCGCGCCGGCCGGGGCGAGCGCTTCGAGGAAGCGGAGCCCTTCACGATGAATGCACGCCGCGAACAGCTCTTCCTTCGAGCCGTAGTACAGGTACAGCATCGGCTTCGAGATCTCGGCTTTGGCTGCGATGGTGTCCATCGAAGTTTCGTGAAACCCCCTGTCGGAGAACACGTCCACAGCCGCGTCGAGCATCTGCTGCTCACGCACTGCGCGTGGCAGTCGCTTGGTACCGCCGGCCATGCTTCCTCCAACCACAGGGTAAATGTCGATCTTACTCTACGGTAAGATTGTGCGTCGAATCCTGACTTCGACTCAGCAGGTCACGGCACCTTTGGCAGTGGCAACTGTGACCACGGCCTGATCGACCCGCGCCTGCGGAAGCTCACCGGACGCGACGGCCTGCTCGAGATGGTCGAGCACCCGCGGAACGTCGTCGGTTGTCAGCCACAATGCCTGATCGACTCCAGCCACCAGCGCAGCCTGAACCGCGTCGGCAATATCGTATCGGTCGGTGATCGCCTGCATTCCGCTGAGGTCGTCGGTGAATACCGGGCCGGTGAACGGCGCTGCGCCGTAACCCACTCCGTCGCGAAGCAACGCGACGGCTGCGGGGCTGATGCTGGCAGGGGTACCGGGCTCGGTCAGACCGGGAACCTCGAGGTGACCCATCATGACGCCGACTCCGGTCCCCGACAGTTCACGGAAGGGAATCAGGTCCGACGCGATCAGATCCTGTAGCGGCGGCGTTGTCACCTCGCCCCGGTGCGAGTCACCCGACGCGCTGCCATGCCCGGGAAAGTGCTTGATCACCGGGAAGATTCCGGCATCTCGCATACCCTGCGCGTACGCACCGGCGTAGGCAACCACGGTCTGGGGGTCGTCGGAGTACGAGCGGTCCCCGATCACGGAGTCGTCGGGTTGGCTGCTGACGTCGACGTCGGGGGCGTAGTTGACGGTGATCCCGAGATCCTTCAACCCGCGTCCACGCTCGAGCGCCATCTGGTACGTCTGTTCCACTGTCATGGTCTGCGCCGTTTCTCTGGCCGACGGATCGGGCCCGAGGATGTCCGCGACGCGGGAAACTCGCCCACCTTCTTCGTCGATCGTCACCATCAACGGCAACTTCGACGCCGAAGCAACCTGCGGCACTTCGCGATTGGTGAGCATCGACTGATCGGTCCAACTTCCGACGAAGATGCCACCGATCTCCTCGTTCTGCACTATCGACAACGCGTCGTCGGTCCCGGTGACGCCGACGTTGAGCAGCTGGGCAAGTTTCTGACGCAGGGACAGTGAAGCCACAAGGTCACTACCGCACGACGCGGCGACGGGCGCGGAGCTGGATGCCGCAGGCGTCGACGTGATCTCGGAGGTGGTGCTGGTCGGGGCGCTCGAAACCGGATCGGCGGTCCCGTTTTCGCCCGAGCATCCCGCAACCAACCCTCCGCATAAAGCAATGGTCGTCGCAGCCTTCAGAAACTTGATCCGCATACCTCGACCGTAACGGACCCGGTACCCATACACTCCCTCACGGGCACATCGGGACGGTAGCCTGGAAGAGAACCGATTCCCCCGCTGACGAGGAGGTCGTGATGCCACAAGGTCTGATGCTCATCGCGTACGACGGTTCCGACAACGCCAAGCGTGCAGTCGACTATGCGGGGCGTTTCCTCTCCGCCAATCGTGCTGTTCTCGTCACTGCCTGGGAGCCGATGGTTCGCCAGGCCGCTCGCATGTCCGGCCTGTCCGGGGTGATGCAACCGGAGTGGGTTCCCGACGACGACGTCGAGGACATCGCGTACACCGACGCCAAAGTCACCCTCGCCGAGGGCGTCGCACTGGCCGAGGCCGCAGGCCTGACCGTCGAAGGCAGAAGCGCCGAGTGCCGATCCGCGATCTGGTCTGCAATCTGCGAAACCGCAGACGAATTGGACGTCGACATCATCGTGACCGGCACCCGTGGCACTACGGGTTTGCGGTCGCTACTGCAGAGCAGCGTCGCGGATCATGTTCTGCGTCACAGTCATCGGCCGGTGTTGATCGTCCCTCCAGGGAAGTGACCTTCGCGCATTCCTGATCCGTGGCCGACTAGTGTCGAAGCCACCATGGACGGTTTTGTTCTCTCGCGCCCCGATCACAGCGTGGTCACCCGCGGCGTACGACGCAGCTTCGACAGCTCCGACGCGGCCACCCACGCTCTGTCGGCAGGTACGACAAAGCTGATCGTCGGAGCGCTCCCCTTCGACCCGGCTGCCGCAACGGCGTTGTACGAACCTGCCGAGGCGACGATCACGTCGCGGCCGTGGCAACCGTGCGATCCCCAGGCCCTGCCCACGACCCGGGTTGACCGGGAGATCCCGTC
Organism: Rhodococcus sp. AQ5-07; assembly: GCF_009707305.1. Lineage (NCBI taxonomy): Bacteria > Bacillati > Actinomycetota > Actinomycetes > Mycobacteriales > Nocardiaceae > Rhodococcus > Rhodococcus sp. AQ5-07. The sequence continues at coordinate 5,988,720 of NZ_CP046099.1, read as the reverse complement.
GTCGTCGGAGCATCTTCGTCGGGTGGAAAAGTTGATCGGACGCCTCCGCAGCGGAGAGATCGACAAGGTTGTCGCGGCTCGCACTGTGGAACTTCGCACGCAGACCCCGATCTCCCCGACCGCGCTCGCCGCACGCATGGCGGCGCTCAATCCCGTCGCCAACACCTTTGCCGTCGACCTCTCTGCTGCGGGAGCCGAATTCGAGGGCCACAGCCTGGTCGGCGCGACGCCCGAAGTATTGGTCAGTCGACGCGGGCGCGTCGTGACGTGTCGCCCGTTGGCCGGGACCACAAAGCGATCCGCCGACGCCGATCAAGACCGCGAGGCAGGCGAAAGCCTTCTGCATTCGACGAAGAATCTGGCCGAGCACGCCTTCGTGACGGCGTGGATCCGCGAGGTCCTGCAACCGATGTGCAGCGATCTGTCGGTGCCGGTAACTCCCGAACTGACCAATACTCACGAGGTCTGGCACTTGGCCAGCCCGATCCGCGGCACGCTGCGAAACGACACCACTGCGCTCGACCTCGCCATCGCTCTGCATCCGACGCCCGCGCTGTGCGGAACACCCACCGACGCGGCACTGAAAGTCATCCGCGAGACCGAGGAGCCTCGCCGTTTCTACGGCGGCGCCGTGGGATGGTGCGACGAGGCCGGTGACGGCGATTGGGTGGTTGCCATCCGCTGCGCCGAGATCAGTGCAGACGGCCGCAACGCCTGGGCCAGCGCGGGTGGTGGAATTGTCGCCGAATCGGATCCGCAGGACGAACTCGACGAGACATCTACGAAACTGCGCACTCTGTTGACCGCGCTTGGTGCCGAAACCCTCGACTGACCAGCACGTCACGAGGGTAATCGTCCGGATTCTCGAGTGCGGGTGATACCTTGACCCGAGCAGTTCGTACGGGCCGGTAAGTCCGTCCGACCGCGAACGACCGACTAACGACCAATTGGGAGATCCGCGATGACGAAGTTCCTTGTCCCCGGTGTGGCCAGCGCTGTCATCGGTGCCGTTCTGGGTGCCGGCGTCATCTTCGGTGTCACGGCCGCCGCGTCGGACAACACTCGTCCCGAGATCGACCGCAGCGGAAACGCAGATTCTTCCGTGCTGAACCAGGTTGAGTACGGCAGCCGCTGAGAGCGCAGGCCTCGCGAGTTCCCGTTCTTCCGCCGACGCAGCGGTGTCTTCGGTAGACACCGCCCCGTCGGCAGAGCCCCTGTCGAAGCGGTGGCTGTTCGGCGCCTCCGTCGTAGCGTTTCTTCTCACTTTTCTGCAATCGCCGGGTCTGATCACCGCTGACACCAAGTACGACCTGACGCAGAATCCGTTCGGTTTTCTCGAACGCGCGTCGCATCAGTGGAGTAGTCAGGCCCCGCTCGGCCAGGTTCAGAACCAGGCCTACGGATATTTCTTTCCGCACGGGCCGTTCTTCGCGCTCGGCGAGTTGGCGAACATTCCGCCGTGGATCACCCAGCGCATCTGGTGGGCGCTGCTTCTGATCGCAGGATTCTGGGGCATCATCCGAGTTGCCGAGGCTCTCGGTATCGGCAGCCGTAGTTCGCGCGTCATCGCAGCGGTTGCCTTTGTTCTTTCTCCCCGCGTGCTGACCACGCTCGGTTCGATTTCCTCGGAAACCCTGCCGATGATGCTGGCGCCGTGGGTGTTGTTGCCGGTGATTTTGGCCTTCGGCCCTGTGCGTGGAAAACGAGTCCCTGGACTCCCTAACCGCTCACGGGGGTTGAGGCGGTTGGCCGCACAATCCGCGCTTGCCGTCGCGCTCATGGGTTCGATCAATGCCGTCGCCACCGCCGCGGCCTGCCTGGTCGCGATCATCTGGTGGCTCTCGCACAAACCCAACCGAACATGGCTGACGTTCACCGCGTGGTGGGCGCTGTTCGTCGCTCTCGGCACGCTCTGGTGGATCGTGCCGCTACTTCTGCTCGGCAAGATCAGCCCACCGTTCCTCGACTACATCGAGTCCGCCGGTGTCACCACACAGTGGGCGTCGCTGGCCGAGATACTTCGCGGCACGGACAGTTGGACCCCGTTCGTCTCCCCCGAACGCATTGCCGGCGCCGTCCTGGTCACCCAGCCCGCAGCAGTTGTCGCCACCGGTCTGGTTGCCGCCGCCGGCCTCGCCGGGCTCTGCATGCGGTCCATGCCTGCTCGCGGCCGGCTGACACTCATCCTGTTCGTCGGTATCACCGGCCTGGCCGCGGGATACGTTGGTGAACTCAGCTCGCCGGTGTCGGAGTCGGTACGCCTGTTCCTCGACTCGGCGGGCGCGCCGCTGCGCAACGTCCACAAGCTCGAGCCGTTGGTCCGTCTGCCGCTGGTGCTCGGACTCGCACACCTGCTGGCCAAAGTGCCACTACCGGGATCGGTTCCACTCGCCCGATGGCGCCGCGCGTTCGCCCATCCCGAGCGCGAACCAATGGTCGCACTGACCAGCCTGATCCTCGTTGCCCTCACCCTCTCGACTGCCTTGGCCTGGACGGGAAAGCTCGCTCCCCGCGGTGCGTATCCGGACGTTCCCTCGTACTGGAACGAAGCAGCGCAGTGGCTCGAGGACAACACCTCCCCCGGATCGGAAGCCGAACGTGCCCTGGTCGTCCCGGGAGCGCCCTTCGGCAGCCAAGTCTGGGGTCTGACGCGTGACGAACCGCTTCAGGCTTTGGCGAGTACGCCGTGGGCGGTGCGTGACTCGGTCCCGCTGACCCCTCCCGGCGCAATCCGAGCGCTCGATTCCGTGCAACGTCTCATCGCCGACGGACGGCCGTCGGACGGCCTCGCGCAGACCTTGCTTGGGCAGGGCATCCACTACCTGGTGATGCGCAACGACCTCGACGGCGAAACGTCGCGCTCGGCCAGGCCGATACTCGTGCACCAGGCAGTCGAAGGCTCGCCGGGGATCGAGCGAGTCGCCCACTTCGGTGAAGACGACAGCCCCGAACCGATCGAAGGGCTGGTCGCGGACAGCGATCTGCGTCCCGGTTACCCGGCCATCGAAATCTTCGAGGTTACCCCGCCCGACGGCACCCCGGCGGTCAGTGGCCCGTACTCCGTCGACCTGAACCAGGTTCCGCGTGTACAAGGTGGGCCGGAATCGTCTGTACGACTTCACGAAAGCGGGCTGGTTCCGGGGACCGGGCCGATGATTCTCGCCGCCGACGCCGAAGCTGCGGGACTGCCCGTCGATTCTGTCACCGTCACCGACACACCGCGCGATCGAGAAACCGATTTCGGTCAGGTCGACAACCACAGTTCCGCCCTGCGCACCCCCGACGACGCTCGTCGTACCTACAATCTGGTGCCCGACTATCCGGTTGCGAACACGCTTCTCGTGGAAGGCCGTTGGAGCGGAGCTTCGATCACCGTTTCCAGCGCCGCCTCAGATGCCACCCAGCTGGGCGGCACTTCACCGTCGAGCAGTCCCGCGTCGACGGTCGACGGCGATCCGGCCACCGGCTGGTTCAGCAACGGCATCGAGCGCGCACTGGGCCAGTGGTTGCAGATCGACTTCGACACACCGATTTCCAGTGGATTGCTTCATCTGACCACCAGTGCCGCGGCAATCGGAGCTCCCGTCAAATGGCTCGAGGTCTCGACACCGAACGGCAGCACGGCGGTGAAAGTGGAGCGTCCCGGTGAGCCCATCACCGTCTCGATTCCGGGTGGCAACACTCCGTGGGTACGCGTCACAGCGACTCACACCGAAAACGGATCGCCTGGAACACAGTTCGGCATCAGCGAACTCTCCGTCGAAGACTTCTCCGATCGCAGCGCGCCGAAGACCGTACCGATCCGTTTCGACACCGTCCTGCCGAGTACGCCGACGGGCGCATCTGTGAACACGTGGAACCTGAGCCAGGAGTTCCCCGGCCGCAACGCCTGCGCCGATTCGACGGACCGCGTGCGGTGCAGCAATGCATTCATGGCGATACCCGAAGAGCCGAGCCGCTTCCAGCGCACGCTCACGGTGCCCGAAAACACAGTCGTTGCACCGACACTGACTGTCCGAGCGCGTCAGGGCAACGCCCTCGAAGACCTGCTTTCCGTCCCCGGCCGAATCACGGCTTCGGGTTCGAGCGACATCGGCGACACACGCGGATCTGCCTTCGCTGCCACCGACGGCGACGCACGCACCACGTGGTCGGCGCCGCAGAGCACCACAGAACCGGGCGGCCCGAAACCGACGCTGACTCTCAATCTTCCCGAGCCCACCCTGGTCACCGGCCTGGACATCACGCGGGGACTTGGCACTCTGCCGTCGCTGCCGACCAGTGTCGCGGTGAATCTCGGCAACGGGCCGCAGGTGCGAGAGCTGCCCGAACCCTCGGACGACACGCCTCGAACCAGTCGAGTTACCCTCGCCCCCTTCGTCACCGACAAGATCGTCCTGAGCATCACCGCTTGGGAACCGGTCCTCGATCAGACGGCGCTCGGCTTCGCCCAGGCGCAGCCCACCGGCCTCGCCGAGGTCGGCGTCGTCGGTGCCGACGGAACCCCGATCGCCGGTTCCGGAGTGCAGGGCGCAGAATCATTCGACAACCGCACCGTCACCGTCACCTGTGGCGACGGCCCGACCATTTCGGTTGCCGGACAGCAATTCCCCACCTCGATCACGGCGACGGCGACGCAACTTCGGACCGGCGCACCCGTCGAGGCACGTGTGTGCGGTTTGGACGCTTCGGCGACTTTGCCGGCGGGACAGCCTGAAGTGGTCGTCGAACCAGGCCCCGCGTTCTCGGTCGACAATCTCGATCTGACGGCGGTCGGTCCTTCAGCCGCGCAACGGAATACACCGCTCGAATCGACCGCGTGGACGGCGAATCACCGCGAACTCACCGTCACGAGCTCGTCCGCCGATCAGCTGATCGTCAATCCCGAGAGCACCAGCATCGGTTGGATCGCCACGGCGCCGGACGGTTCCGAGCTGACGCCGGTGGTCGTGAACGGTTGGCAGCAGGGCTGGATCGTGCCGGCAGGCACCGCGGGAACCGTCACCATCGACTTCCCCAGCGACCGTTGGTACCGTCTCGGCATCTTCGGCGGGCTCGTGTTGCTGATCCCGCTGTTGTTCGCGGCTCTTGTCCCCACGCGCCGAGAGCCCAAGCCCCTCACACCACCCCGACCGTGGCGCAGCGTCGCGGCAGGATGGGTGGGCATGCTCGCGGCGGCCACCGTCATCGGCGGCGGAGTGGGAGCGGCGATCGCAGTTGTGTGCTCGATCCTCGGACTTGCCGCGCTGCGAATCTTCGGCCCGGCTCGGACCGCACGCATTCTCGTCGGCACCGCCGGCGTGGCCGCGATGATCGGCATCACGCTGCTCTCGACCGGACCGTGGCGGGCGCCGGGCGGCTATGTGGGCGACTCGTTCGCGATTCAGTTCTCGATGTTGGTGGCCTTGGTCGTGACCGGGTTGGCCGCGTTGCCCTTCGCCGGTTCACCGATGTGGCGGCGCTTCTCCCACCGCGTGACCGCGACGCGCGCCGGTTCCTCCACCAAGGCGTAACTGGCCGAGGCCACAGCGACGCTCAGGACGACCGTGAGGGCCAGGACGTAGAAGAAGCTGCCCGAGAACGGAACTATGCCGAATACGGGGAACACAGCGTTCAGTACGGCCAGGTGCCAGATGAACAGGCCGTAGGACCAGCGTCCGATTGCCAGCGCCAAAGGACTGGCCAGGAACCGATGCTGCGATTGATCGCGCAGAACCAGTGGCGCGATCAACGAGAAGCTGATGATCGCACCGAGTGCAATCTTGATCGCGTACTGCCACGGCTCAGGCCGCACCAGACCTTCGGGCCCGGCCAGATCGGTGCACGAGAGAACGAAGGCGATAAAGGCAATCAGGGTCAGGAGTACCCGACGGTGCGCGAGGCGATGCACCCATGTCGACGGGCCCACTGCCAGCTCGGCCAGCACCATGCCGGCGCCGAACCACGGCAGGTAGCCCGGCAACCAGTTGTCGTGGTGGATAGCGTCCGGCGTCGGAATCGGAATGAATGCCCACGTCAAGGCCAAGACCGACACCCCGAGCAGAAGCGGCAGCCGGAACCGGACCGAGTTTCCTCGTAGTCGGACCATCAGATACGCGAAAAGCGGCAGCAGAACATAGAACGCCACCTCGACCGACAGGCTCCACATCTGCGTGAGGCCCTCGGTGAGTGTCAACGGCACGAAGACCTGCGCCAACCCGAGATTCGCCAACCACACTTGGTAGCCCCCGCCGGCACCGGGCAGGAACAGCAGGATCAGGACCACTGCCACCCAGTACGCCGGCAGAATGCGCGTCGCGCGGGAGATCCAGTACCGGACGGTCGACTGCGGCTGCCCGATTCCGCGAGCCTTTGCCGCGTGGGGGCGCCACAGGAGAAATCCGGACAAGGCAAAGAACACCGCTACAGCGAGATCGAGTCGACCGAACGCGCGCCCGATCGCACCGGACTGCGCTTCACCGGTCTGGAACGCGACATGGGTGACGAGGACGCCGAGCGCGGCCAATCCACGCATACCGTCCAAAGCCGGAACGAAGCCCCGAGCCTGTGGCGGGACCGTCTGAGAGGAATTCGTGGAACTGATCATCACGGATAAGTGTGCACCCCAGGCCGATTGAGGGAAACCACCAGGGACTCACAACAAAATGCCTGGCCAATTCATGCCCTCATGCGACAAACCGGGCCGGTGGACTGTTAGTGTTCTGCCACACATGGTGTCCATCGGGGGCCCCATGCGATCTGCGCAGCTCATATTGTGCCGGTTGGGGAACCTCGAAAGACTTAACGGGTTAGGAGTCACAGCATGGCGGAACGCTCAGGGCCGAGCCGGATACTTCCTTGCATTCTGGTGGGCCTCGGTGCCTTCCTTTTGGCCATCGCCATCCTCATTCCTACCTACACGGTAGGCAAGCTGGAGAAGACGCCACTCGACCTCGAGGTGACCACTGTCGCCACAGGCACCGGTAGCGTCCTCAACTCAGCGGCCCTCCTCGGCGGAAAGGCACAGGTCGACACCAACGTGCCGATCGTCGCTCAGCGCTACGTCACCACGCAGGACCCGTCCGACGCCGACATCATCACCGTCGAAGCCGGCCAGACGGTCCGTCGTACCGACAAGCAGGGCGATACCGGACTGCTGACCGCAACCCTGGACCGCGTCACGCTCGATCGCGTCAGCTCGATGCCGACCAACGATCCGGTCGGAACCGTCCAGACGTCCAGCGACCAGCCCGCCGAAGAAGTTTCCCGCGACGGTCTGCAGTACAAGTTCCCGTTCAACACGGAACAGAAGAGCTACCCCTACTTCGACCTGAACGCTCGCGCCACGAAGGACATCGACTTCGTCGAAGAGACCGAGATCAACGGTCTGAAGGTGTACCACTTCCAGCAGACGATCGATCCCGTCGACCTGTCGAAGGTCGTCAACTCCCCCACCAACAAGCTGAGCCTTCCCGCTGACACCTGGGGCGTTCCCGGCGGCGCAACCCCGATCACGATGACGCGTTGGTACACCAACGTCCGTGACCTGTGGGTCGAGCCCAAGACCGGTGTCGTCGTCAAGGGCCAGGAGCAGTTGCACCAGTACTACGGCCGCAACAAGGATGCCGTCGACGTCGAGGTTCTCAAGGTCACGCTGCCCTTCGACGAGGCGACCATCGAGTACCAGGTCCAGCAGGCGCGTGACGGCATGGACAAGCTCTCGCTGTTCGGCCGCACCGTCCCGATCGTGGCAGGTGTCCTCGGAGTCATCGCGCTGATCGCCGGTATCTTCCTCGGCCTTCGCGGCGGCAAGGGCGGAACTCCGGCCCGCGCTGCACACGGCGGAACGAACCAGAATCCCAGCGGCCAGGGTTCGCCCGAGCCGGCTCCGGGTGAGCACGACTGGACCTCGGACGACACTCAGGTGATTCCGCGTCCGGATCTGCGTAAGGACTGATTCAGGCAGTAAGCAGAGCGCCCCTTCCACACGGAAGGGGCGCTCTGCTGCGTTTCGGGAGTTTGTTGCCGGATCGGCGTACGGATTGGCGCAACGGGTCGTTCCCTCCACGTGGTCGCGGGCTTAGCGTTTTCTGGAAGTCCAGACCACCCCGAACACGAGGAGCCACATGCCCGCATCAACAGTTCTGGGTTCGCACATCTGTGTCAGCGATCTGACACGTCGGAGATTTGTTGTCGGCAGTGCTGCATTCTCCGGGCTGTTCGCCGCCGGTTGCGCAAGGCCCGCCGGTACCGAGGGCGATGCGTCCGGGATGCGCACGGTCACGACCTCGCTCGGAACCTACGACATTCCGGTGACACCGAAGCGCGTCGTCGCCATCGACTCCCGACTCGACCTCGAACCAGCCGTTGCGATGGGCCTGCCGGTCATCGCATACAGCTTCGACGCCGCCGAGCCGTGGGTTCCAGCCGATCCCACGGCGCAGGTGTTCGAAGCACCGGTCAACGTCGAGGCAATTCTCGCGCTGGAACCGGACCTGATCATCTGCACCGACATCGGTGAGGCCTCCGACATGTGGCCGCTGCAGCAGTTGAGCCAGACAGCTCCTGTGCTTCCGATGGACTTCACCCGTCCGTGGCGCGAGAACATCGACCAGTTGGCAAGTTGGCTGAATCGCACCGAGAACCCCGAAGTCCGTCAGGTCATCGGAGCGTACGAGGACAAGGCAGCCGGATTGAAGGAACGCCACGCCCGGAGTTTGGCGAGCAAGCAGATCGTGCTGCTGAACTACGTGAATCAGAAGGTCAACGGCGTCAACCGCAAGGGCATCTCCACGCAGGTGGCCGAAGACCTCGGCGTCCAGCTCCAGTGGCCGGTCGAGGGACAGAAGGAGATCTCCACCGAAAATCTGGTGACTTCCCTCGACTCGGCCGACGGAATGATCGTCACCACCGCTTCCGGCGTGGATCCCGTCACCGACGACCGCGCGATGTGGAACCGTATCCGCGCAGTACAAGGCGACAACGTCGTCTACACGGGCGGGAACATCAACTACGGATCCGTCTACACCGCGATGCGTACGCTCGACTACTTCGACGATTTGTTCACGCGTCTGGAGAACTGACGTCGCTGTGAGGTGCCGGCCGGGCGCGGTCGGCACTTCGCACTGCGGCGACGGACACCGCCAAGGCCGTCGTCGACGCAACCACCACGGCGACGCCGATCAACTCTCCCGGCGTCTTCGCCCACACCAGCATGACCGTCGCCTCCACAACCAGTCCTGCCCACGCCAGAAGGGCCACTCGCGTGCGTTCTGACGCGATTGCGGACAGCAAGGCACCCTGGAGTACCGCCAGCGCTGCACCGTGCAGGGCGAAGGCCCACAGCATCGGAGCCACGGCGGCGTACGCGTCGCCCACGAGCATCGGCACCAGCGGGCCGGCAACCGCCGCCCCCAGAACCAACACGGCGCCGATACCGACGAGCACCGCCAACGCCGAGCGAACCGCTTGCGCCGAGTGCGCCGGATTCGCCATCTTCGGGTACAGCACGACGCCCACTGCCTGTGGCAGCCAGAACGCCACCTTCGTCGCGACGGCGCCGAGTGCGTAGACACCGGCGTCGTACTCACTGAGGACGACGCGGACGATCAGCAGGTCCAGCGAAGACAACGCGATCAGCGCGAGCTGGACCTGTGACGCCGCGAGCACGGAGACGACGCCGATCCGCACCGCACGGTCCTCGCTCACCGAGACGGTTCGGTCGACCACTCGGACTATCGCCACCAGCAACGCAGTTCCGGCCGCGCCCGCGACCAATGCCGCGCCTGCCCCGCCGCCGAAAGCCAGAACGATTACTGCCGGAAGGACTTTCATCACCCCGGCTCCGGCCAGCACGGCGCTGAGAGTGCCGAATCGACCGTGACCCTGCAACAACCCCTGCTCCGTTGCCAGTAGAACCAACATGGGCGCGGTCACCAATGCCGAGAACGACGCCACGATTCCGGTGTCGAGCAGCCACGCCATCGCCGGAGCGAGCGCAACCGCGAGGACGGCGACGATCGCGGTGCATCGATACCCCAACGACCGCAACGCATCTGTGCTCTTGCCACGCACCGCCTCGCGGGCGACCACCGTCTGCAACGCCAAAGCCGGAACCGCAAGTACCAACTGGGCGGCAAGCAGACTCGCGAACTCGCCGTAGCCGACCGGACCCAACCATCGGCTGGCCAACCATGCCAACAGGTACGACGCGACATTGGCCGTCATCGATCCCACCAAAACCATGCCGACCCCGGCCGCGGCGGCGCGATCGAGTGGTTGGCGAGGCATGGCAGTAATGATGCACCACGTATCGTGCGCGTCATGACAGTGCAAGCCGGATACCGCCGTTACCTGCCTGCGGCGTACAGCCTGGCGCTGGCACTGTTGATCCTCGGACCGCTGCTCGGCCCCGGCTACCTCCTGCTGCGCGACGCCGTCAGCACGCCGCGCTCGTACTTGACCGACTCCGCCCTCGGACTCACCGACGCCGCAGCCCGCGCCGTTCCCCAGGACGCGCTGATCGCAGCGTTGAGCACCGTGATCGACGGCGGACTGGTGGTCAAGTTCATCCTGCTCGTGGCGCTCTGGCTCGCCGGTTGGGGTGCGGCGCGCATGGTCGCCGTCCTGCTGCCGACGGCCGGTCTCGGTCCACAACAGGTCGCGTCGACGGTGATGCTCTGGAACCCCTACGTGGCCGAGCGCCTGTTGCAAGGACATTGGAGCCTGCTGACCGGTTATGCCGCACTGCCGTGGATCGTGTGTGCCGGAATCGGAGTTCGCCGAGCCACGCCCGGGTCCTGGTGGGCGTTGGCCGCGTCACTGGCATTCGCGGGCCTGACACCTACCGGCGCTCTGCTCGCTCTGACGGCCGCGCTGGTGGTGGTTGCCACCCCAGGAGGCCGAACCTCGGCCATGCGGCGTGTCTGCGGCGCTATCGGGCTGTTCCTCGTCGCCGCCTCGCCGTGGTTGGTCGCCACCTTCGTATCCGGAGCAGCAGGCGACGGTTCCGATCCGGCGGGAGTCGCCGCCTTTGCCGCCCGAGCAGAACCGGGACTCGCGACGCTCGGCAGCCTCGCCGGGCTAGGCGGTATCTGGAACTCGGCAGCGGTACCATCCACGCGCACAACACTCTTCGCGTTGGTCGGAACAGTTCTTCTGCTTGTCGTGGTGTTTGCCGGTGTGCCCGCTCTATGGCGCCGACGCCGGAACCCCGTTGTCAGTGGACTCGGCGCGCTGGCCCTGTTCGCGGTGCTCGCTCCGACCCTGGGCGCTACTCCGTGGGGGCTCGACGTCGGCCGATGGTCGGTCGAGGTGTTCACCGGCGCCGGTCTACTGCGTGACGCCCAGAAGTGGGTCGCGCTGGCCGTACCGTTCTACGCACTCGCTGCCGCCGCCGCGGTGATGTGGGCAGGCAATCGGTTCTCCCTTCCCCGCCCGACATTCTCGATCGCCGCCGTCGTGGTGACGATCGTGGCGCTACCGGATCTGGTGTGGGGTGTCGGCGGCGCGTTGAAACCCGTGCACTATCCCGGGTCCTGGGCCGTGGTGGCCGAGCAACTACGAGACGAAACCGGTGACGTTGCAGTGCTTCCCGCTGGGATGTTCCGCGCCTTCCCCTACAGCGGTGATGCGCCGGTACTCGATCCAGCACCACGCTTCCTACCGCTCGACGTTCTGCAGACCGGCCAACTGGTGGTTGCCGGTGGTGCTGTCGGCGGTGAAGGAACCCGGGCCACCCAGGTCGAGGATCTGCTGCTTGCCGGCGGGAGTCCTACGCAGTTAGCCGATCTCGGAGTCGGATGGGTACTGATCGAACGTGAGACACCAGGCCAGCTCGGCAAGGCGGCAGCGACACTCGACGGATTGGAACAGGTCTTTGCCGACAACGATCTCGAGCTCTACCGGGTACCCGGAGATGTTGCCGCGCAGGAAGCGTCGACCGGTGCCCGAACTGCCGTCATCGCTGCGCATCTCGCCTGGATACTGATGGGCGTGATCGCGCTGATCTCAGTCGGACTGAACCAGAACCGAATTCGACTCGCGAGGCGCGGCCAGTCCTGAGACCCACCGACCGTCCTTGTGCGCGGTCAGCACCTCGAGCACTCCGGTGCCGGTCTGCTCCCAGGAGAACTCGCCCGACCACACCCGAGCTTTCTCACCGAGCACCGTGCGGAGTTCGTGGTCGCGGAGCAGGGTGCCTGCCGCCTGCGTCAGATCAGCGATGTCGCCGTCGCCGGCGTGCTCACCGCCGACCAACAGCCCGGTCACTCCGTCGACGATCGAATCGGTCAAGCCCTTGGAACTGCGGTAACCGATCGTCGGAACACCGTGCTGCGCAGCCTCGATGACCGCCAGGCCCCACCCTTCCTTCCGCGAAGGCATGAGGTGAATCCACGACTGCGCAAGGAGTTCATGTTTACGAGCCTCGTCGACGTGACCGTAGAACGAGACGGCGTCACCGATTCCCAACTCGGCGGCGCGATCTCGCAGGTTCTGCTCCCACCAACCACCACCGATGACGTCGAGATGGATGTCCGGAAGCGTCGGACGCAGGGCTGCGACGGCCTCGAGTGCGTCCTCGATCTGCTTGTGCGGCACCAGTCGTGAGAGAACCGAGATGGTGGGACGCTCGGCCCTGGTGATCGATCCACCTGCGTCGACGCCGACGGGGAGCCGATCGGCACCGTTGCGCACCACGGCAATTCGTTCGCGCTCGACACCGAGGTCCACCAATTCTTCGGCCGAAGGAAGCGACACCGTCAGATACTGACTACGTCGATGGGTGCGCGGTGACAATCGCGATTCGACCCACCAGCCGATCCGGCCGACGAGCTTGCCTGCCACCGGCCATTGTTCACGATGGCAGTGATGGACCAGAAGCGTGACCGGCGCACCCGCCACGGTCTTCGAGAAGAAGGGGATGCCGTTCTGGGTGTCGATCACCGCGTCGGGGCGAATGCCCTTGAGCGATCCGAAACCCAGACGTCCGGCGGCAATGGCGGCCAGAGCGCGGGGGTACACGCTGAAACGTCCACCGGCCCGGCTGATCGTGATGCCGTCTCGAACCTCCGACGCGGGCGCCCCGGGGTACGACGCCGTCCGCAGCGTCACCTTGATACCGCGCTCGGCCAACTGGGATCCGACCTGCTCGAGGTAACGCTCGCTTCCACCGCCCTGGGGATGCCCGGTATCGCGCCAGCAGAGCAACAGAACCTCGCGCACGTGCGTTACTCCCTGAGTCGGTCGGTGGCCACCCCGGTTCGGGCGATCCTGCGGGATGCCCCGCCTGACCGGCCGGTAACCCTGCCGAACACCCTAACTGTTCGAGCGTCCGTATTGCCGCGCTCCTGACGGTGTTCGTGGACCGGGCGACCCAGTGGCTAAAGTTGCTACCCGTGACCAAGCCCGCAGTGACCCGCATTTTCGGCCGACGGGCAACCCTGAAACGCTCGTTCGGCCTGCTCAGCGACTTCCGCCACGAGCAGTCCGCGCCCGACATCTTCTACGGCGCGCTTGCGCGCGACTCCGTCGAGTTGATCTCGGACCTGCACGAAGGTCACACCGGACGATCCCTCGACGGTCTCACTGTCCTCGACGTCGGCGGTGGTCCGGGCTATTTCGCGGAGGTCTTTCAAGCCGCAGGTGCCCGCTACATTCCCGTCGAACCCGATCCGTCGGAGATGCACGCCGCGGGTCTGACCGTGGGCGGCGCGGTGCGTGGATCCGGTTTGGCACTGCCGTTCCTGGACTCGTCCGTGGACATCTGCTTCTCCTCCAACGTGGCCGAACACGTCAGCGAGCCCTGGCTGATGGCCGAGGAAATGCTGCGCGTGACCAAGCCGGGCGGCTTGATGGTTCTCTCGTACACCCTGTGGTGGGGTCCGTTCGGCGGCCACGAAACCGGACCGTGGCACGCGCTGGGGGGCGAGTACGCAGCCGAGCGGTACCTCCGCAAGACCGGACACGAACCGAAGAACAGATTCGGGGTGTCGTTGTTCAAAGTCGGCGCCACCGACGGCCTACGCTGGGCCCGTGGAACCAGCCAGGGCACGTTGCTCGCCGCGATCCCGCGCTACCACCCGTCGTGGGCGTGGTGGATGGTCCGAGTCCCCGGTCTTCGGGAGTTCCTGGTGAGCAACCTCGTCGTGGTTCTCGAAAAGCGATAGCGACATGCGCCTCGCACTCGATATCGGTGGCACCAAGATGGCGGCCGGCGTCGTGTCCGAGGACGGCCGCGTTCCCGTGTTCGACAGTGTGCCGACGCCGCAGACCGACCCGTGGGGAGCGTGTGCGGCGCTGCTCGAACGAGTCGCAGACGGCCGCGACGTCGACGGTGTGGGCATCGCTTGCGCCGGGCCGGTGGACACCGTCGCCGGCGTCGTGGCCCCCATCAACATCACCGAGTGGGCACAGGGATTCGAGCTCGTAGCGGGCGTCCGCAGCGTCTTTCCCGATGCCGGAACTGCCCTCGCCATGGACGGAGCCGCAGCGGCATTGGCGGAGTTCCACCACGGCGCCGGACGCGGAACCCCGAACCTCCTGAGCCTGGTCGTCTCGACGGGAATCGGCGGAGGAATCGTCCTCGGCGGTGAGATTGCTCGGGGTCGCACGGGGAACGCCGGTCACATCGGCCACCTCGTCGCTCCAGGATCTTCCGAACCGTGCAGCTGCGGGGGCGTCGGCTGCCTCGAGACGGTGGCCAGTGGACCGTCCGCGGTGCGATGGGCTCGTAGCCAGGGCTGGTCGGGAAACACCGGCCGTGAACTAGCCGAGGGTGCACGCAGCGGCGACGCGATCGCCGTGGACGCGCTTCACCGCGCAGGGACGGCGCTCGGTGGTGGCATCGCCTCGGCGGCTGCCCTCCTGGACGTGGACCTCGCGGTGATCGGCGGCGGTTTCGCCCAGTCGGGTGCACCGCTGTGGGAACCGATGCTCGACGCGGCTGCCCGACATGCCCGTTTGTCGTTCATCGCCGGGCTCCGGATCGTTCCCGCCGAGCTGGGTGGCGCCGGAACTCTGACCGGTGCGGGCTTGCTCGCGCTCACCGCCGTTATCTGACACGCGTTCTTCCCCGATAAATCCGCAGGGAGTCCCACTAAACGGGTGCCACCTGTTCCCAATTTCTGTAACGTGTTTTAGTGTTCTGACTCACACCGTTACGGGCATTGCACGTGACGCCTACGGGAAGGAGGTGACCGTGAGCCCAGACGCTTCCTCATCTGACGTTGCCTCGACTGCTTCTTCGACCGATGAAACCGAGCATCACGCCCAGGTCGCCCGACCGAGCGATTCCCTCCGCGACACCGAAGACCTCCGTGAGCGCCTGGAACGGTGGATGGCCGGCAAGGTGCCGAGCGGATCCACTGTGACCGTCGCCGACGTCACCTTGCCCGCAGCCAACGGCATGTCCAGCGAAACCATCCTCTTCGACGCCACCTGGGACGGCGATCATCATCCCTTGGTCGCTCGGGTGGCACCGACGGAATCGACCATGCCGGTGTTTCCGACCTACGACCTCGAATCCCAGTTCCGCACCATGGCTCAGGTGCGCGAGCACTCGGCGGTGCCCGTACCCGCGGTGTACTGGTCAGAATCCGACCCGGACGCGTTGGGTGCGCCGTTCTTCGTGATGGAACGAATCTCCGGCGACGTGCCGCCAGACGTCATGCCGTACAACTTCGGATCGTGGGTCACCGAAGCGTCCCCCGAGCAGCGAAAAACCCTCCAGCGCAGCTCGGTCGACGTCCTGGCTCAATTGCACGCCATCGACAAGCCGTGCGAGCGTTTCGACTTCCTCCGACTCCCGAATTCGGGAACGACTGCACGAGACGCATTCACGGCGCACATCGCCGAGCAGCGCGCGTACTACGAGTGGGTGGTCTCCGACGGCATCAGATCACCGCTCATCGAACGTGCCCTCGACTGGATCGATGAGAACAATCCCGCGGACGATTCTCCGGCGGTGCTCTGTTGGGGCGACTCGCGCATCGGCAACGTCATGTACCAGGACTTCGCGCCGGTAGCCGTACTCGACTGGGAAATGGCAACTCTCGGCCCGCGAGAGATGGATCTGGGCTGGATGGCATTCCTGCACAGGTTCTTCGAGGACATCGCCGGACTGGCGAACCTACCCGGTCTTCCCGACTTCCTTCGACTGCCGGATCTCGCGCAGACCTACGCCGAGATCACCGGCCACGCCCCACACGATCTGGAGTTCTACGTTACCTATGCCGCACTGCGTCAGGCGGTCATCATGTGGCGAATCCAGGCCCGCGCCATAGCTTTCGGCCAGTCACAGCGACCCGAAGACCCCGACGACATGATCATGCACCGCACTTCGCTCGCCGCGATGCTCGACGGCACCTACTGGGAGAGGTTGGCCTGACATGCTCTCACCGATGGACGACTATCCCGTTCACCAGATCGCCGAACCGATCCGTCACGTAGCCACCTCGGATCGAAACTTCTACGACCGTTACTACTTCAATTGCTACCCCACCGAATCCCCTGACGTGTTCCTCATCGTCGGACTCGGCCAGTACCCCAACCTCGGTGTCATGGACGCATTCGCTGTGCTTCGCCGCGGTGACGACCACATCGTTGCTCGCATGTCGAAGGCGCTGGGTGCCGACCGTACCGACACCACCGTCGGACCTTTGCGCGTCGAAGTGCTCGAGGGACTGCAGAAGCTCCGCGTCGTACTCGAACCGGGCAGCGAATACGATCTCTCCTTCGACATCACCTTCGATGCCACCATCCCGGCGGCGCTCGAGCCCAAGCACTTTCGCCGTCAACTCGAACGAGTCACGTTCGACACCTCACGCTTCCTGCAGACCGGCACGTGGACCGGATCGCTCACCGTCGACGGGGAGGACTTCGCGATCGACCCGAAGACGTGGCGAGGTAACCGCGACCGCTCGTGGGGTGTGCGTCCGGTCGGTGAAGCCGAACCGCAAGGCAGACGCGCCGTCGACGGAATCCAGAACTTCTTCTGGATCTACGCGGTCATGCAGTTCGACGAGTTCACGATCTCGGTGATCATGCAGGAAGACGAGCAGGGCAGGCGCATCGTCGAAGAAGCCATGCGAGTGTGGCCGGACGAAGCCAGGGACAACGAATGGCTCGGCCGACCCGAACACGAACTGACGTTCTGCCCCGACACCCGCGACGTCACCGGAGCGACCATCACCTTCCACCAGCCAGGCGGTGAAGTCCTCACTGTCGCCTGCGAACTGCTGCTGGCCAACTACATCGGAATCGGCACCGGCTACGGGCTCGAACAGGACTGGCGTCACGGAATGTGGCAGGGCGAACTCGTCGTACAAGGGCTCCGCCACAAGGTCCACGAGATCGAACCGTTCCAACGCATGTTCTCCCCCGTCGACAACCTCGCGTCCTTCACGCTCACCGAAGGCACGAACACCAACACCGGCACCGGTCTTTTCGAGGTAGCCGCCATCGGACCGCACGAGAAATACGGATTCACCAGTTTCACCGACACCGCACAGGCAGACGACGCGTATGCCCTCGCGGCGACCGACAACACCGAGGAATGAATTGATGACTGACTACGACAAGCTCTACATCGGTGGAGCATGGGTGGCCCCGGCCACCGACCAGGTACTCGAAGTGTTCTCTCCCGCAACGGAGGAGCGCGTCGGCAGCTGTCCCATCGCAGCACCGGCAGACATCGACGCGGCTGTGTCCGCAGCCCGCGCGGCGTTCGAGGGACCGTGGTCACGCACCACCCCCGCCGAGCGCGGCGCGATCCTCGCCAAGGCCGCCAAGCTGATCGAAGAGCGCAGCGCGGAAATCAACCAGCTCATCTCCAACGAGATGGGCCAGCCGCCCGCCATGGTCGGCATGATGCAGCAGACCCCGTCGATGGCGACGCTGGGCTACTACGCCGAGCTGGCCGACAAGTTCGCGTGGGAAGAGAAGCGCACCGGTGCGTTCGGGCAGACCAAGGTGACCCGTGAGCCCGTCGGCGTCGTCGCCGCCGTGCTGGCCTGGAACGTCCCGCTGTTCCTGGCGATCAACAAGCTGGCCCCCGCGCTGCTCGCCGGCTGCACCGTACTGCTCAAGCCCGCACCCGAATCCCCTCTCTCCGTCCACGTGATCGCCGAGATCTTCACCGAGGCAGGCGTTCCCGAAGGCGTCATCTCCGTGCTCCCCGGCGGAGCCGAGACCGGCGAATACCTGGTCTCTCATGCGGGCATCGACAAGATCACGTTCACCGGATCCAGTGCCGTCGGCCGCAAGATCGGTGCCATCGCCGCGCAGAACCTCAAGCGCTGCTCCCTCGAACTGGGTGGCAAGTCCGCCGCGATCATCCTCGAGGACGCCGACATCGCCGCCGGAATGCCGATGCTCGTCATGTCCGGCCTGATGAACACCGGCCAGGCCTGTGTCGCTCAGACCCGAATCCTCGCTCCCCGTTCGCGTTACGACGAGGTCATCGAGGGAATGAAGACCGCGGCAGGCTTCATGACCGTCGGCGATCCGTCCGATCCCGCAGCACAACTCGGTCCGCTGATCTCCGAGAAGCAGCGCGAGCGCGTCGAGGGCTACATCGCCAAGGGCAAGGAAGAAGGCGCGCGCGTCGTACTCGGTGGTGGACGTCCCGCCGGCCTGGACAAGGGCTGGTACGTCGAGCCGACGATCTTCGCCGACGTGGACAACTCGATGACCATCGCACGCGAGGAGATCTTCGGACCCGTCCTCTCGGTGATCCCGTACGACTCCGAGGACGAGGCCATCAAGATCGCCAACGATTCGGATTACGGCCTCGCCGGATCGGTGTGGACCACCGACATCGATCACGGACTCGAAGTTGCCGCGCAGATCCGCACTGGTACCTACGCGATCAACTGGTACGCCTTCGATCCCGGATCACCGTTCGGTGGTTACAAGAACTCCGGTATCGGACGCGAGAACGGACCTGAGGGCCTCGAAGCCTTCTGCGAGACCAAGTCCGTACTCATGCCGCCCGGCTACGTGGGCTGACCCACCCGGGAGTTGGCACCCTTTGCTGACAGTTGGCACCCGTTCCGACCTGCCGGAACGGGTGCCAGCCCCATGAAATGGGTGCCAACTCCCAGCGAATCCACAGATCCACCCGGTACCGTCGAAAACGAATCAGTCATCTCACAAAGGACATTCATATGCTCACCAACGCCATCAACGCTTTCCTCGCACTCTGGGGCAGCGCCTCCGTCGGCAGCAGTGGATACCAGATCCCGCCGGGAACCCTTCCCTTCGGTTCCTGAGACATGAATGTTTGAAGCCCGCCGATTGGTCAATCGGCGGGCTTCAAACGTAATCGAGGCACCATTCAGGCCAGTCCACGCTCCCGACGAAGCGCATCCTCCATCTGCTCATACTCGCGACGCGCAGAATCCCGTTCCAGGATATGACTGCCGTGCGTGCAAAGCTCGGGCGCTCGAACTGCAGGGATGAATATGGAAACGGGCCACGTGAGACCAACTGCTAGAAATCCGAACATTCCTGTAAATATCGCCTCTGTCGAGAAAAAGGAGCGATACACTCCGTGTTTCCTTCTCCAGTAAGACGTCCCTATTGCCCGACCGATTACAGCATAGGAGATGAATGCAATGAATCCGACTACTACCATGTCCATTGAATATCCTCTCGACCGATTGATAACGAATATTTTTCGCCGGATTCAGGCACTCGGCGGCCAACTCTCATAGCGTTGACATCGACGTTCACCGAACCTAATGCGCTAGCCTGACCAGCATTGACTCATCGGTGCTGCGCGCATGGGCTACCGCCTTGCCCGTGGCACCTCGTGCAATTTCCAAAGGTTCCCCACACCTTCCCCTCCCCGTTGCAGACCGAACATTTGCCGTGCTGGCAATCCCGGCACCTATTGTCGTATCCCATGGTTCACTCCTCGAATTCGCATTGGTCTGAATATTTCTACCCAATCTCGATACTCATGGCAGTCGTCTGATTGACGGACAATCGCCACAGGGTCCTGGTTGCATTCAAGAGAAATCAATTCAGGCTGACCGGGTCCGCAAGAAATATTCGACCACTTGAATCGAATTGACCGTCTCACTGATGGACAGAACCCGCTGAGCGCACTTCGCGCCCAGCGGGTTCTTTGCTTTCACCGACCCGGTATCTACCGGTCCAGAACGTTATCCGCCAATCGATCCTCGCGACCGGACACCAAGGCCTCGGCATCACCGGCGTCCACGTGCCCGAACCAGGTACCGCCGGGGTTCGCGATCACCAACGGGCCCAGGTTGCACGGGCTCAGACAACCGGTTCCCGTCACCTTTGCCGAAGTGCCTTTGGCCGCCGCACTCATGGCCCGGTGGAGAGGCCCTGCTCCGTACGCCATGCAGCGGGGCCCCTTGCACACCAACAGATGTGTATCGTGCTGCTCGATCACGGACCAAGCCGGACTGCGATACGACGCCGGACTGGCAGTGATCGGCTTTCCTGCCGCGCCGAGTTCATCGATCACCTGCGCGGCCACGGCAGCTTCGAGCGTTTCCGATTCGTGGAGCGAGACTTCCAGTTCGGCACCGATCCGGGTTTCGCGCCAGTTCGCAACCGCCTTGCTGGTCCACGTGAGCAGGTACCGATCCCTCGGCACCGCAACTGGAATCAACACGACCTTGCCCACGTCATCGGTATGCGCTCGATCGAGTTCCTCGTGAAGGCTCGGCGACGCGACATCGAGGTACGCAATACGAACGTCGGCGTCGGTGCCGGCCCGAACAGCGTCGAACATCCGTCGCGCGGCCGACTCGTCGAGGCCGCTGACGGTCGGCCGCAGTACGACGATCACCCGATTCGAACCACTGTCGACACTCATGCCGACGGCGCGGTTGTCCAGTCGATCCCGCTCGACGGAGCAAGTCCGAACTCTTCGATCTTCGCGCGCAGCTCTTCCGCGCCGTAGACGTTGGGGAATCCGCTGGTGAACATCGCGAGCGGGAGTACGACGAAGCGGTTCTGCTTGACGGCGTCGAGATCGCGTAGGCCTTCTCGGCTCTTGATCGCGTCGATCTTGCCCTGTACTTCGTCAGCGCTCTTCTTGTAATCCATGATCACGATGACGTCGGGTTCTGACTTCGCGACGGTCTCCCAGCTCGCTTTGAACCAGGTGTTGTCGACGTCGGCGAACACGTTGGTTCCCCCGGCGACGTCGATGATTCCGTTGGGGGCTCCGTTGCCTCCGCTGGTGTACAGATCTTCTTCACCGCTGTCGTAGATCAAGACCTTCGGCTTGTCGCCGGCATCTGGCGCGGACTCCAGACGTGCCAAACGTGAATCCAATTCGGTCAGTGCCTCGGCGGCAGTGTCCTCGGTTCCGAACAGCTTTCCGTAATTGGTCACGTCCGCACGAAGGGCATCCCACGGACCCATCGTGCCGAGCGCGGAATCCACTGCGGCACTCTGCCGACAACTATCGGAGATCACATATGCATCGATGTTGTTGCTCTGCAGCGATTCCGGCGTCACACCGGAGGCTCCCTTGAACAAGCCACTGTAGGAGCCGACCACCAGGTCCGCCTGCTTACCCAGAATCGTCTCCATCGTGATCGTTCCGTCCAGGTGTGGGACGTCCGCAATTCCAGGGCCGAACATCGACTCCATGACCGCGTCGTTGTTCGTGTTCAACACGACGGCCGCGAGACGATCCAAACCGCCGACTCGGAGAATGGTGCCGATATTGGCCGCATTGCTTGTCGCAACGACGTTCTCGATCGGAAGCTGGAAAGTGCTTTCGGTCCCGCAGTTCTCCAATGTCACCGAAGTCTTGTCTGCAGCTTCGTCCACCGGTGCAGTTGCCGAGCAGCCGGCAACTGTCAACAACGCTGTCGCGGCTACAACCGCACCGAACGACGCTCGAGTCTTGACATGTATCAAAGTGCACTCTCCGAAAATGATTGTTGTAGTTGAGAATTTCGTGATTCGAATACGAGGTGTGAACGGCCTGTCGCGGGGTTCACGAGCTCGAAAGTCTCGACACCGAAGACAGTTGCCACCACCGAGGTGGTGAGTACGTCGGATGGATGTCCGAACGCCCTGGCAACTCCATCCGCGAGCACGAGCACCCGATCGCACACTGCCGCAGCCAAATCGAGGTCGTGCAGTGCCATGATCACCGTCCGGTCCAACGACCGGACCAGATCGAGCAGTTCGAGTTGATGCCGGATGTCGAGATGATTGGTCGGCTCGTCGAGGATGAGCACGCCGGCGTCCTGCGCGAGACCTCGGGCGAGAAATACCCGCCGACGCTCGCCGCCGGAAAGCGTGTCCATCGAAGAGAGCCTGTGCTCGATCATTCCGACCTCGCCCAGAGCACGATCAACGACGGCATTCTCGTGCTTTCCGCCGACACTCCAGGGCTTTGTATGTGGCGTGCGCCCCAGAGTCACGTACTCGTGAACCAACAAATCGGCGGGACTCTGCTCTTCCTGCGCCACAAAAGAAATGGCTTTGGCCCGCGAACGCGCGGACATCGCGTGCACGGACTCGCCGCCGACGCGTACGTCACCGTCGGCGATCGGTCCGAGACCGGCAAGCGCACGCAACAAAGTCGACTTGCCCGATCCGTTCGGACCGACGACGCCTACTACTGCACCGGCGTCCGCCGCGATGTCGACGCCCTTGACGACGGTTCGGCGGTCGATGCGGACGACGACTCCGGACGCGGTCACCGCCAGGGCGCGGGCGCTCACGAACTGCCACCGAATCGGTAGCGCCGACGGCCGAGAAGCAGGAGAAACAGCGGGGCACCGATCACCCCGGTCACCACGCTCAGCGGGATCTCGGTCGGCCGCAACGAGGTCCGCGCCACGACGTCGACCCACACCAGGAACGACGCGCCGATCAGCGCTGCCGCCGGCAACACCACTCGATGTCTGGCTCCGACAAGCATGCGTGTGACGTGCGGTATGACCAAGCCTACGAAGGCAATCGCGCCGGACACTGCAACCATCGTGCCGACCAACGCTGCCAGCACACCGAACAGCACGTTTCGCAGGGTTCGGATGGGAATACCGAGCGAAGCCGCGACGTCCGGTCCGGCCGCCAGCGCATCCAGCCAACCGTGCAGGGCGAACACCGCTGCCGTCAGCAGGAACACAACGATGACCGGCGCCCACAACTTGTCCCAGGATGCCCCGGCCAAACTTCCCAGGAGCCAGAACAATACGGACTGCGCGGCCTGGGAATCATTGGTACGCAGCACCAGAAAACTCGCGATCGCCGACAGGGCGGATGCGGTAACGGTGCCGGTCAGAACCAATCGCAGTGGAGTGATACCGCCTTGCAGCGTCGCGATGGTGAAGACGAGAATCGCAGCTCCCAACGCCCCGATCATCGCGCCGAAACTGAGCGCCCACACTCCCGCGCCGGCGAACAGTCCGGTGGTGATGACGGCAGTGGCACCGACACTCGCGCCGGACGACACTCCCAGCAGGTGGGGATCGGCAAGAGCGTTACGGACGAGGGTTTGCACCACCGCGCCGGCGACGGCAAGACCAGCGCCGACGGCCAGACCGAGCAGTACCCGCGGTGCTCTGATCCCCCACACGATCGCAAGTTCGGAACGCGTGACGGGTGGGCCTCCGAAGCGCGAGTGCACCACGTCCACCACAGTGGACACGGGGAGCATCTCGGATCCGAATGCCAACGCGCACACAGCAGAGAGCACGGTGACGACCAGCAGAGCGGGCAGCACGATACCCGGACTGAGCCGTCCTCGAGGCGCACCAGCCTTCGGCGAAGGCAGGTGGGTAGGTGGAGACAGAGCTCCGCCAACAGCATTCATGGTGTGACCGATCCATCCTCGTGGCATGACACAACGTCAACGAGGGTGGTATCTGGCTACGGTCGACGCAGGGACGACCTCACAGTGGCGGGACCGCGCCGGAATTGCACCGACTTCCCATTACCTCGATGATGACGTCAGAACCATAACGGACTGTGGTCACCATTCCGCACACCGGATCAGGATTCCGACGCGATCATCGATCTCGCCTGCCGCACGACGGCTTCCGTTCGCACTCGAAGTTCTTCGGGTGAATCCGATTCCAGCACAACCCGATGCACCTGACTGTCCACGGCAGTCACGGTCAGCCGCGACGTCAACAACGCATCCTCCGCACTGAAACCGTAGCTCTGGAGGTACTCCGAAAAACCCAGTACCAGTTGCCGATTCATTCCTTCGACCTGCTCGATGAGCTCACGCGTACGTGGAACCTGATCGTAGAGCAGGTGAAAGAACTCTCGCGGCTTACTGTTCACTTCGACCGCGCACTCCACCAACATTCTCACGGCCTCGTCCAGGGAGAGTTCGCGCTCGACGATGTCGGCAAGGCAGAGCGCAAAACTCTCCCGCGCAGCACTCACGTGACGGTTCGCCAACTCCGCAAGGATCTCGTACTTGTCGCTGAAATACTGGTAGAGCGAGCCCACCGACACCCCTGCTTCGTCAGCGATCCGGTTGGTGGTCGCTGCCATGGCTTCCGAAGCGAAAACGCGAGTAGCTGCCTCCAGGATCGCGTCGTAGGTAGCCCTCGACCGCTGCTGGGAGGGCCTTTTCCGCCGAGTCGACACGGTCCTCCGATGCGAGTTGTCAGCCGCGACGCCGATACCGAGAATTGTGTAGGTGACCAGCGCCGATTACTCGAAGTTTATGCCCGACCGGTACACCGACCACATGCCGGCGCCGACCCCGACGTGGTGGGAGTGGAACGGCAACACCGTCCACGTCGCACGGGCAGTGGCTCCAGACGCACCGGTTCGTGTTCTCGGCATCCACGGCGCCGGCGGCTACTCGGGCGCGTTGTGGCCGTTCGCCGGGATCGGCGTGAAACTCGGAGCCGAAGTCCTCTTCCCCGATCTTCCGCTGTACGGCGACACCGTCGTAGCCGATCCCGCCGGCGTCCGGTACGAGCAGTGGGTCGATCTCCTCTGCGATCTCGTCCGGGCCGAGAAGGCAGCCGACGATCGGCCGCTGGTGTTGTTGGGCGCCAGCATCGGCGGTCTGCTGGCCTACGAGGTAGCCGCGCGGACCGGTCTGGCCGACGCCGTCGTCGCCACCTGTCTGCTCGATCCCTCGCATCCGTCGGCCAGAGCTGCCGCGGCGCGGTTCGGCCCGATGGGTGTCTACGGCGCTCCCCTGATGCGCCGCACCGAACGACTGGTGGGCCGTATCCGCGTGCCCATCCGTTGGGTCGCCGATGTCGCGAACATGAGCAGCAACCGTGAACTCGCGACGCTGTGCGCAACCGATCCGCGCGGTGGCGGTGTTCGGGTGCCACTCGGATTCCTCAGCAGCTACTTCTCGTTCGAGCACACCGCACCCGAAGCATTTCGGACGACGCCCGTTCTGCTCACCCACCCGGCCGACGACCGATGGACGCCACCCGAACTGAGCCTGCAGTTCCTCCGCCGCATCAACGCACCCACCGAATTCGTGATGCTGGACGGGTGCGGGCACTTCCCCGTCGAAGAGCCGGGCCTGACGCAGTTCCACGACGCCGTCGACACACTGCTGCGCTCCGTCGCCGAGCGTCACCGCACGAAACCGTCGCCACCCGCCTAGCCTGAAGTTCGTGAGCATCGAACCCAAGGCCGAGCCGACGGGAAACGGCGACGAGAGCACCACGACAGTCGTACTGGCGTTTGCGGCTAACGCGCTGATCGCCGGGGCCAAGACGGCGGCCGCCATCGTCACCGGATCTGCATCGATGGTCGCCGAGGCCACCCACTCCTGGGCCGATACCGGCAACGAAGTGCTGCTGCTGATCGCGAACCGCCGCGCGAAAAGGGTTCCCGACCGAGACCAGCCACTCGGGTACGGCCGGGAGGCCTACATCTGGTCGATGTTCGCCGCCCTCGGACTCTTCGCGCTCGGCGCAGGTGTGTCGATCACCCACGGCATCCAGGAACTGTTCCATTCCGAACCGGCCACCGACTTCGGTGTCGCCTACGCAGTCCTCGGCGTCTCGTTCATCCTCGAAGGCATCTCGTTCCGGCAGGCGTACAAGCAACTCCGAACCGAAGCGTCCGCCGTGAACCGCGACGTCATGGCCCAGGCGCTCAACACATCCGACCCGACGACCCGGGCCGTGTTCGCCGAAGATGCTGCAGCACTGATCGGTTTGGTCATCGCATTCGTCGGCGTCCTACTGCACCAGATCACCGGTTCACCGATCCCCGACGCCCTCGGCTCCATCTTCGTCGGCATACTTCTCGGAGTCATCGCGATCATCCTGATCGACCGCAACCGCCGATTCCTGGTCGGCGAAGAGGCCTCACCGACGCTGCGGGCAGCAGCCGTCGAAGCTCTCACCCAACTACCCGAGATCAACCGAATCACGTTCCTACGCATGGAATACCTCGGGCCGCGGCAGGTCTACCTGGTGGCTAGCGTCGATCTGGTCGGTGACTACGCGGAATCCCGAGTGGCCCACACGTTGCGCGAACTCGAACGCTCACTCGAGCAGAGTCCACGCGTCGTGCGGGCGATCCTGACCCTCTCGACGCCCGAAGAACCGTCGATCGCAGTCTGAACTTCCGGCCGGGCGATAGGCTCGTTCGATGCGCGCACTGATCGTGATTCTGGCGGTTCTGGGATTTGTCGTCGGGGGAATTCCCCTGGTGGGCAGTCTGATCGACGTGATGACCAGTCAAGACAAGACCATCGTCTATCAGGGTGCCTACGAACCGATCCGGGGTGTGCAGATGAGTCGCGACTACGAGTCGAGCCTGGACATCTCCTACATGGCGCTTCCAGACAACTCGCCCCAGTGGCTAATTCTCGCTTGCTATCCCCTGATCGGGGCGGCACTGGGCGCAGCGACGGCCGTCGTACTGGGACGTCGCGGGTGGCACCTGACGCGAGCCTGAACAGACGCCGATGGCCACCCGCCGTCTACACGAGGGTGGCCATCGAAGAAGGAATGCTTCAGATGTACATCGCAGGATCGATGTAACTGTTCGGGTCCACCAGTTTTTCCTTGGTGGTCCGTGGCCGCGCCACCGCCGGGATACCCGTCGCGATGGATTCGGCCGGAACATCTCTGGTGACAACGGCATTGGCGCCGATAGCGCTACCTTCACCGATGACGACAGGTCCGAGGATCTTGGCACCAGCGCCGACGGTGACCCGGTCTCCCAGCGTCGGGTGACGCTTGACCTGCTCGAGCGAGCGACCACCCAGGGTGACGCCGTGATAGAGCATCACGTCGTTACCGACCTCGGCCGTCTCCCCGATCACGACGCCCATGCCGTGGTCGATGAAGAACCGTCGACCGATGGTGGCACCGGGGTGAATCTCGATGCCGGTAACGAAGCGTGTCAGCTGCGAGAGCACTCGCGCCGGGCCGCGTAGCGCAGGGACGACCCACATGCGATGCGCAACCCGATGCGCCCAAATGGCATGCAGCCCTGAATAAACGAGCGCGTTCTCCACATTGCTGCGCGCGGCAGGATCCTGACCGCGCGCAGCCTGCAGGTCCTCGCGAATTGTCCCGAGGATACTCACAAGTCTCAGTCCCGGATGTGTTCGAACAGCGGGGTGGAGATGTAACGCTCGCCGAAGTCACACACGACAGCCACGATCAGCTTGCCGGCGTTTTCCGGACGCTTCGCCAACTCGAGTGCGGCCCAGACGATGGCACCGGACGAGATGCCGCCCAGGATGCCTTCCTGGGTTCCGAGTGCGCGAGCGACCTCGATGGAATCGGGGAACGAGACGTCGATGATCTCGTCGTAGATCTCGCGATCGAGGACGTCGGGCACGAAGTTCGCGCCGATTCCCTGGATCTTGTGGGGACCGGGCTGGCCACCGTTGAGGATCGGCGAGTCGATGGGCTCGACGCCCACGATCTTGACCTCGGGCTTGTACTTGCGAAGGGTGCGTCCGACGCCGGTGATGGTGCCGCCGGTGCCGATGCCGGACACGAAGATGCCGACGGCGCCGTCGGTGTCAGCCCAGACCTCTTCGCCCGTCGTTGCCTCGTGGATGGCCGGGTTGGCCGGGTTGGCGAACTGGCTGGCCGAGACAGCGTTCTCGGTCTGCTCGACGATTTCCTTGGCCTTGGCGACTGCACCGGCCATGCCCTCGGAGCCCGGGGTCAGCACGATCTCGGCGCCGTAAGCACGCAGCATCACGCGACGCTCGGTGGACATGGTCTCCGGCATGGTCAGGATGACCTTGTAGCCGCGAGCAGCACCGACCATGGCGAGTGCGATACCGGTGTTACCACTGGTGCCCTCGACGATGGTTCCGCCGGGCTTGAGTGCACCGGACTTCTCGGCGGCGTCGATGATTGCCACGCCGATCCGGTCCTTGACGCTGTTGGCCGGGTTGTAGAACTCGAGCTTGACGGCGACCTGTGCGTCCAGGCCCTCGGTCAGACGGTTGAGCCGCACGATCGGGGTGCGCCCGACCAATTCGGTCACGTTGTTGTAGATCCCGCTCATATCTGGTCCTCCTGAGGATCGAGTGTGTCGACCCGCTCGATTCGCTGATCACTGCTTTACGGCTGAACTGCATAACGGCTACAGGCAAGGGCATACAGACGACCGATGCCGCATCGGTTCATCAAATTGAACCAATGCGGCATCAGGCCACTACATACGGGGGCGGTTTATCAGGCCAACCGCTGCTTCAGAGCTTCGAACTCGTCACGAATGCCGGTCGGCAGCTTCTCGCCGACGAAGTCGAACCACTCTTCGATGAGCGGGATCTCGGCCTTCCACTCGTCGATGTTGACCGCGAGGGCCTCGGTGATGTCGGCGTCCGACACGTCCAGGCCTTCGATGTCGAGTGCCGATCCGGTGGGAACGACGCCGATCGGGGTGTCGATGCCGGCAGCCTTGTGCTCGATGCGCTCGACGATCCACTTCAGGACGCGAGAGTTCTCGCCGAAGCCTGGCCACAGGAAGCGTCCGTCGTCGCCACGGCGGAACCAGTTGACGTAGAAGACCTTGGGGAGCTTGGACGCGTCCGCGGACTTGCCGAGGTCGATCCAGTGCTGGAAGTAGTCACCGACGTTGTAGCCGAGGAACGGCAGCATTGCCATCGGATCGCGGCGAACCGTACCGACCTGGCCTTCGGCTGCTGCGGTCTGCTCGGAGCCGACCGTTGCACCCATGAAGACGCCGTGCTGCCAGTCGCGAGCCTCGGTGACCAGCGGAACCGTCGTCTTGCGGCGTCCACCGAACAGGATTGCCGAGATCGGCACGCCCTTCGGGTCGTCCCACTCGGGAGCCATGATCGGGCACTGCGACATCGGAGTGCAGTAACGCGAGTTGGGATGAGCCGCATGGGTGCCCGACTCGGGCGTCCACTCGTTGCCCTTCCAGTCGATCAGGTGCTGCGGGTCGCCTTCGAGGCCTTCCCACCAGACGTCACCGTCGTCGGTCAGAGCGACGTTGGTGAAGACCGTGTTGCCCTGGTCGATGGTGCGCATGGCGTTGGGGTTCGACGACCAGTTGGTGCCGGGAGCCACGCCGAAGAAACCGAATTCCGGGTTGACGGCGTAGAGCTGTCCGTCCTCACCGAAACGCATCCAGGCAATGTCGTCACCGAGGGTCTCGGCGCGCCATCCGGGGATGGTCGGCTGGATCATCGCGAGGTTGGTCTTGCCACAAGCGGAGGGGAATGCCGCCGCGATGTAGTAGGCCTTGTCCTCGGGCGAGATGAGCTTGAGGATGAGCATGTGCTCGGCCAGCCAGCCCTCGTCGTGCGCCATTGCCGAAGCGATACGAAGCGAGTAGCACTTCTTGCCCAGGAGAGCGTTTCCGCCGTAGCCGGAACCGAAGCTCCAGATCTCACGATCCTCGGGGAAGTGGGTGATGTACTTGGTGTCGTTGCACGGCCACGCGACATCTTCCTGGCCATCGGCCAGCGGAGCGCCGAGGGAGTGCAGCGCCTTGACGAAGAATCCGTCGGTGCCGAGCTTGTCGAGAACCTTGCTGCCCATGCGGGTCATGACGCGCATGGAGACGACGACGTACTCGGAATCGGTGAGCTCGACGCCCAGCTTCGGATCCTCGGCGTCGAGGGGGCCCATGCAGAACGGCACGACGTACATGGTGCGTCCACGCATGCAACCGCGGTACAGGTCACCCATGAGGGTGCGCATCTCCGCCGGATCCATCCAGTTGTTGGTGGGACCTGCGTCGATTTCTTCCTTCGAGCAGATGTACGTACGCGATTCGACTCGCGCGACATCGGACGGATCGGAGTTGCCGAGGAAAGAGTTCGGCTTCTTCTCGTCGTTGAGGCGGGTGAAGGTTCCTGCCTCGACCAACTTCGTTGTCAGTCGGTCCCATTCTTCGTCCGAGCCGTCTGCGAAGACGACACGATCAGGCTGGGTGAGTTCGGCAACCTCTTGCACCCATGCAAGCAGTTCCTTGTGCTGCGTGGGGGGCGTGCCGTCAGTTCCATTGAGACCGGGAATGGTCGCTGAGGTCATCAAACTCTCCTGGGGTGAGCCGGAACCGGGTTCTCGTGACACCGGATGCAAACTGCAGCGCCCCGATACCAGTCGATCCCGGTGTCCCCCTCTCGACGGGGTCCAGCCGCGTCATCCACTCACGTGGATTTCACGGACGCCGGGTGTCCTATGTATTGAGGTTAACGCTGGCTGTTCACCTGCAGGTAATCGGGTGCGGTCAGAAATGTCACAGAAACGATTCAGTTGGTGTGTTCAGGTGCCTACCCGGCGCTCAGAGCACATAAACGGAACCTTTTCAGAGCGCTCCGGCATCGATTTTCTGCCACACGAGGGCGCCTTCGTCGTCTCGACTGCATTCCCAGGCCGAGTAGTCGCCGTCCGACTCGATCATCGTGAGGCGATCGGCGCTACCGTCGCGATCGAAATCGGACACGATCACGACGTCGTCGTCGGAGTGGACGACACGGCTGTCGACCGTTCCGTCACCGTCCAAGTCGAAGGCCTCGAAGTTCAGGTCGCCGGCATCGACCGGTCCCGACGAGGGCCCGAAGGTCTCGGGCTCGATACGCCCAGGATCGAGCGCTTCGGCTTCGTGCCCGTCGATGTGTCCGGCCGTGATCAGAAATGCGTCCATTACTCCCCCTACTGGATGGTGACCTACCGCTTCGGCAACCCCTACCGAAACCGTCCGCTCAGTATTACCAGACCCCGACGATCAGTCGAGGCCGAAATTGCGGCGCTGTGGAGAACTCTGCACTCGCGGAATGTCAGTAGGCGGCGTTCAAAACGGCGAGGTCGCGCTCGCACGACGCCAGTTGCCCTGATCTGGCCGCGGCAAGCTCACGAAGTTCACCGTCGATCTCCACGATTCGGGCCTGCGCCGACGCCACCTGCTCGCGGCTCTCCGCCATGATCGCCGCTCCCAGATCCGCCTCGGCCTCGAGCAGAACGCTCTGGACTCGCTGCTCCCACTGTGCGCGAACCGTCGACATCGATTCGACGATCCACGACCTGGAGTAGGCACGATCCGCCGTCAGCCCGCGAGTTCGCGCCAACCACCACGCCGCGGCGCCACCCAGAACCAACGTCACGGGGATACTTGCGAACTCCAAGGCCGGAATCATTTCCAGCGGAGTCACCGCGATACGGCCGAGGCCGAGACCCGCGGACGCGCCGACAAGAATTGTCACCCGGTCCTCGTTTCCGCGCTGACGGCGCGGCGGGCCCTCCGGAATCCGTGGGGAAGGCATGTATCCGGTCGTGCCCGCCACTTCCACCGCTGCCGCCATCGCGGCATCGAACACCCGGGTGTGATGGTCGACCTCGTGCTGCAGTCGCGTCGGCACGCTGCCCAATTCGGCTCGCGAGGCCGCATCGACCCAGGCACGTGCCCCGGCGACCGTCGCCCGGGTTGCCTCGGCGATTTGTTGTGACAGATCCCCGCGCGCTCGTTGCAGTCGGCTTCGCACCTGCACCAGGCGTTCGCCTCGCCGGCCGTCACGGTCTGCGAGCAACTGTGATCGCTCGGCCCGCAGTTCGGCACCAGAAACGCTGTCACGCAGATTCCGGATCTCTATCTCGATCATCCGGCGCGTCTGCGCGATGACACCGGAATCCGAACCGCCTGCTTCCCTCTCCCGTGCCGCCCGGCTCACGACGGCAACGAGCGACTGCTCTTGACCAGGCGCAATCGGAACCACCGGGACCTGAGCAAAAGCGGTGCAGTGCGAAGCAAGAATCTCGGCATCACGCCGGCGCACAGCCTGCCAGTCTCGGTAGACGTCGATGCGGGTCAGCGCGACCACCACCGGAATCCCGCTCTCTGCAGCGTCGTCGAGAAGTAGAAGATCCTCGCGTCCGATCACACTGGCGGCGTCGACGACCAGAAGTACGACGTCGGCGTCCACCTCGCGTGTCACTGTCGAACAGTCATCAGAAGCATTGAACATCCGGGCGACGTCTTCCCGTCCACACCTCGGTGGGCCGACAACGTAAATTCCAGTGCCACTGGATGTTTCGGCGGCGACCTGGCGACCCGGATCGGATGCCGGATTCCATCGCTGCACCACGCGCAGCACCGAATCCGGAAGTACCGAAACGCTATCCATCGGTCACCGCCGGAGCGGAGCGATCGCCCCCGAGCTGCGCCCACCGACGCACATACCCGCGGCGAATCAGTGAGACCCTTTGTTGCGGAGCCTGTTCCGACTCGTCCACGAGCTCGCCCCACCACCGGCTGCATGTGCCCGCGTCGTCGGCGGTACGAGGATCGGGAGGCTCGCCTTGACGCAGGGCTCGAATTTCGGGGCTCATCATCGCCGCCGCGGCGCAGAACAGCACCGCGGAGTCCGAACTCAGATACAACTCGATCTCGTCCCTGCCCGCAGCGCTGCGCGAGGCAGACCGCCTCAGCGCCGGGCCGATCTGCTCGACCCGGCCCCACCACTGCGCCTCCAGAACAGGTCCGAGAGCCTCGAACAATTCTTCGACGCCGCGCCCGGTCAGTGTCTCCACCGGAACCGTGGGCACGCCGACGGTCTCCGAGATCTCCGCGGCCCGTCCCAGCGCCTCGTCCCAGCGCGGCCCGAACAAGTCAGCCTTGTTCGCAGCGACGACCACACGATCGGAAACTCGGGCAATGGCTCGGCCGTCGACGTCGCGGACCGCGTCGACCACCACGTAGACAACGCAACGACGACCCAGATCGGGGTTCGACGTTCCCGGGACGTCGAACGCGCGCGACTCGGTCACCACAACCGGTGCGCCGACGACTCTGCGCGAGAACCGGTCGTCGCGCCCCAGGATCCGCGCCAACGACGACCGCCCCACCCCGGCTCGCCCGGCGACCACCAATTCGAGCGGCGCGCTCAGCGATCCGAGCACCGAGTGAACCGCCTCTGCGGCTCCCGAATCGATCGACGTCAGCCGATATGCCAGAGCGCGCAAGTGGTCGATCGGCTCCGCGCAGGCGTCGTCGATCGATTCTGCGGGCAACATTCGTGACCAATTACTGCATGCAAATCCTGTGTTCATCCCCACCCCACGTCCCCATCGTGTCGGTGAGATTCTGTCAGGTTCTCGGCAAGGACGGCAGGTGACACCACTCTTTCGCTGGCTGTCCGAAGTCGGCTGTTTCAGGACTTTCCGCAGAAAGTCTCAACTCAAACTTCAGACCCGTCTGCGCTAAACGGGGGTCATGCGTGACAATGGGTTCGTGAACGAAGCCGATCAGCATGCACCGCAGACCCCTGACACGGGGCAGACGGACCACGCCAAGGGGTCCCGTCTCCATCCGAGAGTGACCAGCTTTCGCTCTCGCCGGGGTGCGCTGACCGACGCGCAGCAGCAGGCTTGGGACCGTCAGTGGCCGCTCATCGGCGCCGACGTCTCGGACACACCGCTCGACGCGAACGCCTGGTTCGGACGCGAGGCACCCCTGATCATCGAGATCGGTTCGGGTACCGGCACCGCGACGGCCGCTATGGCCAAGGCGGAACCGCACGTGAACCTGATCGCGATCGAGGTGTACCGCCCGGGGCTCGCGCAGCTTCTCCAGCAGGTCGAGCGTGAAGAGATTCCCAACGTCCGCGTACTACGCGGTGACGCGATGGACGTACTCGAGAACATGGTCGCCCCCGAGTCCCTGACGGGCGTCCGGGTGTTCTTCCCGGACCCGTGGCCCAAGGCCCGCCATCACAAGCGTCGCCTCCTGCAGGGGCCGACGTTCGCGCTGATCGCCAACCGCCTCAAGCCCGGCGGAGTCCTGCACGTGGCAACCGATCACGCCGAGTACGCCGAATGGATCGAAGAAGCCGGCAATGCCGAGCCACTGCTGACCGCACTCGACTGGGAGTCTCCGATGACCCACGAGCGTCCGGTCACCAAGTTCGAGGACAAAGCCCATAAGGTCGGTAGTGCAATCACCGAGCTTATATGGGGGAAGATCAGAGCATGAGCGTCAGCGAACAGCTATCCGACGACGTGACGTCGTCGGAATCTCCTCTCGACTTCGGTCGTGACTCCCGCCACCCCAAGCGGGTGCTTCTGGTCTGGGACGCCCCCAACCTCGACATGGGCCTCGGCGCCATCCTCGGTGGCCGGCCTACCGCCGCCTACCGGCCACGATTCGACGCTTTGGGTCGTTGGCTGCTCTCTCGCACCGCCGAACTGTCCGCACAGAACAGCGGCACGCTCGAGCCTGAGGCGACCGTCTTCACCAACATCGCGTCCGGCAGCGCCGACGTCGTTCGTCCTTGGGTCGAAGCCTTGCGTAACGTGGGTTTCGCGGTGTTCGCCAAGCCGAAGGTCGATGAAGACAGCGATGTCGATTCGGACATGCTCGAGCACATCGCGCTCCGGTACGGCGAGGGCCTCGCCGGAATCATGGTCGCGTCAGCCGACGGCCAAGCGTTCCGCGAACCTCTCGAGGACATCGCAGCAACCGGTATCCCGGTCCAGGTTCTCGGGTTCCGTGAACACGCCAGCTGGGCTGTGTCGTCCGATATCTTGGACTTCGTCGATCTCGAGGACATCCCAGGTGTCTTCCGTGAGCCTCTGCCACGGGTAAGCCTGGACACCCTGCCCGACGAGGGCGCCTGGTTGCAGCCGTTCCGACCGCTTTCTGCCCTGCTCATCGGGCGAAAAAGTGTTGCCGAGTAGGAGTTGATCAGTGTTCGCCAGCTGGGGAAGCATCGTCTATCGAGCCCGCTTCACCGTCATCGCTGTCATGGTGGCGGGGCTCCTCGGGCTCGCTGCGTACGGCCTGAGCCTGCAGGATCATCTCAGCCAGAGCGGCTGGGACGATCCGGGGTCGGAATCGGTAGAGGCTGCAAAACTCGCTGACGGCACGTTCGGACGCAGCACGACGGGTGACGTTCTGGCGCTGTACACGGCGCCGGAGGGCAAGACCGTCGACGACCCCGAGTTCCAAGCGAAGGTCATCGACAATCTGCAGCGGCTCGTCGCCGACAACCCCGACCAGATCATGAAGATCAACGGCTCGTACTTCAAGGTCGACAACGGTCTCTCGGTGGCGGCCCTGGCGGACAAGACCAAGCAACACGCGGTCACCAGCATCGCGATCGCCGGCGACAACGACACCGCGGTGTCCAACAACTTCCGCGACGTCGAGTCGCAGTTCTACATCGACGGCGTCGACGTGCAACTCGCCGGCCTGCAACCTGTCGCGAATTCGCTCAACGACACGATGGCCAACGACATCAAGCGCATGGAAATGCTCGCGATTCCCGCCGTCGGTGTCCTGCTGTTCTTCGTCTTCGGTGGCGTCGTCGCTGCAGCCCTCCCGTTGATCGTCGGCGGTCTGACCGTCATCGGCGCCAACGGCATCATTCGACTGATCACCAACTTCACCGAGGTCAACGCGTTTGTTGCGCCCGTGGTCTCTCTGGTCGGCCTGGGTCTCGCGATCGACTACGGACTGTTCATCGTCAGCCGTTTCCGAGAAGAGATAGCCGAGGGGTACGACACCCCGACCGCAGTACGCCGAACGGTCATGACGGCGGGTAGAACGGTCATGTTCTCGGCGACCATGGTTGCCGTCAGCCTCGGCGGTCTGCTGTTGTTCCCGCAGGGCTTCCTCAAATCGGTGGCCTACGGCGCCATTGCGGCCGTCATGCTTGCCGCGATCTCGTCCATCACGATTCTTCCCGCGATTCTCGGCATTCTCGGCAAACGGATCGACGCGCTGACCTTCAAGAAACTGCGCCAGACCAAGACCAACGAGGAAATCGAGAACGGTTTCTGGGGCAAGCTCACCCGCTGGGTCATGCAGCATCCGCTCAAGGTCGCGGTCCCGATCGTCGCGGCTCTACTGCTGATGATCATTCCGCTGACGGGCATCAAGTTCGGCGGTATCAACGAGACGTACCTGCCCCCGGACAGCCCCACGCGTGTCGCGCAGGCGCAGTTCGACGAACTCTTCCCGGGCAATCGCACCGAGCCCGTTCGACTCGTCATCGAGGGAGCGGACAACACCACTCTCGGTCAGATTTCCAAGACCGCAAACGCTGCGCCGGGTCTGGTCGAGAAGTTCACCCCGGAGGTTGCGACCAAGGACGGTGTCAACGTCCTCAAAGCCGGTCTGACCGAGCGCAACGAGGCACGTCCCACCATCGACTATCTGCGATCCGCGGATTGGCCCGAGGGCACAACTGTGCTCGTCGGCGGTACTCCGGCCATCGAGCAGGACAGCGTCGA
This sequence comes from Rhodococcus sp. AQ5-07, assembly GCF_009707305.1. Taxonomy (NCBI): domain Bacteria; kingdom Bacillati; phylum Actinomycetota; class Actinomycetes; order Mycobacteriales; family Nocardiaceae; genus Rhodococcus; species Rhodococcus sp. AQ5-07. Next base: position 5,952,058 of record NZ_CP046099.1, on the reverse strand, counting down.
TGCGTTGCTCGACCGTCTGCCGCTGATGGTCGTATCCGTCATCCTGCTGACGACGCTGCTGATGTTCTTGACGTTCGGTTCGCTCGTCCTGCCCATCAAGGCTGCGTTGATGAGCGCGCTCGGCCTGGGTTCGACGCTCGGAATCTTGACCTGGATCTTCATCGACGGCCACGGTTCCGGTCTGTTGAACTTCACGCCGGGACCGATCATGTCTCCCGTCCTGGTGTTGATCATCGCGATCGTCTACGGCCTGTCGACCGACTACGAAGTGTTCCTGCTCTCCCGCATGGTCGAAGCGCGAGCGCAGGGCGCGAGTACTACCGAATCCATCCGAATCGGCACGGCACATACCGGCCGGATCATCACCGCTGCCGCACTGATTCTGATCGTGGTCACCGGTGCATTCGGCCTGTCCGATCTGGTGATGATGAAGTACATCTCGTACGGCATGATCTCCGCGCTGATCATCGACGCCACACTGATCCGAATGTTCCTGGTCCCCGCGACCATGAAACTGCTCGGCGACGACTGCTGGTGGGCCCCGGCCTGGATGAAGCGGATCCAGCAGAAGATCGGGCTGGGTGAGCCGATCCTCGACAACGAGCTCGTGCTCGCAAACGTCCCGCAGATCGCGCCCGTCGGTGCGATCGCCGGACCGGGTCAGCCGCGCAAGATCGAAGCGGCCTCGCGGGTCATGCCGCCGCCTGCCCCGGCTGCACAGCCGGAAAGCGGACCTCGCGTTCCTGATCCCCTCACCGAGCCCATTCCGCTCAGCGAAATGACGATCAAGGCACCGAACACGGATACACCTGCCGCGGAGAAGCCGGCACCGCGACGTCGTCTCGATATCGGGAGTGCAGCCAGCGCGCCCCAGAACTTGATCGAGGCACCGGTCCCCAATCCTTCGTACCGACCGCAACCGAACACCACCGACAAGCGGAGAAACCCGACGCCCGCTGCGCCGGCCGAGCGTCCCATCGAGAGTTGGTTGTCGGACCTGCGGGCTCGGGAACAGACTCCCCCGGCCTCACGGCCGCTGCCGGTGGTGCGGACGCCTTCGCGTACTAACGGTTCGGCAAGCAGCGGTTCAGGTACCAACGGCTCGAGCCGGAATGGCTCTGCAAACGGTGCTACCAACGGTTCTGCAACAAATGGCGCTGCAACAAATGGCGCTGCAACAAACGGCTCGGCCCCGACCTCGGTGGAGGCGACCCCCCAGTCGCCGCCTCCACCGATCGCTCCGGAGCGTCGTCCCACCGAGCCCCGAGTCTCGGATGCCTCTGACGGCGACGACAACGCCACCGGCAGGCACCGACCTGACGACGCAGGCGCCATCAGTGTCAGCGAGCTCATCGCTCGCCAGAAGCGGAGCTGACCTGCTCCTGCTTGGCGAAGGCTCGTGCATAACGAGTCCCGACCAGCAGGAGCAGCAAGCCGACCACCAGGAAGGCAGCGCTGCGCACCAGCCCACTGAGCGTGGCCAGGTCGAAGAGGAACAGCTTGGCCACTGCCGCGCTGGTGAGAGCAAGACCAGCTCCGAGCAAAACGCGAGCATGCTGACGGTTGTTCAGGCCGAGCACCAGCGCTGACGTGGCGGCAAGCATCCAGACGATGGTTGCAACGCTGTGCCCGGCAACAAATCCGGTTGCACTGTCGAAGATTTCGACGCCGGATGAGACGAGCGCACACGTCACCGCGTAGAGGACACCAAACCCTGCGGCCGCCCATAGAACCGCTGCATTCGAATCGGCGATCAACTTCAGTCGGTGAATCGCCCACACCAGCATCACCAGTGCACCTATCGCCGTCAGGCTCGAGAGTGCCGTGATCGCACCGAGTTGCATGGATGCGGCACGGGCAGTCGTCAACGCTTCCGGCGGAACCGTCGTGAGGTATCCGATCGATCCGATTGCCGCAAAGGCGGTTCCGAGGGCGAAGACGAAGCGCGAACCTGCATACAGCGAGACTCCGAGGAAGATCATGCCGACGGTGAGGACCAGCGGTACGACCAGAGATTCCGTCGCCCCGGACAAGCAGCACAGCAACAATGCGAGAGCGCCGGTTGCGCACAGTCCGAATCGCAGTTGCGTCGGCAAAGGCTTGGCCGCCGCTGCAGCGGAAAGTAGTAGTGCCGCAGCAATTCCGTACAGCACTGCGGATTCGGTGCGCCCGAGCACGGCCCCGACGCTCATCAGCGGAAGGGACGAGACAACAAAGGTAGCGGTGGACCACGCCCCTGCTATGCCGTCATGCGAGGGCGAACCCCTCCACTGCACGGCCATCGCGCAGCCGGCCCCCACGATTGCAACCACGCCGGCACTGATCACCAATTGCACTGCACTGTTACCGGATTCGCTGAAGATTGCATTCGACGCTACCGCTACGAGCAGCGCGAGAACCACGGGTACGGTGCGCGCCATACCCAGGTACTTCCAGTCACGACCGAGCTGGGCGGAGAATGTCGCCGACTGGATCGCGAAGAGGAAACCGATGAGGGTCAACGATATTCCCGACGTCAACACGGGAGCCAGCACCGCTGCGCCCAGAACGATCATGAGTGCCAGTGATTCGGAATCCCATTTCACCGCCAAAGCAACCCCGGCCGCGGCAATCCCGAAGGCAATCACCACCGCGAGCGGCGTCGTCACCCAGCCGTAGAGAACCGAGGCAGCGACGACGTCGAGGTACATTCCCGCAAAACCTGTGGCGGCCAGAGCAATCGCTCCCACTTTGCCGCCTGGGCGTCCGTGGACCCGCACCCCGGCAAACACCAAGGCGCCGGAAAGGAGTGCGCCACCGAGCACCCGCAGCGGCGGTCCGAAGAATCCGGCCTGCGCTGCAAGTACCAGCAGCATCACGACGCCGATCAGTGTGACGGCAACACCGGCCGCGGCCAGGAGTCGACTGATGACACCGTCGCGTTGCCACCAGGGCTGGCGAGGTGCGGCAACCGGATACGTCGGCGGCTGCCAGGTGGGCACGTTCTGCTGAGGACGCATTGGCGGCATCTGTGGCGCCGGAGCTGCGGGTGCCGGAACTACCGGCATGGGCGGGGGAACAGTAGCCGAGGCCAGCTGAGTCTGCAGGATCGACAGGTTCTGGCCCATGTGGCGCAACTGCCGGCCGATGCTGTCGCACTCGGCCGAGAGGGCGGTCACCAGTCGCGGATCGACGGCGGGAGAGCTCGGTGTGGTCATGGCTACGAGCTTGCTGCGTGGCCGAGCCGATCAGATGAGTAGTACTACTCGATCAGCCTGGGGGAGTTCTCGTATTCAACTGAGGACACCTTCGACTGACGGCACCATCGACCGACTGCATCATCGACCGACAGGGAACTATCGCCGAGGCGCTGCATTCCGCAATCGTTCGGAGAGCAACCGACCCGAAGTGTGAAGCGGAGCGGGATCCTGACGCGCCCGAGCGAGGACAAGCGCGCCCTCGAGTGCGGACAAAGCGAGAATTGCCTCGGACTCTGCGTCTTCGCGGGACCAACCGTCGGCTTCGAGGCGCTGAGCCAGCAGCCCCAGCCACGAGTTGTACCCGTCCGCACAAGCACCACGGATGACCTCGGATTCGGTTGCGGCATCCAGTGTTGCCGTAGCCAGGGCGCATCCACGTTCGTAGTCCGAATCCGACAAACGCGCAGCCAGTGCGGCAGCAAATGCCGAGATCGCGGTGGCGGCATCGGGTGAGCTCTCCAGGAGATGCCGGATGAAATCGGCCATTGCCTCACCGCGTCGCCTCAGAGCCTCGCCTGCGAGTTCTTCCTTGCCACCGGGAAAGTGAAAGTACAAGGACCCCTTGGTGGTCGCGCTCGCCGAGAGCACTTCCGACACACCCGTTCCCGCGTACCCCTTCCGCTGCAACAAGTCGGCAGCGGCATCGACCAACAAATCCCTCGTAGACATAAGTTCAACATACCGATCAGTACACATATCGACAACACTTGAAGTGCATAAATAGCCAAAACCTTGCATCACTAGACCGATTGGTACATGATTCGAGAATCGAAACCGGAGCGCAGCCAACGACGCTCACGACGGCAAAGGACCAAATCGATGTCACCGAATTCCGCAAACCACACCACGACGACCGTCCTCGGGCCGGACGTAGATCTTGCCGGGACTCTCGCTTCCACCGGCGTCCGGATGATGGTTCGAAGCAAACAAACCGAGGGAGGATTCTCTCTTGTACAACACCGCATCGCTCCGCATTCGATGACCTCACCGGTCCATCGCCACAGCCGCGAAGACGAGTACACGGTGGTTCAAAGTGGCCGCGTCGCAGCGATGGTCGGAGACGAGGTCGTCTACGCGGAGACTGGCGCCATGATCTTCAAACCGCGTGGCCAGTGGCACGCCGTGTGGAATCCCGACGACGCTCCAGCACGGATTCTCGAAATCATCACGCCCGGAGGGATGGAAGACCTGTTCGAACTGATGCCGAAACTACTGGCCGAAGCAGGTTCCGCCGCGGAATCGGTTGCAGCGCGGGTAGAAGCAGATTTCGGGATCGAATTCGATCTCGTTGCCACCGCCGAGATCGCACAGACGCACGGTGTGGGATTCGGCATCGAAAGTCACTGACCGACTGCCAGCACCTACCGATCAAAGGAAGATTCATGCTTGTACTCACCGGAGCAGAAGACCTCAGCGCCAACCTGAACCAAGAGTTGGGCGTCAGCGACTGGCACGATGTCACGCAGGAGTCCATCGACGAGTTCGCCCGGGTCACCGGCGACGATCAGTGGATCCACGTCGATGAGGATCGCGCGAAGGAGTCACCGTTCGGTGGAACGATCGCACACGGCAACTACACGCTCTCACTCGGACCCATGTTCTCGTATGCGATGTTCTCGCTCGAGGGTTTTGCGTTTGCTCTCAACTGCGGATTCGACAAGGTCAGGTTGCCTGCTCCGCTTCCGGTTGGCTCTCGCGTCCGCATGCGTGCGACGTTGAGCAAAGTCGAACCGATCAATGGCGGCGTCCAGATCACGGTGACGCAGACATTCGAACGAGAACACGGTGACAAACCCGTGTGCGTCGCCGAGATGTTGACCCGCGCGTATCACTGAAAGGTCAGGAGCCGAACATCTTTCGGATCGTGGTACCGAAGGGATGCTTCGCGGTGACACTGCCGAATCGCACCTTGCCGTGCACCACCAGATGCAGCGGGCCCATCTGCGGGCCGGAACGAACCTTGTTCGACGCGCTTCCTCCGACTGCCTCGACACCGTTCATGTCCACCGTCGCCTCTTCGGGAACGATCAGTGAAATCGAACTGGCGTAGTCGTCGATCGAGATGTTCACGACCTGCGTCTGCATCACAGCGCGCGTGAAATCGATAGTCACACTGGACATTCTGGTATCGACCACGACAGCGGGAGGAACGATCCATGCGCCGTTTCGCGTCACCGTCGCCATTCGTCCACGAATCACGGCAGCATTTGCCGTTCCGTAGTTACCGACAACCGGAGCGCCGACGGGAGCGCGGTAAGGCGGGCTCGGGTGAACCGGCGGCGGTTGGGGTTGGTACGTCGGCGCAGGATACGGCTGGCCTTGGTACATCGGCTGACCTGCATTGGGATACGCGGGTGGGTCGTAGTCGGAGATCAGCGTGATGCCCGGAAGATCGGCGAGAACCGAGTTGAGCTCACCTCGCGTCTTTGCAGCCAAGGCAGTGTCCATGCGCTCGGTGAACTCACCGAGCGAGAGCATCCCTTGACCGACAGCTTTCTGCAGCAGCTCGCCGACGTGCTCTCGTTCGGCATCGGATACGCGTAGATTCCTGGCCTCCATGATTTCCAGGATAAACGTTATTCGAGACCTTGTTCTATTGCGTATCGCGTGAGCTCGACGCGATTGGCCAACTGAAGCTTCCGAAGCGTTGCCTGCACATGGTTTTCGACGGTCCGGTGGCTGAGCGAGAGCCTCGTGGCGATCTGTTTTGCGCTCAGCCCCTTGGCGACAAGACGGAGCACTTCGGTCTCACGGTCGGTGAGCCGAGGCAGCTCGGGTGCGCGATCGTCGGCCGGTGCCGTCGACATCCGGCGGTACTCGCCGAGCACCAATCCGGCGAGGCCGGGTGTGAAGACGGCTTGTCCGTCGAAAGTCGCTCGCACGGCCTCGAGAAGTTCCGCCACCGAAGCACTCTTGACCAGGTAACCCGACGCTCCGGCTTTGACCGCGTCGAGGACGTCGTCACGCTCGGCGGAGGCCGAAAGCACCAGTACCTTGCTCTTCGGCGAAACCTCGAGCACCGCGGTGGTGGCGTCGGCACCGTTTCCGTCCGGCAGGTTCATGTCCATCAGAACCACGGCCGGTTGCACGGCGGCGGCTCGGCGGCGCGCACTCTCGACACCCTCCGCCGTGGCGCTCACGGTGAAGCCCGCGGCTTCGAGGTCCCGGGAGACACCGTCGCGCCACATCGGGTGATCGTCGACGACCATCACCGTCACCGGATTCTCGCCCTTTTCGTCAGCCACGCTCACTCTTCCCCTTCGGAACGTTGATCTCCCATTCGGTGCCCTCCCCCGGCCCCGTTTGCAGGACTGCAGTTCCGCCGAGCACCTGTACTCGACCGAGAATGGACTTCGATACTCCCATGCGGCCTTCGGCCTCGGCCTGCGCCAAGCGACCTTCGGGGATTCCGACGCCGTCGTCGCGGACACTGACGATCACCTCGTCCGGCAGATCTTCGAGCAATACGTACGCCTTCGCCGCAGGACCGGCGTGAAGCCCGACATTGGACAGGGCATTGTCGACGATGGCTGCCAGTTCGATGGCTCGATCACGCTCGATCACGACGGGGTGCGCGGGCGTCGACACCGACACCGACGTGCTGGCCTGCGTGGTCAGCAGCGGACACAGATCCACTGTCTGTCCGCCGACATCTGCCGCGGCACCCGAAACCTGCTCGGAAATCAGCATTCTCAACGCGACCTCCTGCTCGCCTGCCAGCGCGGCCAGCTCAGCTGCCTCGCCGCCGAGTGCGGCTCCTCGCCGGCGCACCATCGCCAGAACCTGCAGGACACCGTCGTGTACTTCGCGTGCCAAACGTTCGCGCTCTTCGGTAGCCGCCGCCAGACGTACGGCCTGCTCGAGTTGTCGATGCGAGCGCCGAGCGGTGGTGGTGGCCAAGCCCAACGCCAGACCAACCGAGACGAGCACGGGAGCCGTCGCATCGCGCCAGAGGTCCAGGTTGACCTGGTCGCGGATGATCGCGCTGGCCGCCGAGATGACAACTCCGGACGCCATACCGAGCCACGGCCCGCCGAGAATTGCCGCGGAGATGACCGCGTTGGTGGCCCACAGCGTGGTGGGGAGCGTCTGGTGATTCTGATACCACTCGTGGTCGGAGACCAGCCTCGTCGACGCCATCAGCAAGATGACGACCACCTGATCGGCGATCACCACCTGGTACCTCGGAAGCGTCTTACCGAACAGAGCACCGGAAGTTCCGAGCAACAGCGCCGACACCCCGGTCCACACGGCCATCAGAGCGACGAAGAACCAGCTGAGCCGGGAGTTGGTGTAGTCGGAGGCCGAAGCGAACTGGTAGCTGATCGCGTACACCAGCGTGACGAGGCGAAATGCCTGCGCCGCCCGCCACAGCGGGGCATCAGGGTCGGTGTCGACGCCCGACGCCTCGCGAACGGTCGGCTGATAGTGCAGCCGGCGACGGCGGGTGGGCTCAGTCATCGGGAGGAGTGGGGTTCACGATGCGAGGCTCGGCGCGCGGCTCGTCGGGTTCGGCGGGGAACAGTGGGGTCTCCGGATCTTCGACGTGCAGTTCGGCGTACGCGATGTCCGGGTCGTCGGCGAGGAGGGAACGAATGGCGGTATTCAGGACCGCGACGATCGGAACAGCCAAGAGCCCGCCGACGATTCCGGCGAGGACGATGCCCGTTGTAATGGCGAGAACGACTGCCAGCGGATGCAGGCGAACAGCGCGACCCAACAACAGCGGTTGCATCACGTGCGCTTCGAGCTGCATGACGCCGATGATGATGCCGAGGACGATCAGTGCCGTCAGGAAACCCTTCGTGACCAGAGCGACAAGCACCGCGAGAAAACCGGTCAGAAATGCACCGACGATCGGGATGAACGCGCCGATGAACACCAACGACGCCAGCGGCAGGGCGAGCGGCACCCCGAGAATCGCCAGGCCGGCACCGATACCGATCGCGTCGGCGGCGGCAACCGCGACCGTGGCCCGCACGTAACCGATCAGCGACCCGAAACCTGCAGAACCGGCGATCCGCACGCGACGACGAGCGTCGGTGGGAACGATCCGGGTGACGAACTGCCAGATCTGGTCGCCGCCGTAGAGGAAGAAGATGAGAGTGAACAGCGTCAGCAATGCCCCGGTGAAGATCTCGCCGATGACCGTCGCTGTGGTCAAGGCGCCGCTGGTCAGGGACTCACGATTGGATTGCACCGACTTGACGACCGAATCACCAGCCTGGCGGATCTGGTCCTCACTGAAATGCAGCGGTCCGCTGGTGAGCCAGTTCTGAATCTGCGTGACGCTGGCCGTGAACTGGTCGGTGAGCTGGGGCAACCCGTCGATGAACTGCTCGACGACAAACGTCATGATTCCCGCGACCAGTCCGATCGAGGCAAGCAGAACGACGATCACAGCTGCCGAGCGAGGAACTCCCCACACCTGTAGCCGATCGACAACCGGAATCAACAGAGCCGATGCCAGTAGAGCCAGCCCCACCGGGATGAGCACGGTCTCGAGGCGCAGAACCACATATCCGAGAACCAGTAGCCCGGCAAAGATCACGATGAGGCGCCACGACCATTCCGCCGCGATGCGCACGCCCGGGTGCACCGCCCGAGCGTCGGCGGAGATGGGTTTGTTCATCCTCGAAGCTCGCTCCGCACGCCCCCTGTTTGCGTTCACCTCGCGAGCCTAACCGGACCGGCCGACACAGGTGAGCGGACCAATAATCGGACGCGCGTACCAACACTTCGAGCTCTGCCAGCTAAATTGAACCCTGTGCGGGCCTCATACAGAGCAATAGCGGTGACCATCCGCAGCCGGTGGCCCCTCTATATGCTCTCCATGCTCGCAGCCAATCTGATCGGCGCGGTGCTGGTCTTTGCCTTCGTCCGGTACGGCGTTCCGATCCAAGAGTCCGACGCGATAGTTGCCGACCGTGTCCGCAACTTCGCGATCTTCGGCGTTTACCTGGCATTCGCCGGTGCCGTCAGCCTCACCGCGGCGGCAATGATGTTGAAGTCGGTCATCCGTTGGCGGCTGCGCGGTGGTCCTCCGACGAGGTCCGAGCAGATGGCGGCACTTCACGCGCCGCTTCGCCAGGCCATCGTCCACCTGGTGCTGTGGATTCTGGGCGGCATCATCTTCGTGTTCCTGACCATCACCGAGATGCCAGGACTCGCGATCGCGGTGATCGTGACGGTCTGTATGGCCGCGACCACGACCTTCGGGTTCACCTACATGCTCGGTGAGCGCATTTTGCGTCCGGTCGCCGCCCAGGCCTTGAGTGAGGGTGAATTCGATCGGACCATGGCGCCGGGCGTCGGAACCCGGCTGGCGATGACCTGGGGTCTCGGCACGCTGATGCCCGTCGCAGGCATCATCTTGCTGTGCTCGACGCAGCTCACGACCGATCTCGAGTTCTCCCCCGACTCACTCGCGTGGGCGATCCTGCTCATCTCGATCATGGCGATCGTGCAGGCCTTTGCACTGTCGATGCTGACGGCTACTCAGATCTCCGATCCGATCCGACAACTGCGACGCGCCATCGAGCGAGTGCAGCGCGGCGCCACCGACGTACGCGTCGAGGTGTTCGACGGCAGTGAGATCGGCCGACTACAGGTCGGATTCAACCGCATGATGAAAGAGTCCGACGAGCGTCGCCTGCTGCGTGAGCTCTTCGGCCAGCACGTCGGCGAGGACGTGGCCCGCCGCGCGCTGAAGTTCGGTACCGAGCTGGGCGGCGAAACTCGATTCGTGGCAGTTCTCTTCGTCGACATGGTCGGGTCAACCGGTGCCGCGGCCGAGCGCCCGCCGGGCGAAGTGGTAGAGCTGCTCAACGAGTTCTTCCGTGTGGTCGTCGACGTCATCGATCGCCACCACGGTTTTGTCAACAAGTTCATGGGAGATGCGGCACTCGCCATCTTCGGTGCACCACTCGATCGACCCGACGCTCCGACGGCAGCTCTCGCGGCGGCTCGCGAGCTGCGGTTCAAGCTCAACGACATCACCGGCCTGGACGTCGGTATCGGTGTGAGCGCGGGGCTCGCGGTCGCCGGCAACATCGGTGCTGCCGAACGTTTCGAGTACACCGTGATCGGCGATCCGGTCAACGAAGCATCACGGCTCACCGAGCTCGCGAAACTTCGGCCCAGCCGGGTGCTGGCGTCGACGAGCGCGCTGTATTTCGCCGACGAAGAGGAACAGGCCGAGTGGGAACTCGGCGAGCAAGTCCAACTGCGTGGGCGCCGACGACTGACGCATCTGGCGTGGCCCGAAAAGTATCCAGAGGTCGATCCGGATCAAATTGGTTAGGGTGAGTCGATGGCTCAGCCTGGAAACACCCCACGGCGACTGAGACGACCACGCTCGCCCGTGGCCGAGACCAGTCGGGCCAGAGGGCGCTTCTGGTGGCTGAAGTGGGTGCTCGGGGTGGCTCTGATCGCTCTTCTGATCGTCGAGGGAACCATCCTGTGGCCTCGTCTCAACGAGTACTGGCAAGCTCTCACCGAAATCCATTGGGGTTGGGTGGCTGCCTGTGTAGCCGCCCAGGCGGTGTCCCTCAGTGGTTACGCGTCAGTTCAGCAGCGCCTTCTCAACGCGGCAGGTGTTGTCGCCGGTCACCTCAAGAACCTCTCGGTCATCTACGCCAGCACAGCGATGGCGTTGACGTTGCCTGCCGGCCAAGTCTTCTCGACAGCGTTCACGTACAAGCAGACTCGAAAGTGGGGGGCGACGCCGGTAGTCGCGTCCTGGCAGTTGGCAATGTGCGGTGTCATCGCCGCCGCGACTCTGGCACTACTCGGGGCTACCGGCGCAGTAGCGTTCGGTACCAAGGTCAGCCCGGTGACGCTGACGATTTCGCTCGTCGGCATGGCAGCACTGTTTCTGGCGTTGCGATACGTAGCCCAGAATCCCGGCAGCATCGAGCGCATCGGGCACCGAGTTCTGGCGCTGTACAACCGTTCTCGCAAGAACCCAACCGGGCGTGGTATGCACCGTTGGTCCGAAATCCTCAAGCAACTGGATTCGGTCGAGCTCAGCCGCACCGACTCGGTCATCGCATTCGGGTGGTCGGCGATCCATCGTGCCGCCGATGTCGCTTGTTTGGGTTTCGCATGCTGGGCGGTGGGCGCGGAACCCTCCTTTGCTGGGCTCCTGATTGCCTTTACCGCCGCCAAAGCAGTCGGCAGTATTCCGTTTTTTCCCGGTGGGCTGGGCTACGTGGATACGGCCCTGATCGCAGCGCTGACGTTCGCCGGGGTCAGCGGAGCTCAGGTATTCGCGTCGGTGTTGGTGTATCGGGTGGTCAGCCTCGTTATGGTCGCTGTCGCCGGTTGGATCGTCTTCTTGATCACTTTCCGCGCCACTCACCACGAAGACCTCGCGATGGACCTCGAATTCGAACGCCGAGAACAACCCGGCGTCTAACGTCGCAACGCTGCCGCCATGTCGTCGAGGTGTGCCCGGCTGATCCGTACCGCTGCCTCCGCGTCACCGGCTTCGATGGCGTCCACCAACATTCGATGCTCGTCCGCATCCGGCTGACTGTGTGGATGCAGGTCCAGAACCGCGATCAACTCGATCAACGCGGCCCGCAGACGCGGCACAAAAGTCTCGAAGAGTTCCGACAGCACGGGATTGTGGGCCGCATCCACCACTGCCCGGTGGACGGCGATATCGGCGTCGACAAACGCTGCGTCTCCAGAGTGCGCGGCGGCAGTTCTACCGTCCAACGCCTGCCGCAGAGCCGCGACGTCAACGGCATCGCGGCGCTGCGCCGCCAGCCGAGCCGCTTCGATCTCGACCGCATTTCGCACCTCGACGACATGAAGAATCGCCTCGGCTTCGAGCACGCGCGGCCACTGATCCGGAGGCGTCGTACTCCGTAGGAAGACGCCGGCACCCTGTCTCGATTCGAGCATGCCGAGGCCCGCGAGGGTCCGCACCGCTTCCCTGATGGTGGACCGACCGATACCCAACTGCGCAGCCAAAGTGGTTTCACCTGGAAGTTTGGCGCCGACTTCCCATTCACCGCTCACGATCCGCGCTCGCAGCAACTCCGCAGCCTGGTCGGTGAGCAGCCGACGCTCGACGATCGGTGACACGTGAACTCCTCAGGTTGTCTGATAAGTGATTTCGTTCTAGTGTAGCCCGCATGGCTACAGGAGCACTCCTTCTCGACTGCCGCGGCGGGGCCTGACAGACCGGCACCCCTCCGCGGGGTTTCGCCATGCCGGTCTCTCGACTCGACCGCAGGAGAAACCGAAGATGAGTACTACCCGCGCCAACCGCTGGAACAACCAGAAGCCGTCACCCATGCCGTCCGAGCGCTATCGCGCCGCGTGGGATCGCGTCGACATTCCGACTTTCGACCGAACGTGGCCGTCCAATCGCACCACCGCGGCGCCCCTGTGGGTGCCTGTCGATCTGCGTGACGGCAATCAAGCCCTCGCAGAACCGATGGACCCGGAACGCAAGCGCCGAATGTTCGAACTGATGGTGGCGATCGGCTACAAGGAAATCGAGGTCGGCTATCCCTCTGCGAGCCAGACCGATTTCGATTTCGTTCGCGACCTGGTGCGGTTCGATCTCGTTCCCGACGACGTCACCATCGTCGTATTCACCGCCGCGCGTAAGGATTTGATCGAACGGACGTACCAGTCGATCGAGGGACTGCCGAACGCGGTCGTCCACATGTACACCGCGACTGCGCCGACGTGGCGAAACGTGGTTCTCGGCAAGGAGCGAGAAGAGCTGCACGACATGATTTTCCGCGCGGCACAGGACGTGGCCCGTGGCGGCGAAGGCCACGACGGGTGGCGATTCGAGTTCTCCCCCGAGGTCTTCAACCTCACCGAACCCGATTACATCCTGCAGGTCTGCAACAGCCTCACCGAACTCTGGGACGCCAGTCCCGATCGCCCGGTCATCCACAACCTGCCTGCCACAGTCGAAATCGCCACCCCCAACATCTATGCCGACCAGATCGAATACATGCACCAGAACCTGGCCCGACGCGATTCGGTGATTCTCTCGGTCCACCCGCACAACGACCGCGGCACCGGGGTTGCATGTGCCGAACTGGCAGTACTGGCCGGAGCGCAGCGCGTCGAGGGATGCCTGTTCGGCAACGGCGAGCGCACGGGCAACGTCGACCTGGTCACGCTGGGGCTGAATCTGCATGCACAGGGCGTCGATCCGGAAATCGACTTCTCCGACATCGACAAGATCCGTCGAACGGTGGAGTACTGCAACAGAATTCCCGTCCACGAGCGCCACCCGTACGGCGGCGATCTCGTGTACACGGCATTTTCCGGAACCCACCAGGATGCGATCAAGAAGGGCTTCGCCCATCACTACGAGAGTGCGGAGGCTGCCGGCGTCGATCCGGGATCGGCGCCGTGGGCAGTCCCCTATCTGCCGATCGACCCCGCCGACGTCGGCCGCGATTACCAGGCGGTGATTCGTGTGAACAGCCAGTCGGGCAAAGGCGGAATCGCTTATCTGTTGCAGACCGAGTACGGGGTCGAACTCCCCCGGCGCCTGCAAATCGACTTCGCCTCGCGAGTGCAGCTCGAAACCGACGACTCGGGCACCGAAATGACCGCCGACCAGCTGTGGAAACTGCTGCTGCGCGAGTACGGGTACAACGGAGGAGTGCGTCGGTACTCACTGGAACACACCGCCGACGGTGATCAGTTGTTCATCGCCATTGATCGCGACGGACGCGAGGTCACCGCCGCCGCGAGTGCGTCCGGGCCGGTCGAGGCATTGAGCAAGATCCTGACGGAACAGGGCTCGGACGTCGAGGTCGTCTCGCTCACCCAGCATTCACTGCCCCGCAACCCGGAGTCTTCCGGTAGTGCGAATTCGGCAGTCACCATCGCAGAATGCGTGGTGAACGGCGAAGGGCGCTGGGGCATTGCGGTGCATCAGTCGGTGACAGCGTCGGCGCTTCACGCGGTCTATGCCGCCAGTACGCAAACTGTGATGCAGCTCACATGATCTTGCGGAAGGATTTCCAGGGGTCCATAGTTGAAGCTACAAGAACTTGAACATTCAACTACTTATTCAGGAGCTTCCATGACCACCGCAACCTTGCCCACATTGACCGCCGGAACCTGGGTCATCGACACCGTCCACTCCACTGTCGGATTCTCGGTTCGCCACCTCATGGTTTCCAAGGTTCGTGGAACGTTCGACGAGTTCTCGGGAACGATCACCGTTGCCGAAGACGGAACCCCCGCCGTCGAGGCCGAGATCTCCGTGGACTCCATCAACACCAAGAACGAGCAGCGCGACGGCCACATCAAGTCCGCTGACTTCTTCGACGTCGAGAAGTTCCCGAAGGCCACCTTCAAGTCCACCGCAGTGCGCTCCAAGGGCAGCGACTTCGTCCTCGCCGGCGACTTCACGCTCCACGGCGTCACCCGCGAGGTCGAGCTGAACCTCGAGTTCAACGGCGTCAACCCGGGCATGGGCCAGGGCCCCGTCGCCGGATTCGAAGCCACCACCGTCATCAACCGCAAGGACTTCGACATCTCCATCGAGATGCCCCTCGAAGGCGGCGGAGCAGTTGTCGGCGACAAGATCACGATCACCCTCGAGATCGAAGCCGGCCTCCAGGCTTAACAGCACTGTGCGCCTTTATTAACCGCCCGCGGTTAATAAAGGCGCACAGTCGTATGGTGTGAGCGTGAAGAAGTACGCACCATTCCTGCTGATCGACGCCATTCTTGTCATAATCTTCTGCGCGATAGGGCGCCGTACCCACGAAGAAGCCAATGCGCTCGCCGGTCTGGCGAAGACATCGTGGCCCTTCCTGACCGGCCTGGTGATCGGATGGGCTGCCACGTTCGCGCTGTACCGCGACAAGTTCAACGCCGTTCTCCTTCTTCCCACCGGCATTGTCGTTTGGCTCGGCGCCGTCGTCATCGGCATGATCCTGCGAGTGTTGAGTGGCCAGGGCACCCAATTCAGCTTCATCGTCGTCGCGACGCTGGTCCTCGGCGCGTTCCTTCTCGGTTGGCGCGCACTCGCTCCGCTGGTAGCGAGGATCCGCACCAAGTCGTAACCAAACTCCACGGCTCGGAACCACCCGAAATGCCCGAGCACGTAGGACACTTTTCGAATGAGTAACACTACGGAGCCCGTCGAACGTAGCGAGAAAGAAGACCGGGGGTTCTTCGGCCAACCCTTTGCGCTGGCGAACCTGTTCGGCGTCGAGATGTGGGAGAGATTCTCCTTCTACGGGATGCAAGGCATCCTCATCTACTACCTGTACTACAGCGTCAGCGACGGCGGCCTCGGCATCAGTCAGGCGGCAGCGACCAGCATCGTCGGCGCATACGGCGGCACCGTCTATCTGTCGACGATTCTCGGCGCGTGGGTGGCCGACCGACTTCTCGGCTCCGAGCGCACGCTCTTCTACAGCGCTTCGCTGGTGATGGCCGGCCACATCGCCTTGTCGGTTCTTCCTGGCATGTGGGGTGTGGGTGTCGGCCTGGTCATGGTCGCCTTCGGCAGCGGCGGCTTGAAGGCCAATGCGACCTCTCTGGTCGGAGACCTATATTCCGAACAGGACAATCGCCGCGACGCCGGATTCTCCATCTTCTACATGGGCATCAACATCGGCGGTCTTGTCGGTCCACTGCTCACCGGAGCCGTCCAGGACGCCTGGGGATTCCACGCCGGTTTTGCTCTCGCCGCCGTCGGCATGGCTCTCGGCCTGATCCAGTACACGCTGGGTCGGAAGCATCTTCACGGAATCGGAGCCGAGCCCGGCAACCCGTTGCCTGCAGACAAGCGCGCGCTCTACATCGGGATCGGCATTGCCGCGATCGTCGTCGTCGCGGTCGCCTCGATCACCGGTTTGATCACCGCGGACAACATGTCCGACGTCGTTGTCGGACTCACGATCGTCGCTTCGGTCGGTTACTTCCTCCTCATGCTCACCAGCAAGAAGGTGACCAAGGTCGAACGCAGTCGAGTCTTTGCGTTCATCCCGATGTTCATTGCGAGCGCGGCCTTCTGGTCGCTGTTTCAGCAGCAGTTCACCACCGTGCCGGTGATCTCCGACAAACTCCTGGACCGCAATCTCTTCGGTTGGGACTTCCCGCCGACGTGGGTGCAGTCGATCAATCCGGTGTTCATCATCATCTTTGCCGGTGTGTTTGCAGCGATGTGGACAAAACTCGGTGACCGTCAGCCGTCGTCGCCGATCAAGTTCGCGCTCGGTACCGGCACGATGGGTCTGGCGTTCCTGGCATTCATCCCGATCACCGGTGGCGGACCGAACAGTGCACCGCTCCTCGGCCTTGCCGGAGTGCTTCTGCTCTTCACCTTCGCGGAACTCTTTCTGTCCCCCGTCGGCCTTTCCCTTGCAACCAAACTCGCGCCCGAGCATTTCCACACCCAGATGGTGGCGTTGTTCTTCTTGTCCGTTGCATTGGGTTCTTCGATGGCGGGAACCTTGGCCGGTTACTTCGACATCGACGACAGTCGTCCGTTCTTCCTGATCATCGGTTTCTCGTCAATCGGAATCGGAGTACTTCTTGCTCTTGCCTCACCCTGGATCAAGAAGCTGATGCAGGGCGTGAAGTAGGCGGTCTCACTTCACCCACAACCACAGAGCCAGCACGAATCCCGCTATCGCTACTGCCACTCGCAGTACCGATGGCGGGATTTTCTTGACTACGGGCGGGCCACACCAACCTCCGGCCAACGCTCCGAGCGCCATCGCCAACGCGGCCACCCAATGCACTTGTCCGGAGAAGGCGAAGATGAGTGCAGCCACAAGATTGGCAATGCCGAGAAAGAAGCTCTTCAGGATCGTTGCACGCCACACCGTTTCGGAAGTGAGGATGAGCGTCGCGGCCAGGAAGATGACGCCGGCACCGGCACCGAAATAGCCGCCGTAGACCGCGACGGCAAACAGTGCGGCCGAGTAGATTCCGGGACGGTCACCGCCGCCGGACAACTCACGAATCTTCGGTTGCAGTAGCAACGCGAGCGAGGCGAACACAACCATTGCCGGCACGACGGATTCGAACGAACCTTCCGGTGCCAGCCACAGAATCAGGGAACCGATGATGCCGCCGGCAGCCGAATAGAGAGACCAGCGAACAAGTTTCGGACCCGTGTCGGCAACTTCACGGGACGAGTTCGCCAATGCGCCGACGCCGACGGCCACCAACGCGACGGTATTGGTCATGTTCGCGCTGACCGGCGAGAGCCCGACGCTCAGCAGCGCCGGATACGAAACGATCGATGCGAGACCGGTGACAAAACCGACTAGACCGCTGAAGAATCCCGCTACGACGAGGAAAAGGAAATCGAGCAGGTTCACGAACCAGGAATCTACCCGCGGTGCCTGGTACTACTTGTCGGCAGGCTTGCCGAGTTCCTGGAAGAGCTTGTCCGTCATCTGCATTGCTCGATCGCCGCCGTCGGCGTCTGCGACGAACACTGCAAACGCGAAGTCTCCGCGCGATCCGTAGAACCAGCGATCGTCACCGCTCGCTGCACCGGCCGCCATCATGTCCGGGTACCCGGCCAGTCCGCCGGCCCCTCGCATGGCGTCGCGCAGACGATTGTTGACGTCGCCGGGCAATGCCGTCGGTGTGACGTCGGCGGTAGCCGGTTGTCCGAATACCATCATCGGCAGCGGGGCACTGCCGCGGGCGATCGATGCCGCGAGCATCGCCATTCCGAACGGTGTCACTGTCGGCGCGTCCGCGTCGTTGGACGTCTTGTTGGCCATGACGTTGTTCATCGCCTGGTCCACGCCGGGGCGGTTCGCGGCAAGTACTGCCGTCTGCTGATCGAGTCCCTGAATGTGGAAGCCGTTGCCGAGCCCGAGTTGCTGCCCGGTGTCGGCCAACTGTTCGGGTGACACAGATCCGGGGTCGACGCCGTTCTGCATCGACGATGCGAGGCGAACCAGATCGAGGGCGCCGCCGGCCGGGCGCAACCCGGTGAATGCGATCGGGCCCTGTTCGATGGCCTGATTGTTCTGTGCTGCAGCCAGAATGGCGCCGTCCGACGGACGGATCGCGACGATGGCGGCGGGAGTACCTGCACTGACGACGGCTTCGATTGCAGCGAGTTGAGCGTGCGAGTCGAGGGTTGCGGCGACGTCGGGGCCGGGAGGTCCTTGGAAGCCGGCTTGTTTGATCGGGAATCCGTTGGACTCCACCAGGTTGACCGCCCAACCGGCGGTGGCGTCGCGATTGGCCTGCCACACGGTCCGCAGCGGGTCCAGGAGCGGCGAGTTGATACGACGATCGGAGGCGATCAGCTTGGGTGTCTTGACCACGACGACGCCGGGGATCGCAAAATCGCTTTCCAGGTACGCGTAGTCGGGATCGCGGAGCAGTACGGCGGTGACGGGCTTGCCCGGGTTGGCCGCGAGGTCGGCCAGCATCGACTCCGAGGTCACCAACGGTGCGACGGGCTCGAGAACTGCGGCGAGGCGACGAGTGGTGTCGACGGGGTCCGGCATGGTCGCCGGGTCGAGAGTGATCGCGTTGATGGTCTGCTCGTTCATGAGCAGGGTGCCCGTGCTGTCGACCACCTTCGGGGGCGCTGCGTCGGTGCGGGTGTACGAGACGGTGCGCCCGTTTCCGAGGTCGGGAACCAGGACTGACGGGTCCCAGGACACCCGCCAGCCGACGGAAAGATCGCGAACCTCGCCCTGCGACTGGTAGCTCCAGTCCTTGCCTTCGCCGAAGTTCCAGGACGCGTCGAGGGTGAAGAGTCCGGAGTCGCTACCCAGATCCATGACCTGAGCGACGTCGAAGTCGGTGGACTTGGCGGCCAGTCCGTCGAACATCTGCTGGATCGAGGGGCGGGCTGCGTTGGGGTACGACGTGAGCGCCGCAGCAGCTTCGGCGTCGTGGTTGTTGAGGGCGGTGACGAAGTCTTCCACCACCGAAGCGGCGTCGGTTTTCTTCTCCCCACCGATGACACATGACGCGAGCGCCACTGTCAGAACGACAGCAGTTATCGAAGCAACGACATATTTTCCACGACGGTTGTGCTGTCCTCCGGGCCCCATGCATGTAACTCTTTACTTCTGTCACACGAGTAACAAGCACGGGATGCCTACGAACGTGTCACGGTTGAGCTACGACGGCGTGATCCAACTGCAACGGAAAACAGGTTTCAGCGCAGAAAAGTACCCGCTACCTGCACCGCAGGCGAAGAGCTGTCCGCGCCGGCAATGAACACCGCAAATGCGAGATCTCCCTTGATTCCGACAAACCACCCGTGTGCTGGACCACCTTCGGTTTCGGCCGTACCGGTCTTGCCCAGAAGCCCCGGAATGTCCTGCAACGACGTTGCCGTACCGCCTGTGACGGTCTCGCGCATCATCACCCGCAACTGTTCGGTCACCTCGGTGGGAGCCGGTGCCACGGTCTGATCTGCCACGCCGGGCTGTCCCTTGACCAACATCGGCGCGGGTGTCGTCCCGTTGGCGATCGAGGCCGCCACGAGAGCCATCCCGAAAGGCGTGGCGGTTACCGTGCCCTGTCCGATCGCGGACTCGACGCGTTCGGCGGGTGTGTTCGCATCGGGGACGTTGCCCGTCACCGTCGTGAGGCCCGGAGTGACGTAGTCGACGCCAAGCCCGAACTGCAGAGCCGCGTTGTGTAGAGCATCGGCAGGCAGACCGACGGCCATCCTGGCCATGGTGGTGTTGCACGACTTCGCGAACGCGGTGTGCAGCGGAACCGATCCGAGGTCGAACTCGTCGTCGTTGGGGATCTGACGGCCCTCGATGTTCTCGGTACCCGGGCACGCCAGAACCGTGTCCGGTGTAGCGACGCCGGCTTGCAGCGCCGCGGAGGTCGTCACGGTCTTGAACGTGGACCCCGGTGGGTACAGGCCGGTCAACGCAATGGGGCCCTGTGCGTCGGCGGGGGCATTCTGGGCCACCGCCAACACCGCTCCGGTCGACGGCTGTAGCGCTACGATCGCCGCCTGTTGCGTCACCCCGGCGAGCGCGTTCTCGGCCGCGAGTTGCAGTGGTCGGTCAATGGTGGTCGCGATGTTCGGAGCAACCGGCCCGTCTTGGCCGGCGACGGTGGTGACGGTTCCGTTCTGCTTCACCTGCTGCACCGCCCAGCCTGCGGATTTGTCCTGCCCCTCCTGCCACAGATCGGACAGCCCACTGAACGTCGGCGACGCCAAAGTTTTGTCCACCGAGAGCAACCGCGCTTGCGGCGCCAAGCTCACTCCGGGAATCGCCGCCAACCGCTCCTCGATCGGTGCAAGATCCTCGGCACGCAAAGTGATTGCGGTGACCGGCTTCCCGCTCGCCGACGCAAGGTCGCCGCTGAGCGATGCCGCCGTGATCGTCGGTGCGACGGGCGAGAGCAGGGCGGCCACGGCTGCCGTGTCCACCGGAGGAACCGCAGCGGAATCGAGATTGACCAGCGTCACCACCTGCTGCTCCATGATCGGCTGGCCTGCTGCGTCCAGCACGGACGGCGGCGCACCGGTCGTGGGCGTGTAGCGCAGCGTGGTCGAGGCGGTCAGGTCCGGAGCCAGCAGCGCCGGATCCCACTGGATCAGCCAGTTGTCCCCGCTTTTCGACGCGTTTCCCTGCGTCGAGTAGTTCCAGTCCTGACCTTCACCGAACTTCCACGCCGCATCGAGTGTGAACGTCCCCGCAGAATCACCGGACTCGGTGGCGTCGGAGACGGTGAATGTTCCCTCGTCCTTGCCCAGCCCGTCGATCAGAGCCGAAATCGCAGTCGAGGCCGCCGCCGGATCGGTGGTCAGGGCTGCCGCCGCTTGCACGTCATCCGACGTGAGCGCGGAGGCGAACTCCTCTGCCACTGATTTCGGCTGGTCAGGGCCAGAACTGCAGGCAACTACCGATCCTGCGGCCAATACCCCCAGAGCCACGGCAGCCACGGGACGACGGAAAGTTCGGAAGCTCTGACGAGCGTGTGAAAGGCGCACGACTCCGATCATGCCCGAATTTGTGGCGCCGGTTCGACTATCGGTGTAATCATGTAATCAGTGCAATAAACGCACGTCATGCTCCACCAGCTTTCCGAGGAGAACGCCATGAAGAACTCACAAAGCTCCGGCGACCGCAGGTTCGGCCGTCCAGGAGGTTGGCAACAGGCATCGGTTCCCGACGCGAGTGATGCGTCCGACTGGTTTGCCGGTCGACTTCCAGATGACTGGTTCACCGGGACCGCCGACGTCCAGGTCGACCGCGAAGAAATCGTCGTGATCGGTGAACTCCCGGCAGTCGACGGTGGCGAGGCCGCCGCGGACGGAAGGATCTCGCGCTTTCGCGAAACCACGCGCGCCGACCGGATGCGCATCGCCGACGAGGCCGAGGCTCGCTACGGACGCAAGGTCGCCTGGGGTGTACGCCTGGACGAAAAGACCGTCCTGTTCACACATCTCGCAGTTCCGGTGATGACACGACTGCGTCAGCCCGAACGCAAGGTTCTCGACACCTTGGTGGACGCGGGAGTTGCTCGCTCGCGAGCGGACGCTCTCATGTGGACAGTCCGGTTGGCGGGCAAGCACAGCGAACAATGGCTCACGGAACTCCGCGAAGCGATGTCGAAGGTCGACGATCTTCGGTCCGAAGGCCCGAAAATCTGAGGACCAGAAAATCTCAACACCGAACACTGACGAGACCGACAGCACAAAATAATTCGATTGCAGGGGACCACTCGAGTGTTCTAACCTGGAACACGAATCATTCCCGACAGAACAGGAAACGGGCCGTTGCTCCTCTAGAGGTTCATCACGCGAAGGCACTCGCACCCATCAGCAATTGCTGAGCCGGGCGCACAGTCCAAGCACCCTCTGGAGTACTCATGACCCAATCCCATCCTTCTCTGTCGCTCTCGGATCTCACCTTCATCTGGCCGGACGGCGAATCAGTCTTTTCCCGCACCAATTTTGTATTCCCCAGTGGCCGTGTCGGTCTCGTGGGACTTAACGGATCGGGAAAGTCGACTCTGCTGCGATTGATCGCGGGAGAGCTCTCACCGGAATCCGGATCCGTGACCGCTTCCGGCGAGGTCGGCTACCTCCGCCAAGACATCACACTCGATCCGAGTGTTCGGGTGGACGGCATCCTCGGTATCCACGAACTACGAAACGCATTGCACCGCATCGAAACCGGCGACGGATCCGAGTCCGATTTTGCACTCGTGGACAACAACTGGGATATCGAGGAGAGCGCTCTCTCCACCTTGCATCGACTCGGCCTCGAGAAGGTAGTTCCGGATACCGCAGCATTGAGCCGAACCGTCGGCACCCTCTCCGGCGGGGAGACCGTCCTACTCGGCCTGACCGCAACACTGCTGAAGAATCCGCAGGTGCTACTCCTCGACGAGCCGACCAACAACCTGGACCGCGACGCTCGATCACGAGTTCATGCTGCAGTCCAACAGTTTCCGGGAACCGTACTGATCGTCAGCCACGACCGGGAACTGCTCGACACCGCGGAGTACACGGTCGAACTACGTCGGGGGGATCTACGCGTGTTCGGCGGCAACTACTCGCACTACCAGGAGGTCGTGACCGCTGAGCAGGAAAACGCACTCGCCACTGTTCGCGACGCCAAGGCCGATCTGGCGAAGCAGAGCCGCGAGCTGATCGACGCTCGAACAAAACTGGACCGACGTAAACGCTATGGGCAGAAGATGTTCGAGAACAAGCGGGTGCCACTGATTATCGCGCAGGAACGAAAACGCCAAGCCCAAGTTTCGGCCGGAAAGCTGGCCCTCAACCATATCGGGAAGGTGGACGAGGCCAAGTCCGCCCTGTCGGAGGCAGAGGAACTCCTTCGAGACGATCGCGAGATTCGCCTGGACCTTCCTGCTACAGAGGTTCATCCGGGGCAGCAGGTTGCGCGGCTCGCCGAGGTTACGTTGCGGAGCGGCCAAGGGGTATCGCTCCAGATCACCGGGCCGGAGCGGATTGCGCTACTGGGACGCAACGGAATCGGCAAGACAACATTGCTCGATGCACTCGCTGCGTCGACTCCGTTCGTAGCCTCTCGTGCGCTCCCCCAACGTCTCGACGTGTTCGACGAGAATCTCTCGGTGGCGGACAACGTCGCTTTGGCCGCGCCACACGCGACAGCCGAGGAAATTCGTGGGCAGTTGGCACGGTTCCTTTTCCGGGGAACGGATTCCGATGTATTGGCTTCTGCGCTCTCCGGCGGTGAACGATTGCGCGCGGCGTTAGCGACGATCCTTCTGGCCGAACCCGCGCCCCAGCTGCTTCTTCTCGACGAGCCGACAAACAACCTGGACCTACCGAGTCTCGCTCACCTCACGCAGGCACTTTCCGATTTCCGCGGTGCCATGGTGGTGGTGAGTCACGATCTGCCGTTCCTGCGCGACATCGGCATAACGCGATGGATCAGCATGGACGAGAATGGTATTCAGGACATCGATCCCGAGTAGGCCGACGGTTGACGCTATCGGTGCGAGACGGTCTGGCCTTACTGTGGGGCGATGTGCCTTCACCTCGACGCAACCGCCGCGCTGTCGATCGCAGGTTGGGTTCGCGAAGAACCTACTCGATCGGCCTCTGCCCCAGTTCCGCAACCGCTGGTCGGCGTTTGTGATCAACTCATCGTGTGGGCGAGTTCGTTCTCCGTACTTGCCAGTTCCGACGACCAGGTGTGGTTTCTCTCGGCGGAGAACTATGCCGGTGGAGTCGGCGTCAGTGATGAGGCGTTTCCTTGGAATGCGTTCCGGCACGAGAGCCTGGCGGTCGCTTCCGGGCCGGCTGAGCGCGCGGCGATCAACGCCTTCTGGTCCACTCACCTCCCGGTTCTGCTGTCGGTACGCAATGGGTACGAGTACCTGGCGCTCGCACCGGACGGTCAGGTTGTCCGTGGGGGAGAGCCTGAGTTCGAGGAGGTCACCGTAGTTGCCACTGATTTCGAGGCTCTGCTTCGGGGCATAGCCGCAGGCGTCAGCACGGCAGACCCCTTCACCGATGCACTGCTTGGAACGGTGGGTACTGCCCGGCCGGGCAGTGACCGGTAGCTCTGAGGGAGGCCGAGTTGATTGCTCGACTGGTCGTGAAAGTTCACGGCATCCGTCGGAATGGCTCCGGACGACTACTCGAGTTCGTGTGCGCAGTAGCTGGCACCCATACTGGACGGGTGTTGCACGACGTGAGAAATCCGGTGGACGGTGCGCGGATCGCCTATCAGATCGTGGGCGATGGCCCACCCCTGTTGATGGTGCACGGCACAGCGTTGTCGCGCTCCATCTGGCGTGGCTTCGGGTACGTCAAGGCGCTCCAGGAACAGTATCGTCTGATCCTCGTCGACATGCGGGGTCACGGACGCAGTGACAAACCACACGACTCCGATTCGTATGCAATGGATCTGGTGGTCGGCGACCTCCTGGAGATCCTCGACACGGAGTCTCCGTTCGAACCGGCTCACGTCCTCGGATACTCGTTCGGCGGGCGCTCGGTGATGTCGCTGACTGTCGAGCACTCCGAACGGGTGCGATCGCTGACCGTCGGGGGCGGTAGTAGCCGGCCGATGACGGGGGCGTTCGACGCATTGTTCTTCCCAGGCTGCATCGACGCACTCGAAAGCGGCGGTATCGAGGGGTTTCTGACCGGTTGGGGCGCGAGGCGCGGCAAACCGGTGGATCCACAGACTGCGACGGCCTTTCGAATCAACGATGCCCTCGCACTCGCGGCCTACATGCGCCGGGCCGAGAAGGAGCAGGGCATCGACGACGCCGAGCTTCAACGGATCGCCACACCGGCGTTGTTGTTCGTCGGATCGAGAGATCGCGAGCGCCTGCCGGATACCGAGCATCTAGCGTCGCTGATCCCGGACAGTGCCTTGACTGTGATCGAGGGGGCTGATCACGCGAGCGCAGTCGCGGACTCCGAAGCTGTGCTGCGTGCGCTCGTTCCGTTCCTGAGCCGACAGTAGTCCGCCTTCCTCCGCTCACTACTGCGGTGTGAGCACTCTCGACTCGAACGCGGTCACCGGTGGTTGCCGCAAGTCCAAGCGTCGCAGCAACTGGGCATTCGCGGCAACGACCACAGTGGATACCGACATCAGGATTGCTCCGACCTCCATCGGCAGCACAAACCCGACGGGCGCCAGTACTCCCGCAGCGAGGGGAACCGAGATCGCGTTGTATCCCGCTGCCCACCAGAGGTTCTGAACCATCTTGCGGTAGGTGGCGCGGGACAGCTCGATGACCGAGCTCACCGAACGCGGATCATCGCTGGCCAGAACAACTCCCGCCGATGCGATCGCCACGTCGGTTCCGGCACCGATCGCGATACCCACATCCGCCTGGGCGAGTGCCGGCGCATCGTTGACCCCGTCACCGACCATCGCCACGCGGTGGCCCGCAGCCTGAAGCCGAGATACCTGCGCTCCCTTGTCCTGAGGAAGCACCTCGGCGAAGACCTCGTCAATTCCGAGTCTGCGGGCGACCGAATGAGCCACGGCCTCCGCGTCTCCGGTGACCATGGCCACTCGAACACCGCGAGCGTGGAGGGCGTCGACGGCCAATGCTGATTCCGGGCGAATCTCGTCGGCCAATGCCAATGCGCCGATTACCTTCTCGTCACGCACTACATGCAGGACCGTCGACCCGTCACTGAGCCACTCTTCGGTCCCCGGGATCGCTGTGGCCCCGACCGATCTCAACATCCCCGGTCCGCCGACACCGACGCGTGCGCCGCCGACGTCCGCAGCAACCCCGATTCCGTTGTGCGCCTGAAAGTCGGAACCCGAAGTGAATTCGAGCGACAACTCCCGCGCTGCTGCGACGACGGCGCGCCCGAGTGGATGTTCGCTGTCGAATTCGACGGCAGCTGCTGCGCTGAGAACTTCGTCGTCGGAGTACCCGTCGACGCCGCGCACACCGACCACTGCGGGCTCCCCCTTGGTGAGAGTGCCGGTCTTGTCGAAGAGAACGGTGTCTACGTTGCGCATCGCCTCGAGGGCCATGCGGTCGGTGATCAGAATCCCAGCCCGAGCTGCTCGTTCCGTCGCGATGGAGACGACCAGCGGAATCGCCAACCCGAGCGCGTGCGGGCAGGCGATCACCAGAACGGTGATCGTCCGGGTGACTGCGCTCTCCGGTGTGCCCCAGATACTCCAGGCGATCGCGGTCAGCACTGCCGCGCCCAGTGCGTACCAGAACAGCAGAGCAGCGGCCTTGTCCGCCAACACCTGAGCACGACTCGACGAGTTCTGGGCCTGTTCGACCAGGCGCCGGATACCGGCGAGCGCGGTGTCTTCTCCCACAGCGGTGACTCGAAGCCGAAGTGCCGAGTCGGTGGCTACGGTGCCGGCCACCACCTGATCTCCGACAGTCCGGCGGACGGTCTTCGACTCGCCCGTGATCATGGATTCGTCCATGTCGGCGCTTCCCTCGACGACCGTTCCGTCCGAGGGAACGCGGGCGCCGGGACGAACTATCACCAGGTCGCCGGTGGCCAGAGCTGCGGTGGGCACGGTTTCCACCGACTCCCCCACCACCCGTTCGGCCTCGTCGGGCAGCAAAGCGGCAAGCGAATCCAAGGCGCTCGATGTCTGACTGAGCGAACGCATCTCGATCCAGTGACCCAACAACATGATCACGATCAGAAGCGCGAGCTCCCACCAGAAATCAAGAGTGTGATCCACCCAGTGCAGACTTGCAGCCCAAGAAGCGAAGAAGGCAACGGTGATGGCAAGTGCGATCAGAAGCATCATTCCGGGTTGCCGAGAACGTATTTCGGCGACAGCGCCGGTGAGGAACGGCTTGCCTCCCCAGAAGTACATCACGGTGCCGAGTACCGGTGAGATCCATTCCACCAGAGCGTTTTCCGGCAATGTGTACCCGACCAGATCAGCGAACATCGCATCTGCCGCAACAACCGGAACTGCGATTACCAGCATGACTGCGAACAACGTCCGGAACTGTGCGACATGATCCGCGTGACCACCGTGTGCACCGTGCTCCATCTGGCCATGGTCCATCGCGCTATGGTCCGTCTCGCTATGGTCCATCTGACTGTGATCCATGTGGCGGTCATCCCCTCGCGTGTGATTTCGGCACTGCAGCGGTCAAACCATCAGCCTCGAACGTATGCCCGACTCGGCCACCGAGCAAGGTCACGCGGCCGAGGTCAACCGTTCATTTCTCCTTCAACATCGCTTCCATCTGAGTGATTTCCGCCTGCTGACCGGCAATGATCGCTTCTGCCATCTTTTCCGCCGATGGATCGAGCCCGTTGTCGAGTTCGGTCTGGGACATGGTGATGGCACCCTTGTGGTGCTCGATCATCATCGTCAGCCACAACTTGTCGAACTCCGCGCCACTGGCGTCGGTGAGGGCGGTCATGTCGTCGGCCGACATCATGCCCGGCATCTCGGCCATCCCGACGCCGTGTCCCGCATGCGCCGAATCATCCATGCCCTCCATCGAACTCGACGAAGGATCGGGGCGTCCCCACTTCGTCAGCAATTCCGTCATCTGAGCCATTTCCGGGCCTTGCGCTGCCTCTATCTGCGCTGCAAGAGAGAGAAGTTCGGCATTGTCGGTTCGACCGTCGACCATTCCGGCCATGTCCAATGCCTGCGCGTGATGCGGGTACATCCCTTCGAGAAACTCGATGTCGGCAGCATTGACACCCGCAGGAATCTCCGACTGTGCTGCGACGCTGGTTGTTTCGGAAGAATGGTTGACGCTCTCCCCGGAGTTGTCCGAGCATCCGGCAATCAACAGTGCTGCCGCTGCCACAACCGGTACGAACCGTGCGGCGCTCTTCCTGACCGTCAAAGACATGTTTCACTCCCGAAAATTGATTCTGTTCGATATGCACTGCACCACAATTGATTTGACAACAATGCTGCACATGCACAGTTGCCACGTTACCGGCGAAAATCCGCCTCGAAGCCCGATAACCGGCCCAAACAGGCTTCCTTCATCGAATCTTCACAGTCGAGCGGAAACCACCACACGACAGCAATGCAGACACGCAGTCGACTAACCTCGGTTTGATGAGCGCCGAACTACGACCTGGTGAGGAACCGGGGCGTGTTCTTGTCGTCGACGACGAGACTGCCCTCGCGAAGGTTGTCGCCAACTATCTGACACGCGAAGGATTCACCGTGCGCCTCGCCCACGACGGGCCGAGCGCAGTACGTTCGGTGCGCGAATTCGAGCCCGCGCTGATCGTGCTCGATCTGATGCTCCCGGCCTTCGACGGCATGGAAGTCTGCCGACGAATCCGCACCTTCTCGGACGCGTACATCCTGATGCTCTCCGCCCGCGGTGAAGAGTCGGACAAGGTGACGGGTCTGGCGGCCGGCGCGGATGACTACGTGGTCAAACCCTTCGGCCCCCGCGAGTTGGTTGCGCGAGTGAAAGCTCTGCTCAGACGGCCACGCGCGTCGAGTTTGCTGCCGAAAGTGCTGCCAACGCCTCCCGGACTCGACATCGACGTCCTGGCCCGCACGGTCCGTGTCGACGACAACCTGGTCGATCTGACCCCCACCGAGTTCACCCTGTTGTCCGCGCTCGCATCCCGACCCGACGCAGCCTGGAGTCGGGCCGAGATCATCGCCTCGGTGTGGGGGTCGCCCTGGTTCGGGGACCAGCACATCGTCGACGTCCATGTCCGTGCATTACGCCGCAAACTCGGCGACGACGCGACCGATCCGCGGTTCATCAGAACCGTCAGGGGCGTCGGATACTCCCTGAGGTCGTCATGAACACGGTCGTCATGAACGCGGTCGTCATGAAAAGACTCGGGCTACGCGGAAAACTACTGCTCGCGCAGCTCGCCGTCCTGTTCGTCGCCTGCCTCGTCATCGCCGCCGTTGCCATCGCCGTCGCTGCCCCGCTCTTTCACAACCACCTCATGATGGCCGGCATCGAAGACTCGAATGTCCGTACCCACACCGAAGAAGCATTCGCTCAGACCATGACCATTGCTCTGTTGTGCGGGATCGCGGTCGCGCTGGTGGGCGCAGGCATCGCCGCGGTCTACATCGTCCGACGCGTCACGGCACCGATCACCATGCTGGCAGAGGCGGCGCAAAGCGTCGCCGACGGGAACTTCGACGTGACTATCGGCAGGTCCGACGTAGATGCCGATTTCACGCGTCTCGAAACGGCATTCGCCGACATGGCTGCACGCCTTGATCATTCGGATCGGGTCCGCAAACGACTGCTTGCCGACCTTGCTCACGAATTGCGCACTCCGGTATCGACTTTGGCTGCGTACGTGGACGGCATCGAGGACGGAGTTGTGCCGACAGATCCTTCGTCGTGGTCGGTGATGCGCGATCAACTCGAACGTCTGCGTCGGCTGTCGTGCGATCTGGCGGACGTCTCCGCTGCCGACGAACACGCTCTCGAACTCGATCGCCGGACCGAGAATCTCGACGACATCGTCTGCAGCGCAACGGCAGCAGCGGGGCCACGTTTTGCCGATCGTGGAGTCGAATTGACAACCGCCCTGCCTCCGCAACCGGTCACGGCCGAGGTCGATCGCCAACGAATCGAACAGATCCTCGCCAACCTGCTCGAAAACGCGTTGCGGCACACTCCAACCGGAGGTTCGGTGAAGGTGACACTCGCACGGGAAGGTGATCACCTCACGGTGTCCGTCACCGATACCGGTGACGGAATTCCCGCAGACCAACTCGAATCCGTCTTCGACCGTTTCCATCGCGGTGATCGATCCGACGGCTCCGGTTTGGGACTGACCATTGCGAGGAGCCTCGCGCTGGCGCATGGCGGCAACCTGACGGCCCGCCGCAACGAGCAGCCGCTCGGCAGCACGCTCGTCCTCACTGTGCCGATGGGACTCAGGCAGCTGCCTTGAACGGATCGTGCTCGGCGATCAACTTCTCGAGTCGAGCCTCGTCCACTCGAACCCTGACGGTAGACGCCTCCTGCTGATCACGAATCACCTTGGCCAACGTGAACGTACTGGTGACCAAGAACAGCAAGGACATTCCGAGAAATCCGCGTTGCCACGCATCGATCGGAAGATACGCAATTCCGAGGAGGGTGCCGACAAAACTGACGGCAAAGGCTATTCCGGCCTGCAGATAGAAGGCTGCAGTGGTCTTCGAAGGTGTTGTCGGTGTGCTCATGCTTCGAAGTCTGCTCGCCCATCCCGGCACTCGGATGCGTAGTCCTACTCGAGTGCGCACGGTACTTCCCCGGCAAAAATCAGATGCCGTTACCCATCCTGGTGGATAGTCTCGGTCCGGTATCCGGAGTTGTTCCAGAACAGTTGTTGTTCGACCCCAGTCAGACGGCAGGAGTGATCGATGACCCGCAGACATATCGCCATGGTGAGCATTCCGGCACCTGGCCACGTCAATCCGAGCCTGGCGATCATCGCGCGTCTCGTCGCAGCCGGTCACCGCGTCACCTACGCCAACGACGAGTCGATGCGCGAGGTCATCGAGGCGACCGGGGCCGAATTCGCACCGTACGTCTCCACGCTGCCCAGCCTCGTTCCTTCCCCTGACGGCGCCGAACCGGAGAAGAGTTGGGATGGGGATCTCATCGATCAGTTGACGATTTTCCAGGACGACTACGAGGCGATGCTGCCGCAGCTGCGCCAAATCTACGACGACGACCGTCCCGACCTCTTTCTCTACGACATCGCCGGGATCCCCGCGCGAATACTGGCTCAGCAGTGGAACGTTCCCATCATCCAGTTGTCGCCGACGTATGTTGCCTGGGACGGCTACGAAGCCGACGCCGCACCGATGTACGACGAGATTCGTTCCGATCCGAGAGGCGTCGACCTGCTCGATCGGGAGGCCCGGTTCTTCCGCGCCGAAGGCGTCGAGGTCGATCCGCGTGAGTTCACCGGACGCCCACCCCGTGCAATCGTGCTGATCGCAGAATCGATGCAGCCCAACGCCGATCGCGTGAACCGCGACGTCTACACGTTCGTCGGCCCCGCACTCGAACCGAGCAATCAACCCTGGGTGAACCCGGATCCCGAACGCAAGCTTGTGTTGATTTCGCTGGGTTCAGCCTTCACCGATCATCCGGATTTCTATCGCACCTGCGTCGAGGCTTTCGGCCCGATGGACGGCTGGCACGTCGTCCTCCAGATCGGAAAGCAGGTGCAGATCTCGGATCTCGGACCACTGCCCGACAACGTCGAAATACACCGATGGGTACCGCAGTTCGCGATTCTGCAGCAGGCCGACGCGTTCGTGACCCACGCGGGTATGGGCGGATCCAGCGAGGGACTCGTGACCGGCACGCCCATGATCGCGGTGCCGCAAGCCGTCGATCAGTTCGGCAACGCCGACTCGCTCGTCGACGCCGGTGTCGCAGTACGCGTCGACGGCGCTACCGTCACGCCAGTAGAGCTTCGTGAGGCGCTGACCCGGGTGAGCTCGGACGAGTTCCGCCGACGCAGTGCAGAGTTGGCAAAAGAACTCGCAGCGGCGGGCGGTGTATCTCGTGCCGTCGAGTTGATCGAGGCCGCCCTGCCAGACAGCGGGCGGCGGTAGTGGTGGCTACCAGTGACAGGCGTCGCCGCCCACGTTCTTGATGGTTCGCTGCAGAACCGTGATGGTGGTGACGAATTCTTCTTCGCTGATTCCCTGCATCCGCTCTTCCTGCAGCATCTGCTGTACCCGCGCGGCGCGATCGAACTGCTGGGAGCCCGCATCAGTAGGGAGAAGGACAGACTCGTCTTCACGCGCCCAGCCCAGGTCGAGAGCAGAGTCGACGGCCGCGTCGATCACGTCAGTTGATTCGTTCGGACCGATCGTTCGCAGGAGGACAGCTCGCTCCACCCCTTCAGGGTGCAGCGAAAGTTGGTGCAGGACCCACCACCCCGGCTGGGTCACGCCGATTGCTTCGAGCGCTCCGCGCGTGCGCGCGCGAATCGCTTCACCGGCGCGCGCTGTCCAGAATCCGATCGGCTGATTGGCCGGTGGCTGCATCGCTTGTTTGTTCATGGACACGACGATAAAACCTCAACGGAAGTTCAGGTCAACCACCAGCGAGGTGAAGTTCTACATATGTTGTGTGATTGCTCGGCCGATGATGCGGGCGGCGTCGGGGAACTCACCCGGGTTCGGTCCGGCGTAGTTGAGCCGCAGGAACTTTCCGGTCGGTTCTGCCGGGAACCAATCGTCACCGGCCCCGACGATGACGCCGGCCGACCGGCAGTCCTGCACGACACGTTCGAGATTCGTGGTGTCCGGGAGCCGAAGCCAGAGGTTGAGTCCGCCTTGCGGTACAGCGTCGAGGTGAGCGTCCGGCGCATGCTCGCGCAGACTCGACACGAGGAGGTCGCGTCTGGCCTCGAGTTGGTGACGAAGCCGGCGCAAGTGCGTACGCCAGGCCGGTTGGGTCACGACGTCGAGCGCTACCGCTTGCAGCATCCCACTGACATACATCGAATCCGCCTGTGTATCAGCAAGAATCCGCTCGTAGGCCGGCCCTCGGGCGATCAATCCGGCAACTCGCACCGATGGCGACACGCTCTTGGTCAGTGCACGAAGGTAAACGACGTGTCCGCTGTCGTCGCGTGCAGCGATGGGGCTGGGATCCGCGGTGATTCCGAAGTCGAGCGCCGAACTGTCCTCGATGAGGAAGGCGCCGTGCCGACGGACGGTGTCGAGAACCTTGTCAGCCAACGACGGCGACCACAGCGCTCCCGTCGGGCTCGCGAAGCTCGGTTGCGCGTAGAACGCACGGGCACCGGTCTGTTCGAATGCACGCGAAAGCTCTTCAGGATCAGGACCGTTGGCGCCGCTGGAGATCGGAATGACCGTCACACCGGCCTGCGCGGCAGCCAGGATCGCACCCCAGTAGGTCGGCGATTCCATGAGCAACGGACGCCCCTCCCCCACCAGCGCACGGAAGGACGTCGCAAGCCCACCCTGACTGCCGGGAAGTACAACCACGTCGTTCGGCCCGGGCGGAGTGATCCCGGCGGGAGTTGCGGAACCCAATTCGGAGGCAAACCAGGACTGCAGTTCCGGAAGCCCGGCGGCGAGGGGCCGATTGAACACGGCGTCGGTTCGCGTCGCCCTGGTGAAGGCTGCACGAACCAGACCTTCCGGCAAGAGCTCTCGGGCCGGATAGCCGGAATGCAGCGCGATCACGTCGTTGGAGGTGGACTGCAGCGCAATAGGAAGCTGCAGACGATAGTTCGGCGATCCGAGCGCCGCGGTCTGCCACCCGTAATCGTTGGGTCGCACGACGCGTGCGGCGCGTACGAAGGTCCCCACACCGGGACGAGCCTCCACAACCCCCTGAGATACCAGCGTTCGCAGCGCCTTCTGCACGGTGACCGGGCTCGCCCCGTGCAGGCTCACGAGCGACCGAGTGGACGGAAGCTTCGCGCCTGGAGGTGCCGTCGCGATCCATTCGCGCAAGGCTGCGACAATCCTCGAACTGCTATCATTGGACATGTCGAATCATAGTAGCGCTACTCTCCTCTCGCCGCTAGCGCTATCGCGAATCAATGTCCGTTTCCAGACCGAACCCTGAGGCGCCCTTCTCATCTGAAACACAACTCGCCCACCCGAACCGGAGAGGTACGTAACCGCGTGAACACACCCATCGATCAGGCCCGCAAGCTCGAGAATGTCAGGTACGACATCAGAGGGCGAATTCTCGACAAGACCGAAGAACTCGAGGATCAGGGACACACGATCCTGCGACTCAACGTCGGTAATCCGGCCCCCTTCGGATTCGAAGCACCGGACGAAATCATGATGGCCATGATCCGCAATCTCCCTACCGCCCAGGGATATTGCGATTCTCGCGGACTGTATTCGGCGCGCACCGCGGTGGTCCAGTACTACCAGACGCGGGGTATCACCGACGTCACCGTCGACGAGATCTATCTCGGAAACGGCGTCTCCGAACTGATCACGCTGACGATGCAGGCGCTCTGCAATCCCGAGGACGAGATCCTGATTCCCGCTCCCGACTACCCCTTGTGGACGGCTTCGGTTTCACTTGCCGGCGGCACGCCGGTTCACTACCTCACCGATGAAAGCCAGGGCTGGGCACCGGACTTCGACGATCTGGAAGCCCGGATCTCTCCGCGCACCCGAGGGATTGTCGTCATCAATCCCAACAATCCGACGGGCGCCGTCTACTCGACGGAGGTGCTGCAACGCTTCGTCGACATTGCCCGCAAGCATGACCTGATGCTCTTCGCCGACGAGATCTACGAGAAGATCGTCTACGACGGCCGATCCATGACAAACCTTGCGTCGATGACCGGGCGAGACGTTTTGTGTCTGACATACTCGGGGCTGTCCAAGGCCTACCGCGTCTGCGGGTTCCGAGCCGGATGGCTGGCCATCACCGGACCACTCGAGCGGGCGTCGAGTTTCATCGAAGGCATCAAACTGCTGGCCAACATGCGAATGTGTGCCAATGTGCCGGCGCAGCACGCGATCCAGACCGCACTCGGCGGACGCCAGTCCATCGAGGACCTCCTGCTCCCGCAAGGTCGACTGACAGCACAGCGCGATCTCGCGCACAGCACGCTCAACAGCATCGACGGGATCAGCTGTCAGCAGGCCGACGGCGCGCTGTACCTGTTCCCGAAGCTCGACGTCGACAAGTTCGGCATCGTCGACGACGAGAGGTTCGTTCTCGATCTACTGGAATCGGAAAAGATTCTGGTCAGTCACGGCCGCGCGTTCAACTGGATCGAACCCGACCACTTTCGGTTGGTGACTCTGCCGAACACCGACGACCTCGCGACCGCCCTCGAGCGTCTCGGCAACTTCCTCAGTTCCTACAGCCAGTAACCCGAGAACCGGGACGCCCCCACAAACGACTGAACGCCGACCGGATTTCCGGTCGGCGTTCGGTGGTGAAAATCAGCAGGCGATCAGGCAGTGACGATCGCGTCGAGTGCCGAGTAGAACAAGCCGAGTCCGTCGTCACTCGGTCCGGTGAGAGCCTCGGTGGCGTGCTCGGGGTGCGGCATCAAACCGACGACGCGGCCGTTGACCGAAGAGATACCGGCGATACGACGCTGCGAACCGTTGGGGTTCTCCTCCGAGTAGCGGAAGACGACGCGGCCTTCACCCTCGAGTTCGTCGAGAACATTTTCGGAAGCCTGGAAGCGACCTTCACCCGACTTGAGCGGGATGAGGATCTGGGCGCCGGCCTCGTAACGCGAGGACCAAGCCGTGTTGTTGGCTTCGACCGTCAACCACTCGTCGCGGCAGATGAAGTGCAGACCCTGGTTACGGGTCAGGGCACCGGGGAGCAAACCTGCTTCGCAGAGGATCTGGAAACCGTTGCAGATGCCCAGGACCGGCATGCCGCCCTTGGCTGCTTCGACAACCTTGCCCATCGCGGGAGCAAAACGTGCGATCGCGCCGCAACGAAGGTAGTCGCCGTAGGAGAATCCGCCGGGAACGACAACCGCGTCGACACCCTTGAGGTCTGCGTCGCCGTGCCAGAGTTCGACAGCTTCACCGCCGGCCAGGTTGATGGCCCGAGCAGCATCGATGTCGTCGAGCGTGCCCGGGAACGTGATAACCCCGATACGTGCGCTCATGCCTCGACTCGCCTGACGGTCCAATCCTCGATCACCGTGTTGGCCAGCAGGCCTTCGGCGATCTTCTCGAGTTCGGCGTCTTCGACACTGCCGTCGATCTCCAACTCGAACCGCTTGCCCTGACGGACATCGGATACTCCTGCAAAGCCCAGGCGAGACAGTGCCCCGACAATTGCCTGTCCCTGGGGGTCGAGAATCTCGGCCTTGGGCATGACTTCGACGACGACACGGGCCACGTGCTGCTCCTCGGTACTAGTGCGCGAACCCGGAGTGAAACGCTCGGGTGATGGCCAGTTTACCGGGCGCACCCGAGATGGTTCGCATCGAGTGATCGGGGCGTGACGGCCAACACCCGCGAAACCCGCCTGCGAGTCACTCCAGGGCGGCGCATACTCGAAATCATGCGACTGACACATTTTGGCCATTCCTGTGTGCTCGTGGAGTTGAACGGATCGAAAATCCTCTTCGATCCCGGCAACTTCTCGCACGGATTCGAAGGCATCACCGGCCTCGACGCCATCCTCGTGACACATCAACACCCCGATCACGCCGACCCGGCGCGGCTGCCCGAACTGGCCGAAGCAAACCCCGACGCGGTGCTGTACAGCGATCCGCAGACGGCTGAGAAGCTCGGTGGGCGCTGGACGGGAGTCCGGCCGGGCGACCGGTTCAGCATCGGCGACGTCGAGGTGACCGGAACCGGCGGAGAGCACGCGATCATCCATCCGGACCTACCGATGATCGACAACACCGCGTTCCTCCTCGGCGACGCCACCAACCCGGCGCAGTTCATGCATCCCGGCGATTCCCTCTACGTCCCCGAACAGAAGGTCGACGTTCTTGCCCTTCCCGCCGCCGCACCGTGGCTCAAGATCTCGGAGGCCATCGACTACCTCCGCGCGGTAGCGCCGCGCGTCGCGGTTCCCATCCATCAAGCGATCATCCGCGACGAAGCCACAGGCATCTTCTACGGTCGCTACTCGGAAATGGCTGCCGACGGTACCGAGTTCCGAGTTCTCGGTGAGGAGTCGAGCGTCGAAGTCGCCTGATTCAGTCCTCACGCACTCACATCGACGATGATCCAGCCGGTGCTCGTCCCACCGGCTTCGTCGGTGAGTGTGTAGAGAATCCTGTCGGTGCCTGTCTTCGTTCCGGCCTCGAACACCACTTCGCCGTTTTCGAGCTTTACGGTGCCACCGAGAAGTGACGTCGCCTCGACCCCGGTTACCTTGATCGAATCTCCGTTGCTGTCATGATCATTCGCGACGGCGTCGACGGTGACTGCGCCACCTGAGCGGACCTGCGCGGTGTCGAGTGCGGCGTACGGCGGAATCGGGCTTGCGGTGTACCGACCGACGTCGTCGAGTCGATCCGAGGCCACGTCCGCGGCATCGACGATGGCAGCAAATTCGGTGCCGTCGAAGCGCGAGAGGTCGTTGCCGTTCATGATGGTCGATCCCTCGGCGCCGCCGCCGTGATAGTCGTCGGCGTAGAAGTTGTGGCCCAACTCGTGGCGGAGAACGCGGCTGAAGTTGCCAACGGGCTCGGCACCGACCTGCGCGTAGCTGTGATCGAGTTCGAACCTCGAGTAGTAGGCATTTCCGCCACCGGAAGCGCAGACGACAGTCGCCTGGTCGACGCTCGTGCCGACCTGATCGGACCACAGACCTTCCGACTGGTCGAGGTTTTCACAACTGCTCGAATACGGGTCACTCGCGGCATCGGCGCGAAGGACAACCCGACCCAGGATCGGCCGAATTCCGACGTCTCTGATCCAGATGGCAGCGGTTCGGGCCATTGATTCCTCGGCCCGATCCAGAGCGACGGCGGGACTGCCTGCGCCGTGCGCGGAGTACCACTCGCCACTGAGATCCAATCCCACCACGAACTGCTTCACCGTCTTGCCGACGCTTGCGGCCGAGGCCGACGCGATAGAGGCGGTCGGCCACTTGGGTTTTGCGTCGATCGGCGCCGTGCTGCGACCGACCACGTCGGATCCCACGAACTCGATCGAAGCACCACGATCGAAAATCACCTGCCCGCGCAGTGTTCCGGCGGAGTCGACGATGGCCGAGACGATTGCGTCCGGATGCCCTTCCACACTGCCGATGTACGAACGGGGCGCCGGGATCACCACATCGGTCAGCTCGCCGCCGCTTTCCTGTACGGCCATCGAGAAGTCGGATCCCCGCAGATTCATCTTGTGAAGCCGCAGTGTGAGTTGCTCACCTTCGTCGTCGACAGTTGCGGTGCGGGTGCCTTCGCTCGCACCGCCGTCGACACCGCCCGTCGGCAGCGTGTGAACCACGCCGGTCGGAGCGGCAGACGCAACTGCCGGGACGATTGCAGCACAGACGACTGCGCCCACAGCCAGAGCGACAAGACCCTCGGCCGACTTGGAGAACCCTCGTGCGCGCATGGTGAACCTCAACTTCGTCTACTAGCGGCAGATTAACTGCACGCACTGTAGCAGCGAAAAGGTTGGGCGACGCCATACTCGAATTCAACGTCCACTTTATGCGACTTTGACCTAATCGGCCCTACTGCCTGCAAGGAACGGGATAAATGCGAAGAGTCTGCCTGCTCGGGCAACCCGGACACACGACACCATCTCGCAGCTATCAAATAGTTGCCAATGACCGAATTCAGGCAGCGCCGAGTTCCTGCGACGGGGAGTTCCATCGGTATACCTGCGAGGTGGCCTCATGAAAAAGCGCGAGG
Source organism: Rhodococcus sp. AQ5-07 (assembly GCF_009707305.1). NCBI lineage: Bacteria > Bacillati > Actinomycetota > Actinomycetes > Mycobacteriales > Nocardiaceae > Rhodococcus > Rhodococcus sp. AQ5-07. Next base: position 5,913,541 of record NZ_CP046099.1, on the reverse strand, counting down.
TCCACAGCGTCGAGAACAGCCTGACGTGGGCCCTCGTTTCCCAACTGCTTGGCAGTAATCGACAATCTGACCAGTCCCCCACGCTTGGCGGCGCGCCCGGCTCCGAGAACCAATGCGCGACACCACCACGGCTCGGCCTTGAAGCCCTCGCCGACACCGAAAACCCTTCCCCGCTGCAAGGTTCCACGGGTCAGATCGTGTACTGCGCCGAGGCCTGCCACCGTCCGAAAGCCGGTCTCCGGCAACACCGACATGGCACCAGGCGACGCCACCCAGCGCGGCGGTGCGAACACCCGGGTCCTAAGACCTGCATGCTCGAGAACCCGATCCGCAGCGAGTAGTCGCAGTTTTGCTTCGTGCTTCGACAGAGTGGCGAACTCGGCTCGACGACGCTTGGTCGCGGCCTGGTCGTAGCCGTGCAGAACGATGGCGTCGCCGTGCTCACGACGCTCACGCAGCCAGGCCGTCGTCACCGCGTCGTCGGCCAGTCGGTATTTGTCCTTCAGTCGCGGCGCCACCAGGAGCGACAGGCGGACACCTCGAGCGTCCATCTCGTCTGCGAATCCGGCAGCGAGATAACATGTCTCGTCTCTGATTCCGGATACCGACACGATCAGTTCTGCGGACATACTCCGATACTGGCAGCTGTGGGTGAACAGCACACTGCCGCCGGATGATCATCCGGCGGCAGTTTTCAGCACAGCTACTAATTCTTCGGAAGCGCAGCTACTAATTCTTGGGAAGCGCGGCTTCGATGGCGGCGACAACCTCGGGAGCGTCAGGTTCGGTCCGCGGACGGAAGCGGTTGACGACGGTGCCGTCCGGTCCGATCAAGAACTTCTCGAAGTTCCACTGGATGTCGCCCGCAGCGCCTTCGGCGTCGGCAGCCTTGGTGAGTTCGGCGTACAGCGGATGCTGGTTCTCGCCGTTCACCTCGATCTTCTCGAGGAGCGGGAACGTGACGCCGTAGGTAGTGGAGCAGAACGTCTCGATCTCTTCGGCGGTACCCGGTTCCTGCCCCATGAACTGGTTGCACGGGATGCCGATCACGGTCAGACCGCGATCGGCGTACTCGCTGGCCAGCTTCTCGAGCGCCGAGTACTGCGGGGTCAGTCCACACTTGGATGCCACGTTGACCACGAGCACGGCACGGCCGTCGTATTCACCCAACGAGGTGGGCACGCCACCGAGGGTGTTGATCGCGATGTTCTGTACTGGAGTTGTCATAGGTCCAACTTAGCGACTCTTGCCGACTGCCAGTTCTCGCCCACTGCTACTTCTCGTCCACTGCTACTTCGATGCTCCGAGAATGCGATCGAGGTCGTCCAGAACGGTGAGGCCGCCGAGCGGTCCGACGCCCGTGATCCAGTAGGACATGTCGACCAGATGTGGGTTCGGGAAGAATCCGGCGTTGTCCGCCACGGCCTTCGGCATCGTGCTGGCATCTGCCGGCTTCGCGGAGGTGACCAGGATGAGGTCGGCGTTGGCTCCGGAGACGAATTCCGGGGAGAGGTCGACGGAGATCGAGTTCTCCCAGTCGCGTGCGGGAATCGTGAGTCCCGCGCATTCGAGAGTGCTTCCGGCAAACGACGTGGGTCCGTACAGCGTCAGAACGTCGTCGCGTGGGCGGATGAGCTGAGCGGTCTTGCCCTCGGTGCTGTGCTTGCTCGCCACTTCCTCGCAGCGTGCCGTGTAGTCACCGAGCAGTTCGCCTGCCTGATCGGTCTTGTTCAACGCCTCTGCGACGAACTGGACGTTGTCCTGCCACGGATCGGTCTGGGTCGCCATGTAGACGGTCGGCGCGATGGCAGCGAGTTGCTCGTACAGATCACCGTGCCGCGATTCCGTTCCGATGATCAGGTCCGGGCTCAGTGCGACGATCTTCTCGAGGTTCGGCGCCGCGACGGTGCCGACCATCTCGATCTCCGCGGCCTTCTCACCGAGGTACGCCGGAACACCGGTCGTCTCGCTGAGGACCGCGGTGCCCACGGGAATCACGCCCAGCGCTACCGACGTGTCGAGCTGAACCGGCTCGAGCACGACAACTCTCTGCGGATCCATCGGTACGTCCGTGGTTCCGCGGGCATGGGTGACCGCGTGCACGGTGTCGGCGGACTGACTGTCGGTATCCGTCTTGTCGTCACTGCCACACGCCGTTGTCGTTGCCACGATGGCGGCGAGGACAAAACCACCCAGCACGTACTTCGCCCGCGAGTTACTGCGTTTCATTCCCAACACTCCTGTTACCGACTGCTTTCGACCGTCACAGCCACGCGTATTCACCACGGCTGAGCAAAGGATTCACCATCCAATAGTCTGGTGAGCCTAACCTACGAGACTGGAGCCTCATCATGTCTTCCCTTCCCTGCCACACCTGCAGCGACGGTGTCCTGGGGAAGGCATCTATGCAGTGCTTTCCGGAATTTGTCGCCAATCCGCAAACCAGTCGACGCCGTCACGCCTGTACACGGCAGTCGTCGACCGCCGGCGAACCGATGGTCGGTCGCGCCGGAATGACACATCTGTGGGTGTTGATCGAGCACCCCGGCCCCTGGCCGGCGTCCGCTCCTGACGACGTTCTCCCAGTCGCACTCACCGAAAAAATCTACGCAGCGCAGGGTCGTATTCGCCTCGTGGTGATCCGGCGGCCCCGCAACCGCCGAGTCCTCACCCCGATGTGCGTACTCGCCTGGACGGACGGCACACGTCAGTGGATGCGGGAAGGGTCGGTCGACCGATACGAGGACCTGTCGGTACTGCCGTTCGAATCGATGGCCACCGGAGTGGAACCCGACTTCGGCCGCTCCCGCACGGAACCGCTCTTCGCGGTCTGCACACATGGAAAGAAGGATGCGTGCTGCGCGGAACTCGGTCGCCCGGTCGTGTCGGCGCTGAACGCGGCACAGATCGCAGATGTGTGGGAATGCAGTCACATCGGCGGAGATCGATTCGCGGCCAACATGATTGCGTGGCCCGCCGCAGTCTATTTCAGCCGACTGGACGGCAACTCCGCGATCGATGCAGCCGAAAAATACCAAGCCGGAGAATTGGAGCTGCTGCACCTGCGCGGCCGAGCGGCACTGTCACAGGCCGCTCAGGCCGCCGAACACGCAGTCCGACGCGTTACCGGCATCGTCGCGACGGACGCACTCGAGAGTGTCACCGAGAGCGTCGACGGAGAACATACGACTGTCGATCTTCGATTGGAGGCGAGAGACTTTCGCGTGGTCGTTCGACCCGGCTCTCCAGGGCAGCCGTTCCGACACGATTGCGGTTCCGGAGGAACTGTCGAATGGAACGGATGGATCGTAGAACACCTTCACGAGCAATCGCACTGACCACTCGATTCCGGTAGAACTGCCCGGCAGGCCATCGAACCGAGATTTGCGCGGACTGACAACACTTCGAATCAGGTCGCGATGAAGGATCGACGCCCCTGGTGATTACAGCTTGCATTCTTCCCATGACCACCGCACTGACGCCGAATGCCGTTTCCCGGTCTGCAGATCCGATCAAGAGTGAGGTCGACTACGAAACACTGGCAGCAAAATTCCGTCCGATCTTCGCGGACATCGCACAAGCCGTCGTCGAACGCGAACGCGATCACGTGCTTCCCTTCCAACAGATCGACGCACTCAAGAAAGCAGGCTTCGGCGCCGTTCGGGTGCCGACAACACACGGTGGATCCGGCGCGAGCATCCCGCAATTGATCCGGTTACTAGTCGAGTTGTCGAGCGCCGATTCCAACATCACCCAGGCACTGCGCGGTCATTTCGCGTTTGTCGAAGACCGACTGGTCGCCGACCCCGGACCTGAGCGCGACACCTGGCTCCGACGCTTCGCGGAGGGACAGTTGGTCGGCAACGCGTGGACCGAAATCGGCGACGTTGCATTGGGCGAAGCCAACACCAAGGTCTCGCCCGCACCCGATGCCGACCATTTCCTGGCGAACGGGGCAAAGTTCTACAGCACGGGTTCCATTTTCGCCGACTGGATCGACCTGTACTCGCAGCGCACCGACACCGGCGCATTCGTGATCGCCGCAGTCGAAGCGAGACAACCCGGTGTCACACACAGTGACGACTGGAACGGGTTCGGCCAGCAGACGACTGGCTCCGGCTCGTCCGTCTACGAGAACGCAATAGTCCAGCCGGAGAACATCTTCGACTTCTCGACGCGCTTCAAATACCAGACCGCGTTCTACCAACTGTTCCATCTCGCCACTCTCGCCGGCATCGCCAAGGCTGCGACAACCGAGATCTCTCGTCGAGTCGCCTCTCGTACTCGAACCTTCAGTCACGGCAACGCTCCGAGATACGCGCAGGATTCGCAGATCCAGCAAGTTGTCGGCGAGGTGTCCTCGGCTGCCTTTGCAGCCGAGGCCGTGGCGCTGCACGCAGCACAGTCGTCCCAATGGGCATACGAAGCCGCATTCTCCGGCTCGCCGGAGGAAGAGAAAGCCGCCAACATCGCAGCCGAAATCGATTCGGGGCGAGGGCAAGTCGCCTCGATCGGACTCGTCGTTCCGGCCACGGCCAAGATCTTCGACGCACTCGGTGCTTCCGGAGTGAGCCGCGACCTCGATCTCGATCGGTTCTGGCGCAACGCGCGCACCGTGGCCAGTCATAATCCGGTCGTCTTCAAATCCAAAGTTGTCGGCGACTACGAAATCAACGGAACCGAACCGATTTACGTGTGGGCCATCGGGACTGCACCGACCGAAAAGGATGTACAGGCATGACCGTGACCAGTGAAACCGAAGTCTTCGTCGGCGTTCCCGACACATCCGAAGGCTGGATCGACCGCGCTCGCGAGGTGAGCAACGTCCTTGCCGTCGACGCGCTCGCCCGCGACCGAGCCGGCGAACCACCGTTCCGAGAAGTCCAGCTGCTCAAGGACAGTGGTCTGGTGACACTGCTGGGTCCGATCGAGTTCGGCGGCGGTGGGCAGCGATGGGAGACCGCCTACAAGGTGGTTCGGGAGATCGCGCGCGCCGACGGCTCGATTGGGCAACTGCTCGGGTATCACTACCTGTGGGCATGGGCAGCCAGATTGGTCGGAACCGATCCGCAGATCTCCGCTGTCGAGGAGCTGTACACGAGCAACCGATTCTTCTTCGGCGGCGCGGTGAACCCTCGAGACACCGACCTCACCGTCGTGGATCGCGGAGACACCCTGGTATTCAACGGTGTGAAGTCGTTTTCCACCGGCGGACGAGTCACCGACCTCACGGTGCTCGAAGGAATCATCGACGGAACTGCGACGCATGTGTTCGCTATCGTGCCGACTGCTCAGGACGGCATAGTCTTCCGCGGCGATTGGGACAACCTCGGGCAGCGCCTCACCGATTCGGGCAGTGTCGAGATCAACGACGTCGAGGTCGACTGGGCAAGTGCGGCAGGCTTTGTCGACAAGGAATTCCAACCTCTGGTCTACAACACCCTGAACTTCCCCGCGATCGAGATCGTGTTCGCGAACTTCTACCTCGGGATCGCCCGTGGCGCACTGGACACTGCGGCCGAGTACACCCGAACCCGTACGCGTCCATGGCCGTACGGCGGTGACAACCGCGAAATCGCAACCGACGAGTGGTACCTCCGTGAGGGCTACGGCGACTTGCAATCGAAGCTGTGGGCGGCGGAGGCCTTCGTGGATCAGGTCAGCCGTGAGGCCGACGCCGTGCTCCACGACGCTCGCGAAAACCTCACCGAGCAGGCTCGCGGCGACCTCGCCGTACGCATTGCGGCCGCAAAACTTCGCGCCGCCGACGTCTCCTTGGAGATCAGCAACAAGATCTTCGAACTGACCGGTGCCAGAGCCACGTCCAACGATGTCGGCCTGGATATCTACTGGCGCAACATCCGGACGCATACCCTTCACGATCCGCTCGCGTACAAGCGCCGTGAAGTCGGTAGTCGTTTTCTGACCGGCGAGATTCCCGAACCCACCTGGTACACATAGCACCCACGAACAGAAAGAGACCGTCGCACGGTTAGTGCGGCGGTCTCTTTCATCGTTACGACCAGGATCACTGATCGTAGATCGGGTTCCGCGCCTGCTGTGCGGTCAAACGTTCAGCAGAGCGGAAGTATCTAGTGATGGCTCACAAATGACTGCTTGGTGCCGGTCGGAGCCGTTTCGAGTTTGTGCTGCTCTTCTTCGTCCTCGTCGTCGAGCATCGTGGCTTCGTTGAACGGAATCTTCCCGTCGAGCACCTCGATGACGCGTTCCTTGTCGATCGTCTTGGTCCACGCGCCGACCAGGAGAGTCGCGACCGCATTGCCCGAGAAGTTGGTGATCGCTCGCGCTTCCGACATGAAGCGGTCGATTCCGACGATGAGTCCGACGCCGTCGAGAAGCTCGGGGCGATGGCTCTGCAGTCCACCGGCCAGCGTGGCCAGACCGGCGCCGCTGACTCCCGCAGCGCCCTTGGAGGCGATGATCATGAACACCAGCAGCGAGAGCTGTTCACCGAAGGCGAGCGGCTGTCCCATGGCGTCGGCGATGAAGATCGAGGCCATCGTCAGGTAGATCGCGGTGCCGTCGAGGTTGAACGAGTAGCCGGTGGGAACGACGATGCCCACCGTGGTGCGCTCGACGCCGACGTGCTCCATCTTGGCGATCAGACGCGGCAGTGCCGATTCGGAGGACGACGTGGCGAAGATGAGCAGGTACTCACGGGCCAAGTACTTGACCAGCTTGAAGATGTTGAATCCGGTGACGGCGCGCAGCAGCGTTCCGAGAACACCGAAGACGAAGATCAGGCAGGTCAGGTAGAAGCCGATCATCAGGGTTCCGAGCTGGACGACGGCGTTCAAACCGGTCTGGCCGACGACGCTGGCGATGGCGCCGAAAGCACCGATCGGGGCGAGCCAGAGAATCATCGTCAGGATCTTGAACACGAGCTTCTGGATGTATCCGACGGCCTTGAGAATCGGCTCACCCGACTTGCCGAGCGACTGGATCGCGAAGCCGACCAGAAGGGCGACGAACAGAGTCTGCAGCACGCTGCCGGCGGTGAGGGAGGACAGCATCGACGTCGGAATGATGGACGCGATGAAGTCCCAGGTACCGCCCGCGCTGTGGGCCTGATCTGCAAGCTTGGCCACGGAGGCCGCGTTGGGCGTGATGTTCAGGCCGCTGCCCGGGTTGAGCAGGTTGCCGACGCCCAGGCCGATCGCGAGTGCGATGGTGGACATCCCGATGAAGTAGGCGAGTGCGAGGCCGCCGACCTTGCCGACCTTGGCAGCAGCTCGAACCGAGCCGATGCCGAGCACGATGGTGCAGAAGATGACCGGGCTGATCATCATCTTGATCAGGCTGACGAACAACGTGCCGAGTACACCGACGGACTTACCGAACTCGGGTGCGAGCCAACCGACGAGGATGCCGCCGATAACCGCGACGATGACGCTCATGTAGAGCCAATGCGTCTTGTCGCGCTTTGCCTTGGTGCCCTCGGGCTGTGGGGAACCGTCTACTGTCCCTGTTGCCGTGCTGCTCATGGGGTGTCCTTTGGATCGGATATCTGTGAAGTGATCGGGATCACTTCGAGTCGTGGAGAATTCTTGTTGCAAACAGGTGGGCCCGGAAGTTTGTGTTCATTACGTTCAGGAGGCGCTCGATGGTCGAACGAAAGACCGGCCGACGTATGAGCGTCGCCAGGCAGATCCTGCTCCTGCAATTGGCGTTGTTGGCGCTGGTCATCGGCGTGGGGGCCGCGCTCGCAGTTGTCGACGAACGCCGAGACAGCGACGACGCGATCCGCAGGCAGGTGAGCTCGATAGCGCAGACTCTCGCCCTGTCGGATTCGACGGCGGCCGCCCTGACGAGCCCGGACCCGACCGCGATTCTGCAACCACAGACCGAGAAAATACGACAGGCAACCGGCGTCGATTTCATCGTGGTGATGGCGCCGGATCGCACTCGATTCACCCACACGAGCCCGGAGCTGATCGGTCAACTGTTCAACGGAAACATTGACCGCGCACTCGCCGGCGTGACCTTCACGGAGACGTACGCCGGGTCGCTGGGGCCGTCGATCCGCGCAGTCACTCCTGTCTACGATTCCGGCGGAACCCTGGTCGGTCTGGTTTCTGCCGGTGTCACCCGCGAGCAGATCAGCAAGCAGTTCGCCCAAAGCGTTCCGGTCATCCTGTTCGTTGCCGGCGGCGGTCTTCTTGCCGCCCTCCTGAGTTCACTTCTGGTGAGCCGACGCATCAGGCGACAGACCCTGGGAATGGCTCCGGACGAACTGCGCACCATGTACGAGCACCACGACGCCGTACTGCACAGCATCGGTGAGGGTTTGGTGGTGATCGGGCAAGGCCGAAGCAAAGACGCGAGAGTGGACATCGTCAACGACGAAGCACGTCGCCTCCTCGATCTACCGGACGGGCCCGTGCCACTTTCATCCATCCCCGCGACCATGCGGGTCGACGACGCCTCTCCCGCGAAGGATCAAGTGCACCTCACCGACAAGCGCGTGCTGGTGGTCAACCAACACCCGGTTGAGTGGGAAGGCAACAGAATTGGCACCGTGCTGACAATTCGCGATCACACCGAACTTCAGAACGTACTCGGGGAATTGGATTCGGTACGTAGTTTTGCCGAGTCGCTTCGATCGCAAGCCCACGAGAGCGCAAATCGTCTGCACACGATCATCACGATGGTCGAGTTGGGGCGAAACGAGGACGCAGTGGCCTTCGCCACCAACGAATTGCGGGTGTCCCAACAGCTGATCGATCGTCTGATGAATGCGGTCCACGAGCCGGCGCTGGCCGCACTACTGCTCGGGAAAATGAGCGAAGCGACCGAACGCGGGGTCGACCTGACCATCACGGAAGACACCGCGCTCGGTCCGGTTCCTTCGCTCAATGCACGCGAGTTGGTCACGCTGGTCGGCAATCTCGTGGACAATGCTATTGACGCATCGCGCGCGAGCGAGTCTCCGTGGGTGGAAGTGACGGTAATGGAAGAGGATTCGATGATGGTTGTTGCCGTCGCCGACAGCGGCCCGGGAATGACACCCGAAGCACTCGAAAAGGCCAAGGGCCGTGGCTACTCCACAAAATCCGGCTCTCGCGGACTCGGTCTCGCACTGGTCTCTCAAGTCGTGAAACGGCATGGCGGCACGCTCACCAGCGAGCCGGCGATGGGCTCCATGCTGGTTGTCCGTATCCCGCTGCGCGAGGCGGAAGCACCGAGATGATCCGTGTACTGATAGTCGACGACGAACCGTTGATCGCGCAGGCACACCGTTCCTACGTCGAGCGTGTGCCGGAATTCGTGGTCCACGGCGTGGTTCATTCCGGGAACGCCGCCGTGCGTGCAGTTACGGCGGCCAATGCCACCGACCAGCCCATCGACCTGGTCCTGCTCGACATCGGGTTGCCCGACGCCAGCGGTCTCGACGTGGCCTCCGCCCTGGGCGGGTTGCGGCCCAGTCCGGACATCATCGCGGTTACCTCGGCGCGCGATCTGGAGGTGGTCCGAAGCGCCGTGGCTCGCGGGATCGTCCTCTATCTTCTCAAGCCGTTCACTTTCGCAGCATTCCGCGACAAGCTCGAGCGCTACCTCGAATATCGTGCAGCACTTCCCGCTGGAGAGTCTGCGGTCAGTCAACACGACATCGACCGCGCGATGTCCGCACTACGAACGTCCGACGATCGAGCAGCGGCGCCGAAAGGCTTTGCATCTCAAACGCTCGGACTCGTCGCAGCGTCTGTCCGGGATTCTGAGGGACCCGTGACCGCTGCAGAGGTGGCAGCATCGGTCGGCGTGTCCCGGGTGACGGCCTGGCGCTACCTGGAAAAGCTGGCAGACGACGGCATGCTCACCCGGGAGACCGAGTACGGGCGCGCTGGGCGCCCTCAGGTTCGTTACCGCAGAACCTGATTGACACAGAATCTAGTTTGCGCCAACCGTGTCGAGAACCCAGGCGAACTCGAATGCGACCTCTTTCCACTTCTCGTACCGACCGCTGACACCGCCGTGTCCGGCGCTCATCTCGGTCTTGAGAAGTAGCGGAGCATCACCGGTCTTCGTGGCGCGCAGTTTCGCGACCCACTTGGCCGGCTCCACGTACAGAACGCGGGTGTCGTTGATGCTCGTGATCGCAAGAATGGCGGGATAGTCCTTGGCTTCCACGTTCTCGTACGGGCTGTACGAGCGCATGTAGTCGTAGACGTCCTTGTTGTGCAGCGGATCTCCCCATTCGTCCCACTCGATGACCGTCAACGGTAGCGACGGATCGAGAATCGACGTCAGCGGGTCGACAAACGGAACATTGGCGAGAATGCCGGCAAACAGTTCCGGAGCGAGATTGGCGACAGCCCCCATCAGCAATCCACCCGCACTACCGCCGTCGGCAACCATCCGATCAGCGGCGGTGACACCGGTGTCGATCAAATGCTTTGCGCATGAGACAAAATCGGTGAAAGTGTTCTTCTTCGTGAGCGTCTTGCCGTTTTCGTACCAGTGACGACCCATCTCGCCGCCGCCGCGCACGTGTGCGACCACGAAGACGACGCCGCGATCGAGCAACGACAAGCGGGCAACCGAGAACGACGGGTCGATGCTCGCCTCGTAGGAACCGTAGCCGTACAACAGCAGCGGCGCGGGACCTTCCGGCGCACCTACGCGCCTCACGATCGAGAGCGGAATGCGGGTTCCGTCGTCGGCCACTGCCCAGTCGCGACGCTGCTCGTAATTACTCGCATCGAAGTCACCGAGAACAGGCTGCGACTTACGCAGTGCCAGTTCACCACTGGCGACGTAGTAGTCGTACACCTGCCCGGGAGTGATGAACGACGTGAAGCCGAGTCGGATGGTGGGCTGCGCCCATTCCGGATTGGACCCCATACCGATGCTGAAGAGTTCTTCGTCGAAGTCGATTTCGTGACGCTCACCGTAGCCGTCATCCGTCAACGGCCACACGGCAACCCGAGTGAGCGCCTCGCGGCGGTAGCTCAGGACGAGGTGTCCGGCAAAGGCTTCGGCTTCTTCCAGACGAACGTCTGCGCTGTGCTCGATCAGCGTCGTCATGTTCGTCGGATCCGACACGGGAGCTTCCACCAACACGAAGTTCTCTGCCTTGACTCCGTCCACGACGTCGTTGTGGAGGATCAGGAAGCGGTCCTCTCCCCCGATCACTGCGTGTTCAGCGCCGTACTCGACGCCCTCGCGACGCGGGATGATGACGCGGAAGTCACCTTCCGGGTTCGCCGATTCCAGCATCCAGCCTTCGCTGGTCACCTTGGAACCGACCCAGATCATCAGGTACTTCTCACTGCGGGTAGACCCCACCGAAACCCAGTACCGCTCGTCGGGCTCGTGGAACACCGAAACATCTTGACTCTGCGGCGTTCCCAGCTTGTGACGCCACACGGTGTCCGGACGCCAGGAATCGTCGACCGTCATGTAGAAGACGTGACTGTGGTCGATCGCCCAGGTGGCGCCAGGCGCGGTATCGGGAATCTCGTCGGCGAGCATCTCACCGGTCTCGAGGTTCTTGAACCGCAAGGTGTACCGCTCGTCGCCGACGATGTCCACCGAGTACGCAAGCAACGTGCCGTCCTCGCTGATGGAGAACGCGCCGAGCGAAAAGAACTCGTGCCCTTCGGCTTCGACGTTGCCGTCCATGAGGATCTGCTCGCCGGCCAGCTCGACGCCGGGCGTCAGGTTGGGCGGAGTCCAGTCGTCTTCACCGGCGATGGGGCACCGGCACTGGACGGTGTACGACTTGCCTTCCACGCTGCGCGAGTAGTACCACCACTTACCCATGCGAGTGGGCACCGACATGTCGGTTTCCTGCGTCCGCGACTTGATCTCCTGGAAGATCTTCTCGCGCAACGGCTCGAGCGCGGCCGTCTGCTCGTCGGTGTACGCGTTTTCGGCTTCGAGGTATGCGACTACCTCGGCGTTGTCCTTGTCCCGCAGCCACTCGTAGTCATCGACGAACGTGTGTCCGTGATGGGTACGTTCGGCGGGGACCTTCTTTGCGACCGGCGGGATCAGGCTCATGCGCTGGGACCGACCCAATCGTCGAAGGACAGACCGGAAATGCGCTCGTACGCCTCGATGTAGCGCGCCCGAGTCGCGTCGACGATCTCCTGCGGCAACGGCGGCGGTGTCGTGTCCGAGCTACGGTCCCAGCCGGATTCGGGGCTCGTGAGCCAGTCGCGCACGAACTGCTTGTCGAAACTGGGCTGCACCTTGCCCGCTTCGTAGCCTTCGAGAGGCCAGTAGCGCGACGAGTCGGGGGTGAGCACCTCGTCGGCGAGCACGAGGTTTCCACCGGAGTCGAGACCGAATTCGAGCTTGGTGTCCGCAAGGATGATTCCGCGATCGGCCGCGAAGTTGGAGGCGCGGGCATAAACGTCGAGAGTGTCCTCGCGAAGCTGCACTGCCAGCTTCTGGCCGACCTTCTCCACTACCTGATCGAAGCTGATGTTCTCGTCGTGATCCCCGAGAGCTGCCTTGGACGCCGGGGTGAAGATGGGGTCGGGCAGCCGCGACGCCTCGACGAGGCCCTCGGGCAACGCGACGCCGCACACTGCGCCGGTGTTGTTGTAGTCGACCAGGCCGGAGCCGGTGAGGAAGCCACGAACGACGCATTCGACGGGAACCATGTCGAGGGAGCGCACCACGAGAGCGCGGCCGAGAACCTCTTCCGGGATGCGATCGTCGTCGGGCTCGCCGGCCAGGTGGTTGGTGCCACCGAGGACGTTGAAGAAGAACACGCTCATCGCGGTGAGCACGCGACCCTTGTCCGGGATCGGCGTGCTGAGCACGTGGTCGTAGGCCGAGATCCGATCACTCGCGACAAGCAGCAGATGCTCGTCGTCGATCGTGTAAAGGTCACGGACCTTGCCACCGGCCAGATGAGTGTAGGAATCAAGTGTAGGACGCACCCGGTCACCCTATCGGGCGTTCGCAGTTCGTACAGAACCCCGGTAGCCGGGACAGGTAAGCGTCCTCGCCGTTCGGAGAGCTGTCCGCCCTGCTCATCCGGATATGCAGGTGGCCCCTCGCCAGCAGGCGAGAGGCCACCGTCACAGTCGATGAACTACTGGTTTGCGGGCAGCTTCGACAGGCCCTCGTCGATCGAATCCAGCGTCAGAAGAGCCGTCTGATAGGTCGCGGCCAACGAATGCTGGACCTGGACGACGTTGCCGGCCTTCACTGCGGGCAATTCCTTCCACAGCTCGGAATTGACCAGCTCCTGCAACTGCGGAGACATCGAGCCGTCGGCGTTGAGGCCGTAGACGATCACGTCGACATTTCCGAGATTTTCGCCGATCTTCTCGATGGATACCTGTTCGACGTGGATGTCGGCGGGGTCTGCGGGGGTGCCGGGGAACTGCAGTCCGAGTCCGTCGAAGAGATTGGTCGTGTACGAAGACGCGTACTCGCGTGAGAAGGTGCCGGCCTCGGGCTTGCAGACGTTGCACACGCCGCCGAAGGTCAACGAGCCGAGCTTGTCCTTGTACTTCGCGGCCAGTTCGGCGGTTTTGGCGTCGTAGTCGTCCTTGAACTCGCCGTAGGTGTCGGAGACATTCGCGGCATCGGCGAACTGCTCGCCCAGCACTCGCCAATCAGCAGGAACCGTCGGTCCCAGGAAGACGACGGGAGCGGCCGCCTTGAGCTGCGCCATGTCCAGCTGGCTTTCGACACGAGCGGGAACACCCATGATGATCAGATCGGGCTCGGCAGCGACGATTCCCTCGTAGTTGAGCTGGGAGACGTTGCCGTCGGGCGCGACCTTCGGCAGAGCTTCGTAAGCGGCCTTGGTCTTGTCGTCCATGTTGCCGAGTTCACGGGTCCACTCACATACTGCTGCCAGGTTCGCTCCCGCCTGAATCAACGGCAGAACTGCGTATCCGCAGGCCACGATCCGCTGCGGGTCGCTCGGGATCTCGATGGATCCGTTCTGTGCCTCGAAGACACGGGTCTGCGAGCTCGCGGCTGTCGTCGACGATTCGGACGACGCCTCCTCGGAATTGCTGCAGCCGGCGACGCCGACCGCCAGCGCAGCTGCTGCGCCGATCACCACTGCGCGGCGAAACCACGACAGACCTTGAACCCGCATGTTGAACTCCATCTGAACGCACCGGACTGCTCCGGAATTGATTTGGTGAGGCTAACCAATATCAGGGCACTGGACCTTTACACAAACACAGGTCTCGAGGAATGAACTGCGCCTCCCGAGTCACTCACGCTCACAGCAGCACGCCTCCCACTGAGAGGGAGCAAAGCAAGATTCCTCTCGAATCGGACACGCGAACTCGCTACCTTGCCTTCGCGATACCTCATCGACCAGCCACTCTCTCCGCTCGACGAAGGGCTCACACATGTCCCGATCCACGCGCACGTGCTCGCTACGGTCTGCCGCGGCCATTGCGTTGACCACCAGCGTTCTCATCACCGGTTTCGGCGCCTCGATCGCGCACGCCGGACCTGCCCCCTCGGCTCCACAGTTCGGCTCACTGGATTTCGGATCCAGCAACTTCGGCAGTGCCGAGCAAACCCCAGATGCTCCGCGGCTGACCGGGATCGACAATTTCCGCGACGTCGCAGGCACCGGCGCCGGATACTCGGGAACTCTCGGTCTGCCCGTGAACAAGGGAGTCTTCTACCGCGCGAACGCGATCACGCCCAAGGGCGATGACATGAGCATTCTCGAAAAGCTGGGACTGACAAAGGTTTACGATCTGCGCACGGAACCCGAGATCGCCAGCAAGCCGGATGTCCTGCCCGACGGGGTTGCGTACGAGAACATTCCGATCCTGTCCGGGAACATCGCCGAGATGGTCGCGAAGATCAAGTCCCCCGAGGACTCACGATCGATGATGCAGGACATGAACCGCGCCTTCGTCACCGGAGCGACGGAGCGAGCCGGGTTCGCACAGTTGCTCACGGGCCTCGCGGAAACCGAAGGCGCACAGGTCTTCCATTGCACTGCAGGTAAAGACCGCACCGGCTGGACGTCCTTTCTGCTGCTGAGCATCGCCGGTGTCGACCGCTCGGTGATCATGAATGACTACTTGCTGACCAACGAATACACAGCCGAAGGCATGAAGGCCACGCGCGCGGGCATCGCGGCGAGCCTGGGCGAACAGATGGCCGTCAACATGGAGCCCCTGTTGGGTGTCGAGGCAAGCTATCTCGATGCCGGCCTCGCCCAGTTGGACCAGACCTACGGGTCGGTCGATCGTTACCTGACCGAGGGCTTGGGTCTGAGTCCGGCGACCGTCATGACGCTCAAAGCCAAACTGCTGGGCTGAGCGACCCAGCTGCCCCGGGTTCGACGAGGGGTCGAACCCGGGCACGTGGACTTTCTCTGCCCGCGCCGTGCCGGATGCGCCGCAGCGTCCCGTGCGTCAGCGCGATACGGCGATCACGTTGTTTCGGTACGCCCAGATGACGATCTGCACACGGGTACGCACCTGCAGCTTCTTGCAGATGTTGCTGATGTGCGACTTCACCGTGCTCTGCTCGAGGCTGAGGGAATCTGCGATGTCGTTGTTTCCCAAGCCTTGTGACAGCAACTGCACCACATCCATTTCACGCGCGCTGAGACCGTGATCCGATCCGGAGCGCGCCGTGGACATCGGTGCCGGTTTGCGCCTCGCGAACTCCACGATCAGTCTCGACGTCAATCTCGGAGAGAGCACCGAGCCACCCTCGGCCACGGTCAGCACTGCCGACGAGAGCTCCTCGGGATCGGCGTCTTTGAGCAGGAACCCTGCGGCGCCACTGTCGAGCGCCTCGAAAACGTACTCGTCGAGATCGAACGTGGTGATCACGACGACGCGGGTCGCCGGAAACTCGGCAAGGACCTCCCTGGTCGCGGTCAATCCGTCACCGTGAGGCATTCGGATATCCATCAGTACGACGTCCGGACGCAGTGCACGCACCTGCTCGTACGCCTCGACTCCCGTCTTGGCATGCCCGACGACGCGAATCTCGGGGTGGCCGGAGAGAAACAGTTCGAACCCCTGCCGTACCACCTGCTGGTCGTCTGCAATAAGGACGTCGATCATGCGTTGATCCTCCCGTTCACCGGCACCAGTGCCTGCACAGCCCACTCACCTTCCGAATTCGGTCCGGCGTCCAGTTGACCACCCATGAGTGTCGCGCGTTCGCGCATTCCCACAATTCCGAGGTTTTGCCCGTCGGAGGACGGACGAGCATTCCCGAGCGTATTGATCACCCGGACTCTCACCGCACCGGCTTCTCGGCTCAGACATACCTTGGACTCGCTACCCGGCGCATGGCGAAGGACGTTCGACAACGCCTCCTGGACGATGCGGTAGCACGTCAACTGGACTCCGCTGTCCAGGTCGTCGAAGCGGCCGACCTTCTCGAGCGAGATCGACGAGATGGTGCGCCTGCAGTCGTCCACCAACTCGTCGATGTCGGAGACCATGGGCGTCGGGAAATCGGGGTCTTCCTCACCCAGACGGAGGATCCCCACGATCTGCCGCAAGCTGTTGAGGGCCCGCTGCCCCTGCTCGATGACGCCGCCCAGGAGGGCTTGCGCTTGTTCGGGATTGCTCGAGAAGAACTTGTCGGCGGCACGGGCCTGGATGATCATGCCGGTCATGTGGTGAGCCGCGACGTCGTGCAACTCACGTGCCATGTCCTGCCGTTCGGCGACAACGGCATTCGCGATCTTGCGTTCGCGGTCCCGGTGCAGATCCGCTACCGCCTGACTGTTCTCCACTGCTTGCTTTCGCAGACGCGCGACGATCTTTCCCATGGCGGCGACGACCAGAAAACTCGTGACGGTGTTTGCCGCCGGCTCGAGGAACAGGTGGGGCAACTCCCCCACCTGAACCTCTGCGACCGTCAGCCCGTCCCGCTCGGTGAGATACATCGCCAAGATCACGTCCATCGCCATTCCGAGGACCAGCAGTCCGACCAGGCGCATGCCGCTCACCCGGATGGACACTGCCATGATCGCGAACCAGAAAAGCGGCGTGGCCCCCAGCGATCGACTGCCGAGGAAGAGCATCAATCCGCCGGATCCTGCCAACGTCAGGAGGTAGTACGCGATCGGGTACCGCCGGCGCGCACACGCCACCACGGTCAACACCGTCAGGAAACCCATGATGCCGACGACGGTTCCCGGATCGCTCAGCACTCGATTGCTCGTCTCGGGTTCAGTCTTGAGACTGGCGAGACCGAACACCCACGGCACACTCAGCAGGCCGACGATCACGGCCGCCGTGGCCGGGTTGTTCAGGTTGAAACGTCCCCACCCTCGCGATGCCAGGGCTTGCCCCGAGACATTCTGACCAGCCGAGTCGAACATCCACTCCCCATTCCGCATCCGATGATTGACGTTCATGGTGGCATGCGCGCACCACTTGGTCCCACATTCGACGAACGTGAAGGGAATGTTCGATTCTCGGCTACAACCAAAGGACTAGTTCGGGGTGAAAGCACTAGCACTTATGGATCAGCCGAACTGCTCGACCAACCGGTTCACCATGTTGGTTGCGCTGTAGTAGTCGAGACGGAAGGTATCGAGCCCCACGGCATAGACATGGTGATCACGAATTGCCGGATGCTGCGCCAACAGGGGAAGTGCCTCGACCGCTTTCACCGCACCGTCGTCGGCGCTGACCAAGATCAGGGTGTTGCCCGCGATACCGTCGTAGAGGTTCTCGGCCGAGACCTGAATGATGTCCTTGCGCTTGCCCATGGATTCACTGCTCTTCGCAGACTCGGGAATGTCGGCGACCGTGAAACCCATCGCCGTGAGCAACTTCGCCTGCCCGGACTCGTGCGTCCAGATATTGGCGCCGCTGCCGTCCTCGTAGTAGACGAGCGCGGTGGTCGGCTGCGGGGGAAGTGTGATCTTGGCCTTCGCTGCCTCTACTGCGCTGTCGAATTTCGCGACCGTGGCCGCTGCGTTGTCTTCGAGACCTGTCGCTTCACCAAGCACGGCGGCCACTTCCTGCCAACTACTTCCGCCGTAGTCCACCACGATTGTCGGAGCGATGGCCGTGAACTGTTCGTACAGATCGACGACGGAGTCACCTCCGGTCGCCGAGACGACGATGAGGTCCGGGTTCTGGGCCAGAACGGATTCTGCGTTCGCGCCGCCCATCGGCAGCACTGCGAGTCCGCGTTCTCGAGCAATGTCGCCCCACTGTGTGAACAACCCCTGCGCATCCGATACGTCGGTGTTCGGTCCCGTCGATGCGGTAGCCACCACCGGAGCGTCGATCGACAACAGCGTGCCCGTCAGCGTCACACTGGTCGAGACGATCCTCTCCGGCTTCGACGTGATCTCCACCGGCCCCTTCGGCGTTTCCACCGTGCGGGGCCAATTACCCTGCGATGCAGCCGAATCAGCACCGGAATCGGCATCCGCAGAACTACATCCGGCGAGAGCGAACCCTGCCACCAAGACTGCGGAGAGCACCTTCAAGGCGCGCGATTTTTTCATTGTGACGCCCACTGGCGGACCACTCCTCGAATTCAAAAGCCCATGAAATTAGGTTAGGCTGTGCTCATGCTAACTCAGGCGGTGACAGAATTGTCCGCTTCCCTCGCGGCCTCGCCCGACATCGACACCTTCTGGAACCGGATAGTGCGACAAGGCACGCCGATCATCGAAAGTGTTGACACACATACAGTTCGAGTAACTTTCCTCTGGCGACAGCCCGAGGAGACGGAAGTCGACCGCGTCTACCTCGACGCAAACTCGTTGACCGACCATCACGCGGAACAACTCAGCGTGATGCAACGGATCGGCGAGAGTCCGGTGTGGTTCTACGCCGCCGAAGTCTCGAACACCTGGCGCAGCAGTTACAGCATCATCCCGGCGCCGAAGTCCGTAGTCGACGAATTCGACTATCCGGGAGCAGGCAAGGAAGACACGACCCGCCGCACCCGCTGGTTGGGGTTGCTCGAACACCGAATTGCCGACCCACTCAATCCGCTCTCCGCAGGCGTGGACACAAGGCGTTCCGTCGCCGAGATGCCCTCGGCGCCGGTCCAGTTCGGTTGGGATGCTCCAGTTTTCAGGAAGTCGATACAGCTCACCTGGGCCAGTTCGACGTTGGACGTCGAGCGGCCGGTGTGGATCTACGAGACCGTGGACGACGGATTGACACCGCTCGAAGAACGGCCGCTCGTGATACTTCTCGACGGGCGCCACTGGGCCGAGGTCATGCCAGCAGGTGCCGCCTTCGATCGTGCAGTCCAGACCGGCAAACTGAAGTCCTGCGTTCTGCTGGCCATTGATTCCGTTGACAATCAACGTCGTTCGAAGGAATTGCCGTGCAACCGCGACTACTGGAGTGCAGTCGTCGACGAACTACTTCCGCAGGTGCGCGCCGTCGCACCCTTCTCGTCTGATCGAACGCGAACGGTGGTGTCAGGGCAGAGTTTCGGCGGCCTGGCCTCGATGTTCGCAGCACTCGAATTCCCCGAACACTTCGCGCTGGTCGCCAGCGGGTCCGGTTCATTCTGGTGGCCGACAGGCTTGAAGCGCGGCGAGGACGGTCCGCCGGGTGGAGACATCGCCGCACGCATCGAGCGCGATGGCGTACCGGACGGTTTACGCGTTGTCCTCGAAGTAGGTAGGCACGAGTCCGACATGGTAGGGCACAGCGCAGCGGTCGCACAGGCGTTGAAGGCTGCCGGAGCGCAAGTGTCGTATCGGATCTTCGACGGCGGCCACGACTGGTTGTGCTGGCGCAGTGTCCTTCTGGACTCCGTTGTCGAACTGATCGGCAGTCCCTGAAAGTGGCCGGTGCCGCTAGTTCAGTGCACCGCGAATGACGGCAGCCGTGCTGTCGAGAATTGCCCGATTGGGCGTGCGAGGTAGCGCACGCAGGCCGAAGCCGTCGCCGCGATTTCGCGGAATGACGTGCAGATGAACATGGAAGACTTCCTGCCCCGCAACAGCTCCGTCAGAGAGATGCAGATTCACTCCGTCGACGGGGAGAGGTCCGGTACGCATCGCTGCGGCGATCTTCTGTGCGACGGAAAAGATCCTGGCACCGTCGTCGGAATCGAGCGTGGACAATCCACTGGCGTGGCGCTTCGGCACGACCAGGAGATGGCCGGATGTGAACGGCCGAATATCCATGAAGGCAAGGACATTCGCGTCGTCGTAGACGACGCTGGCCTCGGCCTCACCGGCGATGATGGAACAGAAGATGCAGTTCATGCTCTTCGACCCGGTGCGCCTTTTCGGTAGTGGTGACTACCGAAAAGGCGCACGGGGGCGTAGCCCTTACAGAATCGGCGACGGCGCATACGCCGCAGCTTCGGGGTTGGCGTCGACAAGCTTCTGCACCTCGGCGACAACGGCGTCGACCTGAGCAGACGCGGCGCCGACAAAGGCCGCCTTGTCGGCCAGAGCCTCGTCGAGTGCGGCGCGGTCGAGCGGCAAACGGTCGTCGGCGGCAAGGCGATCGAGCAGGTCGGGCTCCTTGCCTTCCTCACGCATCGCCAGCGCAACTGCGACGGCGTTCTCCTTGATCGCCTCGTGGGCGGTCTCGCGTCCGACGCCCGCGCGCACCGCTGCCATGAGAACGCGGGTCGTGGCGAGGAACGGCAGGTAGCGCGTCAGTTCCTTCTCGATGACGGCCGGGTACGCGCCCATCTCGATCAGCACGGTCAGGAAGGTCTCGAACATGCCGTCGATCGCGAAGAACGCGTCCGGGAGAGCGACGCGACGCACGACGGAGCAGAAGACGTCGCCTTCGTTCCACTGTGCACCCGCAAGCTCGGCTGCCATGGAGCCGTAGCCGCGCAGGATCACCTGAAGTCCGTTGACTCGCTCGCACGAGCGGGTGTTCATCTTGTGCGGCATCGCCGAGCTGCCGACCTGGCCGGGCTGGAAGCCTTCGGTGACCAGCTCATGGCCGGCCATCAGGCGGATCGTGTGTGCAAACGACGACGGGCCCGCGCCGACCTGGACGAGCGCGGAGATGACGTCGTGGTCGAGGGAACGCGGGTACACCTGGCCGACGCTGGTCAGTACGTGGGCGAATCCGAGGTGCTCCGCGACCTTCGCTTCGAGCTGCTCGAGCTTGGCCGCATCGCCGTCGAGCAGGTCGAGCATGTCCTGAGCGGTACCCATCGGGCCCTTGATCCCACGCAGCGGGTAGCGATCGATCAGCTGACGCAGACGTGTCAGTGCAACGAGAAGCTCGTCGGCCGCAGAAGCGAAACGCTTGCCCAAGGTGGTGGCCTGAGCTGCGACGTTGTGCGAGCGGCCGGCCATCACGATGGACGAGTACTCGGCAGCGCGCTCACCCAGACGGGCGGCGACGGCGATACCGTGGTTGTAGACGTGTTCGAGAGAACGCACGATCTGCAGCTGCTCGACGTTCTCGGTGAGGTCACGGCTGGTCATGCCCTTGTGGACCTGCTCGTGTCCGGCGAGTGCATTGAATTCCTCGATGCGTGCCTTCACGTCGTGGCGGGTGACCCGCTCGCGGTCCGCGATGGACGCCAGGTCGACGTTGTCGATGACACGCTCGTAGTCGTCGATGGCGTCGGCCGGAATGTCGATGCCCAGCTCTGCCTGCGCACGCAACACCGCCACCCACAATTGACGCTCGAGCACGATCTTGTACTCGGGAGACCACAGAGCAACAAGCTCCGGGCTGGCGTATCGGTTGGCAAGGACATTCGGGATGCGGCTCACGAGGCCTCAGTCTAACGGTGGCCGAGCAGTGCTGTTACCCCCGAGCTAGAGCAGCTGTCACCCCCGAGCTAGAGCAGCTGTCACCCCCGAGCTAGACGACCGGCGGCGCCATCACGTCGATCGATTCCAAGAGCATTCCTCTGGCCAACCCGCGTGGGTCCGGGTCGTACTCCCCGAGCGCCGTGATCATCGCGCCGTCGACCATCGCGACAAGACGGCGCAATTGCCCCTCGGGAGCCGTTCGGCCCGAGCGTCGAAGCGCATCGGTCAAAAGGTCGTCGAGCTGGGCGCGTAGGCGCAACTGCACGTCACGAAGCGCGGGATGACGGGCACACGCCACAAATCGTTCGTAGCGCGAGATCAATCGTTCGCGGCTCTCCGGCCGCTTCTCTTCGTCTCCGAGCAGCAGCTCGACCAAAAGTTCGACGGTTGATTCCGCGCCCCGCCGACGTTGGGTCACCGCAGCCACTCTGGCGCGCATCGCTTCCATGTCGGCGTTGCCGTTGAGCTCGACGGCACACGCGATCAGATCGTCGAGTGAGTCGAAGTAATAGGTCGTCGAAGCCAGAGGAAGGTCGGCCCTGGTTGCCACCGCTCGGTGACGAACGGCGTCGAACCCGCCCTCCAGCAAAAGTTCAGCAGCGGACGCCACCAGAGCTTGGCGACGTCGTTCACCCTTGGGCGTAGCTGCAGAAGACACCACGACATCGTGCCAGCAGAGGGCACCTCCGCATGGCGAAACAGCTCGAAGACCCTGCTGTTTGTTACCCGAGCCACTTCTCGAGGCGGGTCAGCGCCTCCTGGATGTCGGCTGTCGCGCCCGCGAACGAAAGTCTGACCATCCGGTTTCCGTGGACAGTGTCGAAATCGATTCCGGGTGCCAACGCGACCCCGGTATCTGTCAGCAACCGGGCACACCACGCGGTAGCGCCCTCGTCGCCACACAGATGGCCGATATCCGCGTAGACGTAGAACGCACCGTCGGCGGGAGCCAGCTCGGTGATGCCCAGTTTCGGCAACCCGGTCAACAGCAGTTCACGATTGACGGCGTACCGCTGAACGTGCCCGTCCAACTCGACCTTCGCCTCGTCCGAGAACGCCTCGATGGCGGCGTACTGAGAGATCGCGGGCGGACACACCGTCATGTTCGACGCGAGTCGCTGCAGCGGGCGCCGCAAGTACGTCGGCACCAACATCCACCCGAGCCGCCAACCCGTCATCGAGAAGTACTTGGACACCGAGCCGATCACAACGGATTCGCGTGAGGTCTCCCAGGCGCTCGACGTGTGCTGATCGCCGTATCCGATGCCGTGGTAGATCTCGTCCGAGATCAGGAGGGTGCCGTGCTGCTCGCACCACGTCGCCAACGCAGCGAGCTCCTCGGGCGAGATCACCGTGCCCGTCGGATTTGCCGGGCTGGCGACGATCAGACCGGCAGGCGGCGACGGCAAGGCCTCGAGCATGTCCACCGTCGGCTGGTATCGGGTTGCCGGCCCGCAGTCGAGTTCGACGACGTTGCAGCCGAGAGCGGCAAGGGTGTTGCGGTAGGCGGGATATCCGGGGCGAGCGACCACCACGGTGTCGCCCTCGTCGAACGCGGCCAGGAAAAGCAAGGTGAACGCCCCGGACGAACCTGTCGTCACCACCACGTCTTCGGCGTCGACGGCTATTCCCGATCGCTCGCTGTGGTAGCGCGCAATAGCTTCGCGTAGCGGCAGGATCCCGAAAGTCTCGGTATACCCGAGTAGTTCGGTGCCGAGGATCTCGCGCGTCGCACGTAGCACCGGTGCCGGCGCGGGGGTCGACGGTTGACCTGCAGCCAACGTCAGAACGTCACCGTGCGTCCGCTGACGTTCGGTCGCGGCCTTCCATACATCCATGACATGGAAGGTCTGGATATCTGATCGACGAGATTCTGAGCGCACACCCCGACGGTAGCCGAACCACACTTCCGTGAGAAACGACGACCATCCATTGTGACGATCCGACAGATTCAGGTGCTCAGCATGAGTCGATTCAACGAGACCTGGGCCACGTCCCTCGCGCAGCATTGATCAACGACATCCTTCGATCAAAAGGTGCATCAGATGAAAGCTCGCTCAGTGCCCACCGCGGCTCTGGTCACGATCGGCGTTCTCACGGTTGCCTCGTGCGGAAGCACCTCTGATCCTGGCGGCGGGACCTCCGGGGACTACGCCAAGGACGGGAGTTTCACGACGATCGTGAACACCGACCCCGGCAACCTTCATCCCCTGATCACCAACCTGACTGCCACGCAGGCAATCAACAGCTATACCAACGACTCGTTGTTGGCCATCGACCCCAAAACCCGTGCAGCGGGCTCGTATCTGGCCGAAAAATGGAGCGAGAACGGAACTTCGCTGAACTTCACCCTCAAAAAAGGGATCACGTGTGAAGACGGCACGACGTTCACTGCCCAGACAGCCGCGAACAACATCAACTGGGTCGTCGACAAGACGAACGGCTCGCCGTGGCTGGGAGCGTCGGTACCCGAAACTGCAGTAGCAACCGCCGATGGCGACGAGCTCACGATCAAGACGGCGGAACCTGCGCCCTTCCTGCTCGAGCGCATCGGTGCTCTCAAACTGGCATGCCAGGCAGCACTCGACGACCCCGCCAGTGTTCGCGGCAGCAGCAACGGAACCGGCCTGTTCAAGATCACCGAAGTAGTGGCAAACGATCACGTGACGCTCGAACGCCGCGACGGATACAACTGGGGACCGAACGGCGAAACCACATCGGACACCCTCGGAGTACCCAAGGCCGTCACGATCAAGATCGTGACGGACGCGGCGACGACGGCGAACCTGGTCCTCACCGGA
Source organism: Rhodococcus sp. AQ5-07 (assembly GCF_009707305.1). Taxonomy (NCBI): domain Bacteria; kingdom Bacillati; phylum Actinomycetota; class Actinomycetes; order Mycobacteriales; family Nocardiaceae; genus Rhodococcus; species Rhodococcus sp. AQ5-07. The sequence goes on along the minus strand of NZ_CP046099.1, from coordinate 5,889,016 downwards.
ACGGTGAACGCAGCACCGGTGGCCGGTGCGGATATCGAACGTGTGGAAGCGTCCGGCCTGGAATCGATGACGTCGAACACCTTGAGCGGGCAGTTCATCTTCAACCACAATTCTGCTCTTCCCACCAAGGACGAAGCGGTGCGCAGCGCGCTCGTGCAGGCAATCGATCTCGACGACTACACGGACATCAACACCGGTGGCAAGGGTTCGCGCGCTACGGCATTGGCCGTTGTCGATCCGCGGGCATGTGACTACGACAGTGTCACCGGTGTAGTTCCGAAGTTCGACATGGCCGCGGCGAAGAAGACCCTCGCCGACGCCGGCTGGAAGCCCGGATCCGACGGCGTTCTGACCAAGGACGGTCAATCGCTGCAATTGACGGTCATCTTTGCCAACTACCGCGATACCACTTCTGCAGCAGCAGAATACGCGATGAAGCAGTGGCAGGAACTCGGCGCGAAGGTAGAGCTTCGCGGTGGTGACAACAATTTCATCATCTCCAATACGTTCGCGGCAAAGGACCTGACATCCTGGTCGATCTCGATCGGTCTGACCGTCCAGAGTGACACTCCCAGCATCTTCGTTCCGTACTTCTCCGGCCCGACCCCTCCGGCGGGCGTCAACTTCGCATCGATCGACAATCCCGAGTACACCGAACTGGCTGCGAAGGCCTCGGTTCTGCCCGGGCAGGAATCCTGCTCGGTGTGGAAGGAAGCGGAACAGGCGCTGTTCACCTCTTCTGACGTCGTTCCGGTATCCACATCGCCGAACTTCATGTTCTTCAACGGTGCGACGTCCCTGTACGCGCCGATTGGTGGAACCCTGGCGGGCCCAGGCATCCGAGTTCTGAAATAAGCCGGAAGACAAAGCTTTACGTCTGCATCTATTTCTCCGATTCGAAGGATCTACATGACTGACCGTCCATTTGTTCTCGACGACCTCCACCGCGTGGTCACACCCACTGAAACCGCAATCTCGCCCGACGGCACCGTGGTCGTCTTCGTTCGCTCGGAAATTGTTGCCGGAAAGGCAACTACATCTCTCTGGGCAGTGTCCCGCGATTCCCAGGCTCGCCGCCTCACTGCGGGGCCCGCCGATTCGGCACCTCGGTTCTCTCCGGACGGAACTTCGATTGCCTTCCTCCGCAAGGTCGGCGACTCCGCGCAGCTGCACCTGATCCCGCTCGCCGGCGGCGAGGCCGAAACCCTCACCACAGCAGCATCACTCCCCCTCGGTGCCGGCGCACCGGTCTGGAGCCCGGACGGAAATGCCATTGCATTCGCCGCTGTGATCTCACGTTCGGACTCCACCGATCCGAATGCGCCCATCGTCACCGACCGACTCGGATACAAGGTGGACGGCGCCGGTTGGCTCGGCACCTTCCGTCGCCACCTGCACACCGTCGATCTGGAGACGAAGGCAGTACGACGCCTCACCGACGGTGATTGGAATGCGGACGTACCGTCCTGGTCGCCCGACGGCACGGCTCTTGCCTTCACCGCGAATCTCGAACCGGACAGCGATCTGAACCTCACGTTCAGCGCTTACCGAATCCTCGTCGACGATCTGTCAGTTCCGCCGCAGCGACTCGGTCACGCCACCGGGGTGCAGGGCTCCACACTGTGGCACCCGCAAGGAGATTCGGTCGTCGCCATCGGCACCCCCGAGGTCCGTGTCGGAACCGCCGACCTGATCCGTCTGTCCGTCCCCGGACCAACTGAGACACCGGTCGACGTCACCCTCACAGCTCATCTCGATCGCAACGTGATGCCCGGCGCGCCCGGTTACCCCGGTGGCACACCGGCACTGTCGAATACTCGCGACGAAATCGTGTTCTGCCTCCGCGATCGCGGATGGACGCATCTGTATGCAGCCGATATCGAAACCGGCACCTCTCGCTCCCTCGTCGCCAATCCCAACGAGGTCGTCTCGGCGCTCTCCGTTGCCCGTGACGCCCGCGTCGCCTCCGTCATCGTCACCACACAGCAGTCCTTCGGCGAGGTCGCACTCGTCGATCTCGACAGCGGCGCTGTCACCACGCTGACAAAATTCACCGCAGAAGCACTCCCCGAGGTGACCCTGTTTGCCGCCGAGGAGCGCGAATTCACCATCTCCGACGGCCGTACCGTGCATGGCTGGTTGCTGTCCGCTCCCGAAACTGATGGCGCTGCACCCCTTCTGCTCGACGTTCACGGCGGACCGCACAACGCGTGGACCGGCGTTGCGGATACCTATCACCCCGCCCATCAGGTTCTCGCAGCGCAGGGCTGGCGCATCCTGACCCTCAATCCACGTGGATCGGACGGGTACGGTGCAGACTTCATGTACGCCGTCAACGGCGCCTGGGGTACCTCGGACCAAGCCGACTTCCTCGAGCCGATCGACGCGCTTGTCGCCGAGGGACTTGTCGACGGGGACCGCCTGGCGATCACCGGGTACAGCTACGGCGGATACAGCACCTGCCACCTCACCTCGCAGACCGATCGCTTTGCCGCGGCGGTGGCCGGTGGGCTGATCTGCGATTTCAACGCTATGGCCGGAGTCTGCGATTTCGGTCCGCACCTCGCGTCGCTCGCCACCGGCACCACTGTTCCCGAGAACTCCGCGGGGCTCCTGGCAGCCTCACCGCTCGCCGCCGTGAAGAACGTGGTGACCCCGACGCTGATCCTGCACGGAAAGTCGGACGAGCGGTGCCCGCTGGGTCAGGCCGAGGCCTGGTTCGCCGCACTTCGCCAGCAGCATGTACCCACCCGACTGGTGGCGTATCCCGGTGCAAGCCACGGTTTCCTCGTCAACGGCTCGATCTCGCACCGAATCGACTACAGCACAAGGCTCATCGAGTGGGTCAAGCGATACACCTCCGCGAAGCTGCCCAAGACCGGCCTGGCCAACGCATCTGCCGGCGCCGACGCGTGGAAGCGCTCACTGGACGTACTGTGTGAGCGTTACGGCGTCACCGGTGCTCAATTCGGTATTCTCACACTCGATTCCAGCGGCAAGGAAATCACCCGTACGACGGTGGCTTCCGGCGTGATCAATGCAGACACCGGGGTCGAGGTCTCCACCGACTCCCTGTTCCAGATCGGATCCATCACCAAGGTATGGACCGCGATGCTGGTCATGCAGCTGGTCGACGAAGGCTTGCTCGACCTGGACGCGACCGTCCGGTCGATCCTGCCCGACTTCGCACTGCAGGACGAGGAAACAGCCGCCCGCATCACGGTTCGCGCACTTCTGAACCATCGCAACGGAATCGACGGTGACCTCTTCATCGACAAGGGTCGCGGAGACGACGTCGTCGAACGCTACGTCGAGGGCCTGCGTGACTTCCGTCAGGTTCATCCACTCGAGGACGGCTTCGCGTACTCGAATTCCGCGTACGTCCTTGCAGCTCGTATCGTCGAGGTTCTTCGCGGCGGTATCTGGGACGACATCCTCAAGGAGCGGATCATCGATCCGCTCGGCCTCGCGCACACACTCACGTTGACCGGAGATACTCCGAGATACTCTGTGGCAGCGGGCCATACAGGGAACTCCGTCGTGATGCCCGTCTGGCCGATCACGCGCTCGATGGGGCCGGCCGGCTGCATCACTGCCAGCATCGGAGATCTGCTCACGTTCGCGGAACTCGGCCTTCTCGAAGGTCAGAGCGTCGACGGTGTGCGGATCGTGTCGGAAAAATCAGCCGCCGCGATGCGTACACCCGAAATCGATATCAGCGAACTGTTCCCGGACAAGTCGGGCTGGGGTCTGGGTTGGTTCCACGAAACCTGGTCGGGCGAAGAAATTTTCGGCCACGACGGCAGCACCATCGGACAGCACGCATATCTGCGCATCTTCCCCCGCCACAATGTCGCGATCGCGCTGCTGACCAGCGGCGGCAAAGCAGACGGCCTCTATCGTGATCTCTTCACCGAAGCCGCGGCCGCATTGGTCGGACTCGAACCTCCGCAAGCCCTCGCCCCGAACCCCGCGAGTGTGGAGTCGATTCCGGATTCGGTTCTGGGTAAGTACAGCTCGGGCGGAATAGCAATCGAGTTCCGTCGTGGAGAGTCCGCTGACGAGGCTGTGATCACCGTCATCGGCGACGTCATCCCGAATCCCGAGGAAGACGAAACAGCTCCGAAGAAGCCTGCAGCGGTGGCCACTCTCGTACCGTCGCAGATCCCGGGGACCTGGACCACCCGTCAACCCGGGGCTGCCGGTTGGACGACGGTACGGCCGCACCGCGACGGCGTGTACGTCGGATTCCGCTTCCTACCACGGGTTAACGCGTGACGACGACCGATACACATACGATGACGGAAACACCGAACGCCGAAACACAGAACGCCAGCGAACTCGAGGAATCAAAGATGCAAGAACAGCTTCAGGAACTCGTCGACCAGTGGAGGGTCGAGGCAAACATCCCCGGCGTCTCGGTCGGTATCGTGCACGGCGACAAGGACATCGTCGTCACCAGTGGCATCGAGAGCGTCGAAACCCAGCTCCCGGTCACCGACAAGACGATGTTCATGATCGGTTCCACCACAAAGGTTTTTGCTGCAACAGCCGCGATGGCACTCGTCGAGGACGGCCTACTCGATCTCGACACCCCACTGGTCGAGTACGTCCCCGAACTGATCCTCGCCGACGACGAAGCCACCCGCACAGTCACGATGCGTCATCTTCTGACGCACACCGGCGGGTTCACCGGCGACGCCAGCCTCTCGGCAGGCTGGGGTGAAGACGCCCTGGGTCGATCGATTTCACGGCTGAAGGAACTACGACAGGAATTTCCCGTCGGAGAGGTCTTCTCCTACAGCAACTCCGGATTCGTCCTCGCCGGATACGTCGTAGCCAAGATCAGTGGACTGACCTTCGAAGAGCTGGTCAAGCAGCGCGTTCTGGACCCACTCGAGATGAAGAACTCGGCGTTCCTGCCCTGGGACGTGATGACCCACCGGTTTGCACTCGGCCACTACATCCGCGAGGGTGAGCCGTTCGTGTCCAACGAGACCGGACTGGACCGCGGTATGACGCCCTGCGGTGGAATGTGGTCCTCGGTGCGCGATCAGCTCGTCTGGGCACGCTACGCACTGTCGGGCGAACACCCGGGTGAGGGACAGCCGCTCGACGAGTCCACCCGGTTGCTGATGCAGAAGCCGCAGCGTCCCGCCGCGATGATGTTCGAGGAAGTCGGCATCGGCTGGCTGCTGACTCGATACGGAACCACCCAGGTAGTGCGGCACGGCGGAAACGTCAGCAACCTCCAGGTCTCCGAGTTCTTGACCGTGCCTGAGAAGAACTTCGCCGTCACCGTGCTGACCAACGCACTCGGCGGCGGAATCGGCAAGAAGATCGTCGACTGGTGCATGGCCAACCTCGCAGAGTTGCCCGCGCCGGCATCTCTCGACGTGGTCGAGCCCGAACCCTCTGCCGTCGACGCCGTCCTGGGCAAGTACCAGGCCGGCAACCTGACCATGACCGTCGCCCCCGGTGACGAGGGAATCGGCGTCCGCATGGGCAGCGCGCAGGACCTCGGCGAATACGAGGACATCGTCTGGCCACCGGCGATCCCGATCGCCTTCGTCAACGATCTCGACTTCGCTGCTCGCGCCGACACCACGCGGACGCTGGGGCGCTTCGTCACCGATGACACCGGACGCGCCGTGATGCTCGAATTCGGCGGCCGAACCGCCAAGCGAGTGGCTTGATCCTCTAGACGGGTGACGCGGTCCGATTACGAGGCCGCGTCGCCCGTCTTTGTATACGCACAGCCGCGAAGGTACAGACTGGACGCCATGAACGTCATCGGCGAGTCGATTCTGCACCCGTCCCGGTGGAGCGTGCGCGCCCGGACGACCGTGGCATCTACCCTCGTGATCGCCTTCTGCTTGGTGATCGCCGGGCTTGCACTGGTTTTCGTACTGGCGAACTCTCTGCACCTGTCCGCACTGAACAGCTCCGAGGCCCGTGCCACACAGTTGGTCCAGCAACTCACCGGGAAGAGCCCAGCCGATCTCGACCCTTCGCTTCTGTCCACCGACAGCCAGATCGGAATCGTGCAGATCGTCGACGCCGATCACCGAATAGTCGCCCAATCACCTGGAACTGACAGCGACCTACTGTCCGAACGCATTCTCGGCCCTGACGAATCGGACACCTATGGAAGGGTCAAGAAGTCCGACGACGAGGACTACTGGCTGATCGGACAAGGCGCTCAGACGCCGGCCGGACCGGTCACCGTCTTCGTCGGCGCCGACCGTGAACCGGTTGAAACCGTGGTGACCACCGTTGCCGTTCTGCTCGCCATCGCCGGGCCCCTGGTTCTTGGACTGGCCGCGTTTGCCACTTACCGCCTGGTGGGTTCGGCTCTCGCTCCCGTGGAACGCATCCGCGCTCGGGTTGCCTCGATATCGAGTGGCCGTCAAGGTGAACGAGTCCCCGTCCCGTCCGGGAACGACGAGATAGCCCGACTGGCAACAACAATGAACGACATGCTGGCGCGCCTCGACGAAGGCGCACTTGCTCAACAACGATTCGTCAGCGATGCCTCCCACGAGTTACGTAGTCCACTGTCCACGATCACGACGGCTCTCGAACTGGCACACCGACGCCCGGATCTCCTCGACGACGCGCTGATCGAAGACGCACTACTCCCCGAGGCGCGACGGATGCGACAGTTGATCGAGGATCTGTTGATTCTCGCGCGCTCGGACGAAAGCGAACTCGAATCCATCGGTACCGTCGTCGACGTCGACCTCGACGACATTCTGTTCGCCGAGCAGAAGCGGATCGACGGTATCTCCGAGATCGCGGTCACCGCCACCGTTGCTCCGGTTCGCGTGTCCGGAGACCCGAGGGCGTTGGCGCGCATGGTGCGAAACCTGGTCGACAACGCAGTGCGGCACTCCGAGACCCTCGTGCATCTCGAGTGTTCCGAAGCCGGCCACGAAGCCCATATCGTGATCGAGGACGACGGGCCCGGAATCCCTGCAGCAGAACGCGAACGAATCTTCGGACGCTTCGTCCGCCTAGACCAGCCGCGGTCGAGGCAGGGAGGTGGCTCCGGACTCGGACTCGCCATCGCGTCGGAAATCGTTGCGGCGCATCACGGAACCATTTCCGTCAGCGAGAGGGTAGGCGGTGGAAGTCGATTCGAGGTGACAATTCCGCTACCGACCGACTGAAGATCAGGCAGTGCCGACAAAGCGGTACCCGATGCCTCGAATGGTTTCGATGCTGTGGGTTCCGAACGGGAGGTCGACCTTCTTACGTAGGTAACCGATGTAGACCTCGACGATGTTCTCGTCACCTTCGTAGTTGGTGTCCCAGACCGAGCGAACGATCTCGGTCTTCGTGACCACAACTCCGTTGTTGCGCATCAGGAACTCGAGAACGCTGTATTCACGTGGCGTCAGCGTCAATTCGATTCCCGCTCTGAGCACCTGATGTTTGGCGGGGTCGAGGGACAGGTCTCCCACGGTGAGTATCGATGGACGCTGGGGAGCGCCACGCCGCACCAGTGCACGAAGCCGCGCCAGGAATACAACAAACGAGAAGGGCTTGACCAGGTAGTCGTCGGCACCGAGATCGAAAGCATCAGCGAGGTCGTATTCGCCGTCCTTCGCCGAAAGCATGAGGATCGGCGTCCACACCTCCCGGGCGCGTAGGTCCCGCACGATGTCGTAACCGTGTTTGCCCGGCAACATGATGTCGAGAACGATCACGTCGAATTCGTCGCTGCAGGCAATCGCGAATCCGTCGTCCCCGTTGAGTTCCACGGCGGTCACGAATCCCTCGGCTACCAATCCCCGCCGGATCGTCTCGGCCAGGCGTACTTCGTCTTCGACAACCAGTACTCGCACCACCGGCCCCGTTTCGTCGACACGCAGTTGTTCGGATGCACCCAGTAGAGCAGACGGTGGGCCCATGACCGAGTTACGTTCAGCGTTTCTTCAGCTTCTGATCGTCACACTGCATTCATGCCAGCAACTGTGTCGACCGTGCGAAACGTGGTCACCGAAGTCTTGACCGAGAGCACCACCGCAGAAATTGCGGTTGCCGCAATCGTGGTGGCAGCCGCGCTGTTCGCATTCGGTTCGATCTACCGGGCCTCCAGCGTTCGGTCAACAGCGCTACGCGCGTCCGGGCTCGCCCTCGCCCTGGTGACGCTCTCGATCCAGGTATATCGAAACGGGTGGTTGACGAGCTTCGACGGGCCGGTGACCGACTGGATGGTCGATCATCGGAGCGGCGCCCTCAACCAGATCGCGGTCGCCGTCACAGATCTCGGTAGCCCGGTCGCCACCGCGCTGCTCGGGATCACCTGCGGAGTGCTCATATCGTGGCGAGCGCGTTCGGTTGTTCCGGGTTTGATCGTGATCGGAACCGTTGGCGGTGCGGCAGTCGCCAGCACGGTAATCAAAGCGCTCGTCGGTCGCGAACGTCCGCCGACCAACATCCAAGTTCTTCTCGAGACCGGCCACTCGTTCCCGTCCGGTCACGTCACGGGCACAGCAGCGCTGTTCGGCATTGCGGTTCTCGTTGTGAGCGTCGACCGAACACCGGCCGTCAAACGACTTCTGATGCTGCTCGCCGTGACGGTCACCGTTGTCGTCGCGCTCACTCGCCTCTACTTGGGAGCTCACTGGCTCACCGACGTCGTTGCCGGAGCTGTCCTCGCGACGCTTGCCGTCACTGCGGGTGGAGCAGTCTTCCGGTTCGTCGGCACGCACAACCAGTCCGAATCAACTACTGCTGCAGTGCGCTCTGCAGAACCTTCAGCACTTCACGAGCCGCAGTCGGCCCGGTATTGAGGTAGAAGACGTCGTCGTCGACAGCAACGGCATGGTTGGCAATCACTCCACGTAACTGCGCCCACAACGGCGCGTTGGTCAACGTCGCCGGGTCCCCGCCTTGCACTCCGTAGAAGATCCAATCAGCGTCCGCCACGTTCAACTCTTCCTCACTGATGTCTCGGGAGGTGTCGTCGAATTGCTGCGACTCCGGACGCGTCAGGCCGGCATCCTGGGCGATACTTCCGGTGAACGAAGGAATACCGAAGATGCGCAAGCGATTTCCGTTCTGGCGGGTGAACGACACTGTCGTCGGCGACGAAAGGGACGAACCCAAGGCCGCGGCGTCGGCGTTGAACGTATCCAGCAGTGCCGTCGCCTGCTGCGTCTTACCTACCCCGTCGGCAACCAGCAGGAAGTCCTGCTTCCAGTTGACGCCGGTCCCCTGCGTTGCCACGGTGGGCGCAATTGCCGAAAGCTGGTCGTACAGCGAATCGGCATCCTTCCCTGCAACATTCATCAAGATCAGGTCAGGATCGAGCTTGACGATCGCTTCGAAGTTCGGTGTGAAGCGCCCACCTGCGTCGACGACATCACCTAGCTGGGCGCGGAATTCGGGGTATGCGGCCAACAGGTACGGCGGCACCAGGTCCGCACCGTCACCACGAGTCGAAGCCGCAGGAACGACGCCGAGAGATAAAAGCGCATCTGCTTGCCCGGTCGAAATGACGACAACCTTTTCGGGCTGCGATTCGATCGTGGTGTCACCTTTGAAGTGTGAAACGGTACGAGGGAATTCGCCGTCCGACTTTCCGCTCCCCATTCCAGCCGGGACTTCTCGCGGAGCGACAAACGCAGAGTCCGCCGGAGTCGACGCACTGATGTCAGTGTCTGTGGGCGAGGCGTCGCTCGAGCAGCCACTGAGAGCTGCCACCAATGTCAGTGCGCCGATCAGCATTACACTGCGTGACTTCTGTCCAAAATTCATGATCGTGTCCCGTACGTCGTGAAGCATGACAGCTTCATCTACCGTCATGGTTAGGTGACCCTACCCTTTGAGGAACTGTAAACTATATCTGTGTCGGATACAGTTTTGGGGCGTGGATCACACGAGGTCGATCGCTACTCTGATCGCGTGCCCACTGCGGAAGAAGCATCGAGATCACTCATCGCTGCGGCGTTCGAATTGCGTCGAGCGCTGCGTGAATACATGGATACGTCGGGTACCGACGCGACTTTGCCAGAGGCACAATCCGAGGTACTTCACGATGTCGCGCACCATCCCGGCACTCGCATCGGGGCCGTGGCCGATCGCCTCTCCAGACGCCCGAACACCGTCAGCACGCTGGTGCGCATCCTCTCCGACAAGGACCTGATCGAGCGGCGACCCGATCCCACAGACGGCCGGGTGAGCACGCTTTTCGTGAAGGACGAGCGAAGCGCGCGCCGGGACCGTCGGTCCGAACTACGCATCGGCGTCCTGGCCCAAGAACTGACAGCCCTCGACGAAGGTGACCTAGACACATTGACCGCTGCCATCGGCATCCTCGACCGAGTCAATCGATCACTGCGAGTTCACGCACCGCGATGATGCCACTCAGGTGACTTTCCCACTCTTCTCGTAGACGTCGGCAAAACGCCTCATCTGCTCCGTGATGCCCGTCAGGCTGTACCCCGTACGCAGTTCTACCGAGGCAACCTGGCCCGAAACCACAGCCGGAAGCCTGGTGAACGTCGGCGAATTGAGCTCCGGTGCGTCAGACCACGTCGGCGGAATCAGGAGGAGATCGGCCGGAAAGACGCCCGGCTCTTCCCAACTCGCTGATGCCCAGAAACCGTCCTCGCTGTCCAGCTTCGCGAATTCGACGCCCATCGTTTCGAGAATACTTCCGAGCGGAGTCCATCCCGGCACCGCGTAGTCCAGGCTCGACTCCAACGGAATCACGTATGCAACAGAGATATTCGTTCGCGATGTGGCCAATTCACGCACCCGGTCACCGAGCGCACTCAACTCTTCCCGTTTTGCCGCGTAGACCGGCGAGGTGTCGGTGCCGCCGATACCCTGAACCAACGAACTGAAGCTGTCCAACGCCGCTTGCGCCCCGTCGGTGATCTCGACACCTGCAATGGGAGCAACCTCTTCGACGCGAGCGATATCGTCGCCCCAGATGCTGCCGAAGTTTCCGCCGTTGTACGAACTCCAGATGTCGATGACCAGATCCGGGTCCACTGCCAGGAGTTTCTCGGCACTGATATCTGTGTCGGTCTCGCTGACATGGGCAATTCCACTGAAGTCGAATGCATTCAACGTGGATTCGTCGAGCCTGGAAAAGCCGATGATACCGACTGGAACGACCCCGTATTCGAGTAGCACCGGCGCGGTGTCCGCCGTCGCCACAATGCGTTCGGGGATCTTGTCGAGCGAAATCTGCTGACCACGCGCATCGACATACGTCCACGCATCACCGTCGGACTTCGCGTCGGTCGTCGAGGTGCCACATGCTGCCAGCGCCGTCGAAAGTGCCACTGCCACAGCCATGAAGATGGCCCTGCTACCGCGTTTCGAACGCGGCGCAACAAAATCGATCACTTCTGCCCCATGCTGTCGAGCGGGTTTCGGGCGAACCCCGAACCCGGAAAGTAAAGTAAGCCTCGCCTACATGGTTAACGGTAGAGCGGATCAGGCGATGACGCAATCGCGGAGTTTTGTCAGAGAATGTCGAAATCGGATCAACGATCCGCGTTCTTTCGAAATGCCATCGGCGTGACACCGGTGGACTGTTTGAAAGCGGCGACGAAACTACTGGGCGTCGAGTATCCGATCTGCTCTGCCACGTCGGCGACCGCAACACCTTGGCCGAGTAGGGACATCGCCACGTTCATCCGAAGCAGTACTCGCCACTGGCCGAAGCTCACGCCGGTGTCCACCTTGAACCGACGAGCCAAAGTGCTGGTGCTGACGCCGATCTCGTTCGCCCAGTCTCCGAAACTGCGTGGGTCCTCCGGATGGGACAACAGGTCGCGTGCAATCCGCCCGACCGGGCCCGAATCGGGGATCTTCATCGCTCCGCGCTCGTCGCCGGGAACAACGAGGTCGAAGAACACTCGCTCGGCGCGGCGCCTCGCGTCGTCCGACATCTCTCGAGCACTCAGATGCAGAAACAACTCGTAGAGTAGCGGCGTGCCGTGTACCGCAACCGGGCGATCACCGAGCGAAGGCCCCTGCCCTACAGCGCAATACACCGTCAGGAACTGCGCACCCGCGGCAACGCGCACCGAGTGTCGATGCAGTGCCGGTATCCACAGCCCTCGTCCCGGCAACAACGTCCACATCTGGGCGCCCGAGCGAACAACCACAATGCCGGAACGCGGGAACAGAATCTCGTTCGATCGGTGCGCGTGGGTTTCCCATGTCACCGGTTGATCAGCACTCGACGCACCACCCCACAGAACCAAATCTTCGGGCTCGTCGTCTAATTCGTGTTCGGATACCACCAGCTCGTCGCTCGACGGCACGCCCCACCGGAGCCAATCACCGTCGACCTCGGATTTTGTCCGCCTCACGTCTACATCCCTGGATCGACCGTCGTCTGTCCAGGTGACTGTAACCGCTACCCACGCCGAGCAGGTGCGGCAGGAAGTTGATCCCACCGCACCTGACCCCGAGTCGCCCCTCTAGTTCATGTCGTTCGCAATGATGTTCTCGATGTTCCGTTCGGCCAGAGCGGTGATGGTGACAAACGGATTGACTCCGACATTGCCCGGAACGAGGGATCCGTCCATGACATACAGTCCCGGGTACTCCGGCAGACGACCGTAACCGTCGGTCGCCTTGCCAAGCACACAACCGCCGAGGGGGTGGTACGTCAACTGGTCGCCCCACGTCTGCACCGGACCGAAGAGGTCGGTCCGGTAGATCGTGCCTTCCTTCTTGTTGATCTTGTCGAAGAGTTTCTTCGCCATGTCGATCGACGGCTGGTTCTGCGAGCGCTGCCAATTCAAACCGACTTTGCCTGTTGCCGAATTGAATTGGAACTGAGCACGTTGCGGATTCTTGGCAATCGCCAAGTACAGGCTGACCCACAGTTCGGTACCGGCTGGGAAGGGCGCGATTTCCGCGAACACAGGAGCGGATGTGTCAGCCCAGTTGTCGATACCCATCACGGGGATCGCCGACTGCTTCGCGCCGGTGGCGTCCCACATGTGATTGGCGCGACCCACCATCACGTTGCCGTTGTGCCCCCATTCCTGCCCAACCGCACCCGGCAAATTCGCCAGCTGCCCTTGTGCTTTCATCGCGACCAGGAGCTTACTGGTACCGATACTGCCAGCCGCGAAGAAGACCTTGTCCGCGGTCACCGTCTTGGTGCCGACGGTGTTGCCCTGCTCGTTGATCTGGTTCATCACCACTTGATATCCACCACCGGTCGCGGCCGGCGCAACCGAGGTCACGACGTGCAGCGCCGAGATCGTGAGCTTGCCGGTGGCGGATGCCGCAGCGAGGTACGTCTTGTCCAGAGACTTCTTTCCCGCGTTGTTGCCGTAGATGACCTCACTCACCAGGGCAGACTTGGTGACCTGACCAGCAGCTTCCTGCTTCATGTAGTTGAAGTCGTAAACATTCGGCACGAATGTTGTTGTGTAACCGGATCTCTCAGCGGTCTTTCGGCCGGTTCGTGCGAACTTGTAGTACTCGGTCGACTCGAACCAGGCCGGGTCGATGTTGTTGACCCCGAGCGCAGCGTTGGCCCGCGGGAAGTACGTCGAGTACATCTCGTTGGAATCGACCCCGGGCAGGATCTCTTCGAAGTAGTTGCGCTTGGGTGTGACGGCCATGCCGCCGTTGACCAGCGACCCGCCGCCGACCCCTCGGCCTTGGTAGACCTTGATCCCGCCGAAGTCCTCGGCGTCGAGAACGCCGACGTAACGGCTGATGTTCTTGTCCACCGAGCCGCCGGAGAAGTGTGAAACCGGTTGAACTGTACGGTCTCTGAGCCAGAAGGAACGTCCGTCCGGTGAGAGCATCGGGCAGAAGACCTTGCCGTCGGACCCCGGTGTGGTCCACGACTTCCCCATCTCGACCATGTGCGTGTCGATGCCGGCCTGCGTCAGCCGAAGAGCCGCAACGGCTCCGCCGTACCCGCTGCCGATCACGAGCGCAGGGACACGGTCTCCGTCGCTCAATGCTCGCCTGGGCGCAGCGGCGGCCGTAGTCCACGAGGACGAGAGCGCAGCGGCGCCCACAGCTAATCCTGTTGCTGCCAAGAAGTTTCTACGCGAGAGCGTGGAATTGGTACGTGCGTGCCGTTCGTTGGATCCAGCGCGAATGCTCAAGTGTGCCCTTCTCTTTCCGTGACCCCCGCGCTGAGATATACCGGGAGAAACCGAACGAGAAGTCCATACTCGTGGGTAACTTCGAGGAACCGTTGATTTTCCATGAAAAGGGCCGATGAACAGAAAGTTCACCGGCCCTCCGAAAGAACGAGTCAGGGAAGAGAGATGCGCCCTTCGACGGCGCCGAGTCCGATGTCCGTGCGGAAATGACCGCCGGGAAGCTTGACGTCGGCGATCTTTGCGTAGGCGTCGTCACGCGCTTCGGTCAGATCCTTGCCCACTCCGACAACACTCAGCACACGCCCGCCGGCCGAGACGACGGCTCCGTCTTCACGCTTCTTCGTACCGGCATGCAGGACTCCGTCGGCGTCGGCTCCGGTGATCACGTCGCCGGTGCGGGGGGTCGCCGGGTAGTTCTCGGCAGCAATCACGACCGTGACAGCGGAACCGTCGCGCCACTGCAACGGACCGACCGAATCGAGTGTTCCGGTCGATGCCGCATTGAGTAGACCGCCCAGCGGCGTTTCGAGGAGAGCAAGCACGGCCTGAGTTTCGGGGTCACCGAATCGGCAGTTGAATTCGACGACGGCCGGGCCATCGACACCGATCGCGAGACCCGCATAGAGAAGGCCGGAGAAACTGCTACCGCGTGCGACCAACTCGGCAGCGACGGGCTTGACGACGTCGTCGACGATCTGCGTGACCATCTCGTCTGGCAGCCACGGCAAGGGGGTGTACGCGCCCATGCCGCCGGTGTTGGGTCCGGAGTCTCCGTCGCCGACGCGCTTGTGGTCCTGAGCCGGGAGCAGTGGGATCACGGTTTCACCGTCGACGAGACAGAAGAGCGAAACTTCCGGACCGTCGAGGAAGGATTCGAGAAGAACCGGGTGCCCGGTCTCGAGCAGTTCAGCGGCATGATCGCGCGCGGCGAGACGATCCGTCGTGACGACTACGCCCTTGCCCGCGGCCAGCCCGTCATCCTTGACCACCCAGTTGGGACCGAAGCGGTCGAGTGCTTCGTCGAGCTTGGCCGGATTGTCGACGATCTCGCTGTGAGCGGTCTTGACGCCGGCGACAGCCATCACTTCCTTGGCGAAAGCCTTCGAACCCTCGATGCGGGCGGCGTCGGCCGAAGGCCCGAAGCAGGCAATACCTGCTGCGCGCACCGCGTCTGCGACGCCGAGGACCAGCGGAACCTCGGGTCCGATGACGACGAGGTCGGCTTCGACCTTCTGGGCCAGCGCGGTAACCGCGTCACCAGAAGCTACGTCGACGGGGTGCTGCTCGGCGATTTTTGCGATCCCGGCATTGCCAGGCGCGCAGATCAGGGCCGTGACACCTGGATCGCGAGCAAGAGAGAGAAGGAGGGCATGTTCACGGGCTCCGGAGCCGATTACTAGTACGCGCACGGGGAACAGACTACGGCCTGCGATAACAGCGCTCTCGGAGTGCCACTGACGGGGCCAAGGTCCCAGCGTTCGACCTTTGTGCGAAATATCCGTTTCGAGATGAGATCATATGAATACCTGAATAGGTGAACAGATGTTTTCGGACACCTGTCCACCAAGGAAAGGACACCCGTGAAACTCCACAAACCAGGCGTTCTGACGCTCACCGCAACCGCCGCAATCGGCGCACTTCTGATCACGTCGTGCAGTAGCCCGACTGGCACCGGCTCCTCGGGCAACAACGACGGCCTGGTCTTGGCCGACGGCTACGAACTGGGCGGCTACAACCCGGTCGCAGGGTTCGGCGCTGCCGGTGAGGCCAAGATGTACGACGGTCTCGTCCGGCTCACCGGAGGCACCGGTATGCCGGGATTCGAGCCGTCTCTGGCCGCGGAGATGCCCACGGCCAACGCCGACGCGACAGTCTGGACGGTCAAACTCCGCGACGGGGTCACCTTCTCCGACGGGTCGACCTTCGACGCCGCCGACGTGGTTGCCACGTACAAGGCGATCCTCGATCCAGCTTCCGCCTCCGAAGCGCGGTCGTCGTACGACATGATCAGCGACGTCGTGGCCGTCGACGACAGCACAGTCGAGTTCCGCCTCGCCTACTCGTATGCCCCACTGCTGACGAAGATGCTGATCGGCATGGTTCCGTCGGAGTCCCTCGCGACACCCGGGCTTGCCGCCGAATCGCCGTTGAACACCGCACCGGTTGGTACGGGTCCGTACACACTCGTCGACCTCTCACCGGATCGAGCCGTCTTCGAGGCGAACGAGAACTACTGGGACGGTGCGCCGGAGATCAAGAAGCTGACTCTCCTCTACGTTCCTGACGACAACACCCGCGCCCAACGTATGGTGTCCGGCGAGATCGACGGAACCAATCTCCCTCCACTGCTTGCCAATACGTTCTCAGGCAAGGACAACATGTCCGTGACGGCTCATCAGTCAGCAGACTGGCGCGGGCTCTCACTCCCGACGAACAATCCCGTGGCAGGCGACAAAGCCGTGCGGATGGCGCTCAACCTCGCCGCCAATCGCCAGTCGATGATCGACAACGTCCTGGGCGGACACGGGCGCGTCGCCGCCACTCCGATCCCCGAGGTCTACGGCGATTCGTACAACCCGAGCGCAACCTTCGCCTACGACCCGACCCAGGCCGAGCGAATACTCACCGAAGCGGGCTGGATCGAAGGTGCCGACGGAATCCGTTCGAAAGACGGTCAGCGGGCACAGTTCACGATCATGTACAACTCCGTCGACACCGTTCGACGCGATCTCGCTCAGGCATTTGCCTCCGACGCTCTCGCTGTCGGCATCGAAATAGATCTCGAAGCACTCTCCTGGGACCGCATAGACCCTCGAATCAACCAGGATTCGACGCTTCTCGGTGGCGGCGACGAACCTTTCGACCCCGACACACAGGCGTACGACGCGCTGAACTCGAAGTACATCGCGCCCGGGGTCGGCAGCATCTACGACAACGCCAGTGACTACTCCAATCCAGCAGTCGACGCAGGCTTGGAAGTAGGACGCCGCAGCCTGGATCAGGCAACGCGTGATGCCGCGTATCGCGACGTACAGCAGGCGTACGTCGAAGATCCCGGATTTGTCATCCTCGTATTCCTCGACCATACGTACGTGTCGAAGGATTCCGACTGGCAGATGTCCGGACCGGTACTCGAACCACACTCACACGGTGTGACCTGGGGTCCATGGTGGTCACTGCAGACGTGGGCCCGAGGGCAATGACAGCGGTCGACGTTCGGCCAGACGCGGGGCCGACACGGGGCCACCGTGACAACTCCCGCCGAAAGGCCATCCTCACGATGGTCGGTCGGCGGGTGTTGTTCATCGTGCCGGTCATCGCCGTGGTGTCCGCGGGACTCTTTGCAGCCGCCGCGATCTCACCGTTCGATCCACTGGTCGGCTACCTCGGCACGCGATACATGACGACAAGCGACGCGGACAAAGCGTTGATCGCCGATCAGATGGGTTTCGACAACCCCTGGTACAGCACGTACTGGAATTGGGTCCAGGGTGTGTTCACCGGCGATCTCGGGATCTCCAGATCGTTCAATCAGCCTGTTTCCCAAGTCATCTCCGAACGCCTGCCATGGACCCTGCTGCTGGTCGGTATCTCACTCCTCATCGCGATTCTCGCCTCGCTGACACTCGGTGTTCTCGCCGGAATCCGCAGTGGAGGATTCCTGGACAAGACAGTGTCCGGGCTGAGCGTCGTAGTCCAAGGACTTCCGCCGTTTGTCCTGTCGCTGGGTGCCATCGCGCTCTTCGCGTTGACTCTCGGCTGGCTCCCGGTCGCCGGTCTGACCGACGGGGGCGCCGATCCCACACCGGGACAGGTGATCCGGCACTTGGTCCTACCGGTGACGGTGCTGGCCATTTCGCAAATGCCGTGGCTCCTACTCGCCGTCCGAGAGTCCGTCGTGGGTTCGAAAAGTGAGGGATTTGTCGCCGGCGCGGTAGCACGCGGTATCCCGACGCCGACCATCACGAAGCGCCACATACTGCCCACATCACTAGCACCTTTCGTCAACATCGTCGGTGTGCGGTTGCCCGAGCTGATAGTCGGGGCAGTGCTGGTGGAAGAGGTGTTCAGTTGGCCGGGGATCGCCGGCGCCATCGTCTCGTCTGCGCGTGACCTCGACATGGCACTGCTCGCGTTCCTCACCGTCGGTACGACATTGACGGTCATGCTCGGCTCACTGCTTGCCGACGTGCTGGTCGCAGTGCTCGACCCGAGAGTAGGTACCGATGGCTGAACGACGCTTCAAGATCGCCCTCGGCGTGCTGATCGTCGTTGCGCTGTACGCGGCGTTGGTCCCATGGTTGGCCGACGTCGACGACCGAGTCACAGACTTCTCGGCGGCTCGCCTGGCTCCGTCGTTCGATCACCCGTTCGGAACTGACTCGGCGGGCCGAGATCTATTCGTGCGCATAGCTGCAGGCATCAGAACCTCACTTCTGATCGCACTCGCCTGCGCGCTGCTCGCCACGGTGATCGGCGTCGCCGTCGGCACTACGGCCGGACTGGTCGGCGGCTGGGTGGACAGGTTCGTCATGCGCGGCACCGATGCCGTCAACGCACTCCCCCACCTGTTGCTCGGCATCGTGATCGTCGCGATGTTCCGTGGAAGCATTGCCGCCATCGTGCTTTCGATCGCACTGACCCACTGGACCCAAGTGGCCCGGATCATCCGCTCAGAGATCTTGAGTCTGCGCGAGCGTCCCTATATCGATGCCGCCATTCTCGCGGGAGCAAGTCGACGTCACGTGATCATGCGCCACCTCGTGCCGGCGACGGCGCCACAGGCCTTGATCGCAGTCGTTCTCCTGCTGCCCCATGCCGTCTGGCACGAATCAACATTGTCCTTCCTGGGTTTCGGTCTTCCCCCGCACAAACCCAGTCTCGGGACGCTTCTCGAAGAGGCACGCAGTTCTCTACTCCTCGGCGGTTGGTGGACGCTTGCATTCCCCGCCGCAGTCCTCGTGATCGCCACCGTCGCTGTTGCAGTTGCCGGTTCGGCCCTGCGGTCGATGCTCACGCCCCCTCGACCTTCGGAGCTACGACTGTGAAACGCGGCCTACGCATCGAATCCCTCACCGTCAGGATCCCTTTGCCCGGAGGATCCGTAGTCCACGCTGCGAGCGACATCGACCTCGACGTTCCAGCCGGCACGGTGACCGCGCTTGTCGGCGAATCCGGGTGTGGCAAGTCGATCATCGCCACCTCGGTCATGAACATGTTGCCGCCGAATGCTTCTCGAACCGGAACGGTCACCGTCGGTACAGCGGACCTCGAGATCGACGTCTTCTCCGGCACCGCGTTCCGTGGGCGGCACGTGGCTCTCGTTCCACAATCCGCCGCAACACATCTCACCCCCGTCCGGACTGCGCGATCGCAGCTACAGGAGACGATCGACGCACTCGGCAGCGATCACACTTGCGACGCCTTGGCACTTCGCGTCGGACTCGAACCGTCGGCCCTGGACTGTTACCCGCACGAACTGTCGGGCGGCATGGCGCAACGCGTTGCCATTGCCGGTGCGCTGGCCGGGAATCCATCGGTGATCGTCGCAGACGAACCCACCGCCAACCTCGACCGCGAACTCACCGACCACGTCATGGGATTACTTCGAGAGTGCGCTGACTCCGGGGCGGCTGTCCTGCTCATCACCCATGACCTTGCATCACTCACCCGCAGCGATGTCGCGGATCGACTTGCCGTCATGTACGCATCACGCATCATGGAAACCGGTCCGGCGGCTCTGGTGTTCCAAGATCCGCTTCACGACTACACCCGAGACCTGCTCGGCGCCTTGCCATCCCGAGGCTTGACTCCTATGCCCGGATCACCACCGCAACTCACCGATCTCCCCGACGACTGCGTCTACCACTTACGACGCCCGGAGTCGAAACAATCCGGTGGCCCGACCGAACTGGTCACACTGGGTGACCGCACGTACCGAACGCTGCGGAAGGTGGGCTGACATGAGTTTGCAAGCTCTGGGAATTACCAGCGGTTACCACCGCAACCGGCCAGTTCTCGAGAACGTCTCGCTCGAAATTCCGCCGGGAAGGCTGATCGGCCTGACCGGGCCTTCGGGCACCGGAAAATCAACACTTGCAAGGATTCTCGCCTCGTTGGATGCACCATGGTCAGGCGAGGTGCGAATCGACGGATCACCCGTCGTGGGTACCAAATTCTCGGTATCCGCGGCACTGCGCGGGACGGTGTCCATGCTGTTTCAGTCACCTCGCGCATCAACCGACCCTCGGCAGACGCTCGCCTCGATCATCGGTCAACCCGGCGATATTGCCGGTAGGACAATCGATGTGGTCGCACTGGCAGCAGAAGTGGGCCTCACTCCCGATCTCTTGTCCCGTAGACCCCACCAGGTGAGCGACGGCCAACTGCAGCGCGCCTGTCTAGCGAGATCGCTGGCGCAACAACCGAAATACCTCATCTGTGACGAGGCGACGGCGATGCTCGACGCCGCCACGACGGCCGCGCTCATTCGGTTGATCGAGAGTCGCGCCACCGAAACCGGCGTCGGCGTATTACTGATCAGCCATGATCGCGAATTGCTCGGCGCCTGCTGCGACGCGGTCCACGACCTCGACAGTATTAGCGCTTAGCCCCTGCGAAATCCACCCTTGACTCGAACGGATGTTCGAGTATGATTTGGGGAGGGGATCGGGGGATTCAATGAGTGTCTATCTGTCGGACGTGGTTTCGGGTTCTGCGGTGGGGTTGCGCGGACGCCTGTGGCAGCTGTCTGCTTCTGAGTTGCGTGCTGCCGCTATCGAGGCGAGTGCGGAGATTCTTCGTCTCGAAGCTGTGCGGGTGGCGGTGGTGGACGAGTTGTCGATGCGGCCCGATGATCAGGTGATTGCCAGCCGCGGGGTGGGTTGCTGGTTGGCGGCGAACACGATGCTGCAAATCCGGGACGGGAAGAAGATCGCCGCCCTCGGTGCAGCGCTACGCCCGTTTCCGGCAGTGGCGGCCCGATTCGATGACGGGGACTGCTCCTTCGAGCACGCCGTGCTGATCGTGGCGTTCTGCGAATCACCACCGAAGGGAATGCCGGAGGAAGCGCTACCGAAGTGCATCGATTTGTTGTTGGCTGCCGCTTCCGGAGTGGAGGCGACGACCACGAAGGTGCGGAGTGTTATCGCGACCTTGGAGCGAATCTTCGAATCCGATGAGATTCCACCCGCGGAAGATGTCGATCGCAACGAGTTGCGGATCGCGTCGACGTTGAATGGTCGGGTGGTGGTGCGCGGGGATTTCGACGCTCTCACCGGCGAAATGCTGCTATCGGCCCTGTCGAATCTGACGATGCCCACCCCGGCACCCGATGGAACCCCCGATGCCCGGTCGGCGGCGAAACGGACCGCGGACGGGTTCACCGAACTGATCCGCCGCTACCTCGACTGCGCCAAAACCGGCACCGACGGTGGTCAGCGGCCGCACGTGAACGTGCACATCAACGCCCGCGATCTCGCTGAGCATCGGGACTGCGCAGCCGCACCCTCCAAGACTGATGACGGAATGGCTGTATCGGATCTTGATGTCGGGCACATGCCCTGGCTGGGGCCACTCTCGGTGTCGCAGACCAGACTCCTCGGATGCGACTGCTTCCTCTCGACCGTTCTGCTCGACGATCACGGCGCGCCGCTCGATGCGAAACCCGGGAAACGGTTGGTCACCGCCGAACAGCGAGTGGCGTTGATCGCGAGAGACAAAGGCTGCGCCTTCCCCGGCTGCACATGCGTGCCCGCGTGGACGGATGCGCACCATATCCGGCACTGGGCCAACGGCGGGCCGACCGTGATGAACAACCTTGTCCTGCTGTGCCGTTCACATCACCGGCTGATGCACCGGAAATCGGGTTTCGTCGGAAAATGGGTAATCCGCATCGGCGTCGACAACAAACCCTGGTTCATCCCACCACCGTCGATCGACCCGCAGCAGCACCCGCGGCCGGCGAACACCACCTTCAAAACCTGAGGACGAACCTCAGACATACAACTTCACGCCAGGTCCGCATCGGGGGGAGCACCTCCGATGCGGACCTGGCGTGCGTTCATGTTGGTCAGCCCCCAACCGTCAAGTCGTAGAGGGTTACTCCGTCCACCGTTGTGGCGGTGAAGTTTTCGGTCACCCACGTCGAGATGGCGGTAGCGGTGCCTTCGGCGTTCATACCGCCACCCATCCCACCGCCGGCGATGAAGAAGTGAATCTTGCCCTCTGACACGTACTGCTGGAACTGCGCGAGTGTCGGGGACGGATCACTCCCGTTGAACCCTCCGATAGCCATGACCGGTGACTGCGTCGCAAGCTGATAACCCGATGCGCTGTTGGACCCGATTGCCGCGGCTACCCACGTGAACTGGTCGGAGTTCTCTTCGAGTGTGGACACGACCGCGGCTCCCGGTGTGCTGCCCTGAAGCAAACCACCGGCTGCGCCGCCGCCCATTGCACCCCGCGTTCCGTCGGTGGTCGATGTGGTGGTACCCGGAGCTGTTGCACCACCGGGCATCTGACCCATTCCGGCAGGGGGCGTTCCCGGCGTTCCGGTCCCTGCCCCGTCAGTCCGACGGTTACCGCCGTCAGCCATGCCGCCAAATCCTCCGAATCCTCCGCGGCCACCGCCCGGCCCGCCCATTCCACCTTCGACGCTCGGTCCGGCCGAAACTATGGAACCGGTATGCGGAGTGTTGATCGTGTCGATCGCGTACGCAGTCGGACCCGCCAGGCCGGTGAAGATCGCCGCGAGGATCACTGCCACAGCCAATCGACCTCGCGTCGCTGCCGGAATCAGCACTGCCACGGCAGTGACGATGCCGACGACCAGAATCGCCCAGCGAAGCCACGGTACGAACGAAGGCGAGCGTCCGAGCAGTACCCACGCCATCGCGACGGTTGCCGCCAACGACACCGCCAGAACGAGGCGAACCCAGAGGACGTCACGATGACGCCAAGCGAATACGGATCCTGAACCGATCAGTGCGGCGATCGCCGGCGCCAGCGCAACGGTGTAGTAAGCGTGGAAGATTCCCGCCATGAAACTGAAGGTCAGTCCGGTCACCAACAGCCACAGTCCCCAGACGATGAATGACGCGCGCTGTGTGTCAGCGCGGGGAGCCCTGCCTCGCAGCACGATTCCAGCCACCAGAAGTATCAGTGCAGCAGGAATCAACCAGGCAATCTGTCCGCCCTGGGCAGATTCGAACAGTCGGGTAATGCCGGTACTCCCCCACATGCCGCCACCGGCGCCACCACCTGGTGCCATGCCTCCCGCTGCCATACCGCCTGCGGCCTCGCCCATTCCGGGGAAGCCTCCCGCAGCAGCACCGGCCGCAGCATCACCAGCACCGCGCATTCCGCCGCCGCCGACGCTTCCGGTCTCGTTGCCGCTCAAGCGTCCGAGCCCGTTGTAGCCGAGCGTCAGTTCGAGAATCGAATTGTTCTGCGAACCACCGATCCACGGACGTGAGTCGGCCGGCCACAGTTCGACGATTGCCAACCACCATCCGGCGGAGACGATCAGTCCGCCCAGTGCCGCGAACAGTTGGAGTACGCGCTTACCCAGTTTCGGCGGTCCGGCGATCAGATAGGTGAGCGCCAGCGGTGGAACTACCAACATGACCTGTAATTGCTTTGTCAGGAAACCGAATCCGCAGAAGATACCGACCAACACCAACCAGCGGGTGCGACCGTCCTGCACGGCGCGCATCATCGCCCACACTGCTGCGATCATCAGGAGCACCAGCAGGGCATCCGGGTTGTTGAACCGGAACATCAGCGCCGCTACGGGTGTGAGCGCAAGTACCAAGCCGGCGAGGAGGCCGGCGGCCGCACCGAAATACCGTCGAACCGTTCCCCACAACAGCGCAACCGATCCGACCCCGAGGAGTGCCTGCGGCACCAACATCGCCCAGGAATTGAGTCCGAAGATGCGAACCGACAGCGACATCAACCACAGGGACATCGGTGGCTTGTCGACGGTGATCGAGTTGGCAGCATCCGAGGAACCGAAGAAGAAGGCCTTCCACGACACCGAACCTGCCTGGACCGCAGCAGCATAGAACGAGTTGGCCCATCCGGACGCGCCCAGGCCCCAGATGTAGGCGACTCCGGTGCCCACCAACAACACTCCGAGCGCCCACGGTTCCCAGCGCACCTGACGCTGCGGTTCCGGCGCAGGCAGCGGCGCGGCGAGTGTCTCTGCAGTGGCGGTCATCGATTGGCTCCTACGGATTGTGCAGTGCGAAACACCCAGCGCAGCGCGATGAATCGGCTCACTGTGGCAACAAGATTGGCAATGACGAGCACGGCAAGCTCCACGTGCTTGGACGCGTCGGGCGCCATGACGTCGAGAACGAACAACGATCCGCTGGTGAGCAGTAGACCGAACCCGAACACGAGCAGGCCCTGCATCTGGTGACGGGCGGATCCTTCCGACCCGCGGATCCCGAAGGTGAAGGCTCGATTGGCGGCGGTGTTGAGTACCGCGGTCACCAGCAATGCGACGGCGTTGGCCCACTGCGCACCCATCACCGAGTGCAGTGCGAGGTAGAGCAGTGCGTACGCGAGTGTCGAAATGACTCCCACCACGGCAAAGCGCGAGAGCTGCCCGACCATTCCTCGCGGAACTCCGGGAACCAGTGGTTCACGTCCGAAACTCGCCCTGAGCTCGGCCAAGGGAAGGGAACCGGTCGACAGTGCTCGCCCGACGCGGACCACACCTTTGAGGTCGGCAACTGCGGTGGCAATGATGTCCACCCGACTGTCCGGATCGTCCACCCAGTCGACGGGGACCTCGTGAATCCGCATGCCCGCTCGCTCGGCCAGCACGAGCAATTCGGTGTCGAAGAACCACCCGGTGTCCTCCACCAGCGGAAGTAGTTGCCGCGCAACATCGACTCGCATGGCTTTGAACCCGCACTGGGCGTCGGAGAAGCGAGCATGCAGTGCGCTTCGGAGGATGAGGTTGTAGCTACGTGAGATGAACTCACGCTTGGGGCCACGTACCACGCGCGACGAACGTGCCAACCGAGAACCGATGG
This sequence comes from Rhodococcus sp. AQ5-07, assembly GCF_009707305.1. Lineage (NCBI taxonomy): Bacteria > Bacillati > Actinomycetota > Actinomycetes > Mycobacteriales > Nocardiaceae > Rhodococcus > Rhodococcus sp. AQ5-07. The sequence continues at coordinate 5,863,854 of NZ_CP046099.1, read as the reverse complement.
CGATGTCCGAGTGGCCGGAGAGCAGCGGAGCAATCAACGGCATCAGGGCATTGAGATCGGTGGCGAGGTCGACGTCCATGTACGCGACCACGTCGGCATCGGAGTCGCTCCACACCTGCCGCAGTGCTCGACCACGGCCCTTCGCATCCAGGTGGACGACCCGGACGTCGTCGAATTCTTCGGCGAGGGAACGCGCGAGCGCCAACGTGCCGTCGACACTGGCGTTGTCCGCGATGGTAATTCGTGCAGAGAATGGCACCTGTGTGCGTAAATGCCGGCGCAGGCGCCGCACGCACGTCTCCAGGCCTGCCTCTTCGTTGTATACCGGGACGACCACGTCCAGCACTACAGTCGTCGCGGAAAGCTCCCCTGCGTCCGTGCTGCCCGCGGTCTGCATGGCTTCTGTCGTCATGCGTCCTAGATTTGTCGGGCCGGCTCCGACGAACCTGCGTCCAGCCTGGGAGTTTCCTGGCAACCGGACGCGGGCTAATCTCGGGGTATGCCTTCAGTCTTCAGCGCCATCATCAACGGAGATCTACCAGGACGTTTCGTGTGGGAGGACGACGACGTTGTCGCGTTCCTGACCATCGCGCCGGTAACGCAGGGCCACGTACTCGTGGTACCGCGAGCCGAGGTCGATCAGTGGCAGGACGTGGATCCTGAACTCTTTGCCAAAGTCACCGCGGTTGCCCGCACCCTGGGTCAGGCTGTGCGGAAGGCGTTCGACGCGCCTCGGGCGGGTCTCCTCATCGCAGGTCTGGAAGTTCCGCATCTTCACGTTCACGTCTTCCCCGCATACGACATGGGGAACTTCGACATCAGTGGCGCCGATACTTCGCCGTCACCCGAATCTCTCGACGAGGCGCAGACCAAACTCAAGTCGGCGCTACGCGACCTCGGCTTCGAGTCAACTGTCTCGACTCGTTGATCGCGTACCTTCGACCGAATTTCGCTGGCCGATAACTGGACTCCCCGCCGCAGCCTCCAACGGAGGTTGCGGCGGTCGCATTTGTCACTCCTACCGACCGTGACCTGCGATTGCACACCGAACAGTCCGTTTCGCGCTGTCGCGCGAGCACGAGATTCGCTGCTACCGTGGGGCGCTGGTCCGGGACCTAGGGCCCTAAAACTGGTTCACGTGTTAACAGTCGGAGGACAAGGGAGCAATGCAGGAACGTGCCAAGATCAGTCGCCGACAGATTCTTCAAGGCGCTGCTGATCGGTTCGAAGTCACGGGGTACGGCAGCACGAGCATGAATGACATCGTGTCCGCGGCGCAGATGACCAAGGGCGCGGTCTATTTCCACTTCTCGTCCAAAGACGAATTGGCTCAGGCGGTCATCGAAGAACAGCACCAGATGTCGATCACTGCCTTCACCGCAGTTGCAGCCACGGGCGCACCGGCACTGGAGCAGCTCGTCATGGTGTGCCACGAGATGGGCCGCCAACTCGTCGCGGACCCGATTGTTCGTGCGGGAGTCCGACTTACCCTCGAATTGGCCTCTGCCGACGGTTCGCAAGGCCCGTACGTCGTGTGGATCCGCGAGCTTCGAAAACTGGCCGAGGCCGCGAAGCTCGAAGGCGACATCCGCGACGACGTGGAGCCGGAATCGGTGGGTCGCGTGGCGATCTCGGCATTCACCGGCGTTCAACTGGTTTCGAACGTGCTCACCAGACGAAGCGATTTGAACGACCGTATCGACGAATTGTTCACCATCCTGTTGGCAGGCGTGGTCTCGGACAAGCGTCGGACCGACGTCGCCGAACTGGTCGGACGTCGCCTCGAAACTTATGCGTCCTGACCCCCGGAACACCCCTGCCCCCGGAACACCCTGACAATCGGTTGATTCGGCGTATCAGCACCGAACCGTGCGCCAACCTTCGTCGATTCGTACAAGACCCCCCGGCGTCGACTCACTATCGTCAGATCCACGAATAACCCAGATATACGGATACCGACGAAAGGGCTTCTCGAATGACCGAAACCGCCACGTACGTTGAGAGCGCACAGCAGGAGATCGCTGCTGTACTCGCCGAAGCGAAGACCGATGCGTTCGTCCACGCACGCGACATCGATTCCGGCGAAGAGTTCGGCTACGGCGCTGACGAAGGTGTCATCCTCGCCTCCGTTTTCAAGATTCCTGTTGTACTCCAGTACGCCCGTGAAGTTGCGGCCGGCACCCTTGATCCGACCGAGCACGCCACGGTGACCGCCGAGTTCCGCTCCGGCGGCATCGGTATCGGCGGCTGCGCCGACGACGTCACCGCAAGCTGGCGAGATCTCGCTCTGCTCATGATGAGCTTCAGCGACAACGCCGCCACGGACTTCTTGTACGAACGCCTCGGACTCGACAACATCGTCGCAACGCTGCGCGGGCTCGGTTTGGAGAAGACCAACTTGGTCCGTGACTGCCGTGGTCTGTTCAAATCGGTCTACGACGACCTCGGTGTCGACAAGGGCACCTTGCTGGAAATGCCGCCCATCGAAATTCTTCGGACAATTTCCGTCATGGATCCGGCCCGTTCCAACTCCAGCACTCCTCGTGAGATCACAATGTTGCTGGCTGCAATCTGGAGGGACGAAGCCGGCCCCGCATCAGCCTGTGAAGAAGTCCGAACCATCATGAGCAAGCAGGTCTGGCCGCATCGCCTTTCGTCCGGTTTCCCCGACGAGGTCACTGTCGCCGCCAAGACCGGAACGCTGGGATTGGTACGAAACGAAGCCGGCGTCGTGGCGTACCCGGACGGCAAGCGTTACGCCGTCGGTGTCTTTACCAAGTCCCACGAACTCACCCACCGCGCCCCGAAGATCGACGCCTCCATCGGAACCGTCGGCCGCATCGCTGTCGAAGCACTTCGCAACAACAGCTGATCTGAACCCACTGACAAAGAATGCGGCTCGCGCTGAGAAATCAGTGCGACCCGCATTTTTCGGCTTTCGAGCTAGCGTGGACCGCGCAGACGAAGATGCACCATCAACCGGAAGCGGACGTTGGGATCGTCCAGGTCCAACGCGGCCATACCCTTCAACTTGCTGAGACGATACCGAAAGGTGTTGGGGTGTACGTGCAATGACGCCGCGGCGTCACCGACGTCACCGAAGGCGTTGAGCCACGCATCGAGAGTGTCGACGAACGAGGTCGCATGAGCTGCGTCGTGGCTGGCGATCGCCTCGATGGGTCCGAGGTCCGAGAACCCTTCGGCTGCAGCTTCCGACGCGATCTCCAACAGGATGGCATCGACGTGGACGCTACTGAAGGTGGCGACGCTGCCCGACGCTCGTCCCGCCAACAACACTTCGAGGGCATGTTCGGCGTCGCGCTTCGATCGGCTCAGCTGCGCCGGTCTGGTCACGACCCGGCCGATCCCGATGATCGTGTCGCCGGACGCTCCGGTTCGGTCCAGGAAGTCCGAGGCCACACGGAACGCCTGTAGCTCGGCTTCTGCCGGGGAATGCCCTCGCACCGACAGCACCGCGTAGCCGGTTCCGTTGACCAGAGCAGCAGCCGACTGTGAATGGACCGCGCCCAGGTGCATGGCCAGAGCGTCGGTCAGCCGCACCACATGGGCTGCGTCGTCCGGCTTCGACGATCCTTCGAAAGACCTGCGGCCCAATGCCATCACGAGTGCGGGACCGGTCCCGAGGCCGAGGCGATTCATCGCGTCGACCGCACCGGATCCACCGTCGAGAAGGGTTGCGATCAGGTCTGCGCGCAGTCGACGCTCGGCGTCGGCGCCGCCGCGCAACCGCAACATCTGCAGTGCAATCAACCCGGCCGAATCGCGCAGTGCACGCATCCGGTCCTCGGACATCGGCTCACCGGTTGCCACCCACATGGAGCCGAGGAACTCGTCGCCGGCTCTGATGGACACGGCGATACGACCCATTTTCGTACCGAGGGTCTCGGCCGAAACCCACACCGGATCATCGCTGCGATAGAGCCGGTCGAAGACTCCCGCTTCTTCGAGCACTCGAATGTACTGGTCAGGAACTTGGCGCTCCAGAACGGTCGCGATACGTGGACCGTCACCTTCTTCCTGACGTCCGGAGAAGGCGATGACCCGTGAGCTTCGGTCCTCGATCGTGATCGGCGCATCCAGAAGTGCGCTGACGGCGTTGGCGAAAGCGAACAGATCGCCGGCCGGTCCACCTCCGCGCGAGTGGATGTGCCCGACTTCGTTCCGTGCCGAGAGCACCGAATGAAGCAGGCTTGTGAGCTGAACCCACGAAACTCCACGCGCCAAGGTCAATACGACAACGCCGGAGGAGATGATGGATTCACGGTCGGCATCGCTGACCTCGGTGGTCACTCGCGCGACCACCACGCGTACTCCGCGCTCGGCCAGGCCGGCCACGGACTCCGCGATACGTTCGCCTCCGGTGATGCCGACGAGCAGCACCATGGAGTCCGGTGTCGAGGGTGAGTCGTCGTCGGGGTCGTGAATGACCACCGAGGCGATCTCCTGGACCGCCTCCGGGTCGCCGACAACCGGGTTCAGCACCGTAGTTCCCACGTCTTCGAGAAGCCGCACCAAACTGATGCGAGGTCGTACGGTGCCCACGTCTATCACTCCTTCGTCCTGTGAACGAAGTGTGTCATAGTGATTCGTCAAAGCCGATCCATGCCGATCCATTCGACCGACGTGGTGATTGCTTCGAGCAGGTCAGGGATCGGTTCGACGCCGATGCCCGGCCCTTCCGGAACCTTCACGTAACCGTTGTCGAGTACGAACGGCTCGGTGATGTCTTCGGCGAAGTACCGGTCGGAAGCCGACGTATCGCCTGGTAGGACAAATCCGGGGAGCGCGGCAAGGGCGACGTTGGCAGCCCTGCCGATTCCGGTCTCGAGCATTCCGCCGCACCACACGGCAATTCCGTTGGCCTTGCAGACGTCGTGGATACGACGCGATTCCAGATAACCGCCCACACGTCCCGGTTTGATGTTCACCACGCTGCACGCACCGATTGCCAGAGCGTCGGCGGTGACCTTCGCGGAGGTGATCGACTCGTCGAGGCAGACCGGCGTCCGCATCATCTCGGCCAGCCTGGCGTGGCCACGCAGTTCCTCTTCGGGAAGCGGCTGCTCGATCAGCAGGAGGTCGAAGTCGTCGAGCCGCTGGAGATGGCGCGCGTCAGCCAGGGTGTACGCCGTGTTCGCGTCGACCTGGAGGAGTACGTCGTCGCCGAACCTCTCGCGGACTGCGCGAACCGGCTCGATGTCCCAGCCCGGTTCGATCTTCAGTTTGATGCGCAGGTATCCGGCCTCGAGGAACCCGCCTACCTCTTCGAGCAGTTCGTCGATCGAATTCTTGATACCCACCGAAACACCCGCGGGTACGCGATCGACTACTGCACCCAGGTACGAAGACATGCTCGTCCCGGCGGCCCGTAACTCGGCGTCGAGAAATGCGGTTTCCAGTGCCGCTTTGGCCATGGGGTGTCCGGCGAACTGTTCCATCGCCGCGCTCAGGGCATGCACGTCGGGATCGGTGAGTTCGCCCAGAGACGGAATCAGGAACTTACGAAGGACTTCGGCGGCGCCGTCCGTGTATTCGGAGCAGTAGCGAGGCTCGGACATCGCAACGCACTCGCCCCAGCCCGCCGACTCCGAGGTGACCACCTTGACGAACAACACGTCCTTGGTGGTCTCCGTGCCGAACGAGGTTCGGAACGGCGCCTTCAACGGCATTGCTGCCCGGCGTAATTCAACTCCGTCGATCTTCACGATGTAACCTCCGCTGTTGTCCTGCCTGCCTGTGTTCCCGGCGCACGGTCCAGTACATATTTTCCGGTCCTGGTGACTGCGAGAACCACTCCGTTCTCGGCGAGCACACCCCCGAGAGTCTCGCGGACTGCCAGGCGCCAGTCGTTCGCTGCCGCCGGGTCCGACTTACGCAGTGTGTACACGTCATTCGGTGTAGCCACCGTGACGAAACGATTCTTGGTCGACTTCAACACGGGCAGGCCGGCTTCGGAGATCGACAACAGTTCGCTCGCTCCCAACGACTCGGGAGTCGGGACCTCTCCCGAACCGGCGACGACGTCGGAAACCTTGCTGCTACCGATTTCCCAGTCGATCAGCAATCGGTCGCTGTCTGCGCCGCCGTTGAGACTGTCGTTCATCGGCGCGTAGAAACGCGGCAGATACTGGATCGGGAACGCACCGAGTTTCGAGACGTTGAAGTAGGCATTGCGAGCGACGAGCGGGTCGAAAGTCCACCGCACGTGGAGAATTCCTCGTTCCAGTGCCCACGCTCGCTGGAACAGTTTCAACGCGAGGCCGATGTGCCCGTTCTGCACGTTCGGCAGGATCCCCGTGATGTGTGAATGCAACGAACGATGTTGCGGTTCCTCGAAGAATGCAACCGAGCCGCCGATCAGATCTCCGCCACGAAAAGCGCCGGCGACGTAGTTACCGGAGTGCGCGAGCGCTTTCATCATGTCCCGATGGACGGGAGGGTTACCGCTCTCCGGCTGCCATACCTTCTCGAACAGACCGAATACCTGTTCCAACTCGGCATGCCCGGTGACGGTTTCGATAGTCACACATGCAAGCAGGGCGGCTTGCTCGGCCTGGCTGATTGCTTGCCGCATCCGTGAAGGCGATACACCTCCGAATGGTTGAACGGTCTTGCGTTGGACATTGTTCGGCGACGTCATCGTCACAGTCCTCCCTCCAGGATTCGAGTCACCAGACCGGCCAACAAGGTGGCGCGCGGGATCATCTGATCTATCTCTACGTGTTCTGTCGCTGCGTGGGCACCACCGCCGACGGCACCGAGGCCGTCCAACGTGGGAGTTCCGACTGCGGCAGTGAAATTTCCGTCCGACGCACCGCCGACTGCGCAGTCGCGAAGCATTCCCAACCCGCTCTCACTGCTGACCTGGTGAGCGAGAAAGTACAGCTTCTCCGAAGACACTGATTCCAGTGGTCCGCGGTTGGGTCCTCCGGACACCGAGATTCGGCTTTCGGCCAGCGCCGGTGTCAGCGCACGGATCGAACGGTCGATGCGTTCCTGTTCCTTCGCGGACCACATGCGAACGTCACACCACAGTTGCGCTTGCGCTGCAACGGTATTGGTCGTGGTTCCGCCACTGATCACGGACGGCACCACCGACGTTCCCGCCGCCGGGTCCGCGAGCTCCACCACGGCCTGAATCTGATGTGCGAGCTCAACTACGGCGTTCACACCTCGCTCCGGTTCCAGTCCGGCGTGTGCAGCGCGTCCCTCGATGTCGACGCAGTACAGCGACATACCCTTGCGCGCGGTCTTCACCGCGCCGTCGGCGGCGGCCTCGAGTACCAGCACAGCGTCGACCTGACGGGCTTGCTCCTCGATCAGTGCGCGCGAAGTCGGGGAGCCGATTTCCTCGTCGGAATTGAGGAGCACGACCACCCCGTCGAGCGACGGAAGCGATGCGAGCGCATGGAAGAGCTGGACGATGCCGGCCTTCATGTCGAAGACTCCGGGTCCGGTGGCGATGTTGTCGGTGACCGACCAGGGCAACTCCGCGAGCGTTCCGAGCGGCCAGACGGTGTCGAAATGGCCCAGGAGCATCACCTTCGGCTCCGCGCCGAACGACCAACGCAAGTGCTGGCGTCCGTCGATACGGATACGTTCGGGGGCGCTTCCGAGATGGCGTTCGCCGATGTCGGCCACCACGTCCGCACATGCATCGACTGCGCCGAGGTCGGAACTGGGCGACTCGACGGTTACCAGCGCCGCCAGGTCCGCCACCATTGATTTCTTGTCCACTCCGACGCTCTCCTGTCACCGACTTGCAACTTCGCAGTCAAGCTTGGCCGAAGCGACCCTGTCGGATCTTGTCCAAGACTCCTGTCCTTCGGGCTCGGATTCGTCGTGTGTCACGAACAGCTGGGTGTGACAAGCAACTGTGTGTCATCAAGCAGGTGTGTCAGGTACCGATCTCTGTTCGGGCGGCAAACAGCTCGGGGAAGAAGCTCAACTCCAGCGCACGTTGCAGGAACCCGGCACCACCACTCGAACCGCCGGTCCCCTTCTTCATGCCGATCACCCGCAGCACGGTCCGAAGATGCCGGAACCGCCACAGCTGAAAGCTCTCCTCGAGGTCGACCAACTCCTCGAATGCCTCGTACGCCGTCCAGTGCTGTTCGACGTTCTCGTAGATTGCCTTGACCAGCGGAATCAGCTCGTCGTTTCGCACGTAGGGCGCGCTGACGTCTCGTTCGAGAGCCGACGCCGGAACGTCGTAACCCTGCCTGGACAGGTACCGCCAGAACTCGTCGTACAGCGTCGGCTCTCCGAGCAGGGTCTCCAACAATCGATGGGCGGACGGATCCGATTCGAACACCTTCAGCATGCCGGCGTTCTTGTTTCCGAGCACGAATTCCACGGCGCGGTACTGGTACGACTGGAACCCCGACGAGTTGCCGAGAACGCCCCTGAACTCCGCATACTCCGCCGGCGTCAGTGTCGCCAACACGGACCACTGTTCGGTCAGAGTGGCCTGGATGTGTTTGACGCGTGCGATCCGCTTGAATGCGACCCGAATGTCGTCGGCAGCGATCGCTGCTCTGGCCGCCCGTATCTCGTGGAGAAACAGCTTGAGCCACAACTCGCTGGTCTGGTGCTGAATGATGAACAAGAGTTCGTCGTGGTGTTCCGGCTCGCTCACCGGATGCTGCGAATCCAGGAGGGTATCGAGTCCGAGGTAGGCCCCGTAACTCATCTTCTCGGAAAAATCGGTGACGACGTCGTCTTCGATCTTTCGTGTGCCGTCCGTTGCCGACATCTTCAGTCTCCTTCTCAGAATTTCGCCGGGGTCTGCGGAACGATCATGGCCACCAATGCGGCAGCGCTCGTCGCTCCGACCAGGACTCCGAATGCAGCCATGTACGAGAACTGGTCCACCATCCATCCCATCACGAGCGGGGTGATGAAACCGGCGAACTGACCACAACCGTTGATCAAACCCATTCCGGAACCGAGGAATTCGGAAGGAAGTGCCCGCAACGGCATCGCGAAGATCGACATCGAACACAGACCGCTGATGCCTAGAGCCAACGTCTCGTAGAACGTGAACATCGCGACGGTGTCAGCGGTGGTCATCAGGAACAACAGGACTGCCGACGTGGCCATACACGGAACCAGAAGAATCCGAGCCCGGTCGTGGAAGTACTTGTCCACCAACCGCCCGCCCACAATCGTTGCCAGCGCCGTGACGATGAAAGGGATCGCGGCAAAGATTCCCGTGTCGATCAGCGAGAGTCCCTTGTCGTTGAGCAGATAACTCGGCACCCAGGTCATCAGACCGTACGCGGACATGTTGGCCAGGCAGAACAGAATTGCGAACTTCCACACCGACGCGGACTTGAACACCGCGGCGCGAGAGTGCTCGCTCGCCAGAGGTTGCAGCGCAGCCTCAGGATCTTCCGAGATGTCCGTGTCCAACGGTGCCGGCAGCACCAACCACACCACCGTGCCGATCACAGCGCCGACGATCGCCACCAGCCAGAACGCGTCACGCCACCCCACGGCCATGAGGACCGGCGCGATGATCAGCGGTGCGACGCCGGGGCCGAGGTTGTTGGCGCCGAGCATGAAACCCATCGCGGTCGCTCTGGTTTTCGGACGCGTCCGCTCAGCCAAAGCCTTGAACGACGCCGCCGGAAAGAGCCCCTGGCTGATACCGAACATCGCACGCATGACCATCAGCGAGATGAGACCCCACGCGAACCCTGTCAACGCGGTGAACACCGACCACAGGATCAAAGCAACGATCAACAGTGGCCTGGGTCCGAAGCGGTCGGCCAACATTCCGCCGGGGACCTGCCCGAGCATGTAGAAGATCGCGAAGACCGAAACTACACCACCCAACTGCGTACTGCTGAGCGAGAATTCGTCGCCGATCATCGGAAGCGCAAGCCCGATCATGACGCGATCCACCATGTCGATCAACCAGATAGTACTGAGCAGCCCCACCGTAACGGTGGTCGTGCGACGAATCGACTTGTTGTCCACCATGTTTCGAACCGAACCGCCGGTCCCCCGCGATGATTCTTCCACCGTGACGCGTTCCGCCTTCATCAAGCCTCCCGAATTGTCTTGTGCCGCATGGACTAGAACATTGAAAAGACTGATGAAGTGTGACAGCGAACACGTCTACCGCATTGGTCCGTTTCACCAATACCTGAAGCAACGTTTGGTCGGTCGGAACATGTTCTGCCCCAGTAGATGACAAATGCCGCCGACGCACACGGCGTCGGCGGCATTTCGCGATGGAGTCGCTACTTCATCACGTGCGATTGGCGACTGCCACGATCGTCGAGACGCCTGCGGCTGCAAGCCGAGCATTGACAGTGATCAGGCCGAGAATGTCGTCGACGCTGCCGAGTGTGTGCGAAATCGTACGATCCGAAATCCGTCGTGAGCCGGGAACAGCCTCGGCGAGTTCAGCTCCCGTAGTGGTGGGGTGAACGATCTCGAGGGTCCATTCGTCACGCAGCTCGACCGGCTTCAGTGTGTCGGCCTTGCGCACTGCGCGCTCGGCGCCTGCTCGGATCTGCTCGCACGCCAGCGACGGCGGCAGCGAATTGGTTGCCGACCATCCGTGTGCCTTCTTGACCTCGACGGTCTCGGTTGTCGGCGAGGCCGCGTCCACCAAGCCACAGATGATGTCGTCACCCGTCACGAGACCGACGGGAACGCCCTGGGTGGCAGCGTAGAGGGTGTTGACGTCGGTCTCGGAGACGGACTTGCCGTCGAGGCGGACGTCGGCGAACAAACTCGAGAACGTGTGCGCCAAGACGCCGGGTCCACCAGCTGGTGCGTGATAGCCGACAAACAGGGCGACGTCGTGATCCGACGTCATTCCTTCGGCCATGCACTGCATCTTGGGTGATCCGAAGATCAGGCGCGCCCGTGGATCCAGATCGGCGTGAAGCAGGTTGTCCATCGTTCCGTGGCTGTCGTTGACCAGGACGCTCGTCGCACCGGCGTCGAACGCACCGGCGATCGCAGCATTGGTCTCGGCAGTCATGAGCATCTGCGCACGGTGGTAGCCGCCACCGCCGCGGATCGTCTGATCGAGCGTCGCGATACCCGCGATACCCTCCATGTCCACCGAAATATAGACGTGCATTCCTGTCCTCCATCGATCTCAATCGGCTGAATTGATAACTTCGCTTTCACCTTCACACTCGACTGCATTCGTTTCTTGTCCGGTCGAACGGTGAGTCGGCCTCCATTTGGGACGTTCACACCAGAATCCGATACCCGAGCCGTGAAACCATCGGGACATTCGCCGGGCCAGGCGGTTCGACCAACGACAGGAGTGCAGCGCTGATGCAGGTCCACGACATCGTGTTCACCGGCGGCCGCGTCGTCGATCCCGCATCGGGGACCGACGAGGTTCGGGGCATCGCGATCACCGACGGCAAGGTCTCGGCGTGGGGTCACGACGCGATCGAGGCTCGGCAGACGATCGACGTGACCGGTCAGGTGATCTGCCCCGGATTCATCGACCTGCACAGCCACGGACAGGAAATCGCCGAGCAGCGACTTCAAGCGTTGGACGGAGTGACGACGGCCCTCGAACTGGAGGCAGGCGTCATTCCTGTTGCGAAGGCATATGCGCGTGCCGGTGCCGAGGGGCGCCCGATCAACTACGGCTACGCGACGTCGTGGGCGCACGCCCGCATGATCGAACTCTCGGGCGCCGATCCCGATGGCGACATCAGGACTCTCCTGCACCATGTCGGTTCCCCGAGCTGGCAGGGCGAACCCACCGCCTCCCAGCGTGCACACATTCTCGAACTCCTCGAAAACGATCTGGCTGCAGGCGCTCTCGGCATCGGCGTGGTGGTCGGGTACGCCCCGAAATCCGATCCGGCCGAGTACCTGCAGGTGGCGGATCTCGCGGCCCGAGCCGGTGTTCCCACCTACACCCATGCGCGCCCACTCATCTCGGCCGATCCGTCGAGCCCGGTGGACGGCGCCGTCGAAATCGCCCGTGCAGCAGCCGAAACCGGCGCGCACATGCACTACTGCCACGTCAACAGCACCTCAGGAATGCACGTCGACCATGCACTGTCCGTGGTGGCTCAGGTCCAGGCAGCCGGATCTCGCGTCACGACAGAGGCGTATCCGTACGGGTCAGGCTCGACGGCCGTCGGAGCTGCGTTTCTCGATCCAGACAAGCTGCATCTGATGAATCTGACACCACGATCGCTGACTTTCGTGCCCACCGGTGAACGTATCGCGGACCGCAAGCAGCTGGAACATCTTCGGGCAACCGACCCCGGCGGACTGGTGTTGGTGGAGTTCCTCGACGAGAACGACATCGTGCAGCGCGAATTCCTCGAACGAGCGATGACTTTCGACCGCGCCGCCATCGCGAGCGACGCGATGCCACTGACCTGGCCAGGCCGTACCGCTGCCGATGCGTTGCAGTGGCCATTGCCGGAGAAGGCGCTCGGCCATCCCCGCGGCGCCGGCACCTATGCACGTGCGATTCGTACGCTGTACCGCGAGCGTCAACTGCTGTCGCTGTCGGAGATCATCGCGCGCTGCTCGTTGATCCCCGCGCAGATTCTGGAGGAGTCGGTTCCCTCGATGGCGACGAAAGGTCGGATCAGCCCCGGTAGCGACGCGGACATCCTCGTTTTCGACCCCGAGCGAATCACCGACAACGCCACCTACATCGACGGCACCCGTCCCTCCACCGGAATCAGCCGCGTGCTGGTCGGCGGCGTACCCGTCGTCGAAGGCGGTGCCGTGGTCCAGGACGCGTTGCCCGGTCGCCCGGTACGCCGCTCATAGCCGGATCTCGTTCTGACCTGCATAGTTCTGACAGAAAGTCACCACACATGAACACATCGTCTGCAATCAACGGCACAATCGATGCCATGACGGATTTCGCGAACCCCCCGATCGGTTGGCAGCACAAGGCATTCGGCACCGACCTCGAAGGTCGCGACGGCTCCGACCTGGAGCCACTGGGGATCTCTGCGCTCGACGGCAACCTCCTGCTACCCGTGATGACACTCGATCGTGCAGCGATCGCGCACAATGTCGACCTCATGGCGCAGTTCTGCTCCGATCACGATGTGGATCTGGCGCCCCACGCGAAGACCACGATGAGCCCCGAACTGGTTCGTCGGCAACTCGACGCCGGGGCTTGGGCGATGACGGCGGCAACCGTTGCGCAGGCACGCATTCTGCGTGAGTTCGGTGTGGACACCATCATCATCGCCAGCCAGGTTCTCGATCCCGCCGGCATTCGGTGGATCTGCGACGCACAGGCCACCGACCCCGATTTCTTCGTCACCACCCTCGTGGACTCGGTCGAGAGCGTCCGCCTGATGGAACAGTTGATCGCGAAAGTCTCACCGGCCAGCCGTATCCGGGTTCTCGTCGAACTCGGCTACGACAGCGGACGCGCGGGCGCTCGCACTGTCGAGCAAGCACTCGACGTCGCACGCGCAGCATCGCAGGCACCTTCGTTGATTCTCACCGGAGTCGAGGGGTTCGAGGGCATGATGCCCGGAGCCTCGGTAGCAGCCCGCCGTATCTCCGTCGATTCGTATCTCAAATCCGCGCGGGTTTTCACGGAAATCTGTGTTGCCGAGAACCTGTTCGAGAACAACTCCGCGAAGGCTCCCCGGCCACTGGTCACTTTCGGCGGCAGTGCGTTTCACGATCTGGTTGTACGCGAGCTGGCCGGCCGGTGGGCACTCGACAACGGTGTACGCGTCGTGCTGCGCAGCGGTTGCTACATCACTCACGATCACGGTCTCTATGCCCAGACTTCGCCGTGGGCTGACGGTCCGCGAACTCTGCAGGGAGCCGCAGAGGTCTGGGGCGTAGTGCTCTCAATACCTGAACCCGGACGGGTGATCCTGGGCTTCGGCCGCCGCGATGTCGGTTCCGACGCAGGCTTTCCCATAGTCCTGTGGCGCCGACGCGACGGATCCAACCGACCAGCGCGAGAACTGACCATCACCGCGCTCAACGACCAGCACGCGTACGTCGACGTTCCGGCTGACTTCGACGTGAAGGTCGGCGATCTGCTCGGTTGCGGAATCTCGCATCCCTGCACCACGTTCGACAAGTGGTCACTGATTCCCGAGGTCGATTCGGATTACCGCGTCGTCGGCACGGTGCACACCTACTTCTGAGGGGCCGGTTGCGGTAATCCGGCGTCAGTCGTCCTTCGGGTCACGCGGCAATTCGACGCGGAACGTCGTCCCCTGCCCGAGGGAGGTCTCGACGCTGACGGTTCCGTCGTGCGCTGCAACCAAAGCCGAAACGATGGACAGGCCGAGACCGGCGCCCCCGGTCTCACGGGTGCGAGAGGTGTCGGCGCGGTAGAAACGCTCGAAGATCCGCGCGGCATCCTCGTCACTCAAACCCTGACCGGTATCCGAAACCTCGACCACCGCGGAGTTCTCGGTCGTACCGACACGAACGGTGACCTGCGCATCCGGCGGAGTGTGTTTGATCGCGTTGCCCACCAGATTGGCAACTACCTGACGCAGCCTGGCCTCGTCACCCTGCACTTCGGGCAGGCCCGGGCCGCCGGTCATCTGAAGTTCGACAGTTCGATCCGGTGCGATCGCTCGTGCCGCCTGTACCGAATCCGCCGCAACTGCAAGCAGATCCACCGGCTTGTTCTCGAGTGGACGCTGTTCGTCGAGTCTTGCCAGCATGAGCAGATCCTCGACCAGAAGTCCCATCCTCGACGCCTCGCCCTCGATCCGGTTCATCAGCGTTTCCGTATCCGTCATGGCGCCTTGGCGATACAACTCGGCGAACCCACGAATAGTCGTCAAGGGTGTGCGCAACTCGTGGCTCGCGTCGCCGACAAACCTACGCATCTTCTCCTCGGATCGCCGTGCTGATTCCTCCGAAGCTTCGGTCGCGGCAAATGCGTGTTGAATCTGCGCGAGCATTCCGTTGAGCGCCACCGACAGTCGGCCGACCTCGGTGCGGTCGTCACGCTCCGGGACTCGTCGATGAAGGTCGCCGGCGGCAATGGCAGCGGCAGTTTCCTCAACCTCGACCAGCGGACGAAGGCTCCGACGAACCACGAAATACGCTCCGCCGCCCAAGATCAGCAGGACAACCAGGCCGATGCCGAGTTGCAGGCCGACCAAGTCGTCGACGGTCTGTTCGATATCCGTCAGTCGCACACCGATAGTCGTGGTCGTGCCGTCGCGGACCGTCGTGAGAACTCGCCAGTTCACGTCCGAACCGTCGCTCGATCCGACGGTGATCGGGCCGCTGGTGGAATCTTTCGACAGGTCGGGTTCGGTTGTCGTCGACTTGTCGTTGAGAGTGAACACCTTCCCGTCCGGGGTCACCGTCCGAACGAAGAAGGGACTGGGCGGACGAGTTTGCGGACCGACATCGCTGGGTGGCTGCAAATCTCTGGTGTGCGGCTTTGCCCAGCCGTCGACCGCCTCGTACAGCGTTTTGTCGGTTCGCTGGGTCAGTGAATTCTCGAGAGCAGAAGTGACCGCGACGCCAGACGCCAACAGACCCAGCGCCGCCAACACCAGCAAGGCCGCAACCAGGGTGAAACGCAGCGGCAGTGAATGGAGACGGAAACGACCCCGCTTCGGAAGCTGATCGTTTTCCGCGGCGGCGATCATTGCCGCGGTTCACGCATCACGTAGCCGACCCCACGCAAGGTGTGAATCAGCGGTGTCTCCCCCGTATCCACCTTGCGCCGCAGGTAGGACACGTAGGACTCGACAACTCCGACCTCCCCGCCGAAGTCGTAGTTCCAGACGTGGTCGAGAATTCGAGGCTTACTGAGAACCGTCCCGGCATTGACCATGAAGTATCGGAGCAGTGTGAACTCGGTGGGTGAGAGTGCAACCAACTCGCCCTTCTTCCAGACCTCGCGGGTGTCGTCGTCGAGTTCGATGTCGGCGAACTTCACCCGCGGCGACTGCTCCGGTGCGACCCCGCGGCCGGCGCGGCGCAGGATGACCCGCAACCTCGTCACGACCTCTTCGAGGCTGAACGGCTTGGTCACGTAGTCGTCCGCGCCGAGGGTCAGGCCGCTGATCTTGTCGTCGAGCGAATCCTTCGCCGTCAGAAACAGGACCGGTGCGTCCACACCGTCGGCACGGAGGCGTCGAAGCAGACCGAAGCCGTCCATCCCGGGCATCATGACGTCGAGAACAATCGCGTCGGGACGGAATGTCCGTGCGACGTCCAGGCCTTGGGCTCCGCTCGAAGCAGTCGCCACCTCGAAGCCCTGGAATCGGAGGCTCACGGAGAGCAACTCCACGATGGTGGGTTCGTCGTCGACGACGAGGATGCGGGCTTCGGGGGTCTTGTCGGTCACGAGAACCATCTTCTCCCCTGCCACTGGATTCTCGCTGTATGTTCCCTGGGAGCTTCCTGTGAACGGCTGAGTGCAGGTGAAAAGCTGAGTGCAGGCGAAAAGCTGAGTGCAGGTGAAAAGCTGGGGTACAGGCCCACGAACCGGAAGGATGCGGCATGTCACTACCTCCACTGTGGAACATGGAATGACTGTGGAACATGGAATGCTTGACCTGGCGTATTCCTCTGTTCACCAACAACTCCGATACCAGCGAGGATCCCGGCTTCGCGCCACCGGAGTCTTGGGCACAAGCACTCGCAGCTGTTGCCCAAGATCTGCGTTGCCTGCGATTCGGACCTGAAGTTGTTGTCGATCGTCTGATCTGGGAATTTTCGATCAACAGCGACTACAACGTCACGATCGGCTGGCAAGGCGCACGTGACATCGGCGGATTCAGCCACTTCAACGCACTGTCGATGGATACTGCATTCGCGGACGCTGCGGTGTGGGTCGCCGATATCGTTCAGACCAAATTGGCCGGCTACGACTTCGTTCAGTGGCCGAGCCGAGGGCGCCATCTGCTTGTTCCTCGACTTCGAGACGGGGAACCAGTGTGGATGGATCCGCACGGCGATGCGACGATCAGTCGTATAGGCGAGTTGTGCAAAAATTCGACGAATTATGCAGCAACGTAGCCCAGTTCAAATCGCTCAGCTCTACGGTTCGGTGGCGTCCGCGCTGGTCGGCGGTGTGGTGGCTGCGTACGCAGTGGCCGAGTCCCGAGTTGACGACTTCTCGTTCTCCGACGACGGCCTCACCTCGGTGGTGATCACGCCGCAGTGGGCGGGAGCAACTGCCGCTGTGGTTGCGGCGGTCGGTGTTGCGCTACTACATCGCTGGGGACGTGGCGGACTCGCGAGTGTCTTCGCTGCCGTTGGCGCCCTCGTCATCGCGCTACCAGCATTCGTCCCTGTCTCCGCCTCGATATCGGTGACCCTGAACGCAATGGGAGCCGGCACTTTCCTCGCGGCGGCGGCATATCCGACGAAGAGTCACCGCGCAGCACAAATTGCTCTCGCACTCGGGGTGACCGCGACGACCCTGTACTTCGGCGCCGCAGACTTGTGGCGCGATCGCGTCGCAAGGTGGTCGCTCACACTTCCGGGCGATACCTACCCCGTGCCGTCCACGGTTCCCGTCTGGATACTGCTCGCTGCAACCCTTCTGGTAGCCGGAGTCGCCTCGGTCGCACGATCAGGTCAAGAGACGGACGACGTCGACACACGCCTGGCGACTTTGGGAGTTGTTCTGCCCCTGGCATTCACGGCCCTGTATGCGTGGTTGGGCTCGACGTCGACATCGCATGGGTCCTGGGTGACGGCGGTGGTGATCGCAGTTGCCATTACCGTCGCACTGGCTTGGCGTTTGCCGCAACACGACGGCCGCTTCATACTCGCCGGACTCGCAATCGGCGCGGTTTCGATCAGCTCGATTTCCTTTTCATCCGACTGGACTTGGGCGGTGCCCACGGTGGGTGCTGCGCTGGCGCTGGGCGTCGCCGTCGGCTGGAAAAGACCAATGCCCCAACTCGGGCTGGGACTGCTTGCCGTGACCGCACTCTCGGGATTGCTGGATGCCGCCCTGACCACGGTCGCCTATGTCTTCGTCCTCCCGCTTGCGCTGGGACTGGCCGTCGCGTCATGCATGCCTGTTGCCGTCGGAGCAGTCGCGAGCGGGTCGGTACTTCCCTTCACTCTTACCTTGTTCTCGGTTTCAGCGACCTTCCTGGACCCTGTCTCGCAGGAATTCGGGTGGTCGACCGCTCCGCTCGAGGAACACGGTCCGGCCGCCGTGACCACGCCGATTCCATTGACTGTTCTCGCTGCGACGGCGACGATTGTGGTGGCCATGTCGACCATCCATCTGAAGAGAGTTCGAACGGCTGTGGTGACCTAAATCGCCAGCTGATCGGGTCGGAACGCAGAATTCTGTTGCTATGGTTGGGTGGTCAACGACGACATCCGGACGAGCGCACCGTACCCGGCCAGCGAAAAGACGGTGCCTTGGGAGTTGTTCACCATGGCATGGATCGTGCTCGTCATTTCCGGACTTTTCGAAGCTGTCTGGGCTACCGCGCTGGGTAAGTCCGACGGATTCAGCAAGATGTCACCCACCGTTGTCTTCATCCTCGGCCTGATCGTCAGTATGGCCGGCCTCGCGTATGCAATGCGCACCCTTCCCATCGGAACTGCGTACGCGGTCTGGGTCGGCATCGGCGCCGCCCTGACCGTCGGATACGCGATGATCACCGGCGCGGAGTCCACGTCAGTCGTCAAGATTCTGCTGATCCTTGGCATCGTCGGTTGTGTGGTCGGTCTGAAGGTCCTTCACTGACCGGCGATCCTGATGAGTGTTTGTGTGTTACCGGTTACAGTTAACGCATGAAACTGCTGGAGATGCTCACGCTTCCCCTACGCGCGGGCATTGCAGCCGCAGAGATCAGTTTGGGTATCGCCGAGCTGACGGTCACGACAGTTCGTATCGCCGTCGGTAATACCGGTGCCGTGACGGCGGGTGCAGCAGGCTTGGCCAGCCCTCGCGGACCCATGCAGATGATCCAGCAGTTGTCATCGCTTACTGCAGACGATCGGCCCATCGGGCAAGCCTTGGCCCCCGGTGGGCCGCTCGATCGCCTTCTCTCACCCGGCGGCCCGGTCGACAAACTGACTGCACCCGACGGCACTCTCGAACGACTTCTCGCTCCCGGCGGACCACTCGAAAGACTTCTTGCTCCCGGCGGACCGCTGGATCGGGTGCTCGCCGAGAACGGCGCCTTGGAACGGTTGCTCGCTCCGGACGGTCTCCTCGACCGAATGATGGCGGAGGACGGTCCGCTGGAACGCCTGACCGCACAGGACGGTGCCGTCGAACGCCTGACTGCCAAGGACGGTGTCATCGATCGCGCACTGGCCGAGAACGGCATCCTCGAAACGCTCTTGGCGGAGAACGGCGCCTTCGAACGGCTCATCGCCGAAGGCGGCCCGCTTGACCAGATCGTTGCACTGTCCGATACCTTGACTTCGCTCGCCCCCAACCTCGAGAGAATGAGCGCCAGCATCGAGGTACTGCAGGAAACAGTCGGAATCCTCAGTGCTGCAGTCGGTCCACTCGGAGAACTGGCCGGCAAGCTTCCCAATCGCTGGCTCAAGAGCAAGGGCGAGCGCCCAGGGCCGGACCTTCCGATCGAATCGGCATAACAAACGGTTACTCGCCGATTACGCGGTCAGTTGTTGATCACGATGTTGAGATTGATGATGATTCCGCCGAAAGTCAGAATCGTGTTGGCCAAGCCAACGGTCATTCCACTGTTCAGAGCCGCGATCAGTCCGTTCATCGTCGTATCCCCTTCACTGTCTGCGGGTTACGCGTACAAGATTGTGCGCTGGCGCTGACAATAGGCCAAGTTCGCGACCTGCGCGCCATTGCGGAGAAAACTTGTACCGCGGTCGCAGTTTCCGCGTTAACTGTTGCAGGACAACGCAATTCCATACTCGGCGCACTACCCGCAAATGACTGAACCAAACATCACGATTAGGCATACGTATCCCACCCGCATAACCGTCTGCCCCACCAGACACTTGTCCACCCAAACAGAGTGCACAACAGTTAGTCCGGTGCAACAATAAGACGAATCGGACATGCCTGCGACGTGATGGGGAAGGGTGGTTGAGACAATGACGGCGCCGCGCATTGCCAGAGAACACCGCGGCCCTACCGGGGGCCGAAATTCTGCGTCGCAGGACAGCCTGGACGCCGCCTCGGACGCCCTGCAATCGCTGTACGCGCACCTCGATCCACATGCCCAGGCCGAGCAATTTCTCGAACAGGTCTGCAAACACGCCGTCGATCTCATCGCCGACGCCGACATGGCCGGAATTACCATCGGCGGTTCGGATTCGACATTCCGAACCGTAGCCGCCACCCATCAACTCGTTCGCACCGTCGACTCGATCCAATTCCGACTGGACTACGGACCGAGTGTGACGTCGTCACGCACGGGCACGGTTGTACGTGCGCATGCCAGCGAAGCCCACAGCCGGTGGCCTCAATTCGCAAGCGCGGCAAAAGCAGTCGGCGCCGTCAGCTTTCTGTCGATGCCATTGCCCGGTAGAGATCGCCCACTGGGAACCCTCAATCTCTACAGCCATGACCTCCGAGGCTTCACCGGCGCCGACGTGGCATTGCTCCAACTGTTCGCCGTCACCTCGTCCTACGCACTGCACAGCTCGCAGCGCCTCGACATCGCCAGAAAGCACGCGATGGACCTCGAGCGTGCACTCGAATCGAGAGGCGTCATCGAACAGGCCAAGGGCATCATCATGGGCACCCACCGCGTCGACGCCGACCGCGCCTTCCGCATCCTCATCCAGGACTCACAGCGCAGCAACGTCAAACTGCGAGTGATCGCCCAGCAGTACATCGACGGCGCGATCGATCCGCGCCAGGCCACGAACAAGCCTGAGACCAACTGAACCCGGCAAACACAGCATCTCCGCAAACACAGTGCTTCGGCAACCACAGCGCTTCGGCAAACACAGAGGCACCCACCAGAATCTTGGTGAGTGCCTCTACTTTCGGAGCCTCCTGTCGGGATTGAACCGACGACCTTTCGCTTACAAGGCGAGTGCTCTACCACTGAGCTAAGGAGGCGAAGACCGACGCGTTGCCGCGACTGACTTTGCGGAGCCATCATATCCAAGCCGTCACGGTGGCCGCGCCCGGGTCACGTTAGATAGCGTGGGCCCCATGCGCAACTCCCACTCCGCCCCCTGATGGCGAAATTCACCGAAGCACTCACACGCCTGACGGGAAACCGCCAAGCCACCGTCGACACGGTCACGTCGGCTCCCGCGCCGCTACAACCGATCGACCTCACCGACGACGCCGTCGTCGCAGAAGTTCTGGACCTGGCGGTTCGGGTCGGCGAAGTCCTCCTCGCCTCCGGGACCGCAGCCATGGACACGGCGGAGCAGGTGCAGTTCATCGCCGCCACCTACGGCCTTGCTCAGTGTGACGTCGACGTCACTTACAACTCGATTGTGCTCTCTGCCTATCGCGGCCCGACGCGACCGCCGGCGAGCACGATGCGCATCGTCCACTACCGCTCGATGGACTTCACGCGACTGGCGGCTGTCGACCGTCTGACGCGTCGTATCCGCCGTGAGGCGATCACACCGGACCAAGCACACGACGCGCTCACAGCCATCACGACGGCGCCGCACCCGTACAACCGATGGACCGCGACCATGGCCTGGGCAGCGATGGCGGCTTCGGTCTCCGTACTGCTCGGCGGCGGGTTCCTCGTTGCCACAGTCGCGTTTCTGACGACGATGGTGATCGATCGGGTCAACCGCGTACTGAACCGGTTCGGATTACCGTTCTTCTTCCAGCAGGTTGTCGGTGGTCTCATCGCGGCTGCGCCCGCCGCGACGCTCTATACCTTTCAGGATCAGCTGGGGATCAGTATCCGGCCGTCGCTGGTGATCGCGGCCGGCGTGGTCGTCTTGCTGTCGGGGCTGTCGCTGGTGGGCTCGGTCCAGGACGCGATCATGGGTGCGCCCATCACGGCCGTCGCGCGATTCTTCGAAGTGGTGATGATGACGGGCGGCATCATCGCGGGCGTCGCGATCTCGTTGCGAATGACCGGGATGCTGGGTTCGACGCTTCCACCGATCAACGTGGAAGTATCGACCATCACGCAGTTGCCGATCCTCATGCTCTCCGGCGCGTGTGCGTCGGTCTTCTACGCTCTTGCCTGCTACGCCGAGCGGCGTGCACTCACCGCGGCATTCCTGGGCGGCGCGGCCGGCAGCGGTGTGTCGATCTTCGTGCAAACACTCGACGTCGGCCCCGTGATCGCCGCAGCGATCGCGGCGACCGTCGTCGGTCTTGCCGGTGGTCTGATGGCTCGCCGCGCCCTGACGCCTCCACTGGTCGTCGCGGTCGCAGGCATCACTCCCCTGCTCCCCGGTCTGTCGCTGTACCGAGGCCTGTACGCGCTGCTCAACGACCAGGTACTGATCGGTCTGACTGCCTTGCTGTCGGCATTCGGCATCGGCTGCGCTCTGGCCGCTGGCGTGACGCTCGGCGAATGGGGAGCGCGAACTCTGCGTCGTCCACGAATCCTGATGCGCGTGGACTCGCTACGCCGACCGATGGTCCGCAAGCGCAAACGCCGCGTTCCCGTCACCGAGAAGTAAGAGAGTTTCAAGCAGAAAGAGCTGGGCACCTGACGGTGCCCAGCTCTTTCGGTTCACTCGGGGGTTTCCGAGCATTGAGAGAATCAGCTCTCGACTGCGTGCTTTCCGCCGGCAGCCTGATCAGCTTCCATTGCCTCGCGCAGGCTCTTCGGACGCATGTCGGTCCAGTTCGCCTCGACGTATTCGAGGCACGCCTTGCGGCTGTCTTCACCGAACACCACGCGCCAGCCAGCGGGGACCTCGGAAAACGTGGGCCACAGCGAGTGCTGGTCCTCGTCGTTCACCAGCACGTAGAAGCGGCCGTCTTCGTCATCGAAAGGATTAGTGCTCATCTCGCCTCACTTGTTACGTACGTGTCTTGTGCGCCCAGACTAGCAAGCGCACCAGTTCGGTTCTGGTGGCTCAGAACCGACGCCAGAATCTCCCCCGCCCGCACTGCCACGTTCGACAGCAGCGACGACGTCAATCCGTGAGTCTGTTCTGTCCCACCCTGCAGATAGATACCGCCTGTCACGTCCTCCGTTACAGCCAGTCGATAATCCCGACTGACGTTACGCGGAACGGACGAATCCGGCACGAGTTCACCCAACAAATTGTCCAGCGGCGCCGGGGTGAAACCCGTGGCCAGAATGAGTGCGTCGCACGACAGCGTGTCGGTCAAGCCGTCGAGGTTGCTGCGGACGGCCAGTTCGATGCCGGATTCGGTCTCCACGGCACTCGTGATCTCCGAGGCCCGACGCATGAACAGTCGCCGCGGCCCGCGAACCATCTCCTGATACTCGGTGGCATAGAGCTTGTTGATCAGTTCGATGTCGACGACCGAGTAATTGGTACTGCGGTGCAGATCGAGAAGTCGACGTCGTTCCGCGGCGTCGGCGCCGTGCAGCTGATCGACGGCTTCGGGATCGAAGATGCGATTTGCGTACGGGCTGTCGTCTGCCGGGCTGTAGCCGTAGCGGGCAAAAACACTGTGGACTTCGGCGTTCGGGTAGTTCGCGTGCAGGTAGTCGACGATCTCCGCGGCACTCTGACCGGCACCGAGAACAACGAACCGGTTGTGCACGGGCTCAGGCATTGCTTCGAGGTGGAAGAGGAACTGGTGGTTGTGGAAGCACCGGGACGACGGCGTTGCCCACTCCGGGATCCGCTCTTTCAATCCGGCGCCGACGACGATGTTGCGGGCGATCACCGTTTCACCGTCGGCTGTGCGAACCGCAAAGCGATCGACAACGCCGTCGGAGTTCTTGATGCCCTCGACCCCGTCGACGGTTGTACCGAACTGCACATCCGCGTCGACTCGTCGAGCTGCCCAGCACAGGTAGTCGTTGAACTCGTGACGCGTGGGAAAGAAGGTCTGGTGGTTGACGAAGTCGACCAGCCGCCCCTGCTCGAACAGATACGAGAAGAAGCTGTATCCGCTCTGTGGGTTACGGAACGTCACCAGGTCCTTCGGAAACGCGATCTGCATCGTGGCACCGTCGAGCAGCATCCCGGGATGCCACGCGAATTGAGACTGCTTTTCGAAGAACCGCGCATTCACCCGATCAACGGCTGCACAATTTGCATTGTGTTCTTCGACAGCGATGGCCAACGCGAGGTTGGCCGGACCGAACCCGACGCCGACGATGTCGACCACGGCGGGTTCGGCGCTGGAGTCTCTCGGTGATTCACTCATTACAGGTAGTCCATCCCCGACGGGACGACCTGATAAGGTCGCCAATCGATGTCCCGAAGTAAGTAGCAAAGGCTACCCTTAATGAGGTGAGGGTATCAATACTGTGAGCCCCCGTATAGCGGTCGACCCCGCGGAGCGATGCGACGTATGTCATAGTTTCGCCCCTTCACTCACGTCATCCCCTTCGGCGATGACCGCAGCCTCGATCACGTCGACCAGCTGACCTGCCCATTCACGGACCGCGCCCGCATCGACGCGGTCGGCACGGAACCCGAGAGTTGCAAAAACAGGCCCTTCGCCCACCGGCTCGTAAAAACTCAACGTCAAATCCGCATCGGGCACTCCCACCGGAATCGGTACGAGAGAACCGAAGTCGCCGAGCCCGTCCAAATCCGCCTGCTGGTGATGGATCACCATCACCTGAGGTCTCATGGACGCCGGATTACCCAGAGCCTGCTCGACATACACATACGAGACGTCCTGATTGCTCAGCGCTTCCAGGTTGCCTTCCCTCACCCGACCGAGCAATTCTGCGAACGTCGGACTACCGGACGTATCCGTGCGCAGGAGAACAACATTGAAGAAGGATCCGATCATCGGTTCGAGACGGGGATCCGACCTGCCCGCAACCAATGAACCGATCGGAAGATCGGTACCCGCCCCGGCCTTCGTGAGAACGGCGGCCAGCGCAGCCTGAAGGACCATGAACATGCTCGTCCCGGTGCGCGCAGCCAGCGCGTCGATTCTGGCGTGCAGATCCGCGTCGATGTCGACAGAGACCACGTCACCCCGAGGTTCCGAGTCATCTTCCGGCAACGGAAGATTCACACTGGTCGGTATTCCGTCGAGCGCATCCTGCCAGTACGCAAGCTGCTTCGAGGCACGGCTGTCGACGTCCAGGGGGTCACCCAACAGCTCGTCCGACCACACGGTGTAGTCGGCGTAGGTCAACGCAAGCTCGTCCCAGATCGGTTGATCTCCCTGCGACCTGGCTGCATAAGCAGAGACCAGATCTCCCAGCAGCGGCACTACGGACCACTCGTCGACGGCGATGTAGTGCATGACGAGAAGCAGTGTCCGAGAGCCGTCTTCACCGAGCACCAGATGGACCCGCAACGGCGATTGCTCACGCAGATCCATCGGAAGTTGAGCCAGCTCGAACACCACTCGACCCACATCGCCGGCGCCGACATCGACCACATCGACAGTCGGCCGCACCGATTCTCTTGCCACGACGATGCCGTCGACCTCGACGAAGGTGGTCCGCAGGGGTTCGTGGCGCGACGTCACATCGTCCAAGGCGTGCCCGAGAATCTCCGGATCGATCTTCGATTTCAGGGTCAGTGCCAGAGCGTGGCTCGCTTGCGGGTTCGCACCGGCTGAGCGGAACAACTCCCACTGACGACGTTGCGGCGCAGACAGACCCATGGTCTCCGGACGCCTCGCCGCCGGCGCCAGGACCGGGCGTCCACCCTCCGAACGCGCAACGACTGCCGCCAACTCCGCAACGCTCGGTGCGTCGAACACGTCTCGAATACTGACGTCCACGCCGAACGCTTCACGAATGCGACCGACCAGTTTCATCGAAGCCATCGAATGTCCACCGAGTTCGAAGAAACTGTCGTGGACTCCGACACTCGGGAGTTGCAATATCTCCGCGAAGGCAGCTGCAACCGTGGACTCCACGGCAGTGCGAGGAGCAACATCACCCGCCAACTCCGACCAGTCCGGAGCGGGCAACGCCTTGCGGTCGAGCTTTCCGTTGGGCGTCAACGGGAGCGGACCATCGAGAGCGACAACCATGGTCGGAACCATGTAGTCGGGCAACGACATTGCAGCGAGATTTCGCACTGCCGTCGTGTCCACCACAGCACCGGGTTCGGGTGACACGTAACCGACCAGGCGCGTGATTTCGCCCTGCCGATCCGCGACGACCGTTGCCTGCTTCACCGAAGGATGGGCACTGAGAGCTCCGATGATTTCACCCAATTCGATTCGGAAACCGCGAATCTTGACCTGATCGTCCACGCGGCCGAGGAAGTCGATGTTCCCGTCCGAGCGCCACCGCGCTCGGTCGCCGGTGCGATACATGCGATCGCCCGCGGTGAAGGGATCGGCGATGAATCTCTGTGCCGTCAGATCGAATCGGCCCAGGTAGCCTCTCGCCAGGCCGCGTCCCGCGATGTACAGCTCGCCGGATACTCCCGGCGGAACCGGACGCAGTTGATCGTCGAGCACGTACGCCTGTTCGTTGGGGTCTGGGACTCCGATGGGCACAGCACCGTTCCAACCGGGTTCCGCCTGCCACAGTGTGTTGTTCACCGTGGCTTCGGTGAGTCCGTACGCGGCAAGCAAATTCAGCCGCTCCGCCCATCGCCCGATCAGCTCGGGCGGAACCGTCTCGGTTCCGACCAACACCGTGCAGCCCTGCGGTACTTCACATCCCGCCGGCAGGGCGGCCAGCAACGAAGGAGGGATGATTGCATGAGTCACGCGATTGCTCGTCATGAAATCGGTCAACGCCGGGCCGGCCACTCGTGCGCTCTGCGGCACGATCACCAGGGTGCTGCTCGTGCACAGAGCCATCGCCAATTCGAATACCGCAACGTCGAAGCCGACCGAAGCGAACTGCATCACCACCGAACCCGGTACCAGTCGCATCCGAACCTCGGCTGTCGCAACAAGACTCGGAATACCGTCGTGGGAAAGGACGGCGCCCTTCGGCTTGCCGGTCGATCCCGAAGTGTAGATGACATAGGCCGCGTGGTTGACGCCAACTGGTGGCCTGGGAGTTTCGACGATCACTGCCTCGTCCAGTTCCGCACGTATCAGCGGATCGTCCAAGAGGATTCGCTCGACACCGGCCACATCCTCGATCCGCGAGCTTTCCTCCGAGGTGGACAGCAGTACCGAGGTGCGAGAATCGGTGAGCATGTAGGCGATGCGCTCGCTCGGGTGGCTCAGATCCAGGGGTAGATACGCTGCCCCCAGCTTGAGCACGGCGAGGACCGACGCGACCATCTCCACCGAACGCGGGACGGCAAGTCCCACCACGTCTTCGACCGAGACCCCGCGCCGATACAGCACGCCGGCTATCCGATCACATTGCTCGGAGAGCTCGCGGTACGTGGCCTGCCCCGCCTCGTCGCGCACCGCAATCGCCTCGGGTGTATCAGCGACCCCACGCGCGAAGGCGTCGTAGAACGTTTCCTCCGGCACGTCGACGGCGGTGTCGTTGAACGAGGTGACAACTTGCTCGAGTTCGCCGGGCAAGAAGATGTCGATGTCGCCGATCTCAATGTCGGCCGATTCCACGACGGCCGCGATCACCGATTCCAATCGGTTCGAAATTCGCTGTGCTGTTTCGCGATCGAAGAGGTCGCTGCCGTATTCGAGTCGGACGTCGATGCAGCCTTCGCCGCCGAGGTACTCGGTGAAGTTGAACACCAGATCGAACTTGGCTGTGTACTCCTCGAGTTCGAACGGATCCCCGCCCATCTCCTCGCGGCTGTGATAGCCGACCATGACCTGGAACAGCGGGTTGCGTGCCAAGGTTCGCGACGGATTGAGGCGTTCCACCACAGTTTCGAAGGGAACATCGGCGTTGGCGAAGGCCTCGAGGTCTCCCTCGCGAACGCGATCCACCAACTCTCGGAACGTCGGGTTACCTGACGTATCCGTGCGCAGCACAATCGTATTGACGAAGAAGCCGACCAAGTCGTCGAGCCCCTGTTCACTACGTCCGGCTACGGGAGCGCCGAGGGGAAGGTCCTCACCCGCTCCGAGCGCAGTCAGCAACGCCGCCGACGCCGCGTGCAGGACCATGAACATCGAACTCTGGCTCCCGCGCGCCAGGTCTCGCAGTGCGGCAGTTGTGTCCACACCCAACCGTGTTACCACTGCGCCACCGGAGAAACTCGGTCTGGCCGGTCGGCTCCGGTCGGTGGGAAGCAGCAGTTCTTCGGGGGCTCCGTCCAAACTCTTCGCCCAGAAGTCCAACTGCGTGCTCAGGACACTCGACGGATCGTCGGCGCTGCCGAGCAATTCCCGTTGCCACAGGGTGTAGTCCGCGTACTGAACCGGTAGCGGTTCGAAAGCTGGCTCCTCGCCCTGAATCCGAGAGGAGTAGGCAGACATCAGATCGCGCAGGAACGGCCGATCGGACCATTCGTCCGTTGTGATGTGATGCAGGACGATCACGACGATTACGGCACCGTCTACTCGGATCAGACGGGCGCGAATCGGAATCTCGTTCGAAAGGTCGAACGGACGGCCCACTGCCACTGCAACTTCGCCGGCGACACCGGATTCCCGTGAATGAACTGTCTCGACCGGAACCTTCGCCGATTCGAGAATTATCTGTTCCGGTGTTCCGTCCACCAACCGGAACACCGTACGCAAGGATTCGTGTCGTCCAACGACGTCACCCAGCGCCGCGGCGAAGACGTCCGCGTCCAATGCACTGTCCAAGCGGAGCACGATCGGGAAGTTGTAGGCCGCGGAGTTCTCTTCTATCTGTCCGATCAGCCACAAACGCTGTTGAGCGGCAGAAAGTGGAAGGTGGTCCGGCCGCGGCTTCGCTGCCAGCATCGGTCGCGTCGATCCCTGCTCGGCCACAATGCGTTCCGCGAGTTCCGCGACGGTCGGCGCTTCGAAGAGATCACGCATGGTCAGACTGTTCGGAATGGCGATCCGAGCTCGACTGATCAGTTTGGTGGCCAGAAGCGAGTGCCCACCGAGGTCGAAGAAGTTGTCGTCGACACCGATGTCGTCCACATCGAGTACGTCGGAGAAGAGCTCACAGAGAACCTCTTCCGTGTGGTTCCGCGGTGCAATCGACTCCCCACTCCGCTCCCCCAGCACCGAATCGGCCGTGGGCAGTGCCTTGACGTCGAGCTTGCCGTTGACGGTCATCGGTAGTGACTCCACCTCGATCACCACGGCCGGAACCATGTAGTCGGGTAGGAGAACTCGCGCCTGCGCGCGGTAGTCGTGCACGGCGCCGAGTTGCACGGGTGTCACGTAGCCGACGAGCCTCTTGACTCCGCCCGCCCCGACGTCGACCACGACCGCTGCTTGCCGCACGTGCTCGTCGGATTCGAGAACGGAGACGATTTCGCTCGGCTCGATGCGGTGACCTCTGATCTTCACCTGGTCGTCGGTGCGGCCCAGGAAGTCCAGGTTGCCGTCAGCGCGTCGCCGCACCAGATCCCCGGTGCGGTACATACGTTCTCCGGTCCCGGCCGGATCTGCGACGAAGCGCTCGGACGTGAGCGCAAAGCGTCCGAGGTAGCCGCGAGCCAAACCGGCTCCGGCAATGTACAGTTCGCCGGCAACTCCATCGGGGACCGGTCGCAGCCAGCCGTCGAGAATGTGCGCGGCGGTGTTCCAGATCGGCTTGCCCACCGTCGGGGTGTCACTGTCGGCCGTTCCGCCGCCGAGAGTGTTGATCGTGTATTCCGTCGGACCGTAGAGGTTGTAGCCCACGGTTCCCTCGGTCTCGCGCAACCTGTTCCACACCGAATCCGGAACGGCTTCACCGCCGAGCAGGACCAGCGGCGGACGGTGTTGTCCCACACCGTCGTCGAGCAGCCCGCTGTCGATCAGGTGCGTCGCGTAGGTCGGTGTCACGTTCACGACGTCGATTTCCTGTGCGTCGCAGTATGCAACGAGTGCCTCGGCATCACGACGCAGATCCTCGTCACAGATGTGCACCTCGTGACCTTCCACCAGCCACAGAAGTTCCTCCCACGACATGTCGAAGGCGAAGGACACGGTGTGCGCGATCCGCAGGCGCCGGCCCGTCGCGGCGATCACCGGTTCGAAGATCGCCTCGCGGTGGTTGAACTGCATGTTCGTCAAGCCGCGGTAACCGGTGACCACGCCCTTGGGCTTGCCGGTCGAACCGGAGGTGTAGATGACGTACGCGGGGTGGTCGAGCCGATGCGGTGCTCCCGGGGCGAATGCTCCGAGTTCCGCCGCGGAGAGTGCCCGCGCCGAGATCGTCAGTCGCCTTGCCGCAGTGTCCGGCTCGTCGAGCACGATGGTCCGAATGTCCGCGGTGCGGACGTCCGCGCCTTCGAATTTCGGTGCGGCGGCGACAGTCGTCAGCAACACGACCGGATCCGCGTCGTCGATCATCACGGCCAACCGTTCGGCCGGATGGTCGAGTTCGAGAGGTAAATAGGCAGCACCCGTGCGCAATACGGCGAAGAGCGCGACGACCATGTCCACCGAGCGAGGCAGACCAAGAGCCACGATCTTTTCCGGCCCGGCGCCGTAGTTGATCAGCAACCGCGCCATCCGATTGATCTCGCCGTCGAGATCGGCGTAGGTCATCCGACGCTTCCCGAACACGAGTGCCGTGTCGTTCGGTTGCGCCGACGCCACCTCTTCGAACAGGTCGGCAATGGTGCGCTCCGGCAACTCTCGGATCTGCGTCTGCTGCGCTACCGCGGGAGTCGGCGTCGCAACGACCGAACCTGTCATATCCTGCGACCAACTCTGGAGCAGGTCGACGAAGTGACCGAGCAGGTCCTCGGCTCGGCGCGCGGTCACCAGATGCGGATGGAACTCGAACTTGACGTTGACGGTGGTACCCGGGGTGACAACCACGGTCAGCGGATAGTGCGTGTGATCGATACTGTCGCTGCCGCTCACGTCGTGTGCGGCATTGAGTGCGTCGACCTGCTTCTCCTCCACGAAGTTCTGCAGGACCATCAGCACGTCGAACAGTTGACGATGCTCGGAAACACGTTGGATCGAGGCCAATCCGAGGTAGTCGAATGGCATCAGCGAAAGACGATCCGCCTGCGTTCGGCGAAGAAGTTCCTCGACGCTCTCGTTCGGATCCAGTTGCAGCCGAACGGGAACGGTGTTGAGGAACATGCCCACCACGGTGTCGATTCCCGGTACCTCCGGTGGCCTTCCGGCAACCGTGGAGCCGAAGACGACGTCCTGTCGACCGGTGGCCGACGCCAGCACCATAGCCAGCGCTGCGTTGAGTACCGTGTTGAACGTGACGCCGGATGCGGCAGCGCGCTCACGCAATGCACGCGAAAGCGGTTCCGACAGAACCGCATCGCGGCGATCCGGAAGCTGAGGTTCGACGCCGGGCGTCGGCTCGGCAACAAGCGTCGGCTCCTCGAGTCCTGCGAGCGCTCCGCGCCACCCCGCGTCGGCGGCTGCACCGTCGCGGTCGGCCAACCAGGCGAGGTAGGCCTCGAACGACCCCTCGGGTTCGCCGAATGCGCTGTCGTCCCCGCCGGTGTCGTACAGCGCCAGAAGCTGGCTGACGACAAGGCCGTTGGACCAGCCGTCCCACAACAGGAACTGCCGGTTGATCACCAGTCGATCATGTCCGCCGGGCAGATGCAGCACGCTCATACGCCACAGCGGTGGCGCGGTCAGGTCGAATGGAGTCACTCTGTCTTGGGCGGCGACGGCCTCGGCGCGCTCACGAGCAGCCGAGTCGTCGAGTTCACGGAGATCGTGGACGGCGACGGGAACATCGAGTCCCGCACTGAAGAACTGCGCAGGCTCGTTCAGTCCTTCGCTCACGAATCCCGCTCGCAACGTGGGATTTCGTCGTTGAAGTGTCCGGGCGGCCGCAGCCAACCTGTCGACATCGAGGGTGTGCCCGAAGTCCATCGAGAACTGTGCCGTGTAGATGTCCCCACCACTGCGGCTGTCGCTGCTGCCTGCGTAGCCGGCTTGGAAGTACAGGCCTTCCTGCAACGGTGAGAGTGGGAGGATGCTGCTGACACCCGCCGGGCTCGCATCGGATATCGCGTCGATCTCGGCCTGACTCAGGTCGAGCAACGGCACATCGGACGGGGTCAGGATGGGAGGCCCGTCATGCTCCGCGGCCGCAGCCGCCAGATCGCCGAGCGCCGAAACCCAGCCGTCGGAGAGTGACTGCGCATCCTCCTCGGACAAATCTTCACTTGCCCAAGCGAAGTCGGCACGGAGTTCCGAATCCACGCTGACGACATTCACGATCAGCCGATACGGACCTCCCATGTCTGCGTCGGGATCGGTGGACATGGCTTCGGATTCCGCTGCCAGGGACCATGCTGTCGATCCAGCTGTCGTCGTACGTCCGAGATAATTGAACAGGATCTGAGATTCGGAGCGCCCCGCCAATCTCGATGCCGTACGTGCATTCACGTACCGCAACATCCCGTATCCGATACCGCCGTCCGGAGCCGCCCGCAGGCTCTCCTTCACCTCGCGCAGCGTGTCCACCGGGTCGGTTCCGCCGAGCAGTCGCATCGGGGCAATCGTGGTGAACCAGCCGACTGTTCGCGACAGATCGGTCCCGGGTACCAACTCCTCGCGGCCGTGCCTTTCGAGATCGACCAGCAGTTCGCGCTCACTGCGACCGGTGGAACGACGCCAGCGCTCGACCGACATCGCCAACGCAGCCAACAGAACATCCGTTCCCTCGGCACCCAGCATTGCCGCAACCGTTCCGAGTGCCGCCTCGGAGATTGCTCCGTCCACCGTGACCGTGCGCCTCGAGCCTCCGGATACAACGGCATAGCTCGCGGTACCGGGGATCAACTCCGCGCCCGGAGCGGTCACAGTCAGCCAGTGATCGAGTTCGGCAAATCGATGAGCACTGCTTGCGTGTTCGGCCACCGTGCGGGAGAAGGTACGCAGCGAAGTTCCGACGGCATCCAGTGCTGCGGGCTCTCCGGCCTCCACCGCCACCCAGGCCATCGCGAGATCCTCGAGCAGGGTTCCCCACGAAACCCCGTCCACGACCAGATGGTGCGCGACTATCGCGAGTCGGCCCAGATTCTCAGCGCCACAATCGAACCAGACCACCGAGACCATCCGTCCTCCAGACGGATCCAAACGACTGGTCGCCCACTCGGAACGTTCGGTGATGAGCGTCCGCAACTCGGTGTCATCCAGTCCCCGAGCATCAACGCGTTCGACAAGGTTCGCTGCCCGGATACTGCCGGGTTCCTCGATCCGCGCCGACCACATTCCGCGGTCATGTCGGATCAAGGTTTGGCGAAGTCCGTCGTGGTGATCGAGCACGGCCTGCAATGCGCCGGTGATCGAATCGAGAGATGTTGCCGGAGAGTGGATCAGAACTGCCTGGTTGAAGCGATCGGTACCACCCGTCCATTCGGACAACCGGTGCATCACCGGCAGCGGAACCAGCTCACCCACGCCGATGTCGGCCGTGACGGTGGCAACCGACGTGGCGACATCACCCACCGCTGCGGCGATCGCAGCGGGAGTGCGCAATTCGAAGATCTGACGCGGGGTCAGTACTACCGAATCACGACGAGCCAGGTTGACCAGTCGGATCGCCAGGATACTGTCGCCGCCGAGAGTGAAGAAGTCGTCGCGTGCCCCGACGCGTGGCAGGCCGAGAACTGTCGCGAAATGCCTGGCGAGGAGGTCTGCAACGCCCGAGGACACTACTCCCGTCGTTTCGCCCACCTGTGCCGCGAAATCCGGTGCCGGTAGGGCTTTTCGGTCGAGCTTGCCACTCGGGCTCAGCGGCAGCGACTCGAGCCGCACGAACGCGCTTGGCACCATGAACTCCGGTAGCACCGACAACAACTGCCCTCGAACCGCAGCGTCATCAGCATCTCCGAGCAGATAGGCGACCACCTGTGCGCGGTTACTCGGACCGTCGGTTCGGACGATCACGGCACTTGCCGAGACTCCGGGGCACAATGCCAACTGCGCTTCGATTTCACCGAGCTCGATGCGGAATCCACGAACCTTCACCTGCTCGTCGACACGGCCGAGGTACTCGAGAACACCGTCGCCATTCCACCGCACGATGTCACCGGTCCGGTACATCCGCGAGCCGCCGTCGCTGTACGGATTCGCCACAAATCTTTCGGAGGTCAATCCCCCACGTCCGTTGTAACCACGCGCCAGTTGTGGTCCAGCCAGATACAGCTCACCGGTGGCACCGGCCGGAACGTTCTGCAGATACGGATCGAGAACGAACAGGCCGGTATTGGCGGCGGGTTCGCCGATCGGGACACTGACCGCGTCTGCCGGAGTTTCCTGCACCGACGGCTGCCAACTGACGTCGACGGCGGCCTCGGTGGGGCCGTAGAGGTTGTCCACCAGAACGTTCGGCAGGATCTCGGCAACCTTGCGTGCAACGTGAACGGGCAGTGCCTCACCGCTGCAGTTGACGATCTCGAGGGAAGAGCACAGTGCTGCTTTCGGCTCCGCAAGAAAAACTTCCAGCATCGACGGAACAAAATGCACTCGGGTCACGGAATGTTCGACGATGACGTCGGCCAGATAGCCCGGATCCTTGTGCCCGTCCGGCTCGGCCATCACCAGAGTTGCCCCCACCAGGAACGGCCAGAAGAATTCGGGGACGGAGACGTCAAAACTCGACGGGGTCTTCTGCAGCATCCGGTCGGAGAAGTCCAGCGGACGTATCTGCTGTGCCCAGAGCAATCGGTTGACCACACCCTCGTTGGTGACCACAACGCCTTTGGGACGACCGGTCGAACCCGAGGTGTAGATCATGTACGCGGCATCCGCGGGCGATCCTGGGACACTCAGCGGTTCGGCTGGGAACTGCGCGGACTCCGATACCGTCACCCGCGGAACCGAACCCGAATCGAGTGAAGAATCTTCCGACACCACGACGCACACCGGATCGGCGTCATCCAGCATGTACGTCAGCCGCTCCGCCGGATAGCCGGTGTCGAGCGGAACGTATGCTCCCCCGGCCTTCCCGATGCCGAGTATCGCAACCATCAGATCGACCGAGCGCGGCAAGGCAACCGCCACCAATGATTCGCGTCCGACGCCACGTTCGTGCAGCAGATGCGCAAAACGATCAGCGCGAGAGTGAAGTTCGGCGTAGGTCAACGACTCTTCACGGAAGATCACTGCGGTGGCTTCGGGCGTACGCCCGGCTTGATCCTGCAGCAGCTCGGTCAGCGTTGCGCGCGGCCGATCCAAGGCCGTGCCGACGCTCCCGGGCTGTGCGGGTGCCAGCGCGATCCGGCGGATGACCTGGTCGAGATCGCGAGAGAGTTCTGCTAGCACGACTGCGAGAGCTTCCGCCAGCGACGCAGCGGCATCGCCGTCCACCTGAGCAGTGTCGTACTTGAGCTCCAACGCCAATTGATCGCCGGGGACGACGATCAGGGTCAGCGGGTAGGCCGGTCGCTCGTCGAATCGAATTCCCGTCAGTCTCACCGAGTTCGTCGGATCAGCGATTGCCGTGTCACCGAGTGGATAGTTCTCGAACACGACCAGTGATTCGAAGTTCTGCTCCAGTCCGCCGGTCCGCCGCAGTTCCGGTAGCCCCAGGTACTGATGGTCGAGTAGTTCCGATTGTTCCCTCTGCCAACGAGAAAGTGCTTGCGCGGCTGTCTCTGCCGGATCGAACCGCAACCGAGCCGGCACAGTGTTGATGAACAAGCCCACCATGGACTCGATGCCGGGCAGGTCTCCACCGCGTCCCGATACGGTTGATCCGAACAGCACGTCTGTTCGGCCGGTCATTCGGCCGAGCACCAGTCCCCAGGCGCCGTGCACGAGCGTGCTCAGCGTCAAACCGTAGGAGCGTCCGGTGGTCGACAGCGCGCGAGTATCACTGTCGGACAGCCCGACTCGGGTAGCATGGATTCCGCTGCTGCCCGCGCTCGGCGCGGGAAGTTCGACCGCGGGCCCGGGAGAGTTCAGTGCTTTTCTCCACACCGCTGCCGAAGCCTCGTGATCGTGGTCGGCCAACCATTCGAGGTAGCTGCGGTACGGCGGCGGACCCGGAAGCACCACGCCGGAATCGCCAACGCTGTACGACGCCATCAGCTCCCGCAGCATCACCGGGACCGACCATCCGTCTGCAACCGCATGGTGAATCGACTGCAGCAGAAGGTACTTCTCCGAAGAAGCACGGAGCAGTGTGTAACGGACGAGCGGCGGTTGCGCGAGGTCGAACCCGCGCGCGCGGTCGGCGGAAAGCAGTTCATCCACGTCGGCGCCGGCATCCGTGACTACTGCCATCTCCACGACGACGCTCGGGTGCACCACCTGCACGACCCGGCCGTCGCCCAGGACCGAGAATCCGGTGCGCAGCGCCTCGTGTCGATCCACGACGGATTGCAGCGCACGGCGCAGAGCCGCGCTGTCCACGGCGCCGGTCAGCTCCACGACCTGTTGCACGACATACTGATCAGCCCCCGGATCGGCAAAAGCCGAATGGAAGTAGATCCCTTCCTGCAACGGAGTGAGCGGGAGAATCTCTTCTGCCTTCGGCAACCCGTCCACATCGGCCTGAGTGAGCGCCACCAGAGGGTAGTCGGACGGTGTCGCGCCGCCGAAGGCTGCGAGCCCGGACACGGCCTTGAGCGAGTCCAGCCACAACCGCGCAAACCTGTCGATATCGCTACGCAGGAAGATATTCGACGCCCAGGTCAGAGTGGCCCTCAGTCGTGGCCCACCGACCGCTTCCTCGGCTACGACGTCGACAGACAACGCGTGACCCAACGGCATGGACGGATCGGCAGCGCCGTCCATCGACACCGGGAACCAGTCCCCCTCTGCAACTGCAGTGCGCCCCAGATAGTTGAGCACCACCTCGGGTGCTGCGACGCAACGCAACTGATCCGAGCTGCCGAGGTATCGCAATGCTCCGTACCCGAAGCCTGCGTTCGGGACGCGTCGAAGTTGCTCCTTGACGCTCTTGAGAACCACCGCCAACTCACCGCTCGCTTCGAGATCCGGAGCGGCTGTACCGATTTCGAGTGCAACCGGGAATACCGTGGTGAACCATCCGACAGTACGTGTCAGGTCGACGTGCGCAGCGCCGTCACCGCGAACGATGTCTTCCTCGCGTCCGTGCCCTTCCAAGTCGATCGTCACCGATGCGGCACCGCTCCACTTGGTCAGCGCAACGGCCAATGCGGTGATCAGCACTTCGCTCACGTCGGCCCCGAACGCCCGTGGGACACTGCCCAACAACCGATCGGCGAATTCCGGAGGCAGGGTGATCGATCGCGCCGCGGCGGTGCGCGCGAGGTCAACTGCCGGGTCGAGTGCCCGACGGCCGAGAGGTGACTGTTGTGCGGAAGTCACCGAGTCCCAGAACTCGATCTCCGAGTCCAGTCGCCCGGCTCCGACCGCCTCCGAAACGAGTTCGGCGTACCTTCTCACCGACGTGCCGACCGGAGCGAGTGAGGGTTCGTCGCCCTGTATCGCTGCGATACCCGCGCGCGCAAGGTCTTCGAGGATGATGCGCCAGGAGACACCGTCGACGACCGCGTGGTGGATGACAAGCAACAGTCTTCCGGGACCGGTCGCAGTGGTGAAAAGAACAGCACTGACCATCGTGCCGTCTGCCGGGTTCAGACGCCTGACGGCTCGCTCGGTCTCGGCTACGATCAGCGGTCCGCATTCTTCGAGCGGCACCGGTAATGCACGGGTCTCGAAGACCACAGCCAATTCGTTGGTGGCCGGAACAAGCAGCGATCCTTCGGAAGTCAACTTCGCACGAAGTCCATCGTGGCGTGCCACCAGGGCATCGAGCGCCGCCTCGACATGCTCGGACGTCAAAGCTGACGGAGTCTGAATCAGCGCTCGCTGATGGAAGGTTCGTGCTACGTCCGGCGTCCCGAGGGCCCTGGCAGCGATGGGCGTCGTGGCTACGTGGCCGATCGGTTCGTCCGAATGATCGACGATCTCAGCCGTTCGGCCGGATTGGGCGCGCGCCATCGCCTCGGCGGTGCGCAGCTGAAACACCTCGCGTGGACTGATCGACAAACCGGCTGCACGAGCCGCGGTCACGAGCGAGATCGCGACGATGCTGTCACCGCCCAGTGCAAAGAAATCGTCGGTCACGCCAACCGATTCGAGACCTACCGCCGACGCGATCAACGTGCAGAATTGTTGTTCGACTTCGTTTCTCGCGGCGACGTGTGCACTCAGTTCGGCGAGATCGGGCTCAGGAAGGGCTCGACGGTCGAGTTTGCCGTTGGCCGTGAGCGGAAACTCGTCGAGGACAGTGACGGTGGTCGGGACCATGTAGTCGGGCAGCTTGCTCGCCGCCCACTCGCGAATGTCCTGTGAGTCGACCGCAAGGTTCGTCCCCGACGCTGCACTCACGTACGCGGCGAGATACTTTGCACCTGTGGGTGCTTGACGCACCAGAACTGCCACGTGGCGCACTCCGGGGTGTGAGATCACGGCGGCTTCGACGTCTTCGAGTTCGAGACGCATGCCACGAATCTTCACCTGATTGTCCGTGCGCCCCAGGAAGTCGAGGGTGCCGTCGGCGGTCCATCGAGCCAAGTCACCGGTGCGATACATCCGGGATCCGGCCAAATCTCCGGAAACAAAGGGATCCGCGAGAAAACGAGACGCGGTCAACGCCGACGCGCCCACATATCCGCGCCCCAGTAAGAAGCCCGCTGCGTAGAGTTCGCCGCCGGTGCCGACCGGAACCGGCTGCAGGTCACCGTCCAACACGTACAGGCGAGTGTTGGGGTTCGGGCGCCCGATGGATGTGGCAATTCGTTCCGCGTCCTCGCGGTAGATCACATGGGAGACACCGATAGTCGCTTCCGCCGGCCCGTAGCCGTGATACAGCGTCGTGGACAGTTGAGCGCGGAACCGATCGAAGAGTTCAGGCGTGAGAACCTCACCGCCGCACCACACGTGCTTCAACGAATCGAGCTGATCGGTCTCGTTCGCCAGGTCCAGAAGGATGTCGAGCATGGACGAGACCAGGTAGACGAAGGTGACCGATTCTCCGGCGATCAGGTCGAGCAGGTATTGCGGGTCGCGTTCCCCCTCTGGCTTCGCGATCACCAATCGACCGCCGGAGACGAGCGGGAGCAGGATCTCGTTGATCGAGATGTCGAACGAGAGTGGGGCTTTGAACAGAGAGGCATCGCCGGACCCGAACCCGAGAATCCGCTCCCGCTGCCACAGCAACCTTGCGCAGATTGCCTCGTGGCGGATCATGGCGCCCTTCGGACGTCCGGTCGAACCGGACGTGAAAATGACATATGCGAGTTGGGCACCATGAATACGAATGCCGGAGGTCATTATCTCGGACAGGCCCGAAGGCCCGTCCTCGTACGCCCACGCGGAGAGATCGACCAATACGGAGTCGTCTGCACCGTCCGAGGTGAGCACCAATGTGGCACCGGCATCGGCGAGGACCGATTCGCGGCGCTCTGCGGGCCAGGACGGATCCAGTGGCACGAAGGCGCCGCCGGCGCACATGACGGCCAACAACCCCACCACCATCTCGGCGGATCTCGGAAGGCCGATCGCCACAACGGTTTCGGGTGCGATACCGCGAGAGATCAAGTGCGCGGCGAGCTGCGATACCCGACTTTCGAGCTCGCCGTAGGTCAGCCGAACGTTGCCGTCGACCACGGCGACAGCGCCCCGATCGGCCGAGAAGCTGCTGCGCAACAAATCCGGCACCGTCGTCACGGGCTGCGGTTCTGCGGTGTCGTTCCACCCATGGAGAACGAGTTCACGCTCCGAGGGCGACATGGGGTCGAGTGCCGAGATCGGAAGCTGCGGCTCGGCCACGAATCGATCGAGGAACTGTTCGATTCTGGCGGTGTGATCGGCCAACTCCCTGTCGAATCCGGCCGGGGCGCGGACGTCGATCTCGATCGGTTCCCCGTCCTGACCACCGCGCACGCTCAGATCCAGGTCACTGACCCGACCGGTCACCGAATTACGCACGCGCACCGGGCAGCCGCCGAAGGTGAGTGTGTGTTCGAACATCATCGAGTTGATGCCGGGACCGAAGACCTGGCGGTCGGGATCGATTGCTCGCACGTCGCGTGCGAGATCCTCTCCCCGGTACCGCCCGTGCTTGAGTATCGAGATCAAGGCGGTATCGAGACGAGTTGCCAACTGGCCGATGGTTTCCGAGCGTTCGACCCGAATACCGAGCGGCAGAATCGTCGACGCCATCGAGGGAGTGCGCCGCATGTCGCGACCCACCCGAGCGGCCATCGGCACCGAGACGACAACGTCGTGTTGTCCGGTGGTTCGTGCAATGTACGCGATCAGCGCAGCCATGGGCAGGCGAGTTCGCCGAATCCCGGCGTCGGCGGCATAGCGATAGAGCTGCGCTGCACGATCGACGTCGAGCGTGAGCATCGCCGCGATCGGCGGCAGCGAATCATCCACCTGCCCATGCAGAATCCGCGTCGCTTCCGGTCCTGATTCAACTCGTTCGACCCAGTACTGACGGTCGAGCTGGAACCGCGGAGAGTTCCGGTATTCCAGATCGGCCGCCACCACCGCATCGAGCGACCACACCGGCGCCGCAGTCTCGAGGTTCGGATCGTCGTACCGCTCGGCTACGTCGGCGACGATGAGCGAGATGCCGTACCCGTCGACCACACTGTGGTGATAGCGCTGATACCAGATGACTCGGTCGTCAGCAGTTCGCAGAAGCACCTGGCGGAACAGCAGATCGTCCGCACCGAAGACCCGAGCCATGTCGGTGTCCATCCACGACTGCGCAGTCGAATCGGGATCCGCCTCGGCGCGAAGGTCGAGAATTTCCACGTCCCAGCGCGCATCCGGAATCGGCACCTGGATCAGCTGGTTGTCAGCATCCGCCAGAAAGTGCACGAACAGCGCTTCGACGCGTCCGACTGTGGCCTTGATCGCCGCCGCCGCGCGCTCGACGTCGATCGTCCCGTCGACCTCGACGACAAGTCCGATGTTGTACACCGGACTGCTCGGATCGACGTTCTGAGCAACCCACACCTCACGCTGAGCGGCCGTCGCCGGGAGCGCTGCGTCCAGATCGCCACCGCCCGATACAGACGGGTGGGCTACCTGAGAGTGGTCAGACATCGAGAAATCCGATCATCGTCGTTCATGCTCATCGAACGACGAACACCCTCGCAAGTTTAGGGTAGGCTACCCAGGAACGTGAAGGTGCGCTCCCGCCCTGGTCAGACCTGTTCCCACGGACCGAATTCGAGCAGAACGTCGATTGCCGTCTTACCGTCCTGCGGCCGAACGACATGTTCGAGGGCGTAGACCCTCGATCCCTCCGCGGCGCGAGCGAGATCGGAAATACCGGGCAGAATGGTCGGTTCGGGTGGGCCGCCCACACCACGGTGGAAGTTCTCGATCGAATGCCCCAAATAGAGGACGCGCCCGCCTGGCGTCAGCCACTCCCCGACGCGTTTGAGCGTGTCGGCCAGCTCGTCGACCTCGAGGTGAAGAAAGCTGACCAACACCAGGTCAACTACCCCTTCCGGTTGCCACGTGGTCGCGTCGCCGACCTGCCAGTCGACAGCCTTGTCCAAGTCACTCGCCCGTGCCAGATCGATCGCCACCGACGAGTAGTCGACGGCAGTCACCGACCACCCTTGCCCGACCATCCACCGCGCGTGACGGCCGTCGCCGCAGGCCAGATCGATCGCAGTGCCCGGCTTCAGGTCGGCAATTCGTGTTGCGACGGTTCCCGCCGGGTCGATTCCCCACGGCTCCGTCACCGCCCGGTATCGCTCATCCCAGTCGTGTGCGTCCATGATCACTGCTCCTCGTGGTTCGTTTCACCGCGGTTCGTTTCACTGTCTCCGATCAGACGGTGCAACGAGCAGCATAGAGAACCCTCAAACGTGACAGACACATACCCCTGGGGGTATACAGGTGACGGTCAGGAATACCCCCACCCGTATCAGGAGCGAAGATGTCAGCGACCAGAACAGTCACCGCGGACCCACCCGCCCAATCCGACGGCATACTCGCGCGCCTCGGTCGATCGATGGCGGCGCACACCCGCCTCGTCATCGGCGTCTGGTTGATCGCGTTGGTCGCACTCGGCGCCGCAGCACCCAGCGTCTTCACCTCCCTCGCCGGCGCAGGTTGGCAGGCAAACGGATCCGAATCAGTGCAGGTTCGCGAGTTGGCCGAGCAGCATTTCGGTGGAAACTCCTCCGCTGCAGTGCAGGTGGTCGTTCACTCGGATTCTCTACCCATCACCGATCCGTCGATGCAGCAAACGCTGGCGGCGGCAACGGAAATCTTTTCCGCGGACCCTCGTTTCGGCGAAGTGGTCGCCCCGCAGACCGGCATGACCATCAGCCCGGACGGACATACCGGCATCATGATCGCGGGCGCCAACGCAAGTACCGACGAGATGGTCAGTGCGGTAGACGAACTCGGCAAGGAACTCACTGCATTGTCCACGGACACCATCGAGGTGTACCCCACCGGCGCGTCGGCTTTGTGGAGCGATTTCAACAAGGCCAATCACGAAGCGATGATCAAGGCCGAAATGATGTCGTGGCCCGTCACTCTCGCGATCATGGTGTTGGCCTTCGGCTCCCTGGTTGCCGCAGGACTCCCACTGCTTCTGACACTCGCAGGTCTGGTCGCCTCGGCGGGCGGGCTTGTGATCCTCAACGAGATCACGCCGATTTCCGTGTGGGCCATGAACTTCGCGATGATGTTCGCTCTCGCACTCGGC
Source organism: Rhodococcus sp. AQ5-07 (assembly GCF_009707305.1). Taxonomy (NCBI): domain Bacteria; kingdom Bacillati; phylum Actinomycetota; class Actinomycetes; order Mycobacteriales; family Nocardiaceae; genus Rhodococcus; species Rhodococcus sp. AQ5-07. The sequence continues at coordinate 5,821,126 of NZ_CP046099.1, read as the reverse complement.
ATCGACTACGCACTGTTCCTCGTCGCCAGGTTCCGAGAAGCACTGCGAACCGATCCGGATCCGCGGGCCGCCGTGGCTCAAACGATGGACACCGCCGGCAAAGCTGTTGTCCTCTCCGGCCTCACAGTTCTGGTCAGTTTGTCTGCGGTGCTCATCGTTCCAGCCCCGGCCGTACGCACGATGGCTGTCGGAATCATGCTCGCTGTGATCTTCGTTCTCGCCGCAACACTCACCCTGCTACCTGCCGTGCTCGGCCGGATCGGTGCCAAGGTCAACGGCGGTTCACTACCGTATGCAAAGCGCCAGCAGCACCGCTCCCCGATGTTCGCAGCTTGGGCATCACTGCTGCACAAGCACCCGTGGCCTTTCGGCATCGGCGCCGTGATCGTCCTTATCGCCCTCGTCGTTCCGGTCTTCGGACTGAAGGTTGCAATGCCCTCCATCGCCGTGGTTCCCGAGGACGCCCCGGTTCGACAGGGATACGAATTGGTGCAGCAGCAGTTCGGTGACGGGGCACCCGGAATGCTGCAGATCGTCACGTCCGCCGACGATGCAGCCGACACCTCGCGTCTTGCCATGAGCGTGGATGGCGTCGCAATGATCACCCCGACGCAACAAGCGGCCGACGGATCCGATCTGGTTATGCTGCAAGCAGTTCCCACCGTCGACCCGTCAGACCCTGCGATGGAAACCATCCTTGCCGACCTTCGGTCGCAACTGCCGGAATCGGCGCTCGTCGGCGGCGCTCCGGCTGAAAATCTCGACCTTCAGCAGGCGCTCGACGACTACCTTCCCTTCGTGGTGGTCGTGATTCTGACGCTCGGATTCCTGTTGCTGCTGATCGCCCTCCAGGCACCTTTGATCGCCTTGATCGGCACGCTGGTCAGCCTGCTGTCCACTGGGGCCGCATTCGGAATCGCGAAGTTGATTTTCCAGGACGGCCACGGAGCCGGCCTGCTCGGCTTCGATCCCCAGGGGTTTCTCAACGGGTGGGGTCCGGTCTTCTTCTTCGCCATGATCTTTGCCATCGCGATGGACTACACCGTGTTCCTGCTCTCGAGCGCCAAGGAGCACTACGAACGCACAGGTGACCCCGAGACCGCACACATCGACGGCCTCGCACATTCGGGTCGGGTCATTGCGGCGGCAGCAGCGGTGATGGTTGCGGTCTTCTTCACTTTTGCGCTCGCAGATCCCTTGCCACCCAAGGAAATGGGCATCATTCTCGGTGTAGCTGTCCTCCTGGACGCAGTGCTCGTCCGCTTGGTGCTGCTGCCCGTTCTCCTGCGCCTCAGCGGCCGGGCAGCCTGGTGGGCGCCGGCATGGTTACGACGCGTCCTGCCGAACATCAGCTTCTCGCATGGCTGACCGTGTACCCGACATCACTGTCTTCTTGATACCCCCAGGGGTATGATAGAGACAAGAGAAATCGAAGCCAACGACATCGAAGCCAATGGCACCGAAGCCGACGACAAGGAGCGGGCAATGACAACACCCACAGAACCGATAGCGATCGCAACCAAGGTCACCGGAACTTTCGACGACGTCGTCACCCGAACTCGTGCTGCTCTCGCCGAGCAGGGCTTCGGCATCCTGACCGAGATCGACATGCAGGCAACACTCAAGGCGAAGCTGGACGAGGACATGGAAAAGTACCTGATCCTGGGTGCCTGTAACCCGCCGTTGGCCCATCGGGCAGTTTCGGTGGATCGTCAGATCGGCCTCCTGCTGCCGTGCAACGTTGTCGTCCGCGAAGATACGACTACCGAGAATTCGTTCTTCGTCGAAGCGATGAATCCCGCTCTCATGGTTCAGGTTTCCGGCGAACCAGGCCTGGAGTCCGTGGCGGCCGACGCCGCCGTCAAGTTGCGGGCAGCCGTCGACTCGTTGATCTGACACCGCAGCCGGATCAAACACTGGATCAAGCAGTGACATGCCCCCAGGGGTACCCTCGGTCGCAGCACGAACACTCGAGAAGGGGCCACCATGACCGGCGACGAAGAGAGCATTGCGCTCGTACTGAACAGACTGCGGCGTGCTCACGGCCAACTTGCCGGGGTCATCTCGATGATCGAGAACGGCCGCGACTGCAAGGACGTCGTGACGCAGCTCGCAGCCGTGTCGAAGGCGCTGGACCGAGCAGGGTTCAAGATCGTCGCTTCCGGGCTGCGTGAATGCCTGAGCGGTGACAGCGCGGAAGGTCAGGAACCGATGACCGAGGCCGAACTCGAGAAGCTGTTCCTGGCACTGGCCTGAAATATGAGAAGGGCCTGACCTGCAGTCAGCAGGTCAGGCCCTTTCTCGCATGCGGAAAACTACTTCGCCAGGAAGTCGATCAGCACCTTGTTCACGGCCTCCGGACGCTCGAGGTACCCGTAGTGTCCGGCGTCGGGAATCTCTTCGAACGACGCCGTCGCGATGCAGTCCGCCACCTCGCGGGAGAGGTAGGGCGGGATCATGCGGTCGTCGGCGAAAGCGACGGACAGGCAGGGGCGCATGATCGACTTGTACGCACCCCGTCGATCGAAGGCGCGGTCCATACCGAGCTGTGCGCGAACACCCGGTGACGTTGCGCCGCCGGTGAACTCGAAGATATCCATCCAGTCGCGCGCGGAGTGATCGTCTGCCAGCGTGGCCGGCGAAAGGTTCATCACCGCGGTCACTGCGGCACGGTATTTGGCCGGCAGAGCGACGCCACTGTCGAACAACTGGCGCTCACCCTCGGTCAGGACCTGCTGGAAATGATCCATCCGGGCGTGGCCGGCGAGGAACACTGCTTTGCGAACCAGATCGGGCCTGGCGAGCGTCAGTTCCTGCGCCACCCGGGCGCCCATCGAGGTTCCGATGACATGGGCGGGGCCGCCACCGAGGTGCTCGATCAGTCCGGCGGTGTCCGCAACCATGTCGGGCATCGTGATGCCGCCGAGGCTCTCGCCGGACGGTGCGATTCCGCGGTTGTCGAAGGTGCAGACTCGGTAGCCGGCGGCCACCAGCGCCGGGGTCTGGTGCAGATCCCAGACGCGGCCGGGGCTGCCGGTCCCCATGATGAGCACCACCAGATCTCCATCACCCTTGACCTGGTAATTGATGGGGATTCCGTTGATTGTGGCGACCGTCATGTCAGCCTTCCTCCTCGTACGTGTGATCAACAATTTTGGTTGGATAGCCTAAGCTGATGGGCGGTCGTGTGACCGCAACCCCAGCCCATGCTCGTCCAGGAGGACCCCCGTTGAGAGTCGCTACGCTCGGATACCAAACCTGGGGCCACCGTACCCTGCAGGCCTTGATCGACTCCGATCACGAGGTCGTGCTGGCAATCACACACCCGAAGAGCGAACACGTCTACGAACAGATGTGGGCGGACTCGGTTGCAGATCTGGCGACCGAGAACGGTGTACCCGTTCACGTGGCGAACAAGCCTGACGACGCCTTCAAAGCCGCGCTGGCCGAAGCAGCTCCCGACATCATCGTCGCCAACAACTGGCGTACCTGGCTGCCGGCGGAGGTCTTCGACGCACCCAAGTACGGCACCCTCAACATCCACGATTCGCTGCTGCCCAAGTACACGGGATTCTCCCCGCTCATCTGGGCTCTGATCAACGGCGAAGAAGAAGTCGGGCTCACGGCGCACCTGATGGACGAGGAACTCGATGCGGGCGACATCGTGCTGCAGCGTTCGACGACGGTCGGCCCGACCGACACCGTCACCGATCTGTTCCACCGCACGATCGACATGATCGGCCCCATCACACTCGACGCCCTGGATCTGATCGCGTCCGGGCGGACCGACTGGACGCCGCAGGACCGATCGCAGGCCACGTTCTTCCACAAGCGTGCACCACAGGACAGCCACGTCGACTGGTCCTGGCCGGCCGAGGTCATCGAGCGTTTCGTCCGGGCACAGTCCGATCCGTACCCCAACGCTTTCGCGGAGTTCAAGGGCCAGCGCATCCGCATCCTGAAGGCGTCCGTCTCACGCGGGCACTACGGAGGAACCCCCGGCCGAGTGTTCATTCAAGAAGATGACGGCATGGTGATCGTCGCGGGCCCCGACGCATGGTCGGGCAAGAACAAGGGACTGCGGATCGAGCGCGTCCGACTCGACGACGGCAGCGAGTACACCGCCGCCGAGTTCTTCCCCCACGGCGGCGGGTACCTCACCTGATCGTCTGATCAGACCCCCTCAGTACAAACCCCAGTACAAACCCCTCAGTCGCGACCTTCCCAGGCCGCCCACAGTTGTGCGTAACGCCCGCCCGCGGACACCAGTTCGCGGTGCGGGCCTTCTTCTACGATCTGTCCGTGTTCGAGCACGATCACTCGGTCGGCGCCCGCAGCCTGTGTAAGCCGGTGTGCAACAACCAGAGTGGTGCGGCCCTCCGTAGCGGCTTCGGCAGTCGCTTCCAGTTCCCGTGCTCCGGCGCTGCCCGCCTCCGCTGTTGCTTCGTCCAGTACCGCGACGGCCGGGTCAGCCAACACCAGTCGCGCCAAAGCCAACTGCTGCGCCTGTGCCGCCGTCATCTCGTGCCCGCCTTCGCCGACGACGGTCAGCATTCCCTCGTCGAGAGCCTCCACCCACTCGTACGCGCCGACCGTCCGCAGTGCCGCGGCTACGTCCTCGTCCGAGGATTCAGGCGCGGCCAACCTCAGATCCTCGATCAGGGGCCCGGCAAAAACATGGACCTCCTGACTCACGATCGCGATGTGGCGTCGTAGGTCGTCGAGGTCTGCAAGCGGGACACCACCGATCGACACCCGCCCCGACGTCGGAGTGATCGAACCGGCAGCGATCGCCGCAAGCGTCGTTTTTCCGGCTCCGGTCGAACCGACGAGCGCCACGCGCTCCCCCGCTCGCAAGGTGAGAGTCACTCCGTGGAGAACCTCATGGCCACCGTCGTAGCTGTGCCGAATGTCGTCCAGACGCAGCGAACCGTCGGCCGGAACGGAACGTGCATCCGTCGAAGGCTCCGTTTCCTCGATCTCGACGACGCCGACCAGTCGCGCGAGGCTGGCGCCGGCCGACTGCACTTCGTCGAAGGTGTAAAGCAGCGAGCCGATCGGGTTGAACAGGCGATGGAACAGCAGAGCAGCAGTCGTCGTCTGGCCGACTGTCACGACGTCCTCACGGACCAGCAGGAATCCGACGACGAGAATCATGGACAAGCCCACGAATTCGGCGCGGTTACCGCGACCGGCGAACCTCGTGAACAGGCCGAACACGCCGACGGCCAGATCACGCGCTTTTGCCGACGCCGCATCTATCTGACCGAGGTGTTCCTTCTCGAGGCTGTACGCGCGGACCGTCTTGGCACCTTGGAGGCTGCTGATCAGCGCTTGTGAACGAGCGCCCATCGCTACCCGCTCGGCAGCGTAAATGGGAGCCGATCGTGGCAGGTACCACTTGAGCGCCAGCGCGTACATCGGCAGCGCGACCATTCCGGCGAGGCCGAGGCGCCAGTCGAGTCCCAGCATGGTCACCATGCTCAGAGCCACGAGCAGAACTGCTGCGATCATGCCGGGAACCACGTCGGACACGGCCTTGGCGATCACCGACACGTCGTCGCCGACTCGTGAGAGCAGATCGCCCTTGCCGACCTTCTCGACGGTCTGGATCGGGAGGCGCAGTGCCCGGTCCACGGTTCGCTCGCGCAGGTCCGCCAGAATCGTCTCGCCGAGTCGCTTGATCAGATAGGCGGCCACACCGGTGAACACACCGCCCACGATTGCGGCGGCGGCGATGATCACGACCACCCCGACGATCGTCGACGTGGGCGCGTTGTCCCGGACCCGGTCGACCAGGACACCGAAGACGTAAATCGGCACCAAGGCCATCGCCGACGCCGAAGCCGCGACGATCAGGACCAACAGGCTCTGCATCCGGTGTTCGGCCAGCGCTGCCCGCAACCACTTCCAGGTCTGTCGACCACCCGCGATCGGCAACAGCTCGCGCTCGGTCACCTTCTCCGCGTTCTCCCCGGCCGGCATATCGGTAGTCATGTCCGTGGCCGTCACCGCAGCACCGCTCCTCGGTAGTTCGCGTCGCCGCGAGAGAGTTCGGAATGTGTGCCGATCGAGGCAATCACTCCGTCGTTCAAGACGATCACTCGATCCGTCACAGCCAGCAAAGCGGGGCTGCTGGTGATCAATACCGTCGTGTGGATGCCACCGGCACCCTCGTGCCGCAGTTCTGCGATTCCTTCGGCGATAGACGCCTCGGTCACCGCGTCCACTGCCGTAGTCGGATCGTGCAGGACCATCACGGGTGCCTGTGCCACCAAGGCGCGCGCGAGGGCGACGCGTTGTCGCTGACCTCCCGACAAACTGGCGCCTCGATCGGTCACTTCGAGGTCGAGACCGTCCGGATGTGCGTCGACGACATCCGCCGCTGCCGACGCCGCCAGAGCGCTCTGGATGTCGAGAGCAGCGCCATCACCGGCGCCCGCAGTGACGTTCGAGGCGAGGGACCCGGAGAACAGATCGGTGATGTGCGGCTCCACCAACACCGTCCGACGCGCCAATCGCAAGTCCATGTCGGACAGGCTGATTCCGCCAACCCTCACCACTCCGCGATACGCGCCCTGAGCCAGCTGACCGGACAGGACCGCGACAAGAGCGTCGGCGTCCTGCGGCTGGTAAGCCACGACGCCCAGCAGTTCTCCCGCAGGCAGGTGCAAGTCGATGCCCTTGAGCGACTTGTACTCGACTCCGTCGAGGGTCAGGTCGGTGCCTTCGAGTTCGGTCTGCGAACCCGCGCCCCGCAGTGGCTCCGCGTCCAAGACCAATGCCAGTCGATCCGACGACGCCCGCGCCACCGCGAAGTATCCGGGAATGGACGCAAGCAATCCGAGCGGTTCGATGATGAACTGCGCAAGCCCCACCACGGTGATCAGTTCACCGACCGTGATCCGGCCCTGCAACGCGAAGTACCCGGCGAAGCCCGCAACACCGACTGCGAGCAACGCACTGACGGTCGCGGCAACGCCGGTGTAGATACCGGTCGCCTTGGCCGTGCCGATCGTCGACGCGAGCGCCTGACGGCTGACTGTGCGATAGCGAGCCGACGCGGTCTTCTCACCACCGATACCGCGCAGTGGACGCAATCCGCTGACCAGATCCGTAGCCATCGCCGACGCCCGCGCGATCGACGCCTGCTGACCGGTGGCCCTCGACGTGATGAGCGGCGCCGCCAATTGCAGCAGACCGAGAATGACCGGCGTTCCGATCAGAACGGCCAATCCCAGCCAGAGGTCGATCCACACCAACGCCACGGCCGACGCGACCGCAGCCGTCAGGGCCGCAGCCGCGCGCGGGACGATGTCCGCGATCCACGAAGTCTGCTCGGCGTCCGATGTCGAAACAGTCAGCAGTTCACCTGAACGCAGATCGGTTCGCACCCCACGCGGATCGAGGACGCGGTGCGCCACCTCGAGCCGGAGGCGGTGAGCCTCCTGCTGCATCGCGGTGACGATGAAGCGTGCACCGAAGCGCCACGCGGCCGTCAGAACGAGAAACAGAGCCGCGAGACCGACGATGGAGACGATCAGGGCCGTGGTGTCCGAAGTCTCCACGGCACGGTCGATGATCACACCGATGGAGATCGGCACCGCCGTCTCGGTCAGTTGGTGCAGGCAGACCAGAACCGTGCCGATAGCGAGCGGGCGACGGTTGCGGACGAGGACGCGTCGCAAAATCGCAGCACCGCTGTGATTGCCACTATCGGGCTCGTCCGAGTCGACGGTCACACTCGAGGGGGTCGAACTCATGGAACTCCAAGCATCGATGGAAGCGATAAAGTTGAGTACAGAGATAAGTAAGTCGACCCTAATACATGAGCAACTAGCGTCGACACGCCCAGTTCTCATAGAGTCGCGAGTAAGAAACATTGCTTGCGCCGTGCAGGCAAGCACGAGAGGAACATGATGGCTGAGAACACGACCGTCGAAACCGAGATCGCGGACGAGGAAATCGAGACCGTCGCCGAGGAAACAGCGCGCATGGCGCAGCACGTTGTCGCTGCATACGCGGAGGATGCCGACGAGTGCAGGATGCTGCTCTCGATGCTCGGTATCTCTCCCGCCGCCAAGCTCGACTGAATCTTTCCCTCACCGACCGAGAAGGAACCACGTGCCTGTCAGTCCGGATTCGACCAGTTCAACCCTTTCTGACAGCGCACTTGCTTCTTCGACCGGTGACACCGTGTCCGGGCAGGCTGAGTTCGTCGTCGTAGCGAACCGCCTGCCCGTCGACTTGGAACGGCTTCCCGACGGCACCACCCGCTGGAAGCGAAGCCCCGGTGGACTGGTCACCGCTCTCGAGCCGATCCTGCGCAGCAATCAGGGCGCGTGGGTGGGCTGGGCGGGCGTGCCCGACGCCGATCTCGACCCCATCGTCGAAGACGGACTCGAGCTCTACCCCGTGCCGCTGAGCGCCGAGGAGATCAACGAGTACTACGAGGGGTTCTCCAACGCCACCCTCTGGCCGCTCTATCACGACGTCATCGTCAAACCCGAGTACCACCGCGAATGGTGGAACGCCTACGTCGAGGTGAATCGGCGGTTCGCCGAAGCCACTTCCAAGGCAGCGGCTCAGGGCGCAACCGTCTGGATCCAGGACTACCAGCTGCAGTTGGTACCGAAGATGCTGCGGATGCTGCGCCCCGACCTCACCATCGGATTCTTCCTGCACATTCCGTTTCCCCCGGTCGAGCTGTTCATGCAGATGCCGTGGCGCACCGAGATCGTCGAAGGCCTCCTCGGCGCCGACCTCATCGGCTTCCACCTTCCGGGTGGCGCACAGAACTTCCTCTATCTGGCCAGACGCCTTGCCGGACAGCAGACTTCACGCGGAACCGTCGGCGTCCGCTCCAAACTCGGTGTGGTGCAAGTAGGTTTCCGTAGCGTCCGCGTCGGTGCATTCCCCATCTCCATCGACTCCGGCAAGCTCGACGAGCTATCACGCACCAAGGCAATTCGAGACCGCGCCAAGCAGATTCGCAAAGAACTCGGAAACCCCAAGCACATCATGCTGGGCGTCGACCGCCTCGACTACACCAAGGGCATCGACGTCAGGCTCGCCGCACTCCACGAACTTCTCATGGAGAAGCGCATCGATCCCGCCGACACGGTCATGGTGCAGTTGGCGACCCCGAGCCGCGAACGTGTCGAAAGCTACGTACAGATGCGCGGAGACATCGAGCAGAAGGTCTCCCGGATCAACGGCGAGTTCAGCGAAGTCGGTCGCCCCGTCGTCCACTACATCCATCGGCCGATCCCCCGCGACGAACTGGTCGCGTTCTTCGTCGCTGCCGACCTCATGCTGGTCACACCGCTGCGTGACGGTATGAACCTGGTCGCCAAGGAGTACGTCGCCTGCCGCAGTGATCTGGGCGGCGCATTGCTGCTCAGCGAATTCACCGGCGCTGCAGCAGAACTCCGCCAGGCTTTCCTGTGCAATCCCCACGACCTCGACGACGTCAAGGATTCGATGGAGAAGGCCCTCAATCAACCGCGAGAGGACGGCCGACGCCACATGCGTGCGCTACGTCGTCAGGTCCTGACCCACGACGTCGACCGCTGGGCACGCTCGTTCCTCGACGCGCTCGCGCACGGCGGTGCCGCAGGTCCGGCGCTGATCGCCCCGGCCGAAGCACAAGACCACTGAGGACAGTGCACAAAGGCTGGGGCCGCGGAGAGTGAATCTCCGCGGCCCCAGCCTGTTTCATGGCCGGATCCAGCCCTTGGTGTGTTTGATCAGAAGGGTTGGACGTTGTTCACGAGCCAACGCCCGTCCTGCTTCTCCAGACTCATCTTGACGCGACTACCACTGGCGACGGCTTCGGGTGATTCCGAAGACGTGGTGATCTGATTGAGGAACAGCATCGTCGTCGCACTGTCTGCCTCGGCGTCGAGAACCGCGGCGCCCTGGACGACTACCTGAACGGTCAGCGACTTTTCCTTGGCTCCCGGAATGATCACCGATTCGATCAGGTTGGTGAACGTGCCCTGGAAATCGCCCGTCAAACCGTCTGTGGCCGCGTGCAACTGCTGGTCGACGTTGTTGTAGTCGTACTGGAACATCGCAACCGCCTGATCGGAAGAGGCCTGTGCCACTTCGTCTCTGGTCTGATCGATCGCCGCAATGTCACGCGTTCCACCCGGACCGAAGTAGAGATACGCCGACACTGCCGCCAACGCGATGGCCACTGCACTGATGACGCACAGAACGATGGCGAGCGGTGAGACGCGCTTGGGCTTGGACGTCTCGGGGATTACTTCTGGGGTCATGGCACAAACTCCACATTCGAGGCAAGCAACTGCCCGTCGACGTCGCACATGGTGATTCGGAGTCGGTAGTTGCGTTCAGCGGGCGCTTCGTCGCCGTTCTTCTGCATCGCACGCACGGCGACCAATGAAGTCCCGCAATCGCCGTCGGACTTCTCGAACCCGGCTTCGAGTACCTCGCCGTCGGTCTGAACTCCGGCCTGCCCGAGGACGTTGACAAACGAATCCTTGCGTCCGTCGAACTGCGACTTGAACTCGTCGGTGGTGCCGGCGAGGAACTTGTCGAGGTCGGCAGCCGCTGTATCCGCGTGCAGTGTCGTCAGATTCAGTGCGGTGGTCCGGGCACCGGCCACGTAGCGGGCTCGGTCCTCGTCGGCATTGGACGCCTTGTTCCGGTCGACGAGAAGAAACACCGTCAGGGCCGCAAGAGCAACAGCGATCACCGAAGCAACGGCGATCCCGACTACCAGCCCGGCCTTGGGCTTCGAACGAACAGGGGTGTCCACAGCAGTTTCTGCGGGGGTTTCGGCAGTACCGGTCGGCTCAGCCTTGGTCGCGACCTGATCACCGCTGACGACCTTCTCAGGTGGAGTATCGGGCTTGCCCAAAGCAACTGGCGCCGCCGCCTTCTGCTCAGCCACCTTCTGCTCAGCCGCCTTCTGCTCGGCTGGCTTCTGTTCGGCCGACTTCTTTTCGGTGGGCACTACTACCGCGGCAGCGTCTGCATCCGCACCCGTGGGTCCGGCGCTGCGGGACGCGCGACGGCGCACCCGCTGCCCGGCCTGTGGATCTTCGTCTGTCATCAACCCTGCTGACCCTTCATGAACTGTTCGAGACTGACGTCGCCGCCACCGAGGTTCGGTTGCGAGTACGTCCTTCCGTCCGGCCCGATGTACGTGCCTGTAATCGGATCGTACCGACGAGCCGAGACCGAAGGCGTCGACGTGTACGAGCTCGGGGTCGCGGTAATCGGTTCCGGAGGCCCGGATTGCGGGTTCGTGCCCATCGGTACGTAGCCGGAACGGCACTGTTCGACCGTCGGCGCACGACGTCCCGGATACTCCTCGCAGGGAAGGTTTCTCGCGCCGCGCACGGCGATCGGCGAATCCTGGGCAACCTGGCAGAAGAGATCCGACGGCGTCTCGATCGGTGATTCGTCCTTCGGACTGCGCCACTGCTCTGCGGGCAGGAATCCTGTAGTGCACGGCGGCGGGTCGTTGACCTCCATGTGGAAGTCCACCAGTGCACCATCCGCAGCCGGGCCGGAGCCTGCCACCGTGACCAGCGCTGCGGCCAGCGGCGGGTAGATGACCAGAATCTGCTCGATCGCGTTGTTGTAGATCACGCCGACCTGTCCGACGGACACGAGGTTCGCCAGAAGAATCGGCAATGTCGGCTGCATGTCTTGCAGAAGAGCATTCGCCTCCGCCGCTGCGGCCGGACCCTTCTGGATGACGGCACGCAGATCAGGGTCGCTGGCTCGGAGCTGGTCGGTGAACGTCACCAGATTGCTTGTCCAGGAACGGATGGCGTCGCTGCTGACCACCTGAGTGTCCAGGAGTGGACCGGCCTGCTCGATCAGCGTCTTGGTCGCGTCGGAGTTGTTGTTCGCCTCCTCGACGAACAGCCGAGCCGAGTCGATCAGCTTCTGCAGATCCGGGCCGGCACCGTTGAACGCCTTGAAGGATTCGTCGATGACGGTCTTGAGCTTGGTGTCGGAAATGCTCTGCAGCAACAGATCTGCCTGATCGAGCATCGCGCCGACATCCTGCGGAATGCTGGTTCTGTCTTCGGGAATCACCGATCCGTTTTCCAGATGCCCGTCGACGACGATCGCTCCGGAGCTGTCGGTGTGCGGGATCAGATCGACGAACTGCTCGCCGATCGCCGACACACTCTTGACCGCAGCATCGACGTCCGACGGAACCTTGACGCCACTCTCGAGAGACAGTCGCGCATTCACACCCGTCTCCGAGAGCTCCACCGCGTTCACGACACCGATGGTCTGACCGCGGTACGTGACGTTCGAGTTCTTGTACAGCCCACCGGTGGCGGGCAATTCGACAGTGACGTCGTAACGGCCGATACCGACCATCGCCGGAACACGCACGTACTGAGTGGCCATCACGATCAAACCGACAACCGTCAAGACGGCGAAGATGATGAGCTGGATACGGACGAACTTTGTGAGCATCATGGTGCCGGTGCCCCCTGAGGAAGTCCTGGAATGTTGATCGGCGGAAGTCCCGGAATCTGAATGGTATTCGGATCCGCTGCCGGGGCCTGCGCAGCGGGAGCCTGTCCGGCGGGAGCCTGGGCCGGCGGTGCGGCAGGCTTGAGCGGATCGCTCAACGGGTTGCCTGTCTGTCCGGCGAGCCCGGCCTGCTTACCCAACACACCTTCCGGGCCGGAGAGTGTTCCTGCCAACGGAGTTCCGGTGAGGAAGTTCGCGTCGAGTCGGGGCAGCGAGATGTCGATGGTCATCGCCAGGTTGGCGTAGTCACCGCGGATGACGTTGTCGATTCCGTTCTGTGGGAACGGGAACGTCAAGAGGACTCCGAGAACTTGAGTGAGAGCGTTACCCGAATCCGCCAAGGCCTTCAGAGTCGGCGAAAGAGCCCGAACGTTGGTCGCGAAATCGTCGCCGCTCTCCTGGATGACACGGCTCGCCACCTCGCTGAGACCACCGAGGGAGGTCAACGCGTTGGTGATGTCCTGACGCTGAGCGACAAGAACCTCGAGTGCCGGCGGAATACCTTCGAGCGCTTTGTTCAAGGTGTCGTGCTGTGCCTGGACGGTCGAGGACAGTCGATCGAGTCCTTCCATCGCCGAAACGATGTCGCCTCGTTGCTTGTCCAGACTTCCGACCAGCTGATCGAGCTGAGGCAGGAGGTCTCGAACGGAATCTTCACGCCCACCGAGAGCCGCGTTGAGTTCCTTCGTGATGTCCTGAACCTGAGCGAGACCGCCGCCGTTGAGAACAACGGACAGCGACGACAGCGTCTGTTCCGTCGTCGGGTAAGCGCCCGCCCGCTCGATCGGAATCAGGTCACCGGCTTCGAGTCGGCCCTCGGGCTCTTCTCCAACCGGCGGCGCCAACTCGATGTGCTGAGAGCCGAGCAAGCTGGTCTGGCCGATTTTCGCCGTCGCGTTGGCAGGCAACTGAACCTCGGGATTCAGCGACACCGTCACCAGAGCGTGCCAGCCCTGAACCTCGATGTTCGAAACGCTTCCCACTGCAACGTCATCCACCCGGACGGGCGAATTCTGCGACAGCGTAGTCACGTTCGGCATCTCGATCTGGACCTCGTATGCGCCTTCGCCCCGGCCCTGAGTTCCTGGCATCGGCACAGAGTTGAGACCGTTCCATTCACAACCGCTGGCGCCGAGTGCCACTGCCGTGGCCAACACGGCAACCGTAGTCTTGCGAGCTACCCGCATCAGTTCCCTCCGCCCATGTTGAAGAGTTCGGCGAGATCCTTGGGAACACTCGTCATGGGAGCACCTGACATCGGTCCTGCGACGGTTTCCGGCTGATTCTGACTTGCCGCTTCCAATCCCGGTTCGGTGTAGACGATCTGATCCGGGAAAGCCTGCACGCCCGCGACCGGGTTGAACAGGAATCCGGGGTAGTTGCCGATCATCGTGCTGAGCACCGGCCCGAGGTACTGCTTACACAGGTCGGCACTGTTCTGGGAGTTACCACTGTCGATGCCTTCGATGGAACCACAGATCCACTGGATTGGATTCTTGAAGTTACTCAGTGCAATTGCGCCGGTCATGCTGCCCTGAGCCGGTTTGTAGATCTGATAGAAGTTGGCAAGCGACGTCGGTCCGGAGTGCAGAACCTGCTCGATCTCCGGGCGCTTGTCCGTCAGTACCTGGGTGGCATCGGCCAGACGCGCGACCGATTCGCTCAGTCCCTCGCTGTTGTCCTTGACGAACCGCTGAACGTCGCCCACCGCCAGGTCGAGATCGCTGAGGGCGGTGCCCAACTCGTCGGAGCTGCTTGCGAGAACGCTTGTCACCGAAGCGAGGTGACCGCTGAACTGCACGATCTGCTCGTTACTCGAGGACAACGCAGTGACAAACGCCTGCAGGTTCCGAATGGTGGAGAACAAATCGGTCCGGCCTTCGGACAGCGTGTGCATCGTGGCCGAGAGTTCGCGCAACGTCGACCGAATGGACTCACCGTTACCGTCGAGGTTCGTTCCCACGGTGTCGATGAATCGGCCGAGGGAACCCTGATCGTCCAGACCCTCCGGTCCGAGTGCGTCCGACAGTTTGGTCAGTTCGGTCTTGATCTCGTCCCACTCCACCGGAACGGCGGTGCGCTCGATCGGGATCTCGCCGCCATTGGGCATCTGTTCCCCGCCGGAATACACCGGAGTCAACTGCACGAAGCGTGCGGACACGAGGCTTTGAGCAACGATGAGCGCCTTGGCATCTGCCGGAACGTCGACGCTCGAGTCGATCTTCATCTCGACGTACGTGTCCCGATCACGCGGTTCGATCTTCGTCACCTTGCCGACGTTGACACCGAGCACTCGCACGACGTCGCCCTCGTAGAGACCTGTCGTCGAGACGAAGTGCGCGGAGATCTTGGTCTTGCCCAGGCCAGGGATGAAGAGGTAGGCCGCACCCGCCACGAGCAGCGCGACCAGCACACCCGCTCCGATCAGCACCCACTTCTTGCGTGGGTTGGTGGAGCCCTGTGAATCCTGTGAAGTCATGGTCTCGGTCATTCTCCCGGCCCCCTGATCGTCGGTGGAATGCCGGGGAAGAAGTCTTCCAGGTCGCCCGGAACCTGCTCGGGTGCGACGCTGGTGTCCACCAAGGTCTTCCACCAGTTACTCGGCAGAATGTTGATGATGAAGGCATCGAAGAACGGGCCGCTGGCCACGGTCTCGCCGAGCGCGGTGATGTACGGTCCGAGGCCGTCGAGCGCCCCGGCGATGTTGTCCTTGTTCTGCTGAAGAACCTCGGCGACCGAATTCAGCTTCTCGAGGGTCGACCCCATCTGAGCCTCGTTCTCCTGCACCAGCGCTGACAGTTGACGTGAGACTGCGCCGGTGTTGACGATCAGTTCGCTGATCGCGTCACGCCGCAAGCTGAGTTCGGCAAACAGCTTGTTTCCGTCAACCAGTAACGAATCGATCTGACCGCTTCTGTCGGAGAGGATCTTGGTGACATCTTCGGCCCGCGAGAGCAATTGGAGCAGGCTCTCGTCGCGTGAGTTGATGCTCTGCGAAAGCCGCGTCATTCCGTCCAATGCGGTGCGAAGTTCTGGCGGAGTATCGGCCAGGGTGTCCGAGATCGCGTTGAGCGAATCGTTGATCTGTTCCGTGTCGAGTTCGGACACCGTTGTCCCGAGGTCACCCAGAGCGTCGTTGAGCGAGTACGGGGAGTTGGTGCGTTCCACCGGAATCGGCGTGTCCGTGCGCAGCAGTCCGGATCCTTCCGGCCGCACCGCCAACGACTTTCGGCCGAGAACCGTGTTGGTCTTGATGTCGGCCGCGGTCTGCTCGCCCAGGGCGACACCGTCCTGAACGGTGAAGGTGACCAGCACCTTCTGGTCGTCGAGTTCGACGTCGCTGACCTTGCCGACCTTCACGCCGGCCATGGTGACGTCGTCGCCGGTGACCAGGCCGCCGGCATCCTGGAAGTACGCCGAGTAGCGAATGCCGCCGTTGATGAACTGGAGTTGATCGTATTGAAGCGCGGCACCCACTGTTGCCACCGCCAGGACGAGACCGATGACACCGATCTGTACCGGATTGCGTTCACGGGTAGGGGTCATGAGACTTTTGCGCACCTTCCCGTGTCCTGCACTGCAGTGGGCAAGATGATCGTCGTTCCGTCAGGTCCGGAGAACTTGAAAGTGTTGGCGCACAGATAGAACTGGAAGAACGCTCCGTACGTGCCCACTCGGATCAGCTTCCGGTAGTCGGACGGCAGACGACCGAGAGCGGTATTGATGTCGTCCTTGCCCAGGTCCAGCTGCGTCATCGTTCGGTTGGTCTCCCCGATCAGGGTCTGGATGTCCGGACGTGTCGCCTGCAGCAGCGATGCGAGATCTCCGGTGGCGCCGGCGATCTCGGTGATCGAATTACCGATCGGGCCACTGTCCTTCGCCAATCCACTGACCAACTGCTGGAGCTGATCGATCGTGGTGGAGAACTGATCACCCTTGTCGTTGATCGTGCCGAGTACGTCGTTGAGGTTGGTGATGACGTCCCCGATCAGCTGATCTCGGTCCGCCAACGTGCTGGTGAACGAACTGGTGTTTCCCAGAAGCGAAACCAATGTTCCACCCTGGCCCTGGAGCACCTGGAGCAGGGCCCCGGAGAGGTCGTTGACCTGCTGGGGGTCGAGAGAGCGAAGCAGCGGCTTGAATCCGCCGAGCAGCAGATCCAGATCGAGAGCGGGCGACGTCTGGTCGACTGGAATCGATCCACCTGACGAAAGCGTCTCGGTGGAACCAGCGCCCTCGAGCAGTTCCATGTAGCGGTCGCCCACCAGGTTCTCGTAGCGCACAGTCGCTTTGGTGCTCTTCATCAGTGAGTACTTGGTATCGACGTCGAATTCGACCTCGGCCTGGTTGGAGTCACCGATGGACACTCCGGTGACCGACCCGACCGGAACACCGGCGATACGTACCTTGTCGCCGGACTTGAGTCCCGAGACGTCCGAGAAGGTGGCGTGAAATCCGTTGCTGCTGCTGAAGCGCACCTGACTGAAGACGATCGCCAGTCCGGCGAAGATGACCGCCATGACGACGGTGAAAATCAGCAGCTTGACCGTGGTCGGTCTCATCACTTCCCGTCTTCCTGCTCGTAGGAGTCACCGAAGAGATACTGGAAAATGGTCGGCACGGTGACGCGCAGTTCGGTGTTGGGAACGAAAGGCACGTTGCCGGTGTTGGTGACTGCGAACGGGGCATGCCCGTCGACCTTCGGATCGAATTCGGGCAGACCATAACAATTGGGTCCACCGGAGGCCGCGACCTTGGGGAGAGATTGCGGGTTCTGGTACGCCTCGGCGCCGTACATGAAGCTCGCGCTCAGCATCAGTGCCGCTTTGTCCCCGGTGCCTGCCAGCGGCTCGAACTTGATCCGGCCGTCGTTCAACCCGACGATGAAGCACGTCAGACCCGACGAGTACTTGTCGAGCAGGGTCGTCGTCGCGGTCAGAGTGTCGAGGGCGGTGGTCAGGTTCTGCTCGTTGTCGGTCAACAACGCGTTGCCGGTGTCCGCGAGGCCGGTGACGTTGAGCAACAGCAAGTCGAGGTTTGCCTGCTCGGCCACGATCGATCCGCTTGTCGCGGTGGCATTGTCGAGGATGCGCATCAGATCCGGTGCCACGTCGGCGTACAGGTTGGTGACATCGGCGGCGCCGACCAAGTCTTCCTGGAGCTGCGGCAGAACCGGATTCATCTTCTTCAGATAGGTGTCACCGAGCTCGAGAACCTCACCCAGCGACTCGCCGCGCCCGTTGAGCGCAGTGGAGATCGCGCCGAGTGTGGCGTTGAGCTTTTCCGGTTCGATCTTCGCGAGCACGTCCGAAAGATGTTCGAAGACACTGTTGAACTCGACGGTGACGCTGTCCGAGGCGATGACAGCACCCTCCTGGATCGGCTGGGTCGACGGATCGTCGGGAATCACGATGTTGACGTACTTCGCACCGAACACCGTGGTGGTCTTGATTTCCACCCGGGCGTTCGACGGAATCTTCGACATCTGGCCCGGATCCATCGCCAACTTCAGGTTTGCCTGGTCGCCGACGAGGGAGATCGATTCGACGCGGCCGACCTGCACTCCGCGCAGCTTCACCTTGGCATTCGGTTCCATGACCAGGCCGGCACGCGTGGACGTCACGGTGATGGGCGTGCTCTTGGTGAACCCACCCGAGAACATGGTGAGAGCAACGGCGACGATCGCCACGAGTCCGAGGACCAGGCCGGCTGCGGCCAACTTCTTGTGCCATCTGGGTACGGTCATCGCTTGCCCGCCTATCCCGACAGGTTGAAGTTGCCGGACCCGCCGTAGATGGCGAGTGAGATGAGCAGGGTGACCGTGACGACCGCGATCAACGAGGCGCGCACTGCGTTACCCACCGCGACACCGACGCCGACCGGGCCACCGGTTGCGTTGAAGCCGTAGTAGGTGTGGATGAGCATGACGGCCAGCGCCATGACTATCGCCTGGGCGAACGACCACAGTATGTCCGTGGGTATCAGGAAGGTCGTGAAGTAGTGGTCGTACACGCCGCCGGACTGGTTGTAGAGGAACACCGTCGCAAAGCGGCTGGCGACGAACGACGCGATCACCGCCAGGGAGTACAGCGGGATGATCGCGATCATGCCGGCCATGACGCGGGTGCTGACCAGATACGGAATCGACGGGATCGCCATCGTCTCCAGGGCGTCGATCTCTTCGGAGACGCGCATCGCACCGAGCTGCGCGGTGGAGCCGGCGCCGATGGTCGCGGCGAGGCCGATTCCGGCGATGACCGGCGCTGCGATGCGAACGTTGATGAAGGCGGCGAAGAAGCCCGTCAGTGCTTCGACACCGATGTTGCCCAGCGAGCTGTAGCCCTGAACGGCGATGGTGCCACCGGTGAACAGTGTCAGGAATCCGACGATCACGACGGTGCCACCGATGACGGCGAGCGCACCGGTGCCCATGCTGATCTCGGCGATCAGTCGCAGAGTTTCACGCGGATAACGCATCAGCGCCTTGGGAGCGTGACCGAGAGCCTTCGCGAAGAACAGCGCTTGATCACCGATGCTGTCGATACTGCGAGAGATCGAGCCGATCTGTCGACGTGTGCGCGGGAAGCGCCCCGCTGCGGCCAACGCCATCAGATCTCCTCCCGTCCGTCGTTCGTCGTTCTGTTCACTTCGATCTCTCCGACTGCCGTGTGCCTCATCCGGCCGTCAACTTGATACCGATGGTCGTGATGAGCACGTTGACGACGAAGAGCGCCATGAACGCGAACACGACGGTCTGGTTGACCGCGTCACCGACGCTCTTGGCGCCGCCCTTGACGTTGAGTCCGAGGTAGGCCGCAACCAGGCCGGCGATCATGCCGAACAGTCCTGCTTTGACCATGGAGAGCATGAGCTCACCGAATCCGGTGAGCAGTGTGATGCCGTTGACGAAGGCGCCGGGATTCACGTCCTGGATGAACACGGAGAAGACGAAACCGCCGAGGATGCCGATGGTGCAGACCAGTCCGTTGAGGAGCAGCGCCACTCCCGTCGACGCGAGCACCCGGGGAACGACCAACCGGTGGATCGGATTGATACCGAGCACCTTCATGGCGTCGATCTCTTCGCGAATGGTTCTGGCCGAGAGGTCCGCGCAGATGGCGGTTGCGCCGGCGCCGGCGACGATCAGCACGGTGACGATGGGGCCGACCTGTGTGACGGTACCGAGCGCAGCGCCGGCACCGCTGAGGTCGGCTGCACCGATCTCGCGCAAGAGAATGTTGATGGTGAAGCTGACCAGCACCGTGAACGGGATTGCGACCAGCACCGTCGGCACCATCGAGACTCGCGCCACGAACCAGGCCTGATCGATGAACTCTTGACGCTGGAAGGGGCGGGAGAAGACTGCCCTCAAGGTTTGGGCGGACATCTGAAAGAAGCCACCGACCGCTCCTAATGGCACCTCGACGAGGTCTACCATTCGCCCTCCTCGTCCTTGGTTGCCGCAGTACTGTCTGTTCTCATAGTCCAGCCCCCGACAGCTTGTGACTCAGGTCATATTAACTAGAACGTGTTCACCTGTCAAAAACAAGTGTCCAACTCTAGGAAGTAGCCTCACGGCGACGATCCGAAACCCGAAGGTTCGGGCCATGGGAAGCATCCCTTTTCGGTGCGAATTTCGCCGAAATATCCTGGAAATTAATACTTTTGAATGATCTGCGCTTATCGGCGCCGGATCGAGACCCTGCTACCGCGCCAGCCTTGACCGGGCACGTCGATCGAATATCGCATCGTTCACAGGAATGCAAAATTGGAACACAGTCTAGTTTTTTCGAGACCGTTGGTCTCGTTGCAGAACGCAGGCAGAGTGCCGCGCCCACCGACTCGTGAACACGCTATTTCTACCAGGAAGTGGACACGTAGACCGTCTAAGTGTGAACAACGGTTCTACGTGTCGCGCACCTGAGAATCAGACCCGTCGATCAGCCCAACGCGCGCAGGGCCGCCGATGCCGAGAACATCTTTGCCGGGTCACGGTCAGCGAAGTAGTCACCCATCACCGCGGACAGCGTTTCCGGCGACCAGGAATCTCCCTCGGCGTCGAACCGCTGCTCGACGACGGGCGCCGCCATCAGCGCAACCATCGATCCGTACACCACGAATACCTGACCGTTGACGGCGTCGGCCGCCGGTGACGCCAGGTACGAGACGAGCGATGCCACATGCTCGGGCGAGAGCGGATCGATGCCGTCGGCCGGCGCGTCACCGAACACACCTTCGGTCATCGACGTCCGTGCCCGCGGGCAGATCGCGTTGGCCCGAACGCCGTAGCGCGAGAGCCCACGTGCGGCCGACAACGTCAGCGCCGTGATTCCGGCTTTTGCAGCGCCGTAGTTGGGCTGCCCTTCCGGTCCGAGAAGGCCCGCCTCCGAAGAAGTGTTGACGATGCGCCCGTACACCGGCGCCCCGGCTTCCTTGGATTTCGCCCGCCAGTAGGCAGCGGCGTTGCGGCACAGGAGGAAATGGCCGCGAAGATGAACTTCGAGGACCAGATCCCAGTCTTCGTCGGACATGTTGAACAGCATCCGGTCGCGTACGACGCCGGCATTGTTGACGACGATGTCGACGCTGCCGAACTGTCCCTGCGCTGCTTCCATCAGTGCGTCGGCGGTAGAACGCTCACCGACGTTGCCTGCCACGAATTCGACTTTGGCGCCGAGACCGCGGATCTCCTCGAGCGTTGCTTCGACGGCCTCGTTCGGGGCCAGATCGTTGACGACCAACGACGCACCGGCCTTCGCCAGACCGATGGCCTCGAACTTTCCGAGCCCCGATCCGGCACCGGTCACGATGGCGACCTTGCCTTCGAGACTGGTTTCTGGGCTGTTCACAGCATTCATCGAAGCGCTCTCCCGGTTCTCTGCGGTCGTGTGTCGAGTTACCCGGCTCGATTGCCGTGACCCACGAGTTCGCAACTTTAGAACGTGTTCTTGTTTTGGGCAACCATCGTCACGGATGTTCGGTCAGCGCCGCACGCGGGCACTGAGCGATCGCGGAACGGACATCTTCCCAGCGATCCTCCGGCGGACGCACGGAACTGATCACGAGCTCCTCGTTGTCGTCGAGGTCGAAAATATCGGGTGCGATCCCTACGCACACACCGTTTGCCTCGCAACGGTCCAGATCAACCCTGACCTCCATGGCGATTCCTCTTCTCTACTCACTACTACTGGCGCGAACACGGATACGAAACGAGTGCCGCAGGGCTGTGCCGCACACCGTTCCTGGCGATAACACTAGAACCTGTTTCAGTCGTGTGCAATGATTCGAAAAAGTACCGAGAACGGACGTCGAACGATCCGCCGGAGACGGCGAGAGCGTCCCTTGTCGCCGATGTACGCATCGATAGAACCTGTGTCAATCGAATGGTTGGCGCTTTGATTCGTATCTCTATGGAGAGGTAACCATGCACATCACCTACACCCCTGAGCAGCAACAGCTCCAGGAGGAGTTGCGTGCCTACTTCGCACAACTGATGACTCCCGAGCGGCGTGAAGCACTCGCTGCCACGACGGGTGAATACGGCGAAGGCAATGTGTACCGCGAAGTCGTCGCGCAGATGGGCCAGGACGGCTGGCTCACGCTGGGTTGGCCGAAAGAGTACGGCGGACAGGAACGCTCCGCGATGGACCAGCTGATCTTCACCGACGAAGCTGCCATTGCCGGTGCGCCCGTGCCGTTCCTGACGATCAATTCCGTAGCGCCGACAATCATGCATTTCGGGACGGACGAGCAGAAGGCCTTCTTCCTGCCCAAGATCTCCCGCGGTGAGCTCCACTTCGCGATCGGCTACTCCGAGCCCGAGGCCGGCACCGACCTGGCGTCTCTGCGCACGTCGGCCGTCCGTGACGGTGACGATTACGTCATCAACGGGCAGAAGATGTGGACGAGCCTGATCCAGTACGCCGATTACGTGTGGTTGGCGTGCCGCACCGATCCGGAAGCCAAGAAGCACAAGGGAATCAGCATGCTGATCGTCCCGACCACCGCAGAAGGCTTCTCCTACACCCCGGTTCACACCATGGCCGGCCCCGACACCAGCGCCACTTACTACCAGGACGTACGGGTCCCGGCGTCGTCGATAGTCGGCCAGGAACACGGCGGCTGGGCACTGATCACCAATCAGCTCAACCACGAGCGTGTTGCCCTCACCTCGGCCGGACCGATTCTGACCGCGCAGCGTGAGGTCCGCGAGTGGGCACAGAACACCAAGCTGCCCGACGGCCGACGCATGATCGACCAGGAATGGGTGCAGATCAATCTGGCTCGCGTGCATGCCAAGGCCGAGTACCTGAAGTTGATGAACTGGGAAATCGCCTCCGCAACCGATCACGCTCCAGGTCCCGAAGCGGCGTCGGCCAACAAGGTGTTCGGTACCGAATTCGCCACCGAGGCTTACCGCTTGCTGATGGAGATCCTCGGATCCTCCGCCACGATCAGGCAGAACTCCCCCGGCGCTCTTCTACGCGGACGCATCGAACGCATGCATCGTTCTTCGCTGATCCTGACGTTCGGCGGCGGTACCAACGAAGTGCAACGCGACATCATCGGCATGACAGCTCTGCGGCTTCCCGCATCGAAGCGATAAGGACCAACGATCATGGAATTCACCCTTACCGAGGCCCAGCAGGACCTGTCCGGACTGACACGATCCGTCGTCACCGAACTGGTCACCAACGACCGCCTTCGTGAACTCGACGCCGCCGAAGACCGTTTCGACGCCCTCTTGTGGAACGCTCTGGCTTCGGCCGGCGTTCTCGGCGCGGCCCTTCCGGAATCGGTGGGCGGCGACGGATTCGGTGTCCTCGAGCAGTGCAGCATCCTGGCCGAACTCGGCCGCGGCGTCGCAGCTGTTCCGTTCCTGACGTCCATCGTCGGGTCCGCCGCAGCGATAGCCGAATTCGGCTCGGACAAGCAGCGCGACGACTGGGCAAGCGCTGCCGCTGCCGGTGAGAAGATACTCACCGCGGCCCTCGCCGAGGAATACAACGACGACCCGGCACACCCGATCACGCGTGCCGAGAAGACCGCCGATGGTTGGCGCATCGACGGAGCAAAGATCACCGTCGACAGTGCTCCGCTCGCAGATCTGTTCCTCGTCCCCGCCATCACCGAGGACGGTGTCGCGGTCTTCCTCGTCGAACCGTCGGACGCGGGCGTGAGCATTACCAGGCAATCGACCACGGATTTCTCGAGTGCGGCCCTGGTCGAGTTCGATTCGGTGCAGATCCCGGCCGATCGTGTTCTCGGCTCGGTTGCCCAAGGATCCGACATCGCGGCGTGGATCGTCGAACGAATTCAGCTCGGTTCCAGCGCCTACCAGTACGGGGTGCTCGATCAAGCGCTGAAGCTGACCGCCGAATACGCCACCGAGCGTGTGCAGTTCGGCCGTCCGATCGGTAGTTTCCAGGCCGTGGCCCAGCGCCTCGCCGACGGATACATCGACGTCAAGGGCGTTCGCCTGACTCTCTGGGCCGCAGCGTGGCGTCTGAGCGAAGGACTTCCGTCCGACGGGGCCGTGCAGACGGCCAAGTTCTGGGCTGCAGATGCGGGACACCGCGTCGGGCACACCGCTGTTCACGTTCACGGCGGTGTTGGTCTGGACGAGGACCATCCGGTTCACCGCTACTTCCTCGCGGCCAAGCATCACGAGTTCCTGCTCGGCAACGCAACAGATCAGCTTCGCGCACTGGGTAAGGAACTTGCCGCAGTTCCTGCCTGAGTGCGTCCCACCGAGTGGAAATCCATGACCTGGTCCGAGACGAATCGATGATGATGCAGCTATGAGTCAGAGCCCCACTGTTTCCGATCTACTCCTCGGAGTCAGCGAGATCGACGACCGCGGTATCCGTTTCGAGGACCAGGTCATCACCTGGCGCGAGCACATTCAAGGCTCGTTCGATCGAGCAGCGCTGCTGGACACGCTGCTCGATCGAACGCGCCCCCGGCATTTCGGTCTTCTGATGGAGAACGTCCCCGAATTCTCACTACTGCTCGGCGCAGCATCGTTCTCGGGTTCGGTTGCTGCCGGACTGAACACGACCAGGCGCGGCCCGGCATTGGCGCGAGACATCCAACTCTCCGACTGCCAGGTCATCTTCACCGAGAACAACCAGGCACATCTACTCGACGACGTCGATCTCGGTGACGTCCGGGTGATCAACGTGGATTCTCCGGCCTGGACGCAATTGTTGGCGCCCTTCGCCGATACGCCGACCTACGCGTCGACGGCGCAGCCCGACGATCTGTTGATGCTCATTTTCACTTCCGGTACAAGCGGTGATCCCAAAGCGGTTCGGTGCACGCACCACAAGTTGGCCTCTCCCGGAGTCATGCTCGCCGATCGTTTCGGGCTCGGCGCCGACGACGTCGTCTACATGGCGATGCCCATGTTCCATTCCAACGCCATGATGGCGGCGTGGACGGTCGCGCTGCACGCTCGTGCGGGAATTGCCATGCGCCGCAAGTTCTCCGCTTCGGGCTTTCTGCCCGACGTTCACAAGTACGGAATCACGTACTCCAACTACGTCGGAAAGCCGTTGTCCTTCATCGCTTCCACCCCCGAGGTGCCGAACGAGCGGGAGAACACCTTGAAGATCATGTACGGCAACGAGGGTTCGGCGCCCGCCGTCGCCACCTTCGTCCGGCGCTTCGATGCCCGCGTCATCGACGGGTTCGGTTCCACCGAGGGCGGCATTTCGATTTCCGCGGCGCCGGTGCCGCGGACCGGCGCCCTCGGACTTCTCCCGGACGGGGTCAAGATCCTCGATCCCGAGACCGGAGCCCCATGCCCGCCTGCAGTCTTCGACGCTGACGGCCGGATCACCAATGCCGACGAGGCAACCGGTGAACTGGTCAACGTCACCGGCCCAGGCACATTCGCCGGGTACTACAAGAACCCGGAAGCCGACGCCGAGCGAATGCGCAACGGCCAGTACTGGAGCGGCGATCTGGCGTACACCGATGTCGACGGCTACGTCTACTTCGCGGGACGCAGTTCCGGTTGGCTACGAGTGGACGGCGAGAACATCGGCGCCGCACCCATCGAACGCTCGCTCGTCGGTTACCCGGGCTTCGCGCAGGTGTCCGTGTACGCAGTCCCCGACAGCGATGTCGGCGACCGCGTCATGGCGTCGGTGATTCCGGTCGGCGACGTCGACAACTTCGACCCGGCAGCCGTAGCCGAATACATCGATTCCCGGCCGGAACTCGGGCCGAAGCAGAAACCGACCTTGATCCGCGTGTGCAGTGAGTTCCCGAGAACGGCGACGTTCAAGGTGGTCACTCGAACGCAGAGCGCCGAACGATGGAACACATCCGATCCGGTGTGGATCCGCCGGCGCGGAGAATCCGACTTCCAATTACTCACTCCCGAAATGGCACTCGGCCTCGAGAAGACGCGAGAGCCCGTCTAGCCCGATATCTCAGTAGTGCTGAGCAAGCGGTTTGTGCGCAGACACCGTTTTGTAGAACTCGGTGAGCCGAAGCTGTGATGCCGCTGCATCGTCGATCACCACCGTCGCGTGTGGATGCAGTTGGAGAACCGATGCCGGGCACACCGCGGCCAGAGGCCCCTCGACGGCAGCGGCAATCGCAGCGGCCTTGTGCTCGCCGGTCGCGATCATCACCAGATGATTTGCTTCGCAGATAGTTCCGAGGCCCTGGGTGATCACATGCCGTGGTACCTCGTCCGGACTCTCGAAGAATCGGGCGTTGTCGGTTCGAGTCTGTTCCGTCAGCGTCTTGACCCGGGTCCTCGAATTCAGCGAGGACGTCGGTTCGTTGAAACCGATGTGACCGTTGCCGCCGATGCCCAGAAGTTGTACGTCCACCGGACCATTCGACGCAATCGCCCGGTCGTAGGCTGCCGCGGCGGCAAATGGATCCGGCGCGGTGCCGTCGGGGCTGAATACCCTTGCCGCGTCCAGGTCCAGGTGATTCACCAGCTCGGTGCGGATCACCTGGGCATACGACTCCGGGTGGCCTTCCGGCAGGCCGACGTATTCGTCCAACAGGAACGCCTGCACGCCGGCAAAACTCAACCCGTCCTCGCGGTGACGGCGCGCGAGTTCGCGGTAGACAGAGAGCGGTGAAGACCCCGTCGCCAGGCCCAAAGTCCTTGAACCTGAATGCACCGCGTGTTCGAAGATGTCGGCAACAACGGTGCCGGCCGCATCCGCACTGTCGACAATGACAATTTCCATCGGTTGATTCCTCAGCTTTCGGTGTAGTTCATGAGCCAGTTCCCAGCGGCCATGACGGCGCGGGTTTCGAGTTCTGGACCGGTGACGATCAGATCGGCGCGGCAACCCGGCACGAGATCGCCGACCATTCCGGCCAGCCCCATCAGCGAAGCAGGCGTTGCCGTCGCTGCGATGACAGCCGAAAGCAGATCGACGCCGGCGTGATTGACAGCCCGGCGGACTATGTCCATCAACCGACTCGTCCCGCCGGCAATGGCCGTTTCCCCCTGGCCGGCCAATCGCGCCACGCCACCGACCACGTCGACGTCGAGAGGCCCGAGCGGGTAACGGCCGTCGGGCATTCCGGCGGCAGCCATCGCGTCGGAGACCAACGCGATCTGATGCGGACCGACAAGATCGAACACCGTCGCTACCGTCTCGTCGGCCAGATGTACTCCGTCCCCGACCAACTCGACCACCATCTGTCCTTTCGCAGCCGCGGCAAGACATGCCGCCACTGCGCCGGGAGCACGGTGATGCATCGGCGCCATACCGTTGAACAGGTGAGTGGCACTGAGCGGTGCATGCGCCGAGTGTGCGATCGAACGTGTCGCAATCGGGTTGGACGCATCGGTGTGTCCGATACTCACGACGGCACCGTGACGCTCCAGCAATGAGGCAAGTTCGTCGAAGTGTGCTGTCTCCGGAGCGATCGTCATCGAGCGAATGCGCCCACGGCCGGCTTCGAGCAGCGACTCGAGCAGAGCCGGGTCGCCGTCGAGAATGCTGTCGGGATCCTGGGCGCCACAACGAAGTACCGAAAGGAATGGACCTTCCAGGTGAATTCCGACCAGCGTGCCCTCGTCCACCAGTCCTGCCAGGAGCTCGATGCGACTGCGCAGGATCTGCGGCGGCGCGGAGACGAGCGAGCCGATCACCGAGGTCGTGCCGTTCGTCCGATGGTGATCGGCAGCCACGGTGGATCCGAACTCGTCTGCCTCGGGGAAACCGAATCCGCCGGCGCCGTGGCAGTGAACGTCGACCAAACCCGGAATGATCGTTGTTCCCGCAGCTGCCCGTTCGGGTAACGGGTCGGTTCGCTGCGACGCGGGTCCGGCCCACACCACACGATCACCCGAGATCTCGACAACCCCGTCCGAGAGCAATCGACCACCGGTCACCAATTGTCCACGCAGAATTTGTCCACGAAGTGTCACGACATCACCTGCGGTACAACGGGAACTTCGGCATCCGCGATCGACAACTCACGGAGCACGGCGTCCGCGAGCACGTAGTGCCCTTGTTCGTTCGGATGGAACGCGTCAGCCAGGAGAGCCGGCGGTGGACCCTCGGGAGAATCGGCCGTCCACTGCGCGTAGTGGTCGACGAACACCGCACGCGTCGAGGCGGCAACCTGCCGCACGACCTCGACGTACTGAACCAATCCCGCTCTGGTGGGCGCATTCTCGACGTCGATCGGTGGCGGCGTCTGCAGGATCGGCACCGCACCGATCGCTCGCGTCCGGAAAATCATGTCAGAGAGGTCGTCTCGAAACCGCTCCAGTCCTTCTTCGCCATTCAATGCGTCATTCGTACCGAGCATGATCAACACCACCGAGGGTTCGAACACTTCGATGCGGTGTGCGAAACCTGCACGCACATCGGAGGATCGATTGCCGCTCACCCCGGTGTTGACAAGGACGTGGTTGAAC
Source organism: Rhodococcus sp. AQ5-07 (assembly GCF_009707305.1). NCBI lineage: Bacteria > Bacillati > Actinomycetota > Actinomycetes > Mycobacteriales > Nocardiaceae > Rhodococcus > Rhodococcus sp. AQ5-07. Next base: position 5,792,679 of record NZ_CP046099.1, on the reverse strand, counting down.
AAGGAAAGTTCACCACGGACGCGCTCGGCGCAGTGTTCGACGTAACTTCGATGACCGTCGGTGTGCGTCAATCCCTGAGTGATGCTGTCGCCGGTGAAGACCCACCGGATCGGCGTCGACGAGTCTACGAGCAAAGTCTCCAGTCGAATCCGTTCAGCAGTCTTGGACTTCAAAGCCTTCGACGTCGGGGTCACACCCTCTGCCCTTCGGCGCCCGATACTGCGGCTGCAAATTTCGACGTGATGAACGCCGGATCCGTGATTGCGGTTCCGACAACCACCGAGTCTGCACCCAGGGCGATGGCGCGTGCCGCATCCTCCGGGCTGTGGTATCGCCCCTCGGCGATGAGGACTACATCTGGAAGTGCCTGCCGCAGTTCCGAGATCAGCTCCAGATCCGGGCCGGCCAGGCGTCGGCTGTTCTCGGTATATCCCGCCAGTGTGCTGGAGATGATGTCGGCGCCCGCCGCGGCGGCAGCGATGCCGTCCTCGAGTGTTCCACAATCAGCCATGACGAGGCCGCCGCGATCATGGACCGCGTCGACGGTGTCGGCAAAGGTCAGCCCGTCCGGACGAGGTCGCAGGGTGGCGTCGGCAGCCACGATCTGCGCACCCGAATCCACGACTTCGAGGGCTGATTCCCTTGTCGGCGTGATGAACACGCCCTCCGAGCCGATCTTCGTCAAACCGATCACCGGTACCTTCACTGCCGACACGACTGCGGCGACATCCGGGGTTCCGCCCACACCGCCGCAGCGGATCGCCACTGCACCGCCGTCGACCGCGGCGCGGGCCATCCTCTCGATGGTCCCGGTGTCGCGCAAGGCATGGCCGTGTCCGGCCTGACAGGACACGATCAGCTTCCCGCTGATGATGGTGAGCAGTTCTTCGACAGTCACGGTGTTACCTCGATTCGTGTTGCGGCGGCCAGGAGCGCAGCTCCGACGAGCGGCGCATCGGTGCCCAAACGGGCAGGAAGAATGGCGGTTTCGGCAATGGGACCCATCGCTTCCACCCGGAAAGCGGACGTCAGCGGCGACAAGAGGTCGGCTCCGATCTGGGCTGCGCCGCCGCCGATGACGATCACCTCGGGATCGAATGCGGTGGCGACGCCGGCCAGGACTCGGCCGAGCAGAGTACCGGCGTCGGTGACCACGGCACGGGCGATCGGGTCGCCGGAGCGCATGAGTGCCACCACCTTCTGCAACGGTTGAGTGGGCACACCTGCCCGCGCTGCGTACTCGGCCGCCATCGCCGGGCCAGAGGCGACTGCCTCGAGGTGATCGGTTCTACCGCAACCGCAACCTATCGCCCCGGAGACCGGAACCAGCAGATGCGCGAGCTCGCCGGCTGTTCCGTGGGCGCCGTGATACAGCTGTCCGCCCACGGTCAACGCGCCACCGATTCCAGTACCGATCGAGACGAACAGTGCAGAGCTTCGACCGCGACCGGCGCCGATCATGTTCTCGCCGTGGGCCATCGCGCGCACGTCGTTGTCCACCGTCACCGGTAGACCCGAGTGCGCCTCGAGTTCCCCGCGAACCTCGGCGCCACTCCATCCGGACAGAATGTCGGAGGCGAAGACGACGCGGCCACGCACCCGATCGATGATTCCCGGTGCACCGACTCCGATTCCGGCTACCGGGTGATCCGCCCTCAAACGGTCGACCAACGCGGTGGCGGTCTCGAGAACAGCCTCCCTACCGGCCGTCGGTGTTGCCGCACGAACGGTGTCGATCACGTCTCCGTCGGACGTCACCACCGCGGCAGCCACTTTGGTGCCGCCGATGTCGATGCCGATCCATCGCTTCTGCCCAGGTGTCATGTCAGAGGAGCCCGGCCTGTTCCAGAACGACCTTGATCGTTGCGGTCTCGGACTCGTCGAGCGAGAGCATCGGGGCGCACATCGTGTTGCCGGTGATGACGCCGCGCAAGGCCAGAGCCGTCTTGAATGCGCCCAGACCCGCGGCACCGGCACTGACGCGACCCGGTGTCGGTGCCTCGACGATGGAGAACAGATCGGTGAGTCGATCCTGCTCGGCCTTCGCCGCCGCCCAGTCTCCTGCCTGCGCAGCGCGCCACAGTCGCACGTAACCGTGGGGGTCCACGTTGGCCAGGCCGGGCACAGCGCCCGAAGCACCCATCAGCAGGCAACCGTCGACGACTACCTCGTGCCCGGTGAAGACGGCGAAGTTTTCGAGCCCGGCCGACTGACGGAGCAACATACGGAAACTGACGTCGTCGCCGCTCGAATCCTTCACGCCGGCGATGACTCCCTCGCGACCGAGCTCGACCAGCATTGCCGGGCTGAGTTTGCTGTGGACACGAACCGGGACGTCGTAGGCGAACAACGGAAGATCCACTGCGGCGTGGATGGAGCGGAAATGCGTTGCCGTCTCGGCTGCGTCGGTGATCGCGTAGAACGGCGCCGTCGCGACGATGGCATCCGCACCCGCTTCACGCGCCTGCTCGGCGACGGCGATGACCCGGTTGGTGGTCATGTCGTTCACGCCGACGAGGACCGGTACCTGGCCGCCGACGTGACCGATGGCCGTCTGCACCACCTGGGCGCGCTGAGCGTCGGTGAGGTAACCGACCTCACCCGAGGAACCGAGGACGAACAAGCCGTCGACTCCGGCTTCGATCTGCAGTGAGAGCAGGCGTTCGAGCGACGTGGTGTCGACCTCGCCCTCGAGCGTCAGTGGTGTGACGATCGGCGGGACGATTCCGCTGAAGGTGGTGGTTTCCGTGCTCATGGGGTCTCCATATGTTGGTTGTCGGATTGAGTTGTGGGTGCGGCTGTCAGGGAGAGACGGAGACCGGCTGACCGCTCGAGGCGGACAGATAGGCAGCATCGATCACGCGCATCGACGCGCGGGCGTCTGCCACGGTGTAGTCGGGTTCGGTCCGTGTGGGAAGTCGATCGAGCACGTGAGAGAGAAAGCTCGACACCGCGTTGTCCGAACCGAAGCCGCCGATGGGTAGTGCGGTCACGTCTCCCGAGGATGCGAAGTGGGTCACCGCGGGTTTGTCGTCGTCGGAACTCGCGTATCCGTGGGAGCCGAGGACCCGAAGCGTCGCGGTATTCGCGCCGAAACCCGGTGCTGCGGGGATTCTTCCGACGGTCACCGTCGCGGTGACGCCGTTTTCCAGGGCGAGCGAGATCAACGCCGTGTCTTCGACTCCGAACTGCTGGTGGGCCCCGCCGTAGAGTGTGCTCGTCTCGGCGTACACCTCGGTGACGTCCAGGCCGGTGAGGTATCTGAGGTAGTCGGCGGCGTAACCGGCGAAGTTCACTACTTCTCCCCCGCCGGAAAGCGCGGGATCCACCACCAGTTCGGGACGCTCGACGGACGTCGCGAAATGTGTTCCGCTTGCCAGGAACTCGATGTCCACGTGGCGCGGCAGTCCGAGGTTTCCGGCATCGATCCAGCGGCGCAGTCGCCGGAGCGCAGGTGAATGAGTGCGGTTCACCACCGTACAGATTCGCCCGTTCGACCGTGCCGCTTCCTCGACCGCCGCGGCCTCCGACTCGTCGATACCCACCGGCTTGTCCACCAGGACGTCGAGTCCCGCGTTCAGTGCGGCAATCGCAAGCCGTGCATGCCTGGTCGGCTCACTGCAGATGATCGCCAGGTCTATCCGTTCGGGGTCGAGCAGCTCGCCGAGTTCGTCGATCCACTCGATGTCTGCGGCCTTTGCCATCGCGATTCCGTCCTCACGAATCCAATCGGGGACCGAGGATTCGTCGGAGGCCCCGATCAAGCTCACTCGAGGATCGGAGCGCAACAGGTCCGCATAGGAGCCGGCATGCCTTACGCCGCTGACAAATCCGACGCGGATCGAACCGGTGCCGGTCATCGGTGTTCTCCGATCGAAATCGCGCGGCCGGTGTCGAGTGACTGTTGTGCAGCGATGGCAGTCGCGAGAGCTGCACGTACCTGCCAGTTCTCGACTATCGGGGTCGCGGAACCGTCGAGAGTGGCGATCCAGTGGCGCATCTGATGCGCCATCGCATCTTCGATCGACGACGGCGGCGCGTTTGTCGTATCCGTCATCAGGCCTGGGTCGTCGCCGGTGTCGTGCGCGAGCGTGCCGGATGTCCCCGACACCACGATCCGGCGCACCATCTTTCCCGATTGCGGCAGTGCGTAAGCCAATTCGATGAGCGCCAGCGATCCGTCCTCGAAGCGAACGGTCAGATGGAAGCTGTCGTGCACGGGCATCCCCGCCGCGAAGGTGGGGAAACTACGAGCGAACACACGGATCGGACGACGACCGATCAGCCACGTCACCAGATCGAGAGCGTGGGTTCCGTTGTGAACGGGGTGACCACCCGAGCGGTCCTTGTCGTGTTGCCAGCCTCGCCAGCCCCCTGGCCAGACGTGGCCGGTGTACCAACTGAGGTGGATCAGCCGGGGGTCGCCGATGGCGCCTTGTGCAACCGAGTTTCCGATCGAGGAGATCGACGGCTGGAATCGTACGGTCTGTCCGACCATCAGTGAGGCGCCGCCACCTTCGGTGGCCTCGACCATCGCGTCGAAGTCCGCGACTGTCAGCGCGGCCGGCTTCTCCACGTGCACATGCTTTCCCGCGCGGCCTGCGGCAATCGTCACGGGCGCGTGGTCCGGAGTGGCCCCCACGACGTTGACCGCGTGCACGCTCGGGTCTGCGAGAATCTTCGCCAGATCGGTACTGGCTTTCGCACCCGGCGCCAATGCCGCAACCGATGCGGCACGGTCCAAGTCACTGCCGAATACGTAGACGACTTCGACCGACGGGATGCGCGCCAAAGCGCTGACGTGGTCCCGCGCGATTGCGCCGCTGCCGATGACGGCTACACGCACGGTCACTTCGCACTTCCCGACAGCGCCGCCGGTTCCCCGCCACCGAGTCGCACCTGCTCGGCGACGACGAGTGCGCGTTCACGTGCGTATGTCAACGGTGAGCCGGAGTCAGCCTTGCCGTCGAGAACTGCTGCCATCTCGTCGATTTCGTGGCGAATCGCAGCCTGCATCCACAGCGAGGATCCTCCGTTCCCCGAGTTGTACTTCTGCGTCCTGCTCGCAGAGTCGATCAACGATTGGTTCTCGGCGTCGACGTCGAAGATCTGCCACGACTCTTCGACCCGTCCCCCGCGCAGTCGGCTGACCCGGCCGGTGTGGAAGTCCGCGTGGACCGAGCCTTCGGCGGCATCGACCGTCAGCTCCCACGAAGAAGTGTGTGAACGCGTCGAGATGGTGTGCCTGCCGATCGCGCCGCCGGCGAACGACACCACTGTGTTGCGGAAGCCGTCGTCTGCGGTGGCGATGCTCGACACGGCAGTCACCTCGCCGCCGAGCCAGCACATCAGGTCCAGTTCGTGAATCTCGTGAGTCAGTTCTCCACCCGTTCGGCTCTTGTCGAGCTTCCACCACTGTGGATCTGCGCCGTCGGTGTCGATCCAGCGTGAGCGAGACGTTTCGATCGCAGCGACCTCGCCGAGCTCCCCCGACGCCAGCAGGTCCGCCAGACGTCGTACACCCGGCATCATCCGCATGATGTGCCCGACCATCAACGGCGAACCGCTCGCGTCGGCGCTCGCGATCATGTTCTGCGCATCGACCAGTTCGACGGCAAGTGGCTTCTCGACAAAAACTGCCTTGCCGTGTTCGAGTGCCGCGATGGCAGGTTCGGCGTGCGCGTGATTGGGCGTCGCGACGACAACGAGGGCCAACTCCGGGTGAGCGGCCACCGCGTCGTGATCGTCTGTCGGGGTTGCCGAGAACTCTGCGGCGACGTCCTTGGCCCGCTCGAAGTCACGGTCGCACAGCATCGCCAGTTCGAAACGTGGATGGGCAGCCAGCTCGCGAGCGAGGGAACTACCGAAGAATCCGCAACCGACCACACCGACTTTGTATCGGGTCATGAAGTCTCCAAAGATTGGATGAGGGATGTCCTATGTTATACGGCCAGCGTCATCGGTCGTCAATTCGACGTCGGTAACGCAGTCTTCATCTATGCAGGTGAGCGCACTATTTTTGGTTCAAAACCGGCGAAACGTCCAAGTTCAGCGCCGCCAGTTCCGAAGATTCTCTAGACGCTTTCTGATCCACAATGTAAGTTACGCAACATCGGACGTCGAACATAGGACATCCCCTATCCACTCCCTTGATGTCCCGCTCCCCGCCTTGGAGGCCGCCTTGAAGAACGAACGACCGCTGAGCTCCGCGTTCACACGCCGAGACCTGTTCCGGTACACCGGGCTACTGGGAGCTGCAGCAGGTATCACCGCGACTCTCGCGGCCTGTGGCGGCGGCCCGTCGTCGACCTCGGTTGTCGGCGGTTCCGCGAGCACCGGCGATCTGACCACCGCCATCGGATACGGCAACGACCAGAGCTTCGACCCGATGCAGACTGCATCCGGTTTCCTCATGGCAGCGATCAACCACGTCTACGAGGGACTGCTCGAAAACGATCCAGGCACCGGTGAGACGTATGCGGCGCTCGCACAGGCCGTCCCGACCGACGCCACCGCCTCGAGCTGGACCATGAAAATCCGCGAGGGAGCAACCTGGCACGACGGCACTCCGGTCACCTCGGACGACGCCGTCTTCACCTTCGATCGCATCCTCGATCCACAGCAGAACGTACTGATCCGCTCCTTCTTCTCCTCCTGGTTGCAGTCCGTCACCAAGGTCGACGACCAAACGGTGACCCTGAACTTCAACTACCCGTTCAGCGCTGCCGCACAGCGTCTCTCGATCGCCAAGATCATGCCCAAGCACGTCTTCGACGGCCACTGGGACGAGGCCAAGTCCGGAGCGCTGGTCGTCGGTTCCGGTCCGTACAAGCTCAAGAGCCACACCCCCAAGAGCAACACAGCTTTCGAGGCGTTCGAGGCGTACAACGGGCCGCGTCCGGCCAACTTCGCGACCATGAACTGGCTCTCCATCGTCGACACCTCCTCACGCATCGCGCGCGTCTCGGGCAACAATGCCGGTGCACAACTCGCCGACAACATCCCCGTCGCCAACGTCCCCACCCTCACCTCCGGTGGGCGCACCGTCGAGGGCAACCCGGGCATGAACCTCATGTACCTGCTCTTCGACACCACTCAGGCACCGTTCGACGACGTTCGTGTTCGCCAGGCGATGTTCTATGCGATCAACACCCCGAAGATGATCGAGATCGCCCTCGGCGGCAAGGCAGCACCGGCCACGAGCTACCTGTACGAGCGCAACCCCGACTACGCGCGAGCGTCCACTGTCTACTCGTACGATCCGGACAAGGCCCGCTCGCTCCTCACTGCCGCCGGTGTAAGTGGCCTCGACCTGACGCTGCTCTCCACCAACGTCAGCTGGTTGGCCGACTGCTTGCCGACCATCAAAGAGTCTTGGGACGCAGTCGGATTCAACACGACGCTGGAACCGCAGGATACCAGCGCCATGGTGAGCAAGCTCAACAGCGGCCAGAAGTTCCAGATCGCTGCGGGTACGTCCAACCCACAGGCGTTCGGCAGCGACGTCGACCTCCTCGTGCGCTACACGTACAGCAAGGGCGGCCTGTGGACGAAGACCTACGCCAAGTGGGACGACACCCCCGAGGCACAGAAGATCTACGCCACCATGGACGAGGCCACCCGCGAGACAGACCCGGCAAAGCGCAGCACCCTTGTGCAGTCGTACCTGAACCAGATCGCCGAAAACGCTGTCTACTATCCGGTTCTCCATCAGGAACTCCTGACTGCGTGGGATCCGAAGAAGATCGCCGACGTCACTCCGCTGCCGTACCCCGGCGTCAACCTGCTTCAGGCGAAGCCGGCCTGATACCCGCCCGCTCGGCCGTTTCCCACAACTGAGAGATTCCCCGATGGCAAGAGTCCTCCCCATGCTGATCAGGCGATTACTGATACTGATCCCCCTGATCCTCGGCATCATCGCGTTCGTCTTCATCGTGATGCAGTTCGCGCCCACCGATCCCGCAACGGCGGCGTTCAACGGCGGCAACCCGACTGCGGAACAGTTGCAGCAGTTCAAGGAAGAGAACGGACTGCTCGATCCGCTTCCGCTGCAATACGTTCACTTCGTGACCGATCTGGTCAGCGGCAATATGGGTGACAGTCTGATTTCCGGTACCCCGGTGTTGGATTCGATCTCCACCGCTCTGCCACTGACCATTCAGCTCACGGTTCTCGGACTGGTGATCGCCATCGTGCTCTCGCTGATCTTCGGTGTCACCAGCGCACTGTTCCGCGATCGTTGGCCGGATCAGGTCATCCGAGTGATCTCCCTCGGCGGTGTGGCAGCACCGTCATTCTGGTTGGCACTGCTGATGATTCAGTACCTTGCTGTCCAACTCGGATGGTTCCCTACCGGTGGCTACGTCAATCCGAGCGACTCCGTCGGCGACTGGCTCTGGTACATGGCGCTCCCAGCACTGTCTCTGTCACTGCCCGTCGCGGCACAACTGACGCGAATCATCCGCACGTCCATGGTCGAGGAGTTGGACAAGGACTACGTCCGTACCGCGATCGGCAGCGGCCTGCCCTATCACGTGGTGATCGGACGGAATGTGTTGCGTAACGCGCTGATCAACCCGCTCACCGTTCTGGGCCTGCGTGTCGGTTACCTACTCGGCGGCGCCGTGGTCATCGAGCAGATCTTCGGTCTTCCCGGAATGGGTCAGCTCATGATCAACGGCGTCACCAACGGTGACCCCGCAGTCGTTCAGGGTGTTGTCATCGTGATCGCGGTCGGCTTCGTCGTCGTCAACCTCGCCGTCGACATCCTCTACCTGCTCGTCAATCCACGACTTCGGAGCGCAGCATGATGAGAAGAAAACTCACCGAGAAGCTTTCGCGACCCGGTATCACCTTTTCTCGCTTCCCCCTCTCGGCCTGGCTGTCGATGGCGGTTCTCGCGATCATCGTGCTCGCCTGCCTCTTCGCGCCGCTGATCACGCAGTACACCCCACTCGAACAGGCGGTCGGTACCGCGGGCCCCAGCGCCGAGCACTGGTTCGGTCAGGACAGTCTCGGCCGAGATCTGTTCAGCCGCTTGCTCTACGGCGGACGCTGGTCGTTGACCATCGGTCTCGGGTCCACCTTCCTTGCATTGTGCGCCGGTGCTCTCATCGGGTCGGTCGCCGCAACGAGCCGAAAAGGCGTCGACGAGACCATCATGCGAGTGCTCGACGTGGTCATGGCGTTCCCGGGCATCGCGCTCGCTGCCGTGCTCGTCGCAGCCTTCGGTGGTTCGATTCCGGTTCTGATCGTCACCATCGCGTTCCTCTACACACCGATGGTCGCCCGCGTCGTTCGCGCGAACGTTCTCGCTCAGTACGGTGAGGACTACGTCGCGGCCGAAAAGGTCATCGGCGCAAGAACTTCACACATCGTCGTCAAGCACGTCGTAGCCAACTGTGCTGCGCCCGTTCTCGTCTTCTGCACTGTCATGGTCGCCGACGCCATCGTGCTGGAAGCCAGCCTGTCGTTCATCGGAGCAGGTGTCCGTCCCCCGGATCCGTCGTGGGGATCGGTGATCGCCGACGGCAAGAACATGGTCCTTCTCGGTGGTTGGTGGGCAACGGTGTTCCCCGGTCTGCTGATTCTTCTGACGGTGCTCTCCCTCAACGTGCTCGCCGAGGGCCTGACCGACGCGATGGCAGATCCGAGTCTGAAGAAAACCAAGAAGACGCCCTCCGCACTGGAAGCAGCGCAGACTGCCGCAGCGGAGGAGACCTCCAACGAGCTCATTCTGGAGGACGAAGCCGCATCGGTCGCCAACACTCCGGAGTTGATCGACGACTTCGCCGACCCGAGCGTCGTGAAAGATGTCCTGAAGCCGGCGGCCGAGCCGACTCCTCTCGAAACTCACCTGAAGATCCTGGCGGAAACCGAGCGGTCTCGGTCCGATCGTCTTGTGTACGAGGGCGATGCAGCGCCCCTCCTCGAGGTCCGCAATCTCACGATCCGGTTCCCCGAACGCTACGGAGACACGGCGATCGTCGACAACGTGAGCTTCACCGTCCGCCCGAACGAGACGATGGCACTGGTCGGCGAGTCCGGTTGCGGAAAGTCGCTCACTTCGCTGGCGATCATGGGTCTACTGCCCAAGACGGCGGTGGTGACCGGCGAGATCCTGTTCGACGGAGTCAACGTCCTCGAGCTGAACAACCGGGAGCGAAACAAGCTGCGCGGGCACGACATGGCGATGATCTACCAGGATGCGCTGAGTTCTCTGAATCCGGCGATGCTGATCCGCGCGCAGTTCAAGCAGCTCACCAAGCGCGGCGGTACCCGCACAGCCGAGGAACTGCTCGAACTCGTCGGACTCGATCCGGTGCGCACTCTCTCCAGCTACCCACACGAGCTTTCCGGTGGTCAGCGTCAGCGCGTTCTGATCGCCATGTCGCTCACCCGCAGTCCGCGGTTGATCGTCGCGGACGAGCCCACCACCGCTCTCGACGTCACCGTCCAGGCCCAGGTCGTGGACTTGCTCAACGATCTTCGGGAAAAGCTCGGCTTTGCCATGGTTTTCGTGAGCCACGATCTTGCACTCGTTGCTTCACTCGCTCACAAGATCACGGTGATGTACGCCGGTCAGGTCGTCGAGTCTGCGCCCACCAGCGATCTACTCGTCGATCCGCGTCACGAATACACTCAGGGCCTCCTCGGCGCCGTTCTCTCCATCGAGGACGAGGCTCCGCGGCTCCACCAGATCCAGGGAACCGTACCGTCGCCAGGCAGCTTCGCCGCCGGTGACCGTTTTGCCGAACGTTCCCTGCGTCCGGATTCCGATCCAAACCGAAAGCCCGAGATGGTTCGGATCGGCGAGACCGAGCATTTCTTCGCGAACCAGTCCGCGACTCCCGCACACGCAGAATCGGAATTGGAGAGCGTGCGATGACTACAGCTGAAGCACCCATCCTGGAACTGAAGAACATTCACGTCGTCCACAAGACCCGTTCGGGATCACTGTTCAAACCCGGCACGGTTCACGCGGTCAACGATGTCAGTATCGCCGTACGACGAGGGGCGACGATCGGCATCGTGGGCGAGTCGGGTTGCGGCAAGTCCACTCTGGCCAAAGTCATGGTCGGATTGCAGAAACCGACGTCGGGCGACGTGGTATTTCGCGGCCGAAGCGCTCTGACCCGGTCGGCGGGCGTGCGCAAGGAGTTCGGGCGGGCGATCTCGATCGTCTTCCAGGACCCGGCTACCGCGCTCAATCCGCGAATGACGGTGGCCGACATCCTCACCGATCCGCTCGACGTCCACGGCATCGGCAACCGCGCGGGCCGAACCGCCCGAGTTCGCGAGCTGGTCGGTTTGGTCGGACTCCCCCAATCTGCGCTCGAAGTCATCCCGAGCCAGATCTCCGGCGGTCAGCGTCAACGTGTCGCGATCGCGCGTGCGCTCGCGCTCGAGCCTGACGTCATCGTGGCCGACGAACCGACGTCGGCTCTCGATGTCTCGGTGCGAGCGCAGATCCTGAACCTGCTCAGCGACATCAAGGCTCGGTTGGGGCTCGGCATGGTGTTCATCTCGCACGACATCCAGACGGTGCGGTATGTCTCCGACACGATCGTCGTCATGAACGCCGGGCGGATCGTCGAGCAGGGAACGGCCCAGGAAGTATTCGACAACCCGTCGGATGCGTACACGGCCAAACTGCTGGGCGCGGCGCCCAGTCTCCTGCAACGCACCGTTGACGTGGGTTGACCAATGGAGCGGATGACCGGACATAGGATGAAGGACGTTCGTATCAGAAAAGGGGAATCGATGTCTGTCCGGAGTGGCACACAGGGCGCTCGTTTCAGCGCGCAAAACCGCATGCGCGCACTTCAGACGGACATCATGAACTTGATCCTCGAACGCAGACTCTCCCCTGGCGACCCGATGCCCACTGAGGCCGAACTGTCCGAAGAGTTGGGAATCGGCCGGAACACGCTCCGCGAGGCACTCAAGGTTCTGCAGGCCTTGGGCGTCGTCGAGATCCGTCACGGCTTCGGAATGTTCGTCGCCCCGAGCAACTTCGACGCTCTCGCCGACGGCTTGACCTTCCGTGGCCGGTTGTCGTTGCAGGGCACCGGGCACGAGGCGATGGAACTGGTCGATATTCGTCAGGCACTCGAGACCGGACTGATCGGTGCGGCGATGGCCGAGATGACGTCGGCCGACCACGCCGACCTCGACGAACTCGTCACCGGCATGGAGGTCCGTGCCGCCGCCGGGAAGAACTTCTCCGACATCGACGCGACCTTCCATTCCCGCCTGTACTCCCCGCTCGACAACCAGGTCCTCGCTCAGTTGATGGACGTCTTCTGGCAGGTGTACAGCGAGATCCAGCAGGCTATCGGGCATTCGGACACACCACTGATCGACATCGCGTCGAAGCATCGTGCGATTCTCGACGCGATCCGTACGGGTGATGCCGTCGAGGCGGCGCACACTCTCGATGTGCACTTCGGTGGCCTGCGCGAGCGGATCGCCGGCCTTCATGCTTCCGAAGCGCAGTAGTTTCGAAACGCGTGATTTTGCTCCGCTGTCTCACCATCGCGCCCGTTCTTCCGGCAAAATTACGGGTATGAAGAACCCGAACCTGACGCCTTCGCGCGTTCTCGCAGTTGTCCTCGCTGCCGCCCTGGTCATTTTCGTGATCGCACGTCGCCGCGACGACGGCGCCCTCAGCCGCGGAGAATGGTTGTCGGACAGCGTCGGACCGGACGACCTCGCCGGCTGACACGTACGTATGCCCTCGGCCGAAACTCGGCCGAGGGCATACGTACGTGTCATCTACTACTTCATCGAATCCAGTCGGGTTCGCGCGTCCTCGAACCCCGACACCAGCTCTGCCATGACCTCAGCGACCGGTCGGATCTCGTTCATCCGTCCCACGATCTGACCGACGGGCATTGCCACAACTTCCGGGTTCTCCGATGCAGCGATTCTCTGATGAGCGTCGCTGACCAGTAGGTTCTGCAGCGGCATCGGCAAGGGCGCCGGTGCTCCCGGGTTCGACCAGGCTTCCGTCCACTTGGTCTTGAGCAACCGAGCGGGCTTACCCGAGTAGATGCGCGAACGTACGGTGTCGGCCGACGTCGCGCCCAACAGTGCACGCTGAATAGCGGACGGGCCCTCGCCCGACGCACTGCCGAGTTTGTATTCGGATGTGGTGAGCCAGTACGAGCCCATCCACACTCCGGACGCACCGAGTGCAAGTGCAGCAGCCACCTGACGGCCGCTGCCGATACCGCCGGCGGCCAGTACGGCAGCTGAATCGCCCAGCGCATCAACAATTTCCGGAACGAGAACCATCGACGCAATTTCGCCGGTGTGACCGCCGGCCTCGTAGCCCTGCGCGATCACGATGTCGACACCATTCTCGACATGACGACGTGCATGCTCGACTGCGCCGGCCAGTGCTGCTACCGGAACGCCTTTCTCGTGCGCCTGATCGATGACGTCCTTCGGCGGCGATCCCAGTGCATTCGCAATCAACGCGATCCGGTGTCCCAGAGCAACATCGACGTGAGACCGCGCCACCGAGTGAAGCCATCCCAGTACGCCGGTCGCATGCTCGACGTCGTCGGAAAGCGGCGGCACACCGAGCTCGTCGAGCGTGCGGTTGACGAAGGCGCGGTGCTCCTCCGGAATCAGCTTGTCGAGATCGACGGCGCCGCCCTCTGTCGGCACCTTGGCCGGCATGACGATGTCGACGCCGTACGGCTTACCGTCTGTGTTCTCGTCCATCCACGTCAGTGCGGCTTCGAGTTCTTCCGGGTCGTTGAACCGGACACAACCGAGCACACCGAGACCACCCGCGCGACTGATGGCGGCCGCGACGTGCTCGGAAGGAGTGAATCCGAAGATCGGGTATTCGATGCCGAACTTGTCGGCGAGATCCGAACGCATCAGGCTTCCACGCTTTCGTTTGCGGACGACACAGGAGCGCCGTTTCCGTTGTGATCATCGGCCTCGCGCGATTCCGTTTCGGCCTTCGCCCAGCGGTAGTCGGGCTTGCCGGCCGGATTGCGCTTGATCTGGTCGACGAACCACACACTGCGCGGAACCTTGTATCCGGCAATCTCTTTGCGCGCTGCGGTGGCGATGTCGTGCAACGTCGGCGACGTGCCTTCACGTACCTGAACCACTGCGGCAACCCGCTGACCGAAGCGCTCGTCGGGGATACCGACCACCAGCACGTCGAAGATGTCCGGGTGCGCCTTCAACGCGCCCTCGACCTCTTCCGGGTAAACCTTCTCGCCGCCGCTGTTGATGGACACCGAACCGCGGCCGAGCATCGTGACCGTGCCGTCGGCTTCGACGTGAGCGTAGTCGCCGGGGATCGAGTAGCGAACGCCATTGATGGTGCGGAAGGTTTCGGCCGTCTTGACCTCGTCCTTGTAGTAGCCGAGCGGGATGTTGCCCTTGCGCGCGAGCATGCCGCGCTTGCCCGATCCGGGTTCGACCTCGTTGCCGTCGTCGTCGAGAACCGTTGTGGAGGCGTCGATCTTGACCGTCGGACCGCCAGTATGCTTCTGACCCTTGCTCAGCACGGCCAGTCCGCCGAAGCCGGTCTCGGATGCTCCGATGGAGTCGGTCAGCAGGCGGTTGGGCAACAGTTCGAGGAACTGCTCCTGGATGCTCGGCGAGAAGAGCGCAGCACTGCTGGCCATCACGTAGAGCGTCGAAAGATCGTACGGCTCACCCGTCTTCGGATTGCCGGCGATCAGTGCGTCGAGCATCGGACGGCCCATCGCGTCACCCGTGATGAAGATCAGGTTGACCTTGTGCTTGTCGATGTTCTGCCACACCTCGTGGGCGTCGAATTCCGGGTGCATCAAACAGGTTCCGCCGCCGAAGAGGCTGTGGAACACCGCAGACTGCGAACCACCGTGAATCATCGGGGGAATCGGGTAGCGGATCATGCTCGGGTTGGCTGCGCCGACCTTCGCCATCTCGTACTCGTCCTCGACCGGAACTCCGGTGACGAAGTTGATGCCGCCGCCGAGAACACGCCACCAGTCCTCGTGGCGCCACATGACGCCCTTGGGACTTCCGGTGGTGCCGCCGGTGTAGAGCATGAAGATGTCGTCGTTGCTGCGCTCTTCGAAATCACGCTCAGCCGAACTCTGCGCGAGTGCGTCCTCGTAGCCGATGCCGAAAGCACTGAAGTCCAGATCGGTGCCGTCCTCGACCACGATGACGGACTTGACCTTGGGAGTGTTCGGCAAGACGTTCGCGACCTTGTCCGAGTAGCGGCGCTCGTGAATGAGCGCAACCATGTCGGAGTTGTCGAAGATGTACTGCAACTCGTTCTCGACGTACCGGTAGTTGATGTTGACCATCACGGCCCGGATTTTGAAAACGGCGACCATGGCCTCGATCGCCTCGATGACGTTCCGGCAGTAGATGCCGACCTTGTCACCCGGTTGAACGCCATGTTCACGCAGGTAGTGACCGAGGCGGTTTGCTCGGTCCTCCAACTGCGCATAAGTCATCTCGCGGTTGTCCGAGACCAGCGCAACGCGGTCCGGAACGAGGTCGATTGCGTGCTCTACGAAGTCTGCGATGTTAAGGGCCACGAGTTCAAAGTAGAACGTGTTACCGTTTCTGGCAAGACCCAATTTGAGAGCCAGCTCACAGACCCGCCAGGAGCCATCAGTGTCCACTTCGACGACCGAAAAATCAGACATTTCGGAAACCGCGCCGCATTGCCTCGTGGAGAAGCGCGGCCACGTTCTCATCGTGACCATGAATCGCCCCGAGCGTAAGAACGCCATCACCGGCGAAATGATGGCGATCATGGTCGACGCCTGGGATCAGGTCGACAACGACCCCGATATCCGCGTCGCGATCCTCACCGGAGCCGGCGGCGACTTCTGCGCCGGCGCCGACCTCAAGAACATGTCCGCCAAGCCTCCGGGAGATTCCTTCGCGGGCGGCGGCGTCGACATGTCCAAGATCGAAGGTCTACTCAAGGGTCGCCGGTTGACCAAGCCGCTGATCGCTGCGGTCGAGGGTGCAGCCATCGCCGGCGGAACCGAAATCCTGCAGGGCACCGACATCCGCGTCGCGGGCGAGAGCGCCAAGTTCGGCGTCTCCGAAGCCAAGTGGGGGCTCTTCCCGCTCGGCGGTTCCGCGGTGCGCCTCGTTCGACAGATTCCGTACACGATCGCAGCCGACATCCTGCTCACCGGTCGTCACATCAAGGCTCCGGAGGCCAAGGAGATCGGGCTCATCGGCCACGTCGTCCCGGACGGTCAGGCCCTCGACAAGGCGCTGGAGCTCGCGGACCTGATCAGTGCAAACGGCCCCCTCGCCGTGCAGGCGATTCTCAAGACCATCCGCGACACCGAGGGTATGCACGAGGAAGAGGCCTTCCAGATCGACGCGCAGCTGGGCATGAAGGTGTTCATGAGCGCGGACGCCAAGGAGGGCCCGCGAGCCTTCGGTGAGAAGCGGGCGCCCCAGTTCAAGGGTGTCTGAGTCAGGGTTGCCTGACCCACCCCTGTCTGAGCCACCCCCCTTTCCCGTCCGCTCTCGGTCCCACCCACCCCCTTTTCGAGCGAACGTACCTTTCGGCGCCTTCAGTGCGCCGAAAGGCACTTTCGCTCAGCCTGTTTCGTCCAATTTCACCCACCTCGACCTCGCGAACACCTGTGGCCGGGGACGTGACTGCGCCAATCTGTAGTGCGCACGCAGGTCCTCGATCACACGATCAGGGTCCGTTCGCAGTGCACTGGGCACCGTCGGCAACACGATGATTCCCGCATTCTGCATACGCGTCCGACGTTCCACCGTGCGCTTGTAGTCCGTCGGCGCGGCATGCCATTCCAAGGAGTCGATGTCCCACGCGAAGGCAACCGAATCGATCCATCCGTCCGGAATTGCGATGAAGTCTCCGTCGGCATCCCGGATCTCATGGTTGAACAACATTTCCGGCAGCCCGCTCCGCTGCCACAGTTTTCGCGCGTGAACCTCCGGAACCGAGTGGACGTTCGCGTTCACTTCGCGCAACACGACCCGAGGTAGCGCGGAACCCCGACTGCTACCCGCCTCGAGTTCCTTCGCAAGTTCGCGCACCGAGACGTCGCCACGCTGAACGACCTCGGCAATGAGTGCCCGTGTGGGATCGAGGGCCTTGCACCGCCTCGCAGCGTCGAGTAGTGCCCGCGGCAGCGGCGCACAGCGCAGACCGTTGCGAATCTCCGGCTCAGGCAGTCGAATAGTGCGCTCTACCGTGACAAATCCAACTGATTGAACTCGACGGTCGATGGGGATGAGCACCTGCACATCCCCGGCGTGCGTCCGATATCCGTACTCCGACATGGCAGATCGCCCCGTCAGCAGCGACTCGTCACCGCTCAACATGAGCGCAGCGATCGATCGTTGACGTGGCGTCGGTTGACCATTTCGGAGCAGGATCACTCCTGGCAATATGCGCTGCCAGGGTCCGCCCGCTCGACACCGGGTGTGCACGGCGGAGTTTGAGACGCCCAATCGCGCCAACTCGGCCGTTCGGATCACTCCGCTTCGACTGACGCGGTAGATCGCGTCCAGATCATCGCCCCACATTCCACGCCGCATGGTTGCAGCATGACTCGAGTAGCAGCGCGGGCCCCGGCGGCGACCTGGGGTTTTGGCGGCCCTGTGGATAACTTTCGGCGAGCGAAAGGCACGTTGAGCGCCTCAGATGCGCTGAACGTGCCGTTCGCTCGGAAAAAAGGGGGGTCCCGCTCGAAAAAAAGGGGGGTGCCCCGCTCAACCACCCACCGCGGCCGCGAGCTCTCGCACATGGTCGGCGTCGCGGCAGGTCACCAACAACATCGTGACTCCGGCTTCCTCCCAACGCTTCACGTCCGCGCGCACCTCGTCGACGTTGCCGATGATCATGGTCTCGGTGACCATCTCGTCGGGGACGACGGCAGCAGCTTCGTCCTTGCGACCCGACATGAAGAGGCGACCGATCTCGTCGACCTCCTTCTCGTAGCCCATCCGCTTGTAGACCTGTGCGTGAAAGTTCAACTCCGGGGCGCCCATTCCGCCGACGTAGAGGGCGGTCATCGGCTTGAGAGCGGCGATGGCCGCGGCACGATCGTCGGTCACGATGACCTGGCACGTGGCGGCCACCTCGAAGTCTTCGCGGCTACGACGGGCCCCGGCGCGAGCGAAGCCTTCGTCGAGCCACTTGTTGTACATCGGCGCCAGGCGCGGGGTGTAGTAGATCGCCAGCCACCCGTCGGCGATTTCACCGGCGAGCGCGACGTTCTTCGGCCCTTCGGCGCCGAGCCAGATCGGGATGTCCGCACGCAGCGGGTGCGTAATGGGCTTGAGCGGCTTGCCAAGTCCCGAACTGCCCGGTCCCGCATACGGCAGAGGGTAGTGGGGGCCGGGGCTGGTGACGGGCGCTTCACGGGCGAGGACCTGGCGCACGATCGAGACGTATTCGCGGGTGCGCGCGAGCGGCTTCTCGAATGGCTGGCCGTACCAACCTTCGACGACCTGCGGTCCGGATACGCCGAGCCCGAGGATCGTTCGCCCACCGTTGAGGTGATCGAGAGTGAGCGCGTGCATGGCACAGCTGGTCGGTGTTCGCGCCGAAATCTGTACGACGGAGGTGCCGAGACGGACGTTCTCGGTCCGAGATCCCCACCAGGCGAGCGGGGTGAAGGCGTCCGAGCCCCACGACTCCGCGGCGAAGACCGCGTCGAATCCCGCGCCTTCCGCGGCCTCGATCAGTTCCGGGGCGTTTGCCGGCGGCTGTGCGCCCCAGTATCCGAGTTGCAACCCAAGCTTCATCGCAGGCCTCCACATTGCCGGTGATCAGAAGTGACTCTTGCCACAATCTCTAGAACCTGTTCTACTCGATCTTGTGACCATCGGAAAGAGCGGGGTGGCCGACAAGCCCCTGAGCGCACCATTGAATCTCCATTTCGACTACACCAGATCGACGGGACCGACCATCGGCGCGTTCGTGACTGCCCTGCGTGATCGCAAGGTGATCGGCGCACGTGGGTCGAACGGTCGTGTCTTCGTGCCGCCACCGGAATTCGATCCGGATACGGCCGAACCACTGACCGACTTCGTCGGAGTCTCCGACGGCGGAACGGTCGTGAGTTGGACGTGGATGCCCGAACCCATCGAGGGTCAACCCCTGACGAAGCCTTTCGCGTGGGCCCTGATCAAGCTCGACGGCGCGGACACGTCCATGCTCCACGCGGTCGACGTCGACTCCCCCGACGACATCAGCACCGGCCTGCGGGTTCGTGCTCGCTGGGCGTCGGAGCGGATCGGGCAGATCAAGGACATCGAGTGCTTCGAACCAGGTGAGAGCGAAAATGGAATCGCGACAGTCGATTCCACCGCCGATCCTGTCACCATGATCACGACGCCTGTCGACCTGCACTTCATGCATTCCGCTTCGGCCGAGGAGAGCTTCTACCTCCGTGGTCTCGCAGAAGGCAAGCTGATCGGTGGTCGCAGCGGACCCGAAGACAAGATCTACATCCCACCGCGCGGCGCGAATCCCACCAACGGGAAGCCGACGAGCGAGCAGATCGAACTGCCCGACAAGGGAATTGTCACCACCTTCTGCATCGTCAACGTCCCGTTCCTCGGGCAGCGAATCAAACCGCCCTACGTGGCCGCCTACGTGCTTCTCGACGGGGCTGACATTCCGTTCCTGCACTTGATCCTCGAATGTGATGCCGCGGACGTACGCATGGGCATGCGCGTCGAAGCCAAGTGGAAGCCTCGCGAAGAGTGGGGTTACACCCTCGAGAACATCGAATACTTCCGGCCGACAGGTGAACCCGACGCCGAGTACTCCACCTTCCAACACCACCTGTGAGGCTCCTGAAATGACTTCTGCAGACATCGCAGTCGTGGGCTTTGCTCAGGCACCCCACGTCCGCGAAACCAACGGCACCACCAACGGCGTCGAGATGCTCGTCCCGTGCTTCCAGCAGCTCTACAGCGATCTGGGAATCACCAAGTCCGACATCGGCTTCTGGTGCTCCGGATCTTCCGATTACCTGGCCGGTCGAGCGTTCTCCTTCATCTCGGCCATCGACTCCATCGGAGCGGTCCCGCCGATCAACGAATCTCACGTCGAGATGGATGCTGCGTGGGCCTTCTACGAAGCGTGGATCAAGATCTTGACCGGCGAGGTCGAGACCGCGCTGGTGTACGGCTTCGGCAAATCCTCCGCCGGGCACCTGCGCAAGATCCTGTCCATGCAGCTCGATCCGTACCTCGTCACTCCGCTGTGGCCGGACTCCGTCTCGATCGCCGGACTTCAAGCCCGACTCGGACTCGACGCGGGTAAGTGGACGCAAGAGGACATGGCGGAGGTTGCCGCTCGCAGCCGTCGTCACGCGCTGAGTAATCCGAAGGCTCAGCTCGCGGGCGAGGTCGACATCGAGGCACTACTCGCCAGCCCGTTCCTCGCAGATCCGTTGCGCGCACACGATTGTGCGCCCATCACCGATGGTGCGGCAGCAATCGTCCTGGCCTCGGGCAATCGCGCCCGCGATCTCTGCGATCGGCCGGCGTGGATCACCGGACTCGAGCATCGCATCGACTCCCCCAACCTGGGTGCACGTGACCTGACCACCTCACCGTCCACTACGTCGGCAGCCAAGGCGGCAACAGGCGGCGAGGTCGGCAACATCGACGTCGCCGAACTGCACGCACCGTTCACTCACCAGGAATTGATCTTGAAGGAAGCGATCGGCCTGACCGACGCCACCACGATCAATCCGTCCGGCGGTCCGCTCAGCGGCAACCCACTGTTCGCCGGTGGTCTGGAACGAATCGGCCACGCCGCCAAGGCAATCTTCGACGGTCAGGCGAATCGCGCTCTGGCCCATGCAACAAGCGGCCCTGTGCTGCAGCAGAACCTGGTAGCAGTCTTGGAGGGACGGAACTGATGGCCGGAACGCCTCAACTCGCGGCCGTGCTCGGCACCGGCCAAACTCACTACGTCGCAAAGCGTCATGATGTCTCGATGGCGGGCTTGGTTCGTGAAGCCATCGACGCCGCGATGCTCGACGCCAACGTCGGCTGGGACGACATCGACGCCGTCGTCATCGGAAAGGCCCCCGACCTGTTCGAGGGTTCGATGATGCCCGAACTCGCCATGTCGGATGCTCTTGGCGCCAACGGAAAGCCGTTGCTGCGTGTTCACACTGCCGGCTCGGTGGGTGGTTCGACGGCTATCGTCGCCTCCAGCCTGGTCAAATCCGGTGTCCACAAGCGGGTTCTGACGGTTTCCTGGGAGAAGCAGTCCGAGTCGAACGCCATGTGGGCGCTGTCCACACCGGTACCGTTCAACATGCCTGTCGGCGCCGGCGCCGGTGGATACTTCGCCCCGCACGTCCGTTCGTACATTCGTCGATCGGGCGCACCGGAGCACATCGGCTACCTCGTCGCGGTGAAAGATCGGCTCAACGGCAGCCTCAATCCGTATGCGCACCTGCGGCAGCCGGACATCACCTTCGAATCGGTGCAGGCATCTCAGATGCTCTGGGATCCGATCCGCTACGACGAGACCTGCCCGTCCTCGGACGGCGCGTGCGCTCTGGTGATCGGCAACGAGGAAGCGGCCGCACAGGTCGAGGCCGAGGGTCGTTCGGTCGCGTGGATCCACGCGACGGCGATGCGCACCGAGCCGACCTTCTATGCCGGACGCGATCAGGTCAATCCGCAGGCCGGCCGTGACGCCGCGGCCGCGCTGTGGAAGTCCGCGGGAATCACCGATCCGCTCAACGAAATCGACTGCGCCGAAATCTATGTCCCGTTCTCGTGGTTCGAGCCGATGTGGCTCGAGAACCTCGGTTTCGCGGAGGAAGGCCAGGGATGGAAGCTGACCGAGGCCGGCGAAACCGCGATCGGCGGCAAGCTCCCGGTCAATGCCTCGGGCGGTGTTCTCTCTTCCAACCCGATCGGCGCCTCGGGCATGATCCGTTTTGCCGAGTCGGCGATGCAGGTCATGCACCGCGCCGGCGATCACCAGGTGGCCGACGCGCGCAAGGCTCTCGGCCATGCCTACGGCGGTGGCTCGCAGTACTTCTCGATGTGGGTCGTCGGCTCCGAACGTCCCACCACGTAACAGCAGCACACACGCCGATCAGGAAGAGGCCGAAGATGAAGTACACCGTCGGGGTTGCCATGAACCCCTTGGACCAGTTAGCCGGTATCGCCAAAACGGCCGAAGAATGCGGCTTTTCGTCGATCGCTCTCCCCGATTCACTGTTCTTCATGGAAACGCAGGCGGCGGATTACCCATACACCCCGGACGGGTCTCGGATGTGGAATGCCGAGACCCCCTGGGTCGATCCGCTGATCGCCGCAGCTGCAATGGGCGCGGTGACCGAGAAGATCGAGTTCTACACCCAGGTGCTCAAGCTGGGTAGCCGCAATCCGGTCCTGCTCGCGCGGCAGGTCGGATCTGTAGCGGCATTGACGAACAACCGTTTCGGCTTCGGCGTCGGAATCGGTTGGGCTCCCGAAGAGTTCGAGTGGTGCGGCGCTCCGTACAAGCGTCGCGGCGCCCGAGTGGACGAGATGATCGACGTTCTCAAACTTATTCTCGGCGGCGGGATGGTCGAGTATCACGGCGAGTTCTTCGATTTCGATCGCCTGCAGATGAGTCCAGCTCCCACCAAGCCGGTTCCGTTCTACGTCGGCGGCCACACCGAGGTGGCACTCAAGCGTGCTGCGCGAGTCGGCGACGGTTGGACCTCGGCGATGATCAAGTTCGACGATCTGGTGGGTGTGATCGCACGACTACGCGAACTGCGCGCCGAGTACGGCCGCGAGAACGAGCCGTTCGAAATCCAGACGGTGTGCATCGACCGTTTCGGCAAGGACGGTTACGCAGAACTCGAAGATGCCGGCGTCACGGACATCATCACCGTACCTTGGGTTTTCGACGGAATCGGCTTCGATGCCCCGCTGGAGGCAAAGCAGGATTCGATGCGCAAGTTCGCCGAGCAGTACATCAACTGAGGAGTCGCGATGACTGACGAACACCCCGCCCGCGTCGCGGGTAACGCTTCGCGCGCCGCAGCGAGTGGCAAGAACAAGGAAGCCTGGCTGGACCTCTTCGCCGAGGACGGTTGGGTGGAGGATCCGGTCGGGCCGTCGGGATTCGATCCCGAAGGCAAAGGCCATCACGGACGCGAAGCGATCTCCAAGTTCTACGACATGACGATCGCGACCGCGGACAAGCTCGAGTTTCTGATCGACGATTCACTGGTGTGCGGCAACGAGAACGTCAACATCGGCAAGATCCGGACCACCATCGGCGGCTCGATCATCGACGCCGAGGGCGTGTTCGTCTATCGCGTGAACAACGCAGGCAAGATCGCGTCGCTTCGAGCATTCTGGGAAGTGGACCGTGCGATGAAGACGGCACGCAAAGCCTGAGAACCCACAGTACGAGAGCGGCCCCGGTCATCGACCGGGGCCGCTCTCGTCGTATTCGAATCAGCCTGTCGTACTTGCACCGAGAACCTCGAAATGGTTTCCTGGTTCCCAACGTCGCGTGTCGATGACGGACTGCGTCAGGCATGGAGGCATCGTACTGCAAGGGGTCACTCATGACCATTTCGTTCAATCACACCATCATCGCCGCAAAAGACCGCCAAGAGTCTGCGTGGTTCTTCACTCACATGTTCGGTCTGCCAGGCCCGGTCGAAGCCGGCTACTTTCTCGGCGTCGAACTCGAGCACGGCGTGACACTGGACTTCGCACAGGTGGAAGAGGGCGCCGAGGTTGCGTCTCAGCACTACGCTTTCCTCGTCTCCGAAGATGACTTCGACGGCATCTACCAGCGGATACAGGCGTTGAAACTTGATCACTGGGCCGATCCGCGCCAGTCGAGTACCGGATTCAACACCAACGACGGTGGGCGTGGGGTCTACTTCCTCGACCCGTCGGGACATTTCCTGGAAGCGATCACCAAGCCATACGGCGGCTGAATTAGAGATTGAACTACAAACGGCGGCGCCTACGGGAGATGAGGGATCCCGCAGACGCCGCCGCAGTTCCAGGTTGCCAACTAGTGGCCCCCCGGAACGTCTACTGTAGTTCTGCGTGTTCGAGAGTGCAGAGGCAACTCCCGAAAACCTACACAGAACCTACTCGCCGGTTACCAGGTCAGTATATGTCCGGATCAGTGTTTGACCGGGCAGCCCGATGTCTTGTAATCAACCTGAAACTCTTTGATGCCGTTGAGCCAGCCCGAGCGCAGGCGACGGGGATCGCCGAGCCTGGTGATGTCGGGTAGGTGATCGGCGATCGCGTTGAAGATCAGATCGATTTCGAGACGAGCCAAGTTGGCGCCGATGCAGAAGTGCGCACCTGTGCCGCCGAATCCGAGGTGCGGATTGGGGTCACGCATGATGTCGAACTTCGTGGGATTCTCGAAGACGTCTTCGTCGAAGTTGGCCGACGCGTACATCATCACAACGCGATCGCCCTTCTTGATCTTCTGTCCCCCGAGTTCGGTGTCCTCGAGCGCGGTGCGCTGGAAAGAGGTCACCGGGGTGGCCCAACGAACGATCTCGTCGGCCGCAGTCTTCGGGCGTTCCTTCTTGTACAGCTCCCACTGGTCGGGATTGTCGAGGAAGGCAACCATGCCGTGTGTGATGGCATTGCGAGTGGTCTCGTTACCCGCGACCGCAAGCAGAATCACGAAGAAGCCGAATTCCTCTGGGGAGAGCTCATTTCCGTCGATGTCAGCTTCGATGAGCTTGGTGACGATGTCATCGGCGGGACACTTCTTGCGCTGATCCGCCATCTGGTACGCGTATCCCAGAATCTCCATAGACGCTGCCTGCGGGTCGATGTCGAACTCAGGATCGTCGTAGGACGTCATCTGGTTGGACCAGTCGAAGAGCTTCATTCGATCTTCCTGCGGCACACCGAGAAGCTCGGCGATTGCCTGCAGCGGAAGTTCGGACGCGACCTGAACCACGAAGTCTCCGGCACCACCGGCAGCCGCAGTCTTGACGATCTTTTCGGCGCGCTCGGTCAGTTCTTCGCGCAGGCTGTTGATGGCTCGCGGGGTGAATCCACGCGAAACCAGCTTGCGAAGCTTGGTGTGCTCCGGAGCGTCCTTGTTGATGAGGATGAATCGCTGCATCTCGACGTTCTCGCGCGGGATGTCGTCGGCGAAGCGAGGAATCGCAGTGTTCTCGTGGGTCGAGAAGATGTCGCTTCGCTGCGAGACCTCCTTGACCTCTTCATGACGGGTGACCACCCAGAAGCCCTCGTCCTGGAATCCACCGATTTCCGGGGGCTGCGGATTCCACCACACGGGGGCCGTCTTCCGGAGTTCGGCGAACTCCTCGAACGGCATGCGTTCCGCGTAGATGTCGGGGTCCGTGAAGTCGATTCCCTCGGGGAATGCGGGCTGTGCCACTGATGTCTCCTGCCCTAAGCCTTTTCATCACAGGGGTGATGGGGATCCGTGATGTGTAACACGTTCTACTCTCATTGAAACACAAGCCTGCTTACTAGGAAAGGAAACGTCGACAGGTCTTGCTTCCCGCAGAGAACCTGTTCTACTTTTTCATTACAAGGAAAGGAGCCCGCTGTGGGCACACCAGTAATCGTCGAGGCTGTCCGTACACCGATCGGCAAGCGCGGAGGTTGGCTCGCCGGTCTGCACGCCGCCGAGATCCTCGGAGCGGCACAAAAGGGCGTTCTCGACCGGTCGGGAATCGACCCGTTGCTGATCGAGCAGGTGATCGGCGGCTGCGTCACCCAGGCCGGCGCTCAGTCCAACAACATCACGCGCACGGCCTGGCTGCACGCCGGACTTCCGTGGCAGACCGGCGCAACCACCGTGGACTGCCAGTGTGGTTCGGCCCAGCAGGCGAACCATCTGATCGCCGGACTGATTGCCACCGGCGCCATCGACGCCGGCATCGCCTGCGGCATCGAAGCCATGAGCCAGGTTCCCCTCGGCGCAAACGTCGGCGATCAGGCCGGACCGCGTCGGCCGGCGACGTGGGACATCGACATGCCCAACCAGTTCGAAGCTGCGGAACGCATCGCGCGTCGACGCGGACTGACCCGTGACGACATCGAAGCCCTCGGTGTCCGCTCGCAGGCGCTGGCCAAGCAGGCCTGGGAGGAAGGGCGTTTCGACCGCGAGGTTCTCGAACTTTCGGCGCCCCAGGTCGACAAGGAAGGAAACCTCACGGGCGAGACGAAGCTCGTCAATCGCGATCAGGGCCTGCGCGATACGACGGCCGAGTCCCTAGCCCGACTGAAGCCCGTCCTCGAAGGCGGGATTCACACGGCCGGAACGTCTTCCCAGATCTCCGACGGCGCGGCCGCAGTCCTGCTCATGGACGAGGACAAGGCCCGCGCACTCGGGTTGAAGCCGCGAGCCCGCATCATCGCCCAGGCGCTGGTCGGCTCGGAACCGGAATTCCACCTCGACGGACCGGTGCAGGCAACCAGCCGTGTCCTGGAGAAGAGCGGAATGAAGATCGGCGACCTCGATCTGTTCGAGATCAACGAAGCATTCGCATCCGTCGCACTGTCCTGGGCTCAGGTTCACGAACCCGACTTCGACAACGTCAATGTCAACGGCGGCGCGCTCGCTCTCGGCCATCCGGTCGGCAGCACGGGCTCTCGACTGATCACCACCGCACTGCACGAATTGGAGCGTCGCAACGGCTCGACGGCTCTGATCACGATGTGCGCCGGCGGCGCGCTGGCCACCGGAACCATCATCGAGCGTATCTGAGATGACTACTCCCCCAGCTAAACCCAAGGGACTCGACGCTCCGGCGACGGTCAAGATCATCAAGTGGATGTCGAAGGCAAACGTCGCCATGTATCGCGCCACCGACGGGCGGCTGGGTAGCAAGTGGCGGGTCGGCAGCGCGTTCCCACGCGGGCTGCCGATCTGCCTGCTCACCACCACCGGTCGCAAATCCGGCGAGGAGCGGATCAGTCCGTTGCTGTTCCTCGAGGACGGCGAGAACGTGATTCTGGTGGCGTCGCAAGGTGGTCTTCCGAAGAACCCGATGTGGTACCTCAACATCAAGGCGGACCCGGTGGTGACGGTGCAGATCAAGTCTCGGATCCGATCGATGAAAGCCCGCGTCTCCACCGAGGACGAGCGCGCTCGGCTGTGGCCGATGTTGACGGCGATGTATCCGGATTTCGACAACTATCAGGCCTGGACCGACCGGGTCATTCCCGTCATCGTGTGCGAGCCGCTGAAGAAATAAACGAACTGTTTACAACAAAACGTTTACATCGACCCGGGTTCGTGCCAGCCTGGGTTCATGACCGATGACCAGTTCAGACCGATCGATTCCGGCCGCGAACGCGCACATCGCGAGTACGCCGGACTCTTTCGGATCAGCGAGCGCCACGGCGCGACCCAAAGCCAGCGCGCGCGGCAATCCCATCCGGAGATGCTCGAGCCCTACGGCGCGGTGCGCGTCGTGGCTCGTCTTGCCGGCGGCACCGACACACCGCAGGCGAACGAACCCGAGGTCGACGACGCCGATGTCATGGCTGCGTTGACTCTGATTCCCAAGGCCCGAGCCGAAATGGAACAGCTGGAAGCGCTGTTCCTCGGAATTGCCCGCGAACGGGGCATGACCTGGCAAGATATTGCCTTCGGACTCGGGCTCGGCAGCACTCAAGCTGCCCGCCAGCGCTACGAAAGGCTCGTTCGCCGCACCGGAGGCTGAACACGTGCCATAACGAGCGAGTTGGAGCACTATTGACTCGTACGGTCCGCACGGCGTTTCGACAGAGCCTCGAACACAGCAAGGAGTCGCATATATGACGACGCATATTCAAGATCAAATCCTGGACCGACGCGAGATCACCTCAGCCCTCGTGCGTGCGCTGGAGCGTCGCCACGAGGTGCTGGACGCAGTGGTCGACAGCAAGGACCACCAGGAGGCACTGACCACCGTCGCGGAACTCCTCGGCACGTCGGAAGCAAATGCCGAAGCAGTTCTGAGCCTCAAGTTCAGTGCACTCACCAAGGCTGCGCGCGATCGCATCCAGGGCGAGCTGGAGAATCTCGACGCCACTCTCGAATGGACGACGCTCGATCGTCCCGCGAGCAGCGGGCAGAACTTCACCCTGCGTCCGTTCAGCGACAGCGCAGAAGACAAGTCGCTGTTCACGATTCGTTCGGGCGAGCAGCTCGGCGAAGACGGCAAGCCGTGGAGCGAGGATCGGATCGAAGCTGAGCGCGTCGGTGGCCTCGGCCGGATCGACGACGAGACCGCTGCCTGGTTCGTCGCCGAGGACGTCTCCGGTGACGGCTCGAAGAGCGTCGGCCTGGTATTCGGCGAACTCGACGGCCAAGAGGTCAACGTGGCGATCTGGATCGCGCCGGAATCTCGCAAGAAGGGCTACGGCACAGCCTGCGTGAAGCATTCTCGGCGCGAGCTCGCCGCAGAGTTCCCTGGCACCGTGTTGGTGGTTCGGGCGCCTGCGTAGCCGGCACACCACCTGTGAGTGGTTAAGGAGTCCCTGCACTCCTTAACCACTCACGGGGCCGGAGGCCCTACGCTCCGTACACCGGCGTCGGAATCTCCGCCTTCTCCAACAGCGTTGCCACGACGGGCCCGATCTCCTTCGGGTCCCAACGGTCACCCTTGTCCTCGCTCGGGCCGTGACGCCAGCCCTCCGCGACGGTGATCTTTCCGCCCTCGACCTCGAACACCCGCCCCGTGACGTCCTTGGACTCGGCGCTACCGAGCCAGACGACCAGCGGCGAGATGTTCTCGGCCGCCATGGCATCGAAGCCCTCTTCGGGAGCTGCCATCGACTCGGCCATCGCCCCACCCGCGCCGACGGTCATGCGCGTGCGCGCAGCAGGCGCGATCGCGTTGACACTGACGCCGTAATTCTTGAGCTCGGCTGCGGCCTGGATGGTCATCTCGGCGATACCGGCCTTCGCCGCAGCGTAGTTACCCTGGCCGATCGAACCTTGCAGTCCTGCACCCGAACTGGTGTTGATGATGCGTGCGTCGACGGTCTTGCCCGCCTTGGCCTCAGCGCGCCAGTAGGCAGCAGCGTGACGCAGCGGCGCGAAGTGCCCCTTGAGGTGCACGCGAATCACCGCGTCCCACTCGCCTTCGCTCATGCCGACCAGCATGCGGTCCCGCAGGAAGCCCGCGTTGTTCACGAGTACGTCCAGGCCACCGAAGGTGTCGATCGCGGTCTTGATCAGATTCTCGGCGCCCGCCCAGTCGGCGACGTCGTCTCCGTTGACCACTGCTTGGCCACCGGCGGCGATGATCTCCGCGACAACCTGCTCGGCCGGACTCTCACCGGTCACGGAACCGTCGGCACCCGCACCGATGTCGTTGACGACGACCTTGGCGCCCTCGGCAGCAAACGCCAATGCATGCGCACGCCCGATCCCGCGACCAGCCCCGGTGATGATGACTACGCGTCCGTCGACCAATCCACTCATATTTGTCTCCTAATGCACTCTGCTCGGGCTTGTCGGCTCCGCTTGTGTGCTAACTTACCAAGCAATCGCTTGGTTTGGTACACAGACGTAAGGAATCCCGATATGGGCATCAGCACCTCCTCCGACGGAACCGGCATCACCACGGTCACCATCGACTACGCGCCGGTCAATGCAATCCCGTCCAAGGGATGGTTCGAGCTTGCCGACGCCATCCTCGACGCGGGCAAGGATCTCAACACTCACGTGGTGATCCTGCGAGCCGAGGGACGCGGATTCAACGCCGGCGTCGACATCAAGGAGATGCAGGCGACCGAGGGATTCGACGCGCTGGTCGCCGCCAACCGCGGTTGCGCCGCGGCCTTCGCAGCCGTCTACGACTGCGCTGTACCCGTCGTCGTGGCCGTCAACGGATTCTGTGTCGGCGGTGGCATCGGACTGGTCGGCAACGCGGACGTGATCGTCGCTTCCGACGACGCGATCTTCTCCCTCCCCGAGGTCGACCGCGGTGCACTCGGCGCTGCCACGCACCTCTCACGGCTGGTGCCGCAACACATGATGCGCACGCTGTACTACACCGCACAGAGCGTCGACGCCCACACACTCAAACAGTTCGGCAGCGTCTACGACGTGGTCCCGCGCGAGAAGCTCGACGAGTGCGCTCGCGAGATCGCCGCAAAGATCGCCGCGAAGGACACCCGCATCATCCGGTGCGCCAAGGAAGCCATCAACGGCATCGACCCGGTCGACGTCAAGGGCAGCTACCGCCTCGAGCAGGGCTACACCTTCGAACTCAACCTCCTCGGTGTGTCCGACGAACACCGCGACGAGTTCGTCGCCACCGGCAAGCCGCGCGAGAACGCAACCCAGAAGGAAGGCTGAGACAAACATGGCTAGCAAGCGTGACAAGACGAAGTCGCTCGACGAGGTAGTCGGCGAGCTCCGCAGCGGAATGACGATCGGCTTGGGCGGCTGGGGATCTCGCCGCAAGCCGATGGCCTTCGTGCGTGCGATTCTGCGTTCGGACATCAAGGACCTGACCGTGGTCACTTACGGCGGACCGGATCTCGGGCTGCTGTGCTCGGCCGGCAAGGTCAAGAAGGCGTACTACGGTTTCGTGTCCCTGGACTCCGCACCGTTCTACGATCCGTGGTTTGCCAAGGCGCGCACCGCCGGTGAGATCGAAGTCCGCGAGATGGACGAGGGAATGGTCAAGTGCGGCCTCGAAGCCGCTGCCGCTCGCCTCCCCTTCCTCCCGATCCGCGCAGGCCTCGGTTCGGACGTTCGCAACTTCTGGGGCGACGAACTCAAGACCGTCACCTCCCCGTACCCCGAGGCCGACGGCCGCTCCGAGACCTTGATCGCGATGCCTGCACTCAACCTCGATGCGTCGTTCGTTCACCTCAATCTCGGTGACAAGCACGGCAATGCCGCGTACAACGGTGTCGACCCGTACTTCGACGACCTGTACTGCATGGCCGCCGAAAAGCGTTACGTCTCCGTCGAACGCATTGTCGAGACCGAGGAACTGGTCAAATCCGTTCCACTGCAGAATCTTCTGCTCAACCGCATGATGGTCGACGCCGTCGTCGAGGCCCCGAACGGTGCCCACTTCACGTTGGCCGGCGAAAGCTACGGCCGCGACGAGAAGTTCCAGCGTCACTACGCCGAGGCCGCCAAGACCCCTGAGTCGTGGCAGACGTTCGTCGACACCTTCCTCTCCGGCAGCGAAGAGGACTACCAAGCCGCAGTAAAGAAGTTTGCCGATTCATCAAAGGCAGGGGAGCAGGCAAAATGAGCGAATCCACCGTCACCCGCGCAGAGTACGTTGTTCTTGCGTGCGCTGAAATCTTCTCCGGTGCAGGCGAAATCATGGCCAGCCCGATGTCGACGTCGTCCACCATCGGCGCTCGCCTGGCTCGACTCACCACCGAACCCGACCTGCTGATCACCGATGGTGAAGCCCTCATTCTCGAGGACACTCCGGCAGTCGGAACGAAGGGCCCCATCGAAGGATGGATGCCTTTCCGTAAGGTGTTCGACGTCGTCGCTTCGGGCCGTCGCCACGTAGTCATGGGCGCCAATCAGCTCGATCGCCACGGCAACCAGAACCTCTCCGCCTTCGGCCCGCTTCAGCAGCCGACGCGTCAGATGTTCGGTGTGCGCGGCGCCCCGGGCAACACCATCAACCACGCGACGAGCTACTTCGTCCCCAAGCACTCCAAGCGAGTGTTCGTCGACAAGGTCGACGTGGTGTGCGGTGTCGGCTACGACCAGATCGATCCCGAGAACCCGGCATACAAGTACCTGAACATCCCCCGCGTTGTCACCAACCTCGGTGTCTTCGACTTCGGTGGACCGGGAAACACCTTCCGCGCGTTGAGCCTCCATCCCGGCGTCACCGCCGAAGAGGTAGCCGAGAACACCTCGTTCGAGGTAGCCGGACTCGCCGAGGCCGGTATCACCCGTGACCCCACCGCCGAAGAGCTCCACCTCATTCGCGAGACCCTCGATCCGCGCAACCTCCGGGACCGTGAGGTCTCGGCATGACCCCCACTCTGAAGACAGCACTGACCGAACTGGTCGGTGTCGAGTACCCGATCGTGCAGACAGGCATGGGCTGGGTTTCCGGGCCAGCACTGACGTCGGCGACGGCCAACGCGGGCGGTCTCGGCATCCTGGCTTCGGCCACGATGACCTACGACGAGCTCGAGCACGCGATCAAGAAGACGAAGCAGCTCACGGACAAGCCGTTCGGTGTCAACATGCGTGCCGACGCCACCGACGCGCCGCAGCGCGCGGACCTGCTGATCCGTGAGGGCGTCAAGGTCGCGTCGTTTGCCTTGGCTCCCAAGAAGGAACTGATCGCCAAGCTCAAGGACCACGGCATCGTCGTCGTACCGTCGATCGGTGCCGCGAAGCATGCGGTCAAGGTTGCATCTTGGGGCGCGGACGCCGTCATCGTCCAGGGCGGCGAAGGTGGTGGTCACACCGGCGGTGTGGCAACGACATTGCTTCTCCCCTCGGTTCTCGACGCGGTCGATATTCCGGTCATCGCCGGTGGCGGATTCTTCGACGGCCGCGGGCTGGCCGCAGCGTTGGCGTACGGCGCTGCCGGTGTCGCCATGGGGACGCGTTTCTTGCTCACCAGCGACTCTTCGGTGCCGGACTCCGTCAAGCAGGAATACCTCAAGCGTGGACTGACGGATACGACGGTCTCACGCAAGGTCGACGGCATGCCTCATCGTGTGCTCAACACCGACCTGGTCAACAGCCTCGAAGGTTCCAGCTACGCAACCGGTTTGATCGCTGCCGCCAAGAACGCCATGAAGTTCAAGGCAATGACCGGCATGAAGTGGTCAACCCTCGCCAAGGACGGAATCGCGATGAAGCGCTCGGGTGACCGCACGCTGATGCAAATCATCATGGCGGCGAATACCCCGATGTTGCTCAAGGCCGGTCTGGTCGAGGGCAATACGGAAGCCGGCGTGCTTGCCTCGGGTCAGGTTGTCGGAATGATCAACGATCTGCCCAGCTGCAAGGAACTGATCGAGAACATCATGGAGGACGCGGCCAAGCGTATCGACGCGCTCGCGGCTCTTCGCTGAC
Organism: Rhodococcus sp. AQ5-07; assembly: GCF_009707305.1. Lineage (NCBI taxonomy): Bacteria > Bacillati > Actinomycetota > Actinomycetes > Mycobacteriales > Nocardiaceae > Rhodococcus > Rhodococcus sp. AQ5-07. The sequence continues at coordinate 5,759,609 of NZ_CP046099.1, read as the reverse complement.
GCAGATTCATCCGAGTGCGTCTCCCCCACTGCGCTTTACGCGGAGTCGGAGGAGGCGCACTCTGCGCATTTCCGAGCTAACCGGTCTGCTGGTGACGACCACCCGGCACCTCGAAATACTGGGAGATTGCCACCGCGGCCATCTGTACCGGTGCAACGTGTCGATCGTCGATCTTGCCTCGAACGAGTGGGCCGCTGATCGACAGACCGACTTCCGCTTCACCCAGCGCACCCACCCGCACACCGATGCAGCCGAGACCCGAAGTACACGTACCGAATACGACACCGTACCGATGGTTGGCTATTGCGGAATGCTGCGCGACCGTCGAACGGCGGCCCGCTGCCAAGAGTGCCTTGCCGATTGCCGAGGATCGCGCCGGGATGCGAGAGCCGACGCCTGTCTGGAGGTCAGGTATCGCCTGGCTGCCGATCTTCTGAAGGTATCGCACGTTGCTTCCCTCGAGGACCCCGAGATGTACGGCCTGATTGGTGACGAGGTGCAGGTTGTACAACAACGGCACCACCACCCTCTCGAACTTGTTTCGATACAACGAGATTGCCCCAAGATCGCCGAGTTTGTCGCCGATTTCGTACTCGAGGCCTTCTCTGCGAAGCCAATCCATCCTCACTAGCTTCAGAAGCATCCTGTGCACGGATGATCGCGGAATCCCGGTTCGACGGGCCACCTCGCCCAGCGTCAACCGCGGCGTGTCACGAAAGCAATCCACCACCATCGCCAACCTGTCGAGGGTTGACATAGGGATGGGCTCTTCTGTGATCGGTCCGACCGACATGGCGTCTCCGTTTCGGTGATCCGCCCGTCGAGAGGACAGCGCTGGGCGTGCTCTGCTGACTGCAAATCTGGGCCTTCACCGGACGAACCGCCAGGGCATTTCCCACCGTGCGGGAGACAAACCTGCCTGGCCACTCCACCTGCAGCTATACCGATCACCGGTTACCCCCGTTGAACCTGGACCAACTCCTCACCACAGTGGCCAACACAGATCACTGAACAAAGGACGACGTTTTGACCACAGACGTGACGACCACAACGGACCTCGGCGAAGTCGACGAGATCCGCATGATCGACGAGGGCGCTGCTCCCGAACGTTTTGCCCGCGGATGGCACTGCCTCGGACTTGCAACGGATTTCCACGACGGGAACCCACATCCGATCGAGGCCTTCGGCACCAAGCTTGTCGTATTTGCCGACAGCCAGGGCGAATTGAAGGTCCTCGATGCCTCCTGCCGTCACATGGGCGGCGACCTCAGTCAGGGCACGGTCAAGGGCGATTCAGTCGCCTGCCCCTTCCACGACTGGCGTTGGGGCGGCAACGGCAAATGCACCGCGATCCCCTATGCACGCCGCGTTCCACCGCTTGCCAAAACCCGCGCCTGGACCACCCTCGAACAAGACGGACTGCTCTTCGTCTGGCATGACCCCGAAGGCAATCCGCCTCCGGCCGAAGTCGCCATACCGATAATCAAGACTCCGGACCACGAATGGACCGATTGGGTATGGAAGTCAATCGTCATCGACACCAACTGTCGAGAAATCGTCGACAACGTCGTGGACATGGCGCACTTCTTCTACGTGCACTTTTCGTTTCCCACTTACTTCAAGAACGTCTTCGAGGGGCATGTCGCCATCCAGGAGCAGAGCGGTATCAACCGCGACGACATCGTGACCTGGACGGATCCCGACGTGCCGAAGTTGGTCTCGAACTTCTCGGTGGCCGCCTATCACGGACCGTCGTTCATGATCGATGATCTGGTGTACCAGTACGAAACGTTCAAGGTGGATTCGGTTTTGATCAACTGCCACTATCCGGTCAGCCCGAACAAGTTTGTCCTGATGTACGGCATCACCGTCAAGAAGACCGAGGAACTTCCCGCCGGGATAGCGGACCAAACCGTTGACGCGATGATCGGTTACATCGGCGTCGGATTCGAGCAGGACATCGAGATCTGGAAGAACAAGACCCGCATCGACAACCCACTACTCTGCACCGAGGACGGTCCGGTCTACCAACTGAGGCGGTGGTACGAACAGTTCTACGTCGACGTCGCCGACGTCACGCCCGAGATGATCGATCGCTTCGAATTCGAGATGGATACAAGCAAACCCATCGAGGTGTGGAAACAGGAGGTTGCAGACAACCTCGCACGCCGTGCAGGAGCAGCGCAGTGACCATGGAACCAGTGGACTGCGAGAGGTGTGGAACATATGTCCTCGTCGAGAAGAACAGCTGGCAACATACCTCGACTCAATGGCGATCGGATCCGCACAACGTGTGTTCGGAGTATCGCGAAGACAAGGCGTCGCCGAAAATTCGCACCGGAACTTGTTCGGCATTAAGAGATTCCATCAACCGAGCTGCAGTCGACGGGAGACTCACCGTTCCAGATTGACCTAGCGCGCGCCCACCGCATCCACCTCGTCGCCGGCCATCACAGCGGCCAGCTCTGATGCCAATGTTCCATTGTTCTCCACGACTACGGTGTCGCAGCCTTGCCACATTGCGGTTCTACGAAGGAGCTCAGCCAGACGCGGTGCAGTGTCGGCATCGGCGGTGGGCTCGGCCCAAGCAGCGCGCACGAGTAGCCGACGGTTCTGTCGGTCGTTCTTGAGATCGACTCGCGCGCAGATATTGTCGTCGATCAACACGGGGAGCACATAGTAGCCGTGAACCCGCTTGTGTGCGGGAGTATAGATCTCGATCCGGTAGTGAAAGTCGAAGAGCCGCAACGCTCGATCGCGCGCCCACACTACCGGATCGAAGGGCGACAACAGAGCCTCGGTTCGGATCGACCTTGGACGCTTTGCCTGTGGATCAATCCATACCTCGCGAGGCTTGCCACGACGCTCCCAGCCCTCGACGGAAACACTGCGTACATTGCCGGCGTCTTCGATCTCACGCAAGGCAATTCGTGCCTCAGCGCTCGGCAGCCGAAAGTAGTCGGCGATATCGTCGAGCGTACCGAGTCCGTGGGCCTTCACACCACGCAGCACCAGCTCACGGATCGCGTCCGATCGATCGATCCTCGCATCGAGGATCTCGGGCGCGAGCATGTGTTCGGCAAGGCCGTATCGACGTTCGAATCCTGCGCGACCCGCGGATACCACTTCGCCCCACCGGAACAGAGTCTCCAGCCCGACTTTCACGTCCGACCACCCCCACCACGGGCCGCGGCGTGTATTCGCTTCATGCTCGACTTCGCTCGCCGCCATCGGACCGTTTTCACGCAGTTCGTTGCGCAACCAGTCGAGGAAGTCGCGCCGATCAGACGCCCATCCGTTCTTGTCGCTCAAAGCTTTGTCACGAAACTGGTCCATGCGCCAACGAAAGAGTGGCCACATGTCCACCGGCAGGAACGTCGCTTCGTGTCCCCAGTATTCGAGGTACCCCGACTCCGGGGAGAAGGTCAGCTGATCAAGCCTGGACTTGTCGTAGGCGCCCAGTCGCGCATAAACGGGCAGGTAGTGACTGCGTTCGAAAACGTTGACCGAGTCGATCTGCAAGACCTGCAGCCGGTCCATCACGCTGACCAGATTGCGCCGCGTCACCGTTGCCGGGTGTGATTTGCCGAACCCTTGAGCGGCGAGCGCTATTCGGCGGGCAGCTGCCAGAGACACGACTTCGCTCATAGCCGACCACACTACGCACGCCGTCCGACAAGTTTCAGGGCGGCGAGAAGTTCAGGGCGGCGAGAAGTTCAGGGCGGCGAAGCCGGGCAGCCGAAGAGAACTGCTGACATGAACGTCTGAAGTGTGGAGGCGTTTTCTGCTGCAACATCGAACTTCATCAAGCGTCCGATGTCGGGGACCAGGTTCAAAGCAGCGTGAACCAGGAACTTCGCCTCTATCGCCGAAAGGTCGGGGCGAATTTCGCGAAGTATCCGCGCCCACTCGACCACGTACAGCTTCTGCCGATTCTTCAGATCGCTTCGATGTCCCGGCAGAAGGTTGTTCATCTCGGAAAAATAGACCGACATCAATTCATGTTGTGCAAACGACAACTCCACGTACATCGCCGACAGTGCGCGCAGCGCTTCCTCCGGCGACGTCGCAGACTCGAACACTGCTGCCGTCGCGAGGTCCAGACGGTCTGCCGCTCGATAGAACACCGCCCCGAGAAGTTCCGCTTTGCTCGGAAAGTAGCGGTACATCCCGGAAGCGTTCAAACCCGCAGCGGCTGCGATCTCTTCGATACTGACGTCGTGGTAACCGCGAGAATCGAAGAGCCGCACGGCTTCCTGCAGCAGACGTTCACGCTTGTTCGTCGTCACCGACCGCGTCGACACAGTTTGCTCCGACCGCCGCGATGTAATTGCACTCCCACCGTGTTCGATCGACAGACAAGCGTCGAGAAGAACTTGCTCCATCCGACGTTGGGGCAGTATCAGATTGTGAGCGGTGATGCTGCCGATCACGCTGAACATCGCTGAGGTGAGGATGGTTTCGGCACGAGTACTCGCCGGCGGTTCGGAGCGTGAAAGATGCAGTGCAACTCGGCGATTGACAGCAGCTGCCTGAGCTCGGACCGATTTCCGATCGGCAGCGTCGAGAAACCGACTCTCCCACCGGTAGATCCCGGCTGTGCGCCGATTACGCACCGTCGTTCGGATCACAGCGAGCAAATCCTCGCGTAGGCACTCCCGGTCAGTTGCATCGGCGGCGACGGAGACCGCATCGAGTGCACTCTCGAGCGCGTCGGTCAATTCCAGTGCCGCGTGGCGGAACATCGCATACTTGTTCGGAAAATGCCGATAGAGTGCCGAACCCGAAATACCGACGGACGACGCAATATCCTCGACGCCTACGGCAGGATATCCCCGTTCGCTGAACGCAATTGCAGCCGCAGCGGCGATCTTCGCCTTGCGGTCCTTCGGACGTCGCTTGACCGACTCCGATCCCGCCGCTCGAAGGATTACACGCGAGGTCTGTTCGTCAACTGTCTGCGCATCGACAGACTGCTGTCTCGGGCTCACTCGCGCACCCCCTCTCTCAGCCCCACCAAACACCAAACCGATCCTTTTGCGAATGAGCATAATCATAATCGGTTCCCGCCATCGGAGACTTTCGAGATTTCCACTGTAGCCACGTTCTATATACGCTGCTAGCTTCCCTAACTCCAGGTTGCCGTCAACTGCATCGCCCCGATCATCGACACTGAAACTCGAGAGAATTCTCGTTAACAAAGCCTTGCCCTGTGGTCGAAACCAGGGGTAGGGTCACCGCTCGAAGCGGCCCCCTCTCCCCGACCGGGACATCGGACGACGGCTTCCGGAATTTCGATGAACTTAAGCCGAGGACACCACCCGACAGAACTCATATTGGCACGTCAACACGCTGACCGTCGCTGTTACACCGAAAACTCCCCCGAGAATTTTCGTTCACATAATGCTTGCCACGTCACATATATGTGTGAGATGCTTCACAAGCAGTTCGCTCGACCGCCAGCGTCCGAACAGTTCGACTTTCGTGCTGAACCATGTTGATCTGCAAAGGAATTCAATTAGATGACGTACGAGCTACCAGCCCCGAAAGGCCCGGTACGAGACGTAGCGTTGCAGGGGGGCTATCTGATCGGATTCTCGGTGCAGGCACTGTTCGGCCTGTTCACGGCAATCCTCCGCAGGCGACTCTCGTTGCACGAGACGGTCACTCAGACGCTCTTCATCGGTCGCGTCAGCACTGGTCCGTCGCTGCTCCTCATGATTCCGATCGGTGTCTTCATCGCGGTGTCGGTCGGCGAACTGGCCGGCCGCATCGGTGCCGGTGGCTACTCGGGCGCCGTCGTGGCATTCATCATCGTCGGACAGGCCGCAGCACTGGTGTGCGCGTTGATGATGGCCGGTGTTGCCGGGTCGGCGATCTGCACCGATCTTGGTTCGCGAAAGATTCGCGAAGAGATCGATGCCATGGAAGTGATGGGCATCGATGTGATCGAACGCCTGGTAGCTCCGAGATTGGTTGCGGCAGTGATCGTCTCCCTCGCACTGTGCTCGATGGTGACCTTCGGCGGAGTGATCGCATGCTATCTGTACCACATCTACGTGCAGCATCTTCCGGCCGGAACGTTCATGGCAACGTTCAGCCAATACGGTCGATCGTCCGACTTCGTCATGGCTTTGGTGAAAGCCGCGATCTTCGGCCTCGCTTCGACTTTGGTGGCCACTTTCAAAGGTCTCCATGCAAAAGGCGGCCCCCGCGGCGTTGCCGACGCAGTCAACGAGGCCGTCGTCATTGCGTTCGCGCTCGTCTTCATCGTGAACACAGTGTTGTCCGCGTTGTACACCGTAATCGTCCCGGCAGTCGGTGAATTCTGATGTCGCTCGTCGATCTCCGTGTTCGAGCCCGTCAAGCGAGCAGACCCCTGCGAACCGCCGGCGACGGCCTCGTCTCCCTCGGTCAGCACGTCACTTTCTACGTCCGCACCATCGCATCGATCCCTTTTGCGCTCACCAAGTACCGCAAGCACGTACTCGGTCAGATCAGCGAGGTCAGCTTCGGCACGAACTCCTTGCTGTCCGGCGGCGGCACCATCGGGATCGTCTTCGCGATGTCGCTCGCCGCGGCAATGATGTTGGGCGTCGAGACTCACCGGGGCCTCGAACTCGTCGGGATGACCTCGCTCTCGGGCATGCTGTCTGCGGTCGCGAACACCCGTGAGCTTGCCCCTGTTGTCGTCGCTATCGCGTTGGCTGCCAAGGTCGGAACGGGTTTCACTGCCCAGATCGGGGCTATGCGCATCTCGGACGAGATCGACGCCCTCGACTCGATGGCGATCAGATCCATCCCCTTCCTCGCGGGTACGCGGGTGATCGCTGCCATGATCTGCGTCATCCCGATCTACATGATCGGACTGCTCGCCAGCTACCTGTCGACCCGACTGGTCGTCGTGTTCTTCAACGGTGCATCGGCAGGTACTTACGACTACTTCTTCCATCTGGCGATCTCGCCGCAGGATCTCCTGTACTCGGGCCTCAAGGCCGTGGTGTTCGCCGCTGTTGTCGCGCTGGTTCACTGCGCGTACGGCTACTATGCCTCCGGTGGTCCGGCCGGCGTCGGGCAGGCTGCCGGGCGCGCGCTTCGGACTGCGATCCTCGCGATCGGAATCCTCGACGTACTGATGACTTTCGCGCTGTGGGGCCTCGTGCCCCAGATCCCGGGAATGGGGGTCTGAGCCGTGGACAGACTCACTACACACACAAAGATCGTGTACGCCCTTCGCGGCGCGATCGCCGTAGTGGTAGCCGTCGCCGCCGCTGTGACAATGGTTCTACGCGGTTCGGGAAACCTCGAGCAGAGCACCGACATCTTCGTCTCTGTTCCAGCCACAGCCGGTCTCATCAGCGCTGAAGCTCCGGTTCGGTACCACGGCGTCAACGTCGGCCGAATCGGCGAAATCGAATCAGGCACCGCCGAATCCGTTGTGCAGTTGCAGATTCAGACCGATGACGCGTCGAAGATTCCCGCCGACGTGGTAGCCCGCGTCGTTCCGCGCACGTTCTTCGGCGACATCTACATGCAGCTCGTGGACAGTCCGAATGGGCAGGGCCAGACGACTCTGTCGGACGGAGACGAGATCCACATGGACGACGGTCCCGAAGCCGTTGCGCTCTACGACGTGTACACCAAATTGGTGGGAGTCCTCACGGCGATGCAGCCCGAGAAGTTGCAGACAGCCCTGACTGCGCTGGGCCAGGCACTCGACGGAAACGGAGCCGAGATCGGTACCACGATAGACAATCTCAGTGCCGCGTCCGGCGTACTGACACCCGCCGCACACCAATTCCTCGAATCGACACCCGAATTCAAGTCGGTCGTCGACGCGTTGGACCGCGCGACCCCCGACATTCTCGATACCTTGGCAGCCGCCACAACCGTCTCGAACAACATGGTCGCCAACAGAGCGAATCTCGAGTCCTCGATCGGCGCGGCCGCAGTCTTCGCCGCTACCGTCGACGATTTTGTCGTGGAGAACAACCGAAACATCATCACTGTGATCGATTCCGCCGGAAAGATACTCGCAACCACCGCGGCCAATCCCGGAGGACTGCGTTCCACCCTCGCCAATGCCAGTACGTTCGGCGCCGCGGGCGCGCGGGTCTTCGCCACCGGTAAGTTCGACATCACAGCAGTTGCCACGTTCGCCGAACCGCTCCCATACACCGGCGATGATTGCCCGCAGTACGGGGACTCGCGCGGCGCGCAGTGTTCAGGCTCCAACCTGACGCCTGCACAACCCGTCAGTGCCCCGGTCGTGGGCGGCGAAGCCGAAGCGGCCACGCTGCGCTACCTCGAAGATCAGCTACTGGGCGGATCGCCGGAACGCTCGGACACCCCCAACCCGGCAACAACACTGATGTTGGGGCCGATGGTCAGAGGCAATGAGGTGACCGTCCCGTGAAGGTCCGTCCTGGCCAGGTAATTCGGTTGTCACTCTTCTGTCTCACCGGCGTCGCTTGTGCGTCGTTCGTGGCGAACACGTTGTCGGTCCCGGTTCGCGGAAGCACCGATTCGTATTCGTTCGAGTTCACCGATGTCGAAGGCCTCAACCCGGGTAACCCGGTCACGATGTCCGGTGTGCGTATCGGCCGCGTGGACTCGGTTGCGTTTGCCGACAACGGCGGCGGCACGAGCAAGGCGATCGTCGACGTCGAAATCGAGTCGCAATATTCCCTCGAGTCGGATGTCCGTGCCGCCGTGCGCTACGGCGACATGCTCGGTGCTCGATATCTGGCACTGACGCAGGACGACAGCGCGACAACGGTATCCGCACGACAGCTCGAACCAGGTGACACGATACCGCTGGCGCAGACAACACCGCCGATCAACTTGACGGCACTGATGAACGGGTTCAAACCGTTGTTCGCCGCGCTGCAGCCCGAGCAGGTGAACACGCTCACGCGAAGTTTTGTCGAAACCTTCAACGGCCAGGGCCAGGCGATGACCACCCTCCTCGACCAGATCGCGACCATGAGCTCCGGCCTTGTCGACCGTCAGGACGTCTTCGCACAACTACTCACGAACATGAACACTCTTCTCACCTCCGTCGACGAACGCCAACCCGAATTGGTCGGTCTGCTGGACGGTTTGAACGATCTGAGTACTTCCGTCGTCGGGCAGAACGATCAACTGGTCTCGCTCTTGGATCAGGGAAACCGAACTGTCTCGTCGTTGGCTCAGATCATGGCCGGGTCGAACGGCGCATTCGGCCAGACCGTGCAACAACTCGAAAGTGTCACCGGGAGTTGGATTGCGAGCACCGACGAGTTCAACAGACTTCTCGCCAACCTTCCCCAGTTCGCCGACGCCGCCAACCGGATCGGAAGTTACGGAAGTTTCATCAGCCTGTATCTGTGCAATTTCACTCTGAAGGCAGGCGACATGGAAGCCAACATCTTCGGTCCGACACATTCGCCGGTGTGCTCATGATGTTCCTGGTCAAGCTGATCGACGTGTTCGTCGGCATCATGCTCTTCCTGTTCAAAGGGGATCGCCGTCGCAGCGGTAGCGGCACCGCTCTCGCCCTGGGTAGTCTCGGAATCTTCGTTCTGGTGGTGGGACTCGGCGCCGCCTTGGGCATTCCGAAGCTCTGGTACAACGTACGCACGTCGGCATACACAGCGGAGTTGGCCAATGCCAGCGGGCTTTCCGACACCGATCCGGTTTACGTGGCCGGCGTTCCCGCGGGCCGAGTGGATTCGATCGACCTTGCCGGCGACCACGTCGTCGTCAACTTCCGCTTGGACAAGGACCAGCCTTTGGGAAACCAGAGCACGGCGACTGTCAGGCTCAAGACGGTCCTTGGCAAGCGCTACCTGGAGATCGTGCCGGCCGGAGTGGTCGACGACTCCGATGCGCGGGTCATCCCGCTCTCCCGCACTACCGTGCCGTACAGCCTCGACGACGTCAGCAGTGATGCCACCACTGCGGCCACCGGCGTCGACCTACAGGCGATGGAGTCCATGATGAACACCCTTTCGGAGGTGATTCCAACTGATTCCGATCAGGTGGGCCGGGCGCTGGCCGGAATCAGCGGCGCCTCGGCGGCTTTCGCGCAGAACAGTGAACAGATCGACCAGATTCTCATCATGTCCCGCGAGCTGTCGGACATGGCTGCGGCACAAACCGATTCGATAGTCGGTACTGCGGCCAATGCTCAGACGATCGTTCGTACTCTTGCGATGCGTAAGGACGCACTGACTCAACTGGTCGACAACCTGACAATCATCATCTCGAAGCTCTCCACCACTTTCGTCGATCGTCAGGACGAGTTCGGAGCCATGACCGACAACCTCGTCGAGGTCACCACCACGCTGAAGAACAACGCAGATCAGATCGACCTGCTGTTGACTCGTCTTCCTTCCGCGCTGCGTTCGGTCACCGATTCCACCGGCACCGGCAATTGGACCGACGTCAACGCGCCGGCCGCCGTGATCCCGGACAATCTGCTCTGCGCGCTCGGCATCATGGAGGGCTGCAAGTGAATACACGAAAAGCCGTCACGGCCATGCTGGTCGTGACCCTGGCGATTGCACTCCCCGGTTGGTACATCTTCGGACGAACGGATCAGTCCAAGACCGTCTACGCCGATTTCAGCTACGTCGGCGGAATCTACGAGGGAAGCAAGGTCACGGTCCTCGGAGTCGGCGTCGGGACGGTCACGTCGGTGGAACCTCGCGGAACTTCTGTTCGAGTAGCGATGTCGATGCCCAACTCCGTGGACCTGCCCGCCGACGCCTCGGCCTATGTCCTCAATCCATCGGTGATCAGCGATCGCCACATCGAACTCGGCCCGGCTTACACCGGCGGAGAGACGCTGAAAGACGGCGACCAGATTCCGATCGAACGTGCCCACTCCCCCATAGATTTCGACGGCTTGATGGGAAGCGTCAGCACTTTGGCCGACGCATTTGCCGGGGATGGGGGCAATCTCGGCGATCTCGTGAGCCGCGGCGCTGCCGGATGGCGGGGACAGGGCGATCAATTCAACACCGCAATTCGCAACCTCAGCACGGCAACCGGAGTTGTCGGCGCTCGGTCGGAAGACATCGGTGCCCTTGTCGACAATCTCAATACCTTGATGAATGCTCTGGACGCGAGGCAGGTCAGCCTCGACGAACTTGTCGGTGACCTCGGCACATTGGGCGATCAGTGGGCGAACCAGAACATGGACATCTCACAGCCTCTGCAGGATCTGCAGGTGGTCTTCGACCAGTTGAACAGTTTCATGACAACTCACGGCGATGATGTCGGTGCCATAGCCGACAACGTGCGAGTTCTCGGTGACACTCTGGCTGCCAAACAACCCGGCCTCGCAGAGTTCATGGACCTTGTGCCGTTGATGATGCAGAACCTTTCCCAAACAATCGGTCCTGATCAGCGCGGGCGCATTCGGCTCAACGTCTCGACTGCATTGACTCAGTTCGCGGTTGCGAAACCGCTGTGCGACACCTACAAGTTGCCGATCTGCACCGGAGCCGGGTTCACGAATCCGATTTCCTTCCCCCTCAGCACTTCTGATCCGCTCGGAATCGCCTCCGCGATTTCCGGCGGAGCCGTCCCCGGAGGTGGCAATTGACGCGGCAATCGGTTCGAATAGTCGCCGGTATCGTGATCATCGGTGTGGGTTCTGCGGCCGTGTTCGCCTTCGGCGGCTGTAGCGCAGGCATTCAAGACCTACCCCTGGGTCGTTCGGCCGACGGTGATGCGTACAACGTGGCGCTGCAGCTGGCCGGCGCCGACGGCCTGGTGTTGGGGGCAGACGTCCGCAGCGGCCAGAAAGTCATCGGCCGAGTATCCGCGCTGTCCGCCGACGTCGTCGGAGCCGATGTGACACTGAGTCTGGACGCCGCGACGCCGTTGCCGGACAACGTCGAAGCATCCGTCGAACTCCCGTCCGCACTGGGCAACCCGTTCATCAGACTATTGGTGCCGGAGGTTCCGTCCGGCTCGATGCTCAGCGACGGCGACACAATTCCGGAGTCTCGCACCGAGATCGGTCCGCAAGTCGAAAGTGCGCTTGCCACGCTCGGTACGGTTCTGACCGGAAGCGGCATCGATCAACTCGATACCGTGGTGCGCGAGCTGAACACCGCGTTTTCCGGGCGCTCCGGTGAAGTTCGTTCTCTGACCGACACCCTGACCTCGCTCATGGCAGAGGCAAGCAGTCACCGCAGCGAGTTCGACGAGGCCGTCGACCTCGCTGCCCGGGTCTCCTCCCAACTGGCCGGCCAACGCGACGTCGTCGACAACTACCTCGATTCCGTTCCACAGGTGGTGTCGATTCTCGCGGGACAGAAGGATCAGATTGCAGGCCTGTTGAACTCGACCGTTCAGCTCGCCACCAACGCAAACACCATCCTCGACTCGTCACCCGACGGCCTCGACGCGATGCTGCACGATGCGTCGACCGTTGTCGGGACTCTGGATTCGTTCAACTCGGAGATCGGTCAGACACTGGCGAATATGAACGGATTGCTCGAGAACTTCACCAGTGCAGTCCAAGGTGACTACCTCGTTTTCGACGGCGCCCTGGATATTCCGGGAACGATCGACAAGCTCTGGAGCGGCGGGATGGCCGGTCAATCGATCGCACCGGCGGGAACTCTCACCGATCTACTTCAGGGAGGTCTGCGTTGAGTCGCCTTGCGCTTGTTCAACTTGTCCTGTTCGCTCTGATCGCTGCTGTCGTAATCCCTTTCGGAATCGTCTACGTGGTCGGCCCTCAGGGTTTCGGTGGCCAAATCCGGCTGCACGCCAACATGTCCGACGCCTTCGGGCTGACCAAGGGCACGGTCGTCACGTATCGCGGCGTACAGGTGGGGAAAGTGAGTGAAGTCGAACTCGACGCAGGCACCCGCTCGGCTCGGGTGGAACTCTCACTCAACGACAACACCGAGATACCTACCGACAGCGTCGCCAAGGTGACGATGGGGACCGCAGCCGGAATTCAGAATGTCGACATCTATCCCAACACAGACCACGGCCCGTATCTTCGGGACGGCGACGAAATCGCCATGCCCGCGGATCAGCAACCGGTCCAGATGAGCCAGTTGATGCTTCAGGCGTCCGGTGTCCTGGAAGGGATTGATCCGCAAGCGATCAGCGACATCGGGACCGAACTGGGAAATTCGTTCAACGGGCTCGGCCCGAGCTTGGCGACGATGATCGACAACGGTGGGACCATGTCCGCGCAGTTGAACGACCAGTCGGCCGAACTCGCCGCGCTGCTGTCGCGAACCTCCACGTTGGTGGACTCCATGGCGACACAATCGGATTCGTTCGTCCGAGGAATGGCAGCTGCCAAGAACTTCACCGAACAACTCGAATCCAACGCTCCGGTACTGATCTACCTCACCGATCATTCGCCCGCCGCCCTGAACAGCGCTCAACAGTTGTTCGACAAGTACCACAACACTTTCGGAGCAGTCCTGGCCAATCTCGTCACTGTCGCACCGATCATCTCCGACCGCACAGACGCCCTCGAAACCGGACTTGTCACGATTCCTGAAGGTCTCGCCAAACTGGCATCCATCGTCAAAGGCGATCGCGCCGACTTTGCATTGGTTGCCACACAGGGGCCGGTCTGTAACTACGACACCCCTAGGCGTGAGGTCGGCGATCTGTCTCCCACCAGTCCAAGTCTGGCGATGTACTGTCCCCCCGCCGACGACCTCGTCCAACGCGGAGCACAGAATGCTCCCCGCCCGAACGACCTCGGATTGCAGAACTCGACGGTCCCCGGTACGCCGATCGGACCGCCCGTCGTCGCAGATCCGATTCTCGTCCCCACCGGAGTCGACGCCCTGAACTACTGGAGATTGATGTTGGAAGGACTGGGAAATGGCACACGGTGACAACGCACTACTCGACGAGGCTGAAGCCGAGGTGGCCGAACATCCGACTTCTCCGTCGCTACTTCGCCGCCTCAAGGAGCCACGCAACGCACTGATCTCACTCATAGCGGTAGCGCTGGTCGCAGCATTGGTGGTGCTCGGATTCCAGATGTACTCGGCGAATCAGGAAGACACGCTGCGGCAGGAGGCTTTGGACACCGCGCGGGATTACTCGACCATCATGTCCTCCTTCGACTATCAGAACCTCGATGCCAACAAAGACAGCATCGCCTCGATGTCGACCGACGAGTTTGCCGGCACCTACCGAACGATGGTCGATTCACTGCGCGAAGTCGTCGCCGGGGGGCAAGGCCAGGCGAGCGCAACGGCGACAGACGTCGGCATCGAATCGCTGGACAATTCGTCGGCCAAGGTGCTCGTGTTCGTCGACCAACAAGCGAAGAATGTCGCAGCGCCAGAGGGAAACACACAGAAGTACCGCATGGTCGTGTCCCTGGTCCGCTCGGACGACCGGTGGCTCGTGAGCAACGTCGAGACCAAGTAACTCACCACGCGCGGAGGAAGATCCATGCCCACTCACTACCTGGATTCGGAAAAGTCCGAGTCGTCTCTTCGGACCGATCAGACACGCATCACCATCACGGCGGAGCGTAGGCGGTGGGCACGTAAACCCGCACACATCACCGACGCACTCGATTTCTGGTCGTTCGCCGGAGCCGCTGCCAACGTCATCCTGCAACTCGGTTGGCCCGAGGTGGCGTACGGCGTCATGGAGAGCAAGGTCGAATCTGGTGCTCTGACAGCGCATCCGTGGAAGCGCGCACGAACCACAACGCAGTACCTGACGGTCGCGATCCTGGGCAACGAGGAAGAGCGAAAGGCCTACCGCGAGGCCGTGAATTCGGTACACCGACATGTGAAGTCGGATGCGAACAGCCCGGTCAAGTACAACGCCTTCAATCGCGAACTCCAATTATGGGTTGCTGCTTGCCTGTTCATCGGTTTCGAAGACAGTCATCAGTTGCTGCACGGCAAGATGTCGGAAGAACAGGCGGAGTCGTTCTATCAGTCCGCATCGACTTTGGGAACGACACTGCAGGTCACCGAAGAGATGTGGCCGGCCACACGCGCAGACTTCGAGCGCTACTGGAACCTCGGTTGCGAACGCGTCGTGATCGACGAACGCACCAAGCAGTATCTGATCGACCTGGTCAATCTACAGATGATCGCTTGGCCGATACGCCTGGTATTCCGAAACTTGTTGCGGTTCCTGACGGTCGGATTCCTTCCACCGATCTACCGCGACCAACTCGACCTCGAGTGGACCGAAGACGACCGCCGCCGGTTCGAACACCTCTTCATTTTCGTGTCGTTCGTCAACAGGTTCATTCCACGCTCCGTTCGTCAGGCCGGCAACACCATTCAGATGCGCGACATTCGTCGTCGGATCAAGGCGAGCAAGAATCTCGTCTGAGCCAGCAGCGCGTAATTCGTTTTCAATTCTGCTGCCCCACAGGTAAATCGGGGCGGTCGGTCGACAACAAATCGCGGTTCGACACAGCCTCCTGTGTGACCACAACTGGGGCCGGAAAATCGACAAAACCGGCCGATCGAGCGCCACATACCGACGCCATCAGGACGCTTTTCCAGTGACTTGCATCACACTTTATCTCGATTATGTAACGCCGAGCGAGGTGGCATATCGCCACGCGACCTGGGAAAACACTCTTTGATGCATTTCTGTTGCACAAACATGCGTCGACACGCCGACCCGTGACCAATCCGTAATCATCTCTTATGGTTGGTGACAGCCCGATCAACCGGGCATTACCGAATCGCCACCGCCCGTCCCACCCCGCGGTTCGGACTCGACAACATTCCTAGTGGTGGGAGCGGAGCTGAGACGGTCACCGTCCTCCGTCGGCGGGACTCGAGAGGATTTACCAAAAATGACCAAGACCACCGTTACCCGTGCCCTTGCCTCTGTCGCCGCAGCCGGAGCCCTCGCAGCCGGAGCCCTCGGACTGAGCGCCGGCACCGCGTCCGCAGCCACCCACGACTGGTCGGGTGTCGCAGAATGCGAATCTTCGGGCAACTGGGCCGCGAACACCGGAAACGGCTACTACGGCGGGCTCCAGTTCAGCCAGAGCACGTGGGAAGCCTACGGCGGAGCCGGCAGTGCCGCCAACGCCAGCCAGGCAGAACAGGTCCGCGTCGCGGAAAACGTCCTTGCCGGTCAGGGTGCCGGCGCGTGGCCCGTTTGCGGCCAGTACCTCCGCTGATCCCAGCTCACATACTGCGTCGCTGCCCGGCATTCGTCGAGAATTCGACGGACCCCGGGCAGCGTCGTACTAGCGACCTTCATGCCCCGCCCGATCCAGCCCCTCCGCCACTGCTGTTGAAAGACATTACGGCGGTACGTGATCCGTTGGGATGACGCGGTGCGAGCGAGGTGTACTGACTCGCCTTCCGATCACGCATCAGCCCTCGGAGAGCCATCCACAATTTTTGGGCCGTCCTTGCCAACCGGTTGTGAGAACTGACCGGCGCAGCCGTAGACGCGTACGGGATGGGCTCCTTGCGCACGTAGTGCTCCATAACCCCAGCGTAGCCGTGTTTCGATGCCGAAATGTTCGATTTCAATCACTACCTCGCATCCCTCACGGCGACCGAACAAATCGATCCGGCGCACTCGACGGCCCATCCTTGACCAGGCGTACAAACCGGTCGGGTAAATCGCGTGGCCCGAACACTTCTCGACCATTGTGTGACAGAAGGCGGTCAACGCACCACCACTCGAAGTGCTCGACCAGCTCGGCGGCCAGCGCTTCGCGCCCCAACGACCCACAGGGCTCGAATGCGGCCGCTACCGGCACGAGGAAGTAGTCGTTGATCGCACCGTCCCAACCCGGCAATATCGTCGGATCATGGATCTCCTCATGCCACACATGGGTGGCGGCGCCGTAGTCACGCAAGCCGATCTCCTCGTCCAATTCGCGCGCGAGCGCCTCGGGCGGGGTTTCGTCTCCTTCCAAGCCTCCGCCCGGAGGACACCAGACCGTCAGCCCGCCCCCGGGTGCGATGTATCGGTAGAGCAGAAGACGGGACTGGTCGTCAACGACCAACCCCCTGGCCGAATGCCTCAGACGCATGAGTGCCACTGTAAGTCAGCAGGTCAGGCCACAACGGCCAACTCCGGCAGTCCGGCAACCACAACCGCGAGGTTGTAACCCGACATCCGCAGTTCTCCGTTGTCCCCGGTTCTCGCGTACTCCGCATGACCGAAAGCCCGCTCGTGCTTGACACCGTCCGGGGTGATCCCCTCGGCCGTGGACAATCGGTGGAACTCGGTGCGTGTCGGATCGCCACCGAAACGGCCGAACCCCGCGATACTGTCGCCTTCCGCTTTCATGACGTAGACGTGGCGGTCGGCGATACCGAGGTCCGACTCCACCTTGGCCCGCACGCCGGGTGAACCGTAGAACACCACGTCGTCGACCGCTGCGCTTGCCCCGCGTTGCAGCGCAAGAGAAGTCGCAAGCGATCCGTAGGAGTGACCCAACGCGGTGATATGGACTCGGTCGTTGACCGACGCAGCACGAAGACCGTGAAAGAAGCTACCCAATGCGTCGGCGGCTATGCCTGCCTTGGACGATCGACTTACGTCGAAGCTGGCCCGACCGATGTCGAACTTTCCCGGCCCGATCACCTGTGGCGCGTCGTATCCGATCCAGGCGATGGTGGCCACGCTCTCCTTTCGGCCGGCCAGTTCGAGTTGGCGCATCGCCTCGGCTCGTAATCGTGTTGCCTCGCCGACCATTCCGCGCATCGAGTCCTTGACGTTGGTGTTCAGTCCGGGAATCGTCACGGAGATGTGATCCGCTGTGTCCGGATCACCGATCGCGATTGCAGCGAAACCGCGTTCACCCGAGCGCATGTCCATGAGCAGTAACCGTCGACAAGGTTCGGCGCGAAACAACTCGTCGAGCGCGTCCAGATCCTCGAGTTTGCGTTCGGCGTACCACTGGCCCGCCCCTGTGTTACTCAGCCTGCCGCCGAAGAACTCACGGTGGAGTTCTTGCGAGATTCGGACTGAATCATCTTGCAGCCGTGCTCGTTCCGATTGAATTCGATCGAGATTGGCCGGACTACGAACCGCAGAAGGAATTCCGTCGAGGTTGGCGATCAGGCCGGGTGCATGACGCAACATCTGACGCTGCCGATCAGGGCTGAACGCTCGCCACTCCTCCCCCACACGCACAGCTTTGTCACGGAGGTCGGTGCCGACCTGAGACCGCAGAGACAACGCATGATGAAGATCCGCGCTGACCAGCAGTGCCTCACCGATCAGTTCTCGCACCGCGACCTCGAGCAACTGGGCATGCACGTGGAGCGGGTGACCGTCGGCGATGGGCGCAACGGCAGAAACGGTTCCGTCCTGACGAATATGCAAGTCGTCGGCGACGGCCTCTTTGCGCAGCGTATCCAGCCGTCGCCGGATGTCGCGGACACGATGAGCGACCAGAACGCCCTCCAGCCCAGCTGACAGCTGATCCAACGGTTCGACGTCCCATACGTCGATATCTGTGAGATCCACTCGGGTCAGGACGAACGAGCAGCGATCCGCGCCTGTACTTCCGGACGACGCAACGGCGGGACGGTCTGAGGTGGCTGTCTGCGAGGCGGCAATGCGCTGAGCAGGCGCGTCGTCGTTTCGGTCACCTCACGCACCGCCTGTTCGAAGGCGTCTCGGTTCGCGTCGGACACCTTGGCTATTCCACTCACCTTACGTACGTATTGGCGAGAGGCGGCCTCGATCTCCTCGGGCGTAGCAGCGGGCTCGAGTCCACGAAGTTCAGTGATGTTTCGGCACATAATTCGACGATAACCCTGCTCACCGACGCCGTCACGGTTCGATACACCAATGTATCCAAACTGCCACGCAGATCCGGGCATCACGGTAGTTTCAGTGAAATTCCCCCAGTGACTGGAAGTAGCCACTAACTCATGGACTCTGCACTCACCTCCGTCGGCCTACCCGCCGCACTTGCCATCATCATGTTCGGCCTCGGGCTTTCCCTGACGGTCGGAGATTTCGCCCGCGTGGCAAAAGCGCCGAAGGCCGTTTCGATCGCCCTGATCTGTCAGTTGTTGTTGCTCCCGGCCGCGGCCTTCGGATTGGTCACGTTGTTCGACCTCGACCCACTGCTCGCGGTCGGCATGATGCTCCTCGCCGCATCACCAGGCGGCACGACGGCAAACCTGTTCAGCCATCTGTTCCGCGGCGATGTTGCTCTCAATGTGACACTGACTGCGGTCAATTCGGTGATAGCGGTGGTCACTCTCCCCCTGATCACCAACTTCGCGTTGGGTTACTTCGAACCCGAGGACGCGGACGGCACTCTCGGGCTTCAGTTCACGAAGGTGCTCCAGGTCTTTGCCGTCGTATTGATTCCTGTCGCCCTCGGAATGTGGGTTCGGTTGCGCTCGAGCGCCTTTGCCGAGCGGATGGACAAGCCCGTCCGCATCGGATCTGCGGTGGTTCTGGCACTGGTGATCGTCGGAACGGTTGTTTCCGAGCGCGAGAACATCGCGGACTATCTCGTCGACATCGGCGTCGTCGCTGCCTTGTTCTGCCTGCTGAGCCTCTCGATCGGTTACATCGTTCCCCGCATCTTCGGTATCGAGGATCGTCAGGCCATCGCCAGTTCCATGGAAATCGGCATCCACAACAGCACGTTGGCGATCACCATCGCCGTCAGTCTCCTGGACAATGTGCAATTGGCAGTGCCGGCTGCGGTGTACGGCGTTCTCATGTTCCCGCTCGCCGCTGCCTTCGGCGCAACGATCACCCGCAAGTCACGGACAATGGCCGAAATCGACTAATATCAGGCGGTTTTCGATATAGGTGATCTGGTATCGCCGACCCTACGATCGATACGGACTCAGACCGAAGGGTATCGAAAAATGCTGACCACCACACCTACCGTGCTGGACGAACGCGCCTGGCAAGAGCTAGTCGACGCACTGACCCGTCGCCAATTCGGCATCGGAGCCGGGATGGCAGCAGTAGCAACAATTCTGTCGTCCTGCAGTTCCAGTGACGGTTCGGGTACATCTGACGACACTCAAATGCGCACCGTCACCACACCGTTGGGAACTTACGACATACCGACCAACCCCAAGCGGGTCTTGGCCGTCGACGCCCGCACCGACCTCGAGCTCGCCATTGCCCTGGAACTACCGGTCTTCGGATACAACATCTCGCCCGCCACCGAGTGGGTTCCCGTCGACGGCTCGGCCGAATACCTCAGCGACAAGCCCAATCTGGAGCAGATCCTCGGACTCGCACCCGATCTCATCATCTGCGTCAACGCCGACAACGAGTACTGGCCCGCTGCAAAACTCCAAGCCATCGCTCCTGTCCTGACGACCGAATCGAGGCAGACGTGGCGAGAAAATCTCACCCGACTCTCCGATTGGTTGGGCCGAACACCCACCATGGATCGCCTGATCACCGACTATGACGCCCTGATCACCGACATCCGCTCTCGACACGCTTCGGCGATCGCGGGAAAGACCGTCGCGAGTTTGTCCTACAGTCCGGACAAGGCCACGATCTACATCGACAGCCTGCCCGTGTCGGAGGAAACCGGTAAGAAGAATCGCCAGCCCACCGACATGACGCTCGCTGACATCGGTGGAAGAACATTGAACACAACCGGTTTCGACAATCAGGGGCGACTGAGCATCGAGGAGATGGATCGCCTTCGCGATTGCGACGCGTTCATGGTATCCGTCACCGACAGCAGCGACACCACGTTCGATCAGCTCTCGGACAACAAGTTGTGGCAACGACTTCCGGCTGTGCAGGCCGGGAACGTCACCGTTCTGCACGGCAGTACGTACTACGGATCCATCTACACCAACATGTACGTAGCCAAGGGCTGGGACGATCTCTATTCGACGCTCGACTGATCAGACTTGTCCGTGGAAATGCCGGCCGCTCCCACGCGGTCGGCATTTCACGTTTCGAGGTCGATGCCCAACGCTCCGGAGAGGGTCCGCAGACAAATCACTCTCAACTCTTCCTGCGGTATGGAAGGTTGATCGAGCCAGTCGAGGCAGACAGCTCGGACGAATGCGATCCATCCCCGAACTGCGACGGCAGCGATCTGTCTTCTTTCACCCTCGAATTCCAGTGCGTCGAGGATTCGAATCTGCTGCTGTTCGAGTTCGCGTTCGACGATCGCTCGGATACCGGCCTCGGCGGAGAGCGTCCCCACGTTGATGGCGCGTACTCCCCTGCTGTGCGACTTCACGTACGCGAAGTAGGCGTCCAACCCGGCTGCCACCTGTTCGCGCACCGGTAGCGTCGCGTCCGGTGCGGTCACCTCGAGCAGGTGCTGCGATTCGCGCTCGACGATTGCGGCGAAGAAATCTCGCTTGGTCGGGAAGTAGTGGTACATCAACCCGCGCGAGACGCCCGCAATCTCGGCGACCTCTTCGATCCAGACGTCCTCGTACGAACGATCGGCAAAAAGTTGCGCGCCGATGTCGAGCAACTGCGTGCGCCGCTGCTCTCGGTCCAGGCGTTTTCGTGGTGCGACCATAGACAAGTCAGATTACTACTTGACACCGATTCAGTAAGGCGTACTTTGCGTACTAGACACCAATTCAGTAAGCGATCTCACCCGGGGGACACACCATGAGCGTCGACACCACTCCAGAGGCGACGACCGATGCTCGGATCCCGCATCCGGCATGGCGCCTGCCAGTCCTCGGGGACGTCCTCGGGATCAATATCCGGACGCCGCTGCAGAACTCCGTGAGCATCGGGCGCGAACTCGGCCCGATCTTCGAGAGAAATGTCCTGGGAAATCGCTTCGTCTTCGCCTCGGGCGCGGACATGGTGGCAGAACTGTCCGACGAGTCCCGGTTCGCGAAGCACCTTGCGCCTGGAGTCAAAGCACTCCGCGGAATCGGCGGCGACGGACTGTTCACTGCGTACAACCACGAACCCAACTGGGGCAAGGCGCACAATCTCCTGGCCCCGGCGTTCAGCCAGACTGCGATGCGCTCGTACCACCGCACCATGCTCGACGTGGCCGGCGAGCTGGTCGACCATTGGGACAGTCGTGACAGCGACTCCCCCGTCGACATCTCCGCAGACATGACCAAGCTGACGTTGGAGACCATCGGACGCACTGGATTCAGCTACTCGTTCGACTCTTTCGAACGTGAAGAGCAGCACCCGTTCGTCAAGGCGATGGTCGGCGCACTCTCCCATTCACAACGCACGACGTTCTTGAAGTCGACGGCCCTGGGGCGAGTCCTCGCACGTCGCGCCGATCAACGTGACGAGGTCCGCAAGGCGTACATGGCCGAGGTTGTGGACGAGGTGATCCGTGCCCGGCGGACAAGTACCGAACCGGGGCCGGAAGATCTTCTCGAACTGATGCTGCGGGCGGCACGCGAAAACGATCCCAACCGTATCGACGAACTGAACATCCGCCATCAGGTCGTGACCTTCCTCGTCGCGGGACACGAAACCACCTCCGGCGCGTTGTCGTTCGCGCTGTACTACCTGTCACGAAACCCTGACGTGCTGGCCAAGGCGCAAGCCGAGGTCGACAAGGTCTGGGAGGGCGAGGAGCCCGCCTTCGAGAAGATCGCGAAACTTCGATACGTACGACGCGTCCTCGACGAATCGCTGCGTCTGTGGCCGACCGCTCCCGCCTACGGCCGTGCGGCGCTCGAAGACACGACGCTCGTCGGCAAGTATCCGATGAAGAAGGGCGATTGGATGCTCGTGCTCATCCCGTCACTTCATCGCGATCCCGTGTGGGGCAACGATCCCGAGGCTTTCGATCCGGATCGCTTCCTACCTGCCAACATCAAGGCCAGGCCGGCGCACGTGTACAAGCCGTTCGGAACAGGTGAACGCGCCTGCATCGGAAGACAATTCGCCATTCACGAAGCGGTCCTCGTGTTGGGCACCATCTTGCAGAAATATACGATCGAAGCCGATCCGGACTACGAGTTGAAGGTGGCCGAACGGCTCACCCTGATGCCCGAAGGCTTCAACTTGACGGTCCGCCGACGCTGAGCTCGGCAAACGGCGTCGAGTAAGTCGGTTGAACAGTCCCGAATGCGGTAATCCCTGAGGTGGCAGCAGCGAGCACCGGCGCACCCTGGGAGTTCACATGACAAAGAGGCCTGCAGTTGGAATCGTCTTGCTCTCGGCGGCATTGGCCACGGGAGCTTGCTCGGCAAGCGTCGGGACGCCGCAAGTGGACAAGTCCGAAGTCGCAAGTCAGATCTCCACTCAACTCGCCGAGAAGATCGGCGAGCCACCTGACGACGTGACGTGTCCGGAGAACCTCGACGCAGAAGTCGGCGCATCGATCACGTGCATCCTGACCGAGCAGGGCACCGAATACGACGTCACAGCTACCGTGACCAGCGTTGACGGTGAAAGTGCGAACTTCGACATCAAGGTTGCGGATGCGCCGAACAACTAACTGCTGTGCGCCTTTATTAACCGCCGGCGGTTAATAAAGGCGCACAGCAAGGCGTCAGAGCCGCTCGATAATCGTCGCGTTTGCGGTGCCGCCACCTTCACAGATGGTCAGCAGGCCGTAACGACCGCCGGTGCGCTCGAGTTCGTTGAGCAGGGTCGCCATCAGCTTGGTGCCAGTCGCGCCGAGCGGGTGACCGAGTGCGATCGCGCCGCCGTTGACGTTGACCTTGGCCGGATCTGCGCCGATCTCCTTGATCCAGGCCAGGACGACCGGGGCAAAAGCTTCGTTGATCTCGACGATGTCGATGTCCTCGATGCTCAGACCGGCCTTCGCGAGAGCATGCTTCGTGGCCGGGATCGGCGCACTGAGCATGAAGATCGGGTCGTCGCCGCGAGCGCTGAGGTGATGAATCCGGGCACGGGGCTTGAGGTTGTACTTCTCCACCGCTTCCGCCGACGCCAGCAGCAGCGCACTCGCACCGTCGGAGATCTGGCTGGCCACCGCTGCGGTCATGCGGCCGTCTTCGACGAGAACCTTGAGCGTCGCCATCTTTTCGAGGCTGGTCTCGCGGGGTCCTTCGTCGACGGTCGCGTCGCCCATGGCAACGATCTCGTTGTCGAAGCGACCCGCGGCGATTGCAGCCTTGGCGCGCTCATGGCTCTGCAGGGCCCACTTCTCGAGCTCTTCGCGGCTGATGTCCCACTTCTCGGCGATCATTTCGGCGCCCTTGAACTGCGAGACTTCCTGGTCACCGTAACGCTCGGTCCAACCGACCGAACCCGAAGTCGGCGTGTCGAATCCGTACTGCTGACCGACGATCATCGCTGCCGAGATCGGAATCTGGCTCATGTTCTGAACGCCGCCGGCAACGATCAGATCCGCGGTGCCCGACAGGATTGCCTGAGCGCCGAAGTGCACTGCCTGCTGGCTCGAACCACACTGACGGTCGACTGTCACACCGGGAACGTGCTCCGGGAATCCCGCTGCGAGCCAGGACATACGGGCGATGTTGCCGGCCTGGCCGCCGATGGCGTCGACGCAACCGAAGATCACGTCGTCGACGTCACTGGGGTCGATACCGGTGCGCTCGACCAGTGCCTTGACGACGTGCGCACCGAGATCGATGGGGTGCACGCCGGACAGCGCGCCACCCCTCTTGCCGATCGGTGTGCGAATGGCGTCGACGATGTAAACCTCGGACATAGCGTTAGCTCCTAGTTTCGTTGTGCAGCAATAGTTCTTGAAGTTGATTCAGCAATAGCGTCTGAAGTTGTAGCCGGATCGGAGAGCCCGTCGAGCACGATCGCGAGATATTGAGCCGCGACGGCGTGAGCCGACAGGGATCCACCCGGGCGGTACCAGCGAACCGCGACCCACACGGTGTCTCGCATGAATCGGAAGACCAACTCGACGTCGATGTCGGAACGGAAGGTCCCGTCCGCGACGCCGGCTTCGAGGACGCCGACCCACAGGTCCCGGAATTCGGTGTTGCGCTCGGCCAGGTAAGCGAAGCGCTCGTTCCCGACGAGGTGCTTGACCTCGTCCTGGTAGATCGCCACAGCCGAATGTGAGGCGTCGATGGCCTCGTAGGAGGTCACCACCAGCGCTTCGAGCGTCGCGCGACTGTCCAACCCCGCCGCGACGATCTCGCGGTATTTTCCGAAGAGTTCGTCGAGGAACTGGTGCAGGATCTCGTCGACCATCGACTCTTTGGAATCGAAATGGTGATACAAGCTGCCGGACAGTATCCCGGCGGCGTCGGCGATGTCGCGGACGGTCGTCGCGCGCACTCCGCGATCGGCGAACAGCCCCGCCGCGATCTCGAGCAGCTCGTCGCGGCGCCCGGACTTGCCGTTTGATTCGTCGGAATTTCGAGGTGGCGTCATGTATTCAATCCTATCCAGGGCCTTCCCCTGTGCGCGGTCAGCGAGTCCGGGGACTCCTTAACCGCGCACGGGGACGCTAGGCCCTCTGCGAAGAAACGGAGACGATCTCGCCGGTCATGTAGGTGGAGTAATCGCTGGCGAGCATCGCGATGACCGTTGCGATCTCCCAGACCTCCGCGGCGCGGCCGTAGGCCTCGCCGGAAGCCAACTGGTCGAGCAGTTCCTCACTGGTGACCTTCGCCAAAAACGCGTGACGCGCGATGGAGGGCGAGACCGCGTTGATACGGACTCCGTACTCCGCGGCTTCGATAGCACTGCACCGAGTCAGTGCCATGACGCCCGCCTTGGCTGCGGCGTAGTGAGCCTGGGAATGCTGCGCCCGCCAACCGAGAACGGACGCGTTGTTCACCAGAACACCGCCGTGGGGAACGCTCTTGAAGTACCGCAGCGCGGCACGCGTCGAACGGAAGGTGCTGTTGAGGGTGATGTCGAGAACGCGATCCCACTGATCGTCCGTCATGTCGACGACGGGAGTTTCGCCGCCCAGGCCCGCGTTGTTGACGACGATGTCGATACGTCCCAACTTCTCGGCCGCGCCGACGAACAACGCGTCGACCTGCTCGGTGCTGGAGACGTCGCAGATGATGGACTCGACCTGCTGGCCGGGAAACTCGGCCTTCAGCTTCTCCACCGTCTCGCCGAGCCGACGCTCGTGGAAGTCGGAGACGAGAACGTCGCCGCCCTCGAGAAGCACCCGGCGCGCGGTAGAGAAGCCGATGCCGGTTCCGGCTGCGGCGGTGATGATCGCCTTCTTGCCCGCGAGCAGTCCGTGGCCCGGGGTTTCCTCGGGCGCAACGGAAAGCGGGGACGCGGCTTTGGTGTCAGACATTAACGAGCCTCTCGGGGAAGACCGAGCACGCGCTCGGAAATGATGTTGCGCTGAATTTCGTTGGAGCCGCCGTAAATCGTGTCGGCGCGGGTGAAGAGGAAGAGGCGCTGCCACTCGTCGAGTTCGAGATGCTCGGGGTCGGTGATGTCCGAGGCATTGCCTTCGGAATCCGCCCACGGTGCAACCAACGACGACGCACCCTGCACGTCCATCGCCAGCTGTCCCAGGTCACGATGCCAGTTGGCCCACAACAGTTTTGCGACGGACGCTTCTCCGCCACCGGTTCCGGCGTCGACCGCGTCGAGAGTACGCATCGCGTGGGCGCGCATCACGCGCAGTCCGACCCAGGCGCGAGCGATCTTCTCGCGAATGTGCGGATCCTGGTCACTGCCATTGGCCTTCGCCAGGTCGACGACGCCCTGGAGCTCGCGAGCGAATCCGATCTGCTGTCCGAGCGTCGATACCCCGCGCTCGAAGGTGAGCAGCCCCATCGCGATCTTCCAGCCCTCGCCAGGTTCCCCGACCACCAGATCGGCGTCGGTGACGGCGTCGTCAAAGAAGACCTCGTTGAACTCCGACGTACCGGTGAGCTGCTGGATGGGCCGTACTGTCACACCAGGCTGATCCAACGGGACCAGCAGGAAGCTCAAGCCTTGATGACGCTTGGAGCCCACCTCGGTGCGGCAGACCACGAAGCACCACTGCGCGACGTGAGCCAGTGAGGTCCACACCTTCTGGCCGTTGATGATCCACTTGCCGCCTTCGAGGCGTGCGGTGGTGGAGACGTTCGCGAGGTCTGAACCGGCGCCAGGCTCGGAGTAGCCCTGCGACCACAGTTCGCTGACCGTGTTGATGCCAGGAAGGAATCGGCGTTTCTGCTCGTCGGTTCCGTACGCGATCAGCGTCGGGCCGAGCAGCTCTTCACCGATGTGGCTGACGCGAGCGGGCGCACCGGCCTTCGCGTACTCCTGATGGAAGATGACCTGCTGAGAGATGCTTGCTCCCCGCCCGCCGAACTCCTTCGGCCACCCGAGGCACGTCCATCCTGCGGCTGCGAGGTGCTTGTCCCACTCGAGTCGTTGCTCGAAGAACTCGTGCTCACTGCCGGGGCCGCCCTTACCCTTGAGCTGGGCAAATTTGCCCGTCAAGTTCTCGGCCAACCACTGCGCGACCGTGGCCGCAAACTCGTCGTCCGTCATCTGCCCGTCCGGGCTCTCGCTCTGGTCCACATATGTAAGATAACCTACCAAGCACTTGCTAGGTAGCGTGTCAGGTAGGAGTCCAGTGACCGAACAACCGAGAACCATCCCATCAGCCCTCATCCGGGCCGCCGAGGAGTTCGGTGAGCGCGCGGCTATCGCCGATGGCGACACCCGACTGACCTTCGCACAGCTACATCAACGTGTCCGCGATTTCGCCGGCGCGCTGATCAACCGTGGGGTGAAGGCAGGCGATCGCGTCGTCATCTGGTCACCCAACACGTATCACTGGGTGATCGCCCTGCTCGGCGCTCAATATGCCGGCGCGGCCATCATCCCGATCAACACTCGATACACCGGCACCGAAGCGCTCGACATCATCGAGCGCGTCGACGCCGCGGCCTTGGTGGTCGTCGGCACGTTCCTCAAGGCCGATCGCTATCAGCAGTTGCTCGACGCCAACCCGGACCTGTCGATCCCGACCGTCATCCAGGTACCGATCGACGGGGACGACGACCGTGACGGCGTCATCGAGTTCGAGGACTTCCTCGCGCTCGCCACCGAAGCCGCCCGCACCGAAGCCGATGCGCGTGCTGCGAAGGTGCAGCCAGACGACGTCAGCGACATCCTCTTCACCTCCGGCACCACGGGACGCAGCAAGGGTGCGATCACCGCGCATCGTCAGTCCATCGCTGTCGCCAAGTCGTGGGGTGAATGCGCCGAGGTCACCGCCGACGACAACTTCCTCATCATCAGCCCGTTCTTCCACACCTTCGGGTACAAGGCCGGAATCCTGGTCTGCCTGCTGAACGGCGCGACGATCGTGCCGGTGTCCGTCTTCAACATCGACGACACTCTTGCCCTGGTCAACAGCGAAAAGATCAGCATCCTGCCCGGCGCCCCGACGATCTACCAGACCATTCTCGATCACCCCCGCCGCAGCGAATACGACCTGTCCTCGCTCCGCATCGCGATCACCGGCGCAGCACCCGTGCCGGTTGCTCTCGTCGAGCGCATGCAGGCAGAGCTTTTCGACGCCGTCCTCACGGCATACGGTCTGA
The DNA here is from genome assembly GCF_009707305.1 of Rhodococcus sp. AQ5-07. NCBI lineage: Bacteria > Bacillati > Actinomycetota > Actinomycetes > Mycobacteriales > Nocardiaceae > Rhodococcus > Rhodococcus sp. AQ5-07. Next base: position 5,731,179 of record NZ_CP046099.1, on the reverse strand, counting down.
CCGAGGCAGTGGTCGCGACCATGTGCCGCACCGACGACGACCCGGTCACCGTCTCCACCAGTTCCGGCCGCGCAACAGCCGATTTCGAGGTCAAGATCGGCGACCAGGGTGAGATCCTGCTTCGTGGACCGAACGTCATGCTCGGATACCTCGACGACCCCGAATCCACCGCCAAGGCAATCGACGCCGACGGCTGGTTGCACACCGGAGACGTCGGAACCCTCGACGAGCGTGGCTATCTCGACATCACCGACCGCCTGAAAGACATGTACGTCAGCGGCGGATTCAACGTCTACCCCGCCGAGATCGAGGGCATGTTGGCTCGCCTGCCCGGCGTCCACGAGTCTGCTGCCATCGGCATCCCCGATCACCGGATGGGAGAGGTGGGCCGCGTCTACATCGCCCAACTCGACGGTGCCGGCCTCACCGAAGAGTCGGTGATCGCTTTCCTCAAGGAGAAGATCGCAGGCTTCAAGGTGCCCCGCGAGGTGCGCTTCGTAGATCACCTGCCCCGTAACCCTTCGGGCAAGGTCCTCAAAACGGTTCTGCGCGAGGAACAATCATGACCGTTCCCTTCGAAGCCGACGTCGTGACCTACGAGGTTCGTGACTCGGTCGCCGTCGTGACCTTGAATCGACCCGACTACCGCAACGCCCAGAACTCGGTGGTCACGTACGCCCTCGACGCGGCATTCCAGCGCGCAGTCGAGGACGACGACGTGAAGGTGATCGTCCTGGCAGGCAACGGACCTCACTTCAGCGCCGGACACGACCTGGGAACTCCGGGACGCGACCATCACGTCGAGTACGAGAACAAGGCCACCATGTGGTGGGATCACGTCGACAAGCCAGGCGGTGACCAGCGTTTCGCCCGCGAAATGGAGGTCTACCTGGGCATGTGCCGCCGTTGGCGGGAGATCCCCAAGCCCACCATCGCGATGGTCCAAGGCGCCTGCATTGCCGGTGGGCTCATGCTCGCATGGGTCTGCGACATGATCGTCGCGGCCGACGACGCCTTCTTCTCCGATCCCGTTGTCCGCATGGGCATCCCCGGCGTCGAATACTTCGCGCACCCGTGGATGGTCGGTTCACGTTTCGCGAAGGAAATGCTCTTCACCGGCGATCGATTCACCGCGCAACGCGCCTACGAAATCGGCATGGTCAATCGCGTCGTCGCCCGCAAGGATCTCGAAAAGGAGACGTTCGAGCTCGCCGGGCGTATCGCCGAGATGCCGCGCTTCGGACTGGCTTTGACCAAGAAGGCCGTCAACCAGTGCGAGGATCAGATGGGGATGCGCAACGGCATCGACTCCGTCTTCGGTCTGCATCACTTCGCTCACGCTCACAACGCCGAGGTCGGCAAAGACTCGCTTGGTGGTCTCGACGCCAAAGCCATGGCTGCCAGTGCTCGCGCACCGCAGGAAGGAACAAACTAGTGGATCTCGTATTCGACGACGCCACAACCGCATTCCGTGACGAGGTCCGCTCGTTCCTGGAGGCGAATGTGCCCGCCACTCCCCTGAAGTCGATGGATACCGCCGAAGGCTTCGAAGAGCACCGTCAGTGGGAGCACACTCTCGCCGACGCCGGCTACGCCGTCGTCTCCTGGCCCAAGGAACTCGGCGGACGCGATGCGTCCCTGCTCGAATGGGTCATCTTCGAGGAGGAGTACTACCGCTCGGGCGCACCCGGGCGCGTAAGCCAGAACGGCATCTTCTTGTTGGCTCCCACACTGTTCGAGCATGCAAATGCCGAGCAGTTGGCTCGCATCATGCCGCGCATGGCTCGTGCCGACGACATCTGGGCCCAGGCCTGGTCCGAGCCCGAATCCGGTTCCGACCTCGCTAGCCTGCGTTCGAGTGCGAAGAAGGTCGACGGGGGCTGGCTGCTCAACGGTCAGAAGACGTGGAGCTCACGCGCAAGCTACGCCGACTGGGGCTTCGGCTTGTTCCGCTCCGATCCGGATGCGCAGCGACACAAGGGCATCACGTATTTCATGTTCGACCTGCGCTCGAAGGGCGTCACCGTTCGCCCGATCGATCAACTCGACGGCGAGCCCGGCTTCGCCGAGATCTTCCTCGAAGACGTCTTCGTGCCGGACGACCCGGCCAACCCTGGTGAGTCGGGTGTGATCGGCAACGTCAACGAAGGTTGGCGCGTCGCGATGAGCACCGCGAGCAACGAGCGTGGCCTCTCGCTGCGCAGCCCCGGCCGCTTCCTCGCCACCGTCGACCGACTGCTCGAGCTGTACAAGTCCAGCGGACGAACCGACGACAGCGCTCTGCGTAACCAGGTTGCCGACGCCTGGATCGGCGCTCGCGCCTACCAGCTCAACACATTCGGTACCGTCACCCGTCTCGCCGACGGTGGACAACTCGGCGCCGAGTCCTCGATCAACAAGGTCTTCTGGTCCGAGTGGGATATCGCCACCCACGAGACTGCTCTCGAACTGCAGGGCCCTGAAGCCGAGCTGGCCGACAACTGGATGGACGGATACCTGTTCTCCCTGTCCGGCCCGATCTACGCAGGCACCAACGAGATTCAGAAAAACGTCATCGCTGAGCGTCTGCTCGGCCTACCGAAGGCGGACCGATGAGATTCGCGCTCGACTCCTCCCACCAGGACTTCGCTGCAAGCATCGATGCACTGCTGACCAAGTCCGACATGCCCTCCGTCATCCGTTCGTGGAACGACGGTGACACCGAGCCGGGCAAGAAGCTCTGGCAGCGCCTTGCCGAGACCGGCGTCAACGGCCTCGTCATATCCGAAGAACACGACGGACTCGGCGCCGACGCCGTGGACCTGGTCATTGCACTCGAACAGCTCGGTCGGCACGCAGTACCCGGACCGGTCGTCGAGACCATCGCAGTAGCACCGACGCTCCTGGCTTCCGTTGCACCGGAACGTCTCTCTGCTCTCGCCGAGGGTTCGCTGGCAACCGTCGCCGCTCCCCCGCGCACACCGTTCGCGCTCGACGCCAATGCGGTCGATCTGGTTCTACTCGCGCAGGACGGCACCGTCTCACTCGGCGTCCCTGGCGAAGCCAGGGCATCGGTGGATCTCTCCCGCAAGCTCTACGAGGTTTCCGCCGGCGAATCGCTGGGCTCCGCCGACTTCTCCGCAGCCTTCGACATGGGCGCTCTTGCCACTGCCGCGCAGTTGCAAGGTCTCGGCCAGACACTGCTCGAGGTCACCACCGAATACGCGAAGCAGCGCAAGCAGTTCGGCAAGGTCATCGGACAGTTCCAGGCAATGAAGCACCACCTGGCAGAAGTTGCCGTTTCGCTCGAAATGGCTCGACCCCTGCTCCACGGTGCCGCTCTGTCGGTTCGCGATCAGTCGGCCGACGCCTCGCGTGACATTTCTGCCGCCAAGGTCGCGTGCGGGGATGCTGCTTACAAGGCCGCCCGCGTCGGACTCCAGGTTCACGGCGCCATCGGCTACACGATGGAACACGATCTCTCACTGTGGCTCACCAAGGTACGAGCATTGCTCACCGCCTGGGGCACACCGTCCGAGCATCGTGCGCGCGTCGTCGAAGCGCTGGTTGCATCATGAGCATCGACACCGAAGACCAGGCAGCACTACGTGCGTCGGTACGCGATCTCCTGAGCAAGCATTCCGATTCCGCTGCCGTCCGCGCTGCCATCACCACAGAGATCGGCTACGACCCCGCGTTGTGGAGCAAGCTGTGCGAGCAGATCGGCGTCGCCGCGCTGGCGATTCCGGAGGAGTTCGACGGCGTCGGAGCAGGTTTGGGCGAGGTACATGTGGTCCAGGAGGAACTGGGCCGCACGCTGACCCCCTCACCGATGCTGGGTTCGGCGATTCTTGCCGCACAGGCACTGCTGCTTTCCGGTGACGACGACGCATGCTCGCGACTGCTGCCCGGTGTCGCGTCCGGAGAGAGCACGCTCGCCCTGTGCTGGGCAGGGGCTGCGGGTTGGAGCACCTTCGGCGTCGAGGCAACCGAGGATGCGTTGACCGGCACGGCGTCGTACGTCCTCGACGGACACATTGCGGACACCCTGCTCGTTCTCACGGCCGACGGCTTCTACGAAGTGGATCCCGCGGCCGAGGGCGTCTCCCGCCGACGCGTCCCCACCATGGATCCGACGCGAACGCTGGCGGAGGTCACGTTCTCCGGTGTTCGTGGTCGGCCACTGGAGTGGTCCGAAGATCTGGTCGATCGCATCCGAACCGTCGTTCTGATCGCGTTGTCAGCTGAACAGGTCGGAGCGGCCGCAGCGATCGTCGAACAGACCGTGGAATACACCAAGTCGCGCAAGCAGTTCGGTCGCGCGATCGGTTCTTTCCAGGCCCTCAAGCACCGGATGGCCGACATGTACACGTTGGTCGAGACGGCGCGGTCAATGACGTACGCGGCCGTGGCGACGCAGTCGGCGGACGACGCGGCAGTGGCGAAGGTCTACTGCTCGGAAGCCTTGCAGCAGATCACCTCCGAAGCAGTTCAGTTGCACGGCGGAATCGCAATCACCTGGGAGCACGACGCTCAGCTGTACTTCAAGCGTGCACACGGCAGCGCTCAGCTCTTCGGACAGCCGAGCATCTACCTGCCGAGCCTCGCTCAGGCCGCGGGTCTCTAAGACACATCGGTGCTTGTTCGCTCGCAATCCCGGGCGAACAAGCACCGATGCTGCCCAGTCAGTGGAATGAACCGCAGATTTATGCGGCTGGATCACGCAGAATCGGTCACCAGACAGCTGTCCATCTCACAGACCGGAGTTTTCTCGTGAATCGATTCGACGACAAGCGCGTCCTCATCAGCGGCGCAGGGTCCGGAATCGGCCAGGCCACCGTTGCCCGCATCCTGGCAGAAGGAGGCACCGTCGTCGCCGCCGACATTTCCGAGACCGGCCTCGAACAGACGCTGAACGCCGCGAAGGACGCCGGCCACTCCGATCGCCTCACCACGGTGAAGGTCGACATCTCCAGCGAAGAGTCTGTTCGCGAACAGGTCGGCGCTGCGATCAAGGCTCTGGGCGGGCTCGACGTGCTGGTCAATGCGGCGGGCATTCTGCGCTCCGCACACACCCACGAGATGACACTCGATTTCTGGAACACCGTCATCGGGGTCAACCTCACCGGAACGTTCCTCATGACGAGGGAATCCCTCCCGGCACTGCTCGAAAGCGGAGCAGGTGTCGTGGTCAACTTCAGTTCCACTTCGGCGACCTTCGCCCACCCGTACATGACGGCATATGCGGCGTCGAAGGGTGGAATCCAATCCTTTACGCACGCACTTGCACTCGAGTACAGCAAGCAGGGTCTTCGCGCCGTGGCCGTCGCACCCGGCAGCATCGCGTCGGGCATGACGTCCGATCCCGGTTTCCCGGCCGACATCGACTTCACGCTGCTCGGCAAGCTGGCCCCGGCAATCGGTGAGGGTTTCGCGCCCCCGTCCGCGGTCGCCGGTGTGATCGCGATGCTCGCTTCCGAGGACGGATCGTTTGTCACCGGAACGGAAATCCGCATCGACGGCGGCACGCATATGTGATCCCCTGCTGTGCGCCTTTATTAACCCCCGGCGGTTAATAAAGGCGCACAGCAGCGAGGCGGCATACTTGTCTAGCCGCCCGGAACCCGTCCGACGGTACGACGTGCGGTGGGGAGCCAGCGGTGAGCGAATCAACAGGCAGTGCAAACCTCGAGCCCGTGCTGATCAGTCCTGTCGTCAGCGGAATGATTCGCACCTGGTCCGAGGACGAGACCCGCTTGTGGAGCGTCGACGATCCCGCCGCGCTCGGCGCACTGCTTGGACGCGGCCTCATAGCTCGTACTGCTCTGCCGGACAACAAGTTCCGAGAAGTTGCGTTTTTGGATACTCAGACCCAGGCCCTCACTGTGCAGCCGCGCTTCACTTCCCCGGACAGCACTGCCCTCGCCGCACCGTTCAAGCTCACCGAGGCGTCGGCCCCGACCGGCGACGCTTGGGAAGATCTCGAATCGGTACTCGCGTCCATCGCGATCTCCGCTGCTGGACGCGGCGAATTCTGGCTCGCGGAACTCGGCGGGTGGGATTCTCCGCACGAGCCGAACTGCCTCTTCACGACCGTCGACGAATCGGGCCTGGCCAACGCAGTCATGGAGGCAACCCCCGCACCGGTGGACACAGGCGTCTGGCCGGAGGTTCCGAGCGACCAAACCGGCGTTTCGGTGTCGGCACCAGCCTCACAGGACACCATCGAGGCTGCCGGAATCTTCGCGGTTTCAGCGATCGAGACGTGGGGCGTCACACCGTGGGACATCAACCTCACCTTCGGCAAACTGGTCGATTTCGCCTGATCAACGGCGCCGACACGCGGCGGTGAGTTGTACGTCTCCTCTCAGCCGACGGCTCACGGTTCGTCACAACACGCCCGATGGCCACGACATCGACCCCCTCGATGGGCATACTGAGGGAACTGGGGTTACTCCCGGTCACAAATACCCGTGGATCCGCGTCGGGGCGGGTGCGGTCCGACAACACGCGAGCAGCCACAGACACTGGCGGCTCCGAAAGGTTCAATCATGGCAACCGACCAATTACAGACGGTTGTATTGCACGGCGACCAGCTCAAATACGTCGACCAAGGCAGTGGCCCCGTCGTGGTGCTCATTCACGGCCTGCTGGGCGCGCACTCCAACTGGGAACCGCAGATCGAGACGCTCTCGCGTCATTACCGCGTGATCGCCCCTGATCTCTTCGGACACGGTGCGTCGGACAAGCCTGCCGGCGACTATTCACTCAGTGCTCACGCCGCCACTGTGCGTGACCTCCTCGAAGCCCTCGACATTCCGTCGGCCACCCTGGTCGGCCACTCCCTCGGTGGTGGGATCGCGATGCAGACGCTGTATCTGTTCCCCGACCGGGTGGAGCGGCTGTGCCTGGTAGCCAGCGGTGGACTCGGCCCCGAGGTGAGCCCACTCCTACGCGCGGCGACACTGCCCGGCAGCGAACTGGTACTTCCCGTCCTCGCGTCGAGGACGCTGACCGACGTGACCGACAAAGCGCTCGGACTTTTCAACAAGATCGGCCTGTTCAAGCTCGGTGCCAGCGCGAGCGAGGCTCGTAAGAGCTTCGCTTCGGTATCGGACGCGTCGACACGTCAGGCATTTCTGGCGACGGCACGATCGGTCATCAATTACAACGGTCAAACCGTCAATGCCACTCCGCATTTCGCCAACTTCAAGAATCTGCAGGCACTACTGGTGTGGGGTGAGGAGGACACCATCATCCCCAACGCCCACACCGAGAACGCTCGCGCCGAACTACCGCTGGGGCGGGTGGAGATCTTCAAGCGCGCCGGACATTTCCCGCACCTTGACTACCCGGATCGCTTCGACCGCGTCTTCTCCGAATTCATGACGGACTGCGGAGTCGGTATCGGCACCGGACCCAAGGCCGTCAGCAGCTGAACTAGCGCCCCGCAACCAACTCTTCGAGGTAGCTCGCCACGCCGTCCTCGTCGTTCGTGGGCAAAATTCGGTCGGCGAGCTCAATGACCTCAGTTCTGGCGTTGGCTGGCACCAGAGCCGTTCCAGCCCAGGTCAGCATGGCAACATCGTTGAAGGCGTCACCGGCTGCGGCGACTTCCAACGCGTCGATGCCGTCGATCGCGCACAACTGCGCGAGAGCGCTGGCCTTCGAGACGCCCGCCGCGGCCATTTCCATGTACGGGGCGCCGGAGTGGGTCAACTCCACGCCCTCGATGCCCGCAGCGACCGCTGTTCGGTACAGGTCGGCGCTGGGAACTTCCGCATGCCGGGCCACGATCTTGACCATCGGCTCCACGTCCAGCGGCAGGGTATCGGCGAGCACCATCTCGTGCAGGTGCCGGTGATGGTCCGCGAATTCGCACAGAGCGGCGTACTCCGGCTCGGCAAAGAATTGCGTGGGTCCGACATTCGCGAACACGACGCCCGGAACCAGCGCCCGAACTTGCTCCATAGCCGTTGCAGCCAAGGACATTTCGATCGAGACGGTGTCGACGATCTCCGGAGTCCCGTCGGCGAGGTCGAGAATCACAGCTCCGTTGGCACACACAGCTTTACCGCGAAATCCGCACGAGTTCGCCAAAGTGTGTACCGAATGCCGGGCGCGGGCGGTCGCCCACACAACTTCGATTCCGGCGAGCCGCGCGTTCTCCATGGCCTGCGCGGTGCGCGCCGAAATCGTTCGGTCGGAGCGCAGCAGGGTGCCGTCGAGGTCGGTTGCGAACATACGAATGCGGGTCACCAGACAATGATGGCAGTCCGATCGCAGCCCTCACCAACTACGTGACGTGGACCGTTGCTCTGTCAATTACCTGGCGGGGTCTCGAGAAGGTGCCGACGCATCTCGCCGAAGACCACACCGAGCCGCTCGACATCTCGCGGGCTCAGCAGATCGAACATGCTCTCCCGCACTGCGGCTACGTGCGCCGGGCTTGCCGACGCCAGTTTGTCGGCACCCAAGTCGGTCAGCTCCGCATTGGCGCCCCTCTTGTCGTCGACACACTCGACCCGGCGCACCCACCCTGCGCCGACCAATCGATTTACGGCCCTGGTCACACCACTTCGGGTAGCCATCACAGCGTCGGCGAGCTCACTCATGCGCAGTTGCCGCCCGGGCGCTTCGGCGAGAGCGACGAGCAGTTCGAAATCGGTGAAGGAAATGTCGGAGTCTCGCACCAACTGCTGATCGAGAACACGCTGGAGCAGTCGGGTCGAGTCCAGGTAAGCCCGCCAGGCCGTTTGCTCCGTGTCGCTCAACCACCGCGTCGATTCCATGACACCAGCATATCCGAAGTAGTTGACAACGAAATCAAATGATCTATTCTCAATGTAGTTGATCAGTCAACTACCTGTTCGAAGAGAAGGTTCAACCGAGAGGCGGGCGCCATGAGCGACAACAACGCAGTGCAGTTCGACAACGCAGTGCAGTTCGAGGAACGCCGGGCCGAGATCAGGGATCGACATCTGATCCCCGCCGACAAACGACCCGCATCGACCGCCCGCGGCCTGCACCATACGGCCCTGATCAGCAGTGACGTCGAACGAACCGTGAAGTTCTATCAGGATCTCCTCGGATTCCCACTCACCGAGTTGATCGAGAACCGTGACTATCCCGGGTCGTCGCACTTCTTCTTCGACATCGGCAATGGCAACCTTCTGGCCTTCTTCGACTTCCCGGGTCTCGACGTGGGCCCGTACCAAGAAGTACTCGGCGGCCTCCACCACATCGCAATCAGCGTCGAACCTGCCAAGTGGGCGAAGCTGCGCACCCAACTGACCGAGGCCGGCGTCGAACTGATCGAGCACAGCGAGGTTTCGTTGTACTTCCGCGATCCCGACGGCGCTCGACTCGAGCTGATCGCCGACCCTCTCGGCGAGATGTACGGCAATCACGTCCTCTGAAAACTTGCTCTCCCCCACACCATTCGGAAGGCACACCATGACCTCCACTCTGTCGCAGCCGAACCTCGATATCCGTCGATCCGGGGATCGCTTCAAGTCCAATGCCGGCTGGCTGGACTCGAAGCACTCGTTCTCGTTCAGCAATCACTACGACCCGAAGAACACTCACCACGGTCTTCTCCTGGTCAACAACGACGACATCGTCACGCCCGGAATGGGATTCGACACCCACCCGCACCAGGACATGGAGATCGTCACCTGGGTACTGAGAGGTTCTCTCGTACATCAGGATTCGATGGGGCATTCGGGCGTCATCTACCCCGGTCTCGCCCAGCGGATGAGCGCTGGAACGGGAATCCTGCATTCGGAGAAGAACGATTCGTGGCGACTCGGTGACGTGGCGGGTGCGCATTCCGACAAGCACAGCGACCCGGTTCACTTCATCCAGATGTGGGTCGTCCCCGACGAGGCCGGAATCACGCCCGGATACGAGCAGTTGGAGATCGACGCCGAATTGCTTGCCGGTGGACTGGTTCCCGTCGCGTCGGGCATGGACGCGTACGCCGATCACTCGGCAATCCGGATCAAGAACAAGTACGCCGCGATGCACGTTGCGCGTCTGCAACCCGGACAACCTGTGACCCTGCCGGACGCACCGTTCCTGCATGTTTTTGTCGCCGACGGTCAGGCCGCCATGGAAGGCGTCGGAGTGCTCGAACAAGGTGACGCGGTGCGAGTATCCGGCGGTGGAGGTCAGCAGCTCAGCTCCGATACCGGGGCAGAGGTCATCGTCTGGGAAATGCACGCCACCGTTTCGCAGGGATGACATGAAGCCCTTCTCGTACGACGCTTCACCGTCTCGAATTGTCTTCGGCCAAGGGACGATCGATACGATCGCCGAAGAAGTGCGGCGGCTCGGCCGTAGCCGAGTGATGGTGCTGGCAAGTCGTCGACTCGACGCGGTTGCCGCCGCCGTCACCGAATCTCTCGGCGACATGGCGGTGGTCCGCTTCGACGGCGCTGTGATGCATACTCCGATCGAAGTCACGACAGCCGCGCTGAGACTTGCCGAGAACCATCACGTCGACACGGTCGTCGCGATCGGCGGCGGTTCGGCAACCGGGTTGTCCAAGGCACTGGCACTACGAGCGGGGTTCGATCAGATCGTCGTTCCGACAACGTACGCGGGATCAGAAGTCACTCCGGTGTTGGGTGAAACAGAGAACGGACGCAAGACAACTCGCTCCTCTCCCCACATCAGACCCGAAACCGTCATCTACGACGTCGACCTCACTCTCGATCTGCCGCTGGATACCACCGTCACCAGCGCCGTCAACGCGATGGCGCATGCGGTTGAAGCGTTGTACTCCACCGAGTCCAACCCGATCACGGACTCGATGGCGATCGAGGCGATCTCCGGGATCGCCCGTGCGCTGCCGAGCATTGTCGATGATCCGAAAAATCTGGAAGGTAGGGCCGAACTACTGCAAGCGGCCTGGTTGGCCGGAACTTGCTTGGGCACAGTCGGTATGGGGCTTCATCACAAGGTGTGCCACACGCTTGGCGGCAGCTTCGGTTTGCCGCACGCCCCTACCCACACCGTTGTCCTCCCCCACGCAATGGCGTTCAACGCGTCTGCCGTCCCGGATGTGATGTCGCGAATAGCGACTGCCCTGGGTGTATCCGATGCCGCTACCGGCGTTTTCGACCTCGTCACCGCGTGCGGCGGACCGACGTCTCTGCGAGAACTGGGAATGAGTCACGATCAAATCGAAAATGCAGTCGAACTCGCCACCTCCGCCGCGTATCCGAACCCGCGTGAGATCACCCCGCCGGGCCTGAGCGAACTCCTCGAGAACGCCTGGTCCGGGCGTCGACCCGCCATCAGGTGAGAACTAATCAGGCAGTACCGCCTCGAGGCCTGACGTGTTCGAAGATCAGAATCGTCTCGGTCGCAGCAACCGCTGGATGTGCCGAGAGATTGTTGACGACGAAGTCACGCAACTGCGCCGAATCCGTCGTTGCGACGTGCAGCATGTAGTCGTCGACACCGGCAACGAAGTACACGTTGAGCACCGAGTCCAGCTTGGCGAAATCGTCGCCGAGCCGGTTGAGGTGCGACCGTGCGTTGGCCTGCAGTCGAACTGCGATCATCGCCTGCAGATCCATTCCGAGAGCGGCGGGGTCGATGTCCGCGTGAAATCCCCTGATCACGCCGTTGTCCACCAAGGCGCGCACACGGCCGAGGCATGTCGACGGCGCAATTCCCGCGATCGCGGCCAGCGCATTGTTCGGAATCCTCGCGTCTTTCGCCAGCTCTTCGAGCAGAACCCGGTCGACCTCGTCCAACTTCACGGCAGCCCGAACATGCTTCGGCGAGGCGGCCGTCTGAATACCGATTTTTGAACTTTCGCGCACCATGAATACAGCCTAGAGAATTATCTTCACTTCTCTTCACTATCTGACGACAAAACTTCATGCTTGGCACCTGCCATTCGAAGAAACAACAGACTCAGTTCGGAGCCGTGTCATGAAGGTCGGAATCCCCCGCGAAATCAAAAACCACGAGTACCGCGTGGCTATCAGCCCAGCAGGCGTCCACGAACTGGTCGGCCGAGGGCACGAGGTCGTCATCGAAACGGGCGCAGGCGTCGGCTCCTCGTTCAGTGACGAGGATTTCAAGGCCGCGGGCGCGCAGATCCTCGGGTCCGCCGATCAGGTCTGGACAGACGCAGATCTGCTCCTGAAGGTCAAAGAACCTATTGCAGAAGAGTATTCGCGACTCCGTAAGGATCAGGTGCTCTTCACCTACCTGCACCTGGCGGCGTCGAAGGAATGCACCGACGCACTCCTGGCTTCGAAGACCACTTCCATCGCCTACGAAACCGTTGTCGGTTCCGACGGTTCACTGCCCCTTCTCGCACCGATGAGCGAAGTAGCCGGACGCCTTGCGCCGCAGGCCGGCGCCTACCACTTGATGCGTCACGGCGGCGGACGCGGAGTGCTGATGGGCGGCGTCCCCGGAGTGCGCCCCGCCAAGGTCGTGGTGATCGGTGCGGGAGTCTCCGGCAAAAACGCCATCGCCGTGGCCTACGGCATGCAGGCCGACGTCACCGTTCTCGATCTGTCGATCGCTCGCCTGCGGGAAATCGACGAGCTGTACCACGGCCAGGTCAAGACCATCACGTCCAACAGCCTCGAACTGGAACAGGCAGTACTCGACGCCGACCTCGTCATCGGCGCAGTGCTGGTCCCCGGGGCGAAGGCGCCGACTCTCGTCTCCAACAGCCTGGTGGCGCGTATGAAGCCGGGTTCTGTCCTGGTCGACATCGCCATCGACCAGGGCGGCTGCTTCGAGGATTCACACGCGACCACGCACGCCGATCCGACGTACCAGGTTCACGGTTCGGTCTTCTACTGCGTTGCGAACATGCCCGGAGCCGTCCCCCGTACGTCGACGTACGCGCTCACCAACGCGACGCTTCCGTACGTCGTCGCATTGGCAGACAAGGGGTGGAAGGACGCGGTCACGGCAGTTCCCGGCCTGGGGTCAGGACTGAGCACACACGACGGCCTGCTCCTGTCCGACAGTGTTGCAGCGGCACACGGGTACTCGGCTACGACTCTCTGACCCAGGCGGCTCTGACCCAGGCAAGGAAAGCTCGAGATCGCTAGCCTTGATCCATGAGCAATCCTGACATCACGCTGAATTCCGGAACCACGATCCCGCAACTCGGCCTCGGAGTCTGGCAGGCCACCAACGACGAAACCGAGCATGCAGTGCGGTTCGCTCTCGACGACGCCGGCTACCGGCACATCGACACCGCTGCCGCATATGGGAACGAAGAGGGCGTCGGACGAGGTATCGCCAACTCGTCCGTCGCGCGAGAGGACATATTCCTCACCACGAAGCTGTGGAATGCAGATCAGGGCTACGAGCCGGCGTTGAAGGCTTTCGACAGCAGCATCGACAAGCTGGGCGTCGATTACGTCGATCTGTATCTGATCCACTGGCCACTGCAGGACAACGACCGACTCCTCCGCACTTGGGACGCGCTCGAAAAGATCGCGGAATCGGGCCGCGCGAAGGCAATCGGGGTGTGCAACTTCGAGCCGCATCATCTGCAGCTTCTCGTCGATCGCGGCGGATTGTTGCCGGCAGTCGATCAAGTGGAACTGCATCCGCACCTCACGCAGCACGCGATCCGCGACAAGGCCGCCGAGCACGGAATCAAGGTCGAATCGTGGAGCCCACTCGGCGGTACCAGCAACGCGGGTTGGGGTAAGGCATCGAAGCCCAACACGCTGCTCACCGATCCGATCATCACTCGAATCGGTGACCGCCACAGCAAGACTGCCGCGCAGGTCCTGATCCGTTGGCACCTGCAGAACGGCCTGATCGTCATCCCGAAATCAGTGCATGACGCCCGGATCGCTCAGAACATCGACGTATTCGACTTCGAACTCACTGATCTCGATCTGAGCGAAATCGACACTCTCGACGACGGTACCCGCGTCGGCGCGCATCCCGATGAACTCAACATCGGTGCACCGAACTGATCAAGCCGCTCGTTTGGTGGGGCGAAGCGCATCGATTCCGTTTCGCCTCACCATGGTCCCGAGGGTTTTCCACCACGGCCGAGCCGGATCCGGCTCGTTACCGTCGCCCATTCGATGCAACTGATCGGTGTGCCACTGCAGGTCGAGTGCACCGTCGAGCATCGAGATGTCGGCAACCTTCCCCAACAACTTCCGCGCTCCGAACTCCACAGTCGGGACGATCAATCGTTCCCGATTCGATTCCAGGAGAACGGTTGCCGCGTCGGGAATCGTGATCGTCGGCCGGCCGAGGCCGATCACGTCGCAGGCGCCGGAAGCGAGTGCCTCGACCATCGCCGATCGCGAGCGGAAGCCGCCGGTGACCGCCAAGGGAATGTCGCCGGCAATCGCTCGAACCGTCTCGGCATACTCGAGGAAATATGCCTCTCGATCGCGAGTGCTCTGCTTCTGCGCTTTACCCATCATGGCCGGCGATTCATAACTGCCACCGCTGATCTCGATGAGATCGACCGACTCTTCGGTCAACGCGCGTACTACTTCTCGCGATTCGTCTTCCGAGAATCCGCCGCGCTGGAAATCAGCCGAGTTGAGTTTGACCGACACCGCGAATCCGGGAGCAACGGTCGAGCGTATGCGCCGAACGATTTCGATCAGAAAGCGTCGTCGACGCTCGGGATCTCCACCCCACTCGTCCGTCCGCTGATTGGACAACGGCGAAAGGAACTGCGCAACAAGATAACCGTGGGCGGCATGTATCTGCACGCCTCCGAAGCCGGAGGACTCGGCGACGCGAGCGGTTTCCGCGAACTTGTCGATGATCTCTTCGATCTCAGCAGTCGAGAGTTCTCGCGGCGTCGCCATTCCCGGAATCTTCAGAGCAATCGCGCTCGGTGCGACCGGTCGACCTCTGCTGGCGATCGGGTTGGATTGCCGCCCTGGGTGGTTCAGCTGCATCCAGATCTCGGCGCCGCCGTTCTTGGCAGTCTTGGCCCAGGCAGTCAGCGCTTCGGCATCACGATCGTCGTCGACGACGACGTTGCCCGGTTCGGCGATCTGCGATCGATCGACCATGACATTGCCGGTGACGAGCAATCCGAACCCGCCACTGCCCCAACGGCCGTACAGCGTTTCCAAGCGGGTGGACGGTCCATGAGTCCGGTCCCCCAGAGCCTCACTGAGCGCAGCTTTCATAGTGCGATTCCGCAGTATCTGCCCACAGGGCAAAGTCAACGATTCTCCGAGTGTGGTCATGGATACCTCTCGCATGAAGGGAAGAAAGTCAATGGCGTGGCGCAGAACCGAAGTGCCGCTTGGTATCGCGCACGAAGCTCGAGAAGATCAGTGAGTTGACCGGTAGCCCGCCGCGCACCGCGAGCGACAGCTTCGGACGCGGCGAGAATGCAAAATTCCACTGCAGTCTCGAACCCACTGCGAGCTCGTCGACGCGGTAGTCCTCCGCGAAGGATTGGAACAGCGGAACATTGGACTGTTCGACGTAAAACGAGTGCCGACGCGTTTCGTCGTCCCAGGTGATGAACTTTTCGCGCATCTGCATCGCGCCACCGCCCACCTCCGCGATTCGGCGCGTGCCGACGCCGTAGGGGCGCGGCGAGGTGTAGTGCACTTTTGTGAGCAGTCGGCACCACGACAAAGGCTCGTCGGCGGTCAGACCGGCCCAGACGACATCAGGTTCGGCGGCGAGGTCGATCGAGTACGTGAAGATATGCGGTGCCGTGTCGAAGAAATCGACACCGACCGGTTCGAGGTCGAACCAATGTGTCATCGCCTACTCCTGCCTAATTAGCCGTTACATGAAGTTACGGATACTTGATGGCCGAAGTCAACCCCCGAAGGCTCAGCGGGACCAAGCCTCAGAACGAGAGAGCCCCTGCAGTGAAGCGATGACCTGTTCGAGCGGCTCGATACTTCGAGTCGTCTGGCACACCGCCACTGCACCTTCGACCGACGTGATCGTCAGGTTTGCCATCGACTTTGCTTGCACTGCAGGATAACCCGCAGTTTCGAGTTGCGATTCGATCAACTTCTGCCATCCCAGCATGACCTCAGCCGATACTTCCGCGACTTCTGGCTCACTGGCGCGTGCCAACCCGCCGGCAATCACCGGGCAGCCGATCGCGAAGTCCGAGCGCGTGAGATTGAGTCGCCAGATGTCTCCGACCGCTTCGATCACGTCGGCAGTGGAACCGGTGGCCGCAGCCGAGCTGATTCGTCTGGTGATGATCGCACCAGCCGCGCGCACGGCTTCGACCATCAGCTCGGTCTTGCCGCCGGGGAAGTGATGGTAAATCGACCCACGGGGCGCGCCGCTGTGCTTGATGACGTCGCTGAAGGATGTCGCATCGACACCGTTGCGGCTGATCAGTTCGACCGCACTACGAATCATGCGATCACGTGAGCTCAGCTCTGCCATGTCACAGATCCTTCGGCCGTCGGTACACCTGTCGACTCATACGCTACGTTATGTATGACGACCTACATAGTGATGGGATGAAACAATGAGTGACGAGACAACCGCAACCGTCGATCCGGCGCAGATGACAGGCCTCGAACTTCTCCGCTGGATGGGAACGCAGGTCAACGACCGACCCAGCATCGGACGCCTCCTCGGCATGGAGATGCGCGAGGTCAACGAGGGATCCGTCAGCTTCGCACTGACCCCGCGTGCCGATTTCAGCAACCCGCTCGGCACCGTGCACGGCGGCATCTGCGCAACGCTGCTCGACTCGGTCATGGGCTGCGCGGTGCACACGATGCTTCCGGCCGGCGTCGGCTACACGACCCTCGAACTCAAGCTCAACTACATCCGCACGGTGCCTCTCGACGGTGACGAACTGACAGCCCACGGCAGTGTCATTCACGTGGGCGGGCGTACCGCGACCGCAGAGGGCAAGGTCTTGGACAAGAACGGCAAGTTGGTGGCGCACGGAACTACGACGTGCATGATTTTCCGCTGAGCCGACGGAGGATGGCGAAAATGTAGCCGCGCCGACGGAGGATGGCGAAAATGTAGCCGCGCCCGACGTGAGCAGGGTGCGAGTACCGATGTACGATCGGCTCGTGACCCTGCTCACTGCGCACCTCTGGTGGCCCGACCGCTGACGGTCAGCCGCAACTGCGTGCTGCCCGGACCGATATCGGGTGGTCCAGCAGGCTCCTCTCCAGGATCCCCGATCCGGCAAATGCCGTACGCGTCGTCGCTACGACCGCCAAGATCAGGTACCGAATCCACGAAGGAGAGTTAGTTGACCACCACCCCACTCAACCGTTCGCTCGAGCCTTTGGGCGTCTCCATCCCGTCGAAAGTGCCGACGCACTGGTACAACCTGGCGGCTGACCTCCCCGAGCCCGTTCCCCCGCACCTGCATCCAGGCACTCGTGAGCCGCTCGGCCCTGAGGACTTGGCGCCGCTGTTCCCGATGAACCTCATCGCGCAGGAAGTCGCAACCGAGCGCTACATCGAGATCCCGGAGACGGTTCGCGAGATATACGGCATGTGGAGGCCCTCTCCCCTGTTCCGTGCGCACCGACTCGAGCGCGCTCTGGGCACACCTGCTCGCATCTACTACAAGTACGAAGGCGTGAGCCCGGTCGGTTCGCACAAGCCGAATACTGCTGTCGCGCAGGCGTACTACAACGCGATCGAAGGAACCACCAAGCTCACCACCGAAACCGGCGCAGGCCAGTGGGGTGCGTCGCTGTCGTTCGCGGGCGCACTGCTCGGACTCGACGTCGAGGTGTGGCAGGTTCGCTCCTCCTTCGATTCGAAGCCGTACCGACGCATCCAGATGGAGGCGTACGGCGGAATCTGTCACCCGTCGCCTTCCGACCTGACGGAAGCCGGACGCGCACTGTTGAAGTCGCATCCCGACACCACCGGCTCGCTTGGTATGGCGATCAGTGAGGCCGTCGAGGTCGCTGCGCAGGATCCGAACACGCACTACTCACTCGGCAGCGTGCTGAATCACGTCATGCTTCACCAGACCGTGATCGGTCAGGAAGCAATGGTCCAGCTCGAAGAAGCCGGTGACGCCGTCCCCGACACCGTGTTCGGTTGCGCCGGTGGCGGTTCCAACCTCGCCGGACTCACCTTCCCGTTCCTGGGACGAAACCTTCGCGAAGGCACCAAGACTCGTTTGGTCGCCTGCGAGCCTTCGGCATGCCCGTCCCTCACCCAGGGCGAGTACCGTTACGACTTCGGTGACGTCGCCGGGCTGACTCCGCTGCTCAAGATGCACACTCTGGGTAAGGACTTCGTTCCCCCGGCGATCCATGCCGGTGGCCTTCGCTACCACGGTATGTCGCCGATGGTCTCGCATGCGGTCAACCTCGGACTCATGGATGCGATTGCCGTCGATCAGGACGACGCGCTCCAGGCCGGTCTGATTTTCGCCCGCGCCGAAGGGATCATCCCGGCTCCGGAATCAACCCACGCGGTTGCCGGCGCCATCGCTCACGCTCGCTCCGTCACCGAACCCGAGGTGATTGTGATCGGACTGTCGGGCAACGGTCAGTTGGATCTCCCGGCGTACTCGCCTTACGTCTGACGCCGTCGGTGTGGTGGTCTCGTGTGTGCGAGGCCACCACACTTCGTCACACCGAGCACGTTCCCTATTCGGATCCCAATTCGTCGACGGGTCGGACAGTGATCGAACTTGTCCCCAACACGGTGCCGGGGGCTATCCAAGGATCTTCCGGAGCTGCGCCCGCGACCCGTCGTTCACCGATGAACTCACCGGTTCCCGGATCGATGATCAAGTCGCGACGCTCGTGAACACCACTGAGCCCGAGTGCGATTCCGGATCGACCGTCGAGCGTGGTCTGTCCCACGGTCTCCACACCATCGATTCCGGCGATCGCGCGATACCACTGCGCTTTGACGTCAGGCGGCATCATGCCGGCTCTCAGTATTTCAATAGCGATGTGGAACATCGCTTCCGGCGTCGAACCGCGCGGCGCCGTGTAGTCGCGGAGCCATCGAAGCAACCCCTCGGGGTCAGCGGGCAGCGACCGATAGAAGTTGGGATCGTCCCAGTCGTCCGGAACGCAGTTGATGTTGTCGCGATTGTCGTCGAAGAATCTGCCGCAGCGGGCACGCCATTCCCCGTTTCGGGTTTCGTCGATGTACAGAGCTGATTCACTCTCCGGCGTCGTGCCGCCGAGCCACCGCGACTGGCCAGTTGACCGCCGCTCGAGCCATAACGAGGGACGATCCGCAATTTCCCCCCGAGTTTTTCACTACGCAGCGACGGTTCTCAGTCTCTTGGTCGGAGACAAACGCTACCCGGCCCTGATGCGGTAGGCCGTGGGATCGATTTCGAGGTCGGCATCGAGCCGGCCGTCCGCGAAACGAACCGATCAGTTTGCTCGATCGGTTACGGTCTTTCGATGCAGCTTCGGTTGAAGGAACACTGGAAACTGGTCGCCCTCGGACTGGCGTTGATCGTGGCGATCGCGTTCATCGTCGTATCGGCACTCTCCGACTCCAGTGAGGCGGCCTCGCCGAAGCAGAAGATAGGCGGTCCGATCGTCGAGCAGGGCGTTGTCGACGTGGACCTCTCCGATCCTCCGCAACAAGCTTGGGAACTCGATGTTCGAACGCTCACGGACAACTCCGGCGACGTACTGCTGTCGATGCCTTCCGGCCTCGATAGCTACTACGGCTACGGCAACACGTACCAAGTCGGTGACGTGCTGGTGGCCGCGACTGCTTATCCCCTT
The DNA here is from genome assembly GCF_009707305.1 of Rhodococcus sp. AQ5-07. Lineage (NCBI taxonomy): Bacteria > Bacillati > Actinomycetota > Actinomycetes > Mycobacteriales > Nocardiaceae > Rhodococcus > Rhodococcus sp. AQ5-07. The sequence continues at coordinate 5,711,482 of NZ_CP046099.1, read as the reverse complement.
CCCAAGACCGACGAGTCTTCGTCGAGTCAGGGAGTCGGTGCCGTCACACTGGTCGGTGTGAATCCCGACGACGGAAGTCCGCTGTGGAAAACGCGAATCGGCGGAGTCATCGGCCAGTGCAGTCAGCAGAACGAATCCACGATCATCGCGTGCTGGGGCGATCGACGGATGATCTTTGTAGATACCGCGACCGGAACTCTTATGTCCGACCTCGGAACCGACTTCGATCTCAATGGCGCCGTCATCACCGGAGACACCGTGTACACGTCCGGCGAAAGGATGGACGGAACGATTCGAACACGAATTCTCGCCAGCGGCAACACAACCAACTTAACGGCCAACTTCGTTCGCACCTTCGAACCAAGTGAGAAGTTCGGGGCCGTCTACACGGTCCCTCACACCGACACTGTCATTGCGATGGAACAGGGCGATGGCGGGCACCCACAGTACCGCTATCGAATCTACGATCTGGATTCCGGCGCAGAACGATTCAGATTCGAGGGTGATTCGCTTGCCCCGGCCGGGAACGGATTGTTCCTCACCAGTGTCGGAGGCAGATCAGGTTATGTAGGAACCCAAAACCTCTTGGCATCAAATGGATCCACGATTCGTGCGATACCGATTCCCTCGTACTCATCGTCGTCCTACCCAAGTAAGTCCTCGACGGGCCTGCCGATGTTTCTCGGCGACGGCGCCTACGACCCGAATTCCGGTGACGAACTTTGGCGCAGTTCACAAATCGTCAACACCGCGATGGCCGGGACGGGAAGCGCCATCGCCGCAGTGGTAGGAAAAACAATCCTGGTCACGTCTCCCGAGACTCGCACAATCTCGGGTCTCGACATCGAGAGTGGCCGACAGTTGTGGCAAACGCCCTGGCAAGACGCGTACTGGGTTCGCAGCGGGGTAACCGATGGCGACCACTTCGTCTTCAGCGACTACACCGGCATGCACGCGATCCGGGCTCGCGACGGAAAGATGATGTGGTCGGTTCCCCTTCCCCCAGAAGTTGATCCACGCGGAGTCGTCGTCTCGAATGCCGGCAAAAACGTGTCGTTCTCCTGGCAGAACCATTTCACCGTTTGGCGTTAGGCCGGCAACATCACCGATACCGTGTCGTACTGACCAGCCAGTTCAGCAGCAAGCAAATGGCTAGACGTGCAGCATCAATGGCCACAATCCAGTCTGGCGCGTTTGTTCAATTTCGGGGGAACGATCTCGAACAACTGCATATATCTCCGCGACTCCAATTTCGGAAAGATCAGACCAGACCTGCAGTGAAGGGGTGCGTAAAAATCGCACCGACTCAGGTATCTGATCCACTCCAACCGTAAAGGGAGCCAACGGGATGGACGCGAAATCCCCTGTGTGCAGTCGGCAACAAATAGTCCAGTTTGCGCGCAAACATCTGCGTACCGGGGGACCGAACTCAGACCAAATTCGTCGTCATTTCGGTTTGCAAAAACGCGCGTTCTTCACGCAGCTCGACACTCATCTGGACGATTCTGCACTTTCAATGCCCGAAAAAGTTGCACTCCGCCGCATCTGCCGACAGGAGGATAGAAGATGCCCGATCAAACGTATGAACGTCTCAGTAGGTCAAGCCAACCCACCCCGGCCGATGTACGACGCGCTTCCTTTCCCACCCCAGAACCATCATGCTTGACGATCGAAGCCCCGAACTACGTTGAGCCGCTGGATTCTTCCGCAGTCCCCCCTTCTCGGTTGGGATCATCGGAGATCTAACAACCGCGCGACTTTCAGACTTAAATGCAATGCCAACCGGTCGTCGCCGTTTGCCAAGTCTGCGCGTGTTATCTCCTGAATTCGCCGCAAACGATAGTACAAGCTCCCTCGATGCACACAGAGCGCCTCGGACGTTCGCTTTACGTCACCGGCATTGTCCAAAAAGCTCTCCAGCGTCGCGAGAAGAGCCTCACTTTTTGAGTCCTCATGGCTGAGCAAGGACTGCAAACCTGAGTGAATACTGTTCGCGAGTCGATCCTCCGACAGTTCGGCCAGAAGTCCGTAGACGCCGAGATCCCGATAATGCACAACATTTCCGAGCACCTTGACGACCTGGGCTACATCTGCGGAGCGTCTGGACTCTTCGTAGGATTCGCGCACGTCTGCAACCGAGGTTCGCGGTTCACCGATACCAACCCAACATTCGATGTTCTGGCGCCCACTTTCAGACAAGACTCGCTCCCGGGCTGCCACGATCAACGAGTCCAGATGGGTTTGAGTCGAGCGTTCGGCCACCGATACGATCAACAGACTGTGGTCGGGGCGGTCGAGTTGGATTGCACTGTTCCGCGGGAGCCTCCGCCGAAGCTGATCGACGCCGACGGCAACACTCAGACGATCTCTTTCGGTCAATGTCGACCGGTGCACGGGACGAAGCAACATAGTGACCGCGACTGCTGGACCCGCAGCCATCAAGCCCTCATCAGCCAATCTGCTTGCCGCGTCCTCGCGCAGCGACCGCTCGCCAGACAGTACGTCTCGAGTAAGTTCCCGCTCCCGACTTCGGGACAACTCGTCCAGCAACTGTTCGCGGTGGAGGATCATCGCCGCCGCATCAGCCGTGCGCCTCAAGACCTCGGCTTGATCCTCGTCAACTTCGCCCTCTGAAGTCAACAGCCAGACGAAGCCCAGCAGCGCATTGCGGTACCGGATCGGCATCCCGACCCGGCCAAGGGTCAGCCCTAGTTCTTCGTTGACGGGAACAGTGAAGAGATCGAGGGCTTCACGGCCTCCACTCGCGTAGATGAAGTCCACAATCTCGCGTGAAACATTCCGCTGTAGAACGGAATTCATTCTGACTGAATCGACGGCACTGTCATGCGAGTTGTACGCGAGTAGACGGATCTGTGCATCGTCGATCGCAACGGAACGGTCCAGTCGGCGCCCGGTAGTATCCACCAAATGCTGTAGTTCTCCGGCCATGGTCGAACTGTACGAGCCACGCTCGCCGTTTTGCAACATATGACTAAATTCGTCCGCGACAATTTGAACGAATGACAGTGATGCAACTAACTTTCGCGCCATAAGCTCGCTACATGCCGAAGCACATGAGACCCGGAACGTGTTCGCTCGGCCCGCGACCAGGCATACCCAGCAACGACAGGTTGCACGACAGCGACGAGATTCGTTGCAGCCGTGAGATTTGCATTGTGGGCCGAAGCCAGCCGACACGCTCTCGCGTGAGAAAGCGTTGTCCCTGATCCGGAATCGATCGCAACCTCCGTTCGCCAGATCAACGTGGGTCCGGTCGGCCTCTTTCAATTTCGCATGCCTCCGAACGACATCGACCACCGTGACGTCGCAAAACCGTTGCTATTCAGCATATCCCGAGAGGAATCATCATGACCGGCACAGCAAATGCTCCTGTAGAGCATCAAACCGAGACGTCACCCGGACGTCGATCGGCGCGCCGTAGGGCCCTGATTGCCGGCGCGACAGGCAACATCGTCGAATGGTTCGATTTCACGATCTACGGTTTCACTGCCGCAGTTCTCGCGACAGTGTTCTTCCCTCCGGAGTTCGGCAGTGGCGCACTGCTTGCCACCTTCGCTCTTTACGGAGTCGCATTCTTGGCCAGACCTGCCGGCGGCATATTCTTCGGAAGACTGGGTGACCGCCTCGGCCGACGGAGGTCACTGTCCCTGGCTATTACGCTCATGGGCTGCTCGACAGCGGCTATCGGCCTCTTACCGACCTACGCTTCGATCGGTGTTGCAGCACCGCTGTTGCTGCTGCTCTGTCGCTTGGTTCAAGGATTCTCGGCCGGCGGCGAATACACCGGAGCGGCAACCTTCGTCGTCGAGCATGCGCCGTCTCACCGCCGAGGCTTGTACGCAGGGATTATCAGCTCTTCGTCGTTCGTCGGCAGTATCTTGGCCACGGTCACAGTCTTGTCATTCAGCTTGGTCGGCACTGAGTCCTTTGCCGACGGGGGATGGCGTTGGCCATTCATCATCGGAGGCGTTGTCGCCATGGTGGGACTGTTCATGAGGCTTGCGGTCGAGGAAACTCCAGCTTTCAAGGAAATGAAAGAAAACGATTCCCTTCCAACCCGCCCTCTCACAGATCTGTTCCGCAATCACTGGCGGACTCTGCTCACGTCATTCGTGTATTTCGCCTCGCTCGGTGTCGTTACTCATATGCTGCTCGGCTACATGCCGACATTTCTGATTCTTTCAGCCGACGTTTCGAGCACGGTGGCGCTGCTGATGACAACCGGCGCTTTGGTTCTCGCAGTCCCGCTGTTCATCTTCTTCGGCGCCACGGTCGACCGAATCGGCCGGAGACCTCTCGTCAGAATCGGCATGGTGATGTCAGTTTTCGTTTCGGTGCCCAGCTACATGCTCATCGGCACCGGAAACATTTTCGCGATTGCCATTGCACTGGCTGCTCTGGTCATCGCGCTTTCCCTACTCGCGTCCGCTTTGCTCGTAATCCTCGAAATGATGCCGACGCATGCTCGATTCACCGGCACGGCAATCCCCTACAACATCGCATATGCGCTCTTTGCAGGAACTGCGCCGCTGGTGTGCGCAGCACTGGTCAACGCCACTGGAAGCGATCTGTCGCCTTCCTTCTACGCGACCGCCATCGCTTTGATCGCACTTCCCATTCTGTGGCGAGGGATTCCGGAATCGAAAGACTGGTCTGCCACGCGGGGCAGCTCGACGAAACATTTCTGACAACGGACGCGTCACGGCTGTGATTTTTTGAGCAGCTGTCGATAGCGTTCCGATGGCCGCCACGAGAGAGTTGAGGACGACGGACACCTCTGGACTTTCAGGTACCAAATCCATTAAGGCAGAGCCGAATCCGAGAAGTCGGGATGCGGGTCTCCAGAGGAAGTCGACGGCGTCGGAATTACCAGAACCCAAGCTCGCCGGATCGAATAGCTGCGCTTCGATCCGGCGAAGCCATCAGTAGAAAGAGGGGCCGAAAGTGCCTACCGACAAGACCGATGCAGTTGTGGTCGGAGCTGGAGTGATCGGCAGCTCCATCGCCTACGAACTGGCCGCTCGAGGCTACGAAGTCCTGGTCATCGACAAGTCTGGTGGTCCGGGCTACGGCTCGACCAGTGCATCCAGTGCGGTCATCCGGTTCAACTACTCCACATTCGACGGCATGGCTGCGGCTTGGGAGTCGCTGCATTGCTGGCAAAACTGGAACGAGCATCTCAACGCGACAGTCGACGGCGCGCTTGCGAAGTTTCGGCAATGCGGGATGGCACTGCTCGATGTCGACGTCGCACCCCACGCGCGCACGATTGGACTGTTCGAGAAGATCGGAATCGACTACCAACTTTGGGACGCAACGACACTCGTCGAAGAGATTCCCGGTATCGACGCAGGTAAATTCTATCCACCGAAGCCAGTCGACTCGGAGTCCTTCTTCGCAGATGCGGAAACCACGCTCGGCGCGCTGTACACACCGCAGGCGGGGTTCGTCGACGACCCGCAACTGGCAGCCGCGAATCTTGCTGCGGCAGCACGTTCGCACGGTGCGGTTTTCGCATACAACACGCGTGTGGTGGCAGTCGAGCAGTTGCCTGACGGCACCTGGCAGCTAGGGCTCGACGACGGGGAAAGTGTGAAATCCAAGATTGTCGTCAACGCCGCCGGCCCCTGGTCAGGAGCGTTCAACAAGCTCTCGAATGTCGGGTCCGACTTCAAGGTTTCGGTTCGGCCCTTGCGTCAGGAAGTCCATCACATCACCGCACCCACTGAGTACAACGACGACGAGATCCTCGGCCCGATGATCGCCGATTTGGATCTCGGAACCTACATGCGAGCCGAACCTGGAAACGGTTTCCTCGTCGGCGGAACCGAACCGGATTGCGATCCGCTCGAGTGGATCGACGATCCTGATACCGCAAACCCGAATCGCACTGTTGCCCGATTCGAAGCGCAGGTTTTCCGCGCCGCCAGGCGTTTCCCCACCCTGGAGGTCCCTTCACAACCGAAAGGTATTGCCGGCGTGTACGACGCAGCGTCTGACTGGACCCCGATCTACGACAAGACAGACAGACAAGGTTTCTACGTCGCCATGGGCACCAGCGGGAACCAATTCAAAAATGCGCCCATCGCTGGGCGCCTCATGTCCAGGATCATCGACGAAGTGGAAGCTGGACACGATCACGACGCTGATCCCCTGACCTATGTCGGGATGCACACCGGGCTCGAAATCGACCTCGGCGCATTCTCCCGCCTTCGGGCACCCAATGCCGAGTCGACCGGGACGGTCATGGGTTAGAAGTCTTGTCCGGCTTGGAGAATCGATAGCCGCGACAACTGAATAGACACGGCTGTGGGTGTCCACCACGTGGTGGACACCCACAGCCGACTTCTCCTTCAACGGCGTCTGCGGAAAATCGCCCTAGAACGTGTCAGCGGCACATCGCCTCCGGGACGGAGAGCTAACGTGCATGGCAGGTCTTCAAGTAGCTCAGGAACGATGCCTGCAGCCCGGTTACGTGCGTCTCGTGCAACAACGCGGTCGAAACATCCTGCGACCGTCCCTTGCCATGCAACTGCTCCACGACGGCGAGAACGTTGCGTGACAGTCCGCGATAGATCGGAATGGGTCCAGTCAGTTCGGCTTCGTTCAGCGTGACGTGCAGCTGCGGAACAACTGAGCCCACGCCACGCTCGGGCAGTGCCTCGACCAGTGTGTGGATCTGGCTGTCGGCGTTCACAACTCCGGGACTACCCGCACCGAAGGTCGCGAATGGGGGCGCGTCGCGCAGCCATGCGTAGAGGGCGAAAAGGCCTCCGTACGAGTACCCGAAGAGTCCGTGCCCGGACTCGCTGACACGTAGCTCCGACGAGTACAGGCGAGGGTGGAGTTCGTTGGTCAGGAAGTCGAGGAAGACGTCCCCGTGGGTGTCTGCCAGCTCCTCGAGGTAGGCGTCCACGTACTCCTGGGTCATTGCACCCGAGTCGCGAGCAGCGGCAAGAGTAGCCATCATTTCTTCGCCTACCGGTTCCCCAGGCGGCACGAGATCGCGGTTGCGGAGCCGTGCCCAGTTGGCGGCTTCCTCACCGGCATATCCGACACTGACCTGGATGTACGGGGCGACCGTCAGGTACGGGTCTGCCTGCGTGACGATGAGCGGGGCGGTAAGACCTACAGCCCAGTTGCCGTCCATCACGTAGATCAGCGGTAAGGGATCCGTGGAGTCCGCGTAGCCGGGGGGTGTGGTCACCCAGACGCCGTAGATGTGCCCCGACTTCGCCGTTATTTCGAAGTACTCCGTGTCTGCAAAACATCCGTGCAGCATTGCGCTCATCGAACGCCTCCCTTGACGATATTGCCGGACTTCACGACGAGAGCAGCCATGTCCGGATCGGCGAACACCTTTGCGTCTCGGAGTGGGTCTTGCTGCCAGGCAACCATGTCCGCCTGCATACCGACGCGGATAGTCCCGACGGTTTCCCCGATACCGAGAATGTCGGCATTGACGCTGGTGGCCGAAACGAGTGCATGCATCGGCGACTCCAACTCCGCGCGCAAGCGCAACTCCTCACCTCGGCGCTTTTGGTGCGGCCCGATGAGGTCCGAGCCCAGGCCGATCCTCAGGCCTGCTGCGCGAGAGGCCTCGAGCGCTCTGGCCATGCGTTGACGCACTCCGGCTGCACGCTCTCGTATTGCCGGGTCCAGGTCCATGCTTTCGGTGTCCGTCAACTGCTCCACCACGGCGAAGGTGGGGACCAGAGCCACGTCGTGCTCGCGCATCAACTGGGCAGTCTCCGCGTCGATGTCGGTGCCGTGTTCCACGCACCGCACTCCCGCCCGCACTGCGTTGCGAATGCCCGCATTGTTGTGCGCGTGGACCGTGACGTAGGTGCCGCGCGACGCTGCTTCTTCCACTGCCACGGAGATTTCCTCGACGGTGAACTGTGTGTCGGTGAGGCTGTCATGGCCTCCGACGACACCGCCGGTGACGCACAGTTTCAGAAATGTTGCGCCTCGGCGGAACGATTCGCGCACGTTGCGTCGTAGCTCGTCGGCATTACCCGACATCAAGGACAAGGCGCAGAGCCCTGGAATGTGGTGCATGTTCCACAGCTCGGTCGGCTCCCATGCGGCCCCGTAGTAGCCGTGTCCACCGGTCTGGCACTGCACAGGACCACACGAGAGGACACGCGGACCACGCACCTTGCCGCTCGCAATAACGTCGACGACTCCGCCGTCGATGCCACCGACGTCTCGCACCGTGGTGAAGCCCGCGTCGAGGGCATGGCCCGCGGTGGCGAAGATGCCCGCAGCCAGTTCGGCTGCCGAGAGCTCAAACCCGAATTGCCTTCGGATCGGACTCGAAATACCCAGGTGGACATGAGCATCGATCAGCCCCGGAGTCAGAAGCATGCCGTCCAAGTCAACTGTCGTCGAACCCGACGGCGCCTGTCCGATCGCTGTGACAATGCCGCCGCTCACGCACACGTCGACTTCGACCGGGTCGGTACCCGATCCATCCGCGACCATGCCGCCGGCAAACCATACGTCAGTCAAAGGGACCTCCCGAGCATTAGAAACCACTCTCCTAAACACTGGTGAATTCGATATGCGGTACCGTACTCAACAGTGGTGAACCCGTCAATGGAGGTAGCGTGAGATCGCCGGTTGGGGAGGGTCGAGAGCGACTGTTACAGGCACTGTTCGACGAGTTCGGTGAAACCGGCCCAAGTCCGAAGCTGTCGATGCGCCAAGTAGCGGAGCGACTCGGCGTGCACCACACGCTTCTGACCTATCACTTCGGATCACGACCTGGTCTCCTCAGCGCCGTACTGTCGGAAGCGCGCCGCCGTGACAACCTCGTCATCGCCGCGATGGGCAAAGATCTCGGGTTCGCGGCCCTGTGCAGGGCGATCTGGAGTTTCTACTCGAACGCCGAGCATGAAGATCGAAGCCGCACCTTTTTTCACCTGGCCGGACTTGCGGTGTACGAGCACAAAGCATTTCAAGATTTCGCCGCCGACCTCGACGACTTGGCTCACCTCCTCGAAGCGGCAGCACTTCGCGAAGGATTCACAGTGGTGGATGCAAAGCAGCAGAGCATCATCGCAACCGCATGTCTGCGAGGACTGTTGCTGCAGAGGTTGCTCACCCCCGACGCCGAGGTCGACGCCGCAGCCGAGCGCTTCATCACCTCGCTGACCACGACCATCACCTAAGGCCCGACAACCGATCACCCTCGTTCGAAATCACGGACGGGGGCGGTTTTGTCATGGGCTCGGGCCTGTTTCGGCGTCAGCTGGGCCCCTCAACCCCGGCCAAGTGGTGGGTAATCGCACTTTCAACATCTGTACGAGCGAAGTGCCGAAAGATGCGACAAGTGAACCTATCCCGACCCAGCAGACACACGACATCATCGACAAGTCCGATGATTCACATGAGTTTCGAAAGTCAGGATTGAATTGTGACCATTACCTTCCGTGCCGCAGAGTTGAACAGCGCAAGTGGGATCTTCCAGCAAGCACTGCTCGGCCAACCCAGTGCAGAGCCACTCGCCGGAGACATCATCACTCGTGCAGATGTCGAGTTCACCAGTGACGACGGCCGCATTCAATCCGGAGTCTGGGAGAGCGAACCGGGAAAGTCGCGGTGGGAGTTCCTCACCCGCGGCGAGATCATCACCATCGTCTCCGGCGCCATGACCGTCGAGGAGGACGACGGCGATCCCGTACATCTCATTGCCGGGACGAGTGCAATCTTCCCAATCGGATGGAAGGGTACGTGGACGGTCACCGAGACCGTGCGCAAGGTGTTCGTCGTATACAACGAATGACCAAGAGAATCCGCAACATCCGACTTTCACGGCCCGTCATACGGACGGATCTCCCGACGCAGCCCACTTGCCCTGAGCACCTGTCGCTGAACTCCCGCCCTCACGGAATCCTCCGTGCCGATTACCCTCACATGGTTTCTGGCGCGAGTGATCGCCGTGTACAACAACTCCCGGGTCAGTAGTGACGACGCTTCGGCCGGCAGCATCACCGATACCGTGTCGTACTGGCTGCCCTGGCTCCGGTGAATCGTCATCGCGTAAACGGTCTGCACCGACGAGAGTTGGCTCGGGTGAATCAGAAACGCATCACTCCCCCGCTGGAATGCGGCAATAGGAACGCCATCCTCACGCTGCACGATCACCCCGGCGTCCCCGTTGTAGATCTTGGCCTCGTAGTCGTTGGCCGTCACCAACAGGGGTTGGCCCGGATACCACCTCGTCGGGTCCAGGAATTGCCCTGATGCCGTTCCGACCCACTCCATCGCCTGCTGCGCCCACCGCCCGACACCGTACGGTCCGTCACGGTGCGCGCACAGAAGGCGGTGCGATTCCAGGCCTTTCAGGGCGCCGATCGCATCACCCTCCTCGGCCGACGCCGTCACCACCTCTGAACTCGCAACGATATCGGCGCGTAATGCGTCAACATCCTCGGGAGAATGGAAGGAGACGGCGGGATCGCCACTACGCAGGATACGCAGAACCTCAGCGGAATCTCCAGCGCGTACTGCTCTGGCCAAAGATGCAATGGTTCCGTCGAAGCGGCGCCCACGTGAGAGTTGAATGATCCCGCCCCGCAGACGATCCTGCTCATCCGCACTCAGCGCCTCTTCGGAACCAGTGGCCGTGAGATCGTCACCCACCAACTGTGTCAGCGCCGGATTTCCACTGACTTCTACCGGGCGGGCGACAAGGTCAGCAAGAACAGCGCCGGCGTCGACGGAGGTCAACTGATCGGGATCGCCGACGAGCAGCAGACGGGCATCGGGGCGAACGGCCTCGAGCAGGCGCGCCATCAAGGTGAGGGAGACCATCGACGTCTCGTCGACGACGACAACATCGTAGGGAAGTCTGTTGGTCGCATTGTATTTGAAGCGGCTCGAACTCCCCCGCTGCCAACCGAGTAGCCGGTGCAGGGTCATCGCCGCGAGTTCTTCGGGAAGGCCAAGGCTCGCCGTCTGCTCACGTACGGACTCTTGCAGCCGTGCTGCGGCCTTACCCGTCGGTGCGGCCAGCCCGATGCGAGCATTCGAACCCAGTTCCTCCGACAGGAGAGCGAGAATACGTGCGACCGTATGGGTTTTGCCGGTTCCGGGCCCACCGGCGATGACCGTCGTCCACTGTGTCGCGGCGAGAGCAGCGGCTATCCGTTGACGATCAGGGCTGGTGGTCGGCCCGTTCTCGTCTACGAACAGCGAATCCAGGCGCGTTCGGACCGCTTTCAGGTCGGCGGGCGGCCACGTGGACGCACGCTCGTCGAGCACTCGCCGAATCGTCTGCTCCTGCAGAAAGTACCGATCGAGGTAGAGAAGCTCACCGTCGTCCGTGTCGACCAACCGGAGTGGTCTGAGTGGTCCGGCGTTGCCGCCGATCACCAGAGGGCTCAGCCGAAGGGCGGCAACGATCTCCGACGGTTCGGGCCACGGCAACGACGTGAGTTCGTCTTCCGTCGCATTGTCGACGCTCACATCACGCATCCGTCGTAGATCGAGGCACACCGAACCTGATCGCACGGCCCGAACTGCCAACGCTGCGGCCAGCATCACTTCTTCCGAGGGTTCACCGCCCAGGCTGCACACTCTCGTCGCGACATGAACATCGGCGGCAACCAGAACCCCGGCTTCGTTGAAGATTCGCACGATCCCTTTGGCGCGCTGCGCCAATTGCGCCTCGGTCATCGAATCTTCTCCCCTACTGTGTGGGACGCATCAAGACCGGCCAGCAGATCCGATAGTTCAACCGTCAGCTGAGCAGGCGGTTTCCATTCGAATACACCACATTCCGGCGGACTGTCCGGGCCGAGCATCCCACGCACGAATTGATACTGCGCACCTCCGAGATGGCGATGCGGATCGTAGTCGGGCAGTCGCCACCGCAGATACCTATGCAGCGCAACCGAATACAGCAGTGCCTGCAAGGGATAGTGCGAGCGCATCATCTCCGTCGCCATGAGTTCACGCGTGTAGTTGGCAGCCGTCAGATCACCGCGGCCCAGCCGATTTGTCTTGTAGTCGACGATCACGAACGACGGGCCCGGGATCCGCAAGACGGCGTCGATACTGCCCGTCAGGAACCCGCGCATCGGTGACGTCTCGACACGGTCAAGATGGTCGGCGTACGACGCCAGAATGTCCTCCGGGAGAAGGTGGCGCCTCAACAGTTCCGACACTCCGCGAAGTGTGACACTCATCGACACCGGATCGTCGCCACCGGCCAGCGGGAGTTCGAAATCGAGTTCGGGAAGACGATCTTTCGGCGCGATCGTGGCCAAGGTTCCGAATCCCAGTGGAGTCTGCATCACCAGCAACAACGCATCCGCGAGTGCTTCGGAGTCGACCTCGGCCGCCCGAACCGAGACCGCCTCCGCGCAGCGTATACGGAGTTCCGCTCTCAGGTCTGAAGCAGCAGTGTCCACCACCTCGAGCACTTCATGCACCAGCGTGCCGAATGCGGCGCCCGCCGGAAGACCGTTCATCGGTGAAGGCAACGCCTCCAGCGGCGAGGGGGTGACGGTCCCGACGTCTACGGAATCCTCCGGCTCGTCGTCCTTTTCGGGATCCTCTACCTCACTGTCGGTGCTCGTGACCGCGTGGTGCGCTCCGGCGGTCAGTGCCGAGTACGACGTACGACGCCAGAGAGTGTCCAGGTCTCGATCGAAACGCGCCGCGGCCAGTTCGGTCACGTCTGCGGCCGCACCGGACCACTGGACGGGCGACGGTGGATGTGGACCTACTGGTTCCACCGAGATCACGTCGGAAGCTGCTGCCGGCCACGTCGCGAGTCGTGCTGCGGTTGTACCGTCGTCGAGCACCTTCACTACCCGAGCAGGTTCGGCGATTCCGGGTGCACGTCCGAGCATCAACCGGTGCAGTGGCGAGCGTGAGGTCCCGTAGCTTGGCGCCCACCAGAGCACGAGTTGGCACTGCGCTCGGGTCAGCGCCACGTACAGCAGCCGCAGTTCTTCGCCCGCTTCTTCAGCCTCCGCAACAGTCTTTCTGGCGTTGTGCCCCGGGCCTTCCTGCCCACCGACGTCGAGGATGCGGCGCCCATCCGGATCGTGCAACAACTGCGTCGGAGAGTTGAAGCCGCCCACGCTCTCCCAACTGAACGGGACGTAGACGATCGGGAATTCGAGCCCTTTGGTGGCGTGCACGGTTGCGATTTGTACAGCGGCAGCATCACTGTCGAGGCGACGGCTTCTGTCGGTGGCACTCCCGGACGTCGGGTCCTTGATCCGGTCGGAAAGCCAGCGAACCAGTGCGCTCAACCCGAACGCTTCCTCGGTGGCGACGCGGCCGAGAAGTTGTGCGACGTGTCGCAGATCGGTGAAATCTCGTTCGCCGGACGGGGCCGCGAGTACACGCTTCTCCAGATTCGTTTCGGCGGAGATTCTTTCGAACACGGCCGCGAACCCGACGCGTGCGAACAACCCGGAGTATGAGCGCAGTTGACCCGCGAGTTCCGCGACGACGTTGTCGCCGTCGAGGTCCAATTCTTCGGCGGTGCGCCCGAAAATCGGAGAGAGGGCGGTCAACTGGACGCGATCGGACCGGTGTGGCTGCTCGATCGCCTGCAGCAGCCACAGCCACTGTGTTGCGCTGGGTGTCGCGAAAACACTGGAACCGCCGGTCAATACGGACGGTACACCGACGGCATCGAGGGCGTCGCGAATCATCGCCACCTGTTTGTGGGTGCGCACCAATACCGCGACGTCTCCCGGCTCGACCGGGCGCGGATCACCGTCGACTGCCAAGCGTGCATCGCTGCCCAGCAGTCCGACCACGTCTGCTGCTACATCGTCCGCGACGCGACTGCGAAGTCTGCCTACGGCCGGAAATCCCGAACGATTGAGCGGTCCGGCTCCGGTACGCGGCAGATGGCGTACACGCATCGGCACCGGGCCGGACAACCGAGACTTCTTGTGCGAAGCCTCTACTGGATGCGCGACGATGCCCTCGTTACCCAGTGCGGCGCCGCCGTAGAGGTGTTCGAGTGCCGCCAACAACCCTGGATCGCTGCGCCAATTGGTGGTCAACTCCTGGTGCGCATCCGCCTGATTGACCGCATCGAGATAACTCAGGACTTCTGCCCCGCGGAACGCATAGATGGCTTGTTTGGGATCACCGACCAGGACCAGGGTGGTGTGACCGTGGAAGGCCAACCGCAGAATGTCCCACTGCAACGGATCGGTGTCCTGGAACTCGTCGATCAGCACGACCTTGAACTTTTCGCGCACCCGACGGCACGCGACGGGGCCGTATTCCGGATCCGTCAATACACCGTGCAACAGCGTCAGCAGATCGTTGAAGTCGCGAATTCCTTTGGTCCGCTTACGTCGTTCGACCTCGAGACGAGCAGCCGCCGCGAACAGGACGCGCTGACCGGGAGCGGTCTCCTCCTCGCCGTCGGGTTCGAGAATTGCCTGGCCATCGCCGACTGCGATTCGGGCAATGGCCAGCGCGTCCTTCGTGGAAAACGGTGGAGACGAGTCCGTCCGGCTGTAGCGGCTGACGTACAAATCCGAGACGACCTCACTGATCAGGTCGTCGACCGACTCCACAAAAGTTGTGTCCGGTTCGCGTTCCCCGGCGATGCCGAGTCCGTCGAGCATCCTCTGACAGAAACTGTGGGTGGTCGTGATGGTGCCGGCGTCGAACTCCGCGAGAGCGCGCAGGAGTCGACGACGCCGCACGCCGATCTCCTCGTCGTCAGCTGTGGCGAGGTACGCCACCAGATCATCATCCGACCGCCTCGCCGCCTCCGGGTCGACCAGAGCGGCGGACACTCCGGCGAACCTCTCCCTGGCACGCTCACGAAGTTCCTGAGTGGCGGCCCGGCTGAATGTCACCAGCAGAACTTGCGAAATGTCAGCGAGACCTTCGGCAACACAACGGGTTGCGAGTCCGACGATCGCGTAGGTCTTGCCAGTTCCGGCGCTCGCTTCCAACACCGTGGTGCCGGTCGGTAGTGGCCCCAAAAGGTCGAAGTCCACGGGTTACTCCGCTCTTTCGTTGGTCAGCAACGGATCCCACAGTCGTCGGGCGAGAACTCCGAATCGAGTCGGTTCCTCGGCCCAGACGAATTCGTCGTCCGACGGCGGATCCGCAGCCAACTCCGCCAGTGTTCGAGCTTCTCCGAAAACGTAAGCGTTGCTCGGATCGATCATCTCGCCGTACTGCCCGGTCCACTGGGTGTCCGCACCGTTTGTCGCATCGTCGACCGACTCGCCACCAAAGCGTCGACGCGCGTATTCGGCTGAAGTAGCGGCCCACATCGGCAACGGACGCTGCAGCCCCCGCTCGCGTAGGTCCACCAGTTGCTGCAGGATCTCGGCCGCATTGCCTGGCGCATCGAGCACCGACCGTGCCGCTGCTATCTTTCCCCGGCCCCGTCCGATGGAGACTGCATCGAGCGCACCGGGTCGGCCGTGTGCTTTCAAGGCGAGCAGGTTGATCCAGGCCGTCATCCGATGTTTAGGCGCCAGTGAGGAATACGACGCCCGCACCACTGAATTGCCGTGCACACCGGTTACCGTTCCGGTGAGACGATGCCCGTCACCGAGGTCGATGTCGACGTCGACAGCCTCGGAGTCGCCCTCGAGGTGTGGCAATGCAAGACCGGCAAGTTGGTCTACCACCCACTCGACGTTGCCCAGAACCGAGGCGCCCAGGTTGTAGGGCGGCAAAGTACCACGGCGCCACTCGGCTGCACGGAAATCCGCCGAGCTGCGTCCAGCCAAGCGCGAGAGAAGCATTCGGTCACCCAGAGCCCAGGTGGACAGTGGATCGAGCTCGGTTGCCAGCGAATCCGCGATGTCGTCGTCGAGTTCCGGTACCCGGACGCCGAGGCGTTGGCGCAGAAAACCACGGGCGGGGTGTACGAGGAAGTTCACCAGGTCGGCAAGGTTCACTTCCTTCGGATGCACCTCGAGTAGCTTGGCCGACAAGACTGTCGGCAATTCGATCGGTGTTCCGGCAGCAGCCCTGGCACCGGCCAGCGCTGCCGTGTCGAAGCTGAACGGCTGATCCGGCGAGAAGTTTCGATTGTCGAACGACTGCAACGGGTGTCGAGTCAGCACCCCGTTGATCGCTTCCGGGCCCACCGTCGCACTGAGTACGTCGAGGAGGCCACTGAGGGGGATCGCCGGTGGTCTGACGACACCGGTGACCGGATCGGCACCGGTATACAACAGAATCAGATGCTCACCCGCAGACATCGCGGCATCGAGAAGCAGTTGCCGGTCTTCACTGCGCAGATCACGCTCCCCCACAACGGGATCACGGGACAAGATGTCGTCGCCGTCGACTCCACCGGTTCGAGGGAACACCTCGTCGTCGAGCCCGATCAGCACGACCACGCGATGCGGCACCGAACGCATCGGAACCATCGTGCACACCGTCAGTTCGCCGGTTCGGAAGTTGGCCCGCGTAGGTCTGCCAGCGAGGCTGCGCGAGAGCATCGCGCGAACATCGGCCAGACGTAACACCGTCTCTCCGCCGAATTCGACAGCAGCTACCAGTTCGCGGTGGGCCCCCGCACTCTGCCAGGAATCGGCGGGCGCAGTGTCGGTCAGCAGATCCAGGGCCCGCATCAGCACACGAAGCCATTCGGCCGGCGAATGTGGGCCGGCAAGATCGCGAAGCGAGACGGCCAGGCGATCGACGAACTCTGCGAAACGTCCAGTCAGGTCGATGTCTGTGCCGTCCACGTCATCGAGTGGTAGCGCGAGATCCAGCCAGGCATTTTCCGATTCGTCCGCGCTGACCCCCAACAAGATTCGGTCCATGGCGGTGTTGAAGGTGTTCTGCGGAAATGCGTCGAGACCGAACGTGGCACGCTGCCGACTACCGATTCCCCAGCGAGCACCCGCTTCCGTCGTCCATTCCCGCAGTCTTTCCAATTCGTCATCGCCCCACGAAAAACGTGTGCGGACAGGCTCGGCCGCTGCCAGGTCGAGAACCTCACTGGCTGTGGCCCGGCCGTCGGCCAAGTCGAGGAGAGAGCCGAGAACGGCCAGGACAGGATTGGTCTGACGTAATCCGCGGTCTGCCAGCCTTACTCGAAGAAGATGCCCCGGGTGGCCATGGACGCCTTGCCCGAATGCAGCACGAACCAAGGGTGCGTACGTTTCGACGTCCGGGCACATCACGAGTACGTCGCGCGGCTGCAATGTCGGGTCGTCCTCGAACAATCGGAGCAGGCATTCGCGGAGCACCTCGACCTGCCGTGCCGGCCCGTGGCAAGCGTGGACCTGAACTGTCCCATCCGGTTCCGCTGAGACGCTGGGAGCACGATCTGCGATGACATCGGCTTTGACCGTCGCCAGGAGGGATTTCGGGCCGGCTGGTTCGGGAAGATGCACCGACTCGAACTCGGCGGCACCGAGGCTGATCTGAAGTTCACGAACGTCGCGAGCAAGACTCGACAGCAACGGATTGGCGGATATCAGCGCTGACCCGTCTTCCGAACGTCGGATCGTGCTCTCACTTCGAGGCGGTATGCGCGAGCTCATCTTGGTCCACAGCGCGGGGCTGGGATGCGGGAGCCAGATGTGCACGTCCCGATTCGCACTGAGTGCGCTCAAGATCATTCGCTGATCGACCGGCAGCCGGGTCGGCCCGAAGACCGACAGACGTTCCGGTAGGTCGACCAAGGCCGGGTCCTCGACCAGCGCGCGGCTCACTTGCCCCAGTCGCTCTGCGGGCCCCGGAACGTCGATCTTGTCCGCGACGATGCACCACAGACGTGCCTGCCATTCGAAATCCTCCGACAGCGCCAATCCGTGTCCGTCGGTCAACCGCCCGGCGGCCCAGTCGATCAGCATCTGTGGTCGTTGCGCGGCATAACTGCGGAAGAGTTCGGTGACATGTGTGGCGGAGGCAAACCGTCGACCTTCACGATGGCCTTCGAGATGTTTCGCCAGGACTCCGCACCAGGGCTCGCCGAGGGACTCGTCGATCACGTCGAGAACCGTCCACACCAATCGCGTCGGCGACCATGGGTCGTCGTCAGCCGTGATTCCACTGACCGCGGCCACGGACTCCGCGACCAGGCGTGCGGGTGAAGGAAACGCGATGTTCGCAGAAATTCCGTCCACTGCTGACGGTCCGGACGTGCCTAGCTGGGAGGACAGCCGCTGATTGAGCCAACGCTCGACGCCCTTGGCCGGCACCGCAACAGTTTCCCGGGCGAATGGATCCGACAGCGGTGTACGGAGGAGCGTGGCCAACGCCGAGACCAAGGTGTCCGAACGCTCGGCCCGGTACAACTTCAGCAATCTTCGCTCCCCTCACTCCGTCCAGACGTCCATCTCACCACGGCGCTGTGACAGGAGACGCCGAACCAGCCTCACGCAGCGGTGACGCGCAGGCAACATGACCGCAACCGGACGTTCGTACTGTGCGGGAATGACCAGTCCCGTCACCACACCTCGCCCCGCTGGAACCGGTCTCGACATCTCCGGCCTCGGCAAGACCTTCGAGATGGGTCGTCGGTCGGTGACCGCGCTGACCGACGTGTCCCTTCAAACCAGCGAAGGCTCCTTTCTGTCTCTGCTCGGGCCGTCCGGATGCGGGAAGTCCACCGTTCTCCGCATCCTTGCGGGCCTCGACACTCCGACGTCGGGAACAGCACTTGTCAACGGACAGTCGCCCGCCGAGTTACGCAAGCGCCGCGAACTCGGAATCGCCTTCCAGGATTCGGCTTTGCTGCCGTGGCGGACGGTGACCTCCAACATCAAACTGCCGCTTCAGGTTGCCGGCATCGATCCCGACCCCGACCAGATCGCCGACCTGATCGCTCTCGTCGGCCTCGAAGGATTCGAGAAGGCCAAGCCCGCTCAATTGTCCGGCGGTATGCGTCAGCGCGTGTCGATCGCACGATCGCTCGTGGTCAAGCCGAGTGTCCTGCTACTCGACGAACCCTTCGGCGCACTGGACGACATGACCCGCCAACGGCTCAACATCGAATTGCTCAGGATCTGGACCGAGAAACCGGCGACCACGTTGATGGTGACTCACGGAATCGCCGAAGCCGTGTTCCTCTCCGACGTCGTTGCCGTCATGACGCCGAGGCCCGGACGCGTCCTCGAAGTCGTGCCGATCGACCTGCCGCGCCCGCGTACTCCCGAGATGATGCGTACACCCGAGTTCCACGAGATCCACGACTACCTCTCCGGACTGCTCTTCGGAAAAGCAGGCGTCGCATGACAATTACCGATATCGAGAACGTCGCGACCGCGGCGGCGCAGCAATCTGTACCGCGCCGGATCCGATTGAAGCGTCCAACGTGGTTCGGCGGTGCAGTCGGCATCTGCGGACTGATCGTTCTCTGGTGGATTCTGGCGGCGGCCGGTGTTGCGGGAGCCACGATTCCGACGCCGTGGGTGGTTGTCTCGACGATGTTCGACGACGGTTGGTCGCTGTACGGACCCAATTTCACCGTCACGGCTTCCGGTGCGCTGCAGGGCTTTCTCTGGGGAAATCTGCTGGCGATCACGCTTGCCGTGCTTGTCGTCCTCATTCCGCCCATCGAGGGATTGGCCACACAATTGGCGATCCTGAGCTACTGCACACCGCTGTTGGCGCTTGGCCCAATCATCCTGGTCGTCTTCGGCGGCCGGACCCCCACGATCTTTCTCGCCGCGATGTACTGCTTCTTCACCACGATGGTCGGCACACTCGCTGGCCTGAGATCGGCAGACAAGACGAGCCTCGATCTCGTTGCCGCCTACGGCGGTGGGCGTTGGCAGAAGTTCACCAAAGTTCAACTGGTGAGCGCACTTCCGAGTACCTTTGCCGCCCTCAAGATTGCTGCACCCTCGGCTGTACTCGGTGCCATCCTCGGAGAGTATCTCGGCGGGGTGGACAGCGGGATCGGCGTCGCACTCACGGCCGCTCAGACGTCGTACAACGTCCCGCGAACGTGGGGAATGGCCATCGCCGCCGCCTTGCTCGCCGGCCTGGGATACGCCGTCGTCGCAGCGATCGCCCGGCTCGTCACCCCGTGGACGAGCGCTCCGGGAGCACAGAAATGACCGCGGTACGAGGAACATTGAGATTCCTCGCTCCGATTGCCATCGCCTCGGCGCTGTTGCTTGTCATCTGGGTGGTCTTCCTCAACGCCTTCCCCCAGGTCGGCCCGCGTGTGGGAAAGACGCCGGCCGACGTCTGGGAGTACCTGTTCTCCGGCCCTAAGTCCGCCGACGCTCGTTCGGGCATCATCGACAACCTGTTCATCACTCTGCGCGACGCCGGTGTCGGCTTTGCCGTCGGAATGACTGCCGCGCTCGTGGTGGCATCGATCTTCGTCGTTTCCCGCACTGTCGAACAGACTTTCATGCCCGTTGCAATGCTTCTACGATCTGTTCCTCTCGTTGCGATGACCCCGATCATCGTCCTGATATTCGGCCGCGGAATCGTGGGTGTGACGGTCATGGTTGCGATAGTGGTGTTCTTCCCGGCCCTCGTCATGATCATGGTCGGTCTGCGCGCCGCTCCAACTCAGGCACAAGACCTCATCGCTGCGTACGGCGGGAGTCGTTGGACCGCATTGCGAATGGTGTCCGTACCGTCCGCACTTCCGGCGGTGTTCGCCGCCGCTAGGGTGTCAGTGCCCGGCGCTTTGATCGGAGCACTGATCGGCGAATGGCTCGGTAGCGGTCAAGGTTTGGGTTCGAGCATGATCAAAGCCATACCGCGCTACCAGTACAACGAATTGTGGGCATCTATCGTGGTGATCACCGTGGTGTCGATCGTCCTCTACGCCGTCGTCGGGATCTTCGAAAGCATCGCTCTGTCTCGTTTCGGTCCTTCGGCGGGCAAGTCGTGACATCTGTTAACACGACCTCAACAAACTCTCTCTCCCAAGCAAACTGAACGAAACCGACTGGCCCTAGTGTTCCGATTCATGACGCCATTCAAGCCCGTCCGCCAACTGGACCGCAGGGCCTTCTTCCGCTACTCCGCGCTGACCGGCATTGCAGTCGCCGGTAGTGCGTCATTGCTCGCGTGTAGCAGTGATTCCAGCAGTTCGAGTGGCGGAACCGCGGACGACGGTTCCGAATTCGGAACAGTTGCAGTGCAGCTGTCCTGGATCAAGAACATCGAGTTCGCCGGCGAGTACTTCGCTCTCGACAAGGGGTACTACAAGGATGCCGGGTTCGGGAATGTAGACCTGGTGGCAGGTGGCGCAGCCGGCACCGGCGTCGAAGCCGGCTTGGACACAGGCAAGGTGTGGATCGGAATGTCCGCACCGCAGCTCACAGCCCCCGCTGTGCTCGACGGACTGGAGGCAAAGATCGTCGGGGCCACGTTCCAGAAGAATCCGTTTGCGATTGTCAGTTCCGCTGCGGCACCGATCAACTCACCGCAGGACATGATCGGCAAGAAGATCGGCGTCCAGGATTCCAATCAGCTCGTCTTCGGAGCTCTCCTGGCAGCAAACGGCCTGACCGAAAGCCAGATGACGATCGTGCCCGCGCAGTTCGATCCGAGCCCCCTGGCAAACGGCGAGGTGGACGGCTGGGTCTCCTACGTGACCAACGAGCCGATCACACTGGCCGCCAAAGGTTTCCCCAACGCCCACTTCCTCTTCGCGGACTACAACCTGCCGTTGGTCGCCGAATCGTTCACGGTTCTCCAGTCCACCATCGACAACGAGAGGGACAAGCTCAAGGCATTCCTGAAGGCCGAGATCCAGGGTTGGAAGGACGCGGTCGCTGATCCGGCAGAGTCGGCGCGGCTTGCCGTCGAGGTCTACGGCAAGGACCAGAACCTGGAACTCGAAGAGCAGATCAAGGAAGCCACCGCACAGAACGATCTTGTGGTGTCGGCAGATACCAAAGCCAACGGGTTGTTCACGATGACACCCCAACTGATCGAACAGAACATCGCGGCACTGTCGAAAGCGGGGCTGGAGATTACGGCGGACCAACTGTTCGACATGTCGATCCTCGAAGAGGTGTACGCCGAGAATCCGGAGTTGATCTGAACACCGGTCGTTGGGCACGACGATCTGGTCGTTCCTTTCGAGCATCGCTTCGAGCAACCTGAGATCTGATCGTCGTGCCCAAGCCCGGGTCAGATTGCTGGTTCGGACCGCGGGAACAATCGCGAGAGAACATCGGAGAGAGTGATGATGCCGACCGTTGTTCGTTCGTCTGTGACTACGGCGAGGTGATTTCGGCTCTCCCTCATCGAGGCGAGTGCGAGGTGGACGGGGGTATCGGGCGCAAGGGTGAACGCCGGTCGCATGATGTCCTCGGCGCGGGTGTGGTCGGGTTGGAGCAGGGTGTCGCGAACGTGCACGATCCCGAGAGGAACACCGTTGTCGCGAACGAGGATTCGTAGGTGCCCTGATTGTTTCGATACCGATCGAACGTGGTTCATGGTCGCGGATGTGGTGACGGAGGTCGGAGCTTTGTTGCTCGGAAGCAGATCGCGGACGGTCAGGGTCTGCATGTCGAGGGCGCCGGAGAGTTGCGCGGAGTATCCGGCGTCGAGGGCTCCGACGTTGGTGGAGTGCTCGACCAGGTGCCGCAAGGCGTCGGGGTCCTGGCCGCTGCCGACGTGATCGACCGGTTGCACACCGACTTTGACCAGAAGCCAGTTGGCCATCGAGTTCAGCGATTGCAGTAGAGGCCGGGTGATCCACATGAATCCGCGCATCGGGATGGCGAGCAGTGTGGCGGATTTCTCGGGGTGGGCGATCGCCCAGGATTTCGGTGCCATTTCACCGACGACCAGATGCAGGAAAGTCACGATGATCAGCGCGAGAACGAAACCGGCGACGTCGGCGATCCACAGCGGCATACCCCAATTCGAGAAGGCAGGGGTGAGCCAGTGGTGGACGGCGGGTTTGGTGATCGCGCCGAGTGCGAGGGTGCAGACGGTGATGCCGAGTTGGGAGCCGGCGAGGAGCACGGTCAGCTCGGAGGCGCTGCGCAGAGCGGCTCGGGCGGAGCGGCTGTTGGGGGCGGCGTCTTCGAGGCGGTGCCGTTTGGCGGAAATGAGGGCGAATTCGACGGCGACGAAGAAGGCGCTCAATGCGATGAGGCCGACGGTGATCGCAATGACGATCCAGGGATTGCTCATCGGTTCTCCTCCGCGGCTTCAGTCCCGGCCATCTCGGTGGGGTCGAGGCGTAGTCGTAGTGATGCCGGGACGTGCCGCTCGACGGACAGGACATCGATGACCAGTGAATGTCGGGGTTGTTCGCCGTCGGAAATCAGGTCGGCGGGATCAGGTGGCAATTCGACGCGGATTCGGGTCCCTTCGGCCGGAAGTTCGCCATGATGAGCGATGGTGAAGCCGGCGATCGTCTCGTAGTCACCGCTCGGGAGGTCGTGTCCGATGGTGCGTTCGATCTCGTCGAGGTGCACGCCACCGTCGACGGTCCACGATCCGTCCTCGCTGGGTAGTTCGAGTGGCAGATCGGGGTCGTGTTCGTCGGTGATTTCGCCGACGAGTTCTTCGGCGATGTCCTCGAGGGTGATAATTCCGGCGAATCCACCGTATTCGTCGATGACGCAAGCGAGTTGGTTCTTGCTGTCGGTGAGTTCGGCCAGGGCCTTCGGCAGGGGAAGTGTGGTCGGGAAGATCAGGGCGGAGCGGGTGAGTGCGCGCACGGTCAGATCAGTGGTCGGTGTCAGGCCGAGAACATCCTGGAGGTGGATGACGCCGACGATGTCCTCGGAATCTGCTCCCACGACGGGATATCTGGAGTGCCCTCGCCCCATGAGAGTGATGACGTGGTCGAGGGAGTCGTCAGCGCGGACGGTGTCGACATGGGTGCGCGGGATCATCGCGTGCTCCACCGGACGAGTGGGGAAATCGAGAATACGATCGAGCATCGTCGACAACTCGGGCGGCAGAGTCCCAGTTTCGCGGGATTCGGCGACGATGTGCTCGAGGTCGCGGGCGGAGGCGGAGTGTTCGACGTCGTGCACCGGCTCGATCTTCAGGGCACGAAGTAGCAGGTTCGACGCTTGGTCGAAGATCCAGATCAGCCAGCCGAACAGTTTCAGATAGAGGGTGGTCGAGCGAGCTAGCCACCGGGCCACCGGTTCGGGACGGGCGATGGCCAGGTTCTTCGGAAAGAGCTCACCGAAGAGCATCTGGACCAGAGTGGAGAACAGCAAAGCCAGCACGGCACCGATCGCGAGCCCGACGGCGGTGGGAATGCCGATGCCACCGAAGATCGTTCCCAGCGATTCACCGATGAGAGGTTCGGCGACGTAACCGACGAGCAGACCGGTGACGGTGATGCCCAGCTGGGCGCCGGAAAGCATGAACGAGGTGCGTCGCGTCACCGCCAGAGCCCGCTGCGCCCCCAAATCGCCGGCCTGGGCGAGTGAATTGAGCCGGGATCGGTCCACGGCCATGTAGGCGAACTCTTGGGCAACGAAGTAGCCGGTCACTGCGGTGATCAGCAGAACGACCAGCACACCGAGCAGCAGTGTCAGGGCGATCATCATGAGCCGGACACCTCGCCATCACATGCGTTCACGTAGTGGGGTGTGTCCGGCCTGGGTCTGTGGCTGTCCATGGGTCTCTCTGTCGATGCGAAAGAAGCCTTGTTCTTTACTCTACGTTTACCCTGCCGGGAAAGTTCCCACCGGCATACGTTTTCACCGAAAGTATTCGCTGCGAAGAGGGAAACGATGTGGCTACGAATAGAACATCGGTTCCCAGCATTTCCCCCCAGGGGACCGTAGATTGCCCTACTCGATACCGGGGCCTACGCGCATCGCGTCCTTCCTGGAGCGTCCCGCCAGCAATTCCTGTCCAGTCAGATGAAGCGCAGCCGATTCGATTGTGCACATGCACTAATAATTGCAATCACCGCTGGGATCGTGCCGAAGATTTCACACCGCGTCATGCGGTGTTCTTGTTCCAGACGCCTGGAGGCTTTCACCTCATGGCGATGACGCTGGAGGCTAAATGAGTAAGACGTGGTTGCGACACTCGACTGTGGCAATGATATCCGCGGTAGCTGTGCTGGTCGGTGCGAATACTGCGGCGGGTGATCCCACCGATATCGTATTTCCTCCGGACCAGAACCAGCTCCCACAACTGCCGTCCGAACCGCAACTCTACGATCAGCTGCCGATTCCGACCCCCTCGGAAGACCCCTGGTACAACGATCCGGAGGACCTCGCGTCCTATGCACCTGGTCAGATTGTGCGCACTCGGGAGGTGCAGACCCGGTTGGTCGGTATTCCGGTTCCCGTCTACACCAAGCAACTACTCTTCCGATCCAACGATGTCCACGACAATCCGATCGTGACAGCCACGACGGTCATCGTGCCAGGCATTCCGTGGCAGGGAAGTACCCGGCCGGTGGTCTCGTTCCAGGAGGCCATCGACTCCACCGATTCGTCCTGCAATCCGTCGCACACCTTGCAGGTCGGCACGATGAAGGAGTCCCCGCTCGTGGCCGGTTGGCTGGCGCAGGGCTTCGCCATCAACGTCCCCGACTTCGACGGCAAGTTCAACACGTTCAACACCTATGCCGAGGGCAAGATGGTGCTGGACAGCCTGCGCGCGGTGAAGAACGATGAGGGGCTGGGCCTGGCCGATCCCGGCATCGCGTTGTACGGATACTCCGGTGGCGGCTCGGGATCGATGCGCGCTGCCGAACTGCGTGCGACCTACGCGCCCGACGTACGGCTGCTGGGCACGGCCGCGGGCGCCACCCCAGGCAGCCTCACCGGCATCGCACGATATGCAGTGCAGCCGCACCCCGGACTCGCGGGAGCCGGAAATTTCACCATGTGGCTCGGGTTCGTAGCCTTGGCACGGGAATACCCGGACGTGTTCCGGCCTGAGGAATTGCTCACCGAGGAAGGCCAGCAATTGCTGCGCGATTTCCAATCTCGCTGTGTCATCACCATCGCGCCCTCAGGGGCTTACCGCCCACTCAGCGCATATTTCAAGCCAGGTAAATCGTTGGACACCGAACCTGCGGTCATGCAAGTGCTCGAAGAAAACAGTCTCGGCAAGCACATCCCGGACAGCCCGATCCTGTGGTGGCACGGCATCTGGGACGAGATCGTGCCACCCTCGACAGTGCTGCCGACAGTGAACAAGTACTGGGACAGCGGTGCCGACATGCGGTTCATCACCGTACCGTTGCCCGAGCACGGACTCAATGCCGTCACCGGTTGGGCTCCGGCGGTAGCGTGGACCAGCGCCGTACTGCGCGGCTTGTCCCCAGGTCCGAAGTTCAATCTCGGGTCCCCCGCCCCTCTGCCCGCAGGCTTCCCAGGAGCTTGAGCGAATTGGTCGTGGGTACCAGTGACTGAGGAGGCAATATGGCGCATTCCCCCGAACCCGGGCCCGCGCACGACGAGCAATGGCAGCACGTGATCGCCCGGGCGCACGCCCGGGCGGCCGGCTTGGCCACCACTCTAAAGACCGACGACCTGCTGCCGCACTCCATGCTGGACGCAGACTTCGTGCCCAGCGTGCAGCTCAACATCGCATTGTTCTTCCGGTCACTCGTCATGGAACACGAACTGACCAGGGAAGACACCCGCCCGATCGTCGAACGAGCGTTGCGACTGATCCGTGACGGCATGTCCCTCGAGGAGATTCTGACCAACTACCGGGTCGGCACCGCATTCCTATGGAGCGAGTCCATCCTGGCCCTCGAACCAGATGAGTACCCGCTATTGCCCAAACTCGGGCTGTGCCTGACCAACTACCTCAATCTGGTGGTCACACACATCGCCACCACCCTGATCGAGGACAGCCGGCAGCCACGCTGGGACATCCTGGAACGCCAAGGCGAGATCGCCGCCGACCTGCTCGCTGGACGCGAGGTCAGCGGATGGACGGGCGCACCCGAGATCCCCATCGCGGAATCGTTCATCGTTGCCGCGGTACGACTCGGTCAACCGGCGCCCGGCACCCTCACCGCCCTCCGCGACCGGCTCGGGCTGCTCCCGGGCACCTTCCTCTACCGCGACAACGGCGGTTGGATCGCGCTCGTCCCCCTGCGCCCGGGCGACGAACGCGATCCGGCGTCGGCGTTAGCCAGCCGAATCGTACTGTCCAACAGTGCCATTCAGTCTGAATTCTGGATTGGGGTCGCGACCGCACTTACGCGGGCGGACATCCCCGGGGCCTATGCCGAAGCACGGACCGTCGCCGAGACCGCCCGCGCCCTCGGCCGGGCTGAAACGGTCTGCACCCGAAATCGCATGATATTCGAGTATTCCGTGGCTGCGGGCGGACCCACGCTGACGGCTCTGGCAGCGTTACTCGATCCCCTTGCCGATCATCCTGCGCTGCTGGAGACGCTCGATGCGTTCATCGACAGCGAGTTCAACCACAACGTCTCCGCCCAGGCACTGTTCATCCATCGCAACACAGTTACCTACCGGCTCTCCCGCATCGCCGAACTCACCGGCTATGACCCGCTACTGCCCAGCGGCGTCTCCACTCTCATGGCCGCACGGGTCGGCCAGCGCATCGTTACTTACTCTGCTCACACCGCGAATCCTCACCGGCGCCGCTCCGATCCTGCGGTCTGAGTTTTCAGAAGCTATTGGAGCCGAAGCAACTACTTTGGCGGGCTTCGGAGACTCGCCCGAAGCCCACCAAAGTGGCGGCGCACGTCCCGCCAATCTTCGCTGCATCTCGACAGGCCATCGGTGCTGAAGTTCTTTGCCCCGGATACCACCGAAAGAAATGCCGATTCGAGCGGCCACTTGCCGAGAGGCGCAAGACGAGCACCGACGCTGTGAAGCCGCTGGACACCTTTTCGGTGCCGGCGGCTTTGTCCATGCCGTATCGCAATTGCAGGTAGGCGGGACGGGCGCCCACAGAGTTCCCGCTTTTGGCGAACTATTGGCCGAAGTTGAACCTGAGATTCGCATTTATCAAGGTGTTGAGCCGCTTTCGCATCCGCACGACCTCCGCCTCGGACGGTATCGGATCTTCGAGGAAAAGCGTCCAACGCAGCATCGTGCCGTTTCCGACCGCCTCGATGTCGAATCGGATGACGGCGTCGGGGCGGTCCGGCCAGATCGACGACCAGATCACCAGCCCCGGTTCTTCAGCCCTGACGATCTCCGGTGCGATCTCGCTCTCGAGAAGTTCCAGCCAGTGCCGGGCGGGCTGGCGGTACGGATCGATCAATGCCTCGAACATGAAGCGCGCAGGCGGCGGCTGGCTCCGGCGCCTCGTCGCGACTTGCTGCATGACACGAGCGTAACCGCCTCTCAAGGGCATACCTCTGCCTTCACCCTGCAAGATCCACGAAAACCGGGATAAATCGGACACTGTCGGAGGACACTCAGGAGCACATCCGTCTGGGAGGGCCGCTCATGCGTAAACGCCATCAGGTTCTGCTTGCAGTGTCCGCAGCGATCGGGCTGTCTCTGACGCCGATCAATGCGTCGGCAACACCGAGCACGGGAGTACACGGTGAAATCCTCGGGCAGGTGACTTTCGACGGCAAGGACTACATCCTGCGTCAGATCACCATCGACCCCGGCGGTTCCACCGGTTGGCACTTCCACGACGGGACGCTCTACGCACTGATCGCGCAGGGCACGTTGAGCCACTACCGATCCGATTGCTCCGTCGACGGGATCTACAGCGCCGGAAATACTTTGATCGAACCGAGCGGTTCAGATCATGTGCACATCGGAAACAACTCGCAGACAACACCATTGGTACTCGAGGTCGTCTACGTCAATCCGGCGGGCAGCGCCCTCTCCGAAGATGCTGCGCCTCCCAACTGCCAACTACCCGGCTGACGGCGCCGAAGCGGTAAACCGCACCGGCATCGATTCGAGACCGGACACGAAGTTGGCGGCACGCTGCTGCAACGGCGCGTCGGTGGCAAGTGCCATTCCCGGCAGCCTGGCGAAGAGTTGCTCGAACATGATCCGTCCCTCGAGCCTGGCCAGCTGATTACCCAGACAGAAATGCGTTCCGAAGCCGAAGGCCACGTGTGGATTCGGTGTGCGGCCGATATCGAACCGTTCGGCGTTCAGGAACACGGACTCGTCGAAATTTGCCGATTCGAAGAGCAGCAGCATCTTCTCACCCGCCTTCAGTTGCGCACCGAAGAAATCGGTATCACGGGTCAGAGTTCGAGCCATGTTCTTGATCGGCGAGGACCACCGCAACATCTCCTCCATTGCCAAGGGAATGGCATCGGGATCGTCGGCCAGCGCTCGATGCTGGTCCGGATGGCGCAGCAGCTGCTCCATGCCGCCGCTCAGGACGTGCCGTGTGGTCTCGTCACCGCCGATGAGTATCAGTAGGGACTCGTTGACGATTTCCTGATCGGAGAGGGCCTCGCCGTCGACCGCACTGTGAATCAATGTGCTCACCAAATCGTCGGCCGGCTCGCTCCTCCGCTCGGCAATGGTTCGCATCATGTACGCGGTGAAGTCGACATACGCAGCCATCATGGCCTGCAGTTGCTCCTGGGAAGCGTTGCTTCCCAATGCCTTCACCAGATCATCCGACCACCGCAGAAACAACGCGCGTTCCTCGGGACGGACACCCAACATGTCGCCGATGACGGCCATGGGAAGTGGTGCGGCCAGGTCTGCGACGAAGTCGGCTTCTCCTTTCTCACAGACGGCGTCGATCAGTTGATCGCAGATCTCCCGGATACGGCCGGCCTTGGCTTCGACCTTCTTACGTGTGAAACCCGCGTTGACCAAGCGTCGACGCGTGAGGTGCTGCGGGTCGTCCATGTCGATCATCTGCGGCAACGGACCCGTTTCGGGGCGGATGCCGCCGGCGTTGGAGAACAGTTCGGGATCCCGCTCGGCTGCGACGACGGCGTCGTAGCTCGCGGCCGCGGTGATTCCGTTGGCGTCGTCTCGGTACACGGGCTCGTGATCACGCATCCAGGCGTATGCGTCGCGCACATTCCCGAGGTCTCCGCTGTAGAAGCGTCCGTCGATCAAATCGAAGGTCGGTCTGGTAGCCATCACTCCACCTCTCGCACAACCCTTGCCACAATAAGTAGAACCTGTTCCTATATAGCGTGGGGCGTTTTCACCGAAGCCGAACCGGAAAACCTCCAGAATCAGCACGCGAGCCCGCCGGAGCAACGACCAGGAGACACACATGGACGACGACACCGCCTCAGCGGGCATACCCACTTTCACCGGCACATCGATACTGGTGACCGGCGGCGGTAGTGGCATCGGTCTGGGCATCGCTCGTTCGCTGGTTGCGTCTGGCGCTCACGTCACGATCTGCGGACGCAACAAGGAGAAACTCGAAGCTGCCGCCGAATCGATCCGGCAGTCGAGTCCGGAAGGATCGGTCAGCGTCTCCCCTACCGACGTCACGATCGAGGCAGACGTCGTCGCCGCTGTTGCCGCGGCGGTCTCCGTCACCGGAAAGCTCGACGGAGTCGTGGCCTGCGCCGGCGGGAACGAAACCATCGCACCGGTCACGCAACTCGACGTCGACGCGTGGCGCCGCACCGTCGACCTCAACGTCACGGGGACCATGCTGACGATCAAGCACGGCGCCCGGGCGCTGGTGGCAGGAGGCGGTGGATCCATCGTCGCGATCTCGTCGATCGCCAGCAGCAACACACATCGCTGGTTCGGCGCGTACGGCGTCTCGAAGTCCGGCGTCGACCACCTGGTGCAATTGGCGGCAGACGAACTGGGCGCCAGCAACATTCGTGTCAATGCGATCCGGCCGGGTCTGACCCGAACGGATCTGGTCGCGCTCATCACCGACGGTGGCCCGATCCTGGACGACTACCTGGCCAACACTCCGCTCGAACGCGTCGGCGAGGTCGAGGACGTCGCCGGACTCGCTTCCTTCCTACTCGGACCGCAATCCACCTGGATCACCGGGCAGATCATCAACGTCGACGGAGGCCAAATGCTGCGCCGCGGACCGGATTTCCGCTCGATGCTCGAACCCGTCTACGGATCCGACGGACTCCGCGGGGTGGTCGCGCCATGAGCTACACGATTCTGGGCAAGAAGGTCGAGATGCCCGTCGAAGTTCGCACCGCGTCGGCCTTCATGGCGTTGTACTCGGTACCCAGCGCAACGGCGCAGTCGATCATCGATTACACCGGCTTGACCGCGCTCCAGTACCGTCCCGGCCGGGCGCTGTGCGGCCTGGTTTTTGTCGACTACATCGATGGGGATCTGGGGCCGTACAACGAATTCGGGGTGACGTACATGGTGCGTAGCCACACTGCGCCTCCCGAAACCTCGGTGCTGGGAGATCTACGTTCGCTCGCTGCCGGAACTGCAGGGGCACTCATTCACGAGTTGCCGGTGGACGGAGAGTTCACCAAGGCCGCCGGCCGGGAAATCTGGGGATTCCCGAAGGTGCTCGCCGAGTTCGACACCGAGCACGTCGGCTCGGTCAAGCGCGGATCCGTCTCGCGCGACGGCAAACTCATCACACAGTTGAGTGTGAAGTCCGGCGTCAGCGTGCCTGGCGGCGGAGCCAACATGTCGTTGGCCGCGTACTCGCATCTCGACGGCGCAACCAGGTGCACGTCGTGGGACATGGCGCCGACCGGCGTCAAATCGCGCCCTGGTGGAGCAGAGGTTCAGCTGGGTAGTCACCCGATGGCGGCGGAGCTTCGGAAACTGGGACTCCCCCGCCGGGCCCTGATGACCACGACCATCAAAAACCTGGCGATGACGTTCGGGGAGGCGACAACGATCTGAGTGTCAGCCGACGGCACCCCTTTCGGTCACGTGTGACTCGGGCTACACTCCTGGACGGTTGACCAACTCGCGTCAGACCGCCCGAAAGGACACTCGTGCAGATCACCCGACGCACCGTACTGGCAGGCGCTGCCGCCGCACCTGCGCTCGCCGCTCTGTCGACGAACCAGGCCGTCGCAGCTTCGCCGGCACGCACCGTTTCACCCGCACGTACCGACAAGTCGTCGTCGTTGCAGGTGGGTGTCGGGATCTCCGATGTGACCGGACCGGTCGCCGAGGTCGGCATGATGGGCTACTCGAGCTTCGACCAACGCGCCGAAGGCCTGCACCAGCGAATGCGCGCACGCGCCTTCATCTTCGAGTCCGGCGGGTCACGGGTCGCCTACGTGTGCGTCGACAACTGCATGATCTTCCAGTCCGTTCACGACGAGGTCCTACGCCGGCTGGCTGGGAAATTCGGCGATATCTACACCGAACGCAACGTCATGTTGACGGCCATCCATTCACACGCGGCATGTGGTGGGGCCTCGCACAACTACGCGTACAACCTCGCAGTTCTCGGCTTCGAACTGCAGGTGTTCGAAGCCGAGGTCAACGGCATGGTCGAGGCGATCAGCGCTGCCCACGAGAACCTGGCGCCGGGCTCCGCCCGTTTCGGGCGGTCCGATCTCACCGATGCCAGCGTCAACCGATCGCGAGTGGCGTTCGACCTCAATCCCGAAGAGGACAAGGCCTACTACCCCGGTGGCAACGATCACCACATGCGTGTCATGCGGATCAGTCGGGGCAGCAAGGACATCGGGGCGATCAACTGGTTCGCTACCCACTGCGCCTCGCTCACGAACGAGAACCATCTCATCTCCGGGGACAACAAGGGCGCCGCGGCGTACTTCTGGGAGCACGACGACCGGGGTGTGCGTTACCTCGACGGCGACACCAGCTTCATTGCCGCTTTTCCGCAGACCAACAGCGGCGACATGTCACCGAACCTCTTCCTCGAGCCCGGACGCGGACCGACCGAGGACGAATTCGAGAATGCACGCATCATCGGGCTGCGCCAGGTTGCGGCGGCTCAAACTGCCTTCGGCTCGGCCTCCGAAACCGTCACTGGTGGTGTCGACAGTCGGATCATGTACCTGGACATGGCAAATCAGGTGGTGAGCGGAAGATTCACCCCGGACGGGCGCGAGCACCGCACTGCACCGGCAGCGATCGGTGCGGCAATGAGCGCCGGAAGCGTCGAGGACGGGCCGGCAATTCCGATCTTCCCCGAGGGCACCCGAAACCCCATGATCGACGCCTTGGGCGGCATGGATGCTCCTGTGCCTCAATGGCTTCAGGATGCACAGGCCCCCAAGCTCGTAGTCGTTCCGGTCGGCCTGTTGCCACCGGGCGGATGGGTGCCGAACGTACTGAAGATCCAGATCCTGCGGATCGGCCAGTTCTACATCGTCGGTGGCCCTGCGGAATTCACCATCGTCTCCGGATTACGAGTGCGTCGAACCGTCGCCGAGGAGCTTGGAGTTCCGCTCGAGAACGTCATCTTCCAGGGCTACGCGAACTCGTACTCGAGCTACTGCACCACGCCACAGGAATACGATTCGCAGCAGTACGAGGGCGGCTCGACGATGTTCGGCCGTTACACACTGCCGGCCTATCAACAGGGGTACGCCGCTCTCGCAGCCGCGATGCGCGACGGCACCGAACCTCCTCGCGGCCCCGCGCCGGCCGACCTGTCCGGGTTCCAACCCAGCTTCGGACCTGGCGTCGACTTCGACGAGCCCTTGCCGGGAACACAATTCGGCGATGCGACCGTCCAGCCCGGCAACGGCTCACCGGGTGCGCAGGTTGCCGTCGAGTTCGTCACCGGCCACCCCAAGAACGACACTCACCGAAACGGGACCTTCTACGAGATCCAGCGAAATACCGGCGGATCCTGGACACGGGTCGCCGACGACAACGACTGGTCCACCAAACTGCACTGGCGCCGGGTCGGGAGCAACGGTTCCGTCGTTCGCATCACGTGGGATGTTCCGGCCGATACTCCGGCGGGTACGTATCGAGTCCAACACTTCGGTGCGTCGAAGGCTCGGGGTAGCGGCGCGATTTCGCCGTTCTCCGGGGTGACCGCCGAATTCCGCCTCACCTGACCCGCGTGAACGTATCGCTCCCCTTGTTGGACAAGGGGAGCGATACGTTCACGCGATGGGATCAGAGCGCAGTGGTCAGGTTCAGGCGGCGGTCGGGTGCAGCGAGGTGCTCGTCGTCGACTGCTCTGACGCTGCCGGGCGGTCGATCTTCGCCGCGACGATCAGGACCAGCAGACCGGCGACGGTGACCGCCGCCCCCATCCAGATCGGGGAGGTGAAGCCGAGTCCCGCGGCGATGGTGATTCCGCCCAGCCATGCACCGAGCGCGTTGCCGACGTTGAAGGCGGCAATATTTGCCCCCGACGCCATGGTCGGTGCGGCCGACGCGTAGTTCATGATCCGCATCTGCAGGCCAGGGACCGTCGCAAAACCGAAGGCACCCATGAAGAACAGCGAGATCACGGTCATGACCTTGCTCTCGGCGGTGGCGGCGAACACGATCAGAACGACGGTCAGGATCGCGAGAATCCAGACCAGCGACTTCGTCAACGAGCGGTCGGCCGCCTTGGCGCCGAGGAAGTTGCCGACGAACAGGCCCGAGCCGAAGAGGATGAGCAGCCACGGAACGCTGGACGTCGCGAAGCCGGTCACCTCGGTGAGGGTGAAGGCGATGTAGGTGAACGCTCCGAACATTCCGCCGTAGCCGAGGATGGTGATGACGATCGAGAGCCATACCTGCTTGTTGCGGAATGCCCCCAACTCTCCGCGCAATCCGCCACCGGTCGTGCTGGCGGGCGTCGTCGGGACGAGTGCTGCAATTCCGATCAGGGCGATGACGCCGATGACGGTGATGGCCCAGAAGGTCGAGCGCCATCCGAGTTGCTGGCCCAGCAGAGTGCCGAACGGAACGCCGAGAACGTTGGCGATGGTCAGGCCCGCGAACATCATCGCGATGGCGCCGGCACGCTTGTTGGGCGCGACCATGTCGGCGGCAACCACCGAACCGATCCCGAAGAACGCACCGTGGCACAGTGCCGCGACGATGCGTCCGCCCATCATGACCTCGTAGGAGGGCGCGAGCGCAGACATCAGGTTGCCGATGATGAACAGCACCATGAGCGAGAGAAGGACCTTCTTGCGCTCGAAGCGGGTGACGGCAGCGGTCAGGAGGATCGCGCCGATCGCCACCGACAGTGCGTAGCCCGAGATCAGGTAGCCCGCGACGGACTCGGTGACCTCGAAATCAGCCGAGACCTCGGGCAGGAGGCCCATGATGACAAATTCGGTGAGGCCGATCCCGAACCCGCCCATAGCGAGGGCAATGAGACCCAATGGCATCTCGATGTTCCTTTCACAGATTTACGCGTAAGCCGTTAGCGGGCGTGTGCAGTAGTTGCAGGCGCGCTATAAATAGTTGCACGCGCGCGCTACATGCGCAAGCTGGTAACCTGGAGTCGCAGGAAACGGACAAGGAGAATCACATGGGGATCGCCGACGACGCAGTCGAAATCCGTTCGCAAGGGTGGCGCACGCTCGCAGCACTGCACGGCGCCCTCGACACCGAACTGGAACGCGCGCTCCAGCGTGAGCACAAACTGTCCGTCGTCGAATACACCGTGCTCGACGCTTTGAGCCGCCAGGACGGCTGGCACATGCGTATGGCCCAGTTGGCTCGCGCTGCCGCACTGAGCAGCAGCGCCACGACGCGCTTGGTCAATCGACTCGAAGATCGAGGACTACTGACGCGCATCCTGTGCGCCGACGACCGTCGAGGCATCTACACCGAACTGACGCCGGCCGGCCGCGAGCTTCTCGAAAGCGCACGGCCGACGCACGACGCCACCCTCGAGGCCGCACTCGACGAGGCGTGCAAAACGCCCGAACTCGCGCCACTGGTGCGCGCGCTCCACGAACTACCCGTCGGCTAGAAGCCTGCCGGAAGCAGGGCACGCTCTTCGATGCCCGAGACCACCTGAGCGACAAACACACTCGCATCGACGACCGCCCGCCCACCACGCGCGGGGACCAGAACGTCGACGGTGCCGCCGTGCACCTCGTTATCCCCGATCACCGCGATGTACGGGTCACGGTGAGTGCGTGCCTCGCGGATGCGACGTCCCAACGATCCGTCAGGCGCGATCGCCACTCGAACATCGCGAGCCTCGAGATCGGCCCGCAAACGCTCGGCCTCAACCTGGTGCCGGTCGCCGACGGGCAGAATCGAGACTTGGTTGGGTGCCAGCCACGGCGGCATCCGCCCTTCGAACCTTTCGATCAAAAGCGCAGTCATGCGTTCCATCGACCCGAGCAAGCCCCGATGGATCATGACGGGGCGAGCCTTGGATCCGTCCTCAGCGGTGTACTCGAGGTCGAACCGCGCCGGTTGATTGAAGTCGAGTTGCACGGTCGAAAGTGTTTCCTCGCGGCCGTGCGCATCTCGCACCTGGACGTCGATCTTGGGACCGTAGAACGCTGCCTCCCCCTTCGCTTCCACGTACTCGATCGAGCGTGCATTCAGCGCCCCGCGAAGGTGATCCTCGGCGTCCACCCACTGCTCGTCGGTGCCGAGGTACTGCCCCTCTCCCCCTCTGATCGAGAGTCGGTACCCCCGTTCGGCAATCCCCAGAGTCGAGTAGCAGCGCTCGATCGCGTCGAGCGCGACGATCACTTCCGCTTGCACTTGTTCACGACTACAGAAGACATGTGCGTCGTCGAGATTGATCTGTCGGACTCGACTCAATCCGCTGAGAACTCCGGAGAGTTCACTACGGAACATCGGGCCGAGTTCACGAACGCGGAAAGGTAGCTCGCGATAACTACGACCGCGAGCGGCGAATACCTGAGCGTGATGAGGACAGTTAGCCGGACGAAGGAGAAATGACTCTCCGCCTATCTTCATTTCAGGGAACATGTCTTCCGAGAACTTGGACCAATGACCAGATCTCTCGTACAACTCTTTCTTCGCCATAACCGGGGTATAGACACCCTGACAACCGGAGCGCGCTGCTTGTTCGGCGACGAACTTTTCGAGTTCGTTCCTGATGACGGCGCCGTCCGGCAACCAGAGTGGAAGGCCGGCTCCGACTATGGGGGTGGTGGCGAAAAACTCCAGGTCGCGCCCGAGTTCGCGGTGGTCAACGCTCATGAGAGCTCTCCAAATCGTTCAAGGGGAGACGCACGCGGAGCGACGAAACAGGAAAGCCCCGGGGCGATAACTCCCGGGGCTGAAAGGGTTCGGTCAGCAGTTGCTAAACGATGCGCCGGAAGAGAACCGGCGTCGTCGTGTTGTGCGCAATACTGACCATGTACGTGAGGTTACATCAACTTCCTACCCACCTACAGCCCGAATTGTCGGGCCTCTATGCTGACGCAACTGGGAAGGCGCAGCAGTAGCCAACGAAACACCCACGAAGAGCGAAGTTTCGGCAATCATGTCCGAACGTGAGGTTCTCGGATATGAGGAGGATGTGCGACGGTGCCGGACCACTTGCTCGAACAGTTGATCACCATTCCTTTGTTCACCGGAATCATCGGGTACATCACCAATTGGTCGGGCGTCCTGATGCTGTTTGCGCCGATCAACTTCCACGGGATCAAAGTGCCCGGCCTCAAACTGCTCTTCCCGTTCCTCCCCCGACGCGTCCAGGTGATCCCCGCGATCACCAGCGACGGCAGATTCGGTTGGCAAGGCATCGTCCCCTCGCGGGCGGAGAAGATGGCGTCGATCGCCGTCGACAAATCCCTCGCGAAAGTCGGCAGCATCGCCGATTTCTATCGCGTCCTGGACCCGGACAGCATCGCCGAGCACTTGGTGAACATCTCCCGCAGTGAAGTGCGCGGCGTGGTCACCAGAATCATGACTGCCGAGAATCCTCAGCTCTGGCACAACCTTCCGACGTCGGTGAAGGAGGCCGTCTTCCGCAAGGTGGAGGACGATCTGCCAGCCAGCGTGCGCATGATCACCGACCGCATCGAAGAGGACATCGACGAGTTCATCGACGCGAAGCTGATGGTGATCCGCTACCTCTCCTCGCACCCCAAACTGCTCAACGACATCTTCCGCACGATGGGCAACAAAGAGCTCAGGTTCATGCAGAACTTCGGCTTCTACTTCGGGTTCCCGATGGGCTTCGTGCTCGTCGGAATCCTCCATCTGGTTCCGCAGTGGTGGGTGCTTCCCATCGGTGGCGTGATCATCGGGTACATCGTGAACTACCTCGGCATCACGATGATCTTCGAACCGATCACCCCCAGCCGTTGGGTGCCGTGGCGGCAGGGACTTTTCCTGAAACGCCGCACCGAGATCATCGCCGGGTACGCAAAAACCCTGGCCGATCACGTCGTGACGCTCGAGAACATCGGCACCGAACTCCTCGAAGGTCCCCGCTCGGACCGAACGCGGCGGATGCTCGATCAGGTACTGCGCGAATCCGTCGACGACGCCGCCGGCTGGGCAAAGTCGGTGGTCAAGATGACCGTCGGTTCGCAGAGCTACAAGCGTCTGCCCGGCCTGGCCACCACCGAAGTGCTCGATCTGTACCCAAGGGTCTTCGAGGACGCGGAGTTCGCCGAGAGCCAGTCGGAGAAGATTCGTGTCTTCGTCACCGAACGCATGAGCATCCTTTCACCGGAAGATTTCAGTGAACTACTACGCTCAGCCGTCAAACAGGACGAGTGGCTGTTGTTCGTACACGGGGCCGTGCTGGGCTCGTTTGCCGGTTTCCTGCACCTCGCAATATTCGGAGTATGAGTCGGAGTATGAGTATGAGTGAGCACGACCATCGCCTGATCGTCGAAGCGGAATCGTACGACTGGGCTGCGGACATCGCGCCGGTCGAATCCGTCGAAAAGCGTCTGATCCGCAGCCTTGTCGGGCTGACTGCCACGACAACGCTCACGTCGATCAAGCTGACGGGTTGGGCTTTCGGAACGGCGAAGGAGGCGACGCGGCAGATCGTTCAGGCTGCCGCCGAAGCCGCGGCAGAGGCCGCTGAATCGGCCAATGTTCAATCCGAACGTCGGGCCGAGAACTCCAACGGAGACGGCTCGCGGACCGAGAACCTACGGGCAGCAATGGCAACTCGTACCAATCGCAAACAGAGCGTCGAGGCCACTCTCGCGGCGCTGCGGGCACGCGGCGACAGGTTGCTGGACCGTTCCGCGGACGTGACCGATCGCGACGATCTGCACCCGGCCTACGACCGGATCCTCGACGAGATCGCGCCGGACGAAGCTCGAATTCTTCGGTTGCTGGCCACTTCAGGTGCGCAACCGAGCGTGGACGTACGTACGGCGCGGCCGTTCGGCGTCGGCTCGGAGATGATCGACGAGGGGCTGTCGATGATCGGAGAACTGGCGGGATGTCGCCATCTGGACCGCATCAGCGCGTACCTGAACAACCTGCATCGGCTCGGTTTGGTGGCGTTCTCACGAGAGCCCGTCGAGGCCGACCGGTACCAGGTGGTCGAGGTCCAGCCGTCGGTGATCGAGGCGGTCAAGCGAGCCGGACGATCCAACAAGATAGTGCGTCGTAGCATCCTGCTGACGCCGTTCGGTGACGACTTCTGTCATACCTGTTTTTCTCTGTAGGGCCTCCGGCCCCGTGAGTGGTTAAGGAGCCCCTGGACTCCTTAACCACTCACGGGGTTGCCACTACAGCCAGGTATCTTCTGTCGTGGTCGTCAGGAACGCTTCCAGATCGTCACGCCAGGTAGCCGGAACAGTCTTGTCCGGCTCGATGCCCGTGTACTGCCCGCGATAGAACAGCAGCGGGCGTTCGGTCTTGATCTCACTCATCGACGACACACGTCCGAAGACGACGTAGTGATCACCGCCGTCGTGGACGGTTTCCACCGTGCAGTCGATGTGGGCGAGCGACTTGTCGATGATTGGTGACCCCAACGGTGATGGCGTCCAATCGATACCCGCGAACTTGTCCGGCTCACGCGACCCGAAACGAGCACACACCGCCTGCTGTTCCTCCGCCAACACGTTGACGGCGAACTTCCCGGTCCGCTCGATTGCCGCCCACGACCGAGAACCCTTGGTGGGGCAGAACAACACCAAAGGCGGGTCGAGTGACAGGGCAGCGAAAGACTGACACGCGAACCCGACCGGCTCACCGTCGTCGACTGTCGTGATGATGGTGATACCCGTGCAGAATTGCCCGAGAACCGTGCGGAACTGGCGTGGATCGATCGCCTGCTCCGCACTCACCGACGCGTCGGGCGAACTCACGGCTTCATTCCCACCGTGAAGTCGTGACCCCACAGGCTCACGGCCGTGCTTTCCCTCGCGATCCAGTTTTCGTCCTCGACCTCTAGCCCCTCACAACCGAATTCGATGTCGAACCCGCCTGGAGTCTTCATGTAGAACGAGAGCATCTCGTCGTTGACGTGGCGACCGAGAGTCGCCGACATCTTGACCTTCTTGCGCAGTGCCCGGTCGAGGCACAGTCCGACGTCGTCGGAGTTCTCCACTTCGAGCATCAGGTGCACGATGCCCGTCGGGTTGGGCAACGGCAGGAACGCCAAGCTGTGGTGACGCGGGTTGCAGCCGAGGAACCTCAGCCACGCCGGGTCGCCGTCCGCGGGCCGGCCGACCATCTGCGGAGGCAGACGCATCGAGTCGCGAAGCTTGAATCCGAGTACGTCGCGGTAGAACCGCAGCGAAGCATCGTCGTCATCGGTGGTGAGCACGACGTGGCCGAGGCCCTGCTCGCCCGTCACGAACCTGTGCCCGTACGGGCTCACGATCCGGCGGTGTTCGAGAGCAGCTCCGTGGAACACCTCGAGGGAGTTGCCCGAGGTGTCCTCGAACGCGATCATCTCGACGACGCGACGGTCCTTGAGCTGCTCCGCCGTGCCTTCCTTGAACGGAACACCGGCTGCCGACAACCTGTCACGGATATCCTGCAGCTCAGCGGCATTCGCGGTTTCCCAACCCGAGACGAGCAGACGGTCCGTGTCGTTCGGAACGATGACAAGACGCGCCGGGAAGTCGTCCATACGCAGATACAGCGATTCCGCGTCGACGCCCTTGCCCTCGATCATTCCGAGGATCTTGAGTCCGTATTCGCGCCACGCAGCCATGTCGGTGGCCCCGATGCGCATGTACGCCAGAGATCGAATACCCATCATTTACCTCCGTCGAGCAGGAAGTCGGTTGCGAGCCGGTTGAATTCGTCGAACTTCTCGAGCTGCGCCCAGTGACCGCAACCGCCGAAGACGTGGAGCTGCGCGCGCGGGATCATCTTGAGCGCGACCAGTGCGCCGTCGAGAGGGTTGACCCGATCCTCACGGCCCCAGATCAGCAACACACGCTGACGAAGCTTGTACGCCTCGCGCCAGAGCATGCCGAGCTCGAAGTCACCGCTGGAGAAGGACTTACCCATCGCCTTGGCCGCAGCCAGCGACTCGGGAGTGCTGGCGGCAGCAAAACGTTCGTCGACGAGTTCCGGCGTGATCAGCTTCTGATCGAAGACCATGATCCGCAGGAATGCTTCGAGGTTTTCTCGGGTGGGCTGGTAGCTGAACTTTCCGAGGTTCTTGACGCCCTCGGTGGGGTCCGGCGCAAACAGGTTGACACTCAGACCGCCGGGGCCCATCAGAACGAGGCGACCCGCACGGTCCGGGTAGTCGAGCGCAAAGCGAACAGCAGCGCCACCACCGAGCGAATTGCCCAGCAGATCAACGCGACCGGTGATCTCGAGCGTGTCCAGGAGATCGTTGAGCGCCGACGCACTGTGCACGAAGTACTGCGGATGCTCCGTCGGCTTGTCGGACTGCCCGTAACCGGGCTGATCGACCGCGATGACGTGAAAGCTCTTCGCCAACACCGGAATGTTGCGGGCGAAGTTAGACCACGACGACGCGCCTGGGCCACCGCCGTGCAGCAGCACGATGGTCTTGTCGTTTCCGACGCCCGCCTCGTGGAAGTGCAGTTTCAGATCGGGGCGCACTTGCGCGAACCGTGAAGTGGACTCGTAGGTGAGGGCTTCTTCGGTGGTTGTCACTGAGCCTCCTCTAGACCATCGTGTCGGTGATCGGCAGACCGAATTCGCCGGTTCCGAACATGACGTACGCGCGTTCGGGATCGTTGGCGGCGTGGACGCGACCAGCGTGAGCATCGCGCCAGAAACGCTGAATAGGAGTGCCGTTCTGCAGCGCCGTGGCGCCGGAGTTCTCGAAGAGCTTGTCGATCGAGGCGATCGCGCGGCCCGTGGCGCGCACCTGGTCACGTCGAGCGCGCAGCCGCAGTTCCATCGGAACCTCTTCGCCCGCAAGGATCAACGCGTACTCGTCGGCGACGTTGCCGGAGAGCTGACGCCACGCGGCGTCGATGTCGCTGGATGCCTCGGCGATGCGCACCTTGGCAAACGGATCGTCCTTCGACTTCTCGCCGGCGAACGCAGCGCGAACACGCTTGCCCTGGTGCTCGACGTGCGCTTCGTAAGCTCCGTAAGCCATTCCGACGATCGGCGCCGAGATCGTGGTGGGGTGAATGGTTCCCCACGGCATCTTGTAGACCGGCGCGGTGTTGTTCTCGAGGCCCGGGGCGGTCAGTTCGCTCATCGCCCGGAAGCTCAGCACGCGATGCTTGGGAACAAAAACATCCTTGACCACAACGGTATTGGAGCCGGTTCCACGCAGGCCGACCACATTCCACACGTCGTCGATCTGGTAGTCCTCGCGAGGAATCAGGTAGCTCACGAAGTCGACCGCGCGGCCGTCTTTGAACACCGGACCACCGAGAACGGCCCAGCTGGCATGGTCACAACCCGAGGACCACGCCCACGCACCGTTGACCTTGTATCCGCCCTCGACTACTTCACCCATACCCATCGGGGCGTAAGAGGACGAGATGCGAACGTCAGTGTCGTTGCCCCACACGTCTTCCTGCGCCTGCTGAGAGAAGAGGGCGAGGTGCCAGTTGTGTACCCCGATGATCGAGGAGACCCACCCTGTGGAACCACACGCGCTGGCGATCTTCTTGACCGCGGAGTAGAACAGCACCGGATCGGCTTCGTATCCGCCCCACTGCTTCGGCTGCAGCAAGCGGAAGAAGCCTGTTTCCTGGAGAGCCTTGATGGACTCGTCGGGGATACGACGCAGATCCTCGGTCTCCTGTGCGCGCTCGCGCAGTGCCGGCAGTAGTGCGTCGAGCCTCTGCATCACCTCGTGGCTGTCATGGTTACCCACTTCGACGCTCCCGTCTTCCTCGATCGGTTGGTTCACTTACACTTGAGACTAGAACACGTTCTCTTTTCTGTCGAGACGCTGACAAAG
Organism: Rhodococcus sp. AQ5-07; assembly: GCF_009707305.1. Lineage (NCBI taxonomy): Bacteria > Bacillati > Actinomycetota > Actinomycetes > Mycobacteriales > Nocardiaceae > Rhodococcus > Rhodococcus sp. AQ5-07. Next base: position 5,668,390 of record NZ_CP046099.1, on the reverse strand, counting down.
GTCCCGTTTGTGGCCGCAATGCTGTAACAAGTGCCCCCAAAATCTGGCGGAACCGGATCGAGTTCTATAACGTGTTCTACTAACAGCTAGAAGGGATGTGAGGTCACAATGGCGCAGATTCGCGAGATCGACGTCGGAACGGTGCAAACTCGTTTCGCCCGCGGTTGGCACTGCCTGGGTCTACTGAAGACCTTCAAGGACGGCAAACCGCACGCGATCGAGGCTTTCGGTACGAAGCTCGTGGTGTTCGCCGACAGCAAGGGCGACATCAAAGTTCTCGACGGATACTGCCGTCATATGGGTGGTGACCTCACACAAGGCGAGGTCAAGGGCGATTCCATCGCCTGCCCCTTCCACGACTGGCGCTGGGGCGGCAACGGCAAGTGCACCGGCATTCCTTATGCCCGCCGCGTGCCTCCGCTCGCACGCACCCGCGCGTGGACGACCCTCGAGCAGAACGGTCAGCTCTTCGTCTGGAACGACCCCGAGGGCAATCCGCCGCCCGAAGAGATCGTGATTCCTCGTATCGAGGGCGCGTACAGCGACGAATGGACCGACTGGACCTGGAACTCCATGGTCATCGAGGGGTCCAACTGCCGCGAGATCATCGACAACGTGGTCGACATGGCGCACTTCTACTACATCCACTACGCCTTCCCGACGTACTTCAAGAACGTCTTCGAAGGTGAGATCGCCACTCAGTACCTCAACACCACGGGCCGTCCCGACATCGGAATGGCCTCCCAGTACGGCGGCGACACGCTGCTTCGCTCCGAAGCTGCGTATTACGGACCGTCGTACATGGTCAATCCCCTGTGGAACAGCTACAGCGGATACGAGGTCGAGAGTGTTCTGATCAACTGCCACTACCCGATCAGCCCGGACTCGTTCGTGCTGCAGTGGGGCGTGACGGTGAAGAAGCCGACGGGTGTCTCCGACGAGATGGCCGACAAGTTGGCCGGCAAGTTCACCGAGGGCATCAGCGAGGGATTCCTGCAGGACGTCGCGATCTGGAAGAACAAGACCAAGATCGAGAATCCCCTTCTCTGCGAAGAAGACGGCCCCGTCTACCAGCTACGACGCTGGTACGAGCAGTTCTACGTGGACAAGGCCGACGTCACCGAGAAGATGACGCAGCGCTTCGAGTTCGAGGTGGACACCACCAAGGCAAACGAAGCCTGGCACGCCGAGGTCGAGGAAAACCTCGCACGCCAGAAGGCCGAGAAGGAAGCTGCAGCAGAAGCGGCAAAGAAGGAAGCAGAGGTCTAGTCGTGAGCGCCTCGATCGGAACCGACGCACGGTGGGCTCGTTGGGCCAAGGCACCGGACTTTGCCGGGCAAACGGAACGGCTCGAGGCGATCGCGGCCCAGACGATCGAGGACAAGCACGAATACCTCGACTCGGGTCTGCAGGAAGTCGACTGCAAGGCATGCGGCGCGTGCGTACTGGTTCGCAAGAACACGTACAAACACACCAGCGTTCAGTGGACTTCCGACCCGGCGCTGCGTTGCCACACCTTCAAAGAGGCAATTGCTTCCGGGCAGTCGTCGGCATTGAAAGACGGATGCCCGAAACTGCACGACAGCATCGCCGACGCGGTTAGGGACGGCACCATCACAGTGCGTGATCCCGAGGTCAGCTGACCGAAACCAACCAACGAGGGCCGATCCGTACTGGGTCGGCCCTCGTTCTGAACGGCGAGGTTTCCGCGGTTATGCCTGATGAATCCAGTCTGCCAAGTCCAGTCCATCGGAACGTGCGACGCACCTACCTGTGTGCATCTGGGCGTTCTGGCGCCGCGCTGCTCGCCCACGCCGCGTTCGGTGAGAGAGCGCTCATGCGTGTTGGTGTGCGTTCGACAAGTCGAGTGCACTCCGTCCGCCACGATCATGCCTGCCCATTCCTATAGCGTTAACTCGCCTGCGGAGGTCTCGATCGCAAGGTGACATTCGTACTGTGCAACAAAGTCTTTCATAAACTTTTGGAGCGTAGCCAGATCGTCCAGGGGCACGATCTGACCGCCCATCGCGATGAGTCTCGTTCGAGATCGGCGTTATGCGAATCTGCCGATCGGGCTACACGCGCGGGCCACCTTGGTCGCCGCGGCGATGCTCCAGGAAAGACGCCTTCCCAAGTGACGGAATCGCCTCGCGCGCAGAGTGGAATGTCGATGTGCGCGCGTGCGGGTGGCGGAATTCCACACACGGCGCGTTGGCGGCCGTTACGGTGCCTCACTCGAATCGTTCGAATGCTGATTCTCAAGCTGTGTGGCAATGGGAAGAAGCACGCGTTAGATCGGCATCGAAGTTTCCGGCGGGCGAGGCGGGTTGCGTGCCGTGGGCTTGTTAAGCAATCAGCATCGCTTTTCGATTCGTCCGGAAACTCTCCCACAGCAGACTTTCCGGAATCCCAAGCGTCGTTCACGTAATCCCCTACGAGCGTGGTGGTCCCGACTCTAGTCCGTAGGCCGTTCCTGCGGGCCCAGCACTCCGTGAGCGCTGGTACACATGCACGCCGGTGGGCTCCATGCGGGATTTCTGCATGGAGCCCACCGGTGTTACCGCCGTCTTGTCGGCCCTGTTAGAGCCGGGGACGAGGGTTAGTTACTGCTCATTGACTCAAGACTCGACCACCCTGCGCCTGCGCTTGACGCGGTGCTCAGTCCGGACAGTATGAGGATTCCGACGACATTCGTAAGATTGACGACGCCGGTCCAGAAGTCGGATGACATTGGTGTACCTCCTGTCAGGATAGTCCGATAAGGAATGGCATGACCGCAGCGCTCGAGCCATCCCACGATCCCGTCATGACCGCCAAAAGGTCGACGAAAATATTTTGAAGTGACATCGTTTCCCTTCCGTGTTATTCAAACCCGATTGACAGCTGCAGTGGAGCGACGAACAGGAGCTCAAAGAGCACAGGCACCATCTGCTGCACTGTTTGCCCGAGTGACGCTGTGGACTCGGCTATGGATCCCATCTAGCTTCCTCCATCACTTGAATAGCTGGTCATGGACATCGTGTTGAGGCCGTCGAGGGAACCGGCGAGTACCGGTGTCATTCCGTAGACCAGGCCACTCAACAGCCTGACGAACTGTGCGATCAAGACCTTCTCCTATGAAACTGTGAAGTGGAACGAGTTAGCCGAATCGAGACCAGATACCTTGTGCTGCAAGAAGGTTCCCGTCTTGATCTGGGTCGACTTGGTGATCAGTCCACCCTTCCATGGATTGGAGCTCGTCACGCTGGTGGCTGCGGGGCTGGACGTAGCCAGGCTCGTGACCTCCAAGGTGACGTAGCCGCCGCCGATGATCGTCGGAACCAGTGTCGAGTCACCCGCGATGCAGTACCCGCCATCTGCTCCTGTCGATACCGTTTGGTTCAGGATCGGCGTCGTGCCGCCGGAAGCGTAGAGCTTTCCTGTCACCTGTACGTTCTCAACCGCCACTGCAGCAGCCGGCGGTGCTCCGGTCTCCGCCCATGCGGCGGACTTGTATACGTTGCCGCAGACTTGGTAGTCGGCGCTCGGCACCTTGTTGACCGCGGGGGCGGCCTGGGCGACGCCGGTAAACAGGAGGGCAGAGGCGGAGGCGACTGCTGCCGCTCCGACAAGGTTTCGTGTAATGCTCATCGTCAAGTGAACCTTTCAGGTCCAGATGGACACGGTTATTTTGTTTTGCGATGTGCGGATCGGAGAAACTCCGGTTTGCACCCTCATACAAACAATCACTCGCCACACAGGCCTCCTATTACCTTCTCTGCGCAGGGCGAAAGCGTGCCGAGAATTAGATAGGAGAACCCATTCCTCTCCCCAACTTCCGTAACCGTGGAGAGTGGTATCGGAACCTGAACTCGTAGTCAACCTATGAATCGCTGTCCCGACTACGTCACCATATACAACGTGTTCTACTTTTTGAGTGATTTCGTCAAAGTTTGCGAAAAGTTTGAAATTTGCCAAGCCTCGGTCACGAAGAATGCCGCGTTCGTTCTTGGCTTGCTGGGCGATCAGGAACGATTGACCATTGGGTGCCGACTGGCTTTCGACGAGGGTAGACGCCAGCGATGCAGCGGCCTGCGGTTCGCTTTGGCGCTCGACAGGAACTCGTTCGTTTGCATTCCTGCGTCCACTGCCGAGCTGCCATGCCTGCGTCTGCAACGGGAGTGAACAGCGCTTTCATGACTCCATGGTGCGGCGGAGTTGGCGCCAGAGCGGTGACATCGACGACCTCCGGTGATTCACCATTTCGGTTGAGGGCTCGGAAGGAGAATCCACGATCGCGCATCCCCGAGGAGGAAACTTCAAGTAACGGACGTTGTAAAGCTTCGTTAGGTTAAGTTAATTCCCGACCACACGGCCAGTCGCCAGCCAAATAGAAGACCTGCCCACCCTGTACTTGTTACTCCACCGTTTGGAGGTTCGAAGAGTTCATACTTTTGAGGGACATGCGAAATGAGGAATGTTGATATAATTGGCATCTAAAAAATCTTGCTATGTGCACTATCGCGTCACAATTAAATTAAGGTCACTGATCTATTTACGGTCGACTCCGGGACGCATCAAGGCTCTATGAAAATGAAAAAGTCAATCGGGAGAGAGGTTGGTTCGGCCTCGCCAACTGGATGGGGGGAGGCTGAACGCAAATCGAAATGCAGTGACTGAAATACGCCGTCCAAGTAGTTGTTGATGCCGCATTTTCTGCGTTTGTCAACTTTAGTGTGGACGGCGACCGAGTCTTACAGTTTTCACGGTAGTGCCGCACGGAGCCGCGGTGATGTCGTGTTGACCGATCGAAGGGTTGTCGTGGCGGGCTTCCCATCGGATAGTTTGGTTGCCGCCCGTCACCGCTCGCCTTCAGCGTAATTCGTCGCCGGACAAACCACGTGCTAAGCACCAAAGATGCCGCCACACAGATCCCGGCGACGAAACGACCGCAACACCCCCCCAAGAGCTGCATATCGGTGCCGTCGTACGCCTGCAGCGCGAGCGTAATTGCGTTGGCGAACAACGAAATTGCCAAGGCACAAGCCGCGAAGGTCTGGATACTCCGCATCCCGGTATCCGTTTCAGGCTGTGCCCGAACCGATGACCTGATCGAGGAACGGCCCGAACATCTCCCCCAGGTTCTCGGCGATCTGATCGGGAGCACCGAAGGACAACGTCACGTGACTGATCGCCAGACGCACTATCGTGCTGCCGAACATCTCGGCATGGATGCGGTCGACGTTCGCCCAACTTGTCATGAAGATCTCGGCCAACCTCGCGCTCGCATGTTCGAGCAGCGGAGTCCCGTCGGTGGTGACCAAGCTCAGCAAGTCGTGCTGCGGGCGTGGACCGACAATGCTCACCACCATCGGATCCCGGGCACCGGCGTCGAAGAAGGCACGAAATGCAGCGGAAACCGCGCCGCGGGGATCCGAATGATGCAGCGTTACTTCGCGTTCCACCTCTTCGAGGAACTCGTCAACGAAACGGATGAGGTATCCGGACGCCAATCCCTGGCGGGACGTGAACTCCTTGTACAACGTCTGCCGGCTCATGCCCGCAGCTTCCGCGATATGCGCCATCGTGATGTCGTTCCACGATTTCTCGGTCAAGAGTTCGCGTGTGGCGTCGAGCGCTGACGCACGGAGGAGTTGACGAGCTGCCTCGTGGTACGGGACACGGGCACGAGCGGTGGACATATCGGTAAGATTTCCATCGCCCGTGCTCGGTGTCAAAACGGTGGACACGCAAGCCACAGAAGTCACGAGTGCACTCAGAGCACCGGTGAGGCGACAAGACCCGCCGCAAGTTCGGTCAGATCCCTGTTTGTATCGGCGAGTACGTCGGCGCTGATGTCCGGGGAGCGTTCGATAAGGGTTCGGACGGCACGAATGTCCTTCGGCCGGCCCACGCTCACAGCACCGACGATATTTCCGTCGCGCATGCAGATCGCAGTGAAGTCATAGGAGTCCAAGTCTCCTCGAACTATCACGGTGTCGTCCGCGCCTGGCCAACCAGCTACTTGAATGTTGCGGCCGAATTGGTTCGACCAACTCCAAGGGACGGATTCGAAGGGTTCTTCCTTCCCGACGATGGTCTTGGCAACTGCAACTGCGTGGTCCTGCGCGGTGTTCCAGTGCTCACCACGGTGCATGCCGCCGAGAAAACCGTTGGGCACGTTGGCCACATCGCCGATCGCGTACACATTATCGACGGAGGTCCGGAGGTATCGGTCTACCGAAATCCCGTTGTCCACCGCAATACCCGCAGCAGCAGCCACATCGGTATCGGGCAAGGATCCGATTGCAACCACGGCCAAGTCCGCTGTCCACTCGCGTCCGTCACGCGCACGTGCAGTGACGCCGTCGGCACCCGTCGTGAGCGTCTCGAGGTCGACTCCCGTCTGCAAGGCGACGCCCGCCGAGGCGTGCAGCGCGGCGATCTTCTCCGCTATCGACGGTGGAAGCAGCCTGGACAGGGGCACCGGTTGCGCTTCGAGAACCTGCACACTGCAACCCAAGTCGCGTGCCGTTGACGCCACCTCCGATCCGATCAAGCCACCGCCGACCACCAAAAGCGAGGATCCTTCGATCAGCTGGGATTGCAAGCGTCGCATGTCTGCGATATCCCGAAGATAGTGAACGCGCTCGGAATCTTCGTTCTCCAACCGTCGGGACCGTCCACCCGTGGCAAGAATCAGAACGTCGTAGTGGATGCTGTCACCGTCGGCTAAAAGTACTGTGCGGGAATCTGTGTCGATACTCGTGACAGTTGCGCCGATCCGAAGATCGATACCCTGCTCGGTCCAGAAAGTCGACGGCCGCAACCGAGCCCGATCGATCGACGCTTTCCCGGACAGTAGCTCCTTCGACAGCGCTGGGCGGCGGTACGGCTCCTCAGGTTCGCTGCCGATCAGGATGATGCTGCCGCCGAACCCTTCCTTGCGCAGGGCCTGCGCCGCACCGGCACCGGCGATGCCCGTGCCCACGATCACCACGGTGCGTGTGTCGGACTCGCGGACCGCTGTCATCAGCGGTCCACCTCCACCATTTCGAAATCGACTTTGGCAGCACCACAATCAGGGCAAGACCAGTCTTCGGGAATCTCGTCCCAGCGAGTACCCGGCTCGATACCGTCGTCGGGCCAGCCGATCGCTTCGTCGTACTCGAACCCGCACTGGAGGCAGCGGAACAATTTGTAAGCAGTGGCAGTCTCGGACATCGGTTTCCCTTTCACCGGTGGGTAGTTCGATCAGGATTGCGTGACGAGCGTGAAGTCGACCTTCTCGCGGACGCCGCAGTCGGGGCAGCACCAGTCGTCCGGGATACTCGACCACGGCGTACCTGGCGGAAAGCCCTCTCGCGCAGCACCTGTCGATTCGGTGTACGTGTAGTCGCAGATCGGGCAGATGTAGGCGTTCATGCATTCACCCCGTAGGCTGCGAGGATCTTGGCCCGCTTCTTCGGCGCGATGTTGACCTGGGTGATGTCACCTCGGTAGTGCTCGAGAACGCGGTGGTCCATCACCTTGCGCCACAGGGGCGGGACTGTTGCGAGCATAATCATGCTGGCGTAGCCGCTCGGGAGCTGAGGGGCCTCTTCCATACTGCGAAGCGCCTGGTAACGACGTGTCGGATTCGCATGATGATCGCTGTGCCGCTGCAAGTGATAAAGGAAGACGTTAGTGCAGATGCGATCACTGTTCCAGCTGTGTGCTGGCGTGCATCGCTCGTACCGTCCGCTTGCGGTTTTCTGACGTAGGAGTCCGTAGTGCTCGAGGTAGTTGATCGCTTCGAGCAGCGAAAACCCGATGAACGCCTGGATCACGAGGTACGGCGCGATGCCGATCCCGAACACTGCAAGCGCGACACCGAACAGAACAACCGACATGAGCCAGGCGTTGAGCACGTCGTTCTTGATGCTCCAGTGCGTGGTGCCCAAACGCTCGAAGCGGGTCTTCTCGAGATGCCACGCCGACTTCAATCCCCCGCCGACGCTGCGCGGCCAGAAACCGTAGAGGGTCTCACCGAAGCGCGAGGTCGCCGGATCTTCCGGAGTCGACACTCGCACATGGTGGCCACGGTTGTGTTCGAGGTAGAAGTGACCGTAAGCACTTTGTGCGAGAACGATTTTGGACAACCAGCGCTCGACGCTCTCCTTCTTGTGCCCGAGTTCGTGGGCTGTGTTGATGCCGATTCCGGCCGTCACACCGATCGTCACTGCGAGTCCGATATTGGAGAGAACGCTCAAATCCCAACGCGCCCAGATGTAGCAGGACAGGAAGAAGGCCGTGTACTGCAGCGGCAGATAGGCGTAGGTGCACCACCGGTAGAAGCGGTCGTTCTCGAGTTCGTCGATCACCTCGTCGGGCGGATTCTTCCCGTCCTCACCCGCCAGGATGTCGATGACGGGAATGAGAGCAAACGCGATCAGTGGGCCGGTCCACCAGAAGACATTCCATCCGGTGGCGGTAACAAGCCCCACGGCGATGAAAGTTGCCGATGACGGAATCAGCGCCAACAGCCACAAGTAGCGTTTCCGGTCTCTCCAAGTTGCGAGCCGACCATCTGGCTCGGTGTACACCAACGCCGCCATCGAATTCTCCAGTTCTCGTTCGGATCAGTGAGTGCGTCCTGCGCGGTAATCCGCGACACGAACAACACCTATGTATAGAGAGTGGACAAATGATGGCGTTTTGTCAACGATTTTCAAGGTAAAACTTTTACAAACATGTCAATTTGTACATCTAGATGAACCCTCCGTTCGGGCTGATCGCAAATCTTCCGCCACCGCGCCACACTCGCTACAAAAGTGGAATGGGGACGTCAACGTGCGCAATATGCGCCAAACACCGAGGAACAGGCCCGCTCGTCAGCCCTCGAATATTCGAGGACGACTTCGTCGTTGTCTCCCCTCGGCCCCCTCCACCACACGGACGTTCGGTTCCTGGATATGTGTTCGTCGAGACCCGTCGACACGTGTCCGGGTTGCCTTCACTATCCGAACCTGAAGCACTCGCCATCGCACACGCGGTCTGGTGCGTCTCACGTGCCCTCGACTCGGAATTGACTCCGGAATTCGTGTTCTCCGCGATCGCTGGGCTAAGCGTCCCCCACTTTCATCAGCACGTTTTCGTCAGACCTTTCGGCGCTCCGAGTTCAGTGAGTTGGAACGACGTCGATTCATGGGACGACGCGCCACGCGTCGACGAGGTCGAGCTCACGCTTCTGTGCAGGAGAATCGCGCTCGGCTTCGAAGACGAGCAATAGCGCAAAACAGTCGGTGCGCGGACGGACAGTCGGCGCGAGACGCAACCTCTCGATGTCCGATTTGCGCGAATTTCCCCAAAACGAAAGTTCGCTTACCCATACTGAAATGACCGACTGTCCCCGACGTGAGTGGGTCCTCATGGATACCGACGTATTGGTAGCGGGCGCCGGCCCGATCGGCTTGACCACCGCGATCGAGCTGCGCAGACGCGGTATCTCCTGTCGAATAGTCGACCCGCTCGACGAACCGCGGCAATACGCGAAAGCCGTCGGGATTCAGCCACGCACTCTCGAACTCTTCGAGAACATGGGGGTGCTCCGCCAGGCACTCGACGCCTCGACATTGATGCGCGGTCAGATCATGTACACGAACGGCGTCGAGGTCGGCCGCGTCGACCTCACCCTCCCCGAGGACGTTCCTTACTGGTTTCTCTGTCTGCCTCAGTACTCGACGGAGCGCATCCTCACCGAGCGCCTCACCGAGTTGGGAACAACCGTCGAACGCGGAGTCGGCCTCACTGCATTCGAACAGTCCGACGACGCCGTCACCTGCACCCTCAGCGACGGCAGTACCGTGACGGCTCAGTACCTGGTGGGTTCCGACGGCGCGCACAGCGTGGTCCGCAAAGGGCTGGGCCTGAGCTTCGAGGGCGGCGCATTTGCCGAGAGCTACATGCTCGGTGACGTCGAAGTCGACTGGTCGATACCCAGCGGCTACTCCGTCCGCGCCAACCACACCAGCGACGACGGAACCACCGACGATCTACTCGTCTGCATCCCACTTCCCGGACACAAGCGGTACCGCATGTCGATGCTCGTTCCGGACGAGTTGATGCCGGACGAATCGTCGAACAAAGCCGCTGTACAACACGGTTTTTCAACCGGCAAGACACCGGAACTCCATCACATCCAGGCCGTGCTCGACAGACTGTCCCCAGAACCGACAACCGCCTCGATGCTGCGATGGTCCTCGGTCTTCCGCATCAGCCACCGCATCGTCGACGCTTACGGTCGCGGACGGGTTTTTGTCGCCGGCGACGCCGCGCACATCCATCCCCCGACTGGCGCGCAGGGCATGAACACCGGGATCCAGGACGCCCACAATCTTGCGTGGAAGATAGCGCTCGCCGTCAAAGGCGTTGCAACAGCAGATCTTCTCGAGACCTACGATGCCGAAAGACGGCCGGTCGGTGAAGAAGTCGTCGGGATGACCGTCCGAAATGCTCGAGAAGGAATCGGTTCGGGAGAGTCTTCCATCGACACGGCAATGCGGCGCCAGGCTCAATTGTTGATCGACTACTCGGAGAGTCCGCTGAACACCGGGCGTAATTCTTCGAGTCCACACGTTCAACCGGGCGAGCGTGCACCCGATGCACGCGGAATGCGCCGAGACGGTGTGCAGTATCCAATTCGGTTGTTCGACTTGCTGTCAGGAGTCGACCACACGTTACTGCTGACTTCGGACGGATCCGCGGAGAGCATCAACAGCTTGGAGAAGGTCGCCGACGCCGCAATTCGATCAGCGCACGGCTTGCTGGACGTCTACGCGATAGTGCCACCGGGAACCGTGACCGTCGACTCGCTGGTGCCGATCATCGAGGACAACGCCTCGCAACTGTGCGCCGCGTATGGGGTCGAAGGTACGGCGGCGCTGGTCATTCGCCCCGACGGCTACCTCGGATTCCGTGGTCACCCGGAGAACGTTTCCGATTACTTCACGAAAGTGTTTGCCGTCAATCAGGAATGAGCGAAGCGAACATCAACCGAATCTCGGGCGAGAGCTTCATCAACTCGACGTATCCACCCAACGGCCCGGCATCGAGGTAGGAGAACTCCATGCCGGCGCCCTCTACCCGACCTTGTTGCACCACCGACATTCCGCGACGCTCGGCCTCGAGCAACGTCGCCTCGTAATCGTCAGGAACCCAAGCCATGTGATGAACTCCGACGCCGTGAGTCTCCAGGAACTCCGTGTACAGGTTGCGTCCGGACACTGGTTGGATCAACTCGAGCTGTTGGCTGCCCGCATATCCGATCGACACGTGAACGACATAGTCCGCGGGCTCACCTCGATACGTTGTGGTCTCGGGACCAAAGGCGATGTCTGGCATACGTAGCCATCGCTCCACTCCCCACTGCCGAGTGAACTCCTGTTCGGCGGCCTCGATCTCCTCGACCACCCAGCAGATCTGGAAGATCGGTCCCGAGACCAACGGGGTCATGCCATTTTTCCGTTGTCCACCGAGTAGACGGCCCCGTGTATCGCCGAGGCGTCGTCGGAGGCGACGAAAGCCACCATCTTCGCAACGTCCTCGGCTTCCATCAAGCCACGCGGCGAGGCAACCTTCATGACGAGGTCGAAGTCGACTCCGTCGGGGAAGGTGAATCCGGTGACTTGAGGAGTCATCATGCCGCCGGGGCAGATTGCGTTGACACGCAGAGACTTTCCGGTGAACTCCATCGCCATCGCTCGGGTCAGTCCGATGAGTCCGTGCTTGGCAGCACAGTATCCAGCCGAGTACGCCTGCCCTTCCAGTCCCGCGATCGAGGAGACGTTGACGATGTTGCCGCCCCGTTCCAGCAAGTGCGGCAGTGCTGCTCGGGAAAGGAAGAACGGTCCGTTCAGATTGACCGCAAGGTCATGTGCCCATTCGGAATCCGCAATATCCGCCGTATGACGAAGCGAGTGCGATCCCGCCACGTTGACGAGGATGTCGATACCACCGAGTTCGTCGACGCACGCCTGCACGGCCGCATCACACTGAGCGGAATCCGAGACGTCCGTCGCCGCGAAACGACGCTCTCCATCCGCGCCGACCACCTCGACCATCGACTGTCGCAGCTTTTCCTTGTCGCGGGCGATACCGAAAACCTGTGCGCCCCTGCGGTGGAGTATCTCGGCCACCGCGCGCCCCAACCCTGAGGACGCGCCGGTCACCAAGGCCACTTTTCCGGCCAGTACGTCTGCCATGACCTAGGAAGCCGCTGCTTCGCGCTGGAGTTCCAGCGCGATGTCGATCAACTGATCTTCCTGTCCGCCGACCAACTTGCGCTTACCTGCGCGCACCAACAGCTCCGCGGACGACACTCCGTACCGCTCGGCCTGACGCTCGGCATGCTTGAGGAAGCTCGAGTACACGCCGGCGTAGCCCATCATCAGTGCTTGACGATCGAGCAGGCATTCCTGCGGCATTGCCGGGCGCACAACATCTTCGGCTGCATCGGCGATGGCGAAGAAGTCGATACCGGTCTTGATGCCGATCTTGTCGCAAACACCGACGAAGGCCTCGACCGGGGCGTTGCCGGCGCCGGCACCGAACCGACGGGTACTACCGTCGATCTGCTTGGCTCCCGCACGAACTGCCGCAATGGAATTGGCGACGCCCAGGCCCAGGTTCTCGTGGCCGTGGAAGCCGACCTGAGCGTCGTTGCCGAGTTCCTGAACCAGCGCCTCGACGCGATCGGATACCTGCTCGAGTACCAGCGCGCCGGCCGAGTCGACCACGTACACACACTGGCAACCCGCGTCGGCCATGATGCGAGCCTGCTTGGCCAGCTTCTCCGGCGGAATCGAGTGAGCCATCATGAGGAATCCGACTGTTTCGAGTCCACGCTCACGCGCGAGGCCGAAGTGCTGGATGGATACGTCGGCCTCGGTGCAGTGAGTTGCGATGCGGCAGATGGACGCACCATTGTCCTGCGCGATGACGATGTCGTCCTTGATGCCCAACCCGGGCAGCATCAGGAAGGCGATCTTCGCGTTGGTCGCCGTCTCGACTGCAGCTTTGATCAGTTCCTGCTCGGGAGTCTTCGAGAAGCCGTAGTTGAAGGAGGACCCGCCGAGGCCGTCGCCGTGAGTGACCTCGATGACCGGCACTCCGGCTCCGTCGAGGGCACCGACGATGGCTCGTACTTCTTCGACGGTGAACTGATGACGCTTGTGGTGGGAGCCGTCGCGCAGTGACGTGTCGGTGACGCGGATGTCCCAGCTCGAATCGAAATGAATCATGTCGCTCATGCCTTCACACTCAGAAGCTTCTGGGCGATTTCCTCGCCCACCTTGGTGGCTGCTGCCGTCATGATGTCGAGGTTGCCCGCGTACGGCGGCAGGAAATCGCCTGCGCCTTCGACCTCGACGAACGTGGTGACCGTTGCATAGCCACCGGAAACGACGCTCGGTTTGTCGAACTGCGGTTCGTTGAGCAACCGGTAGCCGGGCACGTACTGCTGGATGTCCTTGACGACACGGTGAATGGAGTCGGTGATCGCGGCCTGATCGGCGTCTTCGGGGATAGCGCAGAAGATGGTGTCGCGCATGATCATCGGCGGGTCTGCGGGGTTGAGGATGATGATCGCCTTACCGCGCTGTGCGCCGCCGATGGTCTCGATACCGCGGCTCGTGGTCTTGGTGAACTCGTCGATGTTCGCGCGAGTTCCCGGGCCGGCGGACAACGATGCAACGGAGGCGACGATCTCGGCGTACGCCACGTCGACGACTCGCGATACCGCATAGACGATCGGGATGGTTGCCTGCCCACCGCAGGTGATCATGTTGACGTTGGGTGCGTCCAGGTGCTCACGCAGGTTCGCGGGCGGAACCACAGCCGGGCCGACCGCGGCCGGAGTCAGGTCGATGGCACGGATACCGGCGGCCTCGTAGCGTGGTGCTGCCTCGCGGTGCACGTATGCCGACGTTGCCTCGAAGACCAGGTCCGGTTTCTCCGCCTGGTTCAGCAACCAGTCGACGCCCTCGGCGGAGGTCTCGAGTCCCATCTTGCGGGCGCGCGCCAATCCTTCACTCTCGGGATCGATTCCGATCATCCATCGCGGTTCGAGCCACTCGGAACGCTGCAGTTTGTACAACAGATCGGTACTGATGTTTCCCGATCCGACGATCGCCACACTTGCCTTGGTCATGACTACTCCTACGTGAACTGAAGAGAGACGGAACCGAGGCCGCTGAACTCGGCTCGGAAGTTGTCGCCTGGATGAGCGTCGATCGCTCGCGTGCACGAACCCGGCAGAACGATGTCGCCGGCCTTGAGCCGAACTCCGAACGTGTCGACCTTCTGCGCCAACCACGCGACAGCGGTGACCGGGTTACCGAGAACCGCATCGCTGCGCCCCTCCGCAATCCGCTCGCCGTTGCAGGTCAGCACCGCATCGATCGCCTTGATGTCGATGTCCGACGGGCGAACTCGTTCCTTGCCGAGAATGAACCCGGCGGATGAGGCGTTGTCCGCGATGGTGTCCGAGAGGCCGATCTTCCAGTCCTTGATCCGGCTGTCGATCAACTCGATGGACGGCGCATAGGCGACAGTGGCGTCGATGACGTCTTGTTCGGTGCACCCCGCGCCCGGCAGATCTGCTCCCAGAATGAAGGCGACCTCCACCTCGACGCGGGGGAAGCAGAAGCGTGACGTGTCGACCGGACGGTCCTCGAACTCTTCCATCTCGGCGAGCAGGTGACCGTAATCTGGCTCGTCGACGCCCATCATCTGCTGCATCGCCAGTGACGAGAGTCCGACCTTGTGTCCGACCACCTTTGCGCCGCCGGCAACGCGACGCCTGATGTTGATGAGCTGGATCTCGTAGGCGTCGACGACGTCGATGTCCGGATACGTGGCGATCAGCGGGCTGATCGGAGCGCGATCCCGTTCCGCCGAATCAAGATGGTCGGCAAGTTCGCCGCGGATCTGCGTCGAGAGCATCGTTCAGGCCTTTCCGACTGTGGAGAATGCGGCTGCATGCTGACCGGCTCGTCGTCCGGAGAACACGCAGTCGGCGAGCGACAAGCCGCTCACATACGAGTTGGAACAGATACCGACGGCGGTACGGCCGGCGGCATACAGGCCAGGGATACCCTCCCCGGCCTCGTTTTTCACCATGCCGGACGATTCGTCGACCACCAATCCACCGAGCGTGAGCATCGGGCACGGATTCATCATGTTGGGCTTGATCGAGACGTCGTACATCGTGAACGGCGCAGACAGTATCGGCCTGACGAAGTCCGACGGTTTGCCCATCGGATCAGGTTGTCCGGCAGCGGCAGCGGAGTTGTGCGCGTCGACGGTGGCTTGAAGGCCGGCGACGTCTATCCCCGCTTTACGGGCGACCTCGGCAATGGTGTTGCCACGCACTGCGGTACGCATCATGCCGGTGGTCTGTACCCGCTGGAACCACATCGACTGGTCACTGATCTGCGATTTCGCTTCGCGAACGAGTTCGGAATCTGCCAGCAGCCAACCGATTCCGTTGCTCTTCTCTGCCATCGCCTGACCGAGAGCGGCACCGTAACGTGACTCGTCGACGATTCGCGCACCGGATTCACCCACCAAAATGGAACCGAGAAAAGCACTCGGCGGGACGATGAATCGCCAGGCGGAAACATTGCCGAGCTTGTCGGTGGCTCCCCCGGCTTCGATACCGAGGTTGATGCCTTTGCCGTCGTCCCCGGAGGTGCCGAGCGGGATACCGCCCTTGTAGGCGGGGGCATGGGTGCGCATCATCTCGCGATTGGACACGAAGCCGCCGGCGCTGAGGATCACGCCGCCGCGTGCCTGGATGCGAATCCGCTTGGCGTGCTTCTTCTCGATCTTCGCGATGAGTGCGTCGAGAATCGTGCGCAACTGCGGCGCGTAGACGCCGGGCTTGGAGGACAGGGACCCGAGCGTCGCGTGACGGCGACGAACTCCGGCAGGTGCGTCACGAAGCGTCAGTACTTCGACGCCGATCACCCGGCCGTCCTCGATGATCAGCCGGTCCGCTCTCGTCTGGCCGAGCAACTGGACGCCCTTGGCCTCCGCGGACTTCGCGAGCGGGCCGTAGAGCATCTTTCCCGACGTGCCACGCCCCTTGGCGCGATGGCCGCGCGGTGCAGGTTTTGCGATGTCACGGAACCCGCCGGCAGATTCGCTGCCCGAGAAGTAGAGGTAGTGCTTGTTGCTCGGGTACGACGTCTTGTACGGACAGAGTGAGGCTTCGAACGGCACGCCGTGACTGCGCAGCCAGTCGATCGACGCCGGGCTCTCGTCGACGAACCGGCGCAGAGTCTGCGGCGTCACCGCGTCACCGACCTCGCGGTTCAGGTAGGCGAGCATGGCTTCGGGACTGTCATCGACACCGGCTTCCTTTTGAATCACGGTGCCGCCGCCGGCGTAGTAGATTCCTCCGGAAATCGTGCTGGCCCCACCGCCGAGCGCTCGGTCGATCGCCAAAACCGACGAACCGGCCGCTACCGCTTCGAGCGCCGCGCTGGCGCCCGCCACACCGAACCCGACCACAAGGACGTCAACCGAAGTATCCCAGGTCACACCGCACCATCCTCAATCTCACTGCAACGTGTTTCGTTATCAATGACAACGTCCGGAAATACTTCCTGGCAGAAAGCATGGACTGACACCCCCATCATTCTATAACGTGTTCTACATGAGCAAGCAGGAATACGACATCGTCGTCGTCGGCAGTGGTGCCGCAGGTATGACAGCGGCCTTGACCGCAGCCCACCAGGGCTTGAGTGTGGTCATCGTGGAGAAAGCCGCCCACTACGGCGGATCGACCGCCCGTTCCGGTGGTGGGGTCTGGATCCCCAACAACGAGGCACTTCAAGCGGACGGTGTCACCGATACCCCGGAGGCCGCACGTTCCTACCTGCACAGCATCATCGGCGACGTCGTCGCTCCCGAACGCATCGACACCTATCTCGAGCGCGGTCCCGAGATGCTCTCGTTCGTGTTGAAGAACAGCCCTCTCGAACTGCAGTGGGTGCCCGGCTACTCCGACTACTACCCGGAAGCTCCCGGCGGACGCCTCGGTGGCCGCAGTGTCGAGCCCACCCCGTTCGACGGCAACAAGTTGGGCGCCGACCGCAAGAACCTCGAGCCCGACTACGTCAAGGCCCCCAAGAACTTCGTCATCACCCAGGCCGACTACAAGTGGCTCAACCTGCTGATGCGCAATCCTCGCGGACCCCTGCGCGCCATGAAGGTCGGCATGCGATTCCTCGCAGCCAAGGCCACAAAGAAGGATCTGCTGGTTCGCGGCCAGGCACTGGTCGCCGGTATTCGACTCGGACTTCAGTCCGCCGGAGTACCCATCCTGCTGAACACCCCCCTGACATCCCTGTACACCGAAGACGGCGCAGTTCGCGGCGTCAACGTCATCGTCGACGGCGAAGAGCAGGTCATCCGCGCTCGCCACGGAGTTGTGTTGGGTTCCGGCGGATTCGAGCACAACAAGGAAATGCGTGAGAAGTACCAGCGCGCACCCATCGGCACCGAATGGACCGTCGGCGCGAAGGCAAACACCGGCGACGGTATCCGCGCAGGCCAAGAAGTGGGCGCTGCAGTCGATTTCATGGACGACGCCTGGTGGGGCCCGTCCATTCCGCTGACCGGCGGACCGTGGTTCGCTCTCTCCGAGCGCACCCTCCCGGGCTGCATGATGGTCAACATGTCGGGCAAGCGCTTCGGCAACGAGGCTGCTCCGTACGTCGAGGCAACCCATGCGATGTACGGCGGTGAGTACGGTCAGGGCGAAGGCGCCGGCGAGAACATCCCGACGTGGATGATTCTCGATCAGCGCTACCGCAACCGCTACACGTTTGCCGGTATCACTCCCCGCTCCCCCTTCCCCGGCCGCTGGCTCAAGGCCGGCATCGTGGTCAAGGCGGGAACCATCGCCGAATTGGCCGAGAAGACAGGGCTTCCCGTCGCATCGCTGACCGAAACCGTCGACCGGTTCAACGGCTTCGCACGCAACGGCAAGGACGAGGACTTCGGACGCGGTGACAGTGGTTACGACGCGTACTACGGCGATCCCCGACTGAAGAACCCCAGCCTCGCCGAAATCAGCAAGGCTCCGTTCTACGCCATCAAGATGGTTCCGGGTGACCTCGGCACCAAGGGTGGTATCTGCACCGACGTCAACGGCCGAGCACTACGCGAAGACGGAAGCGTCATCGACGGTCTCTACGCCGCTGGCAACGCGAGCGCTCCGGTCATGGGCCACACCTACGCCGGACCAGGCGCGACCATCGGTCCCGCAATGACTTTCGGTTACCTGGCCGTACTCGACATCGTCGAGCGTGCGAAGAAGGCTGAGAGCACCGAGGCACCGGCAGCTGAAAAGACGGCGGTCGACCATGCCAATTGATCCGAAGATCGCACTCGGCGCCGAGCTTGCGCCACAAGAGTTCTCATGGACCCCGTCGGACGTGCAGCACTACCACTTGGCGCTAGGGGCAGGTGCTCGTCCGCTCGATCCGAACGAGCTTCGATACCTCGACGACGAAAAGCCTCAGGTACTACCCACCTTTGCCACCGTCGCCGTCAACTTCCACGCCACCGAAGTGCCGAAGGTCTCGTTCCCCGGCGTCGAAATCGATCTGGCGAAGGTAGTCCACGGGAGCCAGGAAGTCACTGTCCATCAGCCGATCCCGGCAAGTGGAAGTGGCCGCACCACAACTCGAATCGCCGAGGTCTGGGACAAGGGCAAGGCCGCGGTGATCGTGCAGGAATCCGTCACGGTCGACGCCGAAGGCAACCCGCTGTGGACAGCTCGCTCGTCCATTTTCGCCCGCGGCGAGGGTGGTTTCGGGGGTGAACGTGGTCCGTCGGAGTCGATTACGCTTCCGGATCGCGAAGCAGATGAGACAGTGGTGACGCCTGTGCTCCCACAGCAGGCTTTGCTGTACCGGATGTGTGGTGATCGGAATCCGTTGCACTCGGATCCGCAATTCGCCTCCGCGGCAGGCTTTCCAGCGCCTATCCTGCATGGACTGTGTACTTACGGAATGGTCTGCAAGACCGCAGTGGATACCATGCTCGACGGCGACAGCAGTCGGGTAGCCGGATTTCGGGCCCGCTTTGCCGGGGTCGTATTTCCCGGCGAGAACTTGAGTATCCAGATCTGGAAAGACAATGGGCGACTCCTGATCTCAGCTTCCGTACTGGAGCGCGAAGCTCCTGCCCTGGCTGACGTAGTTCTCACTCTTGTCTGATACCAACCTGTCTGATACCCACCTGTTAGAACTCACCGTAGTTCTCGAACCCGATGGAGTAGCCCGAAGATGACGGCACAAGACGAAAAGTTCCGACTGTCCCGACGAGGTTTCATGGCCGCTGGAGCCGGCGCCGTGGCAGCGACCGCATTCGCCGGCTGGACGCCGGCCTACGCCGTCCCCGCCGGCTCCTCCGGCTCCGCGGGTGGTCCTGTCTCCACCCTCACACCGCCGCCTGCCTTCCCCGAAGGCATCGCGCTGTACCAGCAGGCATATCAGAACTGGTCCAAAGAGATCATGCTCGACGCGATCTGGACCTGTTCACCCAAGACGCCCGAAGACGTAGTCCGCCTCGCCAACTGGGGCCATGCCAACGGCTACACCATTCGTCCCCGCGGTGCCATGCACGGCTGGACGCCGCTGACCATCGTCAACGGTGCGCCGGTCGACAAGGTCATCCTCGCCGACACCACGGTCCACCTCACCGGCGTCTCCGTCAACGCCGGTGGCAGCCCGGCCACCGTCACCGCAGGACCCGGCGCGACCCTCGACGCCATCACCACCGCACTGCAGGCACAGGGCCTCGGGTTCGCGAACCTGCCGGCGCCCGGTGTGTTGACCATCGCCGGCTGCCTCGCCGTCGACGCTCACGGTGCAGCGCTCCCCGCCGAAGGCGAAGCACACGTTCCCGGACAGACTTTCGGCTCACTCTCCAACCTCGTCACCTCCCTGACCGCAGTGGTCTGGAACGGCAGCGAGTACGCGCTCGAGACGTACGCGCGTAGCGATGCAGCGATCAAGCCGCTGCTGACTCACCTCGGACGCACCTTCCTCACCTCCGTGACCTTGCAGGCCGCTCCCAACTACCGCATGCGCTGCGTCAGCCACACCGACATCGGTTGGCAGGAACTCTTCGGTGCCCGCGGAGCGTCCGGACGCACCTTCGAGAAGTTCGTCCGCGAAAACGGTCGCGCAGAAGCAATCTGGTACCCCTTCACCGAACGCCCGTGGATGAAGGTGTGGTCACTTGCCCCCACCAAGCCGCCGTTCTCGCGTGAGGTGACCGGGCCCTACAACTACATCTTCTCCGACAACCTCCCGGAGCCGGTCACCGACATGATCGGGCAGATCAACGCCGGAAACCCGGGCATCGCACCGGCATTCGGGCAGATCATGTACGCCACCACCGTTGCCGGACTCGCCGCGACCTTCTCCAACGACCTGTGGGGATGGTCCAAGGACGTCCAGTTCTACATCCGGGCCACCACCCTTCGTCTGACCGAGGGCGGCGGAGCCGTCATCACCTCGCGCGCCAACATCGGCCAGGTCATCCACGACTTCACCCAGTGGTTCAACGGTCGCATGGAGTACTACCGCTCTATCGGACAGTTCCCCCTCAACGGCCCCGTCGAAATCCGTTGCTGCGGCCTCGATCAACCCTCGGACGTCGAGGTCGACTCGGCAGGCGCCCCCACCATCTCGGCCATGCGCCCGCGCCCCGACCATCCGGAATGGGACACCGCCATCTGGCTCAACGTCCTCGGCGTCCCCGGAACCCCCGGCATGTTCGCGTTCTACCGCGAAATGGAACAGTGGATGCGTAATCACTACAACAACAACGACGCCACCTTCCGCCCCGAGTGGTCCAAGGGCTGGGCGTTCGGCCCAGACAAGCCGTACACCGACACCCCGATCATCAATCAGGGCCTCCCCCAGACCTACCGCGACGGCGTTCCATCGAGCGACAACTGGGACACCGCCAACGCCGCCTACAACGCGTTGGATCCGCACAAGGTCTTCAGCAACACCTTCCTGGACCAGTTGCTGCCTTGAGGTTCAAGTACTGAGCGCACACTCTGACAACTCGACGGTCGTCGCCACTCCCCTACTTTCGGGAGTGCGGCGGCCGTCGTGCGTTGCAGTGAGCGGGATGAAGGAGTCCCCCGCATCCCGACCAGGTAACTGAATCAATCGCGATCAGGATGGATCGCCTCGTGCATACTTTCCACGGCCCTGGCATGAGTTGAGAGCTCGGACCGAGCCGACCGAATCGTGGCGCTGTCGCTGCGCGCCCCCGGCTCGGACGACGACGAGTCCTCTCCGGGGTTCGACGCGCCACCAGCGGGATGCTCGGAGGAGCCGGTGCGCTCTTCCCTCTCCGCGCGGGCGCGCAACAACGACTCGGACTTCGGGGTATTTCGCATCGGAGCATTGTCCCAGATTCATCTCCCATGACTCACATGGAGCGCTCTCACCCCCGGTGACCAGGCCGTTCCTGAACATCGATACCTAGAAAGTTCGCAACAAAATATCTACAGCAGTCAGGGTAGACATTCTTGCAAGGCTGTTGTATCTTTTTTCTCGTAGCAAGGAACGAGTCAAGAGATGCGGGAGAGATGAACTACCCGCAAGCAGTACCGCAGGGCAGGGATGTGCCGGGGCCGAATTCGTGTGTGAGTGTGTAGTCGGACCCGGCACCCCCCTTCAAAGCGGCTACCGGATGTTTTGTGCGAGTCCGGAAGTTCGAAAGAATGCAGTTATGTAAGTAAGTTCAACCCCATCCGGCCCCCGGCGCACCTCGCGCCGGGGGCCCCGTCCGTTCAGCGAAAGAAGCGAGCCATTCCGGCAGATACACCACCGGGGGACCCCTCCGGCAGATTCGACGACGAGAACTATCCTGCGTACAGCATGGGACATGCGGCCGAGATCCTCGGTGTCAGGCAAGCTTTCCTTCGTAGCCTCGATGCCGCGAAACTGCTTACCCCACAACGCTCTGAGGGCGGACATCGCCGCTACTCCCGGTACCAGCTGCGCATCGCGGCCCGCGCGCACGAACTCGTAGCCAACGGCACGGCGCTCGACGCGGCTTGCCGCATCATCATCCTCGAAGACCAACTCACCGAAGCCCGTCGCATCAACGCCGAGCTTCAGCAAGCGCAGGACCTGCGGGAGGAACCGGACGCGGCACCCGAATGAGGGCTGCGCTGGAAATAGCAGTTGCGCCTATACGGTCGATCTGATCCCCCCTTCTTCCACCTGCGGTAAATTCGGCCAATTGGGACATTGCTAGGCGTCGGTTGCTCGATTTCCACGTCGAAGGGATCGCAGGCGTGAATTCCTCCCACCACCGCACTCGGGTGCGGCTAGTTGCTCTGTCGATCGCCTTGGCTGTTGCGGTCGCAACCGCTGCGTGCAGTTCCGACGAGGATTCCGCCACAAACACGGGCAGCGCCTCTCCCAGCACCTCGA
Source organism: Rhodococcus sp. AQ5-07 (assembly GCF_009707305.1). Classification (NCBI taxonomy): domain Bacteria; kingdom Bacillati; phylum Actinomycetota; class Actinomycetes; order Mycobacteriales; family Nocardiaceae; genus Rhodococcus; species Rhodococcus sp. AQ5-07. The sequence continues at coordinate 5,645,891 of NZ_CP046099.1, read as the reverse complement.
GCAGTCGGGAATCCACCGAGATCGCGGATATCGTCCGCCGTCAGGTGGCCGACTTGGGCCTCAGTGCCGCTGTGTTCGGGGTGTGGCGAGGCGACGACGAAGTTGCTCTCGGCGCCGTCGGAGAGTCCCCTGTCGGAGTTCCGGCGACAACCGACATGCAGTTGCGCGTCGGCCAGCCGATGGAGCCGATGCTCTCGACCGTCCTGCTGCAACTCGACGAAGAGGGCACGCTGCCACTCGATCAACCGATCGCGGAGTGGGAACCGAACTTTCCGCGCGCAGATACGATCACTCCGCGAATGCTGGCCAACAGCACGTCGGGTATCTCCGACTACGTGACCGATCCGCAGTTCCTGAAACTCTTCACGGACAACCCGATGAAGGGCTGGACTGCTCAGGAGATCCTGAATCTTGCCAACTCCCGCCCACCGCTGTTCGAACCCGGCACCGGTTGGGCGTATGCGCACAGCGACCTGACGCTGCTCGGCGACGTCATGGAGAAGGCGACCGGAAAGCCGCTGGGCGAACTACTTCAGCAACGCGTCTTCGATCCGCTCGGGATGGATCACAGCGGCGTTGTGCTCACGTCGCAGATGGACGAGCCGATCCTGCACGGCTACACCAATGAACGCGGAGTATTCGAAGACTCCACTTTCTGGAATCCGACGGCTTTCCTGCACAGCGGAAACATGAACGCGCCTGTCGCCGACGTCGGAAAGTGGGTGCGCGCGCTCGGAACGGGAGAGTTGCTCTCCGACAAGGCTTTCGAGCAGCAGATGGCGCCGACGACTGCGGGCTTGGGAAGTATGACGGCGGACAAGTTCTTTTCCTTCGGGACCGGGCACCTCGACGGTTGGCTTGTGATGAACCCGTCGTACGGCGGCTACAACGGGCTTGCGCTCTATTACCCCGACTCGAAGACGACGATCGTCGTCTACGCGACACTCGGGCCGACAACCAACGCGGACCTCAACAACGCCGTGCCGATGGGCAAGGCGATCGGAACCCTCCTCGAACCGGATCACCCACCGCAGGTCCCGACGCCGTGACGCGCCACACACGCTGGTAGCAAACAGCGTCGGTCGGCAACTTCCTGTTTACGCACGGATTACCTCCAGGACTTATCGCCCCATCACCATTCTCTTCAGTACCGAACGAAACGCGTCGGACCGCGGGTTGTCTCGCCAGTGAACGAGAACGTAGATAGATGGGGACAGGCCCGATGAGGAAATACGCGATGTCAGTGGCATGCACGGTTGCAGTCACAGCGGGGGTGACTCTTGTGATGTCGGTGCCTGCCGGAGCGGACCCGAATGACAGTGGGTCGTGCCCTGCCGGTGCGGTATTCGCGGTCGGCGGAACGTGGGATCCGACGGGACAAACGACGCAACCCGTCACCGACCGCTACGTGGCCCAGGGTTACGCCTCCAAGCCGGTGACCTACCCCGCCAGCTTCTGGCCGCTCGGCGATCAGACGTACGACCAGAGCGTTGCCGCCGGCGCCCAGACGCTTCGCACTGAAGTCAACGCTTTCCACGCTCAGTGCCCGGGCAGCGAGATCGTCGTCACCGGATACTCACAGGGAGCGCGTATTGCCGGCGACGTTCTCGGTGACATCGCACGCGACGGATCCATTCCGCAGTCGCAAGTCGAAGGCGTCCTCTACGCCGACCCTCGCAACTCGGCCGGGGGCATCGAAACCGTAGTACCCAATGTCGTTCCGGGAGCGACGATGTCCGGAGCACGCGGCGGATTCGGAGACATCGCAGTGCAGGAAGTCTGCATCGAGGGTGACGGCATCTGCAACATGCCCAAGCCGCGTGATGCGCCCGAGGTGTTCGTGGATTCGGTCTTCGGCTACTTCACGAAGCACAACACCTATACGCCGATGATGTCCGAGCCCGCTCCGCCTGCTCCCCCGGCACTGCCGCAGACGCCGTCGGTGCCACTGCAACCCGCCGACGTTGCCACTGCGATCGTGACGCGGGTCGTCGAGAACATCACTCCGTATCTGAGCGCTGCACTCGCGACCGTACTAACGAAGTAGCCGGACGGCTGGCTAGGGCACCATCGCTTCATCTCCACCACCTCCGCAGGAACCACCCGGCTGGAACGCCCACTACACGCCGACGATGCAGACGTCGAGAAGTTGAGTGCATCCTGCCGCAGGTCGGGATGCACTACTCCGCGTTACGTCTATTGCTCTACAAAACTATTCAAGATCGTGACGCGCAGTCGCTCTCCACCGGCATGGCGCCGCAGGCGGCCGAAGTCGCATCAGTCCGCTTCCTGGCGGCGAGTCGGCAGGTGGCGGAACGTCACGATCGGGAGGAGCGCCGCTAACCCGAGCACAGAGAGGCTCGCCCGCAGCGCAATCAGCCTGGATTCGACGTTGATCTCCACCGCCTGATCGAGTTGCGCCGAGGTCAGTTCCAGCCCAGTGAGACTGGCGCGGAGGTCATCGTTGGCGACGAAACTGACCGAACTGGCCGTTACCTCGATACTGCCGCTGGACAGTAGATCTGGGCTGTTCGTGATACGGACCGAGGCAGACTGCGCGAGCACGGACATCAGGACCGCCCCGGCAACGGCGGTGCCGGTGCACAGGCCGAGAAAGTTCGCCATTCCTCGAGCGCTGCCGATCTCACCCGCGATAGCAGGAGGGTTGGTCTCCATGAGAAGCGCACTGCCCGCACTCAATCCGACTCCGATGCCGAGACCCAAGCACACTTCGCTGATCAATGTCCATGCACCGGACCATTGGTTCGAGATGGTCAGTGCCAACAGAATCGCCGACGCGGCGGCCAGTACATGCGCCCCTGTCAGGAGCCATCGGCACGCAAGCAGTCGCATCAGTGCAGGTGTTGCAGCCGCGGAGACGAGTGCGGCCAAAGAGATAGGTATCAGTATCATTGCCGTGCCCAGAGGGCTCTTGCCCAATACCATCTGGGTGTACAGCGGTAGCAGGTAGCTCACACCGGCCATCAACAGGTTTATCGCAACCAACCCACTCAAACACGCTCGGTTGAGACCAGACTCGAACACCGAAGGTTCGAGTAGCGGTGTTCTTTCTCCCCGGAGCAACAAGTGCTGGCGGGCGGCGAACGTGTGCAGGACGAGGCCGCCGATCACCAGCAATGCGAGCACAGGCGAGAGTCCGAGCACACTCACCGGTGCGGACTCGGCGGCGAGAACGAGCCCCCATGATCCGATCTGATTGATGGCGGCGACCAACAACAGCACCCCGACGGCAGACAGCGCGATACTCGTCTTGTCGACGGACCCACGGAATGGAATCCGGATAAGGGCCACACGTGATGCGATGACGATTGTTCCTGCCGTGATGGCGAGCAAGAGCGCGAAGGGCGCCCTCCATCCCCAGGCTTGGACGAGCAGACCACCAACCAACAAAGCAAACGCGGCACCGATACCGGTCGTACCCGCCAGGACCGATACCGCAACGGTTCGTTGTGGACCGGAATACGCCTGCCCCAGAATCGCCAACGCGTTGGGCACGAGAAGCGCGCCCCCGAGTCCAGCGATCGCCTCGCCGGCAATCAGCATTGAAATATTCTGTGCCAGAAAGCAACACAGCATACCGAACGCATAGATGCCCAGCCCGAGCAGCTGAGCATTCTTGGCACCGAGCACGCCGCTGATCTTGCCGCCCGTGATCGTGAAGGCTGCGACGAATACCCCGTAAGCGACGATCGCCAATTGCACGTTCGAGATGGTGGTGTCCAGGCCGTCGACGATGCCGCTGATCGCCATCGGCAGCGCCGTCACGTTGAACACAGATACCAACCCTGTGAAACACACTAGTACCAGCGGTAGCCAACTCACCCTCGGGTGGGCGTCACTCGTAAGCGCTTTTGTAACGGGAGAGGAAGGCAACGGGTCCGCGGTATCCATGATGCGCCCCTAGGAGGATCGGAGTTGTCTCGACGGTGGCATATCGGTCACGAGCAGCGACGCCGAGGGCGGCCACCTGACTGGGTGGCCCCCCTCCCTGCGAACTGCTGGCTTCGATCAGGTCGGCAGGGTCAGGAATTTCATCGCGGCTGTCTTCTCGAATCGGCGAGAGACGTTGCCGGCAAGCCCTCCTTCGAGGGATGTATCGCCCATCAGATCGAGTTTGCCCGCAGGCGCACCTTCATTGAAGTTCAACTTGTCCAGATCCACCCAGACGACATTAGGTCGCGTGGTCGAGTCGAAGACGTACCGCTTGTTGGTCAAGTCTGCCACCGTCTGCCAGATCGTCTGCGATGCATAGGGTTTGTCCGGGTCGGGGATGCGGAAAGGTTGCGCCGCATTGCGGATCACACTGAACATTCCCGCGACAGCCTCGACTTCACTCTTAGGTTGAGGCAGTCGGCCTACGTAGTATGCGGCGCGGGCGAACCGGTCGGCTGCGAGTGTGGTGCCGGGCAGAGGATTGGCGCCCCCGAAGCCGTCGACCTCTTTGAGAAGTTCGATCTGCTTGTCGTAGGCCGGGGAATTGGTCATCACTAGGTGTTCGCGGCTGTGCCAGACGGTGGCCTTGCCATCCAGGTATTCGATGATCGCCGAATCACCGGTCGCATCGTCCAACGCGAGATGAACTGCAGGCACTTCGCCGGTCGCCGGATCGCCCAGTGGGACAACCTGAACGTCGACGTCGCTGATCCACGCGGCGGCATCGGCAACGGTGGAGAAGTTGTCCAGGAAGTACTGCAGCCAGACCGCCATGCTCAGAGCCGGTCTCGACGTATCGTGAGTACCGTAATCCGATTCCGCTAGCCACAGAACATGACCTGCTAATCCCGCTTCGTTCATACCGTCGACCGACATCATGTCGAAAGCGCCGGCCACGACACTGCCGTATTCGGCAGTCCAACTCAGAGAACCGCCTACGCCGTCGTCGCGTTTGATCCCACGCGGAAGCGACCACAGGTTCGTACCGGTGTCCCGATGGTAATCCATATTTCGTCCGACAAGAACAGATCCGGCCGCATCAGGCCACATCACCCTGGTACACATTGATTTTGCCTTCCGTAGTTCTTCGAGAACTTCATAATTGCCCGATGTTCAGCCCCGAGGTCCAGACCGAGATTCAGCTACGAGACGCCCCTTCGACCACAGCCGAACGGGCATTTTCTCTCAGAAGCCCTCATTGACAGAGACATTCAGAAACCAGCGTCATTCTCGGGGGAGAATGTGGTATTGGTGCAGCAGCTGTCCGATCTCGTTCTCGTCGAGCTTCTTGTCCAGTCTGCGGCGAAGTAGCTTCGGCAACGGCACGCTCTCCTCCTTCTTGTCATTGAGGAAGTAGGTTGCTTGGAGAAGTTTGCGGATGTCGTAGGTGGAGCCGAAAACTTCCGGCACTCCGCGTTCGATCCCGAGCAGGCTGTACGCGGCCTCCATCCCGGTGCGGACCGAGTACTCCGTCGTGAAGATGCAGTCGCGTGTTGTTTCCGCGAACTGGCCGAGGAAGGCGAAGTTGACGGCACCATCCGGTACAACCGCAGGCCGGTCACCGGCCTGACGGGGCATGAAAAAGGAAGTGACATAGGGCATCATCACTGGAACGGTCTTCGCCGCATTGGCCGCGAGTTCCGGGATGTCCTCGACTGGAACGCCCATGTGATAGAGCCACTCTTGGGTGATTTCCTCGCCGGTGCATTCCTGCATCGGCTTGTCGACGTAGTCACCGGGGACGTCGACGAATAGTGAGTAGACCCAGACGACGATCTGATCCTTGGGTTGTTGTTTGAAGTGCGGTTGCCGGTTTACGGTCCAGCTCATCAACCACTTCGAATCTCGTGCTGTCACGATGCCGCCGGTGACTACTCGTCCACTGAATGGGTCACGCTTGCATATCTTTTCGATGTATTCTGGGATTCGGGCATCCAACGTGGTCACTGTCGCTGATTCCCACTTGGTTTCTGCGACGTGCCCACCGAAGACGTCTGGTCGTCCGAATGCGGGGTCTTTTGTTGCTATACGACGCCACAAATCCCACGCTGGAGCGGGGCCCTCGTCGAGTTTCGCCGGCGTGTGATGGTCTCCGTTGTTCGAGTTCTCGGTGAGCGAGCCGATGGTAGTCAACACCAGGTCGCCGTCATCGAGGTCGACCCCACCCAAAACACCCTCGGATTTCCAGTGAATGCGTTTGGCCCGCTTGACTTCACCCGTGATATCGAAGTCAATGTCGGTGACTTCGGTATCGAACCGAAAATTCACTCCCTGATCGAGCAGCCACGTGTACAGCGGCAGCACGAGAGACTCGTACTGGTTGTATTTGGTGAACTTGAGGGTACTCAGGTCCGGCAGGCCTTTGATGTGATGGATGAATCGATGCAGGTACAGCTTGATTTCGAGAGCACTGTGCCATTCCTCGAACGCGAACATTGTGCGCCAGTACAGCCAGAAATTGCTTGCGAGGAATTCCTTGCCGAACACCTCGTTGATGCGCTTGTTCTCGAGTTCGCTACGCGGAGTGAGAAAGACCTTCATGATGTCCTTCTGCGCCTTCGAGTTCAGATTGAACTTGAAGTCTGTGTGCGCGTCCTCACCCTGACGTTCGGTGACGCGCTGCAGCGAATAGTTCGGGTCGTCTTTGTTGAGCCAGTAGAATTCGTCGAGCACGCTGGCGTCTTCGACCTCGATCGAGGGGACAGAGCGGAACAGGTCCCAGAGACATTCGAAGTGATCTTCCATCTCGCGGCCACCGCGAATGACGAAGCCCTTCTCCGGTTCCTTGATTCCGTCGAGTGCACCGCCGGGCAATTTCAACCGCTCCAGGACGGTGATGTTGTTTCCTGCCATCTGGCCGTCGCGGATCATGAATGCCGCACCGGCAAGCGATGCAAGCCCCGAACCGACGAACCATGCAGTCTTGCCGTCCACCCCGTCAGGCTTGCGTGGCCGCGCGAACGCTTCGTAGTTTCCACTGCTGTAATACATTGTTCCCCATCTCATTTAGAGGTTTGGCGACAGGACCCTTCACGGAATGGATGTCGAGTTTTCTCTTGGTGATGTAGTTTTCCTTCGGCCACGCCGAAAGTATTTGCATTACAGCGACACCGGGAGCCAAGATGTTGTAGGGAATACAGCGGCCGCCTCGACGACAGGAGAACGTCGCGACAGCGACAGCGAGATCTGCTGTAAACTAGAATCTTTCGGATACGACGGCGACCGAGCTGTCAGCCGCTCGGAGACGTCGCGTTTGGACGTCTCCGATGACTCGAAATCCCGTCTACATGCGGCGAATGGCGTCTCGCTGATGCCGTACGCCGTGACGTCGAACCCCTTGAAGGCCGTCTGGAACGCGATCGGTGATCCCCGAACGCATGTACCGAGGACTTTGGTTTTCCGGATTGCGATCATTATTTCGTCCTCGAGGTTCAGTCGGCAGTTTTCGCACGGCGGTTGGTCAGCAAGCCGGCGATCCATCCGAGGACGAGTATCACGACGAGGGTGAGCCAGAGTGGGGACTGCACTGAGACCCAAAACAGTTGGATCGTGGTCGCGGCCCGGTTCTGGAGGATAAAGGTCACCGCCTGCACCACCAACAGCAAAGGCGAGGGTGTTACGTGATGCGAGTACTGATCGGGCGGATGCCTGCCGGGTTTCCGAACTCATGGGAGGTACCCCATTCTATGTCGAGTGATATCGATCGAATGCTTTTTCGAAGGAGATACCGGACTCTCCCGTACCGATCCAGTTCTGTTCACGTCTGGCGGCGAGGATCTGAGATTTTGTGTCTCGGCGTGCCGAGGTTTCCTACCCGAGATCCCGGTAATGGCTGAAATCTGGAGCGGAACCAACTGGGATTACGTGGCTAATCGAAACATAACACGAGTGGCGCCGAAATGTCGGCTTTAGATTGCGTAAGCAATTCGCCTTCACACACTGTCTCTCTGGCATTTCGCTTGAACCTGAGGCTTTCTATTCAGTCCAGATGCGTTACTGTGCGTGCGGAACCTGCCTAGAGTAGACACCGGCATCTGCCTCGTCACCGGATATGGACTCGACGTTCTCATCGCCTGAGCCATACGGAAGGTCGGGAGATCCGTGCGCTGGTCAGCGATGGAAAGCGGATCGACTCGTAGTTGCCGGCGGCTACCGCGCTCATCGTTGCCCTGCTCCTGACTCTCGGATCGTGGTGTCAATGAGGTGCAGTTCGCGCGCTGTTGAAGCGGCGTACGACCGGTGAAATCGACTCCCGGCGAACGCTTGCCCGAAATAGATTCCTGACGCATCGACAGCATGTTCGAAACACGGACTCCCCAGAGCGGCGAATGACCGCTTGTCACCTCGTCAAATACGATAAAGCAAGTGAAAATAGCAATTTAGTATCCGATCGTTGACCCTTTCATCAGAGGATAATCTAGCCGGGAAACTATCATCGAACGGTTCGGCTCTTGTCCTGAAATACGGGTCTGCTTCCCTCTCGAAAACGAACTGTTCACGACGGCTACGCGCGCTTCACAGAAGGATGGAAGCAAAACATCGATCCCAGAGTGAACACATCCCATACCGTTGCCGAACTTTTACGAAACCATCCCGCAATAGTTTGAGAACTTGATCGAGTGGGCGTAGCAGCGCAGGTCGGCGATCTCCCCCACCTCAGCGAATTCCTCGATATTGCGGGCGCGACGTGGCGCGTTCAGACTGCTTCGGCCATAGAAGTAGCCGGACGGCTGCTCCTTCCGAGGAATACTGCGGATGCCAGCAGGAAGAATATTGCGCCGACAAAGGTTCCGATATTGGCCATGTTCGGGTCCAACGTGTTCCCGTCTCGCAAGACGAACGATCCGATCGCGGAGACTCCGAATGCGATGGATCCCAAGGTATTCAGCCACACGCTTTGCCATTCCTTCGATTGCGGTGCCCAGTAAGCGCCTTCCCTCAGCAGGATGAGGACAGCCAGTCCGCTCGAGACGAGGAAGGCTATCGAGCCCTCCGCGTTCGGATTCCAGACCAAGTGCATCTCGCCTCGTAGCGTAAGCGCGTGCAGCGCAGCCCCGGTGCTGACGTTGAACAAGATCGTCCCGAGTAACTGCATGGCAGCAGACAGCCAGACGGCCCGGATCGCGGGACGCCCCGAGTCGGTTGTGGTTGCTGGCCCGGCCAGCACCAACTGAACGAAAGCCGCGCAGGTAAAGAACCAGGAGCCCGCGAAGAAGAAGCTGTTGGCGAGTGCGGCACCGAAGAAGACCGACAGGAAGGGTGCCGACCCGAGCGCGAAGAGTGCGGATCCGATCACGAATCCCCACGACTGCATTCGAATGGTCGGGTGAATCAGCATGCGCTGCAGTGTACTTGGACTCGATATGAAAAGTCCTCCATTCGGGACCTTGGTCATCAGGCACTGATTTCGATCCGCCCGCCGCGGGTACGCGGAAACAAATTAAAACCATCTGCTTGTTTTTTACTTTACCGAAGCATGACTCCACTTTGGGTGCTAATGTCCGATTTATGACAGCCACTCCTCCAGCTGGAAATCGTTTGCTGTTTCGCAATGTCCGTGTTTTCGACGGCACCTCCTCGACCCTTGTTGCCGGGGACGTTCTGATCGACGGCACCACGATCGCCGCGGTGTCGGAGTCGCCTGTCGGGGATGATCCGAGCCGCGAGACCACTGTCGTGGACGGTGGTAATCGAGTACTCATGCCCGGCATGAGCGATGCCCACGTTCACCTGGTCGGTAACGCGAATTCATACGTCGACATGGTGACCGGCAGTGAAGCGCACATCGCACTCAACGGCCTCGCTGAAGCAAAGAACATGCTGCACCGCGGGTTCACCACGGTCCGGGACATGGCGGGTGACACAAGCAGCATCAAGTCCGTGATCGATCGAGGCCTGTTCGAGGGGCCGCGCATCTACCCTTCCCAGGCTGCCATCTCCCAAACCAGCGGACACGGCGACTTCGGGTTTGTCTACGAATGCCCGACCGCGTTGGGAGGCAAGCAGTCTCGCGCCGAAGAAATTGGTTTCATGCGCGTCGCAGATGGCCCTGACCGGGTACTGGCAGCTGTTCGCGAACAGCTGAAGAAGGGCGCATCTCAGATCAAGATGATGGTCGGCGGCGGCGCTGCGTCGATGTACGACCCGCTCTACACGGTCCAGTTCACCGATCCCGAGCTTCGTGCAGCAGTGCACGCGGCCACCGACTACGGCACCTACGTCGCCACCCACGTTTACAACGTCACCGGCATTCGCCGCGCCATCGAAGCTGGCGTGAAATCCATCGAGCACGGTCATCTCGCTGACGAGGCGACGATCGCTCTGATGGCTGAGAAGGACATCTGGCTTTCGATGCAGCCCTTCGCGCTGGGCGATCACCACTATCCGGATCCGGGCCGCGCAGAAAAGGATCGCGAAATCTGCACCGGCACTGACGATGTGTACAGCTGGGCACGCAAGCACGGTGTCAAAACAGCGTGGGGTACGGATCTTTTGCTCGAGCCGCAGCTTGCGCCGCGGCAGAGTGAAATGGCGGCGCGACTCGGTGATCACTACAGCAATGCCGAAGCACTTCGGATGCTCACGTCGGGAAATGCCGAACTCTTCCGTCTTGCCGGCGAACGCGATCCGTACCGGCAAGCACCACTCGGAGTGATCGCCAAGGATGCGTGGGCAGATGTTCTTCTCGTCGACGGCAATCCACTCGAGGATCTGAGCCTGCTCGCCGATCCGGCCAAACATCTCTCCGTCATTGTCAAAAATGGTCAGGTCGTCAAAAACATACTGTGACAACGTCTTCATCGCGTTGATCCGTCTGACGTGCAGCCAATTCAAGCTGAACACCTGAGCGGGTCGATGTGTCCTCGTGCTCCACCGAGTCGGGAGTCCAAGTTGGTTGAAACACGTTTCGAGCGTTGGGAATTACCTGAGGACCGAGTCGAAGGGTCGTTGGTGTCCGCCCGCGGTATCGAGCTCCACGGGCCGTGGGGGCATGTGTTCGGTCCACTCGACATCGACATCGAGGCTGGCGGTGTGACCGTCCTGGCCGCGCAATCGGGTGCCGCGCGCACAGCCCTGCTGATGGCACTATGCGGACGGATGCGATTGTCGTCCGGGTCATTGACTGTGCTGGGCTACGAGAAACCCTCGAGAATTCTGGCTGTCTCGGCGATCGCATGTCTGAACGAACTCGACGAAGTTCGCCCATCGGTGACGGTGCGGGACATGGTGACCGAACAGTTGCGATGGAATTCACCGTGGTACAAGTTCGTGCCCCGGGTGAGCGAAGATCAAGTAGCAGATATGTGTGCGTACACATTTGGCGGCGTAGACCTCCCCCCGCTCAATGCCTTCGTCGACGATCTCCCGGAGATCCAACAGCTGTTGCTGCGGATCGCCGTCGCGAACACCAAAAGACCACCGCTACTGGTGGTGGGTCGAGTCGACAAGATCGCCGACGACGACGAGCGGACAATGTTGTTACGCCGACTGGTCGCATTGGGAGAGCACCAGTCGGTGATCACCGCCGATGTCAACGACCTTCCGCCGGACAGCGGCGTCCATGCCGTGGTGAACATGCACGGCCTGCTGGGCGCCGGTGACATCGGCGTCATGACCGAAGGACGGTGAGCGATGCTCGCAGGTATATCTCTGGGCAGTGATATCAAACGCTACTCCCGCGGCACCCTGCCACGAATCGCGATCGTCACCATCATCTTGTTGCCGTTGCTCTACGGCGCCATGTACTTGTGGGCTTTCTGGAACCCGTTCGGCGAGGTGAACAAGATCCCCGCAGCGATTGTCAATAACGACTCGGGGCGAACATCGACAGGCCAACAAGTCGATGCCGGCGATCAGGTCGTCAAGTCGCTCATCGCCTCCGGGCAACTTGATTTGGCGGAGGTCTCGGATCAAGAAGCCCAAGCCGGACTCTCGAGCGGCAAGTACTATTTCACCATCACCTTGCCGGAGAACTTCAGCGACGCTGTCGAGTCACCCAACGGTGACAACCCCGAGAAGGCCGATCTCACCTTCACCTTCAACGACGCCAATAATTATCTAGCCACCATCATCGGGCAGGACGCGTCCGAACAGGTCATCAATCAGGTCAACTCGACCATCGGCGCCCAAGGCGTCGGCCAAGTCCTGACGGGCCTACAGACCGCCGGTTCGGGCCTGGGCCAGGCTGCCGACGGAGCGAAGACCCTCGCGGCCGGGATCGACACCGCCAAAGGTGGGGCCGATCAACTGAACTCCGGTGCAGGCGAACTCGCCACCAACATGGTCACCGCACGCGATGGTTCCGCGCAGCTCGCAGCCGGCGCCGGGCAACTCGCCACAGCCATCGACGGCGTCGCCGACCCACTGCTCAACGCCCTCGACTCCACTGCCGTCTCCGACGTCGGTGCGCAAGCTGCGCAACTGCGGCAATCCCTCACCACCCTCGGGGATCGCCTCCCCAAGCCGCCACAGGTTACCGTCTCCCCGGCAATCCAGCGGGTGCTCGACCTTCTCGGACCCAGCACCGATCCGCTCGCACAACAGGCCGTTGCAGCTCTCACACCTCTCGTGGCAGCACAACCCCAAAGTGACACTGCCGCAATACAAGCGGAGATAGCGCGCCTCAGCGGTGATGCGCGCGCGCTCGAATACCAGTTGACGGATCCATCCAGTCCCCTGCAATCCGGACTCGCGCTGCTGCAAAACGGCGGGCTCGCCTCCGACGTCCGGCAACTACGCGACGGCGCCGACCAGCTCAGTTCCGGAGCCACGACTTTGAACTCCGGACTGATCCAGTTGACCGACGGCAGCACCCAGCTCGCGAGCGGAGCCGATCAGTTAGCTTCGGGGATGGTCGAGCTGCAATCAGGCTCAGGCGAACTGGCAGACGCACTCGCACAGGGCGCTGGGCAAGTACCCAGCTGGACCGACGCGCAACGCAACGCTACCGCGGACACCCTGTCCACCCCAGTCGCACTCAAGCAGGACTACACCAACGAGGCACCCACATTCGGTACCGGATTCGCGCCGTTCTTCCTCTCCTTGGCCCTGTTCGTCGGCTGCATCATCACCTGGATGCTGCTGACCCCGCTACAATCCCGCGCAACTGTCAGTAACCTCGGCCTCTATCGCACAGTTCTGGCTTCCTACTGGCCGGCACTGCTCATCGGCATCCTCCAAGTGATCACGATGTACGCCGTGGTCCACATCGGGGTCGGCCTGGACGTCAAACACGTTCCCGGAACTATCCTGTTCCTGATGCTGGTCTCGGCGACGTATTTGGCGATGATCCAGATGTTCAATGCTCTCTTCGGCGTCGCAGTCGGCCGAGTGGTGACATTGGCCTTCCTGATGCTGCAACTGGTCTCCGCCGGCGGCATCTACCCAGTGCCCACGACAGCGACGCCCTTCCAATACATTCATCCGTTCGACCCGATGACATACACCGTCAATGGCCTCCGGCAACTCATCACCGCCGAACACGTCGACTCTCGACTCTGGACAGCAATCGCCGTCCTGACCGGCATTCTGCTCGTCTCGATGACTATCAGCGCACTCTCCGTGCGCCGCAACCGGCGTTACACCATGGAACGCCTGTACCCGTCCATCGAGGTGTAAAGCACTGCACAGCAACATCTTCACAGTCGACCACATTTGAATCACCGTCCAAGTCGTACCCCGCACGCTCGCATACTGGAGGAGAAAAAAATGTCAGACAGCTTCGCAGCTCCCACCGAAACCCTCGCACCGGCGTACACAGGACGGCTCGGCACCGATCCGATTCCAGCTCTGAAAATGCCCAAGGCCGAGTCGGATCCCGAAGCGGCGTACCGATTCATCCACGACGAACTGATGCTCGACGGCAGTTCCCGACTGAACCTGGCAACCTTCGTCACCACTTGGATGGATCCTCAGGCAGACAAGCTGATGGCCGAGACATTCGACAAGAACATGATCGACAAAGACGAGTATCCCGCGACAGCGGAGATCGAAACTCGTTGCGTCAACATGGTTGCCGACCTCTTCCACGCAGAAGGGCTGACCTCCGACCCTGCGTCCGCAACGGGGGTCTCAACGGTAGGGTCCTCCGAAGCTGTGATGCTCGGCGGCCTCGCACTCAAATGGCGCTGGCGCCAGCGCCGCGAACAAGAAGGTAAAGACACCACGAAGCCCAATCTCATCCTCGGCAGCAACGTCCAGGTCGTCTGGGAAAAGTTCTGCCGCTACTTCGACGTCGAACCAAAATACCTCCCCATGGAAAGGGGCCGCTACGTCATCACTCCCGAACAGGTCCGTGACGCCGTCGACGAGAACACCATCGGCGTGGTCGCCATCCTGGGCACTACATTCACCGGCGAGCTCGAACCCGTCGCCGAGATCGCCGAAGCCCTCGACGAGATCGCCTCAAACGGTGGTCCCGACGTCCCCCTCCACGTCGACGCTGCCAGTGGAGGTTTCGTCGTCCCGTTCCTGCACCCCGAGCTGATGTGGGACTTCAAGGTTCCGCGTGTGGTCTCGATCAACGTCAGTGGCCACAAGTACGGCATGACATATCCTGGCATCGGTTTCGTCGTCTGGCGCTCGAAAGAACACCTACCGGAAGACTTGGTGTTCCGGGTCAACTATCTCGGCGGCGACATGCCGACCTTCACCCTCAACTTCTCTCGATCTGGCAACCAGGTCGTCGGGCAGTACTACAACTTCATCCGCCTCGGCGTCGCCGGATACACCCAGATCATGGAATCGCTGCGCGACACCGCGCTTATGCTTTCCGCCGCAATCTCCAAGATCGACAACATGGCGATCATCACCGACGGCACCGCTATACCGGTCTTGTCCTTCGAAGTCGTCGACGACCCAGGCTTCACTGTCTTCGACATCTCCCACGAACTCCGGGCACGCGGATTCCAAGTGCCCGCGTACACCATGCCCGCCGACGCCGAAGATGTCGCCGTCCTGCGGATCGTGCTACGAGAAGGTTTCAGCCAAGATCTCGCGTACAAACTCGCCACCGCCCTCAACGAAGTCGTCGAGCAACTTCGTAAGAGCAACGCCGATCGACCCCAAAGGACTGCTTTCGCCCACTAACTGCTGTTGAGGGGCAGCCTCAGAACCGCTTCCCCTCAACAAGCTTCTAATTCTGGACGACCAGCTGCACCAACGAACACTTTGCAACAGGCAAAGATCGACTCCGCCTGCTAGCCCGGTCAGTGCACGCCGTTCGTACGGATCGACCGGAACCACGGTGCGTGTGCGCTCACCGCGAAGAACGCACTGCGGCAGATGTGCATGTCAAACGTACGTCTGGCAGTTTCGACTGACTGAAAGTCGACCGATTCGTACAAGTCGAGAGCAACCGCTATCAAGCACCATCGATCACATGCTCACCTTCATCGTCAGATACGGGTACGTCCCGTTCATGCTCTTGGGAATCAACGGAGCCGCAATCGCGCTCGCGGCATCCGGCGCGCCGAAATGGTCACTGGTGGCATTGATTCTCTTCGCAGTGGCCTGCTCTTTCGCGGCCGAACGGGCGCTTCCCTACGAATCCTCGTGGAATGCCCCGGGACCGGACAGGTTTCGCGACGCTGTCCATGCGTTTGTCAACGAATCCCTCATCTTGGTCAGCGTCGCGGTAATCCCGTTGATGGCCGCGGTGATTCCGTTCGACGGGCTGTGGCCGAGCGGTCTTCCGTTTGTCCTTCAGGTCGTCTTCGCAGTGTTGGTTGCCGATTTCGGCATCACCGTGGTGCATTTGATCAGCCACAAGGTTGGATGGTTGTGGCGTTTCCACGCGGTTCATCACAGCCTCGAACGGTTCTACGGTATGAACGGACTGATGAAGCACCCCGTGCATCAGACTTTCGAAACCGCCGGCGGCGTCCTGCCACTGATCCTCCTCGGGATGCCCGTTCCAGTTGCCTCGGCGCTCGCGGTTTGTGTCGCTGTCCAACTCCTGCTTCAGCATTCGAATGCCGATTACCGCATCGGCCCCCTGCGTCCGATACTCGCCCTCAACGCCGGCCACCGATTCCATCACCTGAAGTGGGCTGGAATCGGTGACGTCAACTTCGGCTTGTTCACTCTGATCTGGGATCACCTGTTCCGCACTTATTCTTTCGATCCGGAAAAGCGCTTCAGCAGTGACGATCTCGGAATGGCGGCCAAGCCCGACTACCCGGACGACTACCTCGGCCAGTTGACCGAACCGTTCCGGAGACAGAACTGAGGGACGATCGGTGGAGATTCAGCCCGCGAGTACCCGTCGCATGACGGGCTTGGCTGCAAACGCACTGGCCAACACCAACGCGATCCCCACAGCCAGGGTGACACCCAACTGAACCAGCGCCATCGGAGTGGTCAATACGGCTGCCCCTGCCAGCGGGAAGAGGAACAGCAGTGCAGCGCCGGCGCCGGCCAGTGCCATCACCACCACGGGAGTGCGAACGTGCCTCATGCGGGCGCTGTCCATCACCTCGACAGGTGTGCCGGCCAAAGTCAGACTCCGATACAGCTCACGGTTGTCGAGGATCCCGGATACCTGGGTGAGCGCAGACGAGATGGCAGCCAACGTGAATGTTGCTCCGAGAGTGAACAACACCCCGGTTCTCATGTCCGCGAACAGGAACTCCTGCCCTGGCTGCAAATCCTGCCCCTCCCCGTTGCCTATCGCGGCGAGGAGAGATGTGCCTGCGGCAACGAAGCTGGCCATCGTCACACCGCTGACCGTGCGCCACACAGCCTTCGGATTATCCAAGACCCGACGCGCCGCAATCAGCGAAGCACCGTCTTTGGCGCATTTGAGCATGATCCGTCCAAGCAGCGAAATGACGAACGGACCGACCAACGCAACAACGCCGAAGCAGAGACCAAGGCCCACCAGGATTGCCGCGATGCTTGCCGCGGAGCCCCCGAATGCACTCCATCCCACAAGAACCCCCACCCCAGCCACAGCGAAGATCATCTTCGGTGCGGCGCTGGGATTGCCCGCCGTGACGCCCAACGGGCTCACGAACACCTGGCGCATCCCGAGCATCGACGTCAAAGCAGCCAGGATGGTCATTCCGAATACGATGCCCACCAGCGGAAGTGCGCCTACCCAAAGCTCACTCCAATCGAATGTCCGACCTTGAAATCTCAAGAGAGCTACGAGCGGCAACGCGAGGAGGTATCCCACCACACCGATCAACGCACCGGCCAAGCCCTGGATACCCGATTCCGCAGCGCACAGCGCAACGATCTGGCGAGGGGTGGATCCGATGAGTCGCAGCGAGGCAAGTCGTTCGTCGCGACGGCGCGCGCCCAAGCGGGCCGCCGCCAGACCGAGAGTGACGGCTGGAACGATCATCAACACCGAAGCAACCCCTGCGAGCGCTAGGTACGCCTCGGCTTCGGGTTCGCTCGATCTGCCCGCGAATGCACCGTAGCCGCCGAGCACCGTCAGCAACAACGTCGTCGAGGCGGCAAATGCGGACACTGGGAGCGCGAAGGTACTCAAGGCCTTTCGCCCTTCACCTCGCACCGTCATCAATGCAACGCGCGCTGTGGCCTTCATGCCGCCACCTGTGTCCCGACAAGCGAACCGGCCTGCATCATCATCGCGCGATCACACCACCGAGCGACTTCGGCATCGTGAGTGACGACGACCAACGCAGAACCGATCTGTTGAGCCGAATCACGCAACACCCTCATCACTTCCCAACTCGTCTGCGCGTCGAGGGCACCGGTCGGCTCGTCCGCGAAGAGAACGGCGGGTTTGGTCACCAACGCTCGCGCAATCGCGACACGTTGCGACTGCCCACCCGACATCTGACCCGGGCGACGATCCTGCAACCCGTCCAGCCCCAAGGGCGCGAAGAAGCCGTGCGCCGTCCGCTTGGCTTCTGCGATGGACAACCCGTTGAGCACCAAGGGCAAAGCGACGTTCTCGATCGCCGGAAGCTCCGGCAACAGTTGGCCCGATTGAAAAACGAACCCGTACGACTCCCGTCGGAGCCGGCTGCGGTCGTTCTCACCGAGGTTCTCGATATGCCGGCCGCTCAGCAAGATTGCTCCCGAGTCGGGCTTGACGATTCCTGACATGCAATGCAGCAGTGTCGACTTCCCCGATCCTGAAGGACCCATGATGGCCGTAGCAGTACCGGCGCGCACTTCCAGCGATACACCTCGGAGCACCGGAACGTCGCCGTACGACTTGCCCAGCGCGTGGACCGACAGGACTGCGGGTGCTTGTGCGTTGTTCATGATTCCACCTTCTCGTGAACCCTTCGCGAACACATCGGCCCAGCGCACGATCTTCGGACTGAGCTCGGTCCTACCGGAGGATGACCGGACCCCGAGCTCTGTCAGGGTCGTCACTATGATTTCCGACATGACCTGGTCCGGCGCCGTCCACATGCAGCCCGGAATTCTCATGTTCATCGGCGCAGTGGGATCCGCGCACATGCATTCGCACGCCGCTGTTCAGATCATGATCATCGACGACGGGGACGTCACGGTCACGGACGGGGACGGCCACAGTGAAGTCGTGCGGTCCGTGGTCATTCCATCCGGGGCGGTCCACGCGTTGTCCGCCTCCGAGGATGCGCGGGGACGGGCGATCTACATTGACTCCACCACCGGGATGGGTCTGCGCATCAGGCCACCGGAGCCGGGCCGCGGTTGTGTGGCCGACTGGTCGGACCGTGGGCAGACCGCAGTAGCGATGACGGACCGCGGCGCTGATTCGGATCTGGAATACGCAGCGAGGCTGATCGATTCACTATCCGAACGCGAAAAGGCGTCGAACTTAGGCGCTCTTCACCCGGCCCTCGAGCATGCCCTGACGCTACTTCCCGAGAGAATCTCGGGGCAGGTCACACTGACGGACATCGCCGCCCTGGTCTCCATCTCGCCCGGACGGCTGGGAAGAATCTTCAACGATCAACTGCAGATGAGCTTTTCGACCTACATCCGCTGGTTACGGTTACGACGTGCCATGGAAGTGATGAGCAGTGGCGCAACCCTGACAACCAGTGCACACGAGGCCGGTTTCACCGACAGCGCCCATCTCAACCGTATCTGCCACAGCATGTTCGGGCTCACGCCCAGCGCCGCGACCGGCGGCCTCACCTGGAATTGACGCTGCCCCTCAGCTGACGCTGTCCATCTCCGTCCTCGCGAGCAACGACAGACGACTGTAGAGGCGCGCCAATCCGGGAACGTCCCGAAGACTGCCCGCAACGTCCTCCACACCGGCAGCGGCATACACCGTCAGTCGCGCATCGACGTCGTAGAGAACATCGACGACATTTCCGAAACGGCGAAGGGCAAATTCCGAAGCTTCGGCGAGCACCGGTACTCCGAAGATCACCCAGTCGTCGAAGCGGGAGGCAAGCTCGAGATAGTCGGCAGCCGAGGTCGAACCAGCGCACAGCACCTCGAAGTCGAACCAGACAACACCGTCTCGAATCGCCGAGCACTCCAATGTGCGTGTGCCTATCGTCAATTCGACACTTTCGCCCGAAGGCCACGCAATTCCCGAGCCGACGAGGAATGCCCCTGTCGCAAAACGGTAGTCCCCGGCACCTGGCTGACCCGCCGTCCGATAGTCGACGGAGCCACCCAATTCGATCACCTCGAGAGTCCGCTCGATCAACTCGATCGACGGAACGAACTGCTCGTGAAAAAGCGGATTCGGAAGAAGATCGGTCGGCGGGACATTGGACGTGACAACAACAGTCACACCTTTCGCGACGATTGTGTCGAGAACCCTTGCCATGAACATGGCGTCGGCGACGTCGTCGATGTGGAACTCGTCGAAACAGAGCACGCGGATTCCGTCGACGACGTGGTCCAGCGCCGCGCCCATCGACCCGAGTTCGTGCGCCCGAGAGTGCAGATCTGCAAAGAACCGATGAAAGTGAATGCGCTGCTTGCCGACTCGGATGCTCTCGTAGAACTCGTCCATGAGCATCGTCTTACCGCGGCCGACGCTACCCCAGAGGTAGATCCCTCCGCCGACCTCACCGCCCGAGATTCGGGCCCGCAGTGCATCGAGAGCTTCACGTGCCGCCAACTGCTCTTCGTCCAGTAACATGAGGCTCCTCTACATCTGTAGAGTCGAGGCTAGTGACCGAGGGCAAATCGAGTCAATGTGACCCTCACGACGCACCATCTGCAGCATGCAACTCCGGGAGCATGCAACATCGACAGCAAGGAACGACATGAAGCCCGATCGCAGAGCCCTCATTGCGGCGTCCGCCGTCACGATCATCGCCGAGCAGGGCACGCGTGCACTCACCCACCGGGCGGTTGATCAGTCCCTGGAACTTCCTGCCGGTTCGACGTCGTACTATTTCCGCACTCGCGAGTCACTTCTCGAAGCAACCGCATTGCACATCGTGCACCGGTCACGTTCGACTTTCGACGAACTCCACGAGAGGCCCAGCGATCCTGCTGCCCTCACGGCCGAGTATCTCGACGATCTTCTCTCGCACCGCAGACACGAATTGATCGCGCGCTATGCACTACTCGTGGAATCTCCCCGAGATTCGGCATTGCACCCACTCCTCGAAGGCAGTCTGTTTTCGCTGGAGAAGGCAAAACCCGTCTTCGAAACCGCTGGTGTTGGTGACCCTGATGTCTCTGCCGCAAATTTCCTGAGCCTGCTGGAGGGCTTGATCTTCGACTATTGCCTGGGATCACGTAGCCGGGACCCTCACTCCAGCGAAACCGTTCGGCAACTTCGGATCCCGATCGACATCTACCTTCGCGGAGTGGGGGTCATCTGAAAGACCTTGGTCAGCAGAGGCTTCCGGTACAGGGTTGTCGACCAGAGAACAGCGCCGCAACAAAGGGAGTGCTGTCTGGAACCGAAGCCGGGACGGTTCCCAGATGATCAGTGGGATAGGTATGGAATGCAAAATCCACACCGTTTGCAGCGAGGTCGGCCGCGAACTTCAGTGTCAGCGGTGCCGGAACATCGATGTCCGACAACCCCTGACCAATGAAGAACGGGCGGTCGTATCCTGCGGTCGGCACAGTGAGCAGTTCACGCGCAGCCTCCATGAATACTGGATTGTCCAGCGACTTCGTCAGCGCCTGCCCGAGTGTGACGGTTCCGTACTTCGTGCGAGCCTCCGTGTAGCACATGTTGTTCTCGACGTCGTCGAGGATGGTCTTGCCGAGCGGGGTCAGATACGAGTCGATGTCGATGTCCGGCCGCGAAGCACGCAGTCCGTCAAGAACGTTCGCGATGTAGACCGTCGTACCCTTGAGCGGAAGCGCCGGGAAAGCCGGACCACCGAGCGGTAGAAGATTTTCGATGTTCGAGGGGACACCAGTGGCGACAGCGCCGCGGTAGTCCAACTCCGGCGCGTAATCAGTGGCAAGCGAAGCGGTGAACATAGTCGCCTGCCCGCCCTGCGACTGTCCCATCGCAACCCATTCGCTCGACAGGTCGTCGTCGACCGCACGAGCGGCGCGCACCATGTCCACAACGCTGTGTGCAGCGGAACGACCGTCGAGATACGGGTGAACACCAGGTGTTCCGAGCCCCACGTAGTCGGTCGTCACCACCGCGTATCCCTGCTCCAGCCAGTGACCCAGATGCGTCGCGGTCCGTTCGAGCGGAACACTGCTGCTCGGCGCACACTGATCCGCCACACCCACCGTTCCGTGCGCATAGGAGATGACCGGCCAACCACCCTCGGGCGGAGCTCCCTCTGGGCGATACACCACACCGGTGCTCGTCATCGGCGCGTCCTTCGGGCCCGTCGACCAGTACGTCACCTTTGTTGCGCTCACGGCACCCGGGATCACCCGATCGGGACCGAGTAACTCCCGACTCACGACAGCACCCGGAGCATCATTCGGTTCCGCTCCGGCCGGCGCCGCAACTGTCAACGCCACCAAAGCACTCGCACTCAGCCCGACGAGCGTCCTACCCAGTCGCTTACTCACGTACTTCTCCTACGATTGCGGTGACGGTGCATCTGTGGTGATCGGCCCCACATCAGCCGATCGAGTTCAGACCATAGAACAGCCTTACCAATTGGTCAACCTAGATTCCTACTCCGCATCTACCGTCGTGACACGCCTGCTCGGGTAGGGTGGCGGTGTTCGATACGTGCAGGTCCCAGCGAGATCAGGAGGCCGAAAGGCTCTCTCATGTCAGCACCTGATCTCCCGACCTTCCCTGCTTCGCAGCAGAAGTCGGTGGCCGCGATTCTCCGAGCAGCAGGATGCGTATTCGCCGAAGACGAGGCTCGCCTACTTCTTCACACCGCACGCTCTCTCGATGAACTCGACGCGATGGTCGACCGACGAGTTGCCGGCGAACCACTCGAACCTGTCCTCGGATGGGTCGAGTTCTGCGGCTTGCGCATTCACATCGACTCTGGAGTCTTCGTCCCACGCCGGCGCACCGAGTTCCTCGCCCGGCAGGCCTGCTCACTCGTCGACTCGGGAAGCGTCGTCGTCGACATGTGTTGTGGCTCAGGAGCTGTCGGTACCGTCCTGCAGTCGACGCTCGATGCCATCGATTTGTACGCGGTAGATGTGGAACCAGCCGCGGTGCGGTGCGCTCGCCGAAACATCACACCGCCCGAGCGCGTACTCGAAGGCGATCTCTTCGAACCACTACCAACGGAATTACTCGGTCGCGTGGATGTCGTCGTTGCCAATGCACCTTACGTCCCCACCGATTCGATCAGGCTGATGCCGCCCGAAGCCCGTCTTCACGAACCGCTGGTCTCGTTGGACGGCGGCACCGACGGACTGGACCTGCAGCGACGCATCATCGCGGACGCTGCGCCGTGGCTACGACCGGGTGGCTGTCTTCTCGTCGAGACGAGTACGGAGCAGGTCGAAATGACTGTTGAAACATTCACTCGAGGAGGGTTTCTCACTCGAGTGGCAACCTACAGTGAGACCGCGTCGACCGTGGTGATCGGTCAGTGTTGAAGGCGATCGGATCCTGGCGTGGACCACTCCCGAGCGCGGGCGGCAAAGCCGTCGACAAAAAGCCCGAACGCACGATCGACGCGGGCCCGGTCCCCAGTGGCCAGAAGATCCATCGACAGACCCCGCATTTGCGAGAGCAACAGAGTAGCGACAGAGGCAACATCGTCCTCGGGGCAACCCGCTTGTCGTAGACCGGCTTCCAGTGCCTCGATCCAATCGCCTACAAAACGGTCCAGGAACCGTCCGTAGCGTTCGCGGTCGCCGAGCGCGAGGGCGTAAATCTCGACCATCACTCGGAACCGCGGCAAGACCTCCGGCGTCGTACGTTCGGTCCACCACGCGGTCAGCACTGTCGCCGGATCGACCCCCGGTTTCATCGGAACCGCAATCGGAATGGACTCACCACGCATGTTCTCGATGACCTCGGAGAGCAGGTTCTCCTTGCTCTCGAAATGGTTGAGCAACGACGCATGCGACACACCTACGGCCTGGGCGAGCTGCCTCACCGTCAGTTCCCCGACACCGTTGTCGATGACATAGCGGGTCAGCGCGTCGAGCAACTCCTCACGTCGCCCGGCGTATCTCAGGCTGCGTTTGTCGATGCGTTCGGGCTCCGGCACATACCCACCCTACCGGCCGGAATCACCAGGTCAGCGGCTGACTGCCTTCTGATACCGACGAATAGCGAACGGCACGAAGACGATCAGCAAACCGAAAGTCCACAACAGCGACGCGATGACCGGATTCTGCAGTGGCCACGCATCCGGAACCGTCATCGCAGGATTGGTATTGCCGAACAATTCACGCACCGCCTGAGTCACCGCCGACACCGGATTCCATTCGGCGATCACTTTGAGCGGGCCGGGAAGATTGGTGGTCTCGACAAAAGTGTTCGCGATGAACGACAGCGGAAAGATGACGATGAAACTCGCGTTGTTGAACACTTCCGGCGTGCGGATCCAAAGCCCGACAACAGCCATGACCCATGACAATGCGTACGCGAAGAACAGAAGCAGCGCATACCCGGCCACCGCCTCGAGGAAGCTGGAATGGATGCGCCACCCCACCAGAAGACCGGTCAACGACATGACCACCAAGCTGATGACGTTGATCAACACGTCACTCGATGTTCGGCCGGTCAGCACGGCAGACGGAGCCATGGGCAGCGATCGAAATCTGTCGATGATTCCTTTCTGAATGTCTTCGACCATCCCCAAACCAGTCCAGGTAGCACCGAATATGACCGTCTGCGTGAAGATTCCGGCGATCAGGAACTCTCGATACGACGTGCCCGGGACGGAGATCGCGCTGCCGAACACGTATGCGAACAAGAGCACGAACATGATCGGCGACAAAGTGGTGAACACCAGCAGATCCGGAACGCGTTTGATCTTGATCAAGTTTCGCCTGGCGATGGTCAAACCGTCTTCGAGCGCCATCTGCACGGTCATTTCTGATCCTCCAGTTCAGCCTGGTGCCCGGTCAGTGTGAGAAAGACATCGTCGAGAGTGGGCCGGCGCAGACCGACGTCGAACACCCGAATGCCTCTTGCCGACAGGAGATTCAGCGCCGCGACCAACGCATCGGTACCGTCGTCGACAGGAACGGTGACGCGACGGACATTCTCTTGAACCTGAATGTCCCCCACGGCAAGCGAGCGCAATTCTTCTCGGACGATGTCGAGATGTTCGACCTCGTGCACACTCAGTTCGATGCGCTCACCCCCGACCCGCGCCTTCAGTTGATCTGCAGTACCGCGCGCGATGACCGAGCCGCGGTCGATGACGGCGATCTGGTCGGCCAACCTCTCTGCTTCCTCCATGTATTGCGTCGTGAGCAACAGCGTTGTCCCCTGCGCCACCAACCCTTCGATGACATCCCAGAGACCGAGTCGCGCACGAGGATCGAGGCCGGTGGTCGGCTCGTCCAGAAACAACACCTGCGGCCGAGCAACCAATGCGCCGGCCAGATCGAGTCGGCGCCGCATTCCGCCGGAATAGCCCTTGACCGGCCGATCTCCAGCCTCGACGAGATCGAACTGCTCGAGCAATTCACGCGCTCGGGCCTTACTGCTTCGGGCGCCGAGGTGATACAGCCTCCCGACCATGTCCAAGTTCTCGTAGCCCGTCAGGTACTCGTCGACCGCGGCATACTGACCCGAAGCACCGATCTTGGACCGCAACGCCCGCGCATCCTCGACCACGTCCAGCCCGGCAACCTTGGCGCGTCCACCGTCCGGAATGAGCAGCGTCGTGAATATCCTTACCGCAGTGGTTTTTCCGGCGCCGTTGGGACCCAACAGAGCCATCACCGAACCCTCGCGCACTTCCAGGTCGATGCCGTCCAATGCCGTGACGTCGCCGTACTTCTTGACCAGCCCCTCGGCCACAATCGCTTCGGTCATGAGCCCTCCCGCATCGGTAATCCGTCGGTAGTCCGTTCCCCAGTGTGACCCAGGAGGCCGACACATTCCAGGAAATTTCGTCAGTTGCCCGGCTGCAATCACCTCCCTGGTTTCGCCGGTGCCTTTCGGCCACGAGGTACGGAACAGACCACACGTCCCAGTCCTGTCCAATACAGCCGATAAATTTCACCGACCTTTCGACGGATATATACCGGAAAGAAAAACCCGAAATTCTTGAACAAAGACCGCTTTCAGGTATTCATGATGAACGCGGCAGCGTTACACTCGTACAGCAAGTGACACTCGGGCCGGTGACAGTTGACTTATGGTGTCGAATCTCGAATTACAAATCAGACAGAGGCCGAAAAGAATTGAATCACCGATTCAGTGCACGCGGGGAAGACTCACACTTCGGGGGATCGAGAAAGGCTGACTGTGCCATGAGTATCAGAACTCGATACATCCGAACTCCGTGGATCCGAAAAACGGCGAAATATTCCTTCGAGACCATCTGCTTCACCCTGGCCGTGATTGTCGCGGCCGCACTGATCGCCGCGTACAACACACAACCGCGCTCCGCGCCGACGTACACGCCGGCCTCGTTCTCGGCGAATCCTGAATCTGCAGCGCTGCCCTTCGACATTCCACCCAAGTCAGCACTGAACGGAAAGTTGGTTTTCGCTCACTACTTCCCGCCCTATCCGGTTTCGATCGACAATGCGAATCCGTCTGGCGATTACTATGCGACACAATATCTTACGGTCAACGGCGAGAACAACAAACACGTTCGCTACGGAGGATTCCTCCGCGATCGGCCGACACCGCGGCAACCCATCGCCGATACGCAGTGGCGCCAACGCGACCTCGAAAACGAAGTTCGTTCGGCAATCGCCGCGGGCATCGACGGATTCTCCGTCGACATCATCGCCAAGGCAACCGACACCAGTTGGTGGGGTTCCACCGTGCCCACCGCCCTGATCAAAGCGGCCGCAGCAGTCGATCCGAATTTCAAGATCATGCTCATGCCTGATATGAACGGCGCGTTCAAAAACATGACCGCAGCTCAAATGGCAGCAGAGATGAAACCGTATTCGACCATGGCATCATCGTTCAAATTGAACGACGGACGGCTCGTGATATCTCCATTCCTTGCCGAAAACAAGACTGCGGGCTGGTGGTCGGAGTTCATCACTCTTATGAAGAATTCTTACGGCATAAATGTGGCATTTGTTCCGGTTTTCCTCGACGCTGCAGCCAACCGGAATTCTTTTGCATCGATCAGCTACGGGATGTCGAATTGGGGTAATCGAAATCCGGCAGGAAATCCGCTCTCGGGATCGAACCCGAACTCTCCGATGGGACTTGCCGCTGCCGCTCACTCCTTGGGAAAGATATGGATGCAACCAGTCGCCTTCCAAGATGTTCGTCCAAGTCAGTCGATCTACGACGAGGCACAGAATTCACAGAATCTGCAGAACATGTGGCAGATTGCGATTGCATCCAACAGCGAATGGGTACAGCTCGTCACCTGGAACGACTACAGCGAGGGAACGTCGTTCGCGCCCAGCGTCGGCCATGGGCGTGCGTTGCTCGACATGAGTTCCTACGGGTTGTACAGCTTCCGCACCGGCGCCTCACCCGCGATTGTTCGCGACACCGCGTATCTCATCTACCGCAATCAGTCGGTCTCCGCGGTCCCCGTCAATCGCTCTGCTGCCCCTATGACACTGCGCCAATGGTCGTCCCCCGCTCGCGATACCGTCGAAGTCCTTTCCTTCTTGACGGCGCCGGCGGTCGTCAAAGTGACGGTGGGAACCACGACAACCACCTGCAATGCCCCGGCCGGGATGAGCAGCTGCATAGCACCGTTGAAAGTAGGTTCCATCAAGGCTTCTGTCGTTCGCGGCACTACCGAGGTGTCCCGGGTGAGTTCGCACGCTGCGGTAACGGCCACCCCGTACAACCAGAATCTCGAGTACCTGGTTGATTCCAGTCGAAGATAGCGGTGACGACGAAGATAGGGTGAGTCCGTCGACTCACCCGATCTTCGTTGCGCCATCGGTTTCGGCTGCAATTGGTAACTCGGGCAGCGATACCGCCCCCGTCCGCTCCACCTTCACTGCCAACGTCACCGCGGCGGCCAGTGCTGATACGCCCGCTCCGATCCAGTACAAAACCGCGAACGAATGCAGGGTCGGCACAGCGCTCGCACCGATCACCACCGTTGAACTGGCCAATACCGCTGCCGCAACGGCGCTTCCGGTGGAGGTACCGACCGAACGGAGCAGGCTGTTGAATCCGTTGGCCGAGGCAGTCTGATGGATCGGCGCAGATTCGGTGATCAGAGTCGGCATGGCTGCCAGGGAAAATGCCACACCGGCCGATACCACGGCAGCGCCGATCACGATATTGACCAACGTCGGCGCCAACAGCACACGCAAGACATATCCGATTGCAATGACGATCGCACCCGACGCCAACGTAGCCTTCGCTCCCCATCGCCTCGTCACTTTCGACGACACCGGCGCCAATCCGATCATCAGGACTCCGCCCGGCATCATCGCCAGTCCGGCTTCGGCAGCCGAGAGTCCGAGACCGTCCGCCGACGCCAGGGGCAACTGAAGTTCCTGCGTTGCCGCCAACGCGCTGATGAACATGGCAAAACCGAGTAATACTGCGCAGACGTTCGAAACCAGAATCGGAGCGCGAAGGGAAGTCCGCAGATCGACCAGCGGTGCCGGCGTGTGCAGTTCCCACGGAATCCATCCACAGAGCAAGACCACGCCGGACGCGATCAGAACCAGAACCTCGGGGCTTGCCCAGCCCCATTCGGTTCCTTTCGAAACGGCCAGCAGCAGCGCAGTCATAGCGAGTGTGAGGACCGTGGCCCCCAGAAAGTCGAAGCGTCCGCGACTCTTCACCGCCGATTCCGGCACCACCAGCGGCAAGACGACTATCAGTACTACCCCGAATCCACCGGTGACCCAGAAAAGCGCGGGTAGTCCCCAGTGCGCCGAGATCACCCCAGCCATCGGCATACCGAACATGCCACCGATCCCCAACGTCGCACTCATGAGAGCTACTGCACCACTGAGCTTTTCCGGAGGAAGGACATCGCGCATGATACTGATTCCGACGGGCAGAAGTGCCGTCGCGAACCCCTGCAACGAGCGCCCGAGGATCAGTAACCAGAAACTCTGGCTGAGCGCAGCAACCATGCAGCCTACGATCATCACGGCAAGACAGACGAGCATCATCGCGCGCTTGCCGAACATGTCGGCGAGTCTGCCGATGAGAGGGGTTGCGACGGCACCGGTCAGCAACGTCGAGGTCACCAGCCAGGAAGCGGTGGACGATGATACTCCCGATGCCGTCGCGAACGCAGGCAGGACCGGCACCACCAAGGTCTGTTGCAGCGCGACCACCACACCGCTCAGACTCAGGACGCCGACGACCCACCCGGTCCGCGCTTTCGCGCGAACAGTCTTGTCCGTCAAGCGTTCGAGCGAGCGGCTACTCCGGCGTCGACAGGAACCACGATGCCACTCATGTGGGCACTCGCGTCGGCGGCGAGGAACAGGACTACTCGCGTGATCTCGAAGGGATCCAGCCAACCGACCGGCTGCGCATGCAGAGTCGCGTACACGGGTTCGACGTCGTCTGCCGTCGGCGATTCGAGGTCAGGCCGCATCATTGCGTACATCATGTCGTTGTGAATCATCGGCGTCGAGATATTTCCCGGTGCAATAGCATTCACGGTCACACCCGAGTTGGCCAGTTCGAGCGACACACTCTTCGTCAAGCCGATGACGCCCCATTTGGAGGCGCCGTACGCCGCCATCTGGGTGCCACCTGATCGACCCATCATCGAGGAAATCGTGATGATGCGACCGTAACCACGTTCCGCCATTCCACCTGACACGGCCGCAACGGTGTTGAACACACCGGTCAGGTTCGACGAGATGACTTCGTTCCACTGTGCCGACGTCATCGACGTGATCGGAGCGGGCACGGACACACCGGCATTCGCGACGGCGATGTCGACACGGCCGAACTCGGCTTCAGCGCGGGCAACGAGCGCGTCCATTGCGTCGCGATCAGCGGTGTCTGCCTTGACGGCAATGCACCGACGACCGGTGGCTTCCACCAAACGAACAGTTTCCTTCAGATCCTCCTCGTTTGCGAGGGGGTAGGCGACGACATCACTGTTCTCGCACCGGTCGCAGATCACGATGTCCGCGCCACGCTCCGCGAATGCGACAGCGTGGGCGCGCCCCTGACCGCGTGCGGCGCCGGTGATCAGTGCAACTTTTCCTTCGAAGCTGCCTTCGAGGCTGTTCATGCCGTCTCCTAGTTCGTCGTATGCAAGCGTGCGCTGTACTGCATGCGTACTCCGAACGCGCCCGAAAGAAACAGTCGATCCCGGACAGCGGGAATCCAGCCGATCACTGGTAAACGGCGGTCTCGAATTCCAGGTATCCGTTGATGGATCCAGCGTCCGCGAACGGCAGAATCTGCGTTGCCCAGAACCCGCCGACGCCGGTCTGCCGGTCGATCCAGTAATAAAGGTTGGCAAGACCCGCCCAAGCCAGCGATCCGGCCGGCCTACCGGTGGGTGCCACCTCTTCATTTGTCATGAAGGAGTATGCCCATCCCTTGGGTACACCGGGGAAGAATTCCGCATCGTTGGACAGCGTCGGGAGAACTCCGGGCAACAACCCCACGTGCTGGCCTTCGAGCCCGTTCTGAACGGCTGCAGCTACCGTCTCCGGCGACAACACGCGACCGGATGTGCCCGCGCCGTCGTTGAGCCACATACGAATGAACTTCGTGTAGTCGCCGACAGTGCCGTGCAAACCGTGGCCACCCATGTGCACCTCGGGTTCGGCCGGAAGCTCGAATCCGATGAGCGGAGTGAGGCTTCCGTCGCTCTCGCGCTGATGGATCGGCGCAAGTCGAGCCTTCATCGACGGGCTCATCGTGAATGCCGTATCGGCCATCTCGAGAGGTTCGAAGATGCGCTCACGCATGACATCGCCGAGTCGCTGACCTCGAATCGACTCGACGACCTGGCCGGCCCAGTCGATGTTGGTGCCGTACTCCCACTTCTCACCCGGGTCGAAGAGCAGCGGTGTCGTGAGCGCCGCTTTGCTACACGTGATCACGCTGGGTTGCCCATGTTCCTGCGAGAGCCGGTTGTACGACTCGTTGAAGAAGTCGTAGCCGAACCCTGCAGTGTGAAGGAGCAGCATGCGAGTGGTGATGTCACGCTTGGGTTCCCGAAGAACGGGGTTTCCGCCGGCGTCGAAACCGTCCAGGACCTTCAGCTCACCGATGTCGGGAACATAGGTCGCTGCAGGTGCATCGAGATCGAGCAACCCCTCCTCCACACATTGCAAGACAGCGGTACCGGTGATCGCCTTGGTGGTGGAGAAGAGCGCAAAGGTTGTATCGAGGGTCATCGGAACGCCGGAACCGAGAGTCCGCTCACCCGCAGCACCCTCGTAGATGTTGCCTTCTCGATCCGTGATCATCGCGACCACACCCGGGACGCGATCAGCCCCCTGAGTTGCTCGCGCCAGCACGTCGTCGAGGCGCTGCTTCGAAAGGGGCTTCCGCGCAATATCTTCGATCGTCACTGCATTTCTCCATCCGACTTGCAACTTGTCTTGTCGAACAGAATGTAACGGCGATCACACACCCGGCTCTGCCTCGAAACGGCAGGAAAACTGTCTCGTTTCGGCAGAACCGGGCAGAGTCTGGAGTCAGCTCTGGGGCGCTCCGATATTCACCAGCCAGGAAATACCGAATTTGTCTGTACAGGCGCCGAATTCGTCGCCCCACATCTGCTTCTCGAGCGGAACGCTGACCGTACCTGTTCCCGACAGTTGCTCCCAGTACCCGCGCAGCACATCGCCGTCGTCGCCGCTGAGGCTGACCGTGATGTTGTCGCCGGGGTTGTACGGCATGCCTGGCGGATTGTCAGCACCCATCAGGGTGTATCCCTGATCGGTCTCGAGCATTCCGTGCATGATCTTGTCCCCGCCTTCGCCGGGATTGCCGAATTCACCGAACGTGCTCAGCGCCAGCGTGCCACCGAAAATGCCCTTGTAGAACTCCAACGCTTCACGCGCGTTACCGTTGAAACTGATGTACGGATTGAGTCGAGTTGCCATGACGTACTCCTAGCTCGTGGGATTGCTGTCACGTTCGATTTCAATCCTTGCAGAACGCTCCGACACGAAACAACGGATCATCGCAGTTCATCGAGTGCGTAAACCGATCGTCATGACCGTTCAAACAACTATCCTCAGAGTGGGTTCCGAGTCTCGGAAGGCAACTCTCCGAACCGTTTCCGGTAGGCGGCCGCAAACATGCCCAGATTGACGTAGCCCCAGGCGTTTGCGATTTCGGAGACGGTTCTCCCATCGGAACGCAACAATTCGCTGCGTACCCCCTCCAGTCGACGCGCGCGCAATCGTTGCCCCGGCGTGGTGTCTCGGTACCGTCGAAATCCCGCAGTGAGCGCCCGAACACTGACACCCACCGCAGCCGCGATCTCGGACGCCGTCGGTACCGAGCGCGCGAAGGTATCGATGTACTCCTCCGCCGATCGCACGTATGCCGGTTCGGCGGAGGCGACGTCGGCGCCGAGTTGCAACCCGGCCTGCGTCGCCCACTCGTCGAGAAGCTGAGCCGTGATGAGTTCTTGAACCCTGGCGCCCAGCCTTTCACCCGACATCGCGTCAGGCGACTCTGCAATCGCGCGAACGACGTAGTCCATCAATGCGAGCCAACTCGAGCCACGGCCGCCGATGGTGCACTTGTGCCGCCACAGACGATCGTCGGGAACCGCCCCGTACCACTGCCGGGCGTGGTCGGCGACAAGCTGATGCGGCACAGTGAGATTCAGCTGCAGATGATCCTCGTCGAATTCGACGAAATAGTCGGTCCGACTACAGTCGGCGACAAAAGTCTCCCCCACGGCAGTATTTGCCGCAGCTCCCCGGCCAAGGGCATGTCGGCCGTTGCCTCTGATCGTCGTCAGAACCAGAATGTTTCCGGCCTCAGGAGAACATTCACCGACAGAGACCGGAATGCCGTAGCAGAATCGGGTGACGTCGATCTTGCCCACCGCCGCCGAGTACATGTCCGAAGCCGGCTTCAACCGACTTCCTATCGGCGTGACCGTATACGGCATGTAGATGTTGTCGGACCATTCCTTGATGCGGTCCCAGTCCCGAGAAAAGGCCTGGTGATGCTGCATGGTGGGCCGGCCGGCCGCGTCGATGAGCAAGGCATCCTCGAACATGGTTCGAGTATCGCACCAGGACCCGGGAAGGTCACGAAAAGTGAGCCGACGCGGTCTATGGCTGTACGGCGGCAGATCGTGTTGCAGCAAAAAGCAGCGAATCCACCGCGGTCCCCCGGATCACCATGTGTGCCCTCATCCGCCCCTCCTCCACCATTCCGATTTTGGTGAGCACCGACGCCGACGCCGAGTTCTCCGGACGACACGTTGCCTGCACGCGCTGTGCTCCAAGGCGAGCGAAGGCGAGTCCCAGGACCGCGCTCCCTGCCTCGGATGCATAACCTCGTCCGTGGGACTTCGGGTTCACGACAAAACCGAGTTCCGCCCGCCGGTGCGCGGCGGATACTTCCCACACAGCTACGGAACCGATGACCGTTCCATCAGCCTTCGACGTGATGGCCAGGGTGAACGTGCGACGTTCGACGAGCTCAGCTTCGAGTGCCGCGTCAGCCAGGAATGCCCTGGTCACCGCGGGGGTGTTCGGCCCCCAATCAACATATCTACAGACGGCAGGGTCGGACGCGTACTGATGGACGGCATCTTCATCCGCGGCAGTGAAATCTCGAAGAACAAGGCGTTCCGTAGTCAACGTGAACATCCAGCGATCCTAGAGCGAGCCCGAAAGCACCCCTTGACTCGAACGCATGTTCGAGTATTCTCTGAGTAGGGGATCGGGGGATTCAATGAGTGTCTATCTGTCGGACGTGGTTTCGGGTTCTGCGGTGGGGTTGCGCGGACGACTGTGGCGGTTGTCTGCTTCTGAGTTACGTGCCGCTGCGGTGTCGGCGAGCGCGGAGATTCTGCGTCTCGAGGCCGTTCGGGTGGCGGTGGTCGGCGAACTCTCGATGCGGCCCGATGATCAGCTGATCGCCAGCCGCGGCGTCGGGTCCTGGTTGGCGGCAAACACGATGCTGCAGGTTCGGGACGGGAAGAAGATCGCCGCCCTCGGTGCAGCGCTACGCCCGCTTCCGGCGGTGGCTGCCCGGTTCGATGTCGGGGACTGCTCCTTCGAGCACGCCGTCTTGATCGTGGCGTTCTGCGAATCACCACCAAAGGGCATGCCGGACGAAGCGCTCCCTCGCTGTATCGACTTGTTGTTGGCTGCCGCTTCCGGAGTGGAGGCCACGACCACGAAGGTACGGAACGTGATCGCGACCTTGGAGCGAGTGTTCGAATCCGATGAGATTCCGCCCGCCGAAGATATCGACCGCAACGAGCTCCGGATCGCGTCGACGTTGAACGGTCGGGTGGTGGTGCGCGGAGATTTCGACGCCCTCACCGGTGAAATGCTGCTCTCCGCCCTGTCGAATCTGACGATGCCCACCCCGGCACCCGATGGAACCCCGGATTCTCGGTCGGCAGCGAAGCAGACCGCGGACGGGTTCACCGAACTGATCCGCCGTTACCTCGACTGCGCCAAAACCGGTGTCGATGGTGGCCAGCGTCCGCACGTGAACGTGCACATCAACGCGCGTGATCTCGCTGAGCACCGGGACTGCGCCGCAACACCCTCCACTTCTGATGACGGAATGGCTGTGTCGGATCTCGATGTCGGGCACATGCCCTGGCTGGGGCCACTGTCGGTGTCGCAGACAAGGCTTCTCGGGTGTGATTGTTTCCTGTCCACGGTGCTGCTCGACGGTCACGGCGCGCCGCTCGATGCGAAACCCGGAAAGCGATTAGTGTCCGCCGAACAGCGAGTGGCGCTGATCGCCCGAGACAAAGGCTGCGCCTTCCCGGGTTGCACATGCGTGCCCGCCTGGACCGATGCACACCATATCCGGCACTGGGCCAACGGTGGCCCGACGTTGATGAACAACCTTGTCCTACTGTGCCGTTCACATCACAGGTTGATGCACCGAAAAACCGGATTCGTCGGGAAATGGGAAATCCGCATCGGCGCCGACAACAAACCGTGGTTCATCCCGCCGCCCTCGATCGACCCCGGCCAGCACCCGCGGCCGGCGAACACCACCTTCAAAACCTGAGGTAGTACTCCTCGGGCACAACAGAACACGGGCCAGCACCGCATCGAAGGAGACCTCGATGCGGTGCCAACAGGCCGTGACGCCTGATGAAGCTGTGCCCACGATAATCAGCGAGTCAGCACAAGCCCCGATGTCGGAACGCCCGTTCCCGCAGTCACCAGTACATTCTCGACGGAGTCGACCTGGTTGACCGAAGTACCACGGATCTGCCGAACTCCCTCGGCGATACCGTTCATCCCGTGGATGTATGCCTCGCCGAGCTGTCCACCATGGGTGTTGATCGGAAGCTTGCCTCCGAGTTCGATTGCGCCACCGGCGATGAAGTCCTTGGCCTCTCCCCTACCGCAGAAACCGAGTTCCTCGAGCTGCATCAGAACATAGGGCGTGAAGTGGTCGTAGAAGATCGCCGTCTGCATGTCCGACGGGCGCAGCCCACTTTGTGACCAGAGTTGATCACCGACAAGGCCCATCTCCGGTAGGCCGGTCAAACCGTCGCGGTAATAGCTGGTCATGATGTATTGATCTGCCCCGCTGCCCTGTGCGGCGGCAGCGATAACGGCGGGTGTGTTCTTCAGATCTTTGGCTCGTTCTGGCGAGGTGACGACGATGGCGATGCCGCCGTCGGATTCCTGGCAGCAATCGAGGAGATGCAAAGGTTCAGCGATGAATCGCGAGTTCTGATGGTCCTCGAGGGTGATCGGTTTTCCGTAGAAGAACGCCTTCGGATTGGTGGCTGCATGCTTACGGTCCGCGACGGCGATTCGACCGAAGTCCTCGCTGGACGCTCCGTATACGTGCATGTATCGCTGCGCGACCATCGCGACAAACGATGCGGGAGTACCCAATCCGTGAGGATAGGAAAAGGCGTTGTCCGTTCCCGACGAATTGACCTGCGCCACAAGGCCGGAGTTCACCTGCCCGAAACGCGCACCCGATCGCTCGTTGAATGCGCGATAGGCCACGACGACGTCCGCGACGCCAGTGGCAACCGCCATGGCCGCCTGCTGAATCGTCGCCGCAGCGGCACCGCCACCGTAGTGAATACGACTGAAGAATTTGAGGTTCGGGATACCCACCGAACGAGCCACTGCCACTTCGGTGTTGGTGTCCATGGTGAACGAGGTAAGACCGTCGACGTCGGCGGGTGTCAGACCGGCGTCGTCCAACGCGGCTTGAACAGCCTCGGCGGCCAGTCGCAGTTCACTGCGACCGGAGTCCTTCGAGAAATCCGTGGCTCCGATTCCGACGATCGCGGCCTTGCCGGACAATGCGCTCATTCAATGTCTCCGTTTTCAATGTCTCCATTCGAGCCCGACGCCGGAAATGCCAGTGTGACCTGCGCAGTGATGTGATCTCCCAGACTGTTCTTGCCGACCACCGCGAGAGAAACGAGATCCTCGTCGTAGGAGGTCACCGTGCCGGAGAGCGTCAAAGTGTCGTAGGCGTACCACGGGACCCCGAGGCGCAGCTTGATCGACGTGAGTACTGCCCGCGGTCCTGCCCAGTCGGTCACGAATCGCTGCACCAGGCCGGTGTCGGTGAGGATGTTGACAAAAATGTCTTTCGAGCCGCGTTTCTGTGCGAGATCACGGTCGTGGTGAACATCCTGAAAGTCGCGGGTAGCTAGTGCTGCCGAGACCACAAACGTCGGGTCGCCGTAAATCGAGAGCTGCGGAAGAACTTCTCCCACAGTGATATCCGTCGTCAAAGTCATCGTCACTCCTTCCCCGCAGAAACCGCAGAAACCCCAACCGGCTGCCAGGCGTACAAAGTCCAGGGAGTTCCCCCGGTCTCGTCGTCTCCGGGGAAGTCGAGGTAGATCGCCTCCACCTCCATTCCGATCGACACACTCGAGGGATCGACGCCGCGCAATTCGCCGAGCATCCGCACACCCTCAGGCAGTTCGACCAGGGCAACGACGAACGGCAATGACCGACCAGGAACCTTGGGCGCGTGGTGAACGACGAAACTGAAGACCGTTCCCCGCCCTGACGCGACCACGTAGTCGGTCTGCTCCGACTTGTCCTTCCAGATCGCGGGCACGGGTGGGTGCTGCACCAAACCATCCGCACGCAGTTGAATACGCAACTCGTGTGCGGCGACACCGTCCCAGAAGAACTGTGTGTCGAGAGACGCCGTCGGGCGCAGCATCCGAGATGCGTCCAGGTCCGCAGGCACGTCAGTGGAGGGACGCTCACTTACCGGCGGCGCGAACTTCAAGATCCGGAACATCATCTCCGAGACCAGTTCTTCGCCGACCCGCCAGAAGCTGCGGGTAGTGAAGAACCACCCTTCACCAAGACCTGTCTTCTTCGGTCCCACTACGTCTTCCAACACCGAGGAGATGGTGACTTCTTCACCCGGCTTCAAATAGCGGTGGTAGATCTGATCGCAGTTGGTCGCGACGACGGACGTGAATCCGGCCTCGTCGAGAATGTCCGTCATCCGGCCCAACGGATCGTCGGCTTCTCGAATTGCCCCCAGACCGCGCATCGTCCATACCTGCGCCATCGCCGGCGGCGCGACTATTCCGTCGTGTCCGGCGGCGCGGGCGGCCGATTCGTCGACGTAGATCGGGTTCTCGTCACCGATCGCCTCGACCCAGTTGCGGATCATCGGCAAGTTCACGGGGTCACGGCCGGCGCGAGGAGCGCTTGGCCCGTCCTCTCGAACCCGCTCGGCAGCAGTGAGAATGGGATCTGACACGATTTGTTTCCTATCTCGGAACGCGGGGAAGCTTCAGGCCGGCGGTAGCGATCAATTCGCGCATCACCTCGTTGACTCCACCGCCGAAGGTGATCACCAGGTTGCGCTTGATCTGCATGTCCAGCCACTCCATGAGATCAGCCGTTTCGGGATCGATCGGATTTCCGTACCGTCCGACGATCTCTTCCGCGAGTCGACCGACTCGCTGGATGCGTTCGGTCGCAAATACTTTGGTTGCCGAAGCGTCGGCAATGTCCACCGACTCCGAATCACTCGATGCCACTTGCCAGTTGAGCAGTTCGTTGAGGCGATACGTCGCGTGAATCTCACCGAGCGCGCGTCGTACGTCAACGTGATCAAGCAGGTTTTCACGCTTGGCCCAATCGAAGACGTGGTCGTAAATCCCTGCGACACGACCTGCCGGACCGAGCATGACGCGTTCGTGGTTGAGCTGCGTCGTGATCAGGCGCCAACCCTGATTCTCTTCACCCACAAGCATGTTCGCCGGAACGCGAACGTCCTCGTAGTAGGTGGCATTGACGTGATGCGCACCGTCGCAAGTGATGATCGGGGTCCAGGTGTAGCCGGGATCTTTGGTATCCATGATCAGGATCGAGATGCCGCGGTGCCGTGAATCGGCAGATCCGGTCCGCACGGCGAGCCACACGTAATCGGCGTCATGCCCGCCGGTGGTGAAAATCTTCTGGCCGTTGACGACGTACTCGTCACCATTGCGTGCCGCCGAAGTACGCAGGGCTGCAAGGTCGGTGCCGGCTTCCGGTTCGGTGTAGCCGATCGCGAAGTGCACTTCACCGGCGAGGATCGCGGGCAGGAATTTCTGCTTCTGCTCCTCGCTGCCGTACTTCTGCAGAGTCGGACCGACGGTCTGCAACGTCACCGAAGGCAGTGGGACATCCGCCCGCACAGCCTCGTTGACAAAAATCTGCTGCTCGACTTCACCGAACCCACGTCCGCCGTACTCCACCGGCCAGCCGACGC
Source organism: Rhodococcus sp. AQ5-07 (assembly GCF_009707305.1). Taxonomy (NCBI): domain Bacteria; kingdom Bacillati; phylum Actinomycetota; class Actinomycetes; order Mycobacteriales; family Nocardiaceae; genus Rhodococcus; species Rhodococcus sp. AQ5-07. Next base: position 5,607,583 of record NZ_CP046099.1, on the reverse strand, counting down.
CGAGCCAACCGTCCTTGCCCATACGACGGATGACCTCACGATAGGTAGGGCCATGCCGCTCCACACGCATGATCTTGGCCTCCTCGGGCGAGATCAGCGTCGAGAAGTAGCGTCGAAGTTCAGCTTGCAATGCGCGCTGACTGTCGGTCAGATCGATGAACACCGGGCCCCCACGAGGTCGAGTCGCTGCGAAGCGCCGCCGAGCAGGCGCGCCAAGTCTTTTGCAGTCGAGTAGTAACGATGAAGCGGATACGTGACGTCGACGCCCAGACCGCCGTGCAGGTGGTGAAGCACCTGCATTGTGGCGGGTACTTCCTGGGCGATCCAGTACGCCATGACGTCGAGGTCCGACTGAGCATCCAGGCCCTCCGACACGCGCCAGGACGCCGACAACGCCGCGACGTGAAGAGTCCGCGAGGTGACATAGGCGTCGGCGATCTGCTGTGAGACCGCCTGGAACGTTGCGAGCGGCTTGCCGAATTGCTCGCGTGAGCCGACATGTGCCGCAGTGAGATCGACGGCACCGGACACTAAACCGTCTGCAACGGCTCCGATACTCGCCGTAGCGATCCGGTACAGCGTCTGGACGGCTTCCTCGCCGGCACCGAGAAGTTCACCGACTGCCTCGTCCATCGTGACTGCGAACTCCGGACTGCCGGACGCACTGGGTGTCGGCGTCAATGCGACGCCGGCGGCGGTCGGATCGACGAGCACGACTCCGGCGTCGGTTGGCACAAGAATTCTGTGTGCGCTCGCCGCGAAAGGCACGGCAAGCACCGTCCCGCTGACGCGATACCAGTCGCCCGACTGATGGGCGGTGGTCGACGGCTGCGCCGGGAACTGCTGACCCGGCTCACCGAGCGCCGCGGTGAACACCCGTCCGGCGCTGACTCCGGTGAGCAATTCGTCCTGCTGAGCGTCGGTCCCCAGAGCAACGATGGGAAGTACGCCGAAGCCGAGGGTTGCGAGAGCCGGAATGGGAGCGGCGGCCCGGCCGACGTCGACGAGAAGAGAACCGACGTCGGTGACCGAGAGGCCCTCGCCGCCCAGACGCTCGGGCAGTGCCAACGTGAGCAGGTCGGCTTCGGCGAATGCCGCCCAGAGCGCGTCCGGCTCCAGTTCGCGGGCAAGGAGCGCGGTAGCCACCTCGGCTACCGCTTCCTGGGTTTCATCGGGAGTGAAGTCCACGCTGGCAATCCTGTCTCTGATGTAGAACGTGTTCTAGTTGTATCACCAACGTGGACATTTCTAAAGGCCTCTACTCACGCCGTCTAGTCACGGGGCAGGCCCAGAATTCTCTCCGCGGCGACGGTCAACAGAATCTGCGTGGTTCCGCCGGCAATCGACAGGCATCGCGTGTTGAGGAACTCACGCGAGAGCGGACCCTCCACCCATCCGGCTGGGCCACCCAATTCCATGGCGAACTCTGCGACATTCTGACGCTGGCGCACGCCCACCAGCTTGCGGACGCTCGACGCCGGGCCCGGATCCTGACCATCCAATTGCCGCAGTGTCGTGCGCAATTCCAGCAACGAGCCCACCATGGCGGTTCCGATCAGCCCACCGAGCTTGTCTGCAACCACAGGATCGGGATCGCCCGCCAGCTCGAGCAATTCCTCCATCGCACCGCCGAGCGAAGAGCCCCCGCTCATCGCGACTCGCTCGTTGGCGAGGGTTGTTCGGGCCAGTTTCCAGCCTCCGCCGAGCTGGCCGACGACGCAGTCGTCCGGCACGAAGACGTCGTCGAGGAAGACTTCGTTGAACAGAGCATCGCCGGTGATCTCACGCAGCGGCGAGATCCGAATCCCGGCCGTCTTCATGTCGAGAAGGAAGTACGTGATGCCCTTGTGCTTGGGAACCTCGCGATCGGTTCTGGCGAGGCAGATAGCCCAGTCAGCTTCACGCGCAAGCGAAGTCCAGACTTTCTGGCCGTTCAGCTTCCAACCGCCGTCGACCTTCTCCGCGGTCGTACGCAGCGCGGCAAGATCCGAACCTGCGCCAGGTTCACTGAAAAGCTGACACCAGGTGATCTCACCCTTGAGCGTCGGTGTCGCAAATCTTTCGATCTGCTCCGCACTGCCGTGCTCGAGGATGGTGGGAACTGCCCACCACCCGATCACGAGATCGGGTCGGCCGATACCGACGGCAGCCAACTCTTCCTCGATCAAAATCTGTTGCGCGGCCTTGGCGCCCCGGCCGTACGGCTTCGGCCAGTGCGGTGCAAGGTAGCCCGATTCGGCCAAAGCGTTGCGCTGTTCGGATTCGGGCAGCGCCACCAATTGCGCTACCTCTTCGCGAATGTCGGACCGGTCGGATTCCAGCTCACTCAAGTCGATCTGAAGGTGACGCCGTGCACCGCCGATCGTCAATTCAGCGACGCGTGCGCGCCAGCGGGACGATCCACCCAGAATCTGCCGGAGCGACAGTGCTCGACGAAGGTAGAAGTGCGCCTCGTGCTCCCAGGTGAATCCGATGCCGCCGAGCACTTGAATGCAGTCTTTTGCCGTGTCGACAGCGGCGTCCAGAGACACCGCGGCCGCCACCGCCGCCGCGATCGGAAGTTCGTCGCCCGACTCTGCAGCGACCGCACCATCCCAGGCGACAGCTCCGGCATTTTCCACTCGGCACAGCATTTCGGCACAGATATGTTTGATCGCCTGGAACGAACCGATGGGTTTTCCGAATTGTTCGCGAATCTTCGCGTACTCCACCGCAGTACGCAGACTCCACGCCGCAATTCCGGCAGCTTCGGCAGCCCCAAGTACCGCCGCTAGATCGGAAACCGATCCTGGCGCAATGTCATCGAGGATTCGGTCGGCGTCGACCGTCACTCGGTCGAAGGAGACTCGCGCCAGTGGTCGCGACTTGTCGATCGTGTCGACCGCTTCGTAGGTCACACCTTCGCTGTCTCCGTCGACGAGAGCCCAGACGACACGCGAGCCTTCACCTTCCGACACCACGCCCGCCGACACGAGGACCGATACGCCCGAGTCTCCACCCCAGGCGTAACCTCCTTCGCCATGAAGCTCGATGCCGCCGGACGCATTCGCCGTTGCCGCAACTGGACTTTCGTCCAATACGACGGCACACGGCAACGCACCGTCGGCGAGCATTTCGGACCAGCGCTTGGCAGCGGGCGACGAACTACGCCCAACCACCAGAGCTGCAAGTGCAGTCGTGAGAACAGGACCCGGCACGAGTTCGATTGCCGCCTGCTCGAGCATTGCTGCGAGATCGACGATTTCGGCTCCGGCTCCGCCTACCGATTCAGGAACGGCGACCGAAAATATCCCGAGAGACGCGAACTCGGACCATTTCTCCCGCCACGAAACTGCTGGTCCACGGCGTACCATGTCCATCGGCGTGGCCGAGCGAGCCCAGGCCTCTATCGATTCCTGGACCGCCCGCTGTTCATCGGTCGTGGCGATTGTCACAACTGGTTCCCGCCTCTCGATAAGTGACACAATTGTTTAGAACGTGTTCTAATATGACACCTGGCCAAGAGTCAAGGCGCGAAGGAATTTGTCGATGACCACAACATCCCGATCCCGCTCCAACGCGGTTGCTTCTGCAACGCTCGGGGACGACGATCTCAGCTCCAACGCGCAACGTGAACGCCGCAAGCGGATTCTCGACGCAACCCTCGCCCTGGCGTCCAAGGGTGGCTACGAGGCTGTTCAAATGCGCGCCGTGGCCGAGCGCGCCGATGTCGCAGTCGGAACGCTCTATCGCTACTTCCCCTCCAAGGTTCACCTGTTGGTGTCCGCTCTGGCACGCGAATTCGAGAAGATCGATTCCAAGGGCAAGATCCCACCTGGAACCAGCCCGCTCGAGCGGATGCAGCTGATCCTCAGCCTCATCACCCGAGCGATGCAGCGCGATCCGCTCCTCACCGAAGCCATGACTCGCGCGTTCATGTTCGCCGACGCCTCCGCAGCGGCAGAGGTCGATCAGGTGGGCCAGTTGATGGACCGCCTCTTCGCACGAGCGATGACCGAAGAGGAGCCGACCGAAGAGCAGTTGGCAATCGCGCGCGTGATCTCCGATGTGTGGCTGTCCAATTTGGTGGCCTGGCTCACGCGACGTTCTTCGGCTACCGATGTCGCCAATCGACTGGAATTGACGGTTGAACTGCTGCTCGGTGACGGAACTCGGAAACCCGAATAGACATCCTTTGTCGCATCTGTCATTTTTGCACTGATCTGGCAGAAACGTATCGAGCCAGGAGTCGCTGCATCACCTAGATTTGAAGAGGTGAGCGCACAAGATCTGTCCATCGAACTCCGCCGAGCGCTGTCGGGCGTGGCACGCACGCCGCGTCTGCTCGTAGCCTCCGACTACGACGGGACGATGGCACCCATAGTCGCCAACCCGGACAAGGCGTATCCCCGCGCGGAAACGGTGCGTGCGCTCCGCTCCCTCGCCAGCCTGGCGTCGACGACTGCTGCCGTGATCTCGGGCCGCGCCCTCAAGGATCTGGCGGCGCTGTCCCGGCTTCCCGCCGAAGTGCAATTGGTCGGCAGCCACGGCTCCGAGTTCGACATCGGATTCGTTCACGCGATCGACGCCGACGCCAGGAAACTGCTCGACGAGATCGTCACCGAGTTAGGCCGAATTGCCGCCGATACCCCCGGCGCAACTGTGGAGAAGAAGCCCGCCAGCGTCGCCTTGCACGTACGCAACACCAGCGCCGACGACGCCGAGAAGGCGCTCATCGCCGTTCGCACCGAATCGGCCCTCTGGCCGGGTGTTCAGGTCACCGAGGGTAAGTCGGTGGTCGAGTTGGCGGTCATCGCCACCGACAAGGGCCACGCACTCGACTTGATCCGCCATCAGGACGGCGCTACCGCTGCCGTCTTCATCGGGGACGACGTGACCGACGAAAAGGCGTTCAGCAGGCTGCAGGGGCCGGATATCGGAATCAAGGTCGGCAGCGGGGACACCGTCGCCGACTATCGCGTCGACAGCACCGAGGATGTCGCTGCTGCTCTGGCGTTCCTGCTCGACGAGCGTCGTACGTGGCTTTCCGGTGCCGACGCTCCGCCCATCGAGCGACTCTCGATGCTCGCCAGTCCGCGCACCGTCGCTTTGGTGACCCCGGATGCGACGCTGACCTGGTTGTGCCACCCGGAACCGGATTCCGCGGCGGTCTTCGCGCACCTTCTCGGCGGAACCGGGGCAGGGCACTTCTCGGTCGGGCCTCGCCGCACAGCCTTGCCACTGAGCCAGAAGTACATCGACAGCACGATGACCGTTCAGACCCGCTGGGCGAGCCTGTCCGTCACCGACTACCTCCCCCACGACGTCCCGCAGGGGCGAACCGACCTGACCCGCATCATTTCCGGTCAGGCAGACGCGATCGTCTCGTTTGCACCCCGCCCCGAGTTCGGCCAGGGACAGGTCACGCTCGAGGTCGTCGACGAGGGCATTCGGGTCCTCGGCACCAACGAGCCGTACGTGCTCCGCTCCCCCGGCGTTATGTGGAACATCGCCACCGACGGAAACCAGCAGACTGCCCACGCCATCGTCGAGCCGTCCAAGGGTGACGTCGTACTCGAATTGCGCTGCGGAACAGAAGAACTCGGCCCTTCCGAAGTTCCGGAACTCGAGCGTCGAGCGACTTCGGAGGCGTACTGGTCCGATTGGGCCAAGACGCTCGAACTGCCGAAGCTGAAGCCGGACTTGATGAAACGCTCTGCGTTGACCTTGCGCGGGCTGGTTCATGCCGATTCCGGTTCCATCATGGCCGCCGCCACAACATCCCTGCCGGAAGAGATCGGCGGAGTCCGCAACTGGGACTACCGCTACTGCTGGTTGCGCGACGCCGCCCTCACCGCAACAGCTCTCGTGAGCGTCGGATCCACCGACGAAGCCGAGAACTACCTCGACTGGGTCCACCGCGTGCTCGAAACGCTGCCGGGACCCGAGCGCCTGCACCCCCTCTACACGCTCTACGGGACCTCGCTACCGCCAGAGGCCGTCATCGATTCACTTCCCGGATACGCCGGCTCCAGGCCGGTCCGCGTCGGAAACGCCGCGAATCAGCAGGTTCAACTGGACGTGTTCGGCCCGATCGTCGAATTGATCGTCGAACTGGCGAATGCACGCGAAAAGGCCGGTGCCCCCGATCCTTTGAGTGACCGCAACTGGGAACTGGTGTGCGCCATGGTCGAAGCAGTGCAGCGGCGCTGGTTCGAACCGGACCACGGCATCTGGGAAATTCGCGACAACCCGCGCCACCACGTCTATTCCAAGGTGATGGGTTGGGTCACCGTCGACCGCGCCGTCGATCTTGCTACTCGCTTTTCTCGCGAGGCTCTGCCCGAGTGGGCGGAACTGCGTGACCAGATCGCCGACGAAGTACGACACAAAGGCTGGAAGGACGACGTCCAGTCGTACACCGCGGCCTACGACGGTACCGATCTCGACGCCGCTACTCTGCACATCGGACTGTCGGGACTGATCGATCCGACGGATCCGCGCTTTGCAGCGACCGTCGTAGCCACCGAGGCTGAACTACGCAGCGGCTCAACGGTATACCGATACCATCACGACGACGGTCTGCCCGGCATCGAAGGCGGGTTCCACCTCTGCGCCGCCTGGCTCGTCGAGGCCTACCTGCTGATCGGACAACGCCTGCAAGCAGAGGCACTGTTCGATCAGTTGGTCGCGGCAGCGGGTCCTACCGGACTACTCGCGGAGGAGTACGACCCCATCGCGGAACGCTCGCTGGGCAACCATCCCCAGGCGTACAGCCATCTGGGATTGTTGCGCTGCGCCCAACTCCTGGCGTGAGCGCTACCCCTTGATCCGACCTGATGTTCGCCCGGCCAGTAGTTCGGTGTCGAGCATCTCGACTATCGGAACGCCGGATCCAGACGGCGACATCAGGAGCGCACCGGCGCGCCGGCCCTTCTCTTCCTGGGGCTGGCGCACCGTTGTCAGTGATTCGCGCAGCGCCTCGTCGACGCCGTCGAATCCGGTGATCGACAGTTGGCCAGGTACATCGATGCCCTGCCAGCGCGCCCAGTCCAAGGCGCCGAGAGCCAGCACGTCGGTGGTGCAGACCAGTGCGGTGATCTCCGGGTTGGTCGCGAGAGCTTCCGCCGCCGCCGAGTGCCCGGACTGCGATGTGTGGACGTACCGCTCGATCACCGTGAGTGAGAGTGGGTCCATGTCGGACGCCACCATCGCGTCGCGCACTCCTTCGATGCGCTCACGCTGGACGTGGAAGTGCGGGGACTTGAGTCGTTCCTGGCTGACCACGCCGTCCATCCGGTCGCGCCCCAGCCTCATGCAGAGCACGCCGATGTCACGGTGGCCCAGCCCGATGAGGTAATCGGCGACCTTGCGCATGGCAGCGCGGTCGTCGATGCCCACGAGAGACGCACCGGGGATCTCGCGAGGCTGGTCGCACACGACGATCGGAATGTGACGCTCGAGCACGGCAGCGAGATACGGATCGTCGTCGGCCACCGAGTAGACGACAAAGCCGTCGACGCCCGCCTGCTGGACCACGGCCGCAGCATCCACCTCGTCGCGCCCGGGCCCGGCCGGGATGAGCAGCAAGCCCTGGCCGGCGTCCTCACACGATTCCGAGAGACCGGCGAGGAAGCTCATGGCGGCCGGGTCGCGGAACGAATAACTGAGTGCTTCGGTGAGCAGGAGACCGACGGCACCGGCTTTGCGAGTTCGCAAGGAGCGGGCGACCGGATCGGGTCCGGGATATCCACGTCGCTTGGCCGCTTGGAGCACTCGATCCCGCAGCTCGACGGAGAGCTGATCGGGTCGGTTGTACGCGTTCGAGACTGTAGTTCTCGACACATTGAGCTCGGCGGCAAGCGACGCCAAAGTGGCTTGACGGCGTGGCTGACGGGACCGGGGCATAAACGGACGTTAGCCGTAGTGCCCGCAGACGGCGCGTTGGGGCTGAACCGAAGGTGAACTACCAGCGACTATGCGCTAATGTGTAACGGTAACGGTTTCCAATAGCATTTAGCCCAGCCTTTGTTCAGGAGAAAAGCACGTGCGTTCGTCGTCGAAATTCCGCACCGCCACCGCCCTCGCGGCCGTCTCGGTCGCCGCAGCATTCGCGCTCACCGCGTGCAGCTCCAGCTCGTCGAAAGACGAAGGCATCACCGTCGTCGCATCGACGAACGTGTGGGGCGACGTCGCGCAGGCCGTCGCCGGCGACAAGCTGACCGTGACGTCGATCATCAACGAGCCGTCCGCGGACCCGCACTCGTTCGAGGCGACTCCAGCCGATGCCGCCAAGATCACCGACGCATCGCTTGTCGTCTACAACGGCGGCGGCTACGACCAGTTCATCACCGACGTCCTCGACGCGGGCAAGGGTGAGCAGAAGACGGTCAACGCCTACAACCTGCTCGACGGCGGCATCCACGCCGGCGAAACCGCGGGCGAATCGCATGACGGTCACACCCACGGCGCAGTCAACGAACACGTCTGGTTCGACATTCCGACCGTCGACGCCGTCGCACATTCGGTTGCCGATCAGCTGAGCGCTCTCGATCCGGACAACGCGGCGACCTACGAGGACAACGCGAAGGCATACAGCCAGAAGCTCGCCGGCGTCACAGCGATCACCGATTCCATCGCCGCTGCCCACGCGGGCGCACCGGTGGCGCAGACCGAGCCGATCGCGCACTACCTCCTGGTCGCAGCTGAACTGAAGGACGCAACTCCCGAAGAGTTCACCAGTGCCATCGAAGACGGCAACGATCCTTCACCGGCCGCAATCGCCGCAACGCGCCAGCTCCTCTCGGAGAAGCAGGCCCGCGCACTGGTCTACAACATCCAGACGCAGGACAAAGTGACCCAGGACATGCGCACCACAGCCGAAACCGCCGGAGTGCCCGTCGTCGAGGTTACGGAGACTCTCCCCGAGGGCCTGGACTACATTCAGTGGCAGACGCAGACCGCGGAGTCGCTCGCAAACGCCCTCTCTGCCCAGTAATTATTTGCCCCACGATTTCCGAGAAGAACCGATCGGCTTGTGACAGAAACTTCCGCGAATACTCCTGTGCCCCCTGGTAACACCGTGCCTCCTGGTAACACCGTGCCCGCTGTGACGCTGAAGGACGCTCGATTGTCCTTCGGTGCCCGCACCCTCTGGGACGGACTCGACCTCGAGGTACAGCCAGGTGAGTTCATCGCCGTACTCGGACCGAACGGGTCGGGCAAGACCTCGCTCCTGAAGATTCTGCTGGGCCAACTACAACTCAGCGGCGGTAGCGCACAGATCGTCGGCACGCCGGCACGGGCCGGGAACTCACACGTCGGGTACATCCCGCAGCAGAAATCCATCGACGACGGCCTCCCGCTCCGCGGCCGCGACCTGGTCGGCCTCGGCGTCGACGGTCACCAGTGGGGTACTGGCCTACTGCGTCGGGGTCGTCGCCGCAAGATCGTCGACGACGCCATCGCACAGGTCAGCGCCCAGTCGTTTGCCGACGCTCCCATCGGTTCCATGTCCGGCGGTGAGCAGCAGCGACTGCGGATCGCGCAGGCTTTGGTCGGCGACCCGCGGATCCTGCTGTGCGACGAGCCGCTGCTCAGCCTCGACCTCGCCAACCAGCACCTGGTCTCGACGCTGATCGACAAGCGTCGGCGCAGCCATGACACCGCAGTGCTGTTCGTGACGCACGAGATCAATCCGATCCTGCCGTTGGTCGATCGAGTGCTCTATCTGGTGGACGGCAAATTCCGGATCGGGACCCCGGCCGAAGTGATGACGTCCGAGGTTCTCTCGGATCTGTACAACACCGACGTCGAAGTGTTGCAGGTTCGTGGCCGCCTCGTCGTGATCGGCACCGGAGACGCCATCGACGCACTCGGCAGCGCAGGCGGACTACGCCCGGGAGAAGGCGTTCACCATTCTGATGAGGATCACCACCAGTGAGTAACAAGTTCACCGACGCGATGTCGCGGATGTTCGACGTGTCCGCCACCGTCGACCTGCTGCAGTACGACTTCGTCCAACAGGCGTTGATTGCCGGTGCCATCCTCGGATTATTGGCAGGCATCATCGGGCCGCTGATCGTGAGCCGTCAGATGTCGTTCTCGGTGCACGGAACGAGCGAGCTGTCACTGACGGGCGCATCCGCCGCACTTCTCGTCGGTGTGGGCGTCGGCTTCGGTGCCATCGTCGGATCCGTGGTCGCAGCAGTGCTGTTCGGGCTGCTCGGAGCCAAAGCGCGGGACCGAGATTCGGTGATCGGCGTGATCATGGCTTTCGGTCTCGGCCTGTCGGTGTTGTTCCTCTGGGCGTACGACGGTCGCACGGGAACCAGCTTCTCACTGTTGGTCGGACAGATCGTGGCGCCGGGAAACAGCGGTCTCGAACTTCTGCTGCTGTGCGCGGTCATCGTGATCGGCACACTCGGATTCATCTACCGCCCTTTGCTGTTCGCAAGCACCGACCCCGAAGTTGCTGCAGCTCGCGGTGTTCCGGTTCGGGCACTGTCGATCGTGTTCGCAGTGTTGGTCGGCATCACCGCAGCACTCGGCGTACAGATCGTCGGTGCGCTGCTGGTGATGTCGCTGCTGATCACCCCCGCAGCGGCCGCCGCGTACGTCACGGCAAGCCCACTCAAGGCGACAATTCTCTCCGTCGTGTTCGCCGAACTGGCAGCCGTCGGCGGCATCCTTCTCTCGCTGGCACCCGGCGTTCCCGTCTCGAGTTTCGTCACCTCGGTCTCGTTCGTGATCTACCTGATATGCCGACTCTTCGGATCCGCACGTCGCAAGAATGCGGGACGGATTCCGGCGCACGCCTGAACACCGAGAGCCCATACCTACCTAGAATCGAGGTATGGGCTACAGCGTTGATCTGAACAGCGACCTCGGCGAGGGCTTCGGAGCCTGGACCCTGGGCGACGACGACGCCATGCTCGAACTTGTCACCAGCGCGAACATCGCCTGCGGATTCCATGCCGGCGACCCGACGACGCTGTTGGCGACTTGCGAATCCGCAGCCACCCGCGGCGTGCGGATCGGCGCGCAGGTGGGTTACCGAGACCTCGCCGGTTTCGGCCGACGCTTCATCGACATGTCCCCGAAAGACCTCACCGCCGACGTCATTTATCAAATAGGGGCACTCGACGGTTTGGCTCGTGTCGCCGGATCGCGGGTCACGTACGTCAAACCCCACGGCGCGCTTTACAACGCAATAGTCCATCACCGACGGCAGGCGCGGGCTGTGGTCGCCGCCGTCGTTGCCTACGACAGTTCGCTACCTGTTCTCGGACTACCTGGTTCGGTGTTTCTGGAAGAGGCGCGCGAAGCCGGCCTCGACGTGGTCGCCGAGGCTTTTGCCGATCGCGCGTACACGGCAGAAGGCACCTTGGTCCCCCGCACCGAGTCGGGCGCCGTTCTGAACGACCCGGCGCTTGTTGCAGAACGGGTTCGGCGAATGGTCGTCGACGGCGAGTTGGATGCGGTCGACGGGAGCACCCTCAAAATCACCGCGGAGTCGGTGTGCGTACACGGTGACAGTCCGGCAGCCGTCGACATGGCCGCAGCGATCCGCGATCTCCTCGAATCCTCCGACGTCGAGATCACACCGTTCACATGATCACGATCCTGCCCGCCGGTGAATCCGCAGTCCTCGTCGAGTACGACGAACTGCCGAGCGTGCTGGGCAACTTCAGGGCTCTCGACGCCAGTCGGATCCCCGGAGTGATCGATCTGATTCCCGCGGCGCGAACCATCCTGATCGAGTACGACAACACGATTACCGGACGCAAACTCGTGGAGAAATGGGTACGTGGGGCCGTACCGATCGAACTCACAGCAGATGAGAGCTGGCCTGCTGTCGCGATTCCGGTCCGCTACGACGGCGACGATCTCGTCGAAGTGGGCAAGCTGACCGGACTCGGGGTCGACGGTGTCATCGAGGCTCACACGTCTGCGTCGTGGACCGTCGCGTTCATCGGTTTCGCCCCCGGCTTCGCGTATCTGACCAGCAACGAGAGAAAGCTCGAAGTTCCACGTCGATCGGACCCGCGCAGGCAGGTCCCTGCCGGTGCAGTCGGGTTGGCCGGACTGTTCTCGGGCGTCGACCCGCGTAGCTCCCCGGGCGGCTGGCAGTTGATCGGAACGACGGAACTGTCGGTGTGGGATGCCGAGCGCCGCCCGCCGGCGCTGCTTCTACCCGGCACCACAGTCACCTTTGTCCGTGCATGATTTAGGTGCAAGGATGATTTTGGTGTCTTCACCGCGTTGTTGCGGGACAATGGATTCATGGCCTGGCTCGAGGTAGTGCGTACCGGCCCGCTCGCCACAGTTCAGGACCGCGGGCGGAGAGGCTACGGCGCTCTCGGGGTCGGCAGATCCGGCGCCGTCGACATGATCTCGCACGACAGCGCGAACAGACTCGTAGGCAACACTTTTCGAGCAGCAACCATCGAAGTCACCACTGGGGGTTTTGCGATGCGGGCCGTCGGTTCGATGACGGTGACAGTGACAGGCGCGCGGGTGCCGCTGGTCGTCGACGGACGGCCGGCACCTGACTACGCGAGCATCCACCTGGGCGGTGGCAGCATTATCGAATTGGGTTACAGCACAACCGGGTTGAGAACGTATATCTCTGCACGCGGTGGCGTCGACGTCCCACAGGTACTCGGCAGCAGATCCACCGACACACTCTCCGGGCTCGGGCCGCCGCCGCTCGCCGCCGGCGATCTACTCCTCCTCGGGGCAGAGGAAGGGACGTGGCCCACCGAAGAGTTGATTCCACCGCCCGCACCTGCACTCGGCGCGGTTCCGATCGAGATCACGCTCGGCCCCCGAAATTCCTGGTTCACCGCCGCATCCGTTCACGCGCTCCTTCACACCACGTGGAAAGTCACCGAACACACCAACCGAGTCGGGGTCCGGTTACAGGGCCAAGGGCCTTTACATCGCTCACGCACCGAGGAATTGCCGAGCGAAGGCGTCGTGATGGGATCCATCCAAGTGCCGCCAGGCGGCCAGCCCGTCGTGTTTCTGGCAGACCATCCCGTGACCGGCGGATACCCGGTCATCGCCGTCGTTTCCGACGCAGGGATTGCATCGCTGGCACAGCTGCGGCCCGGCAGCACCATTACCTTGAAGGCCACTACCAGGCCGTCCTAGCGCTGATAGTCTCAGCCGCGCCAGCAATGCTGCCGGCGGCGCTCGGCCGTCGCCAGAACCTGAAGGACTTTCACACTATGAGCCCTAAGAGCAGCACACTTGCTCTCGGAATAGCGTCAATGATCACTGCTGCACTCGTCCTGTCCGGATGCAGCAGTTCGGAAAGCGGCGACGCTGTCTCCAGTGATACCAGCACCAGTGAGACCACTGCTTCCGAAAGTTCTGCATCCTCGTCGTCTGCCGCTGCCGCGACGCCGACCTTGAGGGACGGAACACCGTTCATCGGTGAGCGGACGACGATCGAAACCGGCGACGACCCCGAAGCGCCGAGCATCAGCGTCAGCCTCCCGCCGAGCTGGACTCACGGCGAGAACATCCCTGCCGGCGTTACGGATGCGTTGTCCAGCAACAGCCAGGAACCCAGCGGTTTCATGCCGAACACCACCGTGACGGTCGAAAACCAAGGCACCGCAACAAAAGACGAGGTTCTTGCCGCTGCGCGTGAAACGATCGCCACCCTCGACGGATGGACCGAGGTGAAGTACACCGAGATCGACGTCGACGGACAGCAGGGGTTCCGCCTCTCCGGAACCTGGACCGCCCCAAACCTGGACGTTCCGCTCTACGCCGTCATGACGGTCGTCGCTTACCAAGCCGACGACAACTCGCCGGTCTACCTGGTCAGCTTTGCGAATCAGTTCACCGACACGACGAACATGCAGACCTCCAACCAGGTGGAAGAAATCAACACCTCGATCGAATTCGGCTGAGCACCTGATGGTTTGAGCACGTGATCACCGAACAACCGCGGCGGGCCGAGACTTCGACAGTCTCGGCCCGCCGTTTCACAACTCTCGCCTAGCTGGAGCCGAACAGGCCGCTGAGGGAACCGAGGCCACCACTCAACGAGCCGAGCGATCCGGTTCCGCCACCGGTTCCGGGGCCAGTGGGATCAACCGGATCAACGGGATCAACCGGGTCAACGGGATCGACCACATCCGCGGCGCGGACAGTGATGGACGGGCCCAAGTTGGCGAAATTCGCACTCGACTGGAATCCGTTGCCCATCACCGTGGCACCTACCGCCAATCCACTTCCGTACACGGTTCCCGGCGCACACGAAGCAGTGACCGTGTAGCTGGTCTTCATGGTCACCGGTTTGCTGCCGTTGTTGATCCAGCCGGCACTGGTCACCTCGAGCGTCGTGGCTGTCAGTTCCGGCGTTTCAGTGGTTTCGGTCATCGTCCCGCCAACGTGAAACTTCGTGACCTTCGCCGAGCCCGGGACAAAGGTCAAGCATGCGGCATGCGTCTCGGTGAACCTGCTGATATATCCGTCGATTCCGCTCTTCTTCGACACTGTCGTGTAGGTGATCGTGTCACCGATCTTCGGGGACGCATTGTCCACGGTGCGAGTAAATGTGTAGGCACCAGAAGTTGCCGTCTCGGCAGTCGCGACTCCCGCACCCAGCGCGCTTGCACCCACAGCGAGAGCGACCGCCCCCAAACCAGCTCCAACGGTGGACAGTCTTCGATTCCTGGATTCAAACTTTGCCATGAACAATCTCCACTCTGTGAGGTTCCAGGACAACCGAATTCGTTGATTACTGAAACTTGTTGCAACCCGACTCTCGAAGTACGATACAGTCAACCTGGACATTCGCCCAGCTTTTCGCCGACTTGGTCGCCAATCAGTTAACAACAGGCAATCGAGGTCGAAAAAGTCCTCTCAATTCGGACTTTTCCGTAAATTCTGCCGAACTGACACATAGGCAAGCGTCCGATAGGTTTCAATGGTTACCACGGCGCAACCTTTGAAGAGTCATCCCCATCGCCGTCAGCGTGAACCCCTCGAACGGAGAATTTCATGTCACGTTTCTCAATGCGCAAAACACTCACCGGAGTAGCAATCGCTGCGCTTGCAACCAGCGGACTTCTCATCGGCACCGGAGCTGCGCACGCAGATGCCGCGCACCCGAAGACCAACACCGTGACTTCGAACCAAGTCACGATCACCAAGAGCGTCGTAGGCGACGGAGAAGTGGCGCCCGGCGGAAAACTGACCGTCCGCACCACGGTTTCGGCCAACGGCCATCCGGACTTCTTCGTCAACAAGTTCGTCGACCGTTTCCCGGCCGGATACACCTATATCAAGGACAGCGCCTCGATCGATTCATGGCACTTTCTCGGACTGACTCAGAAAACCGAGAAGGTCTCCCCCACCGTCGACAATGCGGCGCGCACCGTCACAATTCCCGATGCGGGTTGGAATGTCTCGATCACCGGCAGCAAGACAGTCACTTTCGAAGTGAGCTACTTGGTTCCGGACAACGCACAGCCGGGAACTTACGTCGAGCTCCCCAGTTCCATCGGCATCTCGCTGTGGGGCAGTGATCAGAACATCGGCGATGTCTACGCCAAGATCCGCGCCAAGAACCCCGGTGAGGCTGCCGCATCGGGCTCGGCAGATCTGGGCTTCGGCTCTTCTGACGGCGAGGGCGGAACCGGTTCGGCCGGCTCGTCCATCCTCGACAACCCGGCCGGCTTCATCTCCGACATCATCAGCGGTGTCCTGGCCAACGGCAGCTGATTCACCTGCTCCACCTGTAAACACTCCGTCGGGGAATGTGATCGAGGGTGGCATCGAGTCTTCGGACTCGGTGCCACCCTCGGTCTTTTGTCGCGACCGCACTCCCTCGTGCCCTGCGTCAAAGAACCAAATAGGAAAGCATTACCTAAGTCATTCGCGGTATGATCCACCGATGAGTTCCACAGGATTTCCGTACTGGGCTGTGCCGGCAGGCCGGTACGTTCCGCTCCCCTTCGCCATGACGACGTCCACCATCGGGCGCGATCAGAAGCGCGTGTGGCGTGAGATCCGCCATCCCGAGCACGAACTCCTGTGGGGCGCTTCCGGCGAGATGAGCGCGTACATCGACGACGTTCGTTGGCAGATCCCACCGACGGTCGGCATGTGGATTCCGGCTGGAACTCCACGGCGCATCACGCTCGGCGCATCCACCGAGGCTCGCTTCACCTATTTCCGGCCCGAGTCGTTCCCCCACCCGTGGACAAAACCCGCGATCATCGGTATCGACGACGTGGTCAAGACGATGCTCATCCATCTGCACCAGCGAAACATGCCTACCGAGGCTCGCTTGCGGGCGGAATCCGTAGTCTTCGACACGCTCGCGCCCATCGAGGCGGCTGATGTCGCAGTGCCGATGCCCGCCGATCCCCGGGCCCTCGCCGTTGCACGCCGCTTGATCGCCGACCCCGCCGATCAACGCGGGCTTGCCGATTGGGCCTATGTGGTCGGTGGAAGCCCCCGTACCCTGAGCCGCGTGTTCTCTCAGGGAACGGGGATGTCCTTCACCGAGTGGAGGATTCAAGTCCGCGTCCGCGCCGCGATGTCCTATCTCGCTGCGGGCGTTCCTGTTTCGACGGTTAGCCGTCGCGTCGGATACGAAACCCCCAGCGCCTTCACCAGCGTGTTCCGCAAGGTCACCGGACGAACACCGAAGAACTATTACTCGGACGCGTGCGAATTGTCAGCCTAGCTGGTCAGAAGCCGTTCATCTTCGAGACCAGTTCGGCGAAGGCATATTTGACGCTCAGCGACGTGGGCGAAGCCAGTGCCATGACTCGGGCCAGACCGAGCTGCTGAATCAGCCTGCGGTCCTTGACCGCCGGCAGGTCGGCAAACAACTTGTCCCCCATCAATCCGGGGAGCCCCTGACCACTCGCGTCGTTGAGCACGATGACGTCCGCGTCCAGTTCGTTGTACTGTTCGCGCGATGCAGTCACCGACCCCTGGGTGTCCCCGCACAGCTCTGCGCTTCCGGCCGACTGCTTCAGTCCGAGCTGGGACATCAGGATGACTCTGCCGTCGTCGGCGCAGTAATTGGTGAGGCCGTCGATGTTTCCCGACAGGAAGGTCAAGGTTTTCCCGTTCAGATTCGGGGACCCAGCAGCCAGGTCGGCTATGGAATCGTCAGTTTCCTCGATCAGCTCAGCCGCCCGCTTCGGTTGTCCGAGTACTGAACCGATGGTCGACATCTGCTCTTGCCACGTAGTCGCCCATGCGGTCTCCTTGAACGGAATCGTGGGTGCGATCTGAGAAAGACGTGCATAGTCGTCTTCGGTGATTCCCGAGACCACCGCGATGATCACGTCCGGCTCCAACGCCAGGATCTGCTCGAACGGCACACCGGAAGTGCTGTCGAGCAACGTGGGTTCGACGTCGCCCAACAATTCTTCGTCCCACGGCAGGATTCCGTTTTCCAAGCCTGCCCCACTGAACGACTCCATGGCGACAGGCGTCTTGCCCAGTGCGAGAACCGAATCCTGGCTGTTCCAGCCGATGGTCACGATCCGCTGAGGTTCGGTCTCGATGGTGGTCGAGCCGTACGCATGGTCGATGGTCGCCGGCAGAGCGCCGGCCTCGGCCAACTGCGTCGTGTCCTCCGACGCTGTTGACTCGGTGCTGCTCTGGCAGCCTGCGAGCAGGGCAATCGCGGCCAACGCAGCCACTATTCGGGTAGTGCTTTTCATCTTCTGTCAGCTCTCTTCGCAAACGTACTTGTTTCGACCAGGCAGGTATATCGAGACCTGATCCCGGTAATGGGGTGTCGATACTCCATCTGTCCGCTGCCGCGTAGCCCTTGGCATCTGCGAGCACTTTCTGCACTCGCTCCGGCTCTACCGTAGAACTGCACAACGAGTGTTCAGATCTGGGCGAGGAGTTTCACGAGTGTCAGCGCTGCCCGAAACTCGTTCCGGTCCGATGGAGATGATCAGAGTCGGATCGTTCTCCTCCGGACGCGGCCCGCGACTGGTTGCAGCCGTCAGCGGCCAGGCGTCGTATCAGGTAGCTCAAGCCCTCATTCCGGTGCTGATCGGTACCGTCGTCGACCGTGCAATCGGAAAGTCCGACAGCACAGCACTTCTCATCTGGCTTGCTGTGTTGTGTGCTCTGTTCGTGGGACTTGCTCTGTCGTGGCGCATCGCGGTTCGCCTGAACACGCAGGTCTTCGTCTACGGCGAACACGACCTACGATTGAACGCTGCCAGACGGGTACTCGATGCCAGAGGCATGCAAGCTCAGCGCTCGACGGGTGAAGTTCTCACCATCTCCACCTCGGACGCCTCACACGTCTCGGGCTTCTCCTGGGTTGTCGCCGAACAGGGTTCAGCTTTTGCGGGGCTCGCCGCGGCAGTGATTTCGCTTGCCTTCGTCTCGTGGCCGCTCGCACTGATCGTCGTACTCATCACTGCTGCGCAGCTCGTATTCATTCACAAGATCAGCGGTCCACTGGACGAGCGTGTGTATGCAGAGCAGAAGAAGGCAGCCGAGGCAGGCATGCTTGCAACTGATTTCACGCTGGGCCTGCGAGTACTGAAGGGTTTCGGGGCTGAGCCCACTGCCCTGTCGCGATACGTCAAGGCGAGCCGGGCGTCGATGAAAGCAGCGATCCGGACGGTCAGAGCAATGTCCAGTCTGACCGCGCTCAATTCCGGGGTCTCCGCGTTGGTGCTGGCGTCGGTCGCACTTGGAGCCGCGTGGATGGCGCATCAAGGCACGATCACCGTGGGCAACTTCGTCACCGTTGTCGGCTTGAGCAGGGTCATTGCCGGTCCGATGGAAACTCTGGGGTTCTTCGGTGCAGAACTCGCTGCCAAGCGAGGCTCCGCACGCAGGCTGTCCGAACTCCTGGCCGAGCCGCACCTGATCGAATCGCCGCCCTCCACCGCCCCGATCAGCGCTGTCAGAAGTGAAGACGCCCTGCTGATTTCGACGGACAACGGAACCGTCGTCTCAGCTCGCCGCGGCGAGGTGGTGGGCGTGCGCGCGGACGATTCCGCTCACCGACTGGCACGCCAACTCGCCTTTCAGACTCCGCTGGACCCCGACTGCTACTTCGTATTCGGCACCGATGCAACCGAACTCGGTCCGGACGGAGTTCGCGATCAGGTGTTCGTGTCCGCTCATGAAGGAACCGTGTTCACCGGCACCGTCTTCGACAATCTGGCTGCACCGAACGTCGACTCGTCGGCAATGACGTCATCTGCGCTCGACGACGTGTTGACGCATCTGCCCGACGGCCACCTCTCCGAGGTAGGTGAGCAAGGAAAGAAACTCTCCGGAGGTCAGCGCCAACGCCTTCTCCTCGCCCGCGCTTTGCATCAACCCCAGCCGATCCTGGTCCTCCACGAACCCACCACTTCCGTGGACTCTGTCACCGAACATCGAATTGCACACTCACTGAGAAACTTTCCCGACAAGGCCATTGTGGTGATCACCTCGAGTCCGACCTTGCTCCATTCGTGTGACCGTGTCGTCACGATCGACCACGCCGCTCGGGACGGAGACTCACTGTGACCGACACCCTTCCGGATGCATCTGCTGTTCCGGCTACATCTGCCTTGCCGATCGCGTCGACCACACAGACGGTCCGCGCATTGATCGCACTGCTTCGGCCACGGGGGCGAGCGCTCGCACTCACGACCGTCGTACTTCTCTCCGCTACGGCCTGCGGCCTGTCCACCCCGGCGCTGCTCGGGCTCATGGTCGATGCGGTCACGGAGGGCAAACCGTTTGTCTCACTTCTGCGTATCACCGCATTCATGCTCGGTGCAGCGGCAGCAGGAGTTGCGCTGACTTGGTGGAGCACACAGCTTCTCGCGAATGTCGCGCAGAACGTGCTGGCCGATCTTCGTGAGGACGTGTTCGCCGCCACGCTCGCGCAGCCGTCGTCACTGGTCGAGGATGCCGGAACCGGTGATCTGATTTCCCGGGTCTCGGGTGACGTCGAAGCGGTCAACACCGTTATCGCACGGGTGCTGCCCGCAACGGTGTCCGCCCTGTTCATGATTTCACTGACGCTTGTCGGTGTGGGAGTGATCGATTGGCGATTCACCGTGGCGATCGTTGCCGTTGCACCAATTCACTATTTCGCTCTTCGCCATTTCCTCCGAAGCTCCGGACCCGTCTACCGACGCTCTCGCGCTGCGCAGGCCAGGCGGGGACAGCAGCTCATCGAAACCCTGGGTGGTGCAGGTACTGTCACTGCCCTACGTCGAACCGACGAGCACATCGGCCGAATCGCCGAGACCTCCGAGCATGCCATCAGCTTCGACATGCAGGCAGTTCGACTGCGCACCAACTTCTTCGCTCAACTCAACGGCGCCGAACTGCTCGGACTGGCCGCGGTCCTGAGCGTCGGCTACTGGCTCGTGGCCACGGGATCGGTGTCCATCGGGGCCGCTACCGCCGCTGCGCTCTACTTCCACAGTCTGTTCAGCCCCATCGCGGTATTTCTCTCGAACATCGACGAATTGCAGGATGCGGGTGCCAGCCTGGCTCGCCTGATCGGTGTCACCGCGATGCCCGGGCGTCCCGCGAGCATTCCTGCCTCGGCTCGGTCCGCACCCATCGGAGTCGACGTGGAGCGGGTTTCTTACTCGTACGACAACTCCACCCCGGTGATCGATTCGATCTCGATCTCGATCGCACCGGGGGAACGAATCGCCGTCGTCGGCAGCAGTGGTGCAGGAAAGACCACACTCGCCAAACTGATTGCCGGCATCATTCCCGTCGGGGACGGGCGAATCACCGTCGACGGCACACCGATTGACGACCTGAGTGATGCCGAACTTCGGCACAAAGTCGTCCTGGTCAGCCAGGAAGTTCACGTGTTCGTCGGGACGATCGCCGACGATCTCCGGTTGTGCGCACCAGATTCGGACGATGCGAAGATCACCGAAGCCGTCGAAACGATGAAAGCTCAATGGATCCATGAGCTTCCGGACGGGCTCGAGACCAGGGTCGGGGCGGGCGGGTACCAGTTGACGGCGGCACAGGCACAGCACATAGCCCTCGTCCGGCTGGCTCTGCTCGACCCGCCCGTCGTCATCCTCGACGAGGCGACTGCCGAAGCCGGAACCACTGCAGCCGGTCTACTCGATCAGGCAGCCGAGCTCGCAGTCACCGGCAGGACTGCCGTGGTGATCGCACACCGCCTGAGCCAAGCAGTCCGCGCCGATCGCATACTCGTCATGAGCGGTGGCCGCGTGGTCGAGAGCGGGACACATGACGAACTGATCGGCGCGGACGGTTCCTACGCTGCACTGTGGGAAGCCTGGTCGGTGTACGGAGCTAGAACCCCGCCAGGCTCACCTGAAAGCCGTTACAACTCAGCTGCTACGACGCCTGCGGGCGATGTCCGCCAGGACGACTCCGGCGGCAACCGAGGCGTTGAGCGACTCGACCGGACCGGCCATCGGAATCGACAGGATCGCGTCGCAGTTCTCGCGGACGAGGCGCGAAAGGCCCTTGCCCTCGGAACCGACCACGATCACCACGGGACCGCTGCCGTCGAAATCGTCGAGAGTGGTGTCACCTTCGGCGTCGAGACCGACGACCTGAACACCCTTCGACGCCCAGTCCTTGAGCGTGCGAGTGAGGTTGGTTGCCCGAGCAATCGGCAGACGAGCGGCAGCACCGGCGCTGGTACGCCAAGCGACAGCACTCACGCTCGCGCTACGACGCTCCGGAATCACGACGCCGTGTCCACCGAAAGCTGCGACCGAGCGCACAACGGCACCCAGGTTGCGGGGATCGGTGATGTTGTCCAGCGCGACGAGCAGAGGGGGCTCGGCGTGCTTACGTGCCTCGGACAGAAGATCGTCCGGGTGCGCGTAGCGGTACGGCGGAACCTGCAGGGCGATGCCCTGGTGAAGGCCGTTGGCGCTGAGGCGATCCAGATCCGAGCGCGGCACCTCGAGAATGGAGATACCGGCGTCGGCAGCCCGCTGAACGGATTCCTTCAACCGGTCGTCGCTCTCGGTACCGACAGCCACCCACAGCGCCGTCGCCGGAACACCCGCGCGCAGACACTCCACTACCGGGTTGCGACCGAGCACGGTCTCGGGACCGTCGAGAACCTTGCGGCCCGGCCCCGGACGGCCACCGCGGCCCTGGTTCTGCTTCTCGTCGGCCCGGGCGGCGCGCGCTGCACGCTTTGCCGCTGGGTGCTTGGTGCGTGCCTCGGCGGGAGGCGTAGCACCGCGGCCGGCGAGACCACGCTTGTGCTGGCCACCGGAACCGGCAACCTGGCCCTTCTTGGTGCCGCCCTTACGGACTGCGCCGCGCCTGCTCGAGTTTCCAGCCATTGTTACTGCCCTGCCTTAAGGGACCATTCGGGTCCGTCGGGAGTATCGGTTACTTCGATACCCGCCTTGATGAGGCGATCGCGGACCTCGTCCGCCACCGCCCAGTTCTTTTCCGTACGTGCCTGCTGCCGACGATCGAGATCGGCCCGCACCAACACGTCCAAAGCTTCCATTGCCGTCTCGGTGTCGCCACCGGACTGCGTCCAATGCTCGTCGAGTGGGTCGACGCCCAGGATCGCGAGCATGGCCCGCACCTGACCGGCAGCCACCCGAGCCGCGTCGAGATCACCGGCAGCGAGCGCGGAATTACCCTCGCTCGCCTTGCCGTGAATCTCGGCCAACGCGATCGGCACCGACAAGTCGTTGTCGAGAGCCGCCGCGAAACCTTCGGTCCACGTACCGAGTTCGACGCCGCCCGCACGCTTGTGTGTGCGCAGGACGAACGACTCGAGCCCCTGGTAGGACTTCGCGCTTTCGTCCAACGCCTCGTCCGAGTACTCGAGATTGGAACGGTAGTGCGCACTACCGAGGTAGTACCGAAGTTCTTGCGGACGAACCTTCTTGAGCACGTTCGGCACCGAGAGAACGTTGCCCAACGACTTGGACATCTTCTCGCCACTCATCGTGACCCAGCCGTTGTGCAACCAGTACTGAGCGAAATCGTCGCCGGCGCACTTGGCCTGCGCAATTTCGTTCTCGTGGTGTGGGAAGACGAGATCGCGTCCACCACAATGGATGTCGAATGCGGCCCCGAGGTAGAACTCCGCCATAGCCGAGCACTCGAGGTGCCAGCCCGGACGGCCAGGTCCCCACGGCGTCGGCCACGAGGGCTCACCGGGCTTGACGGCCTTCCAGAGGGTGAAGTCGCGAGGATCGCGCTTGCCCTCGGCCGCACTCTCGCCCTGATGAACGTCGTCGAGTTTGTGGCCGGACAGTGCGCCGTACTCGGGGTAGCTCTGCACGTCGAAGTAGACGTCGCCGCCCGCCGCGTACGCGTGGCCGTTCTCGATCAGGCGTTCCATCATCTCGACCATCTGCGTCACGTGACCGGTGGCCCGCGGCTCGATGGACGGCGGCAGCACACCCAGTTGGTCGTAGGCCCACGTGAACGACCGCTCGAACGTCGCCGCCCACTCCCACCAAGGTCGACCGGCGCCGGCGGCCTTGTTGAGAATCTTGTCGTCGATGTCCGTCACGTTTCGCACGAAGGCAACGTCGTTGCCGTGCGCCAACAGCCAGCGTCGCAGCACGTCGAAAGCGACGCCGCTACGAACGTGTCCGATGTGAGGATCGCCCTGAACTGTCGCCCCACACAGGTACACCGATGCATGTCCGGGGGCCAACGGAACAAAATCCCGAAGGGCCCGCGTACCGGTGTCGTATAGGCGCAGGGTCACGACCAGCGATCTTACCTGTCGTGTTCGGTTGTCATGACCAACGCGGTGGCCATGGCGGCGATCCCCTCGCCGCGACCGGTCAAGCCGAGCCCGTCCGTGGTGGTCGCGGACACCGAAACAGGCGCGCCGAGAATGTCCGAGAGCACCTTCTGTGCCTCGTCGCGTCGCGGCCCGATCTTCGGTCGGTTGCCGATGACCTGCACCGCGGCGTTGCCGACGGTGAACTGGTTCTCTTCGAGCAGTCGACGAACCTCGGCAAGCATTCGAGCGCCGCTCACGCCGTCCCATTCGGGCCTGCCGGTGCCGAAAACCGAACCGAGGTCGCCAAGACCTGCGGCGGAGAGCAACGCGTCACAGAGCGCGTGGACGGCGACGTCGCCGTCCGAATGCCCCGAGCACCCGTCTGCTTCCTCGAACAGCAACCCGGCCATCCAGCAAGGTCGGCCGCCCTCGATGGGATGAACATCCGTGCCGAGACCGACGCGCATCTATTTTCCGTCCTGTGAGTCCGCGCTCAACTCTGTCTCCGAGATCAGGAGCGCCCGTGCAAGGACGAGGTCGAGCGGAGTGGTGATCTTGAAGGCGAGAGCGTCGCCGGGAATCGTCTGCACCGAAACACCGAGACGCTCCACCAGAGCGGCGTCGTCGGTCGCGGCGACATCACCGGCGTCGTACGCACTGCGCAGGACGTCGGTGGAGAAGCCTTGAGGAGTTTGAACCGCACGCAACTCCGAACGCAGAGGCGTTCCGGTGACTGCGCCGAGTACGTCGACCGACTTGATCGTGTCGGTAACCGGGAGTACCGGGATGACAGCGGAGCTGCCGGCTCGGAGAGCGTCGACGACGCGCGCGATCAACGCCGGTGGTGTCAATGCCCGCGCGGCGTCGTGCACGAGTACAAAATCTGCGTCGCCGGCAGCACTGAGACCGGCTCGAACCGAATCGGTTCTTTCGGCACCACCACCGACGACGTCGACGTCCGATGCACGACCGAGGTCGGCCACGACGGATTCGACCAGTTCAGGCGGCACAATGACAACAACGCGGTCGATCGCTCCGGATTTCCGGAGTCCATCGACCGCGCGTGCAAGCATGGTGCACCCACCGAGTTCGACAAATGCCTTGGGCAATTTCTCGCCCAATCGCACTCCCCGACCTGCGGCAGGTACCAGGGCTACTACTGCCACTGTCAGCTTTGTTGTGTTGCAGTCAGGACGCGGCCGCGAGGACCTCGTCGAGAATGGTCTCTGCCTTCTCGGTGTCAGTGCCCTCGGCGAGCGCGAGCTCTCCGACGAGAATCTGACGAGCCTTGGCGAGCATGCGCTTCTCACCGGCGGAAAGCCCGCGGTCCTGCTCACGACGCCACAGGTCACGAACAACTTCTGCAACCTTGTTCACGTCACCTGAGGCAAGCTTCTCGAGATTTGCCTTGTATCGACGAGACCAGTTGGTTGGCTCCTCGGTGTGCGGTGCTCGCAGAACCTGGAAAACCTTGTCGAGGCCTTCTTGGCCGACCACGTCACGAACTCCGACGTACTCTGCGTTGTCTGCAGGAACCCGTACTGTGAGATCGCCTTGAGCGACCTTCAGAACCAGGTACTCCTTCTGCTCACCCTTGATGGTGCGGGTTTCGATAGCTTCGATCAGCGCCGCACCGTGATGGGGGTATACGACGGTGTCTCCGACCTTGAAAATCATGTGTCCCGTGCCCCTTTCGATTCCACTAGTTTAACACGTGAAAGAACCGACCACTCATCAACTGTGCAGGTCAGGGGCATCCTTGCTCGAGCGTAGGGGTTGACAGGGCTTGTTGTACGTGCATTCCACTGGTCTGGAGCACCCCTGCATAACCGACTGAAAGCCCACGCAGACAACCGTTGTGGCGACCCGACGGCCAGCCCGCGGGACCTTATCTACTACTCTGCCTAGTGGAGTGCGAACCTGACGCCGTGGAGGACAAATCGTGACTGCTATCCGTAAGCCGACTCGTCGAGTCGCTACCGCCATTGCACTGGCTGCAGGCGCAGCCATCGCGCTGTCCGCTTGCGGTTCCGGACAGGTGAGCCAGACCGCCGTCCAGCAGGCCGCCGTGAACGGCAACAGCGCCAACCTCGGTGAGATCGCACTGCGCAACGTGCACATCGCCTACCCCTCGTCCGAGGAATACAGCATCGAGCCGGGCGGCAACGCCGTGCTCGCGTTCACCGTCGTGAACGACAGCGCCGAGACCACGGACAAGCTCGTCAGCATCACCACCGATTACGCAGCACGCGTCATCGCGGGTGAAGAGGTAGGTGGCTTGACGATCAAGCCGCAGACGTCGCTGCAGGCCGGCCAGTTGCCCGCAGGCGAAGGTGCCGCGACCGAGGCAGAGACCCAGATCAAGAACAACGAAGAGAACGACGACGCACCCGCTGCGCTCACTCTCGTCGTTCTGCAGGACATCAAGGCAGGCGTTCGCCCCGGCTTGACCGTCCCGATCACCTTCAAGTTCGAGAAGGCCGGCTCGGTCACCGTCGACGTGCCGGTCGACGCAGGCCCGCAGCTCGAGCGCAACGAGTCGGACAAGTCGCCCGACGTTGCCGAAGCCGGGCACTGAGCCCCGAATCACCAAGGCGCACACTGCGCTTCGCAGAACAACTTCAGAATCACACTAGAGGCGGGGTCCATGTCGGACCCCGCCTCTAGTCTGTCCCGGTGGCCAAAGTGAAATCGAACTACCGATGCTCCGAATGCCAGTCGGTAGTGCCCAAGTGGGTCGGTAGATGTCCGGACTGCGATTCGTGGGGCTCGATGACCGAGGTCGCGGTAGTGGCACCCGTCGCCAGTCGCGCCGGCGCCTCACTCGCCAAAGCAGGATCGAGCGCCGTACTCCCTACGACGCCGGCCACGCCGCTGACACAGATCGACAGCACCTCGACGCAGGCCAAGCCCACCGGGATCGGCGAGTTGGACCGCGTCCTCGGCGGTGGCGTCGTACCTGGTTCGGTGGTGCTGCTCGCGGGCGAGCCCGGAGTCGGAAAATCGACGCTACTTCTCGAGGTCGTCTACCGCTGGGCGATGCGCAGCGCGGATGATCGAGCGTTGTACGTCACGGGCGAGGAGTCCGCCGGTCAGGTCCGACTTCGGGCAGATCGCACCAACTCTGTCCACGAACGGATGTATCTGGCGGCCGAATCCGATCTCGCGACCATCCTCGGCCACATCGAGCAGGTCAAGCCGACCCTGGTCATCGTCGACTCGGTGCAGACCATGCTTGCTGCCGACGTCGACGGAGTCGTCGGCGGCGTGACTCAGGTCAAGGCCGTCACCAGTGCCCTGACCTCCCTGGCGAAGGCCAGTGGAATCCCGGTGCTTCTGATCGGCCACGTCACCAAGGACGGCGCCGTCGCCGGACCGCGCTCGCTCGAGCATCTCGTGGACGTGGTTCTGCACTTCGAGGGTGACAAGCACTCCACGCTGCGCATGGTCCGCGGCGTCAAGAACAGATTCGGTGCGGCTGACGAGGTGGGATGCTTCGAGCTGAGCGAGCAGGGCATCAACGAGATCAGCGATCCGTCCGGCCTGTTCCTGCATCACCGCGAAGAAGCCGTGGAAGGCACGGCTGTCACCGTGATGATGGACGGTAAGCGACCTCTACTCGGTGAAGTTCAGGCCCTCGTCGCCGCCACGCCTCTACCGACACCTCGTCGAGCCGTCAGCGGGCTCGACACCGCCCGTGTGGCCATGGTTCTGGCCGTGTTGGAGCGCCGCGTCGGGGTGTCGATCTCGAAGGCCGACGTCTACGCCGCGACCGTCGGCGGTATGCGGATGACCGAGCCGGGTGCCGATCTGGCTCTTGCCATAGCGGTCGCTTCCGCTGTGAAAGCCAAACCTGTCCCCAAGGGGCTCGTCATCCTCGGCGAGGTCGGACTCGCCGGAGAGGTTCGACGAGTTGCCGGCGTGAACCGACGGCTGATCGAAGCTGCCAGATTGGGATTCACCAGCGCCATCGTGCCGGTCGATTCCGGCCCGAACATTCCCGGCATGCGCGTCAACGAAGTAGCGAACCTGGCCGAGGCACTCGCCTATGCCGGATTGATGGGCGGCAAACAAGCCCCGTCTCGCCCCAAGCTCACTCCGGTGAAGTGACCGGCCTGCGGCCGACTACCGCGTCAGACCGACGAGGTGCCGAACGGGGAAGTCGGTTCGCCGTCCACGAACTCCTTGGTCTTGGCGAAGTGTTCCGACGTGATGGTCAGGAACAGTCCGCGGGACGTTCCCACCACCGTGTCCGGATCCGCTGTCGGACCTTCGACGATCACCGCTTCCGCGCTGGTGTAGACCTTGCGGCGCACAACGCCGTCGATGCGAGCCCGAAATTCGAGCACCGATCCCAACGGGATGGGCCGGGCGAAGTCGATCTCGAGGTGCCCGGTCACCACCGGCGAGCCGAGAGCCATGCATGCCATGCCTTGCGCCTCGTCGAAAGCCGTCGACAAAATACCGCCGTGAATGACCCCCGGACCGCCCTGATACTTCTTGGCGACCTCCAGACGGCCCGTCACTTCCAACCCGTCACCAGCCCTGAAACTCATCGCCATTCCCGCAGGCTGGTCGTCGCCGCAGCCGAAGCATTTCGACCAGTGCTGAGGCAACTTCTCGCCGGCGGCCGGAAAGAATTCGACCGGCTCCGGGACAGTCAGGTCATCAGGCAGGGTCCAGGTACTACTCATGGATAGGTAATCTAAACGGGGATCAGTCCGGCGCAGGCATCGGACCCGACCGAAGTGACATCGACCTCAGCAGGGAGTTTCTCAATGATCAGTGCGATGGCGGACACACAGTCGTCGTCGGCATTGCGAGAGACCATCGCCAGGTTGGCGCCGGGTACCGCTTTGCGAGACGGGCTCGAACGAATTCTGCGCGGCCGTACCGGCGCGCTGATCGTCCTCGGATACGACGAGGAGATGGAAGCGCTGTGTGACGGCGGATTCAACCTCGACGTGGAGTTCGCACCGACCCGATTGCGCGAGCTCTCGAAGATGGACGGCGCGGTAGTCCTCTCGACGGACGGCACACGCATCGTGCGCGCCAACGTCCAGCTGGTTCCCGATCACAAGATTCCCACCGTCGAATCCGGCACCAGGCACCGTGCCGCCGAGCGCACGGCAATTCAAACCGGCTATCCCGTGGTATCGGTCAGTCAGTCGATGTCGATCGTCAGTGTGTACGTCGGTGGTATCCGGCACGTCATCGACGGCTCGGCCACCATACTTTCGCGCGCCAACCAGGCCGTCGCGACGCTCGAACGATACAAAGCGCGACTCGACGAAGTGACACGGCAACTGTCGGTGGTCGAGATCGAGGATTTCGTGACTCTGCGCGACGCGTTGACCGTCGTACAGCGACTCGAAATGGTTCGCCGTGTGTCGATCGAAATCGAGCAGGATGTCCTCGAGCTCGGCACCGACGGTCGCCAGCTGGCACTGCAGCTCGAAGAACTGGTCGGCGACAACGACATTGCACGTCAACTGATCGTTCGGGATTATCTTGCCGGCCCCGAACCCATCGGCACCGCGGCGATGGACAACGTCCTCGTCGCACTCGATCGTGTCACCGACGCCGACCTACTCGATCTCACGACTCTTGCGCGTGTTCTCGGTTATCCGGGCACGATCGAAGCCCTCGACACTCCGATGACTCCTCGCGGATATCGCGTATTGATGCGTGTACCTCGATTGCAGTTCCATCAGATCCACCGGTTGGTCGGATCCTTCGGCACTCTCCAGTCGCTGCTGGCCGCTACGGCTGCCGATCTGCAGTCGGTCGAGGGCATCGGCGGGCTGTGGGCCCGTCACATCCGTGAGGGACTTTCCCGGCTCGCGGAGACGTCGATCACCGGATCGTTCAACTAGCGGGCCTGTTCGGGCTTGCCCGCTCTCACGCGATGTTGAACGGCTCCGGGGAGCTTCGCAGTGCACCGAGCTGACCGACAACCGTGTACGCGCCTGCGCCCACCGGATTGCGCTCGGGGTTCTGCGCGGTCGCGCACTCGGGGGTCGACGTCGTGGCCGACCAGGCGACCTTGAACGCAGCTTGCTCGCCGGGAGCGAGATTGCGTACGTCGGCTGCGGGCTGGGGATAGCAGTCGACGTTGGACCACAAACGGGTCTTGCCGTCGATGCTGTAGACGAGCACCTGCTGCAGGCCGCCCGCCAGATCTCGATCACAGGGTGCCGAACCGATGTTGGTGATGACGATCGTGAAGGACGGCTCTTCACCGGGAGCGAAGGTCGCCTTGTCTGCGGTCGCCTTGACTGCCAACGACGAGTCCGCGCACTGACCAGCCGGGACCGGAGCGCCGGTGGTCGACGAGGACGATGCCGACGTCGACGATCCCGAAGCCTGCGTGCCCGAGCCACCTGATCCACCCGCAGCACCGCCACCCGAACCACCGTTACCGTCCGGCGCGTTGGAGCCGGAAGGGTTGGGGGTGAAGGAGACGTCCGTCGTCAGCGAGGAACTCGCAGCGGCCGAATTGGCCTCAGGAGTATCGCTTCCACCGCCGAAGAGGGCGGACGCCGCCCAGATGATCAACGCCAGTGCAATGACGGCGGCACCAATGGCCAGCGCCCGGCGACGCCAGTAGATCTCGGGGGGCAGTGGTCCATTCGGTTCCAACACGGACTCAACGGTAGTTGGCGCAGGGTCCACTAACCGTCAGCTGAGGCGGCGTGTCGGTACCCATTGTCTGCTACCGGGTATCACTGCCCCGGAAGATCTAACCCTCGACGGTCTCGACGCTCTCGCCGATGTCGCCGACCGCGCCCTGAACTCGCATGTGACCGTCGGACAATGTGTACGTGACGCCGACGATCGCGCACGCACCGTTGTCCACCTTGTCTGCGATGATCCGCGACCTCTGCATGATCAACGAGCCGGTCTCCACGACGTGTCGACCTTCGAGTTCGTCGACGGTGGACAAGCCCTCGTTGCGACCCATCAGGATGGAGGGAGCAACGCGCTCGACCACGCTGCGAATGAAGCCGTCGGGAACCGCACCCTTGTCCAGGGCGTCGAGCGTTGCCTTCACGGCACCGCAACCGTCGTGACCGAGGACGACGATGAGCGGCACGTTGAGCACGTGAACGGCGTACTCGATCGAACCGAGCACCGAATCGTCGAGCACGTGACCTGCCGTACGCACGACGAACATGTCGCCGAGGCCCTGATCGAAGATGATCTCGGCGGCTACGCGCGAATCACCGCAACCGAACAGCACCGCGGTGGGGTGCTGCCCATCGACGAGCTTCGCGCGATCGGCGATTCCCTGGCTGGGGTGAATGGACGCGTCGTTGACAAATCGCTCGTTGCCTTCGCGAAGGGACTTCCAAGCGGAAATGGGGCTTGATCGTGGCATTCACTCATTGTGCACCCGTCGCATTTCGGACTCTCGCCGGGAAGGTTGCGTAGACGCAAACGGAAGCTCCGCGTCCACATTCACGCCTTGTGATGGCGTGCCCGAATTGGAACTTACTTCAGAGTCAGTTTCCTGATACCGTCTCCGAACGTGACCTGGAGCACTTCGACCTTCCGAGTGTGATCGAAGAAACCCGACCAGAACGATTCGGACGGAAAGGGGGATGGCGTGAGCACTGAAGTTGGAACAACCGGGGACGCAACGCCTGCCTCCCCCGCCAAGACGAACATGTTCTCGAACCTGCTGTCCGAGATCGGACTGCTGTTCACCTTCACCGTTCGCGTATGCGTCGCCGCTTTCACAACTCTGCGACACAAGCGCCTCGCCTGGCGTGAAGCGCTCGACCAGATGTGGTTTCTCGCCCACGTCACCTCGGTCGCTTCGGCACTGGTGATGATTCCCCTCGGCGTGGGCGTAGCTCTCCAGATCGGTTCGCTCGCAGACCAAATCGGCGCGGGTTCATACAGCGGTGCAGTCGTCGCGTTCCTCATCATCGGACAGGCCGGACCGCTGGTCTGCGCCCTGATCATCGCCGGCGTCGGCGGTTCCGCAATCTGCGCAGATTTGGGAGCGCGCACGATCCGCGAAGAGATCGATGCGCTCGAAGTACTGGGCCTGCCGGTGTTGGAACGCCTGGTCGTGCCGCGGATGATCGCAATTGCCGTCGTCTGCCTCCTGCTGAATTCGATAGTTCTCGTGATCGGTTTGGGCGCAAGCCTCTTCGTTCACGTCCTGATACTCGACGGCAACGCACAGAGCTTCCTGCGCAATCTCGTTCAATTCAGTCAACCGAGCGACTTCGTCGTCTCCGGTATCAAAGCCGTTGCCTTTGCTCTCATCTCGGGAATCGTGGCCTGCTACAAGGGCCTGACCGTCAAGCGCGGAGCTCAAGGCGTCGGCGACGCAGTCAACGAGACCGTCGTGCTCTCGTTTGTCCTCGTGTTCGTCGCCAACCTCGCAATTACCCAGTTCTACCCGCTGTTCGTCTCGGTGAAGGGTGCCTACTGATGCACCTGCCCATCGCAATTCGTGCCAAGCGGGCCAGTTCGCGCACCGTCGACGGTCTGAGTCGACTCGGCGATCAGTTCACGTTCCACGCGCGCGTCATCATCTCGATTCCGGCAACCCTCAAGCGATATTGGCGTGAAGTCGCCCGTCTCGTCGCCCAGGTGGCATTCGGTTCGGGCACCCTGCTCGCCGGCGGCGGCAGCGTCGTCGTGATCTTCGCGATCTCGTTCTTCGCAGGTTCCCAGATCGGACTCGAGGGCTACCGCGGACTCAACCTCGTCGGCCTCGCACCGCTGTCCGGCGTGATGTCCGCCATCGCGAATACTCGTGAGGTCGCACCACTCGTTGCCGCAATCACCTTGGCTGCCAAGGTCGGAACTGGATTCACCGCGCAGCTCGGAGCCATGCGGATCTCCGAGGAAATCGACGCACTCGAAGTCATGGCGATTCCCTCGCTGCGATACCTGGTCACCACCCGAATGATCGCGGCGCTCATCGCGGTGGTCCCGCTGTACCTGGTCGGCCTGTTTGCTTCGTACATGGCAACGGCGCTCGCGGTGATCCGGGTCAAAGGCCAGTCGGAGGGAACATACGGCTACTACTTCAGTCTTTTCCTCTCTCCCAACGACATCTGGTTGTCCTTGATAAAAGTCATGGTGTTCGCGGTCGTCGTGACCCTCGTGCACTGCTACTACGGTTATACCGCGACGGGCGGACCTGAAGGCGTCGGGCGAGCAGCCGGGCGAGCGCTGCGCACCAGCATCGTCTTCCTGGCCTTCACCGACGTCGCCATGACCATCGCGCTCTGGGGACTCAAACCTCAGGTGCCCGGGTTGACCGGATGATCGTCACGGGTACCAGTCGAATTGCACTGGCACTGCGTGGTTTACTTGCGATAGTCCTGCTGATCGTCGCCTACGTCTTCTTGTTCAGCAGGGGCACGGACACGTTCAGTTCCACACCGCAGGTCAGTGCTGTCGTCCCTGCCAGCGCCGGTGCGCTGCGAGTCGGATCCTCGGTTCAGTACCGCGGCGTCGTCGTCGGTTCGGTCGCCGACATCGAGCCTGGCACCACCGCTTCCACCATCTCACTCGCAATCGACGAGGGTGCATTCGAGGACATACCGTCGACAAGTCAGGTGCGGCTGATGCCCCGCAACATCTTCGGCGACTTCTTCGTGGACCTGATTCAACCTGACGGTCTCTCGCGCGGTCCTGCTCTCGCGCCGGGTACCGAGTTGGCATCAGATCAGTCCGAAGTCGCGGTCCAGCTCTACCAATCGATCTCACGGATCTACTCGCTCGTTTCTTCCCTCGACCCCGCCGACATCAACGTGGCACTCACGGCAGTCTCGGATGCGATGAGCGGCAAGGGAAACCAGATCGGTGAGTCTCTCGATTCAGTCCACCAAGCGTTGGTCGGTGCGCAGCCCGTCATCGACGGACTCGGTGACGATCTCGACGACATAGCCACGCTCGCCGACAGTCTCTCGACGAGTGCGCCCGACATGCTCGCCGCATTCGAGAACTCCATCACCACATCCAAGACCGTCGTCGAGAAATCCGACGGATTGGCGGGGCTTCTGCGAGCAGGCACCAGCACTGGATCTGCTGCCACGAGTCTGATCGGCGACAATCGCGACCGCCTGATCACCTTGGTCGACGACGCCGATTCCCTCACCGGTGCAATCACTTCGCGGCCGGACCACATCACCACCTTCTACAACGGCCTGCGCAATCTCACGATCAAACTCCCGCCCGCATTGGCGCACGGTCCCTGGCTCAGCACTGACTTGCGTCTGTCTGTCACAGATCTGTATCCGTACGGAAAGACCGACTGCCCACAATACGACGGGACCCGCGGCCCCAACTGCCCTGCCGCCGCGACCGCGTTCGGCGGAACCGTCGGCCCGGTCGGCAGCCCTGCCGAACAATCCCTGATCTCAGCTATCACCCAGGGCGGTACAGCTTTGGACACTCTCGTGGCGGGGCCGGTATTTCGCGGCACGACGGTGGTGGGCGGATGAGCGTGAAGAAATCGCTGATCAGGTTCGGACTGTTTGCCGCGCTGTCGATTCTCGCCACCGTGGTCGTGGTGAGCACTCTGATCAACCCAGTCTCCGGGTCTAGTTCGCAGTACCGGGCCGTCTTCGTCAATGCCTCCGGCCTGGTCACCGGCAGCGATGTTCAGATCGCCGGGGTGCGAGTAGGGCGCGTCGACAGCGTCGAGTTGGTGAACAACCAAGCCGTCGTCGGCTTCGAACTCGAATCTACACAACGTATTCCGACCGACGGTCGGGCTGTGGTGAGGTATGCAGATCTGCTGGGGGCACGGACGATCTCGATCGAACCCGGACAGGGCGAACTCGTAGCCGGCAACTACCTCTCCCCCGGAGCCACAATTCCCGTGGAACAGACTCAGCCGGCGATCGACCTCACCGACATCCTCGGCGGTTTCCGTCCCCTGTTCGACGCACTTGACCCCGCAGAAGTCAACGAGCTTGCCGCACAAGTCGTCCAGGTATTCCAAGGACAAGGTTCCACCATCGAAAGCCTGCTGGAGCGCACAGTTGCCGTCACCGAGAACTTGACGTCCCGAGACGCGATCTTGGACCAACTACTGACCAACCTCGACCGGGTACTCACCGTCACGACGACGAATCGACCCAACTTCGTCGAGATGATCAACACGCTCGACACACTGGTCGGTGGTTTGGCACAGGACCGCCAACAGATCTCGGCCGCAGTTGATTCCGCAGGTTCCCTGACTTCTTCCCTTCAGGACTTGGTGACGCGCGTGGAACCGGACTTGGCTGGCGCGCTGACTTCGATCGATCAGTCGGCCAGCGTCGTCGTCGACAATCGTGAGTCGCTGGCGACCGGTATCACCGCTTTCGATCAACTGTTCACCCAATTGGGAATCGCAATGAGCTACGGCAGTTGGGCGAACATCTACATCTGTAACTTCCGACTCAGCGCGCTGGACCAATCGGTGACTCTCGGCGGCCCCGAGCGTTCGGCGGTGTGCCGATGAACTGGCTCACCGTCAAGAACCCCGTCCGCAACGGAATGATCTGCATTCTCGTCGGAGTCTGTGTCGTTCTGGCCGCACTCGTTGTCCCTCAACTGATCTTGAAGGTCAAGACCAACGAGTACAACGCCGTGTTTGCCAACGCCACCGGATTGACGCAGGACGATCCGGTCAACGTCGCGGGAGTCCCGAGCGGGGTGGTCACCTCGTTGGCGGTCAGCGGCAACTCCGTTGAAGTCACCTTCCGACTCGACGACGGCGTCACTCTCGGCGAAAACTCGCGCGCGGACATCAAGATCTCGACTCTGCTCGGCCGACGCTCGCTCGACATCACTCCGAACGGATCGCGCTCGTTACCCGGAGGTTCGACCATTCCCATCGAGAACACGAGTGTTCCGTTCACCCTCGACGATCTCGGACGAGGAGCACAATCCACTTCGGAAAACCTTGATCTGCAACAACTGCGAAACATGCTGACCGTGGTGTCCGACAACTCACCGGACGATCCCGAGCTCATTCGCCGCTCGCTCGAGGGAATCGACGCACTCTCCGGAGTAGTCAACGACAACGACGTTGCGCTCCGTTCCCTTCTCACCGGAGCGCAGCAGACGACCGCAACACTGATCGAGCAGAAGGACACTCTGGAAACCCTTCTGGGAAATGCGGACCTGGTGATGGCCACGATCGCCGACCGGCGAGATGTGCTGAATGCGCTTGTACAAGACCTCAATCAGTTGAGCCCCACACTTGCCCAGTTCCTGGGTGACAACCAGGCATTGGTCGACTCGGTCATGGGAGACATCCACGAGGTGACGGGAGTTCTTTCCGAGAACGAACAATCACTGACCACGTTGCTCGACAACTTCGCCCCCAGCGTTCGGTACGTCACCAATGCGACCGGTAACGGCAACTGGCTCGACCTCAACTCGCCCTCCACCCTCATCCCGGACAACTGGTTGTGCGTCGTCGGGCTCGTTCAGGGGTGTCGATGACCACGACCGTCAAGAAGCTCGCCGTGCTGGCAGCGATAATGATCTGCGCGATCGGTGCGGTCCTGTTCGTCACGCGTGACGAACACCAACTCACTCTCACTGCCGAATTCACCTCGACCGACGCCATCTTCACCGGCAACACGGTGACTATTCTGGGAGTTCCCAGCGGGAGGGTCGAGAGCGTCACGCCGGAAGGGTCCCGGGTACGAGTGGCGATGAGCCTGCCATCCGGAACACGCATACCGGCCGACGCGCAGGCCTGGGTCCTGTCTCCTTCGGTCATCAGCGACCGCACGATCGAACTCGGCCCCGGCTACGAGGACGGTGAGTTCCTCGCGGACGGCGCAGTGATCCCACTCGAACGAACTCACTCCCCTCTGACATGGGACCAGCTCACCGCATCGGTGAACGAACTGACGGTGGCGCTCGGCCCTGGCGCGGACGGCGGTGGGATCGGTGACCTCATCGGAGAAGGCGCCCACGCGTCGGACGGCAACGGGCAAGCATTCAACGATGCCGTTCGGTCCATCTCACAGGCTAGTTCGGTACTGGCGGGTGCAAGTCCCGACATCTCCGAACTCGTGAAGAACCTGAACACCCTCGTGCAGTTGATCGCGGACAACCAGACCAAGGTCGACTCGCTGTCGAATTCGGTGACAGTCACCGCCCGCGCGTTCAGTACCCAGCGAGAAGACATCAGCGGGGCGCTCGATTCCCTGACCACGTTGCTCGGACAGGTCTCAGCGCTACTCGCCGAACACGGCGAGGCGGTCACCGCCGATCTGGGTGCGCTCGCACAGTTGGCCGGTGCAGTCGCGACCAAACAGGACCAACTGCGCGAGATCATCGAAACGGCACCAACGGGATTCGAGAACGTCGCCAACCTCGTCACCGAAGAAGGCCGAGCCAGAGCGCGATTGAACGTCGCCACCGATCTCTCACAGTTCGACACGACGCGAGAACTGTGCGAGAAGATGCCGATTCCGCTGTGCACCGGGCCTGGGATCGTCAATCCCATCGAATTTCCTTCGGCAGGCAGCTCCGACCTAGCACGCATCCTCGGTGGGGGCAACTGATGGCGTCGAACAAGTCCGTGGTGAGCGTTGTCGTGGCACTTGTCATCGCGGCGCCGTTGACCGGCTGCAGTCTCAACTTCCAGCACCTCCCCCTCGGGCGCAGTCTGCCAGGAGAGTCGTACCCGCTGAACATGGAATTCGTCGATGCGTCATTACTCCCCGTCGGCGGCGAGGTGCGGATCGGCCAGGCAGTGGTCGGCAGAGTCACGTCGATGAGCGCGGAAACATTTGCAGCCGTGGTACATACAGAAATTGAATCGGACATCGAACTACCCGTCGGCACTCGCGCTCGGATCGAGCTGTCCACCCCGATCGGCGACGCATTTGTCAACCTCGAAGTTCCGGTCGATCCAACGGGCCCCAGGCTCGAACCAGGTTCCACCATCGCGCGATCGGAGACCGTGCGCGGACCCGATGTCGCACAACTGCTCGGCGCCGTCGGAACTCTGTTGAACGGCAGTGGGTTGGCGCAGGTCAAGAACATCGTCAGTGAGGCTGATCAGATTCTCGACGGCAGGGAGGAGACGATCCGCGATCTGCTTGCGCGCCTTGACACTTTTCTCGGAACACTTGACGACCGAAAGGAATCGATCAATTCGGCACTGAATTCCCTGAACCGGCTCAGCGCTCTGATCGGTGACGAGAGCGCCACCATCGACGAAGGCTTGCGAACACTCACACCCGCATTGGGCGTGATCGCCGACCAACGACAACCGCTCCTCGATCTTCTCGACGAAACCGATCGGCTCAGTACCGCAACCAATTCCGTGCTCGACCAGTCGGCCGACCAGATCTCCGAGATCACCGGACGACTGTCACCCATCCTCGACCAGTTCTCGGCAATGGGCCCGACTCTGAGTGAGACCATGTCCAACCTGGACAACGCAAGAGCGCTCCTCGAGCGCGCCAGCCCAGGTGATTACGTGAACATCGACCTCGACGTCAATGTCGAGGGCACCGTGACCGGGGTGCTCAACGAGATAATTCCGGGCGCCGCACCGCCACTGCCACCTCTGCCCGCCTCCGATCGGGAACTGCCGATCACGACACCCCTGCAAGGAGGAACGCGATGAAGAACCGAACCGTCTATTTCGAGATCGTCGCCTTTCTCCTCATCGCGGTGGTCAGCACGACGTATGTGCTCCGACAAGTAGGTGCTGGAGATCCCTTCACCGGAACGTTCTCGGTCACCGTCGAATTGGAGAACGCGGCCGGAATCGCTCCGGGTTCGGAAGTGGCCTATCGCGGAGTCACCGTCGGCGACGTCGAGTCGGTGGAGGTGGACTCTGCCCAGGACCTCGTCGTGATGACGTTGAGCATCGCCGCCGACAAACAGATACCCAACGATTCGCATGTGGCCATCAGCCAGGACACCGCCGTTCCCGTATTGAAAGTTCAGTTGTCCTCGCAGACCGACGGCGGCCCGTATCTGGTTGAAGGTTCGGTTGTTCCGACTGAGCGCACTTCGATCCCGGTCGCGTTGGGAACCGTGATTGCGAATTTCAACGCTGCTGCCGATA
Source organism: Rhodococcus sp. AQ5-07 (assembly GCF_009707305.1). Taxonomy (NCBI): domain Bacteria; kingdom Bacillati; phylum Actinomycetota; class Actinomycetes; order Mycobacteriales; family Nocardiaceae; genus Rhodococcus; species Rhodococcus sp. AQ5-07. The sequence continues at coordinate 5,568,788 of NZ_CP046099.1, read as the reverse complement.
CCGTCGATCCGGCAGATCTGCGTACCCTCTCGCACGAACTCGGTGATGGATTGAACGGATTGGGTCCGGATCTGCAGGCGCTCGTCGACAACTTCGACGTGCTCGCGCGCACTGTCCAAGCCGATCAACCGCGTGTCAACACACTCGTCGAGAACTCGCGCTCACTGTTCACTGCGAACGAGGAAAATATTGACGCTCTTCCCGAAGTTGCACTCACACTTCGCCAATTGACAGATCAGGTACGAAACTCCGATCCGCAACTGCGCACACTCCTCGATCGAAGCCCGAGTGTTCTCGACAATCAGATACTGCCTCTCATCGAACAGAGTCGTGAGCCGTTCAGTCTGCTGTTGGCCAATTCTCTCGTCTCCACTCAGATCGTCACTGCACGGATGCCCGCCGTCGATGCCTTGTTGGTGGTGGTGCCCAAAGGATTCGAGAAGTTCGGAAGTATCGTCAAAGACGGACGCGCACAGCTTGATCTGATCACAGCACTCGGCCCGGTCTGTATCTACGACACGCCCCGACGATCGGTACAGGACACCTCACCGACCACGCTCGACAAGAACCAACACTGCGCGGACCAGTCGGGCCGGATCCAGAATCGCGGTTCGCAGAACGTCCCCACCGGGACTGGAACGATCGACGGGGTTGCCGAATACGATCCTGCCCTCGGCACCGTTGCGACCGGTGACGGAACGTCGATTCGTCTGGGCCTCAACGGTGGTCAGAACACCGTTCTCGGTGACAACTCGTTTGCCGCACTACTAGTACAAGGAACGCAATGACCGAGACACCCCAGTCCGAGACACCCCAACCCCAGACTCCCGAGAGTCCGACACCCACAATCGCCGAAAAGCCCAAGCGGCTTCGCAAGCAGACCTTGTTGATCGTTGCCGGCGTCCTGGTCGTGGTCGCGGCGCTCGGATGGGGCGCATTCGCGACCTGGCAGAAATCGGCCGACGAAGACGCGCGTACCAGCGCACTGGACAGCGGACGGCAATTCGCCACTGATCTTGCGACGTACAACTTCCAGAACCTCGATCAGAATCTTTCCGTGGTGCGTGACAACTCTGTCGGCGAGTTCGCCGGTCAGTACGCCCAGGTGGCAGCCAACCTGCAGAACATGATCGTGCAGTATCAGGCGACCTCGTCCGCTCAGATCATTTCAGCCGGGCTGGCGAGCAGTGATCGCGACAACGCCGAGGTGCTCGTGTTCCTCGATCAGACGATCACCAATACCAACTCCCCCGATCCGAGGATCGACCGTAACCGCATGCAACTTTCTCTGGTCCGCGAGGACGGCGATTGGAAACTGAGCAACGTGCAGTTGTTGTGACTTCGTCGCGGCGTAGTATCTCCCCGAGCATTATCGAGCGATAGCTAGGGGACCACGTATGGCCACGAAAGGTTCGGCGAAGGACGCCACAGCCAGTTGGCGACGGATCGAGCCGCTCGAGCTGACTCCTATCCTGGAAGCCGCCCTCGAAGGATTCTACGACAACGGGTTCCACGGTACTTCGATACGCGAGATCGCACGCCGCGTCGGCGTGACGATCCCCGCCCTCTACTACCACCACCAGAGCAAAGAGGGGATCCTCCTTGCTCTGCTGGAGATTTCGACCAGTGACGTCCTCGCTCGTGCCCACAGCGCGTACTCCGACGGCGGAGACGACCCTCGACAACAGCTCACCAACGTCGTCGAAGCGATCGTGCTTCGTATGACGACCCGCTCTCGGTTGGCAGCCCTCGAGGGGGAAGTGCGCTACCTCAGTCCCGAACACCGACAGCGATATCGTGTCGTACGCAAGGGCGTCGAAGAATTGGTGCTCGGTATAGTCACCGAGGGTTCGGAACGAGGTCTCTTCTCAGTAGCAGACGTGCCCGAGACCACCCGCGCACTTCTCGCGATGTGCCAGTCGATTCCGCGCTGGTATCACGCCGAGGGAGAACTCACCCCGGAAGAGGTAGCTCAGAAGTACGCCGTGATCGCACTGAATACGGTTGGATGCAAACCCGGCCGCAAGCGTGCACGTTGATTCTCATACTGTCCTGTATCGCGCCCGAAGTTCGCGCTTGAGGATCTTGCCCGTAGCACCCAACGGAAGTTCCGTGACTATCTCGATGGACTTGGGGCACTTGTAGCCGGCAAGTCGGCTTCGAACGAAACCTGAAATCGAGTCGGTATCGAGTTGATGCCCTGCAGCAGCAACTACGACGGCTTTGACCGCCTCGCCCCACAGTGGATCCTCCACTCCAATGACGGCAACTTGGGATACTCCCGGATAATCGGCGATGACCGATTCGACTTCGATGGGATAGACGTTCTCTCCACCCGTGATGATCATGTCCTTCATCCGATCGGTGATGTAGACGTAGCCCTCGCTGTCGACCCGTCCCACGTCGCCGGTATGAAACCACCCGTCGGTATCTATCGCAGCGGCAGTCTCTTCCGGCCGTCGGTAGTAACCTTCGGTCGTTTGCGGAGACCTGACATAGATCTCGCCGGCCTCGCCGACCGCAACTTCCTCGCCTTCCGGTGACATCACCTTCAAGTCCACCCAGGGGTAGGGTTTTCCGACCGAGCGCAGCAGTCCGACCTTCTCGCCGTCCACCGCATGGTCACAAGAATCAAGTTGTGTTACTGCTCCATGCGTTTCGGTCAGCCCGTAGACCTGGAACAGGGGCTTGCGGAACGTCTCGAGAGCTCGCTTCAAGACCCATGGTGTGATCGGGGAGGAACCGTAAGCGATGGATCGGAGAGTTGCGAAATTGCGCTCTCGCGCGCCTGGTACGTCGACCAGCATCCCGATGACGGAAGGCACGAGAAAGGTATTGGTGATACTCATCCCTTCCAGTACTTCCAACAGACCGGCAGGTGTGAATTCTGGGAGAACGACGTTATGGGCGCCATTCGCAAGCCCCACGAGCGCCCAACCCAATCCACCGATGTGGAACAGTGGCATCGCACACAAGCTGACCGAGGATTCGTCGAATCCCCATGGCCCGCCGGTTCGCGTGCATGCCTCCAGGTTCCTGTTGGACGTGAGAACGCCTTTGGGTTTTGCCGTCGTTCCAGATGTATACAGTTGCAGTACAACGTCGTCCAGGCTCCCGCTCCATCCCGGATCGACCGAACTTGCGCCTGCCGATCGCGCTTCGTAGTCGAACTCCTCGGAACCGTCGATCCTCACGACACGCAGCTTCGTCCCTCCCGATGCCTGCACCGCCGAGACCACACCCTCGAATTCACTGTGGAAGAACAACACACGAGCGTCCGCGTCGGCGAGCACCTCGGCAACCTCGGCGCCGGACAACCTCCAATTGATCGGGATTGCCACTGCCCCGATCTTCGCTGCCGCAAGTACGATCTCGACGACTTGAGTCGAGCCTCTGTCCACCACGGCCACCCTGGTTCCAGATCTACAACCCAGGTCGAGAAGAACGTTGGCCAGCCGACTGGTGCGGAGGTCGAGCTCGGCAAACGTCATCGACCCGTCTCGACCTGTCAACGCGAGGGCGTCTGGTCGTGCAGCAGCGTGGCGTCGAGACTCATCGGCAAGGCGATATTGCGAGCACATCGTGAAAAGCCCTTTCTGGATTGGACGTAACTTCCGGCCCGGGCGCGTGGACGACACCCGGGCGCTATCAGAACCGACGAACTCTCGACGAGCTATTGCATCGCCCCGATGTGTTTCATCACGTCCGGGTACCGACGTAAGTGGGCACCCCCGTTGACATCGAGAACCTCGCCCGTGATCCACGAAGAAGCATCGGAAGCGAGGAAGAACACCGCTTCGGCAACGTCGCGTGGCAACCCATTACGTCCGAGCGGAGTGTTCTCGGTGAAGTCCGCCTGAATAGCCGGCACACCGGTGAGACCCTCGACAAGTGGCGTTTCGACAAGACCTGGCGAAACCGCGTTGACGCGTATCCCCCGGTCTCCGAGTTCGAGTGCCGCAACCTCGGTGAGCATGGCGAGGCCAGCTTTGGCGGAGCAGTATCCTGCAAAACCTGCAGCCGCTTGCCGTGCGTTCAATGAGGTGATCGAGACGATCGATCCACCGGCAGTCATGGCACGCGCCGCGTGCTTGATCACGAAGAAACCTCCGGTGAGACAGATGTCAACGGTGCGCCGCCAAGTCTGCGCCTCCAAATCCGTTATGTAGCCCGGCAGATTCACCCCGGCACAATTGACCGCGATATCCAACCGACCATGCTGCGCCTCGGCCCCCTCGAATATCCCCTTGACCGATTCTTCGTCGACGACGTCGACCCGGACTGCTTCAGCTCGCCCACCGAGTTCTACGGCGCGTTTCCGCCCGCCTTCGATGTCGATGTCGCCTATCACGACGCTCACACCTTCGGCAGCCAGCAATTGCACTGTTGCCCAACCGATACCGGATGCTCCGCCGATCACGACGGCTACTGCACCTTCCATTCGCCCCGGCATCAGCGAGGAATGTTCTCGTAGTACGGGACAACGATTTCGTCCGTACTCGTGACGTCACCGAGCATCATCGTCGTGATGGGGTGGACTACGTGCGGGTCCACCTCGACGTTGATACATGCGGGAACCCCCGCGTCGAACGCGCGTTTCATAGCGTCGGCGATGGAGGCGACATCCTTAACACGCTCTCCGTATCCACCGAAGGCCTCGGCAACCTTCTCGTATGCGCTGTCTGCGAGTTCGGATACGACAATTCCTTCGTCCCCGTACACCGCTTCCTGGCCGTGGATCGACATCCCCCACACTGCATTGTTGAATATCACTGTCACAACAGGTATTCCATGACGGGCCATCGTGTCGAATTCCTGGATGTGGAATCCTGCCGCGCCGTCACCGGTAATGAGCACGACGGGTGATTCCGGTCGTGCTCGATGTGCGCCGATTGCGAAACCGGGCCCCACACCCAGACATCCGAGGTAGCCGAGCCTCAAGACACCACCAACCTCTTCGGCGGTAGTGAAGAACTCGCCCCACGACGGGGCCTCGGCACCGTCCATCACGAAAGTAGTACCGGGCGGGCAGGCTTCGACGATCGCGCACGCTGCAAAGTACGGATGCGCCTTACCGCTTTCCGTCGCTTCGTCCTCGAAACCATGCCGGTGCGCATGTTTCGCACTGGTGGCGGCATCGACCCAGGCACTCCAATCGGGCCATTGACGTTGATCAGCAGCAGTTTTCAAAGCGATGAGCGCTTCTCGACAGTCGGCAAGTATCGGAACGTCCACGTCCTGCATACGCCCGATTTCGGACGCGTCGACGTCGATCTGCACCAACCGCGCACCGGGGAACAAGCTGGTGCGTCCGCCGGTGAACATCCCGGCTCGGGCACCGACAACGAACACCACGTCGGGGGTCGGATACCCAAGGGCAGGCAACGAGCCGATCGCCAACAGTCCGCCGCCGGCCAGTCGATGGCTTGCGGGTACCGCTCCATCGGACTTCCCGGGGTAGAACACCGGCACGTCCACCGTTTCCGCGAACGCCACCAGCGCCGCGCTCGCATGGGAGAAAGTGACGCCGCCTCCGATCACAATGGCGGGGTTCGTCGCTTCACCGAGCAGATCGAGAGCGGCCTCGACCGCTGCAGCAGTCGGACCCGACCTCGCACTCACTGTGTAGTTCACCGGAAATCTCACGGTGTCTTCGTCGGCTTCACCGAACATCACGTCGATCGGCACTTCGAGCAGCACCGGCCCCGGAATTCCGGTCGTCGCCTTACGAATTGCCAGGGCAACTATCTCGGGGACGCGTGCCGGATCGGTGATGCGGTATGCCCACTTGGTCACCGGAACAGCTGCGGCAATCTGATCGAAACCACCCTGAAGCGGATTCGTCTCGGTCTCACGCATCGGCGGAGCACCGACGACGAAGATAGTCGGCGTGCGATCGAGGAGTGCATTGGTCAGCGCGGTGTAGACATTGGTGAAGCCCGGGCCGGAGGTGACCACACAAACGCCGTAATTGCCCGTCACTCGCGCGTACGCATCCGCAGCGTGTCCCGCAGTGGCTTCATGTCGGGTGTCGGTGAGCCGGATGCCGTGACGTCGACAGGCTACGAGGAAAGCATCCAAGTGCCCTCCGTGCAGGGTGAAGACCTCGGTTGTGCCCGCTTCAGCTAGTGCCCTGGCAAGTAATTCGCCACCGTTGACAATCATGTATTTCCTTCCGGAGTTTGCCGCTTGATTAACGATCGCTAAGTCATTTCACTGTATCGTGGGTCACAGTGCGACGCCAGAGTGGCATTATGCGAACACATGGCACGAAATTCCCCTCAAACCGATCGAATCGTCATGCTGACCGAACTGCTGGCATCCGACCCCACGGCGGGGCGGAGCCTCGCCGACATCGCACGACACCTCGGCGTCGCAAAGGCGACCTGCTACCCCATGGTCGTCGCTCTCGCCGAGGCCGGCTGGCTCGTCCGTCACCCGATCCGCAAGACCTACCAACTCGGCCCGGCGCTAGTCCCCATCGGCCAAGCCGCTTCCCGCGCAATCGATGTCGTCGATCTTTCACGCACCGTCATGCAAGAACTGGCCGACACATCCGAACTGGCCTGTCTCGGATTCATCCGATCCGGCGCCGACCTCGTTGTCGCCGAGGCAATTCAACCGATCTCCAAGCGCAGCGGAACTCTCGGCTTGCGCATCGGCGACAATGTGCTGATGGCACCTCCACTGGGTGCAGGCCTTGCCGCATGGTTCGACGAGAACGACCTTCACGAATGGTTTCTCCTCGGCAAGGAGGCATTGGACACGGAGGCCGCACTTCTACGGTCGGAGTACGAGCCAATCCTCACGGCCATTCGAGAGCGCGGGTTCGCCGTGGAATGCCTTCGCCAACAAGAACGTTCAATTTCCGACGCCGTCGCCGAGATGCGCGGCCCGGGAGTCGGCGGCCAGAGGGCAGCACTCGCACTGAGAGAAGCGCGACGTCTTCTGTCCGCGGATGTCGCGGTCGGAACACTCGACCTCGACGCCAATTATCAATTGCTGTCCGTCAATGCCGTCGCCTTCGCCCAGGACTCGACACCGGCGCTGATCCTCTGCTTGGTCGATGCCCCGTCCTCACTGACCGGGGAGCGGATCGCCGCACTGGGCAAACTTGTGCGTGAAGCCGCCGATCAGGTCACCACTCTCATGCACGGCCGGACACCTCGACCATTGACATCCACAGGCGGAGCAACATAGCTTGTGAGTCAAGTGACTTATATAACGATCGCTAAGTCAATGAGTGTGGCGGTTTGCCTACGTCCACGTGAGCGCACCGATCCCCGCACACCCACCCACCGCAAGGAGCTTGCATGATTCTCACTCACTCCGCACTTTACATAGACGGAACCTGGCAATCACCGACGACTTCGGACGCCATCTCGGTGCACTCGGCCAGCACAGAAGAGAAGATCGGCAGCGTGCCGGGCAGCGCACCAAACGACGTCGATTCTGCCGTCGCGGCGGCGGGCCGGGCCTTCCGGACGTGGTCGCGACTCGAGCCTGCCGACCGAGCCGACGCCTTGGATCGATTTGCCGCAGCCTTGGGGCGTCGCGCCGACCTCACAGCCCGATTGGTCAGCCAGCAGAACGGAATGCCCGTATCGATCTCCACTGTCGCTGAAGGACAGGGACCTTCAGGGCTTTTGAGCTATTACGCCGCGCTTGCCCGCACGACCGAGCTCGAAGAACCCCGTCACGCGCTGGCCGGAACGGGAACCACCATCGTTCGGAAAGAACCGATCGGTGTTGTTGCCGCGATTGCACCGTGGAACTTCCCATCTCTTCTCGCAATGATGAAAATCGCCCCCGCGCTCGCATCGGGATGCACTGTCGTACTGAAGCCGTCACCCGAGACCTTGCTCGACGCGTTCGTCCTGGCAGAGGCCGCAATGGAGGCCGGTCTTCCTGCCGGTGTTCTCAACATCATCACCGGCGGACCCGAAATCGGCAAATACCTCGTCGCTCATCCGGGTGTACACAAGGTCGCGTTCACTGGCTCTACACCGGCAGGCCGACACATCGGAGCAACCTGCGGACAACTTCTGCGTCCGGTATCGCTCGAACTCGGCGGTAAGTCCGCCGCAGTCATTCTCGACGATGCGGACCTCGACGCGACGATGGCAGGTTTGGCGACGGCATCGTTGATCAACACCGGACAAACCTGCTACGCCTCGACAAGAATTCTCGCGCCCGTCGGACGCTATGAGGAAGTGCTCGATGCCGTCACCGCAATGGTCGATTCGCTGCCGGTGGGCGACCCGTTGGATCCCACCACCTTCATCGGCCCTCTCGTGAGCGCCGGGCAGCGCGAACGCGTCGAGTCCTTCATCGCCGCAGGCACTGCGGAAGGCGCACGGATCACGACCGGCGGATCACGACCGCGCACACTCGAGCGCGGATGGTTCCTGGAGCCAACCGTTTTCGGTAACGTCTCCGCAAACCACACGATTGCAACCGAAGAGATCTTCGGCCCCGTACTCTCTGTCATTCCATACACCGACGAGGCACAGGCCATCGCAATCGCCAACGATTCCGAGTACGGCCTCGGTGGAACCGTGTGGACTGCCGACTGCGACCGCGGGATGGAAATAGCCCGCTCAGTCGATACCGGTTCGTTCGGGATCAACGGCTACACACTCGATTTCGGAGCACCGTTCGGAGGCACCAAGGCGAGCGGCATCGGTCGCGAGCTTGGACCGGAAGGCCTGGCCGCATACTTCCAGACCAAATCGATCTTCACCACGGCCTGACTCGTCACCTGCGCCATGAGTGGCCGGAAATCGTCGAGCACATGATGATTGCACACTTACTTAACGATCGTTAAGCTAGGTTCAATGCAGTAACCGCTACAGAAGATCAAGGAAGTATCCAGTGGCCGTGCGATCCAGTGACCAGTACCGAAAAGGGCTCAGCGACGATCGCCGAGTCTTCTACCGAGGCAAGAAGATTTCCGATGTCTACGCCGAACCCGAACTGACTCTCGCAGTGAACCATTCGGCACTGTGCTACGACATCGCCGACGATCGACCCGACCTCGCGGTCACCGATGTCGACGGTGACCCAGTCAGCGCGTTCTACGTGGCGCCGACATCTGCGGACGATCTGATTCGTCGCGGCGCCCTGATCGAGGAAGTATCGCGGCGCGGCGGCGGAACCATCGTCCTCAAAGAGGTGGGCAGCGATGCGCTGTTCGCCCTTCTTCGTGCAACCAGCGGTGAAGGTCTCGAGAATGCGCGCGCTTTCTACAAGCGGGTCTGCGACGGCGATCTCGCACTCGCCGTCGCGCAAACCGACGTCAAGGGTGACCGGTCACTTGGACCGCGCCAACAGGCAGACCCAGACCTCTACCTGCACATCGTCGACGAGGACGCCGACTCCATCACCGTGCGCGGTGCGAAGTGCCACACTTCGTTCTCGGCGAACGCCGACGAGTTGATCGTGCTGCCCACCCGCGCGATGGGCCCCGAAGACGCCGATTACGCAGTGTCCTTCGCCATCCCGATCGACACACCGGGTCTCGAGCTGTACGTCTCTCCCTACGCATCCGGAGAACGCAACTCCTTCGAATTTCCGATCTCCACGAAACACAAACTCCTCGAATCGCTCACCGTCTTCAACGATGTCCGAGTACCGAAGAATCGAGTCTTCCTCAACCGTCAACCCGAACTTGCCGGACCACTCGCGTTGGCGTTTGTCGATTACCACCGGTTCACCGCCATCAACTACAAGTTGCCCCTACTCGACATCATGGTCGGAGCAGCTTCACTGATCGCCGAGGCCAACGGCATCAGCAAGGCAGGCCATGTGAAGGGCAAGATCACCGAACTGATCACCTGGAGCGAGACCGTGCGCGGACTGGCTCAACTCGCCGCCGTTCGATCAAAGCCAGGAGCACACGGTGTCAGGCAACCAGATCCGCTTGCCGTCAACATGGCCAAATACCACTTCGCACATGGATTCCACAACGCGGTCGCCATCCTCACCGATCTCTCAGGTGGCCTCCTCGCCACCGGCCCCGGCGGTGAAGACTGGGACAATCCCGAAATTCGTGTAGTTCTCGAAAAATACTACGCTGCAGCAGTTCCTGCCGAAAAGCGTCTCCGTCTGCTGAACTTCATTGCGGATCTGACCGCCCGCGACTACGGCGGATATCAGTCAGTCCTGGCCACGCACGCAGAAGGATCACTCGAGGCCGAGAAACTGCAGATCTCACGCTCCTTCGATCCGATGAGGGCACGCGAATACGTCAGTGACCTCGCCGGAATATCCCACCTCTGACCATTCGTCCCGAGAGAACAACAAGGATTTTCATGATCTCGACAGCATTCACGGAAACGTTCGGCGTTCGCCACCCCATCGTCCAAGGTGGAATGCAGTGGGTCGGCAGAGCAGAACTCGTCGCAGCCGTTGCCAATGCCGGCGCATTGGGATTCATCACTGCACTCACGCAGCCGACGCCGGCCGACCTGGCGAACGAAATCGCCCGATGCCGCGACCTGACCGACCAACCGTTCGGCGTCAACCTCACAATTCTGCCGTCGATCACGCCACCGCCGTACGACGAGTACCGCCAGGTGATCGTCGACTCAGGCGTGAAGATCGTCGAGACCGCAGGTTCCAATCCCGGTCCTCACCTGCCGATCTTCCATGACGCCGGAATCAAAGTGCTCCACAAGTGCACAACAGTCCGGCATGCGGTCAAGGCACAGGATCTCGGTGTCGACGGAATCAGTATCGACGGATTCGAGTGCGCCGGCCATCCAGGGGAAGACGATGTCGCAGGCTTGGTCTTGATTCCAGCGGCCGCAGACAAGATTTCGATACCCATGATCGCTTCCGGCGGCTTCGCTGATGCACGTGGTCTGGTCGCCGCGCTGGCGCTCGGAGCAGACGGCATCAACATGGGTACGCGATTCATGTGCACCACCGAGTCTCCGATCCACCAGAACATCAAAGAAGCCATCGTCGCTGCAGACGAAACACAGACCGAACTGATCTTCCGACCACTCCGCAATACTGCACGCGTGGCAAGCAACATCGTCAGCCGAGAGGTTGTCGACATACTCTCCCGCGGCGGACAATTCGAGGATGTGCGCGACCTGGTAGCAGGAGCGCGTGGGCGAAGCGTCTACGAAACCGGTGATCCCGACGCCGGCATCTGGACGGTCGGCACATCACAGGGGCTGATCCACGACATCCCCACCGTCGACGAGTTGGTCCAGCGCATGGTGTCCGAAGCAGAGGTCATCATCGGGGCACGCTTGCGTTCGATGACCGAACGCGTTTCCGTCTAGGACAGGAGAGCAACCCATGCGTCGAACACTGTTCACAGCCGACCACGAGGCCTACCGAGAGACTGTGCGCGAGTTCATTGCCCGCGAGATCACGCCTCACTACGACAGCTGGGAAGAAGCCAGGCTCGTCGACCGATCAGCGTGGCTCGCGGCCGGCAAGATGGGTATCGTCGGCCTGGCCGTCCCCGAACAATACGGAGGCTCGGGTGAACTCGACTACCGGTACCGGTACGTGGTCGCCGAAGAGATCGCCCGTACCGGTACCACCTCGTTCGGCGCCGGACTCGGCCTTCAGGACGACATCGTCATTCCGTACATCGCCGACCTCGGCACAGACGAGCAGAAAGCACGTTGGCTACCGGGTATGGCTGCCGGTGAACTCATCTGCGCCATCGCGATGACCGAACCGGGTACCGGCAGTGATCTGCAAGGCATCAAGACCTCCGCCGTTCGAGATGGCGACGACTGGATCTTGAACGGGCAGAAGACGTTCATCACCAGCGGAATTCACGCCGACATGGTCATCGTTGCGGCCCGCACCGATCTCAAAGCGGGGTCGCGGGGATTCAGCCTCCTCGTGGTCGAACGTGGGATGGACGGATTCACCCGCGGTCGCAAACTCCACAAGGTGGGGTTGGCGGGTCAAGACACAGCCGAGCTGTCGTTCGACAACGTAAGAGTCCCGGTAGGCAACCTCCTGGGCGAGGAGGGCGGAGGCCTCATTCATCTCATGGAGCGTCTTCCCCGTGAGCGTCTGTCGATCGCCGCGAGCGCAATCAGTTCCGCGCGTGCGGCATACGAATGGACCAAAGACTACGCGTTCGACCGCACCGCCTTCGGCAAGCCGATCGGCGACTTCCAGAACACTCGATTCGCCCTCGCCGAGATGCTGACCGAGATCGACGTGACACAGGCATACGTCGACAACGCAGTCCTGGCCATCAACGACGACCAGCTGTCAGCAGTCGAAGCGGCACAGGCGAAGTGGTGGGCCAGCGAACTTCAGAAGCGCGTCGTGGATCGATGCGTACAACTACACGGTGGATACGGCTACATGATGGAGTACCCGATCGCCCGGGCGTACGTAGACAGCCGAATCCAGACCATCTACGGCGGAACCACCGAAATCATGAAGGAGATAATCGGTCGCGACATCGCAAAGAGTTGATCAGCACCGAGAACGACCGTGGTCCCGAACATCCTGTGTTCGGGACCACGGTCGTTGTAAGCGCCGTTCTCGCTTCGTCTATCCGAAAACTGCTGCGCGCTTTTCCTGAAACGCCGCAACACCTTCGGCAAAATCACCACTACCCAACAGGTCGATCTGGCCTATGCGCTCGCGTGTGAACGCATCACCGAGTTCGGTGAGCGTAGCGTCGTTGATCGCCTTCTTGGTAAACCGAAAAGCAGGGGACGACCCGGCGACCAATCGGTGCGTCAGGTCTGCCAATTCCACCGCGAAGGCGTCGTCCTCGCACACGTGTGAGACCAGGCCGCAGTCGAAAGCATCTCGAGCGGATAATCTTTCGGCCAGCAGCGCCATGCGCATCGCGCGCGCGCGACCGATCGACGCTGCCACCAGTGCGGTAGCTCCACCGTCCGGCATCAATCCCACCTTGGTGAACGCGAGCAGAAAGTAACTCGACTCCGCCGCGAGCACGAGGTCGCACGCCAAAGCCAGCGAAACACCCACACCTGCAGCAGGGCCTCGTACCGCAGCGACCACCGGAAACGGAAACTCTCGAATGGCCTGCACCAAGGCATTGGCGGCATCGATCGTGTCCGCCGACGGCGGACCGGACAACGTCACGTCCGCGAGGTCCGCGCCCGTGCAAAAGGCCTTGCCCTCTCCTTCGAGAACCGCCACCCGCACATCCGAGGATTGTGCGTGCTCGACGAAGATCGTGGCAAGTCTCTCCAGGGTTTCGGTAGTCAACGCGTTCATTCGCGCTGGCCTGTTGACAACTATGCGGAGCACCCCGCCGTTTCGGCTCGCGTAGACATCCGGTCGCGTTTCGGTCATTGAAATTCCTTGTCAGTCAGACTCGATCGAGTTGTGCTACAAAAGTTGATCTTCGCGATCCATCGACGATGAGTAGGGGGCAACGTAAGAACGATCGAGAGAGGCTGTCGCGACATTCCTCGCCTGTACTTCTTCCCCTCAGCCGCCCAGCCAATCCTTCGTCACGACGGTGGTGTCGGCCCCGGGTGGCCGAGCACCTGACGGCTGTGCAGTCCTGGAACGGGAGAACCGCGGCGCGGGTGCCGCCTGCACTATTCCGTCGGCCTCGACAAGAGTTCCCCGCTGGGCAAGATGCGGGTGCAGCGCGGCTTCGGCGGGACTCAGGACAGGAGCAACACAAGCGTCCGTCGATTCGAACAGCGCTGCCCAGGCGTCTCGCGTGCGCGACGAAAACGCCTCCGTGAACCGTTCTCGGATTGTGGGCCAGCCCCTTCGATCCATCTGTTCAGGCAACGATTCCGGCGCGATATCCAGGCCTTGGAGGAGCGCCGCGTAGAACTGCGGTTCGAGGGCACCGACTGCTACGAACTTACCGTCCGAACATTCGTAGGTGTCGTAGAACGGCGTGGAACCGTCCAGGAGGTTGGTTGCACGTGAGTCACTCCACTGTCCGCTCCCTCGCAACGACCACATCATCTGCGCCAACACCGAAGTTCCGTCGACAATTGCGGCATCGACCACTTGTCCTTTGCCCGAACTCTCTCGCTCGTACAAGGCAGAGACGATTCCGACGATCAAGAACATGGAGCCACCGCCGAAGTCCCCGACGAGGTTCAGCGGAACCGTGGGTTTCTCGGCCGGACCGATGGCGTGCAGGACTCCGGTCAGCGCCAGGTAAGTAATGTCATGCCCCGCCCGCTGCGCGAGTGGGCCGTCTTGGCCCCATCCGGTCATACGTGCGTAGATCAGCCGGCTGTTGAGTTCGGTGCACACGTCGGGACCGAAACCCAGCCGCTCGGTCACGCCGGGCCGAAAACCTTCCAGGAGCACATCGGCTTTCGAGACGAGGGCCCTCACCAGCTCTCGGCCTGACTCGGTCTTGAGGTCGGCTTCCACCGACCGTCTCCCCCGCAAAAGTTGGTCCTGCTCCCGTGGCGAGATCTCGAGTCCACCAGACGGACGCTCGACTCGAACTACGTCCGCTCCGAGATCTGCAAGCATCATCGCAGCGTGTGGCCCCGGCCCCAACCCGGCGAGTTCCAGCACTCGAACACCGTGCAACGGGCCGCTCATCCGACGGACACCTTCCCTGAATAGCGCTCGCGCAGTTTCCCTTTGACTAGTTTCCCGGTCGGAGTTCGAGGTAGATCCGTACTGAACACGAGTCGCCTCGGCAACTTGTACTTGGCGATCTGTCCGCGCAAATGAGAAAGCAGTTCGTCGCGAAGCGCATCGCCGGCTTCGGCTTCGGGGACTGGCTCGACGACAGCCATCACTATCTCCCCCATCTCGTCGTCGGGCAACCCGATCACCGCCGCGTCCAATACCGAGGAATGCTCGATCAGCACGTTCTCGATCTCCTGCGGGTATATGTTCACACCACCCGAGATGATCATGAAGGACTTACGGTCGGTCAGAAACAGATAACCCTCCTCATCCATGAAGCCGACATCACCCGTAGTCGTCCAGGTCGGGTGGGCGGGATGCTGTGCTTCCTGGGTCTTTTCGGGCGCATTGTGATAATTGAAGGGCAACTCGTCACGTTCGAAGTACAGCGTACCCACCTCGCCGGAGGGTAGATCTTCGCCGTTCTCCCCACATACGTGGAGCACTCCCAGGGCGGCTCGCCCCACTGTGCCCGGCTTTCGCAGCCACTCGTCCGAGTGAACAATGGTCATGCCGTTGAGTTCCGTCGAGGAGTAATATTCATCCAGAATGGTTCCCCACCAATCGATCATCTTTCGCTTCACATCGACGGGGCACGGTGCGGCTGCGTGGACGGCAAGTCGCAGAGACGATATGTCGTAACGGTCTCGGGTTTCCTGTGGCAGTTTGAGCATGCGCACGAACATTGTCGGCACCCACTGGCTGTACGTGACGCGATAACGCTCGATGTATTCCAGGGCCTTTTCCGGATCGAACCGATTCATCATCACTACGGTGCCGCCCAGCGCCTGGACCGACGCGCACGTCCGGAGCGGAGCGGCATGATAGAGCGGCGCCGGGGACAGATAGATGTCGTCTTCGGTTACACCCCAAACACTTTGGTTCATTGTCGTCATCTGATCGCCGGGATCCTGTATCCGGCGATTCGGTAGAGCCGGCTTGATGCCCTTGGGACGGCCGGTTGTTCCCGACGAGTACAACATGTCGGCGCCGCGCGGTTGATCCGGGAGCGGTATGTCCGACTCCATGTCAGCCGCCTGGTCGAGGGAGTCGTATCCGTCTAGTTGACCGCCGAAGGAAAGCCTGGTCACCTGCCGGGGAACGAGGTCGGACAGCGTCTCTGCCAGTTCGCCCAGAGCAGCATCGACGATGACTACCTTTGCCTCGCAGTCCTCAACGATGTATGCACCTTCCGGAGCGGTCAGGTGCCAGTTGACCATCGTCAGGTAGACACCGGATCGCATAGCCGCCCAGTAGATGTCGAAGACCTGAACGTTATTGGTGGCGAGCACGGCCAGGTTGTCGCCTCGCCGCAACCCGAGTCCGTGGAGCACTCGCGCAATCCGAATCGAATTCGATTCCAGTTGCGCGAACGTCACCGCTTCACCGGTCTCGGCAACGATTACCGCGGCCTTATCCGGGTTTGTCGCAACATACGCTCCGGGATACATGGTTTACTCCAAGGTTCGTTCGCTAAGGTCATTTGTTCACAAAGTTGTTCGTGTAGAGATCATTCGAGAGACAGCGCGACTTTTCCTACCGCCGTACGCTCACTCAACGACTTCAATGCATCGGCGGCACGCGCCAAGGGGTAGAGGGTGGGCTCGGGCACCCTCAGAGCTCCGGACTCGAGCAGGGGGTAGAGCTCCTGCCATTGACGCGCCAGATATTGGGGATCGGTTTTCAGATATTCACCCCATCCTGCACCGGTAACCGAAATATTCTTCAGGAGAAGTCGATTGACTTTGACCGTGGGAATATCACCGCCGGTGAATCCCAAAACGACCAGGCGACCGTTCGGCGCAAGGCTGCGCAGGCTGTCGGTGAAGCGGTCACCACCGACCGGATCGAGAATGATGTCGACACCGCGCCCATTCGTAATCCGTTGGACGCGTTCCTTCCACCCGTCGACCGACACGACGTGCGTTGCCCCGGACTCCGCGGCGATTTTCTCCTTCTCGCCTGTACTCACGACAGCGACGGTCTCCAGACCCAGCGCTGACGCGACATGCAACGCGGCCGTACCCAACCCACCGGCCGCGCCGTGAATCAGGACGGTCTCGCCGGCACGGTATCGCGCGCGTTCGTCGAGGGCGAAATGCGCGGTCAGATAATTCAGGAGAAATCCCGAGCCGGCCGAGAGCGAGACCGCATCAGGCAGAGCAAAGACATTGGACGGCGCGACCGCAACGGTCTGCTGCCACGCGCCTTCCCCGGTCGTAAGCACGGCCACGCGCCGCCCGGGTGTGAAGCCGGACCCTGGCGGCGCGCTCCGAACGGTACCGGCGCCCTCAACGCCTAGCGCGCAAGGTAATTCGCGCACCGTTTGGTAGCTGCCCGTGGTCTGGAGAAGATCGGGGAAACTCACTCCGGCGGTGTGCAGATCAATTACCACCAGTGCCGGATCGACAGGTTCGTCGACATCGACCAACGACAGACCTCCGGGCCCCGTCGCCTCCACCAAGTGGACTGCTTTCATTCAAACTCCTCGGACTGGTCCCGGCGACTTCGTTGACAAACGGAATCCGCCGTAGCAACAGTTTAACGATCGTTAAGTAGGACTCTACGGCGACAGGCAGACCATGGCAATGACGTCTGACCGCGGGATGCCCCCGGCCGTAGTCCTCGACGATGTTCGCGAAGCCACACTGGCAGAGAGCGGTTTTCGATCAGGTCGTCAGTACAGGTAATCCTCGCCGCTGGCGCGCACGGTTATGTCACTGATGCTGATACCCCATGGTTGATCGATGATGTGAACAACAGCGTCAGCCAGGTCGTCGGGCTTGATCAGCCAGTATTCGATGGAGTCGACGTCCTTCTGCCCGGGGCTGAGGGTGCCGTCGGTTAGATGCCCGACGTTCTCCATGTAGGTACCCGCACGTTGACCGGTGAGACCGAGGATCGCGTTCTCGTTGACGATCCAGCTCGCCAAGTTTGTTCCTGTCACGCCTGTGGGCTTGACCGTCGTCACCTTGATCTTGCCCTTGGCTTCGATTCGCAGTGAATCCGAGATCGTGGTGACTGCAGCTTTGGTCGCGCTGTAGACGCCGGAACCGTCGATGCCTGCGTTTCCGAAGATCGACGAGATGTTGACGACTTGACCGCGTCCCTGCTCGATCATCTGGTCGTATACGGCCGAGATTCCGTTCACGACGCCCTTGATGTTGATGTCGATTGCCTTGTGCCACTTCTGCCACGCACGTTCGTGATCGGCGAAATACGCGAGAGGCATGACGCCTGCGTTGTTGACGAGTACGTCCAGCGCTCCGTACTCCGAAATGCCGTGCTGCGCCGCAGCGATGACCTGATCCATGTCGGTGACGTCGGCAATCTTGTAGGTACCGGTGAATCCCGCGGCCGCGATACCGTCGAATACAGTCTTCAGGCCCGCCTCGTTGATGTCCACGCCGACGACTTTGGCGCCCTGCGCTGCCACCTTCTCGGCGATGAGTTGACCGAACCCACCGCCTGCACCGGTGATGAGAATGACCTTGTCCTGCAAGTACTGAGACATAGCTGTTTCCTCTTTTTCTGGATCTCGGGTTCGTTGTGGGTCAGACGATGTCGATGGCATCGAGGACTGCGGCGACGGTCTTGCGGTCGCCGGAAACCTCGACGGCAGACCGCCATGCAGATCGGGTGGTCCCCCACCGCAGGAATTCGGTGGCCTGGGTGGTCGCGACGTTCTCCGGCACGTCGCCAGCTTCGGTGACGGTCACTCCCCCATCGCCATGAGAGATGACGAAAGTGCGCTCGGTGGCGCCGTTGAGGCGCAGTGCCACAGGCGATGTCAAGGCGGCGGCGACAGCTTCGCCGCACATCTGCGGGAGCCCCGCAACCATCCAGTCGATCGCCGGATCGACAGCGGCCGCCACGTCGATCTCACCGTGAGGAAACGGTCCGAACGGCGACAGAAGATCCGACGTCAAATGGACGAGATGGTCGAACGACACTGCGTCACTGAGCTGATGAAGGCGATAAGTCCCGAGGTCGAGCATCTCGAGTGTGTTGTTGCGAAGCTCCTCTGTCTGCAGCGCGGCCAACGTCGCGAGTCCCGCTTCGGATTGTTCCCGGTAGTAGTCCAGGATCTGCTCGTGCGGTAGATCGGCACGCTCGCGGACGGCAGCGTCGTTGAGCCGCTCGGACTTTCCACTGGGGTTCGGCGGGAACACCAGATCCGGATCGGCGATGAAGTTGAAGAAGAACGCCATGTGACCGATGAGATCGTGGACGCGCCAACCGTGGCACGCACTGTCTGATTCCCACTCGGTGGTGCCGAACTGCTCGGCGATTTTCAGTGTGTTTTCTGCCAGCGCACGAGCGCCGGCGAGTCCTGCGTCGGACATGGTGGCTCAATTCTTACGAGGATGCGAGGAAAATGGATTTGAGCTGCTGGTACGCCGCGAGCCCTTCGGGACCGAGTTCACGACCCAGGCCGCTGGCTTTGACTCCACCGAACGGTGAACCCCAGTCGAGGTTGAAGGTGTTGACACCGAACGAGCCGGTCTCGACACGTCGAGCAATTGCGATACCGCGTTCCTCGTCGGAGGTCCATACAGTCCCACCGAGGCCGTACTCGGAGTTGTTGGCAAGCGCGACAGCCTCATCGACGTCGTCGTATGAAATGACTGACAGCACCGGCCCGAATACTTCCTGCCGTACGATGGTGCTGTCGTTGTCGATATCGGCGAACACCGTGGGCTGCACGAAGAATCCGGTGTCGAGGTCGGCGGGGCGTCCGCCACCCGTGGTGACAGTTCCGCCCTCCGAGCGTCCCTGGTCGATCAAGGACAGCACACGTTCCTGTTGCCTTGCGCTCACCATCGGGCCGACGAACGTCGACGGTTCCATCGGGTCGCCGACCTGCAGACCCTCGGCCATTGCGGTAATGGCGTCGACGTACGTTCGACTATGGCTGCGGGGAACCAAGATTCGAGTCGACATATAGCACGTCTGCCCACTGTTGAGCAGGGATGCAGTTGCCAGACCGGTTACCGTCTCCTCGACATCCGCGTCGTCGAGGACCAGTGCCGCCGACTTGCCACCCAACTCCAAGGTAACGGGGCGAAGCATACCGCCACACACCGTGCCGATGTGTCGACCGGCCGCAGTGGATCCGGTGAAGGCTACCTTGTCGATCCCGGGATGCGCCACGAGATACTGACCGATCTCCGGTCCGCCAGTCACGATGTTGATGACGCCCGCGGGAAGTTCTGCCGCAATGGCGGCCTCGGCCAATATATAGGAGTCCAAGGTGGTTTCGGGAGAGGGTTTCAGCACGACGGTGCATCCCGCAGCAAGAGCCGGGGCGATCTTGAACATCGAAAGCACAGCCGGGAAGTTCCAGGGCGCGATGGCAGCAACGACACCGATCGGCTCGCGTCGCACGATTGTCGTACCCGGCATCGGTTGGCTGGCCCGTCGCTCTTCGGTAGGCATCGACTCGGCGAGGCCTGCGTAATAGCGCAAAAGCTGGACGGGTGCGGCCCCCTCGGCGAAACGGGCGAGCTCGATAGGCATGCCGTTCTGGTGAGTGACCGCCGATGCGCGGTCTTCGGATCGTTTCTCGAGTTCGTCGGCGAACCTGCGGATGACACGCGCACGTTCGGCGGGGGAAAGATCGGCCCAGTCATTCCGTCGCAACGCTTTTCGAGCCGCTGATACAGCTGCGTCGACATCCGTCGATACGGAGGCGGGGAACGAGCCTATCTGCTGCTCCGTGAAAGGTGATACGGCTCGGATGATTTCGGAAGTATCCGGCGCTCTCCACAGTCCATCGATGAACAGTGCAGTGCGGTCGGTGAGTGTTGTCATTTCTGGCTCCTCCAGGGATGGCGCTCGACGTTGAACCAGCCAACCTGTGTTGATCATCACTGCTCAGAGGATGAGAAAATTGACATCATGCGCCAATTTATTTACATTTCGACACATGGCAGATCTGATCAGTGCCTCGTCGCTGACGCGACTGCCCGAGTTGATCTCCGAACTCGGCGGAGATCCGTACG
The DNA here is from genome assembly GCF_009707305.1 of Rhodococcus sp. AQ5-07. NCBI lineage: Bacteria > Bacillati > Actinomycetota > Actinomycetes > Mycobacteriales > Nocardiaceae > Rhodococcus > Rhodococcus sp. AQ5-07. Next base: position 5,548,137 of record NZ_CP046099.1, on the reverse strand, counting down.
AATTCCTCGACCGTGTGGGCATCGATCCGGCCATCATCGGCACGTACGACCACTTCTTGCCGTTCAGCGCCCTGTCCACGCTGCTCGGACTCTGTGCGGATGAATTGGAGTCGCCCGACTTCGCACTCAGGCTCGCAGGCAGACAGGACCCGGACATTCTCGGTCCGGTTGCCATCGCGGCCCGCAGTTCCGAGACAATCGGAGATGCGTTGCACGACGTCGCCCGATACGCGCACGTGTACAGTCCGGCGTTGGCGGTCGATCTGACAGTCGGCGACACCGAGGTGTCCTACGGACTCGACACCGTGCTGCATCGACTTCCGTATCGGTCCCACGTCGTGGAACTGGCGATGGGCGTAACGCTTCAGACGTTCCGGATGATGGCCGGCCCGGATTTCCATCCGACGCAAATCTCGTTTCAACATCCACGGATCTCCGAAATACGGAGGTACATCGAGTATTTCGGTTGTTCCGTCGAGTTCAGCTCGGATCGGAATCTGTTGACCTTTCCGCGCGGAGTCATGCATCGCCACCTGCCCCGGGTGGATCCGTTGGCCTACGACTTCGCCGTGCGTTTCATGGCAGGTCGAGATCCGGATGTGGCGTTCCACGACGCGGTGTCGGCTTTGATCGTGCGTTCCCTGCCTGCAGGGGCAGCCACACTGAAGCAAGTCGCGACATTGATGATGCTGCACCCGCGAACATTGCAGAGACGATTGGCGTTGGAAGGCAAGGCGTTCGAATCGCTCGTCGACGATTCACGACGCGAACTCGCTCTCGGTCTTCTCTCGAACAGAGACGTGTCCCTCTCCGAAGTGTCACGCCAACTCGGCTATTCCGAACCGAGCACCCTCACTCGAAGCTGTAGGCGTTGGTTCTCCACAACGCCCCTGGAGAAGCGGAGGGCACTTACCCGCCGCGCTGGTTGACCGCATGAGCTACGACGCCGACGGTTCGAAGGTCGTAGCGGCTCACCACCGGGGGCGTGGGAGATGGGATGAGAACAGATCTGGCATTGCGTCACTGCAACGGTCAGGAAACACCGCCTCTCGCTTTTCCAGAAACGCCGCAACACCTTCACGAACGTCAGCCTGAGCACCGCGAGCATTAATTCCGATGCTCTCGACGCGATGCGCGACCATGGGATGTTCGACTCCCAGCATGCGCCAGATCATCTGACGCGACAGGGCAACCGATACCGGCGCGCTGTCACGGGTCAGGCTATGCGCGAGCGCCGTCGCCTCCCCTAGAAGATCTTCGCGCGAATGCAGTCGGTAGACCAACCCGGCCGAAAATGCTTCCGTAGCAGTGAAGATCCGTCCGGAGTAGATCCAGTCGAGGGCTCGCTGGAGCGGAACCAGTTTCGGCAGCAACCACGACGAACACGACTCGGGCACGAGTCCTCGCCGATTGAAGACGAAACCCATCCTGGCGTCGTCGGCGGCCAAGCGAAAGTCGGCCGCAAGAGTCATGGTGATACCCACGCCGACCGCCGGTCCGTTGATGGCCGCAATGATCGGCTTCAATGAATCGAACATTCGCAGGACGACACGTCCGCCGCCGTCCCGACGTAGATCGTCACCGTCCCGACGTAGATCGTCACCGTCCGCGTCAGTTCCGTTCGACTCGGCGCTCCATTCGGAGAACGTCTCTGCCCCCGAGGACAGATCTGCCCCCGCGCAAAACGCGCGGCCCGCTCCTGTCAGGATCACCGCGCGCACAGCGTCGTTCGCGTCGGTGGAGTCGAACGCTTCGATGAGCTCGTTTTCCATCGTCGTGGTGAATGCGTTCAGCTTGTCCGGTCGATCAAGGGTGATCACGGCGATACCGTCTTCGATACTCATCGATATGTGTTCCACAGGTACCTCTTTCTCCGGGTGGCGATTAGCGAACGATAATCGGTATTCTGCCCATATCGGCAGTTCAAGACGGTTCCTTTCCATCAGGTGTGTCCCGCGACTGTTCGGCTCTAAGCTGGGCAAGACGCAGGCACCGAAGAAATGAGAAGGAAACCGAACAATGAGTGGGTCGAAGACAGTCGTTGTCCGGCAACTCATACTCGATTCCGCTGTCCGAAACATGAACGAGCGCGGCTATCACGGGACGTCCATGCGTGATATCTCCGCCGGCGCCGATCTCACTGTCGCGTCCATCTACCACCACTTCAAATCCAAGCAGGAAATCCTTCAGGAAATCATGATTCGGGCGCTCCACGACGCCATCAGCATGACCCGCAGTGCACTGCTGCGCTCCGGCGGCGACCCGAAAGACCAACTGCAAGCAATCGTCCGCGCTTGGGTCATGTTCCATACGACCAGGCGCGAAGACGCCCTCGTAGGCGCGACAGAATTGCGCAGCTTGGACGAATCGGGTCACCGTCTGGTCGTAGCCCTGCGCGACGAGCAGGAAAGCATGTTTCGCGACGTCGTCGAACGCGGCATTGAAGAAGGTGCTTTCCACACTCCATTTCCCCGAGATGCCGTGCGCGCCATTATCAACATGGGGCAGCAAGTCTGTGTGTGGTGGCGCGTCGACGGACCGATGAATGCGGAAGATATCGCGTCTCGGTACTGCGCATTGGCGACCGCGATGATCGAATCAAGCTGAGCTGGGCGACACCTCCGCCAAAGAAGATCTGAAGGCCCGAAGACCTGAAGGGCTCCAGGACAGAAGCCACATAACGCCGTCGATGTGCGAGACCAGCGTGCCTCGACTTTCGTCCGCACCCCGCCGCTCGAATCGGTATCTCCATTCCTGAGACCTGCATCACTGACTAATCATCATCTCAGGCGAACGATCGTTTGGCAACAGATTCCGAATCACACCATCCCTGCGGAGAAAGTCGCTGCAAAAGCGCACTTTTCCCGACTATTGACATTTAACGATCGTTAGGTCAATGATGACTCGCAGCCGAACGATCGTTTGGCAAATTCGGAACGAAGGAGTGCGGGCCACGTGACCACCTCCGCATTGCCACGAGATGACGCTGCACACGTCGCCGGCGGCCTCGACGTGGTCACCTTCGCCACCCGAATTTGCGAGCGCCTCCGGTACGGCAATGGCGGCGAGATATGACTTCTCGTATCGAAGAACCCACTCGCACTTGGATATTGCGTCACCACCTTTCGACCCCATACCCGGCGAGCACGATTCCGTCTGGTGCCGGCGCTCGGGACAAGCTCGTCGACGGCCGCACACCGAACTTGCCGCAACTCACGTCCTGACCGAACTCAACTGAACGACCCCACAGAGAGCGAATCGCGATGACCAACAACACCGAATCTGCGGTGGAGCGCCCGGGCAGATCTCGGCGCGCGTCCTTTGCAGCCGCTATCTCCACTTCCCTGGAGTGGTACGACTTCTTCATCTACGCGACTGCCGCCGCGCTCGTGTTCAACTCGACGTTCTTCGCCACCGACAGCGAGGTGGTCGCTGCAATGAGTTCGTTTGCCACCGTCGCAGTCGGATTCATCGCCCGTCCTATCGGTGGTGTGCTCGCCGGTCATTTCGGTGACCGGTACGGCCGAAAGCCGGTGCTCGTTGCCGCCGTGGTCCTCATGGCTGTGGCAACCTCCTTGGTTGGTTTCGTCCCCAACACCAATGTCGTGTGGCTTGCCCCGGCCATTCTCGTGACGCTGCGAATCTGCCAGGGCTTGGCCGTGGGAGCACAGTGGGGCGGGGCCGTATTGCTGGCCACCGAGAACGCACCGGCGGACCGCCGCGGGCTCTTCGGCAGCTTCGCCCAACTCGGTGTTCCGATCGGTGTGGTGCTGGGCAATATCGTGTTCCTGGTCCTGACAGCAACTCTTGCGGCTGATTCGTTCCTCTCCTGGGGATGGAGGATCCCGTTCTGGATCAGCTTGGTCATGCTTCCAGTGGCATTCCTCATCCATCGCTATCTCGAAGAAACCCCCGAGTTCAAGGCACTCGCAGAAAAACTCGCCGAATCGCCGGTCGTTCGGAAGTCCCCCATTCTCGAAGTGCTCAAGAAGAATCCAGGCACAGTCCTCGCAGCAGCAGGCGCCAATGCCATCGGCGTGATCTTCTTCTACACGATGATCACCGGTTCGGTTCAGTTCGCGACCACCTACCTGGAGATACCGCGGTCGACGGTCCTCACCTACATCCTGATCGCATGTGCAATACAGATTCCCCTGGTTCCGCTGGCGGGATATCTGTCCGACCTCTACGGTCGCAAACTAGTCTTCGGCCTCGGCACCGCAGCCATGATGCTCTGGGGTATCCCGATGTGGCTGATGATCGGTGGATCCAGCCCGGACACGATCTGGCCGTTTGCCGTCGCGGTTATCGTCGGCGTAGTAGCAATGTCCCTCCAAACCGGTACGCAGGGAACACTCTTCGCTGAACTGTTCCCACCGGAGATTCGATTCTCCGGCGCTTCACTCGGTTATCAGATCTCCGCAATCATCGGAGGTTTCGCGCCGATGATCATGGTGATGCTGATCAACGGAAATCCGGACAACGCATGGAAGGTCGGTTCCTTCCTCGCCGCTGCCGGTGCTATCGGATTGATCTGCCTCTACGTGATCATTCGCCGATACTCCGGAACCTCGCCGACCGTCGCAAGCACCCGTGTGGAGACCGCGAACGCTCAGTACGCATCATGATCAACCTGGGGTGAGTGGTCTCGATGCCACTCACCCCAGGTTTTCGGGTACGAGAAATGACTGTCGGCGACTGCCGATAAAGTGGCCCCCACAAGTCGACGTGTCCTTCGTCGACCAGGAGCACAGGTTCGAGGAGTGTGTCGGTAGCAGTGGCAGTGGAATCTTCGGTGCTACTGAAGTGGTACTCCGAGACGGCTCGTGACCTGCCGTGGCGACGCGAGGGCGTCAGTGCCTGGCAGATCCTGATGAGCGAGATCATGCTCCAGCAGACGCCGGTGGTGCGCGTTGCGCCCATCTGGGAAGAGTGGGTGGAGCGCTGGCCGGTACCGTCCGCGATGGCAGCGTCGAGTCAGGCAGAAGTACTTCGCGCGTGGGGCAAACTTGGTTACCCACGACGCGCGCTTCGGTTACACGAATGCGCGGGCGTCCTGGCCGCCGAGCACGGTGACGTGGTACCGGAAGACGTCGACACCCTGCTCTCGCTACCGGGAATCGGTTCGTACACCGCCCGCGCCGTGGCGTGCTTCGCCTACGGACAGCGAGTGCCGGTGGTGGACACCAACGTACGACGCGTAGTTGCGCGAGCCGTCCACGGCAATGCGGAACCAGGCAATCCGTCCAACACGCGAGACCTCGCCGACGTCGCGGCGCTGCTGCCACGGACACGAGCGCGCGCCGCCACCTACAGCGCCGCTCTCATGGAACTCGGTGCACTGATCTGCACTGCGCGGACGCCGAACTGCGAGAACTGCCCTTTGCCGAACTGCGCGTGGGTCGCTTCGGGCAAACCGGCACACACCGGACCGCCCAAGAAGGTGCAGAAGTTCGCGGGCACCGATCGCCAAGTTCGCGGAAAATTGATGGCCGTTCTGCGCGAGAGCCACCGTCCGGTCGAACGCGCGCAACTCGACATCGTCTGGCCGACCGATCCTGGTCAGCGTGACCGCGCACTACATTCCTTGTTGGTCGACGGACTGGTCGAGCAGACCGATGACGGCCTGTTTGCACTGGCTGGAGAAGGTACGCCCTAGCCCACTCGCATCGGGTCGCATGCTTCTGCTGGTTCGACGGTCTGGGGTGGTGTGACATCAGGATCCGAACGCCGAAACGCAGCGGGAACGACGGGTACCACCGGGTCGCAAGGCGGGAGCGTCAGGATCGGTAGGGCCGCTCCGGACGGTGGCCCGCTCGTCGGGTTCGCCGGCTCGGCGCCGACGTTCGGGCGATCAGTGGACACCGCTCGCGACCCGTCCGGCGACAGAGCGATCAGCAATCCCGTCAGCATGAGCAGGAGCGGCAGCACTATTGCCGCCGCCCACCGGATTCTGTTGACGGGCTGAACAGCCGCGCCGCCAGCGGACCTGACCTCACTCCCCCGACCGGCCGCTACCAGCGCAGCGCCTATCGCCAGTTGGGCGCGCTCGCCGAGATACAGGAAGCCGAGCCCTGCCGATTCGGCGGCTTCGGCGGACAGCTGCCGAGACTCTTCCTTCACCAGCATCGCGACGAGCATCTTGGGCACGGGGTCTCGTTCAGCGACGAGCAGGTCCAATGTCGCAGCAAATGTCGAGCTGTCTGTAAGCAACTCGGCGGTTGCGTAACGGTGCGCCGAGTCCACGACGCCGGCGCTCGGATCGATGGCAGCGATCACAGTCTCACCGCCGTCCGGCCAGAATGCGAGAATCGGCGAAATACCATTCAGGGCGTCGACCGTCCGCAAGTAGGCAATGCGAGCGTCCAGACCGTTGACCAACTCGATGTTCTCGAAAGTGCTGGAGGACAATGAATCCGGTACAAATTCGCGCACGTCCGCGCGCTCGCACAGCACTCCGAGGACGGTGGGGCACAGGTTCGAGCGCAGGGCCCGACCGGTGGCGACCTCGGCAGCGGAGGCGAGCGCGCGTGCCGACGCTTGCGCAGAGGGAACAGTCCCGTTCGCGCCCCACGGATGACGGAACTCGTCGATCGACCCCAGAAGGGGTGTGTCCGCATCTACGAGAGCTGTTGAAATGGAATTGTTTTCGAATACCACGCCCAGGCTTTCACGCACTGGATCCTCCATTGACTGTTTCCAACTGGTTCTGAACTGTTTCAGGTGTTGCTATCACTGTGGAGCTGTATCAGAACGTCAGGCCACCGACCGCCATTGCGCCTGGTTCCAACACCACGTCCACCGGCGCTCGGCCGTCGACCGTGACGCGATACGTCCCCGGCAGGAGTCCGACAAACGAGAAGCGACCCTCGAACGGTTTCACCGTCCGCGCTATCGCGTGCCCGCATTGATCGACGCCGTTGATCACCACCGCCTCCGAGATGCCCGACGTCACCAGACCTGAGATCCGACCATCTGCCGAGACAGCTGTCCCCTGGTCTCTCCGACCACCAACAGAATTCCCTTGTGGATCACACACTCCCGGGGTGGTCGCCACCCGCACGGTGACATCGCCCGACCGTACGCGAGCCGCCCCTCGATCTGCGGTGACCAGTGCAGCAATCGATAGACCGTCGGCGTCTTCCCGCTTTCCCGCAGTCATCGTCGCTGTCCGGGTGAAGTACCGGTCCGCTTCCAGATTGCCTATCAGGCAATGTAACCCGAACTCGTCGACACCCGAGCCGTCTCCGCAGTAGTCAGGCACGGACGGTAGAACGAAACCTCGAGGCACCGGAAGCTGCACGACCACGTCCGAGAGCGGGTTGCCCCGGACGCCGATGTCTACGACATACGTCACCGGATCACCCTCTCGGACAATGCCGTTGGACGGTCCGGTATCGAGCCCTGGACCGTCACCGGGGTCGAAGGGCGGCGCACCGTCAATCGCCGTCAACTCGACGGTGAAGGGAGAAGCGGACTCTCCCTCGGCTGCCAATCGAACATCCGACTGCATCGGTAGCGCACCGAGCGCAGCTGCGCCGACAAGTAACACTCCTGTCACCACGACTACGCCTCGCACTCTTCGGGCGCACGCTCTCGGTCGGAGTCGGACCGTAACCGCCTTCGACCACACCACTGACAGACGAGTTCTCACGACACTCCTTCGATGGCCGACCCTCGGGGCCCGGTCGGGCACTCTCGACCAGATTTGGCGAATCCCGAGCTACGTTCAATAGAAGTCGCTCGAGGGACTCGAAAGCCAATGGTGACGGCATGATTATGTGGGTGAACTTCTCTCACCCGGGGTGAAGTCGCGGGTGAATTGCCCGGGATGACACGCTCTGGATTCGCACCAGCTACGCTCCTCCATGTAGATAGATGGATCGAGACAATCCGCCCAAATCCGCCAATTAGCGTGGGGCGTGAAAGCAGAAAGGGTCCGCGTTGATGTTCGGGAGGGACGGCCACGACTGGGCAGCTATTCCCGAAAGGCGCACTCTCACCGAGTCGATTCCTCGGCAAGCACTGTTCGCGAAACTGGATCGACGCGCCGCTCTGACCGTCGTCCGTGCACCGAACGGCCACGGGAAATCGTCGTTGATCGCATCGTGGCTGCGCGCCCATCTGGCATCCGAACGAATACTCGTCTGGGTCTCGGCCCCACAGCCCTCGTCGACACTCGAAGATTTCTGGGCCGTTGTCCTCGATCGAATCCACGCTGCCGGAATCGCACTGCCCGACGTCGACGATCTCGCCGATCCTTTCACCGCTGCCGCCAAATCCCTGAACGCCCTCAGCCGCCCCGTACTGCTCGTGCTGATCAGGCCGGATCTGATATCGGAACCAGAGTTGGACGATCAGTTGATCGATCTCCTCACCCTCTGCCACAACCTGGACCTCGTGGTCACGCTCTCGGGATTCGGCATGTTCGCCGAGCCATACCTTCTCGACACGGATCACGAGGTCATCGGCGCCGATGAGCTGTTGTTCACGACATCCGATACCGCCCAATTGCTGGAACAGGCGGGGGTGCGCACGGCTGAGGGTGATGCAGAACAAATCACATCCCTGACGGGTGGGCTGCCCGCATTGGTTCGCGCCGCAGTCGCCGCCGTCAGGGACTCACGTAACAGCAACCATGAGCGGGAGATCAAAACGAACACCGCGCAAGCGATAGACGATTACGTGACTGATTCCGTTCTCGCCACCGCTGAGCGCCTAAAGCAACATGAGTTCCTACTCGCGACCGCCTTTGGTCGATCGATCACCGTCGGCGTCGCCACAATGCTGTTCGAGTCCCAGCGCCCTGACACTGCCGAAACCGTTCATGAGATCCGCTCGCGGCTCGTGACGCTGGAGACAGCCGGCTTGTTGTCGCGCGTCGAGGCCGAAGCCGACGAAACATGGGAATTGCCTCCCGCCATTCGACGATCGATACTCGCGCACCACACTCGCGTGGGAATCGATCCGTCGCAACGTCTTTCATTCCTCGCTCACAATCGACTCGACAACGGTCATCACGCGTCGGCGCTGGACTACGCGGTCGAGGCACAGAACTGGACCCTGGCAGTAGACATCGTCGAACAACATTGGGTGACGATGATCGTGCATAACCTGGACTCGGTTCGCTCCGCCCTCCAACGGATTCCGGCGGAAGCTGCCGACAAGCACTCGGCCGTTGAGGCCGGGCGTGCCTTGTTCACGATGCATCCGAGCAAGCGATCCACGGCAATCGACTTGCTACCCGAATCGCCGGCCGAACTGTGGGAACTCGGCGCCCAACCCAGCGCGAAGGACGCCTTGAGCATCGCCTGCGTTCAATCGATCATGCTCAGGATGGCCGGTGAATACGGGCTCTCGGCAGAGACCACCAGGCGGCTGTCTCACCTCAGCCGCAGTGCGCTGGAAAACAATCCGGAAGCGGTCAGCGCACAACTCCCCCTGATGCGACTTCAATGGGCGATCAATTTTCAATTGAGCGGCAGGTTCACCGAATCCACGATCAAGGCTCGAATGGCATACCACGGCGCCCTGTCTCACGGAGTCGACTTCATCGCTCGCAACTCTGCGGGTAGTGCCGCCCTGAATTGGGCTTTGGCAGGTGAGCCGCGGCAGGCCAGACACTGGTTCGAACTCGAACAGAAGCATCCTGACCCTGGGGGCTGGCTCGAACCTGTAGTCAAAATCGCCGGCTTGACGGCACGGGCTCTCGCCGCTCTCGACACACTCGACTTCGGTGACGCACGTATCGCACTGACCGAACTCGGCGTTCCGTCCGACACCGAGGAGCTATGGGCGTTCGTCGTCTATGCGCACAGCCAATTCGCCCTGACTCAGAGCAGTGCATCTTCCGCTCTGCCCTTGCTCCACAACGCGATTGGAGTGCATTCCAAGCAGTACACGGCCACGTCTTTCGCGCTTCCTCTGCTGCAATCCGCAGAAATCGATCTCCTGCTCGCACTCGGCGAGGGAAACAAGGCGACGGCTCTGGCCAAGGAAATCGCCGATCCTGCAGCCAACCCGTGGACGCTCGCGTCGGTGGCGCGTTTACGTCAGCGAATCGGCCAGAACGAGGCCGCTGTGGCGCTGTGTCATCAGTTCGACTGGTCTGGCGAATCCTATCCGCGGGCACAGATGGAATCGCTTCTGGTGCAAGCGGTTGCACACTCCGAGCTGGGTGAGCCACGCCTCGCCTCTCAGGAGTGGTCCAGAGCGTGCAGTATCGCGGACCAAACCGGACTTCTGCGTCCGTTCGCGACCATCGGATCGGCGGACGTCGAGAAACTCGAATCGATGGCAGTAACAAAATCGCGTGCACTCGCCGAGTTCTCGAAAAGTGCTCCTGCGGAATCATTTCCGGGATCCGTACGTATCGTGGAGCTGACCGAACGCGAACAGAAGGTCCTCTCACTCCTGGCGCTCGGCATGGGATCGGCCGCGATGGCCGACAAACTGTACGTGTCCGTCAACACCGTCAAGACTCAACTGCGCACTCTCTACAAGAAGCTCGACGTACACAATCGAAACGAAGCGATCACGAAGGCACGTCAGCTGCGCCTGCTGTAGTCCCGGGTCGGATCTGATTCGGACTACATTCTGTAGGCATGAGCACCGATACCTGTGTCTTCTGCAAGATCGTCGCGCTGACCGAGCCGGCGATTCTCGTCCACGAGAGCGAGACGACTCTTGCATTTCTCGACGCCCGACCGGTGAGTCGCGGACACACCCTGGTGGTCCCCAAGCGTCATGCAGAAAACCTCGATGCTCTCGAAAGCCACGAGGGCGCAGAGATGTTCCGCGTCGGCACGCTCATCGCCGGAGCTCTACGCCGCTGCGACATCGCCGCTGACGGAGTCAACTTTCTGGTCAACGACGGGCGTGCCGCGGGGCAAACCGTGTTCCACTCGCACCTCCACGTCGTCCCCCGCCATCGCGGCGACAAGGCGAAGTTCGCTGCCGGACTCCTGGCCAGGCGAGCCGTCGAACTGGAGCAGGTGGGCGCGTCGATCCGCAGTCAGCTCACCGTCTGAAGGAATTCCGTCACCACTTCGCGATAGCGCTGCGGTTGATCGTCGTGAACCAGGTGGCCTGCGTCGGCAATACGTACGTACCGAGTTCCCGGCCTCTCGGCCATCTCTCGCATCTGTCCCTCGGGGGTGATGGTGAACTCTCCCTCGATCAGCAAGGTCGGCACGTCGATCGCCTTCCACTGATCCCAGAAATGCCTCGTGCCCCACTCCTCCGAGATGTCGCGGAAGGTCGACACCTCGCCGTGCAGGTACCACCCGTCGTCGCGGCGGTCGAAAGAGTCGAGAAAGTACTGGCCGGCGACGGGCCCGAAGAATTCCTTCATCGCGTCCTCGGAAGCAAACGGCTGCGGCCACGCCGAGATCATCTGAGCCCAATCCGCGGCGGTGCGTCCGCGAAAATCCGGAGCCATGTCTTCGAGGACCAGTGCACAAACCTTTTCGGGATGCGATGCGGCGAAGCACCACGCGTGCAGAGCCCCCATCGAATGGCCGATCACGATCATCGGCTCCTCGATGGACGCAACGGCAGATGCCAGGTCGTCGACGAATGCCTCGGTGGTCAGCTCTGACGGCGCGGGCCGGCCGTGACCGGCGGCGTCGAACGTGTAGACGTGGCCGAACTCGCGGATCCACGGCACCTGGCGTCGCCACGTCCTCGACCTGCCCATGAGGCCGTGCAACAACAGAATCGGTTGTCCTGTTCCACCTTCGTCATGCAACACGAGTGTCACGGTACGCGGTGAAGGTGCGCGGGTAATGTCGCTTGCATGGCAGTCGTGAAGATCAATGCAATCGAGGTCCCAGAGGGCGCCGGCCCCGAACTGGAGAAGCGCTTCGCAGCACGCGCTCATGCAGTCGAGAACTCCCCGGGCTTTCTCGGATTCCAACTCCTCCGCCCCACCGCAGGTGAGAGCCGTTACTTCGTGGTGACGCAGTGGGAGTCCGAGCAGGCGTTCGCCGATTGGCGTGACGGCCCTGCCCGCGAAGCCCATTCCGGCGAGCGTGCGAAGCCCGTCGCTTCGGGTGCGTCGTTGCTCGAGTTCGAAGTTGTCCTGGACGTCGCCGCAAAGAGCTGATCTAGAACGATTGTGCCCGCCTTGGCGGGCACAATCGACGGTCATCTCGGCTTACGCGTTGACACGGTGCGGGCAGTAGTGCAAAAGTTCGCATGTAAACGCGATGGTCCGACAGGAATCCGGTGAAAGCCCGGAGCGGTCGCGCCACTGTAATTCGAGGTGAAGTGCCTTTTTCGGCACGACTATTTCGACAGCCAGACACTTCGGCCATCGCATGGACCTAGGGGACGCGAAAATCCCAGGAGGCTTCGATGGCTCTCGCCTATTCTCCCGATACGTCGATCGATTCGACTCGTCTTGCTTTCCTCGCCGCTGCAGTAGTTCTGTTCGCGATGCTCGCTCTCTACCTGGTCGGATTCGACCAGGGCGCTATCTCTCGCACCGGCATGTACATGCATGAATTGATGCACGACGGTCGACACTTGATGGGCCTGCCGTGCCACTAGTCGACAATTTCACGAAGCTTCTCATTCGTGGTTTGTTGGCTGGTTTGATCGCAGGCATCCTTGCCGGCGGAGTTGCATTCGTGCTGGGTGAACCGCACGTCAATGCCGCCATTGCGATCGAAGAAGCCAACAGCGCCACCGGTGAGGTTGCCGGCGAAGCCGCTGGGCATTCGCACGGTGACGAAGAAGAACCACTGGTGAGCCGCGACGGGCAGCGCGCCGGGCTGTTCCTGGCCACAGCGCTGGCCGGACTGGCACTCGGGGCGATCTTCTCGGTCGTTGCCAATTACGCTCGACGACTCACCGGAATGTCCGGGCCGTTGTTGGCGATCACCATCGCCGTCGGTGGTTGGCTGGCCATCGAGGCCGTGCCCTTCTTCAAGTACCCGGCCAATCCGCCGGCCGTCGGAGATCCCGACACCATCAACCAGCGCACACTGCTGTGGCTGGCCGCCGTGATTCTCGGGCTACTGTCCGTCACCGCGGCAGCAGCGGCGGCAAAGGCAGTTTCCGGGCACGAGTTCCTCAGCGTGCGCATCGCTGCTCCGGTGGCTGCGTTCCTGGTGATCGCCACGATCGGTTACGTCTCGCTTCCCGGCATCAACGAGGTGGGCGAGGACTTCCCGGCAACTCTGCTGTGGGAGTTCCGACTTTCCTCGCTCGCTACGCAGGCGACGCTCTGGCTCGTACTCGGGTTGGCATTCGCCTTCCTCACCGAGCGCGCGACCAAGAACACCGAAGTAGCAAAGAAGTACGCCCTTCGCTGAACCTGCTGTGCGCCTTTATTAACCGCGGGCGGTTAATAAAGGCGCACAGCAGTTCTATTTCAGCTCAGATGATGCACTTCCTGCAGTCCGTACACCGGCGTCGGGATGCCCTCGTAACGCGCCTTCAACTGCAACGCCAAGTACAGCGAGTAGTGGCGCGACTGGTGCAGATTGCCTCCGTGGAACCACAGCGCTTCCTGCTGCGTCGGCTTCCACATGTTGCGCTGCTCGCCTTCCCACGGTCCCGGATCCTTGGTGGTGTTCGACCCCAGGCCCCACACCTTGCCGACCTTGTCGGCGGTGTCCTGACCGATCAGATCCGCCACCCAGCCGTTCATCGAGCCGTAGCCGGTCGCGTAGACCACCACGTCGGCAGGCAATTCCGTACCGTCTTCGAGGATCACGCTGTTCTCGGTCAGCTCACGAATGTTGCCGTGCGCGAGCTTGATGTCCCCGTTCGCGACCAGTTCGGCCGCGCCGACGTCGATGTAGTACCCCGAGCCGCGGCGTAGGTACTTCATGAACAGACCTGAACCGTCGTCGCCCCAGTCGTGCTCGAAGCCCGCCTTCTCGAGGCGATCGTAGAAATCCTTGTCGCGCTCACGGATTGCGTCGTACACCGGGATCTGGAACTCGTGCATGATCCGGTACGGCAGCGAACCGAACGTGAGGTCCGCCTTGTGCGTCGTCATGCCTGCGGCCAGTGCACGCTCCGAGTACAGATCGCCCAAGCCCAAATCCATCAGCGAATCCGACTTCACGATGTGCGTCGAGCTGCGCTGCACCATCGTGACGTCGATGCCGTTCTCCCACAGTGCACCGCAGATGTCGTGCGAGGAGTTATTGGCCCCGACCACGACGACCTTCTTGCCCACGTACTGATCCGGGCCGGGGTGCTTGCTCGAGTGGTGCTGATCGCCGAGGAACTTGTCCTGCCCGGGGAACGTCGGAACGTTGGCCTTGCCGGACATACCCGTCGCCATCACCAACTGCTTGGGACGCAACGTCAGCTTCTCGCCGTTGCGGTTGACCTCGACGGTCCATTCCTGGGTCTTCTCGTCGAACGACGCGGAGGTGCAGGTCGTGGAACTCCAGTACGGAACCTCCATGACCTTGGTGTACATCTCGAGCCAGTCGCCGATCTTGTCCTTGGGCGCGAACACCGGCCAGTTGTCGGGGAACGGCATGTATGGCAGGTGGTCGTACCAAACCGGATCGTGCAGGCACAGGGACTTGTAGCGTCCGCGCCACTGGTCGCCGGGTCGCTCGTGGCTGTCGATCACGATGGCCGGAACTCCGAGTTGGCGCATCCGGGCACCGAGGGCGATGCCTCCCTGTCCGCCGCCGACGATCACGACGTAAGGCTGTGTGGTGTAACCGAGTTCGCGATCCTCGATCTCCTTCTGCTCGGCCCACGTGATGCGGTTCGGGCCTGCTCCGTGCTTGGCTCCACGAGGCCGGCGAGTGCCCTTACCTTCTTCGTGTCCCTTCAATTCCTGCAACGACGTCAGCAGGGTCCAACCTTCATCTCCTTTCAAACGAAGGTGCCCGTGCGCGCGACCGGTTGCAGTCTCGAATTCGATCCAGGCCGACGTGACGCCGTCGGCTTCGTCGGGTGTCTCGGTGGTCCGGAATCCCGAAGGATCGGTGTCGTCGAGACGCTCGGAGAGCATGTCGGCAATCTGCTCGCGACCTTCGACGGTCTTGATGTTCCAGGTGAACGACACCAAGTCTCGCCAGAAGCTGTCGAGTGCAAATTTGCCTGCCACACGCTCGATGTCACGAGCCGCGAGGGCCGACTCGAAATCCGCCAGCCAGGCGTCGACGCGTTCCTGAGGTGTCACCGCCGTCAACTTCACCTCGGGGGTGACTGCGGAATCGATGGTTTGCGTCATCACTTCTCCTTGTTTGTGAATGTGACACACAGCACATCCCATAAGTGGCCCCGGTCACAAGCGTTGCAGTCTGTTGCAATCAGCGGGCGCGGTGCCGCCGCCCGATACCGGTTACCCGCACCGATGTGCGGGCAACCGACTCACCCCTCAGTAGGCTTGAATTTGCCGAGTCCCAGCGACTGAAATCCCACGACGTAGAACAGCGTCCACAACACGGCCCAGTCCACGAAACCCAGTGCATTGCCGTGTAATCCGTCGACAACTGCCGGCTCGTGAAGAATGTGCTCTGCCGCAAAGCGGTAATAGAACAAGAATGTGACCACCGCGAGCGCAAACGTGAGCAGCGCGCGGATCGCCAGGTTGACCCCGTCCGCAAAGCCCGTGGGCTTGTTACCGAAGGCGTTGGCCCAGAAGATCATCCAGAAGGCCCAGCACACACCGAGCTGCGCCGGGAACTGATGGACCACACCACCCAACTCGGCAACGGCATCGCTTCCCACCAACACCTTCACGACCGGAAGTGCCACGAAGTACAAGCCGGTTCCGACGGCGAAGTTACCGATCGTGGCTGCGAGCGCCGTCTTACCGCCGCCGCCGAACAGTCGCCACGGCCAGTTGTCGAGCGTCTGGCCAGTCAGGATCACGACCACCACGACGCAGTAGAACCACCCGAGTACGGTGTCGACGGTCATCAACGGATCCGTGGCGGACAGCGACACGGACGGCAGACCGAACACGAAGTACAGCGCCAGCGTCGGAACGGCGACAAACGCGATCTCACACAAACCCACCAACGGCTGCTTCATCCCTAGGGAAGTCCACGGCCAATGCTGCCAGTTCAGGACCACCATCACCCAGGTCCCGAAGCCGAAGAGCACGAACAGCGCACCCGCGAAATATCCGAGGCCGCCCTCACGATCGGCCGCGAAATCCGGGTACAAACTCCCCAAGCCGTTTGCCAGGAGCCACGTCACCACGACGGCGAAGGCCGCGGTCGCGACCATGATCGCCAAGCCTTTCGCCGGCTGTGGGAGTCGATCGAAGCCGGCGAACTCGCAATTGAAGCCGATGAACACAACAAAAAGGATTGCCCAGAAAAGCGCCGCGTTGAACGGCAGAGGATAGAAACTCCAGGGACTGGTGGTCGGATCGGCCAGAAGGTACCAACTCGCCACGGCCAGCACGAGAACGATCACGAGGTTCGCGATCCCGAACCCGATCCAGCGGCGTGACGGTTGTCGGCTCGGCGTGGCCGGTTCCGTGGGTGTGTCGACTGTAGCGGTCATGTGCCCTCTCCCAGATTGTCTCGCAAGATGATTCGCGAAGTGGTGGCGCAACTATGGAACCGTCGCGCGGGGTACCGGGAGGGTTGCCGAGGGTTGCAACTGCTGTCCGATTTTCCGGAATTGCAACACGGTGCAACCCTTCCGCATTGTGGTCGCCGTCACATACAAATCACTCACCGGTTCACAACCGACTGGTTCACTGCTTACGAGGAGATCTGCATGAGCATCACGGGCAAGGTAGTACTGGTCACCGGCGCCGGCCAAGGAATCGGACGCGGAATCGCTCTCCGCCTCGCCCACGACGGCGCCGACATCGCGTTGGTCGACCTCGACCAGACCAAGCTGGATGCGGTTGCCGACGAGATCAGACAGATCGGTCGTCGTGCGACGACGTTTATCGCCGATGTCAGCGATCGCGCGCAGGTTCACGCCGCAGTCGAACACGCGCACAGTGAGTTGAGCGGATTCGACGTCATCGTCAACAACGCGGGAATCGCTCTCGTCGGCCCGATCTCCGATGCGACGCCGGAAGAGGTCTCCAAGATCTGGAGCGTCAACGTCGACGGTGTCCTGTGGGGAATTCAAGCTGCAGCGGCAAAGTTCCAGGCGCTCGGTCAGCGCGGAAAGATCATCAACGCGTCGTCCATTGCCGGTCACGACGGGTTCGCCATGTTAGGTGTTTACAGCGCAACAAAATTCGCGGTCAGGGCCCTCACTCAGGCTGCGGCCAAGGAATACGCGTCCGACGGAATCACCGTCAACGCGTACTGCCCCGGCGTCGTGGGCACCGACATGTGGGTGACGATCGACAAGAGGTTCGCCGAGTTGACCGGTGCGCCAGAGGGCGCCACCTACGAGAAGTTCGTCGGCGGAATTGCGCTGGGTCGAGCTGAAACCCCCGACGACGTAGCCGGTTTCGTCTCTTACCTCGCTGGGCCCGATTCCGACTACATGACCGGGCAGGCCGGTCTCATCGACGGCGGTCTCGTCTACCGCTGACCGAGGTGTCTTCGCTGAAAGCGGTGTCTTCACTGAAAAAGCGGTTGCCAGAGCCTGCGATGCCGCCCGGCGAGGATCCTCGCGACTACGCGAGGACCCTCGCCGCGGTGTACGACGCGACGATGGCCGGAGACCGCGCACCAGCCCGCCCAAGGGACGTGGTTCGCCAATCGTGGCAGCGCCTGCGCGAACTCGGTATCGATCCCGAGCACAGCCGGGTCGAACCGTCGATGGACGTCGCCGAACTCGATCTCCGTCGTCGTGAGTCCGGACTGTACGACGTGCTCGACGACGTGACACGCGGACTCGAATCGGTCACCGCGAGCGGTGAGAACATCATGGTCGTCGCAGACCTTCGCGGAACTGTACTGTGGCGCAGCGGGTCCCATCGCGTACTGGACCAAGCTGCGCGTCTGGGATTTGTCGAAGGGGCGAACTGGGCGGAGGACAGCGTCGGCACCAACGCCATCGGAACGGCATTGGTGTCACGACAGGCGGTTCAGATCTTCTCGGCGGAACACTATGCGCGCAGCCATCATCCGTGGACGTGTGCAGGGGCACCCATCCGCGATCCGCGGGACGACCGTGTCATCGGCGTCGTCGACATCAGTGGTCCTGCCAAGACCGTCCATCCCACGACGCTCGCTCTGGTCGACGCCGTCGCACGCCTCGCTCAATCACACCTGCGCGACAAGCATCGGGACAACCTCGATCAA
This sequence comes from Rhodococcus sp. AQ5-07, assembly GCF_009707305.1. Taxonomy (NCBI): domain Bacteria; kingdom Bacillati; phylum Actinomycetota; class Actinomycetes; order Mycobacteriales; family Nocardiaceae; genus Rhodococcus; species Rhodococcus sp. AQ5-07. Next base: position 5,529,922 of record NZ_CP046099.1, on the reverse strand, counting down.
CTACGTTCTGTTGCAGGGCCGATGCTTGCACGAAGCGGATCACCCGCATTGGTGATCGACACCCACGGATGGGTCGCAGCGGTCGACGCGTTACCTCATCGCTCGCGCGTGCTGCTCCCCGCAGCTTTGGCTCCCGGCAGGGCATGGTTCCCGGCACTGGGCCTGTGCGAACTGGATCCGCTTCCCGGCGGGTGGCTGGTTAGACCGATCACCACCGGCGAGAGAATCAGCGCGCCCACGGTACATATCGATCTGCGCGATTCCGAGAACATGTCGGTGACCGTCACGTCGGGTTTCGGCGAATGGGCATACGCCCCCACCCAACGACACGCGGAGATTCTGTTCCTCCTCGGATCCGAGAGACGGGGACTGACTGCATCTCGGTTGGCGCAAGATCTGTTCGGCGACCCGGCCCGCACGGTGACCGCGCGGGCCGAGATGTCGCGTCTGCGAAAGAACCTCGCCGGAGTTGTTGCAGCGCAGCCGTACCGGTTCGTCGATGCAGCGCACGTGACGTTGTCCTGCCCCGTGAACGGCGCACATCTGTTGCCGTTTTCGAACGCCCCGGCGGTGCGTGCCGCTCGCCTTTCTCAGGCCGGTTCGGAGGCCTGAGTAAGCAACTGCAGAAACACCTCTTCGGGCTGAGCGCCCGACACGGCAACCGCACGGTTGGCGACAAAGAACGGAACGCCGCTGACCTGCAGTTGGCGGGCCATGGACAGATCTTCGCGGACAGCCTCCGCTGCGGCATCGGAATCGAGTTGCTCGCGCACGACATCGGCGTCGAGGCCGACGCTCACGGCCAACTCGACCAGCACCTCACGGTCGTCGATCACCAAGCCGTCGCTGAAGTGCGCTTTGAACAGCGCTTCGAGGAGTTCGTTCTGCCGCTCACCCGCGAGATGCAGCAACCTGTGCGCATCAAACGTATTGGCGGCGATCACGGTTTCGAAGTCCAAGGTCAACCCGACCTCGGCGGCCGTCGCGCTGACGTGGGCGAACATCTGACGTACCTGATCAGGCGCCATCCCCTTCATTTCGACCAAGGCGTCGAGTTCGGTTCGGCCCTCTCCCACCGGCGTCTCCGGCGCGAGCTGGTACGAGCGCCAGATGACGTTGACGCGGTCCTTGTTCTCGAAACGATCCAGCGCCGAGAGGAACCTGGTCTTTCCGATGTAGCACCACGGACAAGCGACGTCCGACCACACTTCGATGGTCACGTCTTGGTCAATCACGATTTGATCAGTCACCGAAGGTGCAACAACGAACAGGGTAGGGATTAGTCCCGAGTCACGTCACAAGGCCACACCGGAACGCGATCAACGATGCACTCACGCGGTTGGGCACACCCAGCTTGGCGAACAGCGAAGAGATATGCGTCTTGACGGTGGTCTCACCGAGGTACAACCGCTCCGCGATGACGCTGTTGGCCGCGCCTGTCGCCAGGATTGTCAGCACTTCGCGCTCGCGCTCGGTGAGCGAAGCGAGCGGAGTCTGATCGGGCGCTTGCCGCCGCGGCGACGAGGCCACGATGGCGCGCAGAGAATCGCAACTGAACAACGAGTGGTCCGACGCCACTACCCGCACTGCCTGCTGGAACGCCTGCGGAGCTGCGTCCTTGCTCAGGAAACTGTGCGCGCCCGCCTCGACTGCCTGCACAACCATGTCGTCGACGTCGAAGGCGGTCATGGCAATGACCTTCGGCGGATTACTCATGGTCATCAATTCACGCGTGGCCTCCAAGCCACCGACCCGTGCCATCTTCAGATCCATCAGCACCACGTGGGGACGAAAACGAGTGACCTTGGCTGCGACCTGATCGCCGTCCTCGGCCTCGGCAACCACCACGATGTCCGGCGCTGCTTCCAGGATGTCCTTCATCCCGCGCCGAACCCACGCGTCGTTGTCGACGATCAAAACTGTGATGCGCGAGTCAGCGTCCATAGTGCGCTCAGATTACCCAGAGCCCCCGACAGTTAGAGGGTGGGAGGGCTACGACGACCAGGGCACCCAGCAACTGACGAGGAAATCGTCCCCCAACGCGCCTGCCTCCACCTTGCCGCCGATCTCTCGCGCCTGTTCGGCCAACCCGCGTAGGCCGGATCGAGAACCGATCGACGTCATGGGTGCAAGCTCGCTCAGCTTGTTGCGTGCGAGGATGCGGATTCCGTCGTGCGGCGACCCGGTCACGGAAATGACGAGCATCTGGTCGCTCGCGTACTTCTGGACGTTGGTCAACGATTCCTGAACGACGCGATAACAGACATGCCCCGCCAACATTCCGACATCACCCGGGAGCAACTCGGATTCGAGACGGCAGTGGATGCCTGCCGCGCGTGCACTGTTGACCAGGTTACCGATCGCGTCGATCCCCTGGTGCCCACCGTGTTCGCGGCGATCACCGCTTCCCCTGAGCACTCCGACGATTCCCTTCAATTCGTCCAAAGCCTCGTGGGCGGTGGTTCTGATCATCGCTGCGGTGTTGACGACCTTCTCGGGATTGTCTGCCGCGCTGACCTGCAACCCGCCGGCGAACAACGAGATCCGGCTCAAACTGGCCGCGATCGTGTCGTGCATGTCGCGAGCGATCCGCGTTCGTTCCTCGGTGCGAATCATCTCGTCGCGCATCACGTCGGTTTTCTCGGTGGCCAGATCCCGTACGTGCTCTGCCTCGACGAGTTCGGTTCTGGTCCGAATCAGGAGCGAGAGCGCCACGACAATGCCGACCATGACGGCAGCGACGAGCCACGGGATCCAGATGGCGACGTCGTATTGAACAACCACCGAACCGTCTTTGGGTTTCGCGGTGCCCATCGTGAGAACGGAGTACTCACGATTTCGAAAAGCGTCGTAGGTCAACGAAATTCCGCACACGACGAAGACAGCTGCCGCGGATGCTGCAAGCCGAGGCCCACGCGCGATCCGAGCAACGGCGAACAACGCGATGAGCGCCGCCGTCGCATCGGTGGGGAAGAACAGCGGGCCGACCAGCGTGATCGCCAGAACCACCCAGGGATGTTGATGGCGCCAGACAAGCGATATCCCACCGGCCACGCCCAGGACGAACCCGATCCCGACCAATGCCGGTGGCATATTTCCCGACGCGCCTGCGATGCCCACCGTCATGAAGGAACAGAAAAGGCTGAATGCGACGGCGGCGGTAGTCCATACGCGTCGTCGCACAACGGTTCCTTTGGTGGTGATCACCGAGCAAGCGTATCCACCGCCACCGACGCCTCGAATCAGCCGAACGGGTGGACGAACCGTCAAGCTCCGACCGAAAGGATGAGGCTCCCCGATCTTTCGACCGAAGCGGTGAGCGGTCCCCACATCGTTGACTTGTGCCATACCAACTCTCGAAAGGCGCACATCATGCGATCACTCCGTACTCCCCTCGCCCTCCTCGCCGTCGGCGCAGCCCTGTTCGCAACCATCGCCTCGGGCGAGACCGACGAAGCGAAGAAGGTCGACGACAACGGTTCTTCCGCCGCACCCGCGGCTGCCTTCGGCATCGGTGACGTCGTCGAACTGGGCGACTGGCGCGTCCAGGTACACGGCGTTGTCGATCCCTATGTCTCGACCAATCAGTTCATCACCGCGGATCCCGGAAACCGCTACGTCGTGGTCGACACCGAGGTCACCAACAACAGCGACAAGCCGTCGACCGTGTCATCGATGATGTGCTTCGAACTGCAGGACTCGACCAACAAGTCGTACAACATCACGTTCACCGACAGCAGCACGTCGAGCGTCGACGGAGAGCTTGCGCCGGGTGCAGCCAAGCGAGGCGAATTGGCGTACGAGGTCCCCGAAGCCGCCACCGGTCTTCGCCTTCAGTTCAAGTGCGACCTGTTCTCGTCCGGCTCGGCAACCATCAACCTGTCGTGAACCGCCCGGGCGATCTGCTGCTGAGTCCGTGGGCGCTGGTCTCGGTGTCCGTCATCTTGGTCAACGACCACGTACTCAAAGGGGCATTCGGGAACACGATGACGGGCAAGCTGTCCGACGTCGCCGGCGTGTTCCTGTTTCCCTTGCTTCTGCTCTCGGTTCTCGAGGTGCTCAGACGAAAGCTGGCGGGGCGAGCAGCGATCGCCTGGTCCATCGCGGTCACGGGCATCGGCTTCGCCGCGGTGAAGACGGTCTCGCCGATCGGCGACGCGTACGAGTGGGTGATCGGGTTTTTCCGCTGGACCGCAGGAGGATTCCGCGGCGAGCTCTTGCCGATCGTGGTCTTTCGTGATCCCTCGGATCTGTGGGTGCTCCCGATATTGTTCGCAAGCTACCTGGTCGTCACACACAACCGCACTCGGGCGCCGGAGGGGGCGCCCGAGCACGAGGTGATCAGTCCAGTGCCGCATCCAACGTGATGTCGACGCCGGTCAGTGCCTTGCTGATCGGGCACGTTTCCTTGGCCGCCTGGGCAACCTTGGCAAAACCGTCGGCGTCGAGGCCGTCGACCTCGGCGCGAACGGTGAGCTTGATTCCGGTGAGCTTGAAGCCGACCGTGTCGGGGCCCAGCGACACGTCTGCGGTGATGTCGAGGCTCTGCGGGGTTCCGCCGGCCTCGGCGATCAGTGCCGACAACTGCATCGCGTAGCAGGACGAATGTGCCGCGGCGATCAGTTCTTCGGGGCTGGTGGTTCCGCCGGCTTCCTCAGCTGCGCGCTTGGGGAACGACACATCGAAGGTCGCGACACCCGAGCTGGTGAGTTCGACCTGTCCCGACCCGGCTTCGAGGGTGCCGTTCCAGGCGGTGCGTGCGGTACGAGTTGGCATTGCTGTCCCTACTTCCGTCTTCACATGATTCGGTGAACGCCTTGCGATCACGAACCTACCCGCGATACGTGAAGTCACACCTACTGTTTCGGACTGCGCTACCCCAGGAGAGTCGCGGTCAGCAATTTCTCGACGCGTACTTGCGCGGAGTTCTCCGAGGAAAAGTGCACGATCCTGCCGATGTCGAACACCAGACCAAGCGCCGCGTGGACGAGGAACCGCGCTTGGACGATCGTCAACTCCGGCCGCGCCTCGACGCACAAGTGCGCCCACTCCTCCACGTTGAGCCGCTGGATGTTCCGCAACTCTGTCCGCGACCGGTCCGGCAAGCTGCCGATCTCGGCGAAATACACCGCCAACAGTTCGCTTCTGCCGAACGACACCTCGACGTACATCTTGGCCAATGTCTCTACGGCCGCGAGTGGTGTCTCCGACTCCGCCAACGCCGAACCCAACGTCATCGTCAGGCGATCGGACGCCCGGTGGAAAGCCGCGGCGAGTAGATCGGCCTTGCTCGCGAAGTGCCGGTACACGCTCGACGCGTTGATACCCGCTGCGGCGCCGATCTCCTCGATACTCACGTCGTGATAGCCGCGCTGATAGAACAGCAATACGGCTTCCTGAAGCAGCACTTCACGTTTCGACGTCCGGGCAAGGCCGGGTTTGCGTTCGGGCGCCTGTTTCTTGCCGCCGCCCTTCGCACCAACGGGCAACTCGACGCCGATGACCGACCAACAAGCTGCGAGAATCAACGATTCGATCTGCTTGGCGGACAACGCCGATCGATGACCGGTGATACTGGCGATCACGCTGAGCACAGCCGGTGCGATCAGCTCGACGTCGGCCGGGTCCAGTTCCGGGCGCACTGCGGCCAACGGCTCGGCAATCCGAAGATTGAGCGTGCGCATTCCCTCCCGCAATTGCTCACGATCCTCGTCGACCAGGTACCGGCCCTCCCAACGGTAGAGCCCTCCCCTACGCCGATTCTCGATCGTCGCGCGGATGACCCCCACCATGGTGGAGTTCAACTGCTCGCGTGGATCGTCGTTTCCGTGTACCGCGGGATCGCTGGCATCCAGCAACGCCTGGGTCAGGTTGTTCACGGTGTAGACGAACAGCGCGTATTTCGTGGGGAAATGACGATAGAGGGCCGGCCCGGAGATTCCGACCTTCGCTGCGATCTCGTCGATGCCGACCGCGTGGTAGCCACGTTCACTGAATGCCTCCGCGGCAGCGGCCGCGATTTGGGCCTTCCGATTCTTCGGACGCGTTCGTGGTGCAGAGCCACTGCCGCTCACGGAGACGCGTGTCTGTCCGGGCACCTGACCCTCCACTTCCGTTGCTTTCTTCCACTGCCTTCGTCCGCTGCACCGCACTTCTACGGGCGCGAGTCCGAACGGACCATGTTAACCGTCGCGAAGGTCGCAATTCGCGCCCGGTATGGCTTCACCCGAAACCCTACAACGCGGCTGTCACGGCGGACGGATTCCGGAAAAAGAGTCTTGACACCCGCTCTCACACCGGTGTTATGTTAGTGATGATTCGCACAAACTTGCACGCAGTCCGCTGGCGGGCTCGTTCCATGCAGCACAGGATTTTTATTCGCCTGCAATAGGGTTCGATGCCGATTGACCGATCGTAAGAAAGTAGTTGTGAGCAGATGATTCGCACTCGCTTCACCGAGATGTTCGGCGTAGACCATCCGATCGTGCAGGGCGGCATGATGTGGGTAGGACGCGCAGAACTTGTTGCGGCCACGGCAAATTCCGGTGCCCTGGGGTTCCTGACCGGCCTTACCCAACCCACTCCGGAAGATCTCGTCAAGGAAATTGCTCGGACCCGCGATCTCACCGACAAGCCGTTCGGCGTCAATCTCACGATTCTGCCGTCGATCACGCCGCCGCCGTACGCCGAATATCGCCAGGCGATCATCGAATCCGGGATCAAGATCGTCGAGACGGCCGGTTCCAATCCGATCGATCATCTTCCGCATTTCAAGGACGCGGGCGTGAAGGTGATCCACAAGTGCACTGCAGTTCGTCACGCGGTCAAGGCCGAGAGACTGGGCGTCGACGCCGTCAGCATCGACGGCTTCGAATGCGCCGGACACCCAGGTGAAGACGACATACCAGGGCTGATTCTGATTCCGGCGGCCACGCAGCAACTCACGATTCCGGTGATCGCGTCAGGCGGAATCGCAGATTCCCGCGGACTCGTCGCGGCGCTTGCGCTCGGAGCAGACGGCGTCAACATGGGAACTCGATTCATGTGCACCGTGGAATCTCCTGTAGCACAATCGGTTAAAGAGCAGATAGTCGCCAACACCGAGCGTGACACCAAGCTGATTTTCCGGACTCTGCACAACACCGCACGCGTAGCAGCGAATGCGATCAGCGCCGAAGTCGTCGACATCGAGGCGCGCGGCGACGCGCAGTTCAGCGACATCCAGCATCTGGTCGCCGGGGCACGCGGGCGCAAGGTCTTCGAAGACGGCGATCTCGATGCAGGCATCTGGTCCGCCGGGCAAAGCCAAGGGTTGATCAACGACATCCCGACCGTCGCCGACATGATCGACCGCATGGTCTCGGAGGCCGAACACCTCATCACCTCACGGCTTTCCGGATTCGTCACCGCTGTGAGCGCGGCATGACCGCCACCGCCGAGACGGGCTTTCGCTCCGAAAACACCGACGGTGTACTGCGATTGACCTTCGACCGCCCGAAGCGGATGAACGCGATCGATCTACCCACGATGACTGCTTTCGCAGCCGCCGTCAGAGAGGGCGGCGCAGACCCGAGAGTTCGTACCATCGTGATCACCGGATCCGGTCGAGCGTTCTGCACCGGAGCCGATCTTGCGGCAGCGGCCCTCAACCCCGCAGACCCGAAAGTTGTCATGGATGCCGCGACTTCTCTGATTCGCGCCATCACCAGCGCCCCGGTCCCGGTGATCGCCGCGGTCAACGGCCCGGCAGCCGGCGTCGGAGTGTCCATCGCCCTGGCCGCGGACCTGACGTACGCAGCATCGAGCGCCTATTTCCTCCTCTCGTTCGTCAACATCGGCCTGATGCCCGACGGCGGCGCCAGTGCGCTGGTGCCGGCAGCGATCGGACGTGCCAGAGCGGCCGAGATGGCGTTGCTGGGCGAGCGGGTTTCCGCCGAGGACGCAGAGCGTTTCGGGCTCGTGTCCCGCACCGTCGCAGACGACGCGTTCGACGTACTCGTCGACTCGGTCGTCGATCGCACGTCGAAGGCTCCCCGACGCGCACTCGAACTCACCAAGCGCGCACTCAATGCAGCGACGCTGGACCGCCTCGATGCCGCGTTGGAGCTCGAAAATACCGGTCAGGCAGAACTTCTCACCGGTGACGACTTCAAAGAAGGCGCGATGGCGATGCTGCAGAAGCGCGCACCGCACTTCAAGTAGTCATTGCGAATTTTCGTTAACAAAACCACTGTGAGAATCGACGGCTCACTGTAGCCTGAGTCACACAATCACCCACGCATGAGAGGAACCCATCGATGGCCTCCACCGATGCAGTCTCCGAGGCGCAGCGTTCACGCCGCACCAACTGGAACAATCAGATCGCCAGGCATGCGCAGATGATTCCCGATCGCACCGCGCTGCGATTCTTGGGCGATTCCATCACCTGGAGCACCCTCGACGCACGCGTCGAGAAGCTGGCAGACGCTCTAGCCCGACGCGGCGTCAGCTTCGGCGACCGCGTGCTCATCCTGATGCTCAATCGCCCCGAATACCTCGAGATCGTGCTCGCGACCAACGCATTGGGCGCGATAGCTGTTCCGGTGAACTTCCGTCTCACGCCACCCGAGATCGCGTACCTGGTCAACGACTCCGGCTCCAAAGTCATTGTCGCCGAGGGACCATTGGCTCCACTGGCCGGAGCGGCGCGTGCCGCGTCAGAGGGTATCGACATCTCCATCACCGTAGGCGCCCCCGCCGAGGGTGACAGCCTGAACTACGAGGACCTGATCAGCGAGGCGGGCGAGCCGCACGCGTTCGTCGACATCCCGGACGACACTCCTGCACTCATCATGTACACCTCGGGAACCACCGGTCGCCCCAAGGGTTCGGTGCTCTCCCACTCCAACCTGTCTTCGCAAGCATTGACCTGTATCAGGGCCTTCCACCTGTTCAATGCCGATTCCATCGGCTTCTGCGCGTCGCCCATGTTCCACATCGCGGCCCTCGGTTCCATCGCGCCGAGCCTGCAACTCGGCACGACCACGGTGATCCATCCGGTCGGCGCATTCGACCCTGGTCAACTACTCGACATTCTCGAAGCCGAGAAGGTCACCAGCTTGTTCCTCGTGCCCGTGCAATGGCAGGCCGTGTGCGCAGTGCAGAAGGCGCAACCTCGAGCACTGTCGCTGAAGAACATCTCGTGGGGCGCCGCACCATCGTCCGATACCATCCTGCGGGCAATGGCCGAAATCTTCCCGGACGCGTTCAATGTCGCAGTCTTCGGTCAGACCGAGATGTCGCCCATCACTTGCGTTCTCGACGGTGAGGATGCGATTCGCAAGCTCGGATCCGTCGGTCGGGTCATCCCGACCATTTCGGCCAGGGTCGTCGACGAGAACATGGACGACGTGGCGCCCGGTGAAATCGGTGAAATCGTCTACCGCGGGCCCACGATGATGAGCGAGTACTGGAACAACCCCACCGCCACCGCTGACGCCTTCCACGGTGGATGGTTCCACTCCGGCGATCTCGTTCGAGTCGACGACGAAGGCTTTGTCTACGTCGTCGATCGCAAGAAGGACATGATCATCTCCGGCGGAGAGAACATCTACTGCGCCGAGGTGGAAAACGTTCTCTACGAACACGAATTGATCGTCGAAGCGGCCGTCGTCGGTCGCCCCGACGCCAAGTGGGGTGAGGTGCCGGTAGCGATCGTCGCGATGGCGCCAGGTTCAGCCGTGGACTTGACCATCGAGGAACTGAGCAGCTTCCTCAATGATCGTCTCGCGCGCTACAAGCACCCGAAGGACATCGTCGTCGTGGAAGCTCTGCCGCGCAATGCAAGCGGCAAGGTCGTCAAGGGCGAACTGCGAGAGAAGGTCCGAGCGGTCGACGCAGTTTCCTGACTCCACACGCAAACGGGCGGCACCTCCAGCGGGGTGCCGCCCGTTTGCGTGTGCCCGTCAAGCGCTCTGCGAATGCAACTTCCGATGCAGTTCTCGCACCAGCGGAACCAACTCCGGCACCGGACCTTCGACCGGGACGTTCGGCGCAACCTCGTTGACGGACAGAGACTTCACCGGCGCCGGGGCCGCACCCCACTCCGCGAGCCAGTCGCCGAGTTGAGCCGAAGAGCAGATGTAGACGATACGTCCGAGGCCCACCCATGCGTGCGCAGCCGAACACATCGCGCAGTGCTCTCCCGAGGTGAATACCGTTGCCGTCGAACGCTCTTCCGGCGTCAGATACTGAGCCGCCCACCGAGCCAGCTCGAACTCGGGGTGGCGAGTGTTGTCGCCGCCCGCGATCCTGTTTCGATCTTCCGCCAGAAATGTTCCGTCGGCCGCTGCCAGGACGGAACCGAAAGGTTCGTCGCCGGCATCCAACGCTTCCGTTGCCAATTCGACGCAACGGCGCAGGTGACCCAGTTCGATGTCGTTCATGTGTACGCCCTCTCCCGTGATACACGAAACGGGCGGCACCGGTGAGGTGCCGCCCGTTCGTTACTTACTCTGCTGTACTACTCTGCTGCGCTTTCGCTTTCGCCGGCCTTGGTCAGCTCGATCGGCGGTGCGTCCGGCACGTCGATCGGCTTCTTGGTAGGCGTGAACGTGAACTTCGCGTCCTCGCCCGAGCCTTCGCCGTCCCAGTTCTCGACGTCGACGAGCACGATGTGGCCGGGTCCGATCTCTCCGAAGAGGATCTTCTCGGACATCTGGTCCTCGATCTCGCGCTGGATGGTGCGACGCAGCGGTCGTGCACCCAGTACCGGATCGAATCCGCGCTTGGCCAGAAGCGACTTGGCCTTGTCGGTGACCTCCATGGCCATGTCCTTGTTCTTGAGTGCCGCCTCGACGCGAGCGAGCATCAGGTCGACCATCTGAACGATCTGCTCGTTCGTGAGCTGATGGAAGACGACGATGTCGTCGATACGGTTCAAGAACTCGGGACGGAAGTGCTTCTTCAGCTCGTCGTGCACCTTGAGCTTCATGCGCTCGTAGTTCGACTCCGTGCCCGTTCCCGAGCTGAAGCCCAGGCCGACTGCCTTGGAGATGTCCGACGTACCGAGGTTGGACGTGAAGATCAGCACCGTGTTCTTGAAGTCGACGGTACGTCCCTGACCGTCGGTGAGACGGCCGTCCTCGAGCACCTGCAGGAGGGTGTTGTAGATCTCCTGGTGTGCCTTCTCGATCTCGTCGAACAGCACAACGCTGAACGGCTTGCGGCGCACCTTCTCGGTGAGCTGGCCACCCTCTTCGTATCCGACGTACCCGGGAGGGGCACCGAACAGACGCGAAGCGGTGAAGCGGTCGTGGAACTCGCCCATGTCGATCTGGATCAGAGCGTCGTCGTCGCCGAACAGGAAGTTGGCGAGCGACTTCGCGAGCTCCGTCTTACCGACACCGGACGGGCCGGCGAAGATGAACGAGCCCGAGGGACGCTTGGGATCCTTCAGACCTGCACGCGTACGACGGATCGCCTTCGAGACGGACTTGACTGCCTCTTCCTGGCCGATGATCCGCTTGTGCAGTTCCTCTTCCATGCGGAGCAGACGAGTGGTCTCCTCCTCGGTGAGCTTGAAGACGGGGATACCGGTCCAGTTGCCCAGAACCTCGGCGATCTGCTCGTCGTCGACCTCGGCGATGACGTCCAGGTCGCCCGCACGCCACTGCTTCTCACGCTCAGCGCGCTGAGCAACGAGGGTCTTCTCCTTGTCACGCAGGTTCGCAGCCTTCTCGAAGTCCTGCGCGTCGATCGCGGACTCCTTCTCGCGACGCGCGTCGGCGATGCGATCGTCGAATTCGCGCAGGTCCGGCGGTGCAGTCATCCGACGGATGCGCATTCGCGCGCCCGCCTCGTCGATGAGGTCGATCGCCTTGTCCGGCAAGAAGCGGTCGTTGATGTAGCGGTCGGCCAGCGTCGCCGCTGCCACGAGAGCACCGTCCGTGATGGAGACACGGTGGTGAGCCTCGTAGCGGTCACGAAGACCCTTGAGGATCTCGATGGTGTGCTCGACGGTCGGCTCGCCCACCTGAACGGGCTGGAAACGACGCTCGAGAGCGGCATCCTTCTCGATGTACTTGCGGTACTCGTCGAGAGTGGTAGCACCGATGGTCTGCAGCTCACCGCGGGCAAGCTTGGGCTTGAGGATGGAGGCCGCGTCGATAGCGCCCTCGGCCGCGCCCGCACCAACGAGGGTGTGCAGCTCGTCGATGAACAGGATGATGTCTCCGCGGGTGTTGATCTCCTTGAGAACCTTCTTCAGGCGCTCTTCGAAGTCACCGCGGTAACGGCTGCCGGCCACGAGCGACCCGAGGTCGAGCGTGTACAGCTGCTTGTCCTTGAGGGTCTCGGGGACCTCACCGTTGACGATTGCCTGAGCCAGGCCCTCGACCACAGCGGTCTTACCGACACCGGGTTCACCGATGAGAACCGGGTTGTTCTTGGTACGACGCGAGAGAACCTGCATGACGCGCTCGATTTCCTTCGAGCGGCCGATGACCGGGTCCAGCTTGCCTTCGAGGGCAGCTTGCGTCAGATTGCGACCGAACTGGTCGAGCACGAGCGAGGTGGACGGCGTGCCGGCCTCTCCGCGGGTGCCACCGGTTTCGGTGGGCTCCTTGCCCTGGTAGCCCGACAGCAGCTGGATGACCTGCTGGCGGACACGGTTGAGATCGGCACCGAGCTTGACCAGAACCTGGGCTGCTACGCCCTCACCCTCACGGATGAGACCGAGCAGAATGTGCTCCGTACCGATGTAGTTGTGTCCGAGCTGCAGCGCTTCGCGCAGACTCAGCTCGAGGACTTTCTTGGCGCGCGGTGTGAAGGGGATGTGACCGGACGGAGCCTGCTGGCCCTGGCCGATGATCTCCTCGACCTGGCTGCGGACTCCCTCGAGGGAGATACCCAACGACTCCAACGACTTGGCTGCAACACCTTCGCCCTCGTGAATGAGGCCGAGAAGGATGTGCTCCGTGCCGATGTAGTTGTGGTTGAGCATCCTGGCTTCTTCTTGAGCCAGGACAACAACGCGCCGCGCGCGATCGGTGAACCTCTCGAACATCGCTCTCCCTCACACTCTCCGGCGGGCAGGTTCGAGACCGGATGTCTCGTCCCTGGTCGCCGCGTTTCGCTCCGGCACTACAGACTGATCGCCTCGCCGGTCAGCGGACTGACGTCCACGAATCGACAAAGGTTGCACGACCCCACTTATTACTCTAGAGGGCGCGAAGTCCACCTGCTGCTCCTCCACCCGATTGGCGGCGGAAGCCGGACTGCTTACCGTTCACAACGTCGCAGCTGAGGGAATCGTTTCCCGGTTCCTGTACGCCTGAAGCGAACAGCGATTTTCGACGCCTGATCAGCCGAATATCGGGAGTACCCGAGTGCACGGCACCTCACGCGGATTCGACGGATCAAGCGCGTTGAGCGTCAGAGTCGCCGTTCGCTGCGACGCCACCAACGCGATGTGATCCGACAGGTCCTGCTCGCAACCGTCCTGAACAACTATGTTCGACGCGTTCGACGCGGCCAGTATTCCGCTGCTGTACGGAACGACCACTTGATCGAACCGAGTCACGATGTTGGTGTACTTCACGTCATCGGAGTAGACGCCCGCGTCGCGCAGTTCGGTCACGAAGGTGGCGTTGTCGAAATCCGGTCCCCCGACGCCTTCCGGCGGCCCGACCTCCGAGCCGTCCCACAACGGAGCGATGGAGACGATCTTGGAAACCTTCGCGTCGCCGCCGAGAAACTTGGCGTAGTACGCACTGACCGTCGTCCCCTGAGAGTGTCCGATCAGGTCGACCTTCGAGGCACCCGTCGCAGAGAGAACGTCATCGACGAAGTCCGACAGCTGCCCTGCGCTGTCTCCGAGTGGTGCGAGACCGCCGGCTGCGGAAATCGGCCACGGCTGGTCCGTTCGATTCCCGAAGGTGAGCGCGAAAACGCAGTACCCGTCGTTGGCCAGTACGGGTGCGAGTACGCCCCAATTGGTCTGACGGTTGGCCGCCGTCCCGTGCACCAGGACGACTGGATCAGGATGAGCAGCGGAAGGCGTGCACGAGAAGTCGTTGGTGCCAGGGGCCGATCCGCCCGGGTTGGTCGCTTCGAGGGCGATTCCGCTGAAGAAACCGGACGGAACGGGAAGAGGTTCGTTCGCCGACGCAAGAGGTGCGGCGGTCGCGGCCACGGCACCCGCCAGAGCGAGCGCACCCACGATGTTCGAATCCCCACCGAAGGCCTCCACATGTTGATCAACCCACGACGGGTAATACCGAGTTGCACGGTACCGGCCGCTGATGCGCGGGATCGAGTGCATTGAGAGCAAAAGTCGCCGCGCGCAGCGACGCCGCGATGGCGAGATGATCGGAGATGTCTTGCTCACAACCGTCCTGGACGACGATGTTGGTTGCGTTCGGCCCGGGCTCCAGCCCATTTGTATACGGCAGCACCAGTTCGTCGTAGCGCGTCGTGATGTTCGTGTAGTGAACGCCCGGCGCGTAAACGCCTCCCGCACGGAGATTTTCGATGAACTCCGAACCGGCCCCCATGTTCAGGCACGCCTTGCAGATCGGGAATCCTGCCTGTGCCGCCTCGGATACCCCGAGTTCGCGTAGGCTGCGGCCGATACTTGCCTGCTCGTTTCCGAGGGTTCCCTTCCACAGCGATGCCACCGAGACGATGTTGTCCACTTTGTCGGCACCGCCGAGGAACTTCGCGTAGTACCCGTTGATGATCGTGCCTTGCGAATGCCCGACGAGATCCACCGACGTTGCGCCCGTAGCGCCCAGAACTTGATCGACGAAATTCGACAATTGTGCTGCGCTGGAAGGAATTTCCTGCATTCCACCGATGGCCGACAACGGCCACGGCTGCTCGGGGAAGTTGCCGTACGTCAGCGCGAAGACGCAGTAGCCCTCGTTGGCGAGCAACGGCGCATAGGTGGCCCAGTTGGTCTGCCTGTTTCCACCCGTTCCGTGAACGAGCACAACCGGATTGGGATGTTCGGCAGTAGGTTTACACGAAAAGTCATTGGATCCCGGAGCTGAACCGCCAGGATTTCCCAACTCCTGAGGAACACCGGCAAGGAAGGCATTGGGCACGGGCAACGGGGCCTGAGCCGAAGCCACGGAGGTGAACCCGACAAGCATCAGAGCGGCAAGAACCACGCCCCCGAACAACCCGATTCTGTGCACGACCGACTCCTCTACGAGAGATGCGAACCGTGCAGACGCTAACAAACTAGAACGCGTTATCAATCCGTTTCGGCAAAATGCGCCCGAATCCATTCGCGATCCATTTCAGACGGCCTTTTCGTAGGCTCGGCGCACCTCCGTGGAAATACGACCGCGGGCCGAAATCTCGAAGCCCGCACCCTTGGCCCATTCGCGGATGGCGGCACTCTGATCGCGGTCCGCAACGGGACGGGATTTGGTCACCGCTCCGTTGACCGATTTGGCGGAATTCGACTTTCTCGCATGCGGAATCCACTTTTTCAGTGCATCGCGCAGTTCCGCGGCGTGGGCGGCGGTCAGATCGATTTCGTAAGCAACTCCGTCGACGGAAAACTCCACAGTTTCGTCCGCGGGCGATTTTTTGTCCAGATCGTCAACCATCGTGACAACAACCTTTTTCACCACGACCATTCCTCCCCAGATCCTTCGATAAGCAGCGACAATAGCACCTGGACAAACGTCCTGTCTTGGCTCGTCCGGATGATTGGGACTGATCTCCGCCGGGTATGCCAGTCGACTTGTCTTGCGACAAAGACAGTGCCGATACATTCCTTGCGGCGCGTCGGGGGATGCATCCAGACGGGGGAATCATGACAGACGACGACTCGAGAAAAGACCTCTACCGAGCGCAATCTTCGCCTCCAAGAACGGCACTCTCGCCAGCATCGCGTACAGCGGACCCACGAATTTCACCATCTCCGGACGCCCTGCGATCCGGTACACCGCAACCGTCACAAATATCCCGGCGGACAACGAATGCGATCCGCCCTCAGCACAATTCGATGTCGTCACCACACCCGGATACTCCACAGCCGAGGTCATGGTCTTCCTTGTCCAGTCGGATCAGGGACTACCTGACGCACTCAACCAGGGCACGATCGACCAAATCATCGCAACAATTCGAAAGTCCGAAACTCAGGCGACCACGCATGGATGAATCCTTTGCCGCAGGCGAATGTCGTTGGGAACAAATCGAATCCCAACTACGAGCGCTCCCCGCTGAGCTGATCGAGCTGAAGAATTCACCCAGATTCATCTGGTTTTCGGCACCGCCGATAGCCGACGACGACGCCGACTGTGAACCGTATCGAATACCTTGGGAGTGCCCCAACTGAAAAAGGTTCGGCCGCAACATGTGCGGCCGAACCTTGATCGAAGTAAAGCTAGCGAGCGGACGGGCGAACGATCGGGAAGAGGATCGTCTCGCGAATACCGAGACCCGTCAAAGCCATCAGCAGTCGATCGATTCCCATGCCGGTGCCGGTGGTCGGCGGCATGCCCTGTTCCATCGCGGCGAGGAACTCCTCGTCCAGCACCATCGCTTCGTCGTCGCCTGCCGACGCGAGGCGCGCCTGGTCGACAAAGCGCTCACGCTGGATGACCGGGTCGACAAGTTCGGAGTAGCCGGTCGCCAACTCGAATCCGCGGATGTACAGGTCCCACTTCTCGGTGACACCCTTCTTGCTTCGGTGATCACGGGTCAGGGGCGACGTCTCGACCGGGAAGTCACGGACGAACGTCGGCACGTACAGCTGATCGCCGCACTGGTGCTCCCACAACTCCTCGACGAGCTTGCCGTGGCCGTAGCCCTTGTCCTTGGGAACCTCGAGGCCTACCTTCTCCGCCAGAGCGAGAAGCTCGTCGACCGTTGTATCCGGCGTGACCTCGGTGCCGATGGCAGCCGACAGCGACGGGTACATCTCGAGAACCTGCCACTCGCCACTGACGTCGTACTCGGAACCGTCGGCGAGGGTGAGGACCTGCGTGCCGAATGCTTCCTGCGCAACTTCCTGGACGAGCTCACGAATCATCTTCGCGGAATCGTCGTACGTGCCGTAGGCCTCGTACGTCTCGAGCATCGCGAACTCGGGCGAGTGAGTGGAGTCGACGCCCTCGTTGCGGAAGTTGCGGTTGATCTCGAAGACCTTCTCGATACCGCCGACGACGCAACGCTTGAGGAACAGTTCCGGCGCGATACGCAGGTACAGGTCGATGTCGAGGGCGTTGGAGTGCGTGACGAACGGGCGAGCTGCCGCGCCGCCGTGCAGCGTCTGCAGCATCGGCGTCTCGACCTCGAGGAAGCCGCGGCTCTCGAGCGCATTACGCAGCGCACGGACAACAGCGACGCGCTTGCGGGCGTTGTCGCGAGCCTCGGGGCGAACGATCAGATCCGCGTAGCGCTGACGCACCCGGGACTCTTCGCTCATCTCCTTGTGAGCAACCGGCAGGGGGCGCAGCGACTTGGATGCGATCTGCCAGGCGTCGGCCATCACGCTGAGCTCGCCGCGACGGGAGCTGATGACCTCACCGTGGATGAAGACGAAGTCGCCGAGGTCCACGTCGGACTTCCAGGCAGCCAGTGCCTCTTCGCCGACGCCGGCGAGGCTGATCATGGCCTGCAGCTGGGTACCGTCGCCTTCCTGCAGAGTCGCGAAGCACAACTTGCCGGTGTTGCGCATGAAGATGACGCGGCCGACGACGCCGACCAGCACGCCAGTCGCCGTGTCCGGCTCGAGTTCCGGGTACTCCGCGCGGATCTGCGCGAGCGTGTGGGTGCGATCGACCGAAACCGGGTACGCCTCCTGCCCCTGCGCGAGGATCCGTTCACGCTTCTCGCGCCGGATACGGAGCTGCTCGGGGGTGTCGTCGACTGGCTGGGCTTCTACATCACTCACGGGGTACAAGACTACTGGGCCGTGTCCACCGCGTTTGTTGCTGGTAGCACCGCGGCAACCGCGAGCACGCTTCCCGACAGGAAGTACAGCGCAACCCTGACGTGATTCCACACCGTCCAACCCGCCTCGTACGACGCCCATGCGGCTGCATCGGTAGCGCTGACCGAGGCAAAGGCGTCGTTGCGGGGGACGTGGTAGATCGCTGTCACCGCGAAGGACGCGAGCACCCCGATGCAACCGACAACGGCAAGGACCCAGCCGTCCGGTCTGGAGATCGCTGCCCAGATTCCGGCGGCGATCGCGGTGAGCGCCGATCCGACGAGGGGCAGCATCAAGGCGCTCCGCGGTGCTTCGACGTTGATCGCCTGCATCGACGTGATCGCGGCGTGTGCATCGACCGACCGCAGAGCGGGCATTACGAAGGACGAGAACGCGAACAACGCACCACCGGCAACGAGCGCGCCGAGCGCAGTCACGCCGACGAGCAACTCCAAGAAGATCTCGGATTTCTTCACGACCAGACCCCCGTTCGAGCAGCCTCGGCGGCAAAAGTGGTGAAATCTCGAGCGGGTCGTTCCAGGACCTCTTCGACGACGCCGGTCACACTTTGATTTCGTCCGTCGAGAACCTCGGCAAACAAGTAAGTGAGCAACTCCACGACATCACTCGGGACGCCAACTTCTGCCATGCCGTCGGAAAACTGTTGCAGTCCAATTCTTTCGAATGACATCGCACGCCCCGACGCCGCCGAAATCGCCTCAACCGCCTCCGCGAAGGTGAGCAACTCCGGACCCGTCACCTCGAGAACTCGGCCGAGGAGGTCGGTTCGAGTCAATGCGGCAACCGCCACGTCAGCGAGATCGTCGACGTCGATGAACGGCTCCCCCACTTCACCGACCGGAAGTGCCAGGTGGCCTTCCCGAATCGGATCGAGTAGATACCCCTCACTGAAGTTCTGGGCAAACCAACTGGCCCGCACCACAGCCCATTCCAGACCGGTGTCGGCCAGAACCTGCTCGGCTTTCTGCGCCGCCGGTTCACCGCGCCCGGACAGGAGCACCATGCGACGAACCCCTTCGCGGTACGCAAGCTCAGCGAGTTCCTCGATGTGGGTGCTCGATTCCGGCACTGCGAGGTCCGGCGCATAGGTCACGTATGCCGCTTCGACACCGGACATCGCGGGCTGCCACGTCGTCTGATCGTTCCAGTCGAAACGCGTCCCGGATGTTCTCGACGCGATTCGGGTACGGATTCCCACCGCCGTCAGCCTCTGCGCAACGCGCGCACCGGTCTTGCCGGTACCACCGATCACTACTGCCGATTGAATGTCGCTTGTTGTCGTCATGAACTCATTCGATCGCGCGGCGGCAATACGATCCATAGCTGAAGGTCGCAAAAACATACGTCAGCGTCTACCGTCGAAACATGGATGCATTGTCGATGATGCTGGCCGGATCGCGGGCGGAGGGCGCTTTTCTGCTGCGCTCGCTGCTCGATCCACCGTGGTCATTACGTATCGAAGACCACGCACCGATCACCGTGCTGGTTCTGGTTCGCGGAAGCGCAGTCGTCGTCTCCGACACCGGACAGACAGAAGATCTCGAGGCCGGCGACATTGCACTCCTGCGCGGCCCCGACCCCTATACGGTCGCCGATCACCCGGGCACGCCAGTCCACGTACTCATCGACGAGGCACAAAACTGCGCCGCAGTCGACGGATCGCCACTCGAGGACATGTCGGTTCTCGGCGTTCGCACGTGGGGCAACTCGACCAGCGGCCAGACCGTCATGCTCACGGGCACATACCGTTTTGACTCCTATGTCAGCCGTCAGATCCTCGACAGCCTGACACCCGTCGCGGTAATGCGACGCAGCATCGAAACCGCGCCGATGACAAACCTTCTGGAACAACAGATCGCCGCCGACGGGCCAGGACAAGAAGTGTTGTTGGACAGGCTCCTGGACCTGGTCCTGATCTCGGCGGTCCGTACGTGGTTCGCCGAAATCCCGAATCGATCACCGCGATGGATCAAGGCCTACGAGGATCCTGTCATCGGGCATGCCTTGCGGCTCATACACAATCGGCCGAAACACCCCTGGACGGTCGCGAGCCTGGCCCAGGAGTCCGGCAGCTCACGAGCGGCCTTCGCGCGCCGGTTCACCGGTCTCATGGGGATCGGACCCGTCGGCTACCTGACCGAGTGGCGCTTGTCGGTGGCGGCAGATCTACTCGCAGACCCGGCACGAACGGTGTCCTCGATCGCGCGAGAAGTGGGCTACTCGAGCCCCTTTGCGCTCACAACGGCCTTCACCCGCCATCACGGAATGAGCCCGAAGATTTACCGCCAGACCCGCTGTGCGCCTTTATTAACCGCCCGCGGTTAATAAAGGCGCACAGCAAATACCTCAATGAGCCGAAACCGCCGCCAACTCGCGGGAGCAATGACGCACTCCGCTGAGCGCACCCAGCAGTCCGGCGGCCTTGATCGCCTGGTACCCGCCCACGAGATCGGTTGCCTTGTGCAGACCCAACTGCTGCAACGACGCTGCGGCCAGGCTCGAGGTGTAGCCCTCGGAGCAGACGATTACCCACTCGACGTCGTGGTCGGTGGCCAACGCGAGGTGTGCGCTGCTGGTGGGGTCGAGTCGCCACTCGAGAACGTTTCGCTCGATCGCGAGTGCACCGGGGAGAGTTCCCTCGATGGCGCGCTGCGCCTGCGGGCGAATGTCGACGAAGATCGCCCCGCGATGGAAGGCTTCGGTGAGCTGGAAGACGTACATACGATCGATCTGTGCGCGAGCGTCGTCGAGCATTTGGTCGATGGTCATTTGGTGCCCCCCTCGGGCAGGTCGGTCAGCTCGGTACGGGTGCGACGAAGAGTCCGGTGATCCGTCACTTCGTAGAAGGACATTGCCGTCAGCGGCGGTGAGTAGGCGTGAACACTCAGAGTCGGTGCATCAGAGCTGATTTCGATCGGAGCACCAGGCACATCCGTCGAACGCACGACATCGTGAACCCAGCCGAGCGGGAAAGAAGCCTGATCGCCGGCGTCGAGCTGGCGTTCCACCAGGGCGTCACCGGCCCAACGGAATTCGGTGAGAGAACCACTGAGGACGGTCAATGCGCCGAACGAACCTGCGTGGTCGTGCAATTCGGTGTTGCGTTCGGGTACCCAGCTGATGAGCCACACATCGACGTCGTCGTCCGCATGTAGGCGAGTGGACCAACGATCGAGCGTCGGGAAGGCGTCGGGAATGAGGTGGTCGAAACGGCCGTCGAGCACGCCGTTCGCTCCCTCGTCGGTCAGTCGCAGCAAATCGGCCGGGCGAAGGCGGGTAGGCAACGACGCACCACTCGGACGGCGTCCGGACGCCCCACGATTAGCGCTACGACCTGCGGAAACAGCACGATCAGCAGCGAGAGTAGGGGTCAAAACAGAGAGATCTGCAGAATATGTGGATAGCACGAGCTAGCTCCAAGGAATGTGAATTGGTCAAGGCAGCGGTCAGCCTCGACAACACTCCTGAGCACCCATGCAGCGATTCACGAGCACCATTGTGGCATAACTTTTGCAATCGCGAAACTGCTGGAACGAAACCATCGATCAGGCGACCGGTCGTCGACCGGATCCACGACGCGCCTGATTGCGCTCGAAGACCAACCTCAGCCCCTCGAGAGTGAGGTCCCGTTCGAGGTGGTCGATAGTGTCGGATTCGGGAATGATCAGCGGTGCGCTGTCCCCGGTTGCGATCACGGAGACGTCGTCACCACCGAACTCCGGCAGTTCGTCGCGTACGCGGTTGACCAATCCGTCGACGAGGCCGGCAAAGCCGAATACCGCACCGGACTGCATGCATTCGACGGTGTTCTTGCCGACCACCGAACGCGGGCGCACCAATTCGACCTTGCGCAGCGCAGCGGACTGCGACGCCAAGGCATCGGTCGAGATCTCGAGTCCGGGCGCGATGCAGCCGCCCAGAAACTCACCCTTGGCGGAAACGACGTCGACACAGGTCGACGTACCGAAGTCCACGACAATGCACGGACCCTCGTAAAGATGGTGAGCGGCAAGACTGTTGACGATCCGGTCGGCTCCCACCTCTTTGGGGTTGTCCACCAGCAGTGGCACACCGGTGCGAATACCCGGTTCGACCACCACGTGGGGAACGTGACCCCAGTACCGCTCCAGCATCACGCGGATTTCACGCAAGACGGACGGCACTGTCGACAGCGCCGCAACGCCGGTGATCTCATCGACATGAGTACCCAACAGCCCACGGAAGGTCAACGCCAACTCGTCGGCAGTCATCCGAGGGTCGGTTCGCATTCGCCAGTCCTGCAACAGCTTCGAATACTCACCAGTCCCAGAGAACAATCCCAGAACGATATTGGTGTTCCGCACGTCGACCGTGAGCAGCATGGATTACACCAGGCTGGATTCGCGCGAGGCCTCGAGTGTCGACAGCATGCGCGGGGTGATCAGACCCGAACCCTCCGGCGCGTGAGCCGGGTCGGAGCCGAGTTCGATCTGCTTGTTGTCGGCATCGACGAAGACGACGCGCGGGGAGTATTCCTTGACTTCCTGCTCGTTCATCACGCCGTAGGCGATGAGGATGACCAGATCGCCCGGCTTGACCAGATGCGCTGCCGCACCGTTGATTCCGATGACACCAGTTCCGCGCTCGCCGGCGATGACGTACGTCTCGAGACGCGCACCGTTGTCGATGTCGACGATGCACACCTGTTCGCCTTCGAGGAGGTCTGCGGCGTCCATCAGATCCTGGTCGACGGTGACGGAGCCGACGTAATGCAGGTCGGCGTGAGTCACGGTGGCGCGGTGGATCTTCGACTTCATCATTGTGCGAAACATATCCAGGTCCTTACTCGTGAAAAGTGCTCAGTGAGACAGCAGGTCGTCGATGGCGTCGGCGGATGGGTCGGTGTCACGCTCGAGGAACCCGGTTCCCACCGCGACACCGACGTTGTCGATCAAACGGGTGGTTCCGAGCTTGGCGGCCACCAACAGTCGGCCGTCACCTCGCTCGGGCGCGGGGCCCAGATCGACGCCCCGAACCTCGAGGTAGTCGACCTCGATTTCCGGAACAGCTGCCAGAACAGCGCGTGCGGTTTCCAGAATTGCTTCCGCTCCCCCGGACGCCGCGTGTGCACCGGCGATCAGAGCAGCGGAAAGCGCGACCGCTGCAGCGCGCTGGCCCTCGTCGAGGTAGCGATTGCGAGAGGACAACGCGAGGCCGTCGAACTCGCGGACTGTCGGAACTCCGATGATCTGTACATCGAAGTTGAGATCCCACACCATCTGACGGATGAGCGTCAGCTGCTGGTAGTCCTTCTCACCGAAGTAGGCGTGATTGGGTGCCGCGATCTGCAGCAGCTTCGCCACAACCGTCAGCATTCCGGCGAAGTGAGTGGGGCGCGCTCCGCCTTCGAGTTCGCTACCCAACGGGCCCGGCACGATGGTGGTGCGCTGGCCCCGCGGGTACATCGTCTTGGCGCTCGGCGCGAACACCAATTCGACGCCCTCGGCGCGAAGCAGGTCGAGATCCGCATCGAGAGTGCGCGGGTACGCGTCCAGGTCTTCGCCCGCACCGAACTGGAGCGGGTTCACGAAGATGGAAACGATCACGACGGCGCCGGTGACCTTGGCCTGACGAACCAATTCGATGTGGCCGGCATGCAGCGCACCCATCGTCGGAACGAGCGCCACCTGACGCCCGACACCTCGCAGTGCCCGCGAGACGCGCCGAAGCTTGTCCGGATCGTGGTGCACCGTCAGTTCGCCGCGCTTGTATCCGCCCTGCAGATCACTCACGACGGTCACCTCCCGTTTCAGTCAAGATGTCGAACAATTCGGTGGGGGCGCCCACCCGCTGGGCCGATCGCAAGGACATCGCCCGATAGCCGGCAGCGAGCTCCGGATCCAGTTCTGTCAGTACGCGCAAATGTGTGTCGACAGCAGCAGCGTCGCCGCGTGCCACCGGGCCGGTCAACGCCGAGGGACCGCGTCGTAGCGCGTTGTCCAAGGCCGCCGACAGCAGCGGCTGCAGGACACGCTCGGCCACTCCACCCGGATCTCCGTCGACCAACTGTTGACCGAGCAGCTCGTCACCTTGCAACGACGCTCGCAGCGCCTCGACGGCGTCGACCACGAGCGTGACCAGGTGATTACTGCCGTGAGCCAGTGCCGCGTGGTAGAGCGCGCGGTTCTCCTCGCGCACTCGGACGGGCTCGCCGCCGATCTCGAGGACCAGTGACTGCGCGATCGCGTAACCGATGTCGTCGGCAGCAGTGATTCCGAAGCATGCCGACGACAGCCGTGCGGTGTCCTCGTCGTGACCGGTGAACGTCATCGCCGGATGGATAGCCAAGGGCAGCGCGCCGAGTTCGGTGAGCGGAGTCAGGATCGCGATGCCGTTGGCACCGGACGTGTGGGCGACGAGCGTGCCCGGCTTGACGGCTTGGGTGGCCGCGAGACCTCGCACAAGATCCGCAAGCTGGTCGTCAGGAACGGCAAGAATCAGCAGTTCGGAGCGAGCTGCGACGTCGGCAGCCGGAAGAATTTCGGTATCGGGAAGCCGCTTCACAGCGCGGGCGACCGAGGCACTGGAGACGGCGGAGCAAGCGCTGACAACATGACCGGCTCGCTCCAATGCGGCACCGACAGCTGTTCCGACCCGTCCTGCTGAGACAATTCCTACCGTCAATCGCGCAGGTGCAGGCCCATTAGTGATCCCGAAGGAAGTCACCGGATTCCTCTCGTTCGTTCCAGTCCCGCTCGGCGGGTACCAGACGTTCTGCGTCCGAGGATAACCTTCGCCCGAACCGTCATGCCATGGCCGGGCGAGTGATCTGCGACTCAGTCCTCTCGGCGACGACGTCGACCGGAGCCTTCGGACGGGTTGTTCGAACTCAGGTTCGCCATTATTTCGGCGACGGTCAATCCGTTGGAATGAGCACCGCTCGCGGCATCTTCCGGAGCGGCACGGCGACGACGGCGCGGCTCTGCGTCAGGCTCCGCAGCGGGTTCAGCTTCCGCGACAATCTCGGGAACAACCTCGGGCGCCTCTTCGACGACAGCGTCTTCGATGACGGCGTCTTCGATGTTCGGGGCCTGGGCGGGAGCCTTGATTTCAGGCTCGACCGGCGCGACCGGCTCCGGATCATCCTTCACTGGAACGTCTTTCACCGTTCGTGTCGGCGAGGAACTCACAGTGGAACTCGCCGGGGAACTCGCTGGGGAACTCTTCGGTGCCTGGTTCCCGCTCTGATTCTGTGGCTTCTGCGTCTCTTGTGGCTTCTGCGTCGGTATGACGCGCGGCGCCACGAAGCTGCTGTCGCGCCACGACGTCTCAGCGAACACGACGGTCGTCTCAGCAGTCACCGGATCGTCGTTGGGCGATGCCAAGCCGCCGACGTTCGGTGCCGGTTGGCTGGGTCCGTTCTGGCCGGCGCCGGGAACGTACAACCCCGACGGTGCCGGCTGGTACGCGCCGTACGAACTACCGCCAAGTTCCGGTACTCGCGTCGAATCGGTCTTGAGCGCGGTCTGTTCGGGCAGCAGTCCACCTTCGAACAGTGCTTCGAGGTTTCGGCGCAGCGCCACCAATTCGGCGCGCAGCCCGGCCAGTTCCTCCGCGTCCGCGGTCACCTCACGTCGCACGCGACCTTCGACGCTCAGTTCGTACTCACGTCGAGCCGAAATTTCACGTTCGAGCTGCAGTTCGTACACGGTCTGCAGATCGGCAACCTTGGCTTTGTCCAGTGCCGACTCACGCCGATACTTGGTCATGGCGATAGCGCCGAGGGTGGCTGCCCACAGAGCGACGACCAGTCCCACCCGAAGAAGCTGAACGCTGTTGCTGAAGATCAGAAACAGCGAAGCAATGACAGCAAGTGCCAGAAGAGCAGCAATGATCATCTGGCTCGCGCTGCGCTTGCTTCGGCGCGCAGACTTCGATCGACCAGAATTTGTCATGGTTGCCAGGGTACTTGCCGAGACCGGGGTCGCCACGTACCTCGGTGGGTGATTTGCCGACCAGGCTGTCAGTGCGCGGGCTCGTCAGGTGTATCTTCCGGCGTCTTGCAACAATGTTCGAGCCACAGAGCTGCCGCTACCAGCGCAATTGCGGCGCCCAACCCCACCCACGCGCCCGGCGTGTCGGAGGCTGCGGCCTGCAGAACCGAGCGTTGTGGGATGAGATACACCAGCACTCCGACCCATACACCGACGGTAGCTGAACCGACCAAAGCGGATGCTTTGGCCAATGCCAGCGCTCGGGCGGCAGTGATGGGATGAAGCTGTCTGAGCCCGTCACCCACCTGACGATTCTTGACGCGCGAACGAATGACAAAAGCGAAGACGGCCTCGGCAACGGCCACGAAGTACAGCGACGCTCCCGCATAAACAGGGATCGGCGGCATCGAACCGTAGAACACGCGAATCAGAATCCAGGTGGCCACAGCGGCAACCGCAGCCAGAACCGCGAGTTCACTGATCCGGGTCGGCTTCAAACCCTTACCTTCTTCGGTCACCGCGCAAGCACCACATCGGTAGTGCGCACACCTTCACGCTCAGTGCGATCGAGGCCGTCGAGAATTTGTGCCACCGACAACTTCTGGCCGTCGACGATCAGCGTCGCGCCAGGCTCGACGTCCAGCCAGGGAACGAGCACGAATGCCCGTAGATGCGCTCGCGGATGCGGAAGGGTGAGCACGGGATCGGAACTGACGACGCCTTCGCAGTCGACCACGTCCACGTCCAGGCTCCGGGGTCCCCAACGCTGTTCGCGCACCCGGTCTGCAGCTTCCTCGAGAGCTTGCGACCGGCGAAGCCACTCAGCGGCGTCGGCCTCGGGATCGTCGACCACCACCACCGCGTTGAAGAAATCCTGCTGCTCGACGCCACCCCACGGCGCCGTCGAGTAGACCGGTGAGACAGCAACGACGGCGCTGCCCAACCCGTCGACAACGGACTGCAGGTGAGCCACGCTGTCGCCGATGTTGGAACCGATCGACAGAACAGCGCGCGTCATGCCGATCTGGTCCGATGTGCGACGACGGCGACGTCCGCAAAAACCAGCGGAATCGGTGCCGACGGTTTGTGGACCACGACCTCGACGCTCTCGACTCGCGAATCTTTCATGACGTCGTCGGCGATCTCAGCGGCGACAGTCTCGATGAGATCGCGCGACGGGCCGGCGACGATGGCTGCGGCGGCTTCCGCCAACTCGCCGTAGTGCAGGGTCTGGGTCAGATCGTCCGACGCCGCGGCGGGAGCCAAGTCCATCCACACGGTGATGTCGATGAAGAAGTCCTGACCGTCACGCTTCTCGTGGTCGAACACTCCGTGATTGCCGCGAACCTTCAGCCCGCGCAATTCGATTCGGTCCCCCATGTCAGGCCCTTTCTCGTCCACGGTTCCAGGCGTCGACCACGGCAATGGCGTCGAGCGAGGCTTGTGCGTCGTGCACCCGAACTCCCCAGGCGCCCTCACGTGCTGCAAGGGCCGAGACCACGGCCGTCGCAGTCTCGCGGCCACCAGGCGGACGGGGATTGCCGTCGGGATCGCTGAGCAGAGACCCCAGGAACCGCTTGCGGGAAGCGCCGACCAGTATCGGGAATCCGGTCGCGTTGAACTCGGGTAGTGCACGCAACAGGGCCCAGTTGTGGTCGGCGTTCTTCGCGAACCCGAGGCCGGGGTCGAGGATGATCGACGACGAATCGACCCCTGCTTTCAACGCCAGATCGACCTGCGACAGCAGTTCGTCACGGACGTCGCGGACCACGTCGTCGTAGTGATCGGCGCTGCCACGATGGACGTAGTCGCCGGCCGAGCGCCAATGCATGAGGATCCAGGGCACTCCGGCGTCAGCCACAACGGATGCCATGTCGGGGTCTGCGCGACCGCCCGATACGTCGTTGACGATGCCTGCGCCCGCTTCGATCGCGGCGGCGGCCACGGAAGCACGCATCGTGTCGACGCTGACGCGAATTCCGGCTGCCACGAGTTCTTCGATCACCGGGGCAATACGGTCCGCCTCGAGTTTCGGATCGACGCGGGTGGCTCCGGGGCGCGTCGACTCGCCGCCGACGTCGACGATGTCGACGCCTATGCGTTGCAGTTCGAGCCCGCGAGCGATCGCCGCGTCACGATCGAGAAATTGACCGCCGTCGGAAAACGAATCGGCGGTGACGTTCAGAATCCCCATCACGACCATCCGGGCCGGATCGCTACCTGCAACGGGAGCCGCGGACATCTCGCTCACTTACGAAGGATGAGGTCCAGCGCTTCGGACCGTGAGGCCGCGCTGGATTGCAGGAGCCCACGAACCGCAGACGTGGTCGTGCTGGCTCCAGGCTTGCGGATACCGCGCATCGCCATGCAGAGGTGCTCGGCTTCGATGACGACGATGGCTCCACGCGGATCGAGCTTGCGCATCAAAGCATCCGCGATCTGACTGGTCAGGCGTTCTTGAACCTGCGGACGCTTGGCGTACAGATCGACGACGCGCGCGAGCTTCGACAAACCGGTGACCTTGCCCGACTTACCCGGGATGTAGCCAACGTGAGCAACACCATGGAAAGACACCAGGTGGTGCTCGCACGTCGAGAACATCGGAATGTCTCGCACGAGCACCAATTCCTGGTGACCCTCGTCGAAAGTTGTGTTCAACGCGTCGTCGGGCTCGGAGTACAGACCCGCGAAGATCTCCTTGTACGAGCGCGCAACCCTGGCCGGCGTATCGAGCAGGCCTGGGCGCTCCGGATCTTCACCGACCGCGATCAACAATTCCCGTACGGCAGCCTCTGCCCGCGCCTGATCGAACGGGCGGCCCGTTCCGAGCGACACCAGTTCACTGGCCACATCATTCACCGACAACCGAACTCTCCTCGAGAATTGTTCACAGGTCCCCCGCCGCAGAGCCTAGTGGCGCAAGGTCAGCGGGATCCGTCCGGTCCGTCCCAGCGAGCGGTGCTCGGGCCGTCGTCCTCAGCCGAATGATGCGGCGGCGGAGTCTGCGGCTGTTCCGGTGCGGGGCTCTGCCACTGGTTTTCGCCGGTCGGGTTTCCCCGGTTCGGATCGGCGAAGGGTCCACCGTCCGGGTACTGCACCGGGTAATCGGGCTGCGCGGGGTAACGGCGGCCGGGGTGCGGCTGCTCGGGGTACGCCTGCTGTCCCGGGTGCGGCTGACCGTACTGCCCCTGATCGGGCTGGGGCTGACCGTGTTGGGGCTGACCGTACTGGCCCTGCGACAGGTTCGGCGGGGTCGGATTCTGTCCACCGGTGTACCCACCCGACTGCTGCCCGGGGTACGTCGGCGACGGGTTCTCACGCGGAGGCCAACCCGGTGCCGACCATCCGGCGGGCGCTCCGTAGTCGGGTGTTCCCGGTTGCGGAGTCTGCTGCGGAGCACTCGGCTGCGGGTACGAGGGCTGTGCGTAGCCGTTCGAGGGTCCCTGGTTGCCGTTGTTGGGGAGACCACCGTTGTTGGGGACACCGCCGTTGGGTGCACCGCTGTTGGGTGCGCCTGCCTTGACGAGAACAGGTGCAGCAGCGGGCTCCGGCCACGTTTCGCCACGCTCGATCGCGAGTTCACGAGGAGTCTTCACCGGCGGACGATCCGAAGGCGTGCGCCCACCGAAATCGTTGAAAGCCGTGATACGCGGACGCTTTTCGACGCCGGCAAGGATCTTCTCGAGGTCCTTGCGAGTCAACGTCTCGCGCTCGAGCAGTTCGGTAGCGATGAGGTCGAGCGCATCGCGGTACTCGTTGAGGATTGCCCACGCTTCGGTGTGCGCCGCCTCGATCAGGTTGCGCACCTCCTCGTCGATTTCGCGGGCGATCTCGTGCGAGTAGTCGGACTGAACGCCCATCGAACGGCCGAGGAACGGATCCCCGCCCTCCTGTCCGTAGCGAACCGCGCCGAGCTTGGCACTCATGCCGTATTCGGTGACCATCGCGCGTGCGATCTTGGTCGCCATGTCGATATCGGACGACGCTCCGGTGGTGGGCTCGTGGAACACCAGCTCCTCGGCGGCGCGTCCACCCATTGCCATGACGAGACGAGCGATCATCTCGGAACGCGTCATCAAACCCTTGTCGTCCTCGGGCACGGTCATCGCGTGACCGCCGGTGCGACCGCGAGCGAGGATCGTGACCTTGTAGACCGGCTCGATGTCAGGCATTGCCCAAGCAGCCAGCGTGTGACCGCCCTCGTGGTACGCCGTGATCTTCTTCTCGTGCTCGCTGATGATGCGACTCTTACGCCGCGGTCCACCGACAACACGGTCCACCGATTCCTCGAGCGAGGCTTCGGTGATGACGGTCCCGTTTTCGCGTGCGGTGAGCAACGCAGCCTCGTTGATGACGTTCGCAAGATCGGCACCCGACATTCCGACGGTCCGCTTGGCGAGGCCTTCGAGATCGGCGTTGGGATCGATCGGCTTGCCCTGCGAGTGCACGCGCAGGATCGCGCGGCGGCCGGCGAGGTCGGGGGCGCCGACCGGAATCTGGCGATCGAAGCGTCCCGGACGCAGCAGTGCTGGGTCGAGGATGTCGGGGCGGTTGGTTGCGGCGATCAAGATGATGCCGGTGCGATCACCGAAGCCGTCCATCTCGACGAGCAACTGGTTGAGCGTCTGCTCGCGCTCGTCGTGCCCGCCGCCCAGTCCTGCGCCGCGCTGACGACCGACGGCGTCGATCTCGTCGACGAAGATGATGCAGGGGCTGTTCTGCTTGGCCTGCTCGAACATGTCGCGAACACGCGAAGCACCGACACCGACGAACATCTCGACGAAGTCCGAACCGGAGATAGTGAAGAACGGGACGCCGGCTTCGCCTGCGACAGCGCGAGCGAGCAGCGTCTTACCGGTTCCGGGAGGGCCGTACAGCAGCACACCGCGCGGAATCTTGGCGCCGAGCGCCTGGTAGCGAGCCGGGTTCTGCAGGAAGTCCTTGATCTCGTACAGCTCTTCGACAGCCTCGTCCGCACCGGCGACGTCGGCGAACGTGGTTTTCGGCATGTCCTTGGTGAGCTGCTTGGCCTTCGACTTACCGAATCCCATGACTCCGCCGCGCCCACCGCCGCCCTGCATCCGGTTCATGACGAAGAAGAAGATGCCGAACAGAATGATCATCGGCAGCACGAACAGAAGGATCGACGTCAGCCAACTCTCCTGAGTGACCGTCGTGTTGAACTTGTCCGCTCCGGCGCCTTCGACCTTGTCGAAGATCTGCTCCGACGCACTCGCGGGGTACTTCGCCAGGATCTGCGTCTTACCGTCGGTGGCGTCGTTGCCGTTCTTGAGCCACAGACGAACCTGCTGCTCACGGTCGTCGATCTGCGCCGACTCAACGTTCTTGGCGTCGAGTTGGGATATCGCGACCGAGGTGTCGACGGTCTTGAAGTCGCGGGTGTCGTTGCTGAAGTAGCTGAAGGCATAGATCACCAACAGCACGACGGCTACGAGTAGCACGTTACGGAACACAGTCTTACGGTTCATACAGGTCGGCCGATGTGGCCGGTCCTTTCGAGAGTGCGGGTCTGCCAGGTCGCCTTCCGGCTGCCAACCGGACACCTGCAGGTTACCGCGATCGGCCCCATCGATGCCCGCCAGCGGCCGTGCCGCTTGGTTGGAACGGTCGTCACTGTGTTCAACGTGCGCATTGCCGATCAGGTTCCCGGGCTACGTCGCAGCACAGTTTCCTGTGAGCGAACATGCTCATAGTGGTTATCGTGCGCTTTTCCGACGCTCGTCCGTCGTTATTCGTCAGGCCGTTTCGGAGAGGATTCCCGCAACAGCGTCAGCGGCGCCCGATTGGTCACCGTCGATGATCCGGTGGGCGAGCTGATCGAGTCGCGCAGACAGTCGCGCCGAGGACTCGGGCACGTCCGCCTGCTTGGCGATGGTGTCGTCGAGATCAGCCAATAAGCCGCCGCCGGCCAGGTGCCTGACGCAGCGCCATGTCTCGGCGAAGTTTCTCGCGGTCCCGTCGTCGGTCAACATCGCGACCCGAAGCGCAGCGTTGGGATTCGACGCCGCCGCCCGAGCCAGGCCGGCCATGATCGCTTCCCTGGCAGCAGTCAGTTCGTCGACGGTTCGGTCTTGCAACCGCACTCCCGAGTCTGCAGACCTACCCGCGTCGGGCGTCGGAGCTTCGCGAATCACCGCACCGTTACCGTGCTGGATTTCGACTCTGCCCCGAATCTCGAGGGCCACGAGCGCTTGAGCCAGCGACGCTCGACTCACGCCGAGTTCGGCAGCCAGGCTGCGTTCGGGAGGAAGCCGATCGCCGGGTGAAAGGCCTTGAGCCTCGATGAAATTCGAAATGTGCTCGGCCAACTGCTCATACAGACGCGGACGCTTCAATCGTCCGGGCAGGCCCGAGCGCGAGCCGGGCGATGACGTCGAATTCATGCCTCGGAGTGTACTTGACAAATGGAGCAGTGGCAGAGAGGCTAGGCCAATTCCAAGTGATGCAGACCACAAGCTGGTCGCGAACGGATTGAGAGTTCGATGGCAAATGTCATAGCCCTGTCAGTACTTGTCCTGGTGTTCGTCATATCCACCGTGAGGTCGGTGAACATGGGTGCGCTTGCCCTGGTGGCTGCCTTCGTCGTCGGAACACTGGTCTTCACTGTCGATACCAGCGAGATCCTCGACGGCTTCCCGGCCAGCCTCTTCGTCATCCTGGTCGGCGTCACCTACCTGTTCGCGCTGGCCAGAAACAACGGCACGGTCGATTGGATCATTCACGCGGCGGTCCGTGCGGTCAGAGGACGAGTGGCCCTCGTGCCGTGGGCGATGTTCGCGGTGTGCGCGGCCGTCACCGCCATGGGCGCGGTCAGTCCCGCTGCCGTTGCCATCATCGCGCCCGTGGCGATGGGCTTCGCCACCCGCTACCGGATCCACCCCATGCTGATGGGCTTCATGGTCGTCCAAGGCGCAACGGCGGGCAGCTTCTCCCCTATCGGAATCTTCGGTGTGATCACCAACGACGTCATGCGCCAGAACGGCCTCCCGTCCAGCCCGGCCTTGCTGTTCGTCTCGACCTTCGCAGCCGCGGCCGTTGTTGCCGCAATCGCGTACGTCTCGTTCGGCGGTCGCGCATTGATTGCACGCGGCGCCTCGGAGCGCGTGCTCGTCAGCGCAGTCGGCAACGCGTCGGGCGGTGGCGACACCATCACCGGTTCGGGTTCCGGCGACAGCTCGAAGGGTGGCGGCAAGTCCTCGGGTGGGACCGCTCCGCACGAGGGAGCACTCAATCTCGAGCGGCGACTCACCCTGCTCGGGCTGGCATCACTTGCACTCGGCGCCTTGGTCTTCGACCTCGACGTCGGATTCACCGCACTGACCGTCGCGGTACTTCTCACCCTGATCTTCCCGGCCTCCGCCCGCGGAGCCGTCGACAAGATCAGCTGGGGCACCGTCCTCCTCATCGGCGGAATCGTCACATACGTGGCCCTATTGCAGAACCAAAACACCGTCCAGTGGCTCGGGGATTCGGTTGCACACGTGGGCATTCCACTTCTCGCGGCCTTCTTGATCTGCTTGATCGGCGCGATCGTGTCGGCGTTTGCATCCACCACGGGAATCCTCGGCGCACTAATCCCTTTGGCAATTCCCTTCCTCATGACCGGCCAGGTCAATGCAACCGGCCTGGTTATCGCACTGGCAATCTCCTCGTCTCTGGTCGATTGCAGTCCGTTCTCGACCAACGGCGCGCTGGTGGTGGCGAACGCCGCTCCGGAAGAACGCGACGTGGTGTTCGGGCTGACGATGCGGTGGGGCATGACCATCATGGTGGTGACGCCGATTCTCGCCTGGTTGCTGTTCGTTGTTCCCTGGTCCGTCTGAATCTTCGCTCAAAGAAAGGGAACTCGCGATGAACAGCGAATCCACACTTCTGCGCTCCCTCGACCCCCGCATCTTCGACGATCACGGAGCGGCGGTCAGTTTCGGCGAAGGCGCGACCCTCTCTCGCGCCGACTTGTTGGCCGCCGCCACCGCGGTCGCCGATCGAATCCACGGTGCACAGCGAGTGGCAGTACAAGCCGCCGCCGGCCTCGAGACAGTGGTCGCCGTCGCTGGCGCGCTGATCGCCGGTGTTGCCGTGGTCCCGATCCCACCGGACTCCGGCCCGCTCGAACGTCAGCACATCATCGCCGATTCCCAGGCCGAACTGATACTCGGAGACGGACCGTCGGATTCGAGTATCCCGTTGATTCCCATCGATATCCACGCGCGATCTGCGACGTCCTATCCCGAACCGAGCGCGGCAGCTACCGCACTGATCATGTACACCTCAGGAACCACCGGAGCGCCGAAAGGCGTCGTCCTCTCGCGAGCAGCGATCGCAGTAGATCTCGACGCACTTGCCCACGTGTGGAATTGGACTCCGGAGGACACACTCGTCCACGGACTGCCCCTCTTCCACGTCCATGGGTTGATTCTCGGCGTGTTGGGCGCATTGCGCGTCGGTTCACCGCTGATTCATACCGTCAGACCAACTCCGGATTCGTATGCCGCAGCGGGTGGCTCGTTGTACTTCGGTGTTCCGACCGTCTGGTCACGCGTGTGCGGTGAGCCCTCGGCGGCAGCAGCATTGCGATCCGCGCGCTTGCTCGTGTCCGGAAG
Source organism: Rhodococcus sp. AQ5-07 (assembly GCF_009707305.1). Classification (NCBI taxonomy): domain Bacteria; kingdom Bacillati; phylum Actinomycetota; class Actinomycetes; order Mycobacteriales; family Nocardiaceae; genus Rhodococcus; species Rhodococcus sp. AQ5-07. Next base: position 5,495,372 of record NZ_CP046099.1, on the reverse strand, counting down.
TGCACCACTTCCGGTTCCATTGTTCGAGCGGATGAAATCGCTGACCGGATTGGCTCCCGTCGAGCGCTACGGCATGAGTGAAACCCTCATCACCGTCAGCACGACGCACGACGGCGAACGTCGCCCGGGTTGGGTCGGGCACGCTGTTCCCGGAGTCAGGACGAGGTTGCGCGGCGAGAACGGCGAATTGTCGGCGCACGACGGAGAGCAGCTTGGGCAACTGGAAGTTGCGGGAGCCGTGCTCTTCGACGAGTACCTCGGGAACCCCTCGAAGACAGCGGAATCCATAACCGAGGACGGCTGGTTCCGCACCGGCGACATCGCGGTGATCGACGACAGCGGATTCCACCGCATCGTCGGCCGCGAGTCGGTCGACATGATCAAGTCCGGTGGATACCGCATCGGTGCAGGCGAGGTGGAACAGGCACTTCTGGCATACCCCGGTGTTCGCGAGGCCGCCGTCGTCGGTGTGCCGGACGACGATCTCGGCCAGCGCATAGTCGCATTCATCGTCGGAGATGTAGCCGACTGCGCGGTGGTTTCGGACTTCGTCGCCGAATCGCTGTCGATCCACAAGCGCCCTCGTCAGGTTTGTCTGGTGGACAGCTTGCCCCGCAACGCTATGGGCAAAGTCCAGAAGAAGCTGCTGACGCTCTGAAGGCAACTCGCTTGCGCAATCGACGCGGTGCGGTCGTGAGTTCTGCACGACCGCACCCGATACCAGCATCGAGACGGCGGTACAGCACCGATGCGCCTCAAGGTTCTCACTCGCACTCGCACAGTTTGCCGCCAGGCTGCCCCGTCACTCGCGGAAGTCTTTTCGTTTTCACGAATCGCCGAGGACCCGATCGCACCCTCTACGAGGATGGTTACCTTGCCAGCTCCCTGCGTAGGTCAAAGTCAGCCATCAACCTTGAAACCAAACGAAGCTGAGCTAGATAACTACCTACCGCCCGTGAACTCGATTGCAGCATCTCTTCGACGGTAAGCGTCCAAGGGATTCGATGCCTTACGAATCAGGGCTTCCCAAGTCCGTAGGTGAACTCTCCAGAACTCCAGTTCATCGTCGCGTGGTACTTGTATCCACTCATCATGCCGTCGCCCTTATTCTCGTTGGCTGCGAAGCACTCAAAGACCGTGGTTTTTTCAGATAGGTCATCAGTCGAACCACCCCCGACAGGGGAACAGGACACCGAAATAATCGGACCGTCCATAAACCCTTTCGTAACGTGATCCTCAGCCATTGTCTTGACGCTGCTTTCAATATTGGTCACCGCCAAGATACGTCGGGCGCGTTCGCTAGCATCCTTACTCTCCTGAGCGGATTTTTCGGCGGCAACGCGGGCAGCTTCTTCATCGGCCGCCAACTGAACCGCCGCTGCCGCTGCATCCCGCTCAGCCTTCACGTTGGAATCATGGGACAGTTTCCAGACTGTCCCGCCGACCGCCGCGAGAAGAACAATCGCCAGCGCCGCTATCAAAACCTTCTTCGGTGGCCGCTTTCGCGATGTGGGCGAGTCCTTCGAATCCGGCGCAGGCAGGGGTAGCCACTTTGTCCCATCCCAGTAACGTTGACCGCCCGCTGGATCTGGGTACCAGCCCGCGGGTATCTGGTCAGATGGCTCGGACATCGTCGTGCTCCTTCATTCCTGGATAGAACCGATCACACTGGTGGGTGTGGTTGGAAATTGCCAAAATTAGCGAATCTGTCCCATCCATAAATCTTGAATGCAACGCGTTCGGGACCGGTCCGCTGAAACGGATTTCGTTAGTTCAATCAGAATAGAGAGTGATACCGACAAACCGTCCAGTTTTGGAGATCGAGCGCCACCCTATCGGAACAAAGGACGAGCCTTGGACCTACTACCTCGCCTTTTCCAGAACGAAACTCACCTAACCGCAGCACCTAGTCGGCGAGTACCCCGACTTCAGCCGTACGCCGTCGATGAACTTGCCAGCACGGCCAAAATATGAGGAGCCGTCGAAAGCGCATCGCTACGCCTACCATCGGCGATTGATCGAGAGATCAATCCGTCGACGCGGAATTTGCGTGTTTTATGGGTACGTTCAAGCATCGCGGCTACTTGTCGGAGACACGTGACATCGCCATGCTTCGAGTCTGTGGCCGTAGCCGTAGCCGTGGACACGTCAGCAGGAACTTCGAGATGCCTCAACGGAAATCGCCGGGACACCATTCGCTGATCTGCGAATTGAACCACTTCACAGCAATTTGGTATGCCACGCAGGGATGCAGCTGCGTTATCCACGTCAGTTCACAACTCGGAAATCAAATCCATCCCGATCCCAACACAAAACTGGAACGAACCGCTCAGCGCCCCGACACGAAACCATTTGGAGCACGACGATGTCTTGCCCAGGGTCCGCGCCTGAGCCGCACTCCAGGCGCGAGCAGGCTCAGCCGCCGTAGACCTCAGGGTCCAGGGTGCCGATGTACGGCAGATCGCGGTACCGCTCGGCGTAGTCGAGGCCGTAACCGACGACGAACTCGTTGGGGATGTCGAAGCCCACGTCGCGGACGTCGACGTCGATCTTGACGGCGTCCGGCTTGCGGAGCAGGGTGACGACCTCGAGCGAAGCGGGATTGCGCGTCTTGAGGTTGCGCATCAACCACGACAACGTCAGGCCCGAGTCGATGATGTCCTCGACGATCAGCACGTGGCGACCGGCGATGTCCTTGTCGAGGTCCTTGAGGATGCGGACGACGCCCGAAGACGAGGTCGAGGATCCGTAGGAGCTCACGGCCATGAATTCCATCTGCGACGGGATCGGCAGGGCGCGGGCGAAGTCGGTCATGAAGAAGACCGCTCCCTTGAGGACGCCGATCAGCAGGAGATCCCCTTCGGGGGCGCCTGCCGGGTAACGCTTGGCGATTTCCTCAGCCAGTTCCGCCGTTCGTGCACGGATCTGTTCTTCGGAGATCAGTACCGATGCGATGTCGCCCTCGTACACGCGTCAAACCCTTCGTCGGTCTTCGAATCCGAGGATCAGCCTGCCACGTCGCCGGGCCGCCACCAACCTCGCCTCCGGTGTTCCGCCCCCGATCGCGACGCCGCCTTGCCCCCGCCAGTCGATCACCAGGGCGTCGACCGCCCGTAACTGTTTGTCCGTCAATGCTTTTGCGCCGCCCTGAAGCAGCCAGGCTCGCAGAGCGCGTCGGCGGATTGCGGTGGGCGCTTCGGCAAGTGTGTCCACTTCCACTTTCCCGTCGACGACAGCCCGTAGAAGTAGGGCCTCGGCGTACTCGTCGAGCGCCTCGCCGTCCTCACGCAACTGCGTCGCGGTTCGGGCCAACGCCTCGGCAACTCCCCCGCCGAGAATTTCTTCGAGCAGCGGCAACGCCTCGTGCCGCAGACGCACGCGAGTGAACTCGGGATTGTTGTTGTGCGGGTCCTCCCACGGCGTGAAGCCCAGGTCGACGCAGGCCGCCCTGGTCACCGATCGACGGATGCCGAGTAGCGGCCGTCCCCAGGGGGCGTCGAATGCAGCCATACCCTGAATCGATCGCCCACCGGACCCGCGGGACAGTCCGAGAAGGACGGTCTCTGCTTGATCGTCGAGCGTGTGTCCGAGCAGAACCGGGAGGTCAGTCCTGGTGTCGCGCAGAGCGCTGTACCGAGCCTCACGCGCGGCGGCTTCGAGACTCCCACCTTCGGCTACGTCGACGGTCAGCACCGTCGCGGTCCGGCAACCCAGCGCCAGCGCCTGGTCTGCGGCCGAGCGTGCGACGGCATCAGAACCATCTTGTAACCGATGGTCCACGATCAACGCGTCGACGGAATCGGTTTCCGCCACGGCTGCTGCGGTCAGCGCCAACGAATCGGCTCCCCCGGACAGTGCGACGACCACACGGCGTCGTGGCTCGAATACGACCGTCCACGCCCGCACGGCCTGTCGCAGCGCCAGGAGGGCAGGCGTCTCAGGCAGCAGCATCTAGCCGAGAACGCGCTTTACCCACGCGTCGGGATTGTCGATCTCGTCGAGCAACGGCAAGGTCTCGGGCCCGGTCCAGATGGTGTTGAACTGCTCCATGCCGACCTTGAGAACTACCGCGTCGACGAAGGCCTTGCCGCGTACGTACTGCGCCATCTTGGCGTCCATGCCGAGAAGCATCTTGATGATCCGCTGCACGGGGTTGGACTTGCGCTGCCGACGCTTGTCGAAGGCCGCGCGGATAGTTGCCACCGACGGCACCACGGCGGGGCCGACGGCGTCCATCACGTGGTCTGCATGCCCTTCGAGGAGAGTGCCGAGTACGAGCATCCGATCCAGCGCGTCACGCTGGGGTTCCGCCTGCGAAGCACGCAGCAGGCCGATGATCCCGCCCGCCGTCGCACCGTCACTGGAGTCGGGTTCCTTCCGCGAGCGCAGCTCTGCAGCAAGGCGCCCGACAACGTCGGTCATCGACTCGTCCACCGTCGCTCCGAGCGTTTCGACGGATTCCTTCATGTACTCCGCTAGCCACGGTGAGGACGAGAACTGAACCCGGTGAGTGACCTCGTGCAGGCAGACCCACAACCGGAAGTCACTCGGGTTCAGCCGAAGGGACCGTTCGACGGAGACGATGTTCGGTGTGACCAGAAGCAGGGTGCCGTGCTCGCCGGTGAACGGGTCGTACTGCCCGAGGATCGCCGAAGACAGGTACGCCAGCATGGCGCCGGCCTGCAAGCCCGCCGGCTTTCCGACGATGAGATTGCCACTGCCGTCAGGGTCGGCGCCGGTGAGATGCGCCATCGACCGCGAGGCCGCCGTGATCCACCCGGCCCGGTCCAGCACGTCAGCGGCCGGGACCGGTAGACCGTCGGCCAAACCGGTCACTTCACGAACTGGCAGTTCTGCGCGCTTGGACGCTTCGGCGAGTTCTGCGGTTGCCGTCTCGGCCGTGTAGCGAGACATCGCGGGGCCGCCGCGCGCCAGTTTTATCCCGGCTTTGGCGGCAAGACTCCAGTCGACGGCACCACCGAGCGGAGCCGAGGCTTCATCATCTTGTGGAGTCTTTTCGGCCACTATTGGCACCCGCAATTCCTCAATGCTCCGGCAATCGCGTCCAGGGCAGGACGGCTCACTTCTGGCGGCCGGTCATTGGACATCAGTGCGAAGGTGAGCACTCGCCCGTTCTGATCGACCACGAACCCTGACAACGCGCTGGCCGTCGAGAGAGTTCCCGTCTTGGCCCGTACCCAACCCGCACCGGTTCGGTTTCCGGACGCGTAGCGGTCGGACAAACTTCCTGTTCCGCCGGCCACCGGAAGGTAGTCCAGCAGCGGACGCAGTTTCGGATCACCGTCACCGGCCGCCGCCGTCATGACGCGATCGAGTACCTGAGCGGGAATGAGATCGTCGACGGAAAGTCCGCTGGAATCGTGCAGCGAAACCCCGGTGTAGTCGAACCCGGCGGCCTGCAAGGTCTTGCCGGTCGCGTCGACGGCTCCGGTGAACGAGGCTTCGATTCCGGAGGCAATCGCGACCTCACGCCCGATGGTCTCGGCGAGCACGTTGTCGGAATGTTCCATCATCTGCAGCAGCCGGTCGCTCAGCGGCGCCGACTGCACGGTGGCGATCGGCTTGGCACCGGCAGGCGCCGCGCCGAGACTCACGTTGGCGGGATCGACACCGAGGGCCTGAGCGAGCACCTTGCCCGCGTCCAACGCGGGCGTTTCCGAACGCGGCGACTCGTCTTGAGTGCCGTCGTACCGACCGCCTTCGATCATCACCGATTCGATCGGGGTGATGTAACCGGCCGCGATGTCAGCGGGGAACCATCCGGTGGCCATGTTGTCGCCCTTGAACAAGCTCGAGTCCACCACGACGCTGGTCACCGGCGTACCGGCAGCCTTGATCTGGTCGACGAGATCCGCGATGTGCGCTGCGTTGGCGTAGTACCCGCTCTGCCCCTTCGGCGTCGCCGTCAGCGTCGGGTCACCGCCGCCGACCAGAACGACCTGCCCGGGGCTCGTTCCAGGCACCACTGTCGTGGACAGCCTGTGGTCGAGCGGCAACTTCAGCAATGCCGCCGATGCGGTGAGCACCTTCGTCGTGGACGCAGGCGTCATCGGCGTCGACGGGTCTGCGCTCCACAGAATGTTTCCGGTGAGCGCATCAGCGACTACTCCGGTGAACTTCCCCAGATCCGGGTTGGCCACAGCCGGGCCGATCGCCGCTGCGATTCCCGACGCGCTCGGGATCGGTGCGTCCGTCGGGACGGGCACCACCTGAGGTGACGGCGTCACGAGCGCAGGCTGCGGCGACGTAGTCACAGTCGCGCTGCCGGCTGTGTCGTTCGACGTACCGAGTTTCACGACGACAACTCCGGCGACGGCCAGTACAACCACTGCACCGACCGCCAGAAGGATGCGGAAGTTACGCCGTCGACTCTCTTCCAACGAGCCGATCTTCTTCTTTCCTTGGCCCGCCAACGCCCCTCCGTCTGTGCTCTGCCTACTGGGTGGTCAGGCAACCTTATCCTTGACCCGATATCCTTCCGACGAATCATTACCGACACGACAGCGAGGAATCGGCGTGGAGTTCGACGTCACCATCGAGATCCCCAAGGGTCAGCGCAACAAGTACGAGGTCGACCACGTAACCGGTCGCGTCAAACTCGATCGCTACCTCTACACAGCTTTCGGCTACCCGGCCGACTACGGCTTCATCGAAAACACCCTGGGTGAGGACGGCGATCCGCTCGACGCCATGGTCCTGCTCCCCGAGTCGGTCTTCCCCGGCGTCATCGTCGAGGCTCGCGCAGTCGCGATGTTCAAGATGGTCGACGAGGCCGGCGGAGACGACAAGGTCCTCTGCGTTCCGGCCGGTGACCCCCGCTGGGATCACATCCAGGATCTGGGTGACATCTCACAGTTCGAGCTCGATGCGATCAAGCACTTCTTCGTCCACTACAAGGACCTCGAGCCGAACAAGCACGTCGAGGCAGCCAACTGGGTCGGCCGCGCCGAGGCAGAGGCCGAGATCGAGGCTTCGATCAAGCGTCTCGCTGCCAACGGCGGTCACTGAGCTCGAGTTCTCAGGCCTTACGAAAATCCCCGCACATCGGAAGATGTGCGGGGATTTTTGTGCTGTTTTTACTCACCCTTGCAGTTTCTACTCACCCTGGAAGACCGGCGGGCGCTTCTGGAAGACGGCGGTGATGGCCTCGGTCAGATCCTGCGACGGCAGGAACGCCGCGTTCCAGGCTGCGACGTAGCGAAGGCTGTCGTTCACGCTCGCGCTGCGGGTGTGATCGAGCACGTCCTTGATCCCGTGGACCACGAGCGGCGGATTGAGCGCAATCTCCTTGGCGGTCGCGCGCGCCGCGGCCAGTACCGCGTCGGCATCTTCGAAAACGTCGTTGACGAGACCGATCTTCTCGGCGCGCGCTGCGTCGATGTCCTTGCCGGTCAGAGCCAATTCACGCAGGTGTCCGTCACCGATGATCGCGGGCAGACGCGCGAGGCTGCCCATGTCTGCGACGATCGCGACCTTGACCTCGCGGATGCTGAACTTGGCATCGGCACTTGCGTAGCGGATGTCCGCCGCCGTGATGAGGTCGACGCCGCCGCCGATGCACCAGCCCTGAACAGCTGCAACGACGGGCTTGCGGCAGTCTGCGACGGCATTGATGCCCGACTGCATGCGCTTGATCATGTCGTGGAACTTGGTGCGCGGGCCTGCCTGAGCCTTGTCCGCGAGGACGGCACCGAATTCACCGCTCATCGCCGGCAGGTCCAGGCCGAACGAGAAGTGCTTGCCGGAACCGGCGATGACGATTGCACGCACCTCGGGATCGGCGTCGAGGTCGGCGAAGATTTCGGGGAGTTCATTCCAGAAATCCGGCCCCATCGCGTTGCCCTTGCTCGGCCCGATCAGCGTCACCTGGGCAAAGTTGTCTTCGCGCTCGACGGTGAACGCATTCCAGCTCTTCTGTTCAGTCATTACTCAAGAGTAACTAAAGGTCGGGCTCAGCCGAAGACCGCTGCCTTCATCCGAAGATTCCTGCCTCGTCAAGTACCAGTACGACGAGGGTGACGGCCATCAGGGCGAACATGATGAGCATCGCCATCCTGGCCGCCCGCTCACTCGTGGGCGGGAAAACGCGCTGCGCCGGATGCTCTGCCACGTACTCGGACAAGGACATGGTCCTGGCACGTGAGCGTGTCGGATTCTGTACCGCTGCTGTTGTAGCCATGTCGGTGATCCTTTCAACTACGCAATCTCAGTCAGGTACCCCAAAGGTGAAGTACCCGACTGAGTTCGACTTCTCCAATGTAGACCCGCAGATCGAAGAAGTCAGCGTGAGTTTCGTGCGAATTACCTGAGAGTTAGTCCACACAGGGAATGCCGCCATTCGCGTCCGCTCGGATAGGTGATCCCTGCGCTCCCGTGTCGGGAACTGTGCCGGCGGATACCGAGGAGTCCGACTGCGCCGGAGCGGCCGAGAACACGGTCTGCGCATTGTCCTCACCGATCAGTACAGACACTGATTCGGCCGCTGCCTGCTCGTTCGGCACTGCGGCCACGCCCAACTGCTCGGCCAGCGCCTCTGCGACGACTTTGGCGCCGACTCCATAGCTGACCACCGACTTTGCCGTCGCAGCTGCGGTGCTCACCTCTCCGACTTCGACTCCCGACGCTTTCATCGCCGCTGCCAACGCGGCGCCCAACCCGTCCGTCGCGGTTCCGTTGCGGATGTCCACAACTTCGTTCCCGGTCGAGATCGCGGTGTCCATCGCAGGTGCAGATGCCGAGTCACCTCCCGCGAAGATCCGCGACACTTCGCTACGCAGACGCGCCGGATCGACCATGTTGACGTCCTGGCCGTCGACGGTCTCGTATCCCTCGATGGGCAGGGTGTAGAAGTCGATGTTCCCACCCGCGAGAGCGCTTGCCTGAGAAGCGAATCGGACGGGATCCATGGCGGAATCGATCACCACGTCCTTCTTCACCACGTCGGCCAGTGCCGTCATCTTCGGAATGTTTCCGATGACGCCGGAGCCCTTCAAGTTGGCGATCACCGCGCTGATGAAAGCCTGCTGCCGGTGGGTGCGATCCAAGTCCCCGTTGTCCAGGCCGTGGCGTTGACGGACAAACGAAAGTGCCTGTGACGCATCGAGAGTCTGAACCCCCGCCGGGAAGTTGGCGCCCGAGAAGTCATCCTGCACCGGATTGTTGAGGCACACCTGAACAGGACCGATAGCCGAGACGACGTCATAGAAGCCCATCAGGTTAACTTCGGCAAAGTGATCGATCGGAACCTTGAGCAGATTCTGCACGGTGGTCAGTGTCGACCGCCTACCGACTTCACGCGCTTGTTGTTCTCGTGCAGCAGGATCCGTCACACCGTCCGCTACGAGTTTGGCGTCCGCATCAGCCTTCGCCATTCCGTAGGCTTCCTTGATCTTGGCCATTCCATAGCCGGGTACAGAGACGTAATCGTCGCGTGGAATCGCCACTGCACTGGCCTTGCCACCATCGCCCGGAACATGGAGCAGGATAAGCGTGTTCGTGTTGTACCCACCCACATCACTGTCCCCTGCATGTAACTTGTCGGTGACGAACTCTGCCGGCAGATCGCTGCCGTCCATCGCCTTGCGACTGTCGAGCCCGATCAACAAGATGTTGGTATCCCCGTCGAGTGAACTTCCGGCGTCGTCGCCGAGGACGGAGAGCGCGTCCGATCGGTACAGCCCCGACGTGAGATCCGACTGCACGTACCAGCCGATTCCGACGCCCACCAGAATCGTCGTCGACAGGGACGCCGCCGCCAGCTTGCGCCCCACCGAGAGCGTCGACCGCTGCGGTTGACGCCTACGCCTGTGCCTGGTTGCCGAGTGTCGAGGTCGCGGTTCCACGGCCGACACGCTATCCACCGTTCCTGAGTAGAACCTGTCGATACCGGACACGGCTGGTCATTCGCTGAAAGAACGCTGAGAATGAAGTCCGAATTGGGCGAATCTGCTCTAGGCTCCGCCCTGTGGACCGCCGACGCTTCCTCAGTGCCCTCGCAGCAGCAACTCTGACCGGAACCGCCGCAGTGACCATGGGAACCGCTTGTTCGTCACGTTCGGTCGGGACGGCGGTCGCCGCAGCCGACGAGCCAGCAGACCCTGCCGCTGTTCCGAATCTCCCGCCTGCCTTGCTGCCGCCTCCACCGCAGTCTGCCCGGGTGCCGCTGCCCGCCGGCGGATCGTTGACCGCCCTGCCCGGCGGCGGGGATCTGTTGGCCCTGACGGTTGACGACGGGGCCAGCTCCGAAGTCGTGCGCCTCTACACACAGTTCGCAAAAGACACCGGCATCCGTTTGACGTACTTCGTCAACGGGCAATACAACTCGTGGACCGAAAACGCCGGACTTCTAAGACCTCTTGTCGAGAGCGGACAAATTCAGCTCGGCAATCACACCTACTCGCACCCGGATCTGACGTCAGTGTCGAAGCAGCAGATCGCCGACGAGCTGACGAAGAACGGCACGTTCCTGCGCAACACCTACGGCGTGGATGCGGCGCCGTACTTTCGGCCGCCGTATGGAAGGCACAACGCGACAGTCGATTCCGTGGCCGCGAGCGTCGGCTACACCGTACCCACCCTCTGGTACGGGTCGCTGTCGGATTCTTCGTTGATCACCGAGGAGTACATCCTGCAGATGGCGAACCAGTACTTCAATCCGGGGGCCATAGTGATCGGACACCTCAACTATCTGCCCGTGACCCACGTGTATCCGCAACTGGTGGACATCATCCGAAGCCGGAACCTGCGGACGGTCACGCTCAACGATGTCTATCTGAAGCCGTGACGCCGTGGTGACCGCAGCCGACAACGAGGTTCCGGCCGACAACAGGGCTCCGTCTGTGAAACAACGCACCGAGGCCTGGCTGCTCGCGGACATCACCGAGGAACCCGCCGGACATCTGGGGCCACACCGGATGGCGCCGAAGAAGGAGAAGCGCCACCCGTGGTGGAAGGTGATGTGCCTGACGGGTGTCGATTACTTCTCCACTCTCGGTTACCAACCCGGTATCGCGGCACTGGCGGCCGGCACGTTGGCTCCCATCGCGACAGTCGTGTTGATTCTGCTGACGCTGTTCGGTGCGCTCCCGGTCTACCGGCGAGTGGCTCGCGAGAGTCCGCATGGCGAGGGGTCGATCGCCATGCTCGAGAAGCTGCTACCCAAGTGGCGCGGCAAGATCTTCGTTCTCGTGCTTCTCGGATTCGCGGCCACCGATTTCCTCATCACTATGACGCTCTCGGCCGCCGATGCCACGGCGCACCTCGTCGAGAATCCTTTTGCTCCAACCTTTCTCTCCGGACACACCGTCGCCGTCACCCTTGTTCTGCTCGCGCTCCTCGCCGCGGTATTCCTCCGCGGATTCACCGAAGCTATCGGTATCGCTGTCGGATTGGTCGCCGTCTACCTCGCCTTGAACGTGGTGGTCATCTCCGTAGGTTTGTGGCACATCGCGACCGCGCCGTCGTTGGTCACCGACTGGACGCGCGCCATGACCACCGAGCACGGAAACCCGGCGATGATGATCCTGATCGCGCTGATCGTCTTCCCGAAGTTGGCTCTCGGTCTGTCCGGCTTCGAAACCGGCGTCGCGGTCATGCCGCAGATCAAGGGCGATCCGCACGACACCGAACAGAATCCACGTGGCCGCATCAAAGGCGCACGGCGCCTGCTCACCACTGCGGCGCTGATCATGAGTGGATTCCTGCTGACGTCGAGCCTGGTCACCACCATCCTGATCCCAGAAAACGAGTTCCAACCCGGAGGCGCTGCCAACGGTCGCGCGCTTGCCTTCCTCGCGCACGACTATCTGGGTGAGATCTTCGGAACCGTCTACGATCTCAGCACGATCCTGATCCTTTGGTTTGCCGGTGCGTCGGCAATGGCAGGGTTGCTCAATCTTGTTCCGAGGTATCTCCCCCGCTACGGCATGGCGCCGTCGTGGGCCCGCGCCGTGCGTCCGCTGGTCCTCGTGTTCAGCGTCATCGCCATCACCGTCACGATCTACTTCGACGCCGGTGTCGACGCTCAGAGTTCCGCGTACGCAACCGGTGTCCTCGTGCTCATCTCGTCGGCGACCGTCGCCGTTGCCCTGTCCGCTCGCAAGCACGGTCAGCGAAAACTGTTCGTAGGGTTCAGTTTTGTCGCAGTTTTGTTCGTCTACACGACGATCGCGAACATCTTCGAACGTCCAGACGGTGTGAAAGTGGCGTCGTTTTTCATCGCCGCGATCATGGTGGTGTCCTTCCTTTCCCGGATCTCGCGAGCCTTCGAACTACGGGCAACCTCCGTCGAATTCGACGAGACTGCACTGCGATTCATCGCCGAGGCAGCCGAGAAGGGTTACCTCGCGATGGTGGCGCACGACGTCGATCGTCTCGACGAGGACGAGTATCGGCAGAAGGAATCGCAGCAGCGCGCCGAAAGCAACATCCCGGAGGCGGAGTCGATCATCTTCATCGAAGTCAACGTCACAGACTCCTCCGAATTCAGCACCGATCTTCTCGTCCACGGACGACAGCGCGGTGAGCACCGGATCCTCTGGGTCGACAGCCCTGCCGTCCCCAACACCATTGCGGCGGTTCTCCTGCGGACGAGAGACATCACCGGCGTGATTCCCGACGTCTACTTCGAGTGGACCGAGGGAAACCCGATCATGTACCTGCTCCGATTCCTCTTCATCGGTGAGGGCGAAACCGCTCCCGTGACCCGAGAGGTTCTCCGCCGAGCCGAACCCGACCAGTCCCGACGGCCACACGTCCACGTCGGTTGACGCGGCAAACGACGAGCAGAGGGATGGTCCGGGCCATGCCGATGGACGACACCAGCAGCGCCGGCTACTGGAACGGAAAACCGCAATGCTCATGCGCGGTTACCCCTACTCCGCGGCCGTCAAGGACAAGGACTTGATGGACCTGCGGATCTGGGCGTCCTCCGGCAACGTCAAACTGGTGCGCACCGTCTTGCAATGGGATCTGCCGGACTGGCACGCCGAACGGCCAGGCGTCGGACTCGAAGTCCGACTCCTCCGACGACTGGTCATCGCATGTGCCGGTTGCTCGAGCCGTTGGCGTCCCCGAAGTTGATGGGCGCAATCAACGTCCCTCGTAGCGAGTCCGCTGATCTTCATGCGCTGATGACCGAAGGCAAGAACACCGTCAAATCGCGTCTCGAAGGGCACAGCGCATCGGCGGCCGCGTTCACCACCGTCCTGTCCGCCGAGCTCTATCCCGTGGCGAAAACGCACTGCCTGACCAGGCCGGACGAAAAATCGATCCTCCGCTACGGATGAACTGATGTTCGCTCGGTCCTGAAAGTCACGACCCTACTTGAACGAGAGTGATCGTATGATCATCGCCGATCGACCGTGAATTGCGCAGGAACGCGCATCCGGAGACCGGCCGCGTGCCGCCCGCACGATGCCAACAACCGAGCCGCTTCATAGAATTCGACCAAAGACAGGGAAGATCGCACAGAAAGAAGTGCTGCGTGCCTATATTCAGGCGAAACTCGCGAATATCACATCTTGCGTGCGAGGCTCGCCCTGAAATCCATTGCGATGGTGCGGATCTATAGGACGATCGGCCCCCGCTGCACCCACACGTCGAAGCGACTGGCTATCGCAGGTTCGATTCGTCTGTCACCAAGCGATAAAGGACGTATCCAGAAAACACTATTATGGAGACGACGCAGAGTACGAGCATGATGTCGAAGAAGATAGTCATGTTTCCCCTCATGGGTTCGACCAGGATCGATTCGTTTATCCCCGCGAAAGTTTCTCCGCGAAAATGTCCTGTTCCGCAGCTCCAATCGTGTGAAGGCGATAGTGCCTCACCACCCGAGGCACGGCTCAGCACTACTCAGAGTGAGGGCTTGGCAGTGTCATGCGCTGCGCGAAGGGTCACTTACGATTCCTGATCCGCTGACACGAGGTCGCGGAAGTAGTCGGAGAGACGGTGAGTGCCAGTCCGCTCGCCCACCGACTCACGTTGGAGCCCTTCGATGAAGAATCGAGCCAGCGACGACGGGCGCGGCCCCAGGCGATCCGCGGTCCAGATGACAGGCCGGACGAATCCGGCAGGGACCGAGACCATTCGGGGCCGCTTGTCCACCGCGGCGAACGCCAAGTCCACGATGTCGCGATACCTGTAGATGTCCGGGCCACCGACATTCCACTCACCGGACTCGTCCCCGAGTCGGTCGACACAGAAGGCTGCGAGGTCGGCGCCGTGGATCGGGTTCAGTCGCGCAGTTCCGGCACCGAGGCCGAACGCAAGGCCGCGACGGGCCATGTCGAGGAACTCGGAAGCGTCCGAGAAGTACCCCGAGGGATTGACGATCTGCGAAGCCGCCTCGCTCCGCCGCAGCGCCTCCACGAACGCCGCCTTCGACCGCATCACCATCGAGGTGCCCTCGTGGACATGCATGACGTTGACAAACAGAAACGACGACACCGAGTCCAGCTCCGCCAACTGCAGCAGACGCAAGTTTGCTTGAAAATCGATGTCCCAGGGGTCAGCGTGTTGCCTCGTCACACCCAACGCTGAAACCACCCGGTGCACACCGTGACACAAATCTGGAATCGTACTGCGATCGCCGATGTCTCCGATCACCCACTCGTCTACCAGGCCGCTTAGAGATGGAGCTCCGAACGCCCCCGAGCCCTCCGCCCGATCGCGTGAACGCACCAGCGCTCTCACCCGATAGCCGCGTTGATGGAGCTCACGCACCAGGTACCTACCCATATACCCCGTCGCCCCGGCAACTAGTACGGTCTGCGCTTCCACGTGCACCCCTTCCATTCATGTACTGCCTAGTCCAAGAATACAGTACTGCCATGCGATGACTTCGACACGCCAAAGGAGGTCCTGTCGGCCCACCTGGACAATGGGAACGTCGGGCCACCTCGGATAGCCGGCAACAATGAGATGGAGGAAACGTGATGGCGCGTCCCGCACGACCGTTGGACCCGGCGCGCTCTCGCGCGCTACTCGATGCCGCCGGCGTCGCATTCGCAACACACGGTTTCGAGCGGGCCTCGCTCAACTCGATCCTGGCCGAGGCGCGATTCCCGAAGAGCTCCTTCTACCACTACTTCGGGGACAAGACGACACTGTTCGAGCGCGCCGTGGAAGCCGGAATGGACGCGCTGCGCGCAGCGGTGACACCACCGAACATCGACTCACTCGATCAGCACAGCTTCTGGCCGCAGATACGTCAACTCGGTGATCAACTCCAGATCGCCGCCACCTCGGACCCACGCACCCAGATTGCCGGACGCCTGCTTCACGCCGCCGACGTCCCGCCCTCACCCACGCTCGACGCTCTTCGCCACTCGATAACGAACTGGCTCACACACGCACTCGAAAGAGGCCGCGACCTCGGCCAGATTGACCTCGACACCCCCCTGGAGCTTCAACTACACCTACTGATCGCCGTCCTCACGGAAGTCGACCGATGGGTGCTCGCCCACAACGCGCACACCGACTCCACGTCCGCGGCACTGCGCGTACTCGAACGCTTGCTCGTCGCGTGATCATGACTCCCGCACCGCCGCCGATATGTTGCAACGACCAATGGAATCTACCAACAGACTTGGGGGCCAAACCTTTTACCTACGGACTAGGGCTTATCCGACATATTTGAGGTCGAACACCGAAATGAAATCCCACTCGAACTGCCTTGTTCTCGGTGACGGTGGCTCGTATTCCGCGCTCGTGTAACGCCGCCGCCCTGAATTCGCGACCGCTGGCTCGATGCGACTCTGTTTCAGGTCCACGCCCATGCAGAAATCTTCATTTCCATATAGGTCGCTTCTGTCTCGCACCTCTACCAGCGGGCGGCGGCAACCGACTTAACCCGCCTGTTTCACCGGTCGCTGCCCGATTGTCGACAGGTAATTACTTGTCAATTCAATTCTCGTGGGAACGGACAAAAACCGACCGGATTCTTGTGAGAATCGACTGAGATGGGCGTCACGTCATGCGTCAAGATTTAGCGGTCAACACTTAACCGCGCCCTCATCTTTTTGCTCGGGCCCCGGCTCCATCACGGAGGCACCATGAAACACCGCTCCTATCCAACACTTGCAGCGGCCGCAGGGCTCGCTCTCGTGTTGTCCGCCTGCGGCTCGGGAGGCACTTCCTCGGGCCCCGGCGGCGGTGACCCCCTCATTGACGGAACCTTCCGATTTGCACTGGAGGCCGATCCAGGCGCACTCAACCCGGTCATGACGGCATCCTCTGCTACCGGCGAGATTTCGCGGTTGGCTTACGACTCCCTGGTTTACCAGGATCCCGATACCAGCAAAGTCGGACCGTGGTTGGCAGAAAAGTGGGATGAAACCCCGACGTCTGCATCCTTCACCATCCGTGAAGGCGTGACCTGTACCGACGGGTCCACGTTGACCCCCCAGACCGTCGCGGACAACATCAACTTCGTCGCCAATCCGGACAACGGTTCACGGTTGCGTGGCTCGGTTGTCCCTACTGGTGCATCGGCGACCGCTGACCCCGCTACGCGTACCGTCACGGTGAACACTGCGACTCCCAGCCCGTTCCTGCTCCTTAATGTCGGGCGCCTCCCGATCCTGTGCGAGGCCGGAGTGAAGGACCCGACGGCATCGAACAAAGCCTCGCTCGGCACCGGCATGTTCCAAGTCACCGAAATCGCCGCCGGCAGTCACTACACATTCGAGCGCCGCGAGGGCTACAACTGGGGGCCCGACGGCACCACCTCCGACACACCAGGTGTCCCCAAGACCGTAATCGCCTCAGTAGCACCGAATGTCAGCACTTCCGCGAACCAGCTTCTGTCGGGCGAACTCCACGCAGCACCGATCGACGGGCCGGACAAGAGCCGAATCGAGGCCGCCAATTTTACCTCGATCAAACGACCGATGTCAGCCGGTCAGATGTACTTCAATCAGACAGCAACCAACCCGACCAGCGATCCCGCCGTCCGCACGGCACTGATCCAAGCGGTCAATCTCGATGACCTCGCTCAGGTCGTCACCGCAGGAAACGGGATTCGGGCAACCAGTCTCGTCGCCGTCGAACCGCGCGCCTGCGTATACGACTCTGTGACCGCCAATCTTCCCGAGTTCGATCTCAGTGCGGCACAAGCAACCCTGGACGCCGCTGGTTGGACCGCCAACGTAGACGGCAAGCGAAGCAAGGACGGAAAGCCGCTGAACCTGCGCCTCGTCTACGACGGTGTCGACGATCCGCGAAATGCAGCAGCCGAACTCGCGCAGTCGGCGTGGACCCAACTCGGTGCAAACGTCGAGGTGACAGGTGGCGACGAAAACCGGATCATCGACATCATTCTCAGCGGTAAGGACAACACCGCGTGGGACATCGCGTGGATCCAGATCAATTCTTCGCTCCCGAGCACGTTCACCGGATACTTCAGCGGACCCGTTCCCGCAGCCGGTAAGAACTTCTCGTCTATCAGCAACCCCGCATACGACGCAGCAGTAACAAAGGCCTCCGGATTGACTGGCGAAGCAGCCTGTGATGCCTGGGCCGACGCAGAGTCGGAGATCGTGAAATCGGCTTCTGCTGTAACCTTTGCCGACGCGATCACGAACCTGTACTTCAACAAGGCCGGGCTCTCATTCGGTAAAACGCTCAACGGTTCTGCTCTCCGCCTCTACCAGTAAACGAGTTACTCACTCAATTTCCTTGCGGTAGAACTACTTCCACTCCAACGACCGGAAGCGGTGCGACTCCCCTGAACGTCCAGCGCGAGCTCCGGACCTCTGTCGTCCAGCTCATTCTTCAGGATCGGGAACTGATCTAGCTACTCTCCGCACCTTCGTCACTTCGATGCCCCCTCCGCCCACACTGGAGGGGGCATCGAAGTCTGGGCACTCGACCACCTCTTCGTCACTTCAGCAGCGGCTGCCGATCTCTAACCGCGCAGTTTCCGGTGAGAACGTGGCACCGCGGATGACAGGAGTCGTAGCACTAGAACCCAAGGGTTAGATGCGGGTGGAGCCAGATGACAACCAAATCCACACGCTGTCGTGCGGCTTCCGCTCTCGTGCTCGACGCTCGAGCCCTCGCACCAGAAGTACTCCGAGGTTCAGAAGGCCTCCTATGACGTGACTTTGGAGACGGAGGAGGATTCCCTGCGCTCTACCGACCAGTCCCTGCGCGGCGATGCCTGCCGGGAAAGCCGGCCGACCCTGCGGGGGCGCGAAGGCCACGCTTTCGGCCGCCGCCATCGAGGGTAGGACCGCCTTGGTGCTGGCCGTGCTTAGTGGACAATGCGAACATGACGACCTGCGCTCCTGCTCAAACCGTGCACTTTCATCAGAAGCATTACACGGCAGTGGTTTCTGGCGCGAAAGTTTCCACCGTCCGCTGGCGCGAAGACATTCACGAAGGGCCGGCAATTTTCATCTTCGACAATCACCCGACCGCCCGCCCCCTTGCAGGACAGGTCACCGCTGTAGAAACGTACGATCTCGCTCATCTGTCGCCGCTAGCAGCTCACCAGCCACCCGGCACCGACATGACGAATTTCGCAAGACAACTCCGGGTCAACTACTACCCCGAGATGCCTGAAGACGCTGTTGTTCAGGTGGTCGTCATAGCCACCGGTCACCACGGGGATTCATCACTGCCCACGACGTAGTGCGACCGACCTCAGCCATCGAAAACGTCTGTTGTACTTCCGTGTGCGTCGAGGTCTGCACTGCCGGCGCCGATCAGGTAGTTGCGGCCAATTCTGGCTGGGTTGATCGGTCCAGGCGCGCTGGCACTCGTCCGGGGTCAGCGTTGTCGTGGATCCTCTGCGACAGGGCCGCCTTCGTTTTCCCACCGATCCAGTGCGCGTTTTTCCTGCTTGGCGGCGGTGTCTTTGCGTGATCCGAGTGATTTTACGGACTTGAGTAGTTCTGTGAGTCGGCCCATGACCGGACCATACTCGACTTTCCGGCGAAGCTGACCCAGGGTTGGACGTATCTCCATCTGAGATGCCATAGGAGACTTCGACGGCGTCGACAACCACGAAACCTCCGCCCCGCCCTGCTTGCACTACCCGCACGAGAACGCACGATCCGGGTGCATGGCGGCGAATTGCCAGCGCGGGCCAACTCGGAGTGCGATTTCGGGACCGAAATGTTCGCGGCCAAACCGCGAGCACGACGGCGGCGACGCTTCGCACGACATCGCCGCGTCGTTCGGCGAGAATACTGGACCTAGGCCGGGAAAATCGGGTGCTTCAGCCGTCGAGATAGGGATAGGTTGTCGTGCGTGAGCGCACAAGTGATCATTCTGACCGGCCCACCAGGGGCAGGGAAGTCGACCCTCGCCGCGAAACTTGCCCGCGGTTACAGCAAAGGCGTTCATCTGCACACAGACGACTTCTGGCACTGCATCGTTTCGGGCGCGATACCTCCGTACGAGCCCACGTCCGATGCGCAGAACCAGACTGTCATGGATGTGATCGCCGGCGCCGCCTATACCTATGCTCGCGGCGACTTCACCACGGTGATCGACGGAATCATCGGGCCGTGGATGCTCCCCCACTTCCGCACACACGCGACACAGCACCCGAACTTGGCGGTCCACTACATCGTGCTCCGGCCGCAGCGCGACATCACGCTGAAGCGAGCCCAAGCCCGAACCGCGCCAAGCGCCTTGATCGATGAGGGGCCAATCCTCTCGATGTGGGATCAGTTCTCCGACCTCGGCGAGCTCGACGATCATGTACTGGACACGTCGGGCGACGCGGAAGAACAGAGTGCCCAACAAGTGGCAGCGGCCATTCGCGACGACCGTTTCCGACTCTTTGCACAGTAGCGGCTCAATCCACCGGAAACCGTCTTGGTGATCGGCATCGGGGCGCCAGTGGATATGAAACTTGGTGGTGTCGAGGTCGGCTAGTTTTCGCTCCGGAGCGCCCAGCTTGGGAGTCGGCCGAATCTCGACTGGCGTCGGGTTTTGTTGTGGCGCCTTAGTTTTTATCCAATTTGCCCACGTGTAGGTCTGTTCGGGCGTGGTCTCGTGGTGCTCGATCATGGCATGCCAGTGCTGCGGAAAGGTCATCGCGGAGCGCAGCGAATTTCTCTTCGCGTGGACACCGCAGGTGGCCGGACCGCCGAGCAGGCGAATGCAGTAGATGATCCAACTGACAACGGTTCCTGGTCTATGACTCGTCCGACAGACAGGTGCCCTGACCGAGCCCGTCCACGACCGCAGACGGCGACCCCATCGCGACGGGACGATGTGACGGAGATCGGGAATGACCGCGACATACAATCGCGGTCAGAGCGAAGCGCCAGGCCGAGATTCCGGCACCGAGGTGAGGGAGGGGCAGGATGTTCGGTTGGAAGAAGAAGCGCCACGATTCGAAGATGACGCTCGACGATGTGATGTCAAAGCTCCGGCCTGACCTGAGTCGGGAATCGCTCGGCGTCGGGCCCGACTTTCCTGGCGTCGCCCCGAACCCGCTCATGAGCAGTGATGCACGCAAGCGCAGTGCGGAACTACGTACGGGGGCGCTTGCGCTCGGCGTTCTCGTCGACTGGCGGGAGGTCAACAGCAATCCACGCGCGGTCCTGATGTTCGACGTGGAAACCTCCGACGGCATCTCGTTCCGCGGTATCGCAGACGAAGACCTCACGATCACCGAACTGACACGACTCGCCCCGGGACAGACGTTGCCCGTGCGCTACCGGCCGGCCGTCATGGACCACTACGTCGCCCTTGCCAGGGACGCGGACCCCGCCCACGTGCAGCAGCTCTCCGACGAGATCGCGAGCCGCAAGCGGACCCCTGCCAGCCATGCGACAAACGCGTGAATTCACCTACGGCTGGAAGAGATTCCGGACGAACGAGAGGCTTTCGGGGAGCGCTGCCCGCATCGTCTCGATATGACCGGTCGGATATGTTCGGAATGTAACTGGCTGGCGGTTGGCGGCGAGTTCGGCCGCGAGTTTCAAAGCCAGCGGTGCCGGCACCATCTCGTCCGTCAGCCCCTGCCCGAGGAACACTGGCTGGTCGTACCCGGTCGTCGGGATCTCCAGCATGCCGCGAGCAGCAGCCAGCACCGCGGGATCGTCGAGGGGCCGGTTCACCAGATCGCCGATCGTGACGTCGCCGAGGCCCGATGCCATGTCCTGGTAGCAGTCGGATTCGGCTCGGGCCAGGGCATCCGTGCCGCGTGGTGTCAGGTAGCGATCGATGTCGAGATCGGGTCGCGCCGCCCGGAGTCCGGCCAAGAGGTACGAGACGAACACGGTGCTGCCGGTCAGTGGCAAGCGGGGAAAGTCCGGCCCCACGAGTGGTGCAAGGTTCTCCAGATTGGACGGCGCCCCGGTCGCGACCGCGCCCCGGTAGTCCAATTCGGGTGCGTACCGTGTGGCGATCGCTGCCGTGACCATAGCGGCCTGCCCGCCCTGAGACTGTCCGAGTGCCAACCACCGCGGTGAGAGCGACGGTTCGACCGCACGCGCGGCACGCACCATGTCGATCACGCTGTGCGCCGCCGACGGTCCGTCCAGGTACGCGTGGATTCCCGGCGTGCCGAGCCCCACGTAGTCGGTCGCGACGATCGCGTAGCCCTGCGAGAGCCAGTTCGTGAGGTACGGACTGCCGACGGTCCCGGTCACGGTGGGAGCGCACTGGTCGGAAATACCTACAGTGCCGTGAGCCCACGAGATGACCGGCCAGCCACCTTCGGGTGGATCGCCGGGGGGCAGGAAGAGCGCGCCCGTACTCAACGCGGGCTGGTTCAGCGGTCCTGTGGACCAGTACGTGAGCTTTGATGCGTTGGCGGCGCCGGGAATCCAGAAGGAGTGCGGCAGGGAAGTTGCCGCGGTCACTGTGCCCGGCGCCGTGATTGGCGCCGGTTCCTGCGCGTGGACGGGCGCGGTCGAGACGGCCGCGGAGGCGAGTGCGATCACCATCAATGCTTGGCCGAGCCGTCGTCGGATCATCGCATCGCTCCCGTGGTTCGTCGGTGTCTGCGCCGACTTCCATTCTGCGCGAACCGGAGGTGCCGGTATACCGGTTCGACCATCTTCGGGTGCCGCTCCTGCAGTCGAGGGGCCAGCGGACCGTGCACGACGAAGAACTTAGAGCCGAGGTCAGCCGTGTGCGTACCGAGAATTATTCGGTCTACGGCGCACACAAGGTGTGGCTGGAAATGCGTAGTGAGGGCATTGATGTGGCACGGTGCACGATTGATGGTTGCCTTCGGGCTCGAATGCGCACGAAGAGGCATGCCCAAGGGCTACCTCGAGCATGATCGGTCCGTCGACGTTGAGCCAGTGAGGTGGGACTTTGATGCGAGGGTGCTCGAGGCTGCGGTTGGCGAGCGCTTCGCGGCGTTCGAGGCAGGGCAGGTGGTCGTCGACGTGCCGTCGATGTCGAGCTACCTACCGATTCGTTCGACGCGCCACGGGGGGATATCCCGCCGCGGCCTGACCTTGATCGCACGAAATTTGTATCCGTCCTGGTCGATGACCGGCTCCCATTCGAAGTCGACCTGCTCTCCGACGACGAGAGCGCTGATCCCTCCGCCGATGCTGAAACTGTCGCCCGGCCGAGCGTTGATGACTTCGTCGGGGTGTAGGGCGCTGTAGAAGGTCCAACAACCGCCCGGAGTGTCCGCGGAGTCGATGACTCCCCAGCCTTCCTCACCATTCCACGTGGTGACGACACCGATCGCTGGGGTGCCGATCGGGGGCGCGATCGTATCGTCGAGGTCGGTGATGTCTAGATCGGTGACCTCGTGAACGGTGCCGTCGGGATCGATATCCCAAGCCCTGAAACCGGGCGGTCCCGGCGGCGTGTGGTCCTCGCCGACTGGCCACGCCTGCACGGTGTGAAAGTCGTAACCGTCTGCCGCCTCGTCGAGTTGATTCCACTCGAACTCGACTTCCTGACCTTCGACCAAACCCGGGAACCCGTGGACCACTACAGATGTCCATGAGGTCCAGCTACCGCCCGGAGTGTCTGCGGAGTCGATCACGCCCTGCATACCCCCCCACGTCCCAACTACGTACCACTCCTCGGCTCGTCATGACCTCAGTATGTCCAAGACCACGGTGGCTAATGAGCGGAACCCGAAAGCCTGTCCAGAACGGGCGGAACTGGGGTAACGAATCTGTGGGGCACTTGATCACCTATGCAACCCGGGACCAAAATTGTTTTCCTGCGACACTTCTGAATTTCTTAACGCGGTTCTTTTCGGGAAGTTCGAGAGGGTGATCACGTTGGGTATAAGCATTTTTTCGATGCACGCGATCATCGAAAAATCCGAACGCGTGAACGACCAGAAAGGCGAATAGACATTCACCAACAAAGGCCCGAGGCCGTGGCGAGCATGTTGACCACGACCAGTGTCGACGATACGACCGACAGTGTCGCGAGCACGGCCGCAGTCACGGTGTGGAGACGAAGCGCGCAGACGACGAATGCCCCAGACCATACGGACAACGTCGCGATCACCAGCCATCCGCCACCGGCCATGTCGCGTTCCGCAGGTCCGTCACAGCTCGTGTCGATTGAATCCCACAGACCGAACAACACCAAGGCCGCCGCCACGAGCGTCCAGACCAATGCAAGGAACAACACGCCGATCTTCCGCCAGATGGTCACATCCTGAGCCTGCACGCGCAGCGACACCCGCGAATCCGTACAACTACTCAACGTCGACCGCGGAACTGGTCTCTGCGCACTTTTTCGCAGCGAGCGCCCTATTAACGACCTTGGTGTTCGTTTTGAGCTTGCTGGTGATGGCGATGGTTGCGCTGTCGACGTTCGCAGGGAAGATCCCGACGAGGTTTTCGATGATCCGTGCTTGCAGTGTGAGGTCTCGTTGCACGGCGAAAGAAGGTCCGAAGGCGCCGGTGGCGATCGCGAGCCCGAGCGAGCAAAGCGCCTAGCTGGATACGGGCCGACCAGAGAAGAAGGTCAGTCACGATCGGGTCTTTTCCTTCCAAGGGGTCCCGGTCTGGAGCCTCGCCGGTTGTCGCCGGTGGGGCTCCTGCGTTGTGTGGGTCAGCTCGTTACGCCGCGTTAAGAACCTGAAAACTCGGTGAGCAAACCTTCCTTTCCCAGGTGAAGCGGCGGATTATCGAAATGGTCGCGCATCTGGTTACCGCGCGGCATGTCGAGCGCGCCTGAAGGCACAACGGGCCGGGAGGTTACATGCTGCTACATCAATCGATCGGGTTGGAGCGCTTCAACGAACTACCGCGACAGAAGGCGGTTCACGCATTGTTCGAGTGCTGCTGCTCTCTGACGTGGGCCGGGTGGGTCAGCGACGGACGTCCGTTCGCCGATCACGCGGAGATCCTCTCGCGCGCCGAGGACGCGATTCTCAACCTCTCGGACGTCGACGTCGAGCGAGCATTGCAATGCCATCCACCGGTCGGCGTCCGTAGGAACAGCGTGCCGTCCCACCTCGAGCAATGCTCGATCTGGGTTCCGGACGACGCCGTCATGGCAACCATCTATCGCGCCGGCGAGGAGTACGAGCGGAACTTCGGCTTCCGGTATCTGTGGTGTTCGCACGGCCACGACGCCGACGACCTGCTCGAGAACATCGGCCAGCGCATGTCCAACGAGAGGTCCGTCGAGCGCAAGGTCTGCGTCGACGAGCTCGCCAAGATCACGCGGACGAGGATCGAGCGCATGCTGGGACCCGAGGACGGTTATCCCGAGTACTGAAAAGAAAAGCGGGTGCAGCGCTTTCGCGCCGCACCCGCTTTCATGCTCTGAATCGATCAGAGATCGAACTCGGCCGGAGAGATTCCGACTGCAAAACACATGTCGCGTACGACGCCGCGCTCGTGCTCGTCGAAGTTGCCGTCCGCGCCGCCGATGATGATGCCGATCTGGATGACCGCGCGGGCCTGATCCTGCTTCGACTTGAGCTTGGCGATGGTCGCGGTTGCCTCGACCTTGCCGAACTCGTAGTCCGAGGACAGCTTGCTGCAGTACCAGTCGAACTGCTCACGAAGCTCGTCCGGCGGGAAGACCGCGAGCGACTCGTTGCTCATGATCAGCGCGGCGGTCTTCTGACGCTCCGACGGATCGATCGAACCGTCTGCGGCGGCGATCAACGCGCACATTGCCATGCTCGCGTTCTTGAATTCCTTGTTCTGGAACTGGCTGGTCTTTGTCTTGAGCTGGCCGTTCATCTCCTGAGCCTTAGCCTTCAACTGATCCCAGAATGCCATGAGTCTCCTCGAGTATTGCCGCCACACACCGCGCGTGGTCGTACCACCACTCTGCCTGTGCGCTCGGCAATCCGCCATCGGCCACTAGGTGCGGTCGAACACTGCCAGAATTCGCGACTCGGAGATCGGGTCGAGCACGTCCGGGGTGAAGTGCCATTGCGTGCGGGTCCACGGATCGTGAACCTCCGTCTGCCCTGCTGCCGAAAGATGTTGGCACCCCTCGGACAGTGCGGCGACGGATTCTTCCGCGAAGTTCGACTCGTCCTCTCCGACAATCAGTATGGACAAACCGATTGCCGGCCCGCGTTCGGCGAGGAACATGATGGTCTGTGCGTCTTCGGCGGAGTATCCGTGCGGGAAATCGCTGAGGATCAACAGGCGCAGGGAACTCGGGCCATCTGCGACACCGCTCATTCGCGCGAGTTCGCCCATGTCGACGGCCTCGGCCAGTGCCCGCAAGCGCGCCGAGATCTCGGTGTGAGCGGTGATGACCGGGCCCGCGAGCATCGGTGCCAGTCTGTCGGTCAGTGGCGTCAGCGAGCCGGTCAGGTCGACGACGTCGAGTAGCGGCATCGGGCCGGCGGCCATGACGCGCACGGTGACGGCGCTGATCAGTCCGAGCGCTGCTTTGCTCGACGTGCTGTCCACCCAGATCGGCCGGCGCAATGGCAACGGGACGCAGTAGGGAACGGTGAGCGTGCCGCGGTCCGGAGCCGACAGCTCGCCAAGACGCATACCGTCGCTGACGGCCGTGATCTGGGCCGGATCAGTTGTTCCCGCCCACGACACCGACTTCCACGACGCCATCGACCGTGGGAGCACGCCGTCGATCACACCGAGTTCGTGCGCAAGCTGAGCGCTGTCGCGGGCGTGATTGTCCCGCGCGAGTGAGACGAGGTCGTCGTGACGCTTCTGTGCGGCATCGCGCGCCGCCACTCCCGCTGCCGAGTTCCGCAACGACGGATCTGCGACGGCTGCGGTCAGATCCTCGTCCAAACGGGCAAGCGCGTACTCACTGCTGGAGACGAAGGAAGCGGCAGATCGGGAGGCGTCCTCGAAGATCATCCACGCACGCTCGAGGCCGCGGCCCACCTCCAACGGCTCCACCGCGGAGTCCCACGCGGGCGCGGCTGTCGGGGCTGGTTGTGCCGGCTCGTCGTCGACCTCGACGCCGTGCACCGAGATCAGTTCCGCCAGACCACCCGCATAGCCCTGCCCTACGGCCCGAATCTTCCAGGCACCGGACTTTCGGTACAGCTCCCAGCAGATGACCGCTGTCTCGGTGCCTGCGGTGGGGATCGCGAATTTGGCCAGGACCGAACCGGATTGATCGCTCAGGGTGGCGGAGAGCCCGGCCGTGCGAAAGGCTCCCGCGGCCGTCGCTGCCGGATCCACGCTGACGATGCACAACACTGCTGCGGCATCGGGGTGAAGTCGATCGAGTTCCACCCGGATGCCGCTCTGGTCGAGTTGCACTCCAGCGGTGGATGGTTGGTTGTAGAACACGAAGTCCTCGGACGTCAATGCCCGCAGGTTCGCGTCCGCTACCAGCGCCGACACGTCGAACGGCGTCTGGCTCTCGGCTCGAAACGTCACCACGGGCGCCTGCAGCGGCGCGTTCTGTCCGGGAACAAAAGTCATACCCACAGCAGCGAACTATGCCATGACCGGGCTCTCTCGGTCAGCCTTGCAGGTCCGCCACCACTAGATCGGCCACCGCGGTCATCCCGGCGTCCGTGAAGTGCAAGCGCTGCGCCGTCGACTCCGAGAACAGGCCTTCGAACCAACGCTGATCTGCACTCGCGCACGCATCGTGCCCGCCGGCGATGCTCGCTGCCGCAATGTCGACGGTACGGACACCGTGGGCGTGGGCGACCTCGTCGAACTTCGTGTTGTAGCGAGCGAAGTAGTCCATGAACCAGGATGCGTCGGCGTCTGAGAACGGGATGTTCGGCCAGCATCCGCGAGTGGAGATCATGCCGCCCTCTCCGATCAGGTAGATGCGAGCGTTAGGCGCGCGCTGCGTGACCGCGGTCAGGATGCGATCCAATTCTCCGGCAGCCCGGTCGATTCCGGACTGGGCGACGGAATTCGCGAGCGGGTCGTACCGGCATCCACGATCAGTTCCCGGTCCCGGAGCGACGCACAGGGGGCCGAGGAAGATGCTGTTGGAGTCGTTGCCGCCGATCGAGATGGTGATCAGGTCGGTGTCCGGGTGAACGGCATCGAGCTGGACGGGCCAGTAGTTCGGAATCATCTGTGGGGTGTCGATGATGTTCTCGGCGCGTGCCGCGCTGCAAGAGACGTCGGCGAACTCGGCCACGTCGAGCACCCGCGAGATCTTGCCCGCGAAGTTCTCGTACGAACGCGAGCAGGCGTCGGGGTACATCGGTTCCAGCCTTGGACCGGAGGCGCGGGAGTCACCGAGGGCGACGTACTTGATCCCGGTCTCGGAAAAACCTGCCGGCGGTGCCGACTGGGGCACCGAAGCCTGCGCGATTCCGGTGCTCACGAGCGCCAGCACAACGCCTGCGACGGCCGCCGCCCGACCGAGAAGTTTCCCTCGAGTGATCATCTACTGTGCCAAGTCCTCTCGCGCACGGCCGCTCGACTGACGGCTCGACATGCCGCATGAGGTTAACGCACGGAGGGGACAACGATGTCCGGTTCGGCGGACGGCGATCGAAACCACCTACCGCCGAACCGGATTCATCTCGACTATGCAGTCTCGACTCAAGCAGTGAGGAAACGTCCCAGCTGCGGCGCAGCTTCTCCTGCGTGCTTGGCCTGGATACCTTCACCGATGGCCTGCAGCTTCCATTCGCCGTTCGCGCGGTACACCTTTGCCATCACCATTCCGGTGAAAGCCATGCCGCCCTGGAGCGTGTATCGAGCGAGCTCAGAGTTGGTGGTGCTGTCCACGAGACGGCAGAAAGCGTTGGAGACCTGCTCGAACGTGTGTCCGCGGTACGAGGTCACGGTGAAGATCACGGTGGTCACGTGAGCCGGGACCCGCTGCAGATCGACGAGCATGACCTCGTCGTCACCATCTCCGTCGCCCGTCAGGTTGTCACCCATGTGACGGACCGAGCCGTCCTTGGACGTCAGCTGACCGTAGTAACAGACGTCGACGAGGTTGCCGTCGGCGTACAGGAGTGCCGAAGCGTCTAGGTCGACGTCGGCGGTACGGCTTCCGAACAGACCGCTCTTCTTGATCGGATCCCAACCCAGACCCATCTGGATCATGGTGAGCGCGACGCCGCCCTCCTTGCGGAGCGTGACCTTCTGGCCCTTGGTCAGGCTGACGGGGCGTCCCTTGACCAGGCTCACCTCGGGCTGCTGCGCCGGCGGCTGGTTCTGCACGGGAGGCGCCGGGGGTGCCTGGTTGTACGTCGGCTGCTGGTTATACGCAGGCTGCTGCGCCGGCGGGTAGGCCGGCGGCGTCGGTCCCTGGTTGTAGGCAGGCGGCTGGTTGTACGCGGGCGGGGCCGGCGGAACCGGCGGCGCATTGTACGAAGGCTGCTGCTGCGGCGGCTGGTTGTACGCCGGCGGAGTAGGAGCGACGGACGAGGGCGGGGTGATCGGAGCCGGAGCCGCGACCGGAGTGGGCGGCGGCGGCGGGGGCGCATCGTCGACGGACACACCGTGATCGGTGACCAGCGCGGCAAATCCACCCGCGTACCCCTGGCCGACGGCGCGCACCTTCCACGCACCCTGGCGTCGGTACACCTCGAGCGCGATGACGATGGACTCGGTGGTGAGACCGTCGATCACGTACTCGTACAACACGTTCCCGGCCGCGTCGGAGACCCGAGCGGTGGGTGCAGCGCTGCGCCCGAAGTTCGACGAAGCGTCGTCGAGCGTGATCACGGCGCGAACCTGCTCGATATCGGCAGGGACGCCGGCGAGCGAGACTCGGAGTGAGGCAATGCCACCCGGGTTGGGCACCAATTGCACGCCGGGTCCGGTCGGCTGGTTGAAGAAGACGAAGTCGGCGTCGGAACGAACTTTTCCGTTGCTCGTCACGAGGAGCGCAGACAGGTCAGCGGCTGCAGCCAGCTGAACCGACACAACTACATCCGAGACGTCCAGCGGGCCGTTCTGCCCTTTGGCAAGCGATACAGACAACTAAATCCCCTTCATAGAGAGCGTGTATTACCCGAGCGCGGAAGAGAACCACCGCAATATCTCCGCGCTCGCTGCGATACCGGACCTTTCTGTCACAGTAACGGTCGGCCGTTGCCAATTCAGTTCTTCCAGCTCACCGTGCCTCGGCCGGATCGCGAAATCGGAGTATTCGAGCATGTCCGCATCCAATGCGCCGTCACCTGCCGAGATCACGACTGCGGATTGATCCAGATCACCCGACTCGACCAGTCTGCGGCGCACCTCTGCCAGTGCGCGTGACTTCGACACGGCGTCGGGCATCGTGTAGATCTTCCGGCCTTGACGCGAAACGTTCCAGCCCCGCGTCACGCACCAGTGATTCCATTCGGTTTCGAATTCACTCGGCATCACGGCCAGATCGACGACCAGGTACGGAAACAGGTCGTCGGCAACACGAATGGAGCTGACCCAGCTCGAGTCGATCCGCGATTCCAGTTCGGCCTGAACCTGCGGCAACTCGGCGCCGGACTTGCTGGTCGAACGGTCGATCTCGTTTCGCCACTCGCGATCGGCTTCGCCGTCCACCAGGATGTTTCCGCCGTTGCTCGTAATGGCGTACTTCCACGGCCCGCCGGGAAGATCGATCCGCTGGAACTGTGCGATGGTCCTGGTGGTTGTCGGAATCACCGGAACCCGCGAGCTCAGCGCGGTCAGCAGTTCGATCGATTCGACGCTCATGTGTGAGAGCGGACCGCCGTTGTAGTACTCGACGCACAACGGGCTCGGCGCCGAATCCAGGTCGGAGCCACTGGGATCGCCGCCGATCGCGGCCTGCGAATAGATCATCGTGCGGTCCAGATCCGTAGCGATCAGGACCTGGGACGCAGCGGTGTCCGCACGGCTCACGTGATGTCCTTGATCAGCCCGACACACGAGTAGGCGAGGTCGGGTACCACCTCGACCGGAACCCCGCGGGCCTGCGCCAACAACCGAATGTGTGCATGCTCCGGGGCGTCGAGTTCACGCACCAGAACCTTCCAGGGGAGCCGGCGCAGCAACACCCTGGTTGTTTCTCCGACACCGGGTTTGACGAAGTTGACCGTCGAGATCCCGTACTCGGCTTGCACCTTCTCCACCGACTCCCAGCCGGCCCAGGTTGGCGTCCGATCGGAATCGAGCACTGCGGCAAGAGAATCCGCTGCGCCGCCGCGAACGGAGTCGAACTCGGCCGAGACCACGTCGAGCAACCGATTGGAGACGTCGACGTCGGCGAGGTCGGCGTAAAACTTGGCGCCGTGGAAATCGCCGGGCCCGATGAGGGTGTCATTGAGGACTGTTCGTGAGACCAAGCCGGACACCGTCGAATTGAGGCACGCCGACGCGATCAGGAAGTCGTCGCGGGTTCCGTACGTTCGCACGCAGTGTCCGGGGTCGGCGAGAACAGCCAGATCGGAGTCGAACTTCGCTCCGCCTGCCTCGTGGTACTCCGTCAACGCTGTGTCGAGTTCGCGGGCGATGGCGCCCTTGCCCGTCCAGCCGTCGACGAAGACGACGTTCTCCGAGTCGTGATGGTGCGCAAGATAATCGAGTGCGACGGAATCGATTCCTTTGCCACGGACGATGGACACCGCGTAGTGCGGCAACGTCAACCCGCGGGTCTGCTGGGCCCAGCGCCGCATCAGAATCCCGATCGGTGTTCCGGCCCGGGCGAGTGAGACCAGCGTGATGTCACTCCCCCGCTCGGCCAAGACCAGGTCCATCACGGTCCCGACAGCGCGCGCCAACCGTGGAGCGCTCTCGGCGAGCACCGTCTCGAAAAGATCCCGGTATGCCTGATCGGGTTGGTACTCGATGGGGAGAGACTCGGCATAGTGCGCCTCACCCGACTGAATACGCTTCTCGCGCACGGATACATCCGCTTCGAGATCCACGTGCGAGAGATCCTTGAGCAGCCACTTCACTTCGCCCGGCGCGTACGAACCGAATTCGGGCCCGACCAATGGTTCGTTCATGACGAGCCTCCTGCTCTGGATTCTCGCAGCGCCGACGGATCGGCCCCGCGAACGGTGGCAACCAGGACGTCGGTGCCGGAGTTCCGCAACACCTCGATCACCCCGTCCATCGCCGTCAACCGATCGGTATCGGCGGGCTCGTCCACGACGAGCAAGGCAAGGGCGTCGACCGCCGTGTCAGGCCACTGCGCGTTGTAGACGTATCGGGGTTCGTTCTCGCCCAGTTCCGGTGCCGGAAAGGTGAACCCGCGACGCAGCGGGTATCCCGGCACGTCGACGACGTAGGCGGGTGAACGCGTCGTGGTCTGGTACCGAACCGCTCGCCCAGAGCTTTCCAAGCCCGCGGCGATGCGCAGTGGCAGGTACATCAACTCCTCGTGACCGATCACGATCACAGCACGCGACGCGTCGATCGACGATCCGAGAATGGACACCGCTGCCTCGACAGCGGACTCGAATGCCGCGATGTCGCCATCGAGAAAACCGTGCCGGCCTCCGTCGGGGACTTGCGCGGGCCACGGCAGATCCATCCGAGACAGCGTGCCGCGGCGATCACCGATCGGGTTGAGATCCGGAGCATCCAGCGCCGTGACGCGCTCGGTCAGGCCGTCGGGCAGGACCGTCGAACCCGAAGCGAGAGAGACGTAGTCGATTCGTACACCCAGTTCCGTGGCCGCGGCTTCGCTGGCGGCTCGGTGTTCCTCGGTTCTCATGTCCACCAGCGAGGCCACGACATAGCGGCTGCGCGGGCATTGCCCGTGCAGTGCCCGGATGGCATCGATCGCGGTGGCGCCGGTGGAGATCTCGTCGTCGACGAGGACCAGTGGCAGGTCGTTCTCGAACAGCTCGGCTGACGTCGGCTGCATCAGATGGCTCGTGGCGTGCGAGTGTCCCTCCTCGAACCCGGCGAGCGTCGTAGCCCCGGGTACGTCGCGACGAGTCGAGTGCAGGTAGCAGTGAGCGCGCAGACGGGCCGCAACGCAATGACCCAAACCTGTTGCGGTTTCGGCAAACCCGAGCACGACGACGTCGACACCCTCACCGAGGGTTGTCCGCACCAGATCGCCGAGGTCGTCGGCAGCACCGATGACCACGGACGGCTCGGTGGGCACGTGCTTTCCCAGCACGGTGGACACCAGCAGGTGAGCGCGACGCGGATTCCGCCGAAGGCCCGGGATCACCAGATCGGGCACCGAATGCCCGAGCGACGAATCGCCGTGAACGAGGTCCAAGCCGAATTCTGCTGTAGCCCAGGGAACGTCCCGGGACTGGACAACCTCTGTCATCGATCGACCAACGCCGTCAGCAACTCGACAAACGTGATCCCCTTGTTGGTCACACCGAACACGTGAGCGCGGAGCGCAGTCTGATGGGCCCAATTGCGATGCGGCTTCATCTCGTTCATCTTGTTCCGGTAGCCGGAGGCCTGCACTCCCCCGGCATCGGCACCGAGAATGTCGAGGGCATCGTGATATTCCTCGTGCGTGACCGCGGACAGTGCATTGACCGCCGCGACGTGCGACGGGTGGATGACCGTCTTGCCCTGGATTCCGTTGGCGCGGTCCAGCGCGATCTCACGGAGCAGACCGTCGAGGTCGCGGCTGACGAGATGCTGACGGAACCGGACGGCGTCGTGTTCCTCGAACGGGGTGGCGCGCAGCATCGGCCGGAACATGCGTTCGTGATCGGCGAAGTACTCCCACACCGGCCCGGTGATGACAAAACCCGAACCGTCGGCGCGGCCGAGGTAGTTGACGATGTCGGCGATGACGTCGACAACCACGCGCACGTCGTAGATGGTCAGATCGCGGTCGCGGCGGATACCGAAGGTGCTGCACATGTCGGTGGCGCCGATGCGGACGGCAAGGATGCGCTCGCGGTGTTGCGCGAGAATCCCACTGATGGTGCGCAATTCGAGATCACGTGTATCGCGGTGAACCAGCGCGGGTGATTCGAGTACCGGCATCGCGTAGAGATGCTTACCCAGCAGCTCGGATGCGTCCGCGACGGCGTCGAGAAACACGGGGCCAGACTCGCTGCCGAACTTCGGGATGACGAACCCGGTGAGCGCGGCGCGCCCCTCGGTCAACGACGCGGCGACCTTGTGGATGTCCGCGACTTCACGAACCCGCACGAACAGCAGCATGCCGACGGCGTCGGTGGACGCGATCTTGTCGAGAGCGTCAACCGCGTTTGCCCGCGCCGATTCGACCTCGTGATCAGCGACGGCGTCCTCGAGATCGAGCACCATCGAGCTGACGCCCTCGGACGCACGCTTGACCACGATGTCGGCCAACCCGGCTCGGGTGGCAGGAACGTAGAGAGTTGCACCCAGAGCAATCGCGAGCAGATCCCTCTCGTCGGAATCCGCGAACGATCGAGGCGCATGCAGGAACAGTTGCTCCCGCACGTCATCCTCGAGATGTTGAAAGTGCTGCATTTCTCTTCTCTCTGTAACCGCAATCAAGTCCATGAAACGACCCCCTGTGACAACGCGTCGAGCAACTCCGATCCCCCGATCGGCCCGACCATTCAGTTTTTGCCGGCTCGCGCCCGCATCTTCTCGACAACTTCGGTGATGAACGTCGATACCGAGTCCAGCTGTAATACATACGACCAGTAGTCCGGATGAGTTCCCGACAGTGACGCACTCGCTCGCTCGATCCTTGCTAGTTGAGCATCGAGTACGGAGCCCCACTCCGCCACCAACCCTTGGTTAACAGCGAACATCTGGGCGTCTTTCAGCCGGAAACGAACCTCACGTTCCTTTTGGCTCGGATCTGCCCGAACTGCACGCAGAGTAGCGAGACGGTCCGTCACGGCATCGGCGCACGCTTCGGCGTCGGCGAGGTGAACACGTGCTTCGGCCATCAAAGCCAGTGCATGTTCGGGGTTTCCCGCAGCCAGCGACTGCTTCGCTTCCTTGAGATCGATGTCGGCCTGATCGATATGCGCTCGACTGCGACTGCTGTTGTCGACGAGGTCAGCGGAACTCGCGGCGTTGAACTCGCGCAGCAGTGCGGAGTACGCCGGGTCGAGGCGGTCCACTCGAGTGCGCACTGCCGACAACCTGGTCGAGACCGAGGAGATCGTCATCTCGGCACGGTGCTGGGTCGACGGGGCTTCTGCCAATGCTTCCTCGAGCGCCGATACCGCTTCGCGGACACTCTCGGCCCGCGTGCGGACTGCGTCGGCGCGACCGGATGAGCGCGCGTTGTCGAGCGCTGCAACCGCGTCGTCGAGGTGTTCGGAGGCCGTCACCACCGACGGGTACTCGCGATAGCGCTGATCGGTGGCAGCCAGTTTTTCCCGGACGGCGTTTGCCAGGGTTCGGGCCTGTTGGCCGAGGACGGGAATGGCGGACATCGTGACCGTCGCCTGCTCGAGGTGCGCACGATGCCCGTTGTAGAAGGCGTCGACGCCCTTCGCCGCCTCGACGAGTTCGGCTACCGACTTTTCGAACGCCGCCCGAGCACCGTTCGGGTTCTGGTGGAGTACCTGATCGTTGCCATAGCGCTCGGAGGTGTCGAGGTAGTCCGACGCAGCCTGGAAGCACCGATCCCGAACGGGTTCCCACGCAGCGCGCAACCCTCGCTCGGGATACAGCTCGGCGGAAGCGTCGACTGCTGCCGACGCGATGGTCTGCCGCTTGTCCATGTCGAGGAACGCCGAAACCATGGCCGTCTGCGCCTCCCGCGCACGACTGACCGACTCCCCCACTCTTGCCCCCCGATTGAAGCGCTCCGACCATCTTCCCACCACGATTGAATCCTACGGGTCCAGCACTTCGCTTCTCGGTTCGTAATTCTGCTGTTACGGCGAACACACCGGAACTGCGGTTAGGGTGGTGGAGGTAAACACACTCCCAAGACGACTTCGCGTCGTAGTGGGCCTTGTCTCTCCTCTTGAAAGGACCCCTGAATGGGCGTCAGCTTGACCAAAGGCGGCAATGTCTCTCTCACGAAGGAGGCCCCGAACCTGACTGCAGTGGTCGTCGGCCTGGGCTGGGACGCGCGTTCCACCACCGGCGCTGCTTTCGACCTCGACGCCAGCGCAATCGGCGCAGGCTCGAACAAGAAGGTCCTCTCCGACCAGCACTTCATCTTCTTCAACAACCTCCGCTCGCCCGACGGCTCGATCGAGCACAAGGGTGACAACACGGACGGCGAAGGCGAAGGCGACGACGAGCAGATCGACGTGAACCTCGCTGCGGTTCCCGCCGAGATCGAAAGCGTTGTCTTCCCCGTCTCGATCTACGACGCCGAGGCTCGCTCGCAGTCCTTCGGCCAGGTCCGCAACGCGTACATCCGCGTCGTCGACAAGGCGAACGGCAACGAGCTCGCTCGCTACGACCTCTCCGAGGACGCTTCCACCGAAACCGCCATGGTCTTCGGTGAGCTGTACCGCAACGGTGCAGAGTGGAAGTTCCGCGCAATCGGCCAGGGTTACGCATCCGGCCTGTCCGGCATCGCGCGCGATTACGGCGTCAACGTCTGATCTTCGCTCTCGACGAGCTGACTCGGGGAAGGTTCCGCAGTAGTCTGTGGAACCCTCCCCGTTTTCACGTTCGGATGCGGTGAGAGACCGCTTGCAGTAACCACTCTGCATTGACCAACTAGAAAGGGCCACGCTCCGTGGTACTGCGAATATTCGGTTTATCCATCGCGATCTCCATCATCGCGATGATCGTCGCGTTCATCTACGGCGGACCCGAGGCACTGTTCCTCGTCATCATCCTGTCGATTCTGGAAATCTCGCTTTCCTTCGACAACGCCGTCATCAATGCCACCGTTCTGCGAAGAATGAGTGACTTCTGGCAGAAGATCTTCCTCACCATCGGCATTGTCATCGCCGTCTTCGGTATGCGTCTGGTGTTCCCGCTCGTGATCGTCTGGGCTGCTTCCGGGCTCGGACCTGTAGCTGCGCTCGACCTCGCGCTCAACCCGCCTGCAGACGACGCCGCTTACTTCGCCAACGGCGAGCCGAGCTACGAAACCATCCTCACCGACGCTCACCCGCAGATCGCTGCCTTCGGTGGCATGTTCTTGCTGATGCTCTTCCTCGGCTTCATCTTCGAAGAGCGTGAGATTACCTGGCTGTCCTGGCTGGAGAAGCCCCTCGCTCGCATCGGCAAGCTCGATCAGCTCTCCGTCGTCGTAGCCGGCATCGTCCTGGTTCTCAGTGGTTCTTTCCTCGCTGCTGACGACAAGGTCTCCACCGTCATGATCTCGGGCGTTCTGGGCATGATCACCTACATCGCGGTCAACGGATTGGGTGAACTGTTCAACTTGCCGGAAGAAGGCGAAGAAGAGGAGACCACCAAGTCCGGTGGTCCCACCGAATTCGCGAAGGCAACCGGCAAGGCCGGCTTCTTCCTGTTCCTCTACCTCGAGGTCCTCGACGCGTCCTTCTCCTTCGACGGCGTCATCGGCGCATTCGCCATCACCGCAGACCCGATCATCATCGCCCTCGGCCTCGGCTTCGTCGGCGCGATGTTCGTCCGTTCCATCACGGTCTTCCTGGTCCGCAAGGGCACGCTCTCCGATTACGTCTACCTCGAGCACGGTGCGCACTGGGCCATCGGTGCTCTGGCCGTCATCTTGATGGTGTCCATCGGCGTTCACATCAACGAGATCATCACCGGCCTGGTCGGTGTCTTCTTGATCGGCGCTGCTTTCATCAGCAGCCTCATTCGCAACAAGCGAATCGCGAACGCAGATCCGAAGTTGGACGAGAACACTCCGGCAACTGTCTGACGTTCTTTCTCGAAACGCCCGCGACCAATTGGTTGCGGGCGTTTTGTTTGTAATGCCTGAATTGAAACTCTCTGCATTCACAGCCGCGCGCCAATTGTTCAGCCGCGCGTCAAATTCAGCCTGCGGGTGAACAATTGCCCTGCGGGTGCGAAACCGCACAAATCTCGACCCACCCCGGCACAATCAAGAGGCGAAATCCGATTGTGCACAGTGATGAGGGGGAAAGTCGTGGAAGACCAGTTTCTGTCCAAAGGCCAGAACATCGAGCTCCCCGACGAACTCGATCAGATCGACATCGTGATCACCTGGGACAATACGGAATTCGGTGTCGATGCCTCGGCATTGCTTCTGGGTGCTGACGGAAAAGTCAGGTCCGACGCGGACTTCGTCTTCTACAACCAACAGGAATCTGCTGACGGCTCGGTTCGCTATCTCGGCCGCCGCGAAGCCGAATCCGGCCCGCACGAGCGCCTCCTCGTCCACCTCGCTGCTGTACCCGAACAGGTCGATGCGATCGCGTTGGTAGGCAGCGTCGACTCCGGCTCTTTCGGAGACCTCGGCAAACTTGCGCTCCAACTGGTCGATTCCGGCGGCTCTCCTATCGCCGAATACGTCACCGCGGACGCATCCACCGAAACCGCCTTCGTCTTCGGTCAGGTCTATCGGCGCAACGGGAAGTGGAAACTTCGCGCCATCGGCCAAGGTTGGGCTTCAGGACTCGCCGGGCTCGCCGAAGACTTCGGAGTCGACGTGAGCGAGGATGCCCCCGTCGAGGAACCGTCGTCACCTGAGCTGGAGACACCCCAACCGATATCGGAATCCGATCCACCAGTCACCGAACCCACGACGCCACCAAAGCCCGCACGGCAGCGCGGGGTTCGTACAGCGAAGCCCGTGCCCAAGAAGGCTCCACTACCCGAATTCAAGCACGCCGAGTCCGAGACCTGGCAACCTGCACGACTCTTCTCGGTGATCGGCGTCGGAACCGGCGAGGAACAAGAACGACGCACGACGTCGGCATTGGTTTCCACGATGCAAGCGGTTCCATTGTTTGCGCGGGCGGTTTCGTCCCGCGTGGGCGCACCGGCCGGCTCGTTCGAGGGCTATGTCGAAGTTCCCTACGTCAAAGGTGAATCTCGGGTGATCCCGGATGCGGTGTGGCGCATCGCCCGCGGAAGCCGGCTCTGGACCGGCTTGCTCGAAGCAAAGACTGGAGCAGGCACCCATACCCGAGCGCAGCTCGAAAACTATCTCGACGTCGCCAAGAAGAACAAGTACGACGTCGTGATCAGCCTGTCCAACGACTTGCCTGCCGGCGCCGGCGAATTACCCGTCGAGGTAGACAAGCGCAAGCTCACCAAAGTTGCGCTGCGGCATCTGTCTTGGGCAGAAGTCATCCACGAGGCCCGGATGGTGCTCTCGCACGGCGGAATCGACAATCCTCTGCAAGGTTGGATTCTCAGCGAATTTCTCCGGTACATCGAACATCCCAAGTCAGGGGCCGAGGAGTTCGTCGACATGGGTCGTCACTGGGTATCGATACGCGATTCCGTCAGCGCCGGGACTCTACGTCCTGGAGATCCGAAGGCAGCGGCGGTCGCTCAGTCGTGGATCGCGCTCGCACGAAATCTTGCGCTGCGGTTCACAGCTGATCTCGGTGTCATCGTCAAACATGTGTTGCCCCGCCGGGTAGTCAACGACGCGGAAGCGCGTACCGCGCTGACGGTCAATGAATTGGCGAACGACGGCACCTTCAGCGCCACCCTCCGGATCCCCGACGCAGCCGGAGAGTTACGGGTTACCGCTGATTTGAGAACCAACAAAGTGAGCTGCAGTACAACGGTTTCCGCTCCTGACGAAGGTACCGCGGGAAAACGGGTTACTTGGGCTTTGCGTCAATTGAAAAATGCACCCGAGGACTTGTTGGTCGAAGCGTTGTTCACCGGCCCTGCCGCGTCGACATGCGAGATTCTTACATCGGCCCGAGCAACACCGCGTCTACTGACGGACGGGCAAGGCGGTCAACTCACTTCATTCGTGCTGACACAGTCCTTCCCCCTCGGCAGCAAGCGTGCGGGCACTGCTGCAAGTTTCATCAGCAGCGTCACAAGTTCAGCCGAGGTGTTCTATTCCGAAGTCGTTCAACCACTCCGGGAATGGGTCCCCGCCGCACCTAAAGCGTCCGATCTCCCTCGTGAAGAACAAGTCGATAACGAAGACTGAAATTGAACGAGATAGTCATAGAGCGCGCAACGGACGTGGACGCCGCGGAAATCCTTGTTCTACAACGCTGTTGCTGGGTCTCGGAAGCAATCTCGAACAACAGCATGGACATACCCCCGCTCCACGAGGACCTACCCACGGTCCGAGCCTGGGTTCAGGAGTCGACTGTCTGGACCGCACGACGCGGCGGCCGACTCGTCGGGGCCGTCCGCGGCACAGCCGACGGAACCGCATGGCAGATAGGGCGCCTCATGGTGGCACCGGACTTGGCGGGCAACGGCCTCGGCCGACGCCTCTTGCAGCACGTGGAACAGAACGCTCCGGAGCACACCACAAGTTTCGAGCTGTTCACCGGAAGCAAGAGCGTGCGGAACATTCGCCTGTACACCCGAGCGGGCTACTCCCAATTGCCGCCGGACCCCAGCCACATCCCCGGAGTCGTCTACCTGTCCAAGCCGAACGCCATCAACTCCGAGTGAACGGCGATACTGACTTCTGTGGTGAACATTCGCGTCGCAGCGCAGACAGACTTGCCGTTCTTACGTGAGCACGACTCACACATCGCAGCCGAGGAACTCGCGTCAGTGATCCAACGCGGCCGGATACTCGTCGCCGAGGACAGCGGGAAACCAATCGGATGGCTCCGCTGGGGCTTGTTCTGGGACGAGATTCCGTTCATGAACATGCTGACCGTCCTGTCTTCGAACCGCGGCCAAGGCATCGGGCGCGCTTTGGTCACAGATTGGGAAAAACGCATGAGCCGCGCGGGCCACTCGCAGGTCCTCACCTCGACACTCGCCGACGAATCAGCCCAGAACTTCTATCGCGCAATGGGATACACCGACGCGGGAGTTCTGTTACTCCCAGGCGAGCCCTCCGAAATCTTCCTACGCCGAGACCTCGAGCCTGCGCCCGATCTGACCGATCCCCACATTACCCGCGAGTAATATATGGTGGTCGTCACACCGCGATCTCAGGGTGGGGCGTGGCACACCAATGTGGAGGACGAGTATGTCGTCAAGGGTCTTATCTCGCACAGTTGTCGGAGTACTCGCGGTTGCACTGACAGGCGTCGGTGCACCGGCAGCACTCGCGCAGCCGGCTCTTGCCCAGTCCCCTGATGACAGTTTCTACAGCTACGAGGGCGCGGCGCCTCTCTCGTCGTACGCTCCAGGCGCGGTCCTCGAGACTCGCACCGTGCCGTACACCATTCTCAACATCCCGACCCCGATACAGGCAGTGCAGGTTCTCTACCGATCAACCGACGCCCTCGGTCAGCCGTCGGCCAACGTCACCTCGATCCTGCGCCCGGCCAACGCTCAACCGGATAAAGTTGTTTCGTACCAATCCTTTTACGATTCACTGAACCCCGACGACAGTCCGTCGCGGGCCATCGCGGGCAACACCCCGATCGGAGATTGGACGCCGAGTGGGCGCAATTTCAACGTCGGCGGAACCTTCACGTCCATCGAGGCAGCCTTGTTCGGGCCGCTCTTCGCCCTCGGCTACACGATCGTCGTCCCGGACACCGAAGGCCCGGATGCAAACTTCGCTGCCGGACCCGAATACGGGATGATGACGCTCGACGCTCTGCGTGCGGCCAAAGGTGTCCCGGAAACCGGAATCACCGACGACGCAGAGATCGCGCTGATGGGGTACTCCGGCGGAGCGATCGCCACCAACTGGGCTTCGATCCTCGCTCC
Source organism: Rhodococcus sp. AQ5-07 (assembly GCF_009707305.1). Taxonomy (NCBI): domain Bacteria; kingdom Bacillati; phylum Actinomycetota; class Actinomycetes; order Mycobacteriales; family Nocardiaceae; genus Rhodococcus; species Rhodococcus sp. AQ5-07. Next base: position 5,454,354 of record NZ_CP046099.1, on the reverse strand, counting down.
CGCGTACGCACCGGAGATCAACGACAACTTGATCGGTGCCGCGCAGGGCGGCGTGCTGGTCAATCCGGCTAACAACCTTCGCTACGCGAGCGGAAGCATCGGGTGGGGCGGCGTCGTCGGCATGGCAATCGTCGGCGTTGCGCGTTCGTACGACATCGATTTCGGAAAGTATCTCAGTGACCGTGGACGCGACGTCATGGCTCGACTCGAAGACGCGTCCATCGGCAATGTGCTGGCACAGTACCCCGGTCTGACCTGGCAGGAACTGGTCAAGCCCGAGTACGCCGATCCCAATACGGTTCCCGAGTACGTCGATGTCGTGAACAAGATCAACATGGGCACCGCAGCCACACCGACGATTCCGATGTTCATCGCCCAGGCAGCCAACGGCACTATCGAGGGCACCCAACCCGGTGGCCCCGGCGTCGGAGCAGGCGACGGCGTCATGATCACGGGCGACGTCCGTACCCTCGCACGCAAGTATTGCGACGCCGGCCTGCCGATTCAGTACGACCAGTACGACACCATCAGCCACTTCCTCGGCGCCATGCTCTGGCTCCCCGGTGCGCTCACCTGGATCGACGACCGATTCACCGGCAAGCCTGCTCCGTCGAACTGCGCGAATATCGCACCGGGGAACTCTCTTGCGCCGCAGGAACATGCACGCTAGCTGACCGAGACCTCGAATCTACTTCGACGGCTCCACCTCCCAGCGAACGTGAGTTACCAACGGTTCCAGGCTAAGCCGGCTGACGGCGGATTCCAGGAGTCCGTCGTCACGCTCCGCTGCGGCCAATTCCGCGACCACTCGTACGCGGTCGCTGTCCGGGATGTCGAAGGACTGCACTGACCGGAGCTGGAACTCCGGCCTCGAAATGGACTGCACGGTAAGCCCTCTGATGTGAGCTTCGGCGTCACCGTGGCAGGTCACCTCGAAGGTGTAGTCAGCCGGCGGTTCCTCGCGCCCGGTGCGGGCAGGCTGGTGATCCATCATCCGGCCCAACGGCCTCAACAACGTATTCGCCAACATGATTGCACCGGCACCGAACACCGCAACCCAGTACATTCCGCCGCCTGCCAGCGCACCGACGGCGGCCGTGGCCCACAAGGTTGCGGCGGTGTTCAGGCCGGTGACCGAGGCTCCCTGCTTCATGATCACCCCGGCACCGAGGAAGCCGATCCCCGAGACGATCTGCGCTGCGACGCGCGTCGGATCAGCGTCCGGCCCCTGAAACCCGTACGCGCCCATGATGACGAAGAGCGTCGCACCCAAGCTCACCAACGCGTTGGTTCGCAGACCCGCCATCCTTGCGCGCCATTGCCTTTCGATCCCGACGGCAGCGCCGAGGACGAGTCCGAGCGCTATCCGCACAAGGATGACGTGGATTTCCACGGTGAACTCCTAGAGCCAGGTCGCGAATCGACGGATGAACATTCCCTTGGCCACCTGCGTGACGACGCAGTAAGCCGCGAGAGTGAGGACCAGCCACGGGAAGTAGTTCCACGGCAGTGAAACCAACCCGAGGGAATGGCCCCAGGACGTGAACGGGAACACCAGCGCGAAGACGCAGGCGGCGCCCGTGCTGAGCAGTACCGGAAGCGAAGCACGCGACTGGATGAACGGGACCTTCCGGGTGCGGATCATGTGAACGATCAGCGTCTGCGAGATCAACGACTCGATGAACCAACCCGATTGGAACAGCGCTGCATGCTCGGGAGAGTTGGCAGCGAACACGAACCACATCAGCGCGAAGGTCGAGATGTCGAAGATCGAACTGATCGGGCCGATGAACACCATGAACCGGCGAAGGCTCTTGGTCTCCCACTTGCGGGGCTTCGCGAGGAAGTCGTCGTCGACGCGGTCCCACGGGATCGTGAGCATCGAGAGATCGTAGATCAGGTTCTGCAACAACAGAACTACGGGAATCATGGGGATGAACGGCAGCAAGGCACTGGCGACGAGCACCGAGAAGACGTTCCCGAAGTTCGACGACGCAGTCATCTTGATGTACTTCTGGATGTTTCCGAAGGTACGACGCCCTTCGATGACTCCTTGTTCGAGTACCCCGAGGTCCTTCTCCAGCAAGATGATGTCCGCGGATTCGCGGGCGATGTCCGCCGCTGTGTCGACGGAGATGCCGACGTCCGCCGCCCGAAGTGCGGGTGCGTCGTTGACACCGTCACCAAGGAAACCAACCGTGTGGCCGACCCGGCGCAGCGATTCGACAATGCGTGCCTTCTGCATCGGATCCGTCTTCGCGAAGACGGTTGTCCGCTGCACCAACTCGTCGAGGGCGTCGTCGTTCAACGCTTCGATCTCGGCGCCGGAGACCACGGTCCCGACATCGATACCGACTTTGCCGCAGACGGTTTCGGCGACCAGTTCGTTGTCACCCGTCACTACCTTGACCGCGACTCCGTGGCTCGCGAGGGCTTCGATCGCCCCGGCCGCAGATTCCTTCGGCGGGTCGAGGAAGGCCAGCAGTCCGACCAGGGTCATGCCCTCTTCGTCGGCCGTCGAGTACTCGCGGCGCTGCTCTTCGACGACTGTCTTGGTTGCCACCGCAAGCACTCGCTTGCCCTGACCGTTCAGTTCCGCGACCAGACGGTCGACTCGGGCCAGCCATCCCGGCGTCAATTGGTGGGTCACCCCGTCTAGTTCCACCGATTCACAGACCAAAAGGAGCTCTTCCACTGCACCTTTGGTGACGATCAGATCGGCGTCGCCGTGGTCGACCACCACGGAGAGTCGACGGCGCTTGAAGTCGAAGGGAATCTCGTCCACCAACCCGTGCCGACGCGAGATCTCCTCGACCACTTCGGGACCGGCGGCCTCGATCACCGCGTCGTCGAGAAGACTGCGCAATCCAGTCTGATTCACGGAATTGACTGCCGCGAGACGCAATACGTCCTCGGACTTACGTCCGGCAGTATCGAGATGCTCACCGAGAACGATGCGGTCCTCGGTGAGAGTTCCGGTCTTGTCCGTGCACAGAACGTCCATGGCACCGAAGTTCTGAATCGCGTTGATCTGCTTGACGATCACCTTCTTGCGCGACATGTGGAGCGCACCCTTGGCCAGGTTCGCAGTCACGATGAGCGGCAACATTTCGGGGGTCAACCCCACCGCGGTGGCGACGCCGAAGAGTAGTGCTTGGCTCCAGTCCTTGGTCAGTCCGTTGATGATGAACACCGCGGGAACCATGATCAGCATGAACTTGATCAGCAGGTAGCTGACACTGCGCACCCCGACGTCGAAGCTGGTTTCGGGTCGCTTGGACGCCAATTGTGCTGTCATGGCACCGAAGTAAGTCCGCTTGCCGGTGTGCACCGCGACGGCGGTGCCGCTGCCCGACACGACGGAAGTACCCATGAACCCGATGTTCTCGGCCTCGAGCAGCCGATCGACGTCGATCCCCGTCGACGGTTCCGCCGACTTCTCGGCCGGCATCGACTCACCGCTGAGCATTGACTGATTGACCTGTAGATCTTTGGCCCGGATGATGCGGACATCGGCCGGGATCATGTCGCCGGCGGCAAGCTGGACTACATCACCTGGCAGTAGCTGCTCGATCGGAATCTCAGCCGTGACCACGGTGTTGTTGATCTTGCGGGTGGCCGCGACAGTTGTCGTGACCATGGCCTTGAGTGCCTCGGCAGCCCGAGTCGAACGGTATTCCTGCCAGAACCTCAGGGACACACTGACAAAGATCATCAGCCCGAGGGTGATAATGCCCTCGTAGGAGGGACCGTCTTCCGGGTCTGCCCACACCACGTCGGTCCCGACCATGATCAGGGCGAGGAACACCAGGATCAAGATGAACGGATTCTTGAAAGCTTGCGCGAACTGCACGATCGCCGGCGCCGGGCGGTCGTGGCGGACATCGTTGCGCCCGTATCGCCGACGAAGATCGTCGATCTGATCGTCACGAAGGCCGTTGGCCGTCGTAGTCAGATCTGCGAGAACGGTGCGCGTGTCCGAGGCCGAGTAGTCGACCAATTCCTGTGCGCTTTCTTTTGCCAGGACCGTTGAAGGTGTTTGTTGTGCACTGTTTCTCGTGGGCCGTGGCCGCAATGCGAGAACGGAAAATGACATGACGAATCTCCTCGACTGCCAGCGTCCACGGGACAGTGCCAGTGCATGAGGGCAGCAGAATGCGCTGAACGACAACGGAAGTCGTCAGCGGACGCGACAAAGCCGCGCAGATGAAACCGAGGGTGCGAAGGTCAGAGACTGACGAGCAAAATGCCGGGGTGAGCACCGTCGGTAAGAACAGAAGGATGGGTCGAATATCGACTCGGCGGGTCGTCCACGATGGTCACCTCCTGAAAGTTCGGGGCGTCCGATGACGCCACACAAAGTACATGCGCACAGCACACGCCAGGAGAACCGAATATCGACGTACTCTCGCCTTCGCCGGAAGAAACCGGCATCAAGCTGCGAAAACACCTCCACGTCCGAGTTTTGGCACTGCACGACGTGTCCCGATCAAGACCGGGAAGCCACTTTGGATCACCCCTTAAGCCGGGGAGATCTGTCCTAACCTTGGGCGTCTCTCGACGTCGTGAGATCAGTGGCCTGTGTTCGTGCAGAAGCCTCACCTAACGAGGTACTGCACCCAGAGGGTAGTTCTCAAATCTGTTGCCTGTCAACCGAGCAACTCAGACGGCGGGCAATCCTGCCCGTGCGACGGCGCCGGCGAAGAGTGCCGTCACGGCGGCACCCATCACGCTCTGATCAACTTCTTCCGGATCCACCGAGTGCTCGAGAACGAGCCCGGATATCAAGGCCATCAACGAGATTGCAGTGGTCCGCACATCGAAGGAATCGTCCACTCCCCATTCGCGGGCACGTTCACCGATCAACTCCACGAGTTGACTGCGCAAGTGGCGACGCTCACGTAAGTACGCCTGAGCGATCTGCGGATCACGTCCGGCGAGCACTCCGAATTCGAGGACGAGCAGTGACCACCCCGGGTCGTCGACCATCCACGTTGCAATGGCCTCGCCACCTTTGCCCGCCGCGTCGGCCGGGTTCATCCCGGCGATCTCGGCAAGCACACGGCCGGCCAGTTCGAGAGACCGTTGCGCGAACAGTTCGGCGAACAGATCCTGTTTCGACTCGAAGTTGGAGTAGACAGCCCCCTTGGTGAAGCCCGCTCGGCGAGCAACTTCAGTGAGACGTGCAGCACTGAATCCGCGCTCCGCAAACTCTTCCGCCGCAGCGTCGAGCAGTCTTTGCCGCACCACGTCACGTCCGGGGCGGGTTACCGGCGTCCAGTCCGGTTGACGAGATTCAGTCACGATACCTAGAGTATTCAATACCTCGGGTATTGACAAGCTCTTTACTTTCGACAAGATCAGGACTCTTTCGTGACCACTACGCATCCGGCACACGCCGCACCAGACAACAGCTCCACCCACGACGAACACCACCACGACAATCTGCTCGTGAAATACGGCGCACCCAAGGTGATGGCCGCGCTGTTCGTCGGCGTGCTCCTGCTGCAGATGGGCTTCATCCTCAGCTACGTCGCCGCCTTCCATCAGCCGACTCCGCGAGACATCGAAATCGCGGTCATCGCCGATCAGGGCACACCGGACGGCATGGATCAGCAGATCGCCGACAAACTCAATGCCATCGACGGCAGCCCGCTCGACGCTCAGGTGGTCGACAGCACGGCGACCGCTCGCCGCATGATCAACGACCGCGAGATCCAGGGCGCGTTTGTCATCAATCCGGCCGGACCGGACACCCTGATCACCGCGAGCGCGGGCGGCAGCTCCATCGCGACATCACTCGAAGCGGTGTTCACGAAGGTCGAGGCGACGCAGGACCGACAGTTCGTCGTCCGCGACGAGATCCCCGTCGGAGCGCACGACAACCGCGGCCTCTCCGGCTTCTACCTCTCGGTCGGCTGGGTCGTCGGCGGCTATCTCCTTGCGGCAGCCATCGGACTGTTCATCGGTGCGCCGAAGACCCTCCGCCAGGCAAGCGCACACACGGGCGTGATCGCGATCTACTCGATCATCTCGGGAGCCCTCGGCGCACTCATCACCTCACACGTGCTCGGAACTTTCGCGGGCCACTGGTTCCCGCTCTGGATCCTGGGAACAGCCGTGGTGTTCGGCACCGCCATGTTCACACTCGGATTGCGCGCTGCCATCGGCGTTCTGGCAGTCCCGCTGGCTATCGCCGTCTTCGTGATTCTCGGCAATCCCAGTGCGGGAGGCGCATTCGGCTCCAACGTGATTCCCTCGTTCTATGCCGCCATCGGCCGATGGATCACACCTGGCGCCGGCACCGAAGGCGTGCGGAGCATCGTCTACTTCAACAACGTCGGCGTCGGCCAGCCTGCTCTGACGCTTTTCCTGTACGCGCTGATCGGTGCGGTCATGCTGTTCGGCTTCACGATCCGCCGTAACCGAAAGTCCACCGACACGACGCCGACTCCAGCTGTGGCGAACGCCGACTAGTCCTAGTCTGAACTCATGACGAGCCTCCTCCACCCCAACGCCTCGCACGTCGCCGAAACACTGATCTCACGGGGTCACCACGGCGTCATCGTCACGCAGCCCGAAGCCACGCACACCGCGGCCGAGGCAGCGGCGGCCGTCGGGGTGGAGGTAGGCGCGATCACCAAGTCGCTCGTGTTCCTTCTCGACGACGATCCGGTCCTGCTGCTGGTCTCCGGCGCACATCAGGTCAACCTGAAAGCCACCGGCGAACGCCTCGAAGGCAAGCTCACGCGGGCGCCGCTGGAAATGGCGAAGTCGGCAACGGGCCAGCCGATCGGTGGGGTCGCTCCGCTCGGGCATCCCACCAACCTGCCCACCTACATCGATACCGCCCTCGAGCAGTACCCCGAATTGTGGGCTGCTGCCGGGCACCCGAACACGGTCTTTCGCACGACCTACTCCGAACTCCTCCGAATCACGGCCGGCCTCGCCGTCGACATGGACTGACGCACTTCAGCCAACCCGGTCCGACCCCACTCAGACGTGCGTCCACCTATAGTTGGACGCACCATGTGCACTGCAACCAGGACCCCGGCCGGTAACCACTGGCGTCGACGACACGTAGATCTGTGCCGCACCGACGCATGTCTGTGTATGCCGAGCGCAGTCACCTCGACCACACCGCACACCTCGAGTTCCAGCCGGAGAGTTCCCGTTGTCTGACAAGCCGAATGCCGTTTCCAGCCACACCACCCCCGACGTCCCCGAAGTAGCAGCGACGCCCGAGTTGTCCACCGGCATCTGCGCCGGTGACTACCGTGCAGCGCTTCGCCGCCACCCCGCCGGTGTCACCGTCGTGACCCTCGATTCGGGTACCGGCCCGGTGGGTTTCACCGCCACCTCGTTCTCGTCCGTCTCCCTCGAGCCGCCGCTCGTCTCGTTCAACATCGCGGAGACGTCGTCGAGCATCAATGCACTCAAGGCCGCCGAGTCTTTGGTTATCCACCTTCTCGGCGAACATCAGCAACATCTGGCCCAGCGCTTTGCGCGTAGCGCCGATCAGCGTTTTGCAGACGAGTCGCTGTGGGCAGTGCTCGACACCGGGGAGCCGGTTCTGCACGGCACCCCCAGCTGGATGCGCGTCAAGGTCGACCAGTTGATCCCTGTCGGCGACCACACGCTGGTCATCGGACTCGTCACGCGGGTTCACGCCGAAGAGGACGACGAATCCGCTGCCGCACCGCTGCTCTACCACGAGGGCAAGTACTACCGCCCCACTCCGTTAGGTCAATAGACAACTGTGCGCCTTTATTAACCGCCCGCGGTTAATAAAGGCGCACAGCAAGTTACAGCGCTACGTACTTGGTATCGAGATACTCGTCGATACCCTCGGTTCCGCCTTCACGGCCGAAGCCCGATTCCTTCACGCCACCGAACGGCGCCGCAGCATCGGAGATCGCGCCCCGATTGACGCCGACCATGCCGGTGTCCAGCTTGGCCGAGACGCGCATCGCCCGGTCGATGTCGCGGGTGTAGAAGTACGCCACGAGGCCGTACTCGGTGTTGTTCGCAGCCGCGATCGCTTCGTCTTCGGTGTCGAAACCGACCACTGCCGCAACGGGTCCGAAGATCTCTTCCTTCAGCAGGCGCGCATCGGCGGGCACCTGATCCAGAACGGTCGGGGTGAAGAAGAAGCCGGCTCCTTCGGGCGCCGATCCACCGGTGCGAACGCGAGCGCCCTTGGACACGGCGTCGTCGACGAGTCCGGTGACGGTTGCGAGCTGCTTGGTGTTGATCAGCGGGCCGATGTTGGTGCCCTCGGCGTCACCGGCGCCCACCTTCAAGGCCGCAACCTTGGCGGTGAACTTGTCGGTGAACTCCTCGCGCACCGAGTTGGCGACGTAGATGCGGTTGGCCGCGGTGCAGGCCTCGCCGCCGTTACGCATCTTCGCGAGCATTGCGCCGTCGACAGCTGCGTCGATGTCGGCGTCGTCGAAGACGATGAACGGCGCATTGCCACCGAGTTCCATCGACGTGCGGAGCAGCTTGTCAGCGGCATTGCGCACCAACAGCTTTCCGACGCCCGTGGAGCCGGTGAAGGTGACCTTGCGCAGACGCGCATCTTCCATCAGCGGTCCACTGATGGAGGCCGCGTCGGACGTCGGGAGGATCGAGAGCACACCGTCGGGCAGACCGGCATCGGCGAACACCTGACCGAGGAGCTGCATGGTCAGCGGCGTGTCCTCGGCGGGCTTGACGATGATGGTGCAACCGGCAGCCAGCGCCGGTCCGATCTTGCGTGTGCCCATGGCGAGCGGGAAGTTCCACGGGGTGATCGCAAGGACCGGTCCGACGGCTTCCTTGGTGACCAGGATGCGACCGTTGCCGGCCGGAGCCTGCGTGAAACGTCCGCCGATGCGTACTGCTTCCTCGCTGAACCAGCGCAGGAATTCGCCGCCGTAGTTGACCTCACCGCGGCTCTCTGCCAACGACTTACCCATTTCCAGGGTCATCATCAGCGCGAAGTCCTCGGCGCGGGCGTGCAGCAATTCGAAGGCGGTGCGCAGGATCTCGCCGCGTACACGTGCCGGCGTGGCCGCCCAGTCTTCCTGCGCCGCAGCGGCGAGGTCGAGCGCACGGATACCGTCGGCAGCGGTGGCGTCGGCTACCTGGGCGAGTTCCTCACCCGTTGCCGGGTTGTAGACCGCAAAGGTCTTCTCGGCCGGGACGAGCTTGCCGCCGAGCCAGAGACCCTTGGGTACCGAGTCGAGAAGATCCGAGACGTTGGACATGTCAGTTCCCCTGTGCTGCAGTGCGAATAGCGGTCTCGAGGACGGTCAACGCGTCGTCGAGCAGCTCTTCGGAGATGACCAGCGGCGGGAGCAGACGGATGACGTTGCCGTAGGTACCGCAGGTGAGGATCACGACGCCGGCAGCGAGGCATTCGGCGGCGATCTTCTTGGTGATATCGGCGTCCGGCTCCTGCCCACCGGGCTTGACCAGCTCGATGGCGAGCATGGCGCCGCGACCGCGAACGTCACCGATGACGTCGAGTTCCTTTGCCAGTGCGTTCATTCGGCCGACGACGGTCGACTCGATGGTGCGTGCGCGGCCACAGAGGTCGAGCTCGCGCATCTGGTCGATGGACGCCAATGCAGCGGCGCAGGCGACGGGGTTACCGCCGTAGGTGCCACCGAGGCCGCCGGGGTGGACGGCGTCGATGAGCTCGGCGCGGCCCGTGACAGCGGCGAGCGGCATGCCGCCTGCGATGCCCTTGGCGAGAGTGACCAGGTCGGGGACGATGCCCTCGTGATCACTGGCGAACCAGGCGCCGGTACGAGCGAAGCCTGCCTGAACCTCGTCGGCGATGAAGACGACGCCGTTCTCCTTGGCCCACGCGACGAGCGTCGGGAGGAATCCTTCTGCGGGAACGATGAATCCGCCCTCGCCCTGAATGGGCTCGATGAGGATGGCGGCCGTGTTGGCAGCACCGACCTGCTTCTCGATCATCGTGATGGCGCGCTGTGCGGCCTGCTCACCCGTGATCTTGGAGCCGTCGACGTTGAGGCCCTCGCGGTACGGGTAGGACATCGGTACGCGGTAGACCTCGGGGGCGAACGGACCGAAGCCGCTCTTGTACGGCATGGACTTCGAGGTCAGTGCCATCGTGAGGTTGGTGCGGCCGTGGTACGCGTGGTCGAAGACGACGACTGCGTCGCGACCGGTTGCGTGACGGGCGATCTTGACGGCGTTCTCGACGGCTTCTGCGCCGGAGTTGAACAGCACGGAACGCTTCTCGTGGTCACCGGGGGTGAGCTCGGCGAGACGCTCGGCGACCTCGACGTAGCCCTCGTACGGAGCGACCATGAAACAGGTGTGGGTGAAGTGCGCGACCTGATCCTGAACTGCGGACACGACGGCCGGGTTGGAAGCGCCGACGCTGGTCACCGCGATACCGGCGCCGAGGTCGATCAGCGAGTTGCCGTCGACGTCGACGATGACTCCGCCGTCTGCGTCGGCGACGTAGACCGGGAGGGTGGATGCGACGCCGGCGCCGACGACCTTCTTACGTCGTTCGGCGAGCGCAGCCGAGCGCGGGCCCGGGAACTCCGTGACGATGCGACGCTCCTGCGGAAGCCGGTATTCGATTGCACTCATGTGACCACCCTCTCGGTTGTGTATTGCATTCGAGTATGCGACGCGCGAAGCATCGCAAGCACTGCCGAAATGGATACCCGAAGCTTCAGGGCTACTCCATATCGGCAACGACAGCTAGCCTTGATCAGGTGACGGTTCCGATCTCGTGGCTCTTGCGCCAGAAACACCTCTCGCTGGCTCTGCTCACCGACCGAGCAGCCGCCACCCACCCCGTCACGTTTGCGCAGGCCACAGAGCTGACGGACCCCACCCCGTGGCTTTCCGGCGGCGAATTGGTGCTCACCACCGGGCTGGCACTGGTGGGCGCGGACGCCACCGACTACAGCGAGTACATCGACCGTCTGGCCGCCGCAGAAGTATCGGCTCTGGGTTTCGGGACCGGCCTTTCCCACGAGAGTGTGCCCGCAGACCTGATTGCCGCCGCCCGCAGTCGCGGGCTCCCCCTGCTGGAAGTGCCGTTCACGACCCCGTTCGCGGCGGTCACGCGCGCGGTGATGACCCGTCTGAGCCAGCAGGAATACGAATCGGTACTCCGCGCGGCAGAAGTACAGACACGCATCACCCGCGTTGCGCTGCGCGGAGGCGTGTCTGCCATCGTGCGTGAACTGGCCACGGCCACAAAAACTTCGGTGGCGTTTGTCGGAGATCGGATCACCGCGGTGCATCCGGCAAACCAGAAGTCGTTGATCACCGAGGTTCGCGCGGTCGCGGCGACCACCCGCGATCCCAACGCTCCGGCGTCGATCTCGCAGAGCACACCCGAACGGACGCTGACACTGTCCCCCGTCGGCGTCACCGACAGCTGGCACGGCTACCTCGCAATGGCGGGCGCCGGGCCCCTGAGCAATATCGACAGAGTGTTGCTCGGGCATGCGGTCTCGCTGCTCACTCTCGAACTCGAGAAACCGGTTCGACTACGGGCCGAGCGAACTCGACTCAACGCCATGGCTTTCGGGCTCTTACTCGACGGCCGAATCCCCGAGGACGGTGTGCCGTCGTACTTGGACGAAGCGAGCGATACGCACGGCAATGTCCGTGTCGTCCACGTTCGCGGATCCGGACTCGGCCCTGTTCTTCGCGAACTCGACAACGCTCTCGCGCGAGCAGGCCGGCCGTTGTTCGCGCAATCCGAGGACGGTTCGCTGACCGTCCTCCTTCGCGGAACCGACACAATCGACACTGCCAAAACACTACTGGCGCAGCTCTCCCCCACCGAGGCGAAGACGGTGCGGGCCGGAATCAGCACCCCTCACCGTCTTCTGGACGCACCGCGCGCACTCGTCCAGGCCCGCGCCGCGGCCAATCTCACGACGGCCACTGCCCGCATTCTCGAGTTCGACGCTCTGAGTGGTTCGACGATTCTGGCATCCGAGCCTGCCCGTGAGGCACTGATCGCAATGGCTGCGGACACCATCCCGGTGCTGACCGAACACGACCAGGCACACGGGACCGCACTGGTCGCGTCTTTGCGCGCCTATCTCGAGGCGAACGGCCAATGGGAATCGGCCGCAGCCGAACTCGGTGTTCATCGGCACACCCTCCGAGGTCGCATCGCACGCATCGAGGAACTGCTGCAATGCGACCTCGGACAGGCCAGGGTCAGAGCCGAACTGCTGCTATCGCTACTCGCCTGGGAGGGTCGCTGAACGCTCCGCGGCGTGCACCGAAGCGAAACCGGACGCACCGCGAACGAGTAGTTCGAGTTCGGCGTCGACCGTGCAGAGACGGGCGGTGTCCAGCGCTCCACTGCGGCTCACGCTCGACATCAAAGCCGTGAACCGGCGCACCGCTTGCGGATTGGCGGCGGTCCACAACTCGACGACCTCCGGAATACCTTCTCCGAGCGCTCCGGACACGAGGTCCGCGAAACGCGCCGTCAACCTGGCGTGGACGGCAGCGCTGCCCATGACCTCCCAATGCGAGGCACCGACGGCAACGTCGACGCCCCCGAGAACGTCGCCCAGATCGAGGGTGTCGGAGAGTTCCCGGTAGATCGCAGCCGCGGCCTGAACCGTCGTATTCTCCTGCAACGCAATGTCAGCCAGGGCGAGCGCCCCGAAAGACGCCTCGATGCGGTCGCTGGCCGACAGCCCTTCGGTGAGAGCCCGCACCGGCGCTGCCCATCGATCGATGTCGGCTCGCGGGTTCACGGTGAACCGGCCGGCTGCTCCCGGACGACGCAACACCCAGCTCATCTCGGATTCCAACAACTGCTGCAAGCGATCGAGAGCCTGCAACTGCTCGGTGGCGCGAAGCTCCGAGTTCAAGATCTCGCGCCGAAGGTCCTCGGTGCCGAGCACTTCGCTGACCACTGCGTAGGCCAGAGCCGCTTCCGGACTGTGGACTCCGAGGTGTTCCTCCAGCCGGAACAGCACGCCGGGTCCGACGCGGTTGACCAGTTCGTCGACCACCGAGGTGATGATGATGTCGCGGCCCAACCGATGTGCGCGGACCGCGTCCGGTGCTGCCTCGACGACGGAGAGCGGGAAGTACTGCGGGAGACGATCGGCGAAGATCTGATTGTCCGGGACGGTCGACGCCCCCAATTCCGCCGTCAGCACGTTCTTCGACTGCGCCACCAGCACAGCAAGTTCCGGACGGAGTAGGCCCTGCCCGGCTCGCGCCCTGACCGCCAGCGCCTTGGCGTCCGGCAATGATTCTTCGAGGCGCTTCATCGCGCCCGCCGAGACCAGGTTCTCGATCAACCGTTCGTGCTGATCGAGTAGGGCGGGAGCGCGGTGCTCGGCCAGGCTGATCGCGAGGGTCTGATCTTCGCTGGCCTCGAGTACCGATGCGGCTACCTCGTCCTGGGCCGCCGCAAGTAGTTCATTGCGCGAGGTCGCGTCCAACTCTGCGAGTGCGATCTTGATGTTGACCTCACGGTCCGAGGTAGCCACGCCGGCCGCGTTGTCGATGAAGTCGGCGTTGATTCGTCCTCCGCCAGCGGCATATTCGATGCGGGCACGCTGGGTGAAACCCAGGTTGCCGCCCTCACCCACCACGGTTGCACGCAACTCGTCAGCGCTGACGCGAACTGCGTCGTTGGACGGATCGGCCGCGTCGACGTTGCTTTCGGTCGACGCCTTCACGTAGGTACCGACGCCGCCATTCCACAACAGGTCCACCGGAGCGCACAGGATCGCTCGGATCAGTTCCTGCGGAGTCAGCTTCTCCTCGGCGATACCGAGCACCTGACGCGCCTCGAGCGGAAGGCGGATCGACTTAGCGCTACGCGGCCAGACCCCACCGCCAGGCGACATCACGGTGCGGTCGAAGTCGTCCCAGGACGAGCGCGGCACGGTGAAGAGGCGAGCGCGTTCGGCAAACGTCGTCTCGGTGTCGGGGTTCGGGTCGATGAAGATGTGGCGGTGATCGAATGCCGCGACCAGACGGATCTTGTGCGAGAGCAACATTCCGTTACCGAACACATCGCCGGACATGTCACCGATGCCCGCGACGGTGAACGGATCGGTGTCGACATCGAGGTCGCGCTCGGCGAAGTGGCGTCGAACCGCTACCCAGGCGCCGCGAGCGGTGATGCCCATCGCCTTGTGGTCGTAGCCGGCCGAACCGCCGGAAGCAAAAGCGTCGCCGAGCCAGAAACCACGTTCGACGGCGATGCCGTTCGCGACGTCGGAGAACCGTGCGGTCCCCTTGTCCGCCGCCACGACGAGGTAGGAGTCTTCACCGTCGTACTCGACTACTTCTGCCGGGTGCACCGCTGCGCCGTCGACGATGTTGTCCACCACGTCCAGCAAGCCGCGGATGAAGGTGCTGTACGACTCCTGCACCTGCGCCGGGGTCGGTGACGACGTGCCCCGAACCACGAACGCACCCTTGGCTCCCGAGGGAACGATCGGCGAATTCTTCACGCTCTGGGTCTTCATCAGACTCAGAGCCTCGGTGCGGAAGTCCTCGTATCGATCCGACCAACGCAGGCCACCACGGGCGACGGACGAGCTACGCAAATGCACGCCTTCGACATTGGGTGCGCTGACGTAGATCTCGCGGAAAGGAACTGTCTTCTGCGGGGTGGAGAGCAACTGCGAGTCGATCTTGAACGACGCGTACGGCAGCGGTTCGCCGGCCTCACCGCGCAGGTACCAGTTGGTGCGCAGAGTCGCCTGCAAGAATGAACGCACACCGCGCAAGACGCGATCCTCGTCGAGAGTGTCTGCACCGTCGACTGATTCGTCGATGGCCGCCGCCGCGGTGGCCACGGCCGTCTCACGCGAACCTGCTACTGCGGGATCGAAACGCGCGGTGAAGAGTTCGATTGCCTGCCGTACGAAGAGCGGCTTCGCTGCCAACACTCCGACGATGTAGCTCTCGGACAACCCGATACGAGCCTGAGCGAGGAAACGGCACGCAGCGCGCAGCAACTCTGCGTCGCGCCACGTGATGTCTGCTCGTCCGATCAGACTGGAGAATGCGTCCATCCGGGTCTGTCCGGCGATGACGGCTTCGAAGGCGTCCGCCATCTTCTCCAGCGCACTGCCGCCGAAAGTGCTCGGCTCGAAGGTGAAGTAGTGTGCCGAACCCAGAACGGTCGGAAGCGGGCGGTGCGTCGAAACTCGGAGTCCGAGCGACTCGAAGTTCTCGCACAGATCGGAGAGGGAGGGCTCTCCGGACGGCCACAGCACCACACAGGTCAGATCGTCACTGCTCAGGTCGTTGCCCTGACGGAAGACGAGTCGCTGGCCCGCTGCTGCCAATTCGGCGACCAGTTCGAGCGCCGGGTCACCGGATCGATCACCGCCCGCGGGTCTCGATTCTGCAGCTGCGGTCTTGGTCGCCGATGATGTGCTCGCCATTGAACACCCTCCTGGAAATTATTGGATCCGAACACTTTCCAGTGTTGCGTGGATCACCGGAAAGAGGTCGTGCCCGATAGGAGTACCAACCCCTATCGGGCACGACATTTCGGCAGTTGCGGTGAGCTCAGTCGCCCAACCTGATCGGAGCGAGCTCCTCGAACACGTCGCCGGGTCCGGGATTCTCGGTAGGCGCAGCGCCGCCGAGATGGTTGACGACGCCCCATACCGCGTTGATCGCGGTCTGGATCGCGCCCTCGGCCCAGCCGGCAGTCCACGACACGTCGTCTCCGGCGAGGAAGATTCCCCGATGACGCGGTTCGAGATCATTCTGCACGAAGTGAGAGAACAGGCGCTCCTGGTACCGGTAGTGCCCCGGAAGGTTCGCCTTGAATGCACCCATGAAGTCTCGCTCGGTTTCCCACGACAGCGTCACCGGGCTCGAGATGATGTGGCTGCGGAAGTCCACGCCTGGGTAGATCTCTTCGAGCGAACGCAGCATGATGTTCATGCGCTCGGTGGCGTCGAGCGCCAGCAGCTTCAGCGAATCGTCCGACCAGGTGTACGACAAGCAGATCAGGCCTGGCTTGCCCTCGCCCTGATCGAGCAGGTAGGTGCCGCGACTCATACGGTCGGTCAGTGTCATCGACACCGAATCACGGCCGGTCACGGGGTCCTTGTCCTTCCAGAACGGGCGGTCGACGAGAACGAACACCTTGGTCGAACCCATGTAGTGAGTTCGCTCGATCGCAGTCCAGTGGTCGATCGGGAACAGATCGTCGTCACACCTGATGTTGTTCAGCAGCATCCAACTCTGCACTGTTACAACGGCACTCGCATACGTGCGAATGAAACCTTCGGAGTCCGTCACCGTGATGTTGCCGGGCTCGGTACGCCGGAGTTCGGTGACGCGGGGACGCGTCTCGCCGTCGTTGAGCGAAGCGACCGTCGTACCGGCAGGCCAATGCGCCATGTGCGCCGGGGCGCGGTTCCACAACCGCATCGGCAGCTGCTGCGATCCACCCACGATGCCGCGGTGGTCGTCGTCGGCGGCCGTGATGACCACACGAAGGATTTCGAGGATCGAGTTGGGGTAGTCGGTATCCCAACCACCCGTACCGAATCCGACCTGCCCGAACACTTCCCGCATATGGAAGGACTTGAAGTGCTTCGACGCGGCGAGGAATCCGTAGAACGTCTGGTCGTCGTAGCGCACCACGAGGTCGTTCCAGATCCGCTTGATCTCTGCGGTGTCGCGGTCACGAATGGCCTGCTGCAACGGAATCAGATCGGCATGCTCTTCGAGAGTGCGCTGCCAGGCCTGCGCCACCTCGGTGTAGATCGGAGGCAGATCCTCGAGAGTGTGCGCGTAGTGGCTCTCACCCTTGAGATCGATGACCGTGCTCGGCGTGACCTCGGCAAGGGGATTCGGGAACTCCTCGGTCTGCAGACCCAGTTCGTTCAGGTAGTGGAACAACGTCGTCGACGACGGTGGGAAACGCATTGCGCCCATTTCGGCGACAACCCCGGGGTGCCCGTCGAACTCGACCGACCGCATCCGGCCACCGATCTGATCAGCTTCGTAGACAATCGGTTTGAGACCGACCTTGAGCAACTCGTAGGCCGCGATCATGCCGGAGAGTCCACCACCGATCACGGCAACTTCTGTACCCAGTGCCAGATCGGGCACCGAGCCGAGTCCCGCCGGGCTGGAAACGTAGTCGTCGTACGGGAACGGAAAATCCGGTCCGAACATCGTGAGGGGCGGCTGCTTGCCGGGTTCCGAGGAACTGTCCGGAGCTACTGGGATGGTCATCTACGGTTCTCCTTGGAGACAGTCGTGACAGAAAGGTCTGGATACAGATCGAGGCGTCGATCGTCGAGATGCGTGTTGAGGGTGCGCGATTGCGAGACGGTGGCGGCGGCGATATCCGCGAAGAGTAATTCCTGGCCGCCCCCGGCCCGCGCCAACTCGGCACCGTCGGGTGCGACGGCGCACGAGAGACCGCAGTAGGTCAGCTCGGTTTCGGCGCCGCAGCGGTTGACGTAGGTGACAAACATCTGACTCTCGTATGCGCGGGCCGGAACCACTTGCTGCGCAATGTGTTCGTACGGAGTCATCAACCCCGTCGGCACGATGAGCCATTCGGTACCGGCGTCGGCATGGGCCCGAACCGCTTCGGGAAATTCCACGTCGTAGCAGATCAACAATCCGCAGCGGATGCCCTCGAAATCGAACCCGACCACCAGGGTCTCACCTGGCCGGAAATGTTCGCGGTCGAGCGTGCCGAACAGGTGCGTCTTGCGGTAGTGCGCAAGCGAAGTGCCATCGCGGTCCACCACCTGCACGCTGTTGTAGACGTCCCCCCCGTCGAGTTCGGGGTAGCCGTAGACGACTGCGATGCCTGCACTTCGAGCAATCTCGGCGACGGAATCGAAGATAGGGCCGTCGGCCGGCTCCGCGCGCAGCGACACCAGTTCGCCGATGTCGTAGCCGGTTGCGGACATCTCCGGCGTCAGCAGGATCTTCGCACCGGATGCCGCAGCCTCGCGGGCAGCGGTGTCGATTGCAGCGAGGTTGAACTCCACCGACGCAAAGGTGTCCGGGGTGGTGAGCGGACCTTGGAACAGGCCAACTCGAACTGAATCGACATGCATGGTGCGCTCCTTCAGGAGTTCCGTGACGCCAATTTTCGACGGTGTGTGTGACGGGGACAACTACCAGCGTGACGGGTGCCGCCAATCATGTCAACTCTTGTTTCCTAAGAATCAACATTCACAGATTCGGGTCTCACGAAGGCGACGCGCGTGGCCCTTCCGGCAATGCCGGATTCAAGACCCACAGAACCTTCGCCAGAGCCGAGCCTTCGGCCTGAAAACTATGGTTGTGCGTCGGCGTGAATGTGAAGGAATCGCCCGCCGCAAGCACGACGTCCTCGGCATCGACGGCCTCACCGTTCGGATCCGTCCGACCGCCCTCGAACGAGACCCGCAAGCCGCCCTCCAGCACGTGCACGAAGTTCACGTCGATCGGCAGACTGTAGAACTCCTGACCACTTCCGCCGCCTGGTTCCAGCTCGCCGAGCAGCACCTGAATTCGACGCTCGTTGGTAGGCGTGAGCAGGTACTCCGTCATCTTTTCGCCGCCGAAGCTGATTTGCGGCATGGCGTCGGCGCGGACTACTTCACCGGCGGACGCATTCTCGAACAGGGATCCGACGGGGATCTCGAGCACCGCGCACACCTTGATCAGGGTCGCCACCGACGCGTTGACGTGATCGCGCTCGAGTTTCGAGAGATACCCCTTGGTCACACCACAGGCCTCGGCCAGGTCGTCGAGGGTCAACCGCTTCGACTGACGTGCCGCCTTGAGCCTCGCCCCGATGCGCGGTCCGACCGGCTCGACCGCTTCCTTCGCCTTGGCCACTGAACCCACTCCTTCACGACCGCCGTGTCCCTTTCAGGAAACAGGGGTTGACAACCGAGCCTCTTGAAGAAACCATACTTGCTCAGAGAGCTACATCACTGAAGGGCGCCCGGTGTGCGCCGAATCGAGAGCAGGGACCTCTGCACATGGCTACCAACAACCCCGGATCGTTCATCGGACCCGTCGACGCCACCCGCGTCCCCCGCTACGCCGAGCCGACCACTTTTGCGCGTCTGCCGCGCCTCGATGAGGTCTCGCGCGCCGACGTGACAATCCTCGGCATCCCCTTCGATTCGGGTGTCAGCTACCGACCCGGCGCTCGGTTCGGTCCGGGACACATCCGCGCTGCGTCGAAGCTGCTGCGTCCGTACAACCCCGCGCTCAAGGTCTCGCCCTTCGCCAACCAGCAGGTAGCCGATTTCGGCGACATCGGCGTCAACCCCTTCGACATTCAGGAAGCTCTCACGACGGTTCAGTCCGCCGTCACAGACCTGCGCGCCGACGGTTCCTCCGTGCTCACGCTCGGCGGCGACCACACCATCGCACTTCCAATCCTGCGTTCACTGGCCCGCGATCACGGCCCGATCGCCGTCCTGCACTTCGACGCTCACCTCGACACCTGGGACACCTACTTCGGTCAGCCTTTCACCCACGGCACCCCCTTCCGCCGCGCCAGCGAAGAAGGCCTGATCGACATGGAGCGTTCCCAGCACATCGGTATCCGTGGACCGCTCTACAGCGAGAAAGACCTCGAAGACGACCGCGTCCTCGGCTTCCAGGTGATCCGCAGTGACGACTACGAGGTCGACGGCGTCGCCAGCATCGTCGAGCGCATGCGTAAGCGCCTCGACGGTGGCCCGGTGTACGTCTCCGTCGACATCGACGTGCTCGATCCCGCACACGCTCCGGGTACCGGAACACCCGAAGCGGGCGGCATGACCTCTCGCGAATTGTTGAACACACTGCGCGGGTTGGTGGGACTCAACGTGGTCGGCGCCGACATCGTCGAGGTAGCGCCGGCGTACGACCACGCCGAGATCACCGGTATCGCAGCGGCTCACGTCGCTTACGAGTTGCTGTCGGTGCTCGCACTCAATCGCTGAAGCAGCACAACGGTATCCGTGGTGTGATGCATCTCGGGGTTCGCGGGAAGATCACGTTCCCGCGACTCCGAGACCAACACCTTCCAACCATCGGTGAACAGCGACTCCACATATTCCGGGGTATGCAGCATTGCCCGATGATGTTCGGTGGGCGACTCGTGGGGCGAGTGGCCCACGATCAGCAAATGCCCGCCCGGCGCGACCAGATCTCCGAGAGCACGGAACAATTCCCCGCGCGCGGGTTCGAGCATGTGGAAGAACTGCGCGGACACCAGATCGAACGATCGACCCTGCGGATCCCACTTCGTCAGGTCGGCTTCCAGCCATTCGATGTCGACGCCCTCGCCCTCGACGTGAGCCTGGGCGCGACTGAGCGCAACCGACGATATGTCGGTGCCGGTGACCTTCCACCCGCGACGTGCCAACCACAAAGCGTCGGCGCCTTCGCCGCAACCGACGTCGAGTGCAGTGCCCGGCTCGAGGTCGGAGGCTTCGGCAATCAACTGTGGGTTGGGATTTCCGCTCCAGCGCGCGGGACGTTCCTCGTACAGCGAGTTCCAGAACTGTGCGTCCGCCTTGGCGTACGGATTCTCGGTGGTTTCAGAGTTTTCGTGGTGATTGTGGTGTTCGTGGCTCATGCACCCAGGATGAACGACCTTCCACAACTCACGCAACCATCTTTGCCGAAACAGCAACTTCTTCATTTCGACGCTCTGCTAACGTCACGCTTCGTGGCAGGTGGATTTCCTGTGTTTCGTCTCTACTGCAACTCAGAGGGCTCGCACGTTTTGTGTTGTGCGCATTTCCCCGAGTTCAGCGGTTCGAACGCGGACGAAGAGTTCACCACCCAGCAGAGTTTCGACCGCACAGTCGAGAAGATGCTGCGCGAGGCGTCCTTCGAACCGACAACCCTGACGTTGGTGGGCGAGCAACAGGGATATCCAGTCGGAGCCCACCTGTTCGATGCGACGGTTCCGCGAACCGGCAGCGTCTCCTTTGCCTTTCAAGAAGCCGGACCGCCGTGGATCGTTCTCGGCCTCGATGTTTCTTCTGAAAAATTCTGGTCCGAGATCGACGAAGACGAAGATCTCCTCGCCATCGGCCCGATCTCTCCGTTGACGTCGGTCCCTGCCGTTGTACTCACTACAACCGGGTGGCCACAGCGAAATGACCTCGACTCGCTTTGAGCCAGACTGGTTCATCACCCCGGTTCTCGTGAAATCGGACAAAAATCCACCCCTTTTTCGTGAAGATCGACCGAGATGCCCGTCACGTCCTACGCCAAGATTTAGCGGTCACACTCGACCGCGCCCTCTCGAACTTCGCTCGGGCCCTGGCTCCTTCACGGAGGCACAATGAAACACCGCTCTTATCCGGCACTTGCAACGGCAGCGGGGCTCGCACTCGTGTTGTCGGCTTGCAGCTCGGGAGGCACGTCCTCGGGCTCCGACGGCGGTGAACCTCTGACAGACGGAACCTTCCGTTATGCGTTGCAAGCCGATCCGGGTGCACTCAACCCGATCATGTCCGGCTCCGCGGCAACCGCTGACATTTCGAGGCTGGCCTACGATTCCCTGGTCTACCAGGACCCGGACACCAGTGAATTCAAACCGTGGTTGGCAGAGAAATGGGAAGAGACGCCGACCTCCGCATCCTTCACCATCCGCGAGGGAGTGACCTGTACCGACGGGTCGACGCTGAACGCGCAGACCGTCGCGAACAACATCAACTTCGTGGCCGATCCGGCCAACGGTTCACAACAACGCGGCACCACGGTCCCCGTAGGCGCTTCGGCCACTGCCGATCCCGCGACCCGCACCATCACGGTCACCACTCCGGCGCCGAGCCCCTTCCTCCTCCTCACGGTCAGTCGCCTCCCGATCATGTGCGACGCCGGACTCGCGGACCCGACCGCCTCGAACAAGAAGTCTCTCGGTTCCGGGATGTTCGAAGTCACCGAAGTCGCCGCCAACGACCACTACACGTTCGAGCGTCGTGACGGCTACAACTGGGGACCCGACGACACCACCTCCGACACACCGGGCGTCCCCAAGACCGTCATCGCTGTCATGGCACCCAATGTCAGCACCGCCGCAAACCAGCTTCTCTCCGGCGAACTCAACGCATCTCCGATCGCCGGTCCGGACAAGGACCGGATCGAAGCCGCCAATTTCGCCTCGATCAATCGCCCGATGCCGTCCGGTCAGATGTACTTCAACCAGATCGCGAACAATCCCACCAGCGATCCCGCCGTTCGCAAAGCACTCATCCAGGGAGTCAATCTCGACGATCTGGCAGAAGTAATCACTGCCGGCCAGGGCACCCGCGCAACAAGTCTCGTCGGTGTAGAGCCCCGCGCCTGCGTGTACGACTCCGTCACCGGCAACATTCCGGACTACGACGTCAGCGCAGCGAAGGCAACCTTGGACGCGGCCGGCTGGACCGCCGGGTCGGACGGAAAACGAAGCAAAGACGGAAACCCGTTGACACTCCGCCTCTTCTACGCAGGAGGCGAAGAAGCTCGCAGCGCAGCAGCCGAACTGGCTCAATCTGCATGGTCGGATCTCGGCGCAAACGTCGAGGTAACGGGCGCCGACCAGACCAAAGTTGTCGACGTCATGCTCAGCGGTAAAGACAACAATCAGTGGGACATCGCATGGATCCAGATCAACAATTCGATTCCCAGCGGGTTCACCCCGTTCTTCACCGGACCTGCTCCGGCAGCCGGTAAGAACTTCTCTTCGATCAACAACCCCGCCTACGAAGCAGCGGTGGCCAAGGCTTCCGGGTTGACCGGCGACGCAGCGTGCGCAGAGTGGGCAGACGCCGAGTCGCAGATCACCAAGACGGTGTCCGCGGTGCCGTTCGCGAATACGAACATGAGCTTCTACTTCAACAAGGCCGGGCTCGCATTCGGTAAGTCCTTCATCGGGTCTGCACTGCGTCTCTACCAGTAGTCCGATCGATCGAAACCCCTGTGGCAACGAGATACGTCAGATCAGTGCGATCTGACGTATCTCGTTGCCACACCTATCGTCTCGTTGTCGAGTTCGACGTAGGTCAGCTGAGGAATCGTGGACGCAAGTTCCGTGAAAGCCCACTTCGCAACGTTCTCGAATGACGGACGGAAATCGAAAATCTCCGGCCAGACACCGCTCGCCAATCGCTCGGCGCACCAATCGACGGACTCGTGAGAGCGTCCGTGTCGACAAACCATCCACGTTCTCCGAGTTGGTCGTCCTCGAACGAGAACCCGACTCGCATCGTCACGCGAAATCCCTCGGCAGGCATCAGCGGCGGCAAATTCTTTGCGTCCCGCACGGGTGCCGGAAGTCGCCGGAAACCCTTGCCTCACAGCGAATGTACGACGGATCTCGATGCTGAACATGACGACCACGGTATCAATGTTCGTCGAGCACAGTTCTACGAGCGAACGAGCCTCGCAATCGCGTCGGTCGCTTCCTTCACCTTTGCCTCCGCCTCGGGACCACCGTCAACGGCAGCTTTGACGACGCAGTGGCTGATGTGGTCCTCGAGCAGCCCCATGGCCACCGCGTGGAGAGCCTTGGTCATCGCCGAAACCTGCGTGAGAATGTCGATGCAGTACTTGTCCTCGTCGACCATGCGCTGCAGGCCGCGGGCTTGACCCTCGATGCGACGCAGGCGCCCTAGGTAGTCGTCCTTGGCGGTGATGTAGCCGTGGGAATCACCCGTGCAGCACACATCGCCGGTCGTATCATTGCCCGGGGCACGGCTTGGAGCGTTGCCCACTTCTGTCGCTTCCGACATTCGATGTCCTCCTGTTCGTCAACGCGTGACTTCGCAACAATTCTCGTTACCGGGGCGATGTGCGGATACTCTTCGACTTCCGTTGTCTTGCAGAGCAATCACTGCGCACATCGCCACGCATTTCGCTACTGCACGGACAGATGGGTGCATGATGATCGCCCATGCCCGTTTTCCCGTTGCTGCGAAACTCATTCGGTCTCAGTGCCCGTGGTGCGAGTGGCTCGAGTGTTCGACCCCAGGCGTGGTCGCATTGTCGGCAGTCAGAGTGAATTCCGCCGTACGCACCACTTCGCCATGTTTGAAGTCCAGGAACAACCGGTAGTCCTCAGCGCTCGGCATGTTGGCGTAGAAGGTGATTGCCGGTCCAGCCGGCGTGACACCGTCACCCGGATGACCATCCGGATGCACATGGAGATAGGCGAGGTCGGAGGCACGCAACGCGACCAGATGCCCGTACGCGGCAAGGTAGGGCTGCAAGTCTGTGACCGGGATTCCGTCACGACTGACCGAGAGCGTGAGCTTCGATGTCTGGCCGGCATGGGCCGCGCCTTCGAGAGAGACGGTATAGCCGTCGACCGTCGTGACGGCAGCAGCGGCGGGCAACGGCCGAGGATCATAGGACCCGGCGACGCGTACATCCGCACTCAGCGTCATTCCGTCACCCCCGTCCGGGGTGAAGTCAGCGAAGACTCGGTAGTCTCCCGCGTGATCGAAATCGACTGACACACGCCAGTTTCCGTTCTCGTCCAATTCGGGATGCACGTGCTGGAATCCGGTCAGGTCCAGACCGACCACGATCAGATGCAACTGCTTGTCGTGGGTGTCGGTGTACCTGGTCAACGGAGTTCCAACCGAATCCAGGATCCGGAACTGCAAGGGGACATGGCTGCCGACGGCCGCCTCCGACGTTGCCAATTCCAGTGTGTAGCCGTTGCCGCTGAACATCTTGCCCTCCAAAGTTTGGGTCGGCAGCACTTCCGTTGCCGTCTGCGTCGGGTTCGACACTCCTTGAATTCGAACCTGTTGCAATTTGTACCATACCCCCCTAGGGTATGCAACGAACTACTCGAACACCCTGAATTCACTCGAAGGAGATCCGATGCGCATCTACGCAGAGCGCCGGCCGAATGAGTTCCAAGAACAGCATTTCCCCGCGCACCTCAACGAAGCGCTGCGCCGATGTCGCCCAGGCCCGCTTTCGACACCCCCTGACCACACGAGCATCACCTATACCCCGTACAGGTAAGGAACTCAGAATGTCCACACAACCGAAATCCACCCGTAAGTGGTGGGCGTTGGCGTTGATCGCCGCCGCTCAGTTCATGGTCATCATGGACACCTCGATCATCGGTGTCGCTCTCCCCCAGATGCAGAGCGATCTCGGCTTTTCCCAGGAAGGCCTGACCTGGGTCTTCAATGCGTACGTCATCGCATTCGGTGGGCTACTCCTCCTCGGCGGCCGCCTGTCCGACCTGTTCGGCGCCCGCAGAGTGTTCTCCGCTGGTTGGCTGATCCTGCTGATCGGTTCCGTTGTCGCCGGTGCCGCCGGTAACGTTGCCGTCGAACTTGCGGGCCGCGCCGTTCAGGGTGCCGGTGCCGCACTCATCGCACCATCGGCGCTCACCTTGCTGATGATGCTGTTCGGCAGCACGCAGAAAGAGATGACCAAGGCGCTGTCCATCTACGGCGCTGCCGCCCCGGCAGGCGGTACGGCCGGAGTGTTCCTCGGCGGCGTCATCACCGAATACACCAGCTGGCCTTGGGTGTTTTACCTCAACATTCCCATCGCCGTCATCGCGCTGATCGCTACTCCCCTCCTGATGCCGAACGCACCGGCACGTACCGGGTCGATCGACTTCCTCGGCGCACTCGCTGTCACCGCAGGTCTTGCTGTCGGAGTCTTCGGCATCGTCAGAGCACCTGATGTCGGATGGGGATCCGGGCAGACGTGGCTGGCGCTCGCCGTTTCGGCCGCTCTGTTGGGTGCATTCGTGTTGATCCAGTCCAAGCGTCGGGAACCTCTGGTGCGTCTGGGAATCTTCAAGGCGCCCAACCTCGGTGCCGCGAACATCGCTCAGCTCGTCCTCGGCGCTGCCTGGATACCGATGTGGTTCTTCCTGAACCTGTACCTGCAGCAAGTGCTCGGATACAGCGCCTTCCCGGCCGGTGCGGCGCTGCTGCCGATGACGATCTTCGTCATGCTCGGCATGGTCGTCGTGGCACCACGGGCCATGGCACGCTTCGGTGCAAAAGCGATGATCGTGACCGGATTGCTGGTACTGGGAATCGGTTTGGGTTGGATGTCGTTGATCCGGCCCACCGGCAACTTCTGGGTCGACGTACTGCCGGCGTCGCTCGTGGCTGCGGCAGGTATGACGCTGGCGTTCATTCCCTCACTCGGTACGGCGATTTCGGCTGCACGCCCGGAAGAGGGCGGATTGGCTTCCGGCATCGTCAACGTCAGCTACCAGGTCGGCTCGGCTGTCGGCCTCGCGGTGATGACCGCGATCGCAGCAGTGTTCGGCGCTGATCAACTCGGTGACCTGACGGAGTTGACGAACGGTTTCTCCGCCGTGTTCCTGGGAGCAGCCGCCATCGCAGTGGTGGGCGCAGCAATCACCGCGGTCGTGATGCGGTCGACCAAGGTCGACGATCCTCGAACCGTTCAATCCACCGTCAATTCTTGACCAACTCCGGTGGTGGGTTCGGCCGGCTGTCACCAGCCGAACCCACCACCGGCGGAACCACTTAGGACTCGTTATGTCGCGCCTTGCATCTCTCACACCCGCCACCGCTGTCGGTGCATCTAAAGACCTTCTCGCCGAACTCGTCAACCGTCATGGACAGGTCGGTGACATGGTCGCGGCGATGGCTCATTCGCCCGCCGTACTGGGTGGCTATCTGCAACTCAGCCGGGCAATGAAGCGAGCGAAACTGAGCCGCAAGATCACCGAGCGAATCTCGATCGCCGTGCAGGTCCAGCAAGGTTGCGCTGTTTGCCTCGAAGCCCACGTTGCCGCCGCGCACGCCAACGGCGTCGAGGCGGACGAGATCGAGCGTGCCCGCGCGGGCACGTCCGCCGATCCTGCCATCGCGGCAATGATCGACCTCGGACTTCGCGTCTATCGGGAGCCTGCCTCGATTTCAGACGAACACATCGCGGGCCTTCGAGCGCACGGCTACGGTGATCGCGAGATCGCTGACGTCGTCGGAATCGTCGCCCTCAATGTCCTGACCGGAGCTTTCAATCTTGTCGCGGGAGTGAAACCAGATGAACCGGACCGCTAGGACCGCACCGGAACGGAACAGCATGCGTCTGTTCTTGATTCGCGACTATCGCCTGCTCTTCAGCGCCCAGATCATCGCGCTGTTCGGCACCGGATTGGCGACGGTTGCGCTGGGTCTACTCGCCTACGAACTCGCTGGGCCGAGCGCCGGAGCTGTGCTGGCCACCGCGCTGACGATCAAGATGTCCCTGTACGTCGTGATCGCTCCACTCGCGGCGGCGTACGTCGACCGGTTGCCGAGACGGGCTTTCCTCGTTGCCCTCGACGCCCTTCGTGCAGCGGTCGTGATCGCATTGCCCTTCGTCAGCGAGATCTGGCACATCTACGTGCTGGTAGGCGTTCTCCAAGCTGCGTCGGCAGCGTTCACTCCCACGTTCCAAGCGGTCATCCCTGACATCGTGACCGACGAGGCCGATTTCACCCGCGCACTGTCGGCATCGCAGGTCGCTTACACGATGGAAAGCCTGCTCAGCCCTGTTCTTGCCGCAGTCGCACTGTCCTTCATGACATTCAACCTGTTGTTCGTCGCCACCTCCGTGGGCTTTGCGGTCTCGGCACTGCTCGTGCTGGCCACCCGAATCCCCAACGCTCGTCGGAGTACTCACCGCAAGGCGTGGGATCGGATCGCGTCGGGGGTGCGAATCTTCGTGACCACACCGCGACTGCGCGGCATCATGGCACTCAATCTCGTGGTGGCAGCAGCCGGTTCGATCGTCGTGGTCAACACCGTCAACTACGTCCGCGACGAGCTCGGTGGAACCCAATCCGACGTGGCGTGGATGCTTGCCGCGTCAGGCACCGGCACGTTGGTGACCGCGCTGCTTCTTCCACGCGTTCTCGACAGAACCGCTGAACGCACTGTGATGACAGCAGGTTCCGTTGTCTTGGTCGTCAGTGCCAGCGCGGCAGCAGCCCTCGCCGTGGCCGGTGTATTCACGTGGATGCTCACTGCCGCAGTGTGGGCACTCGTCGGCGCCGGGATGGCCATGATCGTCACGCCGACCGGAAAAGTACTTCGGCGCTCCGTCGAACCCGCAGGTATACCGGAGGTGTTCGCAGCCCAGTTCTCCCTGTCGCACCTTGCCTGGCTTGTCACCTATCCGATCGCCGGATGGGTTGGTTCGAGCGCGGGATTTGCGGTCACTTGGAGCATCCTTGCAGCGCTTGCCGCAGTGGGAGCCGTTGCAGGATTTGCACTTTGGCCTCGGGAGACAGTTGCTGAATTGCCCGTACAAGCGACGTACGAAACCACGCGAGGCGAATGCACCTTGGCGGCCACCCAGTGCGCATGCGCTCGCACCGTCTGATGTCGACGGTCTGCCCGAACCCCGATTGGGCCTCAACGAAAGTGGTGGTGCAGCCATCGCCTGCACCACCACTTTTCGCTCAGCTCACGTCAGCGTACTTCCGCGGATTTGCGTCGAATCGAGGACCACAACCCTTGCAGCAAAACCAGTACCGATTACCTTCGTAGTCACGGAACAGGCCTTCCGCTT
The DNA here is from genome assembly GCF_009707305.1 of Rhodococcus sp. AQ5-07. Taxonomy (NCBI): domain Bacteria; kingdom Bacillati; phylum Actinomycetota; class Actinomycetes; order Mycobacteriales; family Nocardiaceae; genus Rhodococcus; species Rhodococcus sp. AQ5-07. The sequence continues at coordinate 5,425,821 of NZ_CP046099.1, read as the reverse complement.
CGGCACGCGCCTTTTCGATCACACTGCCGGGCATGACCCGACATTCGACGAGTTCACTACTGCCAGAGTTGAGTAGGTCTTTCCCACCGGTCGGCATCGCCGTACCGACAGTGCCTACAGCGCCATTGGCGTCGGCCTTCGGGGTAGTTCCACAGCCACAACTACTCATTGGGATTCCTGTTCTTTTGCTGGACGGATGTGGCCCGGAAAGCGAGCCTGACACAACCAACAATATACCCCCTATAGGTATACTGAAGATAACTTGAAGGTCTGCGCGTACAGCACCTCGACACATAAACTATTGCAGGAGAACGAATAATGCGTCCGCAGCCTCGGATCACCTGCAGCATCATGACACAAGAAGCATCATACCTACTGGGGGTATAGGGTAGGTCTGGCATCGACCATCCATGTCCGCGAGGTCGTCGACGAAGAGGCGCAATGAAGAACTGGAAAGCAATCGGCAGCAGCCGATTCGCCGTAGTTGGAGCTTTGCTGTTGGTCGGCGCGCTCTGGGGAAGCTCGTTCCCCCTCGTTGCTGTGGCAGCACCAACACTCGGCGCCGTCGGCACGACGCACGGCCGCTTCATTGTTGCAGCGTTGGTTCTCGCACTGATAACGGCTTCCAGCAGATCGACCTGGCGCGCGGTCGGTCACCGGTTTCCTGCATTCCTACTGCTGGCAGCCCTCAACGTCGCTGGGCCCCTGACGCTTGTCGCAACTGCGATCGTCGGCCTCAACTCGTCGACGGCGTCGATCCTGAATGCCACGACGCCGATGTTCACCGTATTCGTCGCCGCTTTCTGGCTTCGACAAAAGATCACCTGGCGAAAACTCTCGGGGGTCGCGATCGGCATCGTCGGCGTCTCGGTGCTCGTCGGTGGAATTCCTTCAGCGATCGACAGTCGCGCAATGCTGGCCATTGGCGCATCTTTGACCGCGGCGCTGCTGTACGCAGTCGGAGGTGTTTACGCACGAAAGTCGTTCCAGGACACTCCACCGATGACACTGGCCCTCGGACAACAACTTGCCGCGGTTGCCCTATTGGTTCCCGTGTCCGCCGTCGCTCCCCCACCGGGGCCCATAACCGTCGGTCCACTCATCGCCGTGGCGGCCCTGGGGCTGGGGGCTACCGCCGGTGGCTACCTGGTCTACTTCTGGATAATTCGTCAGGCGGGTCCAGTCGCGGCATCGGCCGTCACTCTTCTCGTTCCGATTTCGGCATCAGCCATCGGAGTGCTGTGGTTGAACGAGCCTGTCACCTTCGCGCTCGTTGGCGGTCTTGTCATCATTCTTGCCGGAGTGGGCTTGCTCCTGGATCTTCCGCCGACGCGAGATCCATTGCGCAGGGTTGCCCCGGGGCGGGCGGCTAGCGCGGACAAACGGCCGGTCAGCGGCTGATCGGAGCCGTCCAAAGTCCGACCAGCGCGTCGACGAGGTCGGTCGTGAAGTCCTCCCATGACGTGACCGCTTCCGGCCCCTCTTCGGCAAGCGTGCGCTCACGTTCGGCGAACATGTGCACGATCGCATTGCGTCCGATGTCCGCGCGGGCGCGTCGAACACTCATCGACATGTCGGCCAGACAGTCAGAGAGTCCCCGAAGCGTCTCCTGCAGGGTGGGCGAGGCCAGTACCTCGTCGTAGACGATTTTCCGCAGGACCGGGTCGGTGAGAATCTGTGCACTGAACCGCGCGTACCAAGTCGGGCCACCCATTTCGGCGTAGTGATCGGTCGACGCCCGAACCAGACACGAAATCCAGTCACGAACGTTTGTGGACCCTTCGATCTCACACAGCAGTTCGCCACGCTTCTTCTCGACCTGCTGGGAATGCTTGTTCACGATCGCGCGGACCAGATCGGTCTTGGTCCCGAAGTGGTATCCGACGGCTGCATTGTTGCCCTGACCTGCCGCTTCACTCACCTGGCGGTTCGAAACCGCGAAGACTCCGTGCTCGGCGAACAGCTGCTCGGCGACGGCGAGAATGCGGTCTCGGGTTGCAGCAGAGCGCGCGGAATTTGCGGCGCCGCCGACGTCGGCCGACGCGTCCTCAGTCCTCGTAGTCATGGACACCATCATCCTCGACCATCCGAAGCTGCTCGGCACCGGAGATATTCGTCACGATCGGAGGCGCACCCTTCCGTTAAGTCAGTCACTTGATTTAACTTTAGTTCAATCAACTGACTTAAACCATTATTCGTTCTTCCTCCGATGGAGTTACCGCAATGTCGTCAACCACTTCTCCACCACCGACAACGCCGCCACAGACAACGAAGTCGCCAGCCACCACCGCAGTGGTGGCTGTTCTGGCGTTTTCCGGCATCGTCGTCTCGCTCATGCAGACGCTGGTCATCCCGATCATCCCGCATCTGCCCGAGTACCTGAACGCGCCGGCGTCCGATACCGCGTGGGCTGTGACCGCCACGCTGCTCGCCGCCGCCGTCGCCGTCCCGACCATGGGCCGCTTGGGCGACATGTTCGGCAAACGGCGTCTACTCCTGATCAGCATGGCGCTGTTGGTCACCGGTTCGGTGGTCGGAGCCCTCAGTTCGAGCGTTATCCCCCTCGTTGCCGGCCGAATCCTGCAAGGCCTTGCTGCCGGTGTCATTCCGCTGGGTATCAGTGTGATGCGCGATGTACTTCCGCCCAAGAAGCTCGCCGGCGCTGTTGCGATGATGAGCGCTTCGCTGGGAGTCGGTGGCGCTCTGGGGCTTCCGATCGCGGCTTTGATCGCCGAGTACGCCGACTGGCACGTCCTGTTCTGGGCGTCAGCCGTGCTCGGCGCGCTTGCGGCCGTTCTTGTTGTCGTCCTGGTCCCCGAATCGGCGGTTCGCACAGGAGGCACGTTCGATTTCGGCGGAGCAATCTCACTCTCAGCCGCCCTCATCGCTCTGCTACTCGCAATTTCCAAGGGTGGCGACTGGGGTTGGACGAGCACGCTCACGCTTTCCCTGTTCGGCGCCGCGATCCTGATTTTCGGATTCTGGGCATGGTGGGAACTACGCACCCCCAAGCCGCTGGTGGATCTACGCGTATCCATCCGCCGCCAGGTGCTCTTCACCAACCTCGCATCCATCGTGTTCGGATTCGCGATGTTCGCCGCCAGCATGGTCTTTCCCCAGGTAGTCCAGCTGCCTGAAATCACTGGTTACGGCCTCGGCGGTTCGATGCTCACCGCAGGTCTGGTCATGGCTCCCTCCGGCATCATCATGATGCTGATCTCTCCGCTGTCCTCACGCATCACCAATTCGCACGGCCCCAAGGTGACGCTCATGCTCGGCGCCATTGTGGTCGCAATCGGTTACGGCATCGGCATTTTCGCCATGCACTCGATTTGGGAACTGATCGTGATCGCAGTAATCATCGGCGCCGGTACCGGTATGGCTTACGGCGCAATGCCCGCTCTCATCATGGGGGCTGTTCCTCCGTCCGAGACCGGAGCGGCCAACAGCTTCAACACTCTGATGCGCTCCCTCGGTACATCATTCGCCAGCGCCATCGCCGGTGTCGTCATCGCCCAGATGACCATGTCCGTCGGTGGGACAACACTGCCGTCGGAGAACGCTTTCCGCGTCGTCATGGCCCTCGCTGCCGGATCCGCCGTCATCGCACTCGTCCTGGCCGGTTTCCTCCCTCGGTTCAACGGCTCCAACTCCCGCAAGGAGATTGGTAGCCAGCACACCGATACGTCCCCGACCACGTCGAAGGAATCCGTCCCGACGCACTGAGCAAGTGCGCAACACACACAGCACGGCCCCGGCGGAGTCCAACTCCGCCGGGGCCGACGCGTTTCACACATTTTGCGGTTGATACACCTGCAGACGACAGTTTCGTGACATGCTCCGTTGAGATGGGTGCTCGTTCGATACTCGGGGAAAGGATGCCGCGATCGCCGCTCCTCGTGCTGACGTCGCCCTTGCCGTCGCCGCTGCTGCCGTCCTGGGGATAGGCGTCGGTGTTCTTCTTGCCGATGTCGTCGCCGGCCTGGCTGCAGGTGCGGGTGCTGCAGTGGTATTTCGGTTTGCACTTCGGATGATCAATACCCGAAAGTGAACGTTTGCCGAGGGTCCTACTTCAGGACACGGATCGCCGAGCCCGGAAGGATTCCGCTCGACGGCGGGTAGATCGACGTTGCGCCGTTGAAGAACATGTGAGCGGGAGTCGTGGATACCGGCAGCAGGTCGATGTCGTTGAACAACGCGCGCTCACTTTCCTCCCAGACCTTGCAGGACTCGTCACCGGGAAGAAGCGAAGCCTCAGTGGACAATTCGATGTACTTCTTGTTGTCGAGGGAAGCGAAGTTCACTCCTTCAGGTTTGGGCGGGCCGGTGAAGTACTTGGCAAAGATGCTCGGCGTATCACTCCCCAGCGTCAAACCGATGGAAACGTCCCACGACGACAGGTCGGTGGTGCTGAATGTGTTGGCAATGACGAAACTGTAGTCGCCGCCGGTCAGTTTCACCTTCGCGCCCAGTCCTTCCCACTGTGTTGCTACGTATTCCGCGGCGGCGGAGTTCGTATCGCGTGAGTTGTTGAAAATTACGTTGAGGGCAAGCGGTCGCCCGTCCTTCGTCAGGACGCCGTCGGGACCCGCCTTCCAACCTGCGTCGGACAGCGTTTTCTTTGCTGCATCGACGTCGAAATCGGGGATCGTCCCTTCGACACTGTTGTAGTCGCAGGCAAGGGGTTCCGAAACCGCGAGGGCGCGTGCACGGGTTCCTTTACCGCCGGTGGTGATCTCGGTGTAGTCGTCCAGGTCTACTGCCTGCACAAGGGCCTGCCGTACAGCACGGTCTGCCGTGGGTAGGGCCGCGAAATGATTGAAGATGAACTCGCCGGACAACGTGGTGTAGGTCTTCGAATCCAGACCCGCTGCCAAGACTCGTTCCTCGTCCGAACCTGTCACCGCCGCGGCATTCACACCGCCGGTGAGAACAAGATTCGCCGTCGTACTCGGATCGGTGACAATCTTGATCGTCACTGTCTTCGGCACCCCGAGAGTGTCGGAAGTGGTCTCACCGTTCGGACTCCAGGTGTAACCGTCGCGGCGTTCCATCGTGATGTGATCGTTGGGAACAACTTCGGTGACCTTGAACAGACCCGTTCCGTTACTACTCGAACGGATACTGGCCGGGTCTTCGAGCGTCGCAGCGCACGGAAGCCGCATCGAGCCTATTCGGGAGAGCAAGAAGGGTGCCGGTTCGGCTGTAGTGACCGTCAGTTCGTCACCGTTCGCGGACGCGACCGTCGACGACGGCACGGTGGATCCTCGTAGCGGTGAAGCGTTTTCAGGGTCCATGACCCAGTTGATGTCATCGGCTGCGGTCTGCGCGGTGAAGGAAGTGCCGTCGGCACAAGTGACGCCCTTCTTGAGCACGAACTTCAGCGTGTTTCCTTCTTCACGCCAACTCTCCGCCAGATACGGACGCACCGTGCGGGTTTGCGCATCGATGTCGATCAACGAATCGTACGAGTACGCGTTCACGATCTGAGTCGACGTAAGGTTGGTGATCAGAGGGTGCAGATTTCCGGGATCGGCGTTGATGACAGTTGTGAAACTGCCGTCCTTTGCATACTCACCGACCGAACCTTCGGGACTGGATGCGCCGCCACACCCGGCCAGAGTGAATACGCCAACGCTGATAACTGCTGTCGCGGAGACAGAACGGGCTTTCATACGAGCCGCCATCTACTAGGAGTTGCCATGGCGACAATCGTGCGGGACTGACGTGGTCTGTATCTCGTTGAAGTTCCCCATACAGTCGGCCGTACTCTGTTCGATTGTCACTATCGACCGGGCAATCGCAGGCGCTAAGTGCGACGCCATCGTTGACGACTAAGTACGACGCTGCCGTTGACGGTGATTCGCGACGTTGATTCGGTTGCCGCACAACGCCGGCATGCAGTAGCGGCGTCGCCCTCCCCGGCTTGTATCGACAAACACCCCGTTGCACGTCGGCGACGCGCATGGGCGGAATCGTTCGTACCCCAATGTGCGCAGAGTCCCCAGCAACGAGTAGCCGATCAACAACGCAAGCTCACCCGCGAGATCGATTCTGCTGTCCGGTACCGCATTCCATCGATAGCCGTACTGGGCATCAGGCACGAGTCGAACATGATGCGGGACAGTCTGCAGGAATTGATCAGTGCGATCAACGAGCTCACCAGAAGTCGGAGCATCGAGAATCGAACGAATCTCCTCTCTGAGTGCCTGCACGTCGGCAAGTTCACCGCTGGTAAGCCGACGCCCGTTGCGGAGCGCATCCGGCGAGAGTCCATGTTCATCCAGTAGATCGTGAAGCGCCTGAGGATCACGCAACGCGTCGCCTGCCTCCACCCACACGCGGGGCGAGGTGTTGACCAGGTCGGTCGCGAACGACGCACCGACGACGTAATCGTCTAAAACTACTTGCATCCCTTACCGCCCTGCCTTACCGTAATTGAATAACCCAACTTTACACCTTACGAAGGCAGCGGGATGAAACATTGCGCAGACCACAGACTGCCCGAGATACTCCGAGACACTCATCACCGATTGCGCCGCGCCGGCACCGTGGCATCGGAGACGCCTGTCGTCGCTGCCGATCTCTACTGGTCGATCGGCGCACTCGCCCAGTGCCTGACAGCGATGGACGAGGTCATTTCACAACTTGGAATCAATGCCCGAAAGCAGTTGCGAGCTGGAAAGTTCGACGTCCAGAGCGGACCGTTCGAAGGAGAGCCCGACGCCGCCTTACTCACCGCAGTTCTTGCGCTCGCCAGAGCATCGAGTAGTTGCGAACCGGTTCAGGCGGCAATCGGCAACGCTCAGATCGCGGTGAGCGATCTCGTCGTCGCGAGGACTACCAGCGCCTGAGACTCGGGCGGGCCACCCGCTCCCAGTAGAGACTGTATGGTTGGTTTTCGGCATCCGCCGAGAGCGTCGAACAGCAGGGACCGGGTTTTCACTGTGAGTACAGGGACATCAACGATCTACGAGGACAGGACCGTCCGAATCGACGATCAGGGCGTCACGATCCGCCACTATTACTTCCCGTTTGTCAGCAAGTTCGTTCCGTACTCACAGATCGAATCCGTCGACCTCGGAGTCATGTCATGGCTGAGTGGACGCTTACGAATTTGGGGAACAACAGATTTCAGCTCGTGGTACAGCCTGGATCTTTCACGCCCGTGGAAGGAGACCGCGGTGGTACTCACCCTCGCCGGCCGCGGAGCGCCTTCATTCAGCCCCAAGGACGCAGATCGCGTCGAGACCGAAATCCGCAGTCGCATCGGATCGCACGCCGCGAACTGACTAGCGAAACTCGGATTCGACGGTAACGATGTCACGCCAGTCGGTTCGACCGAACAACCGCGCCAGTGCAGTGAACAGAACGTCCGGGTCGATGACACTCTCGGCTGAGTGCACACCGACCCGATCCCGAATCGTTCCGTCGGCCAGCCGGGACACCACCTGAGCAAGGCCGAGCGCCAAGGGGATTCCGGTTGCACCGGCCATGTCCGACAGTAACTCCGATACCGGTGAATCGTCAGCGATCCGTGCCACGACGCGCATCTCTCGACCTTCGCGCACCCCGGTCGCCGAGGCGAAAAACAACGGCAAGGATCCATGACCGGCACGCGTGAGCATTCGAGGCGCAGCACGGATCATCCGCCGGAGCGAGGGCTTGCCCAATTCTTCAGCAGCCGAGTCGAGATCGATTCTCCCCTTGTCGATATCGGAGCGGAGAACGTCGAGGAACGCCACGGTTTCCGGTGTGATCACCATCAGATTTGCCGAATGCCCTGCAGGATTGATGGTCCGATGAAACATCACCGGCTCCGGATGCCCGACCACGTAAGCGTTCCCCCGACGTCCGCCGGGCAGTTCGAGTGCGATGGAACGCAACGGTTCTTCGTTGACGATTCGCCCCGCACGAACCACTGGAACCGTGCCGCTGATCTGCTGCATCCAGTGAACGGCCGCTGCACTCAATGTGTCCACCGACTCGTCCTCGCCCTCGACATCAACCGGCCAGGCTGTATACAGATCGTCGACCACGTCCAATCGCGAGACTGCCATCGCGGCCAGGAGGTTACTCATCCCGGGACTTGCGCCCATGCCGACTACCGCACAGATTCCGGCTCCCCTCGCGGCACAGTCCAATTCCAGCATGTCGACGGCCGGCTCCCAGTCGTCGCAGATGTCGAGATAGTGAGTCCCGGTCTCGATCGCTGCCTGGAGAATGCCGACGCCGAAACGGAAGAACGGTCCGACCGTATTGACGACCACGTCTGCGCCGTCAAGCAATTCACGTAGCGTGCGACCGTCCGTGACGTCGATGCTGCGCGCCTCGACTTCCGCTGACGCCTGCGCCAGTTCAACTGAAAGACGCTTCGCAGCATCGATATCGCGATCCGCGACTACTACCTTGCCGATTCCCGGCAATGTTGCAGCAAGACGAACTGCTGCCGAGCCCATGGCACCGGCACCACCCAGTGCGACAACCGTGATTCCGTCAGCCATGAATTCCCTCCAAAAATGCAGTCTGATCCGCTAGATAGCCGGGAGCGAAGATCGAACGGGGAGCAAGAACGGCCACCAGAGCCGACATCAATTCCGAGTCTTCGAGGTCCTTCTCCACAATCGAGTGAGTGGCGTCGGGGTACTTCTTGACCACCAGTTGCCCTGGCGAGTCGAGTAATTCGCGGTACACCCTTTCGGTATCAGCCACGTCGACGTTGACGTCTTGTCCGCCGATGATCAAGAGCACCGGAACCTTCACGGTTTCGAGATCGGCTCGCGCATCCGAGAGGTAGTTCTTTCGGATGAAGTTCCACCGGTCTTCGGTGAGACCGTCGGCCTCGCCGGAGGCCACGAGATCGTCGAACGATGCATCACGGGCCAACTGATCCAAGTTCTTCGCACGATCGACCCGCGCTTTCTCGAACTCGTCGGCCGACGCATTTCTCTCGGAAAGTTCTGCAAGGGTATTGAATTCGCCTTGTTGGAGCCAGTTGATCGCGGGACCCACGGCAATGACGAACGCGACGTCCGGGTCGAGGTTCACCACCTTGGGCATCACCCACCCTGCCTGGCTTGCACCCCACAGACCGATACGAGACGGATCGATATCCGAACGTCCCCGCGCCCACTCGATTGCCGCTTCCGTTTCTGCCGCGCGATCGTCCATGCTCTGATCGAGCCAATTGCCCGGTGCCCCATTCACCCCCGGCTTGTCCCAGGAGAGTGACGCGTACCCCGCCTTTGCGAACGCCTCCCACACCGGTCGATAGAACGTCTCATGTGTTGCATCGACCGGGCCGTCTCCGTGGACGAAAACCACGAGCCCGAAGGGACCGTCACCGTGTTCGGGCAGTGCAAGGACTCCCTGGAGCGGCACCGATCCCCCGGTGATCGTCACTTTTTCCTCACGGATGTCATAGGTGTTCTGGTACAGCGTCCAGCCCACCAGAGTCGCGATCAGAACAACGACCACCGCCAGGGAAGTAACCATCCACCTGCGTAAACGAGGCTTACTCTTGCCCTCACTCATCGATTCCGCTGCCATCTTCCCGCCCTAACGTACGAATTTGAAACGATCGTATTGCATTCGATAGTACAGTTGTGGGCGAAGATGTCGAGAAGCGAGGAAAGGACATGGCGATGACCGACAGGGACGTCGATGTACCCACGAGGATCTTGATCGAGGGACTACTGCGCACGGACGGAACTGTCGACGGACGCACCCTTTATGCCACCGCCGACGCCCTCGGCAAAACTGATCAACAGGTTCGGCTGTGCATCAAGCGGTTGGTCACCGAGGGGAAGTTCACTCAGGAAGGTCGCGGGCGGCAGGCCACGCTACGAGCAACGCCGAAAGCCCTGCGCGAGATGGAACCCGACGTCGAATTCGTTCGGCTGGCCTATCAACAAGACCGCGACACTGTGACGCCGTGGGACGGGTATTGGCACCTGGCCGGATTCGCAATTCCGGAGTCGTCACGGAAAGCGCGAGATGCGCTGCGTACCAGGGTCGTTTACCTCGGCGGCGCGCTCGTCCAGGGCGGTCTGTACGTCTCGCCGCACGCCTGGGAACCGTATATTCGCGATGCGGCCGCCGAACTCGACGTCGAACAGCACCTGTCTTCTCTTACCACTCGAGATCTGAAAGTGGGCATGCTCGAAGACCCTGTGAAGATTGCCGCGCAGTTGTGGCCACTGGACCAGGTCGCTGACGGATACGAACGGCTACTCGACGTAGCGACCGCACGCCTGCACAAACTGCAGAACAGTCCGGGTACCGATGCTGTCACGATGACCATCGAACTCGCAGCGGAATTCACGCGAGCCATGGAACCGGATCCGCTGTTGCCACCGGAACTACTGCCCACCAACTGGATCGGCACGAGGGCTCGGTCGATCACTGCGCAATGCTGGACGCTTCTGGCACAGGTGGACGGTGCCGACGACTTACCGTCGCTGTTCCACCTGTACGCAGATGCAATCGGTGACGATCAGGACGCAAGCGTGCGCTGACGGGGCGGCAGTCCGAAACGCCCGAGAACCTCGTCGACTGCGGTGGACGGTGTGACAAGTCCGCGATCCTGAAGCCACGGAATGGTGCTGTCCACCAGATGCTCGAGCGTGCGAGGCAATGCGAGAGGCAGCAACGTCACGCCGTCGGCGACCTCGGCAGCTCGGATATCGGCGATCAAACTGCCGAGACCGGAAGGCGTTCCGACGTAGTGAAGCGAAACGGGAACCCGCGGCGCCGTCAACGCGCTGTCCAACTGTGCAAGCTCTTTACGGGCGGAGCGAGCTTCCGGCGCGATCAGAATCTCGAGATCGACCAGTACTGCGACGCTGTCGGGATCGCGTCCTTCTTCGGCGACAGCAGCGCGTATCCGTGCGCGTTCGAGCTGTGCCTCACGCAGGTCCGCAGCGCGAATCCGAACTACATTGGTAGGGAATGAAGCTAAATCGAGAGCCTTTTCGCCCTCGGTGAGGTCCACCCAGTAGTCGCCGCCGATAATGGGCAGGTTGCCGGGTGCGCCCTCAGCTGCCGGATGGTGACCGGATCCGGTCAACTCGACCGCTACGTGCAGAGAATGCGAAGCGCGTGAAGACATGTGAGACCTCCGAAAATCAGAAAAGTATGGGATGAGCGAGACGAATCGTCAGCCCGAACACATTCCTGACGAGGTGCGGCACAGATCGACATGGCGACGGCACCACTGGCCGAGAGTGATGCTCACTCTCGAAGGGGTGGCGGGGAAATCCGCTGGTGCCATGGCTGCCATGCTAGTTGTCCGTTCGAGTTTTCGGGGACCGAGCTCAGCTCAGACGCACTCGGCTGCGCCGGCGTTGTCGTCTGCGGCTCCGAGGAAGGGGCGGGTCTCGGGCACGGGGTTCCACGCACCGGCAGTCTTGGCGTAGTTCCAATCACGCTGATTCGAAACCAGGATGTTCACGGCGTCTACCAACCGCGTCACGTCGTCCGAGCTGCTACCGAGGCCGAGGCTGGCGCGAACTGCACCGCCGGAGAGGCCGAGGCGTGCGAGAACCGGGTGTGCGCAGAAGCGACCGTCGCGAACTCCGATGCCGTGCTCGGCGGAGAGGAATGCGGCGATTTCGCCCGCTTCGAATCCGTCGACGGTGAAGGTGACGATTCCGACGGCGTCCGGTGCGTCATTCCACAGTCGCACGAGCGAGACGCCCTCGATGGCGGACAATCCGTCGGTGAGCTGGGCGGTGAGTGCCTTCTCGTGCTCGGCGATGACGTCGAAGTCCAGCGCGTGCAGGGTTTCGCATGCGGTCGCGATGGCTGCCGCACCGAGAACATTGGGGGAACCTGCCTCGTGGCGGGCAGGCGCGCAGGCCCACTCCGTGGACTCGATGGTCACCTCACGCACGGCGCCGCCGCCGGCGAGGTACGGCTGAGCCTCGTCGAGCCAGTCACGGCGTCCGACCAGAACACCCGCGCCGAAGGGCGCATAGAGCTTGTGACCGGAGAAAGCGATGTAGTCGACCCCGCATTCCTGCAGGTCGATGCGACGGTGAGGAGCCAACTGAGCTGCGTCGACGAGGATACGTGCGCCGCAACGATGAGCGATGTCAGCCAAGCGTGCAATCGGCAGGATCTCGCCGGTCACGTTGGAGGCACCGGTGATTGCGAGCAGCGCTGCAGGCTTGGTGCACAGTTCACCGATCAGACGCTCGATCGTCTCTTCGATGGTGTCTGCAGCGGTGACGATACGAGCGTCGTTCCACGGCAACAGGTTTGCGTGATGCTCGACATCGAGGACGACGGTGCTGCCGGGGACGCACTGCGCAAGCAGGTTCAGCGAATCGGTGGTGTTCCGGGTGAAGACGACAACCTGATCGTCGGCACAGTTCACGAAACGAGCAACGGATTCACGAGCGTTCTCGTAGGTGAGCGTGGAGATCCGAGACGCGTAGCCGGCACCGCGGTGGACGCTGGCGTATGTCGGCAGCAACTCGGCGATACGGTCGGTGACCTGGGCCAATGCCGGCGCACTCGCGGCGTAGTCGAAGTTGGCGTAGGAGCATTCGCCGCCCTGAACCAATGGAACCTGCAGGTCAGCACCCGAAACCTTGGCAATCGCGGTGGTGCGGCAGGTGTCGGCACTCAATACAGCAGTCATCGAAGACAATCCTCACGTTCAAGGACTCGTTCGTCGGGTGATGGCCCCGGAAGAGTCCGCGCTTGCCGCATTCGTTTTCGAACGCAGCCGGGTCGTCACCCGGAGCACCCCACCGCGGAGGAGGGTTGCCGACCAGCAAGCCGGGGCTGAACACTGGTACTCGTGACCTGGCAACGAGGATGGCAGGAACCTCCCGTGCTTGTCAAGACGAAGCCGCGAAGATCTCCGTCAGGGCGCGATGGTCCGGCAAGCAAGGTGGAGCGCGAGTCTCGTTTCCGGATCTGCGAGATCCACCGAGAGAAGGCGCTGAATTCTATCGATCCGACTCGATACGGTGTTGCGGTGCAAGCCCATTCGGGTTGCGGTGTGAGCCAGAGACGATTCTTCGTCGAGGTACGTCGACAGAGTCTCGAGCAACTCTCCATTCGAATCGCGTAGCGGCGCGAGCAGTGCCGCGGCTGCGGGCTGAAACGTGTCGGTTCGCGTCCACGCCAGCAGCAACTGCGCCAGACCCAGGCGGTCCACGTGCAGGAAGCGGCCTGTCTGCGACCTCGAACCCGCGAGCCGAGCGGCATCCCCGGCCTCAGACAGGGACGCACCGATTCCAGCCGGACCGTCGTGTGCGCGTCCCACACCGACCCAGGTCTCCATCGTGGGTTCCAACCTCGCCTGAGCTGCACGGATGCTCTCGGCGATCCTGGTGATCGACTCCGGTCGCGGCTCGCCCGGCAGAGTGGTCCACGCTGCCCAGCCGTCAGCCTGTTCCACGACATTGGCGTCGATTCCCTCGGCGGCGAGGGCGTCTGCGACCTCACTGCGCCTGGCCACCAGGTCGACCTCACCGACCGCCAGGACTTTGATGCCGATATGCCATCCGTCCAGTGCCCAACCCGCGTCGAGTGCGCGCCGCAGCAGTCCGGGTGTGGCGTCTGCTGACGTGTCGATCAGTTCACCGAGTAGCGCGCTACGCCGGCGCGCTTCACGCTCGTCGACCATGCGTGCAACGGCCAGTCGGTGCCCGGCAGCCAACGAGGCCACGTCGAGAACCACTGAGAGAGAAGCCTCTTCGACGCTTTGACGCACCGGGAGCAGCACCGCCAGCCAGGGCTCTCGGGCTGCGCCGGACATCACCGGGCACGCAATCAGGACCCCGCCGGAGTCCAATTCAACAGTGGTGGGCGCCCCGCGGCCCGACAACATACCGGCGGCTGCTCGATCAGCGTCGGACAACAAATCGGCGCCGGTCAGCGGGCGTCCGGACGCGTCCAGGAGGATGAACGAACGCTGAAATGTGTTCAGCAGCACCGACAGAAGATTCTCGACGCTTCCGCCGGCCCGCTGGCCCGCGTGTGTCGCCCGCAGTACCGCGTCGGCCATCACCGCCTGCGAATTCGAGAGAAGATCACGAAGATCCACGCTGAACTGCCACGGGTCGGATACTCCGAGCACCACCAGTCCGAGGCGATCGGCAAGCAACGAGAGATTCGCATCCTCCGCCGCAGTGCTGTGTACCGCGAGCACCCGGCAGCCGGTCGCCGCCGTGCGTCGAAGGAGAGCGTCGAATCTCCACTCCCCGACGTCGATTCGATCGAGAATCACCAGAACTGATCCTGCACCCGCCGCACCCGACACGGCCTCGGCTGACTGTGCCGATTCCCCGGTGAGCGCTCCCACTGTCGTCACGACGGGATCACCTTCGCCGGCAAGTCGATACAACCCGACAAAGATCGGGTTGTTCAGCAACGCCGACACACTCGCGCTCATTGCGCCTCCATCAGCACTGCGTCATGGTCGATCCCGAAGGCCCGCGGGCCGACAACTTTCAACCTGCTCACATCTTCCGCCCACCACTGAGGGCCGGGCAGAACCAACACGGCCACATCTTGCCCCTGGTGCACTGATTCGCACGAGACGAAGGCACCGGTCCGGACGTCGAGCAACGTCACGATGTCCGGACATGTCGCAATCATCTCGCCGTCCGACGCGACGGTCAGGAACTCACTTTCGAATTCGACTCGTATCACCGCAGAATCGTGTTCGAGAATCACGTTGCCCCGACGATCGCCGGCGTTCGGGCGACTACGACGCACCGCACGCACCCGGCCTGTCCCCATTACTCGCCCCCCGGAGCTTTCGGCGATCTCCCGCCAACTGCCTAGTGCCCCGACGTGCTGACCCAGTTCATATGCTCGGGACAGAGTTCCCGGAATGCACGCCCCCTGCACAGTCCGCGCATCGATCGACGCGATCGCCAGAGCGCCCCAACCGCTGGTTCTCCCGATCAACGACCGCACTGCTACCTCGGCGCCCAGCACATCCACTCCGTCGACGACGGTAATGAGGCCGCCGGGCTGGGCGAGAGTGACCGGGCACAATTCCAACCCGGCTGCGGCGAGAGAGAAGTGATCGAGCCGAGGCATCGCTCGACCGAGCAGGTCCGCGTCGACCACGGGAATCCCCAACGCCAACGCCGCCGCAATGCCGGAGAGAGCGTTGAGTCCACCGCCTTCGAAAGTCATCACCGCGGTCGGACGTTTACCAGTCCACCGCGTCAAAGCTGCTGCAGTGTCGGCAAACTCATGCCCGGAGGGCAGTTGCTCTTCCAAAGCCAGGGCCGATCCGACGATTCCCACCGGCATGATCATCGCCCCGGACGGCAACTGGTCCGGCGCGATGACTTCTACCGACGTTGACGTCATCAGTGGACGCAGCATTTCCACGAACAGGCGTGGATCGCCGCCCCCACCGCAGCCCAAGACCACCGCCCCCGCTGCGATCGCGTCGAGGTCGGCCTCCCGGACCGCGTGCAGCCTGCTCACGGCTCGCTATTCTGCCAGTACAGGTTGCTCGAGTGTCTCCACCGGCAGGAACGGGCGATCGAGTCCGAAGCTTGCCGGGCCGAAGACCGCCAGTGCCTCCGGTGTTCTCATGATCGGCGGAGTCGCGATCCCGATGACCGCAACTCGCTGCCCGTACCGCAAGCCCTCCGTGGTGATGGGCTCGGCAGTGTCGGCCTCGACGATGCAGATAAGGTCTGGCACGATCGCCACCATTACTCCGGATTGCACGGCGATCAGATTTTCGTTCTGGAATTGAACTTCCAGCTCTTCGTCTCCGACGCCGGCGATCCGCACCGAACCTCGAGCGAACCCCTCATCGGTTCGCCGGTCGACATCGATCACCTTGCCGTGAAAGAGAACTCGCCCGTATCCGTAAAGCGTGTCGGAGAGACCGTCCACCAGCGCCTGAACCGGGTCCACCCGCTGCTCACGTGAAAGCCTGATGGACCGACCGATGGCCAAGGCCAACGACAGAGTCCGTGGGATCGCCGTCCGCTTCACATCTGCACCCGTCATCGAGTACTGCGCGATATGCGCCATCCCACCGAACCTCGACGTCACCCCGCGAGCGAGGCCCTCCAATCTGCTGTTGTCGCTGCCGGTGTCGAAGATCGCCACCTCGTCGTGCTCGTTCGCCATGGCGAGCGGACTCGCCGAAATCCCGTACACCGAGAAGGTTTCCATCTCGAGCTGAGGAAAGGCTCGTCCCATCCCGTCGGCGTCGACAACCGGCAGTCCGCGCCGCGCTGCCACCAGCAACGGAATCATCGAATTGATCCCGCCGCACTCCATCGGCATCGTGGCATCTGCAGTTCGCCCCGTGTGCTTCTCCAATGTGATCAGCGCCAGCTCGGGTTCGGTTCCGCGCGGCATCTTCTCGACCACGACGGTCGGTGCACCCATCTGCGCGACGGGGATCACCCACGCGTCGTCGTCGAGCTCCGCCGGATCCAGAATCGTGATTTCACCGGCTTCCCCGAGCGCCTGCGTGACCAACATCTTGCCGACGAACGGATCTCCCCCGCCACCGGTCCCCAACAAAGCTGCGCCCCTGGCGAGGTCGTCGAGGTCTGCCGTTCGTAGTGTCCAACTCATCGTGAGCCTTCCTGACCGGTGGAGACCAGACCACTGTGCAGCGCCAAGTCACCGACTGCCTTCACTCGAATACGTGTTGCGTTGCCCGGCAGATACGGAATCGGGACCTCGTCGAACTCCACGATCTGCACCGACTCGGGCCGTGCGCCTGCTGCGACTGCCCGATCGATCGCCTCCTGGCGAGCGTCGTCGGCAAGAATCTGCCTGCGCCCGTCCCGTACCGCTTCGACTCGATCTACCTCACCACTGACCTGCGCGATCGCAGCGCCGATCGCATTGGCAACGTCGAAGCGCTCAGGACGAATCACCGTTCCCAGGCCGGGAAGTTCGTGCTCCAGCAAAACCGATCCCCCGCCAACCGCCACAACGGGAAGTGGATCCGACGTGGTCCGCATCTGTTCCACGGCGTCGGCGACCCGGCGCGAGATCCGGTCGAGTGCCGTCGACACCAGACCGCGGTCGAGGTGCGCCACCGCACTGCGATCTCCGACGTCGGCCAAGCCTGCCGCGACGGCTATGTCGGTGGCCGTCAACGTGCCACCGCCGAATACGAGTGCCCGTGAACCCAATTCGTATCCCACAGATTCGGGGCCGACTGTGAGTCCGTCCGCATCCACCAGCGAACCACCACCGATACCGATCGAGAAGACGTCCGGCATACGGAAATTGGTCCGTACCCCCGCGACCGTCACCTCCGTGGTGGCTTCTCTGGGGAAACCGTTGGTCAGTACGCCCACGTCGGTAGTGGTGCCCCCGATGTCGATCACCGCACAGCTGGCCAGACCGGACAGAACAGCGGCGCCTCGCATGGAGTTGGTCGGTCCCGACGCGAAAGTCGCCACCGGATAACGCCTTGCGTACTCGATGTCCATCAAGGTTCCGTCGTTCTGGCTCAGATACAGCGGTGCGGCGATGCCGTGCTCGACCAAAGAACTGGCAAGACCGTCGACGATGTGATCGGCAAGCTCGCGCAGCGCAGCGTTGATGATGGTCGCGTTCTCCCGCTGGAGTAGACCCACTCGACCGATCTCGTGAGAGAGCGAAATTGCGACGTCCGGACCGAGTTCCTGACGCACGATCTCCGCTGCCGCCGCTTCGCATTCGAGATTGACCGGAGAGAACACCGACGATATTGCGACCGAACGAGTACCGCTGCGAGCCATGTCGGCGGCATGGCGACGAATCTCGTCGGGATCCAGCGGTGAGATACGACGACCGTCGAACTCGTGCCCACCGTGAGCGAGGTAGTGCCTTCCTTGCACAGCGGAGACCAGGTCTCGCGGCCACCCCACCATCGGCGGAAGCGCTGCGGTCGCCGGAAGCCCCAATCGCAGAGCCGCTGTTGGTGCAAGTCCTCGCTGCTCGATGAGAGCGTTGAGAAAGTGCGTCGTGCCGATCATCACTGCTTGAACAGCGCTGGGAGAGAACGAGTACTGCTGCTGCAGCGCCGTCAGAGCTCCGCCGATTCCGCCGGTGATGTCCTTGCTGGTCGAGTGTTTGACATGCCCGATGACGGTGGTCCCGTCCATCAGGACCGCATCGGTGTTTGTACCACCGACGTCGATTCCGATTCGCATCGCGAACTCCCTTCTACAGTGTTTGCAGTGCTAGTGCGTGAGCGCAGATGTTCCCGAAGGCTCTTGCGGCGCTTCGGTTGTGGTGCGTCCGACCCCGCGAATCAGGCCGAGTCGACCCGCGACGACGTAGAGAACGAATGCCGAGGCCACCGCGTTGATGGACGGCAAACCGAAGGTGCTGTAATGCCCGATCAGCGCCGAGACGATCCAGATCACCAACGTGGCCGGCACCCAAGTGGGCGCCGAGTTCGGGAGGGTACCCGCGGCTCGACTCTCTTCCAGGTCCTTGCGCCAGGTCTTGACGATGAAGTACTCCGCCACCATGATTCCGGCGATCGGCGGGAATCCGACGCCTAACAGGATCAGGAAGTCGGTGAACGAGTTCAGGATTCCGGCAGCCGCGAGGATCGAACCGGTCACGCCGACCACAGCGGTGACGACGGCGCGATTGATGCGTCGCCCGAACACGACGTCGATGAAGTTCACGATGCCGAGCCCCGAACTGTACAGATTCCAGTCGTTGATCTTGAAAGTTCCGAGAACAATGATGAGAACGCCGACCCAGCCGACCGACGACAGGATGATCGTGGCGATATCGGAACTGCGAACGGCATGCGCAAGAAGTACACCGGTCAATCCGATCACGTATTCGCCCAATGTGATTCCGACGAGTGTCTGCTTCACGACGTCACCCGCCGTGCGGTTGAATCGTGTCATGTCGGGTGTGATCACTGCTCCGGCAATGAAACCGCCTGCGACGATGGTGGTTCCGGCGAGGAAGCTGAGCTCCGGCCCGGCTGGAGCAGATGCCATCAGATCTGACAGCGAGTGATTACGCAGTTCGGCGATGACGGCCCAACCCACCAGAAGCAGGAACAGGGGAACGGTGATGTTGGCGATCAGCTGCATGGAGCCGAACCCGCGAAGGACTATCGCGGTGATCAGAAGGCCGAAGACCAGGGCCCACGCCCACTGCGGCAGAAACGGCATGATTCCGTGCAAACCTGATGCAGAGACAGCAGATTGGATGCCGAACCAACCGATCAGGCTGACTCCGATCACCAGGCCGATCACCGCGGAACCAGCGTGCCCGAAGCCACACCAGCGTGCGACCACCGACGTGTTGAGCCCTTCACGAACCCCGATGATGCCGATGAAAATACAGACAACCTCGAGAATCACCGCCCCGACTGTCAATGCCCAGAAGGCATTCCAGAACGTCATGCCGTAGCCGAGCGTCGCACCGAGCAGGAACTGTGCGAGTGCCGAAACCTGACCGAATCGCTGTACTGCCACCGAGAACCACGAATACCGTGCTTCGTCGGGAACACGGGTGAGCGCGTAGTCGTCACCGTCGGACACTTCACCGCCGGCGGCGGTCGTTGATGTGTTTTTCATGACGGACTCCTCGAATAGTTGGGAAGTGTTCTCGGAGAAGACGGTACGAATGTGGCCGGGGTCACGCCTATGGGCGAATTGGCGTTTCTTCGTGTTACGACAATGCATTTCGCACAGTCGCCATTTCACACAGTCGTCAAATGGCACGGTCTAGCGCAACGCGTACCCGCCGTCGGGGTACAGCGTGGAACCCGTTGTGTACGTGTTGGTGAAGAGATAGAACACCGCTTGTGCGATCTCGTCTTCGTTCCCGACGCGGCCGAGCACGTTGTTCTCCGCACTCCAGGTGAACGCCGCCTCCCGAACCTCCGCCGGACGCTGGGCCCACAGATGCCCGTCGATGGTTCCGGGAGCAACGGTGTTGACGCGAATCGGCGACAGCTCGACCGCCAGTCCCCGTCCGAGCCCCTCGATTGCCGCATTGGCCGCAACGTAGGCCGCGGCAGCCGCAGGTGGCCGCACACTGGCAGCACCGGACATGAGGACCACCGATGCGGTGGATGTCAGCTTGTCGAGCGCAGCGTGCACGACGCGGTACTGCCCCCAGAACTTGGAGGTGAACGGCGACGCCGCTTCCTCGACGCTCTGTTCACGGAACGAGCCGACCTGGTAATCGGCAGCCGTGGTGAGGAGAGCGTCGACGCTGGGGATGTTGGTGAAGAACGCTTTCACCGAGTCGTCGTCGGAGGTGTCGACGGTGAACCAGTGCGCCGCCTCACCCAGCTGCGTGGCCGCTGCTTCCAGCTTGGATGCGATTCGGCCACCGAGAACTACCTGCGCGCCGGCGTCGACGGCAAGGTGCGCCACCCGCAGCCCGATGCCTGTTCCGCCACCGATCAGTACGACGGTCTTGCCTGAGAGAGGAGAAGGTGTCGTTGTCATTTAGCGACTGTAAGGCTCACCGAATTGTCCCGACATGTGCAGAATGCACAGATTTCACTACGCCACGGTGCTAAGTATCCAGACTAAGCCGGTAGAGACTGCCGCCCCCAGGGATCTCACTTGACTGAGTTTGCTGCGTCGAAACTGCCGTCACATGCACTCCTCCTTCGAGTTCGCTTGTAACAAAACAACTCCCACGACCGAAAATGTCGGTGAACCACAACCGCGAAGGGAAGTAACGAATATGGGATCAGCAGATGTCATGGCCTGGCTCGCCGAGGGTTACCTCGCCGGCGACCCGATTCGCTATCCGCTCTACGTCGGATCGATGTTCCTCGCGATGCCGTTCCAGTTGATCGGCGTAATTCTGGGTCACCCCTTCTGAGTCGCCCCTATTGAGTCACCCCTTCCGAATCGTCACATCAGGCCAGGGCGGTCGACGTAGAACGGCCAGGGTTGCGATCACCGCGGCCGCCAACCCGATGAACTCCCCCATCAAAGCCGCCCTGGTGTGATCGACGGCCGGTGACCACGACGGCTCACCCTCGTGGATCGAGAACACTCCCACTGGCACCGGTATCGGGTCGCCCCGCCACCGCCGGTGTAGACGCGAAACCGTGATGATCGTCGATCCGTCGCTGGTCTGGTGCGGTTCACCGAAGATCATCGAGGTCCCGGAATCCGCTCGAAGTCGCTCCACCGCATCACGAATCTCCATGATCACCATGTTCGCACCGAAACAGCAGCCCCGTGCGAGTATCGATCGATGGCCGAGTGGTGGGTACCGAGCAGGCGCGTCGAGCGATGGGGCCAGACGATTGGCCTCGTCCTGCTCGTAGTCGTAATCGGTCCGAGCACCATCCATACAGTGGCCACGGAACCGACAACCGGTAACTGGGTTCGCCTGGCAATCTGGCTTTTCGCGACGGTCGGATTTGCCTACGGCACCGTCCAAGCCTGGCGAACCAGGAACAATCCTCAACCGGCGTGGGGGGAAGGGACAACTGCCCCCACCGAAATACCCGCCGACGACGTCCGTAGCGCACTCGCGTCGACTGACGACCGTATTCCGGCAATCAAGGCACTACGCGAACTGCATCCGGGCTTGGGTCTGAAGGATGCGATGGATCTGATCGACGCTCAGCGGGGCGAACAGGGCCCGCATCACTGATAGTTGCGACCATCACAATCACAGTTAGGTATCGACACCTGACCGCCACGATCGGGCAAGCACGCCAGGAGTTAACCACCTGACAGACAGGCTGTTTCGCCGAGTTTGACAAATGTGGTCAATCGGTGAGCGTCGACTCGACCGATTCAACTCACCGTACCAATCGAATTCGCCGTTCAGCATTCCACTCATGGCCCAATGCCACTATTACCCAACGATTTACAACCGGAACTACGGAATCCAGTGAGAACTTTCGCGACAGTGCAGCATCTTTCGTCCAGTTGAGTTGACCGAAACTTGACGTTACGTTGAATTTCAAAGCAATAGCCCGGTCTTGACCTGCGATGGTGTGAGCGAAACGCCCACCTACGCGTGACACGTGGCCGCCCTGATGGGCGCTGTGAATGCCTGAACGTTCGAGGAGTGGAATGACTGCGGTCAAAACTGCGTGGCGTGAACTACGGAAACCCGTGTTCATCCCCGCGTCGATAGTGATCTTTGCCCTGATCGCCTTTGCCGTGATCTACGCGGGAACCGCCGCGGATGCTTTCGAAACACTCAACAACGTGATCAGCGACGGCGTCGGCTGGTGGTACATCCTCTCGGCCACCGGTTTCGTGATCTTCGCGCTGTACTGCGGAATCAGCCGCATCGGCAACATCCGATTGGGACGTGACGACGAGCAGCCCGAGTTCGGGATGCTCTCGTGGTTCGCGATGCTCTTCAGCGCCGGCATGGGCATCGGGCTCGTGTTCTACGGAGTAGCCGAACCACTTTCGCACTACGTGACCCCACCCGTCGCCGGGCAGATCGCCGGATCCACGGACGCCGCAGCCAATCAAGCCATGGAACTGACGCTGTTCCACTGGGGCTTGCATGCATGGGCGATCTACGTCGTCGTCGGCCTTGGTCTGGCATACATGACCTACCGAAAGGGTCGCCCGCTGTCGATCCGTTGGCTGCTCGAGCCGCTCCTCGGACGGGCTCGCATCGAAGGAAAGATCGGCCACGCCATTGACGTCGTCGCCATCGTCGGCACGCTGTTCGGTGTCGCGACGTCGCTGGGCTTCGGTGTCCAGCAGATCTCGGCCGGCCTCGACTACCTCGGCTGGGTGGAGACCGACAACTGGTTGGTCATCACCATCATCGTCATCGTGACGGGCATGGCGACCTTCTCGGTCGTCTCCGGTGTCACGAAGGGCCTCAAGTGGCTCTCCAACATCAACATGATGCTCGCTGCCGCGCTGGCACTGTTCGTCCTGATTCTGGGACCGACGCTGTTCCTCATGCAGTCGTGGGTGCAGAACCTCGGCGGATACGTCCAAGCCTTGCCCGAACTGATGCTGCGCACGTCCCCGTTCGCCGAAGACGGCTGGCAGGGCGCATGGACCATCTTCTACTGGGGTTGGTGGATGAGCTGGGCACCGTTCGTCGGCATGTTCATCGCGCGCATCTCACGCGGCCGCACCATCCGCGAATTCGTCTTCGGTGTGCTGCTGGCCCCGACGCTGGTTGGTTCGTTGTGGTTCACGATCTTCGGTAACTCCGGCATTCTGCGTCAGCGCAACGAGGGCACGATGCTCGACGCATCCGGCGCAGTGGACACCAACACGTCGCTGTTCACGCTTCTCGACGGACTTCCGCTCGGAACGATTTCGAGTGTTCTCGCGATCGTCGTGATCGTGTTCTTCTTCGTCACGTCCGCGGACTCCGGCTCGATCGTCATCGACATCCTCGCGACCGGTGGCAGCTTGGAGACCTCCAAGATCACGCGTGTCTACTGGACGTTCCTCTCCGGTGCCGCGGCCGCAGTTCTCCTCATCGTGGGTGGCAGTGGATCGCTCACGGCGCTGCAAACCGTTGCCATCGCCACGGCGGTACCGTTCTCGGTCATCATGGTGCTTGCATGTCTGTCGATGCTGAAGGCGTTCCGATACGAGGTCGCGTCGGCACCACGCTACCTGCGGGTTTCTACAAATGCCTCGGCATCGACCGACGTTCCGCAACCCACCGAAAAGCGGCTCCGCGATCTGAAGATCTCGTCGACCTTCGCCGGGCTCACCCCGTCACAAAGCGGAATCATGACGGATCCCTCCGACGCCCACATGCTCGTCGCGGTCCACGAAGTTCCCGCCCATGCGGTCAACATCGACCCGGATACCGGCGCCGTCGACTTCTCCGAGGAATCGAAGGTCGTCGATCCGCTGGGCGGAGAGGTGTTCGACACACCCGAGTTCGCCGACTCGGCAGAAGGCCACGCGCAAGCTGCCAGTACGGACTGACCGGCACGTTCGGCATGTTGCATTAGGCATATCTGTTCACCAACTCGCAAACTTGTCATGAGACTTTCAACTCGACAGTTCGCAGGACTCTAAGTTTCGTGAGTAGAACAGGACCAACGGGTTTGCCACTCCAGTCGCAGTCGGAGACGGAACAATCTTTCGGGATTCCGTCCGTATTCCTACGGTCGGCGCATGCACCTGCGCCGCGCACGCTCATCGACATCGTGCGGGCCTCAGCCGAGGCCAACCCGGAAGCACCTGCCATCGACGACGGCGACACCACACTGTCGTACTCGGAGTTGCTCGACGAGATCGCGCTCGGTGCGCGCTGGCTCGGTGATGCCGGCGTCGGCGCAGGTGACCGCGTCGGAATCAGGATGCCGTCAGGTTCGCGTTCGCTGTACGTCGCGATCCTGTCGATCCTCGCGGCGGGCGCCGCCTACGTTCCCGTCGACGCCGACGATCCGGAAGAGCGCGCCGAGTTGGTGTTCGGCGAGGCGCAGGTAGCGGCGATCATCACCGGCGACGGAATCCAACCGGGGACGGCGCCGAAGCGGCTCGAACATCCACCGGTTCGCGAACCCGAACCCGAGGACGACGCCTGGATCATCTTCACCTCAGGATCCACCGGCACCCCCAAGGGCGTCGCGGTCACTCACCTCAATGCCGCAGCCTTCGTCGACGCCGAGGCGCGCATGTTCCTCCAGGACGAGCCCATCGGGCCTGGTGACCGCGTCCTCGCGGGACTCTCAGTGGCATTCGACGCGTCCTGCGAGGAGATGTGGCTCGCGTGGCGCCACGGCGCCTGCCTCGTCCCGGCTCCTCGTTCGCTGGTTCGCAGCGGCATGGACCTCGGCCCGTGGCTGGTCTCGCGTGACGTCAGCATCGTCTCCACTGTGCCGACGCTTGCGTCTCTGTGGCCGGCCGAGGCCCTCGAAGCCGTTCGACTCCTGATCTTCGGCGGCGAAGCCTGCCCACCCGAACTGGCCGAACGCCTGGCCGTCGAGGGCCGCGAGGTCTGGAACACTTACGGCCCCACCGAGGCAACCGTCGTCGCCTGCGGCGCACTGATGGACGGCAAGAGCCCCGTCAGCATCGGCCTCCCCCTCGACGGCTGGGACCTTGCCGTCGTCGACGCCCAGAGCAATCCCGTCGCGGTCGGCGAGGTGGGCGAGCTGGTGATCGGCGGCGTCGGCCTCGCCCGTTACCTCGACCCCGCGAAGGACGCCGAGAAGTACGCGTCGATGCCCTCGCTCGGGTGGGAACGCGCCTACCGAAGCGGCGACCTGGTCCGGCTCGAGACCACCGGCCTGATGTTCCAGGGCCGCGCGGACGATCAGGTCAAGCTCGGCGGCAGGCGCATCGAACTCGGTGAGGTCGACAACGCCTTGCAGAATCTGCCGGGTGTGAGCGGCGCTGCCGCAGCCGTGAAGAAGACGGCAGCCGGCAACCAGCTCCTCGTCGGATACATCGCCAGCACGGATCCCGACTTCGATCTCAAGGCCGCTCATGCACTGCTCAGCGAGCAGCTACCAGCAGCCCTCGTGCCGCGTCTGGCGTTGATGGACGAACTTCCGACGCGTACGTCAGGCAAGGTCGACCGCAATGCGCTGCCGTGGCCGTTGCCCGGCGCCGGTGAAGATGCCGGGGCCGCGTTGGGCCTCGACGGCACCGCCGCCTGGGTTGCCGGTCTGTGGGGATCGATCCTGGGAGCCCAGATCACCGGACTCGACGACGACTTCTTCGAAGTGGGCGGCGGATCCCTCTCTGCTGCTCAGTTGGTGACCGCCCTGCGCGAGCGGTTCCCCGAAGTGACCGTCGCACAACTCTACGACCATCCACGGTTGGGATCGCTCGCCGAATATCTCGACGAATTGGCACCCACCGAAACTGTGGAGCCGCGCATCGTCGCTCCAACACCCTTGAAAACTCAGCTGGCGCAGATCGCCGTCACCGTTCCACTCACGACGCTCACCGGACTGCAGTGGGTGACGTGGCTGGCGATCGCGAACAACGTCCTCGGCTGGTTCGTCGACGTCAGCTGGGCACCCACGGTCTCGTGGTGGTGGATCCTGTTGGCGTTCATCGTGTTCATCACGCCGATCGGCCGTATGACCATCGCCGTCGTCGGGGCGCGCCTGCTCCTACGCAAGTTGGAACCAGGAACGTACCCGCGAGGTGGTAGTGAACACCTGCGTCTGTGGATAGCGCTGCGACTCACCGAAGCCAGTGGCGCAGCCAACCTTTCGGGCGCACCGTGGATGCTCTACTACGCCCGCGCCCTCGGCGCCGACATCGGCAGCGGCGTCGATCTCCACACACTTCCTCCCATCACCGGCATGCTCGAACTCGGTGACGGCTGCTCCGTCGAACCCGAAGTCGACCTCTCGGGCCACTGGATCGACGGCGACGTCATTCACATCGGTGAGATCAAGATCGGCGACGGCGCCTCCGTCGGTTCACGCTCGACGCTTCTGCCCGGCGCGCGTATCGGTCGGGACGCCGTCGTCGAACCCGGATCTGCGGTGTTCGGCCGAGTGAAGGCAAACCAGCAGTGGGCCGGCTCCCCCGCCACCAAGGTCGGGAAAGCGAATCATCCTTGGCCGGCCGAACATCCGAAGCGCGCACCCGGCTGGGTGCCGGTATACGGCGTCACCTCGGTCTTCCTGGCCGGTATGCCGATCTTCGCTCTGATGGCCGGAATCGCCTTGATCGGTTGGTGGATCCGCGACACCGACACGCTCGCGAGTGCAGTGCTCCAATCGCTGATCATGCTTCCCGTCGCGACCATCCTGAGTTTGCTCGTCTTCGCAGTCGTCACACTGGTGGCCGTTCGTCTTCTCTCGATCGGGCTGACCCCCGGCTACCACCCTGTCCGCAGCCGCATCGGCTGGCAGGTGTGGGCGACCGAACGCCTGCTCGACTCGGCCAGAACCTTCCTCTTCCCGCTCTACGCGAGCCTGCTGACGCCGGGATGGCTCCGCCTCCTCGGCGCCAAGATCGGCAAGAACGTCGAAGCATCCACCGTGCTCCTCCTTCCCAAGTTCACGACGGTCGCCGACGGCGCATTCCTCGCCGACGACACCATGGTTGCGAGCTACGGCCTCGGCGGCGGCTGGATGCACATCGAACAGGCGAAGATCGGCAAGCGTGCGTTCCTCGGCAACTCCGGTATGACCGCACCCGGTCGACGCGTCCCCAAGAACGGTCTCGTGGCGGTTCTGTCGGCCACCCCGTCCAAGGCCAAGTCCGGATCATCGTGGCTGGGTAGTCCACCGGTACGTCTGAGAAGGGCTGCCGGGGACACCGACGCCGCCCGCACGTTCAATCCGCCGATGCGCCTCAAGATCGCCCGCGGAGTGGTCGAAACCTGCCGACTGATCCCCGTGATGGTCACGTTCGGCATTGGTCTCGGTGTTCTGTTTGCACTCGAAGCACTGGTCGGCGCCGTCGGATTCTGGTTCGCGGCTCTGTTGAGCGGCGTAATTCTGCTCGTTGCCGGAGCAGTGGCTGGCGCGATCACCATCGCCGCCAAGTGGATCGTCGTCGGACGCATCGCAAAGGTCGAGCATCCGCTGTGGAGTTCGTTCGTCTGGCGCAACGAGGTCGCCGACGCGTTCGTCGAAACCGTCGCGGCGCCGTGGTTCGCTCGCGCGGCGACTGGTACTGCCGTACTGAATATCTTCTTGCGTGGGCTCGGGGCCAAGATCGGCAAGGGCGTTTGGTGTGAGTCGTACTGGCTACCCGAGGCAGATCTTGTGACTTTGGGCGACGGAGCGACAGTGGAACGGGGGTGCGTCGTGCAAACTCATCTCTTCCATGATCGGATCATGTCCATGGACACCGTCACCTTGGGAGCAGGAGCAACGCTGGGACCGCATTGTGTCGCGCTACCCGCAGCCGGGATCGGCGCGGGAGCGACGGTAGGGCCTGCATCTCTGGTGATGCGAGGTGACACCGTTCCGCCCTCCACCCGCTGGCAGGGCAATCCGATTGCACCGTGGGTGGCGTCGTGAAGCCGAACAGAATGCTCGAAGAGCCGCTCGATCCGTACCTGCCACACAACGGCAACCGCGGTTACCGCGTGTCTCGGTACGAACTGGAACTGACGTACAAGGTCTTCAGTAACCGTCTCGCCGGCAAGGCAGTCATCACCGCTGTCACCACCGAGAGCCGATCCAAGTTCAGCTTCGACCTCGCGCAGAACCTGCAGGTGTCCAAGGTGTCCGTCAACGGTGCCCGCGGCACCAAGTACGCGCACTTGAACAACAAGCTGATCCTCACGCCGTCTACCAAGATCCCCGCGGGCGGTGCCCTGTCGGTCACCATCGCGTACAGCGGCAACCCCGAGCCGATCAAGAGCCTGTGGGGCGAAGTCGGCTGGGAGGAACTCGACGAAGGAACTTTGGTCGCAAGTCAGCCCAACGGCGCGGCGTCCTGGTTCCCGTGCGACGACCATCCGATTTCCAAAGCGTCGTACCGCATCTCGATCACCACCGATTCCCCGTTCTATGCCCTCGCCAACGGCAAGCTGATCCGCAAGCAGACCCGTGCGAGTCAGACGACGTGGGTCTACGAGCAGACCGAACCGATGGCAACCTACCTGGCGACGATTCAGATCGGTCAGTACGAGCACCGACAGGTGAGCGCCGGGCCGGTACCGGTCTTCGCCGTTCACCCACCTCGGCTGCGCGCAGCGTTCGACGTCGACTTCGGGCGCCAACCCCAGATGCTGGAGGTCTTCGGAAAGCTGTTCGGCCCGTATCCCTTTGCCGACTACACCGCTGTGGTCACCGACGACGAACTCGAAATCCCCATCGAAGCGCAGGGACTCTCGATCTTCGGAGCCAACCACTGCACGGGTAGGCGCGGTTCCGAACGTCTTGTCGCACACGAGCTTGCCCATCAATGGTTCGGCAACAGCCTCACTCTCGGGCAGTGGTGCGACATCTGGCTACACGAAGGCTTTGCCTGTTACGCGGAGTGGATCTGGTCCGAGAATTCCGGTGGCCCATCCTCGAACCAACTCGCGACCAACGCCTATCAAGGGCTCGGGCGTAAATCTCAGGACTTGATCGTCGCCAATCCCGGGCCTGCCCTGATGTTCGACGATCGAATCTACAAGCGGGGCGCGTTGACTCTGCACGCCCTGCGCGGCGTTCTCGGAGACGAGAAGTTCTTCGAACTGATTCGCCAGTGGACTACGAAGCATCGGCACAGCACGGTCAGCACCGAGCAATTCACCGATCTCGCTTCACGTTTCACCGACACCCCACTGCGCCCTCTCTGGGATGCTTGGCTGAATCAACGCCCGCTACCTCGGCTTTGACGCTTTCCCCCAGCCGTAGCACCACGCCGAAACATTCCGAATGCGCCGATTAGCTTTGTCTTACCTTTACTATAGAGGTGGGCCGAGGGACGACCCCGACAACACAATTCTCAGGGCACGCTTCCTCGACAGGTAGATCGGGGGATCGATGTTCGTTGTATTCACAATATGTTTCGTGATCGGGGTCGTCGCCCTGATCGGAGCCTTTGCCGTCGGCGAGGTTGCAGATCTGGGCGGCGGCCACGCAGACGGGCTGCCATTTCTGAGCCTGACAACTTTGGCCACAGCACTTTTCGGCTTCGGCGCCGGCGGCGTAGCTGCCACTCTCGCGGACGCTCCGACGCTGGTAGCGGTGATTGCAGCACTCGCACTCGCCGCCGTTCTCGTTGTCGTCACGCGCGGCCTTCTTCTCCCCTATCTCCTTAAACAACAAGATAATTCGCACATCGGGCGCAATTCATACCACGGACTGTTGGGCACGGTCACCCTCACCATCGCAGCCGAAGGTTGGGGAGAAGTCTCGTTCGTCGACGCCGAAGGCAATCGCGTGCAGGCCAAGGCCGTCAGTGCACAGCCGATGGCGCTCACCACCGGCACCACCGTCTACATCGCCGATGTAGACGATCAATACCTTCACGTCGTCACGGTTGACGACGCGATCTAAGGACTCGATACATGCTGCCAATCATCATCATTGCGGTTGTAGTCGCAGTAATCATCTTCATTGTTCTCCCCGCGATCTACGTGAAGAACTACGTCAAGGTCCCGCCGAACGAAGTGGCGGTCTTCACCGGACGAGGCAAGCCGAAGGTCGTCCGCGGCGGTGCCCGGTTCAAGATTCCCGGCATCGAACGTGTCGATATCATGTCGCTCGAGCCGTTCAACGTCAGCATCAATCTCAAGAATGCGCTCTCCAACGACGGCGTTCCTGTCAACGTCGAGGCAGTCGGCCTGGTACGAATCGGTTCCGCCGACGAAGCGGTTCAGACAGCGGTGCAACGATTCCTGACTTCCGACCTGGACGAGCTCCAGCAGCAGATCAACGAAATCCTCGCAGGCAGCCTGCGCGGAATCACCGCGACCATGACGGTCGAGGATCTGAACTCCAATCGCGATTCGCTTGCGCGCAGTGTGGTCGAGGAGGCAGGCGGCGACCTCGCCCGCATCGGCATGGAAGTCGATGTCATCAAGATCGCGGGAATCTCCGACTTCAACGGCTATCTCGAATCGCTCGGTCAGCGCCGCATCGCCGAGGTCAAACGTGATGCCGCGATCGGAACTGCTGAAGCAGAGCGTGATTCGCAGATCCAGTCAGCAAAGGCGCGACAGGCAGGTTCGGTCGCACAGGCCGAGGCCGACACCGCGATCGCGAGTGCAAATCAGAAACGCGACGTCGAACTCGCTCGCCTGCGAGCACAGACCGAAGCCGAGAACGCAGAAGCCGACCAGGCCGGACCTCTCGCGCAGGCAACAGCCGAGAAGGCCGTCGGCATCGCACGGGAGCAGGCCGAGGCGGCCCGCGTCGAAGCTCGCACCGAGGTCGAGCGTCGTCGCGCCCAGCAATCGGAAGCGGCATTGCAGGCAGATGTCATTGCACCGGCCGAGGCCGAACGCCAAGCCTCCATCGCACGCGCAGAGGGTGAGCGACAGGCCGCGATCCTCCGCGCCCAGGCACAGGCCGAGTCAGCAAGGCAAGCCGGCGGCGCTCAGGCCGATGCACGAAAGCTCGTCGCCGACGCCGTTCGCTCTGAACAACAGGCTGATGCCGACGGCCTTCGAGCACGTCTGGAAGCCGAAGCCGACGGCCGCAAGGTAGCGGCCGATGCGGTTCGTGCCGAGCAACAAGCCGAGGCGGATGGTTTGCGTGCCAAGCTCGAAGCCGAGGCCGCCGGCAAGCGTCAGATCGCCGAGGCGCTCAATTCCTACACCCCGCAGGCCGCGCAGTTGCTCACTCTGCCTGATGTTCTGGCAGCATTGGTCGACGCCACCGCAGCAGCAGCGAAGCCGGTCGGCGACATCGATCGCATCTCCATCGTCGGCGGCAGTGACGGGGCCCAGGGTTCGATCGGCTCGATCCTGGGCATCAGCCCCCAGGTGATCGCCGGCGTCATCGAAACTCTCGAAAACTCAGGCGTCGATATCACCGGATTGCTCAACGGCCTGAACAAGACCGCATCGGTTCCGGTTGGTTCGGTACACAATTCGGTCCACAATTCGGAAAACGGTTCCGCAACTGTAGACGCGTGATTTCGCCCCGGTCCGCCGACCCTCGCAGGTGTCGGCGGACCGGACGGCATCACGCGCTCGGAAGATGTGAACGCGACTTGAAGAGAATCAGAATCAAGCAGGCAGCGGCGGCGGCTGATCCGAACAGAAGAGTCACCGTGTAGCTCAGCGCCGGAATGCTTTCCGACAGCATCGCCAGCAACGCAGGCACAGCAAAACCGATGTAGGTGATCGAGTAGAACACCGCGGTCAGTCCTGCCAGATCGTCCGGCCCCGCGATTCGCTGGATCTCCAGCAACCCGGAAACCAATGCCATGCCGTACCCGCAACCGAGGATCGCTGCAGCCACGATCGCGATCGCCACGGTCAGCGTCGACGCAACCAGAGCAGCGCCGGCCATACCGACCACCAGAAACACCAGAGCCACAACGGCGCCGCGCGCGCTGCGGTCGGTATCGATCTTGCGCCCCAACGACTGAATAGCGAAGCCACATGTCAGCGCGACCATGCACAGCAGAGCCGAAAAGGCCACGGGCGCATCGCCACTGTGCCCGGTCATGAGCGCCGGAATAACTGCATACGCGACACTGGCAGCACCGAACACCCACGGCGCCAACGGAACAACGACGTAGAGGAATCTACGATGACCTGCCGAGGGGATCTTGAGGTCGTCGATCAACCTGCGTCGGTCGGATTTCGCCTGTGCCGGTCGTGTTTCGGGAGCACGCCACAGCGCCATGGCCGCGAGGACGGTGATCGCGATGTGCAGGACGTACGCCAACACACTCGGCAGGGGCGCCCACTGCGCCAAGATTCCCGCGGCACCCGCCCCTAAGGCGAAGCCGGCAGTCAGACTCATCGCTGCTCGCCTGGCACCCGCGCCTTCCGACGCCGTCGAATCCCAAGGTTGCGTGGACAACTCCTTGACCCAGGAGCCGCCGACGGCCATACCAATCCCCAAGGCGATGCCGCAGAGGATTCTTCCCAGAATGAGAGCGGCAGCGGAGTCGGCCCCGAAAGCGAGCAGCGTCGAACCGGCGATCGCGATGATCGGCGCGGGGAGCATGATCGGGCGTCGACCCAATCGATCGGACAGCGGGCCGCCGAGCAGCAGGGCCGGCACAATTCCGACGACGTAGGCGAAGAGGAAGAAGTCGACCATCACCGGCGAATAGCCGTGATCGAGTCGGTACATCACCAGAAGTGGCGTGAATTCGTTGCCGCCCCAGGCCGCGGCGAACATGCTGGCGGCAACGGTCAGCCACAGCCATTTTCCGCCGGTGCCACGTTCACTGCCTGGACGACGTTCGGCTGCGGTCCCAGCGTCTATCGTTTGGGTGCTCATCACAGAGTTCCTTCGAAGCCGAGGCCGTGCACCTGGCGCATGTGTGTGAGGACGGCAGTGTTGTATCCGTCTGCATCGCCTGTTTCGACGAGGTCGGTAAGCGCGGTGTGGTCGGCAAGGATGCGAGACAGTTGGCCGGGGTCGCGTGAGATCGACCGCGCTGTCATCCGTCGTTGCCTGTCGCGCAGACTCGCGTAGAACGAGTCGAGCAAAGGGTTCCCACCGGCGGCAACGATCATCTTGTGAAAGTCGGCATCGATCGCGCTGAACGCGGCAACGTCCCCGCGATCAGCAATCTCCCGTTGCTCGATCAGATTCGCGCGCAACGCTGCGACCAGCGCTTCACGTGCGTGCGGTCGGACCGACACCACTCGAACGCTCTGAGTCTCGACGAGCTGTCTGGCACTGACTACGTGTTCCGCTTCCCCATCCGCGACCGGGACGATCAGCGCCCCCTTCTTCGGGTAGAGGCGCATCCAACCTTCCGACTCGAGACGCAGAAACGCCTCACGCACCGGCGTTCGGCTCACATTGGTCCGAGCGGCGATGTCACCCTCGCTGATCAGCTCCCCGCCGGCGAGTTCGCCGGAAAGGATCAGCTCCTTGACTTCGCGGAAGACGTTTTCCGAAGCGGAATACAACATAGACACAAGATGTATTTATACTCCACGCTGGCGGAACCCAGACATTCGGGTCGCCGATCCGAACATCTCGGTCCAACACGGCATCGATCCAGCTAGCATTGCAAGGTGCCAGACAGAAGAGGAGTCAGTTCACGATGAACGGCGCACGCTCCCGCCATCGCAGACTGACGCACTCATGACGTCGCAGATGAAGTCCATGAGGACCCTGACCCGCGAGTGGCTGGCCCTCCCCGATCAATACGACCGATTCACTCGCTATCTCCGCGACAACGGCCTCACGACCGCCACCCGGCTATTACTTGGCATCATTGTCATCGGACTGGGCGTGTGCGCACTACTCAACAGATTCAGTCCGGCCGGTCCGACAAGCACGATTGCGCTGTTCTTCAACACTGTTGTCGTGATCTCGTGCTTCATGGTCGGAGTCTCATGGTGGGTCTTCGGCCCGACAAAGCGCCGCTCGTTCGGTTTCGTAGTCTTCTGCGACATCGCAGTCACAATTTCCGTACTTGGAGATTCCTCGCAGCTTGCGCGATTACTTACCTGTGTCATCTACGCGCTGATCGGTATCTACATCGCCTATTTTCACAATCCGAAGTTGCAGATCGCACACCTGACCTTCTCGGTTGTGATGATCGTGGTGGCTGCGCAGCCGATCCTCTTCGGGCCGGAGCGAGATCCTGCGCTCGGTGTTTCGAAAGTGCTGGTTGTCGTCACCGCACTCGTGGTTTGTGCGTTCATCTCGCAGATCGTGCTGACGATGCTCAGCATGGACGCGTCCAGCTCCGACCTCGATCCCCTCACCGGGCTCCTGAACCGTCGTGGCCTCGACCGCCACGTCGAGAAGGTACTCGCGGAGTTCCAGCGTCAGGAATCGGCGGCACTACTCGTGATCGCGATCGACATCGACCGGTTCAAGACGATCAATGACGTACACGGTCACGACGTGGGCGACCGCATAATTCTCCGGGTTTCACAGCGGTTGTCCGCCTGGGCACATGCCGATGCTGTTGTCGCACGGGTCGGCGGCGACGAATTCATCCTCGCTCAAAGACTTTCCGTGCCGGCCATCGGCCCGATGCTCGACTCGATCGGACCGGCAATGCACTCGAATACCGACGAGATACCGTCGACATCGAGCATCGGAATCGCCGTGCGTACCCACAAATTCGTCGCCGGAGAAGAGCGTGCAACAGCGTTCACCGACATGCAGAAAGTCGCCGATTCGGCGATGTACGAAAGCAAGAGACTCGGCGGCGGACGTGTTCACACGATCGTCACCACCGCGAGCAGGTAGCAGTACGTGAGTTCTCAGTAATAGACCGGCCCCGGCACTCCTCCACCCGCTGCCACCGCGTCACCGGTGATCGCGATGCTTCGCGGCGATGCCAGGAAGGTCACGACATCAGCCACCTCTTCGGCGTCGATGATCCGGTGTATCGAATTCGTCGCGATACCCCGCTCCACCTCCGCCTGCGAGCGGCCGGATTCTTCCGACTCGCGCGCAATCCGCGCGGTCAACCTCTCGGTCCGCGTCACGCCCGGATGGACGACAGTGACGTTGATTCCCTTGGGGCCCAGCTCGTCTGCAAGATTCTTGGTCAGCGCAGACACACTGACGTTGCGGATCGTGTGGGCGATCGAGGTTGCCTGTCTGGCGCCCAAACCGCTGATGTTGATGATCCGACCCCAACCCTGATCGATCAGATACGGCGCCACAGCACGCGCAGTGCGCAGGTAGCCGAGCACTTTCACTTCGACTTCGTCGCGCACGACGTCGTCTGTGGTCGCCTCGAAATCCGTCGGCTTTCCGGCGCTGAACGGAGTCGCTGCCGAGTTGACCAGAATGTCGACGCCGCCGAACTCCTTTACTACTTGCCGCACCGACGCCTGAACCGCATCGTCGTCTCGCGTATCCGTCATGACTCCGATCGCACGAATTCCGAACTCCGAAACCAAATCTCGTGCAACGCTTACGACGGTTTGCTCAGTGCGCGCGAGTATCGCGATGTCGACCCCTTCAGCAGCCAGACCTCTGGCGATTGCCAGACCGATCCCCTTGCTACCACCGGCAACGATCGCACGCTTTCCAGACAGGTGAAGATCCATACCTGCGACACTATCCAACAGGCGATCCCCGATCTCTACGAAGAGGGATCGGGGACCGACTGGATTGTTTCTGTGTCTCAGACCATCAGATCCGCGTACAGGTAGACATTGTCGGCGTAGTTACCCACACCGTCCTCGAATTGCAGTTCGCCGCCGCAGGTTACGACTGCCAACTTTCGAGGGCCATCCGGGCCGGCCAGCACGCTTTCCTCCACGCCATCGGCCTTCGGGCGTGTCGTCACCGCAGTCACCTTCCACGACGTGCTCTTGCCCGTCGCGTCGGATGTACGGATCACTTCACCCGGTTCGATCGTGCCCAGGTCGAACAGTGCACCGTTACCCTGGCCGGCCAAATTGACATGTCCGGCAATCAAAGTCGTGCCGGTGACCGAGTCGAGCGAGGCGCCGTCGAGCCAGATTCCGACGTTCTTGACGTTCTCCGGCGGAGTGAGAACTCCTTCCGGCACGGTGGCGTCCACGATCGACGCCTGAACACCGACCGGGTCGAGCGAGAGGGTGTTGGGAGTCATCAACTCATCCGAAGGCGCTGCCGGATTCGCAGAGTGCGACAGGACAACTCCCGGACTCGGCGGGATCGCAGCATCGTCATCGGAGGATCGCAGGCCGACGAAGGCCATGGAAGCACCAGCGACCAACACCGCGATGAGAGCCAGAATGAACGCGACACGACGCCCTTTGCCTGGCCTCGTGGGTTGATCATGGTTGGGATCGTCGTATGGATTGGATGGATTGGGATCCGACTCGTACATGGTCATCGAACTGTCTCCTGCGGGATGAGGCACCCCCGGCGCCTCTTGCGAATTGACGCCCCCTGCGTCTGATCTGTGTCGGCACCGATCACACAGCCTGTGATCGGTGCCGACGTCTACTACATCTGCCTGGCGTCAGGAACGCTTGCGGCGGAGAGCAACTGCTCCGGCGGCAGCCATTCCGACAAGCCCGAGGCCCGTCACTGCGACGGCAACGTTACGGCCTGAATTCTGTTCAGCGGCACCACCGTCGATGGCAACCGGGCGAGGTCCGGTAGCCGGCTTCGGAGCGGACGGCGCCGGAGCAGCGGGAGTTGCAACCGGCTGCGACGGAACAGGCGCACCCGGAACTACGGGCACGACCGGCACAATCGGAACGATGGGCACGATCGGAACAATCGGCACGATGGGCACAATCGGAACGACCGGAGTTGCAGGCGTCGTGGTTGCCGGTGTCGTTGTTGCCGGTGTCGTCGTTGCGGGTGTCGTCGTGGGCGCTGCTGCATATCCGACGCTGGCAGACGCATTCATCAACGCCGGCCGAACGGTGTCGAACGACGCGAAGACCTGGCACTGTGCGCCTGCCGTGTTCCAGTGCAGGTTCTCGACCGAATCCGGAATGACGCTTGCGGTCACGGAGTAGTCACCGCCGTCCGCAGCGGTGAGGCATAGATCCACGGCAGTCGGTGCGTCGCCGCGGCCGTCGACCGTCAATTGGTTTGCACTCAACGTTGCCTTGGCGTTGTCGCCACAGACGGTGAGTTCGGTGCCCGCCGAGGACTGAACATTGATCGGCTTCCGGTACATATTCGTGTTCAGGGTGAATACGGCAGTCTCGCCTGCCTTCAAAGTTCCCGTCGCGGGCGTCTTGCGAACGAGGTCGAGCGTCTGCGTGACGTTCATGATCTCGACGATGCGAGCTCGCTCGTCGTCGCCGATGTTCCTGTCGCACAGGCTTTTGAAATCGGCCATCAGCGGATTGTCGTAGTCCGAAACGCACCACACCAGCGTCTGCCGCGCCGAACGTGCATCCTCACTGCCATTTCCCGAAACGACGCCGTCGAGCTTGGCGGGATTCTGCAGCAACCAACTGATGACAGCGAGATCGTCGGCTGACAGATCGGGATTGCCCGATGACGGAACCGTCGCACCCATCTCGTCGTTGTGCTTGTCCACGGGCAAACCGTTTTCGTCGACGCCGGCACATGGATCGAGATCGAAGTCCGTGCAGTACATCCATTCCGACTTCGCAATTCCGTCGACGTCGCGGACACCGCAGACCGGAGCATCCACCGCGGCCGATGTACCCCGATCGGTGGTGCCGTACATCGGCACGATGTTGCCGTCGTTGAAGTGATCCAGCCGAATGCCGGAGATGTCGAGCATCTGCTCTGAGGGCGTGTACTCGGTGCCCTCACACAACCCGGCGGTGAACGCCGGAGCAGCCGCGGTTCGCACCGGCATCGGCGCGGACACAGCTGGTGAAGCAAAAGCAACGCTACTACCGGCCACCGTTACGGCAATAGCTGCAGTTAGCGAGAGCCGGAGAACAAGCGGCCTACGCCGTGAACCAGACACAGTCATCAAAGCTTCCCTTTCAAGACATTTCGGTAGCGGGAAGGTTGCTTGGATTCCCAAGGCCACGCCACCCAGCGCTCACTTCCGAGAGGATCGGCTGATCGCTTTTGGCAATCAGCCAGTTACTAGATGGCAATGTAGTGCATGTTTCAAGAAAGTCCACCCGATCGTCGAGCCCTCGTACGCAGCTTGAACCTCCGGACGACGAGTTAGCCAACAAGATGACTGCACCTTTGTCCAACCGCACAACTATCGCGATCAACTCAAAATCGGCTCACGTAACCGGGGCGTTCCCGGCATTCCTCCGGCGCTAGCCGGTCGGTAACTCGGACATTCTGGGGAAACTCACAGGAAGGGGGGTTTTCAGCGCGCACACAAAAGAAGGGGCCCGCAATGCGGACCCCTTCACCGGAACTTCCAACCGAGACTGCTTTGTCTGGATTCAGACAACTTGCAGATACTCGGAACAATCTACCGATTCACAAATGTGATTTGCCTCACAGCTAGAGAATCTGTTGGTTTTGTTCACAGTCTTAACCAATCTTTTAGTCCTCTTTGTGGCGATTACCCGGATCTCCGACGGCGGAAATCTGCCCCCGACAGAGAGCGGAGTACGAGCCTCGGATCAGTCTCGGACCGGAGGCGCCTTCCTTGTGGTAACCGCAATGCGATTCCACGCATTGATCGTGAAGATGACGCTGATGAGCTGGGCCAGTTCCTCGTCCGAGAATTCGCCGGCCGCCTCGCTGTACACCTCGTCCGGAACGAAACCGTCGGTAAGGACTGTCACGGCCTCGGTCAAGGCGAGTGCGGCGCGCTCGCGATCGGAGTACATCCCTCGCGCTTCTTCCCACGCGTTCAGTAGGTAGAGCTTCTGCTCCGTCACGCCGACCTTTCGGGCGTCGCGAGTGTGCATGTCCAGGCACCATGCGCAATGATTCAGCTGCGACGCACGCGTGAGGACCAGCTCGACGAGCGTCGGCTCCAGTCCCTTGCGCGCAGCGGCATCCAACGCAATCATCGCCTTGTAGACCTCGGGTGCCAGCTTTGCGATATCCAGTCGTTGTCCTGTTGCTGTAGTCATACTCAAACCGTAGCCCCGGAAAGACCCCGAAACATGGTTCAATCCGGTGATGAATTCATGGGCCAATCTTGGGTTCGATCTGCATATCGAGCTGCCACAGGGAATCGGGGTTCGCGCTGCGCTGCTTCAGACGCTTCGCGACGCGATCGACAGTGGACTGTTGAAGCCCGGCACCAGACTCCCACCTTCCCGCACCCTCGCACTCGATCTCGGAGTTGCCCGAAACACCGTTGCGGACTGCTACGCCGAGCTCGCCGCCGCTGGATGGCTTGTCACGCGGCCGGGTTCCGGAACCGTCGTCGCCACGCTCGCCAGCACACACAGTCGCGAGGTCGATCCATCACCGACCCGACGGCGCTTGACCTACAGCCTTCTCCCCGGATCACCGGACGCGTCGGCGTTTCCCCGGACTGCATGGATTTCGTCCGCCAGACGTGCTTTGACCACCGCGCCGACCGACGCTTTCGCGACCAGTGATCCCAGAGGCCGAGTCGAACTCCGAAACGCCCTCACCACATACCTGAGCCGCACCAGAGGCGTTCGCGTCGATCCGAGCCGCATTGTGATCAGTGCCAGCTCGGGTCACGGGATCTCCCTCCTCGCCCGTGCACTCGGAGGAACGATTGCGGTCGATGCTTTCTGCCTTCACCTGCACCGACAGTTGCTCGTCGACGAAGGACTGCTGACAATTCCCATTTCGGTCGACGAATCAGGCACTTGCACAGACGAATTGGCGTCAACACCTGCTGAGAGTGTTCTGCTGACGCCGACGCATCAGTTTCCCCTCGGAGGTCCCCTCACGCCGGCGAGGCGCGCGACCGCTCTCGAATGGGCCTCGACTACCGGTGGCGTCATCATCGAGGATGACTACGACGGCGAATTCCGTTACGACAGAAAACCTGTCGGCGCACTCCAAGGAATCGCGCCGCAGCACGTTGCATACCTCGGCACTGTCAGCAAGACACTGTCGCCGGCCATTCGCATCGGATGGATGGTGTTGCCGGACAGGCTGATCGAACCCGTCCTCGCAACAAAGGGACCCTACGAACGCTGGGTAAGTTCAACGGATCAATTGACCTTGGCAGACTTCATCGAATCCGGAAGATTCGACAGCCATATTCGAAAGATGCGTACCTCTTATCGACGACGACGCGATCAACTGGTTGCGACCCTTGCGCAGCAAGTACCCCGGGTCAGGGTCGAGGGGATCTCCGCGGGTCTTCACGCTGTGATCCGCCTTCCCTCCGGCACCGAACAATCTGTTCTTGCGGCGGCGCAGGCGCGCGATCTCGGGCTCGAAGGGTTGTCCGTCTTCCGACATCCCGACGTATCGTCAGTCGGCGGTGACGGCATCGTCGTCGGTTACAGCACGCCGACGCAGTCGCAGTACTCCAGGACGCTGGATGTGCTCTGCGAGGTGCTGCAGGCGGCTCTGCGATAACGCCTGTCGGATCTGCCCATCCGCTCACCTGCCCTGCCCTGCCCTGCCCTGATGGAGTGAACGTACCGTTCATCTCGTTAGAGGCGGTGAGAGTGTCGTTCACTCGATCCCGGACGGGGTGGTGAGCCGGCCGTGCTCGCTCGTGATGGTGTGAACGGTACGTTCGGTCGATCTGAGGCGACGGACGTGCCGTTCGCTCTGAGAGTGCGGGATGTTTCGGGGTGTTTTGGGTATGAGAAAGCCCCCCAACCATCACTGGTTGGGGGGCTTCTCAAGTTGTGTTCGGCGGTGTCCTACTCTCCCACACCCTGTCGAGTGCAGTACCATCGGCGCTGAAGGGCTTAGCTTCCGGGTTCGGAATGGGACCGGGCGTTTCCCCTTCGCTATGACCGCCGTAACTCTGTGAAACTGTCACAGTAACCAACCTGTGATCCAGATCCTCCACACACCCACCACCCGTCAATATCAAGGGGTGATCGATGATGGATGATCGAAATCAAGGTATCTGTGTGTTGTTTCAGATACCGCACAGTGGACGCGTAGCTTCTTTGTGGTAAGTCCTCGGCCTATTAGTACCAGTCACCTGCATGCATTACTGCACTTCCAGTTCTGGCCTATCAACCCGGTGGTCTGCCGGGGGCCTTACCCCCTCGAGGGGGTGAGAAACCTCATCTTGGAACAGGCTTCCCGCTTAGATGCTTTCAGCGGTTATCCCTTCCGAACGTAGCTAACCAGCGGTGCTCCTGGCGGAACAACTGGCACACCAGAGGTTCGTCCGTCCCGGTCCTCTCGTACTAGGGACAGCCTTCCTCAAGTTTCTAACGCGCGCGGCGGATAGAGACCGAACTGTCTCACGACGTTCTAAACCCAGCTCGCGTGCCGCTTTAATGGGCGAACAGCCCAACCCTTGGGACCTACTCCAGCCCCAGGATGCGACGAGCCGACATCGAGGTGCCAAACCATCCCGTCGATATGGACTCTTGGGGAAGATCAGCCTGTTATCCCCGGGGTACCTTTTATCCGTTGAGCGACACCGCTTCCACTTGCCGGTGCCGGATCACTAGTCCCGACTTTCGTCCCTGCTCGACCTGTCAGTCTCACAGTCAAGCTCCCTTGTGCACTTGCACTCGACACCTGATTGCCAACCAGGCTGAGGGAACCTTTGGGCGCCTCCGTTACATTTTGGGAGGCAACCGCCCCAGTTAAACTACCCACCAGGCACTGTCCCTGAACCAGATCATGGTCCGAGGTTAGAGGTCCAATTCGATCAGAGTGGTATTTCAACAACGACTCCACGATAACTGGCGTCACCGTTTCACAGTCTCCCACCTATCCTACACAAACCGAACCGAACACCAATACCAAGCTGTAGTGAAGGTCCCGGGGTCTTTTCGTCCTGCCGCGCGTAACGAGCATCTTTACTCGTAATGCAATTTCGCCGAGTCTACGGTTGAGACAGCTGAGAAGTCGTTACGCCATTCGTGCAGGTCGGAACTTACCCGACAAGGAATTTCGCTACCTTAGGATGGTTATAGTTACCACCGCCGTTTACTGGGGCTTAAATTCTCAGCTTCGCTCCCGAAGGAACTAACCGGTCCTCTTAACCTTCCAGCACCGGGCAGGCGTCAGTCCGTATACATCGTCTTACGACTTCGCACGGACCTGTGTTTTTAGTAAACAGTCGCTTCTCACTGGTCTCTGCGGCCCCACCCAGCTCAGACAGTAAATGTCGTCACCAAACAGGGCCCCCCTTCTCCCGAAGTTACGGGGGCATTTTGCCGAGTTCCTTAACCATAGTTATCTCGATCGCCTTAGTATTCTCTACCTGACCACCTGTGTCGGTTTGGGGTACGGGCCGTGTGAAAGCTCGCTAGAGGCTTTTCTCGGCAGCATAGGATCACTGAATTCGCCTCAATCGGCTACGCATCACGTCTCAGGCTATGTGTGACCCGGATTTGCCTAGGTCACGCCCTACACGCTTACACCAGTATTACCACTGACTGGCTCAGCTACCTTCCTGCGTCACCCCATCGCTTGGCTACTACCAGATCAGGTCCCATGCATCCACCAACTCGAGACCCGAAGGTCTTCTCGTGGCTTCAGGATGGTTAGTATCACTGATTCACCATGGGCGCGTTCACACGGGTACGGGAATATCAACCCGTTGTCCATCGGCTACGCCTGTCGGCCTCGTCTTAGGTCCCGACTCACCCTGGGCGGATTAACCTGGCCCAGGAACCC
Source organism: Rhodococcus sp. AQ5-07 (assembly GCF_009707305.1). Lineage (NCBI taxonomy): Bacteria > Bacillati > Actinomycetota > Actinomycetes > Mycobacteriales > Nocardiaceae > Rhodococcus > Rhodococcus sp. AQ5-07. The sequence continues at coordinate 5,383,163 of NZ_CP046099.1, read as the reverse complement.
TTGGTCATTCGGCGGACGAGTTTCTCACTCGTCTTTCGCTACTCATGCCTGCATTCTCACTCGTGTGGCCTCCACGGCTAGGTCACCCTGCCGCTTCCATGGCCACACGACGCTCCCCTACCCATCCACACACCTGCCCAACACTCCGCAGAGTGAAGGGGGGCTATTGCGTGAATGCCGCAGCTTCGGTGGTGTACTTGAGCCCCGCTACATTGTCGGCGCAGGATCACTTGACCAGTGAGCTATTACGCACTCTTTCAAGGGTGGCTGCTTCTAAGCCAACCTCCTGGTTGTCTTCGCGACCCCACATCCTTTTCCACTTAGTACACGCTTAGGGACCTTAGCTGGCGATCTGGGCTGTTTCCCTCTCGACTACGAACCTTATCGCCCGCAGTCTCACTGCCGCGCTCTCACTCACCGGCATTCGGAGTTTGGCTGATTTCGGTAAGCTTGTGGGCCCCCTAGACCATCCAGTAGCTCTACCTCCGGTGAGAAACACGCGACGCTGCACCTAAATGCATTTCGGGGAGAACCAGCTATCACGGAGTTTGATTGGCCTTTCACCCCTACCCACAACTCATCCCCTCAGTTTTCAACCTAAGTGGGTTCGGTCCTCCACGACGTCTTACCGTCGCTTCAACCTGGCCATGGGTAGATCACTCCGCTTCGGGTCTAGAGCATGCCACTACGATCGCCCTATTCGGACTCGCTTTCGCTACGGCTACCCCACACGGGTTAACCTCGCGACATGCCACTAACTCGCAGGCTCATTCTTCAAAAGGCACGCCATCACCCCCAACAGTAAACTGTTCGAAGGCTCTGACGGATTGTAAGCGCACGGTTTCAGGTACTATTTCACTCCCCTCCCGGGGTACTTTTCACCTTTCCCTCACGGTACTAGTCCGCTATCGGTCACCAGGGAGTATTCAGGCTTATCGGGTGGTCCCGACAGATTCACACCAGATTTCACGGGCCCGGTGCTACTTGGGTTTCCATTACAACAGTCACAAAGTTTTCGTGTACGGGATTCTCACCCTCTACGACAGGCCGTTCCAGACCACTTCCACTAACCCTGTGATTTCTTACTGTTGGCCTGCTCGGCAGAACAGACAAAATGAACCCCACAACCCCACGAATGCAACACCTGCCGGCTATCACACACCCATGGTTTAGCCTCTTCCGCTTTCGCTCGCCACTACTCACGGAATCACGGTTGTTTTCTCTTCCTGTGGGTACTGAGATGTTTCACTTCCCCACGTTCCCTCCACACGCCCTATATATTCAGGCGCGGGTAACACGACATCACTCGTGCTGGGTTTCCCCATTCGGACATCCTCGGATCACAGCTCGGTTGACAGCTCCCCGAGGCTTATCGCAGCCTCCTACGTCCTTCATCGGCTCCTGGTGCCAAGGCATCCACCGTACGCTCTTCATTACTTACAACAAAGATGCTCGCGTCCACTGTGCAGTTCTCAAACAACACACAACCCCAGAACTCCCGTGAGCACCAGCCGAACACCAACCAAGTCACCTCAGTTACCTATTCGCGGTATGACCCACATTCCAGTGTTGTCGTTACTTCCTAGAGAGGAAACACTCGCGTGTTCTCTCAGGACCCAACAGTATGTCGATATATTGTTCGTCGGCCTCCCACAGAGGAGAAACCGTACGACGATCAAGTTTGTCAGCGTCCACCCATGAGCTCCTGCCGGACCACAAGTGGATCCGAAACAGGCTCTGCCAACCAACCATCCACCTGTGTGGATATTGGATTGGAGAATGCTCCTTAGAAAGGAGGTGATCCAGCCGCACCTTCCGGTACGGCTACCTTGTTACGACTTCGTCCCAATCGCCGATCCCACCTTCGACGGCTCCCTCCCACAAGGGGTTAAGCCACCGGCTTCGGGTGTTACCGACTTTCATGACGTGACGGGCGGTGTGTACAAGGCCCGGGAACGTATTCACCGCAGCGTTGCTGATCTGCGATTACTAGCGACTCCGACTTCACGGGGTCGAGTTGCAGACCCCGATCCGAACTGAGACCAGCTTTAAGGGATTCGCTCCACCTCACGGTCTCGCAGCCCTCTGTACTGGCCATTGTAGCATGTGTGAAGCCCTGGACATAAGGGGCATGATGACTTGACGTCGTCCCCACCTTCCTCCGAGTTGACCCCGGCAGTCTCTTACGAGTCCCCACCATAACGTGCTGGCAACATAAGATAGGGGTTGCGCTCGTTGCGGGACTTAACCCAACATCTCACGACACGAGCTGACGACAGCCATGCACCACCTGTATACCGACCACAAGGGGGGCCACATCTCTGCAGCTTTCCGGTATATGTCAAACCCAGGTAAGGTTCTTCGCGTTGCATCGAATTAATCCACATGCTCCGCCGCTTGTGCGGGCCCCCGTCAATTCCTTTGAGTTTTAGCCTTGCGGCCGTACTCCCCAGGCGGGGCGCTTAATGCGTTAGCTACGGCACGGATTCCGTGGAAGGAACCCACACCTAGCGCCCACCGTTTACGGCGTGGACTACCAGGGTATCTAATCCTGTTCGCTACCCACGCTTTCGTTCCTCAGCGTCAGTTACTGCCCAGAGACCCGCCTTCGCCACCGGTGTTCCTCCTGATATCTGCGCATTTCACCGCTACACCAGGAATTCCAGTCTCCCCTGCAGTACTCAAGTCTGCCCGTATCGCCTGCAAGCCAGCAGTTGAGCTGCTGGTTTTCACAAACGACGCGACAAACCGCCTACGAACTCTTTACGCCCAGTAATTCCGGACAACGCTTGCACCCTACGTATTACCGCGGCTGCTGGCACGTAGTTAGCCGGTGCTTCTTCTGCAGGTACCGTCACTTGCGCTTCGTCCCTGCTGAAAGAGGTTTACAACCCGAAGGCCGTCATCCCTCACGCGGCGTCGCTGCATCAGGCTTTCGCCCATTGTGCAATATTCCCCACTGCTGCCTCCCGTAGGAGTCTGGGCCGTGTCTCAGTCCCAGTGTGGCCGGTCACCCTCTCAGGTCGGCTACCCGTCGTCGCCTTGGTAGGCCATTACCCCACCAACAAGCTGATAGGCCGCGGGCCCATCCTGCACCGATAAATCTTTCCACCACCCACCATGCGATAGGAGGTCATATCCGGTATTAGACCCAGTTTCCCAGGCTTATCCCGAAGTGCAGGGCAGATCACCCACGTGTTACTCACCCGTTCGCCGCTCGTGTACCCCGAAAGGCCTTACCGCTCGACTTGCATGTGTTAAGCACGCCGCCAGCGTTCGTCCTGAGCCAGGATCAAACTCTCCGTTGAAGACTCTAGATTTCACAGCCGAAACTGCTAATCAGTCATAGACAAAAAGAGTCAAATCACTAGCAAAAAACTCAACTAGCAAAAAATGTGTCGGCAACCATTCAGACGGAAGAATGAACAATCACCGACGAAAAATACTCACACCCCGAACATCAGAACCGAAACCCGAAGGCCCGGAACATCATCCGACATGCGAAGTACCAAAAAATATTTGGCACTGACATTCATCGACACACTGTTGAGTTCTCAAAGAACACGCACACACCATCACCACGACCCTATGGCCGCCGCTCCGGGGCAACTTTCCCAGCCTATCCCAACCAGGTCACCGGCGCAAACCGCTGAACATTCGGGGAAGAACTGGAGGTGAAGCACAACCATACACGATGGAAACTACTTCGAAATTTGGTCAGGCACTTCGTACAACCTCGTGTCACTCACCCTCGCAGGTGGGAGTCGGTGTCCGTGTCGCTCTGACTTGGAATAAGTTACGCGTCCGCCGAAGTCTTTGACAAATCCACAGGTCAGAGACTCGGAGGTATCCATTTCCCCAGCAAGATTGCCCGTTTCAGTCGATTTTCGCCAATTCGGACATCATGTGACGCCGGACACCGTGGCCGAATCGGCACGCAGCGGGAACTCACACCACTTGGACTCGGATACCTGCATCCTCGAACAACGCGACTTGCTTTGCGTCTACTGCAGCATCGGTAACCAGCACGGCCCCCGGCGGTATCGGCGCCCACGCATGGAAAGGACGTTCACCAAGCTTGGCGGAGTGGGCGAGTATGTAGACCTCGCCGGCACGTTCGATCATCATTTCCTTGAGCCGGGTCTGATCGAGCTCAGCTTCACAAATACCCAGGTCAGCGGTAACGGCATCGGCACCGAGGAATGCCTTGTCAAACGAGACCCTCTGCAGCGACGCTTCCGCCAGCGGCCCGACGAATCCTTGACTGAGCTGCCTCAGCGTCCCGCCGAGACATTCGACTCGAACACCATCAGCGTCGGCTAACGCCTCGAGCGCCGTCAGCCCTGCAGCGATCACCGTCAAATTCGTCACGTGACGTAAAAACTCTCCCATCGCTCCGACGGTGGTACCTGCATCAAGGAGCACGGTTTCTCCGGGCCGGACCTGCTCAGCAGCCCATTCGGCGATGCCCCGTTTGGCGTCGAATCCCTCCATTGCGCGTTGACGCAAGGAGGATTCCGGATGAGGGTTGAGAGCAATCGCCCCGCCGTACGTTCGAGCAATTACTCCCTGGGCAGTCAACTGACTCAGGTCGCGACGGATCGTAGATGCAGTCACCCCGAATTGGGCAGACAGATCCTCGACACTGGCCAGACCGCTGGTGCGAGCGAGCCTCGCAATCTCCGACCGCCTCGCCTCCGACTCCCGAATGGCCATCGCTCCTCCCCCCTACAAACCCTGGTGCTTACTTGGAAACGAATGTGCTGGTTGCCAATTCGGCCGCCTGCCGCAGCGCTTCGACCATACTACCGGCCTCGGCGATGCCCTTACCTGCAATATCGAAAGCGGTTCCGTGATCGACGGAGGTACGGATGACAGGTAACCCGACGGTGATGTTGACGCCGGCCTCGATCCCGAGAACCTTGACCGGGCCGTGCCCCTGATCGTGGTACATCGCAACGATCAAGTCGTAGTCCCCACGTCCAGCGAGGAAGAATGCCGTGTCCGCCGGCAGTGGGCCGTGGACGTCGATTCCTTCTGCCTTCAAGAGTTCGACGGCGGGAATGATCTTCTGCTCTTCCTCTCCGTACCCGAAAAGCCCGTTCTCCCCCGCATGCGGGTTGATCCCGCACACGCCGATTTTCGGAGATGGATTGCCCGTACGCACCAAAGCTTCGTGACCTCGACGAATTGTCCTCTCGACCAGGCCGGGCTCGATCCTGGCAACTGCATCGAGCAGTCCGATGTGAGTGGTCACGTGAATCACCTTGAGCTTGGGGGTCGACAACATCATCGACACCTCCTCGGTACCGGTCAGGTGCGCAAGCAATTCCGTGTGTCCGGGATAGATGTGTCCTGCCGCATGCAGCGCTTCCTTGTTCAGTGGCGCCGTGCAGATCGACTGGACTTCACCGCGTACGGCGAGTTCGCTTGCGACGCGGATATATTGATAGGCCGCATCCCCCGCGACTGCCGACAGTTCACCCCAGGCGAGATCCTCGGGTAGCAAGTCCAGGTCGATGACGTTGATCCGTCCATCGTTGAATTCAGCATCCTTGATCTCCTCGATCGCGACCACGTCGACGTCGATTCCGAGCACCGTGGCAGCCAATCGCAAACGCTTCGCGTCACCGACAACAACAGGGCGGCAACGCTTTCTCGTTTCGGCGTCGAGGAGTGCGGGGACGATCACTTCCGGTCCGACGCCGGCGCCGTCGCCCATCGTGACAGCAATCAGCGGCAGTGGAGTGGATTCGATTGACATGGGATTGACCTCGTTGTCTGAAGGTGGACTGTCCGGAGCGTCGACCAGGATGGGGCGCGCGAGAAACTTCGTTATAGAGAAAAGACTGTGTGCATTCCCGAAACTGCCTGGCCGCGTGACGATGTACCGTCCGGTGTGGTCGACGGAAAGCACGGCGCCGTGTTCAATTTCGTAAATCGGTGACAAAGTGTCGATCCGCAGGCGGTCGAGAACGCTGCGCGCGGTTTCGCCACCGGTAAGAACCAAGTCGATCGGGTACTCGCCGTGGGAGAATCCTGCATCGACGGCAGCGATCAGATCGGCGAGAGCCGAAACGAGATGGACGGATTCTGCAGGCACGACAGGTCCACTTACCGAAACCACGACGTTTCCGCAATCCAGTGCGTTCAGAATCGGAAGCGGATCGACCGAATGCGCCAGGAGTTCAGCACTGTTCACTTCGATATGGTGCGCACCTGAATCCCGAAGCAATTCCACTTGGTCCCCGGCAGACGCATCCGCCGTCCCCACAACCACCAAAGTAAATCGAGAATCACGAAGAGATGGACGCACGACGGGTGACTGCACGGTTCGTCGTCGTGCCACTGCCGTCGCGAGCGCCGAGGTTCCTACCAATCGAGAACCCCGAACCTCCTGTGCTGCAGCCACAATCAGTTCCAGATCACTGTCGGTCTCGACGTCGCAGATCGCCACCGACCCGGCTTCTGAGATCGACGCAAGAACCTGACTCAACCGCCCGGAGCGAATGTCGTCCAGCGATACGCCAGAAGTAATTGCCGACGAGCCGAGCGCCTCCGCAATCGACCGAGGAGCCGGCTTCGACTCCGCGCGCCACAGGTCGGTGGCGTGCAACGCAACCCCATCGACCAACACCACCCCGCCTTGCACCGTGCGCCCTTGCCTGGGCAGTCCGGCGGCGACGATGACCGGGGATCCGTCGCGGGAGAGTTCTCCAACCTCCGCCGCTATGTTGCCCCTGAGCAGGGAATCGATCTTCTTGACGATCTCGGAGCCGTCAGACGATTGCAGAACTGATCTCACGTCACGAGAGGCTCTGGCGGGGTCGGATCGCCGTGAGTGCAGATCGAAAACCGTCACTCCTGATCCGTCGGGCGCGCCTGGGCCGAGTCGAAGCGATATGCCCGAACTGCGGAGCAGAAATCCTGCGGCCGACTCCGCGGCTCCGGAAAGATCATCAGCGATGATTACCAGTGGTTTCATCGAATTCCTCGACCCCCTTTCGGTCTGAATCGAGTATGCACAGCATCGCAACCGATGCGCGAAGTACGCAATCGAAGTTACGGGACTTGCGCGAAGTGCGCAACAGTGCCATTGTGAGCTGAGTTACAAGCGAGAGCCCGACGCGATTGTTCACCAACAGTCCGCTCGGAGCGTCGCCCCCACGCTGCCCCGTCAGGATCGAAAGGTCACCGATGACCAATACTCGTTTGCGAACACCACAGCTCTCCCGGCGATCCTTTCTGCAGTTCACCGGGCTGATCGGTGGCGCAACGCTTCTGGGCACGACTGCCGCGTGCGCCGGCCCTACCGGGAAGCCGACCCAGGACACCCTGGTGCTCGGGCTCAACCGTTCGCTCGTCAGCCTCGACAACAAACTCAATCAATTCGACGCAGCAGTCACGGCTCAACGTGGCGTCAGACAAGGTCTCACCCGGATCGGCGACAATCTGACACCGCAACTCGTTCTCGCTGACAGGTTCGAATCGACCGGCGCGACCGAGTGGACGGTTCGACTCCGCGAGGGCATCCGTTACTCCGACGGCACACCTGTGCTGATCGACGACGTCACGACGGCAATGCAGATGTACCAGCAGGTCAGCGGATCGTTTGTCGCACCGCAGTTCCCCGAGTGGCCGACGGTCGTCCCCATCGACGATCGCACCTTCATCCTTCGGACGAATTCCCCGGTGCCGGTTCTGGACTCGCTCATGTCCAACATCTTGATCACCCCGGCCGCTGCGAACGAACCCAACGAACTGCAGAGCGGAATCGGGTCGGGACCGTTCGTCGTCAGCGAATCGAACCGGGGCACCGGTGATTACACACTTGTCGCCAATGACAACTACTGGGGCCCGGCCCCTGGCGTTCGTCGTGTTCAGGTCCGCTTCATTCCCGAAGAGGCCGGCCGCGTCGTCGCACTTCGGAGCGGCGAGGTCGACGTCATCGACTCGATCAGTCCCGATTCCGCCGAACAACTCGCCGACCTGCCTGGTGTCCAGGTGGACACAGTGCCGAGCACACGCATCAACCAACTGTTCTTCAACTTCCGCAAGCCCGCCGATCACCCACTGTCCAATCCGCGTGTCCGAGAAGCTCTCACGTATGCCATCGACGGTGAGTCACTCGCTCGGGACGTGCTGATCGGATCCGCAGTCCCGGCCACCGGCCCCGCACCGTCGACCTTGGACGGAGCCGTGAAAACCGGTACTTACCAATATGATCCACGGAAAGCGCGGCAAATGCTCGAGGCCGAAGGCGCCGACGACCTCGAACTCACCTTCATCTGGGAAACCGGAGAGTTCACCAACGACGTCTCGGTGATGGAATCGGTACTCGAAATGATGAAGGCCGTGGGAGTACGCGTCAAACTCCAGCAGTTCGAACCGGGCGGTGACATCTCGTCCTGGCGCCAGGGCAAGACCGGCGACTGGGATGTGCTGGGCAACGGCTACGGCAACCAAACCGGACTTGCACTGACCACGTTGCAGGGGATGTACGCCGGCACAGCGGAGAAGGAAGCAACTCGCGACACCTATCACGGGTACGTCTTCCCCGAAATCACCGCGAAGATTCAAGCCGCATCCAGTGAACCAGACCCGACCAAGCGCACCGCTCTACTCGACGCCGCACAACAAGACATTTGGAACACCTGGCCTTGCCTGTGGAGCTTCGTACCCAACGCACTCCTCGCGAAACGCACTCGTGTACAAAATGTTTCACTGACCCCGATCAACTCCTACGACCTCGGCGCCGTCCGATTGGAGGCCTGAGGCGATGACTCTCACCGCTCCGAAACCGCAAACCGCTCTCGGAATCTCTCCGCGTCGGCGCAAAAGGATCAACCCGACCGCCAAATACGTGCTCAAACGCTTGGCACAGAGCGCCTTGACGATCTTCCTCACGCTCACAACAGTGTTCGTCCTGATCCGAATGGCTCCCGGCGATCCTGCCTACGCCTTGGCCGGACCGCTGGCCAGCACGGAGGATCTAGCACAAATCCGTGCTGACATGGGCTTGGACAAGTCGGTGTTCTCTCAATACCTGATCTACCTGTGGGACCTCGTCCATCTGAATCTCGGCACGTCGTACTCGTTCCAGGCGCCGGCCATGGACGTTGTCCTCGGCCGTCTCCCGTACACCATCACCCTTGCCGTCAGCTCCATTCTGTTGACCGCCGTGCTCTCGATTCCGCTGGGCGTGTGGATGGCCCGTCACGCGGACACCCGACGCGAACTCGGTGCGAACGTCGTAGCCGTCGGCGGGCAGTCCATGCCGGAGTTCTGGAGCGGCCTGATGCTGGTGACGATCTTCGCGGTCTTGATCCCAGTACTCCCGGCAGCCGGTTTCACCACATGGCCGTCGTTGATCCTGCCTACCGTCACCATCGCCATCCTTCAGATCGCGTTGATCTCCCGGATGGTTCGACGCGAAATGGTCTCGGCCTTCGCTTCTCCGTACATCACGGTCGCACGTTCTCGCGGAGTATCCGAACGCGAACTCACCTGGCGATATGCGATGCGTAATTCTGCGATTCCGATCGTCACCGCGCTGGGCACCAGATTTGCCGGAATGCTGAACGGCGTCGTGGTGGTCGAAGTCGTGTTCGCCTGGCCTGGTGTCGGCTCGCTGGTGGTCCGTGCACTCGAGACTCGCGACTACCCGCTCATCCAGGCCACCGTGCTTGTCACTGCGGTTCTCGCCGTGCTCGTGCAACTGGCAGTGGACCTCCTCTACCCCCTCCTGGATCCACGCGTGCGACTCGGAAAGGGCGCCAACTGATGACTACCGTCTTGGAACCTCCAACAACTCCACGCGCCAGCGCGGTCACCGAGGCAGACTTCGCACGCGCCGGAGCCACGCGCCGTAAGCGAGACAGCCGAGTCAAGATCTGGGCCGGCTCGATCTGCGCGCTCCTGGTGATTCTTCCTGTTGCATTGGCGGGACTACTCCCCCTTGCAGATCCGAACCAGACCAACCTGAGCAGTCGACGGCTACCGCCCCTCACCGACGGCCATCTGTTCGGCACCGATCAGTTGGGACGAGATCTCCTCTCACGGATCCTGCACGGCGGCCAGGTGTCTCTGACGATCGGTATTCTCGCCGTGATCGTCTCCGGGGTCATCGGCATAGTCGCCGGATCCGCCGCGGGGTACTTCGGCGGCTGGGTCGACACCGTCATCTCCCGCCTACTCGAAGCACAGCTTTCTCTGCCTCTGCTGATGATGCTGCTTCTCGTCGTTGCGCTGTTCGGTCCGTCCATTCCCGTCATCACGTTTGTCATCGCGATCGCGCAGTGGCCCGAGGTCGCACGGTTGACTCGCTCATTGGTACTCGTCGAACGCGAAAAGCCTTACGTAGCTGCAGCTCGAGTCCTCGGACTTACTCGCATGGCAATTCTGCTTCGTCACGTCATTCCGAACATCGTCAAGCAGGCCTCGCTCGTCGTCCTGCTGCTGCTCGCGCAGGCCGTACTGCTGGAAAGTTCGTTGAGTTACCTCGGCGCCGGACCGCAACGTCCGTTCGCAACGTGGGGACGAATCATCGCCGACGGCCAGGACTACATCACCACGTCATGGTGGATCGTCACGTTGACCGGTCTGATGATCGTGCTACTGGTCGTCGGAGTGAACCTACTCGGCGACGGCCTGCGCGATCGTCCTGCAGGTTCGAAACGACTGGGCGCAAGCCTGTTCGGGCGTGGCAACGCCCAGAAAGCAAAGGCGTGAGACATGGGCAATCTACTACGGGTCGACGACCTCCAGATCGAACTTGTCACGGCGAATGGCGTCATCCGAGCCGTCGACGGGGTGTCCTTCTGCATCGACGCCGGTGAAACCGTCACCATCATCGGTGAATCCGGCTCCGGAAAGTCGACCACGGCCATGGGAATCCTCGGGCTGCTTCCGGACGATCTTGCCGTTCTTTCCGGGAAAGCCGTGTTCAAAGGCCAGGACATTCTCGGAAACACGAAGATCTTGAACGATATTCGTGGAAAACACATCGCCCTCATCCCCCAGGACCCGATGACGGCTCTGAGTCCCGTCCACACCATCGGCAGCCAACTTCGAGAAGCAGTGCGCCACAGCGGTGTGACCGCGAAGAAGCAACAAATCGAGCGGGCAGTGCAACTGCTCGAGCAGGTACGCATTCCGTATCCGGATAAGCAACTCGACAAGTACCCGCATCAACTGTCGGGTGGAATGCTGCAGCGCGTCCTCATCGCCGGAGCTCTTGCTGCCGGCCCCGAACTGATCGTGGCCGACGAACTCACCAGCGCATTGGACGTCACCGTTCAGGCCGGGATTCTGGATCTATTGCTCGAATTGCAGGAACGCACCGGGATCGGAATGCTGGTCATCACCCACGACCTCGGAGTCGCCCGACTCGTATCCGATCGCATCTACGTGATGAAGGACGGACGTTTTGTCGAGACCGGTAGCGCCGACGTTCTCGTCGACTCACCGCAAAGCGCCTACACACAAAAGCTTCTCGACGCCATACCGCACCTGGGGCCTTGGGATGGCGACCCCGCCCGTTCAACACAGATCGGAGCCTCGGCATGAACCCCCACGAAACGCCACTTCTCGCCGTCGAAGATCTCGTTGTCGAGTATCCGGTTCCCGACGGAGTTTTCCGAGCCGTGGATGCTGTGAGCTTCTCGGTGGAAAAGGGCAAGACCCTGGCCATCGTCGGCGAATCCGGATGTGGCAAGTCGACAATCGCTCGATCTATCGTCCGACTCCTCACACCGACCAGTGGACGCATTCTCGTCGACGGCAATGACATCGCGCAGATGTCGGAGAAGTCACTGCGCCCCTTCCGCTCTCGCGTTCAAATGGTGTTCCAAGATCCGTACGGATCGCTGGACCCCCATCTGACTGCCGAGGACATCATCGGAGAACCACTGCGCCTCAAAGGTGTTCGGAGCAAGTCTGAACGCGCCAAGGCAGCAGCAGAACTCGTCGATCGCGTTGGCCTGCCCAACTCGGCACTACACCGGCGTCCGGCAGAGTTCTCCGGTGGCCAACGTCAGCGCATCGGAATTGCCCGTGCACTTGCCAGCGGACCCGAGATCCTGGTCTGCGACGAAGCGACCAGCGCTCTCGACGTTTCGGTGCAAGCGCAGGTACTCGCGCTCCTACGTGAAATTCAGACCGATACCGGTCTGACGTACGTTTTCATCTCACACAACTTGGGCGTCGTCCGAGAAATCAGCGAGACCGTAGTCGTGATGTCGAAAGGAGCCATCGTCGAATCCGGTTCCACAGAAACAGTTCTCGCCAGTCCGCGCGAGCCGTACACCCGCGCACTACGAGGCGCTGCTCTCGATCCCACCACCATGGTCGGCATCAAACCACGCCACGTGGTGGCAGCCCTGTCCAAGAACTTGCTAGCCAAGCAGACCGAATCACGAGGAGTTGCCTGATGACCGCCCCACTCGAGCTTCCGAAACTGGTGCTCGGCACTATGACCTTCGGAGATACGGTCGACATATCGGGTGCCGGATCGATGCTCGACGCAGCACTAGGCGCCGGTATCTCTCACATCGACACGGCCAACGGCTATGCGGGCGGTGAGTCCGAGCGCATGCTGGCAAAGCTCCTCCATGGCCGACGCGATTCCGTCACTCTGGCCACCAAAGCAGGAATGCCACACCCCGATGCCGGTGACAACAGCCCACTCTCGGCAAAGGGACTCCGAGCAAGCATCGAAGGAAGTCTGCGCAGACTCGACTCGGACTACGTCGACCTGTTCTATCTCCATCAGCCGGACCGAACCGTCACGCTGACCGAAACTCTTACCACCGTCGCGGAACTGGTTGCCGAGGGCAAGATCCGCACACTCGGCGTATCCAACTTTGCCGCGTGGCAAATCAGTGAAATCAACTACACCGCAGACACAGTCGGTGCTCCGCGACCGATCGTCGCACAACAGCTCTACAACTTGCTCGCGCGTCGCATCGAAGAAGAATACGCAGAATTCGCGGACGTGACCGGACTGACCACCATGGTCTACAACCCACTCGGTGGGGGCCTGCTCACCGGGCGCCACACCTTCGAGGAAAACCCCGTCGACGGCCGATTCGGCGACTCCCGTCTTGCGTCGATGTACAAGGAGCGATACTGGAACACACAGATCTTCGACGCCATTGCACAACTGACGGCGATCGCGGAACAGTCGGGCATCTCCCTGACCGAGCTTGCGTTGCGCTGGCTGGTCAGCAAGCCCGTCGCCGGATCGCTGCTCCTCGGAGGATCCAAAGTTACGCACCTCGAATCCAATATCGCGGCCATCGGGCGAGGTCCACTCGACGCCTCGACCGTCGAAGAGTGTGACCTAGTCGGTGCCGCCCTACGAGGCCCCATGCCCAACTACAACCGCTGAAACACCCGACCTTCATCAGGAAGAGTTCTTCACTATGTCAGCACAGGAATTCGCCGCACGTATCCGAGGACGCGAACGCATTCTCGGATACTGGTCCGTCATCGACAGTCCGGTCTCGACCGAATGGATTGCGCACGTCGGCTGGGACTACATTGCCCTCGACATGCAGCACGGCCTGATCGGCTATTCGGGGATGGTCGCCGGGCTCACCGCCATCGACTCGTCACCGTCCACTGTCGGGATGGTGCGCGTCGAGGCAAACAATCCGACGCCCATCGGCCGTGCACTCGACGCGGGCGCTGTGGGCGTCATCGTTCCGCTGATCAACAACGCCGAAGAGGCAGCGGCCGCCGTGGCAGCCGCCAAGTATCCGCCTTTCGGCATCCGCTCCTACGGACCCATGCGCTCTCAACTCCGTATCGGCCCCGTTCCCGCCGACGCGAACCGCGACACCGTTGTATTTGCGATGATCGAGACCCCACAGGGTCTGGCGAACGTCGAAGAGATCTGCGCAGTGCCCGGTTTGGACGGCGTGTACGTCGGGCCGTCCGACCTACGAATCGCCGTCGGCGGTAAGCACTCCAACGATCCGGACGTCGCCGAGGAATTCGAAGCAGCGCTCACCCGGGTGCGCGAAGCTGCCGCCGTCAGCGGAGTCGCTGCGGGAATCCACACACCTTCCGGTCAGGTTGCGGCACAACGGCTCGGGGAGGGCTACACGTTCGCGACCGTGGCCTCGGACCTGACACATCTGGCGAACATCTCGGCTCAGCATTTGGATGCCGCCAAGTCCTGATCCGGGTACAAAAATGGCGATGCTCCCGCACTTGGTACGGGAGCATCGCCATTCTCGAACAAACTATCGCTGAATCGCCTTGATCTCGAGGAACTCTTCGAGCCCGAACGTGCCGGCCTCGCGCCCGACGCCCGACTGCTTGTACCCACCGAACGGAGCATTCGTGTTGAAGGCGCCGCCGTTCACCTCGACTTGCCCGGCCCGCAGTTGCCGGGCGACGCGATCCGCGCGATCGGGGTCACCTGACCAAACGCCACCGGCCAGTCCGTACTCGGTGCCGTTGGCGATACGCACTGCGTCGGCCTCGTCTTTGTAGCCCATGATCGAGAGGACCGGTCCGAAGATCTCCTCGCGCGCAATGGTCATGTCTTCGGTCACGTTCGCGAACACCGTCGGACCGACGAAATATCCACTGGCCAGACCAGTTTCGCGACCGTCGACAACCGCGGTGGCACCTTCCGACACACCTTTCTCGATGTATCCGCGAACGCGTCCCAGCTGATTCGCGTTCACCAGAGGACCAAGCACCGAAGTCGGCTGAGTCGGATCACCTACCGGGAAATGAGCGGCGACTGCAGCAGCAATTGCCGCTGCCTCATCCACCTTCTCCGCGGGAACCAACATACGCGTCAGCGCCGAACAGGTCTGGCCCGAATTGATGAAGCACTTTGCGACGCCATCCGTGACAGCCTTTTCGAGATCGGCGTCGTCGAGAATGACATTCGCCGACTTGCCGCCCAGCTCGAGCGAGACCTTCTTGATGGTGTCCGCGGCAACGATGGCCACTCGCTTGCCTGCACGAGTCGATCCGGTGAAGGAGACCATGTCGACCTCAGGGTGGCCGGCGATGGCTTCGCCCACTACCGGGCCGTAGCCACTCACCAGGTTGAATACACCTGCAGGCAAACCAATTTCGTCGAAGATGTCAGCGAGAGCGTACGTGATGAGTGGCGCAACCTCGGTGGGCTTGAGAACCACGGTGCAGCCCGCGGCGAGCGCACCGCCGACCTTCAAGACAACTTGGTGGAGCGGGAAGTTCCAGGGAGTGATGGCGCCGACAACACCCGCAGGTTCGCGAACAATCAGCGAATTCCCGACCTCGTGAGCGTCGAAATCATAAGTGCGAGCCAATTCGGCAAATGCATTCAAATTCGCGAGCGGCATTCCGATTTGTACGGGCTTCGCGAATCCGATCGGCATTCCCATATCCTGCGAAACAAGCGCCGCAAGATCATCGGTGCGTTCGGCAATTATCGCCGCGGCCTTGGAAAGATATTCGGCGCGCTCACCGCCGGATAGTGCAGACCAGGCAGGGAACGCCTTTCGTGCTGCCTTCGCGGCCGCGTCGACATCTTCGACAGTGCCTTCGGCGACAGTTCCTATCAGCTCTTCGGTAGCCGGATTGAGAACGTCGATCCGACCGCTGCCAGTGGATTCGATCCAGGCGCCATCAACATAGATTTTGGTGCGGTCGAGAATATCGGTCATCGAAGCCTCCGTAGTCATCACGCGTGCACAGGTGAGGTGGGCCCGATCACACGGGGCACCTCTTCCGAGCCTAGCCACGCTCTACGGGTTCCGTGGCGGGTTGGTGTCGCGATTGACCGTCGACTGACGAGACCTGTGGTGAGCGCAGGCTTTTCGCGGATCGCGTGAACGTACCGTTCCCCTCGTTAGAGGCGGTGAGAGTGTCGTTCACTCGGTCCCGGACGGGGTGGTGAGCCGGCCGTGCTCGCTCGTGATGGTGTGAACGGTACGTTCGGTCGATCTGAGGCGACGAACGTACCGTTCGCTCGCAGTAAGAGTGGGGTGTTTTGGGTACGAGAAAGCCCCCCAACCATCACTGGTTGGGGGGCTTCTCTACATTGTGTTCGGCGGTGTCCTACTCTCCCACACCCTGTCGAGTGCAGTACCATCGGCGCTGAAGGGCTTAGCTTCCGGGTTCGGAATGGGACCGGGCGTTTCCCCTTCGCTATGACCGCCGTAACTCTATGAAACTGTCACAGTAACCAACTTCTGATCACCTGGTTTCACCGTGCACCAACCCGAACCCGTTACCGGATGGATGGATGACGGAGAAAACAGAGTTTCTCATCAGTATCTGTGTGTTGTTTCAGATACCGCACAGTGGACGCGTAGCTTCTTTGTGGTAAGTCCTCGGCCTATTAGTACCAGTCACCTGCATGCATTACTGCACTTCCAGTTCTGGCCTATCAACCCGGTGGTCTGCCGGGGGCCTTACCCCCTCGAGGGGGTGAGAAACCTCATCTTGGAACAGGCTTCCCGCTTAGATGCTTTCAGCGGTTATCCCTTCCGAACGTAGCTAACCAGCGGTGCTCCTGGCGGAACAACTGGCACACCAGAGGTTCGTCCGTCCCGGTCCTCTCGTACTAGGGACAGCCTTCCTCAAGTTTCTAACGCGCGCGGCGGATAGAGACCGAACTGTCTCACGACGTTCTAAACCCAGCTCGCGTGCCGCTTTAATGGGCGAACAGCCCAACCCTTGGGACCTACTCCAGCCCCAGGATGCGACGAGCCGACATCGAGGTGCCAAACCATCCCGTCGATATGGACTCTTGGGGAAGATCAGCCTGTTATCCCCGGGGTACCTTTTATCCGTTGAGCGACACCGCTTCCACTTGCCGGTGCCGGATCACTAGTCCCGACTTTCGTCCCTGCTCGACCTGTCAGTCTCACAGTCAAGCTCCCTTGTGCACTTGCACTCGACACCTGATTGCCAACCAGGCTGAGGGAACCTTTGGGCGCCTCCGTTACATTTTGGGAGGCAACCGCCCCAGTTAAACTACCCACCAGGCACTGTCCCTGAACCAGATCATGGTCCGAGGTTAGAGGTCCAATTCGATCAGAGTGGTATTTCAACAACGACTCCACGATAACTGGCGTCACCGTTTCACAGTCTCCCACCTATCCTACACAAACCGAACCGAACACCAATACCAAGCTGTAGTGAAGGTCCCGGGGTCTTTTCGTCCTGCCGCGCGTAACGAGCATCTTTACTCGTAATGCAATTTCGCCGAGTCTACGGTTGAGACAGCTGAGAAGTCGTTACGCCATTCGTGCAGGTCGGAACTTACCCGACAAGGAATTTCGCTACCTTAGGATGGTTATAGTTACCACCGCCGTTTACTGGGGCTTAAATTCTCAGCTTCGCTCCCGAAGGAACTAACCGGTCCTCTTAACCTTCCAGCACCGGGCAGGCGTCAGTCCGTATACATCGTCTTACGACTTCGCACGGACCTGTGTTTTTAGTAAACAGTCGCTTCTCACTGGTCTCTGCGGCCCCACCCAGCTCAGACAGTAAATGTCGTCACCAAACAGGGCCCCCCTTCTCCCGAAGTTACGGGGGCATTTTGCCGAGTTCCTTAACCATAGTTATCTCGATCGCCTTAGTATTCTCTACCTGACCACCTGTGTCGGTTTGGGGTACGGGCCGTGTGAAAGCTCGCTAGAGGCTTTTCTCGGCAGCATAGGATCACTGAATTCGCCTCAATCGGCTACGCATCACGTCTCAGGCTATGTGTGACCCGGATTTGCCTAGGTCACGCCCTACACGCTTACACCAGTATTACCACTGACTGGCTCAGCTACCTTCCTGCGTCACCCCATCGCTTGGCTACTACCAGATCAGGTCCCATGCATCCACCAACTCGAGACCCGAAGGTCTTCTCGTGGCTTCAGGATGGTTAGTATCACTGATTCACCATGGGCGCGTTCACACGGGTACGGGAATATCAACCCGTTGTCCATCGGCTACGCCTGTCGGCCTCGTCTTAGGTCCCGACTCACCCTGGGCGGATTAACCTGGCCCAGGAACCCTTGGTCATTCGGCGGACGAGTTTCTCACTCGTCTTTCGCTACTCATGCCTGCATTCTCACTCGTGTGGCCTCCACGGCTAGGTCACCCTGCCGCTTCCATGGCCACACGACGCTCCCCTACCCATCCACACACCTGCCCA
>NZ_CP046099.1:2802500-5360000 GCF_009707305.1 Rhodococcus sp. AQ5-07 | reverse complement strand
TGATTCTGCGATGGTTGGCCTGGTCCCCAGTTCTGATCCGACATCGAGGTCTCTCCTGTTCAGGCACGTGTTCGCCGAACTCAGGATAAACCGCACATACGCAAGAATTGGGAACTAACGACAAGAGCCCCACATCCGGATTTCCGGGTGTGGGGCTCTTGGCTGAGCTGCCTGAGAGAATCGAACTCTCGACCTTTTCATTACGAGTGAAATGCTCTACCGACTGAGCTAAGGCAGCGTGCCTTTCGGCGGTGGCGAGTCTATCTGGTCAACCCCCGGATCGCGAAAACGGGGGTCGGAAAGCGGCTCCGATGGAGGCAACCATCGCATCGAGCGCCCACTGCAACTTGACGTTGAAGTCGACGGCCTCGCGGCATTCGAGCACCGCTTCGATGCACTTGAGCAACCCCTCCGGGGACGTTCGTGCAGCCAACTCGGCGGCCTGCCGAGCCATGTCGGGATGGGTCGCCGTCGACGTCGACCCCAGCGAATAGGAAAGCGCGTCCCGGTACATGCCGGCCAGGTCGATCAGCGTCCGGTCGAGAAGATCGCGGCGGGCCCGGGTGTCGCGCGATTTCTGGCGTGCTTCGAGGTCCTTGATCAGACCAGCCGATCCGCGCAGAGTCCCGGCTGTTCCCTTGCCGGTTCCACCGCCACCCAAGGAGACCTTGAGCTCCTCGAGTTCCTGTTCCTTGAGTTCGGCGTAGAACGCCTTGGTGTCAGCCTCGATCGACTTCACCAAGTTCTCTGCGGCCTTGTACGCCGTCGAAGCACCGATCGCGTCTGCGGCCAGCCGAAGCGAACGCTGACGCTCGTCCCGCGCGCTCTCGTCGGTGGCGAGGCGCCGCGCCCGACCGACATGTCCGCCGCTGATCGATGCGGCGATTCTCGCCCGCTCCGGATCCAGCCCGTCGCGGTCGATCAGTACCTGAGCGATCGATTCGACGGACGGCGTCACCAACGGCATGTGCCTACACCGCGAACGGAGGGTGACAGACATGTCTTCCGGATCGGTCGTCGGCGCGCAGAGCAGGATGACCGTGCGGTCCGGTGGCTCCTCGACAACCTTCAGCAGGGCGTTGGCTGCGCCTTCGGTCAAACGATCGGCATCCTCGACCACGATGACCTGCCACCGCCCCGTCGTCGGCCGACGCGAAGCGATGTTGACTATCTCGCGCATGCCTTTGACGCTGATGCTCAGGCCGTCGGGGATGATCCGGCGTACGTCACCGTGGGTTCCACCCATCGTCGTCGTACACGCATGACACTCACCGCACCCTGGTGCACCGTCGGAGGTGCATTGCAGGGCTGCGGCGAAGCAGAGAGCAGCAACCGAACGACCAGAGCCGGGTGGCCCGGTGAAGAGCCACGCGTGGGTCATCTCCGAGCCGCTGGAATCGCCACGAGCCGACAGTGCAGCATCACGCAGGCTCTGCTCGACGTCGTGCTGACCCACCAGCCGACCGAACACACCTCGTTCGGCCACTTCAGTACTCATGCAAAAACCCTAACCGTCGGCACCGACGAAGCCTTACGAGTCCTTCTTCGCGGGAGCCTTCTTGGCGGCAGCCTTCTTGGCCGGGGCCTTTTTTGCGGCTGTTTTCTTGGCAGCGGCCTTCTTTGCCGGAGCCTTCTTGGCAGCAGCCTTCTTCTTGACCGGGCCGCGCGCACGACGATCAGCCAGCAACTCCGACGCACGAGCATCGGAAATGGATTCGACGTCGTCGTCCTTGCGAAGGCTGGCGTTGGTCTCGCCGTCAGTGACGTACGGACCGAAACGGCCGTCCTTGATCACCATCGGCTTCTCGCTGACCGGATCGACGCCCAACTCACGCAACGGAGGCGTTGCCGATGCCTGACGCCCACGACGCTTCGGCTCGGCGTAGATCTTGAGCGCTTCGTCGAGCGTGACGGTGAACATCTGCTCTTCGTTGGCGAGCGAGCGTGAGTCCGTGCCCTTCTTCAGGTACGGACCGTAACGGCCGTTCTGCGCGGTGATCTCTTCCTTGGATTCGGGGTCGACACCCACCACGCGCGGAAGCGACAGCAGACGAAGTGCATCTTCCAAGGTGATCGTCGCCAAATCCATGGACTTGAGCAGCGATCCCGTCCGCGGCTTGGGGCCCGCGACCTTCTTGGCAGCCTTCTTCGCGGGTGCCTTCTTGGCTGCGGCCTTCTTCACCGCAGTCTTGGTACTGCCCGAACTGATTTCTTCCGGCTCGGGAGCGGAGACGGGAACGATGTCCGGTTCCGGCTCGGCCGGCGGTTCGGGCAGGATCTCGGTCACGTAGGGACCGAAGCGGCCTTCCTTCGCGACGATCTCGTGGCCCGTCAGTGGGTCGACGCCCAGCTTGCGGCCCTCTTGAGGCGTCGAGAACAGTTTCTCGGCGTACTCGGGAGTGAGCTCGTCCGGCGGCAGGTCGTCGGGAAGATTTGCCCGCTGCGAGATCAGATCGCCTTCGGGATCGTCCGGGTTCTGAACCATGCGCTCGAGATACGGGCCGAACCGGCCGACGCGCACGTGAACCTCGCGGCCCTCGGCGTCGTCGAAGAGACGGATGGAGTTGACCTCGCGAGCGTCGATCTCCTCGAGGTTGACACCGACCATCTTCTTCAGCCCGCCCTCGCGGGCGACCGATCCCTCTGCGCCTGTCTCGCCGCCGAAGTAGAAGCTGCTCAGCCAGTTGCCACGCTGCTCACGACCGCCGGCGATCGCGTCGAGATCGTCTTCCATTCCTGCCGTGAAGTCGAAGTCGACCAGCCGGCCGAAGTGCACCTCGAGCAGTCCGATGACGGCAAACGCCACCCAGGACGGAACCAGCGCGCTGCCACGTTTGTAGACGTATCCGCGATCGAGGATGGTCTTGATGATCGACGAGTAGGTCGAAGGACGGCCGATGCCGAGTTCTTCGAGCGTCTTGATCAGGCTGGCTTCTGTGTAGCGAGCGGGCGGGTTGGTGCTGTGCCCGTCCGGATCGAGCTTGGTGGCCGTGACTTCCTGGCCCTTGACCAGTACCGGAAGCCTGGATTCGGCGTCGTCGGACTGACCGCCGGCTTCTTCGTCGACACTTTCGACGTAAGCCTTGAGGAAGCCGGCGAACACGATGGTGCGACCCGAAGCGGAGAACGTGCAGTCCTCGCCGGTGCCTGCCGTGCCGGAGATGCGGAGCGTCAGCGTCGTACCGCGGGCGTCGGCCATCTGCGAAGCGACGGTCCGCTGCCAGATCAGTTCGTACAGCTTGAACTCGTCGGAATCGAGCTTGGAGTGCAGCTGACCCGGGGTCTGGAACACGTCGCCGGCGGGGCGGATCGCCTCGTGCGCTTCCTGCGCGTTCTTGACCTTGCGGGTGTACTGACGCGGCGTCGGATGCACGTATTCCGGACCGTACAACTCGGTGGCCTGCGCACGAGCGGCTGCGATCGCCGACTCCGAGAGCGTCGTCGAGTCGGTACGCATGTAGGTGATGTAGCCGTTTTCGTACAGACGCTGCGCGATGCGCATGGCGCGCTCGGACGTGAAACGAAGTTTGCGTCCGGCTTCCTGCTGGAGCGTCGACGTCATGAACGGCGGGTAAGGCTTGCGCGTGTACGGCTTGTCCTCGGCGGAGGAAACCGTGAGGTCGACGCCCTGCAACGCTTCCGCGAGACGACGCGCGTACGCCTCGTCGAGCACGGTGACTGCGCTGCCCTTGAGCTTTCCGTCAGCTCCGAAATCACGGCCGGAGGCGACACGCGAACCGTCGACGGAGACCAGGCGAGCACCGAAACTACGCGGGCTGGCCTCCGCACCGGCGTCGAGCGTCGCGGAAATGTCCCAGTACGACGCCGACTTGAACGCCATGCGCTCGCGTTCACGCTGGACGATGACGCGAGTGGCCACCGACTGGACGCGGCCGGCCGAGAGCTTCGGCATGACCTTCTTCCAGAGAACCGGGCTGACCTCGTAACCGTAGAGACGGTCGAGGATGCGGCGGGTTTCCTGAGCATCGACGAGGTCGGTGTCGAGTTCGCGGGTGTCTTCGGCGGCAGCACGGATTGCCGGCTCGGTGATCTCGTGGAAGACCATTCGACGAACCGGAATCTTGGGCTTGAGAGTCTCGAGGAGATGCCAGGCGATTGCCTCGCCCTCGCGGTCGGGGTCAGTTGCGAGGAAGAGCTCGTCGGCGTCCTTCAACAGAGACTTGAGTTCGGCGACCTTGCCCTTCTTTTCCGGGCTCACGACATAGAGCGGCTCGAAGTCGTGATCGACGTTGACGCCGAGACGGGCCCATGACTCGCCCTTGTACTTGGCCGGAACGTCTGCTGCGCCGCGCGGCAGGTCGCGAATGTGACCGACCGATGCCTCTACGACGTAGTCCTTACCGAGGTAGGGAGCGATTTTGCGCGCCTTGGTCGGTGACTCGACGATCACGAGGCGACGAGGGTTACCGGACGCTCCCTGACCGCTGCCGTTGTCCGCTTTAGCCACCTGCTGCCCGAGCCTTCCTTTGGACGTTCACTGCCGTCGGCAGATCTTCAGAACTAGACGTGTGGAGCAAGTTATACCCCGTGTCTCTCTTTACAGAGTGACATACCCGCAAGACATTCGTGCAGATCAGTACAGTATGGGCTCCGTCGGACACGCGGCATGAGCACCGTCGGACACGCGGCATGAGCACCGTCGGACGCGAGGCAAGAGCACTGTCAGACGTGCGGCCAGGCGACCGAAGTGTCGACGTGTTTCGGCGCCTCACCGAGGTATTCGACGAGCTTTGTCAGTCTCTTCTTTCCCGACACACGGAGCCCCGGGCCCGGTGTCCGGTTACCCAGTTGAGTCGGCGCGATACCAACCCGCATCAAGGCCTGAGCCAGCGGTGCGTGCGTCTCCTTGGCATGGGGGTCGAGGCCGAACACGAATCGCTCGCCGCCTTCTTCGAGCCTGCCGGCCGCGACGGCCCACACCCGGAGTTGGCGGGAGTTCGGTACCCAACCGACCGGCACCGCCTTCACAGCTCCCTTGGTCCACTGCACGGACAGCGGAAGGAGTGCGGGCGTCGACTGAGTGCGGACCAATGGGCTGCCTTCTTCACTACGCGTCACCTCGGCCCCGAGTCCGCACTGCGCGATCAACTCGGCAACGGCCTGCGCTCTCCAGTCCCGATCCACGACGATCGAGATCCGGGCCCGGTCCTCCGAGGTCACGACCTGACCCGGTCCGGCCAGCATTCCGGCGAGGTCCGTCACGGCAGGTGGAATCGACTCGGCAGAGAAAAAGGACAGTTGGCTCACAGAGTGAAACGTAAGCCACGAAGGTACTGACGGCATAGACGACCGGCCGTGGTCGAACAGCTGCGTGCATTACCTCGGACAGAGAAAGACTGGCTCAGCCCGAAAAGATTTGTCCCCCACCGCACGGATGCGATGGGGGACAAATACTGTCCGAACTAATCGCTCAGCGAGTGAGCGGAAAAATCAGACCGCGCGAACGCCGGTAGCCTGGGGACCCTTGGTGCCCTGGCCGACCTCGAACTCCACACGCTGGTTCTCCTCGAGGGTACGGAAGCCGTTGCCCTGAATTTCGGAGTAGTGAACGAAGACGTCTGCGGAACCGTCTTCGGGAGCGATGAAGCCGAAGCCCTTTTCAGCGTTGAACCACTTCACAGTGCCCTGTGCCATGCTTTTCCTTCTCTTTCTAACACCGGATTCGGTGAACAGCCCTTACAGTCCACCGGGCCGGTTCCGACCGCTGTACGTCTTTATTTCCCCCTCAGGAAAGGCAGAGCACCGCGCCCGCAACAACGATCCTGCGAGCGTGCACTTTCTCAAGCCTACGAACACAGAAGCTGCGACCGATTGTCAGTCAACCATGTTCTCCGCGTGCACAACAGTCGAAAAGGGAACTAAAAACGTTAAAAGTTCGCTACGAGAAAAACGGCCCACGATCGTGGCTTCCCGCTTCCGCGCCGACCACCCGGTTCCACCAAGACCGCCGGCCGTTGCGTATCATCAAAACTGCAGGTAGCGACAGTTTCCGATTGCCGCCACACCCCAACGCCGAGCCCGGAGAGTCACGTGAACGCACCTTCCCCGATCCCCGCCCAGGGAGGGAAGCCTGGCGACACCTACGGGCAGATGCTGCTCGATCGCGTCGTCGCCGGGGTCAGTGGAAGCGAAAAACCACTGATGTTCACCGCGCAGTTGCCTGCTCGCGTAGCCGAGTTCACCGAATGGCCGGAGTGGGTGCACCCCAGCGTCGTACGCGCGCTCGCCGAGCACAGCGTGCGGTCCCCGTGGATCCACCAGAGTGAGGCCGCCGACCTCGCTCACGAGGGAAAACACGTGGTCGTGGCCACCGGTACGGCGTCGGGTAAGTCACTGGCATACCAACTCCCGGTGCTGACGGCCATGGCGACCGATCCGCTCGCAACTGCCCTGTACCTCTCCCCCACCAAAGCGCTGGGCTCGGATCAACTGCGAGCAGTGCTGTCCCTCACCGACTTCGACGTCGAACTTCGCAGCACGAATGCCAGTGCGTACGACGGCGACACCTCGCAGGAACTCCGCACCTGGGCACGCGAGAACTCACGCTGGCTCTTCACCAACCCCGACATGATCCACATTTCGCTGCTCCGCACCCATCAGCGATGGGCGCACTTCTTCCGCAACCTGAAATACGTGATCATCGACGAATGCCACTCCTACAGGGGAGTCTTCGGATCCAACGTCGCGCTCGTGATCCGGCGACTGCGCAGGATTGCAGCGCGCTACGGCGCCGAACCTACCTTCATCCTGGCCAGCGCGACCACGGCAGATCCCGGCGCGGCGGCCTCGCGGCTCATCGGCGCACACTGCACCGAGGTCACGGAAGACGGATCGCCGCACGGCCCACGCACCGTCGCACTGTGGGAGCCGCCGCTACTCGAGGCATTGACCGGTGAAAACGGTAGCCCGGTACGACGTCCCGCGGGCGCGGAAGCAGCGCGGATCATGGCCGACCTCATGATCGAGGGCGCCCGTACTCTCACCTTCGTCCGCTCCCGCCGCGGTGCCGAACTGACCGCGATGGCCACCAAACGTCTACTCGCCGAGGTGGACCCGGACCTCGCCGAGCGAGTCGCGTCGTATCGCGCCGGATATCTGGCCGAGGACCGTCGCGAACTGGAAGCTGCGCTCGCCGACGGCACGCTGCTGGGCGCAGCCACCACCAACGCGCTGGAGCTCGGCGTCGACATCGCAGGCCTCGACGCCGTTGTCGTGGCAGGCTTCCCGGGGACCGTTGCCTCGTTCTGGCAGCAGGCCGGTCGCTCCGGGCGACGCGGCGAGGGTTCACTCGTCGTGTTGATCGCCCGCGACGATCCACTCGACACCTACCTCGTTCACCATCCGTCGGCGGTACTCGACAAACCCGTCGAGGCGACGGTGACAGATCCCGGAAATCCGTACGTCCTGGGACCACAACTTCTCTGCGCTGCAATGGAACTCCCACTTTCCGATGTCGAGGTGGACGCTTTCGGGGCTCTCGAGGTTCTGACCAGGCTGTCGGAGGAAGGCAAGATCCGGCGCCGAAAGCACGGATGGTTCGTCACCGCCGATTCGAACCCCCACGGCTCTTTGGACATTCGCGGCGGTATCGGAACTCAGGTGGCCATTGTCGACGGTGAATCCGGCCGGATGCTGGGTACTGTCGATGCGGGCCGCGCTCCGGCCACAGTTCATCCCGGTGCCGTGCACATTCATCAAGGCGAGACCTATGTCGTCGATGAACTGGACCTCGACGTCGGACTCGCATTGGTACACACCGAGAATCCGGACTGGACCACCTCGGCCCGCGAGACCACCGAAATCACGATCACCGAACAACTCGAGCACAAGAACTACGGCGACATCGCCGTCGCTCTCGTCCAGGTCGAGGTGACACATCAAGTCGTCGGGTACCTACGACGGTTGACTTCGGGTGAAGTCCTCGACTCGATCGAACTCGACATGCCCGCACACACTTTGCCCACCAGGGCAGTGATGTACACGGTCACGCCGGAACTACTCGAATCCATCGGGGTGCCGCCCGAACGGTTCCCCGGATCACTGCATGCCGCCGAACATGCCGCGATCGGCCTGCTGCCACTGGTGGCGATCTGCGACCGCGGAGACATCGGCGGCGTATCGACGGCGATGCACGCGGACACCGGACTCCCGACCGTCTTCGTCTACGACGGTCACGCCGGCGGCGCCGGGTTCGCCGACCGGGGGCACAGCGAACTGTCACGGTGGCTCACCGCGACGCGCGACGCCATACTCTCCTGCGAGTGCGCTCACGGATGCCCGTCCTGCGTCTATTCACCCAAGTGCGGCAACGGAAACGACCCACTCGACAAAGACGGCGCGGTCAAGGTTCTGACCGCCGTCATCGATACGATCAGCTGAGACACGATCAGCCGATCGGACCCGCACGAGCGTAGGCCTGCGCATCGCCGATCCCGAAGCCCGACAACAACACCGGTGCACGTATCTCGACAACTACATCCCACCCCTGCACCTCACATTCCGCGAGCACCGTACGCATACGCTCCGCGATCGCCGCGGACTTCGCACACGCAGACGCCTCACCTCCGTCCAAGGCGCCCGCACCGCCGAGAGCCGAAAGATCAGCGGCCGACTGAGCAGTGTGCCGGGCCACCACCGCGGACCCGACATGCAGCATCCCACCAGTCACCATCACGATCGCTGCCAGAACGCAGCACGCCAGAACCGTCGCAACACCTTCGTCGTCACGTAGGTTCACCCCTCTTCCACCCCTGACTCCACAGCTGCCACCGCCTCGGAAGAAATGTCGACCAACGGCAGCAACGTACTCTCGGCGCTGACAACGGCAACGGCAAAGCCGTCAACGATCTCCACCGAGATCGACGCATCTTGGGGTGCGATCCGGCGGGCCGTGGCGACCGCAGACTCACGATCACCACGTGCCACCAACCGCGCGGCCTCACGAGCTGCGTCGACACACCGCACCTGCATCGACACCGCGAGGACGCCACCGATACACAGCACGACCACCGTGACGATCGAAGCCAGAGCAATCGCGGCCTCCACCGTCACGGCGCCGTCGTCGGCTTGCCGAATACCTCTCGTGGACAACATCACACAGCTGTCTTGAGCGCCTTGTCGATGATACCTGTCAGCGCCGAGACAATGGAGTCGCCGGTGACAACCGTGTACAGGACGGCACCGAATGCGGCAGCCGCAATCGTGCCGATCGCATACTCCGCGGTAGACATACCGTCGTCCTCCGTTACCAACAGCGCAAATCTGGCCGACATCGTCCTGAACGTCTTCGAAATCATTTTTCCCCCTTCAATCAAAACCTGTGGCAGCAGTTCTGCCGCAGGAGCTTTCACACGGATCCGGCTCACAACAGGCCATTCCCGAGCACAGTCGTGGCAAGCCCGATCACCACCGGGACGATGCCCAAGGCGATGAACGCCGGCAGGAAACACAGTCCGAGTGGACCGCTGATCAGCACTCCCGCACGTTCGGCCGCGGCAGCAGCCAGATCCTCGGCGTCACCTCGACTGCGCTCGGCGAGTTCGGCCATGGACGAGGACAGCGACGAACCCGAACGGGCGGAACGCCGAGCCATTCTGGCCAGCGCCTCGGTATCGGGATCGAGAGCGGCTTCGCTCCACGCGGCGTCGGGATCAGCACCGAGCGTGAGAAGGTCGGCGACGCGACTGAGCGTGTCGGCCATCGGTTTCGGTGCCGTCGACGCCATCGCTGTGATCGCGGCGGAGACGGGAAGCCCCGCTCGCAGGCAGGCCCCGAGAAGGTCGAGACTTGCGGCAACCGCGAGTGGATCCGGCTTGTCCGGGGCTGAAACCGAATTTTCTGTTGTTGTGTCCGCGAACAGAATTTCTGCCGCCCTGGCCGAAGCGCCGCGGCGAGCGGGAATGATCGCGAGCGCCAACGCGATCATCGCCACGGATGCCCAACTCACGACGTGACCTTCGCAGTTATCCGGTCGGTCCAGAGCAAACCAGCTGAGACACAGGCAGTTCCGATCACGAGCAGCACGCCGCCGAGCCCACCGCCGAACAGCACGCGCAGAGGCGACGCCCCCATCAACTGGCCGAGGCCGATCCCCAGCAGCGGTAGAAAAGCCAGCACCGCAGCCGTCGCCCGAGCGCCCGCCAACCCGGCCTCGGTGCGCTGACGAAAGCGTCTACGCCCCAACATGTCCGTCCGGACCGCGCCGAGTAGTTCAGCCAGAGCCAGACCGTGTTGGTCTGCGACCCGCCAGACGGATCCGATACGGAAGAACTCACGCTCGATGCACGAATCCGGTACCGCGAAGGCCGCCGCGGCAGAACCACCGAGACGCGCCCTGGCCCCAGCGGACCGGAACACCGCACTTACTTCGCCGGTACATTCCTCGCCTGCAACAGAACTGGCAACTGCAGGATGCGCGCCGACGCTCAGCTCGGCGATCAGCACCTCCAGACCGGAGAGCAGCATCTTCTGTGAGAGGTCCCGGTTTTCGGCCGCCTTCACGCGGCGCCCACGAAAGATCAAGGTTCCGGCGAGGACAACCGCCGCGCATCCTGCCGACAAGCCTCCGAGAACCCATGCAGCCGACACCGCGAAAAATGCGGCGACCAACTGCCACGGAATCTGCCGGGAGGGCTTGCGGATGCTCGGGGCGTACGTAGCGAGCCGAGCACGTGAATCCCGCACCGGCGCAATCGAGACCGCCAACGCGAGGACCAGGAAGGAAACTGTCACGTCCCGACCTCTCGATTGCGAAGCCGGAACATCCGCTCGAGCCGCTCACGACCCGAACCGCCGTCCGGCCATGCCTGCATGATTTGTACGTATCCGTCCGCACCGCGGTCGATGACGCCGATCTGTTCGAGACGCCTCGATCCGTCGGCCAACCGGTGCACGTGCAGGATCACTTGAACTGCCGCGGCAAGTTGACTGTGCAACGCGTGGCGATCCATACCGCCGAGCGCAGCCAACGCCTCGAGTCTGGCCGGCACCTCTTCAGGCGAATTGGCGTGAACGGTGCCGGCGCCGCCGTCGTGGCCGGTGTTCATCGCCGTGAGCAGATCCGTCACCTCTGCACCGCGGACCTCACCGACGACGATGCGATCGGGACGCATCCGCAGTGCCTGCCGAACCAGATCGCGCACCGTCACCTCTCCGACGCCCTCGACGTTGGGAGCCCTGGCGACGAGGCGGACGACGTGCGGATGCGGCGGCGCTAGTTCGGCCGCGTCCTCGACGCAGACGATTCGCTCGCGCGGGTCGACGGCGCCGAGCATGGCGGACAACAACGTGGTCTTTCCCGCGCCGGTCCCGCCGATCACCAGGAAGGCCAAGCGGCACGAGATGATGCGATCGAGGAGTTCGCGCGCGTCCGGTTCCACGGCGCCGTGAGCACACAGCGCGTCGAGACCCTGTGTTGCGGGCCGCAGCACTCGCAGTGACACGCAGGTTCCGCCCTGGGCCACCGGTGCGAGTACGGCATGAAGTCGTACCCCGAAGTGCCCGTCGCCGACGCCCCGCAGGCGGCCGTCGACCCACGGTTGGGCGTCGTCGAGGCGTCGACCTGCCGACAGTGCCAACCGCTGCGCCAGTCGACGCACGGCTGCCTCGTCGGTGAACCGGACCCCTGACCTTTCGAGGCCGACCCCGCGGTCCACCCAGACCTGATCCGGCGCGGTCACCAGTACGTCGGCGACACCGGGTTCGTGCAGCAGTGGTTCGAGCGGCCCTGCGCCTGTCAGTTCCGTCTGGAGCACCCTGACGACCTCCAACAGATCCGTGTCCGCCA
This sequence comes from Rhodococcus sp. AQ5-07, assembly GCF_009707305.1. Taxonomy (NCBI): domain Bacteria; kingdom Bacillati; phylum Actinomycetota; class Actinomycetes; order Mycobacteriales; family Nocardiaceae; genus Rhodococcus; species Rhodococcus sp. AQ5-07. The sequence continues at coordinate 5,348,194 of NZ_CP046099.1, read as the reverse complement.
GAACGCCGGAGGACTCGGCTCGCACGGCGTCGGCAACGGTGGCCGCCGTCGGCTCGGCGACCGACGACGCCGTCAGCCGCTCGCGAACTCGGTCGAGCAGTTCTGTCGTGACCAACGCACTCATGCCGCAGCCCTGCGCGGGCGTGCGCCGGATTCGACGGCATCGAGTACCGCTGTTGCCACCGCACTCAGCGGACAACCTCGGGTCAATTCGAGGCCACCGCGCTCGAGCATCGGCGCCAGCGAGCGGTGGCCGCGCATCACGGCCGTCAGCGGCAGGCCGAGCATGTCTGCCACATCGGCGCCGCGTAGGCCTCCCGGCGCCGGCCCACGCACGACGAGCCCGACATTGGAGTTGTGTCGCACCACCCAGGCTCCGACCTTCTCGGCAGCGACGCACGCAGCCACGGTGGCCGGAACCACCACGAGAACCAAATCCGACATCTCCAACGCGGCCTGACCTACCTCGCTGGGATGACGTGGCACGTCGCAGACCACGAGTCCGCCGGAACTGCGACCTGCGTCCAGCACGGCGCGAACGGCGGTCACTGTCGGACCGTCGATCTCGCGGCGACTGCTCGCCAGAACCCTCAAGAACTTTCCCTTTGCCGGCAGGGCATCGCGCAGCGCATCCGGGGCCAACCGCCCGCCCTCGACGGTCAGTGCACCCCAACGCAATCCGGGGGTCGTCTCGATGCCCAACAGCACATCAGCGCCGGAGCCGAGGGCGTCGACGTCCACCAGTAACGTCGGGACGTGACGTGCCGCCGACGTCAACGCGACAGCCGCCGCAGTTGCCGAGGCTCCGCCGCCGCCACAACCACCCACCACGCTCACGACGGTGCCGTCACCACTCACGTCTACGTGGTCGGCCAGAACTGCGACCAACGCGTTCTCCTCTTCCGGCAGGGACAGAACGCTGTCGGCTCCGATCGCGGTGGCGCTCTTCCAGTCGTCGACGGTCGGTGTGCCGTCGCACACGAGGAACACTCGCGTTCGTTTAGGGGAACGAGCCAGAGCATCCCGCGCAGCCGACGCGTCCAACACGACCGCCGAGGCCCGGTTCCACTGTTGCCGGGAAACGGGATGCTCGGCCTCGTCCAGACGGCGGTCCACCGCGGCAGCGACGCGGCGCACGCTCGCGAGGACCTTCGCGTCGTCGACGAGAACCAGAATGGGAGCCCCGGTTTCCCGAGAGTTGATCGTCGTGTTCATGACTGCAGAGCCTGAACGAGCACCGGCACCGAAAACAGTGGGTCGAGAGAGCCTGTGGACAACTGGGAAGTTGTGGAGAAACAGGCCTGAGACAGAGGACGACCCCCGCCAATGGGGGGAGGAGGCGGGGGCCGTCTGAGTTCAGCCCCGGGGGGTCGGGCTGAACTAGTTCGAACGAATCGAACAGCAACGATCTTACACCCGCCATTGGCGAGAAATGCAAGCCTGAGCTGCACTGAACTGCTGTTTTTCGCCGAAAGAGGACGCTTGCCGAGGAGCACACGAACCGCCTGTCGGACTATCCTCATTCCTGTGACCGACAAGCCTGCGAACGGACTGAATACCGGGCGGACAGCCGCTTTCTTCGATTTGGACAAAACGATCATCGCGAAGTCGAGCACCCTGGCGTTCAGCAAGCCATTCTTCGCCCAGGGTCTGATCAATCGACGCTCGGTTCTCAAGAGCAGCTATGCGCAATTCCTGTTTCTTCTGTCCGGCGCCGATCACGATCAGATGGAGCGCATGCGCGAGCACCTGACGGCGATGTGCGCGGGCTGGGACGTGGAACAGGTGAAGGCCATCGTCGCGGAGACTCTGCACGACATCGTCGACCCACTCGTCTTTGCCGAGGCGGCCGATCTGATCGCAGATCACAAGCTGCGTGGACACGACGTCATCGTGGTGTCGGCGTCGGGCGAGGAGATCGTCGCGCCGATCGCCCGCGCCCTCGGCGCCACCCATTCCGTCGCGACGTCGATGAGGGAAGAAGACGGCCACTACACCGGCGAGGTCGACTTCTACTGCTACGGTCCGGGCAAGGTCGAGGCGATGGAAAAACTCGCCGCGGAATACGGCTACGACCTCGCCGCCAGTTACGCCTACTCCGACTCGGTGACCGATTTGCCCATGCTCGAGGCGGTCGGACATCCCACCGCAGTCAACCCCGATCGTGCATTACGCAAGGAAGCGGCCGTAAACGGTTGGCCCATACTGACTTTCTCGAACCCGGTCTCGCTTCGCGCGCGATTGTCGGCCCAGTCCACGACGACGGTCGCCACTACTGCAGCGGTGGGAATCGCAGCTCTGGTGGCCGGCGCCATGACCTTCGGGCTACTGCGTCGGAAACGCTGAAATCCAATGCCCACAAACAAAAATTGGTACTTGCTGTGAGCCCGGACACAGGGTACAAAGGAGTTACGGAAGAACGGAAGGCCAGGAACGGCTCGGAAGAGAAGGACCGTTTCCCCAACCGAAATTCCTAGCACGGGCACTAGGGCACCCACGCGGAGCACAAGCCACTATAAGGGCAGAAGCGTTGTGGGCCTGCGAGATTCGTTCAATTTGAGCGAGGACCCCGCACCGGTTGCGGGGACGACCTCAGAAAGTGCGATCCCTCGCCGAGGCCACCCACACAACCCACCGAGCACGCTTGGTAACGAGTAGTCCGTGCTGACGGGCGGCGAAGTCGATTTATCGGCAGCGCCGCCCGTTCGTTATGTGCCGGCCCCGCCCTGTTGCAGACTATCCAGTCGCCGCGTCGGCGATCGAAGTCGCTTCTCGCGCACCGGCTTCGAGAGCTCCGCAGCACAAGATCACCCAACTGCCGACACCCGCTGGATTTCCCGAAGCGAATCCAGCCGCGCCGTCCGTGTACGCCTGCGGCCGCCGAAGCCAACTGACCTCGGGGACTCCCAGATTGTGCGGATCCAACCCGGACGAGACCGCAACCAGACGCGAAGCCGCACGTGCAACAATGCCGTCAGCGGTGCCGAACGGGCTCAGCGCCAAGAGTTCTCCGTGCACGACGGCCGCCAGAACCGGCGCCGGTGCACTGGTTCCGCCGGTAACGAGTTGCGCGAGAGCGTCCAACCGCTCCCCCACTCCGCGATCCGAACGTGGCCGCCCCAGTTGATCCGCGTCCTCGACGAGGTCTGCCGCGGCCAGCAGGTGCAGCCGGGCCAAAGCCTGCAGCGGGGCGCGCTTCCACGTCGACTCCATGAGGGGAAGACTGTCGCCGTCCAGAGCCTGAGCCACGCGCAGAGCACCCGCGAGAATCGGATCACCGGCCATGCCCTCGGCCGGCAATTCGGTGGTGCCACCGGCCAGCGATGCGGAAGCTCGCGCAGCGCGAACCGCGGCTTCGGCGGCAGTGGTGGGCCAACCGCGACGGTTGGTCTTGTGCCGATGAACCTCACCCAGAGCGTCGCGCGCATGATCGGCGGCGGCGCGTACGCCTGGAAGATCGACGAGGGGCTGCAAGGGGTCCGTCACGATCAACGACGGTACCCTTGCAGCCCCTCTGCGGACTTGCCTACCTACCTGTTGCGTCAGCTTCCCAGCGTGATGGACCCGCCGGGAATCGCGTCGAGCAACTTGCGGGTGTAGTCCTGTTGCGGATTGCCGAACACGTCGTCGATCGGTGCCGATTCGACGATCGAGCCACGCGACATCACCAACACGTTGTCCGCGATCTGGCGAACCACGGCCAGGTCGTGCGTGATGAAGAGGTACGTCAACCCGAACTCTGCCTGCAGGTCGTTGAGCAGGGTCAAGATCTGATCCTGCACGAGCACGTCAAGAGCGGAGACCGCCTCGTCGCAGATCACGACCTCCGGCTGAAGTGCCAACGCTCGCGCAATTGCGACGCGCTGACGCTGTCCGCCGGAGAGCTCGTTCGGGAACCGTCGCATGACCGACTGGGGCAGACCGACCTTGTCGAGAAGTTCGCGGACGCGAGCCTCCCGTTCGGCTTTGGTCCCGACCTTGTGGGTACGCAGCGGCTCTTCGATCGTGCGGTAGATCGAGTACATCGGGTCGAGCGTGCCGTAAGGGTTCTGGAAGATCGGCTGCACTCGACGACGGAACGCAAAGGTTTCCTTCGCACCGAGTTTGGACACGTCCTGACCGTCGAAGACCACGTTGCCTGCAGTGGGCTCGAGCAAACCGAGAACCATCTGCGCGACCGTCGACTTACCGGAACCCGATTCGCCGACGATTGCAGTCGTGGTTCCGCGGCGGACCTTGAAGGACACGTCGTTCACGGCTGCGAAGTCGGTGGTCTTGCGGAAACCCTTGCGCAGCTTGAACACCTTGGTCAGATGATCGACGACAAGAACGTCGTCGGTCGCCTTGCCGAAGGACTCTGCCGCACTTTCCTCGGCCTTGAAGGCTTCGGCGACCTCTTCCGCCTGTTCGCGAATCTCGGCGCGTGCCACCGACGAGCTGAGCCGCTTCGACGCCAACGACGGCGCAGCAGCGACCAGCTTCTGCGTGTACGGATGCTGCGGGCGCTTCAGAATCTCCAGTGCCGGACCGGATTCGACGATACGACCCTTGCTCATCACGATCAGATGCTCGGCGCGCTCGGCGGCCAAGCCCAGATCGTGAGTGATGAGCAGAACGGCGGTGCCGAGTTCCGTTGTCAGACCGTCTAGGTGATCGAGGATCTGACGCTGGACCGTGACGTCGAGCGCCGACGTCGGCTCGTCCGCGATCAGGAGCTTCGGACGAGCGGACAACCCGATCGCGATGAGTGCGCGCTGACGCATACCGCCCGAGAACTCGTGCGGGTACTGCCCCAACCTGCTCTCGGCTTCGGCGAGTCCTGCCTCCTCGAGCAGTTCGGCGGCCCGAACCTTGGCTGCCTTGCCCTTGGCGATCCCGTTGGCGGCCAGTGCTTCCTCGATCTGGAAGCCCACTTTCAACACGGGATTCAGATTCGACATCGGGTCCTGCGGAACCAAACCGATCTGGCTTCCCCGGATGTGGACGAAGTCCTTCTCCGAGACCTTCGAGATGTCCTTGCCGTCGAAGATGATCTCGCCTGCCGTCACCTTGCCGGTGCCGGGAAGCAGATTGATGATCGAGTGGGCGGTGGTGGACTTACCCGAACCCGATTCGCCGACGATCGCGACCGTCTGACCCGGGTAGACGGTCAGGCTGACGCCTCGAACTGCCGGAACCGGACCGGAATTGGACTGGAAAGACACCTCGAGATCACGAATCTCGAGCAACGGAGTTTCCTCCGAGGTGAGAGTTTCCTTGGTGGTCATCGTGCTCACCGCTTCCGCGACTTGGGATCGAGGGCGTCGCGCAGAGCGTCACCCATCATGATGAATCCGAGAACGGTGATCGCCAAAGCCGTTGCCGGGTAGAACAGAATGGTCGAACCCTGACGCAGCGTCACCTGTGCGTTGCTGATGTCGCCGCCCCACGAAACCTCGGTGGACGGAAGACCGATACCGAGGAAGGACAGCGTCGCCTCGGCAACGATGTACGTACCGAGCGAGATGGTGGCGACCACGATGATGGGCGCCAACGAGTTCGGGATGACGTGGCGGATCAGTGTCTTGAGCTTCGAGACACCCAACGCTTCCGAGGCCATGACGTAATCGTTGTTCTTCGCCGAGATCACCGCGCCGCGAGCGATTCTTGCCATCTGCGGCCAGCCGAAGAGCGCCAGCACGCCGACGACGGTCCAGATGGTGCGATCGGTGAACAGCTGCATGAGGACGATGGCAGCCAGGATCAGCGGGATGCCGAAGAAGATGTCGGCGACACGGGAGAGGATCGAATCGGTCCATCCGCCGTAGAAACCGGACAGCGCACCGAAGATCACGCCGATCACCAGCACCGACGCCGTGACACCGACGCCCACGAGTACGGATGCGCGAGCACCGTAGATGGTGCGCGAGTACACGTCACAGCCCTGGCGGTCGAAACCGAACCAGTGCCCTGAGGTCGGACCCTGCATGCTGTAGGTCAGGTCGCAGAACCGCGGATCGGTGCTCGTGAACAAGCTCGGAAACGCTGCGATGACGATGACCGCGAGGATGATGATCGTCGAGATGATGAACAGGGGACGCTTGCGTAGGTCGCGCCACGCATCGGTCCACATGCTCGTCGGCGCCTGATCGAGTTTGACGGCGTCCGTCTCCCCCGGTGCCGCAACTTCGGGCGGTGCCACGAAATGACTTTGCCGGACTGCGCGTCCGGTCTTCACGGTCTCAGACATAGCGGATCCTCGGATCGAGCGCGGCGTACAAGAGGTCGACGAGCAGATTCGCGATCAGGTAGATCACGATCAGGATGGTGACGAACGAAACCACCGTCGGCGCTTCACCTCTGGTCACGGCCTGGTAGATCGTGCCACCGACGCCGTTGATGTTGAAGATGCCCTCGGTGACGATGGCGCCGCCCATCAACGTTGCGAGGTCGGCACCCAGGAACGTGACCACGGGGATCAGCGAGTTGCGCAACACGTGCACGCGAACCACTCGTCCACGGGAAAGTCCCTTGGCGGTAGCGGTGCGGACGTAATCGGCAGTCAGATTCTCCGCCACGGACGTTCGGGTCAGTCGCAGTACGTACGCGAACGAGACCGAACCGAGAACCAGGGCAGGGAGCAGGAGATTGGTGAAGCTGGTGTTGCCACCGACCGTCGGCGGGACGATGCCCCATTTGACGCCGATGAAGAACTGAGCCAGGAAGCCGATCACGAAGATCGGGATGGCGATGAGAACGAGGCTGAACAGCAGGACGGTGCTGTCGAAGAATCCGCCCTTACGCAGGCCCGCGATGAGGCCGAAGCCGACACCGAAGACCGTCTCGACGATCAGTGCCATGAAGGCAAGTTTCATCGTGATCGGAAATGCTTGTGCCAGAACTTCACTGACAGGTCGTCCGGAGAACGACGTGCCGAAGTCCAGCGTGAAGATGCCCTTCAGGTACAGCAGGTACTGCTGATAGAAGGGGAGATCGAGGTGGTAGCGCTCCCGAAGCTGTGCTGCCACAGCCGGACTGAGCGCCTTGTCGCCCGCCAACGCGGCAATCGGATCACCGGGAAGCAGGAAGACCATGGCGTAGATCAGAAGAGTGGCCCCGAGAAAAACCGGGATCATTTGAAGCACTCGGCGACCGATGTACCAGAGCATCGGATCACCTCCTTGTCGATGATCGTGTACGTCAGCGGACAGTCCGGTGTGAACACGAGTTCGGGACGGCAGGCAGGGCGCCTGCCGCCCCGAACTCACGTTTCAGATGCGGATCGTTCTACGCGTCAGTTCTTTTCGATGTCTTCGTAGACCGGAACACCGTTCCAGCTGATGGTCACGTTGGAAACGTTCTCCGACCATCCACTGGCAGCGTTGCGGTACCACGTCGGAACTGCGGGCAGGTCCTTGAGCAGGACTTCCTGGGCCTGATCGAGCAGTTCCTGAGCCTTCGCCTGATCGGTCTGGCCGGCCGATTCGCGCAGGAGGCGGTCGAACTCGGGGTTGGAGTAGTCACCGTCGTTGGAGCTGCCGCCGGTCTGGTAGTTCTGCGCCAGGAAGCCGTACTGCTGCGGGTAGTCGCCCTGCCAACCGGAGCGGAAAGAGCTCTGGATGGTGCGGTCGGTGGCTTCGGTGCGGATCTGAGCGAAGGTGGCGTACTGCTTGCCCTTCGCGTCGATACCGAGGGTGTTGCGGATGCTGTTCGCCGTGGCATCGACCCATTCCTGGTGTCCGCCGTCGGAGTTGTAGGCGATCTCGAAGCTGCCGGACCACGGTGCGATGGCGTCGGCCTTGGCCCAAGCAGCCTTGGCCGCCTCGGGATCGAACTTCACGTTGCTGTTACCGGTCAGCGAGTCGTTCCAGCCCTTGATTGCGGGGCTGGTGAAGTCGAGTGCAGGCGTCCTGGTCTTGTTGAAGATCTGCTGGGTGATCTGATCGCGGTTGATCGCCATCGAGATCGCCTGACGGCGGAGCATGCCCTCTTCGCCGCTGAAGTGCGGCAGGCGACCCGGGATCGTGAACGTCTCGATGGTTGCCGACGGCTGGTTGACGGTGCGTCCGGGCAGGTCCGACTCGAAGGTCGTGACGGCGCTCGGAGGAACCTGGTCGAGAACGTCGACGTTGTTGGCCAGGAGATCGGTGTACGCCGTGTCGAGGCTGTTGTACATGATGAAGTCGACGCCGGCGTTCTTCGGCTTACGGTTGCCGTTGTAGTCCGGGTTCACGACGGTGTCGATGCGGACGTTGTGCTGCCACGCGCCGGTTCCGTCGAGCTTGTACGGGCCGTTGCCGATCGGGTTCTCACCGAAGGCGGTCATGTCCTTGAACGCGACCTCGGGCAGCGGGTAGTACGCCGTGAAGCCGAGGCGATCGGGGAACGCCGACTCGGGCTGCTTGAGTTCGATGGTGAAGGTGGAGTCGTCCACAACCTTCAGACCCGACATGGTCTGTGCCGTCGGAACCTCGGCGGCAACTTCGTCGTAGCCCTTGATCGGATCGAAGAACGATGCCTGAAGCTGAGCGTTGGTAGAGAGGGCTCCGTAGTTCCACGCGTCGACGAACGACTTCGCGGTGACGGGGGTGCCGTCCGTGAAGGTCCAGCCGTCCTTGAGCTTGACGGTGAAGTTCTGACCGTCGGTGCTCTCGATGGACTCGGCAACCTCGTTCTCCGTACCGCCGTCTGCGGTGTACGAAACGAGACCGGAGAACAGCGAGTCGAGGACGCGGCCGCCCATGTTCTCACTCGTGTTCGTGGGGATCAACGGGTTCTGAGGCTCGCCCGCCCAGGCGTTGACGACGCCACTGGACGATCCGCCCGACGAATCGCCGGACGAACATGCCGTGATCAGCACTGCCGTCATTCCGAGCGCGACCGCGCCGGTCGCTATGCGTGAGATACGCAAAGGAATTCCTTCCACATCTAAGTGACCCCGAGCATGCTCGCGGCCTGCCGACAGCCGTAACTGCCGGCGTCGTGTCGCCTACAACTGAAAGTGAACGTGACTTCGAGTTGCGGTCGAATAATGGTTTGACAATAGACACATCGAACCCGAAGCGCGCACCGCACCCATTGTTGGAAAATTGGGGGTAATTGAATTCGGGCACATTCATTCGTCGGCGGAAGTGACCACCCGTCGCATCGATTCGACCGATCGTCGCAGGACAACGGGTTGCAACGTGATGCAACGGTGCGTTTGAGCGAGCTTGTGACTACCCTCACACGGAGTCAGAAAAGTGTCGATCAACGTGGAAAGAAGGCCGTCAGCCATGACAAGCGCAGCCGAAACAGACGTCCCCCAGGCATATCCGCCGAGCGCAGAGTTCGCTGCGGCCGCCAACGCGGGACCGGAGTTGCAGGCTGCCGCAGATACCGACCGCCTCGCTTTCTGGGCGAATCAGGCTGAGCGCCTTCACTGGCACGAGAAATGGACCGACGTCCTCGACTGGACCGACGCCCCCGTCGCCAAGTGGTTCGTCGGCGGCAAGCTCAACGTCGCCTACAACTGCGTCGACCGCCACGTCCTCGCCGGCAACGGCGACCGCGTCGCCATTGCATTCGAAGGCGAACCAGGCGATTCCCGGGATCTGACCTACAACGACCTCCTCGCCGAAGTCAGCCGCGCCGCAAACACTTTCACCGACCTCGGCCTCGTCGCCGGTGACCGCGTCGCGATCTACATGCCGATGATCCCCGAAGCGATCGTCACCATGCTCGCCTGCGCCCGCCTCGGCCTGACGCACTCGGTCGTCTTCGCCGGATTCTCCGCCACCGCCCTACGCTCACGCATCGACGACGCCCAAGCCAAGCTCGTCGTCACCGTCGACGGCCAGTGGCGACGCGGCGCCGCAGCACCCATCAAAACAGCGGTCGACGAATCCGTCGCCGGAGCCGACTCCGTCCAGAACGTGTTGGTGGTCAACCGGACCGGCATCGACGTCGAGTGGACCGACGGCCGCGACCTGTGGTGGCACGAGACCGTCGCGCAGGCCTCACCTGAGCACGAAGCGCAGGCCTTCGACGCCGAACATCCCCTGTTCATCCTCTACACCTCCGGCACCACCGGTAAGCCCAAGGGCATCATCCACACCTCCGGCGGCTACCTCACCCAGGCGTCGTACACCCACCACAACGTCTTCGATCACAAAGCGGGACAAGACGTCTACTGGTGCACCGCCGACATCGGCTGGGTCACCGGACACTCCTACATCGTCTACGGGCCCCTCTCCAACGGTGTCACCCAGGTCGTCTACGAAGGCACCCCCAACTCCCCGAACGAGCACCGCCACTTCGACATCATCGAGAAGTACGGCGTCTCCATCTACTACACCGCCCCCACCCTCGTGCGGACGTTCATGAAGTGGGGCCGGGAAATCCCCGACGCCCACGACCTGTCCTCGATCCGTTTGCTCGGATCTGTGGGCGAGCCCATCAACCCCGAAGCGTGGCGCTGGTTCCGCGACGTCATCGGCGGCAACAAGGCCCCCATCGTCGACACCTGGTGGCAGACCGAGACCGGCGCGATCATGATTTCCCCGCTGCCCGGTATCACCGCCACCAAGCCCGGATCCGCGATGGCACCACTGCCGGGCATTTCCGCGAAGATCGTCGACGACGACGCCAAGCCCCTCGGCCCCGGTGGCAACGGTTACCTCGTCCTCGACGAGCCGTGGCCGGCGATGCTCCGCGGCATCTGGGGCGACATGGACCGCTACCGCGACACCTACTGGTCCCGCTACGCCGAAGAAGGCTGGTACTTCGCCGGTGACGGCGCCAAGTACGACGACGACGGCGCCCTCTGGGTCCTCGGCCGCGTCGACGACGTCATGAACGTCTCCGGTCACCGCATCTCCACCTCCGAGGTGGAGTCAGCACTGGTCAACCATCACGGAGTCGCCGAAGCTGCCGTCGTCGGTGCCGCGGACGAGACCACCGGACAGGGCATCGTCGCGTTCGTCATCCTGCGCGAAGGCGTCGAGAACACCGGCGACGTTCTGATCGCCGAGCTCAAGGCGCAGGTCTCCACCGACATCAGCCCCATCGCCAAGCCCCGTCAGATCACGATCGTGCCGGAACTGCCGAAAACCCGATCCGGCAAGATCATGCGCCGCCTCCTGCGCGACGTCGCCGAAGGCCGCGACCTCGGAGACACCTCAACCCTGGTCGATCCCAAGGTATTCGACGCAATCCGCGGCAAGTAGGGCCTTCGGCCCCGTGCGCCTTTTTGGTAGTCCCCACTACCGGAAAGGCGCACAGGGGCGGAGCCCCTCTCGCAACTTCACTTCCTCTTTCGACGTCAGCCAGGACTCCTCGGCCACACGAATATCTGCAGCAACCCGCTTGTGCAGAGATTTTCCGCGCGAGGAGAGAAACACGCGTACCTTCCGGCGATCGTCCTCACCGACCTCGCGATAGATCAGCGCAAGCGAGACCAACTTGTCCGCAACTCGCGTCAGCGTCGGAGCCGGTGTTCCCGTTCGATCGCGCAGCTCAGCCATCGTCAGCCCCTCGGTCGACGCCAGGGCTTCGAGCGTCATCCAGTGATCGAGAGTGAGATTCTCAGCCGCCAGCGCTTTCTCCGCCGCTGCCGCGGCCATTCGAGCCGCTCGGACCAGCGTGGTCGTCAGCGAAGCATCAAGAATTCCGGAGTCACTTTTTCCCACTGATCGCTCCCCCGCTGTTGCGTACTTCACACTTCTCGGGCAATACTTTCAAATGAAATGATAGTAACCCAGGCCAGGCCGCTGACTTCCGATTCCGGCGGCGACGCATGAGCGCTACCGGCGCGCTCGAACGCGCGCGCAGCACCGTGTGGCGCCTGGGCATGGTGCTTCCCCTCCAAGGGCCGGCCGGACTGTTCGGTCCGTCGTGTGAGGCGATCAGCGAATTGGCCGCCCGCGACCTCAACAACTCCGGCGGCGTACTGGGACGCGAAGTCCAGATCGAAGTGATCGACGGCGGCGCCTCGCCGGGCGTCGTCGCAGCCCGCGTGCAACAGCTACTCGACGCAGGTGACATCGACGCCGTCAGCGGTTGGCACATCTCCTCGGTCCGCCACGCACTCGCACCGGTGGTCGCAGGCCGTATTCCGTACTCGTACACCTCGCTCTACGAGGGCGGCGAGGTCAGACCAGGAATCTACTGTTCAGGCGAAACACCACGACAGCAGATCGCGCCGGCACTGAAGTGGCTGCGCGACAACGTCGGAGCGCGCAAGTGGTTCGTCGTCGGCGACGACTACATCTGGCCTCACAGCTCGCTCGGGGCCGTGAGGCAATTCGCCACCGAACTCGACCTCACCCTGGTCGGCGGTTCGTTTGTCGATCTGGGGCGCGGCAACATGAAGCAGTTGGTCGAGACAGTCTCGAACTCCGGTTGCGATGGCGTGATCATGCTCCTCGTCGGGCAGGACGCCGTCGACTTCAACCGAGCCTTCGCCCGCCGAGGCCTCGACGAGTCGATGATCCGGTTCAGCCCGTTGATGGAAGAAAACATGCTGCTCGCAAGCGGCCCCCGCGCAACCCGGAACCTGTTTGCGTCGGCAGCGTACTTCCGCTCGATGGTCGACGGTAACTCCATGGACCTGCTCGGGCGCTACATCGCACTGCACGGCGCGCACGCTCCGGCACTGAACAACGCTGCCGAGTCGTGTTACGAAGGGATACATACCCTTTCGGCCCTGGTTCGACGCGCCGACAGCACCCACCCGCACGCCCTGGACGCCGTCGTCGAAGGCGCCGCGTACGACGGCCCTCGCGGAACCGTCGAGTTTCGCGATCGCGTTGCACGACAGAAGATTCAGCTGGCCGTCGCCGACGGACTCGACTTCTCGATCATCGCCACCCTCTGAAACCTTCCCCTGAGATCCACCTCTTGACTTCTGTGGCGCGCATCACTTAGTTTCATTTGGAATCATTTCATTTGAAAGTAACCCGTCCCGAAAGTAACCGGAGGTGCCCGATGGGCAGTGTTGGTTTGCTTTACGTGGGAGCCGTCCTCTTCGTCAACGGACTGATGCTGCTCGGCACAGTTCCCGTTCGATCCGCCTCGGTCCTCAACCTCTTCGTCGGCGCACTTCAATGCGTCGTCCCCACCGTTTTGTTGATTCAGGCACAGGGAGATTCGAGCGCCGTCCTGGCGGCCTCAGGTCTCTACCTGTTCGGATTCACCTACCTCTACGTGGGAATCAGCAATCTCGCCGGCTTCGAACCGGAAGGAATCGGGTGGTTCTCACTGTTCGTCGCGTGCGCCGCGCTCGTGTACTCCTTCCTCTCGTTCACGGTGAGCAACGACCCCGTCTTCGGGGTCATCTGGCTCGCATGGGCAGCACTGTGGACGCTGTTCTTCCTGGTACTCGGCCTCGGCCGCGAGAACCTCAGCCGCTTCACCGGCTGGGCAGCAGTCCTGCTGAGCCAGCCCACCTGCACTGTTCCTGCCTTTCTGATCCTGACCGACAACTTCCACACCACACCCGCGGTAGCCGCCGGTTGGGCCGGAGCGCTTCTGGTTCTCCTCGGCCTGGCCAAGATCCTCGCCGCACCCAAAGCCGCAGTACCCCAGACTCATCCAGTCTTCAACTGATCCACACAACCAAGGAGTGAAAGACAATGCGACACGGTGACATCTCCTCGAGCAACGACACGGTCGGCGTAGCAGTAGTCAACTACAAGATGCCCCGCCTGCACGATCGCGCCGGAGTTCTCGAGAACGCGCGCAAGATCGCCGACATGATGATCGGCATGAAGACCGGACTCCCCGGAATGGATCTGGTGGTATTCCCCGAATACTCCACGCAGGGAATCATGTACAACGAAGAGGAGATGTATGCGACAGCGGCAACCATCCCCGGTGACGAGACCGCAATCTTTTCCGCCGCTTGCCGCGAGGCCGATACCTGGGGAATCTTCTCCATCACCGGTGAACAGCACGAAGACCACCCGAACAAGCCGCCGTACAACACGTTGATTCTCATCGACAACAAGGGCGAAATCGTTCAGAAGTACCGAAAGATCCTGCCCTGGTGCCCCATCGAAGGTTGGTACCCCGGCGACACCACGTACGTATCCGAGGGTCCCAAGGGCCTGAAGATCTCGCTCATCATCTGCGACGACGGCAACTACCCGGAGATCTGGCGTGACTGCGCGATGAAGGGTGCAGAACTCATCGTCCGCTGCCAGGGCTACATGTACCCCGCCAAGGACCAGCAGGTGATGATGTCCAAGGCAATGGCCTGGGCCAACAATTGTTATGTGGCAGTTGCCAATGCAGCCGGATTCGACGGCGTCTACTCCTACTTCGGACACTCCGCGATCATCGGATTCGACGGCCGGACGCTGGGTGAGACCGGTGAGGAGGAATACGGAATCCAGTACGCACAGCTGTCCGTTTCCGCCATTCGCGATGCACGCGAGAACGATCAGTCCCAGAACCACATCTTCAAGCTCCTTCACCGCGGATACTCCGGTGTCCACGCAGCAGGTGACGGAGACAAGGGCGTCGCGGACTGCCCGTTCGAGTTCTACAAGCTGTGGGTCACCGATGCCCAGAAGGCTCAGGAACGCGTCGAAGCCATCACCCGAGACACAGTGGGCGTGGCGGACTGCCGCGTCGGAAACCTGCCGGTCGAGAAGACAATCGAAGTTTAAGGATCTCGCTGTGCCGTATATCACCGACATGCTCCATGACCGGAACAGTGCAGCACCACCACCACCGGCCGAGGAACGATCCGAACCCGTACCGGTCGGGGCCTTCGACGCTCGCAAGCTCTCGAAAGCCCTCAGTTCCAAGATCGTCGGACAACAGGCCGCCGTCGACGCAGTGGTTCGGGCGATTTCGATCGCGCATGTCGGTGCCACGGATCCGACGCGTCCGCTCGCCAACATCCTTCTGGTCGGCCCCACCGGCGTCGGCAAGACGGAGTTGGTGCGGCGCGTGGCCGCGGAACTACGGTCCGGGCCCGACGATCTGTGCCGCATCGACATGAATGCTCTTGCTCAAGAGCATTATGCGGCGTCGTTCTCCGGGGCTCCGCCTGGGTACGCCGGCAGCAAGGAGTCCTTCACACTGTTCGACAAGAACACCGTCGAGGGCGATCCGTACACCCCTGGAATCGTCCTGTTCGACGAAGTGGAGAAGGCCGACCCCACCGTTCTACGTGCGCTCCTGCAGGTCCTCGACAACGGCGAACTCCGGTTGGCGAACGGTCAGCAGAAGATCTCGTTCCGCAACAGCTACGTGTTCCTGACCTCGAATCTCGGTTCTGCTGCGGTGGCGGAACGTCGACGGTCCCGGGTGCGGCAGCTCGCCGATCGCGTCCGGATCGATCGACCACACCATGGTCACCACTTGGTGCAGCGCGCTCTCGAGAAGTTCTTCGACCCCGAGTTCTTCAACCGCATCGACGAAACCGTGATCCTCGACGAGTTCGACGAACAGACCGCAGAACAAGTGACCCGGCTCGAGATCGAACTGATCACGACTCGGTTGGCCAGGAGAGGCGTCGACGTCGACGTGGACGACAGCGCCGTCGCTCTGTTGCAACGGCGCGGATTCGATCCGGTGTACGGAGCACGTGGCCTGCGCCGGACCATCCGAAACGTCTTGGCCGACCCGGTGGCCGCCGCCGTTCTCGACCTACGACCAGTCGGGACGCAGCCACTCGCCTTGCAGGCGCGGGCAGTTGGTGATCAGATACAGGTAAAGAAAGTCCCATGAGTGCTCGCTCACGTTGCGGATCGAATCCGCAACGTGGGCGACACATTTCAAACATGTCCGCGTAACGCCACCTCCCTAGGTTGGGTGCCTGCACCACAAAGTGCACATGCACAGGCACCCAGGGGAAGTGACGTCATGACAGCAGTGAACGAGCAGGTGTCCGCCGGCGCACCGGACAGGGCAGATCTCGGTGAGAACGCCGCACTGAAGGAGACTCTGGAGGACTACACCCTCCGATTTGCGCCACGCAGCTACCGCAAATGGGGAACCGGCGTCGTCGCGACCTCCGCACTCGGCGGAATCGCGTATCTCGCAGACTTCTCGATCGGCGCCAACATCGGCATCTCGTACGGCACCGGTAACGCATTGCTGGGCATCGCCGTGTTTGCCGTCGTCATCATGGCCACCGGCTTCCCACTCGCCTACTACGCCGCGCGATACAACATCGACCTCGATTTGATCACGCGCGGAAGCGGTTTCGGCTACTACGGCTCCGTGGTCACCAACGTCATCTTCGCGACGTTCACCTTCATCTTCTTCGCGCTCGAAGGTTCCATCATGGCCCAGGGTTTGAAACTGGGGCTCGGGATCCCACTCTCGATCGGCTACGCGGTCTCGACCCTGATGGTCATTCCACTGGTCATCTACGGAATGAAGGCTCTGGCAAAGCTCCAAGTGTGGACGACGCCTCTGTGGCTCGTCATGATGGTGCTGCCGTTCCTGTATCTGCTGTTCAAGCACCCAGATTCGGTGAGCGCGTTCTTCGCCTTCGGCGGTGAGGACGGCGCAAACGGCAAGGGCGTCAACTTCGGATCGGTGATGCTGGCCGCGGGTGTCTGCCTGTCGCTGATCGCACAGATCGCCGAGCAGATCGACTACCTACGCTTCATGCCGCCCAAGACGCCGGAGAACACCCGTCGTTGGTGGGCTGCAGTAATTCTCGCGGGGCCCGGCTGGGTCATCTTCGGCGCGTTCAAGCAGATCGTCGGACTGTTCCTCGCCGTGTACATCATCGCGAACGTCGTCGACGGATCTTCGATCGCCAACCAGCCCGTGCACCAGTTTCTCGAGATCTACCAGGACATGATGCCGCACTGGCTGGCCATGACCCTTGCCGTGATCCTCGTGGTCATCAGCCAGATCAAGATCAACGTCACCAACGCGTACTCCGGCTCACTGGCCTGGACCAACTCGTACACTCGCGTCACCAAGACCTACCCGGGACGCATGATCTTCGTTCTGGTCAACCTGGCGATCGCACTGATCTTGATGGAAGCCAACATGTTCGACTTCCTCAACACGATCCTGGGCTTCTACGCCAACTGCGGTATCGCCTGGGTCGTGGTCGTCGCCTCCGACATCGCGATCAACAAGTACTGGTTGAAGCTCTCCCCGAAGGTCCCCGAGTTCCGACGCGGGATGCTCTACGACGTCAATCCCGTCGGCTTCGTGTCGATGCTGCTGGCCGCGGGCATTTCGATCCTGGTGTTCTTCGGTGCTTTCGGTTCGGCGATCAAGCCGTTCTCCCCGATCGTCGCGATCGTCATCGCACTGGTGATGCCGCCGGTCCTCGCCGTCGCCACCAAGGGCAAGTACTACCTACGACGCACCGACGACGGCATCGATCTGCCGATGTTCGACGAGTACGGGAACCCCTCGGGTGAAACGCTTCTGTGCTGCGTCAGCGGCATCGAGTTCGAGCGACCCGACATGCTCGCGTCGAACGTTCCCGGCCCGAACGGCGAGAAGCAGTACATCAGTTCCTTGGCCTTGAGCACCGACAAGACCGGTGAGCACGTCCTGCCTGCTCAGCTTCCCTGACAACTGCTGTGCGCCTTTATTAACCGCCGGGGGTTAATAAAGGCGCACAGCAGGGTTATGCCCCTACATCGTCTAGCGACTCACCCTTTGTCTCGCGCATGACCAGCAGCGCAACAAAAGTCAGCGTCGCCGCTACGAGGAGGTAGATGCCGACCCAGCCGACGCCGTAGTTCTTCGCGAGGTAGACGGCGATGAACGGCGCCACCGCAGCGCCCAGAATGCTGGCGGTGTTGTACGCGATTCCCGAGCCCGTGTAGCGGACGTTGGTCGGGAAGAGCTCCGGGAGAACGGCACTCATCGGTCCGAAGGTCAGGCCCATGAGCAGCATGCCCACGATGAGGAACGCCAACATACGACCGTCGTTCATTCCGTCCGGTTCGAGGAACACGCCGAAGGTCAAGCCGAACACCATGATCAGGCCGGTGATGATCAGCAGTGTGATACGACGCCCGTAACGGTCCGCAAGCCAACCCGAGACCGGCACGGCAGCAGCGAAGAACACGACTGCGATCAACTGCAGAACAAGGAAATCGGTGTACTTGAAGCCGGCGCCGGTTCCGCCGTCGGCCGCCGTCTTGCCGGTTCCGTGGCTGAGCACCCAGGTGGTCATGATGTAGAAGAGCGTGTACGTCGCGAGCATCACGAACGTACCGATGATCAGCTGACGCCAGCTGGTCTTGAATACCTCGGCGACCGGGGTCTTGACCTTCTCGCCGCGCTCGACTGCGCGCGCGAACACCGGGGTCTCTTCGAGCTTGAGCCTGACGTACAGGCCGATCATCACCATGATTGCGCTGAGCAGGAACGGAATTCGCCACCCCCAGCTCAGGAAGGCACCTTCGAGGTCCGGGCTGGAATTGTCGTGGTTCATGAACAACGTGATGATCAGGAACAGTCCGTTGGCCATGAAGAAGCCGATGGGTGCACCGAGCTGCGGCCACATCGCCGCCCAGGCCCGCTTGCCTTCCTTGGCCGTCTCGGTCGCGAGCAGAGCCGCGCCAGACCATTCGCCGCCGAGTCCGAGGCCCTGGCAGAAACGCATGAGCGCCAACAGCGCCGGGGCCAGTAGACCGATCTGGTGATAAGTGGGCAGCAGTCCGATGAGGAAGGTCGCGATGCCCATCGTCAGCAGCGAGCCGACCAGAGTTGCCTTGCGTCCGACGCGGTCACCGAAGTGTCCGAAGAGAATCGAGCCGAGGGGACGGGCGACAAACGCGAGTCCGAACGTCGCCAACGACGCGAGAAGCGCGGTGGTGTCGTTGCCCTTCGGGAAGAACAGGTGCGGGAACACCGATACTGCCGCTGTTGCATAGATGTAGAAGTCGTAGAACTCGATGGACGTACCCACCATGCTGGCAACCACGATTCGGCTGCGCGGCACTCCGGCGACGGTATCTGCGTCGCCGCCCTCCGGCTTGGGTGGGTTCTCACTGACTGACGTGCTCAAAACATGCTCCTGCGCCGTTATACGAAAATTGTCCAATTGGTGGGATGGTGTCCCAATCAGTAGGAATTGAACACCCGCGGGGTTTTCCGGCGCAAATTCGGTTCGCTAATTCGGCTCAGCGAGCAATCCGCGATAAAATCCCGTAAAGGTGAGCCGGGAAGTCTGGTCGGCACGTGCATTCGATGCTTTACAACGTCGATCACGTTCATGTCTGTTGCATCCGAACTCGGGTGCACGAACAAAGGTCGTCCCCACGCGTGATCTCCACTTTGCGTTCCGAACTGTCCCGCTATCTCCGCACCGAAACGGTGGGCGGATCGATACTGCTCATCGCCGCTGCCGTCGCTCTGATCTGGGTGAACTCACCTTTCGGTGAGAGCTACATCGCACTGCGCGACTTCCAGATAGGCCCGTCTGCACTCCATCTGGACCTCAGCCTTGGCACCTGGGCGCAAGACGGACTGCTTGCCGTCTTCTTCTTCGTCGCCGGCCTCGAACTCAAACGCGAACTGGTGGTCGGCGAACTCGCGGACCGCAAAGCCGCGATGCTCCCGATCATCGCGGCGTGCGGCGGCGTCCTGGTCCCCGCGATCATCGCGGCGTCCATCGGCTTCGGCACTCCAGGTATGGACAAGGGCTGGGCCATTCCCGTCGCGACGGACATCGCTTTTGCCCTCGGCGTGCTCGCTCTCACCGGATCGAAGATCCCCGCAAGCGCCCGAGTCTTCCTGCTCAGCCTGGCCGTCGTCGACGATCTGCTCGCCATCATCCTCATCGCCGTACTGTTCACCGGCTCCCTCGCGATGTTGTGGCTGCTGACCGCGGCCGCAGCCCTCGCTGTCTACGCCTACGCCCAGCACAAGCGCATCACGACGCCGTTCCTCTACGTCCCGCTGGCACTACTGACCTGGTACGCGATGCACGAAGCGGGGATACACGCCACACTCGCGGGCGTCGCGCTCGGCCTACTCACCCGTGTCAGGCGCGATCCGGACGAGGAGTACGCGCCGGGCAGCCGCCTCGAGCACCGCATTCAGCCGTACTCCGCAGGCTTCTGCGTCCCCGTCTTCGCACTGTTCGCCTCCGGTGTTCCGATCAACGCCGCGGTACTCGGCGACATTTTCACCGACCCCGTCGGGCAATCGGTTGTCGTCGGCCTTCTGGTCGGAAAGACCGTCGGAATCTTCGGAATTTCCCTGCTCGCGATCAAATTGGGCATAGCCACCAAGCCCAAGACACTGGAATTGAGAGACATGTTTGCCCTCTCAGTTCTCGGTGGCATCGGGTTCACCGTTAGCCTGCTTGTAGCAGACCTCGCATTGGACGGGGTCGGCGATGGCAGCGAGGCCGAGATAGCGAAGGCCGCAGTTCTCGTGACATCGTTGGTGGCATCGCTGATCGGATCAGCGCTGCTGTGGCGACGTGGACGAGTTCATGCGGCTCGAGACGACGCTTCCACCGCCATTGCCACGGACGCGAGAGAACTACCTGGAGAGGTCGACAAGTGAGCTTGACCAACGGAGAGAGCCAGCGCTTCACCGGAGATGGAGTACCGAACACGGTCTCGTCCATCCCTCTCACCGATGTGGACGCCCGCACGCCGGGTGAGGCCACCATCGGGGCCCTCGTCAAGGACGCGACCGCACAGGTCTCCACCCTCGTGCGCGCCGAGGTTGAACTTGCCAAGGCCGAGGTCACGGGCGAGGTCAAGAAGGGTCTGCAGGGCAGTGTCTTCTTCATCCTGGCCTTCACGGTTCTGCTGTTCAGCTCGTTCTTCTTCTTTTTCTTCCTGGCCGAGATGCTCGATACCTGGGTGCCGCGCTGGCTGGCGTTCCTCATCGTCTTCCTGATCATGGTGGTGACCACCGCGATTCTGGCGCTGCTCGGTTATCTGCGTGTGCGCAAGCTGAGGGCTCCGGAGAAGACGATCGAATCGCTCAAGCAGGCCAAGAACGTCCTTCCCGGCAGCCATGACGACGCAAAGCCGTCTGTCGATTTCAACGCGCGCCGGTAGCGAGTCTGATCGAAAGTGGCAGCCCCAGATCCATCCACCGTCAGGTTCGACGGCCCCTGGATTCACCGGGACATTCACGCCAACGGCATCCGGTTTCACGTCGTCGAGGTAGGCGACGCGGAGCCGGATGCTCCGTTGGTGGTCCTGTTGCACGGATTCGCCGATTTCTGGTGGTCCTGGCGCCATCAGTTGACGGCACTGTCGGAGCAGGGATTCCGCGTCGTCGCCATGGATCTTCGTGGGTACGGCGATTCCGACAAGCCCCCTCGCGGCTACGACGGTTGGACGCTCGCCGGTGACGTAGCCGGTCTCATTCGTGCGATGGGTTACGGCAAGGCCACGCTGATCGGTCATGCCGACGGCGGGTTGGTGTGCTGGGCGACCGCGCTCCTGCATCCACGCCTGGTGCGGTCGATCGCGTTGATCTCGTCGCCACACCCGATGGCACTCAAGAAAGCAGTCGTGCGCGACCCATATCAGCGCCGCGCGCTTTTGCCCTCTTTCCTGGCCTATCAGGTACCGCTACGCCCGGAACGTCGGTTGACGGCCGACAACGGCGCCGAGGTGGAGCGTCTGGTTCGCTCGCGGTCCGGCCCCACCTGGCCGCAGCAACCCGAGTTCGCGGACGTGATGACCAAGATGCGGGCCGCGATCCGGATCCCGGGCGTCGCGCATTCCACGCTGGAGTACCAGCGCTGGGCCTTCCGCAGCCAGCTTCGGCCCGAGGGTCGTCGTTTCATGCGTTTGATGGATCAGGTTCTTCGCATTCCGATCGTCCAGATTCACGGCGAACTCGACCCGTACGTGCTCACCCGTACCGTGCGGCGCGACAAGCATTGGGCTCCCGGCGAGAAACTGCGCACCATTGCCGGAGTTGGTCACTACGCGCATCAGGAAGCCCCCGAGAGCGTCAACCGCGAACTCGAGGACTTCCTCCTTACGGAGAAGTGACCGCTACAGAATGCAGGCGCCTGTCGGCACCGGCGTCGACGCCGAGGCAGCCGCGTTCAACTGGCGCGATACTTCTTGGGCGGTGAGGACGAATCCGGTGTCGCTGTCGTCGACGGCGGCACCGAACACGACGCCGAGGACGCGCCCCTGATCGTCGACCATCGGCCCACCAGAGTTGCCCTGCCTGATGGATCCGCGGACGGTGTAGACCTCACGTTGAGTGGTTCCGGCCTTGTAGATGTCCGGTCCGTTCAGGTTCAGGACCTCACGAACGCGGGCTGCGCTGGCCGTGTACGGACCGCCGCCGGGGTAACCGAGCACCAACGCGTTGTCGCCGGTCTGAGCCTGCTCCGGAGCAAACGGCAGCACCGGTGCGTCCAGTCCGGGAACCGCCAGAATCGCGATGTCGACGGCAGAGTCGAAGAGAACCACCTGCGCGGGCAGCGCGCCCTCCATGGTGTCCACCGTGATGCTCTCTGTTCCGGCAACCACGTGTGCGTTGGTCATGACGCGTTCGGGGGCGACGATGAATCCGGATCCCTCGAGCGCGCGCTGGCAACTCGGTGCGACGCCGTTGATGCGTAGAACACTCGGACGCAACTGCGCCGCCAACGGACTGGCCAGAACGCTCGCGTCGGGTGCTTCGACCTCGGTGATGGGCGTACGCCCGAACGGGCCGATGACGTCCGGCAGGCCGGAGGTGTCGAGCAACGCCGAAAACTCCGTCGGGATGCGGCGCAGCCACTGCGGCGCCAGTTCGTCCACGCTGGCGAGAACATCCGAACCACGAACAGCGGCGGCAATGTTCGGCTGCGACGAAGAAGTGAGCGGAATCGCAAGCAACCACGCCGCGACCACGACGGCCACCGCCTGTAGACCCGCACCGATGACGCTGTCGACGGATCGCGCCGTCGGACTGTGCATTCCGCTGCGCGCCGCGCGTCCGAGCACCATGCCGGCGACTTCGCCGATGATGACCAACACCACGATCAGCGAGATGCCCGCGAGGATGCGCAGCTTGCCTTCGGTGACGTGCACGAGCAGGTGGGGCGCCAACAGAATTCCGGCGACGGCACCGAGGATCACGCCGACAAACGCCAACGCCGACGCCACCGCACCCTGACGCCATCCGGACGTGGCCGCGATGAGGGCGACCAGAACGATGGCGATGTCCACCCAGCGAGAACCTGTCATCGCGGCACCGCCGAATCCTCGACACCTTCACCGAACTCGGACAGCGCTGTGTCCAGGTCTCTCACGTCCTCGTAGTTCCACGGAATCTCCCAGCCCGACACCGTGAACAGCGCCGCGAGGATTCCTGCTGTGAACCCCCAGACCAGCATGCCGTCGGCGCGGAACGCCGGGCCCTGGTATCCGAGGGGATGGCGAACCTGAAACCGGTTGTCGGGGTCGAGCAACGCGCGCAGCGGCACCCTGGCCACCCGTCCGACCTCGCCCTCGTCCTGAATCCCCACCGTCGTCGGCTGCTCCCAGTAGCCGAGCACCGGCGTCACGTCGAAACCCGACGGCGGGATGAAGATCTCCGGTAGCACGGTGAGCGGCTGAACTCCGCTCGGATCGAGCCCGGTCTCCTCCTGCGCTTCACGCAGCGCGGTGCCGATGGGGCCGTCGTCGCCCGGATCGGCGGCGCCGCCCGGGAATGCGACCTGTCCGCTGTGCTGACGCATCGTCGACGCCCGTTGGGTCAGCAACACGTCTGCGCCCTCCGGCAAGCCGCCGACGGCGAGAGGGTCTGCCTCACGCGGTCCGCCGAAGAGCACGAGCACCGCGGCCGGACGCGTCACGGTCCCGCGCGGCGCGCGACGCTCGAGGACGGGGTTGATCCGGTGTGGATCGGTGGGCTCGGTGCTGGCGACAGCTCGCAACCACTCGGGAACCGGTGTGCTCATACGACGACTCCCAGATATTGCGCCGCAGCGGCGGCGATTTCGTCCGCACTGCGGAAAGGTTGAGGCAAGACCTTGGCGACTGTTCCATCCGCGCGCACGAGCACCGACACCGGCAGCACCGGCGGTGCGCCCACTGCGATCCGTACCTTGCCGTCACCGTCCTGGACGCCAGGCAAACGCACCGAGTAGTCGATGAGTCGCGTCAAAGCGTTCTCCTGATTCGGATCCGAATGCACCGTCAGAACGTTGATGCTGCCCTCGGCGCGCTCCGCGAATTCCTGAAGGTACGGAAGCTCTTCGGCGCATGGCGCGCACCAGTACGCCCACAAGTTGAGCAGAGTCGGTTTTCCGCCGACCGCTGCGGCAAGGTCGACGGGCCGACCGTCTGACACGCAGTCGAGGGTGATTCCGGCCAGAGCCGAGCCGGCCGGAGCTTCGCCCGTCGGAGTCGGACAGGGAGCCAGTGAGGCCTGGCTACGGAGTTGATCGAGCGATTCCGACGACGGAGTGAACGTCGGCGGCTGATACGCGGACGACGACGGACCCGTGGACGTGGGCGTCGTGTCGTCTCCCCCGCGCGGCCAGATCGCCACGACGAGAGCCGCGACGACCACGAGCGCAGCGAGAGACCATCTTCCAGCACTTGTCATCGGCGATCACAACCCTGCCAGGGCGAGCAGATGGTCGGTCTCGGGGCCTTTCACCAGGGCCGCGGCCTCGGTTTTGTCGGTCGGGCCGAGTCCGTACGACGGGCAGTCCTTGGCGAGAACGCACACCCCGCACGCGGGCTTGCGCGCGTGGCAGACCCGTCGGCCGTGAAAGATCACGCGGTGCGAGAGCAGTGTCCATTCCTTACGTTCGATCAGTGCCCCGACGGCGTGTTCCACCTTGACGGCATCTTCTTCCTCGGTCCACTTCCACCGACGCACGAGCCGACCGAAGTGGGTGTCGACGGTGATTCCCGGAATGTCGAAGGCATTGCCCAGCACGACGTTCGCGGTCTTGCGTCCGATGCCTGGAAGTTTCACCAGATCTTCGAGCTTGTTCGGGACCTGACCGTCGTGGCGTTCGAGTAGCGCCTGACCGAGTCCGATCAACGACGTCGTCTTGTTCCGGTAGAAGCCGGTGGAGCGGATGTACTCCTCGAGTTCGGTCCGATCGGCTTCCGCGTACGCCTTCGCGTCGGGATAGCGGGCGAAGAGCGCCGGCGTGACCATGTTGACGCGGACGTCGGTGCATTGCGCCGACAGGATTGTCGCCACTGCCAGTTCCAACGGAGTCGTGAAGTCGAGTTCGCAATACACGTGCGGGAAAGCCACAGCGAGCTCGCGATTCATCCGACGCGCCCGGCGTACCAATCCGAGGTGTGATTCTTCCTTCCGCGCACCCCCCGAACGCGGTTTCTTCCGCTGCTCTGAACTGCCTGTCGGGGTGGTCTGCACTCAGACAACTGTACGGATACGACATGAGTGGAGACTCCGTCGTGTCGATTCTGAGACCTTCGACGTGTTTACTTCCCCCTATGCAAGGACTCGCAGTAATTCTCTTTCCGCTACTGCTGATGCTCTTTGCCCTGGCGATGGAACGAGTCGAAGGGCGATTGCGTCGGCTCTCGGTTCAAGAGCACGAAGTAGAAGACTTCCTCGATCAGGCAAGTCACGACGACGTCGCCCGCCTGGCAAGCGATGGGTTTCCCCATGCGTTCGCTCGCTTCCACCGGAAGCGGAAGGGCCGTCAGTCGGAGGCTCCCGAGAGCTCCAGCCTGGGCGAAATCCGGACACAACGGGCAAGTTGACGGCCATACAAAGTAGTCACCGCAGCGGATTCCGGAAGAATTTTCGGCCCTTACGTGGCATCAATCACTCGTCGCGAGCTATCGGGACGTAGACTTCGATGCCGTACCTGTTGCATTGAACACAGATTGCATTGGACACGGTGTCTCACTCATGAGGGCTGAGCCTGTGTACGACGGTTTGTGCGCAGCGCGGGTACAAAGATAGTTAGCGCAAAAATGACACCACAAACGAACAAATCCCAACAAGGAGCGCACGTGGACGACGTCCTGGCAAGAGCCGGCATCTTCCAAGGAGTCGAGCCCTCAGCGGTAGCGGCGCTGACAAAGCAGCTGCAGCCCGTCGACTTCCCCCGTGGACATGTCATCTTCAACGAAGGTGAACCCGGTGACCGCCTGTACATCATCGTGTCCGGCAAGGTGAAGATCGGTCGACGCTCACCCGACGGTCGCGAGAACCTACTGACGATCATGGGCCCGTCCGACATGTTCGGCGAACTGTCCATCTTCGACCCCGGCCCCCGCACCTCGACGGCTACGACCGTCACCGAGGTTCGCGCCGTGAGCATGGACCGCGACGCTCTCAAGGCATGGATCCAGCAGCGCCCCGAGATCGCCGAGCAGCTGCTGCGCGTTCTCGCCCGCCGACTGCGTCGTACCAACAACACCTTGGCCGACCTGATCTTCACGGACGTTCCCGGCCGTGTTGCCAAGGCGCTCCTGCAGCTCGCGCAGCGCTTCGGCACTCAGGAAGGTGGCGCCCTGCGCGTCACTCACGACCTCACGCAGGAAGAGATCGCCCAGCTCGTCGGCGCTTCCCGCGAGACCGTCAACAAGGCGCTCGCCGATTTCGCACACCGCGGATGGCTGCGCCTCGAAGGCAAGAGCGTTCTGATCTCGGATTCCGAGCGTCTGGCTCGTCGCGCCCGCTAGTTTCTTCCTTCTCGACTCTTTCGGCCGCTCCCACTTCGGTGGGGGCGGCCGAAGTCATTCCCTGGACTCTTGTTGTACCTATCGGTAAAGTGTGTACCGATAGGTACACATCCGATCGAGAGGCCACGCAATGACCGTCCGAGCACCGATTCCGCCCTTAACCCACGAAACCGCCGTCCAGAAGGTCCGCCTCGCCGAGGACGGATGGAACTCACGCGATCCGCACAAGGTGTCGCTGGCCTACACGCCGGACAGTTGGTGGCGTAATCGGTCGACGTTCGTCACCGGCCGATCCGAAATCGTCGAACTTCTGACCGAGAAGTGGACCCGCGAGCTGGACTACCGGTTGATCAAAGAGTTGTGGGCACACGGCGACGACCGCATCGCCGTGCGATTCGCGTACGAGTGGCACGATCACGATGGGCAGTGGTTCCGCTCCTACGGCAACGAGAACTGGGAATTCGACGCGGACGGCCTCATGCACCACCGTCATGCCAGCATCAACGACGTCCCCATCGCGGAGTCCGAGCGAAAGTTCTTCTGGGATTCGACCGGACCACGCCCGCACGATCATCCGGGCCTGAGCGAGTTGGGTCTGTGATGAAAGGATGAATCCATGGCCAGACAGGTAGCTGAACGCTCGGACACGATCCCCGCCCTCGCGAACGTGTTTCGAACCTACGGGTTCGACGGAGCAAGCCTGGCCGTCATCACCGAACACACCGGTTTGGGCAAAGGCAGTCTCTACAACTTCTTTCCGCGAGGAAAGGAAGAGATGGCCGAGGCCGTACTCGACGAGGTCGACGGATGGTTTCGCACCGAAGTCTTCGAACCGCTTCGAGCAGAGTCGGTTCCACCGCGGCAGCGCATCGAGAGCATGTTCGCTACCGTCGCCGACTACTTTCGGTCAGGGCAACGCATTTGCCTGTTCGGCGCATTTGCACTCGGTGAAGAGCGAAACCGCTTCGGCGCCAAGGTGCGAACCTACTTCGATGAATGGACCGCAGCTCTCGAGGCGGCACTCGTCGGCGCCGAAGATTCCACCGGACTCGCCGAAGAAGCCGTGGCCGGAATCCAAGGCGCAATAGTGATGTCCCGAGCCCTGGACGACGGTGCCGTATACAGCCGAGTGACGACGCGACTCGAAGATCGACTGGTACAGGCACTCACGCCGTAACGCATACCGCACGACCACAAAGGCATTTGTGCCGCGGCATGCACCTGGCATGCTCGAAAAGGTATGCACAAGAGGAAAGGAACCCATGCCCTCGTCCGAGACGGTGATCGCATCCACAGCTTCGGGGAAGATCCGCGGCCTAAAGCGTGACGGTTCCTACTACTTCGGTGCGATCCCCTACGCCCGCGCACTGCGCTTCGAGAAGCCGCGGCCGGCGGGACCGTTCTCCGACGTCTTCGACGCCACAGCGCTTGGAACGGTCTTCCCCCAACCACCTTCACGACTCGAGCGCATCATGGGGACACCGCTCCCCGAACCGGAGCAGAGCGAGGACAGCTTCACCGTCACCGTCACAACCCCGTCGCCGACCGGTCATCGCCCGGTGATGGTCTGGCTTCACGGTGGCGGCTACTCCAGTGGCGGCGGCTCCCTCCCCTGGTACGACGGCCACGCTTTGTCAGCCGAGGGCGACGTCGTCGTGGTGTCGGTCAACTACCGCGTCGGCGTGCTCGGATACCTCCTCCTCGACGGCGTCAGCGAAGGCAATCTCGGGGTCCACGATCAGATCGCAGCGCTCGAGTGGGTGCGCGAGAACGTCGAGGCATTCGGCGGCGACCCAGACTCGGTCACCGTGTTCGGGCAGTCGGCCGGCGCTCATTCGATTGTGAATCTGTTGAGCAGTAACAACTCTCGAACTCTTTTCCATCGAGCAATTCTGCAGAGCACCCCACGGCCGGACCTCAATTTCACGCAGGCTGCCGCGATCGAGAACGGTGAAGCATTTGCCCGACTGCTCGACGGAGATCCTCGGACCGCGCCACTCTCCCGCATTCTCGACGCATTCCGCAGCACCGCAATCGAGTTCAGCCGGCGGTCCCCCAATGTCGTGCAACCGCCCTTCGCACCGATTTCCGAACTGGATCCGGTGATCCGAACTTTCGAAACAGCGCCGGACGTCATCGTGGGATACACCCGCGACGAGGGATCCGCTTTCGTGCGCGACGTGGCGGGAGTACCCGATCCCGAACGCGTCGCCGAAAAGGCACTGACACAGAACATGTTTGCCGAACCGGCGATGGAGCTGGCCGACGCCTTCACAGCGGCCGGCGCGTCGGTGTACACGTATCGCTTCGACTGGGCACCGACGGACGACGTCTTCGGAGCCACTCACTGCATCGAACTGCCCTTCATGTTGGGAACCGAGCAGTCCTGGAAGAGCTCACCGATGCTGGGCAGCAGCGACTGGCAGAGCATCGACGCACTGGGCCGTCGGATACGCCGGCACTGGACGTCGTTTGCGCACACGGGAAGTCCGGACAGCAGCGAAACCTGGGAGAAGTACACCTCGGCCCAACCGATCGGAATCACCTTCTTCTGAGCAACTTCGGGCGCCTACCCACTCGCGGCAATCCCGTCTAGGATTGCTCCATGGACATGCCCAAGCTCCTCGACGGGCGACTCAAACTCCGCCATCTCCTGCTCGTCGACGCATTGAGCCGTCAGGGCAGCGTGGTCGGCGCCGCTGCCGCACTTCACATCACACAACCCGTCGCGACCCGCAGTCTGCACGACATCGAGTCCATTCTCGGTGTCTCGCTCTTCGACCGCGGGCCACGCGGAATCACCCCGACCATTTTCGGCGATGCCTTCACAACTCATGCGCGGGCCGTGATCGCGCAGCTGACCGAAGCCGGGCGGCACGTCGTCGAACTTGCCGACGCCAATCGCGGAACCGTCATCGTGGGAACACATCTCGCCGGATCCAACGTGCTGCTTCCCGGCGCTATCGCGCGCCTGAAGGTTCACCACCCGCTGCTCACCGTCATCGTGCGCGAAGGCACGCCCGAACAGTTGCTCACCGATCTGGAAGCGGGCCGAATCGATCTGATCGTCGGCCGGCTCACCTCACCTACCGATGACACCGCGATAAGACGGAACCTCTACGCGGAGTCCGTCGAACTCGTCACCCGCGTGGATCACCCGCTCGCTCACCGCGAGGACGTCCAACTCGAAGAACTACGCGGCTTCCCCTGGATCCTTCCCGGGGTCGAGACAGTGCTCCGCCGCGAGCTCGAGGAGTTCTTCGCCCGTAACGGCCTGCCGTTGCCCGAAAACCGCGTCGAGGCAACCTCTTTCCTCACCGTGCGCCAGCTGCTGGTCGAGACCGACATGATCGCGGTCCTACCGAGCCTCATCCCCCGCGACGACGCGCGCTTGACCACCCTGTCCATCACACTCGATCCGATCGGGCACAGCGTCGGCATCACTTCCTCGGCGACTCGCACGTCGAGCCCGTCCGCACAGGCCCTGATCGCGACGCTGGAGTCCTTTGCAGCTGAGCTCATGCGACCGTGAAACGCCGATCGGCCCGTTCCCCGCGAGGGGGAACGGGCCGATGTCGGATCAATCCAGTACTCAGGCGTTTTCGGAGACGCGAATCTCCTCGTGTTCCAAGCCCCGCGACGAATCGGGGACAATCTTGAACAGTGCGATGGCGCCGACCAGGCTGATTGTGCATATCGAGGCGAGGTACCAGGTGACGCCTACCGAAGACCCGGTGGCGTCCAGCAGTGCGGTGGCGATCATCGGCGCCAGTCCACCGCCGAGAATCGCACCACTCTGAAGGATCAGAGACGAACCGGAGTAGCGGACCTTGGCCGGGAAGGTATCGGCGATGATGCTGCCCTGAACGCAGTGGGTGACCGGCACGATCAGACCCATACCCAGGAACGCGATGACAGCGACCACTTTGTTCTCGGTGTTCAGTAGCGGGAAGAACACGATGCACCACAACAGGATTGCGGCTGATCCGCCGATGAACATGTGTCGACGCCCGTACTTGTCAGCGATCTTGGTCCAGAACGGGATGGAAAGGAACCACAGGACTGCGGCCGCGGTCACGCTGAGCACCAGGAATTGCTTGTCGTAGCCCAGATGTTGAGTTCCGTACGACAGGGTGAACACCATGAAGGCGTACGCCACGGCGGAGTTCGCCAAGCACGCGGCAAGCGTGAGAGACAAACGGGGGAAGCCGACCTTGAGCGACTCACGCAGCGGGAAGCGGACTATTTCGCCCTTCTCCATGATCCCGGCGAATGACGGCGACTCGGTGACGCGCAGGCGAATCACCAGACCGATCGCCACCAGAACGAAGCTGAGCAGGAACGGGATTCGCCAACCCCACGAAGCGAATGCCGAGTCCGACATCACGGCGTTGGTCGTCAGGAAGATGCCGTTGGCGAGAACCAGTCCGGCGGGTGTGCCCATCTGCGGGAAACCTGCATAACGATTCTTCTGCCCTGCCGGCGCGTGCTCCATCGACATGAGTGTCGCACCGGCGCCTTCACCGCCCAGACCGATGCCCTGAACGACGCGCATGGCCACCAGGAGGACGGGCGCCCAGAATCCGATGGAATCGTAGTTCGGGATGAGGCCGATGAGTGTGGACCCGACGCCCATCATCACCAGGGAGACCACGAGTGTGGCCTTGCGCCCGATCCGGTCACCGAAGTGCCCGAACACGAGCCCACCTACCGGCCGTGCGATGAATCCGACGGCGAAGGTGCTGAAGGCAGCCAGCGTGCCGGCCGTGGGGCTCAGGCTCGGAAAGAATTGTTTGTTGAAGATCAGCGCGGCGGCTGTGCCGTAGAGGAAGAAGTCGTACCATTCGAGAGTTGTGCCGGCCAGAGTTGCCATGGCAACTCGGCTACGGGCAGCTTTCTCCGGCAACGGCTTTCCGTCACTCGTTGTGCTGTTGGATATCTTGTCTGACATCGCGGAACCTATCGATTGGATGGGGCAGGCGGACGATGAAATCTGTAGTCACCGACCCCGTCTTCGGGATTGTCGGCATCACGAGCGTCGTCGATCGTTGTGTTTGGAATTGTGCTCGCTCGAGACATGACTCACAAATGCCGAAATCACCGTCCGCCATACCGGAAAGGGTATAGCCGGGGTCTCAGACGAGACCCAGGAAGCGTTCGGCATTCCCCCGCGAAATCAGTTGGCGCGCAGTATCGTCCAAGAACTCACTCTTGCGAACCACCTCACCGACCGGACGCTCCCCCAAGGGGTACGGGTAATCACTACCCACCATCACACGGTCCACCCCCACCGTGTCCACCAGCAGTCGCAGTGCGCGCTCGTCGAAGACGACGGAATCCACGTAGAACCTACCCAGGTAATGCGAAGGCGGGAACTCCGACGTACCGATGATGTCGTTGCGGCCGTGCCAGGCGTTTTCCATCCGGCCCAACCAGAACGCGAAAGATCCACCACCGTGCGCAAATCCGATCTTGAGACGATCGTCGATCTTGTCGAACACCCCACCGAGAATCAGCGCGAGTATCGACAGATGCGTTTCGGCCGGCATCGCGGTGAGCCACTGCGCCATCCAGCGATCGAGGCGCGGAGAGTTGGCCATGTCCCACGGGTGCACGAATACCGGCACGTCAAGCGACGCACAGTGCTGGAGAAACGTCACCACGCCCTCACTGTCGAGGTCCAGATCGCCCACATGATTGCCGATCTCGACACCGCGGTGCCCGTTCGCGATGCACCGCTCGAGCTCACGGCACGCTGCGTCGGTGTCTTGCAGAGGCACCTGGCAGAACGGAATCAACCGATCCTTCGCCGGCTCCACGATCTCGAGCGCGAGGTCGTTGAAGATCCGTGCGATGCGACTTGCCTGCTCGCCGCTTCGGCCGTAATTGAAGAATGCCGGCGTCGGCGAGACGACCTGCGTGTGCACGCCGTCGGCATCCATGTCCCGAAGCCGCACCTCGGCGTCCCAGGCATCGGACTGGATGCGGCGGAACTCCTTGGTGCCCATCATGATCATGGCTTCGGTCTCCGACTCGACCTTCAGCCACGGCGCTTGCGGCCCCGCGTCTTCGGTCAGATCCGGCCACCCGTTGGGCACGTAGTGGGTGTGGATGTCGATCAGGTTGCTCATCACTCAGCCCTTGCCGGGATGGAGCGTGCCGCACTTGTCACACGTGCGGGCTTCTTCGCTCTCGTAGAACTTGACGAACACCGGCGGAAGGTCGGCCACGATGTCGCGCACCTGAAGTTCGACCTCGTGAATCTTGTGATCGCATTCGAGGCAGTACCACTGGAACTTCTCGAGCGTGCCTTCCTTGCGGACGCGTTCGATGACCAGGCCGATGGAGCCCGCCGTGGGACGCTGCGGCGAATGCGGAATGTCTCCCGGCAGCAACCAGGTTTCGCCCTCACGAATGTCGACACGCTGAGGACCGTCCTCGGTCATGACGTTGACGTGGATGTCGCCTTCGAGCTGGTAGAACCACTCCTCGTACGGATCGAGGTGGTAGTCGGTCCGCTGGTTCGGTCCGCCGACGACCTGCACGATGAAGTCGTCTCCGAGCGCCATCGTCTGATTGTTGACAGGCGGCTGCAGCAGGTGGCGGTTGTCGTCGATCCACTTCTTGAAGTCGATGACGGGAGGAATCGTGGTCATGATGCATTCTCCGTATCTTCGGACGCTGAGCGCTTGGAGGCGGGCACGTACGCCACGCCGGAAATTTCGATGAGCAGATGCGGGTGGGGCAGTTGGTGAACAGCCACAGTCGTTCTCGTCGGACCGTTTTCGTCGAACAGTTCGGCGTACACCTCGTTGTATCCACCGAAGTCGTTCATGGACACCAGGTAGGAGGTGACCTGAACCAGATCACTGAGTTCTCCACCCACTTCGGCGAGGATTGCCGCGATGTTTTCGATGACGGCACGCGTCTGCGCCCGAATGTCGAGCACCGTCGTCCCCATCTCGTCGACCTCGACGCCGACAAACGTGTTGTCGGGTCGACGCGAACTGGTCCCGGAGACATAGACGAAATCGCCGACCACCTTGACGTGGGGGAACTTTCCGCGCGGCTTCGCCAGCTTCTCGATGACCTGCGCCCCACTCATCGCTTCACGCCTTTCACCGTGACGGTTCCGAGTCCGTCGATCGTGCACTGTGCGACGCCCTCGTCGAGTCGCACAGCTGCTGTGGCGGCACCGGCCAGAATTACCTGACCGGCGCGCAACGGAATTCGGCGTCGGCGGGCGATGTCGAGCAGTGCATGCAAAGCGCGCGCCGGATCGCCGAGAATGGCCGACGTGGAACCGACTACCGTCTCGCCGCCGACCTCCATACGTACGGAACGGTCTTCGACGTTCTGTAGCGGCAGCCACCGCCCGATCACATACCCGGCAGCGCTGGTGTTGTCAGCGACGACGTCGGTGTAGGTGAAGCGGAAGTCGCGATAGCGCGAGTCGATGATCTCCATTGCAGGAGCCAGTGCATCGACGCAGGTTTCGATGTCGACGTTCGGATCGTCGAGATCGACGTCCTTCGACAGACGGTATGCCACTTCGGGTTCGATCTTGGGATGAATGAACTTCCTCAGATCGACTTCGCCGCCGTTGCTCACGCACATCGCGTCGGTCAACTGACCGACGATCACTTCGGAGACACCCATCTGCGCCATCTTCGCTTGGCTTGTGAAGCCGAGCTTGATACCCACAATCGATTCGCCACGGCTGGTTCGTCGTTCGAGGAGTTCGTTCTGAATCCGGTAGGCCTCGTCGATGTCGATGGTGTATTCGTCGGCGAGGCTCGGGGTGTCGGTGCGAGTCTGCGCAGCGTCGTCGAGGCGACGCGCGAGCGCGGATACGGTGTCTTCGGGGGCTGTCATCACGCCTCGCTCATTTCTGGAAAACTTTTGCGGTTTCGATGTTCACAGTTGCACACATACATTCGTCGGTTCGGTGTAGAAGTGCAGCGAGGACTCGCCACCCTCACGTCCGATGCCGGACAGGCCCATGCCGCCGAAGGGAGATCGCAGTTCACGGGTGAACCACGTGTTGACCCAGGAGATTCCGACGTTCATCTTCTGCGCGACGCGGTGTCCACGGCGCAGGTCGTTGGTCCACACGGAGGCCGCCAAGCCGTACTCGGTGTCGTTTGCCAAGGCGATCGCTTCTGCCTCGGTATCGAACGGAATGAGTGCTGCGACGGGTCCGAAGATCTCCTCGCGCACGACGCGATCCTTGTTGGTCAAGCCAGTCCACAGGGTGGGTTCGATCCACGATCCGCCCGACAGTTCCTGTCCGAGGTCCGGAATACCGCCGCCGGTCAGCACTTTCGCGCCTTCCTGCTCGGCGATCTCGAAGTAGTCGAGAACCTTCTTCCGGTGCGCCTGCGAAATGAGCGGTCCGGTCGTCGTTGCATCGAGCGTCGGGTCGCCCAGACGCAATCCTGCTGCCCGCTCGACGAGTCCACCGGCGATGTCGTCGAAAATGCTGCGGTGCACGTACACCCGCTCGGTGCACAGGCAGACCTGGCCGGTGTTGGTGAACACCGACTTGGTCAGACCCGTCAACGCTTCGTCGATGTCGACGTCGTCGAAGACGATCGCGGCGTTCTTGCCACCGAGTTCGAACGAGACCGGACGGACTCGCGGCGCAACGGTTTTCATGACATGCGAACCGGTTGCCGAAGATCCGGTGAAGGTGACACCGTCGATGCCGGGGTGCGTGGTGAGGAACTCGCCGGCGGAGTTCGCACCGAACCCGTGGACGACGTTGTAGACACCGGCAGGCAGGCCGACTTCTTCGAGTACCTCGGCAAGCAACGACGCCGTCGCTGGGGTTTCCTCGGAGGGCTTGACCACCACGGAGTTTCCGCACGCGAGCGCGGGCGCAACCTTCCAGGTCAGGAGAAGCAGCGGCAGGTTCCAGGGAACGATCACGGCGACCACGCCGAGCGGCTTGCGGATCGCGTAGTTCAGCGCCTGCTTGCCACCCGCGAGATCCGTGACAAACGATTCCTGTCCGGCCGCGGCGACGATGTCGGCGAAAGTGCGGAAGTTCGTCAGGGCGCGCGCGACGTCGAGTTCGCGTGCCTGTGTGATCGGCTTGCCGGTGTCCGCCATTTCTGCGGCGACGAACTCTTCGAATCGCTCCTCGATCCGGTCGGCGGCGCGTCGCAGCAGAGCCGTCCGCTCGCGGACCGGCGTATCGGCCCAACCGTTGTCCAGAGCACGTCTGGCAGAGGTCACGGCCCGATCGACCAGGGCCTTGTCGGCCTCGTGGACCCGGGCGAGAACACGGCCCGTTGCTGGGTCGACCTGATCGAAGCTCGACGACTCGTCGGGTTCGACATAGGAGCCGTCCACGTAATTGCGGATCCATCCGTCGCATTGTGAGGTCATGGACTAACTATTGGCCCGTGACCCATATCAAACAAATGCAAAAACTGCCGCCAGCTATACCTCGATCGGCATAGATGGCGGCAGTTCGGCTACACAACTCAGCTCCTCATGTCGGCGCCGAGCGCCTCAGCGGCGCAGAATGTCGGCGCCGAGCGCCTCAGCGGCGCAGATACGCCAACTGCACGTTGACGGATTTCTCCGCCACCGGCCACAGCTTCGGGTCCACGTCGGAGTAGACGTGCTCGATAACCTCGCGCACCGATGCCGACTCCCCCAACGTCGTCAGAGCGTCCCGCACCTGGGCTAGACGCTCCTCGCGGTGGGCAAGGTACTGCTGCGAAATCGCCTGCAGATCGGGCAGGTCCGGACCGTGCCCGGGAAGAACCGTCAGTCCTTCGCCGAGTGCGGCCAACGACCGCAGTGATGTGAGGTAATCCCCCAGATCGCCGTCGGAGTCGTCCAGAACTGCTGTGCCGCGGCCGAGAATGGTGTCGCCCGTCAGCACGCTCGCATCGTTCTCGATGACTATCGACACCGAGTCAGCGGTGTGTCCCGGAGTCGCGAGGATCCGCAGCTTCAGACCCGCCACCTCGATCACTTCACCGTCGACAAGCGCCGAAGCACCCCCGCGCAGAAAAGTGGGGTCGACGGAACGCACGGGAGCCGAGGTCAATTCATGGAAACGGTCCACCCCGCCGGTGTGGTCGTAGTGCCGGTGCGTGATCAAGGTCAGCGCAACCGGACCGATACCAGCGACACGTTGCAGGTGTTCCTCGTCGTTGTCGCCTGGATCGACGACTACACACTCGACGCTGCCGGGAGCATGCAGAATCCAGGTGTTCGTACCGTCCAGCGTCATCATGCCCGGATTGTTCTCGAGCAAGACCGAAGCGATGTCGGTGACGCGGCGAAGCTGCGCGTAGGCGGGATGGACCGTCGACATCAGCGAACTTCGACGATCAGTTCCACCTCGACCGGAGAGCCGAGGGGAAGCTCTGCCACGCCGACTGCCGAACGAGCATGGATACCGGCGTCGCCGAGCACCTCACCGAGGAATTCGGAAGCGCCGTTGATCACGCCGGGCTGACCGGTGAATCCTTCGGCGGATGCCACGAAGCCGACAACCTTGACAACGCGAACGACGTTGTCGATGCCGACCAGGGCGTCGATGGCAGCAAGAGCGTTGAGCGCGCAGGTACGCGCCGCGGCCTTGGCGTCCTCATCCGACACGCCCGCACCGAGCTTGCCGGTCAGCGCCAGTTTTCCGTCGACGAACGGGAGCTGACCCGACGTGTACACGTGGTTGCCGCTGCGAACCGCGGGAACGTACGCAGCAACGGGTGCCGCGACGGCGGGAAGTGCGATGCCCAGTTCGGCGAGACGCTCCGACCAGGTCTGTGTTGCCTCTGCCATGTGATTCAGCCCTTCGGACGCTTCATGTACGCGACGTGCTGCTCGCCCGACGCGCTCGGCAGGACTGCCACGAGTTCCCAGCCGTCGACACCCCAGTTGTCGAGAATTGCCTTCGGATTGTGGACCAGCAACGGAGTCACGGTGTATTCCCAGGAAGTTATTTCGCTCATGCGGTGAGCCTATCCCGCGTACATCTTCGGCCCCAGACTTATAGGCTCGCGGTGTGGTTGCATCCCAAGATGAGCTGAGCAGGACCTGGCCCGAGTCTGCGACGAAGGCCCGCCTGCACTTTGTGTCGGGTAAAGGCGGAACCGGTAAGTCCACGGTTGCCGCCGCGTTGGCGCTCGCGTTGGCCGAGGGCGGCAAGCGCGTTCTCCTCGTGGAGGTCGAGGGCCGCCAGGGAATCGCGCAGCTCTTCGACGTACCGCCGCTTCCACCGCAGGAGACCAAGGTCGCGGCCGCCGAAGGTGGCGGTGAAGTGATGGCTCTGGCCGTCGACATCGAGACCGCGTTCCTCGAATACCTCGAAATGTTCTACAACCTCGGCTTCGCCGGCCGGGCAATGCGTAAGTTCGGCGCCATCGAATTCGCCACCACCATCGCTCCCGGCCTTCGCGACGTTCTGCTCACCGGCAAGATCAAGGAGTGCGTCATCCGCACCGATCGAACCGGCAAACGCGTGTACGACGCCGTTGTCGTCGACGCTCCCCCGACCGGACGAATCGGCAGCTTCCTCGACGTCACCAAGGCGATGGCCGATCTCGCCAAGGGCGGCCCGGTGCACTCCCAGAGTGAAGGCGTCGTTCGGCTGCTGCACTCGCCGGAGACCGTCGTACATCTGGTTGCACTTCTCGAAGCGCTGCCCGTTCAGGAAACTGCCGACGCCGCCGCAGAACTGGCGCGCGACGACCTCAACCTCGGTGCCATCATCGTCAACCGCGCCAGCCCGAGGTTCTTGCCCGAAGACCAACTCTCCGGTGCCGCTGCCGGCGATATCGACGCGGCTTCGATCCGGTCGACACTCTCGGACGTCGGCATCGATCTGTCCGACGACGACTTCGCAGGCCTGCTCACCGAGACGATCGAGCACGCGTCGGTGCTCGAAGCTCAAGAATCCAGCGCCGAGAAGCTCCGCGAGATCGACGGGGCTCGGGTGCAACTTCCCGCACTCGCCGACGGCGTCGATCTCGGCGGGCTGTACGAGCTTGCCGAATACCTCACGGAACAGGGCGTGTGATGACCGAGACCACCGAGAACGTGACGGTCGGCAGTTCCAGGACCGGCCGACGCGCAGCTCCAGCCCTCGATATTTCGGCGATCATCAAGGACCCGACAGCCCGAATCGTGGTGTGTTGCGGCGCAGGCGGCGTCGGCAAGACCACGACGGCCGCGTCGCTGGCGTTGCGTGCAGCCGAAGAGGGCCGACGCGTAGTCGTCCTCACCATCGATCCGGCCCGCCGCCTCGCACAGGCCCTGGGTGTGGCCGAACTCGACAACACTCCGCAGCCGGTGAAGCTGGGTCCCGAGGCCACGGGCGAACTGCACGCAATGATGCTGAACATGCGTCGGACTTTCGACGAGATGGTCATCGAGCATTCGAGCCCTGAGAAGGCCGAGCAGATCCTGGCGAATCCCTTCTATCAAACCGTTGCCACATCGTTCTCCGGAACGCAGGAGTACATGGCGATGGAGAAGTTGGGGCAGCTGGCGTCGAACGACGCGTGGGATCTGGTGATCGTCGATACCCCGCCGTCGCGCAATGCGCTCGACTTCCTCGACGCCCCGCAGAGGCTCGGCACATTCCTCGACGGACGGATGATCCGGCTGCTCTCCGCACCCGGCCGTGGCCTGACCAGGCTCGTCGCCGGCGCGATGGGATTGGCACTGAAGGGTGTCTCCACCATCGTGGGAAGCCAAATGCTTTCGGATGCATCGGCATTCGTGCAGTCGCTCGACTCGATGTTCGGCGGTTTCCGTGAACGCGCAACGAAGACCTACGAGTTGCTACGTCAGCCGGGGACTCATTTCCTGGTGATCGCAGCGGCCGAACCCGACGCTCTGCGCGAGGCGGCGTTCTTCGTCGATCGCCTTGCGGGCGACTCCATGCCGTTGGCCGGTCTGGTTCTCAACCGCACGCACCCGACATTGACGGCTCTGCCTGCCGATCATGCGGTGACCGCCGCCGACAAACTGGAAGCGAAGGAAAGTGCGACCGAGGCCGAAGCCCTCACCGCAGCCGTTCTCCGCATCCATGCCCATCGGGCAGTGATCGCGAAGCGGGAGATCGCCTTGCTGAGTCGATTCACCGCAGCTCACCCGAGGGTGCCGCTGATCGGTGTTCCGTCGCTACCGTTCGAGGTCTCGGACCTCGAGGCGCTGCGCGCGGTGGGGGATCAGCTCACTCGTAAGGGCTGATCCCCCCGATCGGCCTGGATCAGACTGCTGAGTGATGCTGGCGCTGGTCTTCGAAGAACTCGGACCAGGAGTCGACGTCGGGGTGCTGCTTGAGCAGTGCACGGCGCTGACGCTCGGTCATTCCGCCCCACACACCGAACTCGACACGATTGTCGAGAGCATCTGCTCCGCACTGCATGAGGACCGGGCAGTGACGGCAGATGGTGGCCGCCTTGCGCTGCGCGGCGCCACGAACAAAAAGCTGGTCGGGGTCGACCTCGCGGCATCGTGCCTTAGTTACCCAGGCAATTCGTGCCTCGGCCTGCTCGATGTCCAAACGGCTACTCGGGGTGGCTGTGTACATTCTGGGTCCCCTCTACAAAGTCTGACCGTCGCCATAGGGCGAGCAGCGCACCATCTCAGCCGTCCCCGCGGTAGCACGGTGAAAGCTGAGACACATTCGTGATCGAGTGTTACGTCGATCACACTGATCACAATTTAGGTAAAGAACGGCCCTAACGCAAGACGCTCGGGAGCATTTTTTGGTACGGCAGTACAAAGCGCGTGTTCAGAAGGTTTTGAACACCCCCAAAACACTGAAACCGGTTCCAATGGGTGGGCACACGTACTCTGTAGATCGTGTCGATTGCAAAAACAGTGGCGAAGCTCGCCGGAAGCTCCGCATTGGCGGGTGTCCTGGTCGCAGGGGTGATGTTCCCAGTGGCGGGCGGATTCGGATTCGCGTCCAACCGCGCCGCCGATACCGTCGACAACGTCTCGGCCGAACTGGTCGAAGGCACGGTCCCCGCGGTGTCCACCATGGTCGATGCGGCAGGCAATCCCATTGCCTGGCTCTACGACCAACGACGCTTCGAAGTCCCGAGCGAGAAGATCTCCAACAACATGAAGTTGGCGATCGTCTCCATCGAGGACCGCCGGTTCCCCGACCACAAGGGCGTCGACTGGCAGGGAACGCTGCGTGCCTTCCTCACCAACACGACGACCGGTGAAGTGCAGCAGGGCGCGTCGACACTCGATCAGCAGTATGTGAAGAACTACCAACTGTTGGTCGTGGCCAAGACGGATGCCGAGCGCCGCGCTGCCATCGAGACCACCCCGGCCCGAAAGATCCGCGAGATCCGGATGGCCCTGACGCTGGACAAGGAACTCACGAAAGACGAGATCCTCACCCGGTACCTCAACCTCGTACCGTTCGGCAACGGATCCTTCGGCATCCAGGACGCGGCTCAGACCTACTTCGGCGTCGATGCCGCAGATCTGACCGTTCCCCAGTCGGCGATGCTTGCCGGCATGGTTCAGTCCAGCTCCGCACTGAACCCGTACACGAACGTCGAGGGCGTGACCGAGCGTCGTAACACCGTGCTCGACACCATGATCACGAACATTCCGGATCGTGCCGACGAGTTCCGCGCCGCCAAGGAAGAGCCCCTCGGCGTCCTGGAAACCCCCAACAACTTGCCGCGCGGCTGCATCGCTGCAGGCGATCGCGGATTCTTCTGTGACTACGCACTGAAGTACCTCTCGGACGCCGGAATCACGCGCGACCAGATCAACGAGGGTGGTTACCTCATCAAGACCACTCTCGATCCGCAGGTCCAGGCGTCCACCAAGGCCGGACTGAACGCGAACGCGAGCGCCAACCTCGACGGCATCGCGAACGTGATGAACGTGATCAGGCCGGGCCAGGATTCACACAAGGTCATCGCGATGGCCAGCAGTCGCACGTACGGTCTCAATGCCGACGCCGACGAAACCGTCCAGGCACAGCCGTACTCCCTTGCGGGTGACGGTGCGGGTTCCGTCTTCAAGATCTTCACGACGGCTGCGGCGATGGAGAAGGGCCTCGGTATCAACGCGACGCTCGACGTGCCCAAGCGATTCGAAGCCAAGGGCATGGGTAGCGGTGGTGCGGCCGGTTGCCCGGTGTCGACTTACTGCGTGGAGAACGCCGGCAACTACCCGCCGACGCTGTCCGTGACCGACGCGCTGGCACAGTCCCCCAACACCGCTTTCGTCAAGCTCATCGAGGCAACCGGCGTCACGCCGACCGTCGACATGGCCGTCCGTCTCGGCATGCGCTCGTACGCTGATCCCAACACCTCGGGCTTCGACGAGCGCAGCATGGCCGACTTCCAGAAGGAACAGAACCTCGGTTCGTTCACCCTCGGTCCCACCTGGATCAACCCACTCGAACTCTCCAACGTCGCGGCCACTCTCGCCTCGCACGGCAAGTGGTGCCCGCCGAGTCCCATCGATTCGGTCTTCGACCGCTACGGCAAGCCTGTGGCCGTCACCGAGCAGGGCTGTGAGCAGGTTGTCGAGCCCGGCTTGGCAGACACACTCGCCAACGCCATGAGCCGTGACGACGTCGGCGCCGGTACGTCTGCCGGAGCTGCAAGCAGCGCCGGATGGAGCCTGCCGATGTCGGGCAAGACGGGTACCACCGAGACCCACAAGTCCTCGGCGTTCCTCGGCTTCACCAACAACCTCGCTGCTGCCGTCTACATCTTCGGCGACTCCCCGACGCCGGGAGAGATCTGCTCGAGCCCGCTGCGCCCCTGCTACAGCGGCAACCTGTACGGCGGTACCGAACCGGCGAGATCCTGGTTCGCGGCAATGAACCCGGTCGCCAACAACTTCGGGCCCACCTCGCTGCCTCCGATCGACGAGAAGTACGCACGGGGATCGCAGAACGGCCAGGTTCCCGAGGTTGTCGGCCTGAGCCAGTCGGCGGCGACGTCGCGGTTGCAGGCGTCCGGATTCACGGTCAATTCCGTGACGACGGCGTCCGGAGCACGCGCGGGAACGGTCACCGGAGTTTCGCCGTCCGGGTCCGCGATCCCGGGTTCGACCGTCACGATCTACATCAGTGACGGTTCCGTGAGGGCTCCGGCAGCACCCGCATCCCCGGCAGCTCCAGCAGCTCCGGTACCGGGCGCGACTCCCCCGGATGCGACTCCGCCCGGAGGTGAACCCGCACCGCCCGCGGGGACCCCGCCGAACTGACGGCCCTGAAAACTGACGGCTCTGAAAACAAGAACGGCCGCGATCTCCGAGTGACTCGGAGATCGCGGCCGTTTTCGATTCTGGTGGCGCGCTTTCTACAGGCGGGACTTCACTGCTGCAGAGATACGGGCGCCATCGGCCTTGCCCTTGGCCAGCGCGCTGGCGGCCTTGATGACCTGGCCCATCT
Organism: Rhodococcus sp. AQ5-07; assembly: GCF_009707305.1. Lineage (NCBI taxonomy): Bacteria > Bacillati > Actinomycetota > Actinomycetes > Mycobacteriales > Nocardiaceae > Rhodococcus > Rhodococcus sp. AQ5-07. Next base: position 5,305,213 of record NZ_CP046099.1, on the reverse strand, counting down.
GACGCATTCCCGGACGCTCACCGAGCTCCTCGGACACCTGAGCGAGGGCGGTGTCGACGACGTCGACAAGCTCGGCGTCGGTCAACGGCGTCGGCAGGTACTCGTCGATGATCTGAGCTTCGGCGCGCTCTTTCGCGGCAAGCTCACCGCGGCCGTTCTCGGTGTAGATCTCGGCCGATTCGCCGCGCTTCTTCGATTCCTTTGCAAGGACTTTGATGATTTCTTCGTCGGTGAGGACTCGTGCTTCCTTACCGGCCACCTCTTCGGTCTGGATGGCTGCCATGAGCATCCGAAGGGTGGCTGTACGTAGCGGATCCTTCGCCTTCATGGATGCAACCATGTCGGTTCGGAGGGTGGCTTTGAGCGATGGTGTCGTGTCGGACATGGTGGAAACGTTACGCGCTCGGCGTTTCGAGCGTGCCGATAGTTACCTCCGCCCGGACACAATTCTCTGTGGAATAGCTGTAAAAGGCGGCGAGAGCGACGCAGAAGAACGCCACACCCGTATCCTTGAGAGGTGTCTTCCCAGTTCCGCACCAATCTGACCCGCACCGCACTTGGTGCCGCGGGCGCCGCTGCACTAGGGATCGGGTACGCATCCGGCATCGAACGCAATGCATTTGCACTGCGTGAGGTGACGATGCCAGTCCTGGCGCCCGGTTCGTCGTCGCTGCGGGTCCTCCATCTCAGCGACCTGCACATGATGCCGAACCAACGGTTGAAACAGAATTGGTTGCGTGAGCTCGAAGGCCTCGACCCCGACCTCGTGGTCAACACCGGCGACAACTTGTCGCATCAGCGCAGCGTCCCGGCAGTGGTCCAGGCGCTCGGTGATCTGTTGGCTCGGCCGGGTCTGTTCGTCTTCGGCAGCAACGACTACTTCGCTCCGAAACCGAAGAACCCACTGAGCTACATCTTCAACAAGGACAAGCGCATCACCGGGGATCCCCTCCCCTGGGGCGATCTGCGGGCCGCGTTCACCGAACGTGGATGGCTGGACATGACCCACGTGCGCCGCGAACTCGAAGTGGCCGGTATTCGCATCGCAGCGGCCGGAGTCGACGATCCGCACCTGAAGCGTGATCGCTACGACACCGTCGCCGGAACACCCAATCCCGTCGCCCAGCTCAAGCTTGGTCTGACGCACTCGCCCGAACCTCGAGTTCTCGATCGGTTCGCCGACGACGGTTACGACCTTGTGCTCGCCGGCCACACGCACGGTGGTCAGCTGTGCCTTCCGTTCTACGGCGCGTTGGTCACCAACTGCCAGATCGATCGATCCCGGGTCAAGGGGCCGTCGAAGTGGGGCGCGCACACCCAGCTGCACGTCTCCGCGGGCATCGGCACTTCGCCGTGGGCGCCGGCGCGCTTCTGCTGCCGCCCCGAGGCAACTCTGTTGACTCTGGTTCCGGCCACCAGGCGCGAACCGGAGCACGTCTCCGCACACAGTTCCGCAGAGTCTCCAGCGTCGGTTCTACGCAACTGACCTGCGGATTTAATGGCAGTCGACTCGGTAATGTAAGCTAACCGAGGTTCGACACGGGGTGTGGCGCAGCTTGGTAGCGCGCTTCGTTCGGGACGAAGAGGTCGTGGGTTCAAATCCCGCCACCCCGACAGTGAAGAACAGCAATCGAGGCCCTTCCGCTCACGCGGGAGGGCCTCGATTGCGTTGACGATAAGGTGAAGCCGTGGCATCCCAACCAGACTTTGCGCACAACGACATGGCGAGCCGTAGCCGACGCGAGAAAGCCGTCGGCCTGGCCAAGTTCGCCTGGGATCGCGATATCAGTAGCGCAGAGTTGCTCGAGATGCCCGACGATCGACTGCGCAAACTCGCACGTGCGGCCGGCGCCAATCCGCCGAGCACGCGGGAGACCTGGACCATCGCGGCCGGACTGCTCGACGAGAAAGCTGTGTGGGCAGCCGCTAACCCTGACCGTCCCGAAGCTCGGCGTGAGCATCCGGACGAGAAGATCATGTGGGTGAAGAAGCCGATCGAGCCCTGGCTGTAGTACTTCGCTCCGCGAGGCATGCCAGAACCCGGGCTGAGTTCCTCTCGAGAACTGTCGCGTAGTTGTCGATGTCACCACTGTCCGGGGATCCGCTGAGCACCGAGATAGCGAGCACGTCACCCACCGAATAGATCCCGTGATTGAAGGGACTCCTCGGTGACACGTATGGGAAAGACACGGTCGACAGGATCTTCGAGGTTCCGAGTGTCATGACAGCGGGACCACGGTTGACACTGCTCGCGACAGTTCCCAGTTTGGGATCCGCGGACAATTCAGATTTGATCGCAATTGCCGGAAGTTCGTATTGCAGTGCGCGTACGGCTCGATATGCGTCGAGATATCCCGCTTTGGCGTGGTTGTTGTTCTTGGTGATGGCGAGAAGTCGCTCCTCGATGTCTACTGTGCCCAACGCCAAGGCGATGTGATAGCAGCCCATGTGATTTTGTCCGCGCACTGCGGCGCCCATGGGCGCCCCGGACATTACTTGCATCGATCGCGGACTCTTCTCACCGAAATATTCTTCCAAAGACAACGAGATCACTGTCTGGGCAATGGCAGTCACCGTAACTCCTGGCCATTCTTTCTTGGCCTCTCGAATCAGTGCCAAATCGAGCATCACCGCCGTTGCCGAACGCTCGCCGGTGAAGGTCACAGCGCCACCACCTGAATCCGGCGCGTCGTACTTCCGGGACTCCGGCAGAGCCCTTAATGCGCGGACATACTTACGCGGCGTTCCAATAATTCCCTTGACGGACGACCACCACGGGTTGAGCGTTGTCAGTTGCGGAACAAAGTCGGGTAATTGCTTCGTCGAAAACAGATCGTGAACGATTTCGTTGTACATCCGTCCGTCCCCCAGAGCATGGGAGGCCTTGAGAATCACTACCGTTGCTTCCCCCTGCACTCCAGGCGCATCGCGAACACCTCGAATTACGTGCAGACGCCACAGACATTGGTAAGGATCTACAAACCGCGCCGCCAACTCGGCAGAGTATTCGAAAACACCTTTCCACGTCGAAATTTCAACATTATCTTCGACGTGGTCGTCGATATCGAACGGTTGGGAGTCAATCCAGTAGGGAAAATTCAACCCACCAGGGACTGTGGTCAAAGTCCATCGCAATTGCGGGATCCTCGACGCGCGCGCAGCAAGGAGTTCAAGTAGCTCTTTTCTATCGAGCGGTAGCGAACTACCTGAATCGAACAGGAATATCGTTAGAACATCCGTAGAACGGTTTTCCACGTTGGCCGCAATCAATCCGAAATCTACCGAGGTCAGTTGCCTGGTGGGCATAAATCTCCAATCGAAATCTTGAAAGCAGGGCGCGAATGGAAGCTGTCAGCGACCTACCTACTTCCGCAGGTGTTTCACGATTATGTACAACCAGCTACGGTTTCGCGAGCCCAACGGTAGTCGGCCTTCCCACTGGGTGAGCGGAGGATGCTGGGTACCAGCACGATCGACCGGGGGATCTTGTACCCAGCCACGTGGGTGCGGCAGTGCTCCGACAATGATTCCGTCGCAACATCTTCGAACCCCGGCCGAACCTGCACGACAGCGGCGACCTTCTCACCGAATCGTGCGTCGGGCGCGCCCGCTACCAAGGCGTCGAAAACTGCCGGGTGAGTTTTGAGTGCCTGCTCCACTTCTTCGGGGTAGACCTTCTCGCCGCCGGAGTTGATGCACATCGAACCGCGCCCGAGCAGCACGATGGTTCCGTCGACTTCCATCGTGCCCATGTCCCCGAGTACCGCCAGCCGCACCCCGTCGACGACAGGAAAAGTTGCAGCAGTCTTGGCGGGGTCGTCGAAGTAGGCCACGGGGACATGGCCGGCCCTGGCGATGAACCCGGTTGCGCCCGAGCCTGGTTCGATGCGACGAAATTCGTCGTCGACAAGAATCATGTTGGGGTTGGATCGAATGCGCTTGGAACCGTCCTCACCGAATTCGACGACGCCGTCGTTGCCGGATTCCGAAGCACCGAAGGCATCCTTGATCACCAGTCCCGGTAATCGGGTTGTCAGTTCTGCCTTCAGGTTCGGGGAGAACAATGCGCCACCCGACCCGATCAGTTTGAGAGTCGAAAGGTCGTAGCGCCCTTCGCTTGCAGCGATGGCGTCGGCGATCGGCCGAGCAATCGCGTCGCCGACGACGGTGATTCCGCTGATCTTCTCGGCCTCGACCAGTCGCAGCACTTCCGTCGGATCGAAGCTGCGAGTCAGCACTCGGGGCGCTCCCATGAGGAAAGCCGTGAGCAGTGAATAGATCGCGGCTCCATGCATGAGCGGCGGGATTAGTAGCAGCACAGTCGGATTGGTGTTCGCCACGGCCGCATCCACAACCTCTTCGAGACTCCGACGCGGCGGCCCGCTGAGGTTCGCTCCGGACAGCGCGGCGAAGAAGAAGTCCTCGTGCCGCCACACCACGCCCTTGGGCATTCCGGTTGTACCGCCGGTGTAGATGATGAAATGGTCGTCGTTGCTTCGCGGGCCGAAGTCGCGAGTATCAGTCTGCGCGGCAAGGGCGTTCTCATAGTCGTCGCCGACGATCAGCACGTGGGAGATCTCCGGACACTGCGGAACCACGGCCAATGCCGTCGGCGCGAATTCCTCTTCGACGAGTAATGCCACCATTTGAGAGTTGGTGTAGATGTACAGGAGTTCTGCATCGGTATAGCGGAAGTTGACGTTGATCGGCACTGCTCTGATCTTCAAGCAAGCCAGGAGCGCTTCGACGTACTCGACGCAGTTACGCATGTGAATACCGACGTGCTGCCCAGGCTCGACGCCGACGGACTGCAGATGATGTGCGAGTCGGTTCGATCGCAGTTCGAGTTCGGCGTAGTTCAACCGCGCGTCTTCCAGAATCAAGGGAACCCGATCGGGGATCGCATCGGCAACGGCCTCGAACAGATCGGCAATGTTCAGGGTCATCGAAATCCTCACTACACGCGTCTTCGCTTACCAGTACAGGTCTTTCGCGAAGCTAACACGTTGGTCGCACCCTGTAGTCCGAATTGCGTAGCGGTCCCGCTGAGCGAGACCTGACGCGCTGCTCACCTGGCATCAACGGTGCGGATACCTCTCTGACCAAGCCCGATAGCCGGAAGGTAGGGTAGCCTAATGCATTCACGCACCACTCTCCGGAGCCGCACGTCGGTCCGGGTCGCCATGCTTGCCCTGGCGACTGTTTTTGCCGCTACGGCCTGCGGTTCTTCCGACGCCGGCGGCAACGCAAACGGCAACACTGATGTCGCAACCGGCGGCAAGCTGTTCAGCACCGCCGACACGGAAACCGCGAAGCTCGGCAGCGATGCTGCGCCCGGCGAGTTCCCACGCACCATCACCCATGCTCTGGGCGAGACCACCCTCGAGGCCAAGCCGACCCGCGTCGTCGTCCTCGACAGTGGCGAACTCGACGAGGTCCTATCGCTCGGGATCACCCCGGTCGGCATCGCCAGCCCGGAAAGTGCCGCCGGTCAGCCGTCGTACCTGGCTGACAAATTGGTCGGCGTCCCCGATGTCGGCACGACCAACAACCTCAACCTCGAGGCGATCACCGCACTGCAGCCAGATCTGATCCTCGGCAGCAAGTTGCGCCAGGACAAGCTTTACCCGCAGCTCGCGGCAATCGCGCCGACGGTCTTCAGCATCCGCCCCGGCTTCCCGTGGAAGGAGAACTTCCTCCTTGCCGGTGACGCACTCGGCGAGGAGACCAAGGCCGAGCAGGTTCTCAACGACTACCAGACGCACGCGGATCAGGTCCGTGAGTCGATCGACGGTTCGCCGACGATCTCGCTGGTTCGCTTCATGTCCGGGAAGCTGCGCCTGTACGGCAACCTGTCGTTCATCGGCGTCATCTTGAAGGACGTCGGCCTGCCACGCCCGGCGATCCAGAACATCAACGAGTTGGCCGTCGAGGTCAGCCCGGAAACGATCACCGAGGCAGAGGGTGACCGAATCTTCTACTCCAGCTACGGAAATCCCGCAGACACCGGTCAGACCACCGTTGTCGCCGGTCCGCTGTGGGCAAGCATGGACGCAGTCAAGGAAGGCCGCGCCACCGAGGTGAGTGACGAGACCTGGTTCCTGGGCCTCGGCCCGACAGGCGCAGGCCTGGTTCTCGACGACCTGCAGGCCAAGCTCGGCAAGTAGCCGTCACCGACACAAAAAAGCCGCCCGACTCTCCGGAGTCGGGCGGCTTTCTTGTTCAGCGGTTGTCCTGCTCGAGGTGTTCGTTCATCGTCGAGTGCAGGTCGACGAGAAATTCCTCGAATCGACTGAGCAGTTCGGGCGGGTATTTCTCCATCATGGCGTCGAGTCGCACGGCAAGTGGGCCGAAGAACTCGTCCGCGAGGTCCTGCACATGCGCACTGCTGTGCAGCGTGACCACGCGACGGTCTGCATTCTCACGGGTCCGGACGATATGTCCCGCCTTCTCCAGGCGGTTGAGCAACGCGGTGGTTGCGCCCGACGTCAGCGAGATCCGCTCTCCGAGGCGGGCGGGCGAGAGCGGCGCCCCCTTCTCCTCGGCAGCGGTGATTTCCATCAAGGCAGTCGCGTCGGTGGAATGCAGGCCGAGCCACGACGCGAATCGATGACTGAATTCGGTGAACGTCCCACCGTACGCGCGGAATTCGTCCATCAGCCGCTCCCGCTCCACGGAGATGTCGCGCGGTGCTTCCACCCCGTGATCCCACCTTTCCTGTGCCAGACGGCGGCCGGTCGAGCCCAGCGCGCACGTTGACAACTTACCGCCTCAAATATACCTTCACTGTGAAGTTACTTCACAATGGAGGTTTATTCGTGAACATCTCACCCACCACTCGCAAGTGGTTGGGCCTGATCGCCATCGCACTCGGCGTGGCACTGATCGTCGTCGACACCACTATCGTCAACGTCATAGTTCCCTCGATCATCGAAGATCTCGGGATCAACTCCGTTCAGGCTCAATGGATCCAAGAGTCCTACGCAATCGTGTTCGCGGCGCTCCTGCTATTGGTCGGCAGAGTTGCGGACCTGGTCGGCGCCCGTCGCATCTTCATCGCCGGTGTCGTCGTGTTCGGCGCAACGAGCCTACTGGCCGGACTGGCACCGAACGGCGGCCTGCTCATCCTGGCGCGATTCCTGCAGGGCGCCGGCGCGGCCATGATCCTGCCCACCTCACTGTCGCTTCTGAACGCGATGTTCACCGGCAAAGCCCGCGGCCAGGCCTTCGCAGTCTGGGGTTCCACCATCGGTGCTGCTTCCGCCCTCGGCCCACTACTCGGCGGCTGGCTTGCCGAACATGCCTCATGGCGTTGGGCATTCGGCATCAATATTCCGCTTGCTGCGCTCATTCTGATCGGCGCGGTGCTGTTCATCGCGCCCTCACCCCGCACCGCTGGGCGCATCGACACCACCGGAGCGGCACTGTCCATCGCCGGCCTGGGCCTGCTCGCCTTCGGCCTCGTCGAGGGACGTACGTATGGGTGGCTGACGACGAAGGAACCCTTCGATCTGTTCGGCCTGTCGTGGTCCAGCGGACCGTCGCCGGTTCTGGTGGCGTTGGTTCTCGCCGTTCTGTCGCTCGGTGCGTTCGCCTACCGTCAAACCATGCTCACCCGCAGCGACGATCCGTCGCGGGCGCTGATGGACGTACGGCTGTTCTCCATCTCGTCGTTCCGCAACGGCAACATCGCGACGCTGATCATCGGGCTCGGTGAGTTCGGAATCGTTGCGGTGCTTCCCCTCTGGCTTCAGTTCACGCTCGGGTACAGCGCACTCCAGGCAGGGCTCGCGCTGGTTCCCATTGCCATCGGCAGCTTTGTCGCCAGTGGTGCGAGCTTCGGAATGGCGTCGAAGGTCTCGCCGTTGGGCTTGGTCCGTATCGGTTTGGCCCTCGAAGCGCTCGGTCTCGCCGGTCTCGGATTCATCGCTGCGACAGACAGCCCCTGGTGGACTATCGCCGCAGTGCTCTTCTTCTACGGCATCGGTGTCGGTTTTGCGACTGCGCAGGTGACCAACGTCGTGCTCGAGGAGATTCCCGAGCAGAGCGCCGGTCAAGGCTCCGGCATTCAGAGTGCGTTCCGCCAACTCGGATCCGCACTGGGCATCGCTGTCCTCACCACGGTCTTCTTCAGCACTCTCAATTCCACGCTGAACAACGACCTCACCGAGTCCGGTGTCGACCAAGCTCAGGCTGATCAGTTGACGCGTGCTGTCACCGACAGCGCGGGCGCCGCCATCGACTCGCTGGCCGGGTCACCGAGCACCGCTTTCGTCGCCGACGCTGCACAGTCTGCAATGACTCACGGGATCACACTCGGCGGATACCTTGCGGCCGGATTTGTCGTGGTCGGCCTGATCGCCACCGCGCTCATCCCGAACAAGCGTGCCCCGTCGACCGAGGAGGAAACAAAGGCAGCAGCCGACGCCTGACGGCCGGATCGGTGCAGTACGGTGCCGGTATGCGATTGCCCTGGTCACGGTCAGCACAGTCACGGTCAGCACCGTCACGGTCAGCACGGTCACGTCAGCCTGCAACGGTGCTCAGCGCGGCCGACATCGTGGCCGTCCGTGAGCAAGCACGCGAATTGGTAGTCCCCGGGTTCGCGACGTTCGATGAAATCTGCGAGGCCGCCCGAGACTGTGTCGAGGGCGGTTTCGAGAACGATGAACTCGGCAGACAGATCGACGCAGTAGTGCGTGAGGTCTGGGACCGAAGGCTCGGGGAGCAGACCCAGTGGGCGGGTCCCGGCGACTTCGAGCGCGTATCCGCCGCCTTCGCAGAACTCGAGCGCAACGGCATCGTGGCCCGCATGAACTTCACCTGCTGCATGCAGTGCGGCACTACCGAAATCGACGACGAACGCACGCCGTCCGAACCGGACGAGAACGGGTATCCCTTTGCTCAGTGGGCGTACACGTTCTTCCACATGCAAGATGCGGAGCGTCTCGGCGACGAGCCGTCCGATCTCTACTTGTCCTACAGTGCGTTTCGTCCGGCCCACGATCTCGATCCCGCGCTGGTCTCCGCCGCGTTCGGCGGCGACGAAACCGCCAAGGCACAGATGATCGCGCACACCGATCAGACCGTCGGGCGCCAGGTAGCCGACGCACTCCGAGCCCAGGGACTGAGCGTCGACTGGAACGGTGACAACAATCAGCGCATCCGCATCTCCGACGTGCGCTGGCGCAAACCACTACCGCAGTAGGAGATTCAGCTGGGTGGCAAGACGCGGTCGATGAACGTATTGCTGAAGACGCGGTGCGGGTCGTGTTCGTCCAGAGTGGCGAGAGCGAAGTCCCAGTTCCCGTCGCCACCGGCACGGAAGGTGGCAGGCACTGTGCTGGTGAGGAATTCGTCGTCCTGGTACGCAGCTTGATCGGTGAATGCCCATCCCTTGGACCACTCCGGACGGAAAGTCGCGTAATCGCCGGAGTAGTTCGCGACCATCCACCGTTCCATCTCGCGAAGGAACGCGGGCAATCCCGCGGTGCCGGGAATCGAGACCACGTTCATCCAGATCGCCGTATCCCAGTCCTGACGATCCGCCCGGGGCCGCACCGCTGACAGATCCGGCACGCCGGCGCTGTCGACAAGGACTTCGCCACTGTCATCGACACCACAGAGACGCACTTCGAACGGCATGTTGACGGGATACTGCCCCAGCGACGCGTAGTGCGTCATTCGCTCGTTCAACCAACTCGTCATCTCGTGGACGACTCGGCCGATGTTGGACCGCTTGGTGATCACCGCGCCGCCGCCCGCTACTACGCGCAACGTCGTGTGCCGCAGGTAGAACAGAACATCTTTTGACCAGCCCCACAGATCGTCGGTGTCGGTCAGCGCCAATCCTGCTGCTACAGCTCCGAACTGAGAGGCGCCGAACAGCGGTGTCGCAGCTTGAAGGCCCTGCGCCACCATCCCCAACGGGGTGGTGACTTCTTCGGGAATCGCGTCGGAGAAGAAGTAGTTGTACGGCCCGCTCACCTCTCGGGACTCCGGTGGTTTGACCGGGGTCGGCGTCCAGACCTTGAGCCACGGTGTTTGCGTGAACGGGAACCAGATCGCCTCCACCCGTCCGGATTTCTCGACAAAACTCTCGTAGGTACGCCCTGGCGAACCGGGAGCAGCAAAGAGTTCTTGCCACGGAATGTCGGTGAAACTCTGGCACCGCAGCCGATAATTCTCCCCGGCTTGCAGCGTCACGGAGGTGACGAAGGTTCGGCCCAGGTGAGTCAGGAAAGCCGTGATCTCGTCATCTGATCGGTGAAAAGTCTTCAGCCCGTAGCGATTGCTGCCTTCGTCCCACGCCACCACCGTGATCTCGGTGATCAGGTTGCTCAGCGACCCGTACGACTGGCCAGGGGTAATCGTCTCCCCCACCGCCGGATACGTTGCCCCGTGAGCGCCGATCGCCAGTGCCCCGGCGATGGACAGCTCACCGATCGCCGGAGAATTGGCCCACCCGAGCCCCTCGCGCTCGAGCGCTGTCAGAATCGCTTCGATACTGGCGCCGGCGCCCGCCGTGACCGTTGCGGGCGTGCCGTGCTGCACCACAACCGAATTCAAGTTCGCCATCGTATCGACCAGCAGAACTCGATCCGAAGGCGCGCCGGGCACCACCGTCAACGGACTCCACCCGTGCATCGTTCCCTTCGCACGCACTGTGTACCCGTTGTCGAACGCCCAGTTGGCGAGGGCGACGACGTCGTCGCTGTGACGCGCCGTCGCCGTCCACACACTCTCGAGCATGATTTCTCGCGACCAGTTCGCGTATGCCTGCTGTGACAACGGAATGTCCGACGGAAATCCGGGCGGTGGCGCGATGGTCGATGCCGAGCCCCAGGGAACAGCTCCCGCCGGTGCCCAGGAAATACCCGCGAGAGCAGCTGCGCCGACACTCGCTGCGAGAAATCCGCGCCGGCTCACACCGTCTTCTCTCGAGCTGTGCTCCGCCTTGCGCTCTGCTTGATGCACCACTGCTCACTCCGTCAGCCGACTCGGTTCATGTCAGGGACGAACGTAGAACAAATATGATTACGATGCCAGTGGTTCCGTAATAAAAGATTTAGATGCTCACTGCACCATCGGAGCGAAGACGGCGTAGATCGCTTCCGGGGCGCCGTCGAAAGCACTGATGATCAACCAGGCAGTCAGGACCGTCAGCGCCGGCCCGATCAGAATCTTCTCGAGGTTCCCACCTGCGCGGATGGACAGAAATGACGGCAGCCGTTGTTCCCACCACCGCTTGCCGCCGAGCGGAATCAGGGGCGCGAGAAACGGCACCCCTTCCTTGGTGATCGCATCGCCGAGACAGTGTGTGGCGCAGCCCAGTGCCACTGCAACACCTAGCCCGGTGGATCCGGCCTCACTCGGATACCACTGCCAGGTGAGGGCCGAGAGCACCAACGCAACGGCGGAGACGGCGAGCCACCCCTTCTCCTTGGCCAATTCACCCGCCAATCCTCGGATCGCCAGCCCGAGGCAGAAGAACAGCGTGATGATGATGGCGGGCTTCCCGAACTGAACAACCAGCGCCGAGACCCCGGCCCCAAGACCGGCGGCAAACAGCGCGGTGTGCGTGAGCGTCCGATGTCCACCACGACGCTTGCCGTCCTTCTTGCCTTTGGTGATGCGGTAGAAGGTCACCGAAATTGCGTCGATACCTTTGGCCAGCGCTTTGCTGAGCGGACCGAATGATCGGGAAACCGTCGACTGACCGGTATCGAGGTCGGGAAGCAAGGCGGCTCCCGCGCACACACCGGCAAAAGTCAAGGTTTCAGCGGTGGATGTGGGCCCTCCCCAATCGAGAGGCAACAACTCTGCAACCACCAACCCCACAGCAGCACCGGACATCGCGTGGGTGGGGCCCATGACCATGAAACACAACACCTTTCGAAACGCGCCCCGCATCAGGCCGTACCGGACCCTCTGCAAGACACCACACACATGACGCCGTCGGCGACGGCCCCGGCATGCTCGCCGAGACCGCCCCGAACGTAGCAAGTGCTACCGACAGGGTTGACCAACCTCCGGACCCGGTTGAGTACGGCCGTACCGTTCCAGGTCAAAGCGGTTCATGCGGAGCTTTTTTCGCTCGTCAGCCCGCAGCAACCGCGCATGACAGGGCAACGCCTTCCTCCAGCGGAGCGACGCCTGCCATGTTGAGCACCTCTGCCGGAACACCCTCGATCGCCGGAGCCCATTCGACGGTCGGCAACGCCGGCACCCCTTCACGCGCAATGAATGTCGCAGCGTCGCCAGGGACTTCGATCGTGATTGCGGCTGTACCCGCCTCCTCGGCGCGCACAACCTTGCCCTCGTCGATGAGCTTCTGCAGTTCCTCGTCGGAAATCGGCGTGGCGGCACCACACGCTACTTCCGGAGCCACACCCGCCTCTGACGGAGCGGTCGCGATCGATCGCACCGCCACCGGCGACCCGTCGGAAATCGGGTTGGAAGCCCAGGCGATTCCCGGCGCCACGGCCATACCGAGGACCGCCACCGACGCCACCACCACACCGGTCCGGCTGGCCCGCTTGCCGTTCACTTTCAATCGCGTCATCGTTGTTCTCCTTGATCGAACGTTCTCGAATTCTCGGCGCGGTCGCATCCGAGAAACCCGAGGTTATGAAGCCAACACTGCAGATCTGTTGTCGGTTTCTTAGGAGTTGATGAGAATGCGGCGGCCCTCGCTCCGAGCGAGGCCCCAGGTCGCAATCCGATGGCACCATGGCTCGAGTGAGTACACGCGAGCGCATCCTGATCGTTGACGACGACGCGAAGGTTCTGAATTCGCTCGAACGTGGACTCCGATTGTCGGGCTTCGACACGGCAACTGCCGTCGACGGACGATCGGCCTTGTCATCGGTGAACAAGCAATGCCCGGCCGCACTCGTTCTCGACGTCAACATGCCCGGCCTCGACGGCGTCGGAGTGGTAACCGCCCTGCGCGCGATCGGCAACGAGGTTCCGATCTGCGTACTCAGCGCCCGAAGTTCCGTGGGTGACCGCATCGCGGGGCTGGAGGCGGGCGCCGACGACTACCTCACCAAGCCCTTCGAATTGGCCGAGCTCGTCGCCAGACTGCGCGCATTGCTACGACGCACGACGCGAGCCACTCCGTCGGTCGACCATCCGATCACGGTGGGACTGCTGACGGTCGATCTCCGTGGCCATCGAGCGCACATCGGCGGTAGGCGAATCGAACTCACCAAAAGAGAATTCGACCTGTTGTCGGTACTCGCCGAGCATGCCGGTGTCGTACTCAGTCGCGCACAACTCCTGCGACTCGTCTGGGGTTACGACTTCGCGGCCGACACCAATGTCGTCGACGTCTTCGTCACCTACCTACGCAAGAAACTCGAAGTCGACGGGGCGCCCCGCGTGATCCACACGGTGCGCGGAGTGGGCTTCGTCCTGAGGGCCGAACGATGAAGCGGCCGCTGTCACTTCAGACCCGGGTAGCCATCGCCTCGGGCCTGGCCGCCGGAATCGTGATTGCCGCGATCGGAATTGCGTTCGCGGTCTTCTTGCGCGTCAACGGATCCGAACAACTCGAACGCACTCTCGATTCCGTCACCCTGGGCGTCGCAGCGAGTGCGCCGAGCCCGCTATTCATCGAAACACCAACTGCAACCACAGAACCATTCGTGGTCAGCCCTGGATTCAATGCCACAACCGTGAGTGCCTTGGCTACCAACGATGTTCGCAGTCGGGACGTTCTCGTGCCCGGCGACAGCGGCGCCGCACTGGCCGTCAGCATCCCTGAAGACCCACTGACCCAGGCAATCCGTGAGCAGCAGTTCCAAGTGGCTGCTGCGGCAGTGGTCGCCATCCTTGCCGCGGCCGGGCTCGGCTGGTTCCTCACAGGCCGAGCCGTCCGGCCTCTACAGCAATTGACCGAGACCACCAGTTCGATCGGCAACAACCTCGACGCCGAAGGACTCTCGCGCCGGGCACCGTCGGTTCGTGGAACGCGCGAAGCCGAAGAACTGTCGGAGGCAATCCACAGCATGCTCAGTCGCATCGAAACCGATAGAAGCCGCACCGAAGAGGCGTTGGAGTCGGCGCGCGATTTCGCTCGCGTCTCCGCCCACGAACTACGCACACCTCTCACATCGATGCGTACCGATCTCGAAGTTCTCGCAACACTGGATCTCACGGAAAGCCAACGCCGCGAACTGTCCAGCGAGTTGTTGGAGGCGCAGCGCCAGATCGAGCGCACCCTGACCGATCTCGAGACGCTCGCCCTGGGTGAAGTGGCCGATCCGGAGGATTGTGCCGACGTCGATCTCGTGGAGGTTGCCGATCGCGCCGTCGCTGACGCCGGCCGTTTGCACCCTCAGGTCGACGTTCGTTTGAAAGCACCGGAAGAACTTTCGGTTCAGGCCTTTCCCGCGGGCATCCGTCTGGTGTTGACCAACGCCGTCACCAACTCCGTTCGGCACGGCAATGCCGACGAAGTCGAGATCACCGTCCGATCAGGGGCTGCCACCGGTTCGGCGACGGTATTCGTCGACGACAACGGCACCGTGATCGCGCCGTCGGAACGCGAAGCGATGTTCGAACGATTTGTTCGTGGTACCGGAGCCGGCGACGCCGGAAGCGGTTTGGGGTTGGCCCTCGTCGCGCAGCAGGCGCGGCTGCACGGCGGTAGCGCGCGACTCGACGCGAGCCCACTAGGCGGAACTCGATTGATTTTCTCGATCAACCCAATTCGACGTGCAGAGCCTCGAGCAGTGGCTTGGCTGCCTCGTCGAAGAATCGGTCTTGGGTATCTCCACCGATCTGTACCAGCGCTACATCGGTGAACCCGGCATCCGTGTACGCCTTGACTGCCTCCACGATGACATCGAGATCAGGACCACACGGAATACTTTCCGCCACATCCTCTTTGCGCACGAACTGAGTCGCACCTGCGAAACTCGCCGGTGTGGGTAGTTCGGAGTTCACAGACCACCCTCCACCGAACCACCGGAACTGCTGATGAGCGCGAGCGATGGCCGTGTCGCGATCAGGATCCCACGAGATCGGAATCTGACCGATGGTCCGGCCTGCTGGCGCCAACCCGTACGCCCGTCCGTGAACATGCTTCCACTGGTGCACCAGATCCGAATCCGGTTGCACGGCAATCAGGTCATCGGCCATCGGACCGAAACGCTCGACAGACTTGTCGCCGGACATGGCCAGCGCCAGGGGAACCGGGTTCTCCGGGAGATCCCAGATCCGCGCGGACTGAACGTCGAAGTACTCCCCCTTCCAGCTCACCAGATCTCCGGCAAGCAGTGCGCGAATGATGCTCACTGCCTCCTGCAGCATGTCGTGCCGGGTGTCGACGGACGGCCACCCCTCGCCGACCACATGCTCGTTCAGGCTCTCGCCACTTCCCAATCCCAGTGTGAAGCGCCCGTCCGCGAGGATCTGGATCGTCGCGGCTTTCTGCGCGACCACGGCAGGGTGATACCTGACGGTCGGACAAGTCACATACGTCATCAACCCGACTCGCTCGGTGGCGTGGGCAACTGCTCCCAGCACCGACCAGGCGTAGGGCGCATGCCCCTGCTCGGTCAGCCACGGCGAGTAATGATCACTCATCACTTCGAAGTCGAAGCCGACTTCTTCGGCCCGAACTGCATGGCGGACCAGTTCTTTCGGGCCGGCCTGTTCGGTCATCAAGGTATAGCCGAATCGTGCCATCACTGATCAACTCCCGGTATCTAGGCCTGAAACGAGTTCGGAAATCACACTGCCGTCGAGGTGGTCGAGAAGGTCGCGGGCGTCGTCGTACACCGTCGCCGCACCCGCGCCTTCGAGTTCGTCGGTCGACATGCCGCCGCTGCGCACTCCCACAGCCACAACGCCCGCCGATGTCGCCGCCTTCATGTCCCAGACGGCGTCTCCGACCATGACCGCATCGCCCGCGTCGACACCTGCCTTCGCGAGCGCGATTTCGATCAGGTCCGGATCAGGCTTGGCCTCGTCGACGGATTCCGAAGAGGTCGCGGCGTAGATCATTTCGTCGATGTCGAGCGTCTGGCGCAACAACTCCAGTTCGTCGTCGGGCGCCGAGGTAGCGAGCACGACGTGCAGTCCGAGCGAGTGAACTCGGCGGATCAACTCTCGCGCTCCCGGCAGTACTCGGAGACGGTCAGCCGACTGCCGGTAGTACTTGGTGTGAAGTTCCTTGGCCCGAGGCCCGCACCCGTCGATGTCTTCGCCGAGCAACGTCTCCAGTAGTTGGTCTCCGTCCATGCCGATGCAGCGGTGCACCCGCCACGCGTCAACCGGGCGACCCACCTCGAAGAAGGCTCGCGACCACGCTTCTACATGCAGATAGTTGGAATCGACGAGCGTTCCGTCGATGTCGAAGAGAACTGCACCTGTTGCCATGGGAATTGACTGCCCAACACCTCGGTTCGCGAAACTTGTGCCCCGAGCATTCTCCGCTCGAGAAGCGGATCATGGAGAGTGCGGACAGCAGAAGTGCACGTCGAACAGGGGTGTCGTCATGGAGTCAGTGGTTGTGTTCCTTCTGGCATGCTTCGTCTACTGGTTCGCACTGCTGTAGTTGGGCAGACAAAAACGGACCGCTGCGGGGAAGTGATTTCCCTTGCAGCGGTCCGCATTCGGTAAACCGAGGCGATGCTCATGTCAGCGGGTCACTGACCTGCGCGTACAGCTTCTTCGACGCGCTTGCCCAAATCTGCGTCGACGTTCTTCCAGTACTCGAAGACACGCAGTAGAACTTCTTCGCTGACGCCGGCAAGGGCGTGGCCGACGATGTTGCTCACCAGGCGCTCACGAGCTGCGTCGTCGAGAACTTCACGGACCAGCGTTCCGGCCTGCGTGAAGTCGCCGTCCTCGGCGTGCTCGATGTATCCGGCGCGCACTGCCTTGCCGTCGAACGACCACAGGCCTTCGTCACCGGCAACAGACGGATCGGCGTGAGGTCCGCCGTACGAGTTGGGTGCGTACACCGGCGTCGACGGGGAATTGAAGCTGTACCGCATGGCGCCCTCCTTGGAGTAGGAGTTCACCTCGTTCTTCGGGGCGTTGACCGGCAGGTCGGCGTAGTTGGTGCCGATGCGGTAACGATGTGCGTCGGCGTAGGAGAAGACGCGGCCCAGAAGCATCTTGTCCGGGCTGAATCCGATGCCGGGCACCACGTTCGACGGCTCGAAGGATGCCTGCTCGATCTGCGCGAAGAAGTTCTCCGGGTTACGGTTCAGCGTCCACTTGCCGACCTCGATCAGCGGGTAGTCCTTCTGGGACCAGACCTTGGTGAGGTCGAACGGGTTGAAGCGGTAGCCTTCGGCCTCGTCGACCGGCATGATCTGAACCTTGAGGGTCCAGCTCGGGAAATTACCGGCCTCGATGGCGTTGTACAGATCCGCGCGGTGGTAGTCGGGATCGCTACCGGCGAGGCTGTCTGCTTCTGCCTGCGTCAGGAACTCGATGCCCTGATCGGTCTTGAAGTGGTACTTCACCCAGAAGCGTTCACCCGCAGCGTTGACCCACTGGTAGGTGTGCGATCCGAAGCCGTCCATGTTGCGCCAGGTCTTCGGGATACCGCGGTCACCCATCAACCAGGTCACCTGGTGAGCCGTTTCGGGACGCAGAGTCCAGAAGTCCCACTGCATGTCGTGGTCACGAAGACCGGAGCCTGGCAGTCGCTTCTGCGAACGGATGAAGTCGGGGAACTTGATGGCGTCCTTGATGAAGAACACCGGGGTGTTGTTGCCGACGAGGTCGTAGTTTCCCTCTTCGGTGTAGAACTTCATCGCAAAACCGCGCGGATCGCGCCAGGTGTCCGGGCTGCCCTGCTCACCGGCGACGGTGGAGAAGCGGACGAGCGACTCGGTCTTCTTACCCGGCTGCAGGAACGCGGCCTTCGTGTACTTGCTGACGTCGTGTGTGATGACGAGTTCACCGAAAGCGCCGCCGCCCTTGGCGTGGACGATGCGCTCCGGGACACGCTCGCGGTTGAACTGCGCGAGCTTCTCGATCAGGTAGTGGTCGTGAAGGAGCACCGGCCCCTGAATACCCGCGGTCAGCGATTCGTCATCACTTGCGACCGCGATACCGAAATTGTTGGTGGTGGGCTTGGTCATGGCGAAGCCTCCTAGCGTTGTGGGCTGGGCGTCAGAGGAGCGGGGCTGCATCCGAGCCGAACGCATGGGCTGCATGCGAAGGGGCTGGCTCGGAGGTTCTGGACGCATCAATTCGATTCTGCGAGACCGTGTCCGACGCGGTGTCGGATTCGGCAGAATTCTTCAGGCAATCTTCGCAACGGCCCCAGAACACGACCTCGGCTTCGTCGATTTCGAAGCCGTGATTATCGGAAGGTTCGAGGCAGGGAGCTTGGCCGACAACACAATCGACGTCGACGACCTTGCCGCAGCCGCGACAGACGAGGTGATGGTGGTTGTCACCAGTTCTCGTCTCGAACCGTGCGGGTGAACCCGCCGGCTCGATGCGTCGCAGCAATCCTGCGTTCACGCATGCCTTGAGCACGTCGTAAACGGCCTGTGTGGATACCGATCCGAGCTGCTGCCGCACGAGTGCTGCAACAGAATCGGCGTCTGAATGCGGTTGGGCTGTAACCGCATCCAGCACGGCGAGGCGCGGAGCAGTGATCCTCAACCCGACGGCGCGAAGTTGCGCTCGGGGGTCGAAGTCATGCTCTCCGTCTCGCATGTTTCCCAGTATGCCGCTTTTCTGGAATTAGTCAAGAAAAGGATTGCCTAAGTTGAATCGAGACCGGCGTCACATACCCGGGACGGGAACAAATGCGGGGCGACCACCGTTGAACACCCTGTCGGCGTCCGAACAAGCCCCGGGCCCCACCCCTTTTGTCGCTGCGAGCGACCACCCGCCGAGAGGCGCCTGTGGGACGTCGACACCCAACTTTTTACACAACACGAGCAAGGCCGCCCAATCACTGACGGGCGGCCTTGCTCGTTCCTTCGCAGGTCAACCCCCCGCTATCGGTGCTTGGCTGCTCCCGTAGTCATTTTTCCGCCCAGAATCACGGCGCCGTGATGAGTGCCCGATGCCAACCAGTTCGGCAGTGTCGGCCCCTCTGCCTCGACGCTCACGCGCGCATATCGGAACGACCCCGTCAGCGTGGCCGACGCGATCGCCAGACCTCCACCGGATTCCGGCTGCGCAAATCCCAACGCCCCGGCAATCGGCAGACGCGGCCCGAGCATCCGCGTGTCCGAACGCACCCGCCATCCGTCGCCGGTTGCAATGAATTTCTGCTGCACGTCTCCGTCGAACTCGGCCAGGACCTTGGGTAGTTGCCAGTGGAACCGTCCGCCGTGCACCGACGGTTCCGAATCCACCGCGATGAAAGGGACCGCCATCCGCGGCATAGGCCCGATCCGTTTCCCTGGCGCATGCAAGACCGGACTGGCGAGGATCTCGCGATACGGGCCGACCGGCGAATCGAGGTAGTCCACCATCATTGCTACCGTCACCGGAATCGTTCGACCGTCTGGCCCGAGTTCCCGCGCCGCCGGCGTACTGCGGTGCCACCACAGTGTTGCGCGAACGGAAGCGGGCCACGGCGGCGGATCGCTCACCGGCCAGTCGACGCGGTCACTTGTCGATTCAGGCACGCTCCACATCGGACACCTTCTCAGCTCGAACGGTCAGGGGAAGCCGCAAAGCACCTGGTGCATGCGTCGGCACCACCGGGTTGGACGGCAACGTCGGATCGATACGTACGTATGGTTCGCCGGTCTTCGGGCGGGCGTCTGCGGCACCTCTGTTCGGCCACATCGCGCACGCTCGTTCCGCCTGCGCAGTGATGGTCAGGGAAGGATTCACGCCGAGATTCGCGCTCACCACCGAACCGTCCATGACGTGCAGGCCGGCATGTCCGTAAGCACGGAGATACGGATCCACGACGCCACTCGCCGCGCTGTCACCGATTGCGCAGCCACCCAGAAAGTGCGCCGTCATCGGGATATTCACGATCTCGGCGATGGAACCGCCCGGGTCACCGTCGATCTTCTCGGCGACCTTGCGAATAGCTGTATGGCCCTGCGGAATCCACTGGGGAGGTGGATCACCCGGTCCCGGCCTACTGGTGAGGGAACGCCCGAATCGTTTGGTGTTCTTGGAAAGCTCGAGGGAGTTGTCGTCGGTCTGCATCACCAGCGCGATGACGGTTCGCTCGGACCAGTTCCGTACCGACAAGGACCGGAAGAAGGCACCTGGGTGCCGTGCCGCGACCGCCAGAGTCTTCAGCACCCGGGGAGTTCGCCCACCACCGTCACTCAGGACGGTCTGCAGAAGTCCTATTGCATTGCTGCCCTTGCCGTATCGCACCGGCTCGATGTGCGTGTGATCATCCGGGTGAAAGGATGATGTGATCGCTACGCCCTGCGTGAAGTTCCGTCGACGCGACTTCGACGTTGCGGCCAGTACGGCTTCGGAATTGGTACGTACAACGGTGCCCAGAGTGTCCGACAGGTCAGGCAGGGCACCGGATTCCTTCATACCGAGCAGCAGTCTCGCCGTTCCGTAAGTTCCGGCGGCTACCACCACCTGATCGGCGGTGAACCGAACTTCTCGCCGGCGGACGCCGTCCGTTCGCCTCGCAAGCAGGTGATAACCACCGCTTGCGCTCGGCCGAAGGTCGGTGACGGTCGTGAGCGGATGAACCCTGGCGCCCGCTTGCTCGGCGAGATGGAGGTAGTTCTTGACCAGCGTGTTCTTCGCCCCGACTCGGCACCCGGTCATGCATCCCCCGCATTCGGTGCAACCGGTGCGTTCGGGCCCTTTTCCGCCGAAGAACGGGTCCGGCACGGAAACTCCTGCCTCCCCGAAGAAAACACCGACGGGGGTGGACGTGAAGGTCTCCCCCACGCCCATCTCTTCGGCTACGTCTTTCATTACCGCATCGGCCGGAGTGAAGGACGGATTGGTGCGAACACCCAACATCCGTTTGGCCTGGTCGTAGTACGGCGCCAGTTCGTCGTGCCAGTCCGTGATGTGCGCCCACTGACGGTCTTCGAAGAACCGCATGGGTGGCTGATACAACGTGTTGGCGTAGTTCAACGATCCGCCCCCGACGCCGGCTCCCGCCATCACGAGTACGTCCGGAAGAAGGTGGATACGCTGAACCCCATAACATCCGATCCACGGCGCCCACAGGTACTTTCGCATCCGCCAACTGGTTTCGGGCAACTCGTCGTCGGCAAACCGTCGACCGGCTTCGAGCACCCCGACACGGTAGCCCTTCTCCGTCAGGCGAAGAGCGGCGACACTGCCACCGAATCCCGATCCGATTACCACCACGTCGTAGTGCGTCGTGGTCATGCCTGGACGCTTTCGATCTTGCGAGCGGAGTAGTTCTCACGATCGAAATGCTCCAGCAGCGAACGGAATTTGAATGTGAACGTCGGCCACTGCACCGAGTTGCGCCCCTCCGGATCGATGTACCAACTCGAGCATCCGCCCTTGTTCCACACCGTGTGCTGCAACTCGTGCTGAATTCCCTTGTTGTAGTGCACCTGTACCGACTCGTTGACATCAAGAGCGTCCAGTCGCTCACGTTTCATGGTGTTCAACGCGTCGTTGACGTACTCGGCCTGGGACTCGAGCATGTACACGATCGAACTGTGTCCGAGGTTGGTGTTCGGACCGTACATGAGGAACAGATTCGGGAACCCGCTGACCGCAGTGCCCTTGTAGGCATTGGGGCTACCGTTCCAATGCGCGGCCAGCGTTTCGCCACGTTTTCCGGTGATCAGATGCGCCACAGGCGGTTCCGTCGGCGTGAACCCCGTGGCGAAGATGATGGTGTCGACCTTGTGCTCGACTCCGTGCCCGTCGACCACCCCGCCCTCGGTGACCGAGACGAGCCCGCTGTCGACCAGGCTCACGTCCGCGCGGTCGAGGGTGCGCAACCAGTCGTTGGACAGAAGCATGCGCTTGCAACCGATCGTGAAATCGGGAGTCAGTTTCCGGCGCAACTCCGGATCTTTCACCTGTCTGCGCAGATGGAGGCGCGCGGCCGCCTCGAAGGCCGGCAGGACCCACGTCGCATGTGACATCGCGGCACCGAGCAACTCGCGAAAACCGTAAACCGCTCCGCGAACAACTTTCTGCGTAGCGGGAATCCGCGAGTAGACGGCCTTCTGCGCCGCAGGCAGGGTGCGATCCATTCGCGGAATCACCCAGGCCGGAGTTCTCTGGAACACGGTGACATGGGCAGCAGGGTCGGCAATTTCGGGAACGAACTGAACCGCCGACGCTCCCGTTCCGATCACGGCTACGCGCTCACCACGCAGTTCGTGTTCGTGGTTCCACGTCGCCGAATGGAAAGTGGTACCGGAGAACTGGTCGAGACCGGGAAAGTCGGGAATCTTTGGAGTCGACAACGCCCCGGTCGCAGCGACCAGCGTCTTGGCCGTCAATGCCCCTCGGGATGTCCGGACACGCCACAGCGCCGCATCCTCGTCCCACACAGCAGCTTCGAGTTCGCAGTTCAGGACTACGCGATCCACGATGCCGGTGTCTGCCGCCACCTTCTTCAGATAGTCGTAGATCTCGGGCTGACGAGCGAAGGTATGACTCCAATCGGCGCTCGGCGCAAAAGAATACGAGTACAGCGCCGTCGGCACGTCACAGGCGCACCCTGGGTAGGTGTTGTCGCGCCAAGTGCCGCCGATGTCAGCTCCGCGCTCGATCAACACGACGTCCGCCGCGCGATTGTCGCGAAGCATTCTGGCTGCCAAGCCCATACCGGCGAATCCGGCACCGACGATCAGCGTTTCGACATGTTCGGGAAGCTTCACTTCTTCTCCACTCGGGATTGCCAGGCCGGCAACAGTCGCGCTCTGAGCGCGTCGTCGGCTTCGGGTGTACGGAAAAGGGCTGAGACTGCAAGACCGCGGACGAGTTCGATGGTGAGTTCAACCGACTCGGAATCGAATCGATCGCCGAACAACTCGGCGCTACCGAACTCGAGTGCCTCACTGACCTTGCGTTCGAGGGGCACCGTCGCCGCATGCAGAACAGGATCGGTTCGCGCCGCGACCCACAATTCGAGGGCGGCGTAGAACAGTGGCCCGGAGAACGCGTCCGCCAGGACCTCGAGACCTCGGCCGCGATCCACTTCAGCGGTGAGGATTTCTTCCAGTCGCTTGTCGACCAGATACTCGACGGCCGCAACGACCAGCGATTCCTTGGTCGGAAAGTGATGCAGTTGCGTACCTCGCGAGACCCCTGCGCGGCGGGCGATCTCCTGGGTGCTGGTCCGGGCGTAGCCCAGTTCGACAAGCGATTCGACAGCGGCGTCGAGCAGGCGCCCACGCATCGCGGCAGTTCGTTCGGCCTGCGTACGGCTTACTTTCGCATCGGAAGTGGTCTCGGTCACAAGACAACTGTAGAGCCGAAACGTAAAACAGTCCAGGCTGACTTCAAATCTTGATACGTAACATACCGATCAGTCAGCTCTGCCTGATAACGTCCTCGCATCGAGCGGAGGGAAACAATCGCTATGCCAGAGCAAACTGCATTTCCACACCGCCGTGTCGGACTGGTGGAAGACCACGAGTCGGTGGCTATCGGCTTGTCCGTGATGCTGAAGGACGAGCCAGATATCGAGTTGGTGTGCATCGCGACCACTGTGTCCGAGATGCTCGCTCAGAACGTCAGCTTGGATCTGGCAATTCTCGACCTCCGACTGGCCGACGGTTCATCGCCCAAGAGCAACGTCGAGGAACTGCGGGCCGCGGGGCTCGAGACATTGATCTTCACCGGGGCGGAAAACCCGTTCCTCGTTCGCTCGGCCGCCCGTGCCGGCGTACTGGGCGTTGTGCGCAAGTCCGAACCGACTGCCGTCGTGATTGATGCAATACGCGCCGCCGCGTCGGGAAGGCAGGTGGTGACGACGGAGTGGGCTGCCGCAATCGACGGGGATCCAGGTCTCGACGAGGTGGGTCTGAGCCCTCGACAACTCGAGGTCCTCGAACTTTACGCATCCGGAGAGAAGGCAGATCGCGTTGCGCGACTCACCGGTTTGGCGCCGCAGACGGTCAACGATTACCTCCAACGCATCAGGCAGAAATATGCGGCTGCCGGACGGCCGGCCCCCACAAAGACAGATCTGTACAAACGCGCGGTCGAGGACGGGGTGTTACCGATTCCGGAACGCAGGAATCTCGGTAGAAATCTGACCTTGACTAACAATGACCTTCAGTAATGAAAAAGTTCGGTAACGATTGATTTCGCTGAGGCTGCCCCTGGAAATATGGGCAGAGGAATTGATGTCTGGGAAAAATGGCCAACTTCGACTTACATTCACCTGGTAAGAAGACGGCGCTGTCGGGGAGTCTGTCATTCCGCTAGACGAAAGAAAGACGAAACTCATGACCGTCACTGTGGAAAACTGCATGACACAAGACCCTGTCGGACCGCACCTTTCGGAGCGCGAAGTCGAGGTTCTCAGGGAATGGCTACTGAGTGATTCGAAATCACGCGTCGCTCAAAACCTCTACATAAGCGTGGGAACGGTGGGAACCCACCTGTCCCGGATTCGCGAGAAGTATGCCGACGTTGGAAGGAACGCACCGACGAAATGCGAACTACTCGTGCGAGCGATACAAGATCAGATAGTGACGATCGACGAACTCTGATCGACAAAGTTGCTTTCGACAAAACAGCCACTGCTTCTGACGAAATTCTCAGGCTCTTCGGCCGTTTCATCGGCGCAGGCTATGTCTGCTATCTGATATTGCTCGCCCCTGCCATTGCCGAAGCCACTGCGATGTCCGCGTCTTGGTGGACCCCGCTGGCAGTGGTCGCAACTTTCGGTAGCGGACTGGTATTGGGAGCATCGACGTTTCACGCAGACACCCGGTGGGTGAAACGAGCCGCGAGTGCAAATGCGCTCCTCTACGTCGTGGTCATCCTCCTGTGGTGGCCGGCCTGGAATGGTGAGCACGTCACGGATTTCACCTTGTGGATTTCCAATTTCCCCGGCGTCGCCAGCCTTGCGGCAGCTGCGGCTTGGCGACCGGCCGCTGCCGTCGTGCACCTTTTCGTGGCGGCAACACTCGCACAGTTGACCAATCACATAATCCGGACGAGTCCCACGACGCACCTGCTTGTTCCCGACCTCGCCTTCGCCTGGACATTTTGCGCGGTATTCGTCGCAGCGGCCGTCATGGCCTTGCGTACCGGTCGAGTGCTGGATGCAACTATCGCCACCACTCATGCCGCTGCGGCAGGCGCCGCCGCGGCCGAGGCCAAGTCCGTCGAACGCGAGAGATTCGACGCACTCATCCACGACACCGTGATGTCCACCCTGCTCGCTGCTTCGAGAAACGATGCCGATCCCTCGGTCATCGCTCAGGCACGAAGGACTGTCGAGAGGCTTGACGAACTCCGCTCCGGAACCGATCACGAGACGAGTTTCGACTTCGACGGAATCCTCGCTCAGTTGCGTTCAGCCGCTTCGGAAGTAGACGAAAACATCACGTTCGAGACCGCCCTCTCAGTCGGGTCCGATCCGAGCGGATACGCACCCGACTCGATTCGTACGATGGCCGGTGCGATGGCCGAGGCGCTGCGCAACAGCGTCAAGCACGCCGGAAGCAGTGCACGGCGTTCGGTCACGGTCACGGCAACCGCCACCCACCTCGAAGTAGTCGTCGCGGACGACGGCGTCGGCTTCGATCCGAGCTCCGTCGAGACGCATCGCCTCGGAATCACTGTCAGCATCCGCGGCAGAATGCGCCAACTCGACGGCGGATCGGCAACCATTCGATCGTCACCCGGCCGCGGCACTTCGGTGACTCTGACCCTGAGCTTGCCCGCAGCGGTGATGGCATGACCAGACCGGACGGACGAGATGTCCGCGATCTCCTCGGTATGCACAGCCGTGCTGCTCGATTCATGGCTGCATGCTTCGCGCTCACCTGCGTGATCTCGGTCGCGTACACCTCCTCCGACGTCCGCGCAGTCTGGCCGATGGTCTTGGCAATTATCGTGTGCTCGACTGCGGCTTTCACACTCGTTCTGAGCCGAGGCGACCCGATGCCGCTGGGGCAGAGCGTTCTGGTGTCTCTGACTGGCGCCGTCACGAGTGGCCTTGTGTTGTCAGTGGTTCCAGTGCCCGTCAACGACATGACTCAATTGTGGATGTTCGGGATGTCTACGGCCGTTTTCACCTTCATGTGCGTTCGTGGGCGTACAGCACTCGCGTGGCTCGGGCTTGGGCTCATGGTGTTGGTGACCGCCATCTGGTCCTCCACTACCGGCCAGGGGGCCATGTACGGAGTGTCGTTGACGGTCATCAACGCGGGCCCTGTTCTGATGTCGACCTTCTTCGCGTACACCATCCGTCCTCAAGCCAGGGTTATCTACGAACTTCGGGAGCAGTCCACCCAACGAATTGCCTCCGCATCCGCTAGCGCTGCGATTCTCGAGGAACGCGACGCGCAACTCGACAGGCTCGATCTACTTGCGCGCCCACTCCTCGAACGGGTCGCTTCCGGGATTCCGCTGACAACCGCCGAGCGGCAAGAATGCGAACTCCTCGAGGCGCAACTCCGAGATTCGCTGAGGGCGCCTGGCTTACAACAGACAGATGTCATCGATGCTGTGCATGCCACTCGAAACCGCGGCGTCGAGGTAGTCCTGCTCGACGACCACGGAATGGATGGCGCTGACCCCGCCGTGCGCGACCGAATCCACGCGAGCATCGTCCGGGAACTCACCGCGATCACGCGAGGCAAAGTGACCATTCGGATCCTTCCACCTCGGCGCACCGCTATGGCCACGATGCTGGTCGACACTGAAGACGTTCGACGAATCGAGTTCGATCACAACGGAATGCAGCTGTTACGGCAGGAAGATCAGAGGGAACTCGGCGCCTCGTCCATGTCCGTCGATCCGACTACAGACAGCGCCGTCTATCCCGAATAGCTTTCGAGGAGAGTGAGATTCACCGCGTCGATCACCAGGAGAAATGAATGATCTTCGAACTGCGTCCAGCACATGTTGCACGCGCCCTTGCCGCACTGTGTGCCCTTCCGATTCTGTGGACCTTCGCAGTCGAGGGAATCACCACGACAACGGAATACGACTACAGCACGGGCGAAGTATCCTCATCGAGCGACCTGGGCTCTCAGATCGGAAGCGTAGCGATCTGGATCGTCCTCGCGATCGCATGTGCCGCCGGTGCATGGTATCTGGAGAAACAGCGCATCGGTTGGCCGCCGGCGGCACACGAGCAGCTGGTCAAACTGCAGCTGGCATCACCCAACCGAGAAGAGTAAAGGTCCCTATCGCTTCCGATCGCCGGCGCGGAGAAGATTACTGGGAACCGTATGGCCCACTATCTCCTCTGCAACGGCAGCGGCACGAATGCTCGCATCCAGGTCGATACCTGTCGCAATGCCCATGTCTTCGAGCATGTAGACCAGTTCCTCAGTCGCGATATTGCCACTGGCACCAGGAGCAAACGGGCAACCGCCCAGGCCACCGGTGGACGCATCCAGGTTTCGAACTCCGTGCTGCACAGCCGCCAACGCACTGGCAAGACCAGCGCCACGCGTGTTGTGGAAGTGCACACCCAAGCCGAAGTCACCCACTCTTTCGCCGACAGCGTCGATCAACCGTCCGACGCGTCCCGGTGTGGCAGTGCCGATGGTATCCGCGATCGAGAACTGATCAGCGCCGAACTCTTTGGCCTGCTCCGCAATCCGCAGAACACGGTCCGGATCGGTTGGACCGTCGAACGGACAGTCCCAGGCCGTGGCCACGATGACCTCCACCCGTCCACCAGCCTCGTGGACGATCCGGACGACCTCTCCGATACGTTCGGTCGCTTGCTCCGTCGTCGACCGAGTATTGGCCTCGCTGTGGCTATTCGATGCCGACACCACATATTCGACGGTTTTCATTCCTGCAGCAACGGCCCGTTTCGCTCCACCGATTCCGGCGACCAATGCCGAGAACTCGATGCCTGGCCACTGGTGCAACTCTGCGGCCAACAACTCCGCGTCGGCCAGTGCCGGCACCGCACGCGGTGACACGAACGACGTCGCCTCGATGCGCGAAACACCTGTCGCAGCCAGAGCTTCGACAAGACGAAGTTTCTCCGCCAGCGAGACCGGGTCTTCGATCTGCAACCCATCCCGTGGCCCGACTTCACGAATGCTGACCGCGGGAACACCTGCTTCAGGTACCGACACGTCAGATCACGCCCTTCTTCTTCAGTTCTGTCTGCTCGTCGCCCGAGAGTCCGAGGAGCCCACCCCAGACCGAAGCGTTGTCGTACCCCGGCGACGCTGCTCCCGCGTTGCGAACGGATCCGGGTGTCTCACTGAATGTAGGCACGACGCCCAGGCCGAGGACGTTTTCCCCGATCCGCTCGTCGTAGTGGTCGACGAGCATCCCCCGTTCGATCAGCTGCGGATCCTTGACCACATCTTCAACCGTATTGATCGGCCCGGCAACAACTCCCACTTCGGTGAGGCGTTCCACGAGACTGGTGGGATCTTGGAGCGCAACCCAGGCGCTGATCAATTCGTCGAGCTCGTCCTGATGTTTGCCACGCGCAACATGATTGGAGAATCGGTCGTCTTGCGCTAGTTCCGGTCGACCCATGATGGTGCACAGACGCACGAAGAGCGTGTCCTGATTGGCCGCGATCACCACCCAGTTTCCTTCAGAGGTCTGGTAGATGTTGGACGGTGCGATACCCTCCAACCTCGTTCCCGAGGGCTGCCGGATGATCCCGCCCCGATCGTAGTCCGGGATCGTGGATTCCTGCACCGCCAGACAGGATTCCGTGAGGGCAACGTCGACCACCTGACCACGGCCGGTCCGCTCTCGCGAGAGCAACGCCGCCAGCACTCCCTGAACGGCGAACATCCCACCGAGAGAATCTCCGAGTGAAAGGGCAATACGCGGGGGTGCCTGCCCTGGATAACCGTTCAGATGCCGAAATCCGCTGACTGCTTCGGCAACCGAGGCGTAGCCGGCGCTCTTGGCTTGCGGTCCGCTCTGCCCGTAGCCGGATACCCTGGCCAACACCAACTTCGGATTGCGCGCGCTCAGCACGTCGAATCCCAGACCCCACTTCTCGAGGGTGCCCGGCCGGAAGTTCTCGACCACCACGTCGGCATGTTCGATCAGATTCAGAAACAGGTCGCGGCCCGCGTCGACGCGAAGGTCCAACGTCACACACCGCTTGTTGCGGGCGTGAACCGTCCAGAAGAATCGATGACCGTCCTGCTCTGCCTGACCCCAGGTACGAAGCGGGTCTGGACGGTCCGGTGATTCGATCTTGATCACGTCGGCTCCCATGTCGCCGAGCAATTTCCCGGCGAAGGGCCCGGCGATCAAGGTTCCGAGTTCAATCACCCGATATCCGTCCAGGGGCCCGGTGGGCGCACCTTCCGACACAGCTGCCTCCTCTGGGAACTTTTCTCCCTTTGAAGGCTACGTCACCACCCGGTATCGCAACATCATGTCGTGGTCTTCGTGATCGAGCATGTGGCAGTGCCAGACGTACCCCTGCAAGTCCCCCATGCCAGCTTCTCCGTGCGCCGAGTGATCTGCCATGGAACCTCTCGCGAAAGTTGCATCCGGATCGAAGCCCAACTCGTCGGCCGTCGGAAAGCGCACGATCACGCGGGTGATCGAGTTGGCATCCACGATGACCGTGTCCTTCTCCCCCGTTTCCCACACTTCGGGAGGCCGCAGCGAAGAGGTCACGAATTCCTCCGCCGACGGCGTCCACCGGACCCCCAAGTCAGGCACCGGATACCGCTGCATCAGTGCTGCAGTGTCGAGGCTCTGGCGTCCCACAACGCGGAACGCCACCAGGTGCAGATGAATCGGATGTGGTTCCGTGGTGATGTTGATCAGATTCCATTGCTCGACGGCCCCCTGACGTGGCAGTTCGATATCCGAATCGGTGAACCTCAAATTGTTGAGCGACATAGTGATCGACGGGTAATCCGACGGACGCGACAGCTGCATGATCGTGAGATTTCGCACCACATCCGGGGACGCCGGTTCGGCGGCAACGGAATTCAGCTGCTGCGGGATCGAGCCGGTGAATCCCTTTGCGCTGCCCACGTCGAACCGACAGAACACCGGCATCACCTGCGTGCCGCGTTGAGCCACCGCAAGGGGTACTGGTTCGTCGTTGCGCAATTCCACCGTTGTGCCCGGCTCGAGCATACTGAAGTCGACCAGCAGATCAGCGCGTTCACCCGGACTCAACCGGACGTGATCCGTCGGCGCCGGAGCGGCCAGTAAACCGCCTTCGGACCCGATCACCCAGAACCGCATACGATTTGCGAAATGCAGATTCCACACCGAATAGGTTGCGGCGTTGAGCAGTCGCAATCGATACAGGCCGCGGGCAACCTCCACTTTCGGCCACACGACGCCGTTCACCACGCCAACGTCACCGGGGGTCGCCGGATCCCATGAACCTTGCGGAGTGAGCCACGTGGAACGGACACTCTGCTGACCGTCGGAAGTGAATACCTTGTCCTGCAGAATCATCGGGAGTTCGAACTCACCGGTCGGCAGGCCGAGAGAATTCCCGGCGGCGCCCGTGTCAACGTCGTCACGGAGAAAATACATCCCGACCAATCCGGCGTAGACGTTGAGGCGCGTCATTCCCATGGCGTGATCGTGGTACCAGAGATTGCCGGCGGCACGACCATTCGTGTATTCGTGGACCAAACCTTCACCCGGACGCTGGATCAACTCCGGATGTCCGTCGAACTGTGGTGCAGTAACTCCTCCGTGCAGGTGAAGCGAGGTGGGGACCTGTGTGCGGTCGAGGTCGCTGACGCCGTGCAGACCCGGATCGACATCCGCGGCAAGCGGATACGCAGAAATGTCATTGGCATATCGGACTGTGACGAGCTGATCGACGTGAGCTTCGATGGTGGGGCCCAGATAATCCATTCCGCCGTAACCCAGCGACGGCGACGACGGTAGGTCCGGATGGAAACGGTGCATCGACGAAGCCGCGCGAAGCTCCAGGTTGCCACCCGAAATGCCCGGCAGGACAGGAAGGGTCTCCCGAAACGGTTCCAACCGGGGTGACGGAAGTTGGAATGGGCGTAGCGGATCGATGTCAGGGGGTCGAGCTGTCGCTGATCCAGCGGACAATGCACTCAGGCCGGCCAGCAAGCCAAGCCCTTGAACAAACGATCGTCGACGGATCTTGTGTGACTCGTCCACTCACGGCCCCCTCACGCTGACGGCATCCGGAGCGGGTTACCCGTGTGCTCGCACGGTCAAACACCGACCACCTTCTCCAACCAAGGTTTGAGAATGGGTAGAACATGAGCCGGTTGCATTGCCTGCGTGTGATCCAGACCGTCTAGTACCTCGATATCCCACCCTGCTGACCGAGCGGCGTCGAGGTCGAGATCGGCCGGCGCGACCCGTACCCCACCCCATCGGTCACCGTATTCGATGACGTCTTGCGAACCGACGAAACACATTCGCGGACAAAGGATGCGCCCTTGCATTGTTCGATCGTCGAATTCACCAAGTGCGCGGTACAGCGTCACGAACTGCCGGGTCTGCGCTCCGGTCAACGCAATGTCTATGGAGTTCCAATCGAACTCGTCTGATGATGCCGTGGGTTGTGATGTGCGCTGGGGCGGTTCACTCGTCATGCGGTGTGTAGCTTCGGTAACCTGGAGCATCGCCTTGTACGGCCCATCCACCGGCGGGAAACCACCCATGACCAGTGCGGTCAGACGATCGGTGCGCAGCGCCAACTGCAATCCGCACAGAGCCAGCCAGGAGTATCCGTAGTAGGCGAACTGGTCGATCCCAGCCGAATTCGCCACAGCCAGAATGTCGGACGTGATGTTGTCGGGAGTGAGCGTGTCCGGAGCGGGCGACGCCATCCGGTGCCCTTCGTAGTCGAAGGCAACCACAGTGAAGTTCGACGCCAACCCTTCCATGAACGTTCGACCGAGCGAGGGGTCAACGCCCCAGGCGCGCAGTTCGTCAGCCTTGATGCCGGCAGCCGAAATCGGATTCACGGGCATCAGCACGGCGGGGCCATGTCCGAGAACCTCGACATCGATAGTTGTCCCGTCGTGAAGTCTTGCCTCAACCATGCCCACTCCCAAATCTTTACACTGTAAAGTAATTAAGAATAGCGCGACTCCACGAAAGCGACAAGATGAACAAACAGGCAGGCCGACGCGATATCGCACGCACGATTTCACTTCTGTGGCGTCAACCCGAGACGCCTTCCGTCCGCCGAGGACCGAAGCCCGCGCTGTCCACGGACTCAGTCGTTGACGCCGCGATCGAAGTCGCCGACGCCAACCCCACGACACCGTTGTCGATGCGCATGATCGGCGACCACCTCGGCCGCACTGCGATGTCTCTGTACACCTACATACCGGGAAAGGACGAACTACTGGACCTGATGTACGACCGGGTGCATGCCGAGCTACCGCCGATCGCAGACACCGGCGACTGGCGCATGGCACTGTCCGACTGGGCCGCCGCACTCTTCGCCCTACATACACGCCATCCGTGGACATTGGATGTCTCGTTGGCGCGCCCCGTCCTGGGTCCGCACGAGCAGGCAGGACTCGAATCACTCCTGTCCATTCTCTACTCCACGGGCCTCGACGCTCCGATCATCCGCAGATCGGTGAGCATGATTTTCCATTTCATCCGGGGGTCCGCGCGGACCCTAGCTGAGATCCGGAGCGCCTCGACCATCGGAGATTCCGAATCTCATTGGTGGGCAGAGTCTTCTGCTGCACTGGCCGATGCTGCACCGGATTTCGCGGACGACTTCCCCCACACGATGCAGTTGGGTCGGGAGGCCCCACCGGTACCGGGCGGCGACTTCTATCTCGAACGAGAAACCGAAGAGTCATTTACTCAGGGCCTACAGATCCTCCTTGACGGGATCGAATCGAGGATTCGAAAACACTCTTGACTCGAACGCATGTTCGAGTATTCTTGTGTGTAGGGGATCGGGGGATTCAATGAGCGTCTTGTTGTCGGATGTGGTGTCTGGTTCTGCGGTGGGGTTGCGCGGACGACTGTGGCGGTTGTCTGCTGCGGAGTTACGTACCGCTGCTATCGAGGCGAGTGCGGAGATTCTTCGTCTCGAGGCTGTTCGTGTGGCGGTGGTGGACGAGTTGTCGATGCGCCGGGATGATCAGGTGATTGCCAGCCGCGGGGTGGGTTGCTGGTTGGCGGCAAACACGATGCTGCAGGTTCGGGACGGGAAGAAGATCGCCGCCCTGGGTGCGGCGCTGCGGCCGTTTCCCGCGGTGACGGCCCGGTTCGACGTCGGGGACTGCTCGTTCGAGCATGCCGTGTTGATCGTGGCGTTCTGCGAATCACCACCGAAGGGCATGCCGGAGGAAGCGCTCCCTCGCTGTATCGATTTGTTGTTGGCTGCCGCGTCCGGGGTGGAGGCGACGACCACGAAGGTGCGGAGTGTTATCGCGACCTTGGAGCGAGTGTTCGAGTCCGATGAGATTCCACCCGCCGAAGATGTGGATCGCAACGAGCTCCGGATCGCGTCGACGTTGAACGGCCGGGTGGTGGTGCGCGGCGATTTCGATGCTCTCACCGGCGAAATGCTGCTATCGGCGTTGTCGAATCTGACGATGCCGACCCCGGCACCCGATGGAACGCCGGATTCGCGGTCGGCGGCGAAGCGGACCGCGGACGGGTTCACCGAACTGATCCGCCGGTATTTGGACTGCGCGAAGACCGGTACGGACGGTGGGCAGCGGCCGCACGTGAATGTTCACATCAACGCCCGTGATCTGGCGGAGCACCGTGACTGCGCCGCAACATCCGCTGCTCCTGGTGGTGGAGTGGCTGTGGCTGTGTCGGATCTCGATGTCGGGCACATGCCCTGGCTGGGGCCACTGTCCGTGTCGCAGACCAGACTCCTCGGCTGCGATTGTTTCCTCTCCACTGTCCTGCTCGACGATCACGGGGCGCCGTTGGATGCGAAACCCGGGAAACGGTTGGTGTCCGCCGAACAGCGAGTGGCGTTGATCGCCCGCGACAAAGGCTGCGCGTTCCCCGGCTGCACGTGTGTACCGGCCTGGACGGATGCGCACCATATTCGGCACTGGGCCAACGGTGGCCCGACGGTGATGAGCAACCTTGTCCTGCTGTGCCGTTCGCATCATCGATTGATGCACCGCAAAGCCGGGTTCGTCGGGAAATGGGAAATCCGAATAGGCACCGACAACAAACCCTGGTTCATCCCACCACCCTCGATCGACCCCGGCCAGCACCCACGGCCCGCGAACACCACCTTCAAAACCTGAGGTAGTACTCCTCGGGCACAACAGAACACGGGCCAGCACCGCATCGAGCAGATCTCGATGCGGTGCCGAAAGCCGTGAATTCCGTCAGACCGCCTGCGGAACTTTGGTGGTGCGTGGGAATCGCTCCCGAATCTCCGCCGGCGTGACAACTCTCGGGTCGAGGGGTTGCTCGTCACGCAGGTGGCGCTCCAACACCTTGCCAGTCATCGGCGCGATGACCTTCAGAGCAGTGGTCATGTTCTTCGGTGAACTGCCGACCCGGACCGCAGTTCGCACCGCGGGCGCAATTGCCCTGTCCAACAAAGCGGGTTGATCGAAGCCGCCCATGGTTCGCATCCAGCCCGGCAATGTTGCGATAGTGGCCGGCGCGACCAATCGGCTGAACGTCGCGAACTTCGTCTTCCCCTGCGCCCTTGGCGTTCTCAACAAGTAGTGCATCGCCCGGTTGGCACGCTCGGAGGTACACAATCTGGGCCTGACTTCAGCGAAGTACTCCCGTACCTCGTCTCGCGAGCGCGGAACGTCGGACGCTTTGCATGTCTGCAGTTCGGCAGCGATCACGCATTCTTCCCAGTACCGCTGCTCTTCGACGGCGGAGAGTGGGCCCGGCCCGTACATCTCGTAGCACTTGAGCACCGAATGCCAACCGGTCACGTGGATCCACAGTTGTGACGCCGGATTGTTTGCACTGTAACGAGTTCCGGTGATCGGTTCGATACCCGTGGCCTGAGCGTGAACCGTCATGAGATGGTCGGACAACGCCAGTGCCGTCCGCCCGTCGGCAGTGGCGACGGTCAGGAAGTACGCCAAGGTTCGGTCGAGTCGCCCGGCGGGATCGCTGTAGATCCCGCTCATATCTGCCACTGCGGCAGCAAGGAAGGGGTCGAAGTGCTCGAGCACCACTGACCGCTGGAAACCGATCAATGCTGTCGGAGCCGCCCAGATCTTCCAACTGGGTGATCCTGGGCCGAAGAAGCCGTAATCCTCACGCGGTCGATTCATCGTCAGTTCAGACATTTCATTCCTCCCCGTTCGTTGACCCTGCACCGTTCATTTCGTAGGCACCAGACAAGGCGACTACTTGCTGCCAGACGTACTCGAATCGCTCGGCCGCGAATTTGGGGCGCCGAATAGATGCGAGAGCCAACCGCTGCTGATCTTCACTGGCGCTGGGTTTTCCGTACAACTCCACCGCTGCAGCACTGAAGTCGCGGACCAGGACGTCGAAGATCTGATCCAGCACCCCATCGCTCCGCTGCCCCTCGTCCAATCCCAAGATCTCGGCTTGTTCGAGGATCAACTGGCCGTAGACGACGAGGGTGAAGAGTTCGGTGATCGCCAGGCCGAAGTCCAAGTCGACCTGCTGCGCCGCATCCGGTGCAGCTTCGGCAAGGAGGGTCACGAGAGCTTCGGCCTGCTCCACGAACAGTGCGACGTTGGGAACATCCGCAAACTTCGCGTACACCGCTCGCCAGTCGTCGAATCGAACCTTGGACAACCCCCGCGCCGGGCCCTGACGGAACAGGAACTCGTCGTCGGCTGCGTCGTTACGCGTCGGAATCGCCGGAAACGACTCGGGGGCAAAGAGGTACGCCGGCATGAACTTGGCGATCAGGGCGAGATTGACGGCGACGGTCCCCTCGAGCTTGGGCAACCCGTCGACATCCATCTTGGCCACCGCGAGGTAGCTGTCCTTCTCGAAGCCCTTTGCCGCAGCGATGTCGGAGAGCAGTCCGATCACCTTCTGTGCCTCGGTTGTCACCTTCATCTTGGTGACAGGATTGAACAAGAGGTAGCGGCGGTCCTCGGGCGATGCGGTGCGGAAGTAGTCCACCGCACGATCCGAGAAGAGCCTCATCGCCAGCAGGCGCGCGTACGCGTCGACGAATTCACGTCGTACGTGTGGGAACGCCGTGACGGGATTGCCAAACAGGATTCGATTGTGCGCGTGGGTAATCGTCTCGTACAAGGCATGAGTCGACATACCGATTCCGCCGAAGCACAGGTTGAATTTTCCGATGTTCACGGTGTTGAGTGCGGCACTGAATGCTGCCTCGCCGGTATGCAGGATATCCTCTGCCACAACGGGATATTCGGCGAGTGAGAACTCCGCTACGTACATCTGCGCCGGAACGATGTTCTTCACCACGGTGAATGCCGGATGGTCCGAGTCGGCGTAGAAGAAGACGTACTGATCGGCGCCCTCCACTCCGTCGACACGACCGAAGACAGAGACCGTGTTGGCGCAGTTGCCATTTCCGATGTAGTACTTCGAACCGCTGGCCAGGTACCCGCCGCTGCCGTTCGGCGTCAAGACCATGTCGGTGGAGTAGACGTCGGCGCCGTGCTCTTTCTCGGACAATCCGAATGCCGCAACGCCTCCGGAAGCCAAAGCGGAAGCTGCTCGCGCCCTTGCCTTCTCGTTGTCGCTCTGCCACACCGGCCCGAGGCCGAGAATGGTCACCTGCCACGGGTACCAGTAGTTGAGTCCGTAGAAACCGAGGATCTCGGACAGCGCGGCGATACGGCTGGTATCCCAGCGCTTGTCGGAGTCACCGCCGCTGTCGCGGGCGGGGGTCAGGAAAGTCGCGAACAGGCCTTCCTTTGCCGCGAAGTCGAGGAAGTCGGAGTAAAAGGTCTTGTCGTGATAGTCGGCCAGAAGTCGATTCTTTCCACGCGCCTCGAACCAGTCGACGGTCGCGCCCAGCAGTCTCCGCGTGGTCGCGTCGAATTCCGGCCGATCGTAAGTGGAGGGATGGAGCAACAGATCATTCGGCACTAAAGAGGTCGACGCTGTCATCGCGGTTGTTCTCCTAGAGATCTCGGCAGAGGCGCCTCACTGACCGCCTCTTCGAATACAACGCCACCGTAACAATTGATGACGACGAATACAACGGTTGCGTATGATTCACGAAGAATTGGCAGGCAGATTAGGGTGGGAGCGGAGGTGAGGCACACGATGACCAGGTCACAAGCTGACACAACGGATACACCGCGACGCAAATACGCCCCTCGCATGGCGCCCGAGCAACGACGCGAACAGTTGCTCGACGCAGCATTCGAGGTCACCGGCCGAGTAGGCCTGCACAACCTCAGCATGGAATCCGTCGCTGCCGAAGCCGGCGTCGGCAAGCCCGTCCTTTACACGATTTTCGATACCAGGACCGATCTCGTCGCCGCACTCCTGCGCCGCGAGCACGAGCGAGCCATCGCTCAGGTGCTCGAAACCATGCCGACGGATCTGAGCGAACTCGGCCCAGCGGCGTCATACACCGGAACCGTTGGCGCCTTCGTCGACGCCGTACTGGAGAACCCGACGCGCTGGCGCCTGATTCTGACGTCTGTCGAGAACGCCCCCAGCGAGTATCACGGCTTGCTGAAGCTCTCTCGCGGAGCTGTCTTCGCCCGCGCCGAAGAACTGGCGCGTGCCGGGATTGCCCTCGAACCGAAGCTCGAAGGCCTTGATCCGGTTCTCCTCGCACACACCATGATGTCGTTTGCCGAAATGCTCGGACGACTGGCCGTCAGCGACCCCGAAACCTATACCCGAGAACGCCTTTCCAGCTTTGCCGTTGCGCTCGCTCAGTCGGTCGGGCGTTAGCAGACCACTGAAACCTGTCGGT
The DNA here is from genome assembly GCF_009707305.1 of Rhodococcus sp. AQ5-07. Taxonomy (NCBI): domain Bacteria; kingdom Bacillati; phylum Actinomycetota; class Actinomycetes; order Mycobacteriales; family Nocardiaceae; genus Rhodococcus; species Rhodococcus sp. AQ5-07. The sequence continues at coordinate 5,267,253 of NZ_CP046099.1, read as the reverse complement.
CGGATCTGCTTCAATACACGCATGACATCACCATCGATCGAACCGCTACAGCTTTTCGAAACGTCCCCGGGCAACTGGTCACTGATGCTCACCGACCAGCACTTCGGCAAGGTGGCAGCGGTATTCGAGCAGGTAGAGGGTTTCGAAGGCTCCGGTTACGACTGGGCGTCGGTGGCCCATGCGGTGGTAGGCCGCGATGCACCGCATCTGGAGGGCCGCTTCGGCACCGATCCCGAAGCCGGCATGTTTGTTGCGTACGGCAGCGACAACGAAGCTCTTGGTGAACTCGGAGTGCTTCTCGCCAAAGCGTATTCGGATGCCGAGTACCTCGGCGACCTGGTCGCCATTTCCGAACTCGACTAGAGCTCCTGCTGAAACGACACCGGCCCCACACCTAGGTGCGGGGCCGGTACCGAAGGAAAGATCTAGCCGACCAACAGCTCGGCAATCTGAATCGTGTTGAGAGCGGCGCCCTTACGGAGGTTGTCACCCGAAACGAAGAGCGCGAGTCCGCGTCCCTCCGGGACACCCGGATCCTGACGGATACGACCGACCAGAGACGCGTTGCCGCCGGCAGCGGCCAGCGGCGTCGGAACCTCGACCAACTCCACTCCGGGAGCGTCGGCGAGGATTTCCTTCGCACGAGCGACCGAGAGCGGGTTCGCGAACTCTGCGTTGATCGCGAGCGAGTGTCCGGTCACGACGGGAACGCGCACGCAGGTGCCCGAAACCAGCAGATCAGGAAGTCCGAGGATCTTGCGGCTCTCGTTACGGAGCTTCTGATCCTCGTCGGTCTCGCCGCTTCCGTCGTCGACCAGCGAACCTGCCAGCGGCAGGACGTTGAACGCGATGGGGGCGACGTAGTTGTTCGGAGCCGGGAAGTCGACGGCGCTGCCGTCGTGAACCAGCTTCTCGGCGTCACCGACAACGGCGCGCACCTGGCCGAGGAGTTCCTCGACGCCGGCGATGCCGCTACCGGACACAGCCTGGTAGCTGGAGACGATCAGACGCTGCAGACCGGCTTCGTCGTGCAGAACCTTGAGCACCGGCATCGCTGCCATGGTGGTGCAGTTGGGGTTCGCGATGATGCCCTTGACCAGGTTCTTCGTGTCCTGCGGGTTGACCTCGCTGACCACGAGGGGAACCTCGGGATCCTTGCGCCATGCGGAAGAGTTGTCGACAACCGTCGCACCGGCCGCGGCAAAGCGCGGAGCCTGCGCACGAGACAGCGTCGCACCGGCGGAGAAGAGGGCGATGTCGATGCCCTTCAGATCCTCGTCGGACGTTGCTTCGGCATCCTCGACAACGATCTCTTCGCCGCGGAACGTCAGCTTCTTACCGGCGGAGCGTGCCGATGCAAAGAACCGCACCTTGTCCGCGGGGAAGTTACGTTCTTCGAGCAGAGTGCGCATGACGATGCCGACCTGACCGGTCGCACCGACAACAGCGATTGTTGTCATCAGAAATTACCGTCCTGTTCCTGCGTGTACTACAGCTTCTTCGTCGCCGCCGAGACCGAAAGCGGCGTGGATAACGCGCACGGCGTCGTCGAGTTCGGTGTCCTTGACCAGCACGGAGATGCGAATCTCGGAGGTCGAGATGAGATCGATGTTGATGTCGGCCTTGGCCAGGGCCTCACAGAACGTGGCCGTGACGCCCGGGTGGCTCCGCATTCCGGCACCGACCAGGGAAACCTTGCCGATGTGGTCGTCGAACAAGATCTGTGTGAAGCCGATGTCTTCCTGACGCTTGGTCAGGATCTCGACGGCGCGGGGGCCGTCGGCGGTCGGCAGCGTGAAGGTGATGTCCGTCTTGTTGGTCTCCACCTTGGAGATGTTCTGCAGCACCATGTCGATGTTGATCTCGGCATCGGAGACAGCGCGGAACACCTTGGCAGCATGTCCCGGTGTGTCCGGCAATCCGACAACGGTGATCTTGGCTTCGCCGCGATCGTGCGCGACTCCGGTGATCAGGGCCTCTTCCACAGGAATGTCCTCCATCGATCCGGACACGATTGTTCCGGGCTTGGTGGTGTATGACGAACGGACGTGCACAGGCACGTTGTAACGACGGGCGTACTCGACGCACCGGAGCATGAGCACCTTGGCACCACACGCTGCGAGTTCGAGCATTTCCTCGAAGGAAACCGTCTCGAGGCGGTGAGCGTCGGGGACGATGCGAGGATCGGCGGAGAAGACGCCGTCGACGTCGGTGTAGATCTCGCAGACGTCAGCGTTGAGTGCAGCTGCCAACGCCACGGCGGTGGTGTCGGAGCCACCGCGTCCGAGCGTCGTGATGTCCTTGCTGTCCTGGCTGACGCCTTGGAATCCGGCGACCAGAACGATCGAGCCTTCGTCGAGGGCGGTGCGAACACGGCCCGGCGTGACGTCGATGATCTTGGCGTTTCCGTGGCTGCCGGTCGTGATGACTCCGGCTTGTGAGCCCGAGAACGAACGAGCTTCGGCGCCGAGGGAGTGAATTGCCATCGCTACCAAGGAGTTGGAGATGCGCTCACCCGAGGTCAGCAGCATGTCCATTTCACGGGCCGGCGGGGAAGGGCACACCTGCTGAGCCAGGTCGAGCAGCTCATCGGTGGTATCGCCCATCGCTGACACCACGACGACGACATCATTGCCGGCCTTCTTGGTCTCGACGATCCGTTCAGCGACTCGTCGGATGCGCTCGGCGGTTGCCACCGAGGATCCGCCGTACTTCTGGACGACGAGAGCCACGCGTTTCTACCTCCAGGTCGAAATTGTTTACAGATACCAGAGGTCGAGCTTACCGAGGTGGTCCTGGGACTTCCCGATGCGTACTGCTGTTCGCCTCAGATCCGCGCGGGATCAGTTGCGAGATCCGCGCTCGCATCAACGTCGCAGAACGCGAACCACCGGCAACGTAACCGACCACCGCGACGGCAACTCCGCAGGCGAGAAGCACGCGGATACTGCTGACCAGGGAAACTGCCAGCGCGTCGTACACCGCCACAGCCGCCTCGGACGACGGTATGTCTGAATTCTGTAAATAGACCCGGCGCACGACGGCCAGCGCCACCAGCAGGGCGATCATCGCCACCGCCGTCGCCAGCCCGACCAGGGACAGCGCGCGCATTCGCCCCGGTGCAACTACGACGGCCGCAATCGCGCAGGCCACCGACGCCCACGGCAACCAGGCTGCTGCTCGGTCGAGAGTGTTCGAGAAATCCTGGGCCCGCACCAACTCGTCGGATTGCAGGATCTCGAACTGCGGATCGAGCGCCGGGAGGCGATCGATCACGGTGAATCCGCGATCGCGCAGGTTCGTCCTCAGTTCCGTCATGACCGGTTCGAGGGAGACGGTGACCGTTCCGCTTTCGTCGGCCCGAACTATGCCGTCGGCGGCTCGGCCGGTCACCATCGCGGCAAGTTGCGCGTGCGCTCGACGGTTGGCCGCGGTCCAGAGCGTCGCAAACTGGTCGCTCGAGACCAACGACTGAGCGGCCTCACGAACAAGTCTCTCGGCCTGTCTCGTCACCACCTGCGGAAACCCGTCCAACCGCTGCGTCAATTCCTCGGTCAGCCGATCAACGACCGCCGATTGGACAGCGGGGTCGGCAGCCAGCGGGGCAACGGACTCGACATAGCTGTCGGTGTCGTTCACCTGGGTGTGGACGAACAGCGCGAGCACCGAGCCGGCAAAACCGAGACCAGCGAGAACGATCAGCAGTGAACAGACGATCCAGCGGATCGAGCGCATCACGTGTGCTTGGCGCGCGCCGGTCGAATCTTCGCGGTGATGTGGTGAATGCGGTGATCGTCAGCGGGTATCCGGAAGGTCTCGGTAACCCGAACGGTCATCAGGTTGCGCCCGAACAACCCGGCGTCAAGGAGGTAGTCAGCCGTCAGGTCGTCCCCGTCGACCGTCCACTCCACCTCACGAATGTCGCGGATCACGCGATACTGAGGACCTCCGGAAAGGCTGCGCCGCAAATGATTCCCCGAAAATCCGGTCTTCAACCCGACCCCGTGACGTACCGCGTCCGGAGCCAGCGGTACGGAACTGCCATCGTGGCTACGGAGCGCGTCGAGGTACGTGCTCGCCACGGCGATTCGGGGATCCATGGACGACAGTCCACCATTTTCGAGGCCGAAACGGCAGCACAATTCGGCGACAAATTGGACATGAGGGCGAACCCCACCGATTTCTCGCGAAATCCAGGAGTAGAGTGCTGTGCATGCAGCGCGCACTCCTTCTTGGTTGCCGCGACGGGGTCTGATCCAGACTGGCCTCCCGCCGCGGGGTTTTTGTGCGCCGGTCGACCAAGCCTTCCGGACTCATGGTCTTGACCAACAGGTCATCAGGCCAGGTCCACAATCCTGGAGATCACACCAATGTCCCCCGCTGACGCATTCACCACCGGCACTCGCACCATTACCCCGCCCACGAAGCCGGCACCTTCCGACCAGCCTGCGTGGAACACGCAGAAGAACTCGTCGATGCCGACGTTCCGCTACCGCCCGTTCGCCGAAGAGGTCGAGACGGTCACGCTGCCCGACCGCACCTGGCCGGACAAGATCATCGACCGAGCACCCCAGTGGTGTGCCGTTGACCTGCGCGACGGCAACCAGGCGCTGATCGATCCGATGAGCCCGGCGCGCAAGCGTCGTATGTTCGATCTCCTGGTCCGTATGGGCTACAAGGAGATCGAGGTCGGATTCCCGTCCGCGAGCCAGACCGACTTCGACTTCGTTCGCGAGATCATCGAAGACGGCGCGATCCCGTCCGATGTCACCATCCAGGTGCTGACGCAGTCGCGTCCCGAACTGATCAAGCGCACATTCGAGGCGTGCGAAGGTGCCGAGAACGCGATCGTGCACTTCTACAACTCCACCTCGATCCTGCAGCGCCGCGTCGTGTTCCGCGCCGACAAGGACACGATCAAGAAGATCGCCACCGACGCCGCCGAACTGGTCCTGGCCGAGTCGAAGAAGTACCCGGACACCAACTGGCGCTGGGAATACTCGCCCGAGTCCTACACCGGCACCGAGCTCGAGTACGCCAAGGAAGTATGTGACGCCGTCACCGAAACCCTGGGTGCGACGCCTGCCAACCCGGTCATCCTGAACCTGCCCGCCACCGTCGAGATGGCGACACCCAACGTGTACGCCGACTCCATCGAGTGGATGCACCGCAACCTGGCCCGCCGCGATTCGGTCATCCTGTCGCTGCACCCCCACAACGACCGCGGCACCGGCGTCGCTGCAGCCGAGCTGGGCTACCAGGCCGGCGCGGACCGCATCGAAGGCTGCCTGTTCGGCAACGGCGAGCGCACCGGCAACGTCTGCCTGGTCACCCTCGCTCTGAACATGTTCACGCGCGGCGTCGACCCGCAGATCGATTTCTCGAACATCGACGAGATCCGTCGCACGGTCGAGTACTGCAACCAACTGCCCGTCCACGAGCGTCATCCGTACGGCGGCGACCTGGTCTACACCGCGTTCTCCGGCAGCCACCAGGACGCCATCAACAAGGGCCTCGACGCCATGAAGGTCGACGCCGACAACCAGGACTCGGACGTCGACGACATTCTCTGGCAGGTCCCCTACCTGCCGATCGACCCCAAGGACGTCGGCCGCAGCTACGAGGCCGTCATCCGCGTGAACTCGCAGTCCGGCAAGGGCGGCGTCGCGTACATCATGAAGGCCGATCACGGTCTGGTGCTGCCGCGTCGTCTGCAGGTCGAGTTCTCGCAGTCGGTCCAGAAGATCACCGACGGCGAAGGCGGCGAGGTCTCGCCGAAGGAAATGTGGGACGTCTTCCACGAGGAGTACCTCGCCCCCGTCACCCCGCTCGAGCGCATGAAGCAGAAGGTCACCGCCTCCGAGGAGGACGGCGGCACCGACGCCATCACCGCCATCGTCAAGGTGAACGGCAAGGAGCAGGAGATCTCGGGAACCGGTAACGGCCCGCTCGCTGCCTTCGTCGACGCGCTGGGAAGCATCAACTTCGACGTTCGTGTCCTCGACTACTCCGAGCACGCAATGTCCGCCGGCGACGACGCCCAAGCGGCGGCCTACGTCGAGTGCGCAGTGACTGGCCCGGACGGTCAGAGCACCGTCGTCTGGGGTGTGGGTATCGCCACGTCGATCACGACGGCGTCGCTGCGCGCCGTGGTTTCGGCAGTGAACCGCGCGAGCTGACACTCACGCAATACGAACCCGGCTCTTCAACAAACCCTGGTCTCACCCGATTTTCGGGTGAGACCAGGGTTGTTTTCACGGCACAGAAGTTCTTCGGTCCGTGTTTTCGGTTCGGCATGACATAGGTCCCGAAAGAGTCGCTTAGCGAAGTTAACAAACAGGATTCACCCATCGAGGATGATGCAGCCGACCTCGGCACGTGAGATAGTCACCTCAGACAAATCCGACTTGTGAAATGGGGCTCGACAATGGATTCCTTTTGGGACTTCCTCTGGCTGATCATCATCAGCTTCGCGTTCATCGCGTACCTGATCCTGCTCTTCTCGATCATCACCGACCTATTCCGTGATCACAAGACTTCCGGCTGGGTGAAGGCAATCTGGATCGTCTTCCTGTTCTTCATTCCGCTGCTCACCTCGCTCGTCTATCTGATCGTCCGAAGCGACGGAATGGCCCAGCGCTCCATGGAGGCTGCTCAGCAGGTCAAGAATGCACAGGACAGCTACATCCGTGAGGTTGCCGGAAAGTCCCCGGCCGAGTCCATCGCAGATGCAAAGGCGCTTCTCGACGCCGGCACCATCAGCGAAGAAGAATTCGCAGCGCTGAAGGCCAAGGCCCTCGCCTGATTCAGGCCCTCACTAATCAGTGAGGATTGCACTACCGAAACGGGAGCGACACTAATCGTGTCGCTCCCGTTTTGTATTCATTCACCATCCGCCGTTCATGCACCGACAGCCGTTCATTCACCAACAGCCGTTCATTCACCGACCGCCCGGGCGACGTCGCGAAAAGCGTCGAGAACCACTCCGATTGCCGGGCTGCGGTCGATGTGTAATCGAGTTGCCAATTCATAAACGCGTGCAGCGCGCACGCCTGCCACCGGTTTCCTCGACACTCCAGGATGTGTGATCGCGTAACGCGGCATCAAAGCCACACCGTGGCCCGCCGCCACCAACTCTTCGATAACTCGGAAATCGTTTATCCGATGAGCGACTCGAGGTTGGACCCCGGTGACGGATGCAACGGACAACAGAACGTCGTCGACCGGAAACCCGCCGCGCACGCTGATCCAGTTCTCGTCGGCCAATTGTTCCAACCGGACCGAATCCTGCTCGGCGAGTGGATGATCAGGCCGCAGCACCAGATCGATCGGTTCACGCATCAGCGGTTGCACGCTGACCCGGGGAAACGAGGTCTCGGCGCCGCGTTCGTCACGGTGAGTGAGGATCACGTCGTGATCGGCCAACAGTCCAGGGACGGCCGACGCCGGTTTGTCGACGTCGTGGGCGTCGATGTCCACGTCCGAGTTCTTCAGCGCCGTCAGGACGCCGGGCAGCAGGAGAGCTGCTCCGGAGGGAAAGAACGCGACTCGCACCTTGCCGCGCGGCGAGCCTCGGTACGACGCCATCTCGTCCGCTGCCCGGTCGAGCGCCGCCACCACGTCGTCGGCGCGGAGCACCAGCGCTCGACCAGCGTCGGTGAGGCGCAGCGTGCGCCCGTCCGGTTCGAGGAGCGAGACCCCCGCCTCTCGGCCGAGGATCTTGAGTTGTTGCGAGACGGCGGACGGTGTCATCGAGAGAGCGAGAGCAGTAGCGCCGACGGTTCTTCGGTCGGCGAGCTCGCGGAGGATCCGCAAGCGCGTGGCATCCATACGGTGACGAATATCCATGTAGCAAAACTACATGGATAGTGCATCTATATTCGCTTGTTCTGATGCTTCGTACGGCTCACGATTAACGTCATGACTCCCCGCGACCGTCTCCTCGGCCTGACCGTGATCGTCTTGTGGGGTCTGAACTTCCTGGCCATTCGCGTCGGCCTGGATCATTTCCCGCCGTTCTTCTTCGCGGCGCTGCGGTTCCTGATCATCGCGATTCCGGTGGTCATCTTCGTGCCGCGTCCGCAGGTACCGCTCCGTTGGTTGCTGCTCTACGGATTCGGTTTCGGATTCGGCCAGTTCGTCTTCCTCTTCTGGGCGATGCATTCGGGGATGCCGACGGGTCTCGCATCACTGGTCCTGCAGTCGTCCGCGCCGTTCACCGTCGTCCTCGGCGCGTTCCTACTCCGCGAGAAGCTCAGCGTCTGGCAGGTCTCCGGGATCGCCGTCGCCGTAGCCGGTATGTCGTTGATCGGCTGGGACCGTTCACACCACGCGGCACTGCTGCCCGTGATCCTCACGCTCCTCGGCGGCCTGTCCTGGGCGTTCGGCAATCTCGGCAGCCGCTTGGCCGCGGCGAACACCGTCGGCGAGCCCGCACCGATGCGCTTGATGCTGTGGATGTGCGTCATCCCGCCGTTGCCGATGCTCGCCCTGTCAGCGGCGGTCGAAGGCCCCACCGTCGGATGGCACGCGCTCGGCACCGCGTTCAGCGCCGACGCCTGGCCGTCACTGGTCGGGCTGGCCTACATCATTCTGCTCGGCACCATCGCCGGATCCGGGCTCTGGACGATGCTCATGGGCCGCTATCCCGCCGGCATGGTGGCGCCGCTCTCCTTGCTGGTACCGGTAGTGGGAATCGGCGCATCCTGGCTGTTCCTGCACGAGGATCCGAGCCCGTTGTCCCTGGTCGGGGCAGTCATCGTGATCGCCGGAGCGAGTGCCGCACAGATGAGGCGCAAGCCCGCGAACACTGTTTTCTCGGACACACCTGCAGCCTCACCACCGGCGCGACTCGGCGTCTGACGATGCCCTGTGCCAAACTCGGGCCGTGGGAACTGGACTATCGATCACAGTGCGCGGAAAGCTCGCCATGCGAGCTGCCGCAGCAGCATCTTGGGCATCGCAGAAGGCCGGTCGCGGCAAGGGTTCGATGATCGGCGGGTTGATCGCCCTCAAGATCGACCCGACGCTCATGACTCAGCTCGGACGCGGCAAGCGCACCGTCGTGGTCACGGGCACCAACGGCAAGTCGACGACCACGCGTATGACCGCCGCAGCGCTCGCGACACTCGGTGACGTCGCCACGCAGGCCGACGGCGCCAACATGGATGCCGGGATCGTGGCCGCTCTGGCCGCGCGTACGGACGCAACGCTGGCAGCACTCGAGGTCGACGAACTGCACGTCCCCCACGTAGCCGACGCCGTGAATCCGGAAGTGATCGTGCTGCTCAATCTCAGCCGCGATCAGCTCGACCGGGTCGGCGAGATCAACATGATCGAGCGGAAGCTCCGCGCGTGCGTCAATGCGCATCCGAACGCGGTGATCGTCGCCAACTGCGATGATGTACTGGTCACCTCCGTGGCATACGACGCCACCAACGTCGTGTGGGTTGCTGCCGGCGGCGGCTGGGCCGGCGATTCCGTCAGCTGCCCGCGCACCGGCGAACCCATTGTGTGGGAGGGAAAGCACTGGCGCAGTACCGGTTCCGACTTCGCGCGGCCCGAGCCGACCTGGTGGCTCGACGACGACAATCTCTACGGCCCCGACGGCCTGAAGATTCCGATGACGTTGACTCTCCCCGGAAAAGCCAACCGCGGTAACGCCGCTCAGGCCGTAGCTGCTGCGGCTGCTTTGGGCGCAGATCCGGTCGGGGCAGTTGCCGCCGCGTCGACGGTCCAGGAAGTCGCCGGCCGCTACAGCACCGTCGAGGTCGGACCGCACTCCGTCCACATGCTGCTCGCGAAGAATCCCGCCGGTTGGCAGGAAGCGCTGTCGATGATCGATCCCACGGTGGACGGACTGGTGATCGCGGTGAACGGTCAGGTGCCGGACGGCGAGGACCTCTCCTGGCTGTGGGACGTGAAGTTCGAGCACTTCGAAGGCGTCAAGGTAGTGGCCGCCGGCGAACGCGGAACCGATCTCGCCGTTCGCCTCACGTACGCAGGCGTCGAGCACACCCTCGATCCGGATCCGTTGCGCGCCATCGCTTCCTGCCCTCCCGGACGCGTGGAGGTACTGGCGAACTACACAGCCTTCCGTGATCTCAACACCGCCATCGCGAAGGAGTCTCGCAATGTCTGACTCGACAATTCGCATCGGACTGGTTCTCCCCGACGTCATGGGCACCTACGGCGACGGCGGCAATGCCCTGATCCTGCGTCAGCGTCTGCGGATGCGCGGGTACGACGCCGAAATCGTGGACATCACCTTGAGCGATCCGGTCCCCGACTCGCTCGACGTGTACACATTGGGTGGCGCCGAGGATTCCGCTCAGCGACTCGCAACGCGCCATCTCGCGAAATACCCTGGCCTGCAACGCGCCGCCGAGCGCGGCGCACCGGTTCTGGCGATCTGCGCTGCCATTCAGGTGCTCGGCAACTGGTACGAAACCTCCAGCGGCGAACGCGTCGACGGTGTCTCGATGCTCGACGTCACGACCTCTCCGCAGGAGAAGCGTTCCATCGGCGAGGTCATCACGAAGCCCTTGATCGACGGGCTCACCGCGCCTCTCTCAGGTTTCGAGAATCACCGCGGCGGAACAACTCTGGGTAGCTCAGCCTCTGGATTCGCACGTGTCACCCATGGTGTCGGAAACGGCGTCGGTGACGGATTCGAAGGCGTCGTGCAGGGTTCGGTGATCGGGACGTACATGCACGGACCCGCCTTGGCCCGGAATCCGGAACTCGCGGACCTCCTGCTCATGCGGGCCTTGGGCGTCAACGAGCTCGAACCCCTGCATCTGCCCGAGGTCGACAAGCTCCGCAAGGAGCGGCTCGCGATTCGCTGATCTCTGGCAACGCAAAGTCGGACACGGACCGCCCGCCCACGAACAGGACGCCAATGAGTACCCTGCAAACTCTGGATCGTGGGCTGCGTGCGCTCGACATCATTGCTCAGTTCCCGGCCGGGATTTCGGTTGCGGACCTTGCTCGTGAGCTCGACGTGCACCGGGCCATCTGCTATCGCATCGTTTCGACACTCGAAGCACATTCGCTGGTCGCTCGGATCGAGGACGGACGAATTCGACTTGGTGTCGGAGCCGCGGTTCTTGGTTCTTGCTTCGAGCCACAGCTCAACCGGGACGGGCAGTCCCTACTCCACTCACTGGCAAACTCCACGCGCGCAACCGCCTTCATATCCGTTGCGCAAGGCCAGGATTGCGTTGTACTGATGGTCGCCGAACCCGAAGACACACTCATCCGGGTGGGATACAGAACCGGCACGCGGCACCCCCTCGACAAGGGTGCCGCCGGGATCGCGATATTGGCCCTGCGCCCCGAAGCTGCATCTGATTCCGAAGAGGTCAAACAGGCGCGCAAGGACGGATACAGCCTGACTTTGGGGCAACTCGAGCACGGCGCCATCGGCATTGCGTCCGGGATTGCACTGCCGGAGAAGCTCGGAGCGGCTACGAACCTCGAGCGCAGCGTCGGCGTCGTGGCGATCAACGGTCTCGACACCGAACTCGCTGCCCAAGCCGTGATGACCACGGCGCGAGAACTCGAACGCCTCATTTCTGCCTGATCGTTCCGTCGGCGAAATCTTCGCCCGACTGTGTTTTTCAGCCATCTTGACCTTTGAATGTGACCTCCCTTACCCTGTGCAAAGTGCGCTCAAGGCACACTATGTGCGCTATTAGTAACTTCACAGTTCAGGACGGTTTATAGAGATGTCAGAAGTCATGAACGGATGCCCGATCGATCATGCGGCTCTTAACTCGGGATGTCCGGTATCCGGAAAGGCAGCCGACTTCAATCCCTTCGGCGGCGACTACCAGGTGGATCCCGCTGCGTCGCTGCGCTGGTCGCGTGACGAGGAGCCCGTGTTCTTCAGTCCCGAGATCGGCTACTGGGTCGTCACCCGTTATTCGGACGTCAAGGCCGTCTTCCGCGATAACATCCTGTTCTCGCCGTCCGTCGCACTGGAGAAGATCACCCCTGTCTCGGAGGAAGCCACCGCCACCCTCGCCAAGTACGACTATGCGATGTCGCGCACCCTGGTGAACGAAGACGAGCCCGCGCACATGCCGCGTCGCCGCGCATTGATGGATCCGTTCACACCGGCGGAACTCGTGCACCACGAGCCGATGGTTCGTCGCCTCGTCCGCGAGTACGTCGACCGCTTCGTGGACTCAGGCAAGGTCGACCTCGTCGACGAAATGCTGTGGGAGGTCCCGCTCACCGTCGCGCTGCACTTCCTCGGCGTGCCGGAGGAGGACATGGACGACCTTCGCAAGTACTCGATCGCGCACACCGTCAACACCTGGGGACGACCCGCACCCGAGGAACAGGTCGCGGTCGCCGAAGCCGTAGGCAAATTCTGGCAGTACGCAGGCACTGTGCTCGAAAAGATGCGCAAGGATCCCTCCGGCCACGGCTGGATGCCGTACGGTCTCCGCGTCCAGAAGGAACAACCGGAGGTCGTCACCGACTCCTATCTGCACTCGATGATGATGGCGGGAATCGTTGCCGCCCATGAGACCACCGCCAACGCGTCAGCCAACGCATTCCGCTTGCTGCTCGAAAACCGGAGCGTGTGGCAGGAGATCTGCGAGGATCCCAGTCTGATCGCGAACGCCGTCGAGGAGTGCCTGCGGCACTCAGGCTCAGTTGCCGCGTGGCGCCGACTGGCCACTGCCGACACCCGAATCGGCGGCATCGACATCCCGAAGGGTGCCAAGCTCCTGATCGTCACATCGTCCGCAAACCGCGACGACCGCCATTTCGAGAGCGGAGACGAGTTCGACATTCGCCGCGAGAACTCGAGCGATCACCTCACTTTCGGCTACGGCAGCCATCAGTGCATGGGCAAGAACCTAGCTCGTATGGAGATGCAGATCTTCCTCGAGGAGATCACCACACGACTCCCACACCTGGAACTGGTCCCCGATCAGGAGTTCACCTACCTACCGAACACCTCATTCAGAGGACCCGATCATGTTTGGGTACAGTGGAATCCGGATGCGAACCCGGAACTCCGCGATGCTTCGATTCTCACGCGAACACAGCCCGTGAAGATCGGTGAGCCGTCCAAGACCAATATCTCGCGCACGGTGCGGGTGGACGCGATCACTCCCGCCGCCGACGGCGTGGTCATGGTGACACTCTCCGATCCTTCCGGCAAAGCACTTCCGAAGTGGACGCCAGGCGCGCATATCGACATCGATCTCGGCGATCTGACGCGGCAGTACTCGCTCTGCGGCAACTCTCACGATCTGTCCCGCTACGAGATCGCCGTGCGCGAAGAGCCCGAGAGTCGGGGCGGCTCACGGTACGTGCACCACACTCTCGAAACCGGCCACACCCTCAAGATGCGTGGGCCCCGCAACCATTTCAAGCTCGATCCGGCTGCCGAGCGCTACGTCTTCGTAGCAGGCGGCATCGGAATCACGCCGATCGTGACGATGGCCGATCATGCCAAGGCCGTGGGCAAGGATTACGAGATCCATTACTGCGGAAGCAGTGTCGCCACGATGGCGATGCTCGACAGGCTGAATGCCGATCACAGCGACCGCCTTGTCGTGCATTCCAGCGCCGCGGGCAACCGCCTCGACATCACGACAGTGTTCTCCACTGCGACGGCACACACTCAGATCTACTCCTGTGGTCCTGAACGACTGCTCGCCGCGCTCGGGGAGGCTACTGCGCACTGGCCCGAAGACTCGCTGCACGTCGAGCATTTCACCTCCACGCTCGCGACACTCGACCCGTCCAACGAGCACGCGTTCGAGGTTGAACTCCGTGACTCCGGTCTGACAATCCAGGTCGCCGCCGATCAGACCGTCCTCGACGCGTTGCGTGCCTCCAATATCGACATCCCGAGCGATTGCGAGGAAGGCCTGTGCGGATCGTGCGAGGCCCCCGTCCTCGACGGCGAGGTGGATCACCGCGACATGGTGCTCACGAAAACCGAACGCGCTCAGAATAAATCGATGATGACCTGCTGCTCGCGCGCCTGCGGACAGAAGATCTCCCTCGCCCTCTGACCCATCTTTCCCCCATTTCTTCCCGACCCGAAAGGATCCTCATGGGATCACAGAAAGCCCAGGTCTCCGACCTGGAAGAGCCTCCCGCCAGCGACGCCGTCCCCCGCAGTAGTTTCAAGCGCGTACTGACCGGCAGCATGGCTGGTGCCGTTCTCGAGTGGTATGACTTCGCGATCTACGGCATCCTCGCCGCAACCGTACTGGGGCCGCTTTTCTTCCCGGGCGACAGCGGCGTTGCGAAGCTGCTGCTCGCACTCGCCACCCAGGGCCTGGGCTTCGTCGCCCGGCCGCTCGGCGGCATCGTATTCGGGCACCTCGGCGACAAGTACGGCCGCAAGCCGATGCTGGTGACCACCTTCATTCTGCTGGGTACGGCGACTGCCGCGATCGGCTTGCTGCCCACCTACGAACAGGTGGGCATCTGGGCCACTGTCGGGTTGGTAGTCCTACGCATGATCCAGGGCTTCGCGCTCGGCGGCGAGTTCGGTGCCGCAGTGCTGCTGGTCAGTGAGTACGGCGAACCCAAGCGTCGCGGTTTCTGGGCCTCGTGGCCGCAGGCCGGTGCACCGATGGGTACGGTGCTGGCCACCGTCGTGGTATCGATCCTCGTATTCGCAGTCCCGGACGAGGCGTTCGACCAATGGGGTTGGCGCATCGCCTTTCTGTTCGCGATCCCGCTGCTCGTCATCGGCTTCTGGGTGCGCCGCGGCGTTGAGGAATCGCCTGTGTTCAAGGCCGCACAGGAGCAAGCTGCAAAGGCGCCACAGCAGGAGAACCGCTCGAGCATTCTCGAAGCGTTGTCACGACCGGGCACGGTGCTCATCGGCCTCGGTATGCGCATCGGCGAAAACATCGCTTTCTACGTTTACACGATCTTTGTCATTGCTTACGCCACAACATATTTCGACTTCGAGCGCGGCAACGTCATCATGGCAGTTACCTTCGCCTCGGTGTTCCAGTTCGTTGGCATGATCGGGGGCGGAGCGTGGTCCGACCGGGTCGGCCGACGCCTCGCAATGCTCGTGCCCGCTGTCGTCCTCATGATGTGGGCTCCAGTCTTCTTCTGGCTTGTCCAACTCGAGAGCCTTCCGATGCTGTGGCTCGGTGTGTGCGTCGGAGCACTGTTCCACGGCATGCTCGCCGGCCCGGAAGCAGCCTGGATCACCGAGTTGTTCCCGACCCGCTATCGCTATGCCGGCTCCTCGCTGGTTTTCCAAGGTTCGTCGATCATCGCCGGTGCACCTGCCCCGTTCATCGCCATCTGGCTCATCGAGAACCACGGCGTAGGCATGGTCGTGGGTTACCTGGTGACCACGATGTCGATCACCGTGATCGCACTCTTGGCAAGCCGCGAGACCAAGGGAGTCGACCTCGACAAAGTCGAGTAGTCCCTGCAGCTGAACTCCGAGGATGGCGGGAACGGCAGGAGGTCGATGGACGGACCCACTACGACTTGGTTTGCAGCGCGTCGTCGGGAATCTGGATCTGTGCCTGGGATCTGGATTTTCGACGACGCGAGACTGGACCGGCGGCCCAACTTTGGTCGTCATTTCGAAAACACGCCTGGCGATCAGCACGCGGCAGTACCCTTCGTTCCCTCAGTGAGAACCAATTCCACTGCCAGCAGCGCAGCGCACGCCAGACCGGCCACCAATTCCGGGACGGCGGTGAAAGTGCCGCCGACGATCACCGCAATGGCCACGCCGAATGGCACGAGGGTTCGCGTCGAGGAATCGTGCAAGCGGATGTGAATACACCACAGTGCCGCCAGGATGACGGCAACCGGCACCGTGACGGCGGCACCGGTCACCAAGGCACTGCCTTCGGCGTGGCCGGTCCAATAGTCGACGCGGGAAGCCAATCCGGCACCGATGGCAGCGGCGGCGGCAAAGATGAAGTAGTGCCCGAAACCCCAGACGAAGGGCGAGACGTTGTCGCCGCTGAGAGCGTCGCCGGCGTTTCGCTGAAAGTACAGCCACCACAGGCTGAAGACGATCAGGATTCCGCCGACCACGACGTACGCCACTTTGGCCGCCGGATGTTCACCGGACACCGCGTCCTGAATCGCGACGGTGGTGGACAGAATCGTTTCGCCGAGAACGATGATGAAGAACAGTGAGTATCGTTCCGCGATGTGGTGCGGGTGCCAGGGCGTCACTCCGGGCTTCTCCGACCACACCGGCACGGCAAATTCACACAGCACCAGGAACAAGAACGTCGGAACGTAGATTGCCGTCGGCACGAAGTAGAAGCCGATCCACCCAAGTTGAACCAGGACGATGCCAAGGGCGTATCTGCGTGCGGTCAGTGCGTGTTCGGGATCATTCCTCGACACTCGAACCCATTGAATCACCAGGGCTATTCGCATGATGACGTAGCCGAGAATAATCAGCAGAGGATCGTTGTCGAAGAAGCGCGGAATCCCGGCTGCCAGTACCAGCGCGCCCAGAATCTGGAAGATCGTCAGAAGTCGCGCAATGCCGTCGTCGTTGTCGTAGGCCGAGGCAAACCACGTGAAGTTCAGCCACGTCCACCAGATCGCGAAGAATGCCATCGCGAAGTGCCCGACGCCCGAAGCCGCGTGCCCTTCGCTGATCGCGTGGTGCAGACCGGTGGCCGCTTGAGCGACCGCCACGACGAAGCAGAGGTCGGTGAGCAGCTCGAGCGGCGTCGCCACCCGATGCGGCTCGTGCGGATCCCGCGGAACCAACGGCCGGATGAACGAACTGGTGCGATTCACGAAGGGCAGAGTAGCGCGATGATTGCCGACGCGCTGCCCGTGACTGCAACCTGTCGTCTCAGATATTCACGCCGACGCCCCGATCTGGGCTCGGATTTCCAACTGATCGGCGAGTTCGGCGCCTATCGCCCCCGCGCTCCCCAAGGTGAAGGCGATCTGCCGTCCCCACAGGAAATAGCGGTGAATCGGGTAGTCGACGTCCGCGCCGATTCCGCCGTGCAGGTGCTGGGTCGCGTGCACCACACGCAGGCCGCCGCGCGACGCCCACCATTTGGCGACCAGCGCCGCTGCTTCCGCTTCACTCTCGACTCCGCTGTCCATCAGCCAGGCAGCGCGGTGCGTGGTCAACCTTGTGCTCTCGGTGTCGAGGTACGCGTCGGCGGCCCGGACGGCAACTGCCTGGTTGGTCGAGAGTGGACGACCGAATTGCACTCGCTCGGAGGTGTATTTCGCCGTCATCGCCAGCGCTTCCTCGCAGACGCCGGTAGCCAGGGCCGCAAGAGCCACCCGTGCACGCCGCAACGTCCAGTCTCGAACCACCGCGCCGTCTGCGGGAAGTGCGTCAGCTGCAGTAACCGCAACCCCGTCGAACTGCACAGCGCTGTTGCTCTCGCGGTTGGTCACCGCAAGCGGTGTACGCACCAGCGCGTCCCGGTCCGTGGGCACGATCATGACGCTGACACTGCCGTCCGGCATCGTCACCGGAACGACCAGCGCGGCCGCGAACTCCGCGGCAGGCACGGAGTCGACGTGGCCTGACAGAACCCAACCGTCAGGCGCCGGTTCGGCGCGAACCGCCGTCTCGGCGTTGTAGCCGGTGTCGAATGCGCCGGTGACGATCACCGAGCCGTCGAGCAGTCCCGGAAGCCACGACGCTTTCTGCTCCGTGCTGCCGAACTCGGAAATCGGCAGCGCCGCCGTGGAAAACACCGACCAGAGCGGCACCTGGGCGACCCGGCGGCCCTGTTGTTCGAGCACCGCAGCCAGGCCGAGCATTCCGAGTCCTGCTCCCCCGACCTCTTCCGGCAGAGCGATTCCCAGAACGTCGGAGTCGGCGAGGAGCTTCCACAGTTCGGCGTCGAAACCGCTGGTGCTCTCCACTTCCCGCAGTCGGTCCACTCCGCACTTCGCCGAGAAGATCGATTCACTCAGATCCCGCACGGCGGACAAGTTGTCGTCGAATTCGAATTCCATGTCAGCTCTTTTCGTTCTGTGCAGCGGGCCGGCGACGCGCAGCAAGCGCCATGCCCAGGCATTTTGCGGCGACAATTTCACGCATCACTTCGTTGGTACCACCACCGAAGGTGTTGTTCTGGGCGCGCCGACCCAGGTTCTCGACCCGCCCTTCCAGTACCGCTCCGGGTGTACCGGGGCGCAGTAAGCCTTTGGCACCCAGCACTTCCTGCAGCATGCCGTACGCACTGACGACGGCTTCGGTACCGAAGATCTTGGCCGCGGCCGAATCCCCGCCGCCCAAGGTGTTGGCGGCGACGTCCGCCACCAGTCGCAGGTTCATCAGGTCGGCGGCGCTGAGCAGCGCGTAGACTTCCGCCAATTTCTCACGTACCCAGCCGATGTCGTAGACGTGGCCGTCACCGGCGGGTTCTGTCTTTGCCCACTCGACCACCTCGGCGAAGAGCTCGTTGGCGATGCCGCCGCGTGCTGCCAGGGCAACACGTTCGTGGTTGAGCTGGTTGGTGATGAGCTTCCACCCCTGATTGAGCTCACCGATGACATTGCTGATCGGCACCCGAACATCTTCGTAATAGGTTGCCGAAGTGCTGATTCCGCCCACGGTGTGAATTTCGGTGACCGAGAACCCCGGCGAATTGGTCGGTACCAGGACCACGGAAATGCCCTGATGCGTCGGCGCGTCAGGATCGGTGCGAACGGCAAGCCAGACCCAGTCGGCAAACACACCGGCGCTGGTGAAGATCTTGTTGCCGTTGATGACAAGCTCGTCGCCCTCGATGCGGGCGCGTGTTTCGAGTGCCGCGAGATCGGTGCCCGCATTGGGTTCGGTGTAGCCGATGGCAAAGATCAATTCACCCGCCAGGATCGGACGCAGGAAGAAGTCCTTCTGAGCTTGCGTCCCGTGCTTGATCAGAGCGGGTCCGACGGTGTTCAGCGTGACCAGTGACAGCGGCGCATTCGCGCGAATCACCTCATCGTAGAACACATACAGAGCTTCGGGGTTCTCACCCCGACCGCCGAATTCCTCCGGCCACCCCAAGCCCAGCCAACCGTCTTTACCCATCCGGCGCAGGATGCGATCGAAGACGGGGCCGCCTTCGGTCTGATCCACGAGAGCACGGCGGTCTTCGTCGTTGATGATCTCTGCGAAGTATGCGCGCAATTCCTTGCGCAGAGTCTTCGACTCCTCCGACAAATCCAAGTACATGGTGAAGCTCCTAAGATCTACGAACGCGGCAGGCCGAGTACGCGCTGCGCGATGACGTTGAGTTGGATTTCGACGGTTCCGCCGCCGAACAGAATCGAGGGAAGTCCGATGTGGTCTATCGCGTAACTCGCCGACGGGTCGACAACTGCGGCGCGCGGTCCGAGCAGTCGCAACAGGTCCCGCGAGCCCTCGCGCTGCGCCAGGGCGTTGTACACCTTCGACACGCTGATCTCGGCGCCCGGTTCCTGACCCGCCAGTCGCGCCGACACTCCGCGCAGATTCATCGCGGACAGTGCCAACTCACGAGAGATACTGCGGCCGAGGCCTTCCACTGCATCTTCGCGGGGGCAGTCGTGGCTCGCGTCGGCAATCACCTGACGGAACAGTCGACTCGAACCGTGGTGCAGCGTGCTGCCCATGCTCAAGCGTTCGTTGGACAGCGTTGTCGCAGCCAGTTTCCACCCTTGCCCAGGTTCGGCCACCAGGCAGTCGTCCGGCACGAAGACGTCGTCGAGGAATACCTCGTTGAACTCCGACTTACCGGTGGCTTGCTTCAGCGGGCGTACGTCGATGCCCTTCGAGGTCATGTCGACCAGGAAGTACGACAGCCCACGATGTTTCGGAGCGTCCGCGTCGGAACGCGCCAGGCATACTCCCCAATCTGCCTCGTGCGCACCCGAGTTCCACACTTTCTGACCTGACAGGACCCAGCCACCGTCGACCTTGCGCGCTTTCGTGCTCAGACCGGCCAGGTCTGATCCCGCGCCCGGCTCACTGAACAGCTGGCACCAGATGATGTCGGCACGCAGCGAAGGCTCGACGAACCTGTCCTGCTGCTCGGCGTTGCCGTGTTCGAGAATCGTGGGCAGCACCCATTCCCCGATCACCGTGGACGGTTGAGCCCAACCTCGCATCGCGAATTCATGTGCGATGACGGCCTGTTCCCTCGGTCCCGCTCCCAGCCCGTACGGCGCCCGATAGTGCGGGGCAACCAGTTTGGCGTCGGCAAATCGGGCGCGTCGAGCGCTCCCCTTGGCCGGCGCCCAACTCGCGCTGGTGGTTCCGTCGTCAGGCAGCAGCGCAACCTCGTCCAGAACCCTCCGAACCTGCTCTCGTAACTCCGGCAGCATTTCCGGGTCGACAAAGGAGAAATCCCGTTCCGAATCGGCGGACCGGTCTCCCAATGTGTGTGCCCACTTCACCTCGGAACCCGCCACTGCCGCGATACTGATCGCCCGGCGCCAGTACAGATGCGCGTCATGCTCCCAAGTGAATCCGATTCCGCCGAGCAAAGTTACACATTCGAGGGCGTTCTCGATGCCGACGGGCAAAGCGGCCAACGCAGCTTGAGCCGAGACAAGTTTCTGCTGATCCTCGTCGTGCTCTTCGGATCGAGCGGCGTCCCACGCTGCGGCACAGGCAATCTCGGAGCGGACCAACATCATGGCCGCCTTGTGCTGAACTGCCTGGAAGCTTCCGACCGGACGGCCGAACTGCTGCCGGGACTTCACATAGTCGACTGCGGTCCGTAGCGCCCACCCGGCGATACCGCTCGCCTCCGCAGCCAACACCGTGTTGACGATCAGTTCGACTCGGTGCGCCTGGAGGCCGTCGACGATCAGCCCAGCCTCGACCTGGTGATCGGTCAACGTCAGTGTTCCGATCGACCGTGTCAGATCCACCCCGTCTTCGATCACCACCGCAGCGGAAGTCGACGGTTCGAGCCGGAACCACAACTCGCCGTCTTCGCTGTTCGCCCGCACGAGAACGACATCAGCTCCGGGCAGACCTAGAGCTGGGTCGGCAGAACCGCTCACTGTCCACCCAGCGTCGCTGCGAGCCGCGCGCAATCTCGTTCCGGTGCAGACTGCTCCGGTTGCACCGGCGGCCAATTCGGTCAGCATTGTTTCCGCAGCCGGGCCCGCAGCTGTTGCGAGAATGCCGCTCGCGATGACCGTCGGAACGTACGGTCCCGGATAGAGCGCATCACCCAATTGCTCGACTACCACTGCAAGTTCGGCAAGACCCGCCCCGTCACCGCCGTACTGCTCCGGCAGGTGCACTGCGTGCAGGCCCTGACGGACCAACCCATCCCACGAGTCCGGCCGATCACCGGCGGCGTACCTCTTGACGTTGCTCCGGGTATCGGCGATTCCACCGAAGCGGTTCGCGAATGCGGCTACCGCTTCCGCCAGGTCACGGTGATCTTCGAGCAGGGGTAGTGCCATGGCAGGTTCCTCAATCTTCGGTTCTTGTCAGATGCATTCGAGAATCAGGCAGGTGGTTGCGGCGGACGCGCAGATCGCGATCAGTGCGATGGACTTGTTCCGGCGTTCCAGTTCGTCGATGACATTGGCCAACAGTCTGATTCCGGTTGCACCGGCCGGGTGGCCCAGTGCGATTGCACCACCGTTGACGTTCAGCAATTCGGGATCGACGCCGTGAACCTGCGCGAACGACATCGGTACCGAAGCAAATGCCTCGTTGACCTCGAACAGATCGATGTCGTCGATTGTCAGCCCGGTGCGTCCGAGCACGATGTTTGCCGCGTCGACGGGACCGTCGAGCATGAACTCGGTGTCACCGCCGATGACGCACTGCGCCAGTATCTTTGCGCGCGGCCGCACGCCGAGGGCCTTGGCTCGATCCTCGGACATCAGCAGAGCGGCACTCGCACCGTCCGAGACCTGCGAAGACGTTCCAGCGGTGTGCAATCCGCCCTCTTGAACGGTGCGCAGCTTCGCGAGCCCTTCGAGACTCGATTCGCGCAGACCCTGATCCCGATGAACCGGAACGTCAGAGCCCGGAGCGACCACATCGATGATGTGCGAGTCGAAGCGTCCTGCCTCCCACGCCGCCGCCGCCCGCTGCTGCGAGCGCAGCCCGAAGGCGTCGAGATCCTCGCGGCTGAAACCGCGTTTGACAGCAATCCGATCGGCCGCGGTGTACTGGTCGACGGTATCGAGTGACCACGACTCCGGACGCGGCGTTCCCAGGCCGGTACCCACCTTGTACGTCAACGGAGCGCGGGACATCAACTCGACACCGCACGCCACACCCACGTCGACTGCACCGATGGCAATCTGCCCGGCAATCAACTGCACCGATTGCTGCGCTGTGCCGCACTGCGCGTCGATCGTGGTGCAGCCCGCTTTCAACGGAAGGCCCGCATGCATCCAGGACGTACGCACGATGTTTCCGAACTGCTCACCGAGAGGCGTCACACAGCCGCCGATGACCTGGTCGACCGCGTCAGGATCCACGCCCACCCGATCCAGCACGCCTCTCTGCGCATAACCCAACAGTTCCGCCGCGTGGACTCCGGACAGCCAACCCTCACGCTTGCCGAACGGCGTTCGTGCTGCGTCCACGATGACGGGCTTCATGCCAACTCCTCGGTTCGTAGTGCCGTTCCGTCCAGACCGCGTACGGTCAGGGACCACTCGTCGATCAGGTCCAAGCTGACGCTCGAGCGCGCGGTGAACTCGGTGTCGCAATCACACAGCGCTGTGACCGCTTCCACCATTTCTTCCATAGATTCGACCTGATCCGGCCGGATAGTCTCACCGACCAGGACTCTGGCGCCCTCACTGAGCACCGCTGCCCGCGGTTGAACCGTGTTGACGCGAACCCCCTGGCCGTAAAGTTCCACGCCCATGCCGTTGCGCATCCTGTTGAGCGCTGCTTTGGACGCGCCGTACACGGTCATGGAAGTTCCCGGTTCGACCCACGTGAACGGCGGGCCATGCCACGGTTTGACGGTGCCGCTGGACACGTTCACGATCCAGCCGTATCCGCTTGCCACCATCCCCGGCACCACGGCTTGCATCAGATCGAGCGGTGCATGGACATTTGCCTCGAACATCAAACGTCGCCGCCGCAGTGGGTAATCCGACAGCGGCTGATAGATCGCCGCTGCCGCGTTGTTCACCAGGATGTCGATCGTCCCGCCAAGCTTCTCGATCGCCAGCGGCACCACCGTGTCGCGCTGCTGCTCGTCCGTCAGATCTGCGACAACTATCTCGACTTTGGTTCCGTACTTGGCAATTCGAGCCGCAGTCTCTTCGAGACTGCCCGGCAGGGTTGCATGCGTGCCGAGCGTCCGAGCCACGAGGGCGACGTCGGCACCCTCGGCTGCCAGTCGCTCTGCGACGCCCGCACCGATTCCGCGACTGGAACCGGTGACAAGCGCTCGGCGGCCGTCAAAGCGCCTCGTCATGCTATTTGAACTTCGAGGCGAAGCGATTGATGCTCTCCGCGATCCGTGCAACTTCGTCTTCACGCAGGCCGTGACTCATGCCGAGTGTCATTCCTCGGGCGAAAACCGCGTCGGCTTCCGGCAATCCTTCGGCCGGCTGACGGAACTCGATGTTGTTCATCATCGGGTGACGAGTGACGTTGCCGCTCCACACAGTTCGTGTGTCGATACCGTCGGCCTCGATGGCTTCCTGCAGGTCGCTGCGCGTGAAGGGGGCGTTCTCGTTGATCATCACCGGGTAACACAGCCACGCCGTATCGAGACCGTCGAGTTCTACCGGCGTCGTGAAGAATTCAGGATGGGCGCCGTATGCCGCCGTGAAGGCCGCAAACGTCGCCTTACGCGTCTTGTAGTTCTCTTCCAGCTTGTCGAGCTGCACGACGCCGTAGGCTGCGCCGAGTTCGGAGGGCTCGAAGTTCCATGACATGAGCTCGAAGATGAAGTCGTTGTCGTAGTCGACGCCGTCGAGTTCTTCACGGAAGACTCGGCCGGATTTGGTGCTACCGAACAGGTTTGGCTCGCTGCGACGGCCCCAGCGGCGAAGCAGGAGCGCCTTGTCGCGGCTGGCTTCGTCGTCGACGCACACCATTCCGCCGGTTCCCGCGCACGTGATGATGTGTGCCATCGAGAAACTGGTGACGACGATGTCCGCCCGGGAGCCGGTGGGAGTGCCGCGGAGCGTGGCGCCGATCGCGTCACACGAATCCTCGATCACCTTGAGTCCATGGCGATCAGCGATATTACGAATGACGTCCCAGTCCGGGCAGTTGCCGGCGAGGTTCGGCATCAGGATGGCACCGGTCTTTTCGGTGACCATTGCCTCGATCTTGGTGACGTCGACGTTGAACGTGTTGGGTTCCACGTCCACGAACACCGGCACCAGACCGGCACGCACGATCGGTGCGATGTCGGTGGAGAACGTCAACGGCGACGTGATGATCTCGCTTCCCGCAGGCAGTCCGAGCAGCTCGACTGCCAAGTACAAACCCGAGGATCCCGAGTTGCACATGACGCCGAACTTCTTGCCTGCCAAGGCCGCGATGCGTTCTTCCATCTCGAAGACGTTCTTGCCGATGCGCAATCCTTGATGCCCGCTGCGCAAAACGTCGACAACCGCCTGTATTTCTTCCTCGCCGTGTGTAGCCCTGGCGTAGGTGATCCGCTCACTCATCTTGTTCCTGCTTTCTCGAATAGGCGGCAGATTCAGCGATCTGCCGAGAGGACGAGCGCACTGTGCGGGACGGGAGAGCCGCCGGTCACGAGCACGTTGTCCAAAGTTTTGGTGGGTTGGTTGGTGGAGGTACCGCGGATCAGGCGAACACCTTCGGCAATACCGTTGACGCCGTGGATGTATCCCTCACCGAGTTGACCGCCGTGGGTGTTGATCGGCAGGCGACCGTCCAGCTCGAGATTGCCGTCGGCGATGAAGTCTTTTGCCTCGCCTCGACCGCAGAATCCGTACTCCTCGAGTTGAAGCAGAACCATCGGGGTGAAGGCGTCGTAGAGAATTGCGGCATCGATGTCGTCCGGGTCGATACCGGCCTGGTCCCACAGTTGGCGCGCCACGAGTTCGACTTCCGGCATGCTGTCGATGTCTTCGCGGTAGTAGCTGCTCATCGAAATCTGTTGTGGACCTACACCTTGCGCAGCACCGCTGATGATCGCTGGTTTGTGCGGCAGGTCGCGGGCGCGCTCCGCGCTGACGATGACCAGCGCCTGTCCGCCGTCACTTTCCTGACAGCAGTCGAGCAGGCGGATGGGGTCGGCGATCATGCGCGAGTTCTGATGATCCTCGATGGTGATCGGGCGTTCGTAGAACCAGGCCTTCGGGTTGTTCGCGGCATGCTTGCGTGAGAGAACCGAGATCTGACCGAAGTCGGCGCTGGTTGCCCCGTACTTGTGCATGTAGAGCTTGGCGAGGAAGGCTTCCTGCTGCGCCGGCGTCAGAAGCCCGTACGGGTTGATCCAGTTCCGATACTCCTGGTCCGTCGACGCGTTGTACGCAAAGGGTGGTGGCCCGGCGCCGAATCGGTGACCTGATCTTTCGTTGAAGGCACGGTAGACGACCACAACGTCGGCGACACCACTGGCGACGGCAAGCGCTGCTTGTTGAACCGGTGCGCAGGCACCGCCGCCGCCGTGTGGAATACGACTGAAGAACGTCAGTTCCGGGATCCCGAGAGCGCGTGCGACCGCAATCTCGGGATTGTTCTCCATGGTGAACAGTGCAAATCCGTTCACCTCTTCTGCCTCGATGTGAGCGTCGTCGAGCGCGGCGATCACGGATTCGCACGCCAACTGCCATTCACTGCGGCCGGAGTTCTTGGAGAACTCGGTGGCGCCGATCCCGGCGATGGCGGCTTGCCTCGAAAATCCTCGTGTCATGCGATTACCCTTTCCGCCGGTTCGAGAGTCACGTCGGCTGTCACGTGCGTTCCGCGAGCGTTCTTGCCGAGAACCGTCACGGTGAGCGCCCGGCCGTCGGTGTCGATCACTTTGCCGGTGAACGTCATGGTGTCTCCGGGAAAGTTCGGAACACCAAGCCGTAGTGATGTTTTGACGATTCGCGATCCCGGGCCTGACCAGTCGGTGATGTAGCGGTCGATGAGCCCGTTGGTGGTGTTGATGCTCATGAAGATGTCGGGAGTTCCGCGATCCTGCGCCTTGCCCGGATCGTGATGCACGTCCTCGAAATCCTGAGAAGCGATCGCCGTGGCGACGATGAGCGTTCGGTCCAACGGCAGTTCGAGGCTGGGAAGGGCCGAACCTACCTCGTAATCAAAAAGATTCGTCACTGCGCCGATCCCCGTCGCCTCAGTTGCGGCAGCATCTCCCCGTGGGCGTGCTCGGAGAACGCCACTTCGAGTTCCATACCGAATTCGAGTTCCTCGTGATCGATGCCCGCGATGTCGGCAACCAGACGCGTCCCTTCTTCGAGATCGACGAGTCCGACGGCGAGCGGGTACTCGAAGGCAGGATCCTTCGGGTGATGAATGACCGTGAAGCTGTGCAACGTGCATCGCCGCGTGGATTCGACTGTGTCCCAACTGAACGAGCGGCATTCCGGGCAGGCGGGCGCTGGCGGGTGGCGCAGTGTCTTGCAATCCGCACACCGTTGGATCTCGAGGCGACCCTCTTTGGCCGCGGAGAAGAAGAAATCGTTGTCGTCGGTGACGGTGAGTCTCGGCACCGCGGTGTGGCGGGAGCCAGTCTCGCTCATGCGATTACCTCCTGGGCTTCGGGCTTGGTATCTGTCTGGGTATCTGGTTTGAATCTGAGCAGTCGAAAGCGCTCTTCGACCAGCGTCTTTCCGTCCTGGTCCACGTACTTCTTGAACAGAGTGATGAAGCACCCGTGACCGAGAGCCGTCTGTTTGAACGGTGAGATCGCTTCGATGGTGAAATATGCGGTGACGTGGTCTCCGGGACTCAACTCCGCGAAATACTCCTGCTCGACGTTGGTCGCGACTACGGACGTGTAGCCGGCCTCGTCCAACAGCCCGAGTAGTCGTGAATAGGCGAAATCCTCGGAGGCTCCGTCGGCGCGAAGTTGTTGGACCTGCCGATAGCGGCGGTAGCCCGCCATCACCCAGGTCGAGATCATGGCGGGTGGGCAGACGACGTCTCGACGGCCAGTGCTGCGAGCAGCTTCGGCGTCGACGTAGATCGAGTTGCGGTCGTCGTGTGCCTCGACCCAGTTGCGGATCATCGCCTCGTTGACGGCGTAGCGGGCGACGCGGGGTGGTTCAGCCTCTGCGCCGATGAAATTCGGAAACTGCGTCTGCAGGCTCTGCACTGAAATCCTCCGTGAACGAAAGTTGAGCAAGCGCTTGATTTTGAAGCTAGCATAGGAATCCGGAAGTGGAAACACGCGATCTCACCGACGAATTGGTTCGAGCCGGAGCCATCAGGCAGGATTGCGCTACGTTCGACGCCGGCAGCCCGGCACCCGCGAAACCCTGCTCTGAGCAGGACCGACAACCAGTGGAGATTTCAGTGGCATCACCAGATCGTCGGGAGAAGATCCTGGAGAGCTCAGCCGAGCTGTTCGCCAGGAAGGGTGTCGCCACCACGACCGTTCGCGAGATCGGCGACGCCGCTGGAGTGTTCTCGGGCAGCCTTTACCACTACTTCAAGTCGAAGAATGCGATAGTCGCCGAGCTCATGCGCGGCTTCATCACCGACATTCAACTCCGCTTCGATCAGGTGGAGAAGACGGCGAACGACCCCGAGGACGTCCTACGCGGCCTGATCCGCGAGACCCTGGTCGTCATCGAACTGCACCCGCACCCGACGGCGATCTACCAGAACGATCGGGCGTATCTACGCGACAACGATCTCCTGCAATCCGTCGACGGTCCTTCCCGCCAAGTCCGCGAGCATTGGATGAAAGCGATCGCCGAAGGCGTCGATCAGGGAATCTTCCGCAAAGACGTGGCCCCGGAGATTTTCTATCGATCAGTACGAGACACCCTGTGGTCGACCACGCATTGGCCGGACCGCCAGAAATACACCACCGAAGAGTTCGCGGATCTGATGATCACACTCTTCCTCTCGGGATTCAGGGTCGCCTGACGAGATCCGGCAGGTCCAGATGTTTCGGGGTTCGCCCCTGCGGCAACAGGATCGACACTGCGAACACGACCACGGCGCAGCCCGCGCACACCAGGTAGGCGACGGAGAATCCGGTCCACGACGTGGAATGTTCCGAACCGCTGATCACGAACGCGGCGAGGATCGTTGCCACCGTCGCGCTGCAGATCGTGCTTCCGGACGTCCGCAGAAGTGAGTTCACCCCGTTGGCTGCCGCCAGTCGCTGTCGAGGCACGGCAACCAGAATCAGCAGCGAGAGCGTGCTGTAGACGATGGCGGTCCCGACTGCTGTGATGCCCAGTGCTGCAACCACTCCCCACAGCGGCTTACCGGCAACGGCGTGAATCCCGTACCCGCCGGCGAGGAACACGGCACCGGTCAACATCGCGGTCCGTGAACCGAAGCGGTCGGTGATCCGCACCGCAACCGGTGAGAACAGCACCATCGCGATACTCGCCGGAATCTGGCAGAGCGCTGCTGCGATGATCGACAGGCCGTACCCGGCGCCCGGCCCCTTCATCCCCTGGAGGAGTTGTGTAGTGATCAGTGTGTTCCCGAAAAATGCGAACCCGACCAGCAGAGCCGCCAGATGCGGGATCAACACCGCACGCTTCACGAGAGCACGGACGTCGACCAGCGGATTGACGTTGCGCCGCTGTTGAATTACCCAGAGCGTGAACAGCACCGCCGACGCGGCCAGCATGGAGATCACCGCTCCGCTGGTCCATCCCCAACTCGATCCCTGAGTGATCGGCACGAGCAGAGCGATCATCGCGGCGCTCAGACCGACAGCCCCGACGCCGTCGAATCTTCCCGACGGATTCGGCTCGGACTCTCGAATGAACAGCACCGCAGCAAGAGTCACGGACAGCCCGATGGCGGTGGTTACCCAGAACAGGACGTGCCAGTTCGAGTACTGCGCGATCATCGCAGAAAACGGTATGCCCAAAGCGGTTCCGACGCCGAGCGTCGAACTCATCATGGCCACTGCGCCATTGACCTTGTTGCGTGGCAATTCGTCACGCAGCATGGAGATTCCGATGGGGATGACCGCCGACCCGGCTCCCTGCAACGCTCTCGCGAAGATGAGGACAGCGATGTCCGACGACAGCGCACACAACATCGAGCCGAGAGTCATCATCGAGAAGGCAACCAGAAGCATCTTCTTCTTGCCGAACATGTCGGCGAGCCGGCCGAAGATGGGAGTGACGACGGCGCCGACCAGCAGCGTTACGGTCACCAGCCAGGACACGGCCGTGCGTCCAGCGCCTGTGAAGTGCGGCAACTCCGGCAGCAGTGGAACGATGACCGTCTGCAGAACAGCCTGGAACACGGCGGCGGCGACAACGATGGGGAAGAGAAAGCGGGAGCGCGGCTGCGCGAGACTCGCGTCGGGGGTGGTGGCTGCAGGCGTGCCCGGCGGACGGTCGAGCGTCGTCACCCCACACCGCCTGTTCCCACTAGGTAAATATCCGTTCACCTACATTAGGTGAACGGATATTTACCAAGCAAGAATTGTGATGCCGCTCACCCGTCGAGCAGCTTTTGGACAAGTGGTGCGTACAGCGCAACCACTTCGTCCTGGGTGCCGGTGGCATGGCCGGCCATCATCCGTCGGCGCATGATCGCCACTCCAACCACCATCGACATCGCCAGTTCCGCGCGCAATCTCGCGTCGGGGCCGGACAGGCGAGCGGCGAGGGTGTCGATCATCTGCGTCGAATAGTTCTCGCGCAGCTTGCGGTTGCTCTCTTCACTGACGCCGCTCATGAACAACAAGCTCATGGACAGCGGCTTGTACGACTCCAACGGCTTGGTGAACAGCGAGACCATGCGCTCGCCGAGCGAGTCGTTCGGGGCGTCGAAGACCGTGACCGCCGCTGCCCGGAAGTCGACCAACTCGTCGTACAACTGCTCTTTGGAACCGAAGTACTTGATGATCAGAGGTGCGCTGACGCCTGCGTCTTCGGCGATGTCCTTGAGCGTGATTTCGCGGTACGGCCGAGTCGCGAATGCTTTCCCGGCCGACGCGATGATCTGCGCACGCGTCTGCTCGGACGTACGACGCACCTGCTGACCTTGCTCCGTGCCGCTCATCAAGCGTTCCGCGACAATTCACGACGGCCGGACAGTGCCCGACCCAGCGTCAACTCGTCTGCGAATTCGAGATCGCCACCCATCGGAAGACCCGAGGCCAACCGAGACACCGTCAGCCCCGGAATGTCTCGCATCATGCGAACGAGATAGGTGGCTGTCGCCTCACCCTCCGTGTTGGGGTCGGTGGCGATGATGACCTCGGACACGTCGACGCCGTCCTCCTGATTTGCGATGCGAGCCAACAACTCCCGGATACGCAACTGGTCAGGCCCGATCCCCGAGAGCGGATTGAGCGCACCGCCGAGCACGTGGTAGCGACCCTTGAACTCACGGGTGCGCTCGACAGCCTGGACGTCCTTCGGTTCCTCCACGACGCAGATCACCGTGCGATCGCGACGCGCGTCGGCGCAGATGCGGCACTTCTCCTGATCGGACACAGTTCCGCACACCGTGCAGAACTGAACGCCGTCACGGATGCGCTGCAATGCATTTTTCAAACGGTCGATCTCGGGAGGCTCCACGGAGAGCAGGTGAAAAGCGATGCGTTGAGCGCTCTTCGGCCCGACTCCGGGAAGCTTCCCGAGTTCGTCGATCAGATCCTGAACCGGACCTTCGTACACGCGTTCTCGTTTCTAGAAGCCGGGGAGACCGGGAAGGCCTCCGCCGAGTCCGCCGGCCAACGGGCCGAGCTTCTCAGCAGCGACTTCCTGTGCTTTGCGCGAAGCGTCCTCGATCGCGCCGATCACCAGATCCTGCAGCGTCTCGACGTCTTCGGGGTCGACGACCTTGGGATCGATCTGCAGACCGACAACCTCGCCGGTGCCCTTGACCGTGGCGACAACCAGTCCGCCACCGGCCTGACCGGTCACTTCGGCCTGAGCCATTTCCTGCTGCGCCGCCATCAATTGCTGCTGCATCTGCTGAGCCTGAGCCAACAGAGCAGACATGTCGGGTGCTCCACCTGGTTGCACGAGCGGTCCTTTCTACAGAGTTATCCCCACCAGCGTAGTCGGTGCGCGCTACCGTGAGCGGGTGCGCCGGAACCAGTCAGACACCGTAAAACCGTCAGGTAGGTCAAACATGGCATCACGTGTGTTCCGCTCCACTGCCCTGATCGCCGTGGTCGGGGCTGGGCTTCTGAGCGCTGCGTGCACGATTCCGACCGAGACTGCCGAGGCCACGACTTCGGTCGAGGTGTCTCCGCTCAGCACTGTGGCCGCTGACGTCCCCGCTGCGCTCACCGGCAAGGTCGTCTTCCTCGATCCCGGGCACAGCGGGGCGAACGACGACAGCATCAACACCCAGGTCCCCACGGGCCGCGGCGGCACCAAGAACTGCCAGACCACCGGCACCAACACCGATGCCGGGTTCCCCGAGCACACCTTCAACTGGGAAGTCGCGAGCCTGGTCAAGAGCGAGCTCGAAGGCCAAGGCGCAACTGTCGTCCTGAGTCGACCCGATGACGTCAGCGTCGGATCATGCGTCGACGCACGCGCCGAAGCCGCCAATTCCTCCGGCGCCGACGTAGTGGTGAGCATTCACGCGGACGGCGCAGCAGCCGGGGCCGAGGGTTTCCACGTCTGCTACTCCGCGCCCCCGCTGAACACGGTGCAGGCCGGCCCGTCCGTCGCCTTTGCCGAAACCATGCGCGACTCACTCGTCACCGCCGGGCTCACCCCGTCGACCTACATCGGTGACGACGGCTTGGCGCCACGCGCCGATCTGACGGGACTCAATCTTTCGCAGCGGCCGTCGATTCTGGTCGAACTCGGCAACATGCGAAATGCCGACGAGGCAGCGCGCATGACGAGCCCGGACGGTCAGCAGGAGTATGCAACCGCCGTCACCAGCGGAGTCACCGCCTTCCTGACAACCCCCTGACCTCGCTACTGTGGAGAAATCCCGATTGTCCACAGGAAACTCGGCACCGTCCCGCTAGCCAGCTCACCTGGATACGGTTCTGCCATGGGGCCGATACTTCAGGTAGATTTCGCTGCTCTGCAGCAACTTTCAGCTGATCTGTCTCGAATTGCGGATCAGATCTCGGGGATCGATTCCGCCGGCCCGATTTTCGAAGCCGCGGCGGCCCTGAACTCGTCCGCTGTCGCGGCTGTGTCGGCTGGGAATGCCGGCGTCATCGCCGACGCGTACCGGCACCTGGCTACGCAATTGGGACTCATGGCGTCGGGAACCGCTGCCGCAGCACGTCTGTACGACGCTGCCGAGGGCGAAGTGGTGTCCGAACTGCGCGGAGCCTACTGATGCAGTCCACCGTCTCTCAGCTTCGAACGTGGTCACCGGAGAAATTGCGCACGAGCACTTCGGAACTGATCGACATCGACCGGCAGATCGAAGCTCTCGGCAATGACGCCGGACGCAGCATCGACGCCGTCCGCGAATTCTGGCAGGGACAAGCGTCGAGCGCGGCGGCAGTGCAGTGGTCTGGCATCTCGCTTTCCTCGTCGCGGCTGTCGATTGCGGTTCGCGTAGTTGCGGATCTGTATGGCGGAGCGGCCAATACGATCGGGGCGGCGCGAAAATCAGTTCTGGACCTGGTCGAGGAGGCGACTCTCGAACACGGCTTGACGGTGTCAGACAGTGGAGCTGTATCGGCGCCTGAGACGAAGCAGCCGTGGAATCTGGCCGACGTCATGCAAGATTCCGAAAACGCCACGGCTGCAGAGATTTTTCAGCAGAGGATCTCCACTGCATTGACCGCACTCGACGATGAAGACAACCGGGCCGCGACTGCTCTGGGTGAGGCATTCCGGGAGATCGGATCACTCCTTGGCAATCAGACTGATCGCCTCAACCGCATTGTCGTCGACATCATCGATGGGAGGTCGACACTCCCCGGGACACCAACGGAGCTACACCGACTGTGGGAATCGCTCACTCCCAACGAGAAAGACGCGTTGGCGAGGTGGGATCCGTCCATCGGTAGCCGCGACGGCCTTCCCGCTCTCGACCGGGACTACTACAACCGGCGGTACCTCTCTGCGCTCGAGCAGTTGCCGGATCGAACGGTAGCTGCCGGATACACGGCCGTGCGCGGCGAACTGCGACCGGACACGTTCCTTCTCTCGGTCACGGATGGGCACGCCGTAGTGGCAGTCGGTAATCCCGATGCCGCCGACAACGTCGCAACACTGGTTCCCGGAACCGGCTCCGGGCTGTCGGGCGTCGGCGGAGATCTGCAACGAACCAAGGCCATGTACGACGCGGCGGTCGCGGCGGCGCCAACGGAAGCCACATCAGTGATCCTGTGGTCCGGATACGACGCTCCCCCAGGCATTCCCGATGCAGCCTCGGATCGGTACGCCAACTCCGCGGCGCCGAGGCTGGACAGCTTCCAGGACGGGTTACGAACCTCGCATGACGGTCAGCCGTCGCACAACGTGGTGATCGGTCATTCCTACGGCAGCACCGTCGTCGGTGCTGCGACTACCCGTGGCGCTTCTCTCGATGTCGACGAACTGGTTTTTGTCGCAAGTCCGGGCGTCGATGTCGAGCGCGTGAACGAACTGAGCCTGGACGGCGTCGACTCGGACGAGGTGGCGCGCCATGTTCATTCGACGACGGCCTTCTGGGATCCGGTCCAATTGATCCCCAAGATCCTCGGAGTCCACGGGTTCGACCCGTCGGATCCGGAATTCGGCGCGCAGATGTTCGCCGGATCACCCGGGCAGCCTGGGTTCGGAGTTCACAGCGACTACTGGGAAAGCGGAAACCCCGCACTCACCGAATTGGGGCGGATCATTACCGGCCCATGAAAGAAGGCGCCGTACCGGTGAAGGTACGACGCCATCTCGGTGATGCAGGATCAGTTAGACGAGTTCGCGCTTGAGGTTGTCCAGGACCTGGGCCTGGATGCGCTGCAGACCCTTCGGGGCGAACGTGCGCTCGAAGAAACCGCCGATACCGGTGGCACCCTGCCACTGGGTGAGCGTCGTCACCGTCGTTCCGGTGCCGTTGGGGGCAACGGTCCAGGTGGTGACGAGACTGGAGTTCGCGTCCTTCTCGGTGATGACGTTGCCGTCGACCGTAACGGTGGACTTGACGTTGCGCGAGCGCTTTTCCGTCGCCTTCAGCGTCCACTGCGCGACGGTGCCGTCACCCTGGCCGCCTTCGACGACCTTGTAGTCGAGGTACTGCTCGGACAGGATCCGCGGGCGAACCGTCTCGTAGTCCGCGAGCGCCGCGAGCACCTTGTCGGGTGCTGCTGTGACGACTATCGAACTCATTGCATTGACCTGACCCATATGCCCTACGTCTCCTTGCTCGACCAACGCGGCTCGATACCGCGAATGACTACCCGAATCCGCACCTCGAACTGCGCAGATATTCCTTTCCATACTGCCTGCTGCGCCCGGGTATCTCGACCATCTACCCATTCCGTGTGAGCTGGTTCACCACTCGGAGCATTTACCGAGTTCGATTGCAACAACTCGATCAAATTCGGGCATTAATACCCCTCCGGATAGCTTGCACACGCAACTACCGATAGCGTCAGGGTGTGACTCTCTCGTTCAATGGGGTAGTTCAGAAGTTAGATCGAATCCGGACAAAGCAAGGCCCGGGTTCCGATGCTGCGCGTGAAATGGGGTTCGAGCAGCACAGAGAAGGCGTCGAACGCCTACTCGCGTCATACCGCGCCATTCCCGCCGATGCTTCTGTACGCCTGGCAAAGAAGACATCCAATCTGTTCCGCGCTCGCGCCAAGACGTCGGCCCCCGGCCTCGACGTCAGCGGTCTGGCAGGTGTCATCGCCGTCGATGCGCAGGCGCACACAGCCGACGTCGCCGGCATGTGCACCTACGAAGACCTCGTCGACGCGACACTGCCCTACGGTCTGGCGCCACTGGTCGTACCTCAACTCAAGACCATCACCCTGGGCGGTGCGGTGACGGGCCTGGGCATCGAGTCCACCTCGTTCCGCAACGGCCTGCCACACGAGTCGGTGCTCGAAATCGACGTACTGACCGGGAGCGGCGAGATCATCACCGCTACGCCGGACGGCGAACACGCCGAACTGTTCTTCGGTTTCCCCAATTCCTACGGCACACTTGGCTATTCGACGCGATTGAAGATCGCACTCGAACCGGTCAAGAAGTACGTCGCCCTGCGTCACGTGCGCTTCGATTCGTTGAAGAAGCTCGAAGAAACGATGGATCGCATCGTCACCGAGCGCGAGTACGACGGGATCGCCGTCGACTACCTCGACGGGGTGGTCTTCACCGATTCCGAGAGCTACCTCACACTCGGCGTGCAAACCGACGAGGAAGGCCCGGTCAGCGATTACACCGACCAGGACATCTTCTACCGGTCGATCCAGCATCCGTCACTCACACAGCCCAAGACGGATCGCTTGACCATTCGGGACTACCTGTGGCGCTGGGATACCGACTGGTTCTGGTGCTCACGGGCTTTCGGTGCACAGAACCCGAAGATTCGACGCTTCTGGCCCAAGCAGTACCTGCGCAGCAGCTTCTACTGGAAGCTGATCGCCCTCGACCACAAGTACGACATCGGAGATCGCCTCGAAAAGCGCAAGGGCAAGCCCCCGCGCGAACGCGTCGTCCAGGACGTCGAGGTACCCATCGAACGAACCGCGGACTTCGTCTCTTGGTTCCTCGAGGAAATTCCGATCGAACCACTGTGGTTGTGCCCGTTGCGTCTTCGTGAGCCCAGCCCGGCAGCTGCCTCAGCTTCTCGGCCGTGGCCCCTCTACCCCCTCGAACCCAAGCGCACCTACGTCAACATCGGCTTCTGGTCTTCGGTGCCGATCGTTCCCGGCGAGCGCGAGGGGGCAGCAAATCGACTGATCGAAGAAAAGGTCAGCGATTTCGACGGACACAAATCGCTCTACTCCGACTCCTACTACTCGAAGGAAGACTTCGAGGAGCTGTACTACGGCGGCGACCGGTACATCGGACTCAAGGAACGCTACGACCCGAAATCCCGTTTATTGGATCTATTCTCTAAGGCGGTGCAACGTAAATGACCACGTTCAAAGACTCCAAAAGCCAGGACAAGCTCTCTATTGCCGAGATTCTCGAGACGCTTTCCGACGGCATGCTGCCGCTTCGATTCACCGCGTACGACGGCAGCACCGCCGGCCCAGAAGATGCCGACTACGGACTGCACCTCAAGTCGACTCGCGGAACCACTTATCTCGCAACGGCGCCCGGCGATCTCGGCATGGCCCGTGCGTACGTCTCCGGCGATCTCGAAGCCGAGGGTGTTCACCCCGGTGATCCGTACGAGATCCTGCGCATCATGGGTGACGAACTCCACCTCAAGCGCCCGTCGGCACTGACACTCGCCAGCATCACCCGCTCACTGGGCTGGGATCTGTTGCGACCCATCGCCCCGCCGCCCCAGGAACACCTTCCTCGCTGGCGTCGCGTCGCAGAAGGACTGCGTCACTCCAAGACTCGTGACGCCGAAGTCATCCATCACCATTACGACGTCTCCAACACCTTCTACGAGTACGTCCTCGGCCCGTCCATGACGTACACCTGTGCCGCCTACGACAATGCGGAACAGACGCTCGAAGAAGCCCAGGAGAACAAGTACCGCCTGGTGTTCGAGAAGCTCGGACTCCAGAAGGGTGATCGACTTCTCGACATCGGTTGCGGCTGGGGCTCGATGGTTCGCTACGCGGCCCGACGCGGTGTCAAGGTGATCGGCGTGACTCTCTCACGCGAGCAAGCGGATTGGGCACAGAAGGCCATCGAGGACGAGGGCCTCGCCGATCTCGCCCAGGTCCGTTTCTCCGACTACCGCGACGTGGCCGAGACGGGATTCGACGCAGTGTCCTCCATCGGCCTGACCGAGCACATCGGCGTCGGAAACTACCCGGCGTACTTCGAGTTCCTCAAGGGCAAGCTGCGTGAAGGTGGGCGTCTGCTCAACCACTGCATCACCCGTCCGGACAACCGAAGCAGTGCCAAGGCAGGCGGATTCATCGACCGGTACGTCTTCCCCGACGGGGAGCTCACCGGTTCGGGTCGCATCATCTCCGAGATCCAGAACGTCGGTCTCGAGGTGCGCCACGAGGAGAACCTGCGCGAGCACTACGCACTGACGCTCGCCGGATGGTGCCAGAATCTCGTCGACAACTGGGACGCCTGCGTCGCCGAGGTCGGCGAGGGAACCGCACGCGTCTGGGGCCTGTACATGGCCGGCTCACGACTCGGGTTCGAGCGCAACGTCGTTCAGCTGCACCAGGTTCTGGCCGTCAAGCTCGGCCCCAAGGGTGAGGCGCATGTGCCGCTTCGCCCGTGGTGGAAGGCCTAGGGAGCTCCGCTCCCTGTGAGTGGTTAAGGAGTCTCTGCACTCCTTAACCACTCACAGGCCCCGCAGGGGTTCTCCCCTCTTCTCTCCCAGCCTCCCCGCCGCAAGACCATCTCCACCTCGTGCGCAACCTGGCACGGGGTCTTCATCACCTCGTCGAATCCGTAGACCAACCGCGGACGACCTGCCAGCTCTGCCGCGTTGTCACGACGGCGATCACGGAATGCCACCTCGGCCATGGAATGCGCCCACCGACCGTCGAGACGCACGATCAGCGGCACACCCACTTCGCTGTAATCACAATCCTCGTACAGTGTGCGACCGTCGACGCGAACCGGTGATTGGCGTCTGGCCGACGGCAACCCGTGTGCCTGCTCCACATCCACCGCATAGTGATATTCGAGAGTCGATTGCACCCCGTCGGCCAAAAGCTTCACCGCACTTTCGAGGGCCTTCCGGTATCTACGGGGTGAGCGCTCCTCCATGCGTCGGCGGATGTCCGTCAAGCGGATGCGGCCGTTGGTGACTGTGGTGATGAGGCTGACATAGGCCTCGCGCGGAGTCGGTTCTGCGACGGCCAGATCGAGTGCTGTATCAGCCTTGCCGGTGCGCGGCATCTGCGCGTCGACGCCGATGTGACGATGAGCCCTCGAACGGTGGACCACAACGCCGGGATGGAGGACAGTGCCGATCAGGGGTGATGGATGTCGGTCGGCGCCGAGGCCACGAACGAAAGTGGCGGCCTGAGAGATTGCAGACTTCCCGTACGGAACGGTGATATGTACGGGTGCAGTGTTGTCCGGCCGACGCATCGACCATTCCTCAGCGGCGGTGTGATGGCTGAGCATCGACGACCCGCCGCCGTACAAGAGCGCGGCCTCGAGTACGGCATACCTGGTCAATGGGCCCGTGGTGACGGAGTAGACGCCGCGAAGAACAGTTTGCCAGCGTCCGACCTCAACTCGTTGTTTCACGCGAGAGCGAGGAAATCCGATGGTGTGAAGTTGAGTGTGAGTGACCAGTCCGTGCTGAGCATCGACGACGGTCTGCAATGCATCGATTTCTGTATGTGAAGGCATACGACGAGCCTGCAAATACATACAGTCGGATTTCGCCGAGAAAACCAACCTGTGGATAAAGCTGTGCGCGGTTAGGAAGTGTTGAGACTCCCTAACCGCGCACGGGGGCTATGCCCCTAGCGAAGCCGGCGGGGTGAACCGCGGGCCGTACTGCGCAGCGAGTTCCTTTGCGCGAGCGACGAAGCCGGCCGTGCCGCCCTCGTATCCGACGATGAACTGGTGAACGCCACCGGTCCAGG
The DNA here is from genome assembly GCF_009707305.1 of Rhodococcus sp. AQ5-07. NCBI lineage: Bacteria > Bacillati > Actinomycetota > Actinomycetes > Mycobacteriales > Nocardiaceae > Rhodococcus > Rhodococcus sp. AQ5-07. The sequence goes on along the minus strand of NZ_CP046099.1, from coordinate 5,228,503 downwards.
CCGGGAATCCGATGCCCATGATGGAGCCGATGTTGGCGTCCGCCGTGGTGATCAGGACGTTCTCGTCGAAGCACTTCTGCGTCTCGATCGCCTCGATGAACAGCATGCGGTCGATGAGGTCCTGGATCGGGGCGTCGGAGGTTCCGGAGTTGAAGTTCTCGCGGAGTCCGGACCACAGGCCGGTGCGCTTGCCCTCGGCGTAATCGTAGAAGCCGGCTCCACCGAGCTTGCCCTTACGATCGAACTTCTCGACGAGGGTGTTGATGACCTCGCCGGCCGGATCTGCCGGCAGTTCCTTGCCCTCGGCCTTGGCGGCGTCGGCAGATTCCTTGCGGATCTTCTGCATGAGGGTGAGGTTGAGCTCATCCGAAAGCTGAAGCGGCGCAGCCGGGTAACCGGCCTGCATACCGGCCTGCTCGATGGTGGCAGGCTCGACACCCTCGGCGAGCATGCCGATGGCCTCGTTGATGAAGGTGCCGATGACACGTGAGGTGAAGAAGCCACGCGAGTCGTTGACCACGATCGGCGTCTTGCGGATCGCCTGGACGTAGTCGAACACGCGAGCCAGAGTCTCGTCGGAAGTCTTCTCACCGCGGATGATCTCCACCAGCGGCATCTTGTCGACGGGCGAGAAGAAGTGGATGCCGATGAAGTCTTCCTGACGCTTCACGCCGGTGGCGAGACCCGTGATGGGCAGCGTCGAGGTGTTCGAGCCCAGCAGTGCCTTGGGATCGACGATGTCCTCGATCTCCTGGAACACCTTGTGCTTGAGTTCCTGGCTCTCGAAGACCGCTTCGATGACGAAGTCGACGCCGGCGAAATCTGCCGGGTCAGCCGTCGGGGTGATCTTGGCGAGGAGTGCGTCGGACTTCTCCTGCGTGGTCTTGCCGCGCGAGAGTGCCTTGGCCTCAATGCCTTCGGCGTACGCCTTGCCCTTGTTGGCAGCCTCGATGCTGACGTCCTTGAGGACGACGTCGAAGCCGGCCTTCGCGGAGACGTACGCGATGCCCGCGCCCATCATGCCCGCGCCGAGGACGCCGACCTTCTTGATGGTGGACTTCTCGATGCCTGCCGGACGTGAACCGCCGCCGTTGATCGACTGCAGGTCGAAGAAGAACGCCTGAATCATGTTCTTCGCGACGCGGCCGGTCACCAGCGAGGTGAAGTAGCGAGCCTCGATGAGGAGCGCGTTGTCGATGTCGACCTGCGAGCCTTCGACGGCTGCGGCCATGATGGCGCGCGGAGCCGGCATCGGAGCGCCCTTGAGCTGCTTACGCAGGTTCGCGGGGAACGCCGGGAGGTTGGCAGCGAAAGCCGGGGTGGACGGGGTTCCGCCAGGGATCTTGTAGCCCTTGACATCCCACGGCTGAACGCCGCCTTCGGGGTTGGCCTTGATCCATGCCTTCGCAGCCGGAACCAGTTCTTCTACCGAGCCGACGACCTCGTCGATGAGGCCGACTTCCTTGGCCTGAACGGGTCCACGCTGCTGCCCCTGGAGCAGGACGCCCATGAGCGCGTTCTGCAGACCGAGCATCCGCACGGTGCGCACGACGCCGCCGCCGCCGGGCAGCAGGCCGAGGGTGACCTCGGGCAGGCCGATCTTGACGCCCTTGACGTCTGCCGCGATGCGGTGGTGGGTCGCGAGAGCGATCTCGAGGCCGCCGCCGAGCGCCGCACCGTTGATGGCGGCGACTACCGGCTTGCCGAGAGTTTCGAGGCGACGTAGGTCTGCCTTGATCTCGACGCTGTGGTTGTAGATCTCCTCGGCCTGCTCGGGGCCGACCTTGATCATGTTCTTGAGGTCGCCACCGGCGAAGAAGGTCTTCTTGCCTGAGGTGATGACGGCACCGGTGATGGAGTCCTTCTCGGCGACCAGGCGGTCGACGGTGGCCTTCATCGACGCGATGTACGCGTCGTTCATGGTGTTTGCGCCCTGGTTGGGATCGTTGATGGTGAGCACGACGATGCCGTCGGCGTCCTGGTCCCAGTTGATGATGTTCTGATCAGTCACTTTGCTTGACTCCTGGTAAGCCTCGTTGGAAGGACGGACGCCGCGTCAGACGCGCTCGATGATGGTGGCAACGCCCATACCGCCGCCGATGCACAGGGTGATGAGGGCGCGCTTGCCGCCACGACGCTCGAGCTCGTCGACCATCGTTCCGGTGATCATCGCGCCGGTTGCACCGAGCGGGTGACCCATGGCGATCGCGCCACCGTTGACGTTGAGCTTCTCGTCCGGGATGTTCAGGTCCTTCTGGAACTTCAGGACGACGGAAGCGAATGCCTCGTTGATCTCGAAGAGGTCGATGTCGTCGACCGTCAGGCCGGCAGCTGCCAGAACCTTCTTCGACGCCGGCGTCGGGCCGGTGAGCATGATGGTGGAGTCGGCGCCGCTGGTGGCGGTGGCGACGACGCGAGCGCGCGGCGTCAGACCCATGTCCTTGCCGGCCTGCTCGCTACCGACGAGCACGAGGGCAGCGCCGTCGACGATTCCCGAGCTGTTGCCGCCGTGGTGAACGTGGTTGATCTTCTCGACCCAGTGGTACTTCTGCAGCGATACGGCGTCGAATCCGCCGATTTCACCGATCACACCGAACGCGGAAGCCAGGCCGGCAAGGTTCTCGGCCGTGGTGCCCGGACGCATGTGCTCGTCGTTGTCGAGGATGGTGATGCCGTTGATGTCCTTGACCGGCACTACCGACTTGGCGAAGTATCCGCCGGTCCACGCCTTGGCGGCGAGGTCCTGCGAGCGCACGGCGTATGCATCGACGTCGTCACGCGAGAAGCCCTCGATGGTAGCGATGAGGTCTGCGCCGACGCCCTGCGGCACGAAGTAATTGTCGTAGTTGGTGGCGGGGTCGAGCGCCCACGGTCCACCGTCGGATCCCATCGGAACGCGGGACATCGACTCGACGCCACCGGCGATCACCAGTTCGTCCCAGCCGGACCGAACCTTCTGAGCTGCCATGTTGACGGCTTCGAGGCCGGAAGCGCAGAAACGGTTGAGCTGAACGCCGCCGACGGTGTCCGGCAGTCCCGCATCGTTGACTGCAACGCGGGCGATGTCCATTCCCTGATCGCCAACGGGGGTGACGACGCCCAGGATGAGGTCGGAGATCCGATCCTCGTCGAGGTCGGGAAAGCGCACGCGCAGTTCCTGGATCAGACCCGTGACCAGCGAGATCGGCTTGACCGAGTGCAACGACCCGGTCTTCTTGCCGCGGCCTCGCGGGGTACGGATGGCTTCATAAATGAATGCCTCTGTGGTCACTGTGAGGTGTTCCTTCCGTGTAATTCGTCGAACCGGTCTGCAGATCGTCCGCGCCGCCTTCGGTGGTGGCGCATGGCCGAGGTACAGACCTCAGCCCTTTCACTGTAGAACGTGTTCCAAATTCATGGGAAGGACCGAAGCGATCCTGCTAGGTGACCGAGGTGATCCGACGCGCGAACGCCTGCCCGCTTCGGTTCATTTCGAGAGCGCCCCCGGAAGCACTCACGGCACGATGCGATACGGCAACATCATGTCGTGATCTTCGTGATCGAGTAGATGGCAATGCCACACGTATCCCTGGAGCCGACCGGTGTAACTCGCGTCGTGGTTGCTCATGCCGTGATGCCCGTTTCCCTGATGCGCCTGATCACCGCCCGTCATCCCACCGCCCGTCATCACAGCGCTCGGAAGACGATCGAACATCGCGTCGGGATCGAAACCCAGCTCATCCTCGGTGGGGAATCGCACGATGATCCGGGTGACAGTGCCGCCGTCCACCCTGACGGTGTCCTTCATCCCCGCTTCCCACGGCGCCGGCGCGATCATCGGCCCCGCCTCGAACCCGTCGGGCGACGGAGTCCACTTGTTGCCGATCACCGGCTGCGGATGGCGGATCAAGTACTCCAGCGTCCGCATCGGTGTCCTGCCGAGAATCCGGAAATTCACCAGGTGCAGGTGTATCGGATGCGGGTCCGGCGTGGTGTTGACGATGTTCCACTGCTCGACGGTGCCTTGCCGCGGCCTCTCGACGTCCGTGGTGCTGAACGTCAGGTTGTTCAGCGTCATCTGAGCCGGTGGATTCCGCAGTTCCAGTTGCTGGCTCACCGTCACCGTGCGAATTACCGTCGGCTGCTCCAACGGGGCGAGAACGTCACGTTGTCGGCGCCCACCGCGCAGTTGCGACGGAACACCACCGGTGAATCCGCGCCTGGAGTCGCCGCGGAACCGGCAGAACAACGGCATAGTCACTTCACCGATGACAGCAGCGGGCAGCGGGGGCGCCTCGTCGTTGCGGAGCTCCACCGTCGAACCCTCCGACAGTCCGGTGAAATCGACGAGGAGGTCGTACCGCTCCCCCGGTGCGCAGCGGAAGGCATTGACCGCGACGGGTGCGTCGAGCATTCCGGCGTCGTTGCCGATGACCCAGAACGTCATCATGTTCGAGAAGTGAAGATTCCACACACTTGCCGACGACGCATTGACGATGCGGAAGCGGTAAAGGCCCCGAGCCACAGACAGTTCCGGCCACACCTTGCCGTTGACCAAGCCAACGTCGCCCACCGCGCCGCCTTCCCACGATCCTTCCGGGATCAAGATGGTGGATCGGCCGTTCTGGGCGCCTGTCGGCGTGAAGATCTTCTCCTGCAGGATCAACGGGATCTCGAATTCCTCGGCCGGCAACCCCAACGGATTTCCCAGTTTGCCGGTGTCGAATTCATCCCTGATCAGATAGTTGCCGATCAGACCGGCGTAGACGTTGAGCCGGGTGATGCCCATCGCGTGATCGTGATACCAGAGGTGGGCGGCTTCCTGACCGTGCGAAAAGTGATGCATCGCAGCCTGTCCCGGCATCACCAGCAGTTCCGGGTGGCCGTCGCTCTCAGGTGAAGTGACTCCACCGTGCAAGTGCAACGACGTCGGCGGTTTCGCACGAAAGTCGGCCTGCATTCCGTGCAGCGTCATATCCATGTCCGCTGCCAACGGATGTCCGGTCAGACCGTTCTCGAACGTCAACATGATCGGCTCGCCGGAATGCGCCTCGACGGTCGGGCCCAGATAGCCGCCACCGATCTCTCCGCTGCGGTACGACAGTGCCGGGGACGATGGAAAGTCCCGATGAAAGGCATGTTGCCCCACTTGCGCTGTCAGCGTGATCTCGTTTCCGGAAAGCGTCGACAACGAGGGTAGTTCGTCACAAAACGGCTCGAACTCCGGCGAATGAAAAATCAACGGCGACTCGATGTCCGCGCTCCCGGTTGGAACAGCACTTGCCTTTGTACCCAATGCAACCGCCACCGTGCCGACTGCCGACCCCTTCAGAACCGACCTTCTCGAAACCCCGATACCCATACATACCCCTCCCCATCGAAACGGGTTGCGTTCTCCGGCAAGGAAAACGCAACCCGTCTCTCCACTTCGATCTCGGAAAATCCCCCGTCTACTTTCCGTCGATCGCCTCCAGCACCGAATCGATCAGTGACTGCGGAAGTTTCGACGGCGGAGAGATTTCCAGTTCTCCCGGAGCGCCCGGCATCGTCCAGACAGTTCTGTGCCGAGCGATCGCGAGCTTCTCCCGTGATCCGTCCTGATTGACCTTGAAGTACTCGAATTCGAGGTCGATCCCCCTCTCGTAGAGGGCAGCCAAGGACATCGTGACCAGGACGTCGTCGAACGGCATGACCTCGCGCAGATGCTCAACCCTGGTGTGCACACAACGCAGTTCCCCGAGAGCGCCTCTGGCCGCCATGGCCTCACGCTGAGAACGGGCGAGGAACTTGTCCCGAACCCTCGACTGCCAGATGTAATAGTTGCCGAAGTAGATGTTGCCCACGACGTTTCCGTCCTGCATCGTCGTCGAGAACACCTCGGATTCGAGCAGGTACGGATTGCGCGGCACCATCGGAGCCGAGCGGATCAAGGAACCACGATCGACGTCCTTCGGTTGTGTGGGGACAGCGATGTTCTTCGCCCCCGTCGGAATCGTCATCGGCTCGATGAAATCGTGGAAGTACTGCGGCATCGGCCGTGCCGCCACCACACCGTGGGAGAGGATTTCCACCCACGTCGTCTGCATCGCACTCCATCCGATGTGTGTGCGCGTCCCGCCGTCGACCCGGCACCATTCGACATGCAGATTGGTGGTTGCCCGATCCGGACCGGTGAGGCCGGTGATCCAGATCGTCCCCTCGACAATGTCGTCGGTGTACAGGTTCGCATCGATGAACACCTCGGAGTTGTTGGTCACCATGCCCCAACGGCCCGTCGCCATGTCCTCCACGATCTGCTTCGAGATCGGTCCGGTTCCCCTCTCTCGCAAAGCGCCCAACCACAGCGCGAAGCTCGCGAACCCCACTGATCCACCGACGTTGCACGCGTCCCGGAACCCGACGGGGAACCGGATCGACACCGCCGGATAGCCGCTCCGGGCCACCACATGCACGTCGGAGCCGTAGGCCATCGGATCGAACTGCGCGAGAGACTTCGCCGACAACGGGCCGGAGTCGAACTGTGGTGCCGGGCCCTGCGCCGGTTCTTCCGCATCCGCCTCGTCCGAAACACGCTCTTCGGCATCCGCCTCATCGGTCACAAAAGCGAGAATCCGCTCCTCGTTGTCCGTCAACAGAGCCGGAAAAGTCAGAACCACCACGCTTCCCTCTGCGCCGCCGCGGAAGGTCACTGCGTCGTCCTCCCTGGCGCCCATCGCCAGAGAAACCGACATCTGCCCCGTGGCCTTTCGGATCGCCTCGGCCGCCGCCCACAGCCTGGTTCCCGCACGATCGAGTGATTCGCCGCCTGCGATCAACTCGTCGAGCAGCGGAATCCGCGCCGAACCCAGAAGCGCCTTCCACTGCACGACGGTTCGGGAGCGAATCGGTTCGATGTCACACCCCTGAGGCCAGTCGCCGGCCGAACTGAGTGACTTGCTGCCGTCGTGCGAGAGCGAGACATCCACAGAGGGTGGAATATCACCGACAACGACGGGCTTTCCGGTTTCCTGCCATTCGATGGCAAAGGCATTACTCATTTGATCACCACATCCTCATCGAGATGAATGTTCACGGCCGCCTCGGCGATCGGTTTCTCCTGCTCGTGGCGTTCCGACTTGGTCAACTCGTGAATCCCCGGGGTGTGCGCGACCACAACCCGCGGGCTCTTCACTCCCAACGCCCGGCTGTGTTGCGCGAGCTTGTCGAGAATGATCTGTGCGTCGCGCGCAGTCGGATCCGCGATTTCCTCAGCCGTAGGACGGCTTTCGTCGTGGGAGAGAATCTGGGAGCGATATCCCTCGAGCTGCATCACCACTCGTCCGTCCTTCACCACCGCCACGTCGGCTTGCATGTGGGTCTCTGTCTGCACCTTGTCGTAGGCGTACGCGGTGAACGAACGAGCCTCGAATCGTCCGTCGTACATGTCGATTCGCGCAATGTTGACCGGAAGGCAGATCTCCCGCGGAACCATGATCTGGCCCGATTGGAGCAGGGAATCGAGGAAATACGGATCACCGAGGAGGTGCTGCTTACGGTCGGCTCGCGAAATAGCACTGAAGAGAATGTGCTCGGAATCGAGGCTCGAGATCTCTTCGAGTCGGCGGAAATCGCCCTCCTGGAACAGCAACCACGAGTAGAGGTCGTCCAACGGATCGATGTCGAGCACAGGTCGCGGCAACTCCTTCTCGAACTCCGGCAGTGATTCGTCCACCCCGAAGATGAAGTCGGCCGAGAAATGGGGCCGCCCGTACCCGGTCCGTTCGGTGCCGATCGTGACATGCACCCGCGTTCCTGCGGCATCACGATCCTGCTCCACGACGCTTGCCTTGATCTCGACTCTGGTGCCCTCGACGGTGTCGACGACGATCGGTCGATCCAGTTTGATGTCGTCGATGCGGACGCGACCCAGGGTCACGCGTCCGGTGACATACGCCGCCGCCTGCGACATCGCCTCGAGCCCGAACACCGTCGGAAGCAGCGCCGATCCCTTCCAGACATGATCGAGGACAAAGGGATCCGCCGAGGTGGACAACGTCGTCCGGGTCACCAGTTCTACCTGCGGCTCGAATGTCACCACTTGGTCGATGTAGCGCGACACCGCCGGCAGAGCCGGTGCTGCCGGCGCCCAGGTGTCGAGACCGCCGAGTCGACTGGTCACGACGATACGACTCGCCTCGGGTCCGCTGTCGACCAGGCGAAGGAAATGATCCACTCCCGCAGCCGTCGAAATCGGCATGACACCCATCTTCGCGAGGTGGTTGACACTGCCCATGCGGGCGCCCATCCCGGTCTCTCCCCACACGCTGTACGCGAGCGAGAACGTCCGAGTCTTCGGGTGCCCGGCGGCATACCGCACCACCATTTCGTCGAGAAGCTCGTTTCCGTATGCATACCAGCTGTTTCCGGGCATACCTGTGAATCCGATGATGGAAGAGAAGCCCACGAACAGCTTCAAGTCACGATCAGCGAGCGCTTCGACGAAGTTGGCTGCGCCCAGGACCTTAGGTGCAACCTCCTTGAAAGCCGCAGCGCTGTCGACTCTCTCGAACCGCCGCGGAACATTTGCCCCCGCACCGTGGACAAACCCGGTGATCGGCCCCACCTCGACCTCGATCTGGGCGACGACGCCGGCCACCGCCGCGGCATCCGTGACGTTGCAGCGATAGTAGTGAGCGCTCAAACCGGCAGACGTGAAGTCCGCAAGAGTGGAGGCGATTTCGTCGCCCGCTTGTCGCTGAGAGCTTCCGATCAGCACCAGTTCGGCGCCGGTCTTTCGACCGAGGGCCAGAGCACATTGGGCCATGATGCCTTTCGCGCCACCGGTCACGACCACGACATCCGAACTTCCCAATCCGCTTTCGCGGACGGTGTAGTCGTTGGAGGCGAGAACCCGCGGTTGCAGTGCCGTGCGTCCCATCTCGGCGTCGTAAGTCGCGAACACATAGGGTGCAACCGAATCCAACTCGGAGACGACAGTGGCTGCCACCTCCGCGTCCGCAGTCGAGCCGTCGAATCCTATGACGCGCACATCCAGTTCGGGGCGCTCGTGATGCACCGAAGCGGCGAAAGCCGCCACACTCGGCACCGGCGCTGGATTGCTCAACTCGACATCGGTGAACTGAACCACTGCCAATGTGGTTCGCGCGCCTCCACTTTGCTGCGCCGGAACTATTTTGTACATGTGTTCGATCCCACGGCGCAAGCCGATTTCGGTGACGGAATCATCGGTCACGCGCGGCATTACGGCAACCACGTGGTGTGCATTCGCAGTAGTGCTGTCGGAGAATGTGCGAATGTCGACCTGAGCGCCACGACCTCGAAGTTCGGATTCCAACTTTCCGACCAAACCGGCGTCGTCACCGATGACGACAAACGTCGTGTCCGTGAGGTCTCGGACTCCGTGCAACGCTGTCTCGCTCCGAACCTTTTCCAGGGTGTAATCACGAACCCAGGTGAAGCTGTCGGCTGATATACCCTTTGCCTTCGCCGGCAGCGCCCGCGCAGCCGGCTGCTGCTGCCCCGACTTCTCCTTCGCGGACCGATCGAGCACTTCGATCAGTTCACCCAGGCTGACGTTGACGAGTTCGGCCGGATCCAGGTCACCCTGAACACCCAATCGTGTTGCCACCGTCGCGATTGCATCGGCGGCCTTGATCGAGTCCATGTTCAGGTCGTCCAGAAGGTGGAGATCGACGTCGAGAGACTCCACCGGAAATCCGGTGTCCTCCGCGATTACCTCGAGCAGTATTCGCGACACGTCCGACTGCGCCGAACTCGCTGCTGGAACGGCAGAGCCGGGATGCGGTGATGCCGCAAGGATCAGCGATGCTGCTTCTCCGATGGTGGCGTTGGCCAACTCGGCAGGGTCGAGGTCGACAACCTCGAACTGATGTGCAACCTTCGAAATAGCCTCTGCCGCACTGATCGAGTCGAGATTCAGATCATCGAGCAGACGCAGATCCGTCGTGATCGACTCGGCGGGGAATCCCGTCGTATCGGCGAGGATCCTGATCAGCTCACTTTCCACGGACCCAGCGCCCGCAACAGCCGGCTCTTCGACTACCGGAGCCGAAACCGGCGAAGGAGCTTTCGCTGCTACAGATTCGTGGCCGTTGGTGACTGCCCGCGAAGTCGGAGCAGATGGAGAAGACGGAGAAGTCGCTCCACTGCCTACATCCGCGCGAATGACGTCGACGAGGAAGGTCCCGCGTCGGCTCAGGTAATCGGCCAGCGCCGCAGCCGGATCCCCGCCGGACGTACCAAGTGCGAGCGGTTCGGGAGCAGAGGCAACCGTCAGTTTCGCCTCGGCCAGGTTCTCGATGAACACCTTCTGATCGGCAGGAACGAATTCGCGCACGAACCGGCCGTCGAAAAGTTCGTTCCAGCGGACCTGAGCGCCGTGTACGTACATCGCGGCCAGTGCGACATTGAAGTCCTCGTCGCGTCCGGACTTGGACGCAACGGGGAAGCAGCGCACGCCGTCGGTCCCATTGATCGCCTTGGTGAGCCCGGTCAGCACACGGCCGGGTCCGACCTCGACGAGCAGGTCCACTTCCTGCGAGATCCCACTTACCGTCTTGACCCAGTCAACCGGTGAGACAACCTGTTTGGTGACCAGTTCGCGAAGTGCCAGTGGCGTCTGTACGCGTTCCCCTTCGACGCAGGAATACACGGGGCAAGTCAACGAATCGACTTGCTCGTCAACGGGCGCAGTGGACTTCAGCTCCCGTTCGGCCTCGTTCATCATCTCGGAGTGGAAAGCATTCGACACGGCAAGCGCCTGAGCCGACACTCCGCGGGTCTTCGCGATGGCAACCACATCGTCGACCGCGTCTTTGGTACCCGAAACCACACTCTGCGTGGGCGTATTCAGATTCGCGACGGTCGCGTAACCCTTTGCCTCCGCGATGATCGCCTCAGCCGTCGATCGGTCGCAGGTCAGGCTCGCCATTGCGCCGTTTCCACCACCACTGACAGCCATGGCCGCACCCTTCGCCGCAGCCAAGGTGATCAGCGTCTTCTGGTCGTAAGCTCCGGCCGCGTAGAGCGCAGTCAACTCCCCGAGACTGTGGCCGGCGACAGCACTGGGTGTGACACCCAATCGGCGGAGGTACTCGAACCAGAGCAGCGACGCCAAGGCGACGGCGGGCTGGGTGAACTGTGTCTGGGCGAGGTCCCGCTTCCACTTCGCCAATTCCGCAGCGTCTGCGCTCTTGACCGGGTTCCGCAGAATCCGCGGCGTGATCGCCTCCGCTCCAACTCCCTCCAACCAGCCGTCCGCCTTGGTCGCCAGTTCGCGCGCCCACTCGAAGCGCTCGATCAGCACGCGAGCCATCTCGAGTTGTTGGGATCCCTGTCCAGGGAACAGGAATCCGATGTCGTGGCGGACGCTGTTAGAGATCGAGATCTCGTTGCTCACCACCTTGACCTGGCCGGAAGCTGGAGCGGAGTTCTCGCAGATCACGGCAAGCTGACGCATGCGTTCGGCCAACTGCGCGGGACGTCCGGCCACCACTGCGGCACGGAAGGGCGCGGTCGGCGAGATCACTCGCGAGAGTTTCGCCGAAAAGTCCAGCAGCTCGGCAACACTCAACGGAACCGCCAGATCTGCAACATCCCGCGCTCGGGTCGCCAAGTCCACCGCGGAATCTGCAGAGAGTACAAATACCTCGGTGTCCTGATACGACGCCATCATCGTGCGGACGTCTTGCGAGGGTGTCAGCTTGCTGGACGGTGCATCAGCCGATTCGATCGCGACGTGGCAGTTGATACCGCCGAAACCCATGGCTTGCGCACCGGCACGCATCTTCTCCGACGGATCTCTGATCTCGCCGTTGACAAGCGGAAAGAGTGCCGGTGCTTCGGTTCCGAACGCCGGGTTCGGGTCGGTGCAACCGGCGAGCGGCGGAAGGATTCGTTGATTGACGGCCATGGTCGCCTTGATCAGCGCAAGGATGCCCGACGCCGCCTTCGTGTGCCCGATCAGCGACTTCAGTGAGGTCATGCCGATGCTACGAGCCTCGACGGGTCCGTCCGTCTGCGCGGCCTGCTGGACGCCGGCCAATTCGACAGGGTCCCCGACGGGAGTACCAGTTCCGTGTCCTTCGACAAAGGCAACCTCGCTGGCCGCGAATCCCGCTCCCGAGTATGCGCGACGGATCATTTCGGCCTGAGTTTCGGCGCGGGGCTTGGTAATTCCACCCTTGCCATCGGTGGAGATGCCCCAGCCGCGAATCGTCGCGTACACGTAGTCGCCGTCCGCCCTGGCGTCCTCGAGTCGTTTCAAGGCCACGAATCCGCAACCTTCACCCGGGATGAATCCGCTTCGGCTTGCGTCGTACACGTTCATGTCGCCGCGTGTCAGTGCACCCAAACGGGCGAATCCCACCAGTTCCAAGGGATCCAGGCTGACGTCGACTCCACCTGCCAATACGAAGTCGGCCGCGCCGGACGCCAGCTTTTCGGCTGCAGTCGCCACCGCGAGCATTCCGGACGCGCACGCACCGTCCACGACGTATCCGCCGCCGTTGAAGTCGAGGTAATTGCAGATGCGGCCGGCGATCGTATTCGACAACATGCCGGCCAGAGTGTCTTCACTCGGCTCCACCAACGGGCCTTTGTAGACCTCTTCCATCGTCTCGGCGAGAGCATCGGCGACGGAACTGTCCAACTGGCGCGCTTCGGCGGCCACAGCGAGTGCGCGCTTGACGTAAGGCCAACGCAAACGCATCGACCACATCCGGGATTCTTCACCGGTGAGGGAGTTGCCGACGATTGCGGCGCTGCGTCCAGTTGGCACCGATCCTCGGCTGTAGCCCGCGTCCGTCAAAGCCCCGAGTGCTGTTTCCAGCGCCAACCAGTGTGTGAGATCTGTCGACTTGAAGGTTCGCTCCGGTATCCGGCGACCTACCCAGTCGAATTCGAAACCATCCATGAACGCGCCGCGGTCGGCGTATGTCTTGTCGACGTCGTCAGGGCTCGCGCTCCAGTAGTCGTCGAGCGACATCCGCGACTCGGGAAACTTTCGGAATTGCATCCGTCGCGCGAGGACGTTCTCCCAAAATCCTTGCAGATCATGGGCACCGGGAGACCACATGCTCATCCCGACTATCGCGATCGCGGGATTAGTTGAATCTTCAGTCATCTTACACTTCCTATTTTCGCGCGCATCCACGGGAGACTCAATCGACCGAAGACTAACCACGCGTTCAGCCGTGTGTAAAACGCAGATTCACCTCAAGGCATAAACAAATAACAAAGGTCGTTCAGCTCCGTGAACATGTGTCAGCAATTTGACAGCAATCGATAGTTAGCTGTAACTCGGAGTTACTTATTTGCTTCGTCGCCGGTCAAGCAGTGGTTTGAACATCCGTACCGGACACCGGTTTCACGGCCACCGTTTTCTCGAGATCGGCAAATGCTCAGTTGAGTGCGCACCGAAATGCCGCAATGCCGAATATGTGGCCAATTCGCCGAATGTCCCAAATTGGTCGATCACCGCAAAACAAACATCCGACAACTATCAATCTGAACATTCGTGACACACCGAGAATTAGCAACAGCACGCGAATGTCGATCAGACAACGAGAAATTCCAGATATTCTTCGGCGACCATCGTCCGAATCGATGTTTCGTTACACCGGAATTGAGCGAACGAATGTGCCAGCAAACCGGCCACACACAATTCAGCTTTGCCGGGCCGAGCCGGTGCCCTTTCGACACGTGCGCACACAAAAGGAACGGCACTTATAACAATTCGATCACACAGTGGTGCCGCGGCATTCCGACAGCCGTTTCACGCGCACGGACCGAGTCGGCAACTCAGCTTTCGAGGCGGCGTGCCCCGAGGACGTCCTTGAGGAGTTCCTTTGCAACGTCCTCGGGATCACGTCTGGCAGTCGGATCAGCGGGCTCAGCCGCCTCCGCGAACATCTCGTCCTCGTCCTCCGGCGTTGCAGGCGGAGGAGTTGCCTCGTAGTCGACCTCAGGAGCAGGGGCCGGTCCAGGGTCTTCCGGATAGTCGGGGGCCTCAGGCGGCGGAATGTCGTCCGAATCTCCGCGCTGGGGCTGCGGGGCCTTGGGCTGCTGCGCTGCACGCTCCTGACTGGGGCGCGAGAAGCGGGGCGCAGCGGCCGGGCGGCTCGCAGCTTCTGTCGCCTTGGGTGCGCTCGATGCTGCCGGCGCTGTGGGCGCACCTTCTTGGTACTCGACTTGCCAAGTGCCACCGAACATCTCGGCAAGGACCTCGCAGATGACCGCCGCGTTGTGCGGTTGCGTCACACGAGCACCCAGGACCGGCGAGCCGTGAGCGATGACCACAACATGTCCACGCACGTCGTGAACCGTCGCAGCGGAAAGCATGGCCGGAAGAACCTTGTTTCGTTCACCGACCTTGTTGCGCAAGGTGTTCCACGATTCACGGAGGGTCTCGACTGTGGGGCCCGCCGAGACCGGCGCAGCTTCTGCAGCCGCCGGCTCCTCGTACTCGGGCTCGGGCTCGTAGTCGGGTTCCGGCTCGGCAAGCCCGATCAGCTCTTCCGCTTCGACCGGAGCAGGAGCCGGTGGTTCAACCACAGGAGCTTCAACTATTGGAGCTTCGGCAACCGGAGCTTCAACCACTGGAGCTTCCGCAACCGGCGGTTCCACGATCTCGACGGTGGGAGGCTCGACCACGGGAGCTGCCGCTACCGGAGGTTCGACGACAGGAGCCTCGACGACCGGCGGCGCCGCCGGAGCCGGGGCGGCTGGTTCGTGCCGTGCCTCAGGCTCGGCCTTGCGTTGGGAGGGCCGTTGGAACTTGGAAGCAATCTCCGGTTCGAGCGGCGGCACAGTCGGTGCCGGCGTTGCTGCCGCGCGAGGGGCAGCGGCAGCCGCGACTCCGGCAGCCGGAATACCTTGTTCCAGGCGCTCGAGCCGCTGCAACACAGCCGACTCGGTGTCGGAGGCCGAAGGAAGCAGCATTCTCGCGCACATCACTTCGAGCAGCAGCCGCGGCGCCGTCGCCCCACGCATTTCACTGAGACCAGCGTGGACGGTTTCGGCGAAACGGGTGAGCGTGGCCGGGCCGACTCGCTGAATCTGTTCACGCATCGTGACCAGCTCGGCCTCCGGCGCATCGACCAACCCTCGTTCGCTGGCATCGGAGACTGCCTGCATCAAAATGAGATCGCGTAGACGTTCGAGGAGATCGAGCGCGAATCGGCGTGGATCGTGACCGGCGTCCATCACCCGATCGACAGTGCCGAACAAGGCGGCTCCGTCACTGGCAGACAGGGCGTCTACTGCTTCGTCGATGAGCGCGACGTCGGTGACTCCGAGAAGAGAGAGCGCCCGCGGATACGTGACACCTTCTTCGCCGGCTCCCGCGAGCAACTGATCGAGGACACTCAACGAGTCGCGAGGCGAACCGCCGCCAGCCTTGATGACCAGGGGATAAACAGCAGGCTCGACCGGTACGCCTTCCTGGGCGCAGATCTTTTCCAGGAGTCCGCGCATGGTCGACGGCGCCAACAGGCGGAACGGGTAGTGGTGTGTACGCGAACGGATGGTCGGGAGAACCTTTTCCGGTTCCGTCGTCGCGAAGATGAAGATGAGGTGCTCCGGCGGCTCTTCGACGATCTTGAGCAGCGCGTTGAAGCCCGCCGCCGTCACCATGTGTGCCTCGTCGATGATGAAGACGCGGTAGCGAGAAGCGGCGGGGGCGTGGAACGCCTTGTCTCGGAGTTCTCGGGTGTCGTCGACGCCACCGTGACTTGCGGCGTCGAGTTCCGTCACGTCCAGGTTGCCTGTGCCGCCCGGGCCAAGCGAAACGCACGAGTCGCATACATCGCACGGCGTCGACGTCGGTCCCTGCTCACAGTTCAGCGAACGCGCCAGGATTCGCGCCGACGACGTCTTTCCACAGCCGCGCGGGCCGGAAAACAGATAGGCATGGTTGATGCGTCCGGTGTCGAGGGCCGTGCTGAGCGGTGCGGTGACATGCTCCTGCCCCACCACCTCGGCGAAGGACGCGGGTCGATACTTCCGGTACAGGGCCACGCGCAAAGACTACCGGCGACCCACGACAGGTGATCCGGTGCGGGTGCAACGCCGACTTCTCCCGAAACATGTTCGCAACACAATCGCAGTGCGGAGGAAACCGCACGCACCCATCGTGGGTTCCGTGCACGCGGGCTGGTCCGCATGCGTGAGGAGAAAACTGTGCCCGCCACCATCGATGCCGGAGCAACTGCCTGGTTGCTCGTCAGTACTGCACTCGTACTTCTGATGACGCCAGGACTCGCGCTCTTCTACGGCGGCATGGTCCGCTCGACCGGCGTGCTCAACATGATCATGATGAGCTTCGTCTCCATCGCACTCGTCACGGTCGCGTGGTTGTTCGTGGGCTACAGCCTCGTGTTCGGCGACGATCACGGTGGCATCATCGGCGGACTCGAACACATCGGCATGGCGGGCATCGACCCGTCGACCGTGCACGGGAATGTCCCGGAAGTGTTGTTCGCAACCTTCCAATTGACGTTCGCAATCCTTACTGCAGCACTCATCAGTGGTGCGATCGCCGACCGCGCGAAGTTCTCCGCCTGGATGATCTTCGTCCCCATCTGGTCCTTGCTCGTCTATGTCCCCGTCGCTCACTGGGTGTGGAATCCGCAGGGATGGCTCGCCCAGATGGGCGCACTCGACTACGCCGGTGGCCTCGTGGTCGAAATCGTGTCCGGAGCGTCAGGCCTGGCATTGGCACTGGTTCTCGGCCAGCGGATGGGTTTCAAGGCCGAGTCGATGCGTCCGCACAATCTGCCGTTCGTCCTGCTCGGCGTCGGTCTGCTCTGGTTCGGTTGGTTCGGATTCAACGCCGGGTCGGCCCTTGCGGCCGACGGTATGGCCTCGCAGATCTTCCTCAACACACTCGTCGCCGGCTGTACCGGACTACTCGGCTGGCTGTTCGTCGAGCAGAACCGTGACGGACACCCCACGACGTTCGGCGCAGCTTCGGGCGTCGTCGCCGGTCTGGTCGCGATCACCCCGTCGTGCGGAACGGTGAACATGTTCGGTGCGCTCGTCATCGGTCTGATCGCGGGCATCGTCTGCTCGTACGCCGTGGGATGGAAGCACAAGCTCGGCTACGACGACTCCCTCGACGTCGTCGGCGTGCACCTCGTCGGCGGAATCGTCGGCTCGTTGCTGATCGGACTCCTCGCGACGGCCGTGATGACGGGCGGTCCGGAAGGTTTGTTCTTCGGCGGTGGATTCGCGCAGCTGGGCAAGCAGTTCGTCGGTGTCGTCGTGGTCGCGCTCTATGCCTTCGGTGTGACCTACGGTCTCGGAAAGCTCATCGACAAGACCTTCGGCTTCCGTATTTCGCGTGAAGACGAGGCCCGCGGAATCGACGTTGCCCTGCACGCGGAGTCCGCCTACGAGCACGGAGTCCTCGGCCACGGCCCGATCGGCGGACAGAACCCGAGCCCGTTCCTCCAGCGTCAGCGTGAGGAACGGGAGAACCGCGAACGGGACTGACCGCCATCACCGGTTCGCGATTTCCTCCATCAGGATCGGAACGCCGACATTGCAGGAGTGAATCCCGACGACGGTGGTCAGTTTCAGCACCTCGAGAACCTCCTTCGGGGTCACTCCCATGTCGAGCGCGGCGCGAATATGGCGTCGTACGCCGGGCGCGTACATGTGCGTGCTCGCCGCATCGACGGCTATGCACAGCAACTGGATCACCTGAGGTGACAGCACCCCACTGTTCCAGGGCTGCATTGCTGTCTTCATGTACAGCTCGGTCCACTCGGGATCCAGCTCCGAAAGTCCGTCCCACAACGGATTCCAGCCACCCGAATCCTTCATGGCCTGGGTCACGGGAAAAGCTTCACTTGCTCGAACGTCAGTCATCGATCTCCTCAGACAATCGAAAATGCTTGATTCAGTTCACGTTTGAGAATCTTTCCGGTTGCCGTCATCGGAAGCGACGGCACGAACTCGATGCGGCGCGGATATTTGTAGGCGGCCATCTGTTCCCGCGACCATTCCACGAGAACCGATTCGGAGATCTCTTCACTCGGCTCTCGGATCACGAACGCGACAACTTCTTCGCCGAGGCTCGTGTCCGGCACCCCGACGACGGCGACGAGTGAGACGGCTGGGTGGGTGAGCAGAACCTCTTCGATTTCGCGCGGGTAGACGTTGAATCCTCCCCGCACGATCATGTCCTTCGCGCGGTCGACGATGTAGTAATTTCCGTCGGTATCGACCCGTGCCAGATCCCCGGTGCGAAACCATCCGTCGCACATTACTTCCGCCGTCGCCTCGGGTCGGTTGAAATAGCCCTTCATGACGTTGTGCCCGCGAATCGCCAACTCTCCCACTTCATCGGGGCCGGTGATCGTACGCCAAGAGTCATCGACAAGCCGCGCTTCGACGCCCCAGATCGGCACGCCGATCGAACCGGGCCGGGGGTCGCTCTCCGGGTCACTGAACAAGGCCAACGGAGAGGTCTCGGACAACCCGTACCCTTCGAGGATCTGAACACCGAAGCGTTCCCTGAACTGTGTCAAGATTTCGACGGGAAGCGCTGCACCACCGGAGATCGCGCACCGCATGTTCTGTGCAACGGTCTCGACATCCACCCCGGATTTCACTACCTCCTCCAGCACGCCGAGCAGTCCCCAATACATGGTCGGGACGCCCGCGAAGACCGAGATCTTTTCGCGTCCCATGATCTCGAGTGCCGCGGTCGCATCGAAGCGCGGCATCAACACCAAGGTGGCACCGACGCAGATTCCCGCATTCATGGTCACTGTCTGGCCGAACGAGTGGAACAACGGCAAAGTCAGGAGATAACGCTCATGCATGGACGGAGCGCTCTCGAACAACCGGTTGGTCGACAGTGCATTCAAGACCATGTTGCAGTGAGTGAGTTCGGCGCCCTTGGGCTTTCCGGTCGTGCCGCTGGTGTAGAGAATGACCGCGGTGTCCGTCGGTTCACGAACAACCGCGGCTGCAGGCGTTTCCGTGCCGGACACGGATGCCAGTGCTTCGCCTAGAGTCTCGACTCCGAGGATCGACGACGGTGCACCCGGCTCGGCGCTGATCACGATCAGGGCCGAACAGGTCTCGCTCTGCTCGAACCCGGCGATGGTGTACTCGGCGATCGGTAATTCGGGACTTCCCTCGAAACAGAAGTACAGCTTCGCTTCCGAATCAGCCAGGCGATAGGCAATTTCGCGCCCCTTGAGCAGGATGTTCAGAGGAACGACGACGCCACCGGCCTTGAGAATGCCGTAGTAGACGATCGGGAACTCGAGAACGTTCGGGCAGGACAACGCCACCTTGTCACCTGGCTCGACACCCCGCGAGACGAGCAGATGGGCGATGCGATTCGCGTACGCGTCGAACTGCGCATACGTCAGCCTCGCTTCCCCGAGAACCAGCGCATCCCGTTCCGGGTACCGCCGGGCCGAGTCTTCCAGCAGAGCAGCAAGATCAAGCATGACTGTGTTCCTCCTGCGCATCGGAATCCGTGGCATGAGACGAGGCAGCGCGCGACACCGACTCGAGCAGTTCCCACACCAATGATTCCGCCCGCGGCCAATACCCGTATCCGGACGCCGGATTGAGATGTCCGACCTCACCCAGATCCAGCAACCGACTCCCCCATCCTTCAGCCAAACCCACAACTCGGCGATATCCGGCGAGCGGGTCGTTCCGACTCGCCGCGACCGTGCTCGGAAACGGCAGACGCTGACGCGGTATCGGTAGCCACCCGTTCCGATCGAGCTCCTCGAGAGACGGATAGGACTCGGGTAGAGGAAGTTCGAGATCCGCCGGCGTGACCAGAAGTGCGCCGGCAACATCTCGATGATGCGCCCTCGCCCAGTGGGCAACTGTCATGACTCCGGCGCTGTGCGCGACCAGGACCACCGGGCTGGAAACACTTGTCAACACCTCGTCCAATACCGCAACCCTGGCATCGCGACTGAGCTTGTCGGTCTCGAGGGGAGGAACCGTCAGAACGTTGTCGAGCCTGCGCGCGAGGTGAGTCTGCCAATGATCCTCGACATGATCGCGCAGACCGGGAACTATTACTACCGTGGGTGATTCATCCATCAGGAACTCCGAACTTCTGCTACTTCAGTGGCGCCGGGGATCTCGGGCCGATTCTGCAACGTCGCCAACCGCCTCATCCCGGCGGGATAGGCACGCTTGCCGGCTACCAACGCGAGGGCCGCGACGACATAGACGAAGGGCGAAAGCTGTAGAGCGCCGAGAAGACCCAGGTGATCGGCGAGGATGCCGACCACGAAGGGACCGAGCGCCAGCCCAAGAAGGTTGTTGGCAACGGTGAGCGTTCCCATGGCCGACGCTCGAATCGAGTGATGGGTAAGGTTCGCGACCATAGCTGCCGTCGGCCCCGACGAACCGGCGGAGAAGAATGCACCGATACCGAGCAATACGAGTTGCGCTGTCCCCGTATCCAACCGGAGCCCGATACTCAGCGTCACCAACGAGATGGCGCAGTAGACGATGGCGGTGGTCCATTTCCGCGCCGAATCGTCGCGGCTGAATCTATCTGTGATGAACCCGCACACCACCATCCCACTTCCGACCAGGAGGACGAACACGGAAGCCGTGACGCCGGCCTTGTCCGGGGCCAAATCGTAGTAGCGATTGAAGAAGCTCGGCAACCACGCCAGAAGTACAGCGGCGGTGAACATCTGGAGACCACCACCGATGTAGGCGAACAACACGGCGGGATTGGTGAACAGCGAGGACACCGGCGCACGAAAACCGTCGTGTCTCACCGCTTCCCCGGCGGCATCCGGCGCGGCCTCGACGGCGTAAGCGGTGAGCTTCTTCTCGGTGACGAGGGCACGGAACAGCGCAACCAGAATCAGACCGAAGATCGCCATGGCGGCAAAAGACCACCGCCAACTGAACTGGACTGCGATGAACCCACCGATTGCCACACCGATGACCGAACCGAACGATCCACCGGCCATGAAGGCACCGGCAAGAGCTGCGTGCACGCGGGGCGCAAACACACTGAGGACCACGGCGATACCCACGCTGCCGTACGCCGCTTCACCGACACCTACCAAGAATCGGGCGCCCAACATCTGTTCGTAGGTCTGAGCGATTGCGCACAGCAACGTCGCGACACTCCACAACACCGCCATCAAGATCAAGCTCTTGACGCGGCCCCAGCGGTCCGCGAGCAGCGACAACGGGAACGTCAACAGCCCGACCATCAATGCCACCACGCTGCTCAGGGAGGCGAGGTGCGAATCGGAGAGATCCCAGTCCGCTTTCAGGATCGGGAAGACTGCACTGAGCACCTGCCTCGACATATAGTCCGAGAGCAGAAGACCGAAAGCCAGGGCGAAAACGATCCACGGGTATAACTTTCGTCGTCCGCCGATTCCGAGCGCGGTGTCCACACGTGGCGTGGCGGGAGCTTGCAGTCCCATGACTCTCCTAGAAGTACTCGAGGTAGACGGGGGGATTCGGGGGTACGAACCGTCGCGGTTCGTACCCCCGGAACTGTTGTACGAGAGGGCGCGAACTCAGGCGTGCTGCGTGAATCCCAGCTGGCCGATCCGGCGGTTGGGCGCGTAACCCAGCTTCGCCAACGTCTCGTCGGTGTCGGCATACGTCTCACCGATCCGGTAGATGTCCCGAGCTTCCTTCGCGGTAGCCACCTCGCGGCCCAATTCTCCTGCAATGCGCACCAACTGCTCGATCTGCTGCACCGACGTCATCTTCTCGCCCTTGCGGCCCCAGATGGTGTCCTCGTTGCCGCAACGAGCGTGCAAGCCCATCGCGATGGCCATCGTGTTCACCGGCAGGACGCTACGCATCAGCGTTTCCAGCGTCAGGCACGCACCGTCGGGAACACGCTGGACGAAGTTCATCATGTTGTAGGGGTTGGGGCCGTCGAAGCCGCCGCCGATTGCGACCCACGTGAGGTTGACCGGACCCGTGTAGATGCCGCGTCGGATCAACCGCTCCACCGTTTCGAGCTGCGGAATACTGGACAACTGGAAATGCGGCTGGATTCCGGCGGCCTGCAACCGGCGCAGGTGCTCTGCCACCCACTCCGGACCGGCGGGCACGGTCATTTCCCGATACGTATCGGCCAATTCCGGACGTTGCATCGACGTACCCGCGATGTCGTCGTCGGTCATCAGTTCCATGATGTTCATCTGGCTGGTGTTGATCGCGATCGTCACCTGGTCGGGAGCCGGCTCCAATTCCGCCAGCATGTGACGCACGTCGTCGGACAACCACTTCGCATCGGCGCCTTCGCCCTCCGGGGCAAACGAAATCGAGCCGCCGACCTGCAGAATCATCTCGGGAACGGCCTCACGCAAGCGGCCGAGAAGCTCGTTGAACTTCGACAGTCGCTTCGAGCCCTTGCCGTCGAGTTCACGCACGTGGATGTGGAGAACGGTGGCACCGGCGTTGAAGCAGTCGACGGCTTGCTGGACGTGCTCGTCCATCGACAACGGGAGGTCTTCTGCAAAATCGTCCGGCTCCCACTCCGGTCCGTAGGGAGCAACGGTGATGACAAGCTTGTCCTGGGTTTCGGGGAACAGTGAATCGTCGTGGAAATGCATAGCGTGACTCCGATCGAGTGAATGAATTATCTTCGGGGCTGGGAAGAGCGATCAGAACGGTGCGTCGCCGATGATTCCGGCGCGCTCCATCTTTCGAACCGCGGGCCAGTAGTCCTGCACCGCGTAATGCTGTGTCGACCGGTTGTCCCAGATCGCGACGCTGTTCTCGGTCCAGCGCCACCGAACCTGGTACTCGGGAATCTGAGCCTGGCTCGCCAGGTAAGTGAGCAAATTCCCGGCGCCGGGGGCGTAATCGATTCCGTAGCGGACGTTCTCGGGCGTGTGATAGTTCACGAGGTGTGTGGCGAACGAATTGACGAAAAGAATCTTCTCGCCGGTCTCCGGATGTGTTCGTACCACGGGATGTTCGGCGTCGGGAAAGCGTTCCTTCAGCTGGTGCCGCTGATCGATCGGCATCCGAGCGCCGAAGGTCGACTCGATACTGTGCCTGGCACGCAGGTCCTTGATCTGCTCCTTGACCCGCGCCGGCAGATTCTCGTAGGCGAGTGCCATGTTCACCCAAATCGTGTCGCCGCCGACCGGAGGTGTTTCCACACAACGCAATACACATCCCATGGGCGGGTTCACGCGCCAGGTGGCGTCGCAGTGATACGCATTCTCGAAATGCTCCGGCGGGCTGTCCAGGTCTTTGTAGATGCGGACCAGGCCCGGGTGGTCGGGGTCGCTGCCCAGGGCCGGATGATCCTCGAGTTCACCGAATCGCTGGGCAAGTTCTACGTGCTCGGCTCTGGAGAAGTTCTGGTCGCGAAAGAACAGAACCTTGTGCTCGAGCAGCAATCCCTTGATCTGGGCAAAGAGTGCAGCATCTCGTGCGACCTCGCCGAGATCCACCCCGGACAACTCTGCCCCGATCGAACAGGTCAATTTCTCGACGTGGATCGTGCTGGTCGACGAGGGAAGGTTTTCTGTCAACGTTGCGGTGTTGGTCATGACAATTCCTCTGGGAAGTGCTGTTTCGGTTCAGACGGAGAAGACGGAGGAACCGATACTGCGACCGGACTCCATGTCGTGGTGCGCACGCACCGCATCTTCGAGGGGGTATCGCTGGTTGATCTCGATCTTGATTCGCCCGGATTCGACGTGTGAGAACAGTTCGCCCGCCAATTCGGCACGTTCCTCGGGATCCGCGATGTAATCGGCAAGTGCCGGACGTGTGAGGAAGAGAGATCCCTTGACGGCCAACTGCATTGCCTGAATCGGCGGAGTCGGCCCGGACGCCGTTCCGAAGCACACCAGCAGCCCGCGCCTGGCAAGGCAATCGAGAGAGATGTCGAACGTGGATTGCCCGATACTGTCGTAGACAACCGGCACGCCGACGCCCCCGGTGATCTCCTTGACACGCGCTACGACGTCCTCGCGGGTGTAGATGACGACTTCATCGCACCCGTGAGCACGGGCAACGCTCGCCTTCTCGTCGCTCGACACCGTTCCGATCACTTTGATTCCCAACAGTTTTGCCCACTGGGTGAAGATCAGTCCAACCCCGCCCGCCGCAGCATGCAGCAACACGGTGTCTCCCGCTTTCAACGGGTAGATGCGACGCAGAAGGTAGGCGGCGGTCAGTCCTCGCATGGTCATGGCGGCCGCGGTGTCGAAGGCGATGCCGTCGGGTAGCGCGATCAGGTCGGACGACGCCATGATCCGCTCGGTGGCGTACGCACCCAGCGGACTGCCGGTGTAGGTCACACGGTCCCCCACTGCAAAATCGACTACTCCCTCGCCAATCTCTTCGACCACACCGGCGCCCTCAACGCCCATCCCGGCAGGCAATTGCGCAGGATAGAGGCCACTTCGAAAGTAGGTGTCGGCGAAGTTCAACCCCACCGCTTCATGACGAACCCGAACCTCTCCGGCACCCGGTCGTCCTACCTCGATCTCTTCCCAACGCATGACGGACGGTGTGCCGATCTCATGGAACCGAATGGCGTTTGCCATCAATGCTCTCCAATTCTGTGGGCGGGCTCGACTCGATTACGGTCGAGCTGTATTCGTACGCAACAACTTCCAGAAGTCGGTGCTCGACTTCGCGGTCGTGCCGAACTGATGTGAACAAAACTATGTGAGATCCGGCTCACATGCTTAACTTGACGAGACACACAACACAACATTTCGGGACATCGAGTAAAGGGGGCCCTATGAAGCCACTCGCCCGCTACGCGTCACTGAACCGATACGTCGACCTGTGCCGAACAGTGGACGTGGACGCTGTGGCCCTCATGAGAAGTGTCGGCCTGAGCCCGGCAAGCCTGGCGAACCCCGACCAATGGGTACCGGCCGCCTCCATCGCATCGCTCCTGGAGCGATCGGCAGCGGAGTCCGGACACGAAGACTTCGGGCTTCTACTCGCCGGCCTGCGTCGACTGTCCAATCTCGGTCCCCTCAGCTTGGTCATCAGGGAAGAACCAGACGTCAGGAGCGCGCTCGACGTATTGATGCGATACGAGCACACGTACAACGAGTCATTGCGCATCCGATTGAACGAGGTCAACGGACTCGCCACCCTGCGAATCTCGCTCGAGGTCGGCGAACCGGTCGACACCAGACAGAGCGTCGAACTCGCAGTCGGCGCGACGCTGCAGATCCTGCGAAGTTTCCTGGGTTCTCGATGGCATCCGGTCAGCGTGGGATTCACGCACAATGCCCCGAAAGATACGAGCACGCATCGACGAATCCTCGGCGACACCGTGGAATTCGATCACGAATTCACCGGAATCGTTTTCTTCGCCGCCGACCTGGATGCGGCAAACCAACTGTCCGACGAGTTGCTCCGGCCGTACGCTCGCCAGTTCCTCGACTCACTTCCCGCATCGGAAACCTCCGACACCCTCAGCCGCACCAAGGAATTGATCGAAGTTCTGCTTCCGACCGGCCGCTGCTCTGTCGAGCAGGTGGCACGAAGCCTCGGGTTCGACCGGCGGACACTGCACCGTCATCTCGCCGAATCCGGAGATACGTTCACGGCCGTTCTCAATTCGGTCCGAAGCACCCTCGCGGAACGATTTGTCGCCAACCCTCGCTATTCATTGACCGAAGTGGCGGTGCACCTGGGGTTTTCGACGCAGGGCAGTTTCTCGCGCTGGTTTCGCACCCAGTTCTCGACGAGCCCGAGCGCATGGCGGACTCAACGCTCGATCAGCTGACCAGCACGACTCCGACGTAGGCGATCGTCGCCACCCACACGGTGGAAATCGCGGCCAGAACGAATGGTCGTGCGCCCACTCCACGAATGACGCTCAGCCGCACCCCCAGCCCGAGAGCGAACATCGCAGCAGCCAACAGCGCCGTCTGCACGGTCTTCGCCAATCCGAGAAGCTCATTTGGCAACATTCCGGTGGAGCGCAAACCCATGCAGCCGATGAATGCCACGACGAACAACGGAATCAGCGGGGGCCGCTTGGTGGCGGTGTTGTCGACCATCGTGCGTTGCCGAATGCTCAGAAACGCCATGACCGGCGCCAACATCAATACGCGCGCAAGTTTCACCACGGTCGCGACACCCAACGCGGTGGCGCCGAGAGCGCTGCCGGCAGCCACTACTTGTGCCACTTCGTGGATCGACCCACCGGCCCACATGCCCGCCTCGATCTCGTTCATACCGAAAGCATCGGCCAGCAAGGGGATCGTCGGAATCATCAGAGTTCCGAAGATCACCACCAGCGCTACAGCGGTCAGCAACTCTTCCTCTCGCGCATTCACCACACCGTCCGCAGCAGCCACAGCGGCTGCGCCACAGATCGAGAAGCCGCAGGCAATCAGAATCCTCTGCGACCAACTCAATCCCAGAAGCTTTCCGGCATACATGGTCCCGGCGATACCGAGGAACACTATCGCCACCACAACGGCGATCACTCCCCAACCCAAACCGACGATGTCGGAGAACATCAATTGCAGCCCGAGCAGAGCGATACCCACCCGAAGTAGCCGTTTCGCCGAGAATGCCAGGCCAGGTTGGAATTTCGCCGGCAAAGAGACGGTATTCGCCAACACCGCACCCGCCACGATCGCAATCAGCAACGGACTCACGGCGGAGGTGAACTGACCGGCTATCAGCGCGACCGTGGCACCCAAGGCGCACAACGCAACTCCGGGCACCAATGCAGCGACACTCGACCACCGTCGTACTTCTGACGAAGGGGCGACTGCGGGTTTCTCGGCCACGGACTTCACATCACGGTTCACTCATCCAGCGTCCTTGAGCCACCATCGCTCCGGTAGGGCGATTTCTACCATCACGACATATCAGATCGATATGGAATAGATGCTGGGTATAGCCTGTCTGCATGACCAGAAGGTGGCCCGACCTCACCACACTCGAGCTACTCGTCGGCATCGATGATCACGGAAGCCTCAGTGCTGCAAGCCGTCTGGCTCACATCGCACAACCGAATGCCAGCCGCGCCGTCAAAGCCCTCGAGCGGCAGCTCGGGATGCCACTCATACACCGAAGGTCGACGGGGGCGACTTTGACTCCGCAGGGGACCGTCATCGTCCACTGGGCGCGCCGCGTCCTCGCCAACTCGAGGCAGCTTCTCGACGTCGCCGAAGGGATGCGGACCGAACGATCCGCGGAATTGACCGTGTGTGCCAGCATGACCGTCGCCGAACATCTGATCCCGGCCTGGCTCGGCGTCTTTCGATCACTGCATCCTGGTGTCACCGTCCACCTTCAGGTCTACAACTCGGCACGCGTACTCGAAGCCGTCGAAGTAGGAATGTGTGACCTCGGATTCGTCGAGTCACCGACCGTTCCGAAGAGCCTGCCCAGCGTCACCGTCGCGCGTGACTCGCTGGTCGTGGTCGTTCATCCGGATCATCCATGGGCGCGTCGACGAAAGCCGCTGACCGTCGCCGAACTGGCAGCGACACCGCTGCTGGTGCGTGAGCCCGGATCGGGAACCAGAACGACTCTCGACCTGGCGTTACACGAATACGAGCGCGGTGCACCGTTGTTGGAACTGGGTAGTTCGGCCGCGATTCGAACCAGCGTGCTCGGTGGCGTCGGCCCGGCGGTACTGAGCACGCTGGCCGTCGAGGACCAGGTGAAGCAGGGAGAACTTCGGGTCGTAGCCGTCGAAGGCTTGGAACTCGACCGATCCCTGCGTGCAGTGTGGCGCCCGCCGCGTCAGCTCGAGGGCCCCGCAGGCGACCTGATGAAAGTAGTGCGTGCGAGCGGGTCCCGGAAATCCTGAAAGCGGCTTACTTCTTGTCGGCCTTCGCTGCGGCCTTTGCGGCCTTCTTGAACTCGCGGACCTCGAGCAAAGACTGTTCGTCGACCACGTCTGCAATCGAGCGCCTCGAGCCCTCGAGCCCGTAGTCGCCGGCCGCTTGGCGCCAACCTTTCGGCTCGACGCCGATCTGTTTTCCGAGCAACGCCAGGAAGATCCGGGCTTTTTGATCCCCGTAACCGGGTAGGGCTTTGAGCCGCTTCAGCACTTCCTTGCCGTCGGGATTTCCCGAAGTCCAGATCGCCGCGGTGTCGCCGTCGTAGTTCTCGACGATGAACTGGCACATGAGCTGGATACGCTCGCCCATCGACTTGGGGAATCGGTGCACAGCCGGAGGCTCGGCACAGATGGCGATGAACTCGTCGGTGTCCATGTCGGCGATACGCCTGACGTCGATACCGCTGAGCCGATCCGCCAGCTTCTTCGGACCGAGGAAGGCCGTTTCCATCGGAACCTGTTGATCGAGAAGCATTCCGATCAACAACGCCAACGGGTCCTCGGCCAGGAGGGCATCCGCTTCGGGGTCACCGACAAGGTTCAGTTGAAGTGCCATGAGTCCGATACTGCCACGTCAGGCGGCAGTTGTGACCGGCGCCGACGCATCCGGAGCCGGAATCTTCCACTTCTTCCAGCCGAACAGAACCAACGTCGAGACCGCGGCAAGCGTGAAGACCCAGAGGTAGACGCCGACGGTCGGAATCCGCAGATACTCGGGCGGCACGAACATGAACAGGCCCATTCCGACAAAGCGATCCGTACCCGGAATGACCGACGGGTCCCACCAAGTGTGAGACCAGTTCAAGACTGGGAGCAGGAAAACGAACGGCGCCACCCACGCCCAGCGCTTCTTCGACACCATCGCGTAGTGCGCGGCGAGGACGACCAGCGGGACGAACCACACCCAGTGATGACCCCACGAGAACGGCGAGACAGTGGTCGCAGTCAACCCCGTCATGGTGAGGCCGAGCAATTTCTGGCCGTGCCGGTGAGCAATCCACGCGGCACCGAGTCCGAGGCATACTGCCAGCGCACTGAAGACGAGGACCAGGACCCGCGACGGCGTCGGAGTGTGAGTGAGCTGAGCAATCAGACCGGACACGGACTGGTTGCTCGGAGCATCCGTCGGTCCGACGCGTTCGCTGTCGACAAGAGTGCCGGTCCAGTACTTGTACGCATCGTTGTAGATCACGACGAAACCAATCGCGACGGTCGCCGCGAACGTCACGACGGCCGTCACCAACGCACGCCATTGACGAGTGATGAAGAGGTACGCCCAGAAGAAGGCCGGAGTGAGCTTCACGCCGGCGGCGATGCCTGCCCCGATTCCTCGGAGCCGACTCTTCTCGTCCCGACCGAGGTCCCACACGATCAAGAGCAGCAGGAAGATGTTGATCTGCCCGAGCCAGAGCGTCGTACGTATCGGTTCCATGAACAGAAAGATCGTGGTGGCCAACGCACTGACGGCGTACGCCTTCACGTCGAGCCGATAACCGAGGTACTTCCAGCACAACACGATCACTGCGAACAACGCAGCGATGTTCAAACCCGTCCACACGACAATCGCCTGTTTGAACGAGAGCACCGCCCACACCGTGAACAGCAAAGCCGCAAACGGGGTGTACGTGAACATCATCCCTTCCAGGACTGGCCCGTCGTACAACGGAAGGCCCTGAACCACAACGCTGCCGCCGTGGCGGTAGACGTCGAGATCGAGGAAATTTTCGAAGATCCCCCAGTACCGCGTATTCATCGGCACGGCGAAAAGAACCATCAGCACGGACACGACTGCCAGAACACCGAGCACAGAGAATCCGAGAACACCGACACGGAGACTGCGTCGCGGTATGTCAGCTTCGATGACCGACTCTGATTTCGCGGTGTGCGCCTCGAAAGAAGGCCCATCCGAAGCGTTGATCGCGCCCGTCACTACAACCTCCGGGATTTACACCCTATGTCGGGAATTGATGCTCCGAACGGTACAAGACGAGACCGAAAAGTACCGACCGGGCACGCCGCTTCGAGAACTCAGATCTCGGAGAGACGCGATTCGGTGGCTGCGAGCAGGACACACGTCGCCACGCCGTCCATGGCAACTTCGAGTTCAGCCGTGGACGGGAAGCTCGGGGCCAACCGGATGTTCCGGTCGTCCGGATCCGTGCTGTACGGGAAAGCCGATCCGGCAGCGGTGAGCGCGATACCCGCGTTCTTCGCCAGTTCGATGACGCGCTTGGCCGTGCCGTCGACCACGTCGAGGCTGATGAAGTATCCGCCCTTCGGCTCCGTCCAGGACGCGACCTTCGAAGCACCGAGACGATCCTCGAGGATCCGCAGTACGAGCTCGAACTTGGGCGCGAGGAACGCGCGATGCTTCTCCATGTGCGCACGAACGCCGTCGGCATTGCCGAAGAAACGCAGGTGGCGAAGCTGATTGACCTTGTCCGGTCCGATGCTCTTCTTACCCAGGAACTTCTGGTACCAGGCAAGGTTTTCCGCCGAGCTACCGAAGAAGCTCACACCAGCGCCGGCGAAAGTGATCTTGGACGTCGACGCGAACACGAGCGGACGGTTGGGGTGTCCGGCCTCCGCTGCCATCGAGAGAATGTCGTAGGAAGGCGCAGTCTCGCCGACAAGTGGATGCACGGCATACGCGTTGTCCCAGTACAGGCGGAAGTCGGGCGCGGCCGTCGGCATCGACGCGAGCGTCCGGACAATTTCTTCGGAGTACACGGCACCGGTGGGGTTCGCGTAGACCGGAACCGCCCACATGCCCTTGATCTGCGGATCTGACGCAACAAGTTCGGCGATCTTGACGACATCCGGGCCGTCGTGGTTCATCGGCACCGCAATCATCTCGATGCCGAGGGACTCGGTGATCGCGAAGTGGCGGTCGTAGCCCGGTGCGGGGCAGAGAAACTTGATCTTCTCTTCCTGTGCCCACGGCCGGGCCGAATCCGGAGTGCCGTGCAGCAGTGAGAACACGACGTTGTCGTGCATGATCTCGAGGCTCGCGTTGTTGCCGGCGAGAAGGTTCGCAACGGGGATACCCAGCAGCTCACCGAAGATGGCGCGCAGTTCCGGCAGACCGGTGAGTCCGCCGTAGTTACGGCAGTCGGTGCCGCTGCCGTCACGGAAGTCACCGTCGCCGGGCAGCGTCAGCAGCTCTGCGGAAAGGTCGAGTTGTTCCGGGGAAGGCTTACCGCGGGTCAGATCGAGTGCGAGCTTCTGCGCCTGGAGCTGCGTGTACTTCGCGCTCTGGCTCTCATGCTCGGAGGTGAGTTCTTCATGGCTCATCAACCCGATCTGGGTTTGGATAGGCATCCGGAGCGGCCTTTCACCGACGAGGCGGGGTCGGGTATGTGAAAAAAATAGAGGACCCCGCGCACCCGGCAGAGCCCGTTGACCCTTGCTGCCTTCCGGCCCTGGGGGAGTTCACAGGATGCGCGCCGCGCGGGATCCAATGAACAGTGTAGACGGCTTTCGTCGGCCGCTGCACACCACCTACCGGGGTGGAGATGCAAACCCTGAGATCCACCGGTTCTTCGCAGGTCAGGTACCCGTTTAACGCTTCACGCCTGCAATTGGGTATGCTGCTCCACGGAGGATTCGCCTAGTGGCCTATGGCGCTCGCCTGGAACGCGGGTTGGGTTAACGCCCTCAGGGGTTCAAATCCCCTATCCTCCGCCAAAGGAACCCCTGTGAACTGCTGAGAAGCGGTTCGCAGGGGTTCTTTTTGCCCGGGCTCAGGCACGTCGCATGAACGAACCGCCGTCGAAGGGTAGGTCGTCGTCGACTGACGTGCGGTCGGCTCGTTTCACCACGTGAGGTTCAGGTGCGGCCGGCGCCTGATCGAACGCGTCCACTGCATTGAAAGCATTCATTGCCCTGGCGACGCGAGGTTCACGGAGGAGTGGGGCGCGTAGTTCTTGCGCGGCAGACGCTGCTGACGCAGAAGCGGTTCGGTGGGCCGCTGCGATCGAGGCGGAGAGCGCAGCCGCGCCGGCCCGGAGACCGCTCTCGGCGAGTTGCAAGTCAGTGATCGCGCCGTACGCGTCGACCTCGACGCTGACTGCACCACCTCCAGCATCTGCGCGGGCGCGAACCTTCCCGACCTCGGCGTCGACTGGCGAGCGAGGACAGTCAACTCGGGAAACGAGGACGCGGGCCCGGTCAAGGTTGATCGATCTGCACGGGCGCGTTCGGACGATCCGATGCATCGGGTCGGGGGAAACACGGCGACGACCCGGTCAAACTTGCTCCCCGCGCGTACTCCTCCAGAACCATTCGATATCCATCCGGCAAGATTGTCTCGGTGCTCGTCGAGTCCCCAGCGGAGTCGTACGTTCGAAACTTCCAGCCGCGCTCAGTCCACAGATTGCGAATCGGATCACCGAAACCTGGGATGTCGGCGGTTTCAGTTGAGGTGAGGAAGTACGTCACGCCGTAGTCCACGGATGTGTCCTTCGACAGATTGCTGTCATTGCACGGGACGGTGCCACCCGGATCGAGGGTGACCTTCTGGTTCAGTTCGGAATACCGCGTCAAGTAGGCGCCCGGCGGCAGTACCGTGATCGTGTCCGTCATGTATTCGATCACCTTGGCCTGTGCCTGCATGAGGGTTAGATTCAAGTTGGCTTCCATCACTTTCCCGTTCTCCGTCGTCGTACACGCCGACAGCAGGGTCGTACACGCCGACAGCAGGATTGCCACCGCGATACTGCTCATGCCGAGTGATTTACGGCGTCGCGTTGCGTTGGTCATGGCGCTCCTAGTCCGGCGATCACGTGGCCCATCCCGGCAAGAGCCGGGTTGGTGCGTTCCCAATAC
Source organism: Rhodococcus sp. AQ5-07 (assembly GCF_009707305.1). Classification (NCBI taxonomy): domain Bacteria; kingdom Bacillati; phylum Actinomycetota; class Actinomycetes; order Mycobacteriales; family Nocardiaceae; genus Rhodococcus; species Rhodococcus sp. AQ5-07. The sequence continues at coordinate 5,195,838 of NZ_CP046099.1, read as the reverse complement.
TCGCTGTGTGCGACTGGGCTGGGGAGCTCGCCCAACAGACCCGCGTCGATCCCGGTTCCGGGTGCGGACTCGATGACAGTGGCACCGAATCCGATCAGCGGAAGATCGTTCGCGGGGTTCGCGCCATGCGAGAGACCGCCGAACACGTCCCCGATCATCGGAACCGGATCGTTTGCCGCGGCGGTGGCGTATACATGGCCACCGATATGTTCCGGGGCTTCCCACGAAGAACAGATCATTCGCGTCCATTGATCGTCCGTCCGAGGCGCCGCAGCGCCGATCACGGTCGATCCGTAAATGTGTCCGATGACCGTGTTGCATTAATGCGTGCCGTCGTGGGATGCACGCAGTCCGTCTTGGAATCGATCCAGCGATCCCGCGCCGCCGTCGGCGTACCCGTCGAGCCCTGCTTGTGGAATCGTTTGCGGCGCATCATATCCACACCAGGCCATCATCGAAGTCGACCCGAAAGTTCCGGCCTTTCCAACGCCTTTTGCCCCGAATCCAACCGCCGCCCGCTTGCAGTACTTCGTTCCCCACCCAAGCCCCCCGGCTTCGAATCGACACGCGAAAAAGCAGCGTAGCAGCGCATCGACTGTTTCAGATCTACAAAATTTTCGTTTGACAGACTCACGAACCCGAAGACACACTTTCCGTCCAACCCAACCATCGGGAGTACGCGTGCTTGCCAGCCAGACCAATCTGCTCGCGGATTGCAGCAGTTGCTTCGGCCTGTGCTGCGTCGCACTCCCCTTTTCCAAGTCCTCCGACTTCGCGACCAACAAGAATGCCGGCGACCCCTGCAAGAACCTGCAGCAGGATTTCCGCTGCGGCATTCACACCGGATTGCGAAAGAAGGGCTTCACCGGCTGCACCGTGTACGACTGTTTCGGTGCGGGACAGAAGGTTTCACAGCAGACCTACGACGGCATCAGCTGGCATGATGCCCCGGAGACCGCGTCAGACATGTTCGAAACGTTCCCTGTCGTACGCCAGTTGCACGAACTGCTCTGGTATCTCGCCGAAGCCCGCTCGCTGAAGCAAACCCACTCGATACGAAAGGAACTCGACGCTGCACTCGCAGAGACGGAAAGCCTGACTAACGGCACGCCTTCGCAGATTCAAGCCGTCGACGTCTCAGCACACCGAGCGGCAGTCAACACACTGCTCTTGCAGACGAGTAACCTTGTGCGCTCGCCGATCTCAGGCAAGAAGGGTCGCAAACTCGACCACCGCGGCGCAGACCTCATCGGCGCCAAACTTCGTGGTTCCGACCTACGTGGGGCCAACTTTCGCGGGAGTTATCTGATCGGTGCAGACCTCCGCGGCTGCGAACTCGATCGCGCCGATCTGATCGGTGCAGACTTGCGCGGCACCGACATTCGCGGCGCAAAACTCCGCGGCAGTATCTTTCTCACTCAGTTCCAGATCAACGCGGCGGTTGGCGATTCGGCTACCACACTCCCCGATTCACTGACCCGCCCCAGCCACTGGGCCTGAGCCCGACTGTCAACTCCGTCGACTGTCAACTCCGTCGACTGTCGGCGACTGTCAACTCCGTCGACGGAGAACGACCTTGTTAGCTTCCGGATCGACGGGCACCCACGGCGGGTCACCGTCGGTTCCGTCCTCACGATGCATCAACGCACTCTGCCGCTGTTCGAATTCATGATGCTTGGACCCCTGAAACAGGGCAGCAACCTCTTCGAAGCCCGCAGCCGAGACCGGACGAGTCGTGCGCCCCCTGGTCCACGGCAGGGCCCGGCCACCGGTGAGCCGGTTCCAGAGAGTCTCGGCGAACGCGAACAGGACCAGCAGCACGAGCAAGCCTGGCAGCGTCAACGCGAACAGAGTGCCCATGAAAGAAGTCTAGCGACGAACGCCCCAGGTTCCCTCAACTTTTGATCAGCCACCTTGTTGTGGCCATGCGGTGGATGATCTGCCAGAATGCAAGCTGTTACGACTAGTAACACCTTCGGGGGGAGGATTTCACGTGAGCTTGATACTTGCAGCTACCGACCGTTCGGAGCTTGCCCAGACACTCGGGGCCGAATTAGTACATTTTGGTCATCAAACACAGCTCGTCCGCACCGGGCGCCGCCTACTCGACGACCTGGACACCGACAGTTTCGATATCGCCGTGATCGATCTCTTGTTGCCGGACATCGACGGCTACGAGATTGCACGACAGATCCGCTTGCGCAGTTCGATGCCGATCATGATGTTGGTGGATACCCACGAGGACATCGACGAAGCACCACATGGCGCTGTCTCGGACTTCGTACTGAACCCGATCGATTCTCACGCGCTCGATCTTCGGGTCACCGCGATCCTTCGTGAAACCGCGCATCCCGCCGCCGGAAAACACCAACGTCACGGTGACCTGCTCCTCGATCGACGTGCGATGACGGCGACGATGGGCGGAAAGCTGCTCGTCCTCAGCCGGACCGAATGGCGGGTACTCCTGGAACTGTCGACCGAGCCTGGGCGCGTGTACTCGCGTGATCATCTGATCCGAAACGTCTGGGGTTCCGACCACGAAAAGACACGTGTGGTCGACGCGACCATTCTCAGCTTGCGGTCCAAACTCGAATCCAATCCCGCGAAACCGAAGTACATCAAAACCATCCGGGGGTTCGGATATCGCTTCGGCCCGGTCGAATGAACTCGCCTTCGTGTCGGTGGCGCTCGATAGGCTCTTGTCATGGGTTGGTACACACCACAATCGGTCGCCCCGGATCTCTCCGACATCCTGGTGTGTGGCTGGACGGCGTGCGCAGAAGGTGAACACCTGCTCGTGCCCGATGCTTGCATGGACGTGCTGTGGATACGTGGCGTCGGCATACGCGTCTGTGGCCCCGAAACCGCTGCATGGTCATTCACTCTTCCGCCCGGAACACGCTCCGTGGGTGTTCGATTCCGCCCTGGATCGGCATCGCCGATGTTGCGAACCTCGGCGTCCGAGCTTCGAGATTCTCGCGCTGACCTCAGCGCTGTAACCGACGCACGCACGGAACGAATACTGTTGAACCGCTTGGAAAATTCCGAAGACCACGAACAAGTCTCGATCCTCGAAAGCGCTGTCCGGAGTTGGGCAAGTTCGAGTTTCCGTCACGATCCGGTGATCAACCACGTCCGCACCGCACTGTCCGAACATTCGTGGAATGTCAGCACTCTCGCCGACGCGGCGGCACTGACTTCGCGCCAACTCCAGCGTCGATGCAACGACGCCTTCGGATACGGCCCTGCAACGCTGCGCTCGATCCTGCGCCTCCAGCGTTTCATGGCGCTCGCTCGCAGTCGACCCGCACTGGGCCTCGCTGAATCCGCAGCCCACTGCGGATTCAGCGATCAGGCCCACTTGACGCGTGAATGCCGCCGAATCTCTTCGCTGACCCCGGCAGCTCTACTGCGAACCCAAGCCCCCGACTGGCACGGGTCGGATACCGTTGTCGCGCTGGCAGAGGGAGACGCGGTCGCATGATCGCTACCGCGCTCCCCCGCCGTCACTTCTGACTGAAAAGCGTCCTGGCAGACCACAGCCCGCCGAGGGAGAGCACTGCGACCGTCATGTAGTAGTAGCTCGGAGCGTCGAGCGAGCCTGTTGTACTGATCAACCAGGTCAAGACCAACGGCGCGATTCCGCCGAGCAAGGTCACGCCGAGGTTGTACGACAAAGACATCCCGGTAGCCCGGATCTCCGCCGGGAACAGCGAACTCATCAAGGCAGGCAACGGGCCGAAGGCAAACGCCATGATGACGCCCAGGGCCGAAACAACCAGGACGAGCGTCAGAGTCGAGGGGTGATCGACCATCAGTTTGAAGAGCGGCCAGGCCAGGACGATTGCCGCAACGGCGGCCCAGGTCATAACTCTCGCAGGTCCGACCCGGTCTGCAAGATGACCGATCAACGGCACGGTGATCAAGGTGACCAGTCCGGCGACGATTCCGCCGAGGTAGCCGGCAGAGGCGGATACTCCGAGGTTCTTCACGGCAAACGTCGGCATGTACAAGATGAGGTAGATCGAGATCGTCGCGACGCCGACTACTGCGGCGCCGGTCAGCACCCGGCCGAGATGCCTGGTCAGCGTCGTCTTCAGCGGGGCCTTTTCCGGGACGCTCGTCTTGAAATCGTCCGTTTCATCGAGCTTGGCGCGGATGTAGAGACCGACCGGCCCGACGATGATGCCGAAGAAGAACGGAACGCGCCAGCCCCATGAGTAAAGCGCTTCATGCGAGAGATGGGTATTGAGCACGTATCCGAATAACGATGCCAGGAAAACCGAAGCACCCTGGCTGGCAACCTGCCAGGAAGAGTAGAACGCCTTCTTGTGCGGTGCAGTTTCCACGAGGAAGGTTGTAGCAGTACCGAATTCACCGCCTGCGGAGAATCCTTGAATGAGTCGCGAAACCAGGATGACGACGCCGGCCCACGGCCCGATCATCGAGGTCGTCGGCGCCACCGCCATGATGAGCGTGCCGATCATCATCAGCATCATCGTCAACGTCAAGGCGTTCTTGCGCCCGCGACGGTCGGCATAGCTTCCGAGAACCATCCCGCCAAGCGGCCGGATGACGTACGAGATCGCGAACGTCGCGAACGTCAGTATCAAGCCGAGAGTGTTGTCGCCGCCGGGAAAGAAGTTATGGGCGATGACCACTGCAAATGATGCGTAGACGATGACGTCGAACCATTCGAGCGCAGCGCCGAGCGAACTGCTGATCACCGCCTTGCGAGCAGCGGCCAGGCGTTCCGGGGTGACTGCTCCGGAGGTTGGCGTAGTTGCCGTGGACATGGTTTTCCTTAGGGGGGTGAGGGTGGGTCAGGCGCGGGCGTGAGCGATGACGTTCCGAACGAACTGCTCGCACTGTGCCAATTGGTCAAGTGTCACGTACTCGTCAGGTGCATGCGCCTGAGTGATGCTTCCCGGCCCACACACAACAGTGGGGACACCGATACTCGCGAACATCCCGGCCTCGGTGGCGTACGCGACCTTTTCGTCCGAGGGCCGACCACCCCATTGTTCGACCAGTGCGGCCGCCGAAGCATTCGCATCCGTCTCCAGGGGAGGAACCGAGGCCGACACGTGCATCGTCACGGAGGCTGACGGGTTTTCTTCCTGCATCAGGTTTTCGATCCGATTCGCCTCGGCGGCAAAGCGTTCGAGCAAATCTGCGGCGCCAGCTGAGCTGATGCTCCTGAATTCGAAAGTGATGGAGCAATCCTCGGGGACAGTGTTCACTGCGATCCCGCCGGATACGAGATTGACCGAACACGTCGTCCAGGCCACGTCGAATGCGTCGTCGTACGGGCCGGACGCACGGAGCTCGTCGGCCACGCTTCTGACGAATCGAATCAACTCCGCGCCGTATTCGATCGCGTTGACTCCTTGCGGAGTAAGCGACGAGTGCGCCGAAACACCATGCAGATCAACACGTATGACGTTCATCGACTTGTGTGCGCGAATGACCCGCATCTCCGACGGCTCTCCGACGACGCACACATCAGGGCGCAGGTTCCGGGAAACAACCTCCTCGACCAACCCGGCCGCACCGATGCAGCCGACTTCCTCGTCGTAGGAGAATGCAAAGTGAATCGGCTTCGCCAGCGGCCGAGCAACGATGTCGGGGATCGCCGCGACAACGATCCCGATGAACGACTTCATGTCGCACGTGCCGCGTCCGTACAGACTTCCGTCGCGAATTTCGGGAGTGAAAGGGTGGCTGCTCCAGTCTTGATCGTCGACCGGCACTACATCTGTATGGCCGGAAAACATCACTCCACCGGCAGTGCTTCCGTCAGGAGGCGTGAATGTTGCCAACAGGTTCAGCTTGGAACCCTCGTCGTCGCAAACGAGTATCGGCTCGACCCCGTGGCGACGTAGTTCCGCGGCGATGAGATCGATCAACGGTCGATTGCTCACGGCACTCGTCGTATCGATTCCGATGAGGCGCTGCACCCAGTCGAGACTTCTCTCGGTTGGAACAGCGGACAACGTGGTGGACGACATCTGGGTTCTCCTTTCACAGCACGAACGCGGTGGGCACTTGCCACCGCGTTCTGCCCTTCGAGCATGAATGAAGTGATCCCAGACACAATGAAGATGCACGATACTTGCAACATGATCGAAGAAACGCAGGATTCCGCCGTGCTCGACGACGTCGACCTCGCCCTGATCAATTGCCTGCAACTCGACCCGCGAGCGTCGTGGCGCACGGTTGGTGACGCGCTCAAAGTTGATCCGGTTACCGTCGCGCGCCGCTGGCAACGGCTACAGGACTCCGGCACCGCCTGGGTCTCCGCGAGGGCAACCGGCCACGGCCGTCCGGAATCGTGTCTGGCTTTCGTGGAAGTCGACTGTACGACTTCGAACGCCTTGGCGATTGCGGAACGCCTTGCCCGCTGGCCGCAGGTTCTGAGCGTCGAACACACAAGCGGCCCAGGCGACTTGACCCTTCTCGTCGAGGTCAGAGACATGGCTTTCCTGTCGCGTTTCCTGCTTCGCTCACTCGCGTCGGTGCCCGGGATCGTCAGTTCGCGTGCGCACCTCGTCACCGAGGTCTTCGCGATCGGAGACGACTGGAAATTGCAGGTACTCGATGCCACGCAGCGGGCGGTGATGACAGACCGGCCTGTGCGCTACAAATATGCTCCGACGGATCAGCGCCATCACGGGAAGACTTTCGACGCGGTCGACCGCCAATTGATATTGAAGCTGGGCGAGGACGGTCGATCCTCGATTGCCGAGCTCACGGTCGGTACCGGCCTCAGCGAAAGTACGGTCAGGCGGCGACTTGCCGAACTGACGTCGCGCAACCAAATCGTGTTCCGTTGCGACGTGTCTCTACCGCTGTCCGGCTGGCCCCTCGTGACCTGGGTGTGGGGATATGTCGATCCCACGGACCGGTCGACGATTCGTGCTCTGGTGGAGCGAGTGTCTGGAACACGAGTGTGCATGCGGATATCCGGTGGACACGCCAACACACTGCTCGCGATCGCCGCACACTCCCTTCGCGAAACTCCCATTACCGAAGTACAACTCGCACAAGAGGCACCGGGCCTGGTGGTGCTGAACAGGTCAGTGGTGCTGCGATCGATGAAAAGGGTGGGCCGACTTCTCGATGACGAAGGCAAGAGCGCCGGGGTCGTACCGATGGACATCTGGGCGGAAGCCCCGGAGATCGAGTGAATGTCCGAAATAATCAATCATGACGCGCCGCGGTGGAGAAGGATTGCTGTCATGACTTCAACAGAGATCTCCCCCGCCCACCGTTATCGGGATCTGGCCGCCGGATTCACGGCGCGGATCGACGCCGTACCCGCCGACCGCTGGGACAACGATTCCCCCTGCGAGGGCTGGACCGCCCGCGACGTGGTGAGACACGTGCTCGACAGCGAACGAGACATGGTCAAGGTAGTCGGCCTGGAATTGGCACCCGGTCCGTCGGTCGACGACGACCCGTCGGCAGCCTGGGCGGCCGTCCGAGATTCGATGCAGGCCATTCTGGACGATCCGGCAAAGTCCACCCTCGAATACGACGGGCACTTCGGCCGGACCAACCTCGGGGCCACGGTCGAGGGGTTCTTGTGTTTCGATCTGGTCATCCACGGTTGGGATCTCGCAGCCGCGACCGGCACCGATACGACGATGCGTGACACGGACGTGGAGTGGGTGTCGGAGATCGCCGCGGGCCTCGGCGAGTCGATCCGCATGAGCGGTGTGTGCGGCCCGGAAATACAGGTTCCGGACAACGCTGACAAAGCGACGAAACTCCTTGCCTTCCTCGGCCGGAAGGCGTGAAAAAGTACCCCTGACGTGGGCATTACTTCCATACACATGTAATGTCGCGGTATGCCGGAACGCCGAAAATCCTCCACGAGTCCAGACCTGCTTGCGGCGGCATTGTTCGATGTCGCCGCGGAATCCGGACTGGAAAATGCCAGCGTTCGCGAGGTCGCAAAACGGGCGGGTGTCTCGATCGGCGCAGTGCAACATCATTTCTCGACCAAGGACGAGATGTTCGCATTCGCACTGCGAACACTCGTCGATCGATTGTTGACCAGACTGGCCGAATCATCCGCCGACGCGGACCCGCATACCGCCCTGTTCCAGGCGCTCTCGCAACTCCTGCCCCTCGACGAGCAACGCACGCGTGAGGCGCATGTGCTCGCCGCGTTTGCCGTGCGCGCCGCAACCAGTGAGTCACTCTCCGAAATCCGCCGGACAACCCTGTTCACAATCCGCACCGGCATCTCGACAGTTCTGATCGGGATCGGAACTCCGGAAGCGGAAACCAGAGCGGCACTTCTACTTTCAACCGTCAATGGATTGGCCCTCGACGCACTCGGAAGCCCCGCCATGTATCCGCCGCAGTACCTCGATCACGCTTTGGAAACCCAGATCCGCCTCACCCTGCACGACGCCGAGAACCCGCTCGCCTCCGTCGGGCTCGCCAGCTGACGTGGCAGGAGCAGGGCGCTTCGCGCCGAGCCCGTCCGGCGATCTCCATCTGGGAAACCTCCGTACCGCCCTCTTGGCCTGGCTGTTCGCCCGCACCAGCGGTCGCGACTTCCTCATTCGAGTCGAGGATCTCGACCGTGTCCGACCCGGCTCGATGGAACGACAACTCGACGATCTGCGCAGGCTCGGCCTCACATGGGACGGCCCAGTCGTATTGCAGTCGCACCGTCTTCCCTTGTACCACAACGCTATCGAGCTATTACGCGAGCGCCACCTGACCTATCCCTGCTTCTGCACACGCAAGGAGATCCTGCAGGCACCGTCCGCTCCCCATGCTCCCGATGGCGCCTATCCCGGCACGTGCCGGAACCTGTCGGCGGCCGAACGCGCCGAGAAATCGGCAAGCGGCCGATCCCCCGCGCTGAGGCTACGGGCCGACATCGATTCGTTCACCGTGCACGACGAACTGTTCGGCGAGGTGACGGGGCAAGTCGACGACGTCGTCCTGCTCCGCGGAGACGGCGTACCCGCCTACAACCTCGCCGTTGTCGTCGACGACGGTGCGCAGAACATCGATCAGGTGGTCCGCGGCGACGACCTCCTGACCTCGGCACCGCGTCAGGCGCACCTTGCTCAACTGCTCGACATCGAACCGCCGTCGTACGCCCACGTTCCTCTCGCGTTGAACAGTGAAGGCAAACGACTCGCGAAGCGCGACGGCGCAGTGACTCTGGCCGATCAACTCGAGGCCGGACGCAGTGCCGAACAGGTCCTGACAATGATCGCGTCGAGCATCGGTCTCGCTGAACCCGGGGAAGTTGTCACACCACCCCAATTGGCGGATCGATTCGACTCTCGCAAGATCCCCCGAACCCCGTGGATTTTCCCGGCGAAGTAAGTGAAGTTTCAATCGACACCTCGTCGGGACAAAAGCTCGATTGTCCGATATGACAAAGCCATCCGCAATAGCTATTCGTTGGCAATTCTCGATTAGTGAAGTACGGTCAAGACTGGCGAAGGAAATTCAGGGCGAGTAGTCCCTGCAAAACTACGCCCGGGATCTGAACCTGGGATCCGACCGCAGTACCCACTTGCAGCATCCACGCTGACACGCACGTGCGGCACGGGCGACTCAGGACGAAAAGGAATACGCATGGTCCGCGAGCTTCGCGAGGCACTCGACGACCATCAATTCGAGGTGTTGTATCAACCCCAGGTCAATCTGAACTCGTCAGCAATTATCAGCTATGAAGCACTTCTGCGGTGGCGCCATCCGCTTCGAGGGTTGATCGAACCCCAAGATTTCATGCGCTCCGCCGAATCCTCTGGGCTCATCATTCCCATCGGGCTGCAGGCTCTGGACATGATCTGTGCCCAAACAGCGTCGTGGCCTGAGCACATGATGGTCGCGGTCAACTTTTCACCTCGCCAACTCGCTACCCCGCACGCCGCTCACGAGATCCTCGGAGCGCTGGACAGTTCAGAAACCCCACTGAGCAGAATCATCGTGGAAGTCACCGAACTCGGCGTCGTGGGTCGGCATGCCGCCGAGACCCTTCACGTCTTGCATAACGAGGGAATTCGAATCGCGCTGGATGATTTCGGGGCGGGCTTCGCGTCTTTCTCCGCGTTGTCGGAATTGCCGCTCGACATTCTCAAGGTCGACCAATCCTTGACCTGGGCCGTCAGCGCAGCGGGTCGTGCTGGAGACCGCGCCTTCATGGTCATGGAGTCAATCGCCGACATCGCGCGGAAGCTCGGGCTTGATTCGATCGCCGAGGGCGTCGAAACCGCGGAACACGCAGCCAACGTCTTGCGAGCCGGCTGCGACATGGGCCAGGGCTATTACTTCGGGAAGCCACTTCCTGCGTCGTCCATAGTCACTCCCGTGTGAGCGCCAGCCACTTCAGTACGACGCCAAACTTCAGTACGACGACGATGCGCTCGCGATGAGTGCGACCACGAGAATCACGGCAAAAATGGCCAAGAAAGTTGCTCCGACCGCAATTCCGGCTATCGCAAGCCCGCGTCCCTCTTGACCTGTCTGCTTGATCTGATTGAGCGCGACAATTCCCAAAATGATTCCGATGATTCCGCCGAGACTGTAGAAACAACCGCCTGCAAGCGATACCACCAACGACGCAATTGCGAGACCATTGGTGCCGACTGGCTGCATCGGCGGGATGTATCCACCAGCGAATTGGTTCGGTTGACCGTACGCATTCGGCGGTTGACCGTATTGGGGCTGTCCGTATTGAGCTTGTCCGTATTGTCCGGGTTGCTGATATTGATTCGGCTGATATTGATTCGGCGGCGGCAAGTATGGATTGGGTTCACCAATTCCACCCGGCTGAGGCGTATTACCGGTCGGGTTGTACGACGGCGGCGGATAACCCGGGTACTGCTCGTTGGGAGTGGTATATCCGGGAACTTCAGGTGAAGACTGCGTTTCGGACGGGGACACGCCGTACCCCTCGGGCGGCAGGCTCGGAAATTCTCCGTATCCAGGTTTTGCCTGGTAATCGCTCGAAGAATCGTCGTTGTTGCCCCCGGAACTCGTCATACAACGCAGCCTAAACCACAGGTGACCTCCGAATCCAAGTGAGCAGATGTCATCCACATCGCTCTTTGATCCCAGTAGGGTCATATCCACTGTCACACTCGAGCGCGATATTTACGACTGAGGGGAACACATGACAACCGGCGGGTACGACCCCAACCAGAATCCAGAAGGAGGGAAGCAATTCCCACCCCAGGATCCATATGGCCAGCAGGGAACACCTCCTCCCGGAAGTTACCCACCTCCCGCCGGCCCCCCGCAGGGCGGTAGCTACCCGCCTCCTCCACAGGGCGGGAACTTCCCGCCCCCTCAGGGTGGCAACTACCCGCCGCCCGGTGGATACCCGCCGCCTCCGCAGGGTGGCAACTTCCCGCCGCCTCCGCAGTTCAACGACCAAGGTGCGTACGGCGGAGGAAATCGACTGCCCTCGGGTGCTCAGCCGGGTGATCTGTGGATTCGACTCGGCGCCCGCATCATCGACGGAATCATCGTCGGCATCATCGCCGCGATTCTGGCTCTCTTGGTCAGTGACTCCGACAGCTTGATTCTGATCTCGGGAATTCTGACCTTCGCTTACTTCATCGCAATGGAAGTAACGCAGGGTCGGACTTTGGGAAAGATGATTCTGGGCCTTTCAGTGCACGGTCCGGGCGGCGCACCTCGCCCCTCCGTCCAGCAGTCTGCGATTCGCAACGCCTTCACGTTGCTCTCGATCATTCCGATCATCGGCGGAATCCTCGCGCTGGTCGCCTACATCGTCATCGCGGTCACCATCAACAACAGCCCCACCAAGCAGGGCAAGCATGACGAGCTCGCTGGTGGGACTCAGGTAGTCAAGGGTTAGGTAGACATATATGACAACCGGTGGGCAAGACCCCAACCAGAACCCAGAAGACGGGAAGCAATTCCCACCCCAGGATCCGTACGGCCAGCAGGGAACACCCCCTCCGGGGAGTTTTCCTCCACCGGCCGGTCCTCCGCAGGGTGGAAGTTATCCCCCGCCCGGCGGCTACCCGCCGCCCCCACAGGGCAACTTCCCTCCACCCCCGCAGGGTGGAAGCTATCCCCCTCCCGGCGGAAACTACCCGCCTCCCGGTGGGTACCCACCTCCTCCCGGTGGTGGCAACTTCCCGCCTCCGCCCCCGAATGACTACGGCGCAGGCTTCGGCGCCCCCCAGCTTTCTGTGGGTGCGGCAATTACCTACGGCTGGAACAAGTTCAAAGACAACGCACTGGTCTGGATCGGGATCTCGATCATCGCTTTTCTGATCGCCGGACTCATCCAGGGCGCTTTCAACGGCTTCGACTACACCAATACCGAATTCAGCGCGCTGTCGATCGTGGGTGGATTGGTCACCGCAATCGTCGGCTACATCATCCAAGCCGCATTCCTTCGTGGAGCATTGAGCGAATTGGACGGAATCAAGCCGGCTTTCGGCACCTTCTTCCAATTCACGAACATCGGTGCAGTTGTTCTCGGCGGTTTCCTTGTCGCCGTCGCCACCTATGTCGGTTTGGTTCTGTGCATCATTCCCGGCATCATCGCGGCGTTCCTGCTCTACTACACGCTGACCTTCATCGTGGACAAGAATCAGGATGCGATTTCGGGCATCAAATCGAGCTACGCGTTGACCTCGTCGAACGTCGGAACGTTGATCCTGCTGGCGCTCGCTCTGATCGGTATCAACATCATCGGCGCACTGCTGTGCGGAATCGGTCTTCTCGTGACGGCGCCCGTCGCGCTGATCGCCAGTACCTACGCATACCGCGTGCTGACCGGCGGCCATGTAGCTGCCTGATCAGTTCGTTTGCATCACCGAAGGCCCTGCGGTTCCACGTGAAACCGCAGGGCCTTCGGTGTGTTCTGCGCAACTGGACGGTCGCCAACTCGCCTCCGAGCGCCTTGTGGTGCTTGGATGACGGACGTGACAGCTCAGGATCAGCAAGACGAATCGACCCACGAAACCAAATTTGCGCACGTCAGCCGGGGTTATTACCCGACAATCGTCGCGCTCTTCACCGCAACGCTGCTGATCTCGAACGTGGCGGCGACCAAGGGGGTCGCCTTCTTTGCGGATTCCGACTTCTCGCTCGGTCCCTTGCAGATTCTGCCCATCATCACCGATGGTGGATTCTTCTTGTTCCCGCTTGCCTACGTCCTCGGTGACGTACTCAGCGAGGTGTACGGCTTCAAGGCGACCCGACGCGCGATCTACCTGGGCTTCGGCGCACTGATTCTTGCCGCCGCGTGCTTCTGGATCGCTGTGCAACTCCCGTCGGCAGAGTTCTACGAGAACCAGGCCGCCCTCGAAACCGTGGTCGGCGTCATTCCCCGGCTGCTGGTCGCAGGCTTGGCCGCCTACCTCGTCGGCCAGCTGCTGAACTCCCTGGTCCTGGTCATGATGAAAAAGCGCATGCAGGAGAAGCACCTGTGGGCGCGGCTGATCGGCTCGACCGTCGTCGGCGAATTCGCCGACACCCTCATCTTCTGTTCCATCGCAGCCGGTGTCATCGGCATCAGTACGTGGGAAGACTTCATCAACTACGTGCTGGTCGGCTTCCTGTGGAAGACGCTTGTCGAGGTTCTGGTCATGCCGATCACCTACCGCGTCATCGCCTACGTGAAGAAGCGCGAACCGACCTACGTCTGAGGTGCAGGCGTCTTCGCCGCATAGAACTTTCCGAGCATGTCCGCTTTGAAGTCGTGGAAGTATCCGCCTTCGATGCTGGCTCGGATGTCGTCGACCAACTTCACGGTGAATCGCTCGTTGTGGATCGTGCACAGCGTCGACGCGAGCATTTCCTTCGCCTTGAACAGGTGATGGATATACGCGCGGGTGTAATTGGCGCACGTGTAGCAGTCGCACTCGTCGTCGATAGGCGTGAAGTCACGACGGAATCGGCTGGTGTTGATGTTGAACCGGCCGGAGCGGACGTAGATCGCGGCATTGCGAGCAACACGCGACGGATTGACGCAGTCGAAAGTGTCCGCGCCGTTCTCGATTGCTACGAAGAAGTCGTCCGGTTCACTGATGCCGAGCATATGACGCGGCTTGTTCTCGGGTAGTTCCTCGTTACACCAACGCACAATTGTGCCGAGGTTCTGCTTCTCGAGGGCGCCGCCGATGCCATAGCCGTCGAAGCCGTATCCGTTCTCGCCTTCGATCGACTCGAGTCCGCGGCAGGCTTGACGACGTAGATCTTCGTATTGCGCGCCTTGAATCACGCCGAAGAGAGCCTGATAGGGCTTGTCAGCGCGTTCAGCGGTGAGCTTCTCGTGCTCGTTGATGCAGCGGATCGCCCAGGCCTGCGTACGCTCGACCGATCGCTCCTGATAGCCGCGGGTGTTGAGCAACGTGGTGAGCTCGTCGAACGCGAACATGATGTCGGCACCCAGCTGATGCTGAATCTGCATCGACACCTCGGGGGTGAAGCGATGCTTACTGCCGTCGAGGTGCGATTTGAACGTCACGCCCTCGTCGTCGACTGTCGCGAGACGCTCCTTGCCCTTCGCGATGACGTCGTCGGACTGCACACCGACGGCCTCCATCGCGAGCACCTTCTTGAACCCGACACCAAGCGACATGACCTGGAAGCCGCCGCTGTCGGTGAAGGTGGGCCCGTCCCAGTTCATGAACTTGCCCAGCCCGCCGGCCTCGTCGACGATGTCGGGTCCCGGCTGCAAGTACAGGTGGTACGCATTGGCGAGCAACGACTGCGCACCGAGTTCCTTCATGGACTCGGGCAGCACGGCCTTGACCGTGGCCTTGGTTCCGACGGCCACGAACGACGGCGTCGCGATATCACCGTGCGGTGTGTGGATGGTGCCGGTGCGTCCGAGCCGGTCCTCGAGCCTGGTCCCCATGGTGAAAATCGACTCGGGACGCTTGTCGACGGAGGGCGCGGGCGGTGTCGGTACTGCAGAAGTCACGGGCTCAATCCTGTCACAGGAGCAAATATCGACGTGATCACAGCGAAGAAAGTTCCTACGCGATCAGCATCCGCATTGGTCTACTGACCGAACCCGAGCGGTACCGCCGCGTGAGGGTCCCCACCATACTTCCCACTACACATCCCCCGGCTCGACCGGTTTACCCCGCCAACCCGCTGACAGGAGCTCACTTGACGAGACAGACCGGCCAGACCTACAACTTCGTCACCGTCGACGTCACAGACTCGATTGCCACCGTGACTATCGACAAACCTCCAGCCAACGCATTCAACCCCAGCATGATCGCCGAGCTTCTGGAGATACTGCCGGTACTCGCGTCGGACCAGACCGTCCGCGTCATTGTCGTGACGGGCACTGGACGGTTCTTCGTCGCCGGTGCGGACATCACCGTGATGCGCGAGCTGACGGAAGAAACTCAGCGCGCGATGCGCCCGTGGGTCGACGTACAGCGGATCCTCGAGTCGGCTCCCAAACCTGTCGTCGCGAAGATCAACGGGCACGCACTCGGCGGCGGAGCAGAACTGACGTTGGCCTGCGACTTCCGCATCATGGCGCAGTCGGCGACCATCGGCTTCCCCGAGATCGGACTTGGGCTTTTTCCGGGTGCCGGTGGCAGCCAGCGACTTCCACGCCTCATCGGCGCTCACCGAGCCAAAGTGCTCATGATCGAAGGCAAGCGCCTCAGCGCCGAGCATGCACTCGATATCGGCCTGGTCGACACCGTCGTTGCGGACGCCGACCTCGATGCGCATTGCGCTGACCTCGCACGCGAACTCGCGACGAAACCCACTGCCACCATCGGAATGATCAAACGCATTGTCGACGAGGGCATGTCGTTGCCGCTCGATCAAGCGCTGGATCTCGAATTCGAGGCAGTGCTCGACCTGATCAAGACGGACGACGCTGCTGAGGGACTTCAGTCATTCCTCGACAAGCGGTCCCCCACCTTCACGGGACGCTGACAGCTCCCATTTACCGAGAGGCCATCATGCTCAACAAATTTCAGAAGAAATGGGTGGGCGCAGTCGCTTCTCTCGCCGCCCTGACGATCGCGGTCAGCGGATGCACCCGGCCCGCTACCGACAATTCCGCGGAAAGTGGTGGCCTGGTACGGATCGCGGTGGGTGTAGACCCGTCGTACGCCCCGATTTTCCTGGCCGACCACGAGGGCATGTTCGAGGCCGCCGGCCTCGACGTCCAGGTCATCCAGACGGAAGGCGGGGCGGCGGGCGCCCAGAACGTCGTAGCCGGAACTTCGGAACTCTCCGGCAATGCCGACTCGACAGCACTGTCCGTCATGGCCGCCAATCCGAGCCTGCGGGCGCTGGGCGTATTTCAGGAATCCGACCGATACTTCCAGGTTGTACTGAGGAATGGCGTCGAGCCGAAGTCGATCAAGACCATGGGCGTCTTCCCCGGCATCGGCCTCTACTTCACGAACCAGTACCTGGCCAGTCTCGGCATCGACCCCACGACGGTCACACTCGTGAGCACAAGCCCGCCCGAACAGCCTGCTTTGCTGGCGCGCGGTGACATCGACGGCTTCCTGTCCTTCGACCCCTGGGTGACGCAGAGTGTCAATACCGGCGGGCGCGTTGTTGCCACGACCGGCGACTTCGGCGCCAAGTACGCCCAATGGATCATCGCTTCGGACAACTGGTTGTCCGCGAACGAAGAAACCGCAGGCAAGGTGTTCAAGGTGATCTCGGAAGCGTCGGCAATCGTGAACTCGGATCCGGATCGGGCTGCAACCGCAATTGCCGCGTCTATCCAGATGGACCCGGCCGAGGCCGCAGACCGGGTGACCCAAATCGATTTCGGTGGACGCGGATTCACCGAGGACGACGTGGAGCGCGCAAACGAACTTGTTGCATTCTTCCGCGAGCAGGGCAAGATCTCCGCGGACATCGATCCGTCCGCTGTCCTCCTCTCGGGATGGTTCGAGCAGAACGCCGCCTGAGCGGAGAGTGAGAACGGGTCCGGTGGGCAGACCGAAATCATGTCGCCCACCGGCCCGCAGAACTACGTTCGACACCAGTCGGTTCGGCGATATCTTTCGATTGAAACGGAGTAGTTGTGGTGCATCCCCCGGTACGGGTCGTAGAGATTTCCAGTCCGTTTGCGCGATTCGCCGGGCGCATCCTGGTCGGGCTGGGTTTCGAGGTCATTCTGGTAGAACCACCCACCGGTGACCCCAGTCGCACCGAGTCCCAGGGTGATTCGTACTTGCATTGGCATGCGGGCAAGAAGTCCGTTGTCCTCGATATCGACGACAGCAACGATCGCCTCGCTTTCGAAGCACTGCTGCGCAGTGCCGACGTCCTGCTCGACGGCAGCGCGACCGGCGCTCTACGCGACAACCGAGGATCTCTCGTTCACGTACGAGTGACACCCTTCGGCACAACCGGACCGCGAAGTGACTGGAAGGCAACAAATCTGACCGTCGCGGCACTCGGCGGGATGATGGCCCAGGTCGGCGATCCCGAGCACCCTCCACTGCTGCTCCCCGAACTCCAGGCTGAGCAGCTCGCCGGAATCAATGCCGCAATCGGCGTGCTTCTCGGACTGCGTTCGCGATCCAAGGGCCACAACCCGTTGCTGGAGATCAGCGCTCAGGAATGTGTTGCCGCCGCGCTGGAAGCGGGCACTCTTGCCTACATTCACGAGGACCGCGTACCACCGCGTCCGGGCCGGGTACATCCGCTCGTTCCGCACGGACTGTTCCAGGCCGCCGACGGTTATGTCGGTGGCGGCCTCGGCGGTAGCCCCCGCATGTGGGACGGCATGTTGGCCTGGCTGATCGACAACGATGCTCAGGACGATCTCGATCAACCGGAGTGGTCCGACGCGGTCTACCGAAAGACGCATCAGGAACACATTTTCGACGTTCTGTCCGCCTTCATCGCGAAGTGGCCGAAGGAAGAATTCGCGGTCAGCGCGCAGTCACGCAAGTTGCCGTGGGCAGCGGTCGACCGGCCCGAAGAACTGCTGCGTAACCCGCAACTCAACGACCGGGACTTCTTCACCGACGTGACCGGAGATCACGGTACCTACCGCGATCTCGGGTTCGGCTTCGCTTTCCCCGAAGGCCGGCGCATCGGAACGCTCGAGGCTGCCCGGTTGGGCCAGCATCAGGAACTCTTGAAGGCCACCTCGCCTGTGGCAGTGAACGAAACCCACGAGTTCAGCGGTGGCAGCACGCCCAGCCTCGAAGGTGTCCGCGTCCTGGATCTCACGTGGGTGTTGGCGGGCCCGTACGGCACCAGAATCCTTGCCGACCACGGTGCCGATGTCATCAAGGTCGAATCGATCGGACGCCCGGACCCGACTCGCTTTGCACCGTTCATGCATCTCTCGCGAGGACCGCACGACAATCCGAACACCAGCGGGTACTTCAACGACGTCAACCGCAACAAGCGCAGCATCACACTCGATACCCGATCCGCAGAGGGCCTTTCGGTACTGCGCGACCTGATCAGGAACTCCGACGTCGTGGTCGAGAATTTCAGCTCGTCGGTCATGGACAAGATGGGGCTCGGCTACGAACAACTCCGGGAGCTCAACCCGGACATCATCTACGTGTCGATGTCCGGGATGGGTCACACCGGTCCTCGCAAGGACTGGGTGTCGTATGCCGACATCGTTTCGGCAAGTACCGGTTTGACCGCACTGACCGGCTGGAACGCCGATGACGTTGTCGGAGTCATCTACGGCCATGGCGACATCGTCGCCGGACTGCAAGCCGGCGTCGCGATGCTGGCAGCCCTCGACTACCGCGACCGGACCGGCCGGGGACAGCACGTAGACCTGTCACAACTCGAAGCCATGGCAGCGCACATGGGTACCAGCGTTCTCCAAGCCGCCCGGTCACAGTCCCCCGATCCGATCGGCAACAGCCATCACGAACTGGCACCACACGGCGTGTACCCGTGCCTCGGCAGCGACCGGTGGTGCTCGATTGCCGTTCGCGATACCACGGAATGGAATGCATTGTGCCGCATCATCGAAGCAGAGAAATGGATCGGCAATCCTGACTTCGCGAGTGCAGAAAGCCGCCAAGCCGATCACGAACGTATCGACGACGCCATCGCCGACTGGACCAGGACTCTGTCACCCGAAACCGTCATGGAACGCTTGCAATCGGCGGGTATCGCGGCCGGCACCGTCCAGGACGGACGCGACCTGGTCGAGAGCGATCCACATCTTCGGGCACGCAGTTTCTATTCGGCACAGGAACATCCCCTCGCCGGAACATTCCTCCACGAAGGCATCCCCGTTCGCCGGAACTCCGAACCCGGCTCGATCCGACGCGCTGCGCCGGTGCTGGGCGCGGACACCGACGACGTCCTCGAGTCGGTGCTCGGATACAGCGACGAACTGATCGCCGGACTTCGCGACCAGTCGATCCTGTCCTGACCGCACTCATATTCAGTACATCCATTCACAGATCGCTCCTAGGAGACACAATGCGCGCGGCCCGACTCCATCAGTTCGGCACTTCACCGGTCATCGACGACATCGACATTCCCACACGTGAATCCGGTCAGACGCTCGTGCGCATCGACGCTGCCGCGCTCGGCCATCTCGACATCACCGTCGCGAGCGGAAACTTCGGAGTCAAGCCGAACCTGCCACATATCGGTGGAACAGACGGAGCGGCGACGGTAATCGAATCCGACACCTATGAGCCTGGCACCCGCCTTCTGGTCCGAGGCGGCGGAGTCGGCCTGTTCAAGAACGGTTGCTGGGCTGAGTATCTGGTAGCGGCAGACAAGGCGTTCACACCCTTTGATCCCGCACTGTCGCCGGCCGTCGCCGCAACCTTCTTCCTGCCCAGCACAACCGGCTATGTTGCCGTCAACGACATTGCAGCCGTCGCTCCCGGCGAACGAGTTGTTGTCGCCGGAGCATCCGGCGCTGTCGGATCGATGGCAGCACAGTTCGCTCTGCTTGCCGGAGCGTCCGAGGTAATCGGTGTTGTACCGCGCGAAGATCAGGCTGCCTTGCTTCCGGAGGGTGTGCGTCCCGTCGTCGGGCAAGGCGACGAACTTGCCGGGGTGCTGGGATCCGAGCCTTCCGTCGACGCCGTGATCGACACGCTTGGCGGCGACGGCTTGCCGCACCTTCTGGCGAGTGTTATCCCCGGTGGCCGGGCTGCCCTGATCGGATATACCTTGGGTAAGAGCCTCACCCTGGACTTGCCGAACTGGTTGCTCAGCGATGTCCGGATCCTGCCCGTCAACATGATTCGCAAGACTGCCCGGCAAGCCGAACTGGCACCTGAAATGATCCGACTGCTCATCGAAGGCAAGATTTCCGTTGCAGTGCAGGAGTTTCCGCTGGATGACATCGCAACGGCACTGCAGTTGATGGGTGAGGGCAAGGTTGCCGGCCGGGCCGTCGTCGTACCCTGAGGGATACAATTACCCATGCCCCACGACGCACATGCCATTCCGCGCTCGCTTCCGGATTTGATCCGGAGGCGAGCTTTGGAGCGTCCGGAGCACCCGGCGCTCGTCGTCGACGGGATCACGGTCACCTACCGCGAATTGCGGGATCGTGCAGCGTCGATGGGGGCGGATCTCCGTAATCACGGTGTCGGCCGTGGGGAGCGCGTGGCGGCACTGTCCGGCAACAGGATCGAACTGGCAGACCTTGTTCTCGGATGCGCGTGGATCGGTGCGGTTGTCGTCCCACTCAATACGGCCCTCCGAGCCGACAGTGTTGCCAGCGCACTCGAACAGGCTGGTGTACAACGGATCCTGGTTTCACCCGAATACTCAGGCGCTGTAGCCGGATTCGACGGCACCGTGTGGGTCATGGGTGAACAGTGCGTCCCCACTGCCGGTTCGCATCCGGGCTGTGAGCCCGAGACCCTCGATCCGCTCGACCTGGCCGCGATACTCTTCACCTCCGGCACCACCGGTCTGCCCCGAGGCGTCCGATGCCCGCACGCGCAGTTCCTGCAGTGGGGCAAAGGCGTCGGCGCCTCACTCGGGCTCACCGGGGACGATGTGCTGTACAACTGCCTGCCGCTGTTTCACACCAATGCTCTCAATGCCTTTGTTCAGTCCCTTTGGGCCGGGTCTACTTTTTTCCTGGGACAACGCTTTTCGGTCCGCAATCATTGGCGCGAAGTTCGCGAGATCGGCGCAACTGTCGACTACCTGCTGGGTGCGATGGTGGCCATGTTGATGAACGCGGACCCATCGCCGCAAGACCGACAGCACAGCGTCCACGTGGCACTTGCCCCCGCAACGCCGGCTCATCTGATCGAACCGTTTGCCCAGAGATTCGGTGTAGAACTCGTGGACGGATTCGGAAGTACCGAAACCAATCTCGTGATCGGCACACTTCCGGGAGATCGGCGGGCCGGGTACATGGGGCGGGTGATGAGTGGCTACGACGCCGCAGTCGTCAACGACGGTACTGCTGCCGCAGACGGGGAGCCCGGCGAACTGGTGGTCCGCAGCACGATCCCCGGCGCCTGTTCACTGGGCTATCTGGGCGAGGAGATTCCGGCGACGGAGAGTTGGATACAGACCGGTGACAGGGTGATTCGGGAAGCAGACGGCTGGTTCCGATTTGTCGATCGCATCAAAGACGTGATTCGGCGCCGCGGTGAAAATATTTCCGGGGCCGAAGTGGAAACCGTTCTGGCGTTGCATCCGTCAGTCGGTCAGGTTGCCGTCTTCCCGGTACCGTCGGATCTGGCCGAGGACGACGTCATGGCAACTGTAATACTGCGCCCCGGAGTATCTTTCGACCCCATTTCGATTCTGGAGTTCTCCCAGCAACAGCTGCCGTACTTTGCACTTCCCCGGTACATCGACGTCGTGGACACGTTGCCACTCACCGAAACCGGCAAGGTACAGAAAGCAGTGCTACGTGAGAGGGGCGTCGGCCCACACACCTGGGACTGCGAGAAGAGCGTGTTCCGCGCCCGGCGATAGACCGCGCCTCGCTACTTGCCGCAACCGTTGAACGAACACATCACCGGACTGCAGATCGTGCGCAGAGCCAGCGGGTCGCTCGGCGAATGTGTGCACTTCATGGCATGAAGTTTTCGGGTGATTCCGGCGCCGGCAGTGCGCAGGGCCCCGGTGATGCGGCTGACGTTGAGGCGAGCCGTCGGCGCTGTCACAGACAACGCGCCGGCCAGAGTGCGCGGGCCGCTGAACACCGGCACTGCGACGCTCATGTACCCGAGCCGTGTCTCCTCGACCTCCACCGCGAGTTGTTCCTTACGCATCCGCTCGGTTTGCTGGCGCAGCACGCTGACGGACATCGTCGTTCGACTGGTCAAGGCGGTGAAACCCTGCTCGACTACCTCGTCGAAGACCGATTGCGGGGAGAAGGCAAGGATGATCTTGCCGGTGGCGGTGCAGTACAGCGGGAGCCGACCGGCCACCCGCGACTGCTGATTGAGCCCGCGGTGTCCGATGATCTTCTCGATGTAGAGGACGTCGATGCCGTCACGAACCGCAAAGTGAACCGTCTCCTGCGTCGCCAGCAGTAGGTCCTCCATGTACGGCAGCGCCGCGTCGCGCAGAATCCGCTGACGCGGCACCAATTGGCCCAGCTCGAACAATCGCAGGCCGAGCCGGTACTTGGTACCCGCGCGCTCGAGCAATCCCCACTCGACCAGCTCGCCGGCCAACCGGTGAACCGTCGCTTTCGCGACCCCACTGCGCCGGGTGAGCTCCGTCAGAGACAGGTCACTGTGGTCGGTGTCGAAAGCGTCCAAGATCATTCGAGCCTTGCCCAGGACCGAGGACAGTTCACCTGCAGGCTGCGATGCAGCGGTCGTTTCCGACGCGATGGGTAGTACGGATCCGAACCCGACGGATTGTTGTGGAGCGGCCATGAGTGTCCTCCTGAACGATCTGTGACAGCCTGCCGAGACCGAGTGCCACAACGGCCGAGATCGGTCGGGGCCCTCGTTAGGTGCAGGTGCTTCGAGACTGACACTATGGTGACGACACGATGAGACGCACGCCACACGGTCCGCTCAGTGAACCCGTCCCGCAGAGTTTACACGGGGCGCCTACCTGCGTAATTCTCCAGAAACATGCGGACGGCGGATGCAATCTGCGGAGCGTGCTCCTCGACGAGTGCGACGGTCCCCGATTCGACGATCTCCGTTTCCACCACTGCCGCACCCGTCAGGTGTGCACGCAACGGCGCAATGTTAGGCATCGAGAAGGGATCCTTCTGCGCGCCGATCAGCAAAACCGGCGCAGTCACCGAACCGACTCTCGCCTCCATGACGTAGCGGGCGCAGGCTTTGTGCCCCTCCGCCGGATCTACCCGGTAGGCAAGCGCGTCTCGGATGAACCTGTCGAGCAGTGCGGTGCCTGGTTCGGGGTAGTAGGGGCGACGCATCTCCCACAGCCTGGTGAGATGGCTACCGTCTGCGGCCCGGTCGACGCAGTCGATCCCACCGGGTCCCGAGTGCCCCTCGCGGTAGTTGCGGTCGGTCCACGGGCACGACGAGAGCACGGCAGCGTGCACCCTCTCGGGGCGTGATGCCGCCATCTCGAGCGCCACTGCCGCACCGGTGTGGTGACCGATGACCGTGACTCGATCGACGCCCAGGGTGTCGAGCAATTCCCACGCGCCTCGCGCATAGGTCTCGATGGTCTGCGGGCCGGGCACCGGAGCACTGTTGCCGTACCCCGGCATGTCCATCGCGACAACGCGGAAGTCGTCGGCAAGGAGTGGAATGAACTCGCGGAACTCGTCCCACGACCGGGGCGCCTGATGAAGCAGGAGAATCGCCTCACCCGAACCTTGCTGCGCGTAATGCAATTGCCCGAAAGACGAATCCACGTATCCGAGTTGCAGGCCGCCAGCCATCAGAACGCCGCAACCATCGGGGTATCGACGCCGACGATGTCGATCTTTGCCGAACCACCCGGATTTCCGACGGGCTCGCTACGGGTAGGCAAGACCTCGAGGAAGAAGCGCTTGTTGTCTTCCTTGAAATCCGGGTCTGCTTTCCGGTCGACGGTGATCGCCTCCACCGGGCAGGCCAATTCGCAAGCGCCGCAATCGATGCATTCGTTCGGGTTGATGTAGAGCTTGCGATCACCCTCGTAGATGCAATCCACGGGGCATTCTTCCATGCACGATCGGTCCGTGTAGTCGATGCATGCTTCACCGATGACAAATGCCATTGCCTAGCTCTCCTGTTCGGTGGAGTGTCCAGGGAAGATTTCTGCTTCCGGATCCAGCACTGCCGCAGCGTTGTTCACCGCAGTCGCGGCCTCGCCGAAACCGACGGCGATCAAGCGGACCTTGCCGGGATAGTCCGTGATGTCCCCGGCGGCATACACACGCGGAACATTCGTCTCCATCCGTGTGTTCACCGCGATGTGGCGATTGTCGATCTCGATTCCCCACTCCATCATCGGACCGAGGTCGGCCGTGAATCCCAATGCAGCGATGACGGATTGAGCGGGCAGCGTGGACGTGCTCTTGTCTTGTTTGTGGGTGATGTCGACCTCGCCGATCCACCCGTTTCCACGTACCGCCGAGACATCGGCGTTGACGAGAACCTGGACACTGCTTTCCTGCACCTTGGCGACTGTGGATTTGTGCGCGCGGAAACGATCTCGCCGGTGAACCAGGGTGACGGACTTGGCAATCGGTTCCAGGTGAACGGCCCAGTCGAACGCGCTGTCGCCGCCACCGACGATGACAACGTCTTTCCCGGTGTGCGCCGACAAATCCGGGACGAAGTAACTCAGCCCCCGATCCATGAACTCCGAACCCTTCGCCAACGGACGCGGGGTGAAGGTTCCGATGCCGCCGGTGATGACAACCGCGCCGGCCACCACGACCTGGCCCGTGCTGGTGGTGATCCGCACCCGGCCGTCGTCGTCATGCGACAGCTCACGAGCCTGCATGCCCAGAAGGTACACCGGATCGAACGGGGCAGCCTGCGCCATCAAACCCTCGATCAGGTTGCGTCCCTTGACCGAAGGGAATCCTGCGATGTCGAGGATCGCCTTCTCCGGGTACATCGCACTAACCTGTCCCCCCGGTTCCGCAAGGGCATCGATCACGGCAACCGAGAGGCCGCGGAAGCCTGCGTAGTACGCGCCGTATAGCCCGGCGGGGCCGGCACCAATGATCAGAATATCGACGCCGATCTCGTTGTCGGTCGCCGTGGAAGACGTTGTGTTCACGCTCGATACGGTATTGCGCTGACGGACTCCCGCAAATGAAACCGGTCCGCTCAACAGACCTCGGTAACAGTTGCGGGACACCACGAAAAGGGCCCGCCGACCTCTCGGTCTACGGGCCCAATGCTCGCAAGAATTCAGTGCGCGAAGAATTCAGTGCGCGAATACCTCGGGTTCGTCTGCTGCGATCTTCTGGATGATGGTCGAGTACGCAAACCACCCCACCTTCTCGGTGCCGACTGCCTCGTAGGTCTGCGCCGCGATCTTCTCTTGCAGGACAACCGGATCACCGGCGGCTCGCGCCGTCAGCTCCGCCTGCATCGACCGCTCCATCGACACATACCACCACACTGCGCTCTCCACGGAAGTTCCGACGGTCAGATGACCGTGGTTGGTGAGGATCACGGCCTTGTTCGATCCGAGGGCATCCGCGATGCGAATCCCCTCCTCTTCGTCCAGCGCCACCCCGTGATACTCCTCGTAGATCGAGTGATCCTCGTGAAAGGCGCACGCGTCCTGAGTGATCGGCGTGAGGCGGGTGTGCAGCGAGGAGAACGCCTTACCGTTCAAACCGTGAGCGTGAACAGCTCCGATGACGTCGGGACGAGCCTCGTGAACCTTGCTGTGGATGACAAACGCTGCTCGGTTGAGCGGTCCGTCTCCGGAAATGACCGTGCCGTCCGACGCCACATGCAGCAATTCCTCCGGCTGAACCTGGGAGAAGTGCCGCCCGAACGGCGCAGTCCAGAAAGTCTCCGGATCCTCTGGGTCTCGGGCGGTGATATGTCCCGAGATTCCCTCGTCCAAACCGAATTTCGACAAAATCCGATACCCGCCGATGACAGCGGTCTTGCGACGACGCCGCTCACTCTCGATATCGGTGAACTCGGGCGGTCCCGGAATTCCGGCCTGCTCGGCAATGCTCAGCGGGTGATTCATGCTGCGCTCCTGACTATTTGACGCCGTAACGGGCGAGGTACCGCGAGGACAGAATGCGGAGAATCCGGTCGAAGATGAAGCCCATGATGCCCAGGACGATGATGCCGACGAACGTCCAGTCGATCCGGCCGTAGTTTCGAGCCTGCCAGATCATCGAACCGATACCCTGGTCGGCGGCGACGATCTCCGCCGACACGATGGTGAGGAAGCTGTTGCCCATCGCCAGGCGAGCGCCCGTGACGATGCCGGGGATCGACGACGGCAAGACCACCGTCTTCATGATCTGAAGTTTGTTGGCACCAAGATTTGCCGCTGCCTGCAGTTTGTTCTCGCTGATCGCTACAGTCGCGGCAATCGTGCTGACCGTGACGATGAATACCGAGGTGTAGAAGATCAGAACAACCTTCGACGTCTCACCGATGCCGAACCAGACGACGGCGAGAGTGACAAACGCAATAGGCGGAATGAACCGGAAGAACTCGATGTACGGATCGAGGAGCTGTCGCACGATGGAAATGCGGCCCATCAGAATTCCGACGGGAGCACCGATCACGACACCCAGGAACCAGCCGATGAGAATTCGCTGACCCGATGCGGTGATCGACGACCACAGAACGCCGCTCTCCCACAGTTCCTGTGCCGCCGACCATACTTCGGCCGGTGATGCAATGGTGGTCGGCCCGTACCACCACGCCAGGAACGACCAGATGCCCAAACCGATTGCCGCTGAGGCTGCATACATCAGCGTCGCTTTGACAATCTTGGATCGCCGCGCCGACGAACGCTTTTTTGTCTGCGCCACCTTCGCTGTTCTCACACCGGCTGAACCACCGGTCACTGCAGCCGTCACAGCTCGTCCTCCTCAATGCCTTGGTTCCGCAGCGACGCAACCACTTCTGCCCGAATGTCGTCCCGCAGCTTCTCATAGAGCTCGATCACCTCGGGATCGTTGCGGTCTCGCGGACGAGCCGCATTGACCTCGTAGACGCTCTTGATCCGGGCCCGCGGGCCGGCCGACATCACGATCACACGGTCAGCCAACGTCAGTGCCTCGTCGATATCGTGAGTCACGAATACCACGGTGCAGCGGGTCAGCCGCCAGATACGGTCGAGTTCGGTCTGCAGAACCTGACGAGTCTGAGCGTCCAACGCACCGAACGGCTCGTCCATGAGAACCAACGACGGCTGGTTGGCAAGAACTCGTGCGATCTGAACACGTTGCCGCATACCGCCGGACAGCTGCGAGGGGAACTTCGCACCCGCGTGGGGCAAGCCGACCATCGCGAGGTACTCGGCCGCGATACTCGCCTGCTCGCTGCGGTTCGCTCCACGCATCCTGGGGCCGTAGGCCACGTTCTGGCTCACGGTCATCCATTCGAACAACGCTTCGGAGCTCTGAAACACCATGCCGGCGTGGCGGTTACTGCCGGCGACGACATCTCCGTCGCACACGATCTCGCCGGCGCTGGGTTCCACGAAGCCGGCCATGGACGACAGCAGCGTCGACTTGCCGCAGCCACTCGGACCGAGCAGACAGACGAATTCACCTGGCTGCACGTGCATGTCGATTCCGGCGACGATCTCCGCCGCGCCGAAGCTGATTCCGAGGTCGACCACGTCGATGGCAACACCGGTGTTCTTCTTGCCGGGGCCGGCTGTCCCCGCGCTATTCGTCGAGCTGGTCGTTGAACCACTTGTTGCGATACTCACTGTGCACCATCCTTGTACCAATCCAGAAGCATTGCCGATTCGAGATCCGGCTGGTCGCTGAGAACACCGATCGACTTGTAGAAATCTACGATCGACTGAGCCGACTCGACATCCGCAGCTTCGAGATTCACCACGGCGAAGTCGATCTCGTCCACCGCGGCAATAGTCTGATCCTCGCTGACGTTCACAGCCGCCTTGGTCGCGGACGCTGCCACGCCCGGATCCGACTCGACCTTGCGCGTTGCCTCGTCGAGCACCTTCGCGACGGTTCGCGCTGTCTCTTCGTTGGACGACAACCACGGAGCCGTCGTGATCGCCCAATGATGATAGAACCAGCCGTAGTCTCCGGTTACTGCCACCACGTGGCCGGTTCCCTGATCCAGGGCGGTGGCCGGCCACGGCTCCCACAGGACAAACCCGTCGATGTCGCCGCGACTGAGCAGTGCGGGCATGTCCGTCGGGGTCGCCGAGATCATCTCGACCGAACCGGGGGCAATGGAGTTGGCAGCGAGGTACTTGTCCGTCGAAATCTGGCTGAGACCCGGGACGATGCCCATCTTCTTGATCGCAGCCGGTGAGTCGACACCGTTACGCAGCACGACCTTGATGTAGTCACCCGACGCCTCGTACGAGTACATCGCGCGCAACGACGGATTCTGACGCAACTGGGCGATCGTTGTCGTATCGGAGCTACCGGCGATCTGGACCTGCCCGGTCGAGAGTGCGTCGACGGCCTCGCCACCACGACCGAACTGGACGAGTTCGACGTCCAAACCGGCAGCGTCGAACATGCCTTCCTGATCCGCTACGAAGAACG
The DNA here is from genome assembly GCF_009707305.1 of Rhodococcus sp. AQ5-07. NCBI lineage: Bacteria > Bacillati > Actinomycetota > Actinomycetes > Mycobacteriales > Nocardiaceae > Rhodococcus > Rhodococcus sp. AQ5-07. The sequence goes on along the minus strand of NZ_CP046099.1, from coordinate 5,167,208 downwards.
GAGCGTAGGAAGCATCGATTCCGACTGCGATACGCAGTGGTCCACTTCCGGCGGAATCAGCTGTGCTTTGCGTCGCCGGGCGGCTGCATGCGCCGGTTGCAACGGTCAGCAGCAGCGCAGCCGAAACAAGAGCAGTCCTTCCAAACTTTGACAGCGAGGCCATCTACTCACACCTTTGTTTGTGATCTGTGCCGCAGTTGCGGGTCGTGGAGAGCAAACCTAGCTGTGTGTACCTACACCCGAGAACCAACCGGGTCCACCGTGCGGACCGGGGACAGGAACTTACCTCGGCGAAACACTGCACCTGGAGGAACGTGCGGACCGAAATACTTCGGTAACACGGCCCTCGATCACAATGTCCACCGAATCACAATGTCCACCGAATTGTCTGCGAGCGCAGCGCACTGGCGACATTCTGCGCCGTCATCGAATAGATCGACGCACGCGCTCCGGCGCTGCCGCCGGCGACGTGCGGGCTCAGGAGGGTCGAATCGAATCCACGGAGCGGGCTCGAAATCGGTAGTGGTTCAACGTCGAACACATCGAGGGCAGCGCCGCCGACATGCCTGGAACGCAAGGCACGCGCCAATGCCGCGTCGTCGACGACAGCGCCGCGCGCCACATTGACCACGATCGCTCCGGTGGGCAACTGCGCAACTCGATGGGAATTGATCAGTCCCCGAGTTGATTCCGTAAGCGGGACGGCCAGCACCAGGACATCCGCGAGAGGCAGTAACTCGTCGAGTGACACAAACGTCGCAGCCACAGTGTCACGCGGTCTCGAACGCGCGGTGACGTAGACGTCGCAACCGAAGGCGGCAAACAATTCTGCACACCGGCGGCCGATCGAACCGACACCTACGACGCCGACCCGGCGCTGCGCCAGATCGCGGCAATCGCGCGTCAGGATGGATTCCTGTGGCCATCGACCATCGGTAACCTCGTTGTGCGCCCAGAACATGGAGCGGCACAACACACCTGCCGCGAGCACTGCCCACTCCGCAACCGAATTCGCGTTTGCACCGGGAGTATTCGCCACCGGAACTCCGGCGGCGCGCCATGCTTCGGCATCGATGAAATTGGTTCCGGCACCAGGCTGTTGGACGAGGAGCACATTCCGGCCGAGTTCTGCTTCCTCCTTGCCCAGTGGCAGATCACCACTCCAGTCCCCCACCACGACGTCGCATGTCGGCAACTCCGCACGGAGCGCCCCCGTGGTGCGCTCAGGTAATCGAACTACCTCCGCCTCACCCCTGACGGCGTCACGGATTGCGGTACCGAGTCCGTTGTCGGCGTCGGCCGTCAGCAGAAGTACTTTCTTCACGAGAACTCCTTCGCTGTAAGACGATGACTGTACCTTCGAAAACGCGGAAGCCGGCCTCCCAATCGAGAGACCGGCTCCATTACGCAGCAGTATATTTGGCAGGAACTTCTCAGATAGCTGCCTTCGCGCTGGTTGATGCCTTTGCCAAGAACTCGAGGCTCAGCGGGTTGTACTTCGCTGCCTGCTCGTGCTGCGGCCAGTGACCGCACTCCGAGTAGAGTTCGAGCTGAGCGCCCGGAATATCCTCGGCCATCTTCTTCGCTTCCGGAACATCACCGAACGGATTTTCCTGACCCCAGACCACAAGAGTCGGCGCCTTGATGAGTGCCATTCGATCCGGGCGCAGCAGGTTCCGCTGGCGAACCTCCATCTCCTGCAAGGAAAGGAGGTTGTGGATGTTGGCGACAAAATCAGGCTGATGGTAGATCCGGTGACGAGCCTGAACCAATTCCTCGGTTGCATCGGCGGGATCATGCATGAGCAACTGCATACGTGCGCGGGTCAATTCGATGTCGTCGCTCTGGACGGCCTTCGCGGTCGACGTCTTGATGCGCTCCATGACTACCGGGTTCGCGACTGTTCCGCCTGCTGCCAGCAACTGCAGCGACAGAACACGTTCGGGCTGCTCGCTGGCCAGGTAGGCAGCGACCCAACCACCGAGGCTTTCACCCACCAAGTGCACACGGTCCAGTCCGACCGCGTCGAGGTAGTTCACCAAATGCTCGACGTAGCGCGGAATCTCGTACGGGTAGTCAGGCTTGCCGGTGTAACCATGGCCGAGCATGTCGATCGCGTGAACCCGGTAAGACTCGGCGTGCGGTGCAATATTGCGTGCAAATGCCTCGAGGTGTCCGCTGGTGCCGTGCAGGAAGATCACGGCCTCGTCACCGGATCCTGCCTGCAGAGAGCGCGTGGGCACACCGCCGGCGTCGACGGTCGTCAACTCGAAATCGAGCCCGGCAAGTTCGTTCCAGATTGTCATCAGAGAAACTTCCTTTACTGAAGGTGCAGATTATGTTGTTGCGCTGTCTGTTCCAGCTGGATCGAGAATCGTGACACCCATACCGGTGAGCCACTCGGGAATCGCTTCGTAGGCAAGGCGTTCACCCGGAACGTAGTCGAGCATCGCGGCCATCATGAGCCAGGTCCGCAACTCCTGCGCACCGTTGCCCGCCTCGTCTTCGATCTGCTGCGTCGTGAACTCGGCAAGCTCACTTGCCTTGCCGCTGGCAAACAGATCAAGAATTCGGTCATCGAACTCCGGAGTGATCGCGGCATCGGCTGCGCGGATGATCTGGCGTCGCCGGACGTCGTAGTCGGACCAGTTCTCCCGGCCGTCCAGCCAGGCTTGAACCATGAAATCCTCGTCCTCACCGTGCGGATCACGCCAGTCCGGCCAGGGCAGACGATGAGACAATCCACCGGACGCGATCACCACGACCCGGGTATCCGCCGGATACGACGCAACGGCATCCCGCAGGGCCTTCGCCACTTCCTCACATCGCTTGAACGTCGGGAGGGGCGGCGCGAATACGTTGACCACCAACGGAACTATCGGAACATCGATTCCGTCGAGAAGGTACTGAATCGCGTGAGACTGACCATGATCGATCTGCAATCGCGCCGAGTAGGCAAGATCGAACCGGCCACCTTCGATCAGCTCGTTTGCAAGGTGCCTGGCGAACTCCACGTCGACCCGTTGCGGCCCCTTGGGTGTTCCTGACTCGCCACTGGAAATGCACTCTCCGACGCCGAGAGTGAACGCCGGAATCAGATCCAGCCAGAAACCGCGAAAGTGGTTGGAGCCGAGAATCAAGACAACATCGGGTTTCGACGCCGCGATCTTCTCCCGGCTCAGATACAGCGCGTCCCTGAAGCGTTCGGCCTCCGCCTTGTGCGTCGTCTCTTCCCAATGGGTGTTCATCAAGGTGCTGTGGGAGGCACCGATACCCAGAACTATCTTCGCCATCAGTCGATTCCTACTTCCTCGAGCGAGCGGGTGACGGTGTCGAGGGCCACTCGGATCAGATACTTCGTAAATCTCTCCGCCGCAGCGAGATCCACAGTGTTCATCCCCATCGCGAAGTCCACCTCGAAGGGTGCGTCGACCACCTTGGGCATACCCACCCGAATCGTCGGGATGCCGCGGCTGCGCAGGATGTTTGCGTCGGTGGCTCCACTGGCGTCGAAGAAGTCCTGATGCGGCTCTCCTTCGGCAGCCTCCCACGCGTCGACTGCGGCGCGGCGCAACCACATTCGAGGGTCGGAACCCTCACCGGGGATGGCAAGAACCTGTTCGACGTCGATCTGTAGATCCAGCGATTGTGCGATCTCCGCCACGACAGCTTTGAGTTCACGCTTGGCTGCGGTGGGCGTCGTCCGCGGGCTGAGCCGCAGATCAACGGTAAGGCGCACCTGCTCGGGGGTGAACGACGCTGTTCGCTCCCACCCGCCGCGGATGTTGGCGACGATCCCCTGGGGCGCAACCAAACCGTCCTGATGCGCCGCCGAGTACTTCGGGAACCATTCCTCCAACTTGGCGACCACCTCGCCGGCGGCGGTAATCGCGTTGCGGTACGGCAACCGGTGGCGCGAGCCGACGTAGGTGTGCAGACCGTGCACCGTGATCTCGAACCAGGCCAGGCCCACTTCTTCCCAGGAAACCGTCCAGCCGGGCTTGGCGATCAGCGCGCAGTCCGCCCACACTCCCTGTTCCAGGAGGAACGAGCAGCCGACGCCCTGGCCGGTGTTGTGTCGGGGGTTTCCGACACCGGGGCGGGCATTGGTCGGCATACCGCCGGCGCCGAATCCGAGTACCAGGTCACCGCGGAGCGGAATGCCAGCTGCGGCAATTGCTTCGGCCGCTGCGACGATGCAGACGGCGTGGCCTTTGGGGTTCGACGCACCTAATCCGATCACGTAGTTCTCGTCGAACTGGGCGTGCGGCGTCAGATCCGCTCGCAGCTCGTTTCCCACCCACGGCAGGTCTTCCGCCGGATCGCCCGTCGTGACGGTGTCGATCGGCGCATACAGCAACAGGTCCGGTCCGGACCCGTCACCGCGGAGCCTTCCCCACGAGTTCGCTTGCCGATCATCGAGATCCATTGTGTGGGCCTCGATGCCCGACGCTGCCAGGACCGCCGTGATGTGGCGGGCCAGCGGTGCTTCGTCACCCGTCGGACTGGGAATGTTCACCACCGAAGTGGCGAGATCTCGCAATCGCGCACGATCGACATGGGCGTAGGCTCGCTCGACCCATTCCCGGCGCTCGTCGCCTAGGCCTGCGAGAGCGTCGGCCCTCGCAGTGGTCATGGATTGACCTGATGTACCTGAGTATTGCTGCGCTCGCCGGCCAGCTGCCACAGCTTGGGAACTGCCACTGCAACAGCGGCACCGATAGCGACAGCCGTCAGAATCTTGAACATGTATCTCTCCTATTCGCTGGTGCCGGTGGGAATCTGAGCGTCGGCGACAGGGGCCGAGCGGGACGTTGGCGTCCGGCGCTCTCGGGTGGGCCTGACCGGCGCCTTGGGGGTGTGCTTGGCCGCGTCGGCGATCTTCTCGGCGTACTCTTCCTCTGCCAGATTTCGCCACGTCGTCAGCGACACGTCCGGTCGGTACAGCTTCTCCGGCGGCGCGTCGGTGACCTCGACCATCCACGCATCCTGACCCGAGAACTGACCGTGGAACAGCCAGCGGATCGCGCCGAGGTACTTGGCGTAGAAGCCCAATTTTGCTGCGCCGGAGACGAAGTTGACCATGAGGCCGACGTACTTGTGGTTGTCTTCGTCCACCGGGACGTAGAACTCGTAGTGAATGAACTTGGGGTACGCGATGCGCAGGACACCCGGCATGGACAGTGAAGCAAAACCGGGGAAGTTCTGAGCTGCGATCACAGGATTGACATCCAGGCCGGCGCCGACGTTTCCGATCTGCGAAATCTGGGTCTCGTCCGGCTTCTTCTTCCACCACCGCTTGTTCGTCCAGGTTCCCACGCCCGGGAATTCCGCCTCCCAGTACACCTCTTCCTGCACCCGGTAGATCCAGCGTCCCTCCGGAACGATGCTCGTGATGTTCCACGTGGGCATCGGCTTGAACAGACGCCACAATGCGGTGCGGTGCAGGTACTTCGCATGTCCCTCGTCGAAACCGTTCTCACATGCGAAGCGCCAGTTGCCTTCTCGGGGCTGAATCCGACCACCGACGATACCCTTGTTCTCCACCAGCTCACGCGGCAACTGGTCGTCGATGGACGGCGCCGGCTCGTTGGCGATCGGGATGTACACCCACACCAGACCGAGTCGCTCCTCGATCGCATAGGTCTGGACGTTCAGCTTGCCGCAGATCTTGGAATCCGGACCGTCGGTGATGACCGCGGCCAGCTTGCCGTCGGTGAGCCGGTACGTCCAGCCGTGGTACGGGCAGCTGACGGTTCCCGGGAACTGCTGATCGCCCTCGGACAACGGAACGCCGCGGTGCGGGCACCGATCGTGCAGGGCATATGCCTTGCCTGCGTCGCGGATGATCGCCAGCTTTTCACCACAGATGGTGAAGCTCTTGGGGTCTTTGGTGATGTGGTTCGACCACGTGACCGGGTACCAGTAACCGCGGTATCCGCTGCCGGCTGCGTTGTAACCCGGCCATGCCGTCCAATCCTGCCGACCGGCCGCTCGTGGCCGCTCGGGCAGCGCGAACGTGGCTTCCGACGCCTCGACACCAGTCATGTGAAGTCCTCTCGACACTGAACGTTTGAATGAAACAGATCTTGGGTGAGATTGCGGTCTACGCCAATGGATTCGGTTCGCTCAGCAGACCCGGACCACCACAGCGGTTCCGACGGCACACAGCACGCCATTGTCCGAATGCTCCCGCATTGTCAAAGTTAGTTGGTCACTGTCGATTTGGGACACTTCACCCGACACCTCGAGTGTGGTTCCGACGGGCGCGGGCGCACGATTCTGCCAGGAGACGGACACAACTCCTTCGTATCCACCGGCAAAGTGTGACGCGGCACGAAAGAACAGCGTGCCCTGCAACTGGGCCATGACCACCGGTGCGGACAACCCCTCCGTCTGCGCATAGGAGGCGTCGTAGTGAATACGGTGCGAATTGTGCGTCGACGCCCCGAATCGAAGGATCCGAACCGGATCGCAGACCAAGGTCACCGATTCGATCGGCGTGCCCACGACTACTGTTTCGGTCATCGGACGATGAACTTCTCGACGACCTCGGCAAATGCGCCGGACTGCGCACCCCGGTAAGTCTTGGTGACCGAGAGCAGCAGAAACTCGTCCGGAGCCCGGCCCTTGGTCGTCACGGTATCGAGTACTCGCCCTACGACGACAGCCTCACCCAGCGGGGCCGGTCGCAAGAAAGTCACACTCTGCCCGCCGGCCATCAAGCGCACGTCGATACCGTCTGTGCCCGGCACTTCGTCACGGAACATGCCGTCTGCTCGGTACTCTCGATCGGAGCCACCTTGCGGTCCTCGCAAAAGCGAAGGCAGATACATCGGATGGACGGCAAATGCCGGGTGCTCCGGGTCGAGAAACCGGGGGTCCGTCTCGGCGGTGGCAACCGCAAACGCAACCGACTCCGCCGGACGCACCGTTCCCAACTCTCGCGTTTCCCGCGTACCGATCATCGCCTCCGCGCGATCACGCGCGTGCTCGAGTTCTGTTCTCATGCCAGCACGCTAGGCATTCGGAAGTCTCACAGCCACGAACCGGGTTCGCCTGCCGGACCGCGATACTTCCCATACCGCTCACCTCGAGGTCAGGTATAGCCATGGCTGATCAACCGAAGAGCTTGTACGCCAAAGCAGATGGCGTCACATTCCATTACTACGACCTCGGCGAGGGCGACCCCACGATTTTCCTGCACGGAGGCGGCCCCGGCTGCACTGCGTGGTCCGACTTCGGGCCGGTGGCACCGCTCTTCGCCTCGGATCGACGAGCGATTCTCGTTGATCTGCTGCAATACGGTCGGTCCGACAAGTGCACCATCGCCGGCCCAATGTGGGACTTCCACGCCGCCAAGATGGTTGCCCTGCTCGACGAACTCGGAATCGAACGCGCAGACTTCGTCTGCAACTCGTGGGGCGGCACCATAGCGCTCAATCTTGCGGCAAAGTACCCGGAACGCGTTCGCTCCCTGGTGATCACGGGCAGCATGCCCGTCTTCTACGGTCCACTCGCGCCGCTCCCCGAGGATGGCCGGCGTGGCCGCAACGCCCGCGACCTCTACTACGGCGGCACCGGCCCCACCCTCGAAAAACTCCGCACCTTGATCACCAGTCTCGAATGGTTCGACGGATCGAAGTTGCCCGCCGAAACCCTCCAGATGCGATACGAGCAAAGTCTCGACCCCGAAGAAATGGCCCTGGCTGCCTCGGCGGACTCACCTCGTGGCGATTGGCAGGATCTCACAGCTGAACTCGGCCAGATCCAGGCGCCGACGCTCTTCGCCTGGGGCATGCACGACGCATTCCTCACCCCGGACTACCCGCTCATGCTGGCGCGGATGATTCCCCATGGCCATCTCTACATCATGGACAAGGCGTCGCATCATCTTCAGGAAGAACGACCATACGACTACTACAGTGTAGTTTCGGGTTTCCTTGACCAACAGCACAACTGAACGAACGGTGATCGCCCCGACGGGCGGTGCACGGATCCGATTGGTACTGCTTCTCGGAATTCTCACCGCCCTCGGGCCGTTCACCGTCGACATGTATCTTCCTGCGCTGCCACAGATCACGCAGGAATTCGGCACGTCGGACACGATGGTTCAGCTGACCCTGACGGGCACACTGCTGGGTCTGGCTTTCGGCCAGTTGCTCATCGGCCCACTGTCCGACATCTACGGACGTCGACGTCCCCTGCTCGTGGGCACCGTAATTCACGTCGGCGCGTCGTTGGCCTGCTTCTTTGCTCCGTCCATCGAAGTCCTCACTGCGCTGCGAACCCTTCAAGGTTTCGGCGCCGCCGCGACGGGCGTGATCGCGATGGCAATCGTTCGTGATCTATTCACCGGACACGATGCGGCAGTTGTACTTTCGCGGCTGATGTTGGTCATGGGCGTAGCGCCCATCCTGGCCCCCTCCATCGGCGGGGCACTGATGTCCGTAACACAATGGCGCGGAGTCTTTCTCGCTCTCTTCATCCTGGGCATCGCGATGATCGCACTCGCGGCAGTATCGCTGCCGGAAACACTTCCACCCGAGAATCGGTCGGGCAAGGGCATCGGCGCCATCGCGCGAAACTACATTGCGCTCGGCAAGGATGCCCACTTCATGGTGTTGGTGCTCGTGTGCGGTCTCGGCCGCGGCGTTTTGTGGTCGTACATCGCCGCGTCGTCCTACGTGATGCAGGAACAGTTCGGACTGAGCGCCACCGCATACGGATTTGCCTTTGCCGGCGGCGCCGTCGTTTTGATCGGTTCGTCCCAGCTCAACGTCGTGCTTCTCGGCCGGTGGTCGCCGAATTCCATCACGATCTGGGCAATGTGGGGCAGTAGTGCCGTCGGCGCTGCATTTGTTGTTGTTGCCGCCACCGACTCGTGGGGATTCGTCGGGTTTGCCGTCCCCATCCTGCTGATGCTCTGCGCAACGGGTTTTGTCATGCCCAACGCACCGGCGGTTGCACTGTCCCGTCACGGAGAAGCCGCAGGCTCAGCAGCCGCGCTGATCGGATTTGCGCAGTTCGGCGCTGCCGCTGTGGTTGCGCCCATCGTCGGCCTTCTCGGCAACACCAGTCTTGCCGTGGCCATCTCCATGACCGGGGCTTCGGTTCTCGGCGTGATCGCGCTGCTCTGCGTGCGTCGATAAAACGGTTATGCCGAGCGTTCGAGAACCGATACCTTCCGGCTGATCCCTTCGGCCGCCGCGCGCAACGGTTCGGCAAAACGCTCGGTATCCATTCGATACCGCGGACTCGACACACCGATCGCGGCAACTGCTTCACCAAGTCCACCGAAGATCGGGGCAGCGATACTCGATGTTCCCAGGCGAACCTCTTCGGTCTCGACCGCCAACTGCTGCGAACGAACAGCGTCGAGTTGCCTACGTAACCCGTCTTCCGAGTTCACCGTCCGATCGGTGAACTCGACAAATCCGTTGCCTGTCACCGCTCGAAAAACGGAATCCGGTGAGTACGCGAGTATCGCTTTGCCGGTTGCCGTGGCATACATCGGCAGCCGGCCAGCCACCCGCGACGGCAGGTCCACCCCGTGATGACCGGAGATCTTGTCGATGTACAGAACATCGAGGCCGTCGCGAATCGCGAGGTGAACCGTCTCCCGGGTCGCCGCGTGAAGATCCTGCACATACGTCAAGGACACCTCGCGCAGAATACGTTGACGAGGAACCAACTGCCCCAGTTCGAAGAGCCGTAACCCCAACCTGTACTTGGTTCCGACCCGTTCCAGTAGACCAAGAGACACCAGTTCACCGGCTATTCGATGCACCGTCGCCTTCGCAACACCACTCCGATTCGCAAGTTCGGTCAGCGACAGCGCACCCGAATCCGCATCGAAGGAATCGAGTATCAGGCGCGCTTTCCCCAGCAACGAATGCATCGCCGAGCGCCTCCAGTACACAGAATGTGGTCCACCCAGCGGACCAAGTCTGCTCCAGTCTACTGAGGCATCAGATCTCCGCGCCCACGAATTGGCTGTTGTACAGACGGAAGTACGCGCCGCGGGATTCGAGCAGAGCCTCATGGCTCCCCTGCTCCACGATCCGGCCTTCCTCCATCACCACGATCAGGTTCGCATCACGAATTGTCGAAAGACGGTGCGCGATGACAAAGCTGGTGCGGTCGTTGCGCAGAACCGCGGTGGCGCTCTGGACCAGCAGTTCGGTGCGTGTGTCCACCGAACTGGTCGCCTCGTCGAGGATCAGGATGGACGGCTGCGAGATGAAGGCGCGGGCGATAGTGATGAGCTGCTTCTCGCCTGCACTGACGTTGCTGCCTTCCTCGTCGATGACCGTGTCGTAACCCTCAGGCAGAGAGTGCACGAACTTGTCGACGTAGCTCATCTCGGCCGCACGACGAATCTCCTCGTCGGTGGCACCAGGCTTGCCGTAGGCGATGTTCTCGCGGATGGTTCCACCGAACAGCCACGCGTCCTGCAGAACCATGCCGATCCGTGAGCGCAGATCGTCTCGCGTCATGTCGGCGATGTCGATGCCGTCCAAAGTGATTCGGCCCGAATTGAGTTCGTAGAACCGCAGGATGAGGTTGACGAGGGTGGTCTTGCCGGCGCCGGTGGGTCCGACGATCGCAACCATCTGGCCCGGCTCGGCAGTCAGGGACAGGTCCTCGATCAGCGGCTGTTCCGGCTTGTAACTGAAGGTGACGTTCTCGAACTTGACGCGACCCTTGTCGACCGTGGGCGACTTCGCACTCTTCGGGTCCTCCGACTGCTCCTCTTGGTCGAGCAGCGCGAAGACCCGCTCGGCCGAAGCGACGCCGGACTGCAGCAGATTGGTCATCGACGCGATCTGCGTGAGCGGCTGGGTGAACTGCCGCGAGTACTGGATGAACGCTTGCACGTCGCCGAGGGTCATCGTTCCGGATGCGACGCGCATGCCACCCACCACTGCGATGGCGACGTAGTTGAGGTTGCCGAGGAACATCACGGCCGGCATGACCAGACCGGAGATGAACTGCGCCTTGAAACTCGACTCGTACAGATCCTCGTTCTGCTTGCGGAAGCGCTCCTCGACCTCCTGCTGGCGGCCGAACACCTTGACCAACTCGTGACCGCTGAATGCTTCCTCGACCTGTGCATTGATTCCGCCGGTGCTCTTCCACTGCGCGACGAAGTGCTTCTGCGAACGTTTCGCGATGAACGCCGTGACCATGATCGACAGCGGAACAGTTGCCACTGCAATCAGGGCGAGCAACGGTGAGATCCACAGCATCATCACCAGAATGCCCAGGACGGTCATCACCGACATGACCAACTGGCTGAGCGTCTGCTGCAAGCTCTGCGCGACATTATCGATGTCATTGGTCACGCGCGAGAGTACGTCACCGCGGGCATGGGTATCGAAGTACCGCAAGGGAAGTCGATGAATCTTCTGTTCGACGTCCTCACGCAGCCGACGAACGGTCCGTTGCACAACGATGTTGAGCAGATACGCCTGCAGCCAACTGAACAGCGACGCGCAGACGAACAGCAGCAGCACGATCATCAAGACCTTGCCGACGGCGTCGAAATCGATTCCGGTTCCGGGCACAACGGCCATGCCGGACACCATGTCGGCGAGTTGACCCTGCCCCGAAGCGCGCAATCCTTCGACAGCCTGTTCCTTTGTCGTCCCCGGCTGGAGTTGCTTACTGACGATGCCGTCGAAGATCAGATTGGTGGCGTTTCCCAGGATCTTCGGCGCGATCGAGGAAAGTACGACGCTTGCCGTCACCAAAGCGAAGATCAGGATGACGATCGGCTTGTCCGGGCTCAAGCGACCGAGGAGACGCTTGAGCGAAGGGCCGAAGTTCATGGCCTTCTTGGTGGGATCGCCGCCGCCGGGCGGGCCGATGGGAGGCGAGGAAGTCGGTCGATTACTCATGATGCGTCCTGTACGGCTAGCTGAGAGGCGACGATTTCGCCGTAGGTGGGACAACTGACCACGAGTTCGTCGTGCGTGCCGATCCCCACGATGGCGCCGTCGTCGAGCACGATGATCTGATCGGCCTCGACGATAGTGGAGATACGCTGCGCGACAACGACTATGCAGGCGTTCTGCGTGACCGGCCGGAGCGCCGCACGCAGCCGTGCGTCGGTAGTGAGGTCGAGTGCCGAGAAGGAATCGTCGAACAGATAGATCTGCGGCTTACGCACCAACGCTCTCGCGATGGCGAGTCTCTGACGCTGACCGCCCGATACCGTCGTACCGCCTTGTGCCACCGGTGTGTCCAGGCCTTCTGGCATGGCGCGGACGAAGTCGGCAGCTTGGGCGATCTCGAGGCACTCCCACAGCCATTCGTCGGTAGCTTCGGGGTTTCCGTAGCGGAGATTGGTGGCGACAGTGCCGGAGAACAGATACGGCTTCTGCGGGACCAGACCGATCACCGAGCAGAGCAGCTCCGTGTCGATGTCGCGGACGTCGACGCCGCCCACCGATACCGATCCGGAGGTGGAGTCGATCAAACGTGGAATCAGGTTGAGCAGAGTGGTCTTTCCCGAACCGGTGCCGCCGATGATCGCCGTCGTCTTGCCTGGTTCGGCGCGGAAGGTGATGTCGCGCAACACTGGCTCCTCGGCTCCGGGGAACTGGAACTGAGCCCCACGAAGCTCGACGACGCCCGGGTCCTTCAACTCCAGGACCGGATTCTCGGGCGGAATCACCGAGGAATCGGTGTCGAGTACCTCGGAGATACGTTCGGCGCACACCGACGCACGCGGCAGCATCACCGCCATGAAGGTGGCCATCATGACGGCCATCAGGATCTGCATGATGTAGCTGAGCATCGCGGTGAGCGAGCCGATCTGCATCGAGCCCTCGTTGATCTGATGGCCACCGAACCAGATGACCGCGACGCTGGTGACATTGCTGATCAGCATCACGAGCGGGAACATCAGTGCCATGAGGCGGCCGACGCCGAGTGCAGTCTCCGTCAGTTCGCGGTTGGCGTCGCCGAAACGCTCTACCTCGTACGGTTCCCGTACAAACGCTCGGACGACGCGGATGCCCGTGATCTGTTCGCGAAGAACACGGTTGACGGCGTCGAGGCGGCCCTGCATGACCCGGAATCCGGGGACCATCCGGGCAATCAGGAAACCCATCGAGACTACGAGGAGCGGGACGCTGATCCCGAGGATCCAGGAAAGATTCAGGTCCTGTCGTAGAGCCATGATGATGCCGCCGATACACATGATCGGAGCCATGACGAGGATGGTGCAACTCATCACGACCATCATCTGTACTTGCTGGACGTCGTTGGTATTGCGGGTGATCAGCGAAGGCGCACCGAAGTGCCCGACTTCCCTGGCCGAGAACGTCCCGACCTGATGCAGCACCGACGCTCGGAGGTCGCGCCCGACGCCCATGGCGACTCGCGCTCCGAAGAAGACGGCACCCACCGAGCACAGGATCTGCGTCAGCGTGACCATCAGCATCATCCCGCCGGTGGAGAGGATGTAGCCGGTGTCGCCTTTGGTCACGCCGTTGTCGATGATGTCGGCGTTGAGACTCGGAAGGTAAAGGGCCGCCATAGTCGAAATAAACTGCAGGACGACAACGCCCGTGAGTTCACCCCGGTACGGCGTCAGATAAGTGCGCAGCAGCCTGATCAGCATAGTGAGCGAAGGTTACCAATCCTGGCCGACATGTGCCGCTGGATATTTCGATACACAAAAACAGCTGTGCGCCTTTATTAACCGCGGGGGGTTAATAAAGGCGCACAGCAGAGATCAAGCAGATGCGGACTGCAGTTCCGCTTCCTTCTCGTCACGGAGGGCCTTGCTGAGCTTCTCACCCTCGATGTCGACGTTCGGCAGAATCTTGTCCAGCCACTTCGGCAGCCACCACGCCTTGTCGCCGAGCAGTGCCATGACGGACGGGATGATCACCATGCGCACGATGAAGGCGTCGAAGAACACCGCCGCGGCGAGCGCGAATCCGATCGACTTGATGAACGAGTTCGGTTCCGCGATGAAGGCACCGAACACGGAGATCATGATGACCGCGGCCGCACTGACCACGCGGGCACCGTGATTGAAGCCGATGGTCACGGCCTCCTTCGCGCTCGCACCGTGGACGTACTCCTCACGCATACGCGTCACGAGGAACACCTGGTAGTCCATCGCCAACCCGAACACCACGCCGATCAGGAAGATCGGCATGAAACTCACGAGCGGTTGTGGGTTCGAGATGATGCCCAACCAACCGTGCTGGAAGATCGCCACCGTCGCACCGAATGTCGCGAGCACGCTGAGCAGGAAGCCGAGCGTCGCCGTCAGCGGAACCAGGATCGAACGGAACACCAAGAGCAACAGAATGAATGCAAGGCCGACCACTACGGCAAGGTAGGGCACCAATGCATCCTTCAGCGTGTCCGAGACGTCGCCTTCGAGTGCGGTCTGACCGGTGATGCCGTAGCTGACGCCGATCGAATCGTTGAGTCCCGCTTCTGCTCCGCGGAGGCTGCCCACCAGATCCATCGTGGCCGGATCGGTCGGTCCGCTCTTCGGAGTGATCAGTACCTGCGCGGTGTTGCCGGCCTCGTTGACTCCGACGACCTGTGCGTTCTGGACGTCACCGAAGCTCGAGATGGTCGAGACGACCTCCGCAAAGGCCTCCCCGGCGGGGACGCTGGCATCCTTGGCGTCGACAACCGCGATCAGCGGTCCGTTGCGGCCGTCACCGAAGCCCTCGTCGATCAGGTCGTACGCCTGACGCGCACTGGTCGCCGGGTCACCGGTGGCCTCCGACGGCAATGCCAGGCTCAATCCCGTTGCGGGCAGAGCCAATGCGCCCAGAAGGACTACTCCACCGATCAGCGGCACGAGCGGACGACGAACGACGGCGGTGATGAAGCGCAGAGCCAACTTCGGCTTGCCCGAATCATCGTTTTCGGACTCCTCCGCACGCTTGCTGAGGAAGGGAATCTTGCCGGCAAAAGCCTTGCGCCCGAACATACCCAGGATCGCGGGCAGCAAGGTCAATGCGATCAGGACCGCGATCAGCACCGTGAAGGCCGCTGCCGCACCCATGTCCGAGAGGAACGGGATACCGACGACACGCAAGGCAACGAGCGCGATGATGACTGTCAAACCGGCGAATACCACTGCGGAACCGGCGGTTCCGACGGCGCGACCTGCTGCTTCGGCACGGTTGTCGGTGAGGGTGAGCTCATGCCTGAACCTGGACATGATGAACAGCGAGTAGTCGATCGCCACGGCCAGACCGATCATGATCGCCAGCGTCGGAGTCATCGAACTGAGATCCATGAATCCGGTGGCAACCGTGATTCCAAGGCTGCCGATAGCGATACCGATGATCGCGGTGAGGAGCGGAAGCCCCGCGGCCACAAGCGAACCGAAGGTGATGGCCAGAACGACAGCGGCAACGGCGATACCGATCAGCTCGGTGACACCACCGGGCATCTCCGCTTCCTGTGCAGCAGAACCACTGACCTGGACGTTGAGTCCCTCGGCCCGACCGACATCAGCTGCGGAGTTGATCGAATCACGTAACGCCTGATCGAGATCGGCGAAGTCACCGCTGAACGGAACCTCGACGTACCCGACCGTGCCGTCGGCACTGAGCGGCGACAACGCGCGCGCGTCGTCCACGGCCTGCGTCTCGGAAGTTCCAGCCGCAGCAGCCTTTTCCTTGAACATCGCAACCATGGAGTCGTTGCCGGTAACCGGATTGACCAACGCCTTCGCGGCCTGTTCCGGAGTGGCAGTCGCCGGGTCCACCTTGGCGGAGTCGGCGACCTTGTCGATGCCACGGATACTCTCGAGCATCTCGTCCATGGCCTTGACGTTCGCCGGATCGGCCAGCGTCGTGCCCGCCGGAGCTTGCACTACGTATCGTGCGCTCAGCGAATCCATCGGGTTGGGCGCGTCGGGAAAACGCTCCGCCATCAGGTCTTGCGCCTGCTGTGCCGGGGTTCCCGGAATGGAGAACGAATCCTTGGTGGGGCCGGACAGAGTGGCTGCCCCGACGCCCATCAGGACCAGGATTATCAGCCAAACGCTGAGGACCGCGCCTTTTCGCCGGTAGGCGAACTTGCCGATCCGATAAAGATAGGTGGCCACGACGGGCTCCTTGCTGTTTCGGTGCGTGTACGTGGACAGGTATTACGTGTGGGGCTCAGAGACGGGACATCTCAGGGACGCGACATCTCAGGGGCGGGCAATCCGGCACGAATCTGCCGAAAAGCGTCGTGAACCAACTCCTCCGGACTGGAAGCCTCCGACTTTCCGCCAGTCCAGACGTCGATCACCGATTTAGCGGCTCCGCCCACCGCTCCCAGGAGGAGCGTCGGGTACAGGTCCTTCTCGGCGTCGGTACCGGTGCGTTCCGCCAATGCCTGAACGACTGCACGGTTGATCCGCTGATGCATGTCTGCGGCATCCCGGTAGAGCGCGGGACTCGAATCCGACAGCAGCCAGATACTTGCCTTCTCACTCCCACTCGGACCTGAGTCGTTCACGATTTCGACCACAAGTTCTTCGAGGACGTCGAGAATTGGTTCGTCCGCGGGCCGCGACGCAAGCGCCTCGATCCACAGGTTCACCGATTCCTCGAAACTGGCGAGCACTGCCTCCTCCTTGCTGGAGAAGTAGTTGTGGAACGTCCTCGTCGACACTCCGGCCTCGGAGGCGATCGCGTCAGCGGTGACGCATTCGATCCCCAGCGCACGAGCGAGCCGTGCTGCCGCGCCACTGAGTGCGGCACGGGTTGCTGCCTTCTTGCGGTCGCGAAGGCCTTGTTCGATGATCACTCCAACACGGTACCCAACTTGCAGAGCTCTGCAACTTTGCAGAGGTCTGCAATATTGTGCGATCGAACACACAGCGCGGAAACTCGAGGCGTACCTCACACTCACGCACGGCAAATGCCTGAACAGCGCGACAGAGAGAGTTGTGAGCGGCTCCACGGCGTGACTCCCACTGCCAAGTTGACGCGTGAATCAACATGGCCTGACATACTTTGCGGTGAATTAACCGCAATGTGCTCGGCGAAGGAATCTGATGGACCCGCTCCTGCATACCTGGCCGGTTTCGTCCACGGTAATGCTGTGGGGATCGAAGTCCGGACGAGGCTCCGTACTACGTCTCGTCCGTCTCACCATCGGATTCTGCTCACTCAATTTCTCGATCGTGGCGTTCCTGTTTCTCCTCAGCGGAGAGGGCCCGGACGGACCGTTTGCGCGCAGTTGGCTCGTCGGCATTGCGACCGTCAACCTGATCCCCACGATTCTCTGGTTTGTCGGCCGAATCAGAGGTTCACGCATGCTCAAGCTCTACGGTCTGTGGGCGGATCTCGGAACTGCCTCGATTCTCATCACCTTCACCAGCCATAACGCCGCCCTTTTCGGCGCGGCACTCTTTGTGGCCACCGGCGCCTACTTCACCTATTTTCTCGACCGCCGCTGGCTGGCATTCCACCTCGCCTTTGCCACGACGTTTGTCATCGCCCTGACCGTGCTCGGCCTGACGAACGGCGACTACTCGGCAACCAGCGTGATTGCACGCACCGACGTCGTACTGTGTGCCGTGATCTTCATTCCGGCCACCATTCAATTCACCTGGCGGCAATTACTCTCGCGCGCAACGGGATCCAAGGTGGATGTACTCACCGGACTCCTGAACCGGCGAGGGCTGTGGGACATGTCGGAGCGTATCTGGTCGGTCGCGTCGGCAAATCGTGCCGACATTGCTGTTGCCGTCGTCGACATCGACAAGTTCAAGGCTGTGAACGACACCTTCGGTCACGAAGTCGGTGACGCCGTCATCATCCGGACAGGAACGCGCCTGCAGGAGCATGTGAACGGTTTCGGCTACGCCGCGCGCACCGGCGGCGAGGAGTTCACCGTTGTGATGATCGGCACCCCGTACGGACTTCGCAAAAGAATCGCGACACTGCCCAAAGCCGTCGTGAACGCTTCCGACGACCCCTTGGCCACGGTCAGCGTCGGAGCAGCGACGCTACCTTTCATCCCGCATCAGGAAGAGTTCGACTACAACGAGTTCTCCCGAGCAATCGTTGCGGCCGATCATCTGATGTACGACGCAAAATCCGCGGGAGGCAACACTGCGAACACTGCTCCTATGACTGTTCCACGTCGACGGGCACACTGAAACCGGGCTGTATCAGCGCCGATTCCACGCCTCGGGATCTGCCGTCAGTTCGTGAATGAATTCGGGCAACTCCCCACCTGCAACATCGGTGAGTGTGACATTTTCGAGCACAGCACGGAGGTTGACGCGCACTGCAATCCACACCTCCTTGAGGGGCGTCGCCGGCCCCCCGTAGTCGACGTCTTCCGGTCGCTGACCCCGAATCGAAGCAAGCGGTCCTTCGACGGCTCGTATGACGTCGGCAATCGTGATCTCGTCCGCGGACCGAGCGAGCCAGTATCCCCCGTCCGGGCCTCGACGGCTGTTGACCAAGCCGCCGCGCCGCAGGTCCGAGAGCACCGCTTCCAGGAACTTGTGGGGTATGACCTGGGATTTGGCGAGAAACTCTGCCTTGGCCGGGTCAGGACCTACTGCCGCGAGCTCGACCAGAGTCCGCACGGCGTAGTCCACCTTCGCGGTGATATGCACCGGCAATTCCTACCATCGTTCTATGAATAGTCGCAACAAACCTGCGAGTTCTTCGCCGCAAAGGGTTCCGTGACGTTACATTTTGATGCATGATGTAACGATCGAAGCTAGAGAACAGGACAAATCGCGTGTGGGAAACCCTTCTCGAATCATGGAAGTCACTTCTCGAACCGCTCCATGATCCAGTCACGCTCGCAATCCCCGCGTTTGTCATCTTCCTGGCAATCGAATGGTTCGCGGCCCGCGCTCTCGAGGATCATCCCGACGACGCCGACGGACGCGCACGACCCGCGGAAGGTGGCTACCGAAGCGTCGACGCCAGAACCAGCGTTCTGCTCGGACTCGTGTCGATCGCAACGAGCACCTTCTGGAAAGTGCTGGCGCTGATCGGCTATTCCGCAATCTGGGTGTACCTCGCTCCGTGGCACCTCTCGCCGACGGCCTGGTACACCTGGGTGATCCTGCTGCTCGGAATCGACGTCCTCTATTACGCGTATCACCGCATCGCGCACCGAGTTCGGGTCATCTGGGCCACACACCAGGCTCACCATTCGAGTGAGTACTTCAACTTCAGCACCGCACTGCGGCAGAAGTGGAACAACAGCGGTGAGATCATCATGTGGTTGCCGTTGCCGTTCCTCGGGATTCCGCCGTGGATGGTGTTCGTCGGCTTCTCCGTCAGCCTCGTCTACCAGTTCTTCGTCCACACCGAACGTGTCGGAAAACTTTGGCGGCCCATCGAATTCATCTTCAACACGCCGTCACACCATCGCGTCCACCACGGCTCCGACGCCGAGTACCTCGACCGCAACTACGCCGGAATTCTCATCATCTGGGACCGGATGTTCGGAACCTTCGCGGCCGAAACCCACCGGCCCACCTACGGACTCACGACGCCGGTCGGAACGTACAACATCTGGAAGCTCCAAACACGCGAATACGCTGCCATCGCTCGCGACTGGAAAGCGTCGAAGTCGTGGCGCCAGCGCGCAGGCTACGTGTTCGGCCCACCCGGCTGGGCACCCAAAGCCGAGGTTACTTCAGCAGAATCCCCAGCCCCGTCGCACTGAGCAGGAGCAGGGCGACCGCGAGAGCTGCACCCATACCCAAAGCTGGCGTTGCCTTTTCGGCTGAGAACTGGGCCAACCGCCTGGGCCGCGACCGACGTTCGTAGACCGTCACCGCGACGACAAGCACGGCAGCGAGGGACGGGCCGATCAGTGCTAGCGAACCGAACGGCGGCAACCATCTCAAACAGGCGGCAGACAAGCCGAGGATCGACAGACTCGTCCGTACGAACGAGAGCGATGTGCGCTCGGACTGCAAGCCCTTGTCCGGAGGCTTGACACCTTCCGACGGTTCCAGCGCGGTCAATCAGTTCACGACCTCGACCACCAGGACGGTCGCGCAGATCACCAGCACGATGCCGACCACCGGCGCCATCAGCGGTACCGGCAACGAGCGCTCAGCACGCAGCGCTCGCTCGGCACTGATCCAGTGAACAAAAGAAGTGATGGCGATCAGAGCGCCTCCGACGAGTAACAACGCGGCCAAGCCGGCACGAACCGTCGGGTTGAGAATGTCGCCGCCGAACGCTTCGAGTCCGACGCCCGACGCGACAAAGGCCGTCGCCGTGCGGATCCAGGCCAGATACGTCCGCTCATTGGCGAGAGTGAACCGTGGATCGGGGTCTTCACCCGTTCGGAACGGTCTCCACCGGGGCATCACCTGTTCATTCCGTCCGGGCAGAAATCGCACACTGCCTTCGGAACGGACAACAAGAAAGGAAGGTCATGTCCTTAATCTTCCCTGCCCGCCCCGAAGCAGTGCGAATCGGGTAGACGTAATTCAGCTCGCGGCGAGTGAGACGAGGAAGTCCACCGATCCACTGGCGTCGACGGTGACAAAACCGAGGGACGGGGGTTCAACTCCGAAATCGGTCCAGGTGACCGGAATCGAGCCCGATGCGATCAGCGAATCACCCGAATGCAGCACGGTCATGTCGACCGACACCGGCTTGGACTGACCTTTGAGTGTCAAGGTGCCAGACACCGTGACCGTCGCCGTTGTTCCGTCCGTCGGCACAGCAGCCAAGTCCACCGGCGAGTCGATCGTGAACGTCGCCGTCGGATACGTGCTGGTATCCATCACATTGCCCGTGAACTGGCCGTCGCGCCGATCCGAGTCGGTCTTGATGCTTGCCACCTGCACCGTCACTTCGCCTGAAGTGAGCTTTTCACCCTCGACAACCGCGTTTCCGCTCACCTCGCCGGTGGTTCCGACGACGGTCACACTCGATCCGTTCAGAATCTCGTGCACGGTGTATCCCGCTGCCGTCTGGTTGCCCCCCTGCCCGGCGACGACGGTCCACTGCCCGTCGATCGATCCGGACGCCGCTTCTGCGCCCTGAGTGGATACCACGGCCGCCGGCGCATCGTCTTCAGCGATGAATTTCCCGTACGCCCACGGCCCCACAAGCAGGGCGAGTACGACCACAACTACTGCTCCGCCGATCCACCAGATCTTTTTCATGGGTTCGACGATAGTTGCAGCTTCAACGATTGTCAGGACTTACGACCTGGGAGAACCCTGTGAAAGCGCTCCACGAACACCGAAAGCGGGCACACCCGCAGCCATTAGTAATCATTTGGTAAAGTGGTTTTGCACTCCGGCCCCCAGCCTGGAGTGCCTGGGCCGTGCGCATCGAATCATGCATCGATCCCGATGCGCACGGTCTGCCCGAAACACGAATCACACCGATCGGGGGGGCTCGCAATGGCGGACCTGACGCTCCTGACCGACGACGAGTTACGCGAGCGTCGGATCGCCCTCAGTCGATCCCTCACTACCGCAGCAGATTTGATCCCTACCCCGCCACCCTCGTTCTTCGAGAAGCTGAAGCAGGACATCGATGCCGCCGCTGCAGAGTGGATCGCTCGCCGCTCCTGAACTTCGTCAACCTGTGAATGTCCACCGGAGGACGGCCCCTCCCCCATAAGACTTAGTGCAGCTTCCGATCTCCTCCGAAGTCCAGCGCTGTCCTCGTCCGAATGGCGGACTGGCCGGTCGTCCGATGGTCCAGTCGGAGCGTGTCCGTCCTGACGGTCGGCAGCGCTCGCACGCCAGGTTTACCACACAAAAAAGCTCCCCACCTGCGTGAACAGGTGAGGAGCTTTGGCGGTGGCGGAGGGATTTGAACCCTAATTGGCCACCAGGCCAGGGGCGTAAATGCCGCCTGAACTGCCCGAATACATCATCGGAGATAACGTTGAATCACCCGGTTTTGGGGTGAAGTGTGGCCAAAATGTGGCCACGAAAACGCTGGCACAATCGATCGCATGGAAGACAATTCCGACTGGCATCAGCGAATGCCTCCGAAGTCCCGCTTGCAGGAAGTGCCCTACGAGTCGAGGGTCGCGCGAATGAAGCGGGAGAACGCCGAGTGGGCGTCGAAATGTGGGCCGGTGACAGTGCGGAAGATCAGCGAGCCACAGCCGTAACAGCAGTGGTTGCCCCGCCGGCACCAGCGTCACGCGAGTGGTTGGCCAGGGCTAGCCCTGTTCAGGTTCTCCGATGGAGTCCTCAAAGTATGCGTCAGTCCAGTTTCCTGGCGCGTAGACGCCGATGCCCTTCCCTGACGAATCCAAGACAAAGAGGCCTCCATCTGTGGCCAACTGAAACTTCTTCGCTTCGGGATAGCGATGAAAGGAGATCCCTCGACTGCCAGGCTTGATGAAATGTACTCGAAATGCGCTCATGCCCAGCAGAGTAGGTAAGTAATGCGAACGCGAGATGGTATTCCGCGAAAGAGTGACCTAGCTATCATGAAAATTACTCGGACAACCTGAACGACAGTTGCACCCTGGGCGGGTGACGAAATTGGGGCCGACGGGTGCACCGAAGGGCATTCCAAAGTTTCAGAGCGGTGATTCGTTCTCCTCTGGAGGCTTTGCCCCGCCATTCTTCGCTACCGAATGAGAGAAAAGATACGTTCCAACAATCGTCAAGATTCCCAGCGTCTCGACCGCAAGGCTGCTGATGAACGCAACACCCAAGGCGTCGCTGATTTGCCGGCCACCGAATACGACTCCACAAACCATCGCGGAGCTTGTACCGACAGCAACTGCAGCAAGCACCGCTGCAAGACCGAAGAACCACGGACGCAACTTTGTCGCTTGCTGAAGGCGATCCTTCTCTATATCTTCGAAGCCCTTCGCCGTCCTTCGGTCCCGATTGGCGACGTGAACATTAGACCTCTCAAGAACTGACGTATCCATCGCAGCAAGCAAGTCCAGCGCTGATTCCTCTGCGCTGATAGGCAAAACTGGCAGCATGATTTGATCTTGTTGATCTTCCGCAGCAGCGCCAGACCGTCGCCGCAGCAATCGGGGAAGTTTCACCGACCGATTACTTACCTGAACTCTCGGCCAGCGGCTCGGAGAACTTCTCAAGTCGCTCTTTGCGCTTCTCGGCCGCGGAAATGGTCACTCCATACTTGAGCGCGAGTGATGAGATCGGCACACCATCCCTCAGATCCCTGCCAAATGTACGAGCAGGCATCAACAACTCGCCAGCAAACTCATCGGCAAAGAACTCGTGTAGGTCGTAGTTCCCGGGCGAGCGGAGGTCGCGGAAGGAGAAATCCTTGTCACCTGCGACAGCGGTGCGCTCGATGTAGTGGCCTAGTTCGTGGGCGCAAGTGAACCGACGCCGATTCTGCGAGTCATCCTGCGACAGCAGTATCTCGGCGTCACGACCTGCTTCCTTGATGATCATTCCCGAGACGTCGGCGGGCAGCTTGCCGACACGGACATCAATCCCGTACCGCCGGCAGAGCTTGTACGGATCGCCCGCAAGTTGACCTTCTTCAACGAGTGCTCGCGCTTGCCGGCGAGCTTCTTGCCAGACCAACATTGAAGACCTCCCTCACGGCTCATCAACATGAAACTGCGACTTATCCACAGATTATTCCACAGGCACATTTGACTGTACCGCCAATGTATGCGATAACCCGGCATCTTGGGAAATCTCCCTCAGCCAGGTTGAATGCGCCAGGTTACCTGGCGACACCGACATGCGAGGCGCGCACCAATTTCCCGGTAGGTTGTGACTAAATCTGCTGCTGGCCTCGGGCCGGGCGTCACCTTCCATCCTGGAGGTCGTCCGACGATGCTGGAACTTCTCGCATTCATTCAGGCTTTCACCGAGTCATCCCGCACACTTCGCGACTGTGTGGTCGTCGTTCTCGCGGTCAGTCGAGCCTTCCGCACTGCGCGATCTCGCAAATCACACGATTCTCCGCCTGACCAGCAGTAAAGGGCCGTTTGCGCAGAGGCTTCGGATCTGTAAAAAATTCTCCTGACGAGCGCGACAGTCAGGGCCACCTCCACCCGTTCGTAATTTTCGAGGGGCGGTGCAGATGCCACGTGCACCCCGACTCGGTTGAGTCGGGGTGCACGTGGGGCCGACGTGCGTTCCGGTTATCGTTGTTCCGCCGATTCCATGGAATGTCGGCCTCGCCCCCGGTCTGTTGACGCAGACGCGGGGGCTTTCGCTGGGGGCAGCGTTTCGTGGGACTTCATGTTGTCGTCAAACACTGGGTGTGGCCTCGGTCGTTCCGCCTCGAGGTGCACGAGTTTGCTGACCTCAGCGTGTGGAAAAAGTCGGGGGGGTATCGAACACCTCGCCGTGTTGTGACTTTTGAAGTCGAAAAGGGGGTTACCCCTCCCCCTTCGTTAGAGCTGACGAGGGTCGGAACCAACAGGTCCCGACCCTCGCAACTGTGGGGCGCTGGCGAGCTCATCGCCTTGGACGGTTGTCGCCCTGGCCGTCTGCCATGGATTCCGATTCTCGACCTCGCTCGACCTTGTTAGGCCGGTATCGAGTCGGTGACTTTGACGCCCTACCTGGATACGTTCGCCTATCCCAGTTGCGTCCAGTCTGGCGGCGAGTCGAGCGGGGAACGCCACACCGTCGGCCGTTTGTGTACTTTCCCGTCGGGGCCGACTGCTACCTGCTCCAGGGTGTCGATATTTCGATGCACCGTGTGCGGAACACCGTCGATGTCGACGGTGCGAACCTCGATGCGATCGCTTGATGTGCCAACGCTGACGGCGAAAGCTGGATCGATTGCGGCGCGTTCAAGGTCTGCTTCGTTGCGTTCACTTGATCGGGCAATCGCGTCATCATCGCTGATGATTGCGTCAACTTCCGCGTCTCGCTCTGCGATCAGTTCGGCCGCGCGCACATCTGCGGCATCGTCTATCAGATCGATCAAAGGGCGAATCAGGAAGCCGGGTGACGGAACTCCGTCACGCCAGTCAGCGATGGAAAGCGGTACATTCGGCGGTCGCGGCGGTTCAGTTCCAAGTGCCATGTGTGCGCGCTCGATGCGCTTGAACACAATGTCGGAACGCTTTTGGGCAATCGCATATTCGATCAATGCTTCAACCCAGGGCTGCTGTGCAAGTGCATCTTTGACGATTGTTGCAGCTTTGCGGGCCCCGTCGCGGGCGGCAGCCGCCTCCGCCCCCGCCTCGTGGGTGAGGTAGCCGGTAGCCCAGACCCTTTCGCGCTCGTCCGTCATTTCCGTCTCTCATCTCGTGAGTACTGATCGGCCAGGCCTTGCGCCATCCTGTCGACTCCCGGACGCGACCGGGTGGCAACGGGGGTATTGCGTGCTTCACGTAGAACTTCCGCGAATTCGTCATCGGTTAGTGACGAAAGATACTGAATTACTTCGTTTCTGGTAGGCATGAGCCTTTATCCCTCCTTCTTCTGTGTGCGCGCGAACTCGGTGACGGTGTGACGCTCGAACATCCAGCGACCACCAACGATCCGGCCGTCGAGATCTTCTGCGATACGTCTGGTCTGTCGTGATGACAGCCCGAGGATCGCCGCGGCTTGACGTACGTCGATCGGATCGATTCCCGAATCCTGCACCGCGGGCGACGAATCGATGTCCGTCTGTCCGGACCCGGCCGCAGCCCGACACAGCACAGCGAGCGTGTACAGGTCTCGGCTGGGTGCATGACCAGCACGGACGCGCGCTCGTTGCGCCGCCTCCGCGGCGTACAGACATGCCTCGATCGCTGGCCCCTGCAGGATGACGGCCCTATCGAGGATCTGTGCAGGAATGGCGGTCATGATCGCCCCTGCCCCTGCTTGCGCTCGACGGTATCCACCAATCGATCCGCCAGCGCGATCGCTTCGGTGTACGTGAGCGACAACTCAGCTCGGCCGCTGCGAACCACGATTTGAAGCGGTCTCGTCGGACGGTGGATCACGCGCACGGTTTGCTTCGAGTGGCTCACGACATCTCACCATCCGGTTCTGCAGCGTCGGCAAGCATCGTCAGGCTTTGCGCCAACATTCGGGCGTCGTGTGGGTCCATCGACCACGGTCCGAGTTCGACACTGCCGCCGGCACCGTTCTGGAAGACGGCAGTGACAGCGATCGTCTGCAACTCGTCGAGCTGGTCGTGATTCCACGCGTGCCAGTGCCGCTCGATCCCGATGCGGCCCTCGTCGTCGAGTCCGGGGTGCGCCGAATCGGCCGGCAATGGCTGCCACCGTTCTATCTGCTCTTCTTTCGGGGCCTGTGGGCGTTCCCAGAAGCGTTCGGCCTTCATGAGTTGTTGCCTTCCATTGATGAGGATTTCGTTCGCACCCGGCCGGCCCAGACACCGGCAACCGAAGCTCGGTTCTCTGCCGCAGCGCGATCGCAGGCTTCGTAGACGAGGCAGCGGTCGCAGATCTGTATTGCGCGATCATGGCGGGCATCTCTGTCGACTCGCTGCTCACCATCGAGTTCGGCGTCGAACAGTTCGTGAGACCCGACGCACGCCGCACCGAAGAGACGAGGATCCGCGAGGGACGAAAGCGCGAGTAGTGCGATGGACGTGCGTCTCTGTGGATGCGGGTCTGACCGTGTGCTCGTGCGCTTGACCTGTTTCGGTTTCGCGGGATCGCTGTTGCGTGGCGTCAGCCCAGCAGCCGCCTTCCGTTGGTTCGTCGCCAAGCGCAGACGATCGGTGCCCACACTGCACTTCGCGTTCCGCAATGCCTGGAGCGCCTCGGCGCGGGTGGCCGTGACTGGGACACGCAACCGATCGAGGTCTGCGACGGTTTCCGCGATCTGCTCTTCCGTCGGCGGCTTGACTATCCCCATGCGAGTCTGCATTCCCGTCGATCCCAGGCACCTCGACGGACCAAGAGCGGCGGCGATGACATCGAGCCATCCCGGATGATCGCGTCGGCAGTCTTCTTCGCAAGACCTGTCGCGACGATCGCGTCGAGGACCACGCTCTTGGTCTGCCATCGCCCGTCC
The DNA here is from genome assembly GCF_009707305.1 of Rhodococcus sp. AQ5-07. Lineage (NCBI taxonomy): Bacteria > Bacillati > Actinomycetota > Actinomycetes > Mycobacteriales > Nocardiaceae > Rhodococcus > Rhodococcus sp. AQ5-07. The sequence continues at coordinate 5,140,261 of NZ_CP046099.1, read as the reverse complement.
GAGAGCACGCGTTCGACGGCTGTGACTCCAGCGAGAATCCTTGGTGCATTCCCACTTCTCGCGCAGTCCACTGAGTTCATCGTGTTTCGCTTTCTGTGTGCAGCTGAGCCGACGTGGGTCCCGCACCCCCTCTTTAAGAGAGGGGGGTGTGCGGGGACACCCTCGGCGGCGCTCTGGCTGCAAGGTGTCCCCAAGGTGTCCCCAAATCGCGGGGACACCCTCTGAGCTGGCTCTTCCTTCTTCGTGGAGGTGCGAAAAACAGGGTGTCCCCGAACACCTCGGGTGTTCCCGATTTCAGGGTGTCCCCGCCAAATCGGGGACACCCTCTGACCAGGCACATTGAAACCAACAATGGCGTGACCTGCTATTTTCATCAGAAGGCCGCCAACTCGGGTATCGGACGATCGTCGACCCCTTCGGCAGCCTTCTTGCGAGCCTTGACTGCGGCGACAACGATGTCGTTGCGCACCTTGAAGCCGGCTGCCCGAAGGGCGGTGCGTGCCCGCTTCCCGCCCGTCTCGGGATCGAGTTTGAGCCGAGCCATTTCGGCCATCGTTTCCTGAATTCGGAGTTGGTCGCCGAGAGGCGGTTCATCCTCGATCGCGACGTGGCGCAGGATCGGATCGACCTCACGCAAGATCTTCACGCGCTCGGGATGAGCGTTGCCGCGCTGACGCTCGAGCTTCAATCCGACACGAGCAAGACCACCCTTTTCAACCTGCTGTGACAGCAGCCAGACAGCATCGACGTCATCGTTCTTCGCCGACGATCCACGCGCGCCGGCTGCGCCGTCTTTGCCTGTGTGGTCAAGTCGCACCACTGCGCGACGTTGAGCTTTGAGCGGAGCCAGCGCATAGCGGTACAGATTCCGGTACGTGTCTGCCGAGTTCTCATCCCCACGCACAACTCTGGACAGCGTGTCGATGATGACCAGTGATGCGTCGTGCAGCTCTGCCAACTCCGCCAACTCGCGGCCTCCGGCTTCGGAGTCGAGAGTCGGCAGTGTCGGGAACGACAGATACCGGAGGTTGTCGAGCTGCTGGGGCCGATAGTCCATATCACGCAAGCGGTCTGCAATGTCGTCCTGCGAGTTCTCCAGATCGACATACAGCACGCGCTCAGGCTTGCGTTTGCGGTTACCGAGCACCGGCCGGCCCGTCGAGAGAGAGGCCGCGATGTCGAGCATGAGTAGCGACTTGCCGGCCTTCGCCGTCGCCACGATCGAATACGCCCGCCCCCGGGCAATGACGTCGGGGACCAACCACTGCACGTCCTCAGGAGCACCTTCAAAGACACGCCCCCAGTCGAGCACCGGATGACGCTGCCCGATCGACGGCGCAGGTTTGAGCTCGGCCGGAACATTGTCGTCAGGTGGGCCGTCAGGCCACTCCGGTTCGGGGTAGTCCTGGCCGTACGGAATGCTCACGCAATTACCCCTCCACTTCGATGAAAGATCTCCACCGCAATGCCGCGGTCTTCCCCGCCCCTGCGATACAGCGCACGAAGCACCTCGAACGGGACGATCGGGCACTTACCGGTGAACAGGATGTGAGCGGCGGCATCGCGCCAACTGTCGGCCACCCGGTCACTCAGCGGCGGAACCGAGCATTTGCAGGGCCACGGATCAGGGCAACCACAATCGAGAGGCGGAACCCGCCTGGAGGCCTCACGCCTCCGCGCGAGTTGCTTTGCAGCAGTGTCCACGTCACTTCACGTCCTCGGCTGCAACCATGGATCGCGCGGCGTCTTTGAGTTGATCGATCAGCGTGTGAACCTCGTCGTAGGTTAACTCACCGTGCGGGGCCTCGACGCCGATCATCGGAGTCTCTGTGCCATCCGAGAGTAAGCGGTCGAATCGGTGAATCTGCACGACGCCGCTACCCGATTCAGCTGTGACCCTGGGGTATTCGTTCAGCGGTTCGTCGTGAACCCACAGTCCGTCATCGCGCTGCCATTCGAACCCCTCCGGGCTACCGTTTTCGGATTCCAGCTTGAGCATGTTGGACCAGAACTCCGTACGCTGCCATTCCTTGTCGTCCGAGTGAGACATACGGAACGCGATGCATTCACACTGATCGTCATCTGCCTCGTAAAGCGGCCCACGCTGATGCTTCACCAGCTCGAGCAGTTCACGAACCAGGGCCGTGGTTATCTCGGTAGCCGATTCGATCCGACCATTGCAGCTCGCCACCATAGCCACGTCGGCGGCCGTGTCGATCGCTTTCTGCGTGACCTCGACTGAGATATCGTCGTTCATGAAATCTGCTCCTCGCTTGGTAGCTGGGTGGTTTTCATTGCCCTCGATGCCCTGGCCGGCGTCGAGGGCGTTTTCGTGAGGCGAGTTGGTGGTCATCAGGCGGACACCGGACGGTCATCGGTGCGCTGAAACGTGTTGGCGTCCACGTACGCGTGCAGGTCGTCCCAGCGATAGAGGACGCGCCGGCCGTGCTTGACGAAGCGAGGGCCTGCGCCAAGGTATCGATCCTGTGCGAGACGCTGGGTGGTGCTTCGCAGGAAAATCGCCGCTTCCTCGGCTGTAGCGAGTGGTGACTGTTCGGACACAATGCCCTCCGTTTCGATGATGATGATTTCTGTTTCGATCACGTCTCATCATTGCATGCACTTTGGAATCAAGCAAGATCGGGAATACTGTTTCGATCATGGCTACTCGAAAAGTGGAAATCGGTCCAACTGGTCGCACGGTGGCGGCGAACGTGACGCGCTACCGAAAGAGGCAGGGATTCACAATGCGTGACCTCGCCGCGGAACTTGAGTCCAATCAATGGGCACTCTCGGCCTCTGCTATCAGCCAGATAGAGAACGGCGCAAGACGTGTCGACGTCGACGACCTGTTCGCTCTAGCAATTGCGCTTGACGTCACCCCCGCACTGCTTCTGATGCCAGAGGCGCACAGCGCAGATGAAAGAGTCGACGGTCCAGCACCATTCGGCACTACCAGCGCATCTCACGTGTGGGCATACCTCTTGCTTGACCCTCCACCCGGCGATCCGCTGAACGAATGGTGGGAGGATCCGCGAGAGAAGGGGCTCGCGCCAATCGGCCGCTGGCTATCGCGGGTGTCCAAAGATTCTGATTCGAGCGCGGTTTGGCGGGCATTTACGGAGTTCATGAATTCACTGCAGGCGATCGAAAAGGGTGCGCAACGTGGCGACGATTGAGGGCTATGACACGAAGGGCGGCAAGCGATATCGCGTCCGCTATCGCACGCCGGATCACAAGCAGACCCAAAAGCGAGGGTTCAAGACCAAGCGTGACGCCGAAGCCTTCTCGAACACGGTCGAGGTGCAAAAGCTCACTGGCGAATACGTTGCACCGGCCCTTGGCCGGATTCCCGTTTCCGAACTGGCACCGGATTGGTTGGCGCGCAAGGAAACTGATGTAGCTCCGTCGAACTACCGCACCCTCGAGGCCGCATGGCGAAACCATGTGAAACCACGGTGGGGTCACGTCCGGCTCGTCGATATCGAACCGGCCGGCGTCGAGCAGTGGATAGCCGAGATGGGTCGCACGATCAAAGACCCGAAGGACAAGAAGAAGATCCTAAAGAAGGGCAGCGGCGCGACGGTCATCATTCGGGCGTACGGCGTGCTGGCGGGCATCCTCGACGACGGGGTGAAGTCTCGACGGATCGCAAAGAATCCGGCGCGCGGCGTCGAGAACCTGCCCAACAAGACGGCTAAGCGTCACGTCTATCTCTCGGCCGACGACGTTGCGCGCCTGGCTCACGAGTCAGGACAACATCGGGTCTTGGTGCTCACTCTGACCTACACTGGCCTCCGCTGGGGTGAGCTGGTCGCGCTGAGGGTGAAAGACGTGGAATTCCTGCGTCGTCGCATCACCGTCCATGACAACGCCGTGCAGCTCGGCGTCGATCACGCCGAAGGACTGACCAAGAGTCGCCGGACCCGATCGGTACCCGTCCCTCAGTTCATCCTCGACGAGCTGTCTCGCCAGTGCGTCGGCAAGTCGCCGAACGATCTCGTGTTCCCCGGCCCCGACGGCCGGTTCCTTCCACGGCCCAAGTCGGACGGCGGTTGGTTCGTCGGCGCCGTCAAGCGCGCTGGTGTCCAGACGATCACGCCCCACGATCTGCGGCACACCACGGCAAGCCTGGCGATCAGCTCGGGCGTGAACGTCCTGGCGCTGGCACGGATGCTCGGGCACACCTCGGCGAAGGTCACCCTGGACACGTATGCGGACCTGTTCGACACCGACCTCGACGACGTTGCGGTCACGATGGATAAGGCTTACTCACCGGCAAGTGTGGCCAAAAAGTGGCCACAAGCGGCAGCGAACACATCCCAGTAGACGCAAAAACACCCTCTGAACTGGCAGTTCAGAGGGTGTTCCTTGGCGGTGGCGGAGGGATTTGAACCCTCGGACGGGGGTTACCCGTCACACGCTTTCGAGGCGTGCTCCTTAGGCCGCTCGGACACGCCACCGCTGGTGACTTTACCGGATGGAGTGCCCGTGGCCGAAATCGCCAGGTGGAGCGGTATTACGTGAGCTTGTCCTTGATGCTGGATGCGGCGTCCTTGACCTTCTCGCCGGCGTCCTTGACGGCCGATTTCACCTGGTCGCCTTTACCTTCGTTTTCGAGGTCCCGGTCACCGGTAGCGCTGCCAGCAGCTTCCTTGGCCTTGCCCCCGAGGTCTTCGGCCTTGTTCTGAGCCTTGTCTGCGATTCCCATGAGTACTCCTCTGTGAACGCGAACGAATCACCTTCCGGCGATTCGCCGATACCCTGACGGCATCTGATCTCCACCATGCCCGTGATTACCGGTTCCGGCTACCCGAGTGTGCGATCACTCTCGATGGGGAATACCGATTTCAGGCCCGCTGCTCGCGGAAGAAATCTTCCAAAAGCCCAGCGCATTCGTCCTCGAGGACCCCGCCGCGCACCTGCGGCCGATAGGTCAATCTTTTATCTCGAACTACGTCCCATAATGATCCGACGGCTCCGGTTTTCGGCTCCCACGCCCCGAAAACGACCCGAGAAACCCGGGCGAGGACCAGAGCGCCCGCACACATCGTGCATGGCTCGAGGGTGACGGCCAGCGTCGCACCTTCAAGGCGCCAGCCGTCGCCGTAGGTTTTTGCGGCAGCACGCAACGCGAGGATTTCGGCGTGCGCGGTCGGATCGGACGACGCTTCCCTTGCATTGGAGGCCCGAGCAACTTCGACGCCGTCTGCGTCGAACACCACTGCCCCGACCGGGACGTCTGCGTCGGAGGCGGAACGTGCGGCCACGATGGCCGCACGGATCATGCGCTGATCGTCAGCGAGAGTCATCTAGCGCGGGAGCTTGTCGAGCGCTGCGCCGAACTCGGATGCGAACCCGAGTCGCTGCGCGATCATCCCCAACTGCTCGTCCGGATAAAGATCGGTCTCGGCCGCGATGACGGCGAGCACGGGTTCCGGCAGGCCCAGATCGGCCAGGACGGACAGGTCGCCCTCTTCCCAGGGTTCGACGTCGTCGAGGTCGTCCGGGTCGATGTCGGGGATCTCGATGTGCAAGGCGTCGAGGACGTCGGCTGCGATGTCGTAGTCGATGGCGGCGGTCGCGTCGGAAATCAGCAACTGCGTGCCGGACGGCGCCGGACGCAACACGATGAAGAACTCGTCGTCGACGTCGAGAAGACCGAAGACGGCACCCGAACTTCGCAGCTCACGCAGCTGCGTTTCGGCGGCCGAGAGCGAGGTCAACGCGTCGGGCGTCAGTGCCTTGACCGTCCAACGCCCCTCTTCACGGACCACCGCGACACCGAAGCCTTCAAGCTCCTCCGACTGGTTCGAAGAGGCGCTCTTGTTACCCGCGCGCTGTGCACCCATGGCGCAACGGTAGCCCGCCTGGTGCCAGTGAGTGAAGTCCGAGCATCGATGTGCCAACCTGAACTCGTGTCTGCGATCGATTCCGCCCCACCAGTCTGCGTTCTCGGCCTCGGATTGATCGGCGGTTCGCTACTTCGCGCCGCCGTCCGATCCGGCCGTCAGGCGTGGGGTTACAACCGTTCCAGCGAGTCCGCCGACGCGGCCCGAGCCGACGGTTTCGACGCCGACACCGATCTGGTTTCAGTGCTGCAGAGAGCGAACGAGAGCGGTGCGATCATTGTGATCGCCGTGCCGATGCCTGCCGTCGACGCCACCTTGGAGGCAATCGCCGCGCATGCGCCGAACAATCCGATCACGGACGTCGTCAGCGTCAAGGGCGAAGTGAAGGCCGCGGTCGAACGAGCGGGCTTGAGCGCCAAGTTCGTGGGCGGTCATCCGATGACGGGGACGTCAGCTTCGGGTTGGGCGGTCGGGGATGCCGATCTGTTCGTCGACGCGGTGTGGGTCGTTGCCACCGACAACGGCGTCGACGCAGACGTGTGGTCGCAGGTCGCCGACCTGGCACTCGACTGCGGCTCGGTGGTCGTGCCGGCCGAATCTCTCGAGCACGATCGAGCAGTCGCGCGTATCTCTCACCTGCCCCACCTACTGGCGGAAACACTCGCGATCACCGGAGCTGCCGGCGGCGAACTGGCCCTTGGGCTGGCCGCCGGGTCATTTCGCGACGGCACCCGCGTAGCCGGGAGCGCTCCTGGCCTGGTGCGGGCGATGTGCGAGGGCAACCGTGACGCCCTGCTGGTCGCGCTGGACGAAGCGCTCGACCTTTTGCAGGGTGCACGCACCGATCTGCTCGACAACGGCTCCACGGCACGATTGGTGGACGCAGGGTTCGCTGCGCGCGGCGCTTACGAGTCGCACGAGCGTTGGGACATCGAAGACGTTCAGGTCGGAGAACCCGACTGGATCGAGCGGATGCGGGACGCCGGTCGACGCGGCGGCGTCATCCGGCGATCCGAAACCTAGAGGTACGAAACCTAGATTCGAGTTGCCAGACCCGGGTAGTCGAGGACGAAGCCTTCGGTATCGACGGCCAGCGTCGAGCTGGACACCGGGGACAGCACACTGATTCCGTCGGTGCCGCTGCTGTAGGTGATGGTCGCACCCTCGACGCGCAGGTCGAGAAGGTTGACGTAGACGACCGGGACCTCGGCGTCTTCGATGTCGTTCTGCAAGCCGACGCGGCGGATGGGCAGCGTGTTGAAGAACGGGCTGAGGATCACGTCGACATCAAGTGCGCCATCGAACGCAGAGCGCTGGTGACTGGCGCCGTTCTCGACCATCCAGGTGCCTTCTTCGTCCCGGCTGATCGACATCTGACGCTCACCGGCGGCCAGGGCGGTCCGCACCGACAGCCGGCGGGTGATGCCGGCCTCGTCGGTGACCAGGTCGTATGACGCGCTGAATGCAGGGTGCTCACTGCAGGCTCCACCGATGATCCGGCCGGAAGCCTTGATGCGATTTCCGTTCAGCTGCACACGAACAGACTCCATACGAGGAGCGTTGTGGGCCTGCCAGGTCAATACCGCGGGCCAGGACGCGTCACCGGAAGGTTGGATGCTCACCCGACCACGGTAATGGACGAACGGGCGCGGAGCACCGCTGGTTCGGGTTATTGCTTCGATCAGGGACCTTTTAGGGACTTCGATCGGCCCCGAAGATCTCGATGTAAGCCGTTTCACAACGCTTCTTCAGCCAGGAGCACCCCGCAGACCGAATAGTTGGCAAACGGTGTCGGAGTTCTCGAGTACCGTGCTTCTAGGTCGGTTCGTGAGGAAGGGTGCTGTGACGTCGTCGCGGAGCATGGTGGGTTTGTTTGCCGGTATCGGCGGGCTCGAGTTGGGGCTCTCGGAACATGGGTGGAACACCGAACTGCTGTGTGAAATCGATCCGGGCGCCCAGGCAGTTCTCCGTTCGCGTTTCGCCGACGTGCCGTTGCACGGCGACGTCACCAAACTGCGCGCGCTGCCCAGTGACATCGAATTGGTGGCCGCCGGTTTCCCCTGCCAGGACCTCTCTCAAGCTGGCAAAACAGCAGGCATCACCGGCGCACGCTCAGGCCTGGTGGACGAGGTGTTCCGGCTGGTCAAGCGCAAGAAAGGCCCGCGCTGGCTGTTGATCGAGAACGTTCCGTTCATGCTGCAACTCGGCAAGGGCGCTGCCATGCGGCACATCACCGACGCTCTCGAGGACCTCGGATACACCTGGGCATACCGGGTGGTCGACGCCCGCGCCTTCGGACTCCCCCAGCGCCGCCAGCGCGTCATCATGCTTGCCTCGCGCACGGACGATCCTCGCGAAATCCTGTTCGGCCAGGACGCCGGCGAGCGCCTGGGAGGTGATCCCGCGGACTACCCCTGCGGCTTCTACTGGACCGAAGGCACCCGCGGACTCGGATGGGCCGTCAATGCGGTGCCGACGCTCAAGGGCGGCTCGTCCGTCGGCATCCCCAGCCAGCCGGCGGTCCGGTTGCCGTCCGGTGAGATCGTCACTCCCGGCCTCGTCGACGCCGAACGCCTGCAGGGTTTCGATCCCGACTGGACGCTTCCGTCCGTCGAGGTTCCCGGCCTACGCCACAGCCACCGATGGAAGCTCGTCGGCAATGCCGTGAGCGTGCGGATGGCGTCGTGGGTCGGTGGCCGGCTGAACGATCCCATCGAATACGACGCCGCCGGCGAAACGCCACTCGAACCGGGCGACGCGTGGCCGAGTGCGGCGTGGGGCCGTAACCGCCAAGCCTTCCGCGTCCACACCTCGACCTGGCCGGTCCAGTACGACTACGAGGATCTGAGTGGCTTCCTCGAGGACACGCGGTTGCTGTCGGCGCGGGCCACGGCCGGCTTCCTCAAGCGCGCACGCATGGGCAATCTTCGGTTCATCCCCGGTTTCATCGAGGACGTCGAAAGCCATCTCGAGCGGATGGGCGGATACCCCGAGGCCGCGGCATGACGGAATCACTGTTCCCCGAACCTGAAACGCTATTCCCCGAACCGCTGTTTTCCGAGCCGGAACACGAACCACTGTGGAGTGCACTGCAACTCGCGGGCGACAAGCCTCCGGCCGACGCCGATCGCGGCGAGAAGAAGAACTACGCCCAGCGACTCTCCAATCAACTGGCACAGACGGTGGCCGACGCTCTGCGTCCGCTGTATCCCAACATCACCCCGACAGCGTCCGGCGAAGGCCAGGAGGCAACCGTTGATGTCGCCAAGGGCCGAAAGCGCTTGGACGTCAAGGCACTCGACCCCACTCTCGGCCTGATCCTCTGCGTCTCCATCAAGACGTACAACTTCCAGGACTACAGTCCCCGCAGCGGAAAACTTGGACGGTGGACCAAGAACATCGTCCGCAACGACCACGAATTGCGTGGCGAGGCAATGGTTCTGCATCAGCGTCAGCCGTACAGCGTGTTGGTCGCCGTCATGTTCGAGCCGTACGCCACATGCGACGACGGCGACCCGACCAAGACCAGCGACACCGGCAAATCCTCTTTTGCACACCACGTCACGACGCTCTCGAAGCGCTCGGGCCGGGGCAAGCGCGCAGTGGTCGGCGTTCCAGGAAAGGCCTGGGTGGATCTCGGCGCCGAGGACACCCGCTACGACCTCTTCGAGAAGGTCTACATCGGACTCTACGAACCCGATGGCGCGGTTCGGTTCTTCGACGTCGACGAGCCGCCGCCGCGCAACGGCCGGCCCACCGAAGCTCAGACGCTCTCGTTCACCGACTTCGTGACCGTCGTGCACGGTGAAGTGGAGCGTCGCAACAGGTTTGCGCCCACCTGGTCCGATCCCGAAGACAGCGACGATTCCGACGGCTGAGGGAACCACGGTGCCTGCGACGGATCCTGCCACCAGCGCTCGGATGAGCGCTCAGCGTCGGCGCGACACCAAACCTGAAATTGCACTTCGACGCGAGCTTCATCGGCGCGGACTCCGGTACTTCGTGGACCGGGCGCCTGTCAAAGGTGTTCGCCGACGCGCTGATCTGGTGTTTCCGCGCCGCAAAGTCGCGGTGTTCGTGGACGGATGCTTCTGGCACAGCTGCCCGCAGCATGCGACGTTTCCCAAGAACAACGCGCAGTGGTGGACGGACAAGTTGGCCGCCAACGTGGTTCGAGACCGCGACACCGATGCACGTCTGGCAGAGCAGGGTTGGACCGTCATCCGCATCTGGGAGCACGAAGATCCGCTGGTAGCAGCCGAACGCGTCCAGAAAGCCCTGCTCGGTCCGTAAGCTCGATTTCGTGAAGGAACGCAACGTTGCGCGGTGGGGTTTGGTGGCTGCGCTGGCTCTGGGCGGAATTGTCTACTCGTCGTGGATTCTCGAATTCTTCCTCGACACCGGCCTCGACCCGGTGACATCGTTCCTCAGCGAACTCGATGCCGAGAACCAGAAATACCGTGACGTCTTCGGCAATGCCGACGTCCTGTCCGCGATCTTGATGTTGATCTCCGGAGCGCTGGGTCTGCTGATCACGCCCAGGCGCAGGCTCTACGTCACGGGCTGGATTGCACTTGCAGTGTTCGGCATCGCCACAATCGCCGACGCGTCGTTCCCTCTCGAATGCTCGGGTGAGGGCTGCCCGTCGAGCGCACCCGACGGCCTACTTCCGCAGCTTCACCACGTTCACGCATTGACGAGCAGCGTGGCGGTGTTCGCGATCTTCACCGCGATGATCGCATTCACCGTGGGAGCGTTCAGGTATCGCGAACACCCTTCTTTGCGGACGACGGGTCTGACCATTTTGATCCTGACTTCCCTTGCGACGGTGTGGATGTTGACGACCAACAGCATCGAAGTCTCCGGCGGCGGTAATCTCGGACTGGGTATCGCTCAACGCGCACAGGTGCTGGGGATGTCGTTGTGGTTGTGCACCCTGGCATTTGCGATGTCGAGGCCGCCATCCACCGGGCTCCCGGCGTCGCCACGCTGACAGGTTTTCCGGCAACCGATTCGGGCGATCCTGGAACTACAACTGAAAATGGCTGCCCCGAACTAGCGAAGGTGTGCCCATGTCTCTCGCGTCGTCGTTCTTCGCCCATCCACACCAGGCGTTCACTGCCGGTTTCTACCGCAACGAGTCCTTCGACTTCGAGCTACGAGTCGTTCTCGGGCAAGCCACCTACGGCGCGGCAGATACCGGCGAAGTGCTCTCGGCCATCGCTCATGTCGGCGAGAAAGACCTCGAGGGCTGGTACGAGGCCTGGTTCGACCTCGGCACACGAGTATTCGGGCACGCCGATGAGGCGGCCGAGGCCGGGCATTCACGAAGCGCGTCCAACGCGTACCTGCGGGCGGCGTCGTACTTCGGTGTGGCGATCAACGCCGTAGACGGTCTCAGCGACGATTCGGTTCTGGTCCCCACTTTCAAACGTCACCGACAAGCGTGGGACCGCTTCGTCGACACCACCGCCCAGCCCGTCGAACGCGTCCGGATCCCTTACGAGGACACCTACTTGCCCGGGTACTTCTTCCGGCCGCCCGGCGACGTGCGACGGCCGACGTTGATCATGGTGAACGGTAGCGACGGCCCGATCAGCGGACTGTGGGGCAGCGGCGGCGCCGGGGCCCTCGAACGGGGCTACAACGTGTTGATGTTCGACGGACCCGGTCAGCAGTCGATGCTCTTCGAGCGCAACATCCCGTTCCGTCACGACTGGGAATCCGTCATCACGCCCGTCGTCGACTATCTCGTGGACCGGCCGGACGTCGATGCGTCGAAGCTGGCGATCTACGGGATCAGTCAGGGCGGTTACTGGGTACCGCAGTCGTTGGCGTTCGAGCATCGGATCGCGGCAGCGATCGCCGATCCGGGGGTCGTGGACGTGGCCGCGTCGTGGCTCGCCCATATCCCCAAGAACATGCAGAAGCTGCTCGACGAGGGGAAGTCGGAGGCCTTCGACCGCGACATGGCGATAGGGCTGGGGATGAAATTCTCGAAGGACAGCGCCCGGATCTGGCGCTTCCGAGCGCGTCCGTACCTCGCCGACGGCTACTACAACACTCTCGCCGAGGTTCGGAAGTACCACCTCGAACACGTCGCCGGCTCGATCTCCACTCCCCTGCTCATCACCGATCCGGAAGGCGAGCAGTTCTGGCCCGGTCAATCCAAGCGGCTTGCCGCCCTATCCGGCGGACCGACGACGGTGGTTCCCTTCACCGCTGCCGAGGGCGCGAACTTCCACTGCCAGCCCATGGCGAGGCGTCTGACGGATCAGCGGATGTTCGACTGGCTCGACGAGCAGTTGGATCTCTGAATCAGGACACTTTCTCCTTTTTCGTCAAGAGAGTGGCGAGCATCGGCAGCAGTAGAACGGTGATCGCCCCGGCCGCGACAAGAATCGACGCGTTGTCCGAGGACATCTGATGCGCGTCGACGGCAGCGCCAGTGACCGCCACGATCATGGGCAGACCGGTAGCCCCGTACAACGCGACTTGCGCACTTTCGCGCGTGGTGAAGGGCGGCTCGACCTTCTCGAACTTGGTCACGAAGAACACCGGCACGCCGCGGACGACAACGATCAGGATCAGAAACGCAATCAGTATGCCGGGACTGGCGGCGACCGCCGAGACGTCGATTGCCATGCCTGAAGTGATGAAGAAGATCGGGATGAGGAACCCAAAGGCGATCCCGTCGAGCTTGATCTCGAGGCGCTCGTCGCCCTCTGGCATCAGTCGCCGCAGGATGAAGCCGGCGGCAAACGCGCCGAGAATGACGTCGAGCGAGAACACGGCCGACAGCACTCCGAGGCTGACCAACAACAGAACGGTGAGGCGGACCGTCGTCTGCGCCGTGGTGTCCGCTCCTGCCCGCACCAGCCGATGTGTCCACGAGCCTTCGTGAATCAGCTTGCCGGGCAGCACCGCCACGACGATGGCGATCAAGGCGAAGACGGCAAGAACGATCAGCGACAGGACGGCACCACGGGCACTCAGCAGCACCGCCATCGCGACGACCGGCCCGAGTTCGCCGACGGCCCCGTGATTGAGGACCGTCTTGCCCAAGCGTGTGTCGAGGAGTTTGTTGTCCTTGAGGATCGGCAACAGCGTGCCCAGTGCGGTCGACGTCATTGCGATGGCAACAGCGGCTTCCGCGGAGATCACGTTCCTCATGCCGAGCAGCGCGACCACCGTGAACGCCAACGCGAGGCAGAACAGCCACGTGTAGAGCGCTCGACGTCCGCCGCGCCCACTGAGTTCCTGTCGGTCGATCTCGTAGCCGGCGAGCAGGAACAGCATGCCGAGGCCGAGTTCGCGGAGGATTCCGATCGCTTCGCTGTCAGCGGCGATGTTGAGGGCGAACGGCCCGACCACTGCGCCCGCGACCAGTAGCAACACCACTTCGGGAACCAGTCGACGCGGGATCAAGCCCGCGACTATCGGCGCGATGGCCGCGATCAGCGCAATCCAGAACAGCGATGAGGCAATTGAAGGCACGGATCATTGTCGGACAAAACCGACCACTCTGCACACATTGCGACCGGTCAGTCTGGTAGAAGTATCGAATGCTCACCGAGTAATGCGTGAGCAATCCCACGTGAAGGAACGGCCATGACACAACCCCCGCAGGACCCTAACCAGCCATATGGCCAGCAGCCTCAGCAGCCGTACGGGCAGCCACCGCAGCAGTCCTACGGACAGCAACCGCCGGCTCAGCAACCTTATGGACAGCCTCATCCAGATCAGTCTGGCGCGCCGTTCCCGGGCCAGTACGCTCAGCCGGCCGGTGGATTCCAGCAACCGCCGCCCGCACCGGTGAAAAAGAAGAAGTGGCCATGGGTCGTCGGAGGCATCGTGGCATTCTTCGTGGTGGTCGCAATTGCGACCAGCGGCGGTGACAAAGACAAGGACGAATCCGCCGCTGCCCCCACAACCGCGCAAGCCGCAGCAAGCGATGCCTCGGTGGCCGCAGTTGCTCCGGCCGAAGCTCCCAAGGAAACGAAGTCTTCGAATCCCGGAATCGGCGAGGAAGTGCGGGACGGAAAGTTCGGTTTCGTCGTGACGGGTATCGAGACCGGCCTCACGACGATCGGCGACAATCCCTACTTGCAAGAGCAAGCTGAGGGACAGTTCGTACTCGTCCACGTCGAGATCACGAACACTTCCGACAAGCCCCAGGCTTACTTCGGATCCAATCAGACCTTGATCGACACCGAAGGTCGCGAGTTCACCAACAACACGATGGCAGCGATCAATATCGACGCCGAAACCGCGATCGGCGGCGACATAAACCCCGGCATCACGCGGAAGACCACCATTGTCTTCGACATCCCGACCAGTGCCACCCCCAAGGAGATCGAGGTCCACGACTCGATGTTCTCCGGTGGCGCCACAATTTCGCTTCAGTAAGACCTGGAACAGTAGGAACGACGGTCTCCACCAGTTGCCGATCAACTGGCGGGGACCGTTCTTCTGCGAAAGGCCAATGGGCTGAAGTCAGTACAGGTACTTGCGGTACGCCTCCTGCCGAGCCGGCTCCAGATCCTCGACCAGCAGGCTGTGCTGCTCGGCCATCATGTCGCGCAGACTCGGTACGTCATCGGATGCGGGCCACGTCGACGGATCCCACAGCTTCGCCCGCAGAATCGCTCTCGCGCAATGCAGATACGCCTCGTCGATCTTCACGATCACAGCAAGCTGCGCCGGCTTGCCGTTCATCGCCATCGAGTCCAGCAGATCAGGATCGGTGGACAGCGTCGCCGTGCCGTTGACGCGCACGATCTCGTCGTGCCCGGGCGCGAGAAAGAGGATCCCCACGTGAGGATTTTCGATCATGTTCCGGTACGAGTCAGCGCGCCGGTTGCCCGGACGATCCGGGAGCACGAGCGTCTTCTCGTCAGGAAACAGAACCTGACTGACCAAGTCTCCGCGCGGCGAGCAGTCGCAATTTCCAGCCGCATCGGATGTCGCAAGCACAAAAAACCGTGCTTGCTCGATGAATTCACGGATCAACGGAGTCGTGTAAGCGGTCTGCTTCTCCATGATCGTCGGATGGGGCTGTCCGAGAATCGCATTGAGTTGTTCCACGGATTCGATCCGCCCGCCCGGGGCGTTCGACGCCGTCACGTCAACACGTCGTCGAGAACGTGGTGGCGCCCGAGCGGCAACACCAACGGCTTACCCGAGATGGGGTCGGGGATGATTCGGCTATCGAGACCGAAAACGGTGCGGACGTTGTCGCTCGTGAGCACCTCGGCAGGATCACCCTCCGCGTAGACCCGGCGATCGGCCATGGCGACGAGGTAGTCGGCGTAGCGGGCGGCGAGATTGAGATCGTGCAGAACCATGACAATCGTTGTACCCCGAGTCCGATTCAGGTCGGTGAGCAGGTCCAAGACCTCAACCTGGTGGCTCACGTCCAAGAAGGTAGTCGGCTCGTCGAGAAGAAGCAGATCGGTTTGTTGGGCGAGCGCCATCGCAATCCACACACGTTGGCGCTGACCACCGGAAAGTTCGTCCACCGATCGTTCGGCCAATTCGGTTGTGTCCGTTGCCGCAAGCGCCTCAGCGACGGCTGCGTCATCCTCGCGACTCCACCTCGACAGCACCCGCTGATGTGGATGTCGGCCTCGGCCGACGAGATCGGCGACAACTATCCCTTCCGGTGCGATCGGTGACTGCGGCAGCAGACCGAGCGTGCGAGCGAGCTTCTTCGCGGGTAGGCGATGAACATCCTTGCCGTCCAACAGAACATGACCGCTTCGGGGACTGAGTAGCCGCGACATCGACCGCAGCAGCGTCGATTTGCCGCACGCGTTGGCGCCCACGATGGTCGTGATCTTTCCCGGCGGCACCGCGAGGTCGAGCGATTCGACGACGGTCCGTCCTCCGTAACCGAGTTCGAGGTTTTCGACAGTCAGAGTATGGGATTCGGTCACAGCGAACCTCCCGTTCGGTTGGAGCGAATGATGAGGTAGACGAGATACGGCGCTCCCAGCGCGCCAGTCACCACGCCAACGGGGTAGCGGGTGCCGAAGGCGTACTGTCCGCAGAAATCGGCAACTAGCACCAGCAGCGCTCCGACCAGCGCCGACGGAATCAAAATTGATGTTCCCGGACCGACGATGCGGGCGGCGATGGGCCCTGACAGAAATGCGACGAAGGCGATGGGCCCCGCAGCGGCAGTGGCAAAGGCGATGAGTCCGACGGCCGCAATGATCGTCAGAATGCGCGTTCGTTCCACTCTGACGCCGAGCGCTTGTGCTGCGTCGTCACCGAGCTGGATGATCGAAAGGTTGCGCGATTGGCTCAGCAGCACAGGTCCGAGGACAACCAGCGCCAGGAGTACGGGAACCGTCGAACCCCAGTTGGCACCGTTGAGGCTGCCGGTGAGCCAACGCATCGTCTCCTGCAGATCCCACGCGGCGGCGGTACTGAGCAGGTAGGCGGTGACGCTGTCGAGCATCGCGGCGATGCCGATACCGATCAGGATCAGCCGAGTGCCTGCTACACCGTCTCGGAAGGACAGAACGTAGATCAAGACTGCGACGCCCAGACCGACAGCGATGGCGAAGATCGAGACCTGCGAGCCGCCGAGCGAAAGCGAGATGATCGCGAAAGCCGCTGCAGCGCTTGCGCCGGAGCTGATCCCGATGATGTCGGGGCTCGCGAGCGGGTTGCGCAGCATCGTCTGGAACGTGATGCCACCCAAGCCGAAACAGATTCCGGCGACCACAGCGAGGACAGCGCGAGGCAGCCGGAGGCGGCCGACGGTGAACGAGGCACCAGGTACTTTCTCCCCCAGCACGACGCGAAGCACATCTGACGGCGGGTAGAAGGTTTTTCCCACCATCAGAGTGACCGCGAAGGAGGCGACGACGAGGACCGTCAGCACGGCAATCACGATGCGGCGGCGTCTACCTCGTCGGATACGGCTTGCTCCGACTGCGTCGACCTCGACTTCGGGAGTAACGAATGTAGTGGTCACAGCTCACGTATTTTCTGACGGCGGACTATGTAAATGAAGAAGGGCGCTCCGACGAGCGCGGTGATGATGCCGACGTCGATTTCGCTCGGCCGGGCGACAATTCGTCCGAGAATGTCGGCGGCGACGAGAAGGCCGGCACCTGTCAGCGCAGAAAACGGTAGTAGCCAACGGTTGTCAATCCCGATCAGCAACCGGCACAGATGCGGGACAACCAAACCGACGAAGCCGATCGGTCCGGCAATGGCAGTGGCTGCACCGCAGAGCAGCACTGCACCGAGCGCTGCCACTGCACGAACCACCGCGACGCGTTCGCCGAGACCTGATGCAACCTCGTCACCGAGCGCAAGAGAGTTGAGACTGCGCGCTGACAGCAGACAGATCACGAAGCCGACAATGAGGAAAGGCAGACCCTGCCGGATCACCTCGAAACTCGCGCCACCGACGCCGCCGATCTGCCACGAACGAATGTTGCCCGCAATATCGTTTCGCGGCAGCATGATCGCAGTGATGAACGAAGCAAACGCAGCCGACGTTGCGGCCCCGGCAAGAGCCAACTTGAGTGGCGTGGCTCCACCTCGCCCGAGTGACCCGACTACGTAGACGAACAATGCCGCCCCGGCTGCACCGAGTACTGCCACCCAGATCATGCTGGTCTGGGTCCACAATCCGAACCACGCCATTCCGATAACCACGGCGAGCGAAGCGCCCATGTTGACGCCCAGGATTCCGGGATCCGCCAAAGGGTTTCGGGTAATCCCCTGCATCACCGCGCCGGCAAGACCGAGCGCAGCACCCACGACGATCGCGAGCACCGTCCGCGGAATGCGCTTGGCAATCGCACCCTGACCGATGTTGTCAGTGGAACCGCCAAGTGCGGCAACGATGTCGGACCAATCGACCTCACGAGAGCCGATGACGATCGAGGCGCACATGAGCACCGCGAGGACCACGAGAAGGGCGATCAGCCACAGCGAATTGCCGAACGTCGGGCGCCGCGTATCGCTGGCGCCCGACGTCGAATCCTGCGAGGTTACAGTCACTCCGACTTTCCAGCAGCCCCGGCGAGCAGATCGACATAGTCGCCGAGTACCCACGAAATGGCGAGCGGAGTCGGGTTGGCCGCCGTTCCCATCGGCCCGGTTCCGTTGAGGAACACGATCGAATTGTTGGCGACGGCAGGCATCTGCGAGAGCAGCGGGTCAGCCTTGAGTGCGTCGACAAGTGCCTGGTCACCGTACGTGACGATCAGTTCGACGTCGTCGAAGACGTCCACACGCTCGGCACTGACCTTCTTCGAGAACTCACCACCCGTCGAGGCGTCGGCAACGCTCTTCGGCGTCGAAAGTCCGAGGTCCTCGAAGAACGCGGCACGTGTGTCGTTCGCAGTGTAGAAGCTGACCTGACTCAGGTCGGCAGTGTCGACGTGCGTCAGGAACATTGTTGCTTTGCCGGCAAGCTGCGGATGTGAGGCAACCTCGTCGGCGATCTCCTTCTCGATGGTGGAGATCAGTTCCTGCCCTTCGGATTCCATGCCGAGGCCCATGCTGTTGAACTTGATGACGTCACGCCACGACGTCGCCCACGGCCCCTCGGGATACGCCACAACCGGAGCGATCTCACTGAGAGTGTCGTAGTCCTCCTGCGTCAATCCGGAGTACGCGGCAAGAATGACGTCAGGGTTCGTATCGGAGACGGCTTCGAAGTCGATGCCGTCGGTCTCGTCGAAGAGCACCGGCGGCTTCGCGCCAAGGTCGTCGAGCTTTTCCTCGACCCACGGCAGCATTCCGTTGCCGTTGTCGTCGCCGAACGTCGCCGCTGCCATTCCGACGGGAACCACGCCGAGAGCAAGGGGCACTTCGTGATTGGCCCAGGCAACGGTGGCAACTCGCTCCGGCTTGGCGTCGATCGTCGTAGTTCCGAAAGCGTGCTCGATCGTGACGGGAAAAGAGCTGGAGCCGCTTCCGGCGCTGCCGCCGTCGGCGGTCTCCGAGGAGTCGGAACTGCAAGCTGTCATGCCGAGGGCGACTGCGACCGCTGCTGCGGCCACCGCCAAGAAGCGTTTTGAACGCATGAAAACAGAACTCTCTCGAGAAGGGGTACGGCCCTCAACCCGGCCCAATCAGGCACTTAGGTGAGGTTTGCCTAAACCGTATACGGGAGGGCAATGTGGCGCAATCGCGTGTTTGGGACACCCTGTGTAGCGATCGAGACAAGGTGTGATGGCCGATCAGCTAGCCCGGAACATCCCTGGTGTGGCCCCGGTGGTGCGCCGGAATGCCGCACCGAACGCACTGGTCGAGTGGTAGCCCACGCGCTCGGCAACCTCTTGCAGATCCAAGCCGTGTGCAAGAAGCGTCACCGCCCGTTGGGCGCGCACCGCTGACACCCACTGCCCGAAACTCATCCCGGTCTCCGACCGAAATACCCGGGTGATGGTTCGCGGGCTGACGCCGAGGAGCCTTGCCCAGTCGGACAGCGTTCGCATGTCACTCGGATCGTCACCGATCGCGTCGACGATGGGTTGCAGAAGCGCCGAGTCCGGCACCAGAACCAGCAACTCGTTGGGTGACGGCGCCAGTACGTCGATCACCATCTGCTCTGTGAGCGAGCGCGAAGAGGTTCCGAGTGAATCGTCTGCCAGTCGCTCGAGGAGGTTCCGCAGCAGCGGAGTTACCTCGATCGCCACCGGCACGTCGGACAGAGACGGAACCGATGCGATGTCGAGCTGAGCGGCCCGATACCAGGTTCCGGCGGGCGCGATCGCCGAGTGCAGGACACCGGCGGGCATCCACAGACCGACGGTCGGGGTGATCGTCCACGTGCGCGATCCCACCGTGGCGCTCGACGCTCCTCGCTCGTTCCACAACAATTCGTGGGTCGGGTGCGAGTGCGCCTCCCACCGGGTCTCGCGGGAGACAAGTTCGTCCATGCCCGCGATGACAAAGGGCACCTCGACCGCCCCGGCCGAGTAGACCGGGAGCGTCCGACTGTCGACGGTCTCCAACGGGTTCTCCTCGGTTTGCGCGGCTGCTCCGGAGAAAGCATAGGTCGCGGGGATCGGTTGTTGGTTCCTACGATCGCGAGGGTCACCGACCGAAATTCGCCGAGGTGACGTCACACACATTCAAAAATTGCGAATGCACCACAACAAAAAGAAGGTCACAGACCGGAGTCTGTGACCTTCTTTCTTGTGCGCCCGAAGGGATTCGAACCCCTAACCTCTTGATCCGTAGTCAAGTGCTCTATCCGTTGAGCTACGGGCGCATGTTCTGTTGTCTTGCTGGTCTTGCGTGTCTTACCGTCGTACTTTCTATCATTTCTAACCCGCCGGTCAAAATCACCGGCTTGGCGGAGGCGAGAGGATTTGAACCTCCGGTCCCTCGTAAAAGGGACAACTCATTAGCAGTGAGTCCCATTCGGCCGCTCTGGCACGCCTCCCTGGGGGTTCCGATCCTTTCGGACCGCCGGATCGAAAGATTACACACCCTTCGCCACCAAAGGCAAAACGTGTGGTCAGCGCCTTGTTTTGTCGACTTACCGCAGGTGGCTGTCGAACCAGTCGAAGATCCGGGTCTGAGCTTCGACGATCGAAGCCGAGCCAGGGTCGTCGAGGTCGGCGTCCTCGGACAGCTGTGGCGGCTCGTCCGCCCGGTGAGCCAGTCCGGCGTAGCTGACCACCAGTGTCGCGACGTCGGCCTTGGCGGTCGCTTCCCGGAGCAGGGTCACGTGCTCACGCGGCGTGCTGGGATCGTCCTCGCCGTACAGCGCCAGCCACGGCGCCTGCAGGGAAGTGGCCGCATCGACGAGCGCCTGAGCATCCACCGACAAGGCTTCGACGATTCCCCGGGCGGCGACGCTCACCGCGGCACCCACGGGACGGCTGGTGGCCACGAGCATCGCGGCGGTCCCGGCGTCGTCGAATCCGAGCACCCCGACGGTGTCCGCGAGAACTTCGCGTCCGACGAGCCAATCGAGGGTCGCGTCGAAATCGGCGAAGAGGTTGTCACCGAACACCTCGCCCTGCATGTGTTCGGGTTCGCGGTGGAACAGGTGCGGTGCGACGCTCACCCACCCTTCGCCGGCGAGTGCGCACATCAGATTCAGCAGAGCCGGGCTGAACTGGCGGGCTTCATGCAGGACGACGATCCCGCCCCGCGTCGGGCCGTCCGGCTCCACCACCGTCAGCGGAACAGCCGTGGCGACCTCCCCTTCGGCTCCGCGCAGATACGCGGTGGCCCGGAAGATTTCCGACATCTTCTAACTCTGACACGCAGACGGCCGCTACGCACCAAATCGGTGCGCGCATAATCGACTCGTGACCGCACACATTCGCCCTGACCTCGCCTCCATCCCCGCCTACGTTCCCGGACGCAATTTTCCGGGTGCGATCAAGCTGGCGAGCAACGAAACGACCGTAGGGCCGTTGCCCGGTGTGCGTGACGCCGTCGCCGACGCGGTCGCCAATGCCAACCGCTACCCGGACAATGCCGCGGTCGCACTCATCGAGGCGCTGGCCAGCTTCCTGAAAGTCGAACCGGCCAACGTCGCCGCTGGTTGTGGCTCCGTGACGCTGTGCCAAGAACTCGTGCAGATCACCTGCGATCAGGGTGACGAGGTCATCTACGCATGGCGTTCGTTCGAGGCGTACCCCGTGGTCACCCAGGTCGGCCATGCCGTCTCGGTCAAGGTTCCGCTGACCGAGGACTTCGGCCACGACCTCGACGCGATGCTGGCCGCGATCACGGATCGCACGCGGTTGATCTTCGTGTGCAACCCCAACAACCCGACCGGTAACGCGCTGTCGAAGGCAGAGCTCGAGAGCTTCCTCGACGCGGTCCCGACGCACGTCGTCGTCGCACTCGACGAGGCGTACTTCGAATACTCACGCTCGGACGCCGACGGCATCGAACTGTTCCGCAGCCGCCCCAACGTGGTTGTTCTGCGCACCTTCTCGAAGGCGTACGGCCTCGCGGGAATCCGCGTGGGTTACGCAGTCGCGGATCCGGAGATCATCGTGGCCCTCGGCAAGGTGCACACCCCGTTCACCGTGAGCGCTGTCGCGCAGGCCGCCGCAATCGCTTCCCTGGCTGCAGCAGACGAACTGCTTGCCCGCACCGAAGGCGTCATCGCCGAGCGGACGCGAGTGCGCAGTGCACTGATCGAAGCCGGGTACACCGTCCCCGAGTCGTCGGCGAACTTCGTCTATCTCCCCCTCGGAGAGCTCTCCCCCGGTTTCGCCGAGGCGAGTACCGAGGCGGGCATTCTGATCCGTCAGTACGGCGTCGAGGGCGTCCGGATGACCATCGGCGATCCACACGAGAACGACGCGTTCCTCGCTTTCGCGAACACCGACGTCGCGAAGCAGGCTGCGGGCATCGGCGTCACCGCGTGACACTCGATACATAACTGTTACGCCGAGGACTGGAATTCGTTTCGGCGGACGGGCACACTCAGGGAGGTTCGAGGCCGGTCCGAGTGAGGGAGCACGACGCATGACGCGACGCATGACACGAACGTGTGCCGTGCTCGCAACGACCCTTCTCGCCACCACCGCGACCTCCCTGAGTGCCGTCGCCACCGCCGAGTCCCAGGACACGGTGTCGGTACGTCTGCTGGCCTTCAACGATCTGCACGGCAGCCTCCGCCCGCCGGAAGGTGTTCGCAGCGAGATCAGGCAGGCCGACGGCTCGCTCACCCCCGCAGGTGGCGCGGCGTATCTCGCGGCATACGTGACGCAACTTCGCAGCCAAGCCACCAACTCGCTGCTGTATTCGGTCGGCGACAACTGGGGATCGTCGGCATTGGAATCGGCGATGTTCAACGACGAACCGACGGTCGAACTGCTGAATCGGATGAAGATCGACGCTTCCGCGATCGGCAACCACGAACTGGACAAGGGGCTCGCCGAGTTCCGTCGTATGCAGTCCGGCGGTTGCTCCGCCGTCGACGCGTGCACGTTCAGTCCGTCCTTCGGCGGCGCCAACTTCCCACTGATGGCCGCGAACATGACGTACACCAACGGCACTCCGGCCACGCTGCCCTTCACCGTGAACATGGTCGACGGCATTCCGCTCGGAGTCATCGCGATTTCCCCCGCCAACACGTCGCAGATCGTGACACCGGGCGGGATCGCCGATCTGCAGTTCGGCGACGAGGTCGAAGCGATCAACCGCACCGCCGATGTCCTCGACTTCTTCGGCGTCAAAGCCATCACCGTTCTCCTGCACCGTGGGGACGAACCGGCCGTCGAAGGTGGGCCCAACGACTGCAACGTCGAGTCCGGCCCGGCCCGCGACATCGCCCTTCGTGCCTCACCGAAGGTGGACGTCATCTTCACCGCCGACAGCCACCAGCAGTACAACTGCGAATTCCCTGATCCCGCAGGCAATCCCAGAGTCGTCATGCAGGGCGCTTCGCACGGCCGGATCGTGTCCGTCGCCGACGTCACCATCGACCGCAACACCCGCGAGGTGGTTCGCGATCAGACGTCCGCTTTCAATCAGATAGTGACACACGATATTTCGCCGGATCCCGATATTCAGGCTCTCGCCGACAGGGCCTGGTCGGAGGCGTCGGAAAGCGCTCAGCGACCGGTGGGGACCATCACCGCCGATCTGACACGGGACCGCGTCCCCAGCGGTGAATCGACACTCGGCAACCTGGTCGCCGACGCTCAACTCGCCGCCGGATCGACACGAGGGGCTCAACTCGCGTTGACGAACCCGGGCGGCATGCGCGAGGACTTGGACTTCGGCACTTCCGGCCAGGTCACCTACCGCCAGGCCTACGGTGTTCAACCGTTCGGCAACAGCCTCGAAGTGCTCTCCGTCACAGGAGCGGTGTTGAAGGACGCTCTCGAACAGCAATTCCAGATCGACCTCGACGGCACCGCTACCGAGCGCATCCTCTCCCCGTCCGCGGGCTTCACCTACGCCATGGACCGGCGAGCAGCGCCGGGCTCGCGAATCTCGGAAATGCGCTTGAACGGGCAGGACATCGCCCCCGACGGCGTCTACAGCGTCGTGGTGAACAAGTTCCTCGCCGAGGGCGGGGACGGTTTCACCGCACTGAAGAACTCCACCCAGATGACCGGCGCGGGCAACGACCTCGACGCCTTGACTGCCCTGTTCGCAGCCGGGTCCCCGGTCTCGCCGCCTGCCACCGATCGCATCCGCACCGTCGGCTGAATAGGCATCCCCCCGCTCGATTGCCTAGTCTCGACGGGTGATCATCGCGACCCATAACGGCAAGTTCCATGCAGACGACGTCTTCGGCGTATCGCTGCTCAAGCAGCTGTACCCCGACGCCACCGTCGTTCGCAGCCGTGACGAGTCCGTCCTCGACAGTGCGGACATCGTGCTCGACGTCGGCGGTCGCTACAACCCGGCCGAGGGTCGCTTCGACCATCACCAGCGCGATGCCGGCGAGCGCAGCAACGGCATCCTGTACTCCGCTTTCGGTCTGCTCTGGCAGGAATACGGCCTGCAGTTCTGCGAAGGCGACGCCTCCGTTTTCCGCCGAATCGACAGTCGTCTGGTCGAGGGCATCGACGCCGTCGACAACGGCCAGGAGATCTACACCCTCAACGACTACGGCACCAAGCCTTTTGATCTGTCGTCGGTGCTGGACCTGTTCAATCCGATCTCGTCCACCGACGAAGAGTTCGACACCCAGTTCGAGCTGGCCGTGGTTCTCGCAACTCAGGTCTTGATTCGCCTGCGCGCCAAGTACGCCGGCGACGCTGCAGCCGAGCGCGAGTTCACCGAGACCTACGAGAAAGCAACGGATCCGCGCTTCGTCGTGCTGGAACGCTTCGTTCCCCACGGCCGCGCCGCGTCGGCCCAGCCAGAACTTCTGTTCACCATCTTCCCGAACACCAACGGCGGCTGGTCGATTCAGACGGTCAAGCCCGCTGACTCCAAGTTCGGTTCACGAAAGCTGTTGCCGGAGCCGTGGCGCGGCCTGAACGGCTCGGACCTTGCCGCCGAGACGGGCGTCGACAGTTCGGTCTTCTGCCACAAAGCTGGGTTCATCGCGGCTGCGCAGACCCGTGACGGCGCCCTCCAGTTGCTCGAACTGGCACTGGCCGAGTAGTTCTCAGCTCACAGCCCAGTTCACATTCCCAGGGCGGTCTTCACTGTCGGCCAGGAATCGTGAAGCGCGTCTTGCCAGTACGGCCATGAATGGGTGCCGACGTTTCGATACGCGAACACTGCGGGAATCGACAACTCCCCTAACCTCGCCTCGAACAGTTGCGTGCACGTGTTTGCCAGTGCCTCGAGCGGCCCGCCTTCGATGGCCGTCTGCAGGCCGCCCGGGGTGAAAATGTTGTCGTATTCTCCGGGTGCGCCCGTGCCCGAGGAAACGTAGATCGTCTTTCCTCGCAGCGTTTCAGCATTGGTGGACGGGTCGTGCTTTTGCCAGTCGGGGTCCGATGACGGGCCCCACATGTTGGTGGCGTCGCCTGCCTTACTGGCCACGGTGAGCCGCACGGAATCCTGCGAAGACGACTCGGAGTTGTCGAGACAGCCACTGTACGAGGCTAATCCGGTATAGAGCTTCGGGTGATGTGTGATGAGGTTGGCCGCGCCGAGCGCACCCATGGACACCCCGCCGACCACATTCATCCCATTTCCGGAAAACGCAGAATCGATCAACGCCGGAAGCTCTTCAGCGAGAAACGATTCCCACTTGTTCACACCGAGGTTCGGATCGTCGTTCTTCCAGTTGGTGTAGAAACTGCCGGTACCGCCAACAGGGAGAACGACGTTGACGTTCTTGTCGGCGAAAAATGTTTCGATGTCGGTCTTTTGAGTCCAGGTGCTTTCGGAGTATCCGGATTCCGAACCGGCACTGACGCCGTCGAGTAGGTAGAAGGACGGACGCGAACCGGCGCTCGACGCTGGATGCAGAACCTGCACTTGCACCTCGCGCCGCATAGCCGGCGAATCGACGAACACGGCGCTACGAGTGGGCGACAATTGCTCGATGCGATTGATGTGAGCCCCGGTCTGACCTGTCAGATCTCCTGGTGGATTTTCGGGCGCCGGTTCGGCATACGCCACTCCGCCCACAACAAGCGCGAGCACGACCAACACAATCCCGACAAACCCAAATCTCCGCATCCGTCAAGCGCCCCCTGAGCATCGCACGACTATCGCTAACCCTCGATTGGACAGGACGAACGTCCCGAGGTCAACCCACTGGTTGGGATTTATTACTCGCGGGTATCCGATGGAGTTGGACAGTTTTCCACCGATGCACACACAGGTGTGGATAACTTCATTCACATTCACTTCCCAGTTGTGCATAACCTGTGGACTAAAGAATGAATTACACCGAAGTCATTCCTTCTACCTGCATCTTTTCGTTTCCCCACAGTGTGCATAACTTTGACGAACATGCCGGGCACGACAGCGGTTTCCGGGCGTGTCCATGCAGTTCACTCCACCGCGCCACTCTTTGTTCACAGGGACGACACCACCGACCGAGAACGCTCCCCACCCCAGCTTCATACTTGGTGCATGCTGACCGCTCTCCTCGCCGCCACAGCTGTGCTCGCCCTACTGACCCTGGTCCCGGGGCCCGACATGGCCGTCGTGACACAGGCTGCTCTCGGCGCCGGCAGATCCGCCGGATTCCGGGTAGCGGCCGGCATCGTCTCGGGCCTTCTGGTGTGGGGCCTGCTGACCGTCCTCGGGCTGTCGGCGATCCTGGCCGCGTCGGCGGAGGCGTACACCGTCGTCAAGCTCGCCGGTGCTGCTTACCTGATCTATCTCGGTGTGCGAGCACTGTGGGAGAGCCGGACGTCGCGGATGCAACACAATGCCGACGCTCCACGGTCGCAGAAGGCCGGAACGTGGAAGACGGGCTTCACCACCAACCTGCTCAACCCCAAGATCGCCGTCTTCTACACCGGACTGCTGCCGCAGCTGGTTCCGGCCGGGTGGCCGACGGGACCATCGCTTGCGCTGCTGGTGCTCATCCACGCAGCGATCACCATCGTGTGGCTCAGTGGCTACGTGGTCCTTCTCTCGCGAGCGCGTAGCACCTTCGAGAAGCCCCGAGTGCGACAGGCACTCGAGCGCATAACCGGAACAGTTCTTCTAGGATTCGGAGCGAAGATCGCGCTCGAAGCGCGCTGACACGGCAATCGGAAAAGAGTAGACAGTGGGCGCGTGGGGATCGGGACCGTTCGATAACGACGGTGCAGGGGATTTGATCGCGTCCATCGGACACGGTGACTTCACCTTCGAATCGGTGGAGTGGGCATTCGAGGACGACTACCTCGAGGTGGACGGCGGCCAAATCGCCGTCGCCTTGCTCGAATTGGTGTTGATCGTGCGCGCCGATCGCAAACGCGACCCCGCCGCCCAGGACCTCGATCTCGATTCCTTCACCTCGGCCCTGACCAGCGAACGGCTCACCTGGCTGATCGAGATGGTGGAGCGCACCATCTCCTCGACCGATTCGGAACTGTTCGAACTGTGGGACGAGCAGGGACCGGAAGAGCTTGCCTCGTGGCGCGTTCCCGTCGTGGACGGTCTCGAGGATTTGCGTGTTCTGTCGGTTCAGTAGCCCGCCGACGGATCGATTACCGCAGCAAGGTCCTCACCCGCAGCGAATCGAGCGACGTTGGCGGCCACGT
Organism: Rhodococcus sp. AQ5-07; assembly: GCF_009707305.1. Classification (NCBI taxonomy): domain Bacteria; kingdom Bacillati; phylum Actinomycetota; class Actinomycetes; order Mycobacteriales; family Nocardiaceae; genus Rhodococcus; species Rhodococcus sp. AQ5-07. The sequence goes on along the minus strand of NZ_CP046099.1, from coordinate 5,112,774 downwards.
GATCTGCCAGCACACGCGTGAGCGTCGTAGCCGGGTTGGCGACGTGCGGCGTGATGATCGCGTTGGGCAGCTTCCACAACCGGTGCCCGTCCGGCAGCGGCTCGGGGTCGGTGACGTCCAGTGCCGCCCCGCCGATCGAACCAGCTTCGAGAGCATCGACCAGCGCGTCTGTGTCGACCAGGTTGCCGCGTGCGATGTTCACGATCCAGCTCGACTCCGACATCTGGTCCAATTCAGCCTTGCCGACCAGATGCCGCGTCGCGGACGTCGACGGTGCTGCGATCACGAAGTGATCCGCCTGGGACCAGATTTCACCGGTTCGATCGGCCGAGAGCGTTTCGGAGGCACCTTCGACGGGGGTTCCCGAGCGGGTGACGGCGATGACTCTGACCTTGGACGCGGCGAGGTACGGGATCAGCGCACGGCCGATTCCACCGCAACCGATGATCGCCACTGTCGAGCCCTGCAAGGTGCCCACCCGTGGATCGAACTCTTCTTTTCGCCACGACTGCGCCACCAATTGTTCGGGGAGAGAACGCACTCCGGCGAGGAGGAGCATCATCGTATGTTCGGCCACATTGCCCGCGTAAGCCCCGGCAGCGGACGTCCAGACCCGCTTGTCGTCGATCACGTCGGCATCGAACCATGGCTCGATCCCGGCGAAGGGCAACTGCACCCAACGAACCGAGTCAGGTAGCGACGACGGGAACGTGTCCGGACCATGTACCCAGACCACGCCCTCTGCCTCGGCGAGTGGAACGAGAACCCCACCGACTCCGCGAATTCCGTCGGCAATGTGCGGATCCTCGACGGGGCCGAGATGGATGCGAGGGGCGCTGGAGTCTGTCATTTAGGTGCGTTCCTTCGAGAGTGGCGGGGCGATCGGATCAACTCATCGGTGTGCCCCAGCGTACGGGCGCCTCGCCAATTCGGCCCGTCTAGCCGTTCGCCTTTGCGATCGAATCCTTGCCTTCGGCCGCTCCGCCCTCGATGGTGTCGTGCTGGATGGGAACGAACTTCTTCTTCGGCAGCAGGAACAGCCACGTCGCGAAGACGAACGGGCCCGTTCCGGCCGGCAGGCTGATCGGAGCGAACGCAGACACCAGCGTGCCGTGGATGACAACAGTGACCAACACTCCGAAGACGGTGTAGACGAACACACGCCACGACGGGTTGTAGAACACCGATCCGAGAGCAATTGCCGTCAGCACCGAACTGAGCCCGTAGAGACCATTCCCGATGTCGACGGTGTTGGCACCCAGCGCCAGTACCGAACCCATCGCTATCGCGGAACCGATGAGCGCGAACAACGCCGCCCAACGCGACGCGACCAGCAGCGCGATCACGAAGATAATACCGGTGACAGTGTTGTTGATCAGAAAGATCTGGGAGACGTTGCGAAACAGCGTGTCCCACAGGAAGTTGAAAGTGATGTCGGCATGAACCGACGAGTCCCCGATGTGCTGGGGAAACTGGCCGGCGCTGAGGTCCGACGTTTCGATCCGCAGGAACTGGAACGCCGCGAGGAGGAAAAACCAGTTGACGAGGTTGAACGGAAAGGTCAGCGCCGGTACGCCCCAGGTCTTGAAGACATTGGCGACAGCCAGGAACGCGATGGTCGACGCGGCAGCTCCCACCACGAGGTAGATCCACAGCATCACGCCACCGGCAAGGAACGTCGGAAAGGCAGCTCCCACAAGAATTCCGTTGTATCCGTACAGGCCGATACGCATCGAATCGTCGTCGGAGTGCAGCATCATGCCGGTGACGGTGGATACCACCAGACCCACCACGGCACCGATCGCGACGGTGATCGTGTCCGCGGCTATCGCTCCCCAGAAGATACCGACCAGAAACAGCAGGCCCGTCAGCGCATTGCCCTGGAACATCACCTGCCCGGAGCCTTTGAGATTGGTGTCGATGAATCTGAGCACGACGTTCTTGTCCGCGACGTCGTCCCAGGGTTTGGTGATGGTGGTCATCGCACGTCCCTCGATCCATATCCGACGATCCGCGTCATCCCCAGAGCGGGACGGGCGGAATGGTGGTGTCCAGAACTGCCTTTCGCACCAGAGCCCAGAAATCACGAACCTTCGCCTTGACGGGTTCGCTCTCCGGACCGAGGACTTTGAAGATGAGACCGGCGTCGTTCGGTAGCCGACTCGCTCCGGAAACGACCTTGCCGTCACGGCCCGGAACTACCTCTTCGAGAATCGCGTCGGCGTGCTCCTTCGGCGTCAACAAGATGACATTGCCGAACACGTCGTGGTCACCCATGATTCCGCCGTATCGCACGGGGAAGCGTGCCGGTTCGATCACCAACTTCTCGGTGAAGAGGTTCTTCCCGTCCGGACGCTCCGCCTTGATCATTGTGGAGTACAGGTCGTAGACGAACATCTCTCCGCCGTCGTGGTACTTGCGACCCGACATCACGATCTCCGAGAACAACAGCGTTGCAGTCGGATCCACCGTGATGTCGGTGCGCGCGTAGTACCTCGCGTTGCGGTGTGGGATCGTCACCCCCGGCATCAGTTCGAGATACGAATTCTCCGCGAGCACCACTTTCTGGAGTTGCGACGCGTGATTGGCGTCCATCCGGTGAACCTTGGTGGCCGACTGAGTGGTCACGTGCGCGAGGGAACCCGGTTCCATCTCGATGGTCAGGAACAGTCGATCGCCTTGCAACACACTGCCGGACGTCGAGATCATGTAGACGCACGGCATGGTCGGCAACGCTTCGTCCCAGTACAGCGCCTGCTGAACCAGCAGCGGTGTCTTGCGGTACATGTCCCGCAGAATCGTCTTGTCGCCACGGTCGACAAATCGCATCTCGAGAACGCCGGTCTTCCCGACCTTGCCGGCCGGAGCCTGCTTCGGTTGGTCCTGGTACTGGTCGAGTTCCGGGATGGTCGGGATCGGACCCGGGAGCGCCCGCGATGCTCCCGGGACGGGCGGTGCGCTCACGGTGCGCTCGCTCCCACTTCCTCTTCGTCGAAGAGGACTCCGTGCACGATGAGGTCCACCACTTCCTTGATGCCTTCCCCGGTCATGCAATTGGTGAAGACGAACGGCTTGTCTCCCCGCATTCCCTTGGAGTCGCGATCCATGACTCCGAGATCGGCGTTGACGTACGGTGCGAGATCGGTCTTGTTGATGACCAGGATGTCGGACTGCGAGATTCCCGGACCGTTCTTACGCGGAATCTTGTCGCCTGCGGCTACGTCGATGACGTAGATGAAGAAGTCGACGAGAGCCGGGCTGAACGTCAGTGTGAGGTTGTCGCCACCACTTTCGATGAAGACCACGTCGGTGTCTGGGAACGTCTTCTCCATGTCCTCGACGGCCGCGAGGTTCATACTCGGGTCTTCGCGAACGGCGGTGTGCGGACAGGCCCCCGTCTCGACGCCGACGATGCGTTCCTCCACGAGAACACCTTTGAGAGCCTTGCGCACATGCTTGGCATCTTCGGTGGTGACCACGTCGTTGGTGATGATCAGAACGCTGGTGCCCCGCTTGATGAACTCCGGCGTGATCGCCTCGATGAGTGCGGTCTTACCCGAACCCACGGGTCCGCCGATTCCGATGCGCGTTGTCTTCTTCATCGTTCTCCTTCTAGTTCATGAACATTCGGACGTGCGCCTTGACGTGCACCGCAGCCAGAATGTCGATCATCGGGGCGAAATTGGACATGTCGTCGAGTCCGTAATCACGCACTGCGGCGTACTCACGGCCGGCGCTCTGATTGACCTCGAACAGAATCTCCTGTGTCGCAAGGTGATCTACTCGGACGATGCGAAGGGCAGCGCCGAGCAACGTCATCGCGACACCGTACTGATTGACCGTGAAAGCGTCCTCCTCCGGAGAACCCATCTCCGCGAAAGCAATTCCGAGGCCGACGGGGTAGGTACCCGGCGTCTCCCCCGATGCGATCGCGGCCAACCACTTGTTGAACAGGGTCTCACCGGCCAAGCGCCCGCCGAGTTCGGCCAACTTCTTACCCATCCGGGTACTCATCGTGCGTGCTTCTTCGTTGAGCTTGCGTTCGATCACTGCATGATCAGCGGCGAGGATCGCCGAGAAGTCACCGGCGGTCGCGCCCCGGTGCGCCGCGAGTACGGCGATACCGTCGCACGTCGCACCCTGACGGGTGGCCGAGAGCACAAACTCCCGCAGCGACGGACCGCCCGTGACAATTCCTTGCGCCACGGCCGATTCCAAACCGTTGGAGAACGAGAAGGAACCGACCGGGAACATGGAATCGGAAAACTGCATCATCCGCATCGCGCGGTTGATGCTGAGCCCGGATCCCTCAGACGAGAGGGTCATGGGTATGCCCCTCGCCCTCACGCGCGGCCGCACCGAACAAACGGCGTGCCTCGTGTGGAGCGATGTAGGGAATGACCTCGGCGCCCGGGATGAAGGTGTACTCGATGCCCTCGAAAGCATGTGTCCGCATCACCGAGCCCATGACCGCCTTGTCGACCGTCAACGGAACGTAGACCTTCATTCCCTTCACCACCGCAGGCCAGTGCTGGTTACCCACGGCATGTCCCAACTCCAAGCACGTCTGAATCATCTTCTCGGGCGTCACGTCGACCAGTGCGCTCAGGTCGATCTCCAACACGTCCTTGAGGTTGATCCTCGCCACGACGACGGTGTTCACCGGCTCGTCCCACAGCAGAATGTCGCCGTCCTGCAACTGAATACCCCGATCGAGCGAGACGGCCAATTCACGGCCACCGATCGTGGTGCGTCGTAACCGACTCTTCTGCGCTTCCCACTGATCGAGCGACAAGACGTCGACTACCGCATTGTCGAGTCGACCGGCCCACTCCTCGTCGGTCTCCTTCCCGAGCAGCGCGTCGACTCGCGTCGGCTTTCCGCTCGGCGCGGTCATCTCGCCGTGCGTGTGTGGCGTCGCATCGGCGCCGTGCGTGTGTGTGATTGTTCCCGACACTGGAGACCCCTAACTAAAGAAGTAAAGTTGGTTCAAGCGAATGGATTCGGCAGGTTCGACGTATGCGTGGACGCCGTCCGCAGTCACCGCGAAGGTCTCCGGGTCCACCTTGATTTCCGGAGTGGCCGAGTTGCGAACCAGATCACGCTTGGTGACTGTTCTGGTCCCCTCGACAGCAACAACCTGACGTTCGAGACCGAGCCGGTCCTTGATGCCGTCGTCGAGTGCCGCTCGCGAGACGAACGAGACCGAACTCTGCGGCAACGCCTTGCCGAATCCACCGAACATCGGCCGGTAGATCACCGGTTGTGGTGTCGGGAGCGACGCATTCGGATCTCCCATGGCGTGCCAGCTGATCAGACCGTTCTTGATGATCGTCTTCGGCTTCGCACCGAAGAATGCGGGCTCCCAGAGAACAAGATCCGCCATCTTCCCGACACCGATCGACCCGACCACATGCGAAAGACCGAACGTCAACGCGGGATTGATCGTGACCTTCGCGACGTAACGCAACACGCGGAAGTTGTCGTGCGTCGGCGAATCCTCGGGCAGCTTCCCGCGGGACCGCTTCATGCAGTCCGCTGTTTGGATCGCGCGTAGCCAGTTTTCTCCGACGCGGCCCATCGCCTGTGAGTCACTCGAGAACATCGAGATGACGCCCATGTCCTGCAGTACGTTCTCGGCCCCGATCGTCTCGGCGCGAACGCGGGACTCGGCAAACGAAACATCGGAGGGCACTTTGGGATTGAGGTTGTGACAGACCATGATCATGTCGAAGAGTTCGGCCTGAGTATTGATGCCGTACGGCAACGTCGGATTGGTCGACGCCGGAAGTACGTTGTCCTCTCCCGTCACCCGCAGAATGTCGGGTGCGTGACCGCCGCCCGCGCCCTCGCTGTGATAGGTGTGAATGGTACGGCCTTCGAAGGCCGCGATGGTGTCCTCGACGTATCCGGCCTCGTTGAGTGTGTCCGTGTGAATGGCGACCTGAACGTCCATTTCGTCTGCCACCCGCAGAGACTCACGAATTGTGGCCGGGGTTGCGCCCCAGTCCTCGTGGACCTTCAGTCCGGCCGCACCGGCCTTGATCTGTTCGACCAACGACTGATGCCCGGACGAGTTGCCCTTGCCCAGCATGCATACGTTGACCGGCAAACCCTCATTGGCCTTGAGCATCATCTCCATGTTCCAGATACCGGAAGTGATGGTGGTGCCGTTGGTTCCGTCGGTCGGGCCGATACCACCACCGATCAGCGTCGTCACTCCCCCACTGAGTGCGTGGTACGCCTGTTGTGGTGACACGAGGTGCACGTGCGGATCGATGCCGGCGGCAGTGAGAATCATCTGCTCACCGGAGATCGCGTCGGTCGCCGGACCGGTGGTCAGCCCCGGAGTGACGCCTTCCATCGTGCTGGAGTTTCCCGCCTTGCCCCAGCCGACGATCTTGCCGTCCTTGATTCCCACGTCCGCTTTGACGACCCCGATGGTCGCATCGACGATGACCACGTTGGTGATCACGAGGTCGAGCGCACCGTCGATGCTGCACGACTCCGGATCCTGGCCCATGCCGTCGCGCAGCGTCTTGCCGCCGCCGTAGATCGACTCGTCGCCGATGGTTCGAAGATCTTCCTCGACCTCGATGTACAGGTCGGTGTTGCCGAGCCTGATCTGGTCACCCGTGGTTACCCCGAAAAGGCCCGAATACTCTTGTCTCGAAATGCTTGTCATGGGTGTCGCTCTCCTTGGTCCGCCGTGAACGAGAATCAGTCGGTTTGAGGTTCGGACAGGAAGCCGAGTTCTTCGGCACGCTGGACGGCTCCGGGAAGCCGAGGGCGGTAGGCGGCGTGGGTCGGCGCCCAACCGTCGACAAGTCCGTTGAAGCCTTGAACCCGTTGCTTGCCGCCGAACGGCACCAACGTCACTTCCTTTTCGTCGCCCGGCTCGAATCTGACCGCCGTGCCCGCTGGAATGTCGAGGCGCCAGCCGAAGGACTGTTCACGATCGAAGGACAACGCGCGATTGACTTCCATGAAGTGATAGTGCGAACCCACCTGGATGGGACGGTCACCGGTGTTTCGGACTCGCAACTTCAAACGGGGACGGCCCTCGTTCAGTTCGATCGGCTCGTCCCGCAACACGTATCCGCCGACCGGCACTTTCTTCTCGCCGCCGGAATCCTTCTTCGTCGATTTGCTTGCCATCTTGGAGTGCTCCTGACATCTCGGTCGGGCTACTGGATCGGAGAGTGCACGGTGACGAGCCGGCTACCGTCGAGGAACACCGCCTCGACCTGCACACGCGGAATCATCTCCGCGACACCTTCCATCACGTCGTCGACCGTCAAGGCGTGCGATGCGTCGGCCATGACCTCCTCGAGAGTCTTGCCCTCCCGAGCTCCCTCCAGAGCGGCTGCAGTGATGACTGCGACGGACTCCGGATGGTTGAGTCTGAGCCCCTTTGCCTTTCGCCTCAGTGCGACATCCGCCAACATGAGAATTGTCAGCTTGTCGAGTTCTCGCGGTGTCAGATGCATTCCGAACGCTCCTTGTCGATCATGCGGTAACTCCCTGTCGTCGAATACATGTCAGCTCCCCTGTTCCGTCGCTTCGGTGAGTGGTTCGGCCGCTTGCTGGACAAAACCGCTCCTCCTGCCGCCCGAGTACTCGTTGATCGCGTCCAGAACCGCCTGGGCATGTTCCGAGGCGACCAACACCTCGACACGCAACCGCTCGGTGAACACGACGTCGTTGCGTTGTCCGCGGAACTTGAGCGAGGCCGAGTCACTCGCGGAGACATGCGCTTCCGATACGACTATCGACTCCGCTCCGGCAGCCAGCAGCGCCTCCCGAAGCTTCTCGGACTCGATGGTCTGCAATACCGCGGTGATGAGTTCGTGCTTCGGGGCGGCGAGGTTCGGAACAAGTTTTGTCCCCTCGACCAGGACCCCCGAGTCGAACCCGCTGGTCTGCGGCGCACCACCGGCGTCGACGAACGCGGCGTTGTAGCGGTATGCGTCCATGCCTTGCTGACGACGGTCGATGTCCACCTGGTCTTTCGGGGCCAGCTTGAGACCGATGGTCTTCTCGATGCCTGTGGCGATCAGCCAGGTCACCACGAACGAGAAAGCGATGACGACGATCAACGCCAACGCCTGCTCGCCGAGTAGTCCGGCGCCGCCGCCGAAGAAGAGTCCGTCGCGGCCGATCGAATTGATCGCCTTTTCGCCGAACAAACCGAGAAGGAGTGAACCGAGGATGCCGCCGATGAAGTGGACCGCGATGACGTCGAGCGCGTCGTCGAACTTGAAGATCGACTTGAGCGCGAGCGCGAAGTGGCAGACCAGTCCGGCAAGCGCGCCGATCGCCAACGCGGAGAAGGTGCTGACGAAGCCGGCGCAGGGGGTGACGGTCGCGAGACCGGCTACCGCGCCGGTGATTCCACCGATCGCCGTGGCCTTGCCCTCGGTATACCTTTCGATGACGAGCCAGACGACCATGCCGCCCGCTGCGGCGATGTGAGTGTTCATCAAGGCTTGTGCCGCAACACCATCGGCGGCCAATCCGTCGCCTGCGTTGAATCCGAACCAGCCGAACCACAGGATGCCTGCGCCGATCAACGCCAGAGGCACCGAGTGCGGGACTGCCTCGGCGTTGGGCCATCCCGGACGTTTACCTACCACCAGCAAGATTGCCAGGGCGGCGGCGCCGGCGGATGCGTGGACGACAATTCCGCCGGCCCAGTCCTGAGCTCCGCGGAGCGCCAACCAGCCTTCGGGATTGAAGAGCCAGTGCGCAATCGGGGGGTAGACGATGATCGACCACAGCACGAGCAGAACGGCCCAGCCCAAGGGCTTGAGCCGGTTTGCGGTCGCACCGGTGATCAGCGCGGGCGTGATGATCGCGAACATCATCTGATAGACCACGAACGCCAGAGTCGGTACCGCGACTGCACCTTCGATCAGGTGGAAGCCCGGGGCGGCGGCAGTGTGTATGTCCTGCAAGCCGAACAATTTGAGGTCACCGAGGAAGCCGGAACCCCAGTCTCCACTGAACGCGAAGCTGTATCCGAACACGACCCAGGTAATCGAGACGAGTCCGAGTGGGACGAGGTTCTGCTGCAACATGACGAGCGCACTGCTACCACGCACCAGACCGGCGTAGAAGAAGGCGAGTCCGGGAACCATGAACAGAACCAGGCCCGCGGAGATCAGCACCCATGCCGTGTCCCCACTGTCTATCACTGCTTCGGCTAACACCATTTCCATCGACATCGACGACCTCCGAGCATTATTCGGACCTGAACAAAGTCATTGGTTAGAGCAGCAATTCGCGATGTTCCGGTTCGCTGCGACAGTTACGCTACGCCCCATAGTTGCACCTTCTCAGCAAAATCGGGGGAACATCCGGTTTTCACGTTTAGTAGAGCATTGTTCTGGGAAAAGATGGGACTTTGCCTAAACATTGCGGACGCTCCACAACCTACAATTGCGGGACCAATTCTCGCCGAAAGTGGTTTAAGTCTTGCAAAATGGGGAACGTAGCCGCAGGTGAGCGACACTTTCGAAGCAGAAATGCCATTTCCAGCTCGGGACTTAGCTCCCTAACCAAGACAGCCGCGAGCGCCCTATTTGATTACCAACGTCGGTGACCCGCCTATCCAATCGGGTAGGTAATTTCACCGAACATCTTCTCACCTGTTCAGATGATTAACCTTCACCGCACTGAGGGCAATCCTGTCGTTAATATGTTCTTCATCCGTACTGGATATTTCGACCGGAAAGTCGAAGATCACCTTTCAATAACCTTTAAAGGTGAAAAAACTCTCGCTGTAACTCTTTTGTTATGCGGAACCTAGAGGGGAGGATTGATCCCACCAGGCGAGCACTCGGATGCCGGACAAAGTCAGCCACTTCGACGGCTCCCCCGCCTCTGTGTCGACCTCGAACCATACCCGCCCCGGTTGGCGACCGGCCTGGAGCCACGTCCCATCCGAGGCTCGAGCGGCCCGGATCATCTCGATCGCGTCCGCCATTCGCGGATCAGGCTCATTTCCATACGACAACGACGCTTCACGGAAGTAGTCGGCTGCGTTGAGCACGTTGTAACGCCACCGGAACGGGTACGCGAACCGGCCGACCCAGGGCCCCACCGGTTCGCCGGTCGAGAGTCGCCGGAACAGACCGCGCTGCAGCAAGAATTCCTCACCGGATCGTCGAGCCGCGCACGTCTCCTTTGTTCCCCCGGTCGCGATCTCGTACGCGAGAAGCCCTTTGAGTGAATTGAGGGTCGAATGAAACGACGATCGCGTCGAACCTTCGATCCACTCGCAGTTCCACCCGCCATCCGGAAGTTGATGCTGCACAAACCAATCAGCCAGTTCATCAACACGCATGTCGAGCCACACACCGTTTGCCACCGTCCAGGCGTTGATGCAGCAATCGACCTCGCCGTCCCAGTACGGCCGGCCCTCGTACTCCCAGCGACAGTTCTCCGCGAGCAGTTCTGCGGTACGACGCTCCCGCAGAACACTGGCGTCGAGGCCCCACTCACGCAAGGAGTTGAGCGTCCAGGTTGTTGCCGTCCAGGGTTGCGGACCTTGTTCTGCTGCTTCGGGTCCCGCGAAGTCGAATTCTTCCGGGAAGAACGCGCCAGCCGCCCATTGGCCGTCTCGATCCTGCAATGAAAGCAGGCGTGCACCAAATCCTTTGGTAGCGATCGATGCGCGCGTCGCCGCCCACACAGTGGGCGCTTCGTTCAGCAGGTCGCGCTCCACCTGCCACCGAATCGCTGGATCCGAATCGAGGAGCCACGCGAGCAAGTCGGTTCGGAGTGCCATCTGACGATACTATCGAAAGGCGAAGCAGGCCATCCGGTTAACACATTTCTCGACGTCTGATGCAATGGTGAACTCCGGACCCATTGCGGGGCCTACACCGGGTGACCCAACGCCGCCCGCACCGCCACAATGTCGGCGGCATCAACCTGCATAGGCTTGTCCCCCAACCGAATCAACGTGCCATTGAGCAGATCCTCTACCACCGCAGACTGGGGCAGCGCGCTGCGATCGAACGTAACTCCGGAATGGAAATATGTATCCCATCCCACCTCGACCTCACCTTTCGACCGATTCTGAAGATCTATGTAGTCGCCGATGCTCCACCGAGCTCGATCCGGTTCCCAATGCTTGACGATAACTTTCATGATCGCGTCTCCGATGTCAGGGTCGAGCAGCTGCCGGGTGCTGTCGGTGAGCTGCTTCTCCGTCGGCAACGACACCCGGACACTGTTGGGAGCACTGGTTTCCAGCCCGCCGACCCAGGCACCGACCCGGCGCGCGGTCCCGTCTTCCGGCGACAAGTCGACGTCGTAGCCCGGCCCCGGGGTGTCCGAATACCCCATCTCCTTCGAGCGGGAATGCTCGAAGATTCGCACCAACCCGTCCACACTGAGATCTGCTGGCACCTTGTCGAACTCGGCAGTCGAGACCAACGACAACGCCAACTCCGGGTCGATCGCTTCCAGGTCGTCGAGGAAAGCGCGCATCGTCTGCGCCACTTCCTGACTCGACTGCACCCGCGTGCCCCAATACCCCCCACTGTCGGCCGCCGCCCGAAAAAGCTCATCGCCCCGTCCTTTCCAACCATTGAACTTAGGAGCCCACGCTCGGCGGTCGTCACCACGTCAGGGGAAGATGGAGACGCCATCACATTCGTGAGCTGGGCGGGAACGCCTGGTGTCACGTCTAGGGTGCCAGAGCCCTCGTGAACCTTGGGTAGACGCACCTCCGGTCGTCCCGGTCGGCAATCTTGCTGCAGCGCGGATGCTTAGGATATCGTCGGCGGCCCACAGGGCGCTTGGATCACGCTGGATGACGATCGTTCTGTTCCCGTACGGAAAAGCCTCCACCCTGGGGTGGGAGTTGTGTTTCGTCGATCAGCAACTCAAGGCCGAAGTAGGTGCAACTGCCCACGATCGCGTCGCCGGGTACGTTGCGCTGAGGCGATGATTCGGTCCGGTGGTAGAGCACGGTGACACGAGAGGCCCAGATATCGGCCTGCCCCCGTACGACCCTTAACGCCAGCGCAATCAGCGATTCGTCGGCAAAGGTGCAGGAGAACGAGTCGGTGCGTGAGGTACCCCCCGAAACCGATCATGACCTCGAGATCCCTTCTGGTCAGACAAATTGATCATCTGCTCTTTGGAGACTGGATCCGAGGCACGTGCCACGTGGGGGTATTGAGGACATCACGTCAAAGCGCTCTACGCGCCGGCTCAGGTGTTGACCTGATTTCCGTCAGAATCGGTATCTCGTGCTTGGCGGTCAGTGTCTTTGTAGTGCAGTTTGTCGTACCTGTTTACCGGAGGTGCATCCTTCTGCTCGCGGTAGAGCGCCCGTGTCAGCCAAGCACCGAAAACATCGTTGAATCCGGTGGGATGCCTTCGCGTGAGGAAGGGGGTCCACCACCACGCCACGAACACAGCAGCGAAACCGCACAAGAGGACAGGTCCGAGAATCGACCGCTGAGGAGCGGTGAGCCAAGCGAAAACGATGGTCAGGATCGACGAACTCCAGTAGATCGTTCTCGCATGACTGCGGTACATCACGTAGGGCGTGGATACGATCAACGCCACAGCCCCTGCGGTAATCGCACAAATCGCATAGAAGGTGGTCATGGTGCCGATTCCGCTCGAGGAACGGTGTGTCGTCGGTATATGGAACTCTTTGGGAGAAAACGCAAAACGAGGACCGCCGCAGTGCCCGCGACAGCGCCGATCCGGGTGGTCGAATTGTCTGTCACGAGGAAGACCATCCCACTCGCAGCCGTCAACGAAACGGCCAAGGTTATCGCGCCCCGCATCGGATTGCCTGCTGCGGCATCAAGCGCCGACAGCACCCCCGAGGCTAGGCAGAACGCAATGGCAGCGATCAGCAGGTAATGCATGGTCTCAGTCCCTTCTCTTGGACGATCGATCATTGTCTAAGGCTTCAATCAAATGATCGGCCTGCCCGGGTACCCAAATATGCCCCGAGTAGCGATCCTCCGATTGCACCGATTCCGCCCCCAACTGCGGCACCTATCGGGCCGCCGAGAAACCCGCCGAGTGCGGCGCCACCTTTGCCGCCTGCCCATCCCAATGCGATTGCGCCACCGGAATTTCCCACAGTTTCGCCACTTGGCGCGCCTTCGCGCCACTTGATGACACCCGAGGCAACCTCAGCTGCCACCGATAATCTGCTTAAAACAGTACCCACCGCCGCCGACCGACCGGCCTGCGCAGCGCTCGGAAGCGAACCAGCATGATGCACACCAGTGTTCGCAAGGGTGCCCGCAGATTGCAAGCCCGAGGCGGGGCCACCGAGCGCGGTGCTGCCTTTACTCAAGACAGTCGTGATCTCGGAATCTGTATAGCCGCGGTCTCGCATCTGATCCACCTGTCATTGCAGGTCGTCAAGTTGTTGCTGTGCGGTCAGAGGGACGTTGCCAGTGAAGTCAGCAGGTACGTCGCCATGGGCGAGCGCCCGTTGGTTCGCGGCCCTCTGCGCGGGGCTGATCAGACCGTTGTTGGGATCAGAGTCAAAGATCCCGAATGGTAGTTCCATTGGAGGATCTGGCTGCGTCTGCGTTTCCATGTCGAGGTTGTCGAGTGGGTTCCACGGAGGCTCGCTCGCTGTACCCTCGGGTGTATCGGCGCCCGAGTCGGTCGGCGATCCGATATCGAACGGCAGAGGCGTTGTCGGTGCTGACTGCGTCGGCGGATCCATGTCGAGATTGCCCAGTGGGTCGATCCCGCCGACGTCGTTGTAGGGGGACTCTGTCGGGACGTTGACCATGACCGGTCCGCCGGACTGGTTGACGACCTCACCGCCGCCTTGAAGGGGTGTAGCGGTGATGTCTCGTCCGGTGACCGGGTCGCTGCCGCCGTAGGGGCCGTCAGCGGTGACCGGGTAGATGACGCCCGGGGTCGGGATAACGACTTGGTAAAGCTTGCCGTCACGGATCTCGTAGTAGGTGGGAACCGGATCGCCGTTGACGTCGTACGCCCACGCAGCGGCAACGGTGCCCTGCAAGTCTCCGTTCGCGTCGTAGACACCGACGGACCCGTCGTCGTTGATGCTCATGTGTCCGCCGGGTGGTACGTCGACCACCATTTGAGCTTCATGCGAGGAGGTTTCGTCGTGAATGAGGAAGATGGTGCGTTGTCCGCCACCTGGGTCGGGGATGACCACGACGTCCTGACCGCCGACGAAATACGGCATGAACGGTTTCGCGACCGTACCGACTACCTGGGAGAGAACCGACTCCCACGGGCGCGCGCTCACACGCGCACTGAACGGTCCCGGCCGCCCTCTCACTCCCATACCCGCAGCGGTGAACGCCGCCGCCCCGACGAGGACCAGTTCGAGATACCTGTCACGGCCCGAGTCCTCCCCGGTTGTGGAAACATCTGCTGCCGGATCCGGAACCGTTTGGGCCGGTGCGGTATTCGAATCCGAATCCGTGGAGATCGGTCCGGGACCACGATCGGTGGTGGTTCCCTCACCCGGGGTGGGTGTGGGTGAGGGAACCGCTGATGCCGATGCATTGGGGAATGCACCGACACCAGTTTCCGAGGCCGGGGACTCGGAAGTAATGGGCGGAACCTCGATCGTCGGCACAGGGACGATGGGGGTGCCGTTGTAGGTGGGAAAGTTCGTCGGAGCATTCGCGCCGACGTTCGGGCCACCGCCTGGAGCCTGCGTACCGGGGAGCCCGACAGTGGTCGTCGGCGCAGCTGTCGACGTCGTGGACGGCGCACTCAGGCACGGGTTGATGATCTCTGGCGGGATGGGCGCACCAGGTGGCAGCGACGCAATGAGATTCAGGTAGATCTGATGATCACGTGCCCGCACCGCCGCGCAGTCTTCTTCCGGCGTCGCGTTCGCCGGAGCGGCGGAGAGTGCGATTCCCGCACCGATCGCTCCGGCCGCTCCAGTCAACAGCGCCCCAGCGGCAAGCACTCCCGCGAGAGTCCGGCGAAGTCGTCTACCGGACTTCACCGGTGCGCACCACGATTGTCACTCTTCTTCGTTCGGAGTAGCGCGATGAGTTTGTCTGCGCCCCACCAGAACAACCGTCCGGAGATCGACATCCACAAGAAGAATGCCAGGTAAACCAGGATCGTCCCGTAGTCGTTCGCCCAGCCGGCGAGCTTCCCGATCACCGCGAATGCCGCGATTAGCAACCCCAGTCCGACTGCGGTGGCTATCACAGCCTTGGAAAGTGGACTGAGTTCGCTGTCCGGATCCCAGTCATCAACGTCTGCAACGTCTTTACTATCGACGGCAGTGGATTCCGACTGGACACTGCGGCGTTCGGCGTTGTTGACGGTCATGGCTGGAACTCCAAATAGGAAGGGAGAGCGGGGACAACGGGTCGCCGGTGCTGGGCGCGGTATCAGTTCCAGTACTGGTAGGTCAGGGTGACGTACCCGGCGTTGGCCGGGTTGTTCGGATCAGCCAGGTAGACATCGACGTAGCCACCAGCATGGGCAGCGGCTTCGCCTATCACTACGCGGTCGGGGGCGCTGAGCTTGCCATCGGGGCCGACGGTGAGCGCCGAGCCCGGTGCGAGCTCAATCCACCGCTGCGAGCCTGGAACGATGTCGGAGATGGCGTCCGGGATCGGGCTCGCCGCCAGCGCCGCCGTTTCGGCGTTCGAAAGCGAAAGTCCGATCCGGCCATGTTCCGGTTGCACGATCGGAGTTGCAGCAGATACCACGCCGGCGCCGAGAACACCGATCAGGGCGATACCCGCTGTGAGGGTTCCGGCAGTGGCCAAGGTACGAATCTTCATGATTTCTCCTTTGTGAGCGTGATGAGTAACCACCCCGGGACGGGACGGATCAGGAATTGCTCGCCAGCAGCGCCGGCGAAGTCTGCGTGGGTTAGAGCCAGGTGGGATCGGAGTACACGAACAACGTGTTGTCCGACGTCGCCGTCGACACCGAGAGTTGTGCATACGAGCGAATCGTCACCGGCCCCATGCACGCATCAACCTTCACGTGCACGTTCTCTGCCGTGATAGACGCCTTCGACGACTCGAGATCCTTCTTCCCCAACGGAATCGTCGTGATCGTGCCCGGCGCAATCGTCGACTGAATACTCGGATTCACCGACGCATTCACACCCACGTTCGCCGACGGGACACCCGAAATACTCACACCGACAGACGGGCCGAGCGAAAAGCCAAGCCCCAAGCCAAGTCCGGAGGAAACATCGATCTGGCAGCCGATCTGCAATCCCTGCTCGACATATCCGGTCTTCACCGCCGAATCGCCCGCACCACCGATCGTGCCGGTCACCTTCGCCGACACGAACCCCTCACGGGTGAACGCCGTCGTCGCCAGATTCGGCACCGGGTTCGCCGACAGTTTCGTGGCGGCAAGATCCAACGACCAACCGTCATCGGTGACCGTGCTCGCGAATTTGTCCGCCAACGCCGTCGGCGTTGCCGATGCGCTCCCTGCGAAGACCACACCAGACGACAGCGCGGCAACCGCACACGCCGCGAGCCCTACCGCGGCCCTCGATCGACGATGGGATACGCCGTTTTGCGATTCGATCGACATGAACTGCTCCTCCACGTGACACAGCAACCAGAGCGGTAGCCGACAACTAACTGAATTAGTTACCGGACGGTACCAATCGTCCTGTTTGCCCGCCAGCGCGCCATCTCCCCCATCTTGGATTTAGGGTGAACTTTCGGTAACAGATATATATCGACAGGCTTATCAGCAGCGAAAAGGACCTAGGTCCCACTATGAGCAAGGTCACCGTTTACGGACGAGAAGACCCCTCAGAAACAGTGCGGCAAATCGGATTCGACCCGCATCCCGCGGGCCTCAGAGCAGCTGAAGGCAGAAAGTGCGGGCATCAAGCCAGTGCGCGTACTTGAATATGAAACTAACAGGCATTACCTGGCAATCAATCGTGAAGTACGGCGCCCAAGCGGGGCCTGGGAGCGCAACTCTGCACAGCTCACGCGGAGATACTCACTTCATGGTCGGCGCGAACTCGTCGGACCCAACGGCATCGCATCGTTAGCTTGTCAATCACTGATTCGCGCAGGCGACGCACACAAGTAGTACGCAGGTACGAGAAAAGGCTCTGACCAAGACCGGAGTCCTTGATCAGAGCCTTACCAACTCGGGGTCGAAAGTTATGCCGGTTCTCTCATGATGCCGAGATGCCGTGCAGTCCCGGACACCCCAGGAACCTCTTGCACCGGAGACCAGGTGTTCAGCCCGTCCGTGCTGTCGGAGTAGAGATACTTTCCTTCGGTATAGGCGTCGAGATAGATCCGCCAGTCGCCGCTCGGCAACTGAACCACGGCCGGACCTTCGACAAGGGAGCCCCAATTCCCGGGCGGGACAAACGAATAAGGTCCCGTCACCGACGGAGCGACCGCATGCTCGACGACCTTCCTCGTCTCGTTCTTGGTGAACGCATGATAGGTCGATCCGACTTTGACCACGGTGGTGTCGATGTGGTCCGCACCGATCCCGGCGAGTGGAACAGGCGGGCTCCACAACCGGAGCGACGGTTCCAACGCCGTCATCAGATACGGTACAAATCCTCCACCGGTCGACATCGACAGGATGACGTTGACGCGATCGCCGTCCACAAACCATTCAGGCGCCCAGGCCTTGGTGACGAATGGTGACAGCGACGGTCCGTCGCTGAATCCGGCCGAACCCGAGAAGCCCGGGGGGCTCGCAGAACCGGTGCCATCTCCCGTGCCAGGCATCAAGGCGCAGCAAAACGGAACCGGATAGTTCCCCAGCGGCGTCCAGTTGATGCGGTCGCTGCTGCGTGCGAACCCGATATTCGCCCCACCACCCGTCGTGTAGGTGAGGTAGTACAACCCGTCCGTGTTCCGGAAGATGCTCGGATCACGCACGAGCCCAGATGGCGGCCTGTACGCCGACTGCTGGACGAGCTGAAAGCCGGTGCCGTCGGCCGACTCGTAGACATCCATGTCACGGTCGCTGGCATTGCTGAACGCCACCATTGTGTATTTCCAGTCAGGCGGCGGCGCGGCGCTGCTGGCAGGGGCTGCGACCAGCAACCCCGCGACGACGAGGATCACCAGCGATACAACAGAAAGGCCGGTCCGTTTTGTCGGAATCACCGATGAAGTATGTATGACAGCAGGCCCACCATGGGTAACTTCGGTCGGAGGCAGAGCAGGATCGTTACCTAAGGCGATTCGCCTTGTAGTGAGGGCGGGGACGCCGGCAAGGTCGGCCGTTAGCATCACGCCATGGAACTTGGGGTGCATTTCGCGCTGTCAGACAGCGTGGCAGCGGAACTTCTGGACGCGCGCGGCGACGACGACAACTCGGCGCTGTGGTCGAGGACATCGAGGAGACGGGCCGATCCGAGTTCTCGTGCGACACGGACAAGGCGTGGGATCCGATCCTGTGCGCCCTCTCCAGCACGGGGTACGAGCGCGTGTCCGAGAACTGGCCGGCCTACGGCGTGATCTTGGGGGACGAAGACCTCAACACCGACACCGACGACCAACTCTTCACCTACCTGG
Source organism: Rhodococcus sp. AQ5-07 (assembly GCF_009707305.1). Taxonomy (NCBI): domain Bacteria; kingdom Bacillati; phylum Actinomycetota; class Actinomycetes; order Mycobacteriales; family Nocardiaceae; genus Rhodococcus; species Rhodococcus sp. AQ5-07. Next base: position 5,094,235 of record NZ_CP046099.1, on the reverse strand, counting down.
CACCCGATCGGGTCGCCGAAGTTTCCTCGTACCTGGCGGAAATCACCGAATCCGAGTTCGGCGTGCGCTACGACGCGATGCCGCTCGACGACCGCAACCCGGAGTACGGCTCCGACGAGCGCGGGTACGCCTGGGGCTGGCTTCAGGAAGTGGCGGACTTTTTCCAGCGCGCGGCCCGAGAGCGTCGCCACGTGGTATTCACCGTGCGGTTCTGACGCCCACTACCCAAGCAGTGTGACTCTGAAAACAGTAAAGGCTCTGACCTGGACCGAAGTCCGAGGTCAGAGCCTTTGCTTTGGCGGAAGCGGAGGGATTTGAACCCCCGGTGGGTTTAACGCCACGCTCGCTTTCAAGGCGAGTGCATTCGGCCGCTCTGCCACGCTTCCGTGGGCGATCCTATCGGGTGTTCCCGCGGACCGCGAAAACGGCTCCGACGTCAGCGCTCGCCGATGGCTTTGTCGACCTTCTCGAAGACGTCTGCCAGCACGTCCAGTTCCTGGGGAGTCAGCAGATCGACCAGATTGTTCCGCACTCCGGCCACGTGAGTAGGTGCCGCCTCGGCGAGGCGACGCCTACCCTCTTCCGTGATCCGCGCAAGTACGCCGCGACCATCTTCGACGCAAGTGTCGCGCACGACGATGCCCTGAGATTCCATCCGCCGGATCTGGTGCGTGAGGCGGCTGCGCGAAGACAGCACGCCGTCTGCCAGGTCACTCATCCGCAACGACCCGTCAGCTGACTCCGAGAGCATGACCAGAATGCGGTAATCGGCCAACGACAGGTCGTGTGAATCCTGCAGTTCGCGGTTGAGAACCTCCATGAGGCGCTGATTACCGTCCATGTAGCCGCGCCATGCACGCATCTCGCATGGCGTCAGCCACGGTGTCTCACCGTGCGCCGCCTGCGAGGTCTCCTCGGTTGTCGCTTCAGCTGTCACAGGTTCCAAGTTTAGACCTGTGTCCGCCCGTCACAGTAAGACTCACCCTAAAGTCACGAATTGGACATGAGGATCGAGGAATCGATTTCGGCGACCGATGCCAGCCCCGCCAGCCCCATGGTGAGATCCAGGTCGGCCAGGAGACTGCGCAATGCATGACGCACTCCGTCCGCTCCGGCCAATCCCAACCCGTACACCCACGGCCGTCCGTACAGCACTGCGTCGGCACCCAAAGCCAGAGCCTTGATTACGTCTGCGCCACAACGAATTCCGGAGTCCATCAGGATGTCCACCTCATGCCCCACCGCATCAGCGACAGGACCGAGAGCGTCGAGCGCCGAAATCGACCCGTCGACCTGACGCCCACCATGGTTGCTCACCACAATGCCGTTGGCGCCGGCCGCGACGGCCTCACGTGCGTCGTCGGGATGGACAATTCCCTTCACCGCGATCGGAAGTGTCGTCCACTGGCGAAGTTTCGCGATATCCGCGATCCGCACCGCGTGATTGCCGAACAACGACACCCACGTGAGAACCGCGATCTGCAGGGCTTCTGCACTCTCCTCGGGAGGCGTCGCCAATTTGGCGCGGAACACCGGATCCGACAGATAGTTGGCAATACCCTTCGCCTGCAGGAACGGCAGGTGACCGAGCTCGAGATCCCTTGGACGCCAACCCATACCGGGAGTGTCGGCAGTCAGGACGATAGCCTTCGCGCCCGCCGTCTCCGCCCGACGGACAAACGACTCGGCAAGCTCGTCGTCGGCCGGCCAGTACAGCTGGTACCACCAGTTATCGCCCGAGGCCGCCGCTACGTCTTCGATGGTCGAAGACGCCGCCGTCGAGAGAATCGATCCGATCCCCAACTCGGCAGTGACCGAACCGACCGCAACCTCGGCGTCGTCGTGGACCAAGCCGAGCACTCCCACCGGAGCCGTCAGGATCGGTGCGGCCAACCGCGTCCCCAACACCTCGACGCTCAGATCGCGCGCGTCGGGCGCCGCAGTCCCCCGCAACATCCGCGGCACGATCGCATGCTTGTCGAACGCCCGCAGATTCGACACCGCGGTCCGTTCGGTCGACGCGCTACCGGCGATGTACCCGAAAGCCTCTGGTGAGAGTTGCTCGCGCGCGGCATCTTCCAAGCCCGCCGCAGTCATCGGCAAAGCCGGCTTCGCGCCGCTCAGTCCCGTCAGATAGATCTCGTTCTGCATGTTCCCGAAGTAAGTCACGTCCGCGACGGTAGCGGCAAAACACCCGTCAGCGGGGAGATTCGCTAGCGTCGTATCCATGTACGCCATAACGATCGATCAGCCCGGCGGTCCCGAGGTCATGAAATGGGCGCAGCAGCCCGATCCTGAACTACCTCGCGGGCACGTACTCGTCGAGGTCGCCGCGACCGCCGTCAACCGCGCCGACCTGCTCCAACGTCAAGGCTTCTACCCGCCGCCGCCAGGCGCGAGTGACATTCTCGGCCTCGAATGCTCGGGTGTGATCACCGAACTCGGCGAAGACGTCACCGGTTGGTCCGTCGGCGACGAAGTCTGCGCATTGCTGGCCGGCGGTGGCTATGCCGAGAAGGTTGCGGTCCCGGCAACACAACTTCTCCCGGTTCCCGCTGGCGTCGATCTCCGTGTCGCAGCGTCTCTGCCGGAAGTTGCGTGCACGGTGTGGTCCAACGTCGTGATGCGCGGCGGCTTAAGACGCGGACAGGTCCTCCTCGTCCATGGCGGTGGCGGCGGAATCGGCACCCACGCCATTCAGGTCGGCAAAGCCCTCGGTGCCCGCGTCGCAGTTACCGCGGGTTCGGAGGACAAATTGAACCGCTGCCGCGAATTGGGCGCGGATATTCTCATCAACTATCGCGACAGCGACTTCGTAGCATCACTCGCCGAAGCCACCGACAACCACGGCGCCGACGTGGTTCTGGACAACATGGGAGCGTCGTACCTCGGGCGCAACGTCGACGCACTCGCCATGGACGGCCACGTCGTGATCATCGGAATGCAGGGTGGCCGCAAGGGCGAAGTCGACATCGCCAAGCTGATGGGAAAGCGCGGAAACATCACGTCGACGGGCCTGCGCGGGCGTCCGCTCACCGGCCCCGGCGGTAAAGCGGACATCGTCGCCGACGTCCGTGCGAAGTTGTGGCCGTTGATCGCCGATGGATCGGTTCAACCGATCGTGTCGACCGAACTTCCGATCACCGAGGCGCCATTAGCCCATCAGTTGCTGGATTCGCCGGAAACCGTAGGCAAGGTCATCCTCACCGTGAAGTGAGCCGAGCGGGATCGATCAGCCCAGGGCGCCGAGTTCGGCGACCAGCTGATTGATCTCGTACCGCGTCGTGTACGGCGCAAGGCCGACGGTGACCGCGCCGCCTTCGTCGTTGACACCGAGGGCGTCGAGCAGCCTGGAACCACCATGCGTACCGCTGACCGTTGCGATGCGCTTGTCGGCCAGGTGCGCGGCGACCTTGTCTGCCGCCATCCCCTCGAGTGTGAAGCTGAGCGTCGGCACCCGCGTGGGTGCGCCGCCGATCACCATCACGTTGGGCAGGGCTGCGAGAGAACGCATGAGGTGATCGAACAGACCGTCCTGATAGTCCTGCAGCGAGCTGATCGAGGTTTCGAGGCGCTCACGCCTGGTTCCCGTTGCCGATTCGTCCAAGCCTGCCAGGAAATCGATCGACGACGTGAGACCGGACAGCAGCGCGAACTGATGACCGCCCACCTCGAGTCGCTCGGCGCCACGCGCGTACGGGTTGAGCGACACGGCCGGAATTCGGTCGAGCAGTCCGGGATCGCGGAAGACGAGTGCGCCCACCTGCGGACCGCCCCACGACGGCGCGCTGACGGCAACGATGTCCGCCCCGAGATCAGCCATGTCCACATGCGCATATGGCGCTGCACCGACGGCGTCGACCACCATCAGTCCGCCGAATTCGTGCAGACGATCAGCTGCGGCACGGACGTTCGGAGCCGAACCGACGACCGGTGATGCGGCCGTCAAGGCCACCAAGCGAGTCGTCGAGGTGATGAGATCGTTGAACTGCCAACTCGGGAGCTCACACGTTTCGATTTCGACCTCGGCCCATCGCACCTGAGCGCCGTAGCGACTGGCCACACGAAGCCAGGGCGCGACGTTCGCCTCTTCGTCGAGGCGCGAGAGCACGAGACCGGTTCCGAGGCCCAACCGCGAACTGAGCGACTCGGCGAGCCAAGCCAACAACACCGCTCGGTCTGATCCGAGAACGACTCCCGCAGGATCTCCGCCGACCAGATCGGCGACCGCGGTGCGCGCACTCTCGAGAATGGCAGCACTACGACGGTTCGAGACGTGGCGACCGGAGGAAGAAGATGCAGAGGCACGGAACGCGGTGGAGACCGTCCGCGAGACGGCGTCCGGGATCTGCATTCCGGCCTGCGGATCGAGGTGGATCCAGCCGTCACCGAGTGAGGGAATCAACCCCCGTACGCGGGCAACGTCGTAAGCCATGCTCGACACTCTAGGTGCAGACGCCCGCTTAGTCGAAGGCAGTCACCCAATTACCCGTCAGTACAGTTATTCGATAGCTAACTTTTTGGGGGTTACGCGGCGTTTGTCGCCCACACACGACAAGATGGAAGCATGACGAACCCCGACAAAGAGCAGGTACTCGTTATCGGACCCGACGGTCGACCCGTCGCGATGCCGGCCGCCGAGGCAGAGGCCTCCACCTCCGGCACCACCGAAGGCGCGGAATCCGAAGCCGAGTCCGTCGCCGAGATGGTCGAGCAGCCGGCGAAGGTCATGCGAATCGGCACGATGATCAAACAACTCTTGGAGGAAGTGCGCGCCGCGCCGCTCGACGACGCCAGCCGCAAGCGCCTCAAGGACATCCACACCTCGTCCATCCGAGAACTGGAACAGGGCCTGGCACCCGAACTCCGTGAAGAACTCGAGCGACTGAGCCTCCCGTTCACCGACGACTCCATTCCCTCCGACGCCGAACTGCGAATCGCGCAGGCCCAACTCGTCGGCTGGCTCGAAGGACTGTTCCACGGAATTCAGACCGCACTGTTCGCCCAGCAGATGGCAGCGCGCGCTCAGCTCGAACAAATGCGTCAGGGCGCACTGCCTCCCGGCATGAGCATCGGGGCTCCGCATTCGCCTGCACATCCGGACCAACAGAGCCCAGGAACCGGCCAGTATCTGTAACCCGGACCACCACTAGGTCCGAGGGAAATCCGGCGCCGACGCCAGGCCGGTAGGCTCGACCTCCGTGTCAGCATCCGCAATCGAATCCGAGACGCCGGACGCACCTGCGCCCGTGTCCGACTCCCAGACGTTCCGTCGTGCGTTCAAAGACCTTCGCGACGGTCTGAATCAGCGTGAGTTGTGGCTCAGCCTCGGCTGGCAGGACATCAAACAGCGCTACCGCCGGTCGGTGATCGGACCGTTCTGGATCACGATCGCCACCGGCGTTCAGGCCGCCGCGATGGGTCTTCTGTACTCTGCGCTGCTGAACATTCCGCTCAAGGAGTTCCTGCCGTACGTCACGGTCGGGCTGATCGTGTGGAACCTGATCAGTGCAAGCATCCTCGAAGGCTCCGAGGTCTTCATCGCCAACGAGGGCCTGATCAAGCAGTTGCCGTCGGCGTTGAGTGTGCATGTCTATCGCCTGGTCTGGCGACAGGTGCTGTTCTTCGCGCACAACTTCGCGATCTACATAGTTCTTCTGTTCGCGTTCAGTATCTGGCAGAACATGAGCTGGACGGCGCTCGCGGCAATACCGGCATTCGTGCTGATCGTCGCGAACACGCTGTGGGTCTCGATCGTCTTCGGTATCTTCTCCACCCGGTACCGCGACATCGCCCCCATCCTCGGCAGCCTCACCCTGCTGCTGTTCGTGCTGACGCCGATCATGTGGACGACGCAGGCTCTCAAGGATCAAAGTCCAGAAGCCGCAGGGCGCGTGCGACTCGCCGAGCTCAACCCCCTGTACCACTACCTCGAGATCATCCGAGCACCACTCATCGGGGCCGACCAGCAGGCATACCACTGGTACATCGTCATCGCCTTCACCGTCGTCGGCTGGGCCGTCGCGATTCTGGCACTCCGCAAGTACCGGGCACGCGTGCCCTACTGGGTCTAGAGGAAACACATGAGTCAGCCAGTCAGCATCCACACGCAGAACGCGTGCGTCGACTTCCCGATCTTCGACGCGAAATCCCGCTCGCTCAAGAAGGCCTTCCTCGGCAAGGCCGGAGGATCCATCGGCCGCAACGACTCCGATGTCGTCGTCGTCGAAGCGCTCCGCGACATCACGATGACGCTCAAGGAAGGCGACCGCATCGGGCTCGTCGGCCACAACGGCGCCGGCAAATCCACCCTGCTGCGCCTGCTCTCCGGAATCTACGAACCCACCCGGGGATCCGCCAGCATTCGCGGGCGCGTCGCACCCGTCTTCGACCTCGGTGTCGGCATGGACCCGGAAATCTCCGGGTACGAGAACATCATCATCCGCGGCCTGTTCCTCGGTCAGACCCGCAAGCAGATGCTCGCGAAGATGGACGAGATCGCCGAATTCACCGAACTCGGTGAATACCTCTCCATGCCGTTGCGCACCTACTCCACCGGCATGCGCGTACGCGTTGCCATGGGCGTCGTGACCAGTATCGATCCTGAGATCCTCCTTCTCGACGAGGGCATCGGTGCCGTCGACGCCGAATTCATGAAGAAGGCCCGCATCCGGCTGCAGAAGCTGGTGGAACGCTCCGGCATCCTGGTGTTCGCCAGCCACTCCAACGAATTCCTCGCTCAGCTGTGCAACAGCGCGATGTGGATCGACCACGGCCAGATCCGCATGCAAGGCGACATCGAAGACGTCGTGCGCGCCTACGAAGGTGACGACGCCGCCGAACATGTGCGCCACGTGATCAAGGAAATGGAACGGGAGAACACCCCGTGAGCGCACCCGAGAAAATCATCGGGGTCGTCGTCACTCACAAGCGTCGTGAACTGCTGGCCGAATCCTTGAAGGTTCTCAGCACCCAGTCGCGTCCGCTCGATCACCTGGTTGTCGTCGACAATGCCGACGAAGCCGATGTGAAAGAGCTCGTCGACAACGCTCCACTGCCGACCAGTTACATCGGTTCTCAGCACAACCTCGGCGGTGCCGGAGGATTTGCTCTGGGCATTCTCTACGCACTTTCGCTCGGTGCCGACCGCGTCTGGCTCGCCGACGACGACGGCCGCCCGGAGGGACCCGAAGTCCTGGAAACACTGCTCGACTGTGCAATTCGAAACGACCTGGCCGAGGTCTCCCCCGTCGTCTGCGATATCGACAACCCCGACCGCCTCGCGTTCCCACTGCGCCGCGGCACGTCGTGGCGCCGGTTGCGTTCCGAGCTCGGCGACGAGGATCTCCTGCCAGGCATCGCGTCTCTCTTCAACGGCGCACTGTTCACAGCCGACGCGATCGATGCCGTCGGAGTTCCGGATCTACGCCTGTTCGTCCGCGGCGACGAGGTCGAGGTACACCGTCGCCTCGTCCGCTCCGGCCTGAAGTTCGGCACCTGCCTGCAAACTGCTTACGTCCACCCCAACGGCGCGGACGAGTTCAAGCCGATCCTCGGCGGTCGCATGCACACGCAGTACCCCGACAACGACACGAAGCGCTACTTCACGTACCGCAACCGTGGATACATCCTCTCCCAACCGGGAATGCGGAAACTGCTTCCGCAGGAATGGGTTCGGTTCGGCTGGTACTTCCTGATCACCCGTCGCGATCCGGCAGGACTGCGCGAGTGGATGCGATTGCGCAAGCTCGGCCGGGAAGAGAAGTTCGAACGTCCGAGTTAAGTCGGCCGCCCCGAGTTAATTCAGTTGCACAGTCGCGTCTGCGGCTGAGACGATTCTGATCCGACGCATGGTGCGTCCTGAGATTTTCGAGGAGTGAGTATTGATGACTGTCGTGTTCCGCAGTTTCAGCACCGTCAACATTCACACTTCTTCGTACTCGAGGACACACTCACCATGTCGGAAAACAGCACGCCCCTGACCGAATACGGTTGGAACGCAACACTCTCGAACACATTCACTGCCCTGGCCCCACCGGACTCCGCACCCGGGCGCGTTCTTCGCGTCGACCGAGGGCGGTGTGACGTGGCCGTCGCCGAAGGCACAGTTCGCGCACTCAGCGGCAGCGATCCACTCTGTACGGGTGACTGGGTCGCCGTGGCCGAGTTACGGGACTCACGCGAACCCGAGATGCGCACGGTCACTTCGATACTCCCTCGATCAAGCAGCATCGTTCGATCCTCGGCATCCGGAAAATCGGAAGGCCAGATTCTGGCGGCCAATGTCGACACCGTCGTCATCGCCACAGCTTCGGACGGCGACGTCGATCTCGGGCGCATCGAGCGACTACTCGCACTCGCCTGGGAAAGTGGTGCAACCCCTGTCGTCGCACTCACCAAATCGGATGCAGCTCACTATATCTCCGACACTCTCGCCGAGGTCTCTGCCATTGCGCCCGGCGCAACAGTGCTGGCTGTGAGTGCCGAGACCAACGAAGGAATGGATGTACTCGATGCAGTTCTGGACGGCACCGTGGCGATACTCGGTCCATCCGGCGCCGGTAAGTCGACGCTCGCGAACGCCCTCCTCGCGGACACCACAGGTGCCGATCGACTCGAGACCGGTCGCGTTCGGACCGGCGACGGAAAGGGACGCCACACCACCGTCACGAGAGAACTGATCCCCTTCTCCGGCGGCCGGACGTTGATCGACACACCCGGCCTGCGAGGGGTCGGCATGTGGAACGCGGCGGAGGGGATCGACAAGACGTTCCCCGAGATCGAGGAGCTGATTGCAGGGTGCCGGTTCTCCGATTGCGCACACAACTCCGAGCCGGGATGCGCAGTCCTGAGCGCACTCAGGCGCGGCGATATCGACGAACGGAGACTTGCGAGCTACCGGAAACTACAGCGAGAGAATGCATGGAACGCCGCGCGAAGCGATGCTCGTCTGCAGGCAGAGAGGACGCGGGAGATCAAGGTGATCTCCCGACAACTCAAGAGTCACTACCGCGGTCGGGACCGGTAGCGAACAAAGCCTGGCAGCATGGGAGTGATCCCGACGAGAGGTTGCCATGTTCGAGCAGTTCCGTTCCAGCGCCAGAACCAAGCTTCAGCGTGCGGTATCCGAGGTGGTCGAGGCCGCCGACCGGCGCAACGCAGATCGCACGCAACAGATCCTCGATGCGCTGACGCTCTCACGTGACGAACTGGCCGGGGCCCGCGGTGACATCGCGGGCCTCCGGTCCAGGATCGACGAACTGGAATTTCGTCAGCGACGGGATCTGGCCTACGCCGTCGACCTGCAAGCGACGGCATCGACCGCAGAGTTCATCCTCGAACACCTTCGCGTCGCCGAGACGTTCGCCCACCCACACGACACGCTTCGCCATGCACTGGGCTTGATCGAAATCCCCGGCATGGCACTCGAATTCGGTGTTGCCAGCGGAACCACACTCAGGATCGTCGCGGAGGCTTTCACCGAACGCGAGGGGACCGTCGCAGGTTTCGACGTGTTCTCCGGCCTTCCGGAGACCTGGCGCACCGGGTTCCCGGTCGGCGAGTTCGCACAGGAATCCATCCCCGAAGTGCCTGGAGCGCAACTTGTTCCGGGCCTCTTCGAGGACACCTTGCCCTCGTTCCTGAACGACGAATCCGGCCCCGTTGCGTTCCTGCACCTCGACGCCGACCTTTACTCGTCCACCAAGACCGTGCTCGATCTCCTCGGCGACCGACTGGTCCCCGGGTCGATCGTCGTCTTCGACGAGTTCTTCAACTATCCCGGGTGGCAGCAGCACGAGTACCGGGCGTGGACGGAGTTCGTCACACGCACCGGCATCTCGTTCGAATATCTCGGGTACACCGTCGACAACGAGCAGGTCATCGCCAAGATAGTGCGTTGAGGCTCACTTCTCGTACAGTCGAGCCCAGTTCTCGCGGCTGGTGAGCTGCGGGAACTCGCGAGCGAATGCTTCAGCCACACTTGGTGCTTCGGCGAGGAACCGCTTCATGACGCCGGCGAGGCGGCCGCTCATCTCGGCGGCCTTTTCGCTGTCGAAGCGGCGTTCACGCACGCCTCCCTGCGAAGCATCGGTGACGAAGACGTGATCGAAACGTCCGACGTGCCACCACTGCGCATCTTCGTACGAGATCGCCACCGGGCCCCGCTCCAGATGATTGCGCGCCTGCATCACAGCACGTTTCGCGAGAACCAGGTCTGTCCACAAACCGGGTTTCGGGCTGGGCGCAACGCGACGGATCGGCAGCCTTCCCGGCAGCTCCGACGCCGGGCGAGTTACCGTCTCGGGGAAGCGCTTACGTTCCTGGTTGATCGCGGCAAGCGCCTCCTGCCCACCGTCCGCCAAACCTTCCGGCCCCTCGAGGAATCCCTCGATCGCCCGGAGTTGCGTGTGTGCAAGGCCGTACTGCAACCCGACGATCGAATGCGAAATGTCGCGAGAGAGTTGCTTCGCGAGCGTTTTGGGCGCGAACCCCGGGTCGAGCGAAGCGGTGATGAGTCCGTTGCGCGTACTGAAGTAGTGCGCAAAACCGTCGACGTCCTTCCAGTAGAAGTCCGCATGCCACACAGCAGCCGACGGCAACGTGATGGTGGGAATCCCGGCCCGCCCGGCCCGCAAGCTGTACTCGACGTCGTCCCACTGGAAGAAGACCGGCAGTGGCAAGCCGATCCGCTCGATGGCTTCAGCAGGGATCAGGCAAGACCACCAGCCGTTGTATTCGGCGTCCACGCGACGTTCCGGCAGCTTCTCGAGCACACTCCGGTTGCGAACACCGTGCTCATCGGTCGGTACACCACGCTGAAGCGTGCCCAGATCGACGCGTTCACCTGAAGCCAACAGGTAGTCGGGGTTGAACAGGAAGAGCATCTGGGCACCGATCAACGCCGGCTCCGTCGTCATGTTCGCGAACGCACTCAGTCGAAGAACCGATTCGGGTTCGCACAGAATGTCGTCGTCCATCAAGATCACGTCGGCGTGCGGCCCGGCCGCCGAAGCCTCGTACAGGCCCCGGGTGAATCCGCCGGCACCACCCAGATTCGCCTGCCGCAGATATTGCAACCGCGAACCGAACTTCTTCGACACTTCCTGGAACAGCTCACGGCTCTCTACCGGATCCGTTCCCTGATCGACGACGTACAGAGCGTCGAGCAACGCGAGTACACGCTCGTCGGACGCGAGGGCCTCGACCGTGCGCGCGCAGTCGTCCGCACGATTGAATGTGCAGATCGCCACGGCTACCGGGCGAATCGACTCCGGCGAGACGACGGTCCATTCCACATCGTCGACCACTGCGCCGCCACCCTGCGCTTCGAACTGCAGCCACAGTGCCCCGCCGTCGACGAAAGTATCGAGCGGGGCGGTCATGGACACTCGCTCGTCGCCGGTCACGACGACGTTCGTCACGATACGACGGTGGCCACCGATGTCCGAGGCCTGGATCTGGATGCGGCAAGCGGTATCGGCCACGACATGTGCAGTGACGGTGACCTCGGTGACATTGGTCCAGCGCTGCCAGTAGCTGGCCGGAAAACGACCGAAGAAGGTATTGGTGTGCGCGACCGCGCCCGGCTGAAGCCGCAACTCGAACCGCGATCGCGTCGACATACCGACCTTGGTCACCGCATACAGTTCGTCACTGGCGACGGGCGAAGTTCCGGTGAACAACGTCCGCTGCGCCAGCAGTCGATCCGACGTCGCGCTGCGTTCGATCAACTCGACTCCGGAATCGGACTGGTCATCGGTCGTGTTCACGGTATCCACGCCCCGCAGGGTATCGCGAATCCGCACCTCGGCGCCCCGGGCACCGAGACACACCAGGTCTACCCGCGATTACCCGCGATTACTCCTAGCGATCACTCACTGCAGCGGCCGCCCGCAGCTCGGTCTTTCGCCGACGAAGCGACAACAAACCCTTCGCCATCTGGATCACGTCCTTGGGCGAGATACGGCTCGCATGCGCCAGATGATCGTCGCTGAGTCGGATCGGGACCTCGACCGGGCGTACTCCGGCCAATTCGAGGGCGTAGTCCAGTTCGGTGGTGAAAAGGAAGCCACGCTCGGTCAACGAGGGTGCGATTCGACGCAGCAAGACACCGTCGACGATGAAAGTTCCCTGCGGGTCGCCCGTGCGGGTACCCAGCACCACCCGTCGCAGCGTCGCGAATCCACCCGTCATCACCGAACGCAGCAAGCCACGTTCCACCTCTGATTCCGAATGAGCCTTCGAACCGATGACCACCGGCGGGACGGACCCTCGATCCGCCATCACGCGGTCGGCGCCTTCGATGTCACCGAAACCGAACGGAAGGTCGTCCGCGGTGAGCAACACGCGTCGTCCACGAGAAGCTAGCGTCCCGGCGCGAAGCGCTGCGCCCATCCCTTTGTCGCTGCTCATCGGCAGGAAGGTCACTCCAGGCCAAGACCAGGAAGCTGCCAGAGCAGCACACACGTCGGCAGTGTTGTCCGTCGAACCGTTCTCCACGACGATGATCTCGACCTGACCGGCGCTCTCGGCGGGGCGGTTGGTGAAGTAGTCGGCGAATTGACGCACCGTCGACTCCAGCACCTCGCCTGAGTTGTATGCGGGGATGATCACCGAGAGTTCCGGCGTAGCTGGTTCCCCACGAACGGGTTCCGTTCGCGATGTCGCCACGTCCCGATCTCCTTACTTCCCCGACTGCAGTTCGAACTCGTCGGAATACTACGCTCCGAGAAACAAGGCGCAGCCCAGGCTCCGAGAAAAAGAGCACGACCCAGGCTCCGAACAACAGCCATCGACTCGAAGACGAAAGCACATCGTGAAATCTGACTTACCGCTCGCACAACGCGTGGTGCCGCCAATTCTTCTCGCCGCTCTGGTGTCGATCGTCGCCGCCATCCCACTGATCTCCAATCGGTGGTTCTACTACTGGGACGACAGCGCAGCAGCTTTCACGCCTGGTTGGCACACGATCGGCGAGCGAATCCTGTCCGGGTCATGGCCGACGCTCATTCCCGAATTGTGGGCCGGCGGCAATGTCACAGCCGAAGCCCTTTACGGGACATACAATCCCGTGATCCTTCTGGATTCGGTTGCCATTGCACTCATTCCGAACCTGGGAATCGGAATCACCCTGGTCAAGATGCAATTCATGGCGATTCTCGCGGTAGGCGTTTATCTGGTGGCCCGCCAGTACGGCGCCAATCGGTCGATGGCTTTCATCGCCGGATTTGCCATGCCGTTCGCCGGATACACGCTCTATTTCGACGCCTCCAGTTGGGCGTCCGGGCTGATCGCCTTCGCCTGGATCCCCCACGTCTGGTGGTCTACCCGCGCCAGCGCCCTCGGCCGAGTGAACCCCCTGGTACCGATCGTTTTCGGCTATCTTGCGATGACCACCGGAAACCCGTACGGCGCTGTCGGTGTCGCGGTCGTCTACCTCGCTGTCATAGCGGAATGCATCGCAATCAAACGCGCAGGCAGCATCAAATCACTGATGATCAGCGCGGCAGCGATCATCATGATGTCGCTGATCGTGTATCTACCATTGCTCTTCACCACCGGCGTGTCGGTGCGTACTCAGTCCGGAATCGCGAACGACGGTTCGCTTCGACCCGATCTCGGTGATCTGCTCAACCTCTCCGGCCCGTCGAACCAGCCGTACGTCACCGCTTTCGCTTCGCCTGCCATGACGATTCCACTGGTGTACCTGGCCTGGTTCCTCATACCGCTCGCACCGTGGATTCAGTGGAAGTCACTGAAGAAGTTGGGCCGCCACAGCGTCTCGCTGTTCGTCTTCGGCGGAATCTACGTCGTACTACTTCTCGGACCGTCGAATCTGTGGCTTTTCCGTTGGCCCGCGCGACTGCTCGAGTACGGTCAACTGCCCGCCATCGTGGTCACGGCGGTCGCCCTCTCTGCCGGACTGCATCGTGATCGAATCCGGACAAGATCAATCATCACCGCGGGATTGTTGGCACTTCAGTTCTATCTTGCCTGGTCGAATGTCCCGGAAGACATCGGTATTCACTCGGCATCACTGATAATCACCGTGGTTCTCACCGTCTTCGCGTTGGTCGTGGCCTACCGAAAGCCCCGCTACCTCGCCGGTGCACTCGCTGTCGGCATCGTCGTCGTGCTCAGTGCTCAGACCAATTTCTGGTTCACCGGAAACTACAACGTGACACCGTGGAAGTTCCCCAGGCAGGTGGCATTCCTGGAGTCCAAGTTCGAGGACCGTTACCAGGGAACCACTTTCGCGATCGCCGACCCCGTCAACATCCCGCCGGACAACGAAACCGGGCAGTGGGGTGACCTCCTGTTCGGCAGCGCCTGGCAGCCTGCCGGAGTCAATGCCGTCAACAGCTACGCCGGAATCAGCTACAACGATTTCGTTCAAGCACTGTGCTTGAACTACTACGGCGGCGTCCAGTGTCCGGACGGCGTCGACCGACTGCTCGCTGAATCGCCGGGAACGGGTGTGTCCTGGCTCGACGCGATGCGAGTCGACACGGTCGTCGTTCAGAATTCCGGACCGTACGGCGGAAAACGCGCCCTCGACGCCCTACCCGAGGGCGAGTGGACCGTATCGCCGGATCGGGTGGTCACGGTCGGCCATCGCACCACCGAGCATCAGTGGCCCGACGGTCGCGTATCGGCAACGACGCCTGGTCTCGACGTGCGTGGCGATGCCGCCGCTACGGACACCAGGGAAACCGTCGAATACACCGGATCAGGCACGGTCACATTCGCCCTGCTGGCCTGGCCGGGTTGGAGCGCGACCGTAGATGGTCAGACGGTCGAGACGAAGGCCAGCCCCGGCGGGTTGTTGCAGGTCGATCTACCGCCGAGCGCCGAATCCGGATCTACCCTCACCATCGAATTCAGTCCACCCGGAAGTACTTTCGGTTGGACTGTCGCCGGCGTCGGACTGCTCCTGGCACTGTCTCAAGGAGCGTGGGCCTTCCGACGCCGACGCAGCGGTCAGGACGACAACGCTGCAGCCAACGCAGATTCCGTCACCTCGTGAACCGCGCGGTGAGCGGGCAGAATCGACGCTCGCTCACCGTCTGCGTCACCGGTGCCCTG
Source organism: Rhodococcus sp. AQ5-07 (assembly GCF_009707305.1). Taxonomy (NCBI): domain Bacteria; kingdom Bacillati; phylum Actinomycetota; class Actinomycetes; order Mycobacteriales; family Nocardiaceae; genus Rhodococcus; species Rhodococcus sp. AQ5-07. Next base: position 5,079,148 of record NZ_CP046099.1, on the reverse strand, counting down.
CACCAATCCGAGGAAATGCGTCAGCTGCGCGGCAAGCGGTTCCTCGCTGTAGCGGATCGTCGGAATTTCGATGACCGTCTGCTGCTGGTAGCCGTCCCGATCGGTAGGCATGTTGTCGTCGATGTGCCGGTAGATCGTGATGTCGCGACGCAAGAGATCGATCTCGATGAGTCGATCGGCCTCGAGCAACGACAGCTGGCGAATCTTGCGCTGACTGATCCGGCTCGCGGAAATCGTTGCAACAGCACCTGATCCGAAGCGCAATACGGCGTCGGCGCAATCTTCCGACCGGTTCTGCACGGACGTCGGGTGGAAGTAGCCGAACTCCCCTTTTGCCAAACTGGGTTCCGAGCCGGCAAATCCGATGGCAAGGTCGATATCGTGAATCAGCAGGTCCGTCGCGACACCCGTCGGAATGCGGGAAACGAACGGCGAGTGGCGGATACCGTTCACCTGCCACACATCGCCGGAGAACTCGCGGGCGGTGCGAACAGCAGGATTGAAGCGTTCGAGCAGTCCACACATCAGTGGAACAACGGACGCGCGCGAACGATCGACCAGGTCGACGCTCTGCTCGTACGTCGCAGCCAACGGCTTCTCCACCAGGACAGGCTTACCCAGATCGAGAACCCGCCCGGCCAACTCGTAGTGCGCCGGCGTAGCCGCGGCGATCACCACGGCGTCGATACCGTCGAGCGAGTCGAAATCGGCGGCCCAACGCGTATCGAACCGCGCAGCAACAGCTTTGCCCTGCTCCTCGCGCGGCTCGATCAGCAGATCCAACTCGCACAGCGGCGACTGCGCGATGACCCGCGCATGCAGCGAGCCCATCTGACCGGATCCGACAAGAGCGATACGTGGCTTGCTAGCAGTCATTTTTCAGGCCTCCATGGCGCCGCGTACCGCGGCAACGATCTGATCGACGTCGCCGGCGGACAACGCAGCGTGGACGGGGATGCTCAGGCACCGCGACGCGACCGAAGTGGCCACCGGCGTCTCGTCGATGACGACGCGCGGATGCTCGCGGTAGCACTCGTAGTCGTAGACGGCCTTCGGGTAGTAGATGCCGCTACCGATGTCCTTCGCGGCCAGACGCTCACTCAACTGGTCGCGAGTGATCGGTGCGTCTTCGGCCAGCAGCAAGGTGAACTGATGCCAGACATGTCCACGACCGGACAGTTCGCTCGGCAGGATCAGTCCCTCGACGTCCTTCAGGCCGACACGCAAGGCCTCCGCATTCCGGCGGCGCGCCTCGACCTGCTGCATGTACGTCGCCATCTGGGGCAGAGCCAAGCTCGCCTGGAGGTCAGTCATCCGGTAGTTCTGGCCGACCATCTCGTACTGGTAGCGCGCCCGCATGCCCTGGTTGCGCAGGACCCGAAGTCGATCGGCGATCGCGTCGTCGTCGGTCGTGATCATTCCGCCCTCGGCGGTCGTGAGGTTCTTCGTTGCATAGAACGAGAAGCAACCCACACCGAAACTGCCGGCGCCTCGCCCGTCGTACGTCGCTCCGTGGGCCTGAGCGGCGTCCTCGACGACAGTCAGACCGTTTTTCGATGCCAGCGGCATCAATGCGCCCATATCCGCCGACTGTCCGTACAGATGAACCGGCATCAGAACCTTCGTGCGGTCCCCGATTCGATCGGCAGCGACCGCCGGGTCGATATTGAAATCGGACTCGGAGATATCGGCGAACCTCGCCGTCGCGCCTGCCTCGAGGATCGCATTGAGCGTGGCCACGAACGTGAACGGCGTGGTCAGAACCTCGTCACCTGGCTGAAGATCCTGGACCTGCAGAGCCGCGATCAACGCCGTCGTGCCGTTGTTCACCGCCACCGCGTGTCGCGTCCCGACCAGCGCCGCGAACTCGTCCTCGAGCCGCTTCACCTTGGGTCCCTGCGCGACGATCCCCGATCGCAGAGTGTCCAGCACCTCGCGCTCGACTTCTTCCCCGAACGAGATACTGGATATCGCGATCACTGAGTTACCTCCGATAGATTCATCCGACCGTCGTCGGAACGAAATACCCCGACAACCCAGGAAGCGTATCGAAACACGATTCGATACTTCGAGAGGATTCCGGAACCCGCATGTCTGAACGAGCCGACTGCCACATCCATCCGACCGCCGTCATCGGCGCCGACGTACTGATCGGGGCAGGGGTCACGGTCGGACCGAACGCCGTGCTGACCGGCCCACTCGAGATCGGCGACGAGTGCTGGATCGGCGCGGGAGCGGTCTTGGGAGCTCCCCCCGAGATCCTCGGCGCGCTACACCCGACATCCTGGTCGGTCAGCGCCGGTCTGGGAATTCGAATCGGTGCTCGAACGACGATTCGCGAATTGAGCACCGTCCATCAGGGCAGCGAACGCCGCACCGAGATCGGCGAAGACTGCTTCGTGATGAACAGAGTGGGAATCGAGCACGACGTGCAGATCGGTGACCGATGCGTCGTGTCATCCGGCACGACGCTTGCCGGGCACGTCAGCGTCGGAAACAGCGTCAACCTAGGCATGCACACTGTCGCGCACCAACGCCGCATCATCGGCTCCGGATCCATGATCGGGATGGGAACCGTCGTGGTCAAGGACGTTCCACCCTTCTCGAAGGCATTCGGCAACCCGGTGTCGTTGAACGGTGTCAACCGGATCGGAATGAGCCGATCAGGTATCTCGGACGCGGATATTTCCGCAATCGAAGACCTCTACGCCGCCGGCAGCTTCGGCACGTCACCGGCCATTCCGGACTCACTCTCGGAAGCCTTCACCTGGTGGCGGGAACGCGCCGACAAACCGCTCGTGGTTTAGCGAGACAAATCCTGGTTGGTATCGTCTGCGAAATGACGAACGGGCGGGATGCAGGCGCGTGAGTACCTCTCCCGAATCTGAACAACCGGTCGAAGACGTCGAACCGGCCGCACAGCCGAACGCTCTGCGCGGCCTTCTCGTCAACGGGTTCAAGGTGCTCGTCACCCTCGCGATCGTCGTCGCGATCATCTTCGCGGTGAAGTCCCAATGGTCCGAGGTCAAGAACACGATCACCGAGCTGAACTGGTGGACGCTTGCCGCCTCGTCGGTGTTCATCTTCCTCGGTATGGGTGCCGCAGTGCGGGCCTGGCAGCACGCACTCGGCGCCCTCGAACAACCGATCCCGGCCTTCGACGCCGCTCGCGCTTATCTGGTCGGCCAACTCGGCAAGTACCTTCCCGGCAGTGTCTGGGCCTTCGTTCTGCAAACGGAACTCGTCAGGCGCGCCGGTGTGTCCCGTGCCGCAGGCTTTGTCGCAGTGCTGGTCACGGTGGGGTTGAGCACAACTTCGGCGCTGGTCGTCGGCCTCTTCGGTCTACCTGCCCTGTTCGAGGTCAGCACGGCGGCAGCGGTCGGCGTGATCATCCTCGTACCGATCGCATTGGTCTGCGCCTACCCGCCGGTGCTCACACGCCTGGTGAACCTCGCGCTGAAACTGCTCCGCCGCACGCCGCTGCACAAGCCGCTCACGATGCACAAGATTGCGCTCGCTTTGGGCTGGTGCGCAGCAAGCTGGGTGCTCTACGGCATCCAGTTGTGGCTGCTCGCGTCCAGTTCGGCGGGCTTCGAAATCCGTGGGCTCGTCCAGTGCATCGGCGCTCTCGCCCTCGGTATGTGCGCGGGAGTCCTCGTCTTTGTCGTCCCGTCCGGAATCGGTGTCCGCGAAGCCGTCATCGTCGCAGCGCTTTCACCGTTCATGGATGCCGGCGTCGCGCTCGGCCTCGCACTGGCGTCGAGGCTGCTGTTCACCCTCTGTGAGGTCTTTGCCGGCGTCGTGGCTGCGTTGTCGGGATCACGGGGCCTGCGCAATGCACTCGTGCACGAGCGCTCGCGGGTGCCGGACCCCACCAAAGCCTGACGTTCGGTCAGACCACTTTCTCGGACGCGGAATACTGCGTCTCGACGCCGGCCTTCTGCGGACGCCACCACTGCTCGTTGTCGCGATACCACTCGACGGTGGCTTCCAGCCCGCTTCGGAAATCGCGGTACTGCGGCTTCCACCCAAGCTCCTGCTGCAGTCGCGTCGAGTCGATCGCATACCGCAGATCGTGACCAGGGCGGTCGGTGACGAAGTCGAAATCGTCCGGCTTGCGTCCGAAAATTTCGAGCAGAGCCGCAATCACCGTCCGGTTGTCGGTTTCACCGTCGGCGCCGATCAGATAAGTCTCGCCGGACTTTCCGCGGTCCAGGATGTCCCAGACGGCGCGGTTGTGGTCTTCGACGTGAATCCAGTCGCGGACGTTGCGACCTTCCCCGTACAACCGCGGACACACCCCGTCGAGCAGATTGGTGATCTGGCGTGGGATGAACTTCTCCACATGCTGGTACGGGCCGTAATTGTTGGAGCAGTTGGAGATGGTCGCCGCGATCCCGAACGAGCGCACCCAGGCACGCACGAACAGATCACTCGACGCCTTGGACGCGGAGTACGGACTCGACGGGTTGTACGGTGTCGTCTCCGTGAACTTCGCCGGATCATCCAGTTCGAGGTCGCCGTACACCTCGTCGGTGGAAATGTGGTGATAGCGGACCCCGTGCGAACGCACTGCCTGCAGGAGCGAGAAAGTACCCATGACGTTGGTCCGCAGGAACGGTTCCGGATCGGCGAGGGAATTGTCGTTGTGGCTTTCGGCGGCGAAGTGCACGACTGCGTCGGAGCGCGAGACAAGATCGTCGACCAGCGGCTCGTCGGCCACGTTGCCGTGAACAAACGTGATCCGGTCCTCGACGGACGCCAGGGACTGGCGATTTCCGGCGTAGGTCAGAGCGTCGAGAACCGTGACTTCCACGTCGCGACGAGTCGACACCGTCTGATGAACGAAATTGGCACCGATGAAGCCGGCACCCCCGGTGACCAGTAGTCGCACTTCATCTCCTCAGGTTCATCGAACGAACTCCCACTTTAGCGGCAGAATTCGCCATGTCCCGTTTGCATCGGCGGGCAGGAGTGCAGGACACTGCACGCATGCGCGGAATCATTCTGGCCGGTGGCACCGGGTCGCGGTTGCACCCGATCACCCTCGGAGTGAGCAAGCAACTCTTGCCTGTCTACGACAAGCCGATGATCTATTACCCGCTCTCCACTCTCATGCTCGCGGACATTCGCGACATCTTGATCATCACGACTCCACACGACGCCGAGCAATTCCGACGAGTTCTCGGCGACGGCTCACAATTCGGTGTGAATCTCACGTACGCGATCCAGCACGAACCCAACGGCCTCGCAACGGCATTCACACTCGGCGCGGATCACATCGGATCGGAATCCGTGGCGCTTGTCCTCGGCGACAACATCTTCTACGGCCCCGGCCTCGGAACCCAACTCAGGCGTTTCTCCGACATCGACGGCGGAGCCGTGTTCGCTTACTGGGTCTCGAATCCGACCGCCTATGGCGTCGTCGAATTCGACGACTCGGGTCGAGCAGTGTCCATCGAGGAAAAACCGACGTCACCGAAATCCAATTACGCAGTCCCCGGCCTCTACTTCTACGACAGCGACGTCGTGGACATCGCACGCACGCTGAAGCCCTCTGCGCGTGGCGAATACGAAATCAGCGACATCAATCAGCGCTATCTCGAAGCAGGCATACTCACCGTCGACGTCCTCCCCCGCGGAACCGCGTGGCTCGACACCGGAACACCCGATTCCCTGCTCGAGGCTGCAAACTACGTGCGGACCATCGAACACCGCCAGGGTCTCAAGATCGGTTCACCCGAAGAGGTCGCGTGGCGTCAGGGATTCATCGACTCCGACCAATTGCGCACTCAGGCAGAAGCATTGGGCAAATCCGGGTATGGCCACTACCTACTCGAACTGATCGAGCACGGCAAGGAATGGTGACGTGGAAATTCGTCCACTGAAGATCGCTGGAGCGTGGGAGATTACGCCGAAGCAGTTCGGCGACCACCGCGGCGTCTTTCTCGAATGGTTCAAAAGCTCTACCTTCACCGCCGCAACCGGCCGCACACTCGACCTTGCCCAGGCCAACTGCTCCGTTTCCGAAGCCGGCAGCCTCCGCGGGATCCACTTCACGGACAATCCGCCCGGACAAGCGAAATACATCACCTGCGTGAAAGGTGCCTTCCTCGACGTTGTCGTAGACCTACGGGTCGGATCACCGACCTTCGGCGAGTGGGATGCGGTGGTGATCGACGACGTCGATCGACGAGCGGTGTTCCTGGCGGAAGGCCTCGGCCACGCGATCCTTTCACTCGAGGACGGATCGACAGTGATGTACCTGTGCAGCATCGAATACTCTCCCAACCTGGACCGCGACCTCGATCCCTTCGATCCTGAACTCGCGATCGAATGGCCGAAGACGGACCGTAATGGCGACCCCCTGACCTACGAGCTCTCCGCAAAGGACGCCGCCGCACCGTCCCTGGCGACGCTCCGCGCGGACGGTCTGTTGCCCGGTTTTGTGGCCGAAGATTCGCCGAATCGGTAATCTTCACCTTTCACACTCGATGGGATGACGACCGGCGGGACGGACGGCTGGATGACCAAACGTGCGGGCAGACGCGGTCTGTGGACGGCCGCCGTTCTCGCAGCCGGACTCGGCGCCCTCGCACTGGCCGCACCGCCTCTGACCCCAGGCACGATCGAGTCCGCCCCCGTCACGGTCATCACGACCACCCCACCGGCGCCGGTTGTTCCGCTCACCCCGGAGGAGCTCTCGGCCCAGGTGGTCCCCACCATCGTCACCATCACCGCGCCGGCCGGATTCACCACCACCGCCGGAACCGGGATCGTGCTCTCCCCTGACGGAGTTGTGCTCACGAATCACCACGTCATCAGCGGAGCCTCGGACGTCACTGCCGTCAGCATGTCCAACGGACTGATCTACGACGCCGAGATCCTCGGGTACGACAGCGTCAGCGACCTTGCCGTCCTTCGACTCGCGGGCGCCACGGATCTGCCGGTGGCTGTGGTCGGCAAATCAGCAGAAGCCACTCGTGGGGATGCCGTCACCGCAATCGGAAATGCGGAAGGCGGCGGAGTGCCCGTCCCAGCTCCCGGCGTCATCACCAACCTCGGTGTCACCGTCAACACCCGCAACGTGTCCGACGGATCGCGAAACCAGTTGAAGGGCCTCATCGAGGTCGACGCGGACATCCGGCCTGGCGATTCCGGTGGCCCCCTGGTCAACGCCGTTGGCGAGCTGATCGGCGTCAGCAGTGCGGGCAACGCCGTCACCGACCGCACCGAAACCTCGCCGGCGCCTCAGTCCTACGCGATACCGATCGACACCGCGCTACCGATCGTCGAGCAGGTACTCGGTGGCCGCTCCTCCGAAACCGTGCGTGTGGGACCGACACCCGTGCTCGGTGTCGCAGTCAAGGATCACGCGGAGATGCCGGCCGGCGCGGAAGTTGTTGCCGTGAGCTTCGATTCGCCGGCCGAGCGGGTGGGGCTGACCAAAGGTGCGGTCATCACCGAGTTCGGTGGCAGCCGGATCGCGTCGTCCGCTGATCTCAACGCGGCGATGAGCTCGCGCCGCCCCGGCGACACCGTCGCGGTGACGTGGGTGGACGCAACCGGGCAACCCGGGACCGGTTCGCTGGTCCTCGACGAGGGGCCACCTCGCTAGTCGTACAAGGCGCCAGCCGTGAAAGCATCGTGGCATGACCACGGTTCTCCTGCTCACCTGTGACGGCGCCGCCCGCGAGGCGGATGTCGAAAGCAAACTCGTCATGGAAGCTCTCACCTCCTACGGCATTGCGTCGACGATGGCGCCGTGGTCGAGCCCGTCCCTCCTCGATATCGACGCCGACCTGGTTCTGATCCGGTCGACCTGGGACTACACCCAGCGCCTCGACGAATTTCTTGCCGTTCTCGATCAGCTGACCGCCCCGATCGCCAACCCGCTCCCGATCGTCGAGTGGAACGCCCACAAGGGATACCTCACCGAACTTGCCGCGGCCGGCGTCCCCATCGTCCCAACCGCTGTGATCGCTGCCGGAAAGAGCGAAACACTCACCCTCCCTTCGTTCGAGGGTGCCGAGGTCATCGTCAAGCCTGCCGTGTCCGCCGGCGCTGTCGGAGTGGGAAAGTTTGCCGCCGGGTCCGCGCAGGCCCGCGCTCACCTCACCTCGATCCTCGAGAGTGGCAACGACGCTCTGGTCCAGCCCTTCATCTCGGACGTCGTCGACGGCGAGCGCTCGATCATCCACCTCGGCGGACGCTACTCCCACGCCGTCCGGAAGATCCCGGCCACCAACGACTTCCGCGTGCAGGAATTCCACGGCGGAACCAACTACCTCCACGAGCCTTCCGCCGCCGAACTCGCGGTGGCCGACGCGGCACTGGCCGCGACCCCATGCGGCCCCGGCGAATTGCTTTATGCGCGTGTGGACGTCGTGGGTCCGGTGGATCAACCACTGCTCATGGAAGTGGAATTGATCGAGCCCGAACTCTTTCTGCCATTCGCCCCTGGATCTGCCGACGCCCTCGCACGGGCAGTTGTCGCGTCACTGCGCACGTGACTCCTGGGGCGGGACCGCATCGAGCCTGGTGCGAATGAACCTGGCGACGTCGCGTAACGCAGCCCGGCTCTCCGGCAAGCCAGGCCACACGGCGGGAAACGCGTGAACCTGGCCGTTCCAGATCTGCAGCGAGCACGGCACCCCCGCGGCGGCGAGCCGTTGCGCCATCACCTCCGAATCGACTCTGAGCACCTCGGATTCGGCGGCAATCAGCAACGACGGCGGCAAAGCGGCAAGATCGCCGTCGACGGGCGAGTTCGTCTGTCCGCCAAGCTTTCCGATCGCCATCAATGCCGACACCGGGGCGATCACGTCGCGTCGAGCGTTGGCATGGACCGATTTGGTGGTGCAATCGAGATCGAGGAGCGGCGAGAGGCCGACAAGACCGGCCGGAACCTCGAGCCCCGCGGAAACTGCTGCAAGCGCCGTCGCGAAGACCAGGAAACCTCCGGCCGAATCACCAACGAAGACAACCTTTTCCGGCAAGGCTCCCTGTTCGAGGAGCCACCGGTACGCATCCAGGCAGTCGTCGACGGACCCGCTGATGCTCGTGCTCGGCAACTGCCGATATGCGATGTGCAGGACCGGAAGGCCGGTTCGCTTGGCGATGCCGGCAACGACCGGCCGATGCGTGTTGAGCCCGCAGCACATGAACCCGCCGCCGTGCAGGTAGAGAACTACACCCTCGCGCAGATCAGCCGTCGAGCCTGCCGTGCGCACGAGTTCGCCGTCGAAACCTGGAAAACGAATCGCTTCCCGATCGATCCCGGAGGGAATGCGTACACCCGCGGCCGAGTCCAGAACTGCGGCGCGGCGCATTGCGCCAGGCGTCAGCGGCGCGATCCCAACTACGGGCCGAAGCATCCATCGACACGCGTTGTAGAGGACCTGCGATTCGATACTCGGCCTGCCGTATCGAGTTCCGGTCCTACGACTGACTGTCGGCAACAGAGACATCTGTCCAGATTAGAAGCGATCAGGCACCGAAGAGGTCGACTTCGTCGAGATCGTCGACGATCGTGACCTTTCGTTTCCGCCCGCCGATGACCTTGCCCAGGCCGCGCAGTCCACCGGACTGAGCTTTCGGGGCGGGTTCGATGCGCTGCGGCGCAACTCTCGTCCGCGCTGCGCGCTGTACGGGCTTGGGTGCGGGAGCTGATGCCGGTGCCTCCGGAACGACGGGCGCCGCCGGAACCTCGGGTTCGGGAATCTCTGTTGGAACGACCGCTTCCGGCTCCACGAAGCCCTGAGCAACCGGGGCCTCGGGCGCGACCTCAGCGACCTCAGCCACCTGCTCCACCTGCACCGGTCCGTCGATCACCGGGATGTCCGACGCCCAGCGGACCCGATACTCGAGGCCGCGCGATGCCAGTTCACGTGCGAGATCCGCGTGCCAGACCCCGTCTTCGCCGTCGCCGTATGCCCGCGCGTCGGAACTGACCCAGATGACGTCGACCTCCGGGTTGCGGTGGGCGAGATCGAGCACGGTCAGCCAGTTCAGCGTCGCCGGGTAGCCGTCTCGCTTCTTCTTGTCGGTATAGGGCCGACGCAGCGAGATCGCCCTCTCGGCCACCTCGAGATGCGACACGTCGACTGGATCGACCACTTCGACGCCGATCGCCACGAGGTCTTCGATCACGTCGTCGACGTAGCCGTCGGCCTTGTCGTGAGCAGCGTCGACGAACCTCGTGAGGTCGCGCCGCAACCCCAGTCGGTCGTACATGCGCGCCTGGACGCTCAGGGCCGCGATCATCTCCGCCGATTCCTCGCGGTAGCGACTCGCAACCTCGAGGACAACCAATCGCGGCACGACGACGCGGTGTCCGAGTGCGCGAGCGTCGGCGATGGCAGTGTCGAACCGTACACCCCTGGTCAGGGCCGAAGAATCGAGAACGATGATCATGCGCTCGATTCTCTCTCGAGAAACCGGACGAATGCGCTAATCCACCCCGAACCGTTACTTGATCTTGAAGATCACTGCCCGCTGAACGATGAAGTTGATGACCGTCGCGGTGCCCTGCGCGATGACGAAGGCCAGCGGTGTCCGCCACCAATGCTCGTCGAAGACATGGACCATCAGTTCGTTGAGTCCGACCTGAACCGCAAAAGTGACCGCGTACAGCGCGACTACAGCGATGAAGCGGGCGCGAGAAGGCTCGGCCTTGAACGTCCACCGACGATTGATGAGGTACGCCGTCGTGGTGCCCGCAACGAAGCTCAGCGATTTTGCGGCGACGCGCGGCAACCCCAACGCGAGGAGCAGCACATACAGCCCGTAGTCCACGACCGCCGACAGCCCACCCGTCGCGACGAACCGGACGATCTGCGTTTTCAGGTCCAGCGCGTCGTCGGCGATGTCCGTCGTGACAGGAATCTCGACGGGCAGCGGGACATGGGGTTCGTGCTGGTGACTTGCAGGTGTTTCGGGCACGACGACGAGAGTAACCACTCGAGTCGGAGCCGTCGGCACTACTCCCAGGTAACCTCTACCTTGATGTCCACGACAGCAGAAGAGACGCCGCAGCCGGCTCTCCACACCCAAGCCCGCACCCTCACCGGTTGGGGACGCACCGCCGCCACCACCGCACAGGTGCTGTCCACCCCCGACGTGGAAGTGATCGCCAACGCGGTCGCCCAGGTTGCGGAACAGAACGATTCCAAGCCATCGCATCTGCGACGCGGCGTCATCGCGCGTGGCCTCGGCCGCTCGTACGGCGACCCGGCGCAGAACGCCGGCGGGCTGGTCATCGACATGAATGCACTCAGCCGCATTCATCGCATCGATCGCGACACCGCCCTGGTGGACGTCGACGCCGGTGTGAATCTGGATCAGCTGATGAAGGCTGCTCTGCCGTTCGGCCTGTGGGTTCCGGTCCTGCCGGGTACTCGCCAGGTCACGATCGGCGGCGCCATCGGCTCGGACATCCACGGCAAGAACCACCACAGCGCAGGTAGCTTCGGCAACCACGTCGTGTCGTTGGATCTACTGACGGCCGACGGCAAGGTTCGCACGCTCACCCCCAAGGGCGGGCGCAACGACCCGAAGGCCGCACTGTTCTGGGCCACGATCGGCGGCATGGGCCTGACGGGCATCATCTTGCGGGCAACCATCAAGATGACACCGACCGAGACGGCGTACTTCATCGCCGACGGCGACGTCACCAACAGCCTCGACGAGACCATCGCGCTGCACAGCGACGGCAGCGAGGCCAACTACGAGTACTCGAGCGCCTGGTTCGACGCGATTTCCGCGCCCCCGAAGCTCGGCCGTGCGGCAGTCTCGCGCGGATCTCTGGCGAAGCTCGACCAGCTTCCGGCCAAGCTGCAGAAGAACCCGCTCGCCTTCGATGCGCCGCAGTTGCTGACGTTCCCCGACGTCTTCCCCAACGGGCTGGCCAATAAGTTCAACTTCACCGCGATCGGTGAGGTCTGGTTCCGCAAGTCCGGCAAGTACCGCGGCAAGGTCCAGAATCTGACGCAGTTCTACCACCCGCTCGACATGTTCGGTGAGTGGAACCGGGCGTACGGATCCAACGGATTCCTGCAGTACCAGTTCGTGGTTCCGCCGGAGGCCGTCGACGAATTCAAGAAGATCATCGTCGACATCCAGCGCAGCGGGCACTACTCGTTCCTCAACGTGTTCAAGCTGTTCGGCGAGGGCAACCAGGCGCCGCTGAGCTTCCCGATCCCGGGCTGGAACATCTGCGTCGACTTCCGCATCAAGCCGGGCCTGAACGAGTTCGTCACCGAACTCGACAAGCGTGTCCTCGAATTCGGTGGGCGCCTGTACACGGCCAAGGATTCGCGGACGTCCGCGGAAACCTTCCACGCCATGTACCCGCGCATCGACGAGTGGATCGCGACGCGCCGCAAGTACGACCCCACAGGCGTTTTCGCCTCCGATATGTCCAGAAGGCTGGAACTGTGATCAACGCTGTAGGTAACCCGCAAACCGTTTTGCTTCTCGGTGGAACCTCCGAGATCGGCCTCGCCATCTGTGAGGAATACCTGAAGAAGGCGCCGCTCCGCGTCATTCTTGCGGCACTTCCCGGCGATCCGGGACGCGAAGCTGCGGTCAAGCAGCTCGAAGCGAAGGGTGCCACCTCGGTGGAGCTCATCGACTTCGACGCCGTTGATTTCGAATCGCACCCGAAGGTGATCGACCAGGCGTTCTCGAACGGGGACGTCGACGTCGCGATCGTCGCCTTCGCACTGGACGGTGACTCCGAAGAGCTGTGGCAGAACCAGCGCAAGGCGGTTCTGGTCGCAAACGTGAACTACACCGCATCCGTCTCGGTCGGTGTTCTTCTCGGCGAGAAGATGAAGGCTCAGGGCTTCGGCAAGATCATCGCGATGTCGTCGGTTGCCGGCGAGCGCGTCAAGCGTGCCAACTTCGTCTACGGATCGACCAAGGCGGGCCTCGACGGTTTCTACCTCGGACTCGGCGAGGCTCTCGCGGAATTCGGACCGCAGGTCACCGTCGTCCGTCCCGGCATGGTGCGCACGCAGTTCAGCGCCCACGTCAAGGAAGCTCCGCTGACGGTCAACAAGGACATCGTCGCGAAGCTCGCTGTTGCCGCCTCGGACAAGGGCAAGGAAATCGTCTGGACTCCCGGCCCGTGGCGCTTCGTCATGATGGGTCTTCGCCACGTGCCGCGCCCGATCTTCCGGAAGTTGCCGGTTTAAGCTCCTCCCGTGCCAGAAACAACAACTGCTCCGAGTACAGAACTTTCGACCCCGTCGCCGTGGCGTAATGCCGCGGCGACGGTGGTGGAAATGGCCCTCGGAGCGCTGGTCGCCGCTGTTGTAGCCGCTGTCGGGCTCTTTGCTTTCGGCCGAGTGCAGTGGCCGGCGTTCACGTCTTCCAACGTCACGCAGGCCGTCACGACGGTGCTGCAGGTGCTCTGCATCGCAGTGGTCGGTGTTGCGGTTCTGATGTTCCGCGCCCGCAAGGCCGAGCGGGTCGCAAAACTCCTCTCGTGGGCCGGGCTCTCCGGTTTCGTCACCACGACGCTCGGACTTCCCCTGGCCGCGACGAGTCTGTATCTGCACGGCGTCTCGGTCGATCAGCAGTTCCGGACCGAGTACCTGACCCGGCTGACGGATTCGGCTGCGCTGCAGGACATGACGTACGTGGATCTGCCGCCGTTCTACCCGGCCGGCTGGTTCTGGATCGGTGGACGCGTCGCGAACCTGCTGGGCATGGACGGTTGGGAAGCCTTCAAGCCCTACGCGATCGGCTCGCTGGCTGTCGTCGCCGTCGTTGCACTCGTGTTGTGGACCAAGCTGATTCGACGCGATTGGGCCGTAGTCGCAGCGTTGGCCGTCACTGCAGTCGTGTTGGCGTACAACTCCCCCGAGGCGTACGGCGCCGTCATCAACCTCCTGATCCCGCCGGTGCTGATCCTCGCGTGGGGCGCATTGGACCGGCCGGGGGCGTCTCGATTCGCCGGTGCCGGCGCGATACTCGGGACGGGTCTGTTCCTCGGTTTTGCCGCAACCGTCTACACGCTGTATCTCGGATTCGCCGCGTTCGCAGTGACTCTGATGGCAGTCGTTGCCGCAGTACTTGCCGCCCGCGCTCAGAACACGTGGAAAGCCGCACTGGGTCCCCTTGTCAGGCTCGCCGCAATCGCGGTGATCTCGGGTTTGGTCGCTCTGACGGTCTGGGCGCCCTACCTGTTGAAGGCACTCTCGGGTGCCACTGCAGAATCCGGCACGGCAATGCACTACCTCCCCGATTCCGGTGCGGTACTGCCCTTCCCGATGCTGAGTTTCTCGCTCGTCGGCGGACTGTGCCTACTCGGCACGGTCTGGCTGATTTCTCGTTTCCTCTTCTCCCGCCGCGCCCGGGCACTCGGTATCGGTGTCATTGCCGTGTACCTGTGGGCACTGCTGTCCATGACGTTCACCGTCGCCGGCAGTACGCTCCTCGGCTTTCGACTGGAGCCGGTCCTGATCGGACTCCTTGCGGCCGCCGGCGTGTTCGGATTCTTCGAGTTCGCCGGTTGGATCGTCCTGGCCACCAGCGAAAATCCCCGCGTCAAAGCGGTACTGGTTGCACTCGGTGTCATCGGAGCCATCGCCTTCGCGCAGAACATCCCGCAGGTGCTGGCGCCGGATATCGCTGTGGCATACAGCGATACCGACGGCAACGGCGAGCGCGGGGACAAGCGACCTCCCGGGGCCGAAGCCAATTACGCGGACATCGACCGGATCATCCGCGAACAGTTGGGACGTGAACCCCATGACACGGTGGTACTCACCGCCGACATCGGCTTCCTGAGCTTCTACCCGTACTTCGGTTTCCAAGGTCTGACGTCGCACTACGCAAACCCCCTCGCCGATTTCCGTGCCCGCGCCGCACTGATCGAGCAGTGGTCGGAACTGAAGACCCCTGACGAACTGATAGCTGCGCTGGACGCGTCGCCGTGGCGCAGTCCCGACGCCTTCGTCTTCCGCCAGGGCGCCGACGGGTACACACTGCGGTTGGCCGAGGATGTCTACCCCAACGACCCGAACGTCCGCCGCTACACGGTCACGTTCCCCAAGGAACTGTTCGACGATCCTCGTTTCACAGTCACCGAGCAGGGCCCGTTTGTGGTCGTTACCCGCTCTGACGCGATCTAACCAGGAGATACGTCACAAAAGGCTTACCGTCGGGGTCGTTGACGCGACCCCGACGCACCCCTAACTTCATACCGTGACCCGAACCGATGCCCGAGCGGCAATGATCGATGCAGCCGAGCGTCTGGTTGCCGAACGAGGTCTGGCCGCTCTGACGCTTCGTGATGTTCAGACCGAAGCCGGACAGGCCAACAAATCGGCTGCGCAGTATCACTTCGGTTCACGTGAAGGTTTGCTGGCGGCCGTCGTCGAGTCCAGAATGCGACCTGCCGGTGAGCGTCGACGCGAGTTGCTCGACACGATCGATCTCGACGCGAATCCACCGACGATGCGCGCCCTCGTCGGGGCTCTCGTCCTGCCGTTGGCGGAACAGACCATCTACCGCGAGGGCACGTTGTACGCACGGTTCCTGGTGCAGTCGATCTTCGACCCGGCCATGTCGTCGACCATCCGTGATCACATGCAGGCCGAGAGTTTCCGCGAAGTTCAGCGGCGGATAGTCACTGCGTCCTCGTTGCCGGCAGAGATCGCCGAACTTCGGGCGGCAACTCTGACCGTGCTCGCCGTCGTCACTTTTGCCACGTGGGAGGGTCGCGTCGACAGCCGAGAACGTGCTCACGTGATTGTTGCCGACCTGATCGAAAGTTGCCTCGGAGCACTCTCGGCCCCGGCTGCGCAAATCTGACACGCTGTCCGGCGAGTTTGTTTCCGAAACTGCCGGGGTACTCAGCCCCTCCAAGCGCAGTCGAGCAAACGGCCGCATCAACCACCGGCGGGGTAGGTGATGACAGTGAGCGAACTCGTTACGCAAAGCCGCGAGCTTGTACCGCATCGTGCAGTTCTCGATTCCGCAGAACATGTTCTGGTCATTGCGCGCGGCAAACCGTTCGGGCGCGAGCAGGCCTTCCACGAAGTGTTGAGCGTCGCGATTCGCAATCGCATCGAAGTACTCACTCTGGCAAGGGCTCTCATCGACGTTTCCGAGTCCCGCGACTACCGCGCGATCCCGACCGACACCGCACACACCGTTGCGGTGCTCGAATGGGGTGAGCTACTCGAGATCCCGACCGAACACCACGAGAAGTCCAGAGCCGAATCGGCTGGAGACGCCGATGAATCGAACGACTTCGACGATCCGATCGAGCCGGAGTATCTGGTCGAGACCGACGTGGGCGGACGCGTCGTCTTCGTCGCCCTCGCGTTCACGATCGGCGGGATAGTCGGATTCTTCGCGCACGACTGGGCGCTTCTGCTTCTGATCACCGCCGTGTACCTCGTGTGGATCGCGGCACGGCTGGTCGCGAAACTCGTCAGTGTTTCCCGCAGTGCCCATTGGGCGGACGCCGAGCCTATTCGTGGCACCGATTCGACAACTCACAACGCGGAACGCTCCCACCACCACGCTGTTGCAGCGTGAGGGCGGGAGCGCCGGTACTGCACTACAACCGTTGCGGCACACCGTAAGTGACGACGGTATCGCCATTCGACGTGACAGCCTTCGCGTAGGGCCTGATGGTTACCGGCCCGATTGCTCCCTGTACGTATCCGTGAACTCCGGAGAGCCGGACGGCTGCTTCAGGTCCGTCGAATTCCTGGTCTTCGAGTAGCGCGACGTCGGTGATACCGCCCGGCGCTAGATCGACGTCCAGTTCCTGCGACGGAATGATGTCGCCGCCGATGGCGAACCCGTTCGAAATGTCCAGGCCCAGTTCGAAGTCCGGAACCAGACCGATACCGAGGTTCGTTCCGCTCTCGACTGCCCAGTCGAGGCCGGGACTGTTGAGAACAACCGTCGCACCGGTCAGCGCGATCGGATAGCCGATCTGATAACCGATAGTCAGCTTCGTTCCGGTGAAGCTTGCCGCGTCCGGCCCGTCGATCTTCACGCCGGCAACCCCGTCGTGGAAGAACTCAACGCTCAGCGGTGAGCTGTCGAGAGGCGGAAAGACGTGGATAGCGGTATCAGCCTGATAGACCTCTATCCGATTTCCTTTGACGTCGGTGATCGAACTGGTGTTGTCGACGCCTGCCGACGCCGTCCCACCCCCCAGGACAACGGCCAGTAAGGCCACTGCTCCCACTGCGCTACTGCGAACTGCTGTCTTCGACATGCACAAGCACCATCCCATCCGGTATAGGCCCCGGACGTAGGTTCCAACTCTTCGTCGAGGATGGGATTCGTCGGGGCTGCCTGAACAAACGCGAGCAAGATCCTTGTTGCGATACCCCGGTCACGAACCCGTCAAACGATGCACGAAAACATTACTTTCCGGACAAGTCGGGTGGCCCGGTTTGTCCCGTCGGCTGCGCCCGCTCGCGGACGCGAACCGTTTTGTTCGTTACTCTGACAGAGGAAGTTATCGAATCGAGACCTAAATAGGCCACCCCGAACTTCTGAGAACTGCCACTTCAGGGATGGGCGCCAGAACCGAAAGGCACCGACTGCATGACCGAGACCTTGCCCGACGTCCAACTGCTCGAAGAAGCACGTCCAGGGCGAGTCCGTTCAGCAGTGCGGCGCTCGGTCGTCCAGCGCGGGCGTCTTGTCGACCTCGCGATCATGGCGACGTTCACCGTTGCGGCGATCTACGTGATGTCGAACCTGTGGAGCGATCTGCAGTCCGGCTATCTGTTCAACGCGGGCCGCGACCAGGCCATGTGGGAATGGTTCTTCGCCGATACCGCTCACGCCCTCGCCCAGTTCCGCAGCCCGCTGTTCAGTGACCTGCAGAATTACCCGCTCGGCGTGAACCTGATGGCCAATACCGCGATGTTCGGCATCAGCATCCCGTTGGCCCCGATCACGCTGATCTTCGGACCGACAGCCACGTATGCGATCGGGCTGACCGCCGGCCTCGGCGGCACCGCCATCGCTTGGTACTGGGCATTCTCGCGGCACGTACTGACCGGTGTCTCCGTCCGCTCCAAGATCGCCGCCGCCGTCGGAGCGGGGTTCTGCGGATTCGCGCCCGCCATGATCTCGCACGCCAACGGTCATCCGAACTTCGTGGCTTTCTTCGTACTCCCCTTCATCTTCTTGCAGGTAGTACGCATCTCGAACGGCAAGCGTCCGGTTCGCGACGGAATCGTTCTCGGCCTACTCGTCGCGTGGCAGATCTTCCTCGGCGAAGAGCCGCTCCTCATCTTCACGATGTCAGCCATGGTGTTCGGCGCCGCCTATGCACTGCCTGACCTGGCCAAGTCGCGCCAGGCGATCAAGCGCGCGATGCCCGGTCTCGTGATCGGCGGCGCGGTCACACTCCTGATCACCGCGGTGCCGCTGTGGTCGCAGTTCTTCGGCCCTGCGAGCTACGACGGCGTCTCACACGGTCAGGCAGGCAACGACACCGCTGCACTCACCACGTTCCCGACCGAATCGGTTGCGGGTGATCCCGAGGGCGCGGAGTTCCGAATGAACCCGACCGAGGAGAATGCGTACTTCGGATGGCCGTTGGTGCTCCTGCTTCTCGGTGCAACGGTGTGGCTGTGGCGCATCCGTCTGACCCGCGCTGCCGCCGCCGTGATCGTGGTGATGGGTGTGCTCTCGCTCGGTTCCGAACTGACCATCGACGGTGACAAGACCGGCATCACCCTGCCGTGGAAACTCCTCGCCGACTTGCCGTTGTTCGAATCGGTGCTCGAATCCCGATTCGCCATGGGCGCGATTCCGGCGATCGGGCTGCTGCTCACCCTCGGCACCTACCGCGCTTTTGTCGAACTTCGTGGACCGCGCCGCACGGCAGCCGGTGTCTGGCTGGTGGCGCTCGCCGTCGCGATGATTCCCCTCATCCCGACCCCCATCGACGCCGATCAGCGATCTGCGACGCCCGAATTCATCACCAGCGGCTCGTGGGAGAACTACGTCAGCGACGGCACTCTGGTGACGGCCCCTGTCGCGAGCGCCGAGGACGCCCGCGCACTGAGCTGGCAGGTCGACGCCGACTTCGGCTTCCCCATCGCCGGCGGGTACTTCGTCGGCCCGGATTCGAAGACCCGCGCCGGAATCTACGGCGCCGAGTCCCGGCCCACCTCGACCCTGCTGGTCAATGCCAAACAAACCGGCAAGGTCCCGTTGATCGACGTGGGCACCAGGGCGAACGCACTGACCGACCTGCGGTACTGGCACGCCGATGTACTGGTGCTTCCCCGATTCTCCGGCGACGACGCCCTGCGCCACACGGTCGACGAGCTGGTCGGCTTCGACGCCAAGCGCGTCGACGACGTGTGGGTGTGGGACGTACGAGACCTCGTTAGCGGCAAGACCTCCAACCAGAGCTGAGCGGGTTGATCAGCGGGTCATGATCACCGGACCGTCTTCGGTGATCGCGACAGTGTGCTCACTGTGCGCAGCCCTGGCGCCCGAAACGGTGCGAAGGGTCCACCCGTCGGCGTCGTGCCGGTAGTCGTCGGTTCCGTCGGCAATGAGCATCGGTTCGATGGCGATGACCAGGCCGGGCCGTAACCTGAAGCCTTTGCCTGCTCTACCTTCGTTGGGCACATCCGGCCCTTCGTGCATCTCGCGGCCGATGCCGTGCCCACCGTGATCGGCGAGCATGCCGTACCCGCGGCCACGCGCGTACTGTCCGATCGCGGCACCGATGTCGCCCAATCGGTTTCCGGGCTGGGCGGCGGCAATGCCACGGGCAAGTGCCTCATCGGTCGCGTCGATCAGTGCCTGATCCTCACTACTTCCCTGTCCGACGGTGAAGCTGATGGCGGAGTCGCCGCACCAGCCGTCGAGTCTCGCACCGCAGTCGATACTGATCAGGTCACCGTCACGGAGTCGGTACCCATTCGGGATACCGTGCACCACAGCATCGTTCACGCTGATGCAGGCCACACCGGGAAAGGGTATCGGCGCCGTCGCCGGCCGATAATTCAAGAACAGCGCCGAGGCGCCGGCAGCCGAAATGACCTCCGCGGCAACGGCGTCCAATTCGAGCAACGTCACTCCGACGCTCGCCGCCTCACGCGCCGCAGCCAGCGCCTGCGCGGTGATTCTCCCCGCCGCCGCCATCGCGTCGATTTCCCCTGCGGTCTTGATTTCGACCATCTCGAACACCTTCCTTGTCGAATAACTATACCGGTATTACTATAAGCACATGGTGCGCGTGCCGCTGACGGCGGAAGAACTCGAACGAGGACTAAGGCTGGGTGAACTCCTGCGATCGGCGCGGGGGGACCGAAGCATGGTTCAGGTAGCGCTCGACGCCGGTATTTCCGTCGAAACGCTGCGCAAGATCGAAACCGGACGCATCGCGACACCCGCCTTCTTCACCATCAGCGCGGTCGCGGAAGTGTTGGGTATTTCACTCGACACCATCGCCCGAACACTTGAAACACCACAATCCGAACAGGAAGTTGCATCCTGAGTAGTTCTCTCAGGATGTGTGGGCCCGCACTCGCCTAACATCGTTCCTTGTGCCGTCTGAAGTAGTAGTGCCCCCGAAACCCGTGCCCACTGGCCCCGAAGCTCCCCGAGAATCGGATTCCCAGAGAGTCCGGACGGCACGACTCATCGCGATAGTCACCGGCCTTCTTGGCCTGCTTCTTGCACTCGCGACGCCGTTCCTGCCCGTCAAGCAGGAAGCCGCGAGCATCGACTGGCCGCAGGGTGGGACCGTCAACAGCGTCTCGTCGCCGCTGATCTCCTACTCGCCCACATCGCTCGACATCAGCATTCCCTGTTCCACCCTCGGCCAGTTGGGCGGCAGCGGCGGCACACTGCTCTCGACCATGCCGAACGGTGCGCCGGACCGAAACGCCCGCGGCCTCACCGTCCGCACCACTGCCGACCGCCTGGAAGCACTCACTCGCGATTCGGTGCTGATCTCGGCTCCGCTCGATCAACTGAGCGGGTGCACGGCGATCACCATCACGACCAACTCCGAGCAGACCGTCGCGGCGGTCACCGGAATCGACGGCGTCGGCACCACCCTGACCGGTGACTACCGCCCACAGGTTGTCGGCATCTTCACCGACCTGCAGGGCGCAGCGCCCGCCGGACTGTCCGCCCACATGGACGTCGACTCGCGGTTCTCGTCCAGCCCCACACTTCTCAAACTGTTCGCGATGATCGTCGCGGCACTCTCGACCATCGTCTCGCTGTACGCACTGCACCGGATCGACGGCGTCGACGGCCGTCGTGCCCGGCGGTTCCTTCCGGCACGGTGGTGGAAGTTCACCGGCATCGACGCCCTGGTGATCGGCACGCTGGCGCTCTGGCATGTGTTCGGCGCCAACACTTCCGACGACGGTTATCTGCTCGGCATGGCCAGAGTCTCGGAGCACTCCGGGTACATGGCGAACTACTTCCGTTGGTTCGGCGTCCCCGAAGCGCCGTTCGGTTGGTACTACGACGTGCTGGCGCTGTTCGCGAAGGTCAGCACCGCGAGCATGTGGATGCGCCTGCCCGCGTTGATCGCCGGCATTCTGTGCTGGATGGTCATCAGCCGCGAGGTGATACCGCGACTCGGTGTTGCGGTGCGCCGCAACAAGGTTGCCATCTGGACGGGCGGGCTCGTGTTCCTGGCCTTCTGGTTGCCGTACAACAACGGCCTGCGTCCCGAACCCATCATTGCCCTCGGCGCCCTGCTCACGTGGTGCTCCATCGAGCGCGCCATCGCCACCGGACGTCTGTTGCCCGCCGCGATGGCCGTGCTGATCGCCGCATTCTCGCTGGCCGCCGGGCCTTCCGGGCTGATCGCCATCGGCGCGCTGATCGCCGGAGCCCGGCCGATCCTGCAGATCCTGATCGCCCGCGGCAAACGCGTCGGCTTCCTGTCCCAGGTCATGCCGATCCTCGCAGCCGGAACCGTGGTTCTTGTCGCAGTCTTCGCAGATCAAACCCTCGCGACAGTTCTCGAATCGACCCGGGTGCGAACCGCCGTCGGGCCGAACGTTCCGTGGTTCGAGGAGCGGTTGCGGTGGGACGCACTGATGACCATCTCCCCCGACGGCTCACTCGCACGCCGCTTCGGCATGTTCGTCATGATCGTCGGACTCGTCTTCTGCGTCATGATGATCCTGCGCAAGGGCCGGATCCCCGGCACCGCGATCGGGCCCTCGCGCCGAATCCTCGGCATCGTGTTCGCGTCGCTGCTCCTGATGCAGTTCACCCCCACCAAGTGGACCCACCACTTCGGTGTGTACGCCGGTCTGGCCGCTACGGTTGCCGTGCTCGCCGCTGTCGGCGTGAGTGCGTCGAGCATGCGTTCCAAACGAAACCGCGCGCTGTTCGCCGCGGGCATCCTGTTCATCCTCGCTGTGGCGTTCACCAGCTCCAACGGCTGGTGGTATGTCTCGAGTTACGGCGTGCCGTGGTGGGACAAGCCGCCGTCAATCGCCGGCAAGGGATTCTCGACGGGTTTCCTCGGCCTCACGATCCTCGCCCTGCTGCTGGCAGCCTGGTACCACGTCATGGAGCCGCGCGAGCGAAACGGCACAGAAGACAGCGTCAAGAAGACAAGGCGACTTCGCCTTCTCGCCCCGTCACCGTTGACCATCGCGGCCGGAGCCGTCGTGCTCTTCGAGGTGCTGTCCCTACTCAAGGGAGCGGTCGCTCAGTACCCCGCGTACTCGATCGGCAAGTCCAACATCGAATCCGTCTTCGGCGGAAGCTGCGGTCTCGCGGGTGAGGTACTCGTGGAGTCCGATCCCAACACCGGCGTCCTGCAATTGGTGGACAGGCCCACCGACCTCGCCGGCGCCGGAGCTTTCGGTGCAAGCGAATCGACCGGATTCTCGCCGGACGGAGTCGCCGGCGACCTCACCGCAGACGCCGAGGACTCGACGGCGGGCAGTGCAAACAGCCTCGACACCACGACCTCTCAGTCCGGCACCACCAGCACGCCCGGAACCGGATCCGGAACCGCTGGCGGCTCGCAGTCGACCTCGGGCGTCAACGGCAGCAACGTCGCGCTCCCGTTCGGGCTCGACCCCGCAAAAACGCCGGTGCTCGGTAGTTACGGAGCGCCCCAGAACGCGTCGCTGACCACCGGTTGGTACTCACTGCCCGAGCGCAACGACGCCGCACCGCTCCTCACGGTCGCCGCGGCCGGACGAATCCGCTACGTCAACTCCGACGGCATCGTCACCCCCGGCGCGGTCTTGCAGGTCGAGTACGGCAAGAAGCAGGCCGACGGAAGCGTCGACGCGCTGGGACGAGTCGATCCGATCGACATCGGCCCGTCGCCGTCGTGGCGCAACCTGCGCGTTCCGATGGATCAACTGCCCGCAGACGCCGACACCGTGCGTCTGGTGGCCAGTGACACCGACATCAGTGCCGACCAGTGGCTGGCGGTGACACCGCCGCGAGTGCCGACCATGCGCACGCTGCAGGACGTCGTCGGATCCACCGATCCGGTGCTGATGGACTGGGCCGTCGGTCTGGCCTTCCCGTGCCAACGTCCGGTCGATCATCTGTACGGCGTCGCCGAGATCCCCGAGTGGCGCATTCTGCCCGACCGCATCGGCGCGGAGTCCACCAACGCCTGGCAGGACCACTACGGCGGCGGACCGCTCGGTTGGACCAGCGAACTGCTCTCGGCCAGGGCATTGCCCACCTACCTGGACAACGACTGGGATCGTGACTGGGGTTCGCTCGAGCAGTACACACCGCTCGATCCGGACGCAGTTCCCGCGCAAATGAACGTCACCACCGAGACCCGGTCGGGCACCTGGACACCGGGCCCGATTCGTTACCAGTCGTAACTGTTACGCGTGGACCTACCAACCACCCAGGCACGGTAGGTCCACGCTCAGCCCTGACATACCATCGGTAGCCGTGCCCGACGCCGTGACAGCTTCACCCCAGACTTCGAGTTCGCCGCCTCCTGCTGGTCAGGATGCCCGCGAGCGTTTCCATCGCACTCGATGGGTTGCGATCATCGCCGGCTTGCTCGGCTTCGTACTCGCACTGGCAACTCCTCTGCTTCCTGTCGTGCAGACGACGGCGACGGTCAACTGGCCACAGAACGGCGTGATCGGCGACGTCGAGGCACCGCTGATGGCGCAGGTTCCCATCGACGTCAACGCGTCGATCCCCTGCACCGCGGTCAGCTCACTCCCCGAGGGCGGCGGCATCCTGATGTCGACGGCACCTGCTCAGGGCGACGGTGCCGCGCTCTCGTCGATGTTCGTCCGTGTGTCCGCTACCAGCGTCGACGTGCTCGATCGCAACGTCGTCGTAGCTTCGGCAGCGCGCGAGGACGTCGAGTCGAGTCGCTGCGGCGCCATCGCGTTCAGCTCTGACGTCAACCGGACCTCGGCAGAGTTCGTCGGCCTGACGTATCCCGACGGCAACCCGATTCGTGGCCAGCTCGACGGCGACTTCCGCCCGCAGGTGGTCGGCGTCTTCAGCGACCTGCCCGACGGCGCTGCCCCCGAGGGCCTCGGCTTCTCGATGACGATCGACTCACGTTTCTCGTCGAGCCCCAGCGTCCTGAAGCTGGTCGCGATGATCGTGGCAGTGCTCTCGACCATCGTCGCGCTGGTCGCCCTGGCTCGCCTCGACGGCACCGACGGCCGCAAGCACCGACGTTTCCTGCCCGAACGCTGGTGGAAGTTCTCCGGTATCGACGGAGTTGTGGTCGGCACGCTGGTCGTCTGGCACTTCATCGGCGCGAACACCGCCGACGACGGTTATCTCCTGACCATGGCCCGAGTCTCGCCGGACGCGGGATACATGGCCAACTACTTCCGTTGGTTCGGCGTTCCCGAGGCCCCGTTCGGCTGGTACTACGAAGTCCTGGCCGTGATGGCGAAGATCTCGACGGCGAGCCCGTTCATGCGTCTGCCCGCTCTGCTCGCCGGAATCCTCTGCTGGATGGTGATCAGCCGCGAGGTCGTCCCGCGTCTCGGCCGGGCGGTTCGCCGGAGCAACGTCGCCCTGTGGACCGGCGGTCTGGTATTCCTGTCCTTCTGGCTGGCGTACAACAACGGTCTTCGCCCCGAGCCCATCGTGGCTCTCGGCGCACTGCTCACCTGGTGCTCCATCGAGCGCGCCATCGCCACCGGACGTCTGCTGCCCGCGGCCACGGCAATCTTGATCGGCGCCTTCACTCTTGCCGCCGCACCCACCGGATTGATGTGTATCGCAGCCCTTCTCGCCGGTGTGCGCCCGTTGGTGCGCATCGTCGTCAAGCGTCACCGACTGGTCGGCACACTGCCGCTTCTCGCTCCGATCGCCGCTGCCGGAACCATCGTGCTGGTGGTCATCTTCGCCGACCAGACCTTTGCCGGCGTCATGGAAGCCACGCGCGTCCGAACGATCATCGGGCCCAATCTCGAGTGGTACCAGGACTTCCTGCGCTACTACTACCTCTTCGTCCAGACGGTCGACGGCTCGGTTGCCCGACGCTTCGCGTTCTTGACGATGATCCTGTGCCTCTTCACGACGCTCTTCGTGTTGTTGCGCCGCGGCCGCGTCCCCGGCGCGGCAACCGGTCCGTCGTGGCGCCTGGTCGGCGTCGTCTTCGGCACGATGTTCCTGATGATGTTCAACCCCACCAAGTGGACTCACCACTTCGGTGCGTACGCGGGCATCGCCGGTTCTCTCGCCGCGCTGACCGCCGTGGCAGTGTCCGCGTCTGCCCTGCGCTCGCGTCGCAACCGATCGGTGTTCGTGGCCGGGCTGCTCCTGATGCTCGCGTTGACGTTCGCCGGCATCAACGGCTACTGGTACGTCTCGAGTTACGGCGTTCCGTGGTTCGACAAGACCATCTCCTACGACGGCCGTGAATCCAACACACTGTTCCTCGCGCTCTTTGCTCTCGCCTTGGCCTTTGCCGCCTGGCAGTACCTGCGTGAGGGATTTGCAGCCCCGCCCGAGAAGCCGAACACGGCCAAGGGCAGACGAATTCGCAAGTTCGCGGCTGCTCCGCTCACCGTGATCGCCGGTCTGATGGTCCTGTTCGAGGTGCTCTCACTACTCAAGGGCGCTGTGTCGCAGTACCCGGCGTACTCGCTGGGCCGAAGCAACATCGAGGCACTCGCGGGCAAGACCTGCGGCATGGCCGAGGACGTTCTGGTCGAGACCGACGTCAATTCCGGAAATCTGCGGCCTCTGCCCGCTCCCGGATTCAACGCCGAGGATCCGTTGTCCGGAGTCGATTCGAAGGGCTTCTCCCCCAATGGGGTTCCCAGCGATCTGACCGCCGATTACATCGAAGTCAAGCAGGGCATGGGCAATACCGACAGCCAGAGTGTCGGCCCCACCTTCGCTACCGGTTCCGGCGCCGGAACCAGCGGCGGCACCGGTAACCTCGGCGTCAACGGCAGCACGGCCAAGCTCCCCTTCGGCCTCGATCCGTCGAAGACACCGGTCATGGGCAGCTACCAGCCCGGCGTGCAGGAACCTGCTTCCCTCATCTCGAGTTGGTACGGATTGCCCACTCGCAGTGAAGAATCACCGCTGGTGGTCATGTCCGTGGCGGGCCGCGTGTGGTCCGTCGACAACACCGGTGCGATCACGTACGGCCAGTCGCTTCTGGTCGAGTACGGCAAGACTCAGCCCGACGGAACCGTGCAGGTTCAGGGTTCGTACATGCCGCGAGACATCGGCCCGGCGCCGTCGTGGCGCAACGTCCGTATCCCGATCGACGAACTCGCGCCAGATGCCGACGCCGTTCGGGTGGTCGCGTTCGATCCCAACCTCACGGGCGATCAGTGGATGGCATTCACGCCGCCGCGCGTGCCCAAGCTCGAGTCCCTGGACTCGTACATCGGCAGCGAGCAGCCGGTTCTCCTGGACTGGGCTGTCGGCCTTCAGTTCCCGTGCCAACGTCCGTTCACACATCAGAACGGTGTGGCCGAGATGCCGAACTTCCGCATCCTCCCGGACCGTCCCCTGGCCGTCAGCTCCACCGATACCTGGCAGTCCGCAGACAACGGTGGACCGCTCGGATTCACCGAGGTCCTCGCCGGTGCTACGACGGTTCCGACGTACCTGAAGGACGACTGGGCACGGGACTGGGGATCACTCGAGCGCTACGACCGGTACTTCCCGAATGCTGTTCCGGCAGAGGTGGAGACGGGCACCGCAACCCGCTCGGGCATGTGGATGCCCGGCGAGATGCGAGTGCACTAGCCTGCGCTACCTACTCGGGTGACTGCTCGGGTGCGACGTACGGAGACGGCCGAGACCGCTCCGACAACGACGACGCACCCGAGTAGTTGCCCAACGCCTGGCCGTTCGCCGAGCAGCACAACCGCCAGCAGCACGGCGAGGACCGGTTGCATGAGCAGGAGCGTCGCGCCCACCTCGGCGGGAAGCCGAGGGAGCGAGTGCCCCATCAGCATCCAGCCGAACACCTGGCCGACCAGCGCCAGTGCCGCGAGCCAGCCGAACGCTTCCCAACCCGGGACGAAATCGATCCGGCCCCACAGCGATCCGATGACGGAGCCGGCGATGCCCGCGGACGTCGTCGAGATCAACACCTGGCTCGCGGCCCGATCCGCCTCGCCCGTACGGCCGACCACGAAGATGTAACCGCCGTACGCGATTCCGGAGACGAGCGAGAGCGCCGTTCCCCACAGCAGTTCGTCGCCGGTTCCCCCGCCCCCGAACACGCTGCCCGCCAGGGCGATTCCCGTGAACATGAACGGTAGGGCGAAGACGAAGCGCATCGGCACCCGATTGCCGAATACCAACCAGGACAGTGCGGGCACCACGATCACCTGCACGTTCACGACGACGCTCGCCATACCCGCGCCGATCATCAGAATCGACTGCGACCACAATGCAAAATCCAGTCCGAGCAACAGACCGCCGAGCACCTGCAGAACGACTGCCCGCCGGCTCGGCTTGCCCACCCGGCGGTACTCCCGCCACGCCAACCACAACAGCGGCGGCAAGGCCAGGAAGCAACGGAAGAAAACGGCGGTCGAGGGCCCGACATCGGCCAGCTTGATGAGGAGCGAACTGATCGAGATCGCGGCTGCGCCTCCGACGACCAGCAATCGAGGGTCGATACGCCCCCGAGGAGTTCGGGTGGGTGTCGGTGTCTGCGCAGTCACGGAGGTCAGAGTGGTCACTCGACAATGTTCCTGCCGCTAACTATTCAGCACAAGCAAATGTTCAGACCGTATATTCGGTAGCATTGCTACTGTGTTGAATCTCGAAAGACTTCGCGCCCTGCACGCTGTCGCCGAGAACGGATCAGTAGCGGCTGCCGCCCGCACCTTGCATGTCACACCCTCCGGAATTTCGCAGCAGTTGAACAAGCTCGAGCGCGAGGTCGGTGTTCCGCTCCTCGAACCGCAGGGCCGCGGTGTGCGACTCACCGAAGCGGGCCGGATCCTCGCGCGCCGAACCGCAGAGGTTCTCTCGACGCTCGCCCAGGCCGAGGCGGAAATCGCGTCGCTGCAGAGCGAGGTGACGGGCCGCGTACGCATCGGGGCCCTGGTCTCCCCCAGCAGGACAGTGCTGCCGCGAGCCATCGCCGAGATCAGGCACGCGCACCCCCAGCTCGAAATCACCTTCAACGAAGGCGAATCCGAAGAACTGCTCCCCGCACTGATTCGCCGCGACCTCGACGTCGTGGTGGTCGACAGTTGGAGCACTCTGCCCGTCGAACTTCCCGACGGAGTCTCCTTCACGCCCGTGTACGACGACGTGGCGCTGCTTGCTCTCCCCGCGTCACATCCGCTGGCGGAGAACAAGGTCGTCGCGCTCAGCGAGCTGTCCGAGCATGCCTGGGCGACGTGGACCCGGGGAACGGACTTTCACACCTTCACCGTCAGGACCCTGCGCGCGCAGGGGTTCGACCCACGAATCGAGTACGAGGTCGCCGAGTTTCCCACCCAGGTCGAATTCGTCGCTCAGGGCCTCGCCGTCGCTTTGATCCCGCGCCTGGCGAGAGTTGTACCACCGGAAGGTGTTCGAATGCTCGACACCCTTCCGCCGCTGGGCCGCGACATCTACCTCGCCTGGCGGACCGACAGCGAAAGACCTGCCGTCCTGGCGGCGATAGAAGCGCTACGCCGCCAGTTCGACGCCCTCGGTGACAAGAAGAATTAGAGCGGCATCAAGTTGTGCTTGCGCGGGTTCTTGAAAATCGTCTTGTCCTTGAGCAACTTCAGAGCCTTGCGGATTTCGAGACGCGTCTGCGAAGGCTCGATCACCGCGTCGATGTATCCGCGCTCAGCCGCGATGTACGGCGTCGCGACGAACTCGTTGTAGAAGTTGATCAACTGAGCACGCACCGCGGGTGCGTTCTCTCCCGCCTCGGCGAGCTGACGACGTCCCATGATGTTGACGGCACCCTCGGCACCCATCACGGCGATACGAGCGGTCGGCCACGCGAGGTTGATGTCGGCACCGAGCTGCTTGCAACCCATGACGGCATAACCGCCGCCGTACGCCTTACGAACCACCACCGTCACCTTCGGGACAGTGGCTTCGATGTACGCGAACAGGAAACGCCCGCCGCGCTTGATGACACCGACCTTTTCCTGATCGACGCCGGGAAGAAAGCCTGGTGTGTCGACGACAAAAACGAGCGGGATGCTGAAAGCGTCGCACAGGCGCACAAAATGGGCAGCCTTGTCGGAGCTGTCCGCATCGAGGGCGCCACTGAGGTACGTGGGCTGGTTGGCCACGACGCCGACGGGCAGGCCGTCGACGCGGGAGAACCCGGTGATCACGTTGTGCGCGACCTGGGCTCCGATTTCATGGAAGGTTCCGTCGTCGAAGATCCGCAGAATGATGTCGTGCATGTCGTAGCCGGCATTGTCGGCATCCGGCATGAAGGCGTTGAGTTCGAGATCCGACTCGGTGATCTCGGGTTCGAGACCCGGGTTGATCAACGGCGCCTTCTCCGTGCACGAGGACGGCATGAAGCTCAGGTACTCACGCACCCAGTCGAATGCAGCCTTCTCGTCGGGAGCGACGTGATGGATGTTTCCGTACTCCGCCTGCTTGCGCGCTCCGCCCAGATCCTCGAGGCTGACCTCTTCGCCGGTGACCGACTTGATGACGTCGGGTCCGGTGACGAACATGTACGACTCTTCGGTCGCGACCACGACGTCGGTGTTGATCGGTGCGTACACGGCACCGCCGGCGCACTTACCGAGGATGACCGAGATCTGTGGGCAGACGCCGGACAAGGGCTCCTGACGTGAACCCATGTTGGCGTACCAAGCCAATGAGGAAACGGCATCCTGGATTCGAGCTCCACCGGAATCGTTGATACCGACGACCGGGCAGCCCACCTTCAGTGCAAAATCGTTGACGGCGGCGACCTTACGACCGAACATCTCTCCGGCGGCACCGCCGAACACAGTCTGATCGTGCGCGAACACGGCAACCGGACGCCCGTCGACAGTTCCGTGACCGGTCATGACGCCGTCGCTGTACGGGTTGTCCTCGCCCGCCATCTTCACCAGGGCGCCGACCTCGACGAAGCTACCGGGATCGAGCAACATGTCGATGCGCTGGCGCGGCGTACTGTGCCCTGCTGCATCGCGCTTCGCAATGGCCCGAGCCGAGCCCGGTTCCTTTGCCTTCTCCAACTTTTCGCGGAGTTCAGCGAGCTTCTCCGCGGTGGTTGTCGTCACTTCTGAACTCCGGTTTCCGCTGTTTTGGTCTGAGCTGTCTCGATCTGGGCCAGCTTGGTGGTGAGGTCTGCCGCAACCTTCGCGATGTACGGCTCGTCGACGATCTGCAGGTGGTCCCCGCCGATGTAGACGACCTCGAGGTTCTTCACGTAGTCACCCCAACCACCATCTGCCTTGCGGGTCTTGAATGCGGGCTCGAGCGTCATCAGCTCGTCGTGGTACTTGTCGGCCATGTAGAGCACGACGTCGCCGTCGTAGCTGCTGAACTCGGCCGTCTGGATGGCGCGGTTGTCCAACCACGACGTCCGCTGATGCTCGATGATGCCGCCGGGAATCTTGGCGCCGCTCATCTTGATCATGTCCATCAAGATCTGGATCTGATCCTCGTCCGCTTCGGTGGAGGCCAGAACGTCAAGCGGCAGCGGAACATCCAGGTTGTAGGTGCGCTTGGCGAACTTGCCGTAGCGCTCCCAACGCTTGCGTCGTTCCGCCTCGGTGTCCGGCACTACCTCGCCGGCCATGACGGTGTCGAGCAGTCCGACCACACGCACGTCAGCGCCCTGCTCACGCAGCAACTTCGCGACCGCATACGACATCACGCCGCCGAACGACCAGCCACACAGTACGTACGGCCCGTCGCCCTGGATCTCACGCAGCAGCGGAACGTAAGCAGCAGCACGGGTTTCGATCGAGCCCTCGACCCGCTCGAACCCGTACATCGGCGTGCCGGCGGGCAGGCGCTTGAGCAAAGGCTCGTACGTCACCGTCGAACCACCGGCAGCATGGAAGACGAATACCGGTACGGCAGTGGAACCTTCGGGACGGGCACGCAGAGTGCGTACGAGTCCGTCGATCTTGCCGTCGTCCTCGAGGTACTGGCGCACGACGTCCGCGAGCTCTTCGATGGTGGTGGAATCGAGAACGTCGTCGAGAGTGATCTCGCCGCCCGCACGCTCGGAAAGCCGAGCAGCAAGCTTCTCGGCGACCTCGTCACCGACGATCGGCAGATCGTTGAAAATACCCTTGGCGGACTTCCCGGTGACGACGGCCCACGTCGCAAACGTCAAGCGCTCGGCCGCATCTCGCGGCGGAACATCGGAGCCGGCATCGTCGGCAGTTCCGGCTCGAGAAGGATCGGAAGGCGCAGCAGCAACCGGAGCAGTCGCCGGCAGTTCCACCGACTCCTCAGCGGGAGCAGCGTCCTCGTCAGCCGCATCGGCTGCCAACTTCTCGGCAGCCTGCTTGTCGGCCATCGCCTGAACCTCTTCGCGATTGTCGATCGCGTAGCGCAGGTACTTGTTGACCTCGTTGAGGCTCGCGTCCTTGACTGCCTGGAGCTGGAGCTGCGGAATGTCGAACTCGTACTCGACGCGGTTCTTGATACGCATCGCCATGAGCGAATCGAGACCCAGTTCGATGAGCGGAACCTCGGCCGGAAGATCTTCCGGCGAGTACCCCATCGACTCGGCCACAACGATCTTGAGGCGGTCGTCGAGGCTCTGCGAACCGTTCGGATCCCACTTGTCTCCGGCGTCTTCGACGACCTCGGCCAGGGTTTCCATCGGCGCACTGGTCTTGACCGGCGCGCTAATGACCAGCTCGGGCAGCGGCTCACCGGACGTGACGACGGCATCGAACAGCAAACGGAACGTAGCGCCCTCGCGTGCGTGCACCTGCACCGACGCTCCACCCGGATGCGGGTTGAGGGTTGTCGTCAGGGTCGCAGCGCCGGCCAGTTCACCGTGCGGAACGGCAGCGGTGAGAGCGACATCCGAGAGCACCTGTCCGGCAGCAGCGCTCACGAGCACAGCCAGATCGGTGACGGCGGATGCGTCGACCTCCCACACGTGGCGGCCGTCGGGCAGAGCGACGTGCGAGCCGGGTACGCGAGCCGAACCGCCGGCACTGACGCGAATGTCGAGCCAGTACGGCTTACGCAGGAATGCAGTACGCGGAACCGAGGCGAAATCGCCTGCAGGAAGCAAGGACTCGAGGTTCACGGCATGGCCGTGCACGTACAGCTGCGCGAGAGCGGCAAGCACACCCGCGGACTCGTCTTCCTTACGCTTGAGCGTCTGGATGAGTTCCATGTCGTGCAGGCCCGAATCGAACGCGGTAGCCGCCACCGACATCAGCGTCACCGGGTTGGGTGCAAGCTCGACAAAAGTGGTGTGGCCGTGGGCAACTGCACCGCGTACCGCATTGGTGAAGTACACGCTGTGGCGAAGGCCCTTGACCCAGTACGCCTCTTGATGGATCGGCTCGTGACCGGGACGGTAGAAGGTGTCCTTGTCGACGGACGAGTAGACGCCGAGCTTCAACGTGGTCGGCTCGATACCGGCCAACTCCGCGGCAAGCTCGCCGAGCAGCGGATCCACCTGTGAAGTATGGCTGGCACCCTTGGTCTGCAGGACACGCGCCATCTTGCCGTCGGCCTCGGCGGCCGCGACGATCGCCTCGATGTCCGGCTGCGGTCCACCGATCACCGTGTGCGTCGGAGCTGCGTAAACGCAGACCTCGAGCTTGGGATACGTGGGCAGCAGCGCCTCGATCTCGGATGCGCTGTACTCGAGCAGTGCCATCAGACGGATGTCGTCGCCGACGAGTGCGCCCTCGGCCTCACCCATCAGCCGTGAACGTGAACAGATCACGCGCACAGCGTCTTCTAAGTTCAGACCACCGGACACGTATGCGGCAGCGGCCTCACCCATCGAGTGCGGAACCACGGCTTCGGCTTCAGCGCCGTGGTGACGCAGCAATGCGGCCAGACCGACCTGGATGGTGAAGATTCCCACCTGTGCGGTCTCGACGTTGTACTCGATCGCATCGTCGAGGAACATCTCGACCATCGAGTAGCCGGCCTCGTCCTGGATCAGCGCATCGACCTCGTCGACGGCTGCCTTGAAAGCCGCGTTCTCCGTGTAGAGCTGCTTGGCCATCTTGCGGTGCTGCGAGCCGAAGCCCGAGAACACCCACACCGCGCCCTTGGGCGACGGCGAGTCGGCCGAGAAGACTCCTTGAGCCGGCTTGCCTGCGGCGACGGCGCGCAGCGAGCTGATGGCCTCGGACCGCGTCTTCGCCAGAACAGCGGCGCGCGAGCGTCCGTGGTTGCGACGCGCGAGTGTGCGGGCGACGTCGGCGAGGGGCGTCTTGCTTCCCTCTTCGGTTTCGAGCCAGTCGGCCAGATCTGCAGCTGCGCGGCGACGACGCGAAGGCAGCGCACCGGACACAGCCAGCACAACGGTGCTCTCGTCCTCTGCTGCCGGTTCGTCAGCTACCGGGGCATCCACGACTGGTTCATCGACTGCCACGTCGGCAGGCACGTATTCCTTGACCACGACGTGCGCGTTGGTTCCGCCGAAACCGAAACCGGAAACGCCGGCGACGGCCTTGCCGGTGTAGCGCGGCCAGTCGGTGGCCTCGGGCGTCACCTGCAGGTGCGCCTTCTCGAAGTCGATGTGCGGGTTCGGGCCCAGGTAGTTGATCGTCGCGGGAATCTTGTTTTCCTGCATCGCCAGAACGACCTTGATCAGGCCGGCGGCGCCCGCAGCTGCTTCCAGGTGCCCGAAGTTGGTCTT
This sequence comes from Rhodococcus sp. AQ5-07, assembly GCF_009707305.1. Taxonomy (NCBI): domain Bacteria; kingdom Bacillati; phylum Actinomycetota; class Actinomycetes; order Mycobacteriales; family Nocardiaceae; genus Rhodococcus; species Rhodococcus sp. AQ5-07. Next base: position 5,044,872 of record NZ_CP046099.1, on the reverse strand, counting down.
CGCACTACCGAGCAGAGCTGGCTTGTCGTCGTCACGGCCACGACCGACGACACGACTGAGCGCGTCGGCCTCGATGGGATCACCGAGATCGGTGCCCGTTCCGTGCGCCTCGATGTAGTCGACTGTGGTCGGCACGATGCCGGCGTCGCGGTACGCGAAACGCAACACGTCGGCCTGGGCGTCCGGGTTGGGCGCGAGCAATCCGTTGGAACGGCCGTCCTGGTTGACCGCGGATCCGGCGATCACCGCGAGGATGGAATCGCCGTCACGCTCGGCGTCTTCGAGACGCTTGAGCACGACGAGTCCGCCGCCCTCACTACGAACGATTCCCTGAGCGTGTGCGGAAAATGCACGCAGTTTGCCGTCGGGAGCGAGCATCCCGGTCTGGTCGAAACCGAGGGTTCCGGGAGGGGCCAGCAGCATGTTGACGCCACCGGCCAGCGCGATGTTGGAATCACCACTGCGCAGCGAACGCACAGCCTCGTGAACGGCAACCAGCGAAGACGAGCACGCGGTGTCCAGAGCGATGGACGGTCCACGGAAGTCGAAGAAGTACGAAACCCGGTTCGCGACGATGGCCGTCGACGTTCCGGTCAGTGCGTACGGGTGCGCCGTCGTCGGATCACTGACCGCGAGCAACTGGTAATCGTTGGCGGAACTGCCGATGAAAACACCGACCTGCTTGCCCTTGAGCCCGCTGGCCGGAATGCGCGCGTGCTCGAGCGCTTCCCACGCGAGTTCGAGTGCGAGGCGCTGCTGCGGATCGACGTTGACGACCTCGAGCGGAGACATCGCGAAGAACTCGGCGTCGAAGCCCTTGACGTCGTCGAGGTACCCGCCCTTGGTGTTGGCGTTCTCGACCGCGGCCTTGATGGCGGGATCCGACATGAACTCGGCCCAGCGGTCCTCGGGGAGGTCGCTGATGCCGTCGCGTCCGGCCGCCAGCATTTCCCACATGTCCGAAGGCGTGTGCCCGGCACCGGGGAATCGTGTGGACAGTCCGACGATGGCGATGTCGTGGGCGTCCGTCGTGGCGCCTGAGACGTAGTACGACGCGTCGACGGTCTCCTCCGGCGCCTCGGGCTCACCTTCGATGATCCGAGTAGCCAGCGAGGCGATGGTGGGGTGTTGGTAGACGATCGTGGCGGTCAGCGTGACACCGAGCAGATCCTCGATGTCTCCGCTCAGAGCAACTGCGTCCCGCGAGGCGAGTCCGAACTCGTCCAGCGGCCGGTCGTCCACAATCGTCGACACCGGCTGACCGGTCGCGTCGGCGATCCAGTTGCGAAGCCACTCACGCAACTGCGCGACACTCATCTCGCTCACAACGTCTTTGCTCTGCACACCATCTTGTTCAACCATCAACTCACCAAGCCACCGATCATGAAGGGACTGCTCCTCAAACGCTATCGGGGAATGCGGTCTGCTGATAGCCGCCTCGCAACGTTCCCTCGATATAACTCGCCTTACACGCGCGGCGAGCGATCTTGCCGCTGGACGTACGCGGAATCGAACCCGCGGGGACGAGCAGGATGTCTCGGGCCGTAACACCGTGACGGGAAGAAATCGCCGCACGCACAGTGTCCGCGATCGGCTGCGGATCGGCCTTGCCTGCGCCGGGAGCACGCTCGGCCACGATGACCAACTGCTCCGAGGAATCGTCGTCGTCGAACTTCAGACCCGAGTGCGTGTTGGAGAACACGACAGAAGGCAGCTGGTTGGCCGGGACGGCAAACGCAGCGATGAAGCCGGGGCGCAGGGCGGGGCTGGCTTCCTGAGCCGAAGCCTCGAGGTCCTGCGGGTAATGATTGCGACCGTCGACGATCACGAGGTCCTTGACGCGGCCGGTGATGTACAGCTCGCCGTCGACGTAGACGCCGAAGTCGCCGGTACGCATCCAGTTGGCATCCGCCGGCGTGCCCTCGGTGTGGCTGTCTTCGCTCAACCGATTGTCCAGCTTGTTGTGGAAGGTCTCCGCCGTCTCGTCGGGGCGACCCCAGTAGCCGATGCCGATGTTCTCGCCGTGCAACCAGATCTCGCCGACGTGATTGTCGGGGACCTCTGTCAGAGTTTCGGGATCGACGATCGCCGCCCACTGACTGCGCGAGACGTACCCGCAGGAGACCTGTGCGATGGCGTTCTCGGAGTACTGGTCGACGATGACCATGCGGCCCTTGTTGAGTTCCGTGCGGTCGACGTAGATGACCTTGGCCTCGTCGGAATGCTTGGTCGAGGAGACGAAGAGCGTCGCCTCGGCCATGCCGTACGACGGCTTGATCGCAGTCTTGGGCAGACCGTACTGAGCAAAAGCGTCGTTGAACTTGCGCATCGACGACGTCGTGACCGGCTCACTGCCGTTGATCAGGCCGATGACGTTGCTCAGGTCCAGGGTCTCGCCGTCCTTCGGCAGGCCGCGCGCGGCAGCGTGCTCGAAAGCGAAGTTGGGAGCGGCGGCGAAGGTGCCTGCGCCGTCGGAAACCGCAGCCAGTTCCTTGATCCACCGGTACGGCCGCTGCACGAAAGCGCGCGGGCTCATGATGGTGATGTACTTGCCGCCCAGAGCAGGCAGGATGACCGTCAGCAGGCCCATGTCGTGGAACAGCGGCAGCCACGTGACGCCGCGTGAGTCCTCGTTGAGTTCGATGGAGTCGACCATCTGGAGCGCGTTCGTTCCGACAGCGCGGTGGGTGATCTCCACGCCGGCGGGAACTCGGGTCGAACCGGAGGTGTACTGCAGGTACGCGATGTCGTCGAGTTCGATGTCGGGACGAACCCACGTTTCACCGACGGTGTCGGGAATCGCGTCGACGGCGATGATGCGCGGACGCTCGGCAGCGGGAAGCGAGCGGAACAACTGACGAACACCGGCTGCCGACGAAGCGGCAGTCAGAATCGCAGTCGGCTTGCAGTCACCGAGAACAGCGTGAAGACGGTCGGTATGACCAGGCTCGTCCGGATCGAAGAGCGGCACCGCGATGGAACCTGCCTGAATGGCGGCAAAGAACGAAATGACGTAGTCGAGCCCCTGCGGAGCAAGAATCGCGACACGGTCGCCACGCTTGGTGACCTGCTGCAGACGGGCCGCAACAGCGCGCAGACGCACACCGAACTGCTCCCAGGTCAGCTCCAGGGCTTCACCGTCACGTTCGCGTGAGTAATCGATGTACCGATACGCGAGCTCGTCCGCGTTGACACGCGAGTGTTGCTCGACGTAGTCGACCAGCGTGAAGCCTGGTTGCAGGCGGATCTGGCCCTTCTCGTCGAGAAAGCCATCGAACAGCGCGTTCATTCCATCTCCTCCGAAGCGATCACACAAGCACTGTCTTTCATGCCTGCGCCCCAGACTTCCTTCGCTCTCTCGGGTCCATCTTCGATCAATCGAATCGCACTTTGTGCGCAACTCACCTGAATCACTTCATCGATCCCAAACCATCGATATGTTACAGATTCGCATCGTCCGTATTCTCCGGCCTACTCGCCCGCCAGTAACGGGATGATCGGGGCGAACGCTTCCATCTGCGTCGGGAAGACCCCGACGTACGACATCGACGTCTTCTCGCGGACCAGTCGAATCTGGTCTGCGATTTCCTCGAAAGTGCCCACAGCCAGGTATGGAGAGTTCAGCAACTCCTCCACGCTCAGCTTACGATCCACTTCGATGTTCGGCGGAAAACCTTGGTCCAGAGCGGCGATTGCCATCTCGGCAGCCTGCTCTCGATCGTCGGTGATCATGATCATGGTGATGGTCCAGTTGAGTTCGATCTCATCGAAACGCTCGCCGGCAGCTTCGCGGATCCGCTCGACACGTTCGATGGTCTTTTCCATCGTGATTCCGGAGAGCAGAAGCCGCCCGTCACGGTTGGTCGGGGTGGCGACCGAGATGATGTCCGCGTACTTCGCGGCGAGAGCGAGCATCTTCGGTCCACCGCCTCCGACGATGATCGGCGGCCGCGGGCCCTGCCGCGGTCGCGGGCTGCCCTTGAGGCCACGCACCTGATAGTGCTTGCCTTCGAAAGTGCATTCCTGCCCGCGCAGCAGTGTGTCGAGAATCTGCAGAGACTCCTCGAGTTTCTCGATGCGAACGCCGGGGCTTTCGTATGCGATGCCGCCCTTGTCGAACTCTTCCTTCATCCAGCCTGCGCCGATACCGAGTTCGAGTCGGCCACCGGACAGCACGTCGATAGTCGCCGCGTCCTTCGCGAGCACAGCAGGATGGCGGAAGCCGTTGGCCAACACGGCAGTGCCCAGACGGATCTTGTCCGTGGCCACTGCGAGTGCTCCCAGAGCGGCGATCGGTCCGACCTGATTACCCAGGTGGTCCGGAATCATGAACGAGTCGTAGCCGAGTTCCTCGGCCTTCTGCGCAAGCTTGATGAAACGTCGCGCACCACCCTCTTCGGCGTTGCCCTCGCCACCGGCCGCAAACCGGAATTTGCGTAGGGCATCGCTGCCGTGGGTGGAACTCATATAGCGATTCTCCTGTGATGGACACGTACGTCGTACTCGGACTTCGAAACCGGACAAATCGAACCTACTCGCCAGTCACTTACGTGACAGCACTGTAGAGGACGCCCCCGGACCGTGCAGCACTCTACCGGGACCAAACGAGCAGATTACCCGCGAGCGAACTCCCGAGACGCCCGATTGTGACGAATCAACAGTGCGGCGGTGACTCAACTGTGGGGCGGTGTCGGTGCGGCGTCGATCTTCTCCGCAGCCCACTGTGCCATCCATTGGGTGGCCGTCGTGCCGTTCGGATCGACTTGGAAGGAGTTGTACATCGCGTGCACAGGGTTGTTGTAGTACTCGAGAAGCCGCGGCGCCGAACTCAACCAGTTGGTCGGATTGAGAGCGGCGGCCGGAGCGTCGCAGATACCGTCGCTCGGCGCGCAGATCTGATAAGTCCGGTCGTTGAGGTCGCCGAATCCGCCTGGCCTCGGGCCGGTCATCGTGAGACCGGGAAGCTTCAGCCCGTTCAGCGACAGCTCGGCGCCGACACCGGCAACGCTCGGGCCAACCGTGTTCCCGAACGCCGGATCGCGCCGACCGTCGGCAATCAAGCCCACGCCCAGAACCAGATCGGCAGGCACCGCGCCGGTACCGTCGCCGATACTCGCGGCGACGTCACCCGCGATCACCGCGCCCTGGGAAAATCCGGTCAGGACGTAGCTCGTGAGCGGGCACTCGGCGTGCCGCTTCATCAGAAAGTCGTTAGTGGCAGCAGTTCCCGCAGCCCGGCTGTTGTTGTAGGACTGCTGTCCGTCCGGCGGGATCGCAACCGGATTCGAAAACTGTGCGACGTAAGGAACGGTGTAGACGTCGGCCCTCGAACTATCGAACTTCTCCTGAAGAGGACGGGTCACGTTCAGCATCAACGACGCCGGATTGGCCGTCGGGTTGTACGGGTCGTCGGTAGCACTCGACTCCCACGTACCCGGTATGGCTACTACCTGGACATCGGGGCAACTGGCCGGCTGAGACACCGGCGGCTCCGGACTCGGCGGGATCGGAGTCGGCGAAGGCACCCGCCCGGCCAGGATGTACCAACCGCCGATCACGACCGCTGCGACCACAAGAATGATCAGCAGCGGGATCAGGCACCCACGACGCTTTCCAGACCTCGCCATGACCCGCGCCTACTTGCAGTAGGTGGTGTTGGCGACGTCGATATAGATCTGAGCGTTCGCACCTGCCTGCTCGGGAGTGATCTGCTTGCCTTCCGCCGACGCTTCCTGGCCGACGAAGGCAGTCACGAAGGTCAGGACCTCGTCGTCGGTCTGAGGACCGGCAGCGCAGATGTAATTGGCCGTGTTGACGGCGATGCTTCCGTCACCGGCTGGGGTGATGCCCTTCGCCTTCAGTCCGTCGAGGAACTTCTGTGCCTCTGGACTGACCTCGACGACTGTGGGGCCCGGGAAGCCTTCGATACTCTGCGGCTGCTCCGGCGGCGCGGTGGCTGCTGCTCCTGGACTGGTGGGCGCAGCCGACGCCGTCGTGGTCGCAGAGGCGGACGCAGACGCCGAACCGCTCGAGGACGAAGCCGCAGCGGACGTCGTGGTGACCGGATTGGAGGTTGCAGTGGAGTCGTCACTACCGCACGCGACAAGCGCGCCACCCGCGGCGAGCGCCAAGGCGCCGACCGCGATCGCGCGTGCACAAGTGTTTCGGTTACCCGAGAAAAGCGACATCAATGTCCGTCCTTGCCTTCAGTCGAAAGTCCATCAACAGGTTACGCAACGCACGCGGGCGGGCACCGATCCGTGATCGGGCCCGCCCGTCGTGCACCACTGTGAGTTAGTGAACTTCTGTCTTGTCACCGATCACCGTGATGTAGCCGAACTGGAAGTTCTGCTGGACACCACCGGGAATGTCGAATTTGTCACTGATCGGGAATCCGAGGCGGCCGCCTTCGTATCCGACGCTCTTCCAGCCGTCGAAGAGCGGGCCGTTCTCGACGGACCATGCACCGGTGCCGGGGCTCCAGTAGATGTTGCCGCCCTCGAACTCGGTGAAGCGTCCGTTGTCCTTGATCGGAACCTCGTTCGACTTCGGGAATCCGAGCCAGCCGTTTTCCCAACCGAGTTCGCCGTACTTGCCCATGATCATTCCGAGAACCGCGTGAGTTCCGTTGGCGCTGCTGTACATCGCGCCGATCTCGAATCCCTGAACCTTGCCCGGCTTGCCGGGCGTCGCGATCTCGTCGGCGGTCGGGTAGCCGAGCGGGCCACCTTCCCATCCCTGTGCGGACCACTCGGCGAGGATGTCACCGCTGACGGGGTGAGCGCCGGTCTGCGGGGTCCAGTAGATGGAGCCGTTCTGGAAGTGGTTGAAGCGTCCGCGTCCGTCGGGGGTACCGAGTTCCGGAGTACGCGGGAAGCCGAGCGGGCCGGCTGCTGCTCCGGTGTTCATGTACGCGCCGGCGATACGACCGGCGACGGGCTGGGCGCCCGTTCCACTGGTGAAGTAGATGCGACCGTTGCGGAAGTCCTGTGCCAGGCCACCCGCGACGCTGTACTCGGGCGTGATGCAGTCGCCGATCCAACCGTTGACTGCAGCCGTCGCACCGATCTCACCCGACGTGCCGCAAGCCGGCTTCTCGACCTCGACGCCGATGGCGTTGGCCAACTGCGGCCACAGCTGATGAAGCTCGAACTGCCAGTACGGCCACGAGTGGGTTCCGGACGGGCGGTAATTGACCTGCGCGGGGATGCCGAGCTGGTTGAGCTTGGTCGCGAAGGTCTGCGAGGTCAGGCGAGCGAGGATCTCGAGGCCCATACCTGCGTAGTTGGTGCTGACGCCGGGAATTCCCGACGGCTGGTCGTACGGGCCGGTCGTACCGCTGCCACTCGAGACGTACAGGCTGACGCCCTTGAGCTTCTCGGCGAGCGCATACGGATCGTGTGCAGCCCACTGTGCGTTGGACGGCGGTCCCCACATCGCGGCGGAGTTGTATCCACCGGCGTCGGTCATCGCGAACTGGATTGCCTGAGGCATGCCGAGCGAGGTGGTGGTGAGGATGCCGGACAGCGAAGCCGCGAACTTGAAGAAGCCGGGGTTGCGCGCCGTGAGGAACATCGCGGACGTTCCGCCCATCGACAGTCCGACTACTCCGCGCGTCTGCGTGGTGCGCCAGTCCTTTTCGAGGATGGAGGGCAGTTCCTTGGTCAGGAACGTCTCCCACTGGTAGTTCTTGCCGTTGTCGGGCTCGAGCCAGTCGGAGTAGAAGCTGGACTGACCGCCGACGGGAAGAATGACGTTGACGTTCTTGTCCGCGTAGAAGGACTCGGCGTCGGTTTCGTAGGTCCAGGCGTTCTCGTTGTCGGTCGCGCGAAGACCGTCGAGCATCCAGACCGAGGGGAAGCTGGCCGACGGATTGACGTTCCAATCGCGAGCCAAGAGGATCTGCACCTGAATCGGGGTGCCCATCGCGGGAGAGTTCACCCACAGCGCGACGCGACGCTCACTGAGCCAGTCGACCTTCGTGACCGCTGCGCCGGTGGGGTTCTGGGTCACGGCCGGTGCGGCCTGAGCAGGTGCCGGCGCGGCTGCCGCGGTTCCGGCCGTCGTCAAGCCCGCGGCGATCGGCAGTACCAGCATCGCTGCCAGTGCGCCGACGACCTTTGTCCGGAAGGTTGCCCGGGACCGGCGACGGTCCTCCGTGGCAAGGCCTACTCGCATGAGCTCACTCTCTTTCCTTACGTTCGGTCCGCGCGTCGATCGTGTAGCCGCCTGAGCAGCCAGACCCCCGTTGAAACTATTTCTACACGCAAACGATCCCCGCTTGGGGTAGCCGCGCTGTTACTGGTGGTGCAATTGTTACTGACCTCAGGCGATCGTGCAGCGCCTGAATACACAAGTGCCGTCCCGGTTTCCCTTGGAGGGAGTCCGGAACGGCACTGGTGAAGTGACTAGGTCACGGGATGGCGCACGATCACCAAGCGTTCATGGTGTCGAGGATCTGGCCGCGAGCCTTCCACAGCTCTGCCGACCAGTACGGCCACGAGTGCGTGCCGTTGGACGGGAAGCTGTAGGTGGCCGGGATACCCAGCGAGTTCATGCGGATCTGGAATGCACGGGTGTTGACCAGGGCGAGTGCTTCGAGGCCCATGCCGTTAGCCGTGTTGTAGTAATCGATCGGTGCGCGCGGGTGGTCGTATTCACCGGGCAGGCCGCTTGCCGACGAGATGTACATCGACAGGCCCTGCAGACGCGGTGCGAAGACGAACGGGTCGTTGCGCAGCCAGGACGGGCTCCACGGCGGTCCCCACATGGAGTCGACGTTGAAGCGACCGGCATCGAGCATTGCGACGCGGATTGCCTCGCGCATGCCGGGAGCCGAGATGTTCAGGTAGCCCGACAGCGAGCCGGCGAACTTGAACTGGTCGCGGTGGTAAGCAGCCAGCGTCAGAGCAGCGCTGCCACCCATCGAGAGACCGAGAACCGCGTTGTTGTTCGGCGAGACGCCGTAGTTCGCGAGGAAGTTGGGGAGTTCCTGCGTGAGGAACGTTTCCCACTTGTACGTGATCTGCTGACCGTTGAAGTTCGACGGTGCATACCAGTCGCTGTAGAAGCTGGACTCGCCGCCGACGGGCATCACGAGGGTGATGTTGTCGTTGCGGTACTGGTCCATCGCGTTGGTCTCGAAGCTCCACGCGTTGGCGTCGTTGCGCGCACGCAGGCCGTCGAGGAGGTAGAGGGCAGCGTTTCCGCCGCGTGCGGCCCACTGGACCTGGACCTTGATGTTGCCCATCGAGGAGGGCACCCACAGCTCGTCGTATCCGCCGGAGGGGGCGGTGTGGCTGGGAGCAGTGTGCGCGGGCGCAGCAGAGGCGACAGCACTACCGGCAACTCCTGCAGCAAGGGGTAGCACAAGTGCTGCGGCACCGATGGCCAACGCTCGGTGCTTGAGGCGCTGGGTCAGCCTCTTTCTGGCAAAACGCATGGATACTGCTCTCTCTCTTCGTCTGCGGCACTCACTCGGTGGAGTGGCTCCGGCGGATTCCGTCGGGGAACAGGCTTTTCTGCCAGCCCGAACAAGTTCGGGTCGGCAGCGGACCTCTTCCAAGTCACACTGCGCTCGCTGGACTTTATGTCACAGGTTCAGCTGTGACAAATAGACAGACCGTTACGTCTCAGTCCGCGGGCGACGCCGTCATCACCCGCAGGGAGTGATTCAGGTTAGGTGAATCGTCTTCGAGTACATCGTGGCCAATCGATTCGGTGTTACTGAATCGAAATATTCAAACCTTCAACCGTCGGTGATGCTGATCACATCACTTCGGCGGCTCCGGCGGAACGAGCCCGCAGCGTTCCAATTCGTAGGCCGGAACCCGGTCGAATCGGTACTTCGCGAAGTCGAAAGCCTGCTGGAAGTTCTGTTTGAATCTGGCCCAGGTCAGCTCGGAGCGGTACGACGTGAGCAACTCCTGCGTTTCCGGGCACGTGATCGCCAGCTTCGCGTCGGCAACCCAGTCCTCGTCGAGGAAGAACGGCAGCCACGGGCGAACGTCGATCATTCCGGTATCCGCGACCACCCAGTCCGGATATAGATTCTTGTCGTGCCCGATCCGGCCGTCTTCGAGGCGCTCGGTGTGTGCTGCCAGGGGGTACGCCAGCCCCATCTGATCGAGCACCCGAACGTCGAGGCCCACGTTCATGCTCGTCATTCCGAGGTTGAGGAAGAAGACGACGTGCTCGGCAGGCTCCTCGAGCGGCCCTGGCGGTGGGACGACGAACCAGGAGTCGTAACTCGCCGACGGCAACAGCAGCCCACCCTCCGGAGTCCGCGCGATGGTCTCCACCATGGCACGCATTCGCGGATAGTCGAGGTAGTCCTCGGCAAGAATCGGGTGCTTGTGACCGGTGTTGAGTGCATAGAACGCACGCTCGTCGACGATTCCCGAGCGACCCACCACGGAGCCTTCCGGCATGCCCGTCGTGTTTGCAGCGAAGAAGGCCCAGATGATCGTGCCGATCCACAGCACCGCCGAGACTCCGAAGATCGCGGTGTCGCGGTTACTTCCGAACGCTGCCCGCGCCGGAACCCGCAACGGAATAACCGCGACCGGGATGAGCAGGCAGAACAACACCGGCAACAGGACGCGGCCGTGCATGAAGTCGCCGCCGACGCGTAGCGAATAGATCCCGAGGATCAGCCCGCTGCCGAGGATGAACGTGACGACGGCCCGCGGCGTGCGCAGAAACTGCTGAAAGCGCTGCCACAGCGAGCGTGCGGGTTGATCGGTGGCGGTAGCAGGTGCGTCCGCTCGGCTTCGCCACACGAGCAGCAGCGCGCCGATGAGCAGGAACAGCAGCGGCAGCCAGAGCAAGTACGGCCCGACGAGGTTCCACAGGTACGCAAAACCCTGCGCCCACTTCGCGCCACCGGCGTCCTTCGACACCGCGGTGTTCGGGTACGGCAGGGCGTAATAGCCCATTCGCCAGATCTGATAGCCCACCGGCACAAGTCCGGCGACGACCACGATCAGTGCACGAATCTTCCAGGTCAGACCTGCGGAGAGAACGATCATCATCAACGCGGCAGCACCGGGAATTGCCATCTCGGGTCGAACCAATGGTCCGAGGCCTGCCACGAACGAGAGAGTCAGGATCGACGCCGTGGACGGCGTCGACGCCTGCGCCCACCGAACGAGCAGTAGCCACAGGAGCGCGATCCAGAAGATCACCAAGCAAGTCTCGAGCCCGGAAGTGGCGAAATCTCGCGCAGGCGGAACCGCGATGTAGACGAGAACACCTGCCGGTACCAGCAGGATCGTTCCGCCCGCCGACGGCCGAACGCCGCGGTACAGACGACCGGTGCCGAGCATCGCCAGCACGACGGCAGCAGTCGATAGCACGAGCGCGATCGTCAGAACGACGTATTCGAGGCGGATCTGCGTGAGCCAGCTGAACGCGTAGACGATGTACGTCCACGCGGTACTCGTGTTCGCCTCGACACGCTCACCCGCATTGAAGACCGGGCCGTTCCCCGCGAGCAGGTTGCGGACGGTTCGCAAGACGATGAGTCCGTCGTCGGCGATCCAGCGACGCTCCCACGCCCCCCAGAACATGAGGGCAGCAGCAAGCACCACCCCGCCGAGAAAAACTCCTCGACTGAGGGTGGTGCGGTTCGCCGCAGTGTCGACGTGCGGGTCGGCCTCGGTGCGTGGCTCAGACGAGGTAGACAGCGACACCCACTACTCCGATCCACGCAATCGCGAGGAGTTGCAGCACCCGGTCACCGAGCGCGATCTCCTCAGGCTCTCCGGCTTCGCCGCCGTCGACGTCCACCGCGTATCGCAGCACCGCGATGGTGAAAGGCACCATCGAGATGGCATACCAGTTAGTGCCCTTGATGGCGTCCTGTTGGAACGCCCACAGTCCGTAGCAGAGGACCAGCGTCGTCGCTGCCATCGTCCACACGAAACGCAGGTACGTCATCGTGTAGCTCTCGAGGGACTTACGGATCTTCGCGCCGGTCTTCTCGGCCAACTGCAGTTCGGCGTAGCGCTTGCCTGCCGCCATGAAGAGTGAACCGAACGCCATCATCAGCAGGAACCACTGCGAGAGATCGATCTCGGCGGCAACGCCACCGGCGATCGCTCGAAGCAGGAAGCCGGACGAGACGATGCAGATGTCGATGACGGCCTGATGCTTGAGGCCGAAGCAGTAGGCGAGCTGGATGACGATGTACACGCCCATGACCACGGCGAGTTGCCAGTTGGCCAGGAAGGACAGCCCGATCGCACCGGCAAGCAGCACGACTGCCATGCCGTAGGCGATGTTGACAGGTAGAACTCCGGCCGCGATGGGACGGAATCGCTTCGTGGGGTGAGCACGGTCGGCTTCGACGTCCATCGCGTCGTTGACGAGGTAGATGCCCGATGCCGCCATGCAGAACACGACGAACGCCAGCGCGACGGGCAGGAGCACGTCGGCTTCGGTGGCGGTTCCGGCCGCGATGGGCGCTGCCAGCACAAGGACGTTCTTGACCCACTGACGTGGGCGAAGCGCCTTGACGATGCCGGCGGGCAGGGACTTCGGGGGTCCGCTGACCGTAGCCGGTTCCTCGCTCATTTATCTCCACATTTCTGTTCGGCTCTGGCTTCTTCGACCCGGCGAACTACCGCCGCGGATGCGGCTCCCAGTGCCGCTCCGGCGAGTACGTCGGTCGGGTAGTGAACTCCCAGGACCAGACGCGAGAGCATCATCGGGGGCACCAGCAACGCCGGTAAGGGTAGCCCGGTGAGTCGACCGATCAGCACAGCCGCCGCCGTCGTCGACGTCGCGTGTGACGACGGGAAGCTGAGCTTGCTCGGTGTCGAGACGTTGACCTGCACCGAAGGGTCGGAAGGTCGCTTGCGCCTGACGACTCGTTTGATCACCACGGAGGCGGCGTGTGCACCGAATGCTCCGACGGCTGCTCCGGCCCATTCACGTCGACGCGGCTTGTCCACGGCAGCTCCGACGGCAGCGATCGCTATCCACCCGAGGGAGTGCTCACCGAAGTGAGACATACCGCGGGCGACCTTGACGGCTCCCGGCAGCTGCCCGACGGTCGATTGAATACCGGCCAGAATCTGTACTTCAGGAGATGCCGAAGACACGTTCCCACCTTTCCGTGCTGGTCAGTGAAGGAACGGCGTCCTGGTACTGCTTCTTGAGCTCGGGGAAACGCGCGGCGAGTTCGCGGCGCAACCGTGTGGCTTCCTTGAGCAGTTCGAGTGCAAGCTTGGGGTTTCGCTTGCGGTAGACGACGCCGCGACCGTCAGCGGTGGTGACCGTGACGCCGTCGACCTGTGAGAGCAGGAACCAACGGGCGTCGATGGTCGGCACGTTGAGCTGAGGGCGCTCGAGGTGTTCCGGCTTGGCCGGCTTCACGTTGTGCACTCCGGCCTTGAGGACCCGGGTGATCTTCGCGACGGTCGACAACGGCAGGCTCACGTCCCCGACATCGGCACCCGAGGGCAGCGGAAGCGCAGTCGACGAAGGCAGTACGACGGCATCGGAGAATTCCTTGCGCTGGGCGTGGACCTCACCGAGTGCTGTCGGCAGCATGTTCGCGACGTGCTCGGGTCCGGCAAGGAAGTCTGCGATTGCCTTGTTCTGGATCGCGACGGTGGAGTACTCGAGGCACAGCAGGTGCTTGAGCGTTGCCTTCACCGTGTTGACCACGAGGCCACGGCCGTTGCCCGGCATGTGGAGCGCTGCCACCACCAAGCGGTTACGGAGGTGGAAGTACGCCTGCCAGTCGATGGCGTCGTCCTTGTCGCTCCACGCCATGTGCCAGATCGCGGCACCCGGAAGCGTGACGGTCGGGTATCCGGCTTTCTTTGCGCGCAAACCGTATTCGCAGTCGTCCCACTTGATGAAGAGCGGTAGCGGCTGCTTGATTTCTTCGGCGACCTGGCGCGGGATCATGCACATCCACCAGCCGTTGAAGTCGACGTCGATGCGGCGGTGCAGGAGTTTCGACTCGCGCAGCGGCTTCTTCGAGAAGTCGTGGTCGTATTCGACGTTCGGTGCCGCGGTCCACATGAAGATGCCGCGGTTGACCACTTCACCCATCACGTGGAGGTGGCTTCGTTCCTGCAGGTTGAGCATCTGCCCACCCACCAGCATCGGCGACTTCGCGAAACGTGAGAACGAAAGCGCACGCAGAATCGAGTCGGGTTCGATCTCGATGTCGTCGTCCATGAACAGGATGTGCTGGCACTGCGTCGTCTTGAGCGCCTCGTACATGATTCGGCTGTATCCGCCCGAACCACCGAGGTTGCCCTGATCGTGAATGGCGAGCCGATCACCGAGCGCTGCAGCAGCTTCGGCAAATCCGGGTTCGTCGCGCACCTTGCGCGTGCCCTGATCCGGCATGATGACGGCCTTGATCACGTCCGACACCAGGGGATCGGAAGCAAGTGCAGCGAGAGCCTTGACCGCGTCGGTCGGACGGTTGAACGTCGGAATACCAACGGCAACAGTCGCTTCGCCGGGAGCCTCGACGGGCGCGTACCAGCCACCACTCTCGACGACGACGGCCGTATCAGTGGTGATGTCGAACCAGATCCAGCCACCGTCCTCGAACGGCGCCAGTTCCACCTCGAACTCGACCGCGGCATCGCCGTCGGCAAATTCCTTACCTTCCACGTGAATTCGCGAGGAGTCCGCCTTGGAACGGTAGACATCCACGCGGCCGTGTCCGGACAGTTCGAGTCGAAGGACCACCGATTTCAGGATGGACCAGCGCCGCCAGTAGCTGGCGGGGAACGCGTTGAAGTAGGTCGCGAACGAGACCTCGGTCTCGGCGCCGAGCGCTACCGACGTGCGCGAGGTCGAGTGCGCCCGTCGACTGTTGGACCAGGACTCTTCCAAGTACAACGTGCGGACGTCGAGCGGCTCACCGGCACGGGGCAGGATGATCCGCTGGAGCAGGGACTTGCCGAGGTAGGTCACCTCGTCGCCGCTGACGGCTTCTTCGCCTTCGAGTAGATGACGTGCGTTCATTCGCTCTCCCCTGCCAATTCCGCACCCGTTTCGAGATGCGGGCGCAGGGTGTTCTCGAACATCGTCAGTGCGCTGGCGATCGCCATGTGCATGTCCAGGTACTGGTAGGTGCCGAGACGCCCACCGAAGAGGACCTTGTTCTCCGCGGTCTCCTTCTTGGCGCGTGAGCGGTACGCGGAGAGCTTCTCGCGATCCTCGGGAGTGTTGATCGGGTAGTACGGCTCGTCCTTCGCCTCCGCAGCACGTGAGAACTCACGCATGATGACGGTCTTGTCGGTCGGGTACTCGCGCTCCGGGTGGAAGTGACGGAACTCGTGGATGCGGGTGAACGGGACGTCCGCGTCGTTGTAGTTCATGACGGGGGTGCCCTGGAAGTCTCCGGTGGGCAGAACCTCGGTCTCGAAGTCGAGGGTGCGCCATCCGAGCGAACCTTCGGAGTAGTCGAAGTAGCGGTCGAGCGGGCCCGTGTAGATGACGGGTGCCTCGGGGCTGGCGGTGCGCAGTTCGTCGCGGACGTCGAAGTAATCGGTGTCGAGGCGGACCTCGATCTTCGGATCCTTTGCCATGTTCTCGAGCCACGCCGTGTAGCCGTCGACGGGCAGGCCCTCGTACGTGTCGTTGAAGTAGCGGTTGTCGAAGTTGTAGCGGACCGGCAGGCGGCTGATGTTCGCCGCGGGCAGCTCGGTGGGGTCGGTCTGCCACTGCTTTGCCGTGTAGTCACGCACAAATGCTTCGTAGAGCGGGCGTCCGATCAGGGAGATCGCCTTCTCTTCGAGGTTGGAGGCATCCTTCGAATCGATCTCGCTGGACTGCTCGGCGATGAGGGCCCGTGCCTCTTCGGGAGTGAAGTACCGACCGAAGAACTGCGACACGAGGCCGAGGCCCATCGGGAACTGGTACGCCTGTCCCTTGTGCAGCGCGAAGACGCGGTGCTGGTAGTTCGTGAACTCCGTGAACTGGGTGACGTAGTCCCAGACCTTCTTGTTGGAGGTGTGGAACAGGTGGGCACCGTACTTGTGGACCTCGATGCCGGTCTCCGGCTCTGCCTCCGAGTATGCGTTCCCCCCCAGGTGGTGACGGCGGTCCAACACCAGCACGCGCTTACCCAGCTGGGTAGCGGCACGCTCGGCGATGGTCAGCCCGAAGAATCCCGAACCGACGACGATCAGGTCGTACTGGGCACGGGCGGTCTCTGAATTTGCAGCGGTCACGATGAACCAGGGTATCGGACCTGTTCGGACGCCGAGGGTTGGATGCGTCACCAGGGACTATGGCCCTTGTTTCCTGATTTCAGCATCCCTGGCGGCTACTACTCATGAATTACTTGGCAATACCAACGATTGTCTTGCCAATCATTGGTAACACTGCTTATATTTTGGGAACAGTGACCATCAAGTGCATTCGAGGGAGATCATCGTGATTCAGGAACTGTCGTATATCGGAGTCGCGTCACCCAGGGCTGAGGACTGGAGAAAGTACGGAACGGGACTTCTGGGCGCGAAACTGTCACCAGACGGACCGGATGGCGCAATCCGGCTCGCAGTAGACGACGTCAACTATCGAATTGCCGTCCACCCCGGCAAGGTAGACGAATTCCTTTACGCCGGCTGGGCAATGGCCAATGAATCCGATCTTCACTCGTTTGCCGCACACCTCGACCGGAGCGGCATCACGCTGCACGACGGCAATCCCGACCTGCTCGCCGAGCGGCAAGTCGCCGAACTCGTGTGGTTCACCGACCCATGGGGAACTCGACACGAAATCTCGTGGGGAAAGGCATCGACGCCACTGTCGTTCACACCGGGTCGTGTCATGCGCGGTGGATTCGTGACCGGAGATCAAGGCCTGGGCCACATCGTTTTACAGGTGCCGAATATCGAGGAAGCCAACAAGTTTTACGTGGATGTGCTGGGTTTCCGACTCTCGGACCGGATCACCAACGACCAATTCACCGTGCGCTTCTATCACGTCAACGGGCGTCATCATTCACTTGCGCTGGCCGAATATCCCGGCCACGTCGGCTTCAACCACCTCATGCTCGAAGTCGAATGCATGGACGATCTCGGACGCCTGATCGATCTTCTCGACAGCCACGACACCGAGGTCATGCAAACGCTGGGGCGCCACACCAATGACCTGATGACGTCGATCTACATCGGCAGCCCGTCCGGTCTGCAGATCGAGTACGGGTTCGGTGGTCTCACCGTCGACGATCTGAGTTGGGTGGCAAGAACTTACAACCAACCGAGTTACTGGGGCCACAAGCGTCCAGCCGAGATGAGCAAAAGAGTACCCGGAATCATCAGGCCTCTGACGGCCGCGCCGTCGGCCCCGTGAGCTTGGCGGATACGACCGTCAATGTCTCACGTTCCTGATCGGTCAACGACTCGAAGACCTCTTGCTCGACGGCGTCGAGGGCCGCATCGCCCTCGATCAACTTCGCTACTCCGGAGTCCGTGATCGATACGACCTGCCTACGCCGATCAGATTGATCGCGTTCGCGCACAACGTATCCCGACTCCTGCAGACTGTCGAGATAGGCAACGATGTCACCGGGGTCGACCACCACTCGGGAAGCAAGCTCCTTTTGATGGCATGGGCCGAGTTCATCGAGTGTGCTGAGAATGGCGTGATGATTGGGCAGCAGTCCGACGCGAGACAAAGCCTCCGCGTACGACTGCCTCACGCGGAGTGCGGCTTTGACCAAGCCGTATCCGATCCGACTCGAAAGCGGCCTGCCGGAGAGCGATGGCGTCGATTCGGTCGCAGGCATTGGCCTATTCTATGCAGGCCTCGCAACATATATCGAAGGTGCCATCGGGCGATCGTCCTCGTTTAACCGAACCGTGATCGGTTCGTCGACGGGGAAGTGTGCGGGAAGTAGAAGCAGTCCCTCCGACGCGCAGCGTTCGAGAAGTTCGCGGCGGGTGACCCTGGCGATCTCGGGATCCGCGTCGCCGCCCTGGCTGAGGTCCGGGTACAGAAGTTGGATCGGATGGTGGATCACGTCGCCGGCGATGACGGCGCCGCCGTCGGCGGTGCGGATCTCGATCACGACGTGGCCCGGCGTGTGGCCGGGCGCGCTGCGCACGACGACGCGTGTGCCTTCGGACTCGGCCAGGACGTGGCCGTCGTCGACCGCCTCCCACTTCGCCCCGTCCAGAACGGGACGGACGCTGTCCTCGAAGGTCTGCGCCAGATCCGAGACCACTCCTTCGTGTGGACCGTCGGCGGCGAGTTGTTCGAGCGCGGCCAGTTCGGTGCGGTCGAAAATGTAGGTCGCGCGGGGAAAGGTGGGCCGCCAGGTTTCGGCCTCGAGGTTGGTGTTCCAACCACAATGATCGGGGTGCAGATGTGTGCTGACCACCAGATCGACGTCGCCCACGTCGACGCCGGTGTCGGCGAAGCGCGAGAGGTAGTCGGTACCGAACATGTGGTGCGGCAGGAGGTTCGGCCGGTGCTTGCTGTTCCCGTTGCCGGTGTCGACGACGATGACCTTGCTCCCGATTTCCACCAGGTAGGTGTGGATGGCAAGTACGAGGTCACCGCTACCCGCGTCGAAGAACTCCGGTGTCAGCCGCGCCGACGCGTCCTCGATCTCCGCATCACCCGCGTGCGGAAAAAGCTCTCGCGGCGGGAACGGCCAGTGCGCCAGCTCCGTCAGTTGAGTGACGCGCGCCGATCCGACGTCGATGGTGAAGCTCATCAGTGATTGCCTTCCGAACAGCTCGATACCGCTTGTAGGCACACACAAAGGCACCCACCGAAATGCTCGGTGGGTGCCTGGTCGGTGTCAATGGTTTTCGACGCCGGTGATCAAAGACTCTTCGCGATGATGCCCTTCATCACTTCGTTGGCGCCGGCGTAGATCTTCTGGACGCGGGAGTCCTCGTACATGCGCGCGATCGGGTATTCACGCATGTAGCCGTATCCGCCGTAGAGCTGCACGCACCGGTCGACGACGGCGCACTGCTGTTCGGTGAGCCAGTACTTGACCATCGCGGCGTCTGCGCCGTCCAGCTCGCCATTGAGGTGATCCTCGATGCAGTTGTCGAGGAAGACACGGCAGGTGCGTGCGATCGTCTGGCACTCGGCCAGCTCGAAGGCGGTGTTCTGGAACTCGAAGAGGCTGTGCCCGAACGCTTGACGCGCCTTGGTGTACGCGACGGTCTCCTCGACGGCACGCTCGATGGTGCCGATGGCCTGCGCGCCGATGATGAGACGCTCCTGCACCAGCTGCGCCATCAACTGACCGAAACCGAGCCCCTCGGACTCGCCGAGGAGGTTCGAGACGGGAACGCGAACATCGGTGAAGGACAGCTCCGACGTATCGGCGCCGTGCTGACCGACTTTGTCGAGGACGCGGCCGACCGCAAAGCCTTCGCAGTCACGCAGATCCACGATCAGGAGCGAGACACCCTTGGCGCCCGCCTTGGGATCGGTCTTGACGGCGAGCACGATCATGTCTGCGCTGCCACCGTTGGTGATGAAGGTCTTCGACCCGTTCACGACGTAGTGGTCACCGTCGCGGATCGCGGACGTGGTGATGGCCTTGAGGTCGGAACCTGTTCCCGGCTCGGTCATTCCGATGGCGCCGAGGATCTCGCCCGTCGCCATGCCTGGCAGCCAGGCCTTCTTCTGCTCTTCGCTTCCGTACTCGAGCACGTAGTGGGCGACGATGCCACTGTGTACGGAGTTCCCGAGTGCATAGTCCCCGCAGTAGCCCTGCGCCTCGAAGACTGCAAGATCGTGCGCGAAAGTTCCACCGCCCCCGCCGTATTCCTCGGGAATCGAGCAGCACAGCAGGCCGAGCTTGCCGGCTTCGAGCCACACGGACCGGTCGACGCGATGCTGAGCGTCCCACTGCTCACGCTTGGCGATCAGTTCACGATCGAAGAAACCACGGGCCAGTTCGGCTACTGCGGTGATCTCGTCGTCATGCCACGACGGCTTGCGCTTGGTCGCCATGATCAGACCCGCTTCAGCAGGGCAGCGAGTGCCTGACCGCCGCCGATGCACATGGTGACGATGCCGAATTCGAGGTCGCGACGGACCATGTCGCGGGCGGCGCGCAGGGTCAGGATGGCTCCGGTGGCGCCGACCGGGTGTCCGAGGGCGATTGCTCCGCCGTACGGGTTGGTCTTCTCCGGATCCAGGCCACTGTCACGGATGACGGCGATGGCCTGCGAAGCAAAGGCCTCGTTGACCTCGGCGGTGCCGATGTCGGACGGCTTCAATCCTGTTTGCGCAAAAAGCTTTTCGAGAGCGAGCACGGGAGCGTAGCCCATCAGGCCGGGCTCCATGGCTGCCGTCGTGACGGTTTCGAGCGTGACGAGTCCGGTGAGGCCGCGCTTGGCTGCCTCGGTTCCTGTAGCGAGGACGAGGGCGCCGGCGCCGTCGTTGATGCCCGACGCGTTACCGGCGGTGACGGATCCGCCCTCTTCGAATGCGGGGCGCAGCTTGGCGAGGGTTTCGACAGTGGTTCCGGGCTTGGGGTGCTCGTCTTCGGTGACGGTGACGGAGCGCCGACCACCGGTCTCGACGGGAGTGATCTCCTCGGCGAATGCTGCCTTGGCTGCGTCGGTAGCAGCGCGGCGCTGAGATTCCACGGCGAACTCGTCCTGCTGCTCGCGGCTGACGCCGTACTTGCGGGCGACGGCTTCGGCGGTGCGGCCCATATGAGCCTTGCTGAACGGGTCGGTGAGCATGGCGACGGTGCCGTCGACGAGGCTGCGATCGCCGAGCTTGTAGCCCGAGCGGGCGGCGAAGTCGTAGAACGGCATGCGTGACATGCTCTCGTCGCCGCCGGCGAGGGTGATGGCAGCTGCGCCCCAGCGCATCTGCATCGCCGCCGACCACACGGCCTGCAGGCCGCTGCCACAGAGGCGGTTGACGGTGTAGGCGGGAACGTTCTCGGGCAGTCCGGCGGCGATACCCACGCGGCGTGCGTTGTAGGCGTCTGGGCCGACCTGGCCGATGCAGCCCATGACGACCTCGTCGATGTCTTCGGGTGCAACGCCGGCGCGGCTCAGCGCAGCCTTGGCTGCTGCGGCACCCAGCTCGTGTGCGGGTACGTCCTTGAAGACGCCGCCGAAGCTACCGACGGGGGTCCTGGCCCCGTCGACGATGACGATCGGTTCGGGTGTGGTCATGATTGTCCCCATCTGCTGTGCTCACGTCGATTTCTCTGTCCGTGGCCGATACTAGGACATCTAAGTATCTCGCAGATGGGGACGTTAGTGTCAGGGTGTGGGAGCGCTCTCGGACACGGGTACAACCTCGGCGTCGGCGCCTTCGGCGTCCTCGGTCTCTTTGTGGTTCCGGTATCGGTAGAGCCCGATGCCCACGAGGATCGCTGCGAGCCCCAGGGACACGATCATCTGACTGCGCGTCGAGTCCAGGGTGAGCATGCCGATGCAGAGCGCGATGATGGCGGCGATCGTCGCGTAGGTCAGGTACGGGAAGAACCACATCTTGAGTTCCAGCTCCTGGCCCGAAGCTTCGAGCTTGCGGCGGGTGCGCAGCTGAGACACCGAGATGACGAGCCAGACGAACAGCGCGATCGCTCCGGAGGAGTTGACCAGGAACAGGAAGACCTTGTCCGGGGAGAGGTAGTTCATGCCGACGGTCAGGAAGCCGACGATCGTCGAGACCAGGACAGCGCGCATCGGGACGCCGGTCTTCTCGATACGTGAGAGCGACTTGGGGGCGTCGCCGCGGCCGGCGAGAGAGAAGATCATGCGGCTCGCGGTGTAGAGACCGGAGTTGAGGCAGGACAGAACCGACGTGAGGACGACGACGTCCATGATGTTGCCCGCGGCCGGAATGCCGTAGGAGTCCATGACGGCGACGTACGGGCTGAGCGCGACCGATGCGCTGTCCCAGGGAAGCAGAGTGACGACCACCGCGATCGAGCCGATGTAGAAGATGAGAATTCGCCAGACGACGGACTTGACGGCAGCGCGAACAGCTTCGAGCGGGTTGGCCGATTCACCGGCGGCGATGGTGGCGATTTCGGCGCCGAAGAACGAGAACACGACCACAAGGACTGCGGCGAGCATGGCTCCTGTTCCGTTCGGCAGGAAACCGCCGTGACCGGTCAGGTTGGTCATTCCCGGTGCTTCGACGCCGGGCATCCATCCGCAGATCGCCACGATGCCCATGCCGAGGAACGCGATGATGGCGACGACCTTGATGGAAGCGAACCAGAACTCGAACTCGCCGAACGACTTGACCGAGATGATGTTGGTCAGCGTCAGCACGATCATCAGAATCAGAGCCCAGGTCCACTGGGGAACGCCGGGAACCCAACGATTCATGATGAGGGCACCGGCGGTGGCCTCGATGCCGAGCACGATGATCCAAAACCACGCGTACAGCCAGCCGATCGAGAAGCCCGCCCAGCGGCCGATGGCCTTGTCGGCGTACGACGAGAACGAGCCGGTTTCCGGCGACGCTGCCGACATCTCGCCGAGCATGCGCATCACGAGGATGACGACTACGCCGGCCAACGCGTAGGAAACCAGGACACCCGGTCCCGTCTCCTGGATCGCCACACCGGAGCCGACGAACAGTCCGGCGCCGATGACGCCCGCGATCGCAATCATCGACAGATGCCGCTTCTTCAGCGTGTGCTGAAGT
The DNA here is from genome assembly GCF_009707305.1 of Rhodococcus sp. AQ5-07. Taxonomy (NCBI): domain Bacteria; kingdom Bacillati; phylum Actinomycetota; class Actinomycetes; order Mycobacteriales; family Nocardiaceae; genus Rhodococcus; species Rhodococcus sp. AQ5-07. The sequence goes on along the minus strand of NZ_CP046099.1, from coordinate 5,022,231 downwards.
GCCGGCTGGTCTGTACTGGACATCAGTACTCCTTGTGGGCTGTTCGGGACGTGGATCTCGGTGACGCTCTTCTGGAGCGCATTTTCGATAGCGCCAGTGTCGGACCTTCGGCAAGCTCGCGTCAGGCTCCACTTTGTACAAACGTGACCGCAGGCACTACAAAGTGGCGAGTCCGAGGTGTCAGACTGGACCCATGCCCATCACGCTCCGCCAGCTTTGTGCGACCGAACAGTTCGGCCTTCGCGTCCTGGCGGGGCACGACCAGCTCGATCGCACCCTGACCTGGGCACATGTCTCCGAACTTCCCGACCCGACGCCCTTCCTCGACGGCGGCGAACTACTACTCATCACCGGGGTGTCACTACCGACGACGGCCGCGGAAACGACCCGATTCGTACGGACCCTGGTGGCGGCCGGAATTGCCGGAATCGGTTTCGGAACCGGCCTCGGATACGAGGAGGCGCCGCAGACTCTGGTGGATGCGGCCACCCGTTTCAGTGTGCCCCTACTCGACGTCCCATTGCGAACACCTTTCATCGCCCTGACCAAAGCGGTGTCGAAAGCGCAATCCGACGACGACATGAAAGCGCTGCGCAGCAACTACCAGAGCCTTCGGCGACTACTTCAAGCTGCAGTGACGGTCAACGGCACCCGGGCAGTCGTACGACGGGTGGCGGAATTGATCGGCGGATGGGCGGCCCTGCTGGACTCGGCCGGCCATACCGTCGAGATCTCACACACCGCTGCTGCCGCAGGAATCGAGCGAACGGCCCCCGAGCGCGACGCCCGCCCGATGGAAGTCAGTTTCCTCACGAGCGAGAACGAGGACGTCATCTCCCATCCTTTGATGACGTCGAGGGGAAAGCTGATGGGGTACCTCGTCGCCGGCTGCCCCGGCGCCGTCGGCTCTTTGAATCAGGGCATCGTCATCGCCGCCGCGTCTCTGCTCACGTTGATGACGGCTCGAACCCGAGATGCGCAGTTGACGATGAACCACTTGCGTACCGTGGCGATGCATCAGCTGTTCGAAGGACAGAATGCGCTCGCCCGCAACATCTCCGGGGAACTGTGGGGAGGATTTCCGGTCGAACCTTTCCAGGTCTTCCACGTAGCGGGCCCGAGTGGCCTGCTCGAGAGCGTGTCCGTCTCACTGCTCGACGGCCTCAGCCGCGATCTGGCGTTCGGCATCACCGACGGAGCGTTGATCGCCGTCGTCTCGGCTACCGACAGCGGGCGAATCCTCGCCCGTGTCAACGAAATCGACGTAACCGTCGGCGTGTCGGACATGCTGTGGTGGGACGATCTCTCGCGCGCCAGACGCCAAGCCGCGCAGGCAGCAGCCGAGGCCGGCGCCCGCAACCTGCCTTCGATGCGGTTCGCCGAACTCTCGGAGAGCGGATTGTCCGCATTTCTCGACCAGGATCGCTCGACGGCATTCGCGGCGGCACACTTGCGCCCACTTCTGGAAGCGAAGGGCGGTAGCGATCTCTACCGAACCTTGGCCATGTGGTTGGCACACAACGGGGTGGGCGACGCCGCAGCCACAGCGCTGAATATTCATCGGCATACGTTGCGCAGCAGACTCGCTCGGATCGAGAGCCTTCTCCAACTGGACCTCGGCTCCCCCACGGAACGTGCGGAGTTGTGGCTCGAGTACCGCTTGCTCGGCGACGCTCCGACCATCTGACCGACAACCAATGAGCCCTGAACGACCTGAAGGGCCTCCGCCGGGTTACGGCAGAGACCCTTCAGAGTCGATACGTGCGAGTCGCTACCGACCGACCTTCCCCTAGCTTCCGCCCGTCGGTATCCACTCGCGGAGCACGTTGGCATCAACTACCTGCGCACCCAAAACCTTTGTCCAGATGATGGTTCCGTTTTCGTAGACACGGAAAGTGCCTGCTTCGGAGGGCAACTGCATCTCCGGGCCGGCAGGAGCACCGAGAGAGCCGCTTTCACCGCCGAGCTCCCGATACTTCTTCTCGATCTGCGTCTCCGTAACCGTACCCGATGGATCGCCGGATGGCGAATTGGATTCCGGCACTGTCGATTCCGAATCCGGTGCCACTACCACACCAGCGCCGTCGCCGACGGTAAACCAGTCCGATTTCAGGCCGAGTTTCTGACGGAACTGCATTCCGGTGGCGCCAACAGTTGCATCTGTTCCGACCACCTCGACTGCCGTCACTCGCCCGCCGTCGGTACCGAATCCGTTGCGCGAGAGAATCTTGAGCGATTGCAGCTCGCCCACATCGAAGGCGTCCGCAATCTCACCCGCGGTCAGATTCACTGTCCAGTCGTGATTGGGCGAAAGGGCGTCACCGAGATCCTCGACGGCCGGGAATTCACCGCCGGAGCTGTAACCTCCTGTGGACGAAGAGAATTCGGTGGCAACAATCTTGCCGTCACGCGACAGAACGGCGCCGGCGGTGGACCGAACGGCTTCAGTGGTCCGGGGATCTTCCTTGCCCGCTCCGCCGTAGACCTGGCAGTCCTGAGTGTCGCACGTGTCGGCGTACGAGCTGCGATGCTCGGTCGCAGCGTACGAGCGCGCCGCCACGGCTTGCGCCCGTAGTGCTTCGGCCCCACCGGAATCGGCCCATTCGGCTTTCGCCTCGACCGGCACCACGCCGAGCAGGTAGTCCTCCATGTCGAGGAGATTGACCGTCCGAGCCGAGCCGTTGTCGAGCACTACGCCGAGGGCGCCGCGATAGGGCGCGTCGTTGTTGCACAGCTTCAGGAACTGGTCGGCGGGTCGATCGGGACTGAGATCCACAGGATCCACCCACGGATGCTCGGTGACCGCTTCCCAGACAACCCCGCCACCACACCCGCTGGTGACAACCACCTGCGCACCGCCACCGGGCAGTGCAGTGAGATGGGCAGCCTCGCCCGGCGCGGTGCGCTGACCGTTGACCACGAGGCCGGCGTCGGAGTAGACGTCGAGCGTCGAGTTGTCCTGGGCCGTGAGCCGCACACTCATCTGGGCGGGCGGCAAGGAGTCCAGGACGGTTCCGCCGTAGTAGTGACTGAGGATTCGCTCGCCGGACCAGCCGTCGTTCTTGGCGTAGCCGTAAGCGCCCCACTGCCCCATTCCGCGGCCGTGTCCGTTGCCATGACCGGAGAGCGTGAATTGTGTATCGGCGGCGACGGCGTGCAGGATCGACGGCTCGTCAGCGCGGATTTGCGTGAAACCTCCGATCGCGACGCCGAGCGCAAGAGCCGGAACGAGACCGAGGACCGAGACCCGCATCAGCGAGGTTCGCCTCCCGGGTCCGCCCACCAGAAAGCGACCTGCGCGACCGGACACAGGCTTCTTACCTGCAGTTCCGCTTCTTCCGCTTCTCGCCATCAATGCTCTCCTCATCGCTACCGGCCTCACGAGTCCGCGAAGTCGGTACTTCGCGTGCAGGCCAGTCCACAACGATTTAACTAAAGTCTCACCCTAAGGTTGAGCGTTATGGACTTTTGTGACTAGTGTGGCAAGAGTGTTTGGAGTTAGCAACACCAGTCACACGAGTCACATCAGCATCACGAGTTGCAGACGTACGCGTCCGAAAACTGGAGTTCAACCCCAGAACATGGCATCCGACCTGCTCGGATCCGGTTTTGAAGGATTCCGTTCACGGCCGTCATCGGCCCTGAGGTTCGCTCGCAAGTAACTACAACCGAGGAGTAATCCCTTGCCACACCGTCGACCGAAGCCCTCGCTCGTACTCGGGGCTGTAGCCGCAGTGGCTGTCGCAAGTCCTTTTGCGGTCTACGGCTTCACGAGCACTACGTCCGATGTACGTTCCGCGAACGAAACGACGTCAGTAGCAGTGCCGACCCAGATCGCAGAGGTGCTCCTCGCGTCGGTGCCCGACATCATCATTCCGGTCAAGGAGCTGACCGGTCTCGATCTCCCCGACATCAACCTGGGCGATCTCAGAAACCTCAAGCTCCCGACCGAAATCCCGCTACCTCCAGGGATCACGTTGCCGACCGAACTCTTCCCGGCACCCGCTGCTCCCGGGGCCCCGACCGAAACCGCTCCGGTTCCCTCCGAGGAAGAGCCAGGTGCCGTGGTCAAGGAAGTCACCCGCGACACTCCGTTCAGCATGGTCGCGTTGACCTCGGACACGCTCGCCTCGGCGCAGTCCAAGGTCCGCGCCCTGGCCGAAGACGGCACCTGGGGTCCGTGGTTCACCCCTGACGCCATCGACTCCGCCAGTTCGGATCAGGCCACCAACGCCGGTACCGCCACCGAACCTGTCTTCGTCGGCGCCACCAAGTCCATCCAGATCCTCACCCCGCAGGGTGTCGCTGCCCCCGCGGCCGAAGCTGTGCCGGCTCCGGAAGCCGCACCCGCACCTGTCGAAGCACCTGCTGAAGCGCCTGTGCCTGCCGAAGCGCCGGCCGAAGCACCTGTGCCTGCGGAAGCACCCGCAGCCACCGGCGAACTCGGGTACACCCCGGCTTCGGTGTCCAAGCCGCTTCGCCAGGCGACGACGGCAGCAGATGCCGTTACCGCAGTGTTGATCGATCCGGGTACCAGCGACGCGGACAGCAATCTGCAGGCAGTCGCGGCACCGCTCGGCGGCAGTGGACCCTCCGTCATCACCCGCGCACAGTGGGGAGCAGACGAGTCACTTCGCTGCGACTCCCCCACGTACGACGACTTCACCGGTGGAGCAACTGTCCACCACACCGCGGGCAGCAACAACTACACCAAGGAAGAATCGGCCGGCATCGTCCGCTCGATCTACGCCTACCACGCACGCACTCTCGGCTGGTGCGACGTCGGATACAACGTCCTCGTCGACAAGTACGGTCAGACCTTCGAAGGCCGCGCAGGCGGACTCGACAAAGCAGTTCAGGGCGCGCACGCCGGCGGCTTCAACGAGAACACCACCGGTATCGCGATGATGGGTGACTACTCCACCGTCGAGCCTTCGCAGGCGACGCTCAACGCCGTCGGCAAGTTCCTCGGTTGGAAGCTCGGCCTGGCCGGCCTCGACCCGAAGGGCCGAACGACGATGTACTCCGAGGGCACGGAGTTCACTCCGTACCCGCAGGGCGCAGCAGTGGATCTGCCGATCATCTTCGCCCACCGCGACGTCGGAAACACGGCTTGCCCTGGTGATGCCGCATACGCACACATGAACGACATCCGGAACATCGCGGCCGCGAATATCGGCGGATCGTTGAACCCGTCGAACCCCTCCAATCCGTCGACGCCTGCGCCCAAGCCGACCACTCCGGTCGACACGGTCACCGGTGGCACCGGATCGTCGATCCCGGATCTGGTCACCCAGATTCTGAAGATCACCGACAATTCACCGCTCGCGCAGAAGTGGATCGCCGAAGGTGGTGACCTCGGACGCCTCGGCCAGGCGCTGTCCGGAATCCTGCAGGCGAAGCTCGGCAACCAGGGTGCGTTGTTCCAGAACGGCGCTGTCTACACCTCACCCAACGGCGGAGTGTTCACCGTGCTCGGCGAGATCTTCAAGTCGTGGCAGAGCTTCGGTTCCGACGCGGGTGAACTCGGATTGCCGATCTCGGACGAATACTCGATCCCGGACGGCCTGCGCAGCGACTTCGAGAACGGTTCGCTGATCTTCAACCAGATCACCGGCATGGTCACGAAGGTCCTCAAGACCTACAACGAGACCTTTGCCCAGGAAATGGCCAACAGCGCGCCTGTCGGCTGACACTCGAGCAGTACACGTCCTCGGGCGCTGGTGGGTTCTACGACCACCAGCGCTCGAGGACTTTTGCGACGCCGTTCTCCGAATTGGTGTCGGTGACCTCGTCGGCTGCGGCTTTGGCTTCGGGGTGAGCGTTGCCCATGGCAACGCCGAGGCGTGCCATCCCCAGCATCGGGATGTCGTTGGGCATGTCCCCGAAGGCCACCAGACCCGACAGGTCGAAGCCGAACCTTTCGGCCGCGGCAACCAGGCCGGACGCCTTCGTGATTCCCGGCGCCGAGAGTTCGATCAGTCCGTTCTCGGTGGAGTACGTCATGTCGGCGAGCGCACCGACGTGCGGGGCGAGCGTGTCGTACATCGCCGTGCTGGTCATGCCTGGACGGCGAATCAGGAGTTTGACGGCCGGCGCCGCAAGCACTTCGTCCTCGGACATCTCGGTGTTGTCCGGGTTGAGCCAGGCGTGTTCGTAATCTGGTGAGCTGACGAACTGTGGGGTGGCGGCGTCGTGTGCGCTCTCCCCCACCCGTTCCGCGGCCAATCCCGACCCGGGAAGTGCAACCAGAGCCAACTCGGAGAGTTCGGTGAGTGCGTCGACCGACAAGGTCGCGGCGCTGAGGACGCGGTCGGCGTAGCTGTCGTAGACAACGGCTCCATTGGCGCAGACGGCGAGTGGCGCGTATCCCAAACCTTCGACGACGGGCGAAATCCATCGCGGAGGACGTCCGGTGGCCAGCAGGAACGGCGTGCCGGATTCGACGACGGCATGCACGGCGGCGCGGGTGCGGGCACTGACCAACTCGTCGTGATCGATGAGGGTGCCGTCGACATCGGTCGCAACCAAGGTTGGGCGGTCAGGGCTGATACGACGGTCTGGGCTCACACCGCCATTGTGCCTGCCCGGTACGACGGTCTCGCTCAGCGCGCCCGCTTCGCGCGTTCCTGTGCGTCCATGGCCGCGGCTTCCGCCGGCGTCGGCGCGCCACCGCCGAGTCGGCGAGGCACCCAGTACGCCCCGGGTTCGTGCACGAATCCGTCCTGAACGTGGCGCAGGATCGCATCCATCTCGATGCGCAGGATCTCGCTCAGCGCTTCGGCGGGCTCGACCGGATCGATCGGTGCACCCACCTCCACCGAGATCGGGAAATGATTGCGGCCCAGATTTTTCGGTCCGCCCTTGGTGACGATCCGCTGGGCGCCCCAGACGATCAGCGGAATTATCGGCACGCCGGCGTCGATGGCCATCCGAGCTGCTCCGGATTTCATTTCCTTGATCTCGAAGCTCCGGCTGATCGTCGCTTCCGGGTAGACGCCCACCAATTCGCCACGCTCGAGGGCGTCGACTCCGGCTCGATACGCCTGCGCTCCGGCGGAGCGGTCCACTTCGATGACGCCGCATCCACGCATGAGGAAGCCGAGGACCTTGTTGTCCGCCAGCTCAGCCTTGGCCATCACTCTGAGCTTGCGTTTCGCGGTGCCGACCGCCAGGGCCGCCGGTATGAAATCGAGGTAACTCGTGTGGTTGATCGCGATGACGGCACCGCCGGACACCGGGACGTGTTCCGTCCCGGTGCGGGTGACTTTCACGCCCTGAAAACCGCTCAGACCACGCGCGACTACCTCGACGGCGGTGTAAACGGGTTCGAACGACATGGGTCAGCCTTCGGACTTCCGCGCCTCACGTGCTTTGGCTTTCGCCTCGGCCTCGTCGGCATCCATCTTGTCGGCCTGCTCGAGCGTCGGCGCGCTGCCACCGAGGCGGGCCGGTACCCAGTACTCGCCGGCGGGATGGTCGTAGTCCTTCTGCAGATCGAGTAGCAACTCCTGCATCGTCGACCGCAGCTTCGCCGTCAGCTCACTCGCCGGCTCGAAAGGTGCAATCGGCTCGCCGACGGCAATCGAGATGGGAGTGTTGGTGCGGCCCAACCGCTTCGGATAACCCTTCGTCCACACGCGCTGAGCGCCCCAGATGACGACGGGAACGATCGGTACGCCCGCCTCGATCGCCATCCGGGCGGCTCCGGACTTGAATTCCTTGATCTCGAAGCTCCGACTGATCGTCGCTTCGGGGTACACGCCCACCAATTCACCGCGCTTCAGGAAATCTACGGCCGCCTTATAGGAGTCGGCGCCCGCGCCGCGGTCGACCGGGATGTGCTTGAGGGCCCGCATGATCGGTCCGGAGATCTTGTTGTCGAAGACCTCCTTCTTCGCCATGAACCGGATGTAGCGCTTGGGGGTCCGCGCCGGCAGTCCCGCATACGTGAAGTCCATGTATCCGGTGTGGTTGATCGCGATCACGGCGCCACCGGACGCCGGGATGTTCTGCTCTCCCTTGACGGAGAACTTCAGGCCCTCGAAAGCGAAGACGGTACGGGCGATGCCGATGACTGTTCTGTAAACGGGATCCACAGTTCGCTAGCGTAGACGGGAATCCGTGATCTGACCCGCAGCAGTTATGGGGTGGATGTTGGTCAGAATGTCGCAAAAGGGGCGTAAGAACGAATGAAGTCGGCAGGACGAGCGGCAGTGGGGGCAGTCGCACTCGCCATGACATTGGCGATAACCGCATGTGAGGACGACGGACGGACAGGAATCCTGACGGACGAACCGTCTCCGCCTACGACGGAAACCACGACGACAACCACTCTCGCGCCCACGACCACCACTGCGCCCGCCACGCCGGTCGCGCCACCTCCGGTTGGTGACGTGCCCGGTAATCCGGCTGCTGCGCCGGCCTTGGCGGCCTGGGCAACGGACCTGGTGTCTTTGGACGTCGACGCGCTCACGAACGCATGCTGGACGATGCCGCCCACAACAATTGCCGACCGATACTCGGATCTGCCCGCCATCTTGACGGCCATCGCCGCACCAGGCGTCGACGGCCAGTACGCGGTCACCTGGAGCGGCGGCGGACTCTCCGTCGCCGCCAAGCGCTCGGAGATCGCTTCCGGCTATGCGTGCCCGTTCGTCTTCCCTGCGGGGCAATCAAACTTTTACACCGCGGCCGACGCTTCCCACGCCGTCGTCCGGTTTCTCTCACGCGCCACGGGACGGCCGGTCAATACCCGCGACGTCGAGACGTTCTATCCACTGATCTGCCCCGGCAACAGCCCGTGGGATCCCGACGGCACCGGCGCCACCGGCCAGCCGCCACTCAAGCTCGATCCGAATCAGCTGGCCGGTATCAAGTCTTTCGACGCCGACGCTGCAACAGTCACTCCGGTTCGCGGCGACTACGTCCGTGTCACCCTGCCCGTAAGCGACGGAACCGGTAACTCACGCCCGATGCAGTTCACCCTGTCGATCGGCCCCGAGGGATACTGCCTCGGGGCCGCGACCTGAACCGCTTCGGTCAGGAACCGAAGGGAAGGAAATCGCTCGAGCCAGCGCTGCCTGAACCGAGGCTGCCCGTGCCACCGCCGGTTGCAGCCTTGATCTGAATTGCGTGGGCCGCCGAGGTGGAGCCTGTGAATCCGGCTGCGCCGCTGTAGATTGCCGAAATCGAATGCGCACCGGTTGTGGTGAAGGTGTGGTTCAGCGCCGCGATCCCGTTGACCACTGGCACAGCGTCACCGATCGGGGTGTCCCCATCCATGAACTGCACCGTTCCACCGTTCTGCACCGAACTGACAGTCGCCGACAGGGTCACCGACTTGTTCACCACACCATCGGCAGGCACCGTCACCACAGTCTCCGTGGTGACATCCGAAGGCGCAGGGTCCGTTACATTCACCGTCCGCGCCTGGGCCGAGGACCCGACTACACCGGCTCCTCCCGAGTAAACCGCCGTGATGCTGTGCGCACCCGCAGAGGTAAACGTATGCGACAGACCAGCAGCGCCGGCCGTAACCGCTTCAGGACCGCCGATCGCGACGCCACCGTCGTAGAACTGCACGGTTCCGACGCCGACAGCGTCATCCGACGACGTTCGGACTGTTGCCCACAAGTCGGTCGCCACACCAGTTTTGGCATCGGTGGGGATATTCAGTTCGACGACGGATTCCTGGTCGGCAACACTCACCTGAACTGACTTCGCACTCGCAACCGAGTTCTTGAATCCGGAACCAGCGGTGAAGTCCGCGGTAATGCTCTGAGCACCAGCAGCATCGAAGATGTGCGAGAGCGTCGCGGTCCCACCGGAAACTGTCACCGGTGAACCAATGGCCGTGCCGTTCGACTTGAACTGCACAGTGCCCACCGCATTGTTCGGAGCCACCGTCGCAGTCAGATCAACCGCCGCACCCGTAGTTGCCGTAGCAGGAACCGAGAGCGACGTCGTCGTCTCCACATCCACCGGAGCCGGATCAGAAACCGTCACCGTCTGAGCCGACGCCGACGAACTCACAAACCCTGCACCAGCGGTGAAGTCCGCCGTAACACTCTGAGCACCAGCAACATCGAACGAATGCGACAGCGTCGCAACACCCGACGTGATTGTCACCGGTGAACCGATCGCCGTGCCGTTCGACTTGAACTGCACCGTACCGACAGCGTTGTTCGGAGCCACGGTCGCGGTCAGATCAACCGCCGCACCCGTGATCGCCGTAGCCGGAACCGACAACGACGTCGTCGTCTCCACATCGACCGGAGCCGGATCAGAAACCGTCACCGTCTGAGCCGACGCCGACGAGCTGACAAAGCCAGCACCGGCGGTGAAGTCAGCGGTAACACTCTGAGCGCCAGCAGCATCGAACGAATGCGACAGCGTCGCAACACCCGACGCGACTGCCACCGGCGAACCGATCGCCGCACCGTTCGACTTGAACTGCACCGTACCGACAGCATTGTTCGGAGCAACCGTCGCCGTCAGATCAACAGCCGCACCCGTAACCGCCGTCGCCGGAACCGACAGCGACGTCGTCGTCTCGACATCCACCGGAGCCGGATCAGAGACCGTCACCGTCTGAGCCGACGCCGACGAACTCACAAACCCTGCACCAGCGGTGAAGTCAGCGGTAATGCTCTGAGCGCCAGCAGCATCGAAGGAATGCGACAGAATCGCAACACCAGCAGCCACCGTCACCGGAGAACCGATTGCCGTGCCGTTCAACTTGAACTGCACCGTGCCCACCGCATTGTTCGGAGCCACCGTCGCGGTCAGATCAACAGCCGTACCCGTAGTTGCCGTAGCCGGAACCGACAACGACGTCGTCGTCTCGACATCCACCGGAGCCGGATCCGAAACGGTCACCGTCTGAGCAGATGCCGACGAACTCGCAAACCCTGCACCAGCGGTGAAGTCCGCCGTAACACTCTGAGCACCAGCAACATCGAACGCATGCGACAGAATCGCAACACCCGCGGAGACTGCCACCGGAGTGCCGATCGCCGTGCCGTTCGACTTGAACTGCACCGTACCGACAGCGTTGGAAGGAGCAACCGTCGCCGTCAGATCAACCGCAGTACCCGTGATCGCAGCAGCCGGAACTTGAAGCGTTGTAGTCGTACTCAGCGCGGAGCTCGAGATCTCGATGGTCTGAGCTTGCGCGGTCGAACCACCAAAACCTGCAGTGCCTGAGTAGACGGCAGTGATCGAGTGCGATCCCGTCGTAGTGAACGTGTGATCCAGGGTCGCTCCGCCGGCAGTCACCGCGATCGGTCCGCCGATGTCTGTGCCACCATCCTTGAACTGGACCGTTCCGCCGTCAGCTGCCGGAGAGATGTTTGCGGTCAGCGCGACCGAGGTCTGCTCGACGGCGCTGCTCGGAACTGTCAGCGCCGTGGTCGTCTGTACATCGGCAGCAGCCACGCTCACTGTGCGCGCAGGTGACGTTGAGGTCAAGAACTCGAGAACTCCGTCGTACACAGCGGTGATGGAGTGATCTCCCGCCGCGGTGAATGTATGCGGCAGTGTGGCAACGCCATTGACGACGGCCGCCGGGGCGCCGATGTCAGTCCCGCCATCCTTGAACTGAACGGTGCCGCCTGTCGGCACCGGGGAGACCTGCGCAATCAAATCCGTCGATTGACCGATCGTGGCCGACGCGCCGGACGTCACTGCGGTCGTGGTCGCCACCTGCGAGACGACGTTGACGGTGGCCAATGCCTGACCACCCGCATTCAATCCCGCGCTGCGTGAGTCATGCGGAGAGCAGTTGTACCTCTCCCAGTATGCGACGGTGAAGACGTCCTTCTCGCGCTGCAAGAAGGTGAAGGCATTTTTCGGAGAATCAAAGGATCCCGAATTGCCATCCGTCACCCTTAACTTCGGCTGCACAGTGCTACCCGCACCACCCGCAATCACCGTCACATCGATCGCCGGCAACCGGAAAGTCTTTCCAGCCTCCGCGCCGATTCCGCCATCATCGTTCTTACTTGTACTCGGACCGTTTCCACCACCGCCATTGGAGTCAGCAGTCTGATTGTTACCCGAAATACGCAAGTGAGTGCCCGCAGCATCCGGCGAACCACCGTCGTTGATTCGAATTACCGAGGGCGCCGCACCCGACAAATTCGACGACGTACCCGCCACTACCTGAGCATCGACCAACGACACCCCCGCAGGAATGTCGAAGTCGTACTTCATCCGTGTCCACCTGATCGCCGAACGCCCCGCATGACCACTCGTGGGAACAGTCATCGCACCTGGCTGGACTCGGTAGGTGAACGTCGACCCCGCCGCGACCTTCTCCGGAGCCGAGATGGTCACGCCCGTGGAGTGGAATTCGTCGGAGATGCTGCCCAAGCCAGGGTGCTCGTAACCATCGCAACCCAGTTTGAACCCGATCGTGTCCTCCACCGCGGGAGATGACGTCGGAGCAGCCGAAGCAACACCACCTGCCACCAGCACGCCACCGACCAACGCCGCCACCACAACCGCGGAACTTCTTCTCACCAACACGAACTCTCCTCAGCTAGCAACAGACGTGGATCGGGAACCGCACGGAAGGAGGTCACTCGAACAGAGCGGAAATCAGAATGGAGCTGGACGCTCGTACAGTACCCGTCGAAAGTAGTACTTGTATCAGTTATTTCAGACAAATATTCACGAATTGCCGATAGTTCTGCTAACGACCAATCATCGATTCGCGAAGAGCGATGCCCCTTGCACCCGTCGGGCGCAAGGGGCATCACATCATCGGAGAATCAGGACCCGAACGGCAGCGACAACGATCCGAGCGAACCGAAGTCACCGCCCCCGTTACCGACGTTCACAACCGATGCAGTCGACGTGGAACCCGTGACGCCCTGGGCTCCGCTGTAGACCGCGGTGATCGAATGGTTGCCGGTCGTGGTGAAGGTGTGGCTCAACACAGCCTGCCCACCGACAACATCGACGGCCGTTCCGATCGGAGTCGTTCCATCGAAGAACTGGACGGTTCCCGACGTCGCGCCGGAAGAACTGACCACAGCCTTCAGCTGCACCGACGTGCCGACCTTTGCCGAAGACGGAGCCGTCAACGACGTAGAGCTTTCGACATCCGACGGGGTCGGAACCGTGACATTGACGTCGACGGATTCCGCGGTGGACGACGTGAACACGCCGGAGCCACTGAATACAGCCGAGACTACAAAGGTGCCTTCTGCTCCGAACACGTGCGGCAGCTTGGCAACTCCGTCAACAACCGCGACCGGGGCACCCTGATCGACTCCACCGATCTTGAACTGAACCGTTCCGCCGGACGGCACCAGGGCGTCCGAGGGATCTTCGGACACTGTCGCGAAGAGATCAACAGGCAGTCCGACCTTGGCTTCACCCTGAACGCTCAGAACCGTCTTCGTCGCCTTGTCGACCGGAGCCGGATCGGAGACCGTCACCGTCTGAGCGGACGCCGACGAGCTGACAAACCCTGCACCGGCGGTGAAGTCAGCCGTAACACTCTGAGCACCAGCAGCATCGAACGAATGCGACAGCGTCGCAACACCCGCCGAGACTGCCACCGGGGAACCGATCGCCGTGCCATTCGACTTGAACTGCACCGTACCGACAGCGTTGTTCGGAGCCACGGTCGCAGTCAGATCAACCGCCGCACCCGTGATCGCCGTAGCCGGAACCGACAACGACGTCGTCGTCTCCACATCGACCGGAGCCGGATCGGAGACCGTCACCGTCTGAGCGGACGCCGACGAGCTGACAAACCCTGCACCGGCGGTGAAGTCAGCGGTAACACTTTGTGCACCAGCAGCATCGAAGGAATGCGACAGAGTCGCAACACCCGACGTGACCGTCACCGGTGAACCAATGGCCGTGCCGTTCGACTTGAACTGCACCGTACCGACAGCGTTGTTCGGAGCCACCGTCGCGGTCAGATCAACAGCGCTGCCCGTGATCGCCGTCGCGGGAACCGAGAGCGACGTCGTGGTCTCCACATCGACCGGAGCCGGATCCGAAACGGTCACCGTCTGAGCGGACGCCGACGAACTCACAAAGCCAGCACCGGCGGTGAAGTCAGCGGTAACACTTTGTGCACCAGCAGCATCGAAGGAATGCGACAGCGTCGCAACACCCGCGGAGACTGTCACCGGAGTGCCGATGGCCGTGCCGTTCGACTTGAACTGCACCGTACCGACAGCGTTGTTCGGAGCCACCGTCGCCGTCAGATCAACAGCGCTGCCCGTGATCGCCGTCGCCGGAACCGAGAGCGACGTCGTGGTCTCCACATCGACCGGAGCCGGATCCGACACCGTCACCGTCTGAGCCGACGCCGACGAACTCACAAAGCCAGCACCGGCGGTGAAGTCAGCCGTAACGCTCTGAGCGCCAGCGGCATCGAACGAATGCGACAGCGTCGCAACACCCGCGGAGACTGTCACCGGAGTGCCGATGGCAGTGCCGTTCGACTTGAACTGCACCGTACCGACAGCGTTGTTCGGAGCCACCGTCGCCGTCAGATCAACAGCGCTGCCCGTGATCGCCGTCGCCGGAACCGACAACGACGTCGTCGTCTCCACATCGACCGGAGCCGGATCCGACACCGTCACCGTCTGAGCCGACGCCGACGAACTCACAAAGCCAGCACCGGCAGTGAAGTCAGCGGTAACACTTTGTGCACCAGCAGCATCGAAGGAATGCGACAGCGTCGCGGTTCCACCGGAAACCGTCACCGGTGAACCGATCGCCGTGCCGTTCGACTTGAACTGCACCGTACCGACAGCATTGTTCGGAGCCACGGTCGCCGTCAGATCAACCGCGCTGCCCGTGATCGCCGTAGCCGGAACCGAGAGCGACGTCGTCGTCTCGACATCCACCGGAGCCGGATCCGAGACCGTCACCGTCTGAGCAGATGCCGAGGAGCTGACAAACCCTGCACCGGCGGTGAAGTCAGCGGTAATGCTCTGAGCACCAGCAGCATCGAAGATGTGCGAGAGCGTCGCAACACCCGACGTGATTGTCACCGGCGAACCAATGGCCGTGCCGTTCGACTTGAACTGCACCGTACCGACAGCATTGTTCGGAGCCACGGTCGCCGTCAGATCAACAGCCGCACCCGTAATTGCCGTAGCGGGAACCGAGAGCGACGTCGTCGTCTCGACATCCACCGGAGCCGAAGCAATGCTGATTGTCGCGAGCGGACCTGCACCAGCGTTGAGAGCGCTACCCTTCGCATCTCGAGGCGTGCATCTGGTCGGGGCCCATTGCGTGCCGAGGAGACTCGCTTTTGCAAGCTGTGTATTGAAATTTTTGTCGTTGCCGTATGTAGCAGCGTCACCGGCAGTTCTGACCTTCGGCTGAATCACGCCGGATGCGCCGGCGATCATCGTAATATCGATTGCAGGCATCCTGAACCAACTGTCACCGTTGGTGTTGGTGCTCCCGTCGAGGTTCTTTTTCGTCTTGGGTGCGCGGATCCCACCCTCGCTGTTCGTGCTGGTACTGGGACTGTTTCCGATCACCTCGTTGTTACCCGAGATTCGGAGATATGGACCCGCCGCGTCAGGGCTTCCAGCCTCGTTGATGCGGATGACACTGGGGGCGACGTTCTCCAAGTTGAACGAGGTTCCGGGCACGATCGCCGCACTGATGAAGGTGGCATTTGCCGGGACATCGAAATCGTTCTTCAAGCGCGACAAATTGGTTGTTGTGGCGCCCGAATCCGAGTTCGGAAAGGACTGGCCATTGGATTGCATTCGGATGGTGAAGGTTTCACCCGGAGCAACTGATGTGGGGGCATCCACGGTGACAAAACTCGTAGTCACTTTGTCGACAGTGATGAGTGCTTTCGCCTGGCATGAGGTGGAGAAGTTGAATTGGCTTTGAACTGCTGAGGCTGGGGACCCGATCAGCAGCATCCCCGCAACCATGGCGGTTCCGGTTATGGGCACGGCGAATCGCCGCAACTGAGAGATTTGGGGCATGGGCACTTCCTTCGGAAGGGCAAACATAAGCAGTGGATTCGGACAAAACGTGTGCGCGCCGTCACAACATAACGAAAAAACTAGTACGTGTACTACTTTTGGCAAGACACTTGTCCAATTCACCCCGGACTCACCCTCACATCACCTGACGGGGGATGGAAAAGCAGGGTATGGAAGCCCGATTGAACGCAAAACTAACGCCAAAGCGGTCTATCGACAACGCTTTTGGTGGTCAACTCGTCAATCGGCGGGAAAAATATGATATTCCGCCAGTTCAGAAAAAGTTCCAAACCTACCAGTACGAAAGTACGAATCAGGGCCGCGACGGAGTCCGTCGCGGCCCTGATTGTGTTTGTTCAGTGTGTCAGCGAAGCACATCCGTGCCGACGAACGGCACCAATGCCTCGGGCACTCGCACCGAGCCGTCGGCCTGCTGATGGTTCTCGAGAATCGACACGATCCAGCGCGTCGTTGCCAGGGTGCCGTTGAGAGTGGCAGCCGTCTGCGGCTTGCCGTTCTCGTCGCGGTACCGAACTCCGAGGCGGCGGGCCTGGAAAGTCGTGCAGTTGGACGTCGATGTCAGCTCGCGGTAGGTGCCCTGCGTCGGAACCCATGCCTCGCAGTCGAATTTACGCGCAGCCGAAGAACCGAGATCTCCGCCGGCGACGTCGATCACGCGGTAAGGAACGTCGATGGCCGCCAACATGTCTCGCTCCCAGCCGAGGAGACGCTGGTGTTCGGCGTCGGCATCCTCGGGACGGCAGTACGTGAACATCTCTACCTTGTCGAACTGATGGACACGGATGATGCCGCGGGTGTCCTTCCCGTAGCTGCCGGCCTCACGGCGGAAGCACGAGGACCAACCGGCGTAACGCTTCGGGCCTTCGTTCAGTTCGAGGATCTCGCCCGAGTGGTAGCCGGCCATGGGTACCTCGGAAGTTCCGACGAGGTACAGGTCGTCATCCTGCAAGTGGTAGATCTCGTCCGAGTGAGCACCGAGGAACCCGGTGCCCGCCATGATTTCCGGGCGTACGAGCACCGGCGGAATCATCATCGTGAATCCGTTGGCGATCGCCTTCTGCGCCGCCAACTGCAGCAGTCCGAGCTGGAGCATGGCCCCGTAGCCGGTCATGAAGTAGAAGCGCGAACCCGAAACCTTGGCGCCGCGTTCCATGTCGATCAGGCCGAGCGACTCGCCCAGCTCGAGGTGATCCTTCGGCTCGAAGTCGAACTTCGGAATCTCACCGACGTGTTCGAGCACGATGTAATCGTCCTCGCCGCCGGCCGGCGCACCTTCTTGTACGACGTTGGAAATCGCGCGGTGTGCGGAGTCGAGCGCGGCCTGCGCCTCGTGCTGCGCGGCCTCGGCTTCCTTGACCTTGGCCGCCAGTTCCTTGGAACCCTCGAGCAGCGCGGGACGCTCCTCCGGAGATGCCTGTCCGACCTTCTTGCCGAAGGCCTTCTGCTCTGCGCGGAGGTTGTCTCCGGTCAGAACGGCGGCGCGTCGGGACGCGTCGGCTTCGAGCAGAGCGTCGACCAGTCCTGGATCTTCTCCACGGGTGCGCTGCGACTCGCGGACGATTTCGGGGTTCTCACGGAGAAACTTGAGGTCAATCACGACTTCGAACTTTACCCACTCACCGCAGCTCGCCGACGGTCACGTCCATGTCGGAGAGGGAGAGATCACGATTCGAGCAGACTCAGGTAGTCCTCGCGTCCGAACATCCGAGCCGCGTCGACGGCAGTCGGGTGTCCACCTTTCGGGTCGGCTCCCCCGCTCACCAGCGCTTTCACCACCGCATCCTCGCCCTTGAAGACGGCTCCGGCGAGGGGTGTCTGGTTCTTGTCGTTGGGCCGGTTGACGTCGGCGCCGCGCTCGATCAAGGCAACGACGGCGTCAGCGTGACCGTGATACGCCGCCAACATGACGAGCGTGTCGCCACTCTCGTTGGTCAGATTGACGGGAACTCCAGCATCGACGTACGACGCCAGCCCGGCCGCGTCGCCGGTTCGTGCCATGTCGAAGAGCCGGCCCGCCAGCTCGACGGCCTCGGGATCGAGTGGGGTGTTTTCGCTCATGACTACAAAATACTCACAGACGCGTTTGTGAGTTTTGTAGTGAAGGTTCGATATCGCCACGGCAACAGGCATGATGGAATCGATGTCCGAAGACAAGATCGAGAAGTCGCCAGATCCGGCAGATCCCCAGGGGACGCCGGCGAAGAAAACTGTCTCAGCGAGTCGCACCCGTCGGGTCCTGGCTGCTGTGGCGGTAGGTGCGGTGGTCGCCGCGATCGCAACGATCGCGATTTCCGGTGGATTGAACAAGGACGACTCGTCCTCGGTCAGTGTCAGTGGTGGCGGTCCAGCAGCGACGGGATCTACTCGCGACGACGCCTTCACCGCGGCTGCGGCCGGCGACTGCCTCAACTGGACGCCTGCGACCGAGTCGGGCGGGGACCGCACGGACATGTCGAAGGTTCAGTGCGGAACTGAACACCGCTTCGAGGTTGCCGGACCACTCGACCTCTCGGTGTTCCCCGGCGCCGAGTTCGGCCCCGGTTCCCGGTACCCGGGCGCCCTTCGATTCGCCGAACTCCGCGACGAGCACTGCACACCCATCGTCATGTCCTACCTCGATTCGAAGTTCGATCCCAAGGGCAAGTTCAGCGTCGGCCTGATGTTCCCGAGCGAATCGGGTTGGGCTTCGGGCGAGCGCGCACTGCGTTGCGGCTTGCAGTTCTCGACCACGACCGGCGAACTACAACCGTTCGTGGGCCGCGTGGCGGACCAGGACCAGTCGAACGTGTGGGACGTCGGCACGTGCATCGGCATCAACCAGAACCTCCCGACCGATCCGGTCGATTGCGCGAAACCGCATGCATACGAGGTTATTTCGGTGATCGACCTCGGCACTCAATTCCCGGGCGCAATGCCGTCGGTCGAAGATCAGGACCGTTACCTCGAGGGCGTCTGCACTCAGGCGTCCAACGAGTACCTTGGTTCCGCAGACGCGCTTCGCGACAAGACGCTGACGCTGTTCTGGGACAACATTTCACTGGAAAGCTGGTTGGCCGGTAGCCGCCGAGTCAATTGTTCGATCGGCAAAGAGGTCGAAACCGGCGGGTTTGCCGCGATCACCGGAAGCGCCAAGGGCGAAATCCTGATCAACGGCGCCGCTCCGGTCCCGCCACCCGCTGCACCGGAAGGTCGGTCGCTGCCGACGCCGTTGCCCGGCGCAGCTCCGCCGTCGTAAGCCATGACGGTGACTATGACGCCCGACCGGTTCGAGGAACTGGTCGGCGAGGCGCTCGATCTGATTCCGCCCGAACTTGCCAAGGCCATCGACAACGTCGTGGTGCTTGTCGAAGCACGTGACGAGGCAGAACCGGGGCTGCTCGGTTTGTATCAGGGCGTCGCTCTGACCGAGCGGGATTCTCATTACGGTGGGTACCTGCCGGACACGGTCACTATTTTCCGCGATTCGATACTCGACATCTGTGCATCCGAGGACGAGGTTGTTCACGAGGTTGCCGTGACCGTCATCCACGAGATCGCGCACTACTTCGGCATCGAAGAAGACAGATTGCACGAACTCGGCTGGGGCTGAGGGCAAAGTCGTCCGATTTCGGGGGAACCAAAAGCGGCCGGTATGCATCAAACTATGTGCGGGGGGATTTCTACGGCTGTGTGCACGACCTCCCGGCCACTTATCCGCCCTGGTCAGGAAGGAGTTCGGCACTATGTACGTCGACCCTCAAGCCCTAGTTGCCGCCGCAATGGAACTCGAGTCTGCGGCGACGCGATTGCGCGGAATCGTCTCTACTGCGCAGCCGACGCTACGCGTTCTCCCAGCCGGATCCGAAGAAGTGTCCGGTAGCGCGGCAAATTACTTCAACACCATCTCGGGCAGCCTTGCCTCGTCCACCGATCGGGCAATCGAGGAGCTCACCGCGGCTGCGGCAGCTCTGCGCAAGAATGCAGCTGCCTACGAGCTCGAAGACCAGCTCACCAAGTCCAGCCTGGCAGTCGCACCGATCTGATCGACAGAAATCGAACTCGGTAACTCGGCAACTCGGCAACACAGTCACACTTCCTGGGGGGAAGAACAATGGTCGGCATCACCGGCGTCATCTGGTATCCACGGGGCGCAGCACCCAACTCCGCAGCACTGGTCGCCGGGGCCGGGCCGGTCCCTCTCGGTGTGGCGGCCGGGGCCTGGTCCACCGTGTCGTCCGGACTGACCGACACCGCTGCGTCCATCTCTCGCGTGATGGCGGACCTTCGCACCGGGTGGTCAGGAGAAGCCGCGGATGCCGCGTTGAGCAAGTTCGCACCGTTCCAGGAATGGGCTGCCTCGGCCGCGCTGCTCGCGGGAGAAACCGCTGGTAAAGCCCAAGTGCAGTCCGGTTCCTACACCGTTGCCACCCTGGCCATGCCGTCCCTGGCGGAGATCGCGGCGGTTCAAGCGGCCAAGGTCGCCGCGTACTCCATCGGCGGGGCCCTGGTCGGCGGTGCCGCTGCCGCCGAGGCTGCCGAAGAAGCTCTCAAAATTCGAGCGGCGGTGACGATGGAAACGTACGACGCCGCAACGACGCATCTGGCCGTGCAGCAGAACTTCGATTCACCACCGTCCATCGCGGAACCCACAGCTGGGGCATCCGCTTCGGCCGAAAGCCCAGGCAACGCCGCACGACAGTCCGTCGCGCAAGCGGCATCAACGCTCGCTGACGTAATCGCGGATCCCGTGCGCGCCGCAACCGCTGCTGTCGCATCCGTAGTTTCCAACCCGGTATTTGCCGCCGCTGCCTCACAGGCCGGTGCCATCTCCGGTGGAGCGTCGGCCGCCGTCAGTGCCGCGACCACCGCCGTCACGGGCGCCACCACTGCCGCATCAACTCTCGCGACGGCCGGAGCAGGACTCACCGGACTGGGCGGCGCAGGGCTCGGTGGCGCAGGGCTCGGTGGCGCCAGACTCGGCGCTTCCACACCATCACTGTTCGGCACCCCGTCGGCAAGTCGGGCAACGGCACAGGTCAGCGCAGCTTCCGCGACCACCGGAGCCGGAGCATTCGCGGGCTCGTCGTCGAGCAGCAGCACCGGCCGGCACGCTCTTCCGGATCCCTCCACCGGCCAGAGCGCCGCGCGCCAGAACCCCGTGACCTCGCCGGTTCAGGGCACCGTCGATACCGTCAAAGTGGATCCGGCCCGAACCGCAGGCGGATCTGCGCCGATCGCCGGCGGCCGTCATGCGGCCCAATCTGAAGACGACACCGAGCACGACACACCTGATTATCTGAAGCACTTCGAGCACTTCGCCGACGGCCGAACAGTCATCCCGTCCGTGATCGGTGGCGCACTCGAAACTGCAGAGCGTTGATGGTGGACCTCGGCACCTCACCTGATGGGTGGAATTTGCCTGTCGTCGCCTTCTCACAGGACGAAATCGACTATGTACGTGAGCGACTCGGGCTCGATGCGCTTCCCGTGGTTCTCGGTGGCGCGACGGTTCACGCCGGTGCGAGCGCTCACCGTATGGCGATGCAGTCCGCGGCAGATTCACTCTCCGAGCGCGATCTCCTCCCCGGCGGGGAGATCCATCACGAACTCAGTGCCCGCCTACGCGTCCTGACCCACCCCAAGTGGGAGTTGGCGCTGCGTCGGCATGTCGGTGGAAGGATTTCACGCCTCTGCGTCGCACAGGGCGAATTCCTTTGTGTCGAAGCAACTTCAACCGATTCTTCGTTCGCATTGTGCAGCGTCACCGCCGAACCAGCTGCACCCGTCGTCACCGCGCTCGGCAGCGCCGAAGCAATGCCGATTGCCGTGATCAACGCACCGACCGAGATGCTCAGCCTGGCATTCGGCGCCGGCCCGGATGCAGACAGCGTGACCTCGGCCTTGATCAACGCCGGGATACCCGAAGCCGACGCGCGCCAACTGGGTAGCGCAATCGTCACATGCACCGCCTTCGCCGAATTGGTTGGAATACCACACAGTTTGGGAGCGACGACGCTCATGACCGGCGCAGTGACTGTGTACGACACCTTGGCCGGCCGGCTCGTGGGTTCGACTACTCGGGCTGCCGACGGCACCGAGTGGACGTCCATCAGTTCCGGAACACCGCATCGCCTGCGACAAGCCGTGAACGCGCTGGTAACCGAACTCGAGGAATCGACGCCGGAGACTTCCGGGTAACCTCGAGGCGTCCCTTCAACGCCCGGAGCCTTACTTCAGCATGCAGTTCTCGCGTCAACCGTCGTCACCGGGCGAACAAGGCTCGGTCGCCACGATCGACCGGCCGAACGAAGAACGGGCAACAACACCGCACCGACAAGACCTGAACGGACTGCGTGGCCTCGCCATCGGTTTGGTGGTCGTATTCCACGTGTGGTTCGGACGGGTATCGGGCGGGGTGGACGTCTTCCTGGTTCTGTCCGGATACTTCTTCGTCGGCTCACTGGTTCGACGCGCCGAAGCCGGGGGTTCACTCAACCCGGTCCCGGCACTGCGGCGGGTGTTTCTGCGGCTGTTCCCCCTTATCGCGGTGGTCAGCATTTTGACCGCACTGGGGACCGCGTTGCTGCTGCCACGCACACGCTGGGCCGATCTGGGCGATCAACTGATCGCGGTGCTTGGGTTCTTCCAGAACTGGCAGCTCGCCAGCACCGCAAGCGACTACCTGGCCGCCGACGGCTCGGTCACTCCCCAGCAGCACCTGTGGTCGATGGCCGTGCAAGGTCAGTTCTATCTCCTGGCCATCGCACTCGTCTCCGTGATCGCTTATGTGGCTTCACGCGTGAATCCCAACTATTTCCGCCCGTCACTCGCGGTCACCCTTCTGGTTCTGACCGCAGGATCTTTTCTCTACGCACTCGCCAAATCTTCGCGTCACCAAGCCTGGGCGTACTACGACTCCGGCGCCAGGTTGTGGGAATTGGCCCTCGGTGGTCTGCTGGCCGTTCTGATGACCAGCACGCGCAGTCGGCAGATCGCATCCCTGCCGTTCTCGGTCAGAGCGACGATCGGCTGGGCGGGGCTTTCGTCGATCCTGTTGTGCGGCATAGTGCTCGACGGCGCCCAGCAGTTCCCCGGCCCGTGGGCGCTGGTACCGGTGCTGGCCACTCTTGCGTTGATACTGTCCGGAGTCGGCGACGACACACCTTGGACGTCGAAGACGCTCGCCCATCCGGCACTGACGTGGCTCGGCTCGTTCGCATTCGCGCTGTACCTGATTCACTGGCCGATTCTGGTGTTTGCACTCGTGATCTCCGGACGCCCCGAAGCCGGCCTGCTCGGCGGGGCACTGATCATCGCCCTCTCCGTCGCGGGGGCGCTTGCACTCCGGCGCCTGGTCGAGGTTCCGGTGGAGCGCGGAGGCCGCTCGCGCCGGTATACCGTCCTGGCATGCGTCGTCACCGCTGCCGCGGTCCTCGCCGCTTCGGTCGCCTGGCAGTCGTACGCGAGCAGCCAGACGACGGGCCAGCGGGCGGTCGACACCCTCGACCTCCCGACCCATCCCGGCGCACTCGCGCTCACCGACGGTGCCGAAGTACCCAAGGCGTCGATGGTTCCCTCGATCTTCGATGCGCCACTGGACCTTCCGGCCAGTACGCTCGACGGCTGTATCGCCGATTTTCTCGAGCGGGACGTCGTCCACTGCACCTATGGCGACGCCGATGCAGACAGAACCATCGCGCTCGCGGGTGGTTCGCACTCCGAGCACTGGCTCACTGCGCTCGACGAACTCGGCAA
Source organism: Rhodococcus sp. AQ5-07 (assembly GCF_009707305.1). Lineage (NCBI taxonomy): Bacteria > Bacillati > Actinomycetota > Actinomycetes > Mycobacteriales > Nocardiaceae > Rhodococcus > Rhodococcus sp. AQ5-07. Next base: position 4,998,490 of record NZ_CP046099.1, on the reverse strand, counting down.
GAGTCACGGGTTCCGCGTCGACACGTATCTGAAGATGGGCTGCCCGCTCACCGTCGACTCCATGCAGACGTTGTCGGACAACGACTATCCGGATTGTGTCGACTGGTCGCGTGGAGTGCTGACCGAGTTGGCCGACGCCTCACCCGATTTCGTGTTCACGACGGCGACCAGGCCGAGTTCCGACGGCCCTGGTGACGTGACGCCCGAATCGTACGTTCACGTCTGGCAGGAACTGGAGCGCGACGGTATCGACGTACTCGCCATTCGCGATACCCCCTGGCTGCACCACGACGGCGTCGCCTACCGCGCGATCGACTGTCTGGCGACAACCACGTCACCCGATCACTGCGCGATGCCACGGTCCGAAATGCTCAGCGACGTCAATCCGGCGCCGTCGGCAATTGCCGATCTGACCAACGTCCGTCTACTCGACCTCAGCGACGGTGTGTGCGGACCGGAATTGTGCCGCGTCGTGGAGGGAAATGTGTTGGTGTATCACGATTCCCACCACCTGACAGCCAGCTACGTGAGCACACTTTCCGCTGAACTCGGGCGCCAACTGAGCGTCCAGACCGGTTGGTGGTGAAGCAGTCCGTCAGCCCATCACGTCGTCGGCGCCGGGGATGAGTCGGTGCTCGAACGGCGGGTTGACGGCTCCCCAGCGTAGGCACTCCCAGCCGCCATCAGCTGAGGGCAACAGTTCGACGGTCTCGGTGTTGGCCAAGTGGTTGTTGGCTGCGAACAGTCCGGGGACACCGGCAAGCTGGGCGGCGACAAGACGAATCGCAGCACCATGACTCACCACGACGATGTCGCCGCCGTCTCGTGAGCCTTCGAGAAATTCTTCGCGCAGCGCATTGACGACGGGGACGTACCGTTCCAGGACGTCGTATCCCGTTTCACCGCCGGGAATGCGAGCGCCGAGGTTGCCGGTGTGCCAGTGATGGAACGTCTCCATGAACAGTCGGTGCGCGGCCTCGTCGGTGCGATCCTCGAGGTCACCGGCCTGGACCTCGTGCAGTCCGTCCCGCACATCCAGGGATACGCCGGCGGCTTGCTCCACAAAACCTGCGGTCTGCCGGGCACGCAAAGCCAAGGACGATACGAGCGCCAGAGGAGGCGCCGAAGCCAGACCGATGCCCAACGTCTCGGCCTGCGCCAACCCTTCCGGCGTGAGCTTTGCTCCGGGCAGAGCGGTGTCGAGACGTTTGGCGACATTCGCCTCCGTCTGACCGTGCCGAACGAGGATGAGCCTTCCGGTCATCGTTCTCCCCCTCCATGCTTGAGTTCGTCGATCCACCGAATCGCTTCTTCGTCCGAAGGAGGTTGTGGCCCGGTCGAATTCGCTGTCGCCCACGACCCCAGGAAGCGGACTCCGGATTTGCGATGCAGTGCACGCATCGCCTCGGCCACCAGCGAGTCCTCGACGTGTCCGACGCAGTCCACGAAGAACCGGTACGTACCCAATTCCGTTCGCATCGGACGTGATTCGATCCGAGTCAGATCGATACCGCGAGCGGCGAATTCGGAGAGTGCGCGCACCAGGGAGCCGGGAGCGTTGTCGAGGTGAAGCACCAGCGCGGTCCGATCGGCACCGGTCCGTTCGGGAACCGGAGCCGGCTTGGTGACCAGCACGAAGCGTGTACGGGCGCCGCCCACATCGGCGACGTTGTCCGCCAGGCTGTCGAGTCCGAGCATCTGACCGGCCAAAGCCGTGGAGACACCGGCATCGACTGTTCCGGCCTGCACGTCCAGCGCCGCACCGGCATTGGACGAGGCCAACACAACCTCGGCCTGGGGCAGGTGCTCGGAGATCCAACCGCGGACCTGTGCGCCCGCATGCGGGTACGCGCCGATCGTGCGGACCTGGTCGGCGGTGGTCCCGGCCCGAACCAGGATGGAGAAACTCACGTCCAGATCGGTTTCGGCGACGATCTGCAGGGGCGAACCGAGAGCGAGTGAATCGAGCGTCGGAGCTACGCCGCCTTCCACCGAGTTCTCGAAGGGAACTACGGCCCCGTCCACGGAACCGTCGCGAACCATGTCGAGAGTCGCCGGCGGACTGCCGGCCGGTACTCGCTCGACGGTTTCGCCGAACGCGCCCTCAGCCTCCAACTGGGCGAGAGCTATCTCCGTGAAGGTTCCCGACGGACCGAAATACGCGATTCTTGGCACGCCTAAAAGATTACGCATCGACCCACGCCGGTCACTGCAAACCCGCGGCACGCAGAGCCGTTTCCACCGCAGGCAGATCCGCGACCTCGATCGTGAGCAGCACCTCGCGCATCGCGGATGCGGCTTCCGGGATCAGCGCGGCGAGTTTTTCGGGCTTCGGATCGACTATCGCGGCGCGCACGTCGTCGCCGCGCAGTGCAGCGACGGTGCCACACAGTAGGGCGATCACCTCGTCGCCGTCGGCTGCGCGGGCTACGAAACCGACGGACTCGTGCGCGAGTACCGCCAGGAAATCAGCCACTTCGGTGGGCGTGCGACCGGCGGCGAGTCCGGGGATCCGTCCACCTTCGCACAGGCGCAGCGCCGCTTCGGCGGGTGTCAGATCCTCTTCGCCGCCGTCGACGTACACCGCGAGCGGAGCGGGCAGACGTAGCGCGATCGCGTCGTCGATCTGGTCGGTGGTGACGTCGACGTCGAAACGGACGGCCTCGTACGACGCTTCCGTGTCCGCGCGCAGTTCTTCCGGATCGATATCGAGGCGGACGACAACCCGGCCTGCTGCTTCGCCACCGATCAGCGCCGACGCCGGAACGACCGGGAGAAAGAGTGCTTCGAGGAGTCCGCGCGAGTTTCTCGGGGCGGGCAGCCCGAGTGAAAGAGGAATGGCCACAGACAAACCGTAACCCCGACGCAGGCGGCGGATTCCACGCGAGTTGCGCAAAAGTCTTGCGATTCACACCGAAGCGCCTTAGGTTAGGGTTACCTCATCATCCGATGGAGTTCGAGAGAACACCCGCCAAGGGGGCAGCATGGCAACGAAGACCAGCACCGGCCCGTCCACCGCCGAACGCGTCCGCAGCGCCTGTGTGCGCGCACAGGACGCAGTTCTCGCCATCGAAGGCAGCGATCCCACCGTCACGTCGGTGCATCACCTGCGTTCGAACGGTGACGTCGTCGTTGCAGTCCCACATGCCTCCGCAGCTGCGGCCCTGGCCTGGAACTCCGGCGGCGGCGGACTGCCTGCCGTCCTCGAGATCACCGATCACGCACCACTGCGTCTGCGTGAGCCCGTGCGCTCCCTCGTGTGGCTTCGCGGCTCGTTACACGCCGTGCCCGACTACGAGGCACGCGTTCTCGCCGACGACGTCGCATCCGAACACCCCCATCCGGGGCTCCTCGACATCGGCCACACCTCGGTCCTCCTTCGCCTGAGCCTGGCCTCGGCCGTTGTCGCCGACTCGACGGGGGCAGAGCCCGTCGCCGTGGACGAACTGCTGAACGCCAGCCCCGATCCCTTCTGGGAGATGGAGACGGCGTGGCTGCAGCATCTCGACGAAGACCACCGCGATCTCGTGGACCTGCTCGTGCGCAAGCTTCCCCCGTACATGCGCACCGGACGCGTTCGCCCACTCGGCATCGACCGCTACGGACTGCGCCTGCGGGTCGAGGATCACACCGGCGACCGCGACGTGTGGATGCCGTTCGCCAACCCCGTCGACGACGCTCCCGCGCTGAGCCGCGCCATCCGAATGCTGGTCGGGTGCCCTTTCCTCAACGGCCTCCGATCGGGTGGCGCTGCAAACGGCTAGCGTTGCGCGGGTGAATGCCCGCGAAACCGTCCGCACCTGGTTACGGCCGCCGTCTCCCGTTCGAACGGACCCGGAACTCGATCCCGCCGCCAGACGCGGAATCCGGATCGAGATCACTATCGTTCTGCTGGTCACCTTCGGGCTCAGCGGATTGTCCGGGATCCTTTCGCTCGCCGAATCCTTGGCGACGCCGGTTGCGCTCTCGGATCAGACGGTTGCACTCAACCCGTCGCGGGCCGCCATCTACTGGATCGACCTGGCGCGCCAATTACTGGGCGTCGCAAAGCTTCTCGCGTGGGCAGCGCTGGGACTCTATCTACTGTGGCGTTCGGGGATCGGTCCACGTGCTGCGGGCCTGACTCCCAAACCTCGATTCGGTCGCGACATAGCTCCGGGATTCGGCCTCGCCGCTGTGATCGGCCTCCCCGGACTCTTGTTCTACCTCGTCGCTCAGGCACTGAGCATCAACCTCACCGTCCAAGCCAGCGCGCTCGACGACCACTGGTGGCGGGTTCCGATCCTCGTACTGTCCGCGATCGCGAACTCGGGCGCCGAAGAGGTACTGGTCGTCGCCTACCTGATCACTCGCCTCCGAACACTCGGCTGGAGCGAGAACAAATCTCTGCTCGCGTCCTCACTCCTGCGCGGTAGTTATCACCTCTACCAAGGGTTCGGCGGCGGTGTGGGAAACGTGATCATGGGGCTCGTGTTCGGTCGATACTGGCAGCGCACCGGCAAGCTGTGGCCGCTGATCATCGCCCACGCGCTCATCGACATGGTGGCGTTCATCGGTTACGCCCTCCTGCGCGATCACGTCTCCTGGCTGCCGTGACCGGTACCGTGAACTGGTGACCGGCGACTCCGAATATCCTCAGCGCCCTCCGCGGCGCCAGCCGCCAGGGCCACCTCCGCGGCGCCAGCCGCCCCCGCGTGGACCGATGCCACCCCGTCAGGGCCCACCCCCGCAGCGGCGCCCACCGATGCCGCCCGAAGGGCCGACGGTCATTCGCCGCGACGGACGTCCACCGCAGCAGAATCCGGCCAATCAGGCCTGGTCACAGGTCCCACCAGAAGCGCCGCAGCAACCCAGGCGTGAGGACTGGGCGCCGACCCAACGCCCGCAGCCGTTCCAGGACGACCCCCGCAGGCAGGGGCCGCCGCGTCAGGATCCGCAACGCCAGGCGAAGTACGCACCCGCGCCGCCGCGCCGAACCCCGCCGAACGCCCCGCCTCGCCCTCCTGAACCCCCGAAGCAGCGACGCCCACGCAAGCGTCGCAGCTGGGGTAAACGTATCGGCATCACGTTGTTGGTCTTGCTGCTCGCGCTGGCCGGCGCGGTCTATTACGTCGACAGTTCGCTCAATCGAATCGACGCGCTGCCCGACTACGCGGGACGCGTCGCCGATACTCCGGGCACGAACTGGCTGATCGTCGGCTCCGACAGTCGTGAGGGGCTCACACCCGAGCAGGAGCAAGCGCTTGCGACAGGTGGTGACACCGGCCCCAAGCGCACTGACACGGTCATCTTGGTCCACGTTCCCAAGAGCGGGAAGACGACCATGGTCAGCATCCCTCGCGATTCGTACGTTCCGATTCCCGGCTACGGCTCGGACAAGATCAACGCCGCCTTCGCTTTCGGTGGTGCCCCCTTGCTGGTGCAGACCGTCGAGGAGGCAACCGGACTTCGCATCGACCACTATGCCGAGATCGGATTCAGCGGGTTCGCCGGCATCGTCGACGCCGTCGGTGGCGTCAATGTATGCCTGACGCAGGCGATCGACGATCCGCTGGCCGGAATCAACCTCCCCGCCGGATGCCAGGACTTGAAGGGTTCGGATGCACTCGGGTTCGTACGGACCCGAGCAACCGCGCTCGCCGACCTCGACCGCATGAACAACCAGCGCCAGTTCATGTCGGCGTTGCTGTCGAAGGCGACGAGTCCGAGTACGTTCCTCAATCCGTTCCGGTTGTGGCCGCTCGTCTCCGATACGGCCAAGTCTTTGCAGGTCGACGAGGGCGATCACATCTGGAATCTGGCCTCACTCGCCTGGGCGCTTCGCGGCGGGATGACCACCACGACGGTTCCGGTCGCCGGTTTCGAGGACGTGGACGGGTCGGGCAACGTGTTGTTGTGGGACAAGGCACGCGCTTCGCAGTTCTTCGACGCCCTGGCCAACGATCAGCAGATTCCGCAGGATCTGATCACCACGGGGTGATTGCCCTGAGTTTCGGTAGTACCCCGGGAGGACAGGCCGAGCGAACAAATCGCTTTCCGGCAGGACGCGGAACGGCCGGCGGAAAAATACCGTGAAGGTATGAACACAGCACACCGCCGATTCCGCACTGCCGCCGTCATCGCCGCCTCGGCCGGAGCGGCTTCACTGGCCACGTCCTGCTCGGGCACCTTCGACAAGTTCGACGAGTCGAAGGCATACAAGAAAACCGAAACCTTCTCTTTTGCACAAGCATCCAACGGAATCGACACACTGCCGAGTTGGGTTCCCGCCGGCGCGACGGGTATCGACGAGGTCATCCGCACCACCGGCAACGAACGCATCCTGCGAATGACTGCGAACATCACGGAGATAGATCACAACAGCTGCATCGCACGACCTACCGTCGAAACTCGTCCGGCATCGCTGTCCGCACAGTGGTGGCCGACAGGGGTCGAGAAGGGCAGTTCTTTTCAGTGCGGCGACTGGTACGTCGGCGAAAAGGACTCGTTCGTCTACGGATACCGGCCGGAAACTCTCGACTTCATCATCGATCAGCTCGACAACAAGTAGCTCCCTGTCCGTGCCGCCGACCCAGTAATCTGTTGGGATGACACAGGCGAAGAACTCGAGCGAATTCACCACTCTGCTGCGTCAGCAGATCCGTAACGAGTTCACTGCATCGCAGCAGTACATCGCGGTAGCGGTGTACTTCGATGCACACGATCTTCCGCAGATGGCCGCGCGCTTCTACAGCCAGGCCACCGAGGAACGCGGTCACGCGATGATGATGATCCAGTACCTGCTCGACAACGACCTCGACGTGGACGTACCGGGTGTCGACGACGTCGTGACGAAGTTCGACAGCGTCCGTGCCCCGGTCGAATTGGCACTCGAGCAGGAGAAGACGGTCACCGAGCAGATCACGCAGTTGGCGCGCACCGCGCGCGATACCGGCGACTACCTGGGCGAGCAGTTCATGCAGTGGTTCCTCAAGGAGCAGGTCGAGGAAGTTGCAAGCATGACAACACTTCTCACCATCGTCGACCGCGCCGGCGACAACCTCTTCCACCTCGAAACGTTTGTCGCACGCGAGATGAACACACCGGCAGCTGCCGACGCAATGGCGCCGACGCCCGCCGGCGGCGGCGTCTGAGGGCCACCGGCCTACCGAGTCTCCGGCCGCTCGGCGGCACTCAGTGATCTGAGGAAGTTGTTGTATGCCTCCAGATCACTGTCGCCGTCGATCTCGGCGCGGCGGTCCTGGGCGGCATTCATCCGTTTGTCGTCCCGGTTCCAGCGCATCGCGAAGATCACGACCACCACCAGCGCGACGGGCTCACCGTACGACCACGCAAGGGCACCGGCCAACTGCTGGTCCTGCATCACGTCCACGCCCCACTCGGGAGGCGGATTCACGAACGTGGTCAGCAGCGGCTTTGTCGCCATCATGAGGACGACTCCGATGAACACGTGCAGCGGCATCTCCACGAAAAGGTCGAAACACCGGCCGAGATAGCTTTGCCGCACCGGCAGTGGTCCGGTGGCGAGCACGGGCATGATGAAGAGCAGACCGCTGGTGAGAAAGAAGATTTCGAGAAAGACGTGTCCGGCCGCCGGACGGCTGCGCAATGCCGATAGTGCAAGCGCCAGAACATTTCTCCCGGGACCTCGATGCGACGTCGAACGCAGTAGCAGCAGTCCTGGCGAGCCCAGCACCCACAGCGGCGGGATCGCCATCGAGAGCGTCAAATGCTGGAACATCCAGACACTGAAGAGTTCGTTCCCGTAACTTTCGACCTTCGAACCGGTCACGGCGATCAACAGCAAGCACCCGGCCAGAAAACATGCAGTTCGATACCAGGGCCATAGCCGTCCCCGCGCACGCACACGGTGCATTGACCACCAATACCAAAGCGCCAGAACAGCTCCCAGTAGAACAAGAGGTGACAGGGACGAGGAGTCCCAGGTCAACATCTGTCCGATCGACGGCGGCGCCAGACCGTTCACCTCCGATTCACGGGCGAACCCTCCTTCGAATCCTTTCGGGTACCGTCGACTCTACACCTAAATACTATGTTGGATAGTATTTAAGTAATCGACGGAAGGTCAAGGTAAACAGCAGTGTCCAGAAGCATGAAGATATCCGCCGCCCTGATCGCATTGTTCGCGGTAGCACTGATCACGTTCATCACCGTCGATCCGATCAGGGCGGACAACGAGAGCACCGATCGGGCAGCACAATCCACCGCCGTCCTGACCGACGACGCGTACCGATTGACCTCGGCCGCTGACGACAAAGTGAATCTTGTCGAGTTCCTCGACTTCGAATGTGAGGCCTGCCTCGCGCTGTACCCGACGATGGAGCGAATCAGAGCCGAGTACGAGGATCGAATCACATTCGGTATCAGATACTTTCCGATTCCGAGTCACACCAACAGCACTCTCGCGGCGCAGGTCGTCGAATCCGCATCTCGCCAGGGCAAGTTCGTCGAGATGTATCAACGGATGTACGAGACTCAGTCGCAGTGGGGTGAATCCGCCGAATCGCAGGAGGCACTGTTTCGCTCCTACGCACAAGATCTCGGCCTGGACATGACCCGATTCGAATCCGACCTCAGCAGCCGCGGCGTCCGCGAGCGGGTCGAGCGCGACTTCAACGAGGGCAAACGCCTTGGCGTCCAGGGCACCCCGACGCTGTTCCTCAACGACGTGAAGCTGGCCCAGATGCCGAGCTACGAAGATCTGAAAGCCCAGATCGACTCAGCCTTGGAGCAATGATCAGGTCAGAACAGCGCAGATACCGGCGGAGACGGCCACCGTCACGGCTGCGGCAACGGCCGTCGTGATGGCCGCCGGCACGCACGCCGCGACCGCGCAGGTCAGTCGCCGAGGCGACGCCACGTCGCCGTCGACCAGGGAACGCAATCGCACTGCGGTCGCGCCGCCGCGATCGCCCAAACTCCAGTCCGGCTGAGGAAGCGGCGATTTCGACACCACGGCAAGGGCGGAACGCACTGCAGCCGGGCTGGTGACGCGAGCGGCGTGCCGGTCCGCCGACAGTTCCACGATCGCGCCGACGGCAGCAGGTGCCGCCGCGAACAACGGCACTCCCGGCAGAACAGCGGCCAAGACTTCACAGGCACCGACGATTCGGTGATGACCGCCGCTCAGGTGCGCACGCTCGTGCGCGAGGACCGCGTCACGCTCGCCCCCGGTAAGAGCGGATGACAAGCCTTGTGTCGCAACAACAAATCCAGGCTTTCCGGCGACACTGTAGGCCATCGGCAGCGGATGATCCAACCACAACACGTCGGACTCCGAGTTGTCGCGGCGCGCGACGATCGAGAGAACATCACGATGGAAATCTCGGACTCTCGCGTGCTCACGTGCCTGTTTGCGGCCGGCCAGCACGATCCGAACAGCGGTCAAACCCACCACACCAACGGCTGTGCCGGTGATCAGTTCACCCACCCATGAACTCGTGCCGTGCGCGAAGGCGCTGAAACACCGAGCGATACCGTCGACCAGCCCCTCGACCGGCGCGTGGCTCGGCCACACCAGAACCAAGACCGCGGAGAGAGCGAGATACAGAGCCGACGCCATACTGCCGAGCCACGCCGCGAGCAGCACCGTCGGTGACAACGTCGAGGAAACGGCCCGTAACGCTCTCGGAACCAAAAATCCGACGAATACCGCACCGAGAAGCATCGGCAAGGCCAGTGTCATTGCGCACCTTCCCCGGAAAGTCCTCGGCGCAGGGCCTCGTTCTCAGCGTCCGTCATTGTCTTCGCGAAGTGCAACAGCACGGCAGCGGAATCGGAACTGCTGTCCAACAATTCGCGCAGTGCCCTGGATGTGGCCTCTTCACGGCTGCGACTCGGCCGATAGAAGTAGGCGCGACTCTTCTTCTCACGACTCACCCAGCCCTTGTCGTAGAGATGAGTCACGACGGTCAGGATGGTGGTGTACGCGAGTTGTCGACGCTCACCCAAGATCTCGACCAGATCCTTGACCGAGAGCGCGTCGTCGGACTGCCAGAGCACATCCATGACCTCGGCTTCGAGTCCGCCCAGCCCCTGCATTGCTCCTCCATCGCGTCGTGACAGAACTTCAGCCGCTCGCGGCCTTCTCCCCGAACGACACGCCCCGGGAATTCAGATACGCGAGCGGATCAGTCTTCTGCCCGTCAGATTGCCACACCTCGTAGTGCAGGTGCGGTCCCGTCGATTGTCCACGATTGCCGACGGTCGCGATCAGTTCACCCGCCCGCACCTTCTGACCGGCAACCACGAGCGCCTCGTTGATGTGCCCGTAGACGCCGACGGTCCCGTCGTCCTGCTGGATGCGGACCCAGAGCCCGAATCCCGCGGCGGGACCGGATTCGATCACAACACCGTCGGTCGCCGAGACGATGGGCGTACCAATCGAATTTGCGATGTCGAGACCGTAATGGGTTGTTCCCCAGCGTGGACCGAAGTTGGACGTCATCGTCCCGCTGACGGGGGCCATCACCCGCGGCTTTTCTGCCTCGTACGCCAACGCCGCCCGTTGGGCTTCGAGTTGCCTCGTTTTACCGAGTTGTTCGGCTATCCCGGCAAGATCCGTCGTCCGAACAAGGTCGAGTATCTCCGGCACCGACACCAGCGCTGGACCTTCCGCTGCAACTGGAAGCGGCGATGCGTGCCCGATGGAAGTGCCGGACGCCAGGATTGCGCCCGTCGCCACGGAAACCGCTGCCATGCGCCCGCCGGGTCTGATCGGCTCGGATTTTCGATGTCTTCCCACTTCTCGGTCCTCGCGTCGATGACAAATGAAGGTCTACGCCGCCACCTTACAACTATGTTGCATAGTTTTTAAGACATGCACTATTGCGCATATATGCATATGTGTCTAGGCTGACGTCGACGAAAGGACCTTCGATGTCACACGGACACGGGCACGGAATCTCTCCCGCCGAGGCTGCGACCAGCAACAGCGGCAAGCATGTCAACAAACTGTGGATCGCCGCCGGCCTCGGGTTGGTGACGTTCGTGCTGCAGGTGACGGTCGGCTTCTTCACCTCGTCACTGGCGCTGCTTTCGGACTCGGCGCACGTGTTCACCGACATCTTCGGCATCTTCATGGCGCTCGCCGCGATCCTCGTCGCACAGCGCGCAGCACGGCGCCCGGATCGCACTTTCGGCATGTACCGCACGGAAGTGTTTGCGGCACTAGCCAATGCGATCCTGCTCTTCGCAGTCGCCGGGTGGGTGCTCTACGAGGCTGCCAGCCGATTCTCGGATCCGCCCGAGGTTCCGGGCCTCCCCGTCGCGATAGTCGCCGTCGTCGGTTTGGCGATGAACGTCATCGCCTTCCTGATGCTCCGCAGCGGCGCGAAGGAAAGCATCAACATCCGCGGCGCCTACCTCGAAGTCATGGCGGACATGATCGGGTCCATCGGCGTCCTCGTCAGCGGCTTGGTCACGCTCGCTTTCGGTTGGCGCTACGCCGACCCCGTCATCGGCGTCGCCATCGGCCTTTTCGTCTTGCCGCGCGCCTTCAACCTGGGCCGCCATGCCGTCCGCATCCTGCTCCAGCAGGCTCCCGATCGCATCGACGTCACCTCGATACTCGAGAAGATCAACACACTCCCGGGAGTCGTCGACGCGCACGATCTGCACGTCTGGACACTCACCTCGGGGATGGAAGTTGCTTCCGTTCACGTCACCGCGGCCAGTGACGCCGATCCCACTACGGTGCTCGCGGCCACCCAAACCTTGCTGGCCGAGGTATTCGAACTGGAGCACGCCACCGTGCAGGTGGAACTCCAGGGAAGTGACGGTAAATGCACGGAACTCGCCTGGTGAAAAGGACATTCCTAAATGAAACATTCGCTTTCGAGCCAATGGATAACCGCACCGAATTCGAAAAGAAATTAGGTCTTCTTTAGTTTGGGAACGCTTACCACAATAAGGTCAGACTGGGATGACAGGGCCTCTGACCTGCACTATCTTGGAATTCATGACTTCTGGGGAGACTCACATGACCAAATTCCACGCACTACTCCGAGACCAGATTCGCAACGAGTTCAACGCTTCGCATCAGTACATCGCGACAGCGGTTTACTTCGACAATGCGGACCTGCCACAGCTGGCAAAGCACTTCTACAAGCAGGCTGTGGAAGAGCGTAACCACGCCATGATGATCGTTCAGTATTTCCTCGATCGCGACATCAACGTCGAACTCACCGGCGTCGACGCCGCGAAGGCCGACTTCAAGGATGCCCGTGAGCCCATCGCCCTCGCGCTGACGCAGGAGAAGACGGTCACCGAGCAGATCGTCCAGCTCGCGAGCACTGCCCGCGAAGAAGGCGACTACCTCGGCGAGCAGTTCATGCAGTGGTTCCTCAAGGAGCAGGTCGAGGAAGTTGCCAGCATGACAACACTTCTCACCATCGCGGACCGCGCAGGCGCCAACCTGTTCGACCTCGAAGACTTCGTGTCCCGCGAGATGAGCACCGTCGGTGACACCACCGGTGCGCCGAACGCAGCAGGCGGAACCATCTAGCCTGCAGCACTCACGGATTTTGCCCTCGAGCCGAACGGTTCGCTTCCTGCCAGCAGGATCGAACTGATCAGCTCGGGGGCATCTGTCATCGGTACGTGCCCGAGTCCGGGCAAAACCATCAACTTCGCCTGCGGGAAAGGCTTTTTCACGCGCTGCGCTTGGTACACGGGCAGAATGAGATCGCGTCGACCCCACGCAACCGTCACCGGCACAGTGGGATCCACGATGGGCGGCAATACGAAGTCCATCTCGAGACCGAGATCGACGAGTTCGTTGGACACGAGCGAACGGCAGTCGGCCAACGCCGCCGCATAGCCGACATGACTCGGATGAGCGAAGAACGCGGCGAGCGCCGGATAGCGAATCAGCTTGTACCGCAATGCACGTGGCAGACCATCACCCATGAGCTTGGCCGTGCCGCGCAGTGCACGGAACGTGTTGATCGCCCGCACCTGATCGAGGTGATTGACAAAGAACCCGGCCGGCGAAAGAGCTGTCGCCGACGCGACGTCTCCGCGCGCTGCCAGCGAGAGTGCAATCCATCCGCCGAGTGAGTTTCCGGCGACGTGGGCGCGCTCCCCCGCCGGAGTCACTTCCTTGACGAACTCACTGACGTCGTCGATCAGCTGTCCCATGACGTCCGGACCGAGTTCGGGTAGCAGGGACTCTCCGTGACCTGGCAGGTCGACCGTGACCACACGGCGATACGGCGTCAGCTGGTCCAAAAGCGAATCCCACGCCTGCCGTCGATGGACGATGCCATGGACGAGCACAAGCGTGGGACCGCTACCGGAGATGTCGTGCGACAAAGTCATGCCGCCAACATTAACCGTAACTTTGCGTAACGCCTATAGTTCTGGCGAAAAAATCAGCGCAGCGTGACCTGGCGTCCGCGCAGGCCGTCGCGCGAGCGCAGCTCGGCCGAGTTCAGTGGAGCGTCGACGGCCAGAGCCTCGGCAAGACGCTCACCGAGCTCGACGGTTGCCGCTACCCACTCGTTTGCATGCTTTTCGCGGTCGAGGTCGAAGACGGGGACCAACAGGCCGTGGGTGCGGAACGAGCCTGCGTAGCGCGAGCCCTCACCCAGGTGCAGTCCACCGGTCGCGTGCACGCGCGCCAACGCGAGCATCAGGTCGTCTTCGCTCTCGGGGCGGACCCAACGCAGGTGCGCCTTCTCGCCGGCGTCGACCCACCACGCGGCAACGAGGCCGTCTCCTTCGAGGCGTGCAGAGGGCATGATCGCCGAGTTGGCGTGCTGCACGGTGGCGGCAACCTCAGGATCGGTTTCGACGCCTTCCGGAATCCACCAGTTGAAGTTCTGGTGCACGGTGATGTCGAGCAGAGCCGAGGGATCGACAACCTCGGTGACGGCGGGTGTCTCGGAATCGGGGTTCGCGGCAGAAAGCGCGTCGCCGGGGGCCGCGTCCTTGATCCAGTTCACCGAAGCGGCGAGGTCTGCGCCGAGGTCGGCAGAGTGCGCTTGAACCTGGACACCGACAAATCCGGTGGCCGTCTCGCCCTCGTCGCGGACGAGGGCGGCAACAGCGCCGGGGAGGACCGTCGCCAACGTGACGGGACGGTCGGAGCCGATGACCGGCAACGGAGCCGTGGCGGACGGAACGAATTCGCGCAGCGCGACCAGATCGCACTCGGCGGCAAGGCCCTCGAACGGGCGGTTCACTGCGCCGGCAGCGGCTTCACGCTCTGCTTGGCGTGCCGCCAGCTTCTCTGCGCGTGCGCTGCCCTGCTTCGGTCCACTGTTTCTTTTGCTCTTCTTGGCCACGAGGGCAAAATCTACACGCTGCCCAGCCATTGCTTCGTGCGCCCGGGATGGTTGGTGGCCACCCAACTGACCCCGAGCTCACGACACAGGTCCACATCCGCCTTGTCGTCGACGGTCCAGCAGTACGTCGCGCGACCCGCAGCGGCAGCCCGATCGACCAGATCGGGATGTTCGCGCAACGCCTTGATCGACGGCCCGATCGCCGTGGCGCCGACAGCCGTCGACGCACCACCGCCGAGGTATCGCGACGCGTCACCGAGTAGGACCGTCGGCAGCAGCGGTGCCGAACGGCGCACTCGCCAGACCGCAGTAGCCGAGAAAGACATGACCACCGCGCGAGAGTGATCGGCCGACGGCGGCGACGCGATCCCGAAGCGGTGCAGTTCCGCGAGAAGTTTTGCTTCGACCAGGCCGCCGAATCGCACTGGGTGCTTGGTTTCGATGAACAGCTTCACCGGCCGCGCGAAATCCAGGGCGAGGGTGATGAGGTCGGAGAGAGTCAGCAGTTCGGCCGGTTCGCTCGTCGACCCGTAGTCCAGAGCGTTCAGCGAATCGAGCGTCATCTCGCTGACGATCCCCGTGCCGCTGGAGGTGCGATCGACCTTGCGGTCGTGAACGCAGACCAGGTGCCCGTCGCGGGTGAGCCGGACGTCGCATTCGAGCCCGTCGGCACCCTCCTCGAGGGCCAGTTCGTAGGCGGCGAGGGTGTGCTCCGGCCGCGCAGCCGACGCACCTCGGTGCGCAACGACGAGTGGACCTCGACGATCTGGGCTCACAGGGCAGCGGTCTCCTTCTCTTCCAGCACCGAGCGCGGCACTGGCACCCATCGAGTTTCCGATTCGGGTTCGCCGCGCCAACCCCTGCGCTCGATCCGTCGGATCACGACGAGCGTCAACGCCGCGGTGACGGCTGCGACCAATGCGATGAAGGCGTTCAGCAGAACCCCGTCGGCCATTGCCTGAATCCCCGGGCGTGATCGCCAGTACGCGTTGACCACCAGCAGCAGAGCGCTGAATCCCCAGAAGCCCCACCAGATCTTCACCAGCAGAGTTCCGCGCGGATCGCGGCGGACCAACTCGAAGAGATAAACCGCCGGCATCACGAGGTTGAGGATCGGCACAGCGCAGCCGACGACCACTTCCGACGCTGTGCGCGGATCTGATTCACGGGCACCTGCGAAGTGTTCACGACGCTGACGAAGCAGCCAGCAGACACCGGCGACAGCCGCGAAGACCGAGATCAGCAGTCCACCCAACTGAGTGAAGTACACGGCGGCGTCGGAGACCGTGAGAAGCCACTGCGGGATCAGCGTGGTGCGGTTACGCACCAGGATCGCGTATCTGCCCAGTTCGGCGAACACAGCGAGTCCGTAGAGGATTGTCGCGAGTGTCAGCAACGGCCCGACTCGGTCGGCCATCCGGTCCGCTCGCGAGGGCGGCACCGGTGAGGTGTCGACGACGTCCTGCAGTCCCCACTGCGGGACGGCGTCGTAGCGCGGGGTGGTGAGGCTACGACGCACTGGTGCGTCCCCCACGCCGCGTGGGTCGGACGGTGAGCGCGCGATCCAGCGGAAGCCACGACGGTTGGGTGGTTGGTAGATCTCGGTGCGGGTGGGGATCAGCAGGACGCCGCTGCAGCGCGGGCACCACTGCGTGGGGCCGCCGACTACGGGCCAGCGTGCGGCGCACCGGGCGCAGACCTGAACGACACTCACAACTTCGATTCTGTCACGCCGTATCGGTAACGGCAGCAAATGGATTCACTCCCGATTTGTGATCGAACCTCCACCGCGTTCACCTGCATTGTTCGAATAATGTGACCTCCGCCACTTAAAAACTCGAGTTATCCACAGTTTCCACAGGTTCATCCACAGTTCTGGATGAATGAATCGGGCTTTATCCACAGGTCACGGGCAAGACCCTGAGAATTTGCTGACAGGTGTTAGCGAACGATGCACAGGCTCGAGGATGAATTTGACACCGCAGGTCAGTGAACTTTTGGGCGTCGGCGTCATTTATCCCGGCAAAGTTCACAATCCATTCAGAAATTGCTCCCGAAAAGACAGAAAAGACCGTTATCCCTTTTTTGCGGGAAGTCGGTTTTTGACACACCTGGAAGCATGACCGTCGATGACTTCTCCACAGCCCGAGCCAACTCTGACGTTCACCCCGAAACGGGTCGCGCAGCTCGCGTTCGTGTTGATCGGATGTCAGCTCGTCATTCGCGCCTGGGTTGCCGCGAGCAATTACTTCTACTGGGACGACCTCATCCTGATGGGCCGCGGAGGACGCTTCCCTCTCTTCTCGAGCGAACTCCTGCTCTACGACCACGACGGTCACTTCATGCCCGCGGCCTTCTTCTTCACCGGGTTGATCACCCGCATCGCGCCGTACAACTTGGCGCTGTCGGCAACGCTGCTCGTCATCGGCCAGGCCGCGGCGTCGTTGGCGCTTCTGCGCACTCTTCGGTTGGTCCTTGGTTGGCGACCGGCGCTGTTGATTCCGCTGATCCTGTATCTCTTCGTCCCGCTGACCCTTCCGTCGTTCTCGTGGTGGGCGGCCGCACTCAACGCCTTGCCGCTTCAGATCGCGCTTGCCTGGGCATGCGGCGACGCGATCAAGCTGTACCGCACCGGGCATGTGCGCTACGTGTTCTCGGGCACCGCGGTTTTTGTCGTCTCTCTGCTGTTCTTCGAGAAGGCAGTGCTCGTTCCGTTCGTAGCACTCGCTTTTCTGGTGCTGTACTTGCGCACACAAGGTGAAGGAACGCCGATACGAAGTGCGGTCACGAAGTGCCGACGCCTGTGGACGGCCTGCGCCGCCGTGCTCGCGATCTGGATTCCGGTGTATCTGACAACTGTCGAATCTCCGATCACCGGCAACGGCCGTTCCATGTCCACCGAACTGCTGCATCACGGCACGTCTTTGGGGATGCTTCCCACCCTTCTCGGCGGCCCCTGGCGCTGGGAGCGGTGGATCCCCAGCCCCGCCTGGGCCGATCCGCCGACGGTCTTGGTGGCCGCGGCCTGGGCCGCGCTGCTGACGACGGTCGTGATGACCGTGCGTGCCCGACGCGGCGCTGCCTGGATCTGGGCCGCCGCGGCGCTGTACTTCCTGGCCTCTGTCGTGGCGATGACCGCTACCCGATCCGACGCCGACACCACGTACGAGTTGGCGCAGACCTTGCGTTACTTCACGGATTCGGCGACGGTGTTCGCCCTCGCCGCCGCTCTGATTCTCGCTGCACCTCGGCGGCGTCCGGCCCGGATACCCGTCGCAGTCGCCGCCGGCCTGTCGGCGCTCTTCGTGGTCAGTTCGCTCGTCTCGACCGTCACGTTCGTCGACATCTGGCGCGAGAACCCGACTCGCGACTACCTCGCCAACGCGCGAATGTCGTTGTCACAGAATGAGGATGCTCCACTGCTCGAGCAACCCGTCGCGATCGAAGTGCTCCTTCCCGTCGCCTTTCCGAACAATTTGGCAAGCAATGTTCTCGCGCCACTGCCTGATCGCCCCGAATTCTCTTCCAGCACTCCGATTCTGCGCACCATCGACGACAGCGGACGGATTGTCGATGCCGAAGTGACCTGGACGAGAAGGATTCCCGAAGGAGCGGCACCGAACTGCGGCACCCGTGCCGAAGGCCCGACCGAACTCCCCCTCGACGGCCCCCTGGCCGGCTGGGAATGGACGGTGCAGCTCAATTACCTCGCGAGCACCGACGGAACGATCGATGTTGCGTTGGAGTCCGGCGACGCAGTATCGGTACCCGTGACGCAGGGTTTGCACTCGGCATTCGTGCGCCTGGTCGGCCACGGAAACAGTGTGAAGATCACGCCGACAACGCCGGGACTGACGCTGTGTTTCGGCGCCGGACAAGTCGGTGCCGTCGTCCCGACCTCCGCAAAATAGTGGCAGAGTAGAAGTCATGGAGCTGCGTATATTCACCGAACCCCAGCAGGGCGCTACCTACGAACAACTACTGACTGTTGCCCAGACCGCCGAAAAACTCGGCTACGGCGCATTTTTCCGCTCGGACCACTATCTCGCCATGAATTCCGACGGCCTTCCCGGGCCCACCGACGCGTGGATCACGCTCGCCGGAATCGCCCGCGAAACATCCACCATCCGCCTCGGCACTCTGGTGACGTCGGCTACGTTCCGTCACGCCGGACCGCTGGCCATCTCGGTCGCACAGGTCGATCAGATGAGTGGTGGCCGCGTAGACCTCGGCATCGGTGCCGGCTGGTACGAGGAAGAGCACCAGGCGTACGGCATCCCGTTCCCGGCGCTCAAGGATCGCTTCGAACTGCTCGAGGAAACTCTCGACGTAGTGACCGGCCTGTGGCGTACGCCGGTCGGCGACACGTTCGACTACGACGGTAAGCACGTGCAGATCAAGAACTCTCCCGCGCTTCCCAAACCGCACCAGGTCGACGGTCCGCCGATCCTGATCGGTGGCACGGGCAAGAAGAAGACTCCGGCACTCGCCGCTCGGTTCGCGAACGAGTTCAACATCCCGTTCAAGTCCCTCGCGGAAACGAAGGACATCTTTGCGCGGGTTCGTCAGGCTTGCGTCGAGCACGAGCGCGATCCGAACGAATTGGTGTACTCCAACGCTCTCGTCCTGTGCTGCGGCCGCGACGAGGCGGAGATCAAGAAGCGCGCCGAAGCGATCGGACGCGACGTGGACGAGCTACGTGAGAACGGTCTGGCCGGAACACCTTCGGAGCTGGTCGACAAGATCGGCACTTTCGCCGAGGCCGGTTCACAGCGCGTGTATCTGCAGACTCTCGATCTGGCCGATCTGGATCATCTCGAACTCGTCGCAAGCGAGGTCATGCCCCAACTGCAGTGAGGAAAGGTCCGGGATCTACAGCGCGTTCGCGTCGAGGAACGCGCGTAGGTCTCGGTCCCACTGGGCCGAGCGGGAACGATCGAGAAAGACCCGCACCAGCATGAACGCGATGACCAACAGGGACATCACGCTGAACCAGGTGAAAACCCCGGTGACCACGGCTGCGACGTCGGCAGCACTCTGCGTGATCGGAGCTACGGTCTTGTCGCCGTGATCGTTGACGTAGATGGGGACCTCGGTGCCGACGGGCGTCGCCGAGTCGACAGTGACATCACCCGTGTGAACCTCGCCGTTCCAGTTCCATTGCGCGCTGGCCATTTCGGTGGTCGGTGCAATGTAATCGGCTGTCGAGGGGGTGGTCTGCGTCGAGTCTGCAGTCGTCGTCGCCGAAATGCTGTGTAGTTCGGCGGATTGTTTGGCGATCAGTGCGTTCTGGCTCGAAGCCGTCGCAGCCCCTGCCCATACCGCGAGAGGCAGCAGAAGAATCGCGAAAATGATCAGACCGAAGGACATGAATCCTTCGATCCGATCACTGCGGCGAACCATCGGATCGTGGCCTACATGAATGGTGCGTCGGAGCAGCGACGCAGTTCCTCGCGTACTACCTGACATTATTAGCTCAGTTCTCTCGACGACACACTCTTACATCGAGATTCCCTTTGTTTCGATCTAGTTGCAAGTGTTAACGAGCTGAATCACATGTGTCCTCCAACACCTGTCCAGTTATTCGCTCGGCGGAAGGATGTCCGTCTGCGCCGGAACCTGATCCTGACGGAGCAATCCGACCGGGCAACTGACGCCGGTGGCATGCACCGGGCAGTAGCCGCCGGGGTTCTTCGCCAAATACTGCTGGTGGTAATCCTCCGCGTAGAAGAAGTCGCGCAGCGGACCGATTTCGGTGGTGATCGCGCCGTATCCGGCTTCGGCAAGTCGTTCACCGAAAGCGACGGCCGACGCATGAGCGATTTCTTCCTGCTCGGCGGACGTCGTGAAGATCGCCGAACGGTACTGCGAGCCCTGGTCGTTACCCTGACGCATCCCCTGCGTCGGATCGTGGTTCTCCCAGAAGTGCGCCAGGATCTGCTCGTAGGAGATCACTGCGGGATCGAAGACCACCAGCACCACTTCGGTGTGACCCGTGCGTCCGGAGCACGTCTCTTCGTACGTCGGATTGGGGGTGAAGCCTCCCGCATAACCCGCAGCGGTTGTGTACACACCGGGAAGCTGCCAGAACTCCTTCTCGGCGCCCCAGAAACAACCCATCCCGACGACGACGGTCTGCAGTTCGGCCGGAAACGGCGGCGTCAACGGATGCCCGTTGACGTAGTGCGCGGTAGGTACCGGCATTTTCTGCTCTCGCCCGGGCAGGGCGTCCTCAGGCGCGATCAGCGTGGATTTTGCGGACGCTCGTCCCAGAATGTCGTCGTACCAGCTCATGCTTCGATGCTACGCGCGAGCGGCTGTTTCGCCACGCCGTGACCGCGCGGGCGCCGGGCAGCTCCACCCACCGGTAGCCGATTTCTGCTACCGCGGCCGTTGCCAGAAGGAACAGCGCGAACGCCAGCGTCGGTCCGACGTGCAAAACGGTGTTCTCGACAACGCGGTACAGGATCAGGGTGTGCACGAGATAGATGATGTAACTGCGCGTCGAGAGCCATTTCACGACCGACCAGCGCGTCGGGACACCGTCGTAGCGGCCGATGAGAACTACCGCTGCGGCGACTACCGAAATGGTCCACAGGTAGTGCTCGCCGGCCCAGTAGACGCGGAACTGGGTCGCCACGATGATGACGTGCATCTGAACGAGGACGGCAACGATCAGCCAGCGGCCGGGAGCGAGCTTGGCCCACGCGAGGTACATGATCTGACCGAGGAAGACAGCCGGCAGCGTCGCGGCGATCTTGGACAGCATCGGCACCGTGTACGGCAACGGCGCGTAGACGTTGTAGAGCAGCACCAATGAGCACAGTGCTCCGCCCGCGAGCGGCATGACGATTGGACGCAGACGCAGTATCGGTCGAGCCGCGACGCAGGCGAGATAGAAGAGGAACTGGACGGTGAGCGTCCAGGTCACTCCGAGAACCGCTACCTCGGGCTTGAGAAAGAATCCGCCGAGAAAAAAGCTCATCAACGCTTCGGTATCGGAAATACCTTCCTGACCGCTGAACATTCCGTTGATTCCGAGGCGGACCAGAAGAATGGCAATCGCGGTTGCCACCCAGAATGCAGGCAGCAGGCGGCTGAATCGGTTGGTCAAGAACTTTCCGGGGCCGTCACGAATCGCGGACCGCGTCACCAGAGCGCCGGTCAGCATCATGAATACCGCGACGCCGACAAAAGAGAGGTGCTGGTTGAGTTCGGCAGGCTCGATCAGAACGCCGTAAACGACGTCGATCACCCACCAACCCGAGCCGAGATCGTCGATGACGTAAAAAGAGATGTGGGAGTAGATCACGGCGGCAACCGCCAGTGCTCGCAGCAGGTCAGCGCCCGGAAGATTCACCCGAGGCGCGGCCGCCTCTGGTGATTCCGGGAGGAAAACTGGTGCGGGCATCGCGCAAGTTTAAGGTTCCGTTCACCTTTACGACGAATTTGCGCATATTAGCTTACCCTTAGATCCGACTAAGTTCGGTTAACCAAACTTTATTCTTTGGTGATTACTACCTGAGCCGGACTGTTGCGGACGGTGTACGAATGTTATTGGGTGGAAACCCGAAGAATGATTTGCACATACGCGAGTGACGTCACGCCGTGACCGGTGATCGACGCACTCTAAAGCACCAGGGCTCACCAGCCCGCAAAGAAGGGACCCTCGTGTCTGTTTACACGCTGCCGGAACTCCCCTACGACTACGCAGCCCTCGAGCCGCACATCTCGGGCAAGATCATGGAGCTGCATCACGACAAGCACCACGCGGCTTACGTTGCCGGCGCCAACGCTGCACTCGAGAAGCTGGCCGAGGCTCGTGAGAACGACACCATCGCAGCGCAGGCCAACCTGCTCGAGAAGAACCTGGCGTTCCACCTCGGTGGCCACACCAACCACACCGTTTTCTGGAACAACCTCAGCGCTGACGGTGGCGACAAGCCCGAAGGCGAGCTCGCCGCAGCGATCGACGACAACTTCGGTTCGTTCGATCTCTTCCGCGCTCACTTCTCCGCGAACGCCAACGCCATCCAGGGCTCCGGCTGGTCCATCCTCGCGTGGGACTCGATCGGACAGCGTCTGATCATCGTCCAGCTCTACGATCAGCAGGGCAACATCTCCATCGGCCTCACGCCGCTGCTGCTCCTCGACATGTGGGAGCACGCTTTCTACCTCGACTACCAGAACGTCAAGGGCGACTACGTCAAGGCATTCTGGAACATCGTCAACTGGAACGACGTTTCGGCTCGCTTCGACCGTGCACGTACCCAGACCGCAGGTCTGATCGTCTAGTCACAGCTCTTCTTGCGAACGGCGGCGCCTCACCAGGGGCGCCGCCGTTCGCGTCAGCAGAGCGCCACCGAGCAGGACCGTCGTGGCTCCGAAGACCAATGCCAGTGTGCGAGTTCCGGAGTCACCACTGTTCGCGCTGGTCTGATTCACGGCCACCGGATCCGACAGCACCGAGGTCAACTGAACCTGCTGCGGAGTGGTCATCGCCGGAATACCGGATTTTGCGCCGTCGAGGCCCGTGACCAATGACTTGGCGATCCCTTGCAGCGTCGTGAATCCCTGGGTGATCTGATCGGTCACGTCGCCGAGCATCTGCGGTGCCTGATCGGCGATGGGGATGAGTCCGTCGTTCAATTGTCCGGCAGCACTGCTCAGTTGATCGCTCGCGCCTTGCAGCTGCCCGACAGCGGTGCGGACTAGATCACCGAGCTCCGTATCGGGTCCGACCGAGCCACCCAACAGTGCCGGAACGGTGCCCAATTGCGCATTCAGCGCACCGAGATCCGAACTCACACCGGCCAGTTGCGCTGTCACGTCGGGCGGGATCGGAAGGCCGTTCAACGCAGTTTGCAACGTGTCGATCCGTGTCTTCAATTCCGCGGTCGACGACGACGCCTCCCCCAGCGTCAGGCCCAGTGAGTCAGCGCGCGTGGCCAGCTCTTCCGCCGACCCCGACGCCTGATCGACCACGCCGGATACCTGGTCCGCCACGCTCATCAACTCCAACGCTCCCGAGCGCGTGCGGTCTCGAGATACGGCAGCAGAGTGCCTGCGCCTGCCTTCACCTGATCGATGGACTTTCCGGCCTCGTTGGTGCCGGCGACCAGAATCTGTGCGGTGGTGAGGTTTTGATCGATCGAGCGCCGCGCGGCCGAAGTCTGAGCCAGCAAACCCTTGATTCCGTCCGCGCCGACCTGCGCCGATACGGCCCGGGTCAACTCGGCGGACTTCTCCGAGTCCGAGCCATTCACCGCCAGTTCGACACTGGCTTGGCGGGGATCAGTGCCGAACATCGACGCGACGGTTTCGCTGAAGTCTTCCGGCACCGTCAACGTCGCGAAGTAGTTCCCGCCGGGATTGTCGACCACCTGGAAGTCGAAGTCTTCGTTCTTGCCCAACGTGTCCACCAGGGTGTCGCCGGCCCGAAGTTCCTTGCCGTCGAGCGTGGTTCCCGCGTCGGCGTTCACGATCGCGACGGTGTTCGAGGAATCGGCACCGCCCGCGAAGATCACGAACCCGATCCCCGCCACCGCAGCCGCGACAATCGCGGCCACACCACCCACTGCCAGCCGTCGACCGAGGCGTGACGGCTGGCGGTGGGAGTTCTCGGTGGTGTTCTCGGCGCTCATGGGCGAGACGATAAAGCAACAACTTGTAGAAACACTGAGAAGTTCTAGGTGGGCGCCGGGGTCGGTTTCGCTTCTTCTTTCGGGTCTTCATCCGGTTCGGTTCGAGGACCACTGATCAGGATGTCCGCCCAGCGTGTGGCCGGGTCGATGTCGAGCAGGACGGCCTTCACCAGCAACGAGAGCGGAATCGCCAGCAATGCTCCGAGTGCTCCGAGAACCCACGCCCAGAAGACAAGCGAGAGGAAGGTCATCGTCACCGACAACCCGACGGCGTCGCCGACGAACTTGGGTTGGATGATGGACTGGATCACGAAGTTGATGACGGAGTAGACGACGATCACCCACAGCATCAGCCACGGCCCGCCCTGAAGGAGTCCCAGGAGCGCCGGTGGGATGACGCCGATGACAAACCCGATGTTGGGGATGTAGTTGGTGATGAAGGACAGTAGCGCCCACAGGACGGGCAGCTGAATGCCCATCAGCCACAGCGCGCCACCGTCGAGTATCGCCACGATGAGGCCGAAGACCGTCGAGACGACCAGATATTTGCGAGTTCCGGCGGCAAAGGTGGAGAGCGCGTAGGAGATTTCGGGACGTTGCTCGGACAGCACATTCAACCGTGAGCGGATACTCATGCCGTCGAAAGCCATGAACAGCAACAGCGCGAGGATGAACACCAGATCCGACAGAATGCCGAGCAGACCCTCCAGCCCACTTTCGAGTACGCCCACGACCTTCGTGAGATCGATACTGCTGAGTGTGCTTTGGATCTGTTCGGTGCTGACTCCGAAGTCGGCCAACTTGTCGCGGCCCTCGTTGAGGAGGTTGGTCATCTCCTCGGAGTATTGAGGCAGGATTGTCGCCAACTGGGCCGTCGACACGATCAACGACGCCGCCAACCCGAGCAGAATCAGGTACACGGTGACCAGTGAGCCGAGCATCCCGACCCACTTGGGCCATCCTCGTCGCTGTGACCAATCCTGAATGGGCTGAACGGCAATCGTCAGCACGAGCGCCAGGAATACCGGTCCGAGGATGCCGCCGAACACCTTCATTCCGCCGACGGCAACCACGGTGGCCGCGAGACCGAGCAGGACGATCAGACCGCGCGGGATCGACCAGTTCGCACTACCGGAAAGCGTGGGGATCGGAGCGGGAGCCGCGGCGGCCGGCTTGCCCTTCTTAGAGAACACCGGCTTCCTTTGCCCGGCTTCTGATCTGGAATGCGCCCACGATCATGAAGAGGCCGAACAAGATTGCGTACCAACCCAACAACCAGATGAGGCTGATGATGCCTTCGCCTGGTGCGATCAGAAGGATGATGCCGAAGATGACCGCGAGCACCGACGCGGCGAGCAGCCATCCCCAACTGGATCCGGGCAGCGCTTTCATCTTGAAGGCGCCGACAATTCCGAAGATTCCGAACATGATGGCGTAGAAGGCAATTATGTACAGAAGTACCAGCGCCGTGATGCCTGGCCAGACCAGCGCGACGATACCGGCTCCCACCGAAACGACGCCGGTGAACACCCACCATCCCCACGAACTCAGGTGTTCGCGGTCCCGGATGGCTCGAACGAGCGTGATCAAGCCGTCGACAATGGAGTAGATACCGAACAGGAAAACCAAGGCCACCACGGTAATTCCCGGCCACACGAGCGCAATGATTCCGAAGATCACGCCGAAGACTCCGCGGATCAGGATCATCCACCAGATCTCTTTGCCGTACTGCACGAACGGGTTCTGCGTGACCATCAGTAGCCTCCGAAGCAAGCGGTGTCTCTGACCGATTCAACAGCTCTTCAAACAGGGCAATACCGACAGATCGTATGGCTATCGTGACCTTTCCGCCCATCGAAACGCGCGGCTGATACCGAGTTGTGCTCTTCGGGTACGAAGCGAGGGGACTTTCAGCCTGCTTCCCGAATACTTGCTTCCCGAATACCGGGCGCGGTCCACGATCCCGACAGCACTGCAGCCTTCGGCCAGTACAGGCGCAGAAAGACGTTGAAGTCACCGGACGGAGCCGGCAGCCAGTTCCGCTCCTTCTCGCCACCAGGCGACTCGTGCTGGAGATAGATGTCCAACGAGCCGTCGTCGGCGAACACCAGATCACTTCGATCGCCGATGGCATATCGATCGATCGGGTTGTCCACGAAGTACTGTCGCTCGTTCATCATCGTGAGCGACCAAAATCCCTCGACCGGCGGGAGCTCGTCCTTCTCGAAATGAAGTACGTACTTCTTCTCACCGGTCAGAGGCTTACCGTCGACGTCGGTGGTGGCGTGCGGGTACACGGCATCTGCGTCGAGGTTGGCCCCGAAACCGAGCCAGACGATCAGAGCCCGCTGAGCGTAATGAGTCCCGTAATGCCCCAAGCCGCGGTGCATCGTCCAGCCGTTCTTCGGATTGCCTTCCGCCTCCTTGGCGATCTCGCTCAGCACGTCCATTCCGGTTCGCGCAGCCCGGTCGAGGGCATCACGCACCTCTTGCGGACGCGATTTCCAGGGCAACGAGGAGCCGATTCCGATGTCGGACAGCTGTTTCATCATCTCGGTATCCTCCGGACGCGGAGGATTGTCGTCGAGAAGTGCGTCGAGCGTGGTGAAGAAGGCCTCGCCGTCCATTGCGGCCACCTGGTCCACCGGCGGTGTGCGCGTGTCGACAGCGGAGTTCACCGGAACTTCTCCGGGCGTGTAGTCCTGCGGATCACCTGTCCACTCCGACAGTGGTGTGAGTCGCGTCCGGTCCTGCAGGCTGTGCACTTCGGCCAGGTCTGTTCCCCCTGACGTCGCGTAGCGGGCGACTATCCAATTCATCGCCGTCGGCGACCGCAGCAGCGTCAAACCCTTGGGCACGTTGCCTTTCCAATTCGGTCCGGCCACCAGGTACGGTCCCCCGGTGCGTCCTACCGTCCGAGATCCCGGCACCGTGAAGACGTCGCTCCACGCGTCGAGGATGGGGACCAGCCAGTACCGGGTGCCGAAGTCCGGCAGCGAGAGCACCTGCGGTTCCGTCGAGACGTCCAGCCACCCCGACGAGTAAAGAGTGTCCGCGTTCGGCGAGACGACATCGGTGAAGCTCGCATCGGGCGTCGTACGCGCATAAGCGAACTGGTTGAGCGGGGCTTTCATCGCCACCGGGGTCGGCGTCGCCGTCATGACGTCACGCGATACCGCCGCAATCAACAGGGGATACCCGAAGATCCACGCCTGCGTTGCCAGGTCTTCGAGCCGAGAACGGTTCTTCGACAGAGTCATGCCTGCGCATACCACCGCTCTCACCAGCGCAAACCTGGCTGGCACTCTCCCTGTCTTGTGTGCCAGTACCGAATAGGTGCATATTTCGATTACCCAACGAGGTGTGCCGGACCGACGCATGCGCGTCAGACCGAGATTTGCCCCAGCACCGAGGGAGGAACAGAAATGAACAGAAACGAAGCAATAGGCATTTCTCCGTTCCAAGCCGCTGGGTCTTTGCAGGGTTTCGTCATTTCCGGCCGTTGGCCGGACACCACCCAGGAGTGGGCGCAGCTTCTCGCCCTGGCTGTCCGAGTGGCCTCGATGCCGGGATTGTTGCCGACGACGACGGTCTTCGGAGTGCGTGAGGACGTTCCCGAGGATCCGCAACCCGGCACTGTCGGTCTGGTGGTTGCCGAAGGTCCGGTGCTCGGCGATTTTGCACTGACACCCGGCCGTTTCTCCGACCATCAGCCGCCGGCACTGATCATGCTGCACCCGCCGTCGGAAACTACCCCCAGCCTGCCGGAATGCGAAGGAAGCGCGTCGGGGTGCGTACTACTGCCAGGACTTCCCTACCTGGGCTTGGAGCATCGTGCGGCCTGGGTGGAGGCGGAGCCGGACGGCACGGTCGTCTCCATGATCAGCCGCGTCGGCATCGATTTGATCAGCGATCCCGACACCGCTGTTTTGGCCATGCTCCTCGCTTCGTGACGGCCGCGGTAAGCGATAAGTTCGGACTCCCAAACTTGCTGTGCGCTTTGCCAATTCGTTTCAGGCGCGCTAACGTGGGGAGCAACGAAGGGGAGTAGCCCCCAATCGCCTGTGTCGACATACTGGTTCGACGCGCTCCGCCTGGTGCGGATCGCGAAGCACCCGGCCTGGCGAACCGAAGGTCCTGTGGCCTCGGTGGGCGAGACCTTCGGCCGGACAAGCGCACTATGCGCCTGCCCAGGCCGGAGGCTCGCATTTTTCCTCCGACCTACACCGACCGGAGGAGTAAACCTTGCTTGCCGCAATACTTTTGAGTTTCGGCGTCATTTTCGTCGCGGAACTCGGCGACAAGTCGCAACTGATGGCAATGACGTTCGCCTTGCGATATCGCTGGTGGGTCGTCCTCGGCGGAATCACCGTCGCCACCACCCTTGTTCACCTTGTCTCGGTCGCCGTCGGCCACTACCTGGGCGTCGCACTCCCCACCGCGGCAATCTCCATCGTCGGCGGTATCGCGTTCCTGATCTTCGGCCTCTGGACCCTGCGCGGTGACGATCTCACCGACGACGAGCAGAACAAGGCCGGTCGCGTCACGCGATCCGCCTTCATCGCCGTCGCGTCGGCCTTCTTCCTGGCAGAACTCGGCGACAAGACCATGCTCGCCACCATCACCCTTGCGACCGACAACGACTGGATCGGCGTCTGGATCGGGTCGACGGTAGGCATGGTGGCGGCCGACGCTCTCGCCATCATCGTCGGCTCGGTACTGGGCAAGCACCTCCCAGACGGATTCATCAAGATCGGCGCCGCGGTGCTGTTCTTCGTCTTCGGTGTCTGGCTGCTGCTCGAGGGCATCTTCCCCGACTCGTCGGCCGGCATCATCGGCGGTGGCGTTGTCCTGGCAGTGTCCGTACTGGGTGCGCTGGCGCGGATGATCTGGAAGCGCTCCCGTGCGACCGACTCCGACACGCACCTCGTCGACGACAATCGGACGCCGATCGACTGACGCTCAACGAATAACGTCGCCGGCGCCCCAAATCGCGACCGGGACATGACCTTCCGCCACTCCGCTCGGTCCGAGTAGCTGCCCGAACCGCTTCATCGGGTACAGCGAGACACGTCGATCGAGGATCCGCACACTACCGATTCGGCGGAGTCGATCCTCGACGACAAGACTCTGCGCGAGGCTGCTCAGCCACACGCTGATCAACATGTTCGCTGTTCCGGTAGTCGCCACCAACAATCTGATCTCCGGCCAACTCGACACAAGATTGCCGAGTTCGTCGGTGGAACCGTCCACAGCGACATCGAAGATCACTTCGAACGGTAAACCGACAGCCTGTTGCGAGACATCGCAGCGGAAAATCAACTGTCGCGATGCAGTCAGCTGGGCCAAGCGCCGTCGAATCGCAGTCTCGTTCGTTCCACAAATCGCGGCGAGACGCGCATAGCTGGCACGTCCGTCACGGCCGAGCGCCTCCAACAGGGCACCGTCGGACTCACGGAACACTGTCGGATCTGCCGGCGCCGCAGCGGTTGCCAGCTGAGCGCGACCTGCTTGCCCCAGAGCGCCCGGCTCCCAACTGAAGCCGTCTCGGTACACCTTCACCCCGACCCGGCTTCTGATCGACAAGATTCCAGGATCGGCAGCAAGGTGCTCACACACCAAGGCGTCCAAACTCTTCTGGTCGGCGGCCACAACTCCGACGAAGTACTCGTACTCACCTTCCGTCCTGGCCAACAGATAAGCGCAGGCCAGCTCACGTAACCGCTCCCCCACGTCGGCAACCGCATCCTGAGTGGTCCTGATCAGGAGATAGCCGAATATGTGGGTTCGACCGATTGCGACCGCGTTGACCCACGAATGACCGTTCGAGACGAGTCGACGCCACCGGCGGGCGATCGTCGTCGAATCCATGTCGAGTACCGACGACAACTGTGTCCACGACGCGCGGGGGTTGAGTTGGAGTGCATTGATGATCTCCAGATCAGATTCCGCGATCACAAATGCGTCGGATTCCGGCTTCATCTGCCAAGTATTGCTGGATTACTGCATTATGGCCGGTGATCCCTGCCTGTTTGCCGAAGATATGTGAATCACTTCACAGGTTCACCACTTGGAGGCCCAGTGCTTCGCTCCACCAAAGTCACGGTCGCGCTGCTGTTCGTCGCCTACGCGATCGACTACATAGATCGGCTGGCGATCAACCTCGCCCTCCCTTTGCTCGGTGAGGAGTTCGATCTCGACTACTCCCAGCGTGGATTGATCATCTCCACGTTCTTCATTGCATACACACTGGCCCAACTGCCTGGTGGACTGCTCGCCGATCGATACGGCGCAGTCAGGATGGCTCTGATCGGGTTGGTGGCGTGGAGTGTCTTCACCGGCCTCACCGCCCTTGCGTGGTCGTTCGGGACGCTTCTGGTTGTTCGCTTTCTCTTCGGTCTCGCACAGGGCGTGTTTCCGGCAGCCGCAGTAAAGCTGGTTGCCGAACGCAGCGTCCCGGAGCAACGTGCCACCGCAACCGGATGGATGAACAGTTCCAACGCCGTCGGTACGCTTCTCGCCATTGTCGTTGCGGCAGCGCTTCTCCCGTTGATCGGCTGGCGTGGGATGTTTCTGGCCGTCGCGGCGCTCGGCGTACTCTCGCTCGTCAGCATCAAGTTGTGGCTCCCGCCCGCACTTCCGGCGGAGATCGACCACGGTCCGGATTCCTCCTGGGACAACATGCGCACCGTACTTCGCTCCCGCGCGATGTGGCTCTTCGCCTTGATGTTCTTCGGCTACGACTTCGTGATCTGGGGGATGTCGTCCTGGGTTCCGTCCTACCTCCATGACGAACGTGGAATCGCCCTCTCGAGTGCGAGCCTCCTTCTCATCCCGGCAACCGTGGTGGCCGCCGTGACCACCGTCATCGGCGGCCGAATCTCGGATCGACTGGCAGGCAACAGCCGCATCGTCGTAGTGCCGTCCATGCTCGCGTGCATCGTGATGCTCGTTTCAGTTCCTTTCGCCTCCAACACGGCCTTGTTCGTCGTTCTCGTCACCCTCGGATCTGCCGCTGCCTCTTTCGCTTTCATGCCGTGTTTTGCACTCCCACTTCGTAGCCTGCCTTCTTCGGTGGTCGGAGCCGCCTCGTCGATGATCATTTTCGGCGGCATGGTCGCCGGGATTGTCGCGCCGCTGGTGTTCGGATTCATCGTGGACCATCTCTCCTGGTCAGCGGCGTTCGTATCGCTCGCGCTCGGGCCCGTCGTGGCGATCATCGCGGTAATGGCAGCGCCGCAGACCCGAGAAAAGATGCTGAACCTGGTGCAACTGAAAACCGCCAACTGATCATCACCAACCGAAAGAAGATCGACCATGAATCAACTGCTTTCGAATCTTGAATTCGGAGACCCGTCGCGGTTGCGAACCGTCGAGCCGCACTGGTTCGATCTGTACCGGGACCTGCACGCACACCCCGAGTTGTCCGGCAACGAAACTCGCACTGCCGCACTTGTTGCCGAAGAGCTTCGGCGGATCGGCGGCTGGGACGTCACGATCGGAGTCGGCGGCACGGGTGTCGTCGGTGTTCTCCAAGGGAGCAGCGGGCCGGTGATCCTGCTACGCGCCGACATGGACGCGTTGCCGGTCGCAGAAGACACCGGGTTGTCATACGCCTCCAAGACGGATGGCGTCATGCATGCGTGTGGCCACGACGTCCACGTCACCGCGCTACTTGCCACGTGCGCAGCACTTTCCGCGGATCCGACGTCGATCACCGGCACTGTTGTCGCGGTCTTCCAGCCTGCCGAGGAGACCGGGTCCGGCGCTCGTGCGATGGTCGACGACGGAATCTTCGACCGCTTCCCGCGACCGGACCTCTGCCTGGGACAACACGTGGGCCCGACTCCGGCTGGGATGCTGGTCAGCAAACCCGACATCTTGATGGCAGCATCCGACACGATTCGAGTGGTTTTTCACGGCCGTGGTGGACATGCGTCATCGCCGTACGCGTGCATCGACCCCTTGTTGATGGCAGCATCTTTCGCGCTGCGCATTCAAAGTCTGGTCGCTCATGAAGCGGCAACCCCGACAGCACCGGTGCTCACGGTGGGAGCATTGCACGCCGGCACAGCTGCGAACATCATTGCCGACGACGCCGAACTACTACTCAGTCTGCGAACTTTCAGTGCATCGTCGCGAGAACACATGCTCGAATCTGTAGGCCGGATCGCTCGCGCAGAAGCGGACGGAGCAGGCGCCGCCGAAGCGCCGGACGTTCATGCGTACAACGGCTTTCCGGCCACGGTCAACACTCCGGACGCAACGTCCACGGTGATGTCCGACCTACGCCGGGCAGGATTGGGAATGCACACCCTGCCGCAACCGCTTTCAGGCAGCGAGGACTTCGGAGTCTTCGGCACTGCTGCCCAATGCCCCTCCGTATTCTGGCATTTCGGCGGGACGGCGCTTCGGAGTTTCGACGAAAGAGCTCTCGCCGCACTCGCCGAGGGACGGATTCCTCCCGGCACACCCTCGAATCATTCACCGCGCTTCGCGCCGGATCCGGCCGCGGCACTACCCGAAGGTGTCACGGCTATGACTGCGGCCGCACTGGGCGCCCTTGCGCGAAGCGCGTGATTCCTACACATACTTCTCCAGGGAGATAACGCCATGTCAGACGACCTGCATTACCTCAGCGCCACCGAAGCTATTGCACACTTTCGCACGCGAGAATTGTCTCCGGTCGAACTGCTACAAGCAGTCGTCGACCGAACCCAGAAGTTCGAACCTCACATCAATGCCTTCACCGAAGAGATGTTCGAGGAGGCACTGACCGGCGCTCGGGAAGCTGAGAGCCGATATCTCGGCCACGGACCCGATCCGCGGCCGCTCGAGGGAATTCCGGTAGCTGCCAAGGAAAAACACGCTATTGCCGGAAAGTCTCTGACCGAAGGTTCGCTGGCGGCGCGCGGAAACATCGCCCGCGAGAACGCACCGGTGATCGATCGAGTTCTGGCAGCAGGCGGCTTGATTCACGCACGCACCACGACGCCGGAGTTCTGTGTTGCGGCGTTCACGCACTCTCCACTGTGGGGCGTGACTCGCAATCCCTGGAACCTCGATTACAGTCCCGGCGGTTCATCCGGAGGCGCGGGCGCCGCCCTCGCTGCCGGAACTACCACTCTGGCAACAGCATCCGATATCGGCGGGTCGACGCGGGGCCCGGCAGGCTTCACCGGCACCGTCGGACTCAAAGCGTCGTACGGCCGCATTCCCGGGGTCGCCCCGCTGTCCATGGATTCCTACCGTGGCGACGGTCCGATGGCCCGAACTGTCGACGACGCAATTCTTTTGGCCAACGTTCTGATCGGGCCGGATCCGCGTGACCATTCTTCCCTCAGGCCGGCGATCACGCTGCCACACGAGTACCCGTCGGTCGAGGGAATGCGCATTGCCCTGTGCCTGCGGCTCGGTGACTTCCCCATCGAGCCTGACATCGAGGCGAACACCCGGGCTCTCGCACAGTCGTTGGTCGATGCCGGCGCGATCGTCGAGGAGATCGAGTTGCCGTGGACTCGTGATTCGATGGCAGCAGCGGTGAAAGTCCATTTCGGAACGATCATGGGTGCATCCGTCGCGGAAGTTGCTCGCGTCCACGGTGATCTTCTTGCCGACTACACGCTCGACAACGTCGCGATCACGTCGAAGGGCGCTGCGGAAATGTCATTTCTGGACGGCCTTCGCAAAGAAACCCAGATGCAACGAGAGCTCGCCGAGGCGATGGCTCCATTCGATGCGCTGATCTGCCCGACTTCGGGCACCATCGCCTTCCCGGCAGGCGAGTCTTTGCTCGACGGCCTCACGGTTGCGGGCCAGCACGTGAACACCACCGCCGAAGCACTTCTCACGTTGCCGTTCAACGTCGCTAATCGGTGTCCCGTACTGGCGGTGCCCAGTGGACACGCACACAACGGCGTTCCCACGGGCGTCCAGGTCGTCGGCCATACGTACGACGAACCGACCGTGTTCCGGATCGGCAAAGCACTGGAGAAGATCCGCCCGTGGGCATACACCGACCAGCATCAACCGAGGCTGGATGTGGTGGCGCCGGCTTCCTCTTGATCGCTGAGGAGATCAGAGCTTGGCTCTGATCTCCTCAGCAATCGGCTGGAACTGCTCGAGGAACGTCAGGGCCCAACCGAACGACGCGACGCCCTCGTAGTCGAACGAGTACACCTGATCGTTCTTGACGGCGCGCAGACGCTGGAAGATGGTGTCGTTCGCCAACTTCTCGTTGATGGGGCCCTTGCCACTGTTGGTGATGATGACGTCGGCTTCGTCGAGTAGCTCCAACTGCTCCTTCGGGAACCACTCGTTGCTGCCGGCAGGAATTGCGAGTGAGCGGTCGTTGAACTGGAACCCGGCCTCGCTGATGACCGTCGTCTGATACTTGGTCGGCGAGTACAGCGAGAAACCACTCTCCTCGAAGTACGTGGTGTAGACGACCTTCACCTTGCTCAACACGTCAGCATTGTCGCTGCGGAACTTCGCGATCCGCGCCTCGTACCGGTCTGCCAACTCTTGAACCTTCGCAC
This sequence comes from Rhodococcus sp. AQ5-07, assembly GCF_009707305.1. Lineage (NCBI taxonomy): Bacteria > Bacillati > Actinomycetota > Actinomycetes > Mycobacteriales > Nocardiaceae > Rhodococcus > Rhodococcus sp. AQ5-07. The sequence goes on along the minus strand of NZ_CP046099.1, from coordinate 4,963,999 downwards.
TCTGGTTGAGTGCGTCCGCGACCCCGAGGGCGCGCTCCTTCCACGCGTACTGGCCGTCTTCGGCAAAAACTGCGGTCGGTGCAATCGACCGGATCTGCTCGTAAAGATCCGGGTTGTTCTCCGAAAGGAGGTTGGTCATCACGATCAAGTCGGGAGACAAAGCCGCTATCGCCTCGGCGTTGGGCTCGTACCAGCGTCCCACCTTCGGAAGAGTCCGCAGGGCAGACGCATACGGTTCCGGGACACCGTCGGCGTTCTCGTAGTCCACCGGCAATCCGACGGGCGTGAATCCGGCGTCGAACATCGCGGGGCCCGTGTAGTAATCGGCGCTGACCACTCGCTGCGGGTTGGTGGGAACCTCCACCTGCCCCAGTGCCGTGTTGATGGTGCGCATCGAGCCCTCGGCCGATTCACTGGAGCTGGTTCCACAGGCCGTGAGCAATCCGATCCCCGCCAAGGCACCGGCCCCGAGGAAACCGCGTCGGGTAAGTGCTGCGGTGATGCGAGCGAACTCGGCATCGGTGTCAGCGGTAGGCAAGAGAAGTGATGTCATGGGTTTCCTGACGGTATCCGAATTAGGGCTACCTAAAATTACTCTCACCTGCACTGTTACGGTGAAGCGTCATGGCCAACCACTGTTTCGATCGAGCCATCGATACGCGCACCCCCTCGGTCGACGGCCGGAAGCCGGTACGTTCTTGGTTCGTGACGCCTTCGCGACAGGACTTCCCCGGCATCATGTTGTGGGGAGCGCCGACCCTGGAACCGTCGACGTGGAACGAGCCGGTGTCCACCCCGAACCGGATCGTCGCGGAGCCGTGGTCCGTCAGCACCATCCGGTTCAAGAGCACGGCAACTGGCGTCTGGGATTTCCATACCCACCGCGAACATGAACTGCTGTGGTCGGCAGGTGGGACCGTCACCCTCGAAGCGTCCGAACACCTCTGGATGGTTCCGCCGATGCTCGGCATCTGGATTCCTGCCGGCACTGCGCACCGTGTCCGCTCCGACGACGGCGCCGTCATCTTCGCGACGTACCTGACGCCGGATCGAATCGACACCGATTGGGACTCGATAGTCGGCATACCCATGACCGGTGCACTTCGGGAGGTGTTGTTACACAACGAGAACAACGCCATGCCCGACCTGAAGCGACTACGGCTACAGCAGGTGGCAATCGACCTCATCCATCCCGTTCAGGCCGCGAGTCTCGACATTCCGTTGCCGAGAACGCCTGACCTTCTTTCGATTGCCCAGCAGATCATCGCCGATCCGGCGGACGACCGCACCACTTCCGACTGGGCTCGCACCATCGGCGTGAGTGGCCGGACCTTGATGCGTCGCTTCCAGGCCGACACCGGCACGACGCTCACTCAATGGCGAATTCTGGTGCGCGTCCGCGTTGCATTGATCGAGATTGCCGCAGGCAAACCTGTCGTCGCCGTGGCCCGCGGCCTCGGGTATGCCAACCCTGGAACGTTCATCGACCTGTTCAGGCAGGTCATCGGCCACACCCCCGCCGCGTACTTCCGCTCGTTCTCACCTGTCATGAAACCGCATCAGAATGGCACCAAACCCGCACGGGTGACACGTTAGCGTTGTTAGGCAAGGCAAACCATGTTGCCCGAACACGTTGGAGAACACCACAGATGCACCACCGCCGCCGTTTTGCCAGGTCTATCGCGCTCGCGGTCGGCGCGATCCTGATCGGCACGCTCGCCTCGTGCAGCTCGTCCGACGACCAGCCCTCGCCTTCGGCCGAGACCATCGACTACAGCTTCGCGGGGTACTCCGCCCAGATACCTGCCGACCCGCAGCGAGTGGTTGTCATCGACTCCCGGACGTCCCTCGAGTTCGCACTTCTCGCCGATTACCCGATCGTCGCCCTCGATTACGACGAGTCGAGCCATCTCGCATCCAAGGTCCCTGCCGATGCGGGGCATTTGGGCGGCAATCTCAGTAAGGAGGACGTGCTGAGCTACAACCCGGACCTGATCCTCATCTCCGTCGGCTGGTACGAGAGCTACAAGTCACAGAACCTCACTTTCGAGGACATCGCACCGGTTCTGGTGATCCAGGACGGCAGCTCGCCCGACAAGGAGACCGAATCACTCGGCGGGCCTCTGGGATTCATGGGCGAGCAACTGGCACTACTGGGCAAGACCGCCGCCGCCTCGGCAGCACAGGCGCGGTACGAAGCCGCTCTCGCCACTGCCCGCGACGACGTCGGTTCCGTCGCGCAGACCAAGACGATCGCCTTCGTATCGCTGATCGAGGACAAGTTCTTCGTGTTCAACACCCCGAACAACCTGACCGTCGACGTAGCGTCGTCACTCGGTTACACGATCTTGTCCAACGACGCGATCACCGCCGCCCAGTCGGCCGCGATCGGCGGCTACAGCGCCGAATTCGGTTGGGAGAATGCGGATGTGCTCGCCGACGCCGATGTCGTCGTCGCCCAGAATCTCGACTCCTGGCCGGGCAACCCGGCGTGGGATCGTGTTCCAGCCGTGGTCGCCGGCAATGTTGCACCGCTCGACTACGACGACAAAGTCGGATTCGCACTCACCTACACGGACTTCCTGAACAAGTTGGCGGACACCACTCGCAACCTGCAGTGACGGTAACTGGTCATACCACTTGACCTCTCACCAGTTAGCGCTTACGGTCAGTACATGTTCCAACCCGTTGCACGTACCTCCGCTTCCGGCGCAGTGTTCGACCAGATTTCGGTGAAAGTGCTGGCCGGAGAGTTGGCCGCGGGTGAGGCGCTACCCAGCGAGCGCAAGCTCGCCGAGGCATTCGGTGTCTCGCGGCCCGCAGTCCGCGAGGCAATTCAGAAGCTCGCCCAGGCCGGGCTCGTCGAGGTCCGCCAGGGCGAGTCCACGTCCGTGCGAGATTTTCGACGCCAGGCCGGACCCGAACTTCTCCCCCAGTTGTTGGTTCGAGACGGCGTCCCCGACCTGACCGTGGTGCGCAGCGTCCTGGAAACTCGCGAGTTGATGGGACCGCAGATCGCGGTGCTGGCCGCCCGTCGCATCTCCGCGGAATCTGCCCGAGAACTCGACACGGCCGTGGATCAACTAGGCGCCACCGAAGATCCGGTAGAGCTGCAAGACCGCGCTCTGGCGTTCTGGGACGTCGTCGTCGACAGCGCGGATTCCATTGCCTTCCGTTTGATCTTCAACAGCCTGCGCGCTGCATACGAACCGGCCATGACTGCACTTGCCTCCGTCATGGTCGCCGAAGTCGGCCAGACCGACCTGTATCGAAAACTGGCCTCCGCCATCACTTCACACGACGAGTCAACTGCCGAGGCGTCAGCCGCACAGCTCCTTCACACCGGTACGACGGCAATCGGCGATGCTCTCACCTTCCTGGAAGGACTCAAACCATGAGCAAGCCTCTCACTCTGGCCGACGCAGCACGGACGTTCCGCAAGTCACCGACGCCGTGGATGATCGGCACCATGTTGGTGGTCGCTGCGGCAGCGCGCTTCACGCTGGGCAACTGGCAGATCACCGACGCCCTTGTTCCGCTCGTGATGCTTGCCGCATTCCCCTTCGTGGAGTGGATTATTCACGTCTTCGTTCTCCATTGGAAGCCGCGGACCATTGCTGGCGTCACCCTCGATTCACGCCTGGCGCGCAGCCATCGGGAGCACCATTTCGCCCCGCGAACCATCTCACTCATCTTCATTCCGTGGCAGACGCTCCTGATCGTGATTCCCGTCCTGACTGCCGTCGCACTCCTGGCGTTTCCCCGTGTCGAACTCGGTCTGACCTTCCTGACCTGTATTTCCGTACTCGGCCTCGGCTACGAGTGGACTCATTTCCTCATCCACAGTGACTTCAAGCCGAAAACTGCTCTCTACCGGTCGGTTTGGCGCAACCATCGCAACCATCACTTCAAGAACGAGCACTACTGGTTCACCGTCACCACCGCGGGAACGGCCGATCGCGTACTGGGCACGTACCCCGATCCAAAATCCGTCGAGACGTCCCCGACAGCCAAGAATCTGCACGGCACCGCGTCGAAGCTGTGAAGAAACGCCGATTCCTGGCCCCTAGCTGGCAATGAACTTGAACTTGACTGTGTATCAGTGATTTTCGTTGAAACCCACCCGAACCGTGCTTAGTGTCGATGGAGTCAGAAGTTCGAAAAACGCTGTAACCGAAGGACGCAACACATGTTCAACGATGTATTCAACAACGTCATCCACCCGATGGTCACGAACTTCCAGCAGTTGGGTCCCCAGCAGTTCATTCCCCAGCAGTTCATTCCTCAGCAGTTCATCCCTCAGGGCCTGTTCCAGCAGGCACCGCAGGCAGCAGAGCAGGCAGTGACGATCTTCGGTAGCTGATACCGCAATCCACAGATAGCGCCACTCAGGGGTCGTCCGTCCAATATGCTGGACGGACGACCTGAGTGCCTCCGCCTGACAAGGATCCCCATGAGCCCCAACACCCCCGTCCACGCATTCACCGATGACGCCCTGGGCGATCTCGACGCCACCGGCGTCGCCGCCCGGATCGAATCAGGCGAGGTGACCGCACGGGAAGTCATGGAGGCGTCGATCGCGCGCGCCGAGGCAGTGCAGGGGCGATTGAACGGTCTGGCCTGCACAGATTTCGATCGCGCCCTTGCCAGGAGCAACCGGCCGGCCGCGGGCATCTTCGCCGGTGTGCCCACCGCGATCAAGGACAACACCGACAGCGCCGGCCTTCCCACCCAGCAGGGCAGCACCGCCTTCACAGCAGTCCCCGCCAAGGCTGACAGCGATTTCGCGAAGCAGTTCCTCTCCACCGGGGCCATTTCGATCGGCAAGACCCGACTGCCCGAGTTCGGATTCAGTGCGTCCACCGAGTACATGACGGAAGAACCCGTGCACAACCCGTGGAACCCGGCCTACTCGTCGGGCGCTTCCTCGGGTGGCGCTGCCGCACTGGTTGCTGCCGGAGTCCTCCCGATCGCGCACGCCAACGACGGTGGTGGATCGATTCGTATTCCCGCTGCTGCCTGCGGACTGGTCGGACTCAAACCCACTCGCGGCCGTACCATCGCCGATCCGGCCGACAAGTCGATGCCGATCCGGCTGATCTCTCAGGGCGCCGTCACCCGCACGGTTCGCGACACCGCACGATGGATGTCAGCGGCCGAAAGTTACTACCGCAATCCACGACTCGCACCGGTTCGTCTGATCGAAGGACCCAGCTCAACCCGCCTGCGCGTCGGCGTGATCACCGATTCCGTGACGGTCACCAAGACCGACGACGAGACACGCAAGTCCGTCGAAGCTACGGCTGAACTCCTTGCCGGCCTTGGCCATCACGTCGAGGACGCGGCATTGCCCGTCGGACCGGAATTCATCGACGACTTCAGCATCTACTGGGGCTTTTTGTCGTTTGCCATCTCCACCGGTGGCAAACAGATGCTCGGGCCCGACTTCGACAAGTCCGGCACCGACAATCTCACCAAGGGCCTGTACACGCTGTACCGGAAGAACCTGGTGAAGACGCCGCGCGTGCTCTACCGCCTGCGACGGCTCCAGCAGCAGTACAGCGCCATGTTCTTGAAGTACGACGTCGTGCTCTCGCCGGCTCTGGGGCACACCACCCCCGAGCTCGGATACCTCTCTCCCGCTCAGCCTTTCGAGGAGCTTTTCGACAAGTTGATCGCGTACACGTCGTTCACACCGCTCAACAACATCTCCGGTGGTCCCGCGATTTCGCTACCGATGCACCAGACCAGCAACGGTTTGCCGTTGGCTTCGCATTTCTCCGCCGATCTCGGCGACGAGCGCACACTCCTCGAATTGGCCTTCGAACTGGAAGAGGCTCAGCCCTGGAGAAGAATCCAGGACTGAGCCTCACCGGTAAATACCCTCAGTCTCGCGGCAATCCGAGCATGCGCTCACCGATCACGTTGAGTTGCACCTCGGTTGTGCCGCCGTAGATGGTGGTGGCACGGCCCGAAATGAGCTGCTCCATCGCCTTGTCGCTTGGCTGACCTGGGATGCTGACCGCTCCGGCAGCACCCAGTTCGGCGACGACGAACTCGGCGATCGACTGGCTGATCTTCATCGCCAACAGCTTGCCGACGCTCGACGTCGTACTCACGTCGATCCCCGAAAGTTGCTTGAGCACAACGCGGGAGCCGATGAGGTCGATCGCCTGACTCTCGGCAACCAGCTCGCCGACGCGGTAGCGCCCGATCGGGCTCAGGTCTGCTGACTTCGCGAACTTCAGTAGATCGGAGTCCGAGGCGTACGCCTCCATCTTCTGGCTCAGTGCGACGCGCTCGCCGGCCAGCGTCGTACGTGCGACGTTCCAGCCGTCGTTGACCTCGCCGACCACGTTCTCGTCGGGGATGAACACGTCGTCGAGGAACACCTCGTTGAACAACGCCGAACCCGTCATCTCACGCAGCGGGCGGACGGTGATGCCCGGTGTCGACATATCGAGCACGAAGTAGGTGATGCCCTGATGCTTCGGCTTGGTGGCGTCCGTACGGGCGATCAGCATTGCCCAGTCGGAGAACTGCGCAACCGTGGTCCAGATCTTCTGACCGGTGATCTTCCAACCGCCGTCGACCTTTTCGGCCTTCGTGGACAATGACGCGAGGTCGGAACCAGCACCGGGCTCACTGAAGAGCTGGCACCACACAAGCTCACCCTGCAGGGTCGGTATTGCCAATTCCTGCTTCTGCTTGTCCGAACCATGCGCTACGACGGCCTGCACGGCCCACGTGCCCATCAGGAGCTGCGGCATCGAGATACCCGCAGCCTTGATCTCCTGGGAGATGACGATCTGCTCGAGCGGAGCGGCGCTGCGCCCGTACGGCTTCGGCAGGTGAGGCTGAACCCAGCCGCCGTCGCCGAGCGCGATGAGCTGGTCGTCCTCGTCGAGCTCGACCAACTTGGCCAGCTCGGCCGCGATGCCGCCGCGGATCTCCTCTGCCTCGGGCGGCAGTTCGAGAACCGAAGCCCGGCTGACACCGTCAAGTGCCTGCTGCGCAACACGATTGGCGCGATCCTCGCGAGTACCGAGAATGCCGCGGATCGAGAGCGCGCGACGGTAGTACAGGTGGGCGTCGTGCTCCCACGTGAATCCGATGCCGCCGTGGACCTGCACACAATCCTGCGCTACCTGCACTGCGGCGTCCGGCACGATGACTGCGGCGATATCGGCGGCAAAATCTGCCGTGTCGTCGCCCTTGTCCAATGCGCTTGCCGCATCCCACACAACGGCGCGTGCCTGCTCGAGCGCAATGCCCATCTGCGCACACTTGTGCTTGACGCCCTGGAACTGACCGATCGGTCGCCCGAACTGCACGCGTGTCTTGGCGTACTCCGACGCAGTGGAAACACACCAGGACATGACGCCGACGTCTTCGGCACCGAGAACGACTGCGGCAATGGACCGTACCCGCGCCTCGGTGAGACCGTCGAGTATCCGTTCGGCGCTGATCTGAACATTGTCAGCTTCGATCCGCGCACTGCCGCGCAGCACGTCGATGCTGTCCTGCACGGTGATCGCGACTGCGCTGCTCTCGAGCACCGCGTAGCGGACACCCTCGGGCAACTGGATCGGGACCAGCAGCACGTCGGCATGTTCACCGCCGAGCACACCGTCGAGTGCGCCCGTGATCTTGTATCCGCCGTCCGACGACTCGGCCGTCAACGGTGCACCCAAGGCGACTGCTGCCGTACGACTTCCGTCGATCAGGCCCGGCAGGAACTCGGGTCCCGCCTTGGAATCAGCGGCGCCGAGAACGGCGCTTGCCAATACCGTCGGAACAAACGGGCCGGGAGAGACAGTGCGGCCCAATGCTTCCAGTGCCACCGCCAAGGTCAGCAGACCGGCGCCGTGACCACCCTGTTCTTCCGGAACCGCGAGCCCGAGAAGGTCTTGCCCGACCAGTGCCGTCCAGAACTCGGGGAACTTGTCCTCGGTCCTCGACTCCACCGCCGCGCGCACCTGCTCGGTAGTGATGGTGCGCTCGGCGAATGACCGCACCGAATCTGCGAGTGCGGTGTGCTCCTCACTCAGCCCGAGGCCGAGTTCGTATGCGTTGCGTGCCATGCGCTTACAGACGTTCTGCGAGGTCGGCGGTGGTCCAGGGACCCTCGCTCTCGATGGTGTTCACACCGTGCCAGCCGGCGAGTTCCGTGATGGCCCCACCCTGAACGGCATACACCTTGCCGGTCAGCTTGCAATCCGCTGCCGCAAGATAGGCCACCAGCGGGGAGATGTTGGACGGCGCAAACGCGTCGAACTCACCCTCGGGGACCTCGGCGGCGAACAACGCGCCCATACCGGGTGTCGCCAGCGTCAGCCGAGTACGCGCGATCGGCGCAATAGCGTTGACACGTACGCCGTATCGATCGAGCTCGTCAGCGGCCACCAGAGTCAGGGCTGCGATGCCCGCCTTGGCGGCGCCGTAGTTGCCCTGGCCCGCGTTGGGCATGAAGGTACCCGAAGCCGAAGCGGTGTTGATGACCGAAGCGTTGACGGTCTCGCCTGCCTTGCTCTGGTCCTTCCAGTACGCGGCAGCGTGGTGCAGCGTCGCCGCGTGACCCTTGAGGTGCACGGCAATGACTGCGTCCCACTGGCTCTCGTCCATACCGGCGATGAAGGCGTCACGAAGAATGCCGGCGTTGTTGACCAGTACGTCGAGTCGGCCGAACTCGCTGACGGCCTGCTTGACAAGGCCCTCGGCGCCGTCCCAGGTGGCGATGTTGTCGGTGTTGGCAACAGCCTTGCCGCCTGCAGCGACGATCTCGTCGACTACCTGCTGCGCGGGGCCGGCATCTGCACCGGAACCGTCGTTTGCTCCGCCGAGATCGTTGACCACGACGCTCGCACCCTCACGAGCGAAGAGCAGCGCATGCTCACGGCCGATGCCGCGTCCTGCTCCGGTGATGATCGCTACGCGACCGTCGAGACTTCCCATCAGTTCAGATTCCCATCAGTTCAGTTGTCGGACATGAAGACTCATTTGTCGGCGATGACCGCGAGGCCGTCCTTGATGACGAGGTCACCGACCGCGCTGGTTTCGTACGAGTACGACGTGGCTCCGTCTGCCGAACCCGACTTGTGGAACACCGTCTCGATGTCCTGTGTCGGGAGTACGGGTTTCGCGAATCGCACTGCGAGACGGCGCAACCGCTCGGTCTCGCCGCCTGCCAGTTCGGTCAGGGCTCCCCACGACGTGAACGCCATCGTGCACAGTCCGTGGTTGATGATTCCGGGGAGACCGGACATCCGAGCGATCTCCTCGTCGAGGTGGATCGGCATCGGATCGCCGGAAGCCGGTGAGTACCGGAATGTCTGGTCCTCGTCGATATGCTGGTTCACCACCGCTGCGGGACTACCAGCGCGAAGAGCGTCGTCGAATCGGTGTTCGGGAGCCTTCTCACCCAGGCCTGGGCCTGCGTCGACCTTGCGGAAGAAGGCCGTCATCCACTGCTCGTTGACCAATTCACCCTTGTCGGTTTTGGTTTCGACGTAGATGACGACGGTGGAGCCGTTGTCCCGGCCCTCGAATCCGATGGGCTTGGCGCGAGCGACCAGATGGTCACCGGGGTAGATCGGACGGTGGAACAGGAAGTCCTGCTCACCGTGAACGAGCTTCATCAGCAGTTCGACCGGCGCCACCGACAGCGCAGCGGGTGCCATCGACATGAAGACGGGTACCACCGCGAAGACCGGTGGAGCGATCTCGCCCTTCAGGTGTCGCTCGATGGGATCGTTGGTGGCAGCCGCGTATTCAGCGATGCGCTCGGCTGTCACCTCGAAGTGCTCCGGATCGGTCCATACGTCCAGCCCGGACGTATCGAATTCGACCGCGTTGGTCTTCGGTGTCGTCATTGAGCCGTTACCCGACCAGCTCGGCGAACTTGGCCAGCGAGGCCTCGAGATCAGCCTTGGCGTTCTTGGCTACTGCCTTGCCGATCGGCCCGACGATCATGGTGCCCTTGAAGCTGGCGTCGACGGTTGCCTTCGAACCGGCACCGTCGGCCTCGACCGAGAGAACGAATTCGACGGTGACGCCGGCCATTCCGGTACCGGCAATCTTGACCATCTTCGGAACCTCGACCTCTTCGACGGTCCACTCGATCTTGTTTGCCATACCCATCACGGAGACGACCTCGGTGAACTTGGCGCCCAACGCAACCTGGGTGGGGAGTTCACTCTTCCAGCCCTGGTGAATGGTGAGCCACTCTTCCCAGCGAGACAGGTCGGAGAGCGCATCCCAGGTCTTCTCGGGGGATGCGGGCAGTACAGCGGAGACGGAAACGGAAGCCATGATGAAACTCCTAGTGGGTAGCTGGCGGGTTGTGGGTGTGATTCAGCGTGCGTAGGGCTTGTATGCGGTCACGACAACTGCGCCGCCGAGTCCGATGTTGTGCTGGAGCGCGACCTTCGCGCCGTCGACCTGACGCTTGTCGGCGGTTCCGCGGAGCTGCCAGGTGAGTTCGGCGCACTGGGCAAGGCCGGTTGCGCCGAGGGGGTGACCCTTGGAGATGAGGCCGCCGGACGGGTTGACCACCCAGCGTCCGCCGTAGGTGGTGTCGTCGGCGTCGACGAGCTTGCCGCCGTCACCTTCTGCGCACAGTCCGAGCGCCTCGTAGGTCAGCAACTCGTTGGTGGAGAAGCAGTCGTGGAGTTCGATGACGTCGACGTCGTCGGCGGTGATCCCGGCCTGCGCGTACACCTTCTCAGCGGCCTTACGGGTCATGTCCGCGCCGACGAGACTGATCGCGCTTTTGTCCTCGAAGGTGCTGTTCATGTCGGTGACCATGGCCTGCCCGACGATCTCGATCGCCTGAGCAGTGAGCCCGTGCTTCTCGACGAATGCTTCGCTGGCGATGATCGCCGCGCCGGATCCGTCCGAGGTAGGCGAGCACTGGAGCTTGGTGAGCGGCCCGTGGATCTGGCGTGCTTCGAGGATCTGCTCGAGGGTGTACTCGTCCTGGAACTGCGCGTACGGGTTGTTCAGTGAGTGCTTGTGGTTCTTGACGGCGATCTTCGCGAACTGCTCTGCAGTGGTTCCGAAGCGTTCCATGTGCTCGACGCCGGCCGCGCCGAACATGTACGGAGCGGGCGGCATCGCGAACTCCTGCAGCTCGGCGAGAGCGAGGAGGTGCCGCATGAGTGGCTGTTCACGGTCGTCGTAGGTGGATCCGAGGGACCCGGACTGCATCTTCTCGAAGCCCAGCGCCAGTACGCAGTCGGCCTGACCACTCTTGACTGCCTGCGTGGCGAGGTAGAGCGCGGTCGATCCCGTCGAACAGTTGTTGTTGACGTTGACGATGGGGATGCCCGTCAGACCCAGCTCGTAGACAGCCCGCTGACCTGCGGTGGACTCGCCGTAGACGTAGCCGACGTATGCCTGCTCGACCTCGGTGTAGTCGATACCCGCGTCTTCGAGCGCCTTGGTACCCGACTCGCGTGCCATGTCGGGGTAGTCCCACTCGCGGGCTCCCGGCTTCTCGAACTTCGTCATGCCGACGCCGACGACAAAAACCCTGTTACTCATTGCCACTCCTGAAGAGAACGGTATCTGTGTGTGACACGCTGTCCCACCAAAGTATGTGAGACATCTTGTCCAGTCAATGGCGGGGTGAGTATCGTTCGATTTATGACAAAAACAGCCGAGTCGGCGCAGCCCGACGGGCGCAGCACTCGCTGGAACGATCACAAGGAGCAGCGCAAAGCGCGGATCCTCGACGCAGCACTCGATGCAGTCAACGAAGGTGGCGCCGACGTCGGCGTCCAGCAGATCGCCGAGCGCGCTGACGTCCCCCGTTCCGTTGTCTACCGGATCTTCAAGGATCGAGCCGACCTCGACGAGCAGCTGCGAGTTCGCATCCTCGAGATGATGATGACCGACCTGACACCCACCCTCACGCCGCAGGGTACGGTCGGCGAGGCTATCTCACGGGCAGTCGAGACCTACCTCCAGTGGATTGTGAAATACCCACGACTGCACCACTTTTTAGGCAAGGGCTCGCCGAGCACGCGGGCCACCGGTTCGAAAGTGGTGACCGGAACCAAGACGGCCATCGCCGTGCAATTGGGGAACCTGTTGGGTGCGATCCTCGCCAGCCGCGGGAAATCGTCGAAGATGGCGGAGCCCTTGGCTTTCGGCGTCATCGGATTGGTCGACGTCAGCGTCAACCGTTGGCTCAGCCAGCCGGGTTCCGATGTGACCAGTGCGGAATTGGCCGAGTTCCTCGGGCGCTCCATCTGGCAGGTTCTGGACGGCAATCTTCGGAGCATCGGCGTCGACATAACTCTGTCGACTCCGATCGCCGACCTGTGACAGTCACCGAACTACCCTGGGCACTCGACGGACGTGGACTTCAACTGATCCGGGTTCCACCACTCGCCCTCCACGCACTGGGTGAAGACAACGCCACTCTCGCAATGGAACTCGAACCCAACCTCCTGACCCCGTATCTCCTCGGCGAAGAATGCCAGGGCTTGTGGCGCTACCGGAGCAAGCAGATAACCGGGAACCCACTCGACAGCGCGTGGATCACCCGCATCGCCGTCGATGCCCGCACCTCGACGCCGGTGGGGTTGGCCGGATTCCACGGTCGCCCCGATGCGCGCGGGATGGTGGAGATCGGATATCGCATCGATCCGGAATTCCGGCGACTGGGCTACGCTCGAACTGCCCTCGAGATACTTCTCGACGTCGCGAGTCGCCAATCCGAAGTGCACATCGTTCGAGCGACCATCAGCCCGGACAACATCGCATCGCGAAATCTGATCAGCCAGTACGGTTTCAACGAAGTCGGTGAGCAGTGGGACGAAGAAGACGGTCTGGAGACCATCTTCGAAGTCAGCGCCTCTCCGGAACCGTGACAGCCGTCAACCCGCTGGTGCTGTCGGTCCAGTGAATAGCACGGTCCTCCAGCATCACTGGTGTCCACAACCTGTAGGTCTTCACCTGATGGTGATGGCGACACAGGCATTGGAGGTTGCTCGCAATGGTCCACCCACCGCGTCTCGGATCGGAAGGATCGAATTCGGTGATGTGGTCGAGTTGGCACCTGTTCGCGGGCACCGAACAACCAGGGAACCGGCAGTGACCGTCGACGGCCCGCACCAATGCGGCCAGAGCCGCTCCCGGAGCATAGGTCAGCGCGCCGGGAGGTGGATCGGGCTGGGCGCCATGCCCATCCGATCTTCGAACTATGTCCGGGGCTCGCGCGACCAACCGTTGCATCGCCCGAATCCGATCTCCGCAGCCTTTCGGTTCGCGACTCAGGCGATCACGTCGGGTGACAAGCGGCAGGACAGTCGGAGCATGTCGCCGACGCGGTCGATTCCCGGCGGCCTGAGAGCGAAAGTCGACAAACAGTGCCTGCCAAGTGGAATCGGCGGCAAGCTCGCGAGCAAAGTCGGGATCGATTGGCCCGTACCCGTCGATACTCGCGGGATCTGACGTCAACCCGAGGAGCGTCGCCAGATCGCACACGATGTGCAGCAACGGCTTCCGACGTGAGGGCGCAGTTGATCGAGCTGCTGGGGATACTGCCTCGCACGTTTCGCTGCCACACTGGCAAGTCAGCCCCTGTTCGCCGTGCAGGAGAGCGACCAACGCGTCGGCCCGGCGCGTCGAGGCATTCCGAGGATCGTGGTTGCAGACGCTTCCGGCGGCCTCGTTGATCAGGCCAAGCGCTTCGACAGCCTCGTTCGCGCTGAGTGTTGCCTGCAACTGGGCGAGTCCGTGACGGTCTGCACGCGTGCGAACATCGCGGTGTTTTAGCATTTTCCGGCGACGTTCGGCGGCAGCATCCGGATCGTAGGCAAAGAGCTGACGTTCGATGTCGCGCTCGAGTTGCCCGGGCGGAAGACGGTGCGCGGAGGCAAGTACTCGGCGCTCGAGTGCTGCGATCGCCTCGGGGTCGGCCCCGGTGAGCCCGTCGACAATCTTGCGCACACGCGCATAGTCCAGCTCGCCGGCAGCAAATGCGGCCTTGGTGAGCGGAAGGAACTCGCGCAAGGCGTCACCGATCTCGATGTGAACTTCGGCTGTGCGCCGCGAACACGTGAGCATGACCGCGATCTCGTTGCACGCGATCCGCCACGCCTTGTCGACATCACCGGACACGTCGAGTTCCGCATTGAATCTCGACTCCGACAACATGGATGCACCGAGCACCTTCTGTGCGGCCAGCATGTTCTCGCTCTGCGCCGTTGCAAAGAGCATGTCCGGCAGCACGAGTGGATCGACGACAGGACGGCCGTCATCTACGACTGCCCCCACACCGCCCGTCGATCCATTATCGAACATACATTCGACACTAGACCTGCCCACCGACAAGAAAGCTAGAGTGCCGGTTTGTATCCCTTACCCTGCATCCAGGCGAGCACATCCAGCACCCGGATCGCCGGAATGGCATCGTCCAGTCCGGCCCGAACTCGCAAGTCGAGCAATCGCACGTGTAATTCTCCGTCGTGCAAGGCCTCTCGTACCGGTTCCACATGGGCAGCCTTCGTTCCCAACTCCCGCCCGATGACGTCGTCGTAGATCGGGTAGAGCCGCGGACGCTTGCGTGCGATCAGTTTGGACGCCATGGTTCGCCCGACGCCGTGAATCTCTCGAAGCGCCGTCTCCAACCGCCACACCGGAGATTCCGGAGTGAAGGGATCGGGTTCGTTCGACAGATCGCGATCGGGGCCCACGTCGGCCAGGAGTCGGTTCAGTTCGGCATTGTTCTCCCCGAGTAGGAAGAAGGCCCCTTGCGCCGGAACCTGAACCGACAGAAGCGTCACCGCAACAAGATCTTCCGCGGTAAAGATGTTCGCATCACGATCGCGGTTGCCACTGGGATCCCAGGAATCCCACAGCGCACCGGTACGGAGATAGCCCGTCTTTCGGAGCGGCCTCGTGAAGTATTCCTGCAGCACGTCGACCGCGCCGGCATCGTCCCCGTCTCGCAGCACACGCGGGAGGCGGATGGGCAACTGATCAACCATGGTCGAGCGACCTTTCCAGTACATATTTGGCGAACCCGGAGTTGTGATATTGCCGAAATGGGCCCTTGCCCTTGGCAACAAGATGCTCCGCGAGTGGACGTACCGTCGTCACATCGACAGGCAGTAGGGCGAACTGTTCCAACGCATCCGAGTCCTCGAGACTGCAGTCGATCACGGTCCCGTCGCCGTCGGCGGACGCCAACTCGGTGCGTCTGATGGCGACCAGATCGTGCTTGGCATCGAGTTCTTCGATGCTGCAGCCGGTTCGCGATTCCAGTGCCGAACTGGATACGTACACGGACATGACGTGCTCGATCGGCTTACCGCCGACCAGATGGCACTCGACGCTCAGAATCTCCATCGGACCGATGTTGAGTGTGAACAAGCGATGGCGCTCCGCCGATCGATTTGTCGACGGCAGGCAACTGATCGTCCACTGTTCGATCTCGACGGCGGCCGGAGCGTCGAACGCGTAGGAGAGAACCTCGGCAATCAGCTCGGCAAGATCTTCGAAGAGCGGGTCGCGCTGCAACCGCTCGAAATTCTCGACAGAAGCGGCGGGACGCACAGGCGCCTTGCTCACGCAGGTCCCCTCTCGTCCGGTGCTTTGCTCTCAGACCTCGCGTCCAAGGTACCCAGCCCTACGCGGGTCTCGCGCGTTCGCCCTCACATACACCCTCGCGTTATGGTTCTCGACACGCACCACCGCCTTACCGATCGCTAACTCGAGGAGCACACGAAGTGGAAATCAAGGGAACCGCAGCACTGGTCACCGGAGCGGCATCAGGCCTCGGCGCCGCAACAGCCAAGCGCCTCGCCGACGCCGGCGCTACCGTCTTCGGCCTGGATCTGCCCGCGTCGATCGAGCGCGCAGGCGACAACGTCCCCGCCGGCGTCACCCTCATCCCCACCGACGTGACCAGCGGCGAAGACGTCGAAGCAGCGATCAACCAGATCGTCGAGTCGGGCTCCCCGCTGCGTATCGTCGTCAACTGTGCCGGTGTCGGCTGGGCCGGACGCATCCTGTCCAAGAAGGGTCCGCACGACCTCGAGCTGTTCCGCACGGTCATCACCGTCAACCTGCTCGGCACCTTCAACGTCATGCGCCTCGCGGCCGACGCCATCTCCAAGACCGAGGCCGTCGACGAGTCCGGCCAGCGTGGCGTCGTCATCAACACCGCTTCCGTTGCTGCCTTCGAAGGACAGATCGGCCAGATCGCGTACTCCGCTTCCAAGGGCGGCGTGCACGGCATGACTGTTCCGGCTGCCCGTGACCTCGCGCAGTTCGGCATCCGCGTCAACACCATCGCCCCCGGCATCATCGACACCCCGATGCTCGCAGGCGTCACCGACGAGTACCGCAAGGGCCTGGAGGCCGGCGTTCCGTTCCCGTCCCGCCTGGGCCAGCCGTCCGAGTACGCGCAGCTCGCGCAGATGATCGTCGAGCACGACTACCTCAACGGCGAGACCATCCGCATGGACGGCGCTCTCCGCATGGCGCCGCGCTAACTTCCCTGCTGTGCGCCTTTATTAACCGCCCGCGGTTAATAAAGGCGCACGGTTGTCAGAACGAATGAAAATACCCACCGCTGGATTGGGCAGTTGCGCTGAGGTACTCGGCCACTTCCGTCGCCGGCATCGGTCGGCTGACGTAGTAACCCTGAACCAATTCGCAACCGGCGGTACGCAAGAGACTCAATTGGTCGGCCGTCTCCACGCCTTCCGCCAATGACTGCATACCGAGCGCCTTCGCCACCTCGACCACCGAAGTGACAACTGCCGAATCACCCTCGCTCAGTTCGGTGATGAACGACCGGTCGATCTTGAGAATGTCCAACGGCAGTTTCTTCAAACTCTCGAAAGACGAATAGCCAGTTCCGAAGTCGTCCAGGGCAATCGCAATTCCGGTGGCACGCAGGCGATCCAGCTCGGCGACGGCAAGCTCCTCTACCGCTCCCGTCTCTGTGATTTCCAGCTGAAGCCGTTTGCTGGACAGACCGGATGCCTCCAGCGCATCGTTGGCTGCTGATCCGAAGCCGGACGACATCAGTTGCACCGGAGAGACGTTCACCGTCACATAGGTGTCATCGGGCCAGGTCGTCGCTTCGGCGCAGGCCATGTGTAAAACCTGAAGCCCCAGCGGGACAATCAAACCCGTCTCTTCCGCGACATCGATGAAAATGCGCGGCGCAAGCACTGCCCGCACCGGATGATTCCAGCGCAGCAGTGCCTCGAAACCCTCGACGCGGCCGGTGTCCGCACGAACCTGCGGTTGGTAGTACAGCTCGAACTGCCGAGACTCGATCGCGAGCCCAAGCTCTTGCAGGGCCGATGCTCGTTCCCTGGCCCGCGCGCGCAGCACCGGCGAGTATCTTCCGACCCGGTTCTTGCCGGCGGATTTTGCGGCATACAGCGCCAGGTCGGCGGACATGACAAGCGTGTCCGCGTCTTCGGAATCTGCCGGTGAGCTGGCATAACCGATCGATGCACGAACCTCGATGCGATTCCCCCGCACGAAAAACGGCTCACGCAATGCACCCAGATAGCGAGCAAACACCTCGCCGCCGTCCCCTGTTCCCCGCAAGACGACGCCGAATTCGTCGCCACCGATTCGGGCGCACATGGCACCGTCGACCACCCGATTGAGCCGTGCAGCAACGGAAATCAACAGTTTGTCGCCGACGGGGTGCCCTAACGTGTCGTTCACCGACTTGAAATTGTCCAGGTCGAGGATGCCGACAAGAACCTGCTCGCCGGTCCGGACAGCGCCGAGCGCGTCGGACAGCTCCGTGCCGAACGTCCGGCGATTCGGGAGCCCGGTCAGTCCGTCGGTTGCAGCAAGCCAAAGAATTCGCCGCTCGTAGTTGTACTTCTCGGTGATGTCCGAGCCCACGCCTCGCCAACCCACGAACTCCATGGCCTCGGAAAGCCTGGGATGACCCGACAGAGACCACCATCGGTCGACGCCGCCGACACGAACGGGAATGACGACCTCTCGAAACGGCATGAGGCGGTCGAGGTGATCTCCGATGACGTGGACCGCGGCTCGACCACTCTTCGTCGAACCGACGTCGAGCCGATCCAACAATCCGCGCAGCGACAGGGTTCGCAGGTCGGAGACGGAGACTCCCGAGATCTGCGACAGCCGAGCGGAGGTGTGCGACAACGTCCCGGTGGTGTCGACTTCCCACAGCCAGTCACGAGACCCGCCCTCGAAATCGTCGAGAAGCAAACTGACCGTCTGGCGCTCGGCAGCAGCCTCGAACTCGGCAAGACAACGACTTCGGAACGACGCCCAGAGGTACACGACGCCGATAATCAGTGTCACCGAGTAAACGACCAACTGGAACGAGAGGACAGTGTATTCGGTGGTTCTCTTAGGCAGGATAACGACGAGCAATCCGATGCTGTGCACCAGAATCCACGCTACCGCTATCGACCGAACCGTCGACAATGCCACGGCGCCGGCGCCCATGACTCCGGCGAATGTCGCTATAAGCACAAGCTTTCGCGAGTTGTCCGTCACGGGAAGCATCGCGGCGGCGAGAACGACAAGCAGAAGCCCAAGCAGGATCACCTCGAGCATGAGCGCCCAGTAGTCGTACCTCGTCGTATGTTTGGGCGTGTACCGGCCCTTCAGGACGACTCGCGGTATCCAGACGCGCACCGAATTGAGGACAACCAAGAAGGCCGCAGAACCCCAGATCGCCCGAAACTCGTTGTGACCGGGGGGTATGACGTACGCAAGCAAAGCGCACACGCTGAGTACATTGACCATGTTGGCCAGTGGCGCGACCGTCGTCACCTGCAGTATCTGGCGTGCGAAGAGGTCGCGCCGCTCGACGTCAGACAGTTCGGCGTCGCTCGCACTCGAAGTCAGCCTGCTCAGCATGCAACACCCTCCATCGTGGAGCCGACCAGATGAAGGTAGCGCGGATGCGGGCTCGGGACACACGATGACGAGAAACTACGAATTGAAATACACTGTTAAATAGGATGTTTCAGACAATAGCGACAGAACGGATCGGCGCTACAACTCGGAAGCCAGCGGAATTTCCTTCTCCGCGCGGTCCGTCATCCACTCACGTAGAACCTTGGTGGCAATGACGTCGTCCTCGTTGTATTGCAGGATGCGTGTCCGCTGCGTCTCGTCCGGCTCACCGTCGTAGCCGACCGCCTCGCGGTACCACGCCATCGACGCTTCACCACCGGCTTCGGCGTCACGCCAGTTGAACCCGGCGACGGGGGCAATCTTCTTGAGTCCCTTGCCGTTCGGGCAGATGAACTGATCACTCACCGCTTGATAGATGTCGACCCACTGCGGACTGTCGATGAACTCGCGGATCTCGTCCTTGCTCGGAATCCCGGGCTCACCGGCAAACCTGCGCGCCGAGTCCAACAACCACTTGTCCTCGGCCGAACGCGAATAGCAGTACGCGGCAAAGGTTTTACCCGAAGCAGCGGCTGCGGCACGCTCCGCCATCAGCCAGCCCCAGAACTCCGCGAACGACCGCGCCTCGTCACGCGTCGGCAGCGGATCCCACGTCGCAAATCCTCGATACATCGAGAAGCCACCGACATTGAGCAGCGTTCCCCACAGGTAGGCGCCGTGCTCCTGATAGCTCTCCATGTCGACGTCGATCTCGATGTCCGCCCGAGTCACCGAGATCTTCTCGAACCGCCGCACCAACGGAGCATCTGCCAACCACGCCTTGGCGATCACGACTGCGTCGTCGAAATTTCCGTGCGGCCAATCCTCGAGCGGCTCACCGTCCCAGGCGGCCAGCTGATCTATCGTGTTGCAGCCGACGTCGCGCAGAAGCTCCGCGCGCGATCCGACAGCCACCAGGCTGACATCGCGGTTGCGAACCAACTCCTGCTTGCATTCGGTCCACCACGGGCACGACTTGCACTCGCTCACCTGTGAAGGGGACGTCAGCACCTCACCGCGGGCAACAGCGATACGGTCGGCGAAACGCTCGTCGTAATCGTCGAGAATCGCACTGAGGTCGTGGACGAGGACGCAGTCTCCGTTGTATCCGATCGCGCCTGCCGTGAGCGACGGGCTCGCCAGCCCACGACGCTCGAGCATCCGATAGACCTGCGCGACGCGCATCTGATCGCGGACCTGACTGCGGACCTTGCGCTTGGGATCGACCGCGGGCTCCCATTCGAAGAGCCCCGAGGTGATCGCGCCCTGGCCGGGATCGGTCACCTTGTGATTGACGACAATGACGGGGATGTACCCGCCGCCCTCGTCGTCACGGATGAGCATTTCGCAGCGGCCCTTGCGTCCGGTGTCGCGCTCGACGGGCAAGACCGCGCCCCAGATCCGGTCCGCGCCGGCCTCACAGGCAGCAAGAGTGTCACGAGCCTGAGCCGACGCCGATTGATCGGGGTTGATCTTCACCCAACGCTCGGGAGCAGCGCCGATCACGAGTTCGGCGATCTCCGCGCGCTTCGCGATCGCGGCATCCTGGCGCTGCTTGACGCCGGTGTCGACGGGTTCCGAAGCCGATTTCCCGGGAAACAACCCGTCCAGACGCACCCGATGACGGCATCGGGTCAACGCCCCCGAATCGATGATCGGGAGCTGGGGCGCGGGGTTGTTAACGGAACACACGATGACGAAGATTATGTGCTCCCCTAGGCTGAAGCCGAAGCGCAGGTACCTGGCAACACACAAACACCTGGAAACGGGGTCCTTTTCGATGGGGTTGTTCAAGAAGCGAAAGTCTCGTGCCACCCGCAAGGCGGAGGCAAAGGCTCTCAAGCACAAGGCTGAGGTCGAGGCGAAGCTCAACGCCAAGAGCCAGCGTAAGCGCGACAAGGTCGAGACCAAGTCGCTCAAGAAGCTGGAGAAAGCCGAGATCGAGTCACAGCACAAGATCGAAAAGGCGCAGATCGCGACCCTGAAGGCGCAGGAGAAAGCCGCTGCGAATCAGGGCCTGACTGTCGCCAAGGTGCGTAAGTACCTGGGTGTGGCACGTCTGCTTGCCCCCGTTCTCCTGCCGATCGCCTACCGCGCTGCCACGGCTGTGCGCGCCCAGCTCGACACCACGCGCGCGCAGAAGATGGGCATCGCCGTCGACCAGCTCGGTGACTACACCGGTCACGGCGCGAAGTTGAGCGCTCGTATCGCCGGCGCCGAGAGCTCGGTCACCGAGATCCTCAGCCGCAAGCCCGACGATGCGGAGACGCAGCGTTTTGCCGCCGCCATCCGTGAGCGCCTCGGCGATCTCAGCACGGCAGTTCGCGCTGCCGAGCAGATGCCTCAGGCTCGCCGTAAGGCAGCTCACCAGGCAATTTCTTCCGAACTCGACGGCGTCGAAGCAGATCTGCTCGCACGTCTCGGCGTGCGCTAGACCTGAGAACGCCAGTGAGAGCAGCCGAGCAGACCGCGACCCTCCGGGGGATATCTGTCGGTTCCGCTTCGGCTGCTCTCGCTGTCGCCGCGCATGGAATCGGCGGAGGCGAGCTGCCACAGTCGTCGTCGCTGACCCTGCTGCTCGCCGTCTGCGCAACCGTCGGCGCCGTGACGGCCACCCTTCCCGCCCTCTCCCGGGGGCCCGCTGCCCTGATCGTGGCTCTTGGCCTGGGTCAGCTTGCCGCCCACACCACCATGACGCTCTCCGAGCACGCTCATTCGCCCGCTCCGGGATTGGTGATGCTCGGTGCTCACGCCGGTGCCACCGTCGCCTGTGCGGTGGCGGTCCTGGCCGCCGAGCGCCTCTACCGCGTTGTCACCCACGCTCTCCACGTCGTCCTGGCGTCCCTGGCTCCCGCCGCCGTCACTTCCCGCGGCCACACCGTCTCGACCGGAATCCATCACGGACCCGTCGACGCCCTTCTTCGCGCCAGCATCTCGCGGCGCGGTCCTCCTGCCCTGGTCTGAAGATTCGTAGAACTCCCCACCCCTTCACCAGACCAAGAGGACACTTCCCGACATGAAGAACACCCTGATTTCGCGTGCGGTTGTCACGACCGTCGCTACCGGCAGCGCTGTGCTGCTGGCCGCCGGAATTGCTTCAGCACACGTCAGCGTCGTCGCACCAGGAGCTACGCAGGGCGGATACTCCGTTCTCACGTTCCGCGTGCCCACCGAATCCGACACCGCTTCGACCACCAAGCTGACGGTGGCCCTCCCCGACCTCAAGTCGGCACGCACCGAACCGATGCCCGGTTGGACCGCCGTCGTCGAGAAGGACCCCACCTCGCTGGTCGCGAAGTCCGTGACCTGGACGGCCGACCCCGGCGTCGGAATCGCCCCCGGCCAGTTCCAGCAGTTCGTTCTTTCCGCCGGCCCGCTGCCGGAGCAGGAAGAGGTCGAGTTCAAGGCCGTGCAGACGTACAGCGACGGCAACGTCGTCAACTGGGATCAGGAAGAACTTGCCGACGGCAGCGAGCCGGACAAGCCCGCGCCGACGCTGACTCTCGCCGCATCCACCGGCGATGCTCACGGAGCGCCTGCTGCCGATAACACTGCCGAGACGTCCGCTGCTTCCGAATCTTCTTCGTCAGACAACACCGCGCGCTGGCTCGGCGGCGTCGGCCTGGTGCTCGGCGCCTTGGGCGCTGCACTCGGCCTCGGCGCACTGGTCAGGAGCAAGCGCTGATGAGTACCCGGATCAAGGTCATCGCCGTCGGCATGCTCGCGATGCTGGCCACGATGCTCGGAATGGGCACGGCCAGTGCGCACTCCGCGGTTGTCGGCTCCAACCCGGAAAACGGCGCGTCCATTCAGGTTGCGCCTGACAAGGTTTCGGTCACGTTCAACGAGGCTCTGCAGGCGCAGTTCGCGGCACTGACGGTCACCGGCCCGGACGGCAACCTCTGGACCAAGAGCGATCCGTCCGTCGAAGGACCCACTGTCAGTGCAGACCTCGGCGATCTCGGGCCGACCGGCGTCTACACCATCGCGTACCGCGTCACTTCCGCCGACGGTCACCCCGTCAACGGAACACTGACCTTCACCCTCACCGAGGCGGGGTCGGGCACTCCCGGCGCTGCCGCCGCGTCGAGTACGGGTGAGTCGGAGTCCGGCAGCATGCCGGTGTGGATCTTCATCGTCGCCGGCGTCGTCGTGTTCGGCGGTGCGCTGTTCTTCGTGCTGCGTAAGCCGAAGTCGAGCTGATCGCGTGACGGGTACGGCAAACAGGTGGTGGTTGCTGTTTGCCGTACCCACAGCTCTGCTGGGAGTCCTCATCGCCTGGGGCCTCGCGAGTCCGTCGGGACCCGAATCGTCGAGCACTGTCCGCGTTCTCGCGATCGGATGCGGCTCGTTGACGCTCGGCATCGCGACGCTTGCCTGGATGGGCCGCAGTGAACGCCGTCCGGCAACAACCCCCGCGATCATGTGGACTCAGCTCACCGCGGCGGCAGCGGTTTGGCTCGTCGCCGAGATCACGCTCCTCGTGCTCAATGCCGCAGCGGCAGACGGCGCCCCGGTCACCTCACTGACCATCGGGCACTTCGGCGCATTCGTCTCCGAGGTCAACGTCGGCCGCGTCGGTGTCGCGATCATCGCGTGCGCGTTTGCCGTGGTCTGTTACGGCATCTACGGGTTCACCAATCCCGAGACGGTGCCGGTCGCACCGGCATTGGTCGTCTCCGCGTTGGCGCTCGCTGCCCGCCCGATCACCGGGCACATGGCGCAGCAGAGCTTCGGATCGATCCTCGACGCCGTTCACGTCCTCGCTGCGGCCTTGTGGTTCGGCGTGCTCGCCGCACTCGCGCTTGCCGTACCGTCGCGCGGTGCCTGGGCGATCTGGTTGCCCAGGTACTCCGCCCTCGCCTGGCGATGTGTCCTCGCGTTGGTCGTCACCGGTATCGTCAACGCCGTCGTGCGACTCGACTCGCTCTCCGCCTTCTACGACACCGCTTACGGCCGGGTGATCCTCGCCAAGATCGTGGCGATCGCAATGCTCGTCGCACTGGGATGGTGGTGGCGCCGGACATGGGTGGTCGCAAGTGCTGCACACCGCATGAGTTCGGACGGATCCCTGCGCCGCGCCATCGGTGAAGTTGTCTTCATGGCCATCGCATTCGGGCTCGCCGCGGCCCTTGCGACAACTGCGTAAGACGTGCCTCAGCACAAGATTTCGTGACCCGCACATTTAACGTTTCACGTCGAGATTTAACCTCTACGTGAGTTTATTTTCCCAGCTTGCGGCGGTTTCCGGCCACCCTTAGCGTTGCTCGCATGACGGAGGCCCAACGCTCGTTTCTCGTCTGCGCTTCGCAGCGCAGTGGCAGTACTTTGCTGGTCGAATCCCTGCGAGCAACAGGGGTCGCGGGTGAGCCGGAAGAGTTCTTCCAGTACCTCCCCGAGACCTCGCGTTCGCCGCAACCGAGGCAGTGGTTCGAAGACGTCACGGACGAGTCCGTCTTGGGTCTGCTCGCCCCGTTCCACCCGGGTACGCCGGACACCCGCACCTCCGAGCAGTGGCGCACACAACTTCTCGAACTCGGCCGAACACCCAACGGAGTCTGGGGCGGCAAGCTGATGTGGAATCAGACACCGCTCCTGCTCGATCGCGCAGCCGGATTGCCGTGGCGCAGTGGGACAGATCTACGTTCCGCACTCCACGACACTCTCGATCACGACCTGCAGTTCATCCACGTCTATCGAGAAGATGTTGTCGCTCAGGCTGTATCGATGTGGCGAGCCGTGCAGACGCAGGTCTGGCGCGACGACGCGACCCCACCGAATCTCTCGGACGGTGCGCAGTACAACGCGCTCGGAATCGCACACCTGGTGACGATTCTCGGTGAGCAGGAACGACAGTGGAAGCGCTGGTTCGAGGAAGAGGACATCTCCCCCATCGAGATCGGGTTCCGCGATCTCACCGAAGACCCGCAGTCCGTGGTCGCAAAAACCCTCATTTCCCTCGGTCTCGACGGACAACTGGCCCCACCACCGCCGCTGCGTCGTCAGAGCGACGGACGCTCCCGCGAATGGGTGCAGCGTTATCGCATCGACGCCGAACAGAACGGATACCCCGTCACATGAGCACCGTCACCGATGTTGTCGACGAACTCCGAGTTCTCGAATCCGAAGCGGTTCACATCATTCGAGAGGTGGTGGCAGAACTCGAAAGACCGGTACTGCTCTTCTCAGCCGGCAAGGACTCGATAGTCCTGCTTCGACTCGCCGAGAAGGCGTTTCGACCCTCCCCACTCCCTTTCCCGGTCCTTCACGTCGACACCGGTCACAATTTCGAGGAAGTCATCGAATTTCGCGACCGCCGAATCAAGGAGGGCGGGCACACACTTCTGGTTGCTTCCGTTCAGGATTCGATCGACCAGGGTCGAGTGCAGGAGTCGACCGAGACCAGCGGATCGCGAAACCGCCTGCAGACCAGAACTCTGCTCGACGCTCTCGAAGGCGGGCGATTCGACGCCGCATTCGGCGGCGCCCGCCGGGACGAGGAACGCGCGCGAGCCAAGGAACGAGTCCTGAGCTTCCGTGACGAGTTCGGCCAGTGGGACCCTCGGGCGCAACGGGCCGAACCATGGTCGCTCTACAACGGTCGGATCAGACGCGGAGAGTCCGTTCGTGTCTTCCCGCTGAGCAACTGGACAGAACTCGACATCTGGCGCTACATAGCCCAGGAGGAACTGGAACTGCCGCCCATCTATTTCGCGCACGAACGGCGGGTATTCGAGCGCGACGGAATGCTCCTCGCTGCTTCGGAATTCAGCACCGACGCCGAGAACGCCGCGGCAACGACCGAGTGGGTGCGTTATCGAACCGTCGGCGATCTGACCATCACCGGCGCCGTTCGATCGCACGCCACCACCATCGACGACGTCGTCACCGAGATCTCGGCCGCGACGGTTTCCGAACGAGGCGAGACTCGCGCAGACGACCGAACCTCGGTCGCCGCGATGGAAGACCGAAAGCGTGAGGGCTACTTCTGATGACCACCACCATCACTCGCCAACTCCTGCGGCTGGCCACGGCGGGTAGCGTCGACGACGGCAAGAGCACGCTGATCGGCCGACTGTTGCACGACACCGACAGTCTGCCTACCGATCACCTCGATTCCGTGACCGACGAGCACGGTGTCGCCGACCTGGCTGCACTCTCCGACGGATTGCGCGCCGAGCGCGAACAGGGCATCACGATCGACGTCGCGTACCGATTCTTCTCCACTCCGACCAGAAGTTACGTACTCGCCGACACCCCGGGACACGAGCGCTACACGCGCAACATGTTCACCGGCGCGTCCAACGCCCACGTAGCGGTCCTGCTGGTCGACGCGAGAACCGGCGTGCTGCGTCAGACGCGTCGACACGCCAGAATCGCAGCGCTACTTGGTGTTCCGAACCTTGTGGCCGTGGTGAACAAGATCGATCTGGTGGGCTTCGACGAAGCGAGATTCGCGCAGGTACAGGAAGAATTGCGGGTATTGGCACGCCAGCTCGGGCGAGGCGACGTACTTGCCATCCCCGTCTCCGCGAAAGCCGGCGACAATGTCGTGACCCGCTCGGAGAACACCGAGTGGTACAACGGGCCGACACTTCTCGAATATCTCGAAGGCGTCGAACTCCATGCGCCCGCGACCCACATCGAGGAACTTCGGCTTCCCGTGCAGTGGGTTTCGCGCCCCGATCCGCAGAATCGGCGCCGGTACACCGGCCGAATTTCGGCGGGCACACTGAGCGTCGGAGACGAGGTAGTGGTACTGCCGTCCGGATCGAAGAGCACCGTGATCAGCCTGGACACCCTCGACGACAACCGCAGTACTGCCGTTGCACCACTGTCGGTTTCGGTGGAACTGGCCGACGACATCGACGTCGGACGTGGCGACGTTCTGGTCAGCGGCGGTGCGCAGGCCCATTTGCCGGTTCTGGCCCGAGAACTCGAAGCCACGATCTGCTGGTTGTCGAACACTCCATTGCGAGCCGGCGATCGGATAGCACTCAAACACACGTCCCGGACCGTGCGCGCGACGGTTCAAGAACTGCACACCCGACTCGACCCCGAGACGCTCGACGAGCAGGACAGCCCAGTCGAACTGGGGCTCAACGACATCGGAACGGTCACGCTCCGAACCAGTTCCGTGGTGGTCGCCGACACCTACGACCACAATCGGGACTCCGGCGCTTTCATTCTGATCGACGAGCAGAGCAACGACACCGTCGGCGCCGGCACCATTCTCGAGCCACGCGTTGTCGTTCCCGGTGAGCAGACCCGCAACGACATCAAGTGGCATCCGTCTTCACTCGAACGTCAGCGGCGGTGGGCGTCGACGACCCAGAAGGGCGCGACGATCTGGTTGACCGGCCTGCCTGCCTCCGGAAAATCCACCGTCGCCGTGGCTGTCGAACGTGCGCTGGTCGACGCGGGACGCACCGCGTATCTCCTGGACGGTGACAACGTCCGCCACGGTATCTCCGACGATCTCGGGTTCTCGCCGGGAGACCGGGCCGAGAACATCCGGCGCGTCGGGCATCTCACTCGGCTGTTCGCCGATGCCGGCGTCGTGGCCATCGCGTCGATGGTCTCACCGCTGCGTTCGGATCGAGCAATTGCGCGTGCTCTCAACGAAGCTGCCGGGCTCACCTTCCTCGAAGTTGCCGTCACCACTCCCGTCGAAGAATGCGAACGCCGAGATCCCAAGGGCCTGTACGCGCGTGCGCGGGCCGGTGAACTGAAGGGGCTCACCGGAATCGACGCACCGTACGAGACTCCGGAGGACCCGGACCTGGCTTTCGACACGACAGGCGCTGACATCAACGAACTGGTCGGGCGGGTCATCGCATTGTTGGAGGAGCGCGAAACCGGTAGGCCCTAGGGGTTTTCGGTGTCCGACTCGAGGTAACCGCGGTCCGCACTGTAGGCGGACCGCACGTTGGGTCGGACACCGATCTTCTCGAGGTACGCCGCCATGCGATGCACCGCCATCGCGCTTCCCAATGCCTCGTCCGGGAGACGATCATCCGTTTCGGCGCGCCACGTGTGAAGCTGCGAGGACAATTCCGCCTGTATTGCCGAGACTTCCGGTCGATCGATCAGATTGATCTTCTCGTCGGGGTCGGCACGGAGGTCGTACAGCTCCCGGGGTGCGCGTACCGCCAGATGCTCGGTGCCGAGCGCCTTTCCGGAAAGACTGTCCTCGATGTCGAGCGGTAGATCCAGAGCGGGGCGGACGGCGTAGTTCTCGATGTAGCTGTAGTCCTTGGTGCGCACCGCGCGAATGGGATCGAAACTGTCGTGAAAGGTCTTCTCCGTGAACAAGGAGGTTCGGACAGGTTCGGACGGCTCGGTTCCACGATCGACGAGGGCATCGGCGTGCGAGCGCCCTTCCACCTCGGTGGGGACATCGATACCGAGGAGATCGAGAATGGTCGGAACAAGATCCACACCGCTGAACAGTGTCTCGTATTCCTTTCCGCCACTGCGATACCGAGCCGGAGGCCGAGCGATCAACGCAATCCCGGTGCCCGGTGCGTAGAGCGTCGACTTGGCACGTGGGAACGCGGCGCCGTGATCGGTGAGGAAGAAGACCCACGTGTTCTCGTCGAGCCCCTCTTCCTCGAGCGTCCCGAGCAGATCACCCACCGCGGCGTCGGCTACCTCTACGCTGCCGTGGAATTCGGCCAGGTCCTCGCGTACCTGCGGCACGTCGGGAAGATATCCGGGCACCTCCAGCGCTGCGGTGTCCGCCGGGGTATAGCGATCGGCCGGGTACGGCCGATGCGTTTCGAAGAACCCCGTGGTGAGAAGGAAAGGCTCGGGCGGGAAACGTCGTAGCCAGTTCTGGGCACGCGGAACCACGTAGTCGCAGAACGAGTTCGTGACGTCGTACTCGTGATAGCCAAGTCGCTTCGGGTACGCAGTCTCGTGCTGCATGCCGAAGAGCGAGGTGTACCAACCGTTGTCGGAGAGGATCTGCGGAAGCGTCTGCACCTCAGCGTGGTACTCCCAGCCGTGGTGCGCCAACCCGATCAGACCGTTGTTGTGCGGATACCTGCCCGAGAAGAGAGAACCGCGCGAAGGTGAGCACAGCGGCGCCGTCGCGTGTGCGTCGGTGAACCGGATGCCCTCTGCCGCCAGCCGGTCCAGGTTGGGGCTGTTGACCCCGGCGACACCGTAACTCGCGAGGTGTCGGCCCAGGTCGTGCCAATGAATGATCAGGACGTTATCTCGCGCAGCCGACACGTGGGCAAGGCTAGTTGCCCTGCCCACGTGCGGCAACAGCTCGAATCAGCAGGATCTCAACTGTTTCTGCCGAGCTGCCTGATCCAGGCGCGGGTGTCGGCCGGGTCGATGACGTCGTCCAGTTCGAACGTGGTCGCCGCCATCAGCGCCTTGCCCTGTGCGTAGGCCAGTTCCACGAACTGACCGAACAGAGTTTCCCGAGCCACCGGATCTTCGACGGATTCGAGTTCCTTGCGGAAACCGAGACGCACAGCACCTTCCAGACCCATCGGCCCGATCTCGCCCGTCGGCCACGCGACCGTGAACTCGGGGGCGTGGAAGGAACCACCGGCCATTGCCATGGCGCCCAACCCGTAACCCTTGCGCAGGATGATCGTTCCGAACGGCACGGTGAGGCGAGCACCGGCAACGAAGAACCTGCCGAACCTTCGAACCGTCGCCTCCTCCTCCGAATCCGGGCCCACCATGAATCCCGGTGTGTCGCAGAGGGTCACCAGAGGAATGCGGTGCGCTTCGAGCAGTTCCAGGAAATCCGAAGCCTTGTCCGAGGCTTCCGCGTCGATCGCGCCGCCGAGATGCTCGCTGCTGTTCGCCAGCACACCGTACGGAACTCCTTCGACACGAACGAGTGCGGTGACTACACCGCGTCCGTAGTCTCGACGCAGTTCCAGGACGCTGTCGACGTCCGCGATTGCGTCGATCGCTCCACGAACGTCGTACGAGCGCAGGCGATTCTCCGGCACCACATGCCGCGAGAGCCGCGGATCCGGAGCCGTCCACTCTCCGCTCGCACCCTGGAAGTAGCCGAGGTACTGCTTGGCCAGCGCCACCGCATGAGCGTCGTCGTCAGCCACCAGGTGTACGACGCCGTTACGGCGCTGCACGTCGATGGGGCCGATGTCCTCGGGGCGGAAGTTTCCGAGCCCGCCGCCCTCGACCATGGCAGGGCCGCCCATGCCGATGTTGGCGTCGGGCGTCGCGATCAGTACGTCGCAGGCGCCGGCCAGGGCCGCGTTGCCCGCGAAGCAGCGGCCGGACACGACAGCGACCATGGGTACGCGGCCGCTCAGCGCCGCCATGGCACGGAAGGTTCCCAGTTCCAGGCCCGCTCCCGCCCCTGCATCGGTGTCACCGGGGCGACCACCGCCGCCTTCCGCGAACAGCACTACCGGAACTCGCTTGCGATCGGCGATCTCGAGCAGGCGGTCGGTCTTGGCGTGATTGCGCATGCCCTGGGTACCGGCGAGCACCGAGTAGTCGTACGAGATCACGACGCTCTCGCCGCCGCTGATGGTCGCCACTCCGCCGATCAGACCGTCAGCAGGAGTGTTGGCGATCAAGTCTTCCTCGCTTCGCCGACTGCGCTGCGCAGCCAGTGCGAGAGCGCCGTACTCGACCAGGCTGTCGTCGTCGACCAGGTCGTAGACGTTCTCGCGAGCAGTCCGCCGCCCCAGCTTGTGGCGCTTCGCCACTGCCGCGGGCCGCGCCGCGTCCAGGGTCACCTCGTGGCGAGCGATGATCTCCGCCAGATCGGGACGTACGTCGTCGAGGTCCACCTCGTCGACCTCGGCGAGCTTCGATCCCGCGCTCGCGCTACGGACGACGAGCAACGGTTCGCCCGCACTCACCGATCTCCCCGGCGACGACAGAACCCGGACCACTTCGAGGTCACCGGGCGCCGAGAGAACATGCTGCATTTTCATCGCTTCGAGGACGGCAACCTGGCCACCCGCATGGACGCCGTCACCGACTGCGGCAAGTTCGACGACGATTCCCGCCATCTGCGCACGAACCACGTCCTCGTCCGGCGCGATGTCCACACTCGCGGAGGGTGTTTGTGGGTCCGCTTCGGGAACGAGCTCCGCCAATCGAGAACCCAACCAGTCGACGTCGACCAGGCCGTCGCGGAAGTCCTTGTCCGACAGTATTGCCTGCAGGAATTCGAGGTTGGTCGCCACGCCGTCGATAGTGAACTCACTCAAAGCAGCAATCGACTTGCGCACAGCGGCAGGAAAATCCGATCGACGCGTGTGGGTGACGACCTTCGCCAGCAGCGAATCGTAACGCGCACTCGGCGAGAGTCCGACCGTACCGAAGGTGTCCACTCGCACGCCGGGTCCGCCCGGAGGAGTGAAGTTGTCGAGCGTGCCGGAGGACGGCAGCGCATTGCCGTCCGGCGTCATGGTTTCCATGTTGACGCGGGCCTGTATCGCAATCCCCGAAGCGTTTGCCACGGATCCGACTGTCTCCGATACCTTCTCGACAGCAGTGATTCCGGTTGGCAGGTCCAGGTCCTCGAACGGAACCCCGTCCGCGATCGCGAGTTGCACGGCGACGAGGTCGATTCCGGTGACCTCCTCGGTCACCGTGTGCTCCACCTGAATTCGGGGATTGACTTCGAGGAAGACGAATCCGCGTTCCTCGACCAGGAACTCGACCGTCGCGATGCCTCGGTAGCCGACCTCGGCGCACAGCCGCGCGGCCGCAGCGTGAAGACGCTCGCGCAGGGCCCCCGACAGCCCCTGCGCGGGCGCAACCTCGATCAACTTCTGGTGCCGACGTTGGACGCTGCAATCACGGTCACCCAGAGCGAGCGCGTGGGTTCCGCCTTGCCCCGGCCCCGCCACGATCTGCACTTCGATGTGCCGAGCGTGCTCACTGAGTACCTCGGCGAACAGTGCCGAACTGCCGAATCCCGACTGGGCTTCGGCCGCACACACACGGTACGCGTCGTCGAGCGCTTTCGGGTCGCGCACCGCGCGCATACCGCGGCCACCGCCGCCGCTGAGCGCCTTGATCATGATGCCGCGGGAGTTGCGCTCGAAGAATTCACGCACCTCGTCGAGGTCGGCGTTCGCCGATGTCGACGGCAGGACCGGTACGCCGGAGTCGACCGCCGCAGTGCGGGCGCTGGCCTTGTCGCCGAAAGTCCGGAGAACCTGGGCGTCCGGGCCGACGAAGACGATGCCCGCCTCGGTACACGCCTGCGCGAATTCGGCATTCTCACTGAGGAATCCGTAGCCCGGGTGCACGTGCGTGGCGCCCGTTTCGGCCGCGATCTTCAGCAGTGCGCTCTGATCGAGATACGCGGATGCGCCCGAAGCTCCGAGCGGCACCGACTCCGTGGCCGCCGCGACGTGCGGACTGGACGCGTCGTCCTCGGCGTACACCGACACCGTCTCGATCCCGAGTTCACGGGCAGTTCGAATGATCCGCAGCGCAATTTCGCCGCGGTTCGCAATCAGCAGTCTCACTTTTCCCCCTGAGTGCGCTCGAACAGATCGCCCTTGCGCACCTTTCCTGTTGCAGTCATCGGAAGCGCCTCGAGCACTTCCACTTCGGGCACCTTGTACGTAGCCATGTTCTCCTTGGCCCACGAGACGATCTCGTCGGCCGCGGTGTCGGAACCCTCGACCAGCTGGACAAACGCAAAAGCCACCTGCCCCTTGTCCGGGTCCGGTTTCGGTACCACCGCAGCCTTTTCGATCGCCGGGTGCAGCATGAGCAGCGCTTCCACCTCGGAGGGGAAAACACTCATGCCGTTGGTCTTGATCATTTCCTTGTTTCGCGCCAGGTAGTGCAAACCACCACGCTCACTGAACTTTCCGACATCGCCGGTCTGCAACCAGCCGTCACGGATGGCGTCGGCGGTGGCAGCCTCGTTGCGGTAGTACGCGGAAAGGATCGACGGACTGCGCACGATGATCTGTCCGTGCTCACCGACGGGAACCGGCCTGCCGTCGTGATCGACGATCAGAACGTCGGTACCGGGCACCGGAATTCCGCAGAACACCGGCTCGCTTTTCAGGTCGTAGTCGCCGTCCTGGAAACCGAGAGTGATCGTGTCCGCGGTGTGGGTTTCGGTCATGCCGTAGCTCGCTTCGCGCAGAACACCGCCGGTAGCCTCGCGCCACCGCTGGCGCGTGGCCGGATCGAGTTTGAGAACAAACGAGACTGCCATGGCGTTCTGGAGTGTCGAGAGATTTCGCTCCGAGAACCCTGATGTGTCCATCAGTTCGACGTAATTGTCGACGGTTCCGACCAGCGAGGTCACACCGTAGGTCTCGACCGCGTCGAGCGTGGTCTCCGCATCCCAACGATT
The DNA here is from genome assembly GCF_009707305.1 of Rhodococcus sp. AQ5-07. Classification (NCBI taxonomy): domain Bacteria; kingdom Bacillati; phylum Actinomycetota; class Actinomycetes; order Mycobacteriales; family Nocardiaceae; genus Rhodococcus; species Rhodococcus sp. AQ5-07. The sequence continues at coordinate 4,930,728 of NZ_CP046099.1, read as the reverse complement.
CAGCAGGACAACGGTTCCGCCATTGACGAGCGGAACCAGAATGCCGAAGTCCTCACCCGCGATCCAGAAGATCGGCAGAAACACCAGAGATACCGGCGGATTGGCGCCCACCTGGTCACCACCGGCAAGCGTCGCGGTGGCCGCGGTGTAAACCATGTGGCGCTGAGTGTGCTCACAGCCCTTGGGCATTCCCGTCGTTCCGCCCGTGTAGTTCAGGGCGGCGAGGGAATCGAGCTCGGTGGCAACGGGAGTCGCCCGCTCACTGGTGATGATCGACTGCCAGTCGCTCAGGCGCGGATCGTCGACCTCGAAGGGCAGTTCGACGGTGGGGATCGCAGTCAGCATGTCCGATACTGCGGTCTTCGCGACGTGTTCGAGTGAAGTCTGTGAGCGAACCTTCTTCACCAGCTTCGAGAAAGTGTTCTGCGTCAGTAGGACCTTGACGCCGGCATCGTTGAGTTCGTGAATCAATTCGTGTTCACGGAAGAGCGGATTGATGGGCACGTGAACCGCACCGACCTTGAGAATGCCGAGCATCGCGATGTGGAACTGCGGGCAGTTGACCAGGTGAACGCCGACACGATCACCTCGTTCGACTCCGAGTGAAAGCAGCCATCCGGCAAAACGATCCGAAAGCTCGTCGTACTCGGCGTACGTGATGACGCGGCCGTAAAAGACGATTGCGGGAGTATCCGGCCGCTCGAGCGCCCAATGCCGCAAGTAGTCGACAAGTCCCCCGCCTTCGAGCGGATACTCGACGGAGCGGGGAATCCCGGCGGGCCAATGCGCCTGCTGCAGCGCAGTGATTTCCGCCAGAGCCGCTTCGAGCACGTCTTGTTCTGCCACCGATCACTCCATTCGTAAAAGAAATCTATTTCGACTCTTCGAACCCGATCAACCGTTCGGACATCGTCGTCATATCTGCAATGAACTGGTTCTGCTCTTCGACACTCGCCTTACTCAGTCGTGCTCCACCGGCCATCTGTGCGTCCGAGATCATCTGAACGAGCACCGGGGGCGAAACGCAGGGATCTACATCGTGAACCTGTCGAATACGTTCGACGAAGCGTACGTAGCGGCTCACGAGCTTTTCGCGAACTGCTGACCAACTGCGCTCGACCTCGGAATCCACCCGCGCCCGGTGCTCGATCACCGCGAGCAGGTCCCCGTAGGTGTACACGGCCGTGATGAACGCCGACGTGGTCGTTCTGAGAACTTCGCGTAGATCCTCGGCCGGCCCCTCCATGTGCTGGGCGTCGAGAAACCGTCGGCACATCATTTCGGCGACGGCACGAAAGACCTCGTCCTTCGACGAGAAGTACGCGTAGAAGGTCGCTCGGGACACATCAGCCCTGGTGGTGATGGTCTCGACGGTCACGGCGTCGTATCCGAGTTCGCCGAAACAGAGAGCAGCGGTGTCGAGCAGGCAGGCCCGACGTGGACCGTCCCCGAGCTTGCGGGCTGTCCGCGCTCGCTCCTGCGTTTCGCTGGTGGTCACCGTCACAGTGTGTGTTGACGTTGACGTCAATGTCAAGAATTGCGGCATCCTCGCCGCCGTTCTCGTCGGCTCAGTCGCGAAGATGGGCGAGAAGAAAATCGTCTCCCGGATCACCCGTGGGGCCGGCGACATGGTCTGCCCGGCGATCGTCGTCGTGGTGATCGGTGCGGCAGCGGTATTCGAGTAGTTCAGGCGTGGTGGGCCTCGCGTGCCGCCGTCTCCAGACGGTCGTTGTACTCGGCCCACCACGCCTCATCACCGGGAGCCAGATTGTTGTCGCCCGCCTTCATCCCAGCAGCTCCGTCGATCAGCTCCCGCACGATGTCCGCGTGGCCGGCGTGCCGATGGATCTCGGTGACAACGTGAACGAGTATCCGGTGCAATGTGACGTCGCGACGATCCTCCGGCCAGTGCTTCACGAAGCCGGGGGCGTCCAGATCGTGCTGCTCGATCGTGGCGTCAGCGAAAGCCCAGGTGCGGCGATAGGTTTCGACGATGTCGGCACTGGACTCATCGGCGCGGGCCCACATGTCGACGTTGAGTTCCTCCGAACGCAACCACGCCGGTAGATCGGGAACCCGACGGCCGAACGTCGGACCGAAATACCCGAGCTCGACGCCGATCATGTGTTTGACCAGTCCCAACAAGTTGGTCCCTGTCCGGGTCATCGGACGCCGAATGTCATACTCCGACAGCCCGTCGAGCTTCCAGACGAGCGCGTCACGTGCTGCCTGCAGGTACCGCTGAAGATCTTCCTTTTCCGAGTTGGTGGTCATGAAACCAACCTAAACCGAGTGGAGCAGACATTGACAGCGGTGGAGGATCTGACCGAGGTTGCCTCCCGGGCCGTCGCCGCCGAGCGTGACGCCCGGTCGGTGCGCTGGCACAACCCGGCAGCCGTCCGCAAGGCCGCCGCGTCCGTGCGTGATTCGCTCGACGACGAACGATCAGCGCTGAGCCGACCGTCGTACAGCGGGTTGTCGCCGTCGCCGCACATGGCTCGCCAACTCGAACTGATCACGACGTTGCAGCCGCCACTGCCCGCCGACGCCGGCATCAGCACCGCCGCGCAGGCCGAGGCCGACGCCGTCGCCGCGGTGACCACCGCGCGGATAGCCTTGCGCGCCGCCCACCTTGCGGTTCTCGAAGCACGCGTCGCCGCGCTCGATGCTGGAGATACCGATACCGTCGCCGCCGCGATCCGCGGTTACGTCCCGCTGAACTCGGGCAACCCCGTCGTCCGGCACGTGCAGGATCTCGGCTCCCGGATCCGTGAGGAAGCACGGCACGTCGTGAGTGGCAAGCCTCGGTCGATCGCTTTTCGGCTGGGGCTGAGCCTCGGAGTGGGCTTGGCGTACCTGGCATTCATTCGCCTCTTCCAGTGGGACTCCAAGGAAGATCGACTGCCTTACCTTGCGCTGTACGCACTCTCGGGTGTGGTCGGAAGCGTCGTGTGCACCAATGCGCTCAGCTTCGACGCCGGCCGCGTCCGTGCTGCTTTGTCCGGCGGAACCAGGCTCTGGCACGTCCTCGTCGCGAAGAATACGATGATGCTGCTTCTCGTCGGCAGCGCCGGGTTCCTGCTCAGTGCCATCCTCGCGTGGCGCTCCGGAAGCAGTGCTGATCTGGTGAAGGCGTGCGGTCAGGTACTGACCATGATCCTGCTGTGGCTCGGTGTCGCCAACGTGATGTCCGTGGCCTTGCCGCTGCGGGCCGAACCGATGACGGCGAGGCGCCACGACGGCACGTGGAAGCAGTTCCTGCTGTCTTTCGTCATCTCGTACGGTGTCGGACTGATCGTCAATCTGATGCTCTATTGGCGAGTCTGGGCCAAGACGACGCTGCTCGAACGAATGGGCGGGCCGTGGATTCCGGTCCTGCTGCTCCTCGCGAGCGCGGCCGCGACGTGGCTGTTGCTGACCGTCCTGGCCGTACTCCTGGCCGAGCAACCACGCTTCCGGCGCGCCTTGCAACGGGAGATGGTGGTCTACCGCGAAGAAACCAACCACTTGCAGGCGACCATTCAGCACAATTCCGGCTAATGTAACCGTGCGTGGCTGATCCGGGCACGCCGCGAGTACACGCAGTGTCGAGGAAGGCGTGACCCATGATGTCCGTAAAGCCTGGCGCAGCCGATACGTCGGCCGCCGTAACCACCGCCTCCTGGCTACCACTGATCGTGGTGGTCCTCACGCAGATTCAGGCGTCGTTCGCCGTCAATGCGCTGACCGTCTCGATGGCCGGCATCACCACCGATCTCGACACTCCTGCAACAAGTGTCGGCACCGCGATCACCGCAGGCACCTTTGCCATGGCTGCCTTCATTCTGCTGGGCGCCAAGATCGGCGCCCGCTACGGGACGCGTTTGGTCTTCCAGATTGCCGTCGCGATTCACGGTCTCGCGATGGCTGCGGTCGCTCTGAGCCAGAGCCCGGCAATGCTGTTCGTGGCGCAAGCCGCGTCCGGCGCCGTGATCGCTCTCATCGCCCCCGCGTTGACGGTTTTCATCGCCACGAACTTCAATGGCGATCAGCAGGCAAAGGCCATCGGTTACCTGGCAGCAGCAATCCCCGCAGCCGGTGTGCTGGCACTACTCATCGCCGGTTCCTTCGCGACGACCATCGGGTGGCGTTACTCCTTCGCCCTCGTCGTGGCGCTCGCCGTGGTCAACCTGGTCCTGAGTTTCCGTGTCAAACCTGTTCCCCCGCAGAAGGACATCACCATCGATTGGGCCGGCGCCGCACTGGCTGCCGTTGCCGTCATCCTGCTCAGCTTCGGTTTCAGCGGCCTGAACTCGTGGGGCGTCATCCTGGCCACCGACGCTGCGCCGTTCTCGGTCATCGGTGTTTCACCCGCGGCCATCCTGATAGTCCTCGGCACCATCTGCGCGCAGGGATTCTTCCAGTGGACGCGAAGCCGCAAGGCGCAGAACAAGCCTCAGCTCTTCAATCTCGACGTCCTCAAGACCGGCGCCGAGCGCGCCACCACGATCTGCATGGCGACGATGATGTTCGTGGGAACCGCGGCCAACTTCCTCATTCCGCTGTACATGCAGATCATCCAGGGCCGCAGCAGCTTGCAGACGTCATTCTCGATCATCCCGTACACACTCTCGATCTTCATCGCGAGCACCGTCGTCGCGCGCCTGTACAAGACGTACTCCCCGCGTCTGATCGCACGAGCCGGGTTCGTCGTTGTTGCCGCTGGACTCATACTGTTGGCCTTCACCATTCGTGGTGACTGGCATCAGATCTTTGTTGTCATCGGCCTTATCACCCTCGGCCTCGGGCAGGGCGCCATCGTTGCGCTGGTGTTCAACACCCTCCTCACCGCAGCTCCCAAGGAACTGGCCGGTGACGTCGGCGCCTGGCGAGGACTGGTACACAACATGTCCGGGAGCGTCGGCATCGCGGTGGCCAGCGTGTTCGCCGTCGGAATCCTCGGTACCCTCGTCAGCTCGCAGCTGATCGACAACCCCACCATCCCGGCATCGCTCAAGGTCGAGTCAGGGATCAATCTCGACCAGGTCAACTTCGTCCCCAACGATCAACTCGTCGTGACGCTCGAAAACACCTCCGCGACACAGGCACAGATCGACGAAGCCATCCGGATCAACACCGAAGCGCGCCTGCGCGCACTGCGAACCTCGCTGCTCGTACTCGCCGGGCTCTCTCTGCTCGCCATCATTCCGGCCGGGCGCATGCCCAACGAAGTACCTGCTCTGGACGAACCGCAACCCACGAAGGGCAAGAAGTAACCGATGTCCAACCAAGACCAATTCGGTCCGATCGAATACGTTGCCGTCGAGTTTCCCAGCGGTGCACCGACCTCCGCGGGATTCGAGCAGCTGCTCACTCTCGTCGACTCCGGAGTGATCCGCATCCTCGACCTCGAGTTCGTCACCAAAGCCGCCGACGGATCGGTATCCGTCGTACCCGCGTCCACCTTCGAACTCGCAGATTTCGATCTGGCGCAGTTCGACGGCGCTGCCTCCGGACTGCTCGACGCCGGCGACATCGCTGCCGTTGGTGAAGAGTTGGCTGCCGGAAGTGTTGCCGCCGTACTCGTCTACGAGGAACTGGCAATACTGCCGGTCATCGAGGCCTGGACCCGCAGCGGCGCAAAGGTTGTCACCGAAGGTCACCTGAGCGTGGACGAACTGGCTGCTGCACTGGACAACACCGCACCGGATACCACGGAGAAGGACGCATGAGTTTCTTGAGGCGAGCCGGCCGGGTAGCCGTCGCAAGCTCCATTCACGGCAATGTTCAGCGCCGTCAGCGGACCCGTTGGGCTGCCGAAGATCAGGCCCGCGCAGCGCAGGTCCAGCCGGTGCCGCCGATTCCCGATCTACCGCCCCTCCCGCCGCAGGCACCTCCGGCAGAATCGGAAATGTCGATGGATGCGAAGCTCGAACAGCTCACCAAGCTGGGCGAACTCAAGAATGCCGGCGTATTGACGGAGGCCGAGTTCGAGACCCAGAAGGCGCGCATCCTCGCCTGAACTAGCTGGGCCGCCCGAGTGCAAAAGCCATGACGGGAAGCTGCGTCGTCGCGAGATTCAACAGAGATGCCACTCGGGCATCCGTGAATCCTGCGATGGCGCAGCCCACAAGTCCCATCGCCTCGGTCACAAGGTACAGATTCTGAACCAGCACACCGGCATCCACGTGCATCGTGCGGTAGTGCCGCATCGCGTACTTCTCGAGCGGCGCTTCCACGTCGGCGACCACAAACAGAAGAACCGGGAACACGTCGACGAACTCGGGCTGGAGAAGGCTCGCTCGAAGGTTTCCTTGTACGTCACCCGGCCGAACGGCCTCAGCACGGCCTTCCTGGATGTACCGGTACACCCCGGCTCCAAGCGAGGGTCCGGGATGGCTGACAACAAACGACAGCGTCAGTTCGCGCATCCCACCGGCCGTCGGGCTGCTGACCAGACTGTGGTGCAGCACATTTGAAAGTTCATCGATTCCCAAAGCATCTTGCGCTGGGTTGAAGTGGCTCCGTCGTGCCTGCAAGATATCCGGAAAGTCCTGGGCCGGCAGTGGCGTCGGCGCCGGTAATTCAACGAACTCAGACGTCACCGGGGGCAGTGCGCCCTCGTCGAACGGTAGCTCCGACGGAGCCACCGTCCGGTCAAGCGCAGCATGCAGCGATACGACGGCCTCGACCCGCTCGAGGGCGGTCAAGACCTCACGAACCCGGGTGCAGCAGGCGAGATACCTCGGCAGCTCCGTCGATCGACACCAATTCACCGGCGAACCACGCCTCCGGAACGGCAAAGATCGCATTCGACGTCGCGGCAGGCGTCCCGGCAAATGCCGTGCGGGCAGCCTCGAGTGTGGATTCCCGAGCCGACTCGGTGGAGTAAACGACAAGAATTGCCTGCGGCGACTTCGCGAGTATCGATTCGGTGGCTACCTGGCCGAAGTACTTCCCATCCGGAAGGTCGCTCTCGTAGAGGTTCTTTCCCCCGGCCGCCTCGAGCACGCTGCTGTAGAGGCCCCTCGCCAGAGCGTAGGACTGCCCCTCCGAAACCTGAACCATCACAGTGGCAACCGGCTCCTTCCCGGCCACGGATGCCTCGGTTGCTGCGAGCGACTTCTTGCCATCTGCCAGAAGTGTTGCTGCTTCGTCACTTGTTCCGGTCAGGGCACCGAGACCGTCGATGTCGGACCAGACGTCGTCGATCCGCCCCTCGGTGACCGCCTTGTGGCAATAGCCGCTGTTCACGAAGATCGGGATGCCGAGGTCACGCAATTCGTCCATGCTCTGCAGTCGGTCACCGTCGAACCAGTATTCCCCGTCGGAGACGATCAGATCCGGACGGGCGTCGAGCAATGCTTCTTTCGCGGGAACTCCGGTGCTCAGTACCGGCACGGCCGCGAACTGATCCGCGAGTTCGGGGCTGGGAGGAGAGAGATCGGTATTCGATTGTCCGACAATGCGGTCGGCGGCACCGAGTTGAATCAGAAGCTCCGTCATCGACGGATACAGCGAGACAATCCGCTCCGCCGTCTTGGGCAACGTGACCTCGCGGTCACAATTGGTGACGGAAATCTTCTCGGACGACGACGCCGCCGAATCCGCCGTGGAGTTTCCGCATGCGGTCAGTACCGCAGTGGCAGTAACGGCCGAGCACAACAGCGCGGCAGTACGTATCGAGGATTTCAAGACACTGCTTCTTTCGTGTGTAGGAGCGGAGGGGCGAACGAGAGCAAGGGACGCCCGGTCAAGGGGTGAGTGCCGAGATGCACCTGAACCCCGAATACTTCGGACAGCAGGTCCTCGGTGAGGACCTCAGCCGTTGGTCCTGTCGCGACAACTACCCCGCCGGAGAGCAGACAGACGTAGTCGCAATACGCTGCGGCCAAAGCGAGTTCATGGATCGCGACAATCGTCGTAGTACCGAGTTCGGCGACCAATTCCATCAATTCGAGTTGAGCTCGGATGTCGAGGTGGTTGGTGGGCTCGTCCAAGACCAGCACCGAAGGTTGTTGAGCGATCGCCCGGGCCAACATCACACGCTGCTTTTCTCCGCCGGACAGTTCGGCGAAGAGTCGTGATCCGAAGCCGTGCATACCGGTTCGCGCCAGGGCGGCACTGACGATGTCCCGGTCGATTTCACCGAGTCGAGAGAATGCGCTGTGATGCGGCGTCCGGCCCGTCGCCACCACCTCGCGGACGCTGAACGAGAAGTCGGATGAATGCTCCTGCCCCACAACACCGATGATGCGTGCTGCGGATCGTGGCGAGAGATCGTCCCACACGTTCACTTCGTCGACCTTCACGATTCCGCTTCTCGGCTTCATCGAGCGGTACAACGCGCGCAGGAGGGAGGACTTTCCACTGCCGTTCGGCCCGACGAGTCCGACCACGCTCCCCTCGGGCGCTTCGAGATCTACGCCGGAAACCACCAGACGCCCACCTCGAACGACGTGAATCCCGCTGGCCGACAATCTCATGACTGCGCACCTCCGTCGCGTCGAAGTAACCAGAGGAAGAACGGAGCACCCAATCCGGCGGTGATGATTCCGAGCGGCAATTCGTTGGGCGCATCCAACATCCGAGCCGCAAGATCGACGATCACCAGGAAGGTTGCACCGACCAGCGCGGTTGCCGGCAGCAGCTTGCGGTGGTCGGATCCGACGAGGAGTCGTACGGCGTGCGGCACGAGAAGCCCCACGAAACCGATTCCGCCGGCAACGGATACAACAACCGCGGTCAGCAACGACGCGATCACCAGTAGTAGCAACCTGGTACGGCGCACGTCGACGCCCACCGATTGCGCGCTCTCGTCTCCCATAGCCAGCGCGTTGAGTTGGCGAGACTGCGTCAACAGCACTGCCGCACAGACGGTGATCACCGCGGCGGGCACACCGAGATCCGACCAACCTGCCCCGCTCACCGAACCGAGTAACCAGAAGAGCACTCCCGAAAGCTGACTCGGATCGGCGCGCAACTGCACAAAACTTGTTGCAGCCGAAAGCAGATAGCCGATGGCAACTCCGGCCAAGACCATGCGCAGCGGGACAAGCATTCCCTCGCGCCGACCCAGTACGAGAACCGCGATCAGGGAAACCATGGCCCCCAGGAAGGCTGCCACCGGAACACCGATCGACAGACCGGTTCCGATGCCCGTCGTCATGATCAGCACTGCGCCGAAGGACGCTCCCGAACCGACACCCAAGATGTACGGATCGGCAATCGGATTGCGCACCAACGCTTGCAGTACCGCGCCGGCCAGTGATAATCCGGCACCTGCCAGTGCCGCGATCAGAATGCGCGGGACCCGCAGTCCCCACACGATCCGATCGAGCAGCGGGTCGACCGGCGGTCCACCGACGTGCGCGTACAACACCGCGAATACGTCGGCGAAGGACAGCGACGCAGCGCCCGACCACACCGCGACGGTAGAGGCGGTGGCAAGGACCACGGCCGTGGCCAACAGAAACGGGACGTATCCGCGGTCGCCGACGGGATGCGCACGCGACGGGGCATCAGGTACTGCTTCGCTGGTCAGCGTCATCGCACTCCTGAAGAGGTGGGGTTCACAGGCATGAACAGGTGGATCTAACCATAACGACAGTCGTTTTCATTAATAGTGACATGCTCATCTGTGCGGACAAGGATCGGTCCGCAGGGCGCTCACCCACGCGAAGAGTGCCCCGACCAGCGCAAAGCTGCACGCAACGAGGTAGGCGGTGCCGATATCCCAACGTCCTGCAATTGCCCCGGCAATCAAGGCACCCACCGGCGAACCACCCCAGGCGACCATCCTCGCCGTGGTGTTCACGCGCCCCTGTAGACGATCCGGAGTCAGACGCTGACGTGCACCGATGCCGTTGAGGATGGTGACAGTCGCACAGCCGGAGTAGACGGTCAGAGCGGTGATCGCTGCGGCGGTATTGCTGGTTGTCGCAACGACGAACAGCACCACCGGGGCGATGGTCAACGCACCGACAGTGATCGCGCCGACCGGCCATTGCGCCGGTAGGCGTGGGAGCAAGACTGCGCCGACCACGCCACCCACGGAGACTGCTGTCCACACGGCCCCGATCATCGGACTCGACGTCGAAATCCCCAGCCTCTCGGTCGCGTACACCACCAGGAGCGCCGTGACAGCGCCCTGCGTCAGCGAATTGACGAAGCCGACGCCGGTCAATGCTCGCAGGAGCGGAGACTGCCAGAGGAAGCTGAGGCCTTCGCGTATGTCACGCGCAATTCCGGGTTCCGACTTCTTCGGCGCCGCAGGAGTACTCGAGAACGAGGCTCCGATCGACGCCATGGCCAGCCCGGCCAATACGTAGGCCAGTGCATCAGCACCCAATGCGTAGGCCGGGCCGATCGACGCCACGAGCACTCCGGCAATAGCCGGAAAGGCAACATCGACGAGCGTGCTGGAAGTCCACAGCGCACTGTTGGCGGCCGGTATTCTCTGCCGACCGACCAGCGCAGGCAAGGCTCCGAAAGCTGCAGCATCGAACCACACGAAACACGTTCCGATGCACATCGATACGCCGACCGCGTGCCATGCCGTCAACACACCGAGCGCCTGAGCCGCCGGAATGCTCGCCAAGGCAAGAGCAGCGACGGCCTGCGCACACAGGATGACTGTCCGCCGGTTGACTCGGTCTGCCACGGCGCCCGCGAACAAGCCGAACACGAGGTACGGCAGAACCGTCCCCGCAGCCGCGAGCGAGGTGAGAAACGGAGACCGGCTGATGTCGAACACCAGGATCGGCATTGCCACTCCGGTGACGGCCGCACCGGCCACGGCAATCGTGCGAGCCGTGAAGAAGAATCGAAACGATCTGTCCCGAAACACATGTGGTTGCGCTTCGGCGGATCCCGTCGTCGAGGTCTCGCTCATCTATGCACTCTCTTGTACCTGTTGCTCTTCGTGGCGATCTTTCGTACGGTGGCATCGTAATGGAAATGGTTTCCATTACGGAAGGGATGACAATGAGCAACATTTCGTTCGACAGCGTCTCCAACTCGGCTCCGGCCAATGCACTCCAGGGCGTCGGCACCAACGCCCTCGTCGACAACCCGTTCACCTTCGAGCCGGTTGCCGAGGCGACGTCCGCACACGCTCTGCAGGGTGTGGGCACCAACGCCCTCGTCGACAACCCGTTCAGCTTCCAGAGCTGAAACCTTCCCTGATCCAGACCGTTTCGACGGCCTGATCTGCCGATGACCCCGCCCGCATCCGACTCGTCGGGTGCGGGCACCGACAAGGAGATCCGTGTACGCCCTCGCCGACGGACACCAGCTGTATCCGACACCGGACGGTACTTGGCATTACCTGACACCGGACGAGAACGCAGTCACGATCGGTGCGCCGGCCGAAGACCTCGCGAAACTCGACAACTTTCTCAGGCGCTCTGGTTCGGTGCTCGGCCCGGGAGCGATCGAGATCGCCGACGCTCTCGCCTCTCGCGGCGTGCTGGCTGTTCCAGGTCAAGTGCCCGAGATTCCGGGTCCACAGCGTGTGCTGATGGACGGGGTCGGACCCGTTGCCGATGCCTGCATCGCTCTGCTCTCCAAGGCTCTTCCGGATCTCGACGTCGTATCCACCACTGCGCCAATCGAAGACGACGTTGCGTCGTCGGACCTCGTACTGTCGGTTGCCGACGCTCCTCCTCACGACGCGTGGTCGGAACTCGATACCTGGTGCCGCCACAGCCGAACTCCGTGGCAACGCGTCCACGCAGAGCTGGGTGAGATCTGCATCGGTCCCTTCTTCGACGGCATCGACAGCGCGAGCTACCGGGACGTCTGCGGTCGACGGCTAGCCGCGTCACGCGTACCGGATCACCTTCTGGCGCTGTGGAACCACCTCGCCGACAGTGAACGTCGTCCGCTTGGACTTTCACCCACCACAGCCGCAATGGTCAGTGCACTTGCATGTTCGGACGTCGTGGCTAGTTCTTACGGCGCACCGCAATCACACCTTCACCACCAGATCCGGATGAATCCACGAACCCTGATGATGACTCGACATCCCGTGCTACCACTGCCAGGCGGCGTTCTCGAACCTTCGCCGACGCTCCGGTGATCTCACTCGGAGTGAAGATCCCGGCAGCAGACGGCTCTTCGCTGGCTACGGATGTGCTTCTCCCAGATTCTTCACCTCGAGGATTGATCGTGATCCGAACCCCGTACGGACGCGGGTGGCATCTGGCCGAGGGGCTCGAATGGCGATCACGAGGAATTGCCTTCATCTGTCAGGACGTACGTGGACGGCACGATTCCACCGGATCTTGGGAACCCTACGTTCACGAGCGCGAGGACGCCGCCGCCCTTGCCGAGTGGCTGCAGGATCAGCCGTGGACACCCGAGTGCGTCATCGCAAGCGGGGCTTCGTATGCGGCCGGAACTGCGTGGGCGTTTACTGCCGAGACCAACGGCGCCGATCGGGCATTTCGTGCTCGCGGCGTCGTCTCCAAAGTGCCGACCATCGGAAGCGACCGCGTCAAACGTGATCCCTCGGGGATACTTCTCCTCGCCGAGCATCTGGCGTGGTGGGGCGAGCACGGAGATTCGTCTTCCTCTCGTGAGGGTTTCATCCCTGCCCTGATGCGCTCGGATTCGTCTTTGCTGGAACATCTCCCGGTGCAGTCGATGATCGAGGATGTTGGCCTGACCTCCGATTCACCGGGCTGGTTGACGCCGATCCGTCGCGCTCGCGAGCGCGAAGACTTCGGTGGCGATGATCTGGTGTCCGCGGACGAACTCTCCGAACTCGACGTCGCCGGGCTGCACATCGGCGGTTGGGACGATGCGATGATTCGGGAGACACTGCGGCACTTCGCATCCGTGTGGCGCGGGCCGCAGAGTTTGATCGTGGGCCCCTGGGCGCACGACCTCCGCCCGGGAAGGGTCGGCGAGACAAGTTTCGGCCGCCTTCAGGTCGAGTGGATGGAATCGATATTCTCGGCGCGGCCCGTGACCATCAATCGGGTATTCGACCGGGGTGCCGGCGAATGGTCGACCGAACCGTACGTCACGGGTGCGAACCGGATTCGTCTCGAACCAGACCCGAGGACGGCGCCTTTCAACTTCACGCACCACGCAGACGAGGGCCGAAACGACTGTGTTGTCTGGACTTTCGACATGGAGGTCGAGTGTGTGCTGTCGGGAATGCCTTCGGTGGAGTTGACAGTGCATTCACCCCAGGGCGAAGCCGATTGGATCGCCGAACTGAGCGTCGTCGATCCCACTCGAGTCACGAGATCGATCGCTCGTGGCGCGGGCGTCAGCCTTTGCTCCGGCACGTTGACCATAGATCTCGATCCCGTGCTCCACACTGTGCGCGCGGGTGATGTCTTGACGCTGCGGATCGCCGGCTCGGACTTCCCACGGCTCGCACGCAATCTCGGAGACGGTGATCGCTATCGAGGAACACGCAGTACCGCACTGCACCAATCATTTTCCGGGTCGTTGACCCTGCCCATACTCGGAGGAACTGCCGGTGGATGACTTGCTGGTCGACGCCCGAAGCGGCGTGCTGACCTCACTGGAACCACACATTCGCTCGGACATGCCGACAGGCTGGGTCGGTTGGGCCGCGAGGGTGGCCGACACCAGAAACTTCGGCGGCAGCGGTTCACTGTTTCGCGCGGACCCTTACGGATTCGGGGCTTCGATACGCGACGACGCAGCAGCTCGCGGTGCTGCAACCGGTGAGGCTGTCGAAAGATATTGCGGCAACGTAGTCCCCGAAGATCTGATCCGCAGCAGTGCGTCAGCGCTGGAACTGGCAGGCTCACGGGTCGTCGATCCCGCGAAATTTGCGTTGTACAGCGAGGACCAGTACCGCCTTCCCGGATTCCCCTTTGTTCCCTTCACATCGGCTCTGGAAATCCGCTGGGCGCTGGGTCACACCATGGACGAAAAAGTGCCCACCTATGTGCCAGCCGCCCTGACCTATCTCGGGTACTACACCGGCACCCGTCGCGGCGAACCACCGATCGCGTCGTTGCAGTACGCCGGAATCGCCGCGGGACGCTCACGCGCCGAGGCCGAGATGTCAGCTCTGCTGGAACTTCTCGAACGCGATGCCACCGCACTGTGGTGGTGCGGGGACCGGTCACAGCCGGCAATCGAACTCGCCGACTGGGAGCGGTTACCTGTGCACCGCCAACTCGGGGATCTGGAGAGCGACACTCGGAGCGTTCGAGTGCTTCTGCTCCCCTCCCCCTTCGGCATTCCCGTCGCCGCAGTGTGGATCCGGGATGACCGACGTGGATTGGTCGCGCTGGGCACAGCTTGTCGACCAACGGTGGAGGCGGCAGTCTCGAAGGCCCTTGTCGAGGCGTACGCCGTACTTGCCATCACGATCGACCTCGCCGACCCCGACGGGCCGACCTGGCGCAGCGTGGCGGACGGAACGCTGCCGGCGCACCTGTACAAACCCTTTCGGGCCGACCGTCGTTACCGGGACGAGTTCGATGCGCAGTGGAAGGACGTCGTCGATCTGCCGACCGTCGCCCAGCTGTATCTCGACCCCGTGATGGCTGGGGCAGCGGAAGAGCATCTCTTCGATTACACCGAAACACGCTCGGTATCAGAGATTCCCGACGAAGATCCTGTGAATCTTGCTTCTCTGGTAGCCCTTCTGACGTCTCGAGGGTACCAACCGATTTCCGTCGATCTCACCACCCGCGACATCTCGATTGCCGGGTTGCACGTCGTCCGCGTCCTGTCTCCCGGCCTCTACAACAATGCGCCGGCAGCTTTTCCCCTTCTTGGAGGTAGCAGATTGACCAGCGCATCGACCACCCATCTGCATCTGCCGGTCCCTCTCGCATGAGGTCTTTGCTCGTCGACCGCCGAACTGGGATCATTCGAGAGTTGGTCGACGCCGTTGTTCCCCAGCACTTTCCGCCGGAGTTCAAGCTGATTCACTCGTATGCCTCCGACTCGGCACGCTTCTCACCCTGGTCCAGCGACTCGGCGGGCGCCGGATATTGCTTCGATCTGGGTGACCGTGCGCGGCCTACCGCAGCTGCGATAGGCGAAGCGGTGGAACGATATTGCGGGAACATCGTCGCCAAACCGATCGTCCGCGGGTCGGCCGATGCATTGATCGGAGCAAGCATCGACCTGTCACAACTCGCGCGTTTCGACGCCGCCCAGTACGCGCGGCCACAGTTCCCGTTCGTCGAACCAACCGACGATCTCGAGTTGGACTGGACTCGCGGAGTCGACCTGATCACGGGTTCGGATATCTGGGTACCGGCCGAACTCGTCTGGGGTTCGTATCCTCATTTCGTCGCCCGGACGGGTCCGGCGATCTCTCCAGTAGCGCAGGCGGGTCTCGCTGCCGGTCCCACGACGGAATTCGCGATACGGAATGCATTGCGCGAGATAGTCGAGCGCGACGCGATGACGCTTTCCTGGACCGGAAGACGCGGCGTTCGGATAGTCACCGGCATCCCCGAGGTGCTTCGCCGCCTGGGCAATCACGGCAGCCTCTCGACCAGGTGGTTGTCATTCGACAGCGATTTCGGCATCCCGGTGCTCGGCGCCCTCGTCCACGACCGACTCACCGGATACTCGACCATGGGTACCGCCTGCCACGAAGAAGCGCAGACGGCTGCTTTCAAGTCGCTCGGCGAAGCGCTTCAGCTGCAACTGCTTTCCGCCGACTACGACAACCCGGAGAGCGGCATCGGTCGAGCCGCGGCCTCCCCGACCAGCCCGCTTGCGCCTTGGCGAGCTGACCGAAGCTATGCAGGCGCCTACCGATCGGACTTTGCCGACGTGATGGATTACGGGTGCCACTTGCAGCTCCACCTGGACCCGGAGATCCAAGCACGATTCGAGAGTGAGCTGGCAGGTGCCGTCGTCGGCGAGGTGGACCTCGACTCTCTGACGTCACCCATCGACACCGAAAGCGCACTGACAGGCTCGGGTTTCAGGCCGGCATGGGTCGACCTCACCACTGCTGATGTTCTCCGCGCTGGCTTGCATGTCGTCCGCGCCGTCGTACCCGGTTGTCTCACCAATGCGGCCGCCGGATTGCCGTTTCTCGGATCACCACGACTAGTCGACAGTCTTGCCGGACATCCAATTCGCACCATCCCATTGCCGCACTGACAGTTCCGGAACTGCCAGTTGTAACGACTCTGCGGTCTCCACCGCGTGAAACCACGTCGGCTTCGAGATTGCACGGTCTCGAATCACCTGCACGGCACGCGCGGCGATGGTTGCCGTCGCGGCCGACTGGCTACGCCCCGAAACCCACAGCGCCGGAACGGTATCCGTTCGGGCCATCGCAACCCAACGATCCGAACCCCACAGCTTCTTCGGCACAACCTTCTGGAGGGCGGGCGCCCACGTCATGGCTGCAAGCCCGAGTGTCGCTGTGGACGTGTCCAATCGCAGGTACGTCCGCACCGGTACGCCAAGGTCGCGCGTCAGGGCATGTTGGTCCGAAAAATCGGCCCGCACAGCAGGACCGGTGCGGTAGCCGGTCGCGTCCGCCGGCATCCGAAACGTCTTCATCCCGGCGTAGTTCCGGATCGATCGCCCGTCGGGATCGGGAAACCTCGTTCCCAACATCCCGTACGTCCACGCCGTCGCGGCCGGTCCGTGTAGTTCTCCGCCGCCGAGGCCGATCACGATGTCCACGGGTCCGTCGCCGAGTCGATGCGCTTCGGCGGCAAGGACACTGGTCAATCCCGGTGCCAATCCGACGCCCATCAGAACTGGGCCGTCGACCGCTTCCAGTTCTTCGCAGTAGCTTGAGGTTGCCGTGATGTCGACGAATGCCGCCCCACCGCGTACCGCTTCTTCTGCCAGGCGAACATCCTCGAAACCCGAGGCATTCACCACGACATCGAAGTCTCGAACCGCAGCCGAATACGCGCCTGGTTCTTTAAGATCAACGACGACGTCAGCGCGAGCACGATCGCGCCCGGCGGAGTACGCGGAGATTTCGGGGACCTTCGCGAGTTGTTTCATCAGGGGAATCCCGACGGCACCGTAGCCACCGAGTACAAGAACCTTCGTCATTATTTCGCCTCCCGAGTCGCTAGAGTTCGACTCTAGAGTTAGACTCTAATCATGACTGAGGTACTTCGGGAAGACACGTCGGCGCGGCGCAAGATCATCGAGGCAGCGCGTGAAGTTTTTGTCGATCCCGGCTACGCGGCCGCCACGATCAAACAGCTTGCCGCGGCGGCGGGCGTGTCGGTGCAGAGTGTCTATTTTGTGTTCGGCAACAAGCCGAGCGTGCTGTCAGCACTGCTCGACGTGGCCGTTGCGGGCGACGAGGAAAAGACGGCAACTCTCGACCGTCCGTGGGTGGCGGCGGCACTGGGCGCCCCACATCCACTCGGGCAACTCCGGATTCAGGTTCACCACGGACGGCTCATTCTGGAGCGTACCGCGGACATCCTGTTGGCCCTGCGGGCCGCTGCTTCCGCGGACGAGGACGCCGCCCGCCTTTGGCAAATCAACCGCACTCAGCGACGCACGGTGCAGGAACATCTGATGGTCGGCATCGTCGAAAAAGCGCCAACCGTCGACCTCGAAACAGCCGTGAACGTCGCACTCACGCTGCTCAGTCCCGAGACGTACACAGACCTCGTGGTCGGCGCGGGTTGGACCGGCCAAAAGTACGAAGAATGGGTGGTCAACACCCTTGCCGCCACCCTGGGCCTGGACCGAACCGTCAAATACCGGAAGTAGCTGGGACTACTTGGTGGGCTTGTCGTCGATGTGCCGTGGGTTGTTCCACAGGCGTTCCGTCAGATCGTGAAGGACGGCGAGGGTGATCGTGTCGTCGTCCCGTCGGAGCAGAGACTGACTGACCGTCGCGCGCACCAATGTGCTGTCCGAGTGCACGAACTCCTTGACCGAGCCCGGCTCGGAACTCAGTTCACGATGAGCCTGCTCGGCACTGACGTCGTCGGCATCCTTGTCGTAGAGAATGTCCTGCAAACGCAAAGCCGAGACGGCCTTCTTGGGATATCCCAGCATGTCAGCGAAGGACGGGTTGGCAAAAACGATGCTGCCGTCGCGGTGAACGGCCATAACCGGCACCGGAAGCCTGTCGAGGAGAATCAGAGCAGGCATCTGCTCCAGATCCGCAATCGGCGATTGTGGCGGCTGCGCAACATTGCGGCGGCGTTCCATAACACGTCCTCTCAAGTTGCCCGAGTCGACAACAGTCTAACTGCCCAGCAAATCGCGGGTTGACTTCCCGCCCGGATGCAGTGACGAATGCCCGAATCGTGCCCGCCTGAGTTACGCCGCGAGCGCCTCCTGGTCCTCCGCCAAGGAACCGTCAACAACACGATAGACAGTATCCATCCGAGACAGGTGACTTCGGTCGTGTGTCACGAGAAGGGTTGCCGCCTCGTGTTCCCGCACCACCCCGATGATCAGATCCATGACAGCGGCACCGCGCTCCTGATCGAGCGCGCTGGTGGGCTCGTCGACCACCAGAAGCTGCGGATCGTTCATCAATGCTCGCGCGAGATTGACGCGCTGTCGCTGCCCACCCGACAGCTGAGACGGTCGTTTTCCGCTCTGATCCGCGAGCCCGACAGCGTCCAGCAAATCCATCGCTTTTGATTTCACGGCCTTGCGACGGGTCCGTGACGTGAAAACGGACTGCCCCAGATGCGCCATCACCTCGAGCTGCTCCAGAGCCGTCAACGACGACACGAGGTTGGACTGCTGGAAGACGATTCCGATCGACGAGCGTCGCAATTCCGACGCCGCCCTCCGACTCAGCGCCGCTATGTCGGTGCTGCCTTCCGGCGTCCGGAGATAGACGTGCCCGGAATCCGGACGGATCAGGGTCGACGCCACCGCCAACAGGCTGGACTTGCCTGAACCCGAAGGTCCGGTGATTGCGGCGATCTCGCCGCGGTGCAGTCGCAGAGACACGTCGTCCAGCGCCGTCACCCGCGATTGCCCGTCGGGAAACGTCAGATCGACGTTCTGGATGTCGAGAACTGTGGTGCCGGTTGTCATGGTCATCGTGCGCTCCCCACTGCTGTGAGTGGATCGGTGGTCGAGAGGAATCGAAGTGCAAAGGCCGCGCCGAGCAGACCGAGTCCGATCAATGCCACGGCAGGTACGACGGTCGTGGATGCGTCCAGGACAAACGGCATGGCGTCTCCGATCAGCGAGCCGGCCACGGCCGTCAGCCCGATTCCGACGGTGACGCCGGCGATCAGAACGATGAGCGCCTGGCCCAGTGCGTCGCGCACCAGAGAACCAGTAGTCGCGCCGAGCGCTTTCAACGTCGCGATGTCCGGGGTTCGCTGGATCGTCCACACCGTGAAGAACGCACCGATCACCAGGGCCGAGATCGCGAACAACATGAGCGTCATCAGCGTCAACGACCCGTTTTCCGACTTGTACGAACCGATCGCGTCGAGCGAACCGCTGACCGTCGTCGACGTCGTCGCGGCTGACTTGTCCGTTGCGGAAGCGTCGGAGGCTCCGGTGACAGCCAGTACTGTCGCAACTCCGCCGCGTGGATTGGCCGCCTGCCAGTTACCGAGCGTCATCCAGACGACGGGCGAATGGCTGTACCAGTCGTCACCGCGAACGTCGCTGACGGTGAACTGCTGCGTACCGACGCTCACCTGATCGCCGGCGCCCGCCCCCAGATCGCGGGCGGCACCTTCGCTCAACACCACCGTGCCTGACGCCGACGGCGTTACGTCACCGAAACCGCCGTCAGCACCGAACAGGGCCACCGACTTCTGATTTCCGTCGGCCAATCCTGCCTTCCCGCGGCCGATTCCGATGGGATCGACATCCTTCGCGGCCCCGGCCCAGGCGTTGACCTGGTCCTGTGTGAGCGCCGACTCGTCGAACGACGCCCCAGCTCCGGTGTCTGCAAACACCACCGTGTCGGCATTCATGGCCTCGATGGCCGACACGTTCTGATGGCGAAGTCCTGCAGTCAACCCGCTGAGAAAACTGACGAGAAGTGCAACCAACAGAACCACGACGGAGATCAGCGCGAAACGACCTCGCGCTGCCCGTAAGTCCCTCATTGCGACAAACACTGTGAATTCCTTTCCTGTGCTTGCCTCTACGCTCTCGCGGATGCAGACTTTTTCCATCGCACCTCGGATCGACATTCCAGCGCTCGAAAGAACCATCCCGGTTTACAACTTTTGATGGATGAACCAGGCCCGAACCTCGCTAAGCTGGGCGAGATGCACCGATCTCCGCTCACGCCTGTCTTCGCCGGCCTACAACTGGGCCTGCATGTCCTTGTCATGGCGCTGGCCGGTGTGGTGTTTCTTCGAGCGCTGATCGACGAATCCGACCTCACCGCAACAATCATCGCGTTGGCCGTGATCTTTGTTGCCGTCTATCTTTTCGGCGTTGCCAAAAGGCTGCGCGGCAACGCTGCCCGCTGGTGGCTGGCCGTGCTGACCCTCGTCTGGATCGCGACGATGGCGGTATCCGCCGACGCCGCCTACCTCGCATTCGGACTCTTCTTCCTCTATCTCCATATTCTGCGGCGCCCCTGGAGCCTGCTGGCCGTCACCGCGGCAACGGCTGTCGCCGTGATCGGCACCGGATTGCATCGCGGGTGGACAGTGGCCGGCGCCGTCGGACCGATCATCGGCGCCGCCGTAGCCGTTGCTATCGGTCTCGGATACCAAGCGCTGTACCGCGAGGCAGCCGAGCGCGGACGTCTCATCGACGAATTGATGAACACCCGTGAAGAATTGGCGTCGACGTCTCGCGATGCCGGAAAATTCGCCGAACGTGAAAGGCTCGCGGCCGAGATCCACGACACCGTGGCCCAAGGACTTTCGAGCATCCAGATGCTCCTCCACGCTGCCGAACGCGCCGATCCGGAAAGCCCGGCCATCCGGCAGATCAGCCTCGCACGGGAAACTGCAGCGGACAGTCTTGCCGAAACCCGCCAACTCATAGCCGAATTGACACCGGCGGCCCTGGACGGTCAGTCGCTCGCCGATGCGCTTCGTCGAATCTGTGAACGCGCGAGCAGTCCCGAACTGGAAGCACGATCCGTGGTCGAGGGTGAGGCAATCCGGCTGCCGATGCCCCTCGAAGCAACACTGGTGCGCATCGCCCAGGGTGCGGTGTCCAATGTTCTCCGCCACGCGGATGCAACCAGAATGGCTGTGACACTGACGTATTCCGACAACACCGTCAGCCTCGACGTGGTCGACAACGGCCGCGGCTTCGACGTGGAAGTTCTCGAACGTGGACCGGCGGAATCTTTTGGCCTCAACGCAATTCGACGACGCGTCGAACTGCAGGGCGGAACGTTCTCCATCGAGTCGGAGCCGGGACACACGGCCGTCGCGGTGACGTTTCCCCTCGATGTCGGTGAACAGTGATCCGCCTGCTGCTCGCCGACGATCACGCGATCGTGCGCGCCGGGCTGCGAGCGCTGCTCGAAAGCGAATCCGACATCGAGGTGGTCGGCGAAGCAGGGACCGCCGAGGAAGCCATAGCCTTCTGCGCCACCACGCCGGTCGACCTCGTGCTCATGGACCTGCGGTTCGGGCCAGGCAAGACCGGGGTCGACGCCACCCGCGCGGTATGCGCGCTGCCGAATCCGCCGCACGTACTCGTTGTGACCAACTACGACACGGACGCGGATATCTTGAGCGCCGTCGAAGCCGGAGCCAGCGGCTATCTACTCAAGGACACACCCCCGGTCGAGTTGCTGTCGGCCGTCCGCGCCGCTGCGAGCGGGGACAGCGTTCTCTCCCCTGCCATCGCGTCGAAGCTCATGACTCGGGTACGCAAACCCGAAACCAGCCTTAGTCCAAGGGAAATCGAAGTGCTGAAGTTGGTGGCGGCGGGTCGATCCAACCGAGAGATCGGTAAAGAACTTTTCCTGAGCGAGACCACGGTCAAATCGCATCTGGTCCACATCTTCGGCAAGTTGGGCGTGAAGTCGCGGACGTCGGCGGTAGCTCGTGCGCGGGAGCTGGGTTCGATCTGACGTTTGTCCGAATTGTCGAAAGTAGCTGGACAGCAGTAATTTTCGCTTGTAATTCTCTTGTGTTCGAAACTCTGTTCGAATATGATTGCTTCATGAACAGTCGGGATGCGTGGCAACTGGATGGTGAGGACCTCAAGAGTGAGGTTTTCGATCTGGTGCGTGCCCGGCACGAGTTGCAGTCGCGGATGGTGTTGCTGATCGTGGAGATGTTTTCCCGTGAGGTTCTCGGCGGGAAGGGTTTTCGGGCGATCGCACAGTGGTTGCACGGGTCGACGAATTTGGAGATCGGTGAGTGCAGTCTGCTGGTCGGGTTGGCGCGGTTGTTGATGCTCGAACCTGTGGTCGGCGATGCGTTTCACCGGGGTGACGTTGATGCGTTGAAAGCCCGTCAGGTGGCGTCGTTTTGTCAGCATCCGCCCAAGAACATGACCCTGGCGGATGTGGACAAGGCCCGGGGGATTCTGCTTGGCCTGGCGTCGAAGAACATTGCCGATTGTGATGCGGTGCGGGCGGCGATCCGGCGGATCGAGAAGCAATATGGCAAGCGTGAGGACGGTGTTCCGGTCGGGGAAGATTCGGAGCGGAATGAGTTCTACGCCTCGAAAGGCTTGTACGGCAGAGTGACTGTGAAGGGTGATCTGGATGCGGTGAACGGGGCGCGTCTGATCACGTTGTTGTCGAGTCTGTCGGCTCCGACGCCGGAGAGGGACGGTGTCAAGGACACCCGTACTCCTGCATTACGGCGTGCGGATGGGTTTTGTGAATTGTTGCGCCGGTATGAGCGGGCGGGGTTGGGTCCGATCGAGGGCGGCGTGAAACCGCACATCACGGTGACCGCGTCGGCGAAAGACATGACGGACCTTAAAGTTCTGAAAGACCTGTTGCCGTCCACTGAGGAGTTGGGGTTTGCGTGGACGGATTGGGTGGGCCCGATCAGTATCGACACTGCCCGGATGCTGGCGTGCGACTGCACCGTCACCCGGATCCTCCTGGATGAGAATGGTGTTCCGCTCGACTGCGGTAAGGAAGCGAGAACGGCGACGGTGCCGCAGCGGCGGGCGTTGGCAGTTCGTGATGGCGGGTGCGCGTTTCCGGGGTGTGGGACTCCGTCGGGGTGGTGCGATGCTCATCATATTGTTCACTGGAATGATGGTGGCCCAACAGATCTCGACAATCTGATCTTGTTGTGCGGTCATCATCATCGGACGCTGCACCACACCGAGTGGCGTGTCGAGGTCGGCCCGGATCGGAAGACGGTGTTCTACCCACCGATGTCGATCGATCCGTATCAACATCCGATCGGCGGGAACAGCCCACCGACAGCCGCCTGAACGGGCATAACTGAAAATGCCAGCGTATGCCCCGGGGAATAACCATGCCCCGGGGCATACGCTGGCATTTTCGGTTGCGCTCGATGTCCGTCTTGCGACAGCATCTGTCTCCACTTCGACACGCAGGACCAATAGGGTCGAGGCATGTCTTTCTGCGAACCCGCCCGCGTTGTCACCGTCACGTCCCTGACCCCGCACATGCGGCGAATCAGCATCGAGGCAGAAGGCGACTGGCACTGGCCGACCGGCGGACAAGGCGACGAGCGCATCGATATCGCGTTCCCGAAACCCGGTGAAACAGAAGCAGATTACGACTACTTCAATAATCCCGACTACGGCAAGGCCGATCTCGGAACCGAGCCACCGTGGCGGCACTACACCGTGCGCAAGGTGCACGACGGCGGCCGACGTCTGGACATCGACTTCGTCGTGCACCCTGGCGGCATTGCAGCGGATTGGGCCCTGCGGGCCGAACCAGGTCACCTACTAGGCGTCTTCTGGTCGGACAGTTCGCGGTCCCACTACCAAGCACCGGCGGGTCCTCGCTGGCAGCTGCTGGTCGCAGACGCCACGGGTCTCCCCGGACTGGGCAGGATTGTCGAAGAACTTCGAGAGGGCGATGTCGCACAGGCGATCATCGAGGTCGAAACCGAAGAGGATCGACAGGAATTTGTCACTCGCGGCGACGTCACGTACACGTGGCTCGTGGGGAGTGGCCTCGGAAAGGCGCCGAGCGCGCTGTTCGAGGCTGTGGAGAAGATCGAGTTTCCCGAATCCGAATCGGCCGACGTCTACGCGTGGGTGGCGTGCGAAAGCGCAACCAGCCGTCGTATTCGTAAGCATCTGAGGGAAGTTCGAGGAATTGCTCGCGACAAGCACAATGTTGTCGGGTACTGGCGAGAGGGCGCCGACGGCCACGTTTCCGGCATGAACAGCGAGGAAGTCACCGTCGGCGCCTGAGCGCCGTAATCACTCTGCCGGCAGTGTGTCGGTAGATTCTGCGTGAGCCTGCTGCACGTCAGCCGGCTTTTCCGCCAGCATCTCGAACAGTGCACGGCGTGCCTCGGCAAGAATTGCCTCTGCCTTGGCGACCTGCTCAGCGGTCCCACCTGCGGCTACCGCGACAGCGGCACCTCGGAGTAGACCCATCGCGGGACGGAGCGCTGCGCCGGCTTCACCGAAGTGAGGGCGGCCGTGTCCACGCTGGTCGGGACGACCGTGTCCGCGCTGACCTTCGCGACCGCGTCGGCCTTCGGGGCGTCCTTCTGCTCGGTCTTCGAAGCGACCCTCGGGGCGCTCTCCATCGAATCCTCGACGGAAACCGTGTCCACGATGCGGGCCTCGGCGGCCATGCTCGCGACGTTCTTGCATTTCTGGGTTGTTGTGTGGGGCGTACATGTTGTCCTCCTGGACTGTCTGTGTTTGTTTGACGTATCGACGATATATCGACAATAGATCGAACGCAAGGGTCCGGAGAATAATTCCCGCACCCTCGTCCGGATACGCTGAAGCCGTGAACACGGATCTACAAGCCCAGGCCGCAGACGTCCTACGCCGCCTCGCACTCGACGAATCCCTGAAAGAACGCACCATGGCGGACGCTGCGACTGCAGCACTCGCACGGAAAGTCGCCGCTCGCTACATCGGCGGCGAAACCATCGACGACGCTTTCGACCGCCTCCCCTCGATCTTCGCGCGAGGACACAAGGCGAGCATCGAATACACCGGGGAAAGCGTCCGGGATCCCGAGCTCGCGAACGCCGAAACCGATGTTTTCGTGGAACTCGCGGAACGAATCGGCACGTCGGGTGTCGAGAGCACCGTGTCGTTCGACCTCTCGCACATCGGCTTGGTGATCGATCCGGAGCAGTGCTTTCGCAATGTCGTGCGCCTGGCCGAGACCACGGAACGCGCAGGTGCCGAGCTGATCATCTCCGCCGAAGCGTCCGATCGCACCGACCTGGTCCTCGACATGCACGCGCGGCTGGCCGAGCGCTTCACTCACGTGGGGATCACTGTTCAGGCCCGACTGCACCGGACCGCAAAGGATCTCGCCGCTCTGCTGGACCGACCCGGCCGCATCCGTCTCGTGAAGGGCGCCTTCCTCGAAGCCGAATCCGTCGCCTACCCGCGCGGTAGTGCCGAACTGCGCAGCGCGTATCTCGACTACGCTGCCCGAATCGTCGAATCGGGTCACCAGGTTTCCATCGCGACGCATGACCGCGACATCCTCGAAGCATTACGTGCCGAGCATGATTCGAAGCTCAGAGGCGAGCACGTCGAGTTCGAGATGCTGCTCGGTCTCGGTACCGAGCAACTGGACGCACTCCGAGCCGCGGGCTTCACCACACGCGAATACGTCATCTTCGGAACACAGTGGTGGCTGTACGTACTCAATCGCATCGCCGAAGAGCCGGAGCGTGTCTACACCGCGCTCGTCGACGCCGCGCTTGTCACCACTGCAAACTGATCCGCAGCAACACAAGTGGGGCTGCACTCGATTCGAGTGCAGCCCCACTTGTGTATGTTTCTAGCTCTCCAGAAACGCCTTGATGCGCGCCAGAGTGGTTTCCATTCCGGTCTGCATCAGCTGATCTCGACCCCGACCGAGTAGGCCGCTACCCGACATCACGCGGACGTAAAGCGCAGGCGTCGCATAGATTTCACGAGTCTCGGTAAGTACAGTGCCCGTTCCCGAAGGTTCGAGCACGTACGTCCACCGAGCCTTCGGCTCGTCCGATTCGAAGGAGAACTTCCGGCAGTCGACCACGTCGACCACCGTGCAGTGCGTGCTCCACCGAATCAGGCCGTGCTTGTTGGTGCCCTTGAACTTTGCGCCCACGGTGCCCGGGGTTCCGGAAGTCCATGTTCCGCCCGTGTTTTCAGGGCTGAAGCGACCCATACCTTCGATGTCGCTGACAACCTTCCACACCGATACCGGAGTTGCCTCGATGTACGCGCTGGCGGTTTCCACCCGTTACCGGCCCGGAACCCAGGACATGATCTTGATGGCGTGAGGCATGAGCTTTGCCCACACCTTGGCCGGAAGTCCGCGCGGTCCACCGAGATTCATGACGCGGGTGGTGGCAACGGTCTGCGGCTCGGTGTACTTGATCAGCCCCTCGGCGCCGTGACGACGACCGACGCCCGAGACACCCATGCCGCCCATCGGTGCTGCGGTGCTGCCCCAGGTGGGTGCGTAACCCTCGTCGACGTTGACGGTGCCGGCGTGGATGCGCGCTGCGATGGCTTCGCCGGCAGCCTTGCTTCCCGCCCACACACTGGCGTTGAGGCCGTACTCGGTGTCGTTGGCCGCAGCGATGGCCTCTTCGACGTCCTTGACGGGGTAGATCGAGACGAGCGGCCCGAAGGTCTCGTCGCGGTAGCACTCGGCGTCTTCGGGAACCCCGGTGAGCAGCGTGGGCTCGTAGAACAGCGGTCCGATGTCCGGGCGGGCCTTGCCGCCGGCAATGACGGTGGCGCCCTTGACCACTGCGTCGTCGACATGCGCGGAGATTGCCTTGACCTGGGCCTCGGAGACGAGGCTGCCCATCTCGATTCCGAATTCGTAACCGGCGGCGAGGTTCATCTTCTTGACGCGGTCACCGAACATACGGATGAACTCGGGTGCGATGGACTCTTCGACGTAGATGCGCTCGATGGAGATGCACAGCTGACCGGAGTTGGAGAAGCACGCACGCACAGCGGCGTCGGTGACCTCGCGCAGGTCTGCGCCGGCCGCGACGATCATCGGGTTCTTGCCACCGAGTTCGGCGGAGAAGCCGATCAGTCGACGGCCGGCCTGCTCGGCGAGGAGCTGACCGGTCGCGGTGGAACCGGTGAACATGAGGTAGTCGGTGTTCTCGACCAACGCGGTGCCCACGACGGAGCCCGGTCCGGGAACCACGGCGAAGAGGTCGCGGGGCAGTCCCGCCTTGTAGAGCAGCTCGACGCAGGCGAGCGCGCAGTACGGCGTCTGGCTGTCCGGCTTGAGGACAACGGCATTGCCCGCGAGCAGCGCGGCGATGGCGTCGGACACGGCCAGCGTCATCGGGTAGTTCCACGGCGAGATGACGCCGACGACACCCTTGGGCTGGTATCGAACGACGGTCTTCGTCAGACCCGGGAGCATGCCGGAGACGCGACGCGGGCGCAGCAGCTTCGGCGCCACACGTGCGTAGTGACGCGACGTCATCGAGATGTCGAGGACTTCTTCCTGAGCTGCGGTACGCGACTTTCCGGTCTCGGCCTGAGCCATGTCCATGAGGGCGTCGCGGTTCTCCAGGATGAGATCGCGGTAGCGGTGGAAGACGGCAGCGCGGTCGAGGACGGAGCGCTTGGCCCATTCCTTCTGGGCGACGCGGGCACGGGCGATGGCCGCAAGTGCGTCGTCGGCGGTGCCAACGGGGATGGTCGCCAGCTCCTTGCCGGTGAACACCTCGGTGATGGACTTCGTCGGGCGATCGGCAACATTGTCGATGGCGATCAGATCGGCGAGCCGCGAGAAGGTCGCAGCGGACGGAGCAGGCATTTCAGTACCCCTACTGGTGAGTAGTTCTTGGAGTTACACACAACTTACCCCGTCGGTGGTACCGATCACAGTGCCGAATCAGACAGAGTCAACCAATACTGCCTCTTTCGGACGTTTTGCGATCAACAACGACATGACTGCAGCGATCGCGCAGAGCGCGCCGGCCACCAAGAATGCAGCGTCGTACGAGCCGATCTGATCACGAACGAGGCCGGCCAAGAAGGCCACCAGACCCGCACCGATCTGATGAGATGCCAGCACCCAACCGAACACGATGGGGGCGTCGGCGCCGAAGTGTTGACGGCACAGCGCGACCGTCGGCGGAACCGTCGCCACCCAGTCGAGCCCGTAGAAGATGACAAACGCGATCATCGGCGGATTCACGGTGTTGGCGAGCAGCAGCGGCAGGAAGAGCAGCGAGATTCCGCGGAAGAGGTAGTAGATGCCGAGAAGTTTTCGCGAGTCCATCCGGTCGGTGAACCAACCCGAAGCAATGGTGCCGACCATGTCGAGGATTCCGATCAACGCCAACAGGGACGCGGCCGTCGTGATCGGCATTCCGTGATCGTGCGACGCCGGGACGAAGTGCGTTCCGATCAGGCCGTTGGTGCTCGCGCCGCAGATCGCGAAGGTACCGGCGAGAAGCCAGAACACCTTGGTCTTCGACGCCATCACCAGCACCGAGATCGCCCGGCCTCCGGCGCCGCCGCGCTGGTAGACAGGCTTGGCGGGTGGGGCGTAATCGGCGGGCGCGCCGTACGGCGTCGTTCCCACGTCTGACGGATAGTTACGCAGGAACAGCAGAACGAACGGCACGACGGCCAGTGCGGCAAACGAAACTGTGAAGGCGACGCTCTTCCAGTCGTACGTTTCCGCGAGCTTCGCCAGGACGGGCAGGAACACCAGCTGACCGGCAGCACCACCGGCCGTCAGGATGCCGGTCACGAGACCACGCTTTTCGACGAACCAGCGATCGACGACGGTGGCGACAAACGCCAGCGCCATCGAACCCGTACCGAGGCCGACGAACACACCCCACAGCAGAATGAGCTGCCAACTCGAGGTCATGAAGATCGTGAGACCACTGCCGAGCGAGATGAGCGCCAACGCCGAAGTGACGACCGCCCGGATACCGAACCTTTCCATCAGGGCAGCGGCGAACGGCGAGGTCAGCCCGTACAGGATCAGGTTGACCGAGACGGCGGCCGAGATGCTGGCGCGCGACCACCCGAAATCCTCGTGCAGCGGATCGATCAGCACCGATGGGGCAGCGCGGAAGCTCGCCGCACCGACCAATGCCAGGAATGCCACGATCGCGACGGACCACGCGCGGTGAAAGCGCGGGGGGCTCACCTGCTGCGGGCCCGATTCGGGGAGAGCGGTCTCAGAAGTCACAGAGAGAATTCTGCAGTTCGGATTCGATCGAGAACAGTGGCCAGATTGCCAATATATGAAAGGATCGAGCCATGTCTGGTCCGCATCGCGTCGTCGTACTGGCTCTGAACGGAGTCATTCCCTTCGAACTCGGGATCCCCGCGCGTATCTTCGGGCGTGCCATCGACGTCGAGGATCGGCCGCTGTACGAGATCCTGACGTGCACCGTCGACGGCAATCCCGTGCAGACCGACGCTGACTTCAGCATTTCGGTCGACCATGGGAGCGAGTTGCTCGCCACCGCCGACACCGTCGTCATCCCGGCGTCGTACGAATTGGGCCCGGCCTTCGACGAGGGTTATCTCTCCCCCGAATTGGCCGCAGCATTCGAACACATCCGCCCGGGGACCCGGCTGGTCTCGATCTGCACCGGTTCGTACATCCTCGCCGCGGCCGGTTTGCTCGACGGACTCCGCGCCACGACACATTGGCGCAACACCGACCATTTCCAGCGTGTCTATCCCAAGGTGAACGTGGATCCCGACGTGCTGTTCGTCGACGAAGGCCACATCCTGACCTCGGCCGGCGTGGCGTCAGGCGTCGATCTCTGTCTGCACATCGTCAGGCGCGACCACGGCATGGAAGTGGCGAACACCGTCGCGAGGCGTTGCGTCGTACCGCCGTGGCGCGACGGTGGCCAAGCGCAGTACATCCGCCGCCCACTGGCCGACAAGCCTTCGGAATCGACTGCCGACGCTCGGCACTGGGCCCTCGAACATCTCGGCGATCCGATCACGCTGGCAGACCTGGCGACGCGTGCCAACATGAGCGTCCGCACCTTCAGTCGTCGATTCCGCGACGAAGTCGGAACCACACCGAACCGCTGGTTGACCAGCAGACGTGTCGATCGGGCACGTGAATTGCTGGAGGAATCCGATCTGTCGATCGATGCAATTGCAGCTCGAACCGGCTTCGGGA
Source organism: Rhodococcus sp. AQ5-07 (assembly GCF_009707305.1). NCBI lineage: Bacteria > Bacillati > Actinomycetota > Actinomycetes > Mycobacteriales > Nocardiaceae > Rhodococcus > Rhodococcus sp. AQ5-07. The sequence continues at coordinate 4,900,538 of NZ_CP046099.1, read as the reverse complement.
CCGCGACATCGATGCGTCAACACATGAACGAGGCGCTCGGCGTTTCACCGAGCGCCTACCGACGCACGTTCAAGGCACCGGCGTAAGCGGCAGTACCAGGCACTATCCTGGAGACCATGGCCGAACAGACTCGCCCGAACTTTCCCCAGTACTGCGGATACCTCCTGGGGAAGACGCTCCCCGACCGGTACCAGGACTGGGTGCGGAACGATCTGGTCGGACCGGGTGCGCAGGCTCGCTACATCATTCGTTTCACCGTGCCGGCGACGCTGATTCTTCTGCTGTTCCTGTTGATTCCGGGACCGATCTGGATTCCCTTGGCCATGATGGCTTTGCTGCTCATCCCGCTCGCGTACTTCGTCGTGGCGCTCGGGACCATCTACCGCCGTCACCGACTGCTGAGTCACGGACTCGATCCCGAATTGCTCGACGAGAAGGCCCAGCGCCGTGCCGATCGCACTCGCGAGGACTACGAGAAGCGGCACGGTCGCTGAGCACCCCTCAGCGGAACATCGTCACTGCGGCCTTGGCGAGGACCTTCGGATCCTTCTCGTAGTGATGCATCTTGGTGAGCTTGTCTTCCGGAATCCCCAGGAACTTGTAGACGGCCACCTGAGCGCAGCGCACCGAGTACTGCTCGGTGAACACCATGTCGAACGGCAACTCCGCGAACTGACTGATGAAGGCCAGATTCTTGGAGTGCTTCGGCACCACCAGCGGCCGGTCGCCGACGGCTCGCCGATTGAACAGCGCACTGGCGTAAGGCATGTGGCTGGGAATCGAATTCACGACGCTGTCCATAATCTCTTGTCGGCGCGCGGCGAGCGCACCGCTCTCGTCGAGTGCCTCGAGATGCCCGAGAGTCTCTTCCAGCATTTCCCGGCCGGTCATCTCGATGAACGGCTTCTTCACGTAGTCGCCGTCCTTGCGCGGGAACAAACAGTAACCCCAGAAGACTCCTTCGTTCTCCTTCTGCGCGTGGTAGTGCGGCTGATGGTGAACCACGATCGACAGAAGCACGTTCGAGTCCACGAACGTGTTGAGTGCATTTCCGGGGAGCTGCTTGGTGATTCGGGAAATCTCGTTGATGAGCTCATGTGACGAAGTGGTGACGGTGAAGCTGGTCCACTCACTCTGCGCCCGGTCCCCGAAGAACTTGTCGGGATTCCCGAGATCGTAGAAATGCTCGGTGGCCTGCTTCCACAGCAGCGCACTCGGTGCGTATCTCATGTCTTCGACGATCGGGGTGTCGAGATCGCCGATCGACGAACTGTCGGTGATGCTGCCGTTGGTGTCGAAGACGAAATCGCCTTCCGCCACGTCGATTCGGCCCTTCTCGCCGGTGCGGACGTTCTCGTAATCGAGTCCCGTCACGATGATCTCGTCTCGAAGCGGGGTGTCCTTGAACACGAACTCCGTGATCTTCAGTTCGTTGACGAACTTCACGCCCTTACCTTCGAGGAAGGTCCGCATCGGCAAGATGATGCTCTCGTACTGGTTGTACGGGGACCTGGTGACACCCGCAAGCGTCTGAATGCGGCTGAACTCGAGAATCATTCGGTTCATGTACCGGCGAAGCTCCATCGCCGAACTCACCCGCTTGAAAGCGAAAGTGGTCTCCCACATGTACCAGAAGTTGGTGGTGAAGAAGTGCGGAGTGTCCTCGAACCACTGCTCGATGCTGATGTCGTCGAGTTTTGCCTCGTCCGACTCCGGCATCGTCATCAGCTTCGTCAACAAGTACCGGTCCTTGTTGTCGAATTGCATGTGCTTGTAATCGTTCTCGCCCTTGTTGCGAATACCGTCTCGGTCGATCAACCGTGCGACGTCATGCGTGGGGTGCGCGTGGTCGAAGTCGAGAATGTCATCCGTCACCGACTTTCCCGGGTTGTCCAGCGACGGAACCGCACTCAATATGTCCCAGAGGTTCTCGTAGGTTTCCTCGTTGAGCATGCGGCCGCCGCGGTTGATGAAACCCGCGTCGTTACCGAGTTCGCGATGGCCGTACTGGTGCTGAAACGTAGCGGCGGATTCGCCGTCGTTCGCTCCGTGCATGTCCAGGCCCATGATGGTGATGTCCTCACCGTTCCACTCACCGTCTCGAATCAGATAGACGGCAGCCGAGAGGTTTCCGATGCCGGCACCGATCATGTAGGCCTTGTGAGACAGATTGGAAGACATTGGGTTTCGTTCCTTACTCGAGTCGCGGTACGGATACCTTCCAAGCATGGACCCGTTTGCCCGCAGGCGCATCACCCGAACCGGATGACGTCCGTCACGGTCGCTGAAGGCGCACCAGATCGAGCGCAAAACGCACGTAGTCACGTGCAATTTCCTCGGGCGTTTGCGGCCCACTCGGCCGATACCATTGCGCGACAGAGACACACATCACGACAATCGCACGCGCGGCCTGTCGCGGCCGATCCGTCTCGAACACACCGGCGGCGATTCCGTCGTCCACTTGCTTCGTCATCAACCATTGCTGGTAGTTGCGTGATTCCGTGATGCGCAACCTGTTCTCGGCTGTGAGACTGCGCATTTCACTGGCGCCGAGAAATCCTTGATCACGCCGATAGATATGGAACAAGGTCACACATTCGACAAGGAAAGCCAATCTTTCGTCGGGACTTTCGCCCTCTTCGATAGCCGCCAACGATCTCGTGTTGAGTTCAGCCATGGTGAGGTCGAGAATTTCGGCCAACATCTGTTGCTTACTGGAATAGTGGTGATACAGACCCGGAACACTCATCTGCGCACGTTTGGCGATCTCACGCATCGCAGCGCCGTGATATCCGGTCTTCACCATCTCCGCGAGCGCGGCAGCCAACACCGGATCGAACGAACTCGGACCGAACCTTCGCCACTCGTTCGGGCGAAAATGTGCGTCCGGGTCGGCGTCGTCGCCTCCCCATCGCGGCTGTTCCGGCGGACGCACTATCGCAGCCGGGAGCAGAGCGTCGAAACGCACTCCGAGAATCCCGCCGATTGCCGCCAACCGGTCGACGCTGACTCTGGTCTTTCCGGTCTCGACAGCGCTGAGGGTGGCCGGGCTGACATCGAGACGCCTGGCCAATTCACGCAGCGAGAGCCCGCTGTGACGCCGCGCTTGCCGGATCGACGCCCCGATCAGGACAGCATTCTCAAATTCGGTCACAGTGTTCAGTATTGCCGAACATAGGATTTCCAACAATGCGATGACCACGGAAATCTATGAACGTGTTGACTACTAGTTATCGGCCTGAACATGATGTGGATCACAAAGACCCAGGTCCGCCCGAGCGATCGTTCGGTGTCGGTAGCGAGAGGATCGAATCACCATGACCGAGGCGCCATATCTTGGAGAACTCCTGCGCGACGCACCCAGTAACTGGGGCAAGTGGGGAGAGTCCGACGAGGTCGGTTCACTGAACTACCTCGACGCCGGACAGGTGCTTCGCGGCGTCGGAACCATCAAGCAGGGTTCCGTGTTCACACTCCAACGTCTTATCGGCGATCCCAAGGGTGATCCGGTCTGGCCGGGACGGAGCCCCGCCGAGCGCACACAGATCTTCGACGAGAGCAGCTGGGACGGCGACGACGCCCCCAACTTCCCCGGCGGCCTGCATTACGCGGACGACAAGATCGACGCGTTCCTGCAGGGCTCGACGCAGTACGACGCACTCGGCCACGTCTGGTACGACGGCGCCCTGTGGAACGGATACTCGGCTGATACCACTGTCGGCGGCCTGGAGAAGGCCAGCGTCGAACCGATTGCCGACCGCGGCGTCGTCGGACGCGCAGTACTTCTCGACATGGCGAAGTTCCGCGGCAAGGAAAACCTCGACAAGGCCGAAACCTTCACGCACCATGATCTTTTGGCCTGTGCCGAAGCGCAGGGCGTCACCATCGAGAAGCGTGACATTCTCGTCATCCGCACCAACTTCCTCAAGCTGTTCTTCGACCAGGGCGAAGCCTTCTACGAGGGCTTCTGCGAGCCCGGCTTGATCTACAGCCCCGAACTCGTCCAGTGGTTCCAGGACATGGAGATTCCGAACCTCGTCACCGACACCATTGCCAACGAGGTCACCACCGACCCCGAAAACGGTGTGGCACTGGTTCTCCACAACGCATTGATGCGCAACCTCGGTGTGGTGTTCACCGAGATCTGCGATCTGGAGAAGCTGGCCGCGGACTGCGCGTCCGACGGCCAGTACACGTTCTTGTACGTCGCCGCACCGCTCAAGGTTGCCAAGGCCAGCGGCTCTCCCGTGAATCCGGTTGCCATCAAATGACATACGAAGATCGCCCTTGGTTGGCGTTGTACCGCAACGACGTTCCCCCCGACATCGACGTCGAACAGCCCACAATGCTCGAAATGTTGGCGGCGACGGTTCGCTCTGATCCGGACGCCACGGCTGTGAAGTACTTCGACGGTCAACTCAGTTTCGCCGAACTGGATCAGCAGAGTGACGCCCTGGCCCGCGCACTACGAGCAGGTGGTCTGACGAAGGGAGACCGTGTCGCACTCTTCCTGCAGAACGTTCCGCAATTCGTGCTCGCCCTCGCCGGAATCTGGAAAGCCGGCGGCGTCGCAGTCTCGATCAATCCCATGAGCCGTGAACGAGAACTGGGATACCAACTCGAAGATTCCGGAGCAGCGGTTCTGATCGCTCTCGAGGGGCTCTACGAGTCCGTCGGCCGCAACGTCGTCTCCGACTCGCCGGTCAGGCGAGTCATCACCACCTCGGAACTCGAGTACCAAAGCCGCAACGATCCACGGGTTTTCGACGGAATCGTGAAGAAGGATCTCGGTACCGACGATCTCGCGACGCTGATCGACCAGCATCGTCTCGGCGATCCGATCACTACCGACGCTGCACCGGAAGACATTGCGGTACTGACCTATACGTCGGGGACCACAGGTCCGCCCAAGGGAGCGATGACCTCTCACGCGAACATGACCTTCAACGCCCAGGTCTACCGTGACTGGCTGGGGCTCACCCCGAAAGACACGGTTCTCGGCGTCGCACCGCTCTTCCACATCACGGGGTTGATCGGTCACATCGCGGTGTCCGTCTTGGCGAGAATGCCGCTGGTGCTTGCCTACCGCTTCCAGCCCGAGGTGATGCTCGACGCGATTCGTGAGCACCGCCCGACATTCACAGTCGGCGCCATCACTGCGTTCACCGCACTGCTCAACACTCCGGGTTGCGCGCCCGAAGACTTCACCTCCATGCGGTTGCTGTATTCCGGCGGCGCACCCATCTCGCCGACAGCCGCCGAGGCAGTCCGCGCCATGACCGGTACTGCGCTGCACAACATCTACGGGCTGACCGAGACCACGTCGCCCACTCACGCCGTTCCCGTCGGGGCAGATACCCCCGTCGACCCCACGTCCGGGGCACTGTCCGTCGGCGTTCCGGTACCCAACACCGTGGTCCGCATCGAAGACGAGGGCGGTGCGGTCCTGCCGATCGGAGAGATCGGCGAATTGGTCGTCCGTGGTCCACAGGTGGTGCGCGGTTACTGGAACAAGCCGGAGGAGAGTGCGTCGGCCATTCGCGACGGGTGGTTCCACACCGGCGACGTCGGTTTCATGGACGAAGCCGGCTGGTTCTACGTCGTCGACCGTAAGAAGGACATGATCATCGCGTCCGGCTACAAGGTGTGGCCACGCGAGGTCGAGGACGTTCTTGCCGAGCACCCCGCAGTCCGTGAGGCGGCAGTCGTCGGGATCGCCGACGAATACCGCGGTGAGACGGTGAAGGCGTTTGTCAGCCTCGTCGCGGGGGCGTCCGTCACCCCGGAAGACCTGATCGATCACTGCAAGCAGCGGATGGCGGCGTACAAGTACCCACGCTCCGTGGTGCTGGTGGAGGAACTGCCCAAGACCGTCACGGGCAAGATCTTGCGACGGGAGCTGCGCACGACCTCCTGATCACAGGGCAGCGGGCGGACTTCACGGTCCGCCTGCTGTCTGATCGCGCACAGTTTTAGGTCGACCACGCAATCGGGGTAATGGAACAGTAATATGTGCTGAGTACCCACGGACAAACGGGAGACATCAGTGAGCAAGTTCGGACGTAAGAAGCAGCCCACGCCCAAGAGCTACCAGTGGCTGGCCATGACCCTCATCGCGTTGTCGCTCTCCGTGTCGATCGGGATTGCCGCCAAACCCTCCTGAGCTCCGCGAATCCGAAACTTGTAACCCCGCGTCCATCTGCACATGGGCAAATAGGTGCAATTCGGACGCTTAGCTGTTCTAACTTTCCTTCCGTCGTGTCACCTCGGCACCGACGGAGAGGATCAACTCACCATGCGAAGCTCACGCTTCGGCGTGCTGGCCGCTGCCGGCGCTCTCGGACTCGTGCTTGTCACCAGCAGCGTTCAGTCGATCGCCACGGCGTCACCGTTCGGTTCGCTCGACGCCGGTTCGAGTTCCGGTTCGACAGAGATACCGACCGTCAGCGACGGCGGCTTCACGTCCAAGACGCCCTACACTCCCGGCCAGCGCATCGCCGACTATCAGGTGCCGCCGACCGGATACATCCCGGTGTACACGGAAAGCGTTGCGCGCCATGGTTCCAGAGCACTGTCGAGCCTGAAGTACGACGACCTGAGCCTACAGCTGTGGGAAATCGCCGAAGCCGAGAACGCATTGACTCCCGTCGGCAAGGAATTCGGCCCGGCGCTTCGTGATCTCATGGCAGCCAACAAGAAGCTCGGGTACGGCAACCTCAGCGGACTCGGGGTCACCGAACATCGGCAGCTCGGAGCGCGCGTCACCGAGCGTCTCCCTCAATTGTTCGACGCCATCGCAGCGCAACAGGGCACCATTACTTTGACTTCGTCGGGCGTCGACCGTGCCGTGGACAGCGCCGAGAACTTCGCTCAGGGCCTGACCGGTGCGTTTCCGGCCGTCGCCGGCGATGTTGCGCCGGTGACCACGGATGCCGACCTTCTCTACTTCCACGACTCGGATGCAAACGCCGACTACAAGGACTACGAAGAGTCCGATCCTCGACTGAAAGCCGTCGACGACCAGATCGCCGATCTTCCCCGCACCCGCGAGGTCTCGCGGCACATGATGCTCAGGCTCTACTCGGAGGACTTCGTGAACCGGCTGAGTGCGGGCGAGTTCTCACTCGTCGACCGTGGCAAGGGTTCCAGCACGATCGACAACGAGGTCGACGCCGCGTACATGCTGTACAACACGTACATCATCACTCCGGGCATGGCCGAAGAAGGCAAGTGGAATTTCGAGCGGTTCATCGACTCCGACGACGCTCAGTGGCTCGCGTACACGAACGACGCCGAGGACTTCTACGCCAAGGGCCCTGGCTTCACCGGTGAAGACGTCACCTACCGGATGGCAACCGTCCTGCGCGACGAGTTCGTGCGCGGCTTGCAGGAACACACCGGCGACGCCACCGTACCGGGAGCAGACTTCCGGTTTGCACACGCAGAAACGATCATCCCCTTCGCTGCGCTCCTGAAACTGCCGGGGAGCACCGTCTCGCAGGCCGAGGGCGATCTCTACACCTACGCGAACAACCCCTGGAGCGGAGCGAATGTCAGCCCGATGGCCGCCAACGTGCAGTGGGACGTCTACGCCGGACCGGACGGTGATCGGCTGGTCCGAATGCTCTACAACGAGCGCGAGACAGCATTTGCTGCCCCGTGCGCTCCGGTGAGCGCCGGGAGTTTCTTCTACACGCCGGACGAACTGGCCCGCTGCCTACCGGAGATTTCACCGGCCGCCTGAGGTCCGGCAACTCGGGATCCAGCCAGCGGTCGACGAGGGCGCGCCCATGCCTGGTGCAACGCCAGCATGCGCGCCTTCTCGTCGTCTTCCATCAACAAGGCGTCGCAGATACGTACGATGACCGGAGCCGAAACACCAACGGACGTACCCTGTTCCAGCCGCTGATAGTGATTGAAACTGATGTCGGCAATCTGCGCGACATCACGCCGACTGAGGCCGTGCATGCGGCGAGCACCCTCGCAGCGCATGCCGACCTTTTCGGGCGCAAGACTGTTTCGTTTCTCGACGAGCATCTGGCTCATCAACTGACGCGCGCTCGACCCGTTCACGTCGCCACCTTTTCCATCCCTGAAATATGCTTTCAACTAACACGTTTCAGAATATGGGATGGGACGGACACGGCGGTATCTCCGAGATGACAGATAATCACGCGATACCGCCAACCCTGTGCCCGTTCAGGCTGTGACGATCAGGCTGCGACGATCAGGCTATGAACCTGCCGATCGTCGGATTCGACTGGCAGATGGGACTACTGCCCCAATTGATCGAACCGAACGCCGTCGCAACGACATTGCCGACGCCGGTGTTCACCGTGGCAGAGAGATACGGGTACGCCCCTACCAGGTCCACGATTCCGGACTTACCCGTGTCTGTGTTGACCCACGCAACGGTCACCTGACCCGCCGCCGGGATGGGCGCAGCTGCCGGGAACGAATCGAAGCGAATATCACCCTTGGCGATGGGCGGATTGGACTCTGGTCCGGACTGGCCGGTGAGCCCGGTCAACGAGGCCAGTGACCCCTGATTCGGGCACCCGATGGTGACGGCGGCGCCGCCGAAAGGGTGGGGCGGATCAGCCGAGGCGACTCCGGCGAACATGACGCTCGCGGCAATCGGTAATCCGATGGCCGCAAAAACCCCGGCCGTGCGTGTGACGCTCATAGCTGCTCCTCGGGTCGACAACACTTTCCGGATACCCCTGGTACAACGCCCGAAACGATGGAAAGTCGACTATTCACACCCCTAGACAACGCGTGTTGTCAGAACTACAGTCGGTGGTGCAGCTCACACCTACCTCTGCAGCGCGCAGACCAGTCCCAGGGAGTGTTCAGATGAAGCGCTACGACCTCCGCAGTCGCACGGATCGACTCGATCCCGAAACCGATTACGAAGAGATGTCGCGCATTCTCGCGGCGCAAGAGTTTCCCTGGGACATCAATCAGGCGCTCAGCTTCGCCCTCTTTCGCACGTATGCGGTTCCCTCGATCGGCAAGCTCCTCTTCTCGACGGGCGAGTTCACCGACAAGGTTCAAAAGCGCTACGACGACACCAGCCTGATCCTCGACGCCATCCTCGAGCACGGCCTCAGCAGCACGGAAGGCCGCAAGAGCGTCCGTCGCATGAATCAGATGCACGGTTCTTACGACATCTCCAACGACGACATGCTCTACGTTCTGGCCACCTTTGTCGTCACGCCGGTCAGATGGCTCGACGAGTACGGCTGGCGGAAGATGACCGACAACGAGATCGTCGGGTCGACGAACTATTACCGCCACCTGGGTCGGTACATGAACATCAAGGACACTCCTGACACCTACGAGGGGTTCGTCAAACTTCTCGACGACTATGAGCGCGAACACTTTTCATTCGACTCCGGAGCGCGGGCCGTCGCTGATTCCACCCTCGACCTGATGTGCACCTTCCCGCCCAACAACCTGGCGCCGAAGGCTCTGGTCAAGGGATTCGCCTTCGCCCTCATGGACGATCACCTACTCGACGCCTTCCACTACAAGCACCCGAGCACCGCGATGCGCGTCGTCTCGCGCGGTGCGCTGAAGGTCCGTGCGCGTCTGCTGCGCTTCTTCCCGGTGCGTACGAAGCGGAAATTCGCCCGCGAGCTGCCCAACATCCGCAGCTACCCGAACGGTTACAAGGTCGAAGACCTCGGCACCTTCCCCACGGGATGCCCGGTCAAGCACCTGCAGGCAGACCAGCAGGCCCAAGCGTAGACGCGTTGGGATACTTGCACGGTGGCGCAACTCTGGATGCTCGAGGATCTCGAACCGTGGCGCGACACCCCCATGCCTGGCGATACTTGCGAACCGACGACCTACTGGGCCAGTCCCGAAATGTTGGACCTTCCTGCCGAGGTGTGCTGCGAAATCGATGCACGCATCGCGACCGTGACAATCGACGGCCGCACTGAGCACATAGCCCATCTCGGACACGGATTTACGACACTGATCGGCGACGATGTCGGAAGCGTCGGCGAGGTGCGGTTGAGAGGTTGCCTGGTGTGGGATCGCTACCTCTGGACGCAATACCGCACTCAGCCCACCGGGCGCGTACGGGTGAAAGCGCGGCCCGGCCACCTCGTGCGACACGAAACACTCTTGACGACAATTCATTCCGGTCTCTTCAACGTCGTCTTCGACGGGCCGACGGTGTACTGCGAGACGGGTCAGGTCCCCACAAATTTCGGCGTCCGCTGGAACACGCTGGTAGTCGAACTCGAGACTTGGCCGTGATCGGTCGTCAGTGCCAATACGGCGGAACGATATCCGGGTCGTCGAGGACGGCATCGATCCGCGAATCGGCCACAATTCGAATAATCGCTTCCTCAGGGGCGGCGATGATCGCGAAATGTGGGTCGACATCATTGGTTATGCACCATGCATGATCCGCCGGCCAGATGAAGGCCGGATCAGGGGAAGAACCCCACGGCCAACGAGCTGAGTTCTCCACGCTCCAATCGGCGTAGTCGGCAAGCGTTCCACGGAAGAGCCAGTAGTCACGATTGGGGATCTCGAACCGCGGAACGTCATCACCGACTGCCGACCCCCACCCGGTCCACATGCAGAAATAGCACTCGTCGGGTGTGGTTGTGTAAGTGGACAACACATCCAGGGCGAAGCCGATCAGCACTTTCTCTTCCGGCCCGGTTTGATCGAAATCGACATCATTGAATTTCTGACCGGGAAAGCTCGGATCTGGGATGAACCGCAGGCGCGCATACTTCGGAAATCCGATCGGGCCGCGCCCAGCCAACTGATACCAAGGCAAATCCTGATCGACCAGCCAATCGGTAGCCGTCAGATCGGTGCACAGTGTCAGGCCCGTGCTGGGCTGATCCGTATTTCTCATGCCGGCGCTTGGGAGGAGTCGCGACCAGTACGACGCAGGGTGATCAATTCATGGTTTGTCTCGGCGTCGTGTCGGCGCCCCTCTTCTTCGAACTCCATCAGCGCATAGAACCTGCGGGCGCGATCGTTGAGGGTGTAAACCTCGAGTGTCACCTCGCCGTGCATGGTTGTGGCGTGTTCGACCAACGCCCGACCGACACCCAACCCTTGCGACGCCGGCGCGACGAACAGTCCGCCGATCTCGGAGCCGATCATTCCCAACAGGCCAACAACTTCGGAGTTGTGCTCAGCCACCCAATTATCGGCCTGGATCAGATAGACCTCACGCATCTTCTGCTCCCGATCGCCCGTTCCCTCACCCGTAAGGAACGGATGGGCTTCACGGGCAGCGCGCGACCACAGGTCGACGACCACATCCTCATCCGAGGGTAGGTAGCGGCGAATGATCAGATCCTGGTTCACAATCCGACCATACCCTCCGGCATCAGAGAGATAGCCGGCGCTGAAAGTGACCAATTCTCGGTTCAACGCACGACGGCCTCGACGTAAACCAGTGGCAACAATTCCATTCGTTGCCACCCCACAATTACTGCCTTGTGCAAGGGTGATCCGATGACTGACGGTGATCCGACAACTGAGCGTGGAAGTCCGGCATCCTGGTGGAAGGTGACAGCGATTGTCACCGCAGTACTTGTCGCTCTCACATGCGGCGTCATCGTGTGGTCCTTCATGCCGCCGGTTGTGTACTTTCCATTCTTTGCGCTCGCCGCCTCGGTATTACTCGGTGTGGGTGGAGTGTGGTTGATACTCAGCCTGATTGGTTGGATGAAGTACAAAACGCTCCGGTTGAGCACGATCGCGCCGGTGATAGTCCTCGTCACCGGCGCGCTCGTGACCTTGTCCGTCCCTTCGCGTGTTGCGTTTGCATTGTCGAAAGATTCGCTCGAAGCAGTGGCCGCGGATTGCCAGAAGTCGTTGGACAACCAAACAATTGGCGTCTACCGGGTCCTGCAGGTCTGGCCCGTCGGCAACGGGTGCCGCTTCCACATCGAGGGCGGTCTGATCGATTCGATCGGATTGGCGTACTTACCCGACGGCGCACCATATCTCGGCAAGCCCCGCCGCGACGGCGAGATCGGATACCAGGAGTTCGACGGCGACTGGTACTCGTTCGTTCAAGCGTTTTAGCGGCGCGCAACTAGTCGACGAGCTTGGCCTTCAGAAGTGCGATCGTGTCCGCAGTGAGTCCGAGACCTTCGGTGAGATAACCGTCGACGGTTCCGTAATCGCTGACTATCTGCGCGAGTCCAGCTTCCAGGTACGACGCATCGACACCGAGGGCCGGCTCGAGATTGGTCGCTACCTGCGGGCTCAGAGCCTGAGAGATCTGCGCAAGGATCTTCTCGTTGGTCGCCTGAAGGTAGGTGTTGCTCAACAGATAGTCGTCCATGATCGTCTGGGCGGGGACACCAGCGATGGTCTGCAGCAACATCGCGGTCCAACCCGTGCGGTCCTTGCCTGAAGTGCAATGGAACAACTGCACCCCGTCACCAGCAGCGATGTCCGAGAGAACCTGCTTGAAGCCGGCACGGCGCACGGGATCGGTGACAAAACTACGGTTGGTGTCGACCAAGAACTGCTTGGCCTCTTCCGGCGACTTGATCGTTGTGGCGAGCTGAGTGAGATCCTTGAACTCGATGGGGATGTTCGTGTACGTCACACCGTCCGGGAGCTTGTCCGCGCCACCGATGAACGGGTTGGAGATCTCGGTTGAACCGCGCAGGTCATAGGCGTCGGCAAGTCCGAGGCCGGTGAGCGTCGCCTTGTCTGCGTCGCTGGTCGCGGTCAGCGCATTGGACCGGTAGATGACGCCGCGCTTGAGGTGCGAGCCGTCGACGGTGGCGTATCCCCTACCGTCATTGCCGGCGACGTCGCGAAAGTTGGCCACGGAGGCCAAGTTCGGTGTCGGCGCGAGCACAGGATCGAGCGAGCCGAGATCGACCGATCCCGTGTTGAGAGAGCCCAAGTCGAGCGGGATGGCCGTGGCGGGAGCGGCAAACAACAGGCCTCCGGTGACAACAAGTGCGGCGGCCTTCGCAGTGCGAGCGAACAACATTCGTGAGCGTGTGGACATGTGGCAGTGTCTCTCTCTGTGGTTTGGGATTTGCGGTTTGGTGAGCTGGAGTTACGGTGCGACGTCACCGATTCCGGTGAACCCGTATCGCTGATGGGGTCCGATGACTGCTACTTCGAACAGGCCTGTCCCGGTGCGAGTTACGCCGTCTTCTACAAGGATGAACCGGGCCAAGTTGTCGACCGGGCACAGCATCTTCTTCCACGGTTCGATGTCCGAAACCTTCTCTCGCAGGCCCTGAACCACCAGTTCTCCCTGCCACATCCCGTGGCGCCAATCCTGCTCGAGTCCGTAGCCCGTACCGACACCGATGTAGTTGGGCAGAATCGGTTCGCAGGTTATCTCCAGGATGTGGTCGGATTCTCCTGGTGCACCGGGACGCCGGAAGTACAGAGTTCCGCTCTTCACCTCGCGGGTGCCGGAAATGAAGGTGAGCTGGTGGTCCGGTCGACCCAACCACTCCGACTCCCGCGAGCGGTCCGCCCAGACGCGCGTCGCATCCTCCAGAATGCGGCGTCCCTGCTGATCTTCTTGAACGACCGTGACGACGGTGAAGTCCCCGAATTGCATGATCGAGTAGATCCAGAAGAAGTTCTGACTGCCGGCGATCGACGGATCCGCCTTGCGTCCAGGAGGTTCCGCCTCGCCGACTGGTCGAACACCCCAGGATCGATCGCGATTACCCCGCCACGTCTCCGGGGTGACCGGGATGACGTCGCCGTCGACGGTCAGGGATCCGGACCATGTTCCGGTCTGCACGAATCGTTGCGTGTCGAAGGTGACTCGTTCGAGCTGGCGATGGAAATGTCTGGCCTCGAGATTGGCGGGGCCGTCGGACTCGAAGGTGAGGTCGAAGCTCAGGTCCGGCGCTTCGGGACTCGGGTCCAACACCACCCGCAGACGGTGCAGACCCTCGATGATCTCGATCCTCAACGGGCCTACTGAAAGGTCCATACGATCGTCACCCAAGGCGCGGGATGCCCGGAAGACGATATGGTCGTCGCCGCGCCGAAGAACCGCAAAGCCGTCGCACACAACAAGATTGGGGTACTGACCGAGACCGATGATGAGAAACAGCGGCTCGCTGTCGCCGTCGACGCCAGCATGGCAGTTGAAGTAGTAACGGTCGTAGAAGTTTCGATCCGAGGTGCCCACGTGGCGGATGGTCTCGGCGATCTGATGTACCGGGTAGTCGTCGAGCGGGGACAGTGTCATCGTGCATCTCCTGTTGCGGCCGACGCTGTTGTGAGCGTGGCTGTAGCGAGCGATTCCCAATAGGTGCCGTCGAGCATGGCTTCGAGTGTCTTGTGGTGCAGGATCATCTCGTCCGGGTTGGCGGGGAATTCCGCCTGACCGAAAGCCACTGCGCGACTTTGGACTCGGAACATGATCACCGCATGCCGCAACGCGGCGTACACGATGTAGAAATCTAGATCCGCAACCTGGTGGCCGGAAAGCGAGCCGTAGGCCTCTGCCACGTCCTCGCGACGAAGGAAATCCGGCATTCCGGGGAGTCCGGCCATGGCAGCGAGATCCTCGAAGAACCTGTGCTGGAAGATCATCCAGCCGAGGTCCAGCTCACGCGGCCCCAGTGTGGCCATCTCCCAGTCGAGGACCGCCGCCGGTTCGAAGTCGCGGTAGATGACGTTTCCGATCCGCGAGTCACCCCAGCAGAGCACTGCGGAACCGGCATCGGCGGGAAAATTCGCTTCGATCCAGTCGAAGCCGCGCTCGATCAACGGAGATCCCGGTCCGTCGGCTGTTGCCCACTCGTAGTAGCGTCGCTGGTCCTCGATGTGCGAGCGAAGTGCTTCTGCCCCAGTCGGTTCGGCACCATCGCGGCACAACTCGGGGAGAGCGAGGTGTGGATCGGCCATAGCGTGCAACTCCGCCAGCACTCGGACCGAGGACTGCTGGAGCCGAGAACAGTCGGCCGCTGAAGCCTCCGAGAGCCAGGATCCGAACGTGTACGGCATGACGTCTGGCGGGATTTCGCCGTCGCGCCGTTCCATCACGAAGAACTCGCCGCCGAGCGCGTCCGGGTTGCTCTCGGACCAGTACACGCGCGGGATCGGCACCGACGTATGAGCTGCGACGGCGCTCATGACCCGAAACTGCTGGTCCAGGTTGTACGACGGGAAGATCGGCACCGCACTGTCTCGCGGGGCGATGCGGGCGACCAGGCGATGCTCGGCTCGAACCCCGTCCTCGATCCACGTCGCATCGAACAGCACGGTCTCGTTGGACATGCCGTTCGCAGCTGGCACCTCGACCGAGGTCACGGAAGGTTTCGAGCCTCGCCACAGCACGCTCGCGAGCCAGCCTTCGAGGCTGCGTCGCATCTCTGACGGGTCATTGCGGGATTCGCCGGGCCTGGCGAATTCGGCGTAGTCGGGATCTCCGCCTGAGGTTTCTGTTTCGGTTCGAAGGTTCATCACCACTCCTCGTGGTTCGGTGGCGCCGATGCGCACGTGCCGATAGTCGATACAATATGTATCGACTAAAGCCGTGACAGAATGTAACGGCCATCACAGCGATACCGCAAGGGATTTGCCCAAAATGTCCAAAGATTCCGAAACTCAGCACCGCCTGGGCCCGCAGCGAAACCCTGCAATCGACGACGCAGTACTGGACGCGACCAGGCAACTGTTGGAAGAAAAGGGGTACGCCGGCACATCCATCGACGCCATCGCCACGCGTGCCGGAGTGGGGCGTCCAGCCATCTACCGTCGGTGGCCGTCGAAGGCACACATCGTCAACGACGCGATCTATCCGGTACTCGACGTCGAACAGGGCGCGGACATCGACACCGAACTCGGCGCCGAGGGCACGATCGCGGATCAGATTCGCGCGCTTGTGCAGGGCGCGGTGGCGCTGTTCGCCGCTCCCGCCACCCGAGCCGCGGCGCCCGGACTGATGAGCGAAGTGCGCACAAACGCGGAATTACGCGACGTTCTCGTGGTGCGGCAACTGGCCGGAGTCCGCGTCGAGCTGAACCGTCGACTGGAAGCGGCGAGGGAGCGCGGCGACATCCGAAGTGGCGTCGACGCCGACGCTCTCCTCGACATCATGGCGGGCGCGGCCATCTTCGCGCTGTCGGTTCGTGACGTCTCGGACCCGGGACCGTTTGCCGATTCTCTTGCCGACATAGTGCTGAACGGCATACTCCCCGACGACAACTAGGCCCGAGCCCCGCCGACTATCCTGTGGGGCATGACCGAGCCTGTAGCGACCGCTGACCTTGCCGACGAGATCGGACCCGACATCCGTAGCTGCGACACGCAGTTCACCCAGTTCGGTGGACGTGAAGTGTTTGCCGGCCCCATCACCACCATCAAGTGCTTCCAGGACAACCTGCTCGTGAAGCAGACCCTCAGCGAACCGGGCAACGGCGGAGTCCTCGTGGTCGACGGTGACGCGAGCATCCACACCGCCCTGGTCGGCGACATCATCGCCGGCCGCGGCGTCGACAACGGCTGGGCCGGAGTCATCGTCAACGGAGCTGTCCGCGACTCGGCGATCCTGCGCACCCTCGACATCGGCGTCAAGGCACTGGGTACCAACCCGCGCAAGAGCACTCAGACCGGTTCGGGCGAGAAGAACGTGCCGATCGAAATCGGCGGAGTCACCTTCAACCCCGGCGAGATCGTCTACAGCGACCAGGACGGCGTCGTCGTTCGCGAAAGCTAGTCAGAAGTCGCGGGATCAGGCGGGGGCTTCCACTTTGGCGGCCATCCCGCCGATCTCGACGACATCGCCGTCACGAAGCTGGCGGCCCCGACGATCTTCGACCTCACCGTTGACCGAAACCATGCCGTCGGCGATCACTTCCTTGGCCTCCGCGCCCGATTCGATGAGGTTCGCGAGCTTGAGAAACTGACCGAGCCGAATCATTTCGTCGCGGATGGGTACTGCTGGAATGTTGTCGGTCATGTCAATCATCTTCCTCCTCCCACAAAACTGGACACGACAGACCACACTTAGCGTGAGGATCTGATCGACCGGTAGGAGAGGAAGCTCGATGGCACCATTGACCGAGGTATCGGACACCACTGCAGAGCTGGTGGAATCGCCACCCGAAAATCCGCGCCAGGCGCGGCGATTCCGCAAAGGGCGGTTCAGCCAGGTTCCCCATATCTCGGGATTGATCCTCGGAGTTTTCTCCGTACTGGTGTTCCTGTGGAGCATCTCGCCGGTTCTGCGGCACATCCTCCGCGTCCCACGCGAATACATCGACAGCTACTACTTCGACGCACCGGATACGAGCCTGTCGTGGGCGCTCGTCGTCGCCCTGCTCGCCGCGGCCCTCGCGAGTCGCAAGCGCATCGCCTGGTGGCTGCTGACGATCTACCTCGCGCTGATCACCCTCACCAACATCGCCTCCACGATCGTCGACAAGAACCCGAACAACGCCGTCGCCGCTGTCGTTCTGCTTGTCGTGATCGGAATCCTCATCGCCGCGAGGCCCGAGTTCTACACACGCGTACGACGCGGCGCCGGTTGGAAAGCGCTCGGCGTACTGATCGGCGGCATGGCTGTCGCGACCGTGATCGGTTGGGGCCTTGTCGAACTCTTCCCGGGCGACCTGCCGCAGAACCAACGATTCCTGTGGGCCCTGAACCGCGTCACCGCGGCGGCTTCGGTCGACAACGAGGTATTCGACGGCCATCCACGCGTCTTCGTCAACACGGTCCTCGGTCTCCTCGGCGCCATCGCACTACTCGCCGCAGTTATGACGCTCTTCCGCGCGCAACGCTCCAACAACGCCCTCACCGGCAACGACGAGTCCGCGATCCGCGGGTTGATCCAGAACTTCGGCGCCGACGACTCCCTCGCTTACTTCGCCACCCGCCGCGACAAGGCCGTCATCTTCGCGCCGAGCGGCAAGGCCGCGATCACGTACCGCGTCGAGATCGGCGTCTGCCTCGCCAGTGGTGATCCCATCGGCGATCCCGAGGCGTGGCCGCACGCCATCGAAGCGTGGCAGGACCTGGCCTCGCAGTACGGCTGGGCGACAGCCGTCATGGGCGCCAGCGAAACCGGGGCGACGGCGTACAAGAAGGCAGGCTTGAGCGTCCTGCAACTCGGCGACGAAGCGATCCTGCGCACCCGCGAGTTCAACCTCAACGGACGCGACATGCGCCCGGTACGCCAGGCCGTCACCCGCGTCAGGCGCCACGGCGTCACCGTGCGGATGCGACGCCATCGCGACATCCCGCCCGAGGACATGGCGGCCGTCATCATCCGCGCGGACGACTGGCGTGACACCGACACCGAGCGCGGCTTCTCCATGGCGCTCGGCCGACTGGGCGATCACCTCGACGGCGACTGCCTCCTCGTCGAAGCCGTCATGGGCGAAGGCACGGAGGACGAAAGCGTCGTCGGCATGCTTTCGCTCGTGCCGTGGGGACCGAACGGCGTTTCGCTCGACCTGATGCGCCGTAAGCCGACGGCGCCCAACGGTGTCGTCGAATTGATGGTCTCGGAGTTGGCCACACGTTCGGACGAGATCGGCGTCGTGCGGGTCTCGCTCAACTTCGCCGTCTTCCGCTCGGTGTTCGAGGAAGGTTCGCGCATCGGCGCCGGCCCGATCCTCCGCATCTGGCGCTCGGTGCTCGTCTTCTTCTCCCGCTGGTGGCAGCTCGAAGCGCTGTACCGCTCGAACGTGAAGTACCAGCCGGATTGGGAGCCGCGTTTTCTCTGCTTCGAGGACAACCGTGAGCTTCCACGCGTCGGATTCGCGTCGGCCATCGCCGAAGGCTTTGTGGTGCTGCCCAGTTTCGGCCGCAAGTCGAGCCAGGTCGTCAAGCACACCGGAACACATGCGGCGGTGCCGGCAGCTCTGGTGACTTCCGAAGGACTGCACGCCGACGGCAGCCCGCCGGACTCGGCGCCGTCGTTCACGACCAACGGTCCGCGTCGACCCGAGCAGGTCCGGGTGCGCATGAACAAACTTGCGCAACTGGCCGACGAAGGGATCGCCGCCTACCCCGTCGCCTATCCGCCGACCCACACGATTGCCGCCGCAGTGAAGTCGCCGGAGGGCACCCGCGTACGCATCGCGGGACGCCTGCTGAGGGTTCGCGACTACGGCGGAGTCGTATTCACGGACGTGCGCGACTGGTCCGGCGACATCCAGGTCCTGGTCGACCAGGACAACGTCGGCCGGGAGAAGCTGGCGGAGTTCGCCGCCGAGTTCGATCTCGGCGACCTGATCGAAGTGAGCGGAACCATCGGGCGTAGCCGCAAGGGCGAGCTGTCGCTCATCGCCGTCGAGTGGCGCATGAACGGCAAGTGCCTGCACCCGCTGCCGGACAAGTGGAAGGGCCTCTCGGATCCCGAGACCCGAGTCCGCCAGCGGTACCTCGACATCGCCCTCAACCCGAAGGCCCGCGAACTGCTCGAAGCTCGAAGTGCCGTCGTGAAGTCGCTTCGCGATTCACTCGGTGGTCGCGGATACCTCGAAGTCGAGACCCCGATCCTGCAGCAGGTGCACGGCGGCGCGAACGCCGCTCCGTTCCTGACACACATCAACGCGTACAACCTCGACCTCTATCTCCGCATCGCACCCGAGCTGTACCTGAAGCGGTTGTGCGTCGCGGGTATGGAGAAGGTGTTCGAGATCGGCCGCGTGTTCCGTAACGAGGGCGTCGACTTCAAACACAATCCCGAGTTCACGATCCTCGAGGCCTACGAGGCGCACAGCGACTACGAGGGCATGATGCGGATGTGCCGCGAGCTCATCCAGGCGGCGGCCGTCGCAGCGTTCGGGCGCGAAATCATCATGCGACCCGGCCCGGACGGCGAATTGGTCGAGGTCGACATCTCCGGCGAGTGGCCGGTGAAGACGATGCACGGCGCCGTCGCCGAAAAGCTTGGTGTCGACGTCTCCCCCGAGACGAGTCTCGAAGACCTGCAGAAGCTGTGCGACGCCAACGAGATCCCGTACCAGTCCAGCTGGGATACCGGCGCCATCGCGCAGGAGATGTACGAGCACCTGGTCGAGGACTACACGGAGTTCCCGACGTTCTACACCAACTTCCCCACCTCGATGTCTCCGCTCACCCGGCCGCATCGCAGCATCCCCGGCGTTGCCGAGAAGTGGGACCTCGTCGCATGGGGTGTCGAACTGGGAACCGCGTACAGCGAGTTGACCGACCCCGTGGATCAGCGCAACCGGCTCACCGAGCAGTCGATGCTTGCGGCCGGCGGTGATCCAGAAGCAATGGAATTGGACGAGGACTTCCTTCAAGCCCTCGAACACGCGATGCCGCCGACGGGTGGTCTCGGGATGGGCGTCGACCGAATCGTCATGCTGATCACGGGCGGCAGCATCCGCGAGACGCTGGCCTTCCCCCTCGCGAAACCGCGTCAGTAGTCCGGATTCTCACGTGCCGGAATTGTTCCACGTGAAACCACCGGGCGAGATCTTGCAGGTCGGCGAGAGCCGACTGCATGTTCTTGCCGAGGGCGACGGCCCCGTCGTCGTCCTGTGCGGCGGACTGGCGGGCAACTGGTTCGACTGGGATGACTGCGCGCGTCATCTCCAGTCGGACCACACCGTCGTCCGCTTCGATCGCCCGGGCTTCGGACTCAGCGAGCCGTCTTCCGACGTGCCGACCGTCCGCGGCGAAGCTCAGCGGATCCGCGACGTGCTCGACACTCTGGGACTGACTGGTCCGGCCGTCGTCGTCGGCCACTCCATCGCCGGCTTCTATGCCGAAGGCTTCTCGCGACTGTTCCCCGATCGGGCAGCGGGGATGCTGCTCCTCGATTCCAGTGCCGAGAAAGAACCGAAACGTCTTTTCCCCCGTGACCTGCTGCTGATCGCCTCCCGGGCCGCCGCGGCTTCGTTCAGCACCACCGGGCTCCAACGACTCCTCGGCACCACGACGCGCAAGATCCTCAACCAGTCCGTGCCGCCGAGCGGGTCGTCCGAAGCCACCCTCGAATGGGTCAGGAAGATCTACCGCGAGCCTCACTATCTGGAGGCGGCGATGATCGAATACGTCGCGTACACCGATATGGCGCTGGAGCTCACCGCTTTACGACGCTCGAGCAAGCACCCACTGCCCGACATCGACCTCAGCGTCGTCGCCGCACACACTGGCCACACCACTCCCTGGTCCATCGCCTGGATGGCAAAGCAGCAGAAACTCGCCACCTACCTCGGCGGGAGTTTTCACGTCCTGCGCCCGGCGCATCACCACGCGATGATCGATCAGCCCGAGGAGTTGGCGAACTTGATTCGGCGCCTCACGCAGCCGAACCCTCGGGAATGACACTTCAACGTACAACTCGGACAGTAGCCGGATCATTGCTAGGCTCGGACAGCTTCTGCTTTCTACGACAGGCTGGCCATGGATCGTTCGACAACCCGGGTGCGCTCGTCGCTGATCTTCGTCGCCATACTCGTTGTCGCTCTCGCCGGCATCGCCGCCCGTCCGCCCGGGTTTCTGTCGACATTCTGGCCCGCCAACGCGATTCTTCTGGGCATTCTCCTTCGTAACCCGCGCTCGTTTGCGCCGATCGGACTCGCTGTCGGCGGCGCCGCGCTGCTGACCGCGGATCTTGCGACCGGAAGCCCCGTGCAGAGGGCCTTCGAACTGAATGCGATCAATCTGGTCGGCGTCACGACAGGATTGATCGCCGCGAACTTGCTCGGCTGTTTTCCGCGGCGGATCTCCGAGACCAAGTACACGACCAGAATCTTCGTCGTCTCGGTTCTGGCGTCGTTCACGGCTGGGTCCGCCAGCGCGCTGCGCACTCAACTCCACGAAGGAAGCGGTGCGGGAACGGAATTGGTGGGTTGGTTCTTCGCCGACCTGTGCACCTATCTGATCGTGCTGCCCATCCTTCTTTCCGCACCTCCGTTCGACCACGTCCGTCGTACGTTCGGGCCGTCCGTGCGGCAGAATCTGCGACTTCGACGGGTCGCCCAGATCCTTCTGCCGCTGGCAGCCCTCCTCGCCTGCCTCCCGCTGGCCCTCGAAGTGCAGGGAGCCCTCGCATTGCTGCTTCCGATGCCGGCGCTCTTGTGGTGCGCGATGCGCGTCTCGCTGTTCAGCACTTCGCTCCTCGCGGCTGGGTGGAGCGCGTGGGCGCTGATCATGGCGGGCCAGGGGCGGTTGGCCCTGGCCGATCCGGTTCATCTGCTCAGCGAAGGTGTAACCACCAGAATCTCCGTCATCTTGATGGCGCTCTCCCCCATCGCCGTAGCCGTCGCCACGGGCGCACAGCGACGCGCTGAACGTGAACTCCAACGCATCGCCGAATGCGACGCCCTGACCGGAACGCTGAGCCGACATGCGTTCTGGACCCAGTCGCAGGAACTCCTCGACACCCAACACACAGCGCGAAAATCGATCGCCGTCATGATGCTCGATCTCGACCACTTCAAATCGATCAACGACAACCTCGGCCACCTCACCGGAGATTCGGTCCTCGAACAATTCGGAAACACCCTCCTCGCCACTACCGAAGGACTGGGACTGTCCGGTCGCCTTGGCGGGGAGGAATTTGCCGTCGCCGCCGCCGACTGCACATTCGAGGAAGCAATTGCCCTGGCAGAACGCATCAGGCAGAGGCAGGAGGCGCACTCCCGATCCATCCGCGGCTTCGCCGGAACGGTCAGTATCGGAGTCGCCTGGGTAGATCAGGCCATGGCCGAGATGGACGCTCTGCTCGACATCGCCGACACCGCCATGTACCAGGCGAAACGCGAAGGCCGAAACCTCGTGGTGGCCGTCGATCTGTACATGGCAAGGTGACGTGGGTGCAACTACTCCTGATCCGACACGCGCTCCCCGAACTGGCCGAGGTCACCGAAGGCTTCGCCGATCCCTCACTGACCGACGCCGGTCGAGTGCAGGCACTTCGGCTGCCTGCGGCATTGGCCCCCTACCGGATCACCGGGCTCTTCAGTAGCCCGCAGAAGCGCGCACTCGAGACCGCGGACCCGGTAGCGCAGGCATTGGATCTTCCGGTCACCCAGCTCGAGGGTCTGGCGGAGTACGACTACGAGCAGCCCCACTACATCCCGATGCACGAGGTCTTGGAACGCGCACCGGAAACGTATGCGCGCATCAAGGCCGGATGGCTACCCGAGTCGGTGGACGGCGACGCTTTTCGTGCGCGAGTCCTCGGTGCGATCGACGACGTCGTCGCCGCAACCGACAACAACGCCACCGTGGCGATCTTCTGCCACGGCGGCGTCATCAATATCGTTCTGCAGGAACTACTCGGGCTGGAGCGTCCGTTGACCTTCCCGATCGAGTACGTGTCCGTCACGCGAATACTTGTCTCCCGGGACGGAAGCCGCAGGGTCGGGTCGATCAACGAAACCGGTCACGTACGCAACATGCTTCGCGTGTAGTCACACGTTGTGGCACGCCACCTGATGACCGCCCTGGACGAGACGAAGTTCGGGAACTTCCTCGGCGCAGAGATCCGTGGCCAGCGGGCACCGAGTACGGAACCGGCAGCCGCTGGGCGGATTGAGCGGCGACGGCAGCTCGATGACCTTCTGCTCGACGTTCTGCGCTGCGGTGACGGTGGCATCAGGATCGGGAATCGACGACAGCAGTAGCTGCGTGTACGGGTGCAGCGCGCGGTTCTGCATGTCTTCTGCGGGAACGATTTCGCAGACGCGGCCCAAGTACATGATCATCACGCGGTCGCTGATGTTCTTCACGACGGCCATGTTGTGCGCGATGAACAGCAAAGACAGCCCGTGACGCTTCTTCGCATCCTCGAGCAGGTTCAGAATCTGCGCCTGCACGGAGACGTCGAGGCTCGAGACCGGCTCGTCACAGATCAGGACTTTGGGATCGAGCATCAATGCACGGGCGATGCACACACGCTGGCACTGTCCGCCCGAGAGTTCGCGCGGGGTCCGGTCCCACACCATGTCCGGGTCCAACCCGACCTCGGCAAGAACCTCGCGTGCCCGAGCTTCGATGGCGGCCTTGTCTTTTCCGCCCCAGATCGACGGACCCTCGGTGATGAGAGCCTTGACCTTGCGACGCGGGTTCAGGGAGGAGATCGGATCTTGGAAGATCATCTGCAACTGAGTGCGACTGCGACGCAGTTCTTCCGCGCCCAGTGCCGTCATTTCGGTCTCTCCGAGGCGAATGGAGCCCGACGTCGGTGAGGGCAACTGCATGATCGCCCGGCCCGCTGTGGACTTGCCACAGCCGGATTCACCGACAACGCCCAATGTTTCACCCGGAGCGACGGTGAAGCTGATCCCGGACACGGCGTGAACGGTCTGCCCCTTGCCGACGTTGAATTCGACGACCAGGTCCTCGACCGTCAGGGCCGCGTCCACCGTCTCGGGCTTTCTGGTTTCGGTTGCTGCAGTCATCAGACCATCTCCTTCACCGCGAGCGAGAGGCCCGCTGCGGTAGTGCCGGCCTTCTCGTTGGCGACCAATGCCGTTGTGCCTTCAGGGGTGTCGACCGGGTAGTGGCACGCGAACGTGTGGCTTTCGGTTGTGTTGTCTCCCAGGCCGCCGGGAGCCAGAGCCGGTTCGCCGGTCAGGCAGTCGTCCTGGGCGTACCGGCAGCGAGCGGCGAAGCGGCAGCCGGTGATCGGCTTCGTCATGTCCGGCAGTCCACCCGGAATTGTCTGCAGCACTGTGTGCGTCGGCGATTCGAGTCGCGGAATCGCGGCCATCAGCGCTTCGGTGTACGGGTGGCGTGGACGAGTGAACAACTCTTCGGTGGCCGACGTTTCCACGACGGAACCGGCGTACATGACGGCGACGCGATCCGATCGTCCCGAGACCACACCGAGGTCGTGGCTGATCAGGATGACGGCCATGTTGAGCTTGTCGTTGAGCGAGGCGAGCAGGTCGAGGATCTGCTTCTGCACGGTCACGTCGAGAGCTGTGGTCGGCTCGTCCGCGATCAGCAGTTTCGGCTCGCAGGCCAGGGCCATCGCGATGACCACACGCTGACGCATACCGCCCGAAAGTTCGTGGGGGTACTGATCGAGCCGACGCTTGGGCTCGGGGATACCCACCATCGACAGGAGTTCCGCTGCGCGATCGCGGGCCGCGTCCTTCTTCAGACCCAGGTGGAACTTCAAGGATTCGGTGATGTGGGTGCCGATGCGCTTGAACGGATTGAGCGAGGTCATCGGATCCTGGAAGACCATGGCGATCTCGGGTCCCCAGAAGTG
Source organism: Rhodococcus sp. AQ5-07 (assembly GCF_009707305.1). Lineage (NCBI taxonomy): Bacteria > Bacillati > Actinomycetota > Actinomycetes > Mycobacteriales > Nocardiaceae > Rhodococcus > Rhodococcus sp. AQ5-07. The sequence continues at coordinate 4,875,334 of NZ_CP046099.1, read as the reverse complement.
CTTCATCTCCGACTTCTTCATGGTCGACATGTCGCGGCCGGCAAACGTCACCGTCCCGCTGATGTCCAGAGCCGGACCCTTCTGCAGCAGACCCATGATGGTGCGTCCGAGAACCGACTTGCCGGAACCGGATTCACCCACGATACCGAGAGTTTCACCGGCGGAAACGTGGATCGAGACACCGTCGACTGCTCGCAACTGGCCACGCGGAGTGGCGAATACGGTCCTGATGTTGTCCGCCTGCAGTAGCGGAACGCCGTTCTGAACTGAAGTGGTCACAGCTTACTCCGATACTTCTCGCCGATGAGGTTGAAGGAGAACACCGTCAGGAAGAGGAAGACGCCGGGAACCAGAACGATGAACGGATGCTTCTCCACGATCCCGCCCTGGCCTTCCGCAATCATGTTGCCCCAGGTCGGATCAGGTTGTGCGATACCGAGTCCGAGGAAGCTGAGTGATGCTTCCGCGACAATCAGGCCGGAGACGGCCACCAGGCCGAGCGCGGCGACCGGAACGAGGACGTTGGGAACCAACTCGCGCCAGATGACGCGCCATTTGGTGGCGCCCATGGCCCGCGCGGCAAGCACGAACTCCCGTTGGGCGACGACGATGGTGTTGGCCCTGGCGATTCGAACCATGCTGGGAATGCAGAGAATCGAGAGTGCGAGGGTGATGTTGCGCAGGTTCGACGTGAGCACCGCGGCCAGTGCGATCAACAGCACCAGAGAAGGAATGGCCAGCAGCGAGTTGGTCAGGATTCCGACGACTGCGTCGACCTTGCCGCGGAAGTAACCGGCCATGACGCCGATGGTGCCGCCGATGATCATGCCGATCAGTACGGCGCAGATGGCCACGGTCAAGGATGCCCTGGCACCGAACAAAGCGCGGGCAAGCAGGTCGAGACCGAAGTTGTTGGTACCCAACGGGTGATCGGAGAGCAGGCTCGGCGAGGCGAAGCCCGGCTCGGCCAAGGTCTTGACGGTGTCCTTGTACTCACCGAGCGGCAGCAGCGGTGCGAAGATCGCGGCCAGGATCAGCGCGGCCAGCCAGATGCACGCCAACCAGTACGAGAGATCGAACTGACTGCCCCACTTGGACGTACCGAGCTTGCCGAGACCCTTGAAGAGGAAAACCAGGGCAACGAGCGCGAGCACGATGCGGACGGTCATCATGATGGCCGAACCGAAGAGTGCGGTGCCGAGCAGCGCAACGCCGATCACCGTGAGAATCGATCCGATCAGGACCAGATTCTTGGGCTGTTCCAACGTCTCGACGGGACCGGGAGCCAGCAGGACTGTCTGCTGCCGGTATGTCATCACCTCGGACGGGGCCGCTCCGTCTGGCGTCACTTCAGACATGGACACGACGACTCCTCGGGTCAAGATAGGTGTACAGAACATCGATCGCACTGTTGACGAGGACGTAGATGACCGCGATCACGACCACCGCGCCAAGCAGCATCGGCGAATCACCTTGCTGCGCTGCGCGGACGATGAGCGTGCCCATTCCGGGCAACGAGAAGAGCGTCTCGACGATCACGGTGCTGCCGATCATGCCGCCGAGAGCCAGACCCATCATCGTGATGAGCGAGAACGACGACGGTCGGAGCGCGTCACTGAAAAGCACTCGCAGCGTGGGCATTCCCTTCGCCTTCGAAGCGAGGATGTAATCCTCACGGAGCGTCGTCACCAGATCGGATCGGAGAACGCGAGTGAACATCGCCATCTCGAGGAGGCTGATGGTGATAGCCGGGAGTATTGCGTGTGAGAGGTTTCCGGAGAGGCTGTCCCCGATGCGCACCCACTGTGATCGCGGGAACCAGCCGAGCCAATTGACGGTGACCATGATCAGCAACAGACCGGCGAGGAAGCTCGGGACGGAAAGAACACCGAACGTCGCGGCGCTGATGACGCGGTCGATGACGCCGCCTTCGTGGTGCGCCGACCAGAGTGCGAGCGGCACGGCGACGACGAGTGCGATGACCAGACCCATCACGGCCAACTGAACGCTGACGGGCAGTGCCGAGCCGATCGCAGTCAGAACGTCCTGCTGCGGGGGAACAAGCGAATTACCGAGGTCGCCCTGGAGAGCGCTGGTCAGCCAGTCCCAATAGCGAACCAGGAGTGGATCGTTGAGCCCGAGCTGCTGCCGAACTTCCTCGTACTCGGCGGGCGTTCGGCCTTCACCTAGAACGGAGACAGCAGGATCGCCGGGGATCAGTGATGCCAGCACGAAGGTTCCGAAGCTGACGATCAGGATCACAATGACGAGCTGGCCCAGTTTCTTACCTATTGCGCCGATGTTCATCGATTTCGTCTCCTTCGGACAGCGAGCTCGCAATACACAGCAGTTCCTCTGATTTCAGGTCTTGGTTCAAGCTCTCCAGGACTTCAGGCTCTCTAGGACTTCCAAGCTCCGTCGAAGAGCACGATTCCGTCGAGACTCTGCTCGAGACCGTGAACGTTCTGGTTCCAGACGTCGAGTGCGGCGACGTTGCCCCACACCTGCCACGGGACGGTCTCGTTGGCGCGTTCCTGAATCTGTGCCAGGACTGCCTTCTTGTCGTCGTCGGTGGTTGCGACGCCCAACTTGTCCAGGAGAGCGTCCATTTCGGCGTCGGAGTAGCCGGTGGCGTTGTTACGGCCGCCGGACTTGATGCCCGTGTACAGACGCTCGTAGGGATCGGCCTCGGCGAGGCTCAGTGCTGCGGTGCTCATGTCGTAGTCGTGATCGGCATACATCCGCTTGACCAGATCACCTGCACCGGTGACGTATTCGATCTGAGCGTCGAATCCGACAGCGTTGAGCATTGCCTGGATGGCCAGAGCCGTTGCCTGGGCGGACGGTTCCTGGATGGAGAGGAAGGTGATCTTTCCGTCGTAGCCGTCGGCCTTGGCCTGATCGAGCAGTTCCTTCGCCTTGGCGGGATCGACGCCGATCGGTGCGACGTCGTTGTGCCAGCGCGAGGTGTCCTGGAAGATCTCCTGGCCGGGCAGTCCCTTGCCGTTGTTGACGCGGGTGTTGAGCGTTTCCGGATCGACGGCAAGCGCCATCGCCTGGCGGACACGAACATCCGAGCCCGGGCGACCCGGGGCCATGTTCACGTTCGCGATGTAACCGAGCGACGGGATGTCGACGAAGCCGGGGTAACCCGACTCGATCAGATCCAGGATCGGGGTGAGCGTACGCATGTACGCGGCGTCGATGCCGCCCGTCTTGAGGGCTTCAGCGGTGGGCTGAGCGCCGACGATGCTGATCAGCTTGAGCTTGTCGATGTTCGGTGCGCCGTCGTAGTAGTCGGGGCGAGCAGCCAAGAGCAGTTCCTCGTTGGGAGCGAACTTCTCGAGAGTGAACGCGCCGGCACCGATCGGGGTGAACTGGTCGCCCTGCTGGGCGCTCGGGGCGACGATCATGCCGGGTCCGGTAGCGAGCATCGACTGGATGCCCGTCCACGGATCAACGAGGTTGAAGACGACGGTCGTCGCGTCGGGGGTGTCGATCGAGGCAACCTTGGAAGCCCACAGGCTCGACTGCGGTCCCTTGTTGGTGACGTAGCGGTTGATGCTGTCCGCCACTGCCTTGGAATCGAAAGCTGTTCCGTCGCTGAATTTCACACCGTCGCGGAGCTTCAGCGTCCAGGTCTTGCTGTCCGAACTCGCTTCGAGCGACTGGGCGAGCTTGGGCTCGAACTTCTGCCCGATGGGGTCGTAGCGCATGAGCACGTCGTAGATGGCGCTGAGCTCGCTGCCACCGGTGGCGCCGGCAACCTGAGCCTTCGCGGGATCGAGAGTCGTGACCGCCGAGTAGCCGCTGAACGTCAGCGTGCCGCCCTTGGTCGGAGTGCCGGGGTCGGCCTGCTCGTTGACCATGCCGATCTTCAGCGAGGAACCGGAATCAGCAGATTCGCCGCCGCCATTGCTCGAGCCGTTGTCGGCGCACGACGCCAGGAACATACTTGCGGTGATCGCCAGCGCAGCCGCAGCCAATCTGCGACCTCCGCGGCGGGAACTACGACTCATTCGAATGCCTCCAAGGCGGGGTAAGACCGTGACGTGATGTTGAACACGAAACAGTCTGTGACGGGAGGCACAGAAAATTGGATCGAGTCTCGCTCAGTGGAATCGGTTAAGTTGCAGGCCTCAACGGCCAGGTAAACCGACCCTGGCCAGCGAATACCCTCACCGACATCAGACCAGCCGGTCTAGTCCCGGTCGAGCGTGGCTTCCTCGAGATCGAGCTCTCGAAGTACCTTGCGAAGAACCTCGTCGTCGATCCGGCCGGCATCGCGCTCGGCGATGAACACACCTCGCTCGGCATCGATCATCTCGAGGCGCAGCGAGCGGAAAGCGTTCGACGGGCTCTCCCCCAGATCCTCGTCGCTGCGTCCCAGTCGCTCCCACGCCGAGTTCGCGCGGTGGGTGTTCCAGCTTCGCAAGATGTCTGCGGCGCGATTGCGGACCTGAGGGACGTCGTCGGCGTCTGCTCCGACCAATTCGTCCAGGCGCGCCGCAGCAGCGCGTGCAGCCTTGTCCTGAGCCGCCGCCTCGGCGCGTGCGTCGGACTGCTCCTCGTCTCCTTGCACACCGAGGACACGGATGACCCACGGCAACGTCAGGCCGTGCAGCAGCAGCGTGCCGACCACGACGACAAACGTCAGGAACAGGATCAGCGAACGGCCCGGGAAGTCTTCACCACTGTTGACCGTCAACGGAATGGCGAAGGCAGCAGCCAGCGACACGACCCCTCGCATACCGGCCCACGACACGACGAACACTGCCCGCGCCGAAATCTCCGGCTCCCTCGCTCGGATACGGGGCGACAGCCAACGCGGTACGTACGTGAACGGGAACACCCAGGCGATCCGCACCACCACGACGGTCACGAGCACAGCAATCGACGCCCAGACGACGATCGAGGTGCTGTACCCCTGCAATCCGTTGACAACACTGGGCAATTGGAGCCCGATCAACAGGAAGACGAAGGACTCCAGGATCAGGTCGACGGCCTTCCACACTGCCGTGTCCTGCAAGCGCGTCGCATAACTCGCGCGCGTGGAGCGCTGGCCGAGGAACAATCCGGCCACGACGACCGCGATGACGCCCGACGCGTGGACCTCTTCAGCAGCCAGGTAGGTGAAGAACGGCACCACCAATCCGATTCCACTCTCCATCACCGGATCCTGGAGTTTGCCGCGAACCTTCGAGATGACAAAGCCCACCGCGAGGCCGATCACCGTTCCACCGACCGCTGCGACGAGGAAGGTCTCGAAGCCGCCGATCAGTGTCGCACCGGTACCCACCGCCGCCGCGAGAGCGACCTTGTAGGCAGTCAGAGCGGTGGCGTCGTTGAGCAGGCTCTCCCCGCCCAGCAGGGTCATGATTCGGCGCGGCAGACCGAGCTTGCGTCCGATTGCGCTCGCGGACACCGCGTCCGGCGGCGCCACGATGGCGCCGAGAACCAGTGCGGCCGCAATCGAGAACTCCGGCACGATCAGATAGGCGACAAAGCCCACCGCTGCCGTCGTCGCCAGGGGCAGCCCCACTGCGAGAAATCCGATCGGACGCAGATTGGACCGCAGTGCCAGGTATGAACTGTCCAGCGCCGCCGAGTACAGAAGTGGAGGCAACACGACGAACAGGACGAGGTCCGGATCGAGCTCCAACTCCGGAACACCGGGTATCTGGCAGGCGATCAAACCGACCAGGACAAGGATCAGCGGCGAAGACAATCCGAACCTTCGCGCGACCGCCGCCACCAGCAACGCCGCTACTACAACCCCCAGTAATATGCCGTTCACTCTGGCAGCATGCAGTATGGAAGGCGATGAAGAAAATCCTGAAGCGAGCAGCAGCTCGCACACAGCAGCCCGCACCCGCTCCGACCGGTTGCGAGGAACTAACCAATGCGCCCGAAACGGACCCGGCAGCGCTGACGCCCGGCGTCTGCCAGGAGTGCGCCGAGTTGGGCGAGGATAACTGGTCTCACCTGCGCATGTGCCTGTCCTGCGGCCACGTCGGGTGCTGCGATTCCAGCCCCCATCAGCACGCGACCAACCACTACCGCGACACCGCGCACCCGGTCATGCGCTCGCACGAGCCCGGCGAATCCTGGCGCTGGTGCTACGTCCACGATCTGATGGATTGAGCGCGCACGACTCGCAGTGTGCTGCGCATAGTGCCCACCTCGCACGGCGCACAGGCCTCGGTGTTGCGCACATTGCTCAATCCACTGGGTAGCTATTGCCCAATCTGTATGCCGATGATGGACTTTGACGCAGAATCTGCACAACAGATCGACAGGTGCGGCTGGACTTTGCCGCGCCGAACGGTTCGGCCTCAGGAAGTCCTGCCAAACATCACAACCACATCGTCGGCCCCATGATCTGGGGTACAGGCGGTGCGGCGATCGATGTCAACTATCGAAGGCAGGACCGGCCGTGAACAGCCCCAGCATCAACCAGAACGCTCCCGAGCCACTGGCGGAGATCGAGAAGCGCGTTCTGTGGTTGTCGACCGCGATGATCCATCACGCCAACCGTGTCCGTCCGAATCCCAGTGGGCTCAAAGTCGGCGGCCACCAGGCCTCGTGCGCGTCGATGGTCTCGATCATGACGTCGCTGTGGTTCGGCCAACTTCGTTCCGGCGACCGGGTTTCCGTCAAGCCGCACGCGGCTCCGGTGCTCCACGGCATCAACTATCTGCTCGGTGAACTCGACGAGTCGTACCTGACAACGCTGCGCGAGTTCGGGGGCCTGCAGAGCTACCCGAGTCGATCAAAAGATCCTGATCCGGTGGACTATTCGACCGGATCGGTGGGAATCGGTGCGACGGCTCCCATCTGGGGCGCGATCGCACGCCGATACGTCGACGCCTCCCTCGGCGGCGCCGGAACCGGGCGTCAGTACTCCCTTGTCGGTGACGCCGAACTCGACGAGGGCGCGGTGTGGGAAGCAGTTCTCGATCATTCGGTCGCCGAACTGGGTGAGATCGTGTGGATCGTCGACCTCAACCGCCAATCGCTCGACCGGGTGGTGCCGAACATCGCGGCAACCCGCCTGGAGCGCATGTTCTCGGGCGCCGGCTGGCAGGTCATCACCGTGAAATTCGGCGCGCTCCTGGAATCGCTGTTCACCCGGCCGGGCGGCACCGCGTTGCGCGAACGAATCCTGGACATGCCGAATCCGGAGTACCAGCGTCTGCTGCGATGCACGGCCGACGAGGTCCGTCTGAGGCTGCCCGGCGACGCGGCGGACGCCGACGCGATCACGTCGCTGATCAACGACCTCGACGACGCCACGGTGCTCGAGGCCATCCGCAATCTCGGTGGCCACGACCTCGACGCTCTGCGAGAGGCGTACGCGCAGATCGACGACACCCGCCCCACCGTGATCATCGCGTACACGATCAAGGGCAGGGGTCTGCCGACGCAGGGCCATCCGCAGAACCACTCGTCGCTGCTCACCGCCGAGCAGTACGAGATTCTGGCGGCGGAACTCGGCATGGATCCGTCGAAGCCCTGGGAACGGTTCGAGGCGGACGGCCCGTCTGGCCGCATCTGCGCCGAAACCGCTGAGCGCCTGGCTCGCCCGAAGGTGGAGCATCTGATGCCCCCGGCAGTTCCGAAAGACATCGGCCGTACCCCCTCCGGCACATCCACCACTCAGGCAGCTCTCGGTCGGGTGCTACTCGACCTCAGCCGAGAGGCGCCGGACGCCGCGAAACGTGTTGTCACACTGAGCCCGGACGTCAGTTCCACCACCAACCTGGCAGGGTGGCTGAACAAGGTCGGGGTCTGGTCCCCCAACGAGCGGCACAACTGGTTTGCCGACGACGCCGAAACGATCATGCACTGGCGTGAGAAGCCCACCGGTCAGCACATGGAACTCGGTATCGCCGAGACCAACCTGGTCGGGCTGATGGGCGAACTCGGTGCAACCTGGAGTCGCTGGGGCCAGCCGCTCTTCCCCATCGGCGTGATGTACGACCCCTTCATCGAGCGGGCTCTCGAACCGTGGTCGTACGGCATCTACGCCGGTGGACAGTCGATCATGGTCGGCACTCCGTCGGGCGTCACCTTGGCTGCCGAAGGTGGTGCGCACCAGTCGATCAAGACCCCGTCCATCGGACTCGAACAGCCGGGATGCGTCAGTTTCGAACCGGCATTCGCCGTCGACGTGGAGTGGACGCTCCTCGACAGCATCGGACGCCTCGGCCGACCAGACGGCAGCTCGTCGTATCTGCGCCTGTCGACCCGTCCGGTCGATCAGGCCTTGGCCGCGGTGCCGGCCGATCCGGCCGCGCGAGAACGCCGTCGACGTCAGGTGGTGGCCGGCGCGTACACGCTGCGGCACAACCCTGATCCGGTCGTCACCCTGGTTGGCATGGGTGCCACCGTCACCGAAACACTTGTCGCAGCCGAAAGACTGGGCGAGCAAGGCATTTCCGCCGACGTCGTGTGCGTGACCAGCCCCGGATTGCTCTTCGAAGCGCTCCAGTCTCGGCGCGGTCTCGCGGACGGTCCGTCGTGGATCCTGGATCAGGTCTTTCCGAGTAGCCGGTCCGCGCCGATGGTCACCGTTCTCGACGGGCACCCGCACACCCTCGCGTTCCTGACGGGAATCAACAATGTCCCGGGTGCTGCGCTCGGAGTGAGCCGGTTCGGTCAGGTCGGTTCACTCGAAGACGTCTACCGGTACCACGGCCTCGACTCCGACAGCATCGTTCGCGCCGCCCTCGATCTCACTTCTTGATCGGTCACACTCTCTGACGCCGAGAAGCGTCCCCGCGGGGACGCTTCTCGGGTCTGGTCAGTTCTTTAGTTCTTCAGAAGCCTTCAGTTCTTCCAGGCCTTGTCGAAGAACATGATTCCGTCCAGGCTCTGCTGAATGCCGTGGACGTTCTGCCCCCACACACCGAGCCACGGGGTACTGCCGTAAACCTGCCACGGCACAACCTCATTGGCGCGCTCCTGAATCTTGGCGAGCACCTCGATCTTCGCGTCGTTCGACGTCGCTACACCCAACTGGTCGAGCAGCGAATCGATCTCCGGATCGGAGAAGCTCGTGGCGTTGTTTCGTCCACCGGACTTGAGGTTCGAGTACAGACGCTCGAACGGATCGGCTTCCGCAAGATTGGCCGAACCTGTTGCCATGTCGAAGTCGCGGTCGGCGTACAAACGCTTGACGACGTCGGCAACCGAGTTGACGTACTCGATCTGGAAATCGAAACCGACGGCGTTGGCCATCGACTGCAACGCCAGAGCCATCGCCTGCGCCGAATTCTCCTGCAGCGTCAGGTATGTGATCTTGCCGTCGAAACCGTCGGCCTTGGCCTCGTCGAGAAGCTGCTTCGCCTTGGCGGTGTCTACGCCGATCGGAGCGACGTCGTTGTGCCAGCGAGAGGTGTCCTGGAAGATGACCTGGCCGGGCAGACCCTTACCTTCGTTGAGTCGGTTGTCGAGAGCGACGGGATCGGTCGCGAGCGCCAATGCCTGACGCACCCGCACGTCGGCACCGGGACGACCGGGAGCCGTGTTGACGAGCGAGAGGTACGACAGCGACGGGATGTCGACGAAGCCCGGGTAGCCGGAGTCGATCAGATCCAGGACGTTCGGAAGCGAACGCATGTACGCGACGTCGGTGCCGCCGCTCTTGAGGGATTCGGTGGTGGACTGTGAACCGACGATGCTGATCAACCGCAGCTTGTCCACGTTCGGGGCACCGTCGAAGTAGTCTTCCCGAGCGTCGAGGATCAATTCCTCGTTGGGAGCGAACTTCTCGAGGGTGAACGCGCCCGCGCCGATCGGGGTGAACTGATCGCCCTGCTGGGCGCTCGGCGCGACGATCATGCCGGGTCCGGTGGAGAGCAGTGACTCGATACCGGTCCACGGGTCGACAAGATTGAAGACGACCGTCGACGCGTCCGGGGTGTCGACCGACGCAATCTTCGACGCGTACAGGCTCGACTGCGGCCCCTTGTTGGTGACGTAGCGATTGAGGCTCGCTGACACGGCCGCCGAATCCACCGGCGTCCCGTCGCTGAACTTCACACCGTCGCGCAGTTCGAGGGTCCACGTCTTGAAATCGGAACTCGGTTCCATCGACTCCGCGAGTTTCGGAACAAATTCCTTCGACGCCGGGTCGTAGCGCAGCAGGGTGTCGTAGATGGCGCCCAACTCCGAACCGGCGACCGAACCGGCGATCTGAGTCTTCGCGGGGTCGAGATTCGTGACAGCGGAGTACCCGCTGAACGTAAGCGTGCCGCCCTTGACCGCGTCACCCTCGCCGGACTGCTCGTTAACCGGGCCGATGGACAACCCTGAACCGGAATCCGGTGCGTCGCCGCTCCCACCCCCGTTCCCGCTGTCAGCGCACGACGAGACGAACAGGCCGGCGGAGACAGCCAGCGCGACGGCGGCAACCTTGCGGTGACCGCGCCGAGAACTGCGACTCATTCAAAACCTCCAGGTCAGAAACTGTGATGTGAAGCATTGTCGAGACAGTTTGTGACGTAAGGCACAGGGATTAGTTGCAGGTCCCGCTCAGTGGAATGTAGCGAGAAGATTGTTCAGTTTTCGAGCGACATTTGCAGGTCAGGCCGTTAGCGAAGGTCAGGAATTCATTCCGATTCGAGTGTCCTCAACGGGTGAACTGCCGGAGCACCGTCGAGGAGTGGGCAGCCGCGGCCAGTGCAGCCTGCAGATGTGCGCACTCTAACGACTCGTACGACACGAAGCTCCCTCATCGGATACCTTTCGCAGAGGGGAAGTCAGCTAGAGACACACGCCGCAAACGTACACACGAAAAGGGCAACCAATGGGGCTACTGAAGGACGTCACCGGCTGGCGACGCGGCACGAAGTTGCAGCGTCGACTACGCGACCTCACCGGCACGCTCGTAGTTGTCACCGGTGCAGGCAGCGGCATCGGGCGTGAAACGGCCCTCGCCTTCGCGGCCCAGGGAGCTATCGTCGTCGTCTCCGACATCAACCTCGAAAGCGCGCAGGACACTGCGGCACTCATCAACACACCCACTCAGGCCAGTGGAGCCGAAGCGGTTTTCGGTGGCGGTTCGCACGCCTACCAGGTCGACGTGTCCGACGAACAGGCCGTGATCCGATTCGCGGAGACAGTCGCGGCGCATCACGGCGTGCCGGACATCGTCGTCAACAACGCTGGAATCGGGTTCTCCGGCACATTCGCCGACACCGAGCAGCGCCAGTTCGAGCGCGTCATGGACATCAACTTCTGGGGAGTTGTCTACGGCTGCCGGGCATTCACCCCGATGATGATCGATCGCGGAACCGGCGGACACGTCGTCAACCTGTCCTCGGCCGCCGCCTACACACCCCAGAAGGCCCTCACCGCGTATTCGACAAGCAAGGCAGCGGTATTCATGCTCTCGGATTGCCTACGGGCAGAGCTGCTTCCACACGGCATCGGCGTCAGCACCATCTGCCCCGGCCTCGTGCACACGAACATCCTCAAGACCACCGAGTTCGCCGGGACCACCGCCGAGGAACAACTCGAGAATCAGACCAAGGTCGACAACTTCTACCGCAAGCGCAACTTCACCCCCGACCGGGTGGCCAGTGCCATCGTGAAAGCAGTTCGCACGAACAAGGCCGTGGTGCCCGTGACCGTCGAAGCCAAGCTCGGACGCACGATCAGCCGGTTGTCTCCCGGGTCGATGCGCGTCGGAGCTCGGTTCGAGATCTAGGTCAGCTTCCGAAACTCAGGCTGCCCGTGAAACCCTGCTGCACATCGGCTTCCGAACGGGGAAGAACCTCGTAGGTGCTGGCGTACTGGCCACTGAAACCGGTGACGGTGATCGGGCGTCCGACTGCAATGGCGTCGACGTCGATTCCGGTCTGGGTGTTGACGAAGATGACGGTGTTTCCGTCGACGCCGGACACCAGGATCTTGTGGCCGTACGGCAGATCGTCGACGACGGGTCCGCTCACGATCCCGGACACCGTCACGAGACGACCTTCGCTGCCCTCACCGATTGCATTGAGGGGCAATCGCGCCGGGCTGATCTGGGTGTTCGTGCCGATTACCTCGACGGCAGTCGGGCGGACGACGAGCAGGCCTTCCTGATCCGCGAGGACTCCGGTGACCTGAACCTGATCGCCGAGAGCAATCCCGGAGTTGTTCGGATCGCTGATGTAAATGCCCGAATTGCCGCTCTGGAGACCAAAGCCCTTGTCGTAGAAGCTGGATTCGAACACTCCGGACGGCGTAGTCGCGGTTCCCACGACGGTGACCGTCGTTCCGATGGCCTGCGCACGGGCTGCCGCGATGGAGTCCGCGGACACCTCACCGACAACTGCTGCCGGCTCCGCCGTTGCTGCGGTGCCGACAAACATGGTGGCTGCGGCAGCAACTGCCAGTGCCGTCACACCCCGACGCAGGACCGAACCGGCAAGAACGCTGTCTCGAAACATGTTTGAGGACTCCCCTGTGATTTCGTGGCCGCGCAGGTCCTCCTGATGGAGTGCCGCCTTCGCCCACCCTGAGGCACAGGTTATTACAGGTCGGACGCCGCAGCGGTGGTGACATTCCGTCACCACCGCTGCGTCTAGGCTTCCGATTTTTCAGGAACCGGAGCTTCCGGACGAACCGCTCGAGCCACTGGAACCACTGGATCCTGTTCCGCCACCGAGATCGTCGAGAGGATCGCTACCGGTGAGCCCGCCCGGGTACAGGTAGGCGTCGGAGGTCGTGCTGAGCGAGGTTCCGGACGTGGCCGGTACCTTTGCTCGCCAGTTGACGATCGGATTCAGCACTCCGAACGGTCCGCAACCACTGGCGGCGGGCAGCGCGAAGCCGGTGGCCTCGTTCCCGACCGGGCTCACCTTCAGCGCAGTCGACGGCAGCACCGTGTAGGTCGGTACTACTGACGGGTCAGGTGCGAGACGAAGATTCACCGGCGCCGCCGCGGAACCCAGGTAGCAGTTGTCACCGAGGAACGCGTTGTTGATCTTCATCCGCACCGGGATGCTCAGATCCATGTCGGTGATGATTCCGTTGAGGGTCGGCGCAGCCGTTGCCTCCACCTCGGCGGTGACGGCAGCCAGGCCGAACAGATTGCCGAACGGCAGATCGATTCCGAGAACTCCACCCGGAACTGTCAACGGCTTGGAGTAGACACCGTTGTGTCCGTCGTCGCGCGGGAGAAGAACGGTGGACTCACCTTCACCGGAGCCGGCCTCGGCGGCAATGATCATGTCGCCTTTTCCGATCGGGAGGTTGAAGCCGTTGTTGTCGAAGGTTCCGCTCTGAACCACTACCGACACACAGGATTCGGCAGTAGCCGGACACACTGCGGCGCCCGGTACCGAATTGTCGACCGGGTCCTGAGCCGAGGCCATCGGCGCTGCAAAAGCCAGCACTGCACCTGCGGTACCTGCAATAACGGCCACGCGCGTGCCGAGACGTCTGTTGCCGTTCTTGTGAGATTTCTGCACTGATTTCTCCCTGCCGTTTATGTGATGGGGGACGAAACTCGCAGTCATTGCTTGTGTTTCGACCGCCGCCGACAAGGTCTTGCGGTGTGCTCCTACTCACAAGTAACAACTGAACAGATGTATATCACAGGACTTCGACTTAAAAACAGGGCAAAAGGGAGTTTCCTTAAAACGGACAAACTAAGCGGTACGGTGTGTAACACTCACGGGTGATGAACACGAACAGACTGGTCCTCTGCGTCGCGGCAGCGGGCCTACTCCTCAGCGGCTGCAGCAGCCAATCCGACAGCAACGCAGCGGAATCCACATCTGCTGCCACCAGCACGTCGATCGCGGCAACGTCGAGTTCAGCTGCCCCCGAGTCCCTGTCGGCGCTGGCGACCAGCCCACCCGCCGCAACTCCGGAAGCCGCGCCGAGCGTCGTCGAATCGACGCCCCCACCGGTAGCGCTGCCGGTAGCGCCACAGGTAGCGCCACCGGCGAACGCACCGATCGACGCCCGGTCACCGGACGAGATCGTCGCGAACGCAGGCGAGAAGGGACAGCGGTACATCGCTGCACTACGTCTGGCCGGGATCCCGCCCGCCGGAATGGATTCCGCCGAGATCCTCTACGCCGACGGCACCTGCAAGGCGCTGGCCGACGGCATGCCGCGGTCCGAGGTGCTGGCGGAGTTCAACTCCGTCGGCGAGGTGTACTCACAGATCACGCCGATGTCTTCGCAGCGGATCGCCGAGATCTACGTCGACACCGCGGAGCAGACGTACTGCTGATCAGGCCTTGCCGGCCAACCAGTTGTGCAGCCAGGATGTGGCCGAATTGCCTGCGCCGTCAACAACGTAACGCGTGTAGTCGGTGTGAACCTGCGAGCCGTAGAAGGCGACCAGTTGATCGACGCGCCGGGAGTTCGCGCCTGGATCGAGCTGAGCCATCAGTGCGGGGAGTCCGCCTGCAGTGACCAGGTCGTTGACGATCACGGCGGCCTCGTCGCGCAGCGAGAGAGCGTTTGCCGGAGTGGGGTCGGAAACCTGAGCCATGAACCCGGCCAGACGCATCACGAAATCGTCCTTGGGCGTCGAGCAGTACAGATCACCGACGGCGCACAGCGTCACGGTTTTGCCTGACAGCCAACCGAATCCACCGATGCGAGCGCCGCTGGCGCCGTTGCCTCCGACAGCGGGTCCGATCAGGACGTCTGACTCGGAGCGGCGGGGATCTGACAGGAGGCCGACGCCCTCGACGCGAGTCGGGGGAACAACGCCGATGCCGGTTCCGATCTCGGCTGCGAGATCGCCTGCCGCGTCGGCGCCCTGGCTGTATCCGACGATCGCGAAGCGGGTGTCACCGCACGAGGCGGCCATCGCGGCGATCATGCCGCGGGCGTTGTCGACAGCCTGCTGCTTCGACTTGGCGTAGACGTTGGACTCCCACGGGAAGGCCGTTGCCGAGTACGTGACGTAATCCGTGCGCACGGAACCGGGAAGGCCGTTGGTGACCGGGGCAAGCATGCCGGCACCGGGAGAAGTACCCGAAGGCTCCCAGGTTCCAGGAATGGCCACGACGTACAGACCGGGGCAGGGATCAGCCGACGCCACGGGAGAACTGACAACCGGTACCACTACTGCCGCAGCTAGTGCCGACAACACCGCAACGAGACGCCTCGCACGCATGAAACTCCCCTGATTTAACTTAAGCAACCCATACACCACTATCGATGCTCCGGAATCATACTGTCTGGGCGTTGTGTCTGTCCGATGCACGATTGATGAAGGTTTGTTACAGATCGTGCGAACTACTTGGAGAAACAAAGCCGCACCCCACCGAATGCGATGGGGTGCGGCTTTGTAAGAGCCTCTAGCGCTGCGGAGCCGCTGTCGGGTGGATCGGTGACGGAAGGGCGGTGACACCCTCGAGGTAGGTGTCCACAGCGGCTGCTGCGGAACGTCCCTCGGCGATGGCCCAGACGATCAGGGACTGCCCGCGGCCCATGTCGCCGGCCACAAACACGCCGTCGACGTTGGTGTTCCACTTCGACGTGCGGGCGACGTTGCCGCGCTCGTTCAAGTCGACACCGAGATCGGTGAGCAGACCCGGCTTCTCGGGACCGACGAAGCCCATTGCCAGGAGCACGAGATCGGCTTCGAGCTCGAAGTCCGAGCCCTCGACCTTCTCGAAACGACCCGACTTCATCTCGACCTCGTGAGCCTTGAGTCCGGTGACCTTGCCGTTTTCACCGACGAAGTTCTCGGTGTTGACGGAGAACAGACGCTCGCCGCCTTCCTCGTGAGCCGAAGCCACGCGGAACATGAGCGGGTACGTCGGCCACGGAGTCTGCTCGGCGCGAGTCTCCGGGGGACGCGGCATGATCTCGAACTGGTGCACGCTGGCTGCGCCCTGACGGTGCGAGGTGCCGAGGCAGTCCGCGCCGGTGTCGCCGCCGCCGATGATGACGACCTTCTTGCCCTCAGCGGTGATGGTGGGAGCGTCGAGGTCACCCAACTGCACGCGGTTGGCGATCGGCAGGAACTCCATCGCCTGGTGGATGCCGTCCAGTTCGCGGCCCGGGATCGGCAGATCGCGAGCTGCGGTGGCGCCGCCGGCCAGAACCACTGCGTCGAACTGCTCGCGCAGCTCGTCCGCGGTGATGTCCACGCCGACATTGACGTTGGTCTTGAAGACGGTGCCTTCGGCTTCCATCTGCTCGAGACGGCGGTCGATGTGCCGCTTCTCCATCTTGAACTCGGGGATGCCGTAGCGCAGCAGGCCGCCGATGCGGTCTGCCCGCTCGAAGACCGTAACTGCGTGACCGGCGCGGGTCAGCTGCTGCGCTGCAGCCAGACCGGCCGGACCACTGCCGACAACTGCGACCCTCTTGTTGGTGGCATGCGCGGCGCGAACCGGCTTGACCCACCCTTCGTCGAAGGCCTTGTCGATGATCTCGACCTCGACCTGCTTGATGGTGACCGGATCCTGGTTGATGCCCAGGACACAGGACGCCTCACAGGGTGCAGGGCACAGACGACCGGTGAACTCCGGGAAGTTGTTGGTCGCGTGCAGACGCTCGATGGCGTCGTGCCAGTGGTCCTTGAAGACCAGGTCGTTCCACTCGGGAATCAAGTTTCCGAGAGGGCAACCGTTATGGCAGAAAGGAATTCCGCAGTCCATGCAACGGCTGGCCTGAGTCTGGAGGGTTTCCTTCGGAAACTCCTCGTAGACCTCTTTCCAGTCGAGCAGGCGCAACGGCACCGGCCGGCGAACCGGAAGTTCGCGCGACGTGTGCTTCAGGAAGCCGCTTGGATCACCCACGAGCTGCCTCCATAACTGCCTCGTCCACGTTCTTGCCATCCTTCTCTGCGGCCGCGATGGCCAAAAGAACCTTCTTGTAGTCGCGGGGCATCACCTTTGCGAAGTGACCCACCTGCTGCGACCAGTCGCCGAGGATGCGCGTGGCAACCTCGGAGCCGGTTTCGTCGCGATGACGTTCGATGACGCTCTTCAACCAGGTGAAGTCGTCGCCCGAAAGATCCTCGAGATCCACCAGTTCGGTGTTGAGGTTCTTCTCGAATGCCTTGTCGGGGTTGTAGATGTACGCGACGCCACCGGACATGCCGGCGCCGAAGTTACGTCCGGTGGCTCCGAGGATGACCACCTTTCCACCCGTCATGTACTCGCAACCATGATCGCCCACACCCTCGACGACGGCAGTGGCGCCGGAGTTACGGACTGCGAAGCGTTCGCCGACGACACCGCGAAGCAGAGCCTCGCCGCTGGTGGCGCCGAACAGAATGACGTTGCCACCGATGATGTTGTCCTCGGCGACAAAGCCTTCCGCTGCATCGAGCGGCGGCCGTACGACGATGCGTCCACCCGAGAGGCCCTTGCCGACGAAGTCGTTGGCGTCGCCGTGCAGGCGCAGGGTCATACCGCTGGGCACGAAAGCACCGAAGCTGTTACCGGCGGAACCGGTGAACGTGATGTCGATGGTGCCCTCGGGCAAGCCCTCTCCACCGAACGCCTTGGTGACCTCGTGGCCGAGCATGGTGCCGACCGTGCGGTTGACGTTGGTGATCGCGGACTCGAAGGAGACCGCCTCACCCTTGTCGAGTGCGTTGCGGGCCGAAACGATCAACTGCTGATCGAGTGCCTTGTCGAGACCGTGATCCTGTGTGCCGGTGCAGTGGACGTCCTGGTCCATGAACGCGGACTCGACCTGGGTCAGGATCGGCGACAGGTCGAGATTGCCTGCCTTGCTTCCCTTCCAGTGATCGAGAGCGCGCGTGGTGTCCAGCATGTCGACCTGGCCGACTGCTTCGAGCAGCGTGCGGAAACCGAGTTCGGCGAGAAGCTCGCGAACCTCTTCGGCGATGAACATGAAGAAGTTCTCGACGAATTCCGGCTTGCCACTGAAACGCTGACGCAGCAACGGGTTCTGCGTCGCGACACCGACGGGGCAGGTGTCGAGGTGGCAGACGCGCATCATGATGCAGCCCGAGACCACCAGCGGTGCGGTGGCGAAACCGAACTCCTCGCCGCCGAGCAGGGCAGCGACGACGACGTCGCGACCCGTCTTGAGCTGGCCGTCGACCTGCACGACGATGCGGTCACGAAGACCGTTGAGCAGCAACGTCTGCTGGGTCTCGGCCAGGCCGAGCTCCCACGGTGCGCCCGCGTGCTTGACGGAGGTCAGCGGGGTGGCACCGGTGCCACCGTCGTGACCGGAGATCAGAACGACGTCGGCATGTGCCTTGGAGACACCGGCCGCGACGGTTCCGACGCCGACCTCGGAGACCAGCTTCACGTGGATGCGGGCCTGCGGGTTGGCGTTCTTCAGGTCGTGGATCAGCTGAGCGAGATCCTCGATCGAGTAGATGTCGTGGTGCGGCGGCGGCGAAATCAGGCCGACGCCAGGCGTGGAGTGCCGAACCTCGGCCACCCACGGGTACACCTTGTGAGCCGGAAGCTGGCCGCCCTCACCGGGCTTGGCTCCCTGCGCCATCTTGATCTGGATGTCGGTGCAGTTGCTCAGGTAGTGCGAGGTGACACCGAAGCGTCCCGACGCGACCTGCTTGATGGCACTGCGTCGCAGATCGCCGTTCTCGTCCGGCGTGAAGCGCGACGGATGTTCGCCGCCCTCACCGGAATTGGAGCGGGCGCCCAGACGGTTCATCGCGATGGCGAGAGTCTCGTGAGCCTCGGCGGAGATGGAGCCGTAGCTCATCGCACCCGTCGAGAAACGCTTGACGATCTCGCTGGCCGGCTCGACCTCGTCGATCGAGATCGACGGCCGCTTGCCGATGTTGAAGTCGAACAGACCACGCAGAGCGGCAAGGCGCTCCGACTGGTCGTTGACCATGGTCGTGTACTCCTTGAACACCTCGTACTGACCTGTGCGAGTTGCGTGCTGGAGCTTGAAGACCGTATCCGGGTTGAACAGGTGGTACTCGCCTTCACGACGCCACTGGTACTCGCCGCCGACCTCGAGCTCGCGGTGAGCGCGCTCTTCGGGGCGATCGAGGTACGCGATGCGGTGACGTGCTTCGACGTCGGCTGCGATCTGGTCGAGGCCGATGCCACCGAGCTGCGACTGCAGACCGGTGAAGTACTCGTCCGTCAGCTCCTGCGAGAGGCCGATGACCTGGAACAGCTGAGCACCGGTGTACGACGCGAGCGTCGAGATGCCCATCTTGGACATCACCTTCAGGACACCCTTGCCGGCTGCCTTGATGTAGTTCGCGATGCCCTTCTCGAGGGTCAGGCCCTCGAGTTCCTTGTTCTGCAGGAACTCGTCGATGGTCTCGAAAGCCATGTACGGGTTGACCGCTGCGGCACCGAAGCCGATGAGGAGCGCCATGTGGTGCACCTCGCGGGCGTCGCCGGCCTCGACGATGAGGCCGACCTTGGTGCGCGACTTCTCACGAACCAGGTGGTGGTGCACGGCTGAGGTGAGGAGCAGCGACGGGATCGGCGCGTAGTCCTCGGTGGACTCACGGTCCGAGAGCACGACGATGCGTGCGCCACCCTCGATTGCCTGCGAGACCTGGTACTTGATGCCCTCGAGCGCACGACGGATACCGTCGCCGCCTTCCTTGACGGGGTACAGGCCGCGGATCACGACGCTGCGGAAGCCCGGGAATTCGCCGTCGTCGTTGACGTGAACGAGCTTCGACAGGTCGTCGTTGTGCAGGATCGGCTGCGGGAGCGCAATCTGCTTGCAGGAGTCCGCATTCGGGTGCAGCAGGTCGCCCTCGGGGCCGATGGTCGCGCCGAGGCTGGTGACAACCTCTTCACGAATCGCGTCGAGAGGTGGGTTGGTGACCTGAGCGAAGAGCTGCGAGAAGTAGTCGAACAGCATCCGCGGACGTGACGAGAGCACGGCGATCGGAGTGTCGGTACCCATCGAGCCCAGTGCCTCGGCACCGGAGAGTGCCATCGGCTTGACCAGCAGGTTGACCTCTTCGCTGGTGAAACCGAAGAGCTGCTGACGCAGCACGACGCGCTCGTGCGACATGTATGTGTACGGGCGGTCCGGCAGGTCGTCCATGTGGATCAAACCTTCGTCGATCCACTGCTGGTACGGGTGCTCGGCAGCGAGTTCGGACTTGAGTTCGTCGTCGCTGATGACCCGGCCCTGCGCGGTGTCCACGAGGAACATGCGGCCGGGCTGGAGGCGGACCTTGCGGACCACGGTGGACGGATCGATCGGCAGAACGCCGACCTCCGACGCCATGACGACGAGGCCGTCTTCGGTGATCCACAGACGCGACGGACGCAGACCGTTGCGGTCCAGCACGGCGCCGATGACGGTGCCGTCGGTGAAGCACACGGACGCCGGTCCGTCCCAGGGCTCCATGAGTGCCGAGTGGTACTCGTAGAACGCCCGACGAGCGGGGTCCATGCTCTCGTGCTTCTCCCAGGCTTCCGGGATCATCATGAGAACTGCGTGCGGCAGGCTGCGGCCGGCGAGGTGCAGCATCTCGAGCACCTCGTCGAAACGAGCGGTGTCACTGGCGCCCTGGGTGCAGATCGGGAAGATCTTGTCCAGGTTCTCGCGGCCACCGAAGACGTCACTGTCGATCAGGGACTCGCGAGCGCGCATCCAGTTCTCGTTGCCGGTGACGGTGTTGATCTCACCGTTGTGAGCGACCCGGCGGAACGGGTGCGCCAGCGGCCACGACGGGAACGTGTTGGTGGAGAAGCGCGAGTGGACGAGTCCGAGTGCGCTCTCGACACGATCGTCCTGCAGATCGAGGTAGAAACCCTTGAGCTGCGGGGTGGTGAGCATGCCCTTGTAGACGAACGTCTGGCCGGACAGGCTGGGGAAGTACACGGTCTCGCTACCCGGGCCACCCTTGCCGGCGCCTTCGGAGCCGAGTTCGTGCTCGGTGCGCTTACGCACCACGTACGCACGACGCTCGAGATCCATGCCGGTGTACTTGTCACCCTCGGAGCCGATGAAGATCTGACGGAACGTCGGCATCGCGTCGCGCGCCAATGCGCCAAGCGAGGAGTCGTCGGTTCCGACCTCGCGCCAGCCGAGAACCTTCAGGCCCTCTTCGACGACGATCTTCTCGACTGCAGCAGCAGCCTCGTGTGCATCGGCATCGCCCTGCGGGAGGAATGCGATACCGGTTGCGTACGCGCCTTCGGCGGGCAGCGCGAAGTCCACGACAGCTCGGAAGAACTTGTCGGGAACCTGCAGCAGAATGCCCGCACCGTCACCCGTGTTGGGTTCTGATCCGGCAGCGCCGCGATGCTCGAGGTTGACCAGAGCGGTGATCGCCTTTTCGACGATGTCCCTGCTGCGGCGACCATGCATGTCGACAACAAATGCGACTCCACAGGAGTCGTGCTCATTGGACGGGTGATAGAGGCCCTGGGGGCCTGGAAGTTGCTTCATACCCAGCCTTCGTATGCCATAAAGATGCACCGACGACCAGCAGCGCTGATGGCCATCAACTTGCAATGCAAGTCCTTCAAAGCACCGACACGACGATGTGTTCGGTACCACCGAAGTAGCCGCCCTGCGCAGACGCGATGGTGTGCGTTCTGGCACCCGGCGACGTGAGTCTTCGGTCGGTTGAAACTTTTGTGAGTCAACCGTGTAACGAAAACGATAATTCAGAACCCCGGCACGGGCGCAACTAAGGTAGCCCTATAATTGCTCTGAACTGCGGCGATGCAGGGAGCCAGAAGGCCCCTCGACAGATTTCGGAGCTGCGTCTGTGCAGAGAAGTTCCGATTCACAGGATACCGAATCCGCAGGAAACAGGCGCGATGGGCGATGAATGCAACAACTGGCCGCAGCGATAAGAATCAGCTGCGGCCAGTGCGCCTCGAACTGTAACAAAAGTTGATCGATCAACCAAGGCCTAGGCCTGAATTGTTTGCTCGCAGAATGCCATCGCTGTAATTTCCGTAGGCTCACACCTGAGAAGACGGGTGGCGAAGAGCAAATGACAACAGCAGTAGTGGTGGGCAGTGGTCCCAACGGTCTCGCGGCGGCGATCGAACTCGCCCGCGCCGGAATCGACGTCCACGTCATCGAGGGTGCGGACAAGATCGGCGGTGGCACCCGCAGTAGCGAATACATAGTCGACGGACTCGTCCACGACGATTGCTCCGCCTTCCATCCCACCGCTTTGGCTTCTCCTTACTTCAAGGAACTCGACCGCGAATTCGGGCTCGCCAAGCATGGCCTGACGTGGCTGTGGCCCGAGATCCAACTGGTCCATCCACTCGACGACGGCACCGCCGGGGTTCTCTGGCGCGACATCAACCGGACCGCTGAGGGATTGGGTGCCGACGGTAAGCGCTGGCTCGACGTCTTCGGATACCTATCCGAGAACTTCGACGAGTTGGTGCAGGACGTCTTCAAGCCGATCGTGCACGTTCCGAAGCACCCGCTGATGCTCGCCCGTTTCGGGACGGGCGCTCTGCTTCCCGCGACGGGTTTCGCGCGGATGTTCAAGACCCCACAAGCGCGGGCGCTGTTCGGTGGCGTCGCGGCGCACATGTTCGGGACGCTGACCCTTCCACTCTCCAGTGCTGTCGGCTCGATGCTCACTGCGGCCGCTCATGCTCACGGTTGGCCTGTGGCGCAGGGTGGTTCAGGATCAATTGCTGCGGCGCTCGCGTCGATCCTGCGCAGCCTCGGTGGCACCATCGAAACCGGAAACTGGGTCACCAACTACTCCCAGATCGCCGACTACGACATCGTCATGCTCGACATCGCTCCCGATGCTGCAGGTCGTCTGCTCGACGGTCGGCAGCCCGACCGCATTGCCCGGGCCTACCGCAAATTCCGCTACGGCACCGCCGCCTACAAGGTCGACTACGCCGTGCGTGGTGATTCCGACGGAAGCGTCGTGCCGTGGACGAATCCGCATGCCCGCAAGGCCGGCACCCTGCACCTGTCCGGGACGATTTCGCAAACTGCTGCTGTCGAACGCCAGACCGTACGGGGTCAGATGCCGGACAAGCCCTTCATTCTGTTGGGCCAGCAGTTCTTGGCCGACCCCTCCCGATCCGTGGGAGACATCCACCCGGTGTGGGCGTATGCGCATGTGCCGCATGGCTATCCGGGTGACGCGACCGATGCGGTCACGAGTCAGATCGAGCGCTTTGCGCCGGGATTCCGGGACCGGATCGTGGGCGTCCACGTGCGCAATGTGCCGCAGATGCAGGCGTACAACCCCAACTATGTGGGCGGCGACATCTCCGCGGGTGCGAACACGGCGCGACAGATCATCGCGCGTCCCCGGTTCGGGCTGGACCCCTATGCCACCGGGGCCCCGGGCGTGTACCTCTGCTCGTCCGCGACCCCGCCGGGCGGCGGGGTCCACGGGATGGGTGGGTTCAATGCTGCGCAGGCAGCACTGAAGTCTCGGCGTTGAGGCGTCCCCGATGGGGACGACATTTCGGACACACGTGGACCTTCGTCACTGTCCAAGGAAGACGGAGAACTTCTGTCGGATACGCCCGAAACACAAATACGGGCCGTAATTCGAGCACGCCTGCGCTCGCATCACGCCCCAGAATGGGGCGTCACGCGGCACTGGTGGCAGCGACGATAAAGAGCACCAGCCAGAAAGCGACAAACAAATAGCCGAGGATCAGTCCTGCGATAGCCATACCGCGGCCATTCTCACCTGTGCGCTTGATCTGGCTCAGCGCGATATGACCGAAAATGATCCCTAGTACACCGGCGAGGAATCCGAAGATGAGTGCAAGAATCGCAAAGGTATTGGTGGTCTGTGATCGAACGGGTGAGCCGTAGACCGGTTGTCCTTCAGCGGTATAACCGACGATCGGTGCCAACAGTGGACCTGTGGGCGTTGCGGTGGGTTGTTTCGACGACCGTACGGCAGCGAGAATTGCGCCAACGATCAACGCGAGAAGACCCACGAAGTTCACGATTCCGAAGACCACTTGGATCGCTGTTACATCGGTCGCGCGATTCACTGCACCGAGCAGCAGGTTGACACAAAAGGCCATCAGCAGCCAATGCCACCACGCAATCCCGTTGGTCCGGTATATGACGAGTGCAATGCCGACGGCCCCGAGGACAGCGGCCACGCCGATGACGAACCATCCTGGCGCTGAGTCTTTGATAAAAAGTACGTGCAGAAATGCACCGAAGAAGTTGGCGAGGAAGATACCCAAGCCGATCCAAAATATCGGCAATCCCAGCAGTGGCCGAGTAGGTGGGACCGTGGTGACTCGCCCAGGAGTCGCCGGTGGCAACGGCATAGATGCTGATGGCGGATAGTATTCGGACATTGGGACATCTTGCTACAAAGCGCAAAACAAGACAATACCGACCTGCCGGTTCACCGCCTCCCTAAACATCCTCACCGCCGTCCCCCGCCCTACCACTCGGCAATTCTAGGAGCCCGCTCGCTGCCTGGGGCGGGTAGCGCGGGCCCGCGTTTTCAGTCCACCGGGTCGGGATGCCAAATGTTGACGCCATCGCCCAGTCGGACGTGCATTCTTCAGCTCCGCGACACTAGTTCCGAGGAAGCGGGCTTCCAGCTCCGGATCCGCCGGGCCGGAAACCCGCCAGGCACCGCCGAGTCCACTCTGTTCCCAACCCGAAGCCCGATACACCGCTCGGACGTTGTCCGCAGCAACGAAGAAGATCGGGACGTCCGGTGTGTTGCGAACAGCCGGGCCGGCGCGCCACCAGCCTCGGCCTTCTTCGCAAACTCGCTCCTTGGAGTTATCTGGGTTCAGAGCCGTATTAACGATGAGAATAACGCAGGGCAGTTCGATCTCTGGTGCCGCAGAGGCGGCATAGCGTCGGATCAGCTCCGGTAGCGGGGGCCCCGCTCCGTCGTGGTGTGACCGCCCGCAATGGTCACCAACACGGCCTCATCCGTCGGCGCTTCTGTCAGGCGGAGCCCATCGATCAAGGTTTGCTCGATGGCATGCGCTCTTGTCAGCTGTCGCCTCGGGCTCGATCCGGTGCCTAAGGATGACGTTTCGACTATCCTGCCAGACTGATAGATATCTCGAATACGTTGGTTCTTTGCCGATTTCACTGTGAAGGATTCACTTTCGATTCCGTCTTTGACGAATTCAGCTGCTCCCATCGCGGACCAGACGTGACCGTAGACGCGATCTCCGACTCCCTTTCCTACGTAAAGACGGAGCGATCTCGTGGGTCGATCAGCGCATAAACGTAGCAACACTCCAACTCGCAACCACCCCATGACCACAGCACCCCCTCGGACCAACCGATGACGATGCATGCACGAATGGGTCGGCGTGCCAGTCGGAGCTTCCCGCATTCTCGGCTGCCTCCTCTTCGCCCTCGTCATCACCTGGTGGGCAGCCTGAAAGAAACTTCTCTGTCGAATAGTTAATCCCAGCAGATTTTTCGACATAGATTACCGACGCGAGTTCTCGACAGCTCGACCTCCGATCAAGCTGGGGATACGCATGGTTCACAGAAGCGTCGAATATCGATCGAATCTCGACTGGCCGTTGCGGATTCCGATTCCCTCGCAATCAACCATCCCCAACGGGGCAGAGCGCAATCGCTGGGACTATGGGCGCGACTGCACTGTTTCCACAGTGAATTTTCATCTGGATTCGACCGTCGGCTAGTTCCAGAAATTGTCTTCGCCGCGGTCCGGCGCTCGGCGAAGATCCGTTGGGACGCTTCCGAGCCCGCTGAGCGGTAGGCGGGCGACCGACGCTTCCGAGCCCGCTGAGCGGTACGCGGGCGACCGACGCTTCCGAGCCCGCTGAGCGGTACGCGGGCGACCGACGCTGCCGGGCCGGATCGCTCGGTCGCTCAAGGCCACGCACTCGCTGCCTCTTAGCGCCGGATTCGGCGGATCTGCTCCTCGACCCCCGCGATTCAGGGAATAGTGTTTCGAATTCTTCTCCGTTCGATAGGATATCTCCGACAGAGAAGCTCTATCAGTTGAGCTGCACGTTTTCGAGATACTTTGAATGACCAGCGACAATAGCGGAGACGTCGTGGTCGTGGATTCGGTGGTAGTCGGTGCGGAAACCAACG
Source organism: Rhodococcus sp. AQ5-07 (assembly GCF_009707305.1). NCBI lineage: Bacteria > Bacillati > Actinomycetota > Actinomycetes > Mycobacteriales > Nocardiaceae > Rhodococcus > Rhodococcus sp. AQ5-07. The sequence continues at coordinate 4,849,342 of NZ_CP046099.1, read as the reverse complement.
AATCCGACCGCCGTTTGTCCGGCTTGGGCGGTCTTATAGGCGTACTTGAGCACACCATCGTTCGATGAGTGGTAGTTGTGCACGGCGCCGGTGACTGCTTTGTTGAGAAGTCGCCAGTCACCACCCGACCCGACTGCAGCGCCTAGCAAATGGACCGTGTCGATCTTCGGTCCGCTCCTCGCCGTCGCAAGGGTCTGGGCTGCTGTGGCTGCAACGCGGGCACCAAGGCTATGCCCGACAAGCACGTAACGTTTTGCATCGGTTCTCGCCAATAGTCCTGCCAGAGCCACGCCCGTCCGGTCTGCCTTGACTTTTGCAGTGTGCCAAGGGTTTTTGGCAACGGCTGCTATCACCAGCGCGGGTGCCAACGGTCCCAGCTTCTTCGCGCCCGCCCTTCCCGCCTTTGCAGCCAGCCCCTTGACTCCGAGCGCGGCTGCAGGTTGTCCACCCAGCGCCTTGGCCATTGCCACTAAGTCTCCGAGATCATTGCTCCCCCAGTGAACTCGATAGATCGGCGAATCCGGGTAGCGTCGTGCGACAAAATCCTTCCAGTCCTTGCGTGTGTCCGCTCCCTCGCTGAACAGTCCATTCGCGACGATCACGGCTGTGCCGGACCCCGCCTTGATCAGTTCGATCGAGAACGACTTGTCAGCACCGATGTAAGCCGTTGTCACGGAACTGCCCAATGCGCCGCCGAGGGCTCCACCGACAGCTGCGACGACTGCTGTCCCGCCAGCCATGCCCAGCCCACCCGCAGCGATCGAGCCACCACCAAGCAAGGCCAACCCGTAACTGCTCGCTGCGGCCCCCGTGTAGCCACCCCCTGCGATGCTCAGGCTACCTATTGCACCGCCAATCGCCGGAGCAGCGAATAATGCGCCGGACGCAAGGGCGCCCGCGGAGAGAACGGAAATCGCTGCTACACGTGAGCCTAGTGCGAGGTTGCGACGTTCGAAATCGAGGAATTCGTGGTAGTCCTCCAGCGCCCCGAAGCTTGCCGATGCCTTTTCGAACCCGGGGATCTCATGCCTGTGCTCGGCGCAGTACCGCGGCACCAGCACAGCTGCGAAACCTCGCGTGGCCATGTTCGTGCACCCGGGACCTGCGCATCCCAGTGTCGGCGATCCGCACGATTCGCATAGGTACGCCGGCATCGTGCCGAATCCTTGCGTCAAGCAGCGGTGGTCGCTTCGGGTGAAACATGCTGAGCACCAGGAATTCTTCGACACGGTACCTAATTTGTCGATCAGTTCGGCGATGCCAGCCGCAGTCTTACGGTGCGCACTCGCCTGCTCACGATGACTTTTCCGCTCGGCACCCTCCGGTAGCGTGCGGTCTAAATGATCGTGCTTGGCGAATGCCCATGCGTTGTGGACTAGGGCAGGGTTGGTGCCCAACGCGTCGTCACCGAGAACGCGAGGCTCCAGATCGCCGAGCGCACCGTTGCAGCGCATCGTCAGCCCTCCCGGGCTGCGAACCTCGCATTCGAACTCTGTGTTGCCGAGTGAACGAAATACGACTTCAGCGGACCTTGCCACTACTTTGCCTTCCTTAAATTTTCTTCGATCAGCTTGAAAGCGGTTTTCATAAAATGTGTTCAACGCGATCCGGCAGCTTTGCTCGCCGAGCACGCTGCCACGGTGGACACCATCGGACTACTACCGCATATAGTTTCCCGAGTCGCCCCACCTGAAAGGCGCATCGAGTCAAGACGGTTCAGACGTTGCCGCACATAGCATGACACTATGTGCGGTCACTCCTTAGCGCCGGATCGGGCGGATTTGCTCCTCGCTCCCGGGTAACGGGCACCGATTAGTCGGACATTACGCGATAGAACATTGCTCGGGAGATGCCGAGCATTTTGGTGATCGTCGCAACGGACTCTCCGGTCTCGCGCATGCGACCGAGCCACCCCCGCCTGTTCGCTCGTGAGCGCCTTCGGTCGGCCGGTCTGCTTACCACGCGCCTTCGCCGCCTCGCGAGCAACAGCTGCGCGTTCATGGATCAACTCTCGCTCGAGTTCTGCGAGCGACGCGAGCACGCCGGCGACCATGCGGCCGGCGGACGTCGAGGTATCGATGCCTTCCCGGAGGGCGCGGACGTAGATGCCACGCTTGCGGGGTGCGTCGAGGGTGTTGATCGTGTCGACAAGGGAGCGGCCCAGTCGATCGAGGGCTGGCACGAGGAGGGTGTCGCCTTCGCGGACGTAGTCGAGAGCAGCAGCGAGACCGGGACGATCCTTGTGAGTGCCGGACATGATGTCGCCGAAGATGCGGTCCACGCCGGCGGCCTTGAATGCGTCGTGTTGTCCGTTGAGGGTCTGGTGTCCGGTGCTGACGCGGGCGTAACCGACGAGGTGTCCGGTGCGGGTCACTGTGCTCATAATCCGGACAGTCTCACAAGTTGGCGAATTGAACAACGGTGAGACGTTGGTTTTAGTACGTACTTGTGAGACGCAGTGAGCTGGTCCAACATCCGATCCCCGCGCACGAGCGAGCGGGTGTCTCAATTCCAAGGTTTTGGAACGCTCCGCTGGAGTGACAATAGAGGCAGCGTCGGACCCGGCACGTACGCTCCGCCTCATGGTTCCTGATCTGATGAAGCTGATCGAGATGATGAGTTTCGAGCACGAATGGCTGTCAGAGAAATTCGTCGCGGAGTCACAGCAATTGGCCGTGAATGAGAAGGGCCGGAAACATCACTACGTGCCGCAGATGTATTTGCGTAGATGGGCGCTGGACGGGAAGGTACAGCCCACACAGGTCGATACACAGCAGGTTCATCGGCCGCAGCCTCCGAAAGAAGTTGCGTACCAGAATAACTTCTACAGTCTCCCTCCTGCCGGCAGTGCGATGGACCTACCGCTCAAGTGGCTCGAGACCCATCTCGGCCGCATCGAGGCTGACTGTGCACTTCGACTGGACGAGCTGGAGGCATGGGGCTCTGGGTTAGTGTCGGATGACGCGTTGAAGCGAGATTTGTCGGTATTCCTCGGACTTCAGGTCACTCGGACTCCCAGCAATCGTCAACGCTCCCTTCTATTGGTCAACGGCCCGGATGCGGCGAAGCGGATGTTTCTGAGAAAGATGAACCCGCGGTTGAGCATTGCCGAGATCGAGCAGTCCATGCGGAATCGGCACGCTGATCCGAAACAGGAAGTCCTGGATCTGATGATTAAGGATGTCCGCAACGTTGTCGCCGATTCTCTCTATCAACGCGAATGGGCGTTATTCCGCACCGCTTCTCCCGTCATCACATGCGATGACCCGGTCATTTTTGTGTCTGGACCACCGCTGACCAGGAAATATTCTGTAGGTGCTTTGATGAGCGCTGTAGTGCTCTATCCGGTTAACCCATATTGCGTCCTGGTGATGCTCAGGCCTGGTCTTCGGCATCGTGGACCCTACCGGCTCGCCAACTCGGAAACGCACAGCGTCAATACTGAATTGGTAGGGGCTGCAGCCAAGACTACGTTCGAACGCCCTGGTGACGGTATAGCAGCGCACATCGCGGTTCCGCCACGGCCTCCTCAGATTGAACTCGACGATGAGACGGTGAAAAGACTGGATACCGAAGCTGCTTTGCAATTGCTATTACGTGCGGCCAGCCCGCGTAGTCGGTGGGCTGATGTCGAATCCGCGCCGGCCTGGCCTGTCCCGCGCTGGTACAGCGGGTAAATGCGCGTCGGGTACGTGAATCGGTTGTCGCACGGCTCCTATGCCCTCCGTCAACAGTTTTAGGGAGATCGATTTGAGCTGCTGCTCGAATGCGTCGACGTCACCGAACGGCCGGGAACCCTCGGGGGCGGGATGCCGGCACCCTGGTACACCGAACAAGCCGCGATCGTTTACCGCAAACAGAAGAACTTCGTCGCCGAAGTCCGCATCCTGCAACGGTGGATCGACGCAGCCCGCCGCAACGGCTGTGCTGTGCAATCACGACTGTGTGTGGTGGCCATCAACTTGTCCGGTCATGACGACGATCAGCTGATCTTCGAGACGCTCAACGATCGAGGCGCACCACTGCTCAAGGCTGACCTGATCAAGAACTGGATCTTCCAGCAGCGCGAGAAGATTCGCGCAGAGACTGATACCTGGCCGGATCAGTTCTGGAACGACTTCGACGATGACTGGTGGCGGGAGGAGACCTCCCAGGGCCGGCATATGCGCTCGCGTATCGACACGTTCCTGCAGTACTGGCTGACCATGCGCACCCGCGACGAGGTCCTCACCGACGACGTGTTCCGCACGTTCACCGAGTACGCGGCAGACCGTATGTCGGCACCCGCTGCGGCCGAAGGGTTCCTCGCCGCGCTCCTGCGCGACGCCGAAAAGTTCAGGTCGATGGCCGATAACCCAGCCGACACCGAGGTGGGGCGGTTCCACCAGCGTGTGGTCCAAGAGTTCGAGATGGCGGCCACGATGCCGCTGTTGATGTGGATCATCTCCGACAACCACAACGTGCCCGATGCGCAAGTGCAGCAGGCGCTGTCGGCGCTCGAGAGTTGGGTGATCCGCCGGACATTGCTGCGGCGCAACATGAAGGACGTCAACAAGACGATGGTGTCGATCCTCGGGATGCTCGACGAGAGCTCCACCGACACTATCGGCAGCATCGTTGCCGGATTCCTCGCCGTCCAGAAGTCCGAAGCCCGACGTTGGCCGACCGACGAGGAGATGGTCGCTGAAGTCCCGAACCTGCGGATGTACGGCAATCCGGCAGGGACGCCTTCGAGTGGTGCTTGAAGGCGTCGAGCACCACCTTCGCACCGAGTACAACGAGGACGTCAGTATCGGACACACGTTGCAGATCGAGCATGTGATGCCACAGAAGTGGCACACCCACTGGGACACCGGCCTCGACGAGGGCGTTGCCGCCGATCGCGATCGTTTGGTCAACACGCTCGGCAACCTGACGCTGGTCACCCAGAAGCTCAACGGTTCGTTGTCGCATCGCCCCTGGACTGATGAAGAGGCGGCGGTATCCGCGCCCACAGGCAAAGAGGCCGGCCGTGGCAAGCGATCACTGCTCAGCAAGTTCAGCGTTCTGCGCGTGAACACGCAGATCATCGACGAGTATGGCAATCGGTGGACCGACCAGGACATTCGATCGCGTTCGATGGAATTGACGAAGCGGATCTGTCAGGTATGGGTCCGCCCGGACAAGGCATGGCCGACAGGCTTATCCGTGCACGTCGATAGTTCTCCGACGGCGTAGCGTCAAGCGGTTGGTACAACGCCTTGCGCCGGGATGAGGGCGGCTGTCAAGCATCGTGGCAGGGGTGATTGAGCTCGTGAAGTATCCGGATCGGGGATCGGCAGACGCCGATCCCCGCGCAGCGGGCTGCCTGACATAAGGGACGGTTATCGGACCCGGAAGTTCAGCAATGCGAGCCCCCGCCCTCGAAAACAGTTGTACGACAATGGGACATCAGGCGAACCCCTGCACTGGTGGGTGGGACCACAGATCCGGCCGTCGGCCGAGGCGGTCCTCATTGACCTCGCCAACTGGTTCCTCAAAATGCCGCTGGTGCCATACCCTTCACAGCCGCCGCACACGGTAGGCAAACCACGATCAAAGCGGTGACTACAAAACACATCATTGTGAAAGCCTGCACCGGCGCTCCGTCGACAACCCCGTCCGATAGCTCTATAAGCGCGGAACACTTCGTGCGAACCACCCCGCCATGGGGTGAATGTCCGTTATCTTCCTCGATAGTGGTTGCAATCTCCTGGCTGCTTGGCGTCCCGTGCAGGGATGCTGTCACCACGAAAGGGTACACATCTGTGAATGGACTCGACACACCTAATCGTTTGTCCCGGACCACCGCGGCCCTCGGTGTCGGCGCGTTCGCTGCCGCAATCACTTTCGGCAGCGCAGTGGGTACTGCATCGGCCGACAGTCCGGTGGCCGACTTCGGCAGTATCTCGTTCTCGGTGACCAACGGTCCCGACAACACCATCTACGACATCAACGCCATCATCAATCTCCCACCCGGCACACTGCCGCCAGGGATGATGAACCCTCAGATCACTGCGCCCGCCGCGGCCCCTCAAACAGTCAACGACTCGTTTGCAGGCACCGCATTGGACTTCGTTCTGAGCTTCATTCAGGCTGCGGCCAGATAGCCGACAACAAAAAACGAGGCCACCAACTCTTGTGAGTTCGTGGCCTCGTCTTGTGGTGGGCGAAGGGGGACTTGAACCCCCACGTCCCGAAGGACACTGGCACCTGAAGCCAGCGCGTCTGCCATTCCGCCACTCGCCCGAGCAACGCCGAAACATTATCACGACAAACTTTGAAAGTTCTATTCGTGCAGCTCAGGGCACGAATCGATGAACACCGAGCACCCGAAAGCCCAGAACCGATACCATGCTGAAACAGCGGCCAGGTACTGCCGAAGCGACATTTGACAGTACCGTGGAACCTGTACAGCAGTTTGGACGACACGCGACAAGGCGGTGCCGGCGCTACTTGCCGAGCATTTTGCCGTCGTAGATGCGAGGCGAGAGGAGGGCCCGATGGGCATCGTGCAGCGTTTCGAACGAAAGCTCCAAGGAGCTGTCGGCGACGCATTCGCGCGGGTCTTCGGTGGTGGTGTTGTGCCGCAGGAAGTAGAGGCGGCGCTCCAGCAGGAGGCACGTGACCGCGTCGAGCACCTCGGCGGCGGAATCCTTCTCGCCCCCAACAACTACGTGATCACCATCAACAACTCCGATCACGAAGAGTTGGCAGCAGATCGCGAACTGACGACAAAGGCTTTCAGCCGACACCTGCAGGATTTCATCCGCGATCAGGGTTGGCAGACGTACGGCGACATCTCGGTCACTTTCGAGCCTTCGCCTACGCTCCACACCGGTCAGTTCCGCACCCGCGGAACCGTCGACCCGGATGGTGACGCCGAGCAGGCATCGCCGCCGTCGCATGTTCCGCAGGTTTCGTCGCGGCCTCCACAACGGCCGCCTCAGCGACCCGCACCGATTGTTCCCCCTGTTTCCAATCCAGTCCCGTCACAACCAGGAGCCGGCCCCATGACGCAGAACTCAGGCTACGAACCAAGCCGCGAACCGGCGGGTCGCCAGCCCGAACCGCAGCAGCCGGCACGGAACGGGTACTCCCACGACGACGGCGGTTACGCCGCTCCGCAGGGCCAGGAAGCGCCGTACCAGAACGGTTACGACCGCGGCGACGGTTACCGCACGGGCGACGACCAGCAGGGCTACAACCAGCAGCAGGGTGGCTACGACCAGCAGGCGTACCCGAACCAGCAGCAGCCGTACGAGCAGGCCGGTTACGACCAGCAGGGCTATGACCAGCAGGGCGGCGGTTACGACCAGCAGGGTTACCAGCAGCAGCCGTACGACCAGCAGGGCTACGGCCAGCAGGCGTACCAGGGTGGGTACGACCAGCAGGGCTACCAGCAGGGCGGCTACGACCAGCAGGGTTACCAGCAGCCGTACAACGGACAGTCCTACGATCAGCCGGGCTACGACCAGCAGAGCTACCAGCAGGGCGGCTACGACCAGCAGGCGTACACACAGCAGCCGTACGAGCAGGCCGGCTACGAGCAGGGCGGCAACTTCGAGCAGACGCAGGCCTACCCGCAGCAGGGCTACGCCCAGCCGCAGGGCGGTTACGCACCGACGGCCCAGAGCCTGACGGCAACCCTGCAGCTCGAGGACGGCAGCGGACGCCACTTCCAGCTTCGCGACGGCAGCAATGTCATCGGCCGCGGCCAGGAAGCTCAGTTCCGCCTCCCGGACACCGGCGTCTCACGTCGCCACATCGACATCCGTTGGGACGGCCGCACCGCGATGCTGTCCGATTTGGGATCCACGAACGGCACCACCGTCAACGGAGCACCGGTCCAGGACTGGCAGCTGGCAGACGGCGACATCATTCGTGCAGGTCACTCGGAGATTCTGGTTCGCATTCTCTGAGCTGAGAAACGGACGCCAGGATTTTTCCGATAACAATCGAACATTCGGCGGTCCGTCGGCGCGCCGCCGTCACGCGGCTGTCAGTATCGTGATCTTCGGGGCCCAGAGCCCCCTATGATGCTGCCAGTCGACAATGCTCGAACCCCGCTGCGGCGGGGCTCGAGCCATAGAAGGAGGTGGACAGCCGTGCAGGGCCTGATTCTGCAACTCACACGGGCGGGCTTCCTGCTCCTACTGTGGCTGTTCGTCTGGGCAGTCCTCCGCACTCTCCGCTCCGACATCTATGCCGGCTCCGGGGTCAGGGTTCCGCCGCGGTACACCCGCGCCGGAAAGGTCCTGCCCTCGCTGGGCAAGGCGAAGGTGCCTCGGTACCTGGTGGTCACGCAGGGCGCCCTCGCCGGCACCCGCATCACCCTGGGCTCTCAGCCGGTGATGATCGGTCGCGCCGATGATTCGACGCTCGTTCTCACCGACGATTACGCGTCGACGCGCCATGCGCGGCTCTCGCAGCGCGGCGCCGATTGGTACGTCGAGGATCTCGGTTCGACCAACGGCACCTATCTGGACCGCGCCAAGGTCACCACTGCGGTGCGCGTCCCGCTGGGCACCCCGGTTCGCGTCGGCAAGACGGTAATCGAGCTACGCCCGTGACCCTTGTTCTCCGCTACGCGGCGCGCAGCGACCGCGGTCTCGTGCGCTCCAACAACGAAGATTCCGTCTACGCCGGTGCACGCCTGCTGGCCTTGGCCGACGGCATGGGCGGACACGCGGCCGGTGAGGTCGCGTCGCAGTTGATGATTGCCGCTCTGGCGCATCTCGACGACGACGAGCCCGGCGAGGATCTGCTCGGCAAGCTCGAGGCAGCCACCCGCGAGGGCAACGATTCCATCGCCGATCACGTCGAGGAAGAACCCGAACTCGACGGCATGGGCACCACGCTCACCGCGATCCTCTTCTCCGGCAGCAAGCTCGGCCTCGTGCACATCGGCGACTCGCGCGCCTACCTGCTGCGCGACGACCACCTGACGCAGATCACCCGCGACGACACGTTCGTTCAGTCGTTGGTCGACGAGGGCCGGATCACCGCCGAACAGGCACACACGCACCCGCAGCGATCCCTGATCATGCGGGCGTTGACCGGCAACGAGATCGAGCCGACGCTCACCGTGCGCGAAGCCCGTGCCGGCGATCGTTACCTGCTCTGCTCCGATGGCCTCTCCGACGTGGTCAGCGACGAGACCATCGAGAACACGATGCGCGAGGGCTCGCAGGAGCAGTGCGCCGACCGTCTCATCGAATTGGCGCTGCGCAGCGGCGGTCCCGACAACGTCACCGTCGTCGTCGCCGATGTCATCGACCTCGACTACGGCCAGTCGCATCCCATCGTCGCGGGCGCCGCGTCGACGGAAGAGGAAGAGGACGCCCCTCCCCCCAACACCGCTGCCGGCCGCGCCGCTGCCATGCGTCCGCCGCGCGCGACGCCCAAGCGAGTTGTCTCCCAACCCGAACCGGAACCGAAGAAAAAGCGGAACCGGTTGTGGTGGGTGGTCCTCGCCGTAGTGCTGATCGCTCTGGTCGGCGTCGGCGCCGTGATCGGCCGCGCCGTCATCCGCAACAACTACTACGTCGGCGAAGACAACGGCCGCGTGACGGTGCTGCGCGGAATCCCCGGTTCGGTGCTCGGCTACTCGCTGCAAGACGCGGATCTGGTGGGCTGCGTCGGCGACGACGACGTCCTGACCCTCGTCTCCCCCGACGCGATTCCCAGCAACTGCAACATCCTCGAGGTCACCGATCTGCAGCCGTCGGCGCAGGAGCAGGTGCGCGCCGGGCTGCCGTCCGGCAAGCGTGAAGATGCGCAGAGCCAGATGATCCGACTCATCGGCGGCGATCTGCTGCCTCGTTGCGAGCCGGTTCCGACGACGACGGCCGCGCCCACTCCCCCGCCTGCACCGGAGACCACTCCGGCTCCTGCGCCGCCCGCTGAGCCGGCCACGCCGACGACGGCAGCACCCACGACTACGCCTACGCCGACCGACATTCCCGGTCAGACTTGCAGGACGGTCAACTGATGTCGTCCAACGCAGCTGCGGGGACGGCTTTTCCGAGTCCGCCCGGAGGTTTTGCCCCGGCGCCGGTCCAGTCGACCCGTCGAAACATGGAGCTTCTGCTCCTGGGCTTTGCCGTCATCATCACGACGGTCTCGCTTCTGCTCGTCGAGGCGAGCCAGGAACAGAAGATCACTCTCGATCTGGCCAAGTACGCGCTCGCGTACACGGGCCTGTTCCTGATCGCGCACTTGGCAATTCGGCGGTATGCGCCGTACGCCGATCCGCTGCTGCTGCCGATCGTCGCCCTGCTCAACGGCCTGGGGTTGGTGCTCATCCACCGACTCGACCTCGCCGACGAACAGACAGCGCTCTACAACGGCATGGAGGCACCGTCACCGGATGCGAACCAGCAGGTCATGTGGACTGCACTGGCGATCACCGGTTTCGTGCTGCTGCTCGTGTTCTTGAAGGACTACCGCCTGATGGCGCGGTTCAGCTACACGCTCGGCCTCGCAGGTCTGGTGTTCCTGGCGATTCCTGCGATCCTGCCGGCGAAGTTCTCGAGCGTGAACGGCGCAAAAATCTGGATTCGCCTGCCCGGATTCAGCATTCAGCCAGGCGAGTTCGCGAAGATCCTGCTCATCATCTTCTTCGCGTCAGTGCTCGTCGCGAAGCGCGACCTGTTCACCTCGGCCGGTAAACACTTCCTGGGCATGGACTTTCCGCGTGCCCGCGACCTCGGCCCGATCCTGCTCGCCTGGATCGTCTCGGTGGGCGTGCTCGTCTTCGAAACCGACCTCGGTACGTCGCTGCTGCTCTTCAGCACCGTGCTGGTGATGCTCTACATCGCGACCGAGCGTGTGGGCTGGCTGGTGATCGGCGGCGGACTGCTCGCCATCGGATTCTTCTTCGCCTACAAGATGTTCGGACACGTGCGCGTTCGCGTCGACACCTGGCTGGACCCGCTCGGCGACTACGCCAACACCGGGTATCAGATCTCGCAATCGCTCTTCGGCCTGGCCACCGGTGGTATCGCCGGAACGGGTCTGGGCAGCGGCCGCCCCAACCAGGTGCCGTTCGCGAAGACGGACTTCATCATCGCGACCATCGGCGAAGAGCTCGGCCTGATCGGCCTGGCCGCTGTGCTGATGCTGTTCCTGCTTCTCATCGTGCGCGGCCTGCGTACGGCGTTGGCAGTGCGCGACAGCTTCGGCAAACTGCTGGCCGCCGGTCTGTCGTTCACCATCGCGATCCAGATCTTTGTCGTCGTCGGCGGCGTCACCAAACTGATCCCGCTGACGGGTCTGACAACACCGTTCATGTCGTACGGCGGCTCGTCGCTGCTCGCGAACTACCTACTGCTGGCCATCCTCGTCCGGATCTCGGACGCGGCACGTGCGCCGGTAGTGACGAAGAAGAAAGGTCCGCCCCCAATCGCTGACGCCAATACCGAGATGATGCCGCGCGTATGAACACTCCACTGCGCCGCGTCGCGATGGCCGTCATGGTGATGGTCGTCGCGCTCCTCGCCAACGCCACGTACGTACAGGTCATCAAAGCTGACGACCTGCGAGCCGACCCGCGCAACTCGCGGGTGCTGCTCGACGAGTACTCACGCCAGCGAGGTCAGATCTCGGCTTCCGGTCAGGTGCTTGCCGCCTCCCGCGCCACAGACGACCGGTACAAGTACCTGCGCGAGTATCCGAATCCGTACCCGTACGCACCGGTCACGGGCTTTTACTCGATGCAGTACGGCAGCGCCGGCCTCGAGCGCACCGAGGACCCGATTCTCAACGGCTCGGACAACCGGCTGTTCAGTCAGCGCTTCTTCGACCTGGTGTCCGGACGCGATCCGCGCGGCGGCAACGTCGTCACGACGCTCAATCCGGCGATGCAGCAGGTGGCGTACGACCAGCTGACCAGCAAGGGTTACACCGGTTCCGTCGTCGCCATCGAGCCGAGCACCGGACGCATCCTGACGATGGTCAGCACTCCGAGCTACGACCCGAACCTGCTTGCCAGCCACGACGGTGCCGAGACCACCAAGGCGTGGGACGAGCTCAATGCCGATCCCAACGATCCGTTGGTCAACCGCGCTATTTCGCAGACCTACCCTCCTGGCTCGACGTTCAAGGTGCTCACCACGGCCGCAGCTCTTGGCAACGGTGCGACGCCGGACGACCAGCTGACCGCGGCTCCGCAGATCACGCTGCCCGGCACCAGCACGACCCTCGAGAACTACAACGGCAGCACCTGCGGCCCCAACCCGACGGCGTCGTTGCGCGACGCGTTTGCGCGCTCGTGCAACACGGCTTTCGTCGAACTGGGCATCAAGGACGGCGCGGACGCCATCAAGGACGAGGCCAGCGCTTTCGGCATCGGGCCCAACACTCCGGCGATCCCGCTGCCGGTTGCGGACAGCACCGTCGGCGACATCTCCGACGACGCGGCTCTCGGCCAGACCAGCATTGGCCAGCGCGACGTCGCGGTGACCCCGCTCGAGAATGCAGTGATCGCCGCGACCGTCGCCAACGGCGGTGTGCGGATGCAGCCCAACCTGATCTCCCAGTTGCAGGCACCGGATCTGACCGATCTCAGTACGCCGTCACCGGTGTCGATGGGTCAGGCGATCTCGCCGGCAGTGGCCGCAACGCTGACTGATCTGATGATCGGCTCGGAGAACTTCACCGGCGGCGACGGCAAGATCCCCGGCGTTCAGATCGCGTCCAAGACCGGTACCGCCGAGCACGGCGTGAACCCGCGGGAAACTCCGCCGCACGCCTGGTACATCGCTTTTGCACCGGCGCAGAATCCGACGGTCGCCGTGGCCGTCATCGTCGAGAACGGTGGTGACCGCGGACTTGCCGCTACCGGTGGCTCGGTTGCTGCGCCGATCGGTCGTGCAGTCATCGCAGCCGGAATCCAAGGGGGCTGAACCGTGGCGTTGAACAACGGCGCTTTGATCGCCGATCGTTACCGATTGATCCGTCTCATCGCCACCGGTGGGATGGGTCAGGTGTGGGAAGCCACCGACTCCCGGCTCAACCGTCGCGTCGCCGTCAAGGTACTCAAGTCCGAGTTCTCTTCCGATCCGGAGTTCTTGGAGCGCTTCCGCTTCGAGGCCCGCACCACCGCACAGCTCAACCATCCCGGTATCGCCGGAATCTACGACTACGGCGAGACCCGTGACAGCTCGGGCGATTCCACGGCGTACCTGGTGATGGAACTCGTCAACGGTGAGCCGCTCAACGCCGTCCTGGCACGCGTCGGCCGCCTGGCGGTTCCGCATGCCCTCGACATGCTCGAGCAGACCGGCCGCGCCCTGCAGGTCGCACACGACGCCGGTGTCGTGCACCGCGACGTGAAGCCGGGCAACATCCTCATCACGCCGACGGGCCAGGTGAAGATCACGGACTTCGGCATCGCCAAGGCCGTCGAGAACTCGCCCGTCACGCGTACGGGAATGGTGATGGGCACCGCCCAGTACATCGCGCCCGAGCAGGCTCTCGGTCAGGACGCGACCGCGGCGAGTGACGTGTACTCGCTGGGAATCGTCGGATACGAAGCACTTTCGGGTCGACGCCCGTTCACCGGTGACGGCGCGCTCACCGTCGCGATGAAGCACGTGCAGGAAACCCCGGCGCCGATGCCGGCCGACCTGCCGCCGAACATCCGCGAGCTCATCGACATCACGTTGACCAAGGATCCGGCCGGCCGTTACGCCAGTGGCGGTGAGTTCGCCGACGCCGTTGCAGCCGTTCGGGCAGGGAGGCGTCCACCGCCGCCCGGTCTGCTCGCCACCGGTGCCGCGAGCGCGTTGCCGGCTACGGGTGCCACGCAGGTCATGCCGCCGACGTACGCGGGCCCGGTGACGGGCGCAGCTGTTGCGGACGACGCGGCAGCCGGCGGAATGACCAGTGGGCAGAAGGCCGTGGCATGGGCCGGCGGCGGATTGATCTTGTTGGCGTTGATCATCGGCGGAGTCTGGATCGCGACCGACGGTCCGAGCGACCCGACGCCGCCCGTCGTCACGTCCACGACGTTGCCGACCACCACGACGACCAAGCCCACCACGACGACGACTCGGCCGACGACGACGACCACCGAGCCGACAACAACGACGACTCGGCCGACGACAACCACAACCGAGCCGACAACCACCACGACAACGCCGACCACGACAACAACAACTCCGACGACCACAACCACCACCACGACGACAACGACGACCACAACGACCACTGAGCCGTTGGCGGATCCCGGAGACGCTGAAGAACCGCTAGGACAAGACCAATGACGACACCCCGCAATCTCTCCTCCCGCTACGAGCTGGGTGAGATTCTCGGCTTCGGCGGAATGTCCGAGGTTCACCTGGCGCGCGACCTCCGACTCAGCCGCGACGTCGCGATCAAGGTGCTGCGTGCAGACCTCGCGCGCGATCCCACGTTTTACTTGCGGTTCCGTCGTGAGGCGCAGAACGCTGCCGCGCTGAACCATCCGGCGATCGTGGCCGTCTACGACACCGGTGAAGCCGAGACCGACGCCGGGCCGCTGCCGTACATCGTCATGGAGTACGTCGACGGCGACACGTTGCGTGACATCGTGCGCAGCACCGGGCCGATGACTCCGCGCAAGGCGATGGAAGTGATCGCGGACGTGTGCGCCGCTTTGGACTTCAGCCACCGCAACGGCATCGTGCACCGCGACGTCAAGCCCGCCAACATCATGATCAACCGTGCCGGCGCCGTGAAGGTGATGGACTTCGGTATCGCCCGTGCCATTTCCGACGCGTCGAGCCCGATGACGCAGACGGCCGCCGTGATCGGCACCGCTCAGTACCTCTCGCCGGAGCAGGCGCGAGGTGAGCAGGTGGACGCACGTTCGGACGTCTACTCACTCGGTTGCGTGCTGTTCGAGATTCTGACGGGCGAGCCGCCGTTCAAGGGTGATTCACCGGTCGCCGTGGCGTACCAGCATGTTCGTGAAGATCCGCAGACGCCGTCGGAGATCAATCCCGACATTCCGCGCGAGCTGGATTCGATCATTCTCAAGGCGATGAGCAAGAACCCGGCCAACCGCTACCAGAGCGCCGGCGACATGCGCAGCGACTTGGTACGCGTTCTGGGCGGTCAGCGTCCGAGTGCGCCGATGGTGATGAACGACGAGGACCGCACCACCATCCTCGGCGCCGTCGGCTCCGACACCGGGAACTACCGCACTGCTCCCGATCCGGTCGAGCCGGTTCCTGCGCGGACAACTCGCGCCGCCGAGCCGCCTGCCAAGAAGAAGGGCGGACGCTACGCCCTGATGGGCATCGCGGCGCTTCTGGTGATCGGACTGGTGACGTTCTTCCTCATTCGGGTGAACTCGCCGAAGGTCGAGATGGTGACCGTTCCGGGTGACCTCACCAACCAGCCCGCTGATGTCGCCGAGGCGACGCTGACCAACGCCGGATTCCAAGTGGAGCGTCAGCAGAAGACGGACAAGGTGATCGCTGCGGGAAACGTCATCACGACGCGTCCGGTTGCCGGGGTGCGCATCGAGAAGGGCAGCACCGTCACCATCGACGTGTCCACCGGCCCCGAGCAGGTCGCGATCCCTCGCCTGACGGGCCTGAGCCAGGACGACGCCGAGAAGAAGCTCAACTCCGTTGGACTCCGACTTGATCCGACCATCGGCAAGGCCGCGTCGACCATTGCCGAGGTCGACAAGATCGTCAATCAGGATCCGGCCGTCGGAGTGTCGGTTGTTCTCGATTCCGCGGTCTCGATCACCGTCGGCACCGGTCCGGAGCAGGTTCGTGTCCCGGATGTGACCGGTCAGCGTGAAGAGGTGGCGAGGCCCAACATCGAAGGTGCCGGGTTCGTCGTCCAGATCACGGAGATCGATTCGGGACTGCCGAAGGGACAGGTCGTTTCGACCGACCCGACCGGCGGCACGTCGGCCACCAAGGGTTCGACCGTGACGCTGCGGGTGTCCAACGGCAACCAGGTCGCGATGCCTGATCTGACCAACAAGACGGTGTCCGAGGCGTTGACCACGCTTCGCGCAGCCGGCTGGGCGGGAACTGCATCGCAGCTGGTGCAGAACCAGAGCACGACGCTCACCCCGGAAATGGTGGGCAAGATCGTCTCGCAGACCCAGCCCCCGGGCTCGGAGATCTCCAAGGACGCAGTCATCACCGTCAGCGTCGGAGCGCTCGGAATCCCCGGCCGCTAGCAAAGTGAAAAAGTGCCTCCCGGAGATTTCCGGGAGGCACTTTTTTGTGGACAGGTGTCAGAGAATTGCGGGCAATGCGCCACCGAGCGCCGACGCGACCTCGGCCTCGAGGGCTGCGACGAGCCCTTCCGGGGGCGCCTCACCGCAGACTGCGAGCCAGTTCGCGAGCATCCGGTGCCCACCCTGGGTGAGAACGGACTCGGGGTGGAACTGGACGCCGTGAATCGGCAGTTCGCGGTGACGCATCGCCATCACGACGCCGCTCTCCGTGTGTGCGGTCACCTCGAGTTCCTCGGGAATGGTGTCCTCGAGAACCGTCAGCGAGTGGTAGCGGGTAGCGGTGAACGGATCGGGCAGCCCGGCCAGGACGCCGACGTCCTTATGATGAACCAAGCTCGTCTTGCCGTGAAGCAGTTCGGGCGCGCGGTCGACGGTTCCGCCGAAAGCCGCACCGATCGCCTGATGTCCGAGGCAGACGCCGAGCAGCGGGGTCTTGGTGTCGGCGCAGACCTTCACCAGATCCATCGTCGCTCCCGCGCGCTGCGGAGTTCCGGGGCCAGGGCTCAGGAGAATGCCGTCGAACTGCGCTACTGCACCCTCGAGGTCTGCCGTCAGTTGTGGATCGTCGTTGCGCCAGACCACGGCTTCGGTTCCGAGCTGGCCGAGGTACTGCACCAGGTTGAACACAAAGCTGTCGTAGTTGTCGACGACGAGAATCCTCATGAGAGCAGGGTAAACGCCCGTGCTATCCGCCGGTATAGGCGGGGACCGTGATCTGCGACGGCGTCGCCTGCGTGTACCCGAGGCCGAAGCGGGTCGCGTACTGCTTGTAGATCCGAATGCCCGGTTCGGCAGCGAGTGCCGCCTCGAGGCGCGCAACATCGCCGATCGCGCTCATCACGTACGGCGGGCTGTAGGTACGGCCGTGAAGAAGGAGGGTGTTTCCGATGCACCGCGGCGCCGACGTACTGATGATCCGTTGGTCCTGCATGCCCACCGCTTCGGCCCCGCCGGCCCACAGTGCGTTCAGCACGCTCTGGACGTCCTGCTGATGCACGACGAGGTCGTCCGGGGTGGCGTCGACCGGATACTTGCCGTCGGCGTTGCGCGGGGCGTCCGTCATGGTGACCACGACGCCGGGGCCGGTCATCTCCGTCAGTCCCGCGTCGGCGGAGATGTTCTTGATGTCACCGAGAGCGGCGGCCACGCCGGCGTCGGACCGAGCGGCGTCTTCCTGCAACGAATCGAGCTGAGCGGCAAGTTCGTCCCGGTCGGCCGAAACTTTTTCGGCATTGGCCTGGGCGCTGCGGACCAGATCGGAGAGCCTGGTGCTTTCGGTGACCTGAAGCTGGTTTTCCTCGGCGGATCTCTGCGCCGTGGCAACCATCAGACCGGCTACCAGGCAGACGGCAAGTACACCGATGTGCCAGACAGTTCGTGATGATTCACCCGAAGACACGTGGCTCCTCCCGGATTGTGCAGGTCGGCCGGTGACCAACTGGACACAGCTACGTTAGCGTGTAGGTAACACATGCAGGTCACACCGTAGAGCGAGGACGCCATGCCCAAGTCGAAGGTCCGTAAGAAGAACGACTACACAGTCAACCCAGCAAACCGCACTCCGGTGAAGGTGAAGATGGGTCCGTCGAGCGCGCTGTACGTCTCCGTGATGCTCGGATTCATGCTTCTCGGCCTGGCGTGGTTGATTGTGTACTACTTGGCCGCGGATTCGATCACGTGGATGAACGACTTGGGAAACTATAACTTCCTCGTCGGCTTCGGCTTCATGGTTGTGGGCCTTGTGATGACCATGAGATGGCGCTGACCAGCGATTATCTGATTCGGCTCGGATCGTGACCGTCTCTCAATTACATGGGTGTCATTCATCCCCATTGTGGATAACTCCTGTGGACAACCTAGGAAGTTATCCACATGCTCGAGGATGAATTTCATCCACAGCCTCGTGACAACGCCACCGAGGTCGTCTCGTGGGCCACTCCGATGGGTGTTGTCTACGCGATGTTCGGCGGCGGAATTGCCCTCGCGATCGCCTCGATAATCGCGCCCACGGAGCCTGCCGGACGCTTCCTGCTCGCCCTCGCGGTGATCGGGCTGTTCGTGATGGGCGGCCTCGCCCTGCGTCAGCGCCCCCGCCTGGCGGTGATCGACAACGCAGGAACCAAGTCGATCGCGGTGCAGCGATTGCGCGCCCGCCACACGTTCACCCGCGAACAGATCGACCGCGTGCGTCTCGTCCGCTACCCGCGACTGGGTCGACGCGTGCCGATGCTCGAGATCGACATCGTCGACCGGCCCACCGACACGGAGAAGCTGTTGATCTTCGGACGCTGGGATCTCGGTACGACGCCGGAGGACGTCCTGGACGTGCTTACCGTCCACGGTTTGGTACCGCCCGAGAAGTAAGCCGGGTTACATGGCCAGTGCCGCGAGGTCCGGCTGCACGATGTCGAGTGCCTGCTGCGGCACCGCGACGGCGTCGCTCGACCATCCCCAGATCGAGTACAGCTCGCGGCCGGGGTCGGTGTACCCGTCGCGGCCGTGAAGCACCCGGTAGTTGTCGATGCAGATCATCTCGCCGGCTTCGGCACGGAACATCGGCCCGCTGTCGCGCACGTGAATCACGGCCTCACTCCACTGCTTCACCAGCGGCCACTGCGCTTCTTCCGATTCGCCGGCGATCGGCGCGAGGTACGGGTGATAGCGAACCTGGTTGCGTCCACTCGGCACCGTCCGGGCGATCGGCGCAAATGTGTTCTGCGGGAAGTTCGGTTCCGAATGGTCGATGTCTGTGCTCCAACAGAATTCGGCCAGCTCCGCTGTTGATGGATCGAAGGCGAGCAATCGCGTCAGTTTGACCGCGTCGATGAGAAACGAGTCGCCCCCACTCGGGTACGCCGGGCGCTTGCACCACAGAAACAGGTAATCGGGAGCGTAATCGCCGAAAGCAAAACCGTCGTTGTGGGCGGTCATCCGCTCGCCGGAGATACCGAACGAGCGCTTGCGCCCGCGTTCGTCCACCGGTTGGGTGTCGACGACAGCGGCTTCGGCATCCTGACTTCTGGCGCTCGCCTCGAACTGGCGGCCGACGCGAATGCACTTCTCACCGAGCAACTTCGACGCGAACGCAATGGCGTCATCCTCGGTGTGCAGCCCACCGAAGACCGCGGCGCCGTCCAGCGCGATTGCCGCCCGGACGGCCTCGACCGTGTCCACGCGCCGCGGAACAACACTTGCCAGCGTCAAATCGGAAGAGAACATTCATCACTCCATACGTCGAGTTCGTCAAACGGTTCAACTCGAGCGTAGGAACTCGTCATTTCGACGGCGTAACCCCGGAAACCGATTCGGTTACGGAGCCAGCCTTCAGATCACCCGGCCTTTCAAATCACCTTGCCGGGGTTCATGATTCCGTGAGGGTCGAGTGCGCCCTTGATTGCATGATGCATCGCGACGACGGCCGGTGACAGTTCCTGTGCCAGGCCACCCATCTTCAGTAGGCCGACGCCGTGTTCACCGGTGACGGTTCCGCCCAACTCGAGGGCATTGTCGATGATCTCGGCAAAAGCTGCCTGAGCACACCTCCGCGCCGCTTCGTCGTCGTGTGGCGTGATCAGCAGCGGATGCAGGTTGCCGTCACCCGCGTGCGCGATGTTCGCGATGTGAGTGTCGTGACGGGCCGAAATGGCCTCGATCCGTGCCAACATCTCCGGGACCGCTGCCTTGGGGACACAGATGTCCTCGGTGAGCACCGGGCCGAGCCGCTCGAGGGCGGGGTACGCCAGACGCCGGGCGGAGAACAGGGCGTCGGCTTCCTCCTGGTCGGTGGATCTGGCGCTCCAGGTTGCCCCGGAACGGTTGAAACAGGCCAACATTCGCTCGGCTTCGGCGTCGCCGATCTCACCAGGTGTGTCGATGCGGCCGAGCAGGACCACCTCGGCGTCGGCCGAGAGGCCCATGTACTTCCAGGCGTCGACGGCAAGCAGACACTGTCGATCGATCAGCTCGAGGGCAGACGGCGTGAGCCCGTCTGCGGCGACGGCCTCGACGGCCTTGCCCGCAGCAACGATGGAGTCGAAGTATCCGACGATGGTGCGCTCGGGATCGCGCTGAGGACGAAGCTTGACCGTCACCTCGGTGATCACCCCGAGAGTGCCTTCGGAGCCGACCATGAGTGCCGAGAGATCAAACCCAGCCACTCCCTTGGCAGTTCGACGCCCGAGCCGAACCAGCTCACCGGTTCCGGTAACCACCTGCATGCCCAGCACGTAGTCCTTGGTGACGCCGTACTTGACGCAACACAGGCCCCCGGCATTGGTCGCGACGTTGCCGCCGATCGTCGACCAGGGTGCGCTCGCCGGATCGGGCGGATACCAGAGGCCGTGCTCGGCGCACGCGTCGCGGAGGTGATCGTTGACCACTCCGGGTTCGACCACGGCCAAACGCTCGAGGGTGTTGATCTCCTTGATGGCGTTCATCGCGTCGAAGGCGATCACGACGCCGCCGGCGACTGCGTTGGCTCCACCCGACAGACCGGTGCCTGCGCCGCGCGTGACGACGGGCGCACCGTGGGCGATGCACGCCTGCACAACTGTCTGTACCTGCTCGGCTGTACGCGGGCGGACCACGGCGACGGGCATCTCGTAGGGAGCCCACTCGGCGTCGTCGTGGATGTAGCTCGCCATGATGTCGGGGTCGGTGATCAGTCGATCCGCATCGATCTGCGAGCCGAGCGCCTCGAGGAGTGTCATGCCTCCACGATAGTGACGGCGGCTACACCACCCCATGTAGATTTACTCCGAGAAACCGGAAACCGTATGGACATTCTCTCCATACTCATCGTTGGCCTGACAAGTTGGCCTGACAAGGGAGTGCGGATGCACGAGAACTGGCTACAGCTTCTCCTGGCCGAGGCATCCACCGAGGAACTGATCGAACACCGCGATCAGTTGGCCGCCGGGTCAGGCCCCGAGGTCGCAGCCGAGATCGAGCGAGAAGCCCGATCCGCACTCCAACTGCGAAGTCTCCTGGCTCAGCGCCGACAACGTGCCACCGAACTGGGCGCGCTCAACGACATCGCGTCACTGCTGACCACGATGCACGATCACCACGCCCTTCTGCAGGAGATCGTGGATCAGGCCAAACGGCTACTCGGCGTAGACCTTTCGTACCTTGCTCTCATTCACGACGACATCTTGATCATCGAAGTCACGAGCGGGGCGTATACGTCGCAACTGCTCGGCCTGACGGTTCCGTTCCGAGAAGGCCTCATCGGTCGCGTGGTCGAGAACTCCTCTCCTGCTTGGTCTCCCGATTACCGCAACGATCCCTCGTTTGCACACATCGGGCCCGCCGACGACGCAGCACGAGCCGAGAACATGCGCGGCCTGTTGGCCGTTCCGCTGACTTTGAACGGCAAGATCCTGGGTGCCCTCTGCGCGTGCAAGCGTCAGGAGCGTCGATTCGGCAACGAGGAAGTTGCGTTGCTGTCCGCCCTCGCAGCTCATGCCTCGGTAGCCATCGAGAATGCCCGCTCTCTCGAACGCTATCGCGCGACGGTTGCAGAAGTGAATGCAGCGAACACCGAACTTGCCGAGCGCACAGCACTTCTCGAACAGACCCTGACCTGGGACCGATCGCTCACACAAGTTGTCCTGCGCGGCGGCGGTGTTCGCGAACTCGTGGAAGAAACCTCCGCGTCGACGGGTTCACCGGTGTTTTTCGTGACCGGAACGTCGGAGATCCCACCGGGACTGCAACGGGTGAGCGAGAGCGTGCATCGGGTCTTCGACATCTTTGCCGCTGACAGACGCGAGCAGGAGGTGACGCTCATCGTCGGTGAGCAGTTCCTGTTCGCCACCGAAGTACGCAGTGCCGGTGACCAACTCGGAGTTCTGTTCCTACTCTCGCGTCATGAACCCACCGCCGCCATGAGGTTGGCACTCGAAAGGTCAGCCCCGGCTATTGCGCTTGCCCTGGTAGGCGAACGGGCGGCCAGGGAAGCCACTCGCCGAGCACGCGACGCATTTCTGGTCGATCTGATCACCAGGCCAGCGCCGACGCCGGCCGAAGTCACCGGTCAGTTCCGCCTGGCCGGACTCAACCCCGACCGCTCGTACACCGTCGTGGTGGCAGGCCCGGCCGACGCCGTAGACCGTACGCGTCGCAGTATCGAGGAAATTGCATTACCGTCAGGAACTGTTGTTGCCGAGCATGGTTCACGGGTCATCGCTCTGATTCCGGGAATGTCACCAGTAGAGGTTGCGGCGGCGTGGGTGCAGCCGGCGGAGAACCCGACAGTGGGAATCGCCGATCCTGCGGTGGGAGCGGAAGGTCTGGCGCGAGCCTATGTCGAGGCACAACACACCGTCGACGTCCTCGAGACTCTCGGGCGGGCCTCCCACGTGGAACCGGCAAGTTCCCTCGGCATTTACCGAATTCTCCTCAGCCGCACCGGCCGCGAAGAACTCGAAGCGCTGACGCTGCGGTCCCTCGGTCCTCTCCTCGAGGAGGAGCAACGACGCGGCGTTCCGCTCTTGGACACCCTCGCGTCGTACCTGTCACACAATTGCAAGCATTCTGCGACCGCCGCCGCGCTCGCGATTCACGCCAACACTCTGTATCAACGCCTCGAATCGATCGACCGGTTGATCGGCACCCAGTGGCGTCAGCCGGACCAGGCGCTCGATCTTGCGCTCCTGATCCGGCTGCGTGCCAGTGCGGGGAAACTCGGTCAGATCTGAGCGGGCTTGCTCGATCGCTTGGCCAGTGCCACCACAAGAACTGCGGCACAGAGCATCACGGCGCCCACCACCCACAGGCCTGCCTTGGCATTTCCGGTCACATCGGTGAGCCAGCCGGTGATGTACGGAGCACCGAAGCCCGACGCATTGCCGATCGAGTTGATCATGGCGATACCCGCGGCCGCGCTGGCACCCGTCAGGAACGTGGTGGGCAGGTACCAGAAGACGGGGAGCGCACAGAGCACGCCGACGGCGGTGAGCGAGACCGCAATCATGACGGTGAACGGTGAATCCAGGTACAGCGCAATCGGAATGGATACCGCACCCAGGAGCGTCGGGGCTGCAACGTGCCACATCCGTTCACCGGTCTTGTCGGAATGGCGGCTCCACAGCACCATCGCGACAGCGCCGATCGCGTAGGGGACGGCCACGATCATGCCTGTCTCGACGAGCGAGAAATCGGTGTTGAACGTCTGCTTGAATCCCGCGACGATGCTGGGCAGGAAGAAGCTCAAAGCGTAAAGGCCGTACGTGATTCCGAAGTAGACCAGACCGAAACCGATGACGCGGGGATCGCGCAGGGTCTTGCCGGCGGACTGGTGACCGGCGTCGCCGAGTTCTTTCTCCTCGTCGGCCATGGACTTCATCAGCCAGGTGCGCTCCTCGAGGGTCAACCACTTCGCGTCGGCGGGACGGTCGGTGAGGTAGAACCAGACGACAAACGCCAAGATCACGGCGGGCAGACCCTCGATCAGGTACATCACGCGCCATCCGGCCAACCCGAACAGGCCGTCGCCGTACTGGATGATGGCAGCAGAGAGCGGGGCACCGAGCGCCGACGAGAGCGGAAGTGTCAGCAGGAACAAGCCCATCAGGCGTACGCGGTACTTCTTCGGGAACCAGAAGGTCAGGTAGAGAAGAACTCCGGGGAAGAAGCCGGCCTCGGCGATTCCCAGCAGAATGCGGAGGAAATAGAGGCTGCCCACGTTGGGCACGAATGCCAGCGCAGCGGCGAGGATGCCCCAGGTGAGCATGATGCGCGCGATCCACAGCCGGGCGCCGAAGCGGTGCAGGGCCAGGTTGCTCGGCACCTCGAACAGCAGATAGCCGACAAAGAAGAGTCCGGAGGCGAGCCCGAACATGGTCTCGGTCATCCCGAGGTCGGCGCTCATGGTGAGCTTCGCGAAGGCGATGTTCGTACGATCCAGATAGTTCACGAAATAGAGCAGGATCAGGAAGGGAATCAGCCGGCGCGCTACCTTCTTCACCACGCGAGATTCGATCTCGCTCGGCGCAACCCCACCGTCAGTGGTGGTGCTATCGGTGGAGGTCATGGCAGGGGTACTCCTCGGAAAAGGTCAGCGTTGCAATCTACGAAGTGACTCAAGCCACAGTAGAAGCACCACCGAGCCCAACCTATGTGGACAATCTCTACAGAAGCCGTCCCTGCATGTGCATTTACTCCCAACGATCCGGCGAATGACCCGCAGCAGCCTGACGAACGTCCCTGAACAGTCGAAGGCGACAAACCCGCCTGAGCTGGGGGTTTAGCGCTACGAGCACCGAGTCACTGGCTAGTGTTATCGGCGAAATAGCCAGAGCAAGTGCGGGCGCACCGCGTGACTTGAAGGACAGAACATGACGAAGATGGTTCGGACCACGATGACCCGCCGGTCCTCCACCGCAGTCGCTGCCACCATCGCGGCGGTCGCACTATTCGCCTCCGCCTGCGGCAGCGACTCCGACAAGACCGACTCCGACAAGAGCGCTGCCGGCGCCTCGTCCGCTACATCCTCGGCCACCGTCGGAGGGAAGACGCTCGACGCCAAATTCGAGACGAAGTGCGCAAAGGACGGCGGCACGACAGTTATGACACTGCTCGACGCGGAAAATGCCACCTACGGCATGTTGACCGTCTCAGCCATCATCGATGAATCCGGCACGGTTCAGACTGCTGGAATCGCCGGAAGCGAGGGTGGATCGAACGGTCTGCCGTACACCGCCGGATTCGCGCCGGGTCTGCCTGGCGGATCTGCCAGTGCCAAGCAGGACGGCAATACCTTCGTGGTGACGGGCGAGGGAATCGGCGCCCGGGACAAGGGCAACCCGATGGAGACGTCGAGCTTCGAGATCACGTTCGCCTGCGAGTCCATCATCGGCGGCTGATCCATAGAACGGCTGGGCCCTAGGATTCTTGCTAGCTGATTCCCAGCTGTTCGCGCAGTTGGACGACGCGGAGCACGATGACTCCCAACGTCACCACGGTGACGGCACCAAAAGCGATCCAGCCGATCCGCACTGCTTTCACGCGGTTCTCACCGGCGCCCAACCACTGTGGGGCGTACAGGAATGCAGCGGCCGTTGCGGCACCTGCCACCAGACCTCCCGCGTGACCCCAGAACGAGATCCCGGGCAGCGAAATGCTGATGATCACATTGATCGCGATCACCGAGATGATCGGGACCGGGCTTCGACGCAAACGCAGTAGAAGGACGGCCTGTGCGCCCATGATGCCGAAGATTGCACCCGACGCTCCAGCGGTCCAGGACAGGGCCGTGAGCGAGGAGAACACCGGCTGGAACGCCATCACCGAGGCGGAACCGCCGAGGAGCGAAACCAGGTAGATGCCGATGTACCGGGAGCGGCCCATCACGATTTCGGTGTCGCGCCCCAGGATGTAGAGGGCGTACATGTTGACCACGAGGTGCAAGATGCCGAAGTGCAAGAACCCGGAGCCGATGAGCCGGAACCAGTCACCGCTGGCGACCAGACCCGGATTGAGTGCCCAGTTCGCGAAGATCGACGAGCCGACCTGATTGTTCATGATGCTTCGCGACTGCGCGAAGGTGGCGAGGAACGCCAGGACGTTGAGCCCCATCAAGGTGTACGTCACGATCGGGATCGCACGGGCGGGGCTCACGGTGTTTCCGGCGACGCCCCGAACGGGGCGGACATCGCGTTGGCCGGCAGCTACACAGTCAACACATTGGTATCCCACCGCCGCCTCGCGGAGGCAGTCCGGGCACGCCGGACGTCCACAACGATTGCAGGAAAGTGCGGTAGGTCGATCTGGATGGCGGACGCACCGCGGTTGGGGCGGGATGCCCTCACTCGCACCGCCGCCCCAACCGGGGTTCGTCATCTGCTTGTTTTACCTGTTCAGGAGATGGTGATGCTGTTGATCACGACGGGCTCGACCGGACGATCGCCACGATCGACGGCGGTGGAGGAGATAGCGTCGACAACCTTCTTGGAATCGTCGTCGAGAACCTCACCGAAGATGGTGTGGCGACGGTTCAGGTGCGGCGTCGGGCCGGTGGTGATGAAGAACTGCGAGCCGTTGGTTCCCGGGCCTGCGTTGGCCATGGCCAGCAGGTAGGAGCGGTCGAACTGCAGTTCCGGGTGGAACTCGTCACCGAACTTGTAGCCCGGGCCGCCGGTGCCGGTTCCGGTGGGGTCGCCACCCTGGATCATGAAGCCGTCGATGACGCGGTGGAAGATGGCACCGTCGTAGAACGGGCCGGTCTTGGTGCCGGCGGCGTTTGCGGTGGTGTACTCCTTCGAGCCGTCGGCGAGGCCGACGAAGTTCTCGACGGTCTTCGGCGCATGGTTGCCGAACAGAGCGATCTTGATGTCGCCGCGGTTCGTGTGCAGCGTTGCGGTTGCGGTCTGATGAGTTGAAGTCACACCACCATCGTGCCATTGCCGGCGTTCTCGCGGATGTGAGCCTGCCAATTCCGTGCGACGAGGCATGCGTCACTGCAGTTCGATGTCGGCGGCAACGACCGGATCGGAAATGTCGATTCCGTCCGCAGCTGCGCGTTGGTACAGCCGGTACAGAGCATGATCGAACTCGTCGCGCGTTCGCCCCGCCGACCAGTACGGCAATGCGACAATCCGGGACGGTGGTAGGCCGTTTTCGATCGCTTGGTTGCGCAAGCGGGCGACACAGCTTTTCTCTCCGCCGATCCACAACATTGTCGATTCTGTCTGCGCCTTGGTCCGATCGACTATGTCCACCCACTCGATATCAGGGAATCCGTGCTCGCCTGACGGACCCGTGAAACTGTGTATTCGGACTTGTTCGGCGAGATTCGTCAAGGATCCGACAGCAGGGCGCGCAGATCTGTCGCCGACTGCAACGACGTCAGTGACGCCCGGAACAAGGACGAGTTCGTGTTTGAATCCGATCACCCCAACGCGACTGCCTACGCCCGTCCGGTTGAGCCACCAATCCGGCTTCCCGAGACCTATGACATCGAACGTGATCCTACGATCGCCAGGATTGAAATCGATTGCTGTGTAGGAACGCCCGATCGGACGCCGGGGGTCGGCCTCCCAACTGGGAACCGCGAGTTTGTCCGACCCCAAGGTGGGGAGCATCATCTCGTCCGCCGGCTCCCGAGGCACGAACAACTTGAACACCGGCGCCGCCCCACGAACGCTCAGGTTTCCGAACTCGCTCGACTGCAACACAACTCGAACGGTGTCGTCCGTTCGCTGTTCAACCTCGGCAATCGAGGCAACGGTCATGACCATGCCCGCAGGTAACCGGGATTCTCTCGCCCTGTCCACGCTCGACTAACCCAACTGTCCCAACGCGGTACCCAGGTTTCCCGGCAGCCACGTCTTTCCAAGTACACCCGCATTGTTGATCGCCTCACCCTGCGCATCACTGAGCCATACGACGCGGGATTTCAGATTCGACTCCCAGAAAGGCGATTGTTCGAGGTTCGCGATGGAATCCCGTGGTGACGGCATCAGAAGTACCGCTTCACCGTCGACGTCACCCGCGGTCTCACCCGAATACGTCACCGGAGTTCCCGTCGATTCCACCGCGGCTTGGTCCTCCGCCGGCTTCATTCCGAAGAGGCGCAGTATGTTTCCGCCCGATCCCAACGAAATCTGCTCCTTGTAGTAGAGCCCGAATGAGTACGGCCGCTTCGCAAGTCCTGGGTTCGACTCAGCCACACCCGTAAATTCGTCGACTGCCGAGGTGATCAACTCGCCACCCTGCTCGGATTTGCCCAACGCATCCGCGACCTGCTGAACGCCGACTCTCCAATCGTTGTCTGCGTCCTGCATGTCGAATATCAAAGTGGGAGCGATCGTTCGGAGCCGCTCCAACGTGGCGGGCTCGGTGAAAACCGGCCAGGCAGGCGCGATGATGAGATCCGGTTCGACCGCAAGCATCCGCTCGAAATTCACTTGCCCTGCATAGATGTCAGCCAAGGACTCGTCGAGCGCTTCGTTTCCCACGTAGTCCGCCAGATAGGGAAGCTTGTCGATGTTGGTCACGCTCGCGGCCACGGGGTGCGATCCCAGCGCCACGACGTTCTCGAACGCCGGGTTCCCCAAGGTCACGATCCGTTCAGGTGCCGACTCGATGATCACGTCTCCGGATTCCGTGCTCACGGTCACCGGATAGCTTCCGCTCGCTGCGGGACTTCCGTCAGCGTCCGGGTTCGTGTTCGGTGACGAACATCCAGCGAGCGCGAACACTAACGCGGCCCCGGCCGCGCCGAGGAATCTTGGCCTCCACCTGTGTCTATTCATAATTGCCACAGTAGCAATAATTAATGTGGGTTGCCTTACCTTCCTATCCCGGAAGGGCATCAGTGATCCGAAATGTGAGTCCAGGAAGCGTCAGGAGTTGGAACGACCGTAGGAACGAGGCCGGAATCGATCATCTTTTCGGCACCGACAAGGAAGGCGTCGAGCGTCCAGGAAACAACAGCCGAGAGAGTCTCAGGCTTCGGATACTGCGAATCCGGGTAACGATTGCGCGCCGGTGTATGCAGTGCCGCCGACATGATCAGTGTCCGAGAGCCGAGCAAATGTGCTGTTGCACGGTCAAATTCAGGCTTCCGTAGAAGTACCTCATTCATGATTCGCTCGAACTGCGCCAGAGTGCCCTCTTCGTAAGGCCCTCGAAGCACGTAGTCCTCGAGCCCAGGCGTGGCAGTCACGAGTTCAGCGAACCGCTGACCTAGCGTCCGAAGGTAGTCCTGCCAGGACTTCGAATCCGAATCCAATTGCAGACGTCCGAAAGCTCTCGCACACGCCAACGAGTAGAGACGATCGGTCGAGTCGACGTGATGGCGAATCGTCGCAGCGGAAACGCCCAGGACCTGTGCGACCTCCGCCCGCGTCAGGCGGTCCAAACCCACCCGTTCCGCTGCATCGAGAATCTCCTCTGTCGACGTAATCGCAGGTCGGCCTGGGCTTCGACGGGACCGTGCAGGGGAGGTCGACATTCATCCATCGTAAGTCCGATCTGCGACCGACCTACCCCGGTACAGCCCTTGTGGCAAAGTGAAGTCATGACACGAGTGACCGAGTCCCTCAGCACGCAGTTGCCCGACACCTTCGATCAAGCGCGCGCCCGCGTCGAGGACACCTTCGACGAGACTGCCGCCTACCTCGAAGAGACAGCGGCTCGTATCAAGGAGTCCGAGGCAGCCGACAACGCTCGCCGTATCGCCGCGGTGGTCGCCACATCGGTCGCTCGCGGCGCCGGGCAGGTCGGGTTGTTCCTGGGTCGTCAGGGCAAGGTCCTCGCCAAGAAGGGCGTCGAGCGCGCAAAGGCTATCCCCACGAAGTCCGCGGAACGCACCGAGAAGCCTCGCGGCCGCAAGCGCGTCGCCGTGTTCGTCATCGCCGGTGTTGCGGTGATCGGTGGCGCGGTGTTCTTCAAGAGCCGCCGACGCGAGCATCCGCCGGTCGCTTCCGCACCCCCTCGGCTCGAAGAGAACTCGGCCGAGAAGACCGCTTAGTCGACACACGAAAAGCCCCGGAACAGATTGTGTTCCGGGGCTTTTCGATGTTCACGTTCAGCAGTTGGACGGTGCCGGGACGTTGTTGAAGCGATCGATCATGTACCCGACGGATTCGGGTGTACCCACCAGGTACGGCGTTGCATGATTGATTGCCATGCCCGGAATGATCGGGGGCAGTTCGTTGACGGAGAACTGCACCGCCGCGCCCTTGCCGCACCAGTCTCGCGCCAGTTGCTGTCCCTGACCGAACGGAACGATGTCATCGGAGCGGCCATGCTGAATGAGCACGGGCGACTCCGGCGTCAGCTTGCCGATCTTCTGCTCGTCGAGGATCGCCTGCGCCATGGGTAGACGCGCCAGAACTGCGGAGAGTGATTCACCGGAATTGGTGAAGCTCGACGACTGCTGGAAGCCGAACTGCAATCCACTTTCGGCGACGCACTGGTTCTTGGTGGCGGCCAACATCTGTCGGCCGCGATCGTTGATCTCGGCGTCGAGCAGCGGCTGAACCTCGGGGTACTGCGCAAGGATCCCGTTGAGCGCGTAGCCGATCACTCCGGTGAGGAACGTGCCGTCGACCTGCTGCAGCGTCGCCGCCAGATCGGCGGGCGGTGCACCTGCGTACGTGCCCTTGAGATCAAGCTCGGGAGCATACGACGGCTTCAATTCCGTTGCGGCAGCGGCAGCTCCACCACCTTGCGAGTAACCCCACAGTCCGACGGGGCCGTCGGCGGGAATGCCCGTGTTCGGGAGCTGCTGAGCGGCACGCACCGAGTCCAGAACCGCGTGCGCTTCGGCTTCACGGTTGACGTAGGTGTGGTCGCCAGGAGTTCCGAGGCCTTCGTAATCGGTGACTACGACGGCGATGCCGTTGAGCAGCAACGTGTTCACCCAGATGGACTCGTAGCCGACCATGACGTCCGTCGGGAACTGGTACTCGATACCGGTGTTGAACAGTTTGGACGGAGCGCATTGATCGCCCTGCCCATGCGTTCCTACCGCTGCGGCAACCAGTGGACGCGCCCCCTGCCCGGTCCACGGGTTCGACGGTTCGAGGTAGGTCCCCGTCACGGCAACGGGAGCACCCTTGGCGTCCTCGCTTCGGTACATGATCTTGGTGGCGGTTGCCGGCCACGCACCGTTCGATCCGGGCACGCTCAGCAGCAGTGGTGACGGCTCACTCTTGATGAGATCTCCGTTGGCACCTGCCGGAAGCTCCGACGGCGGCGTGTAGAAATCCGCCGGGTCCGCCATTGCGGCAGGGGCCGTCACAGCACCCATGACCAGTGCCGCGACGGAAACCCCGGCCGCCCACCATGCTCTGCTCTTCACGTTTCGATCTCCCCACGCTCGCCTGCGCTGTGGCTTGGCACACAGCGAACGCAGAGTAACACATACCTCACGTAACACTTTTTCGTGAGGTTTTCGCCTTAACAGGCTGACTTACAACCGTTTACGACTACTTCGTGGGCTCCAGATTGGAGGTCAGCAGCGAACGAAGCTTGTCGGTATCAGCCGAGGTCCACGCCTCGGGGTGCAGGATCTTGGCCCACATGTCCGCTGCATCCTCGCCGTAATTGTGACCGTGCCCGGACGGGACGTCAGCCGAGAAGACCATGTCGAGGGTTACCTGCCAGAAGGTCACGAGAGGTACCCACGTCATTCCCGGATCCACGTCGCGACCCAGCGGTTCCTTGAGCCAATCCGGCTTGTTGAGCAGCAGGTCGAAGGACCACCATGTGATCGGGTCGCTGGCGTGCTGCCAGTACACGATGCGATCGTCGTCCCAGTCGGACTTCAGCTCCAGATCTTCCGGATCGCCGGCAAACCGAATTGCCTGGCCACCGTCGATCACCGGCAGGATCTCCGGTGAGCCCGAGTCGCGGCTGTCCGTGATTTCCTGCCACTGAGCAGTGAAGTTGGGCGTTCCGACCCACAGTGCGCCGTCGACGCGCGTCATCATGTCCTGAGCGCCGGCAAATGCGGCCTGGCCACCGTAGGAGCCGAGGCTCTCACCGAAGACAACCAGTTCGGGTCGCGTCTCCACGGGCAGGTCGATCCACTTGGCGTACACCGCGTTGAACAGTGCGCGACCGGCAATCATCGGCGTCTCACGGTCGGCGATGAAGGCCAACGGACTCGGAAGGAACGAGTACTGCATCGACGCGATCGCCGTGTCCCCGCCCTCGACGTACTCGAACGCCGACGCGACGTCCTCGTTCACCCAACCGCGGCCGGTGGTCGTGACAACCGCGAGGGTTCCGCGGTCGAATCCGCCGGTGCGCTCCAACTCGTCGACGACCCGCTGTGCGACACCGTTGATCGAGTCCGAGGATTCGCGTCCGGCGTACACCCGGATCGGTTGCTTCGCTTCACGTCCGGTCAATGCGGTGATCTCGGCCGCGGTGGGACCGCTGCCCATGAAGGTGCGCCCCTCCTGGCCGAGCGAATCCCAGGCTTCGGCGGACATCGGTGAACCACTGCGCTCAGCGATCAAGGGTTGTTCGATGCCGTCCGGTGTTTCGTGATCCGCACCGGAGAAACTCCAGTTCGCGAAGGCAATCAACCCGTTGTACAGCGCACCGTTCACGATGAAGATGCCGAGGGCGAAGATGACGATCAAGCTGCCGACCTTCGCCGCTTCGAGGGGAACGAACCGAAGTGCGACGGCGGTGAGCTTGTTGGTAGTGAAACGAAGACCACGGCCTGCCTCGAGCAGGATGAACCAGATTCCGAGCGAAATCAGCAGCACCAGAAGGTAATTCGCCTGATTGGTGCGAGGAGCTTCGACAAGGTCACGCACGATCTGCTGCCACCACGAACCGAGGACCAAGAACGTCGGAACCAGAATGACGGCCGCGACCAACAGGATTCGCCAGCCGATCTTCTTGGTGCGATCCGACCACTGCGGTTCGACGCCGCACTTGCGGATCATCCAGGCAACCGTCACGCCGACGCCGTATCCCATCGCGAGCGAGATGCCCGTCGCAACGCCCTGCAAGTACCACGCGCGCGGCAACAGGGACGGACTCATCGACCAGGTGAAGAAGACCAGAGCAAAGGCAAGCCCGACCGGGTGCAGCGTCTTGCAGTAGAGGCGCAGCCGTTCCCACACACGTTTCATGCCGGAATCGTATGCGCCCCGTGCCCGAATCAGGTCACGAAGCGCACACGCGTCCAGTCTGTTTACGGGGCGAAGCGCAAAATCGCGGCAACTGCGCCGCCGCCCGGAATGTCCTCGGCGCGAACAGCGAGGACCCGAGCACCCGTCAGGAGCGCACGACGAGCGATCTCGTCGACGACCCCGTATGTACTTCCGTTGGTCGACTCACCGGTCGTGAGAGCGCCCGTCTGGGGATCGAGACTTCCGGGTACAACGGAATCGATGTCGATGAAAACGGTGTCGACCTGTCCGTACGTCGCGGCCGTTGCCACGTCGGCGACGTCGGTTTGAGTGCGACCTTGTTCCGTGCGCACATTGAAGGTGTCCCGCACCGCCGCCAACTGCTCGGCGTGGAAATCGTCGAGCGCCGGACGCGAACCGTCCGCCACTTCCTGCGTCGACAAGGCTTCCGGGTTTCCCTCGACGGTTTTGTCGACCAGGTGGCGGTACGAATTCACGGAGCGATACACCGACGCGATGGGTTCCGCAGCGGCCAGGATCAAGGGGACGTCACGGCCGGCGAGGACACCACGGACCTCGTGATCGACTGCGCGGGCGTACTGATTGACGCGCAGCTTTCGGCTGTCCGAACCCGAGAGCCGACCGGCTTCAGTTCGGCTGTTGATCGAGGACTTACCCGCGTGATCGGCAGCGTTCTTCGGCATTCCCTGAACACGAACCTCGTCGGCCGGTTGATCGGCGGCGATCTCGATCAATCGCACCGAACCTTCGGCGAGAGCGAGAACGAACGCCGTCTGGGGGAAGGTCACCGAACGGAGCAGTGGCTTGAGATGAAACCGATCGCTGACCGTTTCGAGCGCCTGCAGACGGTTGGGCAGGCGGAAGGTCACCAGACGCTCCGGCGTCGCGTACGTGACCAATGAGCGCGACTGGAAGCGCCAGAAATCGTCGTCGTCGTCGAGCTCTGCGTATTCGGCCTCGAACAGCTTGCGCTCGGCCGGATCCTCCACCGATGCGAGTGCCGAGCGGACCTGGTCCTTGAAGGCGATGCGCGCTTTGTCATGATCCTGCGGCGCATCTTCAGTCGGAGTCACGATGGTGATGCAGGTGGGCCCTTCCACCTCCGCGAGTGCGGCAATTTCACCGTGGCTGGGAATGTCGTTGTGAAGCACTACGAACCTCCTGAAATTGGGTTCTCCTCACGCTACGCCCGGCTGGTTATGACCACTAGACTTTCCGGAGAATTCGGGACGAACGGTCCATAGTGGGCGCTGTTCTGGCCACCCCACTCCGAGCGAACGGCATGTTCATCGCCTTCAGTGCGCCGAAAGTGCCGTTCGCTCAAAGGGGAGGGCCACGAGTCGGGCACCGACTGGTCGGACATCGGCATACAAAAACACCCTCCCGGATCCCGGGAGGGTGTTTTCTTACTGTGGAGCCTAGGAGATTCGAACTCCTGACATCTGCCTTGCAAAGGCAGCGCTCTACCAACTGAGCTAAGGCCCCGTTCGGTTTTCTGACCGGAGTCAGAGTACCTAGGTTCTATCCTGTTTCCAAATCGTGCCAAACCTTGTCTCCGCGCTGACTTTTGATCAGCTTGGTGACCCCGAGAGCTACCAGAATTCCGGCCCCGACAAGCAGGAAAACCTTCATTCCAGCAACCCTTCTTCGGCACATGGGAGTGGGCCTAGGAGGACTTGAACCTCCGACCTCTTCATTATCAGTAAAGCGCTCTAACCACCTGAGCTATAGGCCCCTGAACCGATTCCAAAGATTACCCCACCGGGCCGCTGACACCAAAACGGGCCCGGCGGAGCAATGTTTTCGCAGGTCAGTCGCGGTCGGCGAGAGTTACCTCGACGCCACCAACCAGGTCGCTGCAGAGGTTGTAGATGAACGATCCGATCGTGACGAGTGCCGTGAAAAGCACCATGTTCGCGATACCGATCAGCGCGGCGTAGCCGAACACCTGGCCGGCCGTCACCAGACCGTCGGAGCCGCCGTCGGCAACGATGTCGGTGAACGCGTTGTTCAGGCGATCCCAGACGCCCATGCCGTCGAGAACGACGTAGAGCAGTCCGACGGCCACCATCCACACGAAGAACAGCGACACGGAGATCACGGACGTGATCTTGAGCGTGGACCACGGGTCGATACGACGGATCTGGACCGTTGCGCGCAGTGGCGCACCGTCCACGACCGAAGCCGATACGGCGTGAGTTTTCTCACCCTTCACCGCAGCAGGCAACGGATGCTTGGCCTCGGAGAGGTCAGGCATGTCCTTCGGCAGATCCTTGCGATCGATGTGCCGAGTCGGCCCGTCGATCGCGGCGGCTTTTGCTTTCGGATTAGCGACGGTGGGATTGGCGGCCGTGGCATTTGCAGCCTTGGGATTTGCGCCCGAGGGTGCAACAGCCTTGGCTGCCGCTGCGCCGGCGACGCCACCAGTAGCTGCGGCAGCTGCCGTTCCTGTCACGACAGGACGCGCCGACGGGTTGCCGGCAGGACGACCTGTCTGTGCACCGGCAGCAGGGCGACCCGCCTGCGGCTGTCCCTTCGGCGCACCACCCTGTGCGGGGGTTTTGGCCGGACCACCCTGTGCCGGACCACCCTGCGCCGGGCCTGCCGCAGCAGGACGCTGCGGACCCGCAGGCGGCTTACCCCCAGCAGGAGCTGCCTGTCGACCTGCAGGAGCACCAGCGCCGGCCGGGCGCGTGATGTTGGTCTGCGGCTGACTTTGCGGAGCCTGATTCTGCGGTGGCTGAGCCTTCGACGCCGGGGCCTTGGACCCCGGATTCTGAGCAGGAGCCTTCGGCGCCTGAGATGGCTGCCCCTGAGGCTGGCCTGACGGCTGGGGTCCCCGTTGCCACGGCGGTGCCTGGCTGCCACGAGCCTGATTGGCGACCGGTTGCGGCGGAGCCTGACCATCACCCTTCGCCGGAGTTACCGGCGCAACCGGAGCCACAGAAGGAACGGAAGGAGCCTGGCCCTTGGCCGCACCCGCGGCGTCGGGAGCCGCAGCCGCCGGTTTCTGGGCCGAATCCGACGGGCCGCGAGGCGGCTCCGGTGCCTTAGGCGCCGGAGCTGCCTCGGAAGCTTTGGGTCCGCCGTCCGCTGGAGCTGCAGGTTTCGAGGTCTGCGGCCCCGCCGGAGCAGTTGCCTGCTCCGGCTTCGGTGGCGTCGAACCTGAAGTGCTTTCACTCTTCTGGTCACTGCCCGGCTGGTTGGGAGTGCTCACTAGGACTCCTTAGCTCCATCGGCATT
This sequence comes from Rhodococcus sp. AQ5-07, assembly GCF_009707305.1. Classification (NCBI taxonomy): domain Bacteria; kingdom Bacillati; phylum Actinomycetota; class Actinomycetes; order Mycobacteriales; family Nocardiaceae; genus Rhodococcus; species Rhodococcus sp. AQ5-07. The sequence goes on along the minus strand of NZ_CP046099.1, from coordinate 4,813,204 downwards.
GTCTGCGTTGTCGGTGGTCTCTGCAGCGAGCTCTTCGGGCTCGTCGGCGTTGCGCGCAATCGCGAGCAATGTGTCGCCTTCGCCGAGGTTCATCAGACGCACGCCCTTGGTCTGGCGTCCCGCCTTACGAACCTGCTTGGCAGCCGTCCTGATGACGCCGCCGCCCGAGGTGATCGCGTACAGCTCGTCGTCGTCGTCGACGATGAGCGCACCGACCAGAGTGCCACGTTTCTTGTCGTACTGAATCGTGAGCACGCCCTTGCCGCCGCGACCCTGCACCGGGTAATCCTCCATGCCGGTTCGCTTGGAGTAACCGCCCGAGGTGGCGACCAGGAGGAACGTTCCTTCACGAACGACGTTGAGCGAGAGCAGCTCGTCGTCACCGTTGAAACGCATGCCCTGGACACCGGAAGTGGCGCGGCCCATCGGACGCAGTGCCTCGTCGGTGGCCGAGAAGCGGATCGACTGGCCCTGTGCCGAGACCAGGAGCAGGTCGTCGTCGGCGGAGCAGAGAACAGCGCCGACCAGTTCGTCTTCACCGCGCAGGTTGATGGCGACGATGCCACCGCTGCGGTTGGAGTCGAAGTCGGTGAGCTTGGACTTCTTGACCAGACCGTTGCGAGTGGCGAGCACCAGGTAAGGCGCGTCTTCGTACGTCTTGATCTGGATGACGGACTGGATGCGCTCGTCCGGCTGGAAGGCCAGGAGGTTGGCAACGTGCTGACCGCGAGCGGTACGGCTCGCCTCGGGCAGCTCGTAAGCCTTCGCGCGGTAGACGCGGCCCTTCGTGGTGAAGAACAGCAGCCAGTCGTGCGTCGAGGTGACGAAGAAGTGCGAGACGATGTCGTCCTGCTTGAGGCCGGCACCCTGAACACCCTTGCCGCCGCGCTTCTGCGATCGGTAGAGATCAGTCTTGGTGCGCTTGGCGTAACCGGTCTCGGTGATCGTGACGACGACGTCTTCGCGGGCGATCAGATCCTCGTCGTTGACGTCTCCGTCGGCGGCGATGATGCGGGTACGACGGTCGTCGCCGTACTTGTCGACGATTTCCTTGAGCTCGTCACGAACGATCGCGCGCTGACGCTCCGGGCGAGCCAGAATGTCTTCGAGGTCCGCGATTTCGAGTTCGATCTCGGCCAACTCGTCGACGATCTTCTGACGCTCGAGGGCGGCCAGACGACGCAGCTGCATGCCGAGGATGGCGTCGGCCTGGATCTCGTCGACGTCGAGGAGTTCCATCAATCCGGCGCGAGCGATGTCGACGGTCTGCGACGCACGGATCAAGGCGATGACCTCGTCCAGAGCGTCGAGCGCCTTGACCAGACCGCGCAGGATGTGGGCGCGCTCCTGTGCCTTGCGAAGCAGGTACCTGGTACGACGAACGATGACCTCGAGCTGATGCGTCGTGTACAGACGGATCATCTGGTCGAGGCGCAGCGTGCGCGGCACTCCGTCGACGATGGAGAGCATGTTGCAGCCGAAGCTGGTCTGCAGCTGGGTGTGCTTGTAAAGGTTGTTCAGCACGACCTTGGCAACGGCGTCACGCTTGACGGTGACGACGATGCGCATGCCGACGCGGTCCGAGGACTCGTCGTGGATGTCGGAGATGCCACCGATCTTCGCGTCACGAACCTGCTCCGCGATGGAGGTGATCAGGTTGTCCGGGTTGACCTGGTAGGGCAGCTCGGTGATGACGATCGTGGTGCGGCCCTTGGCATCTTCTTCGATCTCGACGACGCCGCGCATACGAACGGAGCCACGACCGGTGGTGTAGGCATCCTGGATGCCCTGTCCACCGACGATGAGCCCGTGCGTCGGGAAGTCGGGTCCCTTGATGCGCTCCATGACGGCCGCGAGGGTGGCTTCCTCGTCCGCCTCGAAGTTCTCGAGCGCCCAGTAGATGGCCTCGGCAACTTCACGCAGGTTGTGCGGCGGAATGTTGGTGGCCATACCGACGGCGATGCCGTTGGAACCGTTGATCAGAAGGTTCGGGATACGGCTGGGCAGAACCGTCGGTTCCTGCGTCTTGCCGTCGTAGTTCGGGGTGAAATCGACTGTCTCGTGGTCGATTTCGCGCAGCATTTCCATCGCGAGCGGCGTGAGCCTGCACTCGGTGTAACGCATGGCGGCTGCGCCGTCGTTGCCGCGGGATCCGAAGTTTCCCTGACCGTCGACGAGCGGGTAACGCAGTGACCACGGCTGGGCCATACGGACCAACGTGTCGTAGATCGAGGAGTCGCCGTGGGGGTGGTAGTTACCCATGGTCTCGGCGACCGGTCGGGCAGACTTCACGTATCCGCGGTCTGGGCGATATCCGTTGTCGTACATCGCGTAGAGCACGCGGCGGTGCACCGGCTTGAGTCCGTCGCGGACATCCGGCAGAGCGCGACCGACGATGACGCTCATGGCGTAGTCGATGTAGCTGTTCTGCATTTCCTGCTGGATGTCGACCGGTTCGATCCGGTCGTGTTGCGGACCGTCCGGTGGCAACGTGGTGTCGGTCATGAGCTCACTTTCTTAAAAGAGGGGGCAAGCCCCTGTGCGCGGAAAAGGAGTCCGGGGACTCCGAAACCGCTCACAGGGCCGCAGGCCTACACGTCGAGGAAACGAACGTCCCGGGCATTGCGGGTGATGAAGCTGCGTCGTGCTTCGACGTCTTCGCCCATCAGCACGCTGAACAGCTCGTCGGCAGCAGCCGCATCGTCGAGCGTGACGAGACGCAGAACGCGCACCGTCGGGTCCATCGTGGTTTCCCACAGCTCCTTGGCGTTCATCTCGCCGAGGCCTTTGTAGCGCTGGATGCCGTCGTCCTTGTTGATCTTCTTGCCGGACTCGAGGCCTGCCTTGACCATCGCGTCGCGCTCGCGGTCGGAGTACGCGAATTCCGGTTGCGCACCCTTCTGCCACTTGAGCTTGTACAGCGGCGGCTGCGCGAGGTAGACCTTGCCGTGCTCGACGAGCGGCCGCATGAAGCGGAACAGCAGCGTGAGCAGCAGCGTTGCGATGTGCTGACCGTCGACGTCGGCGTCGGCCATGAGCACGATCTTGTGATAGCGCAGCTTGGCGATGTCGAACTCGTCGTGGATGCCCGTGCCGAACGCGGTGATGATCGACTGGACTTCGGTGTTCTTGAGGACGCGATCGATTCGCGCCTTCTCGACGTTGATGATCTTTCCGCGAAGCGGGAGGATCGCCTGGTACATCGAGTCTCGGCCGGACTTGGCCGAGCCGCCTGCGGAGTCGCCCTCCACGATGTAGATCTCGGACTTCTCCGGATCGTTGGAGCGGCAATCGGCGAGCTTGCCTGGCAGGCCACCGAGGTCGGTCGCACTCTTACGACGGACCAGCTCACGCGCCTTACGCGCGGCGACGCGGGCCTGCGCCGACGAAACAGCCTTGTTCACAATGGTTTTCGCGTCGGCGGGGTTCGCCTCGAACCAGTGCGCGAGGTGCTCGTTGCACGCCTTCTGTACGAAGGACTTGACCTCGGTGTTGCCGAGCTTGGTCTTGGTCTGACCCTCGAACTGGGGTTCACCGACCTTCACCGAGATGATGGCCGCGAGTCCTTCACGGATGTCGTCACCGGTGAGCTTGGGATCCTTGTCCTTGAGCAGCTTCTTTTCGAGCGCGTACTTGTTGACCGTTGCGGTCAGTGCGGCGCGGAAGCCCTCTTCGTGGGTACCACCCTCGTGGGTGTTGATCGTGTTGGCGAAGGTGTGCACGGACTCCGAGTAGCCGGAGTTCCACTGCATTGCGACCTCGAGCTCGTGGCCGGTGCCCTTGGCGGTGAATCCCACGACCGAGTTGTGGATCGGGGTCTTGCTCTTGTTGATGTGCCGGACGTAGTCCTCGAGTCCACCGGGGTAGTGGTAGATACGGGTCTTGGACTTACGCGGCGCTGCCTGAGCAGCTTCTTCGGCTTCTTCGGCAGCAGACTTGGGAGCCTCGGCCACCTCGGCAGCTTCGTCGTCGATGACCTCGGCGCGCTCGTCGGTCAGCGTGATGGTCAGGCCCTTGTTGAGGAAGGCCATTTCCTGCAGACGACGCGCAACGGTCTCGAAGTTGTAGCGGGTGGTCTCGAAGATCTCGGGATCAGCCCAGAAACTGACGGTGGTGCCGGTCTCCTTCGTCGGGTCGCCCTGTACGAGCTCCCCCGGCTTGGAATCGGTGTACGTCTGCTGCCACCGGTAGCCGTCGACCTTGATGTCGACGTCGAGCCGGGTGGAGAGCGCGTTGACCACCGAGATACCGACGCCGTGCAGACCACCGGAGACGGCGTAGGAGTCGGAGTCGAACTTGCCGCCGGCGTGCAGCTGGGTCAGCACGACCTCGACGGTGGGTACTCCGGAGGCGTGCATGCCGACCGGGATGCCACGGCCGTCGTCGATGACGCGGATTCCGCCGTCTTCGAGGAGGGTGACCTCGACCTTGGTGGCGTGTCCGGCCATCGCCTCGTCGACCGAGTTGTCGACGACCTCCCAAATGAGGTGGTGCAGGCCGCGTTCACCGGTGGAACCGATGTACATGCCTGGACGCTTACGTACCGCCTCGAGTCCTTCGAGGACGGTGATGGACGACGCGTTGTAGTCCTTGCTGGAAGTGCTTGTATCTGACTTCTGGGCAGCCACGGGTGGGTAGCTCTCCTTCTCCGTCAATACTCGAGCGCAGCCGTCAGCAAGCCCTTGCGGGTGTCGTCGGAGCGGGTTCGAGAATGTTGCCGCTAGTTACCGTTGACCATCTTACTGGTAAGCACCGACTAGAAGCGGCCAATGACACCCCTGGCTGCGCCGCAGACGAATTTTTACGATCCCCTGAAGGTGAAACGCTAGGAACTTTGCTTCTCCGAGCGACGCTCTCTCAGGCTCGCGATAAATGCCCGCGCATGTTCGGCAACCTCGCCCGGATGTGAAAACGGCGACCAGTGTCCCGCGGCAATTTCACGTCGCTGCAGGTCGGAGACCCATTTTTCGGTGTCTTCGTATCCCACCGGGCGAACGGCTTTGTCGTACTTGTTCAGAATGAGCTGAACAGGCACGTCCGTGTACCGATCCCGCGGCTTGCCGAGAGACGGCCGGATGTTCGCGCGATAAAGCTTGAGTCCGTTCACCATGTCGTCGGCGATGGTGGGCGCGGTGTTGACCACACGGGGGTCCAGACCGTCGAAGAAGCCCAGAAATGCCGGCCAGTGCTTGGAGAACCACAGACGCAACGGGAGGGTGCACAGCCCGGGAATCTGGAACAGAACGGTGTAGGCCGACGCAATTCCCTGCGCCGCTGGGCCGAGGAAACGACGCTTGGACACGCTCGCCCGGATCCACTTGCCGAGATGATCGAGATTGGGGCCCGAGATGGACGAGAACGACGCGATCTTCTCTTCGGCACCCGGCTCGCAGACCGCTTCCCACGTTTCCACGGATCCCCAGTCATGTGCCAGGACGTGCACCGGCTTGCCCGGGCTGACCGCGTCGATGACGGCAAAAAGATCGCCGGCCAGTGCGCTCAGTTGGTAGTCCTGCACCCTCGAGGGGATCGTGCTCTCACCGGCCCCGCGGCTGTCGTAGCTGACGACGCGGAAGTCGTCTGCCAGCAAAGGCACGATGCGGTTCCACAATTCATGGGTGTCGGGCCAACCATGCACCAGGACGATGGTCTCGCCGTCTGCCTTGCCCTGCTCGAACACTGCCAGGCTGACGGAACCGTTGGTCACGCGACGCGCGGTCACGGCATGGACAGGAGAGTGCTTCGACATTGTCGAACCCTTCGGAGTCGGGAAATATCTAGAGATCGAGAACGAGACGTCCACCGTCGGAACGGGATACGCAGATGAGCATCTCCGTTTCCTGTTCGGTGTCGGTCAGACGCCTTTCGCGGTGATCGGGCTTGCCCGCGAGTACCTTCACACGACAGGTTCCGCAGAAACCCTGCTGACACGAGTACCCGACACCGGGCAATGTCTTCTTGATGACGTCGAGCGCGGACTCGTCGGCGGGCACGGTGAGCACCTGACCCGAATTGACCAGCTGCACTTCGAATTCCTTGCCGTCGATCACCGGCGGAGCCCCGAACCGCTCGAAATGCAAAGCAGTGGAGGGTGTATCGCGGAATCCGCGGCGGACGGCGTCGAGCATCGGCGTCGGGCCGCAGCAGTACACGGCGCCGCCGACCGGCGCTCGTCCGAGAAGGTCTGCGGTGGTGGGCAATCCGAACTCGTCGTCCGGGCGCACGAAGACACGCTCGGGTTCCCAGCTCGCGATCTCGTCGAGGAACGGCATGGATTCACGAGAGCGGCCCGAGTACACGAAGTACCAGTCCATTCCCAATTCTCTTGCCGCACGGACCATTGCGATGATCGGCGTGATACCGATACCGCCGGCAACAAACAGCGCACTGCCTTCACCCACAAAGGGAAATCCGTTGCGAGGGCCGCGTACCGTGACGTGCTCACCCGGCTTGAGAGCGTGCATCTCGATGGAACCGCCACCGCCGTCGGGGATCCGACGAACCGCGACGCTGTATCCCGTGCGATCGGCAGGGTCGCCGCATAGCGAATACTGACGCCGCAGACCCGAAGGTAGATGGAAGTCCAGGTGCGAACCCGGATGCCACGGCGGAATCGGTGAACCGTCGGCGGATTCGAAGCGCAGGCGAACGACGTTCTCGTCGGTCGCCACCACCTCACGCGTACTGACCACCATGTTCATGGCCGTGTCGGGGTTGTGGCCAGCGATCTCGGGGTTGTAGTCGTAGGCCGTCAACACCCGAAGGTACTTGTCCGCCAATAACTCCGTGATGCGCATGGCACGGTCGGGACGGTTCTTTCCGGACAAATCGGGTGGCGCCGGAAAACGCGGCAACCCGTCGTGCCCGGAGATGACGTCCTTGACCCTCGAGAGTGAAATCACCGTGCAGCCGCCTGAGCTGCGGGTGACGACGCCAGGTACTGCACCGCCTGGGCGGTCGAGCCCTCGTTACTGGGGTGATAGGACTTGCTGAAGTACGTCGACATCCGCTTGACCAGCTCGAACGACGTGGGAACTGTGCCACGCTTTCCGGCCGCGATGAAATCGGACAGGTGGGGTCGTCGACGGCTGGGAGCCTGAGCGGCAAGCTCGGGATCGTTGCGCATCAAGAACCGGGTTCCACGAATCCACAGCCACACGATTGCGGGCGTGACGAGGATCTGGGTACGGATCCGGCGGGTCTCACGCTTGTCGAAGTAGCGCATCACGTCGTACGCGACGGCGCGGTGTTCGACTTCTTCGGCGCCGTGCCAGCGAAGAAGATCAAGCATGGTCGGGTGCATGCCGGCTTTGTCGAGCCCCTTGGCGTTGAGCACCCAGTCGCCGAGGAAAGCAGTGATGTGTTCGATGGCCGCGATGATCGCCAAGCGCTCCACCAGGTGATTCTCGGCGCGCAGTCCCGTCATCGGGCGCGGGCCGAGCAGTTTCGAGAATGCCCACTCCATCTGCTGGGTGTACGGCGTCGGATCCAGGCCGTTTTCCTTCAGATGGACGAGGACACCCGAGTGCGCGTTGGAGTGCATCGCCTCTTGGCCGATGAATCCGACGACGTCTTCACGGAGTTTCTCGTCCTCGATCAGAGGAAGAGCTTCCTTGAAGGTCTCGACAAACCACTCCTCACCGGCTGGGAGGAGGAGGTGAAGCACGTTGAGAACGTGTGTGCTGAACGGATCGCCCGGAATCCAGTGCATGGGCAGATCGGACCAGTCGAACTCGACATTGCGAGCCTGCAACAGGATGTGATCCGGCTCGGCGAACGACGAAGCGGGTGTCGATATCTTCTGCGACATCTAGCTACTCCTTCATGCCTGCCGATCGGTAGGGAACGACAGCCTTCTGACACAGTTCACTCACTAGCGAGTTTTAACTGTAACACGAAGTAATAGGTAGAACCAGGTCCTGGTTGAGTTTTCCTCAGCCGTACGTATCGCGAGGTCCGCGGCCTTTCACATGCCTTTCACCCTTGCGCCAGCTAGGCGCACTCGGACCGGTGATGCGCAGTGTCTTCACGACGCCGTCACCGACGGCAGCAGCGATCTTGGCCAGAATCTGGGACTGCATCATGCGCAACTGGGTAGCCCAAGCCGTCGACTCGGCGGAGATGCTGAGAACACCTTCTTTCAGAGAGATCGGCTCGGCGTGCGCGGAGATGTCTTCTCCGACGACCTGCGGCCATCGACCGAGGACCGTGCCCTCGGACACCTTGGGGGACCATCCACGCGACTTGGAGATAGCGCTGGTGAGAGCACCGAACGGCTGAGGGTCCCGCGCATCCGGGCCGGGGCCGGACCAACCGCTGCGTCGACGCGGGCGGCCACTTCCGTATTTGGGCGACGAGCGCCCCTGCCCGACGGCCTTGCCGTTGGCTTTGGCTGTCGCGCGTGCCTCCTCGAGGGCACGGCGCGCCAGATCGATCCCCTTGAGCTCGGGCTCCGGGGCCGCGCTGCTGTCTTCAGTCATCGAACTCGACCTCCTGATCCGTCGAGCCTACGGGCACTATCCGGGATATCCGACCGTCCCCGGTATCGGAGGCTTCGACGCCGAACTTGGCCGCCTCGAGTTCGTCCGGTACGTCCTCGGGAACGGCGGCCGTGATCAGCACCTGTTCTGCGGTAGCCGCAACGGTGGCGAGCGCACGACGCCGACGACGGTCCAATTCCGCGAATACGTCGTCGAGCATCAGGACCGGGTCGCTGCCGTCCGCGCGCAACAGGGCAAAACCTGCCAGTCTCAGCGAAAGCGCGAACGACCACGATTCACCATGACTGGCAAAGCCTTTCGCCGGACTGTCGCCGAGAACCAGCTCCAGGTCGTCCCGATGCGGACCGACCAGACACACTCCGCGATCGATTTCCTTCGACCTCATCTGTGCCAACTCGAGATGGAATCTCTCCTCGAGGTATGCAACGTCGTCGATGCCGGAAATCCTTGCAGGATCAGTGAATTCGGGATCCAACGACGAACCCAGGCTGCTCTTGTATCGAATCGACGCCGGCCGGGACTCGGGTGCGATGGAACGATACGACTCCGCCAGGTGGGGCGCCAGATCATGGACCAACTCGAGGCGCCCGGCCAACAATTGTGCGCCGTGAGCGGCCAGATGCCCGTCCCACACCTCGAGGGTTGAGAGGACGTTGTCGGACTCGCCACCACGAGAACCGCGACGCAAAGCCGCACCCGCAGTTTTGAGTAGGGCTGAGCGCTGACGCAGCACTTTGTCGTAATCCGCACGGACAGCAGCCATTCGGGGTATCCGGGACGTCAACAACTCGTCGAGATAGCGCCGACGATCACCAGGATCACCGCGAACCAACGACAGATCTTCCGGCGCGAACATCACCGACTGAAGAATCCCCAACACTTCACGCGGACGACGTGTCGGCGACTGATTTATCCTGGCGCGGTTGGACTTTCCCTCGATCAGTTCGACGTCGATGGTCAGTTCGCGCCCGTTGTTGACCACGGTTGCACCGGCAAAAGCACTGGCGGAACCGCTGCGGATCATCGGTGCATCCGTGGACACTCGATGAGACGACAGCGTGGACAGATACCCCAGTGACTCGAGGACGTTGGTTTTACCGTGCCCGTTCGAACCGAGGAAGACAGTTGTTCCCGGCGTGAGGTCCAGCGTCAGCGAATCCCAGGATCGGAAATCCCGCAGCGAAAATCTACGAACGAACACTTAGCTTCCAGAAGCCGAATTCTTGGGCGAAGCGCTCTTGACCGCGTGACCACCGAACTGATTACGCAAGGCCGACACCGCCTTCATGGCCGGTGAATCATCCTGTCGTGAAGCAAATCTCGCGAACAGAGCAGCGGAGATGACGGGAGCGGGGACAGCGTGCTTGATGGCTTCCTCTACCGTCCAGCGGCCCTCACCGGAATCCTCGGTATAGCCCGTGATCTGCGCAAGCTCCGGATCCTCCTCGAGGGCGTCGACAAGCAGATCGAGCAACCACGAACGTACGACGGTTCCCTTCGACCAAGCTCGGAGCACGCCCGGTACGTCCGCGATCAGGCTTTCCGCCTCGAGGAGCTCGTACCCCTCGGCATACGCCTGCATCAGGCCGTATTCGATGCCGTTGTGCACCATCTTCGCGTAATGACCAGCACCGACGGGACCGGCGTGGACAAAACCGTCTGCAGCGTCGCCGTCGGGGCGAAGGGCGTCGAAGATCGGCATTGCCTTCGCCACGTCGGGCTCGGATCCGCCCACCATCAGGCCGTAGCCGTTCTCACGGCCCCAGATACCACCGGAGACACCGCAGTCGAGGAAACCGATCCCACGGGCGCCCAGAAGCTCGGCATGGACAGCGTCGTCGGTGTAGCGCGAGTTCCCACCGTCGATGACCAGATCGCCGCCCTCGAGGGCATCAGCCAGTTCGGCAATGGTGCTCTGGGTGATTTCACCGGCCGGAACCATGACCCAGACGACTCGAGGTCCCTCGAGGGAAGCAGCGAGTTCGGCAAGTGACCCGACATCGGTGACTTCCGGTCGAGGGTCGTATCCGATCACCTCGAGGCCATGCGCGCGTAAGCGCTCACGCATGTTGAAACCCATCTTGCCGAGACCTACGAGTCCGATCTTCATACTGTTCTCCCTGGTCAGGCGCGAACTGAAGTGCGGGGTACCACTCAGCCCGGGAGGCGAACCGGCATCAGCAGGTACGTGTACTCGCTCGAGGGCGCAGCGAAGTTACCGGACTCGTCTGCCGTGGGCTCTTCCTCGGCCGCGGGGCGAAGAACAGCCGGACGGCTGGGAGTGGTGAAGCCGAACAGAACGTTTTCGCTGTGAAGCGAGTTCAACCCGTCGATCAGGTAACCGGGGTTGAACGCAATGGTGAGTGCTTCGCCCTGGAACGACGCGTTGAGTGTCTCTTCTGCGCGGCCGGCGTCGTCGCCACCCGCAGAGAGGAGCAGGCCGTCAGCGGAGAACTGCATGCGAACCTGTGCGCCACGCTCGGCGACGAGTGCTACACGCTTGATGGCCTCGATGAGAGGCGTGACCTCGACCGTTGCCATCGCGGTGTGCTGAGCAGGCAGCAACTGACGGAACTTCGGGAACTCGGCGTCGAGGAGGCGCGTCGTGGTGCGGCGTCCGTCGTTGACGATGCCGAGGAGTCCGTCGTTTCCGATGGTCGTACCGGAACCGAGAGCCAACTCGACCGGCGAATTTGCATTGCCGGCAAGCGTTTTCGCGGACTCGGACAGAGTCTTGGCAGGGATGAGAACAGCAGCCTGGACGTCAGGGTTTGCCGGAGTCCACTCGAGTTCACGAACGGCGAGACGGAAGCGGTCGGTAGCGGCGAGGACGATCGAATTCTGTTCGATCTCGACACGGATACCTGTGAGCATCGGAAGGGTGTCGTCCTTGCCGGCTGCTACGGCTACCTGGCTGATGGCTTCGGAGAACAGGTCGACGGGAATGGACCCGGACTGCTGCGGAAGCGTCGGAAGCTGGGGGTAGTCCTCGACCGGCATCGTGGGCAGGGAGAACTTGGCGCTTCCGCAGGAGATGAGCACGCGAGTGCCCTCGAGGGTCACATCGACCGGCTTGTTGGGAAGCGACTTGGTGATATCGGCAAGCAGGCGTCCGGAGACGAGTGCCTGACCTGCAGTCGTGACATCTGCCGAGACGCGGACCTGCGCAGATACCTCGTAGTCGAACCCGGAAACGGTGAGGCCGGCTTCGGTTGCGTCGAGAAGAACTCCGCCGAGAACCGGCACAGGCGGCCTCGAGGGCAGGCTACGAGCAACCCACGCTACTGAATCAGCGAACTCTTCCCGGGAAACGCGAAACTTCAGGCTTCCAAGCTCCATCGCCGGGTTATTCCTCTCGGTAGGCATGTTCGTCTGCTGCGGATCTGCATCAGCTCACTTGAAGTCTGACACAGACCAAGCGATGCCCACCGTATGCCCTCGAGGGCGCAAGTGGAAAGCCGAAGCCGGGACGAGCGCAGCCGGAGGCGAGGTTCTCAACAGGAGTTGTCCCCAGAACTATTTTCAAAGAGCTTTTCCTAGGAAATTCTCAGTAGTAGTAATAAGTCCTGTGCAATCTGTGGAGCAACGGTTGTCGACGCTGGTAGGTCCCCTCGAGGGCCTGTGCACTTCTCGAGGACAGACTCGAGGACCAATCGACCCCCTCTGTGCACTCTCTGAAAGTTTTCGGATTCCTCCTCGAGAACTCCACAGACTTTCGGAGTTATCAACACAGTTATCCACAGATGTGAATACTTTTCACAAGAAACGAAGAGTTTGTTCTCATCGGCGTGTCCGACTCCGGCGTGTCGTCCCTCGAGGTGGACAACCGCCCTCGAGGGGACCGCACGTGTAACCCTTCGAATACACCGATGCCGCTCGAGGGAAACCTCTGCCTCGAGCGGCATCGATCGAAATAAGTGCAGATCAACGCTTGGAGCGCTGCTTGATCCTTGCGGTCAACTCCTGAACCTGGTCGTACACCTTGCGGCGTTCCGTCATTTCCTTACGGATCTTCTTGTCGGCGTACATGACCGTCGTGTGGTCACGGCCGAACGTCTGACCGATCTTCGGCAATGACAAATCAGTGAGCTCACGGCACAAATACATCGAGATCTGGCGGGCCTGAGCGAGTGGCCGGGCCTTACCCGGCCCACACAGGTCGTCGATCGACATGTTGAAGTATTCGGCCGTCACCGCCATGATCGTCGCCGCGTTGATCTCGAGGCTCGACGAATCGGGCATCAGATCGCGCAGGACCACCTCGGCCAACGTCAGATCCAACGGCTGGCGGTTGAGCGAGGCAAAAGCGGTGACGCGGATCAACGCGCCCTCGAGTTCACGAATGTTGCGCTCGATACGGCTGGCGATCAACTCGAGGACATCGTGCGGGACCTCGAGGCGATCCATCCTCGCCTTCTTGCTCAGAATCGCGATACGCGTCTCGAGCTCAGGCGGCTGAACGTCGGTGATCAGGCCCCATTCGAAGCGCGTCCGCAGACGCTCCTCGAGGGTTGCCAACTGCTTGGGCGGACGGTCCGAGGAGACGACGATCTGCTTGTTCGCGTTGTGCAAGGTGTTGAAGGTATGGAAGAACTCCTCCTGGATACCTTCCTTGCCTTCGATGAACTGGATGTCGTCGACCAGCAGGACGTCCGTTTCCCGGTATCGACGTTTGAACGCGACCTTGCGGTCGTCACGAAGACTGTTGATGAAGTCGTTGGTGAATTCTTCGGTCGAGACGTACTTGACCCGCATGCCGGGGAACAGTCGCTGTGCGTAGTGGCCGGCGGCGTGAAGAAGGTGCGTCTTGCCCAGGCCCGAAGCTCCCCAGATGAACAAGGGGTTGTACGCACGCGCCGGCGCCTCCGCGATCGCGACGGCAGCGGCATGAGCGAATCGGTTGGACGATCCGATCACAAAAGTGTCGAAGGTGTACTTCGCGTTGAGACTGTTCGCGCCGGACCCAGAAGCAGAAGGAGTAGCGGGCGGCTTCGTGAAGTACGACGGCCACGATTCGTGAACGCTCGCGAGTGCTTCGCGGTCGTCGTCGACTTCCTCGGTCTCGGCAGTCTCGGAGTCCGAAGGTTCTCCGTCGCCTTCGGTGAATCTGCGCCGACGGTATGCGCCCGATGAGTTGACCGACTCGAACTGACGGCTGCCCGTGCGCTCCTCGACCGGTTCGGCGGGTGCGTCGGCATCGTCTTCGAGTGCGATGCGGACACCGAGTCCCTCGACCTGGCCGCCGAGGTGGCGTCCGAGTGCCTGCAGGATCGGCTCGCGTAGATCGCGCTCGATCGTCTCTTGAGCAAATGGCGATGGAACCGAGAGGAGTGCAAAACCCTGAGCAAGTGTGAGAGGCCTCACCAGACGGACAAATGCCTTCTGCTTGCTGCTCAAAGCCGGAAGATTACTTCCGGGGTCATCACTCGTGAGTTCTGCAACCACGTCGACCCAGACCCGTGCGAGCGCGTTGGGATCGTCGTTCACGTGGTTCCTTCCCGTGTTTCGCCGACAGTGGGTGTGCTGCAGCTGCCGAGCGTATGGCTGCGGCGTCGAATGATTCGGTGGATTACCACCCGGGGTGAGAACCCCGTAACAGGCTACGAATATGCCACCTGGGCTGTGTTTCCACACAATTATCCACAGATGTGGACAAACCTGCACTGAGTCGGTTTTTTCGTCAACCAAATTCGTCAAAGTGATCGAGAAATTGATCTACCTGCAACTTTGTCGGAACTCGAGGCGTTCGCCACTTGGTGTCGGGGATGCGTCAACACTCACAGCCCTGTGGATGAATGTGGAAACTCGGGATTCGGGGTCGCGTCCGGCGCTCGTGCCCGTATGTGCTGATGAGGCCTTGTCGGGAGCATGCGCCGGTGGAACTGTCCGGGTTGCCTTCAGGTCACCTGCAGTCCGTAGCGGAACTGTTGCCAAGGTCACACTTGCCGCCTCGCTCGAGGTCACGGCCGTATGCACACCGCGAATGGAATCTGCGGAATGATGGAAGTATCGGCGTGTCGTCGCGGTTGCCGCGAGAGGGCTCCGAATCGGGCTGGTTTGACCTTGGCAACGGTGGTAAGTAACCTCGAACGGTCACCCGCTGGTGGTGATCGCTTCGTGCTGGCTACATATGTCAGGTCGGATCGGTCTTCCAAGCCACAACGAGTGAAGTTGATTGTTCTGTACCTGTTGGATCCAAAGGCGCCGTAAGGCGTCGATCACTGAATGACGCCGGGAGGCGTCAATGAACTTCGAGGAGTGTTGACCGTGGCCAAGGGCAAGCGGACGTTCCAGCCGAATAATCGCCGCCGCGCGCGTGTTCACGGCTTCCGTCTTCGTATGCGTACCCGTGCGGGTCGTGCAATCGTTTCGGCGCGTCGCCGTAAGGGCCGCGATTCCCTCACCGCCTGATCTGATTTCGAGTTCAGGAGCTCGGGGTGTTGCCTGAGCCGTCTCGGTTGCGTCGCCACGCGGATTTCTCCGTGGCGGTGCGACGCGGGCGTCGTATGGGAAGACGCGACCTTGTCGTGCACGCGTTCGATCGCGAGCAAGTAGAGGCGCTGGTAGTAACAAATCACGGTCCCCGTTTCGGGCTGATCGTGAGCAAGGCTGTCGGGCCGGCGGTGATTCGACATCGAGTCGCACGCCGGCTTCGTCATATCTGTGCAGATTTCGTCGGGCAGGTTTCGCCGGAGACGGACGTGGTTATCCGCGCACTTCCGGGCGCAGCTACCGCCAGTTCAGCCGAACTGGCCAAGCAGTTGCGTGGGGGCCTGACCAAAATGAACCTATTGGTGTCGGTAAGTGAAGAGCCATGAGTACTCCGCTCTCTGAGCAGATCGAGACTCCCAGAGCCTCCCGTGTCATCACGGTGTTGAAGGCTGTGCGTCGCGCTCCCGCCACTGTTCTCATCTTCTGTATCGAGTTGTACCGGACGTATGTGTCGCCCTTGAGGATGCCGACCTGCCGGTTCACCCCTACCTGCAGTGAATACGCGGTCGAAGCGCTGCGCACTCACGGGGCGATCAAAGGCCTTTTCTTGACTGTGGTGCGGTTGGCGAAGTGTGCCCCCTGGCATTCTGGAGGGTGGGACCCTGTCCCTGCCCGTCGTGACCGTGATGCGGGTAGCCGCCATAGCTGTCCGGAAGCACGCGCAGCGTGTCACAGTCCGACGGACGAACAGAGGAGTACTTAGAGCCGTGCTCAATTTCATT
Organism: Rhodococcus sp. AQ5-07; assembly: GCF_009707305.1. Classification (NCBI taxonomy): domain Bacteria; kingdom Bacillati; phylum Actinomycetota; class Actinomycetes; order Mycobacteriales; family Nocardiaceae; genus Rhodococcus; species Rhodococcus sp. AQ5-07. Next base: position 4,797,489 of record NZ_CP046099.1, on the reverse strand, counting down.
TACTATCCGGTATCCGCGATTCTGTGGGTCTGGCACAAGGTCTTCGGGTTCATTCTCGGCCCGGACAACGGAATAGCCTGGGCGCTCTCCGTGGTGTTCCTGGTGTTCACCTTGCGTGCGGTTCTGTACAAGCCGTTCGTGAAGCAGGTCCGCACGACCCGCCAGATGCAGGAACTGCAGCCGCAGATCAAGGCATTGCAGAAGAAGTATTCGGGCGACCGTCAGCGCCAGGCCGTCGAGATGCAGAAGCTCCAGAAGGAGCACGGATTCAACCCGATCATGGGCTGTCTCCCGGTCTTGGCTCAGGCTCCGGTGTTCATCGGTCTGTTCCACGTCCTGCGCTCGTTCAACCGCACCGGCACCGGCATGGGCCAGCTGGGCATGAGCGCCGAGGACAACCTCAACACCCCGAACTACGTCTTCTCGGCCACTGACGTCCAGTCGTTCCTGGATGCTCGTCTGTTCGGCGCGCCCATCTCGGCCGCGATCACGACGCCGGTTGCGCAGCTTCAGGCTTATGTCACCGAGAACGTTCCCGAGCTTCCGTCACGCCTGAACATCATTCTCGTGGCCGCTCCGTTGATGATCATTGCCAGCATCGCGACCCACTTCAACTCACGCGCTTCGGTTGCCCGTCAGAGCGAAGCAGCTGCCGCGAACCCGCAGTCCGCGATCATGAACAAGCTCGCGCTGTACGTCTTCCCGCTCGGCGTTCTGGTCGGTGGACCGTTCCTTCCGATCGCGATCCTCCTGTACTGGGTGTCGAACAACATCTGGACCTACGGTCAGCAGCACCTCGTCTTCCGCAAGATCGATGCCGAAGAAGAAGCGAAGAAGCAGGAAGCGATCACTCGCCGCAACGACAATGCGCCCAAGCCCGGTGCCCGTCCCGATCCCGGTAAGAAGAAGGGATCCCCGGCTGCGCTGAAGACCGCGGATTCAGCCGACGACGACGGTGACGCCCCGGAAGTTTCGCTCAAGAAGCCACAGCCGAAGCCCTCGGGTTCCAGTGGTGGTTCTACCTCGAAACCGAAACAGAACCGGCCACAGAGCAACCGCGGCAACTCCCCCAAGCGCAATAAACGGCGCTGATCCAGGAAAGAGAACGACCAATGTCCAGTGAAGCTGACATCGTTGTGGATGGAGAGAACGCAGACGTGAGCACCGAGACCACTGCGCCGGTTACCGATGTGGATGTAGACATCGACGATTCCGATGACGATTTGATCGAAGAGGGCGAGATCGCCGGCGACTACCTCGAGCAGTTGCTCGACGTGCTCGATTTCGACGGAGACATCGACCTTGACGTCGAGGGCGATCGGGCGATCGTCAGCATCGACGGCGGCGACGACCTGACCAAGCTTGTGGGACGTAAGGGTGAGGTTCTGGATGCTCTCCAGGAGCTGACTCGTCTGGCTGTTCAGCAGTCGACCGGCGAGCGCAGCCGCTTGATGCTCGACATCGCCGGCTGGCGGGCGGGCCGCCGCGAGGCACTCAGTGCTCTCGGTGCGGAAGCCGCACAGCGTGTTCTTGAGACCGGCGAACGCGAAGAGCTTGCTCCGATGACGCCGTTCGAACGCAAGATCGTGCACGACGCCGTCGCCAAGGTCGCCGGTGTTTCCAGCGAGAGCGAAGGCGCTGAGCCGTCTCGCCGAGTGGTTGTCCTCAAGGACTGACACTCCCCCCTGATCGAATGCGGGCCCCGGATTTTCCGGGGCCCGCTTTTGTGTACGAGAGGTGTTTCACGTGAAACCGAATCCGGCGGCACGGTGAAGGTCCGGTGCCTATCGTTGTCGACATGTCCAACGAGCGCTCCGGATTCCCTCTCGGATTGATGACCCTTGGGGCCTTGATAGGGATGCTCGTGTGCGGCCTGAGCTATTGGCCCGTGGTCTTCGAACTACAGCAGAAAATGGAAGTCCAGTCCTTTCCGCCGGGCGGTCTGAAGTATTGGCTCTGCTGGTTGTTGCCGCTGGGAGTAGTCGCCGTCGTATTCATTCCACTTGCACTGGCATGGCGATCCGGGAGACCGGTCATGCTCAGCTTCGCGATTGCCTTCTTGTTCGTCGGGGGTGCACTGTGCATGTTCGGATATTCGATCGACAACATGCCGTACTACATGTGAGCCCCTCCCCTCCCCTCAGGAGGAATAGTCGGCCTTCGTTTCACGTGAAACCGGATCGATGGTTGTTGCCCCGAGCCCTCGATCTCCGCCCCAGATTGCCGCCACAATGGATCACCGACCTGATGTCGTCAGGCCTGCTGGCAAGGTCGTCACCTTCGGCGCTGGCATCCGATGACCGACAACCCGCCTGCCCTCACTTCGACGGCCCCCGGATTGGGGCGTCATCAACAACGATCAACAAGGAATTAGCATCCACACATGCACGTCGACATCGAAGGCGCCACCCGGATCGCCCGCCTCGCCGCAGAATTCGACTGGACCTGGGCCGTCGACGACCTCGAACCCTTCTGCGCACAAGCTGGATGGGAACTCGTCGAACTCAGGCAAGGTGGCGGCTCGATACGAACGAACCTTCATGTCTGCCGGCCGAAGGCGAACATGTTCAGGCGGAACCGTTCGATGCACTACATCTCAATCTTCGTCTCGGACCTGGCAGATCTAGGTATTCCCAAGGCAGAAGTTCGCCCGTTGCTGGTCGAGGGGTTCACGAACCTCGATGTGGCATTTACCGCACTCCTGGGGACAGCCACGAGCGCCGAACCCGGACCTGAGGCAACTATCCGGTGGGATCTGCCGAAAGCGGTCATCACACTGCACCGGGGTTTCAGTGCAATCCACCTCGCTCTGAAGAGTCCGAAGTATCAGGCATGGATGGATGAGCCCGAACCGGAGGACGAGGACTAGCGATCGAGGTCGGCGAGATCGCATCCGGTGTGGAAACAGGTTTGCGCACTCCTCACACGAATCGGACCACTCACATCGAATGGGCTTCGTCGCCACGCAAAGTCGATGATGCTGTTGCGGGCTTCGGGGTGAGATCGGCGGCGACTACTTTGCCAAGCAAACCGGAATCGACCTCATCTGCACGGGCTCCGGTTCATAGACTGCGGACCGCGTCGGGGTAATCACGGGACCGCCCTGAGTTCGGTTGACTCGCGGGGTGTGCGCGATCGGCGTCGCGCCCACACCTGCTGCTGGTCTCGTCATGAGGGCGGATCCGGGCTGTAAGAGGTGGAAGGACTTCGCGGTGCCCGGATCGAACTCGTGAGCGATGATCTTGTTGGTTCCGGGTTCGGTATGCACCAACGGGTAGTCGTAGTCTTTGCCGTCCAACAACTCCTGCACCAAGCGCGGATCTTAATCGCGCAGAGCCTGCAGCGCTTTCGAGTCCAGGCGCAGGAATTCATCCTGCGCATCGGGCAGGTCCCCTGCTCGACTTTGATCTTCCCGCCGACACCGGTATCCACATCGAAGGCGAACTCGCCATGCGCATCCTGTGATGCGAAGCTCCTTGGATTCGCGGTTTGTGATGCCAAGTCTCCGGTGTCCCGCAACAGGAGTGTCAAGCCGCCGGATGTATGGCTCGCAACAACCGGCGGTGAGATAACGATGCTGTCCGGGACTTGGACTCGAAGCTCATCCGCGTCGAACAACAGATTGCGTCAGACCGACCGAGTCCGTTCGGCTGTCCGACGGCAGCAATTCTCTACAACCACTTTTCGTAAAAAATTGCCCATTTTGGGCCCGAATTCCATCCATGTAACTACCTACGGCAGTTTCGTCACTGTGATGATATTGAAAATCGACCTACTATCTCCATGCGACCTTCCGGCTATGTTTCACGTGAAACGGGTCAGATTTCGGCGAATTATCAGCGCAATGTTTCACGTGGAACGTGAACCCCTCCCCTCCCCCACTTGAATTTTGGGCCGAATACTTCCCAAAGAATGAACGAGTCGGCAGACTCACAGCGAGTCGGTGTGCAGAAGCGAACACATGTCGGCTCCAGAGCGGATAATGATTTCGGTCTTGATTGTTGATTTCGCGGTTTACGCGGGAGGATGTTTCACGTGGAACAGAATGGTGCGGCGTCGGTTGACTGGGACGAACAAGAGACTGCGCGCGCAGTGTTCGGTGACAGATATGAGATCGCGGAACGGTATTACCAATCCCTGGCGACGGATGGTGTCGAGCGCGGGCTGATTGGTCCCCGTGAAGTCCCTCGACTGTGGGAGCGTCACCTCCTCAATTGTGCCGTCATCGGTGAGTTGATTGCCGAAGGCGAGTCGGTTGTGGACGTTGGAAGCGGTGCCGGTCTACCCGGTATCCCTCTCGCAATCGCCCGCCCGGACTTGAAGGTGACTCTGGTCGAACCGTTGCTTCGACGCTCGGTGTACCTCGCGGAGTTCATCGAGTCCAACGGATTGGACGTATTGGTTGTCCGAGGGCGAGCCGAGGAATCGGGTGTTGTGAAGGAAGCGGGCGGTGCGGACGTGGTCACTTCGCGGGCCGTGGCGCCTCTCGAGAAGCTCGCACGTTGGTCCCTCCCACTCATTCACGAGCACGGTCGGATGCTGGCACTCAAGGGTTCGAGCGCTGCCGAGGAGATCGAGCGGGACCGTACGGCGCTCACCAAATTGGGCGCAGGTAAATTGGAAATACTCGAATGTGGAGCCAAGATTCTCCGCACCCCCACCGTGGTGGTGAAGGCCGAACGTCTCCCGAAGCGTCGCCAGCGTTGATGATTTACACGCATGCAATCGAGAGCAATGTACAGATGATGAGAGCACCTAGTGATCGATTCCCAATCGAAGGAGCAGTCAATGTCGGGTCGATCTGAATCCGCCGTTTCACGTGAAACACCGAAGCAGCACACGAGCGCGGGTGCGGATCAGATCGTCAACGACGACGACGACAATTTCACCGCCCCCTACGCGGCGATCTCCTCGGAGGAGACTCCCATCGGGGCGGCCGCGCATCGAGCGAGCCAGGTGCTTCACCCCCATTCGGTGACGCTGCCGAAGCCGGCGTTCCGCCGCGTGATCACCATCGCGAACCAGAAGGGCGGCGTCGGTAAGACGACGACCACGGTGAACCTTGCGTCGGCGCTCGCTCTTCAAGGGCTCACTGTCCTCGTGGTCGATTTGGACCCTCAGGGCAACGCCAGCACGGCTCTGGGCGTCGTCCATACCTCGGGCACCCCCTCCAGTTACGAGTTGCTCATAGGCGAAGTGAAGGCCCCGGAGGCGATCCAGACCAGCCCGCACAGTGAGCGCCTTCTCTGCATCCCGGCAACGATCGATCTGGCGGGCGCCGAGATCGAATTGGTCTCCATGGTTGCCCGCGAGAATCGACTCAAAGGCGCGCTCAACGACAAGGTGCTCGCAGAGCTCGACGTCGACTTCGTCCTCATCGATTGCCCGCCCTCGCTGGGGCTGCTGACCGTCAACGCGATGGTTGCTGCCAAGGAAGTCCTGATCCCGATCCAGTGCGAGTACTACGCCCTCGAGGGGGTCGGTCAGTTGCTCCGCAACATCGAACTCGTCCAGGCTCATCTGAACCCGGATCTGCATGTCTCCACCGTCCTTCTGACGATGTACGACGGACGGACCAAGCTCGCCGACCAGGTCGCCGAAGAAGTACGCAAACACTTCGGTGAGGCCGTCCTGCGCGCTGTGATTCCGCGCAGCGTGAAGGTGTCCGAGGCTCCCGGATACGGAATGACAGTTCTCGATTACGACCCGGGTTCACGTGGCGCCATGAGTTACCTCGACGCCGGACGAGAACTTGCCGCCCGCTCTGCCACCACGACGACCCAGGAGCAGTGAGATGAGTCAAGCACGCAAAGGTGGATTGGGCCGCGGCTTGGCTGCTCTCATCCCCACTGGGCCGGCCACGGCACCGGGTCTGGGTTCGGCTGCAGCGGACGTCGTAATCGGCGTCGACAAGCGCAACCCCTCCCCTCCCCCACCGACGAAGGCAGCTCCGAAAGCGCCGAAAGCCGCTAAGGCGACGGCGGCGAAGGCTCCGGTGGAAGCTGAGCCGGAGACCGAACTCGAGCCGACCGGCGCGGTCTATCTGGAGATCGAACCGAGCCTGATCGAGACGAACCCGAAGCAGCCTCGCAGCGTTTTCGACGAGGAAGCACTCGCGGAGTTGGTTCACTCGATCCGTGAATTCGGTTTGATGCAGCCGATCGTGGTCCGTCGTCACGGTGACAAGTACCAACTTGTCATGGGTGAGCGTCGCTGGCGCGCGAGCCAGGAAGCCGGGCTGGAGAAGATTCCGGCGATCATTCGTGAAACCGATGACGACTCGATGTTGCGCGACGCGCTCCTCGAGAACATCCATCGAGTGCAGTTGAACCCCCTCGAGGAGGCAGCGGCGTATCAGCAGTTGCTCGAGGAGTTCGAAGTAACCCACGAAGAATTGGCCAATCGGATCGGACGTTCGCGTCCCGTCGTGACCAACATGATTCGTCTGCTGAAGCTGCCGGTGGCGGTTCAGCGCCGCGTTGCGGCTGGAGTACTTTCGGCCGGCCATGCTCGCGCACTGCTGTCCCTCGAGGCGGGTGCCGACGCTCAGGAAGTCATGGCGGCACGCATCGTCGCCGAAGGAATGTCGGTTCGCGCGACGGAGGAAGCCGTCACTCTTGCCAACCGGGCGGACAATGAGATCGCTCCCCCGCAGAAGCGCAAGCCCATCGTGATGCCGGGTCTGCAGGATGTAGCCGAGCGGTTGTCGGACTCGTTCGACACCCGGGTGACTGTCAGTCTGGGCAAGCGGAAGGGAAAGATTGTGGTCGAATTCGGCTCGGTCGACGACCTACAACGCATCGTCGGAATGATGGAAGCGCAGAAATCGACGTAGTGAACTCGGATGCCCGTTTGGTGACGTAATTACGATGACCGGGCACACCACCTATTTTCGTCACAGTGACGAAAATAGGTGGTCCGAGCTTCTCGAAATCTTGAACCGGGACGAAAGATGTTGAACAGCAATACATTAGAGCGATCAACTCTCGCGCCACTGCCGACTCGGTACAGCTGGCCTATCCTGGAGAAGAAAAAAGCGGCGGGCGAACATCAAAACCGCTTCGGGGACCTACGGAGAGTGAGTTAGTCAGTGTCGACTCACGTCATCACCTCTCTCACGCTCGACAGCCTCGATCAGCTTTCCGCCCATGCGCGTCGATGCGTGTTCTGGGAGATGGACCCGGGCGCGCTTCACGACGCCCGAGGATTCTGCGATCAGGAATTCGAGAAGGAAGCCTGGCTGTCGATGGTCATGCTCGAGTGGGGTTCGTGCGGACAGGTCGCCGTCCGCGACGGAAAGCCGCTCGGAAGTGCGTTGTACGCCCCTCCCCGCATGATCCCGCGCGCGCAACTGTTTCCGACCAGCCCGGTCAGCTCGGACGCAGTGCTTCTGACAAGCCTTCGCCTCGAGCCCTCGGGCATAGAGGAAGAACTAGGGCCAAGCCTGATGGCCGCTGTCGTGACAGATCTGGTTCGACGCGGAGTTCGTGCGCTCGAGGCATTCGGTATCCGTAGCGACGACTTGGGACCTGCTTCCGACGTGGCCAGCGCAACGGCCGCTCTGGAATGTTCACCCGCAGAATGCATGATCAGTGCCGAGTTCCTCGAGGATTACGGTTTCGAGGTCGTGGCACCGCACCATCGCTATCCGCGGCTTCGTCTCGAACTCAATCGAGATCACGAATGGAAAGTCGACGTCGAAGAAGCCCTCGACCGTCTACTGAAGGCCGCAGCTCTCGAAATGGTGGAGATCAGCGAGCTCGCCAGAGTGTGAGCAGGTGCCGACCGCAGGACCTACGAAATGCGGTCGGCTACCGAAAGTTCTTCAGCGAGAAGCTCGGCGAAGGTGAAGGTGCCGGTCGGCTGATCGTCTTGACCCAGCAGGTACAGCCGCTTGACGGAGATCAAGATGGCTTCGGCAATGGTGTCCCGCATCCGCGGATTCGTCAGTACCGCAACGTCGGACGCGTTGGACAGGTAGCCGAGATCGATCTGCACCGTCGGCATGTTGGTGAGGCGCAACAACTCCCACGTCCGACCGTGAGTTCTGCAGTCCCGCAACGGAGTTCGCGCAACGATCTCGCGCTGAACGAAACCGGTCAACACCTGCCCGATCATCGAGACCGAACCGTGCGAATTTCCGAAGTGGAAGCTCGCGACGCCGTTTGCCGACGGGCTCGAGTTGCTGTCGCAACGCAGGGAGATCATCAGATCCGCGTCGAACGCATTGGATGTCAGTGCGCGCTCGGCCTCGGTGGGATCGGCGTTGTGCGGGCGGGAGAGGAAAGTTTCCATCCCGGTTGCGGCCATCCGCCCCTCGAGTCGCATGGCCAGATCCCAGAGGATGTCAGCTTCGGAGATGCCGTTGACGATGTTGCCCGTCGACGGCCCGCCGAGGCCGGGATCGATGACGATGCGCTTACCGCCCAGTTGCGGGCCCTTGCGCCGCACCAGTTCCTCTTCGCTGATCGCATGTGGGGAACCACCGGTGACGCGGGTTCCCAGAAGTTCCAGCGAACGGAGTGTCTGCGGGCCGCAGATACCGTCGGCGGCGATCCCGATTTCACGCTGGAAAGACGAGAGAGATTCGTGGGTTTGCGGACCGAAGAAACCGTCGACCCGGCCTGCGTAGAAGCCCAGATCTTGCAGTTTTGCCTGCAGCGCTGCGACGTCGTCGCCGTACAGCGGCGCGGACAACTGGTAGATCAACGTACGGGCACCCAGGCGGTACGAGGCCTCACGAAGTGACCGATAGGTCGCCGGGCCCACAATGCCGTCGACAAGAAGCCCACGCTGCTGCTGGAAGGCACGAACGGCGCTGTCGAGTTGATGATCGAAGATGGCGTCGGGTGCAACCCAGTGGGCACCGTCGGCGCTTTCACGTCGAATGCCGGAAGTTCCGTGATGGAGGTATCCCAGCTTCGTCAATGTGCCCCGAATCTCGGCGACGGCCGGGCCGTGATCGCCGTGTCGGAGTCTGTGCATGCGTGAAAGCCTCTCGGATCGGTTAACGAATTCGATCGATGTGCCTGGTCGTAGACCCGATCAGGCACATCGATCGATTATCTCAGAAATTCTGTGGATTGCGAGAATCCACGATGCTCACCCAGCCGTCAGAGAACGTCTGCGAGGTCCTTGAGCAGCGCGGCCTTGCCCTTGGCGCCGACGATCGTCTTGATCGGCTTGCCGTCCTTGAACAGGATCATCGTCGGGATCGACATGACCTGGAAATCGCGCGCGGCCGCGGGGTTGGCATCGATGTCGAGCTTGGCGACGGTCAGCTTCTCGCTGTTCTCGCCGGCGATCTCCTCGAGGACCGGGGCGACCATCTTGCACGGGCCGCACCAGGTTGCCCAGAAATCGACCAGAACGGGCTTGTCGCTGCCCAGGACGTCCTGCTTGAAGGAATCGTCGGTGATGGTGACGGTATTCGACACTGTTACTCCTCGAGGGTTGGGTACGACAGCTTGGTGAATCAGGGAGCGCCGACGACGTCGACCGTGTGGCCGGCTGCGTCGAGCGTGTTGGCGGTGATGTCGCCGCGGTCGGCCAGCCAGCGTTCGGCGTCGATTGCTGCGGAGCATCCGGTGCCGGCAGCGGTGATCGCCTGACGGTACGTGTGATCGACCAGGTCACCGGCAGCGAAGACGCCGTCGACGGAGGTCGCGGTGGAACCGGGAGCGACGCGCACGTATCCGGCGTCGTCGAGATCGACCTGGCCCTTGACGAGTTCACTGCGCGGGTCGTGGCCGATGGCGACGAACATGCCGGTGATCTCGAGTGTGGAAGTTTCACCGGTGACGGTGTCGCGCACGACGAGGCCGGTGACGCTGTTCTCACCGAGCACCTCGACGGGCTCGGCATCGGTCAGGAAGCGGATCTTCTCGTTGGCCTTGGCGCGCTCGAGCATGATCCGTGAGGCGCGGAACTCCTCGCGGCGGTGCACCAGGGTGACCGAGCGAGCGAAGCGGGTGAGGAAGGTTGCTTCTTCCATCGCGGAGTCGCCGCCGCCGACCACGACGATGTCCTGGTCACGGAAGAAGAAGCCGTCGCAGGTGGCGCAGGCGCTGACGCCGCGGCCGAGGAGGCGTTCTTCACCGGGAATGCCCAGGTAGCGGGCTGCCGCGCCCATGGCGAGGATGATCGCGTGCGCGGCGTAGGTTTCGCCGTTCGCGACGACCGTCTTGATCGGGCCGCTGAGATCGATCTCCTCGACGTCCTCGGTGCGGATGTCGGTGTCGAAGCGCAGTGCCTGCTCGCGCATCTGTTCCATCAGATCGGGGCCCATGATTCCTTCGCGGAATCCGGGGAAGTTCTCGACCTCGGTGGTGGTCATGAGGGCGCCACCGAACTGGGTTCCCTCGAAGAGCAGGGGCTGGAGCTCAGCGCGCGCGGTGTAGACACCAGCGGTGTAGCCGGCCGGTCCGGAACCGACAATGATGACGTCATGGACCGCGGGCGTGGTTTCCAGCTGGGTGGTCATGCGAGCCTTCCAATAGTGAGTGCAGACCCTCCGCTTCTTGGAGAGCCGTACCGATCAACACCAGGATAAGGGGTGTTGTTCCCGCACTCCGCTGGAAAGTGGCTCACAGCCGGCAGCTCACAGCGCGGGACTCACTGGGCGGGGCGCGGTGCCTCCCGAACCACCAGCGCGTCCCGAACCACACAGCGCGTGCCGGTGTAGATGGTGGGCATGCACTTGTTGCAGTGGATACACAGACCCTCGTCGACGCTCTCGGCCTGAAATTTGTTGACCAGTTGTGGGTCCCTGAGCAGTGCGCGCGCCATGGCGACGAACTCGAATCCTTCATCCAGTGCGTGCTCGATGGTGTCGACGCGGTTGATGCCGCCGAGCAGGATCAGTGGCATCCTCAGCGCCTGTCGGAACTGACGGGCGAAGGGCAGGAAGAAACCCTCCTCGAACGGGTACGTCGGAAAGAGTTTGGGACCGTAGAACTTCAGCCCATACCCGACGAGTTTGGGTTGGGAGGCGACAAACTCAGCCAGTGGGACCTCGCCGCGGAAGAAGTACATTCCGTTGAGAAGTGAACTGCCACCGGTCAATTGCATCGCGTCCAGATGGCCGTCGGCTTCGAGGATCTGGGCGATCGGCAGGCTCTGGTCGAGCCACAGACCTTTCGGCACCCCATCGGACATGTTGAATTTCGCGGTGACCGCCACGCTGGTTCCAGCGGCCACTCGCACCGCTTCGATGACTCGACGCGGATACTCGGCGCGCTTGGCGACGCTGCCACCGTATCGGTCGTGGCGCTTGTTCAGATTGGGGCTCATGAACGAGCTGAGTAGATAGTTGTGACCGAGATGGACCTCGATGGCGTCGAATCCTGCGTCCACTGCGACGCGGGCGGTCCGTTCGAAGTCGGAGACGACACCGTCGAGTTCGGCGAGTGTCGCGCCTTTGACGAGGCCCATCGCGGGCGGACTCAGCCGGGTCGACGGCGCCAGGGTCTTCGTCTTGTTGGAAAGCGTGTTGGCAACCAGTCCCGCGTGGCCGATCTGCGCCGCGGCAAGCGCGCCTTCTGAGTGGACGGCGTCGGTCAGTCTGCGTAGTCCCGGCAGCGCGCGCTCGTCCATGACAAGGGTGTCGCGGTGGACTCGTCCACCTGGTGAGACCGCGCAGTAGGCGACGGTGGTCATCGCGGCCCCGCCCCGGGCCACTTCGGCGTGGAAGTTGATCAGATCGTCCGAGACCGCTCCCCGGGGCATGACGCCCTCGAACGTTGCAGCTTTGACAATGCGGTTGCGCAAGGTCAGAGGGCCGAGACGTGCGGGTTCGAATATCGACGGTGTGGGCGCTGTGGTCATTTTCAACTTCCTGCGGCGGCCTGATCTTTACGATGCCAGTGGACTCGTAACTACGACGATATAGCGCCTACTCCCAATCTGTCCGACAATTCGACACGATGAACGCCACAGGATCAGGTCGCCCACGAGACCCACGCATCGACGACACAGTCCTCGAGGTCACCCGAGCGATGCTCCTCGAGGTCGGATGGGAGCAACTCAGTCTCCGGGCGATCGCGGCACGGGCAGGGGTCAGCCGAGCCTCGATGTCACGACGATGGCCGTCGAAGGCACATCTAGTTCTCGGGTCGATCCTGGGTGCGACACCAGACCTGACACCGTTCGAGGGCACCGATCGCGACGGCTGGATCCGTTGGGTGGTGGAGGGAAGTGCTCAGCTCTTCTCGCGGCCCGAGGTTCGTGCTGCGTCGCCGGGACTGCTGGCTGCGCTGCGCGACCATGACGACCTACGCAACGAATTGTGGCGCGGTTTCAGTGGGCCGAGCACGCAACTGTTCCTTCAGAACGCCGAAGATCCCGAATCGGCACTGCTCGATGCCAAGGCCGTGCTGGTATTGGCGGCCGGAGCAGCGATGTTTTCGAGTCTGATAGCGGTCGAGGACGATACGGATGCGTTGCGCGGGAGAATCCTCGAGCTCCTGCTACCGGCGGCAATACCGCGCTGACCATCGACGTCAGCCGATGTTCTTGACCGACAACGTATTCGGATTCCCGTCGCTGCAGTTGATGCCAACAGTGAGTGCAGTGATCTGACGCGGCTGCGATCCTGTGAAGAGTAGGACTATCGCCGGTGCACCGTCGATGCGAACCTCACCCGAACCGAGCACCGGCCTGCCCTCGTCGATGCCATTGGCGCTCAGGCAGCCGGCAAGCCTGGACGGATCATCCAGTGGTCCAAGGTTTTTGGATCCGATGAGTGAAAGCAGGGACGCCGAATCCGGATCGTCGACAGCAGATGTCACCGATGTGCTTGGTTGAGCGACAACGCTTTCGGCAGGTTCGGAATCTCGGGTTCCGATCACAACGATCACGAAGGCCACCAACACGGCTGCTGCGGCACCGAGCAGCCACGCTTGTGGGCGTCGCCGGAACGGCACGACGGTTGTCCCTGCTGACGGCTCGACCTGGCCGGACTGTAGATCCAGTGCCGAATTGATTCGCTCGGCAAGCGAATTCGGAATCCGTTCGTGAGAGGCCTCGCGCGAGTTCAGCGTCGCGAGTGATGCTGTGACGCTGTCGAGAGTAGTGACAAATGCATGGGCGTCGGCGTCTGCGTGTACCAGCGGCCACAGAGCTGCACTGGTTTGGGGATCGAGAACCCCGGCGTGAAGATCCGCCAAGAGGTCCTCCGAAAACGGAGGCGACGGAACGCGAACAGACGGATCTGTCATGAACCCTCCCTCGGCAGTCGGTGTGGACGCTTACAAGATAGGACGCGGCCGGTTCACGAATGGTTCCCGCCTTCGCGAAAGTCCTCCAACTGGGCGGCGAGGCGCTTGCGCGCGCGGGCGCAGCGACTCTTCACGGTCCCTACGGGCACGCCCAACCTCTCGGCGGCCTCGGCCACCGGATACCCCTCGACATCGACGGCGACGACGGCAGCGCGCTGCTCAGGGGGCAGCGATGCCAGCGCTTGTTCGACGGTCAGGCTCATGTCCACTCCCGCCGCGTAATCGCGGTGATCACGGGGTTCCTCCGCATTCTCGGAAGACAGAGAGAACGCGGCCCGCGATTTGTTGCGTCGGATCCGGTCAAGGCAGGCATTGACCACGATGGTGTGGAGCCAACTACGCACCGCCGCATCGCCGCGGAACTTCGCCGCCTTGCGGTGCGCGGAGAGCAGACCCTCCTGGAGTGCGTCTGCCGCGTCCTCGTCCGAGTAACTCGTACGCCGGGCAACGTGCCACAGATGATCCTGATGCCGGACCAGTAGTTCACGGAACGCGTGTCGATCGCCCGCGACATGAGCGGTCAACAATTCGAAATCCGTCGGCTCGAGATTTTTGTTCTCGAAACTTCTGGATTCGAAATTTCCGGCTCCGCCCCCGGTGCCCCCCCGATAACTGTGCACGGGCGGATATTAGCCCAGTCGGTAGGTTTCAGAAGGGCCAAGGGCGATCACTTTGCAGCAGTGAATGCAATCTCCGAGATGGATGTCTGGTTTTGTCCGGATTCGGTGCTGAGCTGCGTAATCCAAACCAGGACATACTGACCCGAGCCGTCCGACGAGAGCGGAATGTCGGTCACACCGTTCTTCAGTACACCGGATCCGATTTCCTTGGTCTGATCCAGTGAAGTATTCGCAGAAGGGGCAGAACGGATTTCAATGACGGTTCCGGGCGAATCGGACGTGATCGCAATGTTTTTCAGGTTGGCCGCATCGGCGAGCGTCACCATCAGGCCGACGCCGTTCTTCAGGGACGGGAAGGGCTGGAAGTACGAGTCCGACGACCATGCGGTGGCCGGATTGCCGTCGATGACGTTCTTCGCCGTTGCCGGCTGATCCGGCGTGCCCTGGGGCGAGAACACCGTTACGGCCGAGGCGGCTACCGGCACGGTTGCGGCCGCCGGTGCGGGGGCAGGTGAATTGTTCTCGGGCGCAGTAGCTTCGGTGGTCAAGCCGAAACTCTGCTCGCTGAGCGGGGTGTCGTTACTGCCGCCCGAGAGGAAGCTCGCTACCCACACCACAAGGAGAATCAGGACGATCACGGTGAAGACACCGAGCGCCGTCAGTGCCGCGAGCATCCGCGTCGACTTCTTCTTCTCGGCCTCGATGGCTTCGGGGTCGTTCAGTGCGTGACCCGACGCTCCCTGTTCGCGGTGGCCGAGACGAAGTGCCGGAATCATTTCCGTCTTGTCGTTGACGACGGACGCCTGATCGAGAATGTGCTGCACGGTGGCAGCAGTGCGGATTCCACTCTCCGACTGCAACGCTCGAACTGCCACGGCCGAGATGTCGAACGGGACCTCCGGACGGACGACCCGAGGTTCGACGATGTTGCCGTCGGCGCCGCGGCCGGCGGGAAGCAAACCACCGACGGGACCGGCGGACGGATCGGCGAGCGGCCAGCGCGCCGTGATGAGCGAGTACAGCATGGCGCCGAGACCGCGGACGTCGCTGGTGGAATCGGCGTCGGCAAGCGTCGCCGGGAACGCCAGTACGGCGTCACCGTTGATGCTGATGCGAACGCGGTCCGGGTGATCGATGGACAGCGCGCCGCCGGTGCGGTGAGCAGCTTCGGCAGCGGCCGCGAGGGCGCGGATGGCGCGGGCTGCACCGATCGGTGACGGCGTGGTCTCGGCCATCTCACGCAGCGAGCGGCCGGGAGTCCATTCGGCGACGACGATGCCGCCCGAACTTCCGCGGACGACGTCGAGGACGCGAGCCAGACCGGGCGAGTTGATCCTTCCCAGGCGCAGTGTGCGCGAGAGAACCGCCTGCGGTCCGGACTGGCTGTCGTCGTCACCGCGCTGATCGGCGTCGACGAACGTCAGGGCTACTTCACGGTCGAGCTTGACGTCGAGAGCTTCCCAGAACTGCAGTCCGCGGGTTCCGCCGTGCGGCGCGAGCAGACGGTAGCGTCCGCCGGCGACAGAGGCGCCCGGGATGAGCTTGGGTCCACGGGGCATCGGTCGCTGGGCCGGTCGTGCTGCGGATCCGGCGGCAGGTGTGCGAGGCGCAGCGGGCGGCGGTGTCTGAGCTGCAGCCGTCTTCTGAGGTTCGGGTGCCTTCTTGTCCGGAGCAGGCGTCTTCGGCGCGGGTGTCTTCGACACAGGTGCTGAAGGTGTCTTCGACACGGGAGCCGAAGGTGTCTTCGACACACTAACCGGAGGCACCGGCGGTGCGGCCTTCTGCACCGGCGGCTGTGGCTTCTGGCCCTGCTGTGGCTTCTGGACCGGCCGCTGCGCGGGCTGCTGTGGCCTCTGACCCTGCTGTGGCTTCTGGCCGGCAGATGCGGAGGAACTCGTGGATGCAGGTGTGCCCGACGATGCCGTTGACTTCTGTTCGGACGCTTTCACGGCAGAAGTCCCGGCACTCTTGTTGCCGGAAACGTTGTCGTCGCTCACCCTCGCTCCTTCTCCATCGATAGCCTGTCCCCGAATACGCGCGGGTTGCGATCCTGTACGCCCATGACCAGGGTACGGGAGCGCACCCGGTCGTTCTTGCTCGTTTGATTCCGTTCTGATTGCAGGAATCAGCTCGGTGACGTCGTCGTCGGTGTTGTTACGTGTGTCCGGTTCGGCGCGACCTGTCAGTGAACGAATCTTGCGGGAGACCGCAACCGTTACCGACAGAACTTCCGGAACCTTCTTGAAGTAGAGAATCGTGAAGGTGATCGCGAGCATCAGGATGCCGCCGACGGCGACGCGAACCATCGAGCCGGGTCCGCCGAAACGCTCGGTGAGTTGATCGAATCCGAGGACGCGGTCGACCGCGAGCATGGTCAGCGAACCGGCCAGCGAGGCGAGTACGACGGACCAGACTGTCTTGCCCACGTTGGCCATCTGCAGGTTTCCGAGGCTGCGGTGCAGGAGGTATCCGCCGATGACGGCGCCGGTGATGTATCCGAGACCGTTGGCCGCACCGAGCAGGATCACGACCTGATCGCTGTTGGAGGCGAAGACCGGAGCGAGCGCCGAGAAAGCGATCTTCACTGCAGTGATGCCGAGAACGATCCACGTCGGCGTCCAGGCTTGTTCGCGGGCGTAGAACACACGAAGTTGGATCAGGACCAGCGCGTACGGAATCAACGTGAATGCCGACCAGCTCACAGCGGTGCCGAGTCGTTCGGCCTGTTCGGGTCCGAAGCGGCCGTAACCGTAGAGCGCTTCACCGACCTGCGGACCCATGAAGGTCAGGAACATGATGATCGGAACCAGCGTGATCATGGTCAGACGCGTTGCGACCGACAGATCGTCCACGACGGCCGGGGTGTCGTCGGCCGCAGCGTTGCGGCTCAGGCGCGGCATGATCGCGGTCAGAACCGTCACTCCGAGCACGCCGTACGGGAGTTGCAGGAGCAACCAGGCCTGGCTGTAGATGGCAGGGCCGGCTTCGTCGGCATGTGAGGAAATCTTGGTCGCGAAGATCATGCCCATCTGGCTGATCAGGACGTACAAGACGATGGCGACGGCCATGCCGCCGAACTGGCGCAGGCGATCGTCGAGGCCCCACAGCGGCTTGAGCGAGATCTTCTCGCGGCGAAGTGCGGGGATCAGGCTGGCTGCCTGCACGATGACGCCGATGGTGATGCCGATGCCGAGGGTGAGCAGCTTGGCGTCGCCCATCGAGACCGGATCAAGCGAGATCTCGCCCGGAGTCAGGCGGTAGACCACGAGCACCACGAGGACGACGACGTTGTTGAGTACAGGAGCCCAGGCTCCGGGCTTGAAGATCTGCCTGGTGTTCAGAAACGCTGTGAACAGTGCCGACAGCCCGTAGAACAGGATCGCCGGCAGAAGTAGATACGACAGCGCCGTGGTCAGGTCGGTGCTGACCTTGCCGTCTTCGGACAGGAAGACGTATTTGGTGAGTACGGGCGCTGCCAGGGTCGCGAGCAGCGCGGCCATGCCCAGTAGGACGAGCGACGCCGTGAAGAGGCGTCGGACAAACGCTTCGCCGTGATCGGCGTCCTCCCGCTCGGCGCGGACCAGCACGGGGACGACGATCGCGGTCAGAACGGCGCCCAAGACGAGCTCCGCGATCATGTTCGGGATCTGGCTGGCCACGGTGAACGAACTGGCGATGGCCGGGCCGAGGACCATCAGGATCATCAACTGCTTGGCGAACCCCGTGATGCGGCTCGTCAGCGTCGCGATCGCGATGGAACCCGTCGCCGCGAGGAGGCGGGAGTTCGTCTCCTTACGATCACCGACCAGGGCGTGCGCGTCGGTATCGAACTCGTCCGACTTTGTCGCCTGCCGATCGGCGAATTCCATCTCGGCTTCGCGATATCTGGGATAGTCGCGGATCACCGGGATGGTCATGGTGGGTGCGTCGTCGAAACGTGCGTCCGGGTTGACCGGCTGAATCGGGTAGCCGCGCTCCCACGGTGGCATCCGAGGATGCGAACGGGTCGTGGCACTCTTGCGGGTGATCGCCGAGCGGCGACCCTCCTCGGGTGGATTCCCGGTCATGAGCGTTCGTACCCTTCATCTGCTGGGTCCGGCTGACCCTTGAATCGATGCCACAGCCGTCGCCCTGCCAGGAACAGCAGCAACCCTCCCGCTGTCGCCGTCACGGCGGCCAGGGGACGACCGTACGCATTCGACCGTACGGTCACGCTGGTCGGCGTACCCAATTGGCGGCCATCTGTCGTGGTCAGCGAGAAGTTGACTTCCAGCTTGCGAGAATCGTTCATTTCCGCGGGCACAGTCAACTGTCGGCTACCTCGCGGCGGCAGCTGTTTGGGACCGATGTCACTGATCTGCATCTCGGGTGGGGCTTCCACACGCAGGTCGACGTTGATGGCGATGGGCAACTCGTTGCGCGCCACCAGCAGGAGCGGACTCTGCCCCGACGCGAGGGTGTAGACGCCGCCCGGCGACACCACACTGACGGCCCGGTACATCCCGTCGACGGCTTCGGTGACGTTGTCGGCGCGGATGGTCGCAGCCCGCTCCGCCCGATTGACCGATGCGGAGTCGACGTTGCGGCGATCCGCCAAGGTCATCGAGCGAAGTAGATCTTCGCGGAGCGGTGCCGTGAATCCCCGGGGGGTGAGCGAAGCCGCCGGATCGTCCACGAGCGATGCTTCGAGCCCGTCGATACGCGGAAGTTGGGTGGTTGCGGTCTCGACGACGGACGTCTGCGGACCGTCCTGGGTGGCTCGGTCCGGGTAGTCGAGCGTGGCGGCGTCAGTGGCCCCCGGTTGTCTGCCGAGTAGTGCGGGCAGGGCCTGAGGTGAGGCGAGGCCAGAGCGAATGAGGGTCGCGAGCATCGAGAGCACGGCGGTGGCGTCGTTGCTGTCCGCGGTCCACAGTTGCGGCGGCGCGAAAATCTGATTGCGCGGCAGAGAGGTCGGCGTCAGCGCGGCCCAGGCCATCGCTCCCAGCGCGTCCTGACGCCGGGCGCTGCGCGATTCGATGTCGATGGTCGGCGCGGTGTCGTCGGGGATGTACGACGGGACCTGCGGCTCCGAGCCGGTGGCGGCCAAGGCTGCGGCTGCCGAGGTGTCGAACGCAAGCGCGTCGAGTGAGCCGGTTATCCGCGACGACAGTTGCGGGGCTGCCGAGTCGACGGAGGTGTCAGCCACCATCGCTGTGGTGGGATTCACGCTCAGCACCTCTGCGGTGGCCGAGTCGAGGACACCCGAATCCGGCCAGACGAAATCTCGCAGTGACGTCACGCCGAGGATGTTGTCGACGATGTCTGCCGGGCGTGCGAGCGCGGTAGCCGTCAACTCCGGATTGGCCACCGAGGTGACCGCGGCGAGATCGGCCTGCGCGAACGGAACCGCCGTAGTGCACATCGAGGACGCGAGGGTCTTCACCCGGCCGAGCCATTGGTTGGCGGCGTCGCTGCCACGGCCTTCGTGCGACGGTCCGGTGGGATCTGACGAGTTGTCGGCCACGAGGTATCCGCGAGTCATGTTCTCGACGGTGATCAGAAGGTCGGGGTCGATTGCCAGGCAGAGCGCATCCGTGACGCGGCGATCGGTGTCGCTCTCGGGCTTGGTGGCGTTCTCCACCGCATCGACCAACGCGTCCAGGCGCCCGCCGTCGGAAAGTTCGGTGGCGAGTTCGTCGTCGATCAGGCGCACGGGCTCGTTGACCGCGCCCGGGATTCCGCCGACGAGTCGTGGCGCGTCGGCCAGCGGCCACATGAGCGTGACGCCGATCGGGGCGGACGTGTCGGGGGGAACGACGGCCGTCGCCGACGAACTGGGTGTTCCGGATGTGGCGTTCGATTCGGCCGCGGCCGGCACACCGAGCACTGGGAGCAGGAAGCGTGCGTCGTCGAGTCGGGCGGCCCCGCCGTATTCCGGGGTGCCGTTCACGTTGACGAGCATCGGGTAGACGCCCGGTTCGGTGATGTCGAGAGACAACCCGTTTGTGCTCCGGAGCGGCAAGGTGAGTGTGAACTGCTTGGACTGGCCGGTGTCGAGGGTGGTGGCAACGGTGTCGAATTCGCCGACCGTGTCGAAAACAGCCTGGTCGAAATCGAGTGCTGCGCGCACGTCCGAACTGGAGTCGATCGCGGGAGCGCGTTGCAGCCTCACTCCGACGTCCTCGACGGGACGGTCACCGACGTTCTTCACCGTGCCCTTGACCACGACGTTGCGGTCGCTGGTTGTCGTCACGGTGGTCGGTGCGGTGGAGTCGATGGTCAGCTGCAGAAATTTGGCATCGTTGGTGTTTCGCGCCGGTGCACGCTCACTGGGCTGGCTGGACGGAGCGGCCCAGGAGACGGCCGTCGTCGCGGGCCCGAAACCGACAGCGGCCATCACCAAAGCGGCCACACCGGCCCGCCGCAGAGCCATTCTCATCCGGCGTCCGGTTCCTTCGGGTGCTGTACTCGCGGGATTTCAGGTCGGTGCATTTCAGGTCGCGGCATTTCAGCGATCATCTGCGATGCAAGTTCGGCCAGCTTGCGCTCGTCGGCGTATGCGAGTCGCTTGTGCAGTTCCGTCAGCGGCACCCAGGCGACTTCGGTGACCTCGATGTCCTCGTCGGAGAGTTCACCGCCGAGAAAGCGGAGGAGATAGTGGTGCACGGTCTTGTGGACGCGTCGACCTTCGGTCACGAACCAGTAGTCGATGCTGCCCAGCGGTGCCAGGACGGTTCCCTGGATACCGGTTTCTTCTTCGACCTCACGCATTGCGGTCTGTTCGGCCGTCTCACCTTGCTCGATATGGCCCTTGGGTAGCGACCAGAGCAGGCGTCCGCGGCGGTCGGTTCGGCCGATCAGTGCAGCGCAGAGGCGTTCGGGAGGTCCGCCCCAGCCATCGACGACCAAGCCGCCCGCAGAAGTTTCACGGACGGTTCGCATCAAAGGTTTATCGGGGTTGCCGACGGCAGGTCGACGCCGCGGGTTGCGGCGACTCCTGTTTGTTCGTTCGGCACCAGACACCTCATCGATACTAGTTGGCCTTGCAGCGTTGCCCGGTAACCCGCGCAAAGCGGTCTATCGCGTTCGTATGCGCGTTCTGCTATTTGCGCACCTTAAGTAAGCTCCTTTCACGTGACTGTCCCTACCTCCGACGCTGATCGCCGCCTACGACTGCTTGCCGACGCCACTGCAACGCTCGGCACGTTGTCCGACGTGTTGAACCCGCTCGGTGAGCGTTTTGCCGAGGCCGGTCACGAGCTGTTCCTGGTGGGTGGCAGTGTTCGCGACGCGATCCTGGGCCGCTTCAGTGGCGATCTGGACTTCACGACGGACGCCAGGCCGGAGAAGGTTCAGGCTCTGCTCAAGGGCTGGGTGGACAAGCAGTGGGACACCGGCATCGAGTTCGGGACCATCAGCGCCATCAAACACGGCCAGGAGATCGAGATCACGACCTTCCGGGCCGACGCTTACGACCGTGTCTCACGTAATCCGATAGTCGAGTACGGAACGACGTTGGCCGACGACCTGGTGCGCCGCGATTTCACCGTCAACGCGATGGCGATGAAGATCGGCGCGGACGGTTCCTACACGTTTGTCGATCCGCTGAACGGCATGGACGCCCTGCTGGCCGGGGAACTCGATACGCCGTCGGCGCCGGAGAACTCGTTCAACGACGATCCGCTGCGGATGCTGCGCGCAGCCAGGTTCGTCTCGCAGCTTGGTTTCACGTTGAACAATCGCGTTTTCGAGGCCATCAAGGAGATGGCGTCGCAGATCGAGCGGATCACCGCCGAGCGTGTGCAGGTGGAGCTGAACAAAATGATGCTGGGCATGTACCCGGTGGACGGCATCAACATGATGGTCGACTCCGGACTGGCTGCATACGTGCTGCCCGAGGTTCCGCAGATGAAGCTCGAGATCGACGAGCATCACCAACACAAGGACGTCTACCAGCACTCCCTCACCGTGCTCCAGCAGGCGATCGATCTCGAAGAAGGCGATCCCGACCTCGTATTGCGTTGGGCTGCACTGCTTCACGACATCGGCAAGCCGGACACCAAGCGCAACGAACCGGGCGGCGGCGTCAGCTTCCACCACCACGAGGTGGTTGGCGCCAAGCTGGTGCGCAAGCGCATGCGTGCCTTGAAGTTCTCGAAGCAGATGGTCGACGACGTTTCGCAGCTCGTGTTCCTGCACTTGCGTTTTCACGGCTACGGCAAGGGACAGTGGACCGACTCCGCGGTGCGGCGGTACGTCACCGACGCGGGCGAGCTGCTCCCCCGGCTGCACAAGCTCGTCCGGGCCGACTGCACCACGCGTAACAAGCGCCGCGCCGCGCAGTTGCAGGCCACATACGACGACATCGAAGAGCGGATTGCGCGCATCGCGGAGCAGGAAGACCTCGCTCGCGTGCGTCCGGACCTCGACGGCAACGCCATCATGGAACTGCTCAACATCCCGGCCGGCCCGCAGGTGGGCAAGGCATGGACGTTCCTCAAGGAACTACGTCTGGATCGCGGCCCGCTCGAGCGTGACGAGGCCGAAGCCGAACTGCTGAAGTGGTGGGCTACCCAGCAGGGCTAGTTTCTCGTTTCTTGCGGTTGAGCAGCACCGCTGACAAACCGGCGGCATAGACACCCGCGCCGGCAAGGGCCAGGCCGACGCTCTTGCCGTCGGGTGCGATCACCGTCGACGCTGCCGCGATCGCACCGATGAACGCGACGTTGAACACGGTGTCCTGCAAGGCGAATACCTGGCCACGACGGTCGTCGTCGATGTCGATCTGCATGGCCGCGTCGCCGCTGAGTTTCACGGACTGCCCGGCGATGCCGAGCAGGAAGGCGGCGATCAGCAGCGATCCCTGCGTCAGGGTGGTTACGAAGACGAGCTGGACGGCCACCGCGCACACCAGGGCGTACGTGATCGTCCTTGAGCGACCGATCCGCGGGATGAGGAACGGTGTGATCAATGCCGCGATCAGCATTCCGATGGCCGTTGCACCGACGGCGACGCCGAATCCGGCCATCCCTCCAGGTAATTGGGAGCCGTTCGAGGTGTCGCGTAGGACCAGCACCATGATGAGGGTGTTGATGCCGAAGCAGATGCGGTGCGCTCCGATCCCGATCATTGCCGTGGTGACGCCAGGCGCCTCCCAGACAGCGGTTGCCCCGGTGCGCAGTCCGGCCGTTACCGAACGGACGGCGCTGGCACGAATCACTTCGTCGGCCACTGGACCAAGTGAGCGGGCGGTGAACCTGGCCGCGGCGAGGGCTGCGATCACCGATCCCAGTGCTGCGATGGCCACGGCGGCGCCTGACGCTCGATCCCCCGCGCCGATCACGCCGATGATCGCCACCGCTGCCGAAGCACCAAGAGCGGCTACCACCGAACCAGCCGTTGTGAGAACGGAATTGGTTGCCACCAGCCACGATTGTCGAACGACCTTCGGCAGGGCTGCGGATACGCCTGCCCCGACAAAGCGGCTGACCCCGATCGCAGCAAGCGCACACGTCAACAACAGAGTGTCACCGCCGCCGGCGACCAGCAGCACCGCGGTGGTCAGGATGAAGAGCCCGCGGAGCACACTCGCCCACAGGAGCACCAGGCGGCGGTCCCAACGATCCAGCAGAGCGCCGGCAAAGGGGCCGATCACCGAATAGGGAAGGAGCAGTACGGCAAAGCCGGCCGCTATCGCCACCGGATCGGTTTCACGTTCCGGGTTGAAGAGGATTGCGCCGCCGAGCGCGGCCTGGAACATTCCGTCGCCGAACTGGCTGGAAAAGCGGACGAGCGCCAGCCTTCCCAGGCCGGGTGATTCACGCAGGGTGTGCAGTACGCGCTGCCAGGCCTCGCGGCGGTTCGAGGCTCGGTTCATAAGCGGAAACTGTAGTGGGTGGGTCAGGCGCCGATCTTGACGGTGGCCCGCTCGAGGATCGGCGCGATGTCGATCCCCCTCGGCAGGGTTCCGAACACGCTCCCCCAGCTATCTCCGAGCCGACTCGCGCAGAATGCGTCGGCCACCGCGGGGTGCCCGTAGCGGAGCAGCAGCGAGGCTTGCAGTGCGAGTGCCATGTCACCGACGATCTTTCGTGCCCGGTATTCGATGTCGTCGAAATCGCCGAATGCCACCTCGAGATCCCGCACGGTCTGATCGAAGCGGGCGTCCACGCCACTCGCTTGTTTCAGTTCGTCGAAGAACACCTGCAGCGTTTCGGGTTGCTTCGCCATCGCCCGCAGAGTGTCGAGCGCCGCGACGTTGCCCGACCCTTCCCACACCGAGAGCAGCGGAGCCTCGCGATAGAGGCGCGGCATCCGGGATTCCTCCACGTATCCGTTTCCGCCCAGACACTCGAGTGCCTCGGCAGCGTGGATCGGTCCGCGCTTGCAGACGAAGTACTTGCTCACGGCCAATGAAATGCGTCGTAGTGCGCTCGCGTGGGCATCGCCCGACGTTGCGCGGTCGGTCAGCGCGGCCAGCCACATCGCGACGGTAGTCGACGCTTCCGATTCCACCGCCAGATCTGCGAGAACATTGCGCATCAAAGGTTGGTCGATCAGGTTGGCGCCGAACGCACTTCGATGATTCGCATGGTGAACTGCCTGCAGAGTGCCGACGCGCATGCCGGTGGCCGTGCCGATCGTGCAGTCCAACCTGGTCATGTTGACCATCTCGATGATGGTGCGCATGCCCCAGCCTTCCTCGCCCACCATCCACGCGAGAGCGTCGCGGTACTCGACCTCGCTGCTCGCGTTGGAATGATTTCCCAACTTGTCCTTCAGACGCTGCAGGTACATGTTGTTGAGCGAGCCGTCCGGCAGGACCCGAGGAAGGAAGAAGCACGACAGACCGCCCGGCGCCTGGGCGAGGACGAGGAACACGTCCGACATCGGTGCGGAGGTGAACCACTTGTGGCCTGTCAGGAGATAGCTACCGTCGGATTGTGGCACTGCCCTTGTGGTTCCGGCACGCACGTCCGAACCGCCCTGTTTTTCCGTCATCGACATTCCGGCGATCAATCCGGGTTTGGTGAGGGGAGCTTTCAGCGCCGAATCGTAGTGGCGGGTGGTCAGGAGGGGTTCGTACTGAGCGGCAAGATCCGCGTTGTGCCGCAGCGCTGGGATCACGGCGTACGTCATGGAGATGGGGCAGCCGTGGCCGGCGTCGGTTTGACCCCACACGGCCATCTTCGCGGCGCGGACGAGGTGTGCGTGTGGATTCGGGTCAACCCACGGAGCGCCGTGCAGTCCCAATTCCACTGCGGTGCTCATGAGTTGGTGATTGGCAGGGTCGTAGCGGACCTCGTCGATGCGGTTGCCGTAGCGGTCGTGGGTTCTCAGGACAGGTGGGTGCTCCTCGGCCAGGTCGCCCCACTCCTGAGCTTGCGCGCTGCCGGCGCGGACCCCGACGCGATGAACCTCTTCGGCTGCGTCCGAAGCTTCCTCGCGGTGTAGTGCCTCGAGGATCGGCGCGTATTCGGCTGCGTCGTAATCGATCAGGGGCGGTACCTGATTGGTGACTTCATGCGTGG
This sequence comes from Rhodococcus sp. AQ5-07, assembly GCF_009707305.1. NCBI lineage: Bacteria > Bacillati > Actinomycetota > Actinomycetes > Mycobacteriales > Nocardiaceae > Rhodococcus > Rhodococcus sp. AQ5-07. Next base: position 4,772,082 of record NZ_CP046099.1, on the reverse strand, counting down.
GTGTCATCGAAACTCCCTAACGATCGAAGGGTGAAGGCGAGGATGGCGTCGATCGCAGCGGGATCCGTGGTGCCGCCGCGCAGCGGAAGGATCAGGGCCTCGCCGATTGCCCCGACGATGCACGCTGCCGTCAGAGTGGCGTCCTGCGAAGGTATCTCACCGGTGTCGACTGCCGAGCGAATTGCGGTGGCCAGGCAATCGCGGAACGATTCGCGAAACATGAGTCGCTGTTCGTCGACGAGTGGATCCACCGGCTCCACCAGCAGGGCATAGGCGAGAACCGGTGCACGCATGGCACGTTCGGCGAAGGTTCGAACCGAGGCCGATACCGCGGAGCGGTGGTTGCCTTCCAGACTTCGGGCATTGTCTCCGGCGTCCCGGGCCGCGGATACCTCACGGCTGCAGACTGATTGGAACACCTCGGCGAACAATTCACCCTTGCCGTCGAAATGTCGATACAGCGTCCCGGTGCCGACGCCGGCGTTCTTGGCCACCGCGGCGATGGAACAGCCCGCATAACCGTGGGTTGCCACTGCCGTCGTGGCCGCGTCGAGCAGTCGGGCGCGTTGGGCGTCCAGTCTTTCTTGTACTGCCGGAGTGCGGCGATAGGCCATGTGAAGAAGTGAACACCCGTTCCGTTCTTGCGTCAAGAGTTGACTGCTGGAGAATGACGACATGGCTACCACGGCGAAAGTCGATTTCGAAGTTCCGGTTCTGGTTCTCGGTCCGCGACCTCGTGAACCGTATGTCCACACTTACGGCAAGGTCATCGGTTTGAGTCCCGTTGTCGCTCGCTTGGCGTTGAGTTCGACCGAAGGCCCGGTCCGGATCACCGTCGACACGCTGGATGTGGACCCGGGAATTCCCGCTCTCGATGATTGGGAGACGATCGAAGAAGGCACGCTCGAGAGCGTTGTTGCTGGTCTGCCACCACTTCGATTGACAGGCGAACGGGTCCACGAGTTCGGATTCCTCGAGCGCCTACCGATTGGCCTCTACCGCATCCGAGCCTCGGTGCGCGGCCGGGACTTTGATCAAGCCGACCCTGAAGCTTTCATCCAGATCTGGCCCGTCGCGGAATTCGAGCCGATTCATCTCTTCAAGTCAGGCGACAAGGTCGAAGTACGGGACGTCTACAGCGATGACAGGCACCTCACGATCCCCCCACGACCAGGAGGCGTGCAACAGAAAGCGACTGAGGGTATCCACGCTCACAGCGTGACCGAACCAACATCAGTGCGCCGGCAATGGGAACGGATCGCCGCCTGGTTTTCCGAGAACGGATTTCCGCAAGCACTGGATGCGTTCGCGCCCGGCGCCGCGCAATCGGAAATCGACCGGGTCGAGGCACTGAGCGGAATCGCGTGGCCAACCGAATTGAAAGACCTCTACTCGGTCCAGAACGGCTTCGCCCCCGGCGCCTGGATGCAGTTCCTTCCCCAACACGACATGCTCAATCTGGACGAGCTGTTGGCCAATCACCGCAGAGCCCCGGCGGTGTACGAGCTGCCAGATGTCCCGGAGAGTGTTCCCTCATTGTCGGACCGTACTCAGCCGGCAGGAACCTCGATCGGAAAGTTTCTTCCGGACTACATAACCTTCGCCTGCCGCGACGGATACGAATTATTCTGCGACACAAGGCAAGGGGAGCTGACAGGCTGTGTGACCGAGTATGCCCGTGAGAACGCGGACGCCGCCGAACCGCAGTGGACTTCGATCAGCGCGTTGCTCGCCGATCTCGTAGATTCCCTGGAAACGGGTCGGCCTTTCGGTGGTGGCTGGGTAGCGGGACTCGGTGATGGCGGACTTTCCTGGCGGTACGCACCCGCGTAGCGTGTGCGGCCACTTCAGGCAGCAGCGGTGCGAGCCTGTTCCGCGCGCCACCACGCGACGGTCTCTTCGGCGGCCTGATCGAGCGGCGTCGGCGAGAGTCCGAGCAGCACTTCGCTGGCGCTCGAGTCCATGACAAACGGCTTGGTGAACTGGTAGTTCATCTCCGCGAGTTCGCGGCTGTCGGTGTTGATCTTGCCGACGGCGTCGAGCACCCAGGCGGGCAGGACACCCACTTTGGCGGGGGACGCCCCGGCGGCTCGGGCGAAGGCCTCGGCGATCTTGCGCTGAGTGAGCGCGGGGCCGGTGGGTGCGTGGATGACGGAGTTCCAGAGTTCGGGGTTGTGTGCTGCTGCGATCATCGCCGCCGCGAGATCGGGGATGTAGGTGAAGGAGTGCGGCTGGTCTGCGGAACCGATGACACGAATCTTCTTACCTGCCATGACTTTCGGAACCATGCGCTCGCCGGCGTGGGCGGTGCGGACGCGGGGACCGAAGAAGTCCGAGGCCACGACGCTGACGGTGGGTGTTGCGGAGGCCTCGCGGGCACGCAGCAGCGCGGTGCGCACTCCGCGCTTGCCGCCGGTGGCGTTGCGTGGATCGGATTCGGTCATCAGGGTGTCGGAGTTGTAGGCGTAGAGGCTTTCGGGGAAGACCACGACGGCTCCGATGGATGCGGCCGCGTCGAGCACAACCTTCTCGGCCGCCGGGAGTTCCCGCTCCCAATCGGCTGCGTTGTAGGCGGCGTGGATGCAGTGGTAGATGGCCGTGGCGCCCTCGCTGACCGAGCGCAGGGCCTCGGAATCCGAGACGTCGACGCGTCGGCGGTCGATCAGCGGGTGCTCGGGCCCGCTGCCGGACCTGGTCAGGAGCCGGACGTTGATTCCCTGCTCGGCGAGCTGTAGCGCGACGGCGGATCCGACGGGTCCTGCTCCGGTGACGATTTCGAGGTTCGACATGGTGTGCTCCTTCTCGTTTCGGGTGAACTGAGAGCACTGCTCTCGTTTTCAAGAATGCACCCGCGCCTCAGCGCTGTCAAGAGCAGTGCTCTCTTTTGTTGATACTGCTCTCGGTCATGGGGCAAGATGGACTCATGGTTGGGACTCCCCGTGAGCGGGCGCGCGAACAGACGCTGCAGGACATCACCCGGATCGGACGCGAGCATCTTGCTGCCGTCGGCGCCGCCGCGTTGTCCTTGAGGGCCGTCGCGCGTGATCTAGGAGTCGTGTCCTCAGCGGTGTACCGCTACGTCGCCAGTCGCGACGAACTGCTGACCTTGCTGGTGGTGGACGGGTACACGGAACTGGGCGCGGAAGTGGACTCCGCCGTGAATGCCGTTGCAGCAGAAAATTTTCGCGGACAGTTCATTGCTCTCGGGCGTGCCGTCCGGAGTTGGGCGATCCGGGAGCCGGCTCGATACGGATTGCTGTTCGGCAGCCCCGTCCCCGGTTACGACGCTCCGGGCGAGCAGACCACCGGCCCTGGCACCCTCGTCGTGACCCGGCTGATCGGGATCATCGACGCCGCCCATCGCGCGGGTGCACTCACGGTGCGAGAGGGCCCGGACCTGAGTGACACGCTGGCAACGGACCTCGAGGGAGTGCGGAAAGAACTGGGCACCGAACTGCCGCCGGATGCCGCGGTGCGCGCAACTCTCGTCTGGGTATCGCTGTTCGGTTCGGTGAACTTCGAGGTGTTCGGGCAGTACGGAAGCGATACGTTCACCGATGCGAGTGAGATTTTCGAGCGGCATCTGGCACTACTTGCCGATGTGGCGGGTCTGACCTGAACACGCCTGTGTCTCGTTCCTCCGCACGCAGTTGTCGGTGAGATGATGTCTTTGTGGCGCACGCAGAAGAACCCGAGGATCGAATGGCCTGGATAGAACCGGAGGTTCGTCCGGGCAGTTTGTTGGTGTCGTCGACCGATCTCACGGAACCTGCATTTCGCCGCACCGTCATCTACATGATCGAGCACAACGACGCCGGGAGCCTTGGCGTCATCGTCAATCGGCCGAGTGAGACGGCCGTGCAGAACGTGTTGCCGCAGTGGTCACCGCTGACCGCGCATCCTTCCGCCCTGTACATCGGTGGACCCGTCAAGCGTGACTCCGCGCTCTGCCTGGGTATCGCTCGCAACGGTGCACGGATCGACGGCGTCGCCGGCCTGCGGCGGGTGGACGGCAAAGTTGTCATGGTGGATCTGGACTCGGACCCGGAGGTCATCGCTCCTCTGGTCGAAGGGATCCGCATTTTTGCCGGTTACTCGGGTTGGACTCTGGGGCAGCTGGATTCGGAGCTCGAACGTGAAGACTGGATGGTGATCAGCTCACTGCCGTCCGATGTGCTTACGCCGCCCCGAGTCGATGTCTGGGCACGGGTGCTACGACGCCAACCGCTCCCCGTGGCAATGCTGGCCAGCCATCCCATCGAAGTGGAACGAAACTGATCTGTCGGAGGTCGATGATATTCCTGTGTCATCGTTTTCGAGAGAGGTGGCAGCAATGATCGCTGAGCGTCAGATCCAGTGCGCGGATTGTGTTTCGGATGTCGATCACTGCCACGATTCTTTGCTGCGACATGCGGACGGATCACTCGAATGCACCGGCGTGAACTGCGTCGACCTGGCATCGAGTCGCCATGCGTTGTCCATCGATTGTGCTGAACTGCAGGGCGGTTGTGGCTGCATCGACGGGACCCGAGACGAGTTGCTCGCTAGCTGACGCTCACCGGATCCCGATTCGCGAAGCGTTGCGCCATCGCAGCACAGACGATCAGTTGGATCTGATGGAAGATCATCAGCGGCAACACGATCAGGCCGACGGGCTGGCCTGCAAACAGTACGGCCGCCATCGGTAGGCCTGTCGCCAAGGATTTCTTCGACCCGCAGAAGATGATGACGATCTGATCGGGAAGGTCGAACCCGAGCTTGCGCCCCGCGAGAGTGGTCACGCCGAGAACCAGCGCGAGGATCAGGCAGCACACGATTGTGAGGATCACGATCTGCCAGATCGTGATGGTGCTCCAGATCCCCTCTTTCATGCTCTCGCTGAAGGCGGCGAAGACAACGAGGAGGATCGATCCGCGATCGACGTACTTGGTGGGCTCGGCATACTTCTGCAGCCATCCGATCACCAGCGGGCGGATCAGCTGGCCCACGATGAACGGGATCAGCAGTTGCACGACGATGTCGAGGATCGACGAGAAGTCGACCGTCGCCTGGCCCGTTGTATTCATCAGCAGAACCACCAGCAGCGGTGTGACGAAGACGCCGATCAGGTTGGAGAACGACGCACTGACAATCGCGCCGGCGACGTTTCCCTTGGCGATCGAAGTGAACGCGATCGACGACTGAACCGTAGACGGAACGAGGCACATGTAGAGGATGCCGGTGTAGAGCTCGTCACTGATCAGGGTCGGCGACAGGAATCGCAGCGCAAGGCCGATCAGCGGGAAGAGCACAAACGTCGCGGCAAGGACGACAGTGTGCAGTCGCCAGTGCTTGACGCCCTTCCACGCCTCCTGCGGCGAGAGCCGTGCACCGTAGAGCAGGAACAGGAAGCCGATGGCGATCTTGGTGGCCCAGTTCAGAATGCTCTCCGCGGTACCCGATACCGGGAACACACTTCCGAGCACGCCGGCGATGATGATGCCGAGGATGAACCCGTCGATGTAGAACCTACTGAGAAACTTCACCTGGCTAAGGATAACGGCGTGCGTCGACGGGCTCTCGAGCCCCACGAAGGTTGAAGCCCATCACGGCCAGGCACAGGAGCGTCCCGACGATCGACAGTTCGATGATGGCCGTCTGCATTCCCTGGATGGTGATGGCGATACCCGCGATGATCGACGGGATCGCCAGTCCCGCGTAGCTGACGGTGAAGAATGCCGCCAGGACTCCGCCGTGGCTCTCGCGGGCGTGGATTCGGGCGGCGGCGTTGACGCGTTTCATGCCGCCGGCAAACGCCAGACCGTGCCCGGCGCCGACCACCACGGTGATGACGCCCAGCAGCGCAAGGCTGGGGACGAGGTCGACCACGAGTAGGCCGATCATTCCTAGAGCGAGGATTCCCAGGCCGGCGGTGACGGACGTCCGCGGGTCCATACGACTCCCGCCGAGCTGCGCGATCACCGAGCAGATCATGACCAGTGCAGCTGCTCCGCCGCCGAGTAGGAGGTTGTCGATGTTCAGCAGGCTGGTCATCCACGACGGGACCACCGACTGGAAGAGCCCGACTGCGCCCCACGACAGCGCGACGGCGAGTGAGCTGAGCCAGAACGTTTCTCGAATGGTGGCGGGAACATGCGGCATCTGGAAGAACCGCTTCGGGCGTGTGATGTCCCCGATCCGCGGAAGTAGCAGCAACACGATCAGTGCCGGGATGAACGCGACGAGGAAGATCAGATACGGCAACCGCAGCGGTTGCGGAAGGTACTGGGCGATCGCACCGGACACGAGTGGTCCGAGTGCACCACCCAACGCGCCCGTCACCGTCGATACGAGCGCTGCCCGGCGGTGATCGAACTTCGGTTCCTGCTCCACCAATGCGGCGCTGCCCGCCGCACTGGCCGCGCCCACCGCGATTCCCTGAGCAACGCGTCCGACGAACAACCACACAGTCGCGTCGGCGAATGCCAGAACGAGTGTGCCGACGACGCTCAGCGCGAGTGCAGTCAGAAGCACGGTGCGTCGGCCGAGGGCGTCGGACAGCGGTCCGAAGAACAGCAACGCCGGAACGAGGCCGGCGACGTAGACGCCGTAGATGAGCGTCTGGATGGTTGGCGTGAATCCGAACTCGGTCCGATACAGCCCGTAGACGGAGGTGGGCATGTTCGCGCCCAGAAGGATCACGGTGAGGACGTAGCCCACGCCGTAGAAGTGTCGATTGGTGCGGCGTGTGCGTTCATCGGTGGCGACAGCTGTGGCGGACGTGGGAAGCCCCTCCTGATGACAGAGTTCGAAAATACATGGGTCGTCCTACGTATCGTAGGTGAGTGGAATGATCGTCGCGAATGCTGTGAGGATGAGTAGATGACCGTTGTTCGCAAGGAGTCCGCGTACGAGCAATCCCTCGATTGGATGCGCGCGCAGATCTCCGACGGCGCCTGGACCGTCGGGAACCGTGTTCCCACCGAGCCGGAACTGATGAGTGTTCTCGGCGTCGGCCGGAACACCGTGCGCGAAGCGATCAAGACACTGACGTCGACGGGAGTCCTCGAGATCCGTCGCGGATCAGGGACCTTCGTGCGCGCTCGGACCGACATCGGCGGACTGCTCGGCAAGCACGCGTCCGTGGACGAGATGAAATACGTCTTCGAAGTGCGTCGTGCGCTCGAGATGGAAGCGGTCCGGTTGGCGTGTGAGCGTCGTAGCGACGACGACGTTCGGATACTTCGTGAGCTGGCCGCCAAGCGTGACGTGCCGGCCGAGAACTTCGTCGACGTCGATCTTGCGTTTCACATTGCCGTCGTCGATGCCGCTCACAATCCGGTTCTGACCGATCTGTTTGCCGGAATCCTCGAAACGGTCCGCGCCACCTACGAGGTGACCGAAGGCGTTCATCCGCCGTCGCTGACGTCTTCGCATCATCAGGGAGTTGCCGAAGCCATCGCCGAGCGCGATGTCACCAAAGCCAGGGCGGCGGCATGCGGGTATCTCGAGAAGACTCAGGAAGCGATCGGGTCAGGTTCGGCGGTTACCGAGTCCGGGCGTCGGCCAATCGGTTGAGGGACCCGGCGATGTCTTCGGCCTTCGGTGTCGTGATCGTGAGTCGGTCGCCACCGGCGAACGTGATGACCACCGCTGGCCCGGTGCGGGTGACAACGCCGTAGTTACGACGACCCTTGGTCTTGAGTCCCCAGCCGCCGAAGTCCGCGAACGGTTTGATCTCCGCGACGTCGGCTCCGACAACTTCGTCGATGCCGTAGGTCATCGCAGCCATCCCCATGTTGATCACCCGAATTTCCCGTTCGTCGACGATCACCCGGAAGCGAACCAGGCTGACGACGAGCAGTCCGAGTGCACCGAAGATGAACAGCGGCCAGAGTGACCCCATCGCCAACGCCATGATGACTCCGGGCGCCAGAGTGATCGCAGTGAGGATCACCGAGCCTTTGGTGCTGAATCCGACGTCGTCGGAGATAGGTAGAGGGCAGCTGCTTCGCGGCAACCCGGCCGAGGGTTCGATCGTGGCAAGAGTGCGGACGCGGTAGTCACGCAGGAACGAGGCGCCGATCCACCCCAGCACCCCGCCGACTGCAAAGCCGACACCGATAGACCACAGCGGGAGTGACGTCGTGGACGGATCGGCGACATCGAGTTGGGTGTAGAGCAAAGCGAAGTTCACTGTCGTGATGAGCCCGACCACGCTCAGCCCGACAACCAACATGAAGCGACGCATCATCAACATCGCGGGAGCAAGAGCAGCAATCGCACTCAGGCCGCCACCGAAGAGCAGTGTCAAAAGTGCAATGGTCCATGCGTTGGCCGACGGGGTGGAGAAGCCGTCCGGCGAGGTGGTGGTCCAGTGAGTCGCGATCTGTTCCGGGAGGCGAGGCTCCCAAAGTTTTGTCAGGACGAAGCCGAAGACCGCACACAGCAGCGGAACCACTAGCCCGAATACGACCCCGGCCGGGTCGACCACGCGATGTTTCACGTGAATCAATGAGCCGGCTGGCAAGCATCCTTGAGCGCGCAGGCACCGCAGGAAGCGGTACCGCAAGCGGCAGCGTTCGCCTTCGCCTCGGGGGTCTCCGCCACCGGCTCGTCTGCGGCAGGCTCGGAGTGGCCGCCGCAGTTGCAGTCGTTACCGCATCCGCTTTGCTGTGGGAGCGCGGCGGCCGCGCGGGTGCCGATGCCTCCACCGAAACCGGCAGTGAGGACGGCGACGACGACGGCGATGATCGCGACCGCGACGCCGAAGACTCCGCCGATGGTCAGTGCTGCGACTCCGCCGATGACCAACATTCCAGCGGCCGCGAGCATGGTCGGACCGGCCACCTTGTTGGCGAGGGCGAACGACTCCTCGCTCCGCAGGGAATCCTCGGTGCGGACACCGGCCCAGCGGTTGCGCGGGAGTTTGCCGATCAGACCGGCGACACCAACTCCACCGACGGCGACAGCGAGCACGAATAGCACCACAGCGACAACGATCACCCATACAGGATAGGCGCGAGTGGAGTTGATGGTATGCCCGGGTCGCACAGGCTCTACCCTGGTTATCGGTATTTCCGTCAGCCAAGTAGATAGCGACCACAGTGACCGAGTCTCCGCAGTCCCCCGATTCACCAGCCGACGCAACTCCGCAGCACCGCTACACCGCGGAGCTCGCCGGCCAGATCGAGCAGCACTGGCAGGACCGCTGGAGTGAGGACGGCACGTTCAACGCGCCCAATCCGGTCGGTCCGCTCTCCTCGCCCGACGGTGTTCCCGCCGACAAGCTCTTCGTTCAGGACATGTTCCCGTACCCCTCGGGTTCGGGCCTGCACGTCGGTCACCCGCTCGGATACATCGCTACGGACGTCTTCGCACGCTTCCATCGCATGCAGGGGCGCAATGTCCTGCACACCCTCGGCTACGACGCGTTCGGTCTCCCGGCCGAGCAGTACGCCGTGCAGACGGGTACCCACCCGCGGACGACCACCGAGTCCAACATCGCCAACATGAAGCGCCAGCTGCGACGCCTGGGTCTGGGGCACGACGAGCGTCGTAGCCTCGCGACGACGGACGTCGACTTCTACCACTGGACGCAGTGGATCTTCCTGCAGATCCACGGCGCGTGGTACGACAAGGCTGCAGGCAAGGCCCGTCGTATCTCCGAGCTGGAAGCCGAGTTCGATTCCGGTGAGCGCGCTCTGGAAGACGGACGCGAGTGGGCGTCGTTGACAGTCGCCGAGAAGGCAAAGGTCGTCGACTCGTACCGCCTTGTCTACCAGTCGGATTCGATGGTCAACTGGTGCCCCGGTTTGGGTACCGTGCTGGCCAACGAGGAAGTCACCGCCGACGGTCGTAGTGACCGCGGAAACTTCCCCGTGTTTCGTAAGCACCTCCAGCAGTGGATGATGCGCATCACCGCGTACTCCGATCGCCTGGTCGACGATCTCGAGTACCTGGATTGGCCGGACAAGGTCAAGGCGATGCAGCGCAACTGGATCGGACGGTCCTACGGCGCCGAAGTTACCTTTGCCGCAGGCCAATACGGCGTCGATGTGTTCACGACGCGCCCCGACACGCTGTTCGGCGCCACCTATGTGACGCTGGCTCCTGAGCACGACTTGGTGGACAAGCTCGTCGCGGACGAGTGGCCCGACGGTGTCGACGCACGCTGGACTGGCGGTGCCACGACTCCGGCGGAAGCTGTTGCTGCATACCGCAAGTCGATTGCCGCCAAGACCGACCTGGAGCGTCAGGAAAACAAGGAGAAGACGGGCGTCTTCCTCGGTTCCTACGCCGTCAATCCGGTCAACGGCCACAAGGTCCCGATCTTCATCGCCGACTACGTGCTGACCGGCTACGGCACCGGCGCGATCATGGCAGTTCCAGGACACGATCACCGTGACTGGGAGTTCGCGAACGCGTTCGGACTGGAAATTCTCGAAGTTATTGCCGGTGGCGATGTTTCGGAGGCTGCGTACTCCGGTGACGGCCCGCTGGTGAACTCCGACTACCTCGACGGTTTGGACGTAGCCGAGGCCAAGGCGACCGTCATCAGCCGCCTCGAGGAGAGCGGCCAGGGCAAGGGCACTATCCAGTACAAGCTGCGCGACTGGCTCTTCGCGCGTCAGCGTTACTGGGGCGAGCCTTTCCCGATCGTCTACGACGCGGACGGCAACGCACACGCCCTGCCGGATTCGGCTCTGCCCGTTGTGCTTCCGGAGGTCGAGGACTACGCACCGGTGTCCTTCGATCCGGACGACGCCAACTCCGAGCCCTCTCCCCCGCTGAACAAGGCGACCGACTGGGTCAACGTCGAGCTCGATCTCGGCGACGGTCTGCAGACCTACCACCGCGACACCAACGTCATGCCGCAGTGGGCAGGTAGCTCGTGGTACCAGCTGCGCTACATCGACCCCACCAACCAGGACGCCTTCTGCGACCCGCAGAACGAGGCGTACTGGACGGGTCCGCGTCCGGAACTGCACGGCCCCAACGATCCCGGTGGAGTCGACCTGTACGTCGGCGGCGTCGAGCATGCGGTGCTGCACCTGCTGTACTCGCGCTTCTGGCACAAGGTTCTGTTCGACCTGGGCTACGTGTCCTCGAGCGAGCCGTACCGTCGCCTCTACAACCAGGGCTACATCCAGGCATTCGCGTACACCGATGCCCGCGGCGTCTACGTGCCGGCAGAAGAGGTCGTCGAGCGTGACGGCAAGTTCTTCTACGAGGGCGCCGAGGTCAACCGCGAGTACGGCAAGATGGGCAAGAGCCTCAAGAATGCCGTTGCGCCGGACGAGATCTGCGCCGAGTTCGGTGCAGACACCTTGCGTGTGTACGAGATGTCGATGGGTCCGCTGGACACCTCGCGTCCGTGGGCGACCAAGGACGTCGTCGGTGCTGCTCGATTCCTGCAGCGAGTGTGGCGCGTCGTCATCGACGAGGAGACCGGCAAGCCCCGTGTCACCGACGAAGCTCCTGGTGAGGAGACGCTGCGTGCGCTCAACAAGGCGATTTCCGGTGTCATCGAGGATTACACTGCGCTGCGCGACAACACGGCCGCTGCGAAGCTGATCGAGTACAACAACCACCTCACCAAGGCGTTCCCGGGTGGCGCGCCCCGTGCTGCCGTCGAGCCGTTGGTGTTGATGCTCGCTCCCCTGGCGCCGCACCTCGCGGAAGAGCTGTGGTCACGTCTTGGACACACGGAATCTCTTGCACACGGCCCCTTCCCCGCTGTCGAGGAGAAGTGGCTCGTCGAGGACACCGTCGAGTACCCGATCCAGGTCAACGGCAAGGTTCGTAGCCGCATCAGCGTGCCGGCGGATGCCGATCGCAAGGCTGTCGAGGAGATCGCCCTGGCCGACGAGAAGATCGTCGCTCTGCTCGAGGGCAACGCACCGCGCAAGGTGATCGTTGTGCCGGGCAAGATGGTGAACATAGTTCTGTAGGCGCTTCGCGCACGTGCGCCGTTTCGGTAGTTACCGCTACCGAAACGGCGCACAGTCGTATCTGGGGCTGTATCCGGGGTGCCAATCAGTCGTTGTCCTGATTGTCCCGCTCCGCGGAACATTCTGTAGCGCGCGTTCGACGCGAGGGCTGTGATGCAGGTAACACGTTGCCGTGAGTGGTAGCTGTCGTTCCACTGCACTTCCCCGCAAGGCCCCGGCCGACGGTATTCGGCAGGGGGTCAATCGAATTCGCAGGTGTCCCGAAAGGATTCTTCAGCCATGGCGTCTCATGTCCACAGCGACGGTTCGTCTCCCAGTCTGCCCGAATCGACGTCGATACCGGAGCGGTGGACTCCGCGACTGGTGTTCTCGCTGGCGTCGATCGTTCTTCTTCTCGAAATGCTCGCGGTGAGCTACATGATGATTTCCACGGCACTGCCCGCCATCTCGGTGCATTATCAAACAACGCAGGGCGCTTGGCTGCTCACGTCGTTCCTGCTGCTGGGGGCGGTCGCGTCTCCGCTGCTCGGCAAGCTCGCGGACATGTACGGCAAACGAAAAGTCCTGCTCTTTGCGGTCGCCGGCGCAGCGGTCGGATCCTTCATTTCGGCGATTGCGCCGAGCTATGCCGTCTTGATTCTGGGCCGGTCCCTGACTGGTCTGCTCGTTCCCTGCCTCTTCCTGAGTTACTCCCTCATTCGAGATGTCTTTCCGCCGAAAACCGTTGCGCTGGCTGTCAGTATTGCAACCTCCGGGATGGGCCTGATCGCTATTCCGGCGCCCTTCCTCACCGGTTGGTTGATCGACAACCACGGGTTCCGGAGCATCTTCTGGTTCTTCGTCATCGGTTTGGTTCTGCTCGGCGGCATGATCTTCGCTTCGACGGCGGAATCAGCTGTACGACTGCGTTCTTCGCTGGACCTCATCGGTGCGGTACTACTCGGATCGGGCATCGCCGGAATTCTGATCGGCGTCAGCTTCGGACCGACCTGGGGCTGGAAGAACGGCTCGACGCTGGCCTATCTGATCGGCGGCGTCGCACTGCTGGTGGCGTGGGTTGCCTCTGCCCGAGCCATCCGTGAGCCCTTGATCGACCTGCGCTACTTCGGCAAGCGTTCGGTGATGCTCACCGCCGTCGGTGCCGGGTTCTGCTACGGCGCGTCGGGAGTCTTCACGATTTTGCTGCCGATGATGGTGATGACGCCAGCAGTTCTCGGCCTGGGATACGGATTCGGCGTCACGGCAGAAGGATTCGCGATCTTCCAGGCGCCCCTTGGCGGCATGGTGGTGGTCGGCGGCTTGATCGTGGGCTTCCTGGTCGGCCGCAACATTCGACCCCGCATGCTGATGATCATCGGAATGATCCTCATGGCAGTCGGATTCACCTTGACGGCCACCATTCACGACAACAAGCCGCTGCTCATCATCTTTGCCGGAATCTTCGGTGTCGGTATGGGTATGGGTTACGCCTCCATTCCGAACCTGCTCATCGAGGCAGTGCCGCCGCAGTTGCAGGCAACCACGGCGAGCATGGTCGCGGTCTTCCAGAGCATCTTCCCCGCAGTGCTTCCCGTCATCGCCTTCACGGTCTTGAACTCGCACATCGCGATGGCGATGGAGGGCGCTGTGTTCTACACCGACGAGGGCATGCGTATCGCGTTCCTGATCGGTGCTGCTGCAGCAGTTCTCGGTGCGATCGCAGCTGTGTTCCTGCCGCGAAACATCGTCCAGATCGGCGCAGAAGACGGCGCGGCGCAGGAGACGTCCCTCCTACCGGCTCACTGATCACGCGATGATGTGCGGCTACGGGCCAACGCCCGTAGCCGCACATCTCCGTGGTGGCACGTCGACGTCATGCAAGATGAATCTTCTGCAGCGAGATCTCACCCCGCAGTGGACGCTCTGCAACCTGCGCCAGATCAGAGACGAATGTGTCTGCGTTCGATCGGGTAGTGGTGAGTTGAACCGACAGAACGTTGTTCGCCTGACTGCACACGGTTGCGCCGTGCCGGTAGGCGACCAGCGCGACTGGATCGACGCGTTGGAAAGTCGCGGTGACGTGTAGGCCGACCTGTGGGGTCACCGGAACAAACGGGCCGTGGTCCGTCTTGATGCGGACTATCCCGACGATCTTGTTGAGACGCTTGATCAGCATGGCGTCCGAAATCGTTGTCGGGCAACGGTACGCAATTGACATACCGCTGACTCCCGGCGATGTCACGGACATCCACGTGGACAGACTGACGACCTCTACGCCAAGCTTCCACCCCAGCGAAGAAATGCGGGCGAGAACTGCTGCGGTGTCATGGCATTCGACGACCATGGTGCCAACCCGTGTCGTTTCACCCATTCCCACGACCTCTTTCGGCTTAGAGAGGCAGTCCGGGCGCATCGACACCGACGATTCGCGATCCCCGGAAGAAGTCGAGAAGCTCTTTGTCGCCGTGTGCGCCGATACCGCTTCCGCCCCAGAAACTCTGGGTCGAGTGGTCGTCGAGGTCCAGGAGGCTGGTGCTGTTGATCTTGTTCTCACCGCACTCGATTCGGGTCGCAAGTTCACGAGCGGCGTCGACGTCGGCGCCGAACACGTATCCGGCCAGGCCGGTATCGAGAGCGTTGGCCTCGAGCAGCGCCTGCTCGTCGGTAGATGCTCGGTGCACGGTCAGGATCGGCCCGAAGGTCTCCGTCTTGGTGTGCTCCGACGAGATCCCGTGCACCACAGTCGGGGGGAAGAACCATCCGGAAAGGTCCGGCACAGGGGTGCTCGAGACGGCCGTGCCGCCCACGCCGCGGAGAAACTCCACGGTCGCCCGCATCCTTTGGAGTTGAGGCTCGTTCGCCTGCGGACCCATCGTGATGTTGTCGTCATCGGTTCGGCCGAGCGCGATTTCAGCCGTGCGGTCGAGTATTGCGTCGACAAGACGGTCGTGAAGGTGCGGCGGCACGAAGACGCTTCCCGGACTCTCACACCATTGCCCGTTGAGTTTGGTGAACCCGTCGACGAGCGCGGTGGCAGTCAGATCGATGTCGGCGTCGGCGCGGACGATCACGGGGTTGTTGCTTCCGAGCTCGAGTTGAAGCGCCTTGAAATCGGTTGAAGCCGCAGCGGCGATTGAACTGCCGGCTGCTCGACCGCCGGTGAAGGCCAGTGCTCGGATTCGTCGATCGGTGGCCAGTAGGTCCCCGACGTCCCCGTCTCCGTGAATGAGCTGAAACAGAGCTTTCGGCGCGTCGACTTCGGCGATGGCACGTGAGATCGCCTCGGCAAGCACGTTGGGACCCGACGGTGCCCAGTTGGAGGGCTTGGCGATGACCGGAGCACCTGCGGCCAAAGCGAATGCGGTCTTCTTGGCGGTGATGAAGCTCGGTGCGTTCCACGGTGCGATCACAGCGGTCGGGCCCCAAGCCAGCCGATGTAATTGTGCACCTGACGCCAGCTGCTCGAACCCGGAGGAGTTCTCCAGATGCCTTGCAGCACTGCGGAATAGATCGGGAAGCCCTGCGGCGAAAAGTGTGCTGATCAAAAGCGGAAGACCGTTGTTCTTGGAGTCCTCACGGGCGATCGCCGCAGTTCGTTCCTCGACAAGTTCAGCCGTTCTCTCGAGTAGGCGCACCCGGTCGGCTACCGATCGACGGGTCCAGACACCCGATCGATGGAGTTCTGTCGCGGCGGTGATTGCCCTCTCTACCTGTTCGGTGGAGGACGAGAGTTGGGCTTGCAGTTTCTCTCCGGTGTCGGGATCGGTGAGGAATTCGCCGAGTTCGATAGCCGGTGTTTCGACGTTTCCGTCGATCGTGTTGTTCTGGGGCACGAGTGAGCATGAAGTGGTCATGACTGTCCTTCGTGGCGAAATCGTTTGTAGGTCAGATGTTGTCGAGGTAGCGTTCGCGTTCCCAGTCGGTGACCGCGGACATGAAGGAATCCCATTCGTCCTTGGCGACTGCCGCATAGTGCGACACGACCTCGGCGCCGAACGCCGCGAGTGCGAACTCACTGGCCTCGAGCGCACGCGCCGCCTCGTCGAGTGTGCCGGGCAGCGGTTGTTGCTTCACCTTCTCGAGTGTGTCTGTGTCGCTGTACCCGTCGCGTCGTACCGGTGCGCCGGGATCGAGCTTTCGTGTCAGACCGTCGTTCATCGATGCCAAGACCGCGGCCAGTGCGAGATATGGATTTGCGTCCGCCCCTGGCAGTCTCATTTCGAGACGGTTGGCGGACGGCGCTCCGGTGATGAGTCGGCAGGTGGTAGTCCTGTTATCGAAACCCCAGGTCAAGCCGTTCCCCGAGAAATCGTGACTGGCTCGGGTCCGGCGCATCGAGTTGATGGTCGGCGTGTAGAACAGCATGAGTTCCGGGCAGTGCTCGAGAACTCCGCCGACGGCGTGCAGTAGTTCGGCGCTCGCCGTGTTTTCAGCGTTCGCATCGTGGAACGGGAAGGTGTCGTCGCTACGCATGGACGCGTGAATATGACACGACGAGCCCATGCCGTCGGTGCTCGGACGTGCCATGAAGGTCGCCGTGAGCCCTTCTGCCGCGGCGACGTCGTGAACCACCTGCTTGAAGAGCACATGGCGGTCGGCCATCTCGAGAGCGGTTCCGTATTCGAGGTTGATCTCCCACTGGCCCAGGCCGTATTCGACCTGTGAAACTTCGACGGGAATTGCGCTCTCCTCCAACGCGGTTCGTACCTTGCGGAAGAAGGGTTCCATCGCGTTGCCGGCGGTGATGGTGTAATCAGAGGGCACCAGGGTGGTGGGTTCGAGATCTCGGTATCCGCTGCGCCTCAACGCGTCGGGGGTACCCCGGTAGAGGTGGAACTCGAGTTCCGTTGCCGCGTAGACGGTGTGGCCGTCTGATTCGAGCTTGTCGATCTGCTTGCGCAGGATCGTGCGCGGTGCGATCGGGACGAGCTCGCCGGTATGTTCGTCGACCGAGTCTGCGATGACGATGGCAGTGGACTCGAGCCACGACGCACGTCGAAGTGTCCCCAGATCGGGTCGCAGACGGAAGTCGTGCCAGCCGGTGTGCCCGCCGGCGTAGTCGACTACCAGTTTGTCCATACGCTGGTTGGCATCCCAGGCGTACACACAGGTGCACACGTGCAGGCCCTCGTCGATGTTGCCGAGGAAAATTCGCGTCGGGACCCGTTTGCCGATTAATCGCCCGTAGAGGTCGATACCGGCGATGAGGACGGTGTCGATGTCGGACTCGGCGAGCTCGGCCGTGGTGAGCCGGCCTTTCATCGGGCGAGCCATCCGCCGTCGACGGGCAGCTGGACCCCACTGATGTAGGAGGCGTCGTCGGACAGCAGGAAGGAGACTGCAGCACCCATGTCTTCGGGGCGTCCGACGCGCGGCACCAGGAGCCTGGACTTCATGAAGTCGAGAACTTCGCCGGAGGAGACGTCGATGCCAGGCAGGAATGCGGTCGGTACCGGCCCGGGGGCGATTGCGTTGACTCGTACGTTGTACCGCGAGAGTTCGACGGCCAGAGCCTTCGTCAGCATCTTCACTCCACCCTTCGACGCGTTGTAGTGGACCTGGGCGAAGCCCTGGGAGGACACAACCACGTCCGCTTCCACCGTCGACAAGTTCACCACAGCGCCGCTGTTGCCGTCGCGGAAGTACGGGGTGGCGATCTGCGTGACGATGAACATGCCCTTGAGATTGACGTCGAGGACGAGGTCCCACTCTTCGTCGGTGAGGTTCTCGAGAGAACTCATCGTGATCAGACCGGCGTTGTTGACGAGGTAGTCGAAGCGTCCCCATTCGGCGACGGTCGCTTCGAAGGCGGCGCTCACTGCGGCGCGGTCGCGCACATCGGCTTCGAGGGCGAGCGCAGGTGTGCCGTACTGTGATTCGATCAGTGCGACGGTCTCCTTTGCACTTTCGATGTGAAGGTCCACGACCGCAACGCGGGCACCGTCGGAGGCGAGACGCAGCGCGATGCCGCGGCCGATTCCGGAACCTGCACCGGTGATGAGGGCGACCTTGTTCTCATGCGTACGTGACATTGTTGTCTTCCATTCTGTGATGATCGGTCTGGTGAGAAGAATCGGTCCGACGGGAGGTTGCAGCGTCGACGAGCCACGAGAAGAGCGGGTCGATTTCGACGAAGAATTCGGGGTGCCACTGCACGCCCACCACGGGGCGATCGGCGGCCTGGATGGCTTCGGCGACGCCGTCGAGCGCGCGTCCGACGATCCGAAGCCCGCTCCCCGGGGTGTCCACGGCTTGGTGGTGAAGGCTGTTCACGTGAATGCTGTTGCCGAACAGACTGTGTGGGACGGAACCGGATTCCAGAGCGACCTGTTGCGGTCGGTACGAACGCGGATAACCGAAGAAGCTGTGTGCCTCACCGGCGTCGGTCGGAAGGTCGGCAATCAGAGTGCCCCCGCGGGCGACGTTGACGACCTGGTGTCCTCGACATACACCCAGGATCGGCAGTCCGATTTCCCAGGCTGCATCGACCAGGGCGAACTCGAATTCGTCCCGAGCGGGGTCGATCATCGAGGAGTTTGGTCCGGGGGTGCGGCCGTATCGCCTGGGGTCCACGTCGGAACCACCGCTGAGGACGAGGGCGTCGAGATGCTCGACGATTCGGCGCGGATCACTGTGGATGCTCAGCAGGATCGGTTGACCACCGGCAGCGCGGATTTTCGAGGGAAAATCGGTGAAGAACATTTCCATCAACGCGTCGCCGACGACGTTGGGTAGTGACGGCCCGCCGCGGTCGACGCGGCCGGTGACTCCGATCAGGGGCATGGCGGGGAGTGCCTCCGCCGTCATCGTGAATTGGGTCATAGGAGCGAGCATAGAACCATTGAATGGCTTTTCGCTAGAGTTTGGCTTGTAAAGTTGGGGTAACGGGTTCGAAGTGCCGCGCGCTGCTGTATCTATTCAAGGACAGTTGCGAATGGGAGCGTTCGATTTCGTAGGTCAAGACGAAGCGTAAGTGTCGGTCCAGGCACCGAGTAGGGGGTACGAGACGTGCAGATCGACAAGCTGCCGGCCATCGAATTCATGGTCAGTGCACCGACGTTGGGGGAGGATATCGCTCGACGCTTGCGACTGCTCATTCACAGCGGCGCGCTCAGCCCCGGTGATCGCCTGCCGTCCGAGCGTGAACTGTCTCAGCAACTCGAAGTCGGTCGAGTCAGTGTGCGAGAAGCGGTCCGAATCCTTCAGGCGATGGGATACATCGAGGTGCGGCGAGGAGCCACGGGCGGATCGTTCGTTTCGGAGTTGACCAGGCCTTATGAAGACTGGGTTGGCCAGTTGAAAGCGCGAGAAGCAGACATCGACGAGATCGTCGACCTCCGTATCGGGTTGGAAATGCGCACGGCAAGCCTCGCGGCGGTCCGGCGAACCGATCGTCATCTTCTCGAGTTGCTCGAATCCATTGAGCAATTGGGGGTTTCCGGAAGTCGGGGATCGTTCCGGGCTTGTGACGCCAGGTTCCACGGCGGTATCGCCAGAGCGGCGGGAAACAGCAGGTTGGAGGCCGCTGTGGTCGAGGCTCGCGGTGAAATGTTCGTCCCCGTCGATCATCTCGTGTTCGAAGACCAGGTCGAGGCTTCGAGGGTGGAGCACAAGGAAATCTTCGAGGCGATCAAGCGGGGCGACAGCGCTCGCGCGGCGGAGGCAATGGAACGTCACATTCTGCACGCAAAAGACGAGCTCAAACGCTTGGCGCTGCAGGAAGAAGGCTGACGGGAGCGCGACGAACGGACGGTTCGTCCCGTTTTTCGCAAGTAAAAGTTTTGTGAATTGGGTCCCGAATCGACTTCAATGGTTCTAACATCGCCGGTATGACCCATACTTCCGTCAATGCTTCACATGATGCATCCGGCGATGACCGAACTCTACGAGGCTCGCTGGGTACCGGTTCGATAGTCCTCATGGTCGTTGCCGCGGCCGCTCCGCTGACTGTGATCAGTGGGCTTGTGCCGCTGGGCATTTCCGGTGGCAACGGTGCGGGCTTCCCCATGACCTTCGCCGTGACCACCGGTGTACTTCTGCTCTTCGCCGTCGGATTCACCGCGATGTCGCGTTACATCCCGGGAACCGGCGCGTTCTATCTCTACGTCGGACATGGTCTCGGCCGTGGTGCCGGTGTCGGCAGTGCGATGTTGGCGCTTGTCAGTTACAGCACAGTGCAATTGGCGGTGTACGGCTACCTCGGCCCGGCAATGAGTTCGTTGATCACCTCCTACGGTGGTCCGGAAGTGCCGTGGTGGATCTTCTCGCTCGCCTCGTTGGCTCTGGTAGCCGTCCTGGGATTTCGTCATATCGAATTGTCGGGCAAGGTGCTCGGCATCCTGTTGATCGCAGAGGTCGGGATCGTTGTCGTACTCGACGCTTTCATCATCGCCGACGGTGGTCCGGAAGGTCCGTCGACGGCAATGTTCTCTCCGTCGGATATTTTCTCCGGATCCCCCGGTGTCGCATTGGTATTCGCGCTTGCCGGCTACATCGGGTTCGAGTCGACGGCGATCTTCCGCGATGAGGCGAAGGATCCCGCGAGGACTATCCCGCGAGCGACATACGCCGCCTTGATCCTCATCGGCGGCTTCTATGCTCTCTCCAGTTGGGCGGTCGTGACGGCGTGGGGCGACAAGGGTGCAGTGGACATTGCGAGCACCGATCCCGACGGCATGTTGATCACCACTGCCACTGACTTTGCCGGAACGGTGACAGCCCATCTGATTCAAATTCTGTTGGTGTCCAGTCTCTTTGCCGCAGTTCTGTCTCTCCACAATGTCTTGGCCAGATACATCTTTGTTCTGTCGAACACCGGCGTTCTGCCGGGTGCAGGTGGGCGGACGCACCGCGTGCATGGTTCGCCGCACATCGCGTCGGTGGTGCAATCCTGCTGTGCTCTAGTGCTTCTCGGAGCTTGCATCGTCATCGGTCTGGATCCGGTGACACAGATCTTCGCGTGGTTCGCCGGCGTCGCGACGGTGGGGATCGTGGCTCTCATGTTGCTCACGTGCCTCGCCGTTCTCGTATTCTTTCATCGTACGAAGGTCGATCAGCGCCTCTGGCACACCAAACTTGCCCCGAGCCTGGGGCTCGTCGGCCTCATCGGATTCGCGATCGCCATTGCCGGAAACCTCCCGCTTCTTCTGGGCGGCAACGTTCTGGCCGTGGTGATGACCGGAGTGCTGGTGCTCGCGTTTGTCGGTGGATTCCTCTATGCGCGTCGACGCAAGCAAGTGAGCTTCGAACTCCCGTCATGAGAGGGCCTTCGGTGAAATGATGGGTGCACCCGCACTCGAGAAAGCAGGACTCCCATGACATTCGCGGATCTGGACGGCGATGAACTGTGGAGTTATCTGCAGGAGCGTTCAGGATTGCCCGGCCCGCGCGCGAACCTCGCGCTCATGCTCGAGTTCGCGCGCGGCGCCGATGACGACGACATCCTGCAGGCGGTGGAGTCCGAAGACGAATACATCCGCTGCTGTGGGATCGTCGGGCTCGGATTCATCCTTGTTCGTTCACGCGACGAGGCTGTTCTGGACAGTCTGACGGAGGCGACCACCAGTGCTTCGTGGCGTGCACGTGAAGCTGCCGCGATGGCCGTTCAAGCGATAGGCGACACGGATCCGGAATTGTTCCGGGCGATCATCGAGCAGTGGGCACGCTCCACCCATCCATTGACTCTGCGCGCAGCGGCTGCCGGGATCTGCGAGCCACGGTTGCTGAAGGACAGGACCAACGCTGCGCTGGCCGTCCAGGTGTGCCGAGACGCTACCGAGTGGATCGTCTCGCAACCAGCTGATGCCCGTCGTGACGCCGACACACGTACTCTCCGGCAGGCGCTCGGATACTGCTGGAGCGTCGCGGTCGCGGCTGATCCGGAGAATGCCCTGCCGGCATTCGTCTCCCTGGAGGCGTCGGATGACGCCGATGTCGTCTGGATCGTCCGGGAGAACCGGAAGAAGGCTCGCCTGCGCAAGGTGCTCGAAACCTGACCCGTGGACCAGAGACGTAGGTTATCCTCAGAATTAGAACCTGTTCTAACTACGAGGGGTAGACCATGGCACCGTCCGCAGAGGTAATCCGCAAGACCGTCGACGCCTACATCGAGACAGTTGCCACGGGCACTGCCGCCCAGGTTGTGGCCCTGTATGCCGAGGGTGCAACCGTTGAAGACCCGGTTGGTACCGACGTGCGCACCACCCGCGAGTCCATTCTCGAGTTCTACTCCGTGATCGAGAATTTCGACCAGGAAGCTCACCTTCAGACCCTCCGCATCGCCGGAAACGAAGCGGCATTCCACTTCTCGCTGATCACCAAGCTCGGCGAGCAGACCCTGACCATCGCACCCATCGACGTCATGACCTTCGACGACGACGGAAAGATCCTGTCGATGCGTGCATTCTGGAACCAGGAAGACATGATCACCGCCTGACATGACGGTCAAGACGATCGATGTCGACGGATTCCGTTGGCAGATTGACGATTCCGGTTCTGGGGCAGCTGTGGTTATGTGTCACGGCTTTCCCGGCCTCGGGTACAGCTACCGGCATCAGTCGGCAGCGTTGACGGAAGCGGGTTTTCGGGCGATCGCACTCGACATGCCCGGTTACGGCGGCACTACCCGCCCCGAAGCGGTCGAGGACTACACCAACGATGCCGTCGCGAACCGGCTGATCGACCTACTCGACGCTCTCGGAATCGACAAAGCGGTGTTCGTCGGCCACGATTTCGGCGCGCCGGTCGCGTGGACCACCGCTCTGCGCCATCCCGATCGTGTTGCGGGGCTTGTCTCGTTGGCGGTCCCCTATGCGCCCGACCGGTTTCCCGCAAAACCCTCGACCATCTACGCCGCGATGGCGCGCAAGCATTTTCTGCACATTCACTATTTCCAGGAACCGGGTGTCGCGGAGCGCGAACTCGACGCCCGTCCACGTGAGTTTCTTCAGCGGCTCTTCCATGCCCTCTCCGGGGCTTACCGGTACCTCGACGTCTGGAAGAACCCGTCCGAAGGAAACGGCTACCTCGACGTACTGCCCGAGGCGCCTGCATTGCCGTGGTCGTGGCTCACCGAGGACGATCTGGATGTTTATGTAAAGGCCTTTACTGCAACAGGTTTCACAGGCGGCTTGAACTGGTACCGAGCGTACGACGCCAATTGGGAACGCAGTGCGGATCTGGACGGCGCGAACGTCAACGTCCCGACGCTCTTCGTGGCGGGCGCCGAGGATCCGGTCATAGCGATGAGCGGCCCCAAGGCATTGGACCGCATGAAGGACACCGTCCCCGACCTGCGGGGTGTGCACCTTCTCGGCGGCGCGGGGCACTTCGTACAGCAGGAACGTGCTACCGAGGTCAATGAACTTTTGATCTCTTTCCTTCGGTCGCTCTAGGCGAAATCGGGCCGAAGGTCTAGCGTTGCGCAGATGCGCACCAGGATCTTCGATCGCGGTATTCGGGTAGGTATCACCGGTGCTCTTGTTGCCGGTTCGCTTCTGGCTCTGGGTGTGTCCGGTGCCGCGGCCGCGCCGCCCTGCCCTGGCTCGTCCCCCGCAATCCTCAGCGCCCAGATTCCGGGCGCGGCCCTCGAGGGTGTCACCGTGGACGGGCAGGGTCGCCTGTACACGACAGACCTGGTGAGTGGTCGAATCTTCCGCGTCGACGCGCCTGGTCAGGCCGCAGTTCCGATCGCGACGGTTCCCGGCGGTGCGGGCGCACTCGCGTGGAGCCCGGACGGTTCACTGCTGGTGGGAACCGGAGCAAACGCCGGCGTGCTGATCGGCGATCTGACGCGTGCTGCATCGGTCGCGCGGGTGGACGTGAACTCGGGTGCCGTGACGCCGATCGCCGGTGGTCTGAGCGCTGCAAACGGCCTCGCCGTCGCGCACGACGGAACGATCTATGCCACCAACGATTTCGGTTCGTTGATCGGTAAGGTCAGCCCAGGCGGTGCCGTCGACCCGGCGTGGGCGACTTTCCCGAGTGCAAACGGCGCCGCCCTGAGCGCCGATAATCGCTGGCTCTACGTCTCGCGCACGTTCGCAAACCCGGGTGTCAGCCGCATCTCCGTCGACAATCCAGGGTATTCGGAATCGTTGGTCGATCTCGGCGGTCTCGAAACCTTCTCTGCTCCAGATGGTTTGACCCTGGACTCGCGAGATCGCGCAATCGTTCCCACGGACATCAGTGGTGAGGTGTGGCGGATCGACGGACCTGGCCAGTACTGCTCGCTCACCAGCGGACTGCAGGCGTCGAGTGTGTTGACCTACGGGCGTGGCACTTCCGGATTCGCGGCCGGGCATCTCTACCGCGCTGGGTTCGACGGAAAGATCTTCGAGATTCCGGCTGGCTTCGACGCGGGCGCCCAGGCCGCGACACCGTAACGCGACACCTTCACTCGTCTTACCCACTACTGATGCCGGGACTGCCGGAATCGTCCATACTGGTCTGCATGGCGGAAACGAGTGAGATCGACGAGGCCGAAGTGGCCCTTCCCGCGATACCGCAGCCGTTGCTGACCCCGCTCACCGAAGCTGCGATCTTCCTGGTTTTCACCATCGACGAGGGTGGTGAGCAGGCAGTTCACGACGTTCTGGCGGATATTTCCGGGCTGCAACGCTCGATCGGATTCCGGGTTCCCGCCGGTGGCTTGGCCGCCGTCGTCGGCATCGGTTCGGATGCGTGGGACCGTCTGTTCGAGGGTCCACGGCCGGCAGAATTGCATCCTTTTGTCGAGTTGACCGGTGACAAACACCACGCTCCCCGCACACCGGGCGATCTGTTGTTCCACATCCGGGCCCGTCAAATGGACCTGTGCTTCGAGTTCGCCACGGTCGTGACCAACAGGTTGGCCGGCGCCGCGTCGGTGATCGACGAGGTCCACGGGTTCAAGTACTTCGAACAACGCGACCTCATGGGTTTTGTCGACGGCACCGAGAACCCGTCCGGGCAGGCCGCCTACGTCGCGGTCACCGTCGGTGACGAGGATCCGGACTTCGCGGGCAGCAGTTACGTCATCGTCCAAAAGTACCTCCACGACATGTCGGAGTGGAACTCCCTGCCCGTCGAGGAGCAGGAGAACGTCATCGGACGCTCCAAGCTCGAAGACCTCGAGATGGACGACGACACGAAACCGGCCAACTCGCACACCGCGCTCACCGTCATCGAAGACGAATCCGGTGAGCAGATCCAGATTCTGCGCGACAACATGCCGTTCGGCCACGTCGGCTCCGCTGAGATGGGTACCTATTTCATCGGTTACTCGGCGTCGCCGACGGTCACCGAGCAGATGCTGACCAACATGTTCATCGGGAATCCCGTCGGCAATTACGACCGCATTCTCGATTTCTCCACCGCCGTCACCGGAATCAATTTCTTCGTTCCGACGGCGGACTTTCTCGACGATCCCCCGGACGCGCCGACCAGGCTCGTTCCCGAAGCGACGTTCACAGCGCCCATCTCTGACGGTTCTCTCGGAATCGGCAGCCTCAAAAGGAGTGCCCAGCAATGACAAACCTGCACCGCGACCTAGCACCCATTTCGGCAGCAGCCTGGGCCGAGATCGAAGAAGAGGCGAGCCGTACCTTCAAGCGCCACGTCGCCGGTCGTCGTGTGGTGGACGTGGAGGGCCCGTCAGGTGACGATCTTGCGGCCATCCCGCTCGGACATCAGGTGCCGATCAATCCCTTGGCCGACGGCGTCATCGCACACGCTCGTCAGTCGCAGCCGGTCATCGAACTGCGGGTCCCGTTCACCGTCAGCCGTCAGGCCATCGACGACGTCGAACGCGGCGCCAAGGACTCCGACTGGCAGCCGGTCAAGGATGCCGCCAAGCAGATCGCGTTCGCCGAGGACCGCGCCATCTTCGAGGGATACCCCGCAGCCAGCATTACCGGCGTGCGGGCGAGCGGTTCCAACCCGGAATTGAAGCTCCCCATCGACGCCAAGGACTACCCGGAAGCCATCAGCCAGGCGATCACGTCACTGCGCCTGGCCGGTGTCAACGGACCGTACTCATTGCTCCTGAACGCCGACGCGTTCACCGCGATCAACGAGACCTCCGATCACGGCTACCCCATCCGCGAGCACCTGCGACGCGTTCTCGACGGCGAGATCATCTGGGCCCCGGCCATCGACGGCGCTTTCCTGCTGTCGACGCGTGGTGGTGACTACGAACTGCATCTGGGCCAGGACCTGTCCATCGGTTACCTCTCGCACGATTCGAACTCCGTCGAGCTGTACTTCCAGGAATCGATGACGTTCCTCATGTACACCAGCGAAGCCGTTGTCTCACTTGCGTAAGAGCCTTCGAAACCTCTGATGCCAGGGCGAGCGAGGCAGTTCGCCGATGTCCTGGAGGTGGGCGACAAAAGCCTGGGCGTCCGCGTGCGAAGACGTCTTCGGCCGTCCGTCCGCCCACGCTGTGAACAACCGAAGATAGCGATCGCCGAGAGTGTGGCGCACGACCGGAAGGTGGTGCGCCACTTCTCCTGCGCGCTTTCGGAGCAGTGCCGTCGAGACAACGGCAGCATCGTCTTTGTCGAAGCCTTCGGGTAGTTCGCCGCCTGCCACCAGTGCGCGAATCAGTGCCTCTTGACGCTCACCGAGCGCGCTCATGTGCGTGACCAATCGGTGCCCGCGGTGATGCGATCGAGCCCCGATGCGTCGGCGATGGCATCGAGTTCGTCGAGCAATTCCAGTGCCGGCGGATAGTTTCCGTCACGCTCGAGCATTATCGCGGGATGGTGACCGGCGGCGGTGAACTGCGCAAGGAGTTCCAGCACGGCTTCGGGCACAGGATCGGTATGCGTGTCGTGGTATTTGCCGTCGCTGATGCTGCCACCGGCGATGTGGCAGTATGCGATTCGCTCGAGTGGTAGCCGGATCAGCTCGGCCCAGGGATCACGCCCTCGGTTGAGGGCATTGGCATAGACGTTCGCGATGTCGAGAACCAGCAGAGCCCCGGTGCGGTCGACGATCTCCGAGAGAAACTCCCCTTCGGTCAACTCGTCGTCGGGCCAGTCGAAAAGGGCGGCAACGTTTTCGACGGCAAACGGCACCGGTAGACCGTCCTGAGTGCGGGTGATGTTGCGTACCAAGACATCGATCGCTTCGTAGGTGCGTGGCAGTGGGAGCAGGTGCCCGGCCTCTATGCCGCCCGCCCGCACGAATGCAATGTGCTCACTCGCCAAGGGGGCGTCCAGTAGCTGGGCTGCATGCGCAAGGTGATCGATCCGTGCCTGATCTACCGCCTCGGCCCCGCCAAGGGAGAGCGAGATTCCGTGCGGGATCACCGGAACTCCCAGCGAACCGAGGTGCGGCGGTATCTCGGTTCCGATGGATTCCGCAATGACTTCGCAGAACGCCAGGCCGTCTAGCTGCGCGATGATTCCGGATACCTCGGGACGCCAACCGATTCCCAGGCCGTACAGGGTCATTCGAGTCACCTCCCGTGTGCAACTGCTAACGGCGACTATAGACGGATCAGCCGGGCAACCAGTTGGGTCCCGGACCGTTGCCTTCTTCGAAGATCAGCCACGTTTTGGTCGAGAGAACCCCGTCGAGTCCCTGGAGTTCTTCGAGAACGGTGTGGCGTAGTTCCTGGTTGTCCGGGGCTCGAACCAGCACCAGAACGTCGAAGTCGCCGCCGAGGAGGGAGAAGTGCTCGACAAACGGCAGGGCCTTCAAGGACGCAGCCAGACCTCGCCACGAGTGCTGCCTGATCGAGAGCGCCACGTACGCCGAGGAGCCGAGTCCGGCCTTCTCATGGGCGATCCGCGTCGTGAATCCGGTGATGATTCCGGCGTCCTCGAGCCTTTCGATGCGGACGTAGGCGTGAGCGCGAGATATGTGCGCCTTCTCGGCCAGTGCACGCATGGAGATGCGACTGTCTGCGACCAGTTCGGCGATGATGCGGCGGTCGATCGCATCGAGAGCGTGCGGTTCGGTGGCCATCTGTCCATTCCTGCTTCGGTAGTCGAGTCGGTTGATGGACATATTGCTGCCCGAATCCTGATGATAGGCCGTTTGTCTTGAATCTTCGACGCCTTCTGCCATTACGTCGCCGAAGTGCGAATACTGATGGACACAACGTCTTCTGGAGGTAGAAGTGACTCTTGTCGAGCCCTTGGGGGAACTGCGGTATCAAAAGTTCCTGCCGGCCGATTCCGCGGTGCAGTACCTCGACCCTGCTGGAGAACTGACGCGCAGCGAGGCCCGCTACGCAAAACCGAGCGACGATCGCCTGATCGAGATGTATCGAAAGATGTTCCTGGGCAGACGCTTCGACCAGCAGGCGACGGCGCTGACCAAACAGGGGCGTTTGGCCGTGTATCCGTCCTCGCGAGGGCAGGAGGCATGCCAGATCGCGGCAGCGATGAGTCTGGAGCCGAGTGACTGGCTCTTCCCCACCTATCGGGATTCGATGGCGTTGGCTGCTCGGGGTGTCGATCCGGTGCAGATTCTGAGCATGCTTGCCGGCGACTGGCACTGCGGGTACGACCCGGTAGCGCTGCGCAGTGCGCCGCAGTGCACCCCGCTGGCAACGCAATTGCTGCATGCAGCGGGGGTGGCCTACGGGGAGTCCCGACGGGGCCTGAACACCGTCGCGCTGGCGCTCTGCGGCGACGGGGCCACCAGTGAGGGTGATTTCCACGAAGCGCTGAACTTCGCCGCCGTCTTCAAGGCACCGGTCGTCTTTCTGGTGCAGAACAACGGATTTGCGATCAGCGTGCCGTTGTCACGTCAAAGCGCAGCACCGACGTTGGCGCACAAGGGCGTCGGCTACGGGATCGGCAGCGAGCAGGTCGACGGCAACGATCCTGTTGCGATGATGGCCGTCATGGACGAGGCGGCGCGCTTCGTCCGCAGCGGAAACGGACCGGTGATCGTCGAGGCACACACCTATCGCATCGACGCACACACCAATGCCGACGACGCCTCCCGCTACCGCGACAGCGCCGAGGTGGAAAGCTGGCTCGGGCGAGATCCGTTGCCGCGTCTCGAAAAGTATCTGCGCGCACACGATCTGATCGACGACGCCTTCGTGGAATCACTGACCGCAGAGGCAGAAACCGAGGCCGCCACACTGCGCGCCGGCATGAACGTCGACCGCCCGCACGATCCGCTCGATCTGTTCCGGTATGTCTTCGCCGAGCAGACACCGCAATTGCGTGAGCAACAAGCCCAACTCGAAACCGAACTTGCCGCCGAAGCCGCTGACACAGGGGGACACTGACCATGCCCATGCTCACGATGGCTCAGGCCCTCAACACCGCGCTAGGTGACTCTCTGGCTGCGGACGACAACGTTGTCGTCTTCGGTGAGGACGTCGGCACCCTGGGCGGCGTTTTCCGCGTCACCGACGGCCTCACCCGCGACTTCGGCGACGACCGATGCTTCGACACTCCCCTCGCCGAGTCCGGCATCATCGGATTCGCAATCGGCATGGCCATGGCCGGTTTTCGTCCGGTCGTGGAAATGCAGTTCGACGCGTTTGCCTATCCGGCATTCGAGCAGATCGCCTCGCACGTCGCAAAGATCCGCAACCGCACCAAGGGTGCACTGTCGATTCCGATAGTCATCCGTGTTCCTTTTGCCGGCGGTATCGGCGGGGTGGAGCATCACTGTGATTCCAGCGAGGGCTACTACGCACACACACCCGGCCTGAAGGTCGTGGCGCCGTCCACGGTGGAAGATGCGTACTCACTGCTACGTTCGGCGATCGAGGACCCCGACCCGGTGATCTTCCTCGAACCCAAGAAGCTGTACTTCTCGCGAGCCGATGTCGAACTGACCGCACGGGAGCCGATCGGGCGCGCCGTCGTCCGGCGCCCCGGTCGTGACGCGACGCTCATTGCCTACGGTCCGTCCGTGGAGGTTGCACTGAAGTCCGCCGAGGCTGCTGCGGCCGAGGGCCGCGACATCGAGGTGATCGACATCCGGTCGATAGTGCCGTTCGACGACGAGACGGTCACCGCGTCGGTGCGAAAGACCGGACGCTGCATCGTCATCCAGGAAGCGCAGGGCTTTGCCGGTGTTGGTGCGGAAATTGCTGCTCGCGTGCAGGAGCGATGCTTCCACCATCTCCACGCTCCGGTGCTCCGGGTCAGCGGATTCGACATCCCCTACCCCGCGCCGAAGCTCGAGCGTCACCACCTGCCCAGCGTCGACCGTGTCCTGGACGCCGTCGACCGTCTGCAGTGGAACGACGCCCCGGACACCCGTTGGGCGGTGACGGCATGAGCAATCAGGTATTCATGCTCCCCGACCTGGGTGAAGGTCTGGCCGAGGCCGATATTGCGGAGTGGCACGTCAAGGTCGGCGACGTGGTCACCATCGATCAGATCGTCGTCGAGGTCGAGACTGCGAAAGCTGCTGTGGACGTGCCTATCCCGTTCGCCGGGACCGTCGTCGAATTACATGGCAAGGACGGCGACACCTTGAAGGTTGGCACGCCGTTGATCACTGTGAGTGGTGGCGGCAGTGTCGACGCGGTCGTTTCGGCCAACCACGAGCGTTACCGTGAAGAGGAACGCGCGGGTTCGGGCAACGTCCTGATCGGCTACGGCACCAGTGAGGATGCACCGAGACGCCGTCGCAAAGCTGCTCCGTCGGTACGCGTGATCTCACCAATCGTTCGTAAGCTGGCTGTCGACAACGATATCGACCTCTCCTTGCTCTCCGGATCGGGTGCAGGCGGGGTGATAACGCGCGCTGACGTCGAGGCCGGGTCGAACACCGGCCCGGAGACGGAAACGTCGCACGTGAGCGACCAACGCATCCCGATCAAGGGGCTTCGCAAGGTGGTGGCCGACAAGCTGTCCACCAGCCGCCGTGAGATCCCTGACGCGACAACCTGGGTCGACGTCGACGCCACCGAACTGTTGGCGGCGCGAGCCGAGATCAACAAGTCACTGCCCGATTCCGACAAGATCAGACTGATGGCGCTCCTGGCTCGGCTGACCATCGCGGCGTTGGCGCAGTACCCCGAACTGAACTCGTCGGTCGATACTGCTCGAGGCGAGATCGTTCGACACGCCCGCATCCACCTGGGAATTGCCGCACAGACACCGAAGGGATTGATGGTACCGGTCATTCGAAATGCCGACACCTTGAGCACTGTCGAACTCGCACAAGCACTTCGGGTGACCACCGACCTTGCGCGCGACGGCAAACTCGAACCCGCCCGCCTGACCGGCGGCACGTTCACGCTCAACAACTACGGGGTATTCGGGGTTGACGGATCGACTCCGATCATCAATCACCCCGAGGCGGCAATTCTGGGGATCGGGCGCATCATCGACAAGCCGTGGGTGGTGAACGGCGAGTTGACCGTCCGTAAGGTCACTCAGATCTCGTTGAGCTTCGACCACCGCGTCTGTGACGGAGGCGAAGCCGGTGGATTCCTGAGGCTGTTCGGTGACTACATCGAGAACCCGATCCGCGTCCTGGGAAGGCTCTGATGACCAAGCCTCCGATGACCAAGCCTCCGATGACCAAGGCTCCGATGACAACTGCAGAACAGCACATTGATGTCGTGATCCTCGGTGGAGGATCGGGCGGCTATGCCTGCGCCATCCGCGCCGCCCAACTCGGATTGTCGGTCACGCTGATCGAGGCGGACAAGGTCGGCGGAACGTGCCTGCACCGCGGATGCATCCCGACCAAGGCGCTGCTGCATTCCGCCGAGGTCGCCGACTCGGCACGCACCAGTGAGCAATTCGGAGTCCGAGCATCTTTTGACGGCATCGACATCGCGCAGGTGCACGACTACAAAAACGGGACAGTCGAGCGGCTGTACAGCGGTCTGCAAGGTTTGTTGGCGCAACACAAGATCACTATCGTCAACGGATACGGAACGTACGTCGGTGGGCGAAGCATCGACGTCGACGGAACCCGCTATACCGGAACATCACTCGTACTGGCCACCGGATCGTATCCGCGGGAACTGCCCGGCATCGAACTCGGCCGCCGGATCCTCACCAGTGACCAGGCGCTCGAACTCGACCGGGTGCCCACCAGCGCGACAGTGCTCGGTGGCGGTGTCATCGGCGTCGAGTTCGCGAGCCTCTGGCGCTCGTTCGGCGCCGAAGTCACGATCGTCGAGGCACTCCCGCGACTGATCGCCGCGGAGGACCCGTGGTCGTCGAAGCAGCTGGAGCGGGCTTACCGGAAACGCGGAATCGTCTGTAAGACAGACACAAAGATCGTTTCCGCGAAAGAAGCAGCCGATTCGGTCCGCGTCGAACTAGGCGACGGAACGATATCCGATACCGAACTACTGTTGGTCGCCGTCGGCCGCGGACCCCGCACGGGCGGTAACGGTTTCGAAGAAAACGGAATCAGCCTCGACAAGGGTTTTGTCGTTACCGACGAACGCCTCCGTACGTCCGTGGACGGTGTGTACGCGGTCGGCGACATCGTGCCCGGTCTTGCGTTGGCGCACCGAGGTTTCCAACAAGGGATCTTTGTGGCTGAACAGATCGCCGGGAAGGATCCGATACCGGTCGCCGAACACTTGATTCCTCGCGTGACGTACTCACATCCCGAAGTTGCATCAGTCGGACTCGGCGAAGAGGCGGCGCGCAAGCAGTACGGTGACGTCTCCACCGTCGTCTACGACCTGTCGGGTAACGGCAAGAGTCAGATCCTGCGAACCACCGGGGGAATCAAAGTGATTCGCAGCGGAACCAGAGGTCCCGTCGTCGGCGTCCACCTGGTAGGCGACCGGGTTGGTGAACTGATCGGTGAGGCGCAGTTGGCCGTCGCCTGGGAAGCACTTCCCGATGAAGTGGGGCGTTTCATCCACGCGCACCCCAGCCAGAACGAGGCGTTGGGCGAGGCCATGCTCGCACTCGCGGGAACACCACTGCACGCGCACCGCTGAACCATGACCAGAAGAGGATCTGCAATGAGCATCGACGACGAACTGCGCTGGGACGGTGAACTGACCGTCACCCGACATGATCGGGAGACCGACACGACCTTTGTGATCCGAATCGACTCCACCCGTCTGGGACCGGCGTCGGGTGGCACGCGGGCGGCGCATTACCCCTCGATCGGTCACGCGCTGGCGGACGCCGGGAAGCTGTCCGGCGCAATGACTTTGAAGATGGCTGTCTCCGACCTGCCGATGGGTGGCGGGAAGTCGGTGATAGCACTGCCCGCACCGCGCAATCGGATCGACTCGGCGACTTGGTCTCGTATCCTCGACATTCACGCGGAGAACATCGACAAGCTCGAGGGAAACTACTGGACCGGTCCTGACGTCAACACCAACTCTTCCGACATGGATCAGCTCAGTCGCACCACCAAGTACGTCTTCGGGCGTTCGGTCGACAATGGTGGCGCCGGTTCCAGCGCGCACGCCACGGCTCTGGGCGTGTTCGAAGCGATGAAGGCCACGGCGCGTCGTCGTGGACTCGGAACACTCGACGGCCGAAAGGTGCTGGTTCAGGGGCTCGGCGCCGTCGGCGGGGATGTTGTGCGTCTCGCAGCGCAGGCTGGGGCACGCCTGCTTGTTGCCGATACGGACCCGCAGCGCCTCGAGGCGGCTTCTCTTGCGGGGCACACGATCGTTCCTGCGGACGAGGTACTTCGAACGTCGTGTGACCTCTTTGCTCCCTGTGCGATGGGAGGCATCATCGATTCCGCTGTTGCTGCGTCGATTCCGACTCTGGCCGTGGCGGGCGCAGCAAACAACATCTTGACCGATGCCGCTGCGGGCGAGGTTCTGCGAAGCCGCGGGGTTCTCTGTGCCCCTGATTTCGTGGCGAACGCAGGCGGAGCCTTTCACCTCGTGGGGCGAGAAGTCCTGGGGTGGAACGAAGACGACGTCGTCGAACGAACCCGAGGGATCGGTCGAACTCTGGACGAGGTGTATTCGTTGAGCGAGGAACGTGGCATCACTACCGAGGCCGCAGCGCTTCTGCTCGCCCGGACGCGGCTATCCCCCGCATCCACCACCGCCGCCGCCACATCCGCCACCCCCGCTGCAGCTGCCGCCTCCCCCGTCTGAACCGCCACCGTCCGAACCCCCGCTACTTCCGCTGCCGTCGGCACCGATTCCGGCGGCGGAGGCCAAGGCGGGATTGATCATCAGCATCGCCGAACCGGCGAAGAGAGCGGCGGCCATCCCCGCCAAGCGTGGTCCGTAGGCAGAGAAGGCAGGCTTGTTGCGCGGGGACAGGTAGGCGTGTGCCGTGGTCAGTTCCGAACGTGCCGCATTGCCCGAGGTGGTGCGATCGAAGTTGAGCCCGAGCAGCGGGATGCTGAACCCGGTGGCGAGTACGGCGAGAATCAGAAACTCGACGGGCTTGTCGTTGTGCAGTCCGAAAGCAATGCGGACGATACCCACGGCCACCAGGATCTTCAGCGGAACTGTGGAGAGAAAGATTGAACGCCTGGTGCTGTCGGAGGTCAGGTATCCCCGGTCCGCCAAAGAGTTTCGTAGGCGAGCTGTTTCCACCGTCATGCGCTCGGCGAGTTGCCGCCGACGATGGGGTAGGGCCTGCTGGGCCAGGCGCTGGTACACGGTGAGGGTGTACCAGTCCAGGGTCTCGTCGCCAGGGCCCAACGGGCGCAGGACAGCGCCGTCGGTGGTGATCAGATCAGCGCTACGCAGGATTGCCAACGATGCTGCGATGGCGCGTGACTCGTCTGTCAGCATGCCGACTTCCGGAGGGGTCAGTTGCTCGGCGGAATACCCGTGCCCGGCGGAATACCTGCACCGGCGTGCCCGGATCATCAGACGCCACCCCAGAGTGAGAACCATGAGCGTGGCCGAAACGGCTATGTAGCCGTAGAGGAAATCCTCGCTGGGGATCCCCCACGTGTCGGCTGCATGCGTGCTCATCCCCCACACCCCCCGCCGCCGCAACTGCTACCGCTGCCGCCACCGCCGTCCGAGCCGGACGATCCGGATGAGGAGCCACAACTGTAGTAGCTCGAACCCCCGCCGCCCGGGCTGTACGCGGCGCCCGCAGCCACCGCTCCCGCCAGCGCGGGATCGATCAGAACCAGAGCGCCCGAACCGAAGAGCGCCGCCGAGAGTCCGGCGAGCGAGGGACCGTAGCTCGTGTACGCGGGCCGCAGTTTCGGTGAGAGGTACGAGTTTTCGTGCTTGAGGCGTCGAAGCTCGCTGTCGCCCAAAGCTGTCCGACGACGCTTGATGCGGAGAAGTGGAATCATCAGCGCGAGAACGATGATGGTGAGGAGCAGAAACCCGACCGGCTTACCGCCGGCGATGCCGGCGACGAGACGGACTACGCCGAGACCAATTACCGCCAGGATCGGAACGGTCCGAAAGGCAGCAGTCAGCCCGTCCTGCGGGCGTTGCAAGTATCCCTCGTCGATCAGCGTCGTACGTAGTTGTGTGAGTGCGACGTTCAGCCGTCCCATCAGACGCACCTGCCGCAGCGGGACCTTTCCGTTGCCGAGTCGCTTGTGCACGGTACGGGTGAACCAGTCGAGACGACTCTTGTCCTCCGCAGTGAGTGCCAGCTTGGTCTTTCCTTCGGTGCTGATCAGTTCGGCGCTACGCAGAATAGCCATCGACGCCAGAACGGCCTGGTAGTCACTGGTCAAGGCACCGATCTCGGGAGGAGTGAGCGGCCGACGGACCGAGTCGACGACCACGGGCGACCGGCGCGCAGTCATTCGGCTGTACAGCGAGAGTCCGATCGCGACGGCAGCCGCCACCAGGTACCACTGAAGGAAAGTCTGGCTGGGGATCCCCCACGTGTCGGCTGAGTAGTAGTTGTTCACCGCACTCACCCCCCACAGCTCACGGTGCTCGAGAAGGTCGAGCAACTGGACGGTGAAGACCCGCCGCCGCATCCGGGTGCCCAACCGCCGTCGCGACCCGGACCGAAGAGTGCCGCGGCAATACCCGCCGACGTCGCCCCGTAGGTAGCAAACGACGGTTGGAAATTCGGTGTGAGGTAGGAGTATTCGTCCTTCAGGCGACTCAATTCGACCTGGCCGAAACGAGTGCGTCGGCTCAGGCGGAGAAGGGTTACGACAATCAGGGCGAGGCAGACGACCACGAGCGGAAGGTATCCCACCGGGTTCTCGTTCACGACAGTGAATCCGGTCCTGATCGTGCCGACCACGGCGACGACAACGACCGGTACCACGGACAATCGCGTCAAAGTGTGTTCACGATTGCCGTTCAGGTAGCCGGCCTGCACCAGGTCGCTACGAAGCTCCAACAGGGGCAGCGGAAGTGTCGGCACGAGCCGGGAGGGCACGGCAGTTCCACCGGCGTCGTCGATCCGCTGGCGGACGATGCGGGTGAAGCGGTCATGCTGACCCTGGCCGGCAGAATATGCAGCACTCTCGAGTTCTGCCACGGCAGCGCGTACCGCACGCTCGTCGCTGGTCAGTACACCCATCTCCGGTGGTGTGAGTGTGCGCAATGCAGGTGTGGGCTTGCGCATGGCGACGCCTCTGATCACAAGTGCGATCACCACAGCTCCGGTGGCAGCGGCGACGTACCACCCGAGGAAAGCCTCGGTGGAAATTCCCCACGTATTCGTATGATCATGCATCGCACACCACCTCTCGATGAACTCCTGAGAACCAGTCCAGTCTCTTTGTCCGACAACTGATGTCAGTATCGGGCCAGTACCGGGAAAAGCGATATCCGGGTGGCCATCGTCATCATTCCGTTACCGGCGAACTGGGGATTTACCGGCCGGTAGGTCGAAGCACGATCTCCGTGGGGTGTGCGTCGGACGGTGTTTCGACGGCAGTGAGTACGGCACGCGCCACAGTGGAGGCCTTCAGGAAGCGTTCCGGGTCGTACTCGTCGCCCTCGCCGGCGACGATGTTGCGCTGCATGTCGGTGTCGATTCGACCGGGGTGAATGGAGGTGACCCGCAGTGCCGGCTCTTCCAGACGTAGGGCGTCTCCGAAGGCGCGCAGGGCGAACTTGCTGGCCGCGTACGAGCCCCAGCCGGCGTTGGCGCGCAGTCCGGCACCGGAATTGATCAGTACGACGTGGCCACCGGCTGCCCTGAGGGCAGGAAGGAGGACACGAGTGAGTTCGGCGACGGCGATGACGTTTGCCTCGAGGGTGCGTCGCCACTGATCGACCGAGGATTCCTCGATGGTTCCGATGTCGGCCACGCCGGCGTTGTGTACCAGCACGTCTAGCGTCGTGATGGAGGAGGCAGCGACCGCGACGGCGGCGTAGTCCGTGAGGTCGAGGGGTAGAGGCGTCGATCTGGGCAGTTCGGCGCAGATCGGCTCGAGGGCCTGCGCGGATCGTGCACCGAGCAGCAGGTCGTGTGTCGGCGCCAGTTCGCGTGCGATGGCAGCTCCGAGGCCGCGACTGGAACCGGTGATCAAGGCAGTAGGACGCATGGTCCGAGCCTATCGAGTGTGAATTGTTCGGCTATACGAACTTGTGTATTTGTTTACCCACATATTAGAGTTCGACCATGACGACTCGCGACGCGAAGAACTTCCGCCGCCTGGGAATTGCCGCCCTCGCCGCCCTGCTTCTCTCCAGCTGTTCTGCGGTGAATTCCGGCTCCGACGACGACCGCCCGGTGGTGCTCACCACGTTCACCGTGCTGTCGGACATCGCCCAGAACGTTGCCGGCGATCACCTTCGCGTCGAGTCGATCACCAAGGCAGGGGCGGAAATTCACGGCTACGAGCCGACGCCCGGAGACATTCGGCGGGCGAGCGAAGCCGATCTGATCCTCGACAACGGCATGAACCTCGAGGCGTGGTTCGCGAAATTCGTCAACGGTCTGGACGTGCCACACGTCGTGGTCAGCGACGGTGTCGAAGGCATTCCGATCGCCGGTGACGCGTATGCGGGCAAGCCCAATCCGCATGCATGGATGTCTCCGTTGAATACGCAGATTTACGTCGACAACATGGTGACTGCTTTCAGCGACCTCGACCCGGACAACGCCTCGGCATTTGCGGAGAACGGCGCGAAGTACAAGGCGGAACTGCAAGCAGTTCAGGACGGCCTGGTCAGTGGCCTGGCGGCATTGCCCTCAGGTCAGCGTGCACTCGTCAGTTGCGAGGGTGCGTTCTCCTATCTGGCCAGGGACGCGGGACTCAGCGAGGCCTACATCTGGCCGGTCAATGCCGAGCAGCAGGCGACGCCGCAGCAGATCATCGCCGCGATCGACTTCGTCCGGGCCAATTCCGTTCCCGCGGTCTTCTGCGAGTCGACGGTCTCGGATGCCCCCATGCAGCAGGTTGTCGGGGCGACCGGTGCGAAATTCGGAGGGACGCTGTACGTCGACTCGCTGTCCGAAGCCGACGGTCCCGTGCCCACCTACCTGGACATGATTCGCCACGACACCGACGTCATCCTCGGCGGTCTGACCGGCGGTAAATCATGAACGAAGCCATTCGCGTCGAAAACGTCAGCGTTCACTACGGCGAGGTCCACGCACTGGACCATGTCGATCTGACGTTGAATTCCGGAAGCGTCTGCGGACTGATCGGTATGAACGGTTCAGGAAAGTCGACCTTGTTCAAGGTGATCATGGGAATGATCAAGCCGGACAACGGCTCTGTGAGAATCGCCGGTCTCGACGCAGCCGCTGCGCGCAAGAGCGGGCGCGTCGGATACGTGCCGCAGAGTGAAGACGTCGACTGGACCTTCCCGATCAGTGTCCGTGACGTCGTGATGATGGGTAGGTACGGCCACCTCGGGTTCTTGCGACGTCCGCGGCGTGCAGATCGCGAGGCGGTGGCAGAGGCCCTCGAGCGGGTAGAGCTCACAGAATTTGCGGATCGTCAGATCGGTCAGCTCTCGGGTGGTCAGAAGAAGCGCGCCTTCGTCGCACGCGGTGTCGCACAGGACGCGTCGATACTGTTGCTGGACGAGCCTTTTGCCGGCGTCGACAAGCGTTCCGAGGCAACGATTTCGACGCTGCTACGAGAGTTGGCTTCCGACGGCCGATCGATCTTGGTCTCGACTCACGACCTCCACGCCGTGCCGAAACTCTGCGACGAGGCGGTACTGCTCATGCGCAAGGTCCTGGTGCACGCCGACCCGGACACCGTGCTTCAACCGGAAAACCTCGCCCTGGCTTTCGGTCTCGACGTGATGGACAGGACCTGATCGATGAACCTCGTTGAACTGCTACTTGATCCTCTCCAGTACGGATTCATGGTGCGCGCGTTGGCCGTTGCGGTTGTGGCGGCGGTTGTCTGCGCGGTGCTCAGTTGTTGGTTGGTGCTCATCGGGTGGTCACTGATGGGCGATGCCGTCTCGCACGCTGTCCTGCCCGGTGTTGTCCTCGCCTACGTCGTCGGCGCTCCATTTGCCATCGGGGCCTTGATCTTCGGGCTGATCGCCGTCGCATTGATCGGACTGATCCGTAACACCAGCCGCGTCAAGGAAGACGCCGCGATCGGTATCGTCTTCACGACTCTCTTTGCGTTCGGTTTGGTTCTCATCTCGGTGACCCCCAGCCAGACCGATCTCAACCACATCATTTTCGGCAACCTGCTGGGGGTGAGCTCGTCCGATCTTCTGCAGGTCGCGATACTCGGCGCGTTGGCGTTGAGCATTCTGTTGATCAAGCGTCGCGATCTGACGTTGTTTGCCTTCGACCCGATCCATGCCAACGCGATAGGTCTTTCGCCTAAGCGTCTCGGAGCGCTGCTACTCGGCGTCCTCGCACTCACGTCCGTTGTGGCGCTGCAAGCTGTCGGAGTCGTGCTGGTGGTGGCGATGCTGATCATCCC
Source organism: Rhodococcus sp. AQ5-07 (assembly GCF_009707305.1). NCBI lineage: Bacteria > Bacillati > Actinomycetota > Actinomycetes > Mycobacteriales > Nocardiaceae > Rhodococcus > Rhodococcus sp. AQ5-07. The sequence goes on along the minus strand of NZ_CP046099.1, from coordinate 4,732,441 downwards.
CGGCGCGACGGCCTACCTTCTCACTGACAAGTTCTCGCGGATGCTGGTGATAGCTCCGGTGGTTTCCGCAATCTGTGCGATTTCGGGTATCTACGTCAGCTACTACCTCGACACAGCTTCCGGGGGCATGGTTGTGATGACGCAGGGCATCGTATTCGCCCTGGTGTACCTGTTCAGCCCGTCGCAGGGGGTCATCGCGAAACGGACTTCGCAGCGGCGTAGGACCCGAGCGGAATACAGCGCCGTGGCTTGACGGGCGGTCTTGATCGTTCGTCCAGTTAACAATCCGCTACCAAATCGGGTAGGTTCGTACGGGCATTCGTCACCACAAACATTCCGGCCGCAACGATGCCGGCTGCTAGACAATCGGTGGTGACGCCTTGAACACCGATGGGCCCTTCGATGACGCAGTTCCGAGCACGACGCACGTGGCTGGTTCTCGGCGTCGTTGTTGCGGTCATCGTCCTCGCCGGATCCGGGCTGCTCAGCCCACGAACCTCGGTTCTGGTGGACGATGTCGCCCAGCTCATCGGCGGCGCCACTGCGACTGCGGTTTGTTGGTGGACGTCGCGGCGCCATCACGGAGTCGAGCGTCGTTGGCGAACTCTGATGGCTCTCGGTATGGCCGGCTGGACCCTCGGAATGTTCTTCTGGGCGTTCTACCGCTCAGTTCTCCACGTACCACTTCCGTCGCCGTCGATCGCGGACATCGGTTTCTTCATGTTCCCGGTGTTTGCCGTACCGGCGCTTCTGTCGCTGGTACGTGAGTCTCCCCGGCGTGAGGCGATCGGCCCGATCCATCTCTGGCTCGTGCTGACGCTCGACGGGCTTGTCGTTGTCGGTGGATTGTTCATCCTCACGTGGACGACCGCCCTGGGTGCCGTCGTTCATACCGGTCCGACAGGGTCTCTCGGGTTTCTTGTCGCGGTGATGTATCCAATCACCGACTTCGTTCTGATCGCGATGGTCTTGCTGATGGTCATCGGACCGAAGGCCGTTGCCGAGATCCGCGAACCGCTGACGTTCCTCGGGTGCGGGTTGGTGATGCTCTCCCTTTCGGACAGTCTGTACGCGTACTTGGTGGCGATCGGCGCCGAGAGTATGCCGACCATCGCCGATGCCGGGTTCATCGCGGGGCCGCCGTTGATCGCCTTGGCGGCGCTGACGAAGCGAACCGAGCCTCGGAACCGCGACGCGCCACAGCAGTGGCGAAGTGATCGGACTCAGTTGCTGCTGCCGTATCTGTTGATCGCGGTGATCGCGACGATCGTGTCTGTTCAGGCACTGATCGTCGGCAATCTCGATGCCGTGGTCGTGATACTCGGCGTCGGCGTGCTGGTTCTCGCGCTGGTGCGCCAGATACTCACGCTCCTCGAGAACGACGCGCTCCTCCAACAGATCTCCGCTGCGCAGGACGAGCTCTGGTACCGAGCGCATCACGACCCACTCACCGAGCTCGCCAACCGGGCCGCGTTCGACGAACACTTCGCGAGCGCCATCGAGAACTACCGCCTCACGAACTCCGATTGGGTGCTGATGCTTGTCGATCTGGACGACTTCAAACAGGTCAACGATCGTTACGGGCACCCGGCCGGTGACCGGTTACTGGTTGCCCTCACGGCGCGTCTGCGCGAAGCGGTTCCCGAGAGTGCATTTGTCGCTCGATTCGGCGGCGACGAATTCACCGTGCTTCTGCAGGGCCCGATCGACGACGCCGTCGTCGTAGCCCGCCGGATCGTCGACGCGCTCAGTTCTGATCAGACTGCAGAAACATCGGTGTCGGTGGGTGCGAGCGTTGGTGTCGCGAAGTTCGAGTTGGCGGACGAGCCGCTGAGTGCACACGCTCTTCTCCGCCGAGCCGATGCGGCGATGTACGAGGCGAAGAGAAGCGGAAAGGGCGCTGTTGTCGTCTACTGCGATCGCCGCGAAGACTAGCGCCGTAAGAGTGCGAAGATCGTTGCCGGTGAACCCGATCCGGCCTTGTTGATCGCGCCACCGACAAGGATGCTCGCCCCGGTGGTTGGCAGGGCGGCAAGATTGTTCAAGTTCTCCAGGCTGATTCGATGCTTGTCGTACAGGAGCGTCGAGACGGGGTAGGTCTCGTCGTTTCCGAGGTCGGGACCGAAGGTGTCGGTTCCCAATGCTCCGCGGGTGCCCAAGCGTCCGGTGTCTATCAGCCACTGCGCCGCGTCCACCGAGAATCCGGGTTGGTGGGTGACACCCTCGGCATCGGCATTGGCATATTCTTCGCTACCCCAGCGCGATTCCCAACCGGTCCAGAGAACCACGGCCGCTCCATCGGGGATCTTGCCGTTGCGCCTTTCCCACTCCTGAAGGTCCGCGACCGTGAGCGCATAGTCCGAATCGGCGGCAGCCTTGTCCCGGATGTCGATCTTCACTGCGGGAAGGAAGAGGTCGGCCGGATCGAGTTGGTCGGCTGTGAGTCCACCTTCCTGAAAGTGCGCGGGTGCGCCCCAATGTGTGCCCGTGTGTTCACCCTCCTTGACGTACTGGAGGTAGTAGCCGTCGTCTGCGATGGTTGCCGCTGTGTCGAGAGTGAACGCGGGATCGCCGGGAAAAATCGGCGTCGTCGCGGGGTCGTTCACGTGGGAGAGCGAAACGACTTGCAACAGCTCATCCAACGGGGTTGTTGCGTCTTGGCTGCTTCCGGAACTGCTACCCATGTCGATCACCTGAGGCCCCGCTACCAGCGCCAGGCCTGTGGCTGCGCGCTGAAGTAACTGTCGTCGTTTCATCGATCCCCCGCCAATTTGCCCGAATTGAGAGTGTTGCAATCACTTTCGCTCCTTGAACACTAGGACAGAACCTTAGGCTGCTGCCGACCATGACGACCACTCCACATCGCGGACGGCTATCACCTGTCCGTGCGGTCGGTGATCTACGTACTGCGGATACTTTGCGGCCAAAGCGTCGATTGCGCTCTCGGACTCCTTGGTACCGGGGCCGAGGACCTCCGCGCGTCCGTCGACGCGGACCCACCAGAGCGCGGACCAGTTGTCGTCGTAATGATCGACGAGCAGGCTCGCACGCCCTGTCTCGGTGATGTTCCGGAGCCTGCGAAGTGCGGTGGTGGTCTTCGGTTTGTGGTCGACGCAGGAATAGACGGTGTCGCCGACCAAAACGAATACCAGCGGCACGATATGCGGAACGCCGGCCGCATCTGCCGTTGCCAGGTGAGCCACCCGCGCGGCTTCAAATCGTGCTCTCGGGTCGTCCATATTCACAGCGTAAGGGGATCAAGGCTTGCCGCGAGCCGCTGCTGACGGAACAGTGGTCTCATGGAACCGGATGAAGCGCTTCGGGAGATCGCCTACTGGCTCGAACGATCACGCGCTGAAACGCACCGCGTCAAGGCCTATCGCCGAGCTGCGGAGGTCTTTGCTGGATTGACCGACGAGCAGAAGGAGTCTCGCCGGAAGGCCGACAGTTGGAAGGCTCTCACCGGCATCGGGCCCAAAACGGCAATGATCATCACCCAGTCGTACGACGGCGTCCCCGAGTATCTCGAGGAACTGCGGGGGCAGGCCGAGCCCATCGGAGACGGCCCATTGCGCCAAGCGCTGCGCGGCGATCTCCACACACACTCCGACTGGTCCGACGGCGGAAGCCCCATCGAAGAGATGATGCGACGCGCAGCAGCACTCGGCCACGACTACTGCGCCCTCACCGATCATTCGCCTCGCCTCACTGTTGCCAACGGGCTGTCCGCGGAGCGCCTACGTTCTCAACTCGACGTGATAGCCGGTTTGAATGCCGAACTGGCTCCCTTTCGCATCCTCACGGGAATCGAGGTGGACATCCTCGAGGACGGTTCACTCGATCAGGATCCCGATTTACTCGACGAACTCGACATCGTGGTGGCGAGCGTGCACTCGAAGCTGCGGTCCGAACGCGAGGCGATGACCCGCAGAATGCTTGCTGCAGTGCGAAATCCGCGTGTCGATATTCTCGGGCATTGCACTGGGCGTCTTGTCGAGGGTGCTCGCGGAACCCGGCCCGAGTCGCAGTTCGACGCGGAGAAAGTGTTCGAGGCCTGCCGAGAATCAGGGACCGCCGTCGAGATCAACTCCCGACCGGAGCGTCGTGACCCGCCTTCGCGTTTGATCGAGTTGGCCCGCGATCTCGATTGTCTTTTCTCCATCGATACCGACGCCCATGCCCCCGGTCAGCTGGCTTGGCAGGGCTACGGCTGTGACCGGGCCGAAAAGTGCGGCGTCGAAGCGGATCGGGTGATCAATACGTGGACCGCCGAAAATCTTCTGGAGTGGGCGGGCAATTGAGAGCACGCCGGAATGGGTCACCGAGGCGTTTGCTCGGTGACCTCCGGGTTCAGATCCGCGTGGTGGAGCGACGGGGTTTCTGGTCGGGGTCGATGCCTGGCGGTGGGATGAACCAGGGCAGGTGATCAGCGCCTACCTGGATTTCCCATTGTCCGGTGAATCCGGGTTTTCGGTGCATCAGGGTGTGGTGGGTTCGGCAGAGCAGGACCAGGTTGTCCATGACGGTTGGTCCTCCTTTTGCCCAGTGTTTGATGTGGTGGGCGTCGGTCCAGGCAGGGACGCAGTCGCAGCCGGGGAAGGCACATCCTTTGTCGCGGGCGATCAGGGCGGTGCGTTGTGCCGCGGTGACAAGCCTTTTGAGTGGGGTGACGTCGAGTGGGGCACCGTTTTCGTCGAGGAGGACGGCGCCGAGCATGCAGTCGCAGGCGATCATGCGGGTGCGGCCGACGCTCAGTGGTCCCATCCAGGGCATGTGGCCGACATCGAGATCTTGTTTGTCGAGATCCGGCATGCCAAGGTCCAGGGTGTCGAGGTCGTCACGGTCGGACGGGTCGGTAGTCGTGGTGCGGCCTGTTGAGTCGCCTGCGGTGGAGGCGCATTCACGGTGGTAGGCCAGGTCTTTGGCGTTGATGTGCACGTTCAGGTGTGGGCGTTGGCCGCCGTCGATACCGGTGGCAGCGTTGTCGAGGTAGCGCCGGATGAGTTCTGCCATGGCGTCTGCGTTGCGTGTGGCGGCGGGTCGTTTGTCGGGTGTGCCGTCATTGGCGGGGGTGGGCATGGAGAGGCTGGAGAGGGCGGAGAGAAGCATCTCGCCGGTCACTCCGTCGAAATCGCCTCGGACGGAGACTCTTCCGTTGAGGGTCGGGGAGATGCGCAGTTCGTTCCGATCGGTGTCTTCGCTTGGTGGTATGTCGTCGGATTCGAACATGTGCTCGAGGACGCTGATGGCGTAGCGCAGTTTGACGGTGGTTGCTTCGGTTCCGGATGCTGCGGCGAGGAGTGTGTCGCGGCAGTACGGTAGCGCGGCGTCGGGCATTGTTTTGGGTGGGGATTCGCAGAACGCCACGATCAGTGCTGCGTGCTCGAAAGTGAGTTCGCCGGAGTCGAATTGGTCTTCGATCTCGGGGAACGACCGTAGCGCTTTGCCCAGGGCTGCGATTCTTCTGCCGGTGGAGATTTGCAGCATGGTGTGGTTCGCGAGCCATTGTCCGGTGCCGCGGTAGCAGAGTACTTGTTCGTCCGGGTTCAACGTCAGGGTGTCGACCGCGGCCACTCGAATGGCTTCCAGGCGAAGGATTTCCGCTGACGCGGTGATGGCGATCTCGCGGACGTTGCTGGGGTGCAGCCGCCACAATCGTCCGCGCACACCCACAGCGGAGCTGTTGACCACGGCAGTGACAGCGTCGTCGATGGTGTCGATCGTCATGAGAACCCCCCGTTCCACCTTCCATCATACTCGAACATACTTTCGAGTCAAGGACGTTTTCGAGAAGGTGAGGTGGGCCCGGCCGTCGCGATTCTACTGTTCGAGAGGAGATTCCGCCTCTAGAGCATCAGCGCCGGATCTGTGGTCAGTTCGATGTTGAGCCATGGTTCGTAGGGGAGATCGGCGAGGCTGTTGGCGAACGAGCGTCGAACTGCGTCTTCACCGTCGATGTCCCAGCTGTGTGGCGCGACCATGAACGTCGCTTCGATATACAGCTTGCGACCCACCTTGCTCATGGTGAGAGTCGGTTCGTCCAAGCCGAATTCGTCGCGGACGGCGGTGATGGCCTCGTGCACGCGGGCCTGAACGATTTCGCCGGGAGCACCTTCGAGGAGTTCGATCAGTGCGGTTCGCAGAAGTGCGTACGGTTGCGGGACCAACAACGCGCAGCCGAGGAGGACCAAGACGGAGTCGACATATCGGTCGGCGTCTGAGAAATCGGTGCGGCCCAGGATCATTGCGACGACAGCACCGACTGCGACCAGCGCGCTGAAGGCAGCCGACGCTCCCCATTGCCTGGCTTCGGCGACGAGCAGATCAGATGTGCGGTCGACTTGTCCGACGTAGCGCCAGATGATGATCGACACCACTGCGCTGACAGCGCCGTATGCCACCAGCGACCCCGCGGTGACGTCGGCCCCGCCCGCGAGGATGACACGAACTGCCTCGACTGCGGCGTAGGCGAGCGTCGCCAGTAGCGCCATGCCCTGGACAGCGATGACTACCGGGATCAATGCCTCCTTACCGAAGGGGAAGCGTGCGGTGGGGCCCGAGTCGGCTATCCGCGAGACCCGCAGCGACAGCGCCGTCAACACCATTCCGATGAGGGCGTACACACCGTCGAGCAGGATCACCTGGGACTGCGAGATCCAGCCCCAGAATGCGGCGAGCACAGCCAACGCCGTTGCGACCACGAGCGAGTACCGCAAGGCCTTGCGTTCGCGGGTAGCGCTGTCTTCCTTGGTGCCCATGAAATCCAAACCGCCTGTCCGTTTCGATATTCCTTCACGTAGGAATACCAGCAACGACGCGCAGGCACGGCATCAGTGGACCAATTGCGCTGCCAGATCGAGAAAGTCCTCGGCGTTGATGTCGAACTCGTCGGAGAATGACACATCGGGATTGCCCCTGGCTCCGAATTCGAGTGGTCGGGCTATGAAGGCTGTGCGGAACCCGAGAGCTTTGGCCGCCCGGATGTCATATTTGTGGCTGGCAACCATCATGATCTCGGCCGGGTCGAACCCGAGGTATCGAGCAGCCAGGTGGTAGATCTTCGGATCTGGTTTGAAGACACCGGCCATTTCGGCGGTGAAGACGGCATGCCATGGCAGATTTCCGTGCCGGGAGATGCTGACTGCGGCATTCACGTCGGCGTTGGACAAGGCAGCGATTGTGTACTGCTGGCGCAGGGTTGTCAGGCCGGCGACGGTGTCCGGCCACGGGTCCAGGAATTTCCAGGCGGTGGTGAGTTCTTCCTGTTCGGCATCGGAAAGTTCGATGCTCTCGCGGGCCAACAGCTTGCGCAGAGCCTCGCGGTACACCGAATGTACTGTCACCCATTCGCCTGTGGCGTCGCCGGCCTCGGAGGTGTTCGCGAAGTACTCAGCGCGCCAGAGATTGACGAATCTTGGCCAGTCGACGTCGGCGTCGGTGATCCGACGGGCCTCTCGGCACAGGGTGCTGTGAAAATCGGTCGCTGTGCCCTGGACGTCGAACAGCAGTGCTTTGATCTTCTCGCGCACAAGCCCTCCACTTCGAGATCGCCTGACGGTGTTGCCACATTATCGCGGTTGCGGCGCCCGATTCGTGCTCGATGAGCGCAAAGGCGCCGCGCGTCGCAAAATAGACATCTATGGCCGACCGCGGATTTACCCCGACTCAGCTCGCCGCCCGAGCTGCCTACCTGCTGCGCGGAAACGACCTGGGCACGATGACCAGCGCTGCCCCGAAGCTGTATCCCCACATGTGGAGCTGGGACGCCGCGTTCGTCGCGGTAGGTTTGGCGCCGCTCAGCGTCGAACGGGCGGTAGTAGAGCTCGATACCTTGCTTTCGGCTCAGTGGAAGAACGGAATGATTCCGCACATCGTGTTCGCGAACGGTGTCGACGGCTACTTCCCCGGCCCGACGCGTTGGGATGTCAATGCGTTGGCAGCGCATGCTCCTTTGGGTACCGCTACGTCGGGAATCACCCAACCCCCCGTTCACGCGATTGCGGTGCAGCGGATTCTCGATCATTCGCGTCGGCACGGACGTACGACGCGTGCGGTCGCGGAAGAGTTCCTCGACCGGCGCTGGAGCGATCTGGTTCGGTGGCACCGCTGGTTGGCGGAGGCCCGCGATCTCGACGGCAACGGCCGCATCGCGCTCTATCACGGGTGGGAATCGGGGATGGACAATTCTCCGCGATGGGATCTGGCGTACGCGAATGTTGTTGCGGGACAAGTGCCTGCGTATCAGCGCGCTGATCTCGCTGTGGTGACCGACTTGTCTCAGCGACCCACGGATCACGAATACGACCGCTACCTTTGGCTTCTCGAAGAGATGAAGGCCGTGAGGTACGAGGATTCTCAACTCGCCACTGCCATGAGTTTTGCCGTGGAGGACGTGTTTGTCAGTGCGGTTTTCTCGATGGCATGTGACGTTTTGGCAACTATCGGTGAGGAGCATTCGCGACCAAACTCCGACGTCCGTGATCTGCGCGGTTGGGCAGATCGATTCCGGCAGGGCGTAATTGCCACCACCGATGAACGATCGGGTGCAGCAAAGGATTTCGATCTTCGCACCGGACGATGGGTTCATACCGAGACCATCGCGATGTTTGCGCCGTTGCTGTGCGGCGGCCTGAGCCGCGATGCCGAGCGCGCTCTGTTGCGTACTTTCGAGGGGCCCAAATTCTGTGGTCACCCGGACATGCGATTTGCCGTCCCACCGTCGACGTCTCCGGTTTCCGGCGATTTCCGTCCTCGGGAGTATTGGCGTGGCCCGGTGTGGCCGGTGATCACGTGGTTGTTCTCGTGGGCGTTCGCGCGTCGGGGGTGGGCCGAGCGATCGCACGTCTTGCGTTCGGAGGGGTTGCGGCAGGCCAGTGATGGCAGTTTTGCCGAGTACTACGAGCCTTTCACCGGTGAGCCGCTAGGCAGCATGCAACAGTCGTGGACCGCGGCGGCTGTTCTCGATTGGCTCGGTTGAGTGAACATTCCCTGAATTAGCGGACAAAACGGACTAGTCGACCTTACTCTCGGGAAATGGTCGAGCGACGGATCGTCAGGACACTGGGCAAGCTCACCCCGATCGCGATGGCAGCTGCCATCGCGATCACGGCACCTGGCCTCGCCGCTGCCGACGCTCCCCGCGGCCCGGACGTCTCGTCGTGGCAGCACGTGGACGGAACCGGAATCGACTGGTTCCAGGTCAAGGCGTCAGGGCACGAGTTCGCGATGGTCAAGGCCACCGAGTCGCTCAACTACGTCAATCCGTACTTCATCCAGGATTGCCTGGTCATGCGGGCTGCCGGCGTCTCGCGCGGGGCCTACCACTACGCAGATGTTCGCCAGTCCCCCGAAGCCCAGGCCGCCTTCTATTCGGCGATCGTCCTGGGTATCAACGGACCTGGTGACCTCCCGCCCGTTCTGGATCTAGAGGATGCGAAGGGACTTCCCGCCGGTCAGGTCATCGACTGGACTCATCGCTACCTGAATACAGTCCAGGCACTCACCGGGCGGCAGCCCATCATTTACACGTATCCCAACTTCTGGCGCACTCAGATGGCCAACACCACCGAGTTCAACCACTACCCGCTGTGGATCGCCGATTACAACGGGCAGAACGCTCCGGGCCCGCTGCCCGGCGGTTGGTCCAACTGGACCTTCTGGCAGTACACCAGCACCGGACGCATCCCCGGGATCACCGGAAACACTGATATCAACGTCTACAGCGGAGCGCAGGGCGATTTCGATCGCTACGCCAACAGTGTGGGGTTCGGCAGCAGCTAGTTTGCGGCGGGGGCCCTTGGCTCCGTGGTGCCCGGTTCGGGCCCTTTCGCCCTCGATGCATTTGCCTCGAGGCATGCGGAAGGGCCCTTTTTGGCACTCTTGTGACGCTTGGCTGGTTAGTCCGGTTGTTGCTCGTCAGTTACGAGAATTCTGCCGAGTGGTAGCCACAGTCGCTGAACTTTCGACTAGCTGAGCAGGATCAGAAGATAGCTATGGCAGAAAATGAGCAGGACCGCTCCAATTGAAAAGCTACAAAACGGACTTGAAGTTGGGTCTGGCTCGAAGGCGCCCGCTCGGTTTCGGTCGAAGATGGCACCTCGCAATCCAATTATCGGAGCCCCGGAGTACTTGGTTACCGGCAGCCGTCGCCGGGTGTGGTCTGGATCAATTCGAAAAATTTCGACGTGCTCGCACGGGTGATCGGACTCCATTCAGTACGGAGTTTCCGCTCATGGTTCGAGGCGCTGTGGCGCATCCAACAGGCCTTATCCATATTGGGCATTTGTCCAGATTCCTTGTCGCCCTCGAAGTTGGTCGTCACCCGATCTGGTCAGCGGAAACGCCGAATGCCATCGCGTTCGGAGCGGTGCCGTACTCCGAGGGCTGAATTGTCCGCTTGAACAACGCTGCTCCTCGAAGCTTGTCCGATCTACGAACAAAAACGTCGATCGGTCTGCTTTGTCCGACTTTCGATGGGCAAGCTCCCGGTTATCTGTTATCTTGATTCAGATAACTGGAAGGTTGCTCTCGATTTGCACGGATTTCGAGGGCCAAGGTCCTGTTCAGGGCGGCTCTTCCAACACGCAGGTGTTTCCGAAGAGGAGCTCGAATGACAGGACCGGCAACAGCGTCCGGTGTGAGGTCGATCAGCCGAAAACAGGCGGATCGACCCGAACCAACCGATCAATCGGGAGTTCGCGCCAGCGCTCTCGAATCTCCGTCCACCGAACATCGATCAGGCACATCCTGGGGAGTAAGAAATGCCTAACGACATACCGCCGACAAGGTCGGCCTTATTCACCGCAGGGCTCCCGCCCTGGGTGCGAGCGTGGACGGTGGTGTGGACCGCCATCGCGATGATTCTCGGCCTCTCCGGCGCGACGGCAGTAGCTGCGTCAGCGCAGCCGGCCGCAACGCTCGGCGGTCCCGTTCAGGCTCAGACGCCGGCTCGCGCTGCTGTCCTGCCGGACGAGCAACCGCCCACGGGCTGTGCGTTCAGTGCGCCCAACACCGGCAATCTCTCGCAGAACATCTGCTGGATCGATATGTCGACGTTCAACCAGGCTGCCGCAACCTCAGCAGCGGGACAGCCGATGACAGTCAAGCTGACGGATATCTACTCCATCAGCTTCAATGCCAAGCTGGTCAACTCGATCGACGGATCCACGACAAAGCCGCACACGGGTGTAGCTGCGTACCCGCTTCCGGCGTTACAGGGCCTTTCCGCGCTCGGCGACGTCGCATACAGTGGATTGCCGTCTGCGGTCAAACCTGCTCTGTACCAAACGGTTCCAACAATGAGTGGGGGTAATCGGGTCCAGTCGGGCGGAACCGTCAAGCTCGACAATATTGTCATGAATGGGCCGAACGGCGCTGTTAACAACTACGGACTTGTTGTCGCGGATGCCGAATCGACGGACCCTGTTGCCGCAAACAACAAAGAATTCCTGTCATTCCAGTCGGACAAGAACTTCCGCCTGATCGATCGCACCATGGGTGTGAACACTCCAGGTTGGCCGCCGATTCGGGCGTGCAACGGCACTGTCGGTGGAGCCGATGGTCTCACCGGGCTGGGGACGACTTCGGTTCGATGCAACTCGTGGTGGGACAACGACCTCAGTAAGAATTACTCACCTGGAACGGTAGTACTGGCGGCGACAGCGCCGACTTCCTTCGCCGGCACTTTCGGAAACACCACAGCTGACACGTCTCGGCAGGGTGTTGCGTTCGGCATTTTGCTGCCGAGGGTCAAGATCGACAAGGAACTCACCCGGGTCAGCCCCGGCGATGACTTCACCATCGGAACAAGCACCGGTACTTTCGCCGATGCAAATGCCGCGAGCGGACAGGTGCTCAAGAGCACCGATACGGGGGCTACAGCAACCACCGCTTCCACCGGTTGGAGGATGCTCCTCGCTGACACGACGCCTACCCCCGTCACGTTCTGGGAGAAGCCCACTACTTCGGCGACCAAGACCGCGAACTACGCGACGAAGTGGGACTGCCAGGTCAATGGTGTGGCCAAGAATCTTCAAGCTGGTGGAGTTGCGCAGACAGCATTGGCACCTGGTGACAACGCGTACTGCAAGATCATCAATACCCCGGTTCTCGTGAAGAAGTCGTCGTCACCACCTACCGGTGAGACGGTCAATATCGGCCAAACAATCACCTACACTCTGAATTTCGAGAATCCCGGCACTGCGCCGGCACCGATCGACTACACGGACTTCCTTGCCGACGTCATTGATGACGGAACGGTTGCGGTCGGTGCTGCTACAGGCGGACTCACCGCTGCATTGGACGGCGCCGACAAAATCAAAGTCGGCGGCACATTGCCAGCCGGCGGCAAAGGGACAGTCACATACACCGTCACGGTCAAAGACGGTGGTAACAAAGTCCTGAACAACTACCTCGTTCCGGGTACAACAACTCCTCCCACAACATGTGATCCTGCAACCAATCTCTGCACGACGCATCCCATGCCCGGGTTCACAGTCGCGAAGACCGCTGTGCCCGCGACAGGTTCGACGGTTCAGGCCGGCGATATCATTACGTACACGGTCACCGGTGCTAATACCGGCAAGACGGCCCTGACTCCCGCGACGATCAAAGACGATCTGAGTGCGGTTCTCAACAATGCTGCTGTCGTTCCGGGTTCGCTGAAGGCGACCGTCGACGGCGCTCCTGCGACTGCTCCGACTTTGTCGGGCAGCACTTTGTCGTGGTCCGCCGATCTCCAGGCTGGTAAGTCTGTTGTTCTGACCTATCAGGTGAAGGTCAACGACGGCGTAGCCGCGGGCACGGTTCTGAACAACAAGGTCACGGGTATCGCGAAGCCGCCGACCGGTCCGGAGATCACTCCTCCTACGGTGGAGACGAATCACTCGGTTCCCGGCTTCAAACTGGAGAAGACTGCTGATCCGATTTCCGGTTCGACGGTTCAGGCCGGCGAGTCGATCAAGTACACCGTCACCGGAACCAACACCGGCAAGACGAACCTTGATCCGGTAAAGATCAACGATGATCTGGGTGCGGTTCTCAATAATGCTGCTGTTGTTCCCGGTTCGCTGAAGGCGACCGTCGACGGTGCTCCTGTCGCCGCCCCGACGCTGTCGGGCACCACGCTTTCCTGGACCGGACTTCTCGAAGCCGGTAAGTCCGTTGTTCTGACCTATGAGGTGAAGGTCAACGACGGCGTTGCCGCGGGCACAGTCTTGAACAACAAGGTCACGGGTACTGCGAAGCCGCCGACCGGTCCGGAGATCACTCCTCCTTCGGTGGAGACGAATCACTCGGTTCCGGGATTCACGGTCGCGAAGACAGCGGATCCGGCGCCGGGTACCGGCGTCAATGCTGGTCAGACGATCACGTACACGGTGACGGGTGCGAACACCGGTAAGACGACGCTCAATCCGGTGGTGTTGACCGATGATCTGTCGAAGGTTCTCGACAACGCGACGCTCGTGGCCGGTTCGCTGAAGGCGACGGTCGATGGTGGTCCTGCCGCTGTTCCGACTCTGTCGGGGACCATGCTCTCGTGGACGGGTGCACTCGAGGCGGGTAAGTCGGTTGTTCTGACCTATCAGGTGAAGGTCAACGACGGTGTTGCCGGCGGCGTTCTGATCAACAACAAGGTCACCGGTACTGCGAAGCCGCCGACCGGTCCGGAGATCACTCCTCCGCCGGTCACGACCGAGCATCCTGTCCTGTCTCCGAAGATTGCTGTGGTGAAGTCCTCTGATCCGGCCTCGGGTTCGAATGTTGTTGCCGGTCAGGACATCAAGTACACGCTCACGTTCACGAACACCGGTAACGGTGCGGGTGAGATCGCGTACTTCGACGATCTGCGTCAGGTTGTGGACAAGGGTGCATTGAGTGGTTTGACTGCTGATGCTCCGTTGGCTGCGACGATGGTCGGCAGCGATGGTTTCTCGGTGACGGGGACCTTGGCTTCCGGCGAAACGAAGACGGTGACGTATTCGGTGAAGGTCAATGCCGATGTCGTCGGTGGGGTGTTCGTGAACAACTTCGTTGTTCCGGGGACGACTCCGCCGGTTGATCCTCCGGAGGTGTGTGATCCGGCGACGCAACTGTGCACGACGCATCCGGTTCAGGTTCCGGGGTTCACGGTCGCGAAGACTGCGGATCCGGTCTCGGGTACCAATGTTGCTGCTGGTCAGACGATCACGTACACGGTGACCGGTGCGAACACGGGTAACACGACCCTTGATCCGGTGGTGTTGACCGATGATCTGTCGAAGGTTCTCGACAACGCCGCGTTGGTGAACGGTTCGCTCAAGGCGACCGTTGACGGTGTCGACGCGACTGCTCCGACCCTCGAGGGCACCACGCTCTCCTGGACGGGTGCACTCGAGGCCGGTAAGTCGGTTGTTCTGACCTACCAGGTGAAGATCAACGACGGTGTTGCCGGCGGCGTTCTGGTCAACAACAAGGTCACCGGTACTGCGAAGCCGCCGACCGGTCCGGAGATCACTCCTCCGCCGGTCACGACCGAGCACCCGGTGGTGTCTCCGAAGATTGCTGTGGTGAAGTCCTCTGATCCGGTGTCGGGTTCGAATGTTGTTGCCGGTCAGGACATCAAGTACACGCTCACGTTTACGAACACCGGTAACGGTGCGGGTGAGGTCGCGTACTTCGACGATCTGCGTCAGGTTGTGGACAAGGGTGCATTGAGTGGTTTGACTGCTGATGCTCCGTTGGCTGCGACGATGGTCGGCAGCGATGGTTTCTCGGTGACGGGGACCTTGGCGGCCGGCGAGAGCAAGACGGTGACGTATTCGGTGAAGGTCAATGCCGATGTGGTCGGTGGGGTGTTCGTGAACAACTTCGTTGTTCCGGGGACGACTCCTCCGGTTGATCCTCCGGAGGTGTGTGATCCGGCGACTCAGCTGTGCACGACGCATCCGGTGGTCTCTCCGAAGATCGCTGTGGTGAAGTCCTCTGATCCGGTGTCGGGTTCGAATGTTGTTGCCGGTCAGGACATCAAGTACACGCTCACGTTCTCGAACACCGGTAACGGTGCGGGTGAGGTCGCGCACTTCGATGATCTGCGTGGTCTGCTCGACGATGCTGATCTGGTTGCGGGCAGCTTGAGTGCTGATGCTCCGTTGACTGCTGTGATGGTCGGCACGGATGGTTTCTCGGTGACGGGAACCTTGGCGGCCGGCGAAACGAAGACGGTGACGTACACCGTCACGGTCAAGGCTGATGCCGATCGCGTTGCGGCGAATGCCGACAACACGGTGCTCAACTTCGTTGTTCCGGGGACGACTCCGCCGGTTGATCCTCCGGAGGTGTGTGATCCGGCGACGCAACTGTGCACGACGCATCCGGTTCAGGTTCCGGGGTTCACGGTCGCGAAGACTGCGGATCCGGTCTCGGGTACCAATGTTGCTGCTGGTCAGACGATCACGTACTCGGTGACGGGTGCGAACACGGGTAACACGACCCTTGATCCGGTGGTGTTGACCGATGATCTGTCGAAGGTTCTCGACAACGCGGCGTTGGTGGACGGTTCGCTCAAGGCGACGGTCGACGGTGTCGACGCGACTGCTCCGACCCTGTCGGGTACGACGTTGAGTTGGACTGGTGCACTCGAGGCCGGTAAGTCGGTTGTTCTGACCTACCAGGTGAAGGTCAACGACGGTGTTGCCGGCGGGGTTCTGGTCAACAACAAGGTCACCGGTACTGCGAAGCCGCCGACCGGTCCGGAGATCACTCCTCCGCCGGTCACGACCGAACACCCGGTGAAGGTTCCGGGGTTCACGGTCGCGAAGACTGCGGATCCGGTCTCGGGTACCAATGTTGCTGCTGGTCAGACGATCACGTACACGGTGACGGGTGCGAACACGGGTAACACGACCCTTGATCCGGTGGTGTTGACCGATGATCTGTCGAAGGTTCTCGACAACGCCGCGTTGGTGGACGGTTCGCTCAAGGCGACGGTCGACGGTGTCGACGCGACTGCTCCGACCCTGTCGGGTACGACGTTGAGTTGGACTGGTGCACTCGAGGCCGGTAAGTCGGTTGTTCTGACCTACCAGGTGAAGGTCAACGACGGTGTTGCCGGCGGGGTTCTGGTCAACAACAAGGTCACCGGTACTGCGAAGCCGCCGACCGGTCCGGAGATCACTCCTCCGCCGGTCACGACCGAACACCCGGTGAAGGTTCCGGGGTTCACGGTCGCGAAGACTGCGGATCCGGTCTCGGGTACCAATGTTGCTGCTGGTCAGACGATCACGTACACGGTGACGGGTGCGAACACGGGTAACACGACCCTTGATCCGGTGGTGTTGACCGATGATCTGTCGAAGGTTCTCGACAACGCCGCGTTGGTGGACGGTTCGCTCAAGGCGACGGTCGACGGTGTCGACGCGACTGCTCCGACCCTGTCGGGTACGACGTTGAGTTGGACTGGTGCACTCGAAGCGGGTAAGTCGGTTGTTCTGACCTACCAGGTGAAGGTCAACGACGGTGTTGCCGGCGGCGTTCTGGTCAACAACAAGGTCACCGGTACTGCGAAGCCGCCGACCGGTCCGGAGATCACTCCTCCGCCGGTCACGACCGAACACCCGGTGAAGGTTCCGGGGTTCACGGTCGCGAAGACTGCGGATCCGGTCTCGGGTACCAATGTTGCTGCTGGTCAGACGATCACGTACACGGTGACCGGTGCGAACACGGGTAACACGACCCTTGATCCGGTGGTGTTGACCGATGATCTGTCGAAGGTTCTCGACAACGCCGCGTTGGTGGACGGTTCGCTCAAGGCAACTGTCGACGGTGTCGACGCGACTGCTCCGACCCTCGAGGGCACCACGCTCTCCTGGACGGGTGCACTCGAGGCCGGTAAGTCGGTTGTTCTGACCTACCAGGTGAAGGTCAACGACGGTGTTGCCGGCGGGGTTCTGGTCAACAACAAGGTCACCGGTACTGCGAAGCCGCCGACCGGTCCGGAGATCACTCCTCCGCCGGTCACGACCGAACACCCGGTGAAGGTTCCGGGGTTCACGGTCGCGAAGACTGCGGATCCGGTCTCGGGTACCAATGTTGCTGCTGGTCAGACGATCACGTACACGGTGACGGGTGCGAACACGGGTAACACGACCCTTGATCCGGTGGTGTTGACCGATGATCTGTCGAAGGTTCTCGACAACGCGGCGTTGGTGGACGGTTCGCTCAAGGCGACGGTCGACGGTGTCGACGCGACTGCTCCGACCCTGTCGGGTACGACGTTGAGTTGGACTGGTGCACTCGAGGCCGGTAAGTCGGTTGTTCTGACCTACCAGGTGAAGGTCAACGACGGTGTTGCCGGCGGGGTTCTGGTCAACAACAAGGTCACCGGTACTGCGAAGCCGCCGACCGGTCCGGAGATCACTCCTCCGCCGGTCACGACCGAACACCCGGTTGATGGCACTCCCGCAATCGAGGTACTGAAGTCCTCTGACCCGTCCACCACGAACCGTGTGGTTGGCGGCCAGGAGATCACGTACACGCTCACGTTCAAGAATGTGGGAACCGCGGATGGTGAGATCAGCTTCTACGACGATCTGACCGATGTTCTCGACGATGCAGTAATGACGAAGAATCCGGCTACCACTTCCACGCTGGTTGTTTCGGGTGTCGTCGACAACGTCTTCACAGTCACCGGAAAGCTGGCCAAGGGTGAGAGCGCGACGGTGACGTACACCGTCAAGGTCAATCCTGAGATCGGAACATTGTCAGGTCCCGGATTCACCCCGGGCGTCCTGAACAACTACCTGGTGGTTGGTGGCGAGAACCCGCCGGTGGACTGTGTCCCGGGCGACGCTCTCTGCACCGAACACCCGGTGGACCCGCCGGAGACCACCACCACGGTGCCTCCGACGACCACCACGACGCCGCCGGTCACGACGGAGCCCTGTGTTCCTCCGACGACGACCACGCGGATGGTTCCGACCACAACGGTTGCGACGACGACGGCTAGCGCGACCACTACCGGTGACGCTGATGTGACCGGTACGGAGGAATCCACCACCACGGAGGAGACCACCACAGAGGAGACCACCACAGAGGAGACCACGACAGAAGAAGTTGTCGCGGAGGAGATTGTGGATCCGTGTGGCGTGACGACAACGACGCCGCCGACGACAACGCCGCCGGTCACGACAGTTCCGCCGACCACGACGGTTCCGAACACGACGGTGCCGGTTACACCGACGATCATCATTCCCCCGATCGTCGTTGTGCCTCCGATCGTCGTACCGCCGACGGTTCCGGGTCAGCCGGTTCCGAGCACGGTTCCGGGACAGCCGAAGCCGCCGACAGCAAACCCGGGTCAGCCGGGTCAGCCGAAGCCGCCGACGTCTGCTCCTCAGGGTGGAACGATCAACTCGGGTGGTGGCGCTGGTGAGAGTGGCGTGAACACCGGGTTGCTCGCGGCAGGCGGTTTGGTTCTGCTGCTGGCGCTGGGAACGGGTGTTGTTCTCCTGACGCGTAAGCGTCGCGAGGATGGTGACAACTGATTCTCTTGAGAATCTGAGGTAAACGACGTGGGGCAGATCGCAGAGTATGCGATCTGCCCCACAGTCGTTTTCGTGTGTGTTACGAGCCGAGCCGAGATCCGTCCTTCTTCCAGGCTGCAACTACCGACGGGCGAGGCTGGGCGGAACCACCGTCGGGCCAATGGGATGCGGGGCTTTCGATGCTGGCGTCGTCGGTCTCGCCGGGGTGCTGGACGCAGACGATGACGCGCTTCTCGTCCACGATGGGGCCGCAGGTTTCGGCGCCGACGGGAACGGTGAGGAACTGCTTTGTCTCACCGCGGTTTTCGCCTTCGAGGACAACGCTGAACAGTCCGTCGTTGGACTTGAGTGCGTTGCCGTCGGTGGAGATCCACAGATTGCCGTGCGGGTCGAAGGCAAGGTTGTCCGGGCATGAGATGGGGCTGACCTTGCTCTTGTCGAACCCGCCGAAGTAAGTATCGGCTGTGGCCGGATCTCCGCAGACGAGAAGAAGATTCCAGCCGAAGGTGGTGCCGGCGTGGTCATCGGTGATTTCGAGGACCTGGCCGTTCTTGTTGTTGTTCCTAGGGTTCGCCTCGTCGGCCACGGCGCCACCGTCGACTCCGCGCTTGGTGTTGTTGGTCAGTGCGACGTAAACCTTGCCGCTCTTCGGGTTTGCCTCGAAGTCCTCGGGGCGGTCCATCTTCGTTGCCCCGACCTTGTCACCGGCCTGGCGGGTGAAGACGGCGACCTCTTCGGCGCTCATACCGTCTACCAGCGATTCGCCCTTGCCGTCTTCGCCGGTGCGCAGGATGGCTACCCACTCGCCGGTTCCGTCGAACTTGCCGTCCGACGGGAGTTTGCCGGTTCCGTCGATCTCGCCGGCGGAGTTTCCGCTGAGCTTTGCAACGTACAGTGTTCCGGCGTCGAGCAGAGTCATGTTGTGGCGCATGGCTGCCTGACTCTTGCCGTCCTGCATCTTTCGGCTCGAGACGAACTTGTACATGTAGTCGAAGCGCTCGTCGTCACCGCTGTATGCAACGACGGTGCCGTCCGACGTGATGTAAATGGTGGCGGCTTCGTGCTTGAAACGTCCGAGCGCTGTGTGCTTGATCGGAGTCGACGACGGATCCCAGGGATCGATCTCGACGACGTATCCGAATCGGTTGACCTCGTTGGGTTCTGCGACCAGATCGAACCGCTTGTCGAAGCGTTCCCACTTTCGCTCGGAAGCGGCTCCGGCCAGACCGTAGCGCTTCAGCCGTGCTGCCACCGTGGGATCGGTGACACCCTCGGCGTTCGCGAAGTACTGGTTGAAGTTCTCTTCGCCGGAAAGCACTGTGCCCCAAGGTGTGACGCCGCCAGCGCAATTGTTGAGGGTGCCGAGCACTTTGGTTCCCGTGGGATCGGCACTCGTCTTGAGGAAGTCGCTACCTGCAGCGGGGCCGGTCACGACAAACTCCGTGGTTCCGGTGATGCGGCGGTTGTTCGATCCGATCTCCGGTACCAGCTTGCCGTTGTCGGATTCGCCCTTGACCTGGACGACCGACAGTCCGTGGCTGGCCAGGCCGATCTTGAACTGCTCCTCGGTCGGGTTCTCCGCATCGTAGCCGCGGAACATCGCCGGCTCGGTGGAGTATTCGTGATTGACCACGAGGAGGTAGGTGTTGGGCTGCCCGTCGACCGGGAGCAATCCGGCGAAGTCGTTGTTGAATCCGAACTGCAGTTCCTGTGCTGCCGCAGTCTGCTTGTCGAAGTCGAATGCCGGGGCTCCGGCGAGAACGGCGTCACCCCAACGGATGACGACGGCCTGATCGTATCCGTCAGGGACGGTGACCTTGTCTTCCTTGTTGGGCGCGACGGCGTCGAAGTTCGTCCCCGCTGGTGTGGTTCCGCCGCTGCTGCCGCTCGTCGAACCGGTTCCCGGTTCCGCACTTGCGGATTCGTCCGAACATGCGACGAGGGCGCTGCCTGCTCCCACCGCGAGGACTGCCATGCCGCTGCCCCGGAGCATGCCGCGACGAGTCAGTGCCGTGCGTGCGATATCGCGGAAGTATTCGCCGCCCGAGGTGTTGGGGACCTCATGAGAGCACGCGTTTCCGCACTTGTACTGGCAGGTGATCGACGCGCGTGCAGACACGCCGTCGTGTTTGACGAACAAGGCCAAAGGCTTGATAGCCACCGTGAACTCCCGAGATTCGATGTACGGACTTCGGGAACCGTAGAAGCTCTAAGCGAGGGTAAAGGAACGTAAAAATGAACGGCAAAACAACGAGGCGACCCTTACCTGCAATTTACGACGCGTCCCCGCGGGGACGTCGCATGACATTTGTCATCGCCGATCCATGACGGTGTCACCGCAGGTGATGACGCTGTGCACTGTTTTCGTCGCGGACTTCCCGCGAGGCTTTGAGGCATGAGAGAACCACATGAGGGAAGCCTCCTGACGGACCTGATGGACATCGGACCCGCACCCACGATGGGCCGCGAACTTGTTGTGATCGTGGTGAACATCGCGATCATCGGAGGAGTGTTCGCGATCATCGGCTCCAATCCGGTGTCCTGGATTCTTGTTGCCGCTCTCGCGGTCTACGCGGGCATTCGATTCACGATCGGACTGCGCAGCTGGAACCGAGAGGAGGCGCAGCGATGAAGGGCGATCCCGTGATCGACGTAGTCGGAATGTCGCGGCGCTACGGCTCCGGCAAGGAGGCGTTCGATGCTGTTCGCAATCTGGATCTGAGTGTTCAGGAAGGCGAGCTGTTCGGCCTCCTCGGAACAAACGGTGCCGGCAAGACATCCACTCTCGAAGTGATTCAGGGCCTTTCACGAGCCAGCGCCGGTACGGTGCGCGTTCTGGGAATGGATCCGGTGCGCAACCGCAAGCAGATTCGACCGTCGCTTGGCATCATGCTCCAGAAGGGTGGGCTTCCCCAAGACCTGACTGCTCGTGAGAGTTTGGCGATGTGGGCCGGAACGTGCTCGAATCCGCTTCCCGTCGACGAGGTGCTCGAGCGCGTGGACATGCGTGACCGTGGCGATACCCGCGTGAAGTTCCTCTCGGGCGGTGAAGCGCGCCGACTGGATCTGGCGTGCGCGATCATCGGCCGGCCACTCGTACTGTTCCTCGACGAACCGACTACTGGTTTGGATCCCGAAAGTCGTCGTAACACTTGGCAATTGATCGCTGACTTGAAAGCGTCGGGCGTCACCATCATGTTGACGACGCACTATCTCGACGAAGCTGAATCCTTGTGCGACCAATTGGCGATCATGCACCGTGGATCGGTCGTGCGCAGCGGAACCGTGGCGGACGTCGTCGCAGATCATCCCGCCCAGATCAAACTGCACCGCCCCGGTCTTCCGCTCCCAGCGCTGGCCGGCGCCGAGGTGCGCGTCGAAAACGATCTGGTGCTGATCACCACTCGCACCGTCCAGGAGACGCTGACGGAACTGCTGCTGTGGGCGCAGCACAATGATGTCTTGCTGACCGGCTTGGATGCCCGAGCGGCGTCCCTGGAGACAGTATTCCTCTCCATTGCAGACCAATTCGATCATCACGCAACTCTCGAAGGAGCGTCGGCATGAACCGCATCGCAACCCTGTCTCGTTCGGAGTTCACGCTCCTGGGACGAAATCGACTGTTGCTCTTCAATGCAATCGTCCTCCCGCTGATCTTTCCCGTGGGAATGCTGTACCTGTCGCGAGACGGCGGGCTGTCGGACAAGTCGGTGTCGGCAGGCCTCGAGGTATTTGCGCTGTTCCTTCTCGTCTTCGTGGTCTTCTACAACTTGCTGTCGGTGTACGCGACGCGTCGTGACGAGTTGGTTCTCAAGCGACTACGGACCGGGGAATGCAGCGACGCCGAGATCCTGGCGGGCCCGGCAGTGCCGTCGTGGGTTCTCACCGCGCTGTTGACGGTGGTCATCGGAATCGCTGTGATGGTTCTGGGCGGCAGTGCCCCGGTCAATCCGGTGCTGGTGCTGGTCGCGGTGATCGGCGGCGCCGCGCTCTTCACGGCGCTGGCGTTGATCACTTCGGCTGTCACGCGAAATGCAGAGGCGGCGCAGATCACCTGCATGCCGATTCTGATTCTGGCGACGGCAGGTATGTCTTCGATCAGGAATGTCGTGCCGGACAACATTGCTCGCATTCTCGATTTCACTCCGCTGGCCGCAGTAGTCGACCTTCTCAATCTCGGATGGCTGGGGCGGACCACTGGCGAACTGGCTGATCTGGGCGATGCGCCCGGTGCGGCGGCCGGATTTGTCGACACCTTCGGTTCGGCTGGGCAACCGCTGTTGGTCATGCTGGCGTGGATCGTCGGTTCGGTTCTGATCGCGAACGTCCACTTCCGCTGGGAACCGCGTTCGTAGAACTCTGAGAAGGTAGTGGGCATGATCGCGCAGAACTTCGGACGCTGGAATCCGAGACGGACGTGGCGAACCGCGTCGAACGTCGACAAGGTTCGCCTCTACACGCGGCAATCGTTCATCATGGTCGCAGTGGTTTTCGGTGGCTTCGGTGCGGTCACCGAGATCGTTGCGGATCGGTACCTGTCGGGTGTCTTCCTCGGAATCAGTGCCGTTGCGTGCGGCATCGCCGTCTCTCGGATGTCAGATCTGGGCGGAGTCGTGGCCAAGCCCGTCCAGATTCCTCTTGCCGTGATGACGTTGTCCGCGTTCTGCTCGGCGGGAATCGCCTTGGGAAGCAATGGCGAGAACGGCCCGTACTTCTGGCTCGCGGCAATCCTTGTCGTGCCCCTTGCTGGGTTGACGTCGTTGCGCTGGCTGATCGTGGGCTCAGTGGCCGCCGGGGTTGTACTGGGACTGCTTGCGGGTCCGGAAAGCGGCGTGTCCGTCGGAATCGTCGCCGCCTTCATGGGGCTGACCGTCTATATGTCGGTGTGGCTGCTTCGCATGGTCACCGAATTGGACGAGGCTCGCGGAGCTGCCGCTGCCCTGTCCGTCGCCGAGGAGCGATTGCGATTTTCGCGCGATCTCCATGACGTCGTTGGGCGGGCACTGTCTGCAATTGCGGTGAAAAGCGAACTTGCAGCCACTCTTTCACGACGCGGCGACGATCGTGCAGCCGCGCAGATGGACGAAGTACGCGAACTTGCGCAAGATTCTCTCGACGAAGCGCGCGAGTTGGTTCGGGGATACCGGTCCATCGCCTTGGCATCCGAGTTGGCCGGTGCGCAGTCTCTGCTCGAGGCCGCCGGAATCTCCACCGCGATACGTGGATCGGCA
Source organism: Rhodococcus sp. AQ5-07 (assembly GCF_009707305.1). Classification (NCBI taxonomy): domain Bacteria; kingdom Bacillati; phylum Actinomycetota; class Actinomycetes; order Mycobacteriales; family Nocardiaceae; genus Rhodococcus; species Rhodococcus sp. AQ5-07. The sequence goes on along the minus strand of NZ_CP046099.1, from coordinate 4,708,689 downwards.
GATCAATTGCCGGTGGAACTGGCCGAAGCCGCTGCCTGGGTCGTCCGTGAAGGCGTGACCAACATTCTCCGGCACTCCAGTGCCGAGAATTGCAGCATCGAGGTGTCCGCGGACGGCGTCGTGATTGCCAACGACGGCGCACGGATCGCAGAGCCGAACAACGGAACCGGCCTGAACGGCTTACGCGAGCGCGTCGGCGCCGTCGGAGGAACTGTCGAAACCGTGCAGGACGAAGATCGCTTCACCCTCACCGCCCACTTTCCGTCCCGAACGAAGGAGTCTCGGTGACCGAGCCGATCAAGGTACTGCTGGCCGACGACGAGAACCTGATCCGCTCGGCTCTGGCCATGATGTTGTCGCTCGAGGACGACATCGTCGTCGTGGCAGAAGCCGAATCCGGCGAGGATGCCGTGATCGCTGCTGCAAAGCATCAACCTCACGTAGCCGTGCTCGACCTTCAGATGGCGGGTATCGACGGCATCGAGACGGCGCAACAGATTGCGCAGACGGTCTCGGGGTGCGTCTCGATCATCGTGACGAGCCACGGGCGTCCTGGGTACTTGAAGAAGGCACTGTCAGCAGGTGTCCGCGGATTTCTACCGAAGACGACGCCTGCGGCGACGCTCGCCGAGGTGGTCCGCAGCGTCCATGCCGGTGGGAGGTACGTCGACCCGTCGTTGGCTGCCGAGGCGATCGGCGCCGGCGACTCACCGCTTACTCCGCGCGAGGCGGACGTACTCGAATACGCGGCCGACGGGGCATCCATCGAGCAGATCGCTTCCCGGGCACACCTGTCTGCGGGTACCACCCGAAACTATTTGTCGTCAGCTGTCACCAAACTCGGTGCGGCCAATCGGCACGAAGCTGCAGTGATCGCCCGCCGGCAGGGGTGGATTTAGGGCCTCCGGCCCCCGTGCGCCTTTCTGGTTGCGGGCACTACCAAAAAGGCGCACAGGGCCGAAGGCCCCGCAATGTCGAGAATCCCCGACTTGCTTCGTCCCTGTAGTGAAGTGCGACCAGAATGGGTGGCACCGACACAGAGGAGATTCACGATGGCCAAGTACTTGCTGCTCAAGCACTACCGCGGCGCTCCGGCTGCAGTCAACGACGTGCCGATGGACCAGTGGACACCGGAAGAGATCACGGCCCACGTGAAGTACATGCAGGACTTCGCGGATCGGCTCGAGAAGGCGGGCGAGTTCGTCGACGGTCAGGCTCTCGCTCCTGAGGGCACCTTTGTCCGGTACGACGGTGAGGGTCGCCCGCCGGTCACCGACGGCCCGTTCGCGGAAACCAAGGACCTCATTGCCGGCTGGATGGTGATCGACGTCGACAACTACGACCGAGCCGTCGAATTGGCCGGGGAGCTCTCGGCCGCGCCCGGCGCAGGCGGGAAGCCGATTCACGAATGGCTCGAACTGCGCCCGTTCCTGACCGAGCCGCCGACCATCACGGACTGACGACTCTCATGGACGACGCGCTGCTTCGAAGTCTGACTCCGAGCGTGCTCGGCATCCTCGTCCGCCGCGGAGCAGATTTCGCGTCGGCCGAGGATGCCGTGCAGGATGCTCTGCTCGAGGCGGTCAGGACCTGGCCGGACAACCCGCCGAGGGACCCCAAGGGCTGGCTGGTCACAGTGGCCTGGCGGCGGTTCCTCGACGGGATCCGGTCGGATGCGGCTCGTCGCAAGCGGGAGTTTCTGGTTGACGAGCAGCCAGGCGAGCGGCCGGTCAGCGGGTCGGTGCCGGGCGTGGACGACACACTCCAGCTCTACTTTCTGTGCGCTCACCCGTCGTTGACGCCGTCGTCCGCCGTTGCACTCACGCTGCGCGCTGTCGGCGGGCTGACCACTCGCCAGATTGCGCAGGCCTACCTGGTGCCTGAGGCGACGATGGCTCAGCGCATCAGCCGAGCCAAGCGCACGGTCTCCGGCGTCCGGTTCGAGCAACCCGGCGATGTCGCCACCGTTCTACGTGTCCTTTATCTGGTCTTCAACGAGGGGTACTCCGGCGACGTCGACCTGGCTGCCGAGGCCATCAGGCTCACCCGGCAGCTCGCCGCTGCGATCGATCATCCCGAGGTGGCGGGGTTGCTCGCTCTGATGCTGCTTCATCACGCTCGCCGCGCCGCGCGCACTGCCGCAGACGGCAGCCTGGTTCCGCTTGCCGAGCAGGACCGCGGACGGTGGGACACCGAGACGATCGCGGAAGGGGTCGTGATCCTTCAGGGAGCCCTCGCTCGCGACCGACTGGGCGAGTTCCAAGCCCAGGCCGCGATTGCCGCACTTCATGCCGACGCTCTCACAGCAGACGAGACCGATTGGGTGCAGATCGTGGAGTGGTACGACGAACTCGCAGCCCTGACCGACAGCCCGATCGTCCGGCTCAACCGAGCGGTGGCGGTCGGCGAGGCAGACGGACCACGCGCCGGCTTGGCAGCTCTTGCAGCGCTGGACGATTCACTTCCACGCCATGCCGCAGTCGAGGCCTATCTCCGTGAACGCGACGGAGACCTGGAGACGGCGGCGAGGTTGTATGCCGATGCAGCGCACAAGGCATCCAACCTCGCCGAACGTGACCATCTGATGCTTCAGTCGTCGAGGATCAACGCCCGTCGATCTCTGAAGCGTCCTGGGTCAGAGAACCTGTGACAGGAACGCCTGCAGTCGATCTGTTTCTGGATCGTCGAAAAGCTGTTCCGGAGTACCGGTTTCGACTACGGCGCCGCGGTCCATGAAGAGCACCTTGTCGGAAACGGAACGCGCGAAGCCCATTTCGTGCGTCACGACGACCATGGTCATACCGGACTTCGCGAGATCGGCCATCAACGCCAGAACGCCCTTGACCAGTTCGGGGTCGAGAGCTGACGTCGCCTCGTCGAAGAACATGACCTCGGGCTTCATCGCCAAGGCGCGGGCAATGGCGACGCGCTGCTGCTGACCACCGGAAAGGTTGCCGGGCCGCGAGTCCGCCTTCTCCTTGAGCCCCACCAGATCCAGCTGCTCGAGCGCGAGCGCCCGAGCTTGTTCCTTGGACAACCCCTTGAGCTTGTTCGGCCCGAGCGCGATGTTCTCGGCGACGGTCTTGTGTGGGAACAGGTTGAAGTGCTGGAACACCATGCCGATTCGCTGGCGAAGCTCGTCGGGGTTGTCCTTCAAGACGGACTTCCCGTCGAGCAGCACGTCACCCTGCTCAGGCTCGTGCAGACGGTTCAGCACGCGCAGGAGCGTCGACTTGCCCGAACCGGAGGGCCCGATGACGGTGACGGTGTTTCCGGCGTCGACGTGCAGGTTGACGCCGCGAAGCACCTTGTTTGTGCCGAAGGACAGATGCAGGTCCTTGCCGGTGAGCGATACGGACTTCAGTTCAGAGCTGGTGGTCATGTCCTCAGCCCCTTTCCACGACGATGGCCTGCTCGAGCGGATCCAACGTGCCTGAAGTGTCGGCGCGTCCGGTCCGGAGTCGGTTGTCGATGTAGTTGACGAGGTGCGTCAGCGGGATGGTCAGAGCAAGGTAGAACAAGCCTGCCGCAACGAGCGGGGACAGGCTGCCGGTCTGGGCGTTGAGATCACGTCCGACGGCAAAGAGCTCCCGCTGGGTGACGAGGAGACCGAGGAAGTAGATCAGCGACGAGTCCTTGATCAGCGAGATGAACTGGTTCATCAACGCCGGCAGAACGCGTCGTACACCCTGCGGGATGACGACCAGCGACATGGACTTGCGGTAGCTGAAGCCGAGGGCACGTGAAGCCTCGAGCTGCCCGGCCTCGACGCTCTGGATACCGGATCTGAAGATCTCACCGATGTATGCCGACGCGAGCAGCGACAGCGCCGCGACACCGAGCCAGTACGGATTGCTGCCGGTGATTCCCTTGACGATCGGTCCGACGCCGAGCCCGATGATCAAGATGATGACGACGGCGGGCAGGCCACGGAAGATATCGGTGTAGACGCGGGCCGGCCAGCGCAGCCAACGGGTGCGCGAGATACCGGCGACAGCGAGCAGCATGCCGAGGACCGTGCCGATGATGCCAGACGCGAGCGCAAGGATCAGGGTGTTGGGAAGACCGGTCTTGAGGAGATCGGGGAATGCCTTCTTGTACAGATCCCAGTCGAAGAACGTGTCCTTGAGCTGTTCGAGCGTCGACTTCGGTTGGTACGACGCAGTATCGCCACCGTCACCGTTTGCTGCGTTTTCCGCGGCAATGGCTGCGAAGTCGGGCAGTTCCGGAGTGGCCGCGGCCTTGGATCCGGGCTTCCAGCCTTCAGGGAGTTGGCGCGGTACCCAGTCGGCGTACAGCTGAGACCAGGTTCCGTCGTCGATGACTGCGTCGAGGCCGGAGTTGAGGGCGTCGATCAGCGGCTGGTTTTCCTTGTTCACCGCCCAGCCGACGAAGTTGTTGACCGAGAAGGTGTTCTGGATGATCGAGGTCGGGTCACCGGGAGCGATTGCGCCTTCGGCCTGCTGAGACGGAGCTACCCAGGCGTCGATCTGTCCGGATTTGAGGTTCGCGTACGCCGTGGCGTAGTCGGGAAACTTCACGGGATCGAGCTTGAGCGTGTTCACGACGTAGTCGTCCTGCACGGTTCCCTGCACGACGCCGATGCGCTTGGATGCGTCCAGGTCTCCGAAGCCGGTGATCGGGCTGCCGTTAGGCACGACGAGGGAGAAGTATCCGAAGTCGTAACCGTTGGTGAAGCCGACGGTGTTGCGACGGTCGTCTGTGGTGGTGATGGACGACGAGCCGACGTCGAAGCGTCGACCGGCAACCTGGGCGAGAAGCCCGGCGAACTCGGTGCCGACGAACTCGACCTTCAGGCCCAGCTTGTCCGCGACGGCCTTCAGCAGCTCGTTGTCGTATCCGGTGTACTGATTATCGGAGTTGACGCAGATGCTCGGGGGCGCGTCACCGAGCGTGCCGACCGTGATGACCCCGGGTTTGATCAAGTTCAGCTTCGAGGTGTCGATCCGATCGACCGGGGTGACGGTGGCCGTGGTGTAGCGGTCTTCGGCGCCCGCACCCGCTGCCGCATCCAGATTGGTGGGGGCCGCGGTTGCGGCTCCCACTCCTGGGGGTGCACACAGGTCTGTGGGGGCTGCCGACGAATCCGAACCACTCGAGCACGATGACAGAGTCAGCGCCAGGAGGGCGGTGAGGAGCAGTGCCACCACCAGGCGGATCTTCGCTGCGACGGAAGAAAACATGCGAGCAGCGTAAACCTAAGGGTAGCCATTTCTCCGTGTAGAACTGTTGACAGTTTTCGGACAAGCGGCCGCTGCGCTGCGGGCATGCCTTCAAATCAGCGTGATTTTAAGTATCGCCAGGTCGGAGAATCCCGTCTCGAAGAGAACGGAGTTACCGAACGGGTGCGAGTTCGACGCCCGCCGGAGGTACCAGGCGGCGCAGTGTCCCGTCGAAGCCGCTGACGTAGAGCGCCCAGCCGTCGCCGTCCCGGCCGATACGCACTGAACTCGGCCCGGTCCACCCACCCGACAGACCCGAAGCGACGACGCAGGACTGCCCGGTCTCAGGATCTACACGATAGATCGCGCCCTCGAGGTGAGCAGCGACGTAGAGCATCCCATCCCGCGACACGGTCAGATCGTCGAGACCGGGTACCGGGCTCGGGACGGTTGCGACAACGGCCCACGCATCAGGGGTATCCACAGGGACTCGAATGATCTGACCTGTGAACAGATCATCGGTGTACACGGCTCGATGATCCGGACTGAGCGCGAGCCCCTCCGAACGTGGCACTGCGGCCCAATTGGGTACGACGGTTCGGGAGTCAAGTTGATAGCGCGACACGCCCTTCGACGGGCCGCCCTCCGTTCCGACCCACGTCGTCAGAAGATCGCCGTCAGGCAGGCGGAGCAAGCCGTTGCCCGCGAAGTCGACGGGTGCGGACAGCCGATCCGTCGTGGTGTCCAGTTGCCACAGCTTGCCGTCCTGTCTGGTGAGGAAGGACAGCCTCGAACCGTCGAGTTGCAAACCGCCAGGAGCAGCCATGCCGTCGAGGACGGTTCGTACCTGTCCTTCGGCGTCGACGTGATAGATCTTCGACTCGCCGGAGAGGTAGAACCCGCCGTTGTCATCGGTCTCGAGGTTTTCGAGCTGCTCCAACCCCTGGGCTACGGTCTCGACCTGCCAATCGCCGCACATCGGCGCGGTTGTCCAGGTGGCCTCCGCCGGCGTCGCCGCGGCAGCGGTCCCGGCTGCGATTGCCGCGGCAGCGGTCCCGGCTGCGATTGCCGCGACGATCAACAACGCCCGAGTTCGGTTGCGTGATAGCCCCATTGCGCACAACTTACGGCAAATCGGACCAATATCAAACGGTCTGGTCGGTATAGCCGACGCCCAGGGGGTCGCTCCAGGTGGTCCACACGTCTGGCCCGAGTTCGATCTCGGCTGTGGTGAGTAGACACGCGTCGAGTTCTCGGTGCAGTCGAGACGGGTCGATGGATTGGCCGATGAAGACGAGTTCTTGTCGGCAGTCACCGACAGGTTCTTCCCACTTGTCGAGGATTCCGTCGCGACGGTAGTCGTCGGCCGGCCACTCGTCACGGGGTAGAAACTTCCACCAACGGCCGACGTATCCGTGGCGAATGAGATGACCGGCCTGAGAAACACTCCCGATCTCGGTGAACCGGCCGGCATTCCAGTAGTAGCCCTTGGCCCGAAGTAACTTTCCGTTGGTCCACTCGCTGCTCAGGAAATCATGCAGGCGTTGTGGGTGGAAGGGCGCGCGCTCGCGGTACACCACCGAACCGATTCCGTACTCCTCGGTTTCGGGGGTGTGTTCACCTTGGAGTTCTTGTAGCCATCCAGGGGCCTGAGCAGCTTTCTCGAGCGAGAACAAGCCGGTATCGAGAATCGTGTCGAGTGGGATACGGCCGAGAGTCATCGGAACTATCGCAGCAGTTGCGTTCAAAGATCGTAGGACCGCGGTCAATTCGATCAGGTGCTGTTGCGAGACGAGATCGGCCTTGCTCACCAGGATGACATCGGCAAATTCGATCTGATCGACAAGCAGATCCGCGATGTCTCGTTCATCTTCCGGGGCATCGGCTTCGACGCGACCCCCAGCCGTGTAGTCGCGCAGAAAACTGTTGCCGTCGACGACTGTGACCATGGTGTCGAGTCGGGCGACGTCGGCCAGGGCATGGCCGTCGGTATCGATGAAGGTGAACGTCTCCGCGACGGGCAGCGGTTCGGAGATGCCCGAAGATTCGATGAGAAGGTAGTCGAATCGGCCATCGGCGGCCAAGGCGCTTATCTCGGAAAGAAGATCCTCTCGCAGAGTGCAGCAGATGCAGCCATTGGTCATCTCGACCAGTTTCTCCTCGGAGCGACTGAGCGAGATCTCACGCTCGACTTCTGCACTGTCGATGTTGATTTCGCTCATGTCGTTGACGATCACCGCAACCCGGCGGCCCTCCCGATTGCGCAGGATCTCGTTGAGTAGCGTCGTCTTCCCGGCGCCCAGGAAACCTGACAGCACCGTGACCGGAAGTCGTGTGTCGACCATGATTTCCAGTGTCCTTCCGAATGAGTGAATCGTTGTGATCAGGCGGCGGTCACGCGAACCGCTGCGATCGCGTGACCGCCGCCTGGAATGCTGGAAGATCAGGCCGCAGGCTCGAGGTAACCCTCGAAGAGGTCGACAACGACGCTTCCGCCGTCGGTGTCGCTGCCGAACAATTCCTCCGCAGCGAACGTCACGTGGTAGGTGGGTTCTTCGCCGGCGTCGTTGCGGCCGTGACCGATTGCGTCGGGGAACGGCCACTTCTCGGTGGTCCGGTGAGCGATGGTCCCCACCCGTCCTCGGCAGTAAGCAGGCATTCGAATATGCCCGGGAACGTATTCGTCTCGCACACGTACTCGCTGACCGACCTCGAAGGTGGTTGTGTCGACGCGAGCGGGTCGGCCTTCGGATTCGCTTGGCCGTGAGAGTGGGAACGGTCCTCCTGCAAGGCTTTCGAGCTCTTCCTGCGTCAGGATTCCCTTTTCGACCATCAGCGCCGCGACGCCGATGACGTACCGCTCGTAGTACGGGGTCATCATGTAGTGGCGGGGCTCCATCCGCTCGACGACGTATCGAACTTCGTCGACGCTGAAGGCCCCGAGTTCGGCGACACCGGCGAACATCAGGCTGTACGGCAGGTGTTCCCACTCGGCGTGGAAGGTGGGGCCGATGTCGGCGTTGACGGTATGCGGGACTTTGCCGAAGCCTTGAACTCCGGCAAGATCGTGTACTCCATCCATGGTGTGCTTCTTTCTTGTCGGGGTGGTCAGACGGTGGGGACCTGCGGGACTGCGACGCCGATCAGGCAGTCCTTGGTGACGATTTCCTGCAGTTGTTCCTGGCTCCAGCCTTCGGTGCCTGCGGGACGTTGCGGTAGGACCATGTACCGAGTTTCGGCGGTGGTGTCGTAGACGCGGATCTCGACGTCTGACGCGATCTCGGTTCCCATCTCGGAGAGAACCTTCCGTGGCTCGCGGACCACGCGTGCACGGTATTCGAAACTCTTGTACCAGGTCGGCGGCAGACCGAGGATGGGCCACGCGGTGCATGAACACAGCGAGCACACGATCACGTTCTTGAGGGTCGGGGTGTCTTCGACTGCCACGATGTATTCGCCCTGGGGGCCCAGATATCCGTACTGGGCAACCGCGGCGGTACCGTCGGTGAGAAGCAGCTGCCGGAAATCGGGGTCGGTCCAAGCCCGCGCGACCAATTCCGCTCCGCGCCTTGGACTGAAGTCCTCCTCGAAGGTCTTCTTCCATCCCTCGACGTAACCGTCGGGTACCAATCCCTTACCGTCGAGTGCGCGGAACAGGGCCCACGCGCGATCGGAGACCGGCGCCTGGGCCGGTGCGGCGTTCCCCGTTGTGTGGTCGATCGTTACTGACATCTGGTTCACCTTTTCTATGCGGGCTGATCATGTGTGAATCGGTGGAATTTGTTGTGCAAGTGCGGATACAGGATTAGGTGAGGCTGAGTTGTGGTGCAGAGTCGGAGATGCGGTCGGCAGGCGTCGGAAACGCGCCGCGAAGCTTTTCGAATGCGCGCCCGACCCGGAGGACCGTCGCATCGTCGAAGGTCTTGCCGGTGATCATCATTCCGACCGGAAGCCCGTTTACCAGGCCGGTCGGAACGGACAGGGACGGATGTCCGGTCACGTCGAATGGTGCCGTGTTGGCGATCATCCCGAGAGCCTTCGTGATGAAGGTTGCACGATCCACGTCCTTCGCCGGCAATTCGGATGCGACGTAGGGCAGTGTGGGCATCACCAGGACGTCGAATTGTCTCAAGGCAGTGTCGTAGGCGGCGCGGGCGAGCGGTACGAGGTTCCGGGCTTTGCCGTAGCTCGCGCCGCCGAGGGCGGTGATGCCGTGGTGGCCGGTCAGGGCCACTAGTTTGACGGTTTCGGACAGAGCGTCGGCGTGCTGAATGCGTCGAGAAGCAAAGTGTGCCATCAGTTCCGGATCGTACAAACCTTCGGCGTTCATGCCGTATCCGTTGCCGTCCAACATCTGGTAGGCACCACCGTCCGTGGCGATCACGTTCCAGATGTGGAAAGCATGCAGGTGCCACGGGATGTTTACTTCCTCTACCGTGCAACCGATTTCGGTCAGACTGTGTGCCGCTGCGCGGACTGCGTCGTCGACCTCGGGCTGTGAGACCGCGTGCCCGAAACCTTCTCGAACGATCCCGATTCGCAGACCATCCACATCGGAGTCGAGGGTGGACAGATAGTCACCTGCTTCGACGCTGTCGGCTTGGCGTGGGTCGTTACCGTCGCGACCGGCGATGACCGAGAGCATCAGTGCGGCATCGTGGACCGTGCGTGTGATTGGGCCGAGATGGTCGATTGTCCGCTCGATGGGAAATGCACCGGTATACGGGACGAGCCCGAACGTCGGCTTGTGTCCGACGACGCCGCAGAATGCCGCCGGGATCCGGATCGATCCGCCTTGATCCCCGCCGATGGCAAAATCGACGTCCCCGTTTGCAACGAGAGCTGCACTGCCACCGGATGATCCACCTGCTTCACGCTGTGGGTCCCATGGATTGCGGACCGGTCCGCTTGCCGGTGTGAAGCTCGAACCGGAGAAACACAGGTCCTCACACACAGCTTTGCCTGCGACGGTTGCACCGGCCGCCAGTAGTCGAGTGACCACAGTCGCGTCGCGAGACGGAGTGAATCCCTCTACCGTCCGAGACCCGTTCATCATCGGAACTCCGGCCACGGTCACGTTGTCCTTTATCGCCACGCGTCGGCCGGTCAGGACGCCGTCCGACGTCGGCGGGATGCTTGTGGTCACATACCAAGCGCTCAAAGGATTTTCGTTCGCAGTTGGCACCGCATGCTCGCGTGACGTGGTCGGCGGGGTTGCCTCGTCGGCGTACAACTGGTCGACGACGTCGTAGGAGCCCAGTGCTCCGTCGATCAGTGCCGGCCACTCGAGCCGGGCTGATTGGTCGAGAGTGATGCCGTAATGCCTTGCAGCGGTGTCTATTGCATTGTCGTCAGGTCGGATTGTCGCCATGAGAAGTGTGCTCCTGATGTGATCGGCTTCACTTGTCTTTCAGACTAGGGCCGGATCAGTAATTGCGTCAATAGGTATCGACATATTGACTCGTTAAGTTCGGGTTACGCGCGCTCAGAGAGAGCGGGGGTACAGACGCCCATGGCGTGATTCAGCGATCAGAATCGGCCGATGCAGTGGAACGCCGGTGTCCGTCGAGCTTTTCGACGTTGTGACAAGCTGCCGAAGTACTGTTTCCGGATCGCCCGCCGACGTTCGTTCGACTGCGCGTGCGTAAGCGACGATCGCTTCGTACGTTGTCTCCGACAGAGAGCTGAGCGGAGGCAGGAGTTCGTTCGAGCTTGCGCTGTATCGCTTTTCGAGGTCGTGCTCGCCGGCTGCGGATTGAAAGTAGCCGAATGCCGCCCAGACTCCGTCGGCATCGGAATTGCCGATGAGCTGCTGAGTGGCCTCGTCGAGGACCAGCGCGAACGTCCGCGTGGTGGCCCGCAGTCCGTGCTGGGCGCATTGCCGTTCGAAGAAGACCTCGTCATGGCCCACCAGGGTGGAAAGAATCAGTTCCGCCCCGGAGTCGACTATCGACTCGATGATCCGTGAGAAGTCGGTTGTTCCCAACGGTACGTAGACTTCGCCGGCCACCGAACCTGTGGATTCGGCGATCACACGCCGAGCCGCCCAATGTGCTCCGAACGACCACGAATACTGCTGACCGACCAGGAACCAAGTGCGAGAACCGGTCTCGGACATCATTGCGGGTATGCCCGCTCGCGTCTGGTCGAGTGGCCGCTCACCCAATCGAAGGATCCCCGGACGCGATCGACCTCCTTCGTTGAGAACTGTGTGTACCAACAACACACCGGTGTTTTGCAACGCAGATGCGGCGGCGTTGAAGGTCGACGACGTCACGCACGCAAAAATGGCGCGACATCCGCTTTTCACCAATCGCAGTGCGGTCGCCGCTCCGGCCGCCGAGTCGGAAGCGTCATCGCCGATCACCAAGTCGACGAGAACGCCGCCGACACCGCCGTCGGCATTGATCTCTTCGACCGCCAGGGCAGCGAGTGTTTCTGTGGCCTGGGCGAATACAGCCGCCGAGCCGGATTTGCTGACCAGCAGTCCGATCCGATGTCGGTCGGAGCGCGGAGGTTCGGGTGGAGCGAATCCGCGCTTGTTGGCAAGCCAGGAAATGCCGTCCTGATCGAGGCTGGACTCGAGAACGATTCGGGTGCCGGTGCCGTCGGGAAAGAACCGGATCGTCAGACGGCCGCGCCACGGTTGGTGGTGCACGATCACGACCGATCGGCCCCGCTTCACGCCGGCGACGTACCCCAACAGAGTGATCGGCATTCCGGCTACATCTGCGCGTGCGCCGTTGCCGACGGGAAGGGAGATGGCGACGGCGGCCCCGACCGTCAGTTGCTCACATTCGAGTTCGAGCAGTTGCCCCGTTTCGAAGCGCTCGAAGGCTGACCCTGGCGGGTCCGTCGTCACGATCTGTGCCGTTACGGAGAGACCTGGCACGTTCTACTTCCTGCCTGAAATAGATGCTGGGGCTCAAACAGGGCCTCAAGCCCGGCGACGCACCGAAGCCGCGTCGGAATCCTCAGTCGCCGTGGTCGGCAACTCGGAGGCGTTCGAACCTGCTTCCAGCGCTCGCCCGAGGACGTCGCGCAGGAACTGGAGTGCATCGTTGGCGGGCCCAGACGGATCGATCGAAAACAAGCGATGACGTCCTTGACGGCGTTCGACGATAACTCCGGACAGCCGCAGCGCCTTGAGATGTGTGGATACCGTGGTGCGACCGACCGTCGAAATTTGATCGCTGATGAAGCCTGCGTTGCATTCGCCGTGGGTAGCCAGAGTGTCGAGAATCTGTCGGCGCACCTGGTCGGCCAGCACAGCAAACGCCAACTCTTCGTTTCGTTGAGTAGTCACTGTGTGCTGTCCGCGCTTCCTCGATGGCCTCTACTGAGATATGTCGACACTCGTCAACATATCTCGAGTTGCCTCCGAGGGAAAGAACGTGGCCGAAGTTTTCCGGCGGCTTCGGTCAGTGCGCGGCGGTGGTCACCGCGTCGCGCAGCATCCCGGTCCCGGGATGGCAGTTGATGTACTCGTACAGCTGATCGGCGGCATCGAATACCGAGACCTCATGGTAGAGACGTAATTTCGACAGGCCCTCGGCGACCCGGAAGAACGTCGTGAAGATCCGCAGATGGGTCGGGTGGGATTCCGACCACCGCTCGAGTTGGTCGAGTGAGGCCCAGTGACCGATGTTGTAGCTCAGGTCGAGGAAGTTTCCGTCGATGTCGATATTGCGTACGAAACGGTTGCTGTAGCACCCGACGGCCGGGCCGTTGTCGCGGAGGAAGTCCATGCCCGATTGAAGAGTCGGCAGGATTTCGTCGAGGTAGAGGCTGCGCTCGTCTGCTTCCGCGTCGGCCCAGTCCTGCCCGGATCTGATCAGTGCGATGTTGTCGTGTCCCCGCACTACTACCCGCCCACCTGCGGCGGGGTCACCGGCGACGACCCGTAGTTCGCCCGAGGCCTGCATCCAGTCGGTCTGAGAGATCGGAAAGCGCTCGCGCATCGAACCCCAGTAGCCGTGCTCGTTGATCTCGCCGCTGACACCGTCCATGACGGCTCCCACTCCGGGGAGATCGTCCTGGAACGCGTAGAGCGTCTCGAATTGTTCGGCTCTCGGGGCCACGATCTCCCGGAAGAACCCCAATCCGTCGGACAAGCGGTCCTCGGACTCCCACCAGGAGGCCACCGGAGCTGATGTGCTCCAACGATGTTGGGAAGAAACATCTTTCCAGTACCCGACCACGATCAGATTCTCGTAGCCCTGGTTGTCGATGTGGTGGGTCAGATCGTGGTGTGCCGGTCCGTCCGGCAAGTCGAAGCCGGCGACGATATCCCGCATGGACTGCAGTGCTGCCGAGCGCTGATCCTCGCCGCGGAACTGCACGCCGAGATAGCCCATCGCGACCTGGTGCAATGTGTCGTCCGCACGCCCGACCCACATGGGAAATGGTGGCGAATAGGTATCCGGAACGCGCCTGGTCAGCGTGCGCGGGCATTGAAGATGTTCACCGATTGCAGATTCCATGAGTGCTCCCTGTGATGTAGGTGGCCGGATCGGGTGCCTGGCACTTGGCAACGCCGTGCCGAAAATCTACGCCCGCGAGGCCGAGCAAACTTGGCCGTCAGCGCCCGATACTTGGCCTACCGCGCCGAGAATTGTGGATAGGCGTCGGCGACAGAACGTTTTGAACATCATGTTGAATGGGTAAGTGTCCGAGGATGTTACAGATCAGCGGGCAGTACTTGTGGGGGCCACTGCTTGCGACCGGTATTGCCGCGGGCTGATCCCGAACTCCGCCTTGAATGCGCGACTGAAGGCGGCCAGGTCGGTGAATCCCCAGCGGTGAGAAATCTGGGTCAGCGACCGCTCTACGCCGTGGCGTTGCACGATCTCACGACGGCAACCGTCGAGTCGACGGCCGCGAATCGAACGCGACACCGTTGTGCCGTGTTCGGCGAAGGCTCGGTGCAACTGGCGAATGGAGACTTTGACTGATCCCGCGATGTCCACCGGTGACAGGGCCGGGTCAGCGATGCGGGCGTCTATGGCCGCCAGAGCGGATTCGTACAGGCCAGTTCGCCGGGAGACGATCGGACGCGCGGTTGCGTGAAGAACCGACTTGACCAGGCTGCCGATCTCGTTGACGACTTCCTCCTCGTCTCCGCTCGCGTCGGACGTCATGCGGACGGAGGCAAGATCGTGAAGAAAGCGACCCAGCAGGCCACTCAGGCCCGCGTGTCCGTCGAAGGCAATGGCGGTCAAGCTCGTGACCTCCGCGTCGCTGAGGGACAGGTATGACCGTGGCCAGGTGAACACCTCGAGTCCCCAGATGCCGTCGTGTGCGTGTCCCTCGATCTGCCAATCGAAGGGGCGCGTGGTGTCGTACAGGACGTAGTCGCCACGTCGTAGGACGCATTCGCGGTCGTCTTGCCGCACTACCGCGCTACCGCGGCGGATCATTCCGATTTGCAGATAGTCCGCACCGTCACTCTTGATCAGGCTGCTGCTACGGACTATTCGTTGTTCCATCGATTGAACTGCGGACACCCGAACGTGTGCGAGTTGGGCCGAGTGCACGGCCCCGCTGAATCCATCGCCGTCTTCGATATCGGATACGTCGAGCGCGACAAAATGCTCACGCAATAAATCTGCCCAGTCGCCCGTGAGAGTCGTGCGTGTGGGCAGGGAGAAGCCGGATCGCGCGAGCATTGCAGGGCGCCTCCTCGCAGAAAAGCCGAAGTTCTCGGGTGCTCGATGTTCAGAGAGTAATCCCGCACATCGGACATGTCGATAGGAGTCGACATGTCATCACGTCGGGAGAAATTGTTTGCCATACAAACAACGCCGAGTTATTGTTTGTCATACAAACAAGTAGGAGTTCGTGATGGTCACCGAGTCAGTTCCCGCAGCGCGCGCGACGCGTGAGTCGGGCAAGCAGACGCGCATGGCACTGTTCAACGCTGCAACCGAGCTCTTCCTCGAACATGGCGACAGCGTGTCCATCGCGCAGATCTGCACCGCCGCCGGCGCCCATCCCAACCAGGTGACCTACTACTACGGCTCAAAAGAGAAGCTCTTCGTCGAGGTGGCGTGTGCAGCCGTTCTGCGCGCAGGCAAGCGTGCCGAGGTCGATGCCGCCGACGCCGACACCGTGGGCGACTACACCGAGAAGCTGGTCGGATCACTCCTCGGCTCGGGCGCTCCCAGTGTCGAACTGTTCGTGGAAGCGATGATGATGACGGGTCGCCGTGGTGAACTCCGCGATCTGATCTCCGAGACGCTTCGCACTCTGCATTCCTCGGGTGAAACAGCCCTCCTCCGTACCTTGATCCGCACCGGCTGGCAGCTGCGCGCGGGCATCGACGTCGAATCCAAGGCCTTCTGGTCTGCGATCTTCGGCCTCGTCATTCAGAAAACTGCCACCGGCGAGAGCTTCGGTTACTCCCTCGAGGAGGCGGTCGCCGTCATCTTCGCCACTCTCCAGATACCCGACGCCGTACTCAACAGCTCGATGGAATGAACTCTCTTCGAGCGTGATTCTCCGACAAGGACTTCGATGAATATCGTTCGCGTATTCGACAGCAACGTCACCAAGACCCCGGACAAACCCTTCCTGATATTCGACGGTCACGATCACACGTACTCCCAGGTTCAGGACGGAAGTCGACGCGCCGCAGGCTATTTGCAGTCGCTGGGCGTGCAGCCGGGCGACCGCGTCGCGCTGATGTGTTACAACACTCCGGGATTCGTGTACGCGATGCTCGGTGCCTGGCGCTTGGGCGCCGTCGTGGTCCCCATCAACCACAAGATGCAGACTCCGGAAGTTGCCTACGTGCTGGGACACGCGAAGGTGTCGGTGTGCGTCTTCGACGGTGAGTTGGCGCCGGTTGTCGGTCGACTGGAGACAACGGCCAAGCTGATCAGCACGGACTCTGTCGCAGACGGTTTCGACTTCTTCGACGACGCCATCACCCGCCAAGAGGGCGTTGACGGTATCGACATCGACGAGAACGATCCGGCTGAAATCCTCTACACCTCGGGGACTACCGGCTCGCCCAAGGGCTGCGTCCACAGCCACCGCAACGTCGTCGGTGTTGCCGTCACCGCGGCCCTCGCCGTGTCGACGACTCGGGACGAGCGCCTGCTCATGGCCGTCCCGATCTGGCACGCTTCCCCGCTCAACAACTGGTTCATGTCCACGCTCTACATGGGCGGAACCGTCGTGCTGCTGCGCGAGTACCATCCCGTCAAATTCCTGGAAACTGTTCAGGAACAACGTATTACCCTCTGCTTCGGCCCGCCGGTCATCTACACCACTGCACTCAACCTCGTGCCGAACTTTGCCGACTACAACCTCGGTAGCGTTCGTGCGTGGTTGTACGGCGGCGGACCGATCGGCGCGGATGTCGCTCGGCGACTGGTGGAGTCGTACGGCACCACCGAATTCCGGCAGGTCTACGGCATGACCGAGACCGGGCCGGTGGGCACTGTGCTGTACCCCGAGGAGCAGTTGAGCAAGGCGGGCTCGATCGGCCGCGTCGCGCTGGCCGGCGTCGACCTGCGCCTGGTTGCCGATGACGGCACCGACGCGGAGCCCGATCAGATCGGTGAGATCTGGCTGCGCGCCGACACCGTCATGCAGGGGTACCTCGACGACCCCGCTGCCACGAAGGCTGCTTTTGCCGACGGAGGTTGGTATCGCACCGGCGATCTGGCGCGCAAGGATGCGGACGGTTACCTCTTCATCGTCGACCGCGCGAAGGACATGATCATCACGGGCGGTGAGAACGTCTACTCCAAGGAGGTCGAGGACGTGATCTCCGGCCACCCGGACGTCGTCGACGTCGCCGTTGTCGGAAAACCCAACGAAGAATGGGGCGAGACCGTCGTCGCACACGTCGTCTGGCGTGAACCGGATGTCATCAGCGCCGACGACATCAAGGACTACCTCTCGGACAAGTTGGCGCGCTACAAGATTCCGCGTGAAGTGGTGTTCGCGACCATTCTTCCGCGTACACCGACCGGCAAGATCCAGAAGCACCTCATCCGCGCAGCGAGCTGAAAGGCCTGTCATGACTGATATTTCCGAGAAGACCGTCACCCACCCGGCTCCGCATCGCACCCATGCAGTGCTCAACCAGTCGGTACCGCGCACGGACGTCAACGAGTTCCAGCTCGATGCGGTCCTGGTCGAAGGCGTCGCGCGCCACGACGCCGATTGGGCCACAAGCGAACTCACCGACATTGGTGAACTGGTTGGCAGTGCTGGATTCCAGCACGACGCCGAGTTGGCCAACACGGTGATCCCCGAATTGAAGACCTTCGATCGCTGGGGAAACCGCATCGACGAGGTCGAATACCATCCGTCGTATCACCGGATCATCTCTGCTGCCGTTGCGCACGGTGCGCACACCTCTGCCTGGGCTGACCCGAAGCCGGGTGCCAACGTGGCTCGGGCCGCGGCATTCATGCTCTTCTCCCAGGTCGAACCGGGCCACGCGTGCCCGATCTCCATGACGCACGCCGTGATCCCCTCGCTCGAGCTGCAACCCGATGTAGCCGCCATCTGGACCCCGCGTGCCCTTTCTCGGAGCTACACCCCCGAGTTGGATGCTCCCGGAAAGGCATCCGCGATATTCGGAATGTCCATGACGGAAAAGCAGGGCGGCTCCGACGTGCGAGCCAACACGACCATCGCCAAGCCGGCCGGACGTGGCGGCCCGGGTGCGGACTACCTGCTCACCGGACACAAGTGGTTCTGCTCCGCGCCGATGTCCGACGCGTTCCTGGTTCTTGCTCAGGCCGAAGGTGCAGCCGGTGAGGGACTTTCCTGCTTCCTTCTCCCCCGCATCCTGCCCGACGGCACACGCAACATCTTCCGCATCCAGCGTCTGAAGAACAAGCTGGGCAACAAGTCCAACGCGTCGTCCGAGATCGAACTCGACGGCACCGTCGGCACCATGATCGGCGAACCGGGTCGTGGCGTGCGGACCATCATCGAAATGGTGTCCCAGACGCGACTCGACTGCATCCTCGGCAGCACGGCAGGTATGCGTCAGTCGGTCGCCGAAGCGGTGTGGCATGCACGGCACCGCAGCGCTTTCGGTGCCGTCCTGGCAGATCAGCCGGCGATGACGTCGGTGCTTGCCGATCTGGCTCTCGAATCCGAAGCCGCCACCATCACCGCACTGCGATTGGCTCGCGCGCAGGACGAGGACGCGGACGAGCAGGAAAAGGCGTTCCGCCGACTCGCGACGGCTGTTGCGAAGTACTGGATCTGCAAGCGCGGCCCGCACCACTCCTACGAGGCACTCGAGTGCCTGGGCGGCAACGGCTACACCGAGGACTTCCCGCTTGCCCGTCGCTACCGTGAGCAGCCCGTCATGGCCGTGTGGGAGGGGTCGGGCAACGTCATCGCGCTCGATGTCCTGCGCGCTATGACCCGTGAACCCGATTCCGTTGCCGCCTTCGACCACGAGGTCAACCTCGCTCGCGGCAACAACCCGGTCCTCGATCATCACCTCGATCGGGTACGACGCCAACTCGGTGAGCTCGCCACGATGGCACCCGCCGACGCCCAGCTCCGCGCTCGGACCGTCGTCGAGGCAATGGCGTTGGCGCTGCAGGCTTCGCTCATGGTGCGCCACTCCCCGGCCGCTTCGTCCGATGCGTTCATTGCCGCTCGCCTCGGCGCCGACCGTGGTCACGAGTACGGAACTCTGCCTGTGGGAACAGATTTCGCCGGAATTCTCGCGAGAGCCTAAGGCTGCTCCCTCAGTACCCTGGTGACGGTGTGTACTGCCGGCGTCGGATTGTTGGGCCGCCATGCCATCGCGATTTTCAGCGTGGGCGTGGCCCCGGCGATCGGCAGGTACACGACCCCGTCCATGGACAGATGCGCCGTCGACTCCACGACGACGGCGATCCCGACCCCCGCTCCGACCATGGCCAACAGGCTGTACGGATCGGGGGCTTCGTGCGCGACGGTGGGCGTGAAACCTGCTGTGGCGCAGACGGACAACGTCGCATCGCGCACCACCGAGCCGTGCTCGGCGGGATACATCACGAATCGCTCGGTTGCCAGGTCTTCCGGTGACACCGAGTCCCGGGTACTGAGGTGATGCCTGGCCGGAACCGCGACCATCAAGGTTTCCTCGCGCACAGTGTGAGTCTCGAATCCGCGCGGAATGGGCAGGCCGACTATGCCCATGTCGAGTGTTCCGCGTCGGAGAGCGTCGAGCACCTCACCCGAGTACATCTGCGGCCGTAGGTCCAGTTCGATTCCCGGATGGGAGTCGGCCAGCGATCGTGTGAGGGCCGACAGCACCGTGTAGCCGCCCGTTCCGCCGAAACCCACCGTGACACGGCCTGTTTCCCCGGTCGACGCCGCTGATGCGATATCCCGTACGACGGCGATCTGCGCTTCGATGATTCGTGCGGGCGTGACCAAGGCTTCGCCGGCTGCGGTCAATTGCACTGATCTGGTGGTCCGGACAAACAGGTCGGTGCCGAGTTCGCGCTCGAGCGCCCGAATTGTCTGGCTGAGCGGGGACTGCCCGATGTGGAGTCGCTCGGCGGCCCGGCCGAAATGAAGCTCGTCGGCGACTGCGAGAAACGCGCGCAGCTGACGCAATTCCATGTCGCTCCTCCCGGGTTTCATTTATGTGGTTCTTCCACATAAATGAGTCGAACTAAGTCTTGGACTCTACATGGATTTCGGACGATAGTGATTCACGCCTCACATTGCATCCCTTGGTGATGCCCGACGCGAGAATCAGGGAGAACCGTGGATCAACACCCAGGTCAAGACACCAATCCGCCTGAATACAACACCAAACAGGCACGCAAGGCCGGAATCACGGCGTTTGTCGGAACGACTATCGAGTGGTTCGACTTCTACATCTACGGAACCGCATCTGCCTTGGTGCTCGGCCCGCTGTTCTTCCCGGATGCGTCGCCGGCGGTGGGAACACTCGCAGCCTTCGCGACTTTTGCCGTGGGATTCGTGGCTCGTCCGGTCGGCGGAGTGGTGTTCGGTCATTTCGGAGACAAGTTCGGTCGCAAGAACGCCGTGATCATCACCCTCGCGCTCATGGGGTTGGGAACTGTCGGTGTCGGCCTCCTCCCTACGTACTCCCAGATCGGGATCTGGGCACCGATACTGCTTGTGGCACTGCGTGTTCTCCAGGGCATTGCCATGGGCGGCGAATGGGGTGGCGCCGTATTGATCGCCACAGAGTTCGCTCCCCCGAAGAAAAAGGTGCTCTACGGTGCGTTTGCGCAGCAGGGTTCACCGGTCGGCAACCTGCTCGCGACGCTGGCCTTCCTCGGCCTGACGTTGATGTCGGATTCCGTGTTCGAGTCGTGGGGTTGGCGTCTGCCGTTCCTCGGATCCGCAGCTTTGGTGATCGTCGCTCTCTACATCCGACTGCACATCTCCGAGACACCCGAGATGAAGAAGGCTGTTGCGGCACAGGAACGTACACGGATGCCGCTGGTCGAAGTGTTGCGTTCGCATCCCGTCGAACTTGCTCTCGGCGTCGGCGCTGTGGTTGCCGGTGTTGCCATCACGTACGTCAAGACAACCTTTGCGCTCTCTTGGGCGACAACGGATCTCGGCTTCGAGCGCAGTGACTTTCTCCTCGTGATCACCGTGGCACTGGTAGCCCAGGCGCTCGTACAGCCTTTCGGTGCTGTGCTGGCCACGCGGATCGATCCGTCGAAAGCGGTCCGTTGGATGCTGCTTCCGGAGATCGTGCTCCTACCACTGATGTTCGTGCTGGTTCAGACGGGCTCCGTGCCCTTGGCGATTCTGGGTATGGTCCTCGCGACGGCGCCTCACGCAATGTATTACGCCGCGTTGGCCGGCATCCTGGCGCAGGTTTTCCCCACCAATGTTCGGTATACCGGCATCTCTCTGTCGTACCAATTGTCGACAGCCGTATTTGCCGGAACGGCCCCGATGGTCAGCCAGTATCTGCTGACGCGAACCAACTCGATCTGGCCGGTCGTCGCTCTTGGGCTCGTGTATGTCGTTCTCTCCCTTGTCTGTATGACGGCACTGTTGCGCAGGAGTGCGCTGCACGCGCAAGGGCTGGAGTCGACGAGCTCCTCGAACATGACCGATGTTTCCACCCTGAAAGGCGTAGACCACTGATGAACTTTGCATACACCGACCCCGCTCTGACAGCGGTAGTGGACAGATGGACCGCCGGGGCGGACCGAGAGACGTTGAACGGATTGCTCGACCGACTGGGCCGAGATGCCGCCGGCCGTTTGTCCGAGCTTGCCGACATCGCAGACAAGAACCCGCCGGTGCTGCAGCAATTCGACAAGGCCGGTGACCGCGTCGACCGGATTTCCTATCACCCGGCCTACCTGGAACTGTGCCGGGCGGCGTACAACGAGTACGGCCTGTCCGCCATGTCGCACCGAAAAGGGTTGCACGGATGGGACTCCGTGCATCCGCCACTCGCGAAGTACCTCGCGTCGTACATCTTCGTGCAGGCAGAGTTCGGGCTGGCCTGCCCGGTGTCGATGACAGATGCTGCTGCGCGGACCCTGCGTATGTTCGGTGATCCGGCCGTGTTCTCGCCCTGGATCGACGCGTTGACGTCGACGGACCCCGAGCAGGCGAAGACGGGTGCGATGTTCATGACCGAGATTCAGGCAGGCACCGACATCGCCTGCACCGAAACACGCGCCGAGCGCGACGGTGACGGATGGGTTCTGACGGGCAAGAAGTGGTTCGCCTCCAACCCGGATGCCGATGTGATCATCACCCTCGCGAGATTCCCGGGCGGACAGGATGGTTCGACGCGTGGAGTTGGAATGTTCATGGTGCCCAAGACCTTGGGATCCGGCGAGCGCAACAACCTCACGATCGATCGTCTCAAGGACAAGCTGGGTACGCGTTCGATGCCGAGCGGCGAGGTGACGCTGAACCGCGCGCACGCACTCCAGGTCGGTGAACTCGATCGAGGGTTCCGCCAGATGGCGGAGATGGTCAACACGTCTCGCCTGTCCAATGCGATGCGTTCGAGCGCTCTCATGCGCCGAGCAGTCCGCGAAGCCGTCGAACATTCGAAGAGTCGAGTCGTGTTCGGTAAGAAGCTCTTCGACCAGCCGCTGATGCGGGCGACGCTTCTTCCCCTTGCACTCGATGCCGAGGCTTCGCTGGCCCTGGTCGCGTACAGCGCACAGTGTCTTCAGGCAGCAGACGGCGGCGACGAACAGGCGCGCGCACTGATCAGGGTACTGACGCCGATCGCCAAACACTTTGTCTGCAAACGCGCGCGGGTGGTCACCGGCGAGGCCATGGAGGTGCGCGGAGGAAACGGCTACATCGAGGATTGGGCGAACGCGCGACTAGTGCGGGATGCCCACTTGGGCTCGATCTGGGAGGGCTCGAGCAACGTCATTGCGCTGGACGTACTTCGGTGCCTGCGCAAGTTCAACTCGCACCGCACGGTCGCGGGAGCTATGACGGACATCCTGTCCACCGTCGGACCGGATTGCGAAGCCGGGGCCGGAGTTCTGTTGCGGCGCTGGGAGGAACTGGTAGAGGAAGGAGATCGTCTGATCTCCGGATCTGACGATGCCGCCCAGGCCGCCAGCGCAAAGTATGCCGACGAGCTCGCTCGTGCCGTCATGGCGACCCTGCTTTTCGATCTTGCGGATCACGGCATCCGACACGGTAATGGGTACCGGTCACTGCTGGTGGCTAATTCCTACCTGGCCGGTCTTGCCGGGAAGGTGCCGTCGGCTGCGCTCGGCAATCTCGACGTGATCACCGACGGCGGTGACGTCGAGCTGGATGATGCACGTGACGTCGTAGCCGAGTTCCTCTCTGTAGCAGGTGGTCATCGGTGAACTCTCCAACAGGCCCCACACCCCTCGCCGGTGTCCGTGTTCTGGATCTGTCGAAGATCCTTGCCGGGCCGTACGCAACCATGTCGCTTGCCGATCTCGGTGCCGACGTCACCAAGATCGAACACCCTGAAGGCGGCGACCCCACGCGTTCGTGGGGGCCTCCCTTCGTCGGGGTAGATGCCGCCTACTACCTCGCGATCAACCGCGGTAAGAAGTCGGTCACGATCGACCTCAAGTCCACCGAAGGACAGGAGATCATCCACCGCATGCTCGAAGAGACCGATGTAGTCGTGGAGAACTTCAAGCCGGGCAGCGGATTACAGAAGATCTTCGACTACCAGGCACTGTCCGAGCGATACCCGCATCTGATCACCCTGCACATCTCTGCCTTCGGTGAAGAAGGACCGCTGCGCGACGAACCGGGGTACGACATGATCGCGCAGGCCGCGGGTGGGCTCATGTCGCTCACCGGTGAACCGGGTGGTGCTCCGATGAAATCCGGGTTTGCGTTGGGAGACTTGGGCGCAGCGCTTTTCGGTCTGGTCGGTGTCCTGGCCGCATTGGTCGAACGAGGCCGGACCGGACGCGGACAGTACGTGACCACGTCGCTGTACGAGTGCCAACTCGCGATGCACGTGAACTGGGCGACCAGTTACTTTGCCACCGGTGAGCGCCCGACTGCGTTGGGCTCCGGTCATCCGAATCTTGCTCCGTATCAAGCATTTCCTGCCAGCGACGGGTACTTCGTCATCGCTGTCGGCAACGACGCGATGTGGGCGTCGCTGTGCGAGGCCATCGGAAGGAGTGAACTGGTCACCGATCCGCGTTTCGTCCACAACCGCGACAGGGTGGAGAACCGCGAGAGTCTGGAACGAGAACTCACCAGCGCCTTCACATCGGAAACCGTCGAACACTGGTGCGCTCTTCTCGCCGAACGCGCCGTGCCGGTGTCACCGATCCGCCATCTCGACGAGATCTACTCCGATCCCCACACCGCCGCGCTCGGAATGGTCGGAACCGTCGACCATCCGACGCTCGGACCGTTGAAGCAAGTGGCCTTTCCGGTCAACTTCTCCGGCCAGAGGCCACGTCTGACGTCGGCGCCGCCCGTTCTCGGCGCCGACAACGACGAAGTCCTTGGTACCGCTCAGGCCAGCCCGCTCAACGCAGGCGGTGTGTTGTCGTCGCGCCAAGCGATGGCCTCGGCAAGCGTCGTGAGGTCGTAGTCCGGTCCGCTGACGCCGACGGTGAAGAGCGAGACACCGTCGGCGACCAGGTCAGCAGCATTCTCGAGCCCAGGCCACGGAACCGAGTGCTCTACTTCCAGCGGGTTCCGGCCTACGTCGGCGCAATGGTCGGAGAGGATGCCTGACTTGCGCAGGTGTGTCTCGCGGTCACCGAAGCTGTGCCAGACGTCGGCGTACTCGGCGACCAAGCGCAGGGTCTTCTTCTCGCCGCCACCGCCGATGAGGACCGGGATGTTGCGCGTCGGCGGCGGGTTGCCCTTCGCCAGGCGGCCCGTGATGCGGGGGAGGTATTCGCCCAGCAGTTTCAGCCGTGAACCGGGAGTGCCGAAGTCGTATCCGAACTGGTCGTAGTCCTTCTCGAACCAGCCGGCACCGATGCCGAGGATCAGGCGTCCGCCGCTGATGTGGTCGACGGTTCGCGCCATGTCGGCGAGCAGATCCGGATTGCGGTAGCCACCACCGGTGACCAGGGCGCCGATTTCGACGCGTTCGGTCTGCTCGGCCCAGGCGCCGAGCATGGTCCAGCATTCGAAGTGGGCGCCGTCGGGATCGCCGGTCAACGGGTAGAAGTGGTCCCAGTTGAAGACGATGTCCACCCCGGCGTCCTCGGACCGCAAGACGGCGTCGCGTATCAACCCGTAATCGGGTGCGTGCTGGGGTTGGAGTTGAACACCGATGCGTACCGGACGAGTCATGCCACGCTCCTGACGAGAGGAATGGTTGTCTTCTCCCATCATGGCCGGGTGTGCGCGGTACCGCTACCGCCGCCGTCGGTGACGGGTTTGCCCGCACTTGTACCCACCCCTTTTCGAGCGAACGGTACCTTCGGCGCCTTAGATCGACTGAACGTGCCGTTCGCTCACAAAGGGGGGCGGGCAAAAAGGGGGGGGCAGGCAAGAACAGGGGTGGTCTGCCCACAGCAGACAGGCGGGGCCGCGGCACTGCCGCGCCGGTAGGAATGGATTCATGACTACTGAAGTGCCCACCGATACCGGCTACCGTGACCTGTTGACAGACAGGCTCTTCCGACAGCGAACCATTCTGCTCACCGGCGAGGTCAACGACGCCATGGCCGAACGTGTGTGTTCGGAACTGGTGCTCCTCGCCACCACCGACCCCAAGCGCGACATCGTGCTCTACATCAATTCACCCGGCGGATCGGTGTTTGCCGGGCTGGCCATCTACGACACGATGAAGCTCATCCCCAACGACGTCGTGACGGTCGCGATGGGCTTCGCCGCCAGCATGGGCCAGGTGCTTCTCTGCTCCGGCACCCACGGCAAGCGAATCAGCCTGGCGCACAGCCGCATCATGATGCACCAACCTTCGGCGGGTATCGGTGGCACTGCGGTGGACATTGCGATCCAGGCCGAGAGTCTCGAGCTGATGAAGCGTCAATCGCAGGAAATCCTCGCCGCCGAAACGGGCCGGACCGTCGAAGAGATCGAGACCGACAGCGATCGGGATCGCTGGTTCACCGCCGAGCAGGCGCGCGAGTACGGAATCGTCGACCGCGTCGTGACGTCCTTCGCCGAGATCGCACCGCAAGCCACCTTCCCCAAGATCGGATTGTGACGTCATGTCCCAGTACACGATTCCCAGTGTCATCGAGCGAACACCGACGGGTGAGCGATCTTTCGACATCTTCAGCAGGCTGCTCAACGAACGCATCGTCTTTCTCGGCACAGAGATCGACGACGGCGTCGCCAATGTCGTGATGGCTCAGATGCTGCATCTGCAGGCCGACAACCCGGATCGCGAAATCGGTTTGTACATCAACTCTCCCGGCGGTTCCACCACGGCGATGCTCGCGATCTACGACACCATGCAGTTCTTGAAACCGACGATTTCGACGTACTGCATGGGTCAAGCGGCTTCGGCTGCTGCAGTGCTTCTGGCCGCAGGCACTCCGGGCCATCGGCATGTTCTTGCCCATTCGCGGGTGCTGCTGCATCAACCGTCGACGCAAGGTAGCGGCACCATCTCGGACCTCGCGCTTCAAGCAGCCGAGATCCTGAGAATCCGGGAGCAGACCGAGGCGATTCTGAGTAAGCACACCGGTCAGAGCGTCGAGCGGCTCCGCAAGGACACCGATCGAGACAGGATCTTCACTGCCGACGACGCTATCTCCTACGGACTGGCTGACACCCTCATCGAAGGGAACTGATCAGGCTGCCATCAGGACGGGACCGGAGATCGGTGCGGGAGAATGTCCGAAGGTGAGGGAGTTGAGCGCAACGATCCTGTTGCCCGCTCGGAACAGCAGGTGCTCGAGCGGCATCCCGAGCGCTTCGCAGATGGCGCGCAGAATTTCCGACGACGGTTCCTTCTTGCCCCGTTCGATCTCGGAGAGGTACTGCTTCGACATCCCGACCTTTGCGGCTACGTCGTCGAGAGTTCGGTCCTGATCGCGTCTGACCTCCCGCAGCACTCGTCCGTAGGCTTCACGAATCAGCGGGGGTTTGCGCACGGCGACAGCCGGATCGGGGAGTTCCGACTCACCCTTGACCAGGACCAGTCTGCGCGGCGCATCCATAGGCCGAGTATTCCAGCCGACCGGTTCGCACACCACCCGGTTCACCGAGGGCTGACATCTAGTCCGTTCGAACACCACCGGCAAGAAACATCGCTCGAAGAACGAAGGTCGCCTCGGGTCCGATGATCTCGCCGACAAGGCTCGTATAGCGGTCGACGAACTCGGGCCCGTGGGAGGCCTCGTCGGAAGTGGGGTCGCCGAGGTGGTGCGCAAGTTCGTGCAAGACAACGAATTCGCGTAGCGCCCACCGGCCGTCACGGTCGTCCGGGACGGCGATGACGTCGTTCGAGTAGTGAGCGGCGGCATTGCCGGCGCGGGAGCGTACGGACACCGGAATGGTTGCGCGAGGCCAGGTCGCGAGTACCCAGTTCAGCCCGAGTAGCTGATCGCAGTACGCCTGGACCGACTCGACGGAACCGAATTTGCGCTCGACCGGCAACGTGATGGTGGAACCCATGACCTCGACGCTCCGAAGTCCGCGCTCGTCGGCGCGATCGAACATGGTGCGCACCAACGTCTCTGCCTCGTAGACGGCGTTCCGCTGCGTATCCCTCACGAGTCGAGCTGCCCGCGCACCCCGCCGATCTCCGGAAGGTTTCCCAGACGTGCGGAGCGCGCCGCCCGATCACCCGCTCGTCGAGCATGCGAGGAATGCCCGGCACTCGCGCGGCCACCGCCCCGCCACGTCCCACGTGCCTGGGAGTTGGACGAGTAGTAGTCCTTGAGCTCGATTTCCTTGTTGCGCAGCACGAGTGCGGTTTCCGAAGACGACGTGGCAGATTCTGCGATCGCCGCCTTCTCCGTCTCCTGCTTCGTCTCGGCTAACCGAGCACCGATCCGGGACGCGTACGCCATCTGGAAGTTCAGGCGCGCCGTCACTCCGGCCACCGGCTTGCGGACCTGCGTGCTGACGCGTCGTCGTCCACGAGTTTCGACGACGGTCCGCACGGATGTTTCGCCGCGGTACGCCCCGGAGCGCACGTACGCGTCGGAGTCACGGACCATCTGGAAGAGCAGGCTCGAGTACAGCGCTTCGCACACGTCGATGTCACCGGCGAAGCCGTAGGCGTAGATGACGGCCGACGTCTGCGCGATGTCGCACTGTACGTCGTTGGCAGCGGCGATCGCGATGAACAACTGGGCGTACGTTCGCAGCCCGCGCTTGCCCGGTTCGCCGATGGTGATGAGCCGCTGAGTGGGTGTCGCACGTTTTTCCGAGGACGCGGTGTGCGCCCGCGCGACCGC
This sequence comes from Rhodococcus sp. AQ5-07, assembly GCF_009707305.1. NCBI lineage: Bacteria > Bacillati > Actinomycetota > Actinomycetes > Mycobacteriales > Nocardiaceae > Rhodococcus > Rhodococcus sp. AQ5-07. Next base: position 4,680,647 of record NZ_CP046099.1, on the reverse strand, counting down.
CAGGTCGATCGCGGAACCGGTGGCCAACCGCTGCGCGGCGGCCATGAAGGCTTCACCTTCGTGTGGATTGTCGGTGGACTCCGCTTGGCGAAGCAGCGCACCGATGCGGGTCAGCATCTTCTCCGAACTCACCGTGAAAGACTACGCTCGCGCGCCGACACGGACGTTTATGCTGCTAGCGCACACGCTCACCCTCAACTTGGATCGTCCGGCACGTTCCTGCCGGTAGAAGGGATCAACCCCGTCATGGCTTCAGTGACTTTCGAGAGCACCACCTGCCTGTTCCCCGGATCGAACACCCCGGCAGTGGACAAGCTCGACCTCGAGATCGAGGACGGCGAGTTCCTCGTCCTCGTCGGACCATCCGGCTGCGGAAAGTCGACCACCCTGCGCATGCTCGCCGGGCTCGAAGACGTCCACAGCGGGCGCATCCTCATCGGCGACCGCGACGTCACCGGTCAGGAACCGAAAGAGCGCGACATCGCGATGGTCTTCCAGAACTACGCGCTGTACCCGCACATGTCGGTGGCCGAGAACATGGGTTTTGCGCTCAAGCTCGCCGGAACCAACAAGACGGAGATCCGCGCCCGCGTCGAAGAGGTCGCGAAGATGCTCGATCTCGAGCCGTACCTCGACCGCAAGCCCAAGGCGCTGTCCGGTGGCCAGCGTCAGCGAGTTGCGATGGGCCGCGCCATCGTCCGCCAGCCGCAGGTCTTCCTCATGGACGAGCCCCTCTCGAACCTCGACGCGAAACTCCGTGTTCAGACGCGCACGCAGATCGCTCAGCTGCAACGACGCCTCGCGACGACGATGGTCTACGTGACCCACGACCAGGTCGAGGCCATGACGATGGGTGACCGCGTCGCCGTCCTCGAAAAGGGAATCCTGCAGCAGTGCGCCTCGCCGCGTGAGCTCTACAACAAGCCGAAGAACGTCTTCGTTGCCGGCTTCATGGGTTCACCCGCGATGAACCTGTTCACCCTCCCCGTCGTCGACGGCGGCGTCGCATTCGGTGACGGGATCGTTCCCGTTCCGCGCGAGACGATGAACGGTGTCGTCGAAACCGAGGTTGTTCTGGGTATTCGCCCCGAGCACCTCGAGATCGCCGCCGAAGGCTTGCCGATGGAGGTCGACGTCGTCGAGGAACTCGGTTCCGACGCCTACGTCTACGGACGCACCACGATCGGCGGACGGTTGCAGCAGATCGTTTCGCGTGGTGACTGGCGCAACCCGCCGCAGAAGGGCGAGCGAGTCAACCTGCGCGTCGACCCTGAGAAGGTGCACATTTTTGCCACCACCGACGGGCGTCGCCTGGGTTAGGTGGACCTGTCAAACGACACATGACCGATTCAGGTTCGGCGTAATACCCACAAGTAGGGGTGTCTCGTGCCACAGTAGGGGCCGATGCCGGGAGCCGGCACCCATGGCGCATGCCGTGAGCCGGCTCTCGGTGACCGTCTATTTGTCATACACATACGGGGAGCGAATCCATGGTTCTGAACTCGAAGGCGATGCGCCGCGCTGCAATTGCAGCCACGGCAGCGTCCATGCTGGTACTGGCAGGCTGCTCGTCCGATTCGGACAAGGACAGCGGAACCAGCACCACGGCCGCATCCGGGGGATCGTCCTCGAGCGAAGGCCGCGGACCCATCACGATCGTCGAGGGGCAGGATGCCCTGAACGAGGCGCTCGAAAACATCATCACCGACTGGAATGCGGAGCATCCGGACGAGAAGGTCACGCTCAAGCCGCTGGCCAAGGAAGCCAACGCGCAGGTCGACGACATCACCCAGCGCATGCAGGCCAAGAGCGACGAGTACGACCTCATCGGCGTCGACGTCGTCAACACGGCTCAGTTCGCCGCAAACGGCTGGCTGCTGCCGCTCGAGGGTGACCTCGCGATCGACGAGTCCGGCCTCCTGCCGTCGACCGTCGCTTCGGGCACCTACAACGGCAAGCTCTACGCAGCGCCGAAGAACACCAACGCCGCGTTCCTGTACTACCGCAAGGACCTCGTCGAGAAGGCTCCCACCACGTGGGCCGAGCTCAAGGAAAACTGCCCGAAGGCTGTCGAAGCCGGCATCTCCTGCTACATCGGTCAGTTCAAGAACTACGAGGGCCTGACGGTCAACACCACCGAGATCACCAACGCTTTCGACGGCCCGTGGGTCGGCCCGGACGGACTCACCCCGGCCATCGACGACAAGACGAAGGCAGGCGTTCAGTCGATCGTCGACAACTTCGCCGACAACACCATTCCGCAGGAAGCACTGACCTACTCCGAAGGCGAGTCGCAGACCGCGTTCGGTGACGGCAAGGCACTCTTCATGCGCACGTGGTCCGGCTTCTCGGTCGACGGTGAGAAGACCTCGGTTGCCGGCAAGTACGGCTACACCGTTCTTCCGGGTGTCGACGGACCGGGCGCTTCGACCGTCGGCGGCTACAACGTCGGCATCAGCGCGTACTCCGACGCGCCGGCAACGGCTCGTGACTTCCTCGAGTTCATGCAGACCAAGAAGTCGCAGACGTACTTCACCGAGGTCGGCGGCGCACCCGTCCTCTCGGCTGTCTACGACGACCCGGCAGTGCTCGCTCAGTTCCCGTACTTCGCGACCCTGAAGGAAGCACTCGCTACCGCTCAGCCGCGCCCCGTCACGCCGTACTACACGCAGGTGTCGAAGTCGATCTCCGACAACACCTACGCTGCTATTCGCGGCGAGAAGACCGTCGAGCAGGCTTTGGCGGACACCAAGGCCGGCATCGAAACCGCGGGTAACTGATCTACCAGGAGCAATAAGCAATGGCAGAACCGCAGGATCCTTCCGCGGCTGTGCCTACCAACCCCACGGTCGGGGCCGGTTCAACCGGTCCCGACCGTTCGGGCGTTGGTGGGAGACACCGTGCACCGGAACCGCTAGAAGAGCCGTCGGCATCCGAGGCAGCAGGGACATCCCTGACCAAGGTTCTGCCTGACCTTGCAGCTACTCCACCCCCACCGACCTCGCCCCCGCCTGCGTCGGCCGACAAGCCGAAGAAGCGTCGACGAGTTCCGGTGTGGGCGTTCGTCGCACCGTCGCTGATCGTTCTCGCCGTCATCATTCTGTATCCGCTCGGACGAGCGATCTGGATGTCGATGCACAGCGACGGCAAGAAGCTCGACCCCGAGACCGGCATGTTCGTCACCGGTCAGTTCACGTGGTTCGAGAACTACAAGAACTGGATCACCCAGTCCTGCAACACCGCCAACGGCTCGATTCCCTGCCCGCCCGGCACGCTCGGATCGCAGTTCTGGCAGTCGATCGGAAATACGTTCGGCTTCACCGTCGTCACCGTTCTGCTCGAGACGGTGATCGGTCTGTCGATGGCGCTGATCATGGCCAAGACGTTCCGCGGCCGCGGTTTGCTCCGCGCCTCCGTGCTGATTCCCTGGGCCATCCCCACCGCCGTCACCGCGAAGCTGTGGTTCTTCATCTTCGCGAACGACGGCATTGCCAACAAGATCCTCGGCACCAACATCCTGTGGACGGCGGATCCCTGGCCGGCACGATTCGCGATCGTCGTCGCCGACGTCTGGAAGACCGCGCCGTTCATGGCGTTGCTGATTCTCGCGGGTCTGCAGATGATTCCCGCCGACGTCTACGAGGCCGCCAAGGTCGACGGCGCGACGGCCTGGCAGCGATTCCGCATGATCACGCTTCCGCTGGTCAAGCCCGCACTCATGGTGGCCGTGCTCTTCCGCACGATGGACGCGCTGCGCATGTACGACCTGCCCGCGATCATGATGGGATCCAATCCCGCCACCTCCACCATCTCGGTTCTGGTGGTCGATCAGATGCGCGTCGGCGCTAATTCGGCTTCGGCCCTGTCCACCATCACGTTCCTCATCATCTTCGCTGTGGCCTTCATCCTGGTCCGATTCCTCGGAGCCAATGCGGTCAGCACGCAGGAAAAGCAGCGGAAGGGGGAGCCGGTATGAACAAGGCACTACGCGGCAAGATCGGCACCTACATCGGCGTCGTACTGATCATCGTGTGGGGACTCGCTCCCTGCTACTGGATGATCGTGACGGCGTTGCGCGACCCGGCTGACACGTTCTCGACGTCGCTGTGGCCCACCAATCTCACGCTGTCGAACTTCACCGCGGCGCTCGATCCCGACGCGAAGGTGAACTTCACCCGGGCACTGATGAACAGCCTCATCATCGCGGGTGCGACCACGCTGATCGCCTTGGTCATCGGTGTGTTCACGGCGTACGCGCTCTCGCGATTCGATTTCCGTGGCAAATACTTCGTCACCGGAATCATCCTCGGCGCGTCCATGTTTCCGGTCGTCGCCCTCGTGACCCCGCTGTTCCAGTTGTTCACCGACATCGGCTGGATCGGCAGCTACAAAGCGCTGATCATCCCGAACATCTCGTTCGTGCTGCCGCTGACGGTCTACACGCTGACGTCGTTCTTCTCTGAACTTCCGTGGGAGCTCGAAGAAGCGGCGCGTATCGACGGCGCCACCCGTGGCCAGGCGTTCCGTCTGATCATGCTGCCGCTCGCCGCGCCGGCACTGTTCACCACCGCGATTTTGGCTTTCATCGCAACGGTCAACGAGTACCTGCTCTCGCTGCAACTCTCTAGTGACAAAACCGCGCCCGTCACGGTGGCGATGGCCAAATTCTCCGGAACCGACCCATTCGTCACGCCGTACACCTCGATCATGGCCGGCGGAACCCTTGTGATGATCCCGCTGGTCATCATGGTTCTCATCTTCCAGCGACGCATCATCGCCGGTCTGACCGCAGGCGGCGTCAAGTCGTGATGCGCGCCTGCGCGCGGTTTCGATGAGGCGGGCTTCGCGCGCCCAGCGCATGGAGCTGATCGCCGGCTTCATCTCGGTCTTCGCCCTCATGGCGTTGATCGGCGCTGTGGTCGCGATCGTCAAGGGCGACCCCGGCGTGATGCCGTCTTTGGTGCTGCTCGGTTGCGTCGTCGCTCTCGGGCTGGCGTTCCGCGGATATCGGAACGCGGTCCGAGCAGAACGTCGCGAGTAGCCAGCCCGGTAGGGTGACATTTCGGTATCGCAGTTGCCGGGAGTTATCTGATCGAGATATCACCCTGGTGGAATGGTGCCGGTAAGTCCGGATCCACGACCGGGAGTGTTGAGTGAGTCCATCGAACAGATCGAGTGCGACGGGTGGCGATCAGTCGTCGGCTCGATCGGGCAAGTCGGCTAATTCCCCACGGTCGAGCAAGTCGGCCAAGCCGGAGAAGAAGCAGCGCTCCAAGTGGCGGTACGTCCGGCGGACCATCTACGTTCTCGTGCTCCTGATGATCATCGTGCCTGCGTCGGTTTTTGCTGTCGCGTACAGCCGGACCGATGTCCCGCGCCCCTCGGACATGCAGACCAATCAGGTGTCCACCATCTACATGGCCGACGGCACGACCGTGCTCGGCAAGGTGGTGCCGGCGGAGGGAAACCGCACCGAGGTCGCGTTGTCGGCCATCCCGATTCACGTCCGCGATTCGGTGCTCTCGGCGGAGGATCGCAACTTCTACACCAACCCCGGCTTCTCGATCTCCGGATTTGCTCGCGCTGCCCGAGACAACGTGATGGGCAAGGAAAGCGCCGGCGGTGGCTCGACGATCACTCAGCAATACGTGAAGAACGTCTTGGTCGGTGACAAGCGCAGTATCGACAGGAAGCTGCGTGAGCTTGTCATCTCCGCCAAGATGGCGCGCGAATGGTCCAAGGACGACATCCTTGCCGCGTATCTCAACACCATCTACTTCGGTCGCGGTGCCTACGGTATCGCCGCCGCGTCGAACGCGTACTTCGACAAGCCGGTCAGTGAGCTGAGCGTCGAGGAAGGCGCAGTTCTCGCTTCCGTCATCCAGAGCCCGTCGTTCCTGGACCCCGAGACCAATCTGTCCGCACTGCAAGCGCGCTGGGACTACGTTCTCAACGGCATGGTGGAACTGGGCAGCCTGACCAAGACGGATCGCGACGCGATGCAGTTCCCGGCTGTCGCCCCCGCCAATCGGCCGACCGATCTGAACCAGGCGCCCGGACCCGAAGGCCACATCAAGACTCAGGTACTCAAGGAACTGGCCGAGGCCGGTATCAGCGACCAGACGCTGAACACCGCTGGTCTGCAAATCACGACAACCATCGACCCGGTTGCGCAGGAAGCTGCGCTGGGCGCCGTCAAGCGGAATCTCGACGGTGAACCGGAAGACCTGCGGACCGCAGTAGTGTCCATCGACCCCAAGACCGGTGGCGTCGACGCCTATTACGGCGGTGACGACGGAGCCGGCTTCGACTACGCCCAGGCGCCGCTGCAAACCGGTTCAGCGTTCAAGGTCTTCGGCTTGGTCGCAGCATTGATGGAAGACATTCCGCTGTCCGCACGGTTCGACAGTTCACCGCTCACGATCAACGGTGTGACCATCGGAAACGTCGGAGGCGAATCCTGTGGTCGATGCACCATCGCCGAGGCACTCAAGCGTTCGCTGAACACCAGCTTCTACCGGTTGATGCTCTCGATGGAGAACGGTGCCCAGAAGATCGCCGACGCCGCCCATCTGGCCGGCATCCCCGAACAGATTCCCGGACTCGACTACCCGACGCTCACACAGGAGGGTGGCCCGCCGGAGAACGGAATCGTGCTCGGCCAGTATCAGTCTCGTGTTATCGACATGGCATCCGCGTACGCGACGCTCGCCAACTCCGGTGTGTACCAGCAGCCGCACTTCATCCAGAAGGTCGTGACGGCCGAAGGTGAAGTCCTGCTCGATCGCCCGGTCTCTCCCGGTGAGCGTCGTCTCGATGCTGCCGTTGCCGACAACATCACGCAGGCAATGCTGCCGATCGCGTCGTACTCGAACGGTCACGCGCTCGCCGGTGGACGCCCGTCTGCTGCCAAGACCGGCACCGCGCAGTTGGGTGACACGGGGCAGAACAAGGATGCGTGGATGGTCGGTTACACGCCGTCGCTGTCCACCGCGGTGTGGATCGGAACTTCCGACGCGCAGGCCATCACCAACTCCTACGGTGGTTTGATCTACGGCTCCGGAGTGCCTGCGGACATTTGGAAGAGCACGATGGACGGCGCGTTGAAGGGCTCCGACTGGGAGAGCTTCCCGTGGCCCGACCCCATCGGCGGGCAGGCCGGCGTTCCCGCCAACTCCGGTGTGACCTCGGGTGACGGGACGGGCACGCCCACGACGGGCGCGGCCGCTCCCCCAGCACCCATCGAGGTGCCCGGCCTGCCGCCGATCGAAGTGCCGCAGCTTCCCCAGTTGCCGCGTCAGATCGAGATCTTGCCTGGCATCGTCATCCCGCTACCGGGCTGAGCCGTAGCGCTCGATTTCCGGGTCTCAGGCCTGATCGTCGAAGAGGCCGAGCTGGGTCGGCGCTGCATCCTTGGCGGGAAGTACAACGACGCGCAGTCCGCGCCTGAGGTTGCGGATCGCGTGCGTCCACGCGCGCTTTTCGCCCGCGCACAGGTCGGTGTCGTCGTCCTTGCGCCGGATGGACTCGGTCAACGCCTCGTGCCAGGCCGTCTCCTGCTCCTGGCTGATCCTCAGGTAGTCGAGAATGGTGTCGCGGTCGTGCTCACAGATCACGGCAACCTCTTCGGCGCTGAGCTCGCCCGTTCCGTCCGCGTCGAGTTCGAGGAGGGCCATGAGTGCCGGAGGAAATTCGTGGCACTCGTGTGATTCGTATTCGGCACCGGGATCTTCGTGCTCGGAGGCCATCCCGTCGTTGAAGGCGGTGTCTCCGGTTGCACGAATGGGTTGCCCGCCCAGTTCTTCGGCGAGTTCGTCGGATGCTTCGGCCAATTCGGCGAACGAGCGCAGAGCCCGCAGGAGGTGCTCGGCGACGAAGGGTGCCCCGTCTACGCGGACCACGCCCAGCACACTCTGCTCGACGAGAATGAGTTTGATGGTCGGCCACTGCCGATTGAGCTGGGCGAGAACAACAGCAGCGTTATCGACGTTCTCCACCGAATGCACGACCCGCGAGAACACCTCCACGTACTCGTCGTCCTCGAGGACACGAACATAGGTGACCTGCTCACCGCGGACCAGCGGGATGTCGCCGTCGTCGTCACGTTTGGGCGGATGACCGAGAAGGCGTTCGACGGCCCCGTCGACCAGGATCCGCAGCATGTCACCCGAACCCGAGGGAGCGTGCGACGGCGTCGTGGCGAACGCCGGCGTCGACTCGCGTCCACTGGTGCTGGCACGCAGGAACGACGGGTGCGCAATGCTCCACATCTCGCGGAAGACACGCAACACCTTTGTCACCAGTTCCTCGGGACGAGTGCGGTCGACGTCGATGTAGAAGGACATGGACCCGTTGCCCTCGGGCTCGTGCTCGCACAGATCGGGAGCGCTGAACCCCATGTCGAGCAGCGCTGAATGGTCTTCCGGTTCGAGCATCCGCAGTGGATGCAGAAACCTGTTGGAAGGGACTTCACAGCGCACGGAGGTCTGGTTCCACGCGAAGAACTGGATGCACGCGGGTGCGTCTGCCAGTTCGTCCATGCTGTCGTAATGCGACTCCACCACGAGAGTGTCGTCGTCCTCCATCACGGAGATGTAGCGAGCGAGATGAGTCTCGAAAGTAGTCCAGGCACTCAGGATTTCCAGATCGAAAGTATTGTCCGACATCGTCGCTCCTCTGGTCCGGGGGGCGCATGGGGCCCTACCGACGACTCGCCGAAACCCCTGCTTTTCAAACCCCGCCTACGACGGTAGTCCCGGGGTCCGACAGTGACCATTGGACGAAGAAGAAGGAGGATCGCGATATCCCTGACAGTGCAGCGATATCACCTATTGCGGCTCGTAGTGTCGGATTCGGTGGGTGTATGCGATCGTCTGACGAATCTCCTCCAGCGACGACGGTGCTGCTCCGCGAGAACGAGCTTGGACCAAGATGTTTCCCAGCGCCGTTGCCTCGACGGGCCCAGCAGTGACAGGGAGACCTGATTCGTCGGCGGTGAGCTGGCAGAGCAGCGAATTCTGCGAGCCCCCGCCGACGATTGCAATCGTCTCGACTTTCGCTCCGGCGAGTTCTCCGGCTGTGTGCACAGTGTGTCGGTACGCGCTTGCTAATGAGTCGAGAATGCAGCGGGTCACCTCGGCCGGCGTTGCCGACGTCGACAGCCCCGCGGCGTCGCTGATCCGTACAGGCATGTCGCCCGGCGCGATGAACTTCACGTCGTCGACGTCGATTCGTTTCGTTGACGGACCCACTCCTCTCGCTTCCTCGAGCAGTTGGTGCAGCTCCAACTGCCTACCCTCTCGAGCCCACGATCGTAGGGACTCCTGAAGCAGCCACAGCCCGCCGACGTTGCGTAGGAATCGCGTTCGCCCGTCCACGCCTCGTTCGTTCGTGAAATTAGCGCGGCGTGCGTCTTCGGTGACAACCGGGCGTGCGAGTTCGAGACCAGCCAACGACCAGGTGCCGCTCGAAATGTACGCGAATCGCGTGCCGGAGGCGGGAACCGCGACCACTGCGGATGCAGTGTCGTGCGAGCCGACGGTCGTCACGACAGTGGACGGTGAAAGTCCGGTGAACCGAACAACTTCGGGCCGAATCGTGCCTCGTTGCGAACCTGGTTGGTCGAGTGTCGGGAAAAGCGTCTCTGAAATACCGAGATTCTCGAACAACTCCGTTGCCCACCGGCCGGTGTGCACGTCGAGTAAACCGGTTGTCGATGCGTTCGTCGATTCGGTACGGAGTTGTCCGGTGAGCCAGTACGCCAACAAGTCGGGTATGAGCACGATGTGTGCTGTTCGCCCCCAGTCGGGCGATCGCTGTTCGGCGGCAAGTTGGTAGACGGTGTTGAACGGTAGGAACTGCAACCCGTTGACGGTGTACATCGCCTGCGGATCGACGCGTGCGTGCACATCGTCGATCACGGCGTCAGTTCGGTTGTCGCGGTAAGAAATCGGTTCGGACAGCAAGTTTCCGTTCGCGTCGAGTAGGCCGTAGTCGACGGCCCAGGTGTCGATTCCGATCGACTCGACACTCGGAAAGGATGCAGCGAGAGCGCGCAGACCGGCGAGCACCTCACCGTAGAGATCAGTGAGGCTCCAGCGTAGGTGCCCGTCCACCGCGCTCGCGCCGTTGGCGAAACGATGAACGACGTGCAGTGTAGTAGTGCCCGCGTCGATCACGCCGGCGATCACTCGACCACTCGAAGCCCCTATGTCGACCGCTGCGAAGATTCTGGCCGTCACCGGTCTACCGGAGAAACGCGGCAGCGACGCCGGCATCGACCGGGATGTGCAATCCGGTGGTGTGACTGAACTCGTCTGATGTGATCATCGCGGCGGCGTTGGCGACGTGTTCCGGAAGGACTTCACGCTTGAGAAGGGTTCGCTGCGCGTAGAACTCACCCAGCTTCTCCTCGTCGACTCCGTAGACAGCAGCTCGCTTGGCGCCCCAGCCGCCGGCGAATATTCCGGATCCACGCACAACTCCGTCGGGATTGATGCCGTTGACTTTGATGCCGTGCTCGCCGAGTTCGGCAGCGAGCAAGCGAACCTGGTGGGCCTGATCGGCTTTGACCGCGCTGTACGCGATGTTGTTCGGCCCGGCGAACACCGAGTTCTTCGACGAGATATAGACGATGTCGCCGCCGAGGCCCTGATCGATCATCGCCTTCGCCCCGGCCTGCGCCACGAGGAAGCTGCCTTTGGCCATCACGTCGTGCTGCAGATCCCAATCCTGCTCGGTGGTGTCGAGAAGTGGTTTCGAAATCGACAGTCCGGCATTGTTCACCAGTAGATCCAGGCCACCGAAGGCCAGGAGTGCAGCGTTCACGGCAGCGTGGACTTGGGCGCTGTCGGTGACGTCGGCCTGCACGCCGATCGCGATGTCCGTGTTGCCGATAGCCTCCGCAGCAGCTCTGGCCTTCTCGCCGTCGAGATCGGCGATCACCACGCATGCGCCCTGGGCTGCCAGACGAGTCGCAATCGCTCGTCCGATTCCACTCGCAGCACCTGTCACCAACGCGATGCGGGAGGCATGCGAACGTTGTGCCGGCATCCGTTGAAGCTTCGCCTCTTCCAACGCCCAGTACTCGATCCGGAACTTCTCGCTCTCGTCGATAGGCGCGTAGGTGGACACGGACTCGGCACCCCGCATGACGTTGACGGCGTTGGTGTAGAACTCACCGGCGACGCGTGCAGTTTGTTTGTCCTTGCCGTAGGAGAACATTCCGACGCCGGGAACGAGAATGATCGCCGGGTCGGCTCCGCGGACGGGAGGAGTATCCGCGGTCGCATGGCGGTTGTAGTAGGCCAGATAATCCTTGCGATATGCCTCGTGGAGCTCGGTCAGACGGGCGATGTACTGGTCGATCGTCGCCGAAGTCGGGAGCTCGAGAACGAGCGGCTTGACCTTGGTCCGCAGGAAGTGATCAGGGCATGAGGTTCCCAATTCTGCAAGTGGTGCAAGCTTTTCGGAGGCAAGGAATTCGAGTACGACGTCGGCATCGCTGAAGTGCCCGACCATGGGCCGGTCGCGGGATGCGATCCTTCTCAGATGCGGGGCGAGCGCTGCGGCCCGCGCGCGCCTTTCGTCGACGGGCAGCGGTGCGAAACCGTCGACCGTTTCGCCGAACGGTGTGGCTGATCCGTTCTCGTCCAGATACCGCTGAGCGGTCTCGATGATCCACCGAGAATTGGCTTCGGCTTCATCGCTGGATGCACCCCACGCGGTGATTCCGTGACCGCCGAGGATGGTGCCTACCGCCTCAGGATGCGTCTTGTGAACCTCGGCGATGTCGAGGCCCAATTGAAAGCCCGGTCGGCGCCACGGAATCCACACGACTTTCTGTCCGAAGACGTTCTTGGTCAGTTGTTCCCCGTCGGCGGCGGTGGCAATGGCGATTCCGGAATCCGGATGTAGATGATCGACGTGGGCGGCACCGACGAGACCGTGCATCGCGGTGTCGATCGACGGAGCGGCGCCGCCCTTCCCGTGCAAGCAGTAGTCGAAGGCGGCGACCATCTCGTCTTCGTGGTCGACGCCGCGATAGACGTCGACAAGAGACCGCATCCGGTCCAACCGGAGTGTTGCCAAACCGTTTTCGGTCAGTGTACCGAGATCTCCACCGGACCCTTTCACCCACAGGAGTTCGACAGTATCGCCGGTGACGGGATCCGTGACGTGGCCCTTGGCCGAGGTGTTTCCACCTGCGTAGTTCGTGTTCCTCGGATCCGATCCGAGCCTGTTCGAACGGGCAAGCAGTTGCGCGACAGTGGTTTTCGTCGATTCAGTCATAGCGAGATTCAGGCTCCCCAACCGGCTTGGATTCCACCCGTCCGGGTGGAGTTGATGTGGTCTGCATATCCGCTTTCGCGGTATGCCTGCATGGGTTCGGCGGGAAGACCGCGAGATACGCGCCAATCTGCCAGGTCCGAACGGACGTCGGTGTAGAAGGCATCCATGAAGATCTCGTGTGCGCCGAGCACGTCACCGAGTTTCTCCGCCTCGGTGAGGGCGGCACGGTCGACGAGTAAGGCCCGGGTGGTCATCTCCTGGACGTTGAGGACCGAGCGTATCTGTCCGGGGATCTTTTCCTCGACGTTGTGGCACTGATCGAGCATGAATGCGACTTCGCTGTCGGGCCCGTATCCACCACCACGAATGACCTCGAACATGATGCGGAACAACTGAAATGGATCTGCAGCGCCGACGATCAGGTCGTCGTCCGCATAGAACCGCGAATTGAAATCGAAGGAGCCGAGACGGCCGAGGCGCAGTAACTGAGCAACGATGAATTCGATGTTGGTACCAGGTGCATGGTGTCCGGTGTCGAGGCAGACGAAAGCGCGCTCGCCGAGGGCGACGCTGTGAGCGTACGAGGTGCCCCAGTCCGGGACGTCGGTGGCGTAGAAGGCGGGTTCGAAGAACTTGTATTCGAGCACAAGTCGCTGATGCTCGGACAAACGGTCGTAGACCTGGCGTAGCGAATCGGCAAGTCGGTCCTGTCGATCACGCAGGTCGCCTTGGCCGGGATAGTTGGTGCCGTCCGGTAGCCAGATCTTCAGGTCGCGACTGCCGATGACATCCATGATGTCGATGCACTGATGCATGTGTGCGATTGCCTTCGCACGTACTCGTTCGTCGACATGTGTGAGGCTGCCGAACTTGTAGTCGTCATCCTGAAATGTGTTGGTATTGACGGTTCCCAGTCGCACTCCGAGGTTGGCAGCGTGGGTACCCAACTTGTCGAAGTCGTCGACGAGATCCCACGGAATGTGCAGAGCGACCGACGGTGCCAGTCCGGTCAGTTCGTGAACCTTGGCCGCGTCGGCGAGTTTTTCGTAGGGATCCCGAGGCGCGCCGGTGGAACCGAACACTTTGAATCGAGTTCCGGAGTTACCGAACGCCCACGAAGGCAATTCGATGGACTGGTCCGCGAGCGCTTCCGAGATTTCACTGAATGTAGGCATGCCGCTCCACTGAATCGAGAATGTTTGAATCGATTCAAATTATGTGATGGGCTCCACAACTGTCAACCCCGGTGCGTCTGAGTAGGGAGTAGTCGCTCAAAAGTGCGGCTGTAGTAAGCCCGTGTCAGTTCGTGGATCGTGACGAGCGACGGACGACTAGTTCGGGAGAGAAAAGTACCTGCTCATGGGTATGTTCGGGGTCCTCGACCTCACGAAAGAGGAGATTGGCCGCGGTCTCGCCCAAGAGTTTGCGTGGCTGGCGTACCGAGGTGAGTGGCACCGCTGCGGCTGCCGCGAACTCGATGTCGTCGTAGCCGACGATGGCCAGATCGTCCGGCACTCGAACTCCGAGGGCGACACATTGCTGAAGCAATCCGAGCGCCAACAGGTCGTTGGCGCAGAACACCGCAGTCGGGCGGTTCTTCGCGCTGAGGCCGAGAATGCGCTCGCCTGCCCCGATTCCCTCTGAGACTGTCAGCCCGGCGGTGTCGATTTCGATCAGGTGATCGGGTGAGAGCCCGGCTTCCGCAACGGCATTGAGTGCGCCCTCCCGCCGATCGCGGATCTGTCCGATCGAAGGCGGTCCGCCGACGAATGCGATGCTGGTATGGCCCATTTCGAGCAAATGCTCGACGGCCAGGCCGCCGCCCTCGACGTCGTCGACCGTCACCGAGCAGTGAGTCGGGCGTGCCCGACGTCGATCGACGATGACAACACGCGTTCCGCGCTTGGGTAACTCGTCGAGAATCGCGGACTCCGGGTCCATCGGCGTGATGAGTACCCCTTGAACTCGTTGTTGTTCCAACCTGTTCAGGTAAGTCAGTTCTCGTTCGGCTCGGTTGTTGCTGTTGCAGAGGAATACCGACAAGTCATGGGCCTCGGCAGCTTCCTCGATGCCTTTGGCGACGTCGGTGAAGAAGGGGTTGGCGCCGTCGAGCATGACGTACGCAAGCGTATTGCTGTGTCCCGCGCGTAGCTGACGTGCAGATTCGTTACGGACGAAGCCGAGCTCGGACATGGCTGCCTGCACCCGGGACCTAGTTTTGGCGCTGACCATTTCCGGACGGTTGAGGACATTGGAGACCGTGCCCATGGAGACGCCTGCCGCCGCAGCGACATCGCGCATGCCGATGACCTGGTTCGAAGACGACCGACCGTCGTGCACTGTCACCAAGACTCCTATTGAAACGATTGCGTTCAGTCCGCTGGACTGAGCCAGCCTACAAGGCCCTTGCGGCTGCATGATTCAGCAACGCCGAACCGCTGTGTGGTCGTGTATCGGGAAATCCTACGTGCACCTGCTGCGCATCGGAAGTAATTGTGGGGCTGGGACCTGCTTCGACTCTGCGACACGGCCTGCGCACGTTCGCGCGAGTCAGGACTCGCCGGCGATCGGGGCTGCCAAGCCTTGACTTCGACCGGTGCCGCTGCCTACTGTCACGAAGAAACGAATGAAACGATTAAACATCGCGATTCACCTAGCTCGGAACTGACCACACTTGCGAAATAATGCAACCTTCGAAAGCGCGAGGCATGAGCACCGACGAACCGACATCACTTCCTGCTCGATTGCAGACATTGGCACTCGAGGCACCGGACCGACTGGCTGTGACGGATGATCACGAGAGCGTCACTCGCAGTGAACTGGAGCGCCGCACGAATCAATTGGCACGCCGCTTCGCAGCGCTGGGGGTCACTGCCGGTTCGATGGTATCCATTGCGCTGCCCAACGGTGTGCGTCACATCGAATCATCCATCGCAGCATGGAAACTCGGAGCTGTTCCGCAACCACTCTCGGCCCGGCTGCCGGCCGACGAGCTGAGCCGGCTACTGGAAGTCGCGAATCCGTCGCTGGTGGTAGGGCTCGAGCCAGGTGATGGACGGGCTTGGATGAGCGCAAGCGCAGACGTGTCGGGCGAATCAGCTGAGCCGTTGCCGGACATGATCTCCCCGGCGTGGAAAGCTCCGACCTCAGGCGGAAGTACGGGAAGCCCGAAATTGATCGTGTCGGGGCAGGAAGCGAGCGCTGAAGCGGTGCTCGGTCGTGCCGATGCTCTGCGACTCAGGGTAGGCGGGGTCATGCTCAACACGGCGCCGATGTTCCACAATGCGCCCAACATGTTCTCGCTGATGGCTTTGTTGCAAGGGCAGCACGTGGTGCTGATGGATCGATTCGACGCTGAACGTACCCTTCACGCGATCGACCGATTCGGCGTCACCTGGCTCTACGTGGTCCCGACGATGATGGGCCGTATGCTGCGGCTTCCCGACGAGATCCGCAGCGCGGCCGATGTTTCGACGCTCGAAACCGTGTTGCATGTCGGGGCACCCTGTCCGCCTGTGGTCAAACGTGGGTGGCTCGACTGGATAGGCCCGGAGAAGGTCGTCGAGTTGTATTCGGGCGCAGAAGCCCAGGCGAACTGCATGATCGACGGCGTCAACTGGTTGACTCACCCGGGTTCGGTCGGGCCGGTACTGTCTGGCGAAATGACCATTCGGGACGAAGAGTTTCGCGAGTTGCCGAGTGGAACGGTCGGCGAGGTGTGGATGCGTCGGGCGCCCGGCACGCCTGAAACCTATCGATACGTAGGTGCGAAATCTCGTACTCACGGCGATTGGGAATCCCTGGGCGACCTGGGATATTTCGACGATGACAAGTTCCTCTATCTCACCGATCGCACGAGCGACATGATCTTGGTGGGTGGAGCCAACGTCTACCCGGCCGAGATCGAAGCTGCGCTCGCCGAACACCCGGCGGTGCTGACGTGCGCTGCGATCGGACTGCCCGACGAGGACCTCGGCAACGTCGTCCACGCGATCGTTCAGGTTGCAGACGAAACTGGCGCGGACGACCTTCTCGCACATCTGAAAGACCGCCTGGCGCCTTACAAGTTGCCTCGCTCGGTGGAGTTCAGTGAGACTCCGTTGCGAGACGACGCAGGCAAGGTGCGACGGGGCGCTCTACGCGATGCTCGTGTGCAGAAAAGGAATTCGCTCGACGGGTAGTCGGCCGAAAGAAGCGGGGTGCTGCTTGCCCTCATCGGCCAGCAGCACCCCGCAGTAGTTGCCGAACCTACGGCGCCAGCTCGTGGGATCCGGCCGCGAGTCTTTCGACGTCACCGCCAGGCCGTCGGAAGGAGACGGGGACCGGGCTGTGCACGGTAATCGTCGACTCGGTGCACTTCAAACGGATTGCACCGAACGGGGTGGGGCAGCTTCCCGAGAGCGCGGGCAGTAGATCGTAGCGAGGGGCGACGACTGCCGATCGGTATCCGGGTTCGGCTGGGCGAATCCCCAGGATATTGGTTATCAGTGCAGAAGTCGGCGAGGAACTCCAACCGTGGCAGGGTGTTCCGAATCCCCAGCACTCTGCGAAGGTCGAATTTCCCTCCCACAGCAATTCACTCCAATGGCGCACGCTTGTGAGAAGCGGCTCCATGGCGTTCATCCTTCCTAACGCCTCGTGCACCATCGCCTGGCCGAACGGTTCTGCTCGCGTGATTTGTGTCCTTGTGTCCCAGTCGATTTCCTGCCTGCCCTGCAGATGCATGAGACGTCGCTCCTTGGAGTAACCGCTGGCCCCACCGATCCAGTTGCGGTATACCGTCGCATCCTCGTCTGAAAGTGCTTTCGTCAGTGCGGAATAGCGTTCGGCCGGCGCAAATCCCGAGACGACAGCGGCAGCCTGACCCATTTGTGAACACGCATCCGGTGCGTTCTTTCCGTCGACATGGTCGATGTAGACGCCGCGCTCCTCATCCCAGAACGTTTCGAAACCGATACACAGCGAGTCGTATTCGTCGCGGGCCCATCGTGCATCGCCGTTGTTGCCGATTGCCTCGCTCAATTCGGCGAACTCGAGCAGCGCGCGGCCGAGTAAGCCGTTCACGATGGAACTGCATCCGTCGAGGAACACTGCCGACCAGTCGGTGAGTACCCACTCGGGCAGGTGACCGATCAGGTTTCGGTCCTCGATCTTGTAGGCGAGGAACCAGCGAAGAATGCGTTGAACGCTCGGTATTCGAGCATGAACGAAGGCGGTGTCGCCGGAGTAGCGGTAGTACAGGGACAAGCCGTGGATCCAATAGAGCGACCAGTCCGGAATCGTGATGTTGTCGATGAATTCGACATCGCCGGATGCGGCCATCGGTAGTAGACCGTCGGATCGGGGTGAGTCGCCGAGTTCGAGGCTTCGCCGTACCAGCCGCCAGTCGTCCGAACACGTCAAATGCGTGATCGCATGTACGTATGCGTCGCCCGCCCATGCCCGCTGCTCGCGCGTCGGACAGTCGATGAAGGCGTCATGAGAGTTCAACTCGACGGTGCGACGTCCGGCCCGATACAACTCGTTGATCTGTGCGTCCGCGCTGGTGAAGAAGTGGTCACCGGCGAGTGCGTACAGAAATTCGTCGACGTCGAACTGCTCGAGTGAGAATCGTGTCGGCTCTGTCGATTCCACGAGCAGTAGCGCGTATCGAAATCCGTTCACCTCGATCGCCTCGAACTTCGATTTGCCCGGTTCGGACCGCATCATACTGCCGGCCACGTGTGCTTCGCCCGAGTCGCTTTCGTAGCCGAATGCCTTCTCGAGAAGTGCTACCCGCACGGTCACCGAGTGTTCCGAGTCGACCAGGTAGTTGACCCGACCGGCGACTATTTCGCCCATGTCGACTTCGATGATCACCGGACTGTGCGGTTTCACTGTCAGTACATCGCGAGGGGTGTAGTTCTGTGTTCGGTATTGCTGGTGGCGCTCGAATATCTCACCGATCCGCCGAATCGGGGCCCCGGCCGTGAGCACGTCGGTTTCGAGCTGATCGACCGACGACATGGACTTCGCGTGGACGTTCTTCTCGCTGAGGGCGCCGATCGGTCTGGGGAGCATGCGTCCGTACGGCATCGTCGGTGGCTGCGAGCGGGCGAGCCCGCCCATGTGCTTGACCGTCTGAACGAGTGCGGGTACGGCCTCACGTGGCGGCGCGGTGGCGTCGAATGCTTCTAGGGGCAGTCGTGCGTCTGCGCCGAGATCGGTCGGCGCACTCCATTCGCCGAGTTCGCGTGCCGTCCAGGACTCGTCGGTCGCCAGCCAAAAGTCACCGATCCGGGCTTCGAAGACCGCTACTGCTTGATTGCCGAAGCCGGCCCCGCTACGCGCGGGTGCCCAGAAGGGATTGGGCTGTCCGTAGTAAGTGACCAGGAGTTCGATGCGGTTCGGTCCGGGCACCAGGAATTCAGCGAGGTCGTATTCGTCGTAGTGCAGGCGGTCTGCCTGTGATCTGACAGGGCCACGTCCGACGACTGCACCGCCCACTGTCAGTACGTATCGTGAATCTGCACTGACCCGGCACGGGGCATGGGTGACTGGAGTCGGCAGTTCGACTGTGGTGGCGAATTCCACGCGATGAAACGGATGCGGTGGTAGTGGCGGCTGGATTGGACCGACGACGATGTCTGTCTGTGCGCCGTTCGGGTGCGAGATCCAGTGGCCACGCCAATGCAGTGGAAAGCGTGGTGGAACGGTTATGGGGTTCAACGGAAGTCCTGTCCTGCGCAGTGCCGGCGGCAGATCGTGCCGAAGAGATGTGTGAGCGAGTGACTTTTCCGGATAATTGAAACGCTCCATAGTGCCTTCTGTCAAGAAATTTCCGCCCTTTTGGAGTCCATATATGCAGCTTGAACGGCGAATATGGAATTTCGTTCAAGATCTTGCCAAATGTGTCTCAGAACACGTATTGTTCGGCAACATTGATCGTTTCAAAAGTTCCGGTTCGCGCCGGGCAATCGGAGGTGGACATTGTTGTCGAGAACCCGTGCGGATGATTCCGGACCACGGCGGCCTGCGCCGAGGCGCAGGCTGAAGCGGCTCGTTCAAGGGGTTGCGGTGCTTGCCGCAACGTCGATGTTGGTCGCAGCCTGCGGTGGTGGAAGCAGCGAAAAGGACTCGACTGGAGGAACACTGACACTGGGTGTGGATGTGGCACCTCGATCCTGGGATCCGGCACAGCAAGTCAGCGCCGGAACGGGCGTGGTCCTGTGGCAGCCGGTTTACGACACTCTCCTCAAATACGCACCCGACGGCTCTATCGAGCCGAACGCCGCTGAATCGTTCTCATACAACGAGGATCGCACCGCTCTCACCCTGAAGTTGCGGGACGGGATGACGTTCACCGACGGCGCTGCAGTCGATGCCGCAGCTGCCAAGGCTTCACTCGAACACATGCGGGACAGCGCTGGACCGGACTCGGTACGCCTGGCCGGGGTCCAGGTGGTAGCCCTCGACGATCGAACTGTCGAACTGTCGACAGAACGCCCTAACGCGTTGCTTGCACAGTTCCTGACGTGGGCGCCCGGCATCCTGGCGAGCCCGGCGTCACTGGCATCGCCTGATCTCGCCACCAATCCCGTCGGAAGTGGCCCGTACACGTTCGTGAGCCAGGAGAGCACCAGCGGAACCTCGCTTGTCTACCAACGCAACCCGAACTATTGGAATGCAGATGCTTACCCGTACGACCGCGTCGTCATCCGCGTGATGGAAGACGAGACCGCGCGTCTCAATGCTCTGCGATCCGGGCAGATCGATGCCGGCCCGGTTTCGGCGGCGAATGCCGACCAAGCTGAATCGGCAGGGTTGACGCTGCTGGGAAATGCCGTCAACTGGAACGGCATGTTCATCATGGACCGCGACGGCAAGCAAGTTCCGGCGCTCGGGGATGTCCGGGTGCGCCAGGCCATGAACAAGGTCTTCGACCGTGACGCGATCGTCAAGGCTATCTACCAAGGACACGGCGTCGTCAACAACCAGATCTTCAACACGAACAGCGACGCGTACAAAGCGGACCTGCTTGCAGCATCGGCCTATGACGTTGAGGCCGCCAAGAAGCTCATGAACGAGGCGGGATACTCAGGCGGCTTCGATCTGACGATCCCGGAGATCCCCGGACGTACCGACATGCTCTCCCCGATCATCAAGCAGCAGCTGGGTCTGATCGGTATCGATGTGAATATCGAAAGCGTCCCGGCGACACAGTATCTCGACAAGTTCCTCAAGGGGGTTTACCCGGTGATCCCCTTCGGACTGCCCTCGGGCACTCCAGTAGCCGACGTTGATGCTTCACTGGCTCCGAACGCGATCTGGAACGTCTTCAAGACTCAGGATCCGAAGCTCACGCAACTCATCGCCGACCTGCAGGTTGCCCCCGAGGACAAGCAGAAAGAGATCGTGCAGTCGATCAACGAGTTCGTAACGGATCAGGCCTGGTTCAGCGTCCTGGCCTTCCCGGAAAGCTTCTGGGCGTTCAAGGGTGGCGTCTCCGCAGAGAAGATGACCGGAAACTCTGCACCCTATCTGTACACCTTCAAGTGAGTCGGCCCGTGCGTGGTCGCCGCAGAGTGGCGGCCACGCACGGGATACACCCGTACAAGCATCACGCTGGGCAGACCGCACTCCGAAATCACGAATTCCGAGGCACCATATGTTGAACTTCCTTGGGCGGAAACTGTTTTTCGCTCTCGTACTCTTCTTGGCAGTAACAGCTTTGACCTTCATGATGGTGTTCTCCAACGGAGCTGCCAGTGTGCGTCAGTCTCTGGGCGAGACCGCAACCGATGAACAAGTTGCCGCACGCGTGGCTCAACTCGGTCTCGATCGTTCGGTGGTACTTCAATATCTGGAATGGCTCAAAGGTTTGCTGTCCGGGGACCTCGGTGCCAGCTTCGCCACCGGCGAGAGCGTCAGTAGCATGTTGACGACGCGTATACCGGTGACGATCTCGCTGGTCGTGCTCGCTATCTTGCTGACTGCGGTCCTGAGCGTTGTCGTCGGCGTTTGTGCGGCGGTGTTCGGCGGGTGGGTCGACAAAGGCCTGCAGTTCCTTTCGATCGGCGGTCTCGCGCTCCCGAACTTCCTCGTTGCGATCGCTCTTGTCTTTGCTTTCGCCATTGCGATCCCGCTCTTCCCTGCGACCGGTTACGTGCCGATCGAGGAGAATGCAGGCGAATGGGCTGCATCACTGGTGCTCCCCGTGACCGCGATACTCGTCGGCCTGGTGGCAGGTTCGGCGCAACAGTTTCGCGGCTCCCTCATCGACACTCTCTCGCAGGACTACATCCGCACGCTTCGCTCGCGCGGCGTATCCGAGCGGGCGATCGTTCTTCGCCATGCACTGCGAAATGCTGCCAGTCCGGGACTGACAGTTCTCTCTCTCCAGACCATCGGACTTGTTGGTGGAGCGGTCCTGATCGAAAGAATCTTTGTTTTGCCCGGCGTGGGGCAGTTGACGCAGACTGCGGCGATCACCGGCGATCTTCCTGCCGTCATGGGTTGTGTCGTTTTCAGCGTGCTGGTGGTCATCGTCGTCAATGTCTGCGCCGATCTGCTCAACGGCTGGATCAACCCGAAGGTGAGGATTTCGTGAGCACTGACTCGATCATGTCGGCCGGTCCGGCATCGACGGCGCCGACAAACAAGTCGGTTTGGCGACGGCTTCTGAAGAACCCGATGGCGGCGGGCTCGCTTGTTGTCTTCATCGCCATCGTGATCTTCGGGGTTGCCGCACCCTTGCTTGCCCCGTTCGACCCCAATCTCGCCAAACTCGAACTGACGAATGCGGCACCGTTCGACACGGAATTCCTGCTCGGTGGTGACCGCTCGGGTCGAGACATTCTCTCCCGCTTGATGTACGCAACGACCGGCACTTTGATGGCATGCCTCGTGGTTCTCGCCGTCTCGGCTGGCATCGGCATCGTGACGGGCCTGGTGGCAGGCTACTGGGGTGGTCGGATCGACGATGTTCTCGACTGGGTTTCGAACATCGTGCTGGCATTTCCGGGACTCATTCTTCTCATCTCGCTCTACACCGTCGTGGGGCCGAACATCACTGTCTCCATGGCGATTCTGGGCGTGCTCATTGCCCCCAATTTCTTCCGACTGGTCCGCTCCCTTGTCCTGAGTATCCGAAGTGAGTTGTACGTCGACGCCGCCAGAGTCGCGGGCTTGTCCGACGGGAGGATAATTTCGCGGCATGTCCTGCGTTCGATCCGTGGGCCACTGATCGTGCAGAGCTCATTCGTTCTGGCGACAGGTATCTCGGTTCAGGCGGGGCTGGAGTTTCTCGGATTGGGAGACAGCAACACACCGTCTTGGGGTGGAATGCTCAACGAAGCGTTCGCGAACATCTACAACAACGGCACCGCCGTCGTCTGGCCGGCCCTGCTCATCGGTGCAACCACACTCTCGTTGGTGATCCTCGGAAATACACTGCGCGACACACTCGAAACGTCGGGCACCCGCCATCCAGCTCTGTCGGCGTCGAAGGTGAAAGAGATCCGGGCCGAGCGCGAGGGCACCCGTGAGCGGTCAACCGCGCTCCCTACCGACACGAAGCCGAAGTCCGACGTCCTGCTGCGGATCCAGGGACTCGAACTGGGGTACCCCTCGTCGAGTGAGACGGTCGGTGTTGTGGTTCACGGAGTCGATCTCGAGGTGAGGAGCGGCGAAATACACGGTCTGGTCGGTGAATCGGGCTCGGGTAAGTCTCAGATCGCCTACTCGATTCTGGGTATCCTTCCTCCGGAAGCCGCAGTGGTCGGTGGATCCGTGTTCTTCCGTGGGCAGGACATTCTCAATGATTCGAATGCGATGAAGAAGGCGCGTGGCCGGCGTATCGCGTACATCCCGCAAGAGCCCATGACCAACCTGGACCCCACCTTCACGGTTGGGCAACAACTCACCTACGGCCTGCGTGCTGTCGCCGACATCAGCAAACACGATGCGCACGCACGGTTGCTCGATCTCCTTGCACGCGTGGGAATCAACGATCCACGTCGGATGTTCGATCTGTATCCGCACCAGATCTCCGGTGGTATGGCTCAACGTGTGCTGATCGCCGGCGCCCTCGCCGGTGAACCTGAGCTCATCGTGGCGGACGAGCCGACAACGGCACTGGATGTCACCGTTCAAGCCGACGTCCTCGACCTTCTTCGTGATCTGCAGAACGAGCGCGATTTCGGAGTTCTTCTGGTGACGCACAATTTCGGGGTCGTGGCAGATATTTGTGATCGTGTGAGCGTGATGAAGGAGGGTCGCATAGTGGAAAGCAGTGACGTACTTACATTGTTCGCTGAACCGGAGCACGAATACACCCGAATGCTGTTGGACTCCATGCCTGACCGGTTCGCCAGTCGGATCCCGTTCGAGGCCACGTCAGTCGAGGTGGCGCCGTGAGCGACTCGACCGTATCTACCCCGTTGTTGTCGATCAGGGATCTCGATGTCCGCTACCCGGGTCGAACTTTCCGATCGCCGGAAGCTCACGTGATCAAGAACGTCTCGCTCGACCTACATGCGGGCGAGACGGTCGGATTGGTCGGTGAATCCGGTTCAGGGAAGACAACTCTGGGCCGCGCGATCCTGGGACTGGCTCCGGTCAGTGGTGGGACCATCCACATGGGCAGCCGAGACATCAGCCGTTTGGGCCGCAAGGAACGACGCTCCATCGCCAATTCCATCCAGGTGGTGTTCCAGAACCCCTATTCGTCGCTCAACCCGTCGATGACAATCGAGGACATCCTCGCTGAACCTTTGCTTGCGAGCGGGCAGAAGGCAGGCCGGGAAATGGTGCGGTCGTTGCTGGACCAGGTGCATCTTCCGGCAGACGCGGGCGCCCGTACCGCCCGCGAGTTCTCCGGTGGACAGCGGCAGCGAATCGCGATCGCACGTGCACTCGCCCTGTCTCCGAGCGTGCTGATCTGCGACGAACCCACAAGTGCGCTGGACTTGTCGACCCAGGCGAAGGTCTTGGATTTGCTCGTCGAGATTCAGGAAGAAAAGGGGATTGCCTACCTGTTCATCACTCACGATCTCGCTGTCGTTCGCGCAGTCAGTCACCGAATCGCGGTGATGCTCAACGGTGAGATAGTCGAAGTAGGTGACGCGGAGCAGGTCTCAGACCGGCCGGCGCACCCGTACACGCAGAAGCTGCAGATGTCAGCACCGGTGGCAGATCCCGTCGAGCAGAAGGCCCGACGCGAGCGTCGCCGTGAGTTCGCCCGCAGTGAGCGGGCAACGAGCCTCTGAGAATGCGTTGTCGAATGCAATAGCCGGCGCCCGAAACGATTGGTTCGAAATCTTTTCGGCGCCAGAGACGGAAGGAACCTCCATGAGGGCCGACGGCACCTCAGTCGAATAACGATGCTCGACGCGAGTTTCTGATCCCGACAAGAGTATCCGAAGCGACCGTGTTTCCAGTCAGGGAATTATCTTCCGAGCCTGCAGATTGGCGAAGATGTCGAGGAACATCGCTTCGGTGTCGACGTGGCGGTGAAATCCGAACCGCCGAGCTTTCGATCCGTCAGCGAAAAAGTCGTAGTCCCATCCGAATACGAAGTCACCGAACCCCCAGGACGAGACATCGGAATACGGGGTCCGAGCAAGTTGGTGTTCCTCGACGAGTTCATCCCACACCGACTCCTTGTCCGCCATTGCGACATCGAGGGACATCGGGAGCGGAGGTGCGACGTCCATGTCGAAGAAGGCTGCGATCTTCGGCCACATCTCCTGCCAGCGAAACAGGTCGCCGTTGTTGATGTTGAACGCCTGATTTGCGCACTCGGGATTGGTCGCGGCCCAGACCGTTGCCTCGGCCAGGAGTCCGGCGTCGGTCATCTCGATCAAGCTGGTGTACGCGCCGGGTTTGCCGGGAAACCGGAGTGGGGCACCCAGTTTCTTCGAGATGGTCGCGTAGACGGCGATGACCATCGCGAGGTTCATCGGGTTGCCCAACGCGAATCCGGAGACGACCGAGGGTCTGATCGCCGACCACGTCCACGACTTGCCGAGCTGCCTGCGTTCGAGGAACTGCTGTTGGTCGACGTTGAACTCGGGTGGCATGTGCGGTGGATCGCTCTCGCGGGCCGGAGTTTTGAACGGTCCGAGATGTGCCCCGTAAACCTTGTAGCCCTGCATCAGGCTGACGTGCTCGAGTCCGCCGGCAACGGGTTCGATGGCGTCGAGAGTGTTGACCAGCATCGCCAAGTTGGGCGGAACCAGCTCGGCCCATGTCGGGCGGTCTTGATAGGCGGCGTAGAAGACGTGGGTGACGTCGTCCAGTCCGCTCAGTGCCGCTGCAGTCCGGGAAGGATCGAGCAGGTCGACTGCGATGTGTTCGACCCGGTCGGTGTTCGTGCCGCCTCGGCGCGAGAGTCCGATGATCTTCCATTCGCCGGTTGATTCGAGGTGATCGATCAAGTTCCCACCGATCACACCTCGGGCTCCGACCACGAGTGCGACTTTATTGTGATGCACCATTTCAGCCTCCCATTGGAATATCGCGATGTTGCGATATAGGGAGTGAACCATATATATCGGCATTTCGCGATCTAGCGGTATGATCTCGAGCATGGAAGACGCAACAACCGAGTGGGAAACGGCGTTCAAGGCGCTGGCCAACCCGATGCGTGTACAAATCCTGCAGTGGTTGAAAGACCCCGGGAGCTTTCCCCCTCAGCTCGAGCCTGCCGAGGAGGTCGGAGTGTGCCTCAAGCACATACAAGCGAGGGCGAAGGTGTCGCAATCGACTGCGTCTCAGTACATGGCCGCACTCCAGGCCGCGGATCTGGTCACCACCACACGAATCGGCCAGTGGAGGCATTACAAACGAAACGAGCAACAGATCGAGAAGCTTGCTGCATTCATCAGGCAGGGCTTGTAGGTACCAGCACCTGACCGATCCCTCCGGAACCGCGGACGTTGTGGCAAAACCTCACATCGCCGGAGCCGTCGGTATGTGCATTGTGGTCGTTTCTCGGGTTGCTTACTGTCCTTACGCTCGGCAGAGGAGTCCGGTGAGGAGAGGCGTGCGATGAGTCGTGAGAGCTGGGTGGGCCGTGATGCCCGATCCATCGCCGAGGCCGTGCGGTCGGGTCAGGCGTCGGCGCGGACCGTCGTCGAAGAACATCTCGCACGGGTCGACGAATGCAACGGCGAACTCAACGCACTGGTCACCGTGTGCGCCGAGGACGCGCGTGCGGCCGCAGACAGCCTGGACGAACGACGCCTTCACGGCGAGACACTCGGCCCACTTGCCGGGGTTCCGTTCACGGTCAAGGACCTGATCGCCACAGCCGGCGTGCGTACCACCGCCGGTTCTCGCACTCTGGCGGACAACGTCCCGGCCGTCGACGCCCCGGCCGTCGCCGCGTTCAAGGCTGCCGGCGCAATCCTGATCGGCAAGACCAACACGCCGGAATTCGGCGCGTGCGGCCTGACGCGCAACGAACTGTTCGGAACCACGGCCAGCCCGGTGCGACCGGACGGCGTCGTCCGGTCCCCCGGCGGATCGAGTGGCGGCGAGTCCGCGTCGGTTGCTGCCGGAATGAGCGTGCTCGGACTCGGTACGGATTTTGGTGGCTCGGTGCGTTGGCCCGCCCACTGCACCGGCCTCACTTCGGTTCGCCCGACGCTCGGCCGTGTCGACCCGGAAGGGCAATACCCCGGCGTGCTTTCGGATGGACGGGTACTCGCCAATCCGGCGACGATGCACGGCACGATCCAGACCATCGGCCCACTGGCCCGCAACCTCGGTGATGCGACGCTTGCGCTGCGCGTCCTGTCGAAGCCGTATCTCGCGTGGACCGAGCCGGACTCGGTCGACGTCGAACACCTCGACATCCGCTGGGCACCCGGCGAAGGGACCATGCCTGTCGACGAAAAAATCCTGTCGGCGGTTCGCTCGGTGGCGAACAGCCTGGACGCGAGCGAGTACGACGGTCTGGCTCTGCCGCGGGCCAACGCGCTTTTCGGCGCGTTGCGATCGGTCGAGACCCATGCGGACATCCACTCTCTTGCCGCGGGTTCAGCGCACTCTTTCGACGCGGACATCACCGCCATGCTTGCGGCAGGCCATGATCGGAGTTCCGCCGAGGTGGAAGCGCTGTGGGCGGATCGCGCGGTGTTGATCACCGACTTCCTCGGCGAGGTGGGCGACGTCCTGATTCTGCCGGTTGCGTCGGTGCTCGCTCCGCCGCTCGGTGTGGAGAGCTTCGAGGTGGGCGGTCGCAAACTCACGTGGATGGACGCGCTCGCGAGTTGCCGGGCGATCAGTGTGCTCGGCCTTCCGTCGGTCGTGGTTCCGGTAGGACTCTCCCGCGACGGTTTACCGATCGGAGTGCAGGTGGTGGCGCGACCGTTCCACGAGCATGTTGCGCTGTCCGTGGCGGCGCGAATCACGTCGAATGCGCAAGCTCTAGTCTGACTTCCATCTTTCGGTTTCGGCTGCGAAACGTGTTGCGTACGAGTCGGCCAGGTCGTGAAGCGTGGTGACGCAGTCGCCGTAGTACGTCGGTGCATGCATGGTAGCCAGAATCCGCGGCTCGAGGTCGGCCAGGGCGCGGATCGTGGGTTCGAGATCCGGGGTGAGGCAGGTGGCGTGGCCCAAGTCCTCGGCTTCCAAAGCGGGACCGACGATTTCGTGCTCGGTGGTCGCGGGGTGGTGCCCGAACGCTGTGAAGAGGTCTCCGCAGAACAGTGTGGACGTCGTCTCCTCGAACATCAGGCCCGCGTCCCAACCGTGCGGGACGTGCGGGGTGTCGATGTGCCGAACGCGGCGCCTGCCGGTTTCGAGGACGTCGCCGTCCTGCAAGGGAAGTGGCGCCCGATCGGCCAGATCGTTGACCTGAACGAAGCACCCCATCGCGCCGTGCGCCACTTGTGCTTCGGGGGCCGCCGCAAGCCAGGAGTTCATGGACCCGCACTCGTCGGCCTCGACGTGACCGAACGTGATCCATTTCAGACGGTCGATGTCGATCAGCGTGGAGAGTGCGTCGGAAGCTGAGGTGAACAACGCTCGCTGCCCGGTGTGGAAGAGCAACGGTTCCTCGCCGTCGACGAGAAACTGGTTCATCGTGAGGTTCGCTTCGTCCACGAAGGTCGACAGTCGGTAGATGTCCGGCGCGATTTCGGTGATCGTGGTGGTCATCGCTGTGCTCCGATCAGGGCTGTTGTGCACGTCAATCTGTCTTCTCCAGCCTTCTCGCCGCCCCGCGCCTGCACAAGGCTCTGGAATAGTGGAGGACGTGTTCGTACTACTGCTGACAGGCCCGCCGGGCGCGGGGAAGAGTTCCGTGCTGACCGCGCTTCACGATCGACTCGGCGAGGCCGGGGTGAGCAACGCGATGATCGAGGTGGACGAACTCGAGCGGTGCTACCCGCCGCTGGGAACCGAGCGGGCAATCGCACACGTCGGGATGTTGTGCGCGTCGTACCGGGAAGCGGGGTACGAACTCCTGTTCCTCACGGCGACCGTCGAAGACGACGACTACGGGCATGCCTTGCTGGCCGCGACCGGCGCCGAGGGGTACCTGCTGGCGCGCCTCGAGGCCGATCCGGATACGTTGCTCGCCAGAATCGTCGAACGTGAACCGGCCGGCTGGGCCGGGCTGGACGATCTGGTGGAAGCGTCACAACTGCTGGCCGGTTCGATGCCGACGCTCAGTGGGGTCGACGTGGTTCTGAGCACAGAAGGCCGCGATCCCGAAAGTGTTGCCGATGATCTGGAAGCGGCTCTGCGAGAACGCAGTCCAGCGCTCTTAGCCGTCGGTGTTCAGAGCGGTGACCACTGAAGCGAACATCGTCGATTTGATTGCCCCAAGTGTGCCCGCATTCTTCGGGCCGATCGGCGCAACCATTTCGATGGCCTTCGCGGTCAAAGCATCGACGGATGCGGTGAAGTCCACCAAACCGGCTGCGAATGCGTCACTTCCGCCGTATCGCCGCCCCGTGGTCATGGCGACGATTGCCGACGCCGGGCTGAGCTTGGCCTGGATGAGAGCTGCCATTCCTTCGGTGAAGGGGATGTTGATGTCCACCTCCGGGAAGCAGTAGTAGCCGCGATCATCGCGCATGACGCGGTAATCGTGCGCGATGCCGAGCATGGCGCCCGCTCCGAAGGCGTGGCCGTTGATCGCCGCGACGGTGGGCATGGGGAACGTCAGCATCCGGGCGAACAGCGACTGCACCTGTTGCACATACCACTTCGCCTTGTCGCCGTTCGCGCCCAGCCAGTCGAGGTCGAGTCCGTTGGAGTAGAACTTGCCCGTCGCCGTGGTGACCAGGGCGTGTGCGCCTTCGCTCAGAGCCTGGTCGAGTAGCTGGTCGACGGAATCGAGCCAATCCGGCGAGAATCGATTCTCGTCCTCGCCGAGATCGAGAACGGCGATCTTGTCTTCGAAGCGCAGAGTTGCGGTCATGATTGACCTTTCCTGTTGCGGGGCTTGGGCAGTGGTGGGTCGAGATGCAGAACCGCTCGAACGGCGGCATCCAACCGCGCGCGTGCTGCGGCGTCGGGGACTCGCCAACCGTCGGCGCGTTTGGCGGGATGAATGAGCAGCCCGGTAGGCAGGCCGACAACACAGGCTTCGATTGCTTCGACGGCTCGGCCGTCCTTGCGGCCCCAGAGCGCGGTCGACAACCGGATGAACAAGTCGACCAGAGACCGGTCGAGTTGTGTGAGTTTCTCGGCGATGTCGGCAGGGACGTCGGTGCCGAGCAGTTCGTCGCGCTGAATCGTCAGCAGCAGCAACGCGGATTGTGGGTAGTCGAGCGCGAAGACGGCCGGAACTTCGGCGGCTGCGACGACGGCGGAAACCGCGGAGGTCGGCGCGGGGTCCGCGAGAGCGTCGTCCACTCTCGATTGCTGAAGCGCGAGAAATCGTTGCGCGGCACGCAGCCACGCGCTACCGACCAGTCCACTGCGAGAGCCGAATGCGTGATAGATCGCCCCGTTGGATACACCGGTGGCGTCGGAGACCGCCCTGACCGTGACAGCGCTCGGCCCGGCAGTGGCGGCAAGTTTTTCGGCAGCGTCGAGCAGCGTGTCGAGATCGTGGACGCGTGGCCGAGGCATGAACGCACAGTAACAGAGCGTCTGCTCTGTTACTAGTGTGCGGTCAGATCACCGAATTTGCGCGAAGATCCTCGATCTCCTCCGGGCGCAGGCCGAAGTCGGTGAGTACGCCGTCGGCGTCACCGCCGAGAGTCATGGGTGGCGCATTCCTGACGGGAAGGGTCTTGCCGTCCACCCAGAACGGTCCGCGGACAACGGGAATCGATGTTCCGTCGGCGCTCTGGGTCTGCTCGACCATCTGCAATGCCTCGACCTGCGGGTCGGAGAACACCTGATCGATCGAATGAATCGGGCCGCAGGGGATTCCGGCACCGCGGATCTCGGCGATCCACTGTGCGGCGCCCTTCGTGGTCAGTAGGTCCTCGAGTTCTTTGGTCAGTTGGTCTCGGTGCGCCAAACGTTCTTTACCCGTGGCATATTCGGCACGGAAGGCGAGATCGGGGTCGCCGATAACCGAGCACAGCGCGATCCAGTGCTTGTCCGAGCCGGTGGCAATGTTGATCGGGAAGTCGGCAGTGTCGAAAGCGCCGTACGGCGTGATCGTCGGGTGCGTATTGCCGTTCGGCGTCGACACCCGCCCGGTGCTCAGGTAGTCCTGCGCCTGGAAGGTCATGATCGAGATCGCGGATTCCAGCAATGAGGTCTGCACGCGGTGCCCACGACCGTCGCGACCGCGCGAAGCCAGCGCCGCCGTGATACCCAGCGCCGCGTAGATGCCCGAGACCGTGTCGATGATGGGGATACCGACCCGCATCGGGGTCTGTTCCCCGGCGCCGGTGACCGACATCAACCCGGACATGCCCTGGGCCACCTGATCGAGTCCGGGCGCGAACTGGTCAGGGCCCACCGGGCCGAAACCACTGATGCTCATCACGACGAGACCCGGATTCTCCTGCTCGAGCGAATCGGGATCGAGCCCCATGTCGGCCAGTACTCCCGGACGGAAATTCTCGACCAGCACATCCGCGTCGAGGGCCAGGCTGCGAAGCAGTTTCCGTCCGCGGTCACTGCGCATGTCGATGGCGATCGACCTCTTGCCGCGGTTCACGGAAGCGAAGTAGAGGCTTCGATCGCCGTCGAACGGCGGCCACTGACGCGAACTGTCGCCGGAGCCACGGGTTTCGACCTTGACCACGTCGGCGCCGAAGTCCGAGAGCAGCGACGTGCACAGAGGGCCCGCGAGAGCGCGGGTGAGGTCGAGAACTTTGATACCGCTGAGCAATTGGTCCATGGGAGAAACCTCGGTTCTGTGGTGTGCAACGTCGCCCACTCGATCCGTCGCACCATCTGCGTGAATTACCGCTGCAGTGATCGTCGGAGAGGGGAAGAATGAAGGTCAGGCCTGCTTTCGGCTGGGCTCGGTGACAACACTGGTCGAGAGCGCACGGTGATGCGACGGCGACATTGCACAACTGCAGGGCCCGGATTTAGGCGCATTGTGTGACAGGCAGGATTGCGGTGGGCCGATACCGTGAACTCTCTACGGACGGCGATGCAAGCGGGAGGCGAGGCGATGCGCGACATTTC
The DNA here is from genome assembly GCF_009707305.1 of Rhodococcus sp. AQ5-07. Lineage (NCBI taxonomy): Bacteria > Bacillati > Actinomycetota > Actinomycetes > Mycobacteriales > Nocardiaceae > Rhodococcus > Rhodococcus sp. AQ5-07. The sequence continues at coordinate 4,648,757 of NZ_CP046099.1, read as the reverse complement.
CACTCAGCTGGCGCAGTGGCACGCCCGCGGCGAGGATTTTGCACTGGCGACGGTTGTCCGTACCTGGCGATCCTCACCGCGCATGCCCGGTGCTTCTATGGCCGTCTCACGCTCCGGCGAGGTGGTCGGCAGCGTCTCGGGCGGGTGCATCGAGAGTGCGCTGTACGAGATCGCCCAGGAGGTTCTCGCCGACGGCACCAATCGCGTCGAGGTCTTCAGTGTCTCCGACGACGACGCCATCGGAGTAGGGCTGACCTGCGGCGGAACCATCGAAGTGTTTGTCCAGGCCGTCGGAGCCGATTTCGCCGAGTTCGGTCAGGTCTGTGAACGGATCGAAGCCGATACGCCCGTCGTCGTGGTCACCGAAGTGCGTCCGGGAGCGCCGGCGCGGCACCTCGTCGTCGAGCACGGCCGACGAAGCGGGGATCTGGACGCCACGGAGGACGAGGTCTCCATCCTGTTGCGCACTATGGACACCGGTGAGTCCGTAGCCTTTGTCGCGCCGGCGGGAACTCTCATCGATTCGCAGCACGACTTGCTGGTCGAGATCTTCGCGCCGCTACCGAGGATGTACGTCTTCGGAGCCATCGACTTCGCCGCCTCGATGTGTACGTTGGGCGCCTTTGCGGGTTACCGAGTGACCGTCGTGGACGCACGGCCGGTCTTCGCGACACGAGCGCGCTTCCCCGACGCCCACGATCTGGTCGTCATGTGGCCACACAAGTTCCTCGAAACCGCACCGATCGACAACAAAACCGTCCTGGCCGTGCTCACGCACGACGAGAAGTTCGACATCCCCTTGCTCGAGATCGCGCTGCGTTCGCCGGCTGCATACGTCGGCGCGATGGGTAGTCGTGCGACGCATGAGCGTCGGGTGGCGCTGTTGAAGGAGCGAGGCGTCACCGACGCCGAGTTGGGGCGTCTGCACTCACCGATCGGGTTGGATCTCGGCGCCAGGACGCCGGAGGAGACTGCAGTGTCGATCCTCGCCGAGATGACCAAGACCCTGCGCAATGCCTCCGGTTTGGAACTGCGGGATCTGCAGGGGCCGATCCACCCGCCACCTCAGGAGAATCCGACCGCCCTGCATCGAACGGCCTGAGTCGACTGCGCTGAATTCGGACATCTTGTGTTCGGTGGGGATAGGATCGTTTCTTTCGTGAACCATCTTCCGTGATCCGAATGAAATCGAGGTGCCTGCCAAGTGGCAAACCCGGCCGTACCGGCATCCGAGGTGAATGCTGTTCTCTCCGAACTTCTTCGAACCCCGCTCCTTCCTGGTGTTCGAAAGGTCGCCGGCGGCTCCGAAGACCCGACGGTAGCCCGGGTGGGATTCATGGCGGTTCCGGACATCGGACCGTGGCTGCGACACGGACAGTTGCTGATCACCACGCCGGAAACCCTCGCCCGGGTCACCGAAACCTTCAAAGCATTTGTCGGACGGTTGTCGACGCGCGGAGTTGCAGCGCTCGCCGTCCAATTCGGCGCAGACGGGGACACTCTCGCGCCGGAACTGGTCGACGCGGCCGAAAGCGCCGGCTTCCCGCTCCTGGTTTTTCACGGTGCGTGCGATCACCCTGCGGCGAGAGACCGTGAGCAGACGGAGTCGGCCCAGATCGACGCCATGTTCGGGGCCGAGCGCTTGCGACGGCTGCTGGTCGACGTCGTGATGGGCGGCGGCGGCCTCCCACAATTGACCGAGGTCATCGCACGGGAGATGAAGGGCGCCGCCCTGATCACCACCTCGGACGGACGCGAGATCTGCCGCGCCGGGGATGCGGCGGAGCGCAAGCATCTGTCTGCCTGTCCCGCCGTCGATTCCACCGGTCGTCTGCGGACCGACACCGTCGAGGGCGGGTTGGGTCTGCACGAGTTCGACGGTCAATTCATCGCGGTGTCCGCGATTTCCGCCAATCACATCGACCACGGGCGTCTCGCGTTGTTCACCGGTGAGCGCGTGATGACGAGTTACGACCAGTACCTGGTCGAGCGAGCGGCGTCGGTGTGCGCGTTGGTCATCACCCGTGAGCAGGCCGTGGCGTCGGTGGAAGAACGCCATCGCGCCAACTTCGTTCACGACCTGCTCCTCGGCCGGGCCGGGGACCACGATCACGTTGTCTCCCACGCCAAGACGTTCGGTTGGGACTTCGATCGCCCGCTGGTGATCGTCTCGATCGAGCCGGACCCGATCGACGAACCGGCCTCTGCGGCGCCCGCTCGGCTGCCCGTCGTCGATCGCCAGGCGATGGCGTTCTCCGGGGCGATCGCCCACCGCGATCCCGGTGCGGCGGTGACCGCGCTGACGGGCGAGACGGTGATCGTCATGGGCGTCGGCACCGACACGATGGCATTGGTGCGGGACCTCGTCACGGTCGTTCGCGGTGAAGGTGGCGGCGGGAGAAGGCCGTTCAGTGTCGGGGTGTCCCGGCCGACAGCGGCGATCGACGCCGTCCCCGCGCTCTACAGTCAGGCGCGCACCGCACTGACCGTCGGACGCCGGATCTCCGGTCCGTGGACGGTGACTCAGTTCGACGATCTCGGTGTGTACAGACTGCTCAGTCTGGTCGAGGACGAAAACGAGCTGGAGACGTTCGCGCGGGAGACATTGCGGGAACTGACGGAGGAAACTGCCGAAGCGCAGGACATGCGCAAGACATTGGAAGTCTTGCTCGCGACCAACATCAACATCGCCGAGACAGCGCGCAAGCTCCACTTCCATTACAACACACTGCGTTACAGGGTCGTTAAGCTGGAGAAAATGCTTGGACCCTTCACGGCGCAACCCGAGCTACGGCTGGATCTGTCTCTAGCACTGAAGATAACCGCGATGCGCGGCATCAATCACTAATATTGCCAATCCGAGTCCGTGGGTTCTGGCAGATTGTCATCACGTCGATACCCCTGCGCTGTAATAGCGTTTCACTCCAGTCACGGTGTTTTGTGAGCTGGAGCACACTCAGCGTTCGGACACCTTCCTCTGCACGAAAGGTCCCATCATGCCGATTTGGACGTTGCACGGAGATGGAAAGAACATCAGACCGGGTGAAGTGGTCGCTCCCGGCGAGCGGCTCAGCTGGGGAAGAACCATCGGGCTGGGCAGCCAGCACGTGGTGTCGATGTTCGGCGCGACGTTCGTCTTCCCGATCATCATGGGGCTCAATCCTCAACTTGCCGTGATGATGTCGGGCTTTTGTACGCTCTTCTTCCTGCTGGTGGTCAAGGGACGCATTCCCAGCTACCTCGGTACGTCGGCGGCCTTTGTCGGCGGTATCGCCGCCATTCGTGCCCAAGGCGGAACGTCCGCAGAGGTGACCGGCGCGATCCTGGTGTCCGGACTGGTCCTGGCAGCCATCGGTATCGCGATCCACTTCCTCGGTGGCCGGGTCGTATTCAAGGTTCTTCCCCCGGTGGTGACCGGCGCAGTGGTGATGCTGATCGGATTCAACCTGGCACCCGTCGTCGCGGGGCTGTACTGGCCGCAGGACCAGTGGGTGGCTCTGATCGTCATGGTGGCCCTGATCGTCATGAGTATCGCGCTACGTGGCTTCATGGCGCGCATCGCCATCTTCCTCGCGCTGATCTTCGGCTACGTCCTCTCCTGGATCCTCGACCGGGTCTCGGGCACGATCACCTCGTACGACGCAGGCACCGGTCAGATCACCGAGCACTTCCGCGTCAACTGGGATTCGGTGCAGTCGGCGTCGTGGTTCGGCCTGCCCCCGTTCTCGGACGAGGCCAACGGAATCGTCGGCATCCACGCTCCGTCGTTCAGCCTGACGTTCATCATCCTGGTCCTTCCCGGTGTAATCGCGTTGATCGCGGAGAATGCCGGCCACGTCAAGGCAGTCGCAGAGATGACCGGCGACGATCTCGACCCGTACATGGGACGCGCGCTCGCCGGTGACGGTTTCGCCACCGCCATCGCCAGCAGCGTCGGCGGTTCGCCCACCACGACGTACGCCGAGAACATCGGTGTCATGGCAGCGACCCGTGTGTACTCCACCGCCGCCTACGCGGTCGCGGGCATCGTCGCGATGATGCTCGGCTTCTCCCCCAAGTTCGGTGCCGTCATCTCGGCGACGCCCGGCGGTGTTCTCGGCGGAATCACCGTGGTGCTCTACGGCATGATCGGTCTGCTCGGCGCCAAGATCTGGAAGGAGAACGGCGTCGACTTCGGGAATCCGCTCAACCTCATGCCGATCGCGGCCGGTCTGATCATCGGTATCGGCGACACGGCTCTGAAGTTCAGTGACACGTTCTCGCTCAGCGGGATCGCGCTCGGCACCATCGTCGTGATCGGGATGTACCACCTGTGCCAGTTCATCGGTTCGAAGAACCCGGAGCTGAATGCGAAGAATCCGGAACCGAACAAGCCGGATTCGAAGGCTCCCGGCGGCGAACGGGAAGAACCCGCCCCGCAGCTCACGTGACACTTGGCTGAGTGTGCTCGATTGTCGAAGGCCGGACATCCTCCTTGGAGGATGTCCGGCCTTTCGCGGTGTGTGCGTGTTCTGTGTGCTGTGTGCTGATCGATCAGACGGCAGTGCTGGCTTCGACCAGGCCGATACGGTCGATGCGTTCGGTGCGGGTGATGAGCCGTTCAGTCGCATCGGTAGCACTGAGCACGCTCAGCTCGTAGTGCAGTACCGCTCCGACGCGAGTGCAGAAGGCGGCGGATTCGTCCGCGGCATCGGGAAATTCGGGGATGACCCGATCGACGATGCCGCCCGTGAGCAGATCGAAGGACCGTATCCCTTGACCGGCCGCCATCTCCGGAGCGTGCGTGATGTCGTGGAACATGATCGCGCTCGCCCCCTCGGGAGGTAAGGGCGAGAGCCAACCGTGGCGGGCCGCCAGCACTCGATCGGCCGGAATCAGTGCCAGGGCGCCGCCGCCGGTGCCCTGCCCGAGCAGGAGGGAAATGGTCGGGACCTCGAGTGAAATCATGTCGGCTATGCACCGAGCGATCTCGCCGGCCAATCCACCTTCTTCGGCTTCCTTCGACAGTGCCGCGCCTGCCGTGTCGATGATCGTCACCAACGGCAGGTCGAGCTCTGCGGCAAGCCGCATCCCTCGCCGAGCTTCCCGCAGAGCGCCGGGGCCGAGTGGGGAGTGAGCAGTCTGTCCGCGTCGGTCCTGTCCGAGAAGGACGCAGGGCATGTCGCCGAAGCGAACGAGCGCGAGCATGATGCCGGGATCGTTCTCGCCTTGGCCGGTTCCGTTGAGCGGGAGCATGTCCGAGGCGGAATTGAGCAACACTTCCCGGATCCCCGGTCGGTCTTCGCGTCGGGATGCGACGACGGATTCCCACGCCGACGTATCGGGTGGGCAATCGTACGAGCACGGGTCACTCGGCAACGAGTACCCACGACGTCTCGAGGTGATGATGCGCAATGCGCGGTCGACGATTTCGGCGAGCTGGTCTGGCGGCCTCACCGCATCGATGAGTCCGTGCTCGTGAAGGTTCTCCGCTGTCTGGACACCGACGGGGAAAGGTGAGTTGTACAAAGCCTCGAACACCCGGGGGCCGAGGAATCCCACGAGGGCTCCTGGCTCCGCGATCGTCACGTGACCGAGTGACCCCCAGGACGCGAATACGCCTCCGGTGGTGGGGTTTCGGAGGTAGACGATGTAGGGCAGGTGCGCTTCTTTGTGCTTGATGAGCGCCGCGGTGATCTTGACCATCTGCAGAAATGCCGTTGTCCCCTCCTGCATACGCGTTCCTCCGGAGGTGGGAAGCGCAAGAAGGGGCAGCTGCTCTTGCGTCGCTCGACGGATGGCGACGACGAGGCGTTCGCCCGCCGCCACGCCGATCGATCCGCCGAGAAAACCGAACTCGCAGACGATGATTGCCACACGGCGGCCTCGGACGGAGGCGCTTCCGGTCAGGACGGACTCGTCGAGCCCGGTCTTCTCCTGCGCCCGCAGAAGTGCTTCGGCGTAATCGGAGTCGGTCGCGACGGGGATCGGAGGGGTATCCCACGACTCCCAGGTGCCGGCATCGATCACCAGGTCGAGCAAGTCGCGAGCCGTCAGGCGGTTCATCGGGTGAATCCTTGTAGCCACGACATGACTTCGTCAGTGTCTTCACCGAGTACCGGCGGTGCGGTGTGCCGGGTCTCCGTCACTTCGGTTCCGTCCGGATCGAAGAATCGCAGCGGCGGCCCGGGCAGTGTGATGTTGCCGAGCGTGCTGTGGTCGACGTCGACGAGCAATCCCTGTGATCGGGTCTGCTCCCATTCGTACACTTCGGAGATCGTCCGAACCCGTCCTGCCGGTATTCCGATACGGTCGAGTTCGGTCAGAAGCTCGTCACGCGAGTACGGTTTGAAGGTACGTTCGATCAATTCGACTACCTGGAAATGATTCTCGACGCGTTCGGCGTTTGTTGCCATACCGGGGGCGTCGGGATCGAGTTCGAACCCTTCGCAGAATCTTCTCCACAGGCTTTCGCTGCCGACCGAGATCTGCACTGCGCCATCGCCGGTACGAAAGAGTCCGTACGGTGCAATGGAGGGATGGTGGTTGCCTTGCGCTGTGCCTACCTCGCCGGCGACGGTCCACTTCGTTCCTTGAAACGCGTGAACGCCGACCACGCTGGCCAAGAGAGACGTTCGAACGACACGGCCTCTGCCCGTCTGTTCGCGTTCCTTCAAAGCCGCGACGACACCGAACGCCCCGTACATCCCGGCGAGAAGATCGGCGATCGGAACTCCGACTCGTTGAACGTCGTCCGGATTCGAGCCGGTCAGCGACATGAGTCCGGCTTCCCCCTGGGCGATCTGGTCGTAGCCGGCGCGACCACCTTCCGGGCCGTCGTGGCCGAAACCGCTGATGGACAAGACGATCAGTCGAGGATTGAGTTCGGCCAGCCGCTCGGTGGAGAATCCGAGTCGATCGAGAACTCCGGTGCGGAAGTTCTCCATGAGAACGTCGGCGCGGCAGACAAGATCTTCGAGGGTTGCGCGCCCGCTGTCGGATTTGAGGTCGAGCGTGATCGACTTCTTGTTCCGGTTCGTGGAGAGGAAGTACGTCGATTCCCGTTGCGTGTTCGGTGGTTCCAGCGGTGGCTCGACAAAAGGCGGCCCCCACCCACGGGTGTCGTCGCCACCGTGAGGTGATTCGACCTTGATCACGTCTGCACCCAGATCGCCGAGCATCATTGCCGCGTGAGGACCCGCGAGTGCGCGCGTGAGGTCGACGACAATCACGTCGTGTAGCGGACCACTACGAGCACTTGTGTTGTGAGGCTTCGAAGTCGAGTTCATGTCGCACCGCCGTGTTCTGGTGTAATTGGCTGAGCCAGTTGGTGGTTGAGGCCTCCGTAGTTCGGTCGACTCCGGTCCGCTGGACCGAGAAATCGGCCAGGGCCACTGAAGGAGGTATGTGCGGCCCGTCTTTCGAACCGTAAGCGCGCACCGGTCAACGGCACATGGGTAACCTTGCCGATGACGGGTATCAGTGGTGGGTAAGAAGTGACGAACGCTTAACGCACGGCTGGATTGCGGTTGTATCGAACCGTAATTGGGGCGCTCTGTCAGCCTATTTGGTGCATCTTCATGACATTTCGTGCATCTTCATGACCTGCAGGGCGAGTGAGACGTTCAATCGAAGGACGGGGTCGTCGGTGAACGATCCGACGACGCTCTCCAGCTTTCCGATTCTGTATCGCAAAGTGTTGTAGTGCATATGCAGTGCCCGGGACGCCTCGGCGACATTGCAATTGCAGTCGAGCAACGTCTGGAGTGTCAGACGCAAATCTGCGGCTTCGGCGTTGTCCGCCGACAGTGACTTCAGAACGTCATCGGTGAACGAACGCAGTTCGCTCTTGTCCGTCTGGAGCGAAAGGAGTCGGTGTACGCCGAGTTCGTCGAAGTGCGCGATCTGGCCCGGCCCGTTGATACGTCGGCCGACGACCACGGCCGTACAGGCCTGGTCGTAGGCAGCAGGTAGATCGGCCAGGGAGTAGATCACCCGGCTCACTCCCGTGCTGAAGGAGCGGCGGCCGCTGGTGCGATCTCCGGCAACCTTGCGCACCAACCCTTCGATGTCCCGAACCGCACGGTCGGTGCTGGTGGGGAAAAGCGTGACCACCTCGTGTCGAAACCCGACGGAGGGTGCCGTCCGCTCGTGGGTGCGTACCACTTGTTGCCAGCCGTCGCTGAGTCGATCTTGGTCCGTGCGCGTGGAATTCGCGTGCTGGGATTCCGGGTGATCGACGTCGAGTTCTGCAACCACTACGGCAAGTGGACGAGTGACATCCCACCCCAACTGGGTGAAGTGCGCGCTCACTTCCGCCGGCGAGCCGGCTTCACCTATCAGTGCGTCGCGGAGGAAGTCGCCGCGGAATTTGGATTCCACTGCCGCAACTGCCAGCTGCTTGGTGACGGCCAGCGCAGCAACGGTGGCCGCTCGCTCCAGCGCTTGGACGACAACTGCGCCGAGTTCGTGGGTGCCGGCGTACGCGACCATTCGGCCGTGGTCGGTGCCGCCGGCCACCACCCGGGTGAGCGCCAACTGACCAGGAAATCCTTTGGGCGCGTTCTGTAAACCGACAGCGACCCGTTCGGTCAGGAACCGACCGGTGCTTTCGAACAACGGAAGCGCGTTCAGCGCGGCTGAATCTCCGGCCTCCGTCAACACTCTTCCGTCCGGCGAGCAGATGAGAACGCTGACGTCGAAAAGCGCGGCGAATTCCGCGGCAATCTGGGGTAGATCGCCACCTTCCAAGACGATCGACGTCAACGAGCGGTGAAGACGATCGGCAATGTCGAGTGCCGCAGACTGCTTCGCCACCAACTTGGTGAAGACCTCCGAGATCACCTCGTCGAATCCTGCGGTGACGGGAAGAACCAACAACGGCAGCCCTCGCTGCTCTGCCATGTGCAGCATGGCTTCCGGCAGTTCGTCGAGATAGCGGCCCGTTTTAACGGCAAGTGCCGCGACTCCTCGGCGTGCGAGACCGTCGACGAGGTCGCTGAGATCTGTATCGTCGAGAAGCTCTCCGGTTCGCCCGTAACGCAGCGGGAACCCGGTTGTCACCAACAGTTCGTTCGGCTTCACCCAAGCGAGGATGTCCGGTACTTCCATCACGTTCACCGATTGAACGAGGTGGCGCAAGCCCCCGTGCCCGGCAAGGACTTCGGCTCCACGCAGACTGGGCAGCTCGAGGACATCCCGAACCGTCAGTCTGTAGTCGCCACCTTCTGGCAAATGTTGAAGCTCTTCGCTCGAATATTTGGCAGATCTATCCATGTCGCGAGACTACGCTCGATCACGCGACGAACATTGTCAACAGTTGACGAAAATAGCCTCTCGAAATGAGTGGTTCTCCGTATGTCTGCCAACTACCGTGGTCCGAATTGGCGATCGCCCGCGTCTCCGAGTCCAGGTACCAGGAAAGCATTTTCGTTCAGGCCGTCGTCGATGCTCGCAGTGAGGAGCCTGACTGGATGTCCGGAGTTCCTCAGTGCTTCGATCCCCTCCGGAGCCACGACGACACATATTGCAGTCACATCGGTGGCTCCGCGTGCAATGAGCAGATCGATTGTGCGGATGATGGATCCACCGGTCGCCAACATCGGATCGAGGACGTAGACGGGGGTGCCCGACAGATCAGCGGGAAGGGACTCCAGATACGGAACCGGTTGGTGTGTCTTCTCGTCTCGTGCCATTCCCACGAAACCGACACCTGCCTGCGGAATAAGGGCACTCGCCTGCTCGACCATGCCGAGGCCTGCTCGCAAGACCGGTACCAGGAGCGGTGGATTTGCCAGCCGCACTCCCAGCGTCGGAGCAACTGGCGTCTCGATGTCGAACTGTTCCACTTCTGCGCCGCGCATGGCCTCGTAGACCAACATATGGGTCAGTCTGCGCAAGGCGGACCGGAAAGTTGCGTTGTCGCTGCGAGCGTCGCGCATGGTCGTGAGCAGCGATGCCGCCAGCGGATGGTCGACAACAGTGGTGTCCATGGTCGAATCGTAAGTGAGAACCGATGGGGCGGCGCACAACCGGTGAATTGGAGTCGAAATAACCAATCGCGGTTTTCGTTTGGGCAACTATTGACGATGCCGAAGGGTTCGAGTCGTCATAGCGTGGTCGGCATGGCAGTTCCGAACCGCTCGGCTGGGCTGGGCGCCAGGAGCTGTCAAGGCCCAATTTTGCCTCCACGATTCCCTATACAAGGAGATGCCAATGCCCGAAGCAATCGAGGTCCGTAAGGTTCCGCTACACAGCGTCTCCGACGCCAGTGAGCTCGCCAAGCTGATCGACGACGGTGTCCTCGAGGCCGACCGCGTCATTGCAGTCATCGGCAAAACCGAGGGTAACGGCGGCGTCAACGACTACACGCGAATCATCGCGGACCGAGCGTTTCGAGAGGTTCTCTCCGCCAAGGGTAATCGCAGCCCCGAAGAGGTGGCGGAGGTGCCGATCGTCTGGTCAGGCGGCACGGACGGTGTGATCAGCCCGCACGCGACGATCTTCGCGACGGTACCGGCAGACAAGGTCACCAAGACCGACGAGCCGCGACTGACCGTGGGTGTCGCCATGAGTGAGCAGCTGCTGCCCGAGGACATCGGTCGTACCGCAATGATCACCAAAGTAGCTGCGGCAGTGAAAGATGCGATGGCCGATGCCGGAATCACCGATCCCGCCGACGTGCACTACGTACAGACCAAGACTCCGTTGCTGACAATCCACACCATCCGTGACGCCAAGAGTCGCGGCAAGACCGTGTGGACCGAACAGACTCATGAGTCGATGGACCTGTCCAACGGCGGTACGGCGCTCGGAATCGCGGTTGCACTCGGCGAAATCGACATGCCGACCGACGAGGATGTCATGCACAGCCGCGAGCTCTTCTCCTCTGTTGCATCCTGCTCGTCCGGCGTCGAGTTGGACCGTGCTCAGATCGTTGTCGTCGGTAACGCACGTGGCGTCGGCGGACGCTACCGGATCGGCCACAGCGTGATGAAGGATCCGCTCGACCAGGACGGCATCTGGGCGGCGATCCGTGACGCCGGACTCGAACTTCCGGAGCGGCCGCACTCGAGCGACCTGGACGGTCAACTCGTCAACGTGTTCTTGAAGTGCGAGGCCAGCCAGGACGGAACGGTCCGCGGCCGTCGTAATGCGATGCTCGACGACTCCGACGTGCACTGGCACCGCCAGATCAAGTCGTGCGTAGGTGGAGTCACGGCAGCTGTCACCGGTGATCCGGCAGTGTTCGTCTCGGTCTCGGCAGCGCATCAGGGCCCCGAGGGCGGCGGCCCTGTCGCCGCCATCGTCGATCTCGGTCAGTAGCCGGTAAGAACCTCGCTGGAAACTTCGACAGTCGCGCGCCGCCACCGGTAATTCGTCCTCGAATCAGTTGCCGGTGGCGGCGAATCCGACCGAGATTCTGCCGGCGCAACCCACTTCACTGCTTGAAAGGATTCACGATGGTTCATGCTGCTGACCCTGTCGACGAGAGCGTTTCCGGTGCGCCCGAGAATCGCGAGCTCGTCATGGCCGATGCGGTCACGCTCAGTGGTCTGATACGCAGGCGTGAAGTGTCGTGTGTCGAGGTGATGGACAGCTACCTCGACCAGATCGAAGTTCATAACCCGGCGGTGAACGCGATCGTCGCATTGCGGGATCGGGAAGCGTTGACGGCGGAGGCGCGCGAGCGTGATTCGCAGTTGGCGAGTGGGCAGTATCTCGGTTGGATGCACGGGTTTCCGCATGCGGTGAAGGATCTTTCGGCAGCCAAGGGTCTGCCGTTCACGTCCGGGTCGCCGATGTTCGCGGATCGAATCGCCGAAGAGGACGACCTGTTCGTCAAGCGGATCAAGTCTGCCGGTGCCATCGTGATCGGCAAGACGAACACACCGGAGTTCGGGCTCGGATCGCAGACGTACAACCCGGTGTGGGGTACGACGGTGTCGCCGTACGACAATTCGCGCACTGCCGGCGGTAGCAGCGGAGGCGCAGCAGCGTCGTTGGCGCTTCGCATGCTGCCGGTGGCTGATGGAAGCGATTACATGGGTTCGCTCCGAAACCCGTCGGCGTTCAACAACGTTGTTGGGTTTCGACCTTCCTGGGGTCGGATACCGGAGACGGGATTCATCGCTCAGGGCGCTGTTGTGGGTCCGATGGGCCGAACCGTCACCGACGTGGCTCACCTGCTCTCCACGATGGCGGGACCGGATGCCTATGCACCGTTGGGGATTCGTGAGAATCCCGCTGTGTTCACCGAAAGCCTCGCACGGGATCTGAAGGGCTCTCGGATCGCATGGGTCGGTGACTGGAACGGCTACCTGGCAACCGAACCTGGAGTTCTCGAGTTGTGCGAATCCTCGTTCGAGGTCTTCGAACAGTTGGGGTGCCGCGTCGAGGCTGCGCTTCCCGACTTCAAACCCGAGGACATCTGGCAACTGTTCCTGCGATGGCGTTGGTGGGCGCAGCTCGGTTTGATCGATCAGTACAACGATCCGAGTTTGCGTGAGTTGATGAAGCCCGAACTGTTGTGGGAACTCGGGCATGCGGTCACCCTCTCGGCACTCGACGTGACCAAGGCTGCGGAGGCCCGCAACGGCTGGCTGTCGGCCATTACCAAGATGTTCGAAACCTACGACTACATTCTCGCGCCGAGTGCTCAGGTGTTTCCTTTCGACAAGAACACTCACTGGCCCGAGACCGTCGACGGGCGGTCGATGGACACGTATCACCGGTGGATGGAGACGGTTGTTCCCTGGACGATGGCCGGGGTTCCGGTTGCGGGGATGCCGGTCGGCTTCGACGATCGTTCGCTTCCCATGGGTATCCAGATCATCGGCCGGCACGGAGCCGACGTGGACGTACTCCAACTCGCCTACGCATTCGAGCAGGCAACCCAGTGGGTCGAGCGGGTTCTTCCTCCCGCACTCCGCGTGAACTGACCTAATCTATTTCGAACGTATCCAGTTGGGAGAGAACGACGATGGCTTCGGCATTGTGGCACGGGTTCGCGGACATGGGCGCTGTGGAGAAGAACGGCGCGTTTGTCGTCTCTCGCGGTGAGGGCGCGTACATCTGGGACCGCGAGGGCACTCGGTATCTGGATGCGACGGCCGGCCTGTGGTTCACCAATGTCGGGCACGGGCGCACGGAGATCGCGGACGCGGTGGCGGCTCAGTTGTCGAAGATCGCTCATTTCTCGAATTTCGGTGATTTTGTTCCCGAGACCACGCAGGTGTTGGCGGAGCGGTTGGCGACGATCGCGCCGGTTGCCGGGAGCAAGATCTTCTTCACTTCGGGTGGTTCGGATTCGGTGGACACTGCGGCGAAGCTCGCTCGCCGGTACTGGCACGAGGTGGGGCAGCCGGAGAAGGTGATCATCGTCGGTCGTCAGAAGGCGTACCACGGAATGCATGTTGCGGGAACGGCTCTGGCGGGTATTGCGGTGAACCGTGAGGGGTACGGCGAGTTGATGGCGGATGCGGCCACGGTCGGCTGGGATGATGCGAAGAGTCTGCTCGAGTTGATCGAGAGGATCGGTGCGAACAGGATCGCCGCGTTCTTCGCGGAGCCGATCATCGGTGCCGGTGGGGTGTATCTTCCGCCGGAGGGGTACCTGGCCGAGGTGCGCGACATCTGCCGCGAGCACGACATTTTGTTTGTCGTCGACGAGGTCGTGACCGGTTTCGGTCGTATCGGCGGCGAGTGGTTCGCGTCTACTCGTTTCGATTTGCAGCCCGACATGATGACCACGGCAAAGGGTTTGACGTCCGGTTACGTTCCGATGGGTGCGGTGTTCATCGCGCCGCGGGTGGCGGAGCCGTTCTATGCGGGTTCGTGGTGGCGTCATGGTTACACGTACGGCGGGCATGCCGGTGCTGCTGCGGCGGCGATGGCGAACCTCGACATTCTCGAGCGTGAGAATTTGCTTGGGGAGTCGAAGCGTCTGGAGGCGTCGTTGCATACGCATCTGCAGCCGTTGGCCGAGCATCCGCGGGTGGCGGAGGTTCGTAGTGGGCTCGGTGCGGTCGCTGCGGTGCAGTTGGCTGATCCGGCGGAGGCTTTGCCGTTCGTGAAGACGTTGCGTGAGCACGGTATTTCGGGTCGCGCGGCGGGTCAGGGTGCGATGCAGATTTCGCCGACGTTCGTCATGACCGACGATCAGGTCGCGGAGATGGCAGCAGGGATCCTCGCAGCCCTGGGCTAGGTACCTCGTTTTCCGTTGACAGACATCGTGTTACGGAATCATTAAGCCGAAGAAAATGTTTGGACCCTTCGCGGCGCGGTCCTCATTTCGGTCGAAACTGTCTCCAGCACTGACGATGACCCCTGCCCGCGTCATCTGCCACCATTGTTGCCAATCTCGGCGAGTGGGTTCTGGCAGATTGTCATCACGTCCAAATCTGATTGCTGCATTAGCGTTTCACTCCAGACACGGTGTTTGTGAGCTGGGGCACAAAGCATTTCGAACACCTTCCTCCTTCGCGAAAGGTCTCGTCATGCCGATCTGGACGTTGCACGGAGACGGAAAGAACATCGGACCCGGTGAAGTGGTCGCTCCCGGCGAGCGACTCAGTTGGGGAAGAACCATCGGGTTGGGTGGCCAGCATGTCGTGTCGATGTTCGGCGCGACGTTCGTCTTCCCGATCATCATGGGGCTCAATCCTCAACTTGCCGTGATGATGTCGGGCTTTTGTACGCTCTTTTTCCTCCTGGTGGTCAAAGGACGCGTCCCCAGTTACCTCGGTACGTCGGCGGCCTTCGTCGGCGGCGTTGCCGCTATTCGTGCTCAGGGTGGAACGACGGCGGAAGTGACCGGTGCGATTCTGGTGTCGGGGTTGGTTCTGGGATTCGTCGGCATCGCCATCCACTTTCTCGGCGGTGGCGTCATCAGTAAAGCGCTACCGCCGGTGGTCACCGGCGCTGTGGTGATGCTGATCGGTTTCAACCTGGCGCCCGTTGTCGCGGGGTTGTACTGGCCGCAGGACCAATGGGTGGCACTGATCGTGATGGTTGCCCTGATCGTGATGAGCGTTGCGCTACGCGGCTTCCTGGGACGTATCGCCATTCTCGTCGCGCTGGTTTTCGGCTACATCTTCTCGTGGGTCCTCGACCGGGTCTCCGGTCCGATCACGTCCGCCGGCGGTAGTGGAGCACCCACCGAGCACTTTCGTGTCAACTGGGATTCGGTGCACTCGGCGTCATGGTTCGGGTTGCCGCCGTTCTCGGACGAAGCCAACGGAATCGTCGGTATCCACGCTCCCTCGTTCAGCCTCACGTTCATCGTTCTGGTCCTTCCCGGTGTCATCGCACTGGTCGCGGAAAACGCCGGTCACGTCAAGGCCGTCGCCGAGATCACGGGCGACGATCTCGACCCGTACATCGGACGCGCAATTGCCGGTGACGGTTTTGCCACCGCCATCGCCAGCGCAGTAGGCGGCTCTCCCACGACGACACACGCCGAGAACATCGGTGTCATGGCGGCCACTCGGGTGTACTCGACCGCCGCGTACGTGATCGCGGGTGTCATCGCGATCCTGCTCGGCTTCTCCCCCAAGTTCGGGGCGGTCATGGCGGCGACTCCCGGCGGCGTTCTCGGCGGAATTCTTGTGGTTCTGTTCGGCATGATCGGTCTGCTCGGCGCCAAGATCTGGAAAGAGAACGGTGTCGACTTCGGGAATCCGCTGAATCTGATGCCGATCGCCGCCGGTCTGATCATCGGTATCGGCGACACGGCTCTGAAGTTCAGTGACACGTTCTCACTCGGAGGCATCGCGCTCGGCACCATCGTCTTGATCGTGATGTACCACTTCTGCCAGTTCGTCGGGTCCAGGAACCCCGAACTGAACAGGCCGGAGCCCGGCAGGCGACCGGGCTCCACGACGGGTCCGGATACGTCAGATGACGAACGGGAAGAGCCCGTGGCGCAGCTCACGTGATGCCAAGTTGAATGTATGCCAGGTATGACCCGTGACCGTTGTCACATCTGCACAAAACGTGAAGTGACTCATAGAGGCAGGATTGAGTAATGAAACCGTCGCCGCTGACTTATCACCGACCGTCCTCGGTCGAGGACGCGTGCCGAATCCTCTCCGAGGTCTCTCACGAGGGGAAGGTGCTCGCCGGTGGGCAATCGCTTGTGCCGCTGCTGTCCATGCGCCTCGCCGCGCCCGCCCACATCGTCGACATCGGATCGATCCCGAACCTCGCTTCGGTGACCTCGTCCGAAGACGAAGGAGTGCGGTTCCAGGCCCTGGCCACGCACTCGGTGCTGGCGGCCGACGAAGGTGCTCGTCGAGTTCAGCCTCTACTGAACCGTGCTCTGCAGTTGGTAGCGCACCCCACGATCCGTAACCGCGGGACGAGCGTCGGTTCCATCGTCCATGCCGACCCGTCGGCGGAGATGCCGGCAGTCCTGACACTGCTCGGCGGCAGCGTGACCGTCCAGTCGGTGCGTGGCACCCGCGAGATCGCGTCGACGGATCTCTTTGCCGGTCCTCTCGAGTCGAGCCTGGAATCGGACGAGATCGCGGTGTCGGTGTCGGTGCCCGGCGCCGAACCCGGAGTGGGGACCGCCATCGACGAGATCGCGCGTCGTCACGGTGACTATGCACTGGTCGGCGTCGTCGCCCGGATTCGCGTGGTCGACGGTCTGGTGGCCGAAGCGCACATGACGTACGTGTCCGCCGGAGAACTGGGGCAGGTCGTGGACTACACGGACGTGCTGGCGGGGGCGTCCGCGACGGATCAGCGAGACCCGCGATGGCGCACTCTCGGAGAATGCGCCCGCGCGCAGATAGATACCGAGGCAGACATTCACGGGACGGCGGCGTACCGCTCGCAGTTGGTGTCCGCGCTCACGGCGCGGGTCGGCTTCGCGGCGGCAACGGATGCTCTCAGTGAGAACGCAGTACTGGCAGGAAAGTGGTGACAATGTCCAAAAACGATCGCTCCATCGATGATCAACTTGCCGAGTTGGCAGCAGACACCGGTGAGCACCATGTGGCCGTGACGTTCACGCTCAACGAGGTGACGAGCACCGTCGTTCTTCCCTCCCGCACTTTGGCTTCGGATGCCATTCGTCACCACCTCCGTAAGACGGGCACGCACGTCGGTTGTGAACACGGCGTGTGTGGTGCGTGCACCGTGCTGCTCGACGGAAAGCCGGTTCGGTCCTGCCTCGTCCTCGCTGCCAGCCTCGAAGGTCGATCGATCACGACCGTCGAAGGCCTCGTCGAGCCGGACGGTACTTTGCATCCGGTTCAGCAGGCGTTCAAGGATTGTCACGGTCTGCAGTGCGGATTCTGCACTCCGGGATTCGTGACGACCATCGCGGCGT
Source organism: Rhodococcus sp. AQ5-07 (assembly GCF_009707305.1). NCBI lineage: Bacteria > Bacillati > Actinomycetota > Actinomycetes > Mycobacteriales > Nocardiaceae > Rhodococcus > Rhodococcus sp. AQ5-07. The sequence continues at coordinate 4,631,440 of NZ_CP046099.1, read as the reverse complement.
TTCTCGAGGAGAACCCCAATCCCACACGTGAGGAAGCAACCGACGCGATCGCGGGAAACCTTTGCCGTTGTACGGGATACCAGAACATCAGGGCGTCGGTTCTGCGCGCAGCCGAGATCAAGCGTGAACGGGCCGGGCAGTTCCCGCTCGGAATCGACGACGCGTCCACTCGGGAGGCGTTGGATCGCAAGGTGCGGGGAACAACGAATCCCGTCGGAGGACGGGCGGGTAAGGCATGAGTACTCCGGTCAAACCAGCAAAGCGCAACGGGGCGAAGCACCCCGCTTCCGATCATTCGACGGCCGATCATTCGGTTGCCGACGACGGCAAGTTCTTCGGTAAACCGATTCCGCGCGAGGAAGATACGCGTCTGCTCAGCGGTCAGGGGCGATACCTCGACGATCTGGGCCACAACGCGCTGATCGCGGCATTCGTCAGGTCGCCGCACGCTCATGCGCGAATCATCGACATCGACATCGACCAGGCGCTGGAAGTGCCTGGTGTGCATGCCATCTACACCTACGAAGATCTCCTGGCCGACACGCCGGAAATGGCGGAGAACCTGCCACTGCTCATTCCGCATCCGGGAATCATCGCTCCGCGCAACGGGTATCCCCTCGCGAAGGACGAGGTGAAGCATGTCGGCGAAGCCATCGCCATGGTGGTCGCCGACAACCGGTACATCGCCGAGGACGCTTGCGCGAAGATCGACGTCACCTACGAGGCGCTGAAGCCTGTAGTGGGGATCGACGTCGCTCGCACTGCCGCCAACGCCGTCCACGCCGACGTTCCGGACAACGTCGCCGCTCACCTGCAGCACGGGTTCGGAGATCTGGATGCCGAACTGGCCGCCGCGCCGCACCGACTGACGCTGGATCTCGAAATCGAGCGTTCGGCTTCCATGCCGATGGAGGGCAAGGGTGTCTACGCGCGCTGGGACGGCGACGAGAACACCCTCACGTTCTGGACCTCCACCCAGACCTCCACGTCCGCCCGCGCCGCAATCGCCGCGCGATTGGGGATGGCGCTGAACAAGGTTCACTGCATCGCTCCTGACGTCGGCGGTGGATTCGGCGTCAAGATCGTTCACCCGTGGCCCGAAGAAGTGATGATCACGTGGGCCGCTCGACGCCTCGGCCAGGCCGGCATCTCCTGTGAGGTGAAGTGGGTCGAGGATCGCCGTGAGCACTTCATCTCGAGCGCGCACGAGCGTGGGCAGATCCAGAAGGTCGACATCGGATTCGACGACGAGGGTCGCCTGTTGGCGTTCGACTTCACGTTCTGGCACGACAACGGTGCCTACCTGCCGTACGGGATCATCGTCATGATCAACACCGCGACGCAGGTTCTCGGGCCGTACAAGCCGAAGTCGTTCCGGGTCAACGCCTATTCGCTGTACACCAACACGGTCATCGTGACCCCGTACCGCGGCGCCGGACGTCCGCAGGCAGTGTTCGCTATGGAGCGATCCATGGACGCCATCGCCAAGTACCTGAACAAGGACAAGATCGCGGTGCGGGAGGCGAACTTCATTCGCCCTGAGGACATGCCGTACGACTTCGGCCTGATGTTCCAGGACGGACGCCCGTTGATCTACGACACGGGCGACTACCAGGCAGGCATCGACAAGCTCAAGAAGCTCATCGACTGGGACGGATTTCCCGAGTACCAGAGGAAGGCTCGCGCCGAAGGGCGGTCGGTCGGAATCGGTATCGGTGCGTACGTCGAGGGAACCGGCCCGGGACCTTACGAGGGTGCCCACGTCGTGGTCGAGACGTCCGGAAAGGTCAAGGCGGCAACAGGCTTGACGACGCAAGGCCAAGGCCATCAGACCGCGTTCGCCCAGATCGTTGCGGACGATCTCGGAGTCAAGGTCTCCGACGTCGAGATCGTCACGGGTGATACCCGCCGGTTCGGTTATGCCGTAGGCACTTTCGCCTCGCGTGGGGCGGTCATGTCGGGTTCGGCCTTCCATGTCGCGGCGCAGATGGTCGCGGAGAAGGCGAAGAAGATCGCCTCCGGAATCTTGGATCTGCCGGAAACCGAACTGGAACTCCGGGAAGGCCACGTGTGCAAGATCGGCACCGAAGCCGGTGTGGAAGGTACGTCCGTACCGCTGAGTGTTGTTGCCGTGCTGTCGAACCCGCTACGATATGCGTTCGACCGTGAGTCGAAGCTGGCCACCGGTTTCGCCAAGACCGACACGGACATGTCGAAGCCGCCGATTCCCGAGGGTGAGCAGCCTGGTCTGGAAGCAACCGGCTACTACTCGCCGCCCAGTTCCACCTTCGCTTCGGGAGTGCACGCGGCGATCGTCGAAACCGATCCCGTGACAGCCGAGATCACGGTCCGTCGTTACGTTGTCATCCACGACTGCGGAAACGTGATCAACCCCCGCATCGTCGAAGGCCAGGTCATGGGCGCCGTCGCGCAAGGTATCGGCGGCGCACTCTACGAGCGGATCGTCTACGACGAGCACGGGCAGATGCTCAACGCGTCGTACATGGACTTCTTGATGCCGTTCGTCACCGAGATGCCGGATTCGCTCGAGATGGATCACACCGTCACGCCGTCAGGGCTCAACCCACTCGGAATGAAGGGTGCCGGTGAGGCCGGTGTGATCCCCACCAGCGCCGTCATCGCGGCCGCCATCGAGGACGCCGAAGGAATCTCGATCACGTCCATGCCCATTTCACCGTCCGAACTGTTCGAACTTCGACTCGCACATGCGGGTTCGTCATCAGAGGAGAATGCATGAGAATCGCCGGCACCGCGCAGCTGACGGCACCTCGCGAAGAGGTCTACGACAAGCTCCAGGACGGTCGTGTACTGGCCGCGACCATTCCCGGTGTGCAGTCGCTCGAGCAGCTCACGGACAATCACTACAAGCTCTCCATCATGGCCGGAGTTGCGTCGATCAAGGGCGTCTACGACGGCGAGGTTGTTCTGTCGCAACAGAATCGGCCCAATTCGTTTGTCATGACGGCTTCGGGGGCTGGTGCTCCCGGCACGGTGAAGGCGGACGTCACGGTCACCTTGACGGAGAACGAGGGTGGCACGCTGCTTTCGTATGACGCCGACGCCGTGGTCGGCGGGATGGTCGGCGGCGTCGGGCAGCGCATGATCACCGGTGTAGCCAAGAAGATGGCCGGGGTGTTCTTCAAGAGCATCGACGGCGTCATTGCCAACGGCATCCCCGAGAAGGTCACTGCCGCCGTGGCCGCGGCAATACCGGCAGCGTCGGTCGAGGCGGTGCCGGTAGTTTCCGGAGCTGTCGCGGCACCGGCGATTCTTCCGGCCGCTGCACCGACAGCGGGTGGCGCCGATGCTCGCACGGTGATGGTCAGCGCCGTCGTCGGCGCAGCCATTGCTTTGTCAGGTGTTGCTATAGGCGGATTCCTGGCGCGTTCTGGTTGTCGCGAGTAGTTCACTCAGGTGTCAACAGCTGATTCACGATGAGGGAAACGCCCCGAACCGACCAGGTTCGGGGCGTTTTTCACGTCCGCGTAACCCACGGGGGCGCCGGCGAAGATCCGCTCGTGATCGTGCGCCGAACCTTGGTCCCCCGATTCGGCGAATTGTGACAAAGAATCCGCCCTTCCGAACCTGTGGAATAGCACTACACGTCAGGTACGAGCCACTCACCGGCTAGGCCGCAACCGTCGATCGGTACCAGACGAGACGAGCCAAAGATCTCAGGAGGAAGCGTGGAACCCAGGAAGATTCGGGTCGGTATCGATACCGGCGGAACGTTCACCGACATCGTGGCAGTGGACGACGAAACCGGCGCCATCGTCACCACCAAGACCCCGTCCACCCCGGCGGATCCCGCCGAGGGCTTTCTCGCCGGTATCGAGAAAGTGCTCGCCAAGCTCGGCGAGAGCGGCGACTCGATCGGTGCGGTCAGCCACGGCACGACCGTTGCGACCAACAAGCTGCTCGAAGGCAAGGTCGAGAACCTCGGCTTCATCACCACCGAAGGCTACGAGCACGTTCTCGAAATCGCTCGTCAGTCGGTGCCGGACGGCTACGGCAACTCGTACTTCTGGGTCAAGCCCGAACGCATCGTTCCCGCCGATCGTGTACGCACCGTCGGTGGACGGCTTTCCTTCGACGGCAGCGAGATTCGTCCGCTCGACGAAGAGAGCGTTCGCAGCGCAGCGCAGTTCTTCAAGGACCGCGGCATCCGGACCATCGGCGTCTGCCTCATGCACTCGTACGCCGATCCGACGCACGAGGAGCGCGTTCGCGACATCCTCTTCGAGGTCTTCCCCGATGCGACGGTGAGCATCTCGAGCCAGGTGCTTCGTGAGTACCGCGAATACGAGCGGTCCATCACCACTCTCGTCGACGCCGCGGTCAAGCCGAACATCCGAAACTACGTGAACAACATCGCGAATCGTCTGCGTGAGTTCTCGACCACCGACGGCGAACCCCGCGACATACCGTTCTACGTCATGAAGTCCAACGGCGGTGTCCTGTCAGCCAAAGAGGTTGTTCACCAGCCTATTACGACAGTCCTGTCGGGACCGGCTGCCGGAGCTCTCGGTGCTGCGCTGATCGCCGATGCGGCCGGCGTCGAGCAGGTGTTGACCTGTGACGGCGGCGGAACATCGACAGACGTCACCGTCGTGGTTCGCGGCGAGCCCGCGCTGACCACCGAAGGGCGAGTAGGCAACTACCCCTCGAAGATCCCGATGATCGACGTCGTGACCGTCGGCGCCGGCGGTGGCTCGATCGCGTGGATGACGCCGGAACGCACCCTCCGAGTCGGCCCTCAGTCGGCGGGCGCCGATCCCGGACCGTTGTGCTACGGCAAGGGCGGCAGCGAACCGACCATCACCGACGCGCACGTCCTGCTCGGGCGCATCCCACCCCATCTGCTCGGCGGCGAAATTCCCCTCGACACAGAACTGGCACGCAAGGGCCTCGAAGAGCTTGCAACACAGCTCAGTCTGGGCTTCGAGGAGTGTGCGGTCGGTGTCCTCGAGGTTTCGGCGTGGAACCAGGCCAACGCCCTGCGTCAGATCACGGTCAAGCGTGGCCTCGACGTTCGCGACTTCACCCTCGTGACGTTCGGCGGCTCCGGCTCCCTGCTCGCCTGCCGTCTCGTCGACATCCTGGGTCTGAAAGACGTTCTTGTCCCGCTCAATCCGGGTAACGTCTCCGCGTTCGGTCTGCTGACGGTCGATGTCCGCAACGACTACGTCCAGACGCATGTCAGTCGTCACGACCGGTTGAAGGCTGAAGACCTGCAGAGCCAGTTCGACGCGTTGGCCGGCGAAGCCGAGATCGCGCTCGCCGAAGAGGGTTTCGACGAGACGCAGCGCAAGTACTCCCGTACTGCGGATCTGCGTTACCTCGGTCAGGCCTTCGAGGTACGCGTCCCGGTGGCGGAAGGTACCGTCACGGCGCAGATCATGGACGACGCGGCCGAGGCGTTCCATCAGGCGCACCGCGAACTGTACGGCTACGACTTCCGGGGAGACCCGTCGCAGCACGTGGAATGGGTCAACCTGCGCGTGAGTGGCATCGGCCCGATCAAGCGTCCGACGCTCAAGGAGATCCCCGCCGGCACTGGCGCCGACACCGCCCGAACCGGTTCGCGGCAATCGTATTTCGACAGCTGGGTCGAAACTGCTACCTACGACCGCACGCTGCTCGGTGCGGGTGACGTCATCGAAGGACCGGCCGTGATCGAGGAGTTCAGCTCGACTGTCCCGATCCACCCCGGATTCTCGGCACGTATCGACACCTTCGGGAACATTCGTATCTCGAAGTCTTCCGACTCGAACGGAGTGAAGTGATGACCGCCATTCTCGATGCTGCTGCTGCCACCGCGGCCAAGCCGTACCGACTCACCGCTACCGACGGTGCGTCACCTGATCCGATTTTGGTCGAGATCGTCGCCGGTTACCTCGCCAGCGTGGAAATGGAAGTCGAGACCTCCATTTCGCGCACCTCGCGTTCGCCGATGATCCGTGACGCTCACGACTTCCGCGCGGGTATTCACGACCGGAACCTCCGCAAGCTCACGGGCCGTTCGTATTCCGCCCTGGTTCATCCGATCGCCCGGGACTTCCCACTCGAGACGATGAAGCCGGGAGACGTGTACTTCCACAACGACGTCTACCTGTCCGAAGGTGGCATCGGCCATCTCCCCGACCTCTGCGTCACGGTGCCTGTCTTCGCCCGCGTCACTCCCGATGCCGAGCCGAAGGTTGTTGCGTTCGTTCAGGCATTCGGTCACCACGACGACATCGGCGGTTGCTGCCCCGGCTCCATGCCGTCCGGCGCCACCACGGTGTACGAAGAGGGTTTGATGGTTCCGCCGATCAAACTGTGGGACCAGGGAGTTCCCAACGAGGCGGCGCTGCGCATCATGACGCGTAACTCCCGCATGCCGGACGCTCTCGCAGCTGACCTCGACGCCGAGTGCTCGGCGTGCCTGATGGGGGCGCGTCGACTCACCGAATTGTTCGAGCGCTACGGCGTCGACACCGTCGAGTCGTGCTTCGACGCGATGATGGACGCGACCACCGAGACGTACCGCCGCGAGATCCTCAGCAAGATCCCGGTCGGTGAGTACACGTGGGAGGACTACGCCGAGCACGACGGCGTCGACGAGCCGATGCTCCACATCCAGCGGATCACGCTCACGAAGACGCGGCCGGAGGACGAGGGCGGCGAGCGACTCATCCTGGACTTCAACGGAACCGGACCGCAGGCAAAGGGCCCGATCAACCACTGCGGTGACTACGCGGACGGAAACTTCCTCATCAAGTGGTTGGCCCCGATTCTGCGTAACCTCGCGGACACCCCCGAGCGCATGGCCGAACTGGATGTCAACGAGGGCGTCGTACCGCTGATCGAGATGAAGTTCCCCGAAAAGGGAACATTGATCACCCCGATCTTCCCTGCCCCCACCAACGCTCGCACCTTTGTCATCCTCCGTCTGCTCGGAGTGCTGGCCGGCGTCGTCGCCAAGGCTGTGGACGGCAACATGCCCGCCGACCAGGAGACCATCAGGTACACCGGTGTTTACGGTGAAGACTTCGAGGGTCACTCGTACCTCATGCGTGAGGTGCTCGGCGGCGGTTCGGGCGGACGCTATTACGCCGACGGTGAGGACACGATTCACGTCGTTCCCGATTCACGGAACCTGCCGACCGAATTCACCGAGAGCCGTTTCCCCTTCATCGTCGAGAAGCTCGGTCTGGCCATGGATTCCGGCGGAGCCGGACGCTACCGCGGCGGCCTGGGATACGAGAAGCACATCCGGATGCTCAAGGATGCGCACTTCATGTCCATTGCGGATCGTTCGATCCTCGCCTGCTGGGGAGTCAAGGGCGGCAAGGCCGGTCGGCCGTTCTCCGTGGTCCTGGATCCGGGTGGACCGAACGAGCGTGAGTTCGACGCTCTGACCGATGCCGAGCCGATCAAGGCCGGCGAGGTCGTACGGATTCGCACCACCGGTGGTGGCGGTTGGGGAGATCCACTGGAGCGCCCGATCGAAGAGGTCTTGCGAGACATTCAGTGGCGCAAGGTTTCCGTGGAGGGCGCACGCGACGACTACGGTGTTGTCGTGATCGAGGGTGACGAGCCGTCGGTCGACGAGGCTGCTACCACGGAGCTACGGGATCAGTTGCGCTCGGAGCGCGGTGAGAACGAACCCTTCTTCGATCGGGGTCCGGGCTACGCGCAGCTTTCCGGTGGCGCCACCTCAGCGGTCTACGACTACGTCTAGGACGGAAAACTCTCATGGAGAACGGAATTGCTCGCGGCGCCGACATCGCGGTGATCGGCGCCGCGGGTAAGACCGGTGAGGCAGTCGTCGCTGCACTGCCGCCGAGCGTGACAGTTCGGCGACTGGTGCGAAAGGCGCGTGTCGACGGGGACTTCGAGGTAGAACTCGAAACGGGAAGAGGGCTGCGCAAGGCGCTCGCCGGGTGCCGAGGTGTGTACTTCATTGCCCCGAACGTCCATCCCGACGAGCCGGCACTGCTTCGCAATGCGCTGACGGCAGCGGCTTCGGCGGGGGTGGAGCACTTTGTCTATCACTCCGTGGCGTGGCCGTTCAGCCCGTCAATGCCGCATCACCTGGACAAAGCCAGGTGTGAGGACGAACTGCATCGTTCTCCCTTGAAATGGACTGTGCTGCAACCATGTGCGTACGCGCAGAATTTCGAAGCAGTACTCACGGGTCGGTCAGAGACCATCGTCGTGCCGTACAGCGCGGACACGAGGTTCTCGTTCGTGAGTTTGGCGGACGTGGCAGCTGTTGCCGCGGTCGTCCTGAGCGAGGGCCCGGGCGAGCATCACGGAGCGACGTACGAGGTGGGCGGCCCGCAAGCTCTGAGCGTCATGGAGGTGGCACAGATGGTGGAGAAGCAGACGTCACGTACCGTCGCGATAGAACAGATCAGCGTGGATCAATGGCGTGAACAGAGCGGCAGCGGCCTGGACGTCAACGCCAGCTCACGATTGGCGGCGATGTTCGAGTTCTACAACCACCACGACTTCCTTGCGGGCAGTGCTGCCGTGGAACTGCTTCTGGGTCGCCGACCGATGGGCGTCGAGAGCCTGATTCGGTGAGGCTTGCTACGCAATGCCTCCTGCCGCCCAGACAACCAGTGGGGGCAGGGCGGCGAGGATCAGGCAGACCGTTCCGTTGAGCCACTTGTGTTCCACCGTGACGGCGGCGAACTCGCGCAGAATAGCGCTCGGCAGGTAGTACCGGGCGGTGTGGGAACCGATGACTTCTGCGTCCAGATCGAGGCTTCGGGCAAACGTTGCGGTTCGGAGTATATGGAAGTTGCTGGTGACCAGAACCATTCGAGGCCTCGTGGTGTCGGCGCGGAGAAGGTCCCTGGTGTACTCGAGATTCTCGAGGGTGGTGGTCGAACGGTCCTCTAGCATCACGTTCTCGCGCGGGATCCCGTGATCGACGAGGTAGACGCACATTGCCTCAGCCTCGCTGACCACCTCGTCCGATCCCTTCCCGCCGCTGACGACCAACAGCGGTGAACGTCCTTCGCGGACCTCGGCGCGGAAGACGTCCGCGGCCTTGTCCAGACGGCTGGCCAGCAGGGGCGTCACGTCGGCACCCGAAAGCCCGGCGCCGTGCACCACTATCGCGTCCATCCCGGGCTGGTACTTCTGGCGTCCGTACACGTAGGAGTAGAGCAGAAAGCTCGTGAACAGAAACCCCAGGTACGACGCGACCAGGCTGAACGATCCGAGAACGACTGCGAGCCAATATCTCTGCGTCAGCAACGCTGATGCGAGCAGTACGTAGGGAACGAGCAGTCCGAGTCCGGCGACGAGGGAGAGCAGGTTCGCCACGCTGAATCCCTCGCGCCGCAGCATCGTGACCCCGTTGACGATCAGGAATCCTGCAAGCAGGAGCACCAGCAACGGCGAGAGCAGAGCGATCGTCGCGATGACGAACGACGGGATCTCGGTCCCCGGTGCACCCGACTGCAGCATCCACAGACCGGTGAAGATCACTCCGAGAAGTAGATAGACGCCGTTGCTCAGCCTCCGCCGATCCTGCCTGAACCGGTAGCCGCAGAATCCGAGCAGCGCGAGGCCGATGAGGAGAAGGATCACGGAGCCAGACTAGGCGAGGTGCCCACTACACGGGCGCCACCGTTTTGGACTGCTGGATTGCGGACAGCACCCTGGTACGGCACTCGATGAACAGTGGGTCCGCCTTGGTGGTCAGTTGATCTCGAGCTCCGGTCAACGGGACGTCGACGATGTCCTGCATCAATGCCGGCGTTCCGCCGAGTACGACCACTCGATCGGACAGGTACACCGATTCGTCGACGTCGTGGGTGACCAGGAGGACGGTGATACCAAGATCACGTTGAAGCGTCAGCAGCAGGTCTTCGAGTTCCGCGCGGGTCTGCGCATCGACCGACGCGAAGGGTTCGTCCATGAGGAGTACCTGCGGCCGATAGGCGAGAGCGCGAGCTATCGCTACTCTCTGCTGCATTCCGCCGGACAACTGCCAGGGGTAGGAACGCGCAGCACCACCTAGACCGACAACGGCGAGTGCATCGGTAACCCTCTCGTTCTGAACCTTCCGCGCCAGACCGTTGCCCCGCAGCGGCAGGCGAACGTTCTCGCCCACTCGAAGCCACGGCATCAGTGTGCGTCCGTAGTCCTGTGACACGAGAGCCAGAGTGGCCGGCGGTGCATCGATCGCGATCCCGGCGATGCGGACCTCACCGGTGGTCGGCTTCTGCAGACCGGCGATGCAACGAATCAGCGTGCTTTTGCCGATGCCGGAATGGCCGACGATGCAGACGATTTCTCCCGGTGCGACCGTAAGGTCGATCCCGCGGAGCACTTCGCGGCCGGTGGGGCCGCCGTAGGTCACCCCGAGGCCGTTCAGTTCGACTGCGGGTATCGATGCCGCAGATTCTGTGGATGACATCAGTTTCCTTTCACTGCGAGAGCGTCGTGGGTCCGCGGCTGCCATCTGAGCAACCATCGTTCGATCACGCCGTATCCGAGGTTGAGCACGTATCCGATGATTCCCAGCAGGAGAATTCCGGACCACATGTCCGCGATGGCGAATGTCTGTTGCGCGACGATCACGAAGTGACCGATTCCTGCAGTGGAGACATACATTTCGCTGCCGACCATGATGACGACACCGATCGCGAGACTGGTACGGATGCCGACTGTTATCTGCGGCATCGCTCCGGGGAGGAGTACCTGCGTCACCAGGAGGGGTGTACGGATCCGGTAGCTGCGCGCCACCAATCGGATACTCGGGTCGATGGAGCGAATGCCGTCGAGGGTGTTGAGGAGTATCGGCCAGACCGCGCCGAAGGCGATGGCGGCAACGTTACCCGTCGAACCGGTTCCGAAAACGATGAAGAGGGCGGGCAATACGGCCAGCGCCGGAATGGCGCGGAAGAACTGGAGAAACGGATCGGCAATATCGGCAGCCAGCGGGAACAGGGCCAGCAGGAGACCGGCGCCGATGCCGACCACCAGTGCCACGGCAAGACCGAAGGCAAGGTTGGTCAAGCTCGGTACGACGTCGTGGGCGAATCCCGGACCGAACCAGTTGTCCACAAATGCTTTCCAGATACGCGACAGTGGCGGGAAGTAGGGCGACTTGCTCGACTCCGAACCGAAGTACCATACGACGACGATCAAGATCGGCAGCCACAACTCCCACGCGAGGAGTCGAAGTCCTGACATCATCTTCACGTCGTCATCCTCCTCGGGATGTAATGCCAAGCAAGTAAACGATTCTCGATCGCCATCACGGCGAAGGCGAGCAGCATTCCGAGGAGTCCGGCGACGATGATCAGTGCGAACATTCGATCGGGGACGGATTGGCTCAGCAGGATCTCCTTACCGAGTCCCGGCACGCCCGCGATCAATTCTGCACCGATGGTCAGCAGCAAGCTCAGTGTTGCCGAGATGCGAATCCCGGTGAAGATGTAGGGCATCGACGCCGGTGCGACGACGAGAGCGAGTCTGCGCCACAGCGGAAGTCGGAAGGATCGTGCGGTCGCCAGCAGATCCGGGTCGACGTTGCGCACACCGTGAATCGTCTGGAGCAGAATCGGCCACACACTTACTGCCACGATCAGCGCCACCGCCATCCGTTGCGTCGGGCCCATGATCAGCAGAAAGAGCGGAATGATTGCGAGCGGCGGAACGGTTCGGCAGAAGTCGATGACGAAACGGGAGGAGACCGTCAGGAACGGGTGCGCGGCGAGCAGCAGTCCTGCCGGGATCCCGACGACCAGGCACAGCGCCAATCCGATCGCTGTGGTGGTCACCGTTTGTCCCAGTGATGTCCACAACGAGGACGTGCCGAGTTCGTTCACAAGGGCCACTGCCACGTCGCTGAACTTCGGAATACCTTTGACGTCCTCGTCGCCGAGCATTCCGAAGATCTGCCAGGCGGCTGCCAACGCGAAGAGCGTCAGCAGCCGACCGAGCAGAACCTGCCTGCGGCGAGTCTGCAGGGTTGTCAAGGCGGACAACTCAGTTGGCCGGGGTCAGCAAGGAATCGGCCTCGACCGAATCCGTCAGTACCCCGTACTTGACCAGCAGTTCGATCTCCGTGCCGAGAGCACCCGGTTCCACTACTGCGACGAACTGAGGATTCTTGCTGTTGGCCAGCATTTCGAGCGGAATCTTGGCTTGTGTCGAGAGTGCAGCCTTGACGGCGCCCGGATTCTGATTGGCGTAGTCGACGGATTTGGCAAGCGCCGTGCGGAATTTGGCGAGTGAGTCCGGGTTCGCGTCGACAAACGATTCCGAAGCGACCAGCGAGGTCCCTGGCACACCGGGCGCGGCCAAGGGGAAGGGGTGGCCGAGGATCTTCAGCCCCGAGTCGGTTGCTTTGCTCAGGAACGGATCGATGAGGAATGCCGCATCGGCTCCGCCAGTGGAAACAAGGTCGCCGAGGTTGGGCATGGGCGCCTGAATGAACGAGATCTTGTCCGCTGCTCCACCGGACTTCTCCACCGCAGCAGAGATGACTGCCTCGCTGACGGACTTCAATCCGCTGATCGCAACGGTTTTGCCTTCGAGGTCACGGAAGCCGCTGATGGAACTGTCTTTGGCGACGACGAGGCCGGACTGGTCGACGCCGTCACTCGCGGCAAAATTCGTGAGTCCTCCGACGATGGTGACGGGCATGTTCTGGCTGCGTGCCTGAATTGCGGCGGCGGCGGTCGTGGCTGCCATATCTGCATTTCCGCTGAGCAGCAACGGAATTTGAGCCGAGGAACTGGCGCCGCCCTCGACGAGTTGGATGTCGAGTCCTTCGTCGGTGAAGTATCCCTGCTCCATTCCGAGCCAGATCGGTGCGAAGTCTGCGATCGGCTGAGGTGCGATTCGAATCGTGGTGGTCTGGGTGCCCCCGTCGTCGGAGGCCGTGGCGTCGCTCGAGCAGCCGGTCAGTGCCAATGCTGCGGTCGCGACCGCAGCTAGGGCAACAACTCTGAACCGTGGTGTCGACCGAAGGGTATGTCCAACCGTCATGTCCGAAAGCCTCTCGCTGGGAAAGATATGACTTCCTTGCCGGTAATCCGGTGGGAAGGTGAAGACGCTCAAAGAATTCCGTACGCCGGAACGATTGTTGTGACTATAGTAATTTCCAAGACGAATGCCAAGGGTTTTCCAAGAACACGAGATTTCGGATCGCCGGGTACATCCACGGCACCGGGAGGGGATCGGATGACGAAGGGTTCTGCGTCCGCCGTCGACAAAGCGCTGGATCTACTCGAGGCCATCGCGCGCTCGACCACGCCGATGAAGCTCAGCGAACTGGCAGAAGAAGTCGGGATGCTCCGCCCGACTGCGCACCGAGTGCTCGGAGAACTCGCGAACCGTGGTTGGGTCTTCCGCTACGACGGTCGCTATCTCCCCGGACCGGCTGCACTGCAGGTTTCCCACGAAGCGGCAGCGCACTCGTTGGCGGCCTTGTGCGATCCGACCATGCGGGTGCTGTCCGAGAGCACCGACATGATGGTGAATCTGCAGGTTCTCGAGAGCGGCGGAACGCGGATCATCGCGGCGCTGCGTCCCGAGAGACTCAAGATGATCACTCGGATGCTCGGGGATCTGCTTCCGCCGCACCGGTTCGCGGGTCCGCTCGCGTTGGTCGCGGCACTCGAGGACAACACCCGGGCGCCCTACCTGGCGATGGTGGAGAAGAGCGGCTATCCACTGGAAGGCCCCACCGGCTTTCTCGCCGACATAGCCGAGACGCAGAAAACCGGATTCGCCGTTGTACACAAACGATCTCAGGACATCATCGGTTCGGTCTCGCGTGCAGTGTCTTCCCGCAAGGGATCTCCGCTCTGCGCGTTGACGGTGATCGGGTTCGATACCGACTTCGATGCGAAAACGACGCGAATGGTCGAAGAACACCTGCTGCGGGCCACCGATGAAGTGCAGCAACTCCTCACTGACCACACTTCGGGCAAGCGCCCGTCCGACACAGGAGAAGAAGGATGATTTCACGGACCGAGGGCTTCATCACCGTCGCAGACGGCGAACGGGTCTGGTACGAGACTGCCGGCGAAGGCCCGGATCTGATTCTCACGCACGGTCTCGGCGGCAACGCCGCGGTCTGGTACCAACAGGTACCGTACTTCGCTCAGCATTATCGGGTAATCAGCTGGGATCAGCGAGGATTCGGCCGGTCCACCAACGAAAAGGGCAACCACGGCCCGGTAGCGGCAGTCTCGGATCTGATCGAAATCATGAACCTGTTGGAGGTCGATCGAGCGCACGTGGTCGGCCAGTCGATGGGCGGTTGGGCCGCATTGGGGACCGCGATCGCTGTTCCGGAGCGGGTGGAGTCGGTAGTCCTGGCCTGCACGACCGGCGGCATTCCCGTCGGATTCGGTCCGGACGGCGCACCTCCCCTCACCGCGGCGCCCGTCACGGCGCGGCCACTGGGGGAACACCCCGCTGTGGGCGGACGGTTGCCGAGCTTGGACATGGCGAGGGCATACCTGTACCAAGCTCTCGGCACCTTCGGTCATCGCCCACCTGACACCGAGTTCTTCCGAATTCTCAAGGCCCACAACTACTCGCCGAGCGATCTTGCCGCGGTGACGGCGCCGGTTCTGCTGATCGCGGGTGAGCTGGACGATTTGATGACACCCGAGCGGATTCGCAGCGCCGCCGAGTTCCTGCCCCACGCCGAAGTGGTCGAACTTGCCGACCGCGGCCACTCCCCCTACTTCGAGGACCCACACGCGTGGAACGAGTTGGTGGCGCACTTCCTGGCCGATGTTCGTGCCCGCCCAGTGCGCTGAAACGCCAACTCGTCACGCATATTCCAACTCCGAGGAGATCTAATGGATTCATCTCAGACCGTCGAGTTCATCCCACCCGCTTTCGATACGCCGTTCTCTACCGGAGTGCGCGTCGGAGACGTTCTGTATCTGTCGGGTCAGATCGGCATGCTCCCGGACGGGACTTTGGCCGACGGCTTCGAAGCGCAGGCTCGACAGACCATGGAGAACATCGTGGCTTCGCTGATCGCTTACGGTTCCGGCGTCGAAGCAATCTTCAAATGCACTGTCATGCTTGACGACATGTCTCGTTGGCAGGAGTTCAACAAGGTCTACCTCGAGTACTTCCCGGCGTCGAGACTGCCGGCCCGCAGTGCGTTCGGAACAGACGGACTGGCGCTGGGTGCGCACATGGAGGTCGAATGCATGGCGTACACACCGCGGGTCTGACTGCTCGCGGGCACTAGCCGTCCCAATCCACACGTTCAGCCAGGCGCAGCAATGTGCGTCGGCGCGTAGTGCTGGTTTCGCCGATGTGAGCGATCCGGCCGTAGATGTGGGCGCGGAAGTTCTCGATACCGTCCCGATTCTGTTCCTGCGCAGAAGTACTGGCGGCATTGTGCAGCAGGGCGCGCAAGCGATCGTAGTCGTCACGCGGATACGACGGTTGGTCGTTGATCACCAATCCGGTGAGGTGTTGGCGTCGATGAGGGCGCATCACCTTGGTCTTTCGTGGATGGATGGCAAACCCTTCGTCCCTGGCGATCTGCTCGACGCTCCAGAGGAGGGTTCCGACGTCGGCTACTTCGATTCCGGAGAACGCGAGGTCGTCGGCGTATCGGGTGTAGGTGAGCCAGTTTGCTTGTGCGAGTCCACTCAAGCGGATATCGAGTTTGCGCGCGACGAGATTCGCCAGTGCAGGCGAAGTTGGCGCGCCTTGCGGAAGATGCGCGGTGCGTAGCTGTGATGCCTGTGCATACGGTAGGCCGCGCAGGGTATCGGCAGGTGTTGCAACAGTGCACAATCCGGTGAGAACTCCTGCCACTGCGGGTGGATAGCCGAGGGCGGTGAAGACGGCGTGGACGCGGCTGCCGCTGATCGAGGGGAAGAACTGCGCGAGGTCCACACCGATCACGATTTCCGACTGTGCGTGCGGCGCTGTAAAAGTCAGAGGGCTTCGACCACGGACAAATCCGTGTGCCGCGTCGTGCGGGGGCACCAGGTCGAGTATGCGGCGCAGAATCTTGCGCTGAATTTCGCGCAATCGAGGTTTCGGTACCTCGAGGAGGCGAGCGCCGGTCTTCTTGCTGATCTGCATGGGCCGGTAGTGGCGTAGCGGTAGGGGTTTCGTGCGGAGCCATTCCCCTCGGTCGGCAAACCACTCGAGTTCGGAGATCGTCAGATCCAGTGAACGAGCCAGGTCCACACTGGTGTTGTAGCGGGGAACGTCGAACCGCCACACCGAGGATTCATTGGTGTCCAGTGAGAGAGGAACAGGCCGCAGGCGAGGTAGTTCGCGAAGCAATCGGTACAGAGTCTGCGGTTCGAACGGTGGGGCGGGCATGAGGTCGAGAACGCGCACGGCCAGAAGCGTCGGGGAAACGCCGAAGACGGTTCCGAATGCCTCCTCGAGGCCGCTGAGGGTCCACGGAGCGTCAGCAGCCGCAACGGCCAGACGACGCGCCAACTCGGGATCGAGCTCGAAGTCACGCATGATTCGACTCCGGGATGCGACGGGGCGGGGTGACCAAATCCTTTGTCCGGTGCGGCGGCAAGCACGCGGAGCGTGCCGAACGCCGGTGGACGCAGTATCCAATTCTTCTGGCCGACCCAGGGGTTACCCCTGAGACTGGTCGCGTGGACCAACTCTCACCCACGCGCCGCCGCATCCCTTCACAATGGCAGACCGTTCGGTATCTGTCACGTGTGAAGCGGATCTGTCAGGTGTGGGTTCTCAGATCGACGAACGATCCGAACCGACGAACTCGCTGATCCACGGCACGACTGCTTCACGGACGGTGACCGCCTTCGGCAGTAGTCCGTTGCTCAGCAGGAGATCGGCCGCGCGCTGCTGCTCGTCGAGGAACTCGTCGGTGACCGGGTTGACACCGAAAGGACGTCCGCGCAGTGCAGCTTCCCAGGCATCGAGGCTCGTGGACCCGCCACGCTTCTCGATGTCGTCGACGAAGATCTGCGCGGCTTCGCGGGGGTTGGCTTCGATCCAGGCGTCGGATTCCTGCAGGGCCTCGATGATCGCCTGGAGGGCCTCCGGGTTGGTATCCGCGAAATCGCGCCGGGTGAACCACAGTGAGGGGTGGCTGAAGAGTCCGTCGGTGGCGATCAGCGTGCGCAGTTCGTGGTTCGCTTCGATGTCCGTCAGCCCCGGGTACGCCCCTACCCAGGCATCGATGGTGCCGTCGACGAGGTCCGCTCCACCACCGCGCACGTCGGTATCGACGGGGACGATGTCGGACCAGGTCAGCCCCGCCTGATCCAAGGCGAACAACAAAAGTGTGGTCTGCCACGATCCGTGCGCGATGCCGACGCGCTTGCCGCGCAGGTCCTCTACCGTGTTGATCTCGGACTCTGCCTTGACTACCAGGCGCCCGTTCTCCACGCGGGGGCCGGAGATTCCGATGTAGACGAGATCGCGGCCCTGGGCCAAACCGGTGACGGGCGGCGTGAAGCCGGTTCCGATCACGTCGTATCCGCCCTCCTCGAACAGCCAGTCCGAGTGCAGGGTCGGCAAGGCGTTTTCCGGGTTCACTGCAGGCTTGGCGGGAAGCTCACGCAGGTCCACCCACTCGACGTCCGGGAGACGACGTTCGAGGATTCCGGTGTGGCGCAAAACGAACAGTGAATTGTTGTGTGGGAAGTATCCGACGCGAACGGTCATGAGATCTACGGTTTCCTGTTCTGAATCAGTGATGGGGGTGGCTAGATGAGGCCGCGTCGACGCGCCTCGTCGGCGAGTCCGCTACGGCCCCACTGGACGGCGAGGTTGGACGGATCGAATTCGACCGAACCGCCGAGGGTTTCGGCGGTCGCCTGGAACTGGGCGCCTTCCTCGAGGAGGACGACGAACTTCGCGAGGTCGAGCAACCCGCTGCGGCCGATGACGTTGACCCCGCCGTTGGCTTCGAAGATCGCCACCAGATCGGGATCGTGTTCGAGACGCTCGAGAATGAACTCGCCCGCAGACCGGGATCGATCGATGTGCGGCGGAATCTCTCGGGAGAGCGTCAGCCTCTGCGAAGCCGCATAGCGGATGGGTAGCGTCCGGTGTGTCTGTGCCCAACCGCCGAGCCACGGAGTGTGGATGTGGACGACGCTGGTGATTTCCGGATGCTCACGGAACACTGACGCGTAGCCGGTGACAAAACCAGCCGATCCGTTGCCGGACAGCACCTCTCCATCGAACGTAGCGACAACTGGTGACACCGACGGATCGTCCGCCCACGGTCCCGGGTCGTTCAGGGCGACCGCGATTTCGGTGCCGGGTACGCGTTCGACGAAGTTCACGGTCCCGTTGGCTGCAACCGTTCCGGTCTTGCGGAAGACGTCGAATGCCTTGTCTGCTGCTTTGCGCACTGCTTCGACGAATGCTGCGGTATCGGCGTCGAGTCGAGTTTCGGTGGTGGTCATCGAGTCTCCAGTCCAGAAGGTGTGATCGGGGTGCGCTGCAGGAGGGGAAGAACTTCTTCGCCGACGCGGTATGCCTCTTCGAGATGCGGGTTACCGGCGAGGATGAAGGCGTCGACGCCTAGTTCGCGCAGCTCGTCGAGTCTTTCGGCGACCTGTTCGTAGCTGCCGACCAGTCCGAACGCCGGTCCGCCACGGATGAGGCTGAAGCCACACCACACGTTGGGCTGTACTTCCAGATCTCGGTAACCCGTGATGTGTTCGGGCACCCACCCCTTGATGCGGGCGGCGCCCACCGAATCGCCCTGCGCTGCGCGGTCGGCGGCCCCCTTGTCGACGAAGGCCCAGCCTTTCTCGATCTCGGCCCACGCGGCTTCTTCGGTGTGCCGGGCAACGACGTCGATGCGTACGGCGAACTTCGGGGTGCGTCCCAGCTTGGCCGAGTTCTCCCGCACGCCGTCGATCTTGGCTCTCAGATCGGCGTACGGCTCCAGCCAGGAAAGGTAGTAATCGGAGTGCAGTCCGGCGGCGGCGACGGCTGCTGCCGAAGATCCGGAGAAGTACACCTCGGGAAACGGCTGGCAGGCAAGTCCGGGTGGAAGTGCAGCGCCGTGGGTTTGGAAGAAGCGACCGTCGAAGTCGAAAGGTTCGCCGTCCCACACACCCTTGAGGACATCGAGGAACTCGGATGTCCTGGTGTAGCGATCGTCGTGGTCGACTTTGTCGCCCCACCACAGCTGAGGCGCGCCGCCTCCACCACTGATGATGTTGTAAACCAGACGTCCGCCGGTTGCTCGCTGCAGACTGGCCGACATCCGCGCGGCCTGCACCGGGTGAAGGAACCCCGGTTGGAACGCGACCATGAAACGGTACGTGGTGGTCTCGGCGGCCAATGCTGCTGCGGTCGCCCACGGATCCTCGGTCATCGGGAAGGACGGCAGCAGTCCACCGAGGAAGCCGGCGGACTCGGAAGCCTTTGCCACTGCGGCCATGTGGTCGATGTAGCTGTATCCGTCCAACTCACCGCCGCGGATCGCGGGAGCGATGTTGCCCGGCCCGTATCCACCGGCATCGCCGCGGTTGTAGCGACGTGGAGTACGCAGCGACGCGTGGTCGCCTTCCATCCCGATCCGCCAATAGAAATCGATGCTCATACGGTGGCCTTCTCTTCTGTGGTGGCCTTCTCTTCCTTGCGGATCCGACCCTCGGGATCGACCAGGTGTAGGAGATGCTCGCCCGCGCGGTGCAGCTCTTCGATGTGTGGCCGACCGGACAGGACGAAACCGTCCACGCCGAGATCGCGATACGACGACAATCGCTGCGCCACTTCCTCGTAGCTTCCGACGAGGCCGATACTGTGCTCGTAGCCGATGCGGTCGAATCCGGACCACAGGATGCCGCCCCGATCGATCTCGAGTGCAGCGGAATCGGCCTCTCTCAGTTGCCGTTCGACGCGAGCCCAGGCTTCGTCGGCTGTCTCCCTCGCGATGATCGGGATGCGCAGGACCTTCTCGACGGTCCTGCCGAGTTCGGATGCTCGGTCGTCGAGGGTGGTGATCCGTGTCGACAACTCGTCACCGGCAAGGGTGAACTGATGGACATCGGCATGGTGGGCCGAGAGTTCCAGAGCTTCCGGTGAGTCTCCGGTCAGATGTACTCGGGGAAAGCGGAGTCCCGACAAGATGCCTCGGAATCCGCCGCCGAGTACGTCGTAGTATTCGCCGTCGAAGTCGTAACCCGTGCCGCCGAATCCGCCGGGGAGAATCTGTTCCTCGTTCCACACACCGCGTGCGACGGTCAGGAACTCCGCGGCGCGCGCGTAGCGGTCGGCTCCTCGAACCACGTCTCCGCGAGCAGCGGCGTCTTCGGGGTCCGTCTCTACCTTCACTCGCCATTCGAGACGACCTGCCGACAGGCGCTGAAGTGTGGCCGACATTTTGGCGGCGTAGACGGGGGTGCCGAAAGTGGGGTGAAACTCCACGACCACTCGCGAATGACGCGTCTGACGTAGGGCGGCGGCAGCAACGATCCAGGATTCTTCGCCATTCGGATCGTACGGTGCGACAACGCCGTCGACGCCCGACAGTTCGGCTGCGAGAACGATCTGTGCCAATTCGTCGAAGGGCCCGAAGTTTCCGGGGCGAACATCGGTCGCGACGGTAGTCGGTCGCTGTGGCCCGAAGCCGCCGCGACTGTTCAGCGCGGTCACGGCCCGGCGTCCGTCACCGCGCGAGGGCAGCTCCCAGTAGACGTCCGTCATTCTTCTGTGCCCTTCTGCGCGGCGACAAGTGCGCGTGCCTGTTCCAGTGGTTCGTGCGCCACCCAGGACTGCAGGTCGAAGTCGGCGGCAAGGAAGCCGTGCGCATACAGGAATTGTTTCTGCACGCCGAGCAGGTCCACACGCTCGTCCGACAGGCTCAAATGCAGTCCGGTGTGGAAGTTCTCGCCGTACGCTGCCACCACACCTTCGGGCCCGGACTGTGTTTCGGTCTGCAGCACGGCTCGGACCTCGTCGATATTGGCTGCGGCCCAGTCCGCCGCTCTCAGGCTCTCGGCGAGGAAACCGACGACGATGTCCGGGCGCTGTTCGAGTAGGTCGGCATGAACTGTGATCGGTCGTGGGGTGCCGTTGTTCACGCGATCACGTAGGGATGCAGTGGAATCGAGATCGACGGCCACGACGAGGCCGTGTTCGCGGGCAACTTCCTGGGCGCGGGCGCCCTTGACGTAGATGGCATCGACGTCGCCGCGGAGCAGGGATTCGACACCCCACGTCGTGTTGCGGGTGGACGAGGCGGTGCGGACCTCGGGGGCTGCGGTCGTCGCAACCTCGACGAGGGTGACGTCGGCAAAACTCAACTCGCCCAGTCGAAGTGCGGAGGCGAAGCCGTGCAGGGCCATGGCGCGAGGAAAGCTCCTGGCCTGATCCGCAGCCCAGGCCGGGATTCCGATCCGAGCGCCGGCCAGAAGACCTGCTTCTCGGATGTCGGAGTCTCCGCGCACCAGGATCGCCTGGGCCTCGTCGATCCAGGTGAGCCCGATGAGCCGCGTCGGAGAACCACTGGCACGCGCGGCCAGTGCGGGGACGTTGCCGCCTTCGCGAATGAGTCCGGAGAGGTGGTGATCGAAATGGCGCACTGCCAATTCCGGTCCGGCATCTTGCAGTACGCCGAAACGCACCCCGGATTCGTTTGCCGTCCGGTCGAGCCAACCGAGACTGTTGGCGAGACCGCTGGCGGTGGGAACGGGGCAGCGGGTGTACCAGAGTGTGTCGATTGCGGAATCAGCGATCAATGTCATGACTGTCCTGTCCGTCGGGGAAGGTGCGGCCGACACCGAGTTCCTTCAGGAAACTCGCTCGGTAGCGCAAAGATTCGGGATCGTTTCGATCGCGGGGGCGTGGCAGGTCGATGTCGACGTCCACGGCAAAACCGCCCTTGTCGAGGATGAGCACGCGGTCGGCAAGTCGTACGGCTTCGTCGACGTCGTGCGTGACGAGTAGTACAGCCGGACGGTGGCGGGCGACCAGATCGCCTACCAAGTCTTGCATTTGGAGCCTGGTCAAAGCGTCGAGGGCCGCGAACGGTTCGTCGAGCAGTAATAGTTCAGGTTCGCGAACGAGAGCGCGCGCCAATGCGACGCGTTGGGCCTCGCCGCCGGAGAGGGTGGCCGGCCAGGCTCGGTGCTTGTCCGCGAGGTTGACCTCGGAGAGTGCGTTGCGTGCATTGTCGGTCACCTGACGTGACCGCTTCTGTCCGACTGTGACATTGGCCAGAACTCGCTTCGACGGTATCAATCGCGGTTCCTGGTAGACGACCGTGCGGTCGCGCGGAACCAGCACCTCGCCGCTGTCCGGTGCTTCCAAACCGGAGAGCACTCGCAACAGGGTCGTCTTGCCGGTGCCGCTGGGGCCGAGGAGAACGACGAACTCTCCGCGTGTGATCTCGAGGTCGATACCTCCCAGAACAGTCTTGTCACCGAACGACTTCCGCACTCCGGTGAGTGAGACTGCCACTGGTGATCCGGCTCGTCGTTCGGCCGCGGTGGTACCGGTCCGCTCACGCGTTGCCAACGGTGGTAGAGGTGCTTCGGTGGTCGGCAGCGAGCCGACGGTCGTGTTCGTCATCGCGCCACCGACAATCTCCGCCACGGCATGGAGTACCGCTCGATCAGCCTGACCACGGCGTCGAAGATGAGACCCAGCGCCGCGTACATGACGATGCACAGAACCATGTAGTCGGTGCGGTTGTATTCCTGCGCGAGGGTGACCAGGTATCCGATCCCCTCACGTGTGCCGACCTGCTCGGCGGCGATCAATCCGGTGATGCTGAGCGACAGGCAGATTCGAAGCCCCATCAGAACACCGGGGAGGGCGGTCGGAAGAATCGCTCCGAACACCAGTCGCCAACCTGTCAGTCCGAAACCCTGTGCCGCTTCCACCATCTTGCGATCGACCCCGCGCACACCGAGGTAGGTGTACGCGTACATGGGGGCGACGGTGGCGACCGCGATCAGGACCACCTTGAAAGTTTCGTCGATACCGAACCAGGCGATGAACAACGGAACGAGCGCGAGGAACGGAACCGCGCGGTTGATCTGCATGGTCGAGTCGATCAGTTCTTCGCCGAGCGAGGAGAGACCGGAGAGAACCCCGAGCACCAATCCGACGATCACACCGACCGAAACACCGAGTGCAGCACGTTGAAGCGACGCGAGACCGAAGTCGACCAACTGACCCGACTGGTACAGCTCGGCGAATGCCGTCCACACCGCCGGAGGTCCGGCCAGGATCTCTTCGCGGATCAGTCCGGTAGCGGATCCGATCCACCATCCGGCAACCAGCAGCGCGGGCACGAGGAAGCGGAGGGGGATCGAGACCCACTTGGGCCTGCTGCGATTGCGCCGGTAGCGGGGCGTTTCGAGTTGCGGATGCTCCACTGACGGCGACGCCGTTCGTGCGGGCCGGGTCAGCGTCACCATCGGGTCACTTCCCCTCGGTGGTGGGCGCTGCCGCTGCCGAACCTGCCACAGCACCCTGGAGGTCGAAGATCACGTCGCTGCCCTTGAGGGGCTGCTGGATCACCTTGTTCTCGGCGAACAGTGTGGAGATAGATTCGAGGTCGGTGGCATCCGCTGCAGTCGGATAGCGGAAGTTGGTGATCTGGCCGCCCAGGGTGATCGCGTCGTCGAGCCGCTGTCCGGAGAGTGCACGCGGACCGGTCTGTTCGAAGACGTTCTCGAAGGCTGCTGGGTCGGCCTGCTGCTTCGCGGTGAGTTCCTGGGTGACCTCGAGGAACTTCTGGACCACCTCGGGATGCGCTTCGAGTACTGCGGTGCGGCCGGCGATGATGGTGCTGTCCACGGAGTCGATGCTCGCCTCGGTTGCGATCTCGACCGCGCCCTTGGCCTTGGCCTCCTGATACGGAATCAGGAACGATGCCCACGCGTCGACCTGCCCGGTGGAGAACGCCGACGCCGCGTCAGCCTGTTGCAGCGGAACACGTTCGACGGAATCGATCGGCACTCCGGCCTGCGTCAGGGCCTTGAGCGTGATGTACTCGCCCTTACCTGCAGGGTTGACGGCGATGCGCTTGCCGGCCAGATCTGCGACGGTCTTGATTCCGGATTCCGGAGTGGCGATGATGCCGGCCTGGTCCTTGTTGTACGGGTCGGACGTGGCGAAGATGCGGACACCCACGTCCTTGGACAGTGCGCCGACGACGGGACTGTATGCGCCGGTTTGGATGTCGAGTTCTCCGCTGTTGAACAGTTTGAGGTTGGAGCTGAATCCCGGTGTGGTCTTGACCCATTCGATCTTTGCGCCCAGCGGTGCCAGCGCCTCGTCGTAGGTTCCGTCACGCTTGCCGACGGCGATGGCACCGGAGTTTCCGGGATCGAAGACTTTGAGCGTGAAGTCGGCGCTGGAATTGCCTGCGGCGCTGTCGGAATCGGAAGACCCACACGCCACCGCCAACCCGGCCAGCGGGATCATGGCGAGCGCAGCGGCAGCTCGTGGCAGTCGGCGGAAGCGGGACATGTATGTGGCTCCTTCAGGCGTTGATTCGTCAGAACTGACGACGATGACGCTATTGGGTGCGTGTCTGTTTTACCCCCGTTTGTTTTCTGGAGATTGGAAATCTTGACAACATCGGAAGTCTGTTCATCTGGGCTTTTGTGGGTCCGCGTCTGGTTCCTTTCCGCCTGATGGAAAGGATGGCCGGACTGCTGGGTCCGTGTTAGCGTCCGATTCTCAGGTCGATCAGGCCACAGCGAAAGGATCGTTCGTGACGGACGCACGCGGCGCGGGAGTTCAGACGGTAACTCGTGCCCTGACCATGCTCACATGTTTTCGCAGTGGCGAAGAACTGGGAGTCTCGGAAGTTGCGCGGCGACAAGAGCTTGCGGTCAGCACCACGCATCGATTGCTGCAGTCGCTCGTCGACGCGGGGTTCCTCGAGAAGGACGACGCAACCAGTCGGTATCGCATCGGCGCGGCGCTGGCGGCCTACGGACAGGTCTCCTACCGGCAGCATCGGATCTATCTGTCCGAGCCCTATTTGGAGCAATTGGCCGCGACGACAGGAGCATCCGCCTCCCTGGCAGTGCGAAGTGGAAGTGAGGTGGTGTTGCTCGGATTCAGTCGGTGGCGCGAGGCCGACGGGCACGTGCTCCAGGGTGTCCGCCTTCCCTTGCATGCGAGCGCACTCGGGAAAGCGTTTCTGGCGTGGTCCGATGTCGACGATTCCGAGCTCGCTGCGCTGCCACGTGAAGCGACCACTCAGCGTGCGATCACCGATGTTGCCGGTATCCGCCGGGAATTGGAACTGACTCGTGAGCGAGGATACGGATTCAACGACGAGGAGTTGACCCCGGATTACCGAACGATCGGAATTCCGATCATCGATGGATCCGGTACTGTGCGTTACGCTCTCGGGCTTCGTGGTCCGGTCGAGCTGATGATCGACGAACGGATTCCGTTCCTCGCCGACCTTGCCAAGGTGACTGCGCGACAGATCGGTGAAGTGCTTCTCTGAACTGGCGTGAAGTGCTTGTGGCAGATCCGGCCGAACGTGATTACCGTTGAAGCCGAGGGCGCGATCGCACAATGGCTACGCGACGTGACCGCGTCCTCGCGAGCGTGGAGACGAGTGATGACGACGATCGGTGTCGTTGCCCTGGTGCTGGGCGTCCTGTTGATCGTGGTCGAGGCGCATGCCCCAACCGCGGGGGTGCTCGGTGTGCTTGGAGCACTCATGATCGGTGCCGGCGTCTGGATGCTTTTCACATCCGACGGTATCGGGCAATTGATCGCGATCCCGGTGACGGCGGGGGTCGCGGTAGTCGGCCTGGGCGTGGTGGCGGTAGCGAGTCGAAAAGCGCTTACCGCGCGCCGCGCGCCCGTGCGTACCGGAACGGAATCTCTTGTCGGCTCCGACGCGACCGTTCGCAGTTGGACCGGCGCGCAGGGGCAGGTCGAGCTTGACGGCGGATTATGGAGTGCTCGAATGGAATTCGGGTACGACGACTCTGTGCCTGCCGTGGGCGAATCCGTCGTCGTAGAGCAGGTACGAGGCCTGACTCTGAAAGTGCGCCGTCGTGAACCGTGGGAGCTGCCGCTATGACCACCGTGCTTGTCGTGTTGTTCGTGTTTGTCGTGCTGATTGCAGTCCTTGTGGGAATGTCGGTGAGAGTTCTGCGCGAGTACGAGCGCGCGGTGGTGTTCCGCCTCGGCCGATTGATCACCTTGAAAGGCCCAGGCCTGGTGATTCTGGTGCCGGCGATCGATCGCATGGAACGGGTCAGTCTGCGAACCGTCACGCTGAAAATACCGGTCCAAGAAGTGATTACCCGCGACAATGTTCCTGTGAAGGTCACCGCCGTCACGTACTTTCGGGTCGTCGACGCTGACCGTTCGATAGTCGAAGTCGAGGACTTTCTGGCCGCCACCTCACAGATCGCCCAGACCACACTGCGCTCCATCCTCGGTAAAGCTGAGCTGGACTCGCTGCTATCCGAACGTGAACGCCTCAACGAGGATCTGCAGAAAGTCATCGACCAGCAGACCGAACCGTGGGGCGTCAAGGTCACGACCGTCGAGATCAAGGACGTCGAGATTCCAGCCAACATGCAGCGCGCCATCGCCAGGCAAGCAGAGGCCGAACGTGAACGTCGGGCCAAGATCATCAACGCCGACGCAGAGTTTCAGGCTTCGGCCAAGCTCGCCGAGGCGGCCGAGGTGATCAGCCGCAATCCGACCACCCTGCAATTGCGATATCTGCAGACACTTCACGAGATCGGTAGCGAGAACAACTCCACCGTTGTCTTCCCCTTGCCGCTGGATCTTGTCCGGCCCTTCATGGGCGGCCAAGCGGAGGTTTCCACAGCCACCCAAGATCATGCCCGTTCTGTCTGGAATGCGAAAGTTGTTGATTAGCAGCTAGTTTCATTCCGTTTTTCTCTTGTATTCGAAACTATGTTCGAATATGATTGCTGCATGGACAGTCGGGATGCGTGGCAGCTGGATGGTGAGGACCTCAAGGGTGAGGTTCTGGATCTGGTGCGTGTCCGGCACGAGTTGCAGTCGCGGTTGGTGTTGCTGATCGTGGAGATGTTTTCCCGGGAGGTTCTCGGTGGGAAGGGTTTTCGGGCGATCGCGCAGTGGTTGCATGGTTCGACGAATTTGGAGATCGGTGAGTGCAGTCTGCTGGTCGGGTTGGCGCGGTTGTTGATGCTCGAACCTGTTGTCGCGGATGCGTTTCATCGTGGTGATGTGGATGCGTTGAAGGCGCGTCAGGTGGCGTCGTTTTGTCAGCATCCGCCGAAGAACATGACGCTGGCGGATGTGGACAAGGCCCGAGGGATTCTGCTTGGCCTGGCGTCGAAGAACATTGCCGATTGTGATGCGGTGCGGGCGGCGATTCGGCGGATCGAGAAGCAGTACGGCAAGCGTGAGGATGGTGTTCCGGTCGGGGAGGATTCGGAGCGCAACGAGTTTTACGCCTCGAAAGGCTTGTACGGGCGTGTGTCTGTGAAGGGTGACTTGGATGCTGTGAACGGGGCCCGTCTGATCACGTTGTTGTCGAGTTTGTCGGCGCCGACGCCGGAGAAGGACGGTGTGAAGGACACGCGTACTCCGGCATTACGGCGTGCGGACGGGTTTTGCGAGTTGTTGCGCCGGTATGAGCGGGCGGGGTTGGGTCCGATCGAAGGCGGCGTGAAACCACACATCACGGTCACCGCGTCGGCAAAAGATATGACAGATCTGCAAGCGTTGAAAGACCTCCTGCCGTCGACGGAGGAACTGGGGTTCGCGTGGACGGATTGGGTAGGTCCGATCAGTATCGATACTGCCCGGATGCTGGCGTGCGACTGCACCGTGACGCGGATCTTGTTGGATGAGAACGGTGTTCCGCTCGACTGCGGTAAGGAAGCGAGAACGGCGACTGTTCCGCAGCGCCGGGCTCTTGCGGTTCGGGATGGCGGGTGTGCGTTTCCGGGGTGTGGGACGCCGTCGGGGTGGTGCGATGCTCATCATATTGTTCACTGGGGTGATGGTGGCCCAACGGATCTCGACAATCTGATCTTGTTGTGCGGTCATCACCATCGGACGCTGCACCACACGGAGTGGCGGGTGGAGATCGGCCCGGATCGGAGGACGGTGTTCTATCCGCCGATGTCGGTTGACCCGTATCAGCACCCGATCGGCGGGAACAGCCCACCTACAGCAGCCTGAACGGGCGCAACTGAATACGTACACACCGGGGCATAGCCATGCCCCGGTGCGAGCTGCGTTTGTCGGAGTCGCGTGTGCGGTCAGAGCATCGTCGAGATATGGTCCGGAAGCGCGACACCTGAGTCGAGATCCTCGGACGGGATCGGTTCACCGAAGTGCGTAGCTGCGGGAACTACTCCAGCCCAAACGGTTTCGACACCAATGTCGGCGGCATCGTCGCCGGGGCCGCCGGTGCGGGCCTTGACGGAAGCCTCGTACAACGGCAGGGCAAGAACGATGGTTGCCGCCATTTCCTTGCGCGTGTGATCCCGCAAGTGTTGGGAACGTCCGGGAACCACCTGGTCGACGATCAGATTCAAAGCCTTCACTCGCTCGTCGCCGTCGGTCACGACTCGAGGTGATCCGATGATGACGCCGCTGCGGTAGTTCATCGAGTGGTGGAAGCCCGACCGCGCCAACACGAGCCCGTCGAGGATCGTGATGGTGATGCAGATTTCGCTGTCGGGAGCCAAGCTTCGCGAGGCCACCGAGCCGTGAACATAAATAGACCCGCCGCGGTCAGGGCCGTCGAGGTCGAACCCGTACGCGGTGGGGAACACCATGGGAACTCCGCCGACGTTCACGCCCATGTGGCACAGCTTCGCGGACTGCAAGACGTCGACGAGTGCCGCGCGTTCTGCGACGCCGTGGTGGCGGGCGCGCTTGTGCGTCGTACGTGCTGTCGGAGACAGCGGAGTAGGTGCAGTGGGGGCAGGAGCAGGGGCAGCAAAGACAACGGAATCTGTCATGCAGACAATGCTGGTGGCAAAGTGGCTTTAAGTCATGGTCCAATCAGTGGAGACTTCGATAGGCCACTTCGATTTGCCACTTCCGAGAGGGTTCTGAATGTTTCTTCCTTCGGCGGTAGCCGTCGTCCTCGACCGGACAGATCGGCGGGCGCTCCCGATCCAGATTGCCGACCACCTCAGAGCTGATATCCGTAGTGGTAAGGCGGCAGTGGGACTGAGGTTACCCAGCTCCCGGAAGCTGGCGGCGGAGCTGGAGGTGGCGCGGGGCGTCGTGGAACGGGCGTATGAGCAGTTGATCGCCGAGGGTTGGCTTGTCGCTGTGCACGGCTCGGGTACCTTCGTTGCCGAGGCGCCCTCTCCCGTGGTCACTCCCACGACTACACCGAAGAAGACCGCCGACAAGATGTCGCCCAGGGTGCAGCTCCGGCCAGGCGTGCCGTGGACGCCGCCGCGTGCATCGGCAGCGTGGCGGCGGGCGTGGCGTGACGTCGGGTCCAAACCGCCACCATTCGAGGATCCCGATCCTGCGGGTGACTACGAATTGCGTTCGGCACTCTCGGAATTGCTGGCAAGAGCCCGCGGAATGTCGGTTGAACCCGAGAGAATCCTGATCACCTCAGGTGCCACGCATGGTCTCGGCCTCGCCCTGTCGGCTCTGCGTACCCGTGGTGCTGTTCTGGCGATGGAAGATCCCGGATACCGGTATGCGTCCTCGGCCGCAACAGCCTGTGGATGGTCGCTGCTCGACGTGCCCGTCGACGCTCATGGTCTCTGTGTCGACCAACTCGAAACGGCGTCGGAGGGCGTCCGCGGTGTGTATGTGACACCGTCCCATCAGTATCCGACGGGTGGGCTGCTTCCGGTAGGTCGGCGCAACCAGTTGATCGAGTTCGCACGCGCCCGCGACGTCGTCCTGTTCGAGGACGATTACGACTCCGAATTCCGTTACGATGTAGCGCCTTTGCCTGCGCTCGCCCAGTTGGCTCCTGATCGGGTGGTGTATCTCGGAACGGTCGCCAAGACGCTCGGCGCCGGAATTCGATTGGGCTGGTTGGTAGCTCCCCTCGACCTGGTCGACCGCATAGCATTACACCGCAAGCGAATCGGCGACTTCCCGTCGGTTCCGTTGCAGCAAGCACTCCTGTCCCTGCTCCGTGACGGCGAATGGGATCGGGCGGTACGTACCGCCCGGCGCAGGTACCGGGAGCGCGATCGGGCGGTCGAGGAAGCGCTGTCATCGTTCGGTGAACTGCGGGGTCTCGGCGCCGGCATGCACACGACGCTCATGCTCGACGCGGATCTGGCAGCCACCGTCGCTCGCGAGGCACTTGAACACGGCGTCGAAGTGCCCACCCTGGTCGAGTCCACCCGAACGCACGGAGACCCCGGCGGATTGGTCATCGGCTACGGGCGAGTGGAATCCGCGGACCTCGAATATTCGCTCGAGGTGATAGCCGAGTGCCTCGCACGTCACAGCGCGTGAAGTCTCGTTGATCGGGAGTGCGGCAACGGATGGGCGTGGTCCAGTTCTAGCGTCTGCTCGTGACGATCCGAAGCCAGACCTTTCCGCACCTGCTCGCACCAGGCACCATCGGCCCGATGACCGTGCCCAATCGCGTGGTTCTCCCTGCGATGGACATGAACCTGTGTGAAGACGGGGAAATCGAAAAGGGCGACATCGACCACTTCGTGGCTCGTGCGGCCGGTGGAACGGGTCTGATCATCACCGGTTGCTGCGCTGTTGCGTACCCGCTGGGCTGCACCAGCCGCAAGGAACCGGGGCTCTCCGAAGACCGGTTCATCCCCGGACTCAAAGCGCTGGCCGACGCGGTGCACGACGCAGGCAGCAAGCTCTGTGTGCAGATGACACACCACGGCAAGGTGGCGCGCATCGATACCCTCGACGGCCGACCCCAGTTGGTCCCGTCCACACCGAAGCCGCCGGGTGACATGAGTGCGATGGCCGATTGCACGCCCGAAGAACTGGGCAAGATGGCTGCCATCAACGAGGGCAAGAGGGCGACCTACCACGAGGCCACCAAGGAAGATCTTGATTGGCTCGTCCGCATGTTCGCCGAGGCTGCCGGACGGGTGAAAGCGGCGGGCGGCGACGCCGTCGAGATTCACTGTGCCCACAACTACGTCCTCGGAGCGTTCCTGAGTCGGTACACGAATCAGCGCAGCGATGAGTACGGAGGTTCCATGGAGAACCGTGCTCGCCTGGCTTGTGAGGTTATTCGGGCGGTCAAGGAGGAGGTCGGTGGTGCGCTTGCCGTCATCGTGCGTCTGGCCGGTCAAGAGTACGGCGAAACCGACGGGCTGACCGTCGACGAGGCTGCTGCGGCCGCCAAGATGTTCGAAGAGGCCGGCGCTGACGCCATTCACGTCACCGGTACCGCGCTGAATGCTTTTGCCAACTTCACCGACGGCCCCCTGCCCGACAAGGTCGGCTACTACACGGACAATGCAACGCGAATCAAGCAGGCGATATCGATCCCCGTGATCACGGTCGGACGTATGCTCCCCGAGGTCGGCGAGAAGATGATCGCGGAAGGTCGCACGGACTTCGCCGCGATGGGCCGCCAGCTCCTGGCCGATCCACAGCTGGTGAACAAACTCAAAGACGGTGTACCCGAGCGGGTTCGGCCTTGCATCAATTGCTACGTCTGCGTGCAGGAGAACTTCTGGGACGAGACCCCGCTGTGCGCGGTGAACCCTGCCCTGGGCAACGAAGCGCTGCTCCCCTTCGTTCGGACCAGCACTCCGAAACACGTTGTTGTGGTCGGAGCGGGCCCCGGTGGTCTCGAAACGGCTCGCGTGGCCGCTGAACGTGGGCACCGAGTCACGGTGTTGGACAAATCCGATCGCCTTGGCGGCACCCTGTGGTTCTCGAGCCTCACTACCCCGGACAACGGACGTCTGCTCAGCTGGTTGAAAGTGGAGATCGAGCGTCTCGGTGTCGATGTTCGACTGAAGACCGAAGCCTCGGTTGCTTCGATCCGGGCACTGAACCCCGACGCCGTAGTCGTGGCCACCGGTGCAGTTCGTGAGCGGCCTAGTGTTCCGGGCGGCGACTTGCCGCACGTGCACACCGGTGATTCGTTGCGCGCGTTGATGACCGGAGCGGGAGACGTCTCACAGGTGCCGCCGTTCCTGCGGACGATGGCCAAGTTGGGCAAGCTGTCCGGTATCACCAAGAGCCCCGCGGCGATCCGAGCTGTGACCCGCAAGTTCCTGCCCATGGGTAAGGACGTTGTCGTGATCGGTGGTTCGCTTGTCGGACTCGAGCTTGCGGAGTTCCTGGCCGAGCGAGGTCGCAATGTGACGCTGATCGAAGAAGGCCAGCAGTTGGGTATTCCGATGGCGATGCCGCGCCGCTGGACGGCTGTGCGCCACGCCAAGCATGTCGGTGTGGACATTCACCGCAATTCAACGGTGCAGCGAATCACCAAGGAGCACGTCGAATTCCGTTCCGGTGACAAGACACTGACCGCTCCAGCCGACATGGTTGTCGTCGCATCGGGGGTGTCAGCGCAAGCGCCGCTGGCCGACGCTCTGATCGGCGTCGTCTCCGACGTGCACGTGGTCGGTGACGCGGTGAACGTCGACTACATCGAAGGTGCGATGCACACGGCGTGGAAAGTCGCGATGGATCTTTGACCCATCCCCTAGGTAGCGCTTTGTGCCGCAACGATGTCCGGCCACCATCGGGCCGCGACATCGGGGTGCGCGCGTAGTCGACTCTTGAGGGCGTTCGCCCCGTAGGAATCGTGGATCGGGTTGTTCGCGTCCACGGTGACGCCGGTGGCGCGCGCCGCCAGCTCGGGCGGTAGGTCGAACTCCGGGATCTGCGCTGCGTAGTTCGGGTTGAAGAAGAACGGCACCGAGATACGTTCACCGTCACCTTCGGGTGAAACTACCCGGTGCACAGTCGCTTTCAAGTAGCCGCCGGTAGCGACCTCGAGCAGTTCGCCGATGTTGACCACCAGTGCCCCGTCGATCGGCGGGGCGTCGATCCAGTCGCCGTCGTGCTCGACCTGCAGACCGCCCTTGCCCGGTTCGACATAGAGCAGAGTCAGCACACCCGCGTCCTTGTGCCCGCCGACGCCCTGGGAGCCGGCACCTTTCGGGCGGCCCGGGTAACGCACCACCTTGATGAGGATCGACGGATCGTGAGCGAACGCGTCGTCGAAGATGTTCGCATCCTGGCCCAGGGCTACCGCCCATTCGCGTAAGAGGCTCAGTGCGATCGAGGTGAGTGTGTCGTTCCACTCGGTGATGACGTCGCGGAGTTCGGGAAGGGCGTCTGGCCA
This sequence comes from Rhodococcus sp. AQ5-07, assembly GCF_009707305.1. Classification (NCBI taxonomy): domain Bacteria; kingdom Bacillati; phylum Actinomycetota; class Actinomycetes; order Mycobacteriales; family Nocardiaceae; genus Rhodococcus; species Rhodococcus sp. AQ5-07. Next base: position 4,598,172 of record NZ_CP046099.1, on the reverse strand, counting down.
CTGGTTGGGGCCCTGCAGGATCTCCCAGGCCGGTGAGGTGTCGGTGCGCTCGGCCGCGGGCTGTTCGGCGCCGATGTCGATCTGCTCGCGCCAGTCCTGCTTGCCTTCGGTGAGTTCGCCGCCGAGCCTGGTGTACCCACGGAAGTGCGGGCTGCGGACGTTCTCGATCGCGAGCTTCTCGGCAGTCGGAAGTGCGAAGAACTCGCGGGCGACGGCGAGGAGGCGTCGCTGCAGTTCGTCGGGAATTCCGTGGCCGACCAGGTAGAAGAATCCGACCTCGTGGGTGGCCTCGCGGAGCTGAGTGCGGAACTGCTCGGCGGTGTCGGGGTTCTGCGCAAGCGACAGATCGAGCACTGGTAGCGACGTAATCGACATGGGGTCCTCGATCCGTGTGATGGTTCTGATGTCCATCATTCCACGCTGATCGGCACCCGGACCCGCTCGGCGATTCGGCAGCCGCAGGCGTGATTACCCGCGCGGATGCGGAAACACCCTGCGGATAACAGAATCGGGGCCTTGCGCCGTTGGCGCAAGACCCCGAATCAGCGTGAACCTAAATCAGGCCTCGTCGGCTCCGATGATGAACGCTTCGAGCTCGATGCGAGCCTTGTCGTCGGCCATCTGGACCGGCGGGGACTTCATCAGGTAAGCGGAAGCCGGGTAAACCGGTCCACCGATGCCGCGGTCCTTGGCGATCTTGGCGGCGCGCACGGCGTCGATGATGATGCCGGCAGAGTTGGGCGAATCCCAGACCTCGAGCTTGTACTCCAGGTTCAGGGGAGCGTCACCGAAGGCGCGGCCTTCGAGGCGGACGTATGCCCACTTGCGGTCGTCGAGCCACTCCACGTAGTCCGAGGGACCGATGTGGACGTTGCGGTCGTGAACCTTGCCGGCAAGTGCGCCGGTCAGGTTGGACGTCACGGCCTGGGTCTTGGAAACCTTCTTGGACTCCAGGCGATCACGCTCGAGCATGTTCTTGAAGTCCATGTTTCCACCGACGTTGAGCTGGTAGGTGCGGTCCAGCACGACGCCGCGGTCTTCGAACAGCTTCGCCATCACGCGGTGGGTGATGGTGGCGCCGACCTGGCTCTTGATGTCGTCGCCGACGATCGGGACGCCGGCGTCCTTGAACTTGGCAGCCCACTCCGGGTCGGAAGCGATGAAGACGGGCAGGGCGTTGACGAATGCAACGCCTGCGTCGATCGCGCACTGTGCGTAGAACTTGTCAGCGTCGTCGGAACCGACGGGCAGGTAGGAGACGAGTACGTCGACCTGAGCGTCCTTGAGTGCCTTGACGACGTCGACGGGCTCGGCGTCGGACAGCTCGATGGTCTCGGCGTAGTACTTGCCGATGCCGTCGAGGGTCGGGCCACGCTGAACGGGAACGTCCAGGGGCGGGACGTCGGCGATCTTGATGGTGTTGTTCTCGCTCGCGAGGATCGCCTCGGAGAGGTCGAAGCCGACCTTCTTGGCGTCGACGTCGAACGCAGCGACGAACTGCACGTCGCGGACGTGGTACTTGCCGAACTTGACGTGCATGAGGCCGGGGACCGTCTGGGTCTCGTCGGCATCCTTGTAGTAGTGGACGCCCTGAACCAGGGACGAGGCGCAGTTACCCACGCCCACAATGGCTACGCGCACCGCGGTGCTGTTCTCACCCATGGTCGGGTTCTCCTTCTTTCCGGGATGTTCCTGTTGTCGATTGCTCGGCTGCGATCAATTCGTTGAGCCAACGCACTTCGCGTTCACTCGATTCGAGTCCGAGCTGATGGAGCTGACGGGTATAGCGGTCCAGCGATCCGCTGGCCCGACCGACGGCCTCGCGGAGCCCCTCACGGCGCTCCTCGACCTGGCGTCGCCTGCCTTCGAGGATCCGCATCCGCGCTTCTGCGGGGGTGCGGCTGAAGAAGGCGAGGTGAACGCCGAAACCGTCGTCGGTGTAGTTCTGCGGCCCGGTGTCGGCGACCAGTTCGGTGAAACGTTGCCGACCTTCCGGAGTGAGCTGGTAGACGCGACGCGCCCGACGCTTGAGCGTGCCGGTGGCAGTGTCGACGTCTTCCGAGATCAATCCGTCGGCTTGCATGCGCCGCAGTGCCGGGTACAGCGATCCGTACGAGAACGCGCGGAATGCGCCGAGCAGACCAGTGAGCCGCTTACGCAGCTCGTATCCGTGCATCGGTGACTCGAGGAGCAGCCCGAGGATTGCGAGTTCGAGCAACTGACAAACCTCCCGAGTCGTTGAACCTAACCGCTTGATGCGATAACCAACTATATCGCGCCGATATATAAAACCACACTGCGGCCCGATACGTGTACCAAGGTGTCACGGATAGACGGCCTCGATTGGCCGCGGGCTGGGTGGACAACTCAGCACTCGACGACATTGACTGCAAGCCCGCCGCGTGAAGTTTCCTTGTACTTGTCGTGCATGTCGGCGCCAACGTCGCGTAAGGTACGGATGGCGGTGTCCAGTGAGACGTGGTGTGGCTGATCCTCCTCGTTCAGGGTGAGTGTCGCCGCCTGAACCGCGGTGACGGCAGCTATCGCATTGCGTTCGATGCACGGGATCTGTACCAGTCCGGCCACCGGATCACAGGTCAGGCCCAGGTGATGTTCCAGACCCATCTCCGCTGCCTTTCCCACCTGTGCCGGCGTTCCGCCGAGGGCCGCGCACAAGGCTCCGGCCGCCATCGCGCACGCCGAACCCACTTCGCCCTGGCAGCCGACCTCTGCCCCGGAGATGGAAGCGCCCGCCTTCACGACGCTGCCGATGGCAGTCGCGGTCAGGAGCATGTCGACGACGCCATTCATGTCGGCACCTGGCGTCCGAAGGTAATGCTCCACAACTGCGGGCAAGATTCCCGCTGCCCCGTTCGTCGGCGCGGTGACCACCCGGAATCCCGATGCGTTCTCCTCGTTGACGGCCAATGCTGCGAGTTGGATCCGAGAAATTGCGGTCAGTTCGTGCGTGGGTTGGCTGTCCAGAGTCCTGGCGAGTCCGGGGGCACGTCTGCGAACGGCAAGACCTCCCGGGAGTGTGCCATCTGCCCGCGTGCGACCGGCGCCGATGCACGCCCGCATGGCTTCCCAGATCTGGACCGCGTCGGCTTGGGGGTCTCGGCCGAGCGCCCACTCGTTTGCCGCGGCAATCTCTGCGACGGTCACTTCCCGTGATGCGCTGAGTGTAAGAAGGTCGTCGAACGTGCGGTAGGGGTACGGAATCTGTGGTGGCGATGGTTGCGTCTGGCCCACCGTCACTACGAAACCGCCGCCGACGGATAGGAAAGTGCGGTCCTCGATAACTGTGCCGTCGTTCGCTATCGCAGTGAACTCCAACGTATTCGGGTGATCTGGGTGGGGGTCGAACGGGGCAAGAGTGATGTCCTCGTAAGCGACGGTGACCGAGTGGTCGTCGACTGATATTTCGTGCAGCGAACGCGAATGTTCCCATAATCCGTGGACGGCAGCGGGATCGCAGTCGTGCGGTGACCATCCGCGTAAGCCCGCGAGGACTGCGTCGGGAGATCCGTGGCCGACTCCGGTGGCCCCGAGGGAGCCGCGAAGCCGTACCTGAATGCGCGAAGTCCGTGCAAGCAGGTGTGCGTTGCGTAGTCCCGCCACGAACGACGCGGCAGCACGCATGGGCCCGACGGTATGTGAACTCGACGGACCTATGCCTATCGAAAACAATTCGGACATGGACGTGTGTGCGCCCACAGATCCATCAGCACAATATGAGGTATTTAGCACAGATTTCATCGATCTTCTCCGTCTGAAGTGAGTTAAACAGGGAAATTGCCCTGTTTCGAGGATGTTTCGGCAAAGAAAATTCTCCACGGTTCCGTAGATATTTCTTACTGCACAGTTGTAGATTATCCGTACATCACTCGATCGGTTCCGATTCTCACTACTCACGCACTGCAGAGGTGCCAATGAAGACCACTGATTCCTCACTCATCGAGGACCTCACGATCCAACCTGTGCCGGAAGAGCGCCGCACCGGTACTGCCCGCCATCTGTTCTCGGTCTGGTTCGGCGTCCAGATCATGCCCCTTACCCTCGTGATGGGTGTGCTGGGTCCGACTGTGTACGGACTCGACATCGCCTCGACAATTGCCGCGATCGTCCTCGGTAACCTGATCGGTGCGGTCTTCATGGCATTGCACTCGGTGCAGGGATCAAAACTTGGTGTGCCGCAGATGATTCAGGCACGTGGACAATTCGGTATGTACGGCTCGCTGCTCGTGTTGGTCGTCGTCATCCTGATGTACCTGGGTTTTCTCGCGTCTATCATCGTGCTTGCCCGAGACACACTTGTTGCGTTGGTACCCGCATTGAACCCCTCGCTTGCGTTGGTGCTGACTACTGGTCTCACGCTGGTGGCAGTCATCTTCGGTTACGAGTTCATTCACCGACTCAACCGCGCCTTGCTCGTTCTCTTCGGAATTGCCGTCATCTTGATCGCCGTGTTCACCTTCCAAGCCGCCGGTGGAGGGCCCGCGACATCGGCGGATACGAGCTTTAGCGTGATAGGTTTCCTCGGGATGACGTCGATCGCCGCGACATGGCAGATCGCCTACGCGCCTTACGTTTCCGACTATTCTCGCTACCTGCCCGCGGCGACTCCTTCGCGCGAGGCGTTCTGGTACACCTATCTCGGCGCCGTTGTCGGCGCGATTCCGGTGATGACCCTCGGTGCGCTCCTCGTGACCGCGGCAGGCGGCGACGGAAGCGTCGCTCAACTGCTCGACATCATGCCAGGTCCGATTGGCGTCTTCGTTCTCGTCATGCTTTTCCTCGGCGCCATCGACGCGGCGGTGATCAACCTTTACGGCCCGTCCCTGTGCACGCTGACGTTGATGCAAACATTCCGAACAGGCTGGAAACCAGGAGCTTTCGCGCGTAACCTCGTCGCCACCTGCACCGCCGTCATCGCATTCATGGTGGCCCTGCTGTTCGCTGACAACTTTCTCGTCAACTACTCCAACTTCATCCACTTCCTGATGTGCTTGCTCATCCCCTGGAGCATCGTCAATCTGGTCGACTATTACATGATCGCCAAGGGACAGTACGATATTGCCGCGTTCAGTGACGTCAATGCCGGCTATGGGGCCTTCAACATACCGGCCCTGGCTACCTACATCCTCGGTTTTGTCATCCAAATGCCTTTCATGTCAGGCGATTTCTTTACCGGACCGGTGGCCGCAGCCATGAACGGGGTCGACGTGTCCTGGCTCGTCGGGTCCGTGGCCAGCTTCTTTCTCTATCTCGCGCTCGTTCGACTCTCCGCCAAGCGCACTCCGGCTCTCGCTGCAGCCGCTGCCTGAAACTTGAACACCGAAAGGAATATTCATGACCGGGACCGAACTCGCCGACCTCGTCGGCGACGGCACTGACCGCCAGCGTCTGATGAACAGCACCTGGACTCACCACATCAAGACTCCGTTCTCACAGGGATGGCGGATCGGGAACCTCGTCTTCACCGGCGGCCAACTCTCGGCGGACGAACACGGAAACGTCCTCGGAGAGGGTGACATCGAGGCGCAGACCCGCAATGTATTCGAGTCGCTCACCACAGTACTGGCCGAGGCCGGTGCCACCTGGGGCGACGTCGTCAAACTCAATACCTACTACTGCTTCGACGGCTCGGGAGACCAGGTTCAGGAGAACTGGGAGACCATGACCCGCGTTCGGATGGAATTCCTCCCCGAAGAGGGGCCTGCCGGTACCGGCGTACGCGTCGCCGGACTCATGTACGACGGCTTTCTCATCGAGGCCGAAGCCATCGCGGTCATCCGCGGCTGATCACCGAAAGGAACATCATGACCAACCCCACGCTCGACGCCCGGAGACTGCGCATCGACAAGGTCACCGAACAACTCTCGCAGACCGGAGGGCACCTGCTCACCGGTGATCAGTACAAGGCCTCGTTGCGCGACGGCCGCCGCATCATCTCCTCACAGGGTGAGGATGTCGAGGATGTCACCACCCATCCCGACCTGCGTGCCGTCAACACCCTGGCCGGAATTCAGGATGCCCAGTTCGCGTCGGAGACCCGCGACGTTCTCACCTACGTGGACGACGACGGTGGCCGACGCGCCATCGGATGGCAGATTCCCCGCACTCGCGCTGACCTGATGGCCAAACGTGAAGCGACGCGGCTGATCACGCAGAAGACCATGGGCATGTACGGCCGTCCCAACGACTACGGCGCAATGATGGCACTCGGCTTCCTCTCGACCATCGACAGGATCGAAGCGGAGAACCCTGAATTCGCGCAGAACATACGCGATTTCGTGAAGATATCTGGTGATCACAACCTGCTCAGCACAGATCTGATCGCAGACCCGCAGTCCGACAAGAGTATTCCGCGAAACGAGCGCCCGTCGCAGTTGCGCATTGTCGAAGACCGACCCGACGGAATCGTCATCTCAGGTGCGAAGGTAGCCGGTAGCATCGGTTCCCTCGCACACTTTTTCACTCTCTCGACCACTCTCGGCGGTGGAGTCGGGCCGGAAGCGGCCATCTGGGCGGCGATCCCGGTCAACTCCCCCGGTCTCTCGCTCATCCTGCGCGAGCCGACGGCGAAGATGAACACGCCGCGCAATGATCACCCGCTCGATCACGCCGGTGAAGAACTCGATCAGACGATCATCTTCGACAAGGTGTTCATCCCGCGTGAGTACGTCTTCAGCAAGTACAACCTGGGATTGCTCGACCTGTACTACGAATCCTGTGCGTATTCGCTGTGGTCGGTGATGACGCGCCTGGCCTTCCGGGCAGAGATGTTCACCGGTGTGGCGCAGGTGATCACCGAGATCCTCGGCACCGACAAGATTCCCGGTGTGCAGGCTGCCGTCGCCGACATCACGCTCTACGCACAAACCCTCAAGGCGTATTCGCTCGCCACCGTTCACGAGTCAGTGGAATGGTGTGGCCTGCATGTACCGAACCCGGAACTGACAACGGCAGGCCGTCTCTACTCGATCGAGAACTATCCCCGCATCACCTATCTGCTTCGCGATCTGTGCGGGCAGGCGCTCGTCGCCCGCTGGCCCGAAAAAGTTTGGGATCATCCGGAATTCGGCTCCCGGATGGAAGAGTTCTTTCCTGGAACCGGGGTCTCCGCCCGGGACAAGAACACCTTCTTCAACTTCGTCTGGGACCTGGTCGCGGGTGCTCACGCGGGCCGCGTCGGACTGTTCGAGAACGTCAACGCCACTCCGCCAGCCTTCGTCCGTAACCTCGTCTACTCCAAGACCGATCGCACCGCAGCCGCTCGGCGAGTCCGCGACTACGTGGGGATCGCCTGATGGGCGCGCCGGTGATGGACAGACGCACCGCATCACTTCGTGCAGCAGCCGGCGCCACCCACCCATGTGTGCCCGCCGAGGATTTTGCTGCCTCGATGCGCAAGCTGGCGAGCGGTATCGTGGTGGTGACCACCGAGGTCGAGGGGCGACCTTGGGGGCTGACGCTCAGTTCGGTGTCCTCGTTCTCGGCTGATCCGGCCCGGATCTCGTTGTCGGTGAACAAGACCAATGTCACAGCCCGCTACATCGCCGAGCGCGAGCGCTTCGGCGTCGCAATCCTCTCCGACGACAAGATGGCGCTCGCCGCCGATCTCGCTGCGCCTGGTAAGCCGAAATTCATTGCCGAAGAACAACTGTGCAGCCCTGGACCGCGGTTCTCGCTGCCGGCGATCGACGGGGCCCTGTACAACATCGAATGCGCAGTGGTCTTCATGGTGGAAGCCGTCGACCACGTCCTCGTTGTCGCCGACGTGGTCTCGGCGCGTGCAGGCGCTCACGCGGAGACTGCCGGACCGTTGACGTACTTCGACCGCACCTTCGGCTCGTTCGCCGTGGGAGACCCAGAAGGAGGGATCGTATGACCACGACACCGGATACGGCTGCCAGACAGCAGAGCCCACTGCTTGGTGATCGGCTACTCGAGAACCGTCAACCGATAGTCGATCTGACCAGGCCGGTGTACGAAGGGATGCCGATGTGGTTCGGCCATCAGCGCACCTTCACTCCGGTGAACCAGACACACGAGCAGTTCAAGGCGATGTACGGGACCAAGGATGGGTTCTACGCGCGCAATCTCGTGATCAGCGAGCACGCCGGCACCCACGCCGACGCGACCATCGAGTACGACCCCGACGGCGCCACCATCGACAACACCCCGTTGGCGTACTACTACGGTTCGGCCGTCTGTCTCGATCTATCGCACGTGAAATTCGAAGGCCCCGAACCGATGACACATGGATCGGCGGGTATCGAGGACGTCGAGATCGCCGAGCGGGCGCTGGCCGAGGCAGGTGAGGAGATCAGGCCCGGCGATATCGTACTGGCCTGGTTCGACTACGGCGATCGCTGGTTCCCCGAACGCAAGTACATCGACGAGAATCCCGGATTCTCCTGGGAGGGCGCCGAATACCTCGCGAAGAAGGGTGTGGTAAACATCGGCACCGACTGCAATGCGATCGACAACAGTCTCGACAACAGCTTCGCCGGACACATGGTGTGCAAGAAGTACGGGATCGTGAACACCGAGCATTTGCAGAATCTGGGACAGTTGGTGAACACCCGCTTCGACTACTTCGGCCTGCCACTGCACCTCGTCGGCGGCACCGGCTCGCCCATTCGGGCCGTCGCGATCCCCCGTGCGCGGTTAGGGAGTCCGGAGACTCCTTAACCACGCACAGGGCTGGAGGAATTAGAAGGTCGGTGGAGTGTTCACCCACACTACGCGGGCGGTGACGGTGCCATGATTGGCGTAAGTGTGCGGGCGAGTGCTGGGAAACGTCATCGAGTCGCCGGTGGCCAGAGACACGGTTTCGACGCCGTCGAGAACGATCTCCACGCTGCCGGCGACAACGGTGAGGAACTCTTCTCCTGCATGAGCCATCGGTTCACCGCTGCCGAAACCGGGCTCGATGGTGACCATCTGGGACTGCAACACCGTCGACGACTGGTAAAGGTTCTCGATTCGAACGCCTTCGGCTTCGAGGGGAAGGACTTCGCGCTCGTCGGCGCGCACGATCATCCGATCCTCGGAGGCCGGCATACCGAGGAGCTCCGGCGTGGTCGTTCCGAGCGCATGTGCGATCTGTGTGATGCGTCCGATGCTGGGTTTGCTCAGTCCACGCTCGAATGCGCTCAACGCAGAAGGGCTGACCGCGATTTCCTGCGAAAGGTCACGCAGGCTCATCCGATTTCGGCGTCGAAGCTCCTTGACTCGGGCGCCTATGGCGCCGATGTCGTCTTCGGCGGGTGGGGCGTCGTCCTCGACGTCGCCGTCAAGCGCCTGTCGGATACCGACGACGGTCATGGAGCGGGATTCGAGGAGCTTGCGGATCTTCTCGAGCCGTTTGACGTCCTGCATCGAATACATGCGTTGCCCGGACTCGGTGCGAAGAGGGGTGATCAGCCGTTCTTGCTCCCACAACCGAATTCGTGCGGTAGACACGCCGACGATGCTGGCCACGTGGCCGATCTTGAGGATCGCGGCATCGGTTGCAGACTTCGGCACCGGCTCGTCCGGACGATTCGGGGAACTGGTTGAAGACATGGACCTCGACCTCACGAAAGGGGAAACGGATCACGGTGAACGTGCGCGTAGATCATATAGTTCTCGTACATGGCGACTTGAAGAAAGCCGCACAAATTGTGTCGCAGGTGACAGGTCTCGAGGTGCGTGGCGGTGGCCGCCACGACGGAGTCGGCACCAGCAATCTGATCATTCCGATGGGGGAGACGTACCTGGAACTGGCGACTGTGAACGACCCCGTCGCCGCTGCGCAGCACCCCTTCGGACGACTGGTCTCTGCCGCACTTGAACACGACCGGGCCTTGGCGGCGTGGGCAGTGGCAGGCACTGTCGGCGACGACGCCGTGCCGCTTAGTCGCGCCGGCGTCAGCGTCCGCCTCGTCGGCTGCGACCAGGCGATCATTCGCCCTGACCTACCTTTCCGGCTCGAGCGTCCCGGCGGCCAGGCGTTTCCCGGCGCGACATCTGAGCCGCGCCGACTGCGGGAGATCCACCTGCGCGGACCCGAAGAACCGGGCGGTCTTAGCAACGGACCCACTGAACTGGTGACGACCCGCGGACCCGCAGCCCTTCCTCGTTCGCCCTCGACGACGCGGACGGGCACGAGTTGAGCGTCACCAACGACATCTGGAGCACTCTGTGAGCATCGACATCGTCGCGGTACGTCGCGATCTGCACGCCATGCCCGAAGTGGGCCTCGACCTCCCGCTGACCCAGGCCTACCTGCTGGACCGACTCGTCGAATCGGGAATCGAACTGACGCTCGGCACCGCGATGTCGTCGGTAACCGCCGTGGTGCGCGGCGGCAGGGTCGATCGCTCGAACCCGTCTCAGGTTCCCACCGTCCTGGTGCGATCCGACATGGACGCTCTCCCTGTTGCCGAAGACACCGGACTCGACTGGGCGTCGGGCAACGGGGCGATGCACGCGTGCGGTCACGACGCGCACATGGCGATCGTCCTCGCGGCGGCATTGGAAACCCAGGAGAGGCGAGCCGATCTGACCGGCGACGTCATCTTCTTCTTCCAGCCGGGAGAAGAAGGCCACGGCGGTGCGAAACTGGCACTCGAGGAAGGCCTCCTGGGCGTTTCCGGCGCGCGCCCGGTGGCCGCACTGGGGTTGCACGTCCTCGCTCATCTGCTCGGCGCCGGTGAATTCGCGTCACGCGAGGGTGCAGTGCTGTCGGGTTCGACGCTCGTCGATGTGACCATCACCGGCAGTGGCGGCCACGGCTCCTCCCCTCACCTGGCGCGTAGTCCACTCACAGCGGCGGCGGAAGCTGTTGGTGCCGTGGGGATCGCGGCGTCACACGGCGTCTCGATGTTCGAGCCCGCTGCGGTGGTGTTCGGTGCATTACGCGCCGGTGAGGCGCGAAACGTCATACCCGACAACGCTTCTCTGTCCGGGGTGATCCGCAGTTTCTCGGAGGACACGGATGCGCGTCTGCAGTCGATCGTGCGTCGTACCGTCGACGGCGTCGCACACGCGCACGGCGTCGAGGCTGAAGTGGTGCTGACCCAGGACACTGTGCCGACAGTCAGCAACGGCATTGAACTGGACCGACTGGATGCGGTCGCCGCGGGAGTCGGCACGTCGGTCACTCGATTGCAGCAGCCGATCGGAATCTCCGAGGATTTCTCGTGGATCCTCCGCGAAGTGCCCGGTGTCTTCCTGCTCGTCGGGGCCCGTACCAGCGACGAAAGCCACTTACCGTCGAATCACTCTGCGCGGGCGACATTTTCCGATGACGTGCTCGCCCCCACCCGGGATCTGATCGTGGCGTGGGTGCAAGGGCGTCTGGCAGATCAAGGCGCAAATGGGTAGACGCTCAATGGCTCGCCCGACAGTGTGGTCTCCAGGTGGCCGGAGTCGTCGGCCTCGTTTCTCACGTACATAGAGACAGTCGGCTCGTTGGCTCGGCCGATGGTGGGGTATTCGAAACGGATCTGGTCGACCACTCCGCCCGGAACCCGGAGCGTTTCCGGAGCGCCGGCGATCAGCCGCGCCAGAACCTCGAGATCGACCGTCGACAGGTCGATTGTTCGTGTCCCGGTTTTTCGGGGTGAAGGTGTCGACCAGGATTTGAAGTCACCATCGTAGATGTATCTGACGTAGTTGCCGGGCTGATCATGGGCCACTCGTTCTACGGTTGCGTTTTCGGTACTGAGCGAGACGGTATCGGCGATGGTGTCGCCGAATTCGGCCCGGTAATCGTCGATGAACTGCGCCACGCCGTGGCCGGTCATCAGATTCGGGATCGGTGCGTCGGTCCCGAGCGGTGACGTGTCCGGGTTGGTGGCCGAACCGATCAGCGCCCCGACGACACCGGCGACAAGTACGACGGCCGCAGCAGCTTTCACCGATTTCGGTGGCGCAGGCAGGCGGGGCCGGACCACCTCGGTGTCGAGATATCGAGAGGGGATCTGAAGGTCATTCACGAGAACCTGAAGGTCGTGAATTGTTTTGGCGGACATTGCTTTTGATGTTCGAGACTCGTATTCTCCGGCATGTAGCTGCCCGTCTGCGAGGGCGTTGTCCAGCACCCCACAGGTATCGGCTCGGTCGGAATCTCGTGCACGTTTAGACGGGGAGGGACTCGACGGCATGATCTGATTCCTAATCGGTGAAGGCGTAGACGCGGACGAGTTCGCCAGCGGAGGTGGTATTGACGAATCCGCCTTCGCCGAAGCTGTTTTTCGCCGAAATATCCAGCAGCGGTTCTTCTCCGGCAGTGTACGAAATGTAGTAGACCTGGGCGTCGGGCACATTGACGTGCCGCTGGATCGCCTCGATGTTTCGTCGTACGGCTTCGAGATCAATCGCGTCGAGATCGACTGTCGCAGTGTCGATCTTACGGCTTTCCGGATCGCCGTCCGCAGTGAAGCCGCCGCGAAAGGAGTACTTGATCTTCCGGTTGGGTTGACCGGGAACAGCGAGGGAGAAATAGGCTGCGCTGTTGTTGAAGGTGATCTCGTCGACGACGGTGGAGCCGAACTTTTCCCGCAACCGGTCACGTAAGAGGGCGATCCCTTCCGCGCTCGCCATGAAGGGTGTGGGTATGACCAAGGGCTCCGGGTTCGGGACAACGGCAGGCGCAACTGCGGACGGCGGCGTCACGGGATCTCGGTGCGTGAGCGAATAAGCCCCGACGCCGACGACCAGCGCTGCCGCCACCGTTGCCGCTGCGAACCACGGCACCGGTCGTTTTGGTGGGCGACGTCGATCGGACGGCGGATTCGCTGCGCCCTGCAAGTCGGCGACGATGGCGGCCAGTTCGTCGAGAGTGCGCGCTTTCGCCACCGCCTGCGCGGCAGCGCGATGCTCGGCGGCGTTCAACTGTCCGTCTCCGAACGCCGCATCGACGACGGCCGCGGTTGTCTCCCTGTCCCGGTTTGCGGCGCGGGTGTTCGGCGGATATTTCTGGGCCATGCCGAGAATCCTAAATTCAAGGCCTGTGCGTCAGAACACCCTGCCGTCGAAGGTCATCTTGCGCACGCCCGTGTACGCCCCGGTGTCGTCGACGACGTAGATGCTTATCACCGGCGCACCCGAATCGGCCAAGGTGATGTGGTCCACGCGGGTACCGGCCAGCGCGGCGGGGGACTGTGCGATCACCGATACCAAGGCGTCGCGGTTCACGTTGGTGAGGTCCATGTCCGTGTTGCCGGCCACCGACGCGGGTTCGTCGGACGGAGTGAGAGTGCCGCGGAAATCGAAGTTCCGGAAGTTCCCTGATCCGTCGACGCGGCCGACCACCGCTCGATCGGGGTAAAAGGTCGCAACCCGCACCGTCTCGGAACCGTACGTCGCGACGAACGACGCGAAGACGTCGTCGATGCCGGTGGGAGTAAACGGAGAATCGGCAGGCTCGGTGCTTGCTGTGAACCGTTCGACCACCTCGGCCGGCGGCTCGAGCGGACCGCGTTGGGCTGCAGCCAGTGCAATCGCGCCCGCCACCGCCGCAGCGGCCAGCGAAACGTAGAGCACTTTTCGTCGAAAGGTCACGTGGGGAGATTTCACGCGCGCACGAGGTGCAGCTTCCTGTAGATCGCCGATCAACGACGCCAACTCGACCACCGTCGTGGCAGTTCGCGCTTGCTCGGTGCGATCGAAGTATTCGGCGGCGCCCAGTTGTCCCTCGGCGTAAGCGGCGTCGAGTCTGGCGCAGGCGTCGATACGGTCCGTATCGCGTGCGCGGGTGGCCGGCGTCTTGGAAGAACTCACAGGTTCCAATGATAATTGCTGGTCGCCATGCGTCCGGACCGCAAAATGTGTTCATCGTGACCCTCCCGAACCGTCCGTGGCGGCACGGACGCACGTACGCTGGTCAGGTGCGGATACAGCGGCAAGTTGTGGACTACGCGCTCGCGCGTCGGTCTGTGCTGGCCGAAGTGTCTGCGGGTAGGACCGACGTCAAGCAAGTGTGTGACGCCGATCCGTACCTACTCAGAGCCGCGAAGTTCCACGGCCGGGGCAGCGACGTCGTCTGCCCCATTTGCCGCAAGGAACAGTTGACGCTCGTGTCCTGGGTGTTCGGCGACAAGCTCGGTCAGGTTTCGGGATCGGCCCGAACCTCGGACGAGCTCGCTCGGCTTGCGGAAACAGCAGAGGAGTTCACGGTGCACGTTGTAGAGGTGTGCCGTACCTGCAGTTGGAACCACTTGGTGCAGTCCTATGTGCTCGGCGCAGTACCTGCGCCGCCGCGACCGCGGCGAGCACGCCCACCAAGCCGGCGCACCGCCAGCGAGTAACGCCACACCCGAAGAAGGGCCCGATCGAAGTCTGCACGTGATCGGTCCGTGACCACTGGAGATTTGATTCGTGAGTTCCCCCAGCAACAACAACCCGGGAGGCAACAACCCGGGTGGCCGTCCCGTCGGTCCCAACCGTCCCGCCGGACCTCCTCAGGGTCGTCCGCCGCAGGGACGTCCGATGGGTCCACCACCGCAGGGTCCGCCTCCGCAGGGACGCCCTCCGATGGGTCCGCCCCCTCAGGGTCGTCCGCAGCAAGGCCGTCCGATGGGACCCCCGCCCCAGGGTCGTCCGCCGCAAGCCCGACCTTCGGGCCCGCCTCCTCAGGGCCGCCCCGCCGGTCCCCCTCCTCAGGGTCGTCCGCCGCAAGGCCGACCTGCCGGCCCGCCGCCTCGAGATCGCGCCGCAGGCGCTCAGGCAAACGAACCGACCCAGCGCGTCGCGGCAGCAGCAGCGACCACCCGTACCAACGCGGGCACCCGCCCGCCGGTCGGACCTCCGCCGACGAAGCCGCCGACAGGTGGCTCCGGTGGCGGTGGCAACGACGGACAACCCCCGAAGGGAAGAAAGAGCACCGTGAAGAAGAAGTCCAAGTGGCGCACAGTTCGCCGCTCGGCCTACGTCTTGGTGGCGCTCGGTCTTGTTCTGCCCGTCCTTGCCTTCATGGCGGCGTACATCGTGCAGGACGTCCCCAAGCCAGGTGACCTCAAGACCAATCAGGTGGCGACGGTCTTCGCCGCCGACGGCACCACGGTGATCAGTACCGTCGTCCCGCCGGACGGCAACCGCGTCGAGGTTTCGCTCGATCAGGTACCGCTTCACGTTCGGAACGCCGTTCTGGCCGCAGAGGACCGCGATTTCTACTCGAACCCGGGCTTCTCGATCTCCGGTTTCGCACGCGCAGCCCGAGACAACGTCCTCGGTCGCGACAGTGCCGGTGGTGGCTCGACCATCACGCAGCAGTACGTGAAGAAGGCGCTCGTCGGCTCGGAGCGTTCGCTGACGCGAAAGATGAAAGAGCTCGTCATCTCCTCGAAGATGGCCAACGAGTGGTCCAAGGACGACATCCTCGCCGCGTATCTGAACACCATTTACTTCGGTCGCGGCGCATACGGCATCGGCGCAGCATCCACGGCTTACTTCGGTAAGCCCGTCGACCAGCTGACCATCGAAGAAGGCGCCGTCCTGGCATCGTCGATTCAGCTTCCGTCGCTCCTCGATCCCGAGACCAACCCGACCGGCGCGAAGTCCCGTTGGGATTACGTGCTCGACGGCATGGTGTCCGCCGGCACGCTGGATCAGGCCGCGCGCACGCCGATGCAGTACCCCGCCTACATCCCGCTCGCCCAGGTCGACAACAGCAGCCAAGGCTCGACCGGACCCGAGGGCCTGATCAAGCGTCAGGTGCTCAAGGAGATCGGCGACGCTGGAATCAGCGAGCAGTTGCTCAACACCGAGGGCTTGCAGATCACCACGACCATCGACCCGCAGGCTCAGGCCGCAGCGGTCGAGGCAGCCCGTTCCAACATGGAGGGTGAGCCGGAGAACCTGCGTACCGCAGTTGTCTCGGTCGACCCGAAGACCGGTGCCGTCAAGGCGTACTACGGCGGTGAGGACGGCGCGGGATACGACTTCGCGAATGCCGGACTTCAGACCGGTTCCTCGTTCAAGGTGTTCGGTCTCGCAGCCGCCCTGGATCAGGGAATCCCGCTCTCGCAGATGTACGACAGCTCGCCGCTGACCGTCAACGGCATCTCCATCGGCAACGTCGAAGGTGAAAGCTGCGGCACCTGCACCATCGCAGAGGCGCTCAAGCGTTCGCTGAACACCAGCTTCTACCGCCAGATGCTCAGCCTCGACGGCAACGGCCCGCAGGCAATCGCGGACATCGCACACCAAGCAGGCATCCCGAAGGACATCCCGGGCGTCGGCCCGTCGCTCACCGAGGCTGACGGTTCCGGTCCCAACAACGGCATCGTGCTCGGCCAGTACCAGGCCCGCGTGCTCGACATGGCGTCGTCGTACGCGACGCTCGCCGCATCCGGCACGTATCACGCACCGCACTTCGTCCAGAAGGTCGTCGCGGCTGACGGCACTGTGCTGCTGGACCGCGGCGCACCCGCCGGTGAGGACCGCATCGACGCTGCCGTGGCGGACAACGTGACGGCTGCGATGCAGCCGATCGCGGCGTACTCGCGCGGTCACAACCTGGCCGGCGGACGTCTGTCGGCGTCGAAGACAGGTACCGCGCAGCTCGGTGACACCGGAGCCAACAAGGACGCATGGATGGTCGGCTACACGCCGTCACTCTCGACCGCGGTCTGGGTCGGAACTCCCGACGGTGAAGCGATCACCAATTCCGGTGGCGCGATGATCTACGGCTCGGGTCTGCCTTCGGACATTTGGAAGGACACGATGGACGGCGCTCTCGACGGCACCGACAACGAGAAGTTCCCGACGCCGGGCAAGATCAACGGCCAAGCCGGTGGTGTTCCGGAGTACACGGCACCTGCACCGCCCAAGACGTCGGCGCCGCCGACCACCGCACCGACGACGACGGAAACCACTCCGCCGCCCGTGGTGACGACGACGCAGGTCGAGGTTCTGCCGGGCATCACCATCCCGATTCCGGGGATCTCCCGGCCGACGACAACCACGCCGCAGGTACCAGGGGCAGGCGAGACCACCGAGGAAGAACCGGCAGGTGTGAGCCCCGGCCAGTAGTTGGAGGGTGGTCGGTTCGAAAGACGGTAACCTCGCGGAGTGGCCGCGAATGCTGATGATGCCGAACCGACCTCCCCCGCTCCGCTGGCCGAAGATCTTCGTTCGGCGGATTGGCGGGACGTTCCCAGTCGCAACGACGCGATGGTGTCTGCGCTGTCGGGAACCGTCGGCGGTCCGGTAGGTCGTCACGCACTGATCGGACGCACTCGCTTCTTCACCCCGATGCGAGTGATCCTTCTGCTCGCCGTGGTGTTTTTGGCTTTCGGCTGGTTCGCGAAGGCCGGCTGTATTCAGCAGGCGCCGGTCGGCGAGAGCGGGCAGGTCGGCCTCGACTGGAGTGGCAGCCGTCAGTACGTGGCGATGTGTTACTCCGACACCGTTCCGCTGTACGGAGCCGAACGCCTCGATCAGGGAGCATTCCCGTACAAGACGTCGTGGGAAGAAGTACGCGGCGACGGTTCGATCCAGATGCGGTACATGGAGTATCCGGTCATCTCGGGGCTCTATCAGTACGGCGCGATGAAGGTCGCCAAGGCGTGGGATTCGATCACCTGGCTGCCGGGCGCGATTCAGGTGGCGCTCTATTTCAACGTCGTGGCGTTCGGGTTGGCGTTGGCGTGGCTGGTCACCGTGTGGGCGAGCACCCTGCTGGCCGGACGACGAGTGTGGGACGGCGCGCTCATCGCGTGTTCCCCGTTGGTGATCGTGCACGTGTTCACGAACTTCGATCCTCTGGCGACGGCGTTCGCGGCTGGCGGGTTGTTGGCGTGGGCACGCAAGCGGCCAGTGCTCGCGGGAATCCTGCTCGGCCTGGGCGGCGCCGCGAAGCTCTACCCGCTGCTCCTACTCGGACCGCTTTTCGTCCTGTGTCTGCGCGCGGGCAAGACGAGGGACTGGCTGGTGACCGCACTCAGTGCCGTCGCGGCATGGCTTGCGGTGAACCTGCCCATCGCCGCGCTGTACCCGCATGGTTGGTACGAGTTCTTCCGGCTCAACTCCGAGCGCGGGGCCGATCCAGATTCCCTCTACAACGTGATCGCGTCGTTCACGTCGTGGAAGGGCCTCGACGGTCCTCTCGCACAGGGCGAGTCACCGTCGAATCTCAACGCCGTCTCTCTGCTTTTGTTCGTGGCCGTCTGCATCGGTGTCGGATACGTCGCCCTGACGGCGCAGCGTCGTCCGCGCGTTGCGCAGTTGTGCTTCCTGTTGGTGGCGGGCTTCTTGCTCACCAACAAGGTGTGGAGCCCGCAGTATTCTCTGTGGCTGGTGCCGCTGGCCGTGTTGGCCTTGCCGCACCGCAGACTCCTGCTCGCGTGGATGACCATCGACGCCCTGGTCTGGGTTCCTCGAATGATGTATTACCTCGGGGTGTCCAACAAGGGGCTGCCCGAGCAGTGGTTCACCGGAACCGTCGTGATCCGGGACATCGCGGTACTCGTTCTGTGCGCGCTGGTGCTCCGTCAGATCTACCGGCCGTCGGAGGATCTCGTGCGGTACGGGTTCATCGACGATCCGGCGGGCGGTGTTCTCGATCAGGCTCCGGACAAACAACCTGCCTGGCTACCCGGTTGGTTGAAGCCGTCCAAAGCGAAGGAACCGGAAACCGTCGCGGTCTGAGGTCACCACTCGTCGAGGGTGGTGTACCCGTCCTGGACCGCGCGGGCGAACAACGCTGCCTTCGTGGGAGCCGGCCGCCCGACGTCGCTGTACTTCGTGCGTACCCGAGTGATGTGTGTGTTGACGGTGCAGACGCGTAGGCCGAGTGTCTCGGCGACCTCGGACTTGGAATCCGAACGAAGCCAGGCGAGAAGTACTTCGATCTCGCGGACGCTCAGCTTCGGCTTGTGCTTGCCGTGCTTGGGGTTGCCGACTCGGGACACGTTTGCCTCGATCTTCGGAGAAAAGCCGATTGAAGACATGCGCGCAGCGCCTTTCGACGGAGGGAATGGGCGTCGACTGCCGTATTTGCAGAAGGGCTGCTGAGATGGGGCGCGACTGAGAACGAGTATTTCGATCTAGGCGTCTCAGTGGAACGGACGCAACTCTCTCGATACAGAGTCCATACAACGGACAAATCTCCTACCTGCTCCGATAGAGTGCCTCGCTATGAACTCGAAGGCGGAAGCCGGTAGGCACAATCAGGTCGATCCGGGCCAGATCGAGTCGCGTGGACAGTTTGCTGAGGCGCTCACGGCGTTGCGGAAGGCAGCCGGACTGACGGTCCGCGAAGCCGTCGAGCGTTCGGGTGGTTTGCACGGAACCGTCAGCGGATGGTTCGCCGGCCAACACCTGCCGACGCCGGCGAGTACCCCGATGTTTTTTGCGCTCCTCGAGGCCTGCGGTGTCGACTCCGAGGATGAGCGGCAGCGCTGGATCGGTGCGGTGCAACGAGTGAGGCAGCTGACGGCCAGACGACGCGGCGACGCCACCGTTCCGTATCGAGGTCTCGAATCTTTCCGACAAGAGGACGCCGAGTGGTTCTTCGGTCGAGACGAACTCACTGCCAACTTGGTCGAGCGGGTGGCGTCGGCGATACGAGGTGTCGGCCGCAGTCAGTTCATGGTGATCGGTGCTTCCGGATCGGGTAAGTCGTCGTTGCTGCGGGCGGGACTCGCCCCCAAGGTTGCCGAGGGCGATTCACGGTTCGACGGCTGGCGGGTGGAAATCCTGCAGCCGGGTACGGGAGGAATTCCGTCGTCGATTTCCGACGAACCAACCGTCTTGATCCTCGACCAGTTCGAGGAACTGTGGACGCAGTGCGACGGTGATCGGCGCGAGGAAATACTGCGGACTCTCGCGGAACTCGGTGAGAACACCATCGCCGTCATCGGAATGCGCGCCGACTTCTACGGTCTCGCGGCGGAGGAACCGCTTTTGGTGCCGCTGCTCGACGATTCGCCGATGGTGGTCGGGCCACTGACCGACGAACAATTGCGCGAGGTGATCGTCGAGCCGGCGGTCAAGGCCGGGATGACCGTGCAGAGCGAATTGGTTCAGGTTCTGGTCTCCGAGCTGACACCACGCGGCTCGCGTACGGCGAGCGACCCCGGAGCTTTGCCCTTGCTGTCACACGCACTGTTGGGGACCTGGCAACGGTCGACGCGTAAAACTCTGACCGTCTCGGATTACTACGCCACCGACGGGATTGCCGGAGCCGTCCAGCAAAGCGCGGAGGAAGTGTACGGCGAGCTCACAGAGCGGCAGCAGCAGTTGGCGCGCAGGATCTTCCTCCGATTGGTCAACGTCGACGAAGTGACGCAGACGCGTCGGCGTGCACCGCGCACCGAACTCTTCCTCGGTGACGACGTCGACGACGTGAACACCGTCATCGACCGGTTCGCCTTACGGCGCCTTCTCACCGTCGACGAAGAGACGGTCGAGGTTTCGCACGAGGTCTTACTGTCAGCGTGGAGTCGGCTTCGCGATTGGATCGACTCGGACCGCGCCGGCCTGGCGGTGCATCGCCGGTTCACCTACGCGGCGCAGGTGTGGGAAGACAGTGGACGCGACCCCGGCGCGCTGCTCGGACCCGCACGTCTTCACCTGACGGAAGAATGGCTGAACTCGGGTGAACTCGGTCTCCCACTGGAACCGAGTCGGACCCGCGCCGCCGACCTCAACGCCACCGAGCGGGAGTACCTCGCTGCGAGCATCGAGCATCGTGATCAGCAGGAATTTGCCGATCGCCGACGTACACGCGTTCTGCGACGGCTCGTGACTGCGTTGGCAGCTGCGTCGGTGATCGCTCTGGTGTTGGCGGTGGTTGCGACCGTCGCCGGTATCGGAGCCAATCGTCAACGTGTCCAAGCAGATACCGCGCGAGACGAGGCGATGTCGCGTCAGGTGGCCACCGAGTCGATCAGGATGCGCGAGCGGGATCCGTCGCTGGCGTCGCAGCTTGCTCTGGCGGCATTTGCGGTCAACGAAACAACCGAAGCCCGCTCGGCATTGCTGGATGCGTCGGGCGTTCATTCGGCTACTCGCATCATCGGACCGCCCGGCGCGATGAAGGCCCGGATAAACCCAGCCGGAACTGTTGTGGCGGTGGGTGGTTCGGATGGGAAGGTCAGACTTTATCCGATGGTGGACGGTGTGGCCTCAGCTGTTCCGCAGGCGGAGTTCCTCGGAGTCTCGGAGGGCACGGCGCTCTTTGCCGTCGCCTACAGCCCGGACGGACGGCTGCTTGCGACCGGTGGCGCCGGCGGCGCTGCGCTGTGGGACGTGTCGGATCCCGAGAATCCGGTCCGTGGAACTCTTCCCGTCGACGGTGAACGCGTAGTGCAGGACATGGAGTTCAGTCCAGACGGAACCAAGCTGGTCGCCGGTACCTCGACGCCCGACGTCCTGCGATGGAACATCGACGTTTCCGCGAATGCCGTTGCTTTGCCTGCTCTTCCGCACCCAGCTGACGGCATCGTCACCGCGACGTTCAGTCCTGACGGACGTTTCCTCGTGGCAGGCGGGCGTCAATCGACACTTCGTGTGTGGGACGTCGCGAAGTGGGGTGAGGAATCGGCGCCGATCTTCGCGACCGAGCCGAACGGCACCACCGTCCACTACCTCGGTGTCGCCTTCAGTCCGGACGGACGCGAGCTTGCGGCGGGAACCACTGGCAGGGAGGTGGTTCGGTGGGACATGAGCGATCCGGCGCGCCCCACTCCCCTGCCGGCACTGACGGGATTTTCCAGCTACGTCAACGAACTCAACTACGGCAAAGACGGAACACGTCTTGCCGCAGGAAGTTCCGACAACTCCGTGCGCGTGTGGGACCCACGAACCGGGGCGTTGATCGAAACACTTCCGGACAGTGGGGCGGTGACCACCGTCGACTACAGCGACGACGGCCGCAACCTGGTCACCGGAGGACTCAACGGTGTGACTCGCGTGTGGGCTCTACCGGGTCCGGTCTGGGCGGGACCTCGGGACACGATTTTCACCAGTCCCTTTGCCGCGGACGGCTCGCGTCTGGTGGCCGGCGTCGGGGCCAGGGGTGGCGCGATGTTGGCGTGGAACACCGAGGATCTCGATCGCCCCGCGGTGATGCCGGAGTTGAAACCGCAAGGGGACGACTCTTTCAGCGGTGCGTCGGCGGTGTCGGCAGACGGGAACCTGGCTGTGAGCGGCACCGGCGGCGGCGGTGCATATCTTTGGGACCTGAGTGATCCGGCGTCGCCACGGATCTACAGCGAACCCGCGGTGTACGTGAAGGGCATCGTGGCGGTCGTCGCGTTGAATCCCGCCGGAGATCTGGTGGCGGTGTCCTCGCAGGACGACAACAGCATTGCGTTGGTCGACGTTTCCGATCCATCGGAACCGAAGCTGCTGTCGTCGACCGATGTCGGCTCTTACCCGCAGATGATGGCATTTCAACCGGGCGCCGACATCCTGGCGATCGCGAACGCCAAGAACGAAGTGGATCTGTGGGATGTGTCGAACCCAGCGTCGCCCCGGGTGGCGGCGACGGTGGGTGGATTCGAAAGTTACGCACTAGCAGTGTCTTTCAGCGCCGACGGGACGTTGTTGGCCGCCGGAAGTGCGGATCACAGGGTCGCCGTGTGGGACGTACGCACACCGTCGGCACCCGAGGAGCTCGCTCGTCTTCTCGGTCCCGAGGGCGCAATCTATTCGATCTCGTTCAACCGCGCCGGTGATCGGCTCGCTGCCGGTGTCGGCGACGGAACCGTCTGGCTCTGGGATATCGAGACCCCCTCGCGGTCAACACGATTTGCGACGCTGTCCGCCTACCCGGGTCGCGTCAACGACGCTCAGTTCGCCGGCGAGAGTGACATGATCGCGGGCAGCGGGTCGGACAAGACCGTTCGCTTGTGGGGAATCGACCCCGACAGCGTCGTTGATCGATTGTGCCGCACCGCAGGATCTCCCATCACGGAAGCCGAATGGGAGCGTTACCTGCCCGGTGTTCCCTATCAGGATCCGTGCGCCGGCTGACGCGCTTCAGTTCATCCAGAACTCGAGCGCCGGTTCCCGACCCAGCTCGCCTCCGCTGCCGGTGATCACCAGTCCGGCGGAGGTAAGCTGGTACGTCACGTCCTTGTTGGTGACGGTGAATCCGTTGCCGGTGGGCGTCGGATCGTCGAGTTCGATGGTGGCGCCGTCGCTCAGCCGTTGACCCTTGTAGTAGTAGCGGCCGACTCCCGTTTCGCAGATGACGATTCGTGATCCGGTCGTGACGGCGATGGCGACGGCAGGATTGGTGGAGTTGCAACTGGGGCCGCCGGAGATGAAACCCTGACGGTCGGTGCCAGAGACGGTCGGCGCTGGACCGATCGAGGTTGTGACGCGTGGTGGCGTCGTCGTTCTCGGCGCTGTGGTGGGTGCACTCGGCGCCCGAGTCGTGGTCGTGGAGTACGAGTACGGCGTCGTGTAGGTGAAACTCCGCGAACTCGCTTCATCGGCGGCGTTGCCGAAAGCGGCGGCAAGCAGCCCGAAGAACGCGATCCACACGATCACGGCCAGGATGCCGAGTGCGGTGAAGATGTAGCCGATGATCAGTCCGGCAAGGGCGAGTCCGTCGCCTTCTTCGCCGGTCCGTTTGATCTGGCCGCGAGCGATGTGCCCGAAGACGATCCCCAACGGCGCGATGAGGAACGCGAAGACGAGGGCGAGCACCGCGAGTGTGTTCGTCGGGCGCCTGCCGTACGGATCGGGCTGCCCGTACGGAGCCGGTTGCCAATTCTGATTGCCCTGGTACCCGTACCCACCCTGATCGCTCATGAGGTGAATCTTGGCATGGACTTGGCCGAAGAGTGCAGGTGATGGCTAGTTTCGGGTACGTGTCTCGAGCTGAGGTGCGATGGTCGGCCAATCGTCGTCGGTCATCGCGAACAGCGCTGTTGTACGCCAACTGCCGTCGGCGCGGCGCCGGTGCTTGCGCAGCAGGCCCTCGAACTGAGCGCCGAGCTTTGCGATCGCTGCCCTGGACTGTTCGTTGAACTCGTCCGTGTGCCACTCGACGCGCACGGCCTCGAGCTGGTCGAAGGCGTGACGAAGCAGGAGCAGTTTCGATTCGGGATTGATCCCGGTTCCCTGAACAGATCGCGACAACCACGTGTATCCGATTGCAAGACTGCGGTTTACCGGGTCGATCTGGTACATGGACGTAGTGCCGACCACGGCGTTCGTCGCGATGTTCACCTGCGCGAAGGCGATCCGATTCGGGTCGTCGAGGGCTGCAGAGATGTACCTCTGTGCCTGTTCCCGATCGGTGATGGGCGCTGCGGTCCAACGAAAGATCGCCGGGTCGTCGGCAGCAGCGAGCAGAGCGTCGGTGTGCGCGACGCCCAGGGGTTCGAGTCGGACACGATCACCGGTCAGCGTCGGTGATTCGAACCATGATGCAGTCATCAGGCGTGCTCCCGTGAGTGAGTCGGAAGGTTGTTGTCGGAGTTGGCAATCTGATCGGTCCCACCGGCAAGCGGATACCGCAACGGGACTCGCAGGAACAGGAAGAAGAACAGGGCGAGCAGGATGACGTGGCCCCACACGCTCGCCTGGACGACGGCCTCGTACTTGCTCGGATCGAGATTCATGTCCAGTTGGTAGAAGTACCGGAAGATGCCGATACCCAACGCTGCGTCGGCGATCAGATAGGCGACGATCCAGAACCACCGGATCTTGAACAGTACGAGGAACGGCAGGATCCACAGTGTGTACTGCGGTGAATTGACCTTGTGCAGCAACACGAATCCGCACAACATCGCGGCACTGACTGCAATCCACGGAAAGTAGCCGTCACGGACGTAGCGGCGCCAACCCAGATACATCGCGAGCGCGAACGAGACCAGGATCATGACCGGAGACAGGATGCTCACCAGTGCGTCGTAGTCGGCGTTGAGTTCGCGAACTCCGAAACCGTAGAACGGGCGCAAACCCCAGAACCACACCGAGTTGGTGGTGATGTCGGCGCTTCGCTTCTCCTGGAAGCTGAACGACGCGCGCCAGCCTTCGTACGAGATGAGGGCGAACGGCAGGTTGACGAGGACGACGGTGACGATCGCCGCGCCCGCCGTCATCAGCGCCCCACGAACGTCGTAGCGCTTGCCTTCGGTGCCGCGTAGGAGCACGTAGGCCATGAGCGGCAGCACGAACATTCCCGGGTACAGCTTCAAACAGAAACCGATCGCCAGGATGACGGCCGCCAGAACCGCGCGAGTTCGCAGCGGGATCCGCTCGAACGTCATCAGGAAGATCGCGCCGACGCTGGTGGCCACCACCGGGAGCTCCCAGTTGTGGAATGCGTACAGAACCAGAGGCGGAGTCGCCGACCACACGAGCGCGTACGCGCCGCTCATCTTGCCGAGCATCCACGCCGTGAGCAGTCCGAAAGGAGCCAGGATCAGGGCCGAGTGCAGAAGGAAATCGGTGTCGGTGTGTGAGCCGATACCGCCCAGCCACATCAGAATTCCGCTGAGCACCGGGTATTCGACGGTTCCGCCGGTCAGGAATCCTTCGGGCGTTATGCCGCCGGTGACGAAGGGGAACAGATGCTGATCGATGCCTCGTCCGAGCCAGAGCAGCTGAATGTCGGAGTAGCAGACGTCGATGTTCTTGTTGACGTCGAAGTTCAGGCTTCGGCCGTCGGGCGCGAACGGTGCACCGCCGCATCTGGCCTTGTTGAAATAGCCCAGCGCCATCGTCAGCCCGCACAATCCGACGACCAACGCCAGGATCGACGCCGGGGTCTTGCGGTCTGTTCGCATGATTCTCACCCTAGGGGGCGCAGTGGCTCGCGGGGTGATGCGTCTGCACCACGCGTCGCGCATCGATCTGGTGGTCTTCCCGGAGGGCCGGGACGATTTCCCTGGTCAAGGCCCCTCGTGTAACCTACGAGGGTTGCTGACGCAACGACCCTCCTGCCACGGATAGTCCGTGGCCGTTTTCACTTAGTCCACAGGAGGTGATGAGGTCTTATGCGTCATTACGAATTGATGGTCATCCTTGACCCCAGCCTGGACGAGCGCACTGTCGCTCCTTCACTGGATACGTTCCTCAATGTTGTGCGCCAGCACGGCGGCACGATCGACAAGGTCGATGTCTGGGGTAAGCGTCGTCTCGCCTACGAGATCCTGAAGCATGCTGAAGGTATCTACGCGGTGATCGACATCAACGCCACTCCCGCCACCGTCGCTGAGCTCGATCGTCAGCTCGGTCTGAACGAGTCGGTTCTGCGCACGAAGGTTCTGCGCCACAACAAGTAATTACTGTCGGTAGCGAGCTCTACTCTCGCGCCCAACGGTCTTACATCAATGCAGGAGGAACCACATGGCTGGCGACACCATCATCACCGTCATCGGAAACCTGACGGCTGATCCTGAACTTCGTTTCACCCCGGCGGGTGCCGCGGTTGCAAACTTCACGGTTGCTTCCACGCCCCGCACCTTCGACCGTAATTCCAATGAATGGAAAGACGGCGATGCGCTGTTCATGCGTTGCAACATCTGGCGCGAAGCAGCCGAGAACGTCGCGGAGAGCTTGACCCGTGGTTCACGAGTAATCGTGAGCGGCCGGCTCAAGCAGCGTTCGTACGAAACTCGCGAGGGCGAAAAGCGAACTGTCGTCGAGCTCGAAGTCGATGAAATCGGTCCTTCACTGAAGTACGCCACGGCAAAGGTCAACAAGGCCAACCGTGGTGGCGGCGGTGGAGGCGGCAACTTCGGCGGTTCCTCCGGCGGATCGGGTGGCGGACGTCCGAGCGCTGCACCTTCGGGTGGAGACGATCCTTGGGGCAGTGCGCCTCAGGCTTCGGGCTCCTTCGGTGGTGCGGGCAGCGACGAACCGCCCTTCTGATCCGTACCTGATCAGGAACATCCAGAAAAGAGCAAAGACATGCCGAAGCCGCCCTTGCGCGACAAGGTTATGAAGAAGAAGGTCTGCACCTTCTGCAAAGAGAAGAACACGCAGATCAACTACAAGGACACGACGTTGCTTCGTAAGTACGTCAGCGATCGCGGAAAGATCCGTGCTCGCCGTGTCACCGGCAATTGCGTCCAGCACCAGCGCGACGTTGCCATTGCCGTCAAGAACTCACGTGAGGTAGCACTGCTGCCTTACGCCACCGTGGCTCGCTAAGGAAAGGGAGGAAAGAACATGAAGCTCATCCTCACCGCTGACGTGGACAACCTCGGTGCGCCTGGCGACACCGTGGAGGTCAAGGACGGCTACGGCCGTAACTACCTGCTCCCCCGCGGACTGGCAATCGTCGCCACCCGTGGCGCCGAGAAGCAGGTCGAGGGCATCCGTCGTGCACAGGAAGCGCGCGCTGTGCGCGGCCTGGATCACGCCAAGGAGCTCAAGGCAGCTATCGAGGGCCTCGAGTCCGTAACGCTGACGGTCAAGACCGCCGGTGGCTCGGGCAAGCTCTTCGGTTCGGTTACCGTCGCTGACGTCGCTGCTGCGATCAAGGCTGCCGGTGGACCGATTGTCGACAAGCGCTCCATCGTGTTGCCGAAGGCTCACATCAAGAACACGGGCAAGCACGCCGTGGTCGTGAACCTGCACCCCGATGTGGTTGCCAAGTTCAACCTGAACGTCGTCGGCGCATAGTCGACTGTTCGTCTCGTCGGGCCCCGCACACTTCGGTGTGTGGGGCCCGACGTTTTGTTTCGGGGTGCGGTGTGCCGCCTGACAGCGTCCCGAATCGGACCTGGGGATAACTCTCACACTGTGATGTTCGACTTGGTGATCAGTGACGAATCGGGCGAGGCAACACGCCCGACACGCCGACGCGCCGACTGTGGAAAAACTATTTTCATCAACAGGCCTGTGAAATTGTGGATAGCCATCTACCTGGTCTTTTGTGGTTGCTAGGCAAAGTAGTCCCCAAATGCTCCACAGGCGGTGCACACCGTGGGGCGGGAGTTTCCACAAAGCATCCACAGGTTTATCCACAGTCCGGTTTGTATGCGGACCTACTAGTCCCTAACGTCATCTCGGCGTCTATCTACAGCCCGGCCGAATGCGGCTAGGGGATGTCGGTGGGGGCAGGTACAAATGATGAGGGCGCTGCGGTTTCTGGCAGTGTCGTCGAGTGTTTTACGGGAAGGTCTCGCTTGTGGCTGTTGTAGATGATCGAGGACCTTCCGACTTCTCGGGGCCGGACTACCCGGGCCCTCCCGAGGCCGAGCCCGACCAGGAGTTCGGACGCCAGCCACCTCAGGACATGACTGCCGAGCAGTCGGTGCTCGGCGGCATGCTGCTGAGCAAGGACGCCATCGCTGACGTCCTCGAGGTACTGCGTCCGGGTGACTTCTACCGGCCCGCCCACCAGTCCGTCTACGACGTGATCCTGGACCTCTACAGCCGTGGCGAGCCCGCCGACCCGGTGACGGTCTCCGCCGAGCTCGACCGTCGAGGTGAGCTCCGCCGTATCGGTGGTGCTGCCTACCTGGTGACGCTGACCCAGACAGTGCCCACAGCCGCCAACGCCGCCTTCTATGCCGAGATCGTGGCCGAGAAGTCCGTGCTGCGTCGTCTGGTCGACGCCGGTACGCGCATCGTCCAGTACGGCTACGCCGGCACCGAGGGCCAGGACGTGGCCGAGGTTGTCGACCGCGCGCAGGCCGAGATCTTCGAGGTCACCGAGCGTCGAACGACCGAAGACTTCGTACCCCTCACCGAGCTCCTCCAGCCCACGATGGACGAGATCGACTCCATCGCCAGCCGCGGCGGAATTTCCCTCGGTGTGCCCACCGGATTCAAGGATCTCGACGAGATCACCAACGGCCTTCACGCTGGTCAGATGATTATCGTCGCGGCTAGACCTGGTGTGGGCAAATCGACCCTTGGAATGGATTTTTTGCGTTCCTGCTCCATCACACACGGCATGGCCAGCGTCATGTTCTCGTTGGAAATGAGCAAAACCGAAATCGTCATGCGTCTGCTGTCTGCGGAGGCAAAGATCAAGCTCGGCGACATGCGCTCCGGCAAGATGACCGACGACGACTGGACCAAGCTCGCGCGTCGCATGAGTGAGATCAGCGAGGCGCCGCTATTCATCGACGACTCCCCCAACCTCACCATGATGGAAATTCGCGCAAAAGCGCGGCGGCTCAAGCAGAAACACGACATTCGCCTGATCGTCATCGACTACCTCCAGCTGATGAGCTCGGGTAAAAAGGTCGAGTCCCGTCAGCAGGAAGTCTCCGAATTCTCCCGTAGCCTAAAGCTTTTGGCGAAGGAGCTCGAAGTTCCGGTTGTCGCGATCTGTCAGCTCAACCGTGGTCCCGAGCAGCGAACCGACAAGCGTCCCCAGGTCGCCGACCTTCGTGAGTCCGGATCGCTCGAGCAGGACGCCGACATGGTGATTCTGCTGTACCGCCCCGACGCGACCGAGCGAGACGATCCGCGTGGCGGTGAAGCCGACCTGATTCTGGGTAAGCACCGTAACGGCCCAACCGCGACAATCACTGTGGCGCACCAGCTTCACCTCTCGAAGTTCGTCGATATGGCGCGGGGATAGCTGCTGCCGCCATCGCCTGAAGGTGGGACGGATTTCAGATCTTGTGAGATCCTGCTACAAGCACCAATTCGATTCCACTAGTGCAAAATTCGGTTTCGTCTACAGGTGGGGTAGTGCTGCGGTGAGGAAGATGATGCCGAAGGCGATTCCGGCAATGCCGGTGAGGATCCCGACGATACCGGCGGTGTTGTCGCTGGGGTCGTGTCCGGGGGTGTCGGGTCGGCGCGCTGCCAGGGCGGTTCCGATGGCGGCGGCACCGAGGAGGATGCCGAGGCCGAACATCCAGAACGTCAGGATCGAGAGTGCACCGAGCATCAGCGCCATGTCGCTGTATTCGTCGCTGGTGATCGGACGGTGGTGATCCCACCAATCGGGTGGAGTGTGCGCGCGGGATTCGGTGTTGTCGGTGTTGTCGGATTGTTCGTGCGGGGGGATGGTGGATGCAGTCATGGCAGCTAAAGGGTTCTCGTGCTGATTCTTTCGTGTGGTGGATGGGCCGATCGGCCATACGGGTGCAGAGGGGATCGAACGGCAGTGGGATCGAACGGCAGAGGGGATCGAAAGGGCGGTGGGGTGAGTCCCGAGCACGCATCGCGTGTCTTCGGAACTCACCCCACCGTGGAACGCTTGTCCGGGCCAGTAGGATCAGGCTTCGACCTGGACCTGTGTTGTCGCTTCGATGGTTTCGGTACGTGAGGGCGGTCCGGAGGAGACCTCGATCCGCCGCGGTTTCGCCTTCTCTGCGATCGGCAAGGTCACCGTCAACACACCGTTGTCGTACGAGGCGACGATCTGTTCGGCGTCGATGTCGTCGCTGATCGACAGTTGCCGTCTGTATGTTCCAGCGAAACGCTCACTCGCCAGCCAGCTCACACCCTCTTCGGAGAGGGCGGCGCGATGCGCGGTCAACGTCAGAGTCGAGCCGTCGATGTGAACGTCCACCGAGCCGGGATCGACGCCGGGAAGATCGGCGTGCAGGACGTACTGGTCCTCGACCTTGTAGAGGTCCATCGGCATGAACCGTGGACTGCGTCCGTTGCCGGTTCCCGCGGCGAGGACGGACTTGGTGATCGCGTCGATGTCGGTGAAAGGATCGAAACGAAGCACAGCAACGCACCTCCCATGTCGTGAAACGAAAGGTCCCCGCCACTGTGGCGGTCGACCGAACTCACTGTGCGAGAACATGATAACCAGACGAATTAGCACTCTGCAACTGAGAGTGCCAGATTTTTTCGAGGAGTGTCTCGGTCGCGAACAAGGCAGCATCGGAGCAGGAACAACGGCGGTTGCCAACCCCAAGTGGTTGGGGCGGAACGGGAATTGCCGGTGTCGAGATGCTGTCAGCTGCCGGTCGAGTTCGTGCGGGATTACGACTGCCGCTGCGCCCAGCAAGATCGATGTTCGCGTACAACGGCGATTGCTTCAAACCCGTATTCTTGCAATGTGTTTCGATTCAGAAACTGCCGCGTCTCGTAGATTTCGAGCAGACAGGCGCGTTCTTCCATGGTGAGTTTGCGCTGACAGCCCTAAACTGCAGAAACGGCGGCGGGGGCTGACTTTGATGCGTGGTCAGCCCCCGCCCCGTATGCCCGGAACCTGTCGTGATGAACGCGTATCGCCGATTTCGGGAGTGCTTTGTAGTTGTGTTCGGGGCGGTCTGGCCTTGCTCGGTTCTTCGGGACACGAAGCAATGCAGAGGCTGTTTTCTCTCGCCCTCCTCAGGCGGATACGAAGGTCAGTTAATTCCGACGACTTCCTGGGCGATCGCCGCAAGTCTTGCCTGTGCAGCGGATACGACGCCGTGTCGGTTCTTGTGCGCTTCCTCGTACGCAACGATGTCTCGTACCTGTGCGGCGTCGGCCAGTTCCTTCACCGCGGAGACGGCCTGGGTGACGTTGAGTTCGTCGAAGTCTTCGATGGGAAGTTCAGCGGGGTCGAGTAACCCACTCGACTTCCGTACCGAACGGAAGACATCCGCGGCACCGTCGGCACCTTCTCGGCGAGTGACTTTCTCAGCCGTGGCGATGGCCGCATCCCTACTGGCCGACAGTGTTTTCACAGTCACGTCACCGGCATATGCGCCCCAGCTGATCAGCTCACCCAATACCGGCGGCGACGTGCGAACAGCGTCGATGGCACGGTCGAGACTGCGGGTGGACCAGGAGACCGGAACGTTGACCAGTCGAATGGCTGCTCCGGTGGCCGCTTGGAAGGGAGTGCGACGCAAAGCTGCCGGCCCCCCGAGTGCCTCCTCGGCAAGGACGGTGGTCAGCCAGTCCACAGTCGCGGAGTGTGCAGTGATGAGGCGGTCGGCCAACGCCGCGACGGTCTGATCGCCGCCGGCAGTGGCCAGGGCCTTGAGGTAGCGGGAGCGGTCGAGGAGTTGATGTTCGAGCGCAAGGTCTCCCAGTACAGCTTCGTCGAAGGGCTGGGCCTGTTCGACCATCGCTTTCACTCCTGCTGTCGCTCGTCCGAGGAACGGACCGACCGATTCCGGAACGCCACCCAGATCGCGAATCGTGGACTCGATGGAACTGGCCCTTTCTCGACCGTTCTCTGCGTTTTCCGTGAGTTCGCGTCGAACCGCTTCGGTTCTGGCCTGAGCGACGCGTGTTTCGGCGACCTGGATCTCGGCATGTGTCAGACCGAGGATGATGCGCAGCTGGTTGATCAAGGCGGACGTGGTTTCGGAGTTGCTCATATCGGGGTCGTCCCTTCGTCGGTGCGTGCTTTACATGATGTTCAGCTTGTGCTCGACGAGTGCTCCGCGGACCGCGGAGCCACCGCCGATACGCGGGCTACCCCGACCTACCGTTAGTAACCACCGCAACTTCGCTGCGGATGTCGAACCGCATCGACGAGTAATTGGGCCAAGGGTGGCGAGGGCCGATTTCATGGTGGGGCGGCCTGATCCGTCCGCGAGGCTCTCGCAGTCCCTGTACCACCGCGCGTGTAGGTCGTTGGATACCGCGGACCAACATTCCGGATTCGCCGTGCGGCGGACGGGGTACCTCCAATGCGTCGTGACCCCGCAACTGATATGTCGACGAAACAGGCTGCCGAGCAACCCGTTCGAGTGTCGGCAGGTTGCCTGAAGCGACGACCGGTCGGTGTCGATGCAGAGAGTGGGATACCAGTGAACGTGGAAAGTTCCGGGCACGTTGATGCCGGCCAAGAGGGTACGACTGGATCCGAAACAAGTCCCGACACCGCTGACGGGGCGAAAGAACTCGCGGACGAGATGGACAAAAGATACGAGCCTGGATCGAGAGAGACGGTCACGGTGCCCGGGACCGGCGGCACAGTCGCCGGGACAGCTTTCGCCGACCACGTCACGGGGATGTCGGACGAGAAGGTCGAAAACCTCGACGAACAGTTCTCGGAATTCCAGGCTCGTGCTGACGACAAGCATCATGAGGACTGACGGTCCAACCGCCCTACCACCGGCGCGCGGTCCGACGGTTCTCACTCAAACTGCGGTTCGAGAGTGCACCGGGTTTTGCGTAGTGGTTGGCCATGCCAGAGTTTTTCGAGAGGATTGCGGATTTCTGTGGATTGGTGGCAACCGAAGTTCGATGCTGTCGGAACGACTGTGTCGACCTCATTGTGAGTCGACGCACCAGATGTCATCACGGATTCCCGGCCAGATCGAACGCAAGGTCAGCTCACAATGTTCAGCACCGCAGTCCGCGAGCCACATAATGTTTGACGCCCTGGGTCCGTGGGCAGTATCGGATTCGGCCTCTCGGACAGACGTCGCATGTAAGTCTTCACATGTAAGTCTTCACATGTAAGTCTGATGGGCCGCCCCGACTGCGCCTCTCGGCAGGTGGCCGCTCGAAGCGGCATTTCTTTCGGTGGTACCCGGGGCAAAGATCCGAACACCGGCAGCCTCTACAACGAACACCCCCGCAGAGTTATTCCGTACCGCTGACGGCGAAGTCGATCGTTTCGGGGACTCGGACAGTGCGGGTGTTCAGCGGTCGCTGAGGTGGACGTGGCCGGTGTCCTTGGGATCGAAATACGCGAAGAATCGGGCGGCGTCATCGAGTGATCCGCGTGGGAGTTTCCCACTGCCGCTGTCGAAGGCTTTGGTAAGGACCGCGGTGCTGTCTTCGAACAGCATGCCCATGACGACGAGTTTGGGGAGTTCGGCCACGAAGTCTGCGTCGTTCGGGATGGTCGTGTTCGTTTCGACGACTCCGTTGCGGATGGTGAGTCCGATGCTCTCGTCCGTGTCGGTGACCACGAATCCCGCTGAGGCGGTGGTTCCTTCGTTCTTGTTCGGGTCGATCCGGAATCGCAATCCCTCTAGTAGCGCGGCGGCGGGGAGGGCTCCGATCTGATCGGGGGCGTTGATGTCAATGGCGAGGGAGTAGTCGATGGTGCCGTCCAACTCGCGGGCGGCGGTGAGATACCAGTTGCGCCAGTTGCTATTGGGGGTGCGATATCCGATCTGGCGAAGTTCCTCGGCTTTGAGCTCTCGCGCCTCGAAGTCGTCAGGATCGACCCGGACACGTGCCGCAGAAGTTCTGCCGACCGCTGATGGTCACCTTGCCCGGCAACGGTTTTCGCTTCCCGGACGACACGGTCACGTCCGCCCATGAGAGCGAGATACCGGCGCGACGCCTCGACCGCGTGCACCTCCACACGGTTCTTATCGAACTTATGTTGTCGGATGGCCGAGTTCAGGCATCGTGTCGTTTTTGAGTGCACGTCTGGGAAACCCGTGTCGACGTGCTCCTATGACGATCACGAGTGCTGGGGTCACGAGCACGACTGTGATCCAGCTCAGGGCTGGGGTTCCCACTGCGCTGAGGGCGATGCCGCCAGTAATCCCGCCCGCGGCGATCCCGATGTTCCAGCACGTTGTGAGGAGTGCTTGTGCGACGTCGCCCGCGGCACCTGCGGCATCAGCGATCGCAGTCTGCAGCAGAGTTGAGGTCCCGCCGAATGCGAGTCCCCACAGTGCCGCGCTGACATACACGAGAACAGGGATGCCTGAGAATACGCTCAGGACAAGGGCAGCCGCGGCCAGGAATGCGCAGGCCAGGATCATGAGCGTGCGCAGGTGCTGATCGATGAGGACACCGGTGATCCAAATGCTCACCAGCGAGATCAGGCCGAAGGTGAGTAGCACCGAATCGACATCACCGGTCATGTCGAGCGGGGCGAGGAAGGGCGCAATGTAGGTGAAGAGGATGTTGTGTGCGAACACGAACGTCAACGTCACGACGAGGATCGGAGCGACACCGGGCAGGCGGAACGTGCTCGCCAGCGGGAGCCGGGCGTCCGAGTGCTGGCCGGGGAAGTTCGGAACGGCTGCGATGACCCACACGATCAGTGCGAGTGACGCCAGTGTCATGATCCCGAAAGCGAATCGCCACTCCACGACTTTCGCCAGGAACGCTACGGCAGGAACTCCGACGGAAAGAGCAACGGTCCCGCCGGCCATCGCGATAGCCATGGCCTTGCCGCGCTGATGCGGGGAAACCATCCGCCTCGCGTACCCGGCCAGAAGCGCCCACAGCAGGCCGCCGACGATCCCGCCTAGGAATCGTGCTGCCAGTGTGAGTGAAAAATTGCTGGAAAGTGCTGTGACCGTGTTGGCGACGGCGAACCCTGAGATCGCGAACAGCAGCAGGTGCTTGCGTTGCCAGCCGATTGTGGCTCGTGTGAGCGGAACTGCCGCGAGAATCGCTCCGATCGCGAAGACGGTGATGCCCTGCCCCGCCGCCGACTCACTTACTCCGAGGTCGTGACTCATCTGCGGCAGCATTCCGGCAGGCATGGTCTCCGTCAGGAGCGTGATGAAGCCTGTGGCAGCCAGAGCCAGCAGGCCCGCGAGAGGGAATCGGGTGTCAGCGACAGAAGGAGATGGTGGGGTATCGATTCGTGTCATATCCTTATCATCGATGTATGACATTAATGTGAGGGTCAAGTTCGGCCGTAGCGCGGGCCAGATAGAAGAGGAGTGGCGATGAGGATCGGCGAGCTCTCGCAGCGCACGGATACGCCGGTGCGCCTGCTCCGCTACTACGAAGAGCAGGAGCTGATCCATTCCGACCGGCTCCCGAACGGGTACCGAGATTACGAGGGCTACGTTGTCGACCGCGTACTGCAAGTCCGGGGCCTGCTCGATGTCGGTCTGCCCACCCGGATCATCAAGCAGATCCTGCCCTGCCTGAACAGTTCACAGGCGATTCACATGCCCTACGTCACCCCAGAGATGATCGCGACCCTCGAACACGAACGTGACCGAATGGCCGAGAAGATCGAATGCCTCACGAAGAATCACCGAGCTATCAACGGCTACCTCGAGGCTGTGAGCCGCGAGATCCGAGCTTCGTAACAAGAACACACGCCGACGACTAGTCGGATGCGCACAGCGAGCGGAAAGTTCCCGCGAATTCACCCCGCGGTCAGCACCCGGATTTTCCCCATCTCGACCGACGAAACCGAGGACACTCAGTCGCATAAACGGCGGCACCCGCACGCGGTAGGCGCAGCGGCAAGAGTTGCCAGGGAAAGAGCCGCGACGGTCGTTGCGGCCCGTGCTTTCGACTTGGCCATGAGTATCTCCAACTTCGATGTACGTGTATCACCGTCATGGCCGGCACCGCTGACGTGGCAATAATGGAGTCGCCGCCCACCGGCGTTCCCGGGACGCGCATGGTGCGCCTTCCGGACCACTGCCCGGCACCCCGTCACCGGTGGGCGGGGTATTCATCGGCGACGACCTCATGCGTATCGGCTTGGTCGTCGCACCGCGGTTCGAAACTTTCGATGTCTATCGCCATCTGCGTTCGATCGAACCGCGAATCGACCACGCCTTCGTGATGAGGTCACAGCATCGCGATGCCTTCGCGTATTTCGCATACGAAGGGGTCGGTGCTGTCTCCTCGAACTCTCCAGTGCTGAGCGAGCATCCGAACGCGGCTGCACTGTGGGCGAGATACTCGAACTGCCACCACGCCGTGGGACCCTGGGTGTTTGCGTCGGCCGGTCATTCGCCGAGAACGATGATTTTTGTCTACAGACACAACACTTCTGGGATAGTCCGTTTCCTCGAACAAAGCCGACGGGTTGCCTTCCGGTGAATATGTAATACACGTCACTCCGGATCAACTTCGAAAGGTTGACTTTCATGCGAAAGTCTCTGAAACATTTCGTGAATGCTGCAGCGGCGGTTGCGTTGTGCGCGACGCTAGGACTCACGGGCGCAACCGGAACAGCGGCTGCCGATGCGCCCGGCATCCCGAGCGTCGGGCACGATTGGGCGAGTGCAGGGCCGTACACGCCGAACGTCTCGATCGGGCTGGTGCACACTCTGTACTACCCGCGCCAGCTCGGCGCGCGCGGCGAGAAGCACCCTGTTGTGATCTGGGGGAACGGGACCGGTGTGCTCCCAGGTGCGTACACCTCCTTGTTGCGCCACTACGCCAGCCACGGATTCATCGTGGTCGCCGCCAATACACCGGCAAGCAACTTCGCCATCACCATGCGGTCGGGAATCGACCTCATCGCGGACAAGGCGGCCAGCCCGTCGAGCGTCTTCTACGGCAAAGTCGACCTGGAACACATTGGTGCGGTGGGGCACTCGCAGGGTGGGTCTGCGGCGATCAATGCGGCGATCGACGACCGCGTCGACACTGCCGTCGCGATCCAGCCTGGCCCGCTCAATGATGTCGATCTCATCGACGAGCCGGTTCTCTATCTGGCCGGCCAGGCCGACGCAATCGTTTGGCCGGCGATCGTGCGGGCGATGTACGAGGACGCCGACCACGTACCGGCCGAGTATCTGGAACTGCGCGGCGCCACGCACTTCGGTACGGCGATCAACGGCGGCGATATGCGCGGGCCGAGCACGGCGTGGCTGCGGTACTGGCTACTCGACGATCCGAACGCTCGCACCGAGTTCTTCGGAGCGAGCTGCGGATACTGCACTGACACCCAGCAGTTCTCCGACTTCGACCGCAACGATCTGGCCCTGCAGATCCCGGGGTGACGGTCAGATCTGGAGTTGTCGAAGACGAACAGCCTTCCAATCAGGTCGGCGGAGTCGCGAAGCTCAGATGACGACGTAGCCGTACATCCGTGCGCCCTGAGCAACAGCTCTGGTCGCTAGTTCGGCGAAGGCGGTCAGGAACGGCACTGAGTCCTCCGACGGTTCACTCGTCTCGTCGATCGCCCAGGCCGCCGCAGTGGCGGCGACACCTTCAGCGTTCAATTCCGCTAGGGCATCGCGTAATTCGTCGGTAACCGTGAGCACGAGGGTGTCGCCGTCGTCGCTCATTGCGACGAGTTTCCCGCAGCGTGGACCTTTTGCGACCTCGTCGTAGGGGCGAGCGGTGAGGGCTGCCTCCAGTCGGCCGAGCGCGACAACCGGATCGACGCCTTTCGCCTGCAGAACTGGAGTCCCACCCGCAGCCAACTGAATCCGCGGGCGAGAGGCATCGTTCGCCTCCATCACCGCTGGTTCCAAGTCGACGAGCCCCTCGAGGGCGGAGGTGGCGTGCTCATCCGTGCGCGCGGTGAAGTAGTCGGTGATCGCAGACATGGCGCGATCATCCCACACACGATGCATCCCCACGTCCCGGAGTCCTTCCGCGACTTGGCTGATCGCCGTCAGGCGGGGCAGGAGTGTGCTTCCTCGATCGCCTTCGCGAAAGCGCGGAGTCGTGGGCTTTCGAGATCGGTACGCCACACGAGGCCCAAAGCAGATGCGGGTAATCCGTTGATCGGTACGAATGTGATGTCCGAGCGCTGGCTGTATGTAGCGGTTGCTGCGCACAGGATGAGGCCGACCTGACTGAATGCGACCTGCGACAGGCCTTCCTGAACGGTGCTCGCCCCACCCTGCGTGGGAATCGTGGCTCCGCCCGGCGTCGTGCTCGGGGAATTCACACGCTGCCAATAGTCGGGGGCGGGGCCGGTGATGGGTACCAGACAGATCTGCGCCAACTGCTCGGCGTCGATCACGCCCAGTTCACTGAACGGGTGATGGACTGAGACGGCCAGGGTCTGGGGCTGTCGAGAAAAGACGAGCCCGGTTGTCAGCTCGGGCTCATCTACGGGGAGAAGTGCCACTGCCGCATCGATTCGCCCGGCGAGTACATCACTGAACGGATCACCCAGGGGTAATTCTTTGATGGTCACGCAAGTTTGCGGATGTTGTATCTCGAAGCGAGAGACAGCAGCCGCGATCGAATCGTAAATTGCTCCTTGGAAACCCACCCGAAGCGGCGTCGGCATGTTGCGTGCTCGTGACTGAGCGTCCTCGATTACTCCGACAAGCGCACGATGCGCGGGAGCCAACGACGCAAGAAATTCGGCGCCGAATTCAGTCAGGTGTACGCGGCGACTGGTGCGCGCCACCAGGCTGGTGCCGATACGACGCTCCAACCCGCTGATCAGCTGACTGACTCGGCCCTGGGAGATGAACAGTCGTTCGCCGGTGCGACCGAAGTGCAGTTCTTCAGCGAGAACGAGGAAACACTCGATCTCACGCATCGGAGGCTCCGACATTTTCACTCCGACCCTCGACTCATTCGACCACTCCATCATGGCTCATCGATGAATTGAGCTAATGGTTGGATGAGCGAATCGCCGTTGATACTTGGGCGTGCGGGAGCTTCTCTGGTTACATGCCACATTCCGCGCCCGGGCAGAACAGCCCCGCGCCCACGTCCTCAACCCACGCACACACCATCGAGAACCACTGGGCTGCGGTCGCCCTGATCGCAGCGTCCACCTTCATCGTTGTCGCGGCAGAGATGATGCCGGTCGGGCTACTCACCCCGATCGGTGCTGACCTGGTGGAAAGCGAAGGGACCATCGGGCTCTCACTGGCCATTACCGGATTGGTGGCAGCGGCCACTGCCCCGTTCGTGCCCATCGTGACCCGGCGCTTCGATCGTCGGTCGACGCTTATCGTCCTGATGTTTGTAGTCGCAGCGGCGAACGCCCTCACGGCTCTCGCACCAAGCTTCGCTGTCCTCGCTGGTGCTCGCGTCCTACTCGGTGTGAGCATGGGCGGAGTCTGGGCACTCGCCGCTAGCCTGGCACCCAAATTGGTGGGTTCCAGATCCGTCGGGTTGGCGACCACGATCATCTTCAGCGGAATCGCGGTTGCCTCAGTTCTCGGTGTCCCTGCGGGGACGTATATCGGAGCAGCGGCCGGGTGGAGCGTGGCATTCTGGACTCTCAGCTGCGCCGCGACGCTGATCGCGCTCGCCATGTTCGCTGTCCTACCCGTGATGCCAGCTGATCAAGCTTTGTCGCTCGGGAGTCTCGCGGTGGCTTTTCGGAACCCGGGAGTCCGGGTCGGAATCGCGATTACCGCGCTCATCGTCACCGCTCATTTCGCGGCGTACACCTATGTGCGTCCGGGGCTGGAGTTCTTCGCAGGATTGCACCCTGCGCAGATCGGCACGATGCTCTTGATCTACGGGGTTCTGGGCGTTGTCGGCAACTTCATAGCCGGGCCATCTGCCACCAAGTCTCCGAAGACTGTGGTCGTCATCCTCAGCGCGGGAGTAGCGATCACCCTTGCCCTGTTCCCGATCTCGGCTACCACCTTGATCACAGCTGCTCTGCTCATGGCGGCTTGGGGCCTCTTCTACGGTGGTGTATCGGTGAGTACTCAAACATGGATCGCACAAGCAGCTCCCGTTCACCGAGAGGCCGCTGCGGCTCTGTGGGTTGCAGTCTTCAATGCAAGCATCGCCCTCGGCGCGTTCGCGGGTGGACGCATTCATGACCACTCCGGTTCCGAAACGGTCTTCTGGATAGCCGCGGGAATCGCCACTCTCGCAATGCTGCTCGCCACATTCCGCAATCCCGTCGTGGCAAAGCACGAACTGACAACCTAGCCGCCTACACAAAACCTTCATAGAGGCAGGACAACAGATATGCGCCAGACACCCGTTTCAACCTTCATGGATGTGACCGAGATGCTCGAACGCTACCGGGACAAATCGCTGTCTCCGGTGGAGGTACTCGAGTCCACCATCGAACGTATCGAGGCGCTCAACCCGACCTTGAATGCAGTGGGACACACTTTCTTCGATGCGGCACGGGCGCAAGCGAAGTCAGCGGAACGCCACTACGTCCGCGGTTCGGATGTCAGCCTTCCGCTCGCCGGTGTTCCCGTTGTGGTGAAAGAGGATGAACCGGTACAAGGCCAACCGTGGACTCAAGGGTCCAAGGTCTATGAGGACTTGATCGCCACCCACACTTCGACTTTCGTGCAGCGGATCGTCGACGCCGGTGCCATCGTCCACGCGCGATCGACGGCCCCGGAATTCTCCTCGGCCGCGTTCACACAGTCCGAGTTGTGGGGCGTCGCTCGCAATCCGTGGAACACGAAATACTCCTCCGGCGGGTCTTCCGGCGGATCGGCAGTCGCACTTGCCACCGGTATGACGCACTTGGCTACCGGTTCCGATGTTGCAGGATCGATCCGAACTCCGTCGTCACTCAACGGAATTGTCGGGTTCAAGCCACCGCACGGCCGTGTCCCCGTCGATCCGCCCTTCAATCTCGATCGCTACTGCCACTGCGGTCCGATGGCTCGCACCGTAAGTGACTGCCTCACAATGCAGTCGGTCATCGCGGGACCGACCTCCACTGACATTGCCTCGCATGTGCCGGCATCGCCGCTGCCCGGCCTCGCAACGCATTCGTTGACAGGAATGCGTATCGCCGTGATCCCCGCGTTGGGTGACTGGCCGGTTGATCCGGACGTTGCCGCCAACACCGCCAAGTTGGTGGACACCCTCACTGCGCTGGGCGCACGCGCGGAGATCATCGAAGTCGACCTGTCACGCGCTGCAATCATGCGTGCGGCCGCCATTCACTACGATCACGTGTTCGGTGCATCGATCTCCGCCGAAGCGTCCGCGCACCCCGACAAGGTCACGGAGTACGCGAAGGAATTCGCGCGATGGGCACGCCGCACCCGTGGTGACGCGACTTTCCTGGACGGACTCGCGATCGAAGCCGAACTTTATTCGTCGATCGGATCCCTGTTCGACACGTATGACGCGTTGATCACTCCGGCAGTGGTGACGGAGGGCTTTCTTGCCGGCGACGACTACGTCGGGCACGGAATCAATGTGGCTGGAACAGAATTGGAGTTCTACCTCGAGGCTGTCCTGGCCATCACCTTCAACATCCTGAGCAGCTGCCCGGTGCTGACAATCCCCACCGGTTTCGCTCGGAACGGAATCCCCACCGGTACACAGATAGTTACGCGGCCGTACGACGACCACACGGCCTTTGCGATAGGGCTCGCCCTCGAGAAGGTCCTGCCGTATCCGAATGAGCATCCGAACCCTCGGACGTAGACGGCCTCCGACGGCAGCGGTCCGTCTACGTGCCGACAATGCGTATTGCCGCTGTGCCGACCGCCGTAGCTGCGGTTGCGCAAGAAACCGCGAATGCCGTTGATCGAGAAAGTCTTACGCATCCACTCCGCAATGTTCGGTCCCGTATGAATGCAGCGCACGCCGTCCCGAGCAAGGTGAAGGTGGCCAGGAGAGGGACGATCGCAGATGCCTTCCATCCTT
This sequence comes from Rhodococcus sp. AQ5-07, assembly GCF_009707305.1. NCBI lineage: Bacteria > Bacillati > Actinomycetota > Actinomycetes > Mycobacteriales > Nocardiaceae > Rhodococcus > Rhodococcus sp. AQ5-07. Next base: position 4,556,091 of record NZ_CP046099.1, on the reverse strand, counting down.
CCTTCGCGGCCTGGTGGATGAACAGAGCGGCGATGGATGTAGATGCCAAAGCAGTTCGCCGCCAGGACAATGCCGTGCGCTCCAGTTGAAGTCCGGGATCGCGAGCTGTGACGCCGTTCATGGCAGAGCCATCGACAGCATCGCGATAACAGCGATCATCCCACTGGCGCAAGCGATTGCCGGCATCAGCGCGGACTTCGGCAGCGGCTTGTCTTGCCGCATCGCGCGTTGCACACGGCGCCAACGGGTATAGGCGCCGGTCGCGAGCACTGTCGCCATCGACAGACATGCAATCGAGATTGCGGTCCTGGCCGGTGACGGTGCAATCAGTTGATCGATCGCCACGCCACCTGCCAGAAGGCCGAATGCAGTCCTGATCCAGGCAAGAAAAGTTCGCTCGTTCGCCAGAGTGAATCGATAGTCAGGCTCGTTCTCATCCGCTCTGTCCGGATCCACCAACGATCTCCTTCGAGTGAACAGGAGGTCTTTGAAGTCGCGGTATGACCGAGTTGTTGTCTCGTCGATCGAAACTGATCGCCGGCTCACGTGAGTGCGTCGAAGTACGCGAGCATCGCCATCTCTCTCAGCGGCATCGGCAAGGCGTCGAGCACGAGGTGAGTCTTCGTCGACGGCTTCCCGTCCTCGAAGCTCTCCATCACGATGGGCACGATGTCGGCGAAGGTCGTGTCCGCCGGAAGGGCGTGAATCTCGGCGAGGCGCTCCGCCGGAATCAAGGGATCACGAAGGCGCGCTGCGTCCAAGGCCTCTCGCATGACCTCGATGAACTCGGCCATGTAACTACCGTGCTGTTTCGCGATCGTGAAATGGATGCTCGGAGGAACGCCGGGCTGCGTCAACTGCGGCTGCATGGTCCAGTTCCGCTTCGCGAGTTCGTCGATCCAGAGGAAGAAGTCGACGCCCTCGTCCGCGTCTGGATCGGTGGTGATTGCAGCGAGTGTGGATTCGGGCTTCCCCATGATTCGCAGCCCGGGTATCGCGGCGACCCCCGCTTCCAGTTCCCGGCGAATCCGCAGACCCTCCTCGACGAGATGCATGTAGCCGTCGTCACCGATGTGTTTGACGATCGACCATGCTGCGGCGAGCAACCCGCCTGGTTTCGAACTCATTACCGTGGAGTTGACGATCGGGTAGCCAGTCCAATTCGCGTGTGCGAAGAACTGCGGAAGACGCAGTTCGCGAGTGCGATACAGAACGAGCGAGCATCCCTTGTTCGTGTACCCGTACTTCTGCAGGTCGACGGTGATCGAGCTGACGCCGGGAACTCTGAAGTCCCACAGCGGAATTTCGCATCCTTGGCGTTCAGCGAACGGAAGAACCCAACCGCCGATGCAGGCATCGACGTTCAGGCGAATCCCCTGTTCCAGGCAGAACTTACCGATCTCTTCGATCGGATCGATCACGCCCTGGCCGTACTGGGGGGCCGACAGAACCACGAAGATCGTGTTCTCGTCGACGGCCGCTTTGATTGCAGCGACGTCGGCCTTGTACGTCTCCGGATCCACCGTCGTGGTTCGAGCTTCGACGCCGAGGTAGTGCGCTGCCTTCCACCATGCCGCATGGGCCGAGATCGGAAGCACCATGTTCGGCCGCGTGATGTTCTTCGCCCCGTCTCGGGCAGCCTTCGTGGCCATCATGATGCTTTCGCTGCCACCCATGGTCCAGCTGCCGGTGGCGTCGTTGGGTGCGTGCAGCATGTCGTTCGCGGCGCGGACCAACTCCTTCTCCAACGCATAAACACTCGGAAACGTCGACGAGTAAAGGGGATTCACATGGATGTACATTCCGAAGGCGTCCGTTGCGACCTTCTCGACGGTGTCGAGACCAGTGTTGTACATGTTGACCATGCCCGGGCGATCTGCGTACGGATCATCCATTCGATGCCGTTCGGCAAGCTCCGCCAGTACCTGGTCGATTGGCACACCGTTTTCCAACACGTCTTGACTCCTCTTGTGTGTCAACTTGATTGGGTCGTCGGCGATGTCAGGCCGAACTAATCGAAGTGGATCGTCAGCGCACCGGCGAACAATCGAACCGATACGTGAGAACCTTTCACATATGGTGAACGTGACACTCTGTCATGTCAAGCGGTGAAGGCCGTATATTCTCGTATCCATGACGGAGACTGCACGATGACGCCCGACGCCGTTCCCTCCCGTCGCCTCCCGGAACAGCAGCGCAGCAAGGCGCGCGTCGAGGCCATCTTGGACTGTGCGGCAGAGCTCATCGCGCGCGACGGAATCGACGCCATGACCATGAGTGAACTGGCATCGGCAGCAGACCTTCGGCTCCCGTCGATTTACCGGTACTTTCCGGGAAAGACCGCCATCGTGCAGACGCTGCTCGAGCGATACGAAACTCTGGTGCGTGCCAGGCTCATCGAATCGATTGCTCCCGCCGGGACGGTGCAAGACGCTCGCGAAGTCATCAGTTCCGTGGTCCGCGGTTACTGGCAGATCTTCCGCGACGACACCACGTACGCGGCGGTGTGGTCAGCCGCCGTCGCAAACCCCGATCTCGCTCGGATCGATGTGGAGAACACGCGTCAGACCAGTGCTCTCATCGCTGACGTGATCCGGGGTGTCGTGCCGGAGTCCATGCAGTACGACGTCGATCAGCTTGTCTTCACCTGCAATCACATCGCCGGTTCGACCGTCCGGTTCGCGACCGTCCTCGATCCCGACGAAGCTGAACGCATCGTCGACATGCTGGTCGATCACATACTGCCGACTGCGCTCGGATTGTCCGGTACCGCAAAGAGTTGATCGTCCTGCTTTCCAAGGGCTTTCGAAGAGCGCAACATTCAGATCGAGCTGGAAGGTTCCACACTGCGACGGGCCGGTTCACCGGGGCTGATCGGTACCGCTCCCACGCGGTACCCTCGCTCGTCGAGTAGATGACCGTTGAGCTTCATCGTCCACAGCGAGATCGCGCGATCTGCGATCGAGAGCCCGGGTAGTGCTTCGCACAACCGACCTTCGAGCCGTTGCGCGTCGTCCACGGACCGTGCCCACGCGACAATCAGCAAGTTGTCGCGACCAGTGACCCCCGTGCACCGGCGGACCTCGGGCATAGCCGAGATCGTCAGTGCAGCATGGCCGATCTGAGACGGTGAAACCTGGGCCCAGAGGATGACGGTCACTTGGCTTCCGGAGAGGGGGCGGGCCACTTCGCAGCGGGGTCGTGCCATTCCAGCGGCAAAGAGGCGCCGCGCGCGTCGTCGAATCGTGTCGATGCTGGCGCCACATTCCTCGGCCAACTCGGTGTACGAGGCGCGTCCGTCCACCGACAGTGCAACCATGATGCGTCGGTCCATGTCTGTCGGCCGAAATGCGCCGTGGTGATCGACCGTGATGCGCGTTGCGGCCAGCGCATCTGCCTGACTCGAACTCAGCGCACGCAACCTCCACCGACTACCGCCGGTGTAGATCGTCCCGGCGAGCTGGATGCGGCTCGATACGACGCCGGCAATGGCACCCAACTCCTCGGTGACCCACTGCGACAGGACGCTCAAATCCGTCACCATCACCGTGACCAGCAGATCTCGTGCGCCCGTCACGTGTTCGATGCCGGTCACCATCCGCTGCTCACTGAGCGCGTGCGCCACGGCTTGCACGCTGCCGTTGACGCAGTCGATTTCCACGAAGGCAAGGTTTCCCAGACCGGAGGCGGCCAGGATCGGGCCAGGATTGCACCCTATCCACGCTGCACCGCGGTCGACCAGACGGATCCATCGACGCGACAGCGTCACCGGGTCGAGCTCGAGAGCTTTCCCGATCTGCGCCCAACTTGCCCTCGGGTTGATCTGCAAAGCGTGAACCATTGCCTGGTCCGCCGCGTCGAGCATGTCGAATTCCTTCATTGGTTCATCACTCATGCGAAATTCCTGCGAATTCTCGATCATTCCTAAGGGAAGCTTCATCATAGCTATCTAGATCGTTACCTACGACACACCGTGCCGGGCTGCAAGAACTGCAGATCGCACCTGCGTCTGTCTCCGGAACTTCGCGAGTCTTCCCCTGCCAATGAAAGGCCAAATTCTGTGAACCTGAAAGATGACGCAGACGAGATGCAGGGCGACCTCGTCGCGCTGCGGCACAAGTTACACCGTGAGCCGGAGATCGGTCTCGAGCTGCCACGAACCCAGGAGCGGGTGCTCGAAGCGCTGCAGGGTCTCCCACTCGAGATCTCCACCGGAACTTCGAGCACCTCGGTTACAGCCGTTCTGCGAGGTGCAGCAAGGGATTCAGGCGATACGACGACGGTGCTGCTGCGAGCCGACATGGACGCGCTTCCGGTCGACGAGCGCACCGGGGTGGACTTCGCCTCCACGAACGGAGCCATGCACGCGTGTGGACACGACTTGCACACAACCGCATTGGTCGGCGCGGCAAGGCTGCTCTCACATCACCGCGATCACTTGGCCGGTGACGTCGTGTTCATGTTCCAACCCGGTGAAGAGGGCTGGGGTGGGGCCAAGAACATGATCGACGAGGGCGTGTTGGATGCATCAGGGAGCCGTGCCGACTACGCGTACGGACTGCACGTCATGGCCAACGGGATCCCGGCCGGACTCTTCGTGAGTAGGCCGGGGCCGATCATGTCGGCGTCGCACACGCTCGACGTGACGGTGCGGGGCGCGGGCGGTCACGGTTCGTCGCCGCACCGCGCGAAGGACCCGATCACGGCTGCGGCGCAGATGATCACGTCGCTGCAGGTCATCGTGACACGGGATTTCGACGCATTCGATCCGGTTGTCATCACCGTGGGTGTCGTGGATGCGGGCACGGCAAACAACGTGATCCCCGATTCCGCACATTTCGGTGCCACCGTCCGTCACTGGTCGGCTGAGAACGAGGAACAACTCGGCGCAGTGATTCGCCGTGGACTGGAGGGCATTGCCGCCGCGCACGGCGTAGAGGTGGACATCGACTTCCGTGCCCAGTTCCCCTTGACCGTCAACAATGCGGAGGAAGTTGCGTTCAGTGAGGGCGTGATCCGCGAATTGCTCGGCGAGGAGCATTACCTGGAATCGCCAAGGCCGACAAGTAGTTCCGAGGACTTCTCCTATGTCTTGGACAGAGTCCCGGGAGCGTTCATCGGGCTCGGAGCTGCAATGCCGGGCTGCGATCCGGTCGCTGCTCCGACAAACCATTCGCCGCGTGCACAGTTCTTCGAGGGTGTGCTCGGGGATGCGGCCTCGGTCTATTCGGCACTGGCCGTCGAAAAGTTGGCCGTCACCGCTGGAGGCACACGATGAGCGATCACCACAAAGAAACCACACCGCCCTCGTCGAGGAAGAAGAACCTCAAGGTTCTGTTCGGAATCGGCACCGGCAACGCGATGGAGTGGTTCGACTGGAACATCTACGCGCTTTTCGCGGTGTTCTTCGCGCCACAGTTCTTTGCCAGCGGAAGCCCGATGTCCGATCTGCTGAAGACTTTTGGAGTCTTCGCTGTCGGGTTCGTCGCTCGTCCTTTCGGTGGAGTGCTATTCGGATTGATCGCGGATCGCCGTGGCCGACAGTTTTCGATGACGGTGGCAGTCGGACTCGCCGCAGTGGGGAGTCTGATCATCGGACTGACCCCAACGCACGAGACGATCGGGGCTTGGGCTGCCGTCGTGTTGGTGACGTGTCGAATGATCCAGGGTCTTGCTCATGGCGGAGAGTTGCCTTCGGCCAATACGTATATCTCGGAGATGGCGCCGCGAGAGAAGCGTGGCTTGTGGGCCAGCTTGATCTACTTCTCCGGAACCATCGGCATCATCTGCGGCGCAGTTCTGGCGGCGGTCCTCTCGGGAATCCTCACCGACGCCCAAATGAGCAGTTACGGTTGGCGAATTCCGTTTGTGCTCGGCGGTGTCTTCGGACTGTTCGCGCTGTACTTGCGATCACGGTTGCAGGAAACAGAGATCTTCGAATCATCTGCCAAATCACAGAAGTCGGAATCGCAGCAGGCCAAGCCCTCGCTGTGGTCGCAGATCCGTGAACACCGTCGCCTGCTGGTGCGAGTCGCCGCCATGACGGTTGGATCGACGGTCAACTATTACGTGTGGGCCGTGGCAACTCCGGCGTATGCCATCAGTGTCCACGGCGTGGATCCATCGGGAGCAATGTGGGCGGGAGCCGCCGCCAACGTGGTGTTCATCATCATGCTGCCTGTTTGGGGAACCGTCTCGGATCGCGTCGGCCGGCGCCCGGTTCTGATCTTCTCGGGAATCATGATGATCACCTTGCTGTTTCCGCTCACCTCCATCATTCGGGGGCAGGCGTGGCAGTTGTTCGTGGCGATGGCAATTGCCCTGGTATTCATGGCCGGCACCGTGTCCATCGGTCCTGCTGTGTTCTCCGAGATGTTCCCGACTCGCATGCGTGCGGTGGGAATCGGATTGCCGACTTCCCTTGCCGTCGCAATTTTCGGTGGCACGACGCCGTATCTCCAGGCTTTCTTCGCCGACAAGGGAATTCCCGGCGTCTTCAACTGGTACGCCATTGTTCTGATGGCGATCTCGGTCGCTACCGTGATCTTCTTCCTGCCCGAGTCGAAAGGAAAGGACCTCACTGCTGCTGGAGAAGTTTCCGAATCCCTCTCTCCTTCCAGTGTTTAGCTCACAGATACGGAGCAGGTCTCCCATCGCCCGAGAGGATTTGGCAGTGCCGGCAGAAGCAGCAGTGACACCGAATTATCAAGGACCGCTTGCAGGTACAGTCGTCGTGGATCTGAGCAGGGCACTGGCCGGTCCGCATGCGGCCATGATGCTCGGGGATCTTGGAGCGCGCGTCGTCAAGGTCGAAACACCTGACGGTGGAGACGACACGCGTGGGTGGGGTCCACCTTTTGTCGACCCCGCCCGTGGCGAACGTGAATCGACGTACTTCCTGTCGGCAAACCGAAACAAGGAATCAATCGCCTTGGATCTGAAGTCCGAGAACGGTTGTCGAACTCTCACAGCCCTGATCGCACGCGCCGACGTTCTGATCGAGAATTTTCGCACCGGCGTGATGGACCGCCTGGGATTCCCGATGGAAAGGTTAGCGGAGATCAACCCCGGACTGGTCGTGCTGTCGATCAGCGGATTCGGCCATGACGGTCCTGAAGGTGGTCGCGCCGGGTACGACCAGATCGCCCAAGGTGAAGCCGGATTGATGTCTCTGACCGGTTCGTCACCCGATGACCCACAACGTGTCGGCGTTCCTATCGCCGATCTCCTTGCGGGAGTGCACGGAGCGTTCGGAATTCTTGCAGCACTTCGAGAGAGGGAGGTGACGGGCAGGGGACAAGTTGTCCGAACCTCCCTGCTGGCGAGTGTTGTCGGGGTGCATGCTTTTCAGGGGACGAGATGGACCGTCGCAGGGGAGATCGGCGAGGCTCAGGGCAATCATCATCCGTCGATCTGTCCGTACGGACTATTTCCGACGGCAGACGGTGCTGTACAGATCGCAGTCGGCAGTGAAGGTCTGTGGAAACGTTTCTGCGACGGATTCTGGATCGACCCGGATACACACGGTATGGCGACCAACCCGGAACGGGTCGAGAACCGTAAGAAGGTCAACGAATTGGTCGAAGCGGTCTTCGGGGCCTACGGGACCGAAGAACTGTTGACGAAGCTGGAGGCCACCGGCGTTCCGGCAGGAAAAGTCCGAAACCTGCGTGAGGTCTACGAGTGGGAACAGACCCGCTCGCAGGGGCTCCTCGTCGACGTCGATCATCGAACGCTCGGGAGGCTGACCATCCCGGGACCACCGTTGCGGTTCTTCGATCCTGACGGAAGTGAGGTCACCCGAACCGCACATCGACCGCCTCCTGTGCTCGGTGCGGATGGCGAAGAAATCATGAAATGGCTAGGAGAGCAAGGCAATGAATCGTCTGACGGCACACGAGTTGATCGATCTCACGTTTGATCCTGACTCGTGGGAGTCGTGGGATTCGAGTGTCCGTCAGAGCATGGCGCGTGGTGCGTACACGGACGAACTGGCCGCGGCGCGCGAGCGGACCGGACTGGACGAGTCCGTGATGACCGGGTCCGCAACGGTACGTGGACGCCGAGTCGCGGTACTGATCTGTGAGTTCGGATTTCTGGCGGGGTCGATCGGTGTAGCGGCCGGCGGACGCCTCGTCGATGCCATCGAGCGGGCGACGAGAGAAGCACTACCCCTTGTCGCCCTGCCGGTTTCCGGTGGAACACGGATGCAGGAGGGAACGACGGCGTTCCTTCAGATGGTCAGGATCACCGCCGCTGTCACCGCGCACAAGGAAGCCCACCTTCCCTACTTGGTGTATCTCCGAAATCCCACCACAGGTGGAGTTTTCGCTTCCTGGGGCTCGCTCGGTCACGTGACGATCGCGGAGCCCGGGGCGCTCATCGGGTTCCTCGGTCCCAGGGTGTACAAAACTTTGTACGGCGTCGCGTTTCCACCTGGGGTCCAGACGGCCGAGAACCTCCACGCGCACGGGCTGGTGGATGCAGTGTGCTCTCCTGACAAGCTCGCGGAGACACTGGACGTGCTACTGCGGGTTTTGACCTCGCGCCCGACACTTGACGAGCGCGGACTGGCGCTTCCGAATGTCAGTGACCCCGCGACACCCGCCTGGGAAACGGTCCTTGCGTCCCGCCGTTCCGGACGGCCGGGCGTCCGCGAGCTACTTGGCCATTCAGCTTCAGACATGGTGCTCCTGAATGGAACCGGGCAAAGCCAACAGAGCCCCGCTCTGATTCTTGCGTTGGTCCGCTTCGGGGACATCTCGTGCGTTCTGCTCGGGCAGGATCGCCGTGCCCAGACCGGACAACAGTCGTTCGGCCCGGCATCGCTGCGTCAGGCGCGCCGGGGAATCAGCCTTGCCCGAGAGCTTGACCTGCCGCTCGTGACAGTCATCGACACACCCGGCGCGAATCTGTCGAAAGAAGCTGAGGAAGGCGGACTTTCGAACCAAATTGCGAAGTGCCTGGCAGAACTCCTGGCGCTGAGGACGCCGACGGTATCGCTGCTCCTCGGCCAGGGGGCGGGTGGAGGCGCACTGGCGCTGTTGCCGGCGGACCGCATTCTCGCCGCTCAGCACAGTTGGTTGTCCCCGCTACCGCCGGAAGGTGCAAGCGCGATCATCTACCGCGACATCGTCCATGCGCCGGAGATGGTCTCGGCGCAGAACATTCGATCAACAGATCTACTGGCAGACGGCATTGTGCATGCGGTGATACCCGAGTATCCCGATGCCGCCGACGAACCTGACCAATTCTGTGAACGCGTCGGCCAGTCATTACGTGCCGCGCTGGTCTCCTCTCTGAGAGAGACGTCCGAACAGCGCCTGAGTGGACGGCTGACGCACTTCAGTCGCATCGGGGAATCCCCTGTGGCGGTACCGATGTAAACCGGCCCGCGCTCCAATTCACCGAACTACTGATCAGCACCGACTCGAGGAGCATCACTTGAAGTCTTCACAGCCCACTTTGCCCGTTGGAAACGAGATCGTTCGACTCGACGCATCCGATTTGTCGGCGGCAATTCATGATCGGCAAGTGTCATGCGAGGAGGTGATGAATGCCTATCTCGACCGGATCGAGTCCGTGAACCCTTCGGTCAACGCGATTGTCAGTCTTCGCCCACGACAGGAATTGGTGCAGGAGGCACAAGAGCACGACAAGCTCCTGGCCGATGGCCAGGATATGGGATGGATGCACGGGTTCCCTCATGCGGTCAAGGACACTGCCGATGTGGCGGGATTCAAGACGACTCGCGGGTTCTTTCGGGGTGAGTTCGACATTCCTGCAGCGCAAAGTGATTCGATTCACGTTGCTCGAATACGGGACGCGGGAGCGATCTTCGTCGGCAAGACCAATGTTCCGGAATTCGGTCTGGGCTCACACACCTACAACGAGATCTTCGGTGCAACCGGCAACGCCTACGACCCGAGCCGATCGGCGGGCGGAAGTAGCGGTGGTGCTGCCGTCGCAGTGGCTCTCCACATGGTTCCGGTAGCGGACGGCAGTGATTTCATGGGATCACTTCGAAATCCAGCCGCTTGGAACAACATTCTCGGACTTCGTCCATCCTTCGGCCGCGTACCCGCGAAGGGGCCGGATGTGTTCGTGCAACAGGCGGGGGTTCCCGGACCGATGGCGCGCACCGCTACAGATCTCTCGATGTTGTTGCAAACGATGTCGGGATACGATCCGCGCACTCCGTTGTCCATCGACTCGGACGGAGGCCTGGCGTCGACGTTGGAGCGAGATTTCTCCGGCGCACGGGCAGTGTGGATGGGTGACCTCGGTGGGTATCTCCCGATGGAGTCGGGAGTGCTCGATCTCTGTGAATCATCACTACCGATCTTCGAAGCGCTTGGAATCGAGATGGATTCACAACATGGTCTGCCGAAAGCGGGCGGGTTCAACGGAAATGAGGATCTCTGGCCGCTGTGGCTGACGTTCCGGCACTGGCTCGCCGGCTCTCAGCTGTACCCTCTCTACTACAACGCGGTCACGCGGGCGGCGCTCAAGCCCGAAGCTCGATATGAGGTGGAGGGCCTGGTCGATGGAACGGATGGGCGTCCGCCCATCGGGGCGCTGGACGTTTACGAGGCTTCGGTGAAGCGCACCGCGATGTACAACGCGTTCCTGACTCTCTTCGATACGTACGACTTCATCGTGCTACCGAGTGTCCAGGTGTTTCCGTTCGACATCGAAATGGACTGGCCCACATCGATCGACGGCAGGGCCATGTCGTCGTACCACCGGTGGATGGAGGTTGCAACAATCGCAACGCTTCTCGGCGTGCCGGCCATCAGCCTGCCTGCAGGCTTCAATTCTGAGGGGCTGCCAATGGGCATACAGGTTCTGGCTCGCAGTCACGCCGATCTGGACCTGTTGCAACTCGCGCACGGCTTAGGCAGCGTTGACACTCGCTCTGGTGAAGGGTTGACCAGAATGTAGTTAGGTGCCATATTAGTTGCATGGCAGTGGACGGAACCGATCACGACTCACCCACGTTGGATCAGGCGCGGCGGCAGTTGGAGCATTACGGCCTCGGGTCCGATCCGCAGGCGGTGCTGGTTGCGGTGCGGCTGATCTCGGCGGGCGCGCGGCTCGGTCGAGCAACCGAGGTTCACTTCGCGAGGTATGGACTGTCGACCGGCCGTTACCGATTGCTTGCGGATCTGGAAGACCACGACGGGGAGAAATCTCCCTCGCGACTGGCCGCTGATCTCGGCGTCTCGCGAGCCACGGTGACCGGGCTGGTCGACGGCCTCGAGCAGGAGGGTTTGGTCGCTCGGCGTCCGTCCGCGGAGGACGGGCGTGGTGCGGTGGTCGTCCTGACTGCTCGCGGCGCTCAGCGTTTACGTGACATGGCGCCCGAACACTTTGCTCGTCTCGAGGAAATGGTCGACGAGCTCACTGTCGACGAGCGTGCGGTTTTTCTGGATCTGCTCTCGCGGGTCGTTCGCGGTATCGGTGCGCTGACTGCGGAGTAGTCGGCCGGGATTCCAGGCATTCGTGTAGCGATTCGAATCGTCGCCAATTCTCGACAAAGGCTTCTCTCTCCATGCCCAAATAGTTAGCCACCTAATTAAAATCGGAAAGTTGGTCTCCTTCATGTCCGGACTCACCCCGCCGATCCGTCGCGAAAACAAAAGGGAGATAACCGATTCCAATCGACGCGTCCCGGTTACCGATCGTCGCGCCGCACGACCTTTCACCCTGTGGAGAGAGGTGCTGGTCGCCTACCTTGCCCCTGCGCTGATGGCGGGTGCGGGCGGAGTCGCATCCGGCCAACCGGGCCTCACGATGGCGGCATTTACGTCCATTGCGGGCACGTCGGCAGTGGTGGCGTTGCTGATCGGCTCCTGGCTGCAGCGTCGCGGGAGGTCACGGCCGTGGACCACGGCCCTGCCTCGCATCATGGTGGCGGCAATTCTTGCCGTCGGAGCCGCTGCAATTGCTGGCCTCGTCGGGTGGTTCGCCTCCCGTTGGCTACCAGCTCACACGAGTGTGGTCGACACCGCTCGGCTTGCTCGCCTGCAACTCGATCTACCGATATCTGCCGCTGTGGCTGCCGTCATCGTCAGCTGGCGATGGCGCCGTCAGAATCCATGACAGACAACACATGTCAAAGATCCCCGGCTTCGCGGGGAAGACCGAAAGGAACAAGATGATCGTCATCATGGGAGCGTCCGGAACCACAGGCGGCGCGTTGCTACGCAGTCTCGCATCCTCGGGTGTGCCGAGCAGAGCGCTGTCCCGCGACCCGGACAGGCTGCGCGCCCACCTCGGCGATTTGGCCGACGGTTTGGTCGAAGTAGTGTCGGCCGATGCCGCAGACTCAACTTCGCTACGCACGGCTTTCGAAGGGGCTGAACAACTTTTCCTCGCCATGGCCAACGGACTCGAACAGGTCGAGCTTGAAACGCGTGTGATCGACATAGCCGCCGAGAGCGGCGTCGAACACATCGTCAAGATCTCCGATCCCGCCGCCGCGGCCGACTCCCCTATCGCTCTCTCCCGCGGCCACCATGCCGTCGGCGAACACCTGCGCGCATCCGGGATCCGCCACACTCTGCTCCGCCCCTATGCGTTCATGCAGAATCTGTTGCTCCTGGCTCCGGCGGTGGCTGCGCAAGGGGTGATTCTGGGCGCGATGCGGGACGCGCCGTGCAACTGGATCGACTGCCGAGATATCGGTGACGTCGCCGCGGCCGTGCTCACACGCGCCGACCTCGCCGGCGGTACCTACGTCCTGACGGGTAGCGAGGCAGTCGGCTACGGCGGCATCGCCGATTCTCTGACCCGCATGCTCGATCGCCCCGTCCAATATATCGACCTGGCACCGCACGAACTGCGGCAAAACCTCGTCGATCATGCCCACATGCCTCCGTGGCTGGCCGAGCACATTCTGGAGATCCAGCAACTTGCCGTCTCGCGCCCGGAGTCACCCACCGACACGGTGGCACGTGTCCTGGGGCGTGAGCCACGAAGCCTGGATGCGTTCCTGCGTGAGCATCTGGACCGTTTCCGCTGATTCACGCTGCGAGAGCAGTGCCGCCAGAAGTCACGCGGTTGATCAACGAGCCCACCGAATCCTGATCGGACCTCGTACGGATTCCGGGTCGACGACTTCGCCGCCCTGGGTGATCTGTACTTCGCCGTCGGCCACCATGTGGCGGGCAGCCTCTCGGACGGGGTCCATCAGCGGACGCCAATTGTCGGGTGCCGCTGCGCGGGCCACGTCGGAGGGGCAGATGCTCGACTCGGCCGATCGGGCACTGAGTAGTTCGCGGATCTTCGCCGCCAGTTCTTTCTCTTCCACCGTGTGACCTCAGTTTCCGGTCGTGACCGTAGGCCTTCAACAGAGTATGAACCTTCGGTTCGGCGAGTTGTGGCGAAGGAATCGTGCACATCGATAATTATTGACGGCGTGGAGAATTCGAGTGCAACGCGCCGCGACGTAGTCCGAAAGTCGTATTCGGCCAGATCCCAGGAGTACGCGGACCTCTTCGGCTCGATGGATTCGACGCACGTATCTGATCGGGACCTGGTGACCAGCTGGGCCGCCACTTTGACCGGCCCCGTACTCGACGCCGGGTGCGGGCCGGGGCAGTGGACAGACTTCCTGGCCCAGAGCGGGCTGGCTGTGAGCGGGATCGATCTCGTGCCTGAGTTCGTCGAACGAGCACGCAACCAATACCCGGATCTTTCCTTCGAGGTCGGGGGCTTCGAGGCATTGGGCGCGAGAACGAATTCACTGGGCGGCGTGCTGTCCTGGTACTCGCTCATTCACCATCACCCGCAAGATATCGAGGCACCGCTCGCTGAATTCGCGCGCGTGATCCGCCCAGGCGGTGGATTGTTAGTCGGCTTCTTCGAAGGCGCAACGGTAGAGCCTTTCGATCACGCCGCGACGACTGGTTATCGATGGCCGGTGACCGAACTCGCCGAGGTGCTGGTCACAGCGGGTTTCGACGTGATCGAGACCCATACCCGGACGGGGAGCGGTTACAGGCCGCACGGCGCAATCACTGCCAGCCGGCGCGGCGTCGAATAGCGGATCGAGACAGCGGATCGAGACGGGGCGAGCAATTCTCTTTCATTCATTTCGTGTGAGTGGTGTGCTGGATGAGTCACTCCCCGGCTTTTTCAGCACCGGATCATCCACAGTTGAAAGAAGGCGCCATGACCACGATCCATCTTCACAAGACGACCACTGCGACGCCCGAACAGGTCCTTGCAGGCCTGACCGACTTCGGCCCGGGCCGTGAGGAAATCTTCGGCCGCAGTGCGGACAGCTACCTGAAAGTGCACCAACAAGGACCCCACGATGCTGATGTCACCGAGGGCTCCAGTGGTATCTGGGAGCGTCTGCACTACGACTGGACCGACCCGCACCGCGTCGTGATGACAACCACCGACTCCAACCTGTGGGGCGGGGCGTCGAGCCATACCTACACGCTGACCCGGCAGCCGACGGGCCTGACCGATGTCGATGCCGTCGTGGTCCGGGACGGCAAGAACCTCAAGGGAAAACTCCTGGCGTCGGTACTCGGACTCGTCGGCACCCAAGTGCTGGGAAAGTCGTTCACGAAGTCCATCGATGCCATCGAAGCTCGCAACGGTGGCGCGAGCGGCGGCAACACACAGTGACAAGAACCTGACGGACTTGTCAGAGAGCTTCGAGGGCTTCCGTCATCTTCTTCACCGTCTCTGGTGCCACTTTGGCTTCGAATCCCGCCTTCAGGAGAGGCGACGCAATCTTGGCGGCACCGTTGAACTCGACGTTCGCGTGATATTCGATCTCGGTCGAGTTCGGACCCACCGAAGTCAAGGTGATGTCGTCGGTACTGGTGGCAGTCTTGTTCTTTCCTTCGAGAACAACGTGATTCAGCTCGTCGGTCACCAGCGTGTACGTCAGTTCCGTGGTGACGCCGAACAGCTTGGACACGTTGTGCCACTGGGTTCCGACGCCGACAGGACCGTCGGAGATCTGCGTGCAGCTCTCGGTGCCCGGATCCCACGTCGGCGCATTGGCGAAGTCGCGGAGAAACGCCGCAGCCTTTTCGATCGGTACCTCGGCGGTGAATTTGCGGGTGACGTCAACCATGCGGTGGGCCTTTCGGTTCATTTTTCGGCGGTAGTGCCGCGGTGAGAGTTCGTTCCGACGCCCGGGCTACCCAAACTCGACGAACGGTAACCGTCTTCAGAGGACTGCGCGGTCCAGTGGACGCGGAAGCGGATCGAGTGCGCCGGTCTCGCGCAGGCGCTCGTACGCCCGAACGACCCCATAGACGGCCCCGATCTGTAGCAACACGCCGCCGCCCGGTAACGCGGCAACGCCTGCTGCCAGGTCATCCGGGATCGCGTCAGCGCGAGCGGACGAGAGGTAGCCGACTCGGCCGATCACGGGATCACCGACGCGATAGTCGGACTCGTCTTCGAGAGCGTCGAGGATGTTGTCGTCGGTGACGTCTCCGAAGTCCGGTTCCCACTCCGCGGCGAGCATCCGAAGTAGGTCTGTCTCAGGAACTTCGGCGGTGTCCGGCGCGCTGACGGCAAGAATCATCGACTGAAGGACGATTTCAGGTTCGCCGCCCGCCAACCCGGAGAGTTCGAGCCCCCATTCGGACCCTCCACTGGATGCGAGCCTCAATCCGATTCCCAGACGATCCGACCAGTCTTCGGCGGCCTGCGCGTTCTCGAGGACCTGCGCCAACTGGTCGACGGTCACGGCAGTAGCAGGTCCAGTGGAATGGATCTGTTGCCACGACCCGCCGACCACCTCGGGCAACAGGAATTCGACTTGCTCCAACGTCCGACGCCACCGGGAGGCCACGGCCTGCACCGATTCCGGCCGTCGTCCCCAGAAAACTCGAATAGCGCGTCGTGTCATCGAGTCCTCCGGTAAGGATCGTCCATGGGTAGCCATATCCCGTCTTCGTGGATTTCGAGATCAGTGACGCCGCGGGTGAGAGCGTCGACGGCCGCGAGAACTGCAGGGCGCGTTTCGTTCTCGCGGCACAGGAGTGACCACGTCCAGATCGCCGCGGGGTCGATCACCGGACGTGCAGTGAGATCGCTTGGCAACGTGATGGTCTGCCCTTTGGGCGAGTTGACGACCGGACGGCCGACGGCACGGACGTGATCGAAGAATGCCGGACCGGTGATACCACCGTCGTTGATGCGCAGGATCTGTGCGCCGGTATCGCGAGCGAATTCTTCGGCGTAGACGTTCCACGAATACCAGGAGGTGGTGTCGTCGTCGACGAGTACGACGACGTCGCGTGCCCGCACCGGTGTGGTGTCCTCTCCGGTGGAGACCGCGTAGAGCCGATCCGCACCGAGCAGTTTCGCGCTCAGAGCATGTTGGGCGACATCGGTTTTCCGCACCCAGGCGATCGCCAGGTCGAGGCTGCCGTCCGCTACCCGCGCGGCCTGCGCGTGGGAAGGCACCACCCAGGCGTCGACGTGCAGTTGCGCGACCCCCGAGGTACGCGCGATCAGATCGGCGGGAATCCAATTGACGTAGCCGATCCGGACGGGCTCCGCTCCGGACAGACGCTCCGCGCGGCGTCGCAGATTCTCGGCACTCTCGAGTAGCGCACGGACATCCGGGAGCAGGGCCGCGCCGGCTGGCGTCAGAGCGACGGAACGACGGTCGCGGACGAACAGCTTGACGCCGAGGTCGCGTTCGAGTGCCATGATCTGCTGCGACAATGACGGCCCGGCTATCAGTAGTCGTGCCGCGGCTCGGCCGAAGTGCAGTTCCTCGGCGACGACCTCGAAATATCTCAGCTGACGCAGCTCCACGATCCTTCATGCTACGTGCGGTGGGAGGTTGTGCCTATCAGTCAGGAGTAAAGCGGTCGTGGCGGTCCGGCGCGGCCGGGGCACACGATAAGACCATGACCACAGTCCACAACGGCGTCTCCCCGCGAGCGCACGCTGTCCAAGCTGCCGCTGCGCTGGCGGCGAGCATGGGAATCGGTCGATTCGTCTACACACCGATCCTGCCGTTGATGCACACGCAGGCCGGTCTGTCCGCCTCGCTCGGCGCCACCCTGGCGACGGCCAACTACATCGGGTACCTGATCGGCGCGCTCGCGGGAATCCTCATTCCCGGCGTGGTGCGCTCGGCAGCGGTGATGCGTACGTCGTTGGTGGTCCTCATCGCGACTTTGGCGCTCATGCCCACTACCCACGACGGATCCATCTGGATCGCCCTGCGGCTCGTCGCAGGCATTGCCAGTGCCCTCGTCTTCATGATCGCCGTCAGCGCTTTGCACGCGCACCTTCGGGGGCAGTCCCAATTCCTGGCCGGATGGGGATTCGGCGGAGTTGGGTTGGGTATCGCCCTGTCCGGGGTCCTCGTGTTCGTCGTCCGCTTCATCGGTACCTGGAGTACAGCCTGGCTGGCATCTGCGGCCCTTGCAGTGGTGTGTGTGGTCGCAGCCTGGGGATTGACGCCGGAACCGCGTCCGGCCATCACACCGGACGCGCCGGGAACCCCCAGTTCCCAACGCGGGTTCACTGCCTTGTTCATCAGTTATTTCCTGGAAGGCATCGGCTACATCATCGCGGGCACGTTCCTTGTTGCCGCAATCGATCTCGCCGCTCCAGAATGGGTCGGCAGCGGCGCTTGGATAGTGGTCGGTCTGGCCGCATTTCCCTCGTGCGCCCTGTGGGCTTGGCTCAGCCTGCGTTGGTCGAGGCCGACTCTGCTTCTCGTTGCCCTGTTGATTCAGGCGGTGGGCATAGCGCTTCCTGCTGTGATCGGAGGCGTCGGCCCCGCACTGATTTCAGCTTTCCTGTTCGGTGTCACCTTCCTTGGTATCGGGTCAATTGTGTTGGCAATCGGCGCGCACCTGCAGTTCCCACGCGCCGTGGCGTTGCTGACCGCTGGATACAGCGTCGGTCAGATTCTCGGCCCACTCGTTGTCACTCCGTTGCTGCGAGACGGGTATCGCGACGCTCTGCTGTTGGGTGCGGCCGTCGTTCTGTGCGCAGCAGTGGCCGCCGCGGCCTTGCGGTTCCGATTCCCTTCCGATCTCGATGCGGACCCTCGGACGGCCACCTCGACTGAGGAGGTAGTTTTTGATGTCAGATGACGAAACCGCCGGAGCACTACCCGACGTAGGACTGGAGATGTTCGAATGAGCGCACTCACAACCGATCTCGACCTGAAGGTCCCTGTCATCGCAGCGCCCATGGCCGGCGGCGCTTCCACACCGGCACTTGTTGCTGCTGCCTCTCGCGCAGGCGGTCTCGGATTCCTCGCCGCCGGGTACAAGACGCCTCAGGCTCTGTCCGACCAGATCGACACCGTGCGCGCCGAGGGAGTGTCGTTCGGTGTCAACGTCTTTGCGCCCAACCCGGTGCCTGTCGACGTCGATGCCTACCGTGCCTATACCAGGGCGATCCAGGTCGAGGCGGATCGCTACGGCATCACACTGGCTGACGGTGAGCCGGTCGAAGACGACGACTACTTCGAGGACAAGATCGATCTGCTCCTGGCCAGCCCGGTTCCGGTGGTCAGCTTCACTTTCGGCTTTCCCGCACCCGGCGTCATCAAGGCGCTGCGCGCTGCCGGTTCACTTGTCGTCCTCACTGTGACTTCGGAGGCAGAGGCGCTCCTTGCCGTCGACGCCGGTGCCGATCTGCTTGTCGTGCAATCGTCGGCTGCCGGCGGCCACTCCGGAACGCTCACTCCCCTGCAGGTTCCGGCAGAAACACCGATCACCGAACTGATCGCTCAGATCCGGCACCGCACGTCGGTTCCGCTATTGGCGGCCGGTGGACTGGCGACCTCCGCCGACGTCGCTGCAGCCTTACGTGCCGGAGCGGACGCGGCAGTGGTCGGTACCGTACTGCTGCGCACCGAGGAGAGTGGTGCCTCGGCTCCGCACAAGGCCGCTCTGGCCGACACGTCACGCGGGAACACGGTCGTCACAAGAGCTTTCACGGGACGTCCTGCACGGGCACTTCGGAACGAGTTCATCGATCGCTACGACGCACAAGCGCCCATCGGGTATCCGGCCATCCATCACCTGACCAACCCGATGCGCAAAGCCGCTGTTGCGCAGGCAGATCCCGAGCGAATGCACCTGTGGGCCGGCACCGGCTATCGCCACGCGACGGAGGAACCAGCCGGGGTAGTGATTTCGCGATTGGCTAACCTGTGACGGCGCGGACACCGGAAGCCGGATTGCCGGAAGTAGTGACATACGACGGGTTGCCCGGGTCCGCCGGTGGTGCACACTCGCTTCGAGTCAAGCGTCCCGATGTTGCATTTCAGCGGCTGCAGACGTTCCTGGAATCCTGCACCGAACCAGTGTCGTTGCCGTCGTGGACGTTCGAGATCTACCAGAGTGGGCCATCCGAGCCGACCGCGCAGTTGTCATCGTTCGCTACCGAGCTCTTCGGTGGGCCCCGCTACAAAGCGCAAACCCATACCGAATGGAACGTCCCACCTGGTTCTGTCAACGAAGCGCTCGATGCCCTCGTTGGTTGCGATGCGGTTACAACCCACGGACGTTCTGTGGCGGCACTGACCTGCAGCGCGCCCGTACGCCTGATCGACCCCAACACGCGCGCGCCGTACCCCGACATCACCCCCGACGCGTTCGGCCGTTTTGCCGTAGATGGATACGGCCGGATTCTCGGCGAGTCAGGCATACGCGCAACCCTCGGCAACGCGACATCCTCACTGTCCCTGTGGCTCAACCTGCCTGCAGACGAACGGTTGTCGTCCGGTGCTCGTCACCTACAAGACCATCTCCCGTTCCGGTTGTCCGCGAAACACTGGCGTCTCTGGCGGCCGAACCGGAGCGGAGACTCGTATCGTTCCAACAAGATTCCGTCACCGGTTCACGACCACGTTTGAATCACGCAGCAAGCATTCTCATCTCGGGCAGAGTTCGCCGATCTCGGAGACAATGCGATCAGCGCTGCGAACCACCCATACCGCGCGTCCGCCACGCAATGTCGGCATCAAGAGTCGGTCCTTCTCGATGGGCCAGTGCACAAAGGGAAATCCGCCGGCCAGCTCGTCCTGGACTTCGCCGGCGATCAGGGCCGTCAACTCCTGTACAGGCTGTTCGATGTGCGGCCCGACGACCCTGACGCCGATCAGGGGACTGGTTCCTGCACTCTTGCCCTTTGGCTGTGGTCCAGCGTCGAGCGCGAGGTGGCACTGACCGTCATCGAGCATCGACACCGTCCACACGCAGTTCTGCATGTACGTATCAGGGCTGCTTTCACTATGGCACGTTGTCAGAATGCGTCTTCCTCGAGTTCCATGATCTCGTTGTCCAGGGAACCCAGGATTTCTTTGGTCGACGCCAGGATGGGCAGGATGTTCTTGGCGAAGTACGACGCGATCACCACCTTGCCCCGGTAGAACGATCGGTCCTTTGCCGACGCGTCACGGTCCAAGGCTGCCAACGCGACTTCCGCTTGCACCAACAGGCGCCATCCGATGAGCAGGTCGCCTACCGCGTACAGAAAGCGCACCGAGCCGAGGCCTATCTTGTACAACTCGGAGGGTTGGTCCTGGGAAGCCATCAGATACCCGGTGAGCGTCCCGGCCATCTCCTGCACGTCGGTCAAGGCGGTCTCGAGTAGGACTCGCTCGGCCTTGAGACGACCGTTCCCGGCCTCACTGTCGATGAACTCTCGTATGCGACCGGCTACGTGAGCGAGTGCAACGCCGCGGTCGCGTGCGATCTTTCGAAAGAAGAAGTCCTGCGCCTGGATCGCCGTGGTGCCCTCGTACAGGGTGTCGATCTTGGCATCGCGGATGTACTGCTCGATGGGGTAGTCCTGAAGATAACCGGAGCCGCCCAGGGTCTGCAGGCTCTCGGTGAGCAGTTCGTAGGCCTTCTCGGAGCCGACGCCCTTGACGATCGGCAGCAGCAGATCGTTGACCCGCGCCGCCAATTCGGCATCCGCACCCGAAACCAACTCGGCGACATCGGCATTCTGGTGTGCAGCGGTGTAGAGGTAGACCGCTCGGAGGCCTTCGGCGTAGGCCTTCTGCATCGCCAGGCTGCGTCGGACGTCGGGGTGGTGCGTAATGGCCACGCGGGGCGCGGTCTTGTTTGTCAGCTCGGTGAGGTCTGCGCCTTGAATTCGTTCTTTTGCGTACTCGAGGGCGTTGAGATAGCCGGTGGACAGTGTTCCGGTCGCCTTGGTGCCCACCATCATTCGAGCATTCTCGATGACCTGGAACATCTGGGCGATACCGTTGTGGACATCACCCACGAGCCAGCCGACGGCAGGAACGTCCGTCGCTCCGAAGGTGAGCTCGCAAGTTGGGGAAGACTTGAGGCCCATCTTGTGCTCGACGCCGGTGACGTACACACCGTTGCGCTCTCCCAGTTCAAGTGTGTCCGAGTTGAAATGGGACTTCGGAACGTAGAACAGGCTCAAACCTTTGGTTCCTGGACCGGCTCCCTCGGGCCGGGCAAGCACCAAGTGGAAGAGGTTCTCGGCCGTGTCTCCGACGTCACCGCCGGAGATGAATCGCTTGACGCCCTCGATGTGCCACGTGCCGTCGTCCTGCGCGATCGCCTTTGTTCGGCCTGCGCCTACATCGGATCCGGCGTCTGGTTCGGTGAGCACCATCGTTCCGGCCCATCCGCGTTCGAATCCTTCTTTGGCCCAGTGTTTTTGCTGTTCGTTTCCGATGGTGTAGAGCACGCTCGCCATCAGTGGACCCATGTTGAAAAAGCTTGCGGATCCGTTTGCCGCGACCAACATTTCGCCGATCGCCCAGACCAACGGTGCCGGAGCAGGAACACCACCCATGCCTTCTGGTAGGCCGAGTCGCGACCAACCGGCCTCGTTCACCGCCTCGACCGTCTTGCGTAGAGGTTCCGGGACCACAACTGCGTGATTGGGTGCGTCGAATTCGACAGGGTTCCGATCCGCGTCGGCGAAGGACGCGGCGACCGGGCCTTCTGCCAGTCTCGCTACTTCCGCAAGAATGTTGCGCACAGTGTCGGTGTCGAGGTCCCCGTATGCGCCGGCATCCAACAGTTCGCCGATCCCGAGCACCTCGAACAGATTGAACTCGATATCACGCACGTTGCTTTTGTAGTGACCCATTGTTCTCCGACCTTGGTTCGTCAGCAATACGATTCGTCAGCAGATACGGCTCGTCAGCAGTACACAAGAAAGCCTGCCCCACAAGGAATTCAGTACGCAACCGTAGGTAGAGACGAGTTTCGTTGCTACAAAGTAGCGCCGAGCCGCTCTCGTTGAAACATTCACTCGTACAATCGGTTTCCGCTGGTGGGGGTGCATACCAGTCGCGTGGCATCCTCTTGGATCAAAGCGGCTGCGCACCAATCGAAGTACCCATCCTCACCTTCGGCGTCATATGCATTCGCTGTGATCAGTGAACATGCTGCTCGGTAAACCAAGAGCGCCTCTCGTTGGTAGCCGAGACGTTCCTCGATCGGCGTGGAGAGCCCAGTTCTGTCTCGTGAGCCTTTGGTATCGGTCAGAGGGTGAGTAGCACTTTGGTGGCGCGCCGCTCGTCCATCGCCTGGTAGCCGGCGGCGGCGTCCTCCAACGGGAGAGTGAGGTCGAAGACGATGCCTGGGTCGATCTGGTCGGTCATGATGAGCTCGATCAGTTCGGGTAGGAATCGCCTGACCGGCGCGGGACCGCCGAGCAGGCTCACCGTCGCGAAGAACAGGTTCATGCCGTCGAGTTCGACGCCGTGGGATACCCCGACGTAGCCGACATGTCCGCCGGGGCGGGTAGCTCCGATAGCCTGCATCATCGATTCTTGGGTGCCTACGGCTTCGACGGTCGAGTGGGCGCCGTAGCCGCCGGTGAGTTCCTTGATCTTCGCGATGCCCGCGTCGCCCCGCTCTTCGACGATGTCGGTGGCGCCGAATTGCGTGGCGAGTGCCTGCCGGTCGGCGTGACGTGACATGGCGATGATCCGCTCGGCGCCGAGTTGTCTGGCAGCGAGGATCGCCAGGAGTCCGACTGCGCCGTCGCCGACGACGGCGACTGTTTTGCCAGGTCCGGCTTCCGCAGCTACGGCGGCGAACCAACCGGTGCCGAGTACGTCGGAGGCTGCAAGGAGGCTGCGAGCCTGCCGCTCGGTCGGCTCTCCGCGGACAGGGACGAGGGTGCCGTCCGCGAGCGGGATGCGAGCGTATTCGGATTGGGTGCCGACCGAGCCCATCATGACCTGGTGGATACAGCGAGACTGAAAGCCCGCCTCGCAGATTTCGCAGGTGTTGTCCGACGCGACGAACGAGCCCACGACGAAGTCCCCAACTTCGATGTCGTTGACCTCAGGGCCGACCTGTTCGACGACGCCCACGTATTCGTGTCCCATCGGCGTCGGGCCATTCAGCTCTTCGATGCCGCGATACGGCCAGAGGTCGGAACCGCAGACGCAGGTGGCTGTAACGCGAATGATCGCGTCGGTCGGTTCGACGATCACCGGCGCATCGATCTCTTCGACCCGGACATCGCCGGGGGCATGCATGACGACAGCGCGCATGACGTGGCTCCTCACCATCGGTTTCTTCGTGTCACTTCAACCTGATCACGATTTGGCGGCGTGCGGGAGTCCCGCGCGATAGTGGTACTGCGAGGGACTCCCTCGCTACCGGTCACTGACTTACGCTCGATGGCATGGACGATCGAGCGCAAGTACGCGAATTCCTGACCTCGCGGCGCGCCCGAGTCACGCCCGAACAAGTTGGACTGCCGGCCGGATCGAACCGCCGCGTGGAAGGTCTGCGTCGAAGTGAAGTGGCAACCCTCGCTGGCGTGAGCGTCGAGTACTACACGAGGCTCGAGCGCGGAGCGATCAGCGGCGCATCGCCGGGAGTACTCGACAGTATCGCGAAGGCACTACGACTCGACGACGCCGAGCGCGCCCACCTATTTGATCTCGCGCACGCGGCAAGCCCGGTAGCCAGGCCCCCGCGTCGGCGAAATGCGAAGGGCTGGAAGCCCCATCAGAGCCTCCAGTGGACGCTCGACGCAGTCACCGCAGGACCCGCTTTCGTGCGGAACGGTCGCATGGATCTTCTTGCTGTCAACCCACTCGCGCGTGCGTTCTACAAGGACCTCTACGACATGCCGGGGCAGCCCCCGAACATCGCGCGCTTCACGTTCCTCGACGAAAGGGCTTTCGAGTTTTATCCGGACTGGAACGCGTTTGCCGAGGTGACCGTCTCGATTCTGCGAACCGAGGCTGGGCGAGATCCTCACAACAAGGAATTGCACGATCTGATCGGTGAACTCAGCACTCGGAGTGAGGAATTCCGGCGTCGGTGGGGCGCGCACGACGTCCGCTATCACGGCACCGGATTCAAGACTTTTCACCACTCCGCCGTGGGGGAGCTGACGCTTGCCTTCGAAGGTTTGGAGATGGCCGCCGAGCCGGGGTTGACGCTCACGATCTACACCGCAGAGCCCGGATCGCCCTCCGCGGAACGGATGCAGCTACTCGCCTCGTTGGCAGCCAGTGAGAATGCGGACTCTGCGCCTCACGTGTCGGAGCGGTCGCTGACGGACGGCTGACGAACTGCGCGACGGTTGATCGGGTCGTCAGTTGACCACTTCGACGGCGGTGCGCTTCGTGCGTTCCTTGCGCAACAGGATCATCAGCGGCAGAAAGTAGAGAGCGGCAACGCCGGTGCCTACCAACACCGGCCCAGTGGCACCGAGACTCGAGGCCAACGCGAACCCGGCGATCCAGGAGCCGACCGCCGTGCCCAGATTGAACGACGAGGTGCTGAGAGCAGAAGCCATCGTCGGCGCCTGATCGGCATAACGCACAGCCATCCCGATCAGGATGGGATTGGTCGACATGCCGAATAGTCCCAGCATGACTACGAGAATCACCGTCACGATCACGTTGTGCGAGAAGAGGCAGAGCGCCCCGAGTACGAGAAACGTCATCGCTGCCGAGACGAACAAGACCCCGTACTGATGCTTCGCACCGAGTCGACCGCCGAGATTGGAGCCGACGAACGCACCGAGTCCGTAGCCGACAAGCACTAGCGGCACTGCCGACGCAGCAAGTCCGGTGTTCTCGGTCAACAGCGGAGAGATGAAGCTGTACGCCGCCAGCGACGACCCGCACACGACGGCGCAACCGGACAGAACGAGCCAGATGCGTCCGTCCCGTAGGCTCGCGATCTCCGCTCGCCAGGACGGCACCGCACCGGAGTCGGTGTCGGCGGGTACCAATCGGTGGACGACGGCCGCGGCGACGAGTGCGAGGGCGGCGAGGGCCCAGAAAGGACCACGCCACCCGATGGTCTGACCGGCCAGAGCGCCGAGCGGAACACCGATGACGTTCGCGAGCATGCCTCCGCCCAAGACGATGCCGAGCGCGCGCGAGGAAGACGCCGGGCCGGCCGCTTTTGCTCCGACCACTGCGGCGACTGCCCAGAATGCGCCCGTCGCCACGGCTGTGAGGAAGCGGGCGCCGAGAATGAGTCCGAAGTTGGACGAGAGCGCGACGATGACGTGTCCGATCGCGAAAACAACCAGCGCCGAGCTCAAGGTCACGCGTCGGGGAACCCTGAGTGTCAAGATCGCCATCGCCGGCGTGCCGACGATCATTCCGCGAAGACGGTGATCATCAGGCCGACGTTCGCGATCGACGTACCGAGGTCACCCGCGATTTCGGGAAGAATGCCGGCGACGACGAATTCGGTTGTGCCCATCAAGAAAACTCCGACGGCCAGCACGTAGATCACGAGCGGCAGGCGGCCGGTTTCTTCGACGGTCGGGGCGGAAATCATGAGGTGGTCAGTTCTCTTTCTGTTGACGACGCGCATGTCGTGGCGCACCCGTCCAGGGCATCACGCCCGTCGCCTGCGAGGGAGTCCCGGTCGTTGGGGGTACTCGAAGGGACTCCCGGTGTGGCCGATTGCGCGCTACCGTCGGCGCAAAGACTGCCTGAACCCGGGAGACGCGCCCATGACACGACGACAGATCCGAGGACTGGGCGCCGCCGTGCTCGTCTCGGCCTTCCTGACGGCTTGCGGTAGCGAGGATCCTGAAGGGCCCCGTCCGCAGGCAAGCACGACAACACGATCGGCGCCCGCCGCGGCCTTCGGTGAACCCGAGACCGTCGCCGACGGCTTGGACGCGCCCTGGTCGATCGCATTCCACGGCGACACACCACTTGTCAGTGAGCGCGACAGCGCGCGAATCCTCGAACTCGACGCCGGCGGAAACAGCCGCGAGGTGGGAGTCGTCGACGGCGTCAGCCCCAGAGGTGAGGGCGGTTTACTAGGGATCGCAGTACGTGAAAACCGCCTGTACGCGTACTTCACCGCGAACGGGGAGAACCGGATCGAACGCTTCGACATCATCGGTGCTCCGGGGGAATTCGCGCTCGGGCCGGCCGAGACGATTCTCGACGGGCTCGCTTCGGCCAACTACCACAACGGTGGTCGCATCGCGTTCGGCCCGGACGGGATGCTGTACGTGACCGTCGGTGATGCCGGTAGTCGAGACAGGGCTCAGGACCTCGACTCGATGTCCGGGAAAATCCTTCGAATGACTCCGGATGGCGATGTACCGCTGGATAATCCATTTCCGAACTCGTTTGTCTACAGCTACGGCCACCGCAACTCCCAGGGCATTGCCTGGACCGAGGACGGCACGATGTACGCCAGCGAGTTCGGGCAGGACACCTGGGACGAGCTCAACAAGATCGAAGCAGGCGGAAACTACGGGTGGCCCGAGGTCGAAGGGATTGCGGGTGAAGACGGATTCATCGACCCGCTCCAACAATGGTCACCTGACGATGCCAGCCCCAGCGGAATCGCCATCCACGACGGCACGATCTACATCGCCAATCTTCGTGGTGAGCGACTCCGCACGGTGCCCTTGACCGATCCCGCGACCGCCGACGAGCAATTCGTCGACGAATACGGGCGCCTCCGTGATGTTGTAGTCGCACCGGACGGGTCGCTGTGGATACTGACGAACAACACCGACGGACGCGGCGACCCCAAACCCGGTGATGACCGCATCATTCGCGTGCCGTTGCGCTGATGTCGATTTCCGGCGAACGCAGTACTTCCAGCCCGAGGATCCTCGCCGAAGCCGGTGATTCACTAATATCGTTACGACAGATGACGCGGGTACGGATCGGAGAGACAGCATGGGGACTTGGGGTTCAGGACCTTTCGACAACGACGTAGCGGGCGACCTGCTCAGCGCGGTACAGGCGGGTGACTACGATATCGACGATTACGCACGCCACCCCGACGACGGCTACCTCGATGCCGATGATGCTCAAACAGCTATTGCCGTCGCCGAGATCCTTGCGGTTGCGCACGGGGTTGCTCCGGCGCCTGTGCAGCTGGCCGAGATTGATGCCGCCGGGTACGCCGGAACCTTGAGTCCGGAGCAGAAGGCATGGGTCCTCACCGCACTCGAGCGTGCCGTCGCAGACAGCGACACGTCGGAGTTGTACGAGTTGTGGGAAGAAAACGGTCCGGAAGACCTCGCGGCTTGGCGGGCACCGATCCTGGGCAGATTGGCGAGTCTCAAAACGGTGGGATGAGTGTCACTCGTCAACAGTCCCTTGGTTACTCGGAGTTCGAAGACGACAGACTCCCCTTGACATACCGGGTGGTGTCGTCGGCGAGGATCTCAGCCAGCCCACGTTCGATGCCGTCCAGGGCCTGCGCGGCGACATCGGCCGGAGCGATCTTCTGTTCGGCCGGTACGCCCGCAGCCATGTCGGTATCCATGTATGCAACGTGCAGTGCCGAGACGGCGATTCCCCGCGGCGCCAGTTCTTCTCGAACGGCGTCGGTCATCGCCCACGCCGCTGCCTTCGATGACGCGTAAGACCCGAGCGCAGCCGGATGGAACCAGGACAGCACCGAAAGAACGTTGAGTACTGTTCCGCCTCCGTTGTTTTCGACGACCGGAGCAAACGCCCGGGTCACGGCAAGCGGGCCGTAGAAATTGACGTCCATCTCGCGGCGAACGTCATCGATGTCGCCCCCGATCAAGGGTGCCGAGGTAGAGATTCCGGCGTTGTTGACCACCAAGGTCACATCCGATGCGATTTGCGCTGCGGCGGTGATCGATTCGGCGTCCGTCACGTCCAACCTCAGGGGGATGACGCCGGGCAGATCGACAGTTTCCGGATTGCGGGCAGCCGCGTACACCTTCGCGCCGCGCTCGACGAGCCCTGCCGCCAGATGGCGGCCGAGTCCGCGATTGGCTCCGGTGACGACCGCAACTGTCTTGTTCAGGTCCATGATTCTCCCAGGGTTGTGACTGTCGGTGACATTTAGATTATGAATCAAATCTAAGTGTGGGCTAGGATAGATGTCAAGTGAAATCCAAACTGGAAGGCGTTGTGATGGGCCGCGTATCGCAGCAACAAGCGGAAGAGAACCGTCGGCGCGTCGTGGAAACCGCAGCTCGTCTGTTCCGAGAGAAGGGCACTCACCTCAGCGTCGCTGACTTGATGAAGGCGTCGGGGCTGACCCACGGTGGTTTCTACAAGCAGTTCGCGTCCAAGGACGCGCTCATCGACGAAGCGACCACCCATGCCTTCGCTGAACTGGCGCAGCTGCACGCAGCAGGTCTCGAAAGGCACGCTGGCCAGCGTGACGAGGCTCGACAAGCCCTGATCGGCAACTACCTCTCCGTGGAGCATCGCGACAATCCGGCAGACGGATGTCCCGCTGCTGCACTCGCCGCCGACATGGCACGCGAGCCGGCAGACAGTGAGGCCCGTCGGGTGTATGTCGAGGGGGTCGGTGATTTTGCCAAGGCGCTCGCGGATGAGGAGCATGACGGGCTGGTGCGTCTCTCGACCATGATCGGCGCTCTGGTCCTCTCGCGAGCCACCAAGGGATCGTCCCTCTCCGAGGAAGTCCTTGTCGCTGCTCGTGAAGAGCTCACCGGGTAGTCCAGGATGATCCGCGTACGGCCCGCTGACCCGGCCATGCATACTGACTGAGGTCTCTGTCAGCGATACCTTCGATTGCTTCGAGATCTGCAACGTCACTACCCGATGGCCGCAGGGAGAAGCGAGAGATGTTCACACCCACAGAATTTGGCAAAGTCTCGGTGCTGGTACCAGAGAACGGTGGGACCGTCCCCTTCGGAAACACCGTGGTCGTGCACGGATCCGAACGCACGCTGGTGATCGACCCGTCCCTCTCCCTCGACCGAGATCCCGTGGGCGCAGACCTCGTCTTCATCAGTCACGGCCACGAGGACCACGTTGCCGGTCTCCGGCATTTTCAAGCACCGACGTACGCGCACAACCTCGACGCACCGTCGGTCGCCTCCCTTGACACGATGCTCACAAATTACGGCCTCCGCCCCGAGGAGCGAGCTGAGGTCGAACATTCAATAGCAGCGCAGTACGGCATTCCCCCGACGCACGATGACGTTTCCGGGATCGCCGACGGCCACGTCTTCGACCTCGGAGACCGCACGGCGACGGTCATTCACCTACCTGGTCACACTCCCGGACATTGTGGCCTCCTCATCGAGCCCGACGGCTTCTTCTATGTCGCCGACATCGATCTCACCTCCTTCGGCCCGATGTACGGCGACCTGGGCAGTAGCGTCGACGACTTCCTCGCCTCCATCGACCGCGCCGCGGGCATCGACGCTCGGTGGTACGGCACCTTCCATCAAAAGGGCGTCGTCGAAGGCAGCGACGAGTTCCGTCGCCGGCTGACCGCCTACCGCGACAAACTGCTCAGCCGCGAAGAAAGACTCGTCCAATTTCTCGGTGAACCAAGGCAGTTGGAAGACATCGTCGCGCATCGCCTCGTCTACCGTCCGCACGTCAACGCGCCGTACGTCGATGCAGTCGAACGACGAACTGCGCAGCTGCACCTTCAGCGGCTCGTTGCGGCCGGTGCCGTTGTCACGCTCGAGGGCAACGTATTTCGGCGTGCATGAATGTGTCGTGTCATCCATTGGATGTGAACAGAGCGGGCAGAAGGGTGCAATTGTGGCGAGGGTAGTTGTTGTCGGCGCGAGCCGGGGACTTGGTCGTGCATTGATCGAGGGCTTGAGGAGCGATGGTCACGACGTTGTCGGTATTTCTCGTCGGCGCCCTGACGGGTTCGACGTCTCCGAGTGGATCGAAGCAGATCTGACCGACCCTGTTGCGGCAGCGAACTCGATCGACCAGGAGCTTGTCGGAGGTGTAGACACCCTGATTTGCAACGTCGGAATCTGGGAAGGGGACGCCTTCACTTCCGATTATGCGTTCACAGATCAATCCGACGTCGAAATGCTGGAAATGATCAACGCCAACATCACCGGCACGATCCTTTTGTCGAAGCGCCTGATCCCACGGATGATCGGGCGTCCTCGGCCTCGGATTTTCTTGACTGGTTCTACCTCGGGGCTCCCGCGAAGCGGTAGGCCGGAAGTTGCGTTCGGCGCATCGAAGTCCGCGATCAACGGCATTGCCGACGCGTTGAGAGAGGGCTACCGGAAGGACCGACTCGCAGTGACGGTCCTTCACCTCGGATATCTCAACACGGAAGATGGACTCGATGTGCCCCGAGACATCGCTGCTGCCCGCGGAGATGGGTCTCTGGTTCCCGTGCACGACGTCGTGGATACCGTGCGCTCCATCTCGAATCTGTCGTCTTCGTCATCGGTTCGAGAAGTGGTCCTTACTGCCATCGACGACACACGATTCTGAACGACAGCTACCGCTTCGGTCTGTGAATCCGATTGCCGAACAGATGTATTCAGAGAATATTGCCCTCGATAAAGATGAAGGCTCCCGCCAGGTACACCAGGGTGAGCCCCGTCAGGAGCCACGCCATGTACGGCCGGATGTAGAGGCGCCGCAGACGGTGCAATCGCAGGGAGGCTCGCAAGAACGCGCCCACGGAGCCGAGTAGCAGCATGAGGCTCGGGACGAAGACGGCCAGTCGGCGATCTTTCTGTGAGCACAGCAAGGTGTCGGTACCGAAGCATTCGCCCCGCCGGGAGCCCAACCACACGATCGCGACAACCAGTGCCGCGGTAGCCAGAACGACGGACAGGCCGTACGTCAGGGTTCGCCTGTTGATCTTTCGCTCTCGACGCTGAATTACATCTGGTGTGTCAGAACTGTCGGTCATCACACCCCCTTTCGAACATCGCACCTTACTTCGTGGATCGACGGCGGGAGAGGGCGTACAGCACTACTCCGACCGTCAAGAGTAATGATGCGCGCAACCACGTTGCGGCGCTCTGCTGGGTGAGCAACGCAACGCACGTACCGAGGGCGAGGATCGGAAAGATGATCGGTGTCCGGAAATGACTGTGTTGCACTGCGTCACGACGCAGAACCAGGACCGCGATATTGGTGCTGATGAATACGAAAAGCAGCAGGAGTACCACCGTCTCTGCCAGGGCTGACAACGATCCGGTGACGCAGAGAGCCATGGCAACGGCTGTGGTTGCGATGATCGCCACCCAAGGGGTCCGGCGCCGCGGCAGCACGCGCGCGAATGCGCTGGGGAGCAACCCTTCCGACGCCATTCCGTACGTCAGCCTGCTTGCCATGATCATTGTCAGCAGTGCGCCGTTGGCGACGGCTACCAGAGCGATCAGGCTGAACAGGCGAGGCGGAACACCGACGTCGGCGGCTGACACCACTGCCAGTAAGGGGCCTGAGGACGCGGCGAGCTCGTCGGCGGGCAGCACCACCGAGACAGCCAGGCCGACAAGGACATAGGCGGCGCCCGCCGTCAACAGGGCTCCGAACAGTGCGCGTGGGTAGACCTTGCTCACGTTCTTCACTTCTTCGGCGACGTTCGCCGAGGTTTCGAAGCCGACGAACGAGTAGTACGCGAGGAGCGCCGCTGCCAACACGGCGAGTGCAGGCGATCGACTGTCGTCGAACTCCACGACACGGCTCAAGGTTCCGTCGCCGTGCCCGAGAACTACGCAGGCGAGGACGACAACCATGACGAGGCCGGTGACCTCCACGACTGTCATGACGACATTTGCGCGCATCGACTCCTTGATGCCTCTGGCATTGAGAAGCCCCACCAGGAGGAGGAAGACGAGCGCGGCTGGAACGGTCGGGACGTCGATGAAGGCTTTGAGATAGTCACCCGAGAATGCGAGGGCGAGTCCTGCTGCACTCGTGACACCGGCCGCCAGCATCGAGAAGCCGACGAGGAATGAGATCAGAGGTTTCCGATACGCCCGTTGGGCGAATACTGCTGCACCGCCCGCCCGCGGATATTTGGTGACCAGTTCGGCATACGACGTTGCTGTCAGCAATGCCATGACGAGCGCTACGAGCAGTGGTACCCAGACGGCTCCACCAACTTCACCGGCGATGACGCCCACCAATGCGTAGATACCGGCGCCCAGGACGTCTCCGAGGATGAACACGAAAAGGAGTGGGCCGGTTATAGCCCGAGTGAGAACGTTCTTACTGCCGCCTTCATCTCCGCCTGCGGTTTCGTCCACGTTCTCGGCACCCGCGGCGCGTCGCATATGCAAGGTTCGTCCTGTCTTCATGGTGACGTGCCGCCACCTCAGGAGCAGACATGTACCCATTGGTCGAAGTTTCAAACACGGGTCGAACGTGGATGCGTCGCCGCGTGCCGTCCCGTGCTTTCCTTGTAGGTGACTTGCCAGTAGGTGAATCGCAGAAGTAGTGACTGGAGGACGGCGTGGCTGAATCGACGGTTGCCGCGGTGATGGACGAGTTGGCTGCGCTCGAGGATCCGAAGGTGCGCGCAGTGAACGAGAAGCACGGTGACGATCACGGTGTGAACCTGACAAAACTGCGGGCAGTCGCGAAGCGACTGAAAACTCAGCAGGAACTTGCACAACAACTTTGGGCGACGGGCGATACCGCAGCGAGGCTGCTTGCCCTCTTGATCTGTCGTCCGAAGGCGTTCGAGCGTGACGAGTTGGACGTCATGTTGCGTGAGGCTCGTACTCCCAAGGTGCATGACTGGCTCGTCAACTACGTGGTGAAGAAGAACCCGCACGCGGAGGATTTGCGGGTGGCCTGGACCGCCGACTCCGATCCCGTGGTTGCGAGCGCCGGTTGGGCTCTGACTACCGAGCGCGTAGCGAAGAAGCCGGAGGGCCTTGATCTTTCAGGATTGCTCGACGTCATCGAGGCGGAGATGAAGGATGCCCCTGATCGCCTGCAATGGGCGATGAACCACTGCTTGGCCCAGATCGGGATCGAACATGCCGAGTACCGGGCCCGTGCAATCGACATCGGTGAACGTCTGCGGGTGCTCGAGGACTACCCGACTCCCCCGAACTGCACCTCGCCGTTTGCGCCGATCTGGATCTCGGAGATGGTGCGTCGACAGAGCGAGAAGTAGGTCAGCTAGCGCGACGTTCGAAACTGCGTCCGGTATCGCTGTGGACTGGTGCCGACCAGGTCTCGGAAGCGTTCGCGGAACGTGGTGACGGCATTGAATCCGACTTGTCCCGCAACACGTTCGATGGAGTGGGCCTGTATCTGCTGGAACGATGCCTCGGGCCTCGGATAAGTCTCGAGGTCGAAGCGCTCTTCGACTACGAGCGTCGAGGAACGGTGTGGTCGGCGAAGGGCGCCGAGCCTGTAGTCACCTTCGCCCCGGACGCCGCGTGAATACGCTTGTGCGTACCGAAACGCGAGAAATCTCATGACCGGAATCCTGCTGTCCCTCCATGTGATTGCGGCCATTCTTGCCATCGGCCCTGTCGCTGTGGCAGCGAGTATGTTCCCGGTGGCGAGCCGCGCCGCGCTCGCCGATCCGGACAGCGCCAGTGTTGCGACGACGGGCATGCTGCATCGCATCGTTCGGGTGTATGCCACGATCGGCATTGTCGTTCCGATGCTCGGTGTCGCCACCGCCGTCAATCTCGGAGTGCTCGGTGACGTGTGGATCCTCACCTCGATCGCACTCACCGTCGTTGCCGCCGTGATACTCACCGCGGTCGTGCTTCCCGCCCAACGGCTGACAATGGCGGCGATCGAAGGAACCGGGTCCGTTGTGGATGTCGCAACGCGGCTCACCCGTCGGCTGGGCACCGCGACGGGAATCTTCAATCTGCTCTGGGTCGTTGTCGTCGTGCTGATGATCTTTCGGCCAGGATCGACAACCGGCGTGTGATCCGAGGCGACATTTCACGTGTCGGAGGCAGTGACGCTTGACCTTGACACAGTGACAAGGGTTCCACTGGTCGGTGAAGGAGGTGGTTGTCGTGAACACAACCAACCACGGTGGGCAGCATGCTCACCTCGTCGACGCCTTGGCCGCAGCAGATCCCTCGGTTCGACTGCGCGCCGCGCTTGCTGTCGGCACACGCCCGGATCCTCAGTTGACGGATGCCCTGATCGATCGGTGCGCCGTCGAGCCGGACTTCTTCGTCCGCGACATGCTGACCTGGGCGTTGTGCCGCTTGCCGGCCGAAATCACGGTGCCGAGGCTGATCCGTGAGCTCGGGTCCGATGGCTCGCAAGCCCGCAGTCAGGCGCTCCACACTTTGTCCAAGATCGGCGATCCGATCGCGTGGCCCGAGGTCTCTGCGCTGGTCCACGACCAGGACGACGAGGTTGCGCGCAGTGCGTGGCGCGCGGCTGTGGCTCTCGTGCCGGCGGGAGACGAGGGCGCACTCGCGGCCGATCTGGCCACAGAACTCGGTCGGGGTGAACTGCAGATGCAGCTCAGTCTGAGCCGCGCCCTGACCGGGCTCGGCGAGGCTGTGCTCCCGGTGCTCGACGCGGCCGGTACGAGCCCGAATCCGCGTGTCCGAGCGCATGCTGATGCTACAAAGCAACTCTGGCACGACCCCGACGGTGGATTCGCTCTCTCACACGAATTGGCGAAGCGCGTCGCGGCAATCGGACCGGACGCGTAGGAAGGGGAGACGGATGTTGATCGGCGAGGTCTCGCGGCGTTGTGGTGTCAGCACACGGATGCTGCGTCACTACGACACTTTGGGGCTGGTGAAGCCGACGGGCCGCACGTCCGGTGGCTACCGCGAGTACTCCGCTGACGACATCCGTCGCCTCTTCCACGTCGAGAGCTTGAGGACATTGGGGCTCTCGTTGAACGAGGCCAAGCGTGCACTGGACGAACCAGACTTTGCACCGGCCGATTTGGTGGGTGAACTCATGCAACACACTCGGCAACGGATCGCGGCGGAGGAGGAATTGCTGACCAAACTCGAAAGGGTCGACGCCACCGCCCCTTCGGAGTGGGACGACGTCCTGCGCATGGTCTCGCTGTTGCGTGCACTCGAATCCGAGTTCGCCGCCCACCGCCAGCAAGCGATTCTGTCGCAGGACGCGAATGCGGCATTGCCCGTGGACGCACTCGTCGAGGCCATCCTGTCGGAGAGGGATGCCAACGTGGCGGGAGCGTTGCAGTGGGCATTGGCGAGGACCGAAGGTGCAGGCCTTGCAGGTCTGACGAAGGGGCTCGAATCGGAGGACGTCGAGGTTCGACGCCGCGCGACGTCGGCCATATCCGGGATCAACACCGAGGAAGCAACTCGGGCGCTGAAGCGAACTCTCGATGATTCGGACGCGATAGTCCGCGCCGACGCCGCTCTCGCCCTCGGATCTCGCGGAGAGGCTGTCTCGATGCCCGCTCTCCTCGAGATGGTCGCAGACGGGCGGCGCGACGTCGAGGCAGGCGAGGTGCTCGGTCTTCTCGCGGAGCACTCACCTACAAGCGGTGAGGTCGTCGATGCCGTGCAGGCAAGGCTCGACGGCACTGACGACGCCCCGACGAGGTTGCGAATTACGCAGGCGCTCGCCGAGATTCCCGGCGCTGCAGCACGCGAAGCGCTCGCCAGGATCACCCACGACGACGACAAGACGGTCGCGTCCACGGCAGCAGCGATTCTCGAGATGCGCGATCGAGGACCACGTCGGCGCGAACGACCGCGTATCGGGGACTGACAACGGCGCAGCTAGTGCGGATCACCCACGCAGAAAAGGTTTCCCGCCGGATTCGCCAACACGTCCGAGGATGATCCACCCGCGTCATGGCGCTCGAGATCGAAGTCGAGATGAAGTGTATTCCTCACTCGCGCTGCAGAATCGGTCCGACCGCCACGTGGCAAGCGATGGTGATCAACGGATAGGGTTCTTACGTGGTGGATCAACGGCAACAGAGTTTGAGACGCAGGTACCTGAGCCTCGGCCTCGGCGAACTGGCTGCAGCGGCTGTATTTGCCGCTGTGGCGGTCGGTGTCGTGATGCCCCGGCTCGAAGGTTCGCGAGACTCCGCGGCGTTGTGGTCGGCGCTGGCCCCACTTCTTGTGATCCTCGTGCAAGTAGGTGTCTATTGGCTGCTTGCGCGGGGCTGGGTCGAGTTGGAGCCGATGCCGGCCCGCCTCGCAGCGCTTTACCGCGTGTTTCGGGTCCTCGATGTTCTCTTGTTGGCGATAGCTCTTCTCGGCGTTGTCATCTGGTTACCAGATCACTCCGGCGCGGCGGTGGGCGTCGTGGCGGTGTGGGCTTTCGGCGTCGTCGAGTACGTCAATTACTTCGTGGCTCGTCTCGCCTATCCGCTGCGGCGGTGGCCTTTCGAGGTCGGCAAGTGGCGGAGACCCCAACTTGTGCGCGACCTGAGCTCGGCACGCTGACACCGGCAACCAAGTTGTCTTTGCTGTAACGGCAAAATTTGATGCGGGATCGGAGTGAGTTCGGAAGGATCGGTTCTGCCCATCCAGGAATGAAGCCTCTTCATCGTTCTTCGCCGAGGAAGGAGAACCGCCATGGCAACGTCGCGTCGCAGCCGCCGAGATGCCCCACCACCCCGGACAGGGAATAGCGAGGCAGCCACACTACGAGCGTTTCTCGACTACCTCCGTGATTCGATTGCCGCCAAGGTCGAGGGTGCTCCGGAACCTCAGGTGCGCACCACAATTGTTCCGTCGGGAACAACCTTGCTCGGGCTGGCCAATCATCTGACCTTTGTCGAACGATCGATGTTCCTTGCAGAAAACGTGACGGATTGGAAAGCGACGTTTCAACCGTCATCGGAAGACAGCGTGGACGGTGTCGTCAGTCGCTATCGCGAGACGGTCGAGCGCGCCAACGCAGTTCTCGACGGATGCACAGATCTTGCCGCGCCCATCCCGCGACCGGGGGCGAAACGACCCGCTCCGAGTGTCCGCTGGGCGCTCGTGCACGTGATCGAAGAGACCGGACGCCATGCCGGGCACGCTGACATCCTCCGCGAATTGATCGACGGTTCGACCGGACGCTGACGCTGCAACATGTTCGCCGATGCTTCCGCGCTTTCACCGAGGCGAATGTCCACGGCTGATCTCTGGGCCCACGGGTACAGCGTCGACAGTTCCGTCGGGAGTCGTTACTTCCCAGGGTAGTTCGGTGGCGGTCGAGGGAATGAGCCCGTCGATCCATTTGGCCACGACACCGACGACCACTTTCTCGAGTTCCACACGTGACCACTTTCGCGGTCGATGCGGAACCGGCGGTTCCCAGCCTTCCTCGCCCCAGATCACGCCGAATAGCTCTCTCTCGTCACCGATCTGCTGATTCAGACTGAATGCGTCGGGACCCTCGTATCGTGCCCAGACGCCGAATGTTCCCTCGCCGTCTTGGTCGAGCGAGACGTCGATGACGATCCCTTGGGTGCGCGGGGTTGCCGCGTTGTGGATCGCAGCCAGTCGATCGCTCACTACCCCCGACGCGGTATCGAAGACAGATCTCAATTCGTCACGGTATTCGGTAGGTTCCACGAGCTCAGCATATCGAAGGTATCACCCTGCAGATCTTGCATCGATGAAGCTGGTTTCCTGAATTCGTCTGTAGCGGATAAGTTTCTACCCTGAGCGTCAGAGATGTCGTGCGACGAACTTTGCCAGCTTTTCGAGTGCCGTGTCGGTGGGCTCTCTCGGCTGAAATGGCAAGTCCCGCCCCCGTCCGGAGACGGGAGCGGGACTCGGGTATCAGCGAACTCGGCAGCGCGTCAGACAGCTTCCTTTGTTGCCTGCGCTGCAAGGGTGAGTGCGATGTCGACGATCATGTCTTCCTGGCCACCCACCAGACGGCGGCGGCCGGCTTCGAGAAGCAGTGTGCGAACGTCGATTCCGTAGCGCTCCGAAGCGGCCTCGGCGTGGCGCAGGAAGCTCGAGTACACGCCGGCATAGCCGAGCGTGAGGGTCTCTCGATCGACGCGGACCGGCCGATCCTGCAGCGGACGGACGATGTCGTCGGCGGCATCCTGTAAGGCGAACAGGTCGCAGCCGTGCTCCCACTCCTCGATGTTCGCGACGGCGATGAAGGCTTCGAGGGGGCAGTTACCGGCGCCGGCACCGTGACCGGCAAGCGAAGCATCGACGCGGGTGACGCCGTTCTGCACTGCGACAACGGAATTGGCAACCGAGAGCGACAGGTTCTCATGCGCGTGGATACCGATTTCGGTGCCCTCGTCGAGGATGTCGCGGTATGCGCGAACACGATCCGCGACGTCGTTCATCACCAGACGTCCACCCGAGTCGGTGACGTAGACGCAGTGCGCGCCGTACGACTCCATCAGCTTGGCCTGCTTCGCCAGTTCTTCGGCCGGCGCCATGTGGCTCATCATCAGGAAGCCCGAGACGTCCATGCCGATCTCGCGGGCGGTTTCGATGTGCTGCGCGGAGACGTCGGCCTCGGTGCAGTGCGTGGCAACGCGAACCGAGCGAACACCGAGGTCGTAAGCGTGCTTGAGTTCACTGATCGTGCCGACACCCGGAAGCAGCAGCGTGGTGAGACGAGCGTGCTCGAGTACCTCGGCCGCTGCTTCGATCCATTCCCAGTCGGTGTTCGAGCCGGGGCCGTAGTTGAGCGAGCCGCCGGCGAGGCCGTCACCGTGTGCAACTTCGATCGCGTCGACGCCGGCAGCATCGAGAGCTGTGACGATCCGCTTGACGTCGGTGGGCGAAATACGGTGGCGGACAGCGTGCATGCCGTCGCGAAGGGTGACGTCCTGGACGAAGATCTTGCGGTTGCTCACTTGGTTGCTTCCTTCTGCTGGGCGATGCGCTCCGCGATCTGCATTCCGGCGGACGTCATGATGTCGAGATTGCCGGCGTACGCAGGCAGGTAGTGTGCAGCACCCTCGACCTCGAGGAACACCGACACCTGATGGGTGGGGCGATTGCCGTCGACGAGCAACGTCTCGACGGGCTGGTCGGCCGGGATCTCGGTGATCTGGACTTCCTGCTTGAGGCGGTAGCCCGGAACATAGGCGGAGACGTCGCCGACCATCTTCTCGATGGACTGACGGATCTCCTCGTGAACAGCCGGGTCCGGGGCGTCGACGAGGCAGAACACCGTGTCGCGCATGATGAGCGGCGGCTCAGCGGGGTTGAGGATGATGATGGCCTTGCCGCGGCGGGCGCCGCCGACAGCAACGATCGCCTCGGATGTGGTCTCGGTGAACTCGTCGATGTTGGCGCGCGTTCCGGGACCGGCGGACTTGGAGGCGATGGACGCCACGATCTCCGCATACGCCACCGGGACGACCCGAGAAACAGCCGCAACCATCGGGATCGTGGCCTGGCCACCACACGTCACCATGTTGACGTTGGGTGCGTCCAGGTGCTCGTCGGCGTTGACGGCCGGCACGACGTACGGGCCGATGGCGGCAGGCGTCAGGTCGATCATGCGCTTGCCGAGGGGAGCCAGCCGCGCGTTGTTGGCGACGTGAGCCTTTGCCGAGGTGGCGTCGAAGACGATCTCGATCTCGTCGAAGTTCGGCAGACCGATCAAAC
Source organism: Rhodococcus sp. AQ5-07 (assembly GCF_009707305.1). Taxonomy (NCBI): domain Bacteria; kingdom Bacillati; phylum Actinomycetota; class Actinomycetes; order Mycobacteriales; family Nocardiaceae; genus Rhodococcus; species Rhodococcus sp. AQ5-07. The sequence goes on along the minus strand of NZ_CP046099.1, from coordinate 4,516,338 downwards.
CCTCGACACCTTCAGCCGTGATCGGCACGTTCAGACGCGCTGCGCGGGCGAGGCCGTCCGACGCCGGGTCGATGCCGACCATCGCGCCCATCTCCAGGTAGTCGGAGTTGCGCAGCACCTTGATCATCAGATCCGTGCCGATGTTGCCCGATCCGATGATCGCGACCTTGACCTTGCTCATGCGTTGTCCTCTTCGCTGGAAAAACTGGTGGTGACGGAACCGAACCCGGAGACGGTCACGGTGACTTCGTTGCCTGCGGTGACCGGTGCCATGGGGCCGAGTGCGCCGGACAGGATCACCTGGCCTGCAGTCAGCGGCTGCCCCAACTCGCGCGCCGTGCGGGCGAGCCAGACGACTGCTTCGATCGGATCGCCCAGGCAAGCGGTTCCGACGCCGGTGGACACCTCGGTGCCGTCGACGGACATCGACATGACGACGCCGGCGGGTTCCACCTCGTCGAGGGTGCGGCGTTCGGTTCCCAGGACGTAGACGCCCGAAGACGCATTGTCGGCGACGGTGTCACCGAATTTGATGTCCCACGACGCGATGCGGCTGTCACAGATCTCGATCGCTGCGACGGCGTAGTCGATCGCTTCGCGCACCTGCGCACTGTCCAGCGGTCCGTCCACGAGGTCGGCACCGAGCACGAAGGCAACTTCCGCTTCGACCTTGGGCTGGATCAAACGACTCATGGGGATGGTGCCGCCGGCGGGGAACTCCATGTCGGCGTACAGAACGCCGAGGTCGGGCTGGTCGACGCCCAGCTGTTGCTGGACTGCCACCGAGGTCAGGCCGATCTTGCGGCCTACGACGACGGCACCCGCCTGCCGACGGATTTCATCGACGCGGCGCTGGACAGCGTAGGCAGCGACGAGATCGTCGGCGCCGATCAGATCGCGCACCGGTGCGCAGGGAGTACCGCTCGCGATGGCGGCTGCGAGGCGGTCAGCAGCAGCTGAGATGTCCGTCTCGCTCGCTGTACTGGTATTCGTGGGCTGGCTCATGGCCATTACTTTCGCCGTGGCGCCGAGATTGCGCCAGGGAACTGTCTCACTCAGCGATACGCTGGGCAGGTGACTGGCGGCGCAAACCTCGACACCGTGCTCGGCAAGGCGGTGACGATCCTGCGTGCCTTCCGGGCTGACGACCACGTGTTGCCTCTCGCCACCCTGGTCCAACGGACCGGACTGCACAAGGCAACGGTGCACCGCCTGGCCAACGAACTGGTCGCGAACCGGTTACTCGACCGAATCGACGGTGGCTACCGGCTCAGCGGCGGCCTCTTCGAACTCGGCATGCTCGCCTCCCTCGAACGCAGCCTCCTGGAGATGGCAATGCCGTTTCTCCAAGACTTGTACGAGCGGACCCACGAGACAGTTCACCTGGGAGTTCGCGACGGCCACGACGTCGTATACGTCGCGAAGATAGGCGGACACCGGCAAGCCACCTCGCCGTCCCGGACCGGTGGCCGGATACCGCTGTATTGCACCGCAATCGGCAAGGCACTCCTGGCTTTCTCCGACAACGAATTTCGTCGCGAAGTGTTGTCGGAACCGATGACCAGACGCACCCCGCACACGATCGTTGCGCCCGGCATTCTCAATACCCAACTGAACCGAGTGGTCGAGACCGGTATTGCGTTCGAGCGCGAGGAATCAGCGCCGGGTCTCGCGTGCGTTGCGGCGCCGGTATTCGGAACCAACGACAAACCCGTCGCCGCCATCAGTGTCACCGGTCCCACCAGTCGCTTCGTTCCCGAGAGCCAAGTGCCTTACGTTCGCGCCGCTGCCGAAGGCCTACACAGCACCATCGCTCGCCGCGAACGACTGCGGTGATCCGGCCGTCCCTGCCTGGACGAGCCCGGTCAATGCCTGCGGCAACGGCCCCTCGTGTAAGACGCCGAGACGTTGGGTTGCGCGAGTGAGGGCGACATAGAGTTCCGACGCGCCGCGTGGGCCGTCGGCGATGATTCGCTCCGGTTCCACGACGAGCACGGCATCGAACTCCAGCCCCTTCGTTTCCGAAACAGGCACAGCGCCCGGCACGTCCGCAGGTCCGATGACGATGCTCGTACCCTCGCGCCCGGCCTCGTCCTGATTGAATTCGTCGATGGCGGAGGCTAGTTCGTCGGAGGATATTTGTCTGGACCACGGCGCGATCCCGCAGGCGCGGACGGACTCGGGTGGCTGCACGTCCGGCGCGAACTCGGCGAGCAGGGCGGCGGCGACGCTCATGATCTCGGCGGGGGTGCGGTAGTTCACCGACAGGGATCGGTAGATCCAGCGGCCGGGGACGTACGGCTCCATCATCGTCGCCCACGAGCGGGCACCTGCGGGGGAACGGCGTTGCGCGAGATCACCTACCACCGTGAAAGACCGGTCCGGGCAACGGCGCATCAGGACTCGCCAGTCCATCTCGGACAGCTCTTGGGCCTCGTCGACCACGATATGCCGGTACGTCCAGTCTCGGTCAGCAGCAGCGCGTTCGGCGAGTTCCCGGGTATCGCGTTCGACGAAACGATCCGCCAGGTCCTCGGCGTACAGCATGTCCTGGGCGAGAAGGTGATCCTCGTCGTCCATCAGATCCTCGCGGCTGATCATCATGTCCAGCACGCCCGCTGCATACGCGGCCTCGTCGCGGCGTTCACGTTCGGCACTCTGGTCGACGGGCTTGTCCCGGCCGAGCATGTCCACCAACTCGTCGAGTAACGGAACGTCCGAGACGGTCCAGGCATCACCGTCCTGGCGAAGCAGCTTCTCGTCCGCGCCTGCCGCGCGTAGTCGCGCGGGAGAAGTAAACAGCTGTGTCAGTAGCTCTTTCGGAGTCAGGATCGGCCAGAGCGTGTCGAGCGCCGCGGTAAATGCGCTGTTTTCCACCAGCTCTGCGGTCAGGTCCGTCCGCACTTGCTCCCAGGCTTCACGGTCACTGCGTGTCAACCACCCCTTGCCGATCCGCGCTATCGCCCGTTCGGTCAGCGCCCAGGTGAGGATTTCGGTGAACACAGTGCGTGCGTCGTTGTGGGGGAGTCCGCTCGAACGGGCTTCTTCTCGGGCCCACTCCGCGGTTTCGGCGTCGATCCGCACCGTGACGTCCGCCAATTCGATCAACAGTGGGTTCTCGGGCAATCGCTGATGATCGGCAATCGCTGCGCCGAGAACGTCCAGGATCTTCAACGAACCTTTGAGCCCAGCGGCCTCCGGAGTGTCCTCGGCGGTGACGCGTAGACCGGGAACGAGATCACCGGTGGTCATGAACACCACGTCGGACTCTCCCAGCGAGGGCAGTACGCGGCCGATGTGGTTCAGGAACGCCGGGTTCGGCCCGACCACGAGAACGCCGTGACGTTCCATCCGCTCTCGCTGGGTGTAGAGCAGGTAGGCGACGCGGTGCAAGGCGACGACGGTTTTCCCGGTACCTGGGCCACCTTCGATCACCAGCACCCCGGGGTGTTCGAGTCGGACGATGTCGTCCTGTTCGGCCTGGACGGTTGCCACGATGTCCCGCATTCCCTCGCCGCGGGGTGCGTTGACTGCCGCGAGTAGGGCGGAATCGCTGTGCGTGTCGTGTTCTACGCCGTCGGGGCGCCCGAGTACCTCGTCGGTGAAATCGACCACGCGCCGACTCCGGGTGCGGAACTGACGGCGTCGACGCATGTTCTCCGGGTTGGCAGCGGTGGCAACGTAGAACGCGCGAGACGCCGGCGCCCGCCAATCGAGCAGCACCGGTTCGTAGTCGTTGTCCGCATCGAGAAGGCCGATCCGGCCGATGTAGGAGGTCTCGCCCGAAAGCGAGTCCAACCGGCCGAAACACAGTCCGTTGTCGGCTACGTCCAGCCTTTTCACCTCTTTGGCAAGCGCGCGCACCTCGGCGTCGCGTTCCATGAGTGCTTCGCCGTTTCCGCGCAGAGCGGTGTTGTACCTGCCTTTGACTCGGGCGCGCTCCGCATCGAGGCGCGCGTAGAGCCCCTCCACATAGTTCCGCTCGGATCGCAGTTCGTCTTCGTATCCCTGGGTTGGCACGTGCCCTCACTTCCGCTGGCTGTTCCGATCCCGTAGTCGGTCGTGCGGGATCGGAAGAGCCATTCTGCGGCACTACCCGGGCCTTGCCGCAAGGCCCCCAGTGGGATATATATTGATAGTGGAAGGGAGTGTTGATCCTCCCTCACAGTTCCTGTAACAGATCCCCCAGACTGACGTATGGCTCCCAGCCTGGTCGATGTTTGGACCCTGAACGCCACGGGTACAAATCTAGTGGCCGGTGTTCCAAAATCGGTTGCCCTCATGAACTTACGTGGATCGAGGGATTGTGAAGGCGATACTGGCAACGGCCGCAAGCATCCTTCTGGTGGTTGCCTTGGCCGTTGCCATCTTGCTTTTCCTTTCCGGATCTCCGCGCGAAGGCACCTCACACGAGCTTGCCGATACGGTGCACACGATCGGCGGAAAGCCGACCACCTGCGGCGAGTTGTTCGGCGAAACGTGCAGCTTCGCTTTGCAGTCGGACTACAACCAGTGGGGACAAGACCTCGACAGTTTCGTCAATGCGGGAACTCTCGGTCCCTTCGCCCGCAGCATCGGCTTCGTGGCGGAGGCAAAGCTGAGCTTGCAAGCATGCGAGGTCAGCGCCGCAGCTGGTCGGACGATTCTCGATTTCTACACTCTCGCCGAGATCGACCACCCCACGGCAACCACCACCGATCTCTTCCCCTTCTGGAACGAGTCCCGCCAATTCCTGTGCCCGGTAAACAGTTTCTGAGAACGGTTGATCGTTACTCGAGGAACGACCTCGTCGTTCGGCTACGACGAGTCATGGTCTGCGCCTGGTCGGTGCACGGATGTTTATGCGATTTTCGACGGGGTAGGGCCTTCTGTGTGGGAGTCCTGCCTGTGTGGGAGCCCTGAGCGAGAATCCGAAACCTATTGGAGGGTCAACGTGCCAGATGACAAGAGCGGTCCCAGCGAGGGAATCAAAGGCGTCGTAGAGGACGTCAAGGGTAAGGCCAAGGAAGCCGTTGGTGCGGTTTCCGGAAACGACAGTTTGACCCGAGAGGGCCGCGCCCAGCAGGACAAGGCCGAAAGCCAGCGAGAAGTCGCGAAGAAAGAGGCGGAAGCCGAGAAGGCTCGCGCCGATGCGGCCGCAGACGAAGCGCGACAGAAGTCCGAGCAATAGCCCTGACGCACTCGTCACCCTCGGCCTGGGATTGATCCCAGCCCGAGGGTGAGTCGTGGCTCCGCGTTCAGTTTGAAATCTCTACTTACTTAGGGCGTAACAAGATTCGTGCGCCCAGCATGACGATCAAGAGGAGCTGTTCGATGCCTTCATCTCAGTCCGTCCCAGGTGCACCGGCCCCGAAAGCGCCGGACCTGAAAGAACCGGTCAAGCCTCGACAGCCGTTGCCGCCCAAGGACGACCAGCGGCAGCCGGAGGTGCGTACCGTCGCGGGTGCCGAAGAGAAGGTGAAGGGAAATGGACGTGGCCAGCGGGGGGAGTACCTCACCACCGCCACCGGTACGCGGCTTTACGAGACCGACCACTCACTGACCGCAGGCGAGCGGGGCCCGACTCTTCTGCAGGATCACCATCTGCGTGAGAAGATCACACACTTCGATCACGAGCGAATTCCGGAGCGTGTCGTCCACGCCCGCGGGGCGGCCGCGCACGGCACGTTCCTGGCGAATGGCGCAGCCGAAAACATCTGTAAAGCCTCGTTGTTCGCTTCAGGTGCCAGAACTCCGGTATTCGTACGCTTCTCGACAGTTCTGGGTTCACGCGGTTCGGCGGATACCGTCCGAGACACACGCGGCTTCGCCACCAAGTTCTACACGGACGAAGGTGTCTTCGATCTGGTGGGCAACAACATCCCGGTGTTCTTCATTCAGGACGGAATCAAGTTTCCGGACATCATTCATGCCGCGAAACCCCATCCGGACCGGGAGATTCCGCAGGCGCAGAGCGCGCACGACACGTTCTGGGATTTCGTGTCGCTGCACACCGAGGCCACGGCGCACACATTGTGGAACATGTCCGATCGAGGCATCCCGCGCTCCTATCGCATGATGGAGGGCTTCGGCATTCACACGTTCAGGCTCGTGAATGCCGACGGCGAGACGAATCTGGTGAAATTCCACTGGAAGCCGGCCGCCGGAGTGCATTCACTCGTGTGGGAGGAAGCGCAGATCGCCGGCGGTGTGGATCCGGATTTCCATCGACGCGATCTTGCCGACGCCATCGAGGCGGGCGCATATCCGTCCTGGGATCTGGGCGTGCAGGTGTTCCCTGATACCGAAGACGAAATGTTCGAAGGCATAGATCTATTGGATCCCACCAAGATCGTGCCCGAAGAACTAGCGCCGGTTCAGGTCATCGGAACGATGACACTCGACGCCAATCCGACGAACTTTTTCGCCGAGACCGAGCAGGTTGCATTCCATCCGGGCCACTTGGTTCCGGGCGTCGACATCACCAACGATCGTCTCCTGCAGGCGCGTTTGTTCTCGTACCTCGACACCCAGATCACGCGACTCGGTGGCCCCAACTTCGACCAGATTCCGATCAACCGTCCTCACGCTCCTGTCAACGACATGCTTCGCGACGGCTTCCATCAGGACGGTGTGCATACCGGAGTCGCGCCGTACCATCCCAATTCGTTGGACGGTGGGTGCCCGTTCATGGCCTCGGCGGACAGCGCGGCCTATATCGAGGTGCCCGAGGAAGTTTCAGGGCGAAAGGTGAGGCAGGCGCCGGCATCGTTCGACGATCACTTCTCGCAAGCTCGACTCTTCTATCGCAGTCTCTCCCCTGTCGAACAGGAGCACGTTGCGCAGGCGTATACCTTCGAATTGGGCAAGTGCTACGAGGAGAACATCAAGACCCGGAATCTGGGCATCTTGGCGAACATCGACGCGGGTCTCGTGTCGATCGTCGCAGGGGGGCTTGGCCTTCCGGTTCCCGAACCGACGGAGCCGTTGAGCGATCCGGAGCTCAGCCCTGCACTGTCTCAGGTTGGCGCGGAATGGCCCGTCGACGGAAGGATCATCGCGCTACTGGTCGACGAGAACTCCGATCTCGACACCGTGGTTGCCATTCGAGACAAGATCTTCGACGCCGGCATGGTGCCGCTGATCCTCGGCCCGCACGGCGGAACCATCGGGGACGGTGACGACGCGGTGACGGTGCAGCGAACGTACCTCACGGCTCGTTCGATCGAATTCGATGCAATCCTGCTGAGCGGCGACGTTTCTCGGATCGGCGAGGGCAAGTTGGATCCACGGGTGGAGACACTGCTGAACGAAATGTATCGTCACAGCAAGGCAATTGGCGGTTGGGGTGAGAGCATGAGTGCGCTGGCTGCCGCCGGTATCGACGAGTCTGCATTGGGAGTCGTCGTCGATGCTGACGCGGAAGGAGCCCTCGCCTCACTCGCTCAGCTTCTGAAGACACACCGCGTGTGGGGGCGTTTCGAGGTGCCGCCCACATCCTGAGTGCCGGCGTACGTTCGAACTTGCGGTGTGGCCGAACTGCCAACTCGGCCACACCGCAAGTTCGGCCACACCGTCGGAGTGAAGACGAGTGAAGGGACGAAACAGTGGCTCGCAAGGACTCACAACCTCAACTCAAGGATCAAGAACTCTACGAAGAGCTACGTGAGAAGGGCGATCCCAAGGAGAAGGCGGCTCGAATCTCCAATGCGGCCGCCAATCTAGGGCGGTCGACTGTCGCCAAGTCCGGCGGACAATCTTCGCCGTACGAGGAGTGGACGGTCGACGATCTGAAGAAACGCGCCAAGGAACTCGATCTGCACGGGTACTCGAAACTGAACAAGGGTGAGCTGATCGAGAAACTCCGCGATCACTGAGCCGGATTCTGCTCGAGTTGTATTCTGCTTGTGCAGAATACAACTCGAGCGTTCGGTTCAGTGCCCTTCTTGATCGAAGAGTTCCTGACCTTCCAGTCGCTTGACCCGACGGTGTTCCATCAAGATGGCCAGTGTTCCGACGACGAAGGACACGACGCACACCGCGCCGGCGATGACTGCCCATCCGCGAAATCCGTAACCTGCTGCCACCAAGGTCAATCCGAGTGTTGCCAGACCCAGCCCGATCAGCAGGTATCCGGGATAGTTGCGCCCGTCGCTGATTGCCTCCCCGACGTGCGATCGATTGGTATGTTCGTCATCTACCGGTGAACTCCCGCTCATGTTGGTCACGGCGCACTCCATCCTTCGCTCATGAAGACTTGCGATTCTTCGCTCGTCGTCGGTTCACAGGGCAACTACCCGATCAATGGGTGAATGAAACGGATGGAGTAGTGCCGAAGCGCGGAGAAAGCCGTACGCTCGAAGTATCGGGTGTGGAGGAAAACCGGTGCGAGGAAGGCCTATGAATGGGAAGCCGACTCCTGACCTATTCTCGGTAGGTACACCGACTCTCGGTGTCGAGGAGGAGTTTTTGCTCTGCGATCCGCAGACTGGGCGTCCCAGTCTGCGCAACTCCGAGGTTGCTGCTGCCGGGCGAGAACTCGGTATCTCGTTGCAACTCGAACTCACACGTTGTCAGGTGGAGACTTCCACTTCGATCGGCAGCCACATTCGTGACCTTCGTGACCAACTCTGTGAGTCTCGTGCCCTCACCGCCGATGCCGCTGCCCGCGTGGGATGTCAACTCATCGCTGTCGGAACGCCTTTCTACGATCCACCGGTCGACGAGATCACGCAGAAGTCGCGATACCAACGGATGGCCGGTCAATTCGGTGCGATCACCGAAGGTGTGATGTGTGGTTGCCACATTCACGTGGGTGTCGAAGATCGAGAACGATCGGTCCAGATCATCAATCATCTGCGTCCATGGTTACCAACTTTGTTGGCATTGACGGCGAACTCCCCGATCAGCGGGGGACGCGATACCGGTTATGCGAGTTGGCGTTACGTTCTGTTCGGCAGATGGCCCAGTTCGGGTCCGCCGCCCTTCTTCGAGTCCGTGGGGCACTACGAAGATGCCGTTGCAGCGATGCTGGAGACGGGGGTCATTCTCGATCCACACATGGTCTATTGGGACGTGCGCATGTCGGATCACCTTCCCACCGTGGAGATTCGGATCAGCGACGTGCCCGCCACCGTGGAGGAGACGATGACTCTGGCCACACTGGTGCAGGCACTCGTCGGCACCGCATCCGCTGCGATCACCAAAGGTGAGGTTGCGCCTGCCGTCGATCAGGAGCTACTCCGCGCGGCTTGCTGGCGTGCAGCACGCGACGGACTCGACGGCAGGTCGCTGGACGTGGAATCCGTGCGCTTGCTGACTGCACACCAGGCGGTTCGGCGGTTGGTGGATCATGTCGAACCTGCTCTGACCGCATTCGGAGAGTTCGAGCAGGTCACGGCTTCCTTGGACAAGGTCTTCAGCAACGGAAACGGAGCGATCATGCAGCGCCGGCAACTCGCGCGCCGGTCACGGGTGGCCGATGTGATCGACGAGTGCGCCCGACGCACTTTCGAAGGGTGCAGTTCACAAGGTGGCAGTGAGCTGTAGGGCACGGTTGGAATTGGCATTCCAAGACCTCCAATTTCTTATCGAGGTCACCGATCGGACAGCAGGAGGAGCAACATATGAATGGCGATCCACGACCCGAGCTTGCGTCGGACAAGGATCTCGACGATATGTGCAGGCAGTTGGCCGCAGTAGTAGAGGAACACGGTCTGTCGGTGGCGACGGCGGAATCGTTGACCGCCGGGAACATCGCCGCACATCTAGGAAAGGCGCCGAACGCCGGTTCCTGGTTTTGTGGCGGGATCGTCGCATATACCCGAGCGGTCAAGCATTCCGTTCTTCATGTTCCTGACGGCCCAGTCGTCTGCGAGGACGCTGCTCGGGTCATGGCACACAGCACTGCCACACTGTTCGGCGCGACGTTGGCACTGGCCGTCACCGGCGAAGCCGGTCCGGATACCCAGGAGAACGTCCCACCGGGAACTGTGTGGTTCGGAGTCGTCGACCATGGGACCGCTGAAACAGAGAAACAGGTCTTCTCAGGTGACCCCGAAGCCGTCCTGGGAGCAACCGTCGAGCATGCGATCCATCTACTTTTGCGTCACGCGTCGGGTCGTCGCACCAAGTTCGACAGGCGTGGTGTAGTCGAGAATTCAACTGTTCGAACGATTCTTGTGATGTCCCTTGTGTTTCGCAGGAGCCTGAGCAGTAGGAATCAGACGGCCGTCGGCCGTGTATTTCTCGACTACAAGGTGCTTGCTGACGCCTCGATTGGCATCCACGGCGCACGCGATTGCTTCCTTGTCGGAGTCGAAAGGTTCCTCGGTCGAGGAGCCGTCGGGCATCGTGATCTTGTACCGATCCATACATCGACTATTGCGGGTAGATCCGCCTCCGGCAACCGTCCTCACACAAAGGGCTAGGGAGTCCTGGCCTGATTACAGTTCGGACTGGCGTACGAAGTCGCTCTGTGCGTGGGTGCCCCAAATTTCGGAGGACTGAGTCTCGGGTTCGCTGTCCAGCTTTCGAACTTCGTGAATGAATTCCACTCCGTTCAGTTCGTCGGACGGAACTGACAGAAGCTTGCATGTGGTGCTGACGAAAAATCGCTGGACATCTTCCAACTCGAGACGGCCACCGGGCCGGTACCAGTGCGCAACCCCGGTGCACATCTCCAGTATCGCGAGTCGGCTCAATGCCAGATCTTCGATGTCGAAGGCGCCCACGCGTTGTCCGCGTTCGAGGATCTGTCCGAATAGAAGCTCGTACTCGTCGCGCAGCGTCTGCAACTCGATGCGGTTGTCTCCGGTCAATCCGCGCATCTCGTACTCGGCGACGCGGGCAGTCAGTTGGTTGACAGCGGTAATGCCGACGTGCGACGACACCAGGCCGGCGAGCTGGACCACGGGATCGGCGCTGCGGCGCATCGCCCGCTCTCCCGACTGTGTCAGCTCGTCGAGGCACGACCGAATGATCGAGGCCAACAGTGACTCTTTGCTGCCGACGTAGTGATAGAGCGTTGCCGAGTTGATGCCGGCTTCTGCTCCGAGTTCACGAATGCCGGTAGCGGCGAACCCTTTCGTCGCGAACAGCGTGACTGCCGCCCGTTGAACGCGCCCCAGGTCCATGATCCTCATTTCGGTTGGTTGCCCAATCATGCTAGCATCGCCGCCGAAATCGACTGACCGTCAATCAATTGATTGATAGCTGCCTGTGTACTGGCAAATTACATATCTATTCATCAATCGATCGATTGAAAAATGCTTGACTGTGCGTTGGGTCACTGCATAGTGTTCTTGTCGAGCCTCCCCTCGGTGCGCGAGCTAACAGGGCACTCCATACAAGGAGCAATGACATGAACGACGCGAATCCTCCATCTCCCGCAACTGTCGACAGGCCTGCCCTGCGGCGTGTAGCCGGATCAGTTCTGGTCGGCACCACGATCGAGTGGTACGACTTTCAGATCTACGGCGCCTCCGCCGCTTTGGTCTTTGCGCCGCTGTTCTTTTCGGGCGCAGATCCCGCGCTGGCGACGATTCTCTCCTTCGCTACCTTTGCGGTCGGCTTTCTGGCGCGGCCACTCGGCGGTGTTGTGATGGGCCACTTCGGTGACCGCATCGGACGCAAGAAGGTCTTGGTGCTTGCACTTCTCTTGATGGGAGCTGCAACATTCCTGGTCGGCGTCCTTCCGACGTCTTCCCAGATCGGTGTGTGGGCCCCGATTCTTCTCGTTGTGTTGAGGCTGATTCAAGGATTCGGCGTCGGCGGCGAGTGGGGCGGTGCAGTTTTGACTGCTGTGGAGTACGCACCCAAGAATCGCCGCGGCTTCTACGGCAGCATGCCGCAGGTGGGTGTGCCCGCCGGCCTTCTGCTGGCGACGGCCGTCATGTTCGGCACCAAGGCGCTCACCGGAGACCAATTCCTGGTGTGGGGATGGCGAATTCCGTTCCTGCTGAGTATCGCTTTGGTTGCAGTGGGGCTGTACATTCGCACGGCGTTGGAAGAGACTCCGGCATTCGCTCGCGTGAAGCAGCAGAACACCGCGGTCAAGATCCCGATGGTCGACGCGTTCAAGAACTATCCTCGCCAGATCATTCTTGCCGCAGGTTCGATGATCAGCACCGGCGCCTACTTCTACATCCTCAACACCTACAGCCTGACGTACGCCGATCAATTCGATCTGCTGTCCGGGAACCTCATGCTCGGCGCGGTCATGGTCTCCGCCCTCGTTGCCGTCATCTTCATTCCGATCTTCGGTCAACTGTCCGAAAAGTTCGGCCGACGCCGGATCCTGATGGTCGGGATCACCGGCATGGGTCTGTGGGTCTTCGTTGCATTCGCCGCGATAGATACCGGCAACTTCTGGATCACCACCGGCGCATTGGCGGTCGGCGCCTTCATGCTCAGCATCTCGTACGGGCCGCAGGCGACGTTCATCGCCGAATTGTTCGACGCCCGGGTGCGCTACAGCGCGGCCTCGATCGCTTTCCAGATCGGTGTGCTCTTGGGTGGAGCAATCGCGCCGATGGTCGCGGCCATGTTGGTCCGCGCGACAGGTGGATCGTTCGCGGTGGCTGTGTATATCGCTGCCCTGTCGGTGATTTCGCTGATCAGCGTCTACTTCGTCCGTGACACCGACCTCGACGAAGGAAGCCGCGACATGTACATCGATGACAACGGGGGCCTATCTACCGCCGGTCGATCAACGCTCAACGGTTGTCAACTAGTAGAGGAAACTTCAATGATCACAAAGAGTTTCGAAGAGATCTCTGTCGGAGACATTGCGGTAACGGACCCGCGGGTCGTCACCGAAGACTATGTGCGAAGTTTCGCCGACCTCACCTGGGATCGCCATCCTCTTCACCTCGACCCCGACTACGCGCAGCAGACGCGCTTCGGTCGCCAGATCGCCCACGGCGCACTCATGCTGTCCACCTTGCTCGGCCTGGTGGAGTTGGATCCCCGTTACCTCCAGTGCTTCTACGGACTTGATCACGTCAGGTTCCACCGGCCGACCTACCTCGGCGACTCGGTGCATGCGGTGTCGGAAGTGCTGTCGGTGCGCCCTCGCTCGGACGGTGAGACCGCGATCGTGTCGTCGAAAGGCTCACTCGTCAACCAAGACGGAGACCTTGTTTTCTCCGGCGAATTCTCTTTCCTGGTAGGCGAGACCCATTCTCTCGACCTCGAAGTGGGTGCTCGGTGAGTTCTCGGCCGGATATGTCATGGTGGCAGGATCTCGAAGCAGAAAACTTCGAATGGACTGTGCCAGAGCAATTCAACATCGCGCACGCCTGTGTCGATGTGCAGAATCCCGATGATCTAGCCCTCGTCGTAGACACCGGTGGACATTGGAGTCGGTACACCTTCGGTGAAGTCGCCACGACAAGCCGAAAGTTCGCAACCGTGCTTGCGGATCTCGGCCTTGTCTCAGGGGATCGCGTCGGTGTGATGGTCCCACAGGGGATCGAGGTTCTCGCGACACATCTGGGCGCCTTCCGATCCGGAATGGTCACCGTTCCGCTATCGGTCAAGTTCGGGTCGGATGCGGTCGTTCATCGTATGCGTGACTCGGGAGCGAAAGTGCTTGTGGTCGACAAGGACTGTTACGAACGAGTTGCCGACGGAATAGGTGAGATACCCGGCATCGAAGCCGTCATCGTTGTCGGAAAGACGGATCAGCCCTCCGATTCGACCCCCGTTCGACTTCTCGATTTCCACAGCCTCGTCGACAGTGCCGCAGAAAGCGCGGAATTGGCAGCGACGGGCCCCGATTCACACGCCATCATCATCTATACCTCGGGAACGACGGGGAATCCGAAAGGCGCCCTCCACGGGCACCGAATTCTCTTGGCGCACATGCCCGGTATGCGGACGGCATTCGACAATGCGCCGCAGCGGGGAGACGTCTTCTGGACGCCGGCAGACTGGGCCTGGATCGGCGGTCTGTTCGACGTTCTGTTTCCAGCCCTTGCGTTGGGGTGCCCCGTGGTTGCGACGCCCGACAAATTCACGCCGTCGCGTGCGGTCGAGATTCTGAGCCGTCACAAAGTAACGGGTGCCTTCATTCCTCCGACTGCGCTCAAGCAGATGCGGAGTATCGGCGTCGACGGCACCGCTGCGCGTGGTATTCGGCTGCGGGCATTGGGAACTGGTGGTGAAGCCCTCGGTGACGCATTGCAGGCGTGGGTTGCAAACACACTCGGCGTAGCTGTCAACGAGTTCTACGGGCAGACGGAAATGAATCTGACCATCGGCACTTCGCGTTCGAAGTGGACGCCCGTGAGCGGCTCGATGGGTCGCGCTTTTCCGGGCTTCGACGTCACCCTCCTCGATCCGCTCGGCGAGCCGGTAGCGGTGGGGCAGGTAGGCGAGATCTGTGTGAAGGCAGGCAACCCCGGACAGTTCCTCGGCTATTGGAACCAACCGTCGAAGACTGATGAAAAGGTCTACGACGGGTGGATTCATACCGGTGATCTGGGTCGGACCGATGAAGCGGGGAACTTCTGGTACCAGGGGCGTGCCGATGACGTCATTTCGTCCGCGGGGTACCGGATCGGCCCCGGCGAGATCGAAGAGTGCCTGCTCTCGCACGACGAGGTAGCTATGGCCGGCGTCATCGGTGTTCCGGATCCGTTGCGCGGGGAAGCCGTTCACGCTTTTGTCGTTCTGTCCGAAGGAACGAACGCTTCGGAAGAGCTTCGCCAGGAGTTGCAGACCCACGTGAAAAGCCGCCTTGCTTTCTACCAGTACCCCAGGCAGATCACCTTCATCGACAGCTTGCCGCTCACCACCACGGGCAAGATCCTACGACGGGAACTCCGAACATTGGCCACTGACGCGAACGGCCTTGGCTAGCAGACGCCTACATGTTGGGTAGGACCACGACGAAGAACCAACCGCTCAGGGCAAGACCGATGACGCCGGTGAAGAGGCCGACTATTGCATCCCACGGCAGCTGGCGGGCATTCGAGAGCAGATGCCCGCCAGACTTCTTCGGGCGACGTCGGAGCGCAAAGATTCCTGTTGTAATCGCGCCCGCACCCAGAAGGATGCCGAAGCCGAAAGCCCAGAACAGGAGTACTGACAGCGCGCCGAGCATCTCCGACCTCTCACTCCAGCGTGCGACGCGCTGTGTTTCGGTCGGGGGAGGCCATTTGTGAGAAGGCGACAGAGCTGCACCGAAACGGCGGGTGTGATGACGAATTGACTGGTCGCTGAGAAACATTGTCCACCACGCCTGGAGTCGAGTCGATGTGCCGCCGGTATCTACTCGTCTACCCCTTCTCCGCGGATATATGCCGTTGAAGTCGGGGCTAGCTGGTTGCGTCGCGCAGCGGAATCTCGATCAGAAGCTCACCGGAACCCCGTACCTCTCGGGTCGATTGATTCTCATAGGCGTGCAACAGCTCTCGCGTTTTCGAATTGCAGGAATGTCATTCGATGTGAACAAGACCTTCCAGGGCGTCGAGGACCCGGTCCAGCCCGAATTTCCACGCTGCCTCGGGGCTGTACGGGGTGTTCTTGGCTTCGCCGGCCGCTCCTCCGACTCGCTGCGCCAGCGGGAAGTTGTCGCCGAGATAGGCAGCCAGACGCTGGTTCCAGGACGACCACACCTCGGCCATGTCGGCCGCTCGGGGGTCGGGGCGCCGTGCTTGCGCCGAGGACCGGGCGAAGTCGGCGACAAACGTCAGCGCGGAATCCCGCTCGATGTCGCTCAGCCCGGTGTCGTCGAACGCATGTAGTTCGTGGTCGTACTTCGCGATAGTTCCCGGACCCAACGCGGAGCGCTGATCGGTGATGTCCAGGAGCCACCAGTGCTCCGAGTAGAGGGCAAGTTCCTCCTCGGCTACCCGGCGCACGCGCTTGCGCCACGTCATGTTCCCGTACGACAGGCGCGGACTGTTGCTGCGCACGGTGTCGACCATGAGCACCAGGAGATCGTCACGGGACCCGACGTGGGTGTACACCGCCATGCCCGAGATTCCGAGCTCGGCGGCCAATCGGCGCACCGTCACCGCGTCCAGCCCTTCCGCGTCCGCGAGGGCGAGAGCGACGTCGACCGCCTGTGAGGTGGTGACCTTCGCGCGAGGGCCGCGGGCCCCGCCCTTCGGTGCGAGGGGGTGATCGCGCCACAGTAGGTCGATCAGTTCGCGTGCCATCTGCCGTCTCCAGAAATCGGGAATACCTCAACAGTAGTATACCTTATACGGTGCATACTGTATGCACTGCACAAGGTTTATGATCATGGAGGCCACGATGAAAATCACCAGCACTGCTCTGTCCTTGAACGTTGCCGACACGGACGCGTCGGCCCACTTCGCGAAAACCCATTTCGGCTTCACCGAGGCCATGTCCGACGATGGATTCGTTTCTCTGAATCATCCGGATGCCGGGGTCAACGTGGTCTTCCTGCGCACCGGTCTCGGTACGTTCAAGCCGGACTTCGTCGCAGGTTCGGCCGGGCAAGGCATGCTCATCGCATTCGTGGTCGATGACGTCGACGCCGAGTTCGCCCGCATCGCTGCCGAAGGTGCCTCCGTCGTCACAGAGCCGGAGACCGAACCGTGGGGCGAGCGCTACTGCCAGTTCGTCGATCCCAACGGCATTGTGTGGCAGCTCGTTCAGTGGGTGTGAAGAACCCGAGCGCTCGGCTCGGCGGCGCGCGGCACAGAACGTAACCAGAGGGCGCGTTCGACGGACTGAGCTTGGAAGCGCTGCGGTGAGATCCCGTGCGCAGTGCGAAACGCTCGGCTGAATGCGGGCAGGTGCGCGTAACCCAGGTTCCTCGACACCGTTCCGGGTGCAACCCCGAGTTGGAGTTGGGTGCGTGCCTGGGTCATCCGTGAAAGCGATCGCCATTGCGGATACGTAGTGCCGGTCTCGATACGGAACTCCCGGCGCAGCCTGGCCGCGTCGGTACCGACCTCTTGCGCCCACTCGTCCAGAGTGCGAGGGTCGGCCGGTCGGGCGGCGATTGTCGCTGCCAGTCGTGTGGCAATCGAATCGGCGGCAGACCCGTTCGAAACCGATTGTGCGAGAGGGCCGGTGGCGATGATGTCGAATGCTGCGGCGCTGTCGTGGCCACGCGGGCGCAAGGGTGTGTAGGCGGCGACGAAAGTGTGCAGCAATGCCAATTCGTCATCGGGGGAGAACTGCACGGTCTCGAGGGCGTCGGCAGATACGGTCGACCCGTTCGAGGAGCGGAAGCCGAGCGGTAGCAGCAGTGAACCCGTCGGAACCGTGACGGTATTGAGGACGCCTGCAGGCAGAATCATGGCCTCGCCGGTGCGCAGTTCCCAGCTGCGGTCCGCGACGTCCACCCGGGCTTGGCCTCGGTAAACCCACACTGCGACGTGGGCGCCGTTGACGCGCGGCCACGTCGCGTTGGCCGGTATCGGCGGCGCAGTTTCTCCGGGTTGCCTGGGCTCTGCGAGCATGCGGACCAATGCTTGATCGTTGTCGGTGTCCACGCTGCGATCGGTTGGACCGGAGAGGGCCCGTCGACGGTAGTCGCTCGGGCTCTCTCCCATCTGGGCCCGGAACGCGCGGGTGAATCCGCTTCCTGTTTCGAAGCCGACTTCGTTTGCAATCCAACCGATCTCGCGGTCCTGCTTCAGATACTCCAACGAGGCGGCGATCCGAGCTCGAAGCCGCCAGCGCGTGAAGGTGAGGCCGGTTTCTTCCACGAAGTACCGCTGGAGCGTTCGAATGCTGATCCCGGCACGCTTCGCGAATTGTCCCTCGGTGTCGTCGGTGCCAGGCGTTCGCAAAAGGGCGTGCGCGATCTCGAACGCTTCCCGTGACTGCGGCAATCGCGGCAGCGAGGTGGCCCCGTCGTCAGCCCGGGCGATCATCTCGAACAAGGACGACGGGTGTGCAGCGTCGCCGCGCAGATAGCCCAGGTTGTGAACGAACTCGTGGATCAGTCTGTCTTCCCATCCGGGCGGAACGCGCAGGCGCGTCACGGTAGCCGGCCCGGCGCTGACGCCGTTCGAGGGCGGAAGCAGGATGGGAAACGCGACGGAATCCGAGTCCGTCTCCATTGCGTATCGCGCACCCGCCGGGATCCACAGCGATTCGCCAGCTGGTATCTCGTGGACCGTCGATTCGACTCGGACGCGTCCGCTGCCTGCAAGAACCCAGAACAACAGCGGTGAGCGGGCGGTACTGGGCTCGGTGGCGCTCGCGCGGACCGGCCCTAACCCGATCGCGTCCGGTTCTGATAGTGGTAACACGTTGGCGCTCCTGGACAACCCTTGCTACTTAAGTATGGCTAACTTTACCTCTGCTGTCTGCGTTCGCAGCGGCGCACTCTCGTACCTTCAGAAAGCCATACTCATGCGCAGATCACTTCGCCCGACGGCGGCAATACTCGCCGCGGTCGTCGCCCTCGCTCTTGCCGGCTGCTCCAGCTCGTCAGATAGCGATACCGGAACCGAGGACACCCAGAAAACCTCAGGTTCTGCCGAGGGATGGCCGCGCACCGTCGATCACGGCGACCGCAGTACCGAGATCACCTCGAAGCCGACCCGAATCGTGTCCACCTCGCCGTCGTTGACCGGCACGCTGCTTGCAATCGGTGCGCCGGTCGTCGCCAGCGCGGCAACGACGCCGTCGGGAATGACCGATGACCAGGGGTTCTTCTCCCAGTGGTCGGATGTGGCAGCTGATCGTGGAGTAGAGGTTCTCTACCGAAATCTCGAGCTGAACCTCGACGCGATCGAGACGTTCGAACCCGATCTGATCATCGGGTCCGCCAACGGAGGTGACTCGACGCTCGACGCCTACGCGCAGCTGAGCGACATCGCACCCACCGTTCTTCTCGACTACGGCGCCAGCTCCTGGGAGGAACTCGCTGATCAGCTCGGGACTGTCACCGGACTCGAGAGCGAGGCAGGCAAGACCGTCGACGAGTACGACAGCTGGGTGACGACGCAGGCCGGGAAGATCAAACTTCCCGAGCAGCCGGTGACGGCGCTGGTCTACATGGGTGCCGACGGTGTCTGGACGTTCCGGGCCGACAGCCCACAGGGCAATCTGTTGACCTCGCTCGGCTTTACCTATGCCGAGCCCGCTGAGCAGTTTGTCGCTCCGGACAAGCGGGGCGCCTCCGGCGTCGCGATCGTCAGCTCCGAGAACATGTCTGCCGCCCTTGACGGCTCGCAGACGCTGTTTGCCGTCTCGATGGGACCCAAGGATGTGGAGAAGCAACTTGCCGCCGATCCGCTTCTCGCGAATCAACCTGCTGTCAAGGGTGATCGGGTCTACGCAATGGGAACGGCGGCTTTCCGCCTCGACTACTTCAGTGCCAAGCAGACAGTCGAGTCGCTGGTGTCCACGTTCGGTGGATGACGGAGTGAGCGCTTCTTCACAGTCCCGGACCGAAGCACCGCTGCGGTCCGGGACAGCCGCGCGTGCGGGGTTGTTGGTCGTGGCCTCCGTGGTCGTGATCGTGCTGGCATCCGTCGGTGGGCTGGTACTCGGCTCTCGCAACATCCCCGTCGCCACCGTGCTCGATGCGATCCTTTCCTACGACACCGGCAACAACGAACACCTCGTGGTGATCGGATCACGCTTGCCCCGAACAATTCTCGGCCTGGTGATCGGGGCTGCGCTCGGGCTGGCCGGCGCGCTGATGCAGTCGATCACCCGCAACCCACTGGCCGGTCCGGGGCTACTGGGTGTGAACGCCGGAGCATCAGCGGCAGTCGTGATTGCGATTGCCTATCTGGGGGTGACTTCGGTCGGCGGTTATCTGTGGTTCGCGCTCGCCGGCGCGGCCGTTGCCTCGGTGGGTGTGTACATGTTGGGGTCTGCGCATCGCAGCGCCGCGACCCCAGCGCGCATGGCGCTCGCCGGTGCCGCTGTGGCAACGGCGATCACGGCGCTCACCAGCATGGTTCTCATCAGCAATGAGGCTGCCTTCAATCAGTTTCGATTCTGGGCAGTGGGTTCGTTGCAGGGGCGCGGCGGAGACGTGATCGTCACCGTTCTTCCCTTCATCGCGATCGGTATCGTGTTGTCGTTGTTGCTGATTCGTCCACTCAATGCGATTGCTCTTGGTGAGGACGTCGCCAAAGGGCTCGGCGCCCGCACTGGTCCCGCCCGGGCCGGATCCGCTGTAGCAGTCATCCTGCTCGCGGGGGCGGCCACCGCGGCGGCAGGCCCACTCGGATTCGTGGGGCTGGCTGCGCCGCACATCGTGCGCAGCGTCGTCGGACCGGATCTGCGTCTTCTTCTGCCGTGCGTGCTCGTCGTCGCGCCGGCGTTTCTGCTCTTGGCCGACGTGCTCGGTCGCGTTGTCACCGCGCCGGGAGATCTGCAGACGGGGATCGCGGTGGCTGTGCTCGGCGGACCGTTGTTTGTCGCGCTCGTTCGTTCACGGCGGGTGGCGTCACTGTGAACATGATTGCAGCGCAGCCGGTCCCACCGCTCTTTCGCGGTTGGGTGGTTCGAATCGGGTCGTGGTCGTGGCGAATAGTCCCGCGAGCGCTGTTCGTTGCCATATCAATCAGCGCGGCATTGGCGGCGCTCTCGTTTGCCACGCTGATGTACGGAACCTTGGACCTGTCCTTGGGCGAGGTGTGGCGCGCTCTGAACGGCGAAGGCACCCCAGCGGCGGTTCGGTCCGTCCAGAATCGCCGTCTTCCGCGGCTGATCACCGCGATCGGGGTGGGTGGAAGCCTCGGTGTGGCCGGCGCGGTTTTCCAGACGCTTTCGCGCAATGTTCTCGGCTCGCCGGACATCATCGGTTTCACCACCGGCGCTGCGACGGCGGCGGTGGTCCAGATCGTGTTCTTCGGCGGCGGGGTACTCCAGACCGCGGGCGCTGCTGTTCTCGGCGGCATGCTGACCGCATTGCTCGTGTACGCGCTGGCACGCAAAGACGGAGTCAGCGGCGGTCTTCGACTCGTCCTGGTCGGCATCGGTGTTGGGGCGATGCTGAGCGCCGTGATGTCGTTCCTGGTGGTACGCGCGGATATCGACGACGCCACCGTGGTGCAGCAGTGGACGGCTGGTTCGCTGACCGGGCGCGGTTGGCCACACGCGATCAGCGTTGCGATCGCCGTCGGTGTTCTCGTTCCTGCTCTCGTCGTGGTGTCCAGGCGCGTCACCATGATGGAAATGGGCGACGACGCAGCGTCTTCGCTCGGAATCTCCGTGGAGCGATACCGATTCGCCGGCATCCTGCTTGCGGTCGCGCTCACCGGAGCAGCGACTGCAGCTACCGGTCCCATCGCCTTTGTGGCGCTCGCAGCTCCCCAGATCGCACGACGGTTGGCTCGGCGCAGCGGTGTTCTTGTCGCGACCTCCTTCCTGCTCGGCGCGGTTCTGTTGGCGGGCGCCGACTTGATTGCCCAAGCGGTCGAGGTCGGCCTCCGAACGCCGGTCGGTCTTGTCACCAGTCTGCTCGGCGGTGCCTATCTGATCTGGCTGCTGGCCCGTCAGGCCTGAAAACCTTGCTACGAAAGAGATTCATGACTACAGCTACTCCGTTATCGCGGCTACACGCCGAGAAGATCGAGCTCCGGTACGCCGATCGAACCATCGTGGACGAGTTGAGTCTCGAGATCCCCGACGGCGGTTTCACCGTGGTCGTCGGACCGAACGGGTGCGGCAAGTCGACGTTGTTGCGTGCGCTCGGCAGAATGCTCGCGCCGCGATCGGGTCGGGTTCTGCTCGACGGTAACGACATTCGGTCCTATCGCACCAAGGTAGTGGCTCGGCGCATCGCTCTGCTGCCGCAGTCTCCGCTCTCACCCGGAGCGATCACCGTGGCAGACCTCGTGGCTCGCGGCCGATACCCGTACCAGAGCATGCTGCGCCAATGGTCACCCGAAGACGAGCGTGTTGTCGCCGAAGCGCTCACTGAGGTCGGAATGCGCGATGCAGCAGATCAATTGGTGGACGAACTGAGCGGTGGACAACGGCAGCGGGTATGGATCGCCATGACACTCGCGCAGCGCACCCCGGTGTTGTTGCTCGACGAACCGACCACCTTTCTCGACATCGCCCACCAGATCGAGGTTCTCGACCTGTGTTCCCAACTGCACCAGTCCGGTCGAACGTTGGTCGCGGTCCTGCACGACCTGAACCTCGCGGCTCGATATGCCACGCACGTAGTTGCCATGCGGTCCGGAAAAATCGTCATGCAGGGCAGTGCCTCGGACGTCTTCACCCCTGAGTTGCTGCGTGAAGTGTTCGACCTCGAGGCTCTGGTCCTCGAAGACCCCGAAACCGGACGGCCACTTGTTGTTCCGCGTGATCGAAGACCTGCCAGTCAGCTACCCGTCCACAACTGAACCATCGATCAGGAGATATCAATGACTACCGCATCTCGACCTGAAGAAACTGAAACCTCTGCGTCGGCAAAGGCGCCACGCGGCGAAGATCACGACCGCGGTCTCAACGACGTGGTTGCCGTCGTCGAAAGCGTCGAACGTCCGACCGAGAGCATCTTGCGCATCACCGCCCAGCTGACCTCATCGGCGGACGACCCGAATTGGTTGCGTCCCAACGTCGCATTCCGCATCCAGTTGGGCCCGCAGTACGACGACGTCTCGCGTGTCTACACGGTGCGCACCTTCGATGCGTCGAGCGGTTCGATGACCTTCGACGTCGTGCTGCACGGTCACACCAGCCCGATGATGCGGTGGGCCGACGACCGTCGTGTGGGTGACACGTTCTCGCTCACCGGCCCTCGCCCGCACTTCCTCGTTCCCGAGATCGCTGGTCGCCGCGTCGCACTGTTTGCCGACGACACCGCGATACCTGCCCTCTATTCGATCCTGCTTCAGTGGCCCGAGGGTGTGACCGGTGTTGGTTGGGTCGCCACCGGTGACGCCGAGGTTTTCGCGGAACTGCCCGTGATCCCCGGCCTCGAATTGCATCATGTCGAGGATCGCCTTGCCGAGTATGCCCTCGAGCTCGAGAACCCAGGAGACTATGCGGTGTGGGGTGCCGGTGAGCGAGACGAAATGCGCTCCATCCGAGCGCATTTCCGTAAGACTGTCGGCCTGGAGAAGGACGACGTGGTTGTCTTCGGGTACTGGAAGCGCGGAGTCAGCACCACCGAGATAGATCAGAACAGACTTCGGAACTACACGAGCATCCTCGAAAACGGCGGCACCCTCGCGGATATCGACGATCTCGCCATCGGGATCTGACCCGGCGGTTGGATACTTCAACTCGCCGCGTGTTCTTCCGGCGCCAGTGAATTGCCCGGTGCGATGTTCGAGCAGTTGTTCGGCGCCGGATTCCCGTTGAAACGGTCGTTGAGCCAGGTGATGGCGCCGGGGAGCCAAAGCGCGCCACCGGGAACGTGACTGATGGTGTCGTACTGGTCGTACTGGATCGACAAACCTGCGTCGCAATAACGAGTGGCGAGTGTGCGGACGTCCCCGGCAACCATGACTCCGTCGCCAGGGCCGACGCCGGGTCCACCTGGCTGGGTGCCCTCGAGGGCTCCGTTTGCGGCTTGAGCGATGAACATAGGGATGGTGGGTATCGGCGCGTTGCCCATGTTGATTTTGTTGGCGACGTCGACGTACTCGGGCACCGAGTTGGGGTTCGCATACTCTGGTTTGGCAAGGTCCTGCCAGGTCACCCCCGGGTACTGCAGGATGACGTTCCCGATCGAGGCATCCTCGATGCGAGGTAGGAGTTCGCGTCCGCGATCGCCGAGATACGGATCGAAATCTATGTCGTAGGCACGGGCAAGCCCGACGACTGCCATCCCGACAACGCCTGCCCAGCCGATGCTTCCGTTTGCGTACCGGAGGTTGTTCGCCGGGTTGACCAACAGTCCACCCTGGGCGGCGCCGATCAGGTCCTCGTTGATGTCCGGGGCGTAGTCCGGAGCGAGGATGGACGCCCAGTTGGTGGCGATTGCTCCGCCCGAGTATCCCATCAGGCCGATCTCGGCTGAGTCGGCAATACCTGTCTCGGGAGTGCTACGGGCGGCGCGAAGAGAGTCGAGAGTCATCATTCCGTATTCGGGTCCCGCCGCGAAGTCTGCGTTCGGCCCTTCGGTGTCGGGAATGACGACGGTGTAACCCAGTGCCAGTAGGGGACCGAACATGGCAGCTTCGCCGGAAGCGAGAGTCCCGCCGAAGGCGACGTTCCGTCCGCTGGCGGTCAGGCTGCCGATCGAGGTGTCCCCCGCGACAGCTCGTGACGGACCGTCTTCCGGGTTCAGCGAATCGTAGGCCGACTGGAACGAGACAACTTTGTCCGGCTGGGCATTGGGTGGTCGAAGAATCGACGTGACATTCGCAGACGGCCGGCCGAGAGCGTCGGTCGACCGGTACAACACCTGCACGGCTTGCAACGGGGTAGGAATGTTGACGACGTGATAGGGCAAGGTTCTCGTTTTGAGAACGGCCCCAGGCTGATACGACGACAGCGGTGCCGAACCGTCGTACTGATAGAAGGAATCCGCCGACGGTTGCGCGGCGACAGTAGGTGCTGTGATGCCTGTGAGTGCAATGGCTGTCAGCGCCACCGCTCCCTGAAAGAGAATCCTCGATGCCACGATCGACCCTTCGGTTTCGTATGTCTCTCGGTACTTGACGGGCTGGTGTGATGACGACCACACGCTATCTTACTTTTGAGTAATAAACGAGAGGGTTGCGCTGGTTGTTTGAATCATGCGCGGACGCAATCAAATTGGGCGTGTTGTTGCGACCAGGCTGATTCGGTCCAGGGTGTCATGTGTACGATACGACTAGTAGCTATCGCGACAAGTTGCTGCCTTGGGCTGTGCCGGGTCCTCCGATGCCGGGAAATGCTCTGTGCTGCAAGGTCTTGAAGGACTAAGGAGTGGACATGGGTAAGCGCGCTCCCGACGACGGCGTGTTTCGGGACTCGGGGGATGCCGAGACGGGATTGCTGACTCCTCCGAGGGGTGCACGTAGTGAGGCGGCCCACGAGAAGGCCCTCAGATCAGCAGAAGCTCTTCTGAAATCCGGTGGAATGAAGGCCGCGACCATCGATGCGATCTCCGAACAATCCGGTGTCAGCAAGGTGACTCTGTATCGGCACTGGCCATCGCGGCAAGCTATCGCTGCTGAAGCATTCGGTGTGCTCATGGCTCGTCATCTGACATTTCCCGAGACCGATAGTGCGCAAGCCGATTTGAACGACTATCTAGGTGACATCGGAAAGTTCTACCGAGGTCCACTCGGGTCGATCTTTGCCGAACTTGTCGGCGCGTGTGCCAATGATCCGACGACGGCGGCATACTTCCGCACTTTCTTCCTCGACGAACGTCGTCGAGGTTTCGCCCAACTGATTCGGCGGTGTGTGGATTCCGGCTACTTTCGCGAAGACATCGACACCGAGGAAGCGATCGATCTGTTCTTCGGGCCGTTGATCTATCGGATGTTGGTCGGGCACGCGGGTATCGACGACAACACTGTGCGCTCGATCATCGATCACGCAGTTCGTGGACTCCGCAGTGGTGCATAGACGGGTTCTCCGTTGAGAATCCGCAGCGCGGTGGAGGGCGAATTGCCCTCCCCGCACTGCGATGTGCCTCAACACTCGGGTGTCAGCTGAGCATCTTCAGTACTAGCTGGTACTCACCGTTGATCTCGGCGTTGCGAAGCGGCTTGGCGGCGTCGACCACGATTTCCGTGGCGTCGTCGTGCGCCTTCAGTAGGCCGATGGTCTCGGCAATGTAGTCATCAAGTGGCAGAGCTGATTCCGAGTTCTCCTGATCCATCAGCGTGGTGCGGACTCCTGGCGGGATGAGTTCGATGCACCGGATCGAGGTATCGGCGAGTTGTACGCGCATGCTCTCGGTGAAGAGATGAACCGCCGCCTTTGTCGCGTTGTACGTGGGCGTGACGGGCAGCGGGACGAAGCCGACGGCGGATGAGACGGTGACGATGGTGGCATTGGGCTTCGTCATCAGATGCGGGATGAACTGGCCGGCCAAGCGAATTGTTCCGAGAAGGTTTGTCGTGACGGTTCTCTCGGCGATGTCGAGGAAGTCCGGGTTCTTCAAGTCTTCCGGGTACATGATTCCCGACATCGTCACGAGGACGTTCAGATCGGGAAATTCCTCGGTGACGGATTCATGCGCCGTTCGAATGGATTTCGGGTCGTCCACGTCGATAACGACTGTGCTAATGCCCGGGTACTTGTCCGAGATCTCTTGGAGCAGAGCGGATCGACGCCCTCCGACGATTACCTTGTTCCCCTCGTTCTGCAATCCCACTGCAAGTGCGAGGCCGATACCGGAGGTTCCGCCGGCAATGAAGATGGTATTTCCCGAGATTTTCAATTTGTGCTTCCTTGGTTTGTCGTGGGCGTCGACGTGGCGACAGTGATGGATTTGAGTTGGGTGTATTCGTTGAGCGTCTCGAGGCAGAACTCTCGCCCCAGGCCGCTTTCCTTGAATCCCCCGAAGGGGACACCGCCTCCCAGATTGAAGTACTGATTGATCCAGACGCAGCCCGCATCAAGACGATCCGCGGTTTCCATCGCGTTCTTCAGGTTGGAGGTATAGATCCCAGCAGCGAGACCGTACGGAGTGTCATTGGCTTCTGCGATCACGTGCTCGTAGTTGTTCCATCTGAGGACGCACAGGACAGGTCCGAAGATTTCGTCCTGTGCGATTCGCATCGAGTTGGTGACCTCGAGAATCGTCGGCGCGACGAAGTTTCCGGCTTCGAATCCCGGCACTTCTACCAGATCCCCGCCCGTAAGTAGTTGTGCGCCTTCGTCGATCCCGGATTCGATCATGGAGATCACACGTTCGGCGTGTTCCCGGTGGATCAATCCGCTCAGTTCGGTGTCCTCGTTCAGTGGCGGCCCGACTCGCAATGATCGGAATCCTGCGACGAGTTTTTCCACGAAGGTGTCATAGATGTCCTCGTGGATGAAGAGACGTGTTCCGGCCAAGCAGGATTGGCCGTTGCACATGAGGACACCTGCGGTGGCATCGGCGACCACTGCATCGATGTCCTCGATATCAGGAAACACGATGCTGGGACTCTTGCCGCCGAGTTCGAGTGTGGTCGAGATCAGTCGTGAGGCTGCGGCGTGTGCCACGAGTCGGCCGACTTCGGTGCTTCCGGTGAAAGCGAGTTTGCTGACCTTCGGATGGTCTATCAGGGCTGCGCCGGCTTCCTCGCCAAGACCAGGGACAACATTGAAAACGCCTGCGGGAAACACGTCGGCGGCGATCCTGGCCAGCTCCATGACGGAAACGCAAGCATTTTCATCAGGTTTGAGGACCACTGTGTTTCCCGCAGCGAGAGCAGGTGCAATCTTGAACGCCGTCATTACCACGGGATCGTTCCAGGGAATGATCTGTCCACATACGCCCAATGGCACTCGCTTCGCGACCAGGTATCCCGATGCCAACTCGCGGCCGAAGCCATGGTGGGCCAGCGAGATTGACGCAAAGTATCGCAGGTGTGAGACGGCGGCTCGATAGTCCTCGCGCATCTCCCTGATATGGCGCCCGGTATCCATACATTCGAGCTGGGCAAGCTCTTCGGCCTGATCCTCCACGAGCGCGGCAAACTGCAAGATTTTGGCGGATCGTTCTTCAGCGGTCAGGTTCGCCCATGCAGGAAATGCCCGCCTGGCGGCTTCGACCGCGTCGTCGATCTCTGTGGGCCCGCACCGAGACAGCGTGGCGAGTAGAGCGCCGGAAGCGGCGTTACGGGCCTCGAATGTGGATGTGCCCATGGCTCGGAACGCTCCGTTGATGAACGCACCGTATTCACGAACTGCTTGACCTTCCATGGAACCTCCTAGATCGGTCAATCACTGACCGACAAAGTGTACTGTACGTTTCGTACACTTGTCGATGGTCGCCTTGCCTCCCATGGATGGCGTCAGCAGAAAGATCAGCTAGAACAGTGTTCTGGTTACGTCGTCAAGGCGTAGCTGCAGCAATTCCAACCGCTTGCTTCATAGCCTGCGAGACATAACCGGTGCCGATCTTGACGCCACCCAGCCACTCGGTCAGACGAACTGCCTCGGCGTCGAGCGCCCGTTGCGCATCCGCGGACACGGATTCGAGTACTCGAACGTGGACCACTCCGGCGGCGTCTTGGATCCAGCAGCCCACGACACGACCGTCGACCCAAGCTGTGGTGCCGGCATTACCTCGGGTGTCGAAGAGTTGGTTGCGGTGCGGGCCGAGATAGAAGTCACGGTTCTTCCACCCCATGATCGTCGGGTCGAGCACCGGTAGGAGTGCCGCCCAAGGACCTGGATCACACACCGTGGCGACGTCATCCGGTAGTAACCAGCCGGTGTCGCCACCGTCGAGTGAGACTGCAACGGCTTCGAGTTCGGCGAGGGCGGCCCGGACGACCGTCTTGGTCGAGCCCAGCCACCAGACGATGTCGTCTTCCGTCCCCGGTCCGAAGGAGTGGAGCCAGCGTCGGACTATTTCTCGGTATCCGTCTGCAGATTCGAGATCGATGGGGGCGTCGTCGAGCCAGTGTCGAGTGAGAGTCCACAGTGGGCGTGAGACGGGGAATCGGGCGGTGTTGGTGCCGCGCATGATGTCTGCGGTCGCCCCGAGGTGCGTGAGAACCCTGGGTGCCGACCAGATTTCGCCTGCCGAACCCTCGACCTTGACGTCTGTCATCGGTACTGCCTGACGGACCTCGAGTGCGGAAAGTCCTTCAGGGGCTTCGGTGAGCAGTGTCAGAACCTCCGCCCGCGCGCGATCGAGCCAGTCGTTGCCGTCGACGGCGATTCCGGCCTTGACGACATCCTTGGCCATTCGTGCGCGCTCGGTGTTCGCGACGCGGGCGGACGCACTCGACCACGCGGCCGGCAGCAAGTCTCGGGGGAACGTGAAGAGCGTGCGGCGCATAGCCAATTGCTTCACGAGACTGCGTTGGTCGTACAACGCGTTGTCGACGTCGGCGGCGTCCAATGACCGAACCCTCGCCCAGCAAGACAGATAGACCGTCGCTGACTCGGTGGCGTGCAGTACCGTCATCGCCCGAGTGGCAGCTTCCGGAGAATCGACGCGGAACGAAGGCGCCAGCGCGTGACGTACTCCTATGCGTGCACGGCGTTCGTCGTCGGAGACATGGCGCATCAGGCCATCGTGCCACAGGCCAAGTGCGTCGTATCGGCTAGTTGCGCGAGAGTTCGATTGCGCCAGTAGTCGTCGTGTTGGAGATGTGTGATGGCCCCGGGCGTGGTCGCGAAGTTCGCAAACCCTGTGGCTTCGACGGGGATCTGCAGCCAGGCGGAGACGACGAATGTGTGTGCAAATCCGTGTGTTACGACGATGTGATCGAGTTCGGTCATCAGTTCGCGAATGCACTCGCCGACCCTTGATGCGATGTCGCGGCGGGTTTCGGCACCGGCAACGGGGCCACGGTGATCGAGGCGGTTGTTGTCAGGAGCCGGAACCTGCCGCTGGGTCAGCCACGAGTTCGGGCGCCCTTCGGCTTCTCCGAAGCTGATTTCGCGCAATCGAGAGTCTGTTGTCGCCGGAACATCGAGCGTCCGGGCGATGATCGCGGATGTCTCGGCGCACCGTTCGAGGTCGGAAGAGGTGATGCGGATCGGGCGCGAAGTTCCTGCGCGTCGACGCTTCAACTCTTCGGCGATCAATTCTGCATCGCGCCTGCCTGCGGGCGTGAGAACGGAATTGTGCCAACCTCCGACGATATCCTGTGCTGTGTGTTCGGCATGAGGATGAGTGACGACGTAAAGATCCTGCACGAGACCCCTTCTGTTACCCGACCGTTTCGGGCAACAGTATTCCAGGATTGAGGATTCCACGCGGATCCCAGGACGATTTGATCAGCTTCATGGCGGCGATGTCGGTTTCCGTGCGCCCCAGCGCTATCCACGGTGACTTCGCGCGACCGATCCCGTGCTCGGCGCTGATACTTCCGTGATGGGCGGAGACGAGTTCGAAGACCGTATCGGTCAGTTCGTGGGCGATGCTCGGTTCGGCGTCAAGAAGATTCACATGGATATTCCCGTCGGCGAAGTGTCCGAACAACATTGGACGCACATGGACGAATCGTTCGGTGAGTACTTCGCGGAGGCTCTCGACGAACATGCCCATCACGGACAAGGGGACGGAGATGTCGAGTTTGACCACCGGCGTCGTCGATGAAGCGCTGATGCTTTCGGTATGGCTTTCTCGCAGAGTCCACAGCTTTCGAGCGGGGCCAGGCTCGACTGTCGCGTCCTCGATGAGATCGGCAGAGGCGGAGAGAACTTCGAGGAGTGACTCTTCCGTCTCGCGCGGCGATGACACCTCGATCAGGGTGTACATCGGTGACGGTGTTCCGAACGGGCGACGGGCATCGGTGTGTGCGCAGACGAGGGAGATGCCGTCGTCGGTCATGATTTCGGCGGCTTCGACGGTCAACCCGCTCTGGCGCACTCGATTACACAGCTGCAGCGCTTGATCGACGTCGCGCACACCCGCGAGCACGACCTGGGTGTCGGTCGCCGGGGTGACCAACTTCATCAGGACCTTGGTGACAATCGCGAGCGTTCCCTCACTGCCCGCAAGAAGCCCTGGGATGTCGTATCCGACATTGTCTTTGACGAGTGGAGTCCATCTACTCAGTACCGAACCATCGGCAAGTACTGCCTCGATCCCGAGTATCTGTGCCCGTGTATTTCCGTATCGGACCATGCGGGTACCGCCGGCGTTGGTTGCGACGATGCCGCCGAGGGTCGCGGATTCCTTTGATGCCAAATCGATTCCGAATCGGAGGCCATGTGCGGAGGCCGCCAGGTCGGCGCGAGCGACGGTCACGCCCGCACCGGCCGCGATTGTCCGGCCGATGGGGTCGACGGTCTCGATCGAATCCAAGCGCCTGGTGCTCAGCACCACTGATCCAGCCGACGGTATTCCGCCACCGACCAGTCCGGTATTTCCACCTTGCGGGGTGATGGGAATCCCGGCCTCGAAGCAGGTCGTGACGACGGCGGACACTTCGGCGGTGTCGGCCGGACGGACCACAGCTATTGCGTCACCGATCCAACGTCCCGTCCAGTCGCGTGTGTAACCCTCGATCAGCTCTGGATCGGTGAGAACATGCGCTTCGCCGACGATCTCTGCGAGGGCGTCGATGATCTCTGCGAGGGCGTCGAGGAACCTCGCGTCCGTTGCAGGTTCGCGTGCTTCGACGAGTGTTCGGGGGCTCATGTTCAACCTTGTGATCGTTCGGGGGACAGTTTTTCGAGAGACGAGCGGTGGAGCAATCTGCACTCGATCCTCCGACCTCAGGTGATGCGCTGTCCAAGACCAAGTAGTGACACCACCATCTGTTCTTCTTATAATCGCCGTATGAACCTGCAGCGCGCCCGCTATCTGATTGCTCTGTCGGATCACGGCAGCTTCACTCGCGCCGCCGCGAACGTCCACGTGGCGCAATCTGCACTCAGTCAGCAGATCAAGGTTCTCGAGCGCGAACTCGGCGTTCCTCTGGTGGATCGCCGAGGTCCGCAGTTCACTTTCACCGACGCGGGGCGGGTAGCGGTACGAGAGGCACGCTTCTTGCTCGGGTGCGCAGACCGGGCGGTCGAACGAATTCGATTGGCTGCTCGCGGTGTGGACGGGGAACTGCGCATCGCGTACACCCGTTCGTGGGCGGGTGGCGCCGTCGGGGATCTGGTCAGCACTTATCGCAAGCTCTATCCAGGCGTCGAAGTTGTCGTGCACCGGGGCACTTCGGCGCAGACTGTCGACTTCGTCCGAACCGGAGCCGTCGACATCGCGGTTGTGCGACCGCCGCTCGATGACGACGATCGTGAACTTCCCCTGATCGTCCTCGACACCGAACCTATCCTGGTCGCCGTTCCCGTGGATCATCCGTTCGGGGATCGAACGACACTCGAACTCGGAGATTTGGCGGACATCCCCGTCGTATTCTGGCCCGAGGCGAATGCACCCGGGATGTATTCGCGTACGCTCGAACAGCTTTGGCCCGACAGCACTCCCAATATCGTTCGATTCGAGGCTGACGACGAGCAGGTTTTGCACGCCGTCTCGGACGGGGTGGGAATTGCGCCGATCCCGCAGGGGCGGGCCCGGATGCTCCGAATTCCGGGTATTCATCTGTGTGAGATCGCCGGTGTGCAGCCGACTCTCGAAGTTGCCGTGACCTACCGTCCGGACAACCCGAATCCCGCGCTTGCACCCTTCGTTGCGCTCGCCGAACGCGAAAGATCGTCAACCACTGCGTAGCGCAAGTGATGCGCGGTGGGCCTTATCCGCCATCGAGGACCAGCATCATGGCCGTTGCGCGTGCCCGGTTCTCGATGGTGTCGACGTGGAATCCGACGTGCTGGGACAGCTTTGCCAATCGGTGCGCGACGCTGCTGTGATGAAGATGCATGGAATCGGCTGCGGCCCTCAATGTTCCGGATTGCAGGTATGCCCTCAAGGTTTCGAGTAGTTCTAATCCCTGTTTGGTATCGCCGATCTCTTCGGCAAGAACCAGATCCGGTATTCGCGAGTGATCGATGTGTGATCCCGGTGCCAGGAGGTTGAGGGCGCCGAGATCGTCTGCGTTCACGATCGGTGTTGTTGCTGACGCCTGTGCACGAGCGAATCGTGCAGTGCTGAGTATTGTATTCACTTCGGAAGCGGAAGCAGCCAAAGATATTCCGGCGCGAATGGATGACGACAGTGCTGACTCGGACAGCTCGGGTGTCGGTGCAAACGAACCCGCCACGAGATTCAGATACTCGCCATCAGCTTCTATCCCAACAGCTTTGCCAGGTGTGCAATCTTGCGAAATAACAAGGTGTGCAGTGCCGCCGGCCGTGTCTGAGACTGCCTTGGTTGCCATGACGCGGACTGGGGTTTGGGGTTCGATACCGAGACCGGCGCAGGAGGTGAGCACCGCGAGTTCATCCATCGGGAACAACAGATTTCGAGTGTGCTCGGCTTCGGTAGGCAAGCGTCGGGGTTGCAGGATTATCGCTGCGGTCAGGGCCATTCGATCGACGAGCATTTCGTCGAGCGGCAAGTGCGCACCAGGACGCTCGATCCATACCTTCCCGAGAACCTCGTCGTCTACAGCGATGTCCCTGGCCATGCTCGGAGGGAACTGGGGTTCGGGTGACCATCGGCCGCGTGGGTCACATCGGCGCAAATTCTTCTTGCTTCTACCGTGTTCCACGATCTCGATACCTACAACGCAGTCCGCCAACTGCGCGCTCGCGCGAAGCAGAGATGCGGTGTCGGAGCCGTGCCGCACGAGCGTGTCGAAGTAATCGATGACACGTACCAGGCCTGCCGAGTCTGCATCGAGCTCGGCAAGCCGGTACATCAGTCCTTGCATCTCGCAACGCTACGAGACAGGCGACAGCGAACGCAACCCTCTCCGGAGCGCAGTGAGGGCTTCGGCGGCACCTCTTTCGCTGACCGCTGCGGTCGCGACTAGCGCCGACCCGTGAAAGGTTCCGGGGAAGGAGTGCAATTCGACGCTGACTCCCGCTTGCAGCAGTCGAAGGGCGTATTCGATTCCTTCGTCACGGAGTGGGTCGAGTTCCATGGTGGACAGGTAGGTCGGCGGCAGACCGGTGAGGTCGGTCGCCCGGGACGGCGCAGCGTAAATGGAGACGTCAGGATCTTCGGGACCTGAATACGACTCGCCGAGGTAGTACTTCCACGACAGGATGGCGTTGGGGCGGTGCCACAACGGTGTGTCGACGAAGTTCGTCATCGAGACCGTCGCCAGACGGTCGTCGAGTTCAGGAATTTCGAGGAATTGGAATGCCACAGGCACAACGCCCTCGTCGCGGGCTTTGAGGACAGTGCCCGCGGCCAATCCGCCGCCTGCACTCTGCCCGCCCACTGCGATGCGGCTGGGATCGACCCCCAGTTCCTCGGCATGGGCGTGGATGTAGAGGAGTGCGGCGTAGCAGTCGTTGACGGGGCCGGGAAAGGAGGTTTCGGGGGCGAGGCGGTACTCCACGTTTGCAACGGCGAATCCGAGTTCGCGCGCTACCTCGACACAAAATGGATCGCTGGACTCAGCGGTGCCGATTGCAAATCCGCCGCCATGGATCCAGAGCAGAACGGGGACAGGGCCGGCGGTGTTGTCCGGGGTGAAGAAACGAATCGTGACTTCCGGATCGCCGTCCAGGCCAGGAGCGGACAGTTCACGAAGCGAGACTCCGTCGAATGGCAGGTCGGCCAACATGGCGCCGATCAGAGCGTCGTAGGTGGCCCGCGCGTTGGGGAGGTCAGCGAAGTCCACCTTCGGGAGCATGGTGAGTGCTGCGGCGAGTTCGGGGTCGAGAGTGGGGAATGTTGTCATGCACTCATCATCGAGCCTGAATGTGGCCTACGTCACCAGTGGTTTGTAGGAAATCGGAGAGTCTTCTTCCGACGCCCGTCGGATCTCCCTAGGATGACGCCGGTGGACAGAGTACATCTCGGGGTGGGTTCGAGCGATTCGGAAGTTGGGTCCAGGATTGGTGGACTCCCGCCGCAGGTTTTCGCTGGTCAGCCGATTTTGCAGACGCATGAGTATCTTTTGACGCTCGCGGCGCACACGGCTCCGTGGCTCGGTGCGCGAGAGCTTTCCGTCTTCATCCGTCGGAGATTCTCCATCGGCGACGACGACCTCGAATACCCGGACATCGGGTTCAGGGCAGTCCTGCACCCGCTGTCATCACGAAGTGCGGAATCGGCCGGCACTCACGAGGGCCTGGGGAGCGCGGCGTTGGTCAATCTTCCCGCAGACGACGAAGTGATGCCGTTGGTGTTGATCGCGCCGCAACCGGTGCTCATACAAAATGAACCGTCCTACGCCGATGCCGTCGAGGCGGACGGGCATCGCTTCCTGTTCCAGATCAATGAAGAGGGATGGCCGGTGGTTGCCGAGCCGCAACCCGAGTTCGTCGAGGAATACCTGTTTGGCTACGGCTCGGTGTATTTCTACGGGAGCGCTGACGCGGCCGGGCACGCCGTTGAAGTCGTGCCAGGATTTCTCGATTTCTGAGCTGCCAGACGACCTTTCTGCCGATACCGTGGGCAACGTATTCGACCGGCGGATTTGTCCTTCGAAAATTAGTTTCGGAAGTTTGTCGATCGGCGTCTTTGCCGTTCGACGTGTAGGCAGAGGGACCGAATGAGCGGTCCACAAACGAAGGAGATTCTCATGAAGTACATGCTGATCATGCGTTCCACCGACGAAGCCATCGAAGCATCCAAGGACATGGACTTCGACGAGATCATCGCCGCGATGGGGCAGTACAACGAGTCCTTGATCAAGGCCGGTGTGCTGCTGGCGGGTGAGGGATTGGCGATGGAGGAGGGATTCATCGTCGATTTCGAGTCCGATCCGCCGCTGGTTTCCGACGGACCGTACGGCGAGACGAAGGAGTTGTTCTCGGGATTCTGGATCATTCAGACGTCGACCAAAGACGAAGCCTTGGAATGGGCGAAGCGCTGCCCGCTCGGGCCGGGAAGCAAGCTCGAGGTGCGCCGCGTGAGCGAGATGTCGGACTTCGATCAGGACAACGAATACATCCAGAAGGAAGCCGGCTGGCGTGAAGAGCTCGGTACCGATCGTCCGGTCGCAGGCTGAACCATGACCGACGAGGCGGTGCGAGAAGAAACGAGAAAGGCTGTCGACGCGGTCTGGCGAATCGAATCCGCGAAGATCGTCGCCACGTTGACTCGCACCGTCGGAGATCTTGATCTCGCGGAAGACCTGGCAGCGCAGGCTCTGCTCGAAGCTGTCGAGCAGTGGCCTGCCACCGGAGTTCCCCGAAATCCCGCTGCCTGGCTGACTTCCGTTGCGACGCGTCGAGCAATCGACGGGTGGCGACGACGTGAGAGGCTGGACGAGCGCTACGCCCACTTTGCGCGTGAACTCGAGAACGACGCTTCGCATTTCGACGACGTCAGCTGGGATCCGGATCGGATCGACGACGATGTCCTTCGCCTGATGTTCATCGCCTGTCACCCGGTGTTGAATCGAAAAGCGCAGGTGGCCTTGACTCTTCGGGTTGTGGGCGGGTTGACCACCGAAGAAATTGCGAAGGCGTTCCTGACGCCGACCGCGACAGTTCAGCAGCGGATAGTCCGTGCTAAGAAGGCGTTGACCGCTTCGAAAGCGGTTTTCGAAGTTCCCGGACGAGAAGAGTTTTCGAGCAGGTTGAGCGCCGTCCTCGGAGTCCTGTACCTGGTGTTCAACGAAGGTTATGCAGCCAGCTCGGGGGACGAGTGGATGCGAGCGGACCTCAGTGCTGAAGCTCTGCGGCTCGCGCGAATACTCGCCGAATTGGTCCCCGGGGAATCCGAGGTGCACGGCCTTGTCGCGTTGATGGAGCTGACAGCCTCGAGATTCGGCGCTCGGACAACCTCGACAGGTGAGCCCATCCTGCTGGCGGACCAGGACCGGACTAGGTGGGACCGCCTACAGATCTCGCGCGGGCTTGCAGCGCTGGAACGAGCTGACGCCGTCGGGCGTGGACGTGGCCCGTACGGTTTGCAGGCAGCGATAGCCGAATGTCATGCGCGAGCAGCAACTTTCGATGACACCGATTGGAAGAAGATAGTCATCCTCTACGAGGCTCTGGCGCAACTGGCCCCGTCGCCCGTGGTCGACCTCAATCATGCGGCGGCGGTATCCATGGCATACGGTCCTGGCCCTGCGCTCGAATTCGTCGACAAGCTTGTCGCTTCAGGTGAATTGACGGGCTACCACCTGCTTCCCAGTGTTCGGGGGGAGTTGCTCAGTCAGCTCGGCCGATCCGAGGAGGCTAGAACCGAACTCCTCGAGGCAGCGAGGCTGGCCGGAAACGAGCGTGAGCGTGCAGTATTGGTCGCGAAAGCAGATGCGCTGCTGTCGGATCAGTAGTCACGCCACGCGATTGGTAGTCAGGGCTGAGTCGGATCATCATTCGGCACCATGGGCGGCATCCCGACTCCGTACGGATCGAGCATGTCCGATACACGTCGACCCCACCGTTCATGGGCGGACTGACGGGTCATGCCGGCAGCGCGGCCGATGGTTGCCCATGTTGCGCCGAATCTTCGCAGGCTCATGACGCTTGCCGTCGAATCGATGCCTGCGGCGAGCTGGATCCGGAAACTTGCCAATTGCCACGCCATCTGACGCTGCGCCGGGATGTCGGTGTCCTGTTCTGCCTCCCATTCGGGGCTGCCAGGTAATGGATCCGTTCCGACAATCTTGTCCGCCTGCGCGCCGGCCTCGGCGATTGCGACGTTGGCCGTCGAAGTTGCGGCGGTCTCGATCTTTGCGGTCAGGGCGGTCTCGATCAGATCTTGCATGAGAAGTTCTCCATTCGTCAGGTTTAGCCTGACAGTTTCAATTGAATGTTGTCAAGAATTTCCTGACTTATTCCATTTGATTAATGCGCGATCTATTTGTGTACTATCTAAATGGCCTTCGGTTCTGTTGGCCGACGTCGAAGGGGTTGCTGGTGAAGATCGTGGTTCTGTCATTCCTGATGGCGCTGACCTTGATGACGGTCGGGATCATCGCGGCGCGCAACTGCAGCACTCGACCTGCCGTGACCGGGGCAGTTACTGCGGCGTCGACGGTTCTTGCTGCCGCCTGGACACTTTTTGCTGTGGCCTTCGTACTGACCTGATCGCACTGTTCGACCCAAATATCCGAGCTGGAATGTGGGTATGACGGGTTGCATGCCCCGTTGGTGAGAAGTCGCACTGGAACGGCCGATGCGGAATTCCCTCCGGTTGAGTGCGTTTCATCCAAGGGAGCGTTCGCCGGGGTTCCGTGTCTCGGGGGTCCTGGCTACGACGGTTCCTGAACTACGACGGTTCCTGGCTACGACGAAAGGTTGCGCGATGACAAAGCTGTTGTTTGCAGTCACTTCTGCAGATCACTGGACGCTGAACGACGGGACAGCCCACCCAACCGGATACTGGGCGGAAGAACTGGTCGAGGCGCATCGCGTTTTCGTCGAGGCCGGTTACGACATCGTGATCGCGACGCCAGGCGGTAAAGCCCCCGTTGTGGATGAGGGAAGCCTGGCGCCTGAGGTCAACGGCGGGCAAGAAGGCGCTGATCGTATGCGCAAGTACATCGCCGATCTGCAGCCGGTGCTGGATTCGCCGGAGATTCTGGAGAACGCCGATGCTGCCGACTACGACGTGGTCTTTGTGCCAGGTGGACATGGACCGATGGAAGATCTTGCAGTGTCGGCATCCTTCGGCGAGCTTCTGGTGAAGTTCTTGGACGCCGACAAGGTGGTTTCGGCGGTCTGTCACGCACCGGCGGCACTTCTGCCCGCCCAGAGATCCGATGGAAGCTGGCTGTTCGACGGCTATCAGCTGACGGCGTTCACCAACGAAGAGGAGACGCAGGCTGGTCTGGCGGACAAGGCTCCGTGGCTGCTCGAAACTCGGCTACGCGAGTTGGGCGGCAAATTCTCGAAGGCTGAGGCGTGGTCGCCTTATGTCGTGGTGGACCGGAAGCTCTACACCGGTCAGAATCCGGCTTCGTCGAAGCCGCTCGCCGAGCGGATCGTCGCGGACTTGGGCTGAACGATCACCGGCTAGGCCCGAGCACGGCTTTTGGCACCGCATCGAGGACTCTTTCGATGCGGTGCTGGGCCGTGTTCTGTTGTGCCCGAGGAGTACTACCTCAGGTTTTGAAGGTGGTGTTCGCCGGCCTAGGGTGCTGCTGCGGGTCGATCGAGGGCGGCGGGATGAACCACGGTTTGTTATCGACCCCGATCCGGATCACCCATTTCCCGACGAACCCGGCTTTTCGGTGCATCAACCGATGATGCGAACGGCACAGCAGGACAAGGTTGTTCATCACCGTCGGGCCACCGTTCGCCCAGTGCCGAATATGGTGCGCATCCGTCCACGCCGGCACACATGTGCAGCCCGGGAACGCGCACCCCTTGTCCCGGGCGATCAACGCCACTCGCTGCTCCGCGGTGACCAACCGTTTCCCGGGTTTCGCATCCAACGGCGCCCCGTGACCGTCGAGCAGCACCGTGGACAGGAAGCAGTCGCACCCGAGGAGTCTGGTCTGCGACACGGACAGCGGTCCGAGCCACGGCATGTGCCCGACATCAAGATCCGACACAGCCACTCCACCACCATCGGGCGAGGGTGCGGCTGCGCAGTCCCGGTGCTCCGCCAGATCACGGGCGTTGATGTGAACATTCACATGCGGCCGCTGACCACCATCGGTGCCGGTTTTGGCGCAGTCCAGATACCGGCGGATCAGTTCCGTGAACCCGTCCGCCGTGCGTTTCGCCGCCGACCGAGCATCCGGGGTTCCATCGGGTGCCGGGGTGGGCATCGTCAGATTCGACAACGCCGACAACAACATTTCCCCGGTGAGAGCATCGAAATCACCGCGCACCACCACCCGACCATTCAACGTCGACGCGATCCGCAACTCATTCCGATCCACATCCTCGGCGGGCGGAATCTCATCCGATTCGAACACTCGCTCCAATGTCGCGATAACGTTCCGCACCTTCGTGGTCGTCGACTCCACCCCCGAGGCAGCAGCCAACAACAAATCGATACAGCGAAGGAGCGCCTCCTCCGGCATGCCCTTCGGCGGGGATTCGCAGAACGCCACGATCAACACCGCATGATCGAACGAGCAGTCCCCGACATCGAACCGAGCTGCCACCGCGGGAAACGGCCGTAGCGCAGCACCCAACGCGGCGATCTTCTTCCCGTCCCGGACCTGCAGCATCGTGTTCGCCGCCAACCAGCAACCCACCCCGCGGCTGGCAATCACCTGATCATCCGGCCGCAACGACAACTCGTCCACCACCGCCACCCGCACCGCCTCGAGACGAAGAATCTCCGCACTCGCCGACACCGCAGCCGCACGCAACTCAGAAGCAGACAACCGCCACAGACGTCCGCGCAACCCCACCGCAGAACCAGACACCACATCCGACAACAAGACGCTCATTGAATCCCCCGATCCCCACCTCTAACAATACTCGAACATCAGTTCGAGTCAAGAGGTTATGTGAGGGCGCGAATGAGTGGAGTGGGGTCCGCGACTACGAACAAATGGCCGCCCCCGCTGACCTCTTCGAAGCGAGAGTGGGGGATCATCGAGTGGGCCCAGCGGGCAACTTCGATGGGTACGTTCCTGTCATCGGTTCCGTGCAGGAAGACCGTTGGTACCGAGATGGATTGAAGCAACCCTGGCATCTCGTGGCGATACCGAGCCAAGTCGACAACCCCTGCGGATCCGCCCTGTGCGATCCCTTCGGATGAATCCAATTGGAGAGCAGGGCGATGCGACTCGTCGGTCATGACGGCCTGATCGGCGGCCGGCCAGATCGAGACGGAGTCGCTGCGCAACTTGGAGAACACTCCGGTTCCCGCAAGCATTGCGCCAGCCATGCGGGGAGCCCAGTTGGCGGCAAAGTACAGCGCGGATACCAGTTTTATCCTGCGCCGCAAAGTATCTCGTGGGGCTCCGGGAATCATGGCGCACGCCAGCACCAATTTCGAGACTCGTTCGGGTACGGCCGCAGCGACTGCGAGCGCGTAACCGCCGCCTCCGGAGAAGCCCATCAGTGCGGCCGAGTCCAACTCGAGATGATCGATCAGAGTGACGTAGTCGTCGTCCCAGGAATGAAATCCCTTGTCCGTGTGTGGATCTGTGCGCCCGAAACCGGGACGATCGGGGACGATCAGCCGTAGACCCGCCGTCACAGCCGCGTTGTCGAGTGAGAGCCCCTCGTATCGGCTGCCAGGTGATCCATGAACCACGACTACCGGCCGGCCAGTCGGATCGCCATACTCGCAGAACGCGATACGGCGCCCCGAGGTACCACGAATTTCGGTTGTCGCCACGCTACTTGTCATTTTGTGCTTCCTCGCTGCGCGATCGACGCCACACCATCCAGAATGAGCGTGACTCCGAATTCGAACCTTCGGGCGGGATCGTGATGAAGCGCGAACACCGATGCCTCGCGTCGATCGGCGGGTGCACTGTCGAAAGCTCCGCGTCCCAATTGAATTGCGACGTGTCCGGTCACGAAATCATGCACGGCGCCGTACGCGTAAGTGGCCTGTTCGTCATCGAGGCCGGCCTGCGAAAGCGCTCGCACGACTCGGTGGGCGGTATCGTCGGCGCCGGGTGCTTCCAGTGATGCCTGCCGATGGGCTTCCAGAACGAGAGGATGCCTCATCAGAAGGTCATGTAGACCGTAGGCGAACGTGCGGGCAACCCCGCGCCAGTCGGTCGGCCAGTCGATCGACGAGACGGCTTCTCCCACGAGGGTGGAAATCAGGTCTCGCCTCAACGCGTCGATGCCGCCGGTAGTGCGGTGGACGGACATCGGCGATATGCCCAGTCGCTCGGCGAGCACTCGAAATGAGACCGCGTCCAGGCCGTCCGTATCGGCGATCTCGGCCGCAGCATCGAGTATCTGTCTGTGACTCAATGCTTTTGGTCGACCGGCCCTTGCAGAGCCGGCGGATTCGGATACCATGCTGACAACAATAGCGATACGCGTATCGAAATTACAAGTGTCGATTGACCTACAAGGAGTGCTGCCCGATGACTGATCTCCATCAATTGTCCGCTGTCGAACTCGCCGGTGTGATCGCCGCGAAGCAGGTCTCGATCCCCGAGGTGGCCCGGTACTTCGTCGATCGTGCGACCACTTCCGATGACGTGGGTGCATTCACGACGATCGCCGGGGAACATGCGATCGAACTCGCCGAGCAGGCCCAGCGAAGGTTGGACGAGCGGGACGCCGGACCGCTTCCGCGCCTGTTCGGCGTCCCGACGGCTATCAAGGACCTCGACGCGA
Source organism: Rhodococcus sp. AQ5-07 (assembly GCF_009707305.1). NCBI lineage: Bacteria > Bacillati > Actinomycetota > Actinomycetes > Mycobacteriales > Nocardiaceae > Rhodococcus > Rhodococcus sp. AQ5-07. Next base: position 4,474,566 of record NZ_CP046099.1, on the reverse strand, counting down.
CTCGCGGCATCCGCACGACCTTCGGATCGGCGCTCTTTCGGGACTTCGTGCCGGACGCCGATGACGAGATCGTCGAGGCGATCCGAGAAGGTGGTCTGATCGATATCGGCAAGACGACGGTGCCCGAGTTCGGGGCAGCGTGTTACACCGAGCCGGAAGTTGCTCCGCCCGCGCGCAGTCCGTTCGATCGCACACGAAGTGCTGCCGGTAGCAGTGGTGGCGCCGCGGCCGCCGTCGGCGCTGGTCTGGTGCCGTTTGCTCAGGGAAGTGACACCGCCGGTTCGTTGCGTTCACCGGCAAGTACGTGCGGAGTCGTGGGCCTCAAGCCGAGTCGCGGTCTGATCACGATGGGGGTGGCAGGTCACGACAACTTCGGTTTTGCGAGCAAGGGGCCGATCGCCCGAACGGTTCACGATACCGCTGCACTGCTGGATGTTCTGGCGACGCGACCTGGCGCCGGGACGATTCACCCGCCCCGGCCGAAGTCGTTCGAAGAGTTTGTCGTCCAGGCAGAAGGGTCGCACTCTCGCCCCCTGACCGTCGCCCTCGCTCATGGCTCGGTATCCGGCGGCACGGTGGACCCACGAGTCTCCGAGGCGGTATCGAGGGTGGGCGTCGTTCTCGAGAGCCTGGGACACAACGTGTTCGAACGTCCTCAGGCCCGAGACGACGCCTTCGTCGATGCCTTCACCACGATGTTCTCGTCCTTGGCCGGCACCAAGCCCATTCCAGAAGAGTACGAACACCTTCTCCGTCCGATAGTGCAGCACTTACGTGTTCGAGCAAACGAAGTGCCGTCGGGCGATCTGGCCGCGGCAATCGGAGTTGTTCAGGCATGGGCGCGGCGGTGGAGCCTGGATTACGCCGCCGCCGATCTTGTTGTCACTCCGACGGTGACAACACCGCCGTTGGCAGTCGGTGAGCTACGTAATGACGAAGACCCCGCGACCGAACTGATCGACATGGTCGCTTTCACGGGAAACACCATCGTCGCCAACGCAACTGGATTTCCGTCGATCAGCTTGCCACTCGGTTGGACGGAAGACGGTGTTCCACTCGGCGTGATGATCTCGGCGAAATGGGGTTGCGACGCAGAATTGCTCTCTGCCGCTGCAACGCTGGAGAACGCGATGCCGTGGAAGGATCGATACCGATTCGACCGCGCAACCGTGCTCTAACCGGGGAGCGACGTCCGCCCGCCGGCCGATGCAAACCCCAACCACGTGTGGCGGTTACCCCACCAACACCACCCGACTTTCGGGGCGTTGCGGTTGTCTTTGCCGTCCCGGCCGGTTCCGTTGCTGATCCACACAGCCGGGGTTCTGGTGTCGAAAGTTCCGTCAGGCTTACGCAATCGGGAGCCGATGGTCATGAAGCACTTTCCGCGTTCGAGGACGTCGGGGCGCTGCAACAGCCAGTGAATGCCTTCGGTGAGGGTCAGCGGCGTACGGTCGGCATCAACGATCGCGGGAAGTGCTTCGTCCGGGCTCCAATTGGCCAGGTGATCCCCGCGGTCGACTTCACCGAGCAGATACATCGCGGCGTCTGGCAATGCGGCCGGCTCGGTAGGAGCGAACAGATCGACGTCGGCCATGTCGACGACAACGAAGCCCCTCCTGTTCTTGTGCTCGAGCAGGGGGGTCAAAATGGAAGCTGGAGCGAGTTTTTCGTGCACGGTAAGCAGTCCCACCTCACCTTGTCCGGCTGCGGCGGCTGCCCTGACGTCGCCGGCAGAAAGCCCGGCCATCTCGTGTACCCCGAGTTCGATCAATCGTTCGGCCTGCTGATCGATGGGCGGGAGGTCGAAGTGCATACCTGCGATCCTACCGATCGTGAGCAGGCCGATCGGTGGGATCGGCGGTGAGGGAAGTCGGCCACGAGACGCCCAACGCGCGCATGATGAACGGGACGGTGGTCGCCACGACAGTGTCCACTCGGTCGCCGGCCATGAGCATCGGGCGACGGCTTTCCACGCAGGCGAGGATGAGTTGCGCGGACGCGGCAGCATCGGAATCGACAAAGACGCCGGCGTCGACACCTTCCTGGACGAGCTGTTCTACCAGAACCGACAGCGGGACAATATGTTCGAGGAAGCTTTCGCGATCCTGCGCGGACAGCAATTCGACCAACGCGATTCCCGTGAATCGCTGCAGTGAGAACTCGACGAGCGTCAGTTTGACGAGGATTTCGATTCGGTCGACAGGATTCTCGCGATCCGCGAGTTCACGCTCGGCCAGGAGCAGGAATCTGTCCATCTCGCGGGTGGACCAGGCAAGCAGTAACGCAGATTTGTCGGGGAAGTAGTTGTACACCGCTGTCCGTGAGACACCGGCTGCCTGGGCCACAGTCTGCAGCTTCACGTTTTGCCAGCCCTGCTCGTGAAGTTCGCGAATGAACGCGTCCAACATGGCTTCTCGGGTCGCGATCTTGTGTTCTGCGGTTGTCGCGCCACCGGTCAGCTTCGGCATGGTCGATCCTCCTGTGTCTGATTCATGGTCACGGGGAGGTCGAACAGATCCGCAACAAGGCGTGGATCACCCTGCCACATCGAGACGGGTACAAGCATCATCTGCTGCGCGATCGAGCGTACGGATCGGCAGACTTCCTGCGCTTCGGCGGCGGTGAGCGTCGTGCGTTTGCGCAATCGCTCCATCTCCGCGGCAGTCAGATCGGTGATCCATTCTTCGGCCGCAAGCGAGAGGGGTGAATCCGGTGTCACGGCCGATCCAACTCGGCACTGGAGAACCTCGAAGTCATCACGGACAGCATGATGACGGCGACGACCGAAACGGCGTGTGCCGCCGCCAGCCAGAGCGACTCGGGTGCATGTTTGTGGAGGGTCGGCGCCATCAGCATGGCCATGAGGAGGGCGAGACCCGACAACATCGCGGGGCCGTTGGGTCGGCCGACAAGCAGGCTGACCAGGAGAACGAGCGCGACAACGCTGCAGGCCACGTCTACAGGCGGGTACGTGGTCGGGACGATTCCGTGGACGGTGTCGGTTAGGTTCAGCCCGATCGACACCAATTGTGCGAGGCCTGTCGCGCCGGCCAGCCAGGCCGTCCACCGCAGTCCGTGAAGACCGGCTTTCCGCACCACGGTCAGAGGCTCCTCCGAAGATCCCCATGCTGCGGACGTCGGTGTTGTCACGGGCCTTCTCCTTTTTATGACGAGGTGTCGTCATAAAGTATCAGCGCTGGAAAAGTGGGTTTCCGAGGGTAGGTAATTGGCTAGTCCTGAGGAGACAGACACGGCAATATCAACAGTTGAATATCCGACGAGGCGAACTGCGGGAGGTGGCTCGATGACGACCCCTGTCCGCACGGATCGGCCCTCGTCGAAACAGAGTTGGTTGGCGCGCGCGGCATTTGCTGCGCTGGTTCTTGCCGTCGTGGTGCTGCTGATTTTCGCCGGACTGAAAACCTTGACCATGCTGATCCTGGGGATCGGTGGGGTGGTCGTGTGCGTCGTAGCGGTGTACTGGTTTCTGACCACCCGCGGATTTCTCCGCTGGATCTCGCTGGCTGTGGCGGTTCTGACGCCGATCGTGGTGCTCGCCTTCCTGATCCGAGAACGCCTCTTGTGGGTGGTGCTGCTCTCGATCGGATTGTTCGTCATAGCCGGTATCTGCGCCCGCGCCGCTTTGGAGGGGGAGGAGAAGGAACTGCCGGTGGTCGAGCGACCGGCGCCGCCGCCCGCCAAACCGTTCTTCGTGATGAATCCGAACTCCGGCGGTGGCAAGGTCGAGAAGTTCGACTTGAAACGCAAGGCCGAGGAACGAGGGGCCACGGTCGTACTGCTCGAGGGGCCGGAGAAGATCGACGTGACGGCCTTGGCCAGGCAGGCGGTCGCGGACGGCGCCGACCTACTCGGTGTTGCCGGTGGCGACGGAACTCAGGCGTTGGTTGCCGCTGTCGCGGCAGAACACGACCTGCCCTTCCTCGTCGTCAGCGCCGGGACGCGCAATCACTTCGCCGCGGATCTGGGTCTCGACCTCGACGATCCGTCACGGTGCCTCGACGCTCTTGTCGACGGCGTCGAGGTGACGGTGGATCTGGGTAATGTCGGCGGTCGAACCTTCGTCAACAACGCATCGTTCGGGGCATACGCCGAAGTTGTCCAGAGTCCGGAGTACCGCGACGCCAAAACCAGCACCTTCCTGCAGAAACTCCCGGATCTGCTCGCCGGACGCGCCGGAGCGGTGCTGACCGCGCGCTCCCCGAGCGTGTCCGCGGTGGGTCCACAGGCGGTTCTGGTCAGCAACGGACCGTACGAGATGAACGACTTGGCGGGGCTCGGTCATCGCCCGCGATTGGACCGGGGCACTCTCGGGATCGTGGCGATCTCCGTCGGCAGCGCCCGTCAGGCCGTCGGGTTACTCCATCGGGCGCATCAACGAGGCCTGGCTCAGGGCACCGGATTCGAGGTGATCATCGACGCCGACACCGACGAGATTCCGGTCGGCGTCGACGGCGAGGCTCTGGTGATGCCGACTCCCGTCAGGTGCACGGTCAGCCCGCAGGCACTGAGAGTCAGAGTCCCCCGAGACCGTCCGGGCGTCCGTAGGCCCAGGCATGCCTGGGATCTGGTCCGATTGCGAGAGTTGGCTAAGTTCACGAAATCCGGCGCATGACCTGGCGATAGCCTTGCATGACTGCCAGCAGAGTGAATCCGGCAAACATGTCCGATTTGCACCGGATGCTGGCAGCATTGAGGGCCGGTACGGATCCTCGAGGAGCAATCGAATGACGATCACACCCAGCGAAGCGCCGGTAGTCGAGACAACGTACGGGCCGGTTCGTGGATCCACGGAAGGTGCGGTATCGAGTTGGAAGGGGATCCGCTACGCGGCACCTCCGGTCGGGTCGTTGCGTTTCCGCGCACCCGTTCCGCCACAGCCGTGGACCGAGATTCAAGACGCAACAGAATTCGGTCCGTGTGAACCGCAAAGTCGACTTGCGATGATCCCGCTCGGTGAGAACGTTCCGATGGATGAAGACTGCCTGTTTCTCAACGTATGGGCGCCGGGCCCCGTCGGCTCTGATGCGCCGGGTAAACCGGTCATGGTCTGGATTCACGGCGGTGCGTACTTTCGCGGAGCATCCAGCCAACCACTTTTCGACGCAACCACATTGGCTGAGAACGGTGACGTTGTCGTCGTCTCGATCAACTACCGCATCGGTGTGTTCGGCTTCGTCGATTTCTCGTCCTTCAACTCGGAAGAACACACCTTCGAGCCCAATGTCGCTCTCCGCGACATGATTGCAGCGCTGCAATGGGTTCAAGGCAACATCGCGGCCTTCGGTGGTGATCCGAATCGGGTGACGTTGTTCGGCGAGTCGGCAGGTGGCGGCGCTGTGACGACGCTGATGACCGTGCCGTCCGCCCGTGGCCTGTTTCATCGCGCTATCGCCGAGAGTTCCCCCGCCACTTCGGTGTACGGGAGTGAACGTGGCGAGATCGTCGCGAAGCTCTTCCTCGAGATCTTCAGCGGCGGGGGCGATCTGGGTCTATTGCGGTCCACGTCTGCCGAAGACTTGATCGGGCCGTCAGACGAACTGTTTGCTCGCGTCCCTCAGGAGACGCCCGGCACTTTGGCGTTCGCGCCGATCGTCGACGGTGATCTGCTCCCTGATTACCCGGTGCGCGCGTTCCGTCACGGCAACGCACACCCGATTCCGCTGATCATCGGAACCAACAAAGACGAATCTTCGCTCTTCCGGATGATGAAATCGCCGTTGATGCCGATCGATCCCGTCGTGATCACGTCGATGTTCGCGGAGATCGCCGACGAGCACCCTGGGCTCGAGCTACCCGATCATTCTCAGATCGAAGGTGCGTATTCGGGGCTGTCCAAGCTGGGCGCCGGTCTCGGGCTGACCCGTGACTTCGGATTTCGTTTGCCCACGCTGTGGATTGCCGAGGCGCACAGCAAGATTGCACCGACGTGGTTGTACCGCTTCGACTACGCGCCGCCGATGCTCAAGGCGCTGAAAATTGGTGCGACCCACGGGACCGAACTTGCCTACGTCTTCGGCAACATCAATCACGGAGCGCGGGACATCACCTACAAATTGGGTGGGCTGAGCGCGGCGCGTCACGTGTCAGAGCGCATGCAGGCGAGGTGGCTGGATTTCGCCAGAGCTGCAGGTGATTACGGCACCGGGGCCGATCGTGAACTGGGTGCGGACCCGGGATGGCCAACTTACGACACCGACACACGCTCGACACTGTTGATCGACAAGCACGATGCCGTCGTCGCTGATCTGGATTGCGAAATCCGGGAGGCGTGGGGCGACACGGTGATTGCGTTCACCTGATGGTTTCGGTCTAGTGCAGTGTGGCGAGATAGTGCGAGACGGGTCCCGCAGTGAGCATTCCGCTTCCGGCGCCGGCAATTTCGGCGGCGGCAGGTAAGAGCGCCGCTCGAGCACGCTCCTTGACTCGACTGTCGCCGACTGCAGTGGCCGCCGCGGCAGTCAGGCACCACAGTGCCTCGGAGAGTAGGTCTTTGGGCGGGTCCGGCAATGCCTCGACGGCCTTCGCTGCTTCGTTCGCCTGCCCCTGTGCGATGAGCAGGTGTGGCCGGGCCCAGGGTTCGTACGGGCCCCACTGCGTAGCCGGGTCGAAAATTGCCGGCAGTCCCCGCCACACGCGGAGGGCGAGAATTGCGAGAGGGAGTATGCCGTCCTCGAGACCCGGCATGCCGGAACCGGAAAGGTTCACCGCCGCAGCTTCGTACAGCTTCTCGCAGTGCGCCGCTTCTGCGCCGGTGGTGGCCGTTCGCATAGCGCGAAACCAGGTGGTGAACACCGCTGCCAACGGCCGTTCGTGACGTCCGGCCAATCGATCAACTGTCTCGGCGTGTAGCTCGGCTGCGTCGAATTGCCCCAGGGCACTGAGGGTTTGCATACGGATCAGATGGCCGAGAATCTCGAAGGTGGACAGTCCGTGTCGAGCGGAGAGGTCGACCAGTTCACGGCCGATGCCGTCGCGCTCGGAGGCCAGACCGGTACTCCAGAACGTCTGCATGAACAATCCGTTCAGAGTGAAAGCCAGGAGACCTGGATCGTCGAGAGCGCGACTGATCTGCACTGCAGCGCGGGCACATTCGAGCCCACGATGACCGGACAGTCCGCGCGATTCGAGTGCAATTGTCGCCAACAGTCTGGCCCGAGCGGGTTCGTTGCCGACCGGAAGTCGATCGAGGGTGCGCTGAGCGGCCGCGACGATCTGCGCAGCCTGCCGAGGGTCGTCGGATCGTGTCCAGATTCCGGGCACGTCGTAGTTGCCGATGATCCGTGCGGTGAGTTCGACATCGTCCAATTGTTCAGCGGCACCGATGATTGTCAGTCGTTGGTTTCGGGCAGTCTCGAGTCCGCTTCCGCCCGTAACTGCCAAACTTCGGAGGAGGCCGACGGTTGACTCCAATCTCGATTTCGATCCTGCCGCTACGGTCCGGTCGTACGCTGCCGAAACCTGAGTGAAGATCTGTTCTGCCGCTACAGGATCCAGGTGGTTTTCGCGGCGGAGAATGTCGGACTCGAGGTCGGTCAGTCGTGGCCCGGGGTCGATGCCCAACTCTTCGGCGAGTAGCTCGCGTGCGCGACGTAGGACTGCCAGAGCATCGCCTTGACGGTTGGACCGGTACAGCGCGAGAGCGAGTAGTCGCCAACCGTCCTCGCGCCAAGGGTGTTCCGTGACGTGGGCGTCCAGATCGGGAATCGCTTCGGCAGTTCGCCCGAGATCGAGTTGCGCGGATGCGAAGCGTTCGACGGCAGTCAGACGCAGTTCCTCGAGGCGTGACCGCTCCGATCGAGCCCACGGTTCTTCGGCGAACTCCGCGTAGGCAGGCCCTCTCCACAGTTGGAGCGCGGTTCGGAGCAGTTCGAGTGATTGCGCCGGCGTCGAATCGGCGGCTTCACGTACCAGTCTTTCGAATTCCCAAGCGTCGACCGCGTCGGGTGCAGCACGAAAGGCGTAGCCAGGGCCTTCGGTGACAATGACTTTCGGCTTCGTTCGCGGGGCACGATCCGGTTCGAGCGCGCGCCTCAGTGCGGAAACGAACGTACGTATTGCACTGGTAGCCCCGGCCGGAGGATCGCCCCAGAAGTCGTCGACAATCACGTCCACCGGAATAACACGTCCTCGGGCAATGATCAGACGAGCGAGAACCGCTCGGTGTCGCGGGCCCTTCAGATCGATCAACCCTGACGAATTGTTCCACGCGACCACGGGTCCGAGAACTCCAAAAAATGTGTGGTCTCGCATTTCCCCACGTTATCGCGCTCATCGAATGCTCATCGACCACGGCGAGGCTGATTGCCATCACCCGAACTTTTGGCATCACCCCGACAAACGAGAGCGACCGATGACGATCACCATTCCAGGCTTCGACTATCAGCAGATTTCCCCAACAGACGGGGTGCGGCTCAACGTCGCGGTCGGCGGAAACGGAACACCACTCGTCCTTCTTCACGGTTTCCCCCAGACGCACCTCATGTGGCGTCACGTCGCCACTGCGTTGGCGTCGGATCACACCGTCATCTGCCCGGATCTCCGCGGATATGGAGCCAGCGACAAACCGGTCGAGGAAAACCCGGACACCTACTCCAAAAGAACAATGGCTGCCGACATTGTCGAGGTGGCGAAGAAGCTGGGACACGAGAAGTTCGCCCTCGTCGGCCACGATCGTGGTGCGCTGGTTGCCGTCAGAGCTGGGCTGGACCACCCGGATGTGATCACACAGCTCGGTTCGCTGGACGTGCTCCCGACCTTGGATATGTGGGACATCCTGCACGGATCGAATGCTGCTGTGGCGTTCCATCTCTATCTCATGGCTCAGCCACCTGGTCTTCCCGAGCAGATGATCAGCGCCAGCGCCGACGTGTTCTTCGAGCACTTTCTCGACGTGTGGACGCAGAACCGCGAAGCGATTCCGGTAGACGTGCGGGCGGAATACCTGCGCGCCTCACGGGAGGCGGTGCCGTCGATCGTTGCCGATTACCGGGCGTCGGCAGGCATCGACATCGAACACGATCGGGCCGATCGCGATGCGGGTAACCAACTGCACATGCCGGTCACGGTCATTCAGCAGGACTGGGGTTCGATGCTCGGTTACGACGCCGAGGCCCTGTGGAAAGCGTGGGCGCCCGATCTCGAGCACCGCACGCTGTCCGCAGGTCACTTCATGGCAGAAGAGGCGCCTGCCGAAGTGGTCGAGGCGATCCGCACTCTGCTGAAAAGGTAGTTCTAGCGCTTGACCCCGGCCGCCAAGTCGTCGACCAGGACCTTGGCGGTCAATGCGTATCCCGCGGCCTTGTAGTAGTCGAACGGAATCACGCGACCGGCCTGTGCGGCGGGCAGGCGCTGCCACGTCGGCGAGGTGTACACGCTGCCGGAGGCGCTGCGATCCAAGGCGAAGATGACGTCGGCTTCTTCGAGACGGTTGAACTGCTCCGACCCGAGCATCACGCGAAGGTCGGGGCCTTCACGGAGCACCTCGAACCCGAGGTCCTCGGCGACGGCGGTGCGGAAATCGTTCTGGAACCACGCGATCTGATCCTCGGCGGCGGCAACGAAGGCAACCTTCTTGCCGGCCATCAGCGGTTCGACGGTCGGGCGGACCTGAGCTATATGGGCGTCGTACTCGGCGAGTACTTCTTCGGCGCGATCGCTGCGCCCGATGCCGGTGAGGAAGTCCGACATGACTTTGCGCCACTCCGGGGTGAAGTCCTTGCCGACGGGCAGTACCGGTGCAATCTGCTGCATCCGGTCGTTGCCGTACGACCCGGTGTCCCACCAGCCGGCGCTGAGGACGAGAAGGTCCGCGCCGAGGGTCGAGATGTATTCGAAGTTGGGATCCGAAGCACCTTCGGCGAAAATCTCGACACCGGTGGCATCCGGGACCTCGCGGCGAAGGTGTTCGGCGGCGCCGGTCGGGTAGGCGGTTACCGGGTACCCCGCAAGGATCGACAATTCGAGGCCGTCGCGTGGATCGAGGGCAACGACGTTCTGGGGGTCCGTCGGAATGATCAGCTTCTCGTCGCCGCGTGTGAACTCGAAGGTCTCCGCGTTATCGGGCGTCGAACTTTCCGTGCTGCTGCAGGCGGCGAGAAACGCGGCTGCAGCGACGCCCGCGCCGACGCCGAAGAAACCGCGCCGCGTCAGGTTGTCCACGATCGCCCAGTAGTCGCGATCGGTCGTGGAGGGAGAAAGAAGTCGAGTCATATTTGTTAGGTTAGCCTTAGGGGCTGCCTTCGGGAATGGCGAAACAGCTCCCATGAGCGCCAAGAAATACGGCGAACACGCCAGCGCGCAGAGTGTTGTCGGCGTCACCGGCCCGCCTGAATCACAACCCACTTTCGACCTTTGACGTGCATGACGTCACAACCGGCCGCCTCCTCGATCGCGATTTGGCCCTGATGGCGCCGACTATGCTGGGTGCACCAGCAGTACGATTTCGGAGGTTGCAATGCAGATCACCAGCGTCGGCCACGCAGGATTTCACATCCAGACCGAGGCCGGATCCATCCTGTGTGATCCATGGGTGACCCCGACGTATTTCGCGTCTTGGGTGCCGTTCCCCGACAACACCGAGCTGGACTGGGACGCGCTGGGCAATTGCGACTACCTCTACGTCTCGCACCTGCACAAGGACCACTTCGATCCGAAGAACCTGATCGCGCACGTCAACAAGGACGCCACCGTCCTGCTCCCCGATTACCCGGTGCCGGACCTCAAGCGTGAGCTCGAGAAGCTCGGCTTCCACAAGTTCTTCGAGACGGAAGACTCCGTCAAGCACACCGTCAGCGGTCCCAAGGGCGATCTCGACATCATGATCATCGCTTTGCGCGCTCCCGCGGACGGTCCGATCGGTGACTCAGGCCTGGTCGTCTCGGACGGGGAGACCACCTGTTTCAACATGAACGACGCCAGGCCCGTCGACCTCGACCCGCTGACCGACGCCTTCGGGAAGGTCGACATCCATCTGCTGCAGTACTCGGGCGCGATCTGGTACCCGATGGTCTACGACATCCCGAAGGGCACCAAGCGCAACTTCGGCAAGCAGAAGCGTCAGCGCGGCATGGACCGCTGCCGCAACTACATCTCCCAGGTCGACGCTGCCTGGGTTGTCCCGTCGGCCGGCCCGCCGGTCTTCCTCGACGACGACCTGCGTTACCTCAACGACGATCACGGCGACGAGGGAAACATCTTCCCCGACCAGATCACGTTCCTCGAGCAGATGCGCATCAACGGCAACGATCGTGGTCTGCTGATGATCCCCGGCTCGACCGTCGAACTTCGCGGAAGCGAGAAGGTTGCCCTGACGCATCCCATCCCGGACGCGGACGTCGACAAGATCTTCTCGAACAAGGCCGAGTACATCGAGAAGATGGCGCAGAAGATGGCACCGGTCATCGCCGCGCAGAAGGCTACGTGGGCTCCGGCCGAAGGCGAGCCGCTGCTCGACGGTCTGAAGGCCAAGTTCGAGCCGATCATGGCGCAGTCCGATCTGATCTGCGACGGAATCGGCTACCCCGTCGGACTCGTGATGGGAGAGGAGACGGTCGTCCTCGACTTCCCGAAGCGGATCGTTCGCGAGCCCATCGACGGAGAAGGTAAGTACCGCTACGGCTTCCGCATTGCTCCCGAACTGGTTCGCACCGTTCTGCGTGACGACGAGCCAGACTGGGTCAACACCATTTTCCTGTCGACACGCTTCACGGCGTGGCGCATCGGTGGGTACAACGAGTTCCTCTACACGTTCTTCAAGTGCCTCACCGACGAGCGCATCGCATACGCCGACGGCTGGTTCGCCGAGGCGCACGACGACAGCGCGTCTATCGAGTTGGGTGGCTACGAGATTCAGCGTCGTTGCCCCCACCTCAAGGCTGACCTGTCGAAGTTCGGTGTCGTCGACGGCACCAACCTCACCTGCGATTTGCACGGCTGGCAGTGGGATCTCGAGACCGGCCGGTGCAAGACGTCCAAGGGCCACGAGCTGCGCACCAGCAAGCTGAGCTGAACCGAGCTCGTCGGGTGACGGGATACAGCAGGTCGCTGATCGGCCTGGCGACAGCGCTCGCCGGGTTGGCCGGCTACGTCGACGCGCTCGGATTCATCACGCTCGGTGGGCCTTTCGTTTCGTTCATGAGCGGCAACATGACGCAGGCGAGCGTCGCATTTGCCGACGGGGTGTGGTCGACCGCGCGGGTGGCAGGCGGCATCATCGTGCTCTTCCTCCTGGGAATCGCGCTGGGAACCGTCGTCACCCACTTCACGGAGCGGTACTCCGTCCGGACCCGCAAGGTCACAGTGCTTGCGGTTGTGGCTGGACTGCTGGCCATCGGTTCGGTGATGAGCGGCCTCGACGTCACCCCAGGCGCGATCTCGGCGATGGCCCTGGCGATGGGAGCCGTCAACTCGGTGTTCCAACGCGACGGTGAGGTGACGATCGGTGTCACGTACATGACCGGTGCGCTGGTCAAGATGGGCCAGCGTCTCACCGGAGCCTTTCTGGGCGGCCCGAAGTGGGCGTGGCTGCAGCACTTCGGGATGTGCGCGGGGTTGATCGCGGGCGCGGTAGTCGGTGCGCTCGTTCATCGGTGGATCGGCCTTCACGCTCTGTGGCCTGCTTCGGCATTCACGGTTCTTCTGATCGCCGTCGCGTGGCGGGTCTCGCCCCCGGCGCCGGCACAGGTGTAAAAAGAGCGGGGTACACAAGCCGGAGTGCGGGGGAACTGTGGATGCTCTGATCATCGTTGTGCTGGGACTACTCGGAATCGTCGCCGCCTCGACGCTGGGGGCGCGGATCGGAGTCGCGGCGCCGCTGATTCTGGTGATGGCCGGGATCGTTGTCAGCCTCCTCCCCTTTGTCCCAGCAGTGGACATCGATCCGGAATGGATTCTCGCGGGTGTGCTTCCGCCGCTGCTGTACTCAGCTTCGGTCTCGATGCCGTCGATGGAGTTTCGGCGTGAATTCGGTGCTATCGGTGGGCTCTCAGTTCTCCTCGTCGTGGTGAGTGCGCTTGTTCTGGGTGTGTTCTTCTCCTGGGTGATACCAGGACTCGGCATCTGGTGGGGCATTGCACTCGGCGCGATTGTGAGCCCGACGGATGCCGTCGCGACGTCCATCGTCAAGAAACTCCCGGTCTCGCCGCGGGTGGTGTCGATCCTCGAAGGCGAAAGCCTGCTCAACGACGCTACCGCTCTGGTCCTGTTGCGTACTGCCATCGCCGGAGCGGCCGCGTCGGTATCGCTGTGGAGTGTGTTGGGCAAGTTCGCTTTTGCCGTCGTCGTGGCCGCGGTCATCGGTGTTGTCGTCGGCAAGGTCAACCTGATGGTTCGTGCCCGTGTCACCGACTCGACGGTCAACACGGTCATCTCGTTCACGGTGCCGTTTCTGGCCGCGATCCCCGCCGAAGAGTTGGGTGCATCGGGGTTGGTTGCTGCCGTCGTGGCTGGGCTCGTCACCGGCTACGACGCTCCTCGGAAGCTTTCGCCGCGTCACCGGTTGTCGGACTCCCAGAACTGGCGCACAGTCGAACTGGTCCTCGAAGGTGCGATCTTTCTGGTGATGGGCCTCGAACTCTCGTCGATAGTCGACGATGTCCGGGTCGACCACGAGGGAATACCCACCGCATTCTTCGTCGCTGCGGGTGCACTGTTCCTCACGATCTTGGTTCGGGCTCTGTACGTCGCGCCGCTACTGCGAGCACTCCAAGCGCGGGCAAACTTTCGCGAACGCATGAAACCCAGACTCTCCGACATCGCGAATCGTCTCGACAATCCGGAGGATTACCCACCGGACGAAGGGCGGCGTAGCAGGCGCCGGGCGCCTTCGGCGAATCAGATGGAACGGTTCAAGATCCGGGTGCGGCGGACGGTTGCCGATATCGATTACTACCTTGCCGCGCCGTTGGGATGGCGTGAAGGGACGATCGTCATCTGGGCCGGTATGCGCGGAGCGGTCACTCTGGCTGCCGCGCAGACTCTTCCGGAAGACACTCCGAGTCGATCGCTTCTGATCTTGGTGGCGTTCCTGGTCGCAGCCGGCTCGTTGATCCTTCAGGGTGGGACGTTGAAGCGCGTCGTAGTGGCGGTCGGTCCGGCAGCGCAGGACCTCACCGATTCCGAACTCGACGAACATCGACGTTTGCTCGCTCTACTCGAGGATGCTTCTGCGAGTTTCGTTCCACCCGAGGGGCAGTCGAGGAAGAAGACCCGGCTCGACGTGATCGACGCGCAGCGCCAAGCGCTACTCGACGCGCGGGACGACGGCCTGTTCGACGCACGGATGCTCGGATCGGCACTGGCCGCGCTGGACGCCGATCAGATCAGCCTCGAACTCAAGGGCGGTCCGGACGGTTGATCACGTGCACAGTCTCTTTCGAGCAGACGTCATCATTGCCCGGGTGATCACGCCGTGCAGTACCTGAACTGGTGCGAAGTAGATTCGGCCCGCGCGGTTCTTCAGCTCCACGGCAGTGACGACGTGCAGGAGACCGGCGTCGTTGTCGGCCTGAACCGAGGCGACGAATCGTAGGTGTTTCTCGTCCGCCTCGATGAGGGCCTCGCCGTCGGCGATCTTGTCGACGGTAAAGGTGTCCGGGCGTCCCTTGGCGATGCCGAGCAGTCCGACTACCCGCTCCCTGAGCCAGAACATCGCGAGGACTGGTGCGGGGACATTCCTGACGTCGAAGACGGCCTGCGCCCACTCCTCGGATGTATGGGTCGGAACAGACGGGATGGTGATCGTGGTGGCTTCTGCCCAGTCCGGTGCAGGCATTGCCTTGAATGCGAGTGTCATTTCATCCTCCGTACGGTGCCGTATGGAACTACCCATACGGTACCGTACGGAGGTGACGAATGCCCGCGCCCGACTCTCCCGCGATCAATGGATCGATGCTGCTTTCGAGGCTCTGACCAGCCACGGGCCAGGTGCCGTCGCTGTGGAGAAGGTGGCACGCACGCTGGGATCGACCAAGGGTTCCTTCTATTGGCACTTTGCGAACCGTGACGAATTGCTGCAGGCTGCGCTCGATCGATGGGAAGTTCTGGCAACCGAGCGACTGATCTCTTCCGTCGAGGCCTCCGGCGAACCGGCAGAGGTGAGGTTGCGTCGCCTGGTCGACGCGGTCACAACCGGACTGGCCGGTCGCCGTGCGGAGTTGGAACTGCTTGCCGGGATCGACCATCCTGTGGTTTCGGCAGCGGTTCGACGTGTCACCGAGCGTCGAGTCGCCTACATCGTGACGTTGTTGGTCGATCTGGGGATGGACAGGCAGAAAGCGGAACATCGTGGCGTACTTGCCTATTCGATGTACCTGGGGCAGATGCAATTGGTGCACAGTGCGCCAGATGTGGTTCCTGGCAGCGGTGCGGACGCTCACGCGCTCGCCGACGAGTTCGTGAGCATGGTTCTGGCCGGGTAAGTCCGCCATCGAATGCAGCGTGATCTGCGCATCACCCTGCGCTTTCAGGTGAGGGACCACACATTGCGCGTAACCCATAGTTACAGATACTTTGAGGTCAGCTGAAGTGGGGTGCCGGATATGTCGGCATTTCCCGGAGGCGCAAAACCGTTTCACGACAGGAAGAAAGGTGACTCACCATGAGCGTTGTGCTTATTTCGTTGCTGGTCGCCGCTGGACTCACCGTGCTGGCCACCAGTGACGGTGCCGGTCTGGACTTCGGGAGTCGGCAGCTGAACCGCCAGTTGAAGACCCGCACGCACCGGTAACCCCGGAAATCGGCCGGCTCCACGCGATACTTCGCGGAGCCGGCCTTTTGCGTTGTCCGGTCAGTTCACCCCGAGATCTGCCAGCCAGGCCCGCGTGCTGCGGGCAGTGATACCCAAGGCAGCAGTAGAACCCGTCGCGGAGTCGAACGCGACGCTGTCGGCAGATTCGAGTCCCGTGTAGAGCTGGGAAACCCCGGCTGCTGCACCCGTTCCGATGATCGGCGCAATCGATGCACCGAAGGCATCGGGTGTCACGGCTTCGAAAGTTACCGCGCGCGAGAAGTGTTCGGCGAATGCCTCGGCCAATTCGATACCGGTGATCGCCGGAATCTGTCCGATGTCGACCGCGTCCGGTGCTACGTCGAGAGTCAGGGCCGCGACGGCTGCATCAGCGACGTCGAGATGTGAACTCCATGCGACCGCGAGATCGGCACGCAGTGGGTAACGCAGGACGCCTTCGTCTTTCACTCCCGACAGCACAGTGGGCAGAAGAAGATTCTCGAGGAACAAACGTGGGGTCAGAACGGTCACCGCGATGCCTTCGGCGCGAAGTCCGTCGACGAGCTCGGAGAGAACGGGTGTGTTGGGACCGGCAAGCGGCGAAGTAGCGTCGCCGATCACCGTGCCGCTGGTAGAGATCACGAACCGCGAAGGGCGCGCCGCTCTCGCTGCAGCGAGAACATTGTGGGCATAACCAGCTAGCGTCTCGGTGTCTCCGGCGAGTGGCAGGTGAAAGAACACCCCGTCCGCCCCGCGATAAGCGTCGGCGAGAGAGTCGACTGACGCATTGTCCGCGACGACGGTGTTCGCACCCTCGAAGGTCTGGTCAGGGTTACGCGTGATTGCTCGGACTTCGGCCCCTGCCGATCCGGCGAGAGCCGCGACCAATCCTGCGAGAACGGGAGAACCCTGTGCGCCGGTGGCGCCATGCACTGTGTAAGTCATGACGCCTATAGTTCACATCGGGAACCAGTTACTTCAAGTGAACTAATGGAGACTCGATGAGTGAATCAGGTCACGTTCTTCCGGAGTGCGGCGTCGCGCGCTTCCTGCTGGTCCTGGACGGACCGTGGGCAACGCTGATCGTTCGTGAGCTCACGCACGGCCCCATGCGCTTCACGGAACTACGACGCGCTTTGCCCGGCATCAGTCCAAGGACACTGTCGGCCAGGCTCAAACGTTTCGAGGAGTTCGACCTGGTGACCCGGACTGCTTACGCCGAGGTGCCGCCGCGAGTGGAGTACGAACTCACCGCGACGGGGATGGAACTGCGCTCCGTGCTCGAAGCGATGGTCGAGTGGGCGGATCTGGCACTCCCCGTTTCCTGACGTGCCCTCAGCGCGGGCCCGAAAGTCCAACTCGCAGAGCGCCACAGGCCTCGAACATCGCGTCTTGTCCGGTGTGGCCGACGCCGGTGGTGTTGACGAAGGCATGGATCAAACCGCTGTGACGCCTCAGTGCGACCGGGACTCCGGCCTCTCGCAGCCGGTTCGCATACGCTTCGCCCTCGTCGCGTAGTGGGTCGAAACCGGCGATCGCAACGTACGCGGGCGGTAGGCCGGCCAGGTCCGGAGTGAGCAGCGGTGAGACTCGCGGGTCGAGAGCCGAAGTGCCGCCCGACAGGTAATGGGCTGCATACCAGTCGAGTTGGGCGTCGGTGAGAAAGAAGTCGGTGCCGAACATCTTGTGCGACGGGCGCTTCGACGAAAGGTCCACCCAGGGAAAGAAGAGCAGTTGGAATGCGGGTTTGACGTCGTCTTCGGTCGTGGACTGCGCGACGACGGCAGCCAGGTTCCCGCCGGCGCTGTCTCCGCCCACTGCAATGGATTTCGGATCGGCGCCCAGTTCCGCGGCATGTTCGACGCAGTACCGGAATGCGGCGACGGCGTCGTCGATCCCGGCGGGAAAGGGGAACTCCGGTGCCAGCCGGTAGTCCACCGACAGCACACTGACTTCGCCGTGGCGGGCCAGGAAGCGGCACACACTGTCGCCGCTCTCGAGGCTGCCGAGGACGAACCCGCCGCCGTGGAAGTACACCAAAAGTGGAGCGGGCGTGGAGACCCCGGCCGGGCGATACAGCCGAGCGGAAATCGCGTGGTCTCCGGCCGGGATCTCGAGGTCGCGAACCGTTTCGATGTCGATGGGCGTACCGCCGAACAGTCGCGATTCGGCGTCGATCTGAGCTCGTCCCTCTTCGACCGGAAGATGCTCGAAGCTCGTACCTTCCACTGCCGAGAGCAATCGCAGTGCAAGCTGGATCTCGGGGTGCAGAGTCTGTCCGTCGATCTCCTTCGGCTTGCCACCGAGAATGCGCTGCGCGCCGGTCGGTAAGGCGCCAACGACATCGAGCACCACCCGCGCAACACGATCTTGGACAGACATCTTCTCCGTGGACATACTCGCCTTCCGTCGGCTGATCACCCGTCGCTTGTACGTTACGAAAGAACTGGACAAATATCCAGGAACTTCGACGCTCGCGATCAGCTTGCCGGCGTCACCGTGACTGTGACGGGGCCCGCGTCGTCCGCGGTTTCCACTGTGAGAAGCCGGCTTTGGGGGTTCCAGTTCACGATGTCGGCGCCTGCGACGTCGACGCCGCCGGGAAAGCCGCTCTCGGGTAGGTAGATCTCGGTCGGTGCCGTCACCGCGGGGTTCGGGGTGAACGTCAACTGAAGGCGGTCAACGCTCGAGGACCATTCGGTGGGTGTGCCAGCGACGGCACGCGGATACGGCCTGTTCAGGGTGTCGACGAGGAGTGTCTGTGTTCCGTCCGGCAGGTACGGGCCCCAAGGCCCCGGATCACTGGACCAGTACGAGACGCCCGCGCCGAGTTCTCGGGCGGTCGCGTAGACGCGGTCGATGTAGTCGGTTGCGCCGGGCAGTGTTGTGTCGAGCCCGAATTCGGCGAGAATGACCGGGACGCCGCCGAGTACGTTTCCGGCGATGTGTTCGACGCTGTCGCGCCAGGTGTCGATGGTCGCGTCGGTGAGTGTGCGTGAGAGGCCGGAGTATCCGTCACCGAGGTCGAGGGGCAGTGGGTACAGGTGTGGGCAGTAGGCGATTCGCTGTTCGCCGGCTCGCGGGTCGTTGATCTTCGTGAGTCCGCTGGGGACACCTTGGTTGACACCGACGGCCTGCGGGGCCACGCACACCCAGCTGTCCTGATCGACTTCCCTGATGGCGTTGGTGGTTCGCTGATACAGGGCAGCGAGGGGCCCGCCTTCGAATGCGGGGCCTTGGAGGGAACCGCCCCACGGCTCGTTCATCAGGTCGTATGCCACGACGGTGTCATTGCCTGCAAAACGTTCGGCCACCGCCTGCCATGCGTTCGCGTAGTGCTCGACCAGTTCGGGGTGTTGGCCGGTGGTGTTCCAGAAGTTGTCGAATGCGCGC
Source organism: Rhodococcus sp. AQ5-07 (assembly GCF_009707305.1). Taxonomy (NCBI): domain Bacteria; kingdom Bacillati; phylum Actinomycetota; class Actinomycetes; order Mycobacteriales; family Nocardiaceae; genus Rhodococcus; species Rhodococcus sp. AQ5-07. Next base: position 4,455,428 of record NZ_CP046099.1, on the reverse strand, counting down.
ATCACGCCGGGTTGGATGTAGTACAGCTCCCAGCGGTCTTGAGGGCTGACCGGAAGGCCGTCCATGTATGTCGCCCAGGCCGGGGCACCGTTGCCGATGTTGCCGGCGCCGTTGCCGCTGTTGCCCTCTGGTGTGATCGCGCCGGAATAGACGTCTTGATGCATGTCGAGCATGACCTTGTAGCCGCGCTCGGCATACCAGCTGACCCGGTCCTCGACGCGGTCGAGATACTCCTGGTCGTACTGTCCTGGTTCCGGTTCGACCGAACGCCAGGAGATCAGGAACCGCACGAAATTTGTTCCCATGTCTGCATGTTCGCGCTCGAGGTCGGCTTCGGTGAACTTCGGCATGCCGTCGGGTGCGCTTTTTGCGCTCGACGCCGTGTTGAACCCTCGCAGGATCAAGGAGCGGCCGGCGTCGTCGGTCAGGTACGACGGCGGCACGTCCGTGCCTCCGGCGCTCCCCGACGTGGGCAGGCTGCCCTGAGCCGCGGCAATGCCGCCGCCCAGTATCAGTGAGCCCGCGACTATCAATGCTGAGAGCGGGATACGGCGCACGGAAACTCCTCCTGGATGTGTGGATGGATTGACTTGTCCGACTGAGGATTCAGGTCTGGTCTTGATCACTCGGTGTCGATTCACGTCGGTTGGCTTACGCTGGTACGCCCGTTTTCGATGTGTCCGACGAGCACGCGCTTGAATTCAAGATCTTCGTCGACCGTCACGGTGGCCTGATACCAGCCGTCCACCGACGCCACCGCCCACCGGCCGCGTGCGCCGGCAGCGAGCTTCCGTCGGTCCCCGTCGACGTCGACGGAGAGTGCACGACTTCCGGAATTGTTCGCGGTCAGTACAAGCGCGCGCGACCCTGCGTCGATGGTTGTCGAGACGTCGAGCGAGGCTGCCGCACTGTCTGTCGCTCCACTGAATTCGCGCCTGAAACCATTGGGACCCAACAGGGTCAGGCTGTAGACGCGATCACTGAGCGCAACGATGTCATCGACCTCGCCCAGGAGGTCGTAATGCCGTGGCTCGTCGAACTCACCTGCGTACGGGTACAAGGCCAGGTGAGTTGATGCGGCACCGGCATTGACCAGATGGACCGTCAACGAGCCGGTTTCCGGGTTCACCGTCGTGTATGCGTCGGGCTGATAGGGAAGGGCCCGTGCTGGTCGAGTGCCGCTTTCCTGCAGGGGCATTCTCTGTTCGGCGGGTGGGGTCGGTGTCCACCGCGGTTCCAGAGGCGGAGTGGGCTGCGGGCGCGCCAAAGTCGGTCGGCTACGCGGGTTGGCGAAGTCGAACGCCGACGTCAGGTCGCCACTCACCGTGCGTCGCCACGGGTCGATTTCCGGCTGCGTGATTCCGAACCGCTTCTCCAGGAATTGCGTGACGGACGTGTGGTCGAACACTTGTGAACAAACGAAACCGCCAACAGTCCACGGCGAGATGATCGTCATCGGCACCCTCGGGCCGAGGCCGAGCGGCTGATTGCCGACCCATTCGGTTTCGACCGAGCGCGGTGGTCGAGGTGGCGGTACATGGTCGAAGTACCCGTCGTTCTCGTCGAAGTTGACGATCACGGCCGTCTTCGCCCACAGATCGGGATCGGAGGCGACGGCGTCGAGCACTTGATATAGCAGTGTTGCGCTCGCCGCAGGTGACGATCCCGATGGGTGCTCCGAATCCACTTCGGACGGAACGAGATAACTGACTTGCGGCAGTCGGCCCGACTCGACGTCCTTCCTGAACTCGGCGGCCAGTGTGCCGGGCCGGGATCGGTACAGTGCGCGATCGTAGAGTTGGCGATCAGCAGGCGACAGTTGGTCTGCAGCATTCTCGAGGGCCAGTACCGCTGCGTCCTGGACCGGCGCCGGCATCGACGGCAGGGCGAGATAGAACCCGGCCAAGGTCTGCAGTTCGTAGGGGAGCAGGCTTGGCCGACCAAGCAGCCCTGCCGCCACTTTCTTGAAGGCAGTGAAGTATTCGAGGTTGTTGTCTCCGAAGTTGTCCCACTCTTGGTAGGTCTTCCAGGAAATGCCGGCGGACTGCAACCGCTCGGGAACCGTCGTCCATCCGTAGCCGGCGTGCCAGGGGTTGTAGGCCGCATTGGTTACAGCTCTTCCCTCGGGGCCGGGCGGATCCGAAGGCAGGACCGACTCGGTCGGATTAGGCGAAAGTGGCTCGTATCCGGTGTATCCAGAGACCCAATAGTTCCGGTTGGGGCTCGTCGACGTCGGAACGGAGCAGTGGTAGGCGTCGCAGATTGTGAACGAGTCCGCCAGTTCGTAATGAAAGGGAATGTCTTGCCGGTCGTAGTACGCCATCGTCGTACCGGTTTTTGCCGCAATCCAACCGTCGTGCCAGCCGTCGGCGAGTGCGGCATGTCCGCCCGCCCAGCTGTGATCCAGCCCGGTGACGTTCTGGGTGTCCATGCGTTGTGCTGCAGCGGAATCGCGGATGGGGAAGGGGAGCACAGGACCGGTAGGTCCGGGTTGTTCGAAGACGCTTTGGCCGCTGCGTAGACGCAACGCATTCGGATCCCCGAAGCCGCGAACACCCCTCAGAGCGCCGTAGTAGTGGTCGAAAGATCTGTTCTCCTGCATGACGAGGACTACATGCTCGATCGAATCGAGCCCGCCGGAGTTTGCGGGTGTCGCCAGTGCACGTTGAAGCGACGGCGGCAGAAGGGAAGCGGCGGCGACTGCAGTCGCGCCGACCCCGGCGGCGAGAAACGACCGTCGAGAAAAGGAATTCCTGGACACTTGTGCTCCATCGATCAATCAATCAGTGCTATGACTACGGCCGCGACATGCTGTTGCCGCTGCTCCGAATCGGTGCAGCGGCAACAGTGTCGAGAGAAATGCGATCAGGAACCGAAGAGACCGCCCAGCGAACCGAGGCTGCCCGAGCCGCCGTTTCCGCCATCATCAGGCGCAGCAGAAACCTTTACGACGGATTCGTCCGACGCAGACTGCGTGAATCCGCTTCGCCCGGCGTATGCCGCCTTGATCGGATGATCGCCCGTCGATGCGAAAGTGTGCGTCAGTCGCGCCACACCATCGACTCCGACGACAACGGGTTGTCCGATGGGTTGGTCACCGTCGAAGAACTGAACCGAACCCCCGCCCGGATTAGGACTGACCGTTGCGGAAAGTTCTGCCGCGACATTCTGCTTGGCCGTCGTAGGAGCTGCCAGTGAGGTCGAGGTGGTGACATCGGACGGCGCGGGATCAGACACGGTGACCGTTTGGGCTGATGCCATCGACGGCATGAATCCTGTTGCGCCGGAGTAGTAGGCCGAGACTGCATGAGATCCGGCCGAGGTGAATGCGTGTTCCAGAGTGGCTTTTCCGTCAGCGCCCACCGGGATCGGGGCACCGATATTTGCAGCGCCATCCTTGAACTGGAGAGTGCCACCAGTGGGGGTCGGCGTGACCTGCGCCCTCAGCGACACCGATACGCCCGTCTTTGCATCGGTAGGAACGTTCACGGCAGTGTCGGTTTGTTTGACGACAGGTGCGGCAGTCACCGTGACCATCGTCTCTGTCGAGTTGGAACTCTGGAATCCGTTGACTCCCTGGAACGTTGCGGAGACCCGCGCGGTTCCGGCGGTGAAGAAGGTATGCGGTAGCCGGGCAGTGCCGTCGGCACCGGGCGTGACAGGTGTACCGACGTCAGCGCCGTCCACCCTGAACTGCACGTTTCCGTTGACCGGAGCCGGATCCACCTTTGCGACAAGCTCTGTCGGTGTGCTGGCTTGGATCGAGTCGGGCATCTGGATTGTGGTGGTTGTCGGTTGGCTGACGTAGATGGTGGTCAGGGCCTGCCCACCGGCGTTGAGGCCGGAGTTCCTGTTGTCCCGCGGGGAGCAGTTGTAGCGCTCCCAGTAGTTGACTGTGAAGACATCCTTCTCGCGCTGGACGAATGTGAGCGCATTTCGGTCGTCGTCGTAGTTGGCGGAGCCGGGATCGGAAACTCGCAGCGAAGGCTTGATCTCGCTACCAGCCGCACCGGCTTTGACTGTGACGTCGACTGCGGGGAGTCGGAACTTGGTGTTGGCACCGACGATGATGCCGTCACTCGATCGAACCGCGGAGGACGGACCGTTTCCGATGGTCCGATTCGATCCGGAGATACGCAGGTGCGTACCGGATGCCGATGGATTACCGCCGTCGTCGATCTGTGTGACTGTTGGAGTGGCACTGTCGGATCCGAGGCCGTACGCACTGTCCGCCACAAGCTGGGAACTCACGAATTCGACGCCCGACGGGATGTCGAAGTCGTACTTGATCCGGGCCCAATGCACGACTCCACGGCTGGCGTGGCCGCCGCTGTTTGCCTTCATCTCGTTCGGCTGCACGCGGTAGGTGACGGTCTCACCTGGTGCCGCGGTGGTCGGTGCGGTGATGGTGACCCCCGAGCCGAGCGTCTCGTTGAATGTGATCGGACTTGCCGCACCGTCCATCTCGCGCACATGGCATGCAGTTGTGAAGGCCACGCTCTTGGTCTCGGGGGCAGCAGAGGCGGTCCCGCCGCCGACGATGGAGAACAACCCGCCGGCCAGTACCGAGACGGTTGCAATCGCAGAGCCGCGTAACAGTCTCGAGTTCATCGACGAATCCTGGTTTCTGTTCACAGTTTTCACGACCCGAATCCGGGGGTACCAAGGCTGCCGAGGCTACCGGTGCCAGGCTCGGGCTCGGACGGTTCGACCACGTTGATCGTCACGGCGCCCGACATCGATTCCATGAAACCGGCAGATCCCGTGTAGTACGCCGTGATGTTGTGGTCGCCCGCTGTTGTCATCGTGCGGTTGGCCTTCGCGACGCCGTTGACGACGGCCACCGGAGCGCCGAGGTCGACCCCTCCGTCACGGAACTGCACTGTTCCTCCCGACGGCCAAGGAGTGACCGTTGCCGTCAGCTCCACGGAGTCACCGACGACAGCTTTACCGGGTGCGTCGATTCGCGTCTGTGTCTGAGCGAGGCTGGAGTCGACATTGATCACGGCGAGCGGCTGGCCGCCTGCGTTCAATCCGGCCGAACGATTGTCGCGTGGTGAGCAATTGGTGGTCAGCCAGTATTTGACGCCGCCGAGCAGTGTCTCCTGTTGCAGGAAGGTCAGGTAGTTGGCGGCACTGTCGTAGGAACCGGAGTTGGTGTCGGAAACGCGGAGCATGGGCTTGATCTGGGTTCCCACAGCCCCTGACGTGACGGTGACGTCGACTGCCGGGAGCTGGAACGTCTTTCCTCCACCGACCTCGATTCCGCCGCCGCCGTTGTCGTCGGTGTTGGGTCCGTTGCCCGCCGTGATGTTGTTGCCGGAGATACGAAGATGCGTCCCATTCGGATCGGGTGAACCGGCATCGTTCACCCGCGTGATCGTCGGGGCGACCCCACCCAGATTCGAGCTGGTGCCGGCCACGATCTGCGCCCCCACGTAGGAGGTGCCTGCAGGGATGTCGAAATCGAACTTGAGACGCGTCCAGTTCACGACGGACCTGAGGTCGTAGCCGTCATTGGGGACCGTCATCGGCTTGGGGGCGAGTCGGTAGGTGAAGGTCGAGTTCGGCGGAACCACGGTCGGGGCACTGATCGTGACGCCGGAATCACGCGTCTCGTTGTGTGTGATCGGACCGGGGAACTGCCACCCGTGACACGATGCCGTGAACGGAAGGTTCACATCAGCGGCGGATGAAACTCCCGCTCCGCCGACGACCAGGGCAACGCATCCGGTCAAGGATGCGGCCACCCCTACTCCTCGGCGCATCAACGTCGACACCATTCACATTCTCCTTGAGTAGCGCTCGAAAAGATCGAGCTCTCGGCTTGAAGCCGGGTCCGGGAACCGGCCTCGAGCTGACAGAGAAGCGAATACGTCTTCGTCGTTTGCTCACCACCAGCTCAAACCCTGGAGAGGAGTAGAACACAGAGCGAGCCGCGAAATATGCGATTCGGACAAATTGTTGGACAAACGTCCAACCGGCGAAATTTCTCCACTTCTCTGACCGCTCTGCACTGCTTTGACGTGGCGTGAAGTGGGCCCGGTAAACGGTCAGGCGATCGCGCGGCGCATCAGTTCTGCCGTCTCCTTGTTGAATGCGACCAGTGTGACCGTCTCGACCTCGGTCTTCGCCGCGCGAATCGCTGAAACGGCCTGTCGGACCGCATCTTCCTTCGGCCAGCCGTAGACCCCTGCCGAGATCAACGGAAAGGCGACGGTTCGTGCGCCGATCGAGTCGGCAACGGCGAGACTGCGGGTGTACGCCGACCGAAGCAATCCGGATCGGTCCTCGGAGCGCGAATACCTCGGGCCGACGGTGTGAATCACGGCCTTGGCGTGGAGCTTTCCCGCGGTGGTGGCCACGGCCGCACCCACCGGGAGGCCGTCGGGAAGGCTGGTGTTGCGCAATACCTCGCAGGCCTTCAGGATCTCCGGTCCTCCGGCTCGGTGGATCGCGCCGTCGACACCGCCACCGCCGAGGAGCCTGGAGTTGGCCGCGTTGACGATGGCGTCGACGGTCAGCGTCGTGATGTCACCTTCGACGACGGTAATAGCGGGCATGGATCCTCCTGGGTACCCGACGGCTGTGTTTCCGACGGCCGTGTTTCCGACTGCCGTGTTCCAGAGTTCACGCTTCGGGCGAGCCCACGGCATAGCCGAGCGTACGTCGTAGGGGTCACGTCCGATCAACATCGAGTATCGCGCCGCAACCGACGGTGTGCGACTGTGCGCCTGAACGCAATGAAGGAGTACGCGCTTTCCCTCGGCCCGCAACGCCTGGACGGTGCGCGCTGCGTCGTCGAGAACGAACTCGAGGTTGGCGTTGGAATCGTGACCGTCATCGACCAACCAGAACTCGACGTGATCGGAGCTGACCTGCCGTGTTCCCATGCGACACAGGCTGACCACGGCGTCGTAGTCCGCAGTGGACACCGCATCGACGCCGCCGAGCGTGACGCCGTCGTCATGCGGATGTGTGGTCAGGTGGTGGGTTCCGCGGAATTTCGAGTAATCGAGTTCTGCGGTCGACGGCCATCCGTTCTTGTCGTCGGTACCGCCGCGAGCAGTCTTGATCGACAGGCGAACCAGATCGGAGGAACGGTATCCCGGCCAGCCGTGCATGATTCGGCGCCAGCGGGCGGGAACAGCCGACGCTCCCCAACGGGCGCCGAGAAGGCCACCCGCGATAGCCGCAGTCGTGTCGGTGTCCCCGCCGGCTCGTACGGCTGCTTCCAATGCGTACTGGAGGTGGCGAGCATCGGCATTGTCCGTGGAAGTGATGGCCCACCAAGCAGTCTGAAGTGCATGCACCACCCAACCGTTCTTGGAGAAGTCCTGCGGGTTCCCGGTTTCGGCCTGATCGAGCAGCGGGCCCCAGTATTCGGCTACCTCCTGATCGGCAACGGAGAGGAAGCCTCGAACGCCGTCGAAGTTGCCGGCGACAACGGCATGGCGGATGGCATGGGTCCACAACTCGCACGCCTGTCCGGCACGCGGGTCGTCGTGCGTGAGTGAACTGATCCGGTGCGCGGCCGCCATGGCACCTTCTGCATCGTCCAAGTAGGAGAGGGCGACGGGAGCGGTGCGCATGAGCGAGCCGTTGCCGGCCTTGCGGCCGCTGATCGCCCGCGCACGATCCGCCATCGCCGCTGCGCTTTCGGAGCGGACGGACAACACTGCTCGCGTCTGGTTGCCGATGTCCGCGGGCTTCGAGTCGTACCACCGGATGAACTGTGCTGCAATGGCATCGAGACCGTCAGAGCTTCCGATGTCGATTCCGGTGGCGGCCACCTCGGCGATCGCAACTGCCATCGAGGTGTCGTCGGTCCATTCTCCCGGCGCCCAGTCGAACGGGCCGCCACCGATCATGTCGATCGTGACCTCGGCCTTCGGGTAGGTGAATTCGTAGCCAGCGCCGAGTGCGTCTCCTGCTGCGGTGCCGAGCAGAACGCCGGCCGCTCGATCGGACTGCTGTGCGGTGAGTTTCATAGCCACCTCTTCGGTTCGCGACGATCGTTTGATCAACTTTGCGCTAACCATAGATCATGTTTGAGATAACATGCAAGGGTGAATAAATGGACAGACACGAGTGGCAAGGGATTGACGGACTATCCGCGTCCGTCCGTGGCAGTGGACGTCGCGGTGCTGACGTACAGCGGTGGATCTCTGAAAGTTCTGGTGGTTCGGCACCCTCTCGGTGCGCTGGCGCTACCGGGAACTTTTCTGCACGAACGCGAATTGCTCACGGCCGCAGCCGATCGTGCCCTGTCGGTCAAGGCCGAGTTGGCCCAGACGAGCTTTCGCCAGTTGGCGATCTTCGACCGACCGGACCGCGACGACCGTGGATGGGTTTTGTCGGTCGCACACACGGCTTGCCTACCGGAATCGGCGCTGCCCGATTCGGCGCTTCTCGTCGATGTGTACGACGACGAGGCAGTGAGCGGACTCGCGTTCGATCACGCCGACATGGTGCGACTCGCGGTCACGGACCTACGCGCGAGGTATGCGTCGTACGTGGATCCGGACGGATTGTCGGGCGGGACGTTCACCGTCGCCGAACTTCGGGGACTGTACGAGGTGATCTTCGATCGTCCGTTCCAGAAGGACAGCTTCCGTCGGCAGGTATTCGACGCGCTCGAAAGTACCGGCGAGATGAGCAGACCAGGTAACGGCCGACCCGCTGAGACGTACCGGAGGCGGGGTGACGGCGCACTGACTGCGCAGGCAATGGCATTTTTGACCGGATGAAGTGAAACGAATTCTTGCAGTTCTGCTGACCTGACGCGCTGAGCTGGGTAATGTCCGATTGATGGGTGCAGTTTCGAATGAAGCCGAGTCCAAGATTCCGACTGTCGTGTGGGGTACCGGCAACGTCGGGCGTGCATCGATTCGCGCTGTGACAGCCAATCCGGCCCTCGAACTTGTCGGCGTCATCGTTGCCAACCCCGCAAAGGTCGGGCGAGACGCCGGTGACCTCGCCGATCTGGGAGTGCACCTGGGCGTCGCGGCTACCGACGACGCCGATGCCGTGCTCGCAGCGTCTCCCGGCGCGGTGGTCTACGCGGCGTCCGGCGACATTCGGCCCGATGACGCGGTTGCCGACATCACGCGGGCGCTGGCCGCTGGAGCTGTAGTGGTCACGCCTTCGGTATATGCGCTGTACGACCCGAAATCTGCGCCTCCCGAACTTCGTGATCCCGTTGAAGCTGCTGCCAAGGCGGGCGGCGGCGCTCTGTTCGTCTCCGGTATCGACCCAGGTTGGGGCAACGACATCCTGCCGATTCTCGTCAGCGGGCTCGCGGGGACAATCGACCAGATCCGGTGTCAGGAAATCTTCGACTACACGACCTACGAACAGCCGGATTCTGTCCGCTACCTGATCGGGATGGGTCAGCCGATGGACTACGAACCTCCGATGGTCGCGCCCAGTGTTCCCACCATGGTCTGGGGCGGGCAGATTCGACTCATCGCCCGAGCGCTCGGGGTGGAACTCGACGAGATCCGCGAGACCTTGCTGCGCCGCCCGCTCGAGGAAACCGTGTCGACCGAACATATGGGGGAGTTCGCGGCCGGCACCCAAGGCGCACTGCGATTCGAGGTTCAGGGAATCGTCGGCGGGGAACCCTTGATCGTGATCGAACACGTCACGCGTATTCATCCGTCCTGTGCCCGCGACTGGCCGCTCCCGCCCGACGGAGGCGACGGCGCGCACAAGGTGATCGTCGAAGGGCGACCACGAATCGAGATCAACGTCGAAGCCACCGATGAAGGTGGAAACCGCGCGGCCGGTGGAAATGCCACGGCCGTAGGACGTCTCGTCAACGCAATTCCGTGGCTACGTCAGGCCGAACCCGGCCTCTACGACGCGCTGGACGTTCCGCTCACACCCGGCGTCGGCAAGCTCGGTGCCCGAAACTCGGAGGTACTCACATGAATATCGACATACCCGAAGGTAAGAACCCGATCGGCTACGTGTGGGGAGAGATGGTCCCCGGCATCGGGCCCGCGGCCGCCGGGTTCTCCCAAAAGGTTTACACGGACGGCACTCTCGGACTCCGCGAGTTCGAGGCGGCCAGGCTTCGGATCGCTCAGATCAACGGGTGCATCTTCTGTCAGGACTGGCGCACCGAGCGTGACGGCGAGACTGTGGAGTCGACATTCGATCAGTCTGTCACCGACTGGCGCACCACAGATGCCTTCGACGACAGGACACGCCTCGCTGCCGAATACGCCGAGAGATACGCCCTCGACCACCACGGGCTCGACGACGAGTTCTGGGAACGCATGACAGCTCACTACTCACAGCGAGAAATCGTCGAATTGAGCATGTGCCTCGGATCGTGGTTGGCCTTCGGCCGGCTCAACCACGTCCTCGGCCTCGATGCTCAATGTGTGTTGCCCGGCAACTGAACCTAGTTGCCCAGCGTCGTCAGATCCGGGTAGTTCGAGACCTCCCAGCCGCCGTCGACGACCAGACTGGTTCCGGTGATGTACGAGGCGTCGTCGCTGGCGAGATAGAGGCAGGGGCCCGCGATCTCGTCGGGAGTTGCCGCTCGGGACATGGGAATTCGGCTGAGAAACATGTCGCGGGCGGGTTCGTAGTTCATGACCGGCGCGACCAGTGGCGTGTCGACCAGGCCGGGTAGAACGGCATTGACCCGGATCCCCGACGCAGCGAGTTCGATCGCGGCATTCTTGCTGAACATCTCGACCCCGGCTTTGCCTGTCGCGTACGCGCTCCCGTAGGGGCTCGGCACGTGCGCGTTCAATGAGGACACGTTGACTATCGCACCACCGCGACCGTGCTCTCGGATATGCCGCGCTTCATGTTTGGTGCAGAGGAAGACGCCCTTCTGCACCAGGTCGATGGTGAAGTCCCAGTCGGCCTCGTCGAGGTCGACGATCTGCCCCACCCTCGACGCCCCGGCAACGTTGAAAGCCAGATCGATACCGCCGAATTCCGCAGCCGCAGCGGCAATAGCCTCGGCAACATCGGATTCCTTGGTGACGTCGGCGGGAACAGCGAGGAAAGACGCGCCGTGCTGGGAGGCTAACTCCATCAAACCCTCTGCATCGATGTCTATTCCGGCTACCTGTGCGCCTTCGCCGATAAGTCGTAGTGCGATGGCTGCACCGATACCTGATGCTGCGCCGGTGACAACCGCGGTTTTGCCGGCAAATCTGGACGTGTTAATGGGCACCTGCTTTCAAGAACTTTCCGGTTCGGCGGTTGCCGAGAACGGGTGCTGCTTCTCCGTCGCCGAAGACGTACTCGCCGCCGACGAACACTGCGGTGACGGTCTGATCGTTGCGATTGACCATGCGGGAGAGGTTGTCGTACTCCGCGACCGGACTTTCGGCGTACGCCTCGAGTGAATCGTCGAGATGGGCGGGATCGATCACAACCAGGTCGGCGCGGTCACCTAATCGAAGGTGCCCGGCATCGACGTCGTACCACTCGGCCAGTTCGCCGGTGAGGCGATGCACCGCTGCCTCGACGGTCATGAAGGGACGGCCGACCTTTTGGGCATCGTAGACACGTCGTAGCAGTCGTAAGCCGAAGTTGTAGAACGCCATGTTGCGCAAATGCGCTCCGGCATCGGAGAACCCGAGTTGGACGCCGCTGTCCTGGGCGAACTTGTCCAAAATCTCCGGCCGGTGGTTCGAGATGGTTGTGCGCCAACGCACTTTCGTGCCGTGTTCGAGGACCAGATCCAGGAATGCATCGACAGGGTGGAGGCCGCCTCGTTCGACGCCGACCTGCCCGAAGCTCTTGCCGACAAGGGATTCGTCGGGGCAGGAAACGATTTCGGCGTCGAAGAAGTCGCGGTGCCAGACTTTGACGCCGAATTTTTGATCGTAGTCCTTGCGGAACTGTCGACGGTACTTCTCACTCTGCATCAGGACGTTGCGTTCCATCTCGTCGGTCAGATGCAGTGCTGCAGCGCCGGATCCGAACTCCTCGAAGACAACCAGGTCGATGCCGTCGGCATATACCTCGAAGGGAACTGGCAGGTGCTGCCAGCGCAGGTCGCCGCCGAGTCGATTGACCAAGTGTGCCAGTGGGCCGAGGATCACCACGGCCAACTTGTTGGACTTGATGTCGGCCGCCGAAAGCATGCTCGTCTTGAGTCGCTTACGCCAGATACCCGCACTGGAGAACGCCATCGCTCCGGTACTCATCGGGTTGGAGAGGTCAGGTCCGGCCTGAAATACCCGTCCTCGGCGGCGCAGGATCGCATTGAGTCGGCGTCGTTCTTTCGTGGTTGCATACGTCGACGGCAGCGTGCGTGAGCGGCAGGTCTCGCCGTCGAGTTTGTCGAACAACAATTGCTGACTGGACATCCCGACGAATCCTGCGTCGAGAGCTTCGGTCAACTGTGCTTCCATCGACGCGAGTTCGGTGTCGGTGGGGTGCACGTCCTTCCTGGTAGCACGATCTAGTCCCATCTCGGCGGCTCGCATGTCGGAGTGTCCGATGAAGGCTGCAATGTTGGGACCTAGCGGAAGCGCCTCGAGTGCAGCAACATACTCTCTCGCGGAGTTCCAGGTCTTGGCCCGCGTGAGTGCTTCGACGACGTGCTTGCGTGGGATAGCTTCGACCCGGCCGAAAAGGTCGCCGGCGTCCGACGGGCTGGCGTGAATGGTGGACAGGGAACACGATCCGACAAAGATCGACGTGACCCCGTGTCTGAGAGATTCGCTCAGCGCCGGGCCTTCGAGGATCTCGACGTCGTAGTGAGTGTGGATGTCCACGATGCCCGGGATCACCCACTTGCGCCGCGCGTCGATGACACGGGGACAGTCGGTTTCGTCGAGTGGATCGAGGGAGATGGCAGTGACCAGCCCGCCTCTGATACCCAGATTGCGGACAGCTGGTTTCGCCCCGGTGCCGTCGAACCACAGACCGTTGTTGATCACGGCGTCGTAGGTCATGAGATAGCCACCTTTGCGCGTATCGTCTTCCCGGTTGCATTGCGAGGCAGAGGAGTTGTGCTCAGTTTCCACTTCACCGGCACCTTGAAGTAGGCCAGTCGTTCGGCGACATAGTCGCGTAGTTCTTCTTCGGTCGCCGCTCCCTCGCTGCGAAGAACGACAACGGCCGCCACTTCTTGGCCGAGGTCTGCCGAATCAATGCCGATCACAGCGCATTCGAGTACCGCGGGATGCTCGTCGATAGTCTGCTCGATTTCGAGAGGGTAGACGTTCTCGCCGCCGCGCAGGATCAGATCGGACCGGCGGCCCGTCAGGCGGAGTCGGCCGTCTTCGAGAACTCCGAAGTCGCCGGTTCGGAGCCATCGGTCGGGACCGATGGCGGCAGCAGTTGCAGTCTCGTCGTTCCAGTATCCCGACATCACATACGGACTGCGAGCGCAGATTTCGCCCTCCTCACCGTCGGGAACCGCATCACCGAATGGATCACGGACCTCCACACTCACACCGATGATGGGCCGTCCGAGAGTTCCGGGGAACGCGGCGAGTTCTGGTGGCGTGGCAACCGAAATGCCGGTGGAGGATTCGGTGAGCCCGTAACTGTCGACCAAGGTGTGCTGCGCAAAAGGCAGTCGTGCGCGCAGGCGGTCTTGCAAAGCCGGAGATGACGGCGCAGACGCGAGTGCAAAGGCGCTCAGTGAGGTCAGGTCGTACTTCTCGAGACTGCCATGTTCGAGGAGACGGGTTGCCATGGTGGGGACCACCGCCCAGTTGGTGACCTTCTCGCGTTCGACAAGGGAAAGGACTTCGTCGACGTCGAAGGCGCCCTGATGGATGACCACGGCTCCGCCCGTCGCGAGTCGTGGGATCGCCAGGTTATGCAGGCTTGCAATGTGAAACAGCGGCGCGGTCAGCAGATACCGCAAGTCACTGGGTCGGCCGTCACTGGGTCGGCCGGTGAACGCCGCAGCGAGGCGATCGCTGTAGCGGTGGTAGTCGATGACGGCCAACACGTTTCGATGAGTGTGAACAGCTCCCTTGGGGCGGCCGCTGGTTCCGCTCGTGTAAAGAATGACGGCCGGATCGTCCTCGTCGACGGACGTGCGGGGCAGTGCCGAACCCGAATACTTCTCCATCAAGGCCGGTAGATTTTCTTCCATCGTGAGCACGGGAACATCGGTGTTCACTTCGGAAAGAACTTGTGCGCGTTTGGCGTCGGCGATCACCACGGTGGGAGTGGTGTGATCGATGCCGTATTGCACTTCACGGGCCACCCACCACGAGTTGAACCCGACGGCGATGGCGCCAAGCGACTGAGCCGCCCAGAAGGTCATCACCCATTCCGGCGTATTGGCGGCGAGGATGCCCACCCGATCGCCCTTGCGAACGCCGTAACGCTCGCGCAGCGCAGTGGCCAATGCTGCTACGGCCTCGCCGTGCTCGAGGTAGCTGAAGCGTCGGTCCTTGGTCACCAGGTAGTCGCGTGATCCGTAATCGAAGGATGCAGCGAGCACGTCGCCGAGTGCCTTGTCACGGTTCTTCATGACGGGCATCGAGCTGCCGAGTACATCCTCGACTTGCATCTCGAAAGGACCACCAGGGCCGGTCAGCCCAGCCATGACGGACGCGATGAATGCTTGTGTATCAGCGGAAGTAGTCACGTGAAGTGCCTTTCGAAGATTAGGGTACGAGCACTGCGCGTCCGGTGACCTTGCCGTGTTCGAGACGGTCGAGTGCGTCGCGGGCATCAGCGAGGTCGAAGCGGGCTACTTCTACCGTTACCAGACCGGCCTGTGCCAGGGCGATGGAATCGACGAGGTCGTTTCTGGTGCCGCCATAGGACTTCCGGATCGATGCGCCCCACGGCCAGCCCGGTCCGCCGGCAGCTTCGGCTGTGATTCCCGGGTTTCCGCCTCCGAGACCCACCATGCGATACGCGCCATTCGGCGCAACCGCTTGAACGGACATCTGTGCAGTTGCGTCGATACCGACGAAGTCGAAGATGACTTCTGCGCCTCTGGCCGACGTGAGGTCGAGGATGTGCTGCGCGGTGTCCGGTCCCGATTCGAGCGTGATGTCGGCGCCGCAACGTTTGGCGAGATCGAGTTGTTCCTGTCCGACATCGACGGCGATGATGCGCACGGCACTGATTGCGCGAAGTATCTGTACTGCAACGTGACCGAGTCCGCCGACGCCGATCACGACGGCGGTGGCACCGGGCTGGAGATGTTCGCGTGCGCCGCGAATGGCGTGGTAGCTCGTCAGTGCTGCATCGGCGAGCGGTGCAGCCTGCAGGAAGTCGAGGTCTCCGATGGGTACGAATGAGCGAGCCGGGATCTTGACGTACTCGGCCATTCCGCCTTCGGGACCGAGCCCGGGGCAGGGCGGCATCGCGGTGCGTCCAGCGGCGAGGAACATGTTCTCGTTGCCGCTCATGCATTCTCGGCACTGTCCACAGGACCAGCACAGGTAGACGACGCCACGCTCTCCGACGGAACGGCCGTCGACGCCACTCCCGACGGCTTCGATCGTTCCGGCAATTTCGTGGCCGATGGTCAGCGGTTCTTCGCGCATCTTGTACGGAAAGTGCAGGAGATGCAGATCGGAGTGGCAGATTCCCGCTGCGCCCACCCGAATCAGCAGTTCCGATGGACTGATCTCGGGGATCGGCACGTCGTTGATCTCGAGGAGACCAGGCCCCATGAGCTGAGCTGCCTTCATGAACTGACCTCGCTGATCTCGGAGTTGTACGCAGCGCTCAGATAGGCGTTGCTGCGGTCGGACCCGATCAGACCGGGTGCCATCTTGTTCATGACGTAGGCGAAAGTCATCCGGCGGTCCAGATCGTTGACCAGCATCGAGCCGCCGATACCGGCCCACCAGCAGGCGCGTCCGTCGGGAACCAGGGGTGCGGTATCCGGGTGCGGCAGTCCGTATCCGATGCCGAACTTGAGCGGAGTCATGATCCCGAGGTCGATACCGTCGGCTTGGATCTCGAAGATCAGGTCGATGGTGCTCTGCGAGAGCAGCTTCTGGCCGTCGAGCACACCACCGTTCGAGATCACGGATTGGATCCGAGCGATAGAACGTGCGTTTCCGTGGCCGTTGACTGCGCCGATCTCGGCCTCCCGCCAGGGCGCGGTGTTGACCTCGGGGTAGTCGAGCAGTGGGCAGGTCAGGGTCTTGATGAAGATGCTGTCCTGGTCGAGCGTGGACAGGTCGAACTCCAACGCGGGCGGCGGAACCATGGTGGCTATTCGACCGAAATGCTCTGCGGACGTGCCGATGTGGAAGTCGGCTCCCAGTGGACCGGCTAGCTCTTCGGCAAAGAACCTGCCGAGGGTCCGACCGTCGATGCGACGAATGACTTCACCGACGAGATGGCCGTAGTTGATCGCGTGATAGCCCGACGCCGTACCCGGGGTCCACCAAGGCTTCTGGGTAGCGAGGCGAGCGGTGGACGTCTCGAGGTCGTAGATGTCCTTCAGCTCGATCGGGCGCTCCCAACCGGAGACGCCAGACGTATGCGACAGGAGGTGGCGAACTTCGATGTCCTCCTTGCCGTTTACCGCAAATTCGGGCCAGTAGTGAGCAACCTTCTGGTACACGTCCAATTGGCCGCGTTCGACCAGCAGGAGTGCACACAGAGCCGTCATGGTCTTGGTGATGGAGAAGGTGTTGACGATGGTGTCCGGACCCCAAGGAGTGGTACGGGATTCGTCGGCGTATCCGCCCCAGATGTCTACTACTGCTTCTCCGTCGACGGTGATGGCGATGGAGCCACCCAACTCCTCACCGGATTCGAGTTGCGCCTCGAAGGCGGTGCGGACGGCTTCGAACTCGTTGTTGCAGTGACCGTTCACCGTGCTCATGCGCGATCCGCCTTCTCGAGTTCGTGTGCGGCTGCACGCGCCGCAACAGGTAGCTTGTTCCCCGAGGCCGCGGCACGCTTGGTGCCTTTGGCAATTTCCTTGTTCATGTTGCGGACGTACGGGTCGAACTCGAGCTGAATGGTGTGGCGCGGTGACTTGTAATAGGGGGCGAGGAAGTACGCCTCGTCGGCCTTGGTGATCTCCTGCATCTCGTTCGCGGACGGCAGTTGGTATTTCCCGGTCAGGTAGGCGGCAACGAGCTTGCTCTGCTGCTCGGCGAAGTTGACGAGCGTCGGCATGGGCTGAGCCAGTCCCATGAAGAAGAGGTTGTCGATTCCGGGCTTCATCATGCGTTTGAAGAGTGGGAAACGGTTGTCTTTGTCCGGCAGCAGGTTCGGGTCGTCGAAGAAGGGGAAGCTGATGTTGTAGCCGGTGGCGCAGACGACCACGTCGACGTCCTCCGCGGTGCCGTCGGCGAAATGAACCTGCTTTCCGTCGAGTTTGGTGATCGCCGGCTTGAAGGTGATGTCGCCGGACCCGGCGCGTCCCAAGAACTCGCCACTGGCTGACGGATGTGCCTCGAAGGGGCGGTGGTCTGGCTTGGGTAGTCCGTAGCCCTCCATGGTTCCCAGGTTCTTGCCGAGGAATCGACGACTCAGGAACAGGCGCAGCCCCCGAGGCATCCAGGGCGGGGTGATCAGTTTGTCTCCCGGCACGCCGCCCAGGTATTTCGGCAACACCCACACGCCGCGGCGCGCCGAGACGATGAGCTTGTCGGCGAGGTATCTCTGCCCCAGTTCGGAAGCAATGTCCAAGCCTGAGTTCCCCATTCCGACCACGACAACTTTCTTGCCGCGCATGTCGATCGGATCGAACGGGTCGTTGTAGCTGTGGCTGTGCATGAGGACGCCGTCGAACTCACCCGGGTAATCCGGGATATTGGGATCCCAGTGGTGACCATTGCAGACCATCAGGACGTCGTAGGTACGGACTTCGCCGTCCGAGCGCGTGACGGTCCACAGTCCGTTTGCATCACGCTCTGCAGCAACAACACTGGTGTTGAAGATGATCGACTCACGCAGGCCGAAATGCTCGACGTAGTCCTTGAAGTACTGGAAGAGTTCGGAATGGTGGGGGAAATCGGGAAGGTCGGCAGAGACCGGGAAGTCCTCGAATGCCAAGCGCCACTTCGACGTGTCGATATGCAGGCTCTGGTAGCAGGCCGACATTCCGTTGGGGTTCTTGTAGTACCAGTTTCCGCCGACCTCGTCGGACGCTTCGTAGCAGTCGAAGGGTATTCCGAATTCCTTCATTCGCTTGGCCGTCGTGATTCCGGTAGGCCCGGCGCCGATGATGCAGACGCTCGGCAAGGGGGAGGGGCTCATTCGCCATCGCTTTCTGTTCTGTCTCGGGCGTGCGCGAAGAAGAATCGAAGCCCGAGAAGTGACTTGAGTCATAGTGCGCCATTCGCTGACGATGTGTCAATGAATGACGCAATGTTTTTTGATGACGGTGAGTCGGTGATTTGCCAGGAAGTCGAAATGCGAGCAAGGTGGGCGACGTGAGCACGACTACCGATGGCCCGAAGAACAGGCGGGGAACCCTTCGCGACGAGCAGAAACGCGCGACGCGGGCCAAACTCGTGGACGCCGCACGCACTCTGTTCGAGGAACGGGGATACGCGGCTGTCACGGTCGACGACATCTCCTCGGTCGTCGGATGCAGTAGAGCCACGTTCTACGTGCATTTCGCCAGCAAGGTGGAGATGCTCAAGACGATCGGCGCGGCCGGGATGGCGGCGAGTGCGTTCGCTTTCTACATCGATCTCGATCGGGTCCTCGACACGAACTCTCGCGTGGAGTTCACTGCGTGGCTGGAGCGTGCCTTCGACTGGTTCGACGAGAACAAGCGCCTGCTGCCGGCGTGGGACGAGGCCGTGGCACTCGAACCGGAGTTCCGCGAGACAGCGCGAGACGGTATGACCGAACTACCGAATGCCATGCCCAAGTATCTGGGTCGGTGGCCGGTGGAACAGCATGACGAGGCGAGGTTGCGCGTCGAATTGCTCGTGAGCCAGCTGGAGCGATTCTTCACACGCTGGGCCGTGCAGGGGACGATCGACGTGACTCGGATGCAGGCGGCCGAGGTTCTGACGGACATTTGGTTCCCGGCTCTGTCGCCGGAATCCAAGGGCGGCGACGAGCGGTAGATGTGAATCCGACGGAGGTTCACGGGTCGATGAGTCCTTCGGGAGCGCCCCGCCATCCGCGGCGCTGGTAGTCCCGGGGCGACATGCCGTGAGCCGCGATGAAGACCTTGGTGAATCCGGCCGCGATCACGTACCGCGTCGACGGGCAGTCTCTCCGGCCGCGAGGCCCTCCTCGAGATAAGCGCGGGCGAGGGTCATCCGCAACTGACCGCGCCAGCGCGGGAAGCTCTGGCCGGTGGCCGCTACGAAGTCTTTGAGGAGCATGTCCTCGTCGACGCCGAGCCGAGCGCTCCAATCCGGCAGCGTGCGCGAATCGGCGGGGTTCTTCCGGAGTGCGGCAAGGATCGTTTCGACTGGATCGGCCTGATCGCCGCTGGGTAGGGGTGCTGCCGCGGCACTTCGAATCAGCCTCGCGATCCGGGCGGGGTCGTGGATCTCGGGGCGCAGGTGGGTGTAATTGGCGACCACCGTGTGCAGCAGATACGCCTGCGCTTCGCGCGTGAAGTGCAGCACACGTGGGGGCGGTGCGGTGACGGGAGAGGCACCCGGCTGGGATCCGAGGGGGAGTAACAAAGAGCCTTCGGCGATCTCGACGCTGTTGCGCACTCCAGCGGGAAGCCACATCGCGTCACCCCGTCTCAGATTCCAGGTTCGGTCGCCGAAAGTGACCCGGGCGGAGCCTCGGTAGATCCAGACAACGACGTGAAAGTCGTTGACCCGTGCCCACGTTCCACTTGCGGGGATCGTCGGGGGTGCTGGTGCCGATCCTGACCGGGCGCCTTCTTCGGACAACAATGCAACGCCCTGTGCCAGGGTCTCGTCTTCACGGGGCGGCGTCGGGCGCCGGTTGGCGCGTGCGTAATCGGTGGGTGTCATGCCGGTGTGTTCTCGGAAGGCGCGGGTGAAGCCCGCGGGTGTCGCGAATCCGACCTGGCTACCCGTCCAGCCGATTTCGCGGCCGGCGGCCAGATATGAGGTCGCTGCCGCGATCCGGGCCGAAGTACGCCAGCGCACGAATGACAATCCCGTTTCCTCGGTGAATCGGCGCTGCAGGGTGCGGACACCGATCTTGAGTTGCTGGGCGAACCGGGAAAGTTCGGTGTCGTCGGATGGCGTCCGCAGCAGCGTGCGTGCGATCTCGAGGGTTTCGGCCGAGCGTGGCAAGCGCGGTGGCGAGTATGACGGGGAGTTGTCGTCCCCGTCGGAGTGAACACCCGCGACAAGCTCGATCAGTCCGGCTCCCGCTGCCGTCTCACCCCGAAGAAATCCCAAGTTGTGCGCGAATTGGTGGACGAGCCAGTCCTGCCAGTCTGCTGGGATCTCGAAGTCGATGACCCGGTTCAACGCGGGCGGCAGGTCGGCCGCGGGCAGTGGGATGGGAAATGCGACCGCGCCCGGATCGACCCGGATGCTGTACGCGATTCCCGCCGGTACCCAGATTGCCGCCCCCGCAGTCACACTGCGGGTACGGCCGCTGATCTGCAATTCTGCGCGCCCGGTATGTACCCAGAACAGCAGTGGCTCGCGTTCATTCGCGGTCGAGGCGAGCCGAGCAGCGGGGATCTCGGGGACTTCGCCTGCGGGGAACACCAACCGTGGTCCCACGATGCCCTCCCGACGTCGATGCATTCTCTTCCAGCCGACCGATGAGTGTAAGAAGTCGGCACGCACGGATAACCCTAACTGATTAGGGCAGGCTAGCTTTATTTATTGGCCCTCCCGTCGTGATCGAACGTGGGCCGGACCCCCGTCTGTGCGCTTCCGAGGAGACTTTCCGTGCCCCGAAACACCCGTCCGACAACGGCGTACCCCGTTACCTTGCGTGAACTCGAGGTACATCGGGTGACAGAGGTGACGCCGGGCATGCGGAGAGTGACGCTCACCGGAGCCCAACTCGACACCTTCACCAACGCCGACGGAATTGCCGAACCCGCCTTCGCGAGTACGGGCTTCGACGACGACATCCGGTTGCTGTTCACCTACCCCGGCGAAACCGACCCGGTCCTGCCGGTAATGGTCGACGGCAGTGTGACTTTCGCTGCGGGGCGCCGTCCGCTTGCCCGCGCATACACCGTGCGCCGCTACGATCCGCAAACAAGGGAACTCGACGTCGATTTCGTTGTTCACGGCGACGGAGTGGCTACCACCTGGGCGCGGGACGCCAGCCCGGGCGACCGAATGCACATCGCGGGCCCCTCTGTATCGCAGGGACTCCCGGAAGATTACGAGTATCTGCTGGCCGTCGGTGACGAGACCGCGTTGCCGGCGATCGCACGTCTGCTCGAGGAATTGCCCGCCGATGCCAGGGGGCATGTGTTCGTCGAAATTGCGGACTCGGCTCACATCCAATCGGTGCGCGAGTTGTCCGGGGTGAGTGTCACGTGGTTGCCGCGCGAGGGGGTCGAGCCCGGCGCTACTACTTTGTTGCTCGACGCGGTCAGTGCTGCCGAATGGCCTGACGGACGCGTATTCGCTTGGCTTGCAGGCGAACAGGCGACGGTTCGCTCGCTTCGGCGTCATTTGATTCGTGATCGAGGAATTGCGAAGACCCACATCGATTTCACCGGCTACTGGAAACGCGGCGGGGCCGTTCGGGCAGATTCCTGACCTGGCTCCATCGCTCACCCAACACCCTTCACCTCAGCAACACCGAAAGTGCTCGATAACACCGAAAGGCAGAAATGACAGTCCTGCGCACCAGACGATCACGGATCACCGGACTGATCGGGGCCGCGCTCGCCGCAGCGCTCCTCGTAGCCGGGTGCTCGGCCTCGGCCGAAGACTCGAAAACGGCATCCTCTCCCGGTTCGGAGGGGAACGCCCTGCCCGCTGCGGAAGGAACGACTACCTACCCGCTGACCCTGGAATCGCCATACGGTACAAGTATTCTCGAGAAGCGACCGGAGCGGATCGCCGCCATCGTGCCCAATGCCGTCGACACGGAAATCCTCCTCGCGCTCGGCGTCAAACCCGTGCTCTCCTCGTCGATGGTGAAGGAATCGGCTTCCCAGTCGTACTTGTTGCCTTACGACGCAGAGGATCTCGACACCTTCGAGTTCGCGATGGGCGGAACACTTCCCGTCGAAGCCATCGCCGCGAGCGAACCGGACCTCATCGTCGCCGTCGGCTGGGCTGACGGCCTGGGTGGTTTGTCCATGGGCGACTACTACGAGCGTTTGTCCTCCATCGCACCGGTTGTGACGAGCCCCGACACGAAGTCGCGGATGCTCGTGCCGTGGAAGGAGTCGATCCGTGTTCTGGGCGAGACCCTCGATCTCTCGAATGCGGCTGAAAAGGTTGTGGCAGAGCATGATCAGTACTTCGCCAAAGTGCGTGAGGAGAACCCGCAACTCGCGGGTCTGACTGCGACTTGGGCGATCTTCTACGGCACCGGCAATGGGCTGCAGTATCTTTCAGCGCCAGGTTCGGCGCCGGCAACATTCCTGGGTGAGCTTGGTTTCGCCGAGAATCCGCGTGCGAAGGAGTTCGTCACCCAGAGCACGGTCGGAGAGGAACTACTCGAGAACATCGATGCGGATTTCCTGCTGATCGGTCGCAGTGCCGCAGGCAGCGAAGAGGATTTCGACAAGCTGACCGGCGGGAAGCTCTTCCAAGCACTCGGCGCTGTGTCCTCCGGTCATTGGGTTGGCCTGCCTCCTCGCACCGCCGACGGCGGGGATGTTCTGTGGGCAATCACGAGCGGTGGCCCGATCGGAACGACGTGGGCGGCTGAACATATCGTGCCGCTCGTCAGCGCGAAGCTGTAGGCGTACAACTGGAGAACGGAAAGCACCCACCCGTCGCCACATGATTGTGTGGCGACGGGTTGTTCGTGTCGCAGTGATAACACGGGGTCGGCGCTGGGCGTGATCGTCGAGGGCTTCGTTCACTGAGGGGTGAAATACTTCACAATTCGGGCAGGTGTGCGCGATCCGACCGGTCGGTCGCCTAAGGTTCGCTGGTCAAGTTTGCGAGTATTGGGAGAGTCAGTGAAGAACAAGTTAGTCGGGTCACTGTTGTGTGCCACAGCATCTGCCGGTTTGATCTTTGTGGGTGGCGGTGTCGCGAACGCGGGCACTTATATCCCCGCTGGTGCTGATGGCACCTACCGTGTCGGCAGCGGCGAAGGCCAGATGCTGCCCGGCCTGTGGAGTACTTCCGGCGGACGGTCCTGCTACTGGGAACGGACGGGCTACGGCCGAGACATCATTCAAAACAACTTCGGCGGTGGACCAGAAACGATAGAAATCATGTGGGGCGACACCAGCTTCACCTCCGACCGATGCGGGGCTTGGGAACGCCACGCTCCAGTTCCCAATCCCATCCCCGGGCTTCCACCCATCGAAGCCGTTGATTACCGAAACATGATGTCGGCGCTCATCCCCTTAGGTATTGGGTCGGCCGCCATCGGCTCGTCAATGCTCCCCGCGCTGGTGCTCACGGGAAGCTGATTCGAAGGACCGGTCGATTTGCAGGGCAGAGGCTTTCGCTGGATCCGCCAGGCCGCGTCGACGCAGGCCTGGCTGTGGGGAACGCTATGTCAGAGCGTGATCGTGCGGGTGGGCTCCCAGATGGCGGGGTCGCGGTGGGTGACGACGAAGACGGTAGCCGCCACTTCCCGCACGGCGCCGGCGATGCGGCGCTCGGTGCCCTCGTCGAGAGCCGAAGTAGCCTCGTCGAGCACCAGGACGGGAGCGTCTTTGAGGAAGGCACGAGCGATCGCCACCCGCTGACGTTCGCCACCGGAGAGAGCGGATCCTTGGTGACCGATGTCCTGATGAATGCCGAGCGTCGAGCGGTCGAGAACGGCGCCGAGGGCAGCGCGCCTGGCGGCTTCCTCGATCTGGGTTTCGGTAGCGCCCGGTCTTCCCAGTCCGATGTTCTCGCCGAGCGTGCCCGAGAACACGAGTGGATCTTGTGGCACGTAGCCGATGTGAGCAGCCAGGTCGTCGTATGGCAAGTCGCGCAATGAAACTCCGCCGAGAGTGACGCTGCCTTGGTCCGGGTCGTCGAAGCGCATGAGCAGCCCGAGAAGGGTGCTCTTCCCCGTACCCGAGCGCCCTGCGACGAGAACACGCTCCCCGGCGGGGATCTCCGCGTTGATGCCGCGCAGAACCGGAGCGTGGTCCACTCCTACGACCTTGATGTCAGTTCCAACAGGGCGCGCGGCGTCCTGGGACGCGGGCTCGGGTAGTGCGGGAGCCGAAGTCGCGGCCCGATAATCGCGAACCGTTGCACGCAGTTCATTGACTCCGATTCCGGCCAGAGCGAGTTCGTCGAGCGGGGCAGCGGCGCGGGCGGTGAGGATGACGAGCGCGAGAGCGGCTGCGGGATCGTCGAATCCGGTGGCGGCGAGGAAGATCACTGCGCCTGCCAGCGGCACAATGGTGGCGATCGCCGAGATGAATGTCGCTGGTGCAGCGGCGAGATTGGTCCGTGCAAGCGCGGTTTCCTGATCCCGCCAACTTCGCTCGATACGTTCGACGGAACGTGTGGGACCGGCTGCCGTGCGCAGTAATTCGAGATGATCGGTGAGCTCGAGAGTCGACTGCGTTGCTGCGAGTTCGGCCTCGTGCCGGCGCGCGTCCGCTTGGCTGAGAGCGCGTTGGGCGAGTGTCTGAGCCGCGAGCGACACGGCGAGCAGTCCGCCGACGAGCAGCATGACGCCTAGCCCCGCGACGACCGCGATCCCAGGAAGCAGGAGCAGCGGAATCAGCGGCGTAACGAGGAAGGTCTGAAGTTGGTGCGCGGGAACGCTCATCAGTGACGGGATTCCGCGCCCGGCGACGGTGGCGAGCAGCGCCCGGTTGTCGTCGGTGAACCACGACAGCTTGGTGCGGGCGAAGGCGTCGCCGAGCGCATCGTAGAGATCGCCGACGAGTCGAGCCCCGGTGAAGTAACCACCCCGCGAGACCAGGACGGTCACGAAGAGAGCGATTGCGGCCGTGGCCAGCACGAGAACCGGCGACCGGTGATCAGCGATCGAGAGGGCGAGGGTGGTGTACGCGATCGCCTCGAGGACAGCAACGGACACCCAACCGAATCCGATGGTGATCAAGCGGCGACGGGCTGCATTGGCGCTGTTCATTATTCGGCTCCAGTCAGGGCGGCATTACGCGAGGCGGCGTTGTGCGAGTTGGGACTGTCGAGGTCGAGTCGATCGTCGGCGTCGTCTGCAAGAGCAGGGTCGTGGGTGACGATCACGATCGTCTTCCCTTCAGCGTGCGCGAAGTCGCGCAGTTCCTTCAGCAGTTCGGCCGCTGTCCGATCGTCGAGCGCACTGGTCGGCTCGTCGAGCAGCAGTACTGCTGCGGGCGAGAGGAATACCCGAGCGAGCCCGACTCGTTGACGTTCTCCGCCGGAGAGTGAAGTGGCGTCGGTGTCGAGGCTGATGTCGATCTGTGCCCGGCGTAGTGCGGCGGTGTATTCCGCGTCCGTTGCATCGGGGGCGGCCAGTGCGATGTTCTCGCGCACCGTGGCCGGCAACACGTCTGCGCCTTGGGGTGTGAGCAGAATGGACTGTGGCCGCAGGTTCTCGTCGATCGTGAGGACGCTCTGGCCCGCGTAGCGGACGGTACCGAGTTCCGGGATCTCGAAGCCGGCCAGTGCTTTCAGGAGCGTCGACTTGCCCGCTCCACTCGGTCCCGTGATCGCAGTGATCGCGGCTGGGCGGAATGCATGCGTGACGCCGTCGACGACTCTGCGGTCCGCGATCATGACAGTCAGGTCGACGATCTCCAGGCGGTCGGAGGGACTCGACGCCGGAACGGTGAGTGCTTCACCGGCAGGGAGGGTGGGTTCGTCCAGGGCAGCGGCGAGCCGGACTGCAGCAGCGCGTCCAGCCGCGACGTAGTCGAGGCCGTGCCCGAGCCGCAGGGCCGGTGTCACGATTGCGAGGCTGAAGAGAATAGTGGCGGCCAATGTCGTTGCATCCCAGCGATATCCGACGGCATAGGCGATCGCGAACGTCGCCGTCGCCTGCATGAGGGCAACCGCGACGGCCGCGGGGGTAGCCACGAGTCGAACGCGCTCCTGCATTCCCCGGGTGAACCGTGCTGTCGATTCTGCATAGTCGGCGGCAGCGCCGGTCTGCGCGCCGTAGATCCGGCAGACGTGGATACCGCGGGCATAGTCGTCCACGGCGGTCACGATGCCGCCCATGACATCCGCACTTTCGGCGCTGTGCCGAGCGGCCATTCTGGGGATTACGAACAAGTAGAACAGTGCTGCCACGATGCCGGGAGCGAGAGCGAGAAGCGCTACGGGGCCGGCTGAGGCAACCAGTACCGCGATCGTGACCGCCGGGACCACGATCAGTGTCGCGAACTCGGCCGGTAGGTGCGCAGTCATATGGTGCAGCGCCGAGATGTCGTCCGAAACGAGCCTCCTCAGTGCGTCTCCGCTGTAGCGGGACAGCGTGCTTGCGGGCAGTCGAACGAGATGAGCTGCGAGCTGGCGTCGAAGCCTGGCCTCGAAGAGCGGCTCGGCGTGATGCGAGAGCCACGACGACGTGGCCGCGAGCGTTACCCCGGTGAGCCACAGCCCACATGCCCACCCGGCCCAAGTCATCGACGGTTCACCGATGAGTTGCACGACGCTCCAGAGCGCACCGAGCGTCGCGACCCCTGACGCTGCCGCCGCGAGCACCCCGGCGGCCAATGCAGGCAGCGCCGGGCGCAAAGCCGGGACCAGCGACGGTTCGACGAGAGGGCGGGGCATGGATAACTCCTTGAATCAGCGTCCGGGTGCAGACACGACAAATGACCGAAACCCAAGGCTAGGCTTCGGTCGTCACGTCCAGTTATCGCGATGCGCCGATTTCTTACACCCGAATGGGTCGTACTTCGGTCTTCAGGATGCGGCCGAAATGGAACTCATGACGTCTTCCCATACGCTCATGACCGCGGATTCGGTTGGGCCAGTCTGAGTGAACACGGCTACGCACTTGCGGCGGAAGTCGTACACCTCGACAGACGTCGTCAAACCGTGCACTCCGTGGGTGCGGGTCAGCCAACACTCCGAGACGCCGTTCAGATCGATCATCGTTCGGCAGGTGTCCGAGGCTAGAGTCAATGTCCCGCCGAACATGGCTGCGGCGTCGAGATCACCGCGGTGGATCTGCAGGCAGCCGTTGCCGGCGACGACACTCGTGACGGGCAGTTGGTGGTAGGACAGGTGCTCCATCCCGGCAGCCATGAGGTGAGGATCGACTCGCCGGTAGCCGAGGGCACCCAGAGCGACCAAGCCGCTACGACGTTCGGTGCCGCTGTCCGCGAGGATGAAGTCGAGCTGTGTCAGCTGATCGGCCTCGGCCCAAAAGGCGGGAGTACTCGATGTCTGGACGGGAGTGCTTGATTCCCTCGCAGTGTTGGGCGCAGTTCGCATCGCTTCGAAGGCGAGACGATCCGAGTTCGGGGTCAAATACGTAGTGTGTGAACTCGATCCGTGGGTATCGAACATCCGAAGCGTCGGGGGCAGGTGCTGTTCTGCGTCAGTGTTCACCACCGAACCGAGGGTAGAAGGGTTCAAACGTAGAGAGACGAGTCCGGGCGTGCAGACCAGCGGATCGCCGGGAACTGTTGGAACGGCGTACTTGCCCGAGTCGTTGACAGCCACCGGACCTGCAACGGTGATTGCTACGGCGTCGTCCAAGAGTGGCAGCATTTTGCCGACTACCTCAGGTGCGGTGTCGATCAGTCCGCCGCGGAATCCTGGACGCGCAAGTAGTGCGTCCAGGTCCGACATGCGCGCCAAAGCTGCGCAACGGCATTCGCCACGGTGCGGGCACATCTCAGTAGACATCCCGTAGATACCGCTTCGATCGTTTGAGGTTGTTGACGTAATCCTCGGCGGCGTCCGCATCCAACCCACCGTGCTCGGCGACCACCTCGTGCAACGCGTCGTCGACGTCCTTTGCCATCCGGGTCGCGTCGCCGCAGACGTACACGTGCGCACCGTTTTCGAGCCAGTCGAACAAGCCTCGGCCCTGCTCGCGCATACGAGTCTGGACGTAGACCTTCTCGGACTGATCACGCGAGAATGCCAGATCGAGACGCGTCAGGACACCGTCACGGGTCAGACCGTTCAACTCGTCCTCGTAGATGAAGTCACTCGACTGATGCTGATCGCCGAAGAAAAGCCAATTCTGCCCCGACGCGTTGCGTGCGCGACGCTCGTGCAGGAAAGCGCGGAAGGGTGCGATACCGGTGCCGGGTCCGATCATCACGACGGGAGCAGTGTCATCGGCAGGTAGGCGGAACGAATTGTTCTTGGAGACAAAAACTCCGACCCGATCTCCCTCGCCGACGCGGTCCGCCAGGTACGTCGAGCAGACGCCGCCGCGGTCCCGCTCGCCCGAGCGGTAGCGCACACTCGCTACCGTCAGATGCACGGTGCCGTCGTGGGCCAGCGGGCTGGAGGAGATCGAATAGACCCGATGTTGCAGCGGGCGCAGAAGTGCAAGCAGATCTTCGGGATTCAATCGAATGCTGTTGTCCAACTGCAGGAGATCGAGAACGTCCTTGCCCCACAGCCACGCATCGAGCGCTTCCCGATCTTCCGTGTCGAGAATGTGCTGCAGTTCGGCGTCGCCGCTGCGTCGGGCGATGTCTTCGATCAAATCGCGCGAGGGAATCGAGATCTCGTAGTCGCTGGTCAACACCTGGTCCAACGGTGCGGACGAGCCGTCTTTCGCGGTGACGACGTAGTCACTGCTCGCACCGAGCTGAAGGATGATCGCCTCGACCAGAGCGGGGTCGTTGATCGGGCGGATGCCCAATCCATCTCCGGCCTCGTAGTCCAGACCGTCCTCGCCGAGCGCAAAGGTGAAGTGGCGGACTTCCTTGGCGGAGTCCTCGCCGGACAACAGTCGGTTGGCGAGGACGGTTGCAGGATAAGGGTTCTTGCGAGTCCACTGGGACTTGGTCTTCGTCGGAGCGGACGTAACCGGCGCGGCAGCGGCTCCCGCATCACCGTCGACACCGGCCACCGCAGCGACGGCCCGAACGATCCACTCGGCAGCAGCATCCTCGTAGTCGACGTCGCAATCGGTGCGGTCGACAACCCGGGTCCCGCCGAGCGCTTCGAAGCGGGCGTCGATGTTCTTTCCCGACTGGCAGTACCCGTCGTAGCTGGTGTCACCGAGTGCGAGTACTCCGAAGTAGAGACCCTCCAGCCGGGGCGCACTCTCGGATTCGACTGCATCCCAGAACAGCTGCGCGTTGTCAGGCATCTCGCCCTCGCCGTAGGTGGAGGTGATGACGAGCACCCGGCGCATGGCGGAAAGTGCATTGATATCCACGGTGTCCAGACCCGCGACAAGTGGTTCGAGACCGTGGGCACGAGCAGCTGCGGCCGCGTCTTCGGCCACGGACTCCGCGTTGCCGGTCTGGCTTCCGTAGAGGATGTGCACTGCCGCGCCGGCAGTTCTCTCCACTGTCGCTGTTGCAGCACCGGTTTGACCGGGCATGACAGTTCGTGAGTGTAGACCGGCCAGGAATCCGGAAAGCCACGCGCGTTGGTCGCCGTTGAACGGTGCGTATTCGGGGATGTACGGGATTTCCATTTTGAATCTCACCTACGTTCGGGGGAGGAGGTCAGGACACCAGGTCGGGGATCGTGCGCGAAGCGAACAGTTCGTCGAAGTTCGGCAGTGATCCGAGCTTGTCCCGATTCTTGTTGTCTTGAAACAGAATCCAGCCGTACGTCGCCGGGCCGTCCATGGCCAACACGTTGCGCAGGCTCAGCGCCTGCTTGTAGTCGTCGACGCGCTTGGCTGCAATCAACGCAGCCAACTGTTCGTCGTCGTAGCCGGCGAGAATCTCTTTCGAGTACTTGACCAAGTGCTGGACGAGGGCGAAGTCCTCGGTCAGCACCAGGTTTCGGGCCGCCTTCTGCACTGCTGGATCGTCGGGTCCGGACGCACCCGGCGTGCGGGCGGCGGCGAGTTGTTGTGCGAAGTGAAGCACGGTGTACGCACTGAGCAGCGCATACATCGTCGCGGTATCGGTCTCGCCATAGGCGGGGACTGCTCCGTTCAGCGCGGGGCGCCCATCGCGCACTGCGAGTTTGAACGTGCGGACCTGACGTGCTGCGATGGCGGACGCCAATTCTTCGAGAAGCTCTTTGTGCGACTTCGCAGCCAGGATTGCATCGCTGTCCTGGTAAAGCATCAGTGCCTTGGGCATGGCGTAGACGAACGAGTGCTGTTCGACTTCCCAGTTCTCGAGCAGTCGGGTTCCGAGTGCGGATCCCGTTGCTTCCACATGCAGTTCGAGCAGGAGTTGTACCGCGTGGTTGTGGACGGCGGCCAGAGGATCGGTCGCAGCGGTGATCGAGCCGAGCAGTACGGAATCGGTACTTGCTCGCAGTGCCAGTTCGCCGCGAGGGTCGTACTGGTAGAAGAACCCGCCGCTCATGCCGTTGCCGACACCCTTGCCGAACTCGCCGAGATTCACGACAGCACCGTTGGTCATGTACTCGCCGGCGAAGTCGCCGACACCTTCGACGACAGCACTGGCGCCGGAGTTGCGAACTGCAAAGCGATCGCCTGCTTCACCTTCGACGAACACTCGTCCGCCGGTGGCGCCGAAGAGCGCGAAGTTGCCGATCAACACGTTTCCGCCGGCGTCACTGGAGCCGCCGCCTGGGCTGCGCACGGCAATCACGCCGCCGCTCATGCTCTTTCCCACACCGTCGTTACATGTCCCGGTGTGTTCCAGGTGCATGCCGTCGTTGCAGAATGCGCCGAACGACAGGCCAGCAGATCCGGTCGTCAGGACGCGCACGCTGCCCGGAGCCAGATATCGTCGCCCACGCTCGTCAGTCAGTACCCCGGAGCGAGAAGGCCGGCCGCTCCGTAGTTGAGTTCGCGTTCGAGGTCGATCGCCAACTGCCCACCGACGCTCTTGTTCCGGTTACCCAGGTGCAGTGCACCTTCGGCGAATTCAGATCCGGACACGGCGACCGAGGCCTCGCCACGGTTGAAGAGCACCGTGCGAACCTCGTCCATGATCTTCTCGTCGAACGCGTACTCACGCTCGAGGTACACGGGATTGTCGACGGTGATGTTCGGGGCGGACTCGAACATCGCGTCCAGTTTCAGATTGCCGACGATGGACGGGTGATCGAGCAGATGCAGGAGATCAGTTCGACCCCGCGCTTCCTGAAGGGATCGCATTCCCAGATTCGCGAGCAGTTCACGAGTTTCGTGAGCGATGTTGAGAAGGTACTGCGCCATGGCGCGGGGATCGCCGTCGAACAGTTCCGGGTTGGTGGTCAGACCGGCCGGACACTTGATGTTGCAGTTCTTGGCCATGACGCAGCCCATCATCATCAGCGCAGACGTACCGAACTCGAAGCTGTCTGCGCCCAGTAGCGCGGAAGTGATGATGTCGCTGCCGGTCTGATGCGCGCCCGAGCATCGCAGAACGACTTTCTGGCGAAGCCCGTTGGCACACAAAGCTTGATGGACCTCCGCGATACCGACCTCGGCCGCACGACCCGCGTACTTGAGGCTGGTCACCGAAGCGGCGCCGGTGCCACCGGTGTTTCCGGCGACGTTGATGACGTCGGCGCCGGCCTTGGCGACACCGACGGCGATGGTGCCGATTCCTTCCGAGGACACCAACTTCACGATCACCCGGATGCGCGCTGCCTTGCAGTCGTGGATGAGCTGAGCGAGGTCCTCGATGGAGTAGGTGTCGTGGTGCGGCGGCGGCGATACCAGTTCGACGCCGGGCGTTCCGCCGCGGGCAGCAGCAATGTCGACGGTGACCTTGGCGGCCGGAAGCTGCCCGCCCTCACCGGGTTTTGCGCCCTGGCCGAGTTTGATCTCGATCTCTTCGAGCATCGGGTCGGCGAGGTATCCCGCCCAGATTCCGAAGCGTCCGGATGCAAACTGCTTGATGCGCGACGCACGAATCGTGTTGTAGCGCGAAAGGTGTTCGCCGCCTTCGCCGCTGTTGGACATCGCGCCGACCATGTTCGTGCCGTGAGCGACGGCTTCGTGCGCCGGAGCGTTCAGTGCGCCATGACTCATGGCACCCGACGCCAACTTCGGGGTGATGTCGCTGGCGCTTTGTACCTCGGAGAGAGGCACACCTGCCGGTGCGACCCTCAGCTTGGACAGGAACTCTGCCCCGATGCCGGTTGCCCTCAGCGCAAGATCCGGTGTGATGGCTTCAATGGTGATATCGGCGGCAAAGGTGGCGCAGAGAGCGTCGCCGAGTGCTTTTGCTCGCGCGCTGTCACCGGCCAGTGGACCGTCCAGGCGAAGCGTGTACCGGTCGTCTGCGGCGGATTCACACTGGACCCCGCGCATCACGATCGTAGTGTTGCCGCGTACCGAGAATCGGTTGATCTGCTCGGCGAACTCGGCTGTCGTAACCGCAAACGTGACGTCGGCGGGAACAGAGATGACGTCGCGCAACGCTGCGGGCCGACGCGATCGTTCCGCAGCCATAACGGTAGAAAAGTCCCGGTACCCCGCGGTGATGTCGAAGTCGTCGATTTGTTCGGTGATCAACCGGTCGAAGCTCGTTGCCCGGTAGGCCCCGGCGTCGAGGCGGAATGCGTCGTCGAGTCGCCCGAGTGGAAGCAAGCGAAGAGCGTCGAATTGCTCGGTGCCGGAGGGACTGTCGAACGCGATCTTCTCTTCGGTGAGCTCGACGTACTTGCGGACTGCGGTGGTACCGAACGAATGCCCTGCGCCGTCTGCGCGCTCCTTGAACAGGCCGAGCAGTGGCAGGTCCTTTTCACCCTCGACTTCACTTGCACGCTCGTGCCACTGCTTCGAGGTCACCGCGACGGTGTCGAAACCGACGCCACCCACCGGTGACTTCATGTTGGGGAACCACTGGCGCAGAACAGGGTCGGACGTATCGAGGAAGTTGGGTTCGAAGAACTCTCCGCCGATGTAGCTCTCGACAGTGCACAGGCCGACGCGTCCCATCGTCTTCATGAGGGATTTCTCGGCAGCCTTCGCGAAACGTCTGAACGCGGCATCCGGATCAGCGGCGAACTTCTCCTCGGCTCGTAACTGAACGGAGAGCGGGTAGACGGCGGAAGCGCCGAATCCGAGTGCAGCCGCAACGTGGTGGGAGGACTCGATCTGGCCACTCTCCACGATGAGAGAGACACGCAATCGCAGGCCTGCGTCGATGAGGCGTTGGTTCAGTGCTCCGACGACCATGATCGCGGGAAGCGTTGCGCGCTCATGAGATACGTGCCGGTCGGTCAGGACTGCGATCCCGCCCTGTTCTGCCGCGAAGGCGACAACGGCGTCGCCGAGCGCGGTCATCGCGTCAACCATCGCCTGCGCGTCACCCGCGGCGGGGTAGAGCATTTCGAATCGGCGATGCGGGGTGTGCTTCTGTTCGCGGATCTTGAGCATGTCCAGATGCCCGAGGATCGGCGACGAAATGACGATCTGCTTGCCCTGTCCGGCGGTCATCTTCGCGCCCAACGCGACCCGGAGGGTCATGCCGTCCGCTTCCCGGATGCTGTCCAGCGGAGGGTTGGTGACCTGGGCGAATCGCTGCGAGAAGTAGCGTGCCACACCGCCTTCACGATCGGAAAACGCGTTGATGGCGTTGCCGTAACCCATGGCCGATACCTTCTCGGCTCCGTGCGTGAGCATCGGATCCATCAAGAATTTGAAGCTCTCCTGATCCAGGGAGTACGCCATGTAGCGCTGATGAACCTCGAACGTTCCGTTGTAGCGCGTCGGTGAGCTGACCTTCTCCGCAGGTACGGCGGGAATGTCTTCGATCAGGATTCGTGACTGCTCCAGCAGAGACTGGTAGTCGCGCTGTGCGGCAATCTTTTCCAGGGCTTCGCGGGCGGTATAGGTATGGCGATCTCGATGATCGAAGTACAGCATTCCGCCGGCCTCGACGCGGCCACGGTGGATCACCGTCTCGGGTGCGAACGCGATCTGTCCGGCTTCGGAGAATGCGCACACGTAGTCGTGTGTCTCGATCGTGCGAAGTGGACGCAGGCCGAGGCGGTCCAGGCGGGCGCCGATGATGGTGCCGTCGCCGAACACCAGCGCTGCCGGTCCGTCGTTCTTCTCCTCGTACAGCGAGAAGTACTCGAACATCGCACGAACTGCGGGGGAGAGAGTGGTGTCGTTTTCCCAGGCAGGGGGCATCATCGAGACCACAGCTGTCACCAAATCGACGCTGTCCTCGATGACGCGTGCTTCCAGAGTCTGATCGAGTCGGCAACTGTCGGACTGACCGGGCGGACGGACGATCGCACGTCGTTTTGCGCTTGCCACCGCTGCTTCGGAGAGCCGATTCTTCTTGTCCGTGTTCAGTTCTCCGTTGTGAGCCATGAATCGGAACGGCTGCGCCATCGTGGGATGCGGGTCCGTGTTGGTCGAGAACCGCGTGTGGAAGTACATCGTGTGGACAGCGTGATCGGGGTCGACCAGGTCGCGGAAGTACGGGATCACTTCGTCGGAGTTCAAGCGGCCCTTGAGAACCTGAGTCCTCGCGCTGAGGGACAGTGGGTACAAACCGCGTAGTGCAGGCGTGTTGTACGCGATTGCCTCGATGGCGAGCAGGGCCTCGTGCACGAGGCGATCGACTACCGCAGGCTCGGGACGCGGAGTGGGGACCTCGAAAATCCACTGCCTGACCGGAAGTTGATGCGCGATCGCGGCCGGCCGAATCGCCGAGTTGTCGACCGGGACGTCGCGCACTGCGAGAGTGGTGAAACCGCGATCGAGAAGTTCACGTTCGACCAGGGCGGCAGCGCGTGCATGCTGGGCGTCGTCGTCCGGAAGGAAGAAGTTGCCGACGCAGAAGCGTCCGGCGCGAAGGTCGGGGCGCCCGGTTACCTTGCGGAAGAACCGGAGGGAGAGGTCCACCGAGACGCCGCCGCCGTCGCCGACGCCCTCGGAGGACATACCGCCGCGGTGCGGAACCGAGCAGAGCGCTTCGCTGCCCTTGATCAGGACATCGTGGGTCTGCACGCCGTCCTTGCGCGTGATGAACCCGACCCCGCAACTGCTCTTGTCATCTGCGGGGTCGTACAAACCGACGATGGACGTGCTCACTGCAGCAACCTTCTCCCTGTCCTGGTTGCCCGGAGATTGATCGACCGGGCAGATACGACGGCATGGTTTCCGTCAGGGCAGGGCGTCGCTGCTTCGATGAAGCGGCACCCGAATGGGATCAGACTACTGAGTAGAGGCTTACCTTAGTCAAGTTTGCTGGGTGTGACTTGGATCCGAGCAGGTCAGAGGGTTGCTTTGTAGGCAAGTGCGTAGGCGATCTTGCCCGGCTTGTCGTCTGTGTACGGCTTCGACAGCTTTCCGAACTCGCCCTTTGACTCCGCTTTGCCGTCGTTCCAGGCCGGCAGGACTCCGAGATCGGTAGCCGTGAACCCGCTGTCGACGACGGCATCGCCCGCCAACGCGGTCTGTGCTTTGGTCACCGACTTCACGGTGGCCAGGTAGCTGGAGAGGTCGTCGCGATTCCAGTTGGTGAGGTCGACGGGCGCGGCGTCGCGGACCCACGCACCCCAGTAGAACTCCTGGAACGGGATCGTACCGGCGGCGAATCCGATGTCGCGGGAGAAGTACATCAGGCTGCGGTACTTGTCGTCGGCGAAGTTGGCCAGGCCGACGCTCTTCGGCAGGGACTGGACCGGTACCTGGTTTCCGTCCACGTCACGCGACCAGACCCACTTGTTCTTTTCCATCTCGGTCCAGAAGGCGCCTTCACTCAGGCCGCTGAGGTTGCCGAGAACCCGCAGTCGCACGTGCAGGTCGGGGCCTCCGTCGGCCGTCTCGATGAAGGACGTGAGGGTGTGGTGACCGTCGGTCAGGTAGAGATCGCCGCGGGGTCCGACGACCACGGTCTTCATGGGCGCGATGCTCTCGGCGGTTTCCTGACCCACTGGAATCTGGCAGGTGAAGGACGACGGGTCCTTCAGCGTCGAGGCGGGAGTAGCGGTCGCAGCCTGGATCTGGCCGTTCGCCTCGCACCAGTCGTCGAACTTCTTGTTGATCGTGTCGTTTCCGAGCGTGTATCGCCCGAGCTTGTAGTACACCTCGTCGTAGCCGAGGGAAGGCTGCGTCGCATGAACGTCGCCGATGCGCACGTCCAGAAGGTCACCTTCTTTGGCGCACAGGTACTCCGAGCCGCCGGCGGAGCCTGAGAACGAACCGGTGGAGATTCCGTCACACGCGAGGGGAGCGGCGACAGCGGGTGTGCTGACCAGTGTTCCGGCGCCGAGCAGTACCAG
The DNA here is from genome assembly GCF_009707305.1 of Rhodococcus sp. AQ5-07. Lineage (NCBI taxonomy): Bacteria > Bacillati > Actinomycetota > Actinomycetes > Mycobacteriales > Nocardiaceae > Rhodococcus > Rhodococcus sp. AQ5-07. Next base: position 4,419,156 of record NZ_CP046099.1, on the reverse strand, counting down.
TGTTGTGAGTGCCGAGATGGCGGAACGACGCATGTGGGGATCTCTCCTGAGGATGGGTTCGCACGTGAAGAAGCTTGCGTCACAATCGCTCAGGGTGGTTTCGGACTTACTGACAACAGACGTCCGCGCGGTGGCTACCACGTGAATTCACGTCGTAGCCACCGTGCGGTGAGCCTGTTGGTTGATCAGCTCTGTTGGTTGGTCAGCCCTGCAGTTGATCAGCCTTTGTAGTTGTAGAAGCCCTCGCCGACAGCGACGCCGAGCTTGCCTTCGTCGATGTAGTTCTTCTTGATGTAGTCGGCGAACGCGCGCTGCTTCTCGCCGCCCTGGGAGGAGATGTTGTAGACGGTGGTCAACCCGACGACATCCATGATCTGGAAGGGGCCGAACGGGGCTCCGGTGCCGATACGCCACGTCTTGTCGACCATGTCGGGATCGGCGATGCCGTCGATCAGCAGGTCGGATGCTGCATTGAGAAGCGGGACCAGGAGCGAGTTGAGTACGTAACCCGCCTTCTCCTTCTTGAGTTCGATCGGCACCATGCCGATGTTCTTCGCGAATTCGACGACCTCGCGGTACACGGCGGGGTCGGTGGACTCGGTGCCCATGACCTCGGCAGTGTTGTTGACCCACACGTGATTTGCGAAGTGCAGTGCGAGGAACTTCTCGGGGCGGCCGGTGAACTCCTTGAGGTCGCTCGGCAGAAGCGTCGAGGAGTTGGTTGCGAACACCGTGTGCTCCGGAGCTACTGCCGCGAGCTTCTCGTAGGTGTCGCGCTTGATGGTGATGTCCTCGGGAATTGCCTCGATGACAAGATCGGCCTTGGTCACGGCTTCGGCGAGATCGTACGAGTACGTAATACGTTGCAGCGCTTCGTCGGCCTTGCCTTCCTTGGCGCCCTCGACGTTTTCGGCCTTGTAGGCCGCGGCCAACGAGTCGAACCGAGCCTTGGCCTTCTCGATGACCTCGGCGTTGATGTCGTACGCGACGACGTCGAATCCGTGATAGGCGGTCTGATAGGCGATCTGCGAGCCGAGAACTCCGGTACCCAGAACGGTGATCTGCTTCAGTTCAGTCATTTTCGATCCTCAATCCTTTTCGGTGGGTAGTCCGGCAAGCGTCAATCGAACTTGTGCGGCAACGATGTTCGTGAGTTCGTCAGCCGTGATCCGGTCCAATGCCGCGCGGGCTATTTCGAAGTGCAGCACGTTGGAAATCGTTCGCGCTGCGGTGATGGTTCGGGTGGTGTGGTTGGGGTGCCCCTCGAGCAAGATTTGCGCAATCCGCGTTTGCAGGCGCTGCGAGAGTTCCAGGCCTTCGGCCCGGAAACATTCGCTGGGCTCGCCGAACAACACTTCGCGTTGGTAGATACCGGTGTTCTCGTCGTTTCGGCGACTCGCGATCAGCAGGGGTGAAACCAGCTCGAGGACACGATCTTCTGTGCCCGTCGATTTGGCCTCACGCTCTTCTCCCAGTTCGATCTGCTTGCGGTACTCCGCGTTGTACACCATGAGCAGTAGCTCGGCTTTGCTTGCGGCGTAACGAAAGAGGGTGCCACCGGCTACATCGGCGCGATCGGCAATTTCTTGAGTTGTGACTGCGCTGTAGCCCTTTTCCGCGAACAGTTCGGCCGCGGCGTCGAAGATGCGTGTCTGCTTCTCGAGTTTGTTGCGTTCACGACGACCCAACTCTTGGTCCGATTTCGTCATCCCGCTCACCTCGTCTCATTTCGGATCACGCTCATAAATGAGTCTACTCTGAAATATTGAGAGGGTGGGGTCTCCTCCGTCACATCACCGCAGTCCGCTGACCCAACCGGCGAACACGTCGGAGAACACGTCTGCTTCGCACGCATGCGCCGATTCGGGGTAGGCACATTCGGGGTATCCGGCGACGACGGCGGCAAGTTCGGCATTGCAACACTGCGCCAAGAGGCCGCGCAGGAGGTCCGCGGCCGACCAGCCGGCGATGGATGCTGCTCGGATCCCCTCTTCCTCGTACACCTTCACCAGATCGTCATGCCTCCAGGACAATTCCTCGGCCACCAGTGCATCGGGATTGAAAGACATGGCGCGGTCGAGTGATCCGCGCAGAAGCGAGTGTGGATCGTCCTCACCGCGCAGCCTGGTCGCGAGGTCGGCCGGTGCCTTCTGCATGACGAACATCCAGGGTTTGCCGTCGGGAAAGACTCCGCCGAAGCCTGCCACGTTGAAGGGGAGGTGGCTACTGAGGAAATCTGTCTCCACGTCGACGTGCTGATCGTCTCCGAGGTGAATGAAGTGGCCGGACGCGATCTCCTCTCCGGTTGCCGGCTCGGCCCACGTGTTGTTCCACAGGTCGGTCATCCGACTGCCGTCGGGAAAATCGAGAACCTCGAAGAGGAATCCCATGTCGTCACCACTCTCCGTCGAAGTGGGTGGTTACTCCACCGGTGAGTCGAGAAACCGTTTGAGCCGAGGTCGCGAGGACGACTCGGCTTGTCTCGAAGGTCATCTCGTCGCGTTCGGTGTCCTCCGATTCGGGATCCTCGGCGAGTGAGAAGTCGAGTTCCACCTCTCGATCGGTGCTGGAACAGACCGAGATCATCAGCCCGAGTCGTTCGTCGGTGAACGCCGGAAGCGATTTCTCGGGATGAAAGTCTGCGGCCGCGTGAAAGAAGAACGCCGCCAGCCGTTCGACAAATCCTTCGTCGGTGTGTCTGCTGAGATACTGATTGAACCGATCGGGGCTGAGCAGGCCTACGTCGAAAACGAGTGTGGGTACGTCGGATTCGAAGACAGCGGCGGGTACCGCATGACTGCGAAGGAATACCGCGGCGCCGCCGTACCCCGGCAACCTGAACCCATCACGCATCTGGTGTACTCCCGTCGCAGAGGTGTCCTGTCCACGCTAGGCCATAGCCCGGACGCGTGCTGCTTACCGGACACGTCGGTTGATGGAAGAATTACCGCCCATGAGCGCTGTCCTGTACCCGCCCGTCGAACCGTACGAGTCGGGACTGTTGGAAGTGCCCGATGGTCAGAGCCTCTACTGGGAGACCGTCGGTAACCCGGTCGGTGTCCCGGTTCTCTATCTCCACGGTGGCCCCGGTTCCGGGTGCACTGTCGGCGCCAGGCGTTTTTTCGATCCCGAAACCTTTCGCGCAGTTCTGTTCGATCAACGAGGCTGTGGGCGCAGCCTTCCTCTCGCGAGTAGCCCGGACGCCGATCTCACCGTGAACACGACGGCGCACATCCTCGACGACATCGAGCGTCTTCGTGAACATCTCGGTATCGAACGATGGATCGTTTCCGGCCTTTCTTGGGGCGTCAGTTTGGGTCTGGTGTACGCCCAAGCGTTTCCCGAGCGGGTGATCGCGATGGCTTTGGGCGCGATCACCGGCGGGACGAGAGTGGAAATCGAATGGATCACCCGTGCCATGGGCAGGATATTTCCGCGCGAATGGGAAGAGTTCGTCGCGCCGCTGCGGGTGGAAGAGCGTGACGGGAATCTCCCGGCGGCATACGCGCGACTGCTCGCCGATCCGGATCCTGTTGTGCGGGAAAATGCTGCGGTGCAGTGGTGCCGCTGGGAAGACGTACATGTGTCGCTGATGCCGGGGTGGACTCCGAGTGTTCGATACCAGAATCCGGACTTCCGTCGGGTGATGACCAGGCTGGTCACGCACTACTGGGCCAACGATTGCTTCCTCGCGCCGAATCAGATCCTGGACGGAATGGACCGTCTCGCCGAGATTCCCGCGATTCTCGTGCACGGCCGGTATGACATTTCCGGACCACTCGACACTGCCTGGGCGATCCACCAGCGTTGGCCGGGCAGTGAGTTGGTGGTGCTCGACGACGCCGGGCATGGCGGGGGTGGATTCAACGAGGCAATCGTGGAAGCGCTGAATTCACTGGCTCATTCGGTCTGATCGAGTGCTCCGGCGTGCGCCGCAGCGAGCGCGCCGGCAGCAGCGCGATCGGCAACCGACTGGTCGACAGGTAGATCGGCGACCAACAGGCGATAGTAGATGGGCGCGGCGACGGCCGCCAGAAGATCAGCAGCTGAGACCTTCTCGGAGATTTCCCCGCGTTCGACTGCTCGGCGGACCACGATGTCGGCCAGTTCGTAACGTGCGGAATAGAACTCGCGCTTGAGTCTTGCCACTTCTGGCGTACGAACCGCGTCCGAGAACAGTGCAGCCACCAACGCGCCGCCCGACTCGCTTGTCACCAGTGCGACTATCGATCTGGCCATCTCGCGCAGGTCGGATTCGATGGAACCGGTATCCGGGATGGGGACGGTAGTTGCCGACACCTCGACAGCCGCGTCGGCCACCAGTTGGGACAGCGTGCTCCATCGCCGGTAGATGGTGGTCTTGTGGACTCCGGAACGGGCGGCTATGTCCTCGATGCTCATCGCTGCAAATCCGCGTTCGGACAGTTCGGCCGCGGTGGCAGCCAGGACGGCCTCGCGCACCCTGGCGCTACGCCCTCCGGGCCGTTGTGGTGTCGAGGTCATGGGTAAACCTTATCGCAACAAGGTGTTGTGTTAGCTGGAGGCGCGTGATTCACTGAGCTAATGCAACTGCTCGTTGCATTAGAGATGAATTGAGGGGTGTTTTCCCATGTCATACGAATTTCCTGTCGATCACCGAGGTCTCTTCGAAGAGCGCACAGGACAGTTTCTGAGCTTCGGGCTCCCCGTCTCGGATCTCGAGGAACTGCGCGCGTCCATCAACTCGACCTGGGCCGACGCGCCGGGTGGTTGGTCGTACGAGTGGTCGGCGCTGGCGGCGAAGTACTCCGCGGCCGGCAATCATTCCCTGGCAGCGATGATCTACGGAATCGCCAAGTTCCCGGTGCTGGCCAACGAATCCCGTCGACGGGCTCTGCGCAATCAGGTGGACGAATACGTCAAGGCAGCACCAGGATTCGGGCTCGAGTTCGAGCGTCGAATCCTCTCCCTGCCCTACCGAAACGGCGAGATCGAGCTACCGGTACACATCCTCTCGGCGGACGGACGGTACGAAGACGCACCCGTCCTGTTGCTCAGCGGCGGCGTCGACGGCTGGAAGATGGACATGCATCCGTTGGCCAGCGCGTTCGCGACGAACGCCGGGGTGACGGTTGTTGCTTTCGATCAGCCGGGAACTGGTGAATCACCCGTTCCTCTCGATGCTTTCGGCGACGAGGTGATCGACGGGCTCGTATCGACGGCTCGCGCTCTCGGCAACGGGCAGGTGGCGCACCTGGGAGTCTCCTTCGGCGGCAACTTCGCCGTGCGCTCGGGGTTGACCGGCGCCGTCGATGCGGTGATCAACATCGGCGCCCCGGTCAAGGGTGCGTTCGAGACCGCGAATGCCGAGCGCCTGGTCTACGGCATGGGCGACATCGTCGGAAACGCACTGGGTTTCGATGCCCCGGCAACCAAAGAGGCGCTGGTACAGGGTCTCCGTGCGTTCGATCGCAGTGTCTTGATGACCGCCGACGACGGCCGGACCCCGATGCTTGTGGTCAACGGAGCCGACGACGTACACATCCCGCTCTCGGACACAACACTCTTCGAAGAGCGCCCGAACACGCAGGTACACGTCATCCGGGATGCGGGGCACTGCGCAGTGACCAAGCTGCCCGAGTTGACGCCGATGATGATCGACTGGCTACGAGATGCCCTGTCAGGAACCGCTCCACGAACCGGTAGATGATCCGCCGCCGAAGCTGGCAAAACGATACGTCGCAAGAACGGCCTTGTGATCGGTCGGCCACGGCGTCGGTGAAGCGATGAAGTTGTCCTGGGAGTTCTCCTCCACTCTTTTGTTGTGCACGATCGTCTTTCGGGGTCCGATGATTCCTACAGATCCCAACTTCAGCTCGGAAGCGCGGTCGGCGAAGATGTAGTCGATCCGATCGCGTTCGTCTGCCTCGGGTGCCCAGGTGAGCTGTGAGGTGTCGACGTCGGGATTGTCGGACGGCCAGGTGAAGCCCGGGTGTGTAGCCGGGTTCGGGTACTTGCTGCGGTATGCATCGACAAATCCGGCTTGGTCGAGCAGACGGGTGGATTCCCACGGAATGACGACACCGTTGTGGTCGAACAGATTTCGCGTGCCGTCGGTCCAGTCCAGGGCCGACGGTTCGTTGAAATCGCCGCCTAGGATGACGGACCTGCCCTTCGCCCGTTCTGCGGCCGCATCGTCGATGAACGTCGAAATTGCCAGGGGTCGTCCCGAATTGACGTTCACACGCTGAACCGTCTCGGGGTCCGTGACCGGACCGGACGGCATCTTGTTCCAGCCGAACTCGGAGAACTCTCCAGGCTTGGGAACACCCGCGCCGTATCCGCGCGGTAGATAGGTCGCGTAGGACGTGTAGGCCAGATGTGCCGAGTAAGCAGCGATTTGTTTGCCGTCGACCGTCACGACTGCCTTGATCATCGAGTTCAGGTCGGCTGTTTCCTCGATCGGAAACTTGGAGAGAATCCCCACGTCGGAGGACGCTGCTCCGTAGAAGGTGGTTCCTGATTTGGTCAGCATGTCGGCCAATACAGTTGTCGCAGTGCCGGCTTCCGACAGGAGAACTATCGACGCCTGGGTCGAGATGATCATATCGGCGATCAGCTGCAGGCCACCGTTGATCTTGGTTCCGCCGTGCCAGGTATTGAGGGAGAGCACTTTGATCTCCTGCGCGGGGTTCGCCCCCGCGACGGAGGTATTGGCACCCAAGGTAAATGCGCTTGCGGTGACTGTCCCTGCGGCTACCGCCATCGCCTTGACCATCTGACGGCGCGTCAATCCATTCATCAAATCCCGGCTCTCGTTGTCGTGTGCTCGAACCCCCGGAAGATGATTACCATCGCTACCTAAACGGACAGTTAACCAATTGCAAAATGGCAGATTTCCACAGAACACCGCGCGGGCAATAGTCTTCTGGTCGTGGTACTCAGTGAGCGTTTTCCCGGTAACAAGACCTTCGCGAAGGTTCGTGTCCTGCCGCCGGTGGTGAAGTTGCTCCTTCTTTCGATGGTGCTGTTCAACATCGGGTTCTATCTGGTTGTCCCCTTTCTCGCGGTGCACCTTTCGGAGGACCTCGGATTCGCGGCCTGGATTGTCGGCCTGGTCCTCGGACTCCGGATGTTCAGTCAGCAGGGCATGTTCTTCATCGGTGGAAGCCTCGCCGACAGGTTCGGCAAGCGTCCGATCATCCTGCTGGGCATCGCAGTTCGCGTGGTCGGTTTCCTGATGCTCGGTTTGGCCGAGAGTATGGCAGCGGTGATCGTCGGTGTGCTTCTGGTCGGGTTCGCCGCGGCTCTGTTCGCACCCGCAGTGGAGTCGGCCAACGCCGAATACGGACGCGAACTCGAAACCTCAGGAGTCATGCGTCGTACGGATCTGTTTGCAGTGGAACAGATGTGCAGCCGCCTGGGAACCGTGATCGGTCCGGCATTGGGTGCTGCTCTGTTGATGTTTCCGTTCTCGTGGACGGCGTCGAGCGCGGCGTTGCTGTTCGCGATCATGTGGGTCGGGTTCTTCATCTGGTTCCCGCGGCCGGGCGATGCCCACGACGGCCCGGTGTCGACCTATACGCTGCGCGACGTCTGGCGAAGCGTGCTGACCAACAACAACTTTCTGCTCTTCGCGACGCTCTGCAGTTTTCAGCTGGTTGCGTACAGCCAGCTGTACCTGATGCTGCCGGAACAGCTCGAGCGCGGTATCGGTTCACAGTCGGCGCTGGGATGGTTCTACGTGGGCGCAGCGGTGTTGGTGATCGTCGGGCAGGGACCGACGGTCGCGGTTGCCCACCGCATCGGGCATCGACGCGCGATCACCTTCGGGCTTGTGCTCATTTCGGTGTCGTTCCTGGTTCCGCTGGTCACCGGCGTCGAATCCGCAGCTTCGGCGTCGACGCAGATAGTCGGTCTGGCGGTGTGGATCGGGCTGCTGCACCTGGGACAGATGTTGATGGTGCCGCCGATGCGAGACACCATTGCCATCCTCGGTCGTGAAAGCAACCTCGGAGCGCACTTCGGCATGCTCAACACGATCGGCGGTCTGCTCGCGCTCCTGGGAACCGTGGGAGTCGGATTCGTGTACGACCTAGTCGACAACGGCCACGCAGCGCCGGCGTCACCATGGGTGATCGTTTCGGTCTGCGTGGCCGTGTCGGCTGTGGTGTTGTGGGTGTGGTCCGGTCGAACGAAGGTTATCGACCCGCGATCGTCTGATTGATCTTTGCTACAAAATCTTCCAGCACAAACGGAATGGTGAGCGGGTTCGGCATGGACACCGCGTCACTGACGATGGGGTCCAAGCTGATCAGGCCGCCGGTCTTGACCACGTTCAGATTGGTGAACGCCGGCTGCGTCTCCATCTCGGGGCGAGCCTTTTCGTAGTTGTCGAAGAGCAGGTAGTCGCACTCGAGGAGGTCGTAGTTCTCGGCGGAGATCTCGTAGTTCAGCTTGCCCGCGAACCGATCCTTCAGTGCGGCAGGAGCCGTGAATCCCAATTGCGTGAGCAACTGAGCGCGCGCTGCCTCAGGGCTGAACGCCCGCAGATTTCCATCGCTCCAGCGAATGACGAGAGCTGCTGTCTTGCCTTCGAACTGGGGGTTCTCCGCGCGGGTGCGAACGATGAGGTCTTCGACTTCCTGGACCTCCTGCTTTGCCTGCGCGGGAACGCCCACAGCCGTACCGATGCGGGTCGTGACTTCCTGCCAGGGCAGCACCCAATCCGTCTGATCGGCGGCGTGAAGCACAGTCGGCGCGATGGCGCTGAGCTGCTTGTACAGATCCTCGTCGATCGCGTTGTTGACGGCGATGATCAGGTCAGGCGCTGCTGCCACGATCGTTTCGATGTCGAAATCGGTGGTGGCGTTGGCCAATGGTGTCGGCTCGGCGCCCTGGACTGCCGAGTCGGCCCAGACTCCGATTCCGTCGTCGGTCGATCCCTTCCACACCGGGACCAGGACGGGCGTCAGACCGAGGGAAAGCAGAACGTCTGCGTCGCCGATGCCGACCGCTGCGATGCGGCTGGGTGCCTGCCCGATGGTGGTGGAGCCGAACTTGTGGTCGATCGTCACCGGGAAGGCGTTGGCCTCGGCGTGAGCACCTTCGGTGCCGGGAGTGGATTCGTCCTTCGCGCTGTCGCCGCAGGCAGCAAGGGCAAAACCTGCTGCTGTGGCGAAGGTGACGGACAGCATGGCACGGCGGCTCAACATTGGGTTCACAGCAACCTCGGGTTTCATGGTTATGGGACCCTAACCATAGTGGAGCGGCAGTGTCGGCAGTGTTTGTTAGTCTCCGCCCATGACGGCGGTTCTCGACTACACATCAGCAGGACCGTTCACCCGCATCGACGGAGTGGACCCGCTTGCCCTCGAGTCACTCCCCACCGACCCCGTGCAAATATGCCGGGTAGTGCCGTACCTGGTGGTCCAACCCACCGATGCACGGTCGCTGAAGCTGCCCACCGACCGATTCGACGAAAACCAGATCCGGCCGGCAAGCGTTCTGCTTCAACGCTTGCTTGCGCTCGATCCGGCACCGGTGACCTCCGCCCGAGAACCCGACAAGCGGCTCGTCGGAACCTGTCGGCACTTTGCTGTTTTGAGTTGTGCGTTTCTGCGCTATCGCGGAATTGCCGCTCGCGTCCGCTGTGGTTTTGCCACCTACTTTCAACCGGGACAGGGCGTGGACCACTGGATCACCGAGTACTGGGACGACGCCGGCAAGCGGTGGATCCGCATCGACTCGGAGATCCTCGGACAGAACGTCCTTCCTCACGCCCATAACCTGCAGCCGGGAGAATTCCTCAGTGGTGGTGAGGCGTGGCTGGCGTATCGACGCGGCGAGATCGACGCGTCCCAGTTCGGGGTGTACGGCACCCAGAACTGGGGGCCGGCCGAGATCCGAGGCAACGCAGTGAAGGATCTTGCCGCGATGAACAAGGTCGAAACCCTGCCGTGGGACGAGTGGGGTCGTATGACTGACGCCTACGACGGAAAGACCGGCGCCGACTACGACCTACTGCTCGACGATATAGCCGAGGTGTGCGCCGGCGACGATCCAGTTGCCGTGCGAGCGCTGTACGAGCACGAGGATTTGTGCGTGCCGGACAACCTGATTCGTTTCTGAGATGCTGGTGCGATGAATCCGGAGCATCGCCAACTCGAGTACGGACTTCGATTCGACTGGGGCCTGCGCGGCGCCGAAGCAATTGCTGTCGGCGTCGATGTGGCAGTGGTGGTAGATGTCCTCTCGTTCACGACGACGCTGAGCGTCGCCGCCGACGCGGGAATCGACGTACTTCCCTATTCCTGGAACGACGAGAGTGCGGTCGATTACGCGCGTGATGCCGATGCGGTTCTTGCAGTGCGACGAAGTGTGGCCAGGAGGGGCAGATCAGTCTGTCTCCCAGGACGATTCGCGAGTCCGAGGTCCCGAGTCGGCTGGTACTTCCGTCGCCGAACGGGTCGACTATCGCGTTTGCGTTGGCGTCCCAGGTTGCGGTGTGTGTCGGCGCTTCATTGAGGAACGCTTCCGCCGTCGCTGATTGGATTGTGCACGAACATGGTCCGGGATCGCGGGTTGCGATAGTCGCATCCGGGGAGAAGTGGCCCGGTGGAGAGTTGCGTCCTGCAGTGGAGGATCTGTGGGGCGCCGGCGGGGTTGTCACGGCGTTGACCGCGGCTGGTTGGGAAGGTTCCCTGTCGCCCGAGGCACAGATGGCGGCGGATGCCTGGACAGCGGTGTCGGATTCGTACGAGGACCGCCTGCGGGACTGTGCCTCAGGACGCGAGTTGATCGTCATGGGGTTTCCACACGACGTCGCCATCGCCTCGGAACTCGACGACAGCGACACCGTACCTGTTCTCGAAGATCGTGTGTTTCGAGGTCAGCGCACCGGGCGTCGATTGAACAAACTCCGCGCCCAGAGGTAGGAGAGGAAGGTGATTGCGACGCACCATCCGATCGCGAGTATGGCGTTGTTCCCGATCGCTTCGCCGAGAAGAAGTCCTCGAAGAGTCTCGATGATCGGAGTGAACGGCTGATACTCGGCAAACCATCGCAACGCGGTCGGCATCGAATCGGTGGGGACAAATCCGCTTCCCAGGAAAGGTAAGAGGATCAACACCATTGGAAGATTACTGGCCGTCTCGACGCTCTTGCTGACGAGGCCGAAGGCAACGGACAACCAGATCATCGCGATGGAGACCAGGATGAGGAGAGCAAACGCGGCAACCCACTCCACGAAGCCTGCAGTAGGCCGGAAGCCGACGGCTATCGCCACGGCGATGACTACAACGAGGCTCACGATCGTCTGAAGGAGGCTGCCGAGAACGTGACCGGTCAGGACGGACGTGCGCGTGATCGCCATCGTGCGGAATCGTGCAATGATCCCCGCGGTCATATCGGTTGCGACGGAGATGGCAGTACCTTGTGCCGCTGATGCCACAGTCATCAGAATAATCGCCGGTGCAACGTAATTGACATACTCGGCTCGGCCGCCACCGCCTGGGCCGAGGCCGTTCCCGAGCGTTCCGCCGAGCACGTAGACGAACAGCAGCAGGAAGACGACTGGCATCCCGACAAGCATCACCGTCATCGACGGATATCGAAGGATGTGTCGAATGCTGCGACGCAGCATGGTTTTCGAGTCCTGATAGGCAAGCGTCATGGTGGTCATCGCGCGTCGGTCCTTTCGGTGGCGGTCAGAGTCAGGAACACGTCGTCCAGGTCCGGTGTGTGCACGGAGAGTTCCTTGACGTCGATCGAGTGAGCGTCGAGTTGGTCGAGAAGAGAGCGCAGCGAGCGGACACCGCCGTCGCTGGGAACCTGCAGAACATACGCGGCATCGTCACGGGTAGACTCGTCGAAAACAGCAGCAGCAGAGTCGAGTTGGTCTCGATCGATGAAGTGAAGACGAATGTGGCCGCCGGGGATGCGTCGTTTGAGTTCCGCTGCCGTACCTTGGGCGACTATCCGTCCCTGATCGAGGACGGCGATGTGGTCGGCCAGTTGATCGGCTTCCTCGAGGTACTGCGTCGTGAGGAAGATGGTGACACCGCCCTTGACCAACTCCCGGATGATCTGCCACATGGTGCGTCGACTCCGGGGATCGAGGCCGGTGGTGGGCTCGTCCAGGAAGATGATCTCCGGTCGTCCGATCAACGTCATTGCCAGGTCGAGCCGTCGGCGCATTCCGCCCGAGTACGTCGACGCGAGTTTGTCCGCGGAGCCCTGCAGATCGAACATCTCCAGGAGTTCGTCAGTGCGAGTGCGGCGTTCGTCCTTGCCGAGGTGGTGAAGATCGGCCATGAGGAGAAGGTTTTCCTCGCCGGACAGGTAGTCGTCTACCGCCGAGAATTGTCCGGTGACACCGATGCGCGAACGCACTGCGTCAGGATCGTCGGAAGGGTTGTACCCGGCGATGCGGATGTCGCCGCCGTCTGCGGGAACGAGGGTCGAGAGGATTTCCACGATGGTGGTCTTGCCGGCGCCGTTGGGGCCGAGGAGTGCAAAGACGGTTCTGCGGTCGACAGAGATGTCGATTCCGTCCAGTACCGTCTTGTCGTCGTAGGCCTTCTTCAGACCCGTCGCGGTGATGGCTGGTTTACGGGACATCAGCGTTCCTTTCGCTAGATCTTCTTGTTGGATTCTTCTCGGGGCTCCGAACGTCGAATGACGATGTCGCCGTAGCTGGTTTGTGCCCGGACGTCTACCCGGCGTTCGGTGGAAGCCGGACCGTGCGTGGCATTCATCTGGTTGTCGACACGGCCGAAGGACGTATGAGCGTCGAATCGTGCGGCGGTTCCGGATCGAACGCCGATATGGATTCGCCCGGCGGCCGTCTTGGCGGATACGACTCCACTCTCGATGGTCTCGAAACGGATGTCGCCGTTGGCGGTTGCGGCGCTCGCGTCGGATTCGGCGTGTTCGACGGCGACGCTTCCGTTGGCGGTCTTCGCCTTCAGCGCGCCGGTGATCGTGCCGATGTTGATGTCGCCGTTGGAATTCTTGACCTCCGCGTTGCCGTCGACGCGGCCGATGCGGATGCTTCCGGACCCGGTGCTCGTGTCGATGTCACCGGCCACATGCTCGACGATGATCGCTCCGGCGCCGGTGCTGACGTTGAGCGGTCCGGTGGTGTCCAGTGTGCAATCACCGGCCGAGACCTTCACGCGTGAGCGTCCGAGAGTGCCTTCGGCGCGAAGGCTGGCAACTGCTGCAGTGCCTTCGAGTTCCGAGCCGGAGGGAAGCTGAACGGCAATGTCGACAGATCCTGTCTTCCCGAAAATGCCGAGGCCGCGCTGTTTCGGAGTCTTGATCTGTAGCCGGCCACCTGCGAATTCGACGCGCGTTTGTTCGGCGACTCGAACGTCTACCTCGCGAGACGAGTTGCTGGGCAACACTTCCACGACAGTGTCGTTGCGGCTGCTCGCAGCGATCCGGATGTGTCCGACTGCCACGTCGAAGTTCAAGGTGATGGGGTCAGGTGTGCTGAATGTAGGCATGGTGATACTCCCGATGAGGTTGTCTCGGTTGGTGATAGAGGGTCGTGCGAAAGGTGAAGCCGGTGTCAGTGCACCCAGCCGCTGAAGCTTTCGGAGCCTTGGGACGTGCGCTGTCTCGGAGTGCTTCTGCTCATGCCGCCTTCCAGCGCAGTTGCAGCCGAGCGAACCAGCCACGCGTTCACGGAGATCCCGGCTTCCTTGGCCGCCGCCTCGATCCGGTCTTTGAGGTCTTGCCCCAGCCTCAGGTTGATTCGAGTCATCGAGGCGTCGTCGGACTCCGTGACGGGGCGCGGAGCCGGAGTCGGTTCCTCTTCGGCGGGGGCCGGAGCCGGTTCGCTGATGGCTGGTGCCACCACGAATTCGGGTTCGCGTCCCCGTAGGCGCAGGTCCACCGAGCCTGGGGCGAGGTCACGCGTGATCTCGGCGGCTGCCGCAGACAATGCGTCGAGAAGGGTGAGTCGCACTGCTGATTCCAGCGGTGCGGTCAAACGATCGGCGAGGGCCTTTGCGTCTTCTCCGCCTGCTTCGGCCGCCACCGCGAGTTCGTGGCGAAGGTTGTCTACGTACGGTGTCAAGTCCATGGCATCACTATGGCACCACTTTGGTGCCATAGCAATAGTTTGGTGGCACATTCGTGTGAGTTTGATGAGAAGTGCCAGCTCATCGGGGTGGTTGGCGTTTCGATTCTCGGCAGGCTGGCACACTCGTAAGGGTGAGTCCTGCCGAACCCAACCGTCGCCGCCGTATCTTGCTCTGGATTGCCGGGGTGCTCGGCGTCGTGATCGTGGTCGGGGCGGTTGTCGTCGCGGTCGCGCCTTCGCGGTATCTGCCCTGGGACACTGCCGAGTTCCCGACGGTCGACGCCAGTTCGGTGACTGCGGACCAGACTCGAGTGCTCGAACTGCTGCAATCCGAGCATGAGCGGGACCGTCCGGGCACTTTCTATTCCGACGGTATCGACGAAGAATGGTGCGCCGATTTTGTCAGCTGGATAATGAGGGAAGCGGGTCGACCGTTGTCGAACCCGAACTCCGGAAGCTGGCGTATCCCGGGGGTGTACACCTTGCAGGAGTACTACCAGGGGATCGGCGCGTACGCCGAGAACGGCAGCGGGTACACCCCGAGCGTGGGTGATGTGGTGATCTACGACAGTTCGAGATGGGTAGGTCAGCACACCAACATCGTTGTGGCAGTGGACGGTGACTCGGCGATCACGGTCGGCGGCAACGAGTTCGGCAAGGTGCGGGTCCATGATCTTCACTGGCAATCCGACTCCGCCGTCGTGGGGTTCGGAAAACTTCACCCCTGATCGCTGTGGTTCGAGGTCAGGGCAAACCATCGAGCGGATGCACGTGCCTCGCCGCCGGCGTCGATGTGCAGCGTGTTCGTGCCGGTTCGCACGCTCACCTGCTCACCTCTCTTGACGGGCTGGGTGTACTCGAGGATCGCGCGAAAGGGTTCGCTTCGTAATTTTTCGGGCAGTGCATCTTCCACGGGTTGCCAGTAGATCGCGTTGTTCACGTGATCGAAAGGGTCGAAATCGCTCGAGCGCAACGGGAATGGAGAATCCGCGTAATCGTCGGTGTCGGGGTCGATCCACCGACGCCAGTGAAGATGCTCGTCCACGGCCGTCGATGCCAGGGCAGCGGTGAACTTTTCACTGATGGTTGCCGGCATTCCGGTTTTCGGGTCGATGTTGATCCAGAATGCCTCGGTCTCGATCAATCCACCGCTGTCGGACCTGATCCGAACCCGCATCGAACACCACTTGCTGGAGAGTCCGGAACACCAGCGCTGCAGATGAACTCGATCCGGCCAGATGACGGGTTCGAGTACGTCGATCACCGTCCTTCGCACCATCCACAGCGGGTGTGTATCCATGGCGCCGCGGTCGACGAGATTGTCGAAGCCCGCGTCTTGGAGGTAGCGCGCGATCGCGTCGAGGCGCAGTTGCTTGTCGGTGTGGATGTCGCCCGTACGCACCGGCCAGGAGACCTGGAAGATGCTTCCGGTTGTCGGTAGTTCGGCCATCGCTACGTGATCGTCGACTTTTGTACGGTTCATCGGATGTGGACTCCCGGTGTTCGCTGATCCGGTCGGGTGGCTTCACGCTTGCGTTACCCGATGGAGGGATCTTGAACCATCTGAGTTCACTGTTTTCTGAATACAGATTTCGATGTACTGTCGTACGTATGGATATCGAGGGCGTAGATGTGGTGACCAACGTGGCGGTGCTTGCGAGGTTCGGGCATGCCTTGTCCGACGAGACTCGGACACGGATACTGCTCGAACTGAAAACCGCCCCTCGGTACCCGTCCGACCTCGCTGAAACACTGGCTGTGACCAGGCAGAAGCTGTCCAATCATCTGGCTTGTCTGCGCGGTTGTGGCTTGGTAGTGGCCGTCCCGGAAGGGCGCCGGACCAGATACGAACTCGCCGACGCACATATCGGTCAGGCCCTCGACGACCTGCTCGGGGTCGTACTCGCGGTGGATCCGTCGTACTGCCCGGACAGTGAATCAGAAGGATGCTGCTGATGGTCGCGCCCGTTGACGGTGGCGGCCTCTCGACTGCCCGGCGTGCGCTCTTGTCGAGACGAATTCGCATCTTCGTGGCGATCACCATCAGCTACAACGTCGTCGAAGCGATCATCGCGCTGGCGGAGGGCACGCGGGTGTCGTCCGCAGCACTGTTCGGTTTCGGCCTCGATTCGGTGATCGAAGTGTCCTCGGCGGCAGCGGTTGCCTGGCAGTTCTCGGCTCCGGATCCGACGAGCCGTGAGAAGACGGCACTGCGAGTGATCGCATTCTCGTTCTTCGGGCTCGCTGCGTACGTCTCGTTCGACGCGATTCGGTCGCTGTTCGGTCTGGGTGAAGCGCAGCACACGAGCGTCGGAATAGTATTGGCTGCAGTGAGTTTGGCGATCATGCCGGCTCTGTCCTATGCGCAACGCCGAGCAGGTCGGGAGTTGGGTTCGCTTTCGGCGGTCGCGGATTCGAAGCAGACGCTGCTCTGCACCTACCTTTCTGCGGTCTTGCTGGTCGGTTTGCTGCTCAACTCGGTGCTCGGCTGGTCGTGGGCGGACCCGATTGCGGCACTGGTGATCGCCGTCATCGCCGTGAAGGAAGGCATCAACGCGTGGAAGGGTGATCCGTGCTGCCCGGTTGTGACGGTGCCCGAGAGCGGTGACGAGTGCGACTGCTGCTGAGTGAGCACAGGTTCAGTTGAGTGAACACCGTCTGCAGCGCATCGGAGAGGGTGCTCACTCGGTGAAAGGGGTGCTCGGTTAGGTTTGCGACGCCGGCAAGCGGGTACGGGTCGGTGACCTGCGGTTCATCCGCGACGGGTGATGTTTTCGCTTCCCAGCCCCTCGAGACTGAGTATGGGAAGTGCATTCTGTCGAAAGGAACGCTGATGACTGCTCCACCGCGGGAACCCGCGAATCACCCTGTCCGGCAGGGTTTCGCGGTAGGTACGACGTTTGCAGCAGCAATTCTGCTGCTCACCGCAGGCATTGTCGCTCTGCTTCAGGGCATTGCGGCGGTCGCCGACAACAATCTGTTTGTCGTGGGTATCAACTACACGTACAAGTTCGACATCACGACGTGGGGCTGGATCCACATCATCTTGGGCATCATCGGAATCGTGGTGGCTCTCGGCCTCTTCACCGGTGCAGTGTGGGCCAGGGCGGCGGCGATAGTCATTGCGTCGCTCTCGATCATCGCCAACTTTTTGTGGATGCCGTACTACCCGCTGTGGTCGATCCTGGTCATCGCGCTCGACGTCGTTGTGATCTGGGCCGTCGCGACCTGGGACACAGACAGAGTCTAGGCGCCGAACAACTCGAGAGCAGTTGGTCCCGACCGAATCGACTCGGTCGGGACCATCGCTCGTGCGCGGGGGACGACCCGACGGAGGGGCGGCTCGGATCATTCTGTTCGGATCAGTCTGGGAGCCTTCGCAGTTCGGCAACGGTCAAGCCGAGGGAATCGAGGCGAGCCATGATGCTTCGCATAGCAGTGTGATCCGCGACGGGCCCGTACAAACTGGTGAATCCGCCGGCGGCACTGGCAACGCTGAGTTCGGGAAACGCCGCTTTGACGCGGTCCGACACTTCGCCGTCGATGAGGAATTGATACCGAGTGGGAGCATTCATCAGTGTCCGCTCCATTTCGTAGGGCCATGAGGTTCGGTCAGTACCGCGTCGAGCCTCGAAATCACGTGTCGTCAGGGGCAATCGGCGTCGCCGCTCGATCCAGGACTCCGTATCCGTGAGATCCAGTCTTGCTCCCACGCGCTCCCGAGGCGTCATCCCCAACGGGTGAATGTCATCGCGGCTCCATTCATCCCTTTTGTGTGAGGCTGCGAAGGATCGTCACCCCTAGTGTCGACCGGGAGAGAGAAGAGGTCGGCATGGGATCTGTCATCGGGGATCTTCTACCCTTAGCGGTCGGTGTTGCGGTATCGCCCATCCCGATCATCGCGGCGATCTTGATGTTGTTGTCCAAGCGAGCCGGTAGCACCAGCGTCGGATTCGCCCTGGGCTGGATACTCGGAATCGTTGTCGCCACTGTGATCTTCGTGCTCCTGTCCAGCAAGCTCGGCGACTCCGAAGGTGATCCCTCTGCGACGGTGTCGTGGATCAAGCTGGCGTTGGGTGTGTTGCTACTTGCGTTCGGAGTCAAGCAATGGCGCGGCCGCGGTGGCGAGCATGAAACCCCGAAGTGGATGCAAGCTATCGACGACATGACCGCTGCCAAGGGCCTCGGCTTGGGCTTCGCGCTGGCAGCGATCAATCCGAAGAATCTGATGATGTGTATCGCGGCTGGAATCTCGATCGGCTCTGCGTCATTGGGCTCCGGCGAAGTAGTCGTCGCGGTTCTGGTTTTCACCATCATCGCTGCCTCGACAGTGTGCGTGCCCGTGATCGGTTACCTCGTTGCCGCGGAGCGACTGCGCGGTCCGCTGGCCAAGCTGAAGGTGTGGTTGCAGGACAACAACGCCACTGTGATGAGCGTGTTGATCCTGGTTATCGGTGTTGTTCTCATCGGTAAGGGCATCGGCGGTCTCTGACAACGGGAGGTAGTTATGGGATCGCTGCTACTGCAACAGATCCCGCTGGCACTCGGTATCATCATGAGCCCGCTGGCGGTTGTCGCCGTTGTCGCCGTGCTCTTTTCCGAACGAGCGCGTCTCAACAGCATTGCGTACCTGATCGGGTGGTATCTCGGAATAGTTGTCGCCCTGGCCGGGTCGTACATCATCTTGACCGCACTCCAAGTTCATCAGAGAACGCACCCACCCCTGTGGGTGCCTATCCTCCACCTCGTTCTCGGCGTGACGTTGCTCGCGGGTGCCTGGTTCGTCTACACGCGTAGTCGGCGCGGAGTGCAGGCGATGGCGGCTGCAGTGGCTCCGGGAGATGTTGTCGCGGCGGCCCCTCAACTGCCGAAAATGCTCCAGTCGGTAGAACACTTCCAGCCGATGCGATCGGGTGTGCTCGGGTTCGCGCTGTTCGTTCTCAATCCCATCGACATGTCCTGTGCGATTGCCGCTGCCATGAACTTTCGCCTCAGCACCGTGGTGCCGACGTCGCAGATCGTCTCGGCCGTGATCTTTTCTCTCGTGTCCGTGACCTCGGTCGCCGTGCCGGTCGCCCTTCTCCTGATCAAGAAGGAGGAGGCCACCGAACCGCTGCAGAAGATCCGTACCTGGATAGCCACCAACACGCACTTGCTGAACGTCGGGCTCCTCGTCCTGATCGCGGCGATGCAGATCAGTAAAGGGGTGCAAGGGCTATGAGTGCTCCGCACACACGGACGTGGTGGGTCTTCGGATCACTGTCCGACTATCAGCGAGGCTGGCTTCGGCCAGACATCATCGCCGGCCTCACGGTGTGGGCTGTCCTTGTCCCGGAAGCGCTCGCGTACGCCACCATCGCCGGAGTTCCGCCGGTGGTCGGGCTCTACGCTGCAGTTCCGTCACTGATTCTGTATGCAGCAGCTGGTAGTTCGCGGCATCTGATCGTCGGACCGATGTCGGCCACTGCCGCGTTGTCCGCGGCGATGATCGCGCCACTGGCGTCGGGAGACGACACCAGATTTGTCGCATTGTCGGTCGGGCTCGCGATCGTGACCGGACTCGTCGGATTGCTCGCAGGATTCATGCGCCTCGGATTCATCGCATCCTTCATCTCCGAGCCGGTTCTCAAGGGATTCATAGTCGGTTTGGCACTCACGATCATCATCGGTCAAGTACCAAAACTCCTGGGCGTGGACAAGGGCGAGGGGAACTTCTTCGTCCAGGCGTGGACGGTGATCAAGGAACTTGGCGAGGTCGACGGTCCGACGGTGGTCATCGGATTACTCAGCTTGGCAATGGTTCTGGGAGTCAAGCGATGGCTCCCGCTCGTGCCAGGTTCGCTTCTGGTTGTGTTACTGGGGATTACCGCAGTGGCGCTGTTCGGACTCGACGACCGTGGCATCGACATCGTGGGACACATCGATTCGGGCTTGCCGACTATGGGCCTGCCGAGTGGAGTAGGAGCCGAGGACTACCTCGACCTAGTGGGGCCGGCCGTCGGTGTTCTACTCATCGGGTTCGCCGAAGGTCTCGGCGCTGCAAAGACATACGCGGCGAAGGCCGGATACACGATCGACGCCAATCGGGAACTGGTAGGACTGGGGGCCGCCAATCTCGGATCGGGCATCTGCTCGGGAATGGTGGTCAACGGCAGCCTCTCGAAGACGGCTGTCAACGGGGGAGCGGGTGCCAAATCACAGGTCAGCGGGTTGGTGGTCGCCGCATTGACGCTGCTGACACTGCTGTTCCTGACTGGGTTGTTCGAGAAACTACCGGAAGCGACGCTATCGGCGGTGGTCATCGCCGCAGTGATCGAACTAGTGGATTTCTCTTCTCTCGCAGCGCTGTACCGGGTCTGGACGAAGCGATTGGGCAGCATCTACGGGCACGCCGCTCGGGCCGATTTCGCCGCCGCTGTCGCGGCGATGTTCGGAGTTCTCCTGTTCGATACCTTGCCCGGTCTGATCATCGGAATTGTCGTCTCGATGCTGCTGCTCCTGTATCGAGTCTCCAAACCGCACGTGGCCGCTCTGGCCAAGGACGGCACGCGCTGGGTCGACACCAGCAGCCATCCTGATCTGAGGACACTCGACGGCGTCGTGGTGGTCAGGGTCGAATCCGGACTGTTCTTCGCGAATGCCGATCACGTGCGTGATCAGATCACCGGCATGGTGACCACCGGGACCACGACGGTCATTCTCGACGCCGAGACTTCACCGTTCATCGACGTCAGCGCGGCCCAGATGTTGGCTCAGCTTCGAGATTCGTTGGCTCGCAAGAATGTGAGCTTCCGGGTGGCCCGCGACATCGGGCAGTTCCGCGATGTCTTGTCCGGGGCCGACGAGGGTGCGCTGAAGGTCGACGTCTATCCGACCGTCTCGCAGGCACTCGAGGGCCGGGACAACACTTCAGCGTGACGTCCGCAGCCAGATTCCCAGTGGTCCCGCGTCTTTTGCGACCGATCCGACGATCGACGACGCGACCACCACGATGGCAGAGAAGATGAACAGCCACCCGATCACGGTGAACATCACGCCGAGAAGGCCGAACTCGTCCTGAGACGTCTTGGTCATCCGCGGCAGAAATAGAGTGCCGGCCACGTGCAGTCCGGTCAGACCCGTCGCGGTGAGCAAGCCGGACCCGACACACATACGAGTGGTCATGCGATTGGCGGTCAACAGCATGGGCACAGCAGTCCAGACCAGTGCCCACACTGCGTAGACCGCAACAAATTCCAGGAGACTGCCCACCCTCGGAACGGCATTCAGTTCGCGGCACAGCGCCGCACCGACCACTGACGCGGCGACGACGAACACGACCGCGATCCACCGCCATGCCTGGCGAAGCGTCGCAGTCGGCACGCTCCAGATTCGTCCGTACATCCGGCCAAGGGCGCGAGCGTAGGACGTGGAACTGATCAACAGCATGAGCAGGCCGACAATGCCAAACGCGGCCGCCGTGGAGGTGTCGGTCATCACGGCGTCGGGAAGCTGCACCCCGAGGTCGTCTCTGGCGACATCGGCCAAGGGCTTCAGCTTTTCCAGGGTGGACGCTGCGATCATCACCGGCAGCAAGGACGTGAACGCCTGGGCTGCCAAAGTCATGGCGCTGTCGACGAGTCCGACTTCGAAGACGTCGATCGTCGCGTCGGTAGCCAACCGTCGGCTTGGTGTGCGTCTCGCCCAGACGGTCATTCGATCGCGCGTATCGGAGTACAGCTTCGGGGGCATGGAAGCAGTCTTGCTCAGATGAGTCCGCCGCGACGCGCAGCCTTGAGTGCGTCGCGTCGGTTACTTACTTCCAACTTCCGATAGATCCCGCGTAGATGCGTCTTGATGGTGTTGACGGACAGGAACAGCGTGTCGGCGATCGACTCGGTGGTGTCTCCCGAGGCCAGTTCGCGCAGCACGGTGTATTCGCCCGGTGTGAGGATCGGTGCACTCACCAGCTCTTGTGGAAGAATGCGGTTGCGTACCTGTTCGGCAAAAGCTTCCTGATCGCCGAAGTGCCCACTGAACTCGTCGAAGATCGGACGCAGTGACGCGCCGTAGTCGAGGAAAGGTCGTAACAGCCCACCGGTTTCTGCGGCTCGCAGGGCTTTCTGCAGCGAACGAAACGACTTGCGCTCGTGACCGGTGGCAGCGTGGATCCCAGCCTCGAGTGTCCAGGCGTAGACGGTGTGGGCGAGCACAGGCTCTTCGGTGGATCCGAGGGCTTCGGAAACCTCGACGAGTGCTTCTGCGAACTTGTTGGACGAGAAAGCCACGGCAGCTCGCGCCAGGTGTATCTCGGAAGTCTCGCCGAACTGATCAGCCGCATCGCGCACGAGTCGGCCGGCCCATTCCACTTCGCCGACCGACAGGCATGCGTTCACGACCGGTGGGAGTAGGGCAAGAGTCGCCAATGAGAAGGTGCGCAGTGCGATTGCGCTGAGCATCGCATCGCGGACGTCGGCAGCGGTCGACCGTCGATCGGCCGCGTCGCCGAGACTGTGGAGCCCGAACGTGACGACGGTGTGCCACCCGAATGCCGGGACGCTGGCGCCGAGAACATCTGTGCTCCGGTAGTTTCCGATAGTCGGTATGCGGTACGGAAGTTCGCTGGTGGCGCAGAGATATGCAGCGAAGGCCACCACAGACGCGGACAACTCGTACTCCGCCGTCGTTGTGATTCGGTGTTCGACCGCGTAGTCGATGGCGTAGGTGGAGTGTGCCCTCATCGCCTCGATGTCCCCGCTGAGTGAGGCGACGAATCCTAGCCCGGTCAGTGCCTTCAGTACGAATCGCGACCTGCCTCGTAGTGTTCCGAGCGCGACCGCCTGGGTGTATTCGACAGTTGCCCTGTCGAACTCGCGTTTGAGTAGGAGGGCCGTCGCTACCTCGAGGTGAGCGTAGGCTTCGACGTCCGAGTGAGTGCTGTTCTGGCGCCGCACCAGGCGCGAAACCAATGGTTTGTTGTCGGAAGTTGGCGAAGCACAGGAGATTTCCAGACTCATCGCCAGGAACAGTGGCTCGTCCGCAATAGGCGGATGAGTTGCCTCGAGGAGATCGAGGCACGTTGTCGCAGAGGTCATGTCACCGGAATGGAGGGCGGCCGCAGCCAGGACCAGGCGGGTGATCGGAGATTCGGAGACCTGCGTCGGTGCGGATTCGAGCACTCGGACGACGTCTCCGCTGTGCCCGTCGAGTACGAGGCCCAGTCCGCAGCGCTCGAGAAAAGCGAGGATGCGGCACGGGTCGCCGATCGACACCTCGAGTTCGAGCGCCTCGAGTTCGAAATGATGACTCTCGAACCAGGTTGCTGCTCGAAGGTGCGCGCGATTTCTCTCCTCGTGATCGACCCGACGGAACTCTGCGCGGAGGTGTTCGAGGAGAAGGGGGTGGTAGCTGAACCACGTGGTGTGGTCAGCGGAGTCGGTCCGCGTCACGGGGAAGTTGTATTGAATCAGAGCGTCGATCTCGGACCGCGCATTCGAATCGGTCAACGTTTCTGCGAGTTGAGCAGAGAACGAATCGACGACGGATGTCCGCAACATGAATGTCGTGACATGCTCGGGCAAGGATGTCAGGACCTCGTCGACGAGGAAGTCGGCGATCGGGCGCGGCGTATGGGTGAACTCGTTCAATGCATCACCGATGTCGCTCCGGCCTGCCAGGAACGCTGCGGTCAGGCGAACAACAGCGCCCCACCCCTTGGTGAAGTTCTCGACGATTGCGAGCTCGTCGTCGCCGAGGGCGATGTCGTATTCGCCGAACATCGCAGTGATCTCGGTGCGGTCGAAGGCGAGATCGGTGGATGCGAAGCGAGTGAGTCGGCCATCGAGCGCGAGACGATGCCAGGTGAGCGGAGGTTCGTATCGAGCAGCGACGATGATCGACAGATTGTCCGGGGTGTGCGTGAGTATCTGGTCGAGAAGACCGATCGACATCGGATCGTGAAGTGTGTGAACGTCGTCGAGGATCAGCGTCGTTCGGCGATCGTGAGCTTCGACGGTTTCCGCGAAGTGCGCGAGCCACTGTTCGACGGGTCGTCTCGATCCCGCCTGTGCCGGGAACCCTTGCCCGGTGGGCGCGCGACCGGCCGGGTCGAGAGGCGTCGAGATGGCCTCGGCGAGGGATTCGCACAGCACCGACACGTTGTTGTCGCGCTCGGCCAACGTCAGCCAGGCGAGGTCCACGTCAGGGGACGCCCGCGAATACTCACGAGCCCAATTCGCCAGCAGCAGGGTCTTTCCCGCTCCGGCCGGTGCAGAAAGCAGCCCGACGGACCCGGGTCCCGAGCCCTCGGTAGTGGTGGACGCGGTGAGTTTCTGGTGCAACCGGGGACGTGGAACCAGTCCCTTGATTGCAGAGGGCGGGTGAAAGCGCCCGCTGACAGGCGCGTCCGACGCGTGAGTGTGCCCGACGCGGTGAGACGCGTCGAGCGTCACTGCAGCGGCATCACGAAATGGGCTGCTCATCCGACTCCTGTTCGACTGGCTGCACTGGACGTGACCGCTGGATCGACATACGTAACGAGTTAGATGATGTGAAACTACCCAATTCGGACACTTGTTAAGCGTCCGAATCAAAAGATTCGGACCAAAGTCCCTGATTTAGCGAGGGGTGCATTCGAACTACGAACGGCGTCGCCAGTGCTACCGCCTGAACGGCGGGGTGCGAGCAAACCTCGAATATCGGTCGAATGCCTTTTCCAGGCCCACGAGATCCGGATCTGACAACAAGGCCGCCAGAAGTACACGTGCTTGCCCGGCCCGAAGATCGGTGGAAAATACAGCGCCTGCGGCGATCAAGTCGTGGCCGCCGCCACCACCTCCGTAAACCGGGGAGATTGGCCCCGAGGGCACACGAGTTGTCACGACCACCGGAATGTGAGCGCCTACGCAGTCTCGGACGGCCTCGACGATCGTCGGATTGGCATTTCCCGAACCGAGTCCGTCGAGAACGAGTCCATTTGCCCCGGCGCTCACGCAAGCGTCGATCTGTACGCGGTCTGCCCCGGGATACACGGCGATGATGTCGACGCGGGTGTTCGAAATCGGATGCCACGGCAATGGTTCGGGAGTGCGCAGCAGGGCCGGATCGATGCGCAAGGAGTGGAAGGCATCAAGTGCCGTCGTGTCGGCCTTTCGCGTACCTGCTGCCGGGTGGACCGAACCGCCGAAGGCGATGAGGACACCACGTCCCTGCGACGAGATGTCGAGTCCGGCCGCGATCGCCGCGGCCAGATTCGAACGAGCGTCGGACTCGGGATGGTCGAAAGTGCGCTGCGCCCCGGTGAAGACCACCGGACGTCGGTCGTCGTGATGCAGGTCCAACAAGAACGCAGTTTCCTCCATCGTGTCGGTGCCGTGAAGCACGACCACCGCGTCGAGTCCAGGATCCTTCAATTCGTCGGCTACGGCGTCGCGAACACGATCCATGTCCGCGAAGGTCATGCTCGAACTGTCCTTCGACATCACGTCCACGACTCGAAGATCGATGTCGGTCTGCTCATTGCCGAGCAGATCTGCACCGGTGATTGCGGGCCGACTGATTCCGTGCGCATCTCGGGTGCTGGCGATGGTGCCACCAGTGGTGACGACTGCGACTTTCGACACTGAGGTCCTTTCACGTCAAGCTGCGGGTCGATGGATGGCCAACTCGCGAATGCGATTCCTGGCGCCGTACCAACCAATCATCAACAGCGGTGCGATGATCGCGATGGAGCCGACGGTCCATGTTCCAACAGGGTTGTCGAATGCCATCAATACGATAACGACCGCAAGAAAAACCAGTGTCGCGATCCCGGTGTACGGTGCGCCGAATATGCGGAAGGGAGGGCGGGTGACTTTGCCTTGTTTCGCAAGTTGCCAGAGCTTCAACTGGCACAACACTATGACTGCCCACGCACTGATGATGCCGAGGGCTGCAAGATTGAGGACTATTTCGAAAGCTTGCGCTGGGACAACAGCATTGAGCCCGACGCCGAACAGGATGACCACGCCGGTGAGTGCGATTCCCCCGTACGGCACTCCGGCTTTGTTCATTTTGGCAGCGAAGGCAGGCGCCGAGCCTGCCATCGCCATCGAATGGAGTATTCGTCCGGTCGAATACAATCCGGCGTTGAGGGAAGACAAGGCTGCCGTGAGAACGACCAGATTCATGATCGCATCCGCGCCTTGGATGTTGATCGAACCGAAGAATGTGACGAATGGACTTTCACCGGCGTGGTACTCCGTGTACGGGAGCAACAGCGAGAGCAGTAGTACCGATCCCACGTAGAAGACGAGGATCCGAATGATCACTGTGTTGATTGCCTTGGGTATCACCTTCCGGGGATTTTCGGTCTCTCCGGCCGTGGTTCCCACGAGTTCAATTGAAGCGTAAGCGAACACGACGCCTTGAATCACCACGACTGCCGGCAGTATTCCGTTGGGGAACAGCCCGCCATTGTCGGTGATCAGGCTGAATCCGGAGGAATGCCCTTCGATGGGCGTGCCGAAGAGTACGAAATAGACACCGAACCCGAGGAATGCGGTCAACGCAACGACCTTGATCAACGCGAACCAGAACTCCAGCTCTCCGAAGACTTTGACGGACACCAGATTCAGTCCGAGAACCAACACCACCGCGATCAGAGCGAACATCCACTGATCGATGTGCCCCAGTGGCGCCCAGTACTTCTTGAAGAAGTTCATGTACAACGCCACAGCCGTGACATCGACCACGGCAGTCATTGCCCAGTTCATCCAGTACAGCCAACCCGCAGCGAAAGCCATCTTCTCGCCGAAGAATTCGCGTGCGTAGGAAACGAAGGATCCCGAAGTCGGTCGGTGCATCACCAGTTCGCCGAGTGCCCTCAGGATCAGGAACGCGAAGAACCCGCACAGCGCGTACACGAGAACCAAGGCCGGGCCCGCCTGTTGGAGTCGCCCTCCCGCACCCATGAAAAGGCCTGTTCCGATCGCACCACCGATCGCGATCATCTGAATCTGTCTGGGGCCGAGTGCCTTCTGATATCCGAGATCCTCTTCGGCGGCAACCTCGGCGTGGGGTGTCTCTTCCCGTTCGACGGTCATCAAACCTCCTCCACAACGGCGGTAGCATGAGGCTTCTCGCCCGCAACGCGGAGATTGGCGAGATGTTCGGGGCTTAGCAACCGATCGAGTTCCTCGCGGTCGAGCAGGCCCGCTTCGATCACGAGATCGGCGACGCGACGCCCGGAAATCAACGCCTCCTGGGCAATCCGTGTGGACGCGGTATATCCGATGTAGGGATTGAGCGCAGTGACGAGGCCGATGGAGTCTTCGACTCGCGCGCGCAACAGTTCGGTGTTGGCCGTGATACCGAGTACGCACCGGTCCGCCAGAATGCGGCAAGCCGCACCGAGGTGTCGCATTCCTTCGGACAGTGAGTGCACGATGATCGGCTCGAAAGCGTTGAGTTGGAGTTGCCCGGATTCCGCAGCCATCGTAATCGTCACGTCATTGCCGATGACTTCGTACGCGACCTGATTGAGGACCTCGGGAATTACCGGATTGACCTTGCCCGGCATGATCGACGAACCTGCCTGCACCGGAGGCAGATTGATCTCGTTCAATCCGGCTCGCGGACCAGAAGAGAGCAGCCGAAGATCGTTGCACACCTTGGACAACTTCACAGCGACCCGCTTGAGTACGCCGGAGAGGTGGACGAACTGGCCCACGTCTTGGGTCGCTTCGACCAGATCCGTTGCCAACACCAGCGGCAGCCCGGTTAGTGCGCCCAGGTCGGAACAGGCCACCTCGGCGTAGCCGGCAGGTGCGTTGAGACCGGTGCCGATAGCAGTGGCGCCGAGGTTGATCTCGTGAACGAGAAGAGCAGCCTCAGCCAGGCGCGCTCGATCCTCCTCGATCATGACCGCGTAGGTGCCGAACTCCTGACCCAGAGTCATCGGCACGGCGTCCTGCAGTTGGGTGCGTCCCATCTTCACTGTGTCGGCGAACTCGAGAGATTTGGTCGTGAACGCATTCTGGAGTACACGAAGTGCATCCAGCAGGTCCTCGATCGCGAAGATCGTCGAGATGTTGACGGCCGTGGGGTAGACGTCGTTGGTCGATTGGCTCAGGTTCACGTGCTCATTGGGGTGAAGTCGTTCGTAGTCGCCGCGCCGGTGGCCGAGGATTTCCAATGCGCGATTGGCGATTACCTCGTTGGCATTCATGTTCGTCGACGTTCCGGCACCACCCTGGATGACGTCCACTACGAACTGTTCGTGCCACCGGCCGTCCACGATTTCCTTGCATGCCTGTGAGATGGCCTCGGCTCGCGGGCCATCGAGGATGCCCAGCTTCTCGTTTGCGCTGGCTGCGGCCCATTTGACGTAAGCGATGCCGCGGATCAGATGCGGGTTCGTGGCAATTGTTCGACCAGTGATCGGGAAGTTCTCCATCGCGCGCAAGGTGTGGATTCCCCAGTACGAATCGGCTGGAACTTCGCGATCGCCGAGCAGATCGTGTTCTGTTCGCGTTTCGAGCACTTGATCAATTCCTCGTGTCTCTTCGCGCAAGCATCACTCTGCGCGGTGGGTGTATTTCGGGATCGCAGCGCTGACGGACAAGTAGTAGACCCGCCCAGCTATCGGGCTATCAGGCTGTCTGACAGGTCTAATTGTTACCTCGCTCACTCCTGCACGTCAACCCGTCACCAGGTGCGATGTTTGACGCGGGACTTCGGCAGTCGCAACAATGACGGCATGAACCTGTCAGACAGCTGGGCCACCAGGCGACCAGTCGCCGCGCGGGTGAGTGCTGCCGAGGCAGTCCTCGCAGACCTTCGTGCCGCAATAGCCTCCGGCGATCTGGCAGTCGGAGAGCGTCTCCCGTCCGAAGCGTCCCTGGCCGAAAGGCACGGGGTCAGTCGATCGGTTATCCGCGAAGCCCTGCGCTCGTGCCACGCTCTCGGGCTCACCGAGACAAAATCCGGGCTCGGCACGTTCGTCGTCAGTGATTCGATAGCGCGAGACCTCGATTTCGGCAGCTATGCGGCCAACGAATTGGTCGAAGCACGGCCTCATGTCGAAATTCCGGCCGCAGGATGGGCTGCGCAACGGCACACCGCGGAGGAACTGGCAGCACTCCGCGGACTGGTACAGCAGATGCGTGACGAGGACGATCCGCTCGTATGGGTTGCACTCGACGCCCAATTTCACGGACTGATTGCAAAAGCCAGTAGGAATCGTGTCTTCGAGTCGGTAATCGTCGATATCCGTGAAGCGCTGACAAGGCAATCCGAGACACTCAATCTTGTTGCAGGTCGCCAGGAAAAGTCGAACGAGGAACACGAACGAATAGTCGAAGGAATTGCATCCGGGAGTTACGACCACGCCTCCAGGGCGATGGCCGAACACCTGGACGCCGTCAGGGTGACGCTCGAAACACTTGTCCAAGAAAGTGATTCGCTGTGACGGCGCGGCCGCGCAGGTCTGTCCTCGCCTGCGCAATCTTCGCGGCATCGGTGACCGGAGCGTTGGCGGGTTGCAGTTCGTCCGACACCCCGCTGACGCCGACCACCGCGGCGTCAGCGACAACAACGGCAGCTGTACCGCCTACGGGTGTAAAGCCAGCATCGACGCCGGAATCCGAACGCACGCTCTTCGATGCTGTGGACCGCAATGATCCCGCAGCTGTTACCGCTGCCCTGACTGCCGGCGCGAACATCGAAGCGCGCGGCGAGGGCGAACGGACTCCACTCGTCGAGGCCACCAAGAACAACGCCGTCGCTGCGGCTTCTACGTTGATTCTTGCCGGAGCTGACGTGAACGCGAAGGACTCCATGCAGGATTCGGCCTTCCTGTATTCCGGAGCCGAGGGATTGAACGAGATTCTGGCATTGACGCTCAGCCATGGCGCGGATGTCGACAGCGTGAACCGTTACGGCGGTACGGCTCTGATTCCCGCGAGTGAACACGCGCATGTCGAGACCGTCCGGATGCTGATTGCTGCCGGGGTACCGGTCAATCACGTCAATGATCCGGGGTGGACGGCGCTTCTCGAGGCCGTTGTGTATGGCGACGGCTCGGCGCGCTACGTCGACGTGATCACTCAGCTTCTCGACGCCGGGGCAGATCCCTCGATCCGGGATGCGTCGGGAAAGACCGCATTGGACAATGCCGAAAGCCGTGGTCAGTCAGACGTTGTGGCGCTGCTGCAATCGCGGAGCTGACGCCAACGAGTCGGGCTGACTCCGTAGGCCTGCCGAAACCGTCGGCTGAAGTGTCCGGCGTCGACAAATCCCGCACGGCGCGCAATGGTGGCGATCGGCAGGTCGACGGTAGCGGGTCGAGCCAGTTCGTCCCGAGCCTTCTGCAGGCGCTGGGTGATGATCCACTGCTCGAGCCGGAATTCGTTGTCCGAACAGATCTTGTACAGCTGGCGCAGTGAGATGTTGTGGGCGTGGGCAATTCGTGCAGGATGCAGCGCCGGATCGTGAAGGTGTTCGCGGATGTATCTGCGGATCGATGTCAACGTGAGTGCCGATCTCGGAGCGGAGGCGTCGGGATTTGCATGCGCGATCGATGCGACCAAAGCGCGCGCCAGTTCGATCGAGGCCTCGCCCAATTGTTCGGCGGCAGGATCGGTCTCCAACTGATCGGCGCTGCGGAACAATTCACGAACGTGCGCGATCATCAAGGGGTACAGGTTGCTGTGGTGAGGTCGCGTGGCAGCGTCTCGCACGGTGTCGATCGGTAGTCCCAGCCGATCCATCGGAACGTAGAGGCACTGGGAAGCGCCCGTTCCCGTCCAGGAGAAATCGTAGGTCGACGTCAGGTCCGTCATGAGTAGTTCACCGGCCGGGACTCTGCGTTGTTCATCGTGCTGATCTAGATGGCCGATTCCGCTCTCCTGCAGGGCAATCGCGAGAACCGGCATCGACGCTGATCGCACGTGCCGCGGTGTTCTGGTCAATCGCATCCCCGTCGACTCGGAGCGGAACAGTGATGCTGCGCCCAGATTCCACACGTTCATCCGGGCGCTCACGCCCGCCGGATCCTCCAAGTGGATCGCACAGGGAACCGATGCGCGTCCCATCGCGTCGACGAAGGCGTCCGTGCGTTGGTCAGGCTCCAGCACGGAAGTATCCAGGAGCAAAGCCATGCAGCCTTGATACCCCGGGATGTGGACGCTCAACCAGAATTTGTGCACCGTGAGCCCAGAAGTCTGCACGGACAGTCACGTCCGTCGCAGCAGGTATTTCTAGGATCGAAACGGGCGTGTCCCGGCCTACCGCAGTTTCTCGCTTGCCTAAGAGAGTGAAGGAAACGCATGAAGATCTCACGTGTATTCACAGCAGTTCTGGCAATGCTCATGACAGTCGCGGCCGGACTGATCTTCGGTTCCGGTGCTGCGGTGGCGAGCCCCAAGCCAACTGTCGTTCTGGTTCACGGCGCCTTTGCCGACGCCACCAGTTGGGACGGAGTTGCCGCCGACCTACGCTCGCGTGGCTATCGCGTCGTGACGCCGGACAATCCTCTGCGCGGGCCGGCTTACGACGCGTCCGTGATCGAGAAGACGGTTGCGGACATCGACGGCCCCGTCGTTCTCGTCGGGCACTCGTACGGCGGCGCGGTGATCACCAATGTCCACGATCCGAAAGTCCAGTCGCTGGTCTACATCGCGGCGTTCGGTCCGGTGGAGGGTGAGCCGGTACAGATCACGATCGACCCGATTCGATTCCCTGGCAGCCAATTGCTTCCTCCCGCTCTGGGATTGAAGATCGTCGACGATCCTCACGCGATCGGCGGGAAGAACGTCGACGGCTACGTCACGGACGAGTATTTCCATTCCGTCTTCGCTCAGGACGTTTCCGACGAGACGGCGGCAACCATGTTGGCTCACCAGAAGTCCGCCGCTTTGTGGGCGAACCTCGAACTCGGCGGGCCACCGTCGTGGGCGAACACACCGAGCTGGTATCTGGTCGCCGGTGAGGATCGCGTGATCCCAGCTTCGGCGCAGCGGTTCATGGCAAACCGGATGGGCGCGAACACCAGCGAACTCCCGACCTCCCATGCCTCGCTGGTTTCACAGCCAGGGGCAGTGGCAGACGTGATCGTGGCGGCCGCTCACGGGTGAGTGTGCGACCGCCACGAAAGTAGAACGGGGTCAGGCGGAAACGATTACCGAGGAGCCGTGTCCGAACAGACCTTGGTTGGCGGTGATACCGATGCGAGCTCCTTCGACCTGACGGCCTTCGGCTTGTCCGCGCAGCTGCCAGGTGAGCTCGCACACCTGCGCAAGTGCCTGTGCGGGAACGGCTTCGCCGAAGCACGCGAGACCGCCGGACGGATTGACCGGGATGCGGCCCCCGATGCTGGTGTCACCCGCACGCAGAAGGTGCTCGGCCTCGCCCCGCTTGCACAGCGCGAGGTCTTCGATCCAGTCCAGTTCCACCGAGGTAGCGAGGTCGTAGACCTCGGCGACGTCGACGTCCTCGGGAGAGATCCCGGCTTCCTCGTACGCGGCGTAGCCGATGGATTCCTTGAACGTGCGCTCCGGAGCCGGGACGGCGGAGCTGGAATCGGTGGAGAAGTTCGGCATATCCATGATCGTCTGTGGGAACGTCGGCGTGACCGTCGAAATAGCCTTGATGCGAACAGGTTCCGCGATGCCCATCTTGCGGGCGTATTCCATCGACGTCAGCAAGATTGCGGCGCCGCCGTCGGACGTCGCGCAGATGTCGAGCAAATGCAGGGGATTGGACACCACGGGGGATGCCAGCACGTTCTCGACGGTGACTTCCTTGCGGTAGCGCGCATTCGGATTATTGAGTCCGTGCTTGGCGTTCTTGACCTTCACGTTGGCGAAGTCCTCCGCGGTGGCGCCGTAGAGGTCGATGCGACGACGCGCGTTGAGCGCGAAGTACGCCGGGTTGGTCATACCCATGAGGCGGAAGCGCAGCCAGTCCGGGTCGTCCCAACGCTCACCGGCGACGGGAGCGAGGAAACCCTTGGGGGTGGTGTCGGCTCCGACGACCAGGGCAACTTCGCTGAGGCCGGCCAGAATTCGTGCGCGAGCGGTGTCGAGTGCCTGGGCTCCCGTCGCGCACGCTGCGTACGACGTGGCGACGCGAGCGCCGTTCCAGCCGAGTGCCTGTGCGAAGGTGGCTCCGGCGACGTATCCGCCGTAACCGTTGCGGACTGTCTCGCCGCCGACGATGAAGTCGACGTCCTGCCAATTCACACCCGAATCGGCGAGCGCGGCGCGAGCGGCGGCAACGCCGTATTTCACGAACGACTGCCCCCATTTGCCCCAGGGGTGCATTCCGACACCGAGTACTGCGACGTCCTTGCTCATGACTGCGACTCCTGATCAGCTGCGGCGACAGGCTTCCAGCGCCACGTCGTACGTACTCCGGTTTCGTCGGTGTACAGCGGCTCGACAACCAATTCGACGGTATTGCCGACCTTGAGATCGTCGACGCCGAATCCGTCGGCCACCTGGCCGAGGATGACGATCCCCTCCGACAACTCGACTGCTGCGAGAGCAAAAGGCTCGTACGGATCCGAGCGCGGGATGTACGGCGGCGGGGGCTGGTACTGCGCGTCGGTGTACGACCAGACAGTGCCGAGGCGGGAGAGTTCCACGTCGTCGAACTCCTCGCTGAAGCAGCTCGGGTTCTTGCAGAACGTCGCCTCACGAGGGAAGGAAATGGTGCCGCAGGATTGGCACTTCGTGCCGATCAGAGCAGGTTCGTCGCCGGTGGTGAACCAACCCTCTACTGCAGGTGTCACACTCCCGTTCGGCGCCGGCGTTGCAGTCTCGCTCATGCAATCCTCATCTGGTTGGCGAGCCTGATCCGGGGGATCGTGGGCCCGCTGTGCCGCTTACTGGAACAGGTTGCAGTATTACACGATTTTGGCCGCTGACGGGCAAAAATTTTCGCTGAGTGGGACGCTGCCGGAACGCAGACGGCCCCGCCGGGCAGACGAGTCTGCAGGCGGGGCCGTGTGCGTGAAAGTAGCTGTTTACCTGTAGTGGATCAGCGAGCGCGAACGGGTCGACCGAATCGACGCGCCGGTTTCACCCGGGCCGCAGCGTCGAGGATGGAGGTGATTTCGACCTGATCCAGAACCTTTTCGCGGACACGGTCGTGCGCAGCGCCGCGTTCCAGTTCCGCCTTGTCGATGGCGTGCCAGCCCTCGCGGTCGACTACGTCGGACTGTCGCGCCCGGACCAGACGATCGACTGCGGAGTCGTCGGCGACCGGGTTGGTCAGGCGTCCGTCGTTGAAGTCGTCGACGAGCATCCTGATCGTTTCCTGCGCGCAGGACTTGTTGGTGCCGATGAACCCACTCGGTCCGCGCTTGATCCAACCGGTCGCGTAGACGCCGGTTGCGGGATCGCCGTTCGGAGCTTCGAGGACGCGGCCGTTCTCATTCGGAATGACCGAAGCACGCTCGTCGAACGGGACGCCGGTGATGGGCACTCCGCGGTAGCCGATCGAGGTGAGGACCAAGCCGGCATCGATGGTCTCGGTATCGCCCGTCGCCTCGATCTGCACGGTTCCGTTGGCGTCGACCAGGGCGTTGCGAGCGAACTCGATTCCACTGACCTGATCGTCGCCGGTGATCGACGTCGGCGTGAGCAGGTAGCGCAACGTGATGCGCTTGTTGCCGACGTCGACGTGATCGCGGTTCTTCAGGGCTTCGAGTAGACGCAACTTCTGCTCGACGGCATGCGGAAGCTCGCCGCGTTTTGCCAGTTCTTCGGTGGCCGAGTCGAGAACCATGTCGTCGGGTCCCACAGAGAGTTCGATGTCCGGCAGTGCCATCAGGCCGGTGAACTCGGGGACTGTGAACGCGGACTGCGCGATTCCGCGTCGACCCACGATGACAACTTCTTCGACGCGACTCTTCCGCAGAGCGGCGAGTGCGTGAGCGGAGATGTCAGTGCCCGCCAACTTCTCGGGATCGGCCGTGAGAATGCGAGCGACGTCGAGCGCGACGTTTCCGTTTCCGATGATGACCGCGCGGCGATGCGAGAGGTCGAAGACGTCGTCGGCGTGATCGGGGTGGCCGTTGTACCAGGCCACGAAGTCGGTGGCCGATGCCGTGCCAGGCAGATCAGCACCCGGAATGCCGAGACCACGGTCGGACGAAGCGCCGACTGCGTAGAGCACCGCATGGTGATTTTCGAGCAGTTCGCTGTGCGAGATGTGCTTGCCGATCTCGACGTTGAGGTAGAACTCGAAACCCTTTTGTGCGGCGATCTTGTCGAACAAGCGAGTGACCTGCTTGGTCTTCTGATGGTCCGGAGCAACGCCGGCGCGAACCAAGCCGTAAGGCACAGGAAGGCGATCGAAGACGTTGACCTGCACGTCAGGCTGAGTCAGTAACTCGTCCGCGGCGTACATCGCCGACGGTCCGGAACCGACGATCGCAACGCGCAACGGCGGTCGGCCCTTGTCGACGTGGGCTGCCGGGATGACCTTGGCGAGAAGCGGCCTGGGCCGCTCTTCCTTGTAGAAGTCCGCATTGATGGACAGGAAGACTCGCTGCGGGTCGGTCAGCTTCGACTCGGGGACGATGGCGTCGACCGGGCAGGCCGAGACACATGCGCCGCAGTCGACGCAGGCCTGCGGATCGATGTGCAGCATCTCGGCGGTGAGGAAGTCCGGCTCGTCCGGCGTCGGATGGATGCAGTTGACCGGGCAGGCGTAGACGCACGAGGCGTCGCTGCAACAGGACTGCGTGACTACGTGTGGCATGGCGCTATGAGTCCGATCTCGACTGTCCGGGAGCTACGCGGCGGCGTTGTGCGAGCTGCGGTGAGGTTCGCTACGGAAACGTGATGCGCGGCCGTCCATCTTGCAGGCCTTCCAGACCAGGCGCGAGGCACGGTTCATCAGGCCGGTGTCGGTGGCCAGCATGCGGACGTCACCGAAGTAGTTGCGCAGGGTCTGGCGCGACTCGGGCAGATCCCAGAACAGGTCCTTCTTCACGGACTTCGGGATGTCGAATTGCTTCCAGAAGGACTTCGGCGGGATGACGATGGCGTCACAGAGAATGCGCATGACGATCGGGAACAGCAGCGAGAGGACGAACCGGTTCGGGCGTGACATCAGCGGGATGCGACGGCTCAGAAGCTTGTGCGCGAACGAGATGTGACGCGCTTCCTCGGCTACGTGGATGGCCATGACCGACTGCATGATCGGGTGGATCTGGCCGCCGGCACGCAGGATGCTCTTCTGAATGTGGTCGATCGGCTCTTCACCGGCGAGGACACCGACGAAGAACAGTTCGGGGAACGGACCCGCAGCGAGGGGAATGAAGGGTGCAAGCATCTTCATCGGACGGCTCATGCCGGGAGCGTCGGCACCGATGCGGTTGACCATCTCCTGGAACATCATCGTGTGGTTGCACTCTTCGACCGACTCGTGCGTGCAGTAGCGCGCCTCGGCCGAATCGTTGGGCAGCGAGAAGACGTACTGCATCATGCCGCGGATCAGAATGTTCTCGAACTGGAGACCGACCTTCGCGACATTGGCCTGGCGCCACATGCCGATTTCGATCTGCCTGGCCTCGGACTGCGACTGGTACCAGGGGTGAGCACCCAGCGGGTCTGTCTCGGCCGGGAGGATCCAGCGGCGATCGTTCGGGACGACGGCAAACTCGGGGGAGTCCCAGTCGATGTCGAGGTACGGGTCGAAGTGCTTGTGCACCGAGCCCTCGGACAGGAGTCGAAGCGTCTCGTTGTACGAGTCGTCGGATGCTTCTCCGCGCTTGTCGAGCGGCGATGTGAGCGTCATGGCGTCTCCTCTTCGTTTCGGTCACCGCTGGTATTTCTCGCGGTGTTCGGTGGAATCGAGGGCCGGTTGTGTGATCGCTGGCACTCGGTCTGGGTTTAATGTAACCCGAGGTATCAGGAAAAGCTAGTGGCAGATACTCCTGGATCTCGACGAATTCTTGACACGGTCGAAACGGCGCCATAACTTACTTTTGAGTAATTTCCGCGGTGCGCTCGAAGTTGGCTGTTCAGGGATGGGTTCGCACCGAAACGCACGCGAAGATCGAACCGAGGCCGATGTGATCAGAACGCTGCTCAGCAATATTGCCTTGAGTCCGCCGACGCGTCTGCGCTCTCTTGTTCCGTCACGCGGTGTCACGCTCTCCGACAAGACGATCGTTCTGACAGGAGCTTCCTCGGGGATCGGCGAGGCGACAGCTCATCTCTTGGCTCGTCGGGGAGCCGAGATGATCCTGGTCGCGCGCGGTGAGGAAAACCTCGAACACGTACGGGACGAGATCCACCGCAGGGGAGGGTGGGCGCACATCGTGCCTGCGGACCTCTCCCGCGGTGAAGCCGTCGACGAACTCGCGGAGACGATCGCGGATCGATTCGGGTCGGTCGACATCCTCGTCAACAATGCGGGTCGCTCGATCCGGCGTACCGCGTTGGATTCGGTCGACCGATTCCACGACTACGAGCGCACTATGGCACTCAACTACTTCGGACCTACACGACTGACGTTGCGTCTGCTGCCCGCGATGCTCGAGGCGAAGTCCGGACACATCATCAACGTCGGAACCTGGGGAGTCACTGCCGGCGTGATGCCGAGGTTCAGTGCCTACCACGCGTCGAAGTCTGCTCTCAGTGCCTTCGGCCGAAGCCTCGGCGCGGAATGTCACGGCACCGGTGTCGATGTCACCACAGTGCAATTCCCACTCATACGAACACCGATGATCGCGCCGACGGCGGATTACGTGAGCCAGCCGGCGCTGACGGCCGATCAAGCTGCATCGTGGATCTTGAGGGCGATCAATACGCGTCCCGTCGAGCTGTATCCGCGGTACGCGGGGCTGTTACGAGCGATCGACGTTGTATCCCCTTCTGCCACTGACGCTCTCGTGCGAAGGGCCGGGATCTGAGGGGCTGGGATCTGAGGGGCTGGGATTTGAGGGGTTGGGATCTGAGGGGTTGGGATCTGACCAGAAACGTGCACCAGCACCGGGGCATGGTTCGTCCCCGGTGCTGATGTATTCGATTGTCGCGATTCACGCCGCTGTGGGTGGGCTGTTCCCGCCGATCGGCTGTTGATACGGATCAACCGACATCGGTGGATAGAACACCGTCTTTCGATCCGGACCGATCTCCACCCGCCATTCCGTGTGGTGCATCGTCCGGTGGTGATGACCGCACAACAAGATCAGATTGTCGAGATCTGTTGGGCCACCATCGTTCCAGTGAACGATATGATGGGCATCGCACCACCCCTACGGAGTCCCGCATCCCGGGAACGCACACCCGCCATCACGAACTGCCAACGCCCGCCGCTGCGGCACCGTTGCTGTTCTCGCTTCCTTACCGCAGTCGAGCGGAACACCATTTTCATCCAACAAAATTCGGGTGACGGTGCAGTCGCAGGCGAGCATCCGGGCGGTGTCGATGCTGATCGGGCCCACCCAGTCCGTCCACGCGAATCCCAGCTCCTCGGTGGACGGCAAGAGGTCTTTCAGAACTTTAAGGTCGGTCATGTCTTTCGCGGACGCGGTGACCGTGATGTGTGGTTTCACCCCGCCTTCGATCGGGCCCAACCCCGCCCGCTCGTACCGGCGCAGGAGTTCGCAGAACCCGTCCGCCCGCCGTAGCGCCGGAGTGCGGGTGTCCTTGACACCGTCCTTCTCCGGTGTCGGAGCGGACAGGCTCGACAGCAGCGTGATCAGACGGGCCCCGTTGACCGCATCCAGATCACCCTTCACAGTTACTCTGCCGTACAGGCCTTTCGAGGCGTAGAACTCGTTGCGCTCCGAATCCTCGCCGACCGGAACACCGTCCTCGCGTTTTCCGTACTGCTTCTCGATTCGGCGGATCGCCGCCCGCACCGCATCACAATCGGCAATGTTCTTCGACGCCAACCCGAGCAAGATCCCGCGGGCCTTGTCCACATCCGCCAGGGTCATGTTCTTCGGTGGATGCTGACAAAACGACGCCACCTGCCGCGCCTTCAACGCATCCACGTCACCACGGTGAAACGCATCCGCCACAAAGGGTTCGAGCATCAACAACCGCGCCAACCCGACCAGCAGACTGCACTCGCCGATCTCCAGATTCGTCGAACCGTGCAACCACTGCGCGATCGCCCGAAAACCCTTCCCGCCGAGAACCTCACGGGAAAACATTTCCACGATCAGCAGCACCATCCGCGACTGCAACTCGTGTCGGACACGCACCAGATCCAGAACCTCACGCTTGAGGCCCTCACCATCCAGTTGCCATGCTTCCCGACTGTCCATGCCGAAAGTCTAATCGAACAAAGTTTCGAACACAAGAGATTGTTGATCGAAAATTGCTGCTATCAAATCGATTTCGACAATTCGGACATTCGGTTATAGGCGGGTCGCCGACGTAGTCCACGTGCGCCGACGAGTGCGAGCGCCACCATCAACCCGGAGCGCAACAGGATCACGGCGGTCTCGATGAACTGAAAATGCCAGTACCGGCTCTGCGGGTGATAGACCACGGCATAGTGATCGATTCCCTGTTCTCGAAGGCAGTTGTCTGTCCCCGGCAAGCGTATGGGTCCAGCCGAGCACCAGGCCCAGGAGTGTCATCGCCAGCGTGATGGGAACGAAGACCACCAGGACCGCAAGAAATACCCTCGAACACGGCCGGTGGATTCGCGAAGATCGACGAGTAGTGGAAGCGCCGGATACGACGGACACCGATTTGTTACTCATCGGTCTGGTGTCGAGTGCGCATCTGCAGTCCCGAGCCAGAACCAATCTTCAGCGCTTTCCGGCGGCCGAACAATACGCCGACAGCCGAGATCATGATCAGCGCCACAAGAACGACGACGATGTACGACCTGTCCGCGGCCGGTGCCACCGTTTCGCTTTCTTTGGTCACTGCATCAGTGAATGTACAGCTTATGCCTGGAGGGAACCATCCCCAGAAGTCTGTAATTCCTGCCGCTACCCTCTCCGCCCGGTCGGGAAGGAGATTATTGAATCGTGATGGGATTCCATAGTGATCAATGCACCAGCTGGGCTGATGTTGGAGGCGCAAAGAAAATGCGTCCAACAAATAGACCAAGGTTAGTGCGATCAGCGATATTGCTAAAGACGCTTGGCTTGCTCGTAATAATCGAATCTTCACGACTCGCCCGCAACAGTCACGTCATCATGAGGTGACGATGGTATTGGTTGCTGCGATCCACCGAATCCAGCCGTGCTCAAAATTGACCTGTCGACTTTGGGAGTCGCCGAACTCTCCTGACATCGGTAGTCCAAATCGACCATTCTCGCAGCCCTGCCTCCCATACTCAGCAAAGATAGCACCGTGGACACTTTCTCCGTGCCGAGAAACAATCGATCGTGAGATCGGGGAAGTGGTTACTGCTAGTCCGCGACAAACAGCTCGCTATCCTCATCGAATGGATCAGGCAGTGTCGAACTCGCAGGCAACGAGAAGGTCCGGTGCTCTTCGTTGGGTTGGTTTGGTAAACGCACTTATCGCAGCGTCGGCGTCGGCGATGTATGTCGCAGCGAAATGCCATCTCACCTGGCCCGAGCCTGGGGATAGTGCACTCTCGATCGCCGGTGCGATCGTTCTCTGGGTCCTCACCGCGACTGTTGCAATCGTGCTGCTCGGAGTGTGCTGGTGGCAGCGACGCCGATGGTTGTGGTCCGTTGTCGCTGTTCCGGTTCTCATGGTGATCGCACTCGGGATCGCGGCCGCGGGGCAGCCACATTTCGATCAGTATCGGGCAGACTTCGAAACCGTTGCACAGCAACTACTTCAAGAACCTGACGATCCCTATTCCGATGGGTATCATCGTGATCTACGAATCGGCAGATTCGATATCTCCTATGCCAACGTCAGCAGTGAAGGCCACGTCTATTTCTATGACGCACGAGATGGATTGGACATCTTGGACAATCCCGGCTGGGTGTACGCACCCGATGGTGTGTCCGACAAGACCTTCATTCAGCTCCGGCTGGAAGACATCGGGGGCGGATGGTACCGATTCCCTCATCTCGTCGTTGACACGTATTGATTCTCAAACCACCAGACCAGCATTCCGGAGGCGAAGGGAAGTAGGAGTACGAAAAGCGTCGTGAAGGTCAAGGCGGTGTCGGTGCGGCAACTGCCACCTCCGTCGTACCAGCGTGAGCAGATGTCCCCGAAGTCCCAACTCTCGCCGAACGCTGAACGAACCAACCTGAAAACGCGGCTGTCAGGATCAGGAGGAATATCACCGCCGCTGGCCGCCCGATCTGCCCTCGGCATTGCCGCCAGGTCGCGCACATCATCGGCGAATACAGCTTGGTGAAGTGCGGATGCGTCTCATGATGAAACAATACTGTTCGTCTGGTGATCCGCACGGATTCCGAAAGCCGATACCCCGGACCTGCTCCGAGGTATCGGCCTGAGGTCAGAGGCAGAAGAAACTGAGCGAACTGATTGCCGCGTTCTGCTCGAGCTGGCCTGCGTCTCCGACGTTGCCGGCGGCGACTGACAGATCTTGAAGGGAGAGAATAGCGTCCATTGTCATTTCCTTTGTTGATCGGCGTTCTTGCCGATGGATTTGATCGATCGAGTTTGCTTGCGGTGTTGATTTAATTCCAGGTTTTTCGCCTGGTACTTCTGTGCTCCAATCTGCCGTGGGTGATAACTTCCGAACAATTAGGCGATGTGGCAGTTCGACGCGCACATCAGTGGAAACGACTGTCGGGCAGTTGCCGATCCGGTATGTCGGAGCGACGCCAGTATTCCTGCAGATCCGGTTGCCCAGTCTGTCGAGAGTCTCAGGTTCTGTTCACCTGGAAAGTGCAGTCCTCCTGCGTGATTGAGGCTGTGTAAGCCCAGAAGCTGGAACTGCTGGGCAAGCGTCTGCTCACAATCGGCGCCGGCATATGGACTCTTGGAGAGTTCGCCGAGAAAGAGAATCAGCCCGGCTCGCCCGTTGAGTAGTCCGGCTTGGGCAGTGAATTCGACGGCGGCAGCGCGGGCTATGGCAAGTAGCGCAGACGCGTAGCGCGGCTCGTCGACATGTCGAACAAGTTGAAGAAGTACCAGGCCCACGCCGACGGATCCCGATCCGAGGTACGGCATTGTGCGGCGCTCTTCTGTCAGCTGCATCGAACCGTCAGGGCACATCCGCATCACGGACAGATCGATGTCGACAAGCTGTCGCGCGTGTTCCAGCGATCGAGGATCGCCGGTCCGTTCGTAGTGGCGAGTCCAGAACAGTGCTTGCCCGCTCGGCCCTCTCATCAAGCCGCCGCGACCCGTTGTCGCCCAGGATGTTCCGTCGGTGAAGCGGACGTGTGCGCGAGCAGCCGGAAGGCGATCCCGCAGAGTTTCGGTGACGAGAGCGAGAGTTGACGATGCCGCCGGACATGACTCCGATTCCTCGAGTAGAAGGCACCCGATTCCGGAAAGGCCGCCGAAGAGGCTGGAGTCGAGCGCGTCGAGTGGGACTCCACGCAAAGCCTCGACCCACCTGTCGGCAGTCGAGTGTCGTCCTAGTTGCCGAAAGGTATGCACCGCACCTGCGAGACCGTCGAAGAAACCGAACCGTGGTTGCGTATCCGAATCAACTTGATGTTCAGTCCATTCCAGAACTTTCTCCAAGGTGTCGGTGGGAAGATCATCGGCGAGTAGGTTTCCGCACGAGCCGTGAGCAATGCCGTAACCGTTCACTTCGAACTGGGCGATGTCACCGGGAAAGAGTCGATCAGCGCGGGAGAGATCAAGTGTGGTGAGGATGCCGCAGCGCAATCGAGCGTCCATACGTTGCAAGGTTTCCCTCGACGACGTGTCCCAACGATGCGGGTGATCCTCCGGTTCCGGCGGCTGTGCGTCGAGCATCGAATAGAGCGAGGCACAGAAGGCACGAGGAAGATCGAATCGAGACACCGCGTAGCCGATGAGTTCGGGAATCTTGTTGCGATCGAGGGGGAGCAATGTAGTAAGTGGAACAAAGAGTCCCAGCTCGATGCATCCCAAGGAGTATCGATCTGCCTCGATTCCTGTCAACTGTTGCGGTGCGGTGTACCCGGGAGCCCCGGTGGACCGGGGCGGTTGCTCGTCGATGTTGTGGGCCATCTCGAAATCGATGATCCGAATACCGGACGGTGAGCACATCACGTTGCCGGGGTGAAGATCGGCATGAACGATTCCGGCGTTGTGGAAGCTCTCGACTGCTGTGGTCAACTGTTGTGCGATGTCGAGCGCCCAGGTTCTGTATTCCGTTCGGGAGCTGAGTGTCTGATCCGCGCGTATCAGCGGATAGCGGAGCGCAATCTCCTGATTCAGGGGAGCGCCGGGAGCGCGCTCGGTGACAAGAAAGTGGTGTCCTTCGCGCTCGAACAAGTTGAGCGCGGAAGGTGAGTACGGGTTGTCGGCAAGGTGAGTCAGCGTGTCGTACTCGTTGCGGATGCGGTCGATTGCGTACCGGCCGTTGGCGTCCGGGGCGGTGAAGGGTCGACCCTCTTTGATGACCAGATTGATGCCGGCGTCGTCCAGCGCTGAGTAGATCCCCCCGCTGTTGCTGAAGTGCAGGGCTTCAGTGATCGAATAGGGGAAGGCGTCGCGTGATTTCAGCTTGTCTTGCTGCGCGCGAACGAAGTCCGGGATTTGTACCCAGTCTGGAGTTCTGAAGGAAGTGCCGCGCAGATCGGGTTCGAGCGATCCGTCAGGGCGCCGTATTGCCGGGACGCGATCGCCGAATGAATCGCTGGTGTGCATGGGCAGGTACGCGCCGTACCGTAAGTACAGTGGTCCCCGGTTCCATCGCACATCGCTGAGGATGTATGGCCCGTCGGCAGCCGTGACAAGCTCGTCCAGTTCGGTGATGACACGTTGTGTGGCAACGCTATCCGCCGGAT
The DNA here is from genome assembly GCF_009707305.1 of Rhodococcus sp. AQ5-07. NCBI lineage: Bacteria > Bacillati > Actinomycetota > Actinomycetes > Mycobacteriales > Nocardiaceae > Rhodococcus > Rhodococcus sp. AQ5-07. The sequence continues at coordinate 4,375,234 of NZ_CP046099.1, read as the reverse complement.
AGATCGTGATGAATTTTCCGCTGGATGTTCGATTGGCCTGCTTGCTGTTGGAGAACATGAGGTCTGCTGCCGTCCGAAGAAATTTGAAAGGCACCAGATTGTGGCCGCAATACGCGGAGACGGTATCGAGCAGCTCCTGCGCGTTGGCTTGGGTAGCGGAGCAGTGAATCTTCCATCCCTGTTCTGGCAGCACGCTGTCAGGCGGTTGGAAGTAGTTCCACGGTCCGCTTTGGGGACCGCGTCGCCAGAGTGACCAGTCCACCGACTTTGCAGGCTTAAAGTGCTGGTCAGTCGGTGCGTCAGGTCGAGTGACCGTTCTGATTCGGTCGTAGAAATGCGAGTCGGCACGTGTGAATGCAACGTATCGCAGGTCCACGCTCTACCTCCGGGTCAGTCCCCCTGCGGTTTGTCATCGATTGGTGCCACGCCCCGAATCCCCTGTGGCTTGGATTGCTTGTGGCGGAAGGTTATCCGATTCCGGACATTTCGGGCGAAGATTGAAAACCTATCATTCGAAAGTACTAATGAAGGGCGTTGGTCAGGGGTTCCTGATCGTCCAGCTTTTTTGTCCGTCCATATTTGCTTCGAGTTCGGTAGCCCTCTCTTGACGGACGATCCGACTCGGTGGTAATTGTTTAGCGAGCGCTAAGTCAGGATGCTCCCACGATCTCGGTCCGGCATCCGGTGCCACGAACTCGGGTGCCGGACCGCCCCAGCAATGCACGTCCTCGAAGGGAACGAAGATGACCAAGGCAGTGATCGTCGATGTAGTCCGGATCGCGTCCGGCAAGGGAAAGCCGGGTGGAGCACTGTCCGGGACGCACCCTGTCGAACTGATGGCCCACGTTCTGCGTTCCATCACCTCGCGAAACGGCCTCGACCCCGCCCTGGTGGACGACGTGATCGGCGGTTGCGTCGGCCAGGCCGGTGAGCAGGCGCTCAACATCACCCGCAGCGCGGTCCTGTCGGCAGGGTTCCCCGAGTCGGTACCCGCCACCACGATCGATCGCCAGTGCGGATCAAGTCAGCAAGCTGCGCACTTTGCGGCGCAGGGCGTGATCGCCGGGGCCTACGACATCGTGATCGCGGCAGGCGTCGAATCCATGAGTCGTGTCCCGATGGGTACCACGACGATGGGGAAGGATGCTTCCGGTCCGGGCATCGCGGCTCGCTACCCCGAAGGCCTGGTCAACCAGGGAATCTCTGCAGAATTGATCGCCGCCAAGTGGAAGCTTGACCGCGACGCTCTCGACGCATTCTCCGCGCAGTCCCACCAGCGGGCAGCAGAGGCAGCGGCGAAGGGGCTCTTCGACAAGGAGATTCTGCCGATCTCGGTGACCAACGCCGCCGGTGAGACCGTCTCGCATATCTTCGACGAGACGGTTCGCGCGTCTACTACCGCCGAGGGACTCGCCGGCTTGAAGCCGTCGTTCTACTCGGAGAAGTACGCGCAGCGCTTCCCCGAAGCGCAGTGGTCGATCACTCCCGGTAACTCGTCGCCGCTCACCGATGGCGCGTCCGCAGCACTGATCATGAGCGAAGAAATGGCGTCGAAGCTGGGGCTGACCCCGCGAGCTCGTTTCCATTCCTTCTCCGTTGCGGGCGACGACCCGATCTTTATGCTCACCGCACCCATCCCAGCCACCCACAAGGTGCTCGCTCGCGCGGGTTTGAGCATCGACGACATCGACACCTACGAGGTCAACGAGGCCTTCGCTCCCGTCCCGCTCGCCTGGGCTCACGAGTTCGGCGCCGATCCGGCAAAGCTCAACCCGTGGGGCGGCGCGATTGCACTCGGCCATGCCCTGGGGTCCTCGGGTACTCGACTGTTGACCACGATGGTCAACCACCTCGAGGCCACCGGCGGACGCTACGGTTTGCAGACCATGTGCGAGGGCGCCGGCATGGCCAACGCCACCATCATCGAACGCATCTGAAACACATAACCTTTCGAAAGGAACTCTCATGATCGTCAACGACAGCGTCGCCGTCGTCACCGGTGGAGCATCCGGCCTCGGCCTGGCTACGACCAAAGCCCTTCTTGCCGACGGTGCCAGCGTCGTCATCATCGACCTTCCGTCGTCCAACGGTGAAGCCATCGCCAAGGAACTTGGCGACCGGGTCCGCTTCGCGGCTGCAGACGTCACCGACGAGGCTGCGGTCACCGCTGCACTCGACGTGGCCGAGTCCCTCGGACCCCTGCGCGTGGCAGTCAACTGCGCCGGAATCGGCAACGCAGTCAAGACGGTCAGCAAGAAGGGTGCTTTCCCGCTCGACGCATTCAAGAAGGTCATCGACGTCAACCTGATCGGCACCTTCAACGTTCTTCGTCTTGCTGCGGAACGTATTTCGAAGACCGAACCCATCGACGGTGAACGCGGCGTCATCATCAACACCGCCTCCGTCGCAGCCTATGACGGTCAGATCGGGCAGGCTGCGTACTCCGCGTCGAAGGGTGGCGTCGTCGGTATGACGCTCCCCATCGCCCGTGACCTCGCGTCGCTGCTGATCCGCGTCAACACCATCGCTCCCGGCCTGTTCAAGACCCCGTTGCTGGCCGGACTGCCTGAAGCAGCTCAGGCGTCGCTGGGTCAGCAGGTGCCTCACCCCTCTCGCCTGGGCGATCCCAGCGAGTACGGCGCGCTTGCTGCGCATATCGTCTCCAACCCTATGCTCAACGGTGAGACGATCCGCCTCGACGGTGCAATCCGTATGGCACCGCGGTAATTTCGGCTATTCATGACTGGCGAGGTGGAGCCCGTGAATTCGGTGGCAGTGGACTGGAGGACTTTCCCGCCGCTGGTGATGACCGACATCCTGATGGCTTCGCTCGAGCTGTTCGACGAGAACGGTTACCACGGCACGACGGTGCGGCAGATTGCCAACCGTGTCGGGGTAACCGTTCCCGCGCTCTACTATCACCACGCGAACAAAGAGGCAGTCCTCGTCGCTCTGTTCGAGATCTCGATGAGTGAGCTGAATACCAGAACCGAAGCGGCAGAGGTGGAAGCCGGCGAAAATCCGGTACGACGCTTCGCCTTGGTTGTGGAGGCAATTGTTCTCTACATGACCCACCGGTCGCGGCATGCTGCGTTGGACACCGAGATTCGGCATGTCTCACCGGAAAGCCGAAGTCGATACGCCGCGAGTCGTAAGCGGCTCGAGTTGCTCATGCGCAGGATCGTCGACGACGGTGTGGCATCGGGAGATTTCGCGGTCACCGACACCGAAGAGACCGTCCGGGCCATACTCGGTATGGCGCAGTCACTGCCGCGTTGGTTCCAGACCGGCGGGCCGATGTCGCCGACGCAATTGGCGCAGAAGTACGTCGACATCGCTTTTCACACGGTCGGTTATCGTCCGTAAAGCGCATTGCTCGTTAAACGAAGGTGGGCAACAGAGTGAAAACCTGTTGCCCACCTTCAGTATTCATACTTCAGCATTCACTCCGTGTCAGAGGCGAGTGACTTCGAGTCCGCCTTCGTGGTAGTCGGCCCTCAGGCGCTTCTTGTCGAACTTGCCGACGCTCGTCTTCGGAACTTCCTGAACCACAGCCCAGTTCTCGGGGAGCTGCCACTTGGCGACCTTGTCCGAAAGATATTGCTGGAGTTCGGACATCGTGGTCTCGGATCCGGCGCGCAGAACAACCGCGACCAACGGGCGCTCGTCCCACTTCTCGTCCGGCACGCCGATGACGGCAGCTTCGGTGACGTCAGGGTGACCCATGACGGCATTCTCGAGGTCGACCGATGAGATCCATTCGCCGCCGGACTTGATGATGTCCTTGGAGCGGTCTGACAGGCTCAGGAAGCCGTCGGCCGTGATGGATCCGACGTCACCGGTCTTGAGCCAGCCGTCGTTGAACTTGTCTTCCGCATCGACGCCGTAGTACGACCCGGTGATCCAGGGGCCGCGCACTTCGAGCTCGCCGACGGAAACGCCGTCGTGTGCAACAACTTTGCCGTCATCGTCGATGAGACGTGCCTCGACGGATGCCGGGAAGCGGCCCTGAGAGTAGCGGTACTTCCACATCGCGTCGCCGGTGACACCGGCCGGCGGGCGGGCAACGGATCCGAGTGGGGAGGTTTCGGTCATGCCCCAGGCGTGCAGGACGGAGACGTTGTGGTCGGCTTCGAATGCGTGCATGAGGGCAGGCGGTACAGCGGAGCCGCCGATCAGAACCTCACGCATCGAGGAGATGTCCTGTGGGTTCTGCTCGAGGTAGAGGTGCAGGCCCTGCCAGATGGTGGGTACGGCCGCGGCGAACGTCGGCTTCTCGCTGGCGATGATCGCAGCCAACGGAGCAGGCTGGAGGAAGCGATCGGGCATGATCAGCGAGGCGCCGATCATGAACGCAGCGTAGGGAAGTCCCCACGACATGGCGTGGAACTGAGGCACTACGGCGAGTGCACGATCGCCCTGCGCGAGGTTGGGGCCGTCGCTCATGCAGACCTGCATGGAGTGCAGGTAGATCGAACGGTGGGAGTAGACGACGCCCTTGGGGTCGCCCGTGGTGCCGGACGTGTAACACATTGCGGCAGCACTGAGTTCGTCGACCTCGGGCCAGTCGAACTCGGTTGGCTGATCGGCGATCAAGCCCTCGTATGTGTGAACCTGCACGCCCTCGGGAGCTTCGAGTCCCGCAGTGGAGGAACCGGTGACGATGATGTGCTTGACGGTTGTCAGCGACGGAAGCTGCGGAGAGAGAAGCGGAATCAGGGACGGATCGACGATGATCACGCGGTCCTCGGCGTGATTGGCGACGTGGATCAACTGCTCGGGGAACAGGCGAATGTTCAGCGTGTGGAGCACAGCACCCATCGAGGGGATCGTCAGGTACGCCTCGAGGTGCTCGGAGTTGTTCCACATGAACGTGGCGACTCGCTCGTCACCCTCGACACCGAGTCCGCGCAGGGCGTGCGCAAGCTGTGCGCAGCGCTTGCCGACGTCTGCGTATGACACACGGCGCGGGCCGGACTCGGTCCACGTGACAACCTCGGAAGCGCCGTGAACGGAGGCACCGTGGCGGAGAAGTTGAGCAATGGAGAGGGGGGCGTCTTGCATGGTGCTCAGCATGGGCTGCTCCTGTGTGGTGTGTGAGACCGGTGCTTTTGCCCACGGGCCCTCACAAACGATGTGCTGTGGCTGCCAGATTAGTCACAGCTCCGAAGTGCTCGCTAGTGACCCACTGCACTAGCGAAGAACCACGCTATGAGTAGCGCTCCCGGATCGACCACTCCGCGAGCGGCTTCGCCCACATAACTTGCACGTCCGCGGTTCGCGAGCATGGTTTCGGTCGACTCCGAGCCGGCCGCCGCCGCTGCCGCTGCGCTGGCCAGAGCAGCGTCCCGATCGGCTCCCGAGTTCACGGATTGCTCCAACGACTCGACCGCCGGAACTATCGCGTCGACCATCGTCTTGTCGCCGACGCGTACGCCGCCGAGCGAGGTGATGTTGTCGAGCCCCGCCCGTGCTGCAGTCGCGATCGCACCGAGGTCGAGTTCGGAGTCCGCTGATTCTGCGGCGACGCGGAAGAAATGCCGGAACCAGATGCCGAACAACGCGCCGGACGTACCGCCGGCGTGACCGAGGTACGCCTGGGAGACTGCATCGAATATCGTTGCAGTGGAATAGGTGTCACGGATCGCCGAGATGTCGAGCTGATCCAGTGCGGCCACCATGTTGGTCCCGAAGTCGCCGTCTCCTGCTCGTCGGTCGAGATCGGTCAGGGCAGGTTCCTGCTCCAGTACCTTCGCGGCCCAGTCCGCAATCCAGCCGCCGACGAAGCTGCCTTCGGCAGTGCGTGAGGTGTCGGGTGTGAATGTGGGACCGAATGATTCACGCTTGCCCATGCCGCTGTACTCACGTGCCATAGCATTCGGCCAGGCGGGCGCTTTTGTTGGCGCGTCCCATAATTCGAGGATTTCTTTGTTTGTGCGAACAAGGGTGATGGATGCTCCGGCCATGTTCAATGCAGTGACGAACGTTCCGATCAGCGTCCGCTCGATGTGAATTCCCTGGTCGGCCAGATAGTCTCCGAGTTCGGCGAACAGCAGTTGCAGCTCCATTGGGTGGGTGGCGCCGAGGCCGTTGACGACGGCGATGACGCGATCACCTTCGGCGAGACTCAGGGACTCGATGATCGGATCCGTCAGCCGTCGCACCAATTCCGGTGCGGGCAGGGCGTCCACGCGTTCTGTGCCGCGTTCGCCGTGGATTCCGATACCGAGTTCTATCTGCCCGTCCGGTAGGTCGAACGACGGCTCGTCAGCCCCCGGCAAGGTGCATGGGCGAAGAGCGACGGCCATGCTGCGAGCCGAGTGCGCGACGTGTTGTCCGATCCGGGTCACCTCGGCCAGGTCGTCACCGCGGGCGGCCGACGCGCCGCAGACCTTCTCCACCACGATCGTTGCCGCAGTGCCGCGTCGCCCCGGGCCGCTACCGTCTGCGCGTTCGGTCGCGACGTCGTCGTCGACCAAGACGACGTCCGTGTCGATCTTGTCCTCGCGGAGTAGTTCCCGTGCGATACCGAAATTCATCACGTCGCCGGTGTAGTTCTTCACGATGTGCAGGACGCCGCCACCGGCGTCGGCAGCTTTGGATCCTTCATGGATCTGCAGTGCGTTGGGTGAGCTGAAGATCAACCCGGGACAGACGGCCGTGAGCATTCCTTCGCCGATGAATCCGGCGTGCATGGGTTCGTGACCCGAGCCGCCGCCGGAGACGAGCGCGACTCGCCCGCGCGGAAGGGGCTGTGCACGAGTGAGGTATCCGGGATCGGGGTTCCACGCGATGTCGTCGGTGGATGCGATCAACCCGCGGAGTGCGTCGGGAACAAATGTCTTTGCGCTGCGCATGAACATCACTTCAGAGTAGGTCTAACGTCGACTTCGGGCACGGATCGTGATCGACGAGAGGTGGACGGCGTGAAATTGGGGTTGGTACTTGCCGGTGGCGGCGTTGCGGGAATCGCCTGGGAAACCGGTTTTCTGTTGGGCGTTCAGGACAAATCGCCGGACGCTGCCGCAGCGCTGCTGGCAGCGGACGTATTGATCGGCACTTCTGCAGGTTCCACCGTGACTGCTCAGATTGCGGGCGGCGCGACACTTCAGGAGCTTTTCGACGCACAAACGGCCGCTGCGACCGGTGAGATCGATCCGGAGGTAGATGTCGAGGTCCTCGGTCAGATGTTCGTCGACGCGATCGCGGGCTCCGCGGATCGGTCCGAACAACTTCGTGCGCTCGGCGAGGCAGCGATGGCCGCCGACACCGTCGAACCCGCCGTGCGTCGTGCGGTCATCGAGGCAAGGCTGCCCAATCGGTTGTGGCCCGAGCGGGAGTTGCGCATCCCGGCGATCAACGCACAAACCGGTGAGTTGAGGGTGTTCGGCAGTGCTGACGGCGTAGAACTGATCGACGCAGTCGGAGCAAGTTGCGCCGTACCAGGGGTGTGGCCGGTAGTCATGATCGAGGGCGACCGGTACATGGACGGCGGAATGGCAAGTGGCTCGAATGTTCATTTGGCTGCCGACTGCGATGTGGTCGTGGTTCTTTCACCTGCTGCCGATCCCGCCCCGAATCTGCTGGGCGGCAGCCTACGAGAGGAAATCGACGCGATGACGCAGTCACGGGTACTGGCGATCTTCGCCGACGACGCCGTCGTGGAAGCGATCGGAACCAACTCTCTCTCGCCGGCGACAAGGCGCCCGGCAGCCGAACTGGGACGCGAACAGGGTCGCCGAACAGCTGACGAGATCGCTGCGTTTCTGGTGACGGCATGAGCGCCGCACGGATTGCCGTGGTCCTGCGCCCGGAGCAATCCCCGGAAGATCTGGTTCGGCATGCGGGGTATGCCGACGAAGTCGGTATCGACGAGGTCTGGCTGTGGGAGGACTGCTTCTTCGGCGGAGGAATAGCCACTGCTGCAACTGTATTGGCCGAAACCACGCGCCTGGGAGTAGCGATCGGTGTGCTGCCGACTCCGATGCGCAACACCGCGATCACGGCGATGGAGATTTCGGCGCTGGCCAGAGTTCATCCGGATCGACTGCGGGTTGGCTTCGGTCACGGCGTTCAGAGTTGGATGCGGCAGATCGGCGCCAAGGTCGAATCGCCGTTGACCCTCCTCCGGGAGCAGTTCGGAGCACTCGAGCGATTACTGCGCGGTGAGTCGGTGACGGTATCCGGTCGATACGTGAATCTCACGGACGTCAAGCTGGCGTGGCCGCCCGAGAAGGTGCCGCAGTTGCTCGTCGGTGCCACGGGGCCAAAGACTTTGGCGCTCAGTGGTGAGTTGGCGCAGGGCACCGTGCTCTCGGGTGGGACGACCCCGGAAGGCGTTCGCCGGGCGATCGCTCATATCGGAGCGCAGGATCTCGAGGTGGTCGTTTACGTCATCTGTGCATTTGGTTCCAGCGGTCGTGAGCGCGCCCTTGCCGAGGCCGCAGCGTCAGGGTGCGAGTCGCCGGAGGAAGCGATTGCCGTGGGGACCGCGGCCGACGTTGCGGCCGCAGCAGTGCGATGGGTGGACGCGGGTGCAACCACCGTGGTACTCCAACCGACCGTTGACGAGCCGGACGTTCGCGAGTTCATTCGCCTTGTCGCGCAGGAGGTTCAACCGCTGATGGTGTAGCTCAGGCGGCTAGTCGGGACAGAACTTCGTCGATGTCGGCAGTGCTCACGTCTCGATGTGTCACGAACCGAACCTTCCCGGCGACGGTGACTGCACCGACGTCGACAGCGGCGAGCTGAGCAACGGTGGCCGACGGATCGGCTGTGGCGGCGAGAACGATGTTGGTTGCGGGTTCGTCGACAGCCCAACCGCGTTCACGAAGGCCCGACGCCAGGCGTTGCGCATTGTCGTGATCGTCGGACAGGCGAGCTTGTGAGCGAAGCGCGACGATGCCGGCTGCGGCAAGCACCCCGCCCTGACGAACGCCGCCGCCGAGCATCTTGCGGATCCTTCGGGCTTCGGTGATCAATTCAGGTGATGCGGCCAGAATCGAGCCGACCGGCGCACCGAGTCCCTTGCTCAGGCACACCTGGACGGTATCGGCGCCGGAAGTCAATTCGGTGGGCGAAACATCGAGTGCAGCAGCGGCATTCCAGAGGCGGGCGCCGTCGAGATGAATCTTCAAGCCGCGTGATCTCGCCGCGTCGACCAGTTTCGTCCACTCCGTCGGATTCATGACGGCGCCGCCGGCGAAATTGTGGGTGTTCTCGAGACAGAGCAGCGTGGTGTTCAACGTGAAGTACGGGCCGGGGGAGCCCGCCGCCTTCACGACGGTCTCGGGACTGGGACGTCCGGGTCCGCCGTCGTGCGGCAGCGCCATCGGCATTCCCTGTGCGAGCCAAGCAGCGGTGCCCAACTCTGACCCCAAGACGTGAGAGTGTTCCGGTGCGAGGAACTGATCGCCGCGGCGAAGGTGCAGCATCAGCGCAATCAGGTTGCCCATCGATCCGCTCGGTACCCACAAGGCCGCCGGAAAGCCCAGAGTATGTGCGACCTCTTCCTCGAGCGCCGCCATGGTCGGGTCGTGATCGAGGACGTCGTCACCGACCTCGGCGTCAGCCATCGCCTTCCGCATCTCCGCATCAGGCTTGGTGACGGTGTCCGAGCGTAGGTCGATGTACGACGAAGTCATGGCTCATTCGATCAAGCCGCGTGTTCCGGCGTCAAACCGCGGCCTTTGCTGGACGGCTATTCCGGCCTGATAAATCAATATCGCTGAGGATGCCTTCCGTGTGATGATGGGCGCCGGCAATCGTCGGTGAAGAGAACAAGAAGTGGAAGGGACAGGCATGCGCGACTCGAAGCAAGCGTTGCACCTGCGCGGGCACTCACCCCGCGGCATTTCCCTTCCTGCATTCGGGGAACAGAGTGGCGCTGGATATATGCCGTTCCCCGTTTCTTGTATTTGCTCCTGACCCGTCCTCGTGTCCAGGAGTTCCACTCCTCGACATGAACTGAGACGTCTCATGCGGAACCCGAACCGCGCATCTACCGCCGCTTCTCACAGTTGGATGAACCGGTCCGTCCGGGTACTCAACGCAACGTATGAGTACCTCGGTGAAGTGAGCGCCGATCGTGCGGTCGTCCTGATCGCCACCGGTTCCGCGCAGTCCACCGAAGACGTGATCCCGATATTTCCGGTGCGCTCCAAGCACGTCGAGATCCCACTGCCTCGGACGATCCTGCTTGCCGAGTACGTGTATGTCGCCCACCGGGTTACGGTCACCGATTCCAGCCGAGCGACCTTCGCCGGCATCTTCGACCGGGACGGTCGTCAATGTGCGTACTGCGCCGCCAGAGCAACGACCATCGACCACGTCCAGCCGCGAAGCCGCAACGGGCCCAACACGTGGGGGAATCTGGTGGCGTGCTGCAGTTCCTGCAATCAGCGCAAAGCGGATCGCACACCGGCTGAGGCCGGCATGCGGCTGCTGTGGGAACCGAAGGCACCTCGACGCATCGAGAAAGTGCAGCAGAAGATCTGGCGTGAATTGAGTCGGACGTGACGGTCGAAAGGAGTAAGTGATGTGCGCTGACGAAATCTCGAATCTGGCTGAGCTTCTGCCGATCTCGGACGACCGAACCTGGTGGCAGGCGGAATGTCGAGGAGACCCCGAGCCGGACCGCTGGTTTCCCTTTCCGTCCGAAGGATACGACTACGCGACCGACGTGTGCAACAGGTGCCCGATTGCGGAATCGTGTCGCGAATTCGCCTCTGCCACTGGCCAGACCGGAATCTGGGGAGGAGTGAAGTTCGAGCAGGGCAGGATCGTCGCGGCGTGAGGGATCAGATTCCCGGCTCCGCGGCGATCGTACCGGCCGATACCGCCCGGCACAGAGCGTCGTGGTCACGTTCGGTTTGATCGGCGTAGAGCCGAGCAAACCGGGTGAGGGCGGTGTCGACCGTGTCCGAGGTTCCCAGGTAACCGGAAATCAGTGACGCGCCACTGGTTCGTGCGTGTCCTTTGGCCAGTAGGCGACCGCAGATCGCGACATAGTCGGTCAAGGCTGCTGCATCGATATTGTTCAGGTCCACAGAACCTTTCATGTTCCGGAACTGACGGACGTAGTACTGGCGGTCGTCCACGGTGCACCACCCGAGCAGTGGATCGCTGACTGTCTGGAGAGCCTGCTGGTATTCCGCGACGCGTCGTCCTTGATGGTCGTGCCAGGCCGAGTCGCCGTGCACGAAGGGGGCGACGACGGATCGGCGAGCCTGCTTGAGCTGCAAGAAGATGACGTCGTCCGGGATGCTCCCTTCGCACAAGGCGACGTATGCACGCAGAGCGACGCTTCCGACTCCGACAACCCGGTGCGCAACGTCGATGACGTTGTATCCCGAGACGACTCGGCGCCAGTGTGGTGCAAGGGTTTCGAGATACTCGTCCAGACCCTCCAGGAGGAAGTCGGTGTCCTGCGGCGTGAGTCGTGTTGTGAGCGGCGGGTTTTCGACCAACTGGCGCCGTCCGTGATCCTCGACAGTGAACCGAGGAACCGCGTGATCGCTCGTACGCCGTCGTGCCCGCTCCGCGGCGCGGCGGATCTCGGCCAGCAACCCGGGATCAGTGACGTGGTCGGTCAGTCCGTCGAGATCGACCCGGTCGAAGGAGCGATCGAACAGTGGACGCTCGGAAAGCTTTGCCAAGTGGAGGCGATATGCGGACACACACGAGGTTGTCGCTGTTTCGCATTGAGCTTCGGTGAGACCGTTCTGCCGCCCGGCCACCCAGATGCTCGCAGCCAACCTTCTCAGGTCCCATTCCCAGGGGCCCGGATGTGCTTCGTCGAAATCGTTGAGGTCTATGACAAGTTCACGTTCCGGGGACCCGTAGAACCCGAAGTTTCCGACGTGCGCATCCCCGCAGATGACGGGAGTGATGCCGGTGGACGGGAGCTGCGCCATGTCCTCTGCCATCAAGCCGGCGGTACCGCGCAGGAAACCGTACGGTGAAGCGACCATGCGTCCTACACGAATCGGAACCAACCAGTCGAGTCTTCCCTCGTGTGCCGTGTTGACCTGATCGACCGGATCGCGTCGGTTGGGCGGGGGCGTCCAATCACCAAGCGACGATCGTGCTACTCGCTTGCGCAGGCCCTTCCCGATTTTGCGACGCTCACTGCGGGGCGTCTGACGCGCCCGCAAAGTCGCCCTGCCGTCCGGTTCGTTCTCGAGAGCCAGCTGACCGGCAGGCCTGTTCACCGGGTCCATGTCGGGCTCTCTTTCGTCGGGCGTGCGAAACTCGCGCTCGATCCTATGCCCGCTGGATTGCGCGCCGCGCGACGAGTTCCTTAACTACCCGCCTGGGCAATCAACTCGACAGCGCGGTCGGCGCACAGTTCCGGGTCCGGCATTCTCCCGATACCGAGGCATTCGACAACGGCGAACGACGTATCCGGTGTCGTTTCCACGCCGAGCGCCCACCCGAAGTAGTGATTCCAGGCGAGTACGGCTCGGTGGCCACTGTGCTGCGGAATCTCGCTGCCCAGAACGAGTACTGCGTCGAACGCGGGGCCGTCGCACCAGATGACCGATTCGGCGAAGGTGGAGCTGGCGACGGCGACTACGTACCTGTGACAAGTCGATTCACTCGGAATGGCGATGTGTGCACGCATGGTCGCTCCTCCGGCTCGGTTGCGATCGGAGGGTTCCCCGTTGCCGGCGCCGAAAAAACGCTTGGCAGATTACGTCCCGGCCACAGATCTACGACGCAGACGGTGTCTGAGATGTTTTTGTGCTGCCCGCGCGACCGAGCGAGTCGAGAGATACTGCTCGGCGGGTATCAACCGGGAACCGAACAAGTAGAACCTTTGGGCTTCGTCGTGGTCATGTGTGGCCGCGGAGATGAGCAGACGTTCGATCGCGGTGAACTTTCGCCCACCGGCGTAACCGCTCATGTAATCGATGTGTTTCGTCATACTCGCTCTGGCACTGCGGTATTCGGCCAAGGCAGCGTTCACGTTCCGATGCGAGTCGAGTGTGTGTGACGTCGTCTCCGTCAGCATTTGGGCGGTCGCGTCGACCAGCATCTGAGCGGTCTCCAGTGCCCACGAGCATCCGATGCCCCATAACGGGTCGTTGGTTGCCGCGGCGTCGCCGATGAGTGCGAACCCGTTACCTACCGGGTCGGTGAGGATTGTGGAGAAGTGTTTGGTACCAACGATCTTCCCGACGATGTGCTCTCGGCGAACGGGCGGAGCGCCGGGTAATGCGTTGGCGTACGCGAGGAAAGCAGTAGACAGGTCGTCAGTGAACGGGCCGAGCTTGTCGAGGGCAGGGAAGACGACCAGCACGCTGATTCCGCCGTCGTTGGGGAGCAGATAGGCGACGTCGGGATCCATGAACCACGACAATGAAGATTCTCCGTCGGGTCGTTCGAGTCCGGAGAGTTGAGCGAAGTAGCTGAAGCGCCCGTTGGACGCACTCACCGAGTCGCAACGCGCGGATCGTGCGACGGTCGAATCCTTGCCGTCTGCTCCGACGGTCAATCGTGCTTCGACAGTGAAGGCCGAACCCTGTTCGGTGCCGTAGACGCCTGCAGTAGTGCCGTTCGTGGTCAGTAGTCCGGAAACACGATGTCCGAGAAGAAGGTCGACGTTCTGGTAGTCGTTCGCGAGTCGGCGCAGGAGGGGGTCGAGAGTTTCCCTTCGGACGTTGAATCCAGGCGGCGGTGAGTTCTCTGCAGCATCAGGGGTGATCATTCCCCACGGGGTCCAGAATTTCGGAACGGTTTCCACCATTCCCAGGGCGAGCAGTTTTTCCGTGGCGCCGAGTCGTTGCAAGATCGGGGCACCGCAGGGTTGTAGGTGGTGAGTGCACAGGACTTTGTGCGCCCGGATGTCGGAGCGAGCGTCGAGAAGCGCTATCCGCAGACCTTGCTGGGCGTACATGATTGCGGCCGCGCATCCTGCGATGCTCGCGCCGACAATCACAACGTCATAGTTTTCCCGTGCCTTCGAAGTCACTCGATCAGTTTAATGCATAAGGTTATAACTTAAATTTGACTGGATTTAGTCATCGTGTTCGGGCGTTAAGTCCCGAACCGCGGCCCGGATGGACTGTTCACGAAGCTCGTTCTCTCTGCGCAGTTCACGACGCCGACGACCGGCCTCGAATCGCTGCCTCGCGATTGTTCCGGTCGGCCGGAGTTGGGGTACCTCGGCCGGTTTTCCGTCGCTGCCCATTGCGACCATCGTGAAGTAGCAACTATTGGTGTGTCGAGATTTTCCGAGAAGAATGTCTTCGGTTTCGACGCGTATTCCGATTTCCATCGAGGTGCGCCCGGTGTAATTGACCGAAGCGCTGAACGTGACGAGTTCTCCGACATGCACCGGTTCGCGGAACACCACACGATCCACCGACAGGGTCACGACGTACGTCTGGGCGTATCGACTCGCGCACGCATAGGCGACCTGGTCGAGAAACTTCAGAATCGTTCCGCCGTGAACGTTGCCCGAGAAATTGGACATGTCCGGCGTCATGAGGACGGTCATGGACAAGGTTTGTTTCGATGCTTGCTGCGATGCTTGCTTCAATTCGGGCAGGGAGTTCGATTCGGACATCGAGCGGGCCTCTTCGGGTCGGTGGACGGTGAAGAGACCGTATCCGGCCAAAAGGGTTACCCGCGCGTTCGGAAGAGCGCGGTGTCAGAGTTCGGGACAGTGCCAACGTGGAGGATGTATTCGCTGGTGGCGACGGGGCCGGCCGCGCTCGACCTGAGATAGGGCTCGAGCGTCGAGCGGAGGTGCGCTGACATCGAAGCCCAATTCCCTGTGCTTCGAACGGCCTCGCGAAAGTTCTTCAACGCCGGTGCCTGGTCGCACAGTTCCTCGACGGGATCCGATCCGGCTGGTAGTTGCCACTCGATCAGGTGGGAGGCCGAGCTCACCGACTCCAATCCAGCTGCTGCCTTCTCGAATTCGCTCGAGCTCGACCATGTCGTCGGTAGTGGTGTGATGCCATTCCACGCCGAGGCGGCCTCTCTGCGGAGTGCTGCTGCCCACCCGTTCTCCGACCACGTCGCGACGCAGATCTTTCCGCCTGGCCGGGTCACCCGCATCATCTCTGCGAGGGCAATCGAGGGGTCGGGGCAGAAGATGATCCCGAAGATGCTGACGCAGGCGTCGGCACTCGAATTCGGCCAGGGTAAAGACTGCGCATCGCCGATCGTGAAGGTGGGTTGGGTAGTGTCGGGGTGGGGAATCCAGCGTTCGCGTGCGACCTCGAGCTGGCTGGCGGAGAGGTCGAGTGCGTGGACCGTCATGCCTGACTGAGCCGCCGGGAGCGCAAAGTTCCCGGTTCCGGCGCAGACGTCGTACACCGTGCTCACATGCCCGATCGAGCGAAGTGCCTCCGTCGATGCCGGTGAGAGTTGCTCGGCAAGAGGCGAATAGGTCGTACCGTTCCAGTTTCCCTGATTCACGCCAAGCTCCTTTCGACTGCGTCGATGACCGTATCGAGCGCTGCGCCCGCCGCGCGCGCTGCTTCGTCGGGGTTGCGTTCCTCGATGGCAGCGATCAAGGGTCGGTGCTCGTCGACGTGGAAACCTGGACCGACACTGACGGCGGACAGCGAATCCGTCACGGCGGCAAGGACTCCCCGGTAGACGTCGATCAGTGCGGAATTGTGGGACGCCTCGACGATCGAAAGGTGCAGGGCCATGCCGGCTTCGACAGTGAAGCCGCCGACGTGACCGGGGTGGGCATTCCAGGCTGCATGTATCCGCGCGAGATCTTCGGGGGTGTGGCGCTGCGCTGCAAGTCGCGCGGCTTCGACTTCGAGTCCGCGTCGCAGGCTCAGTACGTCGAGAACGTCACCTCTGGCGAGCCTGCGCCCGAGTAGTCCTTCGACCGGCGACGCCGCCATGACGTACACGCCGCCACCGTGACGAACGGACAGAACTCCGGCGTGTGCAAGCGCCCGTACCGCTTCGCGCATGGTGTTTCGGGCGACTCCCAATTCCTCCACCAGTGCGGTCTCCGGCGGGAGTTTCGATCCGACGGGCCATCGGCCGGTCGATATCGCCTCCTCGATCGCCGCAGCGACGATGTCTACCTTGCGTCCGGAGTCGGACATGTGTGCCACCTCGGGTAAGTGAGTCAATGACTTTGTCCGAGGTTAGCGTGCTCTCACGAGTGGGTCAATGACTTGGGAATTATCCGCGTACGTCCAGGCTGCGGGCGTAGTGCTCCTTGAAGACCTCGAGATGCGCCCACGATTCCAAGCCGCTGACACCGTCGATGCCCCGGATTCGCTCGGACAGGGCATGGAGGTCGTTGGACGAGTTGGCGGCGACCGTCGCGATCACGTCGTACCGTCCCAGGGTCCGCGCGAGGAATTCGATTCCGGGCAGGGACTCGATCTCCGATACCGCGTTGTCGTCCCGTGAGCCCAGATTGACGCCGATGCCCATCGCCAGCGTCCGGCCACCACCTCGCCGCTTGACGACAGCGCCGACGCGCAGTGCCGTGCTCGCGATCAGGTGATTGACGCGATTGCGCACAGCGCTCGGCGACAGGCCGGTGTGTTCGGCCAGCTCGAGAAATGGCATGCGCCCGTTGCGTTCGAGCAGTTCGATCAAGGTGACGTCCGTCGAA
This sequence comes from Rhodococcus sp. AQ5-07, assembly GCF_009707305.1. Lineage (NCBI taxonomy): Bacteria > Bacillati > Actinomycetota > Actinomycetes > Mycobacteriales > Nocardiaceae > Rhodococcus > Rhodococcus sp. AQ5-07. Next base: position 4,358,628 of record NZ_CP046099.1, on the reverse strand, counting down.
TCGAGTCGGATGTCGGCTTGTAAAGCGGTTTCGGGCATGAAGATTCCCTTGATGACGTCGACGTAGACCAGCGTGCTCACGGATCTGACGCCACGCTGTGAGCGGAGTTCGGCGATGGCGCGGTACAGATCGTCGTGGCTGGGCACCCGAAGTTCTGCGATCACGTTGTACTGCCCGCTGACTGCCGAGATGTAGACCGCAGCCTCGGATCCGATCAACGCGTCCAGTACCGGGGTCATCGGTCCGGACACGGCGATCGACACGTGTGCGAGTGCCTTCAGGCCGAGAAGTTCGGGGTGTGCGACGGCAACCACGGACACCGTTCCCGAGTCGAGTAGTGCCTGCACCCTGGTGGACACTGCCGCGCGTGGGGCATCGACCGCCACGGACAGTTCGCGGTACGTCGCTCGCCCATTGCGTTGAAGAGCAGCTATGAGCTTGGAATCGAGATCGACCGTCATGGATGCCCCAACTTTTCCAGAGATTTTTCTGTATGAGCTTCCTATTAGAACAGTCGCATGTGGGCATAGATGATGTGGATAAGTGCAGAAATGCTCGAAAACTTGTACAAAAAAGTTGTGTACCACCTGGTCTGAAACTTTGATGCATTGCATAGCTCCAGGTCAGGGCGTAGTTTTCGCTCAACACGCAGTGACCTGCACCACCATCTCGACGAAGGACCACCATGCGCAAGTTGCACACGCACGAAGCCTCGCCGCTCGACGCCACCGCCACGATCTTCACCGGCGCCAAGATCCACACCGTTGACGACAGCACGGCGGGAGCCGAAGCGTTCCTGGTGTTCGGAAACCGCTTTGCCGCGGTGGGGACACTCGAGGAATGCCGCACGGAGGCGCGACGCCTGAGCACTCGCACGACCGCGGTGGTCGAACTCGACGGCGCCACCGTCGTCCCCGGATTCGTCGATCCGCACGCGCACCCGTTGATGTACGGACAGATGCTCAGCTGGGTGGACTGCGGGCCGGAGAAGGCGCACTCGATTCCCGGAATCATTGCCCTGCTTCAGGAAGCGGCACTCACAGCTCCTGCAGGTGTCCCGATTCGCGGATACGGCTATGAGCACCGCAACCTGATCGAAGGGCGTCATCCGCTCAAGGAAGAGCTCGATCAGGTGGCCACCGATCGCGAGGTCTACCTCATGAACGCGAGCGGTCACGGCGGCGTCGTCAACTCCTTCACTTTCGACAAGCACGGCATCGATGCGAGCACTGAGAACCCGGCCGGTGGCGAGTTCTTCCGAGATGCAGACGGCGAGTTGACGGGCGAGCTGTCCGACGCCGCGTGCAACATCCTCACCGGTGTCAACGGTGTGAAGGTCGGCCATCACGGACCCAACTTCCATCTCGAGGACGAGCCGGAAGAGCACCTTCGCCAGCTGTCGGTCGCTCAGGACAAGTTCCTGGCCGGCGGCGTCACCACCATCGGCGACTGCCAGGTGACGCGTCGTGAATTCGACATGTACCTGCGTCTGGCCGAGCAGGATCAGCTCAAGACGCGTGTCAGCATGTACATGCTCAGCCATCTCCTCGATCACGTCATCGACACGGGAATGCATGGCGCCTTCGGCAATTCGCGGCTCGCGTTCGGCGGCATCAAGTTCTACGCCGACGGCACTCTCGGCGGCTGGACCGCATACTTCCCCGACGGCTACGTGGGCGACCCGTGCCGCACCGGGCAGCTCTACCATGAGCCGGCGGACTACTCGGAGCTCATTGCCAAGGCACACTCCGTGGGTCTGCAGACCGCCACACACGCACAGTCGCCGACCGCCATCGACATGGTGCTCGACGCCATCGAAGCAGCGCAGAAGGCTCACCCCGACGCCGACGCGCGTCACCGCATCGAGCACTGCGGACTCCCGACTGCCGAGCAGATCGCCCGGATGAACCTGGCCGGTGTCTACCCGGTGAACCAGCCGCAGCACTACTACAACTGGGGTGAGGGCGTCACCGCGGCGATCGGCACTCCGGGCGAGCGGTTCAACCCGCTCGGGGAGTTCATCGCTGCCGAGGTTCCCGTGACCATCAGCTCCGACGCCCCGGTCGCAGAGCCCAAGCCGCTCGAGGCCATTCAGGCGGCCGTCACTCGTGTGACGCGTCAGGGCCATCAGCTCGGCTCCGATGCACTCCGCATCTCCGCCGACCAGGCACTGCAGGCTCACACGCTCAACGGCGCGCGTGCGCTGGGCCGTGAAGCGGAACTTGGCAGCATCTCGGTCGGCAAGCGGGCCGACTTCGTGATTCTGGGCGCGGATCTCCTCGAGGTTCCGGCCGACGCGATTGCGCAGATCGAGGTCCGGGAGACCTGGATCGACGGCGAACTCGCACATTCAGGTTATAACCACCTATTGTCGAGCACTTCGACCACCGAGGAAAAGTAATGAACCGAGAGCAACAGATCGTGAAGGCCCGCAAGGCGGGATTTGCAGCCTTCGTCGGTACAACCATCGAGTGGTACGACTTCTACGTATATGCCACGGCAGCCGCCCTGGTGTTCGGTGACATCTTCTTCCCGCCCGGAACCGATCGCCTGACCGGCGTTGCGGCGGCGTTCGCGACGTACGCCGTCGGGTTTTTCGCCCGCCCCCTTGGTGGAATCGTGTTCGGCCATGTCGGTGACAAGATGGGCCGACGCACCGCTCTTGTTGTCACCCTGACGCTGATGGGTGCAGGAACATTCCTCATCGGCATGTTGCCCACGTACGCGTCGATCGGGTTCTGGGCGCCGCTACTGCTGGTCGTACTCCGCTTCGTCCAGGGCTTCGCCGTTGGCGGCGAATGGGGTGGCGCAGTCCTGATGGCTGTCGAGCATGCTCCCGAGGACAAGAAGACCTTCTACGGCGGATTCGCTCAGCTGGGCAACCCGGCCGGCGCCCTTCTTGCCACCGGTTTCTTCAGCATTCTCTCCACCTTCGGCGACGACGCTCTGCGCGAGTGGGCTTGGCGTCTGCCGTTCCTCTGCTCGGCACTGCTGATTCTGGTCGGCTTGGTCGTTCGCCTGAAGGTCGAGGAGTCCCCGGTCTTCGAGTCCGAGGTGAAGTCCGCGGACGTTCCGGAGATGCTGCCGCTCAAGTACGCGCTGGTGACCAACTGGCGTCCGATCATCCTCGGTATCGGCATTCTGCCGGTCGCAGTCGGCGGCTACTACCTCGTGACGACCTTCATCACGGCATACGCAACCGACCCCGACGTCGGCTTGTCGGAGACGCTGATTCTCAACGCGCTCAGTGTCGCTGCAGTGGTCGAGTTGATCGCGACCCTGGGAGTTGCGTGGCTCGGCGACAAGGTGGGGCGCGTCCGCGTGGTCATCTGGGGTCTTGCTGCGGTCGCAATACTCGCAGCGCCGCAGTTCCTGGTGCTGAAGTCCGGATCCGTGTTCCTGATCTTCCTGACGTTTGCGGTCATGCGACTGGTGCTTGCTGCCACGTATGGTCCGATCGCCGCCGTTCTCTCGCAGATGTTCAAGCCGCAGGCTCGTTACACAAGTATCTCGTTGGCGTACCAGGGTGCCGGCGCGATCTTCGGCGGATTGTCTCCGCTGGTGTCGACGCTGATGTACAAGGCAACCGGCAGCATCTGGCCGGTCATCGCACTGCTGATCGGCATGTGCATCCTGAGCATCGTCTGCCTGCTCTTCGCTCCGCAGCATGTGGACGAGGCGACGGATACCGAAGACGTCCGGCAGGACCTGAACAAGGAATCGGCCTCCGCCTGACTGCCGAGAATCGGCTTCCGCCTGACTGCCGAGAATCGGCTTCCGCCTGACAACTGAAAACACGAAGCTGGGGCAGTACACGATTTCCGTGTACTGCCCCAGCTGTCGTTTCAGGTCAGTTGTCGTTCAGCGACTGTTACGCGCCGACGAGATGGCGGTGAAAGTGATCGCTGCGTCGGTGGGCCTGGCTGAGATTCCTGATCTCGCGAAGCCAGAAGTGAGACGCCAGCGCGTTGTTGCTTCCGTAGCCGGTGCCGGAGGTGTCCTCGTCGATCAAGGCGACAAGCGCCTTGATCAGGCTGGTGACCTTGAGGTTGTTGGTCTGAGAATGTCGTAGCAGCAGGTCGGCGGCTTCGTCTGTGCTGCAGCGGTAGAGCGTGCAGACAATTTCGAGAGCCCGTTCGCGGAGACGGCCCGAATTGGTCGGGATCCGTAGTCCGTTTGTCGGGACACTGTTCGTCTGGTTGTTCGTGTCGTCGGGGTGAATCATGGTGTTGTACAAGGTATTCCTTTGAACCGCAAGGGTTTTGGACCCGTGCGGTGTGTAGCGCATGTTGATACTGGTGCAGTCGGTACGCGATTGGCGGCGGACTCTGTCGGAGCCTTCGGCCTGGTCAACAATCTGCGGGACTGATGAAAGTGCGTAGTGATCAAAGGCGCGGATTTGCACCGAACTGGAAGTCTGCCCCTGGAACGAATATTGGAACTGTCGTTCCGGGCGAAGCGACCGGCTGCCTGACTGACGGCTGCCCTCTGATAACCCCACCGTACGTCATGGAGTTGGTTTCAGCTAATCCTTTTGCGGGCGATCATGCTCACAGTAGACGGTTTCACCTGCTCAAGGAGTGTTTACGTGATCGATTATTGCTTGCTTGGTGATAGCCCAGGCGTTGGTTGTCGGGTTGCCGAAGTCGCCGTGGCCGACGCCGGGTAGTTCGATCAGGTCGACCACGTCGCCTGCTGCTCGTGCGGCACGGGCATAGCGCCGGCTCTGTTCGACCGACACGACCTTGTCGCCGAGTCCGTGGATCGCCGTGACGGGGAGCCCGGTGGGGAGATGTTCGATCGGTGACGCGATGCGGTAACGGTCAGGATGATCGACCGGCATGCCGCCCAGAAGATTTCGAACAAATCGATCTTTGCCCGCGGTTGCGGCGAGTGTCATGTCGAAGACGCCGGCCATGATCGTCGCCGAACGAATCGGCACGGTGAGGTCAGGCGCGGGAGCATCCGTGTCCTGTTGTGGTCGCGACGCGACCCACGCGGCCAGTTGTCCGCCCGCGGAGTATCCGGCGATGTGCACGCGACCCAAATCCAGTCGCCCGGAGGCCTTTTCCTGAACGATGTCGGCAAGCGCGTTGGTCGCCGCAACGGTATCGGAAAGAGTAGTCGGCCAACCGCCCTGCCCACCTATACGTCTGTATTCGATGTTCCAGACCGCAATTCCGTAGGGGGTCAGCGTTTTTGCCCACGCACCCGCGTACTCCAGATTGCTCTTCTGCGCCCAGCCGCCGCCGTGGATCAATACGACGACTGGCAGGTCGCCGTCCGATCCGGGTGGGAGATACAGATCGCCGAAAGTATCTGCGGCAGCGGCGTAAGCGATGCGCACCGGAGGGACATCGCGGTCGAGACCGGAGGCGCTGGCGACCGAGATCACGAGCGTGAAGATGCAGACGAGCGCTACGGCGAGGTACCTGGCCAAGCGGTCGCGGGAGCGGTGCGCGATGGCTTGATTCCTCTCGGTCTGCGACGGACGATTGTCAGGAAATCAGTCTATCGGTGCCGAGTGAATTCATGGGGTGAGCGAATTTGCGGTGCTTGCTCGTATGCGTAGTTCGCTACGCGTGTGGGTCGGCGCAGAGGGTTCGTCACCGTCGATCAGTGCAAGAAGTGCCTCCACTGCCGACGCCGCTTGTTCTTCGGGAAAAAAGTCGACCGCGGTGATCGGGGGATCGGAGATCAGTAGAGCGGGCTCGTCGCTGTCCTGGGCGATCAAGATACTTCCGGGAATTGACAGGCCGAGATCGAGCGCCGCTCGTGCAGCGGCGGGGGCGCAACCGAGGATGACCGAGAGAATCGCGTCAGGGGGATTCTCGGATGTCAGTGCTTTGTGAGTCGCCGTGTATGCCGCGGCGACGAGTTGTTCGACGGAATTGACGCCCTCGAACGACGCCAGGTCGTCGGCGGCTCGGGGCGACACGCCGTGGATGCGGCACCATTGGAGGTAAGCGATGGTCGTTGCGCGAGTCCATGCCGAATCCATTCCGGGATTGAGGACAAGGATATCCGTTGCGCCCTGTTCGGTGAGGTGGTTCAAGAGCGTTTCGGTCGTGGCGAAGAGATCCGGCGAAATACTCCATCCGAATTGCTCGGGGTTGCCGGGACCCACTACGACAGAAGGTATTCCGAGTTTCTCCAAGATGTCGACGCGAGGGTCGTGCATCATCGGGTCGACGACGATCACACCGTCCATCTCGATGCGACGCAGTCCGTTCGGGTCTTTCATCGACGGCAACAACAGGAGTGAGTGATCGGCGTGGAACGCTGCCTGTGTGGCGGCGGTCGCCACGCGGCCGTACCAGTCGAAGTTGAGGTATTCGGCCGAGGAAGGCTCGTCCGGTGCCGGGAGCATCAACCCGAGGGTGGCGGTTCGACCCGAGCGAAGGTTTTGTGCCGACCGATTGGCTCGGTAACCCAAGCGATCCGCAACCTCTTGAACACGCGCCCGGGTGGCCGAGTCGACTCTGCCCTTGCCGTTGAGTGCGTAGGAAACTGTGGACACGGCGACGCCGGCGGCTGTCGCGACATCGCGAAGCGTCGGGACGTTCGGCGTGATCATCGGGGTCGCGTCCTCTAGTTGCTGGGCGGTTTCTACTCAAGAGTAACGCCCAATCGTTTCAGCAGGGGGAACCTGGCGGACGATTGTTCAGTCGAAGAAAATTCGCCGAATCGTTTCATCAGAGCTATTGACTATGCCGAAACGTTTCGGCACTTTCGTAGAACACCGGGACAACTTCGAGTGAAATTCGGTCGACCTCGGGCACCCTCATTCCCAGTCCATGCGCCTAAATACGACGATCCACGGAGTTACCCCCATGATCGAGAAAACCCGTCCGCGTCGCGCGGGCGCTGCTGCCGCGTGGTCGGCCCCTGGTGGCTTTGTCGAACGGCCGGGATTGATTCCGGGAGCGCCTGAGATTTGGGTCTACGCAGACAAGTTCTCCTACTTCGCCGGTGACACCGTCTCGGTGCGGGTCCACACCACCGCTGACGAATACGACATCGAGGTGGTGCGTGACGGCGCGCGCCCACAGAGCATCGTCAAGTACATCGGGCTACCAGGAAAACAACAGTCGACGCCCGACGACGCCTATGCGACCGGGTGTGATTGGTCGGAATCCGTTGCCTTCACCGTTGCACCGAATTGGGCTTCGGGGATGTACCTGATCCTGGTTCGAATGCGTCACGAAGGTGTGGTCGTCGAACGTGAGGGCTTCTTCATTGTCAAGGCACGTGAACCCGAGCACGCTGACATGGTCCTCATCCACACCACGAGCACGATGTTGGCCTACAACGACTGGGGCGGAGCCAACAATTTCCGTGGTGCCCCGGACGGTTTCGGCGACGTGGCGACACCGATTTCGTCGACGCAGCGTCCCATCGCGCGCGGGATGTTGCGCAAACCCGAAGGTGCAGCGCGAAACATTCACACCGATATGCCGGGAATCGGATGGGTTCCGCGGCACCCGCCGTACGAATGGGCCTGGGTGAACGGATACTCGCGCCATCACGCCGACGCATTCTGGGCGACGTACGAACGCCCGTTCACGGTGTGGGCGGAGGAGCAAGCGTTTCTCGTACACCACATCACCCAGCACGACCTACATGAGGATCCTTCAGCGCTGCGCGGATATTCGTGTGCAGTCGTCGTCGGTCACGACGAGTACTGGTCGTGGGAAATGCGTGATCGTCTCGACGCATTTGTCGAAGGAGGAGGCGGCCTGGCGCGATTCGGCGGGAACTTCCTGTGGCAGGTACGCATCGAAGGTGACGCGCAGATTTGTTACAAGAACCCCTTCGACGATCCCATACGAGAAGTAGACCCCACCCGCGTCACCACGGCATGGGATTCCCCCGAGATTGATCGGCCGGGCGCGTGGACGATGGGTTTGACCGCGATGGCGGGGGTGTACAACCGTTACGGCGCAACAACTCCGAGGTCATCCGGCGGCTTTACCGTATACCGGCCCGACCATTGGGCATTGAACGGAACCGACCTGTATTACGGTGATAACTTCGGAATCGCGCCGGTCTGTATTGCTGCCTTCGCAATGGACGGTGCGGACTACACGTTCAGGAAGGGTCTGCCGTACGCCACCGGTGTCGACGGTGCACCAGAGGATCTGGAAATCATCGCAATGGCGCCGGCAGTTTCGGGGTCACGGGACAACTGGAACGGCACCGTTCCGATTGGTGCGCCCTTCGCCGAGTTGTCGGGAATCTTCGAAAGTGCCTATGGGAGAGAACTCCCCGAGCATCTGCGCGAGTTCGAATACGGTTCGGGAATGGTGGCGACACATCAGCGCGGTCTCGGAACCGTTTTCAATGCCGGGACGACCGAGTGGGTCAGTGGACTGATTCACCGGGATCCTTTCACCGAACGAATAACCGCAAACGTACTGAATCTGTTTGCTGCGCAACTGTCGAGTTTCACTGAGGAGACAGACTGACGGCGGCGACCAGCGGTAGAGTTTGTTGCCCGAGGATGATGGCCGAAGGAGGATTCATACGTACGTATGTATGGAGATGGAAATCGACTTGACCAGGGTTTTTAATCCAAACTACCGTAGTCTTCGCCGTTCAGTTGGATGACGGGTGGGTGTGGGGAGCTGCCGAACTTCGGCAGTCACGTGCGGATCTCCACGATCAGATCCGCACGTGACCTGGCCGCTGCGATTACGTCGGCGTTCGGTTGATCCACCCGTCTCACCCAGTCCGCGGCCGCTTCGGAACTCCTCCCGAAGCGGCTGTGGCGTTTCACCAACCGCTGCGTGCGTGTCGCCTCCGGAACCTCGAGGTACCAGACGGTGTCGATCGCCGCTCGTACTTGTGGCCAGCTGCCGTTTGGTAGGAGGAGGTAGTTTCCCTCGGTGACGATCAACGGCGTTCGAGGCTCGACAGCGGTTGCGCTGCCGATTGATTCGTCGATCTCGCGATCGAAGACGGGCGCGTACACAATGGAGTCTTCGGATCGGAGGCGGTGTAGAAGCGCCGCGTATCCGTCGGCGTCGAAAGTTTCCGGAGCGCCTTTTTGTCCACGCCTGCCGAGTCGGTCGAGTTCCCGATTGGCAAGGTGAAAGCCGTCCATCTCGACGACGGTGCAGAGTGAGTCCAGTTTCTGCGCAATTGCCTGTGAAGCCGTCGATTTCCCGGCTCCGGGGGCTCCCGCGATGCCGAGAATGTATCGGCCGTTGTCGGTGATCAGTGAAGCGGCGCGTGAGGCAAGTTGATCGAGCGTCAGCGAGACGGTCGGCGGTGAGGTCCTCACTTGTTGCTCCGATCAGTCCGAGGTCCGGTGGATCGAGGGTACGCCGGAGGTCTTCGACCGTTGACAGTCTGAATGGACTGTGAAACTGTGAGCCATGCCACTCGAGAGACTGGAGGTGTGACCGTGACCCTGCGTGACGCGCAGCGCGAAGCCACGCGCCACCGGATTCTCGATGCGGCAACGGATTTACTGATAGCGGACGGGTATTCGTCGTTGACGACGCAGTCGGTTCAAACGGCTGCCGGAGTCAGTCGGGGCGCTCTCCTGCACCACTTTCCGAATATGCAGGAGCTCACTGCCGCGTTGGTGTCGAACATCGTCGTGCGGAACGAGGCGGCGGTGAGGTCGGCGATGTCTCGACAAGACCCGTCGGTGGATACGATCGAGAACTCGATCTCCGCTTTGTATTCGGCGTTGACTCAGCCGCCGTTCCAAGCGGAACTCGAACTGTGGTCGGCGGCTCGGACGGATCCGGTGTTGGCGGAGGTTCTCCGCGAATCGGAGCGCGTCGCCGGGCGGGATTTGCAGCGAGTTGTCCATGACGCGTTCGGGCCTGAAATTGTTGCTTCCGAGAACTATTCGCAAATTGCAGATCTAACCGTGCTGATGCTCCGTGGTTTGGCGTTGTCCCGGGCGGTACACAAGAGCGATGCCTCTGCGCGTCGTTCGATCAGTCAATGGGCGGGCGTAGTTCGCCTGCTGCTCACCCAGAACTAGCGCAACTCGTTTCGTTCGAAATGCGCTCGATCGACAGGACCGATGATGACAGATTTTGCGACCCTGAAATACGAGACCTCTGGTGGTAAGGCGTACATCACCCTGAACCGCCCCGATCGGCTCAACGCAATCGACGATCGGATGCCGTCGGACATCCGAAATGCAGTTGCGGCGGCCAATGACGACGACGACGTTCGCGTGATCATCTTGCAAGGCGCAGGCAAGGCGTTTTGCGCCGGGTACGACCTCAAGAAGTTCGCCGAAGGAGATCTCGACGGAAAGTGGAATCAAGGCCCGGTGTGGGACCCCATCAAGGACTTTCGGGGTATGAAGCAGAACACCGACGACTTCTTCACCCTCTGGCGATCGCTCAAGCCGACCATCTGCAAAGTTCAGGGTCATGCAGTCGCAGGCGGAAGCGATATTGCGCTGTCCTGCGACATGCTGATCATGGCTGACGACGCCCGCATCGGATACCCGCCTGCTCGCGTCTGGGGTTGCCCGACCACAGCTATGTGGGTGTACCGCCTCGGGGCGCAACGCGCCAAGCGAATGTTGTTGACGGGAGACACCATTGACGGTGTCACCGCCGCCGATTGGGGATTGGCGCTCGAATCGGTGCCGGCCGACGAACTGGACGCTGCGGTGGAGGCGTTGGCGGATCGCATCGCCGGTGTCCCGCTCAATCAATTGGCAATGCAGAAGATGATGATCAATCAGGCGTACGACAACATGGGGTTGCAGGGTACCCAGGTGCTGGCAACCCTGTTCGACGGAATCACGCGCCACTCGCCGGAAGGGCGCTGGTTCAAGGATTTTGCCGAACGCGACGGATTTCACGCCGCGGTGCAGTACCGCGATTCCGGCCGCAAGATTCCAGACGGAGGCGGGCCGCTCCCCGAATCCGACACCCCTTCACGATAGAAAGTGGATGTGAGATGAGCAGTGTTCTCGAAACGTCGTACTTCCCCGCGGACGTGTCGGACCCGATAGTGGAACAAACGGTCGGCGGGCTGCTCCGAGAGTGCGCCGCGGACTCGCCGAACCTGATTGCAATCAGAGAAGTGGTTCCGACGCAATCGCATTCGTTGTCCGGTGCCTCCGAGACGGATCGCACCTGGACCTTTGCGGAACTCCTGGGTGAAGCGGAGGGGTGCGCGCACTACCTCTTGTCGCAGTTCGACCGCGGCGACCGGATAACGGTCTGGGCTCCGAACATTCCGGAGTGGATGATTCTGCAGTACGGCGCCGCGCTCGCCGGAATGGTTCTGGTGACTGCCAATCCGGCGTTGGGCGCCGAGGAGTTGGCGTACGTCCTGTCGCAGTCCCAGTCCCGCGGGTTGTTCCACACCGGAAAGTTTCGCGGCGGTGACATGGCGGCGGTGGCATCCGAGGCGATTTCGATTGCGGGAGCAGAAGTTCTGGCAGTGAACTTCGAGGACTGGGATCGTCAGGTTCGAGGTTGGGCCGGCGAACGGGGCGCACTGCCGGAAGTCTCTCCTGACGACAATGCGCAGATCCAGTACACGTCGGGAACCACCGGAGTTCCCAAAGGTGCGCTGCTGCATCACCGAGGACTGGTCAACAATGCCGATTTCGTCAGTCGGAGAGGTCAATTCCCCGAACGGGGTTCGGTGGTCTCGGCGATGCCGCTCTTCCACACCGCTGGGTGCGGCATCCTGGTCCTCGGCGCCGCACAGCGAAGAATGTCCATCGGTCTGATCCAGTATTTCGACCCGACTGCGGTTCTCGATGCGGCGGAACGCTTTCGGGCCGACGTGGTCAGTGGAGTTCCGACGATGCTGATCGCGATGATCAACGACGCCAGCTTCGCGAGCCGCGATTTCTCGGCCTGTTCGGTGGTCGTGTCGGGTGGGTCGTCGGTCCCGCCCGAACTCGTGAGCACGGTGGAATCGGCCTTCGGTGCGGGGTTCAGCATCGTCTACGGACAAACCGAGGCGAGCCCCGTGATCACGCAGACCAGCCCCGCCGACACCCCCGAAGACAAATCGGAGACGGTCGGTCTCGCGTTGCCGCAGGTCGAGGTGAAGATTTCCGACGTGGTGACCGGGGACAGCGTGCCACTCGGCGAACAAGGTGAGATCTGCGCGCGCGGGTACCTCGTCATGACCGAATACTTCCGCAACCCGGAGGCTTCGGCCGCCACCGTGGACAAGGACGGTTGGTTACATACCGGCGACTTGGGGACGATGGATCAGCGTGGATACGTCCGGGTGACCGGCCGGCTCAAGGACATGATCATCCGCGGCGGGGAGAACATCTATCCGCGAGAGGTCGAGTCCGTGATCTTCACACATCCGAAGATCCTCGATGTGGCGGTCGTGGGTGTGCCTGACGAGGTATGGGGCGAGCGGGTGGTTGCCGTCATCATGTGGAAAGACGAGTCCGACCAGCCGACCGCAGCCGAACTGGTCGAGTTCTGCACCGAGCGACTGGCACGCCACAAAGCACCCAAGGAGTGGTTCAGTGCAGAAGCATTTCCTCTGACCGGCTCGGGCAAGATTCAGAAATATCGAATTGCAAGCCTGGTCGGCGAGGGCGCCTACGGCGTCGTCAGCTGACCCGAGCGCATAGCACGTCGGAGCGATTCTGTCTGGGTTATCCCCTTAAATCGCTCCGATGTGCCCTGTTTATCCTGGTGGCGTGAGTTCATCTTTCGGTGAGACCGGACACAAAGCCACCTCCAGCCGCATCCGCGCCACAGCCTTTGCGTCGAAGGTGATGGCCGCGTCCGACGCTGTGAAGTTCATTCACCCCGGCGACACGGTCTCGATCAGCGGTTTCGCAAGCGCCGGTACCCCCAAGGTGATCATTCCGGCACTGGCCGAGCGCATTCACCACACCCGCGGCAACGGATCGAACTTCACGATCAATCTCCTGACCGGTGCTTCGGTGTCCACCGAGACCGAAAGGCTGCTCGCCGAGGTCGACGGAATCGCGCTGCGTATGCCGTATCAGTCCGAGGCCACCGCGCGTCGCCGCATCAACGACGGTCGCATGGACTACGTCGACATCCATCTCTCCCACGTTGCTCAGCAGGTGTGGGAGGGCTACTACGGCAACGTCGACGTCGCGGTCGTCGAAGTCGCCGGTATCACCGAATCAGGTGAACTGATTCCCTCCGCGTCGATCGGCAACAACAAGACGTGGCTCGACGTCGCAGACAAGGTCATTCTCGAAGTCAACTCCTGGGTGCCCGAGGCGATGGAAGGCATCCACGACGTCTACTACGGCACCGCGTTGCCGCCGCATCGCAAGCCTCTCGAGATCACCCGCGTCGAAGACCGGATCGGCCAGACGACATTCCGAGTGGATCCCGCGAAGGTTGTGGCCGTTGTCGAGACGGACTGCCGAGACAGCGCGAGCCCTCTCACTGCACCCGACGCCGTCAGTGAGGCGATCGCCGGCCACGTCCTGGAATTCTTCGACTTCGAGGTGCGCGCCGGACGGATGCCGGCGGATACCTTGCTTCCGCTGCAGGCAGGCATCGGCAATGTTGCCAATGCGGTCCTCGGCGGTCTCGATCGGGGGCCGTACCGCGGCCTGACCTGCTACTCCGAGGTCATCCAGGACGGGATGCTCAAGCTGATCAAGGACGGAACCGTCGCGCATGCGTCGTCGACGGCTTTGGCGCTCACCGACGAGGGCATCGAAGAACTGACCGCGAACATAGACTTCTACCGCAACCACATCACGCTCCGTCCGCAGGAAATCAGCAACCACCCAGAGGTGGTGCGCAGACTCGGAATCATCGCCATGAACGGCATGCTCGAGGCCGACATCTACGGCAACGTGAACTCGACGCACGTCATGGGGACGAAGATCATGAACGGAATCGGCGGCTCGGGGGACTTCGCCCGCAACGGCTACGTGTCCATGTTCTTGAGCCCGTCGACGGCCCGCGGCGGTGAGATCTCGGCGATCGTTCCGATGGTTCCGCACGTCGACCACACCGAGCACGACACTCAGGTGTTGGTCACCGAGCAGGGGTTGGCCGATCTGCGCGGTCTGTCTCCGCGGCGACGCGCGCGCCTGATCGTCGACAACTGTGCTCACCCGGAGTTCCGGCCACTGCTCCGCGATTACATCGCTCGCGCCGACGCTCAGCCGGGCGCGGGGCAGACGCCGCACATCCTGGGCGAGGCATTCTCGTTCCATCAGCGGTACATCGACACGGGTTCGATGCGCTTGTCCTGACCTTCCGATCGGTGCTTGTACGATCTTCGGACGCCGAGCAAATCAGGAGTGAAGAGCGACATGGCTCGACCGTCGAAACCGTTGATCAGCCGAACCACCGCAGTTGCCGCAGCAATCTCGATTATCGATGCCGAGGGCTTGGACGCTTTCAGCCTTCCGCGTCTGGCTAAGTACCTCGACGTCAAAGCTCCGTCGTTGTATCACCATTTCTCCGACAAGAACGAGATTTTGACGGAGGTTGCGCGAGCAATCGTGTTCGAGACCAGGATTCCGCGTCAGCCCGCGTCAGGTGATTGGCAGGACTGGGTTGTCGCGTACGGCTTGAACTTTCGGGATGTGATTCTGCGTCACCGCAATGCCGCGCCGGTGATGTTGCAGTTTCTTCCGCGAGACCTCGTGACTGACATGTTCGAGGCTGCAGCAGATTACCTCGAGGGTTCGGGAGTTCCTGTGCGGCTGCATGTTCAGATCCTCGACGGCCTCGAGAAGCTGACCTTGGGTGTCACCCTCACTGAGGCGATGAGGCCCGAGGCCAAGCGTTCCGCCGTTTTTGCCAACGTAGATCGAATTGCCCATCCGGTTCTCGACGCCGCGCTGAAGTCGAATCAACGTACGCCCAGGCAGTTGTACGAACAGATGATGCGAAGTTTCCTCTACGGGGTTCTTCACGCCGACCAGGTGGATAACTCGATCTGATCAAGCGGCAGGTACAGATGCCTTTTCGCCGTCGACGGCAAGGGCGACTGATTCCTTGGTATTGCGAACCTGCGCGTATGCGATCGTTGCGGCGGCGAGCAGGGTCGGTACGACGAAGAGGAAGAAGATGGATTCCGTCGTCCAGGATCGGTCGACGAGTAGACCGATCCCCAACGGCGTCACGATACTTCCGATGCGGCCGAGTCCCGCTGCGATTCCGAGAGCGGAGACACGTGCTTCGGGGCGGAAGAGGATCGGCACCATGACATACAGGCCGGTGTAGGCCGCGGTCATACACAGCCCGAGCAGAGCTGACGCCACCAGCGCGGGGCTGAGTTGAGTCGAGACCAGAGCGAGGACGCCGAACAGTAGCGAGCCGGCGAGGATGAAGCCCATGGTGATCCACATCGAGGCGAATCGAAGGGCCAGGCCGGCGAAGACCAGCGTTCCGAGCGCGCCGCCGAGCGAGAACATCAGTCCACCACTGATTCCGGCGTTGTTGGACATGCCGGCAAGCTTGAGAAGTTTCGGTGTCCAGGTATTGCCGAAGAAGTATGCGATGTTGACCAGGCCGAAGACGATGCATGTCGTCGCCAGGGCCCAGGACTTCAGGTGAGCCGATCCGGAGACGTTCGGTGACCGCCGCACAGGTGTCGTGTGATTACCCGTGGCCGGGACTCCGGTCAGTTTCATCTTGGAAATCAGTTCGTCCAGCTTCTTTCGCGACGACTCGGTTCCCTTGGCGGCGAGGAAGTCCGGCGATTCTGGGATTCCGAAATAGGCCACACCCGCCATTATTGCCGTGACGACCGCGCCGAGCAGGAATGCGGAGTGCCAGCCGTACGTCGACATCAGCACCGCTGCTCCGGCGCCGCCGAGTACACCACCGAGTGGAATGCCGATCGCGAACAGCGCGATGAGCGTCGAGCGCTTGCGTGCAGGTGCGTACTCGCCGACGATGATCGGCGAACTCGGGATGATGCCGCCCATACCGACGCCGGCCAGCAGACGCGCAAGCGCAAGTTGTGTGACGTCGCCGCTCGCTGCGGACAGTAGAAGACCGACTGTGATGACGACCAGCGAACCGATCAGCAGGGGGCGGCGCCCGTATCGGTCGCCGACCGGTCCCAAGGCGATCGAGCCGACCGCCATGCCGATGAGGCCGGCGCTGAAAAGCATGCCGGACTGGGTGCCGGATATTCCCCAGTCGTCCGTGATCGGCAGTATGGCGAGTGACATCGAAAGGATGTCGTATCCCTCGGCCATGTTGACCAGCGTGCACAGAAGGATTACCCGTATTTGGAGTCTGCTGAGTGGAGACGCATCGATCAGTTCGCGTGCTGAAGCCATCGTGTTCCTTAGTCGGAAGGGGTGGTTGCGGGTGTGACTTGGCTTGTGCGCTCGGGTGATGTTCACCAGCAGCAGTTTTCGAGTGGACACTGAATCGATGTGCCTCAAGTCACATCGGTTAATCTAACGCAGTTCGGTTAAATGGTCAACGCATACGCCTTCGGTAAACCTAATGGCGTATGGTTTAGTGTACGAGACGGGATGATTCTGCTGAGTCTGTTCGACTGTTAGCTCTATTCTGTTGTTGTGCAACAGTTTTGCAGTTGTCGATGGTTGACAGGTCGGCCGGGGGAGCTTACGTTTCGCCGAGATGTAAACAGTTACTGACAACTTCCTGGGACGCTGCGGCCCGCAGGAAGGAAGGAATGGTTTCCCATGGCCCTCTCCGATTTCTTCGACCAAGGGTGGAGCGTCGATCCCGCTGCCATCGCATATCGTCACGGCGACGTCGACTGGACGTTCGAAGAAGCGGGTTCGCTGTCCTGTCGTGTCGCGAACGCGTTGCTGCGAGACGGAATGAAGCCGGAAACGAAGATCGGCGTTCTCTCTCCCAATGATCCAGCGGCGTGGTTATGCGTCATCGCTGCCTGGCGTGCCGGTGGAACCTGGGTGCCTCTCAACCCGAACAGTCCGATCACGGACAGCATTGGATTCGTCAACCAGTTCGATTGCGAGATTCTCTTCTATCACCCTGCGCTTGCAGCAGCTGTAGACGAGATTCACGCTGCAGTCGGCGACCGCATCCAGTACATCCGCCTCGAAGGAGCAGTGGACTCCGCCGAGTGTGTTCGTGACTACGCCCGCGCTTTGACGGACTGGCTCGGCGATTCTCCGTCGACGCATCCGAGGGTCGACGTTCCGCAGGATTCCGTGGCGATGATTTCGCCGACCGGCGGTACGACAGGCGCTCCCAAGGGCGTGATGAACACCCACCGCAGCTTCTCGATGTGTGTTGCGCAGCTGATGCTTGCCATGCACTATCGCGCCGACGAGAAGGTGGTCAACCTCGCGGCTGCCCCCATGACGCACTCCGCCGGAATGCTGACCCTGCCGGCAACTGCCCGCGGCGGCGCCGTCGTCGTGTTGAAGCGGCCGGATCCGGAGACCCTGCTCGAGTCGATCGACCGATACAACGTCACCGACCTGTTCCTGCCGCCCACCGTGATCTACCGGTTGATCGAACATCCGGATCTGGCGAACTACGATCTCACGTCGCTGCGGTACTTCCTCTATGGTTCTGCCCCGATGTCGGCCGAGAAGCTGCGCAAGTGCTTGAAGGTTCTGGGTCCGGTGATGATCGAATGCTTCGGCCAGACAGAAGCTCCCGGCTCCATCAGTTTCCTGCGCCCCGAGCAGCACTTTGTCGACGGCGAGATCGCCGACGACGCCCGATTGCTGTCTTGTGGTCGGCCGTCGCCGTTGATCAGAGTCGAAATCCGCGACGACGAAGACAACGCGCTTCCGAGCGGTGAGCGTGGCGAAATCTGCGTACGCGGAGACCTGGTCATGAAGGGGTACTACAACAACCCCGAGGCGACCGCCGACACCATACGTGACGGTTGGCTTCACACCGGCGACATCGGATACCTCGACAACGAAGGGTTTCTGACGCTCACCGACCGCAAGAAAGACATGATCATCTCGGGCGGATTCAACGTCTTCCCAGCTGAGGTCGAGCAGGTGATCTGGTCGCACCCCGCTGTGCAGGACTGTGCCGTCATCGGCATTCCGGACCCGGAATGGGGCGAGGCCGTCACCGCTGTCGTCGAGCTCAACGAGGGCGCAGAAGTAGGTGCCGACGAGCTGATTGCTCTGTGCCGCAACAAGCTCGGAGGTGTTCGTAGTCCCAAGCGAATCGACTTCGTCGAACGACTCCCGCGCAGCGTCAACGGGAAGGTCCTCAAGAAGGATCTCCGAGAACTCTACTGGGCTGATCAGGCTCGACGAGTCTGAAGAACAGGACTGACGAATAATGCACCCTTCATTCGACGATGCCGCCCTGCGATGTGAAGGCACGAGCATCAGACTGCTGGCTTCGCAGTGCAGTCGGTGCGAGAACATCAGCTTCCCTTGCCGTGAGCGTTGCGCCAAGTGCTACGCCCCGGCGACCCAGATCGAACTGGCCGAGTCCGGTACCGTCTTATCGCATTGCACTGCAGCATTTCCGATTGCCGGAGCGCAACCTCCCGTGACCATCGCGCAGGTGCGTATCGGTGACGCCGACATCGAAATTCTGGGAGTCAGTGCCGATCCCGTTCGAATCGGTGATGTGGTTTCCGTTGTTCCCCGGAGTGCGGGCACGGAAGACTCACTGTTCACGACATACGGTTTCGAAAAGGAGTCGCGCGATGCGTGAGGTATACATCTCGGGCGTCGGAATGACGCCGTTCGTTTCCAAAACGACGACACCGCCACATGTTCAGGGTGGACAGGCGTTGAACGCGGCCCTCGGGGATTCCGGACTGGACTGGGCTGAAGTCGGCCTGCTCGTGGTCGGTGCCGTCGGTACCGGAATGTCGACCGCTCCGCTGGTTCTGCACGAAATGGCGTGGACCGGGATTCCTGCTGTTGCGGTAGAGAACGCATCAGCCACCGGCACAGCGGCTTTCGAGCAGGCCCGCGCTGCTGTGGCATCGGGGCAGGTGGAAACTGCCGCGGTGGTCGGAGTCGGAAGCCTCGGTGCTCTCTTGATGAGCCGCGCTGCCGAAGGGGAACGTGAACCGGACTTGATTTCTGTATCCGGCATCGCAGTTCCTGCTGTTCCGTTTGCGTTGATGAAGCAGGCCCGCATGCATCGACACGGCGAATCGGCCGACGCCAGCCTCCTGGTGGTGGAGAAGAACCTCTTCAATGCAAGCCGAAACCCCATGGCGCAGCGTAACAAAGCATTGACGATGGACGAGTTGAAAGCTGCACCGATGCTGGTGGATCCGCTCCGGCGCGTCGAATCCTGCCCGATCGGTGACGGCGCAGCGGCAGTCGTCATCACCAGCAGAAAACTCGCGAACGCCAGTCGGGCCGTCCGAGTGGCTGCCGCCGTAGCGGAGACGGACAAGTGGCACGGGGCTGCCGCGTTCATGCCTGATCTCGGTGTGACCAAGCGGGTCTCCGCCCGTGCCTACGAGCAAGCTGACATTCGCCCCGACAACGTCGACGTCGTAGAGGTTCACGAGGCTTTCAGCGTCGAAGAACTGCAGTACATCGAGGATCTCGGGTTGGCGGCGGAAGGGAAGGCGTCGTTCGCGATGGCAGACGGCGATTTCCACATCGGAGGCCGTGTCGCGGTCAGCCCCAGCGGTGGACTGATCGGCCGTGGGCATCCCGGTGGAGCTACCGGCCTGTCCCAGTTCGTCGAGATCACGCAGCAGATTCGTGGGCAGTCCGGGGTCCGTCAGCACGACGGTGCGCGGATCGGATTCGCGCAGATGATCGGAGCCGGCGGAGTGAGTTACGCGCACATCCTGGTCGGCGAAGACTAGCGGTTCCGGTACGACAGTCCCCCCGCCTTCGGAACGTGGTGGAAGAATGCGGGGGGTGAACGCAACCGGAGTGCCCACAGAAGTGCTTTCCCGGGTAGCCGCGGCAGGGGCGGACGACGCCGGTGGCCTACCCGTCGAACTGCTGGGTGATTTCCTGGACGTGCTCAGTGTCGCCGTATGCGAGGGGAAGCCGCTGCAGCGTCGTCAGCTGCATCGTTTCCGTGCCCGCGGTGAAGAAGCGGCGCAGCAGGGTGTTGCCCTGCGAGCCCTGCTCGATCTTTATCTCTCCTCGGCCTGGCGCCTGTGGCGTGAGCTCCCCGCTGTTATTGCGGCACAATCGGATCCGACTGCCGTGGTCTCGGCCGGCGAAGTCATGCTCCGCGCCGTCGACGATGCCGTCGCCGAACTGGCCGAAGGATTCCAGTTGGCCAGGCGTTCTCTGGTCCGCTCGCAGGTATCGGCACGCCGTGAGTTCGTCGACGACCTGTTGACCGGTGGAGCCGATGTCGTCGGATTGTTGGGTCGTGCTTCGGGATTCGGTCTCCACCTCAGCGGTCCGCATGCCGTCGCGGTGGTGACCGCGACGCGCGAGTTCACCGACGACAATCCCTTGGTGCGGGCCGTCGAACGTGCCGTGCTCGGCAGCAAGGGTGACGCCGACGCGCTGGTTGCCAGCAAGAGCGGCAAACTGGTCGTCGTTTTCGCGGCGCCGGACCGTGATGCCGTTGACCACGTGCTGGCGGGTATTCGGTCGGCTCTCGGACCGGGAACCGATGACGACGGGCGAGTTCAGTTGCAGCGGCGTGCTTTGGACGGAACCTGGCAGATCGGTGTCGGGCGCCCTCGCACCACTGCTTCGGGCGTCGTGGCGTCGTACCGGGAGGCGCTCGACGCACTGGACCTGGCGCAGCGCCTCTCGTTGACCGCACCGATCATCGATGCTCGTGACCTGCTGGTCTACCGCGTTCTGGTCAACGACAGGCCGGCGGTCACCGACCTGATCCACACCCTGCTCACCCCGCTGCTCGAGGCACGCGGCGGCGCTGGGCCGATGATCGACACCCTGCTCGCGTACTTCTCCGCCGGCGGCAATACGGCAAAGACCGCCCGAGACCTGCATTTGTCGGTCCGGGCGGTCACGTACCGCTTGGACCGTATCCGTGAACTCACCGGCCAGAACGTCAACGACCCCAACGACAGCTTCGCGCTCCACGCTGCCGTGCTGGGCGCGAAGTTGCTCGACTGGCCGGCCACGGAGCTGGCCTGATCAGCTGGTGCGTGCCCGTTCCTCGTAGGCAGCACGGGCCGCGGTGTCGACGTCGCCGAGAAACTGCGTCTCGACGCCGAACAGTCGGCTCAATGCCTCGTAAGGCCGTCGGGGCATGAAACCCTGTGCCTGGACAAGCAGTCCGGACACTCGCGTAATGCGCACGCGTGGTCGAGGTTTGGTGATCAAGCCGACGATTGCTTCGGCGATTTCCTCCGGCTGAACCTCACGGAAACCCTTCATTCCCGAAGTCCCGGAAGTGAGTTGGGTGTTGGTGAGCGTCGGCAGTACGGACGAGACGTTCACTCCGGTGCCACGAACTTCCTTGCGGACAGAATCGGTGAAGCCCAACACCGCATGCTTGGCGCCGCAGTACGTCGACAAACCGGGGCACGGGAGTTCGCCGGCAAGCGAAGCGATGTTGATGACGTGTCCACGTCCGCGTGGAAGCATCCGTCGCAGTGCGAGTTTGGTTCCCGTGATCACGCCGAGGACGTCGATCTCGATGATGCGTCTGGTCACGGTGTCGTCCTCGTCGACGATCCGTCCGACCGGCATGATGCCCGCATTGTTGACCAGTACGTCGATCGGGCCCAGTTCACCTTCGACGGTGTCGAGGAAGTCGAAGAACGACGCGGGGTCGGTGACGTCGAGACGCCCGAACGTACGGATGCCCAAATCTTTTGCAGCCTGCGCGAGAGTGGCTTCGTCGATGTCGCCGATCGCGACCCTCGCGCCCAGGCTGATGAGCCGTTTCGCGGTGGCGTATCCGATGCCCCTGGCGCCACCGGTGATGACCACTACCTGACCGTCGAAAGGCTTGTTCATATCGCGAGCGTCTCCAAAAACTAGAGGGATGGGATTGCAGTGACGTAAATCTGCAGCGACGTGAAACTGCAGTGAGATGTGATTGTGGACCAGTTGAAGTTGGGTAGATAGGGCTTGTTGGCCGAACCAAGGCGATAGATTTATGACTAAGTCACAATTCGGGGAGGCGCCATGGAAACATCGGAGTTGGACGGCTGGATTGCGAATCTCGCACCCATCTATCTCCAGCCGGAGGTGATCGACGGTTTCGTCCAACGCATCGACGACGCCATTGCCGAGGCCAATCCCGAGGTAGCGGCTGATCGGGAGCTACGACGCGATGTGGATGCGAGCACCGCGGCGCAGCTCCGCGTCATCGTGGCGGCGATCGCGGGCGGTTCCCAGGAGGTCACGCCGCCGGCGGAGTCGGTTGCGCTTGCACTCACCGTCGCCCGGCGCGGTATGGATCTTCGGGTCCTGCTCAAGATCTACGGCGCCGGACGCCTCGCGATGCTGGGTTTCGTCGACGAGTCGATAGAAGCACTCCCGATAGGTCCGGAACTCAAACGCGCACTTCTGGTTCGAGTGTGGGGTTCGGCGATGAGATGGCTGGAAGTGACCACCGAATTGTTGGTCGCGACGTACGCGAAGGAGCGGGAGAGCTTGGCGCGCGGCGCTTTTGCGCGTCGGTCCGAGACGGTGCACGCGATTGTCGCGGGCGAAGCCCTTCACTCCGACGAAGCGTCCCGGATCCTGGACTATCCGATGCGGCGCCACCACACGGCGTTTGTTCTCTGGACGGACGACACCGACCCGGCTGCAGACGTATTGGCGCGGTTGGACTCGTATGCCCGTACCTTCGTAGACGAGTCCAACGGCGAGCGTGTTCTGACTTTGCCTTCGGGCGCGCGTGAGCTGTGGTCGTGGGTCGCGCATTTCGACGGCCAGGAGTGGGCGTCACATGTTGATGCCCGGCATTCGGATCTTCGCGTTGCAGTGGGAGCGAGCGGTTACGGAATGGAAGGATTCGCTCGCAGTCATCGCGAGGCGCTCGCCGCGCAGCGCGTGGCGGTCCGTTCCGGGGGCTCGCCGGGTATCACCGTCTACGAGGATGTTCAGGTTCCCTGTCTGCTCACCGAAGATCTGTGCGAACTGCGTGAGTTGGTGGCTCGGGAACTGAAAGGCCTGGCCGGCGCGGACGGCGTCACGACGCGCATCCGTGACACCGTCCGGGTCTACTACGAGAACAACTGCACCGCGGCCGCTACTGCCGCTGCCCTCGGCCTGCACAAGAACACCGTGCGGTATCGACTCGATCAGGCCGAAAAGCTACTGGGTCGCAGCGTCGACCAGCGTCGGCTGCCGACGGAGTTGGCCCTCATCGCACTGGAGAGCTACGGAGCCACTATCGCGCCGGCGCCGTGATTCGCTACTGCATGTCATCGAGTCCGGGGAGCGAGTAGCCGGAGTTGTCATCCCAATCTGCGGGGGTGTCATCGAGTGAAACGTCCCAGTCGGCGTCGGGCACCGCTCGCCGGAGTTCGGTCAGTGCGTTGAACCAGTAGACGAGTGACGGAATCACCTCGGTCGGATCGCTCGAGATCTTGGTCGAGCCGTTGAGCAGAGTGTTGGGGATATCCGACGGGTAGAGGTCCAGGACCTCGTAGTCGAACGGAAATTCGTCGTTGTGGACGGCGATGAGTCGGTCGACTTCGGCCTTCTCGTCGTCGGTCAGCGGTGTGGAGCGGACGGCGGAGTAGTACAACGAGGTGCTCATGTTTGCCAGGCTAGAACAAGTTGCCTTCCAACGGCGGTTTCGGATGCAACACCTTTAGATTGCATGATCTCGGCAACTTTAGATACAAAAGTCGTCGATATTTCGACGGGGATGGATAGAAGTCGGCAAGGAACACTGGAGAAGACGGCGAGACGGCCGTCCGAACCCAGTGAAGGAGCTCCCCGTGACCGCAGTCATCAGTGCCATTCGGGTAGGTGGTCAGCGATGAACGTTCCCATGTGGGCGTGGGCCGCGTTCGCCGCAGTCATCGTCGTCATGTTGCTCATCGACTTGCTCGCCCACCGCGGCGCGCATGTCATCGGCTTCAAGGAAGCGGCCTGGTGGAGTGCACTCTGGGTCGGTTTGTCTCTCGTGTTCGCGGTGGTTGTCACCCTGACCTTGGGGGTGAACTCGGGCGTCGAATTCACAACAGCCTGGCTGTTGGAGAAGAGCCTCTCGGTCGACAACCTCTTCGTGTTCGCCCTGATCTTCGGTTACTTCAAGGTGCCCCGTGAGTACCAGCACCGTGTGCTGTTCTTCGGTGTCATCGGCGCCCTGATCTTCCGCGGAATCTTCCTCGCTGCCGGCGTTGCCGTGGTCAGCAAGTTCACGGCCGTGCTGTTCGTCTTCGCCGCCATCCTGCTCTACAGCGCTTACAAGCTGCTCAAGGACGACGACGAGAGCTTCGATCCGGGTACGTCGCTGGCAGTTCGCCTGCTGCGCAAGATCATGCCGGTTCGCGAGGAATACGCGGGAACCAAGTTCTTCGTCAAGGAAGCCGGAAAGCGCGTCGCAACACCGCTGTTCGCCGTCGTCGTCGCCATCGAAGCCGCCGACCTCGTGTTCGCAGTCGACAGCGTCCCGGCAGTCCTGGCAGTGAGCGACGACCCGTTCATCGTGTACTCCAGTAACGCGTTTGCGATCCTGGGTCTGCGTGCCCTGTACTTCCTGCTCTCGGGTCTGCTCGAGAAGTTCCACTACCTCTCCAAGGGGCTGTCGATCATCCTCGCCTTCATCGGCGTGAAGCTGATCATGCAGGCCAGCCACAAGGTGATCAGCACGTCGATCCCCGAGATCCCCTCGCTGGTCAGCCTCGCGGTGATCATCGTGGTCTTGGCAGGCTCGATCATCCTGAGCCTCAAGAAACCGCTACCGCAAGAGCCTGAGGCCGAAGAGGTTGCGTCCGGTGATGCACCGGTCGACCTCGAGAAGACAGGCCCGAATGGGGGCGTCGAGTCTTCCGACATCGCACTTGCTGCCGGCGAGCACGACGACGATGACGACAAGGTGGATGCTCGCAGTAGGAGCTGACGCCTGATCGGCTGAACCGAATCGAAAAGGGAGACCACACAACGAGGTGTGGTCTCCCTTTCCGTTTCTCACCCCTTCTCGCGACCAAACAGACCACTGATCGGGAAGGTGTGTTCTCACTCGGCCGCGAGCGATCTACCTTGGCGGATGCCCGACGTCCGAGATCAGGAGTGCACATGACAATTCACGCGGAAGTCATCACCATGCTGGCCACGCTCAACGCCGCATTTCCGGATGTCACCAGCTTCGAGCCGTCGGAGTTACGTGCTCTGCTTCGGAATCGACGCGCCCCGTTGGAGCGGCTTCCCGATTTGCGTACGGTCGAAGACCTCGCAATCGAGGGCCCCGGTGGTGATCTGGCGATCCGCGTCTACCGCCCGCACACTTCCTCCGACGCCATACCGCTGGTCGTCTTCGCTCATGGCGGAGGCTTCGTGTTCTGTGACCTGGACAGCCATGACGAATTCTGCCGGTCCATGGCAGAAGGGGTTGGCGCAGTCGTCGTCTCCGTCGATTATCGTCTGGCCCCTGAGCACCCCGCGCCGGCAGCACACGACGACGTCTACGCCGCATTGGAGTGGGCGGCGAAACACGCGGCACAGTACGGCGCAGACCCGAGCAAGATAGTCCTTGCCGGCGACAGCGCGGGCGGCAATCTTGCTGCGACAGTTGCCATCGCCGCCCGCGATCGTGGGGGGCCGGCGGTTGCGGCGCAGGTTCTCATCTATCCGGTGATCGACGACGATTTCGACACCGAGTCCTACCGTCTCTACGGTACCGACCACTACAACACGACCACGGCCATGAAGTGGTACTGGGACCAATATGCTCCCGAACGCCGAGATGACGTGCGGGTGATACCCACTCGGACCGAGTCGTTCGCCGATCTTCCCGCTGCTGTTGTCGTGACAGCCGAGCTGGATCCGCCGTGCTCGTCTGGTGACGAGTACGCGAAACTGCTTGCCTCGGACGGCGTCCCCGTGCAGCATCATCGCTTCGACGGGTTGTTTCACGGGTTCCTCACTATTCCGTCATTGTCGCTCACAGAGCCGGCACGCCAGAAAGTTTGGGCGATGATCCGCGAGGTATCAGCCGCCGCTCGATAGGATCTCGTCGCCCAGTTCGCCGAAGGTATGGCAGATTCTTTCCCGCACAATGACTTCGGTGCATTCGGGATCGAACCATCGATCAACGACGCCCCAGTGGATCGGATGATCGAGGTATTGGGTCCGCAGTGATTCGAGGTCGGTGAACTCCTGCTCCCACACATGGGTCCACGGCGCTTCGTCACGTGTAGGTGTTGCGCCGGTCGCCGCACTCACCCGACTGAGTCGCCAGGCAGCGATCGAGGAGATATGCCCGGGCATCTTCAGCAAGTCGCTTTCGAACTGTTCGATTTCGTCCTCGGAGGTAGTGGGTTCAACGCGAATCAGCAATGCTCGGTACACCCCGTTCGGGCCGGTGGCGCGCGAGCGACCCTCGGTTCCGGAAACGTACTCGGCGCCGTGAAAGCATTCGATGGCATCGTGGTGAAGTTCTGCGTCGACGGAATCGCTAACGGCCCGCCACGCGGCTTCATTCGCGAACTGAAGATAAACGATCAGATCTCCGCCGTTGATGGCGCCGGGCAGAGTAGAGGTGACGAGATGGCGAACTGCGCCCGACGATTCTGCCACTGCTGCAATGGTGTTCACCGCATTCGCCCAGCCGTCCGAGTCCGTGCTGTCGGCAGCAAAAACAACCCTAGTGACGTTATACATCGGCCAGTGCCTCGACGTCGTCGGCAGCAGCAGCCATGGTGCGGCTACGTTCGCAGATGAGTGGTTCCATGGCATCCCACCACTGCCGAAGCGTGGTGTCGCCGCGACTCAGACGAGTCATTGCCCACCAACCGGAGGCTCCGTCGACGGTCCACGTGATAGTCACGACGTTCGGTTCGTACTCGGACCACAACGGCGGACTGACAAGTATGTTGTCGAGGGTCAGGCAGCGTCGCCGGGCGTTCGGCAGGTAGCCGGCACGCCATTCGTCGACGAACTTCTGCCCGCATCCGGGATTCGTGACGATCCGGTCGATCACGTAGAGAGTCTCACCTGCCATGTGCGCAGGCTACGTTCCGTCTAAGTCTCTGCGGTACTACCGATCTCACGCAGCGGGAGGTTGTTCGGAAGCGGAAGGGGAGTGCGCCGGTCGCAGCCCCAGCCACCCCACCAGTCCCACCAGAACGAAGGCAACGCCCGCGGTCGCGAACGTGACGGTGAAGGCAGATTCGCTTGGCATCGCCGGAACCCCTTCGGGGAGGTTCGCGATTGTCATCGACGCCAGAATCGTTGTCACTACTGCGCTGCCGATGGCGCTGCCGGTGGAACGTGAGATCGAGTTGATGCCGTTGGCGATGCCGCTCTGATGATGCGGGACGTTGGACATGATGATGGCGGGCATGGCTGCATAGCCGAGGCTCAGGGCGGCGCCGATCACCATGCCCGCACCGATGACCGACGCGGTGTGGGTGTGGTCGAACGCGAGCCACGCAAACGGCACCGCGCCCAGGATCGCAGTGAGTCCCAGAACGAATCGCGGCCCACGCAGCCTGATGAGACGACCGCCGATCGGGGCGGCGATCAGCGAAACTATCGCGCCAGGCAGCAGGAATTCGACCGACGCACGCAGAATGCTCGCGTCGAAGCCGTATCCGGTGAGATCGCGGGGAAGTTGTGCGAGATACGAGATCCCGAGGAAGTTCGCGAACATGCCGAAGCCCACCACGACGCCGGCAAGATTTGCCATCATCACCGGGCGGTGGACGAACATCCGCATGTCGACAAGCGGTTCGTCGACGATCTTCTCGATCCATACCCAGACTGCGAACATCACGATCGAGGCCACAAAAACACCGACGGTCAAGGGCGACAACCACCCCCATTGGTGGCCTTGAGAAATCGCCAGAAGAAGCAGAAGTAGTGCCGCGCCCAGACTCAGCGCACCGATGAGGTCCACGCGCCCACCGCTTTTGTGCGTGGTGGGCGGGACCAGCGTGGCGACGGCAATCAAGGCCAGCACTGCGAATCCGGTGGCCATCCAGAAGGCGTTGCGGTAGTCGGCATCCGGAGCCGATGTGAGCAGACCGGTTGCCACGAGGGCGAGACCGCTGCCGAACGCGAGAGTTCCGCTGACCAGGGCCATGGCGCCGGGAAGCTTCTGTGGTCGTATCTCTTCGCGCAAGACCGAGAGTGCGAGAGGGAAGATCGCGGTGGCTGTTCCCTGGAGTACACGGCCGAGGATCAGCAGTGGCAGATTGTGCGCCAATGCCGCGACAATCGAACCGATCACCATGACGACGAGGACGCCGA
Source organism: Rhodococcus sp. AQ5-07 (assembly GCF_009707305.1). Taxonomy (NCBI): domain Bacteria; kingdom Bacillati; phylum Actinomycetota; class Actinomycetes; order Mycobacteriales; family Nocardiaceae; genus Rhodococcus; species Rhodococcus sp. AQ5-07. Next base: position 4,330,370 of record NZ_CP046099.1, on the reverse strand, counting down.
CCAAGGTGCGCTTCTTGCCGTGCTGATCGCCGTAGCGTCCCAGCAGGGGAGTGAAGACGGCAGCGGAAAGCAGGGTCGCCGTCGTCACCCAACTGACGCCGGCGGACGAGGCTCCGAGGTCGGACTGAATCCGTCCCAGGATCGGAACCGGCAGCGTCTGCATCATCGAGACGATCATCGCTGCCAGGCTCAAAGCGCCGATGATCACGGCCTCCCGGCGCGGCGATCTTGCTACGGACTGGTCCGGGGAATCGGTGGCAGTTGGCGTAGCGCTGGGGCTCGCGGCACTGCTCGTCGTAACTGTGTTCGTCAACGGGTCCTTCTCGGGAACAACAAGAGAAAATGCTTAATGTGGCGAAGTAATTTTCTCTGGATGGTAAGTCCGCGAGATCGATCCCGTCAATGCTGGTCAGCGACCGAGTGGGACGTGCCCTGTGAATTCGTTCTAGAAGGGGTATACCGGGAGTGCACTTTGCGCCGTCACCCATTGTGTTTCCGTGAAGGCATCGAGGTTTGCACCGATACCGCCGACACGGCCGCCGTTACCCGAAGACGCCATGCCGCCGAACGGGATGACGGCTTCGTCGCCGACCGTCTGATCGTTGATGTGGACCAGGCCGGTGGGAATCTGTTGGGCGAGTTCGAGTCCGCGCATGGCGTCGGAGGTCAGAATGCCCAGCGACAATCCGTACTCGGAATCGTTGGCTATGGCGACGGCTTGTTCGACGGTGGCGAAGGAGGTCACCGGTGCGACCGGCCCGAAGACCTCGTCGGCGAAGGCCGGCGCGGTGAGTGGGGTGTCGGCTAGCACGGTGGGCCGGTAGAAGAGATCCTCGTAGGTGCCGCCGGCAGCCAGTTTTGCTCCGGCCGCGATGCTTCCGTTGACCAGAGAGTGGATGTGGTCGCGTTGTTTGGCGTCGATGATGGGTCCGAGTGCGACCTGACCGGTGAACGGGTCGCCTACCGGAAGCTTGTCGGCGTGTTCGGCAAGGAGTGCGGTGTAGTCGGCGGCGATACTTTCGTGGACCAGTTGGCGGCCGGTGGTCATGCAGATCTGTCCCTGGTGCATGAACGATCCGAAAGCGCCGACAGATGCGGCCTTTTCGAGGTCGACGTCATCCATGACGATCAGTGCATTGTTGCCGCCGAGTTCAAGATGAGCGCGCTTGAGATGGCGGCCCGCCAGTTCGCCGACCGCGCGTCCAGCTCGGGTCGACCCGGTGAATGCGATGACGCGAACGCTCGGATGAACCACGATTGCCTCACCGGCGTCAGCGCCGCCCGGCAGCATGCTGAACACTCCGGCGGGCAAGCCTGCTTCTTCGAAGATGCGAGCGAGAACCACACCGCCGCAGATCGCCGTGCGCGGGTCAGGCTTGAGGATCACCGAATTGCCCAGCGCCAGTGCGGGAGCGACTGCACGGATCGACAAAATGATGGGGAAGTTGAACGGCGCGATGACGCCGACGGTTCCGACGGGTACGCGACGAGAGAAGCTCAGCCGAGGTTGCTCCGAGCGCAGAACCTCGCCGACAGGGTGCGCGGCCAAAGCTGCTGCGTTGTAGCACTCTTCGGCAGCGGTACGGGTTTCCAGCCCGGCCTTGGCCGGGATGCTGCCGGCCTCGCGGATTACCCATTCGCCGATTTCGTCGGCGTACTGCTCGAACAGTTGACCGGCGCGGCGTAGAACGGCGGCTCGTTCAGTGTATGGCCTTGCCGCCCAATTCTTCTGAGCTGCAGTAGCTTTTGTTGCAGCGGCCGCCACGTCGTCGGGTGTTGCCATGCCGACCGTCGTCAACTGCTTGCCGGTGGCCGGCTCGACGACAATACGATCGTCGGCGCTACCGCGAACCCATTCGCCGTCGAAGATCTTCGATTCCCACACAGGTTCGCTCAGCAAACGCGTCATGGCCGCTCCTCGGTAAAGGGATGCAACCGCGCGCCGCATCACATGGTTGCCCACCACGTTGCTCTGTGAGGGGGTCGATCGCCATCACACTTTCACTCAGTGAAAGACGGATTCATGGCGTCCTTGAGTGCTTGGATCAGATCGGCGAACTCGGTGGAGTGGGTAGCGCCGCTGCGGGTCACACCCGAGACAGGAATGCGCAAGCGGCCGTGCGATTCTCGCATGAAGCTGATTCCAGCGCGCGGAGATTCGCCTGCGGTGATCGAATAGAGCAGGGTCCAGGCGCGCGGGTTGGTGATCACGTCCAGCGTGGCTGTGTGATCGCTCGGAATTGCGGGGCCCAGTTGGACGCGTCGATCGATCTCGCGGAATGCGTCCTCGACCACCTTGTGAATGAGCACCTGACTTTGGCGCGGCGGCAGGAGCAGGGGATATGCGGCCAGATCATTGAGGTCGACGCTTTGCTGGCCGGCTAGGGGGTGACGGCTCGACATGACGACCAGCAGATCTTCGACGCCGAGGTCCAAGGGTTCGAGTCCGGGGCGGTCGACGCCGCCGCGAATCAGGGCGATGTCCGCGTCACCGGAGGCCACAGCATCCATGCGGTGGGCAAAGCTCTTGATGACGAACTCGACGTCCAGGTCCGGATGAAGTTCGCGCACGTGTGCGATGGCGTCCAGCGTCTGAGCGGCAAAGCTCATGTTTCCGGTGATTCGGATCCGGGCGCTCGGGTCTCGTGCGACGGAGTACGCCATCGTTTCGAGACTGAGGACTTGCTGCGCGATGGGCACCAGTCGCGATCCTGCCGGGGCCAGGCGAACCGCCCGGGTCGAGCGCTCGAAGAGTGTCGCCCCGAGCTCCTTCTCCAGTCGTGCGACCTGATGGCTGATCGCCGACTGCGAGATGAAGCAGCGTTCGGCAGCGCGACTGAAGCTCAGTTCCTCGCTCACGACGAGAAAGTACTTGAGTTGGCGGAAGTCCATGAGGACAGCTTACTTATGAGCAATCGAGATAACAGTCTTGCGAATACTCCAGCTAGCTGGACCCGACCCATGATCAGTCCATACCGTAATAGTCATACTTTCAATTTGGTTGAGGAGTTCGTTGTGGATAGAACAGCTGCGGGTCGCGCCGACATCGACGCGACTGGACACGAGAAGACTCAGGTTGTGATCGTCGGTTCGGGATTCGGAGCCCTCGCCGCGGCCAAGACCCTCGCGAAGTCCAAGACGCCGTTCGTTCTCATCTCCGCCACCACCGAGCACCTCTTCCAGCCGTTGCTCTACCAGGTGGCGACGGGTGTCCTGTCGGCCGGCGAAGTTGCTCCGCCCATCCGCACGATCCTGCAGAAGTACCCCAACGCCGACGTCCGCCTCGGCCGCGTCGTCGAGGTCAACGCCGAAGAGAACACCGTCGTCTACGAAGCCTCGGGCACCCGCCACACGCTCGGGTACCGCTCGCTCATCGCAGCCACCGGTGCCACGCAGGCGTACTTCGGTCATGACGAGTTCGAAAAGGTCACCTACAAGCTCAAGACCGTCGAGGACGCCGAGGTGCTGCGTAAGCAGATCCTGCGTTGCTTCGAGGAAGCGCACACCACCAACGACGCGCTGGTTCGCCGTAACCTGCTGAGTTTCGTTGTCGTGGGTGCCGGCGCGACCGGCGTCGAGCTCGCCGGACAGATCAAGGAACTGGCGCGTCGCTACTTTGCGAAGGCCATCAACAACATCAGTGCCGACGAGGTCACGGTCACCATGGTCGAGGGCGCCGGCGTTGCGCTTCCGGCCTTCGGCGGCAAGCTCAGTGAGTACACGCAGGCCTCGCTCGAGAAGTCGGGTGTCGAGGTAGTCCTCAACACCATGGTCACCGCCATCGACGAGCATGGTGTCACCGTCTCTTCGGCAAAGACCAAGGAAGAGAAGCGCATCGACGCCGAGACCGTCATCTGGTCGGCCGGTGTACGCGCCAACGACTTCGCCGCAGTGCTCGGCGAGGCAACCGGTTGTGAGAGTGACCGCGCAGGTCGTCTGCTCATCAATCCGGACTTGACCGTCGGCGGGTTTGCCAACGTCTTTGCCATCGGCGACATGACTTCGCTGAACGGTCTGCCGGGTCAGTCGCCCGTTGCAATGCAGGGTGGCCGTCACGCCGCGAAGACTGTGAACGGAAAGGTCAAGGCCGGAACGCCTTTCAAGTACTTCGACAAGGGCAGCATGTCGATCATCAGCCGATTCAGCGCTGTATGTCGCGTCCGCAAGGTCGAGTTCAAGGGCACGATCGCCTGGTTCATGTGGCTGGCCGTGCACGTGATGTATCTGGTGGGCTTCCGCAACCGGTATGTCGCTGTGATGTCGTGGTTCGGTTCGTTCATCGGTCACCGTCGTCCGCACTTCCACTACGCGCAGGAACCGATGAAGATCGAGGCCGCGCCGCCGGTGACCGAACGCGAACCGGAATTGGCGCACTCCGCGTAGCTCCGCACCGCCTGAACACGTTTCGCCTGATGTCAGTCACAGTGGATTCTTAGTGGCACTGCCCTGTCACACTGTGTGAATGGCATCAGGCGACCGTTCGTTGATCGGCCGGGCATTTATCGTGCTCGGTGCCTTCGACGCGAAATCGCCGCGGTTGACGCAGTCGGAGATCAGTCGTCGCAGCGGTTTACCTCTGCCTACCGTTCATCGGCTGTGTGGGCAGTTGGTGGCTGAGGGCGCACTCGAGCGTCGGAGCGACGGTAAGTACCAGGTCGGAGTGCGGTTGTGGGAGATCGGCGCTCTTGCTCCCGGCGCTCACGGCCTGCGGCAGGTGGCGTTGCCGTTCCTCGAGGACCTGTACGAGGTCACCCGGGAGAATGTGCAGTTGGTCGTTCGTGAGGGTACCGAGGCGCTGTACCTCGAGCGCTTGTCCTCGCGTAGTGCTGTCACCGTTGTCGGTCGGGCCGGGGGAAGATTGCCGTTGCACGCGTCCAGCGGTGGATTGATTCTCCTCGCGCACGGCGGAACCGAGCTTCTCGACGACGTCCTCCAGGCCGGTCTCGAGTCGTTCACTCCCAAAACCATTACGTCCGAGCGGATTTTGCGAGCAACTCTCGACGAGATCAGACGCACCGGATTTGTCGTCTGCCGTGAGTATCTGAACGTCGGAACCCTTGCCGTCGCTGCTCCGGTACGCGAAGCCGGCGGCAATGTCGTCGCAGCGGTCTCGACAGTTGTTCCGGTGGAGCAGGATCCGGCTCCATTGCTGCCGGCCTTGGTCGCGGCCGCCCGTGGAATTTCACGCGGGCTTGGTGGCGGTGGACTTGGATAGCTCGTATTCGGTCTTTCACTGAGTGAAATTACAGCTGTTCAGGGGAGTGATCGTGGTCGATGGTGGTCTCAATCGTCACTCACCTCAGGAGTTCTCTGTATGTCTTCTTCGCGCACCCAGGTCGGAATCGTCGGTGGTGGTCCCGCCGGGTTGATGCTCTCGCATCTGTTGCATCTGAAGGGAATCGATTCGGTAGTCCTGGAATGTCGCACCCGTGAAGAGGTAGAAGGCACCATTCGTGCCGGCGTGCTCGAACAGAACACGGTTGATCTCATGGTCGAGACCGGACTCGGTGATCGACTGAAGCGGGAGGGCCTCGAACATCACGGAATCGAGCTGCGATTCGGCGGGCGAGGGCACCGAATTGCGTTCGACGAATTGACCGACGGGCGCGCCGTCACGGTGTATCCGCAGCACGAGGTGCTCAAGGATCTGATCGCGCGACGTCTCGCTGACGGCGGGGACATTCGGTTCGGAGTGTCCGACGCGAAAGTGCACGATCACGAGTCGGATCGCCCGAGCATCACTTTTGTCGACTCGGACGGAAACGACCAGAAGCTCGAGTGCGCCCTGGTGGCCGGTTGCGACGGATCACGTACGCAAACGCGAAAGCTGATTCCCGAACCGTCGATCCGAACGGATCATTTCCGCCAGTATCCCTTCGCGTGGTTCGGCATCCTGGCCGAGGCTCCGCCGTCATCGGAAGAATTGATCTACGCCAACCATGAGCGTGGGTTTGCACTGATCAGCACGCGGACCCCCGACGTGCAGCGTCATTATCTTCAGGTCGATCCGGACGACTCCGTGGACAACTGGTCCGACGATAGAATCTGGGACGAGCTGCACATGCGCGTCGACGGCGACGGAGCAGAGATCAAGGACGGCAGGATCTTTCAGAAATCGATCCTTCAGTTCCGCAGCTTCGTTTGTGAACCGATGCAGCACGGCAACCTGTTTCTTGCCGGCGATGCGGCGCACACCGTGCCGCCGACCGGTGCGAAGGGTATGAATCTCGCGATCGCCGACGTCTACGCTCTGGCGAAGGCAATGGACAGTTTCTTCACCTCGTCCGACCGAAAGATGTTGGACGGGTACACCGAAACGGTGCTGCCGCGTGTGTGGCGGACGCAGCACTTCTCGTGGTGGATGTCGTCGATGCTCCATCGCTTGCCAGACGACAGCGGTTTCGGGCATCGCCGTCAACTGGCCGAGTTGGACATGGTCACGCGTTCGGTCGCCGGACGAACGCTGATCGCCGAGAACTACGTCGGAACGCCCTTGATCTAGAGAGCTGTCGCAGATTTTGCGGTGCGTAATCAGTGGAGCGGGGTGCCTTGATGGTGTACCAGTTGCCATCCGATCGGGGCGCGGCGCCACAGGGATGTGCGCCGCGCACGACGCACGTCTCGGACGGAATCCCACTGTGTCAGGACGTATCCGTCGTCGATGATTCGACCGGTCAAGTTGTGAACTTCGATGCCGTCGCCGTCGATGGGTTCGTTTCGCAGTGATTCAACGGTCGACGGTAGGTCCCGGACGCTACCCGACGCACCTATCTCGGTGAAGTCTTTGTGGGGTCATGAATGCTCCTCTGCCTACGCATAGGCCGGGCACGATGTCGATCGTGATCATCGCAGAGGTGGGCGTTGAGTTTCCAACATCCGTTCTCGGAGACTGTCGTAGATAGGTGCCGACCCTGCCGCGGTGGCGACGAATACCGCTGCCGCAGTGGCAGCGAGCATCGGGACGAGCGTCGACGTCACCGCTGTCATCTCGACCACGATCACGATGCCGGTGAACGGTGCGCGCACTACAGCGCCGAAGAAGGCAGCCATGCCGATGGTGGCCATGGTGACCGTGAGCCCGGCGTCCACTCCGGGCACCAAGCTCGACAGTCCGGTGAAGATCGACCCCCAGAGTGCGCCGAGTGCAAGTAAGGGAGCGAACAGTCCGCCGGGGGTTCCAGCGGCATACGAGAGCGGGCCAGTGAAGAACCGAACCGCCAAGTACAGCAGCAGGATCGGCAGTACGAAGGTCCTTCCGCCGACGATCATCTGTGCAAGAACGTCGCCGCCCCCACTGGCCAGCGGGTCGAGGAACAGCGTCAGGCCGATGGTGGCGCCGATCGTTGCGCCGATGACAGTCGGCGGGATCCTGTCGAGTCGTGCAACGGCGTCGAGTAGACCCAGAATCAAGCGGTTGTAGGCGATACCGAGTAGCCCCGTGAGGATTCCGAAGACGACAAACAGTGGCAAGAGTGCGAGTTGAGGCGTCGGGACGGTGCCGACCTCGAAATCGGGTTGGTCACCGATGACAAGTCGTGCACAGCCCACCGCGACCGAAACACCGAAAAGTGTTGGCAGCACGGTGCGCAGCCGAAATGAGTGCGTCACCTCCTCGCAGACGAACAGTGCCCCGGCGATCGGCGCGTTGAACGCGACGGCGAGTCCTGCTCCGGCCGTGGATGTTTGCAGCATGGCGACGTCCGGTTCGGCAAGGCGGGCCCGCCGTCCCGCTTCTGCCCCGATCGCCGCACCCATGTGTACGGTGGGGCCCTCGCGGCCGAGAACCAGACCGGAGCCGATCGCCAAGAGGCCGCCGATGAATCTGGCAGGCACGAGATTGATTCCCGGCGGCTTCGCTTCGCCGCGGGACACCGCCTCGACGTGCTGGATGCCGCTTCCCTTTGCGAGGGGGACTCGTCTGACGATCAGTACGGCCAGCACGGTGCACAAGGCCACCAGGACGACCGGCACGAGCCACCCGACGTACGGAACGTGATGCGCCCAGTTCACGATCGTCCGACGGAGTTCGTCGGCCCTGATCAGACACCAACGGAATGCGCCGCCGACAAATCCGACCCCGACGCCGGCGACCGCAGCGAGAAGGCACAGCAAACTCAGTCCGCGGTTGGAGTCACGCGGTTCGGTGCCGCCGTCGTCCTCGGTCATCGTGATCAGCCCTACCTGATGGTCACAACTCGCGACAGGTGAATTGAGCTTGCTCACCTTGGACGGTAACCCATCCCGATACCCGCAGTGTCGGATCGAGGTTGTGCAGCCGAGTCACAATTCGACAAGCAGGCTGATTCCGAGAACCGCCATCATCACGGCGATCAGAGCGTCGAGAATCCGCCAGGCGTTGGGTTTCGCAAAAAGCGGCGTCAGCAGACGTGCGCCGTAACCGAGGGCGCTGAACCAGACCACACTCGCGGTGATGGCACCGGCCGCAAACCACCAACGTCCGATTTCGCCGCGACCGTTGGCAATTGAACCCATGAGCACCACGGTGTCGAGGTAAACGTGTGGATTGAGCCAGGTGAGAGCCAATGCCATCGTGACGGCGGCCAGCCTCGAACCGTTGCCGTGCTGATCCGGCGCCAGCGTCTGGGGTCGAAGCGCCCGCTTGGCGGCGAAGATTGCATAGCTGAGGAGGAAGACCGCACCGGCGATACGAACGAACGTGATCAGCGACGGTGCGTGTTCGAGGAGGGTCCCGATTCCGCTGATGCCTGCAAGGATCAGAATTGCGTCTGACAACGCGCACACTGCGACGATCGGGAGTACGTGCGATCGCGTCAGGCCTTGGCGAAGAACAAACGCATTCTGGGCGCCGATTGCGACGATCAATGACAGTCCGACTCCGAAACCGACGAGGGCCGACGCAGGGTCGTTGGTGCTGAGCATGTTGTCGAGCCTGCCGCTCAGATTTCATTCAGTCCAGCTAATGATTCTTAGGACGCATCAGAGTAGCTTCAGATTATGTTGGATTTCGAGCAACTGAGGGCATTGCACGCTGCGGTCGACGAGGGAACCTTCGAGGCGGCGGCGCGGAAGTTACACATCACGCCTTCGGCGGTCAGCCAACGAATCAAAGCTCTCGAGACCTCGGTTGGCCGGATCCTGGTGCAGCGCACCAAACCCATCCAGGTCACCGATTCCGGGAGAGAAGTCCTGCGTCTTGCCCGTCAGATAGACGCACTGTCGCGTGACACCGTGCGAGAACTCGGTTTGGAAAACGGTTCGAACACCTTCGCCCGCGTCTCGATCGCGGTCAATGCCGATTCGCTGTCCACTTGGGTTCTCGGGGCCCTCGCGGAGTTCACGCAAGAAGTCAGTTTCGATTTTCATCTCGACGATCAAGACCACACCACCGAACTGCTGCGCGACGGTTCGGTCATGGCTGCCGTCACGTCGGTTGCGTCACCGATTCAAGGGTGTACCTCCAGTCGGTTGGGCATCATGCGGTATCGGCCGATGGCGAGCGCAGAGTTCTGCCGTCGCTGGTTCGCAGATGGTGTCACGGCCGAATCTCTTTCGGAGGCACCGCTGGTGGTGTTCAATCGCAAGGATCTGCTGCAGGATCGGTACCTCGATCAAAAGGTCGGACGCCCGGCAGATCCGCCTCGCCATCTTGTTCCGTCATCGGCAGACTTCGCGGACGCCGTCAGGCGGGGATACGGGTGGGGGTTGATACCGGACCTGCAGTGCGGCGAAGACGATCGCGGCGGGGTGCTGATCGGATTCGATCCGGACTTCGTGGACGACGTTCCGCTGTACTGGCAGCAGTGGAAACTGTCGTCACCCGTCTTGCGCCGGATCTTCGAAGTGGTGACCCGACGTGCCCACGAAGTGTTGCATCAGCCCTCGATCTGATGTTCGCCGCCCTTGCGGCGTTGTGCTCAGGGAACAAAGAACCTGGATAAGTTGATCCCCTGAGACCGTTTCTTCGGCCGCAGGACGCCGATAGTGTTTTGAGTCACACACGAATGAAAGGTGCTGACTCTCGTGGCGGACATCGGATATCTGGCTTGGGATCTTGCGGAGAAGTACGGGAAGAAGCCGTGCCTGCGGGACGACCACGTCGAACTCACGTATGAAGAGTTCGCAGATCGTACGGAAGCTGTTGCCGCGCAATTGGCCGGACTCGGAATCGGACTCGGTGACGTGGTGGCGATCATGCTGCCCAATCGCGCCGAGTTGCTGATCGCGATCATGGCTGCCTGGCGCATCGGTGCTGCAGCTACGCCCATCAATCCGATGTTCACCGCGAACGAAGCGGATTACCAGATCGCGGACTCCGGGGCCGAGTTGGTCATCACCGCCTCTGCCGATGCGCCCTCGGGTGGCCGTGCGGTGTTGGCCGTCGACGATCTGGCGACAGTGCCGCCGACCGATCCCCGACCCGGAATCGATGTTGCAGCAGACGATCTGGCGTTGCTCATCTACACCAGCGGCTCCACTGGACGGCCCAAGGGAGTGATGCTCACGCATTCCAACCTGCAGTTCATGGCTTCGTCGATGGGCAAGAACATCGGTGTTACCGGCGCGGATCACTGCCTGCTGATTCTGCCGTTGTTCCATGTCAACGCGATCTGCGTCAGCGTCCTGACGCCCTTGCTTGTCGGCGGACAGGTGAGTGTCACCGGGAAGTTCTCGGTTTCGAGATTCTTCGACGACGTTGCGCGGCTTCGCCCCACGTATTTCTCGGCGGTGCCGGCAATCTACGCGATGCTGACCTCGCAGCCGGAAGACGCCTCGATCAATACGTCATCTTTGAGATTTGCCGTGTGCGGTGCGGCGCCGATCAGCAAGGAACTCCTCGAACGCGCGGAGCAGCGTTTCGGTTTCGTGATCGTGGAGGGTTACGGACTCACCGAGGGGACCTGTGCGTCGGCCTGTAATCCTGTGGAGGGCCTGCGCAAACTGGGTACGGTCGGCCCGGCGTTGCCCGGCCAGCAGATTGCCATTCTTGCCGAGGACGGAACCTTTGCTCCCGTCGGAACTGCCGGAGAGGTGGTCATCAAGGGCGGCAACGTGATGCGTGGCTATCTGGGCAAGCCGGAGGAGACCGCGAAGACCGTCAAGGATGGTTGGTTGCATACCGGCGACGTCGGGGTCCTCGACGAAGACGGCTACCTGACCCTGGTCGATCGCATCAAGGACATGATCATCCGTGGGGGCGAGAACATCTACCCCAAGGAGATCGAAAATTCGCTCGCCACACATCCTTCCGTGCTCGAGGCCGCCGTCATCGGCGCTCCGCACCAGGTCTACGGAGAGGTGCCAGTTGCCTATGTCGTTGCCTACCCCGACGCGCCCGTCACCGAAGGCGAACTGCTCGAACATGTCACGGCCTTGCTCACCCGAGTAAAGGTGCCAGTGGCGATCTACGTCGTCGATACGCTTCCCCGAAACCCGGTGGGCAAGATCGACAAACCCGGAATGAGACGAGCTCTGAGCGCAACTCCCGCTCACTAGTCCCTTCCCCGTAATACCAGCACAACTCGACGACGTGCGTCGAGTCGATCCGTCATGCCCACATTCCGTATTTCAGGAGCACATCATGGGATTCAAAGAAGGAAACTTCCCTCCCGTCGATCCGGCAACCTTCATGGACAAGCCGTTTCTCGAGCGTCTGCGTGACATGTCCACGCACTGGGTGGATTACGGCTTCGGTACACCGAAGATGGTCCACACCGTCTACATCATGAAACTGTTGTTCCTCTACCTGGCAGCTGGAACAGCCGTTGCCACTTTGACTTCCGGCCTCTCGTGGTTCGACATCGGATCATGGTGGAACCAGCCGATCGTCTACCAGAAACTCATCATCTGGACCATGATGCTCGAAATCCTGGGCCTGGCAGGGTCTTGGGGTCCATTGGCCGGCCACTTCAAACCGATGACCGGTGGAGTTCTCTACTGGATCCGCCCCGGCACGATTCGCCTGCCACCGTGGCCGGGCAAGGTGCCGCTCACCTCGGGTGACACCCGCACGGTGTTCGACGTCGTCATCTACGTCGCCGTAGTCGCCAATCTTCTTGTTGCCGCGGTTCTTCCCGGCGTTCACACCGCAGGAATCGATTCGGCAATCGCCGACAATGCCGGACTGGTACGCCCGACGGTCTTGTACTCCTTCCTCGTGCTCGTGGTGATTCTCGGGTTGCGGGACAAGGTGCCCTTCATCGCTGCCCGTAGTGAGCAGTACCTGCCGGCGATCTTCTTCTTCACGTTCCTGCCCTTCGTCGACATGATTCTGGCGCTCAAACTGCTGATCGTCATGGTGTGGATCGGTGCCGGTGTCTCGAAGTTCGGCCGTCACTTCTCGCTGGTGGTCCCCCCGATGCTCAGCAATACGCCGTGGATCCCGTCGAAGAAGATCAAGCGTGCGCACTACCGGAATTTCCCGGAGGATCTGCGACCCTCGCACCTCGGCGGCGGGGTCGCACACGTGGCCGGAACGATGGTCGAAATCGTCACCCCGTTGATACTGCTCTTCTCGACGAACAAGACACTCACCATCCTCGCCGTGATCCTCATGGTCGGATTCCATCTCTTCATCGCGTCGACCTTCCCGCTGGCCGTTCCGCTGGAATGGAATCTTCTGTTCGCTTACGCCTCGGTCTTCCTGTTCCTGGGCTTCCCGGCGTGGGACGGCTACGGCCTCGGCGCCATGTCTTCACCCTGGATCACAGCGGGAATTATTGCAGCCCTTGCTTTCTTCCCCATTCTCGGAAACCTTCGACCCGATCTGGTGTCGTTCCTGCCGTCGATGCGTCAGTACGCCGGCAACTGGGCATCTGCGACGTGGGCATTCGCGCCGGGCGCCGAAGCAAAGATCGACCAGTACATCAAGCGTCCGTCGCCGGATACGCGTAATCAGTTGATGACGATGTACCCCGAAGATGTGTCCGATGTCGTTCTGCATCAGCTGTTGGGCTGGCGTTCCATGCACAGCCAGGGGCGTGCACTGTTCTCACTGATGATCAGGCACCTCGGCGACGACATCAACACGTACTCGCTGCGGGAAGCCGAGTTCATGTGCAACTCCATCGTCGCCTTCAACTTCGGTGACGGGCACCTGCACGACGCGAAGTTGATTGCCGCCATTCAGCGTCGCTGCAATTTCGCGCCCGGCGAGTTCCTGGTGACCTGGATCGAATCGCAGCCCATCCACAAGGGAACGCAGGAGTACCAGGTGATCGACGCAGCTCTCGGCGTCATCGAACGAGGTACTTTCAAGGTCGCCGACGCAGTTGCCGAACAACCGTGGTTGCCGAACGGGCCCATTCCGTTCGACGTTCAGTGGACACTGGACGTACGGGCCGACCGCGCGGCAACAGATCCGCAGGTGGTCTCCGAACCGAAGATGCGTACGAGGGTCAGCGGTAGCGAGCAAGAGGTGAGTAAGTGACAAAGGCCGTAGTCGTCGGTAGCGGGCCCAATGGGCTCGCTGCCGCGGTACACCTCGCACGTAGCGGTGTGGACGTGCAGGTGCTCGAGGCCGCCGACCAGATCGGCGGAGGCACCCGCTCCGGTCCGATCGACGTGCCGGGGTTGATTCACGATCACTGCTCGGCGTTTCACCCGATGGGTATCGGCTCGCCGTACCTGTCAAAGTTGGACCTCGAGCGATACGGGCTGATCTGGAGATGGGCAGAGGTGGACTGCGCGCATCCGCTCGACAACGGGGACGCCGGTGTTCTGTACCGCTCGCTGGAGCAGACGGCGGCGGGACTCGGCGCGGACGGACCTCGATGGCAACGCATGTTCGGTGACTTGTCGACGGGATTCGATGCATTGGCGTCCGACCTGATGCGCCCGATCGTCAATGTCCCGCGGCATCCGCTGCGGCTCGCAGCTTTCGGTCCGCGAGCGCTGCTTCCGGCAACCGTGACCGCGAAGTTGTGGAAGACCGGCAAAGGGAAGGCGCTGTTCGGCGGGGTTGCCGCGCACGCCTTCTATCCACTCAACCGTCCGGCCACCTCGGCGGTGGGATTGATGATCACTGCTGCTGGTCACCGCTACGGTTGGCCGGTTGCCGAGGGAGGTTCGCGTTCGATCACCGACGCCATGGCCGCGATGCTCCTCGATCACGGCGGCAAGATCGACACCGGCATTCGGGTTCGCACGGCCTCCGAGATTCCGGACGCCGATGTTGTTCTGCTGGATGTCAATCCGGGGGGTGCGCTCGAGATACTGGGCGATCGACTCCCTGGCCGAGTGGCGAGAGCCTATCGAAAGTTCAAGCAGGCTCCCGGAGCGTTCAAGGTCGATTTTGCGATCGAAGGTCATGTGCCGTGGACCAATCCGGATTGCGCTCGGGCCGGAACTGTCCATCTGGCAGGTGCTTTCGACGAAATCGTGGCCGCTGAGCGTGAGACGAATTCAGGCCGCATGCCGGACCGGCCGTTCGTGCTCCTCGGTCAGCAATACCTGGCTGATCCCACCCGATCCGCCGGGAACGTTCATCCGCTGTACGCCTATGCGCACGTGCCACACGGATATGCCGGCGACGCTACAGAGGCGATCATTCGTCAGATCGAGAGGTTTGCGCCAGGATTCCGGGATCAGATCGTCGCGACATCGAGCAGTGGTACAGCTGACCTGGCACAAGACAATCCGAATCAGGTAGGCGGCGACATCATCGGAGGTGCCAACACCGAACTGCAGGTTGTCTTGCGTCCGCGCGTCGCAGTCGATCCGTACAGCACGGGGATCGCGGGCACTTACCTGTGCTCGGCCTCGACCCCGCCGGGTGCCGGAGCACATGGAATGTGCGGGTACAACGCGGCCGAATCGGCTCTGAAGTACCTGCGACGAAAGGGTGCGGAAGTTCTGTGAGTAGTCCATCGCACAAGGAGCGAGGCGCCGGCGCGATGCGGCGCCTCGCCCGAGTGCCTGCAGCCGCGGAGCCGGAAGTGCTTGCGGTGGTTGCCGAGTTGGCCCGACGACTCGACGAGCGCAGTGCCGACATCGCGCGTGAGATGGCCTTCATGATGGCTCACGAAATCGACCAATTGGATGCAGACGCCAAATTGCTCGAAATGCTCGAGGCCAGCGTGCAGGGAAACATCACGACGATCATCCACGTACTGGCCAACGACATTCCGATCGATCATCTCCAACCGACCACTGCCGCAGTGGAATACGCTCTGCGTCTGGCGCAGCGGGACGTTCCGTCCAACTCTCTCGTTCGGGCCTACCACATGGGCCAAGGCGATCTGATGCGGATCTGTCACGACGAGATCAGCACACTGGATATTCCGGCGCGACTCACTTTGGCTGTCCTGAAACACACTTCGGATGTGGTCTACAGCTACATCGACTGGATCACGCTCTACGTCTTCGACGCGTACGAGCGGGAACGCAGTCGATGGATGGCAGCGCAGGGAAACCTCCATTCGGCCGCGATCCACGCCCTCCTGTCCGGCACCAACGCAGATACCGCTGCATTCGAAGCTGAGACCGGATACCGCCTCGGTCAGAACCACGTCGCCCTGGTGGTTTGGTCGACGTGGGATGCGGACGTCATGGGCATCAACACGCTCGATCGACTCGTACGTGATCTCGGCGCAGCGGCGGGAGCGGACAAGCCGCCGATCATCACCGCCATCGATCGACGCACGGTGTGGGCGTGGCTGCCGTTCGGTCGCCGGGTGCCTGCGCCGGATCCGGAGGTTCTCGCTGCGGCAGTGCCGTTGGACGGCGGAGCGCGGGTGGCAATCGGACTGCCAGGGTCAGGGGTCGAAGGTTTCAAGCGATCTCACGAACAGGCAACCGCCGCCTATTCGGTTGCTGCCGTGCCGGATACGCCGCAACGGCCGGTGGTGAGCTTCGGGGACCGCGGCGTCGCTGTGGTTTCACTTCTGTCCGAGAACATCGATTCTACGAAGTCATGGGTCTGGGAGGTGCTAGGCCCGTTGGCGGACGATACGCCTTCTGCTGCATCCTTGCGGACGACGTTGAGTGTGTACTTCGCCCACGGAGAAAGCCATCTGCACACTGCCAATCACATGAATCTGCACCGGAATACCGTGAAGTATCGCATCAACAAGGCGCTCGGAGATCCAGTCGCTGCCGGCCGAGACAAGTTGGATCTCGCTCTGGCCCTGCAGGTTTGTGAGTTGTTGGGTAGATCGGTTCTGCGCCCCGCTAAAACCTCGTGAGTCATGGACGCGACACGGCCTGTGGGCTCCGTATCGGGGTTTGATGTCCGATGCGGAGCCTGGCCGTGTTCTGTTGTGCCTGAGGTTCTTCTCAGGTTTTGAAGGTGGTGTTCGCCGGCCGTGGGTGCTGGCCGGGGTCGATCGAGGGTGGTGGGATGAACCACGGTTTGTTGTCGACGCCTATTCGGATTTCCCACTTCCCGACGAACCCGGATTTCCGGTGCATCAGCCGATGATGTGAACGGCACAGCAGGACAAGATTGCTCATCACCGTCGGGCCGCCGTTCGCCCAGTGCCGGATGTGGTGCGCGTCGGTCCAGGCCGGAACACACGCACAACCAGGGAACGCGCAGCCTTTGTCCCGGGCGATCAACGCCACTCGCTGCTCCGCAGAGACCAACCGTTTCCCGGGTTTCGCATCCAAAGGCGCGCCGTGACCGTCGAGCAGCACCGTGGACAGGAAACAATCACACCCGAGAAGCCTTGTCTGCGACACCGACAGCGGCCCCAGCCAGGGCATGTGCCCGACATCAAGATCCGACACAGCCACAGCACCACCATCGGGCGAGGGTGCGGCGGCGCAGTCCCGGTGCTCGGCGAGATCACGAGCGTTGATGTGCACGTTCACGTGCGGCCGCTGACCACCGTCGGTGCCAGTCTTGGCGGAATCGAGGTAACGCCGGATCAGTTCCGTGAACCCATCCGCAGTCCGCTTCGCCGCCGACCGAGAATCCGGGGTTCCATCCGGTGCCGGGGTCGGCATCGTCAGATTCGACAACGCCGACAACAACATTTCCCCGGTGAGGGCGTCGAAATCACCGCGCACCACCACCCGACCATTCAACGTCGACGCGATCCGCAACTCGTTCCGATCCACATCCTCGGCGGGCGGAATCTCATCGGACTCGAACACTCGCTCCAAGGTCGCGATGACGTTCCGTACTTTCGTGGTCGTGGCCTCCACGCCCGACGCAGCAGCCAACAACAAGTCGATACAGCGAGGGAGCGCCTCCTCCGGCATGCCCTTCGGCGGTGATTCGCAGAACGCCACGATCAACACTGCATGATCGAACGAGCAGTCCCCGTCATCGAATCTGGCCGCCACTGCCGGAAACGGGCGTAGCGCTGCACCGAGGGCGGCGATCTTCTTCCCGTCCCGGACCTGCAGCATCGTGTTTGCCGCCAACCACGCACCGACACCGCGGCTGGCGATCACCTGATCATCGGGACGCATCGACAACTCGTCCACCACCGCCACCCGCACAGCCTCGAGACGCAGAATCTCCGAACTCGCCTCGATAGCGACGGCCCGCAGCTCCGCCGTGGTCAGCTGCCACAGACGTCCGCGCAAGCCCACCGCAGAACCACAAACGACGTCAGATGATGTGTTGATACTCATTGAATCCCCCGGTCCCCACCTCAAACCATATTCGAATATGTGTTCGAGTCAAGAGCTAATTCACTAAAGAATCGGCCTGACTCTGCGATGTCAGCGGGTTGTCATACTGTGGTCGAGTGACTTCGCCGTGGACAGCTGGGCAGGTGGCGTCGGTAGCTCCCGACGCCGCATCGCTGGCCGCTGCGCGCAAGTTGGCTGGTTCGTGGAGCCATGCCGGAAGTAGCGGTCTCGCGCTCTGGGGGCTGTGTCAGGGCAGCGGCTCGAAGCCGTATCAAGCAGTGGTTGACCTGCGGGGCCCTGCATACAAGTGCTCGTGCCCCAGTCGAAAGTTTCCGTGCAAACATGCTCTGGGGCTGCTGGTGGAATGGTCGGAAGGGCGTGTGCCGTCGACGGACGAGCCGGCCGACTTCGCGGCAGAGTGGTTGTCGCGCCGCGAGGAGAAGGCCGAGAACACCGGCGAAAGCGGCGACGAGGCGCCCAAGAAGTCTCCCGACCCGGCGACAGCGCAGAAGCGCGCCGACCGCGTTGCGGGCGGGCTCGTCGAATTGGACCTGTGGATCACCGATCAGATCCGCAGTGGTCTGGCAGCGATGGACACATCCTGGGCGGGCTTCGACGCGGTAGCCGCTCGAATGGTGGATGCTCAGGCGCCCGGTATTGCAGGCACGCTTCGAGCATTGGCGGGAATCGTTGCGTCTACGGAGAACTGGCCCGAGAAGGTCCTCGACGAGTTGGCTCGGTTGCACCTGCTGGTCGCTGCGCATCAGAAGCTGTCCGAGTTGCCGGAAGATCTTGCCCATTCGGTGAAAGCGCACGTCGGCTATCCCGTCTCAACCGAGAGTGTGATGGAATCGATTCCGGTGAAAGAGAACTGGATGATTCTCGGTTCCGGGATCACCGAGGAGAAGCGACTGTTCACCCGAACCGTGTGGATGCTCGGCAGGAATTCGAAACGGTGGGCCATGCTGCTCGACTTCTCCCACGGGTCACCCAACTTTGCCACCGAAACGCCGCCAGTCGGGTTTCTGCTCAATGCCGATGTTCATTTCTATCCCGGTGCCGCGGCATTGCGGGCGCGGATGGGGGCAACGCACGGTGAACCGGAGCCCTTCACAACCATGCCGTTCGGAAGCATCGACGCTGCGTTGCAGCAGTTTACCGATGCCCTCGCCGCAGATCCCTGGTTGCGCTCGTGGCCGGCAGTGATCAGTTCGGTGGTCCCGTCGTTCGTCGACGGTTCCTGGTTTCTCGTCGACGAATCAGGCACAGCGCTTCGGGCAGAAGGTGATTCGGATCTTCTGTGGAAGTTGCTCGGTATTTCCGGCGGTTACCCGGTCACGGTCTGCGGAACGTGGAATGCGCTGGCTCTTGCTCCGATCTCGGTTTTCACGGGAGGGCAGGTGATCGTGCTGTGAGCACTTTGATCTCGGCTGCTCTTCTCGGGACTGCCAGAACCTCAACAACATTCGAGGAGCTGCCGGCCGAAGTGCGGGGCCACGCCCGCGAACTCGACGGCGATCCTGCCGAGATGCTTCTCGCAGCAGCAGCGTTGGAGAGGGCGTACCGCCGTGGCGGTGCGGGCTCCACCACGGCGGCCGTGCCGACACCTGCTCCAGACGATGTGCGATTCACGCTGCCGGAATCCTCATCGGCGCACCTGCTGTCGATGCTCGCGGCCAAAGCGACCTTGCTCGACGAGTGGTTCGCAGTCGCGTTGGAGCGCAACTACCGTGCGCCTGATCATCTGGTCGCCGAGTTGCTTTCCTTTGCACGTGCGAGCGAAGCTCACCGGGAGAGCATCCTGCAGATCGTCGGCGAGCGTGGCCGATGGCTAGCCGCGCAAAACCCCGAGTGGAGCAAGCTCGTCCGAACCAGGGATGCAAATCCGGATGTCTGGCGTCACGGAAGTTCGTCCCAGCGCACGCAGTGGCTGATAGACACTCGCCGAACAGATCCCGCGCTGGCACTGGCCGAACTCAGAAAATCGTGGGGCACCGAGCGGGGCGAACAGAAGGCTGCATTTGTCTCGACTCTGGCAATCGGATCGAGCGCCGACGATCAACCATTGTTGGAGGAAGCCCTCGACGACCGTCGCAAGGACGTGCGACGCGCAGCAGCGGAGGTGCTCGGACGTATTCCCGAATCGGAGTTCGGGGAGCGAATGGCTGCGCGGGTTCAGAAATGGGCGCGGGTGGAGCGGAAACTGCTTCGATCCACGTTGGTCATCCTGCCGCCTGAGGAAGTCGATGCGGCGTCGAGGCGAGACGGCATCGAAGATCGGCCGAATCCACACACCGACTATCGTGCCGAGTATGTGCGTCAGGCGATCAGTTCTGCACCGTTGTCTCTGTGGAACAACATGATCGGTGAACCCGGCAAGGTCATGGGGATGAGCGTTGACGAAGGCTGGGAGCCGATCCTTCACGACGCTTGGTCCACCGCTGCAGTCGCGCAGAACAATGCGGAATGGGCGCTGGAACTCTTTCGCATACGCGGCACGGCCACCGATCGACGCCTACTCCCGTTGGTGCCGGCCAAGGCGTTGGCTGACCTGTTGAGGTCTGGAAACGGCGACGCCAATGTTCTGCACCCGGGCCGGGCAGCGATCTACGACGCTCTGCCAGGTCCATGGCCAGACGACATCACCCGGGCAGTCGTGGCCCAGTGGGAACGAGTTGCGGCCAGACGTGCCGATGGGGGCGCCAAGGCCGGCGAATTCTCGCGCTACAAATACAGCGCATCGCTACGCCTAGCCGAGAGTCGATTTCCCTACAGCGCAGTAACTTTGCTCGATCGGGCTGCGGAGCGTGCACGTGACCCGGACTGGCGTCAGACCTTCGCCAGAACTGCCAGCGCCATCACCCACCGCAAGACCCTGCTCGAGGAGCTCACATGACTGACAGCGTAACCGTGCCCACCACAGAACCGGCAAAGCTGATGCGGCCCCACGCGGAGCAGGAGTACGCACTCGAACTCGAAGCACTGGCCGCGCAGGACACCCGCCCGCGTCCACCGTCGTGGAACTTGTCGCCCTGGGCCGTGGTTACGTATCTGTTGGGTGGCACTCTCGACGACGGAACGGTCATTTCACCGAAGTACGTCGGTCCACGGCGGTTGATGGAAGTGGCCGTCGCAACCCTTGCCACCGACCGGGCGCTACTGCTGTTGGGCGTGCCGGGTACAGCCAAGACCTGGGTCTCCGAACACCTTTCGGCTGCAATCTCGGGTGCGTCGACGCTCCTGGTTCAAGGCACGTCGGGTACGCCCGAGGAAGCTATCCGCTACGGCTGGAACTACGCACGCCTTCTCTCGGAGGGGCCGACCGCCGGTGCGCTGGTGCCGTCACCTGTGATGACCGCGATGGAAACCGGGAAGATCGCCCGCGTCGAAGAGTTGACGCGTATTCCGGCCGACGTGCAGGACGCCCTCATCACCATTCTCTCCGAGAAGACGTTGCCGGTGCCGGAACTGGGCATCGAGGTGCAGGCAGCCAAGGGCTTCAATCTGATCGCTACCGCCAACGATCGCGATCGCGGTGTCAACGATCTGTCGTCCGCACTACGTCGACGGTTCAACACAGTTGTTCTCCCGTTGCCGGCCAGCGAGGAGGACGAGGTGGCTATCGTGGCACGCCGAGTCGAACAGTTGGGCGCAGCACTGGAATTGCCGACAACCCCCGCAGCAGCCGAGGAAATTCGCCGGGTCGTCACCGTGTTCCGGGAACTGCGATCAGGCACGACCACCGACGGCCGCACCAAGTTGAAGTCCCCGTCCGGAACTCTGTCGACGGCGGAGGCGATCTCGGTGGTCACCAACGGTTTGGCGTTGTCTGCGCATTTCGGGGACGGCGTACTGCGGGCATCCGACGTCGCTGCCGGAATCCTGGGTTCGGTGATCAAGGATCCGGTCGCAGACAAGGTTGTGTGGAACGAGTACCTCGAGGCAGTAGTGCGTGAACGCGGCGAGTGGTCCGACTTCTACCGGGCGTGCCGCGAGGTCACCGGGTGACCATCGTGATTCCGGACCTGCGTGTCCGGGTCTTCGGTATCCGTCACCACGGCCCGGGATCTGCTCGTTCGGTTCGGCAGGGCCTGGACGAGTTTTCCCCCGACGTGGTCCTGATCGAAGGTCCTTCGGATGCAGACCCGTTGGTGATGCTGGCGGCATCGGAGTCGATGGAACCGCCGATTGCGTTGCTCGCGTACGCCACTGGCGAACCGTCGAAGGCGGCATTCTGGCCGTTTGCGGTGTTCTCACCTGAATGGCAAGCGCTGCAGTGGGCTGCGAAGAACGGTGTGCAGGCAAGGTTCTGCGATCTGCCCGCGTTCAACGTGTTGGCGGATCAGGG
Organism: Rhodococcus sp. AQ5-07; assembly: GCF_009707305.1. Lineage (NCBI taxonomy): Bacteria > Bacillati > Actinomycetota > Actinomycetes > Mycobacteriales > Nocardiaceae > Rhodococcus > Rhodococcus sp. AQ5-07. The sequence continues at coordinate 4,308,460 of NZ_CP046099.1, read as the reverse complement.
GATTCGTACTGTCCGCGAGGGCGATCCTCTGTCTGAACTGGCCGCGGCCGCGGGTTTCGACGACACCGAACGCTGGTGGGATTCGGTGATCGAATCAAGTTCGGGCGCAGATTCTTTCGATGCGATCACCGAGGCGATGGAGGCGCTGCGTGAGACGGTGCCGATCGACGAGGAGACAGCGCATCGCGAAGCATATATGCGGCAGGTGCTGCGAAAGACGTTGAAGGATGGCGCCGAGCGGGTAGCGGTCGTCTGCGGTGCCTGGCACGCGCCGGCGTTGGTCGGAGCCTTGGGGCCTGCGGCACCCGACGCCCGCATTCTCAAGGGGATGTCCAAGGTCAAGACCTCGCTGACCTGGGTTCCCTGGACACATTCACGCCTGGCGTCGGCATCGGGTTACGGAGCCGGAATTACCTCGCCGGGCTGGTATCACCATCTGTTCACCGCGAACGACAAGACGATCACGCGGTGGCTCACCAAAGTTGCGAGGGTGCTCAGGGACGAGGACCTTCCGATCTCGAGTGCTCACGTCATCGAAGCTGTCCGATTGGCAGATACGTTGGCTGCACTGCGTTCTCGCCCGCTGGCCGGATTGTCGGAAGTTACCGAGGCTACGAGGTCGGTAATGTGCGACGGAAACGACGTTCTTCTGGATCTGATCACACGAAGACTCGTTGTGGGCGAAGCCCTGGGCGCGGTGCCCGAAGAAACTCCGACGGTTCCGCTCGAAGCAGACCTGCGAGCACGTTCGAAGACTTTGCGGCTCAAACAACAAGCGGGAGCCAAGAATCTCGATCTGGACCTGCGACGCGATATCGACGTCGAGCGTTCCCAGTTCCTGCACCGACTGGGGATCCTCGAGATCGATTGGGGAACCCCGGCCGACAGTGAGGTCCGTTCCACCGGAACTTTCCGAGAGACTTGGGCGCTGCAATGGAAGCCCGAATTCTCGGTCTCGGTGATCGAGGCGTCGCTGTGGGGTACGACGGTGGCCGCAGCGGCGGCATCACGTGTCGTCTCGAAGATCAACGAGCCGGACATCACTCTCGCGTCACTGATCGGACTACTGGAGAACTCACTGCTCGCAAACCTCCCGGCAGCTTTGTCTGCGGTTTTGGAGAGTGTGAAAACAGTTGCGGCACTAGACCATGACGTGTCACATCTGATGGCGGCGCTACCGACGCTGACCCGAACGCTGCGATACGGCGATGTGCGCGGAACCGATGTGACGGCGTTGATCGACGTCGCCGACAGCTTGTTGATCCGGATCTGCACCGGCCTCGCAGTCGCCGTCACAGGACTGGACGATCCCAGCGCCGAGGAGTTTCGCGATCACCTCGACAAGGTTCACTCGGCAGTCATGGTCCGTGACGATCGCGATGCGAGCGCACGGTGGCTGCAGGCGATGGCCGGCGTGATCGACCGTGACGACGTCAACGGTTTACTCGTCGGACGGATGGTGCGGCTACTGCGCGACAGCGGTTCGATCACGGAAACCGCTGCAGCCCAGCGCTTGTCTCGGGCCCTGTCCGTGGGCAGCGCGCCGACCGCCAAAGCCGGGTGGGTCGACGGGTTTCTCGGCGGCGGAGGGCTTGTGCTCGTTCACGATCGAGCGTTGCTCACGCTGATCGACACGTGGGTCCGCCAACTTCGTGAGCAGGACTTCATCGACACGCTTCCGTTGCTTCGACGCACGTTCGGAGCCTTCGAGGCAGGGGAGCGTCGAGCGATCGGTCAGGCGGTCAGAGGTGGACGACGCGTCGAGACGACAGTGGAGACCGATACTCGACGCGGCCGAGCGGCAATGGCGGTCGTTGCCGAGATACTGGGAGCGCGCGTATGAGCGACGACGATCAGCGCCTTCGGCGCTGGAGATTGATGCTCGGGGAATCCGCCGAAGAATCGACGGGAGGGCTGGGCCAACCGGGCGACAGTCGAATGGATGCAGCTCTCGCAGCGCTCTACGACTCGTCCGGCCCGACCAAGGGGCGCCGCCGCTCAGCCGGATTGGGGGCGTCGGCGCCGTCCGTCGCCAGATGGCTCGGCGATATCCGGACGTACTTTCCCAGCACGGTGGTGCAGGTGATGCAGAAGGACGCAATCGACCGACTGGGTTTGGCGCAGTTGCTGCTCGAACCGGAGCTGCTCGATGCCGTCGAGCCAGATGTACATCTGGTCGGGACGCTGCTGAGCCTCAACCAGGTCATGCCGGAGGCCAGCAAGGCCACTGCTCGAATGGTCGTCGGCAAGGTGGTTCAGGAAGTCGAAGAGCGAATCGCGCAGAAAACGAAGGCCGCGGTGACCGGGGCACTCAATCGTTCGGCCAGAACGTCGAATCCGAAGTTGCGTGACATCGACTGGGACCGAACCATCCGAGCAAATCTGTCGCACTACCTGCCGGAGTATCGAACCGTCGTCCCCGAGCGGCTCGTCGGATACGGCCGCAAGTCGAAATCTGTGCAGCGCGACGTGGTCCTGGCGATCGACCAATCGGGTTCGATGGCGTCCAGCGTCGTCTACGCGTCCGTGTTCGGCGCGGTGTTGGCGTCGATGCAAGCGCTGAAGACTTCGCTCGTGGTTTTCGACACCGCCGTCGTCGATCTGACGGACAAACTGTCCGACCCCGTCGACGTCCTGTTCGGGACCCAACTTGGTGGGGGCACGGACATCAACCGCGCAATCGCGTACAGCCAGTCGCTGATCTCGCGTCCTGCCGAGTCGATGTTTGTTCTGATCTCGGACCTCTACGAGGGCGGTATTCGGAACGAGATGCTGCGGCGCATGGCGGCCATGAAGAATGCCGGCGTTCAGGTTGTGGTTCTGCTGGCGCTCTCGGACGACGGCGCTCCATCGTTCGATCACGACAATGCAGCGGCGCTGAGTGCCCTCGGGATTCCCGCGTTTGCGTGCACGCCGGACAAGTTTCCGGAACTGCTCGCGGTCGCTCTGGAACGCGGCGACGTGTCGGCCTGGGCGGATCAACTCGCACTCGAACAGCGCTGACTCGAACGGCACTGACTCAAACAGCCTCGAACAGCCTCAAACAGCACTGACCGGTCTGCTTCGAAGACCTGAGCACCGGGTACACCCGCACGATGGGTGACGGACAGGTTGCTGGTTCGACTACGCAGGCGGGTTCGGGGCTGGTTCTCACGGTGTTGGCGAGCAGCCAGTTCCTGATGACCCTGGACAGCTCGGTCATGAATGTTTCGATGGCGACCGTCGCCGAGGACGTCGGCACGAGCATCACCGGCATTCAAACCGCGATCACGCTGTACACCCTGGTCATGGCGACTCTGATGATCACGGGTAGCAAAGTCGGTTCGATGATGGGCCGTCGCCGAGCCTTCGCACTCGGCTTGGTCATCTACGGCGCTGGTTCTCTGACGACTGCGCTCGCTCCGAATCTCGTGGTCCTGTTGATCGGTTGGTCGTTCCTCGAAGGCGTCGGCGCGGCGCTCATCATGCCCGCGATCGTTGCGCTCGTCGCCACCAACTTCCCGGCGGAGAAGCGTCCGGCGGCCTACGGCCTCGTCGCTGCAGCAGGCGCGATAGCCGTGGCAGTGGGGCCGCTGATCGGCGGCGCGGCGACGACATTTGCGTCGTGGCGTTACGTGTTCGTCGGTGAAGTCGTGATCGTTGTCCTGATCTTGCTGGTGCTCAGCAAGGTGGTCGACGTCCCACCGTCGAAGTCCCGCCTCGACTACTTCGGTTCGATCCTGTCCGTGGTGGGACTGGGAATGATCGTCTTCGGTGTTCTGCGTTCGAGCGAGTGGGGTTGGGTACAGGCCAAACCTGGCGGGCCGCAACTGGTGGGGTTGTCTCCGGTGGTGTGGCTGCTGATCGTCGGGCTCCTTGTCGTTTACGGATTCCTGCGATGGGAGGGTCGCCTGGCCGCTGCGGGGAAGGAGCCTCTGCTCGATCCGGCGATGCTCCGAAACCGCGAACTCAGTGGCGGGCTGTCGATGTTCTTCGCGCAGTTTCTGGTGCAGGCGGGCGTGTTCTTCGCGGTTCCTTTGTTCTTGTCCGTAGTTCTGGAGCTCAGCGCTCTCGAGACCGGAATTCGCATCCTGCCGTTGTCGGCGGCGCTCGTCGTGGCGGCGATCGGTATTCCGAAGCTACGGCCTACCGCGAACCCGCGACGCGTGGTCCGAGTCGGATTGTTGGTCATGGTCGTCGGCATTCTGATGCTCGTGGCAGGCATGGACCCCGGCGCCAATGCGGCGATCGTGATGATTCCCATGCTGTTCATGGGTTTCGGCTTGGGGTGCCTGTCTTCGCAGCTCGGAGCCGTCACGGTGTCCTCGGTCCCGGACGAGCGCAGTACCGAGGTCGGCGGGTTGCAGAACACCGCCACCAACCTCGGCGCTTCCTTGGGAACTGCCCTGATCGGATCGGTTCTCATTGCCACACTCACGACGTCGGCGATCGCCGGAATCGAAGACAATCCGGCGGTTCCGACATCGGTGCAGCAGCAAGCGAGCACCGACATGGCCTCGGGCGTGCCGTTCCTGTCGACGACGCAACTCCGATCCGCTCTCAATGACGCCGGCGTCGCCGAGTCCACGGCGGATGCGATCGTGGACGTGAACGAAGAAGCCAGGCTGGACGCGTTGCGTGTCGCTTTTGCCGTGGCAGCGCTGCTCGCAATCGCCGCGTTGTTCCCGACCGCTCGAATCCCCCGCGTCGCGGTCGGCGACAAACGTGGTTCGAGCTAAGAATCAGCAATCGGGGATCGACCTGGAAGATCGACGGAACGACCTCTGGATATAGTGATCTGCGCACAATCGATTCGTCAGATGGCTACCGTTGTGAAGGAAACAAGCAGCGAGTCTGAAACACTGACGTTTCACCGGATAAGGGTTCGGTGGGGAGCCAGGGGAGGTTCGGATGGCCAGGCGAGCGGATTCGACGCCCGCTGATGGCGCCTGCGCTGGTGTCGGGATGCCTCACTGATGAACCGTCTGAGTCGATTGAGTCGGCATGATCCTGCTTCGGAGACCGACTGCAACAGCCTGTTTCGCCGTCAGATCGACGAGGCTGCGGCCGTCGCGCCGTTCGCCAATCTTGCGTACATGGCGAGTTTGGTCGTGATTCTGACCTACACCGTCCCGCCTGGACGTCAGACGCTCAGGTGGTTGGGCGGCGCCCTCATCTTTCTTGTCCTCGCGAATTCGATTCGAGTATGGATACCGCTTCGCTGGCGACCGTCGAAGCACACACCGCGCTACGACTACGTGGGTCTGCTCGTCGAAGTGATCGTTGTCGCGACCCTAGACGTCGCACTTTTTGCCCTGCTCTTTCACGACATGGACGTCTCCCGCGACTTGGTTCTGATCGCGACGATGGCAGGAATCATGGGCGCCGGGACCGTGACGTTCTCCAGTCTGAGATCGGTGAGCCTGACCTGGATCTACATTCACGGCCTCGGCGTCTTCACTGTTCTCATCGTCCACGCCGAACCCCACTTTCGCGTACTTGCGATTCAGTTGTGCATCTACATGTTTGCGCTCACCGTAGGGGCGGTCTATCTGTCGGCCTCGTTCCAGAGACGTTGTCTCGCAGAGTTTCAGGCGGAATCCGAGCGTCAGACTGTGGCGTTGTTGCTCGACGGTTTCGAGGGCGGTTCCCGCGACTGGCTGTGGGAGTGCGACACCAACGGCCGGTTCTCCCACACCTCGGCACGTCTCGCCGAGGTCGCAGGTATGACGGTGGACGAGTTGCAGCAACTCACCTTCGGGCAACTCCTCACCAGACTCCAGATCGCGTCGAGTCCGGAGGGGCGTGCGGCCGCGGCCCAGATGATCGACAAACTCGAATCGAGTGCCCCCTTCCGGGACACCGTCGTGCCGGTGCATGTCGACGGTAGGCGACGCTGGTGGTCTCTTTCCGGTAATCCACGGGTCCTCGAATCCGGCGTGATTCTGGGTTGGCGCGGTGTCGGTTCCGACATCACGGAGAGGTATGTCCACGAGCAAGAGATCCTTCGCCTTGCGGCCACCGACTCGTTGACCGGGTTGCCGAACCGTCGTGCGTTCGGTGTGGCGCTCGAGGAAGCGATCAATTCTCGGGCGCCGGACAAGCAGGTTCTCGTCGGGATTCTCGACCTCGACAATTTCAAATCGGTCAACGACACCCTTGGACATCCGATCGGGGACCAATTACTTCTCGAAGTCACGACACGCCTGCGCAAGGTCGTAGGTTCGGACATGTGCTCGCGGATGGGCGGCGACGAATTCGGGCTGATCGTCTGCACGTCGTCGCGCGACGATCCCGGAGTGATCTTCGATCGGTACCTGGAAGTGCTGCACGAACCATTCTTCGTCGAAGGCAATCGAATAGAAGTGCGGGCCACGATCGGTTACTCCAGCGCGCCCGAGGATTCAACAGACGCCGACGGATTGGTGATGCTGGCGGATCTGGCTCTATACGAAGCGAAGTCGACGGGGCGCAATCGAGTAGGCAAGTTCTCGCCGCTGCTGCGGGCGAGGGCATCGGCGCGGGCGACTGCGCTCCACGAGCTGGACAGAGGGATCGAGGAAGGGCAGTTCGATCTCCACTATCAGCCTCAAGTCGATACTCAGACCGGTGAAGTGGTGGCCTTCGAGGCTCTTCTACGGTGGAACCATCCCAGCCGCGGCCTCATCGGGCCCAGCCAGTTCATCTCGGTGGCGGAGGAAACCGGAATGATCATTCCCCTCGGCGCGCAGGCAATGGCGATGGCGACCGCGGCTGCTGCGGGGTGGCCGACCGGAATCGGCGTCTCGGTCAACGTTTCACCAGTGCAGTTGGTGTCGCGAGAGTTCGGTGCGATGGTGAAGAAAGCTCTGACGGATTCGGGCTTGGCTCCGCATCTGCTGCAGCTCGAAATCACCGAGACAGGTGTTGTGGACGATCGCGCGATCCGGGATCTCTACAAGCTGCGTGAGCTCGGGGTTACCGTCGCGCTCGACGATTTCGGCACCGGCTATTCTTCCTTCGCCACGCTCCAGAGACTTCCAATCGACGTTCTCAAGATCGATCGCATGCTGGTCACCGACTCGGACGATCCGAAGATGTCCGTGGTGAAGTCCATTGTCGAATTGGCCGCGGCCCTCGGTATGAAATCGTTGGCCGAGGGCGTCGAGACCATCGAGCAGTTCCGCCGCGTTCAGTGGGTCGGGTGTGACCTGGTCCAGGGCTATCACATCAGCAAGGCTCTGACCGCTGAGCGCGTCGATGTGTATCTTGCCGCCACGGACACGGAAACCGGGCGCAGCGTCCACCCACTTACGTGGCTGTGAATCAGATCTGAGCCGAGCGGATCGTATTACCGCCTGCCGCTTTCGCTTGATACATCATCGAATCCGCGACGTTTGTCGCCGCCAGGATTGCGGAAGCACCGCCGCTCCACGCCTTCGATTCGGCGGTCATCATCACAGCTCCGACGCTCACCGTTGTGGGGATCGCGTCGGAACAATCCGACAGCGCCGCGTTTATCCCTTCGATCAACAGGATTGTCGATTCGGGATCACCGGCAATGACAGCCAGATATTCTTCTCCGCCCGTACGAGCGATGATTCCGTGTTCGCCGAGATGTGTGCTCAATCGGTTCGCGGTTCTTCTGATGACATGATCGCCTTCGGCATGACCGTGAAGATCATTCACCGTCTTGAATTTGTCGATATCGACGACGACGAAAGCGAGAGACGAAGAATCGTCTCGGGTGCTCTCGAAGAGATCGCCGACTGCCCCCTCCAGTCCCCGACGGTTGAACAGGCCAGTGAGGGGATCCCGGTCCGAATACTGGGCATCGCGGTAGAGAGTGCGCCAGGTCAGGTGCGCAAAAATGGGAACGAGTGTGACAGCTCCGAAAAGAACGGTGCCACGGGCCAGAAGCGTCGTGATATCGACGTCGCCTTCTAGATAGGCAAGAACAAAAACGGTAGTCGTGATGGTCGTCGACCAAACGACATGAGCGACAAGCCACCTTGCGCTGACAAAAAGAGTCGCAAAGGTTCCGGTGACTGCGAAGACGGTGCAACCGAACGTCGCGGACGAGCGATCCGGCACCAGAAGGACTGCGGCCGCGATCCCGAGATCTGCGAATATCCCGAATGCAAGCAACCCCCGGCGTCCGGGAAATGGTTGTGTGAACCAGCACGCGGCGATTCCCACACACGTGCAGATCATGAAAATCGAAAGAGCTTTGCCGAGAGTGGTCGGCGGCGTATCCGGGCCGATCAATTTGTAGAACGCGGAGAGTCCGAAGATGATCGTCATCATTCCGAGCAAGGTTCGGAAGATCGGAATGATTGTTCGGCCGGATCTCTGGTGCTTTATCCACTCGTAGTCGTGTGGTTCGTTGAACCATTCGTGAAGTGTTTGCCAAGAACTGTGCCCTTCGGAGGCGATGACAGTGCTCGGCATGCTGTCTATTTTGCCTTGAATTTAGGTAAAGAGAAAATCTGTGTTCGACCGGTTCCACCGGCTCGATTTTTTTCGGGGAAGAGGTTCTCTTACCGAGTCGAGCGCTTACTCGATGCTTGTTTCGAGCGTTGTCGGCACTGTTTTGCTTGTTGGTCGAGATAGTCCCGAGCTATCCGACTTTTCGAGTACAAGACCTTTTCATGCACTCGGCGACGAGGATGACACCCAGTGCGACCCAGAGTGGGCGAAATTTCGTTGGGACGGATAGCCGGATTTCAGAATTCCAGTTACTTCGCGAAACTGGCGAGGAACCGCTGCAACAGAGGGTTGTAGATCTCGGGTGCTTCCCAGAACGCTGCGTGCCCGACACCGGGAATCACGTGGTAGGTGCCCTCCCAGAGATTCGCGAAGGTCAACGACGCGACATACGAGGTGTTCACGAACGGGTCCTCGGCGCCGTCGATCACCGCGAGTGGCACAGACGCCGTTGCAACCAGGGCCTTCTGATCCGATTCGCGGCCCGCGCCGAATGCGTCGAACATGATCTTGCGAGCTCGCCCGTCCGTGCGTATCGCGGCGTCGAGGGCTGACTGCTCGAAGGGAACGGCGGTCATCCGTGCGTAGAGTTCGGCTTCCTGCGCGGTGATGACCTCGGTGCCGCCGATGGACAATCCGTCGCCGGCATTGAATGCGTCGCCGAGCGTCTCGGGATTTGCCGGTGGCGTACCGGTGATGACGACTCCGGTGAGCCCGGGGAATTTCGCGATCAACTCGAGGGCGATGTGTCCGCCGAGCGACCACCCGACGACAACCGCTCGTTCGACGCCGAGTTCGGCCAGAACATCGACGATGGCGTCGGCGTAACCGTTCTGCGTGTACGCGGCTTCGGGTTCGCTCGCGTCCTCGGAGTCGCCGTGGCCGAGCAGGTCCAGAGTGATCATGCGGTAGTCGCCCGCCCAGCCGGCGTCGACCTGATGACGGAAGATGGAGCGGCTGGCCGAGTTTCCGTGGATGAAGACAACCGGGAAACCATCGGTGGCACTGTCGTCGACTGCCATGACGCCATGCCGGGTTTCGATCTTGGTGGTTGTCATCGGAATCCTCATCGTTCGAAGTGCACGGTCAGCGGGTATCCACGCTACCGGGCATATGCGGCATAGAGTTCACCCGTGGACTTCGCATTGCGCTCGTGCAGTTGGCACGGTCACGAGACCTACGCTCCGGACGAACCTGAGCTGCGGGGGCGACTACATGTGGACACTGCGGTGGGCCAGGCATGGCGGTGCCTACGTTGCGGCAACTTCGTCCCGGGAGCGCCGCGAGCGTCCGGGCCGGCGGACGCCGCTCCCGAGGTTCCGCGGGGACGGCTGCTTCGCGACCGGTTGATCATGCGACTTCTTGCCACCGAGAGAATGTTCCGCGCTCTGGGGTTGGTTCTTCTCGCGATCGGGGTGTTCAAACTCAGATCGTCGAAGGGGCGCGTCGAGGACGCCTTCGAGAACGAATTGCCGTTGATCAGACCATTGGCCCGCCAGCTGGGTTGGAACATCGACGATTCCAAACTGGTCCATCACATCGAGCAGGCGTTTTCGTTGTCGGCGACGACGCTCACCTGGATCGCGGTCGGTCTGTTGGTCTACGCCGGCCTGCAAGTGATCGAGGCCGTCGGGCTGTGGATGGTCAAACGCTGGGGCGAGTACTTCGCAGTGGTGGCGACCAGCTTGTTCCTGCCCCTCGAAATCTACGAATTGACCGAGAAGATCACGTGGTTGAGGGCCGGGCTGCTGCTGGTGAACGTCGCCGCCGTCGTGTGGCTGATCTGGAGCAAGCGGCTATTCGGTGTCCGCGGCGGCGGCGCGGCGTATCACGCCGAACATTCGGAGGAGAGCCTGCTGACGGTGGAGCGGGCCGCGGTCAAACAGGCTTCGTGAGACCGGCTTTCGACGCGGCAGCACCAGCCAGTGTTGCTGCCCCGATCGTGATCATGGCGGCGAGGAGGATGGCTGCGGGTTCACCGTCGCCCATCACCCCCAATTGAGTGCCCACCGTCACTGCGGCAACCGGTACTCCCAGTTGTGCGGCGGACAGCACGCCGAGCGGGAGCGGAAGACCGAGGACGCGTATCGCGGCGTGAACCACGAGAGTTGCTCCGCCCAAGACCAATCCGAGCCAGATGGCGGACGGATGGGTGACGAGGTCGCGCAGATTGATCGCCGCTCCCAACCAGACGAAGAAGAGGGGCGCGAAGAAACCGTCGGTGATCGCGAAGAGTTGTTTGGCGAGGCGGCGGGGTTCACCGATCGCGGCCAGGACCAGTCCGAAGGCGAAGCCCGCGAGCATGATCGACACGTGAGTGCTGGAGGCCAGCGCTGCCAAAGAAAAGAGGATCACCAGATTGATCCGGAGTTCGAGTGCAAACTTTCGTTTCTCCGAGAATTTGTGGAGCTTGCGCCAATGGCCGGACCGGTGGAAGGCTCGCAGTACGAAGAACAAGGCAACCGCACACGCCGCCACCGCCAATGCGCCGACACCGGCACGAGGGGCATTGTCCGGATCGATCACCAGAGGCAGCGCGACAATGCAGACGGTGTCCGCGATCGCGACCTGGGCAGTCATCTGCAGAACCGAGGTTCCACCGAGCCCCAGCGAATCGACGATGGGGAGAATCAACGCCGCGGACGACGACGCGATCAGGACCGCGTACAGCGCGGCGTGACCGGTGCCGAATGCCGTCGCCGCACCGTAGCCGGCAACAACCGACAGGAGTCCGACGACAACCGAACGAACGGCACCCTTGCCGATTGCCGCACGAACTGCCGGATCGCGGACCGGGACGTGTGAGCCGGCCACCATCATCGTGAGCGCGAACCCGATATCGGCCAGGAACGTGAAAGTCTGGTCCGAAGAGTCGAGCAGCCCGAAACCTGTGACACCGAAGACGACGCCCGCGGCAAGTTCGCCGACCACCACGGGGACATGCCAGCTGACGCGAGCGCCGAGCAGCGGGCCGAGAATGCCGGCCAGCGCGACGAGGGCAAGGATGCCGAAGGTCATCGACGACCTACGACGTCACTGTCGAGGGAGCGATCTTTGCAGGGATGCCGGTGTTCTCGTCCACGTGGTAGCTCGCACAGACACGGTGGTAGCCGTCGGCGATCTGCGCCGGTACTCCGGCGCGGAAGTCTCCCTGCACCAGCAGGATCGGAGACAGCGCGATCCCCTTGCGGATCTTCAACAGGTCGGCAGCAACGTGCGGGTTGTCGACCGGGAGCAGGGGTAGCCCGGCGGCCCGCAGGATGTCCTTGGCCTTCTTCGAGACCAGCGTCGCCGTCTTGAGGGCGTACACGAGAGCTTGGACCTGAACCGGTGTCGCGCCCAACTGGAGGTAATCGCGGGCCGCCGGGTAGTCGTGCTCGTCCGGCAGGTCCTTCCAGAGAACGGCAGGAGCCTTCTCGGCTACCTTCGGCTCTGCTGTCTTGGGAGCCTTCGGCTGGGCTGTCTTGGGAGCCTTCGGCTGGGCTGCCTTCGACGTTTTGCTCTTGGCCATCTGTGCTGTTTCCTTCAGTGTCGGTCCGCGAGTGGAGCTGGTGCAGAAATCGTGCACTATCAGCGCCGCAGGCACCACATCGGAGCTGTTTGGCCCCCTAGGCGGCGGGTAATCAGCAGACTGCGGGGGAACGAGCAGGAGGCGAAGCAATGAAGCGGATTCTCGCAGTGCTCGCAGCGCTGATCCTGGCGGTGTTCGCACTGACCGCGTGCAGTGACAACAACGATTCGTCGGACAACGATTCGGCCGATCACGACGGCATGGCGATGACCAGCATGGCGATGACCAGCATGCCGACCAGTATGTCGATGCCGAGTATGCCTCTGGGTATGTCGACGCCGGGAGCGTCGTCGATGGGAATCGTGATCAGCGGTTTCGGATATTCGACGCCGGAGTCGGTGATGCCCGGACAGGTACTGACCATTCAGAACAACGACACCGTCGAGCACTCGGTCACGTCCGATACCTCAGGGTTGTTCAACGAGGACATCGAAGCGGGTGAGACGGAAACCATCACGGTGCCGAACGAGCCTGGAACGTACACGTTCCACTGCACCTACCACCCGAGTATGCGCGGCACCTTGACGGTCAAGTAGAGGTCGTCCCCGTCCGGCGTAGCTTTTGCTGCGGAAACTTCGGCGGCGCGCACCCGATCAGGCTGGTGGAGAACAGATCCGGGTGTACGGTTTTCAGGTGCGCCGGAGAATTGCGATCAGTGTCGTCACGCTCGTGGTTTGTGCCCTCGGCTTTTCGCCGCCGGCGCTCGCGGATTCACCGAACGGCTCGTATTCGTCACAGCTGCTGTACTTCTCGGTCGATGTCGGGCCTGAACTCTCGACTCCGTGCACCGTCGTCGGTGAACTTTTTGTTCCCGACGGCGTCGATGCGGACAACCCAGCGCCCGCGATCCTGACCACCAACGGGTTCGGTGGTTCGTACAAGGACCAGATTCCCGCGCTGCAGAACTTCGCCGAGAACGGGTATGTCGGACTGACGTATTCGGGATTGGGTTTCGGTGGCTCGAGTTGCAAGATCACACTCGACTCTCCCGCGTACGACGGCGTCGCCGCCTCCCAGTTGGTCAGCTTCCTCGGCGGCCAAGAAGGGATTGCCTTCACGGATCAGGCTCTGACGCAGCCCTATCCGGCGCTCACCGCGGTGGTACAGGACTCCGTCGATCACACCGGTGCACCGTCGACGAACGACCCGCGGGTCGGAATGACGGGTGGCTCCTACGGCGGCGGGATTCAATTCGCCGCCGCGAGTGTCGATCCCCGTATCGACACGATCATCCCCATGATCACCTGGAACGATCTCTCGTATTCTCTGGCGCCCAACAGCACGGGAATCATCTCCGGTGTGTCGACAGCGGAGCCGGGAGCTGCGAAGGTGCTCTTTGCATCGCTGCTCTTCGGCGCGGGCATCGCGAATCCCGGTGTGGACGGCTACATCGCAGATCCCGCACGGCTACCCGGCTGCCCGAACTACGTCCCTTACATGTGCAACGCGATCGCCGAGGCGGTGGTGACCGGCGACATCGGACCGCAGGTAGTGAGTGAGCTCCGAGCGTCGTCGGTCTCGTCGTTCGTCGACCGGATCAACATTCCGGTACTGCTTGCTCAGGGACAACAGGACACCCTGTTCGATCTGAACGAGGCAACCGCGACTTACGACGCGCTGAAGGATCGTGGCGTCGATGCCAAGATGATCTGGCATTCGTGGGGGCACAGCCATTTGGCCGCTGCGCCCGGCGAATTCAGCTTCTCCGCTCCCGACGAAGACGCGCAATACGAAACCGGTCGCTTCATGGACTGGTTCGATCACTACCTCAAGGACGAGAACACGGAGACGGGACCGGAATTCGCGTATTTCCGTAACTGGATCGACTACGAGGGAAACGCGGCGCCGGCATACGCGACGTCCGACACCGTCGATGTCGGGACCGCCCGCGCCTTCCATCTGTCCGCTGACGGGGGACTGCTGCCGGACGGCACGCCGGTGATACCTGGTCCGAAGACGATCGTCACGGCACCGGGTGGTCTGCCGACGGGCATAGAGCCGCTCAATATCAATCCGGCCGGAAACATTCCGAATGCACAGATTCCGGGAACCGAGGCGCTCTGGACCACTGCGCCGATGACCGAGGCGATGGACGTGGTGGGAGCCCCCACTGTGACGCTGCGTGTTGCGGCGCCCGGACAGCCGGTGGTGTTCGCGAAACTCTACGACGTGGCCCCGGACGGAACTTCCTCGCTGATCAACGGACTGATTGCGCCCATACGCATCAGTGATCCGTCCCCGCCGGTCCCGGTGACGATGCCGGCGATAGTGCATCGATTCGAGCCAGGGCATTCCGTGCGTCTCGCGATCACCGGTGGCGACATCAGTTTCCGTGGGGGACTGCAAGGTATGCCGGTGACGATCTTTGCCGACGGTTCCGGCCCCCTCGAACTTCCCGTCGTGAGCTGAAACACCGTGGGCTGAATTTCAGCGAGAAATGGTTCGACTGTCGCCGCGGAACTCGGCCACGACGGTGTTGCCCTTGCGAACGGTCACGTCGTAGATCCCACTTCGACCGCCTCGTGCCTTCTCGGTGGCGACCGCGGTCAAGGTGTCGCCCAGACGGGTCGGACGTAGAAATCGGATGTCCGCGCGCGCTGCAACGGCTGAATCCTCGTAGCCGTTGCAGGCGAGCGCAAACGCGGTGTCCGCGAGCAGGAAAACATAACCACCGTGTGTGATTCCGTGACCGTTCACCATGGTTTCGCCCACGGTGACGGTCACGGTTGCGCTACCGGGCGCCAGCTCGGAAATCTCGATACCGAGTGCCTGCGACGCCTGGTCCGCGTCGAACATCTCTCTGGCGGTGATGCTTCCTGTGCTCACGAGACAACTCCTGTGGGATCGGAGAATTGCAGGGGTCTAGAGGACCGAGACAACTTCCTGGACGTACATGTCGACTGTGCCGGTGGCAAAGTTTGCGACATCTTTTCCAGCGGCGCCCATCTCCGGGGACTTCAGGCCGCTCTGCATCGTCTCGAGATCGGGAAAAACCAGGTTGGCGACGGCGTAGAAGACTGGATCGGAGCCGTCAAGCGTCGAGCACTTGCTGAACGTGAAGTCCGAGAGTCCTGGCACTGCGCTGGCGAGCGGGACGTGGATCTCGTTGTAGTACTTGTCGAAAGCCTCCGGATCGGTGGGGCGTCCGTAACATACTGCTACTCGATAGGTCATGTGCTTTCAATTCCCTTCGGGGCGAGTCTTGGCTACCAGAGTCAGGACGTCGTATGTCGCGACCGGATCGTTGTCCTGGTTCGTCACCACGGCATCCCAACGAACCTCACCGTAGTCGGCGCTGCTGCGAGGTGTGATGGTCTTGGCTGTGAGGGTGACCGTCAGGCTGTCTTCGGCTTTCACCGGGGTCAGGAACCTGAGGCTGTCCACGCCGAAGTTCGCGAGAACCGGGCCGGGAGCCGGGTCGACGAACAGACCGGCAGCGAGTGAGACAACCAGATAGCCGTGTGCGACGATGCCGCCGAACAGCGGGTTCGCCGCTGCGGCCACCGGATCGGTGTGTGCGTAGAAGGTGTCACCGGTGAACTCTGCAAAATGATCGATGTCTGCGAGTGTGACCTGGCGCGGACCGCCGACAACGGTGTCGCCGATCTTCAACTCGGCGAGACTCTTTCGGAATGGATGTTCGGATCCGGTCGTGCGCGCTGACCCGGTGAACCAGCGCTCGCCGACCGCGGTGAGCACGTCGGGTGTGCCCTGCACGGCCGTCCGCTGCATGTGGTGTAGAACTCCGCGGATGCCACCCAGCTCCTCACCGCCGCCGGCACGGCCCGGACCGCCGTGTACGAGGACTGGAAGGGGAGAGCCGTGGCCGGTGGATTCCTTGGCGTCGTCGCGGTTCAGGACGAGCACTCTGCCGTGAAAAGCTGCGAGGCCCAGCACCAGTCGACGTGCGATGTCGGTGTCGGCAGTGACCACCGAGGCGACGAGGCTTCCCTCGCCACAGGCCGCGAGTTCGATCGCATGATCGATGCCGTCGTATCCGATGACGGTGCTGACGGGTCCGAAGGCCTCCAGCTCGTGTACCTCGTGCGCATTCTCTTCCGCCCGGAGAAGGACAGGGGAAAGGAAGGCCCCTGACTGGCCGTCGGCACCGATCACGTCGACGTTGTCCGGGTCTCCGAATACGATAGTTGCCGACTTCGTCAGACCGCGAATGGATTTCAAGACTTCATCGCGCTGCTCGATGCTGGCGAGCGCACCCATCGTGACGCCGTCGGCATCGGGGTGTCCCACGACCACTTTGTTCAGTCGCTCGGATGCGGCATCGACAACGGCGTCGACCAGCGAGACCGGCACCAGGGCGCGCCGGATCGCCGTGCACTTCTGACCCGCCTTGACTGTCATTTCGGTGACGAGTTGTTTGACGTACAAATCGAATTCGGGCGTTCCTGGTACGGCGTCCTCGCCAAGGATCGACGCGTTGAGTGAATCGGCCTCGGCATTGAAATGGACGCCCTTGCCGACGACGTTCGGGTGAGCACGCAGCGTTGCGGCGGTGTCGGCGGATCCGGTGAATGCCACTGAGTCCTGCCCGCCGAGGTGATCGAGGAGGCCCCGTGCACTACCGGAGAGCAGTTGGACGGAACCCTCCGGGAGCAAGCCTGATTCGATGATGCGCCGGAAGACGAGTTCGGTGAGATATGCCGTGGAACTGGCAGGTTTGACGATGGACGGCACACCCGCGATGAATGCCGGTGCCAGCTTCTCCAGGAACCCCCACACCGGGAAATTGAAGGCGTTGATCTGTACGGCGACGCCGCGGCGTGACGTATAGATGTGTTGCCCGAGGAAAGTTCCGCCCTTGCCCAGAGCTTCGACGTTTCCATCCAGAAAGACTGTGCTGTCGGGCAATTCGCGCCGAGCCTTGCTCGCGTAGCTCAGCAGGGTTCCGAATCCACCGTCGATGTCCACGCCGGAATCTCGCGTCGTCGCGCCGGTGGCAGTGGAGAGTGTGTAGAACTCGGCTTTTCCTGCCATCAACGTGAGGGCGAGAGCCTTGAGCGCGCCGGCACGTTCATGGAAGGTCATCGCAGACAGTGCAGGCCCGCCGACCTCGCGTGCGTACGTAACCATCTCGGCGAGGTCGACGCCGGTTGCGGAGATCCGGGCCACCTCCGATCCGTCCACTGCGCTCGGCAACGGGGTACCTGCGTCCGGTGCGGCGTACCAGCGACCGGCTACATAGCTTTCCAACAGTCTGCTCACGACAACTCCATCTCACCGTACGTTCGGTCGGTAATTACGATCGCCCGGTAACGCCGCGTTGTCAAGGATTCGGCAGAACTGCCTGGAATCAGGCCTTGCGAAGTCCGTCGAAAGTGACGGCGACGACCGCGTCGGCAATGTCGGAGACGGACTCGCCCGCTCGGGGTTTGTACCACTCGATCAGTGAGTTGACGGTGCCGAACATCAGCTTGCTGGCGAGGGCCGGTTCGATGTCCGGGCGCAGGTCTCCCTCCGCTGCGGCGGACGAGACGAGGCCTCCGACGAAGTTGTCGAATTCGCGTCGACGGGCGAGTGCGGCCCGCTCGACCGTCGTGTTGCCGCGGACGCGCAGGAGCAGGGTGACGTACGGAAGCTCTGCGACCAGCACCTCTACGCTGCGCCGGACCAGGTATTCGAGCCGGTCGATGTACGGACCGGTGGTGGCGCCTTCTTCGGTCGTGACCGCAAACAGGGCGTTGAGGGCACGCGAAAGTGCGAGTTCGAGAAGTTCCGACTTGCCGGACACGTGGTGGTAGATCGAGGACTTCGTGATGCCGAGCTTCTTGGCGAGCACCTCCATACTGGCGCCGTCGTAGCCCTTGTCGTTGAACACCTTCACGGCCACGGCCAGGAGCGAATCGAGGTCGTAGCCGGGACGTCCGGGGAGGCCGGTGCGTCGAGTGGGGCGTGCCGTAGTCATGTCCCCATCTTCTCAGTTCGGGCAAAGCTGTGCACCATCCTTGTTTTCATCCTTGCCAAACGACCGAATGTTCGGTTATTAATGTAAGAGAGCGAGAAGGAGCGAATGTGAACACCCTGCACGTGGACGAGCGCGAGGATCGCGTCGTGGTCACCCTCGACAGGCCCGCGCAACGCAACGCGATCAACGCGGAAATGATCGACGAACTGCATCAGATTTGTGGACGCCTCGAACGGGATCCGAAGCTGCTCCTGCTTGCCGGGCGCGGAGACCACTTCGCGGGCGGCGCTGACATCGCGGAGCTCCGAGAGCGCGGACGGGAGGAAGCGTTTGCGGGTATCAACCGGACCCTGTTCGACCGTATCGGAAAGCTCCCGCTGCCCACCGTGGCCGCCGTGAGCGGTTATGCGCTCGGCGGCGGGGCAGAGTTGACCTACGCCTGCGACATTCGCATCGCGACAACGACGGCGGTCTTCGGTAATCCCGAGCCCAATCTCGGCATAATGGCAGCCGCCGGCGCCAGCTATCGGCTGCCGAAGCTCGTCGGAGTCTCGATCGCGAAGCAAGTGCTCCTCGGTGCCAGGAACCTCGACGCCGAGCAGGCGCTACGAGCGGGCCTGGTTGCCGAGGTGACCGAACCGAACTGCCATGTCGACGCAGCGCATCGGCTGCTCGACCGTATTTCCCGACTGTCCCCGCTGGCACTGCGATTGACGAAGATCATCGTCGACGCGCCGGGATCGCATCCGTTTGCCGACGACATCGCCCAAGCTGTCCTGTTCGAGAGTTCGGACAAGCACGATCGCATGACGGCCTTCCTGGAGAAGAAATCATGACTGAAGCAGTTGCACCGAAGACCGTCGGAGTCATCGGCGGTGGACGTATGGGTGCAGGTATCGCCCAGGTGTTCGCCGGTCTCGGCGGGGCGGTCACCATCGCGGAGAGTGGCGACGCCGAGGCAGCGTTACAGCGTGTTTCCACCGGCCTCGACCGCGCCCACGAGCGAGGGAAACTCGGCGACCAGGATCCCGCGACGGTCCTCGCGCGCGTGAGCGTCGTAGGCGCAGTGAGCTCCTTACCCCCGTCGCTCGACCTGATCGTCGAGGCGGTCCCGGAAATTGCGGCCCTCAAGGTCGAGGTGCTCGCCGCTGCGGAAACCGTTGCCGGAGAACGCACCGTGATCGCCAGCAACACCAGTTCCATGTCGATCGCCGAACTCGGCGCAGCGCTGACGGATCCGAGCCGGTTCATCGGTATGCACTTCTTCAATCCAGTCCCGGCGTCGCTGTTGGTCGAGATCGTCCGGGCGCCTCAGACCCGCCCCGAGGTTGTCGACTCGGTACGGGCATGGGTGTCGATGCTCGGCAAGGCCGAGGTGCTCGTCAACGACTCACCTGGTTTTGCAACCAGCCGGCTTGGCGTCGGTCTCGGGCTCGAAGCCATCCGCATGCTCGAAGAAGGTGTGGCGGACGCGGAATCGATCGACCGGGCCATGGAATTGGGGTACCGGTATCCGATGGGGCCGCTTCGTTCGACAGATCTGGTCGGGTTGGATGTGCGCCTGGCGATCGCCGAACACCTCGCGAGCACTCTCGGTGATCGATTTACTCCTCCAGCATTGCTGCGAGAGAAGGTGGCTCGCGGCGAGTTGGGGCGCAAGACGGGACAGGGTTTTCACACATGGAGCTGAACCGAACTGCCTGCGAAAGGAACATCGATGACTGACGTGATCCGCTTGGAGATCGAGCGAGGTTTGGCGACAATCACTCTCGACCGGCCTGAGGCAGCCAATGCCGTCAACGGCGAAATGAAGTCTCAGCTGCTCGAAGCGTTGCTGCAGGTCCGCGCGGACGCAGGCGTTCGAGCGGTGTTGATTCTCGCCGAAGGCAAGAACTTCTGCGTCGGTCAGGATCTGGGCGAGCACGCGGCAGCGTTGGATGCTGATCCGGCGCACGCGATGGATACCGTCGCCGCGCACTACAACCCCATCGTCACGGCGCTGTCGACGCTCGCTGTCCCGGTAGTGGTGGGTATCGGAGGGGCCTGCGTCGGAGCCGGGTTGGGGATCGCGTTGGCCGGAGACATCCGTGTCGTGGGGGCTCGCGCGAGCTTTGCGACGGCATTCACCGGCATCGGTCTGGCCAGTGACTCCGGGCTCAGTCATGCGCTCGTGCACGCGCTCGGACCTAGCCGTGCCAGTGGCCTGATGTTGCTCGGCGACAAGTTCGACGCGCAGAGCGCACTGGAGTGGGGCTTGGTTCATCGCGTGGTGGCCGACGAGGACGTCGCAGCTGAGGCTCGGGTACTTGCCCGTCGACTTGCCGACGGACCCACCGCGGCCTTCGCCCACGTGAAATCGCTGATCCGTGCCGTTGCTCCTGGGCTTTCCCAGGCGCTGGAGGCCGAGGCGAACGCGCAGGTGGAGCTGGGTTCCACGGCAGATCATCAAGGCGCGGTCACGGCTTTCCTGTCGAAGCAGAAGCCGGTTTTCGAGGGCCGCTGATTTCTGGTGCGTCGAAAGATTCTCTTGTGCGCTGGGACACCTCGGTGCATACTAGTTACCAACCGATCATTCGGTAATAAAAGGTAGGTACGATGACCAACGTGGAAGCTCCACAAGACCTGCAGAACCTGTTCGACGAGACGATCGCGGCAGACCAGCGCATCGAGCCTCGCGACTGGATGCCGGACGGCTACCGCAAGACTCTGATTCGTCAGGTTGCCCAGCATGCGCACTCCGAGATCATCGGAATGCAGCCCGAGGGAAACTGGCTCACCCGTGCGCCTTCGTTGCGACGCAAGGCGATCTTGATGGCGAAGGTCCAGGACGAGGCCGGGCACGGTCTGTATCTCTACTCCGCGGCCGAGACGCTCGGTGCCGATCGTGGCGATCTGACCACCAAACTGATCGAGGGAAAGCAGAAGTACTCCTCGATCTTCAACTATCCGACGCTGACCTACGCCGACGTGGGTGTGATCGGCTGGCTGGTCGATGGAGCCGCTATCTGCAATCAGGTTCCGCTGTGCCGCAGCTCCTTCGGGCCGTATGCGCGCGCGATGATCCGTGTGTGCAAGGAGGAATCGTTCCATCAGCGGCAAGGCTTCGAGTTGTTGGCGACGATGATGCGCGGCACGGAAGCTCAACGTGCGATGGTGCAGGAAGCCGTCGACCGATGGTGGTGGCCCGCTCTGATGATGTTCGGACCGCCGGACGACGAATCGCCGAACACCGAGCAGTCGATGAAGTGGCGCATCAAGCGGCACACGAACGACGAACTGCGGCAGCGATTCGTGGACATGTCGATACCGCAGGCCGAGATACTCGGTGTGACCTTCCCTGATCCCGACCTGCGCTGGAACCCCGAGCGTGGCGCACACGATTTCGGCGAGCCGGACTGGAGCGAATTCATGGATGTGGTCCGCGGCAACGGAGCGGCGAGCGTCGAGCGGATCACCAATCGGAAAGCCGCACACGACAACGGGGCCTGGGTTCGCGACGCCGCCCACGCCTTTGCACAGCGCGAAAGACTCGCGCACGATCGCACGACTGGGGAAACATCATGAGCGAGAACGATCAGGTACAGGGCGATCAGGTGCGGGGCGAATGGCCTTTGTACGAGGTATTTCTGAGGGGAAAGCGCGGACTGAACCACGTGCATGTCGGATCCCTGCGCGCGGCAGACGACCAGATGGCGCTACGCCACGCGCGCGACGTCTACACCAGACGTAACGAAGGCGTGAGTATCTGGGTCGTGCCATCCGCGAAAATCGTGGCTTCGAGTCCGGCAGAAAAGGATCCGTTCTTCGCGCCGAGCGGCGACAAGGTCTACCGGCACCCGACCTTCTACGACATCCCGGACTCCGTTCCCCACATGTGAGAATCACTTCGACTTCGAGGACCAACAGATGAACGATCACGACAGTGCCTACGACGGCCTGGTCGACGGTGACGGCCACGGTCAGTGGGCGTTCGGAACCAGCTTCGACGACCCCCTCGCCGGAGTCGACACCACGGTGCCCGGCGACGTCGATCTCGGTGCGCTGGCGCGCTACTGCCTCATGCTCGGTGACGACGCGCTCGTCAGTTCGCAACGACTCGCCGAATGGTCCACGCGAGCACCGGAACTCGAAGAAGAGGTAGCTCTCGCCAACGTCGGCCTGGACTTGATCGGGCAGGCCAGGCTGCTGCTGGCTCGCGCGGCAGCAGCCGATTCCACTGTGGTTCCGTTCATCTCGGATACGTCGCCGGTGCCGGCCGAAGATGCGCTCGCCTTCTTTCGTGATCAGTTCGGGTTCCGCAACGTGAGACTGGTGGAACTCGCCAACGGCGACTTCGCGCACACGGTCGTTCGGCTACTCGTGTTCTCGACCTGGCGGCTGGCTCTGTTCGATCGGCTGCGCACGTCGCGCGATCCGGTTCTCGCAGCTGTGGCGAACAAAGGTGTCAAGGAACTGACCTATCACCGCGACTACGCGGCAAGATGGGTCGTCACCTTGGGCGCCGGCACGGCAGAATCCAAGCGTCGGACGGCCGACGCCTTGCTCGAGATCTTCCCGTTCGTGGACGAACTCTTTGTTCCCACCCAGGACGAACTCGTTTTGGCAGAAGTTGGCGTCGGAGTGGATCCGCGTACTGTTCGGCCGGAGTTCGACGCTGTTCTTGCCCAGGTCCTCCATGCGGCCGAAATGGAAGAGCCCCCTTCACGTTTCTCCGGTTTCGTCGGCGGCCGCGGTGGACGTGCCGGACTGCACACCGGGGCGCTGGGACTACTTCTTGCCGAAATGCAGAGCGTCGCTCGGGAGCACCCGGAAGGGGTGTGGTGACCGTGGCTGCCACCACCGTCTCTTCCGCGCAGGAGATCGTCGCCTCGGTGATGGATCCGGAGATGCCACTGCTTACTCTGGCCGACCTCGGCGTCATCCGATCGGTCGACGTCGAAGCGAACTTCGTCTGTGTGACAATCACTCCCACCTATTCTGGGTGTCCCGCAATGGCGACGATGCGAGACGACATCGAGCACAAGCTGAACGATGCGGGATACGGCAGCGTCCAGATCAAGACTCAACTGTCGCCGCCTTGGAGTTCGGATTGGATCAGCGAAGAGGGGCTCGCGAAACTTCGGACGGCTGGGTACTCGGTGCCGGGGGCAGCGCCGCGCCGCACCTCGGGGCCGATCGCATTGACCTTGACGGCCAAGCCCCGCGACATCCTCTGCCCCCAGTGCGGTTCGGCAAACACCAGACTGAGTTCGGAATTCGGTGCGACCCTGTGCAAAGCGCTGTATCGCTGCCTCGACTGCCTCGAGCCGTTCGATCACGTGAAGGAGATCTGAACAGATGAGTACCGCAACGACGAACCGGAACAAACCCTTTCACCCGTTGACGGTTGCCGGTGTCGAATCACTGTGCGACGACGCAGTTGCCGTCACCTTCGACGTGCCTGCCGATATCGCCGATCAATTCGATTTCGGCGCCGGGCAGTCACTGACACTGCGGCGGATGATCGACGGCGTCGAACACCGGCGTTCCTACTCGATCTGTGCACCGGTAGGGGCGTCTCCACGTGTGGGGGTTCGCGAAGTAGCAGACGGACTCTTCTCCACCTGGTTGGTGCGCGACGTCAAGGCCGGGGATCAAATCGACGTCCAGGGTCCTTCGGGCAATTTTGTCGCCGATCCGGCACTGGGTGGACGGCACGTTCTGATCGCGGCGGGCTCTGGCATCACGCCCATGCTTTCCATCGCTGCAACACTTTTGGCGAACCCCGAGGCCGATGTCACCCTGCTGTACGGGAACAGGCGCACCCGTTCGGTGATGTTCGCCGAAGAAATCGCCGACCTGAAGGACCGGTACGGTGCACGCCTGGACGTCATTCACGTTCTCTCTCGCGAGCCGCGGGAGGTCGAGTTGTTCTCGGGCCGTCTCGACGCCGACCGGTTGCGTGAGATCTTCACCTCTCTCGTGCCGTGCGACCAAGTCGACGGATTCTGGTTGTGTGGCCCCTTCGGGATGGTCAACGACGCCCAGGAAGCGCTGGCCGGCTTGGGAATTGCCAAGGACCGCATCCATCACGAGCTGTTCTACGTCGACGACGTCGCTCCGCCGGTCGCAGTGCATCGTGAGCGCGGAATTGTCGGACCGAGCAGCGAGGTGACTATTACTCTCGACGGTCGATCGACCACCGCGACGTTGCCACGCGACCAGTCGATTCTCGATGCGGCTGAACAGTACCGCTCGGATCTGCCCTTTGCCTGCAAGGGCGGAGTGTGCGGAACCTGCCGCGCCAAGGTCACCTGCGGTGATGTCGAGATGCGCAGGAACTACGCACTCGAAGACTACGAAGTCGACGCGGGTTTCGTGCTCACCTGCCAGACCTTTCCTGTCGGTGAACAGATAACAGTCGATTTCGACGCCTGACCGCCCGCACAGCGCCCTCACTGAGCCCACCGGAGACAATCATGACCGAACTCGCCACTGCTACTTCGCAAGAAATCGAATTTGCCAGCCGGGACCGCATTTCGACGCTCCAACTCGAGCGGATGCAATGGTCACTGATGCACGCGTACACGAATGTTCCGCACTACCGCAAAGCTTTCGACGACGCCGGCGTCCACCCGAGCGACTTGAAGGATCTGAGCGATCTCGCGAAGTTCCCCTTCACCACCAAAGCGGATCTGCGTGAGAACTATCCGTTCAAGATGTTTGCGGTGCCCCAGGACAAGGTCTCGCGAATTCACGCGTCTTCGGGGACCACCGGTCGCCCGACGGTGGTGGGGTACACGAGCAACGACCTGAACAACTGGGCCGATCTCATCGCGCGCAGTCTCTCGGCCGGCGGCGTGCGGTCTTCGGACAAGGTGCACGTGGCTTACGGGTACGGTCTGTTCACCGGCGGGTTGGGAGCACACTACGGTGCGGAGCGTTTGGGCTGCACGGTCATTCCCATGTCCGGTGGCATGACCGAGCGGCAGATCCAACTGATCGAGGACTTCGAACCCGACGCGATCATGGTGACGCCGTCGTACATGTTGACCATCGTGGATGCGATGATTAAGAAGGGTATTGATCCCTCGAAAACCTCGCTGCGGGTTGGAGTTTTCGGAGCGGAGCCGTGGACCGAACAGATGCGTACCGAGTTGGAACAACAACTCGACATGCACGCCGTCGACATCTACGGACTCTCCGAGATCATGGGCCCGGGCGTGGCAATGGAATGTGTGGAAACCAAAGACGGGCTCCATATCTGGGAAGACCACTTCTACCCGGAGATCATCGACCCGGTCACGGGTGAGGTGCTGCCGGACGGAGAGGAAGGTGAGCTCGTTTTCACCTCGCTCACCAAGGAAGCGCTGCCTATCATTCGCTACCGAACCAGGGACCTGACCCGTCTGTTGCCCGGGACGGCGCGCTCGATGCGACGGATGCAGAAGGTCACCGGCCGGACCGACGACATGATCATCCTGCGTGGGGTCAATCTGTTCCCCACACAGATCGAAGAACTGATCCTGACGGTCCCCGCCCTCGCGCCTCAATTCCAGTGTGTGCTGGAGCGTCCGGGTCGTATGGACACCCTGACAGTTCGCGTCGAGGCTCGCCCAGACGCGGCAATTTCGGACCATGCGGCAGCGTCGTCTGCATTGCAGAAGCTGGTGAAGAACAAGATCGGTGTCACGGTCGAGGTAAACGTTCTCGAACCCGGCGGACTCGAACGCTCGATCGGTAAAGCGCGTCGGCTGATCGACCAACGCCCGAAGGACTGAAATTACTCCAGGGCCATGCGGGTGGCGAAGATTCCGAGAATGCCACCAGCTAGCCACTTCTGAGCCCGCATCCATACCGGACGTGCCACGAGGAAGGTCGACACGGCCGCCGCACAGCACACGATCAACGCGTTGACGGTGACTGCGACCAGGATCTGCACGCCGCCGAGTACGAGTGCCTGTTGCCAGACCGGGCCCGCAGTGGGATCGACGAACTGGGGGATCAGGGCCGCGTACATCAGCGCAATCTTGGGATTGAGCAGATTGGTGGTCAACCCCATCCCGAACAGACGGCCGCTACCGTGGCGGTCGACTTCGCCCACCTCGAAGGCGGACTTTCCACCTGGTCGGAGCGTCGACCAGGCGAGATAGGCCAGATACAGGGCGCCGCCGATTTTCACCGCGGTGAACACCGTGGGTACGGCGAAGAGAACCGCTGTCAGTCCAGCGCACGTGGCGGCGAGGTAGACCAGGAAACCGGTTGCGACTCCGCCGAGCGAGATCAAGCCTGCCCGGCGGCCCTGGCTGATGCTGCGTGACACCAGGTAGATCATGTTGGGGCCCGGTGTCAGAACCATCGCCAGGGCTATCAGCGCGACTCCCGTCATCGACGCTGACGTGATCATGTCGGTCTCCCACTACTCGGTACGTATGTTTCGTCGAGTACACAAGGGATTACCGTGGCGCGCCAAGGTCCAGTTCGCAGGCAGTGGTCCGCTCAGGTGTTGGCCCAGCTGTCGGGCCCGAAGACCTCGTAGTGGATATTCTTTGCCGGAACATCCCTTTCGAGCAACGATGCGCGCATCGCCAACATGAACGGCATCGGCCCGCAGAGGAAGGCTTGGGTATCGGGCTCCACTGCAATGTCTTGCAAATCCGCCCGTCCTTCGTGAACAGATCCGAACGCCACGTGCGTGCCGAGATCCTCGTACCAACGATGCAAAGTTGCGGCGGGAATCTTGTCGACGAGTGTGCTGAGTTCCGCGCGGTGAGCATGGTCCGCGATGGATCGATCAGCATGAATGACAGAGACCGAACGCTCGGCGCCGGTGTCCACGAGATGATTGAGCATCCCGATCATCGGTGTGCAACCGATTCCGGCCGACGCGAGTAGGAGAGGTGAGTTGTCATCCGGCATGGTGAGATCACCGAAAGGCGTGGTGACGGAGAGTTCCTGACCTTCGAATACGTTGTTGTAGAGGAAGTTCGACACCTCGCCATCAGGAGTACCGGAGATTCGCTTGACGCTGATCCGCCAGTCTGCGCTGCTCGGTATCGAACACAGGCTGTATTGGCGGATCTGGCGAGCGCCGTCGGGCAGCGTAACCCCGACCGAAAGATACTGTCCGGGTGCGAAGGTGGGGAGTGCACTGCCGTCTAGCGAAGTGAGCGTCAGGGAGACGGTATCGGCGGACTGAAGAACTCGTTCGCTGATCCTGACCGTGCGCCAGACGTCACCGGCGTCGACGCCGGCGAGTTGGTAGAGGCCACGCTCCATCGTGATGAGGGTTTCCGCCATCAGCCAGTAGACTTCGTCCCAGGCTGCTGCGACGTCGGGAGTGACTGCATCGCCTAGTATTTCGACGATCGCGGCAAAGAGGTGTTCGTGCACGATTGCGTACTGGTCGGGCGTGATTCCCAGCGACGCATGCTTGTGCGCGATGCGTGAGAGTATGAGATCGACCTTGGCGCTGTCCGGCTCGAGCTGAAGCGTCGCGAATGCCGCGATGGCGCCGGCGAGAGCCTTCTGCTGTTCGCCCTGTTTCTGATTGCCGCGATTGAACAAATCACGTTCGAGTTCAGGATGTGCGTCGAACATCTTGCGGTAGAACAGGGTTGTGATATCGCCGATGGCGGCGCCGACCACGGGAAGGGTGGCGCGAATGACCTCGGTTGACTGTGGGGAAAGCATGAGCTGCTCCGTTCGGTCGAAATTCGATTGATCAGCCTGCTTCGTCGCTCCGGGTGGTGAGGCGTAGCAGGACAGTTTTGGACGGCTGCCGGATGACGTCTTCGATCGTGACCGCGTCGAGTGAAACGAAAAACGCTTCCTGTGCTTCGCGCAAAGCGCTCCGAAGGAGGCAGCCGCCGCGAAGTGGGCACGGTTTGTCGCCTTCGCAGTCGACGACTTCACCCGGGCCTTCGAGGCGTCTGGCCAGCCAGCCGATGGTGGCGGTGCGGCCGAGTTCGGTGATGGAAAGCCCACCGCCGCGACCACGCCTGGTTGTGACGATGCCAAGCTCACCGAGCCGTGTAACCACCTTGGTGGCATGGGAGTACGACACGTTGAGCTGCTGCGCAACATCCCGGGTACTGGGGGAGGCATCCGCGTCGAGTACGGCCAACCGCATGACGACGCGCAATCCCAGATCGGTGAACTGCGTCAGTTGCATGATCTGAACCTACATAATTCGCATCTGAGATGACTATTTATGTGAGGGGGATCTCGAGGGGTCCCAACCAGGGCGAACGGTACGTTCGGCGCCTCCAGTGCGCTGAACGTGCCGTTCGCTCAGAGGCGGGCGGCCGAACCCCCGGCAACGACGTCGAGAAAGTGGGGTGCTCGCCAACCCCGCGCCGCAAAGTCGCGGCTCACCGACGCGATGACCTCCGCATGACTTCCTTCCGGAACCAATGCGATGGCCGAACCTCCGAATCCGCCGCCGGTCATCCGCGCACCGATCGCGCCGCCGCGTCGTGCTGCGGCAACGGCGACGTCGAGTTCTTCACACGAGACCTCGAAGTCGTCGCGCAACGACGCGTGAGAATTGTCGAACAGCTCGCCAACGTCGCTGAATCTGTTGCTGCGCAGAAGCTCTGCGGTCTTCCGTGTCCGTTCGATCTCGGTCACGACGTGCCGTGCCCGCGCCCGGAGGATCGGGTCTCGCACTGTCTCGGCTTGGTCTGCAGAAGCCTCTCGCAAGCTGCCGACGCCGAGAGTTGCTGCTGCATCGACGCATTGAGAGCGTCGCAACCCGTACTGTCCGTCTGCGAGCGAGTGCTTGACCCGAGTGTCGATGACGATCAGTTCGTACCCCGCACCGTGGAGTTCGAAAGGGATGGGTTCGGTGGATCCGTCCAGGCAGTCCAACAGGAGCGCAGTCGAGGGTCGGGCAAAGAGGGCAATGGTTTGATCCATCCCGCCCGTCGGTGCGCCGACGCCGTCGTTCTCCGCCTGGATGCACACCTGTACCAGCTCATCGCGGGTGAATGGTGAATCGTGAAGTTCATTGACGGCCAATGCAACCGAACAGGTGAGGGCAGCGGAACTCGACAGCCCGGCCCCGACCGGTACCGACGAGTCGACTGCCAGATCGATTCCTCCGAGCGGGAGGCCTCGGCGCGCAAGAGACCACAGAACGGCTGTGGGGTAGGCGGCCCATCCTGCTGCTATGTCGCCGATGGGCCCGGTGTATGTCTCGTCGGATTGCCGACTGTGCACGCGGACGACCCCGTCGGTGCGCAGTGCGACGGCAACCAGCGTTCGCTGCTCGAGAGCGACCGGTAGGCACAATCCACCGTTGTAGTCCGTGTGTTCACCGATCAGGTTGACTCGACCGGGTGCCGCCCAGGCTCCGGTTGCCGGATAGCCATAGGCGTCGTGAAACTGCTGGAGCACAGATGGTTTCGAGACGGTATCCACTATTTCAACTCCCGTAGGCGGGCCGCGACTGCCTCGGGAATGGTGTCGTTCACCCAGGCGCCCATGGCGGACTCGGACCCGGCGAGGTATTTGAGCTTGCCTGGTGCGCGCAAGATCGAGAACAGCTGAAGATGCAGTCGACCCAGAGGTCGGTCGATGCGGACGGGAGCTTGGTGCCAGGCCGCGATGTACGGTACCCGATCGACGCCCGGATAGAAGCGATCGATACGGCGCAGGAGATCTTGGTAAACGTCCGCAAGCTCTTCGCGCTCTTGGTCGTTCAACGAGGGAAGGTCCGGGACGTCTCGGTGCGGTGCCAGGTGAATCTCGATGGGCCATCGTGCGGCGGTCGGGACGTAGGCGCTCCAGTGATCGCCGTCGTAGATCAACCGGGCCCCGTCCTCGCGCTCGAACGCCAGAACATCGGCGAGCAGTGAGCGACCGGTGCGCTCGAAGTGTTTGTCCGCCTGCGTCAACATCGATCGGGTGCGTGACGTGA
This sequence comes from Rhodococcus sp. AQ5-07, assembly GCF_009707305.1. Taxonomy (NCBI): domain Bacteria; kingdom Bacillati; phylum Actinomycetota; class Actinomycetes; order Mycobacteriales; family Nocardiaceae; genus Rhodococcus; species Rhodococcus sp. AQ5-07. Next base: position 4,278,619 of record NZ_CP046099.1, on the reverse strand, counting down.
CATACGGGTATGCGTAGATCTGTCCGTGTGGATGGGTGAGTGTCACCCCGATTTCTTCGCCGCGGTTCTCGAAGCAGAACACCTGTTCCACAACCGGATCCGCCGACAACTCTTCGGTCCGAGAAATCCATGCACCCACAATCGTACGCATGCGTTCGAGTGGAAGCTCGGCGACGGACGCCGTGTGATCGCTCGAGAAACACATCACTTCGCAGTGGCCGACAGCTGGGCGATCACCCCCTCCGTCTCCGGGACTGTCAATGGCTTCCTCGGACGCCGCTGCAAAACTCGGAAACCGATTCTCGAACACCGCGACGTCGTAGTCTCCGTCGGGTATCTCTGTGGGCGTGCGGGTTTCGTTGGTCGGGCACAATGGGCATTCGGCGGCGGAGGGGAGATGTGTCCGTTTCATGCGATGCGAAGCCATGGTGATCCACTCCCCGGTGAGAACGTCGAACCTCATCCGAGACGAGTGGTCGAGAGCCGGCAATTCGCGGGAATCTCGCGCAGAGTGGGCGCGGGTACGGCCGGCATCGTCGAAGTAGAAGATCTGACGCCCGTCGGCGAGGGTGCGACGGGTCGGATCCTGCTTGGGTGTCATGCGTCGACTTCCCATTCCAGAACACCCTTGCTGACAACGGGTTTCCATACTCCGATCGTGGATCCTGTTTCCAAGGCTGCGGCATGGGCGCCCAACACGACCGAGATGGACGCCCAGATCGGACCGCCGTTGTCAGTGGCGTCCGACGCATACTCGGTCACACAATGATGGAGTGCGCCGTTTCGTGTGTCCACGAAGTAGTGGTACTCGTCCAGTCCGGCAAAGGGAAGGAACGAGGGGATGAACATGGTTGCGGCAGTGCCTGCGTCGCGTTGATCGTGTCGATCCATCTCGTCCTCGGCGTAGAGGTCCGGATTCTCGTAGATCGTCTCGTCCCACGTTTCGAGCAGAGTGAGTCGAACTTCGGTTGCGACGTCGATGGGGTAGAAGAACTTGTCGGGAAGCACGCTGCCGAGAAAGAGCCCGGTCCGGTCGTCGTGGGTCAGGCTGCCGTTGTGCACCCGATACAGCTCGCGAAGTTCCTGGGGCCACGTGACGCCGGTCGACGCTTCGAATTCCTCGATAACGGCGTCACCGAGCCCTGGCTGAAACGCTGCAGCCGTCACCGGTGCGTGTGTACGGCACCACGCTTCGATTCGGCTCCATTCGTTTGCAACGCTCATGGGCTTTACGATACGTCCGAGTCAGGACCCGTGAATCAGGTACTGCAGTGTGTCCACGAGCTTTCGGTCCGAAGCCTTGGACTTTCGGCCGGTGATTCCCGATCGGAGAATTGCGGAACCCTCGAGCAGGCTCACGATGGTCTGCGCTGCCGCGCCCAGGTCCGCCGCATCCAGATCCGGTTGTGCACACGCAACAGCGCGCTCTACGTGTGCGATGTACTGCGCGTAGAAGTCTCGAACCACGACCGCCACTTCTTGGTCCGCTGCCGCAATCGCCCATACTTCGACGTACAGACGCACCGTGGCCTGGTCGTCCTGTTCTCCGAGCAGGACTCCGATGAAGTGTTCGGATTCCTCACGGGAAAGACCCTGATCCGTATCCGTGACGACGGCAAGGCGATCCAGTGAGCGGGTCAATGCCCGTGACATGACTGCGCGGATGAGATCTGCACGGGTGGGGTAGTAGTGCTGCAGGTGCCCCACCCGCACTCCGGCTGCGGCTGCGAAATCGCGCATCGCCGAGTTGGCATTGCCCTGCGTGGCGAGGACCTGTTCTGCTGCGTCGAGAAGTGCTTCCGCGCGGGCGGCGCCCTTGGAGGGGGTCATGCCCGCAATACTGCCACCCCGAAGCTCTCCAACTCGGAGACGGTGCGGCGCGGGTTCGGAAGCGACTCGGGGAAAGTGACTCCAGGCTGGGCATCGTCGGCCAAGGCTTGTCTGACGGCAAGCGCGCCGCCCACCGCGGTGAGGTGAGCTTGGCCCTGCGGGTCGACGATTGTTGCGCTTGTCGTGCCGCTCGGGCCGGTGACGTCGATGCGTACTTGCGCGCTCCCGCCCTTGCCAGGCGAGTACAGGAGTCCGCGTCGTAGCGGTGTGAAGCGGTCGCCGCGACCCCAACGGAACAGACCCACCTTCTTGGCGGCGAGCAGCGCAGTTGTGGATGCGTGCGAACTGAAACCTATTCGAGTGCTGGCAGTTTCGGCGCCCAGGGTCATGGGGAACGTGAATTGTTCCGGAGTGTCGATTCTTCCGACCTTGGTGCGCGATCCGGGGAAGTCGACCCAGCGTGTATCCGTCAACGGGCTGACGGTGATCGGGTTTCCTTGCTGCATCACCTCGAAATCCTGGCCGAGACGATCAATGAAGTCGACGGAGTCGAGCCCGGCAATGTCGTTGACGTCGTAGCGAATCGAGACGTCGATCGTGCTCGCGCCACCTAGTTCCTCGGCCAGCGCTGCGGCGACGATATTGGTGACTCCGCCCATCCATCCGGACGACAGGTACACCGGTGCGCTCGGCGACTTCTGACCCGCCAGAGTGGCGGCGCGAGCGACGCGGGTTGTCCAGCGGGTGATGTCCACGTAGGGAATTCCGGCCTCGACGGCGGCGGACAGGACACGATCGTGGGGATCGTTGACCGTCGATACGACCGCGCGTACGGACGCGTCGAAGGGCGTCGGGTCGAGGAGGTCCCAGCGGCGGACGGAAGCGCCGTGACGGCTGGCCAGTTCGTTGCCGCGCTCGGGGGTGCGTCCGGTGAGGAGTAGTGGGAAGTCGGGGGCGAGCAAGGCGGTCAGGGCGCTGCCCACGGTTCCGTATCCGCCTGCCACGAGGATGGGGCCGTCGGCTGAATACTGCAATGATTCGGTCATGCACTCAACTCTAGGTCAAATGACCTAAAACGTCGAATGGAGTCTTTCCAGTGCTCAGTCCCGGTGTCGCACGATGTTGACGACGTTGCCGTCGGGTGCCCGGACGAGGAATCGGCGAACACCCCACTCTTCGGTCGTAATGGGGTGCACGATTTCGTAGCCGAGTCTTCGGGCCTCTTCGTAGGCGCCGTCGACGTCGTCCGTGTGGACGGAGATGACCGAGTCCTCGGCTGCAGTGGCGTCGTGCGTGACGAGTTGTACGTTCGCGCCGGAGTCGGGAGAGGTGTAGCGAGCGACCCACCCCATGTTGAACTCTTCGGTGCTCAGGCCGAGATAGTCGGAGTAGAAACTCTTGGAGGCTCCGACATCGGCGACTTTGAGATTGGCGGTGATGCGTCGTGTACGCATGTGGTTCTCCTACTCTCGGCAACAGATGTGCTCGATGATCGTCCGAAAGCGGAGTCATGTCGACTGTGTCGTCCGAGGGCGCGGGCTACCTGGCTGATTCGTTTGTCACTGCGGATCGAACGAGCTCACAGTTCCCCACCGGGAGAAGGGAAGGACGATCAATTGAACCTTGCCGATGACATTGTCGATCGGAACCGTTCCGCTCAGTTCGTCCTTGATATGGAATCGTGAGTCTTTGGAGTCGCCGCGATTGTCACCCATCACCCACAGGTTCCCGTCCGGAACGGTAATCGGACCGAAATATATTCCCTGACAGGGGATACCGTTACCTGAGATGCGATTGTCGATGTACGGCTCGGTCAGCGGCTTGTCGTTCACTCGAAGCCCCTCTTCCTCGGACAGGCACTGCACGGTTTGCCCACCGACCGCGACTACCCGCTTCACGAGATCGTTCTCGTCCGGCGGGACCAAACCGACCATGGATCCGAGTCCTTGAAGTGCCCGGACCACCGAGTTGTCCGATCGAATGGATTGATACTCGTCGTTCCAGGATTCGGGTCCCTTGAACACGACCACATCCCCAGGCTGTGGATCCCCGAATCTATAGCTGATCCGGTCGACGAAAATCTTGTCTCCGGTGCAGCCAGTGCATCCGTGAAGCGTCGGTTCCATGGACTCCGACGGGATCAGAAATATGCGTCCGACGAAGTTCTGGATGACAACACTCAGGACAAGTGCGACGACAACGAGGATGAGAATCTCACGCCACAGTGGACGTTTTCTCGGGTGATCAGCCGTCGTCGGTTCAGTCGAGTCTTCGTGGGCGTCGGATTCCGTCACATTCCCGACAATAGATGGCGCAACCAGTCGGCGGCCCGATACCGACGTTCTCGATTCGAGGGTCTACTTTGTCGGCCGATTTGCTTCAGAATCGGATCACATCACCCACACGGATCTGGTCGGGATCGGCAATCCACGCATTCATGACCCAAACATCTTGCCAACGAATACCTTTCGCAGCAGCAAGGTTGAACAACGTATCGCCCTCGGAGACTGTCACCGTGTCGCCCGCTGAACCTACCGACGATCGAGCCGAGGTTGTCGAATCAGGGGTGGTGCCGCCCCAACCTAGGTAAGCGCCACATACCGGCCACGCGCCGATGCCTTGAGCTGAGAGGGTTGCTTCCGCGGCCGCGACTTGATCGGCTGTCGACGCCAAGTCGGCGCGAGCCGGTGCACCTGCCGGTTTGTATGCATCCCACGTCGACTGCGTGAATTGAAGTCCGCCGTAGAAGCCGTTGCCGGTGTTGATGTTCCAGTCGCCGGAACTCTCGCACATGGCCACCTGCGACCAGTCGTGCGCACTGGCTACGCCGGTGTTGACGATTGCACCGCCAATTGTCAGAACGCCTGCTCCGGCGGCTATCGTGACGAATCGTTTGGTGTGTGAACGTTTGTTTTTCCGGTGGTTTCCCATGATATTTTCCTTGATCGGTCTGAGGGACTGCGATCTCGGCTAGGCGTGCGGCTCGAGTGTTCTGCTGCATATCGCGGTAGACGAAATCGTCAGTGCTGAAATGTGATTGAGGTGGACAGACTGTGAAGGCCTCGTCTCCAGATTGCAGTTCGGAGGCGTGACTAGATTCGCGGTCTCACACGCTCGCCGACAACGGCTCAATTACCCGGTTACATACCTGTTTTGCGGACCGATACAAAACGTCGGTGTACTCGGTGCTGAGCGGAAACAGGTAGTTGAACAGGCCATTCGACCCATGTGCAGACGAGCGCCGATTGGCATGCTGAAACAACACCGAAACAGGGTCTCTCCGAGATTCAAGCTTGCGGCACGCCGGCGCCTCCTGTTGATCGATTGGCGCACCCTTATGAGGGAGATGTGTCGCGCCCCGGGCCGCTGTCTGCGCCCCGGGATGAGCCCTCCTGCGGAATCCAGAGAATCGGATACCGCAGGAGGGCATTCTCTCGACCTTCGATTGACCGCACGAAAACCGGACGTTTGGGGGACAATGATCTGGGGCGATCACCTGGGGCGAGAAGTCGAGGAGATGTACATGTCCGAGGCCAAATCCGAAAGCACCGAGTCTCTCGCTGGAACGACACCGCCGGCAAAGACACCGCCGGCAAAGACACCGCCGGCAAAGACACCGCCGGCAAAGACACCGCCGACGGAGCCGTCGAAACAATCGGTGCTCAGGCGGTACTACCCGGCTGCGGTGCCCGTCATCCTCGGCTTGATCATCTATTTCATGCCGGTTCCGGACGGTGTGGACCCCAAGGGCATGCACATGCTCGGAATCTTCGTCGGCACCATCGTGGCGTTGATTTTGCAACCACTGCCGACGGGTTCGGTGGCGCTGGTGGGCCTGTCGATCGCCATGATCACCCAGACGGAGACGCCGACAGAAGCGTTGTCCGGCTTCAGTAACACCACGATCTGGCTGATCGTCGCGTCGTTCTTCATCGCCGAGGGCTTTCTGGTCACGGGGCTCGGCAAACGGGTTGCACTCATGTTCGTGACCAAACTCGGCAAGTCGAGCCTCGGATTGTCGTACGGAATGGCGTTGACGGACTTGATACTTGCTCCGGCGACACCGTCGAACACCGCCCGCGCCGGTGGCGTCGTCTATCCGATCATCGTCTCACTGAGCAAGTTGGAGGACTCCAATCCCGAGCCCGAGGACTCTCGCAAGAAGCTCGGAGCATATCTGCTGCTCACGTCGCTGCAAGTCAACGTCGTGACCTCCGCGATGTTCATTACCGCCATGGCGGGTAACCCCGTCGCCGTCGATGCGGCGGCCAAGATCGGCATCGACATCTCGTGGGGCAAATGGGCGCTGGCAGCATCGGTTCCGGGAATTGCAAGTCTCATCGCGATCCCGTGGGTGATGTCGAAGATCTTCCCGCCCACGATGTTGAAGACTCCGAAAGCGCCCGAGCAAGCCAGGGAGGAACTGCGCAAGGCAGGTCCGATCAGCCGCAACGAGAAGATCATGGCCGCCACCTTTGTTCTGCTGCTGGTGCTCTGGTGCCTGGGCTCGCAGCTCAACGTCAATGCCACTACAACAGCATTTGTCGGAATCGGCATCCTGTTGGTGACCAAGGTGCTGACGTGGAACAACCTGGTCCACGACACCGGGGCGTGGCAGACGCTCGTGTTCTTTGCCGTGCTGGTCGGTATGGCAAGCCATCTCGAAGAACTCGGCGTGATCTCGTGGATCGGAACCCAGGTCTCCTCGAGTGTCGACGGTTTGCCGTGGATCTGGGCTTTTGCGATCCTGACCTTGGTGTACTTCTACGCGCACTATCTGTTTGCGTCGAACACCGCGCAGATCGTCGCGATGTACGCGGTGTTTCTCGGCGCGGCGGTGGCAACCGGTGCACCGCCGCTGTTCTCAGCCCTGGTATTCGGCTTCATCGGCAGCCTGTTCGGCGGTATCTCGCACTACGCGTCCGGTCCGGCCGGAGTGATTTACGGTTCCGGATACATCAAGACCTCGGAATGGTTCCGAATCGGTTTCGTGATGAGCGTCGTGATCATCCTGATCTGGACGATCATCGGCGGCGCGTGGATGAAGCTGATCGGCGCCTGGTGAGGCTCAGTTGTCCTTGCGCCGCAATCCGAATCGCATCGATTCCTTGTTGACAGCGGCAATCGCGGTCAGCGGTATCTCCGCGGGACACACCTCCGCGCATTCACCGTAGGTCGAGCACGGCCCGAAATCGGCCTCCATCTGGTGCGACATCGCTCGGGCCCGCTTGCCACGTTCGTTGCGTCCCTGCGTGACGAGGGACAGGTGGGTCAGTTTGGAACCGGTGAAGAGGTGCGCGGCACCGTTGGGGCAGGCTGCTACGCAAGCGCCGCAGCCGATGCACGCGGCGAAGTCCAGTGCAGCTTCGGCACTTTGATGCGAGAGCGGCTGGCTGTCTGCGTCCGGTGCAGTTCCCGCATTGACCGATACATAGCCACCGGCTTCGAGGACCCGGTCGAGAGCCGAACGATCGACCACGAGGTCGCGGACCACCGGAAAAGCGGCGGAGCGGAACGGTTCCAGTTTGATTCGGTCACCGTCGGAGAAGCTGCGCAGGTGCTGACGGCACGTGGGAGTGTTCGCAACCGGCCCATGGGGAACGTCGTCGACCGTGATGCCGCAGGACCCACAGATCCCTTCTCGGCAGTCGGAATCGAAGGCGATGGGTTCGTTGCCGCTCTCCACGAGTTGGTCGTTGAGTCGGTCGAGAAGTTCCAGCAGTGACATCTCCACTGTCGCGTCGTTTACTTGGTAGGTGTCGAATGCACCGGACGACTCCGGTCCGGATTGGCGCCACACGTCCACGGTGATTTTCATACGTAGTTCCTCGTCTGCAGTGGAACAGCGGTGAAGGACAACGGCTCGTCGTGTCGAATGTGGCTGCCGTCCTTGGCGGTTTCCCACGCGGAGACGAAGCACCAGTCTTGATCGTTTCGCTGTGCTTCGCCGTCGGGAGTTTGATGTTCGGCCCGAAAGTGCGCTCCACAGGACTCGTCACGATCGAGAGCATCGACGCACATCAGTTCGGCGAGTTCGAGGAAATCGGCTACCCTGCCGGCCCTTTCCAGCTCCTGGTTGAACTGGTTTCCGCTGCCGGCGACTCGTAGGTTCGACCAGAAATCGCCTCGTAATGCTCGGATTTCGGAGATGGCCTTGGTCAAGCCTTCGGCCGTTCGGGTGACACCGCAACCCGCATAGAGGATCTCGCCCAGTTGTCGATGAAACCTGTCGGGGCCGTGTGTTCCGCCGACCGAGAGCAGCAGGTCCACCCGACCGCTCACGTCACTGAGCGTCGACGTCACGGCGGGATCGGAAAGTTCGAGAGGTGCTGATCCGAGTAGCGGCGCAAGATAATTCGGAATCGCGTACGGGAGGGTGAACCAGCCGTCGACGCATGCCGAGAGCAACGAATTGGCGCCGAGGCGGTTGGCCCCGTGGTATCCCCACCCTGCCTCGCCACCGACGAACAAGCCGGGGATGGAGGTCATCTGGTCGTAGTCGTTCCACAGTCCTCCCATGGTGAAGTGGGCTCCGGGGGCGATGCGCATCGGCACCGTATAGGGGTCTTCGCTGGTGGCGTCGCGATACATCGAGAACAGATTTCCGTATCTTTCCTCGATGGTCTTGCGGCCGAGCCGTGCCAATGCGTCGCGGAAATCCAGGTACACACTGTTTTTCAGAGGGCCGACGCCGTGACCGGAGTCGATTTGCTCGCGGGCGGCCCGTGAAGAGACGTCGCGGGGAGAGAGGTTCCCGAACGCCGGATATTTGCGCTCGAGGTAGTAGTCGCGCTCATTTTCGGGAATGTCGCCGGGTTCGCGATCGTCTCCGGGCTTGGCCGGTACCCAGATCCGGCCGTCGTTGCGTAGTGATTCGCTCATCAGAATGGTTTTCGACTGCCACTCGGAGTTGACGGGAAGTGCCGTCGGATGGAATTGGATGAACGAGGGTGAGGCAATCAGCGCGCCGCGTCGGTGCGCTCGCCATGCGGCGGTGGCGTTGGAGTTCTTCGCAAGTGTGGACTTGTGGAACACGGTGCCGTACCCACCGGAGGCCAGTACGACGGCATGGCCTGTGGTGGCGCCGATCTCACCGGTCACGAGATCGCGTGTGACTATCCCTTGTGCTCGGCCGTCCGAAACGATGAGATCGAGCATCTCGGTTCGGGTGTGGAGGTTGACCGTTCCGGCTGCGATCTGACGTTGCAGTGCCTGCGACGACGCTATCTGCAACTGCTGGCCTGTCTGCCCGCGCGTGTAGTACGTGCGCGACACCTGTACGCCGCCGAAGGATCGGGTAGCGAGAGTGCCGCCGTACTCACGGGCGAACGGTGCTCCGATGGCATTCATGTGATCGATGACGCGTACGGATTCCTCTGCGAGTCGGAAGCAGTCGGCCTCGCGGCCGCGGAAATCGCCGCCCTTGACGGTGTCCTTCACGAAGCGGGCGAGACTGTCGTTGTCCACCTTTCGGGCACGAGCGGCGTTGATGCCGCCCTGCGCGGCGACGCTGTGTGCACGGCGCGGTGCATCGTGGAAGGTGAAGGATTCGACGTGGTAGCCCAGTTCACCAAGTGAGGCGGCGCAGGCCGCGCCGGCGAGTCCGGTACCGACGACGATGACCGTGAACTTGCGCCGGTTGAGCGGGCTGACGAGCTTGTAGTCGAGTTTGCGAGTGGGCCAGGCTGTCTCCGGATCGCCGGCTGGGACCTTACCGTCCACCGGCGTCCCGATGCTGCGCAGATCGTCGAGTTCGAAGCTGTTCACTTATGACGCTCCTGTCTTCGAGATGACGCCGGTCATCACCGCGATGGGGATCGACATGTTTCCGACCATCACGACGAGCGCAAAGATTCCGGAGAGTGCAACGGCAATCTGGCGCAGCCGTTGGCCGGTCACGCCGAGATCGTTGACCGCACTCCAGAGTCCGTGCGCGAGATGCATTGCCAGCAGAGCCATCGCGACGATGTAGAACGACGCCACCAGTGGACGCTCGAAGCTGGCGATCAGGTTGTCGTATGCGTAACTCTGCGTGCGCGTGGCTGCTTCGTACTCGGCGCTGCCGATGGGTCGGGTTCCGGTCGTGAGGTCGAGTATGTGGAAGATGACGAACAGCAGCAGCACTGCTCCGGTGACGGGCATTGTGCGCGCGGTAAAGGACTTGATTCCCAAGCCTTTACGTCGAAACTTCCCTCGAGCTCGGCGGCCACGGACGGTGAGCAACCAGGCGCACCAGACGTGTGCGACCAATGACGCGAGCAAGACGATGCGAAGAATCCACAGAAGTCCCTCGTATGGCAGGAAGGGTTCGAACACTGTGCGTAGCCAGTGTGCGTAGTCGTCGAAGTGATCGGCCCCGGTGTAGACCTTCAGGTTTCCGATCATGTGGACGAGCACGAAAGCGGCGAAGATCAGTCCCGTCACGGCCATCAGAATTTTGCACGTGATATTGGACGGCCGCGGTCGAGCGCGAGGTGAATCGCCGGTAGCTCGCGATACACGGGTCGGAGCACTCACAGACAAACCTCCCACGCCAGACTTGCCGGACAGGTGCCGTCAGCCTAAGCCCGATCGAGGTTTTCGGCCAACGGATCGGTGCCCGACTTGTCTGTTAATGCAGGTGAATGGGAGTGTAGGGGTGCTCATTACCCGAAAGTAAGGAACCTGTGAACGATGTTTGACTCGACGTGGCGACGGTGGTCATGGCGCGCCGGAACGGCATCGGCCCTGGCAGTGGCCTTGTTTGCGGTGGGGTCGCCGGCTGGTGCGCAGGAGACCGTCGACCTGGCCGACGTGTTCAACCCGTTGGTCGTGAAGGCACTTCAAGGCGCTGATATCTCTACCGAATTGACGCCACTCGGGCTCTCGTCCGACGATCCGTGGTTCGACGAGCCCGAAATCGAGCCCGTCACCGCCCCCGGAACTCTTCTCAAAGCGCGTCCGGTCAGTGTTCAGGTCTACCAGGTCCGCCCGGACGTGGTCTCGGCTCACCAACTCATGTACACAACCACTGATCACTTCGGTCGCCAGGTGATCAGTACCGGAATTCTGATGATTCCCGAGGACGGAACTGCGCCAGGCGATCGCAAGATCATCGGATACGCCGAAGCGAACGACAGCCTGGGGGCGAACTGCGCACCAAGTCACCAGTGGACCGGCGGCAATCAGAGCGACCCGGCGATGTTCTCGGCGCTCGGCCCGGTGGCCCAGATGTTCGGTCACGGCTGGGCAGTGATGATGAGCGACGTCGGCAACGACGGCGACACTGCTCCCCATCCGTTCTCGATCGGACAGTTCTCGGGCAAGGCAACGCTCGACGGCGTTCGGGCAGCACTCGCGCTTCCGGACGCCGGCCTCGAATCAGACACCCCTGTCGGCATCTACGGTGTCGCCGGCGGCGGTGTCGCAGCGGGCTTTGCCGCAGAACAGGCGCATGACTACGCGCCGGAACTGAACGTACAGGCCAGCGCCATCCAGGCGATGATGATCGACCCGGCAACATTCGAGGAGACGGCGGCCGGTGGGATCGGTTCCGGCTTCGTCTTCTCGAGCATTCTCGGATTCGACGCGGGCTACCCCGACGTTCGGCTCGACGATCATCTCACTCCGATCGGTCACAACGTCGCCGCAGCATTCCGCGCGTCCTGCCAGGCGCTCTACCTCGGACTCCCGTTCGTTCCCTTCGACGTCCTGCTCACCAATCCGGCGCCCCGAACGATCCCGGCACTGGCCGCGGCGTACGCGGACAACACGTTGGGAAAGCAGGCGCCGGCCTCGAAGCTTCTGATTTCTTCCTGTGAGGACGACTTCCTCGTTCCCTTCAGTGAGGCAGAGCAATTGGCGCAGACATATCGAGCAGACGGCGGCGACGTGGACCTGCTCCCGTCGCAGTGCGGGCCGCTCGATTACGTGACCAACCTGTACAAGACGGTGACCGATCAGCTGGGTATGCAGGACATCGCCTGGCTGGCGAAGACGTTCGACGAAGCCGAAGGGAAATGAGTATGCGGAAGTCTTTGACACGCAGGGATTTCGCGCGCACAGTTCTCGTCGCTTCGGCAGGCATCGGCGGTGCGGTCGTACTGGGAGGCCGGGCGTCTGCGGGTACTGGTGAACTCGACAGGTACCTCGACCTGGAAGCGGTGAACGCAAACGCCGAAGCCGCGGGGGGTCTGCATCCTTCACTGCCGTCGGATTCCGCGACGCTGCGGAGTTTGGTCGATACCGCCCGAGCATCGGGAGTGGCTCCGCACCGCTATCAGACACTGCTCAAGCAGTACTGGCTCGCAGTCGGGACGGAGTCGGCAGGTATCGATCTCGCTTCGTGGACTCCCTTCGACGGTGTGCACGCGAATCTCGGAAACCTCACCAACACTTTCCAGTTCTACGAGCGACTGCAGCTCGAGCATCAAGAACTGCAGTGGGCAGGCATGGGCGGAATGGTCGGGCCCGCTTTTGCCGGTGGACTCCTCGACTTGGACTACGGGCGGGTTGTGCTGGAAGTCCAAGCGATCAGCGAAGCGATGGCACTGGTGTGGCGAGAGATCGACCGCATCGGGTCGCCGGTCGCAACGTCGATGGGAGCACCCGAGGACGTTGCGGCGCTGCTCCAGGTCGGCCACGACATCCGCCCCGAGGACGTGATGTGGTTCCAGGGGAAAGTGATTGCGATGAGCAAACACATCTTCTCGGATCTGATTCCCATGCACATGGCGTGGGTTCACGACGGTGTCGACGGCATCGCCGAGCTCGATCGGGCAGGGCTGCTCGACGAGAACGCCCGTATCGCGTGGGACAACATTGCCTCGGGGACACCGGAGTCGGTCTTCGACGGCAATGTGCGTCTGCTGCGCCGTGAGCAGTACCAGTCGGTGGGTGATCAGTGGGACGAGGCGAAGGCCTACCGCGGCAGCGTCGGTCGCTCGTTGACCTACCTGACCACCTTCGCCGCATCACCGTCCATGCCTGGCGTCGTACCGCCGCGTGAGTCGAACCCGCTCTCGTTCGCGGTGGGCAATGCCGTTGTGCAAACACCGCTTCCGGACTTCAACTGGGCGGACCGGGACGGTCGTTGGACCTACATCAACGGTCAGCTGCTCCCGGTCTACAACAACCTGATGAACAATCAACCGGAACTGTGGCGAGCGACGCTGGCAGCGCCCGTCTCCGTTCGGATAACCGAGCAGAGAATGATCGCTCGCTTGCCGGACATGTTGCGGTCCATGCTGGCAACTCTGGCGATCACGGTCAACTGAACTCGGCGGTGGCGGGGCCTCGGGGCCCCGCCACCGCCGTGAACTCCTGGGTCAGGCCTGGCTCAGCTCCGCTTGCATACGCGCGGCGTCCTTGCCGACAGTGCGAGTGGCCAGGTAGATGAATACCGCAGTGAGCGCCAACATGATCGGCACGAGATACATGGCCGAGTTCAACCCGTCGCCGGCGTACTGAGCCAACTTCCCGGTACCGGCATCGGCAAGCGCGCGCTTGGCGAACCAGTCCGAAATCGCGCCCACGGCAACTGGTCCCGAGAATCCGCCGAGAAGATACATGGCAGCGAAGAACAACGCCGTCGCAGTGCCTCGGAGCCTGGGAACCACGACGTCGTGAATGGCAGGGTAGACGCTGATGTAGAAGCCGTAGGCCAACAACCACCCGGCCGAGAACAAGAGCGTGAACATCACGACGTTCCCGCCGTGCTGCAACAGTGCCAGTGCCGTCAAAGGTGCTGCCAATGCCGAGGTTCCGACACCGATCATCAACCGTGCGCGCGGTGAGCGTGCGCTGGTCTTGTCAGCGTAGCGAGCGCCGAGAAGCAATCCGATCAGGCCCGTGATTCCGACGATGATGCCGGTGACCGATGCCGCAGCAGTCAGTTTCAGGTGGTACTGGCGCATCAGAAGCGGGACGACAAACGAATTCACTGCGTAGGCGGCGAAGTTGAACGTCAGTCCGGCAAGGATGAGCCAACGAAGCGTGGGAATTGCGAGCAGACGACGGATCGGACGGGTGATCGGTGCCTGTGAAACAGCGGCTGCGCGGGCCTCCGGACTTTCGGAACCACCACGAACCGGATCTGCCATGCGGTAGAGCACGACTGCCAGCAGGACACCGGGAATCGCCGCGAGGAAGAACGGTGCACGCCAGCTGTCGAATGCCTCGGCGATCTTGCCGACGGTGAAGTAGGCGAGCATGAGGCCAATCGGCAAACCGAGCATGAAGACACCAAGTGCGCGTGAGCGTCGTTCTGCCGGGTAGATATCACCGATCATCGAGTTGGCTGCAGGTGTGAAGGTCGCTTCGCCCACACCGACGCCTAGACGCGCGAGGATGAACAGCACATAGCTGCCGGCGGCACCGGTTGCTGCCGTCAGTCCGCTCCACACCAGGAGTCCGATCCCGATGATCTTGGGACGGTTCTTCGTGTCGGCCAACCGGCCCAGAGGCAGCCCTGCGACTGCGTAGACGAGGGTGAATGCAGAGGTGATCAATCCCAATTGCAAGTCGCTGAGCGAAAACTCGTTCTTGATCGGCTCGGCAACGACCGAGGGGATCGCCCGGTCGAAGAAGTTGAGCATGTTTGCGAGAAACAGTGCGACGAGTGTGCCGCCCAGAAGTTTGTCGCGTGTTCCGACAGGGGCGCCGTCGATGGACGGCAGCGGCGGAGCGTCTCGTTGAATTGACATGATTGTTCCACCCTTTTCGCGAGTGCTGAATGAATTGTGTTGGGGGAGAGGCTCAGGACAGAGCGTCGGCGACGGTTTTGCCGATCGCCTGCATCCCGGCCGCAGTGGGATGCAGTGGAACCGCCGGCTGGGTAGGGACGATTCCGGTGTAGTAAGCAGTGGCAGGGTCAGTGCAGATGTCATGCCCGGCAGTGGCTTCGGTGATGTCGATGTACTCGACGCCGTGACGGGCCGCCGTTGCTGCCATGACCGTGTTGCCGTAGTCGATCACACTCTGGAGATAGTCGGCGTCGCGCGGCCAGAACGGCTGGGTGCCGGGGCATCCGTCGGCGGCGATGTATGTTCCGTATCCGATCACGACGATGCGCGCCGAGGGTGCTCGGTCGCGAACCGATTCGAGCATGGAACTCCAACCTGCGGAGGCATTTTCGACCAACTGTCGCTGTTGATCGACGCCGCCTGCGGTGAACTTGTCACGGCAGGACGTTCCGGTGGGTTCGGGGAGCGGGTTTACGCAGCTCAGAACTGTCGGGAACAACGAGATGTCGTTGGCGCCGATTGTGATGGTGACGAGGTCGGTATCGGGCCCCAATGCTGTTTCCTGCGGCGGTACTTGACCGGAGAACGTCGATTGTGCGGTGTCCGTGACGTTGGCGGATCGCGCCGACGAGCAGGTCACATCCGTGAGGTGAGCGTCGAGTCTTTGCGCCACCACGGAAGGGTAGTTGCCTAGTGATCGTAGGCAGCCCGGCGCCGATGAATCTTGTTCGGTGACCAGCGGGCCGGCCGCCGCGGAATCGCCGAGAGCGACGTATTGGATGGGGCTGGCATGCGTTTCGGCATGTGACACACCGGCCCCGAGTGCCGCGATCGAACCGGCAGCCACGACGCCTGCCAGAATGGCTGCGCTGTGCGTTTTCCACGTCACTCGAGGCTCCTATTTGGTCGAAGGTGGGACTTCCAGGTACGCCGCTGATTGTGAATTCGAGAGTGGCGTGGGTTACATAGTGATAGGAAAAAGGCAGGTCGGCCTTGTGGTGGCAATTCAATTCTGTGGAGGGTTTTGTGTCAGGAAACAAAGATCTGCCGTTCGAACCGATAGTGGTTGGCGGCAGATCTCTAGCCGACCGATTGGCGCAACGCACCCATCCGCTGGTCAATGCGACGGTCGATCTGGTCCACCGCGACGTCACCTTCTACCGGTTGCTTCCGGACGAGGCGTTGCGTAACGACGTGACGACCATCGTGAGGCGAAATTTGGAACTGTTCATTTCGATGCTCCGGACGGGCGCAGATCTGGCGCCCGAGTTGCTCGCCGACATCAGCGAATCGGCTCGTCAACGGGCGCAGGAATTGGTTCCGCTCAGTGAGGTACTGCGCGCATATCACCTGGCAGCAGGGTTGTGGTGGGAGACGATCAGCGAATGGGCGGTCCCGGAAGACGGTGTTGCACTTGCCCGCACCGGACGACTCCTGAATGCATACACCGCGGCCTCCACGTCCGCGGTTCTTGCCGGCTACGGTTCCGACCACGCCACCCAGACGGACGAGGATTCGGCGCGAAGGTCCCTGTTCGTAGCACTTTCGACGGGTGTCGACGTGGATCGCGTCTCCGACGAGGTGGGAATCAGGTTGGCGCGCCTGTACTGGGTGGTGGCTCTGCACGTCGAGCGGAATGACGACGAGTCCTCGACCGAGGTGGACACTGCCGTCGCCGAGCGGAGGAAGGTGCGCCACCTGCAACGAGAGCTCGATCAGGTGGGACGTGACAAAGCCCTCGGGGTGCTCGGGAGCAGCGGCGGAGCCGTACTGATTCCCATTGTGGAATCGGAATCCGCAGAGGGAAACTGGGCGTCGAGTCCGCAGTATTTGTCATTGTGTCGACGTTTGGGTGATCTCGAGAAGGTCATCGGTGCATCGACGGTTGCCGCTGTACACGTCGCGGCGCCCACGGCAATTCCAGCGGCCGTCACGCAGGCGCGCGAGGTGCTGAACGTTGCCCGAAAGTACGGACGCACCAGTGGGGTCGTCCGTCTCGAGGATCTCGCAGTGGAGTATCAACTGACCCGCTTCAGTGCTGCGCTGCCGATACTCGCAGATGTGTTGTTGCCGTTGGAGTCCGATAGCGCGGTACTCGAGACGCTCGAATCTTTCATCGACTCCGGATTCGATCGAGCCGCCACCGCCCGGCAGCTACACGTACATCCGAACACAGTGGTGTACCGCCTGCGAAAGGCGAGTTCCCTGACGGGACTTGACCTGTCGTCTCCGAAGGATCTTGTGCAAGTCACCATGGCGCTGGGAGCGCGTCGCGCAATCGGTATGGAGGCGGACTCTTCCCAAACGTGATGCGTCTGTGGTTCTCGGTGAACGAGCCGGAGGGCTGGCGATCCGGTGGGGAGACATGGCCAGGCGCTGCATGTCGGGCCACCCACACACGGTTCGGGTGGTCCGCTCGTCGACGACCCGGCAGTGCTTGTCGGTTTCGCGAACCCTGAATTGATCTTCGACACCTCGGCCGGGACGGGGCGGGCGAGAACACCTGGATGCAACATCGTGATCTGTAACGACGAATTGTTGCCGTTCCGCGTTGTCAACCTTCTCGGTGACTCTGCTGCTCAGATAGGTAATGCGGCGGGCGCGTAGATTCGAGATGCTGGTAGATGACGGTTTCGAACCCGAATTGTTGCCCAATATTTATGTTTAGTCTGTGTGACGGTCAGTGAACAGTAAATTTGAGTCAAATGATGCAACCGTGGCGAAATGTTCGCTACCGTGTGCTGGACAACCGACAATCTGGGGGTTCGGCTACATGGCAAATGTTCGCAGGTCTGTGACGAAGGGATTGATCGCTGCTTCGGTGATCGCCGCAGCTGGCGTGGGCCTTTCGCCGGCGACAGCGAGCGCCGACATCACACCGACCACGGTCGTCAACGGTATCTTGTCGACTGTCGGCGGCTGCCAGACGCCGGTGCGGTCTCTCATCCTTGCGTGCACGGGTGCTGAGACGCTGACGCGCCAGTCGCCCGTGCTGCTCGACCTCAACCCGGTGGGTACAAACATCGTCGTCTTGGGCGCCGGCCTCTTCGACGATGGCACGATGCGTCCGATGCTGGTCGACCGACTTCAGGCGGCGCTGCAGCTGGCTCGTCAGTACCCGCAGTCTCCGATCATCACGAGCGGTGGGGCGCCGAAGGCCGGAGTGACGGAAGCCAGGGCGATGCGCGAGTGGCTCGTCGCCAACGGCGTCGACCCGGGCCGGATCACCGAAGAAGGAACGTCGTGGTCCACGGTGGAGAACGCGCTCAACTCTGCTCGGATTCTCGCCGATCGAGGAGCAACGGGCGTGGTTGTGGTCTCGAGCGCCAATCACGTGGAACGCGCGATGGTGGACTTCCGGGTTGCAGTTCTCGGCCGGATCCCGGTCGCAGGCGTGATCGCTGCGACCTGACGCACCCAGCTGCCCATACAGTTCCGCGTACCGCCGGAATCACCCGGACGGTACGCGGAACTGTTTCTGGGTTGCTACTTTCGTCGTTGCAACTCGTCGTCACCTTCGGTCAGAAGCGCAAGTTCGGCATCGACGGTGTCGGAATCGATCTCACCGGGAACGGCGATCTTCGCCAGGAGTTGCTCGTCACCACTTTCCGTCCGAAGCGCCTTCTCCCTGATGAAGGCGATCGCGATCAGACTCAACAGAGCCAGGATTCCGGCGATGAGGAAGACCCGTGCGGTGGCATCGCCGTACGCAGCGCGGACCACATCCTGGATCGCTTCGGGTAGTTCGTTGAGGTTCGACAGCCCTGCGCCGGATCCTCCGGACGCACTCAGATCGACCCCGATTGCGCTGAGGCCCTTGGTCGTCAGATCTGCAACGTGAGTGGAGAGCACTGCGCCGAGGACGGACACGCCTGCCGCGCCGCCGAGTGAGCGGAAAAACGAGACCGTCGAACTTGCGGTGCCGAGATCGCTAGGCGCGACGGTGTTCTGAACTGCGAGAACAAGATTCTGCATCACCATGCCCATCCCGGCGCCGAGCACGAAGAGGAACAGTCCGACCCAGAACATCGGCGTCGCGTGATCGATGGTCGAGAGGAGGAAGAAGCCTGCCGACATTGCGACGGCACCGGCGATCAGGAAGCCCTTCCAGCGCCCGAACTTCGTGATCATTGCCCCGGACAGGCCGGCGGAGAGCATGGAACCGATCACCATGGGCAGTGTCAGAAGACCTGCGGCAGTGGGAGAGTAGCCGCGGGCAATCTGGAAGTACTGACCCAAGAACACTGCTCCGCCGAACATTGCGACGCCGACGGCGATGCTTGCCAGTGTTGCCAGCGTGGTAGTCCGATCTCGGAAGAGGCGGAGCGGAATGATGGGTTCCTTGACCTTGCTTTCCACCCACAGCGCTGCGGCGAGCAGCACGACGCCGAGTCCGACGAGGAAGAACGACATCGCAGAAGCCCACTCGAAGTTCTTACCTGCCAAAGTGACCCAGATCAAAAGAGTGCTGACACCGGCGGCAATGAGGGTTGCACCGACGTAGTCGATGCTGACGTCCTTCTTGACGATCGGGAGGTTCAACGTACGCTGCACGACGATCAATGCGATGACTGCCAGCGGCACGCCGACGAAGAACGTCCAGCGCCAGCCGAGCCAACTAGTGTCCACGATCAGGCCGCCGATCAGCGGGCCGGCGACTGTCGCGACGGACATGACGGCTGCGATCGGTCCCTGGTATCGACCACGCTCACGCGGGCTGAACATCGCCGCGATCACGATGATCACGAGGGCTTGCAAGCCGCCGAGGCCCAGTCCCTGAACAGCGCGGAAACCGATCAGCATGCCGACCGATTGCGACATGCCCGCTAGGATCGAGCCGATCGTGAACAGCGTGATGGACAGCTGGACCAACAGCTTCTTACTCACCAGATCCGAGAACTTGCCCCAAATGGGAGTTGTTGCGGTGGAAGCCAACAGCGTTGCCGTCACGACCCAGGTGTACTGATCCTGGGTGCCGTGTAGTTCGGTGATGATGGTGGGGAGTGCATTCGAGACGATCGTCGATGACAGGAATGCGACGAACATGCCGAGTAGGAGCCCGACAAGTGCCTCGATCTTCTGCTTGTGGGTCATCGGCGCATCGGTCGATGACTGAGATGGTGGAACGTCGGTAGACGTGAAAGAACTCATGAATGTCCTTGCATCGGAGAATGATTCGATCTGATCGTGCAGCGTCGGTCAGTGCGCCGCGTGGGACTCTGGGCAGGTCGAGCGTCGTAGTCGATCGAGTGCACATGCGACGTCGACGGCGTCCTCTTCGGTCCATCCGTCGAGATGGTCGATGAGTCGCTGCGCCTGGGCGCGGCGATGGAAGACCAGGGTCTGGACGCCGAGTGGAGTCAAGGACAGGAGCGATGCCCGTCCGTCGTCCGGGTCCGGTCGCCGCTGAATGTATCCACAAGATTCGGCGTGTGTGATCTGTCTGCTCAGCGTCGAGACTGTCACTCTCAACTTTTCCGCCAGATCCGTCGATCTCGTGGAATCTGCGGCCGACAACTGCGAGAGGAGGGCGCCCAGTGGGTCCGGCAACATGTCGGGGGACAGTTGGCGTGAGCCGGTCGACGAAACCTCGCGGTGGCGCCGGACTAGGGCGCGAAGGTTGTCGAGGATTGCCTCGGCACTGTCGTGAGTGATCACGGCCACCCCTCGAATAGTTGATATTTGCAACTATAGATCAAGTTGGTTGCACTGCACAACTACTTTGTTGTCAGTCCTCGGAACTGCCCAGTCGGTGCAGCAAGGCCGTCAGCGTGGTGATGTCGTCAGTTTCCCATTTTGCGAGTCGGGCGCGCCAACGATCGATCTGATGATTGCGGATCGTCGTGAGCTTCGTCCGAGCCTCAGGGGTCAGGGTCACCAGCTTCGCGCGAGCGTCGTCGGGGTCGGGGATCCGTTCCACCAGGCCGAGCCGAGCTGCGGCATCAATTTGCCTGGTCAGGGTGGACTTCTCGATATCGAGCGTGGAGATCAAGTCGGACATCCGCACGGCATCGGAACGGTTCAGGATGACAAGAACCGGGTAGAGCGCCGGATCGAGTTTGGGATGAATTGCACGCGCATAGGTGCGCGCCTGGGCGCGTCCTCGTTGCCACATGTCGGCAAGTTCCATCTCCAGGCCCGTGATCGGATCTGAAACCACTGTCGTTCCCCTTTGGTGCGATTCGTTCGGTGTTCATCAAACCAGAAGGGGGGCCGGAGTGATTTGGGTGAAGTCACGCTGAGCGAAAGGTACGTTCGGCGTACTGAAGGCGCTGAACGTACCTTTCGCTCGGAAAGTGGGTGGGTCAAGCCACCGCATACGCCCGCACGCACGTGTTCAGGTCGCGGGTGAGATCAGCTGCTGTACTGGTCGGAGAACCGAATTTCACGACGGACCCGTCGCTCCCGTGGAACAACAGCGTCGGAAACGAAGTGGCGCCGAGCCTGCGTGCCCGGACGAAATCGGCGCGGGCGGCGTCCTTCGAATCTGCGGTGAACAGGGAAGACACTGCGGCGGATGGGTCGAGCCCGAGCGATTTCGCTATGGCTCGGTAGGTCTCGGGATCGGAGAGGCTGCGACCGTCTCGGTAGAACGCGGTCTGCATGGCCCCCGCGATGTCGAGTGCGCGAGTCGGATCTTGTGTGCGAAGCGCGGCGAGTCCGATCGCAGCATCCGTCGAATCCATGACGAACCGCCCGTCAGACACCAGTTGTGAATATCCGTCACCGAAAGCGGCGCCGGTCTGGGCTGTGATGGTGGCGTTGGCTGATTTCAGGTACGGAGCCGAAGACATGGGTGCGACGCGTTCACCAGTGAACAGCCCGCCGCTGACCACGGACAAGTTGATGGAATCGGCATTTTGACGGACGAACTCCGTCAAAGCAGGGCCGAAGCCGAAACACCACCCGCAATAGGCGTCGAAGACGTAGGTGAGTTGCGTCGTGCCTGCTGTTTTCGAGCCTGTCGATTGCACTGTTGATTCCTATCCGAGCGCGAACTGATTGATACTCTGACGGTATGTCGCATTCGGGTATTCGGTCACGGTGAAGATGAGTCCCGAACTAGTGAAAAACAGACAAGTACCCGTCCGGGACGTCGGGTACGCGTCTTCGGTGGCTGACGCGACCGAGATCGAAGTACTCAGCCTGGACACCATTCGCATCAACGGGGGTAGTGCAGAGTTCGTCGGCCCCCAACGCCCGCAGTTTCACTTACTCGCGCTGGTGACCGAGGGCTCGGCGCTACACACCATCGACTTCGTCAACTACGCGGTGAGCCCGGGGACCGTGTTCTGGGTCAGACCGGGGCAGGTGCAACAGTGGGGGCGAATCCAGGATTTCGAGGCGATGGTTGTTCTGTTCACACCCTCGTCGCTCGATGCCGTCAGCCAGCAGTTGTTGGACGGGAACGCTCACAGTCGGCAGGCAGCGTGGCAGTTGTCCGGCGAGAACCTCGAGACCATCAGCGCAGGTATGAAACACCTGAACTTGAATTACGGTTGTCCGGATACTTCTGCGCCGGTCGTTCGCGCGGCCATTCTGCGGCACACGTTGACGGCAATTCTGTTGAAACTGACCCACCTCGGTGGACAGGAACAGAGTTCCGTGCTGGCACACAATGACGTGTTCGAAAGGTTTCATGCCGTTGTCGAACGTGACTTCGCCACGGTCCGTTCGGTTTCGGAGTACGCCAACAAGATCGGGTATTCCGAGAAGACTGTATTGCGAGCTACCCGAGCTGCTGCCGGAATGACGGCAAAGCAGTACATCGATCAGCGTGTGGTGCTCGAAGCGAAACGTCTGCTGTCTTTCGGCACGGACACGGTCACCCAGGTGGCGTCGAAGCTGGGGTTCGACGATTCTGCGAACTTCACAAAATTCTTCGCCACCCGGGTGGGTGTTTCTCCGCTGACCTTCCGTCAGGACGTCAGAGCGCGCTGAACGCCGCCCATCGTGCGTCGGCGCTTTCGAGGGTTCCGATGCTGTTCTGCCCCTTGCCATGTGCGATGCCGTCCAGATCCTGGATGATCCAGTAGATGGCAAAAGGATGGCTGCCGAACCAGAGATCGCCGCTGACGTTCAATGCGTGCGCCGGATCGGGTGTCAGGTTGTCGAACAGTGGAGTGTTTCGCACGATGGACGCGTCGTACTGCTGCCCGGAAAGTACGGCGACGGTCTGCGCCGCATGCTCGGGTAGGAGTTCAGGTGAGACGGGCGAAATCGTGCCGGTGTCTTGATTGTTGGTCGCGTTGACTTCCGATGCCGGCCTGGTGAATCCGGCCTCGGTGACCAGTGTGGAGATGGGAGTGGTCGGTGGCACGGTGAACAGGTTTCCGCTGTAGCCGAGAAGGATCGCAAGGCTCTGGCCGGCAGCCGCGGACTTGACGTCTTCGAGGCCGGATTCCAGCTTTCCGATCATGGCGGTTGCTTCGCTACCTCGATCGAGCTGTGCCCCAGCTTGTTCGAGCACGTCACGCCACGGCGCCGAGTACGGGAGGACCAAGGTTGGCGCCACGGAATTGATCTGCGCGAACAGGCTCGGTAGTGGACCGGCATTGCTCATCAGGATCTCATCGGGTTCGACGGACGCGATCTCTTCGACTGCGGGGTTGGCGAAGAAAGTCGGCTTGTCGAGAACTTCGACGCCCTGCTCGCGCAGAATCGACTTGGCGACGTCCGATCGCAGGGTGCTGTAGACGACGGTGGGCTTCACGCCGAGTGCGAGTGCACTCAGCCCCGCGTACTCGTCGAGCGCGAGAATGCGCTGCGGTGAGGCCGGAACTTCGACGGTGCCGAGTTCGTGTGTGACGGAGCGAGTTGCAGAAGCGGTTTCGGACTCGGCGGAGCTGCTGCACGCGCTTGCGCCGGTAACGGTGAGGAGAAGCGCCGAGACGATGCCGAATGCGGTTCGGGTGGTGAACATCTGAGGTCAACGATCCATTCGTGGGAAGAAGAAGGACAGGAGGGTGCCGGCCAGCAGTAGGCCGGAGCAGACGAAGAGGGCTTGGGAGTATCCGGAAACCAGTGCTTCGGTCGGTGCGCTGTCCGAATGCGCCGTCGAGGAAGCGGCGACGCTCACGAGAACGGCTAGTCCGAGTGAACCGCCGATCTGACGCGATGTGCTCAGTAGCCCTGATGCCATGCCGACTTCTTCGGGGGGAGCGTCGGCGGTGGCGACGTTACTGAGCGGCATGAACGACAGACCGATGCCGATGCTTGCCAGAAGCGAAGGCACCAGGATGACGGCCCAGAAGGGACTGTCGAGGTTCATGGTCGAAAACATGAAAGTCCCGATTGCGGCGACTGCTGTTCCGACTACGAGCAGCGGTCGAACTCCGTAGCGCGGAAGGAGTTTGGTGGACGCGAGGATGCCGATCACCAGGCCGAAGCAGAAAGGCAGGAAAGCCAGACCGGTGGTGGTCGGTGAATAGCCCAGCCCGCGTTGCAGGAAGAGTGAGACGAAGAAGAACGCGCTGAACTGGGCCGCACACACCAGGCACATGATGGCGTTGGCCAGTCCGATTCGGGGTCGAAGCAGGGTGGACAGTCGTACCAGTGGTGTGGCGCAGCGGCTTTCGACTACGACAAAGGCAGTCAGCAGGGCGACCGTGAGTGCGAATCCACCCAGCACGTAACCCGAAGTCCAGGAATGTGATTCCGTGGCGATCACTGTGCCGACTAGGGCGGTGATTCCGGCCGTCGCCAAGATGGCTCCGGGGAGATCGAGGGAGCCACCTCTGGCGGCTTGGCCGGCCGGCAGGCCACGGGCACCTGCGACCGCGGCGATCAGGGCCACCGGTGCGCCGGCGAACATCACCCATCGCCAACTGAGCCCTTCGGTCAAAATGCCGCTCAGGACGACACCGAGTGCGCCGCCCAGTGCTGACGACATTGCGCCGATGCCGAATGCCTTGGCTCTGGCGCGTCCGGTGGGAAAGGCCTGACTGAGGGCGGCGAGCCCGGCCGGCGCGATCAGTGCAGCGCCGACGCCTTGAAGCGCCCGAGCTCCGACAAGCATTTCGGCGGACACGGAGAAGGTGCCGACGATGCTGACGAGGGCGAACAGCAGAAGCCCGGAAACCAGAACTCGACGAGTGCCCATCACGTCGCACAGACGACCGCCGAGAAGCAGCAGTCCACCGAAGGCGAGGGCGTACGCGTTGACGACCCAGGACAACCCGGCGTCGGAAAAGTTCAGCGATTCCTGGATGTCTGGCAGCGCGACGTTGATGACCGACATGTCGAAGGCCACCAGGAACTGCGCTGCCGCGGCGGCTGTGAGGACCAAAGCCGGTGCGGCTACCGCTCGAGTTGTTGTTGTCATTGCAGGTACCTAATTTGTATACGCGTTCTCATAAGTAGTTAGGTTTACCTTGCTGACGACTGAGATGCAAGGGGTTCCCCGGGCGAGAGCGTCGTAGGAGGGGCGCGCACAATCGACGGATGGCCGAAAAGATGGAACCGAGATCACCGCGGCTCGGACGTCCCCCGACGATCACGTCGGAGCAGATAGTCGACGAGGCGAAACGGCAACTCCAGTCCGGCGGCGCCGACGCGTTGAGCATGCGCGCGTTGGCGAAGTCGCTCGGCACCACGCCGATGGCGCTGTACCGGCACGTGGGCGACAAGGAACAGCTGATCAGCGCGGTTCTCGATGTGTACTCACAAGATCTCGGCGCGCTGGTCCTGCCGCAGGATCAGGTCGAACGGCTTCGCATGATCTTCACCGCGATCTTCGAAACGCTGGCATCGGAGCGCTGGATCATCGAGTTGCTTCAGCGAGGTGGGCGCGGCGGGAGCGGCGCTGTGGTCTTGGTCGATCGGGCCATGGCCGCGTGTGTCGAACTCGGGATGTCGCCGCGCCGCGCACTGTTGGTCTATCGAGCGCTGTGGAACTACACACTCGGTGCACTGCTCAACATCTACGACATCACCACACGACCGGAAGGCAGTGTGTCACCTCTCGCGGTCAAGATCCGAGAAATCGGTCCCGAGAAACTGCCGGTACTCAGTGAGGTGCTCGAGGACTGGCCGGGAGGGACGACGACTGAGAGTTACCTGGAAGGTCTCGAGGTCTTGATCAGTGGATACACAAATTCCGGCTGAGAGTGTTTACAACAGCCCGTGCCTCGGTGGGATTGTCCCCGACAGCGTCCAGCGGCCGATGTGTTGGACCTTCCACCTCGTCGGATCGTGCAGAGTATGCGTGCGTGCGTCACGCCAGAATCGCGAGAGGTTCGCTGATTCGCCCGCGCTTCTCGTGCCACCGATCTCGAACAGCGTGCTCGTGGCCGCCAATGACGCCCTGGCACCGACCACTTTGGCAGTTGCAGCGTCGATGGATGCTCGGGCCGTGGAGTCCTCGGTGGGATTACGACGCGCCACGTCGATCGATCGCGCCGCTTCCGCCAAGAGGGATCTGGCAGCGCGAACCTCGATTGCCGCTTCGCCGGCGAGTTGAACGAGCAGTGGATCCTCCACCGCTGTATCGACTTTCGCCTCGAAGAAGGGCCGCGCCTTTGCCGCGAGTTTCACGGATTCACGCAATGCGGCCGACGCTATGCCCGTGTCGATCGCGGCGTGCAGAATCTGGGCCTGTGCCCCGTAGGTGGTCGGGTGAGTGAACAATGATGTGAAGGGTACGACGTTGAACCGCGGCACCGACACGGATTCGAGTGTCACGGTTCCGCTCGCAGTTGTCTTCTGCCCCATGCCGTCCCAGTCGTCGACGATCGACAGTCCGGGAGTATTCCGGGGTAGGTAGACCGCGGATTTCACCTGTGCGCCGGTCTCGGTGAACTGATCCGCATTGGCGGCACGCACCACGATCCAATCTGCGAAAAGCGCTCCTGTGCAATAGAATTTTCGACCTTCGAGCACAAAGTCTTCCCCGTCGGGTGTGAGAGTCGTGCCGTCGATGTCGATGGTCTTGTTGCCGCGCTCGCTCTGGGCGTTGGCGAACTGCTTACCCGACAACGCCTCGGCGTAGAAGAACTGCTTCTGCTCGTTAGACCCCTGGTACCGGAGCGCTTCCAGGAAAGTGAAGTGGCTGTGCGGAATCTGCGCGATGCTGGGATCGCCCTCGGCGAGTAGGCGGAAGACCTCGGCCAACGTCTCGGTGCTCGCGTCGATGCCACCGAACTCCTTCGGCACCGAGAGCCCCAGCAGACCGGACTGCGCCAGGGTGCGAACCTCGTCGTGGGGAAGGAGGCGCTGCGCATCGCGGACGCCGGCACCTGCCGCGAACTCGTCGGACAGCTGTGACGCTACCGAGAGCGCCTCGTCTTCACTGGTGATGCGGTGCGCGATCTCCTGAATGTCCACAGCAGTCATGCTGCCACCGTTTCACAGTCGCAGCACCCACCCAACACTTACAACCTGTGTGATCGCTACCCTGGAAACCCCCGGGAACTGCATGTTTGCTGGATTTCATGTCTACTGAACGTATCGCCGACGAGATCAAGTTCGCCTACTGGGTGCCCAATGTCAGTGGTGGTCTGGTCACCTCCGACATCGAGCAGCGGACCAGCTGGGACTACGAGTACAACAAGAAGTTGGCGCAGACCGCCGAGAACAACGGCTTCGAGTACGCCCTGAGTCAGGTTCGTTACGAGGCAAGTTACGGGGCCGAGTTCCAGCACGAATCCACGAGCTTCAGCCTTGCGCTTCTCTTGGCCACCGAGAAGCTCAAGGTCATCGCCGCCGTGCATCCCGGACTCTGGCAGCCGGCAGTGTTGGCAAAATTGGGCGCTACCGCTGACCACCTGTCGAACGGTCGATTTGCCGTCAACGTCGTCAGTGGTTGGTTCAAGGACGAGTTCACTCATCTGGGCGAGCCGTGGCTCGAGCACGACGAGCGCTATCGGCGTAGCGCCGAGTTCCTTCAGGTTCTTCGGAAGATCTGGACCGAGGACGACGTCGATTTCCGCGGCGACTTCTATCGCATTCACGACTTCACGTTGAAGCCTAAGCCTCTGAACACTCCGGAGCGCCCCAATCCCGAACTGTTCCAAGGCGGTAACTCGGCGGCAGCCCGTGTGAACGCCGGTCGCTATTCGGATTGGTACTTCAGTAACGGCAAGGACTACGACGGCGTCACCGAACAGTTGGTCGACGTCCGCCGTGTTGCTCGCGAGAACGATCGGGAGGTCAAGTTCGGGCTCAACGGATTCATCATCGCCCGCGACACCGAGGCCGAAGCAAAAGACACGCTGCGGGAAATTATCGCCAAGGCGAACCGTCCAGCAGTCGAGGGTTTCAAGAATGCAGTCCAACAAGCCGGCGCGTCGACCTCGTCCAAGGACGGGATGTGGGCAGATTCGACATTCGAGGACTTGGTTCAGTACAACGACGGCTTCCGCTCGCAACTGATCGGCACACCGGAACAGATCGCCCATCGGATCGTCGAATATCGCCGTCGCGGTGTCGATCTGATTCTCGGCGGATTCCTGCACTTCCAGGAAGAGATCGAGTACTTCGGGGCCAAGGTGCTCCCGCTGGTTCGTGAACTCGAAGCAGCCGACAGTGACGAGCAGGTGCTCGTCACCGCCGGCTGATCGCCTGGCCTCTCAGGACTTTGCGTGGCGCTTCGCCAGCATCCAACGAGAGATCTTCATGTCCCGAGCTTTTCGTTCGATGGTCAGCAGGTCCAACGGAGCGCTGAATTTCTGAACGGCCAGTGATTTCACACTGCTGAACTCACGCAGCCCATCGGCTCCGTGGATACGCCCGAACCCGGAATCGCCGACCCCGCCGAACGGCAGGGCGGCGATTCCGGCGAATCCGAGAACCGAATTGACCGTGACGACACCGCATTCGAGCTTCTCGGCAATCGCTCGACCCTTCGACGAACTCTTGGTGAACACCGAGGCGCCCAAGCCGTACTTCGACGCATTGGCACGCTCGATCCCCTCGTTCATGTCGGCGACCTTGTTCACCACGACGCTCGGGCCGAACGTTTCCTCGGTGATCGCCGTGGAATCCTCCGGAACATCCGTCAGGATGATCGGATCGATGAACGGACCGTTGAACGAATCAAGTCCGCCGAGTACAGCTTTCGCGCCGCGACCGAGAGCGTCTTCGATCTGGCCCCGGACTATCGCAGTCTGCTTTCCCAGCGTCATCGGCCCGTAGGTCGAGCTGTCGGTGGCGCCGGCGTGGGCGTCCTGAAGCGCGGCGGTGAGCTTGGACAAGAAGGCGTCGTACACGGGCGCTGCGACGTAGATTCGTTCGACGCCGGCACAGGTTTGTCCGCCGTTGCCCACTGCCCCGAATGCAGCGAAGCTCACGGCCGCATCGAGGTTGGCGTCGGAGTCCACCAGCATGGCGTCCTTGCCGCCGCATTCGGCGACCAGGGGAGTGAGGGTGTCCGCGCAGGCGGCCATCACGCGCTTTGCGGTAGCCGTCGAGCCGGTGAATGCGATCTTGTCGACACCGGACGAACACAGAAGTGCACCGGTTTTTCCGTCACCGGTAATGGTCTGCAGGACAGGGTGTCCGGGTGCGGCGATGTTCCACAGCCGGGCCAATTCGACGCCGACGCCTGGTGAGAGTTCGCTCGGTTTGAAGACGACGGCGTTGCCGGCGGCCAGTGCGTAGCCGATCGAACCCATCGGTGTGTACAGCGGATAGTTCCAGGGGCCGATCACACCGACGACGCCCATCGGCCGGTAGCCGACGGATGCAGACTGGTTGGCGCTGATCAGTCCTGCACCGACGCGTCTGCGGCGCAATACTTTCTGTGCGTTGCGTGCCGCCCAGTCGAGATGTTCGACGGCCAGCATGACTTCGAGAAGGGCGTCGTCGCTGGGTTTTCCGGTCTCGGCGGAAATGATCGCCGCCATCGATTCGGCGTGAGTGGCGATCGCGGCGCGGAAATTGCCGAGCACCTTCCGGCGGCCTTGGAATCCGAGTTGATCCCACCACTTCGACGCCGTGCGTGCTGCGGCGACCGCTTTCTCGATCTCTTGCTGATCTGCAATGGGGTGCTGCGCGACCACGGAATCGTTGCGAGGGTCGAGGCTCGCGAAGGTGTGATCGTCCGATTTCGGATCTGTCGACGTGGACGTGCTCTGGCGGCCGAGCTGTTCTGTCATGTTCTTCAGATCCTCCACATGTCGGTGCATCACATATATGTGATGTGATTTACTGTGCTGGTAGTCACAGTATGCGTCGGACCGAGCTCCGACAAGCCTCCAGCCTCATCTCACTCGGGAGTTTTCGATGTACATGGATTTCACGCAGGAGCAGTCTGATTTCGCCAAGTCGGTAGCGTCGTTCTGCAAGAAGGAAAGTGGTACCCGTGAGCAGCGAGACCTGCTGACCGATCATGGCGCCCATAACCACAACCAGGCGTTCTACGAGAAGATGGCGGAATTGGGTTGGCTCGGGCTGACTGTCCCGGAGGAATACGGCGGATCTGCCGGAAGTACGGTCGACCTGTGCATCTTCCTGGAGGAAGCAGCCAAGGGCATGGCGCCGATCGGTGGACTGGGCCCGACCGTCATCACCGGGGCTGCATACGAGAAGTTCGGCAGTCCGGCCCAGAAGGAGGCAGTGCTCGGCGGGATCGTCCGTGGCGCGTCGCAGTCGATCTCGATGTCCGAACCCGAAGCAGGCTCCGACGTGGGAAATTTGAGTTGCCGCGCCGAGAAGGTCGACGGTGGGTGGCTGATCAACGGCCAGAAGACGTGGTGTTCCAACGCGCACTTCGCCGAGAACATCCTTCTGGTGGCTCGCACATCCCGAGGTGAAGGCAAGCATGAGGGCCTGACGATGTTCCATGTCCCGGCCGACATCTCCGGATTGAAGATCAGTGGAATCGACACCATGGGCGGCAAGGAGGTCAACGATCTCTACTTCACCGACACATTCCTGCCCGAGGACGCGGTGGTTGGGGAAGTCGGCAACGGCTGGCGTCAACTCATGGCCGGACTCAACATCGAACGCCTCATCCTCGCGGCGATGATGCTCGGGACCGCGCAGCGCGCTTTCGACGACACCCTCGAATTCGTCACCACGCGTAAGCAGTTCGGCCGTCCGGTCGGATCGTTTCAGGCGCTTCGCCACCGGATCGCGGATCTCGCCACGGAGATCGAATGCGGCCGTCTGCTGGTCTACAGCGTTGCCCGAATGGTCGACGCCAACCCGACCAAGATGTTCCCGCGGGAAGCGTCGATGGCCAAGCTGAAGCTGACCGAGACCGCCAAGAAGGTCGCGCTCGAGGGGATGCAGATGATGGGTGGGTACGGTTACGCGACTGAGTTCGACATGGAGCACCATGTGCGAAAGACTCTTGTGTCCTCCATTTATGGTGGTACCAACGAGATTCAGCGAGACATCATCGGCAAAACGTACGGACTGTGAGGATCGGTTGTGGCAACGTCTGCACGCACTCGGAGGGCGACATCTGAGCTGAGGAGACGGCCACAGTTGTCGGAGGACGTGGCCAACCACGTTCGTAACCTGATCATGTCCGGCGCTGTGCGTCCGGGCGAGTTCGTCAGATTGGACGAAACCGCAGCCGACCTCGGTGTCAGCGTGACGCCGGTGCGAGAAGCCCTCGTCGCATTGCGCGGCGAGGGAATGGTCGAGTTGGTTCCGCATCGCGGCTATCTCGTCTCGCCCCTCAGTCGCCAAGACATCGAAGACATCTTCTGGTTGCAGGGGCAGATCGCAGTCAAGCTGGCTTTGCGGGCGATGGACACCATCACAGCTGATCAACTGGTGGAACTCACGGAACTCAACGCCGATTTGCGAGCGGCGGTGGACGCCTCGGATGCAGCTGCGATCGAGCAGTGCGAATTCGAATTCCACCGCTTGATCAATCGCGCTGCGGGTGGTGCGAAGCTGGCATGGTTCCTGTTCGGCGCGATTCGGTACACCCCTGCTCGTCTCTACGCGACGGATCCAGGCTGGGGTGAGCTTGCGGTATCGAGCCACGACGCTTTGATCGAGGCGTTCGAGAAGCACGATCGAGAACAGGTGGACGCGCAGATGAGTCTGCAGTTCTCCGACGGCGCTGCTCGACTTCTCGCTCACCTCGACAACATCGGGATCTGGGACTGAATCAGGAGCTCAAGACGGAGGTAGGGCGGGAGCGAGCAGGATCGCTGCACATTCGGCGACCAGTTCTTCTTCCGTCACGTCGATGTATCCGTCCAGCCATGCACTGAGGGTCTGCGCCAGGCCGCCGACCAGGAAGGTTGCCGTCAGCGTCAAGTGGCCGCTGTCGTTCAATCGGTAGAAGGTCTTGGCGTTGGCGGCCAGGAGACCGATGAATATCGTCGTCGACGCTCGTCGTTTCTCGGCCAGGACAGGGCTCGTCAGGGCGCTGGAGAACAGTAGACGTCCGCGACGGGGATCCCGCGCGATCGTGCGGACGATGTTCGCGATTCCGGCGAGCGCCTTGCCTCGTTCGGTCTCGGCGGCTTCCACCGCGGCCTGGGTTGAAACGGCGATGTCCGTGATGACGGTGTCGTAGACGGCCGACATCAGAGCATCACGATCGGTGAAGCTCTCGTAGAAGTACCGTGCCGCGACACCGGCCTTCTTGCACACTCCGCGGACCGTGAGTTCGGGCTCGGCGGAGCCCATGAGTTCCAGACCGGCCTCGATCAGCGTCTCTCGTCGTTGGGCTACGCGGAGCGCGCCGTCGACGCCACCGTACGAACGCGGTTGGTCATTCATGAAGACCATCTTTGCATCCCGAGATTGCTTGACATCTCGGCATTTCGGCGTTTCACTCATCTGAGAACATGCGTTCGCAGATATCGACTCGAAGGGGTTCTGCCATGACGGTGAGTAGGGATTCGATGGACGGGCGCGAGGAAGCGGTGGCAGGCGGCATCGGAGCGGTCGGCGTCCAGGCGGTCGACATCGACGCCGAGGTCGAAAAAGCGATGTCCGGGCTCGGACTGTTGGCCGCCGGCGCCAACGTCATCATGCAGTTGGCGCGCCCGGCGGTGGGGTACGGCGTGTACGAGAGCAAGGTCGAGACGGGTCGGTTGGATCGGCATCCGGTGAAGCGAACCCGGACGACGCTGACGTATCTCGCCGTCGCGAGCCTGGCGACGGACGAAGAAAAGAAGCTGTACCGACGCGCAGTCAACGGCTCTCACAAGCACGTTCGCTCCGATGAGAACAGCGCGGTCGAATACAACGCGTTCGATCCCGAGCTGCAGTTGTGGGTAGCCGCCTGCCTGTACCGAGGCTTCGAGGACGTCTACAAAATCTTGTACGGGGATCTCGATCCGGTCACCCAGGATGCGTTCTATCAGCGAAGCGCCACGTTCGGTACAACCCTTCAGATGCGACGCGACATGTGGCCGGCGGACCGGGATGCGTTCGAGGTCTACTGGAACGAGAACCTCGGCAAGGTGGCGATCGACGAGACGATTCGTGAGCATCTCTACGGGATCGCGTCGGCGACCTTCACGCCGAAGCTGTTGCATCCCGTGGTCGGTCCGCTCAACCGATTTGTCACCACCGGGTTCCTGCCCCAGGCCTTTCGTGACGAAATGCGGCTCCCGTGGTCAGCGCGTCAGCAGCGTAACTTCGACCGATCCATGCGCGTCGCCGCGCTGGTCAATCGGTTCAGCCCGAAGATTCTGCGGATGTTCCCCTATAACTTCTATCTCTGGGATCTGCGTCGGCGCATCGCCAAGGGAATCCCGTTGGTCTGAGCCGACTCTGACACTTGAAGTGATTGACACCACAGGTGAATCGGACACATACTCGACATAGTTGAAGTTGACGTCAAGTTTTAACTTTCCTGTGGAGGCTGTCAGTGGCGAACATCGAAGGCGTATGTGACCAGCGATTCTCTGGCTTGAAGGAGGCGCTGGCACACAATCTCGATTCCGGCGAGGACGTCGGGGCAGCGATCGCACTGACGATCGACGGCGAATCCGTCGTCGACATGTGGGGCGGTTGGGTCGACGTCGAGCACACTGCTCCTTGGGCCCGCGACACCGTCACCAACGTCTGGTCCTGCAGTAAGACCGTGACCGCACTGGCCGCGCTCATGCTCGTCGACCGCGGGTTGCTGGATCTCGATGCCCCGGTCGCGCAGTACTGGCCCGAGTTCGCAGCAGCGGGTAAGGACCGTATTCAGGTCCGGCAACTGTTGTCGCACACTTCGGGTGTTTCGGGGTGGGATCAACCGTTCACCTTGGAGAACATTTGCGACGACGCGTACGCCACAGCCCGGTTGGCGACGCAGGCTCCGTGGTGGGAGTCGGGTACTGCATCCGGATATCACGCCCTCAACTACGGCCACCTGATCGGCGAGGTCGTCAGGCGCATCGACGGTCGAACCCTCGGCCGCTTCATCGACGAGGAAATAGCCGGTCCGCTCGATGCTGATTTCCGCCTGGGCTTGCCGAAGTCGGAATACGGGCGAGTCTCGAATGTGATTGCGCCACCGCCTTTGCCGATCGACATCGCGGCACTCGGGATGGACAACATCATGGTGAAGACCTTCACCGCACCGCCGGCCGACGCGACAGGTTCGTGGACCGACGGGTGGCGAGCCGCCGAGATCGGTGCGGCCAACGGTCATTCGAATGCGAGGGCACTCGCAAGGATCCAATCGGTGATCGCGTGCGGTGGCAAGGTCGGTGACGTTCGCCTGCTGTCGGAGGAAACGATCGACAAGATCTTCGAGGAGCAGTCGTACGGGGTCGACCTCGTCCTCGGTGTGCCGGTCCGCTTCGGCGTCGGATTCGGATTGCCGACGCCCGAGTCCGTCCCGTTCATTCCGGAGGGGCGAATCTGCTTCTGGGGAGGTTGGGGTGGCTCGCAGATCATCATCGACACCGAGAAGCGCATGACCTTCTCGTACGTGATGAACAAGATGGGGCCGGGCCTGCTCGGTTCCGAGAGATCGGCGCAGTACGTATCGGCTGCCTACGACGCACTGAGCTGATCGATGTGACTGCGTTTGATCGATATGACAGGGAGGGCGAAACGCTACTCAAATCCTTGCTGAGTAGTAGCCGACGGGGCTGGTTGTAGGCTCGATCGCTAATCCGGCGGAACGGTTGGTTCGTCCACTGCAGCTGACTATGCTGCCGGATATGCCAGTGTGCTCCGGGGGGAAATCAGCTTGTCCGCTACGTCGAAGTATGCCCGAAAGTTGCAGACCTGAATCGGCTGACCGGCGATGAACGGTTTCGTCGAAGTTGTCATGCGCTGGTGGCAGTTGCCGGACCAGTTCCACAGTTTCAGCAGGTACCTCGAAGATCGTGGGTTCTTGACTTCCTGCCGGGCGCTGGTCGGCGGAACGGCACTCTGGATGGGGTTGGTGTTGCTGTCGGCGCGATTCAGTGACGTCGGTCCGCAAGGTACGTTCTGGCGAGCGGTCAATCTGACGGTTATCGTGTTGTGCCTCGGCGCTGCCCTGATCTGGTGGCTGTTTCCGCCGACGCCGCTGTGGTCGTACACCTTTGTCGTGGGTTCCGACGCTGCGATTGCGGCGGCCGCCGCAACCGACTCGGAACCGCTGGGTCGGCTCATCGCGTGCGTCGTGTTCGCGTCGATCGGCGGCTATATTGCGTTCTTCCACAATCCGAAACTCCAAGTCGGTCACTTGGTCTTCGCCTCGATGGTCACGGTGTTTTCGGGGTGGACTTTGTTGTTGGGGCCAGCAGCGGACGTCGGCTTGGGGTTGGCGAAAATCGCGGTCGTGATGGCCACCATCATTGTGATTCCCGTGGTGTCCCAAATTGTCTTGGCAGTTCTGGGATCTGACGCCACTACTTCCGACATAGACCCGTTGACCGGTCTGCTCAACCGTCGCGGGCTTTCGCGTCGGGTGAAGGATCTGATGGGGCCTCCGGTGACCGAGGCCGACGCGGTTCTCGTGGTGGTGATCGATCTCGACCGATTCAAGACGATCAACGACGTTCACGGCCACGACGTGGGGGACAGCACGATCCTGCGAACGGCGCTGCGTATTCGTCTGTGGACAACCAAAGCTGCACTGACCGCCCGCGTGGGCGGTGACGAGTTCGTCGTGGTCGAGCGGGTGCCGGTCAGCGTGATAGCGAGGCTGGAAGGACAGATCCGCTCGGCAATGGACGGGGCGACCGATGATCCACCGACGAGCGCGAGCATCGGAATGGCGGTCCGGACCGCGCCCCGGCATCCGGGTGAGTCGGTCGACGAAGCCTTTGCCGAACTCTTCCGCGTCGCGGACTCGGTGATGTACGAAGCGAAGCGCGAAGGTGGCAACCAGGTTCGGGCGAGCCTGGTCTGATGTGAGAGCTCAGTCGGCGAAGCTCAGGCCGCGTTCGGCGAGTGCTTCACGCAGAATCCTCAGAGCCTTCGGTCCCATCCCGTGCAGAGCGCCGAGTTCCTTCTCGGACACGGACGTCAATTGCGCGAGATGGGTGTAGCCCGCTCCGATCAGCGCGCGCTGTGCGGGAGCTCCCGTTTTCGGGAAGTCGGTTTCCACTGTGCCCGGATCCGGTTCTGTCACTGGTCAACTCCTCCGTGTGGGTTTTCCACAGTTTAGCGAGCGTCGTGAACGATTTCGGGGCTGTCGATTTTGTCGGGCGTTCGCGGAAGTGCGCGAGCTGCCACGGCAATGCCGATGATCGCGATAGCGGCGAAGGTGAAGAGAAGCAATTGCGCAGAACGAAGCGTCGACGGTTCGCCGATGTTCACCAGCACTCCGGCCAGGGCTGCGCCGAAGGCATTTGCGATCAGCTGAACGGTGTTGATGGCAGCGGAGGCACGCGCACCTTCTCCGGGATCGGTGACCGAGGTCATCGCACCGACTGCAAGATGGGGCCAGGCGATGCCGATTCCGACGCCGGCGACCAGCAGTCCGATCACCCACGCGACCATCGCACCGGCGCCGGCGTGTTCGGTGAGAAATGCTGCCATGATGCCCAACCCGATCGCGACGAGGATCGGACCGCTGACAACGATTCGTCGCACGATACGAGGGGAAGTCGCCGAGGCGCTCGGGATTTCGCCGAGAGTCCAGCCGAGAGCGAGTGCGGCCCCGAGGAATCCGGCCGCGAGCGGTGCCAGTCCGGCAAGTCGTTGGCCGAAGAGTGGAATGAACGTCTCGACGGTCGACGCAACAGCTAGGACGACGATGGTCAGGTACACCCACTTGAGCGACGACGCGTTGAACGTCGACGGCGGTAGTACGCCGTGGCGCGAGCGACGGTCAGCGGCGACAAAGGCGATCAGTAGCAGCACAGCGGCGAGAACCATTGCTGCGGTCACTGCGAGGTTCGACAGAATTCCGGCAACGCTGACCAGCAAAGCTGCCGCAGTCAGCAATGCCAGTGAGAGGACCGGTACCGGGCTACTGGTGGTGCTGCCCGGTTCATGTGCCGGTAGCGCGCTGGGGACGAGAGCTGCGACTGCGATCGTCGCGATAACCAGAACGCCGAAAGCCCATCGCCAGGCTCCGAATTGAGCAAAGACGCCGCCGATTGCAGGGCCGGCGAAGGTGCCGACTCCCCACATTGCCGAAACCAGCGCGGCCCCGCGGGTCCACAGATGTCTGGGGAGCGCGGCATTGATGACGGCGTAACCGAGACCAGCCAGCAGGCCACCTCCCGAACCCTGGATCGTGCGGCCGACCAACAGCAATTCCATGGTCGGGCTGACCGCACAGACGACGGTGCCGAGCGCGAAGATCGCGAGGCCGATCAGGTAGGCCCCGCGCGGTCCCCTGGCGGCGAGGACGTTGGTGACCAACATCGAGGAGATGACGGAAGCGATGAGGAAGACCGTCGCGGTCCAGGCGTAGTACTGCTGACCGCCGATGTCGTCGATGGCAGTCGGAAGCAGGCTGGTCGTCAGGTAGACGTTGGTCGCGTACAGCGCGACGCCGCCTGCGAGGACGGTAGCGGTGCCGAGGTATCGACCGCTCAGGAGCTGCCGCCAGGTTCCGGCGGGAGCATCGGTGGGGGAGTGCATGTTGTCGAAGGTAGAATCTCAAGTGCGCTTCAGGTCAATGTCGCGCAGCCATTGGGAGGCAGAATGATCCGTAAGAGTGACGAACTTCTCTCGATCGGTGAGGTATCGGCGCGCACCGGCGTCGCCGTGTCGGCGGTGCGCTACTACGAAACACTCGGTCTGGTTCCTGCAGAGCGGACGGCAGGAAATATGAGGAAGTTCCCGCGGCACTCGATCCGGCGGGTGTCGCTCATCCAGTTGGCAGTCAGGTTCGGGATACCTCTGGCCGAAGTTGCCGAAGTATTCGGGTCGTTGCCGCAGGGACGAACTCCGACGAAGAAGGACTGGCGCAAGATTTCGACGGAGTGGAATCAGCGCCTCGAGGAGCGCAAGCAGGCCATCAGCCGGATGCAGGACGAACTGACGGGCTGTATCGGCTGTGGGTGTCTGTCACTCAAGACATGCAACCTGCTCAACCCTGGAGACGAACTGGGCCGGGAGGGGCCCGGCGCCAGACGTCTCTGAAACTACTGTCGGTCACACTCTTTCGCGTGGCCGCGACTGAGCATTCCACCGACCACCACGACGCTCGATCTCGATGGGATGCGAGAAGCACTCGCTGATGTTCTGGGTGGTGATCACATTCTCGGCGAGGCCGCTGGCGGTCACGACGCCGTCCCTGATCAGGAGAGCATGTGTGGTGGTGCTCGGAATCTCTTCGATGTGATGCGTCACGAGGATGCTGGCAAGTGACGGGTTCTGATTGCGGAGATCGTCCAGAGCCGTCAAGAGCTGTTCGCGCGCAGCAAGATCGAGCCCGGTCGCCGGTTCGTCGAGCAGGAGCAGGCGTGGTTCCACCATGAGTGCACGGGCGATCAGGGCTCGCCCCCGTTCGCCCTGGGACAAGTTGGGCCACAGTGCGTCCGAACGCGGACTCATCCCGAGTAGATCGATCAGTGCGTCGGCATGAGCCTCTTGCTCCGGCGTCGGTGACCACCGCGGCATTACCTCGGTGGTGTTGGTGAGGCCGGTGATCACGACGTTGCGGACGGTGATCGGAATTCCGATCGTGTGGCGCGGGTTCACGTGCCCGATGTCCATCCGCAGTTCCCTCATGTCGACTCGGCCCAGCTTGTGCCCGAGGACGTAGACGGAACCGCGAGTGGGGTGGGCGGTTGCTCCGAGAAGGCTCAGTAGGGTGCTCTTGCCTGCACCGTTCGCGCCGAGGAGTACCCAGTGTTGCCCGGGTTCGATCGAAATGTTGATGTCTTTCAACAAGTATCGGCCGTCGCGGACGAGATCCACGTGTTCGGTCGACAGAACTGTGCCGTTGGGGTGTTGCACGAGAACTAACCTCTCTTAGGCGTCGAGCACACGCAACCGCCGTAAGACGGTGTCGATATTTGCTCGGGTTGCCGCTACCGCGGCTTCTGGGTCGGCGTCTTGAAGGGCCTCGACCAACTGATCATGGGCATGTGAGGTGTCGGGGACGCCGGCCTCGTGGGCCATCATCTCGACGAGGGATTCACGAAGGAGTGGACGCACCGACGTGAACAGCGAGAGCAGAACCGCGTTTCCGGACAACCGAACGACTTCGGTGTGGAAGTCGAGGTCGACGTCGACGAACTTTTCAACGTCACCCTCGAAATGACTGTGTCGCATGGTCAGTCGCCGCCGCAGGCCGTCGAGGTCCTCGGGTTGTACCCGCTCCGCGGCCAGTCTGGCGGCCTCGATCTCGAGTGCGCGACGGACTTCGAAGACCTCCAGGATGCGTGAGCGTCGAAGTAGCTTGGTGAATTCGTCGACGTGCTCGAGTTCGGACGCGGCAGCCACGAAGGTGCCGACGCCGTGTCGGACTTCGAGTAGTCCGTCGCGAGCGAGGAGGCGGATTGCCTCGCGAATCGAGGAACGCCCGACGCCGAGTTCGACGGCAAGGGCCGCCTCGCTCGGTATGCGCTCGGACGGCGCCCACGTTCCTTGCCTGATTCGCCCGCGAAGCAACTGTTCGAGTTGCGGCACCAGCGGACCACTGCGAAGTGTGAATCCTGTGTGGTCGTCGGACACGGCTTGCCTCTCGTGGGGGTACCGACAGCGTAACAACTCATCAGACGTCTGAGGACTCGGGTGGGCCGTGTGTCGGAGCAGTGCTCACGCAGTCGATACCGTCAGTTACGGGTGACGCCGAGGAGCAGTGCGATCAGGTCGAGGGCCGTCTCGATCTCCGCCTTTTCCCGCCCGAGTAGAGGGGCGTAGAGGTGCACGTCGCAGATGCGAACGAGAGCTTCGCCCAGCACTTGCGGCGAGAGCGTGATCGTCAGTTGGCCGGCGTCGACCTGGGACTGCAAGATTTCGGCGGTGATGGAAGCGGAGATCGATTCGATGGAGCCGGGCATCATCGCGAGTTTGATGAACACCATCGGTTCGCGTTTCGTCAGAGCTCGCAGTTCGGTCGACGATTCCACCGACCGCATGACGCGTCCGAAGACGTCGAGGATGTACTCCGGACCTTGCCCCGACGCCTGTGACATCGCCTTCCGGTATGTCCGTTCGGTGGCCTCGGCCAGCACTGTTCCGAGCAGTTCGTCGCGATTGCCGACCCAGCGGTAGAGCGTCGCGCGGCCTACTCCGAGACGTTCGGCGAGCAGTGACATGTCGAGTGGTTCCTCCGCGAGGTACATGCTCGCGGCGGTGTCGATCGCGCGTCGGCGTTCGAGGTCGGTAGGCATCGGGACATTCTCTCCGGTTGTCCGGTACTGCACAATTTCGGCGGTCGAACAGAGGTGGGCTTCGGGTGGATCGAACCTATTGACGAACCAAGCGACGTGAGACACACTAGCTCATTGTCTCATGTTAGTGATGGCGATCACAGTCAGGGGTTCGATCGATGAGTTCAGTACAAACCGTTCGTGGGCCGGTGGACACAGCCGATCTGGGAAAGGTGTTGATGCACGAGCATGTCTTCGTTCTGGGGGAGGAGATGCGTCAGAACTATCCCGACTACCCGGAGCCTTGGGACGAGGAGGCTCGAGTAGCCGATGCGGTGACCAAGCTGTCCGAACTGAAGTCGCGAGGGATCAGCACGATCGTCGATCCCACGGTCATCGGACTCGGTCGCTACATCCCGCGTATTGCGCGGATCAACGAGCAGGTCGATCTCAACATCATCGTCGCCACCGGCGTCTACACGTACAACGACATTCCGTTCCAATTCCATTACACCGGTCCAGGTTTGCTGTTCGACGTGCGCGAGCCGATGGTTGATCTATTTGTGAAGGACATCAAGGACGGCATTGCCGGCACAGACATCCGCGCGTCGTTCCTCAAGTGCGCCATCGAAGAACCTGGTCTGACTCCCGGCGTCGAGCGTGTGATGCGAGCGGTCGGTCAGGCGCAGGTCGAAACCGGGGTACCGATCACGGTTCACACGAACCCGCACACGGAATCGGGCCTCGTTGCGCAGAAGGTTCTGGCCGAGGAAGGTGCAGATCTGAGCAAGGTCGTCATCGGGCACTCGGGTGATTCGACCGACCTGGACTACCTGTGTGCTCTCGCCGATGCGGGTTCGCTACTCGGGATGGACCGTTTCGGTCTCGATGTTCTGCTCCCGTTCGAGGAGCGGGTGAACACCGTCGTGGAACTGGCCCGCCGAGGCTATGCCGAGAAAATGGTTCTGGCACATGATGCCTCGTGCTTCATCGACTGGTTCTCGAGTGAGGCCAAGGCAGCCGCAGTGCCGAACTGGAATTTCACCCACATCAGCGATCAGGTCATTCCCACGCTGCTCGAACGTGGCGTCACCGAAGATCAGATCAACACCATGCTGGTGGATAATCCGCGTCGGTACTTCGAGAGCTGAGTTATGACCAACGTGTACGAGAGCAAGCCATGGCTCGCCAATTACGACGCCGACACTCCGCCGAATGTGGACATCGAGCATGTCAATGCCCTCGCGATGTTCCGTGCGTCGCTGGAGCGCGATCGCACCGCCCCGATCATCAGGTACTTCGACAGGACCGTCAGCTTTGCCGAGCTCGACGAGATGTCGGACGCGCTTGCGGTAGCCCTCGCCGTGGACGGAATCGGGTTCGGCGACAGAGTTTCCTTTGTCCTGCAGAATGTTCCGCAGTTCGTCATCGCGACGGTCGCAGTCTGGAAACTCGGCGCTGTCGTCGTTCCGGTCAATCCGATGTACCGGGACCGTGAGCTGTCCACCGTACTCGCGGACAGCGGCGCGG
This sequence comes from Rhodococcus sp. AQ5-07, assembly GCF_009707305.1. Taxonomy (NCBI): domain Bacteria; kingdom Bacillati; phylum Actinomycetota; class Actinomycetes; order Mycobacteriales; family Nocardiaceae; genus Rhodococcus; species Rhodococcus sp. AQ5-07. The sequence continues at coordinate 4,236,909 of NZ_CP046099.1, read as the reverse complement.
TAGCAGTCATCTGTCTCGAGTCCTCGGCCGAGACCGTGGCGACTGCGTCCGAGGGCACCGAAGTGCGACGGGTCATCACCACGTCGGAACGGGATTTTCAGTCGCGCGACGATGAACGGATCTTCGGTTCGGCGTCCAGGATTCGTCATGATGGATTTCCGGACCTATTGGAACTGATCGAGGCTCATCGAGGACAGAAGCCCGAGAAGGTCGATCTGTCCCCGGAAGACCTTGCCTACCTTCCTTATACGTCGGGGACGACCGGCCCGCCGAAGGGGTCGATGAACACGCACGCAAATGTCGTGTTCGCAGCGCAGATCTATCGGGACTGGTTGGGGCTGAGCCCCGGCGGCGCGATGTTCGCGGTGGCGCCACTGTTCCATATCACCGGGTTGATCGGGCACGTCGCGGCTCCACTCCTGGCCGGCGCGCCCACGATTCTGACCTGCCGATTCCATCCCATCGTTGCAGCGGAGTCGATTTCGGAGCATCGGGCTACCGCGATCATCGGAGCGATCACCGTATTCATCGCGTGGACGGACAGCGCCGCAGTCTCGAAGGAATCGTTGAGCTCTCTCGAGTCGGTGTATTCAGGTGGCGCGCCGATCCCGCACGCGGCGTTGGAAGCGTTCCGGGCGAAGTTCGGTCACTACATTCACAACGGCTACGGGCTGACCGAGACGAACAGCCCGGCGATCGTGGTGCCGAATTCGCGTGAAGCGCCGGTAGATCCGGCGTCGGGGGCCGTTGCTGTCGGCGTTCCGGTATCGAATACGTACGCCGAGGTGGTGGACGAGAACGACAGGCCGGTACAGATCGGGGAGTACGGCGAGATCGTGGTCTCCGGTCCCCAGGTTGCACTCGGATACTGGAACAAGCCGGACGAGACCGCACATGCGATGCCGGACGGGCGTTTTCACACCGGCGACATCGGATTCATGGACGGCGACGGTTGGTTTTACATCGTAGACCGGATGAAGGATCAGATAAATGCCTCGGGCTTCAAAGTGTGGCCACGCGAAGTGGAAGATGTTCTCTACGAACACCCTGCCGTACGAGAGGCTGCCGTCGTCGGTGTCATGGATCCGTATCGCGGCGAAACCGTGAAGGCCTTCGTGTCCTTCAAGGACGGTGCCGAGGCGACCACCGAGGATCTGGTCGAGTTCTGCAAGGAAAGGCTTGCAGCATACAAGTATCCACGCATCGTCGAGGTCATGAATGACCTGCCGAAAACAGTGAGCGGCAAGATTCTTCGTCGTGAACTGCGGGTACCGAACTAGATCTGCCTGACAAACGAATTGCCGGCCGCCGACAAGGTGAGCCGGCCATTCGTCGTGGTGATCGGCGAGCATCGATAGGGGATTTAGTCCCTTATGCGGCAATGCATTTCAGTGATTGACATCACTCTTTTTGTATCGCAGACTGATCGCAACGCCACAGAGTTGAAGTTGGTGTCAGTTTCTACTTCTGGCCCGGTTTCACTTCTCAACTCCCGGCGCGACGAGCGTCCGACCCATCGAGGAGTAACCCATGACGAGATCGGCAGTGGATTCGAACACGCAGGCAGGGGGCCTGTCCGATCAGGAACGGAAGAAGAAGAAAGCGCACCGCAAACTTCTCGGCGCGGGACTGCTCGGCAGTTCCATCGAGTGGTACGACTTCTTCTTGTACGGAACGGCTGCGGCACTGGTCTTTCCGCATGTGTTCTTCCCCGATTCATCCGCACTGATGGGCACATTGCTCTCGTTCAGTACGTTCTGGGCCGGCTTCGTTGCCCGCCCCATCGGCGGTTTGGTCGCCGGACACTTCGGCGACAAGTACGGACGCAAGCCCGCCGTCGTCACCTGCCTGTTGCTGATGGCTGTCGCGACATTCCTGATCGGCGCGATTCCGAGTGCGTCGGCAATCGGCGTCGTCGCTCCGATTCTTCTGGTGACACTGCGATTCATCCAAGGTCTCGCCTGCGGTGGCCAGTGGGGCGGAATCGTCCTTCTCCTCACCGAATCCGCGAGTCCCAAGAAGCGTGGATTCTCAGGCACTTTCGGTCAGATGGGTGTCTCGTTCGGTGTAGTGCTGGGCAACCTGGTCTTCCTCGTCGCGACCGCGACCATTTCCAACGAAGCATTCCTGAGCTGGGGTTGGCGGGTTCCGTTCTTCGCCAGCGCGCTGCTCTTCCCTGTGGTTCTGTACATCCAGACGAAGGTCGAGGACACGCCGGAATTCCTCGAGTTGCAGGAAGACGCCAAGAAGAACCAAAAGGATGTCGTCGTTCAGGCTCCACTGGCGCAGGCGCTCAAGGATCACTGGCGCAAGATTCTGCTCGGTTGCGGACTTCTGGCCGCCACCAATGCACTGTTCTACATCAGCATCGCCGGCGTGCTCAGCTACGGCACAACCGAACTGGGGTTGAAGCGGAACTCACTGCTCATCATCTCGCTCCTGAGCGCGTTGCTGACAGTCGGCGTGGTGCTGTGGTCCGGGAAGATGTCCGACAAGATCGGTCGTCGTCCGATGATCCTGATCGGCGCCGCGGCGATCGTGGTCTGGGCATTCCCGTACTTCTGGTTGATCAACACCAAGTCCTTGCCGCTGTTCTTCATCGCAGTCACGGTCGGCAGCGTGTTCCAGTCGATGACCTACGGGCCTATCGCGGCATACATGGGTGAACTGTTCGCACCCAACGTGCGCTACTCGGCAGCATCGTTGGCCTACCAGTTGGCTGCGATCACGGTCAGCGGCGGCACCCCGTTCATCATGACAGCACTTATCGCGAAGACCGGAACCACGACATGGGTTGCCGTGTTCGTAGCACTCATGGGCTTGGTGACCTTCTTCAGCGCTTGGGTGCTGAAAGAGACCAACCCGAAGGAAGTTCGGGACGATCCGAACGCAATTCCGGGCGCGCACCTCTACGCCAGGTAATACCTTCGGTCTCGAACAGACGCCCGCTATCGGTCACCGGTAGCGGGCGTCTGACGTATAACTGGAGCATGGCTGCAGCACGCACAGGCTCCGAAGATGCTTCGTCGACAGTGTCACGGGAACTCCCCTCCACTCAGCGTGGTTTGCGTACGCGTCGAGCGTTGATCGATGCGGCTCGCACCGTCTTCGAACGGACAGGTTATCTGGACTCGCGTCTGATCGACATCACGGTGGAGGCGCAGTGCTCGGCCGGTACGTTCTACACCTACTTCGCAAGCAAGGAGGAGATCTTCGCGGCTGTGATGGAGCTGGCGCGCGAAGACATGATGCATCCGGGCATGCCGCACACTCCGAAAGGCGCGGATCCCGCTGAGGTCATCGCGGCGAGCAACCGCGCGTACCTCGAGGCGTACCGACGTAACGCGAAGCTGATGGGACTGCTCGAGCAGGTCGCAAGTATCGATCCGGAGTTCCGGGTTCTCCGGCTCGGGCGTGCTGACGCGTTTGTTCGACGCAACGCGCGCAGTATCGAGAAGCTGCAGAAAGCCGGTCTGGCGGACGCGAACCTGGATCCGCTACTGACGTCTCGGGCACTCTCCGGGATGATCAGTCGACTTGCGTTCGGGTACTTCGTATCCCGCGGCGGCGAGGACGGCGCCGCCGGAGTGACCTTCGATGGTCTGCTCGATACGGTCAACCGGTTGTGGATCAACACTTTACAATTCTCGCTGCGCCAAAACTGATGTTGACGCCGGGTTCATGTTTGGTGTCTGATGGAGCAATGACACCTACGCGTGCGGCAGTGCTCGTCGATTTCGGTGGAGTTCTCACCTCCAGTGTTCTTCAGGCCTTCGAAGACTTCGGGGCCTCGCTTGGGGGCGACCCACGACTTCCGTTGACCCTGCTCTCCCGCGACGACGTCTCGAAGAGGCTGCTCTCCGATCACGAATCCGGAAAGATCGACCAGGAGGCCTTCGAGGCCGGATTCGGAGAACGTCTACGAGCGCACGGCGCAGTCGTCGACAGCGTTGGATTGGTCGACCGTATGCAAGCCGGGCTGATTCGAGACGAGGAGATGGTGCGTCTGCTCGCAGACGTGCGGGCGGCGGGACACCCTGTTGCGCTCGTGTCCAATGCTTTCGGGCGTGATTGTTATGCGGGATTTGTCCTCGAGGACCTGGCCGACGAAGTGGTGATCTCCTCGGAAGTCGGGATTCGTAAGCCCTCTCGTCAGATCTATACCATCGCGTGTGAGCGACTGGGCGTCGCGCCCGAAGATGCGGTGATGATCGACGATCTGCAACAGAATCTCGACGGTGCGGCACGATTGGGGATCGCCGGCATTCTCCACACCGACGCGGAAAGCACTCGCAGACAATTGGCATCGACGTTCGGACTACTGCCCACGCAGTGAAACTGTAGGTTTCTCGGTAACACTCGAATACTGCTGGAACACTTTTGGAGGAACGAATGATTGCTGTCATCGCGGATATCACCGTCAAGGACGGAAGCGGCGAGCAGTTCGAAGCCGTAATCGCCGAACTTGCGGAGAAGGTGCGCACGGAGGAGCCCGGAACGGTTCTGTATCAACTGATCCGATCGAAAACGGATGCGAATTCCTACAAGTTCATGGAGTTGTATCAGGACGGTGCTGCCATCAAGGCTCACGGAACGTCCGAGCATTTCCAGGCTGCAGGAAAGGCGATGGCACCCTTCCTCGCCGGCGCCCCGCAGATCGAGTACTTCGACGCTCTCTGAGTGAGTGAACAGGTGAGCCCCGGCGAAATCTCGCCGGGGCTCACCTGTGTTTTCAGTTCTGCTTCTGGGCGAGGAGTTCGGTTCGGTCGATCGATCTCTTGAGGATCTTTCCCGTCGAACCCTTCGGGAGTGCGTCGATGAACTGGACGACTCGGGGAATCTTGTAGGCGGAGAGACGTTCCCGAGCCCACGAAGTGACGGCGTCTGCTTCGAGGTCGGAGCCTGGACGCACGGCCACCACTGCGGCAACTTCCTCCCCGTAGTAGTCGTCGGGTATGCCGATCACTGCGGCTTCGATGATGTCGGGGTGCTGGTAGAGCACCTCTTCGACCTCGCCCGGATAGACGTTGTATCCACCACGGATGATGAGGTCCTTCACTCGGTCGACGATGCGAAGGTCCCCGTCGGGATCGGTCTCACCGAGGTCTCCGGTGCGGAACCATCCGTCGTCGGAAAGAACGGCGGCAGTGTCTTCAGGGCGCTTCCAGTAACCCTTCATGACCGTCGGTCCTTTGATGAACACCTCGCCCACTGTGCCTGCCTCGCAAACATTTCCGTCGTGATCACGCACCTCGACCTCGGTGCGCGGTACGGCGCGGCCGGTGTATCCGATCTTTGCGACGCGGTCGATGCTGTTGAAAGTCCCGAACGCGCTCGTCTCGGTGAGGCCGTAGCCCTCGAGGATCGTGCAGTTGAACCGTGCTTCGAAGGCACGAGCGACTTCACCGGGAAGTGATGCGCCACCGGAGATTGCGATCCTGAGTTGTTCGAAGTCGGAGCTGTCCACATCGGCGGCGGCGTGCAGCATGGCATTCCACATGGTGGGGACACCGGCCATGATGGTGAGCTTGTCCCGGCGGACCAGGTCGAGCATGGCAGCGGGGTCGAACCGGGCGAGCAGGGACAGTGATCCGCCGCCGGTGAAGGTTGCCATCATGACCGAACCCTGGCCGAAGATGTGAAAGAGCGGCAGTCCGGTTCCGGTGCGGTCCGAAGGGTTTCCGCGGCTGCTCTCGGCGCCGATCTCACCGGCGGACAACAAATTCCCGACGGTCAGCTGAGCGCCCTTCGGGCGTCCGGTGGTGCCGGAGGTATAGAGAATCGCCGTGGTGTCTGTTGCTTCACGGTCGACCACAGTTGCGGGTGCATGATCGGCCTTCGCCGACTCTTCGGTGAGTGTCCACACCGGGACGCCGCGCGCACTCCCTGCATCTTGGACTGCGGGACCGAGCTGATGCCACGCGATGGCCAGGGAAATCTCCGCGTCGTCCAGAACGTACTCGACTTCGGGTTGCGCCGACATCGTGTTGATCGGCACCACGACACAACCTGCGGCCTGAATTCCCATGTACGCCACGACGAATTCCGCTACCGACGGTGCCGCTAGGAGAACCCGATCGCCTACGCTCAACCCGGCGTCGCGAATGCGGCCGGCGAACGCCAGGGACGCGTCGTGGAGCTGCCGGTAAGTCCAGTGTTCAGCCGTGCCGCGGATCGCAATGCTGTTTCGAATTGCGATGTTGTCCGGAGTGACTTCCGCGTGACGGGTCACCGGGTCGAGAACGCTAACCATGGTTCTGCCTTTCGGGAGGAATCGACCGATTGTGTGTCCTGGGTCTCACCAGAGCGTACACTTGAATCCGGCGTCAACATCGAGTCTGCTGGGATTGTCCCGAAATGATGTTGGCTCGGAAGGATGGGGAGCGCACCGTGCTCGATGACGAATCGCGAATTGCCGCCCTGCCGGTGGCTCCGCCTGCGCTGCTCCGAGATCGGCCCACCACCGAGCGGGGAACCCGCACGCGCGCAGCGCTGATTGCCGCTGCCCGGACGGTATTCGAGCGTAGTGGCTATCTCGATGCCCGTCTGATCGACATCGCCAAAGAAGCCGGCTGCGCGACGGGATCGTTCTACACCTACTTCGCGAACAAGGAAGAGGTCTTCGCCGCCGTCCTCGAGGTCGCGCGAGACGACATGATGCACCCGGGCATGGGACGCGTGGCGGGCGCAGACGATCCGTACGCCGTGCTCGAGGCAAGTAATCGAGCGTATCTGGCGGCGTATCAACGCAATGCGAAATTGATGGGGCTCATGGAGCAGGTTGCTCACATCGACCCGGAGTTCCGGAAGTTCCGCAGCGAGCGTGCCAATGCGTTCATACGCCGTAATGCCCGCGGGATTGCAGATCTGCAGAGTCGTGGTATCGCGGACACGACGCTGGATCCAATGACAGCGTCAATTGCTCTGTCCGGCATGGTGAGTCGGCTCGCCTACAGTCTGTTCACCCTCCATGAGGGTGAGGTGGACGGGCGTTCGCCGGAGTTCGATCAGATTGTCGCCACGGTGACAGACCTGTGGGCTAACGCGCTGAAGTTCCCTGACCGATCCTGAAGCGGCAGGTCGCCCCGGCCGTATCGACGTTCGAGCGGCCGGGACGTGCCGGGTCTTGTTTCAGCTTTTCTCTGTTCAGCTTTTCTCGACGACGCGAGCGACGGATTCGGCCACGACGACTGGCTTGTCGGAACCTTCGCGCTCAACCACCTGGCTCATCTTCACCTGGATTCCGCCGGGCAACTGCTCCGCGGACACAACGGTTGCACGCATGCGGACCCGGGATCCCACGGGAACGGGAGCGGGGAAGCGAACCTTGTCGTAGCCGTAATTGAGGCTGTGGGCGAAGCCGTCGAAGTGGATGAGTTGGTAGGAGAACTGTGGGCCCAGCGAGAGGCTGAAGAGTCCGTGCGCGATCGTGCTGCCGAGCGGGCTCGATGCGGCTCGTTCCGGGTCGACGTGAATCCACTGATGATCGTTTGTGGCTTCGGCGAACGCGTTGATGCGCTCCTGGGTGATGTCGTACCACTCCGTCGGGCCAAGTTCCTGGCCGATGAGCTTCTCGAGCTCGGCGAAGATGGACGGGCGGACGGGCAATTGGTTTTCAGTCATCGTTGATCCCTTTAATCGCAGTTCAGGAGGACGGAACGGGCCGTTCGGGTGACCGTCGCGATTCGACGGTTGAAACTGACGCCGGATTCAACTATACATGAGGGGAGACGTGGATCACTGTCAGCGCGTAGGTATGACGCAAGCGAGAGGAATCGCTCATGAAGGTTGCCCAGAAGGTAGCAATTGTCACCGGTGGCGGCGGGGGGATCGGCGGTGCGTTGGCGCAGCGACTGGCCGCAGAGGGCGCTCGCGTCGTAGTAGCCGACCTCGACGGGGCGGCAGCTTCGGCAGTGGCAGAGGCGATCAACATGGAGCATCCCGGCGCAGCAGTGTCTGCGGGTGGCGACGTCTCCGACGAGACGGTCATTGCGGGCCTCATCGCGCAGGCGGAAAAGGAATTCGGCCCGGTCGACCTCTACTTCGCCAATGCCGGTGTCACCGGAGGCATGGGCCTCGACATCAGTGAGGACGTCTGGGACACGACGATCGACGTCAACGTTCGCGCCCACATTCGTGCCGCCAGGCTCCTCGTCCCTGGTTGGACCGAGCGCGGGGAAGGCTACTTCATCAGCACTGCCTCTGCTGCCGGCTTGCTCAGTCAGGTCGGGTCCGCCGCGTACTCGGTGACCAAACATGCCGCGGTCGCGTTTGCCGAGTGGCTCTCGATCACCTACGGAGATCAGGGCGTTCGCGTCAGTTGCCTGTGTCCGATGGGTGTCAACACCAAGCTTCTCTACGAAGGCGAGAACTCCGGCGATCCGGTCGGCAAGGCCGCAACCGGGGCCGTGCTTGCGGCAGGCAATGTTCTCGAGCCTGCTGAATGCGCCGAAATCGTTCTTGCCGCAGTAGATGCCGAGGAATTCCTCATCCTTCCGCACAAGAACGTTCTAGACATGTACCGGCAGAAAGGCGCCGACTACGACCGTTGGCTGCGCGGGATGCGCCGGTATCAGGCGTCGCTGCTCGCGGGAACGCGATGACCGAGGAACTCGTCCTCTCCGAGCAGAGAGGAGCGGTGCTGGTCCTGACATTCAATCGGCCCCGCGTTCTCAACGCGTGGACCAACGAGCTCGAAGATCAGTACTACGACCTTTTGGCCGCAGCAGACGAAGATCCCAGTGTCCGAGCAATTGTTGTCACCGGCTCCGGTCGAGGATTCTGCTCGGGGGCTGACCTCGGCAATTTGAAGAACGTCGGCGACGTCTCCGAAAGTGATCTTGTCCGACCACGGGACCGTGATTTCCCGACCACGATTCGCAAGCCGCTGATCGCTGCCGTCAACGGCGTCGCCGCAGGGCTCGGAATGGTCGAGGCTCTGTACTGTGACGTTCGTTTCGGCTCGAGTGCAACGCGATTCACTACCGCGTTCGCGCGTCGAGGCCTGATTGCGGAGTACGGCATCTCCTGGATGTTGCCCCGCTTGGTCGGTCACAGTCGAGCAGTCGATCTTCTGCTTTCCAGCCGGATGGTGGATGCCGACGAGGCGTACCGTATCGGTTTGATCGACCACCTGGTCAGCGGCGGTGACGTTCTGGATGCGGCGATTGCGTACGCCGAGGACATCGCGGCCAACTGCTCGCCGACGTCCCTCTCCGTCATCAAATCTCAGATGAGTGCCGACGCGCACTCGACCTTCACCGATTCCGCCAGGCGTGCGGAATCGCTGATGCTGAACGCATTTCACGGCCCGGATGTCGTCGAGGGCGTCAACAGCCATCTCGAACATCGAGCCCCCAATTTTCCTTCCCTCTCTGTCAGGAGTTCACATGTCAGTGTTTGAGTTCTCGGATCGCACCAAGAAGTACCAGGCCGAACTGCTCGATTTCATGGACAAGCACGTTTACCCGGCCGAAGCGGTCTACGAAGAGCAGATGCGTGAGTCCGGTAACCCGCACTTCCAGCCGCCGATCATCGACGACTTGAAGAAGGAAGCCAAGGCGCGCGGGCTGTGGAACCTCTTTCACCCGCATCCCGAATGGGGCCCCGGCCTGACCAACCTGGAATACGCACCGCTCGCGGAGATCATGGGCCGCAGCCACCTGGCTTCCGAAGCCACCAACTGCGCCGCTCCGGACACGGGAAACATGGAGGTACTCACGCTCTTCGGCACCGACGAGCACAAGGAGAAGTACCTCAAGCCGCTTCTCGAAGGCGAAATCCGTTCTGCTTTCGCGATGACCGAGCCCGAGGTTGCCAGTTCCGACGCCACCAACATCCAGCTTCGTATGGACCGTGACGGCGACGAGTACGTACTGAACGGCCGTAAGTGGTTCGCTTCCAACGCTTTGCACCAGAACTGCAAGGTTCTGATCGTCATGGGCAAGACCGACTTCAATGCCGCCACCCACCGTCAGCAGTCGATGATGGTCGTTCCGATCGATGCTCCCGGCGTCACGATCCTGCGCAACCTGCCGGTCTTCGGCTACCAGGACCGCGAAGGACACGGCGAGATCACTTTCGAGGACGTGCGCGTCCCGGCCAAGGACATTCTCGCCGGCGAGGGCGAAGGATTCGCGATCAGCCAGGCCCGCCTCGGCCCCGGCCGCATCCACCACTGCATGCGTGCAATCGGAATGGCCGAGCGCGCACTGGAACTGATGTGCAAGCGCGCATCCACCCGCATCACCTTCGGAAAGCCCGTCAGCGACAACGCGAATATCCAGGACTGGATCGCCGAGGCTCGTATCGACATCGAGATGGTTCGACTCCTCACGCTCAAGGCCGCTCACATGATGGACACGGTGGGCAACAAGGAAGCGCGCACCGAGATCGCAGCCATCAAGGTTGCGGCGCCGAACATCGCGCTCAAGATCATCGACCGCGCCATCCAGGTTCACGGCGGCGGCGGCGTCACGGACGACTTCCCGCTCGCGATGGCTTACGCCCACATGCGCACCCTTCGCCTGGCTGACGGCCCGGACGAGGTGCACAAGCGCGCCATCGCCAAGCAGGAACTGCGCAAGTACCGCGAAGTCAAGGCGAACTGACATGGCAGGACTGGATCTCACCGGTAAGACGGCAATCGTCACAGGCGCATCGCGGGGCATCGGCCTCGCGACCGCGCAGGCGATTGCGGCGGCGGGCGGAAACGTCGTACTGACTTCGCGCTCACAGGAATCCGCAGATGCGGCTGCCGCGCAGGTGAACGGCAACGCGATCGGCGTCGGCGCTCACGCGACGGACGAGGATGCTGCACGCAAGTGCGTCGAGCAGACGATCGAGCGTTTCGGCAGTCTCGACATCTTGGTGAACAACGCGGGCACCAACCCGTCGTTCGGGCCGATCATCAACCAGGATCACTCGCGCTTCGCCAAGACCTTCGACGTCAACGTGTGGGCTCCAGTCCTGTGGACCGGCCTGGCAGCGCGGGCCTGGATGGGCGAGCACGGTGGTTCCGTGGTCAACACCGCCTCGATCGGCGGCATGGCGTTCGAGGCCGGGATCGGTACATACAACGCGTCGAAGGCTGCTCTGATCCACATCACCAAGCAGTTGGCGCTCGAGTTGTCGCCGAAGATTCGTGTCAACGCCGTTGCACCGGGAGTGGTGAGAACCAAACTCGCCGAAGCTCTGTGGAAAGAACATGAAGAAGCGGTGTCCGCGTCGACCGCTCTCGGACGCATCGGTGAACCCGAGGACGTGGCCGCTGCCATCGCCTTCCTGGTTTCGGATGCAGCCCAGTGGATCACCGGCGAGATCATGACCATCGACGGTGGCCAGTTGTTGGGTGACGCACTCCCGTTCCGGCAGGGAGCGTCCGTCGGTGGCTAGCGTCGGAGTAGTGGGACTCGATACCGAAGCGGTCACCGGGTGGATAGCAGGCCTGGGGATCGACTTCACCGGGCCGTTGTCCTTCGATCGAATCGGCCTGGGGCAGTCGAATCTCACGTACCTGGTTCGCGATCAAGACGGCAATCGCTGGGTGCTACGACGCCCACCTCTGGGGCACCTGCTGGCCTCGGCTCACGACGTGGCGCGCGAAGCTCGAATCCTGAGCGCTCTCGAATCCACCGACGTGCCTTCGCCGCGAGTATTCGGGTTGACCGAGGATCCAGCCGTCACCGAAGTTCCGCTGCTCCTCATGGAATTCGTGGACGGCGAAGTGGTGGACCGAATGCCTCTTGCGGAGGCGTTGTCGGAAGATCGTCGCCGGGCAATCGGAATCTCGCTCGCTCAGACGCTGGCGAAAATACACGCCGTCGACCTCGGGAAGGCCGGTCTCGACGACCTGGCAAGCCACAAGCCTTACGCTGCACGGCAGCTGAAGCGCTGGGGCGGACAGTGGGAACAGTCGAAGACGCGGGAATGCCCTGACCTGGACGATCTCACCCGACGTCTCATTGCAGCTCAGCCGGCTCACACCGAAACCACGTTGGTGCACGGCGACTTTCACCTACGCAACGTGATCACCTCCGCTGAGAACGGCGAAGTTGTCGCGGCCCTCGACTGGGAACTCTGCACACTCGGTGATCCGTTGGCCGATGTCGGAAGCTTGTTGGCGTACTGGCCGGCGGCAGGGGAGGACACTGGTGGCGATTTCCCGGCGTCAGCGCTCCCGGGATTCCCTTCGCGAGAGGAGATCTCCCGGATCTATCTCGAGGCCACCGGACGGGATCCGGCTGCGCTGAAGTTCTGGCACACCTTGGGGCTGTGGAAGATCGCCGTGATCGCCGAGGGCGTGATGCGTCGCGCCCGCGACGAACCGCAGAATGCCGCCGAGAGCGGAACTCCCACCGTGGAACGTATTGACGCCTTGGTAGCCAAAGCCAGGGAAATTGCAGATCAGGCCGGGATCTGACGAGATCGTCCGGTGTCCGTCGAATCACGAAATTATGGAGGGCCAGTGAGCCAGGAACGTAGAACCGCAATTGTCACGGGTGCAGCACGCGGAATCGGTGCGGCAGTGGCCAAGCGACTGTCGGAAGACGGCTTTGCCGTTGCCGTGCTGGACCTCGACGAAGCAGCGTGTGCCGGAACCGTCGACGCGATCAAGGCCGCAGGCGGCCAAGCACTGGCCGTGGGCGCTGACGTCTCCGACGAGGCTTCGGTTGCTGCAGCGGTGGATCGTGTGGCCGCAGACCTGGGTGCACCTACCGTGCTGATCAACAATGCCGGTATCACTCGCGACAACCTTCTGTTCAAGATGAGTGTTGCCGAGTGGGATTCGGTGATGAACGTCCACCTGCGCGGAGCGTTCCTCATGTCGCGTGCGGTGCAGAAGTACATGGTGGAAGCGAAGTTCGGCCGCATCGTGAACCTCTCGAGCACGTCGGCTCTCGGTAATCGTGGACAGGTCAACTACTCCGCTGCGAAGGCCGGAATGCAGGGCTTCACCAAGACATTGGCCTTCGAGCTGGGCAAGTTCGGCGTGACCGCGAACGCTATTGCCCCCGGATTCATCGAAACCGAGATGACCGCCGCAACGGCCGAGCGCATGGGCGTCGGCTTCGAGGACTTCAAGACCGCTGCCGCTTCGCAGATTCCGGTCAATCGCGTCGGACAGCCCGAGGACATCGCGCACACCGCGTCGTTCTTCGTCAGCGAAGGCGCAGGCTTCGTTTCCGGTCAGGTCGTCTACGTCGCCGGTGGACCGAAGGACTGACCGTCCGCTCACCGCTCGAACCGAAGGAATGGGCATGGCTTTCGACGAAGAGGCAGTATCGCGTGATCTCACCGAGAAGGTGAACACGCTTCTCGCGGAGAACGATCCGAACAGCGTGTCGGTATCGGACTTCCTCGGCGCACGATTCGACGCCGGACTGGCGTGGGTTCATTTCCCCGAAGGTCATGGGGGACTCGGTGTACCGCAGAGCTTTCAGCGTCAGGTGAACGCTCAGCTGGAGGCCGCCGGTGCACCGGGCCCGGCCACCGGCAAGAACGGGATCGGACTGGGCATGGCGGCACCGACCATCGCTGCCTTCGGCACCGAGGAGCAGAAGCAGAAGTTCCTGCGCCCGTTGTGGACTGCGGAGACGGTCTACTGCCAGCTGTTCAGTGAACCGGGCGCAGGTTCGGACCTCGCGGCCGTCGCTACCCGCGCCGTCCGCGACGGCGACGACTGGATAGTCAACGGGCAGAAGGTATGGACGTCGGGCGCGCAGAATGCGCAGCTGGCGATTCTCGTGGCCAGGACCGATCCGTCACGTTCCAAGCATGCGGGTCTGAGCTACTTCATCTGCGACATGACCGATCCGGGCGTCGATGTCCGGCCGCTGCGTCAGATCACCGGCGAGGCCGAATTCAACGAGGTATTCCTCACGGACGTCAGGATTCCGGACGCCAATCGCCTCGGAGCCGAAGGCCAGGGGTGGAAGGTTGCGACCACCACCCTGAACAACGAGCGTGTTGCCATCGGTTCGGGCGCACCGCGTGAGGGCGGCATGATCGGAAAGGTCGCTCAGGCCTGGCGTGACGAGCCCGAGCTGCGTAACCCGGCGATGCACGACGAGTTGATGCGACTCTGGACCGAATCCGAAGTTGCGCGTCTGACCGGGGAGCGACTGCGCCAGCAGCTCGCCGCCGGCCAGCCCGGCCCCGAAGGCTCGGGAATGAAGCTCGCGTTTGCCGGTTTGGCCCAGCAGATTTCTGGATTCGACCTCGAACTGCACGGCGAAGCCGGTCTGCGCTACGACGACTGGACACTGCGTCGACCGGATTCCGTCGACTTCACCGGGCGTGAACCCGGATACCGGTACCTGCGAGCCAAGGGCAATTCGATCGAGGGCGGAACGTCGGAGATCCTGCGCAACGTCATCGCAGAACGTGTACTCGGGTTGCCGCCCGAGCATCGCGTCGACAAGGACATCGCCTGGAAGGACCTACCCCGATGAGCGCCGATCTGCTGTACTCCGAGACCGAACAAGATCTGCGAGCCAGCGTCAGACGACTGCTGAGCGAGCGGGCCGGCGCCGACACCGTGGTCACGGCGTACGACGACGTGTCCGCCGACTTCACCGGGCTGTGGAAGTCGCTGGCGTCGGAACTCGGTTTGGCGGGACTGCTGGTACCCGAGGAACTGGGCGGGGCAGGTGCGTCGACGCGTGAGGCGGCGGTCGTGATGGAGGAGATCGGACGTGCGGTCGCTCCCGTTCCGTTCTTCACCAGCGCGGTGCTGGCGACGACGGCGTTGCTGAAGGCCGGCGAGACCGAGGTGCTCGGTCAATTGGCAGCGGGGGATTCGACGGCTGCTCTGGTCATCCCGCTGTCCACTGCACCAGGAACTTTCACACCTACTGTCAAGGCAACGGCGAGTGGACTCGTCGGCAGCGTCACGACGGTTGCCGGCGTCGCCGAATCCGATGTTCTTGTTGTTCCGGTTGCCGGTGAGAGCGGCCTGGAGCTGCATACCGTTCGGATCGCCGACGCCACCGTCACGCCGGTTCTGTCCCTGGACATGACGCGCCGATTGGCGGACGTCGAGTTCTCGGGTTCGTCGTCGGTCCGTGTCGACAGCGGCAATGCGGCGCAAGCGGTTGAGGAAGCGTTGCTCTGCGGGAGCGCACTTCTGGCGTCCGAACAGTTCGCTGTAGCTCAGTGGTGCCTCGAAACGACTCTCGCGTATGTGAAGGAGCGCAAGCAGTTCGGCCGGGCGATCGGTTCGTACCAGGCGATCAAGCACCGCCTCGCCGATCTCTGGCTCGAAGTCAGCTCTTCGGGCGCGGCAGCACGCTATGCGGCGGACACCTATGCACGCGGCGACGAAGATGCGGCGATCGCAGCGACGGTGGCCCAGGCATTCTGCAGCGGCGTCGCGGTTCATGCTGCCGAGGAGTGCGTCCAACTTCATGGTGGTATCGGAATGACGTGGGAGTATCCGGCGCACCTGTACCTCAAACGGGCGAAGAGCGATCAGCTGTCGCTGGGAACCGCGTATCAGCATCGGGCACGCCTCGCCGAGTTGGTCGACCTCCCGATCTCGTCCTGAAACTCACCCACTATCTGTCTGGAGAATTGCTGTGAAGGCTTGGCGCGTCAACGAACTCGGTCAACCCCGCGATGTGCTCGCGTTGGAGGAGACCGCGGATCCCACCCCGAATGCGACGGAGATGTTGGTCAAGGTGCTGGCGGCTCCGGCCAACTTCCCCGACGTCCTCATGTGCCGGGGTGAGTACCAGATCAAGCCGCCGCTGCCCTTCACACCCGGTGTCGAACTGTGTGGTGAAGTGGTCTCGGTCGGTGAATCGGTGACCAAATTCGCAGTGGGGGACCGGGTGATCGGTAATCCGAGTCTGCCGTCCGGCGGATTCGCCGAGTACTCGGTACTGGATCAGAACAACACGTTCCCGGCGCCGTCGGCTCTCGACGACGCGGAAGCATCCGCTCTGAGCATCGGCTATCAGACAGCGTGGTTCGCTCTGCATCGCCGCACCCAACTGCTCGAGGGTGAGACGTTGTTGGTCCACGCTGCTGCGGGTGGTGTCGGTAGTGCGGCAGTGCAACTCGGCAAGGCGGCAGGCGCCAAGGTGATCGGTGTCGTCGGCGGCCCGGACAAGGCCGAGTACGCGCGCAAGCTCGGCGCAGACCTCGTCGTAGACCGTCACAGTGAGGACTTCGTGGCAGCGGTCAAGGAGTTCACCGGCGGCAAGGGCGCCGACGTGGTCTTCGATCCGGTCGGCGGCGACGCCTACGCCAAGTCCACCAAGTGCATCGCCTTCGAGGGACGGATCGTCATCATCGGCTTCGCCGGTGGCACGATCCCGCAGCCGGCCCTCAATCACGCTCTCATCAAGAACTATTCGATCATCGGACTGCACTGGGGGCTGTACAAGGCCTACAACCAGCAGGCCATCGACGACTGCCACGTCGAGCTCACCAGGCTCGCCGATGCCGGCTTGGTCAAACCACTGATCAGTGAGCGGCTGTCGTTGACGGACGTTGCCGACGGTATCGGTCGCCTCGGCGACGGCACCACTGTCGGTCGCGTCGTGTTCCAGCCCTGATTCTTGCTGTGCGCCTTTATTAACCCCCGGTGGTTAATAAAGGCGCACAGCACTTCGTGTTCGACGAAAGGTTTCCCCGATGAGGCAAGCTGTCATCGTTTCCACCGCCCGTACCCCGATCGGTAAGGCGTACCGCGGCGCGTTCAACAACACTCAGGCTCAAGAGCTTGCTGCACATGCCATTTCGAATGCAGTTCAGCGCGCGGGCCTCGAGGGCGGCGAGGTTGAGGACGTCATCCTCGGCGCCGCGCTGCAGCAGGGATCTTCCGGCGGCAACGTCGCACGGCAAGCGGTGCTGCGGGCCGGGCTTCCGGACTCGGTTTCCGGAATGACGATCGATCGTCAGTGCTCGTCCGGGCTCATGGCCATCGCGACCGCAGCAAAGCAGATCGTGGACGACGGAATGCAGATCGCGGTCGGCGGCGGAGTCGAATCGATCTCGTTGGTCCAGAACGATCACATGAACAACTTCCGCGCGGCTGATCCGTGGCTGAAGGAAAACAAGCCGTCGATTTACATGCCGATGCTGCACACGGCCGAGATCGTCGCCGAGCGCTACGGAGTGACCCGCGAGCAGCAGGACGAGTTCGCGCTCGTCTCGCAGCAGCGGACCGCAGCAGCTCAGAACGCAGGTCGGTTCGATCTCGAGATCGTCCCGCTGCCCTCGATCAAGCAAGTGCAGGACAAGGAGATGGGTGAGATCCGCAGCGAGTCCGTGACGCTGACCCTGGACGAAGGCAACCGCGCTTCCACCACGTTGGAAGGGCTGTCGAGTCTGCGACCGGTTCTGGCCGACGGGACTGTCAGTGCGCATTCCTCCATCACTGCGGGCAACTCGTCTCAGCTCTCGGACGGTGCCTCCGCTTCGGTGCTGATGGAGGCGGGCGAGGCGGAACGCCGCGGGTTGGCTCCTCTCGGTATCTACCGTGGGATGGCTGTCGCGGGTTGTGCTCCCGACGAGATGGGCATCGGACCGGTGTTCGCGATTCCGCGTCTGCTGGATCTTCACGGACTGAAGGTCGACGACATCGATCTCTGGGAACTCAACGAGGCCTTCGCCTCTCAGGCCCTGTACTGCCGCGACAAGCTCGGGATCGATCCCGAGAAGTACAACGTCGACGGCGGCGGTATCTCCGTCGGCCATCCGTACGGAATGACGGGTGCTCGTCTGGTCGGCCATGCTCTTCTTGAAGGAAAACGGCGCGGAGCCAAGCTCGTGGTGGTGACCATGTGCATCGGCGGCGGCATGGGTGCTGCCGGGCTTTTCGAGGTCGCATGAGCTTGATCGAGGGACTGTTCGACGTCAGTGGCAAGACCGTTGTGGTCACCGGTGGATCACGCGGCATCGGATACATGATCGCTCGCGGATTTGTCGAAGGCGGAGCGACGGTCGTCATTTCGGCCCGAAAAGCCGAAGCCTGTGACGAAGCCGCGCGAGAGCTTTCGGAGTTCGGCACCTGCATTTCGCATCCGGCCGATCTGTCCACGGACGAGGGGATCGAGAGCCTCGCTGCGAAGGTCGCCGAGATTTCGCCGACGCTCGACGTACTGGTCAACAACGCCGGTGCCACGTGGGGAGCTCCCGTCGACGATTTTCCGGCCGCCGGCTTCGACAAGATTTTCGACATCAATGTCAAGGCAATCTTCCTCTTGACGCAGAAGCTGTTGCCGCAGTTGCGTTCTGCAGCCACTGCGGAAGATCCCGCGCGCGTGATCAATATCGGATCGATCGACGGACTCGTGGTGTCGGGTTCGGAGAACTTCTCGTACGGAGCCAGTAAGGCTGCGGTGCACATGTTGACGCGCAAGCTCGCGGCAACGCTTGCGGGGGAACAGATCACGGTCAATGCCATTGCGCCGGGCCCGTTCCCGTCGAAGATGATGGCATTCCTCCTCGAGGACGAGCAAAGTGCAAAGGCTGTGGCGGACTCGGTCCCGTTGGGCAGGGTCGGAACTCCCCAGGATGCTGCAGGTCTTGCCATTTTCCTGGCTTCACGTGCCGGGGCTTATCTGACCGGCGCGGTGATTCCACTCGACGGCGGTGCGAGCGGAGCGCGCTGACCTACTGACTGATCTTCTCTGTCCGAAAAGGCCTGAAAGTCTGAACTACTATGACTTTCAGGCCTTTTCGCGTCTTTGTCTGATTGGGTTATCTGTGACTGCAGTTGCTAGATTGTCCGAGGTTCGGGGGGAACGACGACGACAACACCAACAATCCCGGCCATGGGGGAGTCATGTTTCGCGCGGGGAGATCGTTGGGGGTGTTCGGGGTAGTTGCTGCTCTGGCAGCTGCTGCCGTCACGGCGGTGGCTTCGCCGGCGATGGCTGCGCCGGGATGCGTCGGAGTCAGTGGCGTCGGTAGTAGTGGAGGTCCGGCCAATGCGGCGCCGTGGCTCAACGGCAACACCGGAGGGTTGCCAGGTCTGTCCGGTCGTACTACCGCGATCGAAAAGATCACCGGCACATACAGTCCCAACAAGACGGTTGATCGCTTCAATGTCCTGGGAACCGACCTGGGCATCATGTGGGACAACGGTGCGGGGCAGATTCTGACCGCTTTCGGCGATACCACCGGGCTCAGTCGTAACCCCACCTGCGACGGTTTGGTGGGCGAGTGGCGAAGTAATGTGCTCTTCCGCAGCTCGGATCGGGTACTCGCCGACGGGATGCGCATCGACAGCGCGCCGAAGGACGGTACCGGTCAGGCGCGTGAGATCATCTCCGGTCTGAAGATTCCGGGCGTCGAGGCTTCCAGTATCCCCACGAGCGGCATAGCAGTGAACGGTGTGCAGTATCTGAGCTACATGTCGGTGCGCAACTGGGGCGAGGCCGGGCAGTGGAGTACAAACTACTCACAGATTGCCACCTCCTCGGACAACGGCGAGACGTGGACCATGCGTCCGGAGACGCTGCGCCCCAATATCGGTGGGGTTCTTCCCGCGGGTGTCGCCCCCGTCGCCGGTAGCGAGAACTTTCAGATGAGCTCGATGGTGAAGGACGGCGGGTTCGTCTACAACTACGGAACCCCCGCGGGACGATCCGGCGAGGTTCGACTTTCTCGCGTGCCCGAGGGGGCGATCCTCGATCTTTCCGCCTACGAGTACTGGAACGGAAACGGCTGGATCCGAGCTGATCCCGCTGCGGCCGTACCCGTCATGGGCGGCCGCATCGGGGAGATCTCCGTTCAGTACAACGAGTTCCTCGGCAAGTTCGTGGCGATGTACGCCGACGCGTTCAGTTCGATCGTGATGCGAACCGCTCCCAGTCCGGTCGGTCCGTGGACGGCACCGGAAACATTGGTCAATCTGGTCGAGGTTCCCGGTATCTACGCTGCATACATCCACCCGTGGTCCAGTGGTTCGGATCTGTACTTCCTTGCCACCACGTGGGCCGACTACAACGTCATGTTGATGCGTACGACGCTCGTTCGCTGATCCGACTCACGTTTGCGCTGACTCAGGTTTGCGCCGAGTTACATTTGCGTTGGTTGGAGGTACACGATCTCCTCGGTGATCGGCGCGTCGTCATCGGCGTCGGTCGGCGGTTCTTGTCGGCGGCGCCACCAGATGGTGAACAGGACGGCTCCGATCACCAAGGCAGCCAGAGCGATTACCGCCACCCAGAATTTCGGGCCGTAGTATCCGACAAGGACCATGCGCATGGCGTTGCGCGCCCACGTGAGTGGCATCAGGGCGTGCAGCCACTGCAGAACCGTCGGCATCTGTTCGATGGGGTACACCGCGCCGAAGGCGAAGATCTGAATCATCAAGGCGCCCAATGCGATGAAGGTTCCGTTGACGGCTCCGAACACCACGGTGAAGAGCCTGCCCGAGCTGACCGCGGCGGCACCCACCAGGATCATCACTGCGACCATCGCCAGAACACTAGGTGGTTCGACGCTTGCCACGGTCAGTGACACCACCGACAACACGAGCGCCGCGACCAAGGTGACCAGGGCGGGAATGCGGTAGCGGCGCAGCCCCTCACGCACCACGCTGGTGTGCGAGTTCAGTGAACGTCCGCGTCGTGGACGGACGACGAACCACGTGAGAATTCCGCACAGGAACAGTGCCACCGAGATTACCGCAGGGACGGCTCCCGGTCCGAAACCGGCTGCGGGATAGTTGTTCCGCGCGTCGACGGCAACCGGGGACGAGAGCAGATTGGCTGTGGTGGCGCGTTCGTCGTCCGAGAACTGCGGCACCTGGGCGGCGCCGTCGGACAAACCGGTGGCGAGTTCTGCGCTGCCCGCGTCGAGCTCGCCGACGCCGGCCGATAGCTGCCCGAGACCGTCACGGAGCGCAATACTTCCGGTGTCCAACTGCCCGAGGCCGGTGGAGAGTTCCAGTGCGCCGGTAGAGAGTTGGCCTGCGCCGTCGGACAGTTGGCCTAGTCCCGTGTTGAGTTCACCTGCACCGGCCGCCGCGGCAAGAAGCCCGCCACGGTAGTCGCTGCTCGGATCGGTGAGTTGGCGCGAGATCTCCCGCGCACCGTCGCGAAGCTGGCCGAGCTGACCGATCACGTCGTCGTCCGACGGTTGTGCAGTCAGGGAAGCCCGCAGTCCATCCAGGGCTTCGACGAGTCCGGCGGAGACCGGATCAGCCGAGTTTCGAAGCATCGACGTGAGGGCGTCGATCTGACCGACGACGGCGTCCGAGGACCCCGCGAGGTCGAGTACCGGGGTGGTGACCATGTCGACCACTTCGCTGATCTGAAGGGCTCCTGCGCCGAGTTCGTCGGTTCCCCCGACCAACTGGTTGAGTCCGCTGCTCAGCTCGCCCGAGCCTGCAGCAGCTTCGTTCGCTCCAGCAGCCAGCTCGCCGGCTCCGGCGGCCAGCTCCTTGCCGCCTTGATTCGCTTCACCCATGCCGGTGGCGAGTTCCTTGCTTCCGGCGTAGAGCTCGTTGGTTCCGGCGAGTGCTTCGGAGGATCCGTCGGAGAGTTGTTGCGCGCCAGCGGCTGCTTCACCGAATCCTGTTCCGAGTTCACCCAACCCGACCAGCACCTGGTCGATGGACTGCTCGCCGATCGACTCGGAGACCGCCGAGCGCACCTGAGCGATGATGCTTTCACCGACCGGGCCGGCGACCAGACTG
The DNA here is from genome assembly GCF_009707305.1 of Rhodococcus sp. AQ5-07. Classification (NCBI taxonomy): domain Bacteria; kingdom Bacillati; phylum Actinomycetota; class Actinomycetes; order Mycobacteriales; family Nocardiaceae; genus Rhodococcus; species Rhodococcus sp. AQ5-07. The sequence continues at coordinate 4,215,251 of NZ_CP046099.1, read as the reverse complement.
TTGTAATCGTTGTACAAGACGTCGAGTTCGGCCTTGCGGCCCGAACCCGATGCGGCACTGGCCACGTCTGCGCTGAAAGTCTTGGGAATGACGACCGAGAAGTAGTAGGTGCCGTCGTTGACGCCGTCGGCGGCTTCCTGTTCCGAGACGACCTTCCATGCAACGTCTCCGCTCTCGACGAGCGCGGCAACAACTTCATCGCCGGCTTGCAGACGTGTTCCGTCGAGTTCTGTGCCGGCATCGGCGTTGACGATGGCGACGGGCAAGCGGTTGACCGTGTCGCCCGGATCCCACAGTGCCCACATGTAGAACGCCGCAATCGACAGCGGTGCGATGACGAGGACAGCGAGAACTGTCCGGATGATGTGCGTTCGTCGCGTCGTGGCCGCGTTGTCGACTACGGGTTGTGGCGCCATGTGGAGCTCTCTTCTCGTGGACCGAAGCAGGTGTGGCACGAAAGGAAGCCACCAAAACTGCTGGACATACGTCCAGCTCGGTCACGATACAAAGCAAACGGCCATCTTGTGACCGTTTTCGAAGAATTGGGCGTTATCGGCCGCCGTGCTCTGCCTCGATCTTTGCCCACTCCCACCCTCGGAAGTTGGCCAGACGAAGCTCCTCTGCTTCGTCGAAGGTGTACCACTCGGTGCTCGGCGCATCAGGGAGAGTGCCGCGCAAGTATTCGCCCAGGTAGTGAAGTGGGCCTTCCCAGCCGGTTCCGACGCCGTAGCAGCCGGTGTCAGGGTCGTTGCGGAAGACATCGGCGACGGAGGCGTGCTCCAACTCGAGCCAGGTGGCGTCGGGGCCGTCTGCAGTCAGCCTGATCTCGACCTGATCGCTGTATCCGCGATCGCCGGGCGGTGTCCACTGCAGTCGCAGCAGGCGTGGGGCGTCGCAGGCCAGGATCTCGCCACTTGCCTGGCCTTCGAAGGCGTACGAGCCGCCCACCTGGAAGTCTCCGCTCACCGGAAGGAAGAAACGGTTGATGCGGTCAGGGGTCGTGATGGCGTCCCAGACGTCGTCGACCGACGCGTTGTAGCGGCGCTTGAGTACGGCAGTTCGAGCCGCACCTTCTGCGATGTCGCGGTTGCCCATGCTCCGCTCCACCGCGGTGAGGCTGGTGTCCTGGTTCGCGATCTCGGTCATTGTGAGTCTCCTTCGTCGGAAGAATTCGATTGTGAAGATCTGCTCCGCTCGGAGCCGCGTCGTTTCCCTCGTGCGAGTTCTGTGGCCAATGCGTCGAGAGGACCGCTCCAGAACTGCCGGAATCCGTCGAGCCAATGGTCCACTTCTTGCAATGGCGCGGGCTCGACGGCATAGAGACGCCTGGTGCCTTCGCTGCGGACTGTGGCGAATCCGTTTTCTCGGAGCACTCGCAGGTGCCCGGACGCGGTCGGTTGCGAGATTCCGAACTCCGCTGCCACGACTTCGGCGATCTGACCCGCCGAGCGCTCGCCGCTGGACAGGATCTCCATGATTCTTCGCCGAACTGGGTCTCCGAGAACGTCGAACGCATGCACCAGTCATTTATATCGGCAATGGCCAATATAGGCAAGCGCCGAAACTTGTATTCGGGCGTCGGTCAGTCCGAGAGCGCGAACTCGTCGGCGTCGAAGAGTTCACCGATCAGCCCGCCGAGATGGCGTCGATGTTCGGCCGACAGTGTCGCTGCCGCCTCGGCATCGTGGTCTGCGCACAGCTCGATCAGCTTGTTGTGATGGTCGACGGAGTCCTGGCTGCCGAGAAGGCTCGAGAACTTGCGGTAGTAGATGCGGTGAATTTGTGGGTGAACCTGGTGAATCAGCTTCTTCAACAGCGGATTTGCCGCAGCGTCGATGATGACGCTGTGTAGGCGATCGTCCGCGGTCAGCGCTCGGCCTATGTCGTTTCGCTTGACGGCAGCGGCGAAGTCTTTGTTGGCGGAGCGCATCGCCCCGATCATCTCGTCGGTGAGGTTCGGTACAGCGGTGACGACGGCCAGTTGGTCGAGAGCTTCGATGACTGCGAGTGTTGCCTCGACGTCGCCGCGGTCGAGGGTGGTGATGCGCGTGTACGCACCGGGCTTCGCTTCCACGAGTCCGGTGTCGACCAGCCTTGCGAGCGCTTCGCGGACCGGAGTTCTGCTCAATCCCAGATACTCGGCGAGTTCGCTGTCCTTGATCTTCGAGCCCGGCGCCAGTTCACCGGTGACGATCGCTTCGCGAATGCGTTCGAGAGCGATGTCGCTCATTCGTGCTCGCTCAACCGGTTTACCGCCACGCAACATACTGGATATCGTACTCTGCACGTTGCTTGTCGCAGGTCAGCCCAGGTCGGCCAACGACGCGTGTTTCCGGGCATCCGCAACGCGTAGGAGCAGCGCGCGGGCGAGAATTGTTGCCGGATCGATGATCTGACAGGTTGTGGCGTCGGCGGGCAGTCCGAGCGGAATCTCGGTGCATCCGGCCACGACGACCTGCGCGCCCGATTCGACGAGAAGATCGGCGGCCCTGACGAGTTTGTCGGTGGTCTCGTCTCCGACGTTGCCACTCTTGATTGCTCGGATCGCCGGCATCACCAGTTCGTCCTGGATCGCAGGTCCTGGCACCAGGACGTCAATCGAGTATTCCGACAGCCATTGTTGATACAACCCGGTGCGGACCGTCCCCGTGGTGGCCAACAGTCCGACGGATGTGACGGCGGGTGAGAGCGTCCGGATGTGCCGAGCAACTTCGTCGATCATGTGGACGACGGGAAGTCCCAGTTGGGATGAGATGGCGGGCAGGAAGGCGTGGGCGGTATTGCATGGGATGGCGAGCGTCGTTGCGCCCGACTCTCGGAGGACGCGCGCACCTTGGAGCAGCCAGGGGGTGGGGTCCGGGCCGTCCTCGGTGAGTGCCAATGTCCGGTCGGGAACCGTGGGATCGGCCCAGATGACAACTTTGGGGTGCTCCTGATCCGTCGAACCTGGCGTCAGGGCAACGAGTTTGGAGTAGAAGTCCGCAGTAGCGGCCGGCCCCATGCCTCCGAGTATTCCGATGACGGGTTCGCTCATGCCCGCCGGAGAGTTGGCGCTCTGCCGTATTCGTTGCACCTTCATGTTGCAATCCAACCTTTCGCATCCAATATATTGGATACTCGTAATGTTGACTACAGTGAAGGAGGTTGAAGGTAGTTGTCAAGTAGGGCGCGGCGTTCCCGGAATTGCGAAGTTCGAGATCTCGCTCGATCAACAGGGGTTGGGTTCGCCGATCTTGACGGCTGAGAGCACGGCTTCGATTTCCCCGAAAGGGCTTCCGGCAGAAGGTGTCTGATCGACAACAATCCAGTTGGAATCGACCAGTTGGCGTCGACCCGCGCCAGTTGCGTCAGCACTTCTGGAGAAGAAGACTCCGGCCGATTGAATGGTGTCCTGCGCGTCTTGAAGATTCATACACACGACATTGGGCATGATCGCAGGAGTTGCAGCGGGCGTCACTTCTGCGGTGACTGGGGTGGTGGCCAGTGGAGTATTCGTCGGACCGGCCACCGAGGTGGTCAATGGAGCCTTAGTCGTCGTGGGTTGAGTTGTCGAGGTTGCAGTGGTGGTCGCGGTGGATGTTGATTCGGCCTCGCTGTCGGTGCTTGTCCCTGAGCATGCGGCAAGAGACGCCAAGGCGAATGCGCTGAGTGCGATGCGAACGGCAGTTGAGGACGGGCGAATCGATGTCGAAAAGAGGTGTGATGCGCGCACAGACGTTCCTTGTCGGTAAAGGGGCGATGAAAGGGGAGATTCGAGCGCAGAGCACATCCGACGCCGTCGATGTGCCTTATGTCGAATAGAACCATAGGCTTTCGGCACCGGATTCGAGAGGAATTGCCTACATGCATTTTCTGGAACTACGACACGCGCAGTGTGAACCCCCAGCGGCGTATTCGCCTGTCCTGGAGAGCTACGGAGATGTGCAGACCGTTCTTCTGGGTACCGACCCGCTTCCCACCCATCGACGGTTCGACGCCGTGATCGTGATGGGCGGGCCGATGGGCGTCGGCGATCAGGGCGAGGTCGAGTGGTTGGCATCCGAGATCGAATACATTCGCGATCTGGTCGAGAACGACGTCCCGGTGTGGGGAGTGTGTCTGGGTTCGCAGTTGCTCGCCGCGGCGCTGGGTGCTCGCGTCTACACGGGCGCTGTGCCCGAAGTCGGAGTTGAGGAGATCACCTTGACTGTCGAGGGCCGGCAAGATCCCGTGTGGGGAGATCTGCCCTCCACATTTCCTGCAATGCAATGGCATTCGGATACCTTCGACATTCCGAACGGCGCGGTGCGGCTCGCTGGTTCTGCCAAGTATCCGAATCAACTCTTCCGATACAAGCAGAGTTACGCCGTTCAGTTTCACCTCGAAGCGTCCTCCGAGGTGGCGCGCGAATGGATGGAACTGGCCGAGTACCGCGACTCGCTGCATGCTTCGCTGGGAGCGGACGGTCCGCGCGTCTTCATGCAGCAGTTGGGTGCTGCCGAGTCTCAGGGGCTCGAGATTGCCGCAGCGGTGATGGAGAAGTGGTTGAAATCGATCTCTCTTGAATAAGGCCGTTTTGTCCTGATTGGCCGATTTACCTGTTACCTTGTGTTGTCGTGGGTGGATGAACCGATCCGGTCGAGCAAGACACCTCGTAGAGTCCGGATCTCCCCCGCGAAAGGGGAGCGATGCGCCGGATACGGAAGATATCGACAGCTGCAGTGACGTGTGTACTCGCGTCGACCGCGGTCTTGGGGGCGACCCAGGCTCATGCATCCCCGTGGGATTGCAACGTCACCGGCAGCTTGGATCAATCAGGTGGGCCGACCAATCCGATTCCCTGGCTCAACGGAACGGACGGGAAACTTCCGGAACTGCAGGGCCGCACCTCGGCGGTCGAGTACATCACCGGCGCGCTCAGCCCCAACCAAACCGTCGAGCGTTTCAATGTTCTCGGCACGGATCTCGGCATCATGTGGGACAACGGCGCAGGTCAGGTCCTGACAGCCTTCGGTGACACTGTCGGAATCGGATCTGACCCCCTGTGCTCCGGGGTGGTCGGTGACTGGCGCAGCAACGTCCTGTTCCGTAGCTCGGACGGAAATCTGTCCGACGGCATGAACATCGACTCCTCACCGACCGACCGGCCGAATCACTCACGCGAGATCATCGGAAGTCTGAAAGTCACCGGCGTCGAAACCAGCAGCATTCCGACGACGGGTATCTCGGTGGGTGGCGTTCAATACGTCAATTACATGTCGATTCGCTCGTGGGGAGGGTCGGGCGAGTGGGTCACCAACTTCTCGCAGATCGCGTCCTCGCACGACAACGGTGAGACCTGGCAGGTCGAACCGGCCTCGTCCCGGCCCAATCTGCCGTTGACGGGTAACGACAACTTCCAGATGGGTTCCTTCGTCAAAGACGGTGGTTACGTCTACAACTTCGGTACCCCCGCGGGACGTTTCGGCGAGGGGCGCCTCTCGCGGGTCAAGGAAGCCTCCATCGCGGACGTCGCGGCGTACGAATACTGGGACGGAAAAGCCTGGGTCCCCAACAATCCCGCTGCCGCTGCAGTAGTTCTCGACGGGGATGTCAGCGAACTGTCGGTGCAGTACAACGACTATCTCGGCAAGTTCGTCGCGATGTACTCCAACGAGTGGGGAGCGCTGGTGCTGCGGACGGCGTCGGACCTGACCGGCCCGTGGAGTGCGCCCGACGTAGTGATCGGCACCGACGAGGTTCCGGGACTCTACGGCGCGTACATGCACCCCTGGTCACAGGGGCAGGACCTCTACTTTCTCGCCACCACCTGGTCCGACTACAACGTGATGCTCATGAAGACCACGCTGCACCAGTGAACCGGATGGTTATCGTTGAACGGTGAGCACCACCGACAATGCGCTACTGATCACCGCCCTTCGAGACGTGTTGGTGGGACCACTACCCGAAATCGGCCGACGATTTTCGACGTTGATCGCGGACATGGCGCCGCACACTTCCCTGGTGATCTTCACTCGTGAATGCACCGGTAGGCCGCGCAAGGTCGCCGGGGATCCAGCCGTCGTCGATCGTGTGACCATCGCCGAACTCGACCGTATCCGTACGGATCTCACTGTCGGACAGATCTTTCGGGGAAAATGCGCTATCGCCGGCCGGGACCGTGAAGTGCTTGCGATGCTTGATCGAACCGATACGCTTCTCGTTTTGACACCGCACCCCGTACCGGTGAAGACAGCATCCCTCGAATTGATCCAGGCACTGTTCGCAGTGACTGCAACCGGAATCCAGCTCCAGGTCCGGAACGCGAGCCCGGCATATCTCGCCGAGTCACGGGCAGCGTCGTCCGAGCGTGCGCGCACCGTGGCGGAGATGACGGAGGTGCATGCGGCCACCCTCGAGACGATGCTGGCGACGCTGCGCTCGGCGGATCTCGACGACACACGTGCGCGAACCTCGGCCAGGGAGACTGCGGCTTCGGCCCTGATCGGCCTGCGTTCAGCCGTCGACGTGCACCGCGAGTTGGCCGAAGAGTCGACCACCACGGCTTTTGCGCGGATGCGTGGGGAATTGCGTTCGCTGCTCAAGCATCGGGAAATCGCGTTGGAGTTGGTGGAGCCACCCGTCGACGGGCGTGGGTTACCAGGTGAAGTGGCGCACGGCGCCCGCGCGGTCGTCCGCGGCGCGGTCTTGGCGTTGTCGGATCAGCAGATGCTCTCGCGTATCCGGGTGGCCTGGACGCTCGACGCGGCTTCACTCTCGATCGACATTCGCGACGACGGCGGTGGTGAAGCCGACGTGGTTGACGTGGAACGCCAATTACGTTCGAGGGTAGAGACTTTGGGTGGAACCGTCGAATCCGAGTCGACGCCCGGGTGGGGGAACCGGATCAGCGCAACCATCCCGCTCGACGCCCCCGTCGCTCTACCGAACCGCGACGTCCTCACCGAACTGGCTCCGCGGGAGTTCGAGGTACTCGAGCATCTGGTGGCCGGACGGCGCAACAAGGCGATCTCGGAGCGCCTCGGCGTCAGCGAGAGCACAGTCAAGTTTCATGTTGCCGGGGTCCTGCGGAAATTGGGCGTCGAGAGTCGGGGTGCGGCGGCCGCCGCGGGCGCGGAGGCCGGCGTGAAGCCTGCACCCTAGTCCTTTCGGCCAGGTCGGTCAGTCAGTTCGACCAGGGTTGCGGGCACCTGCTTCGGGCTAACCTTTGAACGAGTGCACATATCGCAATGTGAAAACACGGCGCCATGTGACGACACGTCCTCAATCGCACGAAGCCAGGAGCAAAGCCATGCCACAGCAGGTACGCGGCGTCATCGCCCGATCCAAGGGTGCCCCCGTCGAAATCGTCCCCATCACGATTCCCGATCCCGGTGCCAACGAGGTAGTGGTCGCCATTGCAGCGTGCGGTGTGTGCCACACCGACCTGACCTACCGCGACGGCGGAATCAACGACGAGTACCCGTTCCTGCTCGGACACGAGGCGTCGGGCATCGTCGAGAGCGTCGGCCCCGGTGTCACTCACGTCGAGGTGGGCGACTTCGTCGTCCTCAACTGGCGTGCAGTCTGCGGGCAGTGTCGTGCGTGTAAGCGTGGCCGCCCGCAGTACTGCTTCGACACGTTCAACGCCGAGCAGAAGATGACGCTCGAAGACGGCACCGAACTGACGCCGGCACTCGGTATCGGCGCATTCGCAGACAAGACGCTGGTTCACGAAGGCCAGTGCACCAAGGTCGACGCCTCGGCCGATCCGGCCGTGGTCGGACTGCTCGGTTGCGGTGTCATGGCCGGCATGGGTGCCGCGATGAACACCGGCAACGTCGGACGCGGTGATTCAGTGGCCGTGATCGGGTGTGGTGGTGTCGGCGACGCAGCGATCATGGGTTCACGCCTGGCCGGCGCCAATACCATCATCGCCATCGACCGGGATCCGCGAAAGCTGGAGTGGGCGACGGAACTTGGTGCCACGCACACGATCAATGCCACCGAGGTCGACGACGTCGTCGAGGCAGTCCAGGAGCTGACCGGAGGTTTCGGTGCCGACGTGGTTGTCGACGCAGTCGGTCGCCCGGAGACCTGGAAGCAGGCGTTCTACGCCCGCGACCTCGCGGGAACTGTAGTGCTGGTGGGTGTTCCGACGCCGGACATGAAGCTGGAAATGCCGCTGGTGGACTTCTTCTCGCGCGGCGGAGCCCTCAAGTCGTCGTGGTACGGCGATTGCCTGCCCGAGCGTGACTTCCCCGTTCTGGTCGACCTGTACCAGCAGGGGCGTCTGCCGCTCGAGAAGTTCGTCAGCGAGCGCATCAAGCTCGACGAGGTCGAGAAGGCATTCGAGACGATGCACCGCGGCGAGGTCCTCCGTTCGGTGGTGGTCCTGTGACATTGCGAGTCGATCGCGTCGTCACCTCGGGCACGTTCAGCCTCGACGGCGGAACCTGGGACGTCGACAACAACATCTGGCTGATCGGTGACGACAACGAAGTGGTAATCGTCGACGCAGCTCACACCGCGCAGCCGATCATCGACGCTGTCGGCGGACGCAAGGTGATCGGAATCGTCTGCACCCACGGTCACAACGATCACGTCACGGTTGCGCCGGAGCTGGCCGAGAAGCTCGACGCTCCGATCTACCTGAACCCGGCCGACGATGTCCTCTGGGAGATGACTCACCCCGGGGTGAAGCATCTGAGCTTGGAAGATGATCAGCGTATTGCTGTGGCGGGCACGGACATTCTGGCCATCCATGCACCCGGCCATTCCCCGGGGTCGACCTGCCTCTACCTGCCCGAGGCGGGGGAACTGTTCAGCGGTGACACCTTGTTCTCCGGTGGTCCCGGTGCTACCGGGCGGTCGTACTCCGACTTCCCGACCATCATCGGGTCCATTCGCGACAAGCTGTTCGCGCTCCCCGCCGAGACCAAGGTTCACACCGGTCACGGCGACGGCACGACGATCGGTACCGAGGCGCCGCATCTCGAAGAATGGATCCGCGCCGGATCCTGATGTGATCAGAAGCGAAGTGGGGACGACGGTACCGGCGTCCCCACTTTGTCACAACGCTGATGCCCAACCGGCGGTGTCGTTCTCACCCGGGATTGCCATCAGGCCGTGCCACAGTTCGAGGATCTCGAACCATTCTGTCTCGGATCGGCTGAGGGGACGTACAGATTCGTAGCCGGCGCGCAGGCTCTGCCGTACCGCGATCGGTGTCGGTCGCCAATCGGTGAACAGGGTGCCCAGATAGACGCTTGCCTTGGCCAGGTCGCTCACCCGGTGGTCGATCACCACGTCGTCGAAGTCGAGTACTCCGGTGGTCTGAGAGTTTCGAGTCAAGATGTTGGCTGCACGGAAGTCGTTGTATACCAGTTGTGTTTGGTCATCGAGCTCGGGCACCCGCGCAAGGAGGTCCACGAGCCTACGCGTTGCCTCAGGCGCGAACCCGCGGTCGAAATTCTCGAGCCAACCACCGATGCGCTCCTTCAATCCGGTGCTGCGCGACGAGAAAACCGATCCGTCGACATGGGTGGCGCCGAGCGTTCGGTGTATTTCTGCCAGACATGCTCCTGCCGAACGGACCGCCGCGTGGTCCTGCACGTCCAACCAATCTCCCGCCAACTCCGGCAGTACGGTGAACGACACTGCGCACGAAGGCCCTTCCAGTGTTTCCCGGTCCAATCCGTTCAGGGAAGTGATTGGCGACGGAACGGGCGCACCCTGCCCGGCGAGTGCGCTCAGCAGGCGCGTCGACGCCTCCAGGTTCGCGAAGCGCTCTGTGGCGCGCGACCACTTCACCACCAGCCCACCTCGGTCGCTCGCAACCCACACAATCGCGTTCTGGTCACTGATCGCCATTCGCGAGCACTCGAGGGCCGTCAACCCCCAAGTCTGCTCGAGTACCGCCGAGACCCAATGGGTGGCTGCGCCAAAGCTGTTGAATCCGAATCGCTCCTCCAGAGCGGCTTCCGGCTCCACCGACTCCCAGAGCATGGACAACCCGAGTGGCAACATGCTGTCCGACTTTAGTGGGATGAACACAGTCATCTCATGCGTCAGGAGCAGGTTTGCCCGATTGTGTAGCTGCGTTTTCGAGCATCTCGATTCGGTTGTTGAGCCGCTCGATCGTCATACGCACACTCCAGATGAGTTCGACGAGGCTTTCCTGCATGACGGGGATGCCCATGATGTCCGACAACTGGCGCCACAGCGCCATAGTCGACTTTCGATGGGAATCGTATGTGACTTGTAGCGCCGCCAACTGCACCTCTGCGGGTACTTGATCCTTGACATGCGAACCGAAGGGTGGGGGTTCCTGGTCAACCCACGGCGACCATCGCGATTGGACTTCTGCCTCCGTCATCTTGGACAGTCTTTCCAGTATCTCGCGGCATGCGGCGGGTGAGGAGAACACCGTTTCGAGGCATCGGTGGTAGTCCGGGGGTTGCATTTGCTTATGTTCCGACATTGATCAGCGCTCCGCGTACTCCGTCCGGAGACGAAGGTTACGAGAGTACACCGAATCGGCCTTGGCGACAGCTGCGGTTCAGCCGCCTTGACTCAGTTCGCTGAAGATCAGGTTGGTCTGTGTATTGGCGATAGCCGGATCGTTGAGGTGTGCGCTGACGAAATCGCGAAGCCGAGTGGGGGATTCACACGAGACGTGCACCAGGAGATCACGGTCCCCACTCATCAGGAACACTCGCTGAACGGAATCCAATCCGCTCAGGTGCTCGGCAATTTCCGTCATCCGGCTCCTGGCGTGGGAGTGAATCAGAATCGACACCATCGCCGAGATCTCGAGGCCGAGTAGCTCGAGGTCTATGTCTGCATGAAACCCCTTGATGACGCCCGATTCGCGTAGAGCGCGCATCCGCGCCAGAGCGGTCGACGGCGCTATCCCGACCTTCTCGGCGAGTGCATTGTTGGGGATGCGCGCATCCCGGACGAGTTCGCGGAGAATCGCCGTATCGACGTCGTCGAGCCGAACATGATTCGGCCGAGCTGCGGCAGCTGCCCGTTCGATCGCATTTATCATCCGATTTCTCCCTGCCGTCGCGAAAATATTCAGCATCTATTGACCGCGCCCGTCGATGATCCTAGCTTTTGCCAAACACATCGAATTATCAAACGGTCGAGATCGACACAGTCGACTGTTGCGGACGAAGGGGTCTGGATGCTTCCGAGGATCGGCCGACACACGGGCGACGGACACATGGGCGACTGGGTGGCACGGTTGATCGACATCAGCCCGCCTATCTCCGAATCGACGCCCGTGTGGCCAGGCGATACCGCCTTCACCCGCGCTGTTACGTCAGACCTCGGCGGCAGTGACGCCGTCACCATCAACCGAATCACCACCACTCCTCATATCGGTGCTCACGCCGATGCGCCGGCGCACACCCGCATCGACGGTGCGCCCATCGGTTCTGTTCCCCTTGAGCCCTATCTCGGTGAGGCCCTGGTGGTCGACATGACGGGGGTCGACGGTGCCGCATGCATCAAGCCCGTCGAAGAGACGGTGGAGCGACTCGGCGGCCATCTGCCGCAGCGGCTGATTCTGAGGACCTACCCGAAGTACCCGCGCGAGTGGGACAACGACTTCGCCGGCGTTTCTCCGGACCTGACTCACTGGTTCGCCGACCGCGGGGGCGTTCTGATCGGAATCGACGGCGCCTCGTTCGATCCGATGGACAGCAAGACCATGGACGGGCACCACGCGGCAAGCGATCGTGGCGTCGCGATCCTCGAAGGACTGTGCCTCGACGAGGTCGACGAAGGCTACTACGAGTTGATCGCACTGCCGCTGAAGTTCCTCGACCTCGATGCCAGCCCGGTACGCGCCGTGCTGCGGACTCTGCCTTCATCACTTTCAACGCCGACACATGCAGGAGAAGAATCGTCATGACATCGACAACCACCCTTTCGTTGGAAGACTGCGTCAAGGCCGACGCGCTGGATCCCCTGAGGGAGTTCCGCCGCGAGTTCGCGATTCCGGAGGGCGTTCTCTACTTCGACGGAAACTCGCTCGGCGCGCGTCCCATTGCCGCACAGGAATGCGCCGCGAGAGTGATCGGCGACGAGTGGGGCAACGGCTTGGTTCGCAGTTGGAACGAGGCTGGATGGTTCGACCTCCCGGTCCGCCTCGGTGACAAACTTGCCCCGTTGCTGGGAGCAGGTGAAGGCGAAGTGGTAGTGACGGATTCGACGTCGATCAACCTGTTCAAGGCATTGGCCTCCGCACTGTCCATCGCGGCTGCTCAGGATCCCAGCCGGAAGGTGATCGTCTCCGAGCGCGACAATTTTCCCACTGACCTCTACATTGCGGAGGGCATCATCTCGCTGCTCGATCAGGGATACGAACTACGCCTGATCGACCAACCGGGCGACCTCACCGAAGCAGTAGGACCAGACACCGCCGTAGTGATGTTGTCGCACGTCAATTACCGCACCGGAAACCTGTATGCGATGACGGAAGTCACTGCAGCAGTGCAGGAACGTGGCGCCCTCATGATCTGGGATCTCGCACACTCGGCCGGCGCCGTCACTGTCGATCTGAGCGGAGCCGACGCCGACTTCGCGGTCGGGTGTACGTACAAGTACCTCAATGGTGGTCCGGGTTCACCTGCATTCATCTGGGTCAACCGTCGCCATCAGAACACCGGAATCCAGCCGCTGTCCGGGTGGTGGGGGCACGCGCGACCGTTTGCGATGGAGTCGGCCTACGAACCGGGCGCAGGAATACGACGGTTTCTGAGTGGTACTCAACCCATCACGTCGTTGTCACTCGTCGAATGTGGTCTCGACGTCATGCTCAAAGCTGACATGGCCGACATCCGCAGCAAGTCGCTCGCGCTGGCCGATCTCTTCATCAGCCTCGTCGAGGAGCGTTGCGCTGCCTACGGTTTGGAGTTGATCACGCCGCGCGAGCACGAGCGTCGTGGCTCGCACGTGAGTTTTGTTCATCCCGAGGGCTATTCCATCATGAAGGCTCTCATCGCGCGGGGCGTCATCGGCGACTACCGCGAACCAGGAGTGCTGAGGTTCGGTATCACTCCGCTCTATCTCGGATACGCCGACGTGTGGAACGCCGTCGACGTGTTGCGAGACATCCTCGAGAACAAGTCCTGGGATCGCCCCGAATTCCGCGAGCGCGACGCAGTCACCTGATTCTTCCAAGTTTCCGCGGACCGGGAGGTACCGCCTTTCGCAAGGAGCTTTCATGAGTGATTTCAAAAACATTCAGCAGCGAGAATCAGGTCTCAAACGCGAACTCGGCCCCAAGCAGATGAGCATGATCGCGCTCGGCGGTGCAATCGGCACCGGACTCTTCCTCGGCAGTAAGTTCGCCATCGGATTTGCCGGCCCGAGCGTCATCATCAGTTACGCGATCGGCGGGTTGATCGCCCTGCTGCTGATGGGTGCCCTCGCCGAAATGACCGTCGCACATGCGACATCAGGTTCGTTCGGTGCGTACGCCGAGTTCTACGTCGGACCGTTGATCGGCTTCCTCGTTCGCTATCTCTACTGGTCATGCATCGTCCTCGCGGTCGGGACCGAGGTAACCGCGATCGGTGAGTACATGCAGTTCTGGTTCGCCGACGTACCGTCGTGGCTGTGGATCGTGTTGTTCTCCGGAGTGCTGATCGGCGTGAACATGTTCAACGTCAAGGCCTTTGGAACGATGGAGTACTGGTTCTCGACGATCAAGGTCTTCGCGATCGTGGCATTCATCGTGATGGCAGCGTACGTCGTGTTCGGTAGCGGGAACCCGGACTATGGATTCCACAACTACACGGCCGGTGGCGGATTCTTCCCGAATGGTTTGTCCGGCATGTGGTTTGCCGTGATCGTATCGATCTTCAGCTACTTGAGCATCGAGATGATCGCCATTGCGGCCGGTGAGGCGGAAAACCCCGCGGTGGCGGTGAAGAAGGCGTTCCGTGTGACGATCGTCCGGCTGTTCGTCTTCTACATCGCAACCCTTGCTTTGATTCTGGCAATTGCTCCGATGGACAAGATCTTGAGCGGCGGAAGCCCTTTCGTCACGGTGATGCAGGTCGTGAAGATTCCGGGCGCAGACAGTGTGTTGAACTTCGTGGTGATCATTGCCGCGCTGTCCGCGATGAACAGTCAGTTGTACGTGTCTTCGCGAATGATGTTCTCGCTCTCGCGTGCTGGTGACGCGCCGGCCATTCTCGGCAAGGTCAGGGCCAACGGCTCGCCGGTCAACGCCCTGTTACTGTCGACGTCGGGTATCGCCGTCGCCACAATCGTCTACGTGCTTTTTCCCGAGCAGGCATTCACGTTGATGATCTCGTTGTCGATGTTCGGAGCGATGGCGACGTGGCTGCTGATCTTCGTGACGCACTGGTTCTTTCGCAAGCGGATGAAGGAGGACGGAACCAAACTTTCCTTTACGATTCCGTTCTTTCCGGTGGGAACAATCCTCGGCGGAGTCCTCATGGTCGCGATTCTGATCACCACGTTGTGGGTCGACGATTTCAAGATGACGCTGGTGTTCGGAGTTCCGTTTGTTCTTGCCGTGATCGGCATCTACTACTTCACCCGATCACGTCGGGCGCAGAGTCGAGCGGTAACGGCTGAACAGGTTCAGGACGAGATCACCGGCACGGTGGTCAAGCGGGTTCCCTGACTTACATTGGCAATCACAGGGTTTCGGCGAAGAACTCCATAGTGCGGGTCCAGGCGAGGGCAGCAGAATCCGGGGCGTAGTGGCTGGTCGAAGTGTCGTTGTTGAACGCGTGGCCGGCGTCGGCATAGCGGTACACCCGGGCGAGATCGGACGCGGTTGCGCGCAATTGCTCGACGCTCTCCGGCGGGATACTCGGATCGAGGTCGCCGTAGTGACCGAGCCACGGGACCTGCAGTTGCGCTGCAAGTTCGGTGCCTGCCGCGATTCCGTCCCATCGGGCCTCGGCGACACCGCCGCCGTAGTATGTGACAGCGGAATCGACGAGGGGTGCCGCGGCACACCACAGTGACGCGGTGCCGCCCATGCAGAATCCGAGGGAGCCGACTCTGTCTGCTCCCTCGGATCGGCTGTAGTCGACAGCGGCACGTACGTCGTGGCCGATGCTTGTGCTGTCGAGTGCCATGAGCGCATCCTTCGCGGACGGGAAGTCGGTGAAGGAGGTCTGTGCGCCGCGGTGGTAGAGATGCGGGGCGACGGCAAGGTAGCCGGCGTCGGCGAGGCGTTCGAGGATGCTCTCGATGTGTTGGTTCACGCCCCACGCTTCTTGGAGAACTACTACCGCATGTCTCGGTTCACTCGGCGAATCCGGTCGGCTGACGGTCAGCGGTACGTCACGTGTGGTCGTCGTGAAAGTTCCCATGTCCCGACTGTATGCGAGTACGGACTGTATTCGAGTACGGACTGTGGGTGCACGGTCGAACTAGACTCGTCGAATGTTCAGTTCCGACGTTCCGCCGATCAGCCTGGGCAGTTGGCCGACGCCCGTCGAACCTTTGGCGCGTTGCGCGAAGGCACTCGGATTGGGGCCGGAAGACCTGTGGATCAAACGTGACGATGTCACCGGACTAGGCGGTGGCGGCAACAAGATCCGAAAGCTGCAGTACACCTGCGCTCAGGCTTTGGCCGTCGGCGCGACGACTTTGATTACTACCGGTGCACCGCAAAGCAATCACGCTCGGTTGACTGCATCCGCAGCAGCCCGTTTGGGATTGCGTTGTGTGCTGGTGCTCGGTGGTGCCGAGCCGGAATCCGCGCAGGGAAATCTCGTTCTGGATGCACTCGCGGGCGCTGAGATCGTCTGGGCCGGTGGGGACACGGCATCCGCGGTCGGCGCCGCGGTGCAGGCCGTCGCTGACTCGGGCGGAGTTCCTTTTGTCATTCCCTTCGGTGGTACCAGCGCGGTGGCCGCGCAGGGTTACGTCGACTGCGCACGCGAGATCGAGCAGCAACTCCCCGGAGTGGAACGCGTCGTGGTTGCACTCGGATCGGGAGGAACGATGGCTGGACTTGTCGCGCATCTGGGCGTCGACAGAGTTGTCGGCGTCGATGTCGGGGCTGTTGCCGATCCAGTGTCGACTGTCGCTGGGTTATTGGACGAGATGCCTGGTCCGACCGTGCGAGCCGCGGATCTTCAGATCCTGCGAAACCAAGTTGGACAAGGATATTCGACGCTCACGGAAGCATCAGCCGGCGCGATCCGATGTTTGGCTCGTACGGAGGGCATCTTCCTCGACCCGACGTACACCGGCCGAGCCTTTGCGGGATTGATCCAACTCGTGAAGGACAAAGCCATCACGGCGGGATCAAAAACGGTCTTCCTGCACACCGGTGGGTTACCTGGCCTGTTCGGACATCCCGAACTGTCGACGCTGCGGTGAGCGAGCAGATCGACTACCCGCTCAGCAGCCCGCTCGACGAGCTGTCCGAGTGGCAACGCGTCGTGCGACCGCTGCGTGTCAGTGCCGACGGGTATCTGCGTTTGGCGACCAATCGGCTGTCAGTCGACTCCGACTACACGTGGGAGATGCACCGCCACAGCGATCACGAATTGCTGTGGGCGATCGACGGTGTTCTCGAGGTCCGTACTCCGGAGACTGTGTACACGGTGCCGAGCGGGGTCAGTCTGTGGATCCCGTCCTATGTTCCCCACGAGGTGACGGCGCGTAGCGGCACAGAATTGTCGTGCACGTGGTTGGTGGCATCCGATGTGACCGGGTTGGATCGTGTGGTGGCCTTGTCCACCCCTCCGCTGCTCGAACAAGTACTCGATCACCTCACCCGAGACGACTTGACCGACGCGGCTCGTCGACGAGCCGAGGCGTTTGCCATCGACCTCGTCGAACCCGTTCCGCGACTGATTTTCGATGTGCCGCTGCCGACGACGCCGTGGCTTCGGCAGATCGCAGATCAGTTGGTTGCCAGCCCGGCCGACACCCGATCGGTCGAGGAGTGGGCCACCGACGCGAAGGTCAGTACGAGGACTCTCACACGAAGGTTTCCGGCCGAAACCGGATTGACCTTCTCGGAATGGCGTATGCGACTGCGGGCTCATCATGCGATGCAACTTCTGGCACTTGGTCGAAGCATCTCGTTTGTATCGAGGAGGACGGGTTTCCGTTCCGAAAGCGCGTTCGGTGCGGCTTTTCGTCGCACGATGGGTGTGACCCCGGGGGAGTTCGCAAGCCTGATCGATCATCCGCGCGCGCCAATGACCGATTGGCTACAGGACTAGTCCGAACAGCGACTCAAAGCACCTCGATCGGACTTGTGTCGTGCCACAGAATGAACTTAGGGTTGGCTAAACAATCACCTCTGTAGGAGTTCTGCGTGCGCGCAATTCGATCATTATCTTTCGGTTCCAGAGTCATCGCAGCGGCGGCAGTTGCCGTTGTCGGTGCGATGGTGGTGACTGGCTGTTCCTCGTCATCGGCCGACTCCGAGCCGACGGACGTCCGGACCGTTGCATCGGCATACGGGGACATCGAGGTTCCCGCCTCGCCGGAGCGCGTCGTCGCCGCGTCGTACGACACTCCTTGGCAGCTCATGTCCCTCGGAGTGAAACCGGCTGCTGTGCAGGACTACGGCAAGTGGATCAGTGAATTCACGCCGGAGCAGCAGGCCTTCGTCGACGGGCTCCCGACCATCGGGCCCTACGGGGAAATGAACTTCGAAGCGATCGCTGCGGCAGATCCCGACATCATCGTCGGCGACGCCGACGAGGTGGACCAAGCGGCGTTCGACCGTCTGTCTGGCATTGCGCCCACTGTCATCGTCAAGGGCGAGAGTCGAGGCGACTGGAAGACGATCACCACGGAGATCGCCGAGGCGATCGGCAAGACGGACGTGCTCGAGTCGACGCGCACTGCCTACGAAGAGAATCTCGAACGTGTTCGTGGCGAGTACGCGGACGTGATCGCGAACAACAAGTGGATTCACATTTCGCTCGGAGACGCACCCGGCGCTTTCTCGGTTCAGCAGCCCACTGGTGCGATCGGCAATTTGGTCGTCAACGAACTCGGATTGGCGTACGGGCCCGGTGTTCCGACCAATTACACCGCTGCCGGATACGAGTCCTACCCGATGGAGCAGCTGGCCGACATCATGAACGGTGTGACGGTCGTGCTGTATCCGCTGAACGCGGACGGGTCGACCAGTGCGGCGGTTCAGGCGGTCCTCGACGACAACCTCTTCACGAGGATGCCGGCGGCGCAGGCTGGCCACGTCTTCGGATTGCAGTCGAGTGTCACAGATTTCGTGACCGCGAACGGTTGGCTGAACGAAGTGAAAACGAAGGTGTTTGCAACGCTCTGACGCTTGCTCACCTTTTGACTGCGCGCCCGCAACTGACCAGTTGAGGGCGCGCAGTCTTTTTGGTTGCCGCTCCGGGTGAGAATCCTGTCCTCTGCTTATGATTTCTGTCACGGCTGGTTACCGTTACTTCGTTGAACCGGACCAGGGCTGGTCTTGCCAGACCCTTGACGTTTCGAGGCGCGGCAAAAGGTTGATGCGGTGTCCATTTCCGCAGATCGATGGGGTATTTTGTCCGAATCAGCTGTCGGGGTGAACAGTGGCTACTCGGGGGAGAGCGCGTGCCGGACATGTGTCCCGGTCGGGTTTCCAGTAGGGCGTCGTGCGTTCACGGCCACATCCGTCAGCGCGCGAGTCGTGGTTTGCTGAGCGTGAACGGTGCGTGGGGCGAATCGTTCGAGGGGACGAAAGGCGAGATCGGCGAATGACAGCGACTTCCGACGCACGGCATACCGAATCGAAGGCTGTCCAGAACACCGACTCGCCGTCTGGCGAAAACCCGCGCTGGCGCGACCGCAAAAGGTACCTGTGGCCGCTCGGATTGCTGATTCCACTCAGCCCGTTCATCTCCTGGTTTCTCGTCGACAACCTTCGTCTCGGATTGTTCTGGGCGACCGGCGCGTGGCTGCTGGTCATCGTCATCCCGATCATCGACATGTTGGCTGGTGAAGACGGCGAAAGTCCGCCGGACGATGCGATCCCACGACTGCAGAAGGACCGCTACTACCGCTGGTGCACTTACGCGTTCCTCCCCTTGCAATACGCCGGTCTGGTCTTCGCCTGCTGGTGCTGGATCAACGCTCCGATGGGAATCGCGGAGAAGATCGCGATGTCGTTCACGGTGGGTGTCGTCGCCGGCGTCGGTATCAACGCGGCCCACGAGCTCGGCCACAAGAGCGAGAAGGTCGAACAGTGGCTCGCGAAAGTGGCGCTTGCGCAATCTCTCTACGGGCACTTCTACGTGGAACACAATTTCGGCCACCATGTGCGTGTAGCTACTCCGCAGGACCCGGCCAGCTCACGGTTCGGTGAGAGCTTCTGGAGGTTCTTGCCACGAAGTGTGTTCGGCGGGCTGCGGTCGGCATGGCGCATCGAGAGCGCTCGACTCCAGAGGAAAGGCAAACGAACCTGGAGCTTCGAGAACAATATTCTCAACGCTTGGGCGATGAGTGTTGTCCTCTTCGCGACGCTGATCGGTATCTTCGGTTGGGAGGTCGCGCCCTGGCTCCTGCTGCAGGCAGTTGCCGGATTCACCTTCCTCGAAGCGGCGAACTACCTCGAGCATTACGGTCTGCTGCGTGGCAAGCGTGCTGACGGCTCGTACGTTCGCTGCAGCCCCGCTGACAGTTGGAACAGCGATCACGTCGTGAGCAATCTGTTTCTCTACCAACTGCAGCGGCACAGCGATCACCACGCCAACCCGAAGCTGCGGTACCAAAGTCTGCGTAGCGCGGCCGAAGCGCCGCAACTTCCGGCCGGCTACGCAGTGATGATCGTGATCGCGTGGATTCCACCACTGTGGCGCCGGGTGATGGATCAGAGATTGTTGGACTACTACGACGGCGACACAGAACGAATCAACGTCGGCTGATCACGTAGCCGTCCGCTGAACTGTTCGGAGTTGTCGTCTCAGCGACCGTCATCCCACACGGTGTTACCGCTTGCGGTCGTCGAAGGGTAGTCCTGGACCGCGTCCCAGTGTTCGACAATTTTGCCGTTCTCGTCGAATCGGAAGATGTCCATCGAGCCGCTGCCGGCCGTTCCCTCACCGGACGAAGCGAAGGTCTGAACAAAGACGAAGTCGCCCTCGGCTACCGTCCGTGGAAACTTGGTGGCCTTGTCTCCGGTAACGGGTTCGATCCCGGCCAGTGCGGTGACAAATGCGTCCTTGCCGTCAGCGAACGAGGGGTTGTGCTGGGTGTAGGTCGGACCGACCAGCTGGTCGGCAGCCTCGGCGGCTTTGCCTTCGTTGAAGGCGAGTTGCAGGAACGTCAACGCGTTGGCCGTGTTGCGCTCCAAGACTTCTGACGACTTGGACGGCGACGAGGTGGGTCCGTCGAACATCGTGTTCGGATTTGCGGACGTTTCCGGCACGTCTTGAATGGCATCCCAGTGTTCGACGATCTTGCCGTTGTCGACGCGGAAGATGTCGAACACGGCCTGGCCGCGGTCGCCGGGTGCAGACGTGGTGTGAGACTGGAGGGCAACCAGATCGCCCTCGGCGAAAACACGAGTGATCTCGGCGTGCAATCCGGGTGTGGCCTCGACGTAACCGCCTATGCCGCTGACAAATCCGGCTGCCCCGTCGGCGGCGGTGGGGTTGTGTTGGATGTAGACGTCGCCAAGGTATCGGTCGGCGGCCTGCTGTACCTGACGGCCGTTGAACGCCAGTTCGTAGAAGTCCGTGACGACGGTCTTGTTGGATTCGAGTTGATCGCCCTGCTGGGCGACAACGCTCGTGGACGTCGTAGAACTGCTGGGCGTTGCGGATTCCGCGTCGTTGGAGCACGCGGTGAGCAGGAGAGCGGCGGCAGCGGGAACAGTGATCCAGGCTGCGCGCCTACGGAGGTTGCTCATGTTCAGTGTGCGACGGTGAAACGCTGGCGACGGTGGGCCGGAGTCTCGATCTCGTCGACAAAAGCGTGGGCGTAGTCTTCGCCCGCGATGGCGGAGTTACCCTCGGCGTCCGTCAGCAGAATGTCGCCACCCACCTGGAAGGACCCCTTCGGAGCGACGCCGGCATGGGCGCCGAATGCTGCGCCCGGGCTCACGTAGAACCAGTCGACATTGCTGTCGGTCGCGCGGAGCGCGTCGAGGACGTCGGCGTGAGCGAGCGCCTCACCCTTGTATGCGTCCGGGAAGTCGGGGGTGTCGACGACGCGCGGCCCACCCTCGGCGACCAACAGGCTGCCGGCGCCACCGACTACGGCAATGCGAGCACCGTTGCGTGCGGCGGCATCGGCGAGGGGAGTGACGGCGTCGAGCAGGCGCTTGCCGTCGATCTCGCGAGCGGGGATGGCAACGACAACGACGTCGTTGTCTGCCGTGATCTGCTCCACGATCGTGTTGTCGTGAACCGAACCCTGCACGACATTCGTGTCGGTTCCGGACTGCGCGCTGCGAGCGACGACGGTTACCTCGTGGCCGCGTGAAGCGGCTTCCTTCGCGATTGCGCTTCCTGCAAAACCGTTTCCACCGAATACTGCGATCTTCGACATGGCGTGTGCCTTTCCTTGATGTCGTCGTTGTGCTTGTAGTAGTAAATTTATTCACCTGGAAGGTCGATGTCTCGGTCAGATGCGGGCAGTAATTGGTGAAAAACAGACATCTTGATGACGATGGGCCGACTGCTTCGGGTCGAAGTTGCGAACCGTAGGGTTGGTACATGACTCTCACCGCCGACAACAACGCAGGTCCGCTGGCAATCGAGCGCTCGGACGTCGAAGCTGCGCGGACTCGTATCGCAGGACTGGCGCGGCGTACTCCCATCTTTCGAACTGCGGTGCCGACACCACACGGTGAGGTGCCGGTTCTGTTCAAGCTCGAGTACCTCCAACACGGCGGCTCCTTCAAGGTGCGCGGCAGTCTCAATGCCGTGGAACGAGCGGTCGCCGACGGCACCATGCCTGACGCAGGCGTGGTGATCGCGTCCGGCGGCAACGCTGCGATCGGCGCTGCGTGGGCCGCGCGGCGCCGAGGGCTCACCTGCACAGTGGTGGTGCCGGAGACAGCGCCCGAAGCGAAGGTGAAGGCACTTGGGGAGTTGGGTGCAACCGTTCACAAGGTCGGCGACCGGTATGCACTCGCTGCTGCCGCTGCGGCGGACATCGCACGCTCGAGCGGTGCGCTCGAACTGCACGCCTACGACCTGCCCGACATCGTCAGCGGAGCCGGGACCATTGCTCTCGAGATCGAGGACGACGCATCCGGACCGATCACGTATTGCGTTGCAGTCGGCGGCGGCGGGTTGGTCTCTGGAATCGTCGCGGCGGCTCGTCCCGAAGATCAAGTGGTAGCCGTCGAGCCGACCGGGGCTGCCACCTTGCGCACCTCGCTCGATGCGGGGCGTCCGATCGATATCGAAGTGAACAGTATCGCCGGGGACTCATTGGGGGCCACACGGATTGGCGCCATCGCCTGGGAGACGCTGCATGAGAGTTCGGTTAACAGCGTTGTGGTCGACGATGATTCGATCCGGCAGGCGCGGGCGTTCCTGTGGCGGGAGTTCCGGATCCTGGTGGAGTTGGGAACCGCGGCAGCAATGGTTCCGGTTCTGAACGGAACGGTGACGCCGCCGTCCGACGGTGAATTGTGCGTCGTTTTGTGCGGTGCCAACACGCATCCGACCGACCTGTAATTTTTGCGTATTTCTTTGCCTGCGTGTGAGAAAGTCCCAGGTGGGTACCTCTCGCAGTATGAGTACCAGCAGCATTATCTGGATAATTGTTGCCGTGGTCGTGGTGATAGCGATCGTGGCCGCACTCCTGTGGGTGGCGCGAAACAGGCGCGACGAGCGTCGTCACATCGAGGCAGAACAGATCCGCGAAGACGTCGCAGACAAGTCGCTGCAAGTAGGCGAGCGCGAGGCGCGGGCAGAAGAGACAGCAGCCAAAGCGCGCATGGTGCAGGCAGAGGCCGACGCCAAGGCGGCGGAAGCGTCTGCGCTGCAACATCATGCAGCGCAACATCGGAAAGAGGCGACGAGCTCTCGCGAGGAACTGAACCAGCAACGAGATCATGCAGACACGATCGACCCCAAGGTTCCCAACCCCGAAGAACCGCGGTCGACGCCGGATCAGAACCCTCGAAACCCTTGATCTCGAAACACTTGATGCAGGCGTTCGAGGGAAGCGTCTGCCCGTATATGGTTCGACGATCATGATGAACAAAGAATCGTCACCGCAGGACCAGAAAAGTGTCACGTCCACGGCGGCTGACGTCGCACAGAACAATGTCTTCGAGCGCTTTGCCCGCGCAGGATTTGTCGTCAGCGGTGTGGTTCATCTGCTGATCGGATATATCGCGATCCGCCTTGCTCTCGGTGGATCCGGGTCTGCGGACCAATCGGGTGCGATGGCCGAGTTGGCAGGAAAACCAGGGGGTGTCTTTGCTCTGTGGGTCGGCGTCGTGGCCTTCCTTGCCATGGCGTTGTGGAGATTGGCCGAAGCTGCGTTGGGGAGCTCGTCGTCGCCGTCCTCGGACGACAAGAAGAAGGAGTTCTTCAACCGCGCAAAGGCTCTGGGCATTTCGCTCGTCTATTTCGGTTTTGCTTTCACTGCATTCGGATTCGCCCGCGGAAGCGGGAAGTCCAGCAGCGGTCAGAGTGCGGGAATCACGGCGCGTTTGATGGAGAACACGCTGGGGACTATCGCATTGGTGATCGGTGGGATCGCGATCATCGCTGTTGGTGTTTACCACGTGTACAAGGGCGCGAGCCAGAACTTCCTGGATGATTTGAAAGGCACACCCAGCAACTTCGTGCGCCGACTCGGAACCGTCGGGTACGTCGCCAAGGGCTTGGCCATCGCGGCTGTCGGCGTTCTGGTTCTTCTCGCGGTCAACAGTTCCGAACCCGGCAAGTCCTCCGGACTCGACGGAGCGTTCAAGACGCTGGGTGCGCAGCCGTACGGAGTGGCCCTGCTGATCCTTGCCGGATTGGGCATCATCACCTACGGGCTCTACTGCTTCGTGATGGCACGCTCGACGAAGATGTAGCGCCCGCGGGTAAGTGGGTCTATCCGAATGACCCGGTCTGGAAACCGGCGTCGCTGCCCGACGAACTTCCCGTCGAGCTACCGAATATCGGTCGTCTCGGAACCAGATCATGCATCAGGTTCACTGCTGCAGGGTCGATCATCGCCGCATTTCCACCGTTCGCAAGAATCGTGATCGACCAACCGCTGTCGGGAACCAACAGGGTGATGCAGTTGGATCCCGAGCTGTCTCCGTTCTTCTTGGCGAACCGTTGTGGGAAGTTCGGCGTCGGGGGTTGGAGCTGCCACGCCATTCCCATTCCGAATGCAGGATTCTCCGGAGCTTGCGTGTCGATCTGCTCGAGCATCGAGGTCAGGACCGGTTTGAGCGGATTGTTGCCATAGCCGAGAGTTGTTGCGGCCCAGATCGACATATCCTCGGCGGTGCTGACGAGGCCACCCCCGCCTGCGATCGCACCCGTGTTGTTCCACAGAGGGGCTCTTGTGCCGTCGAGGTAGTACGGAACGGCCAGGTCGGTTGCTTTGGTCTCGATCACGGTACCCATCATCCCGAGCGGGTCGGTGATTTCGCGGGCAACTGCTGCCGCGAAAGGCGGCTTCTCCTGTCCCGGAATGATCTTGTCTGCCATGAGTGTGCCGAGCAGTCCGAACCCGAAGTCCGAGTACAGCCAGTGGCTACCGGGGGCGAACTCCAAGGCCCCGGGAGCCCGGAGTCCTTCCCAGAGCATGTCTCTCGTGTACTTCGCTTTCTCGTCCACGCACGATTGTGTGGGATCTGCGCACCCAGCCGAGAGATTGGGTGGGTCGTCGCTAAGACCGGAACGGTGGGTGACCAATTGGCGAAGCGTGATCTCCTCGCCACTGCTGCCTTTTGGCAGCGGGTTGCCGTCCGAATACTTGCTCGCCAGGTCGTCCAATCCGACTTCTCCCCGAGCGATCAGTTTCGCCAGTAGTGCAGCGGTGAAGGTCTTGGTCTCCGAGGCGATCTCGAATTGCGTTCGTGGAGTGACTCTCACGCCGTTTTCGACGTCGGCCTGGCCGTAGTGGTACGTAGTGGTGACACTCGCATTGCGGTTCTTCTCATCCGGTTTGACGATGGCGAAGGCAAGACCGGGGACTCCGCTGTTCAGCAGTGTCTCTGCGACGCGCTGTACCGCTTGGGCTTCCGCAGGATCGCCGACCCGCGAACCTGGATTGGGTGCCGTGGGGCCGGCGGCGCTGGCGGTCGAGGAGGTCGCGAGGGTTATGACGGCGGTTGCCGCCAGCCCTGCAACGCTGATGAACTGTCGTCGTGACGTCCGGGCGGACCCTCGATCCTGGTTTTCCATTGTTTGCACATTACAACCAAAGTCGACTAGTTTGACTGTTTTGTCGGAATTGCCAAGGTGTGGTCCTTAGACGATGGATTTGCTAAATTACGCCGCCGTTGACGTAGATGACCTGGCCGTTGACCCAACGAGCTGGGCCGGCGAGAAACGCGACAGCCTCCGCGATGTCCACCGGTGTGCCGAGGCGTTCCAGGGGAGCCAGCTTGGACAGGTTCTCCACTGTAGCTTCGTCTTTCCCGTCCAGGAACAGATCGGTGGCCGTGGGGCCCGGAGCTACGGCGTTGACCGTGATATCGCGTCCCCGTAGCTCTTTCGCGAGAACCAGAGTGATCGCGTCGACAGCACCTTTGGTGGCGGCGTACGCGGCATAAGTCGGAAACGCCAGCTTCTTCACGGAGGTGGAGAAATTGATGATCGCACCACCGGTCCGGACACGTCTGGCTGCCTGCTGGTCGACCACGAAGGTCCCTCGGACGTTGGTCCGATGCATCCGATCGAAATCGTCGAAGTTCAGTTCTGCGACGGTGGAGAGAATCATGATTCCGGCTGCATGGACGACGACGTCGATGCCCCCGAACTCCTCCTCGACCGTATCGAACAGGGTCGCGACTTCACCTTCGTCGGCGACGTCGGCATGCACCGCGATGGCGCGACCGCCCGCTGCGACGATGGTGTCAACTGTTTCCTGGGCGCGTTGCAGGTTTCCTGAATAGTGCACGGCGACAGCCATTCCGTCGGCGGCGAGCTTCTCGGCAGTCTCTCGCCCGATGCCGCCGGAAGCTCCGGTGACGATGGCGACGCGGATGGTGGTGTCAGTCATGATGTAACTCCTGAACTGGTTTGGGTGCATCGGACAGCTTGCGGAGCCACTCCCGTAGTAGGCCGACTTCGTTGGTGGAGAGGGAAGTTGAATCTGCGGCGGCGAGTTGAGCGTCGAGAGTGGATGCAACTCTGTTGAGGGAGGCGTCCGGGTGGGCGTCGGACTCGTCGATGATGGACGCGATGATTCCGTCGCGAACTCGCTGTGACAGTGTCGGATCGGGGTACTGTTCCGGCCTTACGACGAGCATCAGAGCGACACCCGCATTGGCGGACATCACCATCTGCGTAGCCACGTCGACCGATACGGTCAGAACGCCTGCCGCAGCGCATCGTTCGAGAACGGATCGAAGTAGCGCCTGGGCTTGCAAGGCGGTGTCGGCACTCTGGGCGGAAGGTGAGTGCATCAGTCGGTAATGAGCGGGATGTGCGAGCGCGAAGGCTGTATGCGCATCCCAGCCGGCCCGTAGATCGGCGACGGGGTCATCGGAAGGTGTCGCAGCGCGTTTGCCTTCGAGGTATTCGGAGAATCCTGCCTCGACGACGGCTGCGAGCAGTCCGTCCTTGTCGCCGAACTGACGGTAGAGCGCGGGGGCGCCGACGCCGGCCATCTCGCACACGGCACGGGTGGAGATGTCACCGTTGGGGGAGGTGTTGAGCAACTCGGTTGCTGCTGCCAGAATCTTTGCTCTCGAACTCATGAAAACAACGCTAACATAAATGTGTAATCGTTGCTATCGCGGGTTTGGTCGTGCGAACGAACTACAGACACAGGCACCAGAACTTGATCAGATGAGTGAGCCGGTCCGGCCACGGTTCTGTGTGGAGTGACGGCTAGAGCCGTTCTGTTGTCACACTCTGAACGAAGGAATCCTGGTGATCGACTCGGAAACTACTGTTGCGCCGAATAATTCGCATTCCGGTTATCTGGGGTGGATTCTGCGGGTCGTCAGTGTCGTGGCGTGTGTTGCGGTTGCAACGGTCGTTGCCTCGCTGACGCTCGGGCCGCCATTCGCACGGGCCTGGGCACAGTGGGTTGCTCGTCATCTAGGTGGGGACTTCGAGACGGGAGTCGTTGTCGGATTTGTGACTGGGCTTTTAGGCATTGCTGTGACTTTGTTCGCAGCGCTGATGAGTTCGTTGGCGTGGCGGCGCCGAGGTGGCCCGGCATTTTCGCTTGGTATCGGTGCTATTGCCTTGCTTGCCGTTCTTCCTGGCGCAGTGAATTTGAGTATCGCGGTCGGTGCAGCAGGATCCGGGGTAAGGGCGGCGGGGAGGATCCTCGACGTCGACGGGCCGGCGTTTCGTGGAGCCTGGGTAGCCGGATCAGTGGCGGGACTGTCGCTGTATATGGTCGGGGCGCTGCTGTTAGGGAGGAGCCTTCGTTCGGCATTCGGGCCTGTCAGGCAGGGGGTGTCGCCGCCGCCAGGGGTGGTCGGCGGTACGAATGCCTTGGCCATCGTCGCACTGGTACTTGGAATCTTCGGTGGGGTTCTTGCTATTCCCGTGGGCCATGTGTCGCTGAACCAGATTCGCCGTTCCGGCGAAAGTGGGCGCGGATTGGCAGTGGCCGGCCTCGTTCTCGGCTATCTGTCGCTGGTCGTCATCGTAGGTGTCGTACTAGTGGCTGTGCCCGCGGCCTTTCGATAATTTGGGTCGCGCGTCAGAGTTGGGTGGGCTGGAGTGGCTCGATGTCGTAGGCGCGGGGTCCGAACAGGCTCGCCGTCCGGGTGCGAATGGACGGAAGTGCTTCGTAGAGGCTCCCGCCGAGGCGGTGGAGGGAGTTGAACGATCGCGATTCCCAAACCGGAAACTCTCCGTCGGTGTCGCGTGATGCTGTGTCCCACAGGAGGGCGTCACCGTTTTCGCTCCATCCGAAAACCTGCAGCGAGTCGGGGAGTGACCAATCGCCGTCGGGTTCGATCATCCAATCGAACTCGTCATCCTGTCCTTCTGTGTAGACCGAATGAAGATGAGCGGTGAGGTTGCGGGCGCGCCCTTGCCAGCCGTCGGCAAATCCGGGAAGGACGGGCGGATAGATGAGCCAGAGTCCGAAGGTCCGCGCCCACCCTGCGTGCCGGATGAATGCGCGATATGAATCGGGGAAGCCCTGCCGGTCGGGAAATCGAAAAGAATCCAAAAAGGTGAAATCTATGTGTTGAAGCGTCGGTTGGCCTTTTACCGTCAGCGCGTTGGGTCCCGTGGCAAACACGTCATCAACACTAGCAATGCGAGTCCGTGGGGGATCTCGGGCGGGAGGTCTTGGCTGGTTGTTCCCCGAGTTCGTCGGATCAAATACCTTCAATGACCCGCAAGATTCACCACCAATCGAATCACCAACTCGCCGTCCACCTCTCGGGTCCGTTTCTCGCAGATCACGTTCATCAATGCGGTGCCCTCATCGATGCCGAGTTGGTGTGTGAGTAGCGTGTCGATCGTGTCGTCGGCGCTCGTCAATGCAGCTGCAGCGGAGGCGAGTTGGTGGTTCGTGACTCCTCTGTTGCCCGTCAAGGCAACGCGCAGAGAGCCCCTGGTGAACGTCGTGATCGCGGGTGGTGTCGGTCCACCCGTGTTGGCTTGTCGCACCCCGGCGATGTCCACCCCGGGTAACAAATCGGACGTGGCCTTGGCCGGCACTCCACCAATCGGATGCACGGAGACAACTCGATCGCCGAGGCGTTCCAGAGCGGTGTCGATCGACGCTACTGTGCCGGCGCGGTGAGTCGCGACCAGCACGGCGACCGAGCCTGTGGTTTCGCGTACCCAGTTCTCGG
This sequence comes from Rhodococcus sp. AQ5-07, assembly GCF_009707305.1. NCBI lineage: Bacteria > Bacillati > Actinomycetota > Actinomycetes > Mycobacteriales > Nocardiaceae > Rhodococcus > Rhodococcus sp. AQ5-07. The sequence continues at coordinate 4,186,339 of NZ_CP046099.1, read as the reverse complement.
TAGCGAGCGAGTTGACCACGGATGGAAAGTGATTTGTCGTCCACTCCATGCCGAGTTCGGTGCGGTGGACCATTACTACTCGGACGGTTGGGAAGAGAACGGAGGGTGCGAGGGCCGCAGCCAGATTTCCGATGAGACCGTCGCCGAAAATGAGCAGCGTCCCCGGTGACTCACGGGAGAGGCAGGAGAGCGCGTACCTGACGACGGCGTACGGTTCGACGAGAGTAGCGCGTGCGCTGGAAAGTTCCAGTGGCAACGGCGTGACCAACCCTCCACTCACCGCGGGCACGCCGATGATGACGCGTTGTTGAAACAACCCCTCGACGTTGTGGCCGAGAAGAAACGATGAATCATGCGGATGCGTCGGGTTGACCACGACTCGATCACCTACCTCGAAGCCGGTGACGCCGTCGCCCACTTCGACGACGCGGGTAGCGCCTTCGTGGCCGACGATGGGCGAGGGGTCGTCCCTGTCTCCGCGCACAATCTGAATGTCAGTCCCGCACAGGCTGACTTTCTCGGGGGCGACGAGAAGTTCGCCGGGTCCGGGAGTTGGAGTCGGCCGCTTTTCGACGCTCGACCGACTGCCCCTTCTCACGATTGCGCGATGGGTGAGTTGCGTTGTCATGAATCCTCTTTCACAGCTTGCTTACGCGGAGGCGACCGGCGGCAATATCGTCGGCACCGGACAGGGTGTCGATGTCGTGAGGACGGCACAGGTATATCGTCTTACGGATTCTCTCGGGAGTCAGTGACGTGTCCGCGTACGATCGCACCGAGGCGAGTTGGGAACAAAGTTCCCTCTCGTACATCTCGGACAGACCTTCGGCGAGCCCGCCACCGATCCCGATGCGATCCAGTCGTGGATCGAGGGCGATCATCGTTCTGACCAGCTCGGCGATCGGCTCGACGACCACGCTCAACAGAAGTGATGCACCAGGGGCGCCTGACTCGAGTGCTGGACCGAACGAATCTCTGTCATAGGGCAATTCGAGAGCCGAGGCGACAGCAGCCAACGCCGAGCCGGACGAGATCGCCGCGACATGTCCGATGCCTCCACATGCGCAGGGCAACTGTCGCACTGTATCCGGCCCCGACGTCACTGCACGAAGGTGGCCGACCTCACCTTGCAACCCCAATGCGTCCACTGGAATCACTCCCTCTCTTGCATCAGCTATCCGCAGTGCGATCCCGCTGCTGATGGTGAGGTAGGCGATGCGCCGATCGGTGGGACGTGTAAACCCACGAGCGAATGACGCCAACCCTGCCGTCACGTCGTTCACGAGTGTCCATCGAACGTCCGGGCGGTGGGATTCGAGGAGGCGCAGCAACGGAATCTCACCGGCAGGAGTGCCGCCCCACAATGGGCCGGATCCATGGGCGACGCCCTTCTGTTCGTCGAGCGCGGCCCCGCACGCCATGTTCACTGCGGCACCCGGCGGTAGATATCGATCCAGTGTCTCGATCAGCTCGCGCAGGAGTTGATCGGGAGTGGCAGACGGTTGTCGGAGCACGCTGGGCGATGGCAGCCGTTCGGTTCGCTCACCGCTGCGGATGCGTAGCCACGTACCTCCCAGATCGACCGATACGGTATCCGTCATAGTTCCGGTACCACGTCGATTACGAGCTCCGATCTCTCTCGGGAGAGTCGTAGTGAAGTAAAATTATTCACTCTCAAAAGGTTTCGTCCGGGCTCGGCTCCGATTGCAACGCATGATGCGCCGGAATCGGCCGCAGCAGCCATGCCGGCCGAGGAGTCTTCGAATACGGTGCAGGAGTCGGCGGAAACCTTCAAGCGCGCCGCCGCTGCAAGAAAGCCCTCGGGATCTGGCTTGCCGGCGCGCACGTCCTCAGCGCATACCGACGCGTGTGGAAGCGGGAGGCCCGCTTCAGTGAGCCTTCGCACCATCATCGATCGAGGGGCCGACGTGACAATCGCCCATTGCTCCCGGGGCACAGACGCCAGAAAGTCCTTGGCGCCGGCGATGGCGCGAACTGGGTGCGAGTTCTGCTCTTCGCTTTGCCTGATCCAGTTCAGTTCGGATTCGACGTTTGCTCGATTACCGAGAACCCGAACGATGATGTCGGAAGCGATGCGGCCTGGAAGTGCCTGCGCTACCACCGCCCGATCAACGCCGTGCCGGTCCGCGAATTCGAACCAGACAGCCTCGATCGACGCCTGCGAATCGACGAGGGTTCCGTCCATGTCGAACAGCAGTGCCGAGGTCGAAATGGATTGTCGAATCAAGCTGGGCCGCAGAGTCATAAGACGGCTACCCGACTCATTCCCAAACTTTCGCCGGCAATGCGAATCAGATCGAGATCGTGGTCGGTTGAGCGGCGCAGTCGCTGGTCGCCAGGATCGGTATCGAGCACAATCGTCTGTGCACCGATCTCAGACAGAAAATCGATGTCGGCACGTATCTGGTTGATGGTTCCGTACCCGAGTGGACGGTCTGGTGATTCGACAGATCTTTCGGTGGGGAGAAAGTAGATGCGGGGGACGAACTCACGCCCGGGGGCGAGTGAAGCGACTCCAGCGATGCATAGGCCCCGGGTAGGGTGCAATGGGTGCCATGCAGTGCCTAATCTGTTGGTTCGGTCGATCGCAGCGGGTCCGTTGCCGCCGATCCACAACGGAGGGTGTGGTTGCTGCAGCGGTAGAGGTCCGTTGTGCACGCGATGTGTTCCGGCCGAGCCCGGTGCGTCGTATGTCTCCGACGTCCACGCTGCGATCAGGGTTTCGAGAGTGGTATCCGTCAGTCGGCCTCGACGTGTGAACGGAACGCCGAGGACGTCGAAAGCCTGTGCAGTCCAGCCGACCCCGATGCCCACGATCAACCGTCCGCCGCTGAGTCGATCAATCGTCGCGGTCGCGTGGGCGAGGTGGGCCGGGTGTCGGTGACTGCCGATCAGCACGCCGCTGCCCAGGCGAATCGACTCGGTACCCGCTGCGAGCCAGGACAGCGTGGCCAGGCACTCGTAAAACGGAGCGGGAGAGCGGCGATTCGCGTCGTCGGTCAACACCACGTGATCCGAGAGTAGGACATTGTCGAATCCGGCAGCTTCCGCTGTCCGGGCCCACGCGAGAATCCCCTCGGGGTCGATCTGCGGCCCGAAGTTGGGGAGATTGATTCCGTACTTCACAGCGAACTCGGAATCAGTCGCGCGGCGCCCCCGTGGCGGAACGTCAGGAAGTTTCCCCCGTTGGCGGTCAAAGGGCGAGGGGCCTCCTGCCGGCCGATGTGGTGCTCGAACAACTCGATGTTCAAGTCGCCGACGGATACCATCGCCATCCGGGACGTTCCTTCGACGTCGAGATCGAACTGTGCCGTCATGAACCCGCGATCCGCTGCGATGTCGGTGCGGAGCACCTCGGTTCCCGAATGGGCGGTCACCAGACGCGCTATCGCGGCGTCGAGGTCCGGGACGCTGTAGCCCGTGTGATCCAAACCGCGGCAGGTCGGGAGAAGGGCTGACGCGATGTCCTCTCGTCTGTGGTGGAGTCGGGCCTGGGTCTCGTGGAAGTATCCCGGCTCCTCGGGCCACTGCTGAAGTTCGAAGAGATCGCCCCACGGCGACCGGAAGTACACCCACTTGTTGCCCGCAATCGGACCCTCGGGTACCTCGATCACGTCGCCGAGGACTGTCACGTCGCTTCGCGAATCAAGGTAGCTCACAGCGAGTTCGATATCGCCGACAGTGAAGCAGAGATGGTTGGTACCGATGTCGACCAACCGCGGTGGGGGTTGATGGGGCCAATCCGCTGATACGAAATCCACGACCCCCGACAATCCGATCGGTACGGAGACACGTCCGGGGTATCTTACGACGCGGTTCGCACCCAGGAGTGAAGCGAAGAAGTTGGCGGCGGCGTCCGCATCGGGAACGGTGACACCGACTGTGGACAAGGCATCTTCGACATTCGCGGTCACGGTCATGGGATCAGCAGTACCTTTCCTCGGGTTCCGCCCGCGGCCAGCAGAGCGTGGGCTTGGGGTGCTTCGTCGAACCGGAATGTTCGGGCGACAGGGACGGTGACCGAACCGGTCGATACCAGTTCGGCGAATGATTCGAGGCCCGAGCCGTCCTCGTCGACATAGCTTTTCGCCGGTGTGATTCCACGTTGCGGTGCGGGTTGCTCGTTGTCGTCGATGGAGATGAAGGCGCCGTCGTCTCGCACACTGTCGACGGATTCGGCAATACCCGCCGTGTCGACGATGGCGTCGTACTCCTTCTGCGGCAGGTCGACGGGACTCGCTATGACCCGGCTGAGGCTGAGGGCCAAGAGTTCGTCAGTGTCGCTCTCGCGAGCGAGGGCTTCGACGCGGTGTCCCCGCGAGATCAGCAGCGCCGACGCTATTCGGCCCACCGCGCCGGCAGCACCGGTCACCAACACCGTGGATTCTGGTGCAAGGTCGAGTTTCTCGAGGCATTGCACAGCGGTGAGCGCTGCGAGTGGGATCGCAGCAGCGTGCTCGAGGGTGACGTTCGACGGAGCGGGTGCGAACAAGGACTGGTCGGCGGTGACGCGTTCGGCATAGGTTCCGTAGCGGTGTGCCGGTTGCGCGATCATTCCGATGACGCGGTCTCCTGGCGTGAAGCGTGTTACCGCGGATCCGACTGCGATAACAGTTCCGGAGACGTCCCATCCCAATACGGCTGGGAAGTGCAACTCGATGGGCAAGAACCCCGAACGGGTCTTCAGATCGACAGGGTTGACGGCAGCGGCTGCAACGGAAACAGTGACGTCTCCGGGGCCGGATGTCGGCTCGTCAACCTCGGTGAGAGTGAGAACGCTTGGGTCGCCGATGGCTTCGATTGCGATGGCTTTCATGCGATTCCTTTCATGAGACCTTGCGTTGGAGAATGATCGACGGCGTAGCGGGCATTCGCTTCGGCTGCAGTCAGAACCAGTCCGCCGTCGACGGTAACGGTGGTCCCCGTGAGATAGCTCGAACCGGACCCGGCGAGGAACGCCGCGGCTGCTGCGACCTCGTGCACACCGGCCGGACGCCCCAACGGGATAGCGGGGCGATCGATGTCCGCATACGAGGATTCGTCATCGATGCCGTTCATCGCGGTGGCGGTTTCTCCCGGTGCGACGGAATTGACGCGCACTCCGTGGGGCGCGAATTCGAGGGCGAGGACACGACTCGACGCCGCCAATGCTGCCTTGCTGGCGCAGTAGATTGCACCGCCGGTGATGGGGACCGTGTCATGGATCGATGTGATGTTGACGATCGATCCTGCGATACCTCGCGCGATCATCCGGCGCCCCACCGACGAGGCCAACGCAAGTGGGGTGATCGAATTGACGGCCATGACCTCGCGCATTCGATCGATGGCGAGTGCATCTGCGGGTGATCGATCGTTGATTCCGGCATTGTTTACCAGGCAGTGGATCTCACCCAGTTCATCTGTGCATCTCAGAACGGCGTCGACTGTCGATTCGGCATTGCGCAGGTCCAGTTGCAGGGGAACGACGTCGATGCGGAACTGCGCATTTAGTTCGCTCACCAACCGTGCGATGCGATCGAGACCATTGCCGTATCCGAGGACGAGGTTGTGACCCTCTTTCGCAAGCGCGAGCGCGATTGCCCGGCCGATACCACTACTCGCTCCGGTTATCACTGTGTATTCGAGCTCACTCAACAGAGATCACCACCTTCGGCCGTGTCCTGTGGCCTTCGAGACGATCGAATGCGGACTGTGCTTCGGTCAGAGGAACCACACTGTCGATCAATGCGGTCAATGCCGGGCGAATCAGCGGGAACAGTTCCGCGGCTCGGCGGTAGTGATCTACCCCGTGACGTACTCCGATGATCGAAATGCCGGCCAGCGCAACCGCTCCGGGATCGATCGATTCCGTGTGCGCCGCGACGCCTACGAGGATGCACTTGCCTCCCGGACGGAGAACGCCTACGGCGGTACCCAGCGCACCGGCGCCACCAGACGCCTCCACGACCACGTCGTACTGCCCGGTCAGGTGTGTGGCATCGGTGAAACTGTGTGTGACGGTGCCGGAGTCGAGGTGTTCGATCGACCGGGGTTCGAGAACGTCGACGGTGATCGGGTATCGACTCAGCATGGCGATGGACAAGCTGCCGATCGTGCCCGCTCCGACGACGAGAACCCGATCACCCGGCGACACCGAAGCAGCGTCGAGCGCCTCGAGCACCGTCACGAGCGGCTCGATGAGAACGTGCTCCGGTTCGACTGTGACGCGACCGAGTGAAACGACCGTGCGCCGCGGCATGCGGAGGAATTCGGCTGCGGCACCAGGATGTTCGTATAGCCCGACCTCACGCAGATCGGAGCATTGGTTGCGTCGTCCGGCCCCGCAGGCCGAACACGCCTGGCAGAAAATCATCGTGCTCCCGGTGACTACGTCACCCGCCGACAGATCGTGAATATTCGGGCCGGTCTGCTCTACGGTGCCCACCCATTCGTGCCCGAAGTGATGCGGAAACGACGTAAGGCCGTCAGTGAGGTATGACGACGTGCCGTGCAACAACTCCAGATCCGTACCGCACAGACCGACATAGGCAACCTTGACGACGACATCGTCAGGCCCGCAGTTGGGACGGTCGATCGTCACGATCGACACGGAACGGGGAGCGTCGATCATCGCAGCTCTCATGGCTTTCACGTCACGCTCCGAGCAGTGCGCCGACTGACGAACAGCAGCAGTACTGCGCCCGCCGCGAGGACTGCCCCGATAGCAGGCAGGACTGCAACGCTGTTGCCGCCGGACAGAGCGATCGAGCCGATCCACGCGCCGGCAGCATTCGCAAGTTGGAATCCTGCAATGTTGACCGTGGCAGCAAGGTGCGGGGCTTCGCTTGCAGCACCGATGAGTTTCGAGGCGAGCGGCGGAATAATGGAAAAACCGGTAGCACCGAGTACGAACATCCAGGCGAAGGCAAACCAAGACGTTCCGCCGAAGACGAAGAGAGCGAGAAGTGCCAACGCGAGCGCGGTCAACGCGATGTACAGCGTTTTGTCCAGGTCCTTGTCTGCGTAGTAACCACCGAGTTGATTGCCGACAACAGACCCGACGCCGAATACGAACAACACCACCGTCACCGTCGACACCGAGATGCCGGCATGCTCGGTGAGATACGGCGAGATGTAGGTGAACACCACGAAAAGCGCTGCCTGACTGAGAGCGGTCAGCCCGATCGCCCACAGAACTGGGCCCCGGGTGAACACCCGTAGCTCTGAGCTGACGTTGCCGGTCTGGTGCGAGGGAGCGGCGTTGCGCGTCGAGGCGATCAGCGCAGCGGTGACCAGCAGTTGGAAAACGGCGATGATCGCAAAAGACCAGCGCCAACCCAGTTGTGTACCGATGAGAGTTCCCAAGGGGACGCCGAGGACCGTCGCCAGGTTCAGTCCGAGGGTGACGCGGGCGATCACACGCCCTTGGAATTCAGGCGCCACCAACGACGTCGCCAGCACCAGGCACAGAGCGAAGAACGTCGCGTGTGGCAGAGCAGTGATGATCCGAAATATCACCATGGTTGCGAAGTTCGGTGCCAGCGCAGTTCCGATGTTGCCGATGACGAAGAGAGCCATCAGAGCCGCGATGAGAGGTGTCCGCGGCACCCTGGTGGTAGCGATCGTCAGTAGAGGGCCACCGATGACCACTGTGACGGCATAGATGGTGACGAGCAGTCCGGCTGTGGAGGTGCTGACCCCGAGGTCGGTGGAGATGTCCGGAAGTACGCCGGCCACAAGGTATTCGACAGTGCCGACGCCGAACACTGCCAGGAGCATCCAGATTATTGCGGCATTCGCGTTGGTAGAGCGAGCCGTTGTCGTCAATTTGTGCGGAGTTTCGACCACCATGGCCTATCCCTTCTCGTATCCGGTGTATTCGACGACTGCGCATCCCCATGTGAACCCGACGCCGATGCCGGTGAGCATGATCCGGTCTCCGGGGTGCAGGGCCTTGCTGCGGCGGAGCAGGTCGAGGCCCAGTAGTGGGTCGGCAGCACCGGTGTGGCCGATGGTTCTGCCGAGTTCGACCAAGGTCTGCTCGGCGCGGATCTTCAGCGGCTCGAAACATTGTTTGCGGAGTAGGACGTTGCCGAAATTCGGTACGATCCAGGTGGCGATGTCACCGTGATGAGTGGCGGCATCACCCAAAGCTGTTTCAGCGCATCGAGACAGAGCGGCCGCGTTGCGTGACCAGAACTCGTCGATGGAGTGAGTCTCGGTGAAGCCCCCCACCCGTGCTCGGAGATCGATCGGGTCGGCGGTGCCGTAGACAGGCATGCTTGTGCGCTCGTGCCCGCGGTGCATCTGCTCGAGGTGTGCATCAGTGACTACGGAAGTCGAAAGAATACGAAAGGGACCCGGATCCGGGCCGATGACAGCAGCGGCCGCGCCGTCTCCGTAGGCGAGACCGCTGTCGGAATTCCACCGGTCGAACAGGGGGAGACGCCAAGCGTCGGATGCAGTTACCAGGCCTTTGCCGTGTCCGTCGAACCAGCGGCCGATCAGTTCGATTCCGACGATTGCTCCGGCGCAGGCTGTTCGGATCTCGATCGGCAGGCAGTCGTCGATGCCAAGTTCGTTCTGAATGTAGGCGCCGCAGTTCCACGCCTCCAGGCCGTTGTGCAGAACCACTGCATGCACGAGTAGGTCGATTTCGTTGCTGCTGATTCCGCTGTCGGCCAACGCAGCTCTGCCTGCGAAGACTGCCATCTCCGGCGCGGATTCGCCGATATCAGGGTCCGACACTGCAACCGAAGTCTGTCCGGTCTTCTGCTGTTCGACGGGATCGAACCGTCCTTCGGTCACCATGTCGGAGGCTTGTTCCCGCCTGTCCGGTAGGTATGAGCCGAAGCCTTCGAGGTAGAGGCCGCCCCACCTCATGACGCGACCTTCGTCACCGACGTCTCACGGACGCGTAGCTCGTCGCTCTTCCTGTTCAAAAGGGCGGAGGCAGAGTTGATTCCGTCGATCGTGACATCATTGACGAAGTGGTGTCCACCGATCCCGACCGGCAAAGGCAGCCGTTGCCGCCCGTCCCGATGACGCACTGTGTCGGCCAATGCGGCGCCGAGGACGCCCGGTGTGGACAAGACGTCGTTCCAGGTGGGAAGGCCGAGGCGCCTCATTACAGTCAGGACGCGATCAAGTTCAGCTTCACTGATACTTCCCCGCAAATAACCCAGTGCAGACGTCAATGCCATGTCGACAGCTACGGCTTCACCGTGCAGAAGTTCCGGTAGTGCTTCCATCTCGAGCGTGGGCGAGAATGTGTGGCCGTAGTCGACGCAGCGTTCGAGGCAGGATTCCCACAGATTGGGCTGCAGTTCCTCGAGCATCAGGTGGATCGACTCGGCGATGACTTGTGTTGCTGCTGTGTCGAGTTCGTCGGAAGAGCCCTGAAACCTGTCACCGATCAATCGTTCCCCGAAGATTTCCAGCAGTTCGAAGAGGTCGAGGGATTTGATCAAGGCCATCTTGAGTATCTCGGCAAGGCCGTTGGACAAGTGTCGGTTGTCGAGGGTACGCAGGAATGCTCGGTCGACAAAAGTTGCCAGGGCCGGTGCATACGTCCCCAGTCGATTCTTGCCCATGCCGTAGTTGACTCCGGTCTTGACGCCGACCCCGGCGTCGACGAGGCCGATCAGTGTGGTGGGGACCCGGATGTACGGCGTTCCGCGGCGGTAGACGCTCGCGGCGAAACCGACAATGTCGAGTAGAACACCCCCGCCGATCGCGATTACCGGCTCCCTGCGTCGGTCGATGCCGAATCCGTTCATCGCGTCGACCACCCGCACCGCAGAACCCCACTCTTTGACCGTCTCGTCGGCTCGCATCGGTACGAAGGATGCTCGTATTCCGTGGTGTTCGAAGTAGCCTCGAATTCTATCCCCGTGAATTCGGTCGACGTTCGCGTCGATGATGATCAAGCGTCGGTCTCCGCGGTGTAGCGACGCTGCGCTGCACCCGTCGAGTAGTCGAGTGCTGTCCTTGGCGAACAGATTTCGTGCGGCAATCACGTGATACTCGACCTGTTTGACCGCTTCGACCTTCCATGTCGAATCGGTGGCCGCGCTGTGGCTGAGACCCAGTTTGAATGAAGCGGCACTACGCATGTCGATCCCCCTAGACGGTGTGAAAGAGCGTTCGCGAGCTGTGTCAGCAGTACGGCGGTACTTCAGTGAACGAAATGAACTTTCGAGGAGAACAGTAGGACATTCGCATAGTGATCGCTACAAGAGTAGAATAGATCACATTTGGATCGGTAGATGCTGCGGAATTGGGAGGTTGCATGGCCGGGGTGCCGGGACAAGGGCGGAAGTTCGACGTAGACGCGGCCTTGGACAAGGCGATGTATGCCTTCTGGGAGCACGGCTACGAGGGGACATCCGTTGCCATGTTGACTGCTGCGATGCAGATAAATCCACCGAGTCTCTACAGTGCTTTCGGCGGCAAGGAAGGAGTGTTCTTTGCCGCCGTCGATCACTACAACGCGACTCGCGGCGACTTCATGGACCGGGCGTTCGCCGAAGAGCGCGAGGCATCCGAATTGATTCGCCGCCTCTTGAACGACGCGGCGTCCCATTACACCGACGAGTCTTGTCCGGGTGGTTGTCTGATCATCAGCGCGGCGGTCAGCGTGACCGACGCCAACAGTCACATAGCAAACCGATTGCGCGACATGCGAAATGCCAACGTGGTGTTGCTGTCGCAGAGGATCGCAGCCGATATCGCCAACGGACTCATACCCGCTGACTCCGATCCCGAGGACCTTGCCGAGTTCATCGGTGTAGTCATCCAAGGCATGTCTCAGCGCGCCCGAGACGGTGCAACACAGAGGCAATTGGAACTCGTAGCGAACAGGTCTTTCGACTCGCTGAACTTCTCGAAAGACCTCATCGGCTGAACAGATTTCAGTTGACGGTCGGGGGTCGAGCTGGATTGGGCGATGGAGAGCATCGAGGTCGGTCCTAGTGACCTTCTATCCCAATGTAATTCGTCACTGACCGTGATGGCTGTCGGTTCGTTGGAGGAAGGGGCGGGGCCAGGCGCCGAGTGCGAGAACGGCGAGGATCGTCTGGGCCAATCCAGTGGTGAAGAAGATGCCTTGCAGCGGCGACCAGACGAGGATCATGGCGATTTCGACGAAGATCCAGATCATCATCGTCAGGCCGGCGGCGGCGTGCAGGCCCCATGCCAGGCGGAACCTGTTGTGCTGAGCGAAGAGCGCGGCGGCTTGGATGCCTCCGACGACAACGCCGAGGAGGATTCCGGGCCAGAAATATGAAGGGAAGACGGTTCCCTCGATCCACTCCGGAGGCAGGCCCATCCCGCTGCCGATCGTCAGGCCCGCCATTCCTACGAGCGCAGAGAGCAGGTTGAGCCACGCGATGGCGGACAGACCGATCCGGAGACCCCGTGGAGGGAGCGATGTGGACGTCATGCCTGACAACGATAGAGAGGGTCAGTCGAGCCCGTCCATGTTCCTGCGCGTTGCCGCGCTGGCAGCGTCGGCATCACCCGCGACGATTGCTTCCACCAGATCTCGGTGGGCAGCGGCTTCGTCGTCGATGGATTGGGGGTTTCGTGCCGTGACGTCGGTGATAACGTCCAGGGCCGAGTTGCGGAGCGTTTCGATGAATGAATCGAACACCATCGACAACACGCTGTTGTGCGCAGCATTCACCACGGCGCGATGTAGTTCCATGTCAGCGTCGACAAATTCTGTTGGTGTCGAAGCATTTTCACGGGCTTCGAGTGCCACCCGTAACAGGTTGACGTCGGCGGAAGTTCGACGCATGGCAGCCAGACGGCCCGCTTCCACCTCCAGGAGTCTGCGCACTTCGTAGACTTCGCGGCGGTCCGAGCGTTTGAGTTCTCGCTCGAGTTCTGTGACCGGAGTCGAGGACATGACGTAGGTGCCGGATCCTTGATGAGAGTAGAGCTGTCCCGACGCGATCAGTGCACGCACGGCTTCCCTGCCGGTCGAACGCCCGACTCCGAGGAGCGTGCTCAGATCCTGCTCGTTCGGGATTTTCGTCCCGACCGGCCACTCGCCGTCGCCGATGAGGCGCGCAAGTTCGTCTGCGGCTTTCTGTACCAGTGACTGCTGCTTGACCTGGCGCACTGCCATGTGTCTGCTCCTGACTGACTCGGTGAACCGCCGTGGAGCGGCCCACCGAGTGACACTTCATGTCCTCCGATGAATCTTCAGACTACGGTGCAGTCTGTCGGGTTATCGAAGGGCGATGACGTCCAGTTCGCGCTCCGTCTCGTCTTCCGGGTCGAGGCGTCGATCGCGCAAGGTGAATGCGATGACGGCTCCGACCAACAGCACTGCAGTTGTCGTCCCGATCGCCATGCGCGGTCCGAAGTGATCTGCCAGGTAACCGAACAGCGGAGAGGCGATGCCTCCCACTGACATTGCGAGTCCGAGTGTCACCCCACTTGCCGTGCCTGGGCGGTTCGGTAGGTAGTCCTGCGCCAACGTCACCTGTGGCGCGAAGGGCAAGAACATCGCGAATCCGAGACACACGATTCCAAGTTCGGCAATTGCCACGTTCGGAGCCGCGGCGAGCAATGCCAGTGATGGTACGGCAAGCAGGTAACCGAGTCGGATGGATGCACGTCGACCACGACGGTCCGCGAGGACTCCGCCCAGTAGCGTGCCGGCCGCTCCCGCCAAGGTGAAGGAGGACAACACGATTGCTGCACTCGAGGATGATCCGTTCAGTCCGTTGAGTACGTACGGTGAGACCAACGACAGCGTGGTCACATATGGAATTGACCAACACACCGTTACCAGCACGAGTCGGGTGAACGAGCGCCAATCATCTGACACGGGACCGTTCGCTGCTAGCTGCGAACTCAACGATTGGGCTGATTCGGCGTCCGTGCCCGTGCCGGCTGGTCGTGATTGGGCGACGATCCACCAAATAGCCGCTACCACTGCAGGAACTGCGAGCAGGTAGCCGCCGGACAATCCGAGCGAACCGACCACGAGCGTGACGAACGGTGGCGCCAGTGAGGCTCCCAACGTGCCGCCCACGGAGAACACGCTCATGGCCTTCTGCGAGTGACCTCCAGCTGCGCGTGCCAAATTTGTGGCGGGCGGATGGTATGCGGCAATGCCGATGCCGGCCAAAGCAATTGCCAGCCAAGTAACGATGTAGGTGGTGCTCATCGCGGCCACGACAATTCCCGTTGCGGCCGTCACAAAACCTGTGGGTACCAGCCAATTCCGGCTCTTTCGATCGACCAGCATGCCGAATGCGGGTTGCACGACACTGGATAGTCCGGTCGCGGCGAGCGTGATTCCGGCAACCGCGGAGTAGGAATATCCGCGTTCCAGCATCATGAACGGCAACAGTGCAGGCACAGCCCCCTGGTACAGATCGTTCACGACGTGTGTGCCGGTGAGAAACGCAACTTGCCCCTTCTTCATCTCCTTGGGCATCCCTTCGTTCAGGTCTTCAAGTCCTCAGGTCCTCTGAGGACTTGAAACCTACATGAACCCACGGACGCACGGTTGTGTTGGAGACCTGGATCTCATTCGCGACGACTGCCTAGCTCGCAGCAGTCGCGGCATTGCGGGCGGCGAGTTGTGCGAAAGCGTGGGTCAGTTCTGCCGGGCCGACGACATCGATGTCGGTGTCGAATCGGTTGAAGGAGGCTGCCAGCGCCGTCCAGGACCATGATCCGGCTTCGAGGCTGCACTGGTCGGGGCCAAGATCTTCGACGGCGCCGTCCTCGACAAAGGGAAGAACATAACTGGCTGGTCGATGGAGAACGACCTTGCCGTGGCACGGCCATTTGTTGATATGTTCCGATCCCTTGAAGCGCGCGGCCACGTATTCGCTCACGTCACCGCCGGGGATCCCCTTCGGTGTGAACCGCGGGCCGTTCGGGGTGCGTGGAGTGATGCGATCGGCGCGGAAGATTCGCCAGTCGTCTCGCTCGAGATCCCACGCGACGAGGTACCAGCGACGCTTGGAGGTCACCAGATGATGTGGCTCCACGCGGCGTGGGGGTGTTATTTCGATGTTGTCAGTTGAGCGGCCGGTCGAGTAGTCGAAGCGGAGCACCTCGCGAGCGCGCACCGCTGCGGAAATCGCTACGAGCACCTCAGGGGACACCGAGTCTGCGTCGCTGGAATCGGTCGAAATCGTGGTGAACGTGAGTGCGTCGAGGCGATGGCGCAGACGCGACGGCATCACTTGCCGCAAGGTGGTCAGCGCACGCACTGCGTCCTCTTCGATGCCGACGCCGGTCAGCGTCGCCGCCTGCAGAGCGACTGCCAAGGCGATGACCTGATCGTCGTCGAACAGCAGGGGTGGTAGCTCGCTGCCGGCGTCGAGTCGGTATCCGCCGTCCGGACCCATGGTCGCCGCAATGCTGTAACCCATCTCCCGGAGCCGGTCGATGTCGCGGCGGACCGTGCGGTGGCTGATGTCGAGCCGCTCGGCGAGTAGAGCGCCCGGCCAGTCGCGCCTCGTCTGCAAGAGGGACAGCAGATTCAAGAGCCGAGTGGTGGTCGCCATGTCGTGAGACTACGACGAGTCTAGGACGAAAACAGTCCTATACGGCTGTAAGAGTCGACGTTGTCAGGGAAAACCCGGGCGACGTTCGTACTAGGAGCAGACATGAGCATCAAGACAACGACCCACCTCAACTTCCGCGGAGACGCCCGCGCGGCTCTGGAGTTCTACCAGTCCGTCTTCGGTGGCCAGGTCACGATCGCAACCTACGGCGACTTCGGAATGCCCAAGGATGTGCCTGGCGCTGAGAACATTGTGTTCGGCCAAGTCGAAACCGCGGACGGCTTCAGCGTGATGGCGTACGACATCCCAGGACAGTCGGGCGGTTCGACCGCCAATGCCGGCACGACGCACCGTGAGAACGGCACCACGATCACCGACCAACCGTTCTTCGTCTCGGTTCGCGGTGAATCGCTCGAAGAGGTGCAGGGTTACTGGGCCAAACTCTCTGTCGGTGGATCCATCATCGAGGGTCTTGCCGCGGCGGCGTGGAGCCCCGGATTCGGCATGCTCACCGATGCGTTCGGGGTGACGTGGATCCTCGACGTCGCTGCCGGCGAAAACCCGGCCTGATCATTCAGACGACAAAGCCGCTGGCACCGAAAGGTGTCCAGCGGCTCCAGCGCGTCGGTGCCCGTCTTGCGCCTCTCGGCAAGTGGCCACTCGAAGTGGCAATTCTGGGGTGGTACCCGGGGCAAAGAATCGAACACCGACACCCTCTACAACGAACTTCTACGCAGAGTTATTCCAAGCTGACTTGTGCCGCGGTCAATCGTGGTCCTGCTCATCGCTCAGCTCCAGCAGAGCTGGCGACAACGGCTTCGATTCTCTGAGGTGCGCGTCGTAGCACCTCGAGGATTGCCTGGGTATCGAGATTCCCTGGTCAGTAGGCGAAGCACGAGAACGGCTCAGGCCCTCATCTCGGTGTGAGATGGGGGCCTGAGATGAGGATCTGAATCAGCCGGTGACACCGGTCAATTCGTTGGGGGCGTGATCGAGGGTGGTCTCGGTCAGGATGCTGCCGTCTTCGAGGTCGGCGGCGATCAGCTTCTTCGACGTGGGATCGGTGACGTACGCGGTGTGGTCTTCCACGAAAAGTGCCGGCCTGGGCTCTTGCCATTTGGTGGGCTCGGTCCATGCGTCTATGACGGCGATCTTCTTGGTGACGACGCCGGTGTTCGGGTCGATGACGTGGATGGCGCCGTCGGTGCCGAGCACCAGTGCCTCTCCGTGCGGTCCGCGGCCGAGTGAGCGGAAGGTGTAGCTGGTGCCGAGGTCGACGAGCTTGAGTTCGGACGTCGTCGTGTTGGTCAGCGAGACCCGTTGCGGACGTTCGAGTTCGGCGTCCTTGTCAGTCTTGTAGTCACCCAGGACGATGTCCGACTCCTCCGAGCCTGCTTGATTTCCGATGCGGCCGTATGCATCCGGACTCTGGACCTTGGTGATCGCTCCGTTCTTGTACACGAGCAACCCGTCCTGGCAGCCCAGCACGATGGCTTCGCCGGCAGCGACTGCTTCGCCGTGGACACCGGGGCACTGTTCGTTGCGCAGGATTTCCTTGCGGTCGGCATCGAGGATGGCAATGCCGTTGCGGGACTCCGAATTTCCGATGGTCGTCAACAGGCTGCCGTCGGCAAGTGCGACCGCAACGCCGTGATGGGGTTCTGGCGTGGTGTACGTCTCGACGCGAGGTTGGCGCTTTGCCAGTTGCGCCGGATCGAAGATCTCGACGAGTCCCGAGCCGTCGTTGAAGAGGACGGTCTTTCCGGCATGGCGTACAACGTGTCCGGGTTCGTTGGCTGCGAACTCGACCTCGGACATCGCGGGATCGGCTGTGTAGTAGTGGGAATGGTCGCCGTGGGCCGAGGACCACGTGCCGGTGTCGAGCACCTTGAACGCCTCACCCGACGAGATCATGACGTGGCGACCGTCGCCGGCCGGGTTGAGTCGCGTGAAGCCGTCGATCTTGGTCTCGCCGACCACGTCGAGCGACGTTGCATCCAGCACCAGGACGCCACCGTCGTAGGAGACTGCGAGACGCGGTGTTGCCGAGGCTTGTTCGGTGGGTGCGGACGCGGTTGTCGTGGTGGTCTCCGGCGGGGCCGAGTCCTTGTTGTCGGACGAGCAGCCCGTAACGAGGGCGAGTGAGAGGCCAACTGATGTGGCAAGGGTGAGGCGCCGCGACATGCGGGTGTTGAGGTGCATGGGTATAGATCTACTGCTTAATGTAAATGATTGTCAAAGTCGAGTATGCGAATGTTCGCATGTCGGGCGTGGGCACCGCGCTCGAGCATTCGCGAGCCGATGACCCCGAACACGAGTTCCCAGAAAGGGCGTTCCGATATTGAGCGGTTGAGAACATGCCTGCGATTCTTTTGCCGCGTACGGAATCAGCCGCGTCGAACGCCTCGACATTGGATCATGGCCGTCGGCGTCAGTCATGACCCAGGATTCCAGGGCTGGCAGCAGGCCTGGGCATAGTGTGTATTTCCGCCCAGGTCGGCCGGTGTTCGAGTATGTGGGTCCTGATGTCGGACTGATACCGAGGACTCCGAATTCGGTGTTGATCAGGAATCCGGAACGCTCAGTATCAATCCGAAGGTCTCCATCAGTGAGTGCATGGTCGAAGGGCATTCCATGCGCCACAGCGTTGTTGGCTGCCGCGCACGCGTAGTAGCCGAAGGGTTGCGCCCGAAGGATGACGCGTACGCGACGTAGCGACGGCTTCAAGGACCATGTCTTTGGCCCACTGATCCAACTCGAGCAAATTGGCGCCGACGGCGCTTCCGCTTTTAGTTCCAGTGCAGGTTAGGCGGCGTGGTCTTCATGCACCGGTGGGCCCGTGCCTCGCGACGGGGAAGCCGGTTTGGTGGCTTGAATTTGAGGTTCGTCTACTGCTCTCGGGCCGTCGCTCGTTCCGAGTTCAGGTGAGGTGGCGGCTGGGAGGCGTCAGCGTGGCTTCGACGCCCCATCAGGTAAAAGGCGATAGTGGCCGGCGTGATGGTTGCGAGCGCAACGTAGGACATGGCACTGACCGGAGACGGTGCGGGGAAGAAGATTCCGTTGAGATAGATCCATGAGGTTGCGACGGCGCCGGCGATCAGTGCTGCGATTGTCACGGCGGTGGCTGCGCGCTCGCGGAAGAGGAGCATCACGGCGCCGATGCTGATGACGACGTATGGGCTCACCCAGAAATAGACGACCAGAGTTGACACTGCGTTATAGATGGAAGGAAGTGGGCCCGTGGCGCCGATCACCAAAGTGCAAATGCCGAAGAGGCCACCGAGAATGATCAGCAGGATTGCGGAAACAGGACTGTGGAATCGGGAGTGTATGCGTGTGAACCTTTGTGGTAGAAGCTTTTCGGCTGACAGGGTGGCGACGAAGCGGGATCCGTAGTTGACGAATCCGATCAGTGCGGCGAAGGTCGCTACGGCGACAACGAGGTCCGTCATTTGTCCCATTGCGGTCGGTAAGCCCGCATTCTCGGCCAGGGCGGCGGGGGATGATGTGCCGGAAAGGATTTGGTCGGACGTCTCCGTGATTCCTGGTGCCTGTAGGAAGGTTGCGATCACGTACAAGGTTCCAAGCACAATGGGGACACTCATCACGGCGGCCGGCACATTCTTCTTCGGGTCGCGGGTCTCGGCGGCCAGGGCCGCGCTCCCCTCGAAACCGACCAGGAACGCAGTTCCGGATGCGATGCCGGCCACGATCCCGCTGACGGACGCGCCCTGGAGAGTCAGTTGTTCCTGCAGATGTAGACCAGTGTGAATCGCACTCGCCCCGGTAATGGCCAGCAACAGTGGAAGACAAATCGCAGTGAGTAGGACCGCGATTACGATCGAAACATCTAGGCCGCGACAGGTGATCGCCGCGACAATTGCTGCGGAGGCGAGGTAGATCGCGATTTGTGCAGGGCGATCGAGGCCGCCGTTGATGCCGATAGATTGCAGGAAGCTACCGCTGTACGCGCCGATGACCAGCAAAATGCTTGCGACCATCGCCAGATACCCGAGGAACAACGAGGCTGCGATCAGTGACTGTGCCCATCGCCCGAATACTTCGCCGGCGTAGGAGTAGAGCGATCCGGAGGCGACATACCGGCTAGCGAAGACGGTTACTGCTCTGCCGACGCAGATGACTGTCAGCGCTGCGAGCAGAGCAGCGACCCAACCACCGAGTCCTGCGTTGAGTACCAGCAGCATTGGAAACGACGCCATGCCGACGGCAGGGATCATTGACGAGATGGCCAGCGAGGTCAGTTGAAGGCGGCTGAGATGGCCGGATTCAAGGTTGATGGACTCCGTATCAGTCTGTGCTACAGCATTATTCGACGAGTGATTCATGTGTGCGTCCTTGAATTTGTGCACTGTCGAGTGCGGGCAGGGGCTATATGCCGGGATCGGCCGCGATCGCGCGTGTGAGGATCGGGATAGCCCTCAGGAGATGGTGATGTCAGTCACATGACTGAGTCGATCGACTGAGATTAGCTTCGCCCTTGCTGTTCGTCAACGAGTTCCGGGAAATTCCTTGAATGCAGCTGCGGGATTCGGATGATGACGGGCACGACTGCGGCCCGGCGCTGTCGATTGCAACGCCGGGCGGGAAACGGGAAAACTCTAGTGGGGCGGGTGGATCGAATCGATGATGCCGACGATTGCGGACGAGATGGCGTCGAGTTCGGGTGCGCTCACTCCGGTCGCGCCAGTTGCGAGATTTTGCATGTAGATTCCGTCGATTGCGCCGATCGTGTAGCGGGCGAGCAGTGTGGCGTCGCTGCCGGCGATGTCGGTTGCGTGCCGAAGCTCATCGGCGAAGGCGGATATGTACGTCGTGTAGCTGGCTCTGGCGAGTTCGGCCTTGTCCGGATTGCGCAGCGCCCACAGCAGCAGCTCGTATTGGGCGATCGGGACGTCCCGATCGGCGTGGAGAAGATCTTGGAAGCGTTCGAGCAATGAACGGATGATCTCTTGACGTGTCCAGCCAGTTGTCGGTACCAGGCGTGATCCCACTGTGGTGGCACGAAACATGTCGTCCACGGCGGTATAGATCTCTCCTTTGCCGTCGAAACTGTAGTGCAACGCAGCGAGGTTGACTCCGGCTTCGTCGGCGATGCGGCGGGTGGTCGCCGCGGCCAGTCCGTCGCGAATGATGACTCGGGCGGCGGCCTTGACGATCGCAGTCCGCCGCTCGGATGCTGTCAGATACGCCATTCGCTTTACCGTTCACCTTCTCGTTGTCGTGGGACTCCAGGGGTCGAGCGTATCGATGTCACTCAGCGTGCGTGACACCCTGGTCGATCCTTTATCTGCCCGGTGCGTTCCGGGTGCGTCGTTGCCGCTCTTCGGGATCTCTTGCAGTTTGCCTATTGACGCTAGCTCCGATCCGCCATAATCTCAGTCACATGAGTTAGTCATGTGACTGACTTCATTGCTCGACTATAGCGCTTGGCAGATCACACCAGGGCGAGAGCTGCGACATCGCACAAAACCGCGTCTCTCTGACGCGCAACCAAATCGCTTGCCCCATGCCCCGAAACTGGAGGGACCACCCCATGACCGACATCCGAGAGCGGGTGGATACAGATCCACCGCGACCCGATGAATCCCATACCCGGTGTGCGCCCGACGTCGCCGTCACGATGGAGTTCGACCCACCCCCGTTGGTACGAGCTGTCGTGACCCGCCTGCGCGTTGCTCTCGATTCCGACTCAGGCAGGAAAGCTCTCGAGGCAATGCCCCCCGAGGTCGACCTGCAGTCGACCAGTGATCCGCAAAGCGCGCGATTGACTCGAACAGCAACCGGCGTGCACGTCAGTAGCCCCGAGGGGTCGACAGTTCCTGTTGTCGGAATCAGCGTCGACGAACTGGCGATATCCGAGGACGAGCCCCTGGCGGGCACTGCGAATGTTGCCGCGTTAACCCCTCTTATCGAACCAGAGCCACCGACGCTGGACATCGCAGCGTGTGAATTCTGGGAGAAAGCTTCGGGCCTGCCTGGAATGCCCGGATTGTCATTGGCTGCTCTCGACACGGGCGCAGCCGTGCACGTGGGGCCGACAACGGATGCGTATGAAATTCACGGGCTCGAGATGGATCTACGTCGACTGCTAGCGGGTTTCGAGTTGTTCGTCTATTCCCTGCGCGCAGGGAAGTTCTACATCAAAGGCACGAACCGACAATTGTCGGTCGTCGCGGGAGCATCAATGAAGGCGGTCCTCCATGTCTGACACGACGAACCTCGGTGAATGGATCGGCAACAATTCCGTTCGCACGATTCGCGCACAAACCGTGACGTTGGATGGTGCCTTGGTCGGAAAACATCTGTCACCCAAAAAGTTTGAGTCCGGAGCGCAATCGGGCTGGGGATTCGCTGATATCGCCCTCGCAGTCGATCTCGGGAACACCGCTCAGCTCGGATTCGATTTCGGTGATTGGCGCGGTGAGATGCACGACGTCTTCCTTCGTCCCGACCTTACGACTCTGTCAACCGACGCATCACTACCAGGTCTCGCCACGGTGATGTGTGATCTGGTCGATCAACACGGGGCACCGCTTCCGGTGTGTTCGCGATCCACGCTCGCACGTGTGGTCAAAGAGCTTGCCGAGCTTGGATTTACAGGTAAGGCGGCCGTGGAGATCGAGGCCACGGTGTTCGAAGAGTCGATCGAGCAGGCCCGCGAACAGCGTTTCACGAACCTGCATCCACTCGGCGGTACCCAGGGCGCGATCTACCTGTTGAGCAGATCACGGGACTACACGACGCTCATGGACGCAATAGCTGACCGCATCGAACGGGCCGGAATCCCTTGGGAAGGCTGGGCAGACGAGTCCGCGCACGGCCAAATCGAAGTAAATCTCCCACCGACCGACATTCTCACCGCAGCGGACTGGTACGTACGAACGAAGCAGATCATGCGGGAAGTCGCCTACGAGCACGGTCGCACCATCACCTTCATGGCTCGGTGGTCGCCGGACCAGTTCGGGCAGGGCGCTCACATCAACCTTTCGCTTCAACAGGACGGACGGAACGCCTTCTTCGATGAAGTTGAGCCCTCGCGCCCGTCGGAGACGATGCGGAACTTCATCGGTGGCGTCCTCGACACAATGGCGGCGGCCAGTTCTTTCCAGTATCCGACCGTGAACTCATACCGCAGAATCGCAGAATTCGACGGACCTCCCACCACCGTCACGTGGGGTGTTGACAACAAGAGTGCGGCCGTTCGAGCCGTCTGCACGACCGAGAAGCTCTCTCGTGTCGAGTATCGCGTCCCGTCGGCGGACGTGAACATCTATCTGTCGATGGCATCGTTCCTTGCCGGCGGTCTGATCGGTCTGCGCGATCACAGCGATCCTGGCCTCGAATGCACCGTCATGGCCTGGGGATTGCCGCCGGGAACCCCGAAGTTGCCAGCCAGCCTCTCTCGAGCGATCGCGGAATTGAGTGGCGATGTAAACCTGACGGAGGTTTTGGGGCGAGAGCTGGTGGAGTACTGGATCGGCACGCGCCGGTGGGAATGGTTGCAGTTCTTCACCACTGGGGGAGACCCGGCCGCAGGAGTCTCCGACTGGGAGCTCGAACGCTACTTCGAGCACGTCTGACAACGAGGACAGGTCTGAAGATGAAAGCAGCAATACTGAACGCTGCCCCTGGTCGGCTCGAGTTCGAAGAACTCGACATCGACGTGGCCGGACCTCGAGAAGTTCGCATACGTACAGCAGCCGTCGGGCTGTGTCATACCGATCTGCATTACGTGGACGCGCTCTGGCGAACAGAACTTCCGGAGGTGCTCGGTCACGAGGCATCGGGCATCGTCGAATCGGTTGGGTCAGACGTCACGGCTGTAGCGCCTGGCGACCACGTCGTGACGTGCATGACAGCTTTTTGTGGCCGATGCCGATACTGCATTGCAGGTCGACTCACCCTCTGCTCCAATCATTCCCGCCTCCGCTCGCGGCCCGAGCCGGCGTTGACGACCAAGGCCGGGCGCGCAGTGGGACGAATGGGTGGCATCGGTGGATTCGCCGAACAGATGCTCGTGCACGAGAACAGCGTCGTCCGCGTCGACGATTCGGTACCTCTCGATCGCGCGAGTTTGCTCGGGTGCGCCACCATCACCGGCGTCGGGGCGGTCTGGCACAGTGCTCGCATCGAACCAGGGTCGTCGGTTGCCGTCATCGGTTGTGGAGGCGTGGGGCTTTCGGTAATTCAGGGCGCCCGGCTAGCCGGCGCGGCCCGGATCATCGCGATCGATGTGGACCAGCGAAGTATCGATCAGGCTCTTCGAGTCGGGGCGACTGCGTCAGTGAACGCGGCTGAGATCGAACCAGTCGACGCCGTACGCGCGTTGTGTCCGGGTGGGGTGGACTACTCATTCGAGGCGATCGGCCGCAGAGTCACTGTCGAGCAGGCATTCTCGATGCTCGCTCCCGGCGGAGTGGCCACGGTCCTCGGCATGGTTCCTGATGACGAGCCGCTGCGGATCACAGCGTCGGAATTGTTTTTCCAGGAGAAGCGATTGCAAGGCTCCCTCCTCGGGTCGAACCAATTCCCGACCGATATTCCGCGATTGGCCGAGCTGTACGTCCAGGGCCGACTCGAACTCGACGAGATGATCTCGTTGCGAGTCCCCTTCGGCGAGATCAACACAGGAATCGCAGCGCTTCGTGAAGGAGGGGTGAATCGTGTCGTCGTCGAATTCGCCTGAGCGTGCGCGTCGCCCATTGATCGGAGTGACCGGTCGGCGCTCGAGCGCGGAACGCCTGGCCGTCGAACCTCGGTACCGCCATCTCGAGTTCGACATGCACTACTCCGATTTTCCCACCCGGCTGTCGTCCGAAGGCGCCCTGGTCGTCCAAATTCCCTATGAGGCAAGCGGAATCGACCTGATTGAGCGGCTCGACGGAATAGTCATCTCTGGTGGGCAGGATGTTCACCCCGAAACACTGGGTATCGACGCCGCGCCCACCGACCCGGACAGTGACCCGCGTCGAGATGCGTATGAGATCGAATTAATATCGGGTGCAGTAGAACTCGGTACTCCACTGCTGGGTGTCTGTCGCGGGATGCAGATGCTGAATGTGGCATTGGGAGGCACGCTCGTGCCTGATCTTCCGACCATAGACATCAACCACAAGTCACCAGGACTGGGCATAGCCGAGGAGACCCACCCCGTACGGATCGCCACTGATTCGACGGTGTTCGAGATATACGGCGCACACGTAGAGGTCAACTCCTTGCACCACCAAGCAGTGGACCGGCTCGGCCCGGGCCTCACTCCCAGCGGGTGGGCTCCGGACGGTGTCGTCGAAGCGGTGGAGATGCGCGGGAGACCGATCGTCGGCGTCCAATGGCATCCGGAATGGCGCCGGAAGGACCCCGTCTTCGCTTGGTTGGTCCAGGTCGCTCTCGCGCGAAAGGAAGTGCTCGATGGAGTTGCATGAATACTCGGACATGGACGCCACGGATCTGAAATGTCGACTCGACCGGAAAGAAGTAACCCCTGCTGAAGTGCGCGAAGCCGCACTAGCTGCAATCTCCCACGTCGACACGCACCTCGGTGCCACCGTCGGTCCTCCACTCGACCCACCACCGACGTATTCCACATCCGGTCCTTTCAGCGGAGTTCCGTTCGCGCTCAAAGATCTCCTGTGCACTGCGGCGGGGATAGCGAACGAGAACGGTAGCGCAGCAACCGCAGGCTATATCGCCACACGTGACTCCGATCTGATGGCTAGGTGGCGCGCTGCCGGACTGTCCGTGACCTGTCGCACTGCCACACCAGAATTCGGATTCAGCGCAACGACGGAATCGGCAGTGAACGGTCCTACCCGCAACCCCTGGAACCCACAGCGGGTCGCCGGTGGATCCAGCGGTGGCTCCGCGGCGCTCGTTGCCGCCGGGGCCTTGCCGTGGGCGCACGCCAACGACGCCGGCGGATCCATAAGAATCCCTGCCGCACTGTGCGGGGTGGTGGGACTCAAACCGACCCGCGGGCTCGTTCCACCCGGCCCGGATTCGGATGAACCGCTCTTCGGCCTCACGACTGAGTTCGCGGTCACCCGGACAGTTCGCGACGCCGCCGCGTTGATGGACGTAGTGCACGGCAGCGCACCGGGGGACCGGTACTTTCAGCCGCGTCGAAGCCCCGGCCACTACAGCCGAGCAGTCGGCCGGCGACCGAAAGGCCTCCGGATCGCTGTGTCGACCGAATCACCTGGCAGTCGTCACGCTGCGGACCCCGCCGTGACAGCCGAGGTGATGCGCATCGCGCGCTTGCTCGAACAGTTCGGCGGCCACGTCGAGATTGCGGCACCAGATGTTGACCCCGAACTGTTTCGGGATCTCAATCTCACTTTCTGGTCTGCGTCGATCGCAGAGTCCATGCGCGCACTGACCGGAGTACGCGCCATCGAGGACATGTACTCCTCGCTGGAGAGCTCGACTGCCGCCATGGTTCGTCACGGATTCACCGTGGAATGGGCGGACATCGCCCGCGCCCGCCGCTACCAGAATCACCTGACCCGTGGCACGGCGAGCTTCTTCGAATTCTTCGACCTCACTCTCACGCCCACCACACCGACGACCGCCTGGCACGTCGGCGAACTCGACTCCAACCGGCGGGGTATCACCGCCGGCGAGTGGGTGGACACCTTGGCGAAGTACTCGCCCTTTACTGCCATCTACAACGTCACGGGCCAACCGGCTATCTCCATCCCCACAGGAATGTGTGACGGACTGCCGATCGGAGTGCAGCTCGCCGCAGCTCCCGGCCGTGACGATCTGTTGCTTGCCGTGGCCGCGCAACTCGAGGAAGCCGTCCCATGGGCAGGCCGCGTCCCACCGATTCATGCCGGCAAGCCGCTCCTCCCAGAAACGGAAAAAATGCCGACCCTCTACTCGGAAACGGAACGCACATGAACACCCGCGAGGAATGGACACGATTCGCGACGTCAATCGAAGCGCCATCGGCTATGTGGCTGAACGGTCAATGGTTCAACGGTGACGGGAGTGAGCGCCACCATGTCTTATCCCCGCATGACGACACCGTCGTAACCAGTGTCCCGCTGGCCACTCACGCCGACGTCGACAGAGCCGTCGAAGGTGCTCGCGCGGCGTTTCTCGATGGCCGGTGGGCGAGGATCAGTGCGTGCGAGCGTGGTGCGGTACTGCAGCGGTGGGCAGAGCTCGTCTACGAGCACCGCGACGAACTCGCTGCGCTCATCACACTCGAGATGGGTAAGCCGATCCAGATGGCACGTGATATCGAGCTGCGCGCCGTCGAGAACACCTTCCGCTGGTATGGAGAACTGGCTGACAAACTCTACGACGAGTCGCCACGCGGCCTGATCGATGCGGTCGCGTTGGTGAGCCGTGAGCCGGTGGGGGTGGTCGCGGCGATCACCCCATGGAACTTCCCACTCACTCTCAGTAGTTGGAAAATCGCCCCTGCGTTGCTTGCAGGCAACAGCATGGTCATCAAGCCCGCTACACAGTCACCGTTGTCCTTGCTTCGCTTGGCTCAGCTGGGTTCGGCTGCAGGACTTCCCGACGGCGTGCTGCAAGTTGTCACAGGTAGCGGTGGACAGGCCGGAGCTGCCCTTGCTCGCCACAACGGCGTCGACTGTCTCACCTTCACCGGATCACCGGACGTCGGCAAACAGCTGCTGATCTACGCGGGTGAGTCGAATGCGAAACCCGTGCATCTCGAACTCGGCGGCAAGAGCCCACAGTTGGTATTCGCCGATGCTCCGGACCTCGCCGTTGCAGCGCGCACCGTGGCGTGGGCAATTACCTTCAACGCCGGACAGATGTGCACTGCAGGTGCTCGCTTGTTGGTCGAGGAAACGATCGCGGATCAATTCGTCGCCGAGGTCGTTTCGGAAATCAAGCGCTGCACTGTCGGTGACCCTTTCGATCCCGATACCCACATCGGGCCCGTCGCGAGTCGGGCGCATCGCGCGGACGTCCTCGAACACGCGAGAACTGCTCACACAGAAGGCGCAACGCTCGCCCACGGTTCGCTGCAGGAACGAGCAGGTTCGGGGGCGTACCTGGATCCGATCGTGTTCACCGATGTTCAGGCCGAGCACCGCCTGTTCCTCGAAGAAGTTTTCGGACCGATCCTCGCAGTCACCCGTTTCACTGACGACGCTGACGCCGTCAGGTTGGCTAACGCCACACCGTTCGGTCTCGGAGCGGGGGTGTGGACGTCGAATCTCACACGAGCCCATCGGCTCACGCGCGAAATCGACGCAGGTCTTGTCTGGGTGAACTGCTACGAGGAAGGGGATCTCTCCGTCCCCTTCGGCGGTCGCAAACTCTCAGGCCACAGTGTGGACAAGAGCATCCATGCACTCGACAAATTCACGTCGACGAAGTCGACGTGGATCCATCTCTGAACAAAGGCACAGCACATGTCATCACGGGTCAACGACGGCCACATCGCGATCATCGGAACCGGGTTTTCCGGGCTGTGCATGGCGATCGAACTGAAGAAGAAGGGCATCGACGACTTCGTCCTGTACGAACGCGCCGACGATGTCGGCGGAACCTGGCGCGACAACACATACCCAGGGGCAGCCTGCGATGTGCCCAGCGTGTTGTATTCCTACTCCTTCGCTCAGAACCCGAACTGGACCCGTATCTTCCCGCCATGGTCGGAACTGCTCGACTATCTCAGATCTGTTGCTGCGCAGTATGATTTGCTGCCGCACATCCGCTTCGGTGTCGAGGTCTCCGAAATGCGGTTCGACGAGGACCGGCTCCGGTGGAACATCCAGTTCGCATCCGGCGAATCAGTGACGGCGGCCGTTGTCGTCAACGGCTCAGGGGGCTTGAGTAATCCGTACATCCCGCAGCTACCCGGACTGGAATCATTCGAGGGTGCCGCATTCCACTCCGCCAAGTGGCGACATGACCTCGACATGTCGGGAAGGCGTGTCGCGGTGATAGGTTCCGGCGCCAGTGCGATCCAGTTCGTCCCCGAAATCGCCCCGCACACCGAGACCCTGCATGTGTTTCAGCGATCACCCAACTGGGTCATGCCACGTGGTGATGCCGCGCTGTCGCCCGCCACCCGCGAAAGATTCTCACGGCGTCCTTATCGTCAACGGTGGCTGCGATGGCGGACCTACTGGGCATTCGAAAAGCTCGCCAGCGCCTTCCTCGGAAATCGCAAACTCGTCGAACAGTACCGATCCCAGGCGCTCGCCAATCTTCAACAGCAAGTGCCGGATTCGGACTTGAGGCAGAAGGTCACCCCAGATTACGATCCCGGCTGTAAACGTCGCTTGATATCCGACGACTGGTACCCCGCGCTGCAACGGGAAAATGTGCACTTGAACACCTCGGGGGTTTCCGAGATCCGCCCGCATTCGATCATTGACTCAGAGGGAGCGGAACACGAAGTCGACACCCTGATCTTCGCGACGGGATTCCAGGCAACCAGCTTCCTGGCACCGATGAAAGTATTCGGCCGCGAAGGAGTCGAACTCTCCGACAGTTGGCGCGAGGGCGCCGCAACAAAGCTCGGGCTTGCATCCGCCGCGTTCCCGAACCTGTGGTTCCTCAACGGCCCGAATACCGGTCTCGGTCACAACTCGATCATCTTCATGATCGAAGCACAAGCCAGATACATCGCTTCGGCAGTGCAGTACATGCGCCGAAAGAGTATCTCTGCCCTCGAACTCGATCGCACCGTCCAGACAGGCAGCTACGCCGCCACCCAGGAACGCATGCGCCGAACTGTATGGGCATCGGGTGGCTGCGACAGCTGGTATCAATCCGCTGACGGTCGAATCGACACCCTGTGGCCGGCCAGCACAATCGAATACTGGTTGCGCACCAGGCTATTCCGCAAGTCCGACTTCCGTGCACTGACGACAGGCAAAGGATGAACAACATGGACGTATCAATACTCGGCACCGGCTTGATGGGAACAGCTCTCGCTCAGGCGCTCATACGCAGCGGGACAAAGGTGACGGTGTGGAATCGAACCGCCGACAGAGCGTTACCCCTCGCTGAGGCTGGAGCTACAGTCGCCGAATCTCCACAATCTGCGATTGCGGCCAGCCCGCTAATCGTCATCAGTCTCCTGAACTACGAGATCGCCAAAGATGTCGTTACAGAAGCAGATTCGATTGCCGGAAAAATCATCGTCAACACCGCAACCGGTACGCCGGAGGAAGCGAACCAGTTCGCCGAGTGGATCGCAGGGCGAGGCGCTCGGTACCTCGACGGAGCCATAGCTGCATACCCGGAGGACATCGGAACCGAAAGTTCAGGGATCAACTATTCCGGAGACGAGGACGTGTGGGAGGACGTCCAGAGCCTTCTGACACCCATCGCCGCCCAATCACGATATGTCGGAGCCCGTCCCGGTGCCGCCAACGTGATCGACGCGGCCATGGCAGGCGCATTCTTCAACGTCGCGCTCGGTGCCTTCCACGAAGCAGCAGCGTACGTGCGGTCCGAGGACGTCGCGATCGCGGAGATGCGCCACAGTTTGCACCTGTGGACCGACAAACTTCTCGAACTCCTTCACGAAGCACTCAAAGCGTTCGAATCTGGAGAGTACGAGACCGATCAGGCAACCTTGAACGTATACGCAGCCGCAGTAGAAGCCTGGCAACAATCGATGCAGCGAGCAGGCCAACGCGCCGCTCTGATGACGGCGAATCTCGACAACTTGCAACGTGCATGCGCAGCCGGGCACGGGGACAAGGGCATCTTCGCCCAAATCGAAACACTCTCCGCCAACCCTCAATCCGCAATCTAAGGAGACATCAATGACAACCATGGCCAATCACCTCACCGCCCTGCCCTCGACAACAACAGTCGACGAGATCGTCGACGTGATCCACCGTGACGGCGGTGTCATCGTCGAAGATTTCCTCGACACCCCCCAGCTCGACGAGCTGCGCGCCCAACTTGGCCCCGTCCTTGAAAGCACCGGCTACGGAGAAGACGAATTCTTCGCCGGAACCCAAACGCGAAGAGCAGGAGGGCTGTTCGGTCGGATCGACCTCATGCCCCAGATCGCGCTCCACCCGCTCTACTACGGGGCCGCCAAGAAGATCCTTCAGGTGCCCCTGTCCGTCTGGGTCGGAGACGACCAGATCGAAATCACGCCTGATATCCAGATCGGTGTCACTCAGGCAATCGAAATCCACCCAGGGCAGGGTGCCCAGCGTCTCCATCGAGACGACACGAGCTTTCTGTGGCGCCACCCCGACTACGGACGCGAGGGCCGACTGCAGATCATGGTGGCGGTCAGCGATTTCACAGCAGAAAACGGCGGCACCCTCGTCATACCCGGAAGCCATCGGTGGGACGACCAACGAGGCCCGAAACAAGCCGAAGCGGCGCCGACCGTGATGCGGGCCGGTGCTGCCCTCATCTGGACCGGTTCTACGTACCACGGCGGTGGTAACAACTCGTCCGAGGCGCCACGGACCGGCTTGACGATGGCATTCGACCTCGCCTGCTTACGTCAGGAAGAGAACCAATACCTGTCAATCCCGCGTGAAAAACTGCTTGATCTTTCCGAAGAGGTACAGCGACTGCTCGGCTGGGGGTCCGGAGCGAACCTGATGGGTTACGTCGAACGGGGCGGTCAGATGATCGACGCACACGTTCTCCTCGAAAACGGCGCCGTCGAACTCCCGACTGCCCGCTGAACCCTCGATCCTGCACGTCGCTTGCCACCCGCAACCCAACTCGCACAGTAGTTTCTGGGTTTCGAATCGAGAAACATATCCGTCATGGGCGTACTCCAGCTGATTCACCTTGACATCGTGTGTCTCAGGTCAGGACTAGGCAATTGCCTAGTCCTGACCAAGGGTGCAGTGTTCGTACCGCGTGAGCTACCGGTTCTTGAAGAACGAGACGTCGTCGTTGCCGATAAGGTCAGGAACCGTCCAGCCGTCGAGGTCGTATTCACTCAGGCACTGCTCGGCAAGTCCCTTCATGGAACTTGCGTGTCCACGATTCTGGGCTGCGAACAGCAGTTCCGCTTTGACGTTCTCGTGATTGCCGGAGTAGTTGCGCTCGTAGAGCTCGTGGCGCCCGCCGAACTCCGTACCGATCGAATCCCACAGCGCCTTCATGACTTTCACGCGGTCTACGGCGGTGATGCCGTCCGAACCACGAACGTACTTGTCGAGGTACGGACGCACGTCCGGGCTCTTGAAGTCGAGTGAACTCGAAGGCAGGTAGATCAGGCCTGACGCCACGTCCTGTTCGATGATCTCCTTGATCCGCGGGTACCCCTGGATCATGAACATTCGATAGGTCAGGCCGTACTCGAGCTTCGGGATCACCGAATCGCCGACCCACTGTTCGGGATCGCGTGCCATCGATTCGGTCAACGACCAGAAGAGGTTTCGCCACCCGATCACCTCGCCGACACGGGTCTGGACTCCGCGGAAGCCGCCGGCGCCGGTGGCTTCGAGTGCTTTCATCAACAGTCCGGCGATGAAGTCGAGCTTGACGGCCAGGCGAGTGCAGCCCTGAAAGGTGAAGCGCGGCAGGAAACCCGATTGAGGGAAGAATGCGTTGATCCGGTCGACGTCGCCGTACATGAAGACGTTCTCCCATGGAACCAACACCTTGTCGAAGACGAAGATGGTGTCGTTCTCGTCCATGCGGCTCGACAGCGGGTAATCGAACGGACTGCCCATCACCGCAGCATGTTCGGTGTACGAGGTGCGGCAGATCAGCTTCACACCCGGAGCGTCCATCGGTACCGTGCAGATCAAGGCGAACTGCTTCTTCTTGATCGGCAGACCGTAGTGAGCGATGAAGTTGTAGTTCGTGATCGCCGATCCGGTGGCGACCACCTTGGCACCGCTGACGATCAAACCGGCGTCGGTTTCCTTCTCCACCTTCATGAAGACGTCGCCGACTTCGTCAGGTGGAAGTTGGCGATCCACCGGGGGATTGATGATCGCGTGGTTCCAGTACAGAACCTTCTCCTGCGATTCGCGGTACCAGCGCTCGGCGTTGTCCTGGAACGGTGCGTACAACTCCTTGTTGGCGTGGAGGGTTCCCAGGAAACTTGCCTTGTAGTCGGGGGAGCGGCCCATCCAGCCGTAGGTCATACGTGCCCACGTCGCGATGGCGTCGCGTTCCTTGAGCAGATCAGCCGACGACGTCGGAGTGCGGAAGAACGGCATGGTGACACCGCCGTTGCCCGTGTCCGTCGGAACGGTCAAGGCGTCTACGTGCTCGCCCGTGTGCAGAGCGTCGTACAGCCTTGCGGTCATGCGGATCGGATTCCGGAAGGCGGGGTGCGTCGTGACGTCCTTGACGCGATCACCGTGAAGCCAGATCTCGCGACCGTCCTGCAGGCTCGAGATGTACTCGTCGCCCGTCATCGGCCGGGTGGCGAAGTTCTTCGTGCGGTTGGCTTCGCTGTCGGCGGCCGGATTGACCTGTGGCGCTCCGGAATCTGCGGGGTCGACGCCGGTGGGAGGAATTTCGGTGGTCGTCATGGCAAAGCCTTTCAGATCGTTTGGGGTGCGGGCTGAAGATGAATCGGGGTGAAGGAAGTGGTGGCGTCGAACCATCCGCTGTGGGGGTCGTCCTGACTGCCGTTCCAGACTGTGGTCGACGAGGTGGCGCCTAGGTCGTGAAAAGTGCTTCGGTAGAACAGAAGCGGATCCTTGCCACTCGACTGCGCATCCACGATCTCACCGATGAAGATGATGTGGTCACCGCCGTCGTACTCCTTCCACGGGACGCACGAGATGGTTGCTGCGGCGCCGTCGAGCAGGGGGGCGGTCGGTCCGTCGATCCACTTCGGTTCGGTGCGCTGCGGTCGGCCGGCAAAATGCATGGCCGTGTCCACTTGGTCGGCGGCAAGGATGTTGACGGCAAACGGCGCGTTGCCGAGGTAGCCGCACGCCTTGGACTTTCGCGTCATCGTGATCTGGCACAGGCGTGGTTCCAGGGAGATTGCCGTGAATGCGGTGACGGTGGCTCCGTGTGGCTGACCGTCGGCGTTGGTGCAGGTGATGACGGTGACGCCGCTGGCGAATTGGCCGAAGATGCCTCGAAGCTGATTTTGTTCCATGACCGGACCTCCTTGTCGGATGGCTGGTGAGTGAGGGTGCCGCGAAGTGCGGGAGGCGGAGGTGCTGGACGACTCGCGCCGGGAGTGAAGACGAACGTACGGCGAGCGCGGCGTTCGGTCGATCCGTACAGCGCGGTGTCTATCCGGATTGCGCACCCGATCGAAGCCTGTATCCGTTTCCTCTTGGAAGTGACCGGGGACACAGTGTTCAATGATGTTCAGCGCTCATGCTCGGCAATGTGGCTGGTCACGGGTTTGGAAGGTGAAGAAGGACGATGGTCGACTCCAAGATCGGTACAGCTCCCCGCGACTGGGACGAGGCGTGTGATGCGGTTTCGGACGCCTATTTTCCGCACACGCTCACGCCGTTGTCACGGCACGCGGCCAGCGGAGTCGGGGTGTGCACCGCCGAGTTGGGACCGCTGAGGATCGCTCATATTCGATGGGGAGCAGACGTCGCGGTCGAATCCGAGCATCCCGGTGCCTACGGGGTGAACATCCCGCTCTCGGGCGAGCTCGAGTCGGTGTTCGCGGGCTCGCACGTGCTCTCGACGGAGGGCGTTGCGACGGTGTGTCCGCCCGACATCACCACAAGAATCACGCGGTGGAGCGCGGACTGCGAAATTGTCGGAGTCCGGATGGACCGTCAGTACCTCGACCGCGAGATGGAGAAGGTACTCGGCCGGCCCGGAATGCACTTGCCTGATCAGGTGGATCTTCGGGGAGACGACGGAGCCAGATGGCTGAAATTTGTTCGCTCACTGTCGGATCAGATCCTCGGCCCGGTCGGCGTGCTGCACAACGAACTGGTGGCAGCTCAGCTCTCCGGTGCCGTGGTCACGGCATTCGTCCTCGCTGCAATGCCCGAAAGTGAGGACGCGGTGCGACATGCCAGGCCACGCATCGTCAAGCGGGTGCTCGACGAGATGCACGACGACCCGGCCCGCGTGTGGACCGCAGCAGAGATGGCCGAGGTGGCGGGCGTCAGCGTACGGAGATTGCAGGAGGGATTTCGGCAGTACGTGGGCCGGAGTCCGTCGGAATGCCTGCTCGACATCCGCCTCGAGCGGGTCCACGCAGATCTGGTGGATGCCGACGACTCGACGACGGTCACCGATGTCGCTGTGAGATGGGGTTTTACGCACACCGGACGATTCGCGTCGTCTTTTCGGCGTAAGTACGGTGTGTTGCCTTCCGAAGTATTGAGAAGTTAGCTCCGGTATCCCATGTCCGCGCTGAGCTGATTCGCCTTCTCGACGAGGAACGGTGCGACGTCGGCGCGAAAGGCTTCCGGGGTTGTGCGTCCGGCCGAGGTAGAACACGCTGCCACACCGACGACGCTTCCGCCGGCGTCGCGGACGGGGGCGGCGAGGGAAATCAGGCCGTCTTCCAGTTCCTCGGACGTGAGTGCATAACCCTGCTCGCGCACCACTCGAAGTGCGGTGTGGAATGCGCCTTCGTCGGTGATCGTGGTGGGTGTGAGGGCGTCGAACGTGGAGTTCGCGATGACTTTGTCGACGATTTCGGTTGGCGCCCAAGCTAGCAGGGCGCGGCCCATGGAGGTCGCATATGCAGGCACTCTGGTACCGACGCTGACGTTGATGCTCATGATCCGGCGTACGGGTACTCGCGCGGCGTAGACCACGTCGACGCCGTCGAGGACCCCGAGCGACGCCGACTCGTGGGTGTGTTCTGCGATCTCCAGCAGGCGGGGGAGCGCCGCCTCGGTCAGGGCATGTGATGCCGAGAAGTGCTGGCCGATGCTTAGAACGCGCGGGGTGAGCGACCACCGACTGTTGTTGCCGGTGACGTATCCGAGTTTCTGCAGGGTGAGGAGGATACGCCGGACCGCGGGGCGGGAGAGGCCCGTTTCGGCGGCAAGATCTGCGAGCGACGGGTTGGGGTTCTTCTCGTCGAAGGCCATCAGCACAGCGAATCCACGCTCGATGCTCTGGATGTAATCGCGATCGTTCTCGCTCACGGAATGACCTTTCATCTGCGGGTATGCCTGATCAGTGCCCTCGAAGGTTGACAAACCTTGTGACTGGGCGCACAGTACAAGCGTACGCACAGCGTAACAGAGGTACGCACAGCGTACAACCAGACTTGGGAAGCCGACTCAGCCCAGCAGTACGGCACCCACCCGGTAACAGCCACATACGGCCCCGAGGAGGACCACATGACCACTTCCGAGAGCCCCACCGCAGTAGGTTCGGGCACGGCCGCCACCGACAAGTTCCTCCAGGAACGAGTCAGCGCGGACACCCCGCCCGAGCGCGTCTCGGCCATCGCCAAGGACGTGCTCGAGGCACTTGCCGGCGTCATCGACAAGCACGGCATCACCTACCCCGAGTACCGCGTACTCAAGCAGTGGCTCATCGACATCGGCCAGTTCGGCGAGTGGCCCCTGTGGCTGGACGTCTTCCTCGAGCACAACGTCGAGGAGGTTGCGTACCGCGGCCAGCACGGCACCAAGGGAAGCATCGAGGGCCCCTACTACGTCGCCGACGCCAAGACGTTGCCATCCAAGTGTGAACTTCCGATGCGTGACAACGAGGTTGGATCGAAGCTGGTCTTCGAGGGCCAGGTTCGCGATCTCGACGGCAACGGGTTGGATGGGGCCACCGTCGAGCTGTGGCATGCGGACGACGAGGGCTACTACTCCCATTTCGCGCCGCACATCCCCGACGGGAACCTCCGCGGAACGATCGTGACCGACGGAGCGGGACGGTTCGAGATCACCACGATTCAGCCTGCGCCGTACCAGATCCCGACCGACGGCCCCACCGGTTGGTTCATCGAGAAGGCCGGCTGGCACCCGTGGCGTCCGGCTCACCTGCACCTCATGGTGAAGGCACCCGGCAAGCGCACGATCACTACGCAGCTCTATTTCAAGGACGGTGAGTGGATCGAGAACGACGTGGCAACTGCCACGAAGCCCGAACTGATTCTCGGTCCGAAGCCGGGTGCCGATGGAATCAACCGGGTCACGTACGACTTCGTGCTCGACCCGGCCTGATCCACAACTGTTCGAAAGAAAGTGATTTGATGACAGACCTGTCGATCGTCTCCATCGAGACGACCATCCTCGACGTTCCTTTGGTCCGCCCCCACAAGTTCGCCACCACGTCGATGACGGCGCAGCCGTTATTGCTGGTCGCGATTCGCACATCCGACGGTGTTATCGGATATGGCGAAGGTGTCGTTCCGGGCGGTCCGTGGTGGGGCGGCGAATCGGTGGAGACGATGCAGGTCATCATCGAGAAGTACATCGCGCCGGTGGTGGTCGGCAGGCGTGTGGATCAGATCACCGCGATCATGGCCGACATCGAAAAAGTTGTTGCCAATGCACGATTCGCGAAGGCCGCCGTCGACGTGGCGTTGCACGACGCCTGGGCTCGTAGCCTGGGAGTCCCCGTGCACACGCTCCTCGGCGGGGCTTTCCGCGAGAGTGTCGACGTCACGTGGGCACTGGGTGCTGCGCCGGCGGACGAGATCATCGAAGAAGCTCACGAAAAGCTCGAATCACGGCTCAATTTCAGCTTCAAACTCAAAATGGGAGCACTCGACCCGGCGGTCGACGTCGCGCGCATCGTCAGCATCGCGCAGGCGCTCGACGGCCACGCCGGCGTCCGCGTCGACGTCAACGCGCGGTGGGATCGCTTCACGGCGCTGCGGTACCTGCCACAGCTCGCAGACGGTGGAGTCGAACTGATCGAACAGCCCACTCCGGCAGACCAAATCGAGGTCCTCGCCGAACTCAGCAGGCTACTACCGATTCCGATCATGGCCGACGAGAGTGTGCAGACCCCACACGACGCTCTCGAAATCGCCCGCCGGAGCGCCGCCGATGTCATCGCCCTCAAGACCACCAAGTGTGGTGGCCTCCAGCGCAGCCGCGACATCGTCGCAATTGCCAAGGCCGCCGGTATCGCGTGCCACGGTGCGACGTCCATCGAAGGCCCGATCGGCACCGCCGCTTCGTTGCACTTCGCGTGCGCCGAGCCTGGAATCAACTTCGGAACAGAGCTTTTCGGCCCGCTGCTCTTCAGCGAAGAGTTGCTTCAGGAACCCCTGAAGTATTCCGAGGGTCAGTTGCACCTCCCCGCCGGACCTGGACTGGGAGTCGAACTGAACATGGACGCCGTCAAGACCTGGACCAGGAACTAGAGGATAGAAGAACATGGCACTCTTTCACGTTCGAATGGACGTCGATATTCCGCGCGACCTGGATCCGGAAGTACGCGCCGATACCGTCGCAACGGAGAAGGCGTACTCGCAAGACCTTCAGCGACAGGGAAAGTGGGTGCATCTGTGGCGAATTGTGGGACAGTTCAGCAACATCAGCATCTTCGACGTCGAGTCGGCTGACGAACTCCATGAGATTCTCTGGAACCTCCCGCTGTTCCCGTACATGACCATCGAGGTCATGCCGTTGACGCAGCACGGATCTTCGATCAAGTAGAGCCTGCGCGGGCGGGCGGGTCAGCGTATTCCGTCGCGGCGCAATGCGACGGACACTGCGGCAGAGCGGGTATCGACGCCGAGCTTGGCGTAGATGTGCCCAAGATGGGTTTTCACCGTCGCTTCGCTGATGAAGAGTGCCTTACCCAGCTCGCGGTTGGTCATCCCCTCGGCGAGCAGGCTGAGCAGTTCGGACTCACGGGCGGTGAGCGCTTCCTGCGGGCGCTGCATCTGCTGGACGAGACGAGAGGCCACGGTGGGGGAGAGGACGCTGCGCCCGGCGACCGCGCCGCGCACCGCGCCGAAGATCTCGTCGGGCGTTGAGTCCTTGAGTAGGTAACCGATGGCACCGGCGTCGACGGCCCGCACGACGTCGGCGTCGGTGTCATACGTCGTGAAAACCAGTACGGGAACATCGACACCGTCGCTTCGCAAGCGTTTGATCGCTTCTGCACCGTGCATGCCGGTGCCCATGTCCAGATCCATCATCACCAGATCCGGTGAGGCAGACGGTATCGCCGTGGCCGCCCCCTCACCGGACGATGCTTCGCCGACTACTTCGACGTCCGGCTGAGTGTTCAGCAGCGCTCTCAGCCCGGCTCGCACGACCAGATGATCGTCGACGAGGAACACGCGAATGGTGGTGGTCACCGGATCCTCCGTTCGAGAGGGAACTGGGCCGCGACGACGGTGCCGTCTCCCGGTGCACTTTCCACGGTGAACGATCCGCCGAGCTGTGCGATGCGACTTCGCATCGCACGTAGGCCGTATCCACCGTACCGAGAATGGTCGGCGAGCTTTCCCGGATCGAAGCCGACGCCGTCGTCGAAGATGTCCACGGAGACGGAGTCGTCGAGATACGTGATCGTCACGCCCGCCGTTTCGGCGCGAGCGTGGCGGGCGATGTTGGAGGACGCGCTCGAGACCACTCGCACGATGGCATGAGCTACGTCCGAGGGCAAGATGACGGCTTCACCGACGGTGCGGATCCGAACGGTCGGGACGAACTGGCGGGCGGCGGCCACGACCAAGGCGTCGAAGTCGCCCGTACCGCCCTTGGCCGGTGCCAGATCGTGGACGAGGTCGCGACTCTGCATCAAGCTCGTTCGGATGTTCTCTGCTGCGGCATCGACATCGGCTCGAGACGGCGAACCCGTTGTATTCCAAGTTTGTTCGGATGCCTCGAGTCGTAGAAGAGCGCTCGCCAGTCCCTGAGTAACGGTGTCGTGGATTTCGCGCGCGAGGCGCTCTCGCTCAGCGGCAACGCCGGCAGCACGTTCGGTATCTGCCAATGCAGATTGCGCTTCTGCTACCTGACGTAGAAGCCGAAGGCGTTCTCGGGCATCTCGTTCCATCTGCCCGTACGCTGCCGCGACCAGTGCCGCGGTGCACAGAGGTCCGAGCAGTGTCACCAATTCGGCACGACCGGTGACTCGGTAGAACGCGATTCCGGCGAGGACGCCCAGGATCCCGACGAGGGGGTAGGCGATCTTGCTCGGGTACAGACGAATACAGAGGAAGAGAACGGGGAACGCACACCACGCGAAACTCGGCGCAAGCCAGACCAGCGCTGTCCAGGTGCTCAGTACCGGCCACATCCACAGTCGTTGGCGAACCACATCTCGCGAAGACACCGTAGCCATCACGGCGTAGAGCAAGGCGAGGACCACGGCCAGGACGAGTACCACCCCGAACCGACCGCTGGTCCCGTGGACTGTGACGTACCGGACTCCTGACGTGGACAGCAGTACGAAGAACGACGCGTGGATCGCATATGCCAACGGGCCGCGCAGGCCGAGTTCGGCGTCGGCGTTCATGGCTCCGTTACTCATCCCTCGAATATTACGGAGGGTGCCAGGCCGTCGTATCAACCATTCGGATGATATCTGCACAACCAGACGGGGCACGGTTCGTCACCCGAGCGCCCGATGTGCGCACCCGCACTCGGACGCGACGCTGTAGTGGACGGTTTCGAACCATTCGACTGAAAGTGTGCCCGACATGAACCACCGCATTTACACACGACTTCCCCGT
The DNA here is from genome assembly GCF_009707305.1 of Rhodococcus sp. AQ5-07. Classification (NCBI taxonomy): domain Bacteria; kingdom Bacillati; phylum Actinomycetota; class Actinomycetes; order Mycobacteriales; family Nocardiaceae; genus Rhodococcus; species Rhodococcus sp. AQ5-07. Next base: position 4,147,225 of record NZ_CP046099.1, on the reverse strand, counting down.
ACGCTCGCTGTCGCCGTTCCGGTTGTCGCAATCCTTGCCAGCGCCGCGTGCTCGACCACCGACACACCGGTGGCGAACGCATCGAGCACGACGTCGATTTCTGCCACGCAGCTGCCTGCTGCGACCGGCGATTCGGCGATTGTCACTCAGAATCGACTCAGCGCCGACGCAGCAGTGAAGGCTGCTGGTGCGGCCCTGGCAAAATGCCGGGCGGACGGGCTCGGATTTGTCACCGTCTCCGTCGTCGACCGTGCGGGAAATGTCATCGCCATGGTGCGCGGCGACAACGCAGCCCAGCACACGGTGGAGGCCTCACGTGAGAAGGCGTACACCTCTGCAGCTTTCGGAGCCGACACCAGTGACCTCTCGCAGCGTACCAAAGGCGAGGGATCGACCATCGCCGACCTCCCCGGCACTCTCTTCCTTGCAGGTGGAGTCACTGTGAAGGCTGGATCCGCGTCGATCGCCGGCATCGGTGTCGGTGGTGCACCGGACGGAATGCAGGACCAAGCGTGTGCTGCAGCAGGTCGTGATGCGATCGCTTCGTCACTCGGCTGAGTGAGCGCATTCAGCGTGCTTCGTGAATTGTGCTTTTCGCCACCTGGATTCGCTCGGCACGACAGTTGTCCGATTGTTGCGATGACCTCGACTTTGTAACACCGGAGCCCCCGGAAAGGGACAAACACGTCGACAGTGGAACCGACGATGCACTTACCGAAGCGAGTTTCTTGATGCGCAGTTTCGGGGAAAGACACAACCTTGCAGAGAATCAGATTCAGGTTGCCCGAACGCAATACACGGCGGGTACGGGTGCTCGTAGCGGCGTTGCTGTCGATCTTCCTCCTCGGCGGCATGTTCGGTCCGACCGCCGTGAGCGCTACTCCGGCGCATACGGCGCCATGGGGTGGTTACGACGAGTTGTGGGTCCCGTCTTCGATGGGAAACATCAAGGTTCAGGTGCAGTGGGCCGCGCGGGGCGGCAACGCCGCGTTGTACCTACTTGACGGTCTTCGCGCGCAAAACGACAGGAATGCTTGGAGTTTCGAAACCAACGCACTCGATCAGTACCGCAACGACAACATCACGTTGGTGATGCCGGTCGGCGGTGAGTCGAGTTTCTACACGGACTGGTACGCGCCGTCCAATTTCAATGCTCAGCCCATAACGTACAGGTGGGAAACATTTCTCACACGCGAGCTTCCGGACTTCCTTGCAGGGTATGGTGTTTCACCAACCAACAATGCGATCATCGGGTTGTCGATGGGCGGCAGTGCCGCGTTGAACCTGGCGGGGCATCATCGGGATCAGTTCAAGTTCGCGGGCTCGCTGTCCGGCTACATCAATATCTCGGGCCCGGGTATGCGTGAGGCGATCCGCGTAGCCATGTTCGACGCCGGCCGGTACAACGTCGATTCGATGTGGGGCCCGCCGTGGTCATCGGGGTGGCTTCGCAACGACCCGTTCGTCAACGCGGAATCGCTTCGCGGACTGTCGATGTACATTTCGTCGTCCAACGGCATCCCGGGACCGTACGATCATCCGTCTGCGCCGATCGATTACTTCCACACGGCGACAGGTATGGGGCTGGAGGCGCTCTCGTGGGTGCATGCGCGTGCATTCGAGATTCGTCTGAAATCCATGGGAATCCCAGCGACGTACAGCTTTCCGCCCGCCGGGATTCACTCCTGGCCGTATTGGTCTGCTGAATTGTGGATGGCCAGAGGACAAATTCTCGACACCATGAACGCCTGGTGACGCAGATGTGAGGATCTCTCCGGACTGGCGTATGCGTCAAGTCCGGAGAGAACTCGCTCAGAAGGTGATGATTCCGCGCAGGTTGCGACCGGCATGCATGTCGGCGAAACCGTCGTTGATCTGGTCGAGGCTGTACCGGTTGGTGATGAGTCCGTCGAGTTCGAGCTTACCGCTGGTATAGAGATCGATCATCCAGGGAATGTCGGCAGTGGGATTGGATGCGCCGAACAAGGATCCTTGAATTCTCTTCTGGTACAAGGTGAGTTCCATCAGGCTCACGGGAATGCCGATGTCCGTCATCTTCCCGAGACCGGTGACGACGCAAGTTCCTGCCTTGCGGATTGACGAGAACGCCTGCGCGACATGTTCTCCGGTGGTGACGCCGACGGTGACGATGGCGGAATCCGCGCCCTGGCCGTTGGTGAACGAGCGCGCGATGTCCGTGGCTTCCTCCATGGTGGCCACGGCATGGGTCGCCCCCAATTTCAATGCACTGTCGCGCTTGAACGCAACCGGGTCCACCGCGATCACGTGGGCGGCGCCGGCATGCGAGGCGCCCTGTACCGCGTTGATTCCGATTCCGCCGACCCCCATGACGATGACGGTCTGCCCGGGGTACACCTGAGCGGAGTTGACCGCGGCGCCCCAACCGGTTCCGACGCCGCAACCGAGCAGACACAAAGCGTCGAGCGGCAGGTGTTTGTCGACTTTCACTGCCGAGAGAGTGCTGACCGTGGTGTATTCACTGAAGGTGGACAGGCCGCAGGTTTGTGCGACTGGATGACCGTCGAGAGACATTCTGTAACTGGAGGTTTCGCCGGGCCTGCTACCGGTCATGATGGCAGCGCCGTTGTCGCAGAGGTTCTGGATTCCGCTTGCACACCAACGGCACCGGCCGCAGGCGGCGAGGAACGAGAACACGACATGATCGCCCTCGGACCATCCTTCGGTGTTCGGCCCGACCTCGACGACGATTCCGGCGCCTTCGTGTCCACCGCAGATGGGATAGCGGCCGACTCCGTGGTCGCCGCTGGCGATGTGATCGTCCGAGTGGCACAGGCCGGAGGCGACCATCTTGACAGTGAGTTCGCCGCTGCGGGGTGAATCGAGTTCGAGATCGACCACCTCGTATGTGCCTGGTGCTTGGCGAATGACGGCTCCACGAGTGCGCAAGGTTTCTCCTGAGGTGAGAGTTGTTCTTCGGCTACCTCAGTTGTCTACTCGAGAGTTCAGGACGGGCTCGAGGCCCATCTCACTGATCGGACGTTTCGTATTTTTCGGATTCGTCCGGGGTTCGTCCCAAGATGGCGAGTTGCAGTTCGGTGAGCAGTCGCGTGTCCGGCTCGTCCAACGAAATGCCCATGATCTGTTCAGCGCGCCGAATGCGGTAGCGCAGTGTGTTCGGATGTACTTTCAGAGACGAGGCGGCCTTCTTCACATCCCCGAAAGCTGTCAGGTAGGCCGTGAGCGTGAACTGCATGTCAGAGGTGTTCTTGTCGTCGTAGGAGACGAGTCTGTCGATACGAGGGTCTCGCAATCGCTCGTGATCAGCAACGAGGTCGAGTATCTCGCCCAGCAATACCGCGGTGCGTGACGCCGCGAGTGTGGTGACCTTCGAGGTTTCGTGATCATCGGTGGTATCGAGCACGCGGTCCACCTCTCGACGCGCCTCGGGTACGCCGTGCAACCGCGCGATCGGGACCGCGACTGCGGCGCGCACGCTGATGCCCGCACGGTCCTCGACTACTCGCACGGTGTCGTAAGCCCAGTCGCTGACAGCGACCTCGTGGTCGGCCTGAGGGAACAATACGTAGATCCGGTTGTCGATGATCGTCGTGACCGCGTCGCTGCGGAATGCGCTGGCGCGCAGGCGCAAGGCGTTGGTGATTCGATCGAGATTCGATCCGGGCGAGAGTGATGTCGCAAATCCGATGACCGCAGACGGTCCGTCGGTGTTGATGCCGAAAGAACCGGCCAGCGAGTGCATGTCGACCCCACCGGAGCGAACACCGAACAGCCTTTGCACTTGGGCATTCTCGCGGCTGGAGGCGTCCAAGGTACGCATGAGAATGCGTGCGGCGACCGCCGCTGCACCCCGCAATACCGCTTGGGCGTCGTGGGAAAGAGGTTCAGAGGCGCGCTGCACCCAGATGCTGCCGAGATTGTGTTGGTGTGCAACAGAACCCGTCGGCGCTGACAGGTCTGGGCGGGTGATGCTCACAGCCAGCCTCTGCGCGGCTCCGATGCTCGGCTCGGAGGGCAGACTGATGACCTCGTCCGATCGCCTGAGATGCTCGAACACGCCTCTGCTCTCTATCCATTCGGTGTATTCAATCGGCCACTCCCGGCCGAGTATGGAGAGCTGACGGAGTTCGTCTTCGCCTTCGTGAGCAGAGGAATATGCGATGACATGGAGTGCCGTGTCGTCGATCGTCACGAGTCCGCCAGTCAATTCGGCGATCGTTTCCGAGAGCGCGAACAGATCCGAATCACCACCGGCCACAGCTCCTGCGACGGCCCGCGAACGGTACATGCTCTGTGTCAGAAGCCGTAGTACGAGCGAATAGACGTGCCCGGAACTAGCCTGCGGATGTACCGTGGCCACTGCGATCCCGATGTTACGTGCGGCGGTGAGAACCGTCGTCGCCTCGCGCGCATTCTTGACGAGCAGAAGCTTCGGACGACGCCTCGCCGGCCTGCCTTCGAACTTTCGCAGCCACTGCGTCAACGTCGATTCGGGAACCCCCACGGGGAGGTAGATGTCGGAGATCGCACCACGGCTGTCGGTGCCGTCGATATCGGAGGACTCGACGAGGGCGATCGAGCGGATTTCGACATCGAGTCCTTCCGGGCTTTCCAGAAGTTCGATCACGGACTTGTCCGTGGAATGCATGAGGGCGCCGAGGGTGGTGCCGACACTCGGCCCGTTATTCCTCGGACCTGTCGACGCTTGCGGGAGGGCTACAGAAAGTGGCTGCACATTTGCTCCTCGGCCGGTGGGTCACTACAGGCTAACCCCGACAGACGAAATGCAGAATAAGGAAATAGAGGACAAATTTATTCGTCAGGCATGGTGATGCCGAGTTCCTGCACCTTTTCGGCGACTGCCTCTGGAAAAACGTTCTTGAACAGATAAAGGTCTTGTCCGATCACCCAACCAGGTGCCAACGCCGTCGCATATCGCTCGAAGTATCCGAGTTGTTTACCGAAAAGAACCAATTCCTCGGGACTTGCAACACCCCACTGCTTGCCCAACTGAATCAGTGCCATGATCAATTCACTGAGCTTGAGTTCACCGAGGTCACGGCCGAGAATCGGGGCCAGGGCCGTTGCGACCTGCATGCCGAGCTGATCGTCGTCGACTTCGTAGTCGGTTGCATATCCCAAGGATCGAATTCCGCGGGCGACACGGGCGAAATCACCGTCGATGAGGGTGGCTCGGAACATGTCGGAAAGGATGGATCTCCATGTCTCGGGAAGGACGCCGACGATGCCGAAGTCGAGCATCGCTATCCGGCCGTCGTCGAGGACCCACAAATTTCCCGCGTGGACATCTCCGTGGAACGGACCGTGAACGATGACTGATTCGAGCCAGACCTTCACTCCGCGCCGGATCAGCATGCGGGCTTCGTCGATGCCGTCCGGACCGGCGACGAACCGATCCAGTGGAACGCCGCGCATGCGTTCCATACAGATGACGCGGGGACCACAGTAGTCCCAGTACACCTCCGGTGTCGTGACTCCTTTGTTGTCACCGAATGCGCTGATGTTGTTCCGGAATGTGGTTTGCCGGTCGGCCTCGACCGCGCTGTTCAATTCCGTCATCGTTGCATTGTGCAGATCGCGAATGATGGCGGTGGCATTGGCAATTCGAAGGAACTCGACAAACTTCTCGAGGATGTTCGCGCCCCAATACGCCGCCCGCAGGTCGATCAGCATCCGCGCATAGATGTCCGGACGCTGGATCTTGATGACAGCTTCGCGGCCATCGTGCAGAACGCACGCGTGTACCTGCGCCACCGACGCGGCCGCGAGAGGTACGTCGTCGAATTTCGCGAACAGGTCGTCTACGGAGTATCCGAGGTCCTCGTGTACGACGCTTCTGGCCTGCTCGGCAGGAAATGACGGAACGTCGTCGAGGCAACGTAGGCATGCATTGGCGACGGGGGCCGGGAACAGGCCGGACGACGACGCGACCAGTTGACCGAGCTTGACGAAGGTGGGACCCAGAGCGATGAAGCCGTCGACCATCCCGTCAGAGGCAGCGTCAGCCCACGTGCGTCCACGCTTGCGGAAAGGCCACACGATCAGTGCCAGCATGATCGACGTCGACAACACGACGGCGATGATCGCGGAACGCCACAACTGGGCGAGGCCGAAGCGTTCGAGGTCCGGCATGTGGACTTCGAGGGCAGTGGCGGGCACTCCTGACGAGTACGGCCCGACAGGTCGCGTTGGATCCAGCACAGCTCTCCCTCGTTCTACGAGCGCATCCAGCATTTTGCCGTGAGATCACTTACGCGACCCCTTCCGTTAGTCAGTATGCCAAGTCACACATAACTGCCGGAACCGCCTACGCGTTCAGCCTACGATCGGTGAATGCGTGAGCACTTGATCCCGATCGGCGAGGTTGCAAAATCGTTCGGAATTGCGGCGTCGACCTTGCGCTACTACGAGGATGAAGGACTGCTGTCCGCGCGGTCGCGAACTGGCGGCAAACGCTGGTACGGGCAGCGTGAGCTGCGCCGGCTGGCATTGATCCGGATGTACACCGAGACGGGAATGTCCTTGGAACAGGTGCGGTCCTTCATCGAAACCGACACCACGTCCGACCAGTTCTCGACGGTTCTCGCAGATCAAGTGTCGACACTCGAGGCACAGATCGCCGCTGCTACGCGAGCGAAGCTGATTCTCGAGCATCACCTGACGTGTCGGCAAGAGCGTCCGATGCAGTGCCCGTGGTTGCTCGAGCAGCTCGACATACGCGTCGAAGCGGCGCTTGACTTCAAGTTGACTTGAACCTTCATAGTTAGGGCGCACTTACCGCCCTATCCGGAGGTTGACCATGTCGGCACGACGATGGCTGCCGCTCATCGCCGCATGCATCGGAACTTTCCTGTTACTGACGTACGCCACCATCACGACAATCGCGGTGCCGGCCATCGCAGTCGGTTTGGACGGCAGTACGGGCGCGATGTCCTGGGTCGTCGACGCCTACACGCTGGCTCTTGCTGCGCTTCTGGTGGGCATGGGCGCACTCGGCGATGCGTGGGGACGTAAACGCCTCTACATCTGCGGACTGGTCGTGTTCCTGGTTGCAACGGCCGCGTGCGCGATTGCTCCGGACGTCACGGTTCTGGTCGTTGCTCGCGGCGCGCAAGGAATTGCCGGTGCGGCGATGTTCGCGACGCTCCTGCCTCTGCTCGGCGACGCATATTCGGGCCGCGATCGTCACGTCGCCTTTGCCGCGTGGGGCGCCGTCGCTGGATTGGCGGCGGGAATCGGGAACGTTGCAGGAGGGCTGCTGACGCAGCTCTTCGACTGGCGTGCGGTCTTCTATTTCGGAATACCCGTGGCCGCAGTGGCGCTCGCAATGGCTGTGTTCTCTTTCGCCGACAGTGAGCGCGGCGACGACAACATCGACTGGGCCGGAATCGTTTTGTTCACCCTCGCTGCCGTTGCCGCGGTTCTCGGCGTGACGTGGGGCGGCGACATCGGGTGGGCTTCGTCGTCGACAGTTCTTGCCTTCCTGATCGCAATCGGTGCGCTGACGGCGTTTGTGTCCTGGCAGCGTCGAGGCAGCAGTCCGATGCTCGATCCGGCATTGTTCCGATCCCTGAAATTCGACGGCGTCCTCGTCGCTGCGTTCGGGTACTACCTCGCGGCCTACGGCCCGCTCGTAGTCCTTTCATTGTGGCTGCAGAACGGGCTGGAACTGTCGGCATCGGCGGCCGCACTCGTGCTCTCGATTCAACCGCTCGCTTTTGTCTTCGTGTCGGCGCTGTGTGGATCACGGCTTCAGCGAGTCGACCTTCGACTGTCGCTCGGATTCGGGACGATTCTCTGCGGAATCGGTTGCGTGGCCATGCTGTACGTTCTCGCCGAGCCGGTCTGGCCCGCGCTGATCGCCGGACTGATTCTGACCGGTGTCGGTTCCGCGATGGTGTCGCCGGTGCTGCCGGGTGCCGCGATGTCGGACGCCCCGGCAGAGCGCGCCGGGACGGCTTCGGCGACAGCCAACTCGTCGCGTCAATTCGGGCTTGCCGTCGGAATTGCGTTGTGCGGCTCTCTCTTCGCCGGTCCGGACGAGTTCGCCTTGCTGTGGCCGTTGGTCTTCTGCGCCGGCGTCGGAATGCTCACGGGTTTGGTGTCGATCCTTCTCTTTTCTCGTTCGTCAACTCCTGCAACAGTTCAGCCAATCGCCGAAAGGGCACACACATGACCACGCTGTTCACTCCACGACCGCACCGGCGTCTCGAGATGGACTGGAGTCGCCGCAGGTTCCTCGGCGCTGCAGCAGGATTGGCTGCTGCGCTGGCAGCGACCGGTTGCTCGCATTCGGGCGCAGACGCCGGGGGTGAAGGCGATGCAGGCTGGTCCTTCACCGATGATCGCGGCAACCTGATCGAATTGGATTCACCGCCAAGGACATTTGTCACCTACACCGGTATCGCGGGTGCTCTCTGGGATTACGGACTGGTGCCTGTCGGTGTTTTCGGGGCGCTGACACGATCACCGGGATCAACGGACACCAGCATCTCCGGCAACTTGGATTTCTCGAAGACCGACATGGTCGGGCAGCTCTGGGGACAAGTGGAACTCGAGAAGATCGCTGTGCTGGAGCCGGACGTCGTCATCGTCCCTCAGTTGCGTGGTTCGGCACTACTAGACGAGGCGAACTTGGATGCGGTGAAAGGCTTGTCGACAGTACTGTTCGTGGAAACGGCAGCAGGAACCATCGACCGAACCGTGCAAGAGATCGTGGAACTGGCCGTGGAACTCGGAGCGGACCAGGATATGGAGGCTCAGCGAAAAGACTACGACGCTGCGCGTGCGCGGATCTCCGAAGTTGCTTCTTCGCTGAATAATTCACAGGTTTTGTTCGCGTCCGCAGATCCGGACACGATTCGTGTCAGTCTTTCGGGATTCCCGATCCTCGCAGACCTGGCGGGATTGGGACTTGCCGTCGTCGATCCGGCCGAGGGATCGTCGGTCTACGTCGAGAAACTGGCTTGGGAGATGGCGGACCACTATCCGGCCGACATGATCTTCCTCGACGATCGCCCGTCCAGTTTGCAACTGGATACGCTCGGAACCAATCCTGCGTGGTCCAACTTGCCCGCGGTGAAGGCGGGAAAGATCGGGACCTGGAATCCGGAACCCGTGCTCAGTTATGCCGGGATCGCCCGTACGTACAACAATCTGGCTGACCAGCTGCTGGCATTCTCACATTCCTGACCGCCGCGTCGTCTACGACGTATGGACCTCTTCACCGATCTGTCTGCTCGAGTTGATTCCCTCGATTGGCCTGCGCTGATCGAGGGAATCAACTCCAGTGGGTGTGCCCAGACGGCGCCGATACTCGACGAGTCGGAGTGCCGCGAAATTGCTTCCTGGTACTCGGACGTCGACCGGTTCCGGAGCACCATCGACATGGCTCGATACCGCTTCGGCCAGGGGGAGTACCGGTACTTCGGCGATCCCGTACCGGAGCCGATCACGGCTATGCGATCCGCCTTCTACCGACACCTGCTGCCCGTGGCGCGGGAGTGGGCGTTCAAGCTGGGCGAGGGTGCACCGTGGCCGGATTCATTCGAAGAATGGATCGATCAGTGTCACGACGCCGGTCAGAATCGCCCTACCCCGATCCTTCTGTCGTACGGACCTGGTGACTGGAATGCATTGCATCGGGACTTGTACGGAGAGTTGGTGTTTCCCTTGCAAGTCGTGATCGGGCTCGACAGACCTCGCATCGACCACGCCGGCGGCGAGTTCTTGCTCGTGGAACAGCGGCCGCGCGCCCAGTCGAAAGGGACGGTGACAGTTCTCGAGCAAGGTCACGCGTTGATCTTCACCACGCGGGATCGACCGGTGCAGAGTTCGCGGGGGTGGTCGAGAGCCCCTGTGCGACATGGTGTCAGCGTGGTGCACTCCGGCACGCGTCGAACATTGGGATTGGTGCTTCATGATGCCGAGTAAAACGTACACTCTCCGCGACGCTCGCAACAAACCCTACGAGAGTTCGACGCCCGGTGTCCTTGGCGGGCACCGGAAAACGAAGATCTACGGTCGACTCGACTGTCGAGGGGCTGCGCAGGCAATCGCGCATGGTGGGTATGTCGCCAGTCGGGTGTTCTTCGCGGACGAGCCGACCGCGATTGCGGCCGGCTATCGCCCCTGTGCTGTCTGCATGCCCGAAGGTTACGCAGCCTGGAAGGCAGTTGCTACGCGCCGAAGCGGTCGCGGTACTCCTTCGGAATGAGCGGCTTGTCGCCGCGGACCTTCAGCTGCTGGACAGCCCAGGTATTGCCGTCCGGGTCGGCGAATCCGAAGAAGGTGCCCCCGTCGCGCTCGTCGAAGACGGTGACCTCACTGGCATCGACGCCGCGGTTGATGAGCTCTTGGCGAGCCGTTGCAGCGTCGGCCACGACCAACTGCAATCCCTTCAACGAACCAGGGGCCATCTCGGTTTGCGACGGCAGGTTGCCGATGACGATCGAGCAGCCCGAACCACGCGGAGTGAGCTGGGCGACCGTCATGTGTTCGTTGACGGTGTGGTGGTCGAGATCGAAACCGACCTTGTCACGGTAGAACTCGATGGAGCGGTCGAGGTCACTGACGGGAACGATGACTACTTCGAGGGTCCAGTCCATGAAACTGCCTTTCGCTGAAGAGGTTCGGGCAAACAGGTGGTCAGAGTTGCGCGACGATCTTGTCCAGGCGTTCGTAACCTTCGGTGACGCCGAGCTCCATATTGCTCTCGATCATTCCGTCTCGCGCTTCGAGGCTCGGATATACGGAATGGCCGGAGAGGCGGGTGCGTCCGTTGCCCAGATCCTCGAAAGTGATCGATTCGATGCTGACGACGTCGGGAAATCCCTCGTATTCGAAGGTTTGGATGGCAAAGTCGTTCTCGCGAACAACGTGAAATACACCGTTGAACCGGAACTCTTCGCCCTCGGGGTTGCGATGGACGTACTTGTATCGACCGCCGCTCACGAACTCGTATTCGTCGATCTCCATCTCGTATCCGTTGGGGCCGAGCCATTGCTTGACCAGTTCGGGATTCGAATGAGCTGCGAAGACGGCACTGACGGGTGCGTCGAATTCGCGGGTGATGTCGATGTACGGCACGCCCTCAGGAGCCGTGATGGTGACGGGTTTGGTGGTAGCCATGGCTAAGTCTCCTTCTGTGTGGTGCTGAGTAGGTGATCGAGCTTGCGGAACTGTTGTTCGTGGATCAGTCGATAGTGGTCGATCCAGGCGGTCAAAGCCTCGAGAGTTGCGGCGTTGAGATGTACCGGCCGCCTCTGTGCTTCGCGGCTGCGAGTGACCAAACCCGCGGCTTCGAGTACCTGAATATGTTTGGAGACGGCCTGTTTCGTGATCTCGAATGGCTCGGCCAACTCGTTGACCGTGTGGGGGCCGGTGCTCAGGCGGGCGATGATCCGCCGTCGTACCGGGTCGGCAAGCGCCATGAACGCTTTGTCGAGGCGCTCGTCTGCCCCTGGATCCACGATCACTTGTCAACCATCTCCTTTATCAACCAATCTGTTGATTACGATACGAGCCCATACGGAGGGTGTCAATGCTTCGAAACCGATTAGCGTGGAATTCATGAACGCTCTGATTCCTCGGCCACGAATGGAAGTGGCGCCAGGGGCGATTCTCGTTCCGGATTGGCTCAGCATCGAACAACAGCGCACCTTGGTGGCCGAGTGCCGACGGTGGGCGACCGCGCCCGTGCCGATGCGCTCGGCCGTCGTCCCTGGTGGGCGCAAGATGTCGGTGCAAACAGTCTGTCTCGGTTGGCACTGGCAGCCGTACAAATACACGCGCACCGCCGACGACGTGAACGGTGAACCGGTTGCCGCTGTGCCCGACTGGCTCGTTGGCCTCGGCCGTAGCGCAGTTGCCGCGGCTTATGATGATCCGACTGTGGGGGAGCGGTACACGCCGGACACTGCGCTGATCAATTTCTATGACGAGGGCGCTCGGATGGGTATGCATCAGGACAAGGACGAGCGCTGCGACGCTCCCGTCGTCTCACTGAGCGTCGGGCAGAGTTGTGTCTTTCGGTTCGGGAATTCCGAGAATCGGAACAAGCCGTACACCGACGTCGAACTCCATTCGGGTGATCTCTTCGTCTTCGGTGGGGAGTCTCGGTTCGCGTATCACGGAGTGCCGAAAGTTATTGCGGGAAGTGCAAGTCCCGACATTGGTCTGCCGTCCGGGCGGCTGAACATCACCCTGCGGGATACCGGAATGTCGTGACTGTCTCACCCCTGCTGTGCCATTGGTGCAGCAGGGTCGAAGTCTGCGCTCGAAGGTCCGTCCCCGACCATCTCGATCAACTCGTTCGACGGTGGAGTTGGCAGCGTGCGCCAGCGCTCTCGTTCGAGGTTGTGGGGTTGTGTCTCGTTCATGCCCTCATTATCGACTTCCGGCTCCGATCCACCAGTCGGGGATGGGCCGGGTGCAACTCGGTAGGCCGTTGAGGTTGACCCGACCCGGAGGGCAACTGCGATCGATTCCTCACGGAATCTCATGCCTAGCAGACCCTCACGTGTGGGTCATTGCTGCGATTCCAGCGTCCATGCGGGCTGGTCGGTCACTTCCGGGCCGTCGTGCAGCACCCAAACACACGGCTCGGAGATGTAGGTGGCAGCATCGGTGAACCAGTATGTTTCGTCGGGTGCCCAGCCCGCGATGACGCTCGCCGTGTCGGCATCGACCTCGATCGCGGTTCCTGCCGCCGCCAGGTATCCCGTCACGGTAAGGTGCACTCCCTCAAAACTTTCCGCGACCTGCACCCAGTCCGGGATGACCCACCTGCCTGATCGGCCGGTCGTCCGGTACCAATCGTGCCGCTTCTCCGCGGTGACCTCGAGTGGGAACCGTCTGCACAGATCCGACCAGGCTTGTGCGCTGTCGATCTCGTAGATGCGTGCGCCAGTCGGTGGCCGCAATGCTCGCACGACGACCCGTTCCCATCCCATGCTGTCTTCGACGAACCACAAGCCCGCCGGAGTCCCGTCGAACAGCGCCCTCGTCGAATCCTGAGTGGGTGGATTCGACCACCAATAACCTGACCAGTTCGCCGCGGGATCCACCGGGCGGTCACGTTCAGCTCTCTCTTCCGATTCCAGGGTGCTCGTGCGCCACTCGCTGAGGAGTTGTTGCGCAGCAGGCACTTCGTCTGTGTCCGGAGATTCCTCACCTCTGCTCATGATCGACCATTGGTCGGATGAGGCGAGCGAGGTTGACCACCACCGCGCGCATTCGGAGCCGGCAATGTGCTCCGCGACGCGTCGAAGCTCATCTTGCATAACCTCGGTGGCGACGAGGACGTCTTCTCCGTCGGGTTCCTGCCAGTAGCGTGCCGCATCGACGGCTTCTGCGAGGGCGGAGCGTAGATCGACGGCGGTGACGTCGGGGAGCGAGATTTCCGAGAGGCTACGCGCCACATCCTCGGCGGTGACTATTGTCCGCCGGGCCTCTTCGGCGCCCGGGCCGAACAACACTCGGGAGGTGCCTTGCCTGACGTCGAGGTGATAAGCCGCCCGGTGAGCGCTGATGCGGAACATACCGTCGCCTGGCTCGGGCCGCAGGGTGCGTTCGGCGTCGATCGCATACGCGAGCAGCATCCGGCGCCCGCGCGGTCCCGACAGCAAAATATCCGCAGTGAGCATCTGTTCTCCCGTTTTCTGGTTCAGATGACGGTAGCCGAGGTCGGCGAGATGGAGAGGTTTCTCCCGTGATGTCAGAGCTCCTGGCCGGTTCGTCGCGCACGACGTAGATCGTCACACGCTGCATTCGGCGGCGAAGGTGGACGGAAGGGAACCCCCGGCTGCTGCCAGTCGCGTGAACGCGGCCATTGTTGGTGGGCGCGACCACTGCCGTATTTGGGCAGCCATTGTTTCGTCCATCAGTGCTCGCACTGTTCGTCTGTAGTGACAGCGCAATAGGTCCTGTTCATTGCGCAGGAAGATCCCGAATGAGAACTGAAAAGTTTGGGAGGCAGTTGTTTTGGCGAGAGCAACCTTTGTGTCATCAGTACAGTCTCGACCGAAACCAGTGATCGAGACTGATCATGTCTATCTTGTGCATGTCGAGACCCAGCTGGGCAGCAGCTTTCACTGCGTCGGCGCGGGGGATAGAGCTTTGGGGCAGAGTCCAATTGGTCTCCCGCGCATGATGCTCGAGAAGGTCGATGACTGTCCGCGGGACAGGTTCGTTGACGTGAAGTGTTGAGCCGTAGCGAAATTGCTGTTCTGTCGACAGTTTGTAGATAGATCGGGCGAGTAGGTTTACGTCGACTACTGACAGGATCGCGCTACCATTGTCGATGATCGAGCCGAGTCGAGAGACGATTCGCGTCAGTGTCGGCAGAAACCATCTGTCGCCGGGTCCGTACACGAGATGGGGCCGGACGACGAGGCCTCCGGCGTCGCGCACGAACTCCTCGGCGAGGGCGCGCGTGCGGCTGGCAGGTGAGAGGGGTTTGAGAGGTGCGCCGTTGACGGGCAGGTCTCGAAACGGGCCTGGCCCGTACACCGCGGCGGTGCTGACGTAGAGCAGCCGTTCGACGCCGACGGCGGCGGCGATCGACGCAACGTTTCGTATGCCGTGTTCGTTGACGTGAACGCACTGTTGTTCGTCGTCGCCCACGTACGACACGCAGCAAATGACGGTCGACGCCTGGCTCATTGCAACTCGTAGAGAGGCGCTTTCGTTGATGTCGCCGATAGCGGCGGCAATTCCGTTGCGGCTGAGTTGTTTGGCTGCGCTGTCCGTGCGAACGAAACCGATTGCAGCGTTTCCGTCCCGGGAAACCAGCTGGTTCATCACTGCTGAGCCGATGAAACCAGTGGCTCCGAGTACCAGAGTCGTCATGGTGTGTCCGTGTCGAGGGCGTTGCTGCCGGGTCTTTCGACGTATCGTTGAGATTCATTCCGTCGGCAACGAGAGCTGGGTAGATCATGCAGGAGCGTGCGGTCCTCACGCGCCAGGCCGTCATTTTGGGTGCTGCGAAGAGCTTCGAGAAGTTCGGGTACTCCGCCAGTCTGGGCACGATCTTGCAACACGGGGGCGTGTCCAAGGGTGCGATGTATTTTCATTTCGCGTCGAAGGAGGAGCTTGCGCACGCGGTCATCGCAGCGCAGCACGGTATGGCGATGGAGGGTACCCGGAGGGTTGCTGCGCATTCCGACATCGCGGTAGAAACCCTGGTGCTCGTTTCGCAGGAGATGGCTCGGCAGCTTGTGACCGAGCCCATCGCGCGAGGTGGCATGCGGTTGACGATGGAGATCGGCAGTATTCAAGGTCCCATCGAACAGCCGTATCTCGATTGGATCGAGGCTATCAAGCAGGTGGCAACCCAAGCGGCCGAAGCCGGCGATATCGTCCCGGGCACCGATATCGACGCGTTGGCTCGATTTGTGGTGGGGTCGTTCACCGGAGTGCAGATTCTCTCGGAAATGCTTACGGGCAGAACCGATCTGTACGAGCGGTTGAGTCAGATGTGGAACTTGGTGCTGCCAACGATTGTCCGCGAGGACAAGTTGGCGCACGTCATGCAACTGGCGGCGCTTGCACCGAGAGAGTGGGAACCACCGAGCGTTTGACGTGGATGACGCGACGAGCAGAATGTGTTCGTTCCCTCTCATAATTGGTCCGCAACTGTAAGTTCAAGTTCCGCGGTGGTTTCCAGATCTTGAGTGAACCGAACTCGGTGCACATGGCCTGACGCGTCAAGGAGGGGCGTTGACACCTCGCACGGCGTTTCCCATTCAGTGAACCTCGGAAAGACCGCCGAGAGTGAGGCGATCTTGGTTGCTGGGTTGCCGATGTGGAATCGGACCGCTTGTCGGGCGGCCTCGAAAAGAATCATTCCTGGGATGTGGTCGACGGGGTGGTCGAAAAGGGAGTGGTTGCGCGGATCGGGAGTGCAGAACATCGTGTGCCGAGCAGGATCAGTGCTGATGAGCACATCTCCATCGGTTAGGCGTCCGACTCGCTCCGATCCGACCACCGCGGTTCCGGAAGGAAGGATGCGCCGGCTCGGGCGGTGGTCTTCTCGTCCTTGCCGAATTCGACGGTATCCCTCGGGGCTGACTCCTCGCGCAACAGCTTTGCATCTGGCGACGTGCCGGTTGCCCTCTCTGAGGATCCCCGACACTTCGACCCCCGAGACCGCTCCGTCGCGATGAGTGAGGTTGTCCGCTGTCATCGAGAAACTCAACGGCTCCGCGACTGGTTGCACGTCGAGCGCATCCAACATCTCGAAGCTGAATGTTTCCATGAGGAACTTGTAGTGCAGTGGAATCTCGTATCGGGTGTGGCAGAGAAGCACCACTGCCTGTCGAAATGCTTCTGCCACCCCGAGTGGATCGTGTTGCTCGCTCGATACGTCGAATATCCGGTGCGAGACCGGGAGTTGCACAGCAACCTGGTACGCCGAGTCCGATTCGATCCGGTAGTCCGTCAAGAAAACCTCGGCAACAGCATGTCTGTGGACGAGATGCCGCGGCACTGTGCGTGTGTATTCCATTGATTGAATGCACCTTTCGATTTTCGCTCGTGTCTTCGGTGTCGTGTAGGAACCAATTTTCGACGTCCGGACACGTCGTCGAATCGTCAAAATTGACGATCTTTGCGAAGGTCGAGTTCGATCAGGGGTAGCACCCATCTCAACGAGTGTGTCTGGGGCACTTCCTGCTAGAAGCGTCCGATCCGAAGTTCCAGCGGGTGTCTGCGTGCGTCGTGACCAGAGCGGCGGAGCATCGCGCATGCCTCCAGTTGGGAGTGCACCCCCAGTTTCTGCAGGATGCTTCGGACGTGGGCGCGAACCGTGGTCGGTGCGATGTGGGCGGTTCGAGCAATCGAGTCGACATTCGAACCGCCGTAGAGAAGACCCACGATCTCGAATTCGCGATCGGTGAGACTGCCGATTCGTGCGGATTCTTCGGTGCGCAACCGGATGCGTTGTACGAGCGAGGACTTCTCGTGTGCAGGTTGAGTGGAATTGGGGTTGAG
This sequence comes from Rhodococcus sp. AQ5-07, assembly GCF_009707305.1. Classification (NCBI taxonomy): domain Bacteria; kingdom Bacillati; phylum Actinomycetota; class Actinomycetes; order Mycobacteriales; family Nocardiaceae; genus Rhodococcus; species Rhodococcus sp. AQ5-07. Next base: position 4,130,212 of record NZ_CP046099.1, on the reverse strand, counting down.
TGCGGCCTGCAGCTCATCGAGCAGCGATGCGAACGGGAGTTGAGAGTTGAGCGCGGAGTGTGCGCCCGCAGCAAGCCCCCGAATCATGGAGCGGCCGCTACTGAGATCGCCGACCAGGACCGATCCCTCGAGTGCGGAAAGCTCCTTCACGTGCCAATCGACGCCCCCGAGTGGTAGGAGAACAAGCGCTCTACCGTGATCGCTGGTGTGGTGCCTTAACAGGCTCGTGTCTGCGGTTTGTGGCGCGGAATAGGCCCCGGTGCTGATTCCGGCAGCGATTGCATTGGCGAACCCTCGATCGCTATGAGTGGTGTACACCGTGACTGTGCTGGAGTGTGTCATAGCGACTACATCACCGGTGGAGGTCCAGTCCGCCCGTTTTCCTCGTTGCGAATCCAAAACCGTTGGTTTCAGCGTGGTTTCGTCAGCGGGCTCGTTATCGGAGTGACCTCTCCGCTGATGCGCACGAAGGGTGACAGCGATAGCGCAGTTGCCCGTCCGCCCATGGAGACTCGTGCGTTCGACGCGTCATCCAGGCGAATAGAGTGTGGCGCCTCCGGTGCCACATAAAAGCTCCCGTAGACACCTGATGGTGTGCCCGCGAATTATGCTAGGGCGCTGAATATTTGGGCGACGAGTATCCCGCGTAGACGAGCCATGGGACGTTCCGTCGGCGACGTGAACGACTCTCCAGTGGCTGGCGGCATTCAGTCGTCTCGATCGAGTTTCCGCGAGGCCGGTGCGTCGCACTCTCAATGGTCTGTACCCAGTCGGGTCGAGATATTGACTGTTACCGCCAGTTGCACATACCCTGTACATTGGCGCTGACCTTAGGGAACCCGGCCTGAACCGGCCGATCGTTCTCGGCCACTGCCGACGCCAGATGTAGCTTCGCGACGACCTACGAAACGAGTTTCCTCCATGACACAGCATGTCGACGTACTGATCATCGGCGCTGGCTTGTCCGGAATCGGCGCGGCTTGCCACCTCATTCGTGAGCAGACCGGAAGCACTTACGCGATCCTCGAGCGCCGCGAGAACATCGGTGGCACCTGGGACCTGTTCAAGTACCCGGGCATCCGTTCGGACTCCGACATGCTCACCTTCGGATTCGGTTTCCGTCCTTGGATCGGCACCAAAGTGCTCGCAGACGGCGCCAGTATCCGTGACTACGTCGAGGAAACCGCCAAGGAATACGGCGTCACCGACCACATCAACTTCGGCCGCAAGGTCGTGTCTATGGACTTCGACCGTACCGCCGCGGAGTGGTCCGTGACCGTCCTGGTCGAGGCGACGGGGGAGACCGAGACGTGGACCGCGAACGTCCTCGTCGGCGCCTGTGGTTACTACAACTACGACAAGGGCTACCGCCCCGCCTTCCCCGGTGAGGACGACTTCCGCGGTCAGATCGTGCACCCGCAGCACTGGCCGGAGGATCTCGATTACACCGGAAAGAAGGTAGTGGTCATCGGTTCCGGCGCCACCGCGATCACGCTGATCCCGTCGATGGCCCCCACCGCCGGTCACGTCACCATGCTGCAGCGCTCGCCCACGTGGATCCAGGCGCTTCCGTCCGAGGACCCTGTTGCCAAGGGTCTCAAGCTCGCACGCGTTCCCGACCAGATTGCTTACAAGATTGGTCGAGCCCGCAATATCGCACTGCAACGCGCCAGCTTTCAGCTTTCTCGCACCAACCCGAAGCTGGCCAAGAAGCTGTTCCTCGCCCAGATCCGCCTGCAGCTCGGCAAGAACGTGGACCTGCGTCACTTCACTCCCAGCTACAACCCGTGGGATCAGCGCCTGTGCGTGGTTCCCAACGGGGACCTGTTCAAGGTGCTCAAGAGCGGCAAGGCCGACATCGTCACCGACCGTATCGCCACGTTCACCGAGAAGGGCATCGTGACCGAGTCGGGCCGCGAAATCGAGGCCGACGTCATCGTCACGGCGACCGGCTTGAACGTACAGATTCTGGGCGGCGCGACCATGAGCATCGACGGCGAGCCGGTCAAGCTCAACGAGACTGTGGCCTACAAGAGCGTGCTCTACTCCGACATCCCGAACTTCCTGATGATCCTCGGCTACACCAACGCGTCGTGGACGCTCAAGGCTGACCTGGCCGCGTCCTATCTGTGTCGCGTGCTCAAGATCATGCGCGATCGCAGCTACACGACTTTCGAGGTTCACGCCGAACCCGAGGACTTCGCCGAAGAATCTCTCATGGGCGGAGCCCTGACCTCGGGCTACATCCAGCGCGGCGACGGAGAAATGCCGCGTCAGGGTGCCCGCGGCGCGTGGAAAGTGGTCAACAATTACTACCGCGACCGCAAGCTGATGCACGACGCCGAGATCGAAGACGGTGTGCTGCAGTTCAGCAAGGTAGACATTCCTGTCGTGCCTGATAGCAAGGTCGCCAGCGCATAGTCGACTCCACCGGGGGTGAACCGGTCGCACCACCCAGACGTCGGTCCGACGTCTGGGAAGGCTGAACGTGACGCTGCGAGATATCGGTATGGCGTGACTGCTCAGGCTGATTCTGTCCGCTTGACCCGCACGTTATGCACAACCATCGGGACAGTTATTGCCAGGACCATCGCTATCACTAACACCGATATGAAAACCCAAGGACGTTCTGTATCGGATGCCTGGACGGTCAACACCGCTCCACTCGTAAGCAGGGGCATCCCTGCTGCCGCGAGTAGATCGACGTGCCGCGGGGCGACAGGAGGTCCGGCGAAGTATGGAACTCGAACCCCCGAGTTCTCCCGAAGCATCCGTCGCTCCGACATCGCATAAGTGCTCGCGCCGACTGCGAAAATGACCAGTCCCAGGACGACAAGACCAATTCCCGTTCGGGTGGTGAGTGCGGCAAACATGAACACCGATGTCACTGCCGGATAGAGCACCACCAACTTCCAGAGTGGAGTCTTGGTCCGCGTGTCGACTGCAACACTAACCGGGCGCATCGGTTCGAGAGGCTCCATGAGCTCAGCGTGCCATGCGCCGCTCGGGAAACAAACTGTCTGTGCCGTTTCTGGCAGGCTGCGGCTGCCTGGATTGGATGTCGGGACCCCTCACTACGATTCTCGTCGTGACCGATTACGACGATCTCGACATGTTCGGTGGACTCGACGCCTCCTCCCTGCCGCTCCGCCAGCAGCAGATTCTGATGACCATCCGGGATCTCGTGGCTGCCAACGGGTGCACGCCGAGCACACGGCAGATCGGAGACGCGGTTGGTCTGCGCTCGACGTCGACGGTATCCAAGCACCTCAAGAGCCTCGAAGAGAAGGGCTTCCTCCGTAGGGGAGCGGCCATGGCTCGGCAGTTGGACGTGCGGCCGTTCCTCGTGGGAGCGAAGGAACAGTCGTCGTCGAACACCGTGACGGTTCCGGTCGTCGGTGACATTGCGGCCGGCGCGCCGATCCTCGCGGAGGAGCACGCCGACGAGGTGCTGGCGCTTCCTCGCGAGCTCGTGGGCTCCGGCACGGTGTTCGGACTTCGGGTGCGCGGTGAGTCGATGGTCGACGCAGCAATCTGCGACGGCGACGTCGTCGTGGTGCGGCGCCAGGACGAGGCACACTCCGGCGAGATCGTCGCCGCGATGATCGACGGCGAGGCCACCGTGAAGGTGCTCCGACGTCGCGACGGTCACGTGTACCTCGAGCCTCGTAATCCCGCATACAGCGTCATCGATGGCGATCGCGCGGCCATCCTGGGCAAGGTTGTTTCCGTGATGCGACGTATCTGAGAGGTGTCCGGTCTCAGCGATGGTTGGCGCGGGGACCGTTGTATTCCTCATCGGTGACTTTGTCGCCCCATGTCGTTTCGGTGATTCCGTCGCCGGGTCCTTCCCACAGCGCAAGGTGGGTCATGAAACGGTCGGGTGCCGCGCCGTGCCAGTGTTCCTCTCCTGCCGGGGTATAGATGGTCTCGCCCGGGTGAACTTCGACGATCTCGCCGCCGCGAGCTTGAACCAGCGCGGTCCCGGAGACGATGTGGAGGGTCTGCCCGAGGACATGGGAATGCCAGTCGGTTCGCGCACAAGGTGCAAAGCGAACCATGTTGGCGCGCATCCTCGACGGCTCCTGGCCGGCGTAGATGACGTCCCACCAGACGTCGCCGGTGAACCAGTCGCTGGGTGCTTTGCTGGTGGGCTGGGGCTTCAAGATTTCCATGAGGTCTCCTCGGAATCGAAAGGGGCGGTTCAGTTCTGCGTCAGCGGAACAAGTCGAATGGTGTTGGGTGCGGCGGCGCGGCCGGTGACGGAGCCGACGATCTGCGGGCCGTAGCGGTCGTACTTGGTGTGGTAGGCGGAGTCGATCGCCGAGTGCGCATCCGGTGCGGCGGACTCGAACGCCACGTCCCGCTCAATTCCTCCTGCGCGGATTCGGCCCCTTCCACTTGCCGTTGCTCGGACGAACCACGGGTTGTCGGTTCCGTATGCCGAGCGCACGTACAGTTGGTTGTCGGCACGGACGACCCAAATCGTGACGTACGGCCTTGCGGTGCGTCGCGGCGGTACGAGGAGATCTGCAATTCCTCGGCACCACCGATCTTGGTCAGTTCAGCCTCGGTCCACGAGTGCGACATCTCGGCTTCCTTTCTCCTGTTCGAATTGCTTTGTGGTACTTCGCGTTCTCGTAGCCGGGACGATCAGTGCGAGGACGATGACGAGACAAGCGGCCAGCAGGGCGGTGCCTGCGGTGAGAGCCGTTGATACGTGATCGGTGAGTGCCGTTGTAGCGTCGTCGGCAGAGGCTCCGGCGCCCGCGGAAACTGCGACGAGGATGCCGAGTCCGAGAGCACTGCCCAGTTGGTGTGCAGTGTTGACCAATCCTGATGCGGCACCGGCATCCTCGGCCTCTACCCCGGAGATACCGGCAGAAGTCAGCGGAGCGAAAGCCAACCCCTGCCCGGCGCCGATCAATATCATCGGAAGTGCTATCGCAGTGAGATACGTGCTACCGGGATGGACCAGACTGAGCCACGCCATCCCGGCGAGGGTGACGGCAATGCCAACCGACAGAATTGCGGAATTTCCGAATCGTGGTGTCAGTCGCGGAATCAGCATCGCCACAGCAAAATTGACGATCGTCATCGGGAAGAAGGCGATGCCAGCTTGGAACGCGCTGAAGCCCATGACGCCTTGGAGTAGCTGAGTCGTGAAGTAGAAAAATCCGATCATGGCGCCCAGATAGAGCATTCGGGCGGCGTACGCGCCGGATCGCTCCCGGCTGCGGAACAACCTCAGTGGCATGATCGGCTGCTCCGCTCTCGCTTCGTTGAGGAAGAGCAAGGTCAGTAGTATCGCCCCGGCCGCCAGTGTCGCAACAGTGATCGGTGAGGTCCACCCCGCTTCGGCCGAGTTGACGGTGCCGAAGACGAGTGCGGTCATGCCGAGTGTGGCGAGAACAGCGCCCGCCACATCGAAACGTCCGGAGTTGGGTTCGGTTTCCGGAATGAACCGGGGCGTGAGCGCGATCATCGCGATTCCGATCGGAACGTTGATGAAAAAGCCTGCGCGCCAAGACACCCAGTCGGCAAGGGCGCCGCCGATCACGAGTCCGAGGCTGGCGCCTATTCCTGCGGCAGCGCCGTACCAGGCAACAGCGCGCGTTCGCTCCGGCCCGGGCGGGAAACTGGCGGTCAGCAGTGACAGCGACGCCGGGGCCACCACTGCGGCTCCGACGCCTTGGAGAGCGCGCGCCGCGATGAGCCACCAACCGTTCGGCGCGACCCCGACGAGAAACGACGCAATCGCGAAAATTGCGAGACCGGAGACGAATACGCGACGACGGCCGAAAATATCCCCGAGACGAGCGCCCAGCAGGAGAAGGCCGCCGAACACCAGGGTGTAGGCGTCCTGGACCCAGGACAGCCCGGTTGCCGAGTAACCCATGCTGCTTTGGATGCTGGGTAGCCCGGTGAAGATGATCGAATTGTCTAGCAGGATCATGAAATAGCTGATCAGAATGATCGCCAGGATCGCGGTGGAATTGATGCGACCGGCAACGGGACGGTTGGCAGTGTGGGTCACGCGCTTCTTCTTCGCAAGTGGTGGACGTTCGCAAGTGGTGGATTACGGGCGGACGAGGACCTTCAACGATTCACGGGAGTCCATGGCTCGATAGCCTTCCGCTACGTCGTCGAGCCCGACGGTGTGGTCGAAGACCTTGCCCGGCTCGATCTTTCCGTCGAGCACATCCGGCATCAGCTCTTCGATGTACGCGCGCACCGGAGCCGGTCCACCGGTGAGCGTGATGTTGGGTCCGAAGAGCGTCCCGAATCCGATTGGGGCTTCTTCGTATTGGGGTACTCCGACTCGGCTGATGACGCCGCCCGGTCGGACAACTCCGAGTGATTGCTCGTAGGCAGGCATGTGACCTACCGCTTCGAGGACGACGTGAGTGCCGTCGCCTCCGGTCAGTTCGCGGACTTTCTCGATGCCCTCGTTCCCACGTTCGGCAACTACATCGGTGGCTCCGAACTCGAGACCGAGATCCGTGCGGGTCTTGTGGCGCCCCATGAGGATGATGCGCTCGGCGCCGAGGCGTTTGGCGGAGAGCACTGTCATCAGCCCCACGGCTCCATCGCCGATGACCGTGACCGTCGTGCGTTGGTTGACGCCACCCTTGACCGCCGCGTGATAGCCGGTGCCGAAGACGTCGGAGAGCGTGAGCAGTGACGGCAGGAGTTCGGAGTCCTCACCGACCGGCGCCTTGACCAGGGTGCCGTCTGCCAACGGCACTCGGATGGCCTCCGCCTGCCCTCCTCCGATCCCGTTTCCGGCCCAGAATCCGCCGTGGCGGCAAGACGTCTGCAAGCCTTCGCGGCAGAAGTCGCACGTCCCGTCGGACCAGGCGAAGGGGGCGATGACGAAGTCGCCCTTCTTCAACGTGGACACCTCGCGACCGGTCTCTTCGACCACTCCGACAAATTCGTGGCCCATCGGGGAACCACCGGGTGTTGCCGGCATGTTGTGGTAAGGGTGCAGGTCAGAGCCGCAAACGCAGGCCCTGACGACCCGCACGATCGCGTCCGTCGGCTGCTGCAGTACCGGATCGGGCACGGTCTCGACCCGAACGTCTCCGGCGCCGTACATGATGGTTGCTCGCATGGTGTCCCCTCTTGCTTCTGGTCTCGCGTGCTTGGAAGTCGACGTTTCTGCGTGAACCGGTCGACTGCAATCAGTCAACGCGGCGCCTCGCGAGCGCGGGAGTGTCTGTTGTTCCAGGTAACGGCAGTACCTCCCTCGGTCTTCGCCGCTCGAGTAACGTGAACTGCATGGACAACCGAGCCGAGATCCGCGAATTCCTCAGCTCCCGTCGTGCTCGCATCACACCCGAGCAGGCAGGGCTCCCGGCTTACGGCGGAAACCGTCGCGTCAAGGGGTTGCGCCGTGAGGAAGTCGCTCTGCTCGCCGGTGTGAGCATCGACTACTACGTGCGCATGGAACGCGGAAATCTGGCGGGAGCGTCGGATTCGGTACTCGAAAGCCTTTCCCGAGCACTGCAACTCGACGAAGCCGAAACTGCCCATTTGTACGACCTCGTGAAGGCCGCCAGTGCAGGCGCACCGAGTAGAAAGCGGCCCGCCCCCAAGGGCGTGAGCCCGGCGATTCAGCAGATACTCGACGCCATCACCGACGCGCCGGCGTGGGTACGCAATGCCAGGCACGACATGCTGGCGGCCAATCGCATGGCGCGCGCGTTGTATTCGCCAGTCTTGGCTGATCCGCGTAGGCCGGCGAACAACGCCCGCTTCGTGTACCTGGACCCGGCGTCGCAGGACTTCTTCGTAGATTGGGAGCGCGCGGCAGACGACATCGCCGCGATGCTCCGCTCGGAAGCGGGACGCAATCCCCATGACAAGGCGCTGACCGAGCTCATCGGTGAACTTGCCACTCGCAGTGAGGTATTCCGCACCCGGTGGGCGAAGCACAATGTGCGCTTTCATCGGACGGGATTCAAGAAGGTTCGTCACCCCGTCGTCGGCGACCTGGAGCTGAACTTCGAGGCGATGGAACTGCCGTCCAATCCCGGGCTGACGCTGCTGGTCTACACCGCGGCGCCGGGGACGCCCACGGCTGACGCACTCAAACTCTTGGCGAGTTGGGCGGCAACCCAGGATCAGTTGGATCCGGCGAACGACAGCGAAGCGGCGCTCTGAGTTCGGTCGGCAAGTAGACCTGTCGATCAGCTCAGATGCGTTACCGCCCAGGCCACCTGGTCTCCACCCCGTCGCTTGGCTCGATACATCGCGTTGTCGGCGTCGGCAAGTATCCGATCGATGGTTCCTGAAGCGTCCGGGATTGTCGAGGACAGCCACACGCTGGCTCCGACGCTCACGGAAATCGACTGCCGACCGGCGGGCCGCGATATCGAATTGTGAATGTCCACCACGGTTTGTTCGATGCGACGTGGCTCCACGGGCATGAGAATCACGAACTCGTCGCCGCCTGTCCGGGCAACCAGCCCGACCTCTCCGACCGCTGAGTTCAGACGCCGACCGACTGTCACCAGCATCCGATCACCTTCTGCGTGACCCAGTTTGTCGTTGACGCTCTTGAACGAATCGACATCGATCACCACCGCGAGGACAACGTGTCCTTGGAGTTCGCCGACACCGAACAGCTGTTGCCAGACGTTGTGCAGCCCACGTCGGTTCAGAGCAGCGGTGAGTGGATCGCGCCAAGAGTGTCGTGCATCGTCGGTCAAGTACAAGACGAGGAAATGCACGGTCATCGCGGCGGACGCGATAACACACCCGATGACGAATCCAGTGGACACCGACAGCGAAGAATCGGTATCCGGATCGGTTACAGCGCGAATTGTCAGTAGGGCAACGACGAACAGCGCGCCGACGATCTGTGCCGTGACTATTCGAGGGCTGTGGAATACCGACGAATAGTTCGCGACGACCACGAACAGAACGGCGCCGGTCAACGCCAGGAAGCTCGAATGGATTCCGGCGAGAAGTATCAAGGACAAGCAGATATTGGTGAGCGAAATGAAACGAACGGATTGGTGGTGGCTCGGCCAGGACCGTCCGAGTGACCAGCGAATCATGCAGTAGAGCGCGATCATGCATGCTGCGCCCGCCGCGAGCCGTTCAGGGAGGTCGGTTGCGCCACCCTTCACGAATTGAGCCAGTACGGCGAGTGCCACGAACACGGCGCACCAAAAGGTGACGACCACTCTGGCTGTCCCCAACATCGATCGAGCAGCCAGAAACCGAGGGAACCATTCACCGTCGTACGCAAGAGACCACCAGCGACGCAACAGTCCAGTTGTTTGACGAATGTTCTGCCCCAACCCCGCAGCGCCACTGACTCCCATGAAACCCCCTCCGAGATCTTGCGAAAATTCCCGGAAGATTCTTCGTCAAGATTTGATCCCCGAACAAGGTACCCGATAGTTGAACGATGGATTGATGCCTCGTGAGGTGTGGGCCGCTCTAAGGTCCGATCGGTGTGGTCAGGATCTTTCTGAGTGCCGGAAGATCCAGGGTTGCAGCAAGATCTGCAATCGTGACTCCCGACAGCGATGCGCGCCAGGCTTTTTCGGCGTCGGCCATGACTTTGGCAATTCCGCAGGCGGAACGGCACTGCTCCGGTGGAGCGGCGAGGATTCCTTGCTGTCGAATCTCCGTGCACCGGAACGCAGGTTCAGTGCCGTCAACCGCCTGGACGACGTCGAGAACGGTGATTTTCTCGGGAGCCCGGGTGAGGACGTACCCACCGTCTCGGCCCTCGGTCGGATTGACCAGACCGGCGTGCGCGAGCGCTCGCAGATGCTTCGCCAGGTATGTCTTCGACACCCCGTGAAGTTCGGCGAGTCTGGCTGTGGGTACCGGCCCCTCGGCCTGGCTGAGAACCACACAGCAGTGGAGTGACCACTCCACGCCTCCGGAAAGCTTCATGGTTGAACTCTATCGACGTGGTGGAACGTGATGCGGGCCGGACGTCGCTCGAGTGGTCGACGTCAGGCCTTCTCGGCAAGCCACGCGTCGTACGTTGTCGGCGCAATCCATGCGTCGGCGCCGGGTGTCGGGGTGAGTGCCGAGTTGTCGAGTTTCGCACCGAAGTACCCGGCCTCGGGGTCGGAGATCACCGAGCGCTTGTCGCCGGTGACGACGAACAGGCGCCGGACCAGTTCGTCGATGCCCAGTGGTTCGGGCCCGGCGATCTCGACCGTGCCGTTACGCGGCGCACCGGTCACTACCTCGGCGACGTGAGAAACGACGTCCCGTGATGCGATGGGCTGCAGATGTGCCTGTGTTGCATGGACCGTGCCGTCGGTGGTTCCGGCGTCGGCGATTCCGGCGACGAACTCGAAGAACTGGGTCGATCGGACGATCGTGTATGGGGTCGGGCCGGCTTTGACCAGGTCTTCCTGGGCGACTTTGGCTCGCATGTACCCGGAATCGGGCAGTCGATCGGCGCCGACGATGGACAGGATGAGGTGGTGGCCGACGCCCGCCTTCTCTTCCGCGGCGAGGATATGGCTGGTTCCGTCACGGAAGAAGGCCAAGACGTCTTCGTCCGACCACGACGGGGAATTGGTCAGATCCACGACGACGTCGGCACCATCGACTGCTTCGGCGATTCCTGCGCCGGTGGTGATGTCGATCCCGTCTGCCCGACCGAGCGCCTTCACGTCGTGCCCGGCGTGAGCGAGCTTGGCGGCGACCTGGCTTCCGATCAGTCCGCTTCCGAAAATGACGATCTTCATGATTTTCTCCTTTACTCGGATAAGTCGTGTCCAAGTATACTCGGACACAACTTATCCAAGTCAAGGGTTGTCTGATCAGCCGAAGAGTTCGGCTGCGAGTGCTTCGTAGGTCGCGAGCGGATCACCCTCGGCGGGAAGTGCTTGGATCGCAACGTGATCGGCACCTGCCGCGACATGCTCCCGAAGTCGATCCGCGATGGACTTCGCGGTACCGCGCGCAACCAGAGCGTCGATGACGCGATCGTTTCCTTCGTTCGCCAACTCTTCGGGCGCAAAACCGAGGCGCTCGAGATTGCTTGTGTAGTTGCGCAGATACAGATACGGGTTGGCGACGGCGGGGCGACCGATTGTTCTGGCCTTCTCCGGATCGGTTTCCAGAACAACCTTGTGCTCAGGGGCAAGAATCTTCGAAGGGCCGAGGATTTCACGAGCTTCGGCGGTGTGTTCGGGGATGGTCAGGTACGGATGCGCGCCGGCAGCGCGATCTGCGGACAGTTTCAACACCTTCGGTCCCAGTGCGGCGAGGACGCGCCGCGATTCCGGGACCTGGGCCTCGTCGAGTTCGTCGAGGTACGACACGAGCGAGGCGTACGGCTTGGTGTAGTCGCCGGTCGCCTCCGGATGTCCGACGCCTACGCCGAGCAGGAATCGCCCCGGATGCGCGGCTTCGAGTCGGTGATAGGACTCCGCCACCTCGGCCGCAGGTGAGGACCAGATGTTGACGATTCCGGTCGCCACGGTGATGTGCTCGGTCGCGTCGAGAAGTTTCTCGGCGATCCGTAGATCGGCGCGTGGTGAGCCGCCGATCCAGATGGTGCCGAAACCGAGTTTCTCGATCGCTGTTCCCAGTTCGGGCGGCAAACCAGCCGCTCCTCGCCAGATTCCGTAGGTGCCCAGGTCAGGTGTTTTCGTAGTCTCCGTCACAGCGGGTGCAACTCGGCTGCTGCCGGGATCTATTCCTTCCGTCGTCATTTGCCCGGCGCGCGGTAGTCGGTCGGTCGCTTGACTGCCTCGTCGATCTGCTCCGGCGTGAGCAGCGTGATCGACTCCGAGCGTGCTGCACCTGCCGCAGCCGTGCGAATGCTCAATGCGGCTGCCGCGACGTCGTCCGGCAGGTTGCCGATGACGAACATGTCGTGACCGCCCAGCGCGAAGTGGCAGGATTCGACTGTGCCACCGATGCTTTCGACCATTCGCGTTATCGCGTCGCGCCGCGCAGTGCCTCCCTCCTGCTGTAGACCGGCGGCGCCGGAGGGTGAGTACGTCACTTGCCAGAGGTATTTCGGCATTTCCACTCCTTGCTCGGGATGGGTACTTCGATCGTGTACCCGTAGGGCGCTCGGTGGCAATGGGTAGGGGACAATCACGGCATGGTTGGAACTCCGGTGATCGTGACTATCGTGTCCGTGTGTGTGGGTTTTGTGATCTTCATGCTGGCTGCCAGTGGTGCACGCGGAAAGTGGGACCGTCGCCTCGTGATCGCGTTGTTCGTCGGTGCGGTGGTGTGCCTGACCGTCGTACCGGTATCCGTCGCGCTCAGTGCCGGAGTTTGAAACACGGAGTGTCAAAACGCTCGAGTGCCGCTTAGTCTGAATCGATGGCAGATATTCGGGTAGGTATCTCCGGGTGGACGTATCCCGCGTGGCGCGGAGATTTCTATCCGAAAGGTCTTGCTCACCGCAAAGAATTATCTTATGCCGCAGAGAGATTGACGTCGATCGAGATCAATGGCTCGTTCTATGCCCTGCAGAAGCCGGAAAGCTACACCAAATGGCGCAGTGAAACTCCCGAAGATTTTGTGTTCGCGATCAAGGGCGGCCGGTACATCACGCACATGAAACGACTGCTCGACGCCCGTGACGGACTCGCCAACTTTTTCGCCGCCGGAACACTCGCCATCGGTCCCAAGCTCGGACCGATCCTGTGGCAGCTACCTCCGACGCTGCAGTTCGAACCGCAGCGGTTGACCGACTTCTTCGACGGTCTTCCCCGCACCACGCAGGCTGCAGCCGATCTGGCAGCACAGCACGACGACAAGCTCACCGAAGACCGAGTGTTCGCCCAGACCGAGAGGGATGTGCCGATTCGCTACGCGGTGGAAGCGCGGCACGCCAGCTTCGAGACCGACGAAGCCGTGGACCTGATGCGCGAGCACTCCATCGGTTTTGTCGTCGCAGACACCGCCGGCAGATATCCCCGCATCACCACTCCGACTACCGATTTTGTCTACGTGCGGATGCACGGGGACAAGGAACTGTATGCGAGTGGGTACACCGACGAAGCTCTGGACAAGTGGTCCAAGCGCTTTCGGGATTGGATGGACGAAGGCCTCGACGTGTACGTCTACTTCGACAACGACATGAAAGGCTTTGCGCCGCACAACGCAATGTCCTTGTTGGAGCGGCTGCGCTGACGGATCGCCTGGCCTGTCGGTGGGATGTGGAAGGCTTCCGCATGAACGCGAGGACCGAGGAGATACCACGATGACGCCAGAACAGCGGACGCCAGAACAGCGGACGCCAGAACAGCGGACGCCAGAACAGCGGACGCCAGAACAGCGGACGCCGGAACAGCGGACGCCAGAACAGAGCTGGCCGACGCATTGGCCGAAGGTCGCCCGTGACATCGCCGATGCCACGGCCGACGCACTCGCCGCGGTGCGGGCGGCAAATCGTGACGGACTGCTCGTGGCTGTCGAGGAACTGCGCGGGCTCTCGTTCGAGCAGGTCAGCTCGGTTCACGCGGCGATCGTGCGCGAATTGCTCGAGGACACGCATCCGGACGGCTTGTCCAGCGAGGACGTGCAGGATGCGCTTACTGCCTGCGCCAAGTCCACAATCGTGTGGCTGCCGGATCTGGACGTGCAGGCGCTCGCTGCGGTCTACACCGGGGCGCTCGGGATTTCGGATTTGGAGGACGATTCGTTTCGCATCGGGCACGGCGCGTACCTGCGTTCGGCGGTTCTGGTCATCGGAAGTCTGTCGACCGGAGTGAAGAAAGCTCAGAGCGCGTACGTCATTCGTGCAATCGACGAAATCGCACGTGCTCAGACCATCGAGATGCCCTGAGCGTCAGCTCGTAAATCGAATTAGGCTGAGGTCATGTCCAAGATCGCCAGCGCAGATCGTGTTTCGTTTGCCGAACTCCTCGAGTTCATCAGGCCGCGTCATCGGGCCACGTTCGTCACGGTGAAGAAATCCGGCGAGTTGCAGATCTCTCCGGTGACGTGCGGGGTCGACGACGAGGGCCGGATCGTCATCTCCACGTACCCGGAACGGGCCAAGGCCGCGAACGTTCGCCGCACCCCGGCGGTGTCTCTGTGTATCCACTCCGACGAGTGGAACGGTCCGTACGTCCAGGTGAACGGAACCGCGGAGTTGATCGACCTCCCGGACTCGGTGGAACCGTTGGTCGACTACTACCGATCCATCGCCGGTGATCATCCCGACTGGGACGAGTACCGCGAAGCCATGCGCAAGCAGGGTAAGAGCCTGATCCGCGTCACCGTCGACTCCTGGGGTCCGATCGCAACAGGCGGGTTTCCGCCCGGACGCTGACGCTATCGAGCAGGTGGCGAGAGTTCGACTACGTGCGCATCTCTGGCGGCCAGCGGTTCTTTGCAGTGTGCGCACACAACTTGGGCGTGCAGGATCTCACCGCAACGATGCTCGACGACGGTAGGCGGCGGACCCGTCGTCGCAAAGGTATCTCCCCATTCCATGAGTGCCATCAGGATCGGGTAGAGCGCCTTCCCTGATTCGGTGGCGACGTATTCGTAGCGCGGTGGATGGTCTTCGTAGCGACGCTTCGTGAGGACGTCGGACTCGACGAGGGTGCGCAGACGCGCGGCGAGGATGTCGCGGCTCGCACCCGTGCCCGCGGCGATCTCGTCGAACCGTCGTTGCCCGAGGACGATTTCTCGGAGCACCAACAGTGACCACTTCTCGCCGACGACCTCCAAGGCGTTGGCGATGGAGCAGTTGCGTCCTTTTGTCGCCGTCATCTCTGGGGCCCCTGTTAGTTGGAAAAGTTAGTTGGGAATTCCAACTTAGCACTTGACGGTATGTATTCGAGGGCGGAAGGTAGGTCGAGAAATCCAACGGAGCAGATGAGGGGTCGTCATGACGGAATTGAATCTCGAGGCAGCAAGCGGATTTGTCAGCGCTGCCGGATTGCAACTGGACGAGGTGTCCGGCACGAAGGTCGTCGGGCACATCGATCTGTCCGAGGCGCATCACACTCCGTGGGGTGTAGTCCACGGCGGTGTCTACACGACCGCCGTCGAGTCGGCCGCGAGTATCGGAGCCAGCACTGCAGTGGCAGATCGCGGCGAATTCGCCGTCGGCGTCCACAACGGAACGGATTTCCTGCGGGCGCGTACGGGTGGGCGCGTGGACGTCGTGGCTCTCCCGATTCAGCAGGGACGCGTTCAGCAGTTGTGGTCGGTGGTCATCACCGATCCGGAATCGGGCAAAGAGGTGGCGCGCGGTCAGGTGCGATTGCAGAACGTACCGCTGCCGAAGTAGGTCAGTCCCAGATCCCCGAGTCGATGTTGCGTGAGATTCGTTTGAGCAGTGCCGTCAACTGGGCGCGTTCGTCCTCGTCGAGTCCGGTCAGTACTTGACGGTCTCGCTTGACGCGACGGGGAAACTCTGCCTCGACCAATGCGCGACCGGCATCGGTGAGTTGAAGCAGAACCACCCGTCCGTCGTGTTCGAAACGCTGACGCTCGACAAAGCCCAGCTTGGCCAGACGGTCTGCGTGTTTTGTGGTGGCGGCGCCGCTGACCATCGTGACGGCGGTGACTTCACTCGCTCGCAGGGGACGGTCACTGCGAGCGAGTGCACTCATCACATCGAATTCGGCGCGAGAGACCCCGCTGGACGCCAGGGCGCGGTCGAGCTGGTGAAGAGACTGCGCGTTGATGCGGGCGATCCGGCCCATCACTTCGACGGGAGCGGTGTCGAACTCCGGGTAGGCGCGCTTCCATTCGCGACGGACTTTGTCGATGAAGTCGTCTTCGGATCTGTCAGTCGCACCCATGGCCCCATCTTAGCGACAGAATTCACATTACTTCACAAGTAATTTACTGGTGAAATAAATGTATGCTGAGTCGGTGACCCGAACCGAAACCGCAGCCAGGACGCCCAGCCGTCTCACTCATTCGAGTGAGGCCATCGCACATACGGTCTCCGGGGCGACGTGGCGAGCGGCTTTTCGCGTCGGATCCGCCGACGCGACCATCGCCCCCGCGATCAGGGTCGGGCTCGCCACCGCCGTAGTCCTCGTGGTCGGCGGACTGCTCGGGCATCGGGAGTTGGCCGGCTTCGCGGCCTTGGGCGCGCTGTGCGCCGCGTTCGGTAGGTACGAGCCGTATCCCCGGTTGGCGGGCAAGCTGGCGATGGTCGGTGCCGCATTGGTGGTGTCCATCGCTTTCGGCGGCGCAATGGGTGTTGTGGGCGTTCCGATGTGGTTGCAGATCGGCATCCTGTCGTTGCTTGCCGGTGCGTCGTACTGCTTCATGTCGGGCTTCCGGATCACCGGACCAGGGCCGGTCATCCTCGTCTTCGCGGCGACCGGCGCAGCCGGATATGCCTCCAGTGTCGATGATCTGGCGAGGCTGGTGACTGCCGGTGCGCTCGGAGTTGTGGTCGGTTGGGTGGCCGCGATGCTCCCAGCGCTCGTACTGCCGATGGGGCCTGCCCGTCTGGCAGTTGCTCGTGCAGTCTCCGCGGTGGGGCGTCTCGAACAGTCCGGCACAGACGCAGTAGAACCGGCGCTCGGATCGATTGCCAACGCCCGCTTGGTCATTGCGTCGAGCGGTCGGATCAAATCGACCGTCGATCACGGACGCGAACTGGTGGCAGTGCTCGACGAAGCAGAAGCGGCAGTACAGCAATGGCAGTTGCACGGCGACGCGACTTTGATCCGGAGTATTGCTCAGCACGAGAAGGAACTTCGGAAGCTCAAGCGCTCCAGCATGATCGAACACGACCTCGCGCCGGCGCCCACGCTTGCCGCACCCGAGGGCTATTTTTTCGAAGGATTGCGCCGACTGTATTCGCGCCCGGTGCGGATGAATGCTCTCCGCATCGTGGCGGCCTCGGCTCTGGCCGGTTGGCTCGCGGCAGGAGCCGGGTTGGAGCATCCGCTGTGGGCGTCGATGGGTGCCATCGCCGCGATGCAGGGACTGAACTACAAGCAGACCGTCCAGCGCGGGATTCAGCGGTTGGTGGGAAATGTCGGTGGCGCCGTCGTGGCCGCTGGGCTCATCGCTTTGACACTCGGCTACTGGCAAGCCGTTGCCGTGATCGTGATTCTGCAGACTGCTGCGGAGCTGCTCGTCATCAAGAACTATGCGCTGACGTCACTCGCCGTCACTCCGCTGGCACTGCTTCTCATCGGTTTCAGTGCCCCGATCGGGACCGAAGCGGCAGTGGCTCGCGTCGCAGACACTCTCATCGGCGTGGTGATCGGTATCGTCGTCGCTGCTGTCACGATCAGTCGATCGGATCGCCACCACGTCACTGTGTAACCGTTACTGCTGTGTTTCCGGTACTGCTGTGTTTCCGGTACTGCTGTGTTTCCGGTACTGCGTAGGCTCCTGCAGGTGGAGGACAGCACGCCGATCGACGGCCGGAAACTGCGTTACCAGCATCGCCGTGCCGAATTGCTCGAGCAGGTAACCGCGTATGTCACGGCGAACGGCGTCGGTGAACTGTCCATGCGGCCGTTGGCCAAGGACCTGGGGATCAGCCATGCGACACTCATCCACCATTTCGGTTCGAAGGAACAACTACTCACTGAAGTAGTCGCAACCCTGCGAGACAGCTCTTCTCTCGACATCTCTTCCGGGACCGACATCGTCGAGATGTTGACGAGTTACTGGAATAGGCGCACATCAGCGGAATCGTTGCCGAACTTTCGCTTGATGTTCGAGATCTACGGACAGGCGTTGTTGCATCCGGAGCGGTATCGCGAGTTTCTCGATCATGTGGTGGGGGACTGGTTGGGTGGTTTGACGGAAGCTGCGCTCGCGCATGGATGTCCGCCCGATCGCGCTGATCGCTACGCGACGATCGTGTTGGCGCAGATTCGGGGGTTGACGCTCGATCTCGTGACGACCGGTGACCGCGTCAGAATCGACGCGGCGTTTGCCGAATTCGCGGCCGCGATGGGCGCTCTGGTCAGCTCGTGGAAGGCGATCTGACGGTCCGATTGCCGTGACGCTTCAGGCGATCTGCTCGAACAGGGACACGATCATCCCTTCCGGCCCACGCACGTAGGCCATGCGCACGCTGTTCTCGTACTCGCCGATCCCGCCGATGAGCCCGTAACCGTCCGCAGCCACCGCGTCGACCGCCGCCTGGAGATCGCCCACCTCGAAAGACACGTTGCGCAGACCGATCTCGTTGGCCATCGGAGCAGGCGATCCGGGTACGTGGTCGGGCGTGACGAAGGACGAGAGCTCGAGCCGTGACCCTTCGCCCGGAGGGCGCAGCATGGCGATTTCACACTTGGCTCCAGGGATACCGCAGACGGTTTCCACGAACTCGCCCTCCACGGATCCGGTGCCCTCCACCTCGAGACCCAGAACGACGAAGAACGCCGTCGCTGATTCGAGGTCCGCGACGGTGATGCCGATGTGGTCGAAACGCTGTACGTGTGCCATGGACACATCCTCCTACTGTTTCTTCGTGCCGGTTCGATACTGGGTCGGAGTCGGGGCCGGGATCTCGACATGTACGTGTCGCAAAGCTGCAAGATTTTGCTTGACCGATCGGTTAAACAAAATCTACGATAACGTCCAACGAGGTCGCCCACCGCACGAACCGGAGTCGTCAGACGTGAAATTCGAGTCGAAGTCGTTTGCCCGCATATCCATCGCAGCCCTCTGTGCTGCAACGATCGGCTCCGCCGTTGCTGCGCCCATCGCGTCCGCGCAGGCGCCGAGCGCCTCGCAAGCCACCGGCACTGTGGTGTCGAGTGAGCCGCTACCGAAGGATCTGTGGATTCCGGGTACCGCCGACGCCAAGCGATTCACGTACTGGACCATCGGTTCCAACGGCGGGCCCGCGCTGAGCAGTGGCGCGTACTACGTCCCGGCCGGCCCGGCACCGGAAGGTGGTTGGCCCGTCATCGCCTGGGCGCACGGCACCACTGGACTCGACGATTCCTGTGCCCCTTCGCTGGTCGGTCCCGGCCTGCCCGAACGTGACTACCCGTACCTGGGGCGCTGGCTCTCGGAGGGCTACGCCGTCGTCGCCACCGACTACGTCGGTCTGGGTACACCAGGGCTGATGCCGTACCTCGACGGAAAGGTGGAGGCGCACAGCGTAGTCGACTCGGTCAAGGCGGCCCGGGTCATCGACTCCTCCATCTCGAATCGTTGGGCAGTGGTCGGACAGTCGCAGGGCGGCGGTGCGGCCATCACGACGGCCCGCTACGCAACCGAGTACGGAGGGGATTCGCTCGACTACCGCGGTGGCGTGGGTACCGGAGTGCCGGCCAACATCGAGTTGACCCTCCTGCCTGCCGGTCCGGGCTTCCCTCCCATCGCCCTCGGCGGCGGGTTGACGTCGTACGCGCTCTACATCCTCGCGGGCTTGCGGGAAGCGCACCCCGAGATCGACTTGAATTCCTACCTGAACGACTTGGGAAGGGAAAAGGTCGACTCGGCCGAAAAGCTCTGCGCCGCAGACCTGGACGAGGCATCCAAGGATCTGGTCCTCGGTGACATCTTCTCCCGCCCGCTCAGTCAGATCCCGAACTTCCAGGGTCTGCTGAACGATTACATGGGTGTACCGACCAGTGGATACGACCGCCCTATCTTTATCGGCCAGGGCCTGCTTGACGTCGATGTCCCTGCATCGTCTGCACTTTCGCTGGTTGCAGCGTTGGTCGCCAACGGTGAACCGGTCACGTTCAAGACCTACAACACCGATCACAGCGGCGCTTTGGTCGAATCACAGGCTGACACGATTCCGTTCGTCGCGAACCTGTTCCGCTAGGCATACCGAGAATCCAGATCATCCGCGGGGTCGCTGTCGCACAAGTGCGACAGCGACCCCGCGGTCATTTGTGTGACTCTTTGATTGCGTCCAGTCGCGCCTCTAGACCGTCGAGGACACGGTCGAGTGTGTAGCGATAGTGTTCTGCCCGTGTTGCTTCCGCAGCATCCGGTGGACCGGCAAATTTCCCGATCAGTGTCTCCATCGATGAACGGGGATCTGAGGGTCCGTCGTTGCTCAGGCGTTCCAGCATCGCGCTGTGATCGGGTGAACGCTGTCCGCTGGGAATGCGCCTGGCGTCGTTCATGGCAATCAGTGTGGTTGTCGAAGTGAAGGCGACGGTGTAAGCCTGAGCGGCTTCTTCCCCGAACCCGGCGGCGGTCAGTGAAGCCAATCCGGCCTCCATGAGTTCCCGGCTGCGCTGGGTGGCAACTCCGTTCATCAGCAGCCACTGTGCCGCGCCTGGACACTCGATCAAGGCCTCTCGCATCTGCAAGAGCAGATGCGTCAGCCATTGACGCCAATCTTCTTGTGCGGATGGCACGTTCACGGCCGACACCGCACTGTCGACCACCGCAGCCGAGAGTGCGTCCCGATCTCCGACGAGTCGATAGACGACGGAGAACGACGTATCGAGTTCGCTGAGCAGCTGCCGCAGCGACCAGCCCTCGACTCCGTGCTCGCGACTGAGCCCGAGCGCCACGGTCAGCACGGCGTCCGCAGTTATCCCGGTGTTGTAACTCCGGCGGCGCTGTGATTTCGCGGCGGACTTCTTGTCAGGTGATGGCGCAGTCATGGTCCGACCGAGCTTAGCGGCGTCGGATCGGGTCGCGTAGTCGACGCAACCGATTGACGGATGAACTTAGGTGAGGTTTACTTGCCAAATCCGAGCAATGCTCCGATTTGTAGCGAACCCCCGATTATTCGAAGCTGAAGGACACCATGAAGTTGAAAACGCGACCCGGTTACCTATCGAGGCTGGGTGCTTCGCTGCTGGTCAGTGTCGTTGCCCTGACTGCGGCCGCCTGTAGCTCGAGTGAGGCGGGACCGACGACGGAACCTGCCGAGGGAACGCATGTTGTGTCCCACGAATTCGGTGAGACGTCGGTTCCGGGCGACCTCGGGCGAATTGTTTCCCTCGACGAATACGCCGCACTCGGTCTCCTTGCCGTCGGCATCACCCCTGACGTGGTCTTCACGTCGTGGGGATCGGAGATCGGCCAGGACATCTTGGCGTCAGCGGGTACCGAGGTGGTCACGGTGCCGCCGCTCGGTGCACCCCCGATCGAGCAGGTCCTCGCCCAGGATCCTGGACTGGTCATCTTCACGTCGATGGGCGATCGGAGCTACTACGACTCCCTCGCGTCGACCGTCCCCACAGTGCCGGTCCCGGCCGTCACAACTCCGTGGCGTGAGAATCTTGCCTTCTTCGGACGCGCTTTTGATCGTCAGTCGGTTGCCGACAAGTTGACTGTCGCTTTGGAGAGCAAGATCGCTGACGTCTCTGCTCGGTCCGGTGGTGAAGCGAACACCGTGTCGGTGTTGATGAGCAGTTCTGGAATCCTTGCCACCACCACCGAGCAGGCGCCGCCGTCGTTGCTGTTGGCGGAGAGCGGCTTCGGGCGTCCGGAATCCCAGCGAGCGAATGCCGCTGGAGGACTGCCGTATGCGCCCCTGTCCGACGAGGCGATCCCGGCGCAGGATGCTCGGATCGTAGCCGTGTTCGACGAGGGCGTGTACGAGTTCGGCAAGGTTGCCGGTGTTCCCGGGTTCTCGAGTCTTTCAGCGGTGCAGGAGAACCGAGTGGCCAAGATCAACGGAGACATGTGGCTCGCCACTCATCCCTTCGCCACTTTCTGGATGATCGAGGACATGGATGCCATGGCTGCCGGCAATCTGACCGGCACCGGAACCGAAGCTGTTGCCGCGACGCGCTATCAGGAATTCACGGCGCTGACGGCATGAGTTCGAGTGCGTTGAGTCGGCGCCTGGCTCTGCGATGGGGAGCGGTGACTCTCGGCTCTGCGGCTGTGGGTTCTGCGGCTTTGGGTTCTGTGGCATTGAGTGCGTGCAGCCGTGGCTCGGCGAACGAAACCAGTTCTGAGATTTCACCGTTCGACGACGAAGTACGTGCTGCCGAACAGGCCAGATTTCGTAGCGGGCACACAGTCCAACGGAATCTGACAGCTGCACCCGCTCGGGTGAGTCTGGGCGCCAGAGGGGTGGACACATGGTCGTACGGTGCAGAAGCGGTGGGGCCGGAGATTCGAATCTCCAAGGGAGACCGGCTCAACCTTCGGTTGCAGAACGACCTTCCGACGGAGACCTCGGTGCACTGGCACGGCATTGCGATCCGCAACGACATGGACGGTGTCCCACCGGTCACCCAGGAACGAATCCGACCAGGTACCGAGTTCACCTACGACTTCGTGGCCCCGGATCACGGAACATATTGGTACCACTCCCATTCAGGATTGCAGGCCGATCGAGGGCTATTCGGTGCACTCGTGGTCGAGGACCCGAACGACCGGACCGGAGCCGACGAGGACGTCGTCATCGTGATCGACGACTGGCTCGACGGGCTGGGAACAACCCCGGATGCAGTGCTTCGCGCATTGTCACCGGACGTGCAGGGAGGACACCACGGGCACGGCGGAGCTCCACCGGAAGTCGATGATGCAGAGATTGATTCTGCCGCAGAACTTCTCGCCAGCGGTCACGGTAATTCCGAGGCGCTCGGTGGAATGGCAACGCACATCACGTATCCACTGCACCTGATCAACGGACGGCCTGTGGAAGATCCCTTCGTCGTCAGTGCAGCGGCCGGAACACGGCTTCGATTGCGGGTGATCAATGCCGGGGCGGAGACTCCGTACCGTTTCTCGGTCGCCGGGCACGAGTTGACCGTTGTCAGTGCTGACGGGCAGGACATCGCCTACACAGCCGGAGACGAGATTCTGATCGCACCCGCGCAGCGATACGACGTATTGGTGACGGTGCAGTCCGGTTCGTGGCCTATCGCCGCGAAGGTGGAAGGGAAGCCAGGTGGCGCCGCGTGCCTGCTTCGGACTCCGGATTCGGTAGCGAGCGTCGACCTGACTTCTCCTGCAGTGCTGTCAGGGTCCGGCGGTCGACTCGTTCTGGAACCGACGCTTCGACCGTCGGGCGCGTGGGAACAGAGGGTGCCGGATCGTGAGTATTCGGTCGATCTCATCCAGGCCGGGGATCGATACGTCTGGGGAATGGCGGGCGCCGATGCGGGTCGGTTGATCATGAAGCAGGGCGAGCGAATACGAATCGTCATGAACAACAACACCGATATGTGGCATCCGATGCACACCCACGGGCACACCTTCTCGGTTCCCTCGTACGGCGGGCTTCGCCGAGACACCGTGATCGTACTTCCGCGTGCACAATTGGCGATCGACTTCGACGCCGACAATCCAGGACGGTGGATGTTCCACTGTCACAACGCGTACCACTTCGAGGCCGGGATGACTGCCGACCTCCACTACGTTCGATGAGGAGAGCAGAATGTCAGTTCGCACCGGGTTGACCACATTGATCGCTGTTGCAGCGGTGTTCACGCTGACGTCGTGCGGAGGTGAATCACAGGGTTCCACCGAGCAAGCGCCGGTCGAGATCTCGGTGAAGAACCTTGCGTACTCACCGAACTCCGTCACTGTGCACACAGGACAGACGGTCACGTGGATTTTCGAGGACCAGGGAATGCCGCACGATGTCGTGTTCGCCGAGCTGGGGATCAAGAGCGATCTCCAAGGAAGCGGAACCTACAGTCAGACCTTCGACAAAGCCGGAACGTTCACCTACACGTGCACACCACATCCGAACATGACCGGCACGATCATCGTCGAAGAGTGAGTAACTCGATGACAGTGAACTCGATGACAGTGAAGGAGACTGTGGCCTTCGAAGACTCGCCTGGTCTGGTCGACCGAGACGCTTTGGGTCGCATGATCGCTCCCGTGAGAAATCGCCTGCTCCTGGGTGCGGGTTTGTCGGCGCTGTCGGTGCCGCTACGATTCCTGCCCTACGTTTCGGTGGTCGAGATCGCGCGGGTGCTCCTGACCGACTCGTCGTTGAACCTGGTCTGGCTGTGGGCCGCAATCGGTGCAGCGGGCACAATTCTCGGTTTTGTCGTCTACAACGCAGCGCTGACCGTGTGCCACACCGCCGACGCGCATTTCAAATACTCGATCCGCTCGCGTATCGCTCGGCATCTGTCCCGAGTTCCTCTGGGGTGGTTTGCAAATGGTGGCACCGGTGAAGTGAAGCAGGCGATGACCGACGACGTGAAGCGGATGCATCTTCTCGTCGCTCACCTTCCCGCCGACGTGGTACCCGCGATCCTGTCGCCGATAGTGGCCCTGATCTATCTGGTGGCGATGGACTGGAAGTTCAGCCTGATCTTGGTCGGCTACATCGGAGTGTGTCTAGCTCTTGCCGCGCCGTCGATGCGCAGAGCCTATCGAACGAACGTCGACTCGTGGAATCTTGCGATGTCGACATTGACCTCTGCGACAGTAGAACTGGGCGACGGTATCGAGGTTGTCAAGACGTACGGGAGTGGGAGTCGCGCATTCGCGCGCTACTCGAGCGCTGTCGATTCGATGGTTGCGGTGTGCGTGCGCTGGATGTCGGGGATGGGAAGGCCGGTGGTCGCGATGTCGATCCTCCTCTCACCGGCGGTACTCATCGTGGTCATCACGGCGACGGGAACTGCAATGTTGTCCGGGGGTTGGATTACCCCGGTAGCTCTTGTTGCCTTTCTGGTCGTCGGAATCGGTGTTCCGTCGTCGGTTCTGCACATGGGAACGATGGCCAACCTCTACCGCGAAGGCCAACTGGGAGCGACTCACGTCGAGAGCATCCTCGGCGAACCAGAGCTGGCCGAACCTCAGGATGCAGTGCCTGCTCGCAGCACTTTGGTCGAATTCGACAGCGTCGGCTTCGAATACACCACTGGGCAGCGCGTCCTCGAGAACATCTCCTTCGAGATGCAACCGGGCACCGTGACCGCGATCGTTGGCCCCTCCGGCTCCGGCAAGACCACTTTGGCGCGTCTACTTCCGCGGTTCTGGGACGTGACGGACGGGTCTATTCGACTGGGCGGAAGCGATTTACGAGATCAGTCCAGTCGTGAAGTCTTGAGATCGATGGCCATCGTCTTCCAAGATGTTGTGCTCCTGCGGGACAGCGTGCGCGAGAATATTCGGCTCGGTCGACCGGATGCAACGGATCTGGAAGTGGAGACAGCGGCGAGGCGGGCGCAGATTCACGACGTGATCATGCGACTGCCGGACGGGTATGACACCGAGATCGGTGGTGGTTCGGGCGGTGAGCTGTCGGGTGGGGAGAAGCAACGCCTGACGATCGCCCGCGCCATCCTTCAGAACCCGCCGATCGTCATCCTGGACGAGGCGACTTCGCAGGCCGATCCCCACAGTGAATCGGCCGTTCAACGCGCACTGGGCGAGATCAGTGCAGACGGCGGCACCCTGATGGTGATCGCTCATCGACTGCACACCGTCCGATACGCCGATCAGATACTCGTTCTCGACGCCGGACGGATCGTGGAAAAAGGTACGCACGAACAGTTGTCGGCGCTCGGCGGAACCTACGCGCGGATGTGGGCGCTCCAGAACCCCCTCGTCGAAGACATCTCTCCGCGAAAGGCGCCGCAATGATTCGAGACCTGGACGAAATCCTCGGGCGCGACAATGGGATGCGAGGTCAGATAGCAGGTTTCACGCTCGCCGGGATACTCGAGGGTGTCGTCTTTGCACTGATGATTCCGATCCTGAAAGCGGTGGTTCGCGGCGATTACGACGCCGCAGTGCCGTGGGTTGTCACGGCTGCTCTCGTGGCGGTGGCCTGTGGCGCCGTACGGTGGATCGCCGAGAATCGGGCGTACCGCATCGGAATCGAGGGTTTTGCCGGTGGAATCATGCATCGCCTCGGTGAGCACTTGGTGCAGGTTCCGCTCGGGTGGTTCAGCAAGGCAAACCGTGGAGCGTTCACTCGCCTGGTCACCGAGGGCACGGCTATCTTGATGAGCATCCCGGGAATGATCATCGCGCAACTCGTCACCGTCACGGTGACTCCAGCGACAGTGGCGATCGCTGTCTTGTTTGTGGACTGGCGACTGTCTCTCGCGATGGTCGTCTTCGTTCCACTGGGGATTCGGGCTTACCGCAACGTGCAACGGGCGGTTGTTCCCGAATACGAGGCGATCGGCAAGAGCGAATCCGAGTTGGCATCGCGCGTCGTCGATTATGCACAGGCGCAGCAAGTTCTACGTTCGGCCGGTAAGAGTGGCGAAGGCTGGACTCGGTTGGACGAAGCTCTTGTGTCCAACCGGGACGCACACCTGCAGGAAATCGGATCGGTCGACAAGTATCTAGTGCGGTTCATGATCGTCGTTCAGGTTGCCTTTCTCACCGTGCTGGTTCTGGCGGCACTGCTGGTCACCACCGGGTCCATCGACACAGCAAGCGTGATCGTTGTTCTCGTGTTGGTCGTGAGGTTCGTGGAGCCGATGCAAATGCTCGCACGATTCGGTGAAGGTATCTCACTGGCCCGGGTGTCGCTCGGATCTGTCCGAGAGATGATCGATGTACCGGTGCTGGCGGAGCCTGAGGTGCCGAAAGAGCCTACGTCGTATGATATTCGGTTCGATTCGGTCTCCTTCGGCTACGGCCCGGATCGCGTGATTCGTAACGTGAGCCTCGAATTCCCGGACTGCTCGGTCACTGCTCTGGTCGGTCCTTCCGGTTCCGGAAAGACAACTCTGGTTCGGCTGATCTCCAGATTCTGGGACGTCGACGAAGGTGCGGTATCCATCGGGGGAGCCGATGTTCGCGACATCGGAACGAGAGCATTGATGTCTCGGATATCGACTGTCTCACAGCAGGTTTACCTGTTCGACGGAACCATCCTGGAGAACGTTCG
Source organism: Rhodococcus sp. AQ5-07 (assembly GCF_009707305.1). Taxonomy (NCBI): domain Bacteria; kingdom Bacillati; phylum Actinomycetota; class Actinomycetes; order Mycobacteriales; family Nocardiaceae; genus Rhodococcus; species Rhodococcus sp. AQ5-07. The sequence goes on along the minus strand of NZ_CP046099.1, from coordinate 4,103,496 downwards.
GTTGGCGAGGCCGGATGCCACCGAGTCGGAGGTCCGTCAAGCAGTGGTGGATTCCAGGCTAGGCGAAGTGATCGACCGTTGGCCGAGCGGTGAGGAGACCAGGGTAGGTGAAGGTGGATCACTGCTGTCCGGCGGTGAACGTCAGCGGGTCTCGATTGCGCGGGCATTCCTCAAGGACACTCCGATTGTTCTTCTCGATGAAGCGACTTCCGCCCTCGACGGAGAGAACGAAGTCGCCATCACCGAGGCAATTCACCGATTGGCCCGTGGTCGAACGGTGGTGATCATCGCTCATCGCCTGTCGACTATTCAGGGAGCAGATCGCATCGTCTACCTCGAAGCCGGAGGGGTGGAGGAGGTCGGTTCCCACGAAGACCTGATCGCGCGAGGTGGAAAGTACTCGGATCTGTGGGCCGAGCGCAGTGGCGCGGAGGGATGGAGGATCGACCGAGCACTCGAGCCATGAGCAAACCGTGTGGTTTGATCGACGAATGGACGAAGCCGCTGCAGATCCAGTGAAACCGCCGCGCAAGCGCAGGTGGCCTCGTTGGGTCGCAGGCATTGCGGTGCTCGGAGCAGTTGTCTACGCGGGCTCGATCGTGTGGATCTCCGTGGCGTCGGCCGGACATACGTCAGACGCCGCCGATGCTCCCGACGCTCCGGTTGTGATCGTGCTGGGCGCGCAGATCAAGGACGGTAAGCCGATGGCTTTCCTGAAAGGGCGGCTGGACGCAGCAGTCGAACTGGTGGAAGCGGGAAAGGCTAAAGCGGTCCTGGTCTCCGGCGACGCGAACGGCGGCTCGGGTGACGAGATCGCGGCGATGACGAACTACCTGGTGGAGCAGGGAATAGATGAGCGTCGCATCGTGGGGGATCCGTACGGCCTCGACACCTACGACACCTGCTTTCGGGCCATACATACGTATGGGGTAACCAAGGCGTTGATCGTCACTCAGGGGTATCACGTGCCCCGCGCTGTTGCGTTGTGCCGAGACGTCGGCATCGACGCAGACGGTGTGAACAGCGATTGCGGGTGCGCAACTCCGACGCTGATCAAGAACGCCGCGCGGGAGTGGGTTCTTGCCAAGCCCAAGGCAGCGCTGGACATGCTCTGGAGTCGGGACGCAAAGGTGACGTCGCCGTCGGAGGACTCGGTCCAGGTGGCGCTGTCGATTCCCTGACGCGGGGTGAGTGCGCACGGTTTCTGTCGAGTGAACACACGCTCCGGAGAGTCGGAGCGTGTGTTCACTCGAGGTGAAGGGTGCTAGCTCGACAGTCAGATCAGTGCTGCGGCGGCGAATGCTCCCAGTGCGATCAATGCCGCGCCGGTGACGCTCTGCACGCGACGGTCCACGACGCACATGATCGAGAGGAATCCCGGCATCGAGCCACCACGCTTGGTGTGCACGATTGCCGCGAGGCTGGGCATGCAGCGGCCAAGGGATACGACCGTGAACAGCGCCGCCCCGAGAGCCGGTGAACCCGAAGCCATGACGCCGAGTGCCAGGAGGTAGTACGCACTCGAGCGGATGAAGATCAGAAATCCCGGACCGATGATCGCGCCGAAGATCAGCGAGACTTTCCAGGGCGCCATTGTGCGGCGCAGATGGCGCGGAAGCTGTTGGCGCCGCATTGGAGTCGGCATCCTCACCGCACCCAACTCGTGCAGCCCGTACGCAACCGCGACGACGGCCCAGACGCCCAGCGCCCAGCCGATCGGGACGTACCCGGACATCGCCGCACCGAGAGCGCCGATCAATGCCCCGGTGACGGCTCCCGTCGTGACCGAACCCAGAGCGTGCCAGCCGAGTCGGCGGACGGGAGTAGAGGATCCCTTGCGATCGACCTGCTTCGGCGCGGCAACAACTCCGGCGACGGACATTCCGCAGGTCGACCAGTTCGCGGCCAGCGACGTAACCAGTCCGGCGCCGATAACAGCTGTGGTCAAAGCTGTTGTCGCAGATGGCGTGGCCACGAGTGCGAGGCCGGCACCCGCAGCGGCGCCCGCAGCGACGAGGCTGACACGGGTCGCGGTGCCGACCGAGCCTTGAAGGGTCGGCCGGATGTCAGGGACATCGGTCTGCAGTGGGCCGTGTGAGAGAACAGTAGTCATCAGATCCTCCGAAGTGTTTGTGGTTCAGGAAAAGTGTTGAGCCGAAGTCGCGGCGAAAAGTGATGAGCCAGAGTTCACAGCACTGTGATGACGCCGATCATGTACGGGTGGACGGAGCACGAATACTCGTAGACGCCGACGCTCTCGAACGTGTGCCGGAACGTTCCGTCTCCGGTGATACCACTGTCGAACAGGCCGGGTGATTCCACATGATGCAGGAGTCCACCGTCGTCGAAGCGCCACTCGACGGTGCCGCCGTGTTCCACGGTGACGTCCATCGGGCTGAACTGAACATTGCTGATCTCGACCACCACGTCGGGGACGGGATCTTCTGTGCCGCAAGCTGGGACAAACGTCGCCGCGACAGCGAGGCCGAAGCCGACGATCCACCTCCTCACTATTGAACGATCACGGTGCCCACCATCATCGGATGGGGCGTGCAGTGGTAGGTGAAGGTGCCGGCGTCGTCGAACGTGTACGAGAAGGTTCCCTCGGTGAGCAACTCGCTCTTCAGCTTCCCGTCGAGATCACCGTTGCCGACCACGTCGTGGGGGAGTCCGCTGACGTCGAACTTCCATTCGACGGTCTGTCCCTTCTCGATGGTGACCGATGCCGGTGTGTACGCCATGTTCTTCACCTCGATCACGACTGCAGGTTCGTCCGACGACGCACCGGCATCACTACTGCAGGCGGTGAGGCTCAGGGCGGCGCACGCGGCCAGGAAAGCGGGAACGAGTTTCTTCATGAGGTGTTCTCTCCATTCTTCGACTTGTCAGCGGACGTAACGCAGATTTGCCGTCATGCCGGCCTCGAAGTGGTAGGCGTTGTGGCAGTGGAACATCCACTCGCCGGGATTGTCGGCGTCGAACTCGATGGCAAGCTCGGTGCCGGGTAGGACGTTGACGGTGTCTCGGCGAAGTCCGCCGTAATCCGGTACCGCAAACGTGTGGCCGTGGGTGTGCATGGGGTGCCACATCGTGGACGTGTTCTTCATGGTGATCCGGACCCGTTCGCCCTGTTTCATGACGAGCTTGCCCGCATCGGCTCCCGCCATTCCCCAGACGTACCGATCGCCGGCCTGGATCAATTCGATGTGGTAGTCGCGATCAGGCGACTTCATCTCGAGCCGTGCGGATTCCGTGGGCCGGAGTTCGCTTTCGGTGACCAGTCGGCCGGCCAGTTCCGAGAGGTTTCCGCCCACATCCGGATTCGCCAGCGCCAACGCGTCGGTGCTGCGTAGGACGGTCGACGCATAACCATCTCGGCCCTCGACCTTCGCCACCACCGGCCATGTTCCCGACTTCACCGTCACCAGTACGTCGTAGCGTTGGGCCATTCCGACGATGATGGTGTCGGCGGGAGTTGGTTCCACGTCGTAGCCATCGGTAGCGACGATTGTCATCTCGTGACCGGCCACAGCAAACCGGTACGGAGTTTCGGCCGCTGCGTTGATGATTCGCAGTCGAAGGGTCGAACCGGGCGCTGCAGTGACGACAGCAGGATCGTTGGGTGGCCGCCCGTTGATCAAGTGCAGTGGATACGCGATGTGTTGAGTCATCCCGCCGAGTGGTTCGGAAGAACCGTGTCCACCGCTCACCAACTGTTGCGCGACGGACATGTCGGCTTCCGAGTGTTCCGCCGGAGTCGTTGCCCCACCGCCGTGTCCGCCGTGCCCGCCCGAAATTGCCGGGTTCAGGGCCATCAGGACGGAATCCGGTGTGGTACCCAATCCGTCGAGCCAGTCGTCGAGCACCAGAACGGCATCGGCGTCGGCCCCGGTGATGTCGTTCGGATCCTCGACGATCATGGCGCCGAAGAGCCCCCGATCGGCTTGTAATCCGCTGTGCGAGTGGTACCAGTACGTTCCCGGATCCGGTGCGATGAAGTTGTACTCGAAACTCGAACCGGCGCCGATGGGGGCCTGCGTGGTGGGTGCCGCGCCGTCCATGTCGTTGCGGATTCGAATTCCGTGCCAGTGCAGTGTTGTTTCGGCATCGAGGCCGTTCTGGACGCTGACGTTCACCCGGTCACCGGACTTCAGTCGAAGTTCCGGAGCCACCGCAGCGCCTCCGTACGTCCACGTGTCCACGAGGCGTCCGCCAAGATCTACCGTCGAGAATCCGGCGGCAAGGGCAAACGCAGCGGTGGTCCCGTTCCAGGCTCGCGCCGATTCTGCGGCGGCAACTTCGGGGTCGGTGGGCAGGATGTAGTCGAGATCGGTCGTGGGCGTCGGAGATGCTGCAGTGGAACTGCATCCGGCAATCGTCCCCATTGCGCCGAGCCCGAGTGCTCCGGCGCCGAGTGCTCCCAAACTCAGGAAGCGGCGCCGGCCCATCACCACACCGGATCCGGGACGACTCATCGGAGTACTTCTGGTGTGATCAACCCGCTGACATCACCGACGTTGCCCGAGACATCGACGGAACTGACCTGCTCGCCGGTGCTCGCGTTGTAACCCAAGATCTTCTGCGGAGCGGAGCCTTCGACCTCAGGTCCCGAACCGAGCACGTAGAACGTGGCGCCGTCGACGGAAAAGGTCATGCTCTTGATGTCTGTCAAGCCGAGGTCTGCCAGCGTCAAGCTCTTCACCGGGGCGAAGGTCGTTGCGTCGGACAAGTCGATCTTGACCAGTGAGCCTCCCCGAGCAGAGTCCGGATGAATAGCCGTGTCCGTGTACGCGATTGCGAGCCGGGTTGCGTCGGCATTGATGACGTTCTCCGAGAATCGACCGGAGTCCTGCCCGGCGTTTCCGATCGGCTTGACACCTTCCTGAGGCAGTCCGTTGGAGAAGTCGAAGACGTACACATCGCCGTTCTCACTGACCAGCAAGGCTTTTTGTGCTTTCGATGCCCACGTGACCTTGCGGGTGGAGACAAAATCCTCGGGTAGGACCTTGCTTCGGGCGGTTTCCTTCGGAACACCGTCGTCACCGATCGTGACGTGCAGCAGTTCCCGGGTGTCCTCGCAGACGCTGTACAGCTCGTGATCGACCATCCACGTGAACGGACCGCAGCCGACTATCTGGAGTGCACCGGTCGCTTCCTTCTTCTCGAGGTCGACCACTCTGATTCCGTACAAACCGTCGTCCCACGTGACGAAGAACTTGCCGTCGGACGTCACGGCGTTCGAGCCGGGACGGGAATGTACGCGTGCGACGTCCGGAAGCACGACCTCGGCTGGTTCCAGCAGGTTTCCGGAGTAGGTGCTGACCGTGAAATCTGCTGCGCCGCGGGAACCTCGGGGGCGCCATACCTCGGCAGCGAGCACCGCAGGATCCTCGGCGGAATCCCCGACGAATCCGTGAATGACCGGATCCCAGATACCCGGGCCGACGGTGATTCGGCTCTCGGCCACACCGGTTTTCGGATCGATGACGTTGACGCTGAGCTCGAGCTGGCCGAATCCACCTTCGACGCCCAGCAAGCGGTCAGCTGCGATCGGGGTGATCGAACCGACGTGCAATGGCTCGGGAATGGTATCGCCGATTTCTTGGTCGTCGTGACCGAGGGAGATCCCCTCGCCCGGAGCAGTGAACGGAACTGTCGGATAGGTGACATCGCCTGCGCTGGAAGGTTCGTCGTTGTCGGACGAACTGCAACCGGCCAGCGCGAGTACGACGGTGAGTGGGATGACGGCAACGGCGGGTCGCGCCAGTTTTCGGGTTCGCGGACTGCTCATGATCCGGCACCGACCTTGGGGCGCTCGGCCGGTCGAGTCTGGCAGTCCTCACCGATGATGGGCGCCATCGTGCAGGTGTATGCCTGGGACTCGTCGGAGACACACCAGATGATTTCCTGGTCGTAGCTTCCGGAGACCGGGTTGTACATCACGGCCTGCATGTCCGGTTCGCCGCAGAATGCGTTGGAACACGAAGGCGCACCGCAGCAGTCGTAGTAGGCGATCAGATAGGTCTTGCCGGTATCAGGGTTGGTGCAGCATCCGACCCAGAACTCTGCGCCGGGCTTGCTGCCGGGGGCGCAGGTGGTGACACCGCCGCCGTTGCATGCGGCACAGGACGTTCCGTCCATGTTGCACCAGCGCCAGTACTCGCACTCGGCCGGATCTTTACCGTCGTAGACAGGGACAAGAGGTTCGGGGCCAGGTGCCGGCGCAGGAACCTCGGGCTCTTGGGCGAAGGCACTACGTGTCACGGGAAGTGTGCTGATCAGTGCCACTCCTGACACACCCATGGTCCACTTGCCGATCCGACTGATCATGGATCGCCGCGAAACTCGTTCGGAGAGTTTACGTCCGGTTCGGCTGGTAAGCGAACCGCCCTGGCCCGCCATCCATTCGGCCTGGGCCTGAACTGTCGCCTCGTCGACGGGATATCGATTCTCCGTCATGTTGTGCTGCGGGAATTCATTGTCGTCCAACGATTTTCTCCTGATTCGTGAAGAGGATCGAACTGTGCAGGAAGATCAGGCCGCGCTGCCGGATTTCGCCTGGGCATGAAGGTGCTGGAGTGAGGGGGTGCCGGATTCGAGGGCATTGAGCAGGCTTTCCACCTGAGCCATGTGATTGCACAGGCCCTTTCCTCGGATCTTGCCGTGCTCGTCGAGAATCACGCCGTACGGAGTGGTGCCCACCTGGTATGCGATACCGACGTCTCGAGCGTCGATGTAACTGAGCTCGGAACCGATCCCGCTGCCGGCCAGGAACTCGCGATGCTCTTCGGGTGTTCCGTCGGAGATGATGATCACGTCGAGATCCGATTCGGCTCGGGCCATTGCCCTTACGCCGGGAAGAAGGCTCTTGCACGTCGAGCAACTCGGTGCTGTGAACAGCAGGAGTTGCGGTTTGTCGCGGTGACCACCGACTCCGACGGTCCGTCCTTCCTGATCGATGAGACCGGCAAACGACGGGCCGGCCTGTTCGACCTTGGGCCCGGTATCCATCATCCGGGCACCGAGAGGTCCGAGACGTACTTGTACGCGGCCGATTTCACGAGCCAGAGCAAGAACCATCAAGAACAGTACGGCTACGGCGATCACCAGGATCACTGTCGCGACAAGGAGGAAAGTGGTCATCGTGGTAGTCCTGCCTTCGAGTTTTCAGTGGTGGGGATGTGAGTTCACGAGCCGTACCGGGACGCGGTTTCGGCGGTTCGGAGGCGGATGGAGGCGCTCGACAGATAGTCGTCGACTGGGCGTCGTCCGAGGTGGACCACCGAACGAATTTGTGCGAGAGCAACTCCAGCCAGGACGAGGAGGAATCCGAAGGTCGCCGCCACGACCTGGACGCCGATCTCAGCCTGTCCGGCGGTGACCGACAGTGCCACAGCGATCACCGCGAGTGTTCCGGCGCGAACGGCGTGGAACCATCCGATACGCGGAATCTCGCCGACTCCGAATGCAAAACATCCGCAGTCCAGATCGCGTCGCCCACGCAGGAGGTTGATCGTGAGGCCCGTGAAGAACGACGCGAACATGACGGCAGCAACCAAGGCGGCGAGGCGATGGGCCACGCCGAGAACCAGGAGGATGCCTACGACGGTTTCCGCGACGGGAAGGATGCGAGCGATCGGTACTTCGAGTCGCACCGGCAACACTTTGTATCCGCGCACCGAACGAAGGACCCCGTCGTGGTCGTTCAGCTTGGGAATGCCGGCGAGCAGGAGAACAAATCCGATGATCGCCGAAGTGGTGGCGCTGACCAAGTGCATGCTTCCTCCGTTCCTCTCGGGTAGTGCCGGTGGTGTGTGGGACACATCCTGTACGGGCGATGCTGCGAACCCGCGTCGACCGCGCTACGCCTGGACGAGGTGCAACTGAGAGAGCAGTTGTCGTGTGAGAATCGGAGAACTCGCAGGTCAAGGTGCTCCCGGAGGGGCCGGATACCGTCGGCCGCCCTTGATCCGGCATGACGCTGGGTGGGAAACAGAGTCGGATTCTCACTTGAAAGTTCTGTGCGCGCCATCGTGGAAACTGCGCGGAAACATAAGCGGACTAACTTGACCGAATTCTGACAATTCGCTCGTAGGTTCGGGCCTGGACGCGACGGACGGTGACTCATGGCCGTGAGTGCGGCACTGCGTGCGGCGATCACGCGAGCGCAGAATGCGGATCAACACAGTGAGCCCGTGTTCTCCCCGCTCCGTGGTCTCGGACGAGGACGTCTGACCCCGATCGACCTGTTGGGGCAATCACTTTCCACGATCGCTCCGGCAACGGGAATGGTGTTCATCGCCCTGTGGATGATCACCTACAGTCCCGGCTACGTCGGGTTGGCTGCGATTGCTGCGACAACTTCGGCGGTGTTTCTCGTTGCGTTCTGCATCACTCAGTTCACGCGGAGACTGGCCGCAGCAGGATCGTTGTACAGCTTCGTCTTCCAAGGCTCCGGTATCCGGGCGACACTGACGGCGGGTGCCGCACTGGTACTCGGGTATCTCGGAATCTCGGTTTCGGTTTTCTCGCAGGCAGTTCCGAGTCTGCTCGATACCATCGCCATTGTCGGCCCCGACGTGCGAGGGCCTGCCGCGACGGTGATCACGACGGTGGCGATTGCCCTGGCCGTCGCGTGGATTGCAGTGCGAGGCGTCCGGTTCGCCACCCGAGCGATCCTGGTCGTCGAAGCGTGCTCGTTGATTCTCATCGTCGTGGTCATGCTGGCGACGCACAGTGACACGACAACTGCTGTTGCCCTGCCGAATCCGTCGCTGAGCGCTGTGCCGTTTCTCGCCATGCTGACGGTGCTCAGCATGGCGGGCTTCGAAAGCTCGGCCTTCTTCGGCCCGGAAGCGAAGCGACCACTCATCAGCGTCACACGCACGGTTCTCATTTCGCCGATCATCTGCGGGGTCCTCTTCGTTTTTGCGGCCTGGGCGGCGATGACTGGTCACGGCGCGACGATCGTCGGAGCGTACTTCGAGGGAACGGCATCGGGGGCCAGCGCGGAGGTGGTTCTGGCAGTCAAGATCGGAATGACGTGTTCCTGGTTCGCATCCACTCTCGGTTGTGCGCAGGCGGGTTCGCGGTTGTTGTACTCGATGGGGATCGAACGGGTACTGCCTGCGCCGCTCGCTCGCGTGCACAGACGGTTCCGTACCCCGTACGTTGCGGTACTTGCGTTCGTCGCGGTAAGTGCGGCGGGAGTATTCATCTATTCGGATACGGTTCGCGACGATTCGGGATCCTTCGACGGCGTGGTGGAGACCGCGTTGGTCTGCGCTTACACGCTGGTGGCCTTTGCCTCGTGGAAGTTCTTGCGCCGAATCGGGGAACACACGTCGCTGACTCGGATATGCACCGTATCCGTGAGCGCTGCGGGTGCCGGTCTACTGGCCTACATCGTTCTCGACGGTGCGGTTCACGGGATGTGGGCACTGCCGATCGCGGCGCTTGTTGTTGCGGTCTCGGGGACATTGTGGAGTTCATTGCTTCGGAGAGCCAGACCGGAAAGCCTTCTGATGGTAGGCGCTTTCGACAGCGTCGAGACGGCGGACCTGTTGCCCGGTACGGGTACTCTGCTGATCGACGGTGACGGGCGAAGGCGACTCGTTCCGGATCGTGGGACCGCCGAGGGTGACTCGCCGGAGCATGGGCGGTGACCGCGGACCGTGCAACCGCTGGTCCACGATCAGGCAAACAGATCGGCGACGAGACCCACTTCAGTGGACAACAACCGCGTGCGGTCCAGAAGGCGCTGGGGATGCTCGAGGCGGTGGCTCATCTGGGACCGGGAACAACCGCGAAGGAGATCGCCACTTTTGCAGGCGTTCCATCGGCCACGGCGTACCGGATGCTGAATCTGCTGGTGGCGGAGGGCTTTCTCGTGCGGGTGCCGGACCTGTCAGGGTTCGCGTTGGGGCGTCGGACTGCCGAGCTCTCGCATGCGGCGTCGTCAAGTGGTCCGGCGCCCACGCTGCACGAGCGCGTCGAGGACATGCGGACACACACGAGGTTCGGATTGCACGTCGCGTCATTCGCCGGTGGGCGCTTGAGGTTCGTCGACAAGGATCCGGACCACGAGATCATCGGAATAGCGGCACTGCCGAAGAACCTTCACGCGAATGCGCTGGGGAAGGTTCTGTTGGCGCACGACGAGCGGTTGCTTTCGGGTTTGGAACTTCGCCGGGTCACGGAGTTCACCCTCGGTGATTTCGATGCGTTGTATGAGCAGTTGAGGTCTGTTCGCCTGCAGGGTTTTGCATTCGAGAACCAGGAATGCCGCCTGGGTCGATCCGCAGTGGCAGTACCGGTTCGAGATCACGCAGACCAGGTGGCCGGCGGGTTGTGTGTTCAGGGAGCGAGCGGGCGAGTGACGGACGAGGATCGAGAGTTGGTCGGTTTCCTACTCGATTGCGCGCGTCAGCTCACCGGATTGCTCTGACGTCACACGCGCAGGCTCAGGGGGAGCCCGGCGGTCATCAGGACCACGGACTCCGATTCACTGGCGATTCGGCTGTTCACCAGACCGAGTAGATCGCGGAACAGCCTCCCGGACTTCGTGTCCGGGACGACGCCGCTTCCCACTTCGTTCGTGACGGCGACAATCGGAACCGGACAGGCGGTCCAGGCGTCGGCCAACCGGTCGATATCTGCGTGGACGGCGCTGAGATCTTCTGTCGCCCACGCCTGATGTCGGTCCAGACGTGCGGTCAACCACGTGCCGAGGCAATCGAGCAGTATCGGTGTTGTTGCGGCCGCAAGAATCTCGGTCACTTCGGAGGTCTCTACCGTCGTCCACGTCGACGGCCTCCGCGCGCGATGCGACGCAATTCGTTCGATCCAGTCGGGATCGTCGTCCTGCGGATCCCCGGTGGCGATGTACGTGACGTTCCGGTAGCCGGCAAGCAGGCCCTCCGCGTAAGTGGACTTGCCCGAGCGGGCGCCACCGGTGACCAGAGTTCGATGGCCCTGTCCTACCCCGATCTCGAGCACAGCTCCATCCGGAACCGCTCGCGCCCCGGACAAGCGAAGTGCTTCCGAGAGTGCGTTTTCGACTGGGTTGTGGTGCCCGAGGTGTACGGCGACCACATCGGTTCGATCGGTGATCGCGGTGCAATTGCGTAGTCGGGTCACCGTCTCCGCGAAACTCGGCAGATCATGGTGCCCGGTGCCGTGGTCAGTTTTGTAGCCGAAGGTCTCTTCGAGAAAGACGGCGTCGAAACGCGCGTCGGCAAGTGCGTCGACAGTGGATTCGGGCAGAGGCCCGGTGTCGGTGGCCCAGAAGATTCGGGTTCCGGATGCGTCGGTGATGTCGTAGAGAAGGGTGGGTACTTCGTGCGCGGCTTCGAGTGCGCGAACACGATAGGTGCCCAACATGATCGACTGGCCGGTCTCGATCGGTGTGAAGGTCACCGGGTCATCCGGGCCCACCCAGTCTCGGCAGAGAGCGAGCGCGTCGGGTGGTCCGAGAACCTGTAGTGGTTCGGTGCGCGAGGCCCAGGACCGGAACAGCAATGCCATCGGGCCGAGGTGATCGGGATGAGAATGCGTCAGCAGGATGTGTTCGACGTGTGCCAGCGTACAACCGAATCGCGACGCGGCACGCGGTATTTCGGGTCCACAGTCCAACAGGATTCTGTTGTCCACCAGGGCAGCAGTGTGCCCGCGAATGGTTTCACTCGACAGGGCGGCCAGGCAGGAAGGGCAAGTGCAGAACGGGTTCGGCCAACCGTCGGCAGCGCCGGTGCCGAGCATCACCAATTCCATCAGCGGGTGCCTTCCTGCCGAATCGGAACAACTATGGGACCGCTGGGCCGGTCCAGGATTTCGACCCGAGCGCCGTACACGCGGCCGAGGAGGTCTGCCTCCAGCACCGATGAGGGTGTGCCGTCGGCAACGACGCTGCCCTTGTCCAGCAGCACGATTCGTCGACCGTACTGACCCGCGAGAGTGAGGTCGTGCATCGCGGCGATGACCGTGATGTTGTCGGCTTCACGCAGTTCCTCCACCAAGTCGAGAACCTGCTGCTGGTGACCGATGTCGAGGGCGCTGGTGGGTTCGTCCAAGAGCAGTACCTGCGGTTCTTGGGCCAGTGCCCGAGCCAGGACCACGCGTTGCAATTCGCCACCGGAAAGTTCGGTGGCTCGTCGATCTGCGAACTCGGTGAGGTCGAGCCTCTCGATCACCGAAGAGATCACCGAACGGTCAGTGGCGGTTTCGGTTCCGAAGCGTCGTAGATAGGGAGTGCGGCCGAGCGCAACCAGTTCCTTAACCGTTGAGCCCTCGGGTACTACCGGACGCTGAGGCATCAACGCGACGACGGCGGACATCGCCTTGCGGCTGGAATTGCGAGGACTCAGTCCCCCGACCGAGAGCTCACCGGTAGACGGAATCAATCCAGCGAGGGCATGCATCAAGGTTGTCTTGCCGGCGCCGTTCGGCCCGACCACGGCAACCCAATCGCCGGGTGTCACATCGAGATCGATGCCGTCGACGACGTCTTTGCCGCCGAGGTTGACTCGGAGGTCGCGGCACCGCACTGCGCTGTCGGTCATGCCGAGACCCGGCTGCGGCGCAGAACCAGAAGGAAGAACGGAGCGCCGATCATCGCGGTTACAACCCCGATGGGGAGTTCGGCCGGTGCCATGACCGTGCGGGCGGCAACGTCGGTGAGGACGAGAAACGCCGCTCCGAGCATGAGTGACAGGGGGAGAAGCAGTCGATGCGACGGGCCGACGACCAGTCGAACCGCATGGGGAACAACGATTCCGACAAAGCCGATGAGTCCACTTGCACTCACGACCGCCGCCGTTCCCAGAGTTGCGGCGAGCACCAGTACCAGGCGTGATCTGGCCGGGTCGACGCCGAGGCTGGCGGCTTCGACGTCACCTACGGCCATCACGTCGAGTACGCGTCGGTGTACCAGGATGACGGCAGATGCCAGCGCGACGTACGGCAGGACAACCAGAACTTCCGACCAACCGTCGGTGGATAGTCCGCCGAGCAGCCAGGAATAGACCTCGCGGAGTGAATCGTCGAACCGCTGCTGGACAAAAGTCTGCGCTGCATTCGTGAACGCCGCGACTGCGACACCGGCGAGGATGATGACTACCGCGTTCTGCGGCCCGCCAATGCTGCGGCCGAGCGAATAAGTTGCGAACACGGCCAGCACACCACCGACGAAGGCGGCCATGGGAATTCCGAACATGCCCAGCGCTCCACCCGAAACGATGGCGAGGGTTGCGCCCAGTCCGGCTCCGCTGGAAACGCCGAGGAGATACGGATCTGCCAAGGGATTTCGGAACACGCCCTGGTAGGCGGCACCGGCAACGGCCAACATTGCTCCGACCAACGCGCCCAGTACTACTCGCGGAAGCCGGATCTGCCAGAGAATCGCCTGCTGTGTCGCGGTGAGACCGGAATCGAGGTGGATGCCGGGTATTCCGTCCAGAAGTTCGAGAATGGTTCGATCAGGCGTCAAACCGGCCGGCCCCACCAGAACACCGATCAGCAAGGCAGCGCACAGAATCAGCGCGGCGCCGAGCAGAACGGCGGTCCGATGTTGGGAGATACCGGCTTTGATCATCGAGTGCTCAGGCCGCGGGAACTTGGGCAACGATGGCCGCGACGGCCTTCACCTGATCGGCGACACGAGGTCCCCAGCGGCTGGAGAGGTCTTCGTCGAGCACATGGATCTGGTTGCCGGTAACCGCTTTCATGCCGCTCCACCCGGGTCGGGCGGCGACGGATTCTGCTGTCACTCCGCAGCATTGGGAGTCTGCGAGAAAGATGAGATCGGGATTGGCCTGCACCACGAATTCGGCGGACAGCTGCGGATAGTCGCCCTGCCCCGCGGCGTCGGCGATGCTCTTCATTCCGAACAGCGAGTAGATCTGCCCGACGAAGCTCGAACTCGTGACGGTGTAGAGCGAGGAGTCGAGTTCGTGGAAGTACGTCAGCGGCTGTTGGCGCGCAGGAACACTGGCGACAGCGGCGTCGATGTCCGAGCGCATGGTGTCGACAACTTCGGTGCCCTTGTCCTCGTGGCCGGTGGCCTTCGCGACGCGCTCGATCTGGGCGTAGACGTCGTCGATGCTTGTGGCTGCCGGTAGCAGGAGTGTCGGCACCTTCGCCTTTTGCAGCCCGGAGACAAGATCGTTCATGTCATCCGATGCGATCACCAGATCCGGTGCGTAGCCGAGGATGGCTTCGACGTTCGGTTGAAAGCCCGAGAGATCGGTGACCGGGATACCGGCCGGGTAGTCGGACTGATTGTCGACGGCCTTCACCTGATCGCCCGCGCCGACGGCCCACAGGGTCTCGGTGGCGCTGGGACTGAGTGACACGATCGACTGCGGACGTGACTCGATGGTGATGTCCGTGCCGGAATCCGTGGGACCGGAAACAACAGTCACCGGGAACGAGCCGTCCGAGGCGGCTGTGGTTGCGGGTGCATCGGACGTCGAGCTACTGCAGGCACCGGCAAGCAGTGCGGTGCTCACCGTCAGTGCTGCAAGTACAGATCTGAATCTACGTGTCGGCCGAGTACTCACAGCCACCCCTCCGCTAGTGGTGAAGGGTCGCGAGCAGCGCGGCCGCGAGGCGAAGCGCCACGAGCGGTCCTTCGTCCGAGAACCATCGTGTCGCCACGAGGCCGGTGACCTGACTCGTTCGCCTCGAGTAGTGACGGGCGAATTCACAGTTGCGTCGACAGTGCCGGGGTTTCACCGAACTTCACACGAGCAGCGTGGCACCCCGGTGAACCGGGGCATCTGCACTTTACAGGGGTCGTCTGGCTTGACCCGGGAGGTCAAGGCAGGGTAAATATCTATTCCACTAATGAACTAGTGAAAGGGTTCGGATGATCGACTTCCGTATCGACCGCCGATCCGGCATTCCCACTTACGTGCAATTGGTCCTTCAGGTGAAGCAGGCGCTCAGGCTCGGTGATCTCCAAGTCGGGGATCGGCTGCCCACAGCCAAGGACGTCGTGGGAGCGCTCGCGATCAACCCGAACACAGTCCTGAAGGCCTACAAGGAACTCGAGCGCGACGGACTTGTTGCCCCGAGGCCCGGATTGGGCACGTTCGTCGTGAAGTCCCTGGCCAAGCCCGGTATGGCGGAAAGCTCTGCGCTACGTCGTGAGTTGGCGCGTTGGGTTGCAGATGCCGTGGCCGCCGGACTCGAGCGCACGGACATCGAAGCATTGGTGAGTTTGGAGCTCGAGAAGACGTTCATCGAATCGGATCCGTCCGGAAAGCAGGGGGAGACATCATGACTGCGCAAGAATCGGCACTGACGATGCAGGACGTGGACAAGCGCTTCGGCAAGAAGAAGGTGCTCGACGCCTGCACTTTCGAGGTCGCAACGGGAAGCATCACTGCCCTGGTCGGGGTGAACGGAGCGGGCAAGTCCACTCTGATGTCCTTGGCGGTCGGGTTGACGATGCCTGACCACGGTTCGATCTCCGTCCTGGGCAGCACGCCGGATCAGGACGGCATCTGCCCAGGCCTGTCGTACCTCGCTCAGCACAAGCCGCTGTATCCCAAATTCACTGTTGCAGAACTTCTTCGATTCGGCGCATACACCAACGACGAGTGGGATGCGAAGTACGCTCTGGATCTGGTGGAGCGCGCTGGGATTGCTCTCGATGCAAAGGCGAAGACTCTGTCACCAGGTCAACGAACCAGGGTTGCACTGGCTTT
Organism: Rhodococcus sp. AQ5-07; assembly: GCF_009707305.1. Classification (NCBI taxonomy): domain Bacteria; kingdom Bacillati; phylum Actinomycetota; class Actinomycetes; order Mycobacteriales; family Nocardiaceae; genus Rhodococcus; species Rhodococcus sp. AQ5-07. Next base: position 4,087,786 of record NZ_CP046099.1, on the reverse strand, counting down.
GGCGCTCGGGCGCAGACCGCAGTTGCTTCTACTCGACGAACCCTTGGCGGATCTTGATCCCGTGGCGCGGCGGTCCGTCGCGACCACTCTGCTCGAAGACGTTGCCGAGTACGGCACCACGGTTCTGTTGTCTTCACACATCGTCTCCGAATTGGCGGATGTCTCGGATCGACTACTTCTACTGGGCGGTGGAAACGCGAGATTGTCCGGTCCGTTGGATGAATTGATCGCTGCCCATTACGTATTGATCGGGGACGGCGATCCTTCGGACGTGGTCGGCGCCGGCGCGGTCATTCATACCGACAAGGGGATTCGGTCGAATTCTCATGTGGTGGAGGGAGTCCGTCCGAGCCCTCGGGCCGGCTGGGTGATCGACGACGCAACTCTCGATGACGTGGTGCTCGGGCACCTGAGCGCAGAAACGATGGTGGCGGCATGATCTGGGTTACGTGGCGGCACCACCGGACATCGCTCGTTGTGTCGTTGGGCATTGTTGCAGCACTTGTTCTATTGACGGTCATCAGCGGTTTGGTGGTCGAGGGCGATCGAAACAGTCGTCCGTTCGGCACGTTCGTGAGCTGTTTCGGTGAAGGCAAGGTGGTTTGCGCGGCAGAAACAGCACTTACCGTGGCTACGGTGTTGGCTACGATGCTCCCGGTGTTTTTGGGCGCATTAGTAGGTGTCACGGTCTTTTCTCGGGATATCGAGCAGGGCACACATGTTTTGGGACTGACACAATCGGTCGGCCGGGCACGTTGGTTCTGGACGAGAGTCTTGATTGTGTTCGTTCCCCTGACATTGGCAGCGGTGGTATTGGGGATCGCTCTCCAGTGGACACGGAGTTCGAGCCGCAGCGACAACTACGCATTCGTGTCTGGATTCGCCCAGTCTTATGGCTATTCGAGTCTGGTCTATCCGTTCTTTCAATCCAGCGGATTAGTCTTGGGTGCGTACACATTCATGGCACTTTTGCTGGGTGCAGCACTGGCTCTGCTGGTCCGCAGTTCGATAGGCGCGATGGCCCTGACGATGGTGGCTGTCATTGCGATCCTGGCAGTGTTTCAGTTGGTTGCTAGACCGCACTATGCTGAGCCGGATGTCCGGACATCACCCCAGGCTGGATCCAGTACCTACTATTCGAGCGATGGTGTCCCACCCACAGCCAACTGGGAACTTGAGCAGGGGTATGTCGACATCCGAGGCGATTGGGTCGACGTCACGTACGACGAGTGCACGTGGGGCAAACCCTTCGACACGAATATCTACGACCAGCGCCCCGAGGAGACCGGCGCCGAATACAACCTCCGCATAGATGTATTGCAGGCTCAGCAGGATAAGGATCTGGAGGTCTGCCTACGTGAACAAGGCGTCGATCACTTTGAAATTCGCTACCACTCGGATGATCGGTTCTGGCGTTTCCAATTCACGGAAGCTGCACTCGTCCTGATCCTTTCGGGCTTGTTCCTCCTGCCGGCGCTCTGGGGCCTACGACGCCTCAAGCCGTGACTCAGCGGGCGACCGGCGCGACCGTCAGCTGATTGATGTTCGCGCCGGTCATCGAGCATCCCTTAGTGGGGTAGGCGAGGAAGACCGAGTCGTAGCTGTTGGGTGGGTAAACCCTCAGTCCCGCAACGTCGGTCACGCCGCACTGATCTGCCGGGTAGTTCTCGACGTTCGTAGCTCGCACCAAAGACGTTGCGGCAGAGCCAGGGGCAAGGGAGACGAGTGATCCGGATCCGGAGCGGCCGGCTGCAGCACCCACTTCGCTTCCGGACGCTCCCGTGACATACGAGACGCCGGGGAAACCGTCGAGCGTGCACGTGCGACCGCCCGTGTTGGTGAAGACCACCGGAAGCTCCACAGAACCGGCGGAGCCACTCGACTCGCCGAGGGTGACGTTCAGTTCCCCGATCGCGCAGCCTTCGGGATTGGGTGCCGTCGAGGTTGTGGTTTGGGTGTGGTCGGTATGGGTCGTCGAAGGTGCGGCAGTACCGGTCTGGGTCGTCGGCGCAGAGGCGCTCGTGGTTGAGGCGGGTGCCGGTGAACTCTCGGCCGTTCCCGTTTCGTCCGAGCCGCAACCGCTGAGAAGGGCGAGAGCAGCAAGTGGAGCCGCCAACAAGCCGACGTTGCGCATGCGGTTGGGATTCATCGCTCTGTACTCCTCAAGCTGGTCGACAACTGGCTCCGGAACATCCGTGTCCGGTATATCCGAATCCGAGGCCGGATGTGCAGAAACGAATCAGGCTCGCCGGTGATCAGGACCTACTTCCCGGATGGATTGCCGCTGCGGATCTAGCATGAGAAATGACCTGTCCGGATCGCGACCACCGGGAGTAGCGCATGTTCACCTTCACCAGCGACGACGGAGTGGTCATTCATGTCCACGAATGGCCCACCGAGCAGGAACCTCGAGGGGTTGTTCAACTCGCGCACGGTATGGGTGAGCACGCAAAACGCTACGCACACGTTGCCGAAGCCCTGAATGCTCGCGGGTTCCACGTCTATGCGGCGGACCACCGCGGCCACGGTGAGAGCATGCACGCCGGCCCAGGCAACATCGGCGACGACGGCTGGAACCGCTTGGTGGCAGACATGGTGACCCTCACGGGCATCATCCGCGACAAACACCCCGGCCTGCCCGTCGTATTGCTCAGCCACAGCCTCGGTTCGTTCGCTTCGCAGCAGTACATCCTCGATCATTCGCACCTGATCGACGCCGTCGCACTGTCGGGGACCACCGCGGTCGATCAACTCATCGAGAGCCTCGTCAACGACGGCCCGGACGTCCTCGCCCAGTTCAACGCCGAATTCGAACCGGCCCGAACTCCGCACGACTGGCTCAGCCGTGACGAAGCGCAGGTGGATTTGTACATCAACGATCCACTGTGCGGTTTCAGCCTGGACGACGCCGGCATGGGCGGACTTATCGCAGCGGGGCCGAGGTTCGTCGACGTCGAGGGTGTGCGACAAGACCTTCCGATCCTGGTCTTCGTCGGTACCTCGGATCCTCTCAACGCCGCGCTGAGCCGAACCGACGTCGCAGTCGAACGGTACAACTCGGCGGGGATCGAAGACGTCACCTATTACACCTATCCGGGCGCCAGACACGAGATCTTCAACGAGACCAACCGCGACGACGTCATCAATGATCTGACGACGTGGATGGACCGCGTACTCGAAGCGTGACCGCCTCACCGGAAGGGGAACACGATGTCCACAGTTCCGGCCGCACGACCCGATCCAGACCCGCGAGATGTCAAGCGCTGGAGACGATACCTCGCCGACGAACAAGCCGAGGCCGCCGTCTACCGCGACCTCGCGAGTAGGCGCAGCGGCGAGGAGCGCGAAATCCTTCTCGCCCTGGCCGACGCGGAGGGCCGACACGAGGCGCACTGGCGAGCGCTTCTCGGCGATCACGTCGGCAAACCACTACGCGGCGATATCCGCACTCGGATACTGGGCTTTCTGGCCAGGCGTTTCGGTTCCGTGTTCGTGCTCGCTCTTGCCCAGCGCGCGGAGACACGATCCCCGTATCCGAACGACGCCGACGCGACCGCATCGATGGGCGCGGACGAGAAGATCCACGAAGAAGTGGTGCGGGCCTTGGCCACTCGGGGTCGGAACAGACTTTCGGGGACGTTTCGTGCCGCCGTCTTCGGAGCCAACGACGGCCTCGTCAGCAATCTCGCTCTCGTGCTCGGCATCAGCGGTAGCGGCGTCTCCAACCAGATCGTTCTGATCACCGGCATGGCCGGGCTTCTGGCCGGCGCCCTGTCGATGGGAGCCGGCGAGTACGTTTCCGTCCGCTCGCAGCGAGAGTTGTTGGAAGCGTCCAATCCTGGTCCCGCGGCCAGCGAAGCCGTCGGACTGCTCGACGTCGACGCCAACGAATTGGCGCTGGTCTACCGGGCCCGTGGCATGTCCGCCGAGGAAGCGGACCAGCGCGCCGCCGAGGTCCTCGCGAACAGCACCTTCGGCGCCGCGGACGTTGTCGACGACCATGAAGCCGTCGGAACCGGATTGGGCGCAGCGGCGGCAAGTTTCTGCTTCTTCGCCTCGGGCGCAATCATTCCGGTGTTGCCGTATCTGTTCGGCCTGGAAGGCATGACGGCTCTGATCGTCGCGTCCGTACTCGTGGGGATCGCGTTGCTGACGACGGGCGTTGTGGTCGGGTTGCTGTCGGGCGGGCCACCGTTCAAGCGGGCGCTACGCCAACTTGCGATCGGCTACGGCGCTGCCGGCGCAACGTATCTGCTCGGCATGTTGTTCGGGACCTCGCTCTGAGCGTCGGCTCATGCGCGCAGGGCTGGATCGCGGTGAGCGGGATCGATCCGGACCGGAATTTGGCACACCACGGCCTCGGTGTGTTTGCGCAGTGCATGAGCGATCTCATCGGTCCGTTGGCTCGGGAGTATCCGATGCCATCTGGTCGCCGGGTCGATGGTGGCGACGACAACAAAGGTTTCCCGGTGGGGGAAGTGTGTGCGGATGTATCGAGCGAGGCTGTTCCCCACGGAATTCTCGGTGTCCTCGATGACGATCAAACGCGAATTCGGGTGTCGGGCTTGCCATCGGCGGGTGAAGTCCGTCGTCGATTCGTGGGCCAGGCAGACTCGAATTGCGATGGGCTGCGAAGACATTGCCGTTGCCGCGGCCATCGCGCGGGTGGAGAGCGACGTAATTTCGGACACGGGTACTAGGACCGCTGGTTTGTATCCGATAGACAGAGAATCGTTCTCACCCTGAACGGTTAACCGCGTACCGATATGTGTGTACGCACCGCGGATGCGTTCCATGCCGAGGACGAGCGCAGGGAGCGCGAGAGCGATCAGCCAGGCGCCCTCGGTGAACTTCATGGCGGTAGTCACCACTGCTGCGATCGAAGTCAACGCAGCCCCGAAACCGTTGAGCGCCAATCGCCACTTCCAGCCCGGTGTCCGTTCGGCGAGCCAGTGGCGCACCATGCCGAACTGCGCGAGCGTAAATCCGATGAACACACCGATGGCGAACAGCGGCACCAAGGTGTTCATGTTTCCGCCCGATCCGATGAGCAGGAGAGCACCGACGCCACCGAGCGACAAAACGCCGTACGTGAAGACGTCGCGCGTCGACTTCCGGCTGAAGCGGTGCGGGAGCACGTTGTCGTCGGCGAGGATTCGCATCAGGTTGGGAAGTCCGCCGTACGAGGTGTTCGCGGCCAACGCCAACAGAATCACGGTGGAGAATTGGACGGCGTAGTAGCCCACACCATTTCCGAGGGCAGCGGAAGTGAGTTGCGACAGGACCGTTGTTCCAGGGACCGGTGCGAGTGAGAACTTCTCGATCAACACGGCAAGGCCGATCAGCATGGTGCCCAACAGGATTCCCAGAGCTACTTCGGCACGCTGAGCGCTACGCACGCGAGGCTTCTTGAAGCTGGGTACCGCGTTGGCGATGGCTTCGACTCCGGTCAATGCGGCGCAACCACTCGAAAAGGCTTTGAGCAGAAGGAGAATGCCGATCGTGTGTGCGTTGTCGACGACAAAGGGAGCCGTTGCGGCGGCAGGGTTTTCCCGAAGCAGTCCGGCACCGATCACCGTGAAGATGCTGACGACAAAAACCACGGTGGGCAACATGAATACCCGCGCGGAATCTGCGATGCCCCGCAGATTCAGTGCCGTGATGCCGCCGAGTATCGCCAGTGCGATCCAGACCGTATAGGGAAGAAGCGCAGGGAAGGCGGAGGTCAGAGCCGCGACACCGGCTGCGATCGACACCGCGACGTTGAGGGTGTAGTCGACGATCAACGATGCGGCGGCAGTCAGGCTTGCGCGAGGACTCAGATGCTTCTTTGCGACGGCGTATGCGCCACCGCCTTCGGGAAATGCGGCGATCACCTGGCGATACGACGCCACCAGGACCACAAGCAGCACGGCGATGGCGATCGTCACCGGCACGGTGAAGCCGATCCCCGCGCCGCCGGCGAGGGCCAACACCAACACGATGGCCTCTGGACCGTACGACACCGAGGCCATCGCGTCGAGCGACAGACCCGCCAGTCCGGTTGCGACGGAGAGCTTTTGCTTCTCAGGTTCGCCGCCGGCGCGGGTGGTCGACGATATGACTCCACGGTGTCCGAGTATCACTGCATGTCTCACCGAGTCAGTATCGATACTTCCCGTTGAGCTGAGACCGATCTTGACGATGCCTTGACGCGATCACCAACAAATCTGTACGGGTTCACAACGGCGGTTCGAGTCGCGGGAAGCCTTGTGACAGCTGATCAATCCAGCGGGCGCGCATGGCGAGAATATCGCGGTTCCGAGACTCCGATTGGGCGGCGACGTGCGAAAGTAGGTCGCGAAGTCGGCCCAGAACGAGTGGTGAGTTCGATGCCGAGGCTATGACGTCGTCCAGTCCGGTTCTGACGAAGGTCGTGAAGTCGGGTAGCGGAATCACCACACGCAGATCACCACGCTCGTCGACGACCCGGATCGAATCTGCGCGCACGGAGGCCACCAGAGAGAGGAGGTCTTCGATCTCGTCCAGAGCCTGCACGGCCGTCGCAGGATCGTTGATAGCGGGTGAGAGCGCTCTGAGCGCGATGTCAGCCAACAACCGAATCGCGAGTAGGGGGTCCTGGGTGAAGGTCCGCTCACTCCCACTGACCAAGGCGTCAAGGATCGTGTTGGCGGGCATGGGTCCGCCGTAGACGTCGGCGAGCGGCAATCCGTCTCGCAGCGTGCTACCCGGCGACACTCGGAGGACCACCATGGATCGGCAGTTCCGAGTGCTCTGCAGGAGATCTTCGACGAGGATCTGTTGCAGAACGGCCGGCGGTCGATGCCACTCGATAGTCGTGATCACCGGAAGTGTTGGTAGAGGGGGCAACTCCCGATCGGTGGTGGGGTACACGGCGGCGAAGACTGCTCGGCCACGACTCGAGATCGAGGTCAGTACAGGAGCCAACTGGATGGCCGAGAATGCGCGCAGCTGGAGCAGCCTGATCAGCGTCAGCGTGGCCAAGAGCGCCAGCACTGCGAGACTTGGCACAACCACGGACACATCCGTTTCGTTGCTGATGGCGAGCGCTGCCGTGATGTCGAAAACCGACTGGCCTATGGCGAAGGCAAACGTCCGCCACACGATGGGGTCGTCGCGGAACAACAACAAGCGAGGAGTGAAGGTGGTCGCGGCCCACTGGACGACAAGGAACAGTAGCGAGAAGATCACTGCGACTACACCCAGTAACCCCAGCCCGAGTGCAACGAGCATCTCGCTGACCTGACGGGCGGGAATCATTGGGCCGCTACGTAAATATGGCATCGCCAGTCCGGCAGCCAGTCCTACGACGACGCACAGGATCTGGGTCAGGCCGGCACGCACACGGCGCCGGGGGACGAGGAAGGCATGCCCGATCGGGGTGGGAGCGAAACGTCCGGGCTGATCCACCCTTCAAGCCTCCACGCTGCGGCAATGGTGCGCCTTCACCCGAAACGGATGATGTCGACGCCGTCGTGATCCTGAAACGCTTGAAAGAGCCATGTGAGAGACAGAAGGCGAGACGTCATGACGGATCCGACAGGCCAGAGCCGCGCTGTACTACCGATTCCGGATCGACAACATCTTGGTCTGGTGACGTACGACGCGAAGGATCCGGACACGGAGTTTCCGCCGATCACTCCGCTACTGCCGCCGGCCGGGGCACCCAATGTTCTGGTGGTCCTGTTGGACGACGTGGGATATGGCGCGAGCAGTGCCTTCGGCGGACCAGCGGACACACCGACTGCTGAGCGATTGCAAAGTAATGGGCTCACGTACACGCGGTTTCACACGACTGCGCTGTGCGCACCGACCCGCGCCGCACTGCTGAGTGGGCGCAACCACCATTCGGTCGGTATGGGCTCGGTCACCGAAACCGCGACCTCGGCTCCTGGACTTTCCGGTCTGCGCCCGAATACCAAAGCCGCACTGCCGATGACGTTGAAACTGAACGGATACTCGACGGCGCAGTTCGGCAAGTGCCACGAGGTACCGCCGTGGCAGACATCCCCGGTGGGGCCGTTCACATCGTGGCCGACGGGAGAAGGCGGATTCGAGCACTTCTACGGATTCATCGGCGGGGAGAACAACCAGTACTACCCGGCGCTGTACGAGGGTGTCGCGCCCGTGGAGGCGGACAAGACACCGGAGGAGGGTTATCACCTCACCGAGGACCTGGCCGATCACGCCATCGACTGGGTTCGGATGCAGAAGTCATTGGCTCCGGACAAGCCGTTCTTCGTCTACTTTGCACCCGGCGCCACACATGCACCGCACCATGTTCCGAAGGAGTGGGCAGACAAGTACGAGGGCCGGTTCGCAGGAGGTTGGGACGCGCAACGCGAATCGATTCTCGAGCAGCAGAAGCAGCGGGGAGTCGTCCCCGCGGATGCGGTCCTCACCCCGCGCCCCGAGGCCATTCCGGCGTGGGAGGACATGAGTGAGGAGATGAAGCCTGTCCTCGAACGCCAAATGGAAGTCTATGCAGGGTTTCTCGAACACACCGATTTCCATGTCGGCCGGCTTGTCGATGCGATCGAGGAACTCGGAGCTCTCGACAACACCCTCGTGTATTACATCATCGGCGACAACGGAGCGTCCGCAGAGGGGACGATCAACGGAGCCTTCAACGAGATGGCCAACTTCAACGGACTCGCCGCCATCGAAACACCCGAGTTCATGGCGGAAGTGAAAGACAAGTTCGGTACCAAGGACGCGTACAACCACTACTCCGTGGGGTGGGCATGGGCAATGTGCACGCCGTACCAGTGGACGAAACAGGTTGCCTCGCATTGGGGTGGCACTCGCAACGGAACGATCGTGCACTGGCCGGCGGGGATTCGGACCAAGGGTGAGACGCGGTCGCAATTCACCCACGTCATCGACGTCGCACCGACGATCCTCGAGGTCGCGAAACTGCCGGAACCGACCTTCGTCAACGGCGTCCAACAATCACCGATCGAGGGGACCAGCATGGTCTACACCTTCGACGACGCCGAAGCCGCCGAACGTCACGATCTGCAGTACTTCGAGATGGCCGGCAATCGCGGTATCTATTACAAGGGTTGGAGTGCGGTCACCAGACACAGCACTCCGTGGCTGTTCGCGGAGGCACTCCCCGCTCTCGACGACGTGTGGGAGCTCTACGACGGGTCGCAGGATTGGACGCAGTCCAAGGATTTGGCGGCCGAGTTGCCGGAGAAACTTGCTGCACTGCAACGCTTGTGGTTGATCGAAGCAGTCAAGTACAACGTGCTTCCGATCGACGACCGAAGATTCGAGCGGTTCAACCCTCACATCGCGGGGCGTCCGCAGTTGGTGTCCGGGAACCGACAGGTTCTGTTTCCCGGAATGAAACGGCTGAGCGAGCACAGCGTGCTGAGTATCAAGAACCGATCGTTCAGTGTCACAGCAGCAGTCGACATCGCGGATGGCATTACCGCCAACGGTGTGATGATCGCGCAGGGAGGCAGGTTCGGCGGCTGGGCACTTTACGCGCGGGAAGGTCGCGCCAAATTCGTCTACAACCTGCTCGGCATGACCGAGTTCGTCGTCGGGTCCGACGTTGACATTCCGGCAGGATCACATCAGATCAGAGTTGAGTTCGCCTACGACGGCGGTGGTCTCGCGAGGGGCGGCGCTGTCACGATCTATCATGACGGTCGCGAAGTGGGCTCGGGTCGCGTCGAGCAGACCCAACCGATGGTCTTCTCCGCGGACGAGACCACCGACATCGGTGACGATTACGGCATGCCTGTCAGTGTCGACTACAGTGGCGCAACCACATTCAACGGCCGTATCGAGGTAGTGCAGATCGACGTCGGCGACGATGACCATACCCACCTGATCGACCCGGAGGAGGTGGCGCGAGTGGCGTTGTCCAGACAGTGATTCCACTGACAAGAGCAGCAGTCACAATCTCCTGAGGGAGGGTCGCAATGCCGACCGTCATCCGTACTGTTCACGATCTGGTCCGCCACGCGCGCGGGCCGACGCACCATCACCACCATCAATCCGTGCATGAGGCACGGCGAATGCGCGCCCACCACATACTGGTCACGCATTCGCTCGCCTGATTTCGGGGCTACAGGTCGCGCGCCAGTGCTCGTCCGGCTGCGCGGCCGGAGAAGATGCAGCCACCGAGGAAGGTCCCTTCGAGCGCGCTGTAACCGTGGACTCCGCCGCCGCCGAAGCCCGCGACCTCACCGGCTGCGTACAGGCCGTCGAAGACACTGCCGTCGGCCTTGATGACCTGTGAATCCAGGTTGGTTTCCAAGCCGCCGAGGGTCTTGCGGGTGAGCAGGTGCAACCGGACCGCGATCAGTGGGCCGTTCTTGGGGTCCAGGATCTTGTGCGGTGCAACGACGCGCACGATCTTGTCTGCCAACAGATTACGAGCACCGTGGATGGCGGTGACCTGGAAGTCCTTGCTGTACTTGTTGTCGACTTCGCGGTCGCGGGCGATCATCTCGCGCTCGATGTCCTCGTAGTCGAGGAGCGGTTCGTCGGTGAGGGCGTTCATGCCGTCGACCAGATCACGAAGGTTGTTGCGCACCACGAAGTCTGCGCCCTTCTGCTTGAATGCCTCGACCGGTCCCGGCGCGCCCTTCTTGATTCGTTCGAGGAGGAGCTTGAAGTCGCGGTTGGTGAAGTCCGGGTTCTGTTCCGATCCCGAGAGTGCGAACTCCTTCTCGATGATCTTCTGGTCGAGGATGAACCACGTGTACTCGTGGCCGCTGTCGAGGATGTACTTGAAAGTTCCCATCGTGTCGAAGCCGGGGAAGTTGGGGACGGGCAGACGCTTGCCGGTGGCGTCGAACCACATCGAGGACGGTCCGGGGATGATTCGGATTCCGTGGTTGGGCCAGATGGGATTCCAGTTCTGGATGCCTTCGGTGTAGTGCCACATGCGGTCGCGGTTCACGATGTTTCCGCCCGCGGATTCGGTGATTTCGAGCATCCGTCCGTCGACGTGTGCAGGTACTCCCGTCAGCATGTGCTTCGGTGCCTTGCCGAGTCGCTCGGGCCAGTTCTTCTTCACCAGTTCGTAGTTGCCGCCGATTCCACCGGAGGTGACCACGACTGCCTGTGCGGCGAACTCGAATTCGCCGATGGGGGTGCGCGAACTCTTCACGCCGCGTAGATCACTGGAAGGTTCGAGGACGGTTCCGCGTACACCGGTGACCGCACCATCGGTGACGACGAGTTGATCGACTTGGTGGCGGTGCTTGAACGTGACCAGTCCGCGCTTCTGGGCGGCGATCACCTTGGTCAGGAAGACATCGACCACGCCGGGGCCGGTTCCCCAGGTGAGGTGGAATCGCGGTACCGAATTGCCGTGTCCAAGAGCCATTCCGCGGCCGCGTTCGGCCCAACCGACATTCGGCATCAGACGAAGCCCCAGGTCGTGCAGGTACTGACGCTTGTCGCCGGCCGCGAACTCGACGTACGCCTTGGCCCACTGGCGAGGCCAGTGATCTTCGCGCTCACGGTCGAATCCGGCAGTGCCCATCCAGTCCTGCATTGCCAACTCGAGAGAGTCCTTGATGCCGAGTCGGCGTTGCTCGGGGCTGTTCACGAGGAAGAGTCCGCCGAGCGACCAGAATGCCTGCGCGCCGAGGTTGGCTGCGTTCTCCTGTTCCACGACAAGGACTTTGCGGCCGGCGCGTGTCAGTTCGTAGGTGGCGACCAGTCCCGCCAGCCCTGCCCCGACAACGATGACGTCAGCTTGTTCGCTCACGACAGCTCCTCTTCCGATTGGTTGTTCTGGATTATTTCGCTGTAGGACAGCAGGATTCGAGTGAAGATATCGCGGCGCAGTGCGAAGGCGGCGTTGGTGTCGGTGTCGACGAGACACTGCACGCTGGTGCCGTCGTGCACTGCGACCAATGCCCGTCCCAACGCAGTCGGGTCGCCGACGATTGTTCGCCCGACGTCGCTGAGTGCGGACTCCACAATGGGCAACAGGGTGCGAAGGATCGCGTCTTCACGGTCGGCAAGGGCTTTGCGAAGTGCCGGGTTGCGGAGCGCGTGAGCGGTGAATTCCGCGTTGATCCGGTACCACTGCGGGTCGACCGGAACCACCGCCACGATCCGGGCGACAGCGGCATGGATGTCGACGGTGTTACCGGCGGTTATCGACTCCGTCGCCAACCGCAGATCGGCGAGCATAGCTGCAGATCGTTGCTCCCACATCGCGAAGAACAGTTCGTCGAGTGAATCGAAGTTGGAGTAGAACGCGCCTCGGGAGTAACCGCCGCGTTCGCAGATCTGCTCGACCGTGGCGTGCCCGAACCCCGATTCAGAGAAGGCGTCCGCAGCCGCGTCGAGCAGGCGCTGCCTGGTTTGACCACGGCGTTTGGTGACACGCTTGGCCGGCGAGTTGTCCGTTCCAGTCGTCATCGGCGCCTCCGTCGGGGTGGAACCCAAACGATACACCGATGTATCCGATGCGAAGACGTATCTCGATTAGATCTTCTTGGCAGGTGTTTCTATCTATATCTAGCAAATATGCAAGATAGGAAGATATTTGTATGACGACAGCTACAAGTGCAGATCACGCTTCCTGATCGCCGCAGTGGCGACGACGCTGATCGCCGAGGTGGCCACGAGATATCCACATGCCAGCCACGGTGAACCGCCACTGGCGCCGATCAGTGCCGTCAGAATCAGAGGTGTGACGCCGGAGGCGTAGATACCAGAGAACTGGTAGACGACCGACAACCCGGTGTACCGGATTTCTGTGGGGTAGAGGCTCGCATACAGCGTTCCCTGGGCGCCGTAGAACAAGGCATGAATCACTCCGAAGACCACGACCATCGCGACTCCGAAGAGCAGGAGATTCTCGGTACCGAACAGTGCGAAGGCGGGGAAGATCGCGAGGCCGTACGCGGCGATGCCCACGATGTAGACCCGTTGCGGGCCGAACCGATCAGTGAGTAAACCGGAAAACGGCAGCAAGATCGCCATCACTACTGCGGCCACGGTGACCACAAGAAGTACGGGAACCTTTTCGAAATGCAGAGTCTTGGTTGCATACGTGATTGCAAAGACGCCCCAGGTGTTGAACGCGGCGCCCTCGCCCCAGCGAGACAACATGCCCAGTACGGTGTTTCGCGCGGCTTTTCCTTGAAAGACTTCCCTGAGCGGGGCGGACGAGCGCTGTTCGAGGTCGCGAACGGCCTGAAAGGCGGGCGTCTCGTCCACCTTCAAGCGGACCACCAACCCCACGATCACGAGCACCAGGCTCAGGACGAAGGCGATGCTCCAGCCGAAACGGAGAAACTGGTCGTCGTCGAAGACTGTTTGAAGCAGCGCGAACATTCCTGTGCCCAATGCCAACCCGAGAGCCAATCCGATCTGCGGGATGCTGCCGAACAGTCCACGCTTCTTCTCCGGACTGTGTTCGACTGCCAAGAGAACAGCTCCGGCCCACTCGCCACCGAGAGCGAATCCCTGCAGGATACGAAGCAGCAGAAGCAGAATCGGTGCAACGACTCCGATCTGAGCGGCGGTCGGAAGAACGCCCATCAGCGCCGTCGCGATACCCATGATGAACATCGTGAGAGCAAGCGTCTTCTTGCGCCCGATGCGATCGCCGATGTGACCGAACACCACTCCACCGATGGGGCGAACGAGAAAGCCGACTGCGAAGGTCGCAAAAGAGAGCATGGTCCCGACGAACGAACTCTGGTTCGGGAAGAACAGTTGGTTGAAGACCAGACTCGCTGCCGTTGCATAGAGGAAGAAGTCGTACCACTCGACCGTCGTGCCGAGCAGGCTCGCGGCGACGACGGTTCTCAATCTGGATCGCCGCTCGTCGTCGGTCTCGTTCGAGAACGGTGAATTGTGCTCGACTTCGGCAAACGTGGTCATCGGAGCCCCCGGGTCGCGGTGCAAATTCACGAAGGTATCGCCGGCGCCGAAAGTGGGCACCCCTAGCGATCAGGGTGATTTCAACCCTGTTCTTCGAGGTGGACTGTGGTTGTAATGACAGAAGAGTTCTGCCTGTACGTCGACGAAAGGAATCACCGTGTCACTGCGCTTCCACTGGTTCTTGCCTACTTACGGTGATTCCCGGAATCTGATGGCGGGTGGGCACGGCAGCTCGATGTCCGGTGATCGTCCGGCGACGCTGAAATACCTCAATCAGATCGGCGCGGCCGCCGAGACGAACGGCTTCGAAGCCGTCCTCACGCCCACCGGCGCGTGGTGCGAAGACGCATGGCTGACGACGGCGATGATGCTCGAGACCACCGAGACACTCAAGTTTCTGGTTGCTCTGCGCCCGGGATTGCTCAGCCCCACGCTTGCCGCTCAGATGGCCGCAACCTTCCAATGGCAGTCGGGCGGTCGTCTGCTGCTCAACGTCGTGACCGGCGGGGAGGACCACGAGCAGCGCACGTTCGGTGACTTCCTCGACAAGAACCAACGGTACGCACGATGCGGCGAGTTCCTCGACGTGATCCGCCAGTTGTGGTCCGGTAACGGTCCGGTTGATTTCTCCGGCGAGTACGTCAACGTGGAAAAAGCTACGCTGCAGCGTATTCCGGATCCGGTACCGCCCATCTTCTTCGGCGGATCCTCGCCGGCGGCCGGCACCGTCGCATCGCGCTACGCGGATACCTACCTCACCTGGGGTGAGACGCCGTCCGCTGTCGCCGCCAAGATCGCCTGGATCCGCGACCTCGCGGAAGTCCAAGGTCGTCACCTCGACTACGGAATCCGTTTGCACGTCATCAGCCGGGACACCTCGGAACAGGCATGGGCAGAAGCGGATCGGCTGCTCAGTGCGCTCGATCCGGCGACCGTCGAGCAGGCTCAGGCGAGTCTTGCGCGATCCGGCTCCGAAGGTCAGCGTCGGATGCTCGAATTGCACGGCGGTGGTTCGGCTTACAAGGAGGGCATCGGAGCGCGGTCGCTGGAGATTGCGCCGAACCTGTGGACCGGCGTCGGATTGGTGCGAGGGGGAGCAGGTACCGCATTGGTCGGTTCGCACCAAGAAGTGGCTGATCGGATTGCCGAGTACGCGGCGATCGGACTGGATCACTTCGTATTGTCGGGCTATCCGCATCTCGAAGAGGCGTATCAGTTCGGTGAGGGTGTGCGTCCGATCCTCGAAAAGCGTGGATTGGTAGCACCGCACGGTTCGGTCGGCGGACCGGTGCGAACGCCCTTCGTCTCCAGTGGGAACTGAGTCGAAAAGCTAGCTCTTCGAGAAGGGGACGTTTGTCCCGATCTTTCGGGCATGCCCTCCCGGCGGGGCAATTGGGCCATTTCGGGCGCTAGATCCGATCTAGGCTGCGCACTGTTGCCGAACTCAAGGCGCAGTACGAAAGGATCCTCGATGAAGCTGGGCACGAGTGGAGTACGTCGCGTAGTGGGAACCGTGGCAGTCGCCGCTGCAACCGCGGCAGGCGTCGCGATGGTCAATCCTGCGACTGCGTCGGCCGAGGTGGTCCCCCCGGTCGTCTCGTACAAGGTGACCGGAAACGATCTGGCGCTGACGATCACGAACAACAACACCGGAATTGCCCCGTTGTGCCAGGCGTTTGTCGTCAACGCCGCGGATTCTGCTGCTGTGCTTGATGATCCGCTGAAACTGCTTGATCCGAACCTTGTGGTGTACCCCAAGATCACCGATCCGGCCTCGCTGTTCGACGTGGGCAAGGGGCAGACGGTCACCGATACCGTGACCGATGTTCCGGACGGAACCTACGCCGTGCTCGGTGCCTGCTCCGATCTTCTCGATCTCGAGACGTTGGGTAAGCTCGTTCCTGGCGTGCCGAGCCTCGTTGTCATCGGTGGACCGTTCAGCGGCATCAATACCGGAAGCCTGAGCGACCTGTTCGGTAGCGGCAGCCTCGAAGGGCTTTTCGGGTAGCTCGCTGCCTGTCTCCCCAATTTTCCGACTGAGCGGTCTATTCTTCATGCATCTGGTGATCTGACCGACTTGCCTGGAGGTTCGGAAATGCGAAGTCGTGGATTCAAACGCGCTCTCGGAAGCGTTGTCGCGGCGTCCGCCGCCGTCGTGGGACTGGTTGTCATGACTCCGGCGACGGCGTCGGCAGCACCGGCGATTCTTCCGCCTCCGGTATCGGTGAGCGCAGCGGACAATGCGATCACCTTCACCATCACCAACCCGAACCCGCGGTTCAGCTTCATCAACTGCACGGTGGCGATCCTCAATGCCAGGGATGTCCCCGACGTGATTCGCGATCCGGCAAAGCTGCTCCAGCCTGGCGTGTTGGTGTACCCGACCGTCAGTAACATCCTCGATCTGTTTGCCGTTTCGCCTGGGCAGACGATCACGCGGACCGTCGGTAATCTGCCGGCCGGGGTTTACGCCGTTGCGGGAGCATGCGTTCGACTGCTCGATCCGACCAACCCCACTATCGCGATTCCGCAGGCAGTTGTGGTCGGCGGCTGGTTCGAGGGCGCGGGAACCGGAAGTCTCTCAGGATCTTTGGAGGATCTGGGATACAACACGGTTCAGGACTTGATCGACGCGTGGAATCGGATCAGCTCGGGAAGCAGCGGCGGTAGCTTTCAGTTCGAGTACCAAGGTGGCTCGGATTTCGAGGTAGTGGGTCCCACGTCGTAGTAGGTGCAACTCACTTGCGTGCACGATGACGCCGCACCGCGTCGCGGTTCGCGCACGTGGGGGAGCAGTACCGCTGATTGCCGTTGCGGGAGGTGTCCGCGTAGATGTTGGTGCACTCGTCCAGGGTGCATCGACCTAATCGGTGCATGCCGCGGCCGACGAGGTGTAGCGCCGTGCCTACCGAGAAGAGTGCCTTGAGGACCTCGGCGAGCGACTGTTGGGGATCGCGGTAGTGCAGATGCCAGCCGTCGTTCGCGTGGTTGGTCATGCGCGGATACGCCGACGCTTGCTCGAGCATGACGTTCACCAGTTCGGCGCGGGCTGCCTCCTCCGTGACGTCGACGATTTTCGACCACTCGATCAGAAGGTCGAGGGTCTCGTCGAGGTCCTTCTCGGCGATGGGGAAATCGAGAATGATGCCTGCATCGACGCAGCGTTCGACGAGTTCGGCCAAGGTCTCGGGATTCCGATTGGCCAGGTCGGCGGCCAGCGTCACCGCATATTCGCCGTAAGGGTTGAGATGCACAATGCCATTACATCATGCTCGTTGCATGAAGAAAACAGAGATCACGCCGATCGGTTGCATCCATCGCTGGGAGGTCGAATCCCGGCACCGAACCAGCGAGGGGACGGTCACCTACCTGCGCTGCCATTGTGGGTCGTGGCAGACCTTGCTCGCCGAGTGGATGTCGGGTGGGGCAGCCTCGGCCGTCGCCGCACCGATAAAGGTCAGGTCCAGGTAATGATCAGCTAATCGTTCCGTTTTACCTCCGGCGACATGGAACGTGTTCTAGATTCAGGGTTATCTGCCTCGATGTCGCGGCGCGGACTCTGAAAGGAAAGACAATGCAGTTCAATCTTGCTGACATATTCGAGACCGTTGCCGGCTCAGTCCCTGATCGCGTTGCATTGACTTACGAGGGAGAGAACTTCTCCTACTCTCAGTTGGACGCGGAGGCTAACCGAACGGCCAACCTGTTCGCGAAAGCCGGCATCTCGAGCGGCGATCATGTAGCCCTGTTCCTGAAGAACAGCGTCGAACATGTCACGTCGATCCTAGGGTTGATCAAGATCCGTGCGGTCCCGATCAACGTGAACTACCGGTACACACCCGCGGAGCTCGAGTACATCTTCACCAACTCCGACTCGGTCGCGGTGGTCGTGGAACTCCCCGAGCATCAGCGTGTCCTTGCTTCCCTCTTCGGTGCATGCCCGAAGGTGAAGACGGTGATCGTGATCGGCGAGATCGACGCCGAACTGGTCGCAGCAGCAAAAGCGCATGAAGTTTCCGTGGTTTCGTTCGACGACGCCCGTGAACAGTCGCCAGTGGGGGAGTTCGACGCTCGTTCTGGCGACGACGTGTACCTCCTCTACACCGGCGGGACCACCGGATACCCGAAGGGCGTCATGTGGCGTCATGACGACTTCTTCCGTAAGCCGCTCTCCGGCGGCAATCCGTACGGTGAGGGAGCGCGGCAGGACCTCGCCGAGATTGCCAGTGCTGCAAAGGAATTTCCGGAACTCTCGTTCCTCATTGCTGCCCCGCTGATGCATGGCGCCGCGTTGTACTCGCTGTTCACCTTCCTCACCCTCGGTGCGCGAGTTGTTCTACGACGCGAGTTCGACGCGGAGAAGGTCGTCGAAGCGATCGAGAAGGATTCGGTACAGGTGATCTTGATCGTCGGCGACGGCATGGGACTGCCGTTGGTCGACGAGATGGAACGACGCAAAGACGAGGTCGATTTCAGCACCCTGTTCTCGATCACCTCGGGTGGCGCGATCTGGTCCACCAGCGTGCGGGATCGCATGCTGGCGGTGAAGCCGGACCTGCTGCTGCGGGACAACTTCGGAGCCTCCGAGTCCGGTAACGACGGCGCCTTCTCCATCGACGAGGCGGGCAATCTGCGAATGCCGCCCTCGCCGAACATGATTCTGGTCGACGAGCGCCTCGAAGAGATTCCAGCGGGCTCCGACGACGTGGGCTACATCGCGCGCATCGGAAACGTCCCGCTCGGGTACTACAAGGACGAAGAGAAGACCGCCCGCACGTTCCCGACCCGCGCCGACGGCACCCGCCTTTCGGTGCTCGGCGACATGGGCAAGGTGGAAGCAGACGGCACCATTGTCTTCCTGGGGCGTGGCTCGCAGTGCATCAACACCGGTGGCGAGAAGGTCTTCGCCGAAGAGGTCGAGGCTGCCCTTCACGCACATCCGGCGATCTCCGACGCGCTCGTTGTTCCCGCACCCGATGCGCGCATGGGGCAGCAGGTCGCAGCGGTGATCGCGACCTACCCCGGAGCCGACGAGCTGACTCTCGAAGCGGTACAGGAACATTGCCGCAAGACGTTGGCCGGATACAAGGTGCCGCGCACGATCGTGCTTGTCGATGAAGTCAAGCGAACCCCGGCCGGTAAGGCGGACTACCGCTGGGCGACGACACTGGCATCGACCTAGCAACGTGGAATGGGCGACGACGATCTTTCACACGGATTTCACCACGACATAAGAGACATACCGGAAAGATGGTGCAGAGTAAGTCGTTCGCGCCTTGCGTCGTCACTCCACGAAAGGGCCTTGTCTCATGCTCATCATCGGAATACTCCTGTTCGGGATCGTCATCGGAGCGGGAGCCCAGCTGATTCTGGGGAAAACGACCGCACGAGTGGACTGGACCTTCGCGTTCATCGCGGGAATCGGTGGTTCGCTGGTCGGCGGATTGCTCGTGAGTTTGATTGCAGGCGACGGATTATCATTGCGCCCGAGCGGCATCCTCGGGTCCCTTGCCGGCGCTGTCATCATCACCGCGGGGTGGCAGTGGTACCGCGGGAGGAACGCAACTACAACTACGCGTCCGTCTGATCGCTGATTTCCACAGTTCCGTCAGGGGACGGAGAGCGTCGACATATGAACGAACTACTCGATGAAGTCCTCACCGCACATGGCGGAGTCGAACATTGGCAGTCCGTTTCAGCGATCACGGCACGGGGACGTTTGGGCGGTCTGCTGCCTCCGCGCTTCCCAGGCAACAAGTTGGCGAAGTTCACGGTCGAGGTTGAAGTCGCCGAGCAACGCACTGTCCTCCAAGACTTTCCGCGTGTCGGCGAGTGCGCTGTGTTCGACAAGGGCGTCGTGCGGATCGAAACTCGTGACGGCGAAGAACTCGGGAGTCGAACCGACCCACGTCCAGAGTTTTTCGGGATGAGCGGACTCCGGCGCAACCTCCACTGGGACGCACTCGACACCGCTTACTTCGCCGGCTACGCCTTTTGGAACTATCTGACGGCACCGCTGCTGCTCGCCCGCGACGACATCACTGTCACCGAAGCCGAACCTTGGCAGGAATCCGGGCAGCAATGGCGACGACTTCAGGCAACGTTCGCGCCGGCGATCGAGACCCATTGCCGGCAGCAGACCTTCTATGTCGACAACGGTGGCCTCATCCGCCGTCACGACTTCGTCGCCGAACCGGTAGGCAGCTGGGCGAAAGCTGCTCTCTACTGCGACCAGCATCGCGAGTTCGACGGTCTCACCTTTCCCACTCGACGACGGGTGCTCCCGAGAGGGCCAGGCGGCCGCGTTCTCTCGCGCCCGACGCTCCTGGCGCTCGACTTCGACGACATCGAGATCAAGCGATGAAGATCAGTTCTCGGTTACCTGTTGTCGAGTGTGAACAAACGGAACACGGTCCGCATGCACAGAACGACGCCGACGAAGCCCAGTACAGCACTCACGAGTGCGTAGGCCGACAGCTGAGGTGTGAGTTGTGGTCCGCCAGGTACGAACAGAAGGATCGCGGCGACAATCAGCGCGGTCACTCCCGCCGCCATACCCAGGGCGTTGTTCGCCGACCGTCGTAGCCATCGCCTGTCGTCGGGGTGTGCGACCGAGCGTGTGCGAAGTGTGAAGCTTCCCGATGCGATCGAGGTCGCGATCTGGTCGAGCTGACCAGGCAGGCGCCTGACCACCGCGGTTGTGACCGCCGTCGTCGACAGGATTGCCTGCGCGGCTGCAGTCGGGCTGGCGACCTGGGTCAACAGTCGGGGTACTTCGGCCCGAACAGCAGCGACGAGGTCGATCTGCGGATCCAGGAGCCGGAGGGCGCGCTCCAAAGACGCGAGCGAACGGAAAGCGGCGGCAACGTCTCCCGGCACTCCGATTCGGTGTTCTCGAAGCACGGTGAACATTCTCGCGAACGATGCCATGGAAACATTGGGTTGGACACTGAGCAGGGTGATCTCTCGGCCCACCTGGTGACGTAGTGCTCCGCGATCAACTTCGGGCGGTACGTCGAATGCCATCATCATGGCGTCGACTGTCGCCACCGGATCACCTGCGAGGGCAGCGTTGAGGAGCACTGCGAACAAGATCCGTGTCTCGCCGTCCAGAACCCCTACTGCGCCGAAGTCGAGGAGCCCGACCCGGCCGTCATCGAGGATCATGATGTTGCCGGGGTGCAGGTCCGCGTGAAACACCCCGTGGACAAAGATCCCGTCGAGCAACGACGCAAGAAGTTCGTTGGCGACGCTGCTGCGGGTGTCGCGGTCGAGGCCGGTGAGCGCGGCCTCACCGTCGGAGAGCGGTGTGCCGTGAAGCCGTTCCATCACGAGCACCCGTCCACTACTGAGGTTGGGGTAGATGTGCGGAACGACGATATCCGGGCGGTTCGACATGGTGGAAGAAATCGCGCCGGTATTCGCTGATTCGGTGCGGTAGTCGAGTTCCTCGAGTAGTGACGTGACGAGGCCCCCGGCGAGTCGATGAACTCCGATATCGCGTGCCCAGGGAAAACGGGTCTCCGCGAGCGCCGAAACGCGAAGGAAGATATCGCAATCCACGCTCACTTGTGCGCTCGCCTCGGGACGTTGAACCTTCACCACAACGTCGACGCCTTCAACGGTGCGCGCGGAATGTACCTGTGCGACAGAGGCGGCGGCGAACGGCTCCACATCGAACGACGCGAACACCGACTCTGGTGCGTCGCCGAGTTCCGATGCCAGTAGCTCCGCGATACGGTCGGGATCAGCCGGGCGTGCCGAACTTTGCAGAGAAGAGAGGGTGTGAGCCAACTCGGGTGGTATGAGGTCGTCTCGCGTGCCGAGGATCTGTCCCAACTTGACGAAAGTGACACCGCACCGGTTGATTACTTCTACCAGTGCGTCCCCGAACTGAGGCGCTGACGGCCCAGCACGGAGAGCGGGCCCGCCTCCCGCTCGCACGACGATGCCCATGATCTGGACGTACCGCTTCGTTCGGCGCCACGATTTTCGGCTGCGCCGCAATGCTTCCGACGGACCTGGTAGGGATCCTGTAGGAACCACGACTTCGAGGAAAACCAATGCGGCCAGGCATGCTGCGAACACCCATAGCGCGACAACTCCGAAGAATATGAGTGCTGTTCCCACGCTCACCAAAAGTTGATCGTCCTGGCTGGCAATTCCTGCGAATGTCGCGGCGTAGCCAGACAGGGGGACACCCACCGAGAGCGCTATCACCGCGACCAGAAGTGTTCGTGGCCATCCGACTCTCGTCCCCAGCGTTCGTCGCATCACACCCGCCAGTGCTGCCGCAAGAAATGGCGTCGTGACGATCCAGACCATCAAGTCCATTGCGATAGCGTACGGGTTCGCGATCTGCGATACATCCAGGAAAACCCCGAGCCCACCCCGACTGACGGGTAACAAGCCCGACAGTGCCCAAGCGTCGAACATGCTTGGGCACTTCGGTGTTCATTCGCTCCGATGGCGACTCGTCCTGATCGACCGTCCAAAACTGCGTTCACTGACCATCCGCGAGGCCGAACTACGAATCATGCTCGTCAGCGAGGTCCCGGCCCCCTTCGCGCGGAGCTGTACAGCCGAAGAACAGGCTGCGATGGACGCCGAGCAGAAGTGGGACCGAGTGGACTCCTTTAAAGAATGGGGCCGCCGGTGAACAGGTTGACGAGACTCACCACGAAGAACTGGACGATCGCTATGGCGGTGGCAAACGGGTCGCCCGCATACGTAGCTTGGTTGACCCATTCGTTGAATGCGTTGATCGAACCCATTGTGATTCCTCCTGAGTAGTGATGGCGTGATCGATTGAAACTGGTGGTATGACACTCGACACGAGGGACATCAGTACGGACCCAGCGCAGTTGGGCATATGAGGCCACGAAAGGTCAGTGACGAGCGCCGACAGTACGCTGCGGTTACGGCCTTCTGCGTTTCGAATGTAGTTCCTCGACTTAGGAATACCGTGAAGGACGGGCGGATTGGTTACGAGTATCCCGCGACAGACGACATCGTCAATATTACGATGTCGGCAACAAACGCGACGACCGCACCAATCGGATTCTGGACAATCCACGAAATTACTTCAGTCATGTTCTCGGTCCTTCCTTAGCGTAAGACGCGTGATCGAATACTCGACCAGCTATTGCGGTACCCGGCCCCGTTCGGCGAATTAAGTCTTTGTCGAGGATGATTGGCGCAAATAGATAGATCGCACACCGGGGGCGTTGAATCAACTCGCCCAATCGTTGCACCTCTGTGCTCCGGGTTCGATTCGTTACCAATACCTTTCGGAGAAGGGGTGATCAGTCCCATCAGCGATCGGTACCCCGCGTGCGAAATCCTTCTTCGTAAACACCTGCCCAGCAACGTCGTAACGTCAGAGGTGGCAGTTGGCAAGGCCGACCGTCTTCTCGAGATCGTGGCGAGTTTTGCTGGGCAGATGTGACACTACCTCGCGGTCTCGCCGGATCAGTCTTCCTTTCGGACATCGATGGCTGTTCTTCGTGTGGTTGTTACACAATCGACGGAATCGCTGTTGGGGGTGGCGATGCGCAGCTATTTCCCCTACGAACCTTCAGGAATTGCCTGCGACACCCGTGGATACGGATCCTCGATCTCCACCGAGCACAATTCTGTGTGCCGACAACATCGCAGTGCTTCCGACCGGATCGATGCACCCAGAACCAATCGCCGTCACGCACAAAGGGCCAGACGGTTCTGGGAAAGACCCAAGCGCTCCTTCAGTTCCCGGCGATCTGTTGCGCCAGTTCGAGTTCACACCTGATCTAACTGGTCGACGCATAGTGGTGTGCCGGTAGCCAAAAGAGTCCTGCCGGTCGGTTAGTGTTGACGGTGAAATACGACGCGGAGGTGACTATGAGAATCTGGAACTGGTTGATGCTCAAAATTTCAGCAATCGGCGGGTCGCCGAAGTTTCGGAAGATAGTCGACAGTCCGATTTGGGCGGGCACCAATGACCGCAAGCTCTGACTGAGCGGGCGGCAGATTCTCCAATTTGCAATTGCCGACCTGAAACTGCGAGCACGCTCACGGCCTGCTGCGACGGGAACGCGACTGTCGACCTGAAATTATCCGCAATCGATATGGGGGGGCTTGTGGGAGTCTGGGGTCCGGGAAACTTTGACAGTGACACCGTCGCGGATGGGTTGGGGGCCCTGACCGGTCGAATCGTGGACGACATCACTGCCGAGTTCGAAGACGATTCGAGTCTGGAGCCGGATGAATGGGGCGGGGAGATGGTGCCGGCGTGGCTCGAGATCCTCACCGATATTGCCCAGACGAAACGAGTCGGTGTGACCTTTCCATCGACGCAAGTGCTGATCGACTGGCGCGATCGATATCTGCGCGTGTGGGATGGCTACATTGACGAACTCGAACCGGACGAGGATCACAAGGTCGCTCGACGTGCAGTGCTCGTCCATACCTTTGCACAGGCGGTCGCCCTCGCCGCCGAGCGGGAACAGGCATAAACCTCGCGCGGCCGCGCTACTGACCATAGATCCGTCAGTTCCCCGGTGGAACGACGGTGAACGTGAACCCTCCGGAAGTCATTGCGTTGGCTTCTTCGAACATCGAACAGAGAGCTTCGGCGGCGTCGGTCGCCAATGCTCGGGCGGCGCTGGGGGTTCGACCTCGGGCCGTCACCGCGAGCCCAGGTACGTCCGCATCTGTGATCGTCAGATCGGACTCGTAGTCGGAAGCACTGCCGCCGAGTATCTGCGCGAGTTTTTCAGCAGGAACAGACATGCCGTTGGAGGCTTCCCGTTCGCCGATGTACGCATCGCGCGGGGACCCGTCGTAGAGTCCGGTTCGATTACTACTGAACTGAACTACTGCAGTTTCGGTGAAGGAGATGGTCTTCGTCCACCACAGACCTCCCGCTACGACCAAAATGGCGGCGGCAACGGCCACCATTACCTGACCGCGGCGGTCGGAGAGGAATGTTCTCATCTGTCAGTTGTACCGCCTTGGCCGGCTGATTGACCGGCTTCATCACTACCTTGTCGGCGGCTGGTCCGCGAGATCACGTCCGCTTCGCGTCGTCATGATTGCGGACGAACTTCATGAGTCGGGGAATTACCCGATCAGGTATGTGTCCCAGGATTCCGTGGCCGGTTCCGGCATAAATCTCCACTTCGGCTTCAGGTACAAGATCAGCTAACCTCGCGGCCACCCGCTCGGGGCTGGAGACAACCGTCTCAGCGCCGGAGATTACGAGCATTGGAACCGAGATCGACTGCACTTCTGCATCTTTGAGTATTCGTGCCCACCCGACACCGGGCCGGTAGTTCAATGCCTCCGTAACCAAAGCGAACTCGCGATCGCCGATGACGTACCCGGGGGACAGCCAATCGTTGAGCTTGCGAATATTTTTGTCGGTGCGGCGCATACCGGCGCGGACCATCTTCAGCAGCACACGCCACGAGGGCTTGTCGAAGACTCCGCCCGGTTCGATTAGGGTCACACTCGCCAGTCGTTCAGGGGCGTGAAGTGCTACTAGAACGGCGTGCCACGCACCATGCGAGTAGCCGACCAGGTGGACGCGATCGACCCCGAGTTCGTTCAATACCTCGCCCACCCAGGTGGCGAAGTCGGATTCCCCGGTCAATGGAGCGGTCTGCACACTGCGGCCTGCAGTACCGATCGTGTCCAGCGCATAAACGACTCGGTCCCGGCACAGGTCCTCGATGACGATGTGCCATTGCAGACAATTGGCGCCGACTGCGTGCAGCAGGACGATCGGCGTCTCCGTGCCGGTCCCCGACCTACGGACATGGGTGGTTCCGAACGATGTCGGCACGTCGAGTTGTGTCGACGGAACCGGCCAGGTGCCCTCCAGTTCTCGGTAGATGCTCTCGTACGCCTGCTTTGATGCTTCGTTCTTGAATCGTCCGATCTTCGGCATGAGCCTCCCTCTCGCTGCATTCAATTTTGATGGTATGACCGTATCACTAATGCGGTACGTGCGTATCATTAACGAGTCAAAGTCATCCATTCGAAAGGGGAAGGACAGCCTCATGCCGCGACTGGTCGACCATGAAGTGAGGCAACGGGAGATCACCGATGCGGTGCGGCGAGTGATTGTCGACGGTGGGCTCGCGGCGGTGACATTTCAGTCCGTTGCTGCCGAGGCTGGGATTTCGGTGCGACTTGTGCAGTACTACTTCGGCACGAAGCGGGAATTCCTTCTCGCGACGCATCAAGCTGTGCGTCAGGATGCGGGTGCTCGCTTGATGCAGGAGTTGTCTGTTCTTGGCGCGGAAGCGACACCCCGCGAGGTTATTTCAGCGTTCCTTGTCGGCATGCTCCCACTCGATCGACAACGTCGGGAGGAAGCGATTGTTCTCGGCGCCTTCCACGCTGCCGCACTGACCGGACAAGGAATCGCCGCCGAGGAAACCCTCACTGCCCCAAGAGAGTTGACAGCGCTCATTTCCGGCCAGCTTCAACGAGTGACCAATCGGGACGCGGTTGCGCCGTCAATGGATCCCGACCTCGACGCCGAGCTCATTCTGGCGGCTGTCGCCGGGCTCGCCCAGGGGATGCTTCCCGGCTACGCCACAGCAGAATTGGCGGTCCAGTTGGTTGAGCGTCTCCTCGATCGCATTCTCGGGCCGACGAGACCTCAGGCCACGAATCAACCCGAAGTCGGCCGCCGTTAGGATTCCGGGTTGAACACGTCCGGTTGCTGCCACCATGTGTCAATCCGCATCGATGTGTGCACACTCGGAGCGATCTCGGTCCCTCGTGGAATGTAGTGGCCAGCAATGCTGGTGTCCTCGATCGCCTGCCGGAAAAGAGTCCTCATGGCGTTTGTGTTCTCTCGAGGTATGTCTTGCGTCGACCGGGGTCGAAGGCTCCGGGTTCCTTTCCGCCGACCAGACGCTTGGCGCCGAGTAGTAGCCCCTCGGGGACGCCCTGCTCGACAAGGCCCATCGGAGCCAGCCAGCGCGGCACCGTCATCTCCGACCGGCCATGTCGGGCGCTGGCGACGATGGCCTCTGCGACGTCCGCCGGTTCCAGAGTCGGCTGTAGCCTCAACGTGACACCGGATGTGAGGTCGGTGCGTGTGGCCGCTGGCATCACCGTCGTCAGGCTGACCCCCGTTCCGGCCAGCTCAGCGCGTATCGCCCGTGATAGAGCGACGACGCCGAACTTGGATGCGCAGTAGGTTGCCATGCCGGGAGTAGACACTTTGCCCGCCATCGAGGAGACATTGACGATGTGTCCGCGACCGCGAGCGATCATGTCGGGCAGGACCAACCGAGTTCCGGTGACCACCGCGCCGAGGTTGATGGCTAATTCGCGGTGTAGAGCATCGAGACTGTTCTCGACGAAACGGCCCATCAGCTGAACGCCGGCGTTGTTCACCAGCATGTCGATATCTCCGCCACTCGCAGCGGCTATCAGGAAGTCTCGGAAGCTCGCTTCGTCGGTGACGTCGAGATGATGTGCGTGGACTCCGATGTCCTCGGCGGTGGAGACGGCAACGTCGAGGTCGATGTCGCCGATCGTGACGATGGCGCCGCACGCAGCCAACGCGGCGGCAGTCGCTCTACCGATTCCGCGGCCCCCGCCCGTCACGCCTACACGAGCTCCTTTGAGGTCGATCACAGCGGACTGCCGATCGGCTGGCGCAAAGCAAAGTGGGCAATGAGGCGAACCTCGCCCGTTCGCATGGTCAGTAGGGTGCGGCCGAAATAGACCCCGGGGACCAGTTCGACGATCTCATCGCGGGTTCGCTTGATCGGGAATGTGCGGACACTGGGGTTCTTGTATTGGGGCACAGCGTAATCGAGCGCTCGAACCATCACTCGGGGCTCGATGCGGCCTTCTTCGATCGCATGATTGAAATCAAAGCCTTCAACCTCGCCTTTACGGCGCCGTAGGCCCCGATACCCCGCGGCGACGAACGGCATCACCAGCTGCGCGATTGTGGAAAGGCGATTGAAGCCTGTGCCGGCGTGGAGGTCGAACGTCTTTCCGTGCCAGGTGGGGTTGATACGCATCAGTGGGTTGGCAAGGTGCGCTTCAGGAATCCCGAACAATTTCCCGACGATGAGACCTTCAAGCTTGCCGTCTGGTCCTTCCGGAGCCGTGCCTTCGCCGAACAGCTCAGCCAACGCTGCCAGATCATTGCGATCACCGAGTTCTTTGATGTATCGCCAGGCTGTGGCCCGTGCAACGGTTGGGCGCATCTCGGACAACTCGCGCAGTTCGACGACCATTGATTTGACTGCAGACGTGTCCCGGCTCGCTTCCGCAGACGAGTTGATTTGCTGCATCGGTGCAATCATCACAAGCCATCCTGATCTGGTACGGACTGGTGCCAGTTGACACTCTGGTACGAAACCGTACCAGATATGATCAGACCGTCAAGAGTGTTGAAGGCTGGACGTGCGAGAATTGCCACTGTGACTGGTGGTGAGCGCATCTACGGCGGTGCGAGTGCAGCCGCTCGGGTCGAGAAGCGGCGGGCCAGTCTGCTAGACGCCGCGCTCACCGAAATGGCGGAAAGTCGTTGGCGTGCGGTGACTGTTGCCAGCCTGTGCAGCGAGGCGCGTTTGAACAAGCGCTACTTCTACGAAAGCTTCGACGACCTCGACCAGCTTGCCAATGCCGTCATCGAACTGGTTGCGACTGAAGTCGGGGCAGCCGCGATCGGTAGTTACCTCGAAACCGTAGAGTCCACGTTGGGCGAACAAGCGAGAAATGCCGTGGCAGCGGTGGTCGACGTACTCGGAGCGGATCGTCGCAAGGCGTTGGTTCTGTTGGGGGGTGTGCCGATTGCGACCAGTCAGGACGCCCAACGTCGGGCCGCCATCTCTGGTCTGACGACAGTGCTGGTCGAACATGCACGGAAAATCCACGACGTCGCACTCGAGAGTGATTCACTGGCCTCGACCGGTCCGGCTTTCGTTATCGGCGGAACCGCCCAGACGATCCTCTCGTGGGTGAACGGAGACTTACTCCTCAGTCGCGAGCAACTGATCGATGACATCACTGCGTTGTGGCTGGCGCTCGGTGAAAGTGCCTCCGGGATAGCACGATCGAGATTCGCACCGCAAGCAAGAGATTTGTTGCCGTGAGTTGCACGTCATACTCGATTCTCATGGGATCGGGGTGTGCACCTCAGCACTAGCGACTGCGCAACGCTGACCGCATGGCGAGCTCAACCCTCGACGGGAGTTTCTGATCACCTGAGACAGTGCCTGGCGAGAAGTGTAGGTTCACCACAGAAATACCCTGTCCATTTTGTTCTGCGGCTGACCACGTCATGCCCCTCGCATCCAAATTGAGTGGATCCAGGTTGCGGCTCGCAGATATGGTCCACTGGTGACGCATCCGAATGGCCGAAACGACAGTCCGATCCTGGTGATTGGTGCCGGTGTCGTCGGCGCGTCGATCGCGTATCACCTGGCGCGCATTGGTCTCCGAGTCACGGTGCTGGACCACGGCTCGGTGGCAGGAGGGGTGACCGGCAACTCCTTTGCCTGGGTCGGCCTCTCGAAGAGTGCCGCAGAAACTTACTCAGATCCGTTCCGGCAAGGCGCTGCAGTCGAATTCGACCGCCTGGAGCGCGAACTCGTCGAGCCAATCGGTTTGCGCCGCAGAGGCGCGATCACCTGGGAAGAGACGGAAGCGGAGACTCGAGCGTTCGTAGATGCTCATCGAGCACTCGGCCATCCCGTCGACCTCATCGGTAAAGAGGAAATCCTTGCTCGTGAGCCGGGATTGCGGACGGCCCCCTCGGTCGCAGCGTACGCGCCTGATGACGGTGGCGTTGACCCGGTTGCGTTCGCTCGATCGCTCCTGCGAGGTGCCGAAGAGTGCGGTGCCACAGTGTATTCCGATGTCAGTGCGCGCGGGGTGCTCACGGAGGGCATGAGGGTGTACGGAGTAATGACTGCCGACGGTCCCGTCTACGGATCGGCCACCGTGCTCGCTGCGGGTACCGCGATCCCTGGACTCGCGGCGTCGGCGGGAGTCGACGTCGAGGTCGACGCCTCCCCGTGTTGCCTCATCAGATTCTCGACGCCCCACCCATTGGTGAACGGAATACTGTCCTCTCTGGATTTCGAGATCCGGCAATTGGACGACACGACACTGATTGCGGCTGAAGATGTTCCGGCCGGGTTCTCCGGAGATGCTCGTGAGCTTGCGGGGCCGACGCTGCACGCGATCCGCAGTCAGCTCGTGGACGGTGACCACGTGGAACAGATCGAGACGGTAGTCGCTGACCGTCCCATCCCGCGTGGTGGCCGCCCGCTGCTGGGCTTCGCCGAAGGCATGTCGGGGCTCTATCTGGCCGCGACTCATCCGGCGATCATTCTGGCCGGAGCAATTGGAGCCCACGTGGCCGGGGACTTCGCCCGAGCGGCAAAACTCTAGCTTGCAGCGAAGGTCTGAGTATCGGCACGATTCTGTGATGACAAAGTCCTTTGCGGCGAGTAGCCAAATGGTTGATTGTTGCTGACCGCCTCGCCAGGATTTAGAAAACCCAAAGCGGGATGCCGTGTACATCCTGATCGAAGTGGATTCGATCGCGCCGGGCGATCCGTCTGCGATGACGCTGGGGGGTAAGCAAGATCAGCAAACTCGGAACCACGGTCCTGCCCTCGGGGGGACGTATCGAAGCCGCCCGTGGGGGTTCGCACTTTCGCAGCGAATGCACTTACATACTGACGGGATCCCGCGAATACTTTCTAGTTGGCAAGTTCGGGCAGTATACGCTGGTTGGGTCGCGCAAATGATTGGAGATGGAATCTGCGTGCTGCTTGCCGGCTAGCTTCCAAAGCTTCCGGTGTTAATGCTTCCTGTCCCATTTTGTCTAATTGTTATTGCCTTGGTCGAATAAACGGTATCTGTGCCGTCCTCCAGAGATGTACACCCTACCGCAATCACAAATTTTCCTGGTAACGGAAATTCAATCTCCATGGTTGATTCATTCGAATTGGTGAAAATGAACTGAGGATTCGGTGTCGTCAACGCCTGGTCGTTGAAGGATTCTGCCTTCTCGGAAGAATCTAAATCGGCCTCGCTGTACCTGGCGCCGTCCCATGCAACCATTGCGCAGGGAAGATTTTCTGGGATCTCTAAAATTCTTGCAGTCACGGTGGAGCCGGATTCATTGATTTCAATGGTCGGCCCGGCAGCTCTGGCCGATGAGGCGAAGAAGATGCATATGTATGTAGCCAGTGCAACCGAAGCGAACCCGACGCCCCGCCCCAGGTTTCTTCTAATAGACATCATGGTTTACCTCAATCTAGTTTGTGAGTGCGGGAATCAATCGAATCGATTGTCGATAGCTTGGCGCAAGATGGAACTGCCGGCGTAAGAGTTAAGGTGTAAATTTACCTGTCTGTATAGATCGACTCCTGCAACGACGGACCAGAAAGCGGAACAAGCTTTACTGAGTAATGCAGTGCACCACCAGGGAGGTTTGACGGTGTTCAAGTGAGGTGCGCAGACTATGTCTCCGTCAACGCAAACATTTACCGCGTTAATGTCGAGCGGTGCCAGGGGGACGAATTTTGTTCCACTCATCGGAGGAAGTGTAAAGCCGATTCCTTTGGAGTTTGCTCTGGCATTTCCGACCGGTATCGTGCGGTCGTTGGAGTGCCGGTCACCGTTACCGATGAGAATATTGGCAGAGAAAAAGACAGGATGGTTCTTGTTTGGCTCTTGGAGGACTCGATTGATAACCATTGCTCCCTGGGAATATCCGATGAGAACTAGCTGCTTCCCTTTGCATCCGGGCCACGTTTCAAAAGTGTTAATTGATTTCCGGATATCGCTAACACCCTGGGCTAGTCCATCGAAATAGTAACTTTTCCCTGTTAGTGTGAGGGCCAACGATTGGACTTCTTGAGCAGGATACGTGACGGGTATTGCGGCAATAGAGGTGTTGCGCTTGGCTAACTTGTCGGTAAGATATTGATAGGCGGAATAGACGACACTACCCAAGCCGCCGAACTGCCCATCCGACGGGTCTCCTGACCCTCTTGCTCCTATAAGTACATAGTCTGCCGAAGAACATGCTTGTTGAACCGTTAGCTGCACGGGTTTTGGTGTAACGGCACGTGCGGTCGGTGCTGTGATTAACGAACCGAAGAATATTGCGGTCAAAGTTAGTAAAACAGTTAATTGCCGCGAGTGGAATGAGTTTGCCTGCATGGTCCGCCTCAGTAGAAGCATTTCAGTTTCCCTTGGTCTATTTACATTTCCAACTGTCGGTCATGGTAGGACCATCTGGGGCAATCATCAACGGAATTCTGCAGATTCATCCGAACAGATGACACCGCTTCGCCACCATCAGAAGGCGCCATGCGGGAATTCCGGATCACACACCCTCGTTTCTGAGAAGTTCGTAGGGCTTCGAAGTGACCCGTGGGGAGTACTTCAGTTCCCGGCACCCGTATTTGAAACGTATCCGCGCTTACTGGTTTGACGCGCAAGAATGAATGGCATCAGTTCTTGAGTGATTGCAGGAGTAAGTTTGCTGTTCTTAAGATCTGCCGCTGAAGGTACGCCACCGGTTTCGTCGTACGCGTACAGGGAAACAAGACTAGGAGCGCTGGCCCTCATGGAGCCCGGCCCAGGTTTGGTTCCGGTCGAGGGAGAGCTCGACGAGGTAGCGCCGATATTGCGGTTCCTAGTTCTCTCTAGGACACGCGCTAGAGAGCGGGATATTCGTCTACTCTGCTTGTACCGTCGATGGGCATGGACCCCGTGCGCAATCCGTATGCCCCCGGTGCCGGTCAACGCCCGCCGGAACTCGCCGGGCGCGACAAGCAGATCGACGCCTTCGACGTCGTTCTCGAGCGAATTGCGCGTGGCCGCCCGGAACGAAGTGTTGTCCTCACCGGCTTGCGTGGCGTCGGCAAGACCGTCCTGCTCAATCAGTTGCGTTCGGCCGCGATCTCCCGAAGTTGGGGGACCGGCAAGATCGAGGCGCGCCCCGATCAGGATTTACGACGCCCACTCTCGTCGGCGCTGCACATGGCAGTCCGAGAGATCGCGGTCTCCCATCGCGATCCCGAGCGGGTCGAGCAGTTCCTCGGAGTCCTCAAATCGTTTGCCCTACGCGCCACTGCGGACAAGGGAATGCGCGAGCGCTGGCAGCCAGGCATCGATGCACCCGCGATCAAAGGTCGGGCAGACAGC
Organism: Rhodococcus sp. AQ5-07; assembly: GCF_009707305.1. Taxonomy (NCBI): domain Bacteria; kingdom Bacillati; phylum Actinomycetota; class Actinomycetes; order Mycobacteriales; family Nocardiaceae; genus Rhodococcus; species Rhodococcus sp. AQ5-07. The sequence goes on along the minus strand of NZ_CP046099.1, from coordinate 4,054,699 downwards.
GGCGACATCGAGATCGACCTCGTCGAGTTGCTGCTCGACGCGTCGTCGCTGGCCAGGGATGTGGGCGTCGGGATCGCAATCTTCATCGACGAGATGCAGGACCTCGGTGCCGCGGATGTCTCGGCGATCTGCGGGGCCTGCCACGAGTTGAGTCAGGACGCGGCACCGTTGATCGTCGTCGGGGCGGGGCTTCCGCATCTGCCTGCTGTGCTGTCGGCGTCGAAAAGCTACTCGGAGCGCCTGTTCAGCTACCACCGGATCGATCGGCTCGAGCGGGAAGCTGCAGATCAGGCACTGATTGCGCCTGCTGAGCGTGAGGACGTCGAGTTCACCGAATCTGCGCTCGACGCTCTGTACCAAGCGGCTGACGGGTACCCGTACTTCGTTCAGGCCTACGGAAAGGCCACGTGGGATGTGGCGGCGTCGAGTCCGATCACGTCGGAAGACGTGCGCGTCGGCGCGCCGACGGCTGAGGAAGAACTCGCTGTCGGCTTCTTCGGATCACGGTACGAGCGAGCAACGCCCGCGGAGCGTGAGTACATGCGCGCCATGGCCGATCTCGCCGGTGACGACGGACCCGTCGCAACCGCGAAGATCGCCGTCGAGTTGGGGCGCAAGCCGGCTTCCCTTTCGCCGGCACGCGATGGACTGATCAAGAAGGGACTGATCTATTCGGCAGAACGTGGGTCCATCGGATTCACGGTCCCTCACTTCGGCCGATACCTGCGCGGACAAGCGGAGTGAACGCGCTCGAAACCGCGTGGGATCGGGTGGCGGCGCTCAGTCCCAACCCACCGGCGTGGGTAGTTCAACTGGCCGCGTTGATCGCCGTGATCATTGTTCTCGAACCACACCTGTGGCGGATCGCCCGTAACGTCGTCACCATCGCACACGAGGGCGCTCATCTGATTGTCGCCGTCCTGGTCGGTCGACGGTTGAAAGGTCTTCGCCTGCATTCGGATACGTCGGGTGTCGCTATTTCGTCGGGCAAACCGACCGGCTTCGGCGTCATTCTGATGACGTTCGCGGGGTACGTCGGACCGTCGATTCTCGGACTCGGCGCGGCCGGGTTGTTGGGCGCGCAGCGTGCGGTCTCGGTGTTGTGGATCGGCGTATTCGTGATCGCGGTGATGATGGTTCTGATCCGAAACCTCTACGGAGTCTTCTCACTTGCCGTGGTGGGAGCCGTGTTGTTCGGACTCGTCTGGTGGGGGACCCAGGAGCAGCAGGTGGCTGCTGCCTACTTCTTGACGCTCTTCCTGCTTTTCGCCGGACCACGCCCAGTCGTGGAGCTTCAACGGCAGCGAATGCGACGAGGCGGGGCACCGGACTCGGACGCCGACCAATTGGCCAGGCTCTCACCGATACCCGCGATCGTCTGGGTCGGTTTGTTTCTGCTCGTGAACGTCGCGGTGCTCGTGCTCGGCGGATGGTGGATCCTGCGCCCGGTGGGTGGCTGACCGCATTGATCAGTTGTCCTGACGGGACAACTGATCAACGATTATTGATGCTCCGCGGCCGTAGTCATCGCGTGAAGGCGCTCATATCGTGGAAGTCGACGAGTGGTCGTGCCGGGACTTCCCGCGGCCACAACCGCAGCGACGAAGACCGTCGACGATGACAAGGATTCGTTTTGGACGACAAGAACTTCCGCGGACGAACCGCGATCATGTCCGGGGGAAGCCGTGGCATCGGACTTGCCATCGCCCGTGCGATAGCGCGCCGCGGCGGAAACGTCGTGTTGCTCGCCAAGACCGATACGCCTGACCCCCGGTTGCCCGGAACAATCCACACGGCTGTGGACGAGTTGAACGAGCTTGGGGGTCATGCCGTTCCCGTCGTCGGTGACGTGAGGAACGACGACGACATCGCGCACGCCGTCGATGCAGCGGTAGAGCACTTCGGTGGTATCGACATCGTGGTCAACAACGCGAGCGTCCTCGACATTTCGAAAACCGAAGACCTCGCGATGAAGCGATTCGATCTGATGCAGCAGGTCAACGTCCGTGGCACTTTCGCGCTCACCCGAGCGTGCCTTCCGTACCTTCGGGTTTCGGCCAACGCGCACGTATTGACGCTGTCGCCACCGCTCAACTTTTCGCCGCACTGGTTGGGTGCTCATCCGGGCTACATGCTGGCCAAATACGGAATGACATTGGCGGCCTTGGGTATCGCCGCGGAGTATTCAGGTGCACCGATTTCGAGTAATTGTCTGTGGCCGGAGACCATGATCGCCACGGCGGCCGTCGGAAACCTGCTCGGGGGAGACGAAAGTATCGATCACTCGCGTTCACCCGAGATCATGGCTGATGCGGCTATCGAGATTCTCGGACGTCCCGCCGGCACGGATACCGGTCGGACGGTGCTCGACGTCGATGTCCTGCGCGAGGCGGGGATTTCGGACTTCTCGCAGTACGGCGGTCAGTCACCGTTGGCTATCGACATTTTCGTCGATGCTCCAATTCCGTGATCTCGGGCGATCTACAGGTATCTAGCCAAATCGCTAGATACCTGTAGATCTTCCTCACGCCACCTCGTGCTCGCCGCCCGGGGCAACCTTCTGAAGTCCGCGATATGCGTCGCTGGCACTTTGGCGACCACCGATGACGGCCTCGACCTCCGCGGCAATCGGCATGTCGACTCCGTATTCGCGAGCCAGATCCATGACGGTAGGGGCAGTTTTTACTCCCTCGGCGACCTGGCCGAGCTTGGCGACCGCTTCCTCGACGGTCAATCCCTGCGCCAGAGCTTCGCCGACGCGACGGTTGCGAGAAGTCGGAGCCATGCAGGTGGCGATCAAATCGCCGACGCCCGTCAAGCCGGCAAAGGTGCGCGGGTTGGCGCCCATCGCTTCACCGAGTCGGGTCATTTCGGCGAGACCGCGCGCGAGCACCATCGCACGAGTGTTGTCCCCGACTCCCAGGCCGTCGGCCATGCCCGAGGCGATGGCAACGATGTTCTTGAGGATGCCGCCGAGTTCACAGCCGAGCACGTCGGTGTTGCGGTAGACACGGAAGACCGACGACGCGAACAGGGGTTGCAGCGCGGCGGCGACGCGATCGTCCTGGGTGGCCACGACCGATGCCGCGGCCATGCCGTCGACGATCTCTTTGGCGATGTTGGGGCCCGCGAGCAGTCCGACGGGATGGCCGGGCAGGCACTCGGCGATCACTTCGGTGGGGCGCTGCCGGGTGCCGGGCTCGAGGCCCTTGGACAGTGACAACACCGGGACCCACGCCCGAACCTCGTTGGCGATCTCGGCGAGGGTGGCGCGAACGGCGTGCGAAGGCACCCCACATACGAGTACGTCCGCTTCACGAGCGGCTTCGACCAGATCCGAGGTTGCCTTGAGTCCCTTGGGAAGTTTGCGCTCACCAAGGTATTTGGAGTTGGTCCGTTGCGAATTGATCTCGTCGGCCGCTTCGGAATTTCGTGCCCACAGCAGGGTGGGAGTGTTGCGGGCAGCGAGGCCGGCCACCGTGGTTCCCCACGATCCGGCACCGAGGACGACGACGCGTACCGGGCGGGCCATCAGAGTGCGCTGTTCTGGGTAGCGAGTGCTGTCATGGCGCCAAGCGTTCCACTTGCGGAGCAGTTGCGGGCCAATTCCGGCGAGTCTGTGGCTCGACTTACAGATGAGGCGGCGGTTCGGGGCTTTCGCGCATTGTTTCGACCGCTTCTGCGGATTCCGCGACGATCGAGCGCATCGCGGTTTCTGCAGCGTCGGCGTCGCCGGACTGAATGGCTGATGCGACCACTCCGTGCAGGTGAATCGCTTCGGGGTCGGCTTCGTGGGGCATCAAGGAGTGGCGTGTGCGGCCTTCGAGTATCTCGACGACGATCTGCGACATCGCCCGCAGCATCGGGTTACCGGAGGCGGCGAGCAGGGTGCGGTGGAAGTCGGAGTCATGGCCGAGATAGGCACCGGTATCGGCAGCGCGAGAGGTAGCTGACATGCCGATGACGGCTGCGGTCAGAGCGCCGCACTGCTCGGGTGTTGCGCGAGTTGCGGCCAGTCGCGCCGCCAGGGGCTCGATACCGGAACGGAGTTCACTCAGGATCGAAAGCTGCTCGAACCGATCAGGACCGGCCAGTTGCCAGCGGATGACATTGGGGTCGAGCGAGTTCCAGTGTTCGGAGCCCAGGATGGTGATTCCGACGCGTCGACGAACCGAAGCCAATCCGAGAGATTCGAGAACGCGGACAACTTCGCGGATGACGGTTCGCGACACGTCGTAGCGCGTTGCCACCTCGTCGGCGGAGATCGTGGTTCCCGGGGGGAGCACACCACCGACTATGTCTTGGCCGAGCTGTTCCAGCATCGAGTCGTGTAACTGCTGAAACGGGACAGAAGGCATACGTAGATCGTCCCATGCGTATGGAGTAAGCCCGGTGCAAGGCGAATAAATACTACAAATTAGTGTCTGCTCTTGAAATTGTAGGTTAATTAAGGAACAGTGACCTCAATCACTCATCGGACTGGGAGTCCCTATGAACACCACAGCATTGCTGGCGGCCGAGGTCGTCCCCGCTGGTAGCGACGCACGATTGATCATCGCTGCAGTCGCCGGCGTCGCGGTCATCATCGCGCTGATCACCTGGCTCGACCTGCATCCCTTCCTCGCGCTGTCCATCGGCGCGGTAGGTGTCGGTCTGGCGGCCGGCCTCGGTTCGGCAGAGTCGGTTGCAGCATTCGCCACCGGTTTCGGATCGACCATGGGAAGCGTCGGAATCCTGATCGGTTTCGGCGCGATGTTCGGCAAACTCCTCGCCGATTCCGGTGGTGCCGACCGAATCGTCGACACACTGGTCGGCCGCTCCAGCACCAAGGCACTCCCGTGGACCATGGCTCTGGTCGGCGCTGTCATCGGTCTGCCGATGTTCTTCGAGATCGGTCTCGTTCTGTTGATGCCGGTCATCATCCTCGTCGCGCGGCGATCCGGATTGTCCCTGATGCGCATCGCGATCCCCACCCTCGCCGGCCTCTCGGCCATGCACGGGTTGGTTCCCCCGCACCCCGGGCCGCTGGTTGCAGTCTCGGCATTGAACGCAAACCTCGGCCTCACGCTCGCGCTCGGTGTCCTCGTCGCGATCCCCACTGTTGTTCTCGCCGGTCCGGTCTTCAGCAAGTACGCAGCGCGGTGGGTCGACGTGAAGGTTCCGGATCTCTTTGTCACAGGCGAAGATCGAGGTGAAGAAGAGAAGCAGCAGCGCCCTTCGTTCGCGGCGACTCTCGCAGCGATCCTCCTCCCGGTCGTTCTCATGCTGGGCAAGGCATTCGCCGACGTGATCGCACCCGATTCCGAGGCACTCCCCAAATCCGTCCTCGACTTCCTCGGAACACCCGTTGTGGCTTTGGGTCTCGCGGTTCTGGTTGGAATGGTGCTGCTGGGTCGCGGCGGCGGAATGGACCGCAAGGCCATCTCGAAGTCACTCGAGAGTTCCCTACCTCCCATCGCAGGCATCTTGTTGATCGTCGGCGCCGGTGGCGGTTTCAAGCAGGTCCTGATCGACACCGGTATCGCCGGAGTGATCGCCGACGCGATCAAGGGCAGCAGCCTTCCCGTGCTGTTCCTGGCCTGGCTGGTAGCGGTATTGATCCGCGTCGCAACGGGTTCGGCAACGGTGGCAACGGTGACGGCGTCGGGCATCCTCGCTCCGGTTGCGGCCGACCTCTCGTCCGCACATGTCTCGCTGATGGTCTTGGCGATCGGCGCAGGCTCGCTCTTCCTCTCGCACGTCAACGACGCCGGATTCTGGTTGGTGAAGGAGTATCTGGGCGTCAGCGTGGTACAGAACCTCAAGACCTGGACCGTGATGGAATGCATCATCTCGGTATCGGGCCTGGCCGGAGTGCTCGTCTTGAGCGCATTCATCTAGGTAGGCGAGCACATGAACAGCGAAGCGGCACAGCAGAAGCAGTATCCCGTGCTCGTCCTGATGGGTGTCTCGGGTTCGGGAAAGTCGACGGTCGGGGGCATGCTCGCCGGAGCGATGGGCTGGGACCTTCAAGAAGGCGACGATCTGCACCCGCAGGCGAACATCGACAAGATGGCGACCGGGCATCCGTTGAACGACGACGATCGCTGGCCCTGGCTCGACAAGATCGCCGTCTGGATCAAGAGCCATACCGACGCCGGTCAGCCGGGCATCGTCACGTGTTCGGCACTCAAGCGCAGCTACCGCGACGTGCTTCGCGGTGAGCACGTCGTATTCGTGCACCTCGCCGGTTCGCGGGATCAGATCGGCCAGCGATTGACCGCGCGCCTCGATCACTACATGCCCGCCTCGCTTCTCGACTCCCAGATCTCGACGCTCGAGGCCGTCGACCCGGACGAGCAGGCCATCGTCGTCGACGTGGGCGGTAGTCCCGCCAAGATCGCGGAGGAGATCCTGCGACGGGTGGAGACGTTCGAGTACTGAGCATGCCAGGCGTGTAAGCACCCGAGGTTCGGGTTACGGTGCATGGGTGACTGCTGCTGAAGAAGGCCACGACGTCGATCAATTGCGTGTCGATGCCCAAGCGCGTCTGGAAGTCGCGGTGGGTGAGGGGCGTTTGACCCTCGAGGAGTACTCGGACAAGGCGGCAGTGGTGTGGTCGCCCACCGCAGATCGAGGGCAGCTCGAGCAGATCGTGCCGTTCAGTGCGGCACCACCTGCTGTGGTGTCGCCGCCGCAAGCAACGATCGTCGGTGTCTTCGGTGACACGAAGCGCTCCGGCCGTTGGTCTTTGGCAAAAAAGACACTCGCTCTGCTGTTGTTCGGGGACGTCAAGTTCGATCTGCGATCGGCAACCATCACAGCGTCCTCCTCGACGATCACCATCGTGTCGATCTTCGGGGACACGAGGCTGCGGGTTCCGGAGGGTGTTTCAGTCGAGTTGGGTGGCTTCGACCTTTTCGGAGATCGGGAATTCGACGGGGGTCGACAGGATCCTGGCCCAGGTGCACCGGTTATTCGTGTCGTCTCGTATTCGTTGTTCGGCGATCTCACCGTGCGCACCGGCTAGCTCGGACGCCGTGACCGACTTCGACTTCCACAGCGTCTGGACGCTCCAGGCCTCTGCCGACCGCGTCTACGCCGTTCTCGCGGACGCCGAGCGGTATTCGCAGTGGTGGCCTCAGATACGCCGAGTCCGGGCGACCGACGAGCACTCGGGCTCCATGGCCATCCGCAGCGCTGTCCCTCTGACGCTGCTGGTCTTCGGGCGACGCGAGGTCGAAGACCCCGTTGCCCGCCGTCTGCAAGTGCGTCTCTCCGGGGCAATGACTGGGTGGAGTAGCTGGGTGGTACGCCCCGCTGAATCTGGCTGCGTCGCCGACTTTCGGCAACAAGCAGCGGTGTTCGGAGCGCTCGGTCTGGCCTCGAAGATCGCGAAGCCGGTATTCGAGTGGAATCATGAAGCGATGATGCGTGGCGGGCACCGCGGACTCTCCGCTTATCTCTCCCAACCGTGATTGCGAGCCGAACTTACACACGCTCGAGTAATTCATGCCTACCCGTCGTGTCGTTTTGACGCAGCGTCAGTTATCGTTCACAACAGCAGTCGACAAGTATGTGTAACTCACATGCACAAAACGTCTTGACCTGGGAGGACGCTATGCGGACGCGAGATTCGACGGTATGGCATTGGAACGTGAGTCCCCGAGCGCGGGTTATCTTCTGCCTGACCAGGACGTTCGTGAAGCCGATGTTCACCCTCTGGCCGACCACCGAACGCGGCATCCGCCAACTCGAGCGACTCGACGCGATGGCGGACAAACTGCCGAAGCCGAAGAACCTCGACATCGAGCCTTTCACGCTTGGTGGTGTGCCAAGCGAGAAGGTGCAGCATCCACGCAAAGCGCAGGGCGAGTTGGCCGGAGCCACGATCCTCTACTTCCACGGCGGTGGGTTCGTCTTCTGCGGTCTGGCAACGCACCGCGCGCTGTGCGGTTTGCTCTCGGCGAAGGCCGGAGTGCCGGTGATCTCCGTGCGCTACCGTCAGCTGCCGGAAGGTTCCATCGGCACCTCCGTCAAGGATGCGATGGCCGCGTACACCGCGTTGCTCGAGACAGCGGAAGACCCGAACAAGATTGTGCTTGCCGGTGATTCGGCGGGCGGTTACCTGGCCATGAAGGTCGCCGAAATTGCCGCACTGCGCGGAATCACGCGGCCCGCTGCCGTGGTGGGATATTCCCCTCTTCTCAACGTGAACCTCGAGGACCACGATCCCGATTTCATGAAACGCGATGCCTACCTACCGATGTCACAGGTGGAGAAGCTCAAGGACCGGTGGCTGGAGGGTCCGGACGAGATTCCTGGTGCGCAGTCTCCGATCAACGCCGACGCCAGTCTGATTCCGCCGTCGTTCCTGGTGGCCGCCGAATACGAACTGATGCGTCCGGACGTCGAGATCATGACCGAAAACCTGATCAAGGCAGGACAAGCCGTCGAAACGCACATCTGGAGTGGGCAGATCCATGCTTTCCCGGTGATCGGCAAAGCTCTTCGGGAGGGTAAGGCGATCGTTGATCTCACGGTCAAGTTCCTCGAGCGAACGATGGCCTCGCAGAACCAGATCAGCGCCTGAGGTGTTTGTCAGCCGATCGACGTGAGTGTTGCGTAGTCGTCGTTGTCGAGAACGCCCTCGACGACTGCGCGAACTTCCGAGGCATGCAACGTGATCGAACCGCCGTGGTTGTCGAGGAAGGCGGTATCCGCGGCGTCTCGCCCGGTCGAGATCCGCACAAGATTGCTGCGCGGCGCCAATTGCGTTGCGTCGACCACGCGCCACACGTTGTCGATACTGGCTTCGACGACGGCGTGAAAATCCATCGGATCGCAGCCCGGCGCGTAGACGGCCACCAAGCGCGCAGGAATCCCCACGGCGCGTAATAGTGAGATGGTCAGGTGCGAGTAGTCGCGGCACACTCCGGCGCCTGCCAGTAAGGTGTCCACCGCACTGTCGGTGCCGCGGCTGGTGCCGGGAACATAACTCAAATGTGTACTCACCCAGCGCGTGACTTCGAGGAGGAGTTCGGCCGGGGGAGTGGCGAGATCGAATTGCCCGGCGACAAAACCGAAGAACTTGTCGGCCTCGGCATATCGACTGGGGCGCAGATATTTCGACACGTCGTAGTCGCTGACCGACGCCGGTTCTGCGCGGCCGATGACGGTTGCATCGTAGCTGACGATCAGTTTGCCTGGGGCACAGTCGAGTAGGTGAATCCGGGTGCCGTGTTCGGCGATGACCTCACGGGGTTCGATCGGATTGCCGTCATGGACGAACGACATCGTTTCCAGCAGTTCGACACCCGGCGCGCGCGTCACCGCGATCTTGAACTCCAGGTTGGTCGCCTCGTCGATCTCGATGTCGAGCAGGGCGGCGACGGTACGTTTCATCGGATCATCCTTACACCGAATTCGGACACCCACCACCTGGGAGGATTGTGACAGTGCGATCAGGCTTCGGGATAGTCGACGTCGACGCCGCTGCTGAGGTCACTGCACTCCACCAACTCCACGCCGTGTTCGCGTAGATAGGTGTTGGCGCCGCCGTCCCCGGTGAGTGACTCTGCAAGCGTCGGCCAATGGTCGCGTCCGATCAGGACAGGATGGCCGGGCCTTCCGTGAAAGACAGCTCTTCGCAGTATGTTTCGTGATGGGATGCCCTGACCCGCGATTCGCGTCACGGTGTCGGTGTTCAGGTCCGGGACGTCGACCAGGGAGATCGCTGCCGCCTCGGCACCCTCGATCTGCATGGCTGCCTCGAGTCCGCAGCGTAGTGATGCGCTCATTCCCCGTTCCCAATCCGATTTCACCACAATGACATCGGTGGTGGGCAGCAGTTCGACGGCGTCCTCGGCCTGTGCGCCGAGAACCACGATGACCGGTGAGAGTCCGGCGGACTGCAGCGTCGCCACCCCGTGGCGAAGCCAAGGCTGGCCGTCCGTGCCCGTAACGAGAGCTTTCGGTTTGCCCATGCGGGATCCGGCCCCGGCAGCCAGCAGGATCCCGCACGTCGACATGATTATGCTCCGGTGACCCGCGGGCGCAGCCACTCGATCAGATCGTTCAGAACCTCTTCCTGCTCAGGCTCATTGAAGATCTCGTGATACAAGCCGTCGTACACCTTCAAGGTGACGTCCGAAGAACCGGCCAACTCTGCTACGAGCTTGCTGCCGGCGGGGTCCGTCAATCGGTCGTCCGAGCCGTGTTGAAGCAGTACGGGAATGGTGAGCGATGGCAGGCGCGCCGGGAAGCCTTCCGCGGCGGTGATCATGCCGCGCGCAATTCCGGCAGGAACCTTGCCGTGGTGAACCAGCGGGTCGGCGTTGTACTTGTCGACAACCTTCTGATCACGCGATACGGCAGCCGCTTCCAGGTTCTCGACAGGCACGTCGGGGAGGTACTTGCCGACGATCTTGCCCAGCTGCATCACGATCTTCGGAGTGCCGGTTGCGATGATCACAGCAGGTCCGGACAGGGCGAGTGCTTTGAGATCGGCCTGATGGTCGAGGGCATAAGAAAGTGCGATTGCGCCTCCCATGCTGTGGCCGAGCAGGAACTTGTCCTTACCGGGATGTGCCGCCGTCACGATCGAGAACAACGTGTGGACGTCGTCGGTGAAGTCGGAGAATTCCTTCAGGTGAACGCGCTTGCCGCCAGAGCGCCCGTGTCCGCGATGGTCGGGTGCGTACACGATGAGCCCGAGTTCCCCGAGCCGCGCAGCAACATGGTCGTAGCGCCTCGCGTGTTCGCCGAGTCCGTGGCACAGGACAAGAACCCCGGTGGGTTCGCGGTCCGGTGTCCACACGTCGTAGACGATCTTGGTGCCGGCGACTCCGGTGAACGACGACTCTTCGTGCTGCATTGTTGTGCCCTCTCTGCGACCGGTTCCGGTACGCGGATTCTCACATGCTATTCGCCCCGTGGGCAGGGCGCGGGTGTTCAGGGTGTGAGGTCGTCGAGGAAACTTCGACACTTGTTTGTTACGGCTGGTTACATTAACTTAGGGGCGTGACCGGACAAACCGTTGATCGTTCCGACCCTGTTCCAGCCACCCGCTCGCGCCGATTGTGGCGACCCGCGGTTCGGGCCTTGCTGGACGGCGCGCTACCGCTGATCGACAAGCGAATGGCGGAATCGGTACGCCCGTTCGATCGGCCCGAGATGATGCGTCCGCACCTGGCTTCGCGGAAGTTCGCGTGGACGCACTACGGGATCTTCGTTCCCCGGCTGCCAGGGCCTTTCCGTTACCTCAACATCATGACGTTGATCGGTGCAACCGGGACGGTGGTGTTCGACAACGACTATCTCGCTGCACCCGACGCGCGAAACACTGCAACCGTGCTGAGTTCTACCGCAGCGCCGGGGCATCACTTCTATCGGGCGTACGACGCGGCCGATGAGTGTGCGTTCGAAGAAGATGGTTCGCGAATCGCCTTCGGTGACAACCTGATCATCGACAACAGCTATCCGAAGTTCCGTGTCACCGGACGATACGACTCTTTCGACGTCGATCTCGAGATCGTGGCATCAGATCAAGCGTCGTGGTTCGTGCGCAATCCCGTCTACGACCACGTCAGTCTGCTGGCGCAGTGTTCCGGGACGATCTCGAGTCCGGATGGCCCGGTGAGTATTTCGGCTCCGTGCACCGTCGAATACGCGCGGTGTATGACACCGCAATCGTTGACCCGCCGCGCCCTTCCCGAGTCCTGGAAGCTCCCGGCCGATTTCTTCACCTACCAGATCGTTCAGCTCGACGACCGGCATCAATTGTTGCTCACCGATGTTCGAGCTTCAGGGGTTACGGCGTGCAAGCTCGCCTACATTCGGACGGTGGACGGCAGCGCAAGAGTCTTCGACGATGTGGTGTTCGACGTACTCGAGTACGCTGACGCATTGCATGTCGACCCCCAGGGACGTGAGATGCGTGTGCCGCGCGTACTGCGTTGGCAGGTACGCGATTACGGCAGGGCGATTGTCGAGTTCGAGGCCGAGATCGACTCGGAGTGGCGCTATGGCCACGGTAAGGGATACGTCGGCGCGTACACCTACCGGGGAAGCTTCGACGGTGCGTCGATCAACGGCACCGGTTACATCGAATGGGTGGACTGCGAAGTGTAAGGCACCTAGTGTGTATCGGTGCCTTTCGTAGACCCCGCCTCGCTGACGACTCGTCCGCAGAAGATCCTTGTCGCGGGGACCTCGGGCGCCGGAAAGACGACTCTCGCCGGTCGAATCGGGCAGCTTCTCGGGATCGAACACACTGAGTTGGACTCGCTGTTCCACGGGCCCGACTGGGTTCCGCTCGAGAGTTTCGAAACCGAAGTACGACGCTTTTCCAGCGAGCCGGCCTGGGTGACCGAGTGGCAGTACGGCGCGGTGCGTGAGCTTCTGGCCGAGCGTGCGGACCTGATGCTGTGGTTGGATCTGCCTCGGCGGACGGTGATGCGCCAGGTGATCACACGAACCGTGCGTCGGCGATTGCAGCGAGAGGTGTTGTGGAATCGCAACATGGAGCCGCCACTGCACACCATTCTGTTCGATCCGGATCATGTGGTGCGCTGGGCCTGGCGAAGCGACGGACGCAACGTCGGGCGTATGGCCACGGTCCTTGTCGATGTGCCGTCGTTGCCGATAGTTCGGCTGCGCAGTCGAGAAGAGATCGAGGCTGTGCTCGAAGTCCTCGGCCGTCTGCCCTCAGATCGTCTGAGCTAGGCGAAATCCCAAGTCATCGATAGCAAACGTCGGGTGGCTTCGCCTCCGTACGGTAGCGCCGCAACCGCGCTCACTTTCGGCCCAACTGCCGCCGCGGAAGATCCGGTACGTGCCGTAGACCTCGGGGTCGTAGAGATCCCAGCACCATTCCCAGACATTGCCGATCATGTCGTACAGGCCCCAGTTGTTGGGTGCCTTCATCCCGACGTCATGTGCTCGTCCTTCTGAATTGTCGCTGTACCAGGCAATCTCGTCGATTTCGCCGTAGCGGTAGCCGGAGGTGCCGGCTTTGCACGCGTACTGCCACTCGGCCTCGGTGGCGAGTCGGTAGCCGGTTGCCGCCCGGTCCCACCGGGGAGACTCGGTGTCGATGTCGTGATACGCGGGCGACAGACCGTCCGCGACTGACAGTGTGTTGCAGGTTGCGATGACGTCTTTCCACGAGAGGTCGACCGCGGGTTTGCTCGGATCGTCCGCCGAATCTCCGTGAAGCAGTGCCCTGGTGGTGAGATGGCGAGCGAGGCGGAATGATTCGACTTTCGAGGTCCACGCAGTGCCTTTGCGATCGTCTCTGAGATGCACCTCGCCGGCAGGGATCTCGATCATCAATTCCGCTGCTCCGGTCATTCGTTCATCATCGCAGAGGTTGTCGCTCACCCGGGGAGACGCTCGAACGCAGCTTGTGGGTCAAGGCCGGTACGCATGCGCCATGCGGTCAGTGCAAGCCCGAGACACACCACCTGCGCCGGATCGTCGAGGGAAACTCCCATCAGCTTCTCGATACGAGTGAGCCGTGCATAGAGCGACTGGCGCCGAATGCCGAGGAAATCCGCGGTTCTCGCCTTGCCGCCCCGGTGTGCGAGGTACGCGTCGAGTGTCCGGACGAGGTCGGCGGAATGTGCTGTGTCGTAAGCGATCAGCGAACCGAGTTGCTCCGTGACGAACGAGGACAAGGAAGCGGGTGTCGTGCCGGCGGCGAGCAGTCGTTGGACGCCGACGTCCCTAGCGAGGATCACTCCGGTCCGGGTGCCGAAACGCCGTGCGATCTGGACGACTTCGCGAGCTTGCGCGACCGCCGCCCCGACGCCCGACAGATCCTCGACCGGCGTCGCCACTCCGAGCGTGCGTACCGCGGAACCGCCCGGCCCGCGGCGTAGCAGCTCGTCGGCTTCGGTGAAAGCAGTCCGCACTCGAGCGGGGGATGCGGACGCCCACCCATGCGCGAGCACGATGACGTGATTGGCCGCAGTCCCGACGACACAGGAGCCGAGCACGGCCCGCACGGCGTCGCGTACTTGGTCAGCGAGCTCTCGAACCGGCGTTTGCCGATCGATGTCGACAGCGGCGACGAGGACGTGGTGCCCCTCCGACAACGGCGTCCACCCGGCCGCTGTCAGTCGCTCGGACAAGTCGCCGTGCGATGTGAGCACACCGCCCACCACGTCGGTGATCACCGATTGGGCGAGTGACTGTCTTGGGCCGAGGTCGCCGTGACGGCCGAGTTCCAGAGCCACCGCGACGGCGGCGCAGTTTGCGACGGCGGTTCGGCGTGTAGTTGCGGGCCCGCACAGGACAAGTCGACCGAGTGAGTTCGTCGGACCGCGTACGTCGTGGATCGTGCGTTCGGTCTCGGACCGCTCTGCGCCGGTTGTGCTGCGCTCGACGGTTCTGCCATCCGCGTCGAGGAGATCGACGCCGCACCCCGCGAGTCGTGACACCTTGTCGAGCAGCGCGGTCATACCCTGGCCTGCCACCACGAGACTCAGAAGTTCTTGCCAGACAGGCTCGCCCGCCTGAGCCGAACCGAGAGTGCGGCGGAGCATGAGGTCGTGAAAGTCTTCGACCATCCGCTCGAAGGGCACTACTGCGTGCAGGGCCAAGAACGCGAGCCCGCGTCGGCGCGATGCTTCGACGAGTTCGGGAGGGGCCGTGAGGAACGAGCGGCCGACCTCCATCGCGAGCGCGACGCATCCCGCGTCCGCCAACTGGTCGATGTAGGCGGTGAGCTGCTCGGGAGATCGCCCGTGCAGACCGAGGCCCGTGGTCAGGAGGACCTCACCTCCGGACAGCAGCCCACCCATCTCGTACACCTCGGACGAATGGACCCAGCGGACCACCGCGGTATCGACGTCGCCCGCGAGCACCTCGATTGCGGCGGCCCTGAACGAGGGCATCGCAAGAACTTGTCGCAGAGTCGGGAGCATTTCTATATCGTCCGCCGAGGGGGCACTTCGTCATAGAGCTAGTTCTGCCGAACTGACAGGTTGTCCCTTGTCGGGCTGTTACCACCGTGGTCGGATTGTGACACGAGCCACAATCGACGATTTTGGTCAGACTCCAGGAGCGCACATGAACCACCCGGCACACACCGATGAGTATTTTCTCGGACTTGCGATCGAACAGGCGAAGATCGGTTGGGAGGAGGGCGGCGTGCCGATCGGCGCGGCGCTGATTCACCGCGGCGAGGTTCTCGCAGTCGGACGCAACCGCCGGGTCCAGATGAACAGCGCCATCCGTCATGGAGAGACCGACTGCATCGAGCGCGCCGGACGACTGCCGGCCTCAGTGTATCGCGAGTGTGTCCTCTACACGACTTTGTCACCGTGCTTCATGTGCGCCGGAACGGCGCGCCTGTACGAGATCCCTCGAATCGTAGTCGGCGAAAATCGTTCCTTCGAGGCGTCGGAAGAATGGTTGCGCAGCAGCGGAATTCAGGTCGACGTCGTCGACGACGCGGAGTGTGTGGCACTGATGGACCGCATGCTGGCCGAGCGCCCGAGCCTGTGGCTCGAAGACATCGGCGAAGTTGTATGAGCAGCGCCGTCGAACCTGCCACGGTCGCAGGCGATTCGGAGAGCACAGGCCACCCGATCGATCCGGACTATCCCGTTAGTCCGGTTCCGCTTCATGCACGAAAGCCGTTCTTCTCGCTCGCGGTGGTGTTGTTGGGGTTCACCATCTTCACACCGACGATGTTGGCCGGAGCAGCGCTCGGTACCGCGTTCTCGTTCTGGAAACTGATGGTGGTGATCGCCGCCGGATCCGCCATCTTGGGGGTGTACGTCGCCATGATGGGGTTCGTCGGAGCTCGAACCGGGCTGACGACAGTTGTGATGGCGCGCTACAGTTTCGGCACTCGCGGGTCCAAGCTCGCTTCGATCCTGCTGGGCGGTACCCAGATCGGCTGGTACGGAGTCATCATCGGCACGATCGGCGATCTCACCGCGCAGGCATTGGGCTGGGATTCCTATCTCGCGCGGGCGTCGGTGATGATCGCGGCGAGCATCTTGATGTGCATCACCGCCTGCTACGGCTACCGCGGAATGTATTGGGTCTCGCTCGTCTCGACGCCCTTGATCCTGGCGTTGGCCTGCTGGGTCGTGTTCCGGTCCCTCGAGGAAGTCGGTGGGTTCTCCGGCCTGGTCTCGGTTCAACCGCAGACGACCATGACGATCGCGCTCGCAATCACCACTGTGGTCGGCACGTTTGTATCGGCGGGAACGCAAGCGCCCAACTGGACCAGGTTTGCCCGTTCCGGATCAC
Organism: Rhodococcus sp. AQ5-07; assembly: GCF_009707305.1. Lineage (NCBI taxonomy): Bacteria > Bacillati > Actinomycetota > Actinomycetes > Mycobacteriales > Nocardiaceae > Rhodococcus > Rhodococcus sp. AQ5-07. Next base: position 4,038,451 of record NZ_CP046099.1, on the reverse strand, counting down.
AAGCGGTGTGGGCCTGCGTTATCGGGTTCCTCCTCGGAAACGGATTGATGATCCTGTTCGGTGCCATCGGAGCCATCACGTTCCACGAAGGTGACTTCGTGCTGATTCTCTACAACCTCGGGCTTGTCGGCTGGGGCCTGGTCTTGCTGTTCGGGAACCTCTGGAAGAGCAACGCCGACACCGCATACGCCTTCGGGGTGGCCGGCGCCGAATTGTTCAGAAAGCCCCGCAAGACCCCGTTCGTCATCGGTGGGTGTGTGATCGGCACGGCGCTCGCTCTGACCGGTGTGCACAACCATCTTGTCGACTATCTGAGCCTGCTCGGAACGTTCATCCCGCCATTGGGCGGTGTGATCATCGCGGACTTCCTGTGCCGCTGGCGGCGCGGCATTCCCGAGGGTTACACCCCGCAGCCGGTCCACTGGCGAAACCTCGCCGTCTATGCCGTCGCAGCGTTCCTCGCATGGCTTTCCGGTGAGTTCGAGGTGGGAATCCCGCCGCTGATCGGAATCGTGGCAGCAATTGCTCTGACGATGTTCCTGCACAGGGTGTTTGGCAACAGCTCGGCAGATCGGGAGGTCTCGACCTCCACCGTCTGAATCGTGCTTCAGGCACCAGCGAGCCCCCGGTGGTTTCGACCCCGCCGGGGGCTCGCGTAATTGATGGAAAGGGCAGACGATTCCGTCTCAACCGTCAGCGCAGAACAGGCAGGTAAGGTGCCTCGATTCCCTGCTCTTCGAACGCAGTCAGCGCCGAGCGTGCAAATGCGCGCTGGACTGCCCACTGGCGCCCAGGCTTGACCTGCGCCGTCACTCGAATGGTAATTGCCTCGGCAGTAACCGAATTGACTCCCAGCATCTCCGGTTTGTCGATCATGTCCGCCCTGATCGGTTCGGACTCCGCCGCCTCGAGGACAGCTCGCGTCGCCACCTCGCACGCTTTGTGCACGTTCGCGTTGTGGGCGATCGGGAGATCGAGAACTGCAGTGGCGTAACCCTGACTCATGTTGCCCACTCGCAGGATTTCGCCATTGCGGCAGTACCACAAGGTGCCGTTGGCATCTCGAATCGTGGTGACACGCAGGCCCACTGTTTCGACGGTGCCGACCGCGTCGCCGAGATCGACGACGTCGCCGACACCGTACTGATCCTCGAGCAACATGAAGATGCCGGAGAGGAAGTCACGCACCAGGTTTTGTGCACCGAAACCGATGGCAAGACCGATGACTCCGGCGGATGCGATGAACGGCGCGACGTTGATCCCGAGAATGCCGAGGATCTGCAGCACACACCAGACGAGGATGACGATGGACACCGTCGATTTGAGTACCGAACCGATGGTCCGGGCTCGCTGCGATCGGCGCTCGTTCACCTTGGCGTTCGGAGACTTGCGAGGCTTCGACATTCGATCGATCCCGCGGTGCAGTGCGAAGCGCAGAACGACTGCGAGCGCCACGTAGATCGCGATCTCGACGGGTCGGTGTATCAGCCAGTCTCGGTTGGTGTCGGTCAGTTCCCATGCTTGTATTTCGGAAATCATCCCCATGCATTCTACGGATTCCGGCCGATCCGGGCATCGTCGCAGGGCAGGCGGTCCAAAGCCGTACAGGCAGCTAGGCTTACGCCATGGCTGCGTTCACTGGCATACCCGTTGCTGCACTCGACTTCTACGAAGACCTGGAGGCTGACAACAGCAAGACCTGGTGGGCAGCGCACAAGGAGACGTACGACGAAGTGGTTCGTCGTCCGATGGCGTCGTTGACCGCGGCGTTGGAGGACGAATTCGGCACGGCCAAGCTCTTTCGGCCATATCGTGACGTTCGATTCTCGAAGGACAAGATCCCGTACAAGACGCACCAGGGAGCGTTCGTCGGTCTCGCCGAGAGCTGTGGCTACTACGTGCAGATCGACGCGGCAGGGTTGATGGTGGCCGGTGGTTTCTACGCCAGCAGTTCGGAGACCATCGCGCGTTATCGTGCGGCTGTCGACGACGACGTTCGAGGGCCGGAGCTCGAGAAGATCCTGGCCTCCGTCGAGAAGGCCGGATTCACGATCGGCGGCGACAAGCTCAAGACGGCGCCTCGCGGATACACGGTCGACCACCCGCGGATCGAATTGCTGCGTCACAAGTCGCTGACTGCTGGTCGTAGTTACCCAAGCCCGTCGTGGCTGGACAGCGCCAGGACATTGAAGGAAGTTCGCACAGCGTGGCGCGCACTGACGCCCTTGGTCGAATGGTCCGGACAGGTGCTCGGACCGAACTGACCGTCCGACAGAAAAGTGTGACGTAGCCGTAGGAGTGTTCACCTCGAGTTCATCGAAACTCGAGACGCCTGGGGCTAGCGTGGTGTGGGTAACCGCAAGTTTCGGCCCCGCTTCGAGTCGCAGCGCCGCAGTTCGAAGCCATTTTCTCTCGATCGACATCGTGAATAACCCGTGTCAGTGGAGACCATCATGGCTATGTTTCTCGCTCTCGTCCTGATCATCTCGGTCCTCGGAATCGTCGGCACCTACCTCGCGTTCAGTGCGGTCTACTTCGTCGAGATGCGCAAACTCGACAAGTAAGGGGTGCGAATTGGCCTGATTCGACTATTTCTGGGCCGATCGCGACGACCCTCCCTGCGTACGCTGTTAGGGCATCCTTATCCGCTCGCAACAGTGGATGATTCATTTCTTCTGGAGGTTCGACACGCATGCCCGCTCAATCCACGCTCTTGCTTCCCGAGGGCTACTCCGACAACCGCCTCGTTTCGGACCTCACACGTCGGCAGTTCGGCTTCGGTGCCGGGATCGCCGGACTGGGCGCGTTCCTGGCGGCCTGCGGTGACAGCGGGAGCAGTTCGGGTGAAACCGAAATGCGTTCTGTGACGACACCTCTCGGTACCTACGACATTCCCGTCAATCCGAAGAGGGTTGTCGCGATCGACTCGCGGCTCGATCTGGAACCTGCTGTAGCTCTGGAACTTCCGCTCGTCGGCTACACGTACGCCCAGGCGACACCGTGGGTGCCTATCGATTCGTCGGTGCCGTTCCTGTCGGAGATCCCCAACCGCGAACAGATCTTGGCGCTCGAACCCGACCTGATCGTGTGCCTCAACTACGAGAGCGAGTGGTGGCCGGTAGCCGAGATGTCCACCATCGCACCGGTTCTGACGACCGAGTTCACCGACGACTGGCGTACAAACCTCTCGCGGCTGTCGGGCTGGCTCGGTCGAACGGCCACACTCGATCGATTGACGCTCGACTACGACAATCTGATTTCCGACATCCGCAGTCGTCATGCCGAGAAGATTGCGTCCAAAACCGTTGCCAGTGTCTCGTTCATGCCAGACACGAACACGCTGTACGTCACGAGCATCCGTACGTCCGAGAAGGGCGACAAGCCCAGCGACATGACGCTCGGCGACATCGGTGGCAAAACTGCCACCTCGGAGGGCCTTGATCCCGAAGGCGGCGTCAGCCTCGAAGGCCTCGATGTGCTGGCCGGCGTCGACGGCTTCATGATCACCGAAAACGAGGAAAGTGCCGCGTACCAGGCATTGGTGGCGAGCAAGCTGTGGCAGCGACTCCCGGCAGTGCAGGCTGGCAACGTCACCAGTCTGGGTGGCTCCACGTTCTACGGTTCGATCTACACGATTTCGTACGTGGCACAGGGTTGGGATGCCCTGTACAACAAGATCAGCTGAGGCCTCTGCCGGCCGGACCGATGAGTTTCGGTAACGTGGGCGGTCTAATCAGGTAGGCATTGACCAAACCTGAGGAGATCGACGTGCAAACAGAGCAATCCCCAGCGGTAGTGCAATCCCGCGACGGTACGACCATCGCATACGAACGCTCCGGTGCCGGACCAGCAGTGGTTCTGGTTGCCGGAGCGTTCTGCGATCGAGGATGGTTCGATTCTCTCGCTGCTGCGTTGGCGGCGGACTTCACGGTGTACTCGTACGACAGGCGCGGACGCGGGGACAGCGGTGACAGTCGCGCGTTCTCGATCGACTCCGAGGTGGAGGACTTGCGAGCGGTCGTCGCTGCCGCCGGTGAAACGCCGCTGGTCTACGGATTGTCGTCGGGTGCTGCGCTGGCTTTGGAAGCCGCTGCGCAGGCCGTTCCGATGCGTAAGCTCGCCGTCTACGAGGCGCCGTACATGGACGACGACCAGCGTGACGAGACTGCCCAAAGTGACCTGGAGCGGTTGATCGCGGCCGGCGACAGGGAAGGTGCTGTGACGCGTTTTCTGGATCTGACCGGTGCATCCCCGGAGATGGTCGACGAGATCAAGCGGAGTGCCGATTGGCCCGACATGTGCGCCATTGCGCACACCTTGCCTTACGACGTCGCCGTGTGTGATCACGGCTGTCAGTCGCTCGACTGGCTTGCCTCCATTACCGTCCCTACATTGGTCATGTACGGCGGTGACAGTGGTCAGTGGGCGCCTTCTTCGGCGACGCGAATCGCTGCAAAAGTCTCGGGGACAAAGACTTTGGAGATCCCCGGTCAGGGTCACGGCGTTGCCGACGACGCTATCGTCCCGGCTCTGCGCGAGTTCTTTTCCGGCTAATCGCTGGGCGGCGAAAACGATCGTCAACCCAGGGTTGACGTTTTCGATTGCGTCAACCTATGGTTGACGCATGAGTAAACCAGTGGAAATGACCAACAAGGTTCGACTCGACGACCTCATCGACGCGATCAAGAAGGTGCACACCGACGCGCTCGACCAACTGTCCGACGCCGTGATCGCCGCTGATCATCTCGGTGAAGTTGCAGATCACCTGATCGGCCACTTCGTCGACCAGGCGCGCAGGTCGGGAGCGTCGTGGACGGAGATCGGTGCGAGCATGGGTGTGTCGAAGCAGGCTGCGCAGAAGCGTTTTGTTCCCAAGGCGCCGAGTGATCAGAAGCCGATGGATCCGAACGAAGGGTTCAACCGGTTCACTCCCCGGGCGAAGAACGTCGTCATGGCCTCGCAGAACGAAGCCCGCGCTGCCGGTAACGCAGAGATCCAGCCCGAGCACCTGCTCCTGGGGCTTGTCGAGGAGCCTGCCGGGTTGGCTGCGAAGGCGATAGTGGCGCAGGGGGTGGAGCTCGGGTCCGTCCGAGCTGCAGTGGCCGTTGTACTCCCGGCTCCGACTTCCGAACTGCCAGAACTTATTCCGTACGACGCTCGCGCGCGCAAGGTCCTGGAACTGACGTTCCGTGAGGCTCTTCGCCTGGGCCACAACTACATCGGAACCGAGCACATCCTGCTCGCGCTGCTCGAACTCGAAGACGGATCAGGTGTTCTGACTGATCTCGGAATCTCGAAGTCGGTGGCGGAGTCGAACATCGTGGGAGTGCTGGCCGTCATTCAGGATCAGTGATTCATATGTGAATCTGATGCAGAAGAGGGCCGCACCCTTGCGGGTGCGGCCCTCTTCTTGTGTCACTGATTAGACAGCGCGCACATTGGTGGCCTGAGGACCCTTCTGGCCCTGGCCAACCTCGAACTCCACACGCTGGTTCTCGTCGAGCGACTTGTAGCCGTTGCCCGAGATTTCAGAGTAATGAACGAACACGTCCGGTGTTCCGTCGTCGGGAGCGATGAAACCAAAGCCCTTTTCGCCGTTGAACCACTTCACGATGCCCTGTGCCATACCGATACTCCCTACAAACTCGATCCGGGCCCTCACATCGAAGTCCCGATCTCGATGTGTCTATCCTCCCACGCCGCGCAAGTCGAACGGTGGGCGACGTGCAAAAGACGGTAATTCGGACGCTTTCGAGGAGGGAATGGCAACTGATCTTCGACTGATTTTCGACGCTGGAGCGACCCGATCGCCGAAGGCAGGGACTGGTGGCTCGCCCAACTGCCTGCGGTGATAGATCAGCGGGAATGTACTTGTCCGCTCGAGCGCGGTCCATAGTTGTCGCTCCGATCTCTCGGAATCGCAAACGTAGGAACCCTATGGAAGATGAGGGTGGGCTAACCTCTCATTCGCTGTGCCCTCGGCGCGCGCAGCAGCCGAGAAGGAGAGTGCATACATGTACGGAACGATTTGTGAATCTACGACGTCTGAACTGGTGGACCAGCTCAGTCGCCGTGGGTTCTTCGGCGTCGGTGCGGTGGCAGCGGCCGCCATCCTTGCGGGTTGTTCGACTACGTCAGATGCCGCTGATGCCGGCGAACAACGCGAGGTGATCAATGCGCTCGGCACCACCACGATCTCGGGGAAGCCGGAAAGGATCGTTGTTGCCAGCGACTTCACGGATCTCGAATTTCTGCTCTCTCTCGGCGTTCACCCAGTCGCCTACGGCAATACGGGTGCGTGGGACCGCGGTGCACTGCCTTGGCAGAGCACCGCTGGAATAGCCGATCTCGAAAGCTTCGACACCACAGGCGAAATCAGCCCGGAAATCATCGCGCGCTACTCACCGGATCTCATCATCGGAATGAAGACCTATCTCGAACCGGCAGCCGAGAGGCTCAGCCAGATCGCGCCGGTCATCGCGCTGGACTGGACCACCTCGTGGCGTGACGGCGTCGCCACGGTCGGGCAGGCCGCTTTTGTCGACGAGGCCGCTGCTGCAGCGATCGCCCGGACCGACGCCCTGATCTCCGACACCGCCGCTTCGCTGAATGGCTTGGGTGGCAAGACGATCATGATCGGCTCGATGTACGGCGATCAGTTGTATGTGCAGGGGGATGCCAGTGCGCCCGGGGTTCTGCTGCGCGAACTCGGACTCAACTATCGCGGATACAACGCCGAGCAGATGACTGCGCTGTCGATGGAGCAGGTGGAGGTACTCGCACCCGCAGACATCTTGCTCAGCCTCGCTTCTGATCAGGAAGCGACGACGGGGTTGGAGAACTTCGCAGTTTTCCAGAACCTCCCCGCGGTGAAGGCGCGAGCCTATGCGCCGGTCGAACTTCTGCTCTCGAATGCCTTTGTCGACAATTTCGGTCCACTGAGCGCGCCGTACGCCTTGCCGCAGCTCGCCGAGGTCTTGACCGGGCTTGCGGCGGGCCAGGGAAAACAGCTCCCCTGACCTCGCTTCCGAGCCTACGGACGCAGCGTCGGCCTAGCATCGAGACATGGTGGACATAGATCTGACGGGCCGCGCCGCAGTAGTCGGCGGATCACAACCGCTGCGAGCGATACTCGAAACACCCACTACCCCCGGCCCGTGGCCGGGGGTAGTGATGATTCACGAGGCCTTCGGGCTCGAGGAGGTGATGCAGCGGCAAGCCAAGCGACTGGCCGCTGCGGGGTTCCTGACGCTCGCTGTCGACCTCTACAGCGCGGGCGGGGCGAAGCGGTGCCTCGTGCCGACCATGACGTCGATGCTTCGAGGACACGGCAAGGCGTTCACCGACATCGAAGTCGCTCGCAGTTGGCTTTTGGAATCCCCGGACTGCACCGGAAAGATCGGTGTCATCGGATTCTGCATGGGCGGCGGCTTCGCGATGGTCAGCGCCGGAGATTTCGATGCTGCCTCGGTCAACTACGGTCAGCTTCCACGCAAACTCGATGAGGCCGTGGTGGATGCGTGCCCGATCGTCGGGAGTTTCGGAGGCAAGGACTTCTCGCTCCGGGGTGCGGCAGCGAAGCTGGAGACGGCGCTCAGCAATGCCGGTATCGAGAACGACGTCAAGGAGTACCCCGCCGCCGGCCACGCGTTCCTCAACGACGCGGAGGCCGGACCCAAGGTGCTTCGTCCGTTGGAGCGCATCCTCGGAATCGGTCCCGATCCTGTTGCAGCGCAGGATGCCTGGAAGCGAATCGACTCGTTCTTCGAGCGTCACCTGGCATGATCAGCGACTGGTTCTCTCACCGCCGTTGACTGCCAATACCTGACCGGTGATCTGCCGGGCGCCCGGTGAGGCCAAGAAGTGGACGGCTGATGCGATGTCGTCCGGTGTTCCGGCGCGCTTGGTGCTGGTGGACTCGATCAGCATCGCGCGACGCTCGTCCGTCAGAAAGTCTCGGAAGAACTCGGTGTCAGCGATGTAGCCGGGGGAGACGATGTTCGCGGTGATGCCTTCGGGCCCCAGCTCGGCGGCCAGATCGATATTCCACGTCGCAACTGCGGCTTTGGCAGCGCCGTACGCGCCCGCGCCTTTGTCGGCGGCAATCGACCCGATGGTGATGACGGCACCGCCGCTGGGGATTCGATCGCGAACTGCGGCTGTGGTCAGCACTGCCGAGATGAGATTGGAGTCCAGATTCGCACGCCACCCGGCGGCCAGGGATTCCAGATCTGACGGCGCTTCGCGATCGAAGTCCGTGTTGCCACCGGCGCAGTGCACCACGACGTCGATGGTTCCCGGAAGCGAATCCTGCAGCCGCTTTAGGTCTTTCGGGTCGGAGTTGTCACACGTCAAGGCGTGAACATCGGAACCCAACTCCTCTGCGGTCTTTTCGAGTGGTTCCGTGCGTCGGCCGGTGACAAAAACTGTGTCTCCCTCTCGGGCGAACGCTGCTGCAACTGCGCGCCCGATCCCTGTTCCGCCGCCGGTTACCAGAACTGTGCGTGTCATGCCTACCTCCGTGAGCTACGTTTAGACCTATACGAAGAACGTATCATTTAGAGCTAAATGAGGTGTGCAGTGGTGGGCGATTACAACCCGGACGACGCAGTGGACGCGGTTGCGTTGGCCTGGCTTCGCGAAAGGCCGGGCACGCCCGTAGAGGGTATCGGCATCGTGACCAGGCTGTGGATGTGCGCCAAGCTGCTCGGTGAGGATCGCCGACGGGTACTCGCCTCGGCCGGTGCGGACACAGCCACGCTGGACCTACTCAGTGTCCTGCGGCGATCCGGCGAGCCGTATCAGTTGACGACTCGCCAGATCACCGAGCAGACCGGAGTCACGGCCGGTGCGATCTCGCAGCGACTCGCGCGCGCGGAGAACGCGGGTCTGGTGGAGAGGTCCTCCGCCGCGCAAGGGTCACGACTAGTGCTCGTGACCCTCACTGCCGCCGGTCACGAACTGGTGGAGCAATTGGTGGACCGAGTCCTCGGCCGTGAAGCCGAACTGACGTCGATTCTCACCGAGCAGCAGCAGGCCGAACTCACTGAACTGCTGCGTGTCTTTCTCGACGGTCTACGCGGCGAACTCGGTGACCCTGGCGTCGCGCACGTCGGGGCTTGATCAGGACAGGCGCTCGAACACTGCAGCCAGGCCCTGCCCGCCGCCGATGCACATCGTCTCGAGGCCGTAACGCGCTTCGCGACGGTCCATCTCGCGCAACAGGGTGGCCAGGATTCGTCCACCCGTGGCACCGACCGGATGGCCGAGGGAGATGCCGGAGCCGTTGGGGTTGACGCGTGGGTCGTCGGCTTCGAGCTTCCAACTCTGCAGGACTGCAAGTGCTTGTGCCGCAAAGGCTTCGTTGAGTTCGATGACATCCATGTCCGCCAGGGTCAATCCGAGGCGGCCGAGTGCCTTCTCCGACGCCGGGACGGGACCGATGCCCATGGTGCGCGGGGGAACTCCGGCAACGCTCCAACTTGCCAGGCGTGCGAGGGGTCGCAGTCCGAGTGCGCGGGCTTTGTCTGCGGTGGTGACGATCGCCAGCGCTGCGCCGTCGTTCTGGCCGCTGGCATTACCTGCCGTCACGGTGGAGTCCGGGTCGATCTTTGCGCGCATGGGACGAAGGCGTGCAAGCGATTCCATCGAAGTGTCGGCCCGCGGATGCTCGTCGGTGTCGACGAGCAGGGCCTCACCCTTGCGCTGCGGAACGGATACCGGAACGATTTCCTCGGCGAAGACGCCGTTCTTCTGTGCGGCAACGGCACGCTGATGCGACTGCACAGCGAGTGCGTCCTGATCTTCGCGACTGATGGAGAACTCGGCGCGCAGGTTCTCTGCCGTTTCGATCATTCCGCCGGGAACCGGGAAGTCGCGTCCGCCGGCTGTCACGCGGGCGCGCGCGAGACGATCGCTGAGCGCAACACCTTCACCCTTGACACCCCAACGCATTCCGGTTGCGTAGAACTCTGCCTGGCTCATCGACTCGGCACCACCCGCGAGGACCAGATCACTGCCACCGGACTGAACCTGCATGACGGCCTGGATGATTGCCTGCAATCCCGACCCGCACCGGCGATCCACCTGCATGCCGGGAACATCGACGCCCAGACCGGCGTTGAGCGCCGCGATGCGTCCGATCGCCGGAGCTTCACCGTTCGGCGAAGCCTGGCCGAGAATGACGTCGTCGATCTCCGCGCCGGAAATGCCGGTACGCGTGACGAGTTCGGCGATCAACGTCGAGGCGAGATCTTCCGGGGCTACGTCACGGAAGACACCGCCGAAGCGGCCGACAGGGGTGCGGAGCGGTTCACAGATGACAACGTCAGGCATTGGTTCTTCCTTGGGTATGCCCGGTCAGCGAGTGGCTGCCGAGTGATTGTTGGACGACTGAGTACGTCCGAGATCGACGGAGATGGCGTCCGCGGTGGCGACTGCGGCCGGAACCAGTTCACCGCGAACAGCTTCGGCGCTGTAGCGGGCGGCTTGGGTGGAGATGTTGACAGCCGCGACCACATCACCGGTTGCGTCCCGGATGGGTGCGGCGAGCGAGCGCAGACCCTCTTCGAGTTCCTGATCGACAATCGCGAATCCGTCGGCGCGAATCTTCTCGAGTTCGGCACGCAGACCGTCGGCGGTGGAGATGGTCTTGCCGGTCAGGCGGGCGAAGGACACTCGGGCGAGGTAGGCGTCCAGGGCGTCGTCCGGCAAGCCGGCGAGCAGAACCCTACCCATGGATGTGGCGTACGCGGGAAAGCGCGTGCCGATGGTGATGGAAACCGTCATGATGCGGCTGACCGGAACACGGGCCACGTACACGACGTCGTCGCCGTCGAGGATCGACACGGACGTGGATTCACGGACCTTGGCGGACAAGGCTTCCAGATGCGGCCCGGCGATCTCGGGAAGGGACAGACTGGAGAGGTAGCTGTAGCCGAGTTCGAGGACTCGCGGCGTCAACCAGAACACCGAACCGTCAGTACGTACGTATTCGAGTTCGACGAGTGTGAGCAGGAAGCGGCGAGCAGTCGCACGCGTGAGATCGGTGTGCCTGGCAACCTCGCTGAGGGTGCGACGCGGGTGCTCACCGTCGAAAGCCTTGATGACGGACAGCCCACGGGCCAGCGACTGCACGTAGTCCGGTGACGGTCCCGGCGCTTGCTCGCTGCTGTTCTCACTCATGTTGTCTCGTTCTCCTCAGGTTCGGCCGAGAGGTCTGCGAGTGCTTGCTTTCCCAGCGCAAAAGCCAAGTTGCTGTTCGGCACACCCGCATAAACCGCGGTATGGAGAAATACTTCCACGAGTTCGTCGGGATCGATCCCGGCACGCAGCGCAGCGCGAATGTGCATGTCGAGTTCGTGTTCGTTGCCGACGGCAGTGAGGATCGCGAGAGTGAGGAGCCTGCGGGTGTGGTGATCGAGGCCGGGGCGTGACCAGATGTCGCCCCACGCCGTGCGAGTGATGAAGTCCTGGAACGGGGCCGTGAACTCGGTGGCACCGGCGATGGAACGATCGACGTGGGCGTCGCCGAGCACCTGACGTCGTACGGTCATACCTGCCGATACCGCGGCGCTACGTTGGGCGAGCGCAGATGTGTGCGAGGCAATATGCGTTGCAAGCAGTTTGGTGACGCGCCCGGCCTGTTCGACGTTGGCGAGGTGTGCGCCGGGATCGACCACGTGCAGTACCGCATCGGCGATACCGTCGGCGATCGCGCTCAACGTCGCCGGAGGTGTCGACGGATCCTGCTCGCCCGCGACGAGGAGCGTCGGAGCGACGACGCGGGCCAGGTCGGCGCGGCCGTCCCACATCGAAAGCGCCTCGCAGCAGGCGGCATAACCCTCGTTGGGTGTGGCTTCGACCATCGCGACGTGGCGGGCGACAAGCTCCGGATCGTTTTCGGCCAGTCCCGGCGTGAACCAGCGTCCGACGACGGCGGCCGCGATGGACGCGATGCCGTCCGCACGGACAGCCTGCGCACGATCGATCCACGGCTGAGCCGGGGCGAACTGCGAGGACGTGCACATCAACGTCAACGTCTCGACGCGAGTGGGGTGGTGCGCGGCGATCCATTGGCTGACAGCGCCGCCGAGGGAGAGCCCAACGAGATGTACGGACTCGAGTTCGAGCGAATCGAGGAGAGCGATGACATCGCCGGCAAGATCGGCAATGGAGTAGGGGCCCGCAGGCACCGGTGACTTGCCGTGGCCGCGATGGTCGACGGCGATGACGCGGTAGCGATTCGACAGCGCGTGAATCTGCGGCTGCCACATGGACAGATCGGATCCGAGTGAACCCAGGAGAACCACTGCCGGGGCATCGGGATTGCCGGTCTGTTGAAAGTTGAGCGCGACGCTCATCGAGATCCTCCTGTGGGGCGTTCGGCGAGGGCGCGGTCGACCAGATCGGTGGCGTGGCCCAGATAGTGTGCGGGGTCGAGTAGTTCGGCGATCTCGGTTTCGCTCAGGTGCTCTGCGATGGCGGGATCACGATCCAACCTGGTTCCGGAAGTGGCTGCCGCGGTGACGATGTCGCGTGCTCGATCAGTGTGTGCGGACAGGGCCTTGGTGACACGCTCGGCGAGAATCAGGCCACCGGTGATGTCGAGATTACGAGCCATCGACTCGGTGTGTACTTGCAGGCCGGTGAGGCTCACGGAAAGCTGGTGCGCTGCTCCGCCTGCCAGACGCAGGAGATCGGTGACGGTTTCCCACTCGGCGTGCCAGGGGCCTGCGGCGCGAGCGAATTCGTGATCCATGTTCGACAGGGCTGTGGCCACCAGGGCGGGAGTACGTCGCGCTGCCGCGCGGGCGGTGATCGCGGCAACCGGATTCTGCTTGTGCGGCATGGCCGATGAGCCGCCCGGAGCGCTCTCGGCAACCTCGGACAGCTCGGTGGACGCCATGACGGTGATGTCGGTGGCGGGCTTGGAAACAGCGCCGGCGACGATACCGAGTGTGGTCGCAAGTTCTGCGATGGTCACGCGGTCGGTGTGCCAGGGAGTGACCTGCCTGGCCAGACCGAGTTCGTCGGCCAGCGCGTCCGCGATCCTGAGCCCGTCGGGATACAACGCAGCGAGTGTTCCTGCGGCTCCGCCGAATTGAACCGGCAACGTGGACAGCACGATTTCGAGACGAATCGCTGCGGCGTCGAGTGCGGTGAACCAACTCGATGCCAGTAGCCCGAAGGTGGTCGGAAGTGCTTGTTGTCCCAGGGTTCTCGCGACCATCGGAGTAGAGCGATGGATGCGGGCGAGGTGGGCGGCGGAATCGGCGGCGCGGGTCAGGTCGGCGAGAACCACCGCGCCCGCGCGTCGCGTCAACAGCATCAGCGCACAGTCCATGATGTCCTGACTGGTGGCGCCCGGGTGCACCACGGAGGCAGGCACACCTTCCTGTCCCACCCTTTCGCGCAGCATCTTCACCAGCGGAATGACGGGATTTCCGCCGGCGGCCGACGCGCGGCCGAGCGCCACGATGTCCAGGCCGCCCGGTTGTGAGAGTTCAGCTGCGGCGGTCGCCACCGCGGCGCAATGTTCCCCGTCGGCCAACCCGACGGTGGCCATCGCACAACTCAGTGCGGCCTCCACGTCGAGCAACGCGGTGACCCACGCCTGGTCGGACAGGTGCTCCGATACTCGGGTGGCCCCGAACACCGGGTCGAACAGTGCGCCGCGAGTGGGCATGTGTACTCCTCTTACAACTCGAAGAAGGGCGTCTCGACGCCGTTCGCGTCCTCGTCCTGAACATAGACCGTCCAGGAGTACCCACCGTCGACCTTGGTTGCAACCAACTTCGCGCGTTCGGTTTCGCTCAGTGAGGACAGCACCGGATCTGTTGCGTGTGCGTCGGTGTCCTCGGGGAAGTACAAGCGGGTGACCAGGCGGTCGAGCATGCCGCGAGCGAAGACCGACACGTTGACGTGCGGCGCCTCGTCCGCATCCGTTTCAGTGGGCTGCGCTCCGGGCTTGACGGTGTGGACCAGTGCGGTGCCGGTGGAATCTGCTGCGCTGCGGGCGAATCCGCGAAAACCCGCCGGAGTGAGGTCCACTGCGCCGCGGGGATCGTCCGGATGGTTGAAGCGCCCGAGCGTATCGGCTTGCCATGTTTCGATCATCGCGTCGGCGACGGGTGTGCGGGCGCCGTCGATCACCGTGATGGCCAGCGTGATTCGTCCGGGGGTGTCGGTCGGGGCAGCGTCGGGGCCGTCCGTCCAGGGGAGGCCGATGTGCCAGTACGGTCCGACGGTCTGAGAGGGCGTGACCCCGAAGGGGGCGGTGGTGAAGTCGCCGGGGACGACCGGATAAGTGGGTGCGGGCTTCGCGGTGCGATCAGTCATCGTGGTCTTCCTCGTTTTCGAATACGGAGGCATTACGGCCGCGCAGGACGATGTCGAAGCGGAACCCGAGAGCCCAGTTGGGGACTGTGGCGTCGTAGTCGAAGACGCTGACCATGCGGTGACGGGCTTCTTCGGGCACTGAGTTGTAGATCGGGTCCTGGAAGAACATCGGATCTTCGGGGAAGTACATCTGCGTCACGAGGCGCTGCGTGAATGCCGTGCCGAACAGCGAGAAATGGATGTGGGCCGGTCGCCAGGCGTTGTCGTGGTTCATCCACGGGTAGGCGCCCGGCTTGATCGTGGTGAAGCTGTAGTGGCCGTTCGCGTCGGTCACGCAGCGACCGAGCCCGTTGAAGAACGGGTCCAGCGGCGCGGGCCAGTTGTCGCCGGTGTGGCGGTAGCGTCCACCGGCGTTGGCCTGCCACACCTCGAGCAGTGTGTGGGGGACCGGCTTTCCGTCGCCGTCGAGTACACGGCCGTGAACGACGATGCGCTGTCCCTGTGCTTCGCCGCCGTTGGCAATGGTCAGGTCGTTTTCGCCGGCGCCGACGCGATCTTCGCCGAATACCGGCCCGGTGAGCTCCGTGAGGCGCTGGGGGAGCAGCTTCAGCGGTTGCTTCGGGTGGCGAAGAGAAGTGGTCTTGTAGTCCGCGAAATCGGCCGGGGCGTTGACGCCAGTCGGCCGCTGGTACCTCGGCGGTAGATGCAGCATAGGGAACCTCGTCGTTCGGTTACGTGAAGTTGTTCGCAATGTGTACATGTGTTGCGCTCTGCGAACAGAATAGTTCGTAGATGTGACCCAGGCAATGCCGGGGGCGAAAAATGTTCGTGATGCGCACGGGGGTTCACAATACGTACGCACCGCGCTACTGTGATCGACATGATGGACAAAGTCATTCCCACTGCTGCTGAGGCCGTCGCCGACGTGCCGGACGGCGTCACGATCGCTGTCGGAGGTTTCGGGCTCGTCGGAGTGCCGGAAATCCTCATCGATGCGCTCCTAGAGCAGGGCGCGACATCACTCGAAACGGTGAGTAACAACTGCGGCACCGACGGGTTCGGGCTCGGAGTGCTTCTGGAGAAGGGGCGTATCCGTCGTACTGTCAGCTCGTACGTCGGCTCCAACAAGGAGTTCGCGCGTCAGTACCTTTCCGGTGAGCTGGAAGTCGAACTCACGCCGCAGGGCACGCTCGCCGAGCGCATGCGCGCCGGGGGAGCGGGCATCCCCGCGTTCTTCACCCCGGCCGGCGTCGGCACCCAGGTCGCCGACGGTGGCCTGCCACTGCGTTACGACGGCAACGGCGGCATCGCAGTTGCCAGTCCGCCCAAGGAAACTCGTGACTTCGACGGCGTCACCTACGTGATGGAGCGCGGCATCGTCGCCGACTATGCACTGGTCCATGCCTGGAAAGGTGACCGGCACGGCAACCTCGTCTACCGCGCGAGTACCCAGAACTTCAATCCGGCTGCAGCAACGTCGGGGCGCATCACCATTGCGCAGGTCGAGCACCTCGTCGAGCCGGGTGAGCTCGACCCTGCCGAGATCCACACGCCGGGCATTCACGTTCAGCGTGTTGTCCACGTCGGCCCCGTGACGGTCGGCATCGAGAATCGGACGGTACGAGCATGACTTCTGTACTACCCACCAAACTCACCCGCGAAGAGATGGCGGCCCGCGTCGCGCGCGAACTCGAGGACGGGCAGTACGTGAACCTCGGCATCGGTATGCCGACGCTGGTTCCGAACTACCTCCCGACCGACATCACCGTTGTATTGCATTCGGAGAACGGCGTTCTGGGCGTGGGGCCGTACCCGACCGAGGACGAACTCGATCCCGAGCTGATCAATGCGGGCAAGGAGACCATCACCGTTCTCCCCGGTGCGTCGTTCTTCGACTCCTCAGCGTCGTTCGGCATGATCCGCGGCGGCCAGGTCGACGTTGCCGTGCTCGGTGCCATGCAGGTCAGTGCCACCGGAGACCTCGCGAACTGGATGATCCCCGGCCACATGGTCAAAGGCATGGGCGGCGCGATGGATCTGGTCCACGGCGCAAAGCGCGTCATCGTGATGATGGAGCACGTCTCGAAGAAGGGTGAGCACAAGATCGTCGAGGAGTGCTCGCTTCCGCTGACCGGTAAGGGCTGTGTCCAGCGAATCATCACCGACATGGCCGTGATCGACGTGACTGACGACGGTCTCCGCCTGGTGGAGACGGCGCCGGGCATCAGCGTCGAGGACGTGGTTGCTGCCACCGGAGCGAAACTGATTCTTTGACAGTATGTTTCATCTGATGGCTCAGCCGCCGGGTCGTGACTTCCATCCGACCCGGCGGCTGTTTTACGCCCCGACGTTCTTCAGCTCGCTCTCGACCGGAATCCAGAGCTCGAACCGTGCGACGGTGAAATCGTCGTTGTATTCGGTACGCATGATCTCGGGACCAGGTACGGAGCGAAAAGGGTTGGCCGGGAACCATTCCGTGTAGATATCGCGCCACAAGTACTGCACAGATTCGATTGCCGACCCGTCGGCGGTGAACACGGCCCACGTGTGTGCGTCGACCGTCAGCACATCGAAACCCGTGGGTGAAGGTTTGCCGGTGACCACTCCCAGGTAGTAATCCAGTTCTGTACCTTCGGTTCTGGGATGCGCCAAATTGTCGACGACACTGACGATTCCTGCCGGCTCCTGATCGGACAGCTCGCGCAAACCGCGCAGCGCAACCTTGTCCACGGAGCGGGTGAAATCTTCGATCGCAGAATTGGGACCTTCGTGAACCAGTGGAACCCGGGTCTTGAATCCGACTACCGTCAGGGCAGGTTTGTCCACAAGCATGTAGTCCATCGGTGTGGCTCCTTCCAACGTCACGTGAATGACAAGTTTCGGTTGTGATTTGAGAACGGCGGGAGCGCGTTTGACCGCGCCGGGGCTCACGCCGTGAAATGCGGTGAACGCTCGTGTGAAGGCTTCCGCGGACGAGTAGCCGTACTTCACGGCGGTCTCCAACACTCCTGATCTGCTGACGGACAACTCGGCACCGGCCAGGGTGAGTCGACGTCGACGGATGTATTCGGATACGGGAATGCCGGCCAGGGCCGAGAACATCCGCCGAAAGTGATACTCCGAGGTGGTTGCCAGCCTTGCCATCTCGGCTGTGTCGATCTCGCCGCTCAGATTGCTTTCGATGTAGTCGAGCGCGCGGTTCAGTCCGTCGATCATCGTGTCTTCCTGTTCACGGGTTTCACGCTACGCAGATCACTTGGTCCGTACCCGACTATCCGTGCCCGAAAAAGTAGGGCAGGAAATGCATCTGGACAACTCAGTTAATCATCATTATCTTGAATCGAACATCGATGGTTGACCAGGAGGCACAGTGAGCACCCGTTTTCCGCAGGCTGAATTGACCGAGGTGCCCGAGGACATCGCCGCCAGGATTCTCGAGATCCAGGAGAAGTCAGGGTTCGTGCCCAACGTCTTCCTGATGTTCGCTCGGCGGCCAGCCGAGTTCCGGGCATTCTTCGCATACCACGACGCGATCATGCTCAAGGAAGATTCCGCACTCACCAAGGGCGATCGAGAAATGATCGTCACCACGATCTCTGCGGCCAACAAATGTACGTACTGCGTTGTCGCGCACGGCGCGATTCTGCGTATCTACGAGAAGAAGCCGCTGGTTGCCGACCAGGTTGCGGTCAACTATCGCACCGCAGAGATCTCCGATCGTCAGCGCGCGATGCTCGACTTCGCCACCAAGGTGAACTCCGCCTCGCACGAAATCGCCGACGTCGACTTCGACACCCTCCGTGTGCACGGCTTCGGCGACGAGGACGCGTGGGACATCGCCGCGATCACTGCATTCTTCGGGCTGAGCAATCGCATGGCGAGCTTCTCCGGCATGCTGCCCAATCCGGAGTTCTACCTGATGGGGCGCGTTCCGCGGTCCTGATTCCTGCGACTCGAACATAAGCTTTCAATTTTTCGGACCGACCGGTCGTAACGTCTGGAACTCAGCCGACGAAGTAAAGGCTGTCCACGCCGGAATTGCCGTCTTCGTAAAGAAGGCCGAAAGGTTGAGCGCTATGTCGGAGAAGTCCATCGCCCATTCTCGGAGGGTCCGCTCTGCGGCCGCCGGTGCCGTACTAGCTCTCGGATTGGCGGTGGGCGGCACAGGAATTGCATCGGCAGAGCCCGAAACCGTGTGTACTCCGAGTACCGATCCGCTGGTGACCTGCGCCGAGGAAGAGGCAGCTGCCACCACCGACGCCGACGCGGCGACGAGCACCGAGACCACACCCGAGAAGGTTGAAGCCGGGGTCGCGGGCGCGGGCAGTGCCGAAACCGCAGGTACGGACGCCGCAGCACTGGCGGAAGCCGAAGCAAAAGCCAAAGCAGCAGCCGACGCGGCAGCGAAGGCCGCCGAAGCAGCCGCGACGGCAGGGGTCGACTCGTCCGCAGCGACAGACACTTCGGTGAAGGCGACCGAGGCAATGACTCAGGCGAGCGTCGAGGCAACCAAGGCGGCGGTCGAATCGACCAAGGCCAAGGCGGAGGCAGGGGCCGCGGAACAGTCTGCCAAGGAAGCCGAAGAGGCAGCCAAGGTTGCGGAGTCCGCGGCGGCCGATGCGAAAGAGGTAGCAAAAACAGCTCAGGCAGAAGCAGACGCCGCCGCAGCCAAGGCTGCTGAACTCGAGGAGGCTGCGAAGGCCGCCGGTTCGGGGCCCAAGACCGAAGAGGCCGCAAAGGCGCGCGCCGAGGCTAATGCTCTGCAGGCCAAAGCCGATGAGGCGAAGGCTGCCGCGGATGCAAACGCCAAGCTGGTTGCGGACAAGAACAAGGAAGCCGAGGAAGCCTTCAAGAACTGGGATTTCGCGAAGGCAGCCGTCGCTAAGGCTCAGGCTCTGGCCGCCGCATGGAACGCCAAGCAGCTCGCGATCACCGTCAAGGAAACTCAGAAAGTGGCCACCGCTGCGGAAACCACGGCCAAGGCAGCCGAGTCCGCGGCCGCAACCGAGGTAGAAGCTGCCACTGCCGCCCGTAAGGCTGCTGATGAAGCGGCAGCTACCGCGGCTTCCGCACGAAAGGACGCCGACGCTGCGCAGAAGGCCGCGGAGACGGCCCAGGCCGAAGCCGATGCTGCGGGCGAGGCTGCCACCGACAAGCGAGCCATTGCCGACGAAAAGGCTGCCGAAGCCGCCAAGAAGGCCGAAGCTGCCGAAGCGGCGAGCAAGAAGGCGCAGGATCTCTACCTCGCCGCCGAAGACGCGAAGGCCGCAGCCGACGCCGCAGCAGCAAAGGCCAAGGAAGCTCAGGCCGCTGCAGCCGCCGCAAAGGCCGAAGCGGATGCAGCGCAGAAGATCGTCGACGAGCTCAAGGCAAAGGGCGAGAAGGAGATCGACAACGGAACAGGCGTCGGCGGTGAAGTGATCATCGGTGAGCACACCGACGACGGCTCCGGGGTCACGAAGGTCGACGAGACCACCGCTGTAGTGAACAAGACCGGCGTCAAGCTGGTCGGCTACTACAACAACAAGGGAGCCTTCGACGTCGTCGACTACTACGTCACCGACGCCGACGGCGATCCGGCACTCGCTGGAAGCCTGCCCCCCGTCGAACTTGCTCTCGGTGACACTGCAAGCAGCACCAGCGGTAGCAGCAGTTCCAACCTGCCGGCTGTATTGATCGGCGTCGGAGTCGTGGGCGCTGCCGCCGCAGCAGCTACGACGGTGGTTGTTCGTCGCAAGCGTCATGACGGCCCGGGCAACACGTCTGCGTAGCGCCGGCCTCTCGGCGGTAGCGATCCTCGCCCTCCTCGCATCCGGATGTTCGGGCGAGAATGCGGGATCGCTACCTGACCGCTCGCCGGTGCAGTCGCATATCGCGGCTGCACCGGCTTCGGTGACCGTCGATCCGGCAGAACCCGAGAGGATCGAGTTGAGGTCTGCGTCCGGGGTCACGTACCTGAGCAGTCCGTTGCACTCGGAGAAACTGATGCGCGGCGGCGAGAGTGGGCAGCAACTGAATCCCGTCGACGAACTGCCGGTGTGGTGGGGCGAGAGCGGAATGCCGGGAACGGAGACCACACAGACCGTTGTTGTCGTCGGGCACAACTACACCACTCGCGAAGCACCGTTCCGGGCGCTCCGGGTAGTGGAGCCGGGCGATCGAATTCTCCTGGCTACACCGAACGGCACACTCGAGTACGACGTCGAAACAGTCGGGCCGCTGCACAAAGGTTCGCTGCTGGGCACTCACGAGTTGCGCGAATCGGTTCCGGGACGGTTGATCCTCGCCAATTGTGATGTCGTCGAAGGAGAGTCGACCGACGACAATTACGTCGTCATCGCCCAGCTGGCAGCGCACTGAATCCGTGGCAGTGCAAGAATAGGTACATGGATTCCCTCGGACTTCTCTCGGAACTGGTAGCTCTCGACACGGTCTCGGGGGAGGCCGCTCCTCAACGGCGGGCGATGGATTCGATTGTCTCGTTGGTTCTCTCACGTGCGCCACAGGCGAAGGTCGAGTCAGACCTGACCGGCAATCATCCCTGGGCCTTGATCACCAACGAAGCTGCACCCTCGGCAGCAAGACTATTGTTCGCCTGCCACGTGGACACGGTGCCAGTGGGAACTGTCTCCGACTGGGAGTTCGACCCGTACGCCGCACAGGTCGACGGCGAATTGTTCCTCGGCAGAGGGACATCGGATATGAAGGCCGGCCTTGTTGCCGCTACTGCCGCGGTTGTCGACGCTTTCGAACGTGGAGTTCCGGTCGCACTACTGCTGACGAGCGACGAGGAAATCGGATCGCTCGGGGCCGCTCGTTCGGCCGACGCCGTGGCGAATCTCGAGGTCGGGGCTGTCATCGTTCCCGAGGCGACCGGCAATCGCATCAACCTGGGGCACCGCGGTGCACTGTGGCTCGAAGTGTCCGTCAAAGGAAAAGCCGCGCACGGGAGTACGCCGCAGCGAGGAACTAACGCTGTCCTCAAACTGCTTGACGTCGTCGATCGAGCTCGGCGTGAGCTTCCGCTGTCGTCCGACGCGTTTCTGGGCGCCGAAACCTGGAACCTCGGTTTGGTCGGCGGCGGTTCGGCTCCGAACATCGTGCCGGACAATGCACGTGCGGTGATCGATCACCGCACGGTGGGAGACGGCGCAGACCTGCTTGCATGGTGGCGCGCCCAACCGGAAGTCGACTCGGTGGAGACGTCGATTCACCTGGGAGGTGTGCGTACCGACGCGTCGGATCCGTGGTTGGCTACCTTGCCGATCTCTGTTGCAACCGAACCGGTTTCGTACTTCACCGACGCTTCGGTGCTGGCAGCGGCCGCCCCCGGCGCTCCCGTCGTGATCTGGGGCCCTGGCACTCCCTCGTTGATGCATGCGGCCAACGAAAGCG
Organism: Rhodococcus sp. AQ5-07; assembly: GCF_009707305.1. Taxonomy (NCBI): domain Bacteria; kingdom Bacillati; phylum Actinomycetota; class Actinomycetes; order Mycobacteriales; family Nocardiaceae; genus Rhodococcus; species Rhodococcus sp. AQ5-07. The sequence goes on along the minus strand of NZ_CP046099.1, from coordinate 4,016,716 downwards.
TCAAGGTGTCCGAACTGGACGATGCGATCGCTGCCTACGGTGCCGTGGCTGCTGCTTGGCCGACGGTGGACTGACGGACAATCAGTTCAGGAGCAAGCGCAATGTGGGCTGTCGACTCGGAAGAGTTGTTCATCGCCTGATCCAGAAGTCGCACAGCTTCTTCCGCGATTCTCTCCTGCGGCTGTCCGACCGTGGTCAACGGCGGATTGCACAGTTCGGAGAAGGGGATGTTATCGAAACCGGTGACCAGAACGTCGCCGGGGACGTCGATGCCCAATGCGTGGCAGGTCTGCAGCACACCGAGCGCGATCAGGTCGTCGGCGCAGACCAAGGCGTCGGGGCGAGTCTTGCCGGTCAGGATGGTGTTGGACGCCGTGCGTCCCCATTCGATCGAATACTCGCCGAGTTGTGTCCACTCGTCACGAGTTTCGATTCCCATTCGATCCGCATGGCGGAAGAATCCGGCCCGGCGAAGTTCGGTCGACGAATTGGTCAGCTCGGAACTGATGAAGGCAGCCGATCGCGCGCCGCGCTCGGACAGATGCTCCATCACGAGTGATTGAGCGGCGTCGTCGTCGACACCGACCCAGTCCGTTTGGGTATCCATTGCAAACCGGTCCAGTTGAACGACCGGAAGCGTTGCTGCGCTGGCTCGTACTGCTTCGGCACTCAATTCGCCGTGGCACGGGCTGATGATGATTCCGTCTACCTGCCGCGAGACGAGCGACTTGAGCCGCTGCGCTTCCACGTCGGGATCGGAACGAGAATCGCACAGGAACAGTTGTAGGCCGCGCTGAGCCAGGACGTGTTCGACATTGACCACCAACGAAGTGAAGAAGGGATTCGCGATACTGGGAACCACCATGCCGACAGTGTCCGTCCGATTACGACGCAGTGAGCTGGCGATGATGTTTCCCGAGTATCCGAGAGAATCCGCGGCTCGTTTGATCGTCGCTGCAAGCTCGTCCGAGACAGGGCGGGATCCGGACAGTGCCCGCGACACGGTGGCAGTCGAGACCCCGGCCAGTTCCGCGACATCGCGAATGGTCGCCTTGCGCATGCGTCCCCCGTTTTCTGCTCGATTCGGGTCCGAGGTTATCGAACCGCACGGTCCAGTGTCCCGCATGTAACGCGATTGAGGCAATCGTTTACAAATTCGAATTGTGAAATCCTTGACACAACCCGGTGTTGATCGCATAACCTGCTAATTCATCAAGGCAATCGATTACATCGTGTGCAGATCTTGTGCATGGACATACAGCGCAAATCTTGCGCATGGAATGGGGTAGCTGAAGTGACCGCATCACCGCTCGGAGTCTTTCCGCCCAAGCCCTCGGCGTTGGCAGAGATGTTCACCGGCACGCCTTCTCTCATCGGGGCCATCCACCTCCCTGCTCTGCCGGGCAGCCCGCACTACACCGGGCAGCCGGTTTCGGAAATTGCTCGCTTCGCTGTGGAGGAAGCGCACGCGTACGTCGACAACGGTTTCGACGGTGTGATCGTCGAAAATCACTGGGACATACCGTTCCTCAAGCCCGGTGAACACGGATACGAAACCGCCGCCAGCATGGGAGTCATCACGGCAGCGGTGGTCGGTGAGTTCGGCAAGGCCGTCGGCGTCAGCATCTTGTCCAACGCCGGCGAGTGCGGAGTGGCCGCGGCGTGGGCGGCAGGCGCGAGTTTTGTGCGCGTCAATCAGTGGGCCAATGCCTACATCGCCAATGAGGGCTTCATCGAGGGTCAGGCGGCCAAGACGACGCGCTTCCGCCATCGCATCGGCGCCGACCCGGTCCGGATCTTCGCTGACGTGCACGTCAAGCATGGTGCGCATGCCATTGTTGCGGACCGCACCGTCGCGGAACAGACCGAAGACGCCGAGTTCTTCGACGCAGATGTCCTGATCGCGACCGGTTCGCGCACCGGTGACGCCGCTTCGGTCGACGAGGTTTCCGTGATCCGAGACAACACCGTTCTTCCCGTGATCATCGGATCCGGCATCACGGCTGCCAATGTCGCAGCGCTGATGAAGGAATGCGACGGCGCCATAGTTGCATCCTCGGTGAAGGACAATGGACGCTGGTGGGGACGGGTCGCAGGCGAGAAGGTCCGCGAAGTGTCCCGGGCCGCAGGAAAGTAACCATGATTGTCTTTTGCGGATACGCCAACAACGATGTGACGGTACATGTTCCACATGTTCCGGTGCTCGGAGAGCGCGTGCAGGCAACGGCCATCAGTCAGATCGACGGTGGAATGAATGCAAATGCTGCGGTATCCGCAGCCCGAATGGGCGCGCAGGTGATCTTTGCCGGTGCCGTGGGCCCGGACGCGCGATCCACCGAGTTTCTCGAAGCCCTCGAGGCTGACGGCGTCGACACCAGTTGGTCGCCGCGAGATGCGTTCCTGTCAACGGCAGTTGTACTCATCGCGCAGGACGGCGATCGCTCCATCATCAGTCAAGACGACCCGAACGATGCCGAACGAATCGGAGTTGTCATCACCCGATTGGCTGCTGCCGGTGGTGGACGGCTGTTCCTCGACGGATACCGTGCGGGCTTCCTGCCAGAGGGATTGCCGGGAAGCGTAAGTCTGGTAATCGATCTGGACGGTTGTGAAAACAAAGCCGCGGCACTGCGCGCATTCGCGCTCGCTGACCACGTCGTCGTAGGGCGTGCCCTGTGGGAAGGCGAGTTCGGGATCGGTTTCGATCAGTGGCAGGCACTGGCCGCCGAGCACAACACACACCTGCTGGTGACCGACGGCTCGCGAGGTTGGACACTGGCCACACCGGACGGCGAGGTGACGAGCGAACCGGCAGTAGTGGTCGACGTCGTCGATGCCGTCGGGGCCGGTGATTGCTTCGGCGGTACGTACATCGCTTTTGTCGACGCCGGGCGCTCACCGGTGGACGCTGCACGACTCGCGGGAGCCTCGGCTGCCTTGGCTTGCGCCACTGCCGGACCCCGCGGATGCCCCACCCGAGATGAATTGGACAGCTTCACAGCAACATTGACCCCTCACACCCTTTTGGAGACTCGATGATGAAACGTGCATTGCCTCTGGCGCTGGGAGCTGCAGTCGCGCTCACGCTCACCGCTTGTGACTCGGCTTCGTCGAGTGACTCGAAGGACGCATCGGGTGGCTCGTCCATCCCGCAGCCGACCCGAGTCGCCGAAAGCTGCGACGGGACGAACGGCAAGCTCAAGGTCGGTCTGGTGACCATCAACCTTCAGGCGCTGTACTTCAACCAGATCAACAATGCCGCCAAGAACGTCGCGGACAAGGCAGGTGTCGACCTGCAGATCATCAGTGGCAACGACGATTCCGTGGCGCAGGCCAACGCCTTCGACAATCTGATCGCCGCCGGAGTCGACGCGATCATCGTCGATGCAATCGACACGGACGGAATCAAGCCGTCGGTGGTCAAGGCCAAGAACGCGGGCATCCCCGTCGTCGCGGTCGACGCGACCATCGACGATCCGGCGCTGTCGACTCAGGTCGGTACGGCCAATGCCGAGGGCGGTGCCAAGATCGGAAACACCTTGGCCGACGTCGCGAACAACACCGGAACGGTCGGTATCGTCGGCGCGCTCAACAGCACTGTCCAGTTGGAGCGGCAGAAGGGCTTCACGGAGACCGTGACCGGCCGCGGAATGACCGTCGGCACCGTCGTGGACGGACGTAACATTCAGGAGAACGCACAGACCGCAGCGGAGAACCTGCTGACCGGCGGTGGCGACATGAAGTACGTCTACGCAACCGGTGAGCCGGCTTTGATCGGACTCGTTGCGGCGGTCAACAGTCAGAAGGCGCAGGATCGCATCGAAGCAGTCGGTTGGGATCTTTCGGATCAGGCGGTAGGCGGACTCAAAGCCGGTTGGCTTAAAGGCGTGGTCCAGCAGAACACCTTCGAATTCGGCCACGAGGCAATGAATTCGGCAATCGACCTGGCTTGTGGTCGCGGCGCTCCGGCGAACATCCCCGTCCCCACCCAGATCGTGACCCCGGAGAACGTAGCCGACTACATGTACTACTTGGAGAAGTAATCATGGCACCTCCACTGATCGAACTCTCGGGCATCACCAAGTCGTACGGACCGGTGAAGTCCCTTCAAGGAGTTGACCTTCGGCTGGCGAAGGGTGAAGTACTCGGAGTCGTCGGCGACAACGGCGCCGGCAAGTCCACCCTGATGAAGATCCTCGCGGGCGCCGTCCAGCACGACGGCGGCGAAATGCGCGTCAACGGTGAACCAGTGCGCTTCTCGACGCCGCTCGACGCGCAGCAGAAGAAGATCGGCATCGTCTACCAGGACCTGGCGCTGTGCGACACGCTCGATGTCGCGAGCAACCTGTTCCTCGGCAGAGAACCGCGAAAAGGTCCATTCCTCGACCGGCATGCCATGCACGAGAAGGCGGCTCACATTCTCGCCGACCTTCATGTCAAGGTGAAGTCGACCTACCAGGAGATCGGGCAACTGTCCGGCGGGCAGCGGCAAACCGTCGCGATCGCCCGCGCTGTTTCCTTTCGGCCAGACGTACTGATCCTCGACGAGCCCACCGCAGCGCTTGCCGTCGCCGAGGTCGAGTCGGTGCTCAAGCTGATCACGGACGTCGCAGCGGCCGGAGTGGGCGTCATTCTCGTGACACACCGCCTGCAGGACCTGTTCCGCGTATGTGACCGAATCACGGTCATGTACGAGGGGCAGAGCGTCGACGACGTTCCGATCGGCGACCTGAACATCGAGTCCCTCGTCGGACTCATCACTCGAACTCCGGTGCCGCAACGGACATCGGCAGCAACACAGGGAGCCACGGCATGACCACTCTCGAGAAGACCCAGGCGCCGATCGAGCGCAAGCTCGCCGCGAAACCCTCTTTGTGGGACAGCGTCAACAAGCCCACCCTCGCGATGCTGGCGGTGACAGTTGCTGTCGCAGCCGTCTTCTCGGCGACCACGTCGTCGTTCCTGACATTCACGAACCTGTCGAACCTGGCAACCCAGATCGCTCCGGTTCTGATCATCGCGGTGGCGATGACTTTCGTGATCACGGCAGGTCAGATCGACCTGTCCGTCGGTGCGATCGTCGCGTTCGTCGCGGCGATGAGTGCCGAGCTTATCCAGGCCGGCGTCGATTCGTCCCTGGTCTTCGTCGCCGCCCCGGTGATGGGTGCGGCCTGGGGCCTGGTCAACGGATGGCTCGCTGCCTATCAGGGCATTCCGCCGTTCATCGTGACTCTGGCGACGATGTCCGTCATTCGCGGTATCGCGCTGTATCGGACCGAAGGATTCTCCGTTCCGGTTCCGGCCGACACTTACTTCGCGAAGCTCGGAACTGCTGAGTTCCTCGGGTTCTCCGCCAGCGCCTGGATTGCTCTCGTAGTCGTGGTCATCGGAGCAATTGCGCTCAACCGCATGCGCTTCGGGCGCTACGTCACCGGTATCGGATCCAACGTCGAATCCGTGCGACGGTCCGGCGTCAACACGCGTCGTGTGCTCATGATGACGCTCGTCTTCACCGGCTTGGCTGCCGGTATCGCGGGACTGCTGATCGCGGCTCGACTGGGCTCGGGTTCGGCCAACTCCGCAACGGGATTCGAGCTCACGGTGATCACCGCGGTGGTTCTCGGTGGTACCAACCTCTTCGGCGGTCGCGGCACCGTGATCGGTACCGTCATCGGCGCTGTCCTGACCGGAATCATCGCCAACGGACTGACCCTGCTCGGTGTGAGCCCGTTCTTGACACCGATCATCACCGGTGTCGTTCTGCTCCTGGCCATCTGGATCAACATGCGGGGACACACCCTGAGCGCGCTGTGGCGACACCTGCAGTCCGCACCCTCGGGGCCTGCACGCTCATGAGCAAGGTTCGTACTGTCACGGGAACTGTGGACAGTTCGGAACTCGGACTGGTTCTCCCACACGAACATCTGCACAACGACGTCACCGGTGCGTACACCGAGGCCCCGGATCCGGTTGTGGCACAGCGGTTGGCCGGTCCGGTACGCGCCGAGGATGCCTGGCTTCTTCACGACAATCCGTATTACAGTCTCGACAATTGTCGAGTCGACGACGCAGCGGCCGTGGTGGAAGACCTTGTGGACTTCGCCCACCTCGGTGGTCGGACGATCGTTGATCTGACACCGCCGGGACTGGGCCGGGCACCGGAGAAGTTGGCGGAGTTCTCGCGAAAGTCAGACGTGCGAGTGATCATGGGTTCAGGGTGGTACCTCGAGACGACCCATCCGGTCGAGGTCCACGAACTCGGCGTCGACGATCTGGCCGGTTCGCTCGTCGAGGAGTTCGATCCGGCAAAGGAATTGGCTCCTGGCGTGATCGGGGAGATCGGAGTCTCCCCGCTCTTCACTCAGAACGAGGCGAAAGCCTTGAGGGCGGCATGCATCGCCCAGCGCGAGGTGGACGTGCCCCTGTTCGTCCACCTTCCGGGATGGCAGCGCGTCGGACATCACGTCGTCGACATCGTGGTCGACGAGATGGGCGTCGATCCGCAAGCAGTGGTCCTGTGCCACATGGACCCGTCCGGACACGACGCCGACTACCAACGATCGCTCGCCGACCGCGGTGTCTTTCTCGAGTTCGACATGATCGGGATGCCTTTCGATTTCCCCGGCGAGGGTCTTTCGCCGCATCCGGCGGAAACAGCCACTGCGGTAGCCGGATTGGTCACCTCCGGTCACGCATCACAGCTCCTGCTCAGTCACGACCTCTTCCTCAAATCAATGCTCAGAAAGCACGGCGGAAACGGATTCTCCTACGTACCACTCGTCTTCGCCGCCCGGTTGGTGCGCGCAGGCGTAGATCCCCAGCAAGCGTCCGCACTGATGCGAGACAACCCGAGGTCGCTCTTCGAGCAGGCCGCGAAAGGAAACAGAAGCAGTCATGGGTAAACGAGTACTGATCGCCGGCGAGAGCTGGATGACGACGTCGACGCACGTCAAGGGCGTCGACGAGTTCAGTGTCCATTCCTACGTCGAGGGAGTCGGTCCGCTTCGGGATGCGCTCACCTCACGTGGCCACGACGTGACACACATGCCCGCACACCTGGTGCCGACGCAGTTCCCCGGTACCGCAGAAGCGTTGTCCCAGTTCGACGTCGTCGTTCTCTCCGACATCGGAGCGAACTCGCTGCAGCTGGCTCCCGGTGTCTTCGACCAGTTCCGCGCCGGGGAGGATCGCCTTGTCGCGCTTCGTGACTGGGTGAACGCCGGCGGCTCACTGATGATGATCGGTGGCTACCTCTCGTTCTCCGGGTTCCAAGCGCGAGCAGCTTTCCGCCAGACCGCGATCGCCGAGGTACTACCCGTGACGATGCTGGCCGAAGACGATCGCGTCGAGACACCGGCCGGGATCGTTCCCACCGTCGTCGATGCTGCTCACCCGGCTCTCGGTGGTGCCGGGGATACCTGGCCGGCGCTCCTGGGATACAACCGCGTCGTCGCGAAGGACGGTGCCGTGGTTCCCGCCACCATCAACGGCGATCCGCTTGTCGCTGCCGGTGAATACGGCGCCGGACGGTCGATCGTCTTCACCTCGGACTGCTCGCCGCACTGGGCTCCGCCGGAGTTCTGTGAGCAGTGGCCTGGGTACACCGACCTGTTCGACGGCTTGATCAGTTGGGTCGCCGGCGAATGAGTCGCTCCTCAGACCTGCTCGCGCGGCAGCAGAGTAATCTCGCTGCCGCGCGGGCGGTTCCATTCATCGAGGACACCATCGGCGGGACGTTGAGTGATGAGGGATTCCGCCGGTACCTCGTGATCGAAGAGGCATTCGTACTGACGGCCGTCAAGGTGTTGGGGTTGGTGGTCGCCGAATCCCCGACGCTCGACGACGCGTTCGACCACGTGACGTCGATGTCGAACCTGGTGGGCGAACAGCGCGAGTATTTCGCGCAGTTGCGTTCCCGCTTCCCGTACGCGGGGGACGCAGCGGCTCTGGTCGAGGAGTCGTCTGTGCTGTCGACGCATGCCTTGACCCTCGCTCGCGAAGAGGGCAGGGCGGCGGCCCTGGTGGGCATGTACGCCGCGGAAACCCTGTATCTGTCGTGGTGCCGGGAGGCGGCGGCAGTGAACGTAGAGCGCGAACCAGCGTTGCAGGACTGGGTAGACATGCATGTCGCTCCCCCGTTCGTATCTCAGGTGGCGGTGCTGGCGTGCGAGGTGGACGCCATGCCCGAGTCCGTCACCGACGAGGACCTGGATCGGTGGTTCTCCGGCATGCTGGCCGCAGAGATCGATTTTCACAACGTGGCGGTGTGAGCTACTGCTGTGCGCCTTTATTAACCCCCGGCGGTTAATAAAGGCGCACAGCAAAAGGCCCGTAGGTCGCTTTCGCAACCTACGGGCCTCTTCTTTGTAGCGGGGACAGGATTTGAACCTGCGACCTCTGGGTTATGAGCCCAGCGAGCTACCGAGCTGCTCCACCCCGCGTCGGTGTGAAACCAACAGTACACGACTTCTGGGGGTGCAATTACCACCCCCTGTCACCGGCTGGAGTGCGCGCTTTCCGAGTAGTAACCGCGGATGTGTCCGACTATGCGCTGACGTGCGAGTTCGCCGTCGCCCGCGTTGACCGCATCGACCAATCCTCGGTGTTCGTGACGCAGTCGCATGCAGGTGCTCGGCCAGCTGTCGATCTGCACGCCCGCGAGAACGTAGGCCTCGATGGACTCTCGTAGGCCGGTCATCATGGCTGCGATCACCTGATTGCCCGCCGCGTCGGCGAGCGCCACGTGGAATTGCGCGTCGAGTAGTAGGAATTCCTCGGCCGACAGATCTACGTCATCCATCGAGTCGAGCAGTTCGACGGCCGTGCTGAGGTCGGGCGTCGGGGTCCGCGATGCCAGGGACTGCATCACCTCGGATTCGAGAACGAGTCGTGTCTTCACCACATCCGAGACCGGAAATCCTTGTGCTGCAACCTGCATCCGCATCAGCATGGTCATGCCGCCGGTCGGTTTGGCCACGATCATCGCGCCGGACGTCGGGCCGGAGCCAGTCTGCGCCTTGAGGAGGCCGAGTGCTTCCATGACCCGCAACGCTTCTCGGACCGATGACCGTCCGACGCCCAACTCTGCTGCCAGAATTCTCTCTCCCGGCAGGCGCTGGCCAGGAGACACCTCGCCTGAAACGAGCCGACGTTCGAGGTGGCTCAGTACTTGTTCCCACGCTCGCGGGCTCGGCTCGGTCGGCATGAGGCAAGAGCATAACCGGGTGGACGCCGTTTACGGGGTGGCCTGTCCAGGGATGTATTACTGTGGTCAGACCACACCGACAGATTGCGGGGAACCACATGCGAGTAGCGCTGTTCGCCACCTGCATCGGGGACACGATGTTTCCCGACGCCGTCAAGGCCACCGCCCTCCTGCTCGCCCGTCTCGGGCACGACGTCGTGTTTCCGTCCGGGCAGACTTGCTGCGGGCAGATGCACGTCAACACCGGCTACCAGCCCGGAGCGCTGCCGCTGGTCGCGAACTACGCCGATACTTTCGGTGATGCGTCGATCGACGCCGTTGTCGCACCATCGGGATCGTGCGTCGGTTCGATCCGTCATCAACACGAGATCGTCGCCGAGCGCTACGGCACCGCGTCGCTGTGTGGGCAGGTGCAGACCGTGAAGGCAAAGACGTACGAGCTTTCGGAATTCCTCGTGGACGTTCTCGGTGTCACCGATGTGGGCGCGTACTTCCCGCACCGGGTCACCTATCACCCGACCTGTCACTCACTGCGCATGTTGAGAGTGGGAGACAAGCCACTTCAGTTGCTGCGCAACGTCCGCGACATCGATCTGGTCGAACTCCCGGAAGCAGATTCCTGCTGCGGCTTCGGCGGCACGTTTGCCATCAAGAACGCCGAGACGTCGACGGCCATGTTGGCTGACAAGATTCGCCGTGTGGCCGACACCGGCGCAGAGTTCTGCAGCGCCGGAGATTCGTCCTGTCTCATGCACATCGGCGGTGGGATGTCACGACTGCAGATGGGCGCCAAGACCATTCACCTCGCGGAGATTCTGGCATCGGTGGAAAGCCGGGTGCACGCATGAGCGCTGTGACGCTGGGTCTGCCCAGCTTTCCGCCGAGGTCACCCGAAGGTGCAGGGTTCCTGCGAGGTACTGAGAAGTTCCCTGTCGCAGCACATCACGAGCTGGCCAACGCGCAACTGCGACGCAATATCGGCAAGGCAACGCATACCATCCGTGCCAAGCGCATCAACGTAACTGGAGAGCTCCCCGATTGGGAGGAGCTGCGGGATGCGGGTTCGGCGATCAAGGCCGACGTCATGGCGCGGTTGCCGGAACTGCTCGAACAGTTCGAAGCTGCAGTAATCGCTCGCGGTGGGCAGGTGCATTGGGCAGCGGATGCCAACGAGGCCAACGCCATTGTGACCGAGCTTGTCAAAGCCACCGGCTCCGACGAGGTCATCAAGGTCAAGTCGATGGCAACGCAGGAGATCGGTCTCAACGAGCATCTCGAAACCAAGGGAATTATCGCCTACGAGACCGATCTCGCGGAATTGATCGTCCAGCTCGGCCACGACAAACCGTCGCACATCCTGGTTCCTGCGATCCATCGCAACAGGTCAGAGATTCGCGAGATATTCCTGCGTGAGATGCCAGATGTCGATCCGAACCTCGGGGAGAACCCGGCCGAACTTGCCGCAGCTGCACGAAAGTTTCTGCGCCACAAGTTCATGACGACGCCCGTCGCCGTCTCCGGCGCCAATTTCGGCATCGCGGACACGGGCACTCTGACCGTCGTGGAGTCGGAGGGCAACGGGCGAATGTGCCTGACGCTGCCGAAAACACTGATCACCGTCATGGGCATCGAGAAGATTCTGCCGACCTATCAGGATCTGGAGGTCTTCCTTCAACTGTTGCCGCGGTCGTCGACGGGGGAGCGGATGAACCCGTACACCTCCCTGTGGACCGGCGTGACGCCTGACGACGGTCCACAGGAATTTCACCTGGTCCTCCTCGACAACGGCCGGACCGCCGCGCTTGCCGACAAGATCGGGCGGGAAGCCCTGAGCTGCATACGGTGCTCGGCGTGCCTGAACGTGTGCCCTGTCTACGAGCGCACCGGTGGCCACGCCTACGGATCGACCTATCCGGGACCGATCGGCGCGGTACTGACTCCGCAGCTCGCGGGCATGCATGGCAAAGACGATCCGAATTCGACTCTTCCTTTTGCCTCGAGTCTGTGCGGTGCGTGCTTCGACGCCTGCCCGGTCAAGATCGACATCCCGTCGCTGCTGGTCGAATTGCGGCACCAGAAGGTCGAGCAATCCGGTGTCACGGCAGAGTCTTTGGCGATGAAAGCCGCATCTCTGGCGATGTCGACCGAGGGCAGGTGGACGCTGGCTCAGAAAGCTGCCGGGCTCGGACGCGTCGTGGCCGGCAAGAAGGGGAAGATCTCCACATTGCCACCTCCACTGAACGGTTGGACAGCTGCCAGAGACATTCCCGCACCGCCCAAGCAGACCTTCCGATCCTGGTGGGACTCCGACGAAGGCCGCGAGGCATTGGACGAGGCTCGTCGTGACGGGGAGGCAGACAGATGAATTCACGTGACGTGGTGCTCGGACGCATTCGTGATGCCATCACCTTGGCGCCCGCCGGTGAAGGCGAGATACCGCGAAACTACCGGACGGGCAGAACCATGCCAGACGGGGAGCTCATCGATTTGTTCGTCGACCGCCTCGAGGACTACAAGGCGCACGTTCACCATTGCGCTGCAACAGAAATCGCCGATGCCGTCGCCGGAATACTGAGACAGCGCGGACTAAACACTCTGGGGATCCCCGCCGGCCTCGACCGATCATGGGTAGCCGGGTTCGACGGAACGCTGGTGGTGGACAGCCCGGACGTACCGGCTCCCGAACTCGAGAACCTCGACGCCGTTGTCACCGGCTCGAAGGTAGCGTGCGCCGAGACCGGCACCATCTTCCTCGACGCCGGTCCGGAGCAGGGACGTCGTGCGTTGACTCTGGTACCGGACACACACATCTGCGTCGTGTATCGCAGCAGTGTGGAAGTGGGAGTGCCGGAGGCGATTGCGCGGCTGACGCCGCAGCGTCCCACCACCATGATCAGCGGCCCGTCGGCAACCTCCGACATCGAACTCGAACGCGTCGAAGGTGTACACGGTCCGCGAAATCTGCACGTCGTGATCGTGGATGGCTGATTCCCGCCGAGCGGGAACTCAGGGGCAGCGGGCCACATCAGCGTCTAACGTCCCGGCCATGACACAACTCTTGGCAGGCAAGGTCGTCTTCATCACCGGTGCAGCGCGGGGTCAGGGACGCAATCACGCGATCCGACTCGCGCAGGAAGGTGCCGACGTCATCGCTGTCGACGTGTGCGCGTCGGTGTCTGAAGACGTGGGTTACGCGGCCGCGACTGAAGCCGACCTCGAAGAAACGGCCCGTCTCGTGCGAGCAGAGGGGCGCGAGATCGTCACCGCGGTAGCGGATGTGCGTGACCTCGAGGCGCTGCGGGCGGCGGTGGCGTCGGGCGTCGACAAGTTCGGTCGCCTCGACGTCGTGATCGCCAATGCGGGCATCGCTACGTGGAATCGTTTCTGGGAGATGCCGGAAGAACAGTGGTCGACGCTGGTGGACATCAATCTCAATGGTGTGTGGCGCACGATGGCGGCTGCGGTTCCCTCGATGATCGAGGCGGGTAACGGTGGTTCCATCGTGATCGTCAGCAGTGCTGCAGGCGTCGCCGAAGCGCCTGGTTGTGCGCACTACTCGGCGGCCAAGCACGGTCTCGTGGGTTTGGCTCGCACTGCGGCAACGGAATTGGGTAGCTTCGACATTCGAGTCAACAGCATCCACCCTGGCGCGGTGGAGACTGAGATGGGTAACGATCCCAACGTGGGTAAGGTGCTCACTACTCATCCGGAGTACATGAACTCGTACAAGTGGCCGCTCACGTCCGTCCCACGCACCACCGTCGAGGACATCTCCAACGCCGTGGTCTACCTTGCGACGGACCTCTCCCGCGCGGTCACCGGGACGAAAATCGTCATCGACATGGGTCAGACGATGGCGTAGTCGCGCTCAAAGCAGATTGAACTGCGCCACCTCGATGGTGTTCTCGACCGCCTCCGAGAGCGTGCGAATACGTTCGTCGGCGCCTGGCGCGGTCAAAATCGCCAGGCGATCGGCGTCACCCATCGGAATGTTTCTGGCTAGGGCATACAGCCGAGAACCCAGCGGATCCAAGGGATCCGGTGGGACGGGCATTCGCGGAGTCTGTTCGCCGGCCCGAAGTGCGAGCTTTCCCAACATTCCGTACATGAACTCGATGCGCTCGAGGAGAGAGTCGTATTCGTAAGCGGTGACAGGTGTTCCGTTGTTCTCGTCAGGCCACAATTCGACCTCGGCGAGTGGGTGAGGATCGTCCGGCAGCCAGCGATTGACGCGGATGCGGTCTTCGGTCCGGCAATACAACTGATACCGTCCGGCACCCATTGCGACATGAGACTCGATCCGAGCCAGAGTGCCGACGTCGTGGCGTGATTCACCGCCACCGACCTCGTGGCCACGAGCGATGAGCACTACTCCGAACAGTGGGCCGTCGGCAGCTTCGAGAACGTTCTCTACCAGTGCGCGGTACCGAGGCTCGAAGATGTTCAGTGGCAACACCTCACCCGGAAGCAATGCAGAGCCGAGCGGAAACATGGGGAAGATGGGCATCAGGGGATTCTCAACCTCGGAATCGGAGGGGCGGGGAAATCGCCGGGGCGATCGATTTCAGCGAGCAAGTGCTCGGACCACATCAGCAGGCCGGGGACGTCGAGGCCGTGCGGGCTTTCCACTTCGTAGTGCCTGATGCGGTCGTGACCCTGGCCGAGGAGTGAGACGGCACCGGTGTTGTTGCCCCGAAGTAGATGGGTGAGCCCGACGGCCAATTGAGCCAGTCCCTGCCACAGGTCACGCTCCTCGGCGGGGGCGTCCTTCCACGTTCCTTCGAAAATTTCGTGCGCGTGAAAAGGCATCCCGTGGTCGAGAAGACGCTGAGCCTCGGTGATCGACTCGTCCGGAGGGAGGCGCACATCGTCGGGAATGCGCGGGACGCCGCCCGCCGCGTCACGTGGCAGTGGACGGCCGAGTCCGTCGCGGGGCCGCGAATTGAGGGGCTTTCCAGCGGCGTCCCGGTCGCGTTCGGTCATACACTCAGCCTAACGGCAGCACCTCGGACGAACCCGCCGAAAGTTTTTTCGAGTCGCCTGTCGATTCCGGGGAGAACCGTTCGTCGTCATGTTGTAAGGCAAGAAAGCCGGAAGAGAAACAACAGACCAAGGAGTCAGTCATGAAGTACATGTTGCTCATCTACACCGCGCCCGGCGGAGACACCGAACCCCAGTGCACGTTCGAGGACTGGCAGCAATACGACAAGGAAATGAAGGATGCCGGTATCTGGGTGTCCGGCGATGCCCTCGCCGACCTGACGACTACGACAACGGTTCGAGTCTCGCAGTCCGGAGAAAAGACCGTCACCGACGGACCCTTCGCTGAAACCCGTGAGATCCTCGGCGGCTACGACGTCATCGACGTTCCTGATCTGGACGCGGCGCTGGCCTGGGCCGCGCGGTGCCCCGGCGCGCGCGACGGCGGCAGCGTCGAGGTGCGTCCACTGGCCGGGTTCGGGGACTGATTCGCCGTGGACGAGCAGGCCGAGAACTCCATCGAGTCAGTGTTCCGGGAGGAACGTGGACGACTCTTGGCCTCGCTCGTCCGCCGTTTCGGTGATCTGGATCTGGCCGAGGAAGTTACCTCCGAAGCCGTCGAGGCCGCGTTGGTGCACTGGCCGGTGGACGGAGTGCCGGCCAAACCCGGCGCCTGGCTGCTGACCACGGCGCGTCGCAAAGCCGTCGACAGGCTTCGTCGTGATCAGGCCTATGCGGCGCGATTGGCGGTGATGCAGGTGGACGCCGATCGTGCCGACCCGGCGCCGCCCACGGTCGACGGAGAACTTCCCGACGAGCGGTTGCAGCTGTTCTTCACCTGCTCGCACCCGGCGCTGGCCGAGGACGACCGAATCGCACTCACCTTGCGTTGCCTCGGAGGGTTGACGACGCCCGAGGTTGCTCGGGCCTTCCTCGTGCCTTCGGCGACCATGGCGCAGCGGATCGTGCGTGCGAAGAAGAAGATACGTCAGGCTCGGATTCCCTTCCGAACTCCCAGCGCCGAAGAACTCCCGGAGCGTCTGCCCGGTGTTCTGCAGGTGATCTATTCGGTGTTCACCGAAGGGTATGCCGCCAGTTCGGGTCCGGATCTGCAACGCGTCGACTTGGCGGTAGAGGCGGTCAGGCTGGCGAGGATCCTGCGCGCATTGCTTCCCGATGAGCGCGAGATCGCCGGGTTGCTGGCGTTGATGCTTCTCGTCCACGCGCGTCGGGATGCCCGTACTGACGCCGGTGGCGGGATCGTCCTCCTCGAAGATCAGGATCGCGGGTGCTGGGACCAGCCGATGATCGAGGAAGGCAGCGACCTCGTCGTGGTCGCGTTGACCGGGGGAGCGCCGGGGCCGTACGGGGTGCAGGCTGCCATCGCCGCATTGCATGACGAGGCTGCGGATGTGGAGAGCACCGACTGGCCGCAGATCTGCGCGCTCTACGGAGTGCTCCTCACGTTGACGCCTTCGCCTGTCGTCGCAGTCAACAGGGCAGTGGCGCTGGCGATGCGCGACGGCGAGGAGGTTGGGCTGGCAGCTTTGGAAGAACTGGCAGCGGAGCCCAAACTTGCCGATTACCACCCGTATCACCTCGCGCGCGCCGAACTGCTCGCCCGGTTGGGGCGCACCGACGCGGCAATGTCTGCATACCGACGTGCGCTGAATTTGGTTGGTACGGAACCGGAGCGGGCCTACTTGGAGCGTCGGCTCGGTGAGATCTCTGACTGATCGGTGGTTATTGCGGGACGTCGAGATCGAAGTACAGGGTCTCGGACCAGTAACCGAGGCCGAGCTCGCGTAGCGGTTCCTCGACGCTCTCCTGAGTCGGCGTGAACAGCCGCTCCCAGAAGCGCGGCTTGGCGGGTGCGAGTGTGGCCAGCGCCGCCTCCATCTCGGCGTCGATGTCCGCCAGACCGGTCATCAGGGCCGCGCCCTGTTCGGCGAACGGTTCGTCGTCCATGTCGAAGATCTCGCCGCACTCGAGGACGAAGTAGTGGTCGGGCTCGGTGTGGCTGCGCAGGAAACGCAGCGCATCGCCGGCCATCGTGCCGAGTTCGGGGTGATCGATTCTGCCGAGGAAGTCTTCGAGCCGGGCGATACCAGGACCGCAGGGCGCGGTGACCGCGATCAGGTCTGGGGTGTCGTCCCAGATGACCGACTGGTGGGCGAAGGGATTCACGGACACAAGGATCCTCGGGACCAGCGGTATCGCGTACGACCACTCGGAGATACCGGTGAGACCTCGGGCGCGAGCGGCAGCCGGATTCTCATGCGGAGCAACAGGGGTCGAGTAGAGATAGGTGCGGTTGGCCACTGGCCGAGTCCTTTCTGCGGTCGGTGTCACCTGATTCAGGCGGCGCCCACCATCCTCAATGCCAGGTCTCCGTACAGTTTTCCAATGTCTTCCGGATTCGTGTAATTGCCGGCTGGGAACCAGCGGCACACGTCGACGCACAGGGACATCAAGGCGAGGGTGACGCCTTCGGCATCGGGGATCGTGAAGTCACCCGACTGGACGCCGGCGTCGACAACCTCCCGGACCACCCGCGTCGTGCTGCGACGAAGCGCGACGACGGTTCGGTAGTGCTCTGGTGTGAGTGCAGTGAGTTCGTATTGGACGACGCGAGCGAGTGAGTGGTGCCCGGCCTGCCAACTGGCGAAGGTGCTGACCAGTTCCTGGAGGCGAACGGACGGCTCTTCACCCGGTCTGTCGGCGCCCTCGACCACCTTCAACGCTTCGGTGTGACCTTCGAAGCTGATCGCGAAAAGCAGCTCTTCTTTCGAGCGGTAGTGCGGGTACATGGCGGCGGGACTCATGTCGAGTCGTGCGGCGATGTCACGCGTGGTGGTGCCGCCGTAGCCCGCGGACGCAAAAGCGTCCACGGCTGCCGCGCGTATACGGGCCGCAGCTTTGGAGGGGCTGATCACCACGTCAGGTGAATCGCTCACGGTTTCCTCCAGGTGTGACGGATTTCGATGTTGACAATATCCCGCTCTCGATTCACTATAAGCAGATGCTTAGATTCTAAGCGAATGCTTAGGAACATCGTTACGTGTGGCATTGCCACGCCGAAAGGAAGCAACTCGTCATGCGTCGCACTCTGTACGGACCCGATCACGAGGCATTTCGCGAATCTGCCCGCGAATTCGTCAACCGGAACATCCTTCCGGTCGCAGAGAAGCTGATCGACCAGCGCTTCATCGATCGTGAAATCTGGCTCGAAGCGGGGCGCAACGGCTTCCTCGGACTCGAGGTTCCAGAGGCGTACGGCGGAAGCGAAGCCGGCGACTACCGCTTCAACGCTGTTCTGGCCGAAGAACTCTCGCGTGCCAGTGCAGCTGTTGCCTCGAGCTTCGGCATCCATGCCGACGTCGTTGCTCCGTACCTCGTTCAGCTCACCACCGAAGAGCAGAAGCAGCGTTGGCTGCCCAAGTTCTGCACCGGTGAGATGCTGACGGCCATCGGCATGACCGAGCCTTCCGGCGGATCCGACCTCGCCTCGCTCAAGACCACTGCGGTCAAGGACGGCGACGACTGGATCATCAACGGCTCCAAGACCTTCATCACCAACGGCTACAACGCTGATCTCGTGATCGTGGCGGCGCGGACCAGTCCCGAGAAGAAGTCCAAGGGCATCACGCTCTTTGCCGTCGAAACCGGCATGGAAGGTTTCGAGCGCGGACGCAAGCTCGACAAGGTCGGCCAGCACGAGTCCGATACCGCCGAACTGTTCTTCGAGAACGTTCGCGTGCCGTCCACCAACATCATCGGTGAGATCGACCGCGGGTTTATCCACATGATGGAAATGCTGCCGCAGGAGCGCGTCGGCGCTGCGGTGTCCAACATCGCGCACGCCGCTCCGATCCTCGAAGAGACGCTGCAATATGCCAAGGACCGCAAGGCTTTCGGTCAGCCGATCGGCTCGCTGCAGTGGAACAAATTCCTTCTCGCGGATCTCGTGACCCGCATCGAGGTCACCCAGGCTTACGTCGACAACTGCGTCGCAGCACACGCTGCCGGCGAGCTGACCGCCATCGACGCCGCCAAGGCGAAGTGGTGGACCGCGCAGGTTCAGAACGAGGTCCTCGATCACTGTGTTCAGTTGCACGGCGGCTACGGCTTCATGACCGAGTACCGCGCCGCTCGCGCGTGGATGGACGCCCGCGTCACCAAGATCTGGGCCGGATCCAACGAGATCATGAAGGAACTCATCGGCCGCGATCTCGGCCTGTAATTTCGCAACTGCAGTCCATATGTCACTGCAGTCCATACGTCACTTCCCGAACCCGACGACACAGGAGCATCACCGCGCATGTCTGTTCTCGACAAGTTCTCTCTGACCGATCGAGTGGTCATCGTGACCGGTGCGTCGTCGGGCCTCGGGGTGGCGTTTGCGAAAGCCGCAGCAGAGGCCGGCGCGGACGTCGTCCTCGCTGCTCGCCGCGTCGACAAGCTCGAAGACACGGCCAAGCTCGTGCGTGACGCAGGCCGCGAAGCGTTGTGCGTGGCCACCGACATCGTCGATCCGGCTCAGGCTCAGAACATGGTCGACGCCGCGATGGAGAAGTTCGGCCGCGTGGACGTACTGGTCAACAACGCCGGCGTCGGAACCGCTGTTCCGGCAACCCGTGAGACCCCGGACCAGTTCCGCGCCGTCATCGACATCAACCTCAATGGGTCCTACTGGGCAGCGCAGGCCTGCGGCCGCGTCATGCTCCCGGGCAGCTCCATCGTCAACATCTCGAGCATTCTCGGATTGACGACCGCCGGACTCCCACAGGCCGCCTATGCGGCGAGCAAGGCAGGCGTCGTCGGATTGACCCGTGACCTCGCACAGCAGTGGGGAACGCGCAAGGGCATTCGCGTCAACGCGATCGCGCCAGGCTTCTTCAAGTCGGAAATGACCGACCAATACAACGACGGCTACTTGGACGCGATGGCTCCGCGCCTGATCCTCGGCCGCATGGGCGATCCTGAAGAGCTCGCGGCCACCATGGTGTGGCTCGCGTCCGAGGCAGGCGGATACGTCACCGGTCAGACCATCGCCGTCGACGGAGGAATCACCATCACCTGACGCCGATGCCGAGATGTCGCCGGCTTTGCCGTATAAGTAGCTGGTGACCTCTCGCGCCGAACCTCAGGAGAACTGGGAAGACCGTCCGCCACCATCCATGGCTGCGACGGAGCTTCTGCGTGACCTGCCGGTGACTGCCCGCGGCGTCCGGACCAGGGCTTCTCTGGTCGCAGCGGCTCGAACGGTGTTCGAGCGCGCAGGGTATCTCGATGCCCGTCTGACGGACATCACCAAGGAAGCGAACTGCTCCACCGGCACGTTCTACACCTACTTCGACAACAAAGAGCAGATCTTCGCCGCAGTTCTCGACGTTGCGCAGGAAGACATGTTGCACCCCGGCATGGGACGGGTCCGCGACGTCGACAATCCGTATGCGGTCCTCGAATCGAGCAACCGTGCCTACCTGACGGCGTTTCGCCGCAACGCCAAACTGATGGGTCTGCTCGAGCAGGTATCGCACATCGATCCGGCCTTCGCGAAACTGCGTCGGGACCGAGCCGAGACCTTCATTTCTCGTAATGCCCGAGCCATCGAACGCTTGCAAGCAGCTGGCAAGGCAGACGGCTCGTTGGATCCGCTGTTGGCTTCCCGAGCACTGTCGGCGATGGTGAGCCGTCTTGCCTACAGTTCGTTCGTCTCCGAGGAACCTGGCGCCGACGGCAACCCCGTCCCGTTCGAGGACGTCGTCAAGACGGCTACTCAGGTGTGGGCCAACGCGCTGGGCCTCGAAGGCGACCGCGGGTAGTTTCAGCCTTCGCCGCGGGCCGCGAACTGCTGCTCGAGGCTGTGGCGCAACGTCTCCTCGCTGTTCCTGACAGCGTTTTCGACGAACGGCCCGATCAAGCGGCCGAGAGCTTTGCCGGCAATGCCGCCGGGGAGTTTGTAGGCGAAGTCGACGGAAAGCTCGGTCTTGGAATCGTCGATCGCGGCGAACTCCCACGTGGACGAGTTGGATACACCGCCGAGCGAAGACAGCTTGATGATCCGATTCTTCTCCCACTCGGTGACCTCGAGCTTGGAGCGCAACGTGCTTGGCCCGATCTGCATGGCCGCGTCGAACGTGGCGCCGAGCCCCTGATCGAACTCTCCGAACGGTGTGAACTCGGAAACACCGAACATCCACGTCGGGACGTTGCGGTAGTCGTCGATGTAGTCGAAGGCGACATCAACCGGCACGGCAGCAACCGCGGAGTGGCGAACATGGATCATGACTGGTCCCTGTCTTTCGGTGAACATCGACTGTAACCAATGGCACCGACGCGTTCGGCGGCGGCGCAACGGCGATCTACGGTATCGGTAT
This sequence comes from Rhodococcus sp. AQ5-07, assembly GCF_009707305.1. NCBI lineage: Bacteria > Bacillati > Actinomycetota > Actinomycetes > Mycobacteriales > Nocardiaceae > Rhodococcus > Rhodococcus sp. AQ5-07. Next base: position 3,996,148 of record NZ_CP046099.1, on the reverse strand, counting down.
GACGAACGAGCTTCCGGTACGCGGGTCCTGGCGCGATTACGAAGACCTGGGACTGCCGAAACCGCTCGCTGCGGCGCTGGAGGCGTTCGTCGAGCAGGGCTATCACGGGACTTCGATCCGTGACGTCGCGTCGCGGTCCGGGCTGTCGGTGCCGGGGCTCTACCATCACTACCCGTCCAAGCAGGCTCTGTTGATCGGTCTGGCGACCGTGGTGATGACGGAGTTGTTGGAGCGAAGTCGCGCCGCCGAACTCGACGCAGGGGACGATCCCTCTGATCGCTTCGACGCGGTGATCGAATCTCTGTTGCGGTTCCACATGTTTCGACGCGAGCAGTCGTTCGTCGCTTCCTCCGAGATCCGCAGCATGGAGCCCGACAGTCGGGCTAGTTACATCGCGCAGCGCGACGAACAGCAGAAGCAGGTGGACCGGATCGTCCTCGACGGCGTTGCTTCGGGTGTGTTCGATGCCGACCATCCCGAGGATGCCAGCCGAGCTGTCGTGACGATGTGCGTCGCCGTCGCGGTGTGGTACCGACCGGACGGTGAGTTGTCTCCGGACGAGTTGGTGGAGAGGTATCTGGAGATAGCGCGTCGGATGGTGGGGGCGTAGGAGCGATCACCCGGAATGCTTCAGCATTTCGAGGGCCGCATCCCGGCCGACGTCGAAGGGGTCGGTGCCGATACCGATACCGTCTGCGACGAGGGCGCCTTCGTGAAGCAGCATGATTGCCTCGACGAGACGTTCGTCGGCTTCCCCGTCCGTCGCCAGAATGCGCCGAAAGACGTCCAACATTTCCTGCTTCTGTTCGGCGATGACAGCGAACACCGGATGTGACCGATCGCTGAACTCGGCGTGAGCGTTGACCATGCTGCAACCCTTGCCTCCGCTCGCCTTGGACCAGGAGGCGGAAGCGTCGAATGCCGCACTCAACTGCTCGGCGCGGCTGTGCCCGGCTGATGCGAGCTTCTTGTCGCGAAAGGCTCGCCACCGCCGATCTCGATCCTTCAAATATTCCACGACGAGGCCGTCTTTCGAGCCGAACCGCTCGTACAGAGTCTTCTTCGTGACCCCGGCGTCCAGTGCGACGGTATCCACGCCTACGGCGTGAATTCCCTTTTCGTAGAACAGCTTCGACGCCGACTCCAGGATGCGACGTGCTTTCGGAGTCAATTCGGGTACGGATTCGTCTGCCATGGACAAAAGTATACCGATCTGTATAGTCGAGCTCATGAGTAAACAGATCGGTATACCTCGGATCGTGACCTCGAGATCTGCCGTGACGGCTACCTTGTCGGTCCTGTTCGTCGCGTGCTGGAGTTCGGGATTCATCGGAGCCAAACTCGGCGCCGGCAGTGCCGAGGTCTCCACGCTGCTGATGTGGCGTTTTCTCCCGCTTGCGGCGGTACTGGTCCCGATTGTCTGGCTGTCCGCCCGGCGCCGGAACGCGATGCCGACACCGCGGGCTTTCGGCAGGCAGGTGGTGATCGGAATACTCTCCCAGAGCGGCTACCTGTTGTCTGTGTACTGGGCAGTCGATCTCGGCGTGAACACCGGAACCACAGCGCTGATCGACGGTATTCAGCCGCTGGCGGCCGCCGCGCTGCTCGGTCCGGTCCTCGGCGTCGCAGTCCCTCGGATGCAGTGGATCGGACTGGCGATCGGACTGGCCGGCGTCGCGATGGTCACGGCAGCCGACGCCGGGGCCGGTACATCGGCCCCGTGGTGGGCGTACGCGATTCCGTTCCTGGGGATGCTCAGCCTGGTTGCATCCACCTTCGTCCAGCAACGCGCTCCCACGTCCACGCCGCCACTGCAGGCTTTGGCCATCCACTGCTCAACCAGCGCAATAGTTTTCACAACTCTGGCGATCGTCTCGGGTGCTGCCGTACCGCCGAGTGTCGGCACATTCTGGATCGCATTGCTCTGGTTGATCGTGTTGTCGACCTTCGGCGGATACGGGCTGTACTGGTTGTTGCTTCGTCGCATCGGCATCACGTCCGTCAACACCTTGATGTTCTTGATCGCCCCCGTCACCGCGGTCTGGGGCGCACTGATGTTCGGAGAATCCTTCACTCCGTTCACCGCTCTCGGCTTGGCGGTGGGCATCGTCGCCGTCGTCGTGGTCACCCGGGTGGACAATCGACCGAAGAAGCAGGACGAGAGCACGGATTCCTGCCCGGTAAGAGCTCCGATCACGTCGCGCTGACGAAGCCCGATCGTGATGTGAACCGCTCGCGGAGCGCGGTGATTTGTTCTGAGGTGAGCTTGAGTCCGTTGATTGCGTAGTCCTCGACTGCGCCGAATTGCGTGCGCATTTCGTCGAGCGCGGCGTCGAAGTAGCTGTCGCGGACTCCGAGGAGCGGCCGGAGCAGTTCTCCGTCAACGCCTTTGCTTGCGGCGAAGTCGAGGATCGGTTCCGTCATAGGTGCCAGATCGGTGTTCGTCTCCAGGTAGTCGGCGCGTACATCGGCTTCGTCGGCGCCGAGGAGGAGCAAGAAAGAGGTCGCGGCCCACCCGGTGCGATCCTTGCCGGTGGTGCAGTGGAAAAGTGCTGCACCGGTGCGTTTTTCGTCGATGAGGTCGAGATAGAACGCGCGGTAGGCGTCGAGGGCGGACGGCAGGCTGACGAAGTTGCGGTTCGCTTCCTCCATCTGTGCGATCCCACGTCCATCGCTGATGGTCTCGGCGTATGCGACCGGGTCCGTCATGAGTAGTCCGGTGGCCGCGGCGTTTTGGGCATTGTCGGCGAGTACGTCGAGCCAGACCGTCCGCGTCGAGTCAGGGAGATTGTCGAGTGCGCCGTCGCGCTCGGCAGCGGTCCTCAGGTCGTAGACCGTCCGGACGTCCAAGTCGGCGACCGCGGCGACGTCGTCGCCGTCGAGTTTCGCGAGCGTCGCCGAACGGTAGAGCGCGCCGGCGCGGACGGTGCCATCAGCAACGGGAATGCCACCGAGATCCCGGAAGTTCGGAGCGGTCTTCAGGAGAACGCGACGATCGAGCGGGTGAGTTGGCATGGCTGACTCCTTGTGGGCTCCGTTTCCGAACTGATCATTCATGCCTTCTGCACACTGCGCACGAGCTTTTCGGCATTGCGTCTCTTGATCCACTTGTCGATGACGAGAGCCATGAAGATCCATCCTCCCAACGCGGTGATCACCCACACGATGATCGGGGCGAGGATCCAGGACCCGACGCCGCTGATCTCAATGCCGTCGGGGACCAGGGTCGCAACCCAGAGCGCGAGCAGCGTGGCGACCAAGCCGACACCGCCCGCGAGCGGAGCCGCGTAGTGCAGTGCCACGCTGAGCACGAATGGGCCGAGAATCATGTGGGCGAGGGTGAATACACCGATAGCGGCCAAGAAACCGTTGACGCTCAGGCTGACCCCGGGAAGAGCGAAATGCACGACGATCAGCGCGATCGCGCCGAGTACGCATTGCGAAACGAGCTGAAATAACAGACGCATGGCTTGTACCTCCGTGATCAGGTCGAGTCACCCGAGAGTGGTGTGTGCGTGGGGAACGCTTTGCTGGAGGGCCTCGGGACGAGGTGCCGTCCAGGTGCCGTCGAGCACGTCGGGGCGGGGGCGGTACAGGCGCAGTACGTAGTTCCAGCCCGGCATGATGGGCAGTGCGTTCGCGACGCCGTCGAGATTGACGCCGAACCGGATGGTGGTGCTGCCGTCGGAGTCGGGGGTGGCTGTGAGGCTGTTGATGCTGTTGACGCCCAAGGCGTTCTCTTCGAAGTATCCGGCTGCGTTGTACAGCGAGACCGACCAGAACGCATCCACGGGAACATCGTTCAGGCGGAGACGGTATTCTCCGACCGGGAGACGTTCGTCGAAGTTGACGTAGGTGGCCTCGTACTCGGGAAGGCCACCCCAGCCGGATGCGGTACCGAGCAGGTGCCTGATCGGGTCGACTTCCGTCGCGGTGCCGAATGAATGGTCGTAGGTGGTGATGCCACGCGCGAGTGCGAGGAGCGCGTCGCGGGTCTCGGTCTGCGACTGTTCGTCGTAGTCGGGCAACGGGAACTCGCCCGTTCCGCCGCCGTCGATGGTGAGGGCGTCCTGCAACCGGTTCACCTCGGCGACGTCTTCGGGGCTGTTCGGATCGACGAGGATGCGCACGATCAGTGCGGCGTAGTCGGTCCCGACCAATTCGCGTGTGAGCAGGTGCTCTCCCGGATCGCGCAGGATGACGGGACCGAAATGATCTTGACTGACCACCCAGACGGAGATGTAGCGCTTGCCGGTATCGGGCACCGTGATCGTGACGTTTTCGTGCACGTCGATGATCGCGCTGCTGTACAGGGTGTCGCGGTTCTGGCGGATGATCGGCTGGTTGTCGAGTGACCCGAGCTCGCGAGTGTGGTTCCACGTGCCCAGGCCGACGCCCGCGGCCAGGCGAGCGAACATGAGATCGGATTCTGCCCGATTGAAGTTCAGGACGTTGACGGCGATCGTGGACATAGCGGGTTCCAATCGGTGTCGGGGTACGGAAGCGGGCGCGGTAATCCATGGCCCGTCGGGTGAATCAGCCCAGCAGTCGTGCTTTCGCGGCTTGGAACTCGGCGTCGCTCAGTAGGCCTTGTGATTTGAGATCGCCGAGTTTCTGCAACTCGGCGACGAGATCGACCGGGGGTGCGGGTGTGGGGAGTACGGCTTGCTGCTGGGCGAATTCGTACTGCACCTGCTCGTAGTCGGCCTGAGCTCTCCTTTGCCGGCGGGTGGCCATACCGTCGCTGACGGCGGTCGCGGTACCGGTCACGACCGCGGTGCGGGCGGCGAGGCCCAGCAGTCCGGGGCGTCCTCGTCTCGGGATGTACGGCATGTCAGACCTCCAATTTCGGGATGATCGTGTCCATGAGGGCATTGACGACGGGTGCGGGTATCCGCTCGTAACCCAGTAACACCGCGCCGGACTCGGCGGTCCGGGCGGCGAGTTCGCGCTGATAGACCAGCTCGAGAGCGACCAGCAGCGCTGAAGCGCCGGCGGGAATTGCCTCTGCGAGTTCGGTGATGTCTTCATGCCCGAGCAGACCGGACGCGCCGAGCATTTCGACGTTGATCTCGAAGCCGTTCGGCAATTCCTCGACCTCGACGAGGGTGAGTTCACCGTCGTCGGACTTGGAGATGACGATCAGATCGAGTAGTCGTACCAGGCCGGTATCCGTGAGGTCGGTGAGCGCGGAGAACGCGGCGGGGTCGAGGCTCTGCCCCGGCAGACCGAGAAGGTAGAAGTCGACGGGGCCGAAACGCGCGTCACTCACGAGAGCACCTTCAGTTTGAGTGCGGCAAACTCTTCCTCGCTGATCGATCCGGCTTCGAGGAGTGCTGCAGCTGTGGCGATTTCCTCGCTGGGACTCTTTCCTGCGACTTCGCGGATATACGATTCGGCCGCGCTCTCGGCCTCGCGTGCGGCCTTGTTGCTGCGTTCCGTCATCCCATCGCCGCGGGCGACGAGATAGACGAGCGCGGTGAGGATGGGTAGGAAGAGCAGGAAGAATATCCAAACAGCTTTCAACCAGCCGCTCAGCTTGTGGTCGCGGAACAGGTCGGCGACGATCGCGAACAGCGCGAAAAGATATCCGACGAAGACGGTCGCCCACAGCATCCAGCCGAGGCTTTCCCAGAAACTCATGTGTCTTGTCCGTTCGTGTCAGGCCTGCGCGTCGGCATTCCGCCGACTCGCGCTTTTCAGTTGATTCCGGCAATTCTCACCGGTTTCCGCATGCTTCGATCGCTGTCTCATCCGAAGCGGATGAGACGGGATTTCCACGGCCGTCGAACGTCTCGAGTATCTTCGACACATGATCGAAGCCGTGCGTGACGCACTTGCCTCCGGTGAGGCGGAGCAGGCTCGACGCGTCCTGCGGAAGAATTGGCTCCGTCTGATTCTCGAATCTCATACCAGGGAACTCGAGCAACTCTGCCTTGCGCATCCCGATCCACACGATCCACACATCCTGCTGATACGGGCGTGCTGCCGCGACCTCAGCGGCGATCCGTACGGCGCGGAGTTTCTCCGCGGGCAGGGTCTACGGGTCGCATCCGACGATTTTGTCGTCTGTTTCACCGACCTACTGCTCGCTCCGGACACCTCGACCAAAGCCGTCATCGCCGATCGCGCGCGTCACGCCCTCGCCCAGTGCGAGCCGGAGGACGATTACCCGTCCGCGCTTTTCCTCCTCGGGTGGACCGAGATCAGGCTTCGTCGTGATCTACCTCGCGCCATCGCGCTACTTCGCTCCGCCGGCGATGAAGCGCGGTTGCAGTCGCGTGCGGAGACGTTGCGTCTCGCGCAATCCAATTTGGCTTTTGCGCTCACCCACGCGGGAGTGTTCACCGAAGCCGAACAGATCCTCGACGGCCTTCCTGCCCGAGAGGTTGCATCCGACTGGGAACGCTTCGAAGGTGGACTCCCACAGTCGAATCGAGGTTGCATCGCCTATTGGCGTGGGGACTTCGAGGAAGCGATCGCTCAGTTCGACTCGATCATCGTCGAGGGCAGTCCCGGAACCAACTTCGAGGCGCTCGCCCGTCTGTACCTGGTGATGAGCCTGATCGCTCTGAACCGGAAAGACCGGTACCACAACGCCGCTCGGCTACTGCGAGGCGTGAGCACTGCGGACAAGCACGGCATTCCTTGGGATACGCTGCGGCGCGTCACCACGGCCTGGCTCGCCCACGCTCAGGGGCAGGACGAGCAAGCGCGCCGCATCGCGAAGCCCACGCTGACCAGAACAGGTGCTGCGGTCGCTCACGCGCTGCTCGCCGAGCTCTATCGAGTCTTGGGGGATCCGGAACCGTCGGCGCAGGCGCTTCGGTTGGCAAGCTCGGCCGCGCTGCCGCGATATGCGCTGGTGAGCACACTTGTCACCTCTGCAGCGCTGAGCTCCGTCGCAGGGCGTGGGCCGCAGGCGCACGAGCAGCTGGATCGTGCGCTGGCTGAGGCAATCCCGGAGCAGATCCTCGCCCCCTTTCTCAGCGGCGATCCGGTAATTGTCGATCTCTTGAACGCGCACGCAATACGGGGGTCGAGACACCAGGACCTCCTGCGCACGATTCTGGAAAAACGGAGCCGGCTCTCTGCCCAGCTCGCCGGAGTCCTGACCGAACGCGAGAACGAGATTCTCACTTTTCTGCGCACCACGATGACTGCAGACGAGATCGCTGCGCACCTCGGCATCGCCTATCCCACTGTGAAGACTCACATTCGCTCGATTTACCGCAAATTAGGTGTGGCCAAGCGGCGTGCCGCTGTTCAAGCAGCCGACAACCTAGACCGCGGGATCGGGGGCGATTCCGCGACGGAGGCTGCGAACCGTCAGATCCAAGGCTTGTAGTCGAGTCCCGGAACCGCGGTTCACGTAGTCCATCGACGTGTAAAGCAGTGACCACAGTAGGTTCTGCACCCAGTCCGAACCCATGTCGGGGTCGATGGACCCGTCGGAGTGTCCGCGTTCGATGGCGTCGGTGACTCCGTCGTCGTTCGACGCGGACTCGGCAAACGAATCTTCTTGATAGACGCCGGGAGTGAAGAACAGGACCGTCAAAAGGTCGGCCAGTTCGAAGTATTCGTGGCAGAGGCGAACCAGTGCCTCGGCTCCGGTGCCCTCACCGAGTCGCGCCGCTGCTGCGGCCTCACCGACGGCGCGAGTGGCCTCGGCCGCGACTGCGTCGACCAGGTCGGATCGTTCGGGAAAGTAGCGGTGCAAAGTGGTCCGGCCGACCTTCGCGGCCGAAGCGATCTCGCTGAGGGTCGCAGCAGGCTTGGATGCGAACACCGAAACGGCAGCATCGAGGATGGCCTTCCGTGTGCGCTCGCGGGTCGCGCTTTGTTCTGGTGCGCTGTGGATCGTTGTCACGAATTCGAAGCGTAGCCGTGTCCGGTTTCGGTATCCAGTGTTTCCGAATCGGAATTTCTCTTGCCCTTTATGGAACATTCGTGTTCCATAAATTCATGCTTGAATCCGACGCTTCTCAGCCCGCACCGAAATGGAGCAATCTCCGCGTCCTCTCGGAGTTCGCTCGACCGCATCTGCCGTCGCTCCTCCTCGGATTGGTACTGGCGCTGTGCGGCTCGGCGGCGACGCTGGCAACGCCGATGGTCACCAAGTGGGTTCTCGACACCCTCGATACCGGTGCGTCGCTGAAGGGACCGATCCTCACGCTCGTCGTCCTTCTGATCGTCGGTGCTGTGCTCGGTTGTGCTCAGTGGATCGTTCTCGGAACCGCCGCCGAGAAGGTTGTCTTCGACGCCAGGTCTTCGCTGGTGAGGCGATTCCTGGCGGCGACCGTACCTTCGCTGCAATCGCGATCCGTGGGTGAATTGGTCACCCGGGTCACGTCGGACACCTTGCTGCTGCGGGAGGCGGCGTCGTCGGCCGCGGTGAATATTCTGAACGCAGCCGCGTTGACCATCGGAACGATTGTTCTGATGGGCGTTCTGGATCTGCCGTTGTTGGGGGTCACCATGGTGGCAATCGTGTTCGCCTCCATACTCTTTGCCGTTCTGATGCCTCGGATTTCCGCAGCCGAAGCGCGAACCCAGGAATCGCTCGGTCAGCTTGGCGGCGTACTCGAGGGTGGCTTGCGTGCGATCCGGACGGTCAAGGTTTCCCTCGCCGAGGATCGCGTCGGCGCTCTGGTGACGAACAATGCGTCCGATGCGAAAAAGCATGCAATCACGGCGGTTCGAGTGTCGGCAACCGCGTGGACTGTCGCGTGGACCGCCATTCAAGGATCGATCATTGCCATCCTGGGCTTCGGTGCGTGGCGAGTCGCCGACGGCGAAATGGCAGTCTCGACGCTCATCGCGTTTCTGCTCTACGCCTTCACCCTGATGGGGCCGGTGTCGGAGCTGGCGCAGAACGTGACTTCCGTTCAGTCGGGAATCGCGGCAGCTATCCGGATTCGCGAGATGCAGTCGTTGCCCACCGAGCAGTACGACGAGGTCGTGGACGTGGTCGCGAAAACAAGCGCTGCCGCGCCGCTGATCGAGTTGCGCGACGTCACCGTGAGTTATCACGGATCGAACCAGCCGGCGTTGCGCGATGTCTCGCTGGTCATTCCGACGCGTGGGCACATGGCCATCGTCGGCCCGTCGGGTGCCGGAAAGACGACCTTGCTCTCGACTGTGCTGCGATTTGTCGAACCGCGATCGGGTGAGGTTCTCCTGCATGGAGTCGGTTACGACGCGCTCGATCACCGCGCTGTGCGCGAGAGTCTCGCGTACGTGGAGCAAGAGACGCCGGTGGTGCCCGGAACGATTCGGGAGAACGTCGTCTTCAGCCATCCCGACGCGACGGACGAAGAAGTCCAGGCCGTTCTGCGCTTGCTCCGACTCGACGACGCGATCGAGGCCCTGCCGAACGGACTCGACACCGCTCTGACGGCCACCTCGCTGTCGGGCGGCCAACGTCAGCGGATCGCGATGGCACGCGCAGTTCTGCGACCGAGTGCTTTGCTTCTGCTCGACGAAGCCACTGCCCAGGTCGACACACTCACCGAAGCCGCGATTGTCGACGCGATCAACGAACGTGCACGTACCGGGGCCGTGGTGACCATCGCTCACCGGCTCTCAACGGTGCGTGACGCCGACTGGATCGTGGTCATGGAAGACGGTCGGATCCGCAACATCGGCAACCATGACGAGCTCATGGACAAGGACGATCTGTACCGCGACATGGTGGTTGCCGGCCGGCTCGATCAGGGCGAGGCGATGCTCGAAGATTGTTGACCCGGCGCATCGGCATGTGCGAGAGTGCTGTTACCGAGCGATCGCTCGGTCGGGATGTTCTTTCGGAGGTGGCTGGTGGCAATCGATCTGACGTACGCGCCCGAGGTGGTGGCGCTGATCGAGAAGACGCGCGACTTCACGCGCAACGTAGTGCTCCCCATCGAAGACGAACACGCCGGTGACATCGCCGTCGCGGGTGGCGATGCCATCCGCATCGAGATGCAGGCGGCAGCAAAAGAAGCCGGTGTCTTCGCACCGCATGCACCGATCGAGTACGGCGGCCACGGACTCAACATGAGTGATCGCGCGCCTGTCTTCGAGGAAGCCGGCTACTCGCTCTTCGGGCCGACGGCGCTCAACATCGCTGCGCCGGACGAGGGCAATGTTCACATGCTGGCCCACGTCGCGAACGAAGCACAGAAGCAGCAGTTCCTCGCGCCGCTCGCAAGCGGGGACATGCGGTCGGCATTCGCCATGACCGAACCCGCGCCGGGAGCGGGATCCGATCCCTCGGCTTTGAACACCCGCGCCGAGAAAGTCCCCGGTGGCTGGAAGATCAACGGTAAGAAATGGTTCATCACCGGCGCCGACGGCGCCGGATTCTTCATCATCATGGCGCGCACCTCCGGCGAGCCCGGGCAGCGCGGCGGAGCGACCATGTTCCTGACGCCGACGGACACAGCGGGTCTCATCGTGGGTCGACACATCGACACCCTCGACAAGGCCATGATCGGCGGGCACTGCGAGGTCACGTTCGAGGATCTCTTCGTTCCCGACGAGGCCGTTCTCGGTGAGGTCGATCAGGGTTTCGCTTACGCGCAGGTTCGTCTCGGTCCCGCCCGGATGACGCACGTGATGCGCTGGCTCGGTGCAGCGCGCCGCGGCCACGACGTCGCCGTGGCCAGGGTTGCCGAACGAGAAGGCTTCGGCTCGAAACTCGGTGATCTCGGAATGATCCAGAAGATGGTCGCCGACAACGAGATCGACATCGCAGCCAGTCGCGCACTTCTGGTGCAGGCCTGCTTCGAACTCGATCAGGGCGGGCACGCGAGCAACGCGACGTCCATCGCCAAGACCTACGCGGCCGAGGCGATCTTCCGGATCGTCGACCGCTCCATTCAGATGTGTGGCGGAATGGGCGTGTCCGGCGATCTTCCGCTGGCACGGTTGTCCCGCGAAGTGCGTCCCTTCCGCGTTTACGACGGTCCGTCCGAGGTTCATCGCTGGGCAATTGCGAAACGTGTTGTCGGCGCTGCGAAGCGCGCTGCTCGGGAGGAGTCGAAGTGACGGACTTCCCAGGACTCGATCTCGTGGCGCTCCACAAGTATCTGCAAGCCGCAGGCGTCGAGGTGAGCGGTGAGTTGCGAGCCGAACTGATTTCAGGCGGCAAATCCAATCTCACCTACGGAATCTTCGACGACAACTCGAAGTGGATTCTGCGTCGTCCACCCACGGCCGGCCTCACGCCTTCGGCGCACGACGTTGCGCGCGAGTTCCGAATCACCTCGGCGTTGCAGAACACCGCCGTGCCGGTCGCCCCGACCGTCGTGCTGTGCGAGGACGCCTCGGTGATGGGTGCGTCGTTCACGGTGGTCGAGTTCGTCACCGGTCAAGTGATCCGGACCAAAACCGAGTTGGAAGCTGTTCCGGCAGAGCAGGTCACGCAGTGCACCGACGAGTTGGTGCGTGTTCTCGCTGCCCTGCACGACGTCGACTACAACGCAGTGGGTCTCGGCGAACTCGGCCGACCCGACGGTTACGTAGCCCGTCAGGTGAAGTTGTGGGCCGGTCAATGGTCACGCGTCAAGACCGAGGACTCGGCCGATGTGGACAGGTTGGCGTCGAGCCTCGCGGAATTGATTCCGGCTGAATCGGCTTCGTCGATCGTTCACGGCGACTACCGGATCGACAACACGATTCTCGCGGCGAACGACGTCACCAAGGTTGCCGCAGTGGTGGACTGGGAACTGTCGACGCTGGGAGATCCGCTGGCGGACATCGCGATGATGTGCGTCTATCGGCATCCCGCGCTGGATCTGGTTCTGGGTGAGCCTGCTGCGTGGACGAGCCCGTCGCTACCGTCCGTTGTCGATCTGGCGCAACGGTATTCGTCCGTTTCGGGTCGTGAACTGGCGCATTGGAACTTCTACATGGCGCTCGGGTTCTTCAAACTCGCCGTCGTGGCGCAGGGCATCGATCACCGATTCCGAGCAGGAGCCACCGTCGGCGGGGGATTCGACAAGGCTGGATCTTCTGTGCCGGAACTGATCTCGGCCGGACTCAACGCACTGCAAGGGAAATTCGAATGACTCGATCAGCACTGGTCACCGGCGCCTCCAAGGGAATCGGGCTCGGCATCGCAACACGCTTGGCTTCGCAAGGGTACGGGCTGACCATCACGGCGCGTGATGCCGAACGGCTCGCCGTTGTCGCCGAAGAACTTACGCGCGCCGGATCGCCGGACGTCGTCGTCTCGGCCGGCGACATGGCGGACGAGAACTTCGCCGCAGCACTCGTAGCCACGCACGGCGAGCGATTCGGCTCCATGCGAGCCCTCGTCCTCAACGCCGGAGTGGGAACCAGTGGGCGAGTGGCTGACTACCCCATGCGACGTTTCGACAAGACCGTTGCCGTCAATCTCCGGACACCGTTCGCACTATTGCAAGCGTCGCTGCCGCTCCTGCGTACAGCGGCGGACGCGGACCTCGTCGGGGGAGCAAAGGTGATCGCTCTCGCCTCGATGGCCGGTGTGTATGCCGAGAGCGGCTTGGCCGTCTACGGAGCCACCAAAGCTGCGCTGATTTCGATGGTCGAGGCACTCAACGCCGAGGAGTCCGGAAACGGCGTCAGTGCGACGGCCATCGCTCCCGGTTACGTCGATACCGACATGTCGGCGTGGACGCGCGATCGGATCACACCGGACACCATGATCAAGGTCGACGACATCGTGGAGTTGGTGGACGGTCTGCTCAAGCTCTCGTCTCGAGCGGTAGTTCCGAAGGTCGTCATGACGCGTGCTGGGACCAACGGCTACTCCGCCTGAAATTTCAATCCAGCTTGGCTTCGCCCCGCTTGCGAAAGAAGTGAAAGCCAGGCACTCCGACGATTGCCTGCCGCAGGTCCTTGACCACTCCGAGGAGTTCGTGGATCTCGGGTGAGACGGAGTCGAGAGTTCCGAGGATGGGCAGCACCGCGGCCACCCGGTCGGTGAGCTCCGGTAGTTGGTCGATCAGCTTGATCGCGGCGCTGACCTCTGCCTCGGACAGGTCGTCGGCGAATCTGGCCGCCAGCGGCGCGAGCTGCAACGCAATGGGCTCGTAGATCTCGAGGAGTTGTCCCGCGATGTCCGAGGTCTGTTCGACGGCCTCGACCAGCGTCTCAGCTCGAACGGTCACGGCGGCGGCTCCGATGACGACGCGGTCGGCGTTGTCGGCGATCTGGTTGATGCGTGCCACCAACCTCTCGACCGAGAAGAGGAGCGCCTCGAGTCGAGTGGGCAGGGTGACCGCAAAAGCGACCGTGGACAGGGACCAGTGCACCACGTCGCCGACGGAGCGGACGACGGTGGAGCTGCCGGGCAAAACTAGAGCCATCCCTCGATACTGCCTGATGTGACGTCAAAGTACAGGTAAATCTCACATTCACGAGGCCAGCGGCGTCTTCGAGGTGTCGGTGCCGGCGCGGACAATCAATTCACCCGCTGCCTGCTGCACCGCGCAACCTGGAAGGATCGAGACATGACGGCTATCCGTACGCACACCGTGATCGACTCGCCGATCGGGGCGTTGACGCTGGTAGCAGCAGGTGACGACCTCTGCGGGCTGTACATGGCGGAGCATCGCCACAAGCCGGACGAGTCCACGTTCGGTGATCGTTCCGCGGCGGTCTTCGGTGAAGTCGAATCGCAGCTCACCGAGTACTTCGAGGGTGATCGCACGGAGTTCTCCGTGCCGCTGGCGCCCGTGGGTACCGAGTTCCAGAAGCGGGTGTGGGATACCTTGCGAACGATCCCGTACGGCGAAACCTGGACATACATGGAGCTCGCGCAAACTTTGGGTAACCCGCTTGCGATCCGTGCCGCCGCCGCGGCAAACGGCAAGAATCCGATCAGCATCATCGTTCCCTGTCATCGTGTGGTCGGTAGCGACGGAAGTCTGACCGGTTTCGCCGGCGGCCTCGAACGCAAGCGGTTCCTGCTCGACCGCGAGCACGGCGGCGAATCGGATGTCCTCTTCTGATGCGCTCGGCTCACAATTCGGTGATCGGGAACGTCTACCGATCGTGAGACTCAAACCGTTCGAAGACGTCGTGACCGAATACGGTGCAGTGGTCCTCCGTGTCTGCCGCGCGGTGGTCGGTCCCGTCGACGCCGAGGACGCGTGGTCCGAGACGTTCATCGCAGCGATGCGGGCATATCCGGATCTGAATCCGGACGCGAACATCGAAGCCTGGCTGGTGACCATCGCGCACCGCAAGGCAATCGACATCACCCGAGTGCGCGCCCGCGTGGCCGTGCCGACAGACGAGGTTCCGGAGTTGCCGACGCGAATCGGCGTACCCGGAACGTGGGATCACGAACTCTGGGACGCACTCGAACAGCTACCGCTCAAACAACGTGCGGCAGTCGCCTATCACTTTCTGGGTGGGCTGCCGTACGCAGAGATCGCGGACATCCTCGGCAACACCCCGGCGGCCGCCAGACGCGCGGGTGCCGACGGTATCGCCACACTACGAAGAACCTACTTGTCCGCTACCGCTGCGGAAGGGAGTCACTCATGAGTAACGATGTGTTCGAGGCGCTTCCAGCCGTTGACGCCGACGCCATGATCCGCCTACGGGCGCGCCTGGCTGCGCAGGCGTCCGAAGCTGAATTGATCGACGTGGCATATCGAACCGTCGATTCGCCGGTCGGAAAGCTGCTCCTGGCGGCGACCGATGTCGGCCTGGTGCGGGTTGCCTTTGCCGTCGAAGGGCACGACCTCGTTCTGGAACGTTTGGCGGACACCGTCAGCCCCCGTGTGCTTCATTACCCGCGCAGGCTGGACACTGTCGCTCGCGAGTTGGACGAGTACTTTGCCGGTGCGCGTCGAGAATTCGATCTGCGCTTGGACTTCCAACTCGCGAAGGGGTTCCGACGCGAAGTGTTGCGTCATCTCCCCGAGATCGAATACGGCCACACTGCAAGCTATTCGGTGGTCGCAGTAGCGTCGGGAAGCCCGCGTGCGGTGCGTGCCGTCGGGACCGCATGCGCAAAGAATCCGCTGCCGTTGGTGGTCCCGTGTCACCGGGTGGTGCGCAGCGACGGCAGCCTCGGGCAGTACGCCGGCGGCCCCGAACTGAAAGCGATTCTGCTGGATCTGGAAGCCGGCCGGTGAGCGCAGTGATCCTGTGCTTTCAGGCACCCTATGCAGTCGAACCGCTCACCGGTGCCCTGCGGGCTCACTGCGTCGCAGGCCTCGAGCGTCACGACGACGGTGTTCACACCAGAGTCATACCGTTGCCTTCCGGCCCGGTTGTCGTGTCGGTGTCGTGGACAGACGGCGGCGTCGTCGTGGATTCCGATGTGCCAGCCGGGGATTCCGCAGTGCTGGAGGTGATCGTGCGTCGTTGGCTCGACCTCGACGCCGATCACACTGCTGTCGAAGCAGCGTTCGGTAGCGACGAGTTGTTGGCCCCACTCGTTGCCGCCCGTCCGGGATTGCGGGTGCTCGGCTCGGTGGACGGTTTCGAGACCGCAGTGCTCACCGTTCTGGGGCAACAGGTTTCGCTCGCCGCAGCGAGGACGTTCGGTGGTCGTTTTGTCGGCGCATTCGGAGCGCCGGTGGAAGGGGAGTTTCTTGCCTTCCCTGATCCGGACGCGGTTGCAGCGCAATCGCCGGAGGACATACAGAAAGCCGTCGGATTGACCACAGCGCGCGCAAGAACAGTGCACACGTTGGCAACTGCGGCAGCGAACGGTCTCGATCTCTCCTGGGATGCGGATCCTGTCCAATTTCGACAAGAGTTGTTGGCGCTACCGGGAATCGGACCGTGGACCGCTGACTATCTCACTGTTCGAATTCTCGGTGATCGCGACGCCTTCGTACCCGACGATCTGGTGTTGAAGCGAGCGTTGGGGGTCTCGTCGGGCAAAGAAGCCGCAGCGTTGTCCGAGCGCTGGCGACCCTGGCGAGCGTACGCACTCTTTCATCTGTGGACCAAGGAAGCGTTTCTGTAGTGGTCAGTCTTTCGCGCGGGCCAGTTCGGACGGCCACCATATACGTTTCCCGATGTCGTGAGAGAGCGCAGGCACCAGGACACTGCGCACGATGATCGTATCGAGCAACACACCGAAGGCCACGGCAAATCCGATCTCGGCGAGGAAGACCAGCGGCAGGATGCCCAGTACGGCAAATGTTGCGGCCAAGACGATTCCGGCTGAGGTGATCACACCCCCGGTCACCGCAAGACCGCGCAGGACACCTGCACGGGTACCGAATTCTCCGGTCTCCTCCCGGACTCTGGTCATCAGGAAGATGTTGTAGTCGATACCCAGAGCGACCAGGAACACGAAGGCGAACAGTGGGAACGATTGATCCGCCCCGGCGAACCCGAATACGTGTGTGAAGAAGAATCCGCTCACACCGAGCGTCGCCGCGAAGGAAAGCACCACGGTGACAATGAGAATCACCGGGATCAGCAGAGCGCGGAGCAAAGCGGCCAGGACCAGGAAGATCACCACCAACACGATCGGGATGATCAGGTTTCTGTCGCGGACCGAGGCGGCCTGGACATCAAGGGTGGTGGCCGTGCTGCCGCCGACGAGTGCGTCGGCGCCGGGCACGTCGTGGACGGCAGTCCGCAGTCGCTTGACAGTTTCGAGTGCCTGCGGCGAATCGTAAGAGTCGGCGAGGGTTGCATTGATCATGGTTCGGCCGTCGATCGGTGCAACGGTGAAAGCCGCAGGGGCGCAACCCGCAGCGGCGGCTTGTGCGACGGCAGCGGGGTTGGTCTTGATCAGCTCGCTGACCTTTGCGACGTCCACCTGGGTGCAGACGGCGCCGGGATCCTGCGAGATACCTTCGACGCCGCTGGCTGCTTTGATGACGGCGTCGGCCTGGTCGGCGTTTGCGGTGATCACGGCCGGTGCGCCGGCTCCGGGATCGAACTTCGAGTCGTAGAGTTCTTGTCCGACAACAGCGTCGGGACGATTGGTGAAGCTTTCGGTGGATGTCAGGCCATCGGTTTTGAGACTGCCGATCCCGGCCGCGAACAGGATGATCAACAAGACTGTGGCGCCGATCCACAGTGGGCGGTCCTTGCTGCCGACGGCCTCGGCGATCTTGCCCCACATCCCGTGCGTCGTAAGGTCTGCGGCGTGATCGACCTTGGGCTTGCGCGGCCAGAAGACCCACCGTCCGGTGGCGGCCAGAGCGACCGGCATGAACGTCATCATCACCAGATAGGTGCAGGCGATCCCGATGGCGGCGACGGGTCCGAGGCTCTTGTTGGAGTTGAGTTGAGAGAACGTCAGGCAAAGCAGACCGAGAATGACGGTGACAGCCGAAGCGGTGATGGCCGGCGCAGACTCGCGCCAGGCCTTGATCATCGCGTCGAAGCGGTTGGGATACGTGTGCAGTTCTTCGCGATAGCGAGAGATCAAGAGTAGGGCGTAGTCGGTACCGGCACCGATCACCAACACGAAAAGGATGCCTTGAGATTGTCCGGTCAGAGTGAGTAATTCGGCTTTCGCGAGGAAATAGATCACCATCGACGACAAGCCGATGGCGAGGAGCGCGGAGAACAGCGGGAAGAACCACAACACCGGCGATCGGTACACGACAAGCAGGATGAGGATCACGACCAGGAGTGCCGCGCCAAGGAGCGCTCCGTCCAGACCGGCAAAGGCGTCGATGAACGCAACGAGTAGCCCACCTGGCCCGGCTGGGAGTACCTCGACATCACCAGCTGCTTGTTTTGCTGCGTCGATGACGTTCTGCTCGGTGGTCGCCAGGACATCGCCTGCCACGGATGTGTCTCCGTCCTTGGCGACGAGTGGCACGAAGATCGACGCAGTTGTGCCGTCGGCGGAGTACTGAGTGGGTTGCATTCCGTCGGCGTCTACTCCGGAGATGCCGGCAATAGCGCCGTACGCCGAGTTGATTGCAGATTTGTCCGCCTCGGTGAGGGCCGAATCTCGATGGAACAGAACAAAACCAGGGATCGTCTCGACCGCGAGGAAGTTCGCGGATTGATTGCTGACGATCGTCGATTCTGCGGAACTCGGAAGGTACGAGGCGTTGTCGTTCTTCTGAACCTCGGCGAGTTTGCCTTGGAACGAACCGCCGAATCCGCCTGCGACGAAGGCAAAGATTGCAAGCGCGATCACGGTGAAGATCGGCAGTCGACGGCGTTTGACCGTTCCGCGCTCGTTCCGTTCTGCATCAATTGTATTCAGCTTGGTCATGGTTCTCCTCGAACGCAGTCGACCAGCACCAACAAAGCAACGTTTTCCAGTAGAACACGCAATACGGGCGCGGTGGAACCACTTGGAGTGGAATTGACGACGCTACGAAGTGCCTTTGCCGTAAGTCTCGCGGGCTGCGACGTCCATGGGAAAACGAACGACTGTGTCGCCGAACAACAATCGAGTTGCCGAAGCCGCGGCGGCCAGCACGTGGGCGGTACCTGACTCGGGGTTTCGGGTATGCACGACCACTTCGTCGTGCTGGAAGAAGACCAACTCGCCGTCCGGATCTTCGGCGAGGCGTCGCCTGAGGTCGGCGAGCAGGCACAACGCCCACTCGGACGCAGTGGCCTGAACGACGAAGTTTCGCGTGAAACGACCGCGGGCATGAGCGTCGCCGTGGGAGTAGAAGTCGGGAGACGGTGGGGGACAGGCCCGGCCGAGCAGTGACTTCACCACCTCGCCGCGCTCACCTGCCTTGGCAGCTTGCTCGACGTACTCGACGGCGACCGGGAATCGCTTCCGCAACAAGATGAGCAGTGCTTTGGCTTCACCTGCCGTCGCCCCGTACAGGACTCCGAGGATTGCGACCTTGGCTTTTGCACGATCCCCGCCGAAGGCTTCGGCACCGACAAGTGCGTACAGATCGTCGTCGCCGGCGGCAGCCATCATGCGGCGGTCGCCGGACATGGCGGCCAGAATTCGGGGTTCGAGCTGACCGGCGTCGGCGACGACGAACACGTGGCCCGGATCGGCGACGACGCTCGAGCGCATGGTCTTCGGAATCTGGAGGGCCCCGCCGCCCCGGCTCGCCCACCTGCCGGACACGACACCACCGGGAACGTAGATCGGGCGGAATCGATCGCCCCGCACCCAACTGTCCATCCACTGCCAACCGTTGGTGCTGTACAGCTTGGCGAGTTCGCGGTGACGTAGGAGCAGCGGCACAGCCGGATGATCGATTTCCTGCAGAAACCACTTGCGCGTCGACGGCAGTTCGATGCCCTGACGCCCGAACGCCTCGGTGATCTCCACCGAAGACGAAGGATTGACGGTGCGCCCGAAGACCTCGCTGATCTGGGCGGCAAGTTCCTGCATGCGTGCGGGGAGGTCGTATCCCGTCGGCCGCGGCCCCAGTCGTTCTTCGAGGAGTTCGCGGTGCTTCTGCGTCGAGAACGGCAGGCCCGTGTGCGTCATCTCGGCGGCGCTGAGAGCGCCGGCCGATT
The DNA here is from genome assembly GCF_009707305.1 of Rhodococcus sp. AQ5-07. Classification (NCBI taxonomy): domain Bacteria; kingdom Bacillati; phylum Actinomycetota; class Actinomycetes; order Mycobacteriales; family Nocardiaceae; genus Rhodococcus; species Rhodococcus sp. AQ5-07. The sequence goes on along the minus strand of NZ_CP046099.1, from coordinate 3,976,732 downwards.
CTGCTGCGATCAACAAGTCCAGTCGAGCGTCCGTGCCGATGGTTGCGCGCTGATCGGCGAATTCGGTGGCGACGGCGAGAGGATCGAGAACGGGTGCAGTGTCGAAGAGTCCGAGTCGATCGTCGTCGAACTCCTCGGCAGGCGGTGACGGTTTGCCGACGCGCATTCCGAGTATCGCGCGGGTCAGGGAGATGTCGTGGCACCGCTGAACCCGTACGCCTGCCCGCAGTAGCGGTGGGTACACGGTCGCCGTACTCGGCCACACCCACCGCGGGTGCTCGGCTTCCTCGATGGTGCGCACCGCTGCGATCAGGTCGGGGTATTCGACGGGATCGGCGAGCGGCGTTCCACCGGGATCGGTCCGTAGGACAGTTGCCGTCACAGCTCCCGTGGACGTCGTACTACCGGGGACCAGGACAACTCGCACGACATCAGTGTGACGGCAGGGTCCGACACGCCATCGCTCGGCGCTGCTCAGGCCCCGACGAACCGGATGTGCTGACCCGGGCGGGCTTGGCCGAGTCGGTCGATATCTGCGTCCGCGACCACTCCGACCACCGGATACCCGCCGGTGATCGGGTGATCGGCGAGGAACACGACAGGTTGGCCGCTGGGTGGGACCTGGATCGATCCGAGCGCTACGCCTTCGGTGGGGAGTTCGGCGTCATTCGTTTGTTGCAGCAGTTCGTCGGTGCCGACACGATCGAGTCGCGCCCCGATTCGGTCCGAGTCGGTGGAGACCGCCCACTGCCCCCGCAGGAGCGATTCGGGGTTGGTGAATCGATCTGCGCGCGGCCCGAATACGACTCGAATCTCGAGAGTCTCGTTTGTCATCGGTGGAACTGGTGCAAGGTCGACGAGCGAGAACGCGGTCGGCGAAGGCCCGATCGGGAGAACAACCTTGGGCTCGAGAGGCGCCGGACCTATCCCGGACATGGTGTCGGTGCTGCGCGATCCCAGGATCTCGGGAACCACAATGCCGCCTCGAACGGTCAGATACGTCCGCAGGCCACTCGGTGCGTAGTCGAGGCGGACGGTCTGACCGACGTCGAGAGCGATCACGCTCGAATGCCCGACCGGAATGCCGTCGCGGTAGGCCTGTGCGGGCGCCCCGGTGAACGCGATCGTTGCCTGTTGCTGCGCTCGAATGCTCAATCCGCCCAGGAGGACCTCGACGCCTGCCGCGCCCTCGTCGTTGCCGACGAGCCGGTTGCCGAGTTTGAGCGATCGCCTGTCCGCAGCACCGGAAACCCCGACGCCTGAGCGAAGGTGTCCGGTCCGTCCGAGGTCCTGGATCAAACTCAGCGGCCCGGTGTCGAGTATCTCCAGACCGCTCATCGGTCGTCCTCGTTGACGAAGCGCACGCGGCACCCGGGCTGAACGGCGGCCGGTGGTGTGGCGTTCAGATCCCACATCACGGCGTCGGTGCTCCCGATGATCTGCCAGCCACCCGGCGATGCCCGCGGGTAGATCGCGCTGTATCCAGCGGCCAGGGCGACGGAACCGGCTGGCACTGCGGTTCGCGACTGAGTTCGACGTGGAACGTCGAGCCGAGTGTCGCCTGAAGTCAGGTAGGCGAAGCCGGGTGCGAATCCGATGAAGGCGCAACGCCACATCGCCCCGGTATGGGCCGCAACCACCTCGGAACGGCTCATTCCGAGTGACTGTGCGACGTCGTCGAGGTCGGGCCCGTCGTACCTGACGGCGATGGTGAGTGCATCCGTCTCGGAATGCTCGTCTGTGGTCGCGGCAGAATTGGTTTGCTCGAGATCGTTCAAGCACTTCCGGACGTACGTGAGATCTGCCGCCTGGGTGCACGTGACCAGGACCGTGCGAGCTGCGGGGAGGAAGTCTTCGACCCCGACCGGGGTGTTACGCGTCAGTGCTTCGGTGAACGCGAGAACGTCAGCTTCGGAATCGAGGTCTACGAGAAATGCGCGTTCTCCCGCGGGAAGTATGCGAGTCACAGGGAGGGCTCCCGATCGATTCGAGTCCGCTCCACGTCCGCTCGCATCGCCACGATGAAACTCGCGATGGTAGCTCGCTCGGCCGCGGTGTAATTCCCGACGGTGCTCGCAGCCCGTGAAATGAGGGGGCCGAAGAAGCTCTCGCCCAGAGTGACCGCCGATGGTGTGACCTGCAAGAGCACCCGTCGACGGTCCGCTGAATCTCGCTCCCGAGCTACGTGCCCCGCTTTGACCATCCGGTCGACCAGTGCAGTCACCGACGCCGAGTTGATCCCGAGCTGTGAGCCCAACCAACCAGGCGTCGCCGGTGTGTCCGAGCGCTCGGCATCGAGAAGGCAGATCAGTGCGCGGACGTCGGTGGAGTGCATTTTGTATTTGTTCGCAAAGCCGGAAACCGCCACGTTCAAGTCGACGGTCAGTGCGCGAAGCGAGTGGACGATCGCCATCGCTTCGTCTTCTGCATCGCCGACGCTCATGGATGCCTCCAGCCCTGGTGTGTTGTCTCTCGATTGTCTACTATCTCGATAGTCGAGAGAAAATGGGGGTGGGGAATGGACTTCAATCGCGCATACGACGCCGTACTGACCAAATGGCCGCAAAAACCGCTGGGTGTGGATCTCTCAGGCCGGTTCGGCCGAACGCATGTGAACGTCTGTGGACCTGAAGACTCGCGGCCGTTGATCCTTCTGCCCGGGGGAGGTGCCACTTCGACGGTGTGGTTCGACAACGTTGCGGCGCTGTCGAAATCCCGGCGTGTTTTTGCCGTCGACACCCTGGGCGATGCCGGACTCAGCATTCCCAATGGTGATCCGATGAAGTCCGTCGACGATCTGATCGAGTGGATGGACTCGATAGTCGATTGCACCGGCGCCGACACCGTCGATGTGATCGGACATTCCTACGGCGCAATGATTGCGTTGGCCTTTGCGCTGCATCGACCGGATCGTGTCGGGAAACTTGTTCTGCTCGATCCTAATTCGAGTTTCGCCGGCATGAAGGCGGGCTACCTTCTGCGTGCGCTTCCGCTGTTGCTGTCCCCGTCGCGAGCACGCCGACGACGACTGTTGGAGTGGGAGACAGGTGAGTCGAGTATCGACTCCGACTGGCTGTCTCTTGTGGAAGTGGGCACTTCGGATCTACCGCGACCCGATCTCGTAGTGCCTCAACGTCCTTCGAAAGAGGACTTGAGCGCACTGGATGTCGAGTTGCTGGTGGTCCTCGCACAGGACGGACGGGTGCATGATGCGGAAACGGTGTCGAAGTCGGTGCGGGAGAGGATTCCCGCAGCACGTGTCGAGGTGCTGAAAGATGCTTCACATCACAGTATTCCGATGGTTCCCGCCGATGAACTCAACCGGGTGCTCGTCGACTTCTTGGAGGGCTAGCGGATCAGGGTGCGACGACACACCCCGGACCGATCGGGGTGGCCGGATTGACATCGACCGTTGTGACCGGCCCGCCCGCGGACGTCTGGTAGGCCATCAGAGAATGTTCGCCGGGTGCGGTCGGAGTCCACAGCGTGACGGCGTGGCCGAGTACAACCGGCAAGGTGAAATAGGGATTGACGGTGTCCCAGATCAATTCCTGCGGGAACATGGTCGACGCCCGGTTCAGGTCGACAATCGAGACGTTCGACTCGTCCAACGCTGCTGTCCTGGCAACCACCAGATACGTGCAGCCCGTCCCGTACGGTGTTGTCGGCCCGCTGCTGAGACCCGGAAGGACCGTGACGTCTACTACGTCCGCGGAAGCTGACGTCGCGGAACAGATGGCGGCGCTCGCGCTGATGGCGGCGGCGATCACGGTAGTGCGAGCGATTCGTGAAAGTGTCATACCAGCAGGTCGGTTTCATCTGGATGGGTGTTACAGGCTGTCAGCTGTCATCGCGACGAGGTTCGGGTGGAGCCTCACTCGTGGGAGTGTCACTCCGGCAAGCGAGTGACCAGGGCATTGCTCTTGCTGGTCCGTGGGATATGAGGAAAGGCCCCGACCTCAACAGAGATCAGGGCCTTCCTTTGTATTGCGCTACTTTTGCACCGAGCTACTTCTTGGAGACGCGGAGCAGCTTCTTGTTCACGAACTCGTCCATTCCCCACGGACCGAGCTCGCGGCCGACTCCGGAGCGCTTGACTCCGCCGAAGGGCAGACCGGGCAACGTCGTTCCGTGCTCGTTGACAAACGCCATTCCCACGTCGAGATCGGCAGCGACCGACCGGGCGGAATCGAGATCGCTGCTCCAGACGGACCCGCTCAGACCGTAGACCGACGAATTGGCAAGTTCCACAGCCTCGCTGGCCGACTTGACCTTGTAGACGACGCCGGCAGGTCCGAACAGTTCTTCGCTGTAAGCCCGCATGTCCGGGGTCACGTCTGCGAGCAACGTCGGCTGAACGTAGGCGCCCGGGCCGTCGATCTTCCTTCCGCCGGTGAGCAGCGTCGCTCCCTTGGACACAGCGTCGTCGATCTGCTCGATCAGAGTGTCTGCCGCGCTCTGTGAGGACAGCGGGCCCAGGACGGTGGTTTCGTCCAACGGGTCACCGGCAGAAACGGATTCGAAGGACGTCGCCAATTTGCGGGTGAAGTCGTCGTAGAAATCTTCGGTGACGATGAAACGTTTGGCCGCATTGCAGGCCTGGCCGGCATTGGACAGACGCGCCTTGGTTGCGGACTTGACGGTGGCATCCATGTCGTCGGAATCGAGGACGATGAACACGTCCGATCCGCCGAGTTCGAGGACGACCTTCTTGAGATTGCGTCCCGCAGTTTCGGCGACGCTGGTGCCGGCGCGTTCGCTGCCAGTCAGTGACACGCCTTGAACTCGTGGATCGGCGATCATGTCCGCGATCTGCTCGTTGGTCGCGAAGACGTTGACGTAGGCGTCGTCCGGCAATCCGGCTTGTCGCAAGATCTCTTCCATCAGCAGAGCCGACTGCGGACAGTTGGACGCGTGCTTGAGAATGATCGTGTTGCCCAGCATGAGATTCGGTGCCGCGAAGCGGGCGACCTGGTAGTACGGGAAGTTCCACGGCATGACGCCGATCAGGGCACCGATCGGTCGCCGGTACACAACCGACTCCTCGGCCCCGGGAACGTCGAGCCGTTCTTCCTCGAGCAACGCCGGACCGTGGTCTGCGTACCACTGATAGATCGCGGCCGAGAGTTGTACTTCGCCCTTGGCCTCGCGGACCGGCTTACCCATCTCCAACGAGATCATTCGGGCCAGTTCGTCCGCCCGCTCTGTGTACAGTTCGGCGGTCCTGCTCAGGACTGCCGCACGTTGCTGTGGCGCACTGTTGCGCCAGGTCAAGTAGCCGCGATGCGTGTTCGCAAGTGCGGCTTCAACTCCGGCGTCATCCAAAGTATCGAATTCCCTGACGGTTTCACCTGTCGCGGGATTGACTGTTTTGTAATTAGCCATAGTTGTACAACGTGCGGAAGGGGGTCGAAGATTCCCGAAACGCGCAATCACATTGAATCGGCCCAACAGGTTTCGATCAAATCCCGGCTGGGTACCATCTCACGCTACCTTGGGGCGATGGGTGCGTTCGTAGCCCTTGCGGTCGTAGAAACGGGTGGTCACGATGCCGAGTACGACGCCGATCAGTAGACCCACCAACGTCATCCAGACGGCATGCAGCAGCCCTGCCTCACCGCGTGCGCCGAAGAACAGGATCGATCGCGTACCCATGTAGATCTGGTGCATCGGCTCGAATTGCGCCAGCCAGGCATACAACCTGGGGCTGGCTTCGAGGGGGATGGTGCCACCGGACGAGGGCAGCGCGAGAATGACGAACACGAACAGGTTGATCAACATGCCCAACGAGCCGAATGCGGCCATCACCGACATCGCCGTGATGCCGACTGCAGTGATGACCAGCGCGCCGTACTCCCACAATGCAAGCCCGTGAGTGACCGGCATTCCGAGGGCGCGACTGATCCACTGGAACAACGCGGAGACTATGCCGGACAACACGATCATGAACGCCCATTTGACGAGCAGCGTCCGAAACCTGTTGATACCCACAACGTCGTTCTGAACGAAGAGCGGACCGAATTCGGTAGGCGCATATCCGAGCATGCCGTCCACCAAGGAATTGACCACGGTTGCTCCGGTGAATCCCGCAAGGACCAACAGCAGCGCGAAATAGAATGCAACCAAACCGAATCCGGTGCCGTCGGGAAGCGGATCGTGGGCCACCGTGAGTACGTTCACCGGATTTTCGAGCAGCAGGCGGCTCGCTCCTGAGATCTGGGTTCCGGTGCCTCCCGCTTCCAACTGCTGGGTGACCAGGGTGGTGAGTTGCTCGCCCATATTCTTGTTGACCGAGGCGAGGGCTGTAGTTCCGATCGACTGGACCAGAGATGCGGAGACGGAACCTGCACGTGGATTGGTGTAGATCGTGATGATCGGTTGCTCTACGTCACCGGCGACGACACTGGCCTCCGCCAGGATGATCGTCCTCTTCGTGAAATCACTGGGAATCACGATCGCGCCGTACAGCGTGCCGGAGTTCAACCGAGATTGGGCTTCGGCGATACCGATCTGCTGCAGGTCGATCTTCTGGTGGTCGATTCCGTTTTCGAGGCCGGCGACGATGTCGTTTCCGAAATTCTTGCGGTCGGCGGGGTCGCCGCCGGGGAGGGTGTCGCCTTCGTCCTGGTTGACCAGGGCGATCGGGAACTGGTCCAGGTGTTTCTTTGGGTCGAGTATTCCGCCCATGTACAGCGCTGCCAGCGCCGACATCAAGAGGGTGACCACTATCAACGGCGTCAACCAGAATCGTGGTGTGTGCATGACGGTGCGGGCAGACGGCTCCGGGTTCTTGCTCATCGTCAGTCGACCGGCTTTCTTTCGCGCGGAGTTCCTCGGGCTGAGCGTAAACGCAAAGGTGCGCCGGGGCAGTCTTTCGATCTGCCCGCGGCGCTGGAGACCTGCCCGGCCGGCGGCGGGTCAGCTTGCCGGCAGTCTCATCCGAAAAGGCTGAGAACGGATCGGTAGGGTATGGCCCGCGGCAACCCTGCCGAGACGATTTCGGAGAAACCGTTGACCAACGTGCTGATAGTTGTCCTGATACTCGTAGTGATCGCTGCCGTCGCGTTTGTGGTCCTGCGTGGACGCCAGGGCAAGCCGAATGCTCGCGTGGACCCGCTCGCCGACTATCCCGAGGTGTACGACCCCCACAAGATCGGGGTCGGCGACATCATCACGTACGCGGGTATCGACCACGTTGTTCGAGGGACCATCACGCTCGACGAAGAGGGATACATCTGGCGTGAGCACCTTCTCGACGGGTCGACCGGTCGTCGTTGGCTGACAGTGGAGGACGACGAGGGCGAACTCGAGATGACTCTCTGGATGCGTCGAGAAGGAACCAACCTGGTCCCGAACGGCGACGTCATTCTCGACGACAAGGTTCACCGCAAGATCGAAAGTGGAACGGCGAAGTTCACGGCCGAGGGTACGACGGGTACGGCCCCCTCCGGCTCGATGGAATACGCGGACTACGCGACCGCCGACAAGACCGGGCTGATCGCATTCGAGAAGTGGGCGCGCGGACAGTCGTGGGAGGTTTCCACGGGACGTGCGGTCACCCGCAGCGAACTCACCGTCATCCACTCGGGCCCACCGGAATGAGTCTGTATCGACTCGATGTGGAACCGACCGACGTGAATGCCTCGGCACTGGGGTTGGTGCTGGGAGCTCCCTCGCCGCCGACCCTCGCCGAGTTGGTGATCGAAACCTCCGATGCGACGTTGACACTCGGAGTGCTCGGGGCATCTCACGTGGTGACGGCCCGGGCGTCGGGAAAGGAACTGACCGAGCAGGTTTCGTGCGATGCTCTTGCCGCCGGCGGTGAACCCTTGCCGGCAGTGGAGTCCACGGGAAACTACCGGTTCGAGTCTTCGTCGCTGATCCTGGACCGAGTCGAATTCGATTCGGAAGCTGCATCGTTGAGAGAGTCCGCCGGCCAGGACGGTTGGATCTGCGGATCCTTTCCCGGCGACGACACAGCGTTGACCGCGTTGTGTGGCGTGCGAGACCGCCAGGGGTGGAGTTGGCAGAGTTGGCATTTGTACCCGGGGGAGGGGACAGGAGTGATCGTGAAGACGCGCAGTAGGTGGCGCCCGTGAGGGGGCGGACGTGGTTTGCTCCGGTGATGGTGGCAGCCGCAATTATGTTGTCGGCGTGCGGTGGTGGAGCCAAAGACTTCATCGCGGACAACTATTCCAAGACGTCCCAGGATGGCGACGTCGTGTTGTACTCGTCGAAAGATCCAGTGGGCACGACCGTCTCACGGATTGTCGACGCGGACGAACCAGCGGCGCGAAGTGCTGACGGCGGCAACGAATACCTGCGCTACGACGATGACATCGTCACTGTCAGTTCGGCTTCGGGCGGTGGCAGCACCATCAAGGTAGAGGACATCGACGGCACGTATCGCAGCGGCGGATACGCGTACCTGGGACCGGGCTTCAACCCGGGATCCCCGGCGGGTGGAAGTAGTGGCAGCGGCGGCTCGGGTAGTGCCAAATGACGGTAGTGCTCAATGAGAAGGAGAACGGCGTGACGAACATCTTTGCATCCACTTCCGTCGAGATCGGAACGGTGGATCCGGCATTGCTCGTCGGGGGCGTTCTCGGCACGCTCGCCTACTTCGTCGTCGGCGTAGCGGTTCTGGCGACGGGATTCCTGGTCCTCGACCTTATGACACCCGGAAATCTCCGCCACCAGGTTTACGTCGACAAGAACCCGAACGCTGCGATTCTGTTGGCTTCCAACCATCTTGCGCTGGCGATCATCGTGGTGACGGCAATCCTGACCAGTTCGGACGGCTTTGCCCAGGGACTCGCCGACTCCGCGGTGTACGGACTGTTCGCGATCGTGTTGCAAGCGATCGCGCTGCGTTTGATGAACGCATTCCTTCCCGGCAAGTTGGTTGCACTGGTGCAGGATCCGAAGATGTGCGGCGCCGCGTGGGCGGTGGGTGTGAGCTTGTTGTCCATCGGTTTGGTGAACGCCGCAGCGCTCACCTGATGGTTGCCGCTGATCGCGATGTGAAAGTTGCCGAGCGTTCGACGATGCTCGGCTCACGCGCACGCGTGCTTCTCCTTGCGGCTGTTGCCGCGTGCGCGGCGTGCGGCCTGATCTACGAGCTGGCCCTGTTGACGCTCAGCGTGAGTCTGACCGGCGGCGGCATCACCCAGACGTCGTTGATCGTCGCGGGATTTGTTGCGGCGCTGGGTATCGGAGCGCTGGCCGCCAAACCGCTGTTGGGGCATGCGGCCATCTCGTTTGTGACCGTCGAAATCCTGCTCGGGCTGATCGGCGGATTCAGTGCCGTCACGCTGTACGTGACCTTCACGTTCTTCGGTTCCAGCGCAGCAGTTCTGGTGGCTGCGACCGCGCTGATCGGTATCCTCGTGGGTGCCGAAGTGCCTCTGCTGATGACGCTGTTGCAGTCCGGTCGTAGCGACAACGACGCACAGAGCACCGGAAAGGTATTGGCCAACCTCAATGCAGCCGACTATCTCGGCGCGCTGATCGGCGGCCTCCTGTGGCCGTTCGTATTGTTGCCGTGGGCGGGCATGATTCGCGGTGCCGCACTCACCGGCATGATCAATCTCGTGGCTGCGGCAGTTGTCGCGCTGATACTTCTTCGGTGGCAGCTCAGCCTGCGTGCACGATTGATCGCCGTCGTCGCAATGCTGTTGGCGGCGAGCTTGATCGGGTGGCTGCTGATCGCGGCCTCGGACATCGAGACCACGTCGAGGCAGCGGCTCTACACCGATCCCGTGGTGGCCGCCGAGCGATCGGTGTACCAGGAAATCGTCGTCACCGAGCGGGGAAACGACGTGCGACTGTTCCTCGACGGAGACCTGCAGTTCTCCAGTGTCGACGAGCATCGGTATACCGAGTCGCTGGTGTATCCGGCCCTGGTCAACGACCCGCGGCGCGTGCTGATTCTGGGCGGAGGTGACGGCCTCGCTGCACGAGAAGTGCTGCGAATGAACAGCGTCGAGCAGATAGTTCAGGTGGAACTCGATCCGGCAGTCATCGAGTTGGCCAACACGCGTCTTCGTGATCTGAACGCGGGAGCACTCGAGGATCCACGGGTGGACGTCGTACTCGACGACGCGTTTCGGTGGTTGCGCGAGCGTCCGGATCCAGGCTTCGATGCGGTCATCGTCGACCTCCCGGATCCTGACACCCCCGCACTTGGCCGCTTGTATTCAATGGAGTTCTACGGACTTGCCGCTGCCGCGATGAATCCGGGCGGGCTGATGGTCGTCCAGTCCGGCAGTCCGTACTCGACGCCGGATGCGTACTGGAGAACGGTGTCGACGGTATCGGCTGTCGGACTGAGCGTCTCGCCCTATCACGTTTTCGTGCCGAGCTTCGGTGACTGGGGATACGTGCTCGCGCAAAGAGGTTCCACGCCGCCCGAGCTTCGTCTGCCCGCTGATGTGCCGAACCTGCGGTTCCTCGACGAGCCCACCCTTGCGTCGGCCTCGGTGTTTCCTCGCGATCGCCCGAGGCGGGAAATGGAGCCGTCAACACTCGACCGACCGCGCATCGTCGACGATATGCGCAAGGGCTATGAACGCTGAACTCCCGACCGAGTAGCTTGAATCGAGACTCTCGGCCACGACGGAGGTACGGATGACTGTTCGGATCGAGGAGCACGCACCGGGAGTCCGGTTGCTCACGATGGACCGCCAGGAGAGGCGCAACGCGCTCGACCCCAAGACTTACCGCGAACTGACGAACGCGATCCGGGAGTCTGACGACGATGACGCAGTGCGGGTTTCGGTGCTGACGGGCGCCGGTGGTGTCTTCACCAGCGGCAACGACATCGGAAGTTTCCAGGACACTGCCGGGAGAGACGGCGGCGAGGCCAAAGACCTGCTGATCGCACTCGTCACCGCACGCAAACCGATTGTCGCAGCGGTCGAGGGGTTTGCAGTCGGAATCGGCACCACGATGTTGTTGCACTGCGACTTGGCATTCGCGGGGCGAGGTACACGATTCCGATTGCCGTTCGTTCCGCTCGGGCTCTCGCCCGAGGGCGGATCGAGTTACCTGTTGCCGCAGATCGCGGGGCTCAAGCGGGCAACGGAACTACTGATGCTCGGAGAAATGTTCGGGGCGGAGGAGGCTGCCGAAGTTGGCCTGATCAATCGCGTTGTGGAGGCCGAGACCGCGCTCGACGTGGCATTGGAGCGCGCGGTGCGCATTGCAGACTCCCCGGCTGAATCGGTGACGCTGACGAAGATGCTCCTCCGCCGCCCACATCTCGATGCCCTGCTGGAAACCATCGACGTGGAGTCGGATCATTTCGCGAGACGGCGGCGATCCGACGAAGCGCAAGAAGCCTTCGCAGCTTTCATGAAGAAGAGGTGACCGAAATGAATGGTGCACAATCGCTTATCCAGAGCTTGGTCGACTCGGGTGTCGAGGTGTGCTTCGGCAATCCCGGAACGTCCGAGATGCATTTTGTTGCCGCACTCGATTCCGTTCCCCAGATGCGTGCGGTACTCGGCTTGTTCGAGGGCGCCGTCACCGGTGCCGCGGACGGGTACGCGCGTATCGCCGGAAAGCCTGCCGCGACGCTGCTTCATCTCGGCCCCGGAATGGCGAACGGACTGGCGAACCTTCACAACGCGCGCCGCGCCCACACCCCCATCGTGAACATCGTCGGGGACCACGCGACCTACCACCACGGTTTCGACGCTCCACTCGAATCGAATATCGACGCGCTGACCGAGTGGCTGGAGGGATGGAGTCGACGTTCCGACTCCACCGCGACCGTCGGTAGCGATGCGGCCGACGCCGTTGCCGCCTCCATGGATCCGCCCGGACGCATTGCCACACTTGTCCTCCCCGCCGACGTCTCGTGGAGCGAAGGTGGAGTTCTTGCGGGTCCTCGAGACATACCGGGGCGGGCGGAAGTAACTGCAGCACAGATCGACTCGGTGGTAGGCGCGCTCAATGCCGAGGGGCGCGCCACGCTACTGCTGGGCGGCGTAGCGTGTTCCGAAGCCGGACTGCGCGCCGCTTCCCGAATTGCAGTCGCGACCGGTGCACAGATTCTGGTCGAGACCTTTCCGGCCAGGCTTCAACGCGGTGCGGGACTACCGTCATTCGAGCGCTTGGGATACTTCGCCGAGCACGCCACCGAACAACTTCGCGGAACAACTCAGCTCGTCCTGGCCGGCGCGGTTTCGCCGGTCTCGTTCTTTGCGTATCCCGGAAAACCGAGCGATCTGGTCCCGGACGGCGCCGCGGTGACAACGCTGGCGAATGTCAGCGACGATGTTGTCGGCGCGTTGGAAGCAGTGGCGGAACTCGTGGCACCCGGAGTGGAACCCGTTCTGCAGGAGGCAAATCGGCCGTCGCTGCCGAGCGGGCCTCTCGACGTGCGAAATTGGGCCGACGTGATCGGGGCCCTGCTGCCAGACGACTCCATCATCTCCGACGAGGCGGCCACTTCCGGTTGGGCGATCCCGATTGCCCTTGCCGGAGCGCCGCGCCACGACGTGCTCACGCTCACCGGAGGTGCCATCGGCCAGGGCATCCCGGTGGCGACGGGCGCCGCTGTGGCAGCGCCGGAGCGGCCGGTGATCAATCTCGAAGCCGACGGAAGCGCGATGTACACCATCACGGCGTTGTGGACGCAGGCGCGAGAACAGTTGAACGTCACGACGATTCTGCTCAACAATCGCGCATACGCCATCCTGCGTGGCGAACTGCAACGAGTCGGCGCAGAAGGTGGCGGCGTCGTCGCACAGTCGATGTTGGATCTGTCGTCTCCGAACATGGACTACGTCAAGATCTCCGAGGGGTTGGGAGTGCCCGCGTCGCGGGCGAACACAGCGGAGGAGTTGGCCGAACAGTTTGCCGCAGCGCTGGCGGAACCCGGCCCGCATCTCATCGAGGTCATGCTGCCTCCGCCGTCGTGATTTCGACCTCGAATCGATCGTCGATTTTGCATTCAACTGGAGGTTTTGGTGCTAGCTGCGATCGGTCTGTCTCTTCCGATTGCCCTCGGCCTGCTTTTCGTCTCGATGCCCATGGCGGTGATCGTGCTCGTCATGATCACCGCTGGAGCACATCGAGGGGCGGCATCTTTTCTACTCGGGTGGGTCCTCGGAATCTCGGCAGTCGTTGCGGTGACGATCGTGATCGCGGACTATTCGTTTGCGGAGTCGGAGTCGTCGCAGACTTCGGTGTGGTCGAGCGTCGTACGAATCGTGTTGGGGCTCGTTCTGTTCGGATTGGCGTACAAGCAGTGGCGAGCGCGTCCGAGGGACGGAAGTGATCCGACAGTTCCGAAGTGGATGAAGAGCATCGACGGCTTGACTCCGCGGAAGGCGTTCGGGTTGGCGTTCTTGTCCGCGGCGGTCAATCCCAAAAATGCAGCGCTGGCGGTATCCGGTGCGGCCACTATCGCGGTCGCCACGAATGTTGTTGCCCAACAGATTGTTGCCGCGGTGATCTTCACGGTCATCGCGAGCGTCGGCATCGCGTCGCCGATCCTGGTCAAGGTGTTCTCCGGCAAGCGAGCCGACGAGATCCTCGCATCAGCGAAGTCATGGATGACCGCGAACAACGCAGTGATGATGACGGTCATCCTGGCAATCCTCGGTGCGACCGTGCTGGGCGAGGGGCTCAGTGGACTGCAATAAGTCGCCTACCATTGGCGGGTGACTGATTTCGACGACGAAACCGCTGGTTCCGACGCTGCTGGTTCCATTGCCTCCGCTGCTTTGGCTGTTCTGCGCGAGCAAGGCCCGCTGAGTCTCGAAGAGTGGGCGACCCATCTCGAGGAGTACGGAGCTGCGACCGAGTTGGCCGACGTGCTCGAGTATCTGTCCGAACCGATGCTCGGGTACCTGCCCAACGGAAAGTACGTCGCCCTCGACACGGTCCTCGAAGGGCTCGTGTTCACTCACCGGCTAAGCGAGCTCGAGATTGCGTCCGACATCCTCGACGCGAGCCCCGATCTGGAACCGATCTTGGCATTCGGCGACGGCGAGGACGGGGCGATCCGGGTGGCCCTGGCGGAAGAAGCGGCCGTGGAACGTGGAGCTGCTCCCTTCCGGAGTCGACGAGTTGTGGTTCTTCCAGCCGGAACCCTCGGCGAGTGCGCCGACGGTGATCTCATCGGCCTGGCAGTCGAAGACGGAAGACTTGCGTTTCGTCTGGTCGAGATCGAGGACGAACCCGATCTTGCTCCGGCGCTCGGCGAACTCTTCGAGGAGGACGGAGTCGAGGCCCTGGATTCGGTGTGCTGGCAACTCCTGCTCGAGGATCCGTCTCTCTTCACGGTTCCTGTTGCGCCGCTGGGTGAGATCTTCGAGGCGGCAGGTTACGAGCACGAGCGTGAACTACTGGCTCGGCGGGGATTCGACTTCGATGCCTACGACCTGCAGATTCGGACAGCTTTGGTCGCCAGTACCTACGACCTGACCCACGACGAGGCCGTCGCTGCTGTTGCATTTGTCGATCTGGCGGACCGCGGATACACCGATGCCGTCATCGCCGACTTCGACATCGTGGACTGGGCTCGCCGTCACGTCAGCGCCGCCCCGGACTTCTTTGTCTCACTGGCAGATCCGGGTGCTGCAGTGGCCGTGTTCGATCTCGGATTTCGGAATCAGGACCCGGTGACCGACGCAATCCTCGAAGCGCTTGCGTCCGAACTGGCCGAGCGAGGGCCACGGTCGGTCAGGGCGGCGGCTCATTGGCTCGCCGGTAAGGCCGTCGATCGGCTGGGGCGCGTCCTCGAAGCGGAGGCGCACTACGAGAAAGCGCTCCTTGCCGAATCCGGTTGGGGTCCGGCCTTGTTCGAGCTGGCTCAGTTCGCGTCGGACCGCGGCGACGCGACCCGGGCGCTGTCACTGCTCGGGCGGATCGACGGCGGAAGTGAAGAGAATCTCTACGCCGTACTGCAGGACTTCGTCCCAGTCGATCACCCGGAACTCGGGCGAAACGACAAGTGTTGGTGCGGTTCCGGCCGCAAGTACAAGGTCTGCCACCTCGGAAAGGCCGATGAATCGGTCAAGGCAGATGGTCGCTGGTTGTACAAGAAGGCGTGCCTGTTTGCGTTTGCCTCCGAATTCGTCGACGTCGTGACCGGGCTCGACGATCTCGAAAACGCGAATCTCTCCGAGGACGAACTGATCGCCGCCACGATCTTCGACGGCTCGGCACTGGACGTGGCTCTGTTCGAGGGTGGGATCTTTGCCGACTTCCTGGCCAGACGCAGCGAACTACTTCCCGAGGCGGAAGTAGTGACAGCCGCACAGTGGCTCGGGGTCCGGAGGTCGGTGTACGAGGTGATCGAAACTTCCGACACCGGCGTCGTGCTGCTCGATCGTGTGTCCGAGGAAACCGTCACCGTTGGTCACCCGGTCGAAGGAAAGCCCGGCGACCTGATCAGTGCCAGGCTCCTGACGGCCCCCACTGGTGCGCTTGCGGTGGGCGTTGTCGTCATGTCCTCGGAATCGCAGGCTGCGAGGGTACTCGAGGTTCTCGCTTCCGAGGAACTCGACGCCGAAGAACTGGTCCGCGAGTCGCGTGGAGGCGCCGATCACTCGACCGATGACCGGTGACGATGTATCGAGTCGACCCCGTTAAAGTTGGATAGGTGAACGAACCGATGGATGCCAATGACTTGATCGCCGAAGCCGCGATGGAGTTGTTGCGTGAGCACGGCCCGCAGACAGCGGCGGACTGGGGCACCCTGTTGGCCGATGCCGGCCACGGTACAGCCGACGACATGGCCGAATTCGTCGAGTACGTCGAGGACCCACTGCTCGGCTACTTGAGTGAGGAGCGGTACGCCGCACTCGACACGTTGTTCGAGCATCGAGTGCTGACCCATCGGCTCACCGAAGCCGAAATAAAGTCCGGCGTTCTCGACGCGAACCCTGATCTGATGATGCTGCGGGTGTTCCTCGATCGTGACGACGACGAGATTCATGGCATCAGCGTCGTGCACCGCGGGATCGACGACGACCTGTTGGCTGATCGTGGGATCGAAGATCCGGAGTTCCCGCACGACGAGGGTTTTCTCCTCGACACCGATACTCTCGCCGAATGTTCTGCGGGCGATTTGATCGGACTGTTCGTCGCTGACCGTGAGCTGACGCTCTGCACCATCCCCGAGGTACTGGATCCCGCACCCGGATTCGGCGAGAGCCTGGGGACGGTCCTCGCAGACATCGGTGCTGACACCCTCGATGCCATTGTCTGGCAATTGATGCTCGACGAGCCGTCGCTGTTCCGTCAGCCCACCGCACCGCTGGGCGAAATGCTCGAGGCGGCAGGTTACGTCCGCGACGGTGATTACGTTGCGGTCGACGGATTCGATTTCGAGGCATACCACCTGGCGAACCGAGCCCGCATGCTCGAGGTTCGGGAGAACCTGCACCCGGAAGAAGCCGCCTCGGTGATTGCCTTCGTCGATGTGGTCATGGCCGCGAAAGCCGAAGCCGTCGAGGATGTCTCGGACTGGGCGCGCAAGCAGATCAAGGAGGATCCGCAGACCTTCGCCGGCATCGCCGAGCCGCCCGCGGCTGCGGCAGCGTTGGAGCTGTTGTCCGAACTCGACGATCATGATTCCGTATTGCATTCTGTTGCAACTGCTCTCGCCGAGAAAGGGTCGCGTCGTGTCAAGCCGGCAGCGCATTGGCTGGCAGGCAAGGCTTCGGATCGTCTCGGCAAGATCCTTGTCGCTGAGGCGTCGTACGAAACGGCGCACGATCTCGATCCCGACTGGACTCCCGCGATCTTCGATCTGGCACTACTGGCGGCCGATCGCAGCGACGTGACCCGCGCGCTGGCACTTCTCGGCCGGATCGAGGGTGGCGAGTCCGAGGTTCTGCACGAGGTTCTTCAGCGCTATGCCCCGGCCGAGCACCCCGAACTCGGCCGAAATGACAAGTGCTGGTGCGGTTCCGGTCGCAAGTTCAAGGTCTGCCATCTGGGCAAGTCCGAGGTGACGTTCGATGATCGGGCCAACTGGCTCTACGTCAAGGCTCAGTTGTTCTCGCGCACACCGGAGTACTTCGACGCCGTGTTCGATCTTGCGCTCATCCGTGCCGAGCAGTTCAACAGCGAAGAAGCACTGACGCTGGCCGTCGAAGGCGGATTGGCCGTCGACGCTGCCTTGTTCGATGCAGGTATTTTCGCGGCATTTGTCGAGCGGCGCGGAGAACTGTTGCCTGCCGACGAACGCGAACTGGCCGATCAGTGGTTGTCGATTCCGCGCTCGGTGTACAAGGTCGCCTCGACGGAGCCGGGACAGTTGGTGACCCTCAGCGACGTCCGCAACGGGCATCTGGTGAAGGTCACGGACGAGTGGGGCTCAGTCAATCTCGAGCCGGGCACGCTCGTCTGTGCACGCGTTCTCCCCGCCGGCTCCACGATGCGCACCTTCGGTGGCATCGAACCGCTTGCAGCAGAGGACAAGAGGGAACTGATCCAACTGATCGAGTCGGTGGATACCGAACCCGGTCAGCTGGTGGAGTTCCTCAGCCGCGGCCTTGCCGGTGCGCCTTTCCGGTAGCGTGCACTACCAAAAAGGCGCACGGGGCCGGAGGCCTCAGGGCGTGACCTGAGCCAACATCATCTGCTCGAAACCCTCACCGTACGGCGGGAGCATTCCCCATTCACCGCGCGGGTCATGCTGCGCTGCTTCGAATACCGTTCGGGCGTGACTGAACTCGAGGAAACCCTCGCGGCCGTGGTAGTGCCCGATACCCGAAGCTCCGACGCCGCCGAAGGGTGCGTCGCTCAGGCCCGGGTGTGACATCGCGTCGTTGATGGTGACGCCGCCCGAGACGGTGCGTTCGAGTACGGATTCCTTCTCGTCCAGGTCGGTTCCGAAGTAATACAGCGCCAACGGTTTCGGCCGTGAATTGATGTCGGCGACGACGCTGTCGAGTTGGTCGTACGGCAGGATCACGACGGCCGGTCCGAAGATCTCCTCCTTCATGATCTGCGCGTCGGTCGGAGGGTCGACCACGATTCGCAGTGGGCGGCGGCGAGTGTCTGCGGAGAGTTCTTCGTCGGGAACGGTGATGATTCGTGCCCCACGCTCTTCCGCGTCCGCGATGTACCCCTCGATGCGTGCGAGGTGACGATCGCTGACTATCGAGACCATGTCTTTGTTGTCGGCGATCGTGGGGAACAGTCCGGTGAACTGATCGGTGAACGCGTCGATGAACGCTTCTGTGTTCTCGCGCGGGACGTAGATCAGGTCGGGAGAGACGCAGAGTTGGCCGGCATTGGTCGACTTCGCGATGGCCAAACGTGATGCAGCAGAGCTGATATCGGCACTGCGGCTCAAGACGCTCGGTGACTTGCCGCCGAGTTCGAGGGTGACCGGCACCAGGTTCTTCGCAGCATTGGCCATGACCAGCTTTCCGACGGTTGTGCTGCCGGTGAAGACGAGGTGGTCGAAAGGCAGCGACGTCAGCAGATCAGCGACCTCCGGTCCACCTGTCACCACCGCGACCTCCACGGGGTCGAGCGTTCGACGCGCCGCCTCGGCCAGGACCGCCGCAGTGTTCGGCACGATCTCCGACGGTTTGAGAACGGCGCGATTTCCCGCTCCGAGGGCGCAGGCGAGCGGGCTCAGGAGAGTGAAAAGGGGAGCATTCCAGGTTCCGATGATGCCGATCGAACCCTTCGGCTGGTACGACACGTACGCCGTGGCACCCAGCTGATCCTGCATCGCCCCGGTGGCTCTCGGTGAGCGAATCATCCACTCTTCGAGCGAATCACGAACGTGCTTGAGTGAAACCATGGATCCCAGAACATCATTCATCACCGAGTAGGCCGGGATTCGGCCGCCGAAGTCTTCGTTGATCGCTTCGGTCAGATCCTTGTGGTTTGCCACCAGAAGATCGACGACGCGTTGGATGCGCTCGCGTCGTGTCTGCGCGGACGGAAGACCAGCGGCGCGAGTTGCTTCCTGCTGGGCCCGCAGAATCTCTTCGAGATCGGTGGTGACGGCGGCATCGGTGCTCATGGGCACTCCTCGTAGTGGCGAAGTATTGACCGGACCGTATCGACGCGGCGCGAACAGATGCCCCTTTCGTCTCGTTGACCGGGACGGATTCGATTGGTAGAGAGAACACATGTCGCAGACACAGGTAGAAGACACTGCAGTGAAGATTTCCGTCGAGGAGTCGGTGGGACTCGGATTCCTGACGCTCGATCGGCCGGCGCGGCGCAATCCGCTCTCGGCGGAGACCATGCGCGAGGTGACGGCTGCCATTCTCGAATTGTCTGCAGACGAGCGCGTGCGGGTCGTGATCGTGCGCGCCGAAGGCCCGGTGTTCTCCGCCGGCCACGATCTGACGGAGATGATCGGGAGAACCCTCGAAGACGAGCGGGCGATCTTCGACGGCTGTACCGAGATGATGGAGACCGTACAGCGGATTCCGCAGCCGGTGATTGCCGCAGTACAGGGCCCGGCTATCGCGGCGGGCTGCCAACTGGCCGCGTCGTGTGATCTGGTTGTTGCTGCGTCGAACGCTGTCTTCGGTACTCCCGGCGTCAAGATCGGACTGTTCTGCTCGACGCCCATGGTGGCCCTGAGCAGGGCAGTAGGGCGCAAGCGCTCGATGCAGATGTTGCTCACCGGGCAGACGATCGACGCCGACACCGCTGCGGACTGGGGTCTGGTGAACTTCGTCGTCGCGCCCGAAGACCTGGACCGAGAGGTGCGCGAACTGGCCGGCAAGATCACGACGGCCAGCCCCCTGACGGTGAAGATCGGTAAGCAAGCGTTTTATCACCAGATCGATCTGCCGCAAGCCCAGGCGTACGAGGCGATGGCGGAAACGATGGCAACCAATGCCGTGACCTGCGACGCTCAAGAAGGTATGCAAGCTTTTGTGGACAAGCGAAAGCCTGAATGGCGCAATAAGTAACGATCGCTCTTCCGGTTTAGTTGGACGTCCTATAACCTGAGCGAATGAGCCTGGATCCACGCACCAACACCGTCGACGGAGTGCTTCGGCGCTCGGCAGCCAAGTACCCCGACCGCGTAGCCGTCGTCTTCGAAGATCGCACTCGCACCTACCGCGAACTCGACGACGCGGTGACGCGGGTCGCGGCCCACTTGCTCGGTCTGGGCCTCGAACACGGCGACCGCGTCGCGGCATACGGAACCAACTCCGACGCCTATGCAATCGGATTCCTTGCCTGTGCGCGAGCAGGTTTGGTGCATGTTCCGGTCAATTACGCACTCAAGGGGGAGGAACTCCGGTACCTCGTGGCGCAGTCAGGCGCCCGCGCGGTGTTGGTGGATCCGGCATTGGCGTCGACGCTCGACTCGGTTCGCTCCGACCTCGATCTCGACCACGTGATCGCACTGCGGGACGCGGAACTGTCGGTGGTCACGATCAGCGAGGCCGGCGAGGTGCCTGTTTTCGAACCGCGTGCGACGTCGACGGATCTGGCGCAACTGCTGTACACCTCGGGCACAACCTCGAAGCCCAAGGGCGCCATGATGTCTCATAGCGCACTGGTTCACGAGTACGTGTCCTCGGTGATCGCGCTCGGGCTCGACAAGAACGACAACCCGCTGATCTGCATGCCGATGTACCACTCCGCGGGCATGCACGTCTTCATGCTGCCGTACCTGTCCGTCGGTGCGACGGTCAGTCTGATGCAGGCGCCGGACATCCCGGAGATCCTGCGCCGCGTCGAAGCAGAAAAGATCGGATCGCTGTTCCTGGCCCCGACCGTGTGGGTACCGTTGGCCAACCATCCGGACCTCGAGACCCGCGATCTGTCTTCGCTCAAGAAGGCGCAGTACGGCGCCTCGATCATGCCGGTCACGGTGCTCAATCGTCTGCGTGAGCGTTACCCGGACATCGGCTTCTACAACTGCTTCGGCCAGTCCGAAATCGGTCCGCTGGCAACAGTTCTCCAGCCCGGCGAGCATGCTGATCGTCCGTCTTCTTGCGGGCGAGCGGTGTTCTTCGTCGAAACCCGTGTCGTCGACGCCGACGGAAACGACGTTGCCGACGGTGAGTCCGGTGAGGTTCTCTACCGCTCACCGCAGCTGTGCAACGGCTACTGGGAAAATCCGGAAGCCACCGCCGAGGCCTTCCGTGACGGCTGGTTCCATTCGGGCGATCTTGTCGTGCGGGACGAAGAAGGGTTCATCACGGTCGTCGACCGAATCAAGGACGTCATCAACACCGGCGGCATCCTGGTGGCGTCGCGCGAGGTCGAAGATGTGGTCTACACACACCCGGCTGTGGCAGAAGTTGCCGTGATCGGTACGCCCGACGAGAAGTGGATCGAGGCCGTCACCGCGATCGTCGTGCTCAAGGACGGCAACGACGAGTTGACGCCTGAGGCGTTGATTGCCCACGTCAAGGAGCGAATTGCCCCGTTCAAGGTCCCCAAGCACGTGCGTTTCGTGGCCGAACTCCCGCGAAATCAGAGCGGAAAGCTGCTCAAGCGGGAACTGCGCACCGTCTGACACCTGCTATAGGTTCTGCCTTACCTTCGGTTCGTTTTCAGGTCTTTGACTCCGATTGCCTCACGGTATTGACTTCGGAGGACGGCATGGACTTCGGAAAACAGCAAGGTGAGTGGTGGGAATGCAGGTCGATGCAGATGACTTCGCAGATATCTTGGCGACTGCGCGGGAGTTCATCCGTAAGGAAGTAGTTCCGCGTGAGCAGGAGATTGCCGACACCGACGCCATTCCTGAGGACATACGCAAGAAGGCCGCAGCCATCGGGCTGTTCGGCTACGCGATTCCTCAGGAATGGGGTGGGCTCGGACTCGACCTCACCCAAGATGTCGAACTGGCAATGGAATTCGGCTACACGTCCCTGGCGCTGCGTTCGATGTTCGGTACCAACAACGGAATTGCCGGGCAGGTGCTGGTCGGCTTCGGTACCGACGAGCAGAAGGCTCAGTGGCTCGAGCGCATCGCCTCCGGCGACGTCGTGGCTTCCTTTGCTCTCACCGAACCCGGCGCGGGCTCAAACCCGGCCGGCCTCCGGACCAAGGCCGTTCTGGACGGATCCGAATGGGTGATCGACGGCAACAAGCGGTTCATCACCAATGCTCCACTGGCACAGCTGTTCGTGGTGTTCGCGCGCACTCGCCCGGCGGATTCCGATGGTCCGGGAATTGCAGTCTTCCTGGTTCCGGCTGACACGCCAGGAGTCACAGTTGGTCCCAAGGACAAGAAGATGGGTCAGGAAGGTGCTTGGACCTCCGAGGTCACCTTCGACAACGTCCGGGTTCCCGAGTCGGCCCTCGTCGGTGGCGACCAGGACACCGGATACCGCGCAGCGATGACGTCTCTCGCGCGCGGACGAGTCCATATCGCGGCGCTCTCGGTGGGAGCAGCACAGCGAGCGCTCGACGAATCTGTCGCGTTCTCCGTGGTCACGGAACAGGGCGGCACCGCTATCGGTGACTTCCAGCTGGTTCAAGCGATGCTGGCTGACCAGCAGGCCGGTGTCATGGCCGGGCGTGCGATGGTGCGTGAGGTGGCTGCGCGGTACGTCAGCGGTGAGGATCGACGTCTCGGCCCCTCGGCGGCAAAGCTTTTCTGCACCGAGATGGTGGGCAAGGTCGCTGATCTCGCCGTGCAGATCCACGGTGGCAACGGGTACATGCGCGGTGTGCCGGTCGAACGCATCTACCGTGAAGTTCGCCTGTTGCGCCTGTACGAGGGAACCAGCGAGATCCAGCGACTGATTCTCGGCGGTGGGCTCGTGGCGCAAGCGAAAAAGCAAAACCAGCGCTGACACCTTTACCTGACGAGCTTTAACCTCACGAACGGAGTGGACATGGGATTGTTGGACGGCAAGGTTGCGGTAGTGACCGGCGGAGCGCAGGGCATCGGGCTCGAAATTGCGCGCACCTTCATCAAGGAAGGCGCGACCGTCGTTCTCGGCGACATCAACGAAACCGTCGGAACGGCTGCGGTCGCCGAACTCGGTGGAGAGTCGGTCGCCCGTTTCGCTTCCTGCGACGTGCGTGATTCCGGACAGGTCGAGGCCATGCTCGATCTGTCCGAAAGTGCTTTCGGTCCAGTCGATGTCATGGTCAACAACGCCGGCATGACGCGCGACGCCACGATGCGGAAGATGACCGAGCAGGACTTCGACGACGTGATCGCGGTTCACCTCAAGGGCGCCTGGAACGGAACACGCGCTGCCGCCGCCCGCATGCGCGAGCGTGAGACGGGCGCAATCGTGAACATCTCGTCGATCTCCGGCAAGGTGGGCATGCTCGGGCAGACCAACTACTCGGCCGCCAAGGCCGGCATCGTCGGTCTGACGAAGGCCGCGGCAAAGGAGGTCGCGTTCAAGAACGTTCGCGTCAACGCAGTTCAGCCCGGACTTGTCCGCACGGCGATGACCGAGGCGATGCCCGAACGGATCTGGAACGAGAAGCTTGCCGAGATCCCGATGGGGCGTGCGGCCGAGCCCTCGGAGGTTGCTTCGGTTGTACTGTTCCTCGCGAGCGACCTCTCGAGCTACATGACCGGCACGGTTCTCGAGATCACCGGCGGCCGCCACATCTGATCCGTCCTGTTCGAGTGCAAGAATTCAGAGTGTGAGAATTCTGGGTGTAAAACTTCTGGGGTGACTACTGACATGGGACAGCCGAACTCGGATCTTCCGCTCGACGGAATCACCGTAGTTGCACTCGAACAGGCGGTGGCGGCACCGCTCGCCACCAGACATCTCGCGGACATGGGTGCGCGGGTGATCAAGATAGAACGCGTCGGCGAGGGTGACTTCGCGCGTCACTACGACCAGGCGGTTCACGGTCAGGCATCACACTTCGTGTGGCTCAATCGTTCCAAGGAATCGATCGCCGTCGATGTGAAGTCGGAAGCCGGCCGGCAGATCCTTCTCGATCTGGTCGCGCGAGCCGATGTGTTCCTGCAGAACCTGGCTCCCGACGCTGCCGCGAGACTGGGGTTCGGCGCGGAGGAACTGCGCGATAAATACCCACGGCTCATCGTGATCGACATGTCCGGCTACGGCAGTGCCGGCCCGCGGCGCGAGCGCAAGGCGTACGACATGCTGGTCCAAGCCGAGACCGGAATGATCTCCGTGACAGGCACACCGGAGACGGCCACCAAGACGGGTATCCCGGTCTCGGACATCGCCGCAGGAATGTACGCGCTGACTTCGATTCTGAGCGCCCTGTTCCGTAGAGAGCGAACGGGTAAGGGAGCGCTCGTCGAGGTCTCGATGTTCGATTCCACCGTCGAGTGGCTCGGGCATCCGATGTACATGAAAATGTATGCGGACAAGCAGATTCCGCGGGTCGGTCTCGGCCATGCGGCGATCGTTCCCTACGATTCGTATCCCACGGCCGACGGCGAGATCCTGATCGGCGTCCAGAACGATCGTGGATGGCGTGCACTGATGGTGGACGTGTTCGAGCGAGAGGATCTGGTCGACCATCCGCGCTTTTCCACCAACATCGTGCGCGTCGAAAATCGCGGCGAGGTAGACGAATTGGTGGGTTCCCTGACTCGTCTGTATTCGACGGCAGATCTGGATCAACGCCTTGCCGCCGCCGGTGTCCCGGCCGCTGCACTCAACGACATGGCCGGTCTACTGGAACATCCGCAGTTGGAGAAGCGTGCCAGGTGGAGGTCCGTGGGCACCGAAAACGGACCGATCGATGCCGTGCTGCCTCCGATGACGTACTCGGACGTCGAAATGCGCATGGGTGACGTTCCGGCACTCGGCCAGCAGACGGATTCTCTGCTGGCCGAGTTGGGGCGTACGGGAGACCAGATCGCGGACCTTCGCCGCGACGGATCGATCGGTTAACGCTTCTAGCGTCGCAGGTTCTCGAACACCGCTGCAATCCCTTGTCCGCCACCGATACACATGGTCTCGATCCCGTACCGTCCCTGGCGCCGGTCGAGTTCGCGCAGCAGATTGGCGAGGATCCGCCCACCGGTGGCACCGACAGGATGTCCGAGCGAGATCCCGGAACCGTTGACGTTGAAGCGCTCCTCGATGTCCTGCGCGCTCAATCCCCAAGCCTTGGCGCACGCGAGAACCTGTGCGGCGAATGCCTCGTTGACTTCGATGAGGTCGATGTCGTCGAGCGACAGATCGACACGGGAGAGAGCTTTCGCCACGGCAGGCACCGGTCCGATGCCCATCCGGTTCGGCTCCACACCCGCCACACCCCAGCTGACCAGTTTCGCGAACGGTCGCAGGCCAAGGCGTTCGGCGTTGGCCGCAGTGGTGACGATGGCCGCGGCTCCGGCGTCGTTCTGGCCGCAGGCGTTTCCGGCGGTGACTGTGGCTTCGGGGTCGACTCGACCTCGAATGGGGCGCAGTGCAGCAAGATCGGACAGCTGAATCCCTCGGCGTGGATGCTCGTCGCGAGTGACGACTGTCTGCTCACCACGGCGCCCGCGCACCGAAACGGGAATGGTCTCGTCGTCGAAATACCCGCTGTCCTGGGCATGAACGGCCCGTTCGTGCGATCGCACCGCGTATCGGTCCTGCTCGTCGCGGGTGATCGAGTACTCCCGGCGCAAGTTTTCGGCGGTCTCGATCATGCCGCCTTCGACCGGGAAGTTGACTCCGCCGGAGTTCGTGCGCGGTTTGGCCAATCGGTCGTGGAACTCGACCGAAGGGCGCTTTGTGCCCCAACGCATATCGGTGGAGTAGAACTCGGTTCCGCTCATGCTCTCGGCGCCGCCGGCGATGACCAGATCACTCATCCCGGTCTGTACCTGCATCGCGGCGTAGATGATCGCCTGCAATCCCGAACCGCAACGGCGATCGAGTTGTATTCCGGGAACGGACACGTCCAGACCGGCGTCGAGTGCCGCGATTCGTCCGATGGCCGCGGCCTCTCCGTTGGCGTAACCCTGACCGAAGATGACGTCGTCGACATCGGTGGACGCAATGCCGGTTCGTTCGACGAGGCCACGCACAACAGTGCTGGCGAGAGTGGTGACGGGAACGTCCTTGAAGACTCCGCCGAATCCGCCCACCGGGGTGCGAACGGGTTCACAGATGACTGCGTCGTGCATGGAATGCGCCTGTCTCGAGGAGAGGTGGGGAATGCGTCGCGTGAACGGGCCGATCGAAGGGCCCCATAGCGACCTGGCCACTCGAATATCCAGCACGCGTGGCGCGGTTGTCAACAGCAGGAACGACCTGTTCGGACATAGTTTCCGCCATACGGTTCGTATGCGAAATCGACTTTGACACATATACCGTTCGGGGATTGAATGGATGCAGCGTCTCTGCCGCACACATGTCGCGGTGGGGTGAAAGTTCCTGGAGTCGAATCAGTTTCGTCGACAGGAGAGCACGAAGTACCGACAGACAGGTGGAACAGTGACTCGTTTGGCGCAGACGGCGGGATTGACCGAGACCCAGAGCGACATCGTCGGGGCGGTACGCGAGTTCGTCGATCGTGTGGTCATCCCCGCGGCGCAGGAGCTCGAACACTCCGATACGTACCCGACCGACATCGTCAAGCAGATGAAGGACATGGGTCTGTTCGGACTGACCATCGACCCCGAGTACGGGGGTATCGGCGAATCATTGCTCACCTACGCGCTTTGCGTCGAAGAGCTGGCCCGTGGATGGATGAGCGTGTCCGGCGTCATCAACACGCATTTCATCGTGGCTCACATGATCTCCGCGCACGGGACGCCGGAACAGAAGGCGAAGTACCTGCCACGTCTGGCGTCCGGGGAACTCACCGGCGCATTTTCCATGTCGGAACCGGCCCTGGGTTCCGATGTTGCTGCCATATCGACCAAGGCGAAGCGTACGGAGTCCGGCGATTACGTGATCACCGGCCAGAAGATGTGGCTGACCAACGGTGGTTCGTCGACGTTGGTGGCAGTCCTCGTCAAGTCGGACGAGGGCGCGGAGAAGCCGCACAACAATCTGACGACGATATTGATCGAGAAGCCCGCAGGTTTCGGCGAGGTACTCCCGGGCCTGACCATTCCGGGCAAGCTCGAGAAGATGGGCTACAAGGGAATCGACACCACGGAGATGATTTTCGACGGCTTCGAGATCGGAGCCGAAGAGGTCCTCGGTGGCATTCCCGGCTTGGGATTTCGGCACATGATGGACGGCGTCGAGGTCGGCCGGGTCAACGTCGCCGCGCGTGCGTGCGGAATCGCCCAGCGCGCTTTCGAACTGGCTGTCACCTACGCCAAGCAGCGCGAGACGTTCGGTAAGCCGATCGCCGAGCATCAGGCCATCGCGTTCCGGATCGCCGAAATGGGCACCAAAGTCGAAGCGGCGCATCTGATGATGGTCAACGCTGCCAGGCTCAAGGACTCGGGTGAGCGCAACGACGTCGCAGCGGGTATGGCGAAGTATCTGGCGAGTGAATTCTGCTCGGAGGTCACGCAGGACAGCTTCCGTATCCATGGTGGATACGGCTACTCCAAGGAATACGAGATCGAGCGGTTGATGCGTGAGGCGCCGTTCCTTCTGATCGGTGAAGGCACCAGCGACATCCAGAAGCAGATCATCAGCAAGGGCCTGCTTCGCACGTACAACTGAGCCGAGAAGCGGCACCGCGAACATGCGCGGTGCCGCTTTGTCGTGTCGGGTCAGCGGGTGAAGGCCAGGGTTGTCACCGGTGACCGGTTGCCGTATGCGTCAACGGCTTCGACGCGGGCTTCGTATGCGGTGCCCGCTGCGGCATCGGGAATCGGAATGTCGAGGCTGTTCGGCCGTGGCATGAAGTAGAAGTCGGAGAGCACCTTCGACGAGACCACCTTCGCTCCGGTGGCTGTGTCCGTGATCTCGACGGCATAGTGATGGACCATCTGGTCGTCCTTCGCCTGCGCGATCCGTAGCGCAGTTTCACCGTTCGCTCCGGTGCTCACCGAGAGTGGGGTGGCCGTGGTGAATTCCGGTGCATTCGTGTTTCGTGCACCCGAGGTGTAGCGGAAGTTGTCCTTGATCTGCTGGTTGGTCGACCCGTCGAGTTCGACCGTCCACCCCGAACCGCTCAGCGTGCCCGCGCTCGAGTACGGCGGCTGCCAGTTGGCTGACCACGCGCCTCCGGTGTAGATGTCGTGCTTGTCTGCCGCCATGTTGATGCGGTTGATTTCCGTGCGGTCCTGGTAGACCTCCACGAAGAGCGCTTGGGCAGTGGGTGATTCGAAACGGTTCGCGAGACCGGACTCGGTCACCATCTGGTAGCCGTGATCGATTTCGATGTACGACATCGAGCCGTCGTTGACCGCCGTGAAGTCGCGTTGATGGATCGACCGGTCGTCGTTGTTGTTCAGGTGCGAGTGCCCGGAGAAGAAGATTGCCTGAGGGAAGGCGCTCAAGTCTTCGGTCAGTCGAGGGTTCGACGCCTGCTGGCCGTCCATGGCTGTGTTGCTTGCCGGTCGGTGTCCCTGGACCAGGATCGGCTTGGTCAGGTTCCCGGACTCCGCGGTGATTTCGGTCAGGCGGGACTTCAGCCAACTACGTTGCGCTGAATCATTGTTGTATGTCTCGGTGTTGACCGTGAAGAGATGGACACCGCTGACGTCGGACTCGTAGTATCCGCCACCGGAATCCGGGAACCACTCCGCCGGATATCCGGCTCTGATCGCCGCGAGACTTGCATCGTGATTGCCGTTGGAGATCAGGAGTTGTGTGTCGTTCATGCCCTTCCTGGCGAGGTTTGCCTGGAAGATTTCTGCGACGATCTTGTGGTCAGGCCCCTTGCCGTCTCCGTTGTCGTTGATCATGTCGCCGTTGGAGAGGATCGCGTCGGGTTTCGGGAAGATGGAACCGATTGTGTCGAAAAAGCTTTCGTACTTCTTGTCGTTGTTCGCGTGGTCGCCGACGTGGACGTCGGACATCACGACGACCTGAGCCAGCGGCTTCTCCGAGGTCTTGATCAGGTAGCCGAACGAGACGGCCGCGCTCGCGTGATCGCCGCGGAAAGCGGCGACAGTGACGTTGGTGTCCTGTGCGATCTGCAGCGGACGTCCCGGTGTGGCAGCTTGGCTGTCGGTGGTGGGTGTCGTTCCGTCCAAGGTGTAGCGGACGGTGGCGCCGCGCTCGGCGGTGAAGGTCAGATCGACAGGGTGCTCGTACCGTCCGCCGGGGACGCTGACGCCGGGCGCTGCGGGCGGCGTGTTGTTCTCGCCCGAAGAGCTACCCCATTCGAAGGACGAACTGCCCCAGCTGGGTTCGGCTTGGGATTCGGCGGGGGCGATGCCGGGAACGGCGAGAGCCGCGGTCACGGCTGCTATCGCGATGGTCGTACGTCTCACGAGGATTCCTTGTCTTCGACGCGGTGGTTCAGACCCATCCGTAATTGGTCTGGACCAATTACGCTAGGTGGCGCCGGGTAGAAAAAGGTGTGTCCTGTATGTCCGACTAGTGAAGCGTGTATGAACACCGTCCGCGCTTGCCGGCGGTACTGTCGGCTGCGCTTATGGCAAAGTCGATGGCGTGGACCTACGTCAGATCGAGTACTTCCTTGCCGTTGCTGGTGGGGAGTCCTTGTCGACGGCTGCGCAGAATCTGTCGGTCACCAAGCCGTCGCTGTCGCAGGGTATTCGTGGTCTCGAGCGTGAACTCGGAGTCGAATTGTTTCACCGTGTCGGTCGCGGTTTGGTTCTGACGGCGGCAGGTCGGGCGTTGGTAGGGCCGGCGAGGCAGATGATGCGCAGCAGTGCGGCCGCATTCAATGTCGCGACCGGGACGGCCGACGAGCCTCGTGGGCGGCTCGACATCTGCTCCGCGGCACATGGTCTCGAAGGTCCGATCGCACGCATCGTGGCGGACTTTCGTGAGCGGTGGCCTGCTGTGACCGTTCGGGTCGGTGAACTGCCGCAGGGCGCAACGTCTGAGCAGGTGTTGGCAGACGGCGCATGCGAGGTGGTCTTCAGCTATTGGCCACCCGACATGTCGGCGCTGTCCACGAAAGTGATCGGGGTGAACGAATACTGGCTGGCAGTGCCGTCGGGGGTTCATCCTGACGTCTGGCCGAATGGTGTTAAACCCGCTGCGGGAGAGCCGGTGTCATTGACGGCATTGCCCGATCTCCCCGTGGTGGGTGTGCTCAAACACTCGCGGGCTCGGCTTGCCATCGAGTCGTCTCTGCAGGCCGCCGGGGCCCGGACTCGGATGTCGACGGAGTTGGCGCAGCGGGAGACCGTCGGCGCGTTCGTCTTTGCGGGTTTGGGCATGGCATTCATGGAGCGTTCGTTGGCCGAGAGATCGGTCGCGTCCGGCGCGGAGATATTTCCGGTGGAGCCGGCGATCTCACTGAATTACGGCATCGAGTTCGATCCGGAGACGCTCTCGCCGTTGGGCAGGCTGTTCGTAGGCGGCTTGTGACGTGTGGAGACGTTCTCGATGTACGCAGACCCGGCCGGCGAGAGCGGGCCGTCGCGGTAGACCAAGATCGTCTGCCGCGTGATCGGTGGGAGAAGCGAGCGAACCTCAGATGCTGGGGAGTCTTGTTCGGCGATCGATCTGGGCAGCAGCGCGGCGCCTACACCTTGCCCGACCATTTCCCGGACGGCAAGGCGATCAGGTACTTCCACGACGACGTTGGTGAGCTCCAGATCGCCGTCGATCGAACGCCCGCGCCGAAATGTCGATGCCTCGACCACCATCTGCAGGCGCGCAACCACGGCGCGCGGAACCGGATCGGGGAGGTCTGTGGCCAGGCGAACGGGGATCGACAAGACCGTTTCCTGGGTACTCACGGCAATTTCTCGAAGCCCGTCGGAGACATCGGTACCCGGGTGGGTCTCGAGAAACCCGAGTTCACACGTGCCCGCTCTGACCAGCGCGCGCACGTCCTGTGCGTTCGGGACGGCGTTCGTGGAGAACCGAATTCCGGGCGCCGTCAGATGGAGGCGTCCGGCGACCTCTGCGACAGGGTCGATGGCAAGATCGGACTGAACAGCTATGGCGAGTTCGCCGGCGCGCAAAGCGGTTACTGCGGCCACCGCGGCTTCGGCCCGAGCAACGTCGGCGAGCAACGCACGTGCAGAATCGGTAATTGCCAGTCCGACTGTGGTGGGAGCCAGACCGCGAGTGGTGCGCTCGAAGAGTGTGGCTCCGAGTGCTCGTTCGAGGTTGCGTACGGCCTGCGAGAGTGACGGTTGCGAGATACGCAGGACGTCCGCGGCGGCGGTGACGCTGCCGTGATCGACGACGGCGACGAGATACTGCGCGCTGCGTATGTCCATCCCGGGTGCCTGCATCTGGCAAATTCTCCCAGATGACCGACCTTGGCGGCGGTGACTTGCTGCGACCTGCAGACATAGGTCTCAGCTATGGCTCTGTGCGCCTTCTCGTCTTTGTGGCGCAGGCCATAGCGATGGTCGACTGTTCCAGTACCACCGACCGCGGTTCGTGCTCGGTGAGTACCTGGAACACAGGAGCGTGATGTGAGCGAGCTTCACCTACCCAACCGGATACGCCACTCGGCGTCGACACGGCCGTCCGATCCGGCGATCACGTGCGGCGACCGAACTTTGACATGGGCTGAGCTGGATGGCGAGACCAGTACCTTGGCGAGCGCGCTGGCAGAAGTGACCGCAGCCGGTGCTCGCGTCGGTGCGCTACTGCGGATGGGGCTCGAAGGTGCGGAAACCTTCATCGCGTGTGCGAAGGCAGGCGCTGTGTTCATCCCGTTGAACTGGCGGCTCAACCCACTCGAACTCGTCGACATCGCCGAGGATGCGGAGCTCGACGTCTTGATCGTCGATGACGAGTTCGCCGCGGGGGCGGCGGCGATGTCCGCAGCGTTGCCGGAGATCGAGGTCATAACCGTGGGAGCTGCAGGGGACCTGCCGGATTCGCGAACCTGGGCGGAGTTCGTGGCCTCCGGTAACGGCGTCGACCCCGGACAGGGGCACGATCCGGACGCAGCAGTTCTGCAGCTGTACACCTCCGGGACAACCGGCCGGCCCAAGGGCGTCGTGGCCACGCACCGGAATCTGTACAACGAGCCCGAGGGGTTCGATGTTTACGAATTCGGTTCGAATGCAGTCGCACTCGACGCACTTCCCCTCTTTCACATCGCCGGCGCCGGCTGGATGAGTACGTGCTTGTCGGCCGGCGTGCCATTGGTGCTGCTCGGAGACATGGCGCCGGCTCGGGTCGCTGATGCCATCGCGACTCACCATGTCACCCACGCATTTCTGGTGCCTGCCGTCATTCAGACGCTGGTAGATCTGCCCACTCTCGACAGTTTCGATCTGACCAGCCTGGAGGTGGTCGCCTATGGGGCGTCGCCGATCACTCCGGCACTCCTCGCTCATGCGATGACTGTCTTGAACTGCAAATTCGTCCAGCGATACGGGATGACCGAGACAACGGGTTCGGTATCCGTCCTTCGTGCCTTCGACCATCATGTGAGCGGTCCGCGTTCGGAGTTGCTCCGCTCGGCGGGAAAACCGATGATCGGCGTCGAGATCTCCATTCGAGACGTCACAACTGGTGAGGTATTGCCGCCCAACAAATCCGGTGAGATCGTTGCGCGCAGCAGAAACAACACTCGCGGGTACTGGCGACGTGACCGAGAGACCGCGGAATTGTTCACTCAGGACGGCTTTCTCCGAACAGGCGACGCCGGCCATTTGGACGACGAGGGGTATCTGTTCGTCACCGACCGCCTCAAGGACATGATCATCACCGGCGGTGAGAACGTCTATCCGATCGAGGTGGAATCCATTCTGGCCGAACACCCCTCGGTTGCCGAGGTCGCGGTGGTCGGGGTTCCGGACAAGCGCTGGGGTGAATCCGTCACCGCGGTGGTCAAACTGGTCGACGGTGCCGACGTGCCGAGCGTCGACGAGTTGATCGCGTTCAGCACAGCGAAGTTGGCGTCGTACAAGAAACCTCGCCAGATCCATTTCGTGGACTCCTTGCCTCGCAACGCGAGCGGGAAACTGCTCAAGTCGAGCCTGCGGACCATGCTGAACGCGAGCGGAGAAGCATCATGATCGTGACCGAAGACGTCGGTGTCGCACAACGTGAGGCGTGGGCGAACAAAGTCCTTCCACCGGTGGAACAGGTGCGGGACGGACTGTGGTCGATCCCTGTTCCCATGCCGGACAACCCTTTGCGTTACGTGCTCGTCTACGCACTCGCGCTCGACGACGGACTTGCCCTCATCGACGTCGGTTGGGATCACGAACAGTCGTGGCAGGCTCTCGTCGACGGCATAGCATCGATCGGATACCACGTTTCCGAAGTGCGCTATGCGGCAATCACGCACCTGCATCCCGATCACTTCGGTCTGGCGCCGCGTCTTCGGCAGGTCAGCGGCGCAACGCTTGCGATGCACGTGGCCGACGCGACGCTCCTCGGATACCACGGTCCCGAGCAGACCCGCGACGACATCAGTGGCTGGAACCTGCAATTGTCCGAACTCGGCGCACCGGCCGAAGTGCTCGACGCGTCTCGGGTCGACCTGGTGCGGTTCGCTGAGCACGAAACCATCGACATTGTTCTGGGAGATGGTGATTCACTCGATCTTCCCGGGTGGAATCTCCGGGCTCAGTGGACACCGGGGCACACTCCCGGACATCTCTGCTTCGTGGAAGAGGACAGAGGCTTGTTGTTCAGCGGCGATCACATGCTGCCGAGGATCAGCCCGAACATCTCCACGATTCCCGGTGAACTCGAGAACCCGCTTCATCGTTATCTTCTCTCGCTCGAGGCGACGACAACACTGGGCGAGTGCGAAGTGCTTCCGGCACATGAATATCGATTCCGTGGGATCGCCGATCGTGCACGTCAATTGATGGGGCACCACGAGGAGCGATTGGCGGAGATCGTGGCTGCGGTTCAGGATGAGCCCGAATCCACGGCCTGGGAACTCTCACGCACGATCTCCTGGTCTCGCCCGTTCGAACAGATGTCGCCGCGACTACTTCGCTTGGCAGTCCGCGAAACCCATGCTCATCTCGTTGTTTTGGCCAAGCGGGAGATCGTGACACCGTCCGGCGGCACACCCGTGCGCTGGAGCATTCGCGCGCAGTGACCTTTCAAGAATCTCATCACGGAAGTAGGAACCGAACATGAGCGTCGTGCTCACCGACTTCGCCGAGGGCGTTGCCGTCATCACCCTCAATCGTCCCGAGGCCAAGAACGCGGTCAATCTCGAACTTGCCGAAGCCTTGGCTGCGGCCATCGACGAGTTCGAGGAACGGGCCGATCTCACCATCGGCATTCTGACCGGAGCTGGTGGAACCTTCTGCGCTGGTATGGATCTCAAGGGATTTGCGCGAGGGGAACGGCCATCGCTGCCCGGTCGTGGTTTTGCCGGTCTGACCGAGGCTCCGCCGTCGAAGCCGCTGATCGCAGCCGTCGAGGGGTGGGCCCTCGCCGGCGGGTGCGAACTGGCGTTGGCAGCCGATCTGATCGTGGCGTCCACCGACGCGAAATTCGGCTTGCCCGAGGTGAAGCGGGGACTTGCCGCGGCCGCCGGTGGCCTTCTGCGTCTGCCCAAGATCCTCCCGTATCAGTTGGCCATGGAAATCGCGATCACGGGGGATCCGCTCAGTGCCACCGTGGCGCATCATCACGGCTTGGTCAATCGGCTCGCCGAACCTGGACAGGCGCTGACCGTCGCACGCGAGCTTGCGGCCCGAGTAGCGGCAAACGGTCCACTGGCTGTTCGCGCGACCAAGCAGGTACTGGCAATGTCCGCCAAGTACACCGACCCGGATGCCTTTGTCGCGCAACGCGAATTCATCGATCCGGTCTTCACCTCACGTGACGCCAAGGAAGGTGCAACGGCATTTGCCGAGAAGCGCTCTCCCGTGTGGAGTGGTTCATGAGTGCCGAGACGATCGAGCGCGCGGCCGTAAGCATCGAACGTGACGGTGCTGTCGCGACGATTGTTCTGTGTCGGCCGCACCGCCGCAACGCTCTCGATCTCGACGCCTGGATCGCTCTACGTGAAGCAGTCCTCGAACTTCAAGAGGATTCGCAGATTCGCTCTGTGATCCTGACCGGCGCGGACGGGACCTTCTGTGCGGGCTCCGATCTGGACAAACGCGGCTCGTCGCACCCGCTCGATCGCATGCGTGTCATCAACGCAACGGCCATCGCACTGGGTGAGTTTCCCAAGCCTCTGGTGGCGAAGGTCGACGGGTTTGCCGTCGGAGCCGGATGGAACATGGCGTTGCTCTGCGACTTCGTCGTGGCAGCCAAGGGTGCGAAGTTCAGCCAGATCTTTGCCAAACGGGGGTTGTCTGTCGACTTCGGGGGTTCGTGGATCCTGCCGAGACTGGTCGGCCTCCAGCAAGCGAAGCGACTGGTGATGCTCGCCGAGACGATCGACGCACAGGAAGCCTACGAGCTCGGGCTGGTGACCTATCTGGTCGGGCCGGGTGAACTGGACGAACACACGTCGAAGCTTGCGCAGCGGCTCGCTGACGGTCCGCCAGCCGCATTGAGTCAGTCTGCCGCCATGCTCGAACATCACACTTCACTCTCGTTGCGGGAAGCCTTGGACAACGAGGCGAGGGCGCAAGCGGTCAATTTTGCGACGGATGCTACCGACGCGGTTCGTGCCTTCGTGGAAAAGCGGGAGCCGGTCTTCACCGGAGAGTGGGCCGTACCAGGGCTAACTCGAGTGGAGTGAGCGTCAGATCGCTGGTCGTATGATGGATGAGTGGATCTGCACTTCGTTACCTACTTCGTCGCTGTCGTCGACCACGGTGGGATAACGAAGGCCGCTCAGGCTCTCTACATTTCGCAGCCCTCGCTGTCACAGGCAATTCGCACGCTCGAGCGTCGACTCGGCGCCACGCTGTTCGATCGGACCGGTAGGCGGTTGGTTCTTACCGACGCGGGCCGCACGTTCGATCTCGCGGCCAGGAGAATCCTTGCCGACGTCGAGCGCGCGAAGGCTAAAGTGACCGCCGTTCGCGAACTCGAGTTCGGCCGGGTAGACGTCGTCTCGTACTCGGCGTTCTCCATCGATCCGATGGTCGAGTTAGTTCGTCGATTCCGGGCCAACTTTCCGAAGATCGTCGTGCGCGTCCTCGACACCTACGGGCCGGCCGGGGTCGACAATGCGTTGCGGCGAGGGTCGGCCGAGGTCGGCGTCAGCGATCTGAGTATCGGGTACGAAGGTTTGGTCACGGCTCCGATTGCCGCTCAGGAGTTGGTACTCGCCACCCATGCGTCGTTGTCCGGCCGGCTTGCAACGCCGTTGGCGGATCCGGTTCCGCGAACGCTCTTGCACAGTTTGCCGCTGGTGGTCGATCTCGGTGATCAATCGAATCAGTTCCGGGGTCTACTCAGCGAAGGCGCCGAGAACGTAGTAGTGGACTGTGTCCACCCTGTGACCACGTGGGAACTGGTTCGCCGCGGAATCGGCGCCACTGTCGTGCCGAGAAGGGTTGCACAGCAGCAGATGACAGACGTCTGCGCCTTCTCCTTCGATCCGCCGCTGACACGCGACGTCGGCATCGTCTATCGCTCGGGCGAGCAATCCCCGGCCGCCGCCGCATTCATCGCGACGGCTGCGGAAATGGCCACCTCCGCCGTTCCGTCCAAGGAAGAGGAGTGAACTGTGGAATTCCGGCAGATGGAGTACTTCCTCGCGGTCGTCGAAAACAAGGGAATCAACGGCGCCGCAGCTGCATTGGGAGTTGCTCAGCCGACCGTGTCACAAGCGTTGCGCGGGCTCGAACGTGAACTGGGAGTGAGGCTTTTCCATCGCATCGGGCGCGGCATGGTGCTCAGTGCGGCCGGTCGCAGCCTGGTCGGCCCGAGTCGACAGGTTTTGCGAGACGTAGCTTCGGCGGCTGAACAGTTGACGGCATCCGATGGCGCCATCGTCGGTCGCCTCGACATCATGGCTTTCCCTGCACTGACCTCGGGGACGATCGTCGATCTGATTGCGGAGTTCTGTCGACGCTATCCGCAAGCACGAGTCAGATTCTCGGAACTCGAGCGTGAGGACAATCTGGAAAGTCTCATCCGGGACGGCCACTGCGAATTCGCGGTGGCTCATCTGCCACTCGAAGCGGGCGAAGGGCTCGAGATCGTCGAATTGGGGGAGCAGGAGTACCGCCTGGTCTACCCGGCGGGAACAGAACTACCCGAGGGGCCGGTACGCCTTTCGGAAATGCCGGACATTCCCATGGTATTCGTTCCTCGCGGGGCAGCAATGGGTGACGCGATCGAAGATTCGATCCGAAAGGCCGGTATTAGAACGGAACTCGCGGTAGTGACCGAGCAACGGGAGTCGAGGCTCCCGATGGTCATCGCCGGGCTCGGCGGTTCGTTGGTCGAGCGCTCGGTGGCGAAATCGATGCCTGGTCAGGTGGTGGAACGGGCCTGTGAGCCGAGATTCCTGCGTGCGTACGGTCTCGCCTTCGACCCCTCGACGTTGTCGCCGGTGGGACAGGTATTCGTGAACCTGATCCACGAGTACCTGTCCGACGAATCCCTGTCCGACGAACACCGGTCACAGCACTAGAGTCGGCAGATGCGTTCTCGAGCGGCAGCGTACTCGGCGGCGAGACGCTCTACTACTGCATGCGTCGGAAGTACGGCGTCGATCGCTCCGATGCCCTGTCCGGCGCCCCAGATGTCACGCCACGCCTTGGTATCGGTGTCGGTGGTCGCGAAACTCATTGCGGAAGGATCGGATTCGGCTAGGTTGTCGGGGTCCAAGCCGGCGGCAACGATGCTGCCCCGCAGGTAGTTTCCGTGTACTCCGGTGAACAGGTTGGAATAGACGATGTCGGAGGCCCCTGAACCCACGATCATCTCCTTGTACGCAGGATCCGCGTTAGCCTCTTCGGTTGCGATGAAAGCTGATCCGACGTATGCCAAATCGGCTCCGGCCGCGAGCGCAGCGAGAATCGAATCACCATGAGCGATGGCACCTGACAACAGCAGTGGACCGGCGAACCACTCACGAATCTCCCGAATCAGGGCAAACGGCGACTGCCTACCGGCATGACCACCGGCCCCGGCAGCTACCGCGATCAGTCCGTCGGCGCCCTTCTCGATCGCCTTGCGTGCAAAGCGATTGTCGATGACGTCGTGAAGAACGATTCCACCGTATGCGTGGACGGCGTCGTTGATGTCGGTGCGAGCGCCGAGGGACGTGATGACGATCGGAACTTCGAACTCGGCGATGGTCGCCAGGTCCTCTTCCAGGCGGTTGTTGGACCGGTGGACGATGAGGTTGACGGCAAATGGCGCCGACGGATTTTCCGGGTGCTCACGATCATGGTCCTCACGAGCGACCGTGATCAGTTTGAGCCAATCCCGAAGTGCCGACTGCGGACGAGCATTCAGTGCCGGGAAGGACCCGATGATCCCAGCGGTGCACTGCGCGATGACGAGGTCAGGAGTCGAGATGATGAACATCGGTGAAGCGAGAACCGGGACACGCAGTTGCGACGTCAGGTCTGCGAAGGTCGTCACCTGGAACCGCCTTTCTGATCGACGGATTCGAGAAGTCTCGAGCGGAGGTCGGTCTTGAGGACCTTACCGGCAGCCGATGTCGGAAGGAGTTCTACCTCGACGACCTCGCGAATCTTCTTGTACGGCAGCACCTGCTCGGCGACAAACGCCTTGATCTGCTCGGCGTCGAACTCGGCGCCCGGAATCATCACCACGAAGGCTACGGGCTCCTGGCCGTTGCTCCCCACTTCGCGGCCGACAACCGCGGCAGTCGAGATCGCCGGGTGCGAAACCAGAATCTCTTCGAGTTCACGCGGATAGACGTTGTACCCCTTGTAGATGAGCATGTCCTTCGCCCGGTCACAGATGAAGAGGTATCCGTCCGAGTCCAGGTACGCGATGTCACCCGTGTCCAACCAGCCGTCGACGAACTGTTCTGCGGTGGTTTCCGGGTGTCCGAGATAGCCGTCGGTGACCTGAGGCCCACGCACCCACAGTTCGCCGCGTTCGTTCTCGCCCAGAACGGTCTTCCGGTCCAGCTGATCGCGAATCTGGATTTCGGTGTCGAAGATCGGGAGGCCGACGCTGCTCTGCCGGTATTCCGAGCCGTTGATCAGCGGAGCTGCCGTGACCACACAGGTGGCCTCGGTCAGCCCGTACCCCTCGACGACGAGCGCTTTGGGAAATGCCCGGCGGAGTGCGGCGAGCGTGACGCTGTCGATCGGGGCAGCGCCCGAAGATACGACGCACACGCTGTCGGTGTTGCGCACCGCAGCGTCGGGATGAACCGACAGTGCATGCCACATGGCGGGCGACCCGGTGAGATAGGTGGCCTCGTGCTTTTCGATCAGTTCGAGCATCCGGCCGGGTTCGAACCGACCGGCAAATACCTGGGTGAGACCGGAAATCAACAGGAACGACGTGTTGAGCAACGAATGTGCGTGGAAGAGAGGTGAGACCACGATGGTCGCCCCTGTTCCCGGCGTCGGACCGAGCACGTCGAGGCCGTCGATGCGTCGAGGCGTGACGAGACCGTCAGGACCTGCCTCCAACTCGTGCCCGGTTCTCCACCCACACATCTGCGTGATGTTGCCGACGACGTTGCGGTGAAGAACACGAACACCTTTGGATACTCCGGTGGTTCCGCCGGTGAACGCAATGTGTGCGATGTCGTCGCTTCGGACGGAGGCAGGGGTGAATTCGGTGGGTAGATCGGCGATGAAGGCGTCGAACGCGACGACCGACTCCGGTGTGTCGAGCGCACCCTCGGTGTCCTGGACCATCACGATCGTACGTACGGAGGTTCCGGAAGAGGCCGCGAGCAGTGTGTGCAGCTGCGAACTCTGAGTGACCGCAGCAACGGCGGACGTCTCCTCGATCTGCTTGCGCAGTCCAAGTTCTGGCTGCAGCGGATTGACCAATGTAACGGTCGTCCCGGCCTGCAGGCAGCCGTAGTAGGCCTGGAGGAACTCGACGCAGTTCCCGAGATGTAGCAACACGACGTCGCCGACGCCGACCCCGGCCTGCCGCAGTGCGCCGGCGAATTGTGCACTGCGCTGACCGAGTTCGCGGAACGTGCACGTGCGCTCGCCGTCCACGACGGCGAGGCGATCACCGTAGAGCGCCGCCATGCTGGGTGCCCAGTAGGCCATGGTGGTGTCCGGGTAGTTCATGTTGTGGCGCAGTTGTGGATTGGCGATCACGCTGATGCCCGTCACCGGGGAGCCATTCGGATCGCGCCGTCGAGTCTGATGGTTTCGCCGTTGAGATAGCCGTTCTCGAGCATCGAGACGGCCAGCTGGCCGAACTCGTCCGGGCGACCCAGCCGGGAGGGGTTGGGAACCGAGGCTTCGAGGGCCGTGCGCACATCTTCGCGCAGGCGCGCCAGCAGGGGAGTGTCCATGATGCCGGGAGCAATGGTGTTGACGCGGATTCCGCGGCTGGCGAGATCGCGCGCAGCGGTGACCGTCATACCGACGATGCCGGCTTTGGACGCCGTGTAGTTGATCTGACCGATCTGACCTTCGAATGCTGCGACCGACGCCGTCATGATGATGGCTCCTCGCTCACCGTCCACGGCATCGAGTTCTGCCATCCGCTCGGCGCCGAGACGGAGTGCGTTGAACGAACCGACAAGATTCAGTTTGACGACGAACTCGAAATCTTCGACCGATCCGGCTTTTCCGTCCTTGTCGAGAATGCGCATGCGACGCCCGGCACCCGCGCAGTGGACGACGCCGCGAAGGCCGCCGCGCTCGTGGGCCGCGTCGAGTGCTTCGGCGAATTGTTCGCTGTCGGTGACGTCGGCCGGGGCGAATTGCGCGGCAGCTCCGAGATCGGCCGCCACCTGCTTACCGTCGGACGAAGGCAGATCGATCAACGTGACCTGCGCTCCGGCGTCGAGCAGCCGTCGAGCGGTTGCCAGGCCGAGACCTGAAGCGCCGCCGGTGATCGCGGTGGAAAGTCCCTCGAGTTTCATGGATCAATTCTTCTTTCCTGCTGGATGACGTGT
This sequence comes from Rhodococcus sp. AQ5-07, assembly GCF_009707305.1. Classification (NCBI taxonomy): domain Bacteria; kingdom Bacillati; phylum Actinomycetota; class Actinomycetes; order Mycobacteriales; family Nocardiaceae; genus Rhodococcus; species Rhodococcus sp. AQ5-07. The sequence continues at coordinate 3,935,818 of NZ_CP046099.1, read as the reverse complement.
CGGCCCGAAAACGTTGTCGGGTCAGATCAATTCGAGAATGGTCGCATTGGCCATGCCGCCGGCCTCACACATCGACTGGAGACCGTATCGAATTCCGTTGTCGCGCATGTGATGTGCCAGGCGAGTCATCAAGATCGCACCTGATCCGCCGAGTGGGTGGCCGACCGCGATAGCGCCGCCGAGCGGATTCACACGATCGATGGCTGCGCCGGTTTCAGCCTGCCAGGCAAGCGGGACGGGGGCGAATGCCTCGTTGATCTCGAAGGCGCCGATGTCGTCGATGGACAACCCGGAGCGGTCCAGCGCCTTTGCGGTGGCGGCAATCGGACCGGTGAGCATGATGACCGGGTCGTCGGCTGCGACCACTGCGGTGTGAATACGAACGAGCGGCTTCCAACCGCGTGCCCGGGCGTACTCGCTGGTCGTGACGAGTGTGGCGCCCGCCCCGTCGGAGATCTGAGAAGAGTTGCCGGCGTGGATGACACCGTCGGCGTCGAAGGCCGGGGGCAACTTCGCGAGCGACTCCAGACTTCCGCCTCGCCGAATGCCTTCGTCCTGGGACAACCCGGCGATCGGAGTGATTTGCCCGGTGAATGCTCCTGCATCGGTGGCACTGGCCGCGAGTTCGTGTGAGCGGAGGGAATATTCGTCCAGGGCCGTTCGGGTGAGTGCCCATTTCCGGGCCATCATCTCGGCGCCGGTCCCCTGGCTGAAACTGTCCACACCGTAGCGTTCGAGTACCGAAGCCGGGAAATGCTCACCGTTCTTGCTGGCGGTTCCCATCGGAACTCGCGACATCGATTCGACGCCTCCGGCTACGACCACGTCGTTCTGACCGGAGATGACGGTGGCCGCAGCAAAGGAAACTGCCTGCTGGCTCGATCCGCAGGCCCGGGTCAATGTGACGCCGGGAACGCTGTCGGGCCAGCCGGCGGCGAGTGCCGCTGTGCGGGCGATGCTTCCGGCCTGTTCGCCGACCTGACTGACGCATCCCCAGATCACGTCGTCGACCGTGGCCGCGTCGAGTCCGGTCCGTTCAGCGAGTGCACGCAGTACATGTGCGGACAGTTCGGCCGGATGGATCTCCGAGAGGGCGCGTCCTCGACGGCCGATCGGTGTACGTACTGCGTCGACGATGACGGCATCTCGCATGTATCTCTCCTGCTGTTCGTGCCCGGTGTTGCGATTGTGCGGTCGGGGCGTGCCTCGAGTCGATCACGAGCGGGTCGACCCGGCAATGTCTTTCGGTGAATGGCTTTGTTAGCGAATGGCTATACGTGGAGCATTCAGCCGCGGATGAGCTTGCGATCGCGCTCGGGATTGGCGAAGACGAGGACCAGAACCGCGGCGACGACTCCGATGATGCCGATTGCCTGGAAGGACTGGGCGTAACCGTCGGCCGGGGTTGCTGCGTTGTCCACGATGACTCCCGTTGCGTAGGGAGCAATCAGGCCGCCGATCGACATGATGGCGAGGAAGAATCCCATGGTGCCTGCAGTCTGCTGCGGCGGGCACAGTTCGGAGATCGCAGCGTTGATGAGCGGGAAGGTGATTGCCGAGAATCCGTAGCCGATCGAGACCATGGCGACAGCGACGATGGGAGTGGAGATCTGTGGCAGGAACAGGAGAATCGATCCGCAGATCAGAACGCCGACGCAGGGAACGATGACGCGAACCGTGCGAGAGGTGAAGCCGCGGCCGATCAACTTGTCCGTGACGGAACCGGAGGTGATCATGAGGACGAGGCCGACGATCGAGGGCAGTGCGAACATCGAACCGGCTTGCATCGCACTGTATCCGAGGCCGACCTCGAAGTACGACGGCAACCAGGTGAGAACGACGGTGGTCAGTGCGTAGATGGTGGCGATGAGGAAGCAGCAGCTGACGAAGGTGCGGGAGAGCAGGATCTTGCGCCACGGAACGTTGGGCTCGGTGACTGCCTTCGTTGCCGTCCCGGTCGCCTCGGTTGCTTCTGTATCTGCAGTCTTGGTCGCCTTGACGGCCTTGCTCGTGTACGGGCCTTCGGACCAACCGGCCAGCCAGCAACCCATCCACACGAGTCCGAGGACAGAGAGCGAGAGAACCGCTGCGCGCCAGCCGTAGTGAACGGCGATGAAGGTCAGTACGGGCGCGAGGGCGATCTTCGCGACGGAGGCGGATCCGGCGAGCATTGCACCGGGAAGGCCGCGCTTGGCCGGCGGGTGCCACGAGTACGCGGCGGTGTGCATCAGCGCCGAGCTGGGGCCTTCGGCAAATCCGAGGAGCATGCGCGAGACGATCAACATCGCGAGGCTGGCACCGAGAACGAGGGGGAGCATGACCACGGACCAGATTGCGGCCAGGATCAACAGCGCCCAACGTAGGGTCAGGTACTTGTTGAGCGGTCCGGCGAGAAATCCGCCGATGCAGAACATCAGGAAGAACAGCGAGCCGACCATGCCGATTTGCGAAGACTTCAGTCCGAGCTCGCGAGCGAGGGGCTGAGCGATGATTCCGAGGACTGCTTTGTCCGCGTAGTTGACGATGTAGAGGAAGACGACGAGCCCGGTCATCGTCCACGCACGCTTGCGGGTACCGAAGACGGGGACTGCTGACGAATCTGGCGTTGCTGTTGCTTCGGGCTGGACGTCGTTACGCTGTGGCGCGATGGGGGTCACGTGGCGTCCCTTCGAGACTGGTGGGCGGATGCGATCGTGCTCGAAGCGCGGCCTCGAAGCGATCGGTGGTGTTGTGTTTGCCGGCTGACCCATTCAACGTGTTCTGGATCACTTTGAGCAATGTCGCGTCGATGATCGGAACGATAGCGGTTGCCTATGTATCGCAGGTCAGGCCATATTGGTACGCCCTATCGGACGCATAGCCGATGAGTGTTGGATCGAATACGGAACGTTGAGGCAAGGTGAGATCAGGATCACCCTGTTCCCTTGACCGACTGGAGTTCATACATGCAGCGCACCGTGTTCAACGAGGATCACGAGGCATTCCGGGCTACCGTCCGCGATTTCATCGCGAAGGAAGTAACCCCGGTCCACGAGAAGTGGGAAGTGGACGGTCACCCGCCCCGTGACTTCTACCGACGACTCGGAGAGCTTGGCGTACTCGGAATTCAGGTGCCGGAGGAATACGGCGGAGGCGGCGAGAAGTCGCTCAAGTTCAACGTCGTCGTCGCCGAGGAGGTTGCTGCCGCCGGGGCGTCTTTCGGCTCGCAGTCGGTGCATACGAACCTGATCCTGCCCTACTTGCTCGAGTACGCGAACGACGAGCAGAAGAGCCGCTGGTTGCCGGGCTTCGCCTCCGGTGATCTGATGTTCGCGATTGCGATGACCGAACCGGGAACAGGGTCGGATCTGGCGAACATCGCGACGACGGCCAAGCTGTCGGAGGACGGTACGCACTACGTGGTCAATGGTTCCAAGACGTTCATCACCGGCGGGGTACTTGCCGATCGCGTCCTGGTAGTGTGCCGCACCGCGCCGAGCACAGCGGAGAACCGACGCACCGGGTTGTCGATCCTGGTGGTCGACACGTCGTCGCCCGGATACTCGGTGGGGCGCAAGATCAACAAGATCGGTCTCAAGACCTCCGACACTGCGGAGCTTTCGTTTGTCGACGTACAGGTGCCCGTCGAGGACCGGCTCGGAGAAGAGGGCGACGGATTCAGCTATCTGACCCACAACCTGGCTCAGGAGCGGTTGACCATCGCTTTCGGAGCGGCCGCCACTGCCAGTGCAGCGCTTCGCTTTGCCATCGACTACGTCAAAGACCGCAAGGTGTTCGGTAAGCCCGTCGCGGCATTCCAGAACACCAAATTCGTTCTGGCCGAATGTGCTACCGAGGTTGATGCCATCCAGCTGGTGTCCGACAACGCACTCGAATGTCATGACCGCGGCACTCTGACGATTCCCGACGCCGCGAAGGCGAAACTGTTCTGCACCGAGGCAGCAGGTCGAGTGATCGACAAGTGCCTCCAATTGCACGGCGGGTACGGCTACATCACCGAGTATCCCATCGCGCGTCTTTACGCAGACACGCGTGTCACACGAATCTACGGTGGCACAAGTGAAGTCATGAAGACCATCATCGCGAAGGATCTTGGTCTCTGACGCACTCTCGACATGTTTTCGGCCTCGGAACATTTGTTCCGAGGCCGAAAACATGTTCCAGGTAGATCAGTTCGCCGGAACGCCGACGATGCCGTCCGCGATCAGTGCCGAAGCGTGATCAGCAGTGGTTTCGAGGACATCCGCGAGCACCGCAATCGAATCGCCGCCGACCTCGGAGGCCGGTCCGGCGCTCAGGTGGGCGCCGTCGAACGAGGCTGGGTTCGCGGCAGCCAGATAACTTCCGATTCGAGGCTGATCGAGTGCAGAGAACATTGGGTTGTTCTCCAGTTCACCGGAATTCACCACTTCCTCGAAACTGCGGTACCTCTCGAACAGAACCGACGATGTGTCCAGCGCTGCAGCGATCTCGGCGCCGCTGTGTTCCCGGAACCAATGTGAGAACAGAGCAGTGAGTACCTCTCGATGACGGTAGCGATCCGCTTCGGTGGAGAAGTCCGCTCCGAGGGCACCTTCGACGGCGTCGACAGCCGCCGTGGTGCCGGTGACCGACGCAAGGTCGCGGAAATGGCGGGTAGTGAGTGCAACGATCATGAACCGTTCGTTGTCGCTGGAGACGAAATCGATTCCGTACGTGCCGTAGACGGCGTTCCCGCCGGACTCGCGACTGCGACCGTTCACTTGTACTTCGGTGAGGTAGCCGAGGGTTCCCGCGGTGGCCAATGCGACGTCTTCGAGTGGCAGCGTGATCTGCGTGCCGTGTCCGGTCGAGTCGCGTTGGCGCACAGCGGCAGTGATCGACAGGGCGGCATAGAGCCCGCAGGCGACGTCCCAGGCGGGCAGTGCGTGGTTGACAACTCCGGCGTAGTCGGCGGGGCCGGTGATCTGTGGAAATCCCAACGCGGCGTTGACCGTGTAGTCGACCCCGGGGCTGCCGTCGCGGCGTCCGAGAACCTCGAGGGTGATGACGTCGCTACGCAACTGGGCCAGGGAGTCGTGGCTCATCCAGGTGCGACCGCCGGCATTGGTGACCAGGATTCCGCCGCCAGGTCCCGGAGCCGTGACCAGTTGGCGAATCAGTTCTTGGCCGCGCTCGGCGCGCATGTCCACTGACAGTGACCGTTTGCCTTTGTTGAGTCCGGTCCAGTAGATGCTTTCACCCGTGTCGGTGACGGGCCAGCGCTTGTAATCGGAGGCACCTCCGATCGGGTCGATCCGGATTACCTCGGCGCCGAGCTGGGAGAGAGTCAGTCCGCACAGGGGCGCGGCGACAAAGCTCGAGACCTCGACGATGCGAAGCCCGGACAGCGGGCCTGAAGTCTGAGTCATCTGTGGTCCTCCGTGATAGAAGAGTGTGCGATCATGCCATCAACACGGTGAAACGCCAGTCGAGAACCGGAGTCTGTGTTGCAGAAGCATTGTGGGAGAACACGAGTGAACGCAGTTGCACTGCGGTTCCGTGTTCGAGGGGCGACGAACTTTCGACGTGCAGTTCGCTCGTGAGGGTATCGCCCTCGTGAACGGGCCCGGTGTGATCGCACGAGTGCCATCCGAGAACCGTCACCACGTTGGGCAGAGCGCGAGTTGCCTGGGCAAGTGCAATTCCGATGGTGTGGCCGCCGTAGACGAGGCGACCGTGGGTGCCGACGCGATCGTCGTGGTGCGTCGCTGCGATGTTCAAGCTCAGCCGGGCAAGTTCGGGTGCACTGGTGACGACGTCGCCGCTGCTACGGAATACCGAGCCCACCATATCCGACTCGAAGTGCCTGCCGGGTACCCTCTCGCGATATATGTCGAGGTCCCAGCCGTCAGGTGATACGTACGGCGCAGGTTCGGACGGACCGATCACGGAGAGGTCGTCGGCGTGGCGAGTTCTCGTCTCGATCGGGTCGGGGCTCAGGGGGAGCATGGCGCAGCGGTAGAAGTCGAGGACCGTGTTGCCATTCTGATCAGCGGACGTCATCCGTAGCGCGGCAAGTCCGGTGGCGCCGCGTCCCGGCTTGGCCGAGTTCTCGCGTAGACCGACAACCTCGGTGCGCGTGTACAGGGTGTCACCGAGTACCGGGAAACGGTGGAATCGCAGTCCGCGGTAGAAGAGGTTTGCCTTGACGTGGTGTGTGACCACGGTTGACTGGCCGATGGCGACGTCGGTGACCAGTCCTGGATTCGCCACTGGTGCAGCGGAACCTGTGACGCTCGACGACAGGTGTGCGTCGAGAGGCAAGCGCATGCGGTCACCGAGGATCGACTGATGGGAGGCGGCGAGTCCACTGGTCAACGTCACCGCTGGTGCTTCGTCGAAGATCTGACCGTGGGTGAGTTCGTCGAAGTACGGTCCGCCCACGTAGTGCTCGCTCATACGGTGACTCCTTCGGCTCGGGCAAGCGTACGACGCGCTGCCACGGCCACTGCTTCGTCGAGCATTTGGCCGTCGAGCTGGGCGGCGCCGGAACCCAGGGTTTCGGCTTCTTCGAGTGCGGTCAACACCCGTCTGGCGTCATTGACGGCGTCGTCCGAAGGAGTGAATGCGGTAGTGGCCGAGTCGATCTGCGCCGGGTGGATGACCCATTTGCCGTCGAACCCGAGAGCGCTGGTCCAGTGCGCGGCGCGGCGGAAGGCGTCGTCGTCGGTGATGCCGAGAAAGGGTCCGTCGATGGCGGCGACGCCGGCTGCGCGGCAGGCGATCAGGATTCTGTCCTGGACGGCAAGCCAGTGTTCGGGCAGTGCGGAGCGTGAGCGACCCAGCGCTGCACCGAGATCGGCGTATCCGATGATCGCGGCTTGCAGACGAGGAGTCGCGCGGGCGATGGAGTCGGCATTCTGGACGCCGAGCGGAGTTTCGATCAGGGCTTGCAGGGTGGTGTGGTGCCCACCGGCAGTGAAGAGGATGCGCTCGGCCTCGAGGAGTTCGTCGGCGGACTCGACCTTAGGGACGATCACGCTCGTCAGCGATTCTCCGAGGGTGCCGCAGGCGATCAGGTCGTCGCGGGCCCATGGCGTGGTGAGGCCGTTGATTCGGACCGAGATGGTGCGCGCCCTGCCGAACTCGTGCACCAAGGAGCTCGCGAGGGTTCGCGCAAGGTCCTTGTTCGCCGAAGTGACGGCATCTTCGAGGTCGAGAATCACCTCGTCTGCGTTCGAAGAGAGTGCCTTGCGGGCCTTGCGCTCGTCTGAACCCGGAGCGACCAGGGACGCGCGGCGTCTGGTCGCGCGGTAGTGGTTCTCGTCCATAGTGTGTCGATTACCTCGATCTGGTGATCAAATGTACGGCCAGTTGCGAAATAGATGTGCTGCCGTGAACGGCGTTGATGTGCAGCGAACTGCCTCGATGCTGGCAGTTGCTGCGTATCGATGTCAAGGCGCGGTATTGACATTGCGCGAACAATATCGAAATATGGCCGTACAAACTTATTTCAAGTCGAGGCGGATTCATGCTCAAGCTCAACGACGAAGAGACATTCCTGATCGAAACCGTGCGCCGGTTCGTCGACCGAGAGGTCAAGCCCACGGTCCAGGAGGTGGAGCACGCGAACGAGTATCCCGAGAAGTGGATCGATCAGATGAAGCAGATCGGGATCTACGGCCTCGCGATTCCCGAGGAGTACGGCGGATCACCGGTGTCCATGCCCTGTTATGCGCAGGTGACGCAGGAACTGTCGCGCGGATGGATGTCCCTGGCAGGAGCGATGGGTGGACACACAGTGGTCGCCAAGCTCATCTCGCTGTTCGGTACCGAAGAGCAGAAGGTGAAGTACCTGCCGCGAATGGCAACCGGCGAGATCCGGGCAACGATGGCCCTCACCGAGCCCGGCGGTGGTTCCGATCTGCAGGCCATGACAACCAATGCCAAGAGCGACGGCACAGATCTGGTCGTCAACGGCGCCAAGACATGGATCACCAATGCCCGCCGATCCGGCGTGATCGCCTTGCTGTGCAAGACCGATCCAAGCGCAAGCCCTCGTCATGCGGGCATCTCGATCGTTCTCGTCGAGCACGGCGAAGGCCTGACCGTGTCCCGCGACCTCCCGAAGCTCGGATACAAGGGCGTCGAGAGCTGTGAACTGTCCTTCGACAATTACCGCATCGCCGAGTCGGCCATTCTGGGTGGTACTCCCGGAAAGGGTTTCGGGCAGATGATGAAGGGGCTCGAGACCGGCCGTATCCAGGTGGCTTGCCGTGCACTGGGCGTCGCCACGGCCGCACTCGAAGATTCACTTGCGTACGCGCAGCAGCGCGAGAGCTTCGGCCAGCCGATCTGGAAGCACCAGTCGATCGGCAACTACCTCGCCGACATGGCAACGAAGCTGACGGCCGCGCGGCAGCTGACCTGGCACGCGGCGCAGATGTACGACAGCGGCGAGCGGTGCGACATGGAGGCAGGCATGGCCAAGCTGTACGCCTCCGAAGTGGCGATGGAAATCGCGTTGTCCGCCGTCCGCATCCACGGCGGTTACGGCTACTCGACGGAGTACGACGTCGAGCGGTATTTCCGTGATGCACCACTGATGATCGTCGGGGAGGGAACCAACGAAATTCAGCGCAACGTGATCGTTTCGCAGCTGGTTGCCCGCGGCGGTCTGTGACGGACCGGTGAGCAAGTAGGATCATGTCGCTATGAGCGGTAAGGAAAGAGAGACGGAGCCGGCGTACCAACGCCTCTCTCGTGAGCTTCGTCAGCAGATCTCTGCCGGTACCTACCGCGACGGCATTCAACTGCCCACCGAATCCGAACTGGCGCAGCATCACGGCGTGAGTCGGCAGACGGTCCGCCGAGCCTTTCACGATCTTGTTGCCGAGGGCATCGTGTACCGAGTACCCGGGCGCGGAACTTTCGTGACCGAGAACAGCGGCCGCTACCTCCGTCATCTCGGATCCATCGAAGATCTCATGAACCTTTCGCGGGACACGACGATGGAAGTGGTGTCACCGCTGCAACGGCGCGTGGACATCGAGGCGGCCAGTCGACTTCGGCTCGACACCGACGTCGTGTACACCGTGGTCTTCCGACGGATACACGAGGGAGTTCCGTTCGTGCAGACGACGGCGCATCTGCCGGAGGCGATAGCTCGGCAGATCATCGACCTGCCCGCCATGGCGGCCGGTGCGGTGAGCGCCAATACGGTGATCGGTCTGCTGGAACCGCTGATCGACAGTCCGATTGTCGAAGCAGCACAATCGATCACGGTGTCCCCGGCAACGGCAGACGTTGCCAGGGATGTCGATTGCGAGATCGGCCACGCCATGTTGCGGGTGGACCGTTTGTACTCCAACGCGCAGGGCGTTGCCAACGAGTTGTCGGTGAGCTATTTCTTGCCGGAGCAGTACACGTATCGGGTCACGCTGCGCCGCGGCGCACATTAGCGCTGCACTTTTCTTTGCTGTTCAACACCTTTCAGGAGAGAACTATGCGAATTTTCAACGGAATCGACGAAGTTGAGACGGCTGTCGGTGAGCACTTGGGCTACAGCGCGTGGTTTCCGGTCACACAGGATCGGATCGACAAGTTCGCCGACGCCACCGAGGATCACCAGTGGATTCACGTGGATCCCGAGCGCGCAGCGCAGGGTCCGTACGGCGGCACCATCGCCCACGGCTATCTGACTCTTTCGTTGTTGCCGGTGCTCGGCGCTCAGGTGATGCGTGTCGACGGAATCTCCATGACCGTGAACTACGGCAGCAACAAGGTGCGATTCCCCGAACCGGTCAAGGTCGGTTCTTCGGTGCGGGCAGGTGCGGAGATTCTTTCCTTCGAGCGCACCGCGAAGGGCGCGACGATTGTCGTGCGGTACACGATCGAAATCGAAGGAGCAGGTAAACCTGCGCTGGTGGCGGATACCGTGCGCCTGTTGGTCTCCTGAATCCTTTTCCATTCTTCCAGAACGAGATTCGAGGTCAGTTGTGAAACGAGCAGCATTGGTCGCGCCGGTCAGAACCGCGGTGGGCCGTTTCGGAGGGGCACTTCGTGACGTGCCTGCGGAAAGTTTGGCTGCCACTGTCGTCAAGGAGACCGTGCGTCGTAGCGGAATCGATCCGTCCCGCATCGACGACGTCGCGATGGGGCAGTCGTATGCCAATTCGGAGGCACCGTGCATCGGAAGGTGGGCGGCGCTCGAGGCCGGGTTGCCGATTTCGGTAGCCGGCTTCCAGACGGATCGCCGATGCGGAACGGGTCTGCAGGCCATCGTTACCGCGGCCATGATGGTCCAGACGGGTGCTGCCGACGTGGTTCTCGCGGGCGGCGTCGAATCGATGAGCGGGATCGAGCACTACACCACCGGAGCGCGGTGGGGCACCAAATCCGGTGGGCTGCAACTGTTCGACCGCCTCGATCGTGGTCGAGAGCGCTCGCAACCCGAGTGGCGATTCGGCCGGATCAGCGGAATGATCGAAACGGCCGAGAACGTCGCGACACGCTGCGGGATCACGCGGGAAGAGTCGGACGCCTTCGCTGTCGAGAGTCACCGAAAAGCTACACTGGCAAGAGAATCCGGCCGATTCGATGCCGAAATCGTCGCCGCCGAACTGACGGATCGAAAAGGGAACGTCACACAGTTTCGTGCTGACGAGGGGATCCGTCCGGATACCTCACTCGAAACCCTGGCACGGCTGCGTGCGGTGACCGAGGGAGGCGTCGTGACCGCCGGTAACGCCAGCCAACAGAATGACGCTGCGGCAGCGATGTTGGTGGTCGCCGAGGATCGTCTGGACGAGCTGGGGCTGGAACCCATCGGGTTCCTCGACAGTTGGGCCGCGGCCGGTTGTGAACCGGCGCTGATGGGCCTCGGACCGGTTGCCGCCGTCTCGAAACTGTTTGCTCGCACAGGGGCAGGCTTTGCCGACTTCGATCTGGTCGAGCTGAACGAGGCGTTTGCTGCCAGGTTCTCGGCGTAGTGAAGGAATGGGGTTTCGAGGACCTCGATCGACTGAACGTCAACGGTTCCGGCATCTCGCTCGGGCACCCCGTGGGAGCGACGGGTGCGCGTATGGCAACAACTGCGCTTCACGAACTCGGCCGTCGCGGCGGCGGAAAAGCGCTGTTGACCATGTGTATCGGCGGTGGCCAGGGCATGGCAGCCGTGGTGGAGTCTGCCTGACGAGGTTCGCTTCTGGGTACACTTGCGGCGGGGGATCGGAAGTTCTACGGAGGCAGTCGGTTGACGAATGCAGGCGCAGCAGACACCAGTGGCGCGCTGAGCGTCGAGGATGTTCGTCGCGCCAGGGCTGCACTCGAGGGTCTCGATGTCACCAGTTGGTCCGGTCGCTTCGAGCTTCTCTCCGACGCCAACCGTCTGCGTCTGTTGCTCTGCCTTCACCACGCACCGGGTATCTGCGTCACGGATCTGTCCGTGGCGCTGGGGATGAGCGGCACAGCCGTCTCACATGCGCTGCGGCTACTGCGTAGCCAGGGGTGGGTGAGCGCGACGCGCGACGGCCGATCGATGCGATACCAACTGGCAGACGACACCGTTCACCAGCTGTTGCATTCGATCGGCGCCACACATTTTCACGACGAGACACCCACCCCAGGGCACACGCACAGCTGAGCGTCTCTCAAGGAGTCGCGAAGAACTTCTCGACGGCCGGCGCAGCGTTCGGGTTTCCGTTGGTGATTCCCGCGCCGACTCCGGCAACCGTGCCGATGACTCCACCGACGATGCAGCCGGCGATGAAGTTCGGGAAGATCGACAGGCAGCCGATTCCGACGCCGAGGTTGGCTCCGATGAGCGTCGACTGCACGCCGCCGTTGTTCCAGCCGATATTGACCTCGTTGGCCATCGTGTCGAACGCGGCTTGCTTCGGATCGTTACCGGGGAAGAGCATCAACGCCGCCTGGCTGTTCGACTCGGCGGTCGGTGTCAGTAGGGGTTGGGACGGATCGAAGCCCGCATTCGGGGGCGCTGCGACCGCGGTGCCGGCTCCGGCGCCGACAGCGGCGACGACGAGTACGGACATGGTGAGAGTTCGGGACAGTTTCATGGGGACGGCCAATCTGTCTGTGTGGAACCAGTCGTGAATGGTGGCGGTGCAGTTCGTTAACCAGAACTCCACCGTCTGGATCGATCGTGCGGACCTCCTCGGGCACAACGGGACCCGTCGTCTCCGCGCGACGGGCCGTGTTTGGTGGCTACCCGACTCAGGGGGCCCTGAAACCGCCCAGTCTCATTCGTTTTTCGACAACCGCGCGCGCAATTCTTCGACCTCGGCAGTAAGCCGATCGACCTCGGCTTGCAGGGGTTGGCGTGCCAGAGCGAGGGATTCGTCCATGCGCTCCTTGTCGAAGCGAGGTGTGATGTTTCGACTGCAGTTCCAGTCGAACGCTTCGACCTCGACGACGATGGAGCGCTGCGCTTTTGCTGTCATGGTGCCGCCGGGGACCTGCAAGAGTTGTTGCAGCAGTTCAGGGTCCTCGTCCGCTTCGATCACGTGTGCACGCCCGTAGATCTTCAATCTCGTTCGCGTCGGGTAATCGATGACGAACAGCGAGATGCGATTGTTCTCTTCCAGATTGCCGAGCGTCACGAACTGCTGATTGCCGGGGAGATCGGCGAATCCGATTCGATTCGGGCCCAACACATGCAGGAATCCGCGCGGGCCGCCGCGATGTTGGACGTACGGCCAACCGTCGGGCGTCACAGTGGACATGAAGAAGGAATCCACGGATTTCACGAATCCCTGAGCGCGGAAATCGAATTCCATCGGGCCTTCGTCGGGCTGATCGAGCTTTGAACCGTAGACGGTGAAACTCCCGGTCGACCGCTGACGCTCCACCGCAGCGGGGGAGAAGGCGATGTGTGCGTATCGGGTCGACATTCTTTATCTCCTGGTGCTCAGTGCCAGCGGTGGTCGGCAACGGCAGTTCGCGGACCGAACTTGGGTTTGACGGCTTGGCCGCTGACCTGCAGAAGCCTCACGGCACGGTATCGATGCGGTTGGAGGGGAGCGAGGTACTGCACCATCTGGGCGTCGTCGATCGGTTCACCCAGGAGCGACCAGCCGACGACCGCAGCGAGGTGGTAGTCGCCGACCGAGAGTGCGTCCGAATCGCCGAAGGCGCGCTGAGCCACTTCCGCGGCAGTCCAGATCCCGACGCCGGGCACCGCTCGCAATCGTTTGGTCGCTTCGGCCCGGGGGAACGATGACGCCTGCTCGAGGCGGTCGGCGACCCGAGCGCACTGAACGATCGTCTTGGATCTCGCGGGATCGACATTTGCGCGATGAAACTCCCACGACGGCATTCGTCGCCATTGGTCCGCGGTGAGTGGAACTCGCATTCCGTCGGGCGCGGGGCCGGGTGGGCGCTCCCCGAATTTGGTCAGCAGCCGGCGCCATGCGGCAAACGCGTCGATGCCGTGGACGCGTTGCTCGAGGATCGCGGGAACGAGGGCTTCCATGACGCGTCCGGTGCGGCCGATGCGCAGATGAGGGAAGCGTCGATGAGCTTTGGCGAGCTTGGGATGCTCGGGCGCAAAATCTTCGGCCTCGTCGTCGAGACCGAGCAGAGCTTCGGCGCCGGTCAGAAATTCCGTGGCGCCGGGACCCCAGGCCTGTACCCGGACCGTATGGCGATCCGACTGCGTGATGCGGTAGGTCACAGGACCCGAAAGTTGGCGGGAAACTCGCCAGATCGCTCCGTCGGCTGACCGTCGATGTGCGGGGTCGCCGGGTCCGCGCTGATGCGGGCTGAGCGTCAGCGCGGCATCGAGCGGTCGCTGAGAAGTCACCGTGACTTCGTCGACCGGAGATAGCGGCGTCATCGAGGTCAGCGTATCGCCACCGTCCATCCTCCGTTAAGGCGTGTGTCGGTGGCGCAACGTATTGTCCGAGCCATGATCATCGTGAGCACCGACGGATCCTGTCTGCGAAACCCCGGCGGGGCTATCGGCTGGGCGTGGGTCAATCACGAGGGTCCGAGCATGTCCGGCGGAGAAGCGTCCGGCACCAATCAGATTGCCGAGTTGCGTGCGCTCTTCGAGGCCGTCGTCGCCCATCCCGGTGCTGATCCTCTGCTCATCGAATCCGACTCGCAGTACGCCATCAAGTGCGCGTCGGAATGGCTGCCGAGTTGGAAGCGCAAGGGCTGGAAGACCGCGAGCGGTGGGGCGGTCAAGAACCTGGAACTGGTCCAGAGCATCGACCGAGCCATCACCGATCGAGTCGGTCCGGTGCGCTTTCGTTGGGTGCGCGGGCACGTCGGCAACCACTACAACGAAATGGCAGACAAGCTGGCCGGCGAAGCCGCACGCGCCATCGTCTCGGGGGACATCGCATCGGTCCCGCTTGCTGCCCCGGTGAAGAAGGAACCGACCGCCGTGAACTCCCCTTACAAGGAGAAGTCCACGACGGCCGAAGAACCGGCAGATCTGTTCACACTTTTCTGAGCGGTTCAGAAACCGTCGGCAACCTGAACCAGCGCCCGGCCGGTGTACTTGCCTTCGCGTACCTGATCGATCACCGAGACGACGTCGCGGACGGCAACGAGGTTCAAGATCTCCTTCAGATGACGTGGGGCCAAGTCGGAGCCCAGACGGGCCCACAGCGCGCGACGGGGTTCGATCGGCATCAATACCGAGTCCATGCCCAGCAGTGAGACTCCGCGGAGAATGAACGGCAGCACGGTCGTTGGCAGCGCGGCGCCGCCGGTCAAACCGCTGGCGGCCACAACACCGCCGTAGTTGATCGTGCTCAGAACGTGAGCGAGGGTCTTTCCACCGACGCAGTCGACGGCCGCCGCCCACTGAGATTTTCCGAGCGGGCGAGGCTTGGCGTCGGGATCTTCGGGGAGCCGGCCGATCACCGAAGACGCACCGAGTGACGTCAGAAGGTCTGCCGCGCCTGGCTTACCGCTGGAGGCGACCACGTCGAAGCCTGCGCTTGCCAGAAGGTCGACGCTGACGGTGCCGACTCCGCCGCTCGCGCCCGTCACCAGGACGGGACCGTCGGCGGGCTTCACTCCGCTGGCCAGAATGGCTTGGACGCTCATGGCTGCGGTGAATCCTGCCGTGCCGATTGCAGCAGCGTCGGCGGTGGAAATGCCGTCGAGCTTCACGACCCACTCGGCAGGCAAACGGGCGATCTCGGCGTAGCCGCCGTTGCGGGCGGTCCCGATCTCGTAGCCATGTGCGACGACCTTGTCGCCCGGGGCGAATGCGTCGGACTCGGAGGCAATGACCTCGCCGGCGACGTCGATGCCGGGGACGATCGGGTACTCGCGAACCACCCCGCCTTTCGGGGTGACCGCGAGCGCGTCCTTGTAGTTGACGCTCGAATACTCGACGCGAATGGTGACCTCACCTGCCGGGAGGAAGGATTCGTCGACGGTTTCGGGGGCGAAGTCGATGGTGCCGTCGCTTTCGCGGGCGACCCAGGCGTTGAAAGTAGTCATGGGTCGAACATAAAGGCCTTCGGCCCTGTGCGCCTTTTCGGTAGTGCGAACTACCGGAAAGGCGCACAGGGGCGGAGCCCCTAGATCAACACAGGGGCGGAGCCCCTAGATCAAGCTGCCCTCATGCACCGCTCGATCGAATGCGGGCAGCGGACTACCGTCGCGCAGGGTTGTCGCCAATGCCGGATCGGCGAGGTGGAGACGGCCGATCGCGATCAGATCGAACTCTCCACTGCCGATGCGCTCCTCGAGCTGTGGGATGTTGTCGACGACAGGGGCGACGCCTTCGATGCGGCTGTCCCGCAGCGACTTTCCGATACCGACGCTGCCGACGGCCATCGTGACGGCGCCGGTCAATTTTTTCGCCCAGCCGGCCAGCGAGAGATCGCTGCCTTCGAAGGCGGGGACGTCGAAGCGCCTGATGCTGGCATCGAGAACGTCGACTCCGGCGTCGACCAGCGCGCCCAGGATGACGCCCAACTCCTCGGGGGTCTCCGCGATCTTCGCGGTGAAATCCTGCTGCTTGTGCTGCGAGAAACGGTAGATGATCGGCAGATCCGGTCCGATGGCCGCGCGGATCGCAGCGACGACGGCGGCCGGGAACTTGGTTCGACGCTCCAGGTCGCCGCCCCACGCGTCGTCGCGCTGGTTGGTGCCCTCCCAGAAGAAGGAATCGAGGAGGTAGCCGTGACCGCCGTGGATCGCGATACCGTCGAAGCCGAGTTCGACGGCGTGCTTCGCGCTACGGACATACGCGTCGATGACGTCCTGGATGTCCTGCTCGGTCATCGCTTCGGTGCTCGCCTGCGCGCGTTCGACGTAGGCCGCGGAGTACGAGGTGACGCCCAGCGGACCCCACTCGCCCGAGGGACGCATCGGCTTGAGCGAAGGGTCCATCTGCGTCATCGCGCCCCACAGAGGCCCGACGTGCCAGAGCTGAGGCACGATCTTGCCGCCCGCAGCGTGCACGTCGTCGACTACCTTCCGCCATCCGGACTGAGCCGCGGGAGTGTGGAGGTTGGGGACGTTGGCGTGGTCGACAGCAGTCTCGTGATCGATCGCGACGCCTTCGGTGACGATCAGTCCGGTACCGCCCTCGGCGCGTCGGCGGTAATAGTCGGCGACGTCGCGGCCAGGCACGCCCTCGATGGAGTACGTGCGCGTCATCGGCGACATGACTATGCGGTTGGACAATTCGAGCGAACGGATGCGGAGCGGTTGGAACAGCGGGTTGGTCACTTCGTCACAGCGCTTTCATGAATCGGAAGAATCCGGGGTCCTGGTCGACACGGAGCCGGGTGAGGGTTCGGTAGCTGATCAGCCACTTGCCGTCTTCTTTGCGGTATTCCTCGTGGTAGTGGCCGTAGCCGTGCAGGTGTAGTTCTTTCTCGCCGTCGTTCCACCACAGCATGTCTTCCATCGCCCAGATACCGGTTGCGGTGGTGGGTGACGTCAGCACGATTTCGGGAGTGTGTGCGTGGTGCGCCGTGGTGAGGGGGATGTCGCCGTCGAGCATGTTCCGAATTGCCGCGGTGAGTTTGTCGATGCCCACTACCTGGTTCGAGGTGTCACCGGTCTTGGGTTGCTTGTCTGTCGGGAGTCCGCCCCACGTCTCGCTGACGACGTCTGCGGTGTGCAGGGTTGGGTAGACGTGCCACTGCTTGGTGTCCATGCAGCGTAGGCGCGCGGCGAAGACACGTTTGATTTCCTCGATTGCGAGCAGTTCCTCGACGGCACTGATCGATCCCACTTCGGACTCGGCCTGAGACATTCAACCTCCAACGGTGATCGGCAAGATGGGTTCACATTCGGGTGCTCAGCGCGGGCCGTCAACGACCTGTCCCGGTGAGCGCGACGGCACTCGGTATGGTCGAGCGAACGAAAGGGGTGTCAGACGTGTGTACCGAAGAGGTCCCATCGACCGGACCGGAGGAGATCGCCGAGGTTCGGGCTTTCTGGCGCGAGTTGGGTGTTCCTGGCGTGATCGACGTCCATACCCATTTCATGCCGAAGAGCGTCATGGACAAGGTGTGGGGCTACTTCGATTCAGCGGGACCGATGATCGGTCGACCATGGCCGATCGCGTACCGACTTGCCGAGGAGGAGCGGGTACACCGTCTCCGCGAGTTCGGTGTCCGGGCTTTCACGTCGATGATCTACCCGCACAAGCACGCGATGGCCGAGTGGCTCAATCAGTGGGCCGTCGAATTTGCCGCGCAAACACCTGATTGCCTGCACACGGCCACGTTCTATCCCGAGGAGTCGGCGGCGTCGTACGTCGGAAAGTCCCTGGAGTCGGGCGCGCGAATCTTCAAGTCCCACATCCAGGTCGGAAACTACGATCCGAACGACCCTCTGCTCGACAAGGTCTGGGGTCAGCTCGAGGACTCCGAGACGCCCATCGTGATTCACTGTGGATCGGGACCGGCGCCGGGGGAGTACACGGGACCCGATCGCATTGCTTCGCTGCTCGCACGGTACCCGCGCCTGTCTTTGATCGTCGCCCACATGGGGATGCCCGAGTACAGCGAATTCCTCGATCTGGCAGAGGCTTACGGCAACGTCCGCCTGGATACGACCATGGCGTTCACCGATTTCACGGAAGAGCAGTGCGCCTTCCCGAAGGCAGACGTTTCACGGCTCGTCGACATGCAGGACCGGATTCTGTTCGGTAGCGACTTCCCGAACATTCCGTACCCGTATCTCACAGCCTTGCAAGCGGTTACGCGCTTCGATCTCGGAGACGAATGGCTGCGAGCCGTCGTGCACGACAACGCTGCGAAACTCTTCTCGGTGAGCTGAGCCCACCGAGAAGTATTTCGCTCATCGCAATTTGATGCTGCCGCCGTCGGCCATCAACGTCTGTCCGGTCATGTACTTGGAATCCTCGCTTGCCAGGAATACCACGACGGGAGCGATGTCGGTTTCGGGATCACCGATGCGTCCGAGAGGTACCTTGGCAACCGATGCGGCTGCGCGCTCGGGGAAGGCTTCCTGCCACTTGACGACGCCTTCGGTGGCGGCGAACGGGCAGACCACGTTGACCCGAATGCCTTCCGGCGCCCACTCGTTGGCGACGACGCGCGTCAGGCCTCGCACAGCTTCCTTGGCCGCAGCGTAGGACGTCTGGGTGGGCATTCCGTCCAAACCTGAACCCGATGCGAAGTTGACGACCGAACCCTTGGTCTTCGCGAGTTCGTCGTGGCACGCCTGCATGAGGTGGACAACGGGGTAGAAACCGGTGTTGAAGGACAGGTCGAACATGTCCTGCGTGGTTTCGAGCAACGGAGCCTGACGGGACGCGTGAGCGTTGTTCACCAGGATGTCGAGCTTGCCGAAAGCCTCGAGCGCGGCGTCACGGATCTGCTCGGCCGAACCGGCGGCAGCAAGGTCGACGTTCAGGAACTTGCCGGAGCCGGCCAGTTCTTGTTCGAGGGCCTGGCCCTGCTCGTCGTTGATGTCGACGAACAGGACCTTCGCGCCTTCACGGGCGAAGACTCGGGTGATGGCGCGACCGATTCCACCGGCGCCGCCGGTGACGATCGCTACCTTGCCGTTCAACCTCATGAAAACGCTCCTCTTCGTAAGTGCTGCTTAAACTGTTGCGGTCTCGTCGACTGCAAGTGCGATCTTTTCGAGGCCGGCGATGCTGTAGGCAGCGTAGGTTTCGTACGGCCCACGGCCGGAGAAGTAAGACGAGAGCTGGCCACCGAGTTCTTCGACGGTGAACGCGGATCCGGCTGCGTCGAAACGGTTCTCGACCTTGGGTGCTTCCATCAACGCCACCATCTTGCCGTAGACGACGAAGACCTGTCCGTTGATCTCGTCGGAATCGGGGGATGCGAGGTAGCTGACCAGGGTCGCGACGCGCTCGGGTGCAAGCGGATCGAGGCCGACGACGCCGGTGTTGTTCTCGCCGAAGGCTTCTGCCGTCATGGCGGTGCGGGCACGGGGGCAGATCGCGTTCGTGCGGACGCCGTAGCGGGAGAGACCTGCTGCGCTCGAGAGCGTCAGAGCGGTGATGCCGGCCTTGGCTGCCGAGTAGTTGGGCTGTCCGGCGCTGCCGAAGAGGAAGGCCTCGGAAGAGGTGTTGATGATGCGGCCGTAGACCGGTGCGTCGGCTGCCTTGCTGGCTGCGCGCCAGTGGACTGCGGCTGCGTGCGAGGTGGCGGCGTGGCCCTTGAGGTGCACGCGGATGACGTCGTCCCAATCGGATTCGGTCAGGTTGAAGATCATCTTGTCGCGCAGGATGCCTGCATTGTTGACGAGGATGTCGAAGGATCCGAAGTTCTTGACAGCCTCTTCGATGATGCGCCCGCCGAGCGACCAGTCGGAGACGTCGCCGGTGATGGCGAGTGCCTGTCCACCTGCGGCCTTGATCTCGTCGACCACGTCGTTGGCCGCTGCACCCATGTCGTTGACGATGACGGCTGCACCGGCAGCCGCGAGTCCGAGTGCTTCGGCGCGACCCAGGCCGGCGCCGGCGCCGGTGACGGCGGCAACTTTGCCTTCCAAGCTCAGTGATTGCGTCATGTCGTGCTCCTTCGATCCGGTCTGCCGGGTAGGTACAGCAAAATTAGTATTCATTCTAATTTGAAGTCGAGAGTTCGGCAGTCTTTCCGAAAAAATCATTCGAGCGAAATCAGAATTAGTTCTAGTTTTGAGCAGAAGTTTGACCAACTGAGGAGCAGTCTCACTCAGCGGGAGCGGTGATCTGGGTCACGAGCGCTGCATGCCACCTTGGGTCGACGCGGCGATCCCACCGCGTACGCGTTTGCGTCACCACCGATCCGCTCAGTTCTCGGCCGCACTCGTCGGCTCCAGGGTCGGATAGTTCTCACCGAAAACGCAGTACGGTCGGCCCCGAATTCACCGGGCCGGACATCAAGGAAGGCACCAGCAGTGTCACTGAATTTGGCAGATCTGTACGAGGGCATTTCGGATCTGATTCCGGACCGCACGGCGCTCGTGTGCGATGGCCGTCGCCGCACCTACGTCGAACTGGACGAGGGCTCGAACCGCATTGCCCGCCACTTGGCGAGTGTCGGTGTCGGGCCGGGCGATCACGTCGCTCTGCACATGCGCAACAGCGTCGAGTTCGTCGAGAGTTTGCTCGGCTGCCTCAAGATTCGTGCGGTCCCGATCAACGTCAACTATCGCTACGTCGACGCCGAACTGACCTACCTGTACAACGATTCGCAGTCGGTGGCACTGATCGTGGACGAGGAGTTCGTTTCCGTCGTGGAGACGGTTCTCCCGGCCGCGCCCGGCATCAAGCACGTCGTTGTCGTCGGCGAGTCAGCCGTCCGCGATATCGAAGGCGTTGACGTCGTTCGATTTGCCGACGCTGCCGCGGAGCAGCCCGCCACTCGTGACTTCGCGCCCCGCAGCAACGACGACCTCTTTGTCATCTATACCGGCGGCACGACGGGTATGCCCAAGGGTGTCATGTGGCGTCATGAAGACTTCTACTTCGCGGCGCTCACCGGCGGAAATCCGTTCGGTCCGCCGCACACGACCGCAGAGGCTCTGTTCGCCGCGGTGCCGAACGTTCCCGCGATGAACATGCTCAGTACCGCACCCCTGATGCATGGTGCGGCGTCGTACTCGCTGTTCACCGGATTCTTCATGGGCGCCAATGCAATTCTCATGGCGCGGTTCGACGCGAAGACGACCCTGCAGCTCGCCGGGAGTGAGAAGGCCGTCTCCATCACCGTCGTCGGAGACGCGATGGCCCGTCCGCTCGCAGACGAATTGGCAGCAAACGCAGCAGATTACGACCTCGGCACGGTCGGCATGGTCTCGTCCGGCGGGGCCTTGTTCTCGCTCTCACTGCGGGAGCAGCTCAAGTCGATACTTCCGAACCTGGTGATCCGCGACGGATTCGGCTCCTCGGAGTCGGGCGTCGACGGCAATCTCGAAATCGGCGAAGACGGCCTGATGCGCATCGCCGCTCGCGACGAGACCCGCGTCGTGGACGAAAGGATGCGGCCACTGGAGCCGGGATCGCCCGAGACCGGTTACATCGCTCGCAGTGGTCACGTGCCGGTCGGTTACTTCAACGATCCGGTCAAGACCGCGGCTACGTTCCCGGTGATCGACGGGGTGCGGATGTCGGTGCTCGGCGACGTCGGGCGCGTGGAAGCCGACGGCTCGATCGTCCTGCTGGGGCGTGGTTCTCAGTGCATCAACACCGGCGGGGAGAAGGTGTACCCCGAAGAGGTCGAGCAGGCACTCAAGAGTCACCCGGCGGTGCTCGACGCTCTGGTCGCGGGAATTCCGGATGCGAAGTTCGGTGAGCGCGTCGCTGCGGTCATCACGACCCGCGAAGGCTTCGACGTCCCGGACGCTGCCGAGATCGGTGAGCATTGCGCGTCGCAGGTCGCTCGGTACAAAGTGCCGCGCACCGTCATGAACGTTCCGTCGATCAGGCGTTCTCCCAGCGGAAAGGCCGACTATCGCTGGGCCAAGGCCACTCTCGCCGAGCAAGTTTCCTAGTCCGGCCGGAGCCATCCAGCGCGTTTGTGAGGGACGCGTTGGGTGGCTCTGGTGCTCTAGCCTGTCACCGTCAGAACCAGCAGAGCGACGTTGAGTGCAACGATCAAGCCGGCCGCAATCCATGCCGCGACGGTCGTGAACGGGGCATTGCGCGCGTCGCCCATGAGTTCGGGGTCCGAGGTCATTCGCACCAGCGGGATGATCGCGAAGGGGATGCACAGGCTCAAGACCACTTGGCTGAGCACGAGTGCCAGCGTCGGGTCGACGCCGAGTCCGAGCACGATCAGTGCCGGGATGAGAGTGACGATTCGGCGTGTGATCACCGGAATGCGAATGGCCAGAAGACCATGCATGATCTCGGCGCCGGCCGCGCACCCCACGGAGGTCGACGCGAGTCCGGAGGCGAGGAGTCCGATCGCAAACACCACGGCTACACCCGGACCGAGTGAATTCTCGATCGCGGCATGCGCGCCGTCGATGGTGTCGGTGCCGGGTACTCCGCGCAGCGCCGAAGCGGCCAGAAGCAGCATGCCGATGTTCACGCCACCGGCGATGATCAACGCGACTACGACATCCCAACGGGTGACTTTGAGTAGTCGCTGCAACCGTGGCCCGGGTTTGATGTGGCCGTGGCGATCACGTGCCAATGCGGAGTGAAGGTAGATCGCGTGCGGCATGACCGTTGCTCCGAGCATGCTGGCGGCGAGCAGTACGGTCTCGGTTCCTTCGAAGCGGGGGACCAGTCCGGCGACCGCTTCGCTGCCGGAGACGTCGGTGAAGGCGAGCCCGGTCAGGAAGCCGATGGTGATGATGGCCAGCAATCCCATGACCACGAACTCGAAAGTGCGCTGTCCGCGCCGACTTTGGATCGTCAGGATCACCATCGACACGCATCCGGTGATCAGCCCGCCGAGGAAGAGCGGGATGTTGAAGAGCAGGTTGAGTGCGATGGCGCCGCCGATGACCTCGGCCACGTCGGTCGCGATCGCCATCATCTCGGCCTGGAGCCAGAAGGCGCGGCGGTTGTTCTTACGCAGGCGCTGACCCAGCATTTCGGGCAAGGATCTGCCGGAGACCAGCCCGAGTTTCGCGGACAGGTACTGCACCAGGACGGCCATTGCATTGGCGAGTACCAGCACCCAGATGAGGAGATAGCCGTACTTCGCGCCGGCGGTCAGGTTGGCGGCGACGTTGCCCGGATCGACGTACGCGATTGCCGCGACGAACGCCGGACCGAGCAGGGCGATGGATCTCCCCGTAGGTCGTCGGCGCGGAGTCGTCGGCTCTTGCGTACTGGTGCTCATCGGTCTCCTGGTCACACGTACTCGGACCTGTTGGTTCGAATATGTGAACTATAGAGTTCGGGGAGCCGAACTTTCAACAGCTGTGCGCGGTCAGCGACCGCAGAGGGTCCCTAACCGCGCACAGGGGTTAGGCAGTCACCCCGGCGGCCAGGAGAGCGCGGGCCTCGGGTCGGCCGTCGAGGAGCGCGTTGGTACGCAGTTCGACCTTCCACTCGCCGTCGGTCTTGATCAGTTCCCAGCGGTTCGCGGTGATGCGGAGGACCTTGAACCCCGTCGGGTTCTCGGGGTCCTTGATGACCAACTGCGAATGGCAGGTCGCGACGGCCTTGTTGCCGTCGATGCGGATGTGCGCGGGCGTCATCATGTGAGCCGCGCCGTTCATGATCCAGTTCTGGTGAGAGGCGCTGTGAACCATCGCGCGCAGTTCGCCGCGGCCGTGCATCGCGCCGGTGTCGACGTCGTAGACACCGTCCTCGAGCCACAGGTTCGCGACCTCGTCGGCTGATCCACTGTCGACGGCAGGGCTGTACGTGGTCAGCAGTTCGGTGATCGCGAGCTTGTCCTCGAGCAATTCCACTCGGGCGAGCAGAGATTCGATCAGGGCGGTCGAGTCGGTCATCGGTACGTCCTTTGCATTGGATTGTCGGCAAATCAGGAAGTGGTGAAAGAGAAGCCCTCGGCGAGGGCGATTCGGTGAAGTTCTTCGAGTTGTTCGCAGTAGTGCTCGACGCTTCGAGCGCCGACCGAGCAACTGGCGATGGTCGCCCCGGCGTCACGGACGCGTGTCAAGGCGCGAAGGGCGGATTCGCGATTGCCGAGGGGATCGAGCGGAGCACCGGCGGGAAGCACTACGTCGAATCCGTCGGGGAGTGTCGTGGCGTCGAGCATTTCCTTCAGTTCGGAGAATCGCAGCCCGAACGGCACCCACCCGTCGCCGTGTGTGGTGGCCCGGCGCAACGATCTCTTTGTCCGGCCGCCGATCCAGAGGGGCACACGTTTCTGGACGGCATGGGGTTCGACGACAAATCCGGAGTAGTCGTAGAACTCGCCGTGATACTCCGGAGTCGGAGTCGACAGTGATGCTCGAAGTGCTGCCAGAGCGTCGTCGGCACGTGCTCCTCGGTCGACGAACGGAGCATTTATGAGATCGAATTCTTGTTTCAGAGTCCCCACTCCGAGACCGAGTATCAGGCGTCCGTTGCTGACGCGATCAAGCGTTCCGTAGCGCTTGGCGATCTCGAGGGGGTGGTGATAACCCAGTACCAGCACCTGCGTCGCCAGGAGGATCCGCGACGTGCGTGCGGCCAGGTAGCCCAGCGTGGCGAGCGGATCCCAATAGGTTCCGCCGCGTTCGGCGGCAATTTCCTCGGGAACCGCCACGTGTTCACTGCAGGTCAGATGATGGAAACCGAGTCGATCCGCCGTGGCAGCCACTGTGGCGATCTCGCCGATGTCAGCACTCGCCTCCCACTCCGAACGCGTGCTCGGGTGCTGAATCAGGACCGGCGTGACGATTCCCAGGTGCATCGGGCGTTTATAGCGCTCCCACCGACGCGGCGGCGGGTGAATTACCGCTGATCGGGATCGAAACGACCGATTCACTTTCCAGAAACTGTGACCTGGGTTATAGTCGGTAGAATCAATTCCAGTTTTCGGGAGGCGTCCATGACCATCGTTGACATGAACGACACACTGTCCACCGTCCAGAACGCCGCCGGGCAACCCAAGAAGGATCTGCCGCCGTCGATGGTCGAGCGGATGACATTGATTCTCGACGCCTTCGACGGCCGCGCCGCGCGGCTGACGCTGGAAGAAGTCGCGTGCCGCACTCAGTTGCCGCGGTCCACCGTCCACCGCATTCTCGATCAGCTCGTCAAGCTGGACTGGGTCGATCACGCATCGTTCGGCTACTGCCTCGGGCGCCGCGCGCTCGGCCTCGGTGGTGGCGACGGCGGCCACAGCCAGATCCGCGAAGCCGCAGCACCGCTTCTGCACGAACTGCACCTGCAGACCGGCATGGTCGTTCACCTGTCGGTGCTCGACGGACGCGAGAGCGTCTACCTCGACAAGGTCGGCGGACGATTCGCCGCGGCGCTGCCGTCCCGCGTCGGCGGCAGAGTGCTCGCTCATTCGACGGCCGGCGGCAAGGCGATGCTGGCATGGATCGACCCCGAGCGCGTCGACGCTCTGTTCGGGTCGGCACTTCCCCGCTGCACCGAGAACACCATCACCGACGTCGCCGTGCTCCATCAGGAACTGAACCGCATCCGTCAGCGTCGGGGACTGGCCTTCGAACGCGGGGAGTCGGCGCGTGGAGTCGCATGTGTGGCTTCGGCAATTCGCGGACACGAGGGCCCCGTCGGCAGCATCGCGTTGTGTGGTGACATGCGGACCGCTCAGCTCGAGCGAGTTGCTCCGCTGGTCGTCGACGCGGCTCGCGAGGTCTCGCGGACGTTGTACCCCGAACTGGGTGCTCCTCGCCGCGGCCGCAAGACGCCTCCCGTTCCGACCAATACGTTCTCGGCGGAGACGATGGATCGCCTGCTGGCAGCGTCGTCCGACCACTGGATCTGACGTATTTTGATCGACTTGTCTCGCTGATCGGGACGAGTCATAGCAGCTCAGCGGTACTGATGGCACCGTTCGGACCATGACGACTGAACTGAGCTACGAGGGAACCCTGAAGGAACTGCAGACCGATCTCGGTGTGCTCCGGTACCACGAAGCCGGCGACGGCCCGCCGCTCCTGCTGCTGCACGGTTCGGGCCCCGGTGTCACGGGTTGGCGTAATTACCGCGGCGTTCTCGCGGACTTCGCGGAGCACTTCCACTGCTACGTTCTCGAGTTCCCCGGATTCGGCGTCAGCGATCCCGGCCCCGACCACCCGATGATGATGGCGCAGGCATCGGTGGGGATGTTCCTCGACGGCCTCGGCCTCGGACCTGTCCACATGATCGGCAACTCCATGGGCGGCATCGTCGCCACCAAGGTCGCGATCGACGAACCGCACCGGGTGAGCAAGCTCGTCACCATCGGCGGCATGGGAAAGAACACCTTCTCGCCGGGCCCCGGTGAAGGCATCAAACTTCTCATGGAGTTCACCGACAACCCCACTCGCGAAGCTCTCGTCCGCTGGTTGCATTCGATGGTCTTCGACCGCGCCGTCGTCACCGAGCAGTTGATCGAAGAGCGCTGGGCTCTGGCCACCGAGCCGACGACGCTCGAAATCGCCCGACGTATGTACAGCAGCAAGGCCATGGCCGCCATGGGCGCGGCTGGCGCTGCGTCGACCGCCGTGCCGTACTGGGCGCAGCTGAACAAGATCAAGGCGCCGACGCTGTTGACCTGGGGACGCGACGACCGCGTCAGCCCCGTGGACATGGCGATACTGCCGATGCGTGATATCCCCAACGGCGAAGTTCACATCTTCCCCAACTGCGGACACTGGACGATGATCGAAGCCCGTGACGCCTGGGTCGCGTCCGTTCTGGCATTCCTGACGCGTCCAGAAGGCAAGTAAGGGGCTTCGCCCCCGTGCGCCTTTTTGGTAGCCCCCACTACCAAAAAGGCGCACAGGGGGTGCTCCCACTCACCGGGAAGCGTTTCTGCACTTCGGCGGGCTACCTGCCACCGTTTCACCAACAGATTTTCATTCTGCCCAGGCACTCGCCGGGTAGCGAAACCAGAAAGCCGGAAAAATCATGGGTCAGGTTCTGGACAACATCTCACAGTTCGCCGACGAGATCCGCGCCGACGGAGTCGAGGGCGACAAGCTGATGCGCTTGACGGACGGCAGCGCGAAGCGCCTGCGCGACTCCGGCGTCATCCGGATGTTCCAGCCGAAGGAGTTCGGAGGCCTCGAGGCACATCCGCGTGAATTCGCCGAGACGGCAATGGCTATCGGTGCGATGGACGGTGCCACGGGCTGGGTCAGCGGCATCGTCGGTGTTCATCCGTGGGAGCTTGCGTTCTTCGAGCGCAAGGCTCAGGAAGAGGTGTGGGGAACCGATCCCGATACGTGGATGGCGTCACCGTATGCGCCGATGGGCGTGGCGAGGCCGGTCGAGGGTGGCTACATCCTCAACGGTCGCTGGTCGTTCTCGTCCGGTACCGATCACTGTGACTGGATCATGATCGGCGCGATGGTCGGTGACGAGTCCGGTAAGCCGTTGATGCCGCCGAAGCACCTGCACGTACTGCTGCCGCGCTCCGATTACGACATCGACCAGGACAGCTGGAATGTCGTGGGGCTGCGCGGAACCGGGTCGAAGGACCTGATCGTCAAGGACGCGTTCCTGCCCACCTACCGCACGATCGACGCCGGAAAGGTGTACGACGGGACGGCGTGGAAGGAAGCGGGCCGTACGGAGACGTTGTACAAGTTCCCGTTCTCCTGCATTTTCCCGTTGGGGATCACTTCGTCGTTGATCGGTATCGCTGAGGGTGCGTTGGCGTGCAACATGGCGGCGCAGCGTGAGCGTGTGACGGTCAGTGGTGTTCCGATCAAGGAAGATCCGTACGTGCTGTTCGCGATCGGTGAGGCGGCGGCCGAGATCGCTGCTTCTCGGGCTGCGATCTTGGAGACGGTGGATCGTTTCTGGGACATGACCGAGAAGGGTCAGGAAGTTTCGTTCGAGCTTCGTGCGATCGGTCGGCGTACGCAGACTGCTGCGGCGTGGCGTGCGGTGCGGGCGGTGGACGAGATCTTTGCTCGTTCCGGTGGTGGCGCGTTGCAGTTGAACACGCCGATGCAGCGGTTCTGGCGTGACGCTCATGCCGGTCTCGCGCACGCGATCCACGTACCCGGTTCCATCTTCCACGCGTCGACGCTCTCGCAGCTCGGTGGCGAACCGCAGGGCATCCACCGCTCGATGATCTAGTCCCACAATCACTCTCGAAGCAAGGACGGTTAGGCATGACTGAAATTCGGGGCCTGGGGTATCTCAGGATCCAAACGCAGGACGTGGCTCGCTGGCGCGAGCTCGTGGTCGACGGACTCGGCCTCGCGGTCGGTAGTGGCCCGGAAGCCGACGGCCTCTACTTGCGCCTGGACGAGCGTCGTGCGCGACTGATCGTCCTGCCCGGTGAGACGGACAAGGCTCTCGCAGTGGGTTGGGAAGTGCGAGATCAGTTCGCGCTCCAGCGTGTTCGTGAAGAGGTCGAGAAGGCCGGAGTCGAGGTCGAGGTTCTTTCCGAGGTCGACGCCAGCTACCGCGATGCCGAGCAGGTCATCGCATTCGACGATCCCAACGGCAACCGCGTCGAGGTTTTCTTCGGACCGGTACTCGACCACAGCCCGTTGGTCACCCCGCACGGCGGCCGCTTTGTCACCGGTGATCAGGGACTCGGCCATGTGGTGCTTCCGGTTACGCGTTTCGACGAGGCGTACACCTTCTACACCGAGGTGCTCGGATTCCTCCCGCGCGGTTCCATCCGTCTCGGCGGAATCGATGCGCCGCCGCCGGCTCGCCGCGTTCGCTTCATGGGTGTCAACCAGCGCCACCACAGCCTGGCGCTGTGCCCGGCGCCGCCGGTTGACGAACCCGGTCTCGTGCATCTGATGATGGAAGCCGAGACTCTCGACGCCGTCGGTCAGGCTCTCGATCGTGTTGCCAAGCTCGGCTTCTCGATCTCCTCGACGTTGGGTCGCCACACGAACGACAAGATGGTCTCGTTCTACGTGCGCGCACCCGGTGGCTGGGATCTCGAGTTCGGTTGCGAAGGCACGCTTGTCGACGAAACCTTCTACACCGCTGAGGAAATCACGGCGGACAGCTACTGGGGCCATGACTGGTCCGACAGTGAACCGCTGGCCGCGTTCACACCCAAGAGCTAGTTCTGACGCAACAAAAAAGCTCGGTCCCGACGCCTGTCGGGACCGAGCTTTTTCTTGTGCTCGATCAGGAAGCTGCTGCTGCCAAACCGGTTTCGAGGTCGGCGAGGATGTCGTCGATTCCTTCGATACCGACCGCGAGGCGGACAAGCCCCGGGGTGACACCCGAAGCGAGCTGCTCCTCGGGGGTGAGCTGCGAGTGCGTCGTCGACGCGGGGTGGATGACGAGTGAGCGAACGTCACCGATGTTGGCGACGTGGCTGTGCAGCGTCAGTGCGTTGACGAACTTCTTGCCTGCGTCGACTCCACCGGCGAGCTCGAACGCGACGATGGCGCCGGTTCCCTTGGGAGCCAGCTGCTTTCCACGCTCGTGCCAGGGTGAGGATTCCAGTCCGGCGTACGCGACCGACGTGACTTCGGCGCGGCCCTCGAGGAATTTCGCGACCTTCTGGGCGTTGGACACGTGGCGCTCGATGCGCAGGCTCAGTGTCTCGATGCCCTGCGAGATGAGGAAGGCGTTGAACGGTGCGATGGCCGAGCCGAGGTCGCGCAGAAGCTGAACGCGTGCCTTGAGGGCGTAGGCGGGTGCACCGAGATCGGCGAAGGTGACGCCGTGGTAGCTGGGGTCGGGGGTCGTGAAGTTGGTGTGGCGTCCCTGGGTCCAGTCGAACGTGCCGCCGTCGACGATGACGCCGGCGATCGCGGTGCCGTGTCCACCAAGGTATTTGGTGGCGGAGTGGACGACGATGTCGGCGCCGTGCTTCAGCGGCTGAATGAGGTACGGAGTTGCAACCGTGTTGTCCACGATCAGCGGGATACCGTGCTCATGAGCGACTGCGCTGATGCCGGGGATGTCGAACACGTCGTTCTTGGGGTTGGAGATGGTTTCGCCGTAGAACGCCTTGGTGTTCGGACGGATTGCCTCACGCCAGTGATCGAGGTTGTCCGGGTCCTCGACGAAGTCGACGGTGATGCCGAGCTTGGGCAGCGTGTAGTGGAAGAGGTTGTACGTGCCGCCGTACAGGCGAGGGCTGGAGACGATGTGGTCCCCGGCCTCGGCGAGGTTGAGGATCGCGAAGGACTCGGCGGCCTGACCGGACGCAACCAGCAGAGCCGCGACTCCGCCTTCGAGAGCGGCGATGCGCTGCTCGACGGCGTCCTGCGTCGGGTTCATGATGCGGGTGTAGATGTTGCCCGGCTCGGCGAGGCCGAAGAGCGCCGCCGCATGGTCGGTGTTGTCGAAGACGTAGCTGGTGGTCTGGTAGATCGGAAGCGCTCGAGCGTTGGTAGCGCTGTCCGGGCCCTGTCCGGCGTGGACCTGCTTGGTTTCGAACGACCAATCTGCGGTCGGATCGGTGTCGACGGGGGTGTTCTCGCTCATGAATTCATACTCCGTGGTGAAGGTGGGTTGGTGCGGGTCAGGCGGTTTCGACGACTGTATGCACTGGGACGGGATTTCGGGTGAGATCGAGTACGGGGCAGTGGGCGTCGACCGTCTCCTGCAACTCGAGGTATCGCTCGCGAGTTTCCGGACCGGTCAGGGTCACCACGACGCGAACCTCGGAGAATCCCGGGCGGACGGCATCGTCGAATCCGAAGAATCCACGAACGTCGAGGTCGCCTTCTGCCCTGGCCGAGATGTCGTCGAGCGCGATACCAAGCTTGTCCGCCCACACACGGTAGGTGACCACCTGGCAGGAGAGCAGGGATGCGAGGTAGTACTCGACGGGATTGGCTGCGGTGTTCTCGCCGCCGAGGGCCGGCGGCTCGTCGACCTCGACGCTGTACTTACCGAGAGAAATGGTGCTGGCAACGGCGTCGTGCGCCTGAGCGGATGCCTTGAAGACGACGTGCGCTTTGCTTGCGTCCTTGTCGATGGCGTCGGCATTGGCTGCTACGACGGAACTCAGGTGCGAGATCGAAGCGGTGGTCATGACAGAAATGTCCCCTGATCTGGGTGTACATACGAGTATCGACGTGAGCGGCGCTCACGTCGTAGGTCCGATCAGTAGATCGGACACCCGGATGTACAGACGTGCGCAAAATCGACATGGCGTCGCCGCGTCAGCAGCGTGCCCGTCTCGTATGCGCCAATTCCCGTCACGGAAGAGACTGTAACCGGTTCACACCCTTTCCGACCAGCCCTATAGGAAATCCGTCTCGGATCGTGGTCGCTCATGTGGGCGGCAGTCCGCTCCACTGCGGCGTCCGACGGCTCGCAAAAGCGTCGAGTCCTTCGGCGATGTCCGGCGATCGGAGCACCGCGTCCTTGGCGTCGTCGGTGATGGTCCATCCGGCAGTATCGGCCTCGGCGTAGAGAGCGTCGATTGCCTTCAGGCTCAGGCTTACCGAGGTCGGAGAGGACTCGCAGATCTCGGCCGCCATCACCAGAGCCTCGTCGAGCGCCTTACCCGGGGCAGTCACTGCATTGACGACGCCGAGATCTTTGGCCCGATCGGGATCGAGAGTGCGCCCGGTGATCAGGAGTTCGCGAGCGACATTGATCGGAAGGGCACGTGGCGCCCGAAAGAGCGCACCGGACGTCGCAACCAGACCGCGTTTGGTTTCGGGTAGACCGAATTGGGCTGTGGCGGAAGCGACGATCAGATCGCAGGCCAATGCGATTTCGAAGCCGCCGCCCAGCGCGTATCCCTCCACTGCGGCGATCAGAGGCTTGTTTCGCTGACGCCGAATGACGCCGTACTCACCGCCGCGAGGCATGCGAAGGTCGGCTCGCTCTCGGATATCGGTTCCGGCGCAAAAGATGTTGGGGGTTCCGGTGATGATGCCGACCCACAGAGAAGGGTCGTCGTCGAGAAGGTTCAGTGCGGCTTCGATTCCCTCGGCAGTTTCACGATTGATCGCATTACGACGTTCTTCGCGTTCGATTCTGACGATGAGAACGCGGTCGTGGCGTTCTGTGGAAACAGTCGACATAATTGGACTGTAGTCCATCTATCGAAGGGGTGGTGCGTCAACTGGCGAGACCGACATTGGACACATTCCGGACTGTGGCGAAGACTGTGTCCTGAGGCGGAGAAAGGCAGGTCGACGTGATTTCCAAACGAGAACAGAACAAGCGCGATACCAACGACAGGTTGCTCTTAGCTGCTCGAATTCTGTTCTCGGCAAAGGGTTTCGCCAGCACGACCGTCGACGACATCGCCGAGCGAGCCGAGGTGTCGCGAGCCACCTTCTTCAATTACTTCCAGGGCAAGGACTCGGTTCTCGAGGCGCTGCACAGTGATCATCTCGATCAGCTTGCGGCACTGGTGGATCAGCTCATGGAATCTCCGATGCCGACCTCTGATCGGATCTCCCGGATTTTTCAGGACTTTGCGCAACAAGCGATCATGCATCCGCGCTATCTGCGCATGGTGACTGCAGAACTCGAGCGCGACTTCGCCTCCTCCGGAGCGGGGGCGGCACACGATCATCGGTTCCATGTGGAACTTCTGCGGATCGTCACTGCCGGTATCGAAGCCGGCGAAGTTAGATCGGACTACCCGCCGCTGTTTCTCGCGCAGATGATCGGCGGTACGTACGGAGCGTTGGTTCGCTTCTGGCGGCAAGACGCCGATTACGACGTGGTCGGCGAATTCGATCGCGGTGCCAGGTACGTCGCGGAAGGCATCGCTGCTCGCTGAGCCGACTCAGGACGTGGTGCCGGCTCAGGGTGTGGGCACTACCAGGGGCAGCATCTGCTGGACGCTCTCCGAAAGATAGTTCGCGGCAGTCTGATCACCGGACAGATGGCGCAGCAGACTCTGCTGGAACAGGCCGTCGAAGATCGCGTACATCGCCGGCGAGGTGACCGAGGGCTCCACGTCGAGAAGCTCGGCATAGCGAGAAACGATGCGCCAGATCATGTTTTCGAGACTCTCGTCGATCGCGGCCACGTCGGTTCGGAACGACTCCTCGAACATCGACTGCGCGCGCAGGTCGTACCAGAGGCGGTGCATCGTCGGCTCGTCGATCATGGTCTCGGCGAGCAGTGCGCCGAAACCCGTTTTCAGTTCCTCCGGCGTCTGAGCGGTGGCGACGATGCCGTCGTAGCGGGTGACGCAGCGTGCCTTGTAGTGGCGCACGCAGTGGGTGATGAGATCGACCTTGTCGCTGAAGTAGTAGTGCAGGACGCCGTGGGAGAACTCCGAATTCTGGGCGATTTCGCGCAGGCTCGTGCGTGCGTAGCCCAGTTCGGCCAGCGTTTGCAGTGCGGCCTCGGCCAGTTGATCACGTCGCTCGGAGAATTTGTCGACCTGACGACGTGACACCTTGTCTGCGTTGGACCGCTTCTCCGAAGAGACAGGAACCGCCTTTTTTCCTGCCCCACTTGGCTTCTCGACTGTCGTGGTCACGATGGCACGTCCTGTTCCCTGCGGTTTCCACAGCGGCACGATCGCCGCGTCCGAATCAGTGTAACCCCTGGTCTTTGACGAGCGTGTAACAAAATCTTGACAGTCGTCAAGATTTCTCTTGACACTCGTCCAAAGTTGAATACTCTGTGACTCACACCACTTGGCAGCGTCGCTGTGAACGGTGGCATCGCGAGAGTCGTTTCAGTCATGGAGGCAGTCGAAAATGAGCGTGTTTGATCTCGAGGGACGAAAAGCACTGGTCACAGGTGGTGCCAAGGGGCTCGGAGCCGGAATGGCTGAGGCGTTGGCGAAGGCGGGGGCGTCGGTGATGATCGGCGATGTTCTCGAAGACGAAGGTCGTGCCACCGCAGAGGCCGTTGGTTCGGGCGGAGTCAAAACCGGCTTCGTAAAGCTGGACGTCACCGACGACGCCAACTGGGAAGAGGCAGTCGCCGCCACCGCGGAGACTCTCGGCGGCTTCGACATCCTCGTCAACAACGCAGGCATCGAGATTTCCTCGCTGGTGGTCGACCTCGATCCGGGCGACATCCGCCGTATGTGTGAGGTCAACATCCTCGGAACAGCGCTCGGAACTAAACACGGACTGCGCAGCATGCGTCCGGGTGGCGTAGCCGGAACCGGCGGCTCCATCATCAACATCTCTTCAGTGGCCGCAACCATTCCGTTTCCCGGGATCAGTGGATACTCCGCGACCAAGTCCGCGGTCGATCGCTTCACCAGAGTTGCCGCCGCCGAGTCGGGCAAGCTCGGCTACGGAGTCCGCGTCAACTGCATCTATCCGGGCCTCGTCGCCACGGAGATGGGTCTCGGACTCGCGGCGGACATGGAGAAGCTCGGCCTGTGGCCCAGTGCCGAAGCGGCAGTCGGCGACGTCATCGGTCTCACCCCGCTCGGCCGCCTTGGTGAAGTGAACGACATGGCTGACGCCGTGGTGTTCTTGTCCTCCGACGCCGCGCGATTCATCACCGGAATCGGCCTACCGGTCGACGGTGGCATGGGCATGTAACTCGCCCTCCCCATTCGCACGTACACCCTCCTCACGTCTTCGAAAGGTTCCACGAACATGTCCGAAAAGAAGCCAGTCATCGTCTACGGCGTCTCCGGGTACACCGGCCGTCTGGTGTGTGAATACCTGCGCGAGTTCAACATCCCGTTCATCGCAGCCGGTCGCGACGCCGCTCGCATCCAAGAGGTCCTCGACAAGATCCCCGGTTTGGACACCGTCGATCACGAGGTCGTCGAGGTCGAGCACACCGTCGAGGCGCTCACTGAACTGTTCACCGGCGCACAGGTTGTCAGCAACATGGTCGGGCCGTTCATCAAGCTTGGCGGCACCGTCGTCGAGGCTGCGTTGAATGCCGGTTGCCACTACATGGACACCACCGGTGAGCAGGACTGGGTACTCGACGTCCAGGAGAAATTCGGCGACAAGTACCAGGAGAAGGGTCTGCTTCTCTCGCCCGGTATCGCGCAGATGTACACCACCGGTGAGATCGCGGCCAACATCGCACTGGAAACGCCGGGTCTCGATACGCTCGACATTCTCGTGCTGTGGAAGGGATTTCCCACCTATGCCTCCACTCAGACGATCTTCACCATCCTCAAAGCGAACTGGTACTACCTCGAGCAGAACAAGTACGTGCAGTGGGCGCCCGGCCAGACTTTCGACGTCGTCGTTCCCGGCCAGCACGAAACTGCGCTTGCATTGCCGTGGGGCGGAACTTGCCACCCGGTGTGGTTCAAGAACGATCCGCGAGTTTCCAACGTCAAGGCTGCGGGTGGGGTGTTCGACCGCACCGTGATGGAAGGTGTTGTCGCGACACAGAAGATCGTGGAGGAGCAGATCAAGACCCTGCCCGCCGACGAGCAGGAAGCCGCCTTGGCCGAGATCGCCGGTTCGGTTCAGGCGGGTATGCCCCCTCGTGAAAATCCGCGCATCAACACCTCACTCGACTCGGTCTACGCGTCGGGTCCGCTGGGTCGCTCGCACGTCGTGATTCACGGAAACTGCAACTACAAGCAGACGGGCCTCCTGCACGCCTATGCAGCGCATTCGTTGCTTCAGCAGGCGCCCAAGCGGACCGGGCTTGCCTCGGCCTGCCAGGCGTTCGGCCATCGCGAACTGCTTGGCGCGCTACGTAGTTTCGGGCTGGCTCTGGAGCCGGAAGTAACCATCAACGCCTAGCTCGTCGCCCTCGTTATCATGTTCACGGCTCCCGGCGTGCATCGCGCCGGGAGCCCCGCCCTGGAGGCTCCCCATGCGTTTGACCGACTATCTCGACAAGGGAGCCTCTCTTGGTTCCACCGCACCGTGTTTGACGATGGGGGAGCGCACTCTCTCCTACGGCGAGGTGCAACAGTTCAGCCGACGCTTCGCAGCTTCGCTCGCTGCTTCGGGCATCGCGGCGGGCGAGAAGGTCGCGATTTTGTCCGGCAATGACCCGATCTCGTTCTCCTGCGTATTCGGTATCAGTAGGGCTGGCGCGGTCTGGTGCCCGATCAACCCCCGCAACGAAGCTGCGGAGAACCGAGACCTGTTGGATCTGTTCGATTGTCGCGCTCTGTTCTTCCAGAAGTCCTATGCGCCGCTTGTCGACCAGATCAAGGACGCGCTTCCACAGTTGGTGACGCTCGTCTGTATCGACGGCGAATGGGATTCGGCACAGTCCCTCGAAAGCTGGCTCGGGGAAGAAGAACTCGATGTCGCGGCGCCCGACGACGTCACCATGCTGGTCGGTACCGGTGGTACGACGGGCCGCCCCAAAGGCGTGATGTTGACCGGGCACAACATCGAGACGATGACCGCAATCACTTTGATGAGTTATCCATTCGAGGGGCGCCCGGTGTATCTGGCGTTGGCGCCGTTGACTCACGCCGCCGGTGTTTTGTGCTTCCCGATCATGGCCCTCGGCGGCGAAGTGGTGATCATGCCGAAGCCCGATCTCGGGTACTTCCTCGCGAACGTTCAGAAGCACAAGGTGACTCACACCTTCCTGCCGCCGACGCTCATCTACATGTTGCTCGAGCACGAGGACCTCGCGGTAACGGATCGTAGCTCGCTGCAGTGTTTCTGGTACGGCGCGGCACCGATCTCCCCGACCAGGCTCGAGGAGGCGATCGACAAGATCGGACCGGTCATGGCTCAGCTGTTCGGGCAGAGCGAAGCCCCCATGATGATCTCGACGATGTCACCGATGGAGCATTTCGGCCCGGACGGCACTGTCGCAACGTCACGACTTTCGTCGGCGGGTCGACCGTCGCCGCTGGTGACCGTGGGGATCATGGACGACAAAGGCGCGCTGCTCGGACGTGGCGAGCGTGGTGAGGTGGTGATTCGCAGTTCGTTGGTGATGGCGGGTTATTACAAGAACTCCGACGCAACCGCGGAAGCGTCAGCCCACGGCTGGCATCACACCGGCGACATCGGGTACCTGGACGAGGACAATTTCCTGTTCATCGTCGATCGTGCGAAGGACATGATCATCACCGGCGGTTTCAACGTCTATTCGGTCGAGGTGGAGCAGGCACTCATGGCGTATCCGGGGATTCAGGACTGCGGAGTGATCGGGTTGCCGGACGACAAGTGGGGCGAACGTGTTGTGGCAGTGGTGCAGCCACACCTCGGCGCAGACATCGACGGCGCCGAGGTGATGGCTTTCGTGAAGTCTCGCATCGGAAGTGTGAAGACTCCGAAGCAAGTCATCGTCTGGGACGATCTACCTCGCTCCAAGGTCGGCAAAGTTCTCAAGAACGAGATCAAGAGCGAGCTGACTGGCTGAGATCACGACTCGCACACCACGTCTTCGGCGGGCAGTGAGCCGTCGAGCAGGTACGAGTTGACGGCGGCGTTTGCGCAAGTATTCGCGTAGCCCGGGAACACCGCATGAGTGCGGCCTGGAACTGTCACGAGCCGTGAGCCTTTCATCGCTTCGTGCATGCCGAGGCCTTCGTCGTACGTCGTGCGGGTGTCACCGGTTGCCTGGATCTGCAATGCCGGAACGTTGTTGTCGATGTCGATCCGCTTCGGGGCCTCACTGCGCCAGAACGCGCAGGGCATGATCGTGTTGTGCGTGCCGGCGAAGATCGGCTGATCACCACGGTGCTCCTCCAACTTGTTGCGATACCACGCGGGATCGCTCGGCATCGACACGTCTCCGCAGACAATGGCGATTGTTCCGGCATAGTCAGGGCCGGTCCCCAATTCGGTCTGGAACCACGCCTGCATCAGTCCCGTCAGCTGGGGATGGATGTCCTCGACGGTCTTGCCTGCGGCGAGTTCGCGCAACTGAACCAATACCTGCGCGAATGCCTCGCTTTCCTTTTCGGTGTCCCCGGTTCCGTTGACGTACATCAGGAATGGAAGGACGTGATCGTCGACGGCGTAGTCACCGATCTGAATCGGAGTGGTGGCAGCGTCCGAGATCAGCTTCTCGATGAGGGCGCGAACTTCGGCGGGCGTCGATCCGAGTGCATAGGTGGAGTTGTGGTCTGCTGCCCACTGTGAGAATCCGTCGATCGCTTTCTCATTGGCCGGGCCCATGTCCTGGAACATCTCGTATCCGTATTTCTTCGGGTCCGGTGCGCTGTCGAGAACCACACGGTCGATCCTGTCTGGGAACATTTGAGCATAGGTCGCACCAAGGTATGTGCCGTACGACCACCCGAAGTACGACGCCTTCTCCTGGTCGAGGGCACCACGAATCACGTCGAGGTCGCGGGCGATGTTCTGAGTATTGATGTGCGGCAGATAGTCCGGGTACTTGTCCCAGCATGTGTCAGCGGCCTCGCGTGCGAGCGCAACACTTTCGTTCCACCCTTCCTCTGTGGTACCCGGTGAACGCATCCATGTCATCTGCTCGACGCCGCAGTCGATCGGCGTGCTCTTGCCGAGTCCTCGGGTGTCCATGCCGATGACGTCGTATGCCGCTGCGACTTCCGGTGTCATCCCGGCATTCAGAATCTCGGGCAATCCCAGACCGCGGCCGCCCGGGCCGCCAGGGTTGGTGAGCAAGATCCCGCGTCGCTGTGCAGGGTCGGTGGACGCGACCCGCGAGATCGCCACTTCGATCGTCTTGCCGTCAGGTGCGGAATAGTCCAAAGGTACTGTGACCATGGCGCAGTCACTTGCCGTCGATGTTCCGGTGTCTGTGGCGCATGGCCCCCATTCGACATCCTGGTCGTAGAACGCGCTGAGATTCGATTGTGGATCTTCCTGCGGAGCAGCAGGATCCGAGCACGCCGCCAGTGCAGGTACTGCGAGTGCGGCAGCGGCGATTGTGGTAGCCAGCCACTTTAGTGGTCGAGGCGTGCGTGATCTGGGCATGATGGATCCAGTCATTGTCGTGTCGTGTCCTTGTTTCGAGCCCATTTTCGGGCAGCGTTGATCACCCCACTTCCGATGTGGGGATTCAGTGGCGGAGTTTCAGGGTCGAGACTGGCGGGCAGCGAACTCGGCCGCTACAGCCTTCGCGAATCTTTCCTGGGTCGGGGTTCTTCGATCTGCTTGGTGCTCGCGCAGCACCGCTACCAACCGGGTGGGTGAAGGGCGTTCCGGTGCGGCCTGTTCAGGAAGCACTCTCTCGGTGAAATCGCAGAACTGAATGGCAAGGGCCGCAATCGTGTCGGCGTCCGCAGGAGCGTCGGTGAGGGCGTACATGCGAGTAATCAATTCGATTGCCTGCTTGCGGTTCGGCTTCGCCAACGCCCGGCGGTGTGCGCTCAGGAGTGAATCGCAGACTTCGGGATCACCCCGGAGACGGTGAGCGCGAGGATCAGGAGTTCGCGCTCGTTGTCGATCCACGCTGTCGGTGCACCGGCAACGACATACTGTGCGAGCACTTCCGAAAACGCGTCGGGTAGTTCGGGATCGGCGTTGCGGCGTAGCGACTCGATGTGAGCACGTTGAACCGCGATCTGTTCGGCCTTGGCTGCCAGTTCCTTGTCGAGTGCGTCGAGTGCGGACCGGGTGTCGTGAGCGTCGCCGTCGAGCAGTTCGGCGATCTTGGCAACAGGAATCCCCAGATCGCGCAGGCGGCGGATGCGGCTCAGTCGTGCCAGGTCCACCGCCCGGTACATGCGGTAGCCGTTGGGTTGGCGTTGTGGTTCTTCGAGAAGCCCGTTCGAGTGGTAGTAGCGCACGGATCTGACGGTGGTGCCGGCCAGATTCGCCAGCTCGCCGATGGTCATCATCGCCTCGCCCTCCCGTTTGTCGATTCGGATTTCGTCTGTGGAAACCATTCTCCAACCCTGACGCGGCGTCAGGGTCAAGGTGCGCGCCGGACAACGTGACCGTTGACACTTTAAGGAGATAACCTTAATCTGGATTTTGTCCGTTACGACACCGTCGATTCCGAGGAAGTGCCTTGATGGCTACCCTTTTGCCTGCGGCAACGATCTTTCCGATCCCCACCGATCCGCTTGCTGCCTATGGTCCACTTGTCGCTCGCCGGAATCCCGAGTCGGTAGTTGCGGCGCCGTACGAACACTGTGCGGTCAAGGCGGTCACGCCGACGATCGGAGCGGAAATCTCCGGTATTCGACTCGGTGGGGACCTGTCTGATGCCGTGATTGCGGAACTTCGCCGCGCTCTCCTCGAATGGAAAGTCCTCTTCTTTCGGGATCAGGACCTCGGCCGAGCGGAACATCGAGCTTTTGCCGAGCGTTGGGGCGATCTCGAACAGCATCCGTTCTTCAAGTACACGCAGCCAGGGCAGACGGACGTCGATGTCACGACGCTGGCCAAGGATGCGATGGTCGGCGGCGTCGAGAACAACTGGCACAACGACGTGACGTGGCACGAGTTTCCTTCATTTGCCGCCGTACTTCGTGCAGTCGAGGTGCCAGAGGTGGGTGGTGACACGTTGTGGGCTGACACCGCTGCTGCCTACGATCTGCTTCCGGAAGACGTCAAGAAGCGTATCGACCCGCTTGTTGCAGAACATGATTGGATCAACTCGTTCGGCAGGTCGATGCCGGCGGATGCGGTCGAGATGTTGCGTCCGAAGTTCCCCGCGGTGCAGCATCCGGTGGTTCGGGTCATTCCGGAAAGCGGCAGGCGGGTGTTGTTCGTCAACATGACCTTCACGCAACGGATCTTGGGCGTATCCGAAGAGGAATCGAACGAACTTCTCACGATGCTGTATCGCCACGTCAATCGTCCGGAATTCCAGGTCCGACTGAAGTGGGAGCCGAATACTGTTGCCTTCTGGGACAATCGGACCTGCCAGCATTACGCGGCCAGTGACTACTTCCCGGCTCGTCGTGTGATGGATCGAATCTCGATTGTCGGCGATCGGCCAGTGGGCGTCGGGGACTGATACGACGCTCAGCGCCTCACGATGTCTACTACGAATAGTAGTAACGCACCTCACATAGTTTTTCGACGCCTTGTCGATATGATTTCGACAAGGCGTCGATAAAAGTCGGCGTGACTCGCACCGACGACTTTGGAGCTTCCCGAATGTTCCTCGCCCTGCGTGAACTGTGGTTTGCGCGAAACCGATTCCTCTTGATGGGCGCCGTGGTTGCCCTCATCTCGATCTTGATGGTGATCCTGTCCGGCCTCTCGTCCGGCCTGGTCAACGACGGTGTCTCCGCTTTGCAGCGGACGCCGATCCAGGCGTTTGCCTTCGCCCCGGACACCAAAGCCGACTCGGCGTTTTCGCGCTCGGTCGTCACCGAAGAGCAGGCGCAGGCATGGCGCATGCAACCCGATGTCCAAGACGCCGAGCTCTTCGGCAACATGATCGTCAATGCAAAAACTCGCAGTGGCACGCCTGTCGATCTCACGCTCTTCGGTATCGAACCTGGCTCCTTCCTCGAGCCCGTCACCGCCGACGGGAGGGGACTGCAAGCCGACACGGACATCATCGTCAGCTCTACCTTCCGTGATGATGGTGTTGCGATCGGTGACACGGTGATACTCGATCGACTCGGTACGGAGCTGACAGTTGTCGGATTCACCGAAGACAAGCGCACTTTCGGGCACGTAGACGTCGCCTACCTGCCCCTGCGTACCTGGCAGGAGGTTCACGCCGGTGCCAAGATCGGCGAAACCGCCAACGCCAGTGCCTATTCCGAAGCGAGTGTCGTTGCGATTCGGGGCCTGGACGATGTAGTGCCGGACCTCGTGTCGGGAGATGCGGCGGCGGGAACGTCTGCAAAGACGCTCGAGGAATCTTTCGACTCCTCACCGGGCTTCTCCGCGGAAATGATGACAATGTCGATGATCAAGGCGTTTCTGTACGCGATCTCCGCACTGGTCGTCGGCGCATTCTTCAGTATCTGGACAGTTCAGCGTGGTCGCGAACTCGCAGTGTTGCGTGCGATGGGAGCCTCCACCGGCTTTCTGCTTCGCGACGGCATGGCACAGGCACTGGTAGTGCTGCTTGGTTCCATCGGCATCGGTGTGTTGCTGGGCTTGGGGCTCGGCTCGGGACTCGAAGGCGGTGGGATGCCGTTCGCTCTGGAGTCCGGCCCTGTCGTCAACGGCGCAGTGCTCTTGGCGGTACTCGGGCTGATCGGCGCAGCCGTTTCCATCGTCCGCGTTACGCGTGTCAACCCGCTCACCGCATTGGGGGAAAACCGATGACCACAGTCGAAAAAACCACTACCGGACTGGTATTGACCGCTGTCAGTCTTCGATTCGGTGACGGTGACTCCACAGTGCTCGCCCTCGACAACGTGGACCTCGAGGTCGCGGGCGGCGAACTCGTCGCGATCGTCGGGCCGTCAGGGGCTGGAAAGTCGAGCTTGCTCGCTGTGGCCGGCGGACTCGGTCGGCCGTCGAGTGGAACGATTGTCATCGACGGCGTCGACGTGTCGGCGATGCCGGCCCGTGCATTGGCCAAACTTCGACGAGACAAGGTCGGCTTCGTCTTTCAATCCGGCAATCTGATTCCAGCGCTGACGGCGCGCGATCAGCTTCGGCTGATTCCCAAGCTCACGGGGCGGCCGGGGCGCGATCCCGAGGAATTGCTCGACTCGGTCGGTATGAGCCACCGTGCGGATCGTCGACCTGGTCAACTCTCCGGCGGCGAACGACAGCGCGTCGGTATCGCTCGGGCATTGATGAGCAATCCCTCGCTACTGCTCGTCGACGAACCGACGGCTGCTCTCGACCGAAAACGTAGCCATGAGGTGGTTGAACTGCTCTCGCGCGAAACTCACGAGGCCGGCGTCGCTACGATCATGGTGACCCACGATCACGACGTGCTCGGGCACTGCGACCGCATCCTCGAAATGGTTGACGGTCGATTGCGTCAGAGCGAGTAAGCCCGCAAGGGGACTGGAGGAGATTCGGTGCCGAGGATCGATGCCCCCACTGTGGTCGAGCATCGTGCTG
Organism: Rhodococcus sp. AQ5-07; assembly: GCF_009707305.1. Lineage (NCBI taxonomy): Bacteria > Bacillati > Actinomycetota > Actinomycetes > Mycobacteriales > Nocardiaceae > Rhodococcus > Rhodococcus sp. AQ5-07. Next base: position 3,893,017 of record NZ_CP046099.1, on the reverse strand, counting down.
CTCAGCGGCGTGCCCTCCTCGACGCTGCACACGCTCTTCTGTCCGAGACCCCGGACCGGCCGCCGGGGCTCGGTGAGGTGGCAGCGAAGGCCGGGCTCGCCAGGTCGAGTGCCTACCACTACTTCCGGTCCCGAGAAGATCTCCTCAGTGCCGTCGTCGAAGACATGTTCCCGCGCTGGAACGACAAGATCGTCGAGGCGATGGCAGGCGCAGACGATCCGGTATGGGCGTACGTCGAGGCAAACCTCCAACTGGTAGCCGACGGGGAGCATGCGATAGTCGGAGCGCTGGCGACGCTGACCCCGCAAACGTTTCGAGATTCGCGGATCATGGAAATGCACGACAGTCTTGTGCTTCCGCTTGTCGAGGCCCTTCGCCTCCGTGGCGTGTCGGACCCGAAGCTCACCGCCAAGTTGATCAACTCGCTGGTGCATACGGGTACTGAACTGATCGAATCCGGTTGCAGCATGGACGAAGTCAGGTCCGCCGTGCGTGAGGTCCTCGCGTGACGGGCAGCCTCAGGCCGTAATCAGATCCATCCGAAGGTACTCGGTGATGCGGAGCAGTCTCGGGGGTTGGGACACATCTGAGGAAAGTGCTTGAAATGCTTCGTCTTTCGCGACGAGGCGCGGGGCGCCGAGGCTCACCTCCGTCTCGTCGACCGACAGTCGAGCGCTCCCCGCTTTCAAGACGTTCTGCACCCAGTCCGAGCCTGATCCGTACACCAGAATGAAGACATAGCCACCCTCGACCGGATAGGCGTCGAGAGGTGTCCGGTAGGTCGTGCCGGATGTGCGTCCGACGTGTGTCAGTATCGGCCATTTCCCGCTCGAGATCGCGCGAGGATTGAACACTCGCTTGTTGACGTGTCCCCACCATCTCGGCATAGGCATTGCGATCTCCCTTCGCGAGTGCCTTACGAACGTAAGGCTGGCTTACACCTGTAAGGGTGACTTACGGATGTAAGGTTGTCAACGTATTCGTTCCTCGGAGGGGAGTCTGTGTGTCACGGCAACCGCGACAGTCGCTGAACAGGACTCGCGTGATCGAGGGTGCGATCCGCGTTGCCGACGCGGGTGGTGTCGAGGCCGTCACGATGCGACGGGTGGCCCAGGAGTTGGGTATCGAGGCGATGTCGCTCTACCACCACGTGCCCAACAAAGATGCGATTCTCGACGGCCTCGTCGATGCGGTCTTCGAGGCGATCGACCTACCCGACGGCGAGTGTGCGGATTGGCGAGATGCAATCCGTGGACGCGCCTTTTCCGCTCGCACAGTCCTGTCGCAGCACCGTTGGGCTCTCGGTTTGCTGGATTCGCGACGCAACCCTGGCTCGGCGACCCTGCGTCATCTCGACGCTGTGCTCGGAGTGCTCCGGAAGGCCGGGTTCACACTCCCGATGGCCGCCCACGGAGTCTCGCTGATCGACAGCTACACCGGCGGATATGTTCTCCAGGAGGCGAATCTGCCGATCAGCGGGCCCGTCGACGTCGAAGAAGTTGCGAGTGACATCCTCGAGCGCCTTCCGGCTGAAGAGTTGCCCTTCCTTCACGAGATGATCGTCGATCACGGTCTGAGTCCGGCTTACGACCACACGAGTGAGTTCGCCTACGGTCTCGATCTCATCCTCGATGCGCTGGAGGCGCGTCGAGGATCGGCGGCACCGGTCCTCGAATAGCGACGATTCGTGTCCAGTTGCTCACCCTTACTGAGGTGACGCAAGGTGTGTGCACGCGGGTGAGCTGCAGTGTCCCTATTGACAAGTGGCTGTATATACAGGACTATACATTCATCAAAAGTGACCCAAGGCACATTGCGTAGATGATGTGATGCACGCCCGCGGTGGCCGAGTCCTTCGATCGATGGAGTTCTGATGACTGAACGTCTTCCTGAGGAAGACCGGACGGGAGACAACAGTGTCCTGCTCGACGGGAGGAGGCTCTCGGTTCATCGGGTGAATGAAATTGCTCGAGAGCCGGCCTTCATCAGACCTGCCGACGCCGCGCTGGAGCTCACTCGGCGGTCATGGGAGACCGCGGTTCGGGTTTCCTCTCGTCAGGCGGTGTACGGGCGCACTACCGGGGTAGGCGGGAATCGCGAAACATCCGTCTCCGACGGTGTGCAGCAGGATCTGAGGCTTCTGAGAAGTCACGCGACGGGATCGGGCCCCAGGCTCCCCGACCGGGTGGTGCGCGCCGCGATCGTCATCCGCACCAATCAGATCCTCAACGGCGGCTCAGGTATGCATCCCGACATCATCGGCGGTCTGGTTGCTGCTGTTGCTTCGCAGAACCTGCCGACAGTGCACGCACGCGGTGCGATCGGAACGGGTGACCTGAGTGCGTTCTCCGAAATCGCCATGGGGCTGATCGGTGAGAGCCCGCTTCGCGACGGACGCACCGGAGTCAGTTGGACTCCGCACCACGGTGATGCGCTTCCGTTCATCTCCACCAACGCGATGACGGTGGCGATCGCCGGCGATACCAGTATCGAAGTCGCGGGTTGGCTTCAGCACTGCTTGGTTGTCAGTGTTCTTTCCGTGCTTGCGTCGCGTAGTTCGATCGAACCGTTTGCTGCACAAGTACAGTCGGCAAGAATGCACTTCGGTCAAGCGGAAGTCGCAGAGCGGGTTCGCGATCTGCTGGCACCACACGACATCACACCTGTGAGAGTTCAGGACTCGTTCGGGTTTCGCGCCCTACCGCAAATCTTGGGTGCCACCTGGCAAGCGGTGCATCGACTGCAGAACACGCTGAGTATCGAGATGAATTCGTCTTCGGAGAATCCGCTGGTGTCGGTCGAAGACGACATGGTGTTCCACAACGGAAATTTCCACGCAATGCCAATAGCCCTTGCAGTTGACGAGGCGAAGTTGGCGGTCGCCAGTGCTGCCCTGCTCTCGCAATGTCGGCTCGCCAACCTCTCCGACCCTGCTGTCACCGGCCTTCGTGCGTTCCTCGCAGACGGTCCAGACGGCAGCAGTGGAACCATGCTTCTCGAATACACGACTTCTGCTGCCATCGCCGAGATCCGCTCGTCGGCGGCACCGGGGTCGTTGGGCCACACTGTAATTTCGCGAGGCACCGAGGATCACGCAAGTTTCGCATCCCAAGCTGCAACTCAATTGGCGGACATTCTTACCCAATCTCGATTGGTGCTCGCGTGCGAACTGATCTCGGCGGTTCGCGCACTCTCGCAACAACAGCGTGAGCTGGATCCGGCGACCGAGCTCGGTGCGTACCTCGCGCGTGCGCGTTTGGTGCTGGACGCGAGGACCGAAGACCGGCCACTCAGTGCAGATCTGAGTGCCGCAGTGAACTTTCTTTCTCAACCGCTCGACCAGTAAGCAGGTGGACCGAATCACAAGTAGGTGTGTGCTCGAACGGAACTCGACCATTTCTCCTGGGTGCGTCCGGACTCAGGTCGACACGAAAGTAGTTCGTAGATGATCAAATTCGACAAGGTCACCAAGGCGTATCCAGACGGAACCATTGCCGTCGATGCTCTCGATCTGGAGTGCCCGACGGGAAAGATCACCGCGTTGGTGGGTCCTTCCGGCTGCGGCAAGACGACCTCACTCCGCATGATCAACAGGCTGATCGAACCGACGTCAGGCACGATTTCGCTCGACGGCGAGTCCACGGCGGGAATGGATCCGGCTCTTCTGCGTCGACGCATCGGGTACGTGATCCAGCACGCGGGTCTCTTTCCCCATCGCACCATCGTCGACAACATCGCGACCATGCCTCGATTGCTCGGTGCGAGTAAAAAGGAATCTCGCACTCGCGCTATGGAATTGCTCGAAACTGTTGGTCTGACAACCAACTTCGCCGACCGCTATCCGTGGCAGCTCTCCGGCGGACAGCAGCAACGAGTCGGTGTCGCGCGCGCACTGGCCGCGGATCCGTCATTCATGCTGATGGACGAACCGTTCAGCGCCGTTGATCCGGTTGTTCGCGGCCAGCTGCAAGACGAGTTTCTCCGTCTGCAGAAGGAAATCGGAAAAACGATCATCATCGTCACTCACGACATCGACGAAGCGCTGAAACTCGGGGATCAAGTGGTGGTTCTGCGTACCGGCGGCATTCTTGCGCAGGCGGCGACGCCCCTCGAATTGCTGACTCAACCTGCCGACGAATTTGTTGCCGACTTCGTCGGGCGTGACCGTGGGTACCGATCGTTGGGGTTCACGACATTGGACGGCGAGCTGCCGACAGTTTCAGAACCCGTCGCGCATCTGGGCGATTCCGCTGCGGCGGCTCGCGCACTCACGGGCGATACGTGGCTCTTGGTAGTGGATCCCGCGAACAAGCCGCTCGGGTGGGTGAGGCCGGACGCACTCACGGATTGTATTCGCCCGGATGACTTGAATCTCAGTGGAACACTTGCTGGTTCCACCGGGACGATGCGCGCTCTGCTGGATGCGGCGCTGTCAGCGCCGAGCAAGCGTGGCGTTGTCGTGGACGATACCGGACGCCTGGTGGGAACCGTCACCGCGCACGCTGCAGTGGAAGCCATCGAGGCCGCCGACCTGGCTGACGCGGGGAGGGCACTCCGATGAACTTCGAATGGCTCGGACGTCAGTCCGACCGGATCATGGACCTGGTGGGATGGCACGTTCTACTGTCGTTGATTCCCTTGGTGATCGGCTTGGTGGTCGCGTTGCCGATCGGCTGGGTCGCCTATCGCAGTCGTCGGTTGCATCCCTACGTGGTGGGCACGGCCGGATTGCTCTACACGATCCCTTCGCTCGCGCTGTTCGTGCTCCTACCTCCGATTCTGGGAACCAAGATTCTGGATCCGATGAACATCATCGTGGCGCTCACCGTGTACACCGTTGCTCTGCTCGTGCGGGTAGTGGCCGACGCGCTCGATTCGGTTCCGCCGGAGACGGTTCTGGCAGCGACGGCAATGGGTTACCGGCCGTATCAGACGCTGTTGAAAGTGCAGTTGCCAGTCGGAGTTCCGGTGATCTGTGCGGGTTTGCGCGTCGCAGTCGTCTCGAACGTCAGTCTTGTCTCGCTCGGCGCACTCCTAGGTATTCCGCAGATAGGTTCGTTGTTCACCCAGGGATTTCAGTTGCGTTTCTACACGCCCATCATCGCGGGTATCGCTCTGTGTCTGGTGGTGGCGTTGATCCTTGATCTCCTCATCATGTTGGCGAATCGGCTGTTGACGCCGTGGACCCCGAAAGTGACTACATCATGATCAGCTACCTTCTCGACGGATCCCACTGGACCGGGCCGGACGGCATCCCCACCCTTCTCGTTCAGCATTTGATGTACACATTCGCCGCGCTGGTGGTGGCTGCGGTTATCGCGATCCCGCTCGGTCTCTACATCGGACACACCGGCCGAGGATCCGTTGTTGTTGCTGGACTGGCGAACTCGCTACGAGCGCTTCCGACGATCGGTCTGCTGATCCTGCTGGTTCTCATCATCGCGCCGTCATTCCCGAACAAACTCGCGTATCTGATCCCCAGCCTCATCGTCCTGGTGCTTCTCGCGATCCCTCCCATTCTCACCAACACGTACGCCGGAGTTCGAGCGGTCGATCAGGCTGCAGTCGACGCCGCGCGGGGGATGGGATTTCGGTCGATGCGGATCTTGACCGAGGTCGAGATTCCATGTGCCCTACCACTCATGTTGTCCGGCATCAGAAGTGCCGTGCTTCAGATCGTCTCCACTGCGACTGTCGCCGCCTACATTTCGTTGGGCGGACTCGGCCGGTTGTTGATCGACGGAAAAGCTCAGAGCGATTACGGCCAGATGGCGGCCGGAGCCGTACTGGTATCGCTGATTGCCCTGGTTTTCGATCTCGGAATCGGAGCACTGACTGCGCGGGTCGTTTCGCCTGGCCTGACCAGGCGCGATCGGAAGAAGAAGACCGAGAAGACCGCCGCCCCCTCACAGCGCACTGCTGTGCCTGAGCCCGCACCGATCTGAGGACGTTCGAAATGAAGAAGGTATTGATCGCCGCGTTGGTCGGCGTGACAGCGGTTGCGTTGTCCAGCTGCGGAATCGGCAAGGACCCCTTGGCTACGGACGGCGGCGGTAGTGCTGAGGGCGCCATCGTGATCGGTTCCGCCGATTTTCCCGAGAGCCAACTGATTGCGACCATTTACGCCGAAGCGCTTCGCGCCAACGGTATCGACGTGACCGAGAAGTTGAACATCGGTAGCCGAGAACTCTATGTACCGGCATTGCGCGACGGTTCCATCGATCTGATCCCCGAGTATTCCGGCGCCTTGTTGCAATATCTGGACAGCAAGACAACGGCGACGGCTTCAGACGAAGTATCCGCCGAAATCGATGTGAAATTGCCCAAGGGTCTGGTCGCTCTCGAGCCGTCGCCCGCAGAGGACAAGGATGTACTTGCCGTCAAACAGGAGACTGCGGACAAGTATTCGCTGGAGACCGTCGAGGATCTGGTGCAGCATGCCGACGAGTTGACTCTCGGCGGACCGCCGGAATGGAAGACGCGCGAAAACGGTGTTGCCGGCTTGAAGACCAAATACGGCCTGACTTTCCGGGAGTTCCTGGCACTCGATGCAGGTGGACCCCTCACGCTCAATGCGCTTCTGAGCGGGCAGATACAGGTAGCCGATGTCTTCAGCACCGATCCCGCGATGCGCTCGGAGAACTTGGTTGCGCTCGAGGACACGAAGCACCTCTTCCTCGCGGAGAACATCACGCCGATCATCAACGAGTTGAAGGCTCGCGATGACGTCCGATCCGTGCTCGCGGGGGTTTCGGCGGCACTGACGACTGAAGACCTCATCGAGATGAACCAGCGCGTTGCCGATCTCGACGACATGAGTGACATCGCTCAGGACTGGTTGCAGAAGAACTCCTTGGTGCCATGATCGAAGGCCGGGTGGCGTTCTTGTCGTCGGTCGAACAGACGATATCGACACGCCGCCGCCCGGGGTAACGTCGCGAAGTCAGGCATGCCTCGACCTCGCGGGGAGCCGTTCCCACCAAGGATGCCGACATGCCGAGAAGCCGACCGCGCACACCAGTTGACCGAGTTCGGAACGGCGCAGCCACTACAACCACGGTTGTAGTGGCCGGCGTGTGTCTGGAATCAGGCTGGAACGCCCATGCAGTTTCCGAGTTGCGCTGTAGTTCCGTTCACGACACCTGGTGGCCCTGGGCGGGCACTTCTCACCAGCGCGGGCGTCACCGTCATCGAATCACCGCCGGGAACGCTGACTGACCGCGGCGTCGGTGACGGCTCCACCGTGGCTCAAATCGAATCGGCCTACGGCAACGATCATTCGACAATGACGATTCAGACCGAGTCAGGCGAATCGATCTTCGTCACCACCGGTGATCCGGGGCAAGTCGGCAATGGCAACCCCGGAGGGTTGATCGGCTTTTCGATTCACGACGGCATCCACATCCGAGGGGTGCGGAACGATCACGTACCCCGAGACAGGCGTTGTCGCCTCCATCGACAATCTGCAAGGCGGCATCACTTGTGAGGTGGCGATGCACACCGCCGAAAGGTACCTGAACGACACGTCGCTCAGCCATGCCGGAAATACCTGGTCGGCGGAGTTCGACGGCTGGCTGTGCAGCGTCTTGACTGCAACCGCCAGCGAGCTCGAAGGTCATAGTTTGGAATGTGCTGACAGATCTCGCGGTATCAGCTTTCAGGCCGTTCCGTAGATCCTCTCAGTGCTGCCGAATGTGCTCGGGGCTAGCGCCGAACCGGCACGTGCTTGGTGACTATCCGGTGGATCAGGCGAGCAGCGGTGCGGGCAGTGCGATTGTCGATGTCGAGGCTCGGGTTCAGTTCGGCGACATCGAGAACCGCGAGCTTTCCGCTGGATGTGACTCGATCACATACGTATTGGATTGTTTCCAGGCTGACGCCGTAGGCTGCGGGTGCGCTGACGCCCGGCGCCACGGCGGCGGGAAGCACGTCGAGGTCGATGGTCAGGTAGACCAGATCGACGTCGTCGAGGAAGTCTGCGAGGAACTGATCCACGACGCCTCGACCGATCACTCCGCATTCTTCGTCGAGCAGATAGCGAACGCCAAGGCGGTGAGCCGTGTCGAACAGAGCAGTGGTGTTGCTCGGTTGGCTGATTCCGATCACGCTGTACTGATGTGAGGTGCCTGCCGCGGCTTCGTCCTCGGCGATCTGACGAAAGGGCGTGCCGGAACTGGGGATCGGGTCGCCACGTAGATCGAAGTGCGCATCCAAGTTGAGGATTCCGAGTTTGGCTCCGGCTGTTCGCAACTCGGAGCCCGCGACGCCGAGGTATGTACCGTAGGCGATTTCGTGTCCTCCCCCGAGAACCACGGGGAAGTGTCCCGAATCGAGCGCGGCACTGACGGCGTTCCCGAGTGCGGACTGACCGGCCTCGAGTTCTTCACCCGACACGGCAACGGTTCCCGCGTCCTGAATCTGCAGTGGTTCGGCCAGCGCCATGGAAGCCAACCCGGCTCGCAATGCGTCCGGGCCATCCGCGGCGCCGCGGCGGCCCTTGTTGCGGCGGACTCCTTCGTCGCTGGAGAATCCGATCAGAACACAGTCGCCGGGAGCTGTTTCGGCTGAATACGGTTGCACGGCATGATGCCACCGCAGATGCTCGGCAATGGTGCCGTCGGAGCGCCCGGTCCACGGCTTGGGTTCGATGTCGACTGCGATCTGATGTGCCACGACGGCCTCCCGGTGAGTGTATTTCAGTAGCTTGTGGCGAGTGCGCCGTTTTTCCAGACCTCGCGCACCAGTGGCACGCCCGGGCGGTAGGCGAGGTGGAGGTACGACGGTGCATCGAGCGCGATGGCGTCGGCACGTGTTCCGAGAGAAAGGGTTCCGACGTCGGTGCGCTGCAGCGCCCGAGCGCCACCTGCAGTGGCTGCCCAGACTGCCTCAGCGGGCGTCATGTGCATGTCTCGCACCGCAATTGCGATGCAGAACGGAAGGCTCGTGGTGTAACAGGTACCGGGATTGCAGTCGGCGCCCAGAGCTACGGTGACTCCGGCGTCGAGCAGTGCGCGGGCGTCGGGGTACTTGTTGCGGGTGGAGAAGTCGGCGCCGGGCAACAGTGTTGCGACGGTGGAACTCTGAGCCAGGGCGTCGATGTCCTCGGCGGTGACGTACGTGACGTGGTCGACGGACGCTGCTCCCATCTCGACGGCGAGCTGAACTCCTGGCCCTTCGCCGAGCTGATTGCCGTGGACGCGGGGGATCAGTCCGGCGGCTACGCCTGCGCTCAGGACTGCATGAGCCTGTTCGCGGTTGAATGCTCCTCGCTCGCAGAAGACATCGATCCACTTCGCGTGTGGCGCACAGGCAGGGATCATCTCGTCGCACGCCATGGCGACGTAATCATCGGCGCGGCCGGCATATTCGGGTGGTGGAACGTGGGCGGCCAGCAGTGTGACCTCGTCGGTGAACTGCCCGGCGATCAGTGCGCTGCGTAGTTCGCTCTCGGTGTTCTGCCCGTACCCGGTCTTGCATTCGACGGTTGTGCTGCCCGAGCGCAGGGATTCGTCGAGTAGGCGCCGAACATTGGCCTGCAATTGTTCGTCGGTGGCCGAGCGCGTCGCTTCGATGGTGTTGCGAATGCCGCCGGCGGCGTACTTCTCGCCCGCCATGCGAGCCGCGAATTCCTCAGCCCGCTCGCCACCGAACACCAGGTGTGAGTGACTCTCCACGAAGCCGGGGAGCAGGGCCCGACCGCCGATATCCTGACCGATATCGGCAGCCGGGGCGTCGGCGGAATCGCCGACCCAAGCAACAACGCCGTCGTCGTCGAAAACGATTGCCGCGTCGTGTCGTACGCCGAGCTTGCCCTCACCCAGAGTCGGGTCATTGGTGACGAGGGTTCCGATGTTGGTCAGAACTGTGGTTCGAGAACCATTCGTGGTCAATGTCATTCCTAACTCAGGGTGAGGTGGTGGAGCTGTTTCAGTTCTCGGTCATCGGGATACGGACGCCGCGCGTGGCCGCCGTGTCGATGGCGTGGTCGTATCCTGCATCCGCATGCCGGATGACGCCCATCCCGGGATCGTTGGTGAGAACCGCTTCGAGCTTCTTGGCTGCGAGTTCGGTGCCGTCGGCGATGCACACCTGTCCCGCGTGGATGGAGCGCCCCATACCGACGCCGCCGCCTTGGTGAAGTGAAACCCACGAAGCGCCGGACGCGGTGTTGACCAGGGCGTTGAGCAGCGGCCAGTCGGCGATCGCGTCGGACCCGTCGATCATCGATTCGGTTTCGCGGTACGGCGAGGCGACCGATCCCGAGTCGAGGTGATCGCGGCCGATGGCGATCGGCGCGGACAGTTCGCCCGAGGCGACCATCTCGTTGAACTTGAGGCCCGCGAGGTGGCGCTCACCGTATCCGAGCCAGCAGATGCGGGCCGGAAGGCCCTCGAAGGCAACCTTTTCGCCTGCCATGGTGATCCAGCGACGCAGGTGCTCGTTCTCGGGGAAGAGTTCGAGGATGGCCTTGTCGGTGGCCTCGATGTCCTTGGGATCACCGGAGAGAGCTGCCCAGCGGAAGGGGCCGAGACCTTCTTCGAAGAGCGGGCGGATGTAGGCCGGAACGAATCCTGGGAAGTCGAAAGCGCGGTCGTAGCCGGCCTTGCGGGCCTCGTCACGGATGGAGTTGCCGTAGTCGAACACCTCGGCGCCGGCGTCCATGAATCCGACCATGGCCTTGACGTGGGCGGCCATCGCGTTGCGGGAATCTTCGGTGAACTTCTGCGGATCCTTCTCCGACATGATCTTCATGTCGGGGAAGTCGATCCCGATCGGCAGGTAGGCGAGGGGATCGTGCGCCGAGGTCTGGTCGGTGACGATGTCGATGGGGGCCTTCATCTCCAGCAGCGCCGGGAAGATCTCTGCCGCATTGCCTTCGAGGCCGATGGAGAGCGGCTTCTTGGCGTCGCGTGCCGCTGTCGCCAGTTCGAGCGCGTGCTCGATGCTGTCGGCCTTGGTGTCGAGGTACTTGTGGGCGATACGACGGTCGATGCGGGTGATGTCGCAGTCGACGCAGATCGCGACGCCGTCGTTCATGGTGACGGCGAGAGGCTGGGCGCCGCCCATTCCGCCGAGACCTGCAGTGAGCGTGATCGTTCCGGCGAGCGATCCGTTGTAGCGCTTCTTCGCAATGGCGCCGAAGGTCTCGTAGGTGCCCTGCAGGATTCCCTGGGTGCCGATGTAAATCCAGGAGCCTGCGGTCATCTGGCCGTACATGGTCAGGCCGAGGTCTTCGAGGCGGCGGAACTCTTCCCAGTTCGCCCAGTCACCGACGAGGTTGGAGTTGGCGATCAGCACTCGCGGTGCCCACTCGTTGGTGCGGAAGACACCGACCGGCTTGCCGGACTGCACCAGCATGGTCTCGTCGTTCTTCAGCGTCTTCAGTGTGGCGACCATGGCGTCGAATGCCGCCCAACTACGTGCTGCGCGACCGGTTCCGCCGTAGACGACGAGGCTGTCCGGGTGCTCGGCAACATCGGGGTCGAGGTTGTTCATGAGCATGCGCAGGGCGCCCTCCTGCTGCCAACCGAGCGTCGTGAGCTCGGGGCCGCGGGGAGCACGGACGGGGCGCGGCTCGTGGCCGGGGGTGCTGATTTCCATGGTGTTCTCCTTGCTTAACTGAAGTTCGAAAGATGTTGGGGGATCAGACGCGAGAGTCGGTCATCGCGGTGTGATCGGGGTAGATCATCGACGAAGGTGGATTGCTGGTGCGTTTGGCGAGCGGGTAATAGATCAGCCCGGTGAACACGATGCCGACGATCCAGGAGATGTCGGCGCCGCCGAGCATGTCCGTGACGGGGCCGGTGTACATCTTCTGGGCGAGGAACGGGATCTGGGCGAGAACGCCGGCGGCGTAGCAAGCCAATGCGGTGAAGTTCCATGCTCCGTATCGACCGTTGACGTCGTAGAGCGCCGGAATGTCGATGCGCTCCTTGGAGATCAGGTAGTAGTCGATCAGATTGATCGCACTCCACGGCGTGAACACCATCAGCAACACCAGGACGAAGTTCTTGAAGTTGTCCAGGAAGTCGGCGCTGGCGGCGATCGCGATCAACACCGAGACGGCGGTGAACCCGAGAATGTAGAGGGTACGGGCGGTGCTCGAGATTCGCGACTGGCCGTTGAAGGCTGTGACGGTGGTCAGGATCGACATGAATCCGCCGTACCCGTTGAGCACGTTCACCGTCAGCTTGCCGACCAGGATGACGAAGTAGATCAGGAAGGCGATGGCAGCGGGTCCGGCCAGATCTCCCATGAAGCCGACCTGGTTACCCAGGAACGCGTCGCCGGCGCAGGCCGCGACGAGGGCGCCGAAGGTCATGGACCACTGTGATCCGATGACGCTACCGAGGAACGTCGACCAGAAGGTAGTGCTCTCGGAGGTGCTGCGCGGCAGGTAACGCGAGTAGTCGGCGACGTACGGGCCGAACGTGAGCTGCCAACCGGCGCCCAGCGAGATCGCGAGCAGGAAGGTGACGATGTCGAAGCCCTTGATACCGACGTACGAGGCGACGTCGTACTCGAGGAACAGTCGAACGGCCAGGTAGGAGAATCCGACGATGCCCACGACGGTGGCGATCCTGCCGACGATGTGGATCAGCTTGTAGCCGGTGACCGCGACGAATGCGGTGAGGAGACCGAAGACGACGATGCCGACGGTGGGGCTGTCGATGTGCAGGATCTTGTTGACGGCTTGGCCGGCCAACACGGTGCCGGTGGCAGCGAAGCCGAGGTACATCAGGATGACGAGAACAAGCGGTACGACGGCTCCCTTGACGCCGAACTGGGCGCGACTCGAGATCATCTGGGGGAGGCCCATGCGCGGGCCCTGTGCGGAGTGAAGCGCCATGACAGCGCCACCGAAGATGTTGCCGATCAGAAGTCCGACGATTGCCCAGATGGCGTCCGCGCCGAATACGACGGCGAGAGCACCGTCGACGATTGCCGTGATCTGCATGTTGGCGCCGAACCAGAGAGTGAACTGGCTGCGCGGGGTGCCGTGTCGTTCTGCATCCGGGACGACGTCGATAGTGCGTCGTTCCGGAGTGAGGATGACCTCGGCCGGTCCATCGTGAGTCATAGGCCTGTCTTTCTGCTGCGAGCCCGTCGAGCGACGGAATCGACGTCGGGGTATTGCCCACCTTCTTCGTGCTTGGTGCTTTGCGCCTGGTGCTCTGTGCGCTGGGTCACTGCCACTGCGGATAAATGTATATGCCTGTATATACAGGCGTCAATACCTGAAACCCGATTTCGCGTAAATGCTGTGTAACACCGCTCGAGAATCAGAAACCCTTACCAGGGTTGAGGATTCCGAGTGGATCGAACGCGGCCTTGATCGATCGGTGCAGTTGCATGCTGTCCTCACCGAGCTCGAGAGAGAGCCAGCGACGCTTCAGAACGCCGACGCCGTGCTCTCCGGTCAGAGTTCCGCCGAGTTCGAGAGCGCGCCGGAAGACCTCGTCCGCGGCGGTCCACACGGCTTCGGGGACCGAGCCGTCGGCAGTGCGGTCGAAGACGAAGGTCGGATGGACGTTGCCGTCACCCGCGTGCGCGACGGTCATGATCTTGACCGAGTGCTCGGCGGCCGCCCGGTCGATACTTTCGAGCATGTCGGGCAGTTTCGACCGCGGAACCCCGACGTCTTCCACCAGACATTGCCCGAGTCGTTCGGATGCCGGATAGGCGAGTCGGCGAATCTCGAGTAGCTGTGCGGCTTCTGCTGCGTCCTGTGAGACGGCGACAAAATCGGCGCCGGCCTGCTCGAAGTGTTTCTGCATCGCCGCGGCTGCTGCGTCAGCATCGACCCCATCGGCCTGTGCGATCAGCATCGCGGCAGTGTTGTCTTCCAACCCGATTCGTTTCCAGTCGTCGACTGCGCGAAGGGTTGCTCGATCGATCAGCTCCAGCAGGCTCGGCCCGATCCCGTCGCGAACGACCGCGGCAACCGCGTCCGCTGCGGAGCGGAGAGAATCGAAACTGCCGACGACGGTGACCGGTGCTCTCTTGGGCTTGGGCTGCAACTTGAGCGTGGCACTCGTGACGACTCCGAGTGTTCCTTCCGAACCGACGAGAAGACTGGTCAAGTCGTATCCCGCAACACCTTTGACGGTCCTTCGGCCTGTCCGCACGATCCGACCGTCGGCGAGCACAACCTCGAGACCCAGGACTGAATCGCGGGTGACGCCGTACTTCACGCAACGCAGCCCACCGGCGTTGGTGGCGATGTTTCCGCCGATCGTGGAGATCTCGAAGCTGCTCGGATCGGGGGCGTACATCAGCCCGTACTCGTCTGCTGCTCGACTGATGTCAGCGTTGATCACCCCGGCTTCCACGACAGCCAGCTGATCGTCCGGATTGACCTCGAGAATCGAGCGCATGCGAGTGGTCGAGATGACCAGGCAGCCCTCGACGGCTGTCGAGCCGCCCGCCAAACCGGTCCCCGCACCACGGGTTACCACCGGGACACGGTGAGCAGTAGCCCATTTCAGAGCCTCGGAAATGTCGGCCGCAGTTTCAGCGAGCATGACGGCTGCCGGATGGCCGGGTTCGGCGAGATGGGCCTCGTCGCGACGGTACGAGTCCATTACCGCCGGGTCGGTGATCAGGCGACTCGAACCGATCGACCGAGCGAGTTCGTGGACGGACATTCTTTTCTCCAGTCGGTCAAAGGTTTTGTGCGAGAGCGTCCACAGCTGAGATCACGGCGTCTTCTGCGTCCCGCTCGCCGACGGTGACCCGCACCCCCTCGCCAGGGAACATCCGGACCGAGACACCCTGGGCGACGCAAGCCGCTTCTAGTGCAGAAGCTCTCTCGCCGAGAGGGATCCACACGAAGTTCGCTCCGCTGGGGACGGACTCGACGCCGCGCAGAGCCAATTGCTCACGTAGGTGAGCGCGACCCTGCGTCACCGTTTCGACTATCGAATCGGTGTGCGCCGGATCGGTCAACGCTGCGCAGGCCGCGGCCTCGGCAACGGCGCTGAGCCCGAAGGGCGGTGCCGCGCTGGAAAGATCCGCTGCGATCGCCGGATTGGTGATGGCATAGCCGGCCCGAAGGCCGGCCAATCCGTAAGCCTTGGAGAAGGTTCGGAATACGACGATGTTGGGAAAGGCTCGAAGCAGGTCGACGCCGTCGACATCGCTGGTCGCGAACTCCCGGTAAGCCTCGTCCAGAAGGATGAGGACGTCACCCGGGATCGAGCGGGCGAACGAGACGAACTCGGCGGTCGAGAACTCGCTTCCGGTCGGATTGTTGGGGTTGCAGACGAGTACCGCGCGGGTCTGCGGAGTCACGGCTGCCGCCATTGCACTCAGATCGTGCCGATGTTCGGAATCGAGTGCGACGGGTACACCGCTCGCCCCGGCGATTCCGATCAGAATCGGGTACGCCTCGTAGCTGCGCCACGGGTAGACGACTTCGGTGCCCGGGCCCGTGTATGCGGTCAATACCTGCTGGAGCAGTGCCAACGACCCGGCGCCGACCAATACCTGGTCGTCGCCGACGCCCAGGCGGTCGCTCAACCGGGCGATCAGCGTGTCGCCGAACAGCGACGGATACAAGTGCGAGTGTGAGGCCGCGAGATTGACGGCCTCGAGAATTGCCGCCGAGGGTGCAACCGTCGACTCGTTGCTCGACGCCCGCCACCGAACCTGCTCGAGGCCGGCGGCTTTGGAGTATCGAGGGAGTGCTTCGATTTCGGGTCGGGGGCGAGGCCGCAGCGCTCCGGGCGCGCTCATGCCAGGGCGCCGATCGCGTTCTCCGCGGCCGCAACGAGTGCACCGGATGCCGCCAAGTCCACCGCGGCCTCGATCTCGGGGGACAGGAAGCGATCGGTGCCCGGCCCCTGCACCTTCTCGCGCAGGGTCCGAAGGACGGCTCCGGTGGCTGGTGAGGGCTCGAGTGGGGATCGCAAATCGATTCCTCGTGCTGCAGTGAGTATCTCGATCGCGAGAACTCGGGTGAGACCGTCGATGGACCGGCGGAGCTTACGTGCACCCGACCATCCCATGGAGACGTGATCTTCCTGCATGGCCGAGGAGGGAATCGAATCGACGCTGGCGGGGCTCGCGAGTCGCTTGAGTTCGGACACGACGGCAGCTTGTGTGTACTGCGCGATCATCAGTCCGCTGTCGACTCCGGGGTCGTCGGCAAGGAAGGGAGTCAGACCGTGGTTGCGCGCAACATCGAGGAAGCGGTCGGTTCGGCGTTCGCTGATACCCGCGACATCCGCGGTCACGATGGCGAGGAAGTCCAAGACGTAAGCCACGGGAGCTCCGTGGAAGTTACCGTTGGATCGAACCCGTCCGTCGAGGGTGACAACGGGATTGTCGACAGCACTGGCCAATTCGCGCCCGGCGACGAGGCGGGCGTGATCGACGGTGTCGCGTGCGCCGCCGGCGACCTGCGGTGCGCACCGCAGTGAGTACGCGTCTTGAACCCTGGTGCAGTCAGGGCCCGCATGGCTGGCGACGATCGGGGAATCGGCAAGCAGACGCACCATGTTCGACGCGGCCGCGCCCTGGCCGGGATGGGGGCGAAGCGTTTGGAGGTCCGCGGCGAACACCTGATCTGTGCCGAGCAAGCCCTCGACGCTCATGGAGGCAGCGATGTCGGCCAACTTGAGCAGATGATCGAGATCGGTGATCGCAAGGGCCAGTTGGCCGAGCATCCCGTCGGTACCGTTGATCAGTGCGAGGCCTTCTTTCTCGGCCAGAACCACCGGTTCGAGGCCATGGGCAGCCAATGCCGTTGCCGCATCGGTGAGTTCACCGTCGGCGGTGCGGACGGAACCTTCGCCGATGATTGCCATCGCCACATGAGCCAGTGGTGCCAGATCTCCCGAGCATCCGAGGCTGCCGTATTCGTGCACCACCGGGGTGATGCCTGCGGTGAGTAGGTCGGCGTACGCCTGTGCGACCACGGGGCGCACTCCGGTCCTTCCGGTGGCGAGCGTCGACAGGCGCAGAAGCATCAAGGCCCGGATCACTTCGCGTTCGACTTCCGGTCCCGAACCTGCCGCGTGTGAGCGGATCAGGCTGCGCTGCAACTGCGTCCGCAGATGCGCCGGAATGTGCCGGGTGGCAAGTGCGCCGAATCCGGTGGAAACCCCGTAGACCGGCGTGGGATCTGCGGCCAGGGCCTCGATGCGTGCACGACTTTCGGCGATCGCGGTCAGTGATTCGGCGGTCAATGCGACGCCGTAACCGTTGCGCGCGACGTCGACGACGTCGGCGATGGTGACAGCGCCGATTCCGACCTCAATGGTTCGGGTGGCTGTATGGGTGGCAGGGGTGGCGTTCATGGGACTCCAATGATGATGCGGCGGTGTTCCAGCAAGTCTTGTATACGAGACTCTAGTCTTGAATATGAGACGAAAACAAGGCCCGCAAAGTACGCAGCGGAGAAATTGGCTACATGTCTGCGGGCGGGGTCTCCACCATTCGATCTCCGAGATCGGCGGAGAACTCGGCGCTGACGGCGCGCACTCGGTCGGCGATCAGGCCACTCTCCTCGGCCGATTTGGAGCCGGAGAGGAAGGTGACGCCGAGAGCTGCGACCGGACGACCGTCCCGCGTGATCACGGGGCTGGCGATGCAATTGATCCCGGATGTCGTCGCATTCTCTTCGACCGCATATCCGCTCTCACGTGCTGCGGCGAGCAGTTCTCGCAGTTCGGCGAGCGTCGACGGTCCCGTTCCGGTCCGCGTCGGCCAGGTGTATCCCTCGTAGAGCGCGCTGATCTGTTCCACGTCCAGACGGCTCAGAATCGCGCGCCCGACTGCGGTGAGATGCGCTGGAAGGCGAGTCCCGATTTCGGTCACCAATCGCACGCCCGGCTTCAGTGGTTCACGTTTGTCGAGGTAGATGACGTCAGAGCCCTGTAGTACCGCCAGATGGGACGTCTCATCCGTCGACTGAGTGAGTGCCAGCATGAATCGTTGGCCCTCACGGTGAAGTGGGCCCGAGCGCATGTACGACGCACCGACTTCGAACGCCGAGACGCCCAGGGTCCAGGCGCGCTGATCAGCCCAGTACGAGACGAACCGTCGATCCCGCATGACATTGAGGAGATGATGCGTCGTACTTTTCGGCAGGTCGAGGGCGCTGGAGATGTCCGCGGTCGCCAGCGGCACACCCCGGCGAGCCAGCAGATCGAGCACGTCGAGCACACGCTCAGCGGATTTCACGCGGCTCGTGCTCATGGGGTGTGTCCTTACAGGTAGGTCGGAGGAGGGAGTGGGGAACCACATTGTCTCGGATACGAGACTGAATCGCCAAGCGCTCGGGGTAGTCAGGGAGTCTGGCTGCCGAGTTCCGCGGACAACCGTGCGCAGTGCTCCACCAAGACGCGACCGTGGCTGGCGCAGACCTCGTCCGTCAGACGGAATGTCGGGCCGACGACGCTGAGCGCTCCGGCTATCTGACCGACTGCGTTGTAGATCGGCGCGGCAACTCCGGTCGAGTGATCCTCGATGGTGTCGTGCGCAATGGCGTACCCGCTCTCGCCTACCTTGCCGCTCAACGCTGCGCCGACGGCGGTGCCGTCCAGGGGAACGCTCTGTCCCACCCACCCCATGTGGCGGATCGCGTGCGTGCCCTCGATCTGATCGAGATACAGCGCAGTGTCTTTCGGTCCCATCGTCGACAGGTAGGTCGATTCCCTCGTGGTTTCGGCGATGGCCTTCATCGCGGGCCGGGCTCTCGGCAACAGTTGATTGTCACCGAGAGCGCGAGCTCCGATCTGCAGTAGCCGCGGGCCGACGCGATAGACGTTGTCCTCGCCGCGAACGACGAACTCGGTTTGTTCGAGGCTTCTGATCAGGCGAAGGGCGGTACTGGTTGCCAGATCGGTTGCCTTGGCGGCGTCGCCGAGCGTCAATCCGCCGTGCTCGACGATCGCACCGAGAAGTTCGAACGTGCGATTCGCGCTGCGGGTCACGTCGCCGGGGGCCATGTCCTACTCCAAGTGCCGAGGGATGTCTGCGCTGAATCTATCGCGAGCCCGGCAGTACCTCACCGTGGTGCTCGTCCAGCAGGGGACTGCGGCGGACATCGGGGCGTTGGCTCTCACCGAACACGACGGGTTGTCGTACGTAGGAGATCTTTCCTGCTACCGGGTGCTCGAACGATTCGACGACTCCGCGATACTCGGCCTGTGCGGAGGTGAGTGCCTGCTGGACGTCCCAGATCTCCGAGCCGGCGAGGCCCGCGTCGCCGAGAATGCCGACCACGTCGGCGACGGTCTTTCCGGCAGCCCAGTTTTCGATCTCCTTGCGCAGTGCCGGCTCGTTCTCGGTCCGGGCGGTGTCGTCGGCAAATCGAGGATCTGCGATCAGGTCGATGCGATTCATCGTCTGCGCCAATTTCTCGAAGCCGGATTGGCTCGCAACCGCGAGGACAAAGAGTCCGTCGTCGGCCCGATAGGTGTCGAATGGTGTCGACACCGGATGACGGTTACCGACGCGTGGGGGAGTGAACCCGGTGGATTGCAGTTGGCTGTGTGCTGTCGGCAGCATGGCGAGCATGCTGTCGAACATCGCGACGTCAAGGTGCTGCCCGAGTCCGGTCGCCCGTGCACTCAGCAGGGCGGTACTGATTCCCCAGGCAGCGAACAGCCCGGCGACCAGGTCTCCGAACGACTCACCCAACCGTGTCGGGCCGGATTCTTCCGAACCGGTGATGCTCATGATTCCCGAAAGAGCCTGGACTACAAGGTCGTAGGCGGCGGCGCCGGACATGGGCCCGTCCTGTCCGAAACCGGAGATGGACGCGTACACGATCCGCGGATTGCGAGCCCGCGCAGCCTCGTAGTCGATTCCCAGGCGCTTGGTGACGCCCGGGCGGAAGTTTTCGACGACGACGTCGGCGGTCTCGATGAGCGTCAGCAGCGCCTCACGGTCCTCGTCGTTCTTGAGGTTGAGTGCCACCGAACGCTTGCCACGATTGAGCACGTTGAAGTAGATGCTCTCGCCGTCGCGGAACGGGCCGAGGTGCCTCGAGTCTTCACCGTGTTCGGATTCGATCTTGACGACGTCCGCACCGGCGTCGGAAAGCAGTGCGGTGCAGTAGGGTCCGGCGAGGACGCGCGAGAGGTCGATGACCCGGAGGCCGTCGAGTGGTGGAAGTGCAGACATGTCCGTGCCTTTCAGAAATCGGTGGAACGCGGCGACGGAGCGTTGCCGGCAATGGTGAGCAATTGGATCTGTGAGGTGCCCTCGAAGATGCGGAGAATGCGGCAATCGCGGTACAGGCGTTCGATTTCCGATTCGCGCATGAATCCCGCGCCACCGTGGATCTGCACGGTTTGATCGACGATCGAGAAGCAGGCCTCGGTGGCGACGTACTTCGAAATCGATGCGGCGCGGCGGATGTCCTGACCGGCGTCCTTGACGTCGGCGGCCCAGTCTGCGGTGACACGTGATGCGACCAGTTGCGCGTCGCAGCCACCGAGGAGGAGCTGAATTGCCTGGAAGTCGAAGATAGGCGTGCCGAACTGCTTTCGCTCGGTGGCGTACTCACGTCCCAGTTCCCAAGCGCGCAAAGCGATGCCGTTCGCCATTGCCGCCACGTCGATGCGCGCGCGGTTAAGTGCGGTCAAGGCGATGTTGCCGCCGCGGCCTTCGGCGCCGATCACCGAGTCGAGCGGCAGGACGACGTCGTCGAGGTAGACGGTGTATGTCGGAGCCGAACGAATTCCCATCTTGTCCTGCGGCTCCGAGTAGCTGATTCCCGGTGTGCCTTTGGGGACGACGAAGGCGGTGATGCCGCGGAATCCTGCGCTCGGGTCAGTCTTGGCGAAGAGTACGACCAGGTCGGCTTCCTTTGCGTTGGAGATGTACGTCTTGGACCCGGAGAGATGCCAGCCGTCGTCCTCGCGTCGAGCGACGGTACGCATCGACGCGATGTCTGATCCGGCGTCGGGTTCGGTGAGTGCAAATCCGGCCAGCAGTTCGCCCGACGCGAGCTGGGGCAACCAGCGATGCTTCTGCTCTTCGGAACCGCCGACGAGTATCGGCTCGAGGCCCAGGTAGTGCGCGGTGTAGATCGACGCCAGAGCGGCGTCGGTGCGTGCAACCTCCTCGATGGCGACCAGTTGGGTTCGTGTCGACAGGCCCAGACCGCCGAATTCCTCCGGCACGGAAATGCCCGTGAGGTCCTGCTGTCCGAGGCGCTTGACCAGCTGCGCCGGGAACTCTTTGGATTCGTCGCGTGCGGCTGCTCCGGGTTGGATCTCGGCGTTGGCGAAGGCTCGGACGGTGCTGCGGAACTCAGCGAGATCAACGCTGTCGATGTCGTGCGCGGTCTGGGTGGTCACGGGGGGCTCCTTCGAAGCGAGGTCGTTCACGAATTTCATCTAATGGAATCTAATTGCCACTAGTTGGCACGACTGACTATGGCTGAGGGTGGCGAATTTGTCCAGGGGTGGAGCTGTTGTGTCGCGGCTCACGTTCTGCAATGATCAACTTGTCTAAACCTGTATAGACAAGTTGATCGCGGATCGAACCCACTACAAGTCGGAAGCAGCGTGGCTTTCGGCGGAAGGTGCTGACATGAGCCTCGTTTCAGTCGACATGACACCGGACTCCGAGAATGTGAGGAGGGTGTGCAGTAGGTATTTCGAGGGCTTGTCGGCTGATCGATACGCGGCGCTCGCCGAAGACCGCAAGCTTGCGATGGTCGCCGCGCACATGGATCTTTCGCGCCGACGGGGACACAACTCGTCGATCTCGAGACTCGCGCCGGCCGGGGAGCTGGGGGACGGGCCGGCAATTCAATACGTCGGCGACGACATGCCGCAGCTCGTCGAAGCGGTACTGGCGACACTTGCCCGCGCGCGCATGGAGCCGGAATTCGTGGTGCACCCTGTGCTTCGCACAGTCGTGCATCCGGCGCACAGCACCGAAGACGCCCGGGTCGGGGAGCGTGCCGAATCATGGATCCACATAGGACTACCCGCACATTGTTCGGACGCGCAGGCGCAGGTGATCGCTGATGACGTCGGCGGAATCCTCGACCGTATCGCGCGTGCCTTCCGCGATTCCGTGCCCCTGCGAGATCTCGTCGACGAGGCGCGCGGGCAACTGACCTCGGGCGGTCACGCCGAAGAAGCTGACTTCCTCCAGTGGTGCAGTGCAGGAAACTTCAGTGTCGTCGGCGGTGCGCGAACAATCGACAGGCACGAGCCGTACACACTCGGCGTGCTCCCCGATCCAACCCACTCTTCGGATTCGAAGGCGGTGCCCCTCTCGATCGGAGTGGTGTACCTCGGGCAAGGGTTCGGTGGATCCGCATACGCCACAGAGATCGACGTGTCCGTCGGTGACCGTGAATACCGATTCATCGGGTCCTTCACCTCGACCGGACTTGTCGCAGACGTCAGGCGGACCCCCCTCGTGCGAGGGCGCGTCGCAGACATCTTCGACGCCTCCGGATCCACCGTGGATTCGTTTGTCGGACAATCGATGCTGGCGGTGATTCAGTCGATTCCGATCACAGTCCTCTTTGCCGCCGACCCGGCCCGAATTGCGGACGCACTGGACGAACTCACTTCTGTGGACGGCCGCACGTCGTTCCATCTGTTTCTGCAACCCGTTGGATGCTCTCCGACGACGGGGCAAGACCAGGAGCTGTCGGCTTTGCTGTTCGTTCCGCGCGAGAAATTCAGTACGACGATCAGAACAACGGCCGAGTCGGTACTCGCCGAGGCGCTCGGTGCCCGCACCATCGAGTTCTCCAGCCGAGTATCGGAATCTCCCTTGGCCGTCGTGCATTTCACGGCCACAGTCGGCGGCGGCGCGAACTTTGCATCGGCGCGACAAGCGCGGGAGATTCGGGATCTCGTCGTCGACGCGTGCCTGACGTGGGACGAGCGATTCGTTCTGGATGCTTCGCACTACGACGAGCAGCGCAGGCGTGCTCAGTTCGCCGAGCAAGTTCCGGTGGCATACAAGCAGGATTTCGACGCCGTCCGCGCCGCCGAGGACATGGCGGTATTCGACGGACTCGAACTCGGAGAGGTGAGCCCACGGTTGGCCCGATCTGTCGACGGACCCGGTACTCACCGACTCGGGCTGTACGTATCAGGTGACCCGCTCTCGCTGGGCGAGGTTCTGCCCGTATTGCAGAGCCTGGGCGTCGACGTGGTCGACGAGCGTCCGTACGAGCTCGTCTCGGCAGGTTCGGAACAGTCCTGGATCTACGAGTTCACGCTCGACTATCCGAGTGCGCCGGTCGAAGGCTTCGACAACTTTGCCGCGCGGTTCGCGGCGACGTTTGCCGCGGTTCGAAACGGCTCCGCCGAGCCGGACTCGTTCAACGAACTTGTCGCGATCGCCGGACTCGGTTGGAAACAAGTAGTGGTGCTGCGGGCATACGCGGAGTTCTTGCAGCAAGCAGGATTTCCGTACAGCACCAGTCGCGTCGCCGAGGTACTTGCCGATCATCCCGAGATCGCCGCCGGTCTGTGCGAATTGTTCGAGAGCCGTTTCGATCCCGACGTCGTAGACGGAGATCGAGGTGCGCGTGCAGCAGCGGAGGTGGAAACAGCCGTGGCACAAGTGCAAGGACTCGACGCCGATCGGATCCTGCGCGCGTTGTCCGAGCTGGTCCGTAACACGTTGCGTACCAACTACTTCGTTTATGGCACCGAATCGCTCGGCGCACTCTCGTTGAAGTTCGATTCGGAGAAGCTGTCCGTATTGCCCTTCCCTCGACCGAAGTTCGAGATATTCGTGTACTCACCCGATGTAGCAGGTGTGCACCTTCGCTTCGGTACGGTTGCCCGCGGCGGCTTGCGCTGGTCGGATCGGAAAGAGGACTTCCGCACCGAGGTCCTGGGATTGGTGAAGGCGCAGGCAGTCAAGAACGCGGTCATCGTGCCTGTCGGTGCGAAGGGCGGATTTGTCGTCAAACGCCCGCCGGTTCCAGGACAGGGTGTAGACGCAGACCGAGAAGCCACGTTGGCGGCCGGGATCGAGTGCTACCGATCCTTCATTCGCGGACTACTCGATCTGACCGACAACGTCGACAAACAGAGCGGCGCCGCTGTCGCGGCGCGAAGGGTCGTTCGCCACGACGGGGACGACACTTATCTTGTTGTCGCCGCGGACAAGGGCACTGCAAAGTTTTCCGACATCGCGAACGACGTTGCCGCGCAGTACGGATTCTGGCTCGGCGACGCCTTCGCATCCGGCGGATCGGTCGGCTACGACCACAAAGCCATGGGTATCACGGCGAAGGGCGCCTGGGAGAGTGTCAAGCGGCACTTCCGGGAATTCGGCGTCGATACCCAGCACGACGACTTCACCGCGGTGGGGATCGGAGACATGAGTGGTGACGTCTTCGGCAACGGTATGTTGTGCAGCAAGCACATTCGTCTCCTCGCGGCGTTCGATCATCGGCACGTGTTCGTCGACCCGAACCCGTCACCTGAGCGCTCGTACGACGAGCGATCACGTCTCTTCTCGCTCCCACGATCGTCGTGGGCCGACTACGACCCGACCTTGATCAGTGCGGGTGGCGGAGTGTGGGAACGCTCGGCGAAGCGCGTTCCGATCAGTGACGAGATGCGACAGGCACTGGGTCTCGACGCCGACGTCACCGAACTGACTCCACCGCAACTGGTTCGGGCGATTCTGCGGTCCCCGGCAGATCTCTTGTGGAACGGCGGCATCGGAACGTACGTCAAGGCCTCCGGTGAGTCCGACCTCGAAGTCGGCGACAAGAGTAATGACGCGGTTCGGGTGAACGGCAACGAAGTGCGTGCACGTGTGATCGGTGAAGGAGGCAACCTCGGCCTCACCCAAGCAGGACGAATCGAATACGCGCGTATCGGCGGACGGATCAATACAGACGCCCTCGACAATTCCGCGGGAGTCGATTGCTCCGATCACGAGGTGAACATCAAGATCCTTCTCGACTCCCTGATCAGCTCAGGCGTCGTCGCGGACTCACATCGCGACGCACTGCTCGAATCGTTGACCGATCAGGTCGCCGAACTCGTTCTTGCAGACAACCGTTCACAGAACGAACTGATGGGCACCACGCGTGCGGATGCGGGGGCAATGATCGGCGTGCACGGCAGAGTGATTTCGAACCTCGAATCTCGCGGAATCGTCGACCGCGTCATCGAAGGGTTTCCGACCAAGAAGCAGTTCGCCGCGGCCGAGAAGACGGGAACGGGGCTGACGTCGCCGGAACTCGCCACACTGATGGCCCACGTCAAACTCGATCTGAAATCCACGCTGTTGGCTGGAAGCTCGATCGACAACCAGATCTACCGCAAGGCGCTGGTGAACTACTTTCCGGAGGGCGTTCGAGATGCAGGGGGCGACGCCCTCGACCGGCACCCACTGCGGCGCGAGATCGTCGCGACCGTGCTGACGAACAACGTCATCGATCGGGGCGGCATCACCTATGCGTATCGGCTCGGTGAAGAGGTCGGCGCTGATCCGGAAGACGCGGTACGTGCCTTCACCGTGGTTTCCGAGGTGTTCGGACTGTGGAAGTTGTGGCACGACATCAGCAAAGCCTCGATCTCGACCGCCGTATCCGACGAGTTGATCCTGCTCACCAGGCGACTGCTCGACCGGGCGTCACGGTGGATGCTGACGCGTCGGCCGCAACCGCTGGCCGTCGGGGCCGAGATCAGCAGATTCGGTGATCGCATCGCGGAGGCGTCGACCGAGCTCGATGACTGGCTGGTAGGCGCAGATCAGCGGAACCTGGCTGCGCGAACGGTCCTCATCACGGACAAGGGCGCGCCGGAGAACCTGGTCAGGCGAGTGGAGATATTGCTCGATCAGTTCGGACTGCTCGATGTGGTGGAGATCGCTGACCTCGCCGATCGCGCAATCTCGGAGACCGGTGAACTCTACTTCCGGCTCGGTGAGCATGTTGGGCTCGTCCCGATGCTCAATCGAGTGTCGGCATTGAGCAAGGACGGAAAATGGAACGCATTGGCGAGGTTGTCGCTGCGGGACGAGTTGTACTCGACGGTGCGGGCCTTGACCCTCGACGTCT
The DNA here is from genome assembly GCF_009707305.1 of Rhodococcus sp. AQ5-07. Lineage (NCBI taxonomy): Bacteria > Bacillati > Actinomycetota > Actinomycetes > Mycobacteriales > Nocardiaceae > Rhodococcus > Rhodococcus sp. AQ5-07. Next base: position 3,866,994 of record NZ_CP046099.1, on the reverse strand, counting down.
TGGCCGACGCGGAAGCGGGTGACTCGACAGCGGAAAAACTCTCCAGGTGGGAAGAAAGGAATGCGTCGAGAATCGAGAGGTCAACTCTCGCGCTCGCCGAGATCGAGGCATCGGGGCAACACGATCTTGCTGCGCTTTCGGTTGCGACGAGCCAATTGCGGCGCATGGTGGGCTAGGCCCGGCGCGGACGCCCGCGGATTGATCGGAAAGGTGCGCGAGACGGATAGACTTCGAAGGCCGAACGGGAGAACCGACTCGGTGGTTTTCGACGAACGGGTGGTGGCGATGGCGATTGCTGAAGTGGACGCAGAACTCGCCGTGCTGTTCAACGAGGTAGGCGGCGAGTCCGCCCCTGCCTACGAACGGGTGAAGAACCTCGTGGTCTCGCAGATCAATTCGGGGCGGTGGACCGAAGGCGATCAGCTGCCTTCGGAAAATCAACTGGTCAGTGCGCTTGGGTTGTCACGTATGACGATCAACCGAGCGCTTCGTGAACTCACCAGCGACGGTCTGATCGTGCGGATGATGGGGGTCGGTACTTTTGTCGCCGCCACGAAGACCGCGTCCCCGCTGTTCGAAGTAAAGAACATCGCCGACGAGATTCAGCGCCGCGGCCACCGTCATCGAACCGAGGTCGTGTTCGTTCGTGAGGAAGAAACCGACCACGGGCAGACGTTCCTTCGTGAATCGGTGGGCAAACGGGTGTTCCATTCGCTGATGGTGCACTTCGAGGACGAAACCCCGATTCAGGTGGAAGACCGGTTCGTGAATCCGAACGAGGCGCCCGACTATCTGCGCCAGGACTTCACCGCGATCACCCCCAACAACTACTTGAGTGACGTTGCGCCTCTGGTTCGCGGCGAGCATGTCGTGGAAGCAGTGTTAGGGAGCCCGGACGAATGCGAGCTGCTCCGCATCGATCGAGGGGAACCGTGTCTGTTGATTCGCCGCCGCACCTGGTCGGCCAACGGGTTGGTCAGTGCGGCGCGCTTGATCCACCCCGGTTCACGCAATCGCTTGGAAGGAACCTTCGAGCGCTGATCGTTTCGAGTGGGGAGTCCTGAACGCAGGCTCGTCCGATCGCACCATTTTCGGGGTCGAGTTCGGTGCAATCGACCAGGACGTGACTGCGAGCACACTGAGATCATGGGTGGACGGTTATTGCTTCCGCAACCTCACTTCCCGACGAGTGAGACCTGAGCGGATCGCCGCAACGCTGTCTACGCCACTGGCTTCCATGATCGAAGGAGTTCGACCTGTGACCGACTTGCCCAAGGACCTACTTGTCGCCCCGAAGTGGCAGGAACGCCTCGACGAACTGGCAGCCAAGCATTCGGTACCTGGCGCGCAGGTCGGTGTGATCGCGCTGGGCGAAGACGGTGCAGCGGATATCCGTGTCATCACCACCGGAGTGACGAGCCTGAACACGCGTGTCGACGTCGACGCCGACACCCTGTTCCAGTACGGATCCGCGAGCAAGATCTGGACGACGACGCTGATCATGCAGCTCGTCGACGAGGGCAAGCTGACGCTGGACACCCTGGTGGTGGAGGTGCTTCCGGAGTTCACGATCGCGGATCCTTCCAACACGAAGGAAATCACGATCCGCCAGTTGCTCACGCACACAAGCGGTATCGACGGAGACCTGTTCAACGACACCGGCGACGGCGACGACTGCGTCGAGAAGTACGTCGACGAACTCGCGACCGCGATCAGCGTCACCGAGCCCGGCGGGCATCTGAGTTACAGCAATGCAGGTTTCGCCGTTGCCGGCCGTATCGTCGAGGTTCTTCGTGAGATGACGTGGGACGAGGCGTTGGTCGAATACCTCTGGAAGCCACTCGGATTGACGCACATCATCACCAAGGCCAAGGATGCCCCGCTGTTCCGCACCGCCGTCGGTCATGTGGCGAACCCGGATCGGACGTCGCCGGACAAGGTGGTTCCGACCAAGCAGTGGCTGCTTCCGCGCGGTATCGGTCCGGCCGGGATCATCACCGGATCCGTCAGCTCGCTTCTGACCTTCGGTGCTGCACACATGCGTGACGGCCTCGCGTTGACGGGTGAACGCATCCTGTCCGAAGAATCCGCGCGTCTGATGCGCACCCCACAGTTCGACCTGACCGCGGTTTCGAGCGTCGATCAGGCCTGGGGGCTCGGCTGGATCCTGTCCGACTGGGGCGGTGTGACGTCCGCGCAGCACGGTGGTGCGACGATCGGCCAGATCACTCGTTTTCACACCTTCCCCGAGCTCGGCCTGGCCATGGCAGTTGTCACCAACTCGCGTGGTGGCGGCGCCCTGGCTCACGACATCGAGAAGGAGATCGCTAAGGAACTCGATCTCGTTCTGCCGGAGCCGAAGTCCGAACCGGATGCAGCAGACATCGATCTGTCTCACATTCTCGGGACCTATGAATCGACAACCGTTCGAATCGAACTCACGCGTGGCGACGACGGCGGATTCCAGGTTCAGAACTTCGCCAAGGTCGAGATCGACGGCGAGCCGCCGGCCCCGCCCACCAAGGTCGTGCCTCTGTCTGCTTCCCGGTTCTCGATCAGTAACGAGAGCGCTTCTGGCGAGATGGCTCACCTCACGATCGATGGCGAGGAATATCTGTACATGACACGGCTTTTCAAGAAGATTTCCGGCTAGCCGCGGCGAGATGATTCTCTCCGCTGAATGAAATCTCGGGCAGGTCGAGGGCGATGAGGGCCCTCGACCTGCCCGCACTACTTTCTCGAGGAAAACTCATGTTGAAACCTCTCGCTCCTTTTCCGGACGTGAATCACCCAGCGGCACTGGATGCTTACGGCCTTGCGCCGGTCATCGACGGTCACAACGATCTGGCATGGACGGCTCGCGAAACTGCCGCATACTCGGTGGAAAATCTGGAGAAGGATTCCATCTTCCAAACCGACATCGACAAACTCGGTCGCGGTGGCGTCGGTGCGCAGTTCTGGTCGGTTTACACCCCGTGTGACAGGACGGAGGCCGAGGCTGTTCAGTACACACTCGAGCAGATCGACTACGTGTACCGGATGATCGAGCGGTACCCGGATACTTTCGAATTCGCGCGCACCGGTGACGACGTGCGTCGCATCTGGAGCGAGGGCAAGGTCGCGTCATTGTTAGGCGCGGAGGGCGGTCACAGCATCGGCAGTTCGCTCGGCGTCCTGAGAATGATGGCGCGCCTTGGTCTTCGGTACATGACTCTGACGCACAACGACAACACCGGGTGGGCGGACTCCGCGACGGACACGCGCGTACACGGCGGGCTGGCCGACTTCGGTCGCGAGATCGTGCGCGAAATGAACCGGCTCGGCGTGCTCGTCGATCTGTCGCACGTCTCGGTGGAAACGATGAGAGATGCCATCGAGACGTCGTCGGCGCCGGTGATCTTCAGCCATTCGTCCTGCACTCAGCTATGCGGTCACCCCCGCAATGTTCCCGACGACGTCATGAGGCTGCTCGCGGACAACGGCGGGGTCATCATGATCGCCTTTGTGCCCATGTTCCTTTCTTCCGAGTACAACGAGTGGTTCAAAGGCGGGCGGGTCGGCCCACGGCCGGCGATGACGGTGGACCATCTGGCCGATCACGTCGAGCATGCCCGAGACGTCGCGGGCATCGACCACATCGGTTTGGGAAGTGACTACGATGGGTTCGACGACTTTCCGGACGGTATGCAGGACGTATCCGGTTTCGCGGTGTTGATAGACCGTCTGGCGGAACGCGGTTGGTCCGCGGAGGACTTGGCAAAGCTGATGGGCAACAACGTGTTGCGTGTGCTCGACGAGACCAGTGCGGCCTCGATATCGAGCCTTTCCTAGCCGTATCGACGCCCGAGAAGATGAGGATGAGAATGAAGAAGATTCGTACCGTTGCACTGAAGGTGGTTGCTTCGGTGTCCGTAGTTCTGGTTGTGCTGGTATCGATAGCGCTCGTATTCAACGTCGGCTCCAGCAAGGCGAACGTTCCGACCGCGGAAACGGGCAACCAGTTCGTGTCCGTCGACGGCAAGAACATGAGCTACTCGATTCGCGGCAGCGGTGATCGGACCATCGTGCTGCTGCCCGGGTTCGGAACGTCCGCACCGATCCTCGACTTCAAATCACTCATCGACGAGCTTGCACCTGACTACCGCGTTGTCACGATCGAGCCCTTCGGCTACGGATACAGCGACGCAACCGACAAGGACCGCACGGCTGAGAACATCGTCGAAGAGATACACGAGGCTGTGCAGGCCTTGGGGATTGACGAATACATCCTCATGGGTCACTCCATCACAGGTGTTTATGCCTTGGACTACACCGCGAAGTACGGCGACGAGGTCACCGCTTTCGTGGGCATCGACAGCAGCGTCCCGGGGCAGCCGAACATGGACACCAAGTTCCCGATCGAAGTCTTCCGCGTTGCAAAGAAATTGGGCTTCTCCGACGTTCTGGCGAAACTCGGTGGCAGTGAGGAAACCGATGCCTACCTCGATGAAGCCGAGAAGGCAGAGATGAGCCGACTGGTCGCGAAGAACAACTTCAGCGACACGTATCTCAACGAAATGGATCACCTTTCCAGCAACTTCGCCGCGGCGATCGGCAAGACGTTCCCTGCCGATCTCCCGATTCTGTTGTTCGCTGTACAGAATTCCAAGGTCCAGGGCTGGACAGAGCTGCACGAAGGACAGGCAGCATCGGTCGATCATGGTGAATTGGTCTTGCTGGACGGAGACCACTACCTACACCACACCAAGTCGAAGGAGATCGCCGAGAACCTCGAAAGGTTCCTGGGCGAGCTGAACTGAAACTCGTAGGACGTTAATGTTGAATGCGGGGCCATCGAGTCGAGATGGTCCCGCTTCTTCTTTCTCTACTGATCGTTCGGAGGCATTGTGGCGCAGACCTTGTCACGTGAGGAACTGGCGAGTGCGCTGGACTCGGCGTATTCGAAACTCGACGCGTTACTCGACGGCGTCGCCGAGGCCGATGCGTTCGACGCCGTTGCCGTCGATGCGTGGACGGTGCACGACGTACTCGCTGTGCGTGTCTGGTGGGCAGAGGCCGTCGTAGAGTGGATAGGTGCCGGACTGCAAGACGAGACACCGCAGACGCCGGCTGCGGGTTACAAGTGGACGCAAACACCCGCGCTGAACCAGTCGGTGGTCGAGGCGAGTGCAGGTACCTCGGTTCGAGAGCTTCGGGATCGTTTGCGCGCGGCTGTCGCAGCGCTGCGTCGATACGTGGGAACTCTCGAAGACGATCAACTGCTGTCGGTCGGGGTTTTCTCGTGGACCCGGACGTGGCCGGTCTCGAGGTGGATCGCCGTCAACACGATCACCCAATACACGTCGTTGTCGAAAATGATTCGGCGAGTGCTGAAGTCGAACAATCAGCCCTGAAGTCGATGCATCCGCCATACGTCCGGTCCGTCGGGGAGCGAGGTCTGGCCGACGATCGTGAAACCGAACCGTTGGTACAGCGGGAGATTTCGTTCGGTCGACGTGTCGAGCCAGCAAGCCTGTTCGGTTCGATCCAGTTCCGCCAAAGCATGTTTCAGTAGTGCAGAGCCCAATCCACTGCCCTGCGAACGCGGTGTCGTACCGATCGTTGCCAACGACCACGCGTGCTCGAGGGCGGGAAGCGCAGACAGTTGTTCGTCAGCCTGGAGAACGCGCTCGAACCGATCTCCGTGCAGTTCCACGATCTTCTCGACAGTCGCTTCATCAGGCTCCGGGGCGTCGGGCGGCAGGACTGCGATGACGCCGTTGCCTGAATCATCGATGTATGAACGTCCGAACGGTAGTGCCAGGTGTTCGAGGTAGATCCGTTGCAGAGCGGCGACCCGTTCCGCGTGAGAGTCTTCGGCGACGCACCAGTTCGTCCAGGGATAGTCGGCAAAAGCCTCGCCGAGAACCTCGGCGGCACGGTCGAGGTCGTCGATGGACAGCGGTCGAACAGAATTCTGCATAGTGCCACTTCAGCACAGTGGAGTCTTCTGTCGCCACTCGATTTCGGCGGTGTAGCAGGTGCGCGGGCCGTGGTCACGTACTTGTGAGTTCATTCAAGAAAGTTGGACGCGGCTGTCGATCCTGCGTTCACTGGTAGTGATCGGGTAATCGCCGAGCTGTCAATTTCGGGCACATGAGATCCGGGTACGGCGATTCCCCGCGAAGGGAATGAATATGAACAGGCTCGAAGGCAAAAATGTAGTGATCACCGGCGCCGCCAGCGGAATCGGGCGTGCAGCAGCACAACTCATGGCGGCAGAAGGCGCCAAGGTGCTGGTCGCCGACCTCGATCCAGCTCGAGCGGAGGAAGCAGCGGCGGCGATACGCGAGAGCGGCGGCACTGCGCTGGGTTTCGGCGTCGATGTCATGAACGAGGAGTCCCTGGCAGCGATGATCGAAAGGGCGGTCGCCGAATTCGGTGGCATCAACGTCTTGTGCAATCACGTGGGCGGTAGTAATCCGCGCAAGGATCTCGACCTGCTCCGGATGGACCTGGACGAGTGGGATCGCGTGATGTCGCTCAACGTCCGCAGCACTGTCGTCGCTTCACGACTTGCCATTCCGCACATGAACAGTGCCGGTGGAGGATCGATAGTCAACACGGCCTCGGTCGGTGGATTGATCGGGGATTCCCTGCAGTCTGCCTACGGATCCGCCAAAGCGGCAGTCATTCGTCTGACGCAGTACATAGCAGTCCAGTACGGAGCAAACGGTGTTCGGTGCAACGCCGTAGCGCCGGGCGCGATCATGACACCCGCACTCGTGGAAAACATCCCCGCTGATGTCATCGACGGCATGAAGCAGGCAAACGCGCTGCCCTACCTCGGTGAGCCCGAAGACATCGCACACGCCATGCTCTACCTGGCGTCGGACGAATCTCGCTACATGACGGGGCAGACCTTGGTGGTCGACGGTGGACTCACCAGCAAGAGTCCACTCGCGACCGGCCGTTCGTCGATGTTGAGCTGAGTCAGCTCCGCCAACCGCTGGGGCCGGCGCCCAGAACCTCGATGGATCCCTGACTGGCGTGTGAATGCTTGGTGCGGTGCGTCATTCGCCACCTTCCGTCGATTCGGGTCCAAGAATCGTGGTAGTCGCCGAGGGTGAAGAAGTTCAGGTGAGCTTTGCTCCCGGTGCCCACATGCATGTCGCTGACATAGGAGCGGCTGGTGGCAATATCACCGACCACCTCGACCAGCACGTTGCCGATCAGATGTTGGGTGGGACCGCACTCGTCGAGGAACGAGCGGATGGAAGCCACAACCTCAGCAGGTCCACGAAGAGTTCCGGTTCCCAGTTCTGCCGTAGCGTCCGGAGTCATGATCCGGTGGAGTTCATCCCAGTCCCGCGCGTCCATGGCTCGGGCGAACTCGAAAATGGAGCGGGTGATCTCGCGTTCGTCGAGAAGAGTGGTGATGTCGACGCCCATGCTGTGCGCCTTTCTTAACGTCGGGGGGTTAATAAAGGCGCACAGCAGAAGTCAGCGGTTCAGCAGCTTGCGCATCGCTTCGGCAGCGCCCTTGACCATCTTGTCTCGGGGGAAGCCGCTGCGCTTCTTGGCGCCTTCGTAGTTTCCTGCAGCAACCCAGATCGGGCCGTCGGCAAGGTGTTCGAGGCCTTCGCGTGCAACGTCCTCGGGCTCTGCGACGTTCATGCCCGGGATGTCGAAGTTCAATCCCGCGCGAATCATGGCCGGCGTGCGAGTGACACCGAGAATGAACTCGACGACGTGAACGCCGTACGGCTGGAGTTCGAGCCACAGGCTTTCGGCGAAGATGCGACCGAAAGCTTTCGAGGCCGCGTAGATGCTCTGGTGCTCGGAGCCCATGAATCCGGCCAGCGAACCGAGCAGCATGATGCCGCCTCGTCCGCGATCCTTCATCAAACCGCCGAAGTGGTGCGAGAGTTCGAGTTGCTTGTTGATGTTCAGCTCGATGACTCCGGCAAATCCCGTCAGATCACCGGTCACGAACTCGTGGCCGTAGCTGTTGGCGCCGGCGTTGAAGATGAGCAGGCCGACCTCGACGTCGTCGGTGACAGCCTTGATCTGGTCGAGCGCGTCGGGAACCAATAGATCCAGTGCGAGAGTGCGTACTTCGACGCCGTTGGCGCGTGCCTTGGCCGCAGTCTCCTCGAGCGGCCCCGGCTTGCGGGCGATGAGAACGAGGTTGATGCCGATCTTGCTGAGCTCGTCGGCGAACCCTGCGCCGACACCTTCGGAACCGCCGGCGATGACTGCCCACGGGCCGTAGTACTGGGGATCGATCATTACTACCTTCTTCGAAAGATGTTGGCTCGGCTAGTGAAACGGAGCGGGTACTGGTTCGCTGTCGTCGACGATCGGCTGAGGCACCGGCTCGTCGTTGAGAATCTCGAGCTTGCCGGCCGTTGCAGCGTTCACGATGGACGCGATCAAGGCGCCGCACTCCTTGCGGGGAGCACCGGGTCGTCCCTCACGTTGCCCGAATTCACGGTCGTCGGCGATTTCGAGGCACTGGGCGCGGGCCTGGTCACTCCACTGAACGGTGGTGTGTTCCCAACTGTTCTTCTGGACCAGGACCTGCGCCTTGCACTCAGCGCACTGAAGAGGCTGCATCTTCGTCTGCCTTCTTCGCAGCGAGGTTGTCTTCGACTTCCTTCTGCCAGGCGGCGACGGGTCGCGCGGTGTCGAGTTCGAATTCGAAGCGTTCGGTCATCTCGGGAGCGATGTCCGCGACGTCGACGTAGAACTGCTCGTACCAGCGGCGGAGCTGGTAGACCGGGCCATCCTCTTCGCACAGGAGCGGGTTCTCGATGCGAGTCTTGTTCTTCCAGATCTCGACGTCCTGCTCGAAGCCCTTGGCGATGAACGTGCCGAAGTTCGCGGCCATCGCATCGGCGGCTTCACCCTGGAAGCGATCCGACTTCTTGACGATGATGCCGTACTGGAGCACGAACTTGTCAGCGCTGACCGGGTAGTGGCAGTTGATGAGCACAGAGTCGACGTTGTAGTCCTCGTACTCGTAGGTCAGGTCGTCGACCATGAAGGAGGGGCCGAAGTACGTGGCAACCGAGTTGCTGCCGACCATCTTCGGGGTGCCTGCTGCGTGGGGACGCATATCGGAGCGAGCGACGCCGCGCATGTACTGCGTTGCGGCGTGGCCTTCGAAGACGTTCTTGAAGTACGTCGGGAAGGAGTAGTGCACGTAGAAGAAGTGCGCCATGTCGACGATGTTGTCGACGATTTCACGACAGTTGGTGTCGACGGTCGTGGTGTACCAGACCCAGTCGCTCCACTCGTCGCTGAGCGCGCCTTCGATACGGGGGATGGCTACGTCGTCGGTCGGCGGGTTGCCCTCGGGGTCGTGCCAGACGAAGAGCATGCCGTCCTGGTCGAGGGTCTGCCATGCGCGCGTCTTGGCCAGCGGGGGAACGCGGCGTGCATAGGGAATCTTCTGGCACTTGCCGTTGCCGCCCCAGCGCCAATCGTGGAACGGACAGGCAATGGCGTCGCCCTTGATGGTGCCCTGGCTCAGGTCGCCACCCATGTGACGGCAGTACGCGTCGAGGATCTTGACGTTGCCTTCACTGTCGGCGAAGACGACGAGCTTGGTGCCGAACGCCTCGATGGAGTGCGGCTGGCCGTCCTTGAAGGACTCCGTGAGCCCAATGCAGTGCCATCCACGTGCAAAGCGAGTAGGCGCGGTTCCAGCTTGGATCTCGCGAACTTCGTCGTTGTCGGACTGATTGATCGTCACGATGAGTCCCGTCCTTTCCAGGGTCAGTGTCGACGCCCGACGCTAGGGGAGCGTGAATTACCGCTGGGGCCTCGTCTCACTGGCCGGGACCAGCGGCGAGCGAGTGGATCCGGCGGCTAATCCCGGCCTCCGGGACTTCCGATCATCGGAACGCGTGACCGACATATCGTGACGGGGCAGCCGTTATGTCTATCTGCCGATCCGCTCCCTCACGGTTCGGTGCGAGGAGTGTCTTCCATGGTCAACAAGGTTCTGAGCTCAGTCCGTGATCTGCTTCCGAAGATCGCGGCCCGCGCTCAGAAGGTCGACGATTCGCGCAAGATCTCCGAACGGACCATCCGGGAGCTTTCCGAAGCCGGCGTCTTCTCCATGCTGGCGCCCAAGAGATATGGGGGCGCCGAGAGCGACCCGGTCCACTTCTACGAAGTGGTCAGGGCAATCTCCGCTGCCTGTGGTTCGACCGGTTGGGTCGCGTCGGTGGTGGGAGTGCACCCGTGGCATCTGGCGCTTTTCGACGACCAGGCACAGGCCGACGTGTGGGGAGAGGATCAGACGACGCTCATCTCGTCCGCGTACGCGCCGGTCGGTCGACTGACGGCGGTGGACGGTGGTTACGAACTGTCGGGCCAGTGGGGCTTCTCTTCCGGCTGTGATCACGCGAGTTGGGCATTGCTGGGCGCGATGGTGGTCGGGATGGACGGCCGGCCGGTCGATTTCATGACGGTGTTGGTGCCGCGTACGGATTACGAGATCCGAGATGTCTGGGATGTCGTGGGGATGCGCGGCACCGCGAGCAACGAGATCGTGGTCGACAAGGCCTTTGTGCCCGAGCACCGATTGAAGCGCAACTACGAGACCGCACAACTTCGCGGCCCAGGCCAAGCAGTCAATCCTGGTCCGCTGTACAAGCTTCCGTTCGGGAGTATCTTCACCTCGACGGTCGCGGCTCCGTGTGTGGGCATCGTCGCAGGTTGTTACGAGGGATACCTGGACGTGATGCGTGAGCGGGTCCGTCTGAGCTTGGGTGGTGGACGGTTCAGTGAGGACCAGTTCGCTCAGGTTGCCGTCGCGCGTGCGTCGTCGGAGATCGATGCCGCGATTCTGCAGATGGATCGCAATATCCGGGAGATGTACGAACTTGCTGTCGCCGGCAAGGAGCTTCCGCTCTCGATGAGGCTGCGCGCGCGTCGTGATCAGGTTCGCGCGACGGAACGTTCGGTGGAGGCGATCGACATGCTGTTCAAGACAGCAGGCGGGAACTCCCTCTCTCGCGGAAACCCGATCGAGCGTGCGTGGCGAGACGTTCATGCGGGCAGCGTTCACGTTGCCAACGAACCCGAGCGCGCGTTGGCGCTGTACGGCCGGGCGGCGTTCGGACTGCCGGTGGAGGACAACCTGATCTGACCGGTTGGCGCGCCGCCGAGTGGGGTATTTGCCTCTGGATGAGGGAAGTTCCGGCGCTGACTATCGGCTCGATCGTGGACATGGCGGGTGTCGCGCGGGCGAAAGTGATGCCGGCAGGCCGAAGCGGTGTCTTCGAGGAAGTCGGTGCGGGGGTCTCGCCGAGTTGGAATGTTTTCTGCAGCGACGATCGGATTGCCTTCACCGATTCCTTTTCCGTCGTGGGTGATCTCCGGTTGCGTATCGACCGCTCCGACCTCCGCGATCTCGGCGGGGGCGTGTCGTGGGCGCCGGCCACTTTGTACGAGCAAGACGGTTCGACGGCTGCCGTGTGCACTCGGTCCGCACTCACTGCCGTCGTGGCGCGGCTTGCTGCCTACGGACTGGAAGCTCGCGTGGGTCACGAGATCGAATTCACTCTTTTCGGTGATGCGTGCGACGGAGCGTGGTCGGCGTACGGGTTAGGTGCAGTCCTTCGCCGCGAGGACTTCCTCAAGGACCTTCTGCGCAATGCCGAACGCGCACAACTTCATATCGAGCAAGTTCATGCGGAGTACGGACCGGATCAATTCGAGATCTCCATCGCTCCGAGCGCTCCTGTTCAAGCGGCCGATCTTGTGGTGCTTGCCCGGATCTTGATCAGCCGCACTGCCAGAGCCCATGGATTGGCGGCATCGTTTTCACCGATACCTACGATCGGAGGTGCAGGGAACGGTGCACACCAGCACTTTTCGTTGATCTCAGGTGGGCGGCCCGTCTTCTCCGGTGGTGGTCAGGACTACGGGATGACCGACGAAGGATCATCAGCTTTGGGTGGAATCCTTTCTCACCTCACGGAATTCACGGCCGTCTTTGCTTCCTCGCCGCTCTCCGGCCTCAGGCTGCGTCCGGACAATTGGTCGGGGGCCTACGTCTGTTGGGGGCTCGAGAACCGGGAAGCGGCACTGAGGTTCTGCACGGAGTCACTGTCGAATCCACACGGCGCCAACGCCGAAGTCAAGATCATCGATCCATCGGCCAATCCGTATCTGGCCACCGCTGCGGTACTCGGTCTTTCGCAGATCGGTATCGACAATGCCGCGCCATTGCCGCCTGAAATCGTGGTGAACCCGTCGACTCTCACAGAGGCGGAACGTGATGAGCGCGGGGTGACCCGAGTCCCCACCGATCTCGGCGAGATCGTGCAGAAGTTCAACTCCTCCTCGGTGGCGAGGGAAATCTTCGGGGAGTCGATCATCGAAGCGATGGTGTCCGTGAAGGGAGCTGAGCAGGAGACGTTCTCCCAGATGGACGAGGCGACAACCGTCGAGAGGCTTCGATACACCTGGAGTTGAAGGGGTTGACGCTTAGGATCGTGAGTTCTATGTTTAAGTTATTCCTTAATTAAGGAGTTGCTTACATGGACGAGCGAAGTGGTCGACTCGATGCAGTGTTCAGCGCACTGGCCGACCCGACGAGGCGTGAAATGCTCTCTCGCCTGACGGATGGTTCGATGACCGTCGGTGAGCTGGCCGAGCCGTTCGAGATGAGTCGGCCCGCCATCTCGCAGCATCTGAAGGTGCTCGAGCGAGCCGGTCTCATCGAACGAACCGCCACCGCGCAATGGCGCACCTGCACCCTTCGAGCAGAGGGGCTCGACGACGCCAGCGCATGGGTCGACGAACACCGGCGCGGTTGGAACGAACGCTTCGACCTCCTCGACGAGCGTCTACGTGAGCTGAAGCAACGTCGACCGAAGAAGGAGAAGGACAATGAGTGACCAGAATGCCGATGCCACCGCAGAATTCACCATCACCCGGATCTTCGATGCGCCGCGTGACCTTGTCTGGCAAGCGTGGACCGATCCCGACGAGGCGGCGCGGTGGTGGCACCCCGAGGGTGTCAGCAGCCCTCGGGAGCACGTCACGATCGACCCCAGAGTTGGCGGAACGTACCGCTACCTGATGATCAACGACGAGAATGGTGCCGAGTTTCCTACCGGTGGAACCTATCTCGAGGTCGACGAGCCGAAGAAGCTAGTCTTCACCTGGGGGGATCCGGGAGATTCGGTGGACACCGCGCCTCGAATCACGGTCACGCTCGCAGATCGGGGAGACAAGACCGAGATGACATTCCATCTGGTCGGGATCCCGGGTTTCAAGGGCGACGGCAACGTCTACGACGGGTGGGAATCCGCGTTCGACGTGCTGGACAAGGTATACCGCGGCGAGTAGTCGGGAATCGGACACCGCCACCGGGGCACCGGTGATTGAATGGAGTGAACACACCATTCAATCACCGACGTGGGAGAGCCTGATGGCACCAGAGGTTGCGGTAGTTCTCGAGGGATATACCTACTTCGAATGCCCGCGCTGGCACGAGGACCGAATCTGGGTGTCGGACTTCTATACCTACCAGGTGATTTCGGCCCGTGAGGACGGGACCGACGTACGCGTCGAGGCGGAGATTCCAGGGCAGCCGTCCGGGTTAGGGTGGCTTCCGGACGGCAGATTACTGGTTGTCTCCATGCGGGACCAGAAGATTCTGCGGCGAGAATTCGATGGCGATTTGGTGGTGCACGCAGACTTGTCCGGGTACGTGAGTGCCAACGTCAACGACATGCTGGTCGACGCGCAGGGACGAGCGTACGTGGGCAACTTCGGGTTCGACCTGATGAACCTGGCCCCCGTCGAGACGGCAGATCTCCTCCGCGTCGACCCGGACGGATCGGTGCACGTCGTGGCGCGAGATCTCCACTTCCCCAACGGGATGGCTCTGACGTCGACCGGAGATCTGCTCGTGGACGAAACGCTGGGAAATCGAATCAGTGCGTTTGCCGTCCGGCCCGACGGCTCTCTGGGCGAACGCCGTGATTGGGCGTCGTTCGGGCCGGTACCTGGTGGACCCGAGATGGAGACCACCCTCGCTGAGATCGTCGTTGCGCCCGACGGATGTTGCATCGACGGAGACGATTCGATGTGGGTGGCCGACGCACTCGGAAGTCGAATTCTCCACGTCGACCCGTCTGGCAAGATAATCGATGAAATTGCCTTCGACAGCGGCGTCTTCGCTTGCGGGCTCGGCGGTTCCGACGGTCGTACGCTGTTCGTCTGTGCCGCCCCGGACTTCAACGAACACGCTCGCAAGGTGGCAACAGAAGGAAAGCTGCTGTCGATTCGTCTGGAGCCTTTGGGCTGACATGGAATTGGTGACCTCGCTACCTGCCGACACTCCGCTGCGGCAGGTGGCTCAGCACGTCGAACGCATCGAGAACCTCGGTTTCGACACGGTGCACATCTCCGAGACCATTCGCGACCCCTTTGCCGTGGCGGCACTGGCCGTCGAGCACAGCAGTACTCTCACTGTCCGGACGTCGATGGTTGTCGCGTTTGCGCGCAGTCCCATGGTGACGGCTTTGGCTGCCTGGGATCTTGCAGGTTTCTCGGGTGGGCGATTTCAACTGGGGCTCGCAACGCAGGTGCGCGGGAACATCGTCGGGCGGTACTCGATGCCGTGGACCAATCCTGTTGCACAACTGCGCGATTACGTCAGTGCTGTAAGGGAGATATTTCAAGCGTTCCAGACGGGCGGCGAACTCGACTATGCCGGCTCGCACTACACCTTCAACCGACTGCAGCCCTACTTCAATCCGGGGCCGCTCGACGTTCCAGCTCCCGAGATCTGGACCGGGGGAGTGAACTCCCGCATGTGCTCACTGGCAGGAGCCGTCGCCGACGGCTTTGTTGCTCACCCCACCAGCTCCCATCCGAAGGTGCTCGCGGAGAGGATCATTCCATCATTGACGGCAGGAGGAAGGAAGCCGCGGCTGATTGCCGTTCCGAATACGATCACCGGCAAAGATCGTGCCGCGATACTTGCTCGACGAGAAGCGGTACGCAGTGAACTTGCCTTTCTCTACTCCACACCGGCATATCGAACCGCGCTCGAGGTTCTCGGCTTGGCGGGGATCGGCGAGAAGCTGACTGCGATGGCACGAACGGGTGATTGGGCTCGACTACCAGCTGTGCTCACGGACGATGTTCTCGACATCTTGGTCACGCAATGCACCTACGCCGAACTCCCCGGGGTGCTGAGTTCGAAATACGCGAGTCTCTGCGACGGCATTGCACTGGCAGTGCCGGCGGATCCCGCCGACGACCGCGCCTTCGCAGCGATGTGTGAGGAGATTCGAGCCGCCGCAGCGTCTGCCCCGTGACGTCCAGTCGGCGCGAACTACACTCTCGACATGGGGCGCGTCTACGAAGGCATCGATGAAAAGCTCACCACGTGGTTGCAGGCCCAACCGCTGTTCGTCGTTGCTACCGCACCTTTGTCTCCTGACGGGTTGATCAATTGCTCACCCAAAGGGGGAGTCGGATCGTTCGTGGTGCTGACATCCACCCGCGTGGCGTACCTCGATCTCACTGGCAGCGGTGTGGAAACCATCGCGCACGTGCGCGAGAACTCGCGAATAACCCTGATGTTCATGGCATTTGACGGACCACCGAAGATCGTTCGACTGCACGGTCACGGACAAGTTCTGCCCGCAGGGTCGGAACCGTTCAACGAGCTTGTCGGTAGGTTCCCCGAGCACCCGGGACTGCGGTCGATCGTCGTGGTCGATCTGACGCGCATTTCGGATTCGTGCGGATACGCAGTACCGCTGATGGACTACCAATCCGATCGTGACGTGCTCGACCGCGTAGCGGAGAAGAGGGGTCCGGAGCGGCTCATCGCCTATCGCGCCGAGAAGAACGCGAAGAGTGTGGACGGGTTGCCCGGTCTCGACCCGGAGTGATACAACATCGCGACGCCGTGAGAAAGAGTGTGGGGCAGGTGATTCTGACATTGCCTGCCCCACGACCTCGTTGTGCTGGTTACTTCGCCATGTCCTGAGCTGCTCGGTACGAGAAGACCATGGCCGTGCCGAGTGGAACTCCGGGGCCGGGGTAGAAGCGGCCGCTCAGTGACGCGCTCGTGTTGCCGGCGGCGTACAGGCCGTCGATGGCGCTGCCGTCAGCACGCAGGACTCGGCCGTTGACGTCGGTGACCAATCCGCCTTTGGTGCCGAGGTCACTGAGGACGATGCGGGCCGCGTAGAACGGACCGTTCTCGATGGCCGTCAGTGCCGCATTCGCGCCGCCGTTGGGTGGGCAGAAGAACGCGTCGTACGGGTCTTCGCCGCGATGGAACTCTTCGTCGACGCCCAGTTTTGCGGCATCGTTGAACTTTTCGACAGTGCTGCGCAATGCGTCGGCCGGTAGTCCGGTCTTGGCAGCGAGTTCTTCGAGAGTGTCGGCACCGACCCACGTTCCGGCTTCGAGGTGCTTTGCGGGCGCCGTGTTCGGGATGCAGATGGCGGGCAGTCCGCCACCCTCGCGCGAGTCGAAGATCATGAACGACGGCACGGCAGAGCCGTTGTCGTCGTGAGCATCCATGGCTCGTCCGAACTGGTCGTACGGAAGCGACTCGTTGAGGTAGCGCTCACCGGCGCTGTCGACGACGAGCCCACCGCGAACGCCGACCATGAAGGCGGCGCTGCCGTCGGGCTGCTCGACGCCGGGGCAGAACCACGCCTGATCGAGCAAGGCTGTTGCGCCGCCGACAGCAATACCGGCAGAGATCGCGTCGCCGGTGTTGGCGCCGAAGGGACCCATACTCCAGATCGCCTTGCCGGGGGTGCCTGCCTGCTCACGCATCTCGGCGTTGCCTTCGATGCCGCCTGCTGCCATCAGGACACCGCGGTTCGCCTTGATTCGCTGGGTTTCGCCGCCGGATTCGACCTCGGCGCCGACAACACGGCCGTCTTCCACGATCAGGGAGGTGAGGACGGATTCGGTGCGAAGTTCTGCCTTACCGGTGCTCTGAACTGCGGCCAGCAGACGGCCGATCAGTGCGCGCCCACCGATCATCGGGCCGGGAGCATGATCCTGACCGGTGCGGTCTTGGTCCAGTTCCGGACGCACCTTGCCGGCGAGGTCACCGATGTCGGCGGGATCGAGATCTAGAGGGTTGATGGATCGTCCCGTGTCCATCCGGCCTTCGGCTTTGTAGTAGTCGGGGAACGCACGGAACTCGAATTCGATGTTCGGGTTCTGCTCGAGTAGAGCGACGACAGCGGGAGCAGTCTCGACGTAGGCGTCCTGGCGCTCGGACTCGGCGTCACCGAGCAACGCGCGCAGATAGGTGCGGGCATTCTCGGTCGAGTCGGGAAGTCCGGCGCGTTCCTGCACCTGGGTACCTGGGAGCCAGATCGAGGCGCCCGAGTAGGCGGAGGTCCCGCCGAAACGATCGGTTTTCTCGAGGACGATCGTCGTCAATCCCTGAGCAGCGGCGGTATATGCGCCGGTCAGCGCTCCGCCGCCGGAGCCGACTACCAACACGTCGCACTCGCTGGTCCAGTCCTGCATCATTGCGTCCTTACTCCAAGAGGGTGGGGTGTCCACGGAATACCGCACGGCACTGGAAGGCCATGCCAGGTCCCACTGAGCGGGCAATATGCCGAGATGGGTGGTCCAGGTGAGAGAATTAGCGCGGTCGTTCGCGGCCGGGACACATAATCGATGATGGGGGCGACGTTGCCGAGAATTGCCGAGGTCAGGGACGCTGCTGAGCCCAGTTCGGACGAGCAGCGGGCGCGCCATGTGCGGATGCTGGAAGCGGCCGCCGAATTGGGGACCGAGAAAGAACTCTCACGGGTTCAGATGCACGAAGTTGCCAAGCGGGCAGGCGTGGCCATCGGCACTCTTTACCGCTATTTTCCTTCGAAGACGCACCTCTTCGTTGCTGTGATGGTCGAGCAGATCGATCAGATCGGCGACAGTTTTGCCAAGCATCAGGTGCAGTCGGCCAATCCGCAGGACGCCGTGTACGAGGTCCTGGTGCGCGCGACTCGCGGGTTACTGCGTCGGCCGGCCCTTTCGACTGCGATGCTGCAGTCGTCCAGTACCGCCAACGTCGCGACGGTGCCGGACGTGGGCAAGATCGATCGCGGCTTCCGGCAGATCATCCTCGATGCGGCCGGGATCGAGAACCCGACCGAGGAAGACAACACCGGGTTGCGTCTGCTGATGCAGCTGTGGTTCGGGGTCATCCAATCGTGCCTCAACGGTCGAATTTCCATCCCGGATGCGGAGTACGACATCCGCAAGGGGTGCGACCTGCTTTTGGTGAATCTCTCACGACACTGACGTGACCTCGCCCCTTCTCGGGGTGGGTTCGTCGTGTTCTCAAAATTGAAATCAATTCTATTATTTGAGTCAGACTTGGTTCAAAGATGACGTTCATTCCGGCATTGCCCTGACATCAACAATAGAATACATTACAGAAAAGTTGACGGTGAGTCAGCTCACCGACCGAAAACTCCACGAAGGAGCGCACATCATGGGTCATGCAGTCATCGTCGAGGCCGCTCGGACACCGATCGGCCGTCGTCGCGGCGCCCTGGCGGGGCTGCACCCCGCCGAGATTCTGGGAGCAGCGCAACTCGGCGTTCTCGAACGAGCAGGCGTCGCACCGGAAGACATCGGGCAGATCATCGGTGGCTGTGTCACCCAGGCAGGTGAGCAGTCCAACAACGTCACGCGGCAAGCGTGGCTGCACGCCGGATTGCCGTACAGCACAGCGGCAACCACCATCGACTGCGCCTGTGGATCTGCCCAGCAGGCAGTGCATTTGATCTCCGGCCTGATTTCCTCAGGTCAGATCTCGGCCGGTATCGGCTGTGGCGTCGAGGCGATGAGCCGTGTGTTCCTGGGCCAGGCAAACGCGCCCGGTACGGGAAACCCGTACCCGGACGACTGGACCATCGACATGGGCGACCAGTTCACCTCTGCGCAGCGTATCGCCGAGAAGCGTGGCATCACACGCGCCGACGTCGACGCCTTCGGCCTGGAATCGCAGCGCCGCGCAGCCCAGGCTTGGGCAGAAGGACGCTTCGACCGTGAGATCGTGCCCGTCAAGGCTCCTGTCGTCACCAAGGAAGGTGTGCCGACCGGTGAGATCGCCACTGTCACGCGCGACGGTGGCCTGCGCGAGACGACAGCCGAGGCGCTGGGCGGACTCAAGCCGGTCATCGAAGGCCATATCCACACCGCCGGCAACTCGTCGCAGATCAGTGACGGCGCGGCTGCGGTACTGCTGATGAGCGAAGAGCGCGCGCAGGAGTTGGGATTGAAGCCCCGCGCGCGGATCGTCGCGTCCGGCATGGTCGGATCTGATCCCTTCTATCACCTGGACGGACCGATCGAGTCCACTCAGATGGTGCTCGACAAGGCCGGAATGACTCTGAACGACATCGATCTCGTCGAAATCAACGAAGCGTTCGCCTCGGTAGTGCTCTCCTGGGCGCAGGTTCACGACGCAGATCTGTCCAAGGTCAACGTCAACGGCGGTGCGATCGCACTCGGGCATCCCGTCGGTTCGACCGGCGCTCGTCTGATCACGACCGCGCTGCACGAACTCGAGCGCTCGAACAAGTCCACGGGGCTGGTCACGATGTGCGCCGGTGGCGCTCTCTCTACCGCCACCATCATCGAACGCATCTGACCCGTACTCAAACTGTCGAATTGACGAGGTAGACATGACCATTGGATTGAGTGAAGAAGATCGTGACCTCCGCGACTCCGTACGGGGCTGGGCGGCACGTCACGCAACACCCACCGCTATCCGTGAAGCGGTCGAGGCGAAGGTCGAAACTCGCCCCCAACTCTGGAGCGGGCTTGCCGAGCAGGGACTTCTCGGACTACACGTGGCCGAGGAATTCGGCGGCGCTGGATACGGATTGGTCGAGCTCGCGATCGTCGTCGAGGAACTCGGGCGCTCCATGGTTCCCGGCACGTTCCTGCCGACAGTCGTGGTCAGCGCCGTTCTCAGCGACGCCGGAGTCACCGCTCCGCTGGCCGGACTGGTCGACGGCAGCACGCTCGGAGCCGTTGCACTGCAGCCGGGTTCGCTGAAGATCGCCCGCGACGGCGACACCGCCACCCTCAGCGGAACGTCCAGCCAGATTCTCGGTGGCCATGTCGGCGACGTGTTCCTCCTCGCGACGGACAGCGGATTCGTTCTGCTCGGACGTGACCGCCTCGAGGTCACGGACTTGGCCAGTTACGACGTCGTACGTCGTAACTCCGAGGTCACCGTCGACGGTCTGATCCTCGCCGATTCCGAGATCCTCACCATCGATACGCAGCGTGTACTCGACATTGCCGCAACACTGTTCGCGGCCGAGGCATCAGGTTTGGCCGACTGGGCCGTCACGACCTCGGCCGACTACGCGAAGGTGCGTCAGCAGTTCGGTCGCCCGATCGGCCAGTTCCAGGGCGTCAAGCACAAGGCCGCTCGGATGCTCGCTCTTGCCGAGCAGGCGCGCGTCTGCGCGTGGGACGCTGCGCGCGCACTGACGCCCGCCAACGGCGTCGGTGCCGAAGAGGCTTCTCTCGCAGCAGCCGTCGCTGGAGCCACGGCCCTCGAAGCCGGCTTCTCCGTCACGCGTGACTGCATCCAGGTGCTCGGCGGAATCGGCTACACGTGGGAGCACGACGCGCACCTGTACCTGCGCCGCGCGCAGTCCCTGCGAATTCTGCTGGGTTCCACGGCATCCTGGCGTCGTCGCGTTGCCGAGCTGACCATTGCCGGCACCCGTCGCGTGCTCAGCATCGAGTTGCCGCCCGAGGCCGAGGCGATCCGCGCCGACGTCCGCGCCGAGCTCGCTCCTGCACTCGAACTCGAAGGTGCCGCGCAGAAGACGTATCTCGCGGAAAAGGGCTACACCGCACCGCACTTCACGGCTCCGTGGGGCAAGTCCGCCGACGCCGTCAGCCAGCTGGTCATCGCCGAAGAACTGCGCGCTGCGAAGATCAAGCCGCACGACATGATCATCGGCAACTGGGTCATCCCGACGCTCATCGCGCACGGCAACGAAGAGCAGCTTGCCAAGTTCGTCCCGCCGTCATTGCGCGGCGACATCGTCTGGTGTCAGCTCTTCTCCGAGCCCGGCGCAGGTTCCGACCTCGCGGCTCTGAGCACCAAGGCCACCAAGGTCGACGGTGGCTGGAAGTTGCAGGGCCAGAAGGTGTGGACGTCGATGGCACGCGACGCGCACTGGGGAATCTGCCTCGCGCGCACCGACGCCGACGCCCCCAAGCACAAGGGCCTGTCCTACTTCCTGATCGACATCAAGAACAGCGGCCTCGACATTCGCCCGCTTCGCGAGATCACCGGTGAAGCGCTGTTCAACGAAGTCTTCTTCGACGACGTCTTCGTCCCCGACGAGTGCCTGGTCGGCGAGCCGGGCGACGGCTGGAAGCTCGCTCGCACCACACTGGCCAACGAGCGTGTCTCGCTGTCCAACGACTCGTCTCTCGGATCGGGTGGTGAGGCTCTTCTGAGCCTGGTCGACGGACTACCCGGTGGCATCGACGACGAGCAGCTGACGGTGCTCGGAAAGGTGCTGTGCGACGCGCAATCCGGCGGTCTGCTCGGTCTGCGCACCACGCTGCGCTCGCTCACCGGCGCGCAGCCGGGGGCCGAATCCTCGGTGGCGAAGTTGATCGGTGTCGAGCACATCCAGCAGGTCTGGGATGTGGCAATGGAGTGGGCCGGGCCGAGTTCACTTCTGGGCGACCAGCATCGGATGTCTGCAACCCAGATGTTCTTGAACTCGCAGTGCATGTCCATCGCGGGTGGTACAACCAATGTTCAGCTCAACATCATCGGTGAGCGAATCCTGGGTCTGCCTCGCGACCCCGAACCGGGAAAGTGACCTGCACATGAGCAATCGCACCTTCGTCATCGGCGTGGGCATGACCAAGTTCGAGAAGATCGAGACCCGCGACTGGGAATACCCGGACATGGTGACCGAAGCCGTCTCGAATGCACTCACCGATGCCGGGATCAGCTACGACCAGATCCAGCGTGCTGCAGTCGGTTACGTGTTCAACGCGTCGACAGCAGGCCAGCGTGCCCTGTACGAAACGGGTCTGTCCGGTATCCCGATCTTCAACGTCAACAACAACTGCGCCACCGGCTCGACGGCACTGATGACGGCGCGCGAGTGGGTACAGGCCGGACAAGCGGACTGCGCACTGGCCGTCGGCTTCGAAAAGATGACCAAAACGGCGCTGACCGGAACCGGTGAGATGCCCAAGGTCACCACTTTGGACTCGCAGCTGAAGATCATGGTCGAGGACTACGGCTTCGCCCGATCGCCCATGACCGCTCAGTTGTTCGGTAATGCCGCCGTCGAGCACATGAAGAAGTACGGCACTACGGTCGAGCAGATTGCAGCCGTGGCGGTCAAGAACCACAAGCACTCGGTCAACAATCCGTATGCGCAGTTCCGTGACGAGTACACCCTCGAACAGGTGCTCGGCGACAAGATGATTCACGAGCCGCTGACGCGCTCGCAGTGTTCACCGACTTCGGACGGTGCCGGTGCTGCCGTCGTCGTGAGTGAGAAGTTCGTCCGTGAGCACGGACTCGAGGACCGTGCGATCGAGATCGTCGCTCAGGCCATGACCACCGACACCTCGGCAGCGTTTGCCGAGAAGTCGATGATCGACGTAGTCGGCGCGCCGATGACGGCTGCGGCCGCCGAGCAGGTCTTTGCCGAAGCCGGCATCAGCATCGACGACGTCGATGTCATCGAACTGCACGACTGCTTCGCGATCAACGAGATCATCACCTACGAAGGTCTCGGAATGTGTGGCGCCGGTGAAGGCGGAAAGCTCGTCGAATCCGGTGCCACTACGTACGGCGGCCAGTGGGTCGTCAACCCGTCTGGCGGTCTGATCTCGAAGGGCCACCCGCTGGGTGCCACCGGGCTGGCACAGTGCGCCGAACTGACGTGGCAGCTTCGCGGGACCGCAGACGCTCGCCAGGTCGAAGGCGCACGAATCGGATTGCAGCACAACCTCGGACTGGGCGGCGCGTGCGTCGTGACCGTCTACCGAGCCGGAACTTTGGAGAACTGATGGCTATCGATCTCGAGGTGGCATTGTCCGCCGAACCGACTGTGCGCGAAGCGTCGTGGACCGACCGCGACGTCATGCTCTACCAGTTGGGGCTCGGCGCCGGCGTGAACGCTCTGGATCCCGCCGAGCTCACCTGGGTGTACGAAAAGGGTCTGAAAGTGCTCCCGACCTTTGCAATGGTTGCAGGCCAGGGAGTTTCGGCGGGTGTACTGCCCGCAGCGTCGATGAGTATGCCGGGAATCGACATCGACCTGCGCAAGATTCTGCACGGTGGGCAGTCGCTGACACTTCACGCGCCGATCCCGTCGACGGGTGCTGCTCGTATTTCCACTCGCATCGCTGACGTGTGGGACAAGGGCAAGGCTGCCGTCATCGTGCTCGAGACGGCGGCCGAGGACCTTGACGGGAATCCGTTGTGGACCACCGGAATGCAGATCTGGGCCCGCGGTGAAGGTGGCTTCGGCGGCAGCGCCGGTCCCGAAGTTGTTGCCGGGGTGCCTGACCGGGCGCCCGACAAGGTACTGACGTCGAGCACGAGTCCCTCACAAGCGCTGGTGTACCGACTCAGTGGCGACATGAACCCGCTGCACGCTGATCCATCCTTCGCGAAGATGGCGGGATTCGACGCTCCGATTCTGCACGGTCTGGCGTCGTACGGCATCGTCTGCAAGGCGGTGGTCGACGGAATTCTCGACGGAGATCCGACGCGGGTGAAGAACTATTCGGTGCGGTTTGCCGGTTCGCTGTTCCCCGGCGAATCCATCACCACCTCGGTTTGGCAGGACGGCAACACACTGACCTTGGCGGCGACGTGCCCCGAGCGCGAGAACTCCCCGGTTCTCACACACGCAACAATGGAGATCAACTGATGGACCTCGGCACGCACCCCACGGCAGCCACACACCCGGGCGGCACGATTTTGACGTCGCCGCCGCAGGACGCCCCGGTCGACCGGGCCACGGCAGCAGCGCGTCGCGTTGTCGACGCGATGCTGCGCACCGACCGCGGAAACGCCAATCTGGATCGGGTTGCGGAGGAGCTCAACAGCATTGCCGAGCACCTCGAGCAGCACTCGCCCGAGGTGGCCGATCGCTTGATCGACATGTGGAACGGTGAGGGCGTGACTCGTCACGATCCGGTGACCGGTCCCGAGAATGCCATTGCGCCGCCGCTGGTTCTTGAAGGGCTCGCTGACGGGTCGGTGCATGGAGTGGTCACGTTGACGCTGCCGTACCAGGGCCCTCCCGGCCATGTACACGGCGGTGTTTCGGCGCTGCTGCTCGATCACGTTCTTGGCGTCGCGAACGCCTGGGGTGGAACTTCCGGCATGACAGCACAATTGAGCACTCGGTACCATCGCCCGACTCCACTGTTCGAGCCCCTCACGATCAGCGGCAAATTCCTTTCCAAGGACGGCCGCAAGATTCACACCGTCGGTGAGATCAAGACTGCGGACGGCGAATTGTGTGTGTCGGTAGAGGGATTGTTCATCGACAAGACCGTGCCGCGCCCCAGGTAGGGGTTCTGATGAAGGAGGGCCCAGTGGGCAAGCTCGACGGACGTGTAGCAGTGGTCACCGGTGCCGGTATGGGCATCGGGCGCGGAGTGGCAGGCGCGTTCGCGCGTGAAGGCGCGTCGGTGTTGGTTGCCGAGATCGACGAGGCAGCGGGCCTCGAAACGACCCAGTGGTTGCGGGACGAATGGGGCGCGGAGGCGGAATTCGTCCGGACCGACGTCACCGACAAAGCTCAGGTTGTTGCCATGGTCGACAAGTCCGTCGAGCGGTTCGGACGCCTCGACATCCTGGTCAACAATGCTTGGCGGACTTTCGGTTTCGCTCGGCTCGAGAAGATGACCGACGAGCAATTGCGCGGCGGTTTCGACATGGCAGTGATGGCCGCTTTCTGGGCCATGCAGGCTGCGTTGCCGGAACTCGAACGTCACGGCACCGGCCGCGTGATCAACATGTGCAGCCTCAACGGCGTGAATGCTCACATGTACTCGGTCCAGTACAACGCGGCCAAGGAAGCATTGCGAACGCTGACTCGCACTGCTGCCCGCGAGTGGGCTCCCAAGCACGTGAACTGCAACGTCATCTGTCCCGGTGCGCAGAGTGCGGCGTACAAGCGTGTCGCCGAAGCCAATCCGGAAAACGCGGCAGTGATGGCCGCACAGAACCCGATGGGGCGGATCGGCGATCCCCTCGACGACATCGGCCCCGTTGCGGCCTTCCTGGCGAGCGACGACAGCCGTTACGTCACCGGCAACACTCTCTTCGTCGACGGTGGTGGGCATATCAACGGTGTTCAGTGGGCGCCGACCGTCGACTGATCGGCAGTAATTCGGCTCGAGAATCCGGCGTCTATTTGGCCGTGAATCCCGCATCGACCGGCAACGCGATACCTGTGACGTATCGAGCCTGATCCGAGACCAACCAGGCTATCGCGTTGCTGACGTCGGAAGCTTCGATCAGCCCGACGTCCAAGAGATTGCCGACGTCGGCTCCGCTCGATGCGGGGGAGTCTGCGAACAGTTTCGCGACGGCATCGTTGACGACCATCGGTGTATTCGCTCCCGCCGGATGCACGGAGTTGACACGAATGTTGTGGGGAGCAAGCCAGTGCGCCCACGTGCGCCCCAACCCGACGATGGCGTGTTTACTCGCGCAGTAGCCGTCGGATCCGCCGGTTCCATCACCTCCGCGGCCGACAAGTCCCAGTGTTGATCCGGTCAGGACTATTGCGCCGCCTGTCCCTTGCTCGATCATCGCGGGCGCTGCGGCCTGGACGGTATTCCAGACGCCGAAAAGATTGACCTCCATCTGGTCGCGGAAGGCGCGGGCATCGTCGATGTCCGGGGACATCATGCCGATACCGGCGTTGGCCAGGACGATGTCGAGGCTGCCCAACACTGCGATACCTTCGGATACCGCAGCTCCCAGCGCGGGTAAATCGCGAACGTCGACTTCTCGCGCGACGACATTTCGCCCGACCGCCTCGATCATTGCCGTTGTCTGCCTCAAATCCTCGGCGGTACCCATCGGGTAGGCCACCGATTCGATCTGGCGGCAGATGTCGAGTGCAATGATGTCCGCACCCTCCTGCGCCAATCGCACGGCATGGCTTCGGCCCTGACCTCGGGCGGCTCCGGTGATCAGTGCGGTTTTGCCTTCCAACTGTCCGGGCATGGGGGCTCCGTCCGTCGTGAATCATGAGTACTCGGTCATGAGTACTGACTCGAGGGGACGGCGAAACTCGTCGCCGGCGACGTAGTCTGAGTTCAGATACAGCGGGAACTCGCTTCGGAAGAGAAGAGGCTCGGTATGTCCGATTGGGAGAAGAAGTTCGAAGCTGAAGCCAAGGGCCTCCTGGCAGAGGTTGAAGAAGAGCTGACCGTCCTCGAAGGTGTCGACACCATCGATCCGTTTGGTGAAGACGATCCTCCAGCGGGAGATGACGACACCAAGCCTGTCTCGGACTGACCCCTGCGACACGTCGACCTGACCCCTGCGACACGTCGACGCGCCTCGACGCCGCTCGGTATCTCAGAACGGTGGTGGGTCGTCCCCGTAGTCGATGGGTTCTCGGTGGGCTCGCGGTGATTTCCGCCGCTTGCATTGAACGTGCTCCTCAGCTCGTTTCTGTATCCGTCGGCGTTGACGATTGCGTTCGGACTGGATACGGGCGGCCTTGTTCTCCGCCTGGGTCCGCCGATCTCGACCGCACTGCGGCGGCATCGGGCCGTGCGGCCCGGCCATCAACCCTGCGGGGCGTGTTCGGTAGCAATGCCCAGTCGGCGATGTCAGCGACATGGTCCGATCCTGGTTCGACGCGAATTGCCACCGGTCGGAATGCTTGAGGCGATGGTGGTTGCGGCAGAACGCACTCATATTCGATTCGACTGTCTTGCCGCCGCGTTCGGGGTCGCCATGATGGAACGGTTCATTGTGGTCCAGATCGGAATTCCAGGCCGGGACATCACAATGCAGCCATTGGCAGCTGCCCGCGATGATCCGCAACCAGGTATCGAGAACTGAACCCGGCCGGTAGACGTACGCCGAAGCAGGCACCGGTTCGGTGGTGGTACCAGCGGGTACTCGGACGTTTCGAATTACGGCGTCTTGGGCGATGTCGCGAGCATGCTCAGCGCTGATCACCCCGTACCCGTCGAGGTGAGCGGGCTCGCCGCCTCCGCGCAGAGTTGAATCAGTCATCACGACGTGAACCACGGGCCGACGAACGACAACACCACCGCTACGATCCTGCGGGCAATCATCTCGGTCACAGTTGCACGGCAAGAACGGTGATCCGTTGGTCAACTCGAAGAGCGCGTCGGCTCATCGCTGCTCGTATGTTCGAGAGTCGTTTCGGCATACCGACATTGCCAACTCGCGTAGTCGGCCGTCGAATGCCCGAGCCTGCTCTGCCGGAATGCTGCCCAAGATCTTTGCCATCCCGTCCTCGGCAGCGCTGACCCCGACGAACCGATCGGTGAGAGCACGGCGTCGACGTTCTCGCATACCTTCCGGGTCCACCATCGCCACGATCCGATCGATCGCCGCTGTCAGTCGCCTTCCCGTCAAGCCCGTTCCGCCGGCTACTGGTGGGGCGAGAACCTGCTCGAGCAGTAGTCGTTCCACTTCGTCGATCAATTCGTCTTTCACGTTCGCGGTCGCGGAATCGATCAAACCAACTCGGTACAGATCCAACTCGCCACGCGCCATCGCCGCTCGAGTGCGATGCAAACGAGTCTTCAACGAGAACCCCAACCCGATCAGCTTGCCTGCAGCCGCGCGGCCCATCGTCAGTGACGCACCGACTTCCGATTCAGCCAACTCGTGTGAGGTCGACGACCACGCACCACTGGCGGCATGCTCTGAGCTTCGCCGCGAAAAGAACTCGGCAATCACAGCGAGCTTGCGTTCGACCAGCATCGCCTCACATGCGTGCAGATCTGTCATGAGATCAACCAGCGCACAATCAGTTTCGGTACCGGTCAGCTGCGCTGAGATACCGAAGAGCTCTGTTGTCGGGTTGAACATGCATCCATTCTATTCGAATGTGTGTTCGATATGAACTGAATTCTCAAATCAGTCGGAATAGTCCGAGTTTTCTGATTCTCAGCGAATTTCCAAGGCCTGTCGTAGTGCGCTCAGAGGATCCGAGGCGTCACGACGCCCACGCGGACCAGGACCTTCGGGGTTGACGAAGCGGCCCTCGTCCGAGCGAGTCCACTCTCGTACGGCCCATCGCTCCTTGATCGCCCAGCGACCGTTGCGACGCTCCATGTGGTCGATGAATCGCGCACCGCTGGTGAAGTTGATCATCCCGATGCCTTCGGGCCCACCCCAGTGTGTGGACATCGAGTACGCCTCGCTGATCGCGTGGTCGCCGTGCAGCTCGACCAGATGGTTGCCGATGTGATGCATCGTGCCGCCGATCGCCGAGAGTTTTGGTGTCACCCAGGCGATGTACTCGTCGATGTTGCCGTCGAATCCGGTGTGATGGTCGATCGCATCCGGGTGGTAGGCGCTGCGGACGAGATCGAAGTCGAGGCGGTCGATGCCACGGCAGTACGTCAGAACCACCTCACGGATTGCCTGCTTGTCGATGAGATCTTGCAGTGCCCGGTCCATGTCACGCCTCCTTGATACTGGTCATCCAGTCGAGTAGTTCTGGTAGTTCTTCGGCGGCGCAATCGAATACGGCGGGTCGGAGAACGACGACGGACGCGCCGCGGGCGAACCAGTCCCGGGCCTTGTCTGCGGTTGCCGAGAGGTCGACGGACCCGTTGTCGCGTCGAACCGGCGCCGCAGACACTTGCACGCGCGCCGACTCCGGGTCACGTTGGTGGGCTTCGAACGTGTTGCGCAACAGTGCAACACTGTCGGTGAACGTTCGCAGATCGGTCGGGTTCACGGTCCAGCCGTCTGCGACGCGTGCGATGCGGTCGAAGTTCCGCCGGCTTGGTCCGAAACCGAAGAGCACCGGTATTCGGGGTTGGATCGGCAGCGGGAGGCTGTGGTAGTTCTCGAAAGCGAAGTCGCGACCCTTGAAGGTGGCCGGTGCATTGGTCCACAGTTCGCGGCAGGCTGCGACGGTCTCCTCCATGCGCCCGAATCGCGCGTCGAAAGGCATGTTGGTGGCGGTGTATTCAGCTTCTTGCCATCCAACGCCGAAACCCATGACAGTTCGACCTTCGGACAATGAGTCGAGAGTGGCAACCTGCTTTGCAAGCAGGGCCGCTGGGCGAACAGTGGCGATCAGAACCGATACTCCGAGGCGAGCTCGTTCCGTCACCGCGGCGATCGAAGACAGAAATGAAATCGGTTCGTACCAAGGGTGATCCAACGGGAACAGGAAGTTGTGTTCGACTACCCGCTGGGCGTGAGCGTCGGCATTGAACCCGAGGTGGTCGCCGGTGCAGATCAGATCGATCCCGGCACTGTCAGCACCCGCGGCGAAGTCCAAGACCGGGCGGACCTTGCCGTCGAACAGGGCCTCGAGACCCAAAACATTGACACCGATTTCCACAGTCGTTCCTCTACAGTGCCCGCTTGGCATGAGCGGACATGTCGCCCATGTTGTCCCAACAGAAGAGCCTCGAGCTGAACTGCCAGGACCCGTCGATGCACGAGAAGCGATCGAAGTAGCGTCCCGACAAAATGGGTTGCAGGGCAAGATCTTCGGTACCTTGTATGACCGTGACGTACGAGAGCGCCGTCGCTGATTCACCGTCGACCGAGATTCGCGTGTTGGTCAGCAGATGTTTGGTGCGTGGAACCGGCGGATCTCCGTACATCCGAATGAAGCCGCTGCAGGCTGCGAACACTGCGTCGGCGTCGGACGAAATGAGTGTGGTGGCAACCCCGTCCGGTCCGCACTGCCCGTAGTCGGACTGGGCGAACAATGCAGCGACTTCACCCAATCTGCCCTGATCGATCAGATGCGTGTACTCACAGAGCAGGTCACGGATCGCAGACTCGGCGACGATCCGTGACAGCTCCGCGGTCATACGGTGATCTCGCGCCGAACCATCTTGCCGGTTGCGTTGCGAGGCAACAGATCGCTGGTGATGCGCCACTTCGACGGCACCTTGAAGTAGGAAAGTCGCTCGGCGGCATAGTCGCGCAGCTCCGCCTCCGTGGTGGCAGCCCCGGGACGCAGTACAACCACGGCGGACACTTCCTGGCCGAGGTCGGGGTGCGGCATGCCGATGACAGCGCACTCGATCACGTCGGGGTGTTCGTCGAGCGTCTGCTCGATCTCGGTGGGGTAGACGTTCTCGCCACCACGCAGGATCAGATCGGAACGACGACCGGTGAGACGGAGACGTCCGTTCTCGATGACGCCGAAATCGCCGGTGCGGAGCCAGCGTCCAGGTGCAATTGCAGACTCAGTCGCCTCGTCGTTCTCCCAGTATCCGAGCATGACGAACGGGCTGCGCACGCACACTTCACCTTCGATGCCGTCCGGCAGCCACTCGCCGAAGGGATCACGAATCTCCATCGAGACGGTGATGATCGGACGTCCGAGAGTGCCTGGGAACTCTTCGAGTTCGGCGCCGACGGCGACCGCAATTGCGGTGCTGCATTCGGTGAGGCCGTAGCTGTCGACCAGAGCATTGCGTGCGAACGGCACCTGCTCCTTGAGGCGTTCTTTGAACGCGGGCGACGACGGCGCAGACGCCAGCGAGAATGCAGTCAACGAAGAGACGTCGTACTTGGCGATGTTGCCGTGTTCGAGTAGCCGCGATGCCATCGTGGGGACAGCACCCCAGTTGGTGACGCGCTCGCGTTCGACCAACCCGAGCACCTTGTCGACGTCGAAGCCGCCCTCGGTCAGGATGACGGCGCTGCCTGTCGCGAGACGGGGGACCACCAGATTGTGCAGGCTGGCGATGTGGAAGAGCGGGGAGGTGAGTAGATAACGCAATGGGCTCGGCTTGGAAGCGTCGTACTCACGGCCGGTGAATGCAGCGCCGATCGCGTCGCTGTACTTGTGGTAGTCGACGACGGCCATCACGTTGCGGTGCGAGTGGAGTGCGCCCTTGGGGCGGCCACTGGTACCGCTGGTGAACAGGATGACGGCGGGGTCGTCCTCGTCGATGTCGGTGCTCGGCACGTCGGAGCCTGTATATTCCGCGATGAGCGCGGGCAGATCCTCTTCCATGGTGAGGACCGTGATGTCTGCCGGCAGTTCGGGGAGGGCGGCGCCGCGCTTGGCGTCCACGACCAGAACCTTCGGACGTGAGAGCTCGATCCCGTGGGTGACCTCGCGCGGAACCCACCAACCGTTGAGACCGACAGCGATCGCGCCGAGCGCCTGCGTCGCGAAGAACGTCATGACCCATTCGGGAGTGTTGGCAGCGAGGATGCCCACACGGTCGCCCTTGCGGACTCCGTACTTGTCCCGCAGAGCAGTTGCCAGCGCGGCGACGGAATCGGCGTGCTCGGTGAACGAGATTCGACGATCGCTGGTGACGAGATAGTCGCCGTCGCCCCAGGCGCGAGATGCCGAGATGAGTTCACCGATGGCGTGACCACGGTTCTTCATCACGGGCATTATGGTGCCGAGAACCTCTTCTTCGACGATCTCGAATGGCCCACCTGGACCGGTGAGGCGTGAGACCGCCTGGTCCAGAAGCAACTGCGGATCTGCGGGGGCAGTCATGGAATGGCCTTTCGTATTGTGGCGCTTTTCACGTCACAAAATCTCACGAGAAAATCATATCTGTGGCGGTGGTTACCACTGAGCGAGACTGGGACGGTTCCGGCATTGAGGCGTCGATACGTTCGAGTCGTATCGCAGTTGGAGTAATCGACATTCCGATATCGACTAGGACACAGGACACGATGACGAACACCGCCACCGAAGCATCTTCGAATGCAGCTCTTGCAGCTCCTCAGCGCGAGGACGTCGCGCAGATGTTGATCGACCGTCTCGGTGATCAGCACCTGGGTCTGCGGACGCGGACGCAGGACTGGAGCTGGGACGAGGTGGTGCGCGAGAGCGCGGCGCGCGGCTCGCTTGCGAAGTCGCTTCGCGCGCCTGGACCGTTTCACGTCGGAGTACTTCTGGAGAACGATCCCGAGTTCCTGTTCTGGCTCGGCGGCGCGGCCCTGACCGGGGCCACGATCGTCGGCATCAATCCGACCAGGCGTGGAGCTGAACTCGAGGCTGAGGTTCGGTACGTCGACTGCCAGCTGATCGTCACCGACAAAGCGGGCTACGAGAAGTTGTCCGGCCTTGACCTCGGACTGACCGAAGATCGTTTTGTTCTGGTCGACGACGCGTCATACCCGGACAAGATTTCCGCTCACCAGGTCGAGTCGCCTCAGATCGACCTCGGCGTCGACGCGTCGACGCTGTTCTTGCTTCTCTTCACCTCGGGCACCACCGGAATGTCCAAGGCAGTGCGGTGCAGCCAGGGGCGTCTGACGCGGTTGGCCTACGCGAACTGCGCCAAGTACGACATCGACCGCGACGACGTCTGCTACTGCTGCATGCCGCTCTTCCACGGCAACGCGTTGATGGCTCTGTGGGCGCCGGCCCTTTCGCAGGGAGCTACGGTCTGCCTCGTTCGTAAGTTCACCGCCTCGGGATTCATGCCGGACGTTCGGTTCTACGGCGCAACATATTTCACCTACGTCGGTAAGGCCTTGGGGTATCTCATGGCGACGCCGGAACTGCCCGACGACATCGAGAACACCCTCACGCACGGCTTCGGGACCGAGGCGTCGCCGGGGGACAAGGCAGAGTTCATCCGCCGTTTCGGTGCGCAGCTTTTCGAGGGATACGGTTCGAGTGAAGGTGCCGGTTCGGTCGTGCTCGATCCGAACCAACCTGCCGGCGCGCTTGGCCGTCCCGCGAGCGAGAACATCGTCATCGTCGATCCCGATACCCGCGAAGAGCGACCCCGCGCAATTCTCGACGAGCACGGTCACGTGCTGAACCCCGACGAATCCATCGGCGAGATGGTCGACAAGGCCGGATCGAAGAAGTTCGAGGGGTACTACAAGAACGAAGACGCAATTGCCGAGAAGATTCGCCACGGTTGGTACTGGACAGGCGATCTCGGCTACGTCGACGAGGCCGGGTTCATCTACTTCGCCGGACGTAAGGGTGACTGGATCCGCGTCGACGGTGAGAACACCTCGGCTTTGATGATCGAGCACATCTTGCGTCGGCACCCCAAAGTGATTGCCACGGGTGTCTTCGCGGTACCGGATCCGCGTTCGGGCGATCAGGTGATGGCAGCTGTCGAGGTCGCCGACTTTGCCGATTTCGATCCGGCCGAGTTCGCCGCCTATCTTGCCGCGCAGGCGGATTTGGGTACCAAGGCAGCGCCGCGATTTGTTCGTGTTTCGACTGATCTGCCCGTCACGGGCTCCAACAAGGTACTCAAACGTGAACTTCAAGCCGACCGCTGGCGGACCGACGAACCAGTGTTCCACTGGGTGGGCCGCGGTACTCCCGAATACACGTTGATGACCGAAGCTGACGTGGTGGACCTGGAGAAGGAGTTCGAGACGCACGGCCGCACGCGGTTCCTATGACACGGCCGCACGCGGTTCCTATGAGTGGTGTTGCGCTGGTTACCGGCGCTTCCCGGGGGATCGGCCGTGAGTGCGCGCTGGCATTCGCGCGCGCCGGATTCGACGTTGCAATCACTGCTCGCACCGTTCGTGAAGGCGAAGGGCGGGCGGCCCCGCGAACGAGGCAGGGGGAGCAGGTCATTCCGGTACCCGGCAGTCTGGAGACGACGGTTGCCGAGATCGAGTCCTTCGGTGTGCGCGCCTTGGCCGTTCCGATGAACCTGCTCGATCTGGCCTCCGTCCGCGGCGCCGGTGAACGGGTGCTGGCGGAGTGGGGACATGTCGACGTGTTGGTGAACAACGCCTACGCACAGACGGTCGGAAACATGGACCGGGTGCTCGACATCGAGATCGACGACGCCCAGGCGATGGCGATCGGCAACTATCTGCACCAGCTTGCGTTGATTCAGGTGATACTGCCGTCGATGATCAAGAGCGGCAACGGGGTGGTCGTCAACCTCGCATCTGGTTCGGCGACCCTGGATCCGCCTGCGCCTCCCGGCGAGGGTGGTTGGGGTTTGTCGTACGCCGCGTCGAAGGCGTCGTTCGGACGTATCGCCGGAGCGATCAACTCGGAGTATCGAGGCGCCGGAATCAAAGCGTTCAACCTGAGTCCGGGATTTGTCATCACGGAATCAGGGAAAGCCCGTGGTGGCGCGGACGCGATAGTGGAAGCCGGATTTGCGGCCACACCGGCATCCGTGCCCGCCGCTGCTGCGGTGTGGCTTGCAACAGATCCGGATGCGGACCGGTTCCTCGGTCGCGTCGTGGACGGTCCGAAATTGATGGCGACACTGGAGGAAACGGTATGAAGCTCGGCGTAGTTGTTCCGGTCGAATTGGGTCGAAGTGGAGATCCCGACTGGATTCTGCAATTCGCCCGTGCGGCTGAATCGTTGGGTTTCGACGAGATCTCGGCCGTGGAGCACTCGGTGGTCATCGCGGATACGGCGAGCGAATACCCGTACTCTCCGACCGGAAAATCTCACCTACCCGATGACTGTGACATCCCGGATCCACTGGAACTACTGTCATTTGTTGCCGGCGCCACAACGACTTTGGGTCTGTCCACCGGAGTTCTGGTGCTTCCCAACCACAATCCGGTAGTGCTTGCCAAGCGCTTGGCGACGCTGGATCGACTTTCGGGTGGGCGATTGCGCATCTGTCTCGGTCTGGGCTGGATGAAAGAAGAGATCGAAGCGTGCGGCGGTGACTTCGAGCGCCGCGGCAAGGTAGCCGATGAGGCCATCGCGGTGATGCGTTCACTCTGGGAGGGCAAGGAAGCAGTCGATTTCGACGGCGATTACTTCTCGTTCAAGGGTGCGTACAGCTGGCCGAAGCCGCACCGCGAATCCGGAGTTCCGCTCTACATCGGTGGACACAGTCTCGCTGCTGCTCGGCGAGCAGGCCGGTTGGGTGATGGTTTCCAGCCGCTGGGACTGGCCGGTGAAGATCTCGACAAGGCTGTAGCGGCGATGAAAGCGGCTGCGGTGAAGGCAGATCGAGATCCTGCCGACGTATCGCTGGTACTCGGTGCGACACTGCCCAGGCTCGACGAAGCGAAACTCGACTGGGCACGCGGGTTGGGAGCCGATCGAATCGTGTTGTCCGCGAGCCGTCGTGGCACGTCGTTGGAATTGATCATCGACGAAATGGCTGAATGCTCGAAGCGGCTGGGGCTCGGCGCGTAGTCCTTTCTCTGATCAGGGATGCGCCAGCCCGTTCAGGACCATCGCGCCGACGAAGGCAGCGTTGTCGGCTGGGCTGTCCGATCGGCGGGTGAAGCACCTCAGTAGGAGGGTGTTGGTGATGCCTGCGGCGATGTCCATCGGAGCACTGATGGTCGACATCGCTCCGTTGTCCTGGCCGCGCTGCACAATCGGCGCGATGATCGAGGGAATGTTGAGTTTCTCTTTGAGCGAGAGCAGGCTCTCGGGCTCGCCGTAGGTGTCGTGGGCAACGGCAACCAGCAGTGCATCCATGAACTCTGTTTCGTCAGAGGCTAGTTGTGCGCAGCGGAGTAGGAAGTTCTCGATGATCGCGACGTCACCGAGACCGATCAGGATGTCGTCGGCAACGGTCTCTCGCAGTGAGTCCACGCGGCTCTGAAGGGCTGCCACCAAGATGTGGGGCTTGGTGGGAAACAGTTTGTTGGCGGCGGCGCGGGGAACTGCCGCCGTGTCGGCGATGTCGTTGATCTGCGTCATGAAGTATCCGCGCTTGCCGAATTCGCTACGCGCAGCGGCGAGAAACGCCGCTCGCGGATCACGCGGCAGCGGACGCGGCTCAGCGGGCTGGTCGATGGGACCGACAACGTCATCGAGGTGTTGGTGAAGGCCGGACGTGTCGACGACGGCGCCCAGTATCGCGAGCAGTGCGTCGGACATGATGTCGGGTGAGACGGAGCGGGAATCGATGCGGCTACGAATGCGGAAGCCGTCGATCACCGCGTTGACCGTGACAGCGAAGGTCTTGGTGGTGAACGGCCTTCGGAGTGTTGCGTCGGTTTTCTCGAAAAGGGCCTCGTAGGCCGCGGATACGAGCTCGTCGCGTCGACGATATTCGTTTTCCAGAGCGGTGGAGGTTCGCCGGTGTGAGCCCGCAAAAATGTGTGAGAGAAGGCTTCTTGCAGTCGACGCGTCGTTGACGATTGCGTCGAATGCCTCTTTGACGAGAGTGGTGACCGTCGGACGAAGCGCGTCGTCGTTTGCGGCCAGCTGTGCGCGCACGGTCTGCTTCACTTTGTCTGCGCTGTGCAAGGTCGATTCGGTGAGGCTGGTGATCACGGCCTCGATGAATTCGGATTTGGTGCGGAACTTGCGAAAGAACGTGGCCTGCGACGCACCGGCTTGGTTGACGACCTGTTCGCTCCGAAGTCCGCGTTCGAGAATGTCTCGAGGGGCCTCGACGAGAGACGTCACGCCGGCATCGACGAATTGCATGGTGGAGGCGTCGCGGTCAGTCATCGCCGGTCCTTCGGTCGTTCGACAGTCTCTCCCGCACATAACGGGCAAACAAGACTCTACCGAGGTCAAGGCCCACTCGAGTGGTGTTCTGAGAGTGTTCACTCTCGCTCGAGAGTTATCTCAGTCAACAAACGGAGTGACCCTGCGACCATGCTCCGTTTCCATGGGAGTTCGACCGCGCGAAAAGCCTGGAAGTTAGGGACACCACCGATGAAGACTGCTGACTCACCCAGCCTCAGTAGACGTGAAGTACAGGTGCTGTTGACCTGGATTCGCTGCGACTCGAAAGCCGAAGTCTCCCGTGAGTTGTACATCGCGGAGGGGACGGTGAATACGCATCTCGCGCGTATTCGAGGGAAGTACGACGAAGTGGGCCGGACAGCCCCGACGAAGATGGCGCTGCTTGCACGGGCCCTTCAGGACGGGCTGATCGGTATCGACGAACTCTGATCGAAGCGCGAGCGATCGGGTGCGTCGATCCGGGAAGTCAGTCGAGGGCGGTGGCGTCGGTTGTCGGCGTCTTGGTGCCGGGAGTCGCTTCGATGTCGAGAACGACCTGGCTGTCGGTGGCTTCTTCGGGGAAGACGTACCGACGCATGGCCCACCAGCGGAAGGCCGTCGCCAGCAGGGTCCCGATGATCGATCCGCTGATGAAGTCCGCGAAGTTCTCCATCAATACCGACACCTCGGGTTGACGCAGGTGGAACACGTACCTGGAGGTCCAGAGAGGTACCTGGTTGATGGCCAAACCGATACCCGCGACGATGAAGAACAGAGCGGCCTCGTGATGGCGCTGTCGACCACCGCGCTGAGCAAACGACCATTCGCGGTTGAGGACGTAAGACAGAACCGTCGCGATCAGGACCGCAAGGATGTTGGCCGTCACCGGGTGCTGAGGCAGAACCGTCCACTTGATGCCGAAGAACAGCACCGTGGTGACGATGAAGGCGATGCCGCCGACCACCAGGAACTTGAGCATTTCTGCGTGCGGCAGGACGCGCACGAGAACCCGCTCAGGAAGCCTATTGACCATCTTTTCGACAAACGCCATTGTTCGAGGCTAACCCTGAATACGACCGACGGCACAAATCGTCGATGCCCGTGTCGGCAAGATCATCAGAATCCGTACCCGAGAATTGCGGGCTTCTCTGCGTTGAAAGCGAAGTCGAAATTCCGGATCTCCCGCGGATCGGACGCGTGGAGTCGGTGCGCCGCCGCGAAGGTCTTGGCCTGGTGCTCGCCCAGGTACAAGCTGCTCAGGACATCAGAGGGCATCGTGATCGCGGGCTCCGCGTCAGTGGCCGTACAGGTGGCCTTGCCACCCTTGACCTGAAGTGCAAAAGTTCCGCCGGCCTTCAGGAACGGATCTTCGACCTTGATGACGGTGTCCAGGTCAGCAGCATATTCACGAGCCTCGAGAGCCGCGGGCACGTCCATGATGCGCAGCCACAGTCGATCGGAGCGCGTCGTCGTCCGGGCAAGACGGTAGTCCGTCAGCATCAGCCGGAGTGGACCGGCAGGATGTTGGCGTGTCTCGATCCGGGTGACGAGGTCGAGGCCGCAGATCGTGCGCCACAGCGCCGCGTGCGCGTCTTCGGTGATCGTCACGAACTCGTCGATCCGGGCGATGCTGTCGCGGCCCTCGCTCGTGTGCCGGTAAGCGATGTATCCGTCCGCGTGTGTCAGAAAGAACAGTCCGGAGGCGCCGTCACGATCCTCGGACGGGTCGGCGAACATATGGTCCCAGAGCGGTTGCGGACGCAATTGAGCGCCGGGTGTCAGCAGTCGCCAGCGATCGTAGATCTCGGGTAGAAGCGTCGAGGCAGCTTTGACGTCGACGATCGACACGCCACCGTTGTCGGGCACCTCGGGGCGGAACCGCGCGAAGCGGCGATCGAGGGTGATGCCCTCGCTGAAGGTGGCCGGGCCGTATCCGAAGCGGTTGTAGATGCCGGCCTCGCTGGCCGTCAGGGCGGCAAGTGGTGCTCCGGTCGACTCGATGTGGGCGTGAAGTGCAGTGAACATCGAGCGTAGGACGCCACGGCGACGGTGAGTCGGTGCGACGGATACCCAGGTGATCCCGCGCGTGGGGAGCTGGTGTCCGCCGGGCACGGTGAATTCCATGTCGATTTCGATGGCCACGCCGACGGGTAGGTCACCGTCGACGGCGAGGATGATGTCCTCGGGCTTGTAGAGCGCCTTCGTCAGTTCGCTGACCGCGGGAGACGGGTGAAAACCGAACCCCACCGAGTCGAGTAGTTGGAGAGCCGGCCAGTCGCTCTCGGTAGCGGTGCGGATGGTGATCTTGTTTTCGGGGCTCACGTATATCGACTTTGGCATAGATTGCGTGAAGACGCACATGAATATCGGGGCTGACGTTTCCGCACCGGCTCCCAGGGGTACCGCCCGACGGACCAGTCCTGCGGCACGGAGAAAACCGATACGGAGAAACACTGTGGCGATCACCGACATCAAGGAATATGCCCATCTCACCGAGGAAGACGTCGAAGCGCTCGGGCGCGAGTTGGACGCCATTCGGCTCGACATCGAGGAGAAGCGCGGCGCGCACGATGCTCGATACATCCAGCGGACGATCGCGTTTCAACGCTCTCTGATGGTGGCCGGCCGCATCGTCTTGTTCGCCAGCAAGAAGAAGCCTGCCTGGATTCTGGGGACTGCGCTGCTTGGGGTCGGCAAGATCATCGAGAACATGGAACTCGGCCACAACATCATCCACGGTCAGTGGGACTGGATGAACGATCCCGAGATTCACTCGAGCAACTGGGAGTGGGACAACACCTGCCCGTCCTCGGGATGGAAGCACTCGCACAACTTCACTCATCACAAGTTCACCAACATCGTCGGCCTCGACAACGATGTCGGCTACGGCATCATGCGCGTCACGCGCGATCAGAAGTGGCACGCCGACTATCTCTTCCAACCGATCACGAATTTCGTGCTGGCGACCCTCTTCGAGTGGGGCGTCGCACTGCATCACCTCGAGACCGACAAGCTTCGCAAGGGCGAGGTGAAGTGGTCCGAGAAATCGGAGATGGCCAAGGACGTCGGAAAGAAGATCGCGCGTCAGGTGGCGAAGGATTACATCCTGTTCCCCGCCCTGACCGGCCCGGCGTGGAAGACCACGTTGACGGCCAACGCCGTTGCAAATCTCATCCGCAACTATTGGAGTTACGCCGTCATCTTCTGCGGGCACTTCCCCGACGGTGCCGAGAAGTTCACGCTCGAGGAATTCGAGAACGAATCCCGCGCTCAGTGGTACTTACGACAGATGCTGGGGTCCGCCAACTTTCATGCCGGTCCCGTCATGGCCTTCATGAGCGGCAACCTCTGCTACCAGATCGAGCATCACTGCTTCCCTGACCTGCCGAGCAATCGGTACTCGGAAATCGCGGTGCCGCTGCGGGACTTGTGTGACAAGTACGACCTCCCGTACACCACCGGGCCGCTGTGGAAGCAGTACGGATTGACGTTGCGGACCATCTGGAAGTTGTCGCTGCCCAACAGGTTTCTCTCCGCGTCCCAGGACGATGCTCCGGAGACGCACTCGGAGTTGAAGTTCCGCATCCGCGGCGGAATCAAGGAAGTCTTCGGCGTCGATCCGCAGACCGGTAAGCGGCGCGGCCTGCGAACTGCGATCGCGATGGTGTCGAGCTGATCGGTTACCGCTTGTGGGCCATCGAACGAACTACGAGATCGCCGGTCGACTGGATCGCCTGAACCAACACGATCAAGATCACGACAGCGACGAACAGCACCGGTGTGTTGAATCGTTGGTAGCCGTACTTGATTGCGAAGTCGCCGAGACCGCCGGCGCCGATGGCGCCTGCCATGGCCGAGAAACCGATCAGCATCACCGCCGTCAGGGTTGCTCCGGCTACCAATCCCGGAACTGATTCGGGCAGTAGCACTTTGACGATGATGTCCTTGTCGGTGGCGCCCATGGATCGTGCTGCTTCGACGCGTCCGGAATCGACCTCACGCAGTGCGTTCTCGACGACGCGAGCGAAGAAGGGCACCGAGCCGATGGTCAGCGGGACGAGCGCTGCCGTCGCCCCGAGCGCTGTTCCGACGATCGCCCGCGTCGCCGGGATGAGGAGGACCAACAGAATCACGAACGGCAGCGAACGGCCGATGTTCACCACGGTGCCCAGTACCGAATTGAGAACGCGGTTCGGACGGATTCCGTCGGGCGCGCTCGCGTGCAACAGAACGCCGAGGGCGATACCGATGATCACGGTGAGCACGAACGAGACGCCGACCATGTAGAGCGTGTCGAGTAGGGCTTCCCATGCTTCGCCCAGGGAATCCTGCCAGGACGTCTTGTTCATGAGAACGTCACCTTCACTCCGCGCTGCGAAAGATGTTCTTCGACAGACTTTCTTGTCTCTTCGTCGTTGGCGAGTCCGGTGTGCGAGGCGAACTCCACGCGAAGGCGGCCGACCTGATGGGCTCCGATGTCCTCGATACCGCCGGAGATCACGGTGACGTCGACATCGAGATCACGCGAGAGTTGGGAAATCACGGGCGAGGTCGACAGCGAATCGACAAAGGTGAGGAGTGCCGGAATTCCGGTCGGGGACGTTCGCACCGTTCCGGTCGGCAGTAGCGCCTCGCCGAGGGGTGAGTCCGGGTCCGCAACCAGTTCGGTGAGCGTTCCCTCGTCGACGATGCGTCCCTGGTCGATCAGGGCGGCGCGGTGACAGATCCGTCGAACCACGTTGAGCTCGTGGGTGATCAGAACGATGGTCACACCCAGACGTCGATTGAGGTCGGCGAGCAGGTCGAGGATCGAATCGGTCGTATCCGAGTCGAGGGCGCTCGTGGCTTCGTCGCACAGGAGGACATCGGGAGAAGCCGCCAAGGCCCTCGCGATCCCGACCCGTTGTTTCTGTCCGCCGGACAGTTGCGAAGGGAAGGCGTCACGTCGGTCTTCCAGGCCGACCAACTCGATCAGCTCGTCGACGCGGGCACGGCGATCTGCCCGCGAGTACCCCGCCACTTCGAGAGGAAAGGCGATGTTGGCGGCGACCGAGCGGGAGTGCAGCAGGTTGAAATGCTGGAACACGACACCGATCCGCTTGCGTGCATCGCGCAACTGCGCGGGGCTCAACGCGGTCAGATCGGTGTCGCCCAACAGAATCCGGCCACTG
Organism: Rhodococcus sp. AQ5-07; assembly: GCF_009707305.1. NCBI lineage: Bacteria > Bacillati > Actinomycetota > Actinomycetes > Mycobacteriales > Nocardiaceae > Rhodococcus > Rhodococcus sp. AQ5-07. The sequence continues at coordinate 3,825,170 of NZ_CP046099.1, read as the reverse complement.
GTCGGGCGTTCGAGCAGGTTGAGGCAGCGCAGCAGAGTCGATTTACCGGCGCCGCTCTTGCCGATGATGCCGAAGATTTCGCCGTCTTCGATTTTCAGGGACACGGAATCGAGTGCATGCAGAACTTTTGTGCCGCTGCCGTATTCCTTGGAGACCGATTCGATCGAGAAGACCATGACGGGTCTCGATCAGGTAGCGCTGGCCGGAATGACCGAGCCCTGGTAGGTCTGCTCGATGAACGTCGCGACGTCGGTGGACGTCAACGCCTCGGCCAACTTCTGCACTCGCGCATCGTTTTCGAGGGAGGTGCGAACCGTCAGGACGTTGGCGTACGGGTTGCCCTCGGCCTTCTCGAGCACCAGTGCGTCCTTGGCGGGATTGAGGCCGCCTTCGATTGCGTAGTTGCCGTTGATGATTGCGAGATCGACATTTCCGTCGTCGAGAGTGCGCGGAAGCTGCGGGGGATCGACCTGGGTGAACGTGAGTCCCTTGGGGTTGTCGATGATGTTCTTCTCGCTGATCTGCGTGATGTCGGTGCCGGGGGCGCCCAACTGCTGATCGAGCTTGATCAAACCGGCCTGCTGCAGCAGGTACAGCCCACGGGCGAAGTTCGTCACGTTGTTGGACAAAGCGACCGTTGCGCCCTGGCGCAGGTCGGCCACGTTGGTGACCTTCTTGGAATATGCACCAAGGGGCTCGACGTGGACCTTCGCCACGGCGACCAGGTCGTCGACACCCTTTTCCTTCGACCACGATTCCTGGTACGGCACGTGCTGGAAGAAGTTGGCGTCGGTGTCGCCCGCTTCGAGCACCTCGTTGGCGTCGAGGTCGCCGGTGATCTCGCTGACCTCGATCTTGGTGTCGCCGAGCAGGCCCTTTTCTTCGACGAACTTCAAGATCTCGGCGTGCGGAACCGAAGAAGCGACGATGCGAAGGGGCGCGTTCTCATCGGAGGAGTTGTCGCTCGAGCACGCTGCGACGGTTCCGACTGCGACGGCGGCCACTGCGAAGGCAGCGAGGAATCTTCTGGTGCGCGAGCGTGACATGTGAATCTCCAAGACATAGCCGAACGTCACGCCGAGATGGCGTGACAGTTGCTGAACGCTAGCCCGGTAAACCTCCCGTGAGGAGATACAGAATCACCGCGATTTTTTCCTGTACCTATTGTCCGAGCAGGATGATCGGAACGTCCTCGGCAAAATCGACTACCAATTCGCGACGCGAGAACAGCCAGGTGCCGTCGACCTTTTCGAAGCTGTCCTGATAACGAATCTCGATCCGGTTGTCCCGGTGGCCCTCGCCCCGCGGATAGATGTGGTGCGCGGAGCAGTAGGCCTCACCGTGCGCGGTGGTGGGGCTGTCGAGGTCGAGGATCTGCTGCTCGACGATGTGCCGGGTCGAGTGCAGATGTGAGACGGCATCGACCACCGAACTGCTGACGACGGTGTTCCCACGTATCTCCGTCGGCGCATCCGTTCCGTTCAATGCCGGCGGCAAGACGAATGCCACGTCGTCAGTGAAGAGAGCCGCAAGCGCGGTGGTGTTTCGGCGGTCGACGGCCTGTGCATACCTGGCGGCCAAGTCGGTGAGAGCGACGCGATCCGAGGAGTCCATGCGCATATCTCACCCTATGTGACGCCGCTCATGTTTCGGCTTCCCGCTCAACGAGACATTCACAGCGCCCACCTGGGCATCTGGTTAGCGTCCAGACCAAGAGTTGCCAGCCATGAATGCCATAGGAGAAACAGCGATGGATCTGAGGGAATCGCCCGAGCAGCAGGAGCTCCGCAAGGAGTTGCGCGCGTACTTCGCGGCGCTGCTGCCGGAAGAGAAGCGTCGCGCGGCCGGCGAGCAAGGTGTGGGCGGCGAGTACTTCCGCGAGATCGTGAAGTTGCTGGGTAAGGACGGCTGGCTCGGCATCGGCTGGCCCAAGGAATTCGGTGGCCAGGGACGCTCCATCGAAGAGCAATTCGTGTTCTTCGACGAGGTTCAGCGCGCGGGTCTGCCGTTCCCTTTCGTGACGGTCAATACCGTCGGACCGACGTTGATGAAGTACGGCACCGAAGAGCAGAAGGAACGATTCCTGCCCGGCATTCTTGCCGGCGACATCGTCTTCGCCATCGGCTACACCGAGCCCGAGGCCGGCACCGACCTCGCATCACTCAAGACTCGTGCGGTTCTCGACGGTGACGAGTGGATCGTCGACGGCAACAAGATCTTCACCAGTGGCGCAAACACCGCCGACTACGTGTGGCTGGCCTGCCGCACCGACGCGGACGCCCCCAAGCACAAGGGCATCTCGATCCTGATCGTCCCCACCGAGGACGCAGGCTTCGAGTGGTCACCGATCAACACCGTCGGCGGTTTGATGGTGACGTCGACGTACTACTCCGGCATTCGTGTTCCGTCGAAGGACGTTGTCGGCGAGGTCAACGGCGGCTGGCAGCTCATCACGGCTCAGCTCAATCACGAGCGAATCGGCTTGGCGGCCATCGGTGGTCGCACTTACGGTCTGTGGAACCTGGTTCTGGACTGGGCCAAGGAAAACGGTGCCATCAACATCCCGTGGGTGCAGCAGGACTTCGCTCGTACACACGCCAAGCTCGAGGCCATGCGACTGCTGAACTGGAAGATGACGGCAGCCGTCGCGCAGGACACGCTCTCCGGAGCCGACGCCGGCGCTACCAAGACGTACGGGACCGAGACTCATGTCGACGTCTACCGCACCCTGCTCGGAATTCTCGGCTCCGCCGGACGCATCCGCCCCGAGTCTCCGGGCGCTTTGCTTGCCGGTCAGATCGAGCAGATCTCGCGTCAGGGTGTCGTGAACACCTTCGGCGGCGGCGTCAACGAGGTTCTGCGTGACATGGTCGGCACAATCGGCTTGGGACTCGTTCGCGAAAAGAGGGTCAAGTGAGCGACATTTCGGCGCAACTCGACGCTTTTGTCGGCCAGACGCTTGTTCCCACAACCTGGGGGCCAGACGAGGTCAACATCCCCATGATCCGGCATTGGGCCGAGACCATGGGCGATACCAACCCCGTTTACCTCGACGACGACGCTGCCCGCGCCACCGGCCGTGACGGCGTCGTCGCTCCCGCTCAGATGCTCCAGGTCTGGATCATGCGGACGTTCACCGACAAGATGGCGGGCAACGACCCGTCGCAGGTGTGGACCGATCTGATCGCCACCCTCGACGCGGCCGGCTACAGCTCCGTCGTGGCCACCGATTCCGATCAGGAGTTCTTCGCCGAACTGTGCCCAGGCGATCGCGTGAACTACACCGAGGTCATCGAGTCGATTTCCCCGGAAAAGAAGACCGGCCTCGGCGTCGGACACTTCGTGACGACGCTCAAGACGTACCGCAACGGCGACGACGAAGTTGTCGGCACGCAGCGGTGGCGGACACTGCGGTTCAAGCCGCAGGAAGCCAAGGCTCCGGAGGCTCCGCGCGCATTGCGTCCGCGTCCGGCTCTCAACGCGGACAATGCTTTCTGGTTCGAAGCGGCCAAAGAGCACCGTCTGGTGATCCAACGCTGCACGTCCTGCAAGACGTTGCGTCATCCCACCGGCCCGATGTGCGGGGAGTGCCAGTCACTCGAGTGGGACACGATCGACGCGTCGGGGCGGGGCACGGTGTACAGCTTCGTGGTCAATCATCACCCCAAGATCGACGCGTTCGACTACCCGCTCATCGTTGCGGTAATCGAACTCGAAGAGGGAACCCGATTGATCGCCAACATGGTGGGTATCGCGCCCGAAGATGTCGTGGTCGACATGCCCGTGGAACTTGACTGGATCGACGCCGACCCGGATCTGACGCTTCCCGCGTTCCGGCCGGCCGTACGCGAGGAGCACTGATGGACTTCAATTTCAGCGAAGAGCAGGACGCGATTCGCTCACTGGCCGACGAGGTCTTCACCAGCAAGGCAACGATCGAGCGCACCAAGGAGATCGAACTCTCCGCCGAGCGCGTCGACCGTGAACTGTGGCGCGAACTCGCGACCACCGGCCTGCTCGGTATCGCCCTGCCCGAGGAGTTCGGCGGCGGCGGACTCGGCTTGTCCGAGCTGTACGCACTGCTGGAGGAGCAGGGCCGTCACGTTGCCGCCGTGCCGATCTGGGAAACGACCCTTGCGGCATTGGCTGTCAATGAATTCGGCTCCGATTCCCTTCGTGCCGAGCTCCTTCCGAGTGTTGCCGACGGCAGTCGATTCCTGACCGTCGGTCTCGAAGAGTTCGGTCCGTACACGGGCGGCGACCCGCTGACCACGGCCGAGCAGGATGCCGACGGCAACTGGACCGTGACGGGTGAGAAGGCAGTAGTGCCGATGACTCACGTCGCGAACCTTGCTCTCGTTTCGGCAACCGCTTCCACCGGTACGGCACTGCTGCTTGTGGACCTGAATGCCGAAGGAGTGACGCTCGAACAGACGCAGTCCACCAACTGGGAGATCTGTGCCAACGTCACCTTTGTCGGTGCCCCCGCGCAGCTGATCGGTGCGGCTGACGGCACCACGGTTCCGTGGCTGATCGACCGAGTTGAGCTGGCATTGGCCGCAATTCAATGGGGTGTCGGCTCGGGTGCAGTCGCGCAGGCTGTCACGTACCTGAACGGCCGCAAGCAGTTCGGCCGTCCGCTGGCGACCTTCCAGGCCGTCAATCATCAACTCGCTGACTGCTACATCGATCTCGAAGCGATGAGGGTGACACTGTGGCAGGCCGCCTGGCGTATCTCCGAGGGACTGGATCTCGGCACCTCGGTACTGGTCGCCAAGTGGTGGGCAACCGACGGCGGACAGCGCGTCGTGCATCGCACCACGCATGTCCACGGCGGTATGGGCGTCGACACCGACTACCCGGTTCACCGTCACCTCTTGTGGGGCAAGCAGATTGCTGCCACCCTCGGCGGCTCCAGCTCCGATCTCGCGCGTCTGGGTGCGCAGCTCGCATCCGGTGTGGAGGTGCTCGCATGACCGTTCTTGCCGGTCGTAGCTACGCAGACGTCGTTGTCGGAGAGGCATTGCCCGAGTTGGCGATCCCGCTGACCCGCACGTTGATCGTCGCCACGGCAATCGCCACTCGCGATTTTCAGGACGTGCACCACGATCCGAGCCTGGCCCAGGAGCGCGGATCCAAGGATGTCTTCATGAACATCCTCACGAGCAACGGTCTTGTCGGTCGATACGTCACGGACTGGGCCGGATCTGCATCGACCTTGCGCCGCATCGCCATTCGTCTCGGCGCGCCCAACTACCCGGGTGACACCATGACGATGACCGGTGAGGTCGTGTCCAAGGAAGACGGAGTGGTCGTGATCAAGGTGCAGGGTGCAAACAGCCTCGGCAACCATGCATCCGGCACCGTCGCAGTCGCTTTCAAGGAAGAGGAGAGGCTCTGATGGCGATCAGCCCACTCTCGGGAGCCGCCGCCATCGTCGGCATCGGATCCACCGAGTTCTCCAAGAACTCCGGCCGCACCGAACTGCAGTTGGCGTGTGAGGCCATCGTCGCGGCACTCGCTGACGCCGGTATCGATCCGTCCGAGGTCGACGGTCTGTCCACCTACACGTCGGAGACAAACGGCGAAGCGATCGTGGCTCGCAACTGTGGCCTCGGCGAGCTTAAGTTCTTCTCGCGCATTCACTACGGTGGCGGCGCCGCGTGTGCCACCGTGCAGCAGGCCGCTATGGCAGTTGCGACGGGTGTTGCCGACGTCGTGGTTTGTTACCGCGCCTTCAACGAGCGCTCCGGTGTGCGCTACGGCCTTGGCCAGCACGATCGACCCATGGACAGCACCGCGGATCGCGCGGCATATGCGTGGATGACTCCGCAGGGATTGTCGACTCCCGCTCAGTGGGTCGCCATGTTCGCCCGCCGCTACATGCACCAGTACGGTGCGACGAGTGAGGACTTCGGACGAGTTGCAGTGGTGGCGCGCAAGCATGCCGCCAACAACCCGGCTGCCTGGTTCTACGAGCGTCCGATCACACTCGAGGACCATCAGAACTCGCGCTGGATCGCCGAGCCTCTGCACCTGCTCGACTGCTGCCAGGAAACCGACGGCGGCCAGGCATTGGTCATCGTCTCTGCCGAGCGCGCAAAGGATCTGGCCAACAAGCCCGTCATCATCAAGGGCGCCGCTCAGGGCAGTAGCAAGGATCAGCACATGATGACCAGCTACTACCGTCCTGACATCTCGGGTATCCCGGAGATGGGCCTGGTTGCTCGTCAGTTGTACGGCCAGAGCGGCCTGACCCCTGATGACATCAACGCCGCGATTCTGTACGACCACTTCACCCCGTTGGTGCTTCCGCAGCTCGAAGAACTGGGCTTCTGCAAGCCAGGCGAAGCCAAGGACTTCATTCGCGAAGGCAACCTCGAGATCGGTGGACGCTTGCCGTCCAACACTCACGGTGGTCAGGTCGGCGAGGCATACCTGCACGGCGTCAACGGAATTGCCGAAGGTGTGCGACTGGTCCGAGGAACGTCGACCAATCAGCCCGACGGCGTCGAAAACGTCTTGGTCACAGCCGGAACGGCAGTGCCCACCAGCGGTCTCGTTCTAGGCGCTGTTTAAGAGAGGAAATGACAGTGATAACTTCGGAAGCTGCGAAGACCGCCGGCGATTGGCGCGGAGCCGATCTCGGTACCCGCACCGTGGCGTACACCGAGCGCGACGCGATCTTGTACGCACTCGCCGTGGGCGCCAAGGCAACCGAGCTGGACCTCGTCTTCGAGGATCAGCTTCGGGTACTGCCGACTTTTGCTCTGACGCTGGCACAGTGGGCTCCCGACGCTCTGGGCTCGGCGGGCGCCTTCGACACCTCGACGGCACTGCACGGCTCGCAAGAGTTGAAAGTGCTTGCTCCGCTTCCGCGTAGCGGTGAGGTGACGTTGAAGGCTTCGGTCGGCGAGGTGTGGGACAAGGGCGCAGCAGCGGTGTTCGAAGTGAAGGTGGAATGCGAGTACTTCGTCGCGACCTGGTCACTTTTTGCTCCCGGTGCCGGTGGATTCGGCGGAGAACGTGGACCCTCACGTCCGGCGGAGCCGACCGGTGAGCCTTCGCTGACCGGTGTGCTGACCACAGCGAAGAACCAGACGGCGATGTACCGGCTCCTGGGCGACAAACACCACATCCACATCGATCCCGAGGCTGCGGCGCGGATCAACCAGCCGCGTCCGATCATGCACGGGCTGTGCACGTTGGCCGCCAGCACACTCGAGCTTGCTCGGGTCGCCGGAGTGCATCCGGCTGATCTTGTCAGTCTCGAGGGCCGATTCGCTGCGGCGATCCATCCGGGTGAGTCGCCGTCCATCGTTGCGTGGGGAACTCCCGACGACCTGGCCTTCCAGGTCACCAAGGGTGATCAGGTAGCGATTACCGGTGCACGAGTGAGCTTTTCCGCTCACTAGTCCCTCCAGACTCAACTGCGGGGTGCTTGACCCCTTGTCGCGCCCCGCAGTTGTTTGCACGAAGAAGCAGCCCCTGAGCGATTCGCTCAGGGGCTGCTCTGTGCTTGTGTTCAGTCCTGATGGGTCGCCATGTAGCGAGCCGGGTACTCACCGCCGCCGTGAACGGCGATGTCGGCGCCGTTGACGTACGAGGAGAGTGGGCTCGCCAGGAACAGGCAGGAGTTTGCGATATCGGCCGGGACGGCCATGCGCTCCATCGGAATGGTCCTGGTGACCGCCGCGCCGCCGTCGGCGCCGTAGACCTCGGCGGCAGCCTCGGTACGGATCAGGCCGGTGGTGATGTGGTTGATCCGGACCTTCGGCGCCCATTCGAGGGCCAATGCCTTGGTCAGAACGAGGAGGCCGGCCTTGGCTGCGCTGTACGCCGCGGTTCCGGGCTGCGGATCGATTGCCGAGACACTGCCGATGTTGATGATGGCACCGCCGTCGTCCTGAGTCTGCATCACTGCGTTGGCGGCCTGGGCAACGTTGAAGGGTGCCAACAGGTTCAGGGCCACGATCTTCTCGACGAAGCGGGGTGACACCGTCGCAGCATCGGCATCGGGGGAGCCGCCGGCGTTGTTGACCAGGACGTCCAGACGGCCGAAGCGCTCGACGGCATCCTGGACGAGGGCTGCGGCGTCGGCGGGATCGCGGACGTCAGTGGCGCGAAAGGCTGCGCTACGGCCGTCGGCGGTGGGTAGGTTTTCGGGCTCGTTACGGCCACAGACCAGCACGTTCGCACCCGCGGCGAGGAAGGTTTCGGCGATGACGTAGCCGATGCCTTTGGTGCCGCCGGTGACGATCACCGAGCGTCCGCTGAAATCGACGGGGTTGGGCAGTGTCACGGTGGAGCCTTCCTGGTGCGGTGCCGAGCTGAATTGCCGCCCAATGTGATTGACGCGACGTGGTCGCACACCTTAGGGTCAAGCAAGTGCTTGGTTGTTTTGTAGGTCGAGTGTAGACGACAAACGGCGGCAGTCACCAGAATCGACCGGTCCTTCCCGCAAAGGGACCTCTGCGTCGACAGACATTGGAGTAGTCACATGGGCAAGCTCGAAGGCAAAGTTGCACTCATCACGGGTGCGGGTCAGGGAATCGGGCAGGGGATTGCCCTGGCCTTGGCCAAAGAGGGCGCCGTGATCGCCGTTGCCGGTCGCACCGAATCCAAGTTGCACACCACCTGCGGACTACTCGCTGACATCGGTGCGCGCGGTGAGGCCGTGGTTTGTGACGTCAGCAAGAAGGACGACATCACGGCGGCCGTGGACCGAACCGTCGAACTGTTCGGCGGAATCGACATCCTGGTCAACAACGCCAACGACTGCAAGCCCGGCCCGCTCTTGAGCGTGCTGGACGAAGACTTCGAGCGTTCTTTCGCGACGGGCCCACTCGCCACCCTGCGCATGATGCAGGCGTCGTACCCGCACATGAACAGTCGTGGCGGTGGCGTCATCATCAACATGGTCACCTCGGCAGCCGTGCGCTGGGATGCCAGTAACTACGGCGCTTACGGTTCCATCAAGGAAGGCATGCGCTCGTTGACCCGCGCTGCCGCCTGCGAATGGGGCAAGGACAACATCCGCGTTCTCAACGTCGCCCCGCACGCCAAGACCCCCGCGTTGCAGTGGTGGATGGACAAGAATCCGGAAGAGGCGGCGGCTTTTGTCGCGGGTATCCCGCTGGGACGCGTCGGAGATCCCGAGACCGACATCGGTCGTGCCGTCGTCTTCCTCGTCAGTGAAGACGCCGGTTATCTGACGGGTGCCACGATCCCGCTCGACGGCGGTCAGTCGCGCTGGGGCTGACCGCCATCGACCCGATCAGGTCATCACGGCGCCGCCGTCGACGGCAATCGTCTGCCCGGTGACGTTGCGAGCCTTGTCGCTGAGCAAAAACGCGACCATCTCGGCGATGTCTCCGGGCGTCTGGGCTCGACCCATCGGAACCATTTGGGCAACAAAAGAATCGAAGACATCAGCATCGGAAACGCCCGCTAGTGCAGCATCGCGCCGACGCAGTTCCTTGATGGTTCGCAGCCACATGTCGGTGAGGATCAGCCCGGGCATGACCGTGTTCGAACGGAGCCCTCGAGTCGCGCCGATCCGGGCGACGCTGTGACTCATCTCGATCACGGCGGCCTTCGACGGCCCGTAGTGCGCGAGCATGTCACCGCCCAAGCGGGCACCGATCGACGCCAAGGCTTTCCAGGCGTGCTGCGGTGTCGGCGAGTGCAGCCTCTTCGATGTCGAGTAGAAGCAGGGTGCCGAAGTCCTCGGCAAGCCGCTCGGCAATAGCGGCGCCCAACCCGGCCGCTGCGCCGGTGACAATGGCTACGGGCGCGCTCACGGCAGGTGCGTTTCGAGCAGTGGGGCAAGCAGTTCGGCTGCGCGCGCTGCCGTGATGACCTCGCTCGGATCCACCTTGGTGACGACTTTCGAAGCAGAATCTTCGTAGACGTGCTCACCGATGAGTCGACCGTGCTCGTCGTACGGCCAGACGAATGCCAAGGTCCGACGCACGAGATACCAACCGTCGGAGTCGATGCCCGACGACTGTTCAGGGGCTGCGGACGTGGATCCGCCCGATTCGTGCACCGCGCCGAACACCCCGTCTCCGAGGATCGATCCAGGAACGAATTGACTGAAGAGTGTCTCACCCGAGAACCCGCTGTCCGATACCGCGAAGTCGGACTTCCCGGTCCACATGACAAGGGTGTCCGTCTCGGCGAGTGACTGGTAGAAGTTGGTGACGGCGTCCATGCCGTCGAGGACAATCGACTGACCGTCTTCGAACAACCGGTAGACGGGTTCTTCGACGGTCATGTCCGGCGAGAGGATTTCCTTGTAGCGACCGGAGACCTCGAGCAAGGCGTGGCGTCGGTAGTTACGGAGGATCTTCTGGTGCCGCGGATTGTCGATGGTTTCCAATTGCTTTTCGACGCCATCCATCATGTGGACGAATTCGTGCTCGTACTTGCTCATCACATCTCCTGGTTTCGCAGATTCGGCGGGCTGTCCGGATCTGCGACAACTGTGACCTGGCGAGGCATTCGCTGTACATGTAGATCTTCGTTCGAGAATTGCCAGTTTGCTTAACTCCGCTGTTCAGATACCGTGATGGTCGTCACTTTAAGTCGAGCGGCGGGCCGAAAACAACCGAATGGACGGTAATGAAGAAGGCGAGAAGAGGCGAAGATCTGAATCTGCGTTTGGTGTCCTCGTTGCTCGTCGTCGTGGCGGAAGGGCACTTCGGGCGAGCGGCAGACCGGCTGTTCGTCACCGCGCCCGCCCTCAGTCAGCAGATTCGTCGACTCGAGGAGCAGGTGGGAGTCGAGTTGGTCGATCGCAGTTCGCATCCGGTGGTGCTCACCGCCGCGGGTGAGGTGTTCGTCGCGGATGCGCGGCCCGCTCTCGAGTTTGCCGTTCGCGCGATGAACGGTCTCGACGCACTCGAGCGTCGGCGGGCCAGGCGGTTGCGGATCGGATTCATCAACGGGGCTGCCGGGAGTTTGGGGCGTGCGGTGATCGATTCGTTGCATGCGGAGGTGGAGCTCGTCCAATTGGACTGGTCCCAACAGGTTTCGGCGGTGGCGAGCGCGACCGTCGATGCCGCCTTTGTGCGACCGCCACTGCCGGTGCTCGACGGTGTGGTGCTCGAACGGATAGGCGTCGAACCGCGGGTGGTGGCTCTGCCTCGAGGGCACCAACTGGCGGGTCGCGCGAGCATCGAGATTTCTGAAATAGATGGGACTGTGCAGGTTTCGAGTGACGGCGCACCACCCGAATGGGTGAAATGGTGGTCGGTGGACCCGCGCCCGAGTGGTGTACCCGTCCGGTACGGTCCCTCGGTCCGCACGATGGACGAAGCACTCGAGGTTGTCGCCAACGGTCGGGCGGTGGTGATAACGGCAGCAACCATTGCCGAGTACTACACCCGCTCGGATATCAGTTTCGTGCGCATTTCCGACATCGAGCAGTGTTCGATCGATCTGTGTACCCGCGAGGGCGACAGCAGTCCGGCAGTGATCGAGCTACGCAAAGCTGTTTCAGCCCTCGGTGCCGCCAGGTGATTGCCGTGTCCTGATGTGATGCGCATGTACTCGGATGAAATACGCATTCTTGCCGTCTTCGTTTTAGTCAGTTAGACTAAAACCATGAAAACGATCAGCACGGCACTTGAAATCGTCGAGGCGGCACGAGTTTCGGCCGATGTGTTCGGGGGAGACTCCAGCGATCTCGACACCCGTCGCGCTGCAAAGCGTCGTTTTCATCGGCTCGCCTCCGCCATCCATCCGGACCGGGCGAAGCCCGAAGATCGGGTGCGATACTCGGCCGCAACATCTCGGTTGAACGAGCTTTACCGCAGTTGGGCAGCGGAGTTCGAACCGGCAGATTCTCGACCCGTTTATGTCGGCGAGCGGGGTGAGTACACGTTGGGTGGACTGGTAGCGCGCGGCTCGGTCGCTAACCTGTACCGGTCCGATGCCGGTGTCGTACTGAAGATTCCGCGAAACCCTCGGGCGAACTCGATGATCGAGGCCGAACGGAATGTGTTGACGGACATCGAGAATTCGTGCGAAGCCGGTTGGGCAGTCTCGTACTTCCCGCGATTGATCGATCAACTCACCCATGTGGGCAGCGGCACGAGACGTCAGATCGATGTGCTGGACGATCTGACCGAAGGTTTTGTGAGTCTCGCCGACGTCCGTGAGGCGTATCCAGGTGGCCTCGATCCACGGGACTGGGCGTGGATGCACCGACGGCTACTTCGGGCTCTGGCAGCAGCGCATACGACTGGTTGGGTGCACACCGCGATTACCGCGGATAACGTGCTTATCGAGCCTGACCGGCACGGGGTGGTGCTGGTCGGCTGGTCCTTTGCCACCCGTACGGGCAGTCGCCCGGTGGCGACGATCGGTTCCGATCGTGATTCGTACCCACCGGAACTCGGCGAAGGAGCGTCTCCGGCCTGGGACGTCTACATGGCTCATCATTTGATGCTCCGAATGCTGGGCGAGCAGACCCACGAACGGATGAAGGCGTTTGCCGACGGCTGCATGCAGGACAACCCGAGATTGCGTCCCGACGCGGTCGACCTACTTGGCGAGTTCGACGAACTCCTCGATCTTCTCTATGGCCAGCGGACATTTCGTCCGTTCGCCGTTCCATCCACGAAAGGACAGTGATTGTCATGGGCTACGGATACTGGGACGACAACACCTATTTGGCGGGCAAGACTTTTCGTGCCGCACGCGGTGTCGACGATTTCGGTTACACCGATTCGCTTCGGTCGCGTCCGCGAAGCAGTTGGAAAGCGGACCCGACCCTCGACCCCTTCGGCGTCGACAAGCGTGAATGCCGAGACTCGGACGGGCACCCCGATTCTCTCCCGATAGCAGTGCTTTTCGATGTCACCGGCTCGATGGGCGCTGTTCCTCGAATAATGCAGGACAAGCTCGGAAAGCTGCACGGGCTGCTGCAACGCAAGGGATATGCGGATGATCCGCAGATTCTGTTCGGTGGTATCGGCGACGCCGATTCCGATCAGGTGCCACTACAAGTCGGCCAGTTCGAGTCGGGAAACGCGATGGACGAGCAGCTTCGGGCCATCTTCCTCGAGGGCAACGGTGGTGGTCAGAAATCGGAAAGCTATGAATTGGCAGCATATTTCATGGCACGTCACACCAGTACGGATGCCTGGGAGAAGCGCGGAAGGAAAGGCTACCTCTTCATCATCGGCGACGAGCTGAACAAGCCGCGGCTCTCGGCTCGTCACATCCGTTCGGTGATCGGGGACAAGGTACGTCAGGACGTGTCGGTGCCGTCGATCTACAGTGAACTCGAAGAAAGATGGAACGTCTACTTCGTTCTGCCGGATCAGTCGTCGTACTTCAACGATCCGGAAATCGCGGATCACTGGAAGACGTTGCTCGGTGAACGCTTCGTCAAACTCGACGATCCCGCCGCGGTGTGCGAACTGATCGCGCTGACGGTCGGAATCGGCGAGGACCGCATCGACCTGCGTGACGGACTGGCGGATCTCCGCGACATCGGTTCAAGAGCTGAAGCCGAGACTGTCGGCAAGGCTCTCGCCCTGATCCCAGGGCGCAGCACCGCGACGGTGGCCGGGTTGCCCCGCGATCTCGGAACCGGCACGGACGATGTCGATTTCGCCTAGAAGGAGAACATGATGGAGCCGTTCGAAGACCGCGATATCGTCGTCGTAGACCTCGGGTTCGGAGATGCAGGGAAGGGGGCAACCGTCGATTGGCTTTGCTCCGATCGAGCCGATCTGAATGTGGCCGCAGTGGTCCGCTTCAACGGTGGGGCACAGGCAGCGCACAACGTGACGGTCGGCGAGCGCCACCACACGTTTTCGCAGTTCGGCTCGGGAACGCTGTCCGGCGTCCCGACGTTTCTCTCGAGATTCGTGTTGGTCGAACCCATCGCGCTCGCACGGGAAGCGCGTGCACTGGAAGCGCTCGGAGTTCGAAATCCGTTCGATCTGATACGGATCGACGCGCGCGCATTGTTGACGACACCGATCCACGTGGCCGCCAACAGGGCCCGCGAGGATGCTCGCGGCGGTAACCGACACGGCTCGTGTGGCAAGGGGATCGGTGAGACCGCGGCGTATGCGCTCGAAGTTGCGAGTGCGCCTACGGTGGGAGACTGCCGGCGACCTGATTCCTTGCGTCGTAAGTTGTCGGCGTTGGCCACATTCTACGGACCGTTGATCGCGGAGAGTCGCCACGGGTTTCCGCCGATCGACGACATGGTCGACATGTACGCCGAATTCGGTGCCGTCGTGGACATCTCCGACCCGGATGCGCTGGGCGCGTTGGGTGCCGGTGGTCGTCTGGTGTTCGAGGGGGCACAAGGTGTCCTTCTCGACGAGTGGCGGGGGTTTCACCCGCACACCACGTGGTCGACGGTCGAGCCGTCCAACGCGCGAGCGATGATCGACGAGTTGGGCCGGGACAGTTACGTACTCGGCGTCACCCGCACCTACATGACACGACACGGAGCTGGGCCGTTCCCGACGGAGGATCCGGAGCTGGCGAAGGTGTTGCCCGAGCTGCACAACGGGACGGGTGAGTATCAAGGCGGATTCCGGACGGGCCACCTCGACGAGTTGTTGTTGCACTACGCAATCGAGGTGAGCGGTGGCGTCGACGGCTTAGCGCTTACTCATCTCGATGCGATGGATCGCGCGCGGGCTGCAAGCATCCCGATCCACGGGGTGCACGCGTACGAAGGATTGCCGTTCGTTCCCGCCGGAGAGTGGAAGGATCTCGATCACCAGCAGGCGCTGACAGATTCCCTGAAAGCCGTAGGGGTCGTGCCGAAGGAACTTCCGGCCGACCCGGAGGATTTCGCCCGGTATCTGAGCGAGGAAATGGGTGCGCCGGTAGTGCTGACCGCGAACGGTGCCGACCGGGTCGATCGTCAGGTGCGATGCCCAGTGCCTGCATGATGGACGGTGTGGACCAGTCACTTGTCTCGATCGATGTCATCGCGCTCCGGTTCGGCAATCCGGAACCCGGGATGTTGCGATTTGCCGTCACTCCGCGGCAAGCGGAGCCGTACACCGGGCAGTTGGCGCTGCCCGGTGTACTGCTGGGCGCCGGTGAGCGGTTGCAGGACGCCGCCAGGCGAGCCGTGACCACCAAGCTCGGAATTCCCGACGAGAAGATCCTCGTCAGCGGTCAATTGACCGTGTTCGACGAACCCAATCGAGACCCCCGCGGTCCGACGCTCTCGGTGACCATGTGGGCAGTGATCTCGTCGGACGAGGTGCCGGGTTCGGCCGAATGGGTGAGCTGGGACAACCCGGGGGACCTTGCGTTCGACCACAATCGGATAGTCGCCGATACCCGCCCGATCCTTGCTGACACCCTGTTGTGGCGAGATCAGGCTTTCACGCGGGCACTACTGGGTCCGTCGTTTCCGGCGTCGTACGCACTGGCCGTGGCGGAGGAGCTTTCCGGTGTGCGTCCGGACCCGGGCAACTTGAACCGGACGCTCAAAGCGTTGCCAGGGCTGGAACGTACGGACGAACGAGTCCGGGTCAGTGCCACCGGGCGACCCGCGGTGGTCTGGGCGTGGACCGAAAACAGCTGACCTACCTCAGAAGTTGCCCCGCGCGGCCTGCTCACGCTCGATCGCTTCGAACAGGGCTTTGAAGTTTCCCAGCCCGAATCCCAGTGAGCCGTGGCGTTCGATGATCTCGAAGAACACGGTGGGACGATCTCCGATCGGCTTGGTGAAGATCTGAAGAAGATAGCCGTCCTCGTCGCGGTCGACGAGGATGCCTCGCTTCTGCAATTCCTCGATCGGAACTCGAACCTCTCCGATACGCGCGCGCAATTCGGGATCCTCGTAATACGAAGCAGGAGTAGAGAGAAACTCGATTCCTTCGTCGACCAGAGCATCGACTGCTCCGAGGATGTCGTTGGTCGCAAGCGCGAGATGCTGAGCGCCGGGACCTTGGTAGAACTCGAGGTACTCGTCGATCTGTGACCGCTTCTTCGCGATGGCAGGTTCGTTGAGTGGGAACTTGACTCGGTGATTGCCGCTCGAGACGACCTTGCTCATCAGCGCGGAGTAGTCGGTGGCTATGTCGCCGCCCACGAACTCGGCCATGTTGGTGAATCCCATGACCCGGTTGTAGAAGTCGACCCACTGGTCCATCTTGCCGAGTTCGACATTGCCGACGACGTGGTCGAGGGCCTGGAAGATTCGCTTGGGCGCGCCGTCACGCTTGCGGTACGACGACGTCCGTTCAACGTATCCGGGAAGGTAAGGGCCGGTGTAGCGGGAACGGTCGACGAGGGTGTGCCGAGTCTCGCCGTACGTCGCGATGCTGGCCAGGCGAACGGTGCCGTGCTCGTCGGTGACGTCGTGCGGTTCGCTCAACACCGTCGCGCCTTGGGTGATGGCGTGTGCGATGCACTTGTCCACGTCAGGGACGCTGAGCGCGATGTCGCGGATACCGTCGCCGTGACGGCTGTGATGTTCGATCAGCGGACTTGCCGGATCCACAGCGCCCTTGACGACAAACCGCACCGCCCCACTCTTGAGTACAAACGCGTGGTGGTCGCGGTTTCCCGTCGACGGGCCTGAATAGGCCACCAATTCCATGCCGAACGCGGACTGGAAGAAATGTGAAGTCTGCGTGGCATTTCCGACGATCCATTCGAGGCCGTCCCAACCGCTCACGGGGAAGGGATCGTGATCGCTGTCGTACTCGACCAAGCCGACCAACTGGCGCAATTGCTCCAGATCCAGGCCGGCCAGCTGTTCGTCGTCGGTGAGAGTCTGTTCGACGGTCATGATGAGTCCCCTCTGAGTGCGATGTACACAGCGCGGTGCTCGAGTTATGTTCGGCACTGCCAGTACAAACAGATAAGTCCTTCAGAGGTTGGGTAGTCAACGGAGGTAGTTGAAAGTAGACACAGCGCCGGAATGCGAAGATGGTGGCACTGTTTTGTAGGCAATTTGCATAGTTAAACGACGAGTGGAGCAGACGTGAATCTCGACGCAGTGGATCTGGCTCTGTTGGACGCGATGAACAAGCACCCGAGAGCCGGTGCGTTGGAGCTTTCGCGTCAGGTCAAGGTTGCGCGGGCGACAGTGCAGGCGAGATTGAAAAGGATGGAAGATGCGGGCGTCATCGCCGGATACGCGCCGCACATCAATTTGGCTGCAGCGGGTTTCGGAGTACAAGCATTCGTGACTTTGCAGATCGCCCAGGGGGCGCTCGACACCGTCACCGCGGAACTCGAGGCAATCCCCGGTGTGCTCGAAGCCTTTGCCACCACCGGCTCCGGCGACGTGCTGTGCCGGATTGCCGCTGCGTCGCACGAGGATTTGCAAGCGACGCTGCTCGAACTGAATCGGTCGGGGATAGCCACCCGGTCGACCAGCGTCATGGTTCTCTCGGTTGTGGTGCCGCTCCGGTCGATGCCCCTACTGCAGACTCTGCAATCGGAGCAGACGACCAAGGCCCCGGCGTACCGACGAGGCGGTCAGTCTCGCTGACGACCCGGAGCCCAGAATCCCAGAACGATCGCGGATACCCACATGATCGCGGCGAGCGTGAGTGCTCCTTGATCCATGCCTTTGATGAAGGCTTCACGGGCGAATTCGGCCAACTGGGCACCCTGCGGCCCGGCTGCTTCGGCGACATGGAGAGCGGCGGCCAGAGAACCGGATACCGGTTCCTTGGCGGGTTCGGGCAGCAAGTCGACCGCGGGCTGGACGTGATTGCCGTAGCCGGCGGCGAGGATACTTCCCGCCAGTGCAACGCCGATGGCAGAGCCGATCTCACGGGTTGCGTCGTTGACTGCTGAGGCAACACCCTGTTTGGAGTCTGGTGCGTTGGAGACGATCGCAGCAGTGGCGGGGGTTGTCGACAAGCCCAATCCGATAGCGGCTACTACCAAGGGGACACAGACTTCGGCGTAGGTCGAACTGGCGTCCAAGCGCGTCAAGAGTGCAATTCCGGTTCCGAGGAAGGCAACACCGGTGGCGGTGAGAGCGCGAAGGCCGATACGCGGAATCAGTAGGGGAGCAACCACGGACAGCGCCATCACCGGCACAGCGATCGGCATGAGGGCGAGCGCCGATTGCAGGGGGGAGTAGTCGAGCACCAGTTGGAGATACTGCACGATCAGGAAGAACAAGCCGAAAGTCGCCAGGAATTGCAGGGTCAGTGACGCTGCGCCGCTGCCGAATGCGCGATTGGCGAACAGTCTCACGTCCAGAAGTGGATGGCGAGTACGTAATTCGACCCAGCTGAATACCGCGGCCATGGCAATTCCGCCGACCAGCAACGCGAGAACTACCGGATCGAGCCAACCACGGGCCGGCGCCTCGATCATCCCCAGGACGAACAGTCCGATCGAGCCGGCGATCAGCGCTGTACCAGGTAGATCGAGTGGAGTTGCCTCCGTGTCCTTCGACGTCACGATCGTGAACGACACCACGAGGATGAGGACCGAGACGACGGCCAGGCTGACGAAAATCGAATGCCAGGACCATTTTTCGAGGAGTAGCCCGGAGACGACGAGTCCGGCGATTGCACCGGACCCTGCGACGCCGGACCAGACTCCGACGGCACGGGCACGCTGCGCCGGCGGGAAACCTGCAGTGAGTAGAGACAGCGTCGCCGGCATGACAAATGCGGCGCCGACGCCGGAGATCACGCGGGAGACGATGATCCACGACGGTTCGTCCGCGAAGACCGGAATCGACGAGCCGGCAGCAAAAACGAGTAGTCCGAACATGAGCAGTTCTCGTCGACCGTATCGATCGCCGAGTGCGCCCGCCGGCAACAAGAGACAAGCCAGCGTGAGCGTGTACCCGTCCACGATCCACGTGAGCTGGCTCTGTGTTGCACCGGTATCACGGGCCAAGTCGGGAAGGGCCGTGTTGAGAGCGGCCATCGCTGCGACGACCAGCGCGACGGCGCAGCACGCGACCGTCAGCATCCAGATCTGTCGGATGGTCCACGTGGACTGTTCGAGCGTCGTATCGCTACTCACGAAACCTCCCGATAGAAACAAGACCATCAGTATCGTTACAAGAACAGCAGTTCCACAACCCCCAAGTGGGTATAACTGAGGTTGTGACGGCGGGAATCGACAAGCAGGAAATCGACAAGCAGGTCAGCGACGAGGATCCGCGTAAACAGCGTTCCAGGTCCAGGTTGCTCGACGCGGCGACCAAGCTGCTGGCAGAAGGCGGCGTGGACGCGGTGACGATCGATGCCGTCACCAAATTGGCCAACGTCGCACGTGCGACGCTGTATCGGCATTTCGACAGCGGCACGGAGTTACTCGCCGCGGCATTTGCTCGCCTCTTACCGCCGGTGCCCGAGATGTCCGGGGAAGGTGACCTCCGCGCGCAATTGCTCGAGTTGTTGACCAGTCAGGCCAAGGCCATCGAAAGCGCACCGATCCAGGTGACGGCGATGTGCTGGCTCGGCTTGGGGCCGGAGCTGAAGGGCTACTCGAGCGTCGACGCGCTGTCGACGGACAAGCCCGAATTGCGATCGCTGCGCCAGACGGTCTTCGAGCAGTACCGTCACGCGTTCGATCGGATCCTGCGCTCACCGGATGCGATCGAAGCGTTGGGGGAGTACGACTACGACGTCGCACTTGCTCAGTTGGTCGGACCTTTGGTGCTCACCAAGCTGGCCACGCTGACGCCTCTCGGGGAGGCCGCGTGTGAGCAGATCGTGGACGATTTTCTGGCTGCACGCGGAGTGTCGAGCTGACAGCTCACGGCTCCAGATTGCGTCGTAGCACGTACTGCTCGAGGCGGTCGATGCCGCGCACTCGTCGCGGACGAAGGTGTCGCAGTTTGAAATTGGCGTCCGAGCCGAGCTGGGTGGCCAGCTCGGAGTCGATCAGCACGGTGCCGGGGCGAGCGGAGCTGGTCAGGCGCGCGGCCTTGTTGACCACCGAACCGTAGAGATCTCCGAAGCGAACCAACGTCGGACCCATGGCCAGACCTACCCGAAGCTGTGGATCGTCGTGATCGGCGAGGACCGCCTGCTGGATCTGCAAGGCGATCTCGGCGGCGTGATGAGGACTCTCGGCGGCAAACATGACCTCGTCACCGACGGTCTTGACCACCCAGCCGTAGTTGCGTCCGATGATTTCGGTGGACGCGGACTCGAACCGCTCGAGCAGATCGTTGAGTTCGGCGGAGTCGAGTCCGCGAGTCAGCGAGGTGTACCCGACGATGTCGGCGAAACCCACCACCAGAACACGACTCGCGACTTCTTCGCCCGGGTTTCCCACGTTGCGGCCCGTCGACGACGCGACGTGACGCTTCCATACGTACGTCTGCAGAGATTCGACAGCGGGAATGATCTCGGCGCCGAGGCTCAGAACGACATTTCTGATGGCGTCGGGTTCGTGATCCACCGAGTCCGCAAGCTGATCGATGATGTGTGTGCTGATCAGCGATACCTGCCACTCCGCCAACCTCGACATCGACTGTCCGAGAGAACGGGCAGCTGCCACCTCACTGTTCTGCGAGATGACGCCTCGATTGACCATGTCGGTGATGGTCTTGAGGGCGTCGGCGTCTTGCTGCGTGAACATGACCGCGTCGGGATCCTCGTCGACGGCAAAGCCCATCGCCACCCACAGACGATCGGCGCGCTCGCGTGTCACCCCGGCGAATTCCGCGATCTGCGACTGTGTGAAGCAGCGCGGTCCGCCGAGGAGGGACTCCTCGATGTCGGCTTGAATCCGGCTGAGCAGATGCGCATCGACATCGACCGGCTCAGCAGGGTGAGGTTCAGCAGCGTGAGATTCAGCAGGGGCGGGTTCGGTGACCTCGTCGATCCACTCTGACTCCGAACTGCTCACCGTGCTCCTTCTTGCCGCAACGAATTTCTGTCCACCATCTTCCACGCGGTGCCCCGAGAACAGTACTGAATTGGCCGAACCGGCTACGGATCCTCGGGCCCAGGCGGGCGGTGAGAGTCAACACGTCGGTGGCTTGTGCAAGAGTTGCCCCGAGAAAAGCACTGTCGATACTGAAATGCACGAGATACTTCTGAAAGGACCTGCGCATGCCACCCCGTAGACGTTCCGGCGCTGCCGCATCAACGCCGGATCACCT
The DNA here is from genome assembly GCF_009707305.1 of Rhodococcus sp. AQ5-07. Taxonomy (NCBI): domain Bacteria; kingdom Bacillati; phylum Actinomycetota; class Actinomycetes; order Mycobacteriales; family Nocardiaceae; genus Rhodococcus; species Rhodococcus sp. AQ5-07. The sequence goes on along the minus strand of NZ_CP046099.1, from coordinate 3,804,070 downwards.
CACTGCGGACAATCTGGCAGCGCTCGCCACGGCTGTCGCCGAAGGCAAGCGCGCCACCGTCTATCTGCGCGAGGCGACTCCCAGCCTGGGGATCGAAGCCGGTACCTCGGCGAAAGTCGTGTCGGTGGACGGCAACACCGTGATGATCCGCCCCAAGGGCGTGAACGACGAATTACCTTTCGAGGCAGAAGAATTGCGCATCAACCGCGTCTCCGCGGCACCGGCCAAACCGGCGCCACGGCCCAAACCAGTTGTGGAGTCCGAGCCCCTGATGGAGCCACTCGTAGAGCCTGTTCGACCGAAGCCGCGTGCGCAGCCTGCACCCGCTCCGGTACCGACTACCACTGCTGCCCCTGCCGCGACACCTCGTCCGGCCGTCAAGCGTGCGAAGAAACTGCCGGCCGGAATCAGCGTCACCATCCATGCGGGCGCGGACAACGACTGGAGCGTGACGGTCACACAGGGCGCCAAGCGTCCGGGCAAAGCAGTTCCGGTCGCACCCGATGCAGTCGAGCGAGCTGTCCGCGAGTTGGGTGAGCCCACCGCCATCGAAGCTGTCGAGTCCATCATCGTCGCTGCACGGGACATGGCTGCAGCGCGAGTCGACGAGTTGAGTCGTCAACTCGAGGAGGCACGCAAGATGCTCGAAGCGCTCGGAGCTACCGACTAGAAACGCTGCGTAGGTCCGCACTTTCCGGGGTATGCGTTTTTTGCAGCGGGGAGATTACCGGCGGAGAGATTGTGATGTTGCAGCGAATTGTTTCGGCTCTGGCAGCGTTGGTCTTGGCACTCGGACTCGGGTTCATCGTCAGCAGCAACGCGGTTGCTGCACCCACGCCCATGGGTGGTGGTTCGGGCATCATCATCGACAATCAGCTGGTCTGCACGTTGACCACTATCGGGCACGACAACGGCGGCAGACTCGTGGGTATCACCGCAGGTCACTGCGGTGGTCCTGGATCGTTCGTGATCCCGGAAAGCAACGAGGACGCAGGCGTGGTCGGCACGTTCGTCGAGTCGAACCCGGACCTGGACTACGGGGTCATCCAGTTCGATCCGGGCAAGGTCACACCAGTTCGAACGGTGGGCGCGGCAACCATCACCTCGATCGGCGCTCCGGCCAGCTTCCCGGCTACAGCCTGCAAGGAAGGCCGTACGACGGGCACCACCTGCGGCGTCGTCTGGGGAGACCTGAGCGCCGACGCATCCACCTGGACTCAGATCTGCGTCGACCACGGTGATTCGGGAGCCCCGGTCACGGTCGGCACGACGCTGGTCGCGATGGTCAACGCCTACCTCTGGGTACCGTGCCTGGGGCCGGAACTCGGCACCAACATGACCTCCATCGTGGACACGATCAATGCCCACGGAGGCGTCGGCGCCGGGTACCGGCCCATCTAGCTGCGAGCTGGGATCAGCCGCACACTGCTCCACCCGAGGCTGATCCCACGAGCTTGGAGTACTTGGCCAACACACCACGTGTGTAGCGAGGCGGCAACGGCTCCCAGCCCTTCTTGCGGACTTCCAATTCGGAGTCGTCGACCAACAACTCGAGTTGTCCGGTACCCACGTCGAGCCGGATCTGGTCGCCGTCGCGAACGAACGCGATGGGACCGCCGTCGACGGCCTCGGGCGCAACGTGTCCGACACACAGGCCGGTGGTGCCGCCCGAGAATCGTCCGTCCGTCAGCAGCAGGACGTCCTTGCCGAGACCCGCACCCTTGATCGCGCCCGTGATGGCCAGCATCTCACGCATTCCGGGACCGCCCTTCGGGCCCTCGTAGCGGATGACAACGACGTCGCCACCAGTGATGGTCCCGTCTTCGAGCGCGTCCATTGCGGCACGTTCACGTTCGAAAACCCGTGCAGTGCCGACGAATACATCAGACTCGAATCCTGCCGACTTGACCACCGCGCCGCCGGGCGCAAGTGACCCCTTCAGGATCGTGATGCCTCCGGTCGGGTGAATCGGCTTGTTCATCGCCCGCAGGACCTTGCCGTCCGGATCGGGCGGGGTGATGTGCGCCAGGTTCTCCGCAACAGTCTTGCCGGTGACGGTCAGGCAATCTCCGTGCATGAGTCCCGCGTCGAGCAATGCCTTCATGATGACGGGGACGCCGCCGATACGGTCGACGTCCGTCATGACGTGCTTTCCGAAGGGCTTGACGTCGGCGAGGTGCGGGACCTTCGCGCCGACGCGAGCGAAATCGTCGAGCGTCAGCGGAACGTACGCTTCGTGCGCGATCGCGAGGAGATGGAGCACCGCATTGGTGGATCCGCCGAACGCCATGACCACCGCGATGGCGTTCTCGAACGCTTCCTTGGTGAGGATGTCCCTGGCGGTGATGCCCCGACGAAGGAGTTCGACAACGGCTTTGCCGCTCTCGCGGGCGAATCCGTCGCGGCGACGGTCCGGCGCGGGCGGTGAAGCGCTGCCGGGCAGCGACATTCCCATGGCCTCGGCGGCGCTGGCCATCGTGTTTGCGGTGTACATGCCGCCGCACGCGCCTTCGCCCGGGCAGATCGCCCGTTCGATGGTGTCGACGTCGGCGCGGCTCATCAGTCCGCGCGAGCAGGCGCCCACAGCCTCGAACGCGTCGATGACGGTGACTTCCCGCTCGCTGCCGTCGGAAAGTTTGGCGACGCCGGGGAGGGTGGAACCGGCGTAGAGGAACACGCTGGCGAGGTCGAGGCGGGCCGCCGCCATCATCATGCCGGGCAACGACTTGTCGCAGCCGGCGAGAAGAACCGATCCGTCGAGGCGCTCGGCCTGCATGACGGTCTCGACGCTGTCCGCGATCACTTCACGGGAGACGAGGGAGAAGTGCATGCCCTCGTGACCCATCGAAATGCCGTCGGAAACGGAGATGGTGCCGAATTCGAGGGGGAATCCACCGGCCTCCCGGACACCTTCCTTGACGGCCTTGGCCAGGCGATCGAGGGACAGGTTGCACGGTGTGATCTCGTTCCAGGACGAGGCGACGCCGATCTGCGACTTGACCCAGTCGTCGTCACCCATTCCTACTGCACGCAACATGCCGCGCGCTGCGGTCTTTTCGAGTCCGTCGGTGACGTCACGACTTCTGGGCTTGATGTCGGGTTCGGTCATTTTCCAAGCATAGGCGTCAGCAGGATGTCTTTCCGGCAGACGAGCGACTCGAGTTGCCAACAGACGTCGTCCGTCGTGAATAGACTCGTCGCATCGCAGTCGGGGCTGAGTGTGCAGGTGATTGACGTACAGGGGGATTCAGGTGGAGTCGGAACTGATTTCAGCTTTCGGGTTTGCAGTTCTGGCGGCCGTCTTGACCGGTAGTGGTGTCTTCCTGGTTGTTCTGACGGTTCTGCACGAGATTGCCCGGTGGAAGGGCCGCTTCGTATCGGTGTGGGTGACTTTCTTTGCCGCACTGCTGATACTGCCTGTGCTGTTCGGTGCGTTGATCGCCGGCTATTCCGCGTTCTCCGAGATCGACGGGTCCGAGGCTCTGATTCCGCCGGCGTTCTGGATCCTGATCGCGGCCGGGGGTGCACTCGGCGGTTACATCGGAGTCAAGGTCGGTGTGGTTCGAGGCTCGGCCCTCGACTACCGGTTGTGATCGGGATCGACTCGGTCAAACTTTCAGAGAATCGCAGGCGAAGCCTGGGTGAACATCCCGAAGCTCTCTTGAACGGCCGTTCAGGTGCGGGTTCACTCCTAGCGTGCACACGAATGCCTTCGATCGAATATCCAGACGTGGCCTACTGCAGGGATCGGCGGCTCTCGCCGGCGCAGTAGGTCTCGGTGTCGCTTCGGCGAGCCACGCCGGTGCCGAGGTTCCGGGTGGCAGCCCGGGATTCGCGCACGGCGTGGCATCCGGTGACCCGTTGCCGGATGCCGTGATCATCTGGACCCGCATCACCCCAACGGCAGACGCAACGCCAGGTTCGGGCGTCGGGGCGGCGGTGACGCTCAACTGGCAGGTCGCGACCGATGAGGGGTTCGCGAGCGTTGTGGCGTCGGGAAGTGTTGCTGCTTCGGCAGAATCCGATCACACCGCGAAGGTCGACGTCACCGGACTCGATTCGTCGACGACGTACTGGTACCGATTCACTGCGGGTTCGGCTGTTTCTCCGGTGGGACGCACCCGCACGGCTCCGTCGAACTCGGCAGATCTCGATCGTCTCCGCTTCGGCGTCGTGTCCTGCTCCAACTGGGAAGCAGGATATTTCGGTGCTTATCGCCACCTCGCATTCCGCGAAGACCTCGACGCGATCATTCATCTCGGTGACTACATCTACGAGTACGGGCAGGGGGAGTACGGCGCGCGGAACGGATCCGTTCGCCTTCACGAGCCGGCCCACGAGATCATTTCGCTGGCCGACTACCGAATTCGGCACGCGCAGTACAAGACCGACCCGGATCTGGCTGCTCTTCACCTGAAACTCCCGTTCATCACTACGTGGGACGATCACGAATCGGCCGACAACGCGTACCGGGACGGCGCCGAAAATCACACTCCCGGTATCGAAGGCGATTGGGCAGATCGAAAGGCGAACTCGGCCAAGGCATATTTCGAGTGGATGCCTGTCCGCCCGTCGGGTAGTGGTTCGAGCGTTCAGCTGTATCGACGGTTCCGCTTCGGGAATCTGGCCGAGATCTCGATGCTCGACCTGCGTACCTACCGCGACGAGCAGCCGACGATGAAGCAGGTCGACGATCCGTCACGCACCATTACCGGACGCGCACAGATGGATTGGTTGACCAGCGGAATCGTCACCTCCCCGACGCAGTGGAAGATCGTCGGCAATCCGGTCATGATCACGCCCTGCGTGTTCCCGCCGCTGGAACCGGCGACCACCGCGGCGTTGACCGAACTGGTGGGAGTGCCGCAGGCCGGTGTCCCGTACAACACGGATCAGTGGGACGGGTACACCGCCGACCGCACCAGGCTTTTCGATGCGATCACCTCGAACGGTGTGGACAACACCGTCTTCATCACCGGTGACATCCACACGTCGTGGGCTTGCGACCTACCGACCAATGCCGCGAATTACCCAGGCGGGCCGACTGTCGGCGCTGAGTTCGTCGTCCCGTCGGTGACGTCGCCCAACATCGACGACATGCTGAAAGTGCCGCCGCGCACGGTAACCGTTGCGGCAGAAGAAGCATTCAAGGCCGTGAACCGGCACGTGCGGTACGTCGAACTGGATTCGCACGGCTACGGCGTATTCGAAATCGCCCGCGAAGGTACTCAGATGGATTGGTACTACGTCGATGATCTGACCAATCCGCAGAGCAATGCGCACTACGCCGTGAGCTACCGTCTTCCGGCAGGCGCGGGCAGTAGAGTCTCACCCACCTCGGCCGCCCTCGATCAGGCCTCGTACCGACCAGGAGTCGACCAGTGAGTATCGAAGTTTCGCGTCGTAGCGTTCTGATCGGTGGAAGTGTTGTCGCCGGAACGGCATTGCTCGGAACGCCCGCTCGCGCGAGCGTTCCCACCAGCGCAGGCATCCCAGACCTGGACGTGCATGTCATCGTCGTCGACGGCATGCGTCCGGACGAGCTGCGATCGGAGCTCACCCCGACGCTGACCGGGCTTGCGGCCGGCGGTATTCACTACCCGGACGCCAGCGCCATCACGATCGCGGAAACGCTGCCGAATCACACGGCGATGATGACGGGAGTGCTGCCGGCGCGTTCGGGAGTGCCTGCAAACTCCGTCTACGATCCGTCCATCGACAAGAAGCGTGACCTCGATCGGCCTTCCGACCTGCAGGCATCGACGGTTCTGGATCGGGTGCGCGCCGAACTCGGATTGACCACTGCGAGTGTGCTGTCGAAGCGCTACCTTCACGGGTTGTTCGGTGACCGCGCCTCACTGGTGTGGGATCCCCAGCCGCTCGTTCCCGGCACGGAGCACGCGCCGGACAACTTCACGATCGACGCCTTGATCCGTATCGTCGGCGGGAACTCGCCGCGGCTCTCGTTCACCAACCTCGGTGACGTCGATCGGGTTGGGCACCTGGATCTGTCCGGTCCGTCCATCCGGATCGCTCGCACGGCCGCACTTCAGAACACCGACAACCAGGTTCGCCGCTTCGTCGACTTCCTTCATGACACGGGTCGTTGGAATCGGAGCATTCTGATCGTGTTGGCCGACCACTCCATGGACTGGTCGGAGCCCGCGCGGCTCATCGGACTCGATCGACCGCTGAACGCGGACCCGTTGCTGGCAGGCAAGATTCGAATCGCCCAGAACGGTGGCGCACACCTGATCTACTTCGTCGGACCCGATGGCGAACGGGCGGAAGCCGTCAGCCGGATTCAGCAGATCGTGGATGGTGTGGACGGCGTCGAATCCAGCCACCTCCCCGCCGAATTCGATCTCGGCACCAATGCCGGTGACGTCGTTGCGTTTTGCGCTCAGGGCTGGCGGTTCAGTGATCCGACTCCACTGTCCAACCCGATTCCCGGCAACCACGGCCATTTCGTGACACTGCCCATCCCGTTCTTCCTCAGCGGCGGGCATCCCGCTCTCGACGGTGGACGGAAGATCGACACGCAGGCTCGCACGATCGACGTCGCGCCGACGGTTGCGGCTCTGCTCGGCCTCGGTGCACCTGCCGGCGGCTGGGACGGCGTCGCCCGCACGACGGGCGTGACGCTGAACGTCTAACGAGGATCGCGGCCGGTCAGGGCAATCAGCTTGTCCTGCAACGACGCATCGTCAGGAAGATCGACGGGAGCGGAGAACAGGCCGCTCTCGGCGAGCATGTCGCGCTGCCCGTCGAGGTCGGACCAGACGGCCTCGACGAGGTCTGGATCGAGTCGCTCGTCTGCTCCGACCGCTCGCGCGAGATCCCAGGTGTGGATCGTGACGTCCGAGGTCTGCTGGCGCAGATAGGGTTCCACCTTCACTGTGCCGTACGAGAGGTGAACGTGGGCACTGAGGTCCGTCGATTTCCACGCTTTGATGGCGGCATCGGAGTACTTCTGCCATTCGGTCCACAGGTCGTCCCCGACGGGAACGATGTCCGGTGTCGCCTCGCCGACCGTCAGTCCGGCCAGGAGCGGCGGTACCCACTGCTGCTCCTCGATGACGTGGCGGACGAGGTGTTCGACGTGCCAGTCGGAGTCGGGCGTGGGTGCGTTCCAGTCCTCGACTGCGGCGAGTCGTGAACCGAATTCGCGGTGGGCGGTGAGCACGAGTTCGAGCCAATCGAATGCCATCACTCGAGGGTAACCCGATCAGCGTGACGTTAATCGGTGCGTGAGGCTTCGATTCGGTGAAGACTGTCGAGGTTGTCGCTTAGTCGAATCGAGGAGTTTTCATGACCGTCCCCACCGTCACTCTGGCCGAAGGTCTCACTGTCAGCGCTCAGGGATACGGCGCGATGTCCGTCGCCCCTGTCTACGGCCCGGTGGATCCGGCCGAGGCGCTTGCCACATTGCACCATGCGGTGGACATCGGGATCACGTTCATCGACACCGCCAACGTGTACGGGGAGGGCTCGAGCGAGCGTGCGGTGGGAGAGCTTCTCAAAGACCGCCGGGACGAAGTGCAGTTGGCGACGAAGTTCGGTCTGGTCGGCAACATCGCCAACGGTCAGCGCGGGATCAACGGAGACCCGGCCTACGTACCGCAGGCACTCGACGAGTCTCTGGGACGACTCGGCGTCGATCATGTCGACCTCTACTACTTGCACCGGGTCGACCCGAACGTTCCGATCGAAGACACCGTCGGCGCGATCGCAGAGCAGGTGAAGGCGGGCAAGGTCCGCAACATCGGCCTGTCCGAGGCGACCGGCGATGAACTGCGTCGTGCGTACGGGGTGCATCCGATCGCGGCGATCCAGTCCGAATGGAGCATCTGGAGTCGGGACGTCGAGAACAAGGTAGTACCCACCGCCGCGGAACTCGGAGTCGGATTCGTGCCCTTCTCACCTGTGGGCCGAGGCTTCCTGGCGGGATCGTTCGATGCGGAGACGCTCGGTGACAACGACCTACGCCGACGCTTCCCACGCTTCTCGGACTCCGCGCTCCCTGCTAATCAGAAGGTTCTCGACGTGGTCCGCGCCGTCGGTGAGGAGCTCGGCGCGACGCCTGCACAGGTTTCCCTGGCATGGCTCGATGCCAAGGGCCGTCAGTACGGGTTGCCTTCCGTTTCGATTCCCGGCACGCGGTTCGCTGCACGAGTCACGGAAAACGCCGGAGCGTTGGACATCGTTCTGAGCGAAGACCAGATCGCTCGCCTCGACTCCCTCGCCGCGATTACCGAAGGCTTCCGTTCGGCTGATTTGAATTGGGTCTCTCAGGGCCGCGAATAATCATGTCCTGAGCCTTGCGAAAGACAGGAGTAACATACAGACCCGATGAAAAAAGTGTGGTTGGTCTGGGGTGTCGGTGTTTTTGCCTACGTGATCGCCGTGCTTCACCGCACTTCGTTCGGTGTCTCGGGTCTGTCTGCTGCTGATCGGTTCTCGATCTCACCCAGCGTTCTGTCGAGCTTCGTCGTGCTGCAGATCGTTGTGTACGCCGGTATGCAGATTCCGGCGGGAGTTCTCCTCGACCGCTACGGTTCGCGGATCATGATCGCAGTCGGTGCGTTCATCATGATGTCCGCGCAGTTGGCTCTCGCCTTCACCGAATCGCTGCCCGTCGCGATCGGTGCACGTATTGCCGTCGGTGCCGGGGATGCACTCACCTTCATCTCGGTGTTGCGGTTGGTACCGCAGTGGTTCCCGCCCCGGCAGGTGCCGTTGGTCTCGCAGTTCACGGGCATCCTCGGTCAGCTGGGCCAGGTGATGTCTGCGCTCCCGTTCATGTTGCTGTTGTCCGGGCCGGGCTGGACTTTTGCCTACGGCAGCGCTGCCGCTGTCGGACTGTTGGCGTTTGCACTGGCGTTGAGTGTCATCCGCGACGCGCCGCCCGGTGCCGACGTGGTCGCCGTGCCGGCCGGCGCCAAGGAGATCGGGCGACAGATCAAGACGGTGTGGATGCGGCCCGGCACCCGTCTCGGGTTCTTCAGTCACATGGGGACTCAGTTCTCGATTACGACGTTCGCGCTGCTGTGGGGTGTGCCGTACCTGAAATCGGCTCAAGGCCTCGACTCCACGACGGTCGGCTCGCTGCTGACGCTGTCGGTCATCTCGGCAATCGTGGCCGGCCCGATCCTCGGCATTCTCACCGGTCGCTATCCCATGCGTCGATCGTGGTTGGTTCTCACCATCATGGTGGCCAGCGCGCTCATGTGGACGATCGTGCTTTCACGAAGCGAACCGTCTCCGCTCTGGTTGTTGACGATCCTGGTGGTCGTCATCTCGGTGGGTGGGCCGGGTTCGGTGATCGGCTTCGACTACGCGCGTACGTCCAACCCGAGTTCGGCGATGGGCACCGCACAGGGCATGGTCAACATCGGTGGATTCCTCGCTTCCCTCATCGTGATTCAAGTGATGGGCGTAATCCTCGGACACATGGGCGGGTACACGTTCGACGGATTCCGCGTCGCCTGGATGGTGCAATATCCGGTCTGGATTCTCGGCATCGTCGGTGTGCTCGTCACTCGAGGCAAAGCCCGGCGAGCCCTCGCGGCAGAAGGCGTACACGTACGGCCGATTCGCGAAGTCATTCGTCGCAACAAATAACTCGATCGCATCGGGTAATTCATCCCCTGCGGGTGAGGTTCCCAAGCGTCCGAGCCACCAGGCTTGATGGATGAACGACGCAATGAACATCGGACCGGTCGAGCTCGTGGTGCTGGCATTCCCAGGTTCCACTGTGGATCCTGAAGCCGTCGCCGCGCTGCAAAACGTGGTGGAACGAGGTTTTGTCACCCTGCTCGACCTCGTGTACATCGCCAAGGACGCCGACGGACAGGTGTCACAGATCGACGTCGACGAAGATCTCACAGAGATCGGACTGGCGATTCTGTCCATCGAAGCCAAGGCATTGATCAGTGACGAGGATCTGGACGTGGTCCGTGAGTCACTCGAACCAGGAACGTCCGCCGCAGTCATCGTCTACGAGCAGACGTGGGCGCGTGAGCTCGCGTCGACGGTTCGCGGTGGCGGCGGCGATGTAGTCCTTCACGTTCAGATACCGCGCGAGGTAGTCGTCGCAGCGGTCGAAGCAGCATTTCAGTAGCGACAATTACCCAAGGAGTTCGGCATGGTTTTTCGAGGTGGACGCAGAGGGCGGCCGGGGTTGCTCGGCACGGTGGCGCGCACTGCGGTAGTGGCTGGAACCGCAAAAGCGACGTCCAACGCCATGGATAGACGGAGTCAACGGAAGGCCAGCGAGCAGCAGCAGGAATACCAGCAGGAGTACCAGCAGCAACAGCCGCCGCCGCAGGTCGCACCCGTGCAGTCCGTTCCCCCTTCTGGCGCTGACGATCTGGTCTCCAAGCTGCAGGAGCTGGGTCAGCTTCATCAGTCCGGCGTGTTGACCGACGCGGAGTTCGCCGCGGCAAAGTCGCAGTTGCTGAGCTAGTCCCCGCTGGTTCTTGAAGCCTTGAACGGGTTTACCACACCAGGCAATTGAGCATGAAAGGCTGATCTATGATCGACCCACGCGCAGCATCGGCCGCAATCGAAGCGGCGAACTCCCGAGTCACCGAGACCCTGCCGTTCTCCGACAAGACCGATTCCACCGATGCCGAGCGCGGGTTCATCGGCGCGCTCGATCCCGGCGTGGTAACCGGACCCGACGGAAAAGTGCTGTGGGACAACGACTCGTACTCATTCCTGGATGAAGAGTGCCCGCCGACCGTCAATCCGAGCTTGTGGCGTCAATCGAGGTTGGTGGCCAAGCAAGGACTATTTGCGGTGACGGATTCGATCTATCAGATACGCGGCCTCGATCTGTCGAATATGACCCTTATCGAGGGGGAGAGCGGGATCATCGTCATCGATCCACTGATTTCTCGGGAAACCGCGGCCGCCGGTCTTGCGTTGTATCGGGCGCATCGTGGTGATCGACCGGTTGTCGCGGTGATCTACACGCATTCGCATATCGACCGTTTCGGTGGGGTCAAGGGGGTGACCACCGAAGACGACGTCGCTGCCGGGCGATGCGTGATCTTTGCGCCAACGGGGTTCGTAGAGCATGCCGTCGAGGAAAACGTCTATGCGGGAACGGCAATGGCTCGACGTGCGGCATACATGTACGGGGCGGCATTGCCTCGAGGTCCTCGAGGTGGCGTCGGTGCAGGATTGGGCCAGACCACCTCCACCGGTACACCGACGCTGATTTCACCGACGGTGTCGATCTCGAAGACTGGTCATACAGAGACGATCGACGGCGTTCGGATCGAGTTCCAGATGACCCCAGGCACCGAGGCGCCGTCCGAGATGAACTTCTACTTCCCGGACTTTCGCGCACTGTGCATGGCGGAGAACGCAACTCATAATCTGCACAACCTACTGACACTTCGTGGAGCGTTGGTGCGAGATCCGCATGTGTGGTCGGCGTACCTGACCGAATCGATCAATCGCTACGCCTCACGATCCGACGTCGTGTTTGCATCCCACCATTGGCCGACGTGGGGGACCGAACGGCTCACCGAGTTCCTGTCATTGCAGCGCGACCTCTACGGGTACCTTCACGATCAGACACTTCGTCGAATCAATCAGGGGTGGACCGGTCTAGAGATCGCCGAATCCATCGAACTGCCAACCGCCTTGGCGCAGGCGTGGCACACACACGGGTACTACGGTTCCGTCAGTCACAACGTCAAAGCCATCTACCAGCGCTACATGGGATGGTTCGACGGCAACCCAGCGCACCTGTGGGAGCATCCACCCGTCGAATCGGCCAAGCGTCACGTGGAGTTCATGGGCGGATCGGCAGAGGTGCTCCGAAAAGCTCGGGAATCGTACGAGGGCGGAGACTTTCGGTGGGTCGCGCAGGTGGTGAACTACGTCATCTTTGCTGAACCGGACAACGCGGAGGCCAAGACCCTGCAGGCCGATACCTTCGAGCAACTCGGGTACGGCGCCGAGAACGGCACCTGGCGAAACTTCTACCTCACGGGTGCATACGAACTGCGCAACGGTTCGGTGGGTACGCCCACAGTTGCTGCAGCTCCTGATATCACCGCAGCGTTGTCGGTGAAGCAGGTGTTCGACGCTGTGTCGCTCCGCGTGGACGGAGTGAGTGCAGCGAATTCCCACATCGTCATCGATTGGAACATCACCGACGAAAACATCGTGCACCGAACGGAACTGAGCAACGGAGTGCTGATCCATTTCGACGTGGAAGGTGGGTCTGCAGATGCTGGGTCTGTGGATGCGACGTTCAGTTTGAGTCGTCTCGGCTTACTCGGTGTGCTGCTCGGTGGTGCGGACCTGGGCGCCGAGATTGCGAATGGCAGTATCACGGTGGCCGGCGACCCGGCGAAGCTCGCAGAACTTGCGGGGCACCTCGACGAGCCTGATCCGAACTTTGCGATAGTCACGCCGACGTAGCAGCGTGTGGCAGTTGAATGAGGCTGTATTTCAACGAGTCTCGAGTTCTGGGCGCTCGTGAAGTTGTCCGTTTTGTCTCTGGTTATCGAAAGTGTGTTCGATTAAACTTTCGGTATGAACAGTCGGGATGCGTGGCAGCTGGATGGTGAGGACCTCAAGAGTGAGGTTCTCGATCTGGTGCGCGCCCGGCACGAGTTGCAGTCGCGGATGGTGTTGTTGATCGTGGAGATGTTTTCCCGTGAGGTTCTCGGCGGGAAGGGTTTTCGGGCGATCGCGCAGTGGTTGCACGGTTCGACGAATCTGGAGATCGGTGAGTGCAGTCTGCTGGTCGGGTTGGCGCGGTTGTTGATGCTCGAACCCGTTGTGGGCGATGCGTTTCACCGTGGCGATGTGGATGCGTTGAAAGCCCGGCAGGTGGCGTCGTTTTGTCAGCATCCGCCCAAGAACATGACCCTGGCGGATGTGGATAAGGCCCGCGGGATTCTGCTCGGGTTGGCGTCGAAGAACATCGCGGATTGTGATGCGGTGCGGGCAGCGATTCGGCGGATCGAGAAGCAGTACGGAAAACGCGAGGATGGCGTTCCGGTCGGGGAAGATTCGGAGCGGAATGAGTTCTACGCCTCGAAAGGCTTGTACGGGCGGGTGACTGTGAAGGGCGACCTAGATGCTGTGAACGGGGCGCGGTTGATCACGTTGTTGTCGAGTTTGTCGGCGCCGACGCCGGAGAAGGATGGCGTGAAGGACACCCGTACTCCGGCGCTACGGCGGGCGGACGGGTTTTGCGAATTGTTGCGCCGGTACGAGCGGGCGGGGTTGGGTCCGATCGAGGGCGGGGTGAAACCACACATCACGGTCACCGCATCGGCGAAAGACATGACGGACCTTAAAGTTCTGAAAGACCTGTTGCCGTCCACCGAGGAGCTGGGATTTGCGTGGACGGATTGGGTAGGGCCGATCAGTCTCGACACTGCCCGGATGCTGGCGTGCGACTGCACCGTCACCCGGATCCTCCTGGACGAGAACGGTGTTCCGCTCGTCTGCGGTAAGGAAGCGAGAACGGCGACGGTGCCGCAGCGGCGGGCGTTGGCGGTTCGTGATGGCGGGTGTGCATTTCCGGGGTGTGGGACTCCGTCGGGGTGGTGCGATGCCCATCATATTGTTCACTGGGGTGATGGTGGCCCAACAGATCTCGACAACCTGATCTTGTTGTGCGGTCATCACCACCGGACGGTGCACCACACCGAGTGGCGGGTGGAGATCGGCCCGGATCGGAAGTCGGTGTTCTATCCGCCGATGTCGGTTGATCCGTATCAGCAGCCGATCGGCGGGAACAGCCCACCGACAACAGCCTGAAGTGAAATAACTCGAGACGCGAGCACCGGGCACAACCATGCCCCGGTGCTCGCTCAATCCAGGATTTAGTCAAGACAACGTGATGTCGGCAATCAGGCCGTGGTGATCGGATCCCTTGATCTCGATCCGTTCCAAGGATGTCGCCACGGCGCCTTTGGTGATTATGTGGTCGATACCGACCACCGCCGGATACCACTTGTCGGTCGGGTACGTCGGGATCAGGCCGGAACCCAATTGATCGGCGGCGCTGGTGTATCCGTTGCTGAGGAGATTCCGGAACTGTTTGTTCGAGTACGACGCATTGAAATCGCCGCTGACTATCACATTGTCCATCCCGGCGACTTCGTCCATGTAAGACCCAAGCTTCTGCTGCTCGGCCGCCCACACCGAAGCCGGCGAGATGTACGCAGGTGCCGGATGCACGGCGAACAATGTGACTGGCTGCGCCAAGCCGACATTCAGCTCTGCGGACAGCGTTTCGGGTGAGAACCCGTCGAGGCTACGTGGATTGGAGAGAGGAAAGCGACTGTAGATTCCGGCCCCGCCACCGCCGTCGGCGTAGGGGATCAGGAACTGGTGGCTCAGAACCTCTTCAAGCCCGGCGGCTTCGAGCGCCTCGGCTTCCTGGTACGTCAACTCCTGGACCGTCACCACGTCGACGTTGCGTTCGCGGACCATCGCCACAAGCGACTCCGGATCCGCTGCACCGACCATCAAGTTGGCCTGCATCAACCGAATCGATGGACCGTTCGCAGACGTCGACTCCCCAGTTCCGCCGATGTACAGCGGGCTCACAGACCATCCGAACAGTGCAAGGACGACAAGGGATGCGGCACATACGATCCACTGAAGCCCGATACCCGAGACGACGGCACCGATCAGCGGAGCAATCATCAACAAGGGTGCCACTGACGCCAGAACGATCACGATGTTGTGATCGACGTCCAGCTGAGTTGCGATCAAGGCAACCAAACCCGTCACGATTCCGGCCACACCAACCACGGCCGAAAGGCGGCGAAGAACCAGTCGACGAGGGGTCACGGTATCGGGTTGCATGACATCCATCGAAGCAGAAAGGCGCCGTAGCTCCGGGGAAGCGCAGGTGGAGTCGGTGCGCCCTATTGTTTGCGCCCTACTGTTGCGGATACGGCAGATGGCTGCTGCTGTTCTGACTGACGGAGATCGAGCGGCCGAGTTGGGGGAAGGCGCGTTGAGAGCACGCCGGTCTGTCACAGACTTTGCACCCCGCGCCGATCGGCACGATGGTCGCGGGGTCGTCCGTCTGGATTCCGTGGGAGTAGACCATGCGATCGGCGTAGCCGATGTCGCAACCGAGTCCGACGGCGAAGTTCCGCTCGGGGGCGAGGTACCCGAGCCCGCCGCTGTGGGTAGTGCGCGCCACCCAGAGGTATGTCCGGCCGTCGGGCATCTTCGCGACCTGGGTGAGGATGCGCCCTGGGCTCGTGAACGCCTCGTGGATGACCCACAGCGGGCAACTGCCGCCGACTCTGGAGAAGTGAAAAGCGGTAGCGGACTGTCTCTTCGAGATGTTTCCGGCGCGATCGGTTCTGACGAAGAAGAAGGGAATGCCGCGCTGGCCGTGCCGTTGGAGTGTGGACAACCGGTGGCAGACGGTCTCGAAGCCGACCTCGAACTTGAGGCTCAGCAGATCGATGTCGTATCGCAAGGCCTCAGCGGATTCCAGGAATTGGGTGTACGGCAGTAGTAGCGCGCCGGCGAAGTAATGCGCGAGTCCGATGCGGGCGAGAGCTGCGGATTCGGCACTCAATGATTCATCCTCGGCGACAAGAGAATCGATCACGTCGGCTTGGGTGAAGAAGGCCAACTGCATCGCGATCTGGAACGCGCGTTGCCCTGCCGACAGACGACGGGCGAGGGTGAGTACCGACTTGTCCGGATCGTAGAAACGCTTGGGGCCGAGCTTGTCTGGTTCGTCGGTACGGATCGTCACGGTGACGCCGTGCTGATCGCGAAGTAGTCGTGCCAGTTGCAAATCCACTGCGCCAACGGACAATCCGTTGTCCACGAACATCTGCTCGGCAGCGTCGTCCAGAACGGCGATGTGATTCTTTCGGTCGTAGAAGAAGTCCCGAACCTCCTCGTAGGGCATGGGTACGAGCGACACATCAGATGCGGCCTCGCCGGACAATTGCGTCGAGAACTGGTCCAACTGCTCGGTTGCGGCGTGCAAACGACGGTGCAACATCACGAGGGTGCGTCCGACCGCGGGCATTCGGGCCACCAATTCGTCTACCTCTGCCAGCGATACCTCCCCGGATTCCGAGGTTTCGGCCAAGGCGTGATGAACGTCAGCCACGAGGCGTGCGTCGGAATCGGAGGCGAAGAATTGCACGTCGAGATCGAACTCGGCGTTGAGCTTGAGAAGGACGGGGACCGTCAGCGGTCGTTGATCGTTCTCTAGTTGATTGACATAGCTGGGGGAGAGTTCGAGTGCCTTCGCCAGTGCGGACTGTGACAGGTTTCGTTCTTCCCGCAGCCGTCGCAGCCGCGCTCCCGCGTACATCTTCTTCATCGAATCTCCTCGGTGCCGCTCGCGTTCACCCTACCGAGGAGCCATTCGCAACATTCGCAACATTGCAGGATCGTTATTGCACAAATAGGCAGTTGCGAGGGCCTATCCCGAGGTTAATGAGCTGCGTAGCGTGCAAATAGATACCGAAGCACGTGAGAAGAGGATCGATGAAGACGCATCTCGTACGCACCCACCGCTCTGCCGAAGAGTTCCCCAAGGAAGACCACCTCGCGTGGAAGATCGCGGAAGTTGCGACGGATTCCGTCGAGGTCACCGACGCCACGTCCGACATGATCGTCAACCGGATCATCGACAACGCGGCAGTTGCCGCAGCTTCCCTGGTCCGTCGACCCGTGGTGAATGCGCGTGCACAGGCGCAGTCACATCCGTACACGCCCGGGTCCACCGTGTTCGGTATCTCGGGTACTTTCTCGCCGGAGTGGGCCGCCTGGGCGAACGGCGTCGCGGTTCGCGAACTCGACTTCCACGACACGTTCCTCGCCGCCGAGTACTCGCACCCCGGTGACAACATCCCGCCGATCCTCGCCGTCGCTCAGCACACCGGCCGTGACGGTAAGGACCTGATTCGTGGTCTCGCAACCGGCTACGAGATTCAGATCGACCTGGTTCGGGCTATCTGTCTGCACGAGCACAAGATCGACCACGTCGCACACCTCGGCCCCTCGGCTGCGGCAGGTATCGGAACTTTGCTGGGCCTGGGCACCGAGACGGTCTACCAGGCAATCGGTCAGGCGCTGCATCTCACGACGGCGACACGTCAGTCCCGCAAGGGCGAGATCTCAAGTTGGAAGGCATACGCGCCCGCGCTGGCCGGCAAGGTTGCCGTCGAGGCAGTCGATCGTGCGATGCGCGGTGAAGGTGCACCGTCACCGATCTGGGAAGGCGAAGACGGCGTCATCGCCTGGCTGCTCGGTGGCCCGGACAAGGAGTACCACGTTCCGCTTCCCGGTTCGGGTGAGGCGAAGCGCGCCATCCTCGACTCGTACACCAAGGAACACTCCGCTGAGTACCAGAGCCAGGCACCGATCGACCTCGCTCGTCGGATGCGTGCCCGCGTAGGTGATCTCGATCAGATCGCCTCGATCGTCCTGCATACCAGTCACCACACCCACGTCGTCATCGGCACCGGTTCCGGCGATCCGCAGAAGTTCGACCCCACCGCATCGCGTGAAACCCTCGACCACTCGGTGATGTACATCTTTGCCGTTGCGCTGCAGGACGGTACGTGGCACCACGAGCATTCCTACGCGCCCGAGCGTGCACAGCGCCCCGACACGATCGAGCTGTGGAACAAGATCTCCACGCGCGAAGATCCCGAATGGACACGCCGCTACCACTCGACTGATCCGGACGAGAAGGCTTTCGGTGCTCGCGCCGAGATCACCTTGAAGAGCGGCGAGGTCATCGTCGACGAGCTTGCGGTGGCCGATGCACACCCGCTCGGCGCACGTCCGTTCGCTCGCGATCAGTACGTCGCGAAGTTCCGCACCCTCGCCGAGGGCGTCATCGAGCCGAGCGAACAGGACCGCTTCCTCGACGCGGCTCAGCGCACCGCCGAATTGAAGGCAGGCGAACTGGATCAGCTGACCTTCACCGTTTCCGAAGACGTCCTTGCTCGGGCACCCAAGGTCGCCAAGGGACTTTTCTGATGTCGGGCCTCATCGCAGCATCGACGTCCGCGGCCGACAAGCGGATTGCCTTCCGGGCGGGGCTGACGTGCGGAAAGATTCAGCGCTTGCCAGGTGCCATCAATCCGCTGACAGCCAAGCTGATTCAGGAAATCGGGTTCGAAGGTGTCTACGTTTCGGGTGGTGCGTATTCCGCCGGATTGGCGCTTCCCGACATCGGGCTGACCACGTTGACCGAGGTCGCCGCCCACAGCAAGCAGATCGCGCGGGTCACCGACCTCCCGACGCTGATCGATGCCGACACCGGTTTCGGTGAACCCATGAGTGCTGCCCGCACGGTCACGGTCTTCGAGGACGACGGTATAGCCGGTCTGCACCTGGAGGATCAGATCAACCCCAAGCGCTGTGGGCACCTCGACGGCAAAGTGATCGTGCCTACCGAAGACATGGTTCGCCGAGTTCGTGCTGCAGTCTCGGCACGTCGTGACCCGAACTTCGTCATCTGCGCGCGTACCGATGCTGCCGGAATCGACGGTATCGACGCAGCGATCGAGCGAGCAAAGGCCTACGCGGATGCCGGCGCTGATTTGATCTTCACAGAGGCTCTTGCCACCGAGGCCGACTTCGAGAAGTTCCGCGCAGCAGTCGACACTCCGTTGCTCGCCAACATGACCGAGTTCGGAAAGTCGAACCTCATTTCGGCGAGGACATTGGAAGAGATCGGTTTCAACGCCGTCATCTACCCCGTGACCACCCTTCGTCTGGCGATGTTCGCTATCGAAAAGGGTCTGCGCGAGATTTTTGCGGAGGGCACGCAAGAAGGACTGCTCGGCGAGATGCAGCAGCGCAGCAGGTTGTACGAGATTCTCGAGTACGAGCGTTACAACGAATTCGACAGTGGCATTTTCAATTTCAGCGTGGAGGGGAGTAGGACATGACCGAACAGATTCCGACGATCTACAAGGGCTTGGCCGGGGTTGTCGTCGACACGACGGCTATCTCCAAGGTTGTGCCCGAGACGAATTCGTTGACGTATCGCGGTTACGCAGTGCAGGACCTCGCCGCGAATTGTAGCTTCGAAGAAGTTGCGCACCTGCTGTGGTACGGCGAACTGCCGACACCCGAGCAGCTCGAATTGCTCTGTCTGCGTGAGCGTGCGGCTCGCCGTGCCGATCGATCACTGCTCTCGCTCCTGACCAAGATGCCGGACAACTGCCACCCCATGGATGTGGTCCGTACGGCGATCAGCTACCTCGGCGCCGAGGATCCGGCGGAGGACGACAACTCGGAGAAGGCCAATCTGGCCAAGGCACTGCGGATGACGGCTGTGCTTCCGACCATCGTCGCAGCCGATTTCCGCCGCCGGCGCGGCCAGGATCCCATCGCGCCGCAGTCGGACCTGGGTTTCGCCGAAAACTTCTTGAACATGTGCTTCGGTGCTGTTCCGGAGCCGGCGATCGTAAAGGCCTTCGAGGTCTCGCTGATCCTGTATGCGGAGCACTCCTTCAACGCCTCGACGTTTGCCGCTCGTGTTGTGACGTCCACACTTTCGGACATCTACAGCGCAGTGACGGCTGCGATCGGCACGCTCAAGGGCTCGTTGCACGGCGGCGCAAACGAAGCTGTCATGCACGACATGCTCGAGATCGACGACCCCGACCGCGCAGAAGCCTGGATGTCGGAGAAATTGGCTGCCAAAGAGAAGGTCATGGGCTTCGGGCACCGTGTCTACAAGAACGGTGATTCGCGTGTTCCGACCATGAAGCAGGCGCTCCTCGACGTAGCGGCAGCGACGGACGGCGAGAAGTGGGTGCAGATGTACGAGATCCTCGAGAAGACGATGGTCAGTGCCACCGGAATCAAGCCGAATCTCGATTTCCCCACGGGCCCTGCGTATTTCCTTATGGGCTTCGACGTCGAGATGTTCACGCCGATCTTCGTGATGAGCCGCATCACCGGATGGACGGCGCACATCATCGAGCAGGGGCAGTCGAATGCACTGATCAGGCCGCTGAGTCAGTACTCCGGTGTGCCGCAGCGGACCGTTGTGGCATAACGCTTTCAACAATCGTGGCATGACACCCCACTAATGCTGCGTCGGCGAGGTTCGGTTCTGGCATCACCGTCTCCTGGCCTCGTCGACGCCTCTCCGTTCGCACTATCTGCAACTTCGCACCGAATATTCGCAAAGATACTCGAGTGCAATGTGTTTCGTTTGTTCCTTGCCGGTAATAGCGTCAGTGTCATGACTGAAACGCACGAAGACATCTCGATCATTCGTCATGGCGACACGCTTGACGTCGTGTTCAACCGGCCGGAAAAACACAACGCATTGACTCCTCAGATGTACGACGCCATTGCCGGAGCCTGCCGAAGCGCCGACTCCGACCGCGAGATCCGGTTACTCACTCTCCGAGGTGCTGGGGGAGAGGCGTTCTCGGCGGGTTCCGACATAGGCCATTTTCAGACCTTCTCGAGTTTTCACGACGGGCTCGACTACGAAAGTCGGTTCGTCGGCGTGCTGACCGAACTCGAGAAAGTGCGGGTTCCCACGCTGGCGGTCATCGACGGTGTGTGCGCGGGAGCCGGGCTGTTGTTAGCGGCAGCGTGCGATGTGCGGATCGCGACGCACGGGTCCCGCTTCTGCCTTCCGATCGCGCGCACGCTCGGAAACTCGTTGTCGGTCCATTCCGTGGCGTTGCTGGCGGACAGGATCGGCAGTTCGCGTCTGATGTCGTTGGTCGCTCGGGCGGGGGTCATGTCGAGCGACGAGGCTCTGCGGAACGGCTTCCTCAGCGACTGTGCAACAGAGACCGAGTTCGCGAGCCTGACTGCCCAGGTATCGCGGGAACTCCTTGCGGCTGCCCCGATGACCGTGTGGACGATTCGAGAGTCCCTGCGCCGCATCAGGACCCGATCGATCACCGACAACGATGATCTGATGCGCATGATCTACAGCAGTGACGACTTCAAAGCCGGTGTCGACGGTTTCCTTCGCGGCGAGCGACCGGTTTGGGCCGGCGTGTAGCTCGGCTGTAGAACCAAAGGCCTGCGTTGGAGCGCGCTCTAACCCCTAGCGTTGCCGACCATGACAACAAAAACCTGGATCATCACTGGAGTTTCTCAGGGTTTCGGCCGCGAGCTTGCAGTGTCCGCACTTCGAACCGGGGACGCGGTAGTCGCGGCAGTTCGTAGGCCCGAGTCCGTTGCAGATATCGCGTCGGAGCATCCGGATCGGTTCTCGGCGGTGACGTTCGACGTCCGCGACACCGCGGCGGCACCCAGCGTCGTCGAACATGCGCTCGAGCATTTCGGTCGTGTCGACGTGCTGGTCAACAATGCCGGTCGCGGGATGGTCGGCGCGGCGGAGATGGTGGACGATTCGACCTTGCGGGATCTCATGGAACTGCACCTGATCGGACCCGCCGCGTTGGTGCGCGCCGTCCTCCCTTCGATGCGAGCGCAGGGCAGCGGAACGATCGTGCAGATGAGCAGTCAAGGCGGCCGCATGTCGTTTCCCGGCGTCGGGGCGTATTCGGCGTCCAAATTCGCGATTGAAGGCTGGTCGGAGGCCCTTGCCGGTGAGGTCGGGCAGTTCGGCATCCGGGTCATGATCGTCGAGCCCAGCCGATTCCGTACAGCATTCAACACACCTGGCGTTCTGAGCTTCGCCGAATCATCCTCGGACTACCGTGATTTGCTCGATCCTGTTCTGCGGGACATGGCGGCGGCAGACGGTGTTCAGGAGGGTGATCCGGAGAAGGCAGCAGAGATCATCACCTCGCTGGTGCACAGCGAGAATGTGCCACTTCGCTTGCCGCTCGGAAAGGAAGCCGTGGAGCGGATATCCGCGTCGTATCGGAAGAATCTGGCCGAGGTAGCAGTCTGGGCTGATCTGGCTCGCAGTGCCGACTTCGCGGATGCTGCCGGACCCGTCCGTCCGTTCTAGGCTGAGAAGCATGGCTACCGAAGACTTGATGCGCAAGGCACTCGAGGCACTTGGGGAAGTGGACGGGCCCATGTCGATCGAGGTGATCCATCGACTCGTCGATACAGGGGATGTTCAGGACCCGATGTCGATCGCCGAAGTGTCAGACCTGCTGGATGTTTCGGCACATACCCTGCGTTATTACGAGAAGATCGGCTTGGTTGCGGTGGATCGTGATTCGAGCGGACATCGTGTGTACGGGCCGGAATCTATTCGCAGGCTGGTATTTCTGACCCGCATGCGTATCTCAGGCATGGCGATTCGTGACCTGCAGCACTACGTCGAACTGGTCGACGCCGGTGAAGGGACAGTTCCGGAGAGGCTCGACATGCTGCTCGAGCACCGGGACACCGTTCGTCGGCAGATCAAGGAGCTCACGTTGTCTTTGGCTGCGACGGAGTACAAGATTGCGACGTACGGCGGGCGGACCGGAGAGCAGGATACTCAGCCGAGTGTCACCGGAAGCAGCCCTCGCGGGGTCTCCTGAGCGATCTGTTCCAGCGCAGACTCCAACGTCGGAAATTGATACTGGAAGCCGCTGTCCGCGAGCACCCCTGGTAAAACCCAGCGACTCTTCGTTACCAGTTCAGCCTCGGTGCGGATGATTCGTGCGCCGAACTCGAGCATCCAGCCCGGCGTCGGAAACCCGTATTGTCGGCCAAGTTTCGCTCGTACCATCCGCATCATGTCGGTGTTGGTTACCGGATACGGGGATGCGATATTGACCGGGCCTGAGATCTCCGGATGCTCGTAGATGTGGATGACCGAGCGAACGACATCGGCGATATGTATCCAACTGAACATTTGTCGTCCGTCGCCCATTCTTCCGCCAAAACCGATTCGGGCCAGGTTCACGAAGGGGTTGATTGCTCCGCCGCCGGCTCCGAGAACGATCGGCATTCGTAACGCCACTTTGCGAACGGGGGTTGGGGCTGAGAACAATTCGTGCTCCCACGCCCGCGCGACCGCGACGGAGAATCCCTTACCCAGCTCTCCGTTCTTCTCGTCCATCGGTCGATCCCGCGCGTCTCGGTAGATCGTGCCGGTACTGGCATTCGCCCAGAGCGAGGGTGGCTGCGGTGTACGGGCCAGTGCGCGACCCAACAGTGCGGTCGTTTCCACGCGGGAGGAGAAGATTTCGTCGGCATTGCGCTTGTTGTATCGGCAGCTCACAGAGCGTCCGGCGAGGTTGATCAGCAGATCCGCGCCGCTGAGTACGTCGGCGACACCTTGCTCGTCGGACCAGGTGGCATCGCTCGTTCCTCCGCGGCCGATCGTCCGAATCTCGACCCCGTTCGATTCGAGCGCTCGAAGGAGAGATTGCCCTATGTAACCCGACGCCCCACATACAACGACAGTCTTCATGATTTTTTGTTCCGCTCTGGAGAAACGACTTTGGTCATCAGGGCGGCGACGTCGCCGACCAGGCCGCGGGCCACTGGTAGTCGCGCGAGGGTGAGCGCTTTGGCGATGATCGGGACCAAGCCGTCGACCAGGGATCGGGTACGAGTTTGCCCCGGAGACGAGTCGGTGACCCAATGCAGCGTCACGCCCAGGTAGCTGAGCCACAAGAGTGTGGGGAGCTGGGTCTCCGA
Source organism: Rhodococcus sp. AQ5-07 (assembly GCF_009707305.1). Taxonomy (NCBI): domain Bacteria; kingdom Bacillati; phylum Actinomycetota; class Actinomycetes; order Mycobacteriales; family Nocardiaceae; genus Rhodococcus; species Rhodococcus sp. AQ5-07. The sequence continues at coordinate 3,780,487 of NZ_CP046099.1, read as the reverse complement.
GGACGCCGGCGTCTTCTGCTTCGACGCCGCCAGTGCTTCGCGCATCAATTCGACGGCCATCGATCTCGCAGCACTCGACTCGGCCGAGAACGGGCTGGACGGCGATTCGGTGGGCAGGGTGACGTGCAGAAACGCGCTACCGAACCCGTGATATGGCCCCATGACATCGAGTCCGGTGTGCAGAACGATCGCGAGATTTTCCGCGAGTGAGCCACCCTGCCGCAGGAGTGGAAGCGCACGCTCTCGGTGATCACGTTGGATGACGAGATACAGCTCGTGAACCAGTTCGTCCTTGCTGGCGAAGTAGTAGTAGGCATTCCCGAGGGAGACCTCCGCTTCGGTCGCGATCTTGCGCATGGTCGTCGCTGCGAAGCCTTCGTCGCGGAAGAGCCGCAAAGCTGTTGCCACCAGCTTTTCCCTGGTTTCGATCCCGCGACTGCTCATGGGCTCCCCTTCTTTGAACGTGTTCAAGTTCAGCGTACCTGAAGTTGAACACGTTCAAGAGTCGATCTGTTGCGAGGAATATAATAAGCGCGCATACTAAAATCATGATTGAACTTGCGCTCGGTTCGCCAGGTGGTCGGCGATGAACGCCTGGTTAGGGGTTGTCTCGGCCGAACATGTGCGTCGCGCAGTGGATCTTGGGATCGCGCAGATCGGGCACGGGAAGAGGTCCGGATTGGCGCGGATGAAGGCGGGCGATGTGCTTGTCTACTATTCGCCGGTCGAGTCCATTGGTGATCGAGATCCGTTGCGCGAGTTCACAGCCCTCGGTGTGATCGAAGAGGGTGAGATCTGGCAGGCGGACGAGGGGTGCTTCAAGCCGTTTCGGCGGCGAGTGCGATACGAGCAGTTCACGCCCGTTCCTCTCGGCGACGTACGGAGTCGATTGGCATTGACCTCGACACCGAACTGGGGGTATCAGCTCCGCCGAGGCTTGATTCCGTTGGATGGCAACGACGTCGAGATTCTGCGCTCGGCAACGAGCTGACACACTGACGCTGTGGCGAAGAAACTGGAAACCGACTTCGAGGATGCTGGCGACAGTCCGGGGCTGATGTTGTGGCGTGTCACCAACGCGTGGCAGGCCTCGATTCGCGCGGCGCTGCGGCCTTTCGACCTGACGCACGTGCAGTTCGTTTTGCTCGCCGCACTGACCTGGCTGGACGCGGAAACGCCGATAACTCAACGCGATCTTGCCGAGTACGCGCGCACCGATCCGATGATGACGTCACAGGTGATACGGACCCTCGAATCCAAGAAATTGGTCGAACGACGTCCACACCCGACCGATGCTCGGGCTCGTTCAGTGGTGGTGACCCAGGCGGGTGCGGCCCTGGCAGGCAAGGCAAATCGTGCGGTCGAAGCATCGGATCGGGAATTCTTTGCCGCTCTCGGGGATCGTCAGGCGGCCTTTGTTGCGATGCTCGGCGTGCTTGACCGAAAGTAGCAACCCTCAGTTTTCAAGGGATAACTCTGAAGTGGTCTGCAGCAGTGCATATTTGGCTTCCAGCCCGTCCAGCAGGGATTCCAGCGCGAGTTCGAAACTGGCGCCGTCGATTTCCGTAGCACGCTCGCGCAACAGATGTGCTCGCGTGAGGTGCGGGTAACGCTCGGCGTAGATCGCCGGATCGTCTACGAATCCGCCGGAGAACGTCGCTGTCGCAGCACCCATGACCACGTACTTGACGGAAGCGCCGATCAGCGTTGCCGTGCGCTGCGGCCATCCGGCCCGCACCAGGCCGCCGTGGATGGCGTTGGCGCGGTCAAGGGCGATGGGCCTGACGCTCGGACCGTAGGCCAAGTAGGGAACGATATTGGGATGCTTGCCCAGGGCGGCGTGGTAGGACCGCGCCCACGTGCACAGCGCACCGCGCCAATCGTCAGAGTCGAAGCCGCTCACGTCGACGGACTCCATGATGACGTTCGCGACGTCGTCGAGTAGCTCGTCCTTGTTGGCGTAATGGCTGTACAGCGATGGTGCTTGCACGCCGAGAACGGTGGCGAGTTTGCGCATCGAGAAGTCGGTCAAACCGTGCTCGTCGACCAGTTTCAGGGCGGTGTCCCTGATGATCGGCTTGCTCAGTAGTGGAATCCGCGGTCGCGCCATCGCACACCCTTTCGTGTGAAAGTACTGGACAACCTTACACCGTGAGTTTATTATCCAATTAACCTAACAGTGTTCGGGAACGTGGAGGATCAGATGACGCGGGTGTTCGAGAACAAGGCCGATCTCCTGGGGGCGGTCGGTGAAACGCTGGGCTCGAGCGAGTGGGTCGAGGTCACCCGCGAGATGGTCCATCAATTTGCCGACGCGACCGGTGACCATCAGTGGATTCACGTCGACGACGAAAGGGCAAAGCGTGAATCACCTTTCGGCGGTCCGATTGCCCACGGGTATCTGACTCTCTCGCTCCTGCCGCTTCTGTCGAAGTCCGTGTACCGCATCGACGGGGCGAAGATGGTCATCAACTACGGGTCCGACAAGGTTCGATTCCCGAGTCCGGTGCCGGTCGGAGCCAAGGTTCGAAACACTGCAGTGCTCTCTGCGATCGAAGAGTTGCCGAACGGTTCGCTGCAGAGTCAGATCACCAACACCGTCGAGATCGAAGGCGTGGACAAGCCAGCCGTTGTTGCGCAGACCGTCGCACGAATCTTGTTCTGAAATCCTGCCAGAAGAAAGCAGACTCCATATGAATCTCGAATTGACCGGTGAGGAAGTTGCGTTCCGCGAGGAGATGCGAAAGTTCTTCACCACCGAATTCTCGCCCGAACTTCGTGCACGTGCAGCGGGATTCGGAAAGCTGACGCGTGAAGACATCGTTGCGGGCCAACAGATTCTGAACGCACACGGACTGGCGGTTCCGCACTGGCCGGTCGAATGGGGTGGCAAGGACTGGACTCCGGTACAGCGCCACATCTATTCCGAGGAAATGCAGTTGGCGTCGGTACCCAACCCGTTGCCGTTCAACGTGAGCATGGTTGGGCCCGTTATCGCAGCCTTCGGCTCGCAGGAGCAGAAGGAAAAGTTTCTCCCGGCGACGGCTAACGCCGATATCTGGTGGTGCCAAGGTTTTTCGGAACCAGAAGCCGGTTCGGATCTCGCTTCACTCAAGACGGCTGCTGTCCGTGACGGCGCGGATTACATCGTCAACGGTCAGAAGACGTGGACTACTCTCGCGCAGCACGCCGAGTGGATCTTCTGTCTGGTTCGGACAGATGCCAGTGCCCAGAAGCGTCAGGCAGGAATTTCGTTCCTGCTCATCGATTTGGCGACTCCCGGCATCACGATTCGTCCCATCAAACTGATCGACGGCAGCGTCGAGGTCAACGAGGTGTTCTTCGACAACGTCCGTGTTCCTGCGGAAAATCTTGTCGGCGAGGAGAACAAGGGCTGGGACTACGCCAAGTTCCTGCTCGGCAACGAACGCACGGGGGTCACACGGGTCGGGTTCTCCAAAACCCTTGTCGCCACGGCAAAAGAGAAGGCGCGGGAGGTTCGCGTCGGAACCGGCACCCTCCTCGAGGATCCGTTGTTCGCGGCTCGGTTGGCCGAGTTGGAAAACGAATTGCTTGCACTGGATCTGACTCAACTGCGAGTTGTGGCGAGTTCGGCAGACGGAAAGCCGAATCCGGCATCCTCGCTGCTCAAGCTCCGTGGCTCCGAATTGCAGCAGGCAGCAACGGAATTGCTGATGGATGTCGCCGGACCGGACTCTCTGCCGGTAGATATCGCCGACATCGATTCGCCGGAGTGGGCGCAGCAGGCGGCGCCGCGCTACTTGAACTACCGGAAGGTTTCCATCTACAGCGGATCAAGTGAGGTGCAGCGCTCCATCATTGCCTCCTCGATCCTCGGATTGTGAGCATCTGACATGAATTTCGAACTCGACGACGAACAGACGATGCTTCGCGACACAACGCGCGAATTACTCAGCCGCAGCTACGACGCGGAGAAGCGCAACGCCACCTCGGCCACTGACGAGGGATGGAATGCCTCGGTGTGGAAGCAGTTCGCCGAGCTCGGGCTGCTCGGCCTGCCATTCGCGGAGGCCGATGGCGGGATGGGCGCTGGGCCGGTCGAGACCATGGTGGTGATGACCGAACTGGGCCGGGCGCTTGCACCCGAGCCGTATTTGGGTGGTGTTCTGATCCCCGGTGGGTTGATTGCTGCGATCGGTTCGGCAGATCAGCGGGCGCGACTCCTGCCGGCGCTCAGCGACGGGACCACGTTGTCGGCCTTTGCCCATACGGAACCTGGCACGCGCTGGCCGGTCGCCACTGTCACGACCGCGGCATCGAAGGCGGGATCGGGGTGGACGATCACCGGCGTCAAGAACCCGGTTCTGCAGGGCGACAGCGCGCACGTCGTGATCGTCAGTGCCACACTTCCAGGCGGCGGCACCGGGCTCTTCCTGGTGGATGCGGAAGGTGCGGGTGTCACACGGAGCACGTACGCCACCCACGACGGCCGTCGCGGTGCGCAGTTCACGTTCACCGATGCCGCGGCCGAACAACTTGGTGAGGGCGGCGATGTCACGGCGGCGATCGTTGACGCAGAGGTCCGGGCGCAGGCAGCTCTGTGCGCCGAGGCGATCGGAATCATGACCGAGGCGCTGCGACTGACGACGGATTACCTGAAGCAGCGCAAGCAGTTCGGTGTTCCGCTCGCGAAGTTCCAGACGCTGACTCATCGTGCGGCCGACATGTACGTGGCGCTCGAACTGGCGAGCAGCATGAGTCTGTACGCGACCATGGCCATCGCCGACGGTGTGATCGATCCGACCATCGCGTCGCGAGCGAAGCTGGCTGTCGGTCGTGCCGCGCATCAGATCGGTCAGGAAGCAATTCAAATGCACGGTGGTATCGGTATGACAGCCGAGTATCCGGTCGGGCACTACGTCTCGCGGCTGGTGGCCATCGAACACACTTTGGGCGCATCGGACGATCACCTCAGAGTGCTGGCCGGCGGCGTCTCGAACTATTCGATGGTGGACGTCACCGAGTAGATCGGTGGGTGAAGATAACGGGAGGTCATGCGCAGGTCGCGTGGCCTCCCTTGTCTGTGCGGGGGCCGGCCCGCGGTATTCGAGGTCGAGTAAAATCCCTGTGATCAGTCCGAGAAGAGAAAGGGATCGAAGTGACCGCGCATACCGAGCAGCTCGAGTTCCAAGCAGAAACACGTCAGCTGCTGGATCTGATGGTTCATTCAATCTATACGAACAAGGACAGCTTCCTTCGTGAGTTGATCTCCAACGCTTCGGACGCGCTGGACAAACTCCGCCTCGAGTCGTACCAGGACAAAGACCTCGACGTCGACGTCTCCGATCTGCATATCGAGATCGACATCGACAAGGCGGCACGCACCCTGACCATCCGCGACAACGGCATCGGCATGTCGCGTGACGAGGTCGTCGACCTGATCGGCACGCTCGCCAAGTCCGGCACCGCCGAGGTGCGTCGTAAGCTCAAGGAAGCCAAGGATGCAGCGGCATCGGAAGAACTGATCGGTCAGTTCGGCATCGGCTTCTACTCCACGTTCATGGTGGCGGACAAGGTCACGTTGCTGACCCGCCGCGCCGGTGAAGATCACGCGACGCGCTGGGAGTCGACCGGCGAAGGCACGTACACGCTCGAGCATGTGAACGAGGCGCCTCAGGGTAGCTCCGTGACCCTGCACCTGATGCCCGAGGATTCCGAGAACGGCCTGCACGACTACACGTCGGAATGGAAGATCAAGGAACTGGTCAAGAAGTACTCCGACTTCATCGCGTGGCCCATCCGCATGGATGTCGCTCGTACGTCGACGCCGGCGGAGGGCGAAGAGCCCGAGGTCACCATCGAGACCGAGACGATCAACTCGATGAAGGCTCTGTGGACTCGCTCCAAGGACGAGGTGTCCGAGGACGAGTACAAGGAGTTCTACAAGCACGTCAGCCACTCCTGGGACGAGCCTCTCGAGGTCATCCCGATGAAGGCCGAAGGTACTTTCGAATACCAAGCGCTGCTGTTCATTCCGTCGACGGCGCCGTTCGATCTGTTCATGCGTGAGCGCAAGGCCGGCATCCACCTCTATGTCAAGCGCGTCTTCATCATGGACGACTGCGAAGAGTTGGTGCCCGATTACCTGCGCTTCGTCAAGGGTGTGGTCGACGCACAAGACCTCTCGCTCAACGTCTCTCGTGAGATTCTGCAGCAGGACCGGCAGATCGCTGCCATCCGTCGTCGTCTGACCAAGAAGGTCCTCTCGACCATCAAGGACATGAAGGCGAACGAGCCCGAGAAGTACTCGACCTTCTGGACGGAGTTCGGGCGCGCGCTCAAGGAAGGCCTGATGGCCGATGCCGACAACCGCAAGACGCTGCTCGACATCTCTTCGTTTGCCTCGACCAACAGCGAAGAGGGCGTGACCACTCTCGCCGAGTACGTGGAGCGCATGAAGGACGGTCAGGAACAGATCTACTTCATGACGGGCGAATCTCGTCACCTGATCGAAAGCTCTCCGCACATGGAGGCTTTCAAGGCCAAGGGCCTCGAGGTTCTGGTTCTCACCGACCCGGTGGACGAGATGTGGGTCGACGCTGTCTCGGACTTCGACGGCAAGACCTTCCAGTCGATCGCCAAGGGCGAGGTCGACCTCGACACCGAGGACGAGAAGAAGGCGGCCGAGGCCGAGCGCGAAGAGAAGGAGAAGGAATTCGGCGAGCTGCTGACGTGGCTGACCGAAACCCTGTCCGACGACATCAAGGAAACGCGTCTCTCGACGCGACTGACCACCTCGGCTGCCTGCATCGTCGGCGACGCGTTCAGCATGTCTCCGACGCTCGAGAAGATGTACAAGGCTTCGGGTCAGCCTGTTCCGCACAGCAAGCGCATCCTCGAGCTCAACCCGGAGCACCCGCTTGTCTCGGGTCTTCGGGAGGCGCAGGCCGCCAAAGACAATGCGGAGAACCTGACTGAGACGGCTCAGTTGCTCTACGGCATGGCGTTGCTTGCCGAGGGCGGCGAGCTGAGCGACCCGGCGCACTTCACGCGCCTGCTGGCCGATCGTTTGGCCCGCACAGTCTGATCTCGTTCTAGCTCGCTCGAACTCCCGGCACTCACCCTCATTGGTGAGTGCCGGGAGTTTTTTCTTTGATCGTTTTCTAATGAGGACCGTTTCTGTCCGCAATGACTTCTAACGTAGTTCTCACAGGGCAAAGAACCCACGAGCGAAGGAAAAACATCATGAACGCACCGACCACCACCGTCACCGGCGAGCGCGCGGATCTCCTCCAGAGCCTGCGTCAACATCGTGAATTCCTTCTCTTCACGGTCAAGGACCTCACCGACGAGCAGGCTGCTTCGAGGCCGACCGTGAGCGAACTGTGCCTAGGCGGATTGATCAAGCATGTGGGTCAGGCGGAGAAGGGTTGGGTCGACTTCATTCTGGAAGGGCCGGCCGGACTTGGCGGGGACTTCGACCCGACCCAGTGGTCGGAAGAGATGCAACAGGAACGGGCGAACGAATTTGCCATGGTCGAGGGTGAAACCTTGGCAAGCATCGTTTCCGAGTATGAAGGGATCGCGGCCAGGACCGACCAGTTGGTGGCCTCGCTGGACAGCCTCGACATCTCTCATCCACTTCCGAGCGCTCCGTGGTTCGAAGCCGGCGCTCGCTGGTCAGCGCGGCGCGCATTGCTGCACATCATCGCCGAGACGGCCCAGCATGCGGGCCACGCAGACATGCTTCGTGAAGCCATCGACGGATCCAAGACGATGGGTTGATCGACAGCTCGATCAACCGGGATGTTTACACATCACACAAATATGTAACACTAGTGTCTATGAGCACCGAAAAGTCTGCCTTGCAACCGCCGATGCAGTGGGACGCCTGGGGCGATCCGGCCAAGAAGCGTGAACTGTCGGACGCAGTCACATCATTGTTGACCGGATTTCTCGGTGTGTCCGCACCGACTCGCTCGCGCCTCGCCATCGAAGACGTTCAGGTGACTCCGTCCGCCCTGGCTCAGTCGCACGTCGAGGCGCTGGCTGGGCTGGTCGGGGCCGAGTACGTCAGCACCGAGGATTCGGATCGAATCCTTCGGGCCGGTGGCAAGAGCACCCCGGATCTGCTTCGCCGTCGTAGCGCCGAGCCGCAGGACGCACCGGACGCAGTCGTCACTCCAGGGACAGACGCAGAGGTCGAGCATGTTCTCCGATACTGCTCTGCCAACCGGATCGCAGTGGTCCCGTTCGGTGGTGGCACCAGCGTCGTCGGCGGGCTCGATCCCATTCGTGACGGGTTCGACGCAGTTCTATCTCTCGATCTGCGCAGGTTCGATCAGCTCGTCGGGTTGGACGAGGAATCGGGCATCGCGACGTTCGGCGGCGGAACCACCGGCCCACGCGCCGAGGAGCTTCTGCGTGAGCACGGTTTCTCGGTCGGGCACTTCCCGCAGAGCTTCCTGTTCGCCACTCTGGGCGGGTTTGCCGCCACCCGTTCTTCGGGGCAGGCGTCGGCTGGATACGGACGTTTCGAGGACATGGTTCAGGGCCTCACCGTTGTCACCCCGAGTGGTGTGATCGAGACCGGGCGTGCGCCGGCATCTGCCGCAGGCCCCGATCTGGGTGAGCTTTTTGTCGGCTCCGAGGGGACATTCGGCGTCATCACGCACGTGCGTGTGCGGGTTCACCGCCTGCCCGAGACCACCGTGCGCGAAGGGTGGAGCTTCCCCGACTTCGCCACCGGCGCAGCAGCATTGCGTGAGCTGGTCCAGGAAGGATCGGCTCCGACAGTATTGCGGTTGTCCGACGAGGCCGAGAGTGGCGTGAATCTGGCGACTACCGACAAGATCGGCGAGAACGCTTTCACGGGTGGTTGCCTCGGCATCACCACCTACGAGGGCACCGCTTCGCACACCGCTGAACGGGTGGCGGAGGCCCGAGCAATTCTCACCGCTCACGGTGGGACTTCGCTCGGTGAGGAGCCCGGAAACAGTTGGGAACACGGGCGATTCGATGCGCCGTATCTGCGTGACGCTCTTCTCGACGTCGGCGCACTGTGTGAAACCCTCGAGACAGCAACCACCTGGGGTAACCTCGCGAACCTGCGCTCCTCGGTCACCGAAGCGCTGACCAAGGCTCTCGTCGAGCAGGGGACTCAGCCGCTCGTGATGTGCCACATTTCGCACACCTACAAGACCGGTGCTTCGCTGTACTTCACAGTAGTCAGCGCGCAGACCGAGGATCCGATCGCTCAGTGGCACAAGGCGAAAACTGCCGCTGGCGATGCGATCATCGCCGCCGGTGGCACGATCACCCATCATCACGCAGTCGGAGCTGACCATCGCCCGTGGATGAAGGACGAGATCGGCGAATTGGGCGCGAATATCCTTCGCGCAGTGAAGAATGCAGTGGACCCTGCCGGCATCCTCAATCCTGGAAAGCTGATTCCGTGACCGAAACCCGCAGTCAGATCGAGAAGGTTACCGTCCTGATCAATCCGATGGCGGGACATGGTCACGCGCCTGCAGCCGGACGCAAAGGTGTTGCGCGACTGCGTGCTCGGGGAGTTGCCGTCACCGAGATCATCGGAACCGATGCCGACGACGCCAAGAAGTTGGCGCGTCGTGCGATCGAGGAGGGTACCGACGCGCTGGTGGTGGTCGGCGGTGACGGTGCCATCAGCATCGGATTGCAGGCTGCCGCGTTGACCGATACTCCTATCGGGCTCATCCCGGCGGGCACCGGTAACGATCACGCCCGTGAGTTCGGCATTCCCACAGGCGATCCCGAGGCAGCCGCCGATGTGATCGCCGACGGCGTCGTGCAGCAGTCCGACCTGGCGAAGATCACGCTTGCCGACGGTTCCGTCGTCTGGTCGGGAACGATCATCGCCAGCGGATTCGATTCGCTGGTCAGTGAACGGGCCAATCGGATGTCGTGGCCCAAGGGACCGATGCGCTACAACTTGGCGATGCTCGCCGAGTTGGCGAAGATGAAGCCGCTGCCGTACCGGATCGAACTCGACGACGAGGTCATCACGGTGGACGCGACGCTCGTGGCTGTCGGCAACGGGCGCTCGTACGGTGGCGGCATGCTCATCACTCCGGGCGCGTCGAAGTCTGATGGGTTGCTGGATCTGACCGTCGTCGGGCACGGTTCGAGGTTGCGTCTGGTGCGCCTGTTTCCGCGGGTGTACAAGGGAACTCACGTCTCCTTGGATGCGGTACAGACGTATCGGTCGAGGAAGGTGCGGTTGGTCTCCGAGGGCATCATCGCCTACGCGGACGGTGATCGGGTGGGGCCGTTGCCCATCACGATCGAGGCAGTTCCCATGGCGCTCAACATCTTGACGCACACTCGGATCTGAGTTGGTTCTGCCGGTCACGCGGTAGCAGTGGTGTAAGACTTCTCGGATGAACGAATCAAGGAGGTCGGTGCACCACCGCACTGCGTGGACGTCGAAGCGGTGGCAGCTCACCACCGACATCCCCTTGACCGCTGCGGCCTGCCTGTTCTTGGTGGCGTACGCGTACCAAGTCCTGGCGCAACCGACTGGCTTCCCGCATCGCCTGACCGAATGGATCATGTGGGCCGCGTGGGTCGTATTTGCTGTCGACTACGCAGTTCGCCTGTGGTTGGCTCCTGCACGCGGTCGCTGGTTCGTCAGGCATCTCTTGGATTTGGCGATGGTGGTGTTACCCATGCTGCGTCCCTTGCGCCTCCTTCGGTTGGTCACCCTGCTTGCAATAGTCCACCGCTCGAGCGGGCAAAGCTTGCGTGGGCGAGTGGTTGTCTACGCCACCGGGGCCACGGCCTTGCTGATCGGTGTCGCGGCACTGGCCATGCTCGACGCCGAGCGGCACGCTGAGGGCGCCGCCATCACGTCGCACGGGACGGCGTTGTGGTGGGCGATGGAGACGGTTACGACCGTCGGTTACGGAGACATGGCTCCTGTCACTACAACCGGGCGCCTGATCGCCGGAGCGTTGATGATCGGCGGAATTGCATTGCTGGGCATCGTGACTGCCACACTCGCTTCCTGGTTGGTCGAGCGAGTGGCGGAACAGGACGAGGCAGGGCAGGTCGCGACGCGTAAGCAGGTGGCAGATCTGTCCGTGGAGGTCCGAGCTTTGGCCACCCGCACGCACCAAGTCGATCTCGCGTCCGTCGATACCGATTCGCTGCGTCGCGAACTGGCGTCGAGGGGAGTCGTGGCGCAGCATGCACCTTCGGACAATTGACCCGCAGTACAGCAAACAATAGAACGATGGTCTGATAATCTTGCGTGATGGTGGCGACCCATGGATTCCAGCGCGCGCGCAGGCCCGAGCAGATCGAAGCACGTCGGTGCGCGATTCTCGACGCAGCTCGCGCGATGCTCGGGTCCAAGCCAGTCGCAGACATCAGCCTGCGTGAGCTCAGTGAGAGCGTCGGCCTCGCGAAGTCGAACGTGCTCCGATACTTCGACAGTCGCGAGGCCATCTTTCTCGAAGTGCTCGACGAGAACTGGGTAGCGTGGCTGGACGGGTTGTCCGAATCGTTGACTCCGACCGGTGGCGACTCACCGTTTGCCGCTGAAATTTATGTGGCATCCGCGGTTGCGGAATCGCTTGTCTCACAGCGGTTACTGTGCGAGTTGATGAGTGTCATGGCCGGTGTCCTCGAAAGAAACATCTCCGTCGACTTCGCCCGTGACTTCAAGAAGCGGGCGACGGTCAACTCGGGAAGGTTTGCGTCGCTGGTTCATTCGCAACTGCCCCATCTCTCGGAGGGCGACGCCGCTCAATTCGCCAAGGTAACCCTGGTGATCGTTGCCGGCTTGTGGCCGACTGCCGAGCCGACTGAATCCATGGTCGTCGTACTGAACGAGATGCAGGCGCCCCCGGCCTCCGACATGTTCGCAGTCGGCCTGCGTGAAGGTCTGATCAACCAGCTCGTCGGGTTGTCGGCGCGAGCGGCAATCCGAACGAGCTGAGAACGATCAGGCGCTGTGCAGCGTCAGAACGGTTATCTCGCTCGGTGCGAACACCCTGAAGGGTGGACCCCAGAATCCGGTTCCCCGGCTGGTGTACAGCTGCGTACGTTCTCCGTGCCTGGTAAGCCCGTGCACCGACGGTTGATCGAGTTTCACCAGAAAGTTGAAGGGCCAGATCTGTCCGCCGTGGGTATGACCGGCGAGCTGCAGATCCACTCCCGCGGAAGCGGACTGAGTAACCTGCTTCGGTTGGTGGGCGAGCATCAGGATCGGCGATTCGGGGTCGGAGCCGGCCAGGGCCATGTCGAAGTTCGCGCCGTGCCCGTCCAGTTTCGATCCCAACGCTGTCGCATCGTCGACTCCGGCGATGACCAGTCTGTCTCCGCCCTTGGTGACGACGAGGTGGCGGTTGTGCAGCGCGTCCCAGCCGATCGAGGTCATGTAGTCGAGCCACTCCTGAGCCTCGTGGAAGTACTCGTGATTGCCGGTCACGTAGACGCGAGCGAGCCCGGCTTCGACCGATGCGAGGGGGGTCGCTTGGCCGAGGCGCTGCTCTACCGTTCCGTCGGCGATGTCACCGACGTGGGCCACGATGTCGGCGTCGAGATCGTTGACTGCCGCGATCACGCGCTCGGACCACTTCTCGCGATTGATCGGCCCGAAGTGAGTGTCGGTGATCGCGACTACCCGAAGTTTGTCCATCCCCGCACCAAGGCGGGGGATGGTGACGTCGACCTGCTTGATCCGTGGCAGTCTCATGGCTTCCCGGTAGCCCCAGATCAGCAGAAGGGCCGAGATGATCAGTGCGGCAACGGCGACAATTCTCGATCGAAGCGGGTCATCCACGCCGCCGACGAGCAGTCCGAGCCTCAGAACTTCGCCGAGCAGGGTCCACACGAACACGACCCAGATGATTCCGAGGAGGGCGTCGCCGATCAGGCGAACTGGATCGCGGTCGGTGTGTCCGTGGCTGAGCACCATACTGGCAGGCAGGGCGATCAAGAGGGTGGCAAACAGAACGGTGCCGAAAACTGCCACCGCCGTCGGCCAGTCCGGCCGGATGAACAAGCTCCACCACGGGTACACGAACAACAGAGCCAAGATCGACGCGACAATCGCGGATATGGCAACGATCCGCAACGGTCTGCGGCGCGGAACTCGAGCGACGTCGGTCGCCTGGGGTGTAGTCACCCCGTCCAGAGTAAAGGTCCACTGGTCTATTAACAAGGGGACAGTGGTCCGCTATCGGGATGTCGGTGTTCTCGGATAGGTTTCCGAACGTTGAAACTCGGCCAGTGATCAGGTGGGTGGCGCATGGAGAAGTACGACGTCAAGAAGGCATACAAGGATCTCTACTCGCCTGGGCGCCGCGATTTTGCCCTCGTGACCGTTCCCCGCTTCGGCTACTTCGCCGTCGACGGTCACGGCGACCCCAACACTGCCACCGAGTACTCCGAGGCGCTCGAAGCGCTGTATTCGGTGTCCTACTCGGCAAAATTCGCGAGCAAGAAGGAATTGGATCGCGACTTCGTCGTTGGCCCGCTGGAAGGGTTGTGGCGGGCAGATGACCCCGAGGTGTTCGTGACACGGGACAAGGCGTCGTGGGATTGGACGATGATGATCTCGCAACCGGAGTGGATCACGGCGGCCGAACTGTCTGCGGCGATTGCAGCAGTCCGAGCCAAAGCCGTCCGGGCCAAGAAGAACGTGGCCGCTCTGGACAAGGTCAGGTTCCTCGAATTGGAGGAGGGCCTGTCCGTCCAGATTCTTCACGTAGGTTCCTACGACGACGAAGCTCCCACCCTGGACCGCTTGCACAACACGTTCATCCCGTCGAACGGCTTCAGTTTCAACGGCGATCATCACGAGATCTACCTCAGTGATGCGCGCCGGACGCCGCCCGAGAAACTGAAGACGGTTCTGCGTCAGCCTGTTTCGAGGTAGCAATCAGGGCTCGAGGCCGCGCAACTTCTCGAGGTCACGTCGCTCGCGCTTGGTCGGTCTGCCGGCGCCGCGATCACGTCGCGGAATGGACGCAATCAGTTCGGGCGGTGGTGGGGGTGGCGAATTGTCCTGCAGGCAATCGGCGGCCAGCACCGCGCTGACTCGCTTCGTGATCGGCTTGACCACGACGACAATGCGTTCGATGCCGGATACACGCACCCGCACCTCGTCGCCGGCTTTCACCTGCTGAGCCGCCTTTGCCGACGTTCCATTGACCCGAACGTGTCCCGATCGGCAGGCGGTCGCCGCCTGCGAGCGTGTCTTGAACAGCCGAACCGCCCACGTCCAGCTGTCCACGCGGACACTGATCGCGTCGGAGGGGAGTTGGGCTGGCACGCACTCCAGCCTACCGACGAGTGCTCACAGACCCTGCGCGCGGATGCCCGAGTAGGCGCGCGGTGCATACCGCAGTCGTAGCGGCAGCAGATGCCAGAACCGATCTGTCAATGTCAGGAAGCGGGCGAACCAGAAGTACATCCGTTCGTCGCGCGGAGTCCATTCCCATTCAAGGGTCTTGCGTGCCTTCTCCGGCATCAGTGCCTTGCCGATCCAGTTCGCCACGGCCATCGTGGGGCGAGAGCTAAGACGCCACAGCCATGTCGGAACCTTCGGAGCCGGTGCGATGTCGTGCTCGGCGATGTGTGTCGACCACTTCGTGGTGTGGGTGTTGATCAACTGGTTGTCGAGCATGTCTTCCCAGTACATGCGGAAGCTGGCGTAGTCGTCGAAAGCCTGCCGATCGGTGAGTCCGTAACAGCGCCACCAGGTTACGGCCTCACGGACAAGTTGGTCCTTCTGCTCCTGCGTGAACTTCTTGTACGCGAATCGCTCGTTGAAATCGAGAATCACCTCGAAGAACGTGACGTGTGTCCACCAGAAAGTGTCAGGAGTGAGGGCGTGGTAGCGCCCGCCGGTTTCGTCGATTCCTTTGAGATCGGTGTGGAAGTTGCGAACGAGCGTGCCTGTGCCCTCTTCGGTCCGGTCGTACACGACGCCGTAGATGGGCGGCAGTGAGCGGAACAGGCGGTCGAGCGGGTTGTCGAAGAAATTCGAATGATCTTGCAGTGCTCCGCTTACCGCGGGGTGCATGTTCTGCAGGGTGCCTGCGCGTCCGAGGTACAGCAGGCCGCGAACGTCGCCGAAGTGTGTCCATGTCAGGGAGCCGGGGCCGATCGGATCGGCTCGCAGTTCTCGGGACTTGGGTAGTTCCCGGGGCTTCGGCCGACGAGTACCGGTGTCCGCATCGCTGCTCATCTGGGTGCCCCTCCGCCTGCCATCATGTGACAACGGTTGTTGTCACATGATGACTTTTGCCGCGCTACACGAATTTGTCAATCGATTCGACAAGATCTGTCCGAAAAACAACTCCGGCCCCTCACCTGCAACAGGTGAGGGGCCGGAAGAGTGAAGCGGTCGGACTCAGGCGTATTCGTAGAACCCGCGACCGGTCTTCTTGCCGAGACGACCGGCGTCGACCATGCGGCGAAGCAGCGCCGGCGGAGCGTAGTGCGGTTCTGCGAATTCCGCGTACAGGGACTCTGCCGCTGCGAGGGCAATGTCGAGACCGACGGTGTCGAGCAGCGTCAGCGGACCCATCGGGTAGCCGCAGCCGCCCTTCATGGCCTCGTCGATGTCTTCTGCTGTGGCGTAGCCGGATTCGAGCATCCGGACTGCCTGGCACAGGTAAGGGATGAGCAGAGCGTTGACGATGAAGCCCGAGCGGTCGCCCGCGCGAACCGTCTTCTTGCGCAAGGTGTTCTTGGCGTAGTCGGTGACGGCGAGGACGGTCTCTTCGGACGTCGTGAGGCTGACCACGATCTCCACGAGCGGCATGACCGGCACGGGGTTGAAGAAGTGAACGCCGACAACCTGGCCGGGGCGCGAGGTGGCCTTGGCGATCTTGATGACGGGGATCGACGAGGTGTTGGTCGCCAGAATGCCTGCAGGCTTGACGATCTTGTCGAGCTTGCCGAAGATCTCGTACTTGAGAGCTTCGATCTCGGGAGCCGCCTCGATCACCAGGTCGCGATCGGCGAACTCTTCCATGTCCAGGGTGACGCGAACGCGTGCGATGGCGGCGTCGGCGTCTTCCTGCGTGATCTTGCCCTTGGCTACGCCGCGGTTGATCGACTTGGCGATCCGTTCGCGAGCAGCGGCGGCAAATTCTTCCTTGGTTTCGAGCACCAGTACCGAGCTACCGGCTTTTGCACAAACTTCGGCAATGCCGGCACCCATGGTGCCGCCGCCGATTACGCCTACGAGTTCCACGATTCTCCTCAAGATTCTTCAGACAGGGGTCAAGCCCCCGTGCGCGGTTAAGGAGTCTATGGACTGCCTGACCGCGCACAGGGCCGGAGGCCCTACTTCAGTAGCGCACGCGACATCACGACGCGCTGAATCTGGTTTGTGCCTTCGTAGATCTGCGTGATCTTGGCGTCGCGCATCATGCGCTCGACCGGGAAGTCGGTGGTGTAGCCGGCGCCACCGAACAGCTGCACGGCGTCGGTGGTGACCTCCATGGCAACGTCCGAAGCGAAGCACTTCGCCGCAGCGGAGATGAAACCGAGGTTCTTCTCGCCGCGCTCGGCGCGAGCAGCGGAGGTGTAGACCATCAGACGTGCGGCTTCGACCTTCATTGCCATGTCCGCGAGCATGAACTGAACAGCCTGGAAGTCGCTGATGGACTTGCCGAACTGCTTGCGATCCTTGGTGTATGCCAGAGCCGCGTCGAGTGCGCCCTGGGCCAGGCCGACAGCCTGAGCGCCGATGGTGGGACGCGTGTGGTCGAGGGTCTCGAGTGCCGTCTTGAAGCCGGTGCCCGGTTCGCCGATGATGCGGTCGCCGGGGATGCGGCAGTTCTCGAAGTACAGCTCAGCGGTGGGGGAGCCCTTGATGCCGAGCTTCTTTTCCTTCGGTCCGACGACAAAGCCCTCGTCGTCCTTGTGGACCATGAAGGAGGAGATGCCGTTTGCACCCTTGTCGGGATCTGTGACAGCCATGACGGTGTACCAGGTCGACTTGCCGCCGTTGGTGATCCAGCACTTGGAGCCGTTGAGGATCCAGTCGTCACCATCAGCCTTCGCACGGGTGCGCATCGAGGCCGCGTCGGATCCGGCTTCACGCTCGGACAGCGCGTACGACGCCATTCCGCCGTTGACCAGATCCGGGAGCACCTTGGACTTGAGCTCTTCGGAACCCTTGAGGATCAGGCCCATGGTGCCGAGCTTGTTCACGGCGGGGATCAGCGAGGAGGAGCCACAGACGCGGGCGACTTCCTCGATGACGATGCAGGTGGCGACGGAGTCGGCGCCCTGGCCGTCGTAAGCCTCGGGAACGTGGATGGCGTTGAAGCCAGACGCGTTGAGGGCGGTGAGCGCTTCCTCGGGGAATCGTGCGTTCTCGTCGACGTCCTTGGCGTACGGCGCGATTTCCTTCTCGGAGAGTCCGCGGATAGCAGCCCGCAGTTCGTCGTGCTCTTCGTTCAGTGCGAAGAGATTGAAATCCGGGTTTCCTGCCATGGGAACGCTCCTTGGTGAAGGTTGCTTGAAGGCGGTCGGTGCGGCTCCGGCGTTACCGACGAGATTCGCGGACAGACCGGTGCCAATGACCCCAGTCAAACACGGCACTGAGTGCCAGGTCAAGGGATGGGAGTGTGAAGTTCCGGTGCACGAGCGGTGTCAGCCGAGTTGTTCGTGGATTTTTCTGCTGATCTCCTCGGCGGACGTGCCCGGGGGAAATGCTACTACCAGCACAGACTTCGATTCTGGCGTGCTGGTCTTGGACCCGGGTGCCACGCCGTACGTCCGCCGAACGTCGAGCAATGCCTGGCTCAGCGCTTCGGCTGTGGCGTCTTCGTCGCCTTTGATCATGCTTCGCAAGAGGTAGTTGTGGCACGCGGTGACAGCTGCGGCAAAACCGACAACCTCGAGGACCGGTTCGCGGGGAACAGCGCTGCGCAGGTAGTCGACGAAGAGGCGCTCATAGCGGAATCCGGTGACGAGTTCGCGGTCGCGAAGAGCCGGAACATGCTGTACGACGCGGTATCGCCGCATCGACAGGTCACGGTTCCGGCGGAAGAAATCGAAGACCAGTCCCGCTGCCTCGCACACCGACGCCCAGGGGTCGGCGGAATCGGACGCGAGGAACTCGGCCACGTGTTCGAGGAGGGACTCGTGATCGGCGAAGATCACGTCTTCCTTGGAGCGGAACTGCCGGAAGAACGTCCGGCGCGACACACCGGCGGCAGCGGCGATCTGCTCGACGGTGGTGGCTTCGTACCCGTTCTCCGAGAACAACCGGATCGCTTGAGACGCGACGTGTACCCGAAACTGCGTGGGGTCAGTTCCGGGCAGGTCTGCGCGTTCACTCATGGGGACAAGTATTGCGCCTGTTCGCGCCATTCCGGTGTGGCGGGCAGCAACCGCATGCCGATCGGTTCCATCTCAACGGTGTGCGGTGGACGTGAATTGGTAGGTTGCCGCCTCGACGATCTCGTCAGGGGTAATAGCGATCTCCTCGTTCAGCCACGCGGTGACCAATTCGGCAAGGCCTCCGACGAAGAGCAGTCCGTTGATCTGACCTTGATGAGATGGCCAAGCTCGGTCGCCGTACATTCGCGAGGCTTCGTCCGCGACCATTTGCGCGAAGCCGTGCAGTACCGCGCGCCGGTGTGCGCGAAGGGGCTCGTATGCAGCGGATTCGATCATTGCCACACGCCCCTTGCGGGGATCGTCGGTGAGGAGGGTGACGAACGACGTGATGGCATCTCGTACGCGCTGCTCGAGCGTTCCGTCGCTCGCTCGTAGTGCGGTCAGGCCGGCGTCGCGAACCTCGTCGGCAATTCCGTCCAGGATTGTTTTCAGCAGTTCGTCTCTGCTGGAAAAACTTTCGTAAAAGTAGCGTTCCGTCAACTTGGCTCGCGCACAGATCGCGGTCATCGTGGCGCCTCGACTGCCTGCGACAGCGAATAGTTCCAGCCCTGCCTCTAGCAAGCTCTCGCGCCGCAATGCTGAGCGCTGGTCGCCGCTGAGGCCGGCATACCGCCGCGGCGTCGGAGAAGTCATAGGTCGATATTGACAGACGCAACCACTGTGACGCAGACTACAGTCCATCTGACAGGATGCACTGTCAGATTGAGCGAGAGTAGAGGTCGCAGTGTCCAAGATCCTGGCTCGTCCCCCCGTGAACTCGCAGTTGCACCCGATTTCGGGCCGTTCCGGGCTGCCTCTCGTCGGGCACGCTCTTGCATACATCCGCGATCCACTCGCATTGATGCAAGAGAACTGGGATCGATACGGCGAGGTCTCTTGGTTCTCGATGGTCGGTCGGCAGTGGATCGCTGTTCTCGGACCCGACGCGTGCCAGGAAGTGCTGCAGAACAAAGATCGGGCTTTTGTGAACAGCGACGGCTGGTCGGTGCTTATCGGCCCCTTTTTTCACGGTGGGCTGATGCTTCTCGATTCGGAAGAACATCTACGGCATCGTCGAATCATGCAGCAGGCGTTCACTCGGACTCGGATCGAGAAGTCTGTCGACGTTCTCAATCCGGCAATCGACTCGGCGCTCGACACATGGACCCCCACTGACGGATTTCGTGCATACACAGCGCTGAAGACACTCACCCTCGATCTCGCCACCGACATCTTCATGGGCGGTGCGGAAGGAAGTACCGAAAGCGAAATATCTTCGGTGAAAAAGGCTTTCGTGGATTGTGTGCAGGCGGCTACTTCTCTGGTCCGCTACCGCGTGCCGGGGACCAGATGGAAGCGAGGACTCGACGGCCGCCGGGTCCTCGAAGACTTCTTTCGTCGCTACCTGCCGGCGCGTCGAGCTCGCGCAACCGATGATTTGTTCTCCGTGCTCTGTCACATCGAATCCGAAGCAGGACAACGCTTCAGTGACGACGAAGTGATCGACCATATGATCTTCCTCCTGATGGCCGCACACGACACTTCGACGATCACCCTTTCCACGATGATGCAATATCTAGGTCAACATCCGAAGTGGCAGGACAGGTGCCGTGCCGAGTCGCTCGCTCTGGGGACCTCGACGCCCAGCTATGCAGATCTCGACGGCCTGAGCAGCCTTGACCTGGTGATGAAGGAATGCCTCCGACTCGTCTCTCCCGTACCGGTCATGGCGCGGCGAGCGGTCCGCGACACTCAAGTACGGGGTCACTTCGTGCCTGCGGGAACGTATGTTTCTGTCGCCCCTCACTTCACGCACCACATGGCGCAGTACTGGCCTGATCCCGAGCGTTTCGATCCCGAACGTTTCGCCGAGAATCGACGCGAAGACAAGGTTCATCGGTACGCGTGGGAACCGTTCGGCGGTGGAGTGCACAAATGTCTGGGAATGCACTTTGCCGGCGCCGAGATCAAGGCAATCATGCACCACCTCCTCATGCGCTTCGACTGGAACGTCGACGCAGATTACGTCGCTCCGCTCGACTTCACGTCCTTGCCGTTCCCTTCGGACGGGCAACCTGTCGATCTGCGCCGACGTCACACTTCGGTGCGCTGAGACCCTACGGCCGAATTACTTCGACGCACGCAATTGGAACTTGAGAACCTTGCCGGTCGGGGTGCGAGGAAGGTCGAGTGGAAAGACGATGTCGCGGGGAACCTTGTACCCGGCCAGCAATGCACGGGTGTGCTCGACGATATCTTCGGCGGAAGCCTGTAATCCCTTGCCCAGCACCACGAATGCCTTCGGGCGCTCGCCCCACTTCTCGTCGGGAACGCCGACGACTGCCACGTCGATCACGGCAGGGTGACTCATGATCGCCTGCTCCACCTCGACGGTGGAGATGTTCTCACCGCCCGATATGATGATGTCCTTCGCGCGGTCCTTGAGCTGGATGTAACCGTCGGGATGCATGACGCCGAGGTCGCCGGAATGAAACCAACCACCGGCAAATGCTTCGGCGGTCGCGGCCTCGTCACGGTAGTAACCGAGCATCACGTTGTTGCCGCGGAGCACGATCTCACCCATGGTCTGGCCGTCGGCGGGAACGTCGTTCATCTCGGCATCGACAACGCGAGCATTTTCGGCCTGCACCATGCCGACTCCCTGACGGGAAAGAAGTGCGGCGCGCTCGGACTGCGGCTTGTCGTCCCAGGCTTCCTGGTACTCGCAGATCGTGTACGGGCCGTATACCTCGGTGAGACCGTAGACGTGGACGACGGTGACACCGATGTCTTCGAGTTTTCCGATGATCGTCGGTGACGGGGGAGCGCCGGCGGTGGTGATGCGCAGGGCTTCGACCTTGTGGGCCTGGTCCGCGTCGGCGATGGTGGAGCAGACGGTAGGAGCGCCGCACAGATGCGTCACGCCCAGATTGTCGATGGCGTCCCAGATCGCGTCGGCGCGGACCGCGCGCAGGCAGATATGTGTGCCCGCGGCCTGAGTGACGGCCCACGGCGTGCACCACCCGTTGCAGTGGAACATCGGCAGTGTCCACAGATACTTCGTCGCTCCGTCGAAGCCGTTGTGGAATGTCTCGCCGAGCGAGTTCAGGTATGCCCCGCGGTGGGAGTACATGACGCCCTTGGGTTTTCCGGTGGTGCCAGAGGTGTAGTTGATGGCGATGCACTGCTGCTCGTCGTCGACGCCCCAGTACAGTGGCTGATCGGCGAGAGCCTGACCTTCGGCAATCAGATCGGCGTACTGCCCGGTGACGATTCCGGTGGGAACCTCCGGGTAGGGCACGGTGGAGTCCGGGATCTCGATGATCTCGCGCAGGCTCGTCACGTTCGCCTTGGACGAGGTGACCGAGCCGACGAATTCGGAGTCGACGAACAGGATCGTGGTTCCCGAGTGATCGAGGATGTACTCGAGTTCGGGACCGGCGAGGCGTGAGTTCAGGGCGATCAGGACTCCGCCGGCGAGTGGGACGGCAAAATGCGCGAACAGCATCTCGGGAACGTTCGGCGCCAGGTACGCAACGCGGTCACCGGGCTGAATGCGTTGACGCAGGACACGGGCCAGCGCTGCGACCTCGTCACCGAACTCTCGGTACGTGTAGCTCCGGTCGCCGTGAATGACGGCGGTGCGATCGGGGAACACCGCAGCGCTGCGCTCGAGAAAGCGCAGCGGACTGAGCGGGGTGTTGTTGGCTGCGAGAGCTGTCGAGACAGACACGGTTCCTCCGAAGGCGACGTGACACGGTTGGTGTCACGGTAGTTGTGATCGGCACTACAAATGGCCTGGATGCACGCTATTGCCCAGTCAAAGGTGCCGCTACCCTCTGAATTGGGTATGTGGAGGTGAGAGTGAGCAGGGTACTGAGACCGAGCGACGACGACGCGTTGCGCGCCGAACTGCGTCGACTGCACCCTCGAACCGAGTTGCCGGTTCTGTTCGGCGGTTGTGTCGACGACCGGTCGCTGACCATCACCGGCTACGTCGGGACTCGTAGCAACATCCTGCGAAATTTGAAGATCGACGCCGAATGCGGACTGGGTGGTCGTGCGATCGCAGAACAACGACCGGGCGCGGTGCAGGACTACGCGAACTCGTCGCACATCACCCACGACTACGACTACGAAGTGGGCACCGAAGCCATCGAATCCTTGATGGCAGTCCCGATCGTCGTACGCGGGGTTACTCGCGGAGCGATCTACGGAGGACTGCGCGCCAACCTGCCGATCGGCGACGTGATCGCCGAGACGATGATGCGATCGTCGTACGCGTTGGCCCGCGAATTCGAGATTCGCGACGAAGTGGATCGTCGGGTGGCGATGCTCGATACCGCTGCGGTGGAACATGGTTCGAATCGCGATGCCCAGATATCCGAAGGGTTGACCGAGAGCGTCCTGGCGCTCGGCGAGATCGCGGCGAACCTCGAGGACATGGCTCTCAGCGCGCAGGTCCTCGCCGTCGAGGCAAAGTTGCGGGCGTTGGCGTCGCCGAAACCTTCCGCGAACACTCCAGTCGCGAACACCGTTGTCCTGTCGCCCCGCGAGCGGGAGGTGATGGGCTACGTAGCTCTGGGACTGCGCAATGCCGAGATCGCCGAGAGGTTGTCCCTGAGCGTCGAAACGATCAAGACGTACATGCGGAATCTGATGGGAAAACTCGACGTCCGCAGTCGGCACGAAGCAGTTGTGGAAGCGCGGCGGCAGGGCTTGATTCTGTAAGGCTGAATCGGTGGGCCGGTCCCGCCAAGCGGAATTTCAAAGCTACGCCTTCGCCATGGTTGGTATGACGGACCTCACTATCGGCAGAGTTCGACACGAGTGATGAGGGCATCGATGCAGGATTTGTTCGACAACAACGACATGACCGGCCTGGCCGAAGCGATCAAGAGCGGCGACGTCTCCGCTAAGGAAGTTCTCGAGTTCAGCCTGGACAGACTCGACGAGCGCAACCCGGCAGTCAACGCGGTGATCAGTGAGCGTCGCGAGGAGGCACGCAACGAGGTATCAGGCGGCTTGCCGGAAGGTCCACTGCACGGCGTCCCGTTCGTGATCAAAGACCTGGGCATGGACGTCGCAGGATTGCCGAGCACCAACGGATCTCGATTGTTCGCCGATGCTGTGGCAGAAAAAGATTCGACGCTCGTGGAGCGGTACCGTGAGGCTGGTCTGGTTGTCATCGGCAAGACGAACACCCCGGAGTTCGGTAAGAATGCGAGTACCGAACCTGCGCTGTTCGGGCCTACCCGCAACCCTTATGCCCTTGATCGTTCACCCGGCGGATCTTCGGGTGGCACAGCTGTAGCTGTTGCCGTCGGGATCGTGCCCGGCGGCCATGCCAGTGACGGCGGTGGATCGATCCGTATTCCCGCATCGGCCTGTGGCTTGGTAGGCCTCAAGCCCAGCCGTGGACGTACTCCGACGGCACCGGCGCGCACGCTGTTCTCGTCGCCGATGAGTGTTCATCACGCACTCACCCGAAGTGTCCGCGACACTGCACTGCTTCTCGATCTCTCCGCCGGGCCGACTGTCGGTGATCCTTACGTGATCCTGGCGCCGAAGCGGCCGTACATCGAGGAAGTGGGTGCGGATCCCGGACGGTTGCGGATCGGTCTGAGTAACACTCTTCCTGATGGGACCCCGGTGGACCCGCAGTGCTCGGCCGTCACAACCAGTGTTGCCGGCCTGCTCGAAGACCTCGGTCACGATGTCACCGAGAGTGCCCCGAACTTTCCGCTCGATGCGCTCACTGCCGGGCTTTCGGTGTTGATGGGCATTCCGATGACGATCGAGGTCGACGAACGACTCGAGGCCCTGAACCGCGCAATCCGCGACGACGACCTCGAGCCGATGGCTCGGATGATCTACGACCGCGCGAAGTCCGAAAGTGCGACGAACGTCGTCAAGGCATTGCAGGAACTCGAGCGGGCAGCCCAGGTGATCGGTGCGTTCTTTGTCGATCACGACCTGTTGCTGACGCCGACGATGGCTCGACCGGCAGCTCCGCTCGGTCTGCTCGATACGGCAAATCCCATGTCGATCTGGGAGCATTCGGCCGGGTACAGCGGTTTGACCAGTCCGTTCAACAGTTCAGGTCAGCCTGCGATTTCCTTGCCGATGGGTCATGACACGGCCGGCGTTCCTATCGGCGTGCAGTTGGTGGGTGCGTTCGGGCGTGAAGATTTGCTGATCCGGGTTGCGTCGCAGCTCGAGGTGGCGCGCCCGTGGAGCATTGCCCCGGTGTGGCCGCCCGTCCCGGCGTAGCCCCGGCACCGTCGAAGAGTCGAGAACACCGTACTTTTCACCCGTCGAGGGTGAATGTGGGCCGTCCCGAAACGCATACAGTTCGGAAGGACAGCCCTATCCGGTATCGGTGAAGGAGTCTCTCGATGAGCCAGTTCCAACCAGACAGTCCGGCGACTCCCGCCGTCAATGCAAAACGACTGTGGGCGGGCGGGGCCGCAACTGCGCTCGTCGCGGCCCTGGCCGCGGTCGTCGGACTACTGATCGTGCGGGGAATCCTCGACACTCCGGTCATCACACCGGAGCGCATGCCGGGGAATTCCCAAGCCGGCTCGCTTGCCCTCAGTGCCGCGATCGCAGCGCTGGTCGCTACCGCACTTCTGCATGCGTTGATGGTGTCGACGCCACGTGCGTCGAACTTCTTCGCGTGGATCGGAATCCTCGCAACGATCGCCACCGCGCTGTGGCCGTTCACGATCGCAGCGACCACCGCATCGCGAGTCGCCAGCGCCGCAATCTACTTCGTCGTCGGAATCGCGATCGTCTCGTTGCTCACCGGGGTCGCAGGGTCAGCGCAGACCACCCGCCGTATCGGCGTGTGATGGAGTATCGACCGTGAACGGGGTGGTTCCGCAAGCACAACGGCGCACATTGGCGGAGCTCGACGAAAAGCTCAATTTCTCGGTGGGGGACCGAGATTCGAAGCGATCCGCCTTCTGGGTGATGCTGACGCTGTCTGCCGTGATCGCCGTGGCCGGTGTCGTGGGCGATTCCACGGCAACCGTCATCGGAGCGATGATCGTCGCTCCCTTGTCGACGCCGATTCTCGGGGTCGGGCTGGGCATCACAACTGGCCAAGGCGCTTTGGTGGGGCGGAGCCTGGTCTATGTCGTCGGTGGTATCTGCCTCGTCGTCGTATTGGGTGTCGCGTTCGCTCAGGTATTGCCGAATCCCTCCAACGTGCTGACCAATTCCCAAGTGCTCGGGCGTACTTCGCCGACGTTGATGGACTTGACGGCGGCACTTGCGACCGGTTTGGTCGGGGCCATCGCGATCGCGCGCAAAGATGTCGGCGACGTACTTCCCGGTGTCGCCATTGCAATTTCGCTTGTCCCACCGTTGGCGGTGGTAGGTGTCTGTCTCGGCTCGGGGTCACCGAGTTTGGCGGTGGGCGCGTTTGTACTGTTCACATCGAACGTGGTTGCCATGATCATCACTGCGACAGGCGTGTTCGTCGCAGCTGGGTACGCGCGCGACGCCGGGATCTTGAAGACGTCGCGGCGGCGGGCATACCTCGTGCTTGCCGCTCTGTTGATCGTCGTCGCGATTCCGATGGTCGGCAATTCCCTGTCGTCGTTGTGGGCGAGGCAGATCGGGAGCGCGGCGCAACAGTGGCTCGCAAACACTCCGGGAGCCGAGGTCACCGATGTCACCTGGCAGGGCAGCACCGCCACCATCGATGTGCTCGGCCCGGAAACCCTTCCCCCACTGGATGAACTGGAGGCATCGATCGACGCACTGATTCCGTGGAACCCGGACGTGCAGATCGTCCATACCGTCGGGACGAGGATCGCGGCGGGGTGAGGTCAGGCGATAACGCGAATCGGCCACTGGCCGTTGACGTCTCCCACGTCCCGGCCCTGGCTGAGTAGGTATTCGGCGAAATCACGCTGGCGCTCGGCGTGCCAATCGGCTTGATCGACCATGAGATCGAGCCCCAGGAGGTCGGGGAACCGCACGGCCAACTCGCGGGCCAACGCCGCCGCCGCTTTGGCATCGGCCTCGGCTTCGTGCGCCGACTCCAATGAAATTCCGTAGTGCTCGCACACAGCCGCAAGCGTTCGCTTGCCCTTGCGGAACGTATCCATCGCCCGATCGATCACGTACGGATCAATCACCAACCCGGGAACGAATGCGGGCTTGCCGATGCGCAGACCCTCGGCATGCATGACCGTCAGATCATAGGAGGCATTGAACGCCACGACAGCGTGATCGCGCGCCCAGGAATTGTGCAGAGCATCGCGAATCTCTTCGTAGCCCTCGGCGTAGTTCTGGCCGTGCCGCGCCGCGTACTCGGTGCTGATTCCGTGAATAGCCGAAGCGTCGGCGGGGATATCGACGCCGGGATCGAGTAACCACGTGCGTGTTTCGACATTCGAACCGTCGATGACCGCGACGCAGGCACTGACGATGCGAGCGGTCGACGGATCCCGCCCCGTGGTCTCGAGGTCGAACGCGCAGATCGGGCGATCGGACCAGCTACTCATCGGGGGCCTTTCGGTGCAGAACGTCATGTCCGAATCACTATGCACCTCCCTACCGACAGAAACGACGAACAGCCACCTCCGCCGGGTGAAGGTGGAGGTGGCTGCTGCGTGACTGTGTGGACCTACAGAGTCTCGGTTCCGACCGTGAAGCGATCCATGACGTCTTCACGTGGAGTCACACCGAAGCCCGGTCCCTGCGGCACGGCGATGTGGCCGTCCTCGATGACAAACGGTTCGGTGATGTCTTCCTTGTAGAAGCGATCGGACGCCGAGATGTCGCCGGGCAGCGTGAACCCGTCCAGCGCCGCGAGGGCCGCGTTGGCGGCGCGGCCGATTCCGGTCTCGAGCATTCCGCCGCACCACACCGCGATACCGTGTGCCGAGGCGAGATCGTGGATGCGCTTGGCTTCCAGATATCCACCGACACGGCTCGGCTTGATGTTGATGACCGAAGCGGCACCGAGCGTGATGGCATCCGCCGCATCCTTGGCCGACTCGACCGACTCGTCGAGGCAGATCGGAGTCGAGAGGGACTGGGCGAGCTTGGCGTGCTGCACCAAATCGTCCTCGGCCAGCGGCTGTTCGATGAGGAGCAGTGCGAATTCGTCCAGGCGACGGAGCAACTGCGCGTCGACGAGGGTGTACGCGGCATTTGCGTCGACCTGCAGAGGAACGTCGTAGCCGAACTCCTTGCGCACCGCAGCCACGGGAGCGATGTCCCAGCCCGGCTTGATCTTCAGCTTGATTCGCACGTACCCCTGCGACAGATAGTTGCCGACGGTCTCGAGCAGCTGAGGGATGCTGTCCTGGATGCCGACGGACACTCCCGAGGGAACTCGCGTGCGAGTGGCACCGAGGTACCGAGCGAAAGACTGTCCGCGAGCGCGCAATTCAGCATCGAGAATTGCCATTTCGATAGCCGACTTGGACATCTGGTGGCCCACGATGTGGTGAAGTACGCTGCCGACCGTCTCGGCCGAGAGCGGCTGATCCGACTGCGACTTACGTAGCGTCGGAACGAGATACTCGCGAAGCATCGCCCGCGCACCAGCGGTGTACTCCGAGTTGTAGTACGGATCGCTGAGCGAACCGCACTCGCCCCAGCCGACAGTCTCCACCGGACCGTTGGGGCCGTCGGTGGTGCCGCTCACCTTCAGGACGAGGGTGTTGCGCTCGAGCTGGGTGCTGAATGACGTGGTGAAGGGGGAGACGAGAGGGATGCGCAGTTCGCGCAATTCGACGGACTCAATGTGCATGGACTTGCTCTTCTCCGGTTGTCTCGCAGATTTTCGTGAACGTGTAATAGCCGCTGGGGTCGAAGCCGGTCGATTGCCATTCCTTCGAGGCGATCAGTGGTTCGAGGTACTCGCGAAGCGCGTGTCGCCAGGCAAAGGCAGAGGCGCGGTCGACTGTTCTCAGATGCTCGATGTCTCGGGGTATTCCGACTGCGATATCGATGCAGTCGGGCGGGATCGGGAGCATTCGAGGCGTACCGTCCTCGGTGGGTTGAAGCACCTTGAATGTATCATTCACGGCCACATCAGAACTCGGAGATCCATCGACGTCGAGATCCCAACTGACGAGCATACGATCGCTGGCGTCGCCTGCGTTGATGCCGTCTGCCATCGAACCGTAGAAATCCGGGTTGTATTCGGTCGGTGCGGCACCGAGACGCTGAATGTTGAAATAGGCATTTCGTGCGACCAGTGGATCGAAGGTCCACCGGATCGTCCTGACACCGCGCTCGATGCACCAGTCTCGCTGATGATGCTTGAGGGCGCGGCCGATTCCCTTGCCTGCGTGTCCCGGTAGTACTCCGGCGATGTGTGAGTGCAGAACCTCGCCGAGAGGCTCGACGAAGAATCCGACACAACCACCGATCATTTCGCCTTCGGAAAAGGCTCCCACCACGTAGTGACCACCGTGATGAAGCGCAACCAACATCGCCGTGCCGAAATGAGCCGGTCCGGGGCTGGTAGCCCAGATCTCATCGAAAACGGCGGATAGATCGGCTATTTCGCGATTGTCGACCAGCTCTCGAAACTCAACCGCTTTGCTTTTCGACACGAGGGCCCCCTTCAGACGTGATCGAACGAATAAGGCCCGCAACCAACGCCGTCCTCGGGGCGATCGCGGACACGAGCGCATGCTCGGTCTCGGCGTGTGCACCGCCGCCGACGCCACCGAGGCCGTCGAGGGTGGGGATACCGATACCGGCAGTGAAGTTTCCGTCCGAGGCTCCGCCTACGGCGAGCCCGACGGGAGGAGTCAGATCATGCTCGAGCGCAACACGTTCCGCCAACGCCAGCAACGGTGCGGACATCGTCGCTTCGAGAGGTGGACGGTTGACGCCACCCGAGACCGTGACTACGGCTTCGGGGTGGATTGCCTGCAGGGCTCGGATATTCGCATCGACCCGTTCCTGCTCGGCAGCGCTGGTTGCGCGCACGTCCACATCGACAAAGGCTTCTGCCGGAACGGTGTTGGTGGTGGTTCCGGCCGAAATGACAGTCGGGGTGACGGTGGTTGCCTGCGCAGGCGAGGACAAGTCGTTGACCGCGATCACGAGACGAGCCAGTTCTACTGCAGCATTGATGCCCTTTTCCGGCTCCAGCCCGGCGTGCGCGGCGCGACCGGCAACATGGATCCGATACAGCGACACTCCCTTGCGGACAGTCTTCAGTTCGCCGCCGTCACCGCCGGCCTCGAGAACCAGTACCGCGCCCGCCGCGAGTTTCTCGATCAGTGACCGCGACGTGGGCGAACCGATTTCTTCGTCACCGGTGACCAGGAGTGTGATTCCGTCGAGTGCATCGTCGCCGTGCAACTCTCGGACGATGGCGAGGGCGTGGATTGCCTGAACGACACCAAGTTTCATGTCGAGGCCACCCGGACCTCGAAGTGCGCCGTCGGTGACCGCTGCGGGTAGGCGCGTCAGGGTTCCGATCGGCCACACGGTGTCGTGGTGACCGAGCAACATCAGCCGCGTCGGTGAGCTGCCGAAACGGGTCACCAGATGGGTTCGGCCTTCCGTCACTATCGACTCCGGTGTCACTCCGAGTCGTTCGTGGACAAGGTCTGACGTCCACTTCGCGCTGCGGGCAACAGCTTCGAGATCGTGCGACGGCGACTCGACTTCGATGAGCGCGATGGCGTCCTCGAGGATCTGAGGAAGTTGGCGCTCGGCCAGATCGCGGAGAATGGTCATCGGTTGTTCACTCGCGGATACGCGCGGCTTCCGACGTGTAGCAATTGTGTACTCCCGGTGTCGGAGAAAGTGATCCGGATCCAACCCGCTGATTGAGGTAGTTGGGTCGCGAATACTCCAGGCTGAACTTCGATCAGGCTGAGAGAGACGGACTCTGCGCTTTCGGCGTTGACCGAAGGGTCGATGTGGTCAGTGCGGCGGGCGGTCAAGGAACTCCCGGTTCTTTCCAGGACGAAATCGGCAGCAGCATCGCGGTACAGACCGCACAGCGCATCGAGTTCCTCAGGTGAGGACGTGGTGCGGGTGGCGGGGTCTCCAGGCGAAAATGCCGGTGTCACGGCGACGCCGCCGATGGAACCGATCACTTCGGTGAGAAGGTCGCCCGAGAGAGCGTCCATCGCACCGCCGTTGGCCATCAGGACTACCGCAATGCCGCAGGACGGGACCACCCGCAAGAAGGACTGCTGTCCGAGGGTTCCACCGTTGTGACCATGCGCAAGCACCCCGTCCCAATTGTGCAGCAGCCACGTGGTTCCCATGATGTCTGCAGACGACACCTCTCCGATCTGGCGGCGCTCCTCGAGCATCGCCAGATGGGTGGACCGCTGAAGCAGAATCGGATCCTCGCGCATCGAATCCTGCGCGAACAGAAGAAGGTCCTCGGCGGTGCTGTTGATGAGACCGGCGGGGCCCATCGAGCGAGGGATGAGGAATTGTGGTGTCTGCGCGAGATTGTCGGCACCGCCGACATGCCCGACCGCAGCGCGGTGCAGTGCCGTCTCCTCGGGCAAGGTCGTGGTCTTGGTCAGGCCGAGCGGCTCGATGATCCGCTCACGCAGAACCGCGTCCCAACTCTTGCCTCGGAGAACCTCGATGATTCGTCCGGCGATGACGAAGCCGGTGTTGCAGTACGACCAATCGGTACCGGGTGCGAAGAGCTGCACCGTAGATGTCAGGGCTGCGACGTATCGCTCGACGCAGTCGTCGCCGCGTCCGCCGTCGATGAAGACGTCACCGTCGATGCCACTGGTGTGAGTCAACAGGTGGCGAGTGGTGACCGTTTCAGTGGCTACCGCGTCGGCAACTGCGAAGCCCGGCAGAATGTTCCGGACAGGCGAGTCGAGGTCCAGTAATCCTTCTTCGACGAGTTGCATGATCAGGGTGGCCGTCCAGACCTTGCTGATCGAACCCATCTGGAACAACGTGTCGGGAGTGGCCGCGACACCGGTGCGGGTACTGACGACACCGGACGTCACCACGGTGCGGTCGAAACCGCTGCGGGTAGTGGTCAGAATTCCGAGCGAAGCACCGGGTACCCCGTACTTCGCGCTCAGGGTGTCGAGTCGGTACTGCCAGTAGTCGGGATCGACCGTGGTCAGTGCCGGCGTAGGCGAGAGATGACGTTCGATCCAGTCGACGAGACGGGTGCTGTAATCCAGACGGTGGGAGGGTCGACCCGTCAGCACAAAGGCATGCGACGCGCCCGGGAAGACCACCAGTTCGGTCGGGGTGCCGGCCAAACGCAGTCCACCGAACCACTGTTCTGCCTGGTTGACCGGGCAGCGGACGTCGCTACCGCCGTGAAGTATCAGCGTCGGTGTCGTCACCTGGGAGACTCGCCCCAGCGGCGAAAGTTCCTGTACCCGAGATGACTGCGGGTCGAATTCGACCGTCTGCAGCAAGATGCCTTCGTCCGAGGGGCCCGCCGTGTTCGCGATGTCGCAGACAAGGCCGCCAGCGACTGCGACGGCAAACCGATCGGTGACGGACGTCAGGGCGCACGTCATGAATCCGCCGTAGCTGTAGCCCGTGAGCACCAGTTGCTTCGGATCGGCCATCCCTTCGGCGACAAGGGTTTCGACTGGTTCGAGCAGGTCGGCGCGATCCGCCTCACCCCAACCGTCACGCACACCGTCGAGGAACTCGTTGCCGTAGCCGTCGCTTCCCCGCGGATTGATCATCAAGACCGTGTATCCGAGCGCGACCAGTTCCGCGTGGTACGCGTGCATCGGGGTGGGTGTACCGGTCCAGGCATTGTGTGGTCCGCCGTGGACGTCCAGAACCAGCGGACCGGCGCCCGTGACGTTCGGGTCGCGCAGGATCCAACCCTGAACACGGGTGCCGTCGCTGATGTCGAACCAACGCTCGGAGGCGACTGGAAACGCGACGGAAGTTGTCAGTTCCGTGTTCAATTCGGTGACGGTTTCGACTGCACGAGTCTCGAGGTCGATGACGGCGACCTCACCGAAGGACGTCGCCGTTGCAAGCGCGACGACGGCCTTCTCGGACGTCAGGGCAAGACCGAAGACCACTGTCTGTTCTCCGGTGAGAAGTGGTGAGACGGAGCCTGATCCGAAATCGACCTTGTGCAGTTCGGTGGAGCCGTGGTTGCGGATGCAGAAGACGATGTCGCCGTCGGCGGTGAAACACGGTGCGCCACCGGGATAACCGGTCCCGCCAGGCATGACGTTTCGGTCGAGTTCGGATGTCAGACTGCGGTCTTCCACTCGCTGGTCGCGGTGCAGGACAAGAAGTTCGTTGTTGTGAATGATCGGCGTGTGCCAACCGACTGCTACGACGGCGTCGCCGACAGGTGTCCACGTAAGTGGTCCGGCGATGCCGCGTGCGTGCCCCAGCATCCGCGGAGCCGAGGCGAGATCAGTCAGCGATACGGTCCACGCGGAGCTCGCCCGTGTCAGATCGGCATTGCCGTCCATCGCCGCGGTGAAAGCAAGTTCGGTGCCGTCGGGGCTGTACGCGGGATGCGAAGCGTCCCAATCGCCGTCCGTCAGTTGCCGAAGCGAGCCGGCGGCCAGATCGAACTCGAACAAGTGCGCCCGAACGCTGCCCCGGACACCGGATCCGTCGACCTTGTAGTTGAGGCGTTTCGCCACCAAGAGGTGTGACGATCCGGCGGCAGTGCGGTCGACCGGGGCACTGAAGGCGATTCGAGCACCGTCGGGAGAGAACACTGGTGCCCCAGCGCCGAGCGGGAGCTGCGCCGTGGTGGTCATCTGAACGGCGGGCCCGCCGGTGGCGTCGACCTTCCACAGTTGCGGTGTGCCCGAGGAATCCGGCCGAACGAAGACCAACAGCGTGGAAACGGGATGCCATGCCGGCGAGGTGTCGGCAGGTCCCGCGGTGAGCTGTAGTTGCGGGGAAGCCAACCAGATCGAGTGCTCGTTGGTATCCGCGGCCGGATTCGCTTCGGTACGTACGTATGCAATGCGTCCCGACGCCGAGACGGCGATGCTGGTCGGTGTAACCACGGACGCGTAATCCTGGATTCTCGCCGAACGACGTTCTTCGGCACGGGCTACGGCAGCGGGGGAGTCGAGAGTGGTCGGCGTTGTCATTGGAACATCGGCTCCCCGAAGGTCGGGATCGCGGACAACAGCTTTGCCGTGTACGGCTCCTTGGGCGAATCGATCACGTCGAGAACCGGCCCGTGCTCGACGATTTCGCCGCCGAGCATGACTGCGACGTGGTCACAGACATAGCGGATCACCGCCAGGTTGTGACTGACGAACAGAACCGTCAGACCTAGCTGCTTCTGCAGATCCACCAACAGATTCAGAACCGCGCCCTGCACGGACACGTCCAGAGCGGAGGTGATTTCGTCTGCAAGCAGAACTGCCGGTGCGGCTGCCAAAGCCCGAGCTAGGGCAACGCGTTGGCGCTGACCACCAGACAACGACGACGGGTATTCGTGCGCCTTCTCCACCGGCAGTTGGACGGTGGTGAGGAGTCGAGCCACCTCGGCAGCGCGGTCGCCGCGGCTGCGGCGAGCTTTGTCACGACGCTCGGTGGACCGCAGCGCCTCGGCGAGTGACTGGCCGATGGTCATTCGCGGGTCGAGGCACGAGTACGGATCTTGGAAGACCATCTGGATCCGGTGGCGCAGACGAGCGGTCGCGCCGCGGGCGTGAGCGACGTCCACACCGTCGAGAAGGATCTGGCCGGAACTGGGCTCGGCCAAGCCGACAGTTGCTCGCGCCAGTGTCGACTTTCCGGAACCCGATTCACCGACGAGACCGACCACCGATCCGGAGGGGATGTCGAGATTGATGTTCTTGACGGCGTGGAATTTTTTCGAACCGCTACCGAGGTGGACGTTGACGTCACGGAATTCGAGCCTGCTCATCGGATCTCCTCTGCAACAGCCAACAGTTCTTCCAACTCGATGTCGGCGGTGCTCTCCTCGGCGTCGAGGCTCTCCACCTGCCAGGCTTCGTCGACGGTGGCAAGCGGCTTGTCGCGATCGGTGCTCATGGTGGGGACCGCGGCGATCAGCGCGCGGGTGTACGGATGCTTTGCACGACCGGCGATCAGATCGTCGACTGCGATGTCTTCGACGATTTCGCCGGCAAACATGACCAGGACACGGGTGCACATGCCGGTGATGACGGCCATATCGTGCGAGATGAGAAGGATTGCGGCGCCGGTTTCTTCGCGAACCTCGTGGAGCAGTCCGAGAACCTCACGCTGAACGGTCACGTCGAGCGCAGTGGTGGGTTCGTCCGCGATGATCAGAGCGGGCTTGCCCATCAGACCCATGGCGATCATCGCGCGCTGACGCATACCGCCGGAGAACTCGTGGGGGTACTGCTTCGCACGCCTGGGCGCGTCGGGGATCTTGACGGCGTTCAGTCGCTCGACTGCCGCCTTCTTCGCGTCGACCTTGCTCATACCTTCGTGGAGCCAACCGATCTCGGCGACCTGGTATCCGACCTTGAGAGACGGATTCATGGACGACATCGGATCCTGGAACACCATCGCCATACGTGTGCCGAGTTGGCGGGCAACCTTGCGCGAAGCCGCGTTGTCCGGCCGCTTCCCGTCCTTCATCAGCACGGTGCCGTCGAACTCGATGAGCCCGGCGTCGACCACGGTGGGGTGGTCGGTCAGCTGCGCGATTGCCATGCAACTCAGTGACTTTCCGGAGCCGGATTCACCGACGATGCCCACGGTTTCGCCGCGATGAACTGTAAAACTGATGTTGTCGACGGGGCGACGCCAGTCGTCACCCGCGGGGACTGCGACGGACATGTTGAGGACGGTGAGAACTGCGTCCTCGTCGCTGGGCGCCGAATCGGCCTGAGCAGTTTTCCGGTTGATCGGCTTCCACTTCGGCAGGCGACTGCTGATCGGGCTGCGAACTCCCGCGCCGCGAGCAATGGCCTCGCCGAGCAGCGTGAAGGTCAAGCCGGCGAGCACGACGGCGATGCCGGGGGCAAGTGCGGTGGCCGGGTTGACGAAGATCTTCGACAGACCTTCGTTGAGCATCCGGCCCCAGTCGAATGCAGGTGGCTGAATGCCCAAGCCGAGGAACGAGAGTCCGGCGAAGACCACCAGGCCGCTGCCGACAGCGATGCTGGCATTGACGATGAGTGGTTCACGGATATTGGGGAGAATGTGGCGGAACAGCAGCCCCGGCTTGGTGACCCCGAGGATGCGTGCTGCGTCGATGAAGTCGCGTCCGTTGACCGACGAAGCCAGTGCGTACGTCAACCTCGCGAACGGCGAGGCCAGGGCGAGGCCGATGGCGATCACCGCGCTGCCCGCACCCTGTCCGAGAACGACCAACAGGAAGATCGCGAGGAGCAGTCCGGGGAATGCGATGGCGAAGTTGAGGAATGCCACGACCATGCGTCCGACCCAGCGGGGAGCGAGCGTCGGGAGCGTACCGAGTATCAGGCCAATTGTGACACCGAGTGCGACGGCTCCGAGAGCCATGAGCACCGACAGTCTCGCGGCGGTCATCGTGCGCGCGAAGACGTCACGCCCGCCGGCGTCGGTGCCGAAGATGTGCTCGGAACTCGGTCCCTGAGACAGTGCCTTCGGGTTGGCTGCGACAGCGGCGTCACCCCAGATCATCGGTCCGAAGATGACGAGGGCGATCAGAGCGGTCAGGAAGGTGAGGGCCAGGATTCCCAATGGGGTGCGGAACGTTCCGACGATCCAGTGTCGTCGCGGGGGCGTCTTGGGGGCCGCAGTGGGGGCCGTAGGTGAGGTGCTCAACTCAGTTCTCCCGAATTGTGGATCGTGGGTCGATGAGAGCGAGCACCACGTCGACGATGAAATTGATGAGAAGGACGATGGCGCCGTAGATCACGACCAGTGTCTGGGCGAGCGGGTAGTCCTTCTCGGTGATGGATTTGACCAGCGCCATGCCCATACCGGGCCAGGCGAAGATGCTCTCGATGAGCACGGTGCCGGCAATCAGACCACCCAGGAGGAGTCCGGCGAGCGTCAGCGTCGACGTCATGAGGTTGGGCATTGCATGACGGAAGTAGATTCTTGCCACGGGCATTCGCTTGGCGCGCGCCGTACGGATGTAGTCCATGTCCAACACACCGAGTGCCTCTGCACGGACGATGCGCGACATCGAGGCGATGGCACCGATCGACATGGCCGCGACCGGGAGGATGTAGCTTTCCGGTCCACCTCGGCCGGCGACGGGCAGTACCGGGAACGTGACGGCAAAGAGGTAGACCAGCGCCGTACCGAACATGAACTCGGGGATCACGGCGATAGTGCCTGACGTTGCGGTGTAACCGATCTCGACTCCGCGTCGTCGACCGTTGCGGGTCAGTGCAGCGAAGATGAGGCCGATCGGAATGCCCAGTAGCAGCACCGTGACGACTGTGAGTACAGCCAGTTCGAGTGTTGCAGGGAGGCGGGACGCGATCACCTCGAAGACCGGAGTCCTCAAGGTGATCGAGTCACCGGGATTCCCACTCAGCAACCCGCCGACGAATCGGAAGTACTGCTGCCACAAGGGAAGGTCGTAACCGAGCTGAGACCTCGTTGTCTCGACCAGTTCGACCGGTGCGTTCATTCCCAGAGCCAACCGAACCGGGTCGCCCGGAATCAGTTGGAGCATCAGGAACGCCGCAGTCACCAGCGCCCAGAGTGAAATCACGAAGGTGCCGAAACGACGCAGAAGATATGCGGGCCAGCTGTCGGACTCGAGCCACTTTGCTCGAGCCTGAGGCGCCGCTTCTGGTTTCGCGGCTTCAATAGTTTGACTCATGGGCTGTCTTTCCGGAGGGCGGGATGCTGGGGCGGGAAGATCTTCAGTGCGGGATGCTGCCTACTGGTACAGACGCAACGCAGAACCGGTGTAGGACTTACCGAATGCGAGTCCGGCCTTGTTGAAGTACACGTTCATGACGGAATCTGCGAAGGGCACGGCCGAGATCGTCTTGGTGATCTCCGACTCGGCGTCGGCCCAGGCGTCACAAGCGTCGCTACCGGTCAGACCGGAAGCCTTGGTGGCTGCTGCTTCGTAGGCGGGGTTGCTGATCGACGCGAAGTTCTTGCCTGCTGCGGGAACCGGCCCGGCGAAGTACGCGGCGAAGGTGCTGGGGAGCGGAGTGTTGATCTGGACCCAGGCGATGTCCCAGGCAGTGTTGTCCTTACCGCTGAGGATGACGTCGATGATCTTGTTCGAGTCGCCCCCGGTCACCTCGACGTTTGCACCGAGTTCGGACCACGCCGACTGAGCGAGTTCTGCTGCTGCATTGCGCGGATCGTCGGTGCCGTCGTACACGAGGCGAAGGTTCAGCGGCTTTCCGTCCTTGCTTCGCTTGCCGTCAGAACCGGCGGTCCAACCCGCAGCGTCCAGTGTTGCCTTTGCAGCTGTGAGGTCGAAGTCCGGAATGTTGCCTGCGACAGAGTCGTAGACACAGGCGCGCGGTTCGACGCCGACGAGACTGGTGGCCCGGACACCGCGCCCTGCAGTGATGACCTGGGTGAGGTCGTCGAGATTGACTGCTTGGATCAGTGCCTTACGCACTGCGGGATCACTGGTGGGATTGCTCGCGATCTGATTGAAGTACATCTGACCGGCGGGATTCGGCCTCAGGACTGAGTCCAGGTTGGCGGCGTCGACGCGGTCCTTGTCCGGCCCGGCGATCGGGGCGGCATTGAGCTCACCCGAGAGAAGCTGATTTGCGGCGGTGCTGACATTGGGTGCCATGGCGGCGACGACGGTCTTGGGGACACCGGGGGTGTCGGAGGTGGTTCCGTCCGGGCCCCAGTTGTAACCCTCACGACGCTGGAACGTGTAGTGGTCGTTGGGGACAACTTCGGTGAGTTCGAACATGCCGGTACCGAGAGACTTCTTGTTCGAAGCGGTCGGGTCCTTGAGCCCGGCGTCACACATGATCGCCAGACGGGCGCCGACGTTCAGAAGAAGGAACGGGCTCGGCGCCGCAGTGGTCACCGTGACAATGCGCGTTGCCGGATCGGCGGTTGCAGTCGCGCCAGTCGGCACGGTCTGGCCGCGCAACTGTGAACCGTTGTCCGGGTTGGCCACGAAATTGATGTTGTCGGCAACGGTCTGCGGGGTCAGTGTTGATCCGTCGGTACAGGTCACACCTTCGCGGATGGTGAAGGACGCCGAGGTAGGGGTCTCCTCCCACTTCTCTGCCAACCACGGTTTGATTTCACTGGTATCGGGGTCCTGGTAGATCAGGTAGTCGTACGCTAACTTCGACATCTCGCCAGTTGCCGAGGACGCCGCCATGATCGGGTTGAGTGCGCCCGGATCGGCCTGCATCGCGAACCGGAAGGTCCCGTCCGTGGCCGGTTCACCGCCACTGGCGCCCGAGGACGTGCCTCCCGAGCCACAAGCAGACAACACAAGCGTGAGCCCTGCGGCTGCCGCAAGTGTTGGATAGGAGCGGTGTTTCATGGTGCCTCCGGGATGGAGCTGGGGCCCGAGCGAAAAACGTGAGGGCGCGATTGAGTGTTGACTGCTAAATCTTGGCGCATGACGTGACGCGCATCTCTGTCGATCCTCACGAAAATCGAGTCGATTTTCGTCCGCTCCCACGAAAACCGCCTGGATCGGTGAATACCTGTCCGTATACCGACAGCGACCTGCGAAACACGACGATTTCCCCGGTCGCTACCGGCGGTCTACTGGTACAGGCGCAGGGCTGAACCGATGAAATTGCGGCCGAATGCAAGACCCGCATTGTTGAAGTAGAGAGTCGTGATCTTGTCGGCAAAAGGTACCGCCGAGTTTGCTTTGATGATCTCGGACTCAGCGTCTGCCCAAGCGGCACAAGCGTCCTCGCCCGTCAGCCCGGAAGCCTTGGTGACGGCTGCGTCGTAGGCAGGGTTGGAGATCGACGCAAAATTCATTCCCGCAGCGGGCACAGGACCGGAGAGGAAGGGGACCAGCATGCTGGGCAGCGCGACGTTGATCGGCTCCCACACAACATCCCACGCCGTGTTGTCCTTGCCGCTGAGTGCTACATCGAGAATCTTGTTCGAGTCGCCGCTGGTGAGTTCAATGGTGGCGCCCAGGTCGTTCCACGCGTTGACCGCGACGTCGGCGGCAGCATCGGTCGCGTCACCGAACGTCTCGTAGACCATCCGAATTCGGAGCGGTGTGCCGTCCTTGCTGCGCTTACCGTCCGCGCCGACCTTCCAGCCCGCAGACTCGAGAGTTGCTGCGGCTGCACTGGTGTCGAATTCCGGCAGGTTTCCGGCGACAGAGTCGTAGATGCAGGCCCGCGGTTCGATGGACACCATCGTGGTCGATCTGGTTCCGCGACCGGCCGTGAAGATCTCGGCGAGGTCGTCGAGATTGAGAGCCTGGACCAGAGCCTTGCGGACGGCAGGATCGCTCGTCGGATTGCCGGGACTGTGGTTGAAGAACATCTCGCCCGCCGGAGCGGGCTGCTTGACGGTATCCAGGTTCGCGGCGTTCATGCGATCCTGGTCGGGGCCCGAAACTGCTGCGGCATTCAGATCACCGGACAACACCTGGTTGGCCGCTGTGCTGTTGTTCGTGATGATGGACGCGACGACATTCTTGGGTACTCCGGCCGTATCCGAGGTGGTGCCGTCCGGTCCCCAGTTGTAGCCGTCGCGCCGAACGTAGGAGTAATGATCGTTCGCGACTGCCTCTGTCATCTGGAACATGCCCGACCCGAAGGTCGTCTTGTTTGCCGCCGTCGGATCCTTCAACCCGGCCTCGCACATGATCGGTATTCGCGCCAGGTTGAGAAGCAGGAACGGAGAGGGCTCCGGAGTCGTGACCGTCACTGTCCGTGTCGCCGGGTCGGCGGTGGCGCTCGCAGTTGCCGGTGCGTACACCCCGCGGAGAGCAGATTTGTTTGCTGCATTGGTGATGAAGTTGACGTTGTCGGCGACAGTCTGGGCAGTCAGAGCGGATCCGTCGGTACAGGTGACGCCGTCGCGAATGGTGAAGGACGCGGAAGTGGTTGTCTCTTCCCATTTCTCGGCGAGCCATGGCTTGGTGACACCGGTATCGGGATCCGGGTGGAGCAGATAGTCGTAGCTCAGACGCGCCAGCTGGTGCGCCGGCGATGCGGCCGTCATCAGCGGATTCAGAGCGCCGGGGTCGGCCACGAGAGCCAATTTGAAGGTGCCGTCCGTGACGGGTTCACCCCCGCCCGAACCCGAACCCGACGAGCCACCCGATGAGCACGCGGTCAGGGCAAGAACGGTGCCAGTTGCCGCAGCCAGCAGTGCGTAGGACCGTTGTTTCATGGTGCCTCCGGAAGGTGTAGTCCCGCCCGAGTGACGCGAGGTCTGTCGGGTCAGGAGCAAAAAACGATTGCTTGAATCCTCACCCAACAAAAGGAGGAGAACATCGTCCGGATTTACGAATGTTTCGTGAGACTTGGTAGATCGCTACAACGCTGTCGGATAGAAGAGACGAAGCTGGAGCATCAGGCTGAATCGAGTTTCCGGATCATCGAGATCGATTCCGGCAATCCCGGCAAGTTTCTTGAGGCGGTACCGAAACGTGTTGACGTGGATGTGAACCAACGACGCAGCCGCCGGAATGTCGCCGAACGTGTCGAGCCAGGCTCGAAGGGTGTCCACGAGGTTGATGTCGTGAGTGCGGTCGTACTCACGCAGTACCGCGAGCGGACCCGACGCGGTCTCGTTCTCGTCCGCCAGAGCGTCGGAGAGGCGCAGAAGTAGGGAATTGATCTGCACGTCGTCGGCGCGCGCGACGGTCCGGCCCGAGGAATTCCACGTCGACCTCAGAACGCGAAGCGCTCGGTCGGCTTCGTCGCGTGACTTCTCCAGCGTCATCACGTCGGCCACTGTCGCACCGATTCCGATGACCACCGACTTTTCCGAACGGGAACGGTCTGCGAACTCCGACGCGATCCTACGCACGTAGTCGTCGTCGGTCTGGTGCCGGGTGTGTGGGATGACGGCGTAGACGGTGCCGCCGATCGCTGCCGCCACCGACAACGGAAATACTTGGTCGAGATAGGTATTGAGTGTCAGGGCCAGTTGATCGACGTCGGCTTCGGCCTCCAACGATGCGCCGGCGCCGCTACGGAAGCCGGCCGCAAGTACGTTTGCTTTCGAGCGGCCGTAGCCCAGTCTCTCGGCCGCTTCCTTGGCCGAAGTGCCGCCACTCAGTAGCGTGATCACCTCGCCCAACCTCAGCCGTCGTGCGGAATCG
Source organism: Rhodococcus sp. AQ5-07 (assembly GCF_009707305.1). NCBI lineage: Bacteria > Bacillati > Actinomycetota > Actinomycetes > Mycobacteriales > Nocardiaceae > Rhodococcus > Rhodococcus sp. AQ5-07. The sequence goes on along the minus strand of NZ_CP046099.1, from coordinate 3,738,915 downwards.
GCGGCCAGCTTGGCGCGAAGCAAACTCATCGCGGCTACGCCCGCCGCCTCGACGAGCGTTTTGACCTGCAATTCGTTCGGCTCCTCGTCCAAGATCACCCAGATCGAACCGAGGATCTGGGATGCCGCATGTATTCGCATGCCGACCCGGGGCCTGATGCCCGGCCCGATACCCGGTAGAAATACCGGCAGGGTAGAGCCGTAGATCTTGTTGAAGTACCCCATTGACCTGAGCCGGTCGGAATAGTGCTGCGGCACTTGATGTCCGAGGACGCTCTGCTTACGTGCCTCGTCACCGAAGGCTTGATCCGCCGAAAACGCGAGGATCCGGCTCGACTGATTCTCGATGGTGACCGGGCCGTTCAATACCTGAGCGATCGAGTTGGCAAGATCGAACAGGTCGGCGTCGGCGGCGGACGTGCGGTCCCCGTTGTTGCCGGATTCGAGGATCTCGTTGATCAGCGACGCACTTTGCAGCCAGCTTGCATCCTTGACCATTCCAAGTAGTGCGATATCGGCTTCGGCGACCGCCCGTGCGACGCTTTCGTCGACGGCCAATGGCTCCCTGACGATCAGCGCGACGGCTCCGGCCGAACCGTATTCTTTTACTGCAGTGGCAATGTCGGCCGACTCGGCCAGTCCTGCGCCGAGCACGACGGCGCCCGCACTGCCTTGCGTGACTCCGGACCCTTCGTGCAGGGTCACTCGGCTGACAGTGCGGGCGTCGTCGACGGTGTCGCCTCCGCTGAGGAACGTCATTCCCAGTCTGTCGACGATGTCGACGATCGAAACTCCCGTTGGTGTGGTCACCACCACACCTTAGGGGGAGCAGGATCGATCAGTCGGCTGGTTGCCCAGCTCAGTTGGCCGGCTGCTCGGCTACAGCTTTCTCGACGAACCGGCGGGTCTGATCGAACGCCGCGGGCACCTGGACGGAATTGGTCATGTCACTGATCTCGGACCACCGTTCGGCGACGACCTCAGGGGAGAGTGCGCCTTCGGGGATGTACACGCCCTGCGACTCTTCCATGCGAGCGATCGCGAAGACACCGGCACCGGCGCTGAGGATGGTCTTGGTCGGTGCGTCATCGGAGACCATGAACAGTGCGCCAGGTGAAATCGATTCGGGTGCAAGCAGAGCGAGAGTCTTCTCGTCGAGGAGGTCTTCGGTCATGCGGGTCGCGGCGGTCGGGGCCAGCGAGTTGACGCGGATGCCCTTGCGTTCGCCCTCGATGGCGAGAACGTTCATCAGGCCGACGACGCCGGACTTCGCGGCGCCGTAGTTTGCCTGGCCGAAGTTGCCGTAAATTCCCGATGCCGACGTAGTCATGAGGATGCGTCCGTAGTTCTGTTCGACCATGTGCGGCCAGACTGCCTTGGAACAGATGACGGAACCGATCAGATGCACGTCGATGACTTTGCGGAAGTCGTCGAGCTCGGCCTTGATGAAGGACTTGTCGCGCAGGATTCCGGCGTTGTTGATCAGGATGTCCACGCGGCCCCACTTGTCCACGGCCGTCGCGACCATGGCGGCGACGGCGTCGACGTCGGTGATGTCGCAGTGGTCCGCGATGGCCTCGCCACCCAGCTCGACGATTTCCGCCACTACCTTCGCTGCTGCGGTATCAGCGCCGCCACTGCCGTTGACCGAGCCACCCATGTCGTTGACGACGACGCGTGCGCCGCGTGCGGCGAGGGCCAATGCATGTGAACGGCCGAGTCCGCCGCCTGCGCCTGTGATGATCGCTACCTTGCCGGAAAAATCCAACGACATTGGAAAACCTCTCTGATCTGGGATACTACTCAGTATTACTATGCGATAGCGTGGAAACAGTCAAGGGCCGGCAGGCAGTGCGAATGGGAGTGGAAGTCGAATGAGTAGTGATCTTCCGGACGTGCGATCCGCGATCATCACCAGCGCCGCCGACGCCTTTGCCGAAGACGGTTACGCGGCCACGACCATGGATTTGCTGGCCGATCGAATCGGGGCCACCAAAGGTCTTGTCTACTACCACTTTCGTTCGAAGTTCGACATCTACCTGGCAATCTACGAGCGCGGGATGAGCCTGCTCCGCGCCGAGGTCGAGTCTCGGATCGACGGGGCAGACAGCGGCCTCGCGCGTCTCGAAGCGATGTCGCACGCCCACCTGGTCAATCTCATGACACATCTCGGGTACCACCACACGATCCACCAAGGTGTCCGGGGCCAGATGAACTCCGCGCTCAAGCCGAGGCAACAGCAAGTCCTCGTGGAACTGAATTCGCTGCGACTCGACTACGAGAATCTGTTCGTCGACGTGATGACCGAAGGTGTCGCGGATGGTTCCATTCGTGCGAGCTCGCCGCGAATGGCGGCAAAAGTACTCCTCAGCAGTCTCAACGGCATCGACCTCTGGTACCGAAGGCGTGAAGGGCAGACTTTGGCGGAGACGGAGTCGTTGGCGGACCAGATCGTCGAACTCTTGATCGGCGGATTGCGCGCTGCGAACTGACTGAAAGCTGCATTCGTCGAGCGGGTTTCCTCCGACCGGTTCGTGCTGTCCTGCGGCTTGTCGTTCGGTTTGTCCCGCTCTGACAGTCGGGGTAGCATGTTGGCGTCGTGCGCGGACTTGCGTAGGAATTCAGGGAAGAGGAGGTGTGGCTGTAATGCGTGGCCAACCTCCGAGTACCAACTGAAGCTGTAGCCGCCCGGGTTGTTCCGGTATTTTGCTGCAGCTTCATCGTGTGTTCATCGGCTTCGGCTTTGCTGTGAAGCAAGCGTCGTCGTTCACTCTTCCCTCGAAAGCTGTTCAGCATGCGCGAATTTCGTCGTTCACGTTCGGTACTGCCACGTCGTTCCGCGGGTCTCGGTGACTCACATCCCGGGCACTCGCGTGCCGCACGCACCGTCGTCAAGGCTGCCCCGCCCGAGGCGGTGGCGCCCGTCGAATCGACCGTCGTCAACAGTGGCGTGTACCGCGACGGCGAGCGGATAGCGTCGCCGTCCACGCTGGCGGAAGCGCTGTCATGCCTTCCGGATTCGCAGTCGATGGCGTGGATCGGCATGTACCGGCCCGACGACGCCCAGTTGTATGCCGCTGCACAACATTTCGACCTCCACGAACTGGCGGTCGAGGATGCGATTGTCGCGCACCAGCGTCCCAAGCTCGAGCGCTACGGCAAGACACTGTTCGTGGTCCTGCGTGCTGCGCGGTACCGCGACGAGACCGAGCGGGTCGAATTCGGCGAGTTGCACATCTTCTGTGGTCCGAACTTCATTCTGACCGTCCGTCACAGTGAATCGCCGGATCTCTCGGCGGTGCGGACTCGCATGGAGAACGATCCTGACCTGTTGCGGTTGGGTACCGAGGCCGTTCTCTACGCCATTCTCGACGCAGTCGTCGACGGGTACGCCCCGGTGGTGGCCGGCCTGCAGAACGACATCGACGAGATCGAAACCGAAGTGTTCAGTGGCGATCCCGGAGTTTCGCGTCGCATCTACGAACTGACCCGTGAGGTGATCGAATTCCAGCGGGCGACGCGTCCGCTGCTGGGAATGCTGCGTGGGTTGTCGGCGGGGTTCGACAAGTACCACACGGACGAGGAACTCCAGCGTTACCTCCGCGACGTCACCGACCATGCGACGACTGTGGTGGAGCGGGCCGACGGCTTTCGTCAGTTGCTCGGAAACATCCTCACGGTGAACGCAACTCTGGTGTCGCAGAACCAGAACGAGGAGATGCGCAATCTGACGCAGGCGAGCTACGCGCAGAACGAGGAGATCAAGAAGGTCTCGGCGTGGGCGGCAATTCTCTTCGCGCCGACGCTTATCGGAACCGTGTACGGAATGAACTTCGACGACATGCCGGAACTGCACTGGCACTTGGGCTATCCGTTTGCGCTCTCGATGATGTTCTTGACGTGTGGAAGTCTCTACACGATCTTCAAACGTCGGGGCTGGTTGTAGAAAGCGCTGGTTGTAGAAGGCACTGGCTGTAGAAAGCGCTGTGCGCCTTGCCAACCGAGATCGGTTGGCAAGGCGCACAGGTGTTTTTCGGGAGGGCGCTCGAATCAGAGCGTTGCGACGCAGACCGTGAACTTACGTTCCGGGTGCTCGAATCCCGAGTCTGCCCCCGAACCGCATTCGTCGATCGACGTGGAGTTCTGCAGGATTTCGACGACCTCGACTACATTGGTGCCGCTGGTATCCGAGCATTCGATGCGGGCGGGCTCGTCCATTCCGCTGCCGAGGTCCATGCATCCGCCGACTACCCAGTCGACGTCGAGACAGACAGCGCCCTGCTCGTCACCCGCGAGGGTCTCGTAGTAGTACGAGTCGACATCGGAGGCACACTGATCAGAGGTGGGAACCTTGGCGACCACCTTGTAGTTGGAATCCTTGCTACCGCAGTCCGCGTTGTCGATTTCCGCGGCCGTCGTGGTACCGCCGAGCTTGACGCAATCACCGATCGACACGTCGATGTCGACGTCGCCGCCGTCGTCCGAACCCTCCTGGCCGGTGATCTTCGAGGTGGTCGGGGCTGCGGACGTAGTGGTCGAATCGGCAACCGAGGAAGATGATTCCGCAATGGCTTTCGGCTCGATGTCGGAACCGCAACCGACGGTGAAGGCGGCGATTGCAGAAGTTGCGATCACCGCAGTGCAAAGTCGCCGGACGATTCCGGACATAAGGACCCCTTTGTTGATTCTTGGATAATTCTGTTGGTTCGTAGATTGTTCGGGACCTATTCCAATACATCGGTAGTCGAATTGCCAACCGGACTGTCAGTATGGGTAGGTGGAGCTACCCCTGATGCCGCCGCTTGCCCCGATGCTCGCGAAGGCTGCGGCCACTGTGCCGCCTCAGCCCGAGTCCGGTGACCCGACGTGGTCGTACGAGCCGAAATGGGACGGATTTCGAGCAATCATCTTTCGTGACGGTGACGAAGTGGTGCTCGGGTCGCGAGGAGGAAAGGACTTGGCGCGGTACTTTCCCGAGGCGGTGGAAGCCGTCAAGTCTGAATTGCCCGAAAAATGTGTGGTGGACGGAGAACTGGTGGTTCCCCGTGAGATCGACGGTGTGACGCGCCTGAGTTGGGAAGCGCTCTCCGAGCGGATTCACCCCGCCGCGAGCCGCGTCGCATTGTTGTCGGAACAGACGCCCGCGCAATTTGTCGGGTTCGATTTACTGGCGCTCGGGGATCGCGACGTCTCGATCGAGGACTTCGGTGTGCGACGTGCGTTGCTCCTCGATTGCGTCGGTGGCGGGCCGAGTTGCCACGTCACGGCAGCGACGGCCGACAGCGCCGAAGCAATGGCCTGGTTCGAAACCTTCGAAGGCGCGGGCCTCGATGGGGTTGTCGCCAAGAAGCTGGCGGGACCGTACCTGCCGAACAAACGCGAGATGATCAAGGTGAAACACGCCAGGACCGCGGATGTCGTACTGCTGGGCTACCGTCCACACAAGAGCCAGCCGGGTATCGGGTCGATGCTTCTGGGTCTGTTCGACGGTTCCGAATTGAAGATGATCGGTGGCGCTTCGGCTTTCACCGCGGCGCGGCGGATCGAGTTGTTGGCCGAACTCGAACCTTTGCGCCTCGGGGACGACGTTGTGGCAGAGGGAGAGGCCAGCCGGTGGAGATCGGCCGCAGACCGCTCCTGGATTCCGCTTCGTCCTGAGCGGGTGCTGGAAGTGGCGTACGACCAGATGGAAGGGGAACGCTTTCGGCACGCCGCACGGTTCCTGCGCTGGCGTCCGGACAGGGTGCCCGACGAATGCACTTTCGATCAGTTGGAGGTTCCGGTGCGATACGACTTCGCGGATGTTCTTGCAGGTGGTAAGTGATGGCGAGTCCCGCAGAGGAACTGGACGTCGACGGGATCGCGGTCCGGTTGTCGAGCCCGGACAAGATCTACTATCCGCAGTTGGGTGAGGACGGCGGAACCAAACGGCATCTTGTCGAGTACTACCGAACGGTGGCGCTGCAGGGTGCAGCGTTGCGGGCGCTCCAAGATCGGCCAACGCATCTTCAGCGATTCCCCGACGGCATCGAGGGCGAAGAGGTTTACCAGAAGCGGCTGCCGGCAAAGCGGCCCGAGCACGTCGAATCCTGCGAGGTCACGTTCCCGTCGGGTCGCAAGGCTGACGTCCTTCGAGTGCGAAGTGCTGCGAACATCGTGTGGGCCGCCAATCTCGGGACTGTCACGTTTCATCCCTGGGCCGTGCGGTGCCCGGACACCGACCACCCCGACGAACTCCGCATCGATCTCGATCCGCAACCGGGGACCGGGTTCGACGAGGCCGTTGCCATCGCGGACGAGGTCCTTCGCCCTCTGCTCGCCGAGTTGGGATTGGAAGGATTTCCCAAGACGTCCGGTGGCCGAGGCCTTCACGTCTACATCCCGCTCGAGGCGCGCTGGGATTTTGTCGAGGTCCGCCACGCGGGTATCGCCCTCGCCCGTGAAGTCGAACGGCGTAGTGCCGATCGCGCCACAACCGCGTGGTGGAAGGAAGAGCGGGGTGAACGGATCTTCATCGACTTCAATCAGAATGCCCGAGACCGGACGATCGCGGCGGCGTATTCGGCTCGTAAGACGCCGATCGCAACTGTGTCCACGCCGGTGACCTGGGACGAACTGCGGGACGTGCATCCAGACGACTGCACCATCGCCACGGTTCCCGGCTTGCTCGCCGATCGTGGTGATCCGATGGAAGCGATGCACGACAAGGCCTTTGCCCTCGACGTTCTGTTGGAGATGTGGGAGAAGGATCTGGTGGCGGGACTTGGCGATCTGCCGTACCCGCCGAACTATCCCAAAATGCCCGGTGAACCCAAACGAGTTCAACCGAGCAAGGACCGCGATCGGAAGAACAAAGACGGGTAGCGTCAGAGGCGGACATATCGGGTAATTCGATTAGACGTCGAATGTACGGTCACGTCGAATGCACTGTGGGGGTTGGATATGGATCGCCGGAAAATGCGAGCAGCAGGCTTAGCGGCGGGTGGCGTGATTCTTGCCGCCTTCGGATTGTCACTCGGTAGCGGAACAGCGTCGGCCGCGACGTTGGATTGTTCGGCGCGCGGCCAAGATCAGACGATCGTCGACGGGTCATCCGCATGCCGAGCGGTGGCAGATCCCTCCAGTTACGCGATTTCACACGTGGAGGGCGATGGCGTCGGCGTCGCCGATTCGCGAGACGGTGGCCGGTCGGCGGGCGTCGGACTCTTCGGCGGCGTTGCTGCAGCGGAGTCGCGCGGTGGGCTGCTTGCCGCCGTTGCGTACGGCCCGGGTTCGCTCGCACTCGGTCGCACAGACTCCTCACCCTTTGCCGTGGTGCTCAGCGGACCTGGCGGCAGAGCGGCGGTGGGTGACGCGGACGTCGGGGCGATCTGCTCGGGTGGTCCCACCCTTGTTTTCAACCTTGCCACAGGTCAGGGATGTGTCAGCGACGGCACTTCGACGTGGGTCACCCCGTGAGTGCACCCCGGTCCTGAGCCTCTTGCGTGACAGTGGTCACAATGGTGTCAAGCTCCTGCCACCGATCCGGTGACCGGACAACTTGAATCAGCGGGGATCGGAGGACGCGATGGCTCCCAATGCACGACGGGGTTCGCTCGCCCGGGTGGAGGTGCCTTCGCGCACCGAGCTGTATGTGGACCGGCGATTCCTTCCCTTGGCCGACCGCTTCTTCGCGATGTATCGCCAACCGCAACAAGGCGGCGGCGCGCTGGTCGTGTACCTGGGCGGCGAGAAAGTTCTCGACATCTGGGCCGGCAATGCCGACCGCGACAGGCGCTGGGACCACGACACGGTGTCGCTTTCCTTCTCGACCGGCAAGGGCGTGGCCAGCACCGTCGTTCATCGACTCGCCGAACGCGGGCTGATCGACTACGACGCTCCGGTTGCTCAGTACTGGCCCGAATTCTCAGGGGCCGGCAAGGACAAGATCACCGTCCGGGAACTGATGTCACATCGCGCGGGCCTTCACCGCGTTCGCGGCCTGATGCCGCATCCCCTCGACCTGATGGACTACGACGCGGTCGTTGCCGCCCTGGCTGCCGAGAAGCCGGATCCGCGTCGGCTTCGAGGCCCCGGCTATCACGCTGTGACCTACGGCTGGTTGGTAGCCGAACTTGTGGCCAGGGTGTCCGGTCAGCCGTTCATCGACGTCGTACAAGCGGAGATAGCGAAGCCCCTCGGAGTCGACGAATTCTGGTACCGCGTACCCGAAACCGAGCGCCCACGGATCGCGAAGCTGTTCCCACATATCAACCCTGCGGGCTTGAACTGGGCCTTCGCGTCTACCGTGCTCTCACACGTCGGTCCGACTCGCGGACTCGCGGAGGCCGCGATGCCGGACGGTTTCGACGTCATGGTGCGCAACCCGGCTGTCCACGACGCCGTCATGCCGGGCTGGAACGGAGTGTTCAGCGCGCGTGCTCTCGCGAAGATGTACGGCGCCATCGCGAACGGCGGCGTGATCGACGGGAAGCGGTTCCTGAAGGAATCGACCATCGACCAGATGTCGACCATCCAGACTCGCGATCGGGATTACGTGCTGGCGGTGCGGCCCAACTGGACTCTCGGTTACCACCCGCCGATCATTGCCGCGCGGCGGCAGCCGCGGAATGCGATAGGCCACTACGGAGTCGGCGGTTCAGGCGCGTATGCGGACCTGTCCAGCGGACTCTCGCTCGGTTTCACCACCAACAGGTTGGGTAGTGCTGTGACAGCTCTCGGTGATCTTCGCCTTGCGAGGCTCGGCGCCGAGGCGCAGGAGTTGGTTCGTCGAATCTGACACGAAGGGAATGCCATGAGCAGCAACGTGTACCGGGTGACCGAGATCGTCGGCTCGTCCACCGAGAGCAGTGACGCGGCAATTCGCACCGCCATCGCCCGGGCGAACGAGACGGTGCGCAACCTCGAATGGTTCGAGGTGGTGGAAACTCGCGGCCACATCGAGAACGGCGCCGTAGCGCATTTCCAGGTCACGTTGAAGGTCGGCTTCCGGCTCGACGGCGACGAATCCTGAACCGTTCTTCATGAGTGTTGATCTCGCGGCAGCCGTCGGGTTCATGGCGGGACATGCCAGGACTCTCGATCGGCATCGGCTGAATTTGATTCTTGGACAGGGTGACCGGGCCGCGGCTTGTGCGGCCGTGGACGGTTATCGCAACCCGGACGGTGGGTACGGCTGGGGACTCGAACCGGATCTTCGCTCGGCAACCAGCCAACCTGGCGGAGCGCTGCATGCCTTCGAAGCCTTTGCCGACATCGGAACGCCGACGCCCAGAGCGGTCGAACTGTGCGACTGGTTGCAGACCAATTCGCTGGCAGGCGGCGGTTTACCCTTCGCCTTCCCGATTGCCGACCCAGCCGGGTGTGCGCCCTTCTGGGTGAGCGCGGATCCGTCGGCGCCGTCGTTGCAGATCACCAGCATCGTGTGTGCTGCAGCGGCTCGCGTTGCCGAATTCGACGAGGCCGTCGCCGAACATCCGTGGTTCGCCTCTGCCGTTCGATATTGCCTCGACGCGATCGACGGGGCGGATTCTCTGCATGCCCTCGAGCTCGCCTTTGCCTTGCAGTTTCTCGACGCGGTTCACCGGAACAGTCCCGAAGCGTCGTCGTTGGTGAGCACTCTTGGTTCGCGTATCCCGGCTGACGGCTTGGTTCACGTGGACGGGGGAGCCGAGGGCGAATTCATGCGGCCCCTCGATTTCTCACCGCTTCCTGGCGGTCCGACCCGCGCGTTGTTCGATGCAGCGGTGATCGACTCCGAACTGTCCGCGCTCGCTGCACGGCAAAACGACGACGGCGGTTGGGCGGTGGATTTCGACAGCTATTCGCCCGCCGCGGCGTTGGAATGGCGAGGTCACGCCACCGTGCAGGCGGTATGGCTGCTGAAGCGCAATGGGGTGATCTGAAAACGATTCTCGCGCCAAATTGGAACACGTTATAGTCTGGGAATCAGTTCGTGCTTCGTGTTTCAGGGATAGGGGAATGTCATGGCGTATGTGATCACGCAGCCGTGCTGCAACGACGCCTCGTGTGTTGACGTGTGTCCGGTCAATTGCATTCACCCGACACCGGACGAAGCTCCGTTCGCGACCACCGAAATGCTCTACATCGATCCCGACACCTGCATCGATTGTGGTGCGTGTGTGGACGAGTGCCCGGTCGAGGCGATCTTCCCGGACAACGAACTCGACGAGGACGACGCGCCGTACCTGCAGATGAACGCGTCGTACTTCGAGAAGCATCCGATGGGCCCGGATTGGCCCGAGCCGATCACGATGGCCAAGATCGATCCCGAACTGGGAACGCTGAAAGTGGCGATCATCGGCTCCGGCCCCGCAGCCTGCTATGCGGCGATGGAACTGACCGGCAAGCCTCGCGTCGAGGTCGACATGTTCGATCGGCTTCCCACTCCCTACGGATTGGTGCGCGCCGGCGTGGCGCCGGATCATCCCGGAACCAAAGGCGTCACCGACCAGTTCCGCGCCGTGGTCGCGAAAAAGACCGTGCGCTGCCACTTCAACGTCGAGGTGGGTACCCACATCTCGCATTCGGAACTCTTGGACCATCACCACGCAGTGATCTACGCGGTCGGCGCTGCCGGGGATCGCAAGCTCGAGATCCCCGGCGAGGAACTGCCGGGAAGTCATGCTGCCACCGAGTTCGTCGCCTGGTACAACGGGCACCCGGGATATGCCGATCGGACTTTCGATCTGTCCGGCGAGCGAGCGGTGATCGTCGGAAACGGCAACGTCGCACTCGACGTCGCACGCATCCTGGTGACCGACCCTGACCAGCTGGCGAAGACGGACCTCGCCGAGCACGCATTGGAAGCGCTGCGTAACAGCAAGATTCGTGAGGTCGTCATTCTCGGGCGTCGCGGGCCGGCGCAGGCCGCGTACACCAATCCCGAACTGTTGGCCCTCGGACAGATGGCGAACGTGGACGTAGTCGTCGACCCGATCGAAGCCGAACTCGACGAGGCCAGTCAGGCGTTCGTGGACAGCGATGCCGCGGAGCCGTCCGTGCTGCTCAAGGTCAAGCAGGCGCAGGAATTTGCTTCCCGTACCGCAGATCCTTCCCGCAAGCGGATCGTTCTCCGGTTCCTCACCTCGCCCGTCGAGATCCTCGGTGACGACGCAGTCGCGCAGGTGCGGATCGTGAAAAACGAGTTGGTGGCAACGCCGACCGGTCAACTCTCCGCCCGGCCTACCGAAACCGAGGAGACGATCGACACCTCCCTGGTGCTTCGGTCGGTCGGATACCGCGGTACACCGATGGCCGACTTGCCCTTCGACGACGCTCGCGGCGTGATCCCCAACGAGAACGGTCGCGTGATCGACACCCACACCGGCACGCCGATCCCGGGTGTCTACGTCGCGGGTTGGATCAAGCGCGGACCGACCGGCGTAATCGGCACCAACAAGTACTGCTCCGCCGAGACTGTGTCGATGATCTTCGACGACTTCGCTGGTGGGCGCCTCGCCACGCCGACCGAGGACGCTGACAAGTTGCAGGTTCTGCTGGCAGATCGGTCGCCGGATCAGGTGGACTACCAAGGTTGGCAGCGGATCGACAAGGCAGAACGAGCATCCGGTGCCGCCGCCGGTCGACCGCGAACCAAACTCATCTCCATCGAATCGATGTTGGCGGCTGCTCGCAGCGAGGGATAGCAACGTTTGGGCGAACATCCGAATTGCTCGATTGCCGCATTTGTGTGTTAATGACTATGGAAATGTGCGGTTTGCTCTCTTTGGCGTGCTCGGGTGTGTAGGTGTGCGCCCGGCGGGCGCGTCCGGATGGTGCATCGGCATCGGGACCAGGCGGGTATCGATGCCGGCCGCGCAAAATCCACGTGAGTACGTGGTCATTCGAGCGAAGGTAGTGACATGGGCAGCAAACAGGGTCGTCGGACGTCACGGGTTGCCGTGGCAATCGTCGGAGCGGTGGCTGCCGGCCTGGCTCTCGCCGGACCTTCCGCGGCCGTTCCTCTCTTCCCCGGTGGACCGGACATTCCATTGCCCGTCATTCCCGGCGTTCCGTACCTCGATCCGGCGATTCCGGTTCCGGGCATCCCGGGTACACCGATTCAGGCTCCCATCGGCGCTCCCAACTTCTCCGCGCCGTCGCTCAACCCGTCGGCGGGTGAGACAGTCGGCATCGCGCAGCCGATCATCATTCGTTTCAACGAGGCAGTCGGCGACCGTGCCACGGCCGAGCGCGCGATTCGCGTGACCACCGATCCTCCGGTCGATGGCAGCTTCTATTGGATCAACGACAGCCAGGTCCGTTGGAAGCCGGCACAGTTCTGGCCGGCGAACATCTCCGTGACCGTCGACGCCGGTGATTCGCACTCCACGTTCAACATCGGTGACGCACTCGTCACCGTCGCGGACGACAACACCAAGCAGGTCACCGTCACCCGCAACGGTGAGGTCGTGCGCACCATGCCGACGTCGTTCGGCAAGCCGGGGCACGAAACACCGAACGGCACGTACATCGTCGGCGAGCAGCTGCGCGACATGTACATGGATTCGTCCACGTACGGCGTTCCGATCGATTCTCCCGAGGGTTACCGCACCTACGTCGAGTACGCGACACGAATTTCCTACAGTGGCATCTTCGTCCATGCCGCTCCGTGGTCGGTAGCGCAACAAGGTTTCACCAACGTCAGCCACGGCTGCCTCAATGTCAGCACCGAAGACGCCAAGTGGTTCTTCGAGAACGCAGGCAAGGGTGACCCGGTGATCGTGCAGAACACCGCAGGTGGAGTCCTCAGCGGCGCCGACGGATTGGGTGATTGGAACCGCTAGACATCGACGAGGAAGGCCCTGCGCGAGAAGTATTCGCGCAGGGCCTTTTTCGTGTCGCGTTCAGCTCGAGTGTCTTGTACGTTCACCATTCATTCGTTGCGAGCGGTCAGACTGCCTCAGTGAGATCGAGTCCGGAAAGAACGCTGCCCACTTCAGGCAAGCCAGGTCTGTGGGGCAGACCATGGCGTGATTACGCGCTCTTTGCGCTCTTGGTAGGTCCCAATCTCGCGTTGCTGATCTTGTTCACCTATCGCCCGCTGGTGGACAACATCCGACTTTCGTTCTTCGACTGGAACATTGCGGACCCGAAGGCGACGTTCATCGGGCTGAGCAACTACCGCGAGTGGTTCGGACGAAGCGACACCTGGCAGATCGTCACCAACACAGTGGTATTCACATTGGTCACAGTGGTGGGTTCGATGGTCATCGGTCTGGCGTTGGCCATGCTGCTCGATCGCAAGCTCGTCGGGCGAAACCTGGTCCGGTCGGCGATCTTCGCGCCGTTCGTGATCTCCGGTGCAGCGATCGGTGTCGCGTTTCAGTTCGTCTTCGACCCCAACTTCGGTCTGATCCAGGATCTCCTGCACCGCGTCGGACTCCAATCGCCCGACTTCTATCAGGACCCCCACTGGGCGCTGTTCATGGTGACGGTGACATACATGTGGAAGAACCTCGGCTACACGTTTGTCATCTATCTCGCTGCGCTGCAAGGAGTTCGGCAAGAATTGAACGAAGCCGCCGAAATCGACGGTGCCAAGCCGTGGACCAAGTTCCGCCGGGTGCTCCTACCTCAGTTGCGCCCGACGACGTTCTTCCTCTCCATCACCGTCATGCTCAACTCGCTCCAGGTCTTCGACATCATCAACGTCATGACCCGTGGTGGCCCGCTGGGTACAGGGACGACGACGATGGTCTACCAGGTGTACAACGAGACATTCCGAAACTTCCGGGCGGGCTACGGCGCGACGGTTGCCACCATCATGTTCTTGATCCTGCTGATCATCACCGTCTACCAGGTTCGTGCCATGGATCGGGGAGAAGAGAAATGACAGCGGTAGAGGAAAAGAAAAGCGCTGCTCCGACTTCCGTCGTCCGACCCGGGCCGGATCGCAAGAACGTGGACCGGCGTGAGGTCGGTGTGAAGATCCTCGGCTACGCGGCAATGGTGATCGCCTTGGTCATCATCGTCCTGCCGCTCTACTGGATCGTGATGACCTCGTTCAAGGAGCGTCCGGAGATCTACACGCAGCCTGCAACGTGGTGGCCGTCATCGCTGCATCCCGAAAACTATTCCGAAGCAACGACATCGGTTCCGTTCTGGATGTTTTTGCGGAACTCGATAGTGATCACGACGATACTGTCCGCGGCGAAGTTCGTTCTGGGGACTCTCAGCGCCTATGGGCTGGTGTTCCTGCGCTTCCCGGGGAAGAACTTCGTCTTTCTCGGAATCATCGCCGCATTGATGGTTCCGAACCAGATCACCGTGATCTCGAACTACGCGCTCGTGGCAGAGTGGGGCTGGCGTAACACGTTCCAGGGCATCATAGTTCCGCTTGCGGGTGTAGCCTTCGGTACGTTCCTCATGCGCAACCATTTTCTCTCGATACCTTCGGAGATCATCGAGGCAGCGCGGATGGACGGCGCCGGCCACTGGCGGCTTCTCTGGCGAGTGGTGCTCCCCGTTTCCGGGCCCACGATGGTGGCGTTCGGCATCATCACGGTGGTCAACGAATGGAACGAGTACCTGTGGCCGTTCCTCATGTCCGACGATTCCTCGGTGGCGCCGCTGCCGATCGGATTGACCCAACTGCAGAACAACGACGGACTCACCAACTGGGGTCCCGTCATGGCAGGAACGGTACTGACGATGCTACCGATCCTGGTGATTTTCCTTCTGCTGCAACGACACATGATCAAAGGCCTCACCTCCGGTGCGGTCAAGGGCTGACAGCTTTTCCCGTCACATTTCTTTCTCGAGGAGCAGTAATGGCAAACATGAACAGACGCGGATTTCTGAGCCTCGGCGGTGCAATCGCCGCCGGCGCAGCACTGACCGCGTGCGCGGGATCCGGTGGTTCCAGTGCTGATGCTGCGGGAACATCCGGTGCGTCGGGTGAGTCCAACACCATCACCTTCTGGTCGAACCACCCGGGTAAGTCCACCGACGTGGAGAAGGAATTGATCAACCGCTTCCAGACCAAGTACCCGGACTTGAAGGTCAACTTGGTGGACGGCGGCAAGAACTACGAAGAGGTGGCGCAGAAGTTCAACGCTGCTCTCTCCGGCGGAGATGTTCCCGATGTGGTTGTGCTGTCGGATGTCTGGTGGTTCAACTACGCACTTGCCGGGGCAATCGAGCCGCTCGACGGACTCTTCTCCGAGGTGGGCGTCGACTCGGCCGACTACGTCGACTCGTTGCTCGCCGACTACCTGTTCCAGGGCAAGCACTACGCACTTCCCTATGCGCGGTCGACGCCGTTGTTCTACTACAACAAGGCGGTCTGGTCGCAGGCCGGACTTCCCGACCGTGGGCCTGCAACGTGGCAGGAGTTCGACGAGTGGGGACCTGAGCTGCAGAAGGTCGTGGGCAACGGCAAGTTGGCACACGGGTGGGGCAACGCGAAGGATTACCTCGGCTGGACCTACGAAGGCCCCATCTGGACCTTCGGCGGATCGTACTCCGACCAGTGGAATTTGCAGCTCGACAATGAGAAGACCATTGCCGCAGGGCAGTTCCTCTCCAGCATGATTCACGACAAGAAGTACGCCGCGGTCTCCACTGACATCGCAAACGAATTCGGTACGGGCATCCTGGCGTCGACCATCGCGTCGACGGGTGACCTGTCCGGCATCAAGAAGACTGCCAACTTCGACTTCGGCACCGCGTTCCTCCCGGCGGTGGACGGAACTCCCGGTTGCCCCACCGGCGGCGCCGGACTTGCCATCCCGTCCAAGATCTCCGATCAGCGTAAGAAGAACGCGCTCAAGTTCATCGACTTCATCACCAATGGTGAGAACACGGCGTACTTCTCGCAGAACGTCGGCTACATGCCGGTCCGCAAGTCGGCAACGTCGGAGCCGAGCATGAAGGCATTCCTCGACGCGAATCCGAACTCCCGTACCGCTGTGGATCAGCTTTCGCGTACGCGCTCGCAGGACTACGCACGCGTGTTCGTCCCGGGTGGCGATCAGATCATCGGCACCGGACTCGAGCAGATTGCTCTCCAGAAAGCCGACGTCGCATCGACATTCGCCGGCGTTGCCACCCAGTTGCAGCAGATCATCGACCGGCAGATCACCCCAAAGCTGCCGAAGTAGTAGGAGAGAACACTCATGGCCAACGTGCAATTCGCGGGAGTCACGCACCGCTACGAAGGAACCGATCGACCGGCAGTCGACCGTCTCGACCTCGACATCGCCGACGGTGAGTTCCTGGTACTCGTAGGGCCTTCCGGTTGCGGTAAGTCCACCAGCCTGCGAATGCTCGCCGGTCTCGAATCCGCGTCGGACGGCCGGATCGAGATCGGCGGCACGGACGTCACGCATCTCGCGCCGCGAGCACGTGACGTCGCCATGGTGTTTCAGAGTTACGCGCTGTACCCGAACATGACCGTCGAGCAGAACATGGGTTTTGCGCTCCAGAACGCGGGAGTGGGAAAGTCCGAACGGCGGGAGCGGGTACTCGAGGCAGCACGGATGCTTGAACTCGAACCGCTGCTCGGACGTAAACCGGCAAAGTTGTCCGGTGGGCAACGTCAGCGAGTTGCCATGGGTAGGGCCATCGTTCGCCATCCCAAGGTGTTCTGCATGGATGAGCCGCTCAGCAATCTGGACGCCAAACTACGCGTGAGCACGCGGTCGCAGATCGCTGCCTTACAGCGTCGACTCGGCACCACGACGGTCTACGTCACCCACGATCAGGTCGAGGCGATGACGATGGGGGACCGGGTGGCGGTGATGCTGGACGGTCGTTTGCAGCAGGTGGCGAAGCCGCGGGAACTTTACGACAACCCCGTCAACACCTTTGTGGCCGCCTTCATCGGATCGCCCGGCATGAACCTGATCGAAGCGCCGGTCGAGGGTACCGTCGCAGTGCTCGGTGACCTGCGGATTCCGCTGCCCACCGGGGCGTCCGAGCGGGAGCGGGTCGTCGTGGGAGTGCGTCCCGAGTCGTGGGATCTGGTGGGAGCGTGGCGAAAGGGCTCGCTGGCCGTGGATGCCGACCTGCTTGAAGAGCTGGGCGCCGAATCGTTCGTCTATGCAAAGGGTGCCCCGGATTCGCAGTGGCAGAGCCGATCCGGCCGAATTGTCATTCGCGTCGATCGGAAGATGTCGGTGGCACCGGGGGAGTCGCTTCATCTGCTGCCCAAGGCCGGCGAGGTGTACTTCTTTTCCGCGGAGACCGGGGTACGTCTGTAGCGATACTGTGTGCGGCATGACCGTCGCACGTTCGCTCTTGCTGTTCGTACTCGCCGCGCTGCTCGAGATCGGGGGCGCGTGGTTGGTGTGGCAGGGAATTCGCGAGCACAAGGGCTGGATCTGGGTAGGGCTCGGCGTCATCTCGCTCGGTCTCTACGGTCTGGTCGCGACCATGCAACCCGATGCGAACTTCGGGCGCATCCTCGCCGCGTACGGCGGGATCTTCGTAGCGGGTTCACTGCTGTGGGCGGTGGTGATGGACGGATTCCGCCCGGATCGTTTCGACATCGCCGGTGCGCTGATCTGTCTGGTCGGCGTCGGGGTGATCATGTACGCCCGGTAGGGCCTTCGGCCCCGTGCGCGCTCAGGGAGTCCAGGGGGTCCTTAAGCGCGCACAGGGGCTTGCCCTTGCTACCAGATCTTCACACGCTTCTCCGGCTCCAAATACAGTGCGTCACCGGGCTTGACGTCGAACTCCTCGTGGAACGTGTCGAGGTTGCGGACGACGCCGTTGCACCGGAACTCCGGCGGCGAGTGCGGGTCGACGGCCAGACGGCGAAGCGCTTCGGCCTCACGGGCCTTCGTGCGCCATACCTGCGCCCACCCGAAGAACACGCGCTGCAGACCGGTGAGTCCGTCGATGACCGGAGGTTCGGTACCTTCGGTCGCGATCTTGTACGCCGCGATCGCGATCGACAGCCCGCCGAGATCGCCGATGTTCTCGCCGATCGTGAATTCACCGTTGACGTGGTGGCCCGGCAGTTCGTTGGGCTCGAACTCGTTGTACTGCTCGATGAGAGCCTTTGTGCGCTTGCCGAATTCGCTACGATCCTCGTCGGTCCACCAGTCGACCATGTTGCCGTCGCCGTCGTACTTGGCGCCCTGATCGTCGAAGCCGTGCCCGATCTCGTGGCCGATGACGGCGCCGATACCCCCGTAGTTGGCGGCATCGTCGGCTGCGGCGTCGAAGAACGGCGGCTGGAGAATGGCTGCGGGGAACACGATTTCGTTCATGCCTGGGTTGTAGTAGGCGTTGACGGTCTGCGGCGTCATGAACCACTCGTCACGGTCCACGGGGCCACCCAGCTTGGCCAGGTCACGGTCGTACTCGGCGGCGTATCCACGACGGTAGTTGCCCACCAGGTCGGTAGCCGAGATATCGAGACCGGCGTAGTCACGCCACTTGTCGGGGTAACCGATCTTCGGGGTGAACTTCTCGAGCTTGGCCAACGCGGCCTCACGAGTCTGCGGGCTCATCCACTCGAGGTCGGAGATGTTGCGGCGGTACGCCTCCTGCAGGTTGGCGACCAGTTCCAGCATGCGGGTCTTCGCCTCAGCGGGGAAGTGACGGTCGACGTAGAGCTTGCCGACGGCCTCGCCGAGCAGATCTTGCACCAGGCTGACTCCGCGCTTCCAGCGCTCACGGTTCTCTTCGGTACCCGAGAGCGTGGTTCCGTAGAAAGCGAAGGTCTCGTCGACCAGCGCCGAATGCAGGTAGGGGGAGCGAGCGTGCAGCACCTTCCACGCTGCCCATGCCTTCCAGTCGTCGAGTGACTCCGACGCCCAGAGTGCGGTGAAGGTGTGCAGGAAATCGGGCTGACGGACCACGATCTCGGCGAACTTCTCCGAATCGGCGCCGAGACCGGACAACCATGCCGCCCAGTCCAAACCGGGGTTCTGCTCGGTCAGTTCCTCGAAGCCCACGAGGTTGTAACTCAGATCTGCGTCACGACGCTTGACGACGTCCCAATGCCCGGCCGCGATCTTCTTCTCGAGTTCGAACACACGCTGTGCGTCGTAGCCGACGCCGGCGAGGGTGAACATCTTGTCGATGTGCGCGACGTACTTCTCGCGGATCTCCGCGTAGTTGTCCTCGCGGTAGTACGACTCGTCGGGCAGGCTGATTCCCGACTGGCTGAAGTGGATCAGGTACCGCTCGGAATTCTTGGCATCGGTGTCGACGTAATGCGAGATGGCACCGCCGACGCCGACGCGCTGGTGGCGTCCGATCACGGTGGCCAACGACGACCGGTCCGGCGCATCGGCGACGGCGTCCAGTTCGTCGTCGATGGGGCTGAGGCCCGCGGCCTCCACGGCGTCGGCGTCCATGAAGCTCGAGTACAGGTCGCCGATGCGCTGTGCATCGGTACCGGCGGCAGAGTTGGACTCCGCGGCTTCGGTGATGATGGTCTGTACGTCTTCTTCGGCCTTGTCGTAGAGCGTCCGGAAGGCCCCGTCGACTGCGCGGTCTGCCGGAATCTCGTATTCGGCGAGCCATTTTCCGTTGACGTGGACGAACAGATCGTCCTGCGCCCGTGTGTCGCCGTCGAGGTGGGTGAGGTCGATGCCTGAGCGATGAGCCGTGGTCATTTCTCCATCCTTACACGATCATGACGAACTGCTCGGTGTGTGCGTGATCGCTCCACACCCCAGTTCATCTCTTGTGCTGGGCAACGTCGGTACCGCATGGCACGATCGAATACGTGACCAGCAGACCTGCCGCAGATCCGCACCTGCAGGACCTCGCGCGACTACGACGCGTGCGTGACCGTATCGACCGGGAGTACGCGCGGCCTCTGGACGTGGAGGCGCTCGCGCGGGGAGTGAACATGTCTGCGGGGCATCTCAGTCGCCAATTCCGTCAGGCGTACGGCGAACCGCCGTACGCATACCTGATGACCAGGCGAATCGAGCGCGCAATGGCGTTGCTGCGCCGCGGAGATCTCAGTGTCACGGACGTCTGCTTCGAAGTCGGCTGCAGCTCTCTCGGCACTTTCAGCAGTAAGTTCACCGAATTGGTAGGGGTCCCGCCCAGCGTCTATCGGCGCGAGGCCGAACAGTCGACGGCCGGAATGCCGTCCTGTGTGTCCAAACAAGTCACCAGACCGATCAGGAATCGAGAAGCGCAGAACCCACAACCGCAATTAACGTGATCGCCATGGACATCACCATTCACTCGAGTTTCCTTCCGCAGGACGACCCTGACGCCGCCCTGAACTTCTACCGCGACACCCTTGGGTTCGAGGTGCGCAACGACGTCGGATACGACGGGATGCGATGGATCACGGTGGGGCCGCCCGGCCAGCCCGGCACCTCCATCGTGTTGCATCCTCCGGCCGTCGATCCCGGAATCACCGACGACGAGCGCCGCACCATCATCGAGATGATGGCCAAGGGCACGTACGGCGGACTTCTTCTGGCCACCAAAGATCTGGACGATACGTTCGAGCGGCTTCAGGCCGGCGACATCGACGTCGTCCAGGAACCGACCGAGCAGCCGTACGGCGTTCGCGATTGCGCCGTCCGCGACCCAGCGGGAAACCTGATCCGTATTCAAGAACTGCGCTGAGCCCGTCAACTGCGCTGAGACCGTCAACTGCGCTGAGACCGTCGGCGATCGACTGACAGATGGAGACACGATGACTGCCCTGCACACTGCAGACAGCCACGATTTGATCCGCGTGCAAGGCGCGCGGGTGAACAATCTCGAAGACATCAGCGTCGAGATCCCGAAGCGGAGGCTGACGGTATTCACCGGCGTCTCCGGTTCGGGAAAGAGCTCGCTGGTGTTCAGTACGATCGCCGCGGAATCGCAGCGGATGATCAACGAGACCTACAGCGCTTTCGTTCAAGGATTCATGCCGACGCTCGCGCGGCCGGACGTCGATGTTCTCGACGGCCTGACCACCGCGATCATCGTCGATCAACAGCGGATGGGCGTCGACCCGCGCTCGACAGTCGGAACCGCCACCGACGCCAACGCGATGCTCCGCATCTTGTTCAGCCGTCTCGGAAAGCCTCACATCGGTTCGCCTCAGGCGTTTTCGTTCAACGTGGCCTCGATCTCCGGAGCAGGCGCGGTCACGATGGAACGCGGCGGACGTCAGACGAAAGAGCGTCGTAGCTTCAAGATCACCGGCGGCATGTGTCCGCGATGTGAGGGACGAGGGGCGGTCAACGATTTCGATCTGACCGCGTTGTACGACGACACCAAGTCGCTCAACGAGAGTGCGATCACGGTCCCCGGCTACAGCATGGAGGGTTGGTACGGCCGGATCTACCGCGGCTGCGGTTTCTTCGATCCCGACAAGCCGATCAAGAAGTACACCAAGAAGGAACTGAACGATCTGCTCTACAAAGAGCCGACCAAGATCAAGGTCGAAGGCATCAACCTGACATACACGGGTCTGATTCCGCAGATTCAGAAGTCGTTCCTGGCCAAGGACGTCGACGCGATGCAGCCCCACATCCGGGCGTTCGTCGAGCGGGCGATCACGTTCACCACCTGCCCCGAATGTGATGGGACGCGTTTGAGCGAGGGTGCGCGGTCGTCGAAGATCAAGGGCGTCAATATCGCCGACGCCTGCTCGATGCAGATCAGCGATCTCGCGGAATGGGTCAGCGGTCTGAAGGAACCATCGGTCGCGCCTTTGCTCACGACGCTCGGCGAAACGCTCGACTCCTTCGTGGAGATCGGACTCGGCTACCTCAGTCTCGACCGTCCGTCGGGAACGCTGTCCGGTGGTGAAGCTCAGCGCACCAAGATGATTCGTCACCTGGGTTCCTCGCTCACCGACATCACGTATGTATTCGACGAGCCCACTACCGGCCTGCATCCGCACGACATCGCGAGGATGAACGATCTTCTGCTGCGCCTGCGGGACAAGGGCAACACCGTGCTCGTTGTCGAGCACAAGCCGGAGACGATCGTGATCGCCGATCACATCGTCGACCTCGGTCCAGGCGCGGGTAGCGCCGGCGGAAACGTCTGCTTCGAGGGCACAGTCGATGGCTTGCGAGCCAGCGATACGGTCACCGGGCGTCACTTCGACGACCGGGCCGCCCTCAAGGAGACCGTGCGGGAGTCCACCGGAGCAATCGAGATTCGTGGAGCGAACTCACACAACCTCCAAGATGTAGACGTCGACGTACCTCTCGGCGTACTGGTCGTGGTGACTGGTGTGGCCGGATCGGGTAAGAGTTCGCTGATCCACGGCTCGCTCGCGAAACGCGAAGACGTGGTGTCGGTCGATCAGAGTGCGATCCGCGGCTCGCGTCGGAGCAACCCGGCAACGTACACCGGGCTGCTCGACCCGATCCGCAAGGCATTTGCCAAGGCCAACGGCGTGAAGCCGGCGCTCTTCAGTGCCAACTCCGAAGGCGCCTGCCCGACGTGCAACGGCAACGGCGTCATCTACAGCGACCTGGCGATGATGGCCGGCGTTGCCACTCTCTGCGAGGAGTGCGAAGGCAAGCGCTTCCAGGCGGAAGTTCTCGAATACAAATTCGGTGGCAAGGACATCAACGAGGTTCTCACGATGTCGGTGGCCGAGGCCGAGGAGTTCTTCGGCGACGGTGAGGCCAAGACGCTCGCTGCGCACAAGATCCTCGTCCGACTGGTCGACGTGGGGCTCGGGTACCTCACGATCGGCCAGCCGCTGACGACGCTGTCGGGCGGTGAGCGTCAGCGCATCAAGCTGGCGACGCACCTCGGCGAGAAGGGTGGCGTGTACGTCCTCGACGAGCCGACCACCGGACTGCACCTGGCCGACGTCGAGCAGCTGCTCGGTCTACTCGATCGACTCGTCGATTCCGGTAAGTCCGTCATCGTCATCGAGCACCACCAGGCCGTGATGGCGCACGCCGACTGGATCATCGACCTCGGCCCTGGAGCCGGTCACGACGGCGGTCGGATCGTCTTCGAAGGCACTCCCGAGGAGCTCGTCGCCGACGGCTCCACCCTCACCGGAAAGCACCTCGCGGCATACGTCGGCGGCTGAGTCGGCTCCTACCTCAGGCGTCGATACCCAGGTTGATGACGGCGAGGTAGGAACCGTCCGACTGCTTCTCGACGGTCATGAGGCCGGTGTCGTCGTAGATGCCGTCACTGGCGTTGTTCGTGTTGTTCTCACGACCGGTGTGCTCGCTGTACGGGGACTGCGAGTACACCTCGTCGAGAAGGGTCTCGTCGAAGAAGGTCTGCGACGTGAGGACCGTCTTCTTGTCGATGTGCACCTTGACGTGAATGTGAGTGGTGCGGCCCATGTACCAGCCGGGAAAGATCGTGGTGAACTGCGCGATGCCGTTTGCATCGGTGGTCTGGGCGCCGCGCAGGTAGGTGCCGTCGTCGGTGGTGGTGGCTTCGGTGTCGCCGACGCTGTACGAACCGTCGGAGGTCTCTCCGGAACCGCCCATGCCGCCGCCCATTCCTCCGGGTGCGCCTGACGGAGGTTCGCCCATTCCACCTCCGGGTGCACCTGACGGAGGTTCACCCATCCCGCCGGCCGGGGGAGTTCCGCCGCCGCCGTTGGCGCTCAGCGAACCGGATTCGAAGCCGGAGTACACGCCGCCGGCGTCGCAGTGCCAGATCTCGACGACGGCGTTGGAGACCGCGCCGATGCTGCCGTCGACGTTGCACTGGCTGTTGTCCTGCACGCGCATCGCAACCTGCAGCGTGGTGCCCGGACGGTCCTCGCGGATGTCGCCGCGAATGGAGTCGACGTCGAACCAGTAGGGACCCTGCGTCTCTTCCTTGCTCATGACACACTGCGGTGCTTTGGCCAGAAGTGCGGTGACGGCATCGCCGGACGTGGCCGCTGCGGAAGCGCCGGAAGTGGTTGTCGTCGATGCAGCCGCGGCCGAAGTCGTCGTGGCGGTGCCACTGTTACCGGAACAGGCTGCGATGAGCCCGCCGAGACTGATGGTTCCGCCGAGAGCGAGGGCCCGTCGACGGCTCACGCGTAGCCTGCTCGCTTCGATGTCTTTGTTCACGCCGCTGTACCTCCATTGTGTGGGCTGTTGTCTCAATGGTGGACGGGCGACCTGGTGCGGAACTGGTTATCCGCTGTGAACTTGCTGGGAGAGCATCTGGATGCTCGAGGTGGCCCGCACGTAGACCTGCCCGCCGGCGTCGACGATGCGAGTTTCGATCAGGGCGAGCCTGCGCCCGGCGCGAATCACGGAGGCTTCGGCGCGCATGATCGGCCCACCGATGTCGGGTGAGCGCAGGAAGTCGATCTTGTGGTCGAGGACGCGATAGTCCTGATCGGCGCTGGTCAGGGTCTGTGCTGCCAGTCCCGTAACGGCGTCGACTGCCGAGATGAGGACACCGCCCTGCACGGCGCCCAGCGGGTTGGCCATCCAGGCGACGGGTGCGAACTCCCCGACGACGGAACCTGGCGTCACGTCGACGACAGCAAGATCGAGTAGCCCGGCGAGCGGTCCGCGTTCGAGCGTGCCGCCTCGGATACCTTCGACGACGTCGGACCCCGACAACCCACTCAGGTTGCTCGTTTTCTCCGGCGTCGGGACCGGTAGCGGCTCACCGTCCACGTAGTCGTCGATTCCGACGACGGGTGGACGCGAGACCACCATTGCGCGGCCGGCCATCACGGCCAGCAGGGTGCCGTTCTCGTCGCGAAGTTGACCGGACGCGAGCCCGACGCCGTCGTCGAGATGCACGAGCGTGCCGGTGGCGCCGACGTCTGCGAGAGCGGGAATGTCGGCGCCCGCGCTGACCGTGACCTGCGCGAGCACGGATTGATGGCCCGAGGTCAGTCCCGAGTACACCGCGCCGCCCATGGCACCGTCGATCATGACGCCGATGGAACCGAGCACCGTCTTGCCACGGTGATCGTGGAAGCGCGGGCCGACTGCCTGCGCGAAGGCCAAGTCGCCAGGCACGACCGATACGGCGCGCACACCCATCAAGGTGTTGAGGGGGTCAAGTTGCGTGACGGGTGCGGCGGAGTTGTCGATGCTCATCCGTCGAGTATCTCCAGCGCGCCCAGTCCTGCCGAGACCGGGTCTCAACCACCGATACGTGAATGCATCTCCCAGACGAGGACTTCCGCCCCGGCGTCGGAGGTCAGTTGCTGCCCACCCGAATCGCTCAACCGGACGGCATCACCCTCGTACAGTGTGCCGACGCCCTCCATCTCGGCAGTGCCCTGCGCAACGAAGACGTGCAGGAACGGTGCGCTGGGAAGATTCACGGAGGTGCCGGGCAGAATCCGCGCGACGTGCATGGCGGCGTTCTTGTTGTTGATGCGAATCGCCGAGTGATCCTTGTAGCGCTCCATTCCGGAGGCCACCGGGATCAGACCGCCGCGCAGCAGTTCGTCGTCGATCTCGAGTTGTTCGTAGCCGGGGGTCAGTCCACCTTCGTCCGGTACCACCCACATCTGGATGAAATGCACGGGGTCGGAATGCTGTTCGCCGCCAATACGCCACGAATCGTTCTTCTCGCTGTGCATGATCCCGGTACCGGCGCTCATGCGCTGGGCGAGGCCTGGATAGATAACGCCGGTGTGGCCGATGGAATCCTGGTGCACGAGCGAACCGCGAAGTACCCACGTCACGATTTCCATGTCCTTGTGCGGGTGCGTGTCGAAACCGGTTCCCGCAAGGACGGTGTCGTCGTTGTTGACGAGCAGCAATCCGTGATGAGTGTTGTCCGGATCGTAATGCTGTCCGAACGAGAACGAATGTTTCGAATCCAGCCAGGAGACGCGGGATTTCAAGCGATCACCGGAGCGGTGCACATCGATGTGCGGTGTCGTCCGTGGGGCCTGTGCTCGACCAGATGCCATGGCTCCTCCTTCTGTGCCACCGGGATCCATCACTACCGGATCCACCACTACCGGCATCCACCCTACGACGAACCTGCTGTGTAGTCCGAACATTGGGCGTACTCGGTGGTGTCGTCAGTTCGTCGACGCGTGCATCTCCCACACGAGTATCTCCGCATCGTCGATTCCCTCGACTCGTTGACCGCCAGTGTCCTTGAGTCGCAACGAATCTCCTGGTCCCAGCAATCCGACTCCCTCGACGTCGACAGTGCCGCTGGCGATGAACCCGTGCACGTACGGCGCATCCGGAAGAGATACCGACCCGCCGGTCTCGAGGCGAGCAACATGTAGTGCCGCATGTTTGTTGTGCAGGCCGATGGCGCTGTGACCGCGATGCGCAGGCATCCCCGATGCCAGGGTGATCAGGCCACCGCCGTCGAGTTCGGAGTTGATGTCGAGTTCCTGATAGCTCGGGGTCACTCCGGATTCGTCCGGCGGTATCCACATCTGAACGACGTGAACGGGTTCGGTGACGCGTGAGCCGTCGGCCCGGAAGCGATCGTTGCGCTCGGAGTGCAGGATTCCGGTACCGGCGCTCATTCTCTGCGCGAGTCCGCGATGGATGACGCCGGAGTGCCCAGCGGAATCCTGGTGAACCAGAGATCCGCTGAGCACCCACGTCACGATCTCGGTATCGCGGTGCTGATGAGTGTCGAAACCGGAGCCGGCTTCGATGATGTCGTCGTTGTTCACCAACAGAAGTCCGTGCGCGTACGCGGCGTGATCGAAGTTTCCGGCGAAGGGGAAACTGTGACGCGCGGTGAGCCAGCCGTAGTTGAGGTGCGCACGTTCGGCTGCTCGTTGGACGACCACCGACGACATGTCAGCTCAGCTTTTCGTGTGCTGCCGGGATGGATCCGAGGCGTCCGGCCTGGAAGTCCTCGAAGGCCTGCATGACCTCGGACTTGGTGTTCATGACGAACGGCCCGGCCATCGCGATGGGCTCACGAATCGGTTTGCCACCGAGGATGAATACCTGGAGGGATTCGGTCCGCGAATCCTGGCGATCGGAAGCGGCGACGGTGATGGAGTCACCGCGTCCGAAGACAGCCGTCTGCCCTACTCGAATGGGTCGACGCTCGGCTCCGACCGTTCCTTCGCCGGCGAGCACGTAGACGATGGCGTTGAACTCGGGGTTCCAGGGCAGAGTCAGGCTCGCACCCGGGGCAATAGTGGTGTGGGAGAGCGCGATGGGTGTGTACGTCGATCCGGGTCCGGCGTGGCCGGCGATGTCTCCGGCGATGACGCGCACCAAGGCTCCGCCGTCCGGCGAGGAAAGCAGGGCCACCTTGTTGCCCGTGATGTCCTGGTACCGCGGAGATGCCATCTTGTTGTCGCGAGGCAGGTTGACCCACAGTTGGACGCCGTGGAACAGGCCGCCGCTGAGGACGAGGTGCTCCGGCGGAGTTTCGATGTGAAGGATGCCGCCACCCGCGGTCATCCACTGGGTGTCGCCGCCGCCGATCACACCGCCGCCACCGTTGGAGTCCTGGTGCTCCATGATGCCGTCGATCATGTAGGTGACGGTTTCGAAGCCGCGGTGCGGGTGCCACGGAGTGCCCTTGGGCTCTCCGGGTGCGTAGTTGACTTCGCCCATCTGGTCCATGTGGATGAAGGGGTCGAGGGCGGAGAGGTCGATTCCGGCGAAGGCGCGGTGAACGGGAAAGCCTTCACCTTCGTATCCGACCGGTGCGGTGGTGATGCTCTTGACGGGGCGGTCGACTGCTGACTCTGCCGGCTCGTCGAGGCGGGGCAGGGCCAAGATGTTCTCGACTGTCACAGCAGGCATGTCGTACTCCTTGTATCCGTGAAGCTGATGTCAGGTAGTTGATTGTTCAACTATCTCATTCGGAGTCAACAAAGTCGAGCCCCGGGTATTCCCGGGGCTCGGCTGGTGTTCGGATCAGCCTGTTGTCTGGATCAGCGCAACATGCTGCCGAGGGTTTTTGCCGCTGCCATGACCTCGGCGCCCAGGGCTGCTTGATCCTCGGAGTCGAACACGGAAATTCCGAGGCTGGAGATGGCGTCGCGGCGTCTACCGGGGATGACTGCCGAGATTCCGAGGACGGACGGGATGACCTCCCCGACGGTCACTGCATAACCCCGTGCGCGGGCAGCCGTCACTTCCTCTCGTTCCCCGCTCACCGGTGGGAGTGAGGCAAGAATGGAAAGCCCGGCGGAGCCGCGGTCGATCGGATCAACCTGCCCCGGATGAAACGCGACGTGAACCTTGGCGCTGCGCGGTTCGACCACCATCAGTGCGCGCACTTCGGTGTCGCTCTCGCGGACCACCAGGTGTGCTGTCGCCTCGGTGGCCTCGGCAAGTTCTTGAAGTATCGGGCGGGCCAGGGTTCGCAAATCTTGTTCCACCGGTTCGGCGAGGGTGACCAGTCCGGCGCCGAGAGTGACGCGCTTGAAGGAGTCCTTGCGGCACAGGTGATGAGCCTCGAGTGTGCGGATCAACCGATGTGCGACAGTCCGGTGGACTCCCACTCCGTCGGCAATGTCCGTGACTGACAAACCGTGCGGATAGGACGTCAGGAGTTCCAAGATCTCGAGTCCGTGGTGCAGCGTTTTCGACATGCTCGAGTCCACTTGAACTGCGCTTTTGCGCGGACGGTGTTCCTCGCTCAGCTCTGACATCAAATCCCTTTCTTGACGTTTGTGAGGTATGCCACCTACGCTTTGAACATATCGCACAGTGTGTGCGATTATCGCACACTTTACGGAGCTGCACAACCTTCGGGTGGATGCAGCGCAGCGTGTTCGGAGAGAACCTTCATGAGCAACTATCGCGTCGTGGCAACGGAGGATGTTGTCGCAATCCAACAGCTGTACGGCCACCAGAGTCATTGCATAGACTCTGGGCGCCAGCAGGATTGGGCGCAGACATTCACGGACAACGGTGAATTTCATTCACCCAGTTATCCGGAACCCGTGGTCGGTTTCGGCGACCTTGCAGCGTTTGCTGCTCGCTTTTACGCTGCTGCGGAAGCCGTCGACGAGGTGCATCGGCACGTTCTGACCAATCTCGTCGTCGAGGCGGTGGACGAGAGTGCTCTCGCAGTGCGCGGGTACCTGCAGATAGTTGCCACCGCTCGCGGCGGTGAATCGCGACTGGTGCGGATGACGACTGTCGATGACCGCGTGGTTCGGGTCGGTGAGGAATGGAAGATCGCCCGCCGCACCGTCTCCCGAGACGACGCACCTCGAGTGTCCGAACACGGCTGAAGTACCGAAATGTTTCTTGCACAACAATATTCAGTAGGAGAAGTACATCATGACCGAAAGCTCTGACCAGACGAACCCGGGCCGCACCGTTGTGACGCAGATGTCGGCGGTGTACCCGGAGTTGGCAGGCAAGGTCGCAGTGGTGACCGGCGCGGCTCAGGGTATGGGTGCGACCTTCGCCGAAGGGCTGGCAACACGCGGCGTACATGTCGTCGGCGCCGACATCAACGAAGAGCAGATGCTCGCCACGGCCGCACGAATCAATACGGACCTGGAATCGAATGCACTGGCGGACAAGCCGGGTCGCGTCGTCGGAGCTCGGGTCGACGTCACCAAGCCGGACGAGCACGAACTGCTTGCGCAGTTGGCGTTGAAGGAGTTCGGCCGGGTCGATTTCTGGATCAACAATGCGGGTATCTTCCCGTTCGCGCTGGCCGAGGAGATTACCCCGGAGCAGATCGGCGCAACGCTGAGTGTCAATGTCGAAGGAGTGCTCTACGGTGCTCAGGCTGCGGCACGCCACCTCGGTCCCGGCGGCGCCATCGTCAACATGTCCTCGGTATCTGCGCTGCGTGTGCGGAAGGGGCGAGGCGCTTACTGCACGTCGAAAGCTGCCGTCGCGCACCTCACGGAGTCTCTCGCAGTGGAGTTCGGGGACAAGGGTATTCGGGTCAACTCCATTGCGCCCGGCTACATCGACACGGCGATGACGAAGTGGGTTCAAGAAGATCCGATCGCGCTCGCGAACGCACTCGACGCGGTGCCGCTGCATCGTCTGGGCTCGCCCGAGGAGGTCTTCGGCCCGCTGCTGTTCCTGCTCTCGGACAGCGCGCGCTACGTCACCGGGCACAGCATTGCGGTGGACGGTGGTTCGCGGCATGTCTGAGTCCACGAAATATCCCGGCGTCGTTCTCGTTACCGGCGGTGCTGCCGGGATGGGAGCGCATCACGCGCGCACTCTCGCCGCGCGCGGTTCGCATGTCTGCATTGCCGATGTTTCGGATTCATCCGGCGTGGTCGACGACATTGTCTCCGCCGGCGGATCGGCGTCCGCTCATCTTCTAGACGTCACCGATGCCGAGGCCTGGGACCGGGTTGTCGACGAAATTCGCACCACCCGTGGGGAACTCGGGGGACTGGTCAACAACGCCGGCATCTCGCGTCGGCTCGAATT
The DNA here is from genome assembly GCF_009707305.1 of Rhodococcus sp. AQ5-07. NCBI lineage: Bacteria > Bacillati > Actinomycetota > Actinomycetes > Mycobacteriales > Nocardiaceae > Rhodococcus > Rhodococcus sp. AQ5-07. Next base: position 3,708,653 of record NZ_CP046099.1, on the reverse strand, counting down.
CATGGACACCCCGAACGACATCTGGGAACTGACCATGAAGATCAACCTCTTCGGTCCGTTCTACGGTATGAAGGCGGTGGCGCCGCTGATGCGCGAGAGTGGTGGCGGATCGATCGTCAACATCTCGTCCATCGCCGGTCAGATCGGATACTTCTCTCCGGCTTACTCGTCGAGTAAGTGGGGTTTGACCGGTCTGTCGAAGTCGGCCGCGGGCAACTTCGCGCAGTGGGGGATTCGCGTCAACTCTGTGCACCCGGGACTGGTCGGTACGGCGCTGCTCGGCGGCGCAAACGACTTCGTCGCCGCGTCACTGAAGTCGGTTCCCTTCGGACGCATGGGAACTCTCGACGAGATCACCGAAGCAGTGCTGTTCCTGCTCTCGAACAGTTCGACCTACACCACCGGTACGGAGCTCACCGTCGACGGCGGGTTGGTGTCGAACGGTCTTTACCACCGCATCATCGCGGAGACTGGAGAACTTTCATGACCGAGCACTGGGACGTCGTTGTCATCGGTGGCGGCGGAGCCGGTCTCGCCGCTGCGGTGTCGGCAGCTGAAGAAGGCGCATCCGTTCTGCTGTTCGAGTCCGAAACCGAACTCGGTGGATCCACTGCGCTTTCGGCCGGAATCTTCACGGCCGCCGGAACAAGCGTGCAGGCCGGACTCGGAGTCGACGACTCGGCAGAGAAGTTCTTCCAGCACTACATGGACCTCAACCAGTGGATGCTCTCACCCGGATTGATTCGTGCGTTCTGCGAAAATGCCGGTCCGACACTGGAATGGCTCATCGGACTCGGCGTCGAGATTCCAGCGGCGATCTCGGGTAACGCTCACCAACCGGGACTCGCCCAGGCCGGCGTCGAGGACGTCTGGCGCGGCCATGTGCCCAAGGATCAGGGATACGGACTGATTCAGGTGCTGGACAAGGCTCGTCGTAAGCACGGGATCGAGGTCATCTTCGGAACACGGGTGCAGAAGCTGATCGAGGAAGACGGTCGGGTTGTCGGTGTTGTCGCCGACGACATCGAGGTACATGCGGGCGCCGTCGTTGTTGCTTCCGGTGGATTCGCGCAAGATCCGGGCTTGGTGACGCGCCACTTCCCGGACGCGAACAAGGCCGGAGACGCCTTGTTCGTCGTCGCAGCGGAGGGGAGTCGCGGAGACCATCTTCGTTTTGCCGAAAACCTCGGTGCTTCCGTGGCGGGCGACGGCTGGGGTCTGATGCTGCCCACGGTCTACTTCCAGCGATTCCATCACTGGCAGGCCGGTTTTCCGCCGAAGTCGCGGATCTATGTCAACCAGGACGGCCGTCGATTCATGGACGAGGACAGCTCGTACGCCGTCTCGACCGGCATCATCGACCATCAGGGTGGATACGGTTGGATGATCTTCGACGAGAACGCTCGCGTGAATCTGGCTCCGGGATATGCGGATTGGAATCCCGAACGCATCGAGGAAGAAGTTGCCGCCGGTGGCACGATTCGCGCGGATACGATCGAAGACCTCGCAGTGGCTACGGGTGTTCCGGTTGCGACGTTGACGCAAACCCTGCGTCGATGGAACGACCAACTGCCCAGCGGTCACGACGACGACTTCCTCCGTCATCGCACGCTGCGAAACAAGGGTGCCGTCGGCAACCCGGATCCTATTGCGACAGCACCGTTCTATGCCGCGAAAATCCTTCCGGCGGAGCTCGTATGCACGCACGCGGGAATGGAGATCAACACCGATGCGGCCGTACTCGGCAGCACCGGAGTACCTATCGAGGGTCTGTACGCGGCCGGTGAGGCCGGCGCCGGAATCCTCGGACTGAGATACGTGGGCGGCGGCAATGCAGTTGCCAACGCTTTGACCATGGGCCGCGTAGCGGGACGTAATGCGGCGAATTACACCAGGACCAGCGCTGAGAGCGCACCGGTCCATTCCATCGCGCACTCCTGACGTCCGACGTCTGCGCGGCACCGAATCCAGTCAGTATCCAATCCAGGCAGGGAACAACATGTCAGAGAATGAGACCATGGCGAGAGCCGAATTCACCGAGGGCAGCAGCGTGGCAACCGAACGACAGTCGACGACGAAGGTAATTCGCGCGGCCATCGTCGGTACCGTCGTCGAGTACTACGACTTCGGTATCTACGGATACATGGCCACGACAATCGCCGCGCTGTTCTTCGTTTCCCACGACCCGAACGCAGCACTGCTCGGTACCTTTGCAGCATTCGCCGTGGCCTTCTTTCTACGCGTGCCCGGCGGAATCTTCTTCGGCCACATCGGCGACAAGTACGGCCGAAAGAATGCTCTCTCCTGGACCATCCTTCTGATGGTTCTGGCGACAGCAGGCATGGGCTTGCTACCGACGTACGCCACGCTGGGTGTGTGGGCCACGTCCATCCTCGTTCTGGCTCGTTGCCTTCAGGGCTTCGCGGCCGGCGGTGAACTCGGCGGTGCCAACGCGTTTGTCTCCGAGTCCGCTCCCAAGCGGTGGCGTGCAACGCAGACCTCGATGGTCAATACCGGCACCTACCTGGGTTCGCTGGCTGCTTCGCTCATGGCCCTCGGCCTGACGTCGGTATTCTCGCAAGAGCAGATCCTCGAGTGGGCGTGGCGTATCCCGTTCCTGCTCAGCCTGCTGATCGGTGGCATCGGTATCTGGATCCGTAGCCAGATGGAAGACACTCCTCAGTTCGAAGAACTGCAGGACAAGGGTGAGACCAAGAAGCTTCCCATCCGTGAGCTGCTCAGTACCTCCGGCGGCAGCGTCGTCAAGATCATCCTGCTGGGCGCACTCATCACCGGTGGCTACTACATCGCCTCGGTGTATGCCGCAACGTACCTGCAGACCACCGGCGGTCACTCGTCGCGCGTTGCCTTCCTTTCCACTTCTCTTGCGCTGGTTCTCGGCGTCATCACGTTGCCGATCTCGGGATACATGGCAGACAAGTACGGGCGTCGGCCGGTGCTGTTCGCCGGTAGTGCCGCCGCAGTGGTTCTCGGAATCCCGATGTTCATGATGATGGCCGGTTCTGGTATCTGGCAGGCGGTTGTCGGTCAGTCGGTGCTCTTCATCTGCGTTTCCGTTGTCAACGGTGCTTCGTACGTGACCTATGTCGAAATGCTGAAAGCATCTGTGCGGTACAGCGGTCTGGCCTTGGGCAACAACGTCACCAACATGTTCCTCGGTGGCACCGCGCCCTTCATCGCCACCTATCTCATCAGCTTGACCGGTAACTCTCTCGCCCCGGCCGGATACTTCGTGTTCTGTGCCGTGATCACCCTCGTCACGGTCTTCTTCATCAAGGAGACCAAGGGCGTTGAACTGCAGGTTGATTGATCACCTCGGGAGAACAGGAGACGTGTTGTGTCCCTCGCTGATAAGCAAGAAATCACCGAAGTTCTGTATCGCTACGCTCGGGCCGTGGATCGGAAAGATTTCGACAGCGTAGCTCTCTGCTACTTCGACGACGCGATAGACAACCACGGTGGCTACATCGGAACCGTCGACGGGCTCATCGAAGACATGAAGCTCAGACACAAGACGATCGACTCGTCGATCCACTGCATTTCCAACATACTGATCGACGTCAACGGCGATGTCGCTCAGTGTGAGTCGTACTGTTTGTGTTTTCTGCGGCAGGAGCGTTCCGGTACGGATTCGGTGCAGACGCTTGCCACGATCAAGTGCCGTTACGTCGACAGGTTCGAAAGGCGCCGTGGTGAGTGGCGAATCGCCGATCGGATCGTCGTGTTCGACGAATCCCGTGAAGACGTGATCGAAAACGTTCTGCCCACTGACTGGGTGACCCAACGCCGATCCTTCGACGATCCGGTGTACACCAGGACGCCTTGACCAGTAGTGCAGACGAAAGGCCTTCACACACGATGTGTGTGAAGGCCTTTCGCCTGTTCACTGGTCGTGTCAGCCCACTGCGTCCGGTGCGGCGACCTCGGTCAAACGGCCGTCCGAGAGCCTGAGCCAGCGTTCGACCTTGACCTCGGCCAGGAATCTCTCGTCGTGGCTGACCACCACGAACGCTCCCTGATATGCATTCAGGGCACTTTCGAGTTGAGCAACGCTCACCAAGTCGAGGTTGTTGGTCGGCTCGTCGAGAAGAAGCAATTGCGGGGCCGGATCGGCGAAGAGAACGCATGCCAACGTAGCCCGCAGCCGTTCACCGCCCGAGAGTGCAGCGACGGGTAGGTGAGCACCCGCACCCCGAAAGAGGAAGCGCGCCAGGATGTTCATGCGTTCCGGGGCCGGAAGGCCTGGAGCCGACAATGCAAAGTTCTCGGCGACGGTGCGTGCGGGGTCGAGTAGGTCGAGCCTCTGCGACAGATATGCCACCCGGCCGTCGGCTCGCTTGACCTCACCGGAAGTCGGCGCAACATCCCCGTTGACGATGCGAAGTAGCGTCGACTTTCCGACGCCGTTCGGCCCGGTCAACGCGATACGCTCCGGTCCTCGAATGGCCAGGTCAATGCCGGGGTCGGCGAAGATCTCACGATCGCCGAACGCGAATTGCATTCGCTCACCAAAGAACACCATGCGTCCGGCGGGTACGTGAGTACCTGGCAGTTCGAGCGAAATCGTCTGATCGTCTCGAAGAGCGCGGCCCGCTCTGTCGAGTCGGTCCTTTGCCGCATCGACCCGGGCGAGGTGTGTCTCGTTCGCCTTGCCGGCCGATTCCTGAGCATTGCGCTTCAGGGTCCCCGCAAAGATCTTGGGCAAGCCCGCGTTCCCGAGATTGCGGGCAGCGTTACTTGCGCGTCGTGAAGCGCGTTCTCGGGCCTGCTGTAGTTCGCGTTTCTCGCGTTTGACCTCCTGCTCGGCGTTGCGGATGTTCTTCTCCGCCACCTCGCGAGCCGAGCGTGCCGCAGCTTCGTAGTCGGTGAAATTGCCACCGTAGAAGCTGATCTCGCCGCTGTGAAGTTCGGCGATGCGGTCCATACGGTCGAGTAGTCCTCGATCGTGGCTGACTACCAACAGACAGCCACTCCAGTCGTCGAGAACGTCGTAAAGTCTGCGGCGCGCGTCAAGGTCGAGATTGTTGGTGGGTTCGTCGAGGAGAAGGACATCGGGGCGTCGCAGGAGTTGAGCTACCAGTCCGAGCGAGACGACCTGCCCGCCGCTCAGAGTGTCGAGACGACGATCGAACGTCATGTCGGCCAAACCGAGTCGGCCGAGTTGGGCTCGGGTCCGCTCTTCGATGTCCCAGTCGGACCCGATTGTCGTGAAGTGTTCTTCTCGTGTGTCTCCGGATTCGACAGCGTCCAGCGCAGCGAGCGTCGGGGCGATGCCCAAGACCTCGGCAACGGTCAGATCGCCCGTCAGTGGAAGGTCTTGCGGAAGGTATCCGAGAACGCCGTCGACGGACACACTGCCGGCGCGTGGGCGGAGTTGACCGGCGATCAATCTGAGCAGAGTGCTTTTCCCGACGCCGTTCTGGGCAACCAGCCCGGTTCGGCCACCGGGCACGGTGAAGGACAATTCGTCGAAGACCGGAGTGTCGTCCGGCCAGGCAAAAGACAGATTCGAGCAAACGATGTAGGTATCGGACATGAATAGACCTCAGGTGTCGTGCGGGCGCGGCAACGCTGCTCCGCAAAAAGTCGGGTAAGTGAACGACAACATGGCCACTACGGCAGCGCTCCGAGGCGTCTGCCGGTGGCCGTCATGCCCGGTTTTATCCGGAGATGTCGAGTTCACCAACCATGTCTGATCCTTTTGGTCTGTGTCGTTTCATCCGACGATAACAGGAGCCGGTATTTACATACGAGCAATACCGGCGCAGAGAAGTTCGACCAGTCTTCGGTAAACCCGATCCGGGTCGGTGCCGGCCGGTTGACCCTCTACCGATTCGAGGATGCAGAAACCGTGCAGCGCGCTACGAAGAGACCACGCCGCCTGCTCCGAATCATCCGGGCTCAGACCGTATCCCGCGATCACCTTGTTGATGACGTCTACCACCTCGCCGACGGCGGAGACCAGATCGGGATGCGGAGCAGTGGGGTAGCGGTCGGTGATGGCGTAGAGCCCGGGGTGCACCCGGACGAAGGCACGCCATGCGTCTGCGAGCGCCATGACGGCGTCGTCGCGCGAGAGACCAACCGCGGCGGCACGCAGTTGTTCGGCGAGAAGGTTGCGTGCGAGGAGGCTGAGTTGATGGTGGACGTCGTCGACCCCGTCGACGTGTTTGTACAGGGCTGACTGCCGGACGTCGAGGGTCTCGGCGAGTTGACTCAGTACCAGAGCGTCGGCGCCTTTGCTGTCGACCAGGTCGGCTGCGGCAGCGATCACGCGTTCACGGGTAACCGGAGTTCTCATGCACGCATCTTCCCTGTATGACAGGCTTTGCGTCGGTGATACATTATCACCATGAGTGATGAAGTATCGCCACGCGTGCCGTCCGGCGATCAACTACGCCGTCGTGACCTGCGCGTAGTCGTCACCGGTGCATGCATCCTCGGGTTGACCTCGGTGCTCTATGAACTCTCAGGAGTGTCTCCGTCGACGGGTGCCTTCTTTCGGTGTCTCTATGCGCTCATCCCTCTCGGCATACTCGTGCTCGTTCAGCGTCGTCGGTCATCCCGGTCTTCGATCTCGGCGCCCTGGATCGTGAAGTCATTGCTTGCCGGCGCGTTCCTCGGAATCGATCTTGTGCTCTGGCACGAGTCGATTCATTCGATCGGGGCAGGTCTTTCGACTGTGATCCTGAATTTGCAAGTGCTGTTCGTCGCAATCCTCGGCTACGTTGTTCTGCGCCAACGGATCGGCCGGGAACTGGTCGCCAGCCTTCCGTTGCTCTTCGTCGGAGTTGCTCTGGTAGCCGGGACGAGCACAACGCTCACCGGGGCGAATCCTGCTGTCGGAGTGTCGTTTGCCGTGATCGCCGCAGGCGCCTACGCGGTCTACATCTTCCTGATGGGTCTGGCTACTCGGGCGGCGGGTAGAACGGCTCTGCCGATGTTCGTCTCGACGGGAGCCACTGCCCTCACTGCAGGTGCATACGGCCTCGTGAGTGGAACTTTGGATCTGACCCCTTCGCTCGTAGCTCAAGGCTGGCTTGTGCTGCTCGCGTTGGTATCTCAGGTGATCGGGTGGCTTCTGGTGGCCAGCGCCAGTCAGCGTCTGCCTGCCAGTGCAGTCGCCGCCAGCCTGGTGTTGCAATCGGCGTCGGCACTGCTGTTCGGCGCGGTGATGCTTGCGCAGACCCCAACTCTCGTCCAACTTGCAGGTGCCGGAATGATTTTGGCCGGAGTGGTTGTGGCGACGCGGATACCTGCGAAGAAGTCCTCGACGACTGTAGTCGGAAAACGAATGGAGACAAGCGTATGACACCGGTGGCTGACCACATCTACATCAACGGCGAGATCAGGACCATGGACGGTGCGGTCGGCGATAACGCGACCGCTGTGGCAGTCAAGGACGGCAGATTCGTCGCCCTCGGAACTGATGCCGAGATCTCGGCGCTGACCGATTCCGAAACCTCCGTTGTCGATCTTGCCGGAGCAGTTGTTGTTCCGGGGTTCATCGAGACGCACCTTCATCCGATGATGTGGGGTTTGATGCTCAGTGGGGTCGACGCAACGACGAGTGCGTGCCCGACCATCGAGCAGTTGATCACGGCGTTGGCCGCGCGGGCCGCGATCACACCAGTTGGCGAGCCCATAGGAGCGTGGGGCTTCGACGACAGCCTCGTGGCGGAGGATCGAGGTCTGACCGCAGCTGATCTGGACAAGGCATCCACCGAGCATCCGATTCTGGTGCGGCACTTGTCTGCTCACGGGATCTATGTCAACTCGGTCGCACTGGAGAAGGCCGGGATCGATGCCACCACGGTCGATCCGGAGGGTGGTGTCATCGTTCGGGACAGCGCCGGTGTACCCACCGGTGAACTGTGCGAGGTTCCGGCAATGTCTCTGGTACACGGACTTGTTCCGGATATGAACCCGGATGCGTCCAAGGTCGCGATGCTGCGGGCGCAGGAAGTCATGGCTTCGGTGGGCGTGACAAGTTTTCACGACATGTACGTCACAGCCGAGATGTACGAGGCGTACCGGCAACTCGACGCCGATGGTGACTTGAGGCTGCGTGCGCGCCTCTACCTCGGCCACGGGGTTCACGATCAATTGGGTGAACTCGCCGATTCGACAGATCGAGTTCGTGTGGGCGGCGTCAAACTCATTTCGGACGGGTCGATTCAGTTGCACACCGCTGCGCTGACCGAGCCGTACCACGATCTGGGCGGATGCCACTGCGGCGGAATGGCAATCCCGGCAGGTGCACTCGGGGTGCTCGTCGCGGAACATCACGCTGCCGGCCGGCAGGTTGCGATCCATACCAACGGTGATCAAGCCATCGATTTTGCACTGGACGCAATTGCAGCGGCACGGACGGCACACCCGGACGTCGAAGTTTCGCATCGACTCGAGCACGTTCAGACGTTGCGGGAAGATCAGATCGCGCGGATGGTCGACCTCGGGGTGGTGGCGTCGATCTTCGTGAACCACGTCTACTACTGGGGCGACCGGCACCGTGATCGGTTCCTCGGACCGGGTCGCGGCGAGCGGATCAGCCCCGTGGCGTCGGTCGTGGCGGCGGGGCTTGCCTACGCGCTGCATTGCGACTGCCCTGTCACTCCCGTGAACCCGCTCTTCACGATGAACACAGCCGTACACCGTGTGACGCGAGAAGGTCATGTTCTGGGTGCAGAGCAACGGGTTTCCGCGTCCGATGCGTTGGCCGGTTACACAAGCGCTGCCGCCCGTCTCACCGGTGAGTCATCGGACAAAGGTCGGATAGCGGTGGGACTTTTGGCGGATTTTGTTGTGCTCGAAGGAGATCCGTTGCGGAGCGCTTCTCAGGAATTGAACGAACTGTCGGTCCTGCGCACGGTTGTCGGCGGTGAGACCGTCTTCGAGGTGTAGGTGCTCGTAGTTTTACCTTGGGATTGGGTGCCGGTAGTCAACTCCTTACCGGCTTCGCAACTGTAGACGCACGTGGGCCGGGTAGCGAATTTGCTTCCCGGCCCACAGCTTTGGACGCACCAGGGGCAGTCGCTATTCAATGGTCGGACAAAGTTATTGGTGGAGTGCTGGTTTCGGAGCGTGTGAGGGTTTGTCGTGGCCGTCTGATCCGGCGAGGCGCGGCGATCGATGATGCCCGTGTCCGTGGCGTTCGTGAACGAAATGCAGCACGTGCTCGAAACGGTTCGATCCTTCTGTTTGCTCGAGGGTCGCTGTTCTCGACGAGTTCGTTCGTGAATATCCTCGGACATACCAAGAGTATGTAGAACGTGTTCTCGTATCGAGCGGAACGAATCGCCCGTTCGACGCCAAAGGGTTTTCGGGAACAAGTTACGAAGCGCAGCTAACTGTTTCTAACAGTACTGGTCAGCGCGCTTAATTCATCCGCATGGAGTGTTCGAATTCCTCCTGAACGTTTGACCAGTAAAACCGCCACGAAAGCTGATACGTGTGATAAAAATTGATCCGAAGCGGAGCAGTAGCTATGTATGAGCGAGGGCATGCACAGCGTCACGGTTCGGCTCGCAAGCCTTCTGCAACATGTTCGGCACCGATGGCGGATGTACCTGGATCTGTCGTCTTATCACCCCAATGCCCGGCAACGGGACAGACGAAATGAGTCTTCACATGCCTCGATTTTTCCCGGTCGGGGACGGACGCGAATCCCGTCTCCCCCGGCGCGCCACTGCTGTGTTGGCTGCGCTGCCGGCTGCATTGCTCCTCGCGACCTCGGGTGCGCTGCTTGCTCCCGGTAGCGCCGTGGCTGCCCCGGGCGACGACATCACTGACCAGTGCCTGGAGATGTCCCAGAACGGTGGACCCTGGGTCAAGCCGCCAGCCTTCGGGCCCAATGGAACCGACTACATCCCGATCCCCGGAGATGAGGGCACGCAGATGGCCTTCGACGTCCGCAATGTCTGCGACCTTCCCGCCACGCTCACACTCTTCAGCGAGGGCTGGTCCGTCTCGGGCGGCGGCACCGCGACAGTGCGGGGCAAAATCGGCAGCCAGGTCGGCCAGCAATTCGTGATCGGACCGGATGCGAATTCCGCGACTCGGATCGAGTTGGTGAAGACGCCTCTCGCGCAGAACGTCAACGTGATGGTCGGTTTCATGATTGGTATCCCGGCCAGCGAAGTCCTGCAGGGATACGAGATCAACCCCGGCTGGGGTCTGGTCCTGGTGGAGGGCGAGCCTGCTGTGGTCGCCCCCAGTGCTCCGACCGACTTGTCTCTGGGCGCCGCCGAGGTAGAGGCGGGTACACCCGTCAAGGTCTCCGGCAAGGCAGAGCCGAACAGCACCGTCACTGTCACCGGAGGGGGTGCCACCTGCACCGCCACCGCGGATGCGAGTGGGGACTTCAGCTGCAACCTGACTATCACCACACCCGGCAGTCATCCGATCACCGCCACTGCGACAAATGCGGGTGGGACCAGCCCCGCCTCCGCGGGAGTCACGGTCAAGGTCACGGCGAAAACCACCGATCCGGGTGGCAGCAGCAGCGGTTCGCTCGGCAGTAGCACCGGTTCGCTCGGAAGCCTGGACCTCTTCGGAAGCCTCGGCGGATAACCACTCCGCCCCAACCGGCCACTTAGAACTCGCGATGCGCGGGGCGATCTCGACCATCTCCGCGCATCGCCGGCATTCTCGGTCACCGAATTCAACTCGGCGGCTTCATTTCCCATGCCCCTTCCTGGGGCTGTTTCACCGGAGTGCACATCCGCACGGCCCGGGCTCAACCAAGCGCGTCGGATGTCCCGCCGCGAACTGCACAGGAGGAATACCAGATGAACAAGACCACAAAGGGTGCGATCGCCGCTGGTGCGGCTGCCGTTCTGCTTGCAGGCGGTGCCGGAACCATGGCCGCGTGGAACGCGTCCACCAACACCACGGGCGCCGGCACGGTGACCGCAGGATCGATGGCAGTTTCCGAGACCACGGCCGGCACCTGGAAGTGGGTCGGCGGCAGCAAGGCCGGACAGGCGTTTGCGCCCACCGACAAGCTGGTTCCGGGCGACAAGGTCGCTTACACCTCGGTGTACCAGGTGACCCTGAACGGCACCAACCTGAAGGCCACCCTCACTCCCACCCTCGGCAACCTGACCGGCTCGCTCAAGGACGCGGATCTGCTCACCGTGAGCCCGTCGAGCACCAACGTCTCGCCGATTACCGCGTCCGGCCCCATCTCGTTCACCACCGAGGTGGAGTTCAAGGCGGATACGACCGGTCAGGTCGGCGCCGCCGGCACCGCCACCATCGGTGCCGGAACGATCCTCCTCGAGCAGACGCTCACCCCGTAGTTAATCCGTAACCAGAAGAAGGTCACGTGAAGACCCAATACAAATGGGCGATCGCAGCGTCGTCGGTTCTGCTCATCGGGTTCGTCTCGGTGCAGCAGACCGGCGCGCTGTGGCGCGATACCGCAGAATCGACCGGCGGCACTATTCAGGCAGGCATGCTCGATATCTCTGCCGGCGGTGAAGGGGTCAAGCAGTTCAACCTCGATGGGTTCAAGTTGGACAACAAGGGCCCGGGCGACAGCATTCAGATGCCCTTGCCGGTGATCAACTCCGGCAATGTGCAGATGAACTACGTGCTTTCCGATGTTGTACTCAACGGCGCCACCCCACCGCCGCTGAGCCTGCGCGTGGCCAAGGTAGCCAACGAGGCGGCCTGCACCGCCACTGGTGACGTGGGCACTGAGCTCTACAACGGTGCCATGGACGGTGCGGCCTTTTCGGAGCAGCTGGTTCCGGCCGGGCAGATGCAGGTGTTGTGCCTGCGGGCCACGCTGGGCCAGGGCGCGGCAGCGAGCCAACAGTCCAACGCGACGTTCACCTTCGACGCAAGCTCAGTGAGCCAGTCATGACCGTCACCGCGAGAAGCCGGCGCGCGGGCGAACGTGCCGAGTATCGACCCCGGCACAGCGCACACGTGGAAACATCTGAGCGGCAACATGATCCCGAACAAGACTCAGGAGAGAAGACCACCCTCTGGTGGTGGACTCGCACCATCGTCTCGTGGGTGCTGTTGCTGTTGATGATCGGCGTTCTCGCGGTGATGGTCGTTATCCCTCGACTCACCGGCTCCACCGCGTACACGGTTCTCACCGGCTCGATGGAACCGACCATGCCCCCTGGCACGCTCATAGTGGTCAAGCCGACTCCCAACGAGGATCTGACCACCGGGGACGTGATCACGTTCCAGCCCGTCTCCGGCGATCCAGCGGTGGTCACCCACCGCATCGAGGGCATCTACTACACCGGGGAAGGGGAGCGTCGCATCCACACTCGCGGCGACAACAACCCCGTCGCCGACTCGTGGTCGCTGGTGCCCGAGCAGATCCGTGGTCGGGTCATCTACTCGGTGCCGTATCTGGGCCGGGTGAACTCGGTGATCAACGGGCAATCGCGTTCGATTCTCACCACGGGAGTGGCTGCGGGCCTGGCTGTATATGCCGTGTGGATGGTCGTCAGTGGCATCCGCGACAAGCGGGGCAAGGCCGATGACGACGAAAGTGGCACCGACCCGACTCTTTCCGGCCCTGAACTCGGCGCGCCGGTATTGCCCGCCGATCCATCGGCACCAAACTCCGAATCGAAATAGGACAGCAGAATGTCTACAGAACAGAAATCGGGCGGCGGCGCGCGTCTCGGGGCGCGGATGCGAAGCCGTCTGGGCGAGACCGGTTGGATACGCACCCGGGCCGTGCTCTCTCTCGGCATGGTCCTGGGCCTCGGAGCGGTCGGCACGATGGCGGCGTGGTCCGACAGCGCTACCGCGACCACCGGCATGTTCAGCACTTCGTCGGTCCAGCTGAAAGTCGACAACCAGCGGCCCGCACACCAATTCACCGAACTCAAGCGCAACAGCATGCTGCCAGGCCAGAGTGAGGCCGGGGCATTGACGGTTCAGAACACCGGAACGGCCAACTTCCAGTGGGCAGTATCGGCAACGGCCACCGGCTCGTCCGCGCTGATCGGGAAGCTCAAGGTTTCTCTACATCAGAGCGGTGCCAACGACGGCAGTACCTGTTCAGGACCGATCATCGGGACGCAGCAAGCGTTCTCCGGCAACCCGACACTCGTCTCCGGCAGATCACTCGCTGCCGGTGTTTCGGAGCAGGTGTGTATCAAGGTGACCGTCGATTCGACCGCAGGTCAGACGGAGCAGTTCAAGATCGCCGATCTGGGCTTCAACTTCACCGCAACGGGGCAGTGATCATCGCGATGGACAGCACCGATGAGGAGGTGACCGTGGGACGCAGTCGCGGCAAGGAAATTGCCCTGAATGTGGCTGCGGTCGCCGGGCTCATCTGCATAATCGCCACTCTCGCGTCCCTGATATTCGGGATCAAACCACTGGTGTTCCGCTCGGGTTCGATGGAACCTGCAATCTCCACCGGTGCGCTGGCGCTGGCGAAGACCGTGCCTGCAACTGAACTCGCTGTCGGCGACGTGATCAGCGTCGACAACGACCAAGGCGTGCGCATCACCCACCGCGTGGTCGAACTCGAATCGGCAGGAGCGGACACCGTGCTCGCCACGCTCAAGGGCGATGCCAACAATGTGGCTGATCGGCTGCCGTACACCATCACCGAGGCGGACCGCGTGTTCACCAGTGTCGGTGGGCTCGGCTATGTCGTTGCTTGGCTTTCCAGTCCGCTCGCAACTTTCCTCGGTGGCGGATTGGTAGGCGCGGTGCTGGTCATCGCATTTGGACGAACTAAAGACCGGCGTCTGGAGAATGCCCGCGCCGCCACTACAAATGACGCCCGCGTCGATGCTGACGAAACCTGCGGGGAGCTTCAGGAGGCTCATAATGATTGAAATGCGTCGGGCTAGCACCCGCATGAAGTCGCTGCGGTCGTTGATCGCCATCGGCGGCGCTGCTGCAATGGCTTTCGGCCTGGCTCAGACCGCCGGGACGTTGGCCAATCCAACTGACGCGGTCAATTCGACTGGTGCACAGGTGGCGACGGGCAACTTCTATCCGACGCCGTTGACGTCGGGTCCGATCTCCTGCTGGTACGAGGCGCCCTGGTACGACACCATCACAGGTAGGCGAGTTTCAATTTCCTGGCCTCCGGTCGCAGGCGCGACCGGCTACAAGGTGGTCTTCGTCCGGAAATCTGATCCCAATTATGTTGTTCGAGTAGATAATCTGCCGGCGAGCCAGACGTCGATCACCGGAATCACCCATGGTGATCGGAACCTGATGTACGCCCGGGTTCACACCGTAAATGGTTCCGTGATCTCGTCGGGATACAAGACGTCGGTCGAGATCACCCACAAGGACCTCACGTCCAACAGGACCGAATGCCAGGGTGGTACCGGTCCGGAGTTGGCCAACCAAGCCTGGGAGAACGTCTCCACCTGGAATCCGACGACACCGGCACCCAACGGGGCGAACCCTCTGAGCAGGATGCAGGCCGAAGCGATGGTGCCGAACGAGCCGGATGCGTTGGAGACGACCACTACCCAAGCTCCGTCCACGAGCGAGACCGTCGATCCGACAACGTCCACCGAGCCGACCAGTACAACCGAGGCCACGACCACGACGGCACCGAGCACGACGACTCCGGCACCGACCACCCCGGAAACCACGTCGCCGGAGACCACTCCCTCGGCGGATCCGAAGCCGGTTCTGACGGACACAGTCGAGAGTGGCGGCCTCACCGGCGGCTGGACTGCGGGTGGTAACAAGGTTGCAGTGGTCGACGCCAACGGCAACGAACTCGCAAGTGGCCGTGTCGAATCGGGTTCCACTCTGCACTGGTACGACGGCCAGTTGTGGATTGTCGGGGCAACCGAGGTCTACCGCATCATGGAGTCGCCGCAGGACGGCACGTGGAAGTTCTACAAGGACAGCGGGCAGAACATGCCTGACTTCGCGTAGCAGCTGATCACTCGATCTCTCGCCTGTGCCCCCGAGTCTCCGGATCCGGGGGCACAGGCGTGGATCCGCATGCTCTGATCGTGTCGGGCAACAGGTAACCGGCCGGTCGCTCGCTGGTGAGGTTTCGGCGATTCGGGAACGGGATAAGCAACTGCAGGTGGCGACGACGTGTAGAGGTGTCAAGAGTGCTCGTACGGAATTGGTATTCCTTCAGGTCTCGAGCTATCTTACTGCAAAGTAAGTTTCGTGTCGGCAATCGATCGGGGCGATTGCCGACCTGAGTACGAGGACCGATATGCGGTTAAACCTGGGGGCCGTAGTTCGGCGACGTCATTGGGCGCGAGACGTATTGGCAGCCACGGCGGCATGTGCGCTGGCGATGTCCGCGTTGCTGTCGGTCCAGATATCGGCGTCGGCGTCCGAACTGCACGAGTATGTGAATTTGCCCCTTGTGAATCGCAGTGCCGAACACGGTCCGGGCGGTGTCCATCCCGCGTTGCCGACTGATCTCGGCACCTTGCAGGCCCTTGTGGAAGAAGCCCGCGCCAGTGGTCGCAGTCCGGAATCCTATGCGGCCTTGCTGTTTCAGTATCGATTGGTCGCTGCCACGGAAGCCGCCGGAATCGATCTCTCATCGTGGAATCCGCGCGCCGGAGTGTCGGCTAATCGCACGAACCTGGTGAAGTCGTACCGCTACTACGAGGATCTGCAACTCGGTCACCCGGAACTGCAGTGGGCGGGCATGGGCGGACAGGTAGGCGCGGACTTCGGCGGGGGACTGATCGACTTCGAACTGATGGCGGACGTGTACTCGTTTCCGAATCTCCAGCAGGTTGCCAATTCGATAGCTTCTCAGGTCACGGATCAGG
Source organism: Rhodococcus sp. AQ5-07 (assembly GCF_009707305.1). Lineage (NCBI taxonomy): Bacteria > Bacillati > Actinomycetota > Actinomycetes > Mycobacteriales > Nocardiaceae > Rhodococcus > Rhodococcus sp. AQ5-07. The sequence continues at coordinate 3,692,862 of NZ_CP046099.1, read as the reverse complement.
TTGGCGTGCAAGCGCTGAACCAATTGCCGGCAGGGCTGCGCGCACTCGCGGCGGTGGGCAGGAACGTCACGGCGGACGACTTGGATTATGTGCTGGGGATGATCCTGGTGATGCAGAAGAACATCTTCTCGGATCTGATGCCGATGCATCAGGCGTACGTGGATGAAGGACTTTCGGCGCTGGAGGAAATGCAGCACGCGGGATTGTTCGGCCACGACGTCATGGACGCCTGGCGCGATGTCGCGTCCGGCGATCCGAATCGGATCGCACTGGGGAACGTTGCGCTGCTCCAACGTGAGCAAGGGGTGATCATCCGCGACCAGTGGGATACCGTGCGCGCCTACAAAGGTGATGTGGGAGAAGCGATCACCTACGCATCGACCGTTGCCGGCTCGCCCTCGGTCGCCGGCGTGGTCCCGCCTCGCTCGTTCCGGCCCCTCGAGTTCACGACGACACTTGCTGACGGACGCACCGCGAACGTGACGATGCCACTGCCGGATTGGAACTGGTCGGTGTACGGGGACCGGTGGGACTACATCACCTCACAGCTATTGCCGAAGTACCGAGCGATGGTCGAAGAAGATTGGCCACGGCTCGTAGCGACATTGAGTGTTCCCTACGAAATTCAATTGGAGAGCCACCGCCCGATGATGACCCTCCCACAAACTCTCGAATCTGCCCTCTCCAGTTGAAAGTGACGGTTCAGTGATGTCGTCGGCCACATTCCGAAGGTTGGCGCCGCTGGTAGCGCTGACCGTTGCGCTGGTCCTGCCAGCAACGGCTGGAGCTGAGGTGCCAGACAGTGATGTCCCGAAAGACGTGCAAACTCCTGTATCCGAGGAGTTTCGGACCGACACCCCAACACTGGGAGAGGTATTCAACGGGTTCACCGTCGGTGCTCTCAGTTCAGGGGAGTTCGCATCCGAAGAGGAGATTTTCACTGCTCTCACCGCCGATGATCCGTTTTACGACGAGCCGGTGTTGACCGGCGCCGAGCGTCCCGGTGATCTCGTGAAGTCGAAGAAGGTGGATGTACTGTTCACCGGATACAAACCGGGACAGCTCGACGCCTACAAGATCATGTATGTCACAACCGGAATCGACTGTTCGACGCCGGTAGTGAGCACTGGAATCATGATGATCCCGATCGACGGAACGCCGGCGTCGGAGAAGAAGATCATCAGCTATCAGGAGGCCAACGACAGCGTCGGCGGCTACTGTCATCCGACTTCACACTGGACCGGCGGCGATCCGCTGGACGGCGCCTCCTGGTCGGCCTTGGGTCCACTGGCGCTGATGTTCGGAAAAGGCTATGCCGTAGTGATTTCCGACGTCGGGAACAACGGAGACCGTGATCCCCACGGTGTCTTCGCGGGTAAGTTCGCCGGGCACGCCCAGTTGGATGCAGTGCGCGCAGCATTTCACCTGCAGGATTCCGAGCTGAATCCGGAGGCGGAGATTGCGTTGTTCGGAATCGCTGGTGGTGGAGTCGGTTCGGCATTCGCCGCAGAATCTGCGCAGTCCTACGCGCCGGAACTCGATATCGTCTCGACAGTCCTCGAGGGCATGGTGATCAAGCCCCGAACATTCATGGAGACAACAGATTCCTCGGTCGGCGCAGGCTTCGGATTTGCGACGCTCCTCGGTCTCGAACCGTGGTATCCCGAGATGAAGTTGAACGACAAGCTCAATCCCGTGGGCCGAGCGATTGCCGACGTGTACCGGGGTGAGTGCCAGATGCCGGCGTACTTCACGCTTCCGTTCGTGCCGTTGGCAAGCCTTTTCGAGCCGGGAATCGATCCGATCACAGAACCCAGCTTCCAGCGTGCGTACGACGACAACGTATTGGGTCACGGTGCTCCGGCGTCGAAGGTATTGATAACTTCGTGTGCAAAGGACGACTCCCCGATGTCACTTGTACCGGCAGCTGATGCGCGAGAACTGGCGGACACGTACAGAAGCCGAGGGACGGACGTGAGCTATCAGCCCACCGACTGCAGTATGGATCGCGCAGTCGCGGATCCATTCGGTTGGGGGACAGACCTGTTCGGAATGCAGACAATCGATTGGATAGCCCACAATTTCGACAACTGAGTGAAACTATCCGGTGACAGCGAGACGCAAACTCTGATGGCGCCGTACGAACATGCTGGGGACCCAACGTGGCGGGAATTCGGAATCGACTGTGACATGCGAACTGTTTTCGAGAAGTACGGCGATGGCGGTCTTTGCTTCCAGCCTGGCCAGCGCGGCCCCGACACAGAAATGTGCTCCCTTGCCGAAGGCGAAATGCGCTCGGAGATTGGCCCGGTCGAGGTTCATCGCGTGTGGCTCGGCGAACGACTCCGGGTCGCGGTTCGCCGAGCCCCACAGCAGTATGAGATGACTGCCGGCGGGTAGCGCCACTCCGCCGAGGGTTGTGTCCGCATTGACATGTCGGTGGTGTCCGCGAAAAGGCGACTCGAGTCTGAGCGTCTCCTCCAGGAATGCGCTCACGAGTAGGGGGTCCTCGCGCAGCTGCGTCTGTATCTCGGGGCGCTCGGCGAGTAGCCGTGCAGAGTTGGCGATCAGTCCGGCGGTCGATTCGCCGCCTGCACCGACGAGTTGCACCAGCATCAGCACGGCCACGTCTTCGCTGAGTTCGCCTGCGTCACAGCAACGGACGAGGTCTCCGAGTAGATCGTCGACCGGGTTTGTCCGCGCCTCACGAAACTTGCTGTAGAGGTACCCGGTGAGCTCGGCCGCCGAGGTGACGACGTCCGTAAACTGTTCCGCCGTCACGATGCCGCTGAGAAGTTTGGTGCTGTCGTAAGACCACGCCAGCAATTGGGGGACGTCGGCTGTCGGCAAGCCGATCAGTGCGGCAACCATCTGCAGTGGGAGGGTGTCCGCAATCGACGTGACCCAGTCGATGTGGCGACCGTCGAAGCCGTTGTCCCACAACTGCTGCGTGTACCCGTGCATCGTCGGCTCGAGTGCTCGTATTCGTTTGGCGACCAGTGTCGGCAGGACAAGTTTGCGATGGTGCTGATGGTTCGGTTCGTCGGCGGTCGCGAGGACATGAGCGGCTTGCCCGCCGCCGTTCATGTCGAACGTCACGGCCGATCCGTCCGGTGTTCGAACCAGTACGCCGGTGAGGTTGGAGGAGAAGTCCTCGGTACGGGAAACGGCTTCGGTGACCAGTTCCCACGTCGACACCAGATAGAAGTCGGTATCGGGTATTCGATACACGGGGTGCTCGCGCCGGAGTACGTCGTAGAGCGGGTAAGGGTCGTCGATATTCGACGGGAGGAAGGGGTTAATGTCCAGCGTCGGTGGTGTCACGAATGGAAGATTTCACGGCCGTCGAGGAGAAGTCAACAGGTGGAAAATGCCTCTGAACTGGCATTTTGAGAAAATCTCACGCACTTCAACCCCCTCGTACTTCTCCCAGGTCAGAGGCTCGCGGCCTTCCGTAGCCTTGAGATTTCTGATTGAATCTGTCTCAGAGTGAGACGAGGTGACGGAGAGTGACCGGTGCAAACGAGCGCCGCGCCGCCGACTGGTTGGCCGGCGGTAACCGCCGTGAACTCGCAACCGAGCGCATCTTCGCGGCTGCAGCAGAGCTGATTCGAGAACAGGGATTCGATCGGTTCAATGCCGACGACGTCGCTTCCCGCGCAGGCTGTTCGCGGGCGACGCTCTACCGCTACGTGGGTGGCAAGTCCGCGATCCGTGAGGGGCTGTTGTCGCGAGGTGCGGCGTCCGTGGCGAGCCAGGTTGCGGCTGCCGTCGAATCACTGCGTGGCGACCAGCGGATCGTGGAGTCGATCCTCGTCGCCGTCGACGCGATCAGAGCCGACGCCGCCATGAGCCATGGCCTTGCGGCGGCGCGGGCCAACGGTATCGACGAGTATCTCGTGTCTTCTCCGTTGCTACCGCGTACTGCACTCGAACTTGCTGGATTGGATCCCGAAGGTCAACAGTCGCAGTGGGTGGTTCGGATCGTGTTGATGCTGTTGGCGTGGCCACTGGCCGACAGGGCAGACGAACGACGGATGGTCGAGTCGTTCGTCTGCTCCTGAGCAGGGTTCCGTGTTCGTGAACAGTGCGGCGGGTCGGTCGCTGCTGCAGACGGTTCGGTTCATGCATTCGTTCCTCGGCTCGGTACCCTGAAGCCTGTCCGCTGCCGCGAAGGAGAAAGTCACGATGGTGGTACGCAGTACGTCCATGCGTTTCGACGCAACAGAACTGACGATCGAGGAACTCGCGCTTCAGGCCGAAGTGCGGGAGTACCTCGACAAGCGGCTAACCCCGGGCAGCTACCCCCTCGGACTCGGGATGTCCGGGGCTGTGGATCCGGCGTTCTCGCGAGATCTCGGTAGCCGTGGGTGGCTCGGCATGTCGCTGCCGAAGGAATACGGCGGGGGCGGACGGTCAGCAGTGGATCGATTGGTCGTCGTCGAAGAACTTCTCGCGCGGGGAGCGCCGGTCGGCTATCACTGGATCGGAGACAGACAGTCGGGTCCGAGCATCGCCGCCAACGGCACGGAAGAACAGAAGCGGTACTTCCTTCCCGGTATCGCGAGCGGTGAGTTCTCGTTCTCGATCGGGATGAGTGAACCCGACTCGGGTTCGGACCTGGCATCGGTACGCACTCGCGCCGAACGTGTCGATGGTGGCTGGAAAGTCAACGGCACCAAGATCTGGACCACCGGTGCCTTCCATGCCACACACATACTCGCTCTGCTTCGAACCTCGGCAGACAAGCACAACGGACTCACTCAGCTGATCGTCGATCGCGACAGCGAGGGCCTGACCGTCTCACCCATTCCGTTCATCGACGGAAGCGAGGACTTCTGCGAGGTGTCGTTCCAGGACGTTTTCGTGCCGGACTCGCGTCGCCTCGGAGACGTCGGAGCGGGCTGGGGACAAAACACCGGTGAACTCGCACTCGAGCGAGGTGGCGTCGACCGCTGGATGTCGCTGATGCCGGTCCTCGAGAACTGGGCAGCCAACCAGGCGGCGCAGGGCGGTCCCTCTGCCCTCGCCGATCTGGGCTCGATTACGGCGCGCTGCTGGGCTTTTCGTGGGATGTCGCTGTCCATTGCACGGATGGTCGACTCCGGTCGCTCGCCGGTCACGGAGGCCGCGCTGATCAAGGAGATGGCAACACGCTTCGAACAGGACTGTGTTGCGACCGTCGCGCGGCACCTCGGCCGGGCTCCAGACCTTGCCTCCGACGATCCGTACGAGTCGCTGCTCGCCCGGGCCGTGCTGGTGGCGCCGTCGTGGTCGATTCGCGGTGGAACCAACGAAATTCTCCGCACCGTGATCGTGAAAGGATTGAACCGATGAATTCGGGGTCAGAGATCAACGCGTACACATTCGACGCCGACCTCGAATCGATGGTAGAACAATTTTTCGCCGAGAAGTCCGGCACCGAGGTGGTAGCGCAGGCGGAGATCGACGGTCTGTCCACCGGATTATGGAGCGCGGCAGTCGAACTGGGGTTGCCGCTGGTCGGTCTTCCCGAATCCGTTGGTGGTTCCGGTGGCTCGCTCCTCGACGCCGTGACTGTCCAGCGCGCGGCGGCGAGGCACGCTGCGCCGTTGCCGCTCGCCGAGACGTACCTAGCGGGCAGGCTGGCAGCAGCGGCCGGGCTACCGGTGCCCTCCGGAATCGCAACCGTCGCGCCGGGATCGCAGCGCGACGATGTGCGTCGCACCAACGACGGTTTCCTGTCGGGCACCTTTCACGATGTGCCGTGGGGTAGCGCCGCATCAGTGCTGGCAGCAGTTCTCGGTGATCGCGTTGTACTCCTGAACATCTCCGGCGCCGAGATCGGTGGAGGGACGGATCTTGCCGGGCAACCGCGTCAGAGCCTGACGTTCGCAGAAGCGCGGATTGTCGATGGCGACAACTTGGTCGACCCGCGGATTCTCAACAGGCTCGGCGCGTTCTTGCGCTCGGTACAGATGGCAGGAGCCATGGAGTCGGTGTCGACGTTGACCCGTCGCTACGTGTCGGAGCGGGTGCAGTTCGGTAGGCCCATCGCGCAGTTCCAAGCCGTCCAGCAGCATATCGTCACTCTCGCTCAGATGGCATCGATGTCCACACTGGCCGTGGATCGCACGGCGCACGCGCTCACCCGGCGCGACGCCGACTTCGAAGTGAGCGCAACCAAATTGGTGGTTTCACAAAATGCGCTCGCGAGCGTGCGCGCCGCCCACCAGGCACACGGTGCGATCGGCATGACCCGCGAATACCGCTTGCAACAACTCACCCGACGACTGCATGCCTGGCGATCGGAGTTCGGCGACGAAATCGCGAGCGCTACGCAACTGGGAGAGGCCGTAGCTGCATCGCCGTCACTGCACCGCTTGATCACTGATCCAGAACCGACATTGCAGCTGTAATCCTGACTGTCGTAGAGGATTACGTTGCGTTGCAACGAAGATCGCGCTTCAGTATCTTGCCTGCTGCCGACAGTGGCAATGCATCGACGAATTGGAAGGTACGCGGAGATTTGTAACCGGCGATCAGCGTTTTCACGTGAGCGCGCAGTTCGTCGGCGTCGGCGTCGAAACCATGCCGAAGGACGACTACGGCATGGACACGCTCGCCCCACTGGGTATCGGGCAGGCCGATCACGGCACAGGACGCGACGGATTCATGTTGTGCCAGAGCGTTTTCGACCTCGGTGGAGTAGACGTTCTCGCCACCGGTGACGATCATGTCCTTGATGCGATCGACGATGAACAGGTAACCGCGGGCGTCCAGGTATCCGGCGTCGCCGGTATGCATCCACCCGTCGCGGAGCACTTCTGCGGTCTCTTTCGGTTTGTTCCAGTATCCGAGCATGACGTGGCTGCCGAACGTGACGATTTCGCCCACCTCGCCGGGTGGGAGTTCCGCGCCGGTCGGGTCGACGATTTTCACCTCGCAGTGCGGCAGTACTCGACCGGCGCTGCGGAGGAGGTCACCACCTTCGAGGTGATCAGCCGGGCTCAGCATGCTGATGTGCGCGGTTTCAGTCATCCCGTAGCCCTGCACAAACGAGCTGTTGGGGAACATTTGCATGACTCGTTCGAGAAGCGTCGGCGAAATGGGCGAGGCGCCGTATCTCAGGATCCTGACGCTGGACAAGTCATAGGTGGTCGAGTCTTCGTAGTCGACCAACATCTGAAGCATCGTCGGCACCAGACCCACAGTTGTCGGGCGATGGCGATCAACGGCCTCGAGGAACGTGCGTGGGCTGAAGTTCGGCATGAACACTTGGGTGCCACCCATCAGCGACTGAGCCAACCATCCGACTATCCCGGCGATGTGAAACAGAGGGTTGATCGCGAGGTTCGTTCCGTTGCTGACAGCCACGCTGCCTGCCGCGAGAGTACCAAGCGCCGAGGTCATCAGCGCTTGATGACTGATCATCACGCCCTTCGGCACTCCGGTGGTCCCGCCGGTGTAGAGGAGTAGTGCCAGCGTGTCGCCGCCGACGCGCAGATCGTCGACCGGAGTCGCCTCCGCGATCACCCGTTCATAGTCGAGCATTCCGTCGCGAACCGGGCCGCTGCCGCAGTAGACGACAGTGGTCAGGCCTGGACACGCCTCGCGAAGGGTAGATCCGACGGAAGCAAAGTTCTCGTCCACGAGCAATACCGTCGATCCTGAATCTTCCAGGGCGTACGTGATTTCCGCCGTGCTCCAGCGAGAATTGACCGGACTGGCCACTGCTCCGAACCACCAGCAGGCCAGGAGTGCCTCGTGGTAGTAGTCGGAGTTCGATGCCAAGATTGCGACTCTGTCACCGGTGCGCAGGCCCAAAGTCTGAAACCCTCCGGCGAGTCTGCTCGTCCGGTCCACCGATTCCCGGCACGTGCGCAGTCGGCCGTCGAAGATCGTCATCACCGCATCGGGTGATGCTCGCAGGGATCGGTGAACGAATTGAGTCAGCTGCATGCGATTCCTTCTGCGGGTGTGGGCCGAGTGCTCCGACTCGGATCAGTTCCAGCCATGATGCTATTTGCCTGATAATTTCCTTCACTCACCGCCTGAGACCGCGCCTCACCCTCGATGCCGTCTAGGACGTTCGTCCAGTTGCCTCTTCCGATTCCGTCCTGCGACGGCGTGATTTCTGCGAGAGTGTCGAACATGCGTGGAATTCTGGTAGCCGGTGTGAGTGCATTCACGGCCATCGTCTCGGTCGTCTCGGCTCCCACGGCCGGTGCCGAGGCGACTGCGGACCGAGCTCGCTCGTTCTCCGAGACCACGTCCGTCGGCGTCCACAACTCCTACGAGAAGGCGACGTTTCCGTACTTCGCCGACGCTTTGGACTCCGGGGCCTCGCTGCTCGAATTGGATCTGTGGACCGACGGCGGTAGTCCGGACTGGCGTGTCTCGCACATGAATCCGGTGGCGAGCGACAGCAACTGCGTCGGTGCGCAGGACGCATCCGGGTTGCGAAGTGGTCAGCGAGATCAGGGACTGCGCGGATGCCTGGCAGACATGCGGGCGTGGCACGAAGCCGACCCCGAGCATCCTCCGGTGATGATCAAGTTGGAACTCAAGGACGGTTTCACCACCGGCTACGGACGCGGACCTGCCGATCTCGACGCCTTGATCCTCGGGACTCTCGGGGACGCGGTCTTCACTCCATCCGATCTGATGGGTGAGTCCTACTCGACCCCGGATGACGCCGTCACCGACCGTGGATGGCCGAGCATGTCCGAGATGAGCGGCAAATTTCTGTTCGAGCTGATTCCGGGAACGATCGAGGAGGGAAACCCGCTCGACACGGAGTGGACCGACCGGCAGTACGCGACACACTTGCGAGATCTGTCCGCTGCCGGACTCGTCCAACTCGGCGCCGCCTTTCCCGCTGTTCACCGGGCGTCACCGGGAGACCCACGAATCGACCGTTACGCCGACCCGGGCATCCGCCCGTGGTTCGTGATCTTCGACGGCGACGCCCTCGATTACACCTCGGGCGTTGTGGATCCGCAGTGGTACCACGATCGTGGCTACCTGCTCGTCATGACCGACGCGCACAAGGTCGCTCCACAGATCGACGGTGCGCATGCCACCGAAGCCGAGGCGAGCGAGCGTCTCGACCGGTTGGCGGGTGATCACGCAAGTTACATCACCGCGGACTGGTCGAGGTTGCCGAACGTACTGTCCACCGTGGTGCCGCGTCGGTGATCTAGAGGGCGGCAATTCTCAGGAACTGGGTGCAGGATGGGTTCATGCGCACTGTCACGTGGAATCCCGAAGTCTACGGCCGCTATTCGGGTGAGCGGTCACGCCCGTTCGTGGACCTGGTGTCACGGGTGGCGACCGAAGACCCGACGCGGGTAGCCGACCTCGGTTGCGGATCAGGTAGCTTGACCGCGATGCTGGGGGAACGATGGCCGGACGCCTCGGTATCCGGTTTCGATTCGTCTCCCGAAATGGTGGCGCAGGCCCCGACAGACCTACCGGGAAACGTCACCGTCGAGTTGGGGGACATCATGTCCTTCGATGCCACGGGTTACGACGTGGTCGTCAGTAACGCTGCATTGCAGTGGGTTCCGAGCCACCGTGAGCTGATCGACCAGTGGGCGGACACCCTGGCATCCGGGTCGTGGCTGGCGTGGCAGGTTCCGGGAAACTTCGATGCACCGTCACATGCGCTCATGCGAAGCCTCGCGGAGTCCGCGGAATGGAGCGAGCGACTGGGCGGCGTCCTACGCGGCCCGGAAGGCGTCGACAGTCCGGTTGCGTACGCGCAGCGTCTGCAGGAGCACGGATTCGACGTCGACGCCTGGGAAACGACGTACGTACACGTGCTGGCCGGTGCCGATCCGGTGCTCGGATGGGTTCGGGGGACTGGACTTCGGCCGGTGCTGGACGTTCTCGGCGAGGCCGACGCTCCGGAGTTCGAGCGCCAGTATTCGGATCTGCTGCGGGAGGCGTATCCCGCAACAGCCGCCGGAACGCTGTTTCCGTTCCGGCGGGTGTTCTGCGTGGGACGCAAGCGGTAACTACTCGGCTGTGCTGCGGTCCGCCGATCACTCAGCGGTGACAAAACCTTCCGAGACCAGCCAGTCGCGAGCCACGTCCGCCGGCTCCTTGCCGTCGACGTCGACCTGCCGGTTGAGCTCGGTCATCACCTCGTTGGTCAGTTTCTCCGAGATCGGCGCCATGACTTCGGCAACCTCCGGATGTGCTTCCGCGAAGTCCTTTTTCATGACCAACGCCGGATTGTATTTCGGGAAGAACTGCAGATCGTCTTCGAGCAGAACGAGATCGAGTGCGATGATGCGACCGTCGGTGGTGAACACCTCGCCGAACTTGCACTGATCGCTGTCGGCTGTCGCCTGGTAGATGATGCCGGTCTGCAGGATCTGGCGCTGGGCACGCGAGGCGTCGAAACCGTATTTCGCTGCCAGGCCGGGGTATCCGTCCTGGCGGACGTTGAACTCGGTCTCGACGCACGTCACCGCGGCGCCGGGATCGGATTCGACCAACTTCGCGTAGTCGGAAACCGTCTTGACGCCGGTCTTCTCAGCGGTCTCCTTGCTCATCGCCAATGCATACGTATTGTTCATCGGCGCCGGATCGGTCCACACCATGTCGTTCACAGCAAGGTCCGCATCACGGACGGCCTCGAACTGCGCCTGCGAATCGGGAAGCGGAGTCTCGTTGCCGAGGTAGTTGATCCAGCCGGTCCCGGTGTACTCGTACGCAAGGTCGATCTGCCCGTTCAACTGTGCGTCACGGGTGCTGTTCGAGCCCTGGATGTTCGTGAGATCTCGAACATCTGCGCCCGCAGCGGCCATCGCGAATTCGATGACGTATCCGAGCACGATCTGCTCGGTGAAGTCCTTGGAGCCGACGGTCATCTTCACACCCTCGAGCTCGGGAACCGGCTCGATGCTGCCGGGGCCGACAGCCAGGGGCAGTGCGCCACCGGACTCGAGGCCACACGAAGCGACAAGTGTGAGGCCGATCGTGGCAACCGCGACTTTCCAGCCCCACGTTCTGGTGATCGAAGTCTTGGTCATCGTAATCCCTTGGGCCCGAGATAAGTTTCGGCGAGCGCGCCGAGCCAGTCGATCAGCAAGGCCAACGACACCGCCAGTACGGCACCGACCACGAGGGTGACGTTGTCGCGGAGCTTGTATCCGGTGTCGATCAGAATGCCGAGTCCGCCGGCACTGACCAGGAAGCACAGCGTCGCGGTGCCGACTGCCAGAACGAGCGAAGTGCGCAGTCCTGCAAGGATGTACGGGACGGCCATCGGGAATTCGAGTTGACGCAGGACCGTGAGCGAAGACATTCCCTGCCCGCGCCCGGCATCGATCAAGGTCTTGTCCACTTGCTGGTAGCCGAGGATGGTGTTGCGCAGCACCGGGAGCAGCGAATAGAACGCGATGGGAAACACGCCTATCCAGAAGCCCGTCGTTCTTGTTGCGAGATAGAACAGCACGAGCAGGCCGATGGCCGGCGCTGCGGCTCCGATGTTGGCTATTCCCACGAAGAACGGTGCCAATCGGGTGAATTTCGGCCTGGTCAGCAGGGTTCCGAGTGGAACCGCGATGGCGACGACGATGATGACCACGGCGGCCGTGATCAGTACGTGCTGCCAGGTCAGTGTGACGATGTTGTCGAGATTGATGCTCGCTTTCTGCGTCGCGTTGAGATCTCGGCTGAATGCCCAGATCAACACGCCCGCAACCAGGATCAGGACGATGACCGGTTGCACATACAGTCGCATCCGTTCCGCACGGCGCGTGGCGGCGTTCTCGGCCGCACCCAGATCGGGGGCGTCCGGTTCCATCTCAGGCGCGGAGACGCGCTCCTCTGTCGTGGCAGTCATGTTCAACCCTCGACGTTCTCGGTGTCTGGCTCTTCGTCGTGGTCGTGCGCATGCTCCTCGCGCATCTCGGAGAGATGGCTGACCAGTGTGTCGATGGTGATGAGACCGACATACTCGCCGCGCCGTCCGGTGACCACAGTGGACGCATTGCTTTCGGCGAGAAGAGCCTCCAAGGCATCCTGCAGGGTGGACTGGATGGACACGGCTTCGCCGATCTCGTTACCGACACCTCGAAGCGTCGACGCATGGGCGAGGTGGCCGGGCGAGACCCAGCGAAGCGGCCGTCCACGCTGATCGAGAATCAGGGCCCACTTCCACTTACGCGCTGCGAGTGCGGTTCTCAAATCATCGACCGAATCGGTTTCGCGGGCGGTGAGGCACTGCTTGAGTTTGATCTGGCGCACGCGTGTCAGGGTCAGCTGCTTGAGCGAGGCGTCCGCCCCGACAAATCCCGCGACCATGTCGTTTGCGGGATTGGCGAGAATCGCCTCCGGAGTGTCGTACTGCATGATGCTGGACTGATTGCCCAGCACGGCAATACGGTCACCGAGTTTGACTGCCTCGTTGAAATCGTGGGTGACGAAGACGATGGTCTTACCCAACTCCGACTGCAGACGCATCAGTTCGTCCTGCAGCAGGCCGCGGGTGATCGGGTCGACGGCACCGAAAGGCTCGTCCATCAACAAGACAGGGGGATCTGCAGCCAGCGCCCGCGCCACGCCCACACGCTGTTGCTGGCCACCGGACAACTGGCGAGGGTAGCGGTCGCGATAGGTATCGGGATCGAGGCCGACGAGGTCGAGCATCTCGTCGGTGCGAGCTGCGATACGTTTCTTGTCCCAACCGATGAGGCCGGGCACCGTCGCGACGTTCTTCGCAATGGTGAAGTGCGGGAACAATCCTGCCTGCTGAATCGAGTAGCCGATGCCGCGGCGGAGCTTGTCCGGGTCGATGGACAGCGCGTCCTTGCCGTCGATGGTGATCTTGCCCGAGGTGGGTTCGATCAGACGGTTGATCATGCGCATCGTCGTCGTCTTGCCGCAACCCGAAGGTCCGACGAAGACCACGATCTCACCGGCCGGAACAGTCAGTGAAACATTGTCCACCGCTGCAGCTTTCTGGCCCGGGTAACGCTTGGTCACGGATTCGAGAACGATCTCGACCCCGGATACCTTCTGATCTGCAGATACGTCAGACGGAATGGTTTCAGTCATTGCAGCCCCTTCGAAGTAGTGAGACGACCGATGACGACGTAGATTCCGTCGAGAATCAGAGCCAGAATGACGATCAGTACGGTGCCGACCAGCGCTTGAGGAACAGCGTTCGGGCTACCGACACGCGAGAGTCCGGAGAAGATCAGGTTTCCCAGACCAGGACCCTTGGCGTACGCCGCGATGGCGAGGATGCCCATGAGCATCTGTGTGCTGACCCGCATGCCGGTGAGGATCGACGGCCACGCGATCGGCAGCTCGATTCGACTCAGAACATGCATGCGATTCATTCCGACACCGCGGGCTGCGTCCGTGATCGCCGGGTTGACCGCATCCAGACCGATGATCGTGTTCCGAATGATCGGGAGCAGGGCATACAAGATCAACGCGGTGATCGTGGGAGCGACGCCGAGACCGAGAATCGGAATGAGCAGTCCGAGGAGAGCGAATGAAGGAACCGTCAGGATCGTGCTGGCCAACGCCGTAGCGATGGAGGATCCCGCCGGGCTCCGGTAGACGAGAATGCCGATGATCACGGCGGCAATCGTCGCGATGATCACGGACTGGATAACTGCTGAAACATGTAGGTACGAGTCGGTCATCAATTGTTGTCGTCGTGCAACGACAAAATCCCATAGGGCGCCCATATTTCCGAACCCACTTTCTTCGGACTTCTGCTCGCTCGAACGTCTTCCCTCGACACCGACCGGCGCACAAGGGCTTTCCCCGCAGCCTCCGTAGGCCGAGGGGTTTCCCTCGACTGTCGTCCAAAAACTGAGATACTGCAACTAATTCCGATTGCAGCGTGTCGGATGTTGTTCTGGACGTGAGATTTTGCGGGACGCGGGTACGTACCCACTGCGTGCGGAGTTGAAACGTGCTGGAGACAGCAAACGCTCGAGACAGCAATGCGGGAGGGCTCCGGAGAACCCTCCCGCATTGTGGGAACTGTACGAGTCGGCCTCAGGCCCAGCTGAGCGCATCCTCATTGGACAGCCGCGGCAGACGGTCGAACCACGGGTTCTCGCCGGGATGGCCGATGTTGACCACCAGGGTGGTCTTGAAGCGTCCGTCCGCGAAGAACTCGCCGTCGATGCCGTCGGCGTCGAAGCCGGCCATCGGGCCGGCGACCAGGCCCTGCGCCCGAATCGCGAGGATCACGTAACCAGCCTGCAGTGCGGCGTTGAACTTGCTGCTCGATGTGGCGGCAGCGTCGTCGGACTCGAAGTAGTCCTTCATCTCCGGACGGATGGGGAACAGTGCCGGAATATGCTCGTAGAACTTGGTGTCAACGGCAAGAACCGCGACAGCAGGCGCCGATGCGGTCTTGGCCTTGTTGCCGTCGGACATGTGCTCGACGAGGCGCGCTTTGCCCTCCTCCGTACGCACGAACAGCACGCGCAGTGGATTGGTGTTGGCCGCGGTCGGTGCCCACTTCGCGAGCTCCCAGATCGCAGTCAGTTCGTCGTCGGTGACCGGTTCGTTGGAGAAGGAGTTTGCCGTGCGGGCTGCTGTGAAGAGCAGTTCACGGCCGGCTGCGTCGAGCTGCTGTGCGGTAAATGGGGTGGCTGCGTCGAGTGACATCGGTGGTTCCGTTTCCGTTGTAGCTCATCCGAGCGTTACCCGGTAAAGCTAGTTGCTAGTAAAAAGAAAGTACTTGGATACGGTAGCACCAGTCGTAGGGTTCAGCGCTGGGGAGTGACGAGTCAGACCGTCTGGGTGGCGAGAATCCTCACCGCCAGATCCTCGATCGCGCACTGTCGTGATTCGAGTCGGACGCGCGTGAGGTCGTTGATCATGCTGATGGTTGCCAACACCGTCGCCCGTGCATCCGCGGTTTCGTTACCGAGCAGGTGTACCCACTCGTCGATGTACTCGCGTTGTGCAATGTGCGTCGAGGCCTGCGCTTCTTCGGGCAAGTTCGCTGTTTCTTCGATGAGAATGGCAATCGCGCTGTCAGGTGAGATCACCGAATTGGTGTACGAATGTACGACGCGGGCAATCGCGTCTTCCCGTGAGTCTGCGTTCCTCAAAGCCTGGACCAGGCCGAGCCGGAGTGTTTCGTTCCCGCGGGCCAGAATTGCTTGCAGCACTTCGGCTTTACTTCCGAAATGGGTGTAGATGCTCGAACTCGGAACACCGGCGGCGCTGCCGATGTCGTCCATTGTCACGGATCGGTAGCCGCGTTGATCGAACAGCGTGATTGCGGCGCCCATCAAACTTTCGCGACGCGAAGTGTGGCTGAAGTTCGAAGTCGGCTGCGGCTGTGCCGCCGGCTCCTCGGGAAGGACCGGAGCGGTACGAACGACATCGAACAACCTGGCTAACAGAGCCTCGAAGCGCTTTCGAGGAAGCGTCGTGCGGTGTCGAGCGGGGCTGAACGCGATACTGGTGAGTGCCCACCCCAGAACGACGGAATCGGGAACCGACAGGTCGGGACGCTCGTGTCGAAGGGCGACTGCGACCCGGCTCGTGACTTCCCGAACTCCGGCACGCGCCTCCGTTCTGCGCTCAGGGGTCAGGTTACGGGCCTCCTGATCGAAGAGAAGACTACGGAAGTTGTTGTCGAGTCCGTAACGAACCAGTGCCGTGAAGACCACCTTGGAATCGGTTCGATCGACCTCGTCGAGGATCGCGAGGATCGAAGACGAGCCGTCGAGCATCGCCTGCGCGAGGAGTTCCTGCTTGTTCGGGAAGTGGCGGTACAGCGCGCCTGCGGTGATGCCCACCGCAGACGCGATGCCTTCCATGCTGACGTTGTGGTACCCCGAGCGGCCGAACTGTTCACGAGCCACGGTGATGATCTGCGCCTTGCGGTTGCGTGGGCGCAGCGTCTTCTTCGGGGTCGTTTTCGGCGTGGCCGGCCGGTCCGGCGAGGCCGCAGGTGTGCCGTCCGATGTATCGATCGTCATGGGGCCCTCGAGGTCGGTGGCGTGGTCAGGTGATGGTGCTGGTTGCAAAGTCGGAGAACTGCCTGCGGAGTTCTCTCTTGAGTATCTTGCCAGCCGGGGACACGGGCATTTGCTCGACGATGGTGATACTTCGCGGAGACTTGTAGCCGGCAATCAGCGTCTTCGAGTGTGCGCGGACTTCTTCGCACGTCAGAGACACCCCGGGACGCACGACCAGGACCGCGTGGACTCGTTCGCCGTACTGATCGTCGGGTACGCCGATCACAGCGCAACTGATCACGTCCGGATGTGTGGCCAGAGCGTTTTCGACCTCCGTCGAATAGACGTTCTCGCCACCCGAGATGATCATGTCCTTGAGCCGATCCACGACGAAGAGATACCCGGCTTCGTCCATGTAGCCTCCGTCGCCGGTGTACAGCCAACCGTCGCGCAATGCCGATCGTGTTTCTTCCGGCCGATTCCAGTAGCCGCACATGATGTTGCCGCCGCGGGCGATGATTTCGCCGACCTCACCGCGAGGAAGCTCGTTGCCGTTCTCGTCGACCACCTGAATCTCGACGTGTCCCATCGGCCGACCGGCAGATTTCAGGCGGGTCGCGTCGACGTGATCTTCTGCGCTCAGGCTGGTGAGTCCGGGTCCGGCCTCGGTCATGCCGTACCCCTGCATGAAGGCTGCCTGCGGAAAAGCCTGTTGCGCTTGCCGAAGCAAGGTTTCGGAGATCGGGGAAGCACCGTACTGCACGGCCAGGATGCTGGACAGGTCCCGGTTCGTCCGGTCCGGATGACGAATCAGCATTTGAATCATCGTGGGTACCAACAGCATCGACGTAACTTTGTGCTGCTCGATCAAGCGCAGTGCGGTGGCCGGTTCGAAACTTGGCTGAATCACCAACGTCGCCCCGACAGTGTTACGACCGATCCAATTTGCCAGCGACGCAAGATGAAACATCGGGGCGGTGATCAGAGCCAGGCCGTCGGTACCAGGCGTTCGATTACTGGCCACTGCGCCGAGGCTCGACGTCACGAGGTTGGCGTGGGTGAGCATGACCCCCTTGGGGTGACCGCTGGTTCCGCCGGTATAGAAGATTCCGGCCAAGTGGTCGCCGCCGAGTCGCAGGTCCGGTTTGGGTTCGCTCGAGGCGATCAGATTCTCGTAGTCGAGAGCGCCGGCCGGCGTCGGCAGTTCGCCGGCATGTATCACTACGGCGAGCTGTGGGAACAACACCCGTACCTCGTCGAGTAGCGGCAGAAAGGTGTCGTCGACGACCAGCACTCGTGTATCGGAATCGTCCAGCGCAAAAGCGATCTCGGCAGCGCTCCATCTGGTGTTGAGCGGATTGACAGCGCCTCCCATCCACCAGGTGGCAAAAAAGTACTCGTGATAGCGATCGGAGTTGAGCGACAGTATCGCGACGCGATCGCCTACCTGCACACCGAGGTCACGGAAAGCGCCCGCAAGACGGGTTACTCTCCCGCCGACCTCGGCGCAGGTGCGGATACGGTCCCCACACACGGTCATGGGCTGGTCAGGGCGTTGCTGCATTGATCGTTGCAGAGACTGAGTCAAGTACATGGGGACCGCTCCTTTCTGGAAACGTGAGGTTAGCGACTGCCGCCGTCGCACACCAGGCACTGGCCGCTGACGTAGTCGGTTTCGGGCAGGCACAGTGCGAACACCGCGCCGGCCGCTTCGTCCGGACGTCCGGCGCGGCCAAATGGGATGGTCCGCTCGGCTGCCGCCAGGAGTTGCGGGTTCACTCCGACCTTGATCTCGCGACCCTCGACGTCGATGGTGGAGTTGCCGTCGGCCGACGCCTCTGTCAGGCGGGTGTTGATCAGACCGTACGCAACGGCGTTCACGTTGACCTTGTAACGACCCCACTCACGCGCGAGGGTTTTGCTCAAGCCGATGATGCCGGCCTTGGCGGCTGCGTAGTTGGACTGACCGGCATTGCCGACCACTCCGGCGTTGGACGAGATGTTGACGACCTTGCGGTGGTAGTCGGTGGGATTGGCCTTGATGTAGGGCTGAGCGGCGCGCAGGATCTGGAACGGTGCCTTCAGATGCAGATCGAGAATCGTGTCCCACTGCTCGTCGGTCATCTTCTGGATGACGTTGTCCCAGGTGAACCCGGCATTGTTGACGATGATGTCGAGGCCGCCGAAGGTATCGATTGCGGTGTTGACGAATCGATCCGCAAAACCTTCTTCGGTGACCGAACCGACGCACGCCACTGCCTTGCCACCGGCCGCGATGATCTCCTCGACCGTCTCCTTGGCCGGGCCCGGATCAAGATCGTTGACTACGACGCTCGCGCCTTCCGCGGCGAACTTCATGGCGATGGCGCGGCCGATACCGCGGCCGGATCCGGTGACGAGTGCTGTCCTGTTGTCGAGCTTGCCCATGTCGGGGTTCCTTTCGGTAGAGAGAGTTTTCAAGCGGCTACGACGGCGTCGCCGCGCAGGGTGACGGTGCCGTCGGAGAGAGTGACGGCAATATCGAGATGGGCCAGGCCGTCCTCGACCTTGGTGACGGTCCCGGTGCACGTCGGCTTGGCGTGCAGCGGTGTGATGGAGGCAAAGCGAACACTGTAGGTGCGGATGCGTTCCTGCGGAACGTAATTGGTCAGCAATCGACCGAGGTAGGCCATCGAGAGCATGCCGTGTGCGAACACGTCGTCCATTCCGCCGGAGCGAGCGACGTCGAGATCGATGTGCATCGGGTTGTGGTCACCCGAAGCGCCGGCGTAGAGCGCGAGAGTGGTGCGACTGATCTCGGGCAATTCCAGGGAGGGAAGAACGTCTCCTGTTTTCATTTCTGCGCCTTAGGGTTTCGAACGACCAGGGTGTTGGTGAGGCGGGCGATCAACTCGCCGTCGCGGGTGACCTCGGCGGTCCGGACAAGGAAGTCCAAGGCGCCGTTCTTCTTCGAGTACACGTCCGTGACCTTGCCGTTGTAGGCAAGTGTGTCGCCGGCATAGGCGAGTGCGTGATATTCGAAGGACTGCTCGCCGTGCAGGACGTACCTCATGTCGATTTTCAGCGATCGGACCAGGGCAAACGGGTCCGGTTTTTCCATGTCGAGGCAAAACAGGAATGTCGGCGGTACCACCAGGTCACGATGCCCCGCAGCCTTGGCGGCCTCGACGTCTCCGTAGATCGGGTTGGTCTCACCGATGGCCTGGGCGAAGAAGCGCAGGCGTCCGCGCTCGACCAGTGCCTCGTGGCCCGGGATGATCGTTCCGACGACGGACGGATCGAGCGCCATGTCAGCCGACCTTCTTGAAGATGCTGACCACACACGCACCGCCGAGTCCGAGGTTGTGCTGCAGTCCGATTCGTGCTCCTTCGACCTGCCGCTTGCCGGCCTGACCGCGCAGTTGCCAGACCAGTTCGGCGCACTGGGCAAGACCGGTGGCGCCGAGGGGGTGGCCCTTTGACAGCAGGCCTCCCGACGGGTTGGTGACTACTCGTCCGCCGTAGGTGTTGTCGCCGTCCAGGATGAACTTCTCGGCAGTACCTTCGGGCGTGAGGCCAAGACCTTCGTACGTGATGAGTTCGTTGGCGGAGAAGCAGTCGTGCAGTTCCACGACCTGAACGTCCTCAGGTCCGATGCCGGCGGCTTCGTAAACCTGCGCAGCTGCGGCAGCCGTCATGTCGTAGCCGACGACCTTCATCATGTCGCGGTCCTCGAAAGTGCTTGGTGTATCGGTGGTCAGGGCCTGTGCCTCGATCACTACGTCAGCCGCCAGCCCGTGCTTGCGGGCGAACTCTTCGCTGCAGACGACAGCGGCAGCGGCACCACAGGTGGGTGGGCAGCACTGGTAACGAGTGAGCGGGCCGAAGATGTGCGGTGACTCCAGTACCTGCTCTTCGGTGAGAAGATCACGGAAGACCGCGTTGGGATTGTTGGCCGCGTGCTTACGTGCCTTGACCGAGATCTTTGCGAAGGTCTCGGGCTTGGTGCCGTACTTCTCCATGTGCGAAAGTCCTGCGCCACCGAACATCTGGGCTGCGCGCGGTGCGTCGTGGACGCCTTGGATCTCGGTCATCAGATCGTCGAAACGGTACATCGGGGCAGGGCGGTCGTCCCAGACCCGCTTGAGTGCGCCGGGTTTCATCTGCTCGAAGCCGACAGCCAATGCGCATTCGACGGCGCCGCTGGCGACGGCTTGGCGTGCGAGGAAAAGGGCCGAAGATCCTGTGGCGCAGTTGTTGTTGACGTTGATGACCGGAATGCCGGTCAATCCGAGGCCGTAGACGGCGGCCTGTCCGGCAGTGGAGTCGCCGTAAACGTAGCCGGCATAGGCCTGCTGGACCAGCGAGTAGTCGATACCGGCGTCGTCGAGGGCGGCACGGGCGGCCGTATCTCCCATGACGTTGTAGTTCTCACTCTTGCCCGGCTTGGTGAACGGGATCATTCCCACTCCGGCAACATGGACTTCTCTGGTCACGATTGTCTCCTAAATGATCGGATGAAGATTTACTTAAGACCACGATTCGAGTTTTGTCTACTGGGTCACAATGCCTATTTACGAGGTACTTTCGTCGCGATATCCGACAGATCGTCGACGAAGGTGGACAATTTCACGAGGCTATTGCGTCGAAGTGTCGATTGATGATTTACTTTCTGGGCGGCAAGGTGGCGTGCGTCACAGAGTAGGTGCCCGGCGGTTGAATCGACCACGAATCGACCACATCGGGTTCGCACCGGACCGGTCTCCGAGTCCCGCATCCAGTACTTCGGTGCTGAGATCAGTTCACCCAGCTTCTGTTTCGCATTGCGCTCACTCCGTGGCGCAGTTGTCGCACTTGCCTGAGAGGATCGATGAGAATGACGTTGAGCAAGCCGGCTCTTCCCACCGCCGCACCACCGCGAGAAGTAGGGGAATCCCGAGTGCGGGCATGGGGGCTCACCGGAGTTCTCGTTCTCCTTGTCGTCGTCAACTGGGCTGACAAGGCAGTCTTCGGCCTGGTTGCACAGCCGCTGGCCAAGGAATTCGGACTGACCTCTGCACAGATCGGACTGGTCGGCAGTGCATTCTTCCTGGCCTTCACCGTCGGTGGCTTCTTTGCCGGGGTACTGCACAAGTGGATGTCGCTGCGGTGGTTGCTGGTTCTGCTCTCACTGGGGTGGGCAGCGTCGATGATCCCGCTCGTCGTGGTTGCCGGTTTCGGCATGCTTCTGTTCACGCGCATGATGCTCGGATTCTTCGAGGGACCAGCGGGTGCGCTGGTTCACACGGGTGTCTACTCGTGGCATCCTGCGGAAAAGCGTGGTCTGCCAGGAGCTTTCCTGGCTTCCGGTGCCTCTATCGCGAAGATTGCGATCGCGCCGCTGATGGCCTTGGCTGTAGCCAGTTGGGGGTGGCGAGCAACGTTCATCATCCTTGCCGGGGTCGGCGTGGTCTGGTGCGTCCTGTGGTTGTTCACCTGGAAAGAGGGGCCGTACATGCAGCGGCCGGTCAGGAAGTCCGAGCGGGAGACCACAACGGCCACAGACTCGGTGGTTGTCGCCAAGGTGCCGCTGACGAAGATCTTCTTCACGCCGACATTCCTCGGTGCGCTTGCCGCGGTGTTCACCATGTACGCTCTCATCACGGTGGTGCTCACGTGGCTGCCGTCGTACTTCGAAGTGGGACTTGGATACTCGCGGGTTCAGGCGGGAACCATGTTCGGCATTCCCAGCATCGCGGGACTGTTCTTCATGTTCCTGTGCACGTCGATCAGTGACAGGCTGATGGCGCGCGGTGCCAGCTCTCGGATCCTGCGCGGTATCGTTCCCGGAATTGCCCTGCTGATCTGTGGGCTTGCCCTCGTCAGCATGCCGTTCATCAAGACTCCGATCGTTGCGGTGCTCGTGGTATCAGTGGGTTACGGCATCGGGACGGTCATCATTCCGCAGTTCAACGCAGCGATCTCCGAAATCTGCCCGCCGCAGCAGATGGCCTCGGTACTGGGTGTTTTCATGGCTCTGATGGCCACCGGCGGTCTGATCGCTCCCTACCTCACCGGCGTCATCGTCGACAGCGCCGCAACCCCGGCCGAGGGATACGCCACCGCATTCCAGATCTTCGGAATCGCGACTGTCATCGGTGCCGTCATCGCGCTCTGCGCCGTCAACGCCACCCGCGATCGGGTGCGAATCCTCGGCTGAGCACTACTCACTTTCATTTCACAATATCCAGGAGAAACAATGCAGCGCACAGTATTCAACGAAGAGCACGAGGATTTCCGCAAAGTCATCCGTAGCTTCATCGAAGCCGAGGTAGTGCCCAACTTCTCCGATTGGGAGCGCGAGGGCATGGTGCCCCGCGACTTCTATCGCCAGCTCGGCAAGCTCGGCGTTCTCGGAATGACGGTTCCCGTGCAGTACGGCGGAGCGGGTGAAACAAGCTTCAAGTTCCAGGCTGCCCTGACCGAAGAGACGGCTCGTGCGGCAGTCAGCTTTGGCGCATTCGGTGTACACACCGGCCTGGTCCTGCCATACATCCTGACCTACGGAACCGAAGAGCAGAAGCAGCGTTGGCTGCCCGATTTCATCAGTGGCGACATGATGACTGCCATCGCGATGACCGAACCGGGCACCGGCTCGGACCTGGCGGGCATCAAGACCACGGCCAAACGGTCCGAGGACGGCACTCACTATGTTCTCAACGGCGCAAAGACATTCATCACCGGCGGCGTTCAGGCCGATCGGGTTCTCGTGATCTGCCGTACGTCACCGCCGACGGTAGAGAATCGTCGCGCCGGGTTGAGCATCCTCGCGGTGGACACGTCGAGCGAAGGCTACGAGGTCGGTCGCAAGCTCGAGAAGATCGGCATGCGCACTTCGGACACGGCAGAGCTTTCCTTCACCGACGTACGGGTGCCGGCCGAGGATCTACTCGGTGAGGAGGGGGCTGCCTTCGGCTACCTGGCCAACAACCTTCCGCAAGAGCGACTGATGATCGCAGTCACCCAAACTGCGGCGGCCGTCGGAGCCATCGACTTCGCCTCTGCCTACGTGCGTGACCGCAAGGTGTTCGGCCAGGCGGTGGCGGAGTTCCAGAACACCAAGTTCGTCATCGCCGAGTGCATCGCCAAGGTGGAGGCTGCTCAGTGCATGGTCGACCGGGCTCTGGAATTACACGAGACCGGCGACCTCAGTGTTGCCGACGCCGCCAAGGCAAAGCTGTTCTGCACCGAGACGGCAGCCGAGGTCATCGACAAGTGCTTGCAGCTTCACGGGGGCTACGGCTACATGCTGGAATACCCCATCGCGCGTCTGTACGCGGACACCCGTGTGTCGCGCATCTACGGCGGAACCAACGAAGTGATGAAGACGATCATCGCCAAAGCGGCCGGGTTCTGAACGAATCGAGGGAAACCATGGCAGAGCTTCTCTACGACGTCGATGACGGTGTCGCCACGATGACTCTGAACCGACCGGATCGACGCAACGCGATTACGTACACGCTGCTCACCGAGCTGCAGAACGCGCTTACGTCGGCGGCCGGTGACGAGGCCGTGAGAGTCGTCGTGCTCACGGGCGCTGGAGGGAACTTTTCGGTCGGTCGCGATCAGTCCGGTGATCGGTCGAGCCGTGTAGTGCGGGGTGATTCACAGCAAGAGGATCGCACTCGCTTGCTTGATGTTTCACGGGTGATACCAACTTTGGTGCAGCATCCCAAGCCTACGGTGGCGGTGATTCGCGGTGGCTGTGCGGGCGCCGGCTTGAGTCTCGCTCTGGCGTGCGATCTTCGCTATGCCGGAGCCGATGCGATGTTCAACACGGCCTTCCTGGGGGCTGGAATGTCCGGTGACATGGGAATGGCGTGGTTGCTGACCCGCGCAGCGGGCACATCGAAGGCGCGGGAATTGATGCTGCTGTCCGAACGAATCAAAGCTGATCGCGCTGCCTCGTTCGGAATGATTCACGAGGCTTTCGCCGAAGAATCGCTGGAAGCGAGGACTACGGAAATTGTTCAGCGGCTCTCTGTTTCGGCACCGTTGGCAGTGCGTGGTGCAAAGCTGAACCTCGGCGATGTCGCGGCCGCTGTCCGAATTCTTGATGGACGAAGCCGACCGGCTGATCACGTGCGCGTATTCCGAAGACGTGGAGGAAGCGCGCTCGGCATTCCTCGAGAAACGAGTACCGCACTTCACGGGCCGCTGAAAAGAACTGGAACACATTGTTATCGGGATCAGGAGAGTGAACGAGAATGTACTTGACTCAGGGTTTACATCGGTCGGTCCAGCGCGAACCCGACGCGATCGCCGTCGTTGACGGGCAGCGCCAGTTGACGTTCGCTCAACTGGAGAGTCGCGTTGCGCGATTGGCCGGTATGTTCACGTCGTACGGGCTCGACCGAGGTGACCGGGTAGGAATACTGGCCACGAACTGTCTCGAGTATATCGAATACCCCTTCGCCTGTGCCTGGGCGTCGATGGTCGCGTCCCCGGTGAACAACCGCTGGAGTCCCGACGAGATGGCATTTCACATCGAAGATGCCGGAATCACAGTGCTTCTCGTGGACGGACCGCGTCTGCCCGCTGCGCTGGAACTGCGTGATCGGTGCGCTGTACTGGAGACCGTGATCGTATTCGGTGCGGCGGATCTCCCCGGCGATACGGTCGACTACGACTCTGCTTTGGCGCTGCACGGTCCGATTCCCGATACTCACGCAGATCCCGATGCCTTGGCGTTGCTCATGTACACCGGCGGAACTACAGGCCGCCCCAAAGGTGTCATGCTGAGCGCAGGCCAGATCCTGACATCGGTGCTCGGAGTCCTTGCCGGTAGTGGTGAGCCGAATCTGCCAGGCCGCTCCCTGCACGTGGCGCCCCTGTTCCACCTCGCAGCCTTCGCCGGTTTGGTCCAGGCCTCGGTTACCGGATCCGTGCACGTTTTGATGGGGGACTTCACCGTCGAGAAACTCGTCGAAACCATTGCAGAGAAAGAAGTTACACAATCTCTGCTCGTGCCGACAATGGTGCAAGCGATGCTCGAATACGCTGATCGGACAGGTCTGCCGATCGACAGTCTCACCTCGATCACCTACGGCGCATCGCCGATGCCCGAACCACTGGTTCGGCGCTTGATCGAACGATCACCTGATCTTCGACTGCGCCAGGGCTACGGAATGACCGAGTTGGCCCCGGCAGCAACACTTCTCCGCGACGACGACCACCGCAATCCTGATCACCCGGAACGACTTCGATCAGTGGGACGTGCTGCGCCACACACCGAGGTGCGGATTGTCGACGCAACCGGCACAGAGCTTCCGCGCGGCGATATCGGTGAGGTCGTCGTGCGGGGTTCGAACGTCATGATGGGTTACTGGAACAACGAGGCGGAGACGGCGCACGCGGTGCGCAGTGGATGGATGCATACCGGTGACCTCGGCTTCATGGACGAGCATGGCTACGTGTTTCTCGTAGACCGACTCAAGGACATGATCATCTCGGGCGGCGAGAACGTCTACAGTGCCGAAGTCGAAGCCGCCCTGTCCCAGCATCCCGGTGTAAGCAGTTGCGCGGTCATCGGAGTACCCGACGACAAATGGGGAGAACGCGTCCATGCAGTGGTGGTGCGCACACCTGAAAACAATTCGAGCGGTGATGAACTCCGAGATTTTGTCGGTGAGCGTATAGCTCGGTACAAGGCGCCGCGGTCGGTCGATTTTGTCGACGCACTCCCGCTGTCGCCGGTAGGGAAGATCCTCAAGCGCACTCTGCGTGAGACCTACCGGTGACACAGCCATCTTCCCAACATGCTTCCAGGAGTAGAACCGTGATCGACCCACAGATTCGCGACCTCGATTTCGACGCCTACCGGCAGGTGATCCGCGACTTCACCGACAATGAGCTCATTCCTCGTGAGAACGAAATGGTCTCTGCTGGTGAGGTTCCCGCTGACCTCGTGACAAGGATGGCCGAGGTCGGACTATTCGGCATCACGCTTCCGAGGAGCGTCGGCGGATTGGGGTGGACCGTCGAACAGCAGGTGCTGCTGACTTTCGAGTTCACCCGGTCATCGGCGGTGTACCGTTCCCGATTCTCGACCAGTATCGGACTGGCTTCGCAGATCCTCCTCGAATACGGCACCGACGCTCAGCGTGAACAGTATCTACCGGCGATGGCGGCGGGGGAGTGCGTCATGGCGTTTGCTCTCACCGAGGAGCAGGCGGGTAGTGACGCCTCCGCCGTGCGCGCCACCGCTACCAACACCCCGGACGGCTACGTCATCAACGGTGAGAAGCGCTTCATCACCAACGGAGCGTGGGCTGATGTTCTGGTGGTGTTCGCCCGCACCGCGGACGGCGAGATTTCATCCTTCCTCGTAGATCGGGAATCGCCGGGGGTAGAGACCCGGGTGCCTGAATTGATGAACGGTCATGCCGAAGGCCCAGTCGCCGAGATCAGCTTGCGTGACGTTGTGGTGAGCGCCGACCGGTTGATCGGCGGTGCAACAGGTTTGGGGATGATTCACGCGATGCGCGGAATCAACCAGGCTCGCACCCACGTTGCCGCGACCGCAGTCGGTCAGGCGACTCGGATGCTCGCGGAGGCAATGAAATACGCGGGTTCTCGTGAGCAGTTCGACCAACCTTTGGCCGAGTTCGGTGCCGTGCAGGCGATGCTCGGACGCAGCTATGCGGAACTCGAGGCAGGACGAGCGATGATCCTCGACTGCGCCCGTGAGTTCGACCGCGGAACGCCGCCGCGTCATCGGATTGCCGCGGCAAAGCTGTACTGCACCGAGATGGCGTCGGTGGTCGGGGACCGGGCGGTGCAGGTGCTCGGCGGGGTCGGCATCGTCGGCAATCACCCGGTACCGCGTATGTGGCGGGATGTGCGTGCCTTGCGAATCTACGAGGGCGCCTCCCAGATTCACGAACGCAACCTCGCCCGGGCGCTGCCGTCATTGCTCGGCTGAAACCCGTACTTACACAAATATTTCGAGACGAGAGAAAACCGAGGGACAATCATGGGTACCACCACAGGCCGCGGACCGCTCGCCGGACTTCGCGTCGTAGAGCTTGCCGGAATCGGTCCAGGTCCCCACGCAGCGACGTTGCTCGCTGATCTCGGCGCTGACGTCGTCCGTGTTCAGCGCGCCGGTCGGATCCCCGGTCCCGGTCAGCCACGGGATCAGACCCAGCGTGGGCGTCGTATCTGCGAGGTGGACCTCAAGGACCCTGCCGGCGTCGACATTGTTCTCGGATTGATCGAGCGTGCGGACGTGCTCATCGAGGGTTTCCGTCCCGGGGTCACCGAGCGGCTCGGTCTCGGCCCGGATGTTGCGCTGGAACGGAATCCGGCCCTGGTGTACGGCCGGATGACAGGATGGGGTCAGGAGGGGCCGCTGTCGCAGGTTGCCGGACATGATATCAACTACATCTCGCTGACCGGCGTCCTGCACGCGATCGGTCGTGCCGGTGAGCGTCCGGTTCCGCCGCTGAACATGGTGGGGGACTTCGGTGGTGGCTCGATGTTTCTGTTGTTCGGAATACTTGCCGCGCTCTTCGAGCGACAGAAGTCCGGGCAGGGTCAGGTTGTCGATGCCGCAATGGTCGACGGGACGCTGGCGCTGTCACACATGATGTGGAGTTTCCGGGGTCTCGGACGCTGGTCTGACGAACGCGGTGTGAACATGCTCGACACCGGCGCCCCGTACTACGACACTTACGAGACATCCGACGGCAGATACATGGCAGTCGGTGCCGTCGAACCACAGTTCTATGCACTACTTCTGGCCGGTTTGGGACTTGATCCCGCGACGTTGCCGAGCCAGAACGACAAGAGTGCATGGCCGCACACGAAGAAGGTGTTTGCCGATGTGTTCGCGTCCAAGACACGCGACGAGTGGGCGGCGATCTTCGACGGCACCGACGCGTGTACGACACCGGTTCTGACGTTTGCGGAAGCCTCATCCAATCCCCATGTTGCCCAGCGTGGTTCGCTCGTGGAACTGGACGGGGTCACTCAGCATCGTCCGGCGCCGCGATTTTCCCGCTCCGATCCGGGTCTGCCGTCGGCCCCCGCCGCTGAAGCCGTCGATGCAGGGACGTTGTGGACGTGACGCTCACCGAATCGCGAGAACTCGAGTCCTTCGACCTGCACACGTTGCTGAGCCTGGAGGATCGCGGCTCCGACAGATTTCAGGGTTACTGTCACGCAGGTTCTCCCGGGCGTATCTTCGGTGGGCATCTGGCGGCGCAGGGTTTGACCGCCGCTGGTCGGACAGTGCCTGCGACTGCGGTGGTGCATTCCCTTCACGGATACTTCCTCAGCTCAGGCGATCCGCGGCAGCCCATCTCCTACGAAGTCGGTCGTCTTCGTGACGGACGTACGTACTGGTCCCGTCAGGTCACTGCCCTGCAACTGGGCACGCCGATCTTCACACTGTCCGTGTCCTTCAAACTTCCGGAGGACAGCACCGATCGGCAGGGGGAGATGCCCGTCGTACCTGCTCCGGAGGACCTTCCCGATCCATACGAGCGCTGGGCGAGTGCGCGCGCCGACGAGTTCCGCGACAACAAGACACATCGTGCGATGGACATGAGATTCGTTGCCGACGAGGGTGAGTGCGAGCGGGGGTCGGTCGCACAGTCGGTGTGGTTCAAACCGAATCACACCTTTCCCGACGAACCGCTGTTCCATGCCGGGGTCCTCACCTACGCGTCGGACTTGTCCTTGGCATCGACGGCCTCACTCGACGTCCAGCCCCACCGGTCGTTGATGGTCGGACCTTCGCGAGTGCTGATGGCGTCACTCGATCACGCGATCTGGTTTCACCGACCCTTCCGGGCCGACGAGTGGATGCTCTTCGCTCAGGAAAGCAACTCCGCCACTGACGGCCGGGGATTCTCGACCGGCCACTTCTGGACACGCGACGGCGTCTTGGCTGCAACCGTCGCCCAGGAGTCCCTCTTGCGGCGAGTTGACGGGCCACCGTGGCCTCGGGCCTAGGATGAAGCAATGCCTGGGAAGAGTGAAGCCGAGCACCAACCACGCGTCTGTGACGCGGCGTTGGCTCGCGCTTTCAGCTTTCTCGGCAAACGCTGGAACGGTGTGATCCTGGCGACGCTCCTCGGTGGTCCGGCGGGATTTGCGGAACTCAAGCGTGCAGTCGGCAAGATCAGCGACTCCGTGCTCTCGGACCGATTGACCGAACTGGCTGGTGCGGGCCTGGTCACGCGGACCGTCGACGCCGGCCCGCCCATCGCTGTGGAGTACGAACTCACGGCGTCGGGGCAGGCGCTGCTCCCCGCTCTCAGTGAACTGACAACGTGGGCCGCCGAAAACCTGCCACCCGAGAGTTGCCCGAACTGACCTATTGCGTGTGAACAGTCTTGTGAGATTCGTACCAGGTGTCACCTGCCGGTTCTCCCGCCAAGTTCCAACTCCACGAGACTGTCGGCGTGATGCGTGAATAGATTCCGGGACCGACCATTCCTACCCTTTCGATCGGCTGTTCAGCGATTCCGTAGATCCTGATCCCGCGCGCGACAAACGGCTCGAATGACGGCATGTCGTCGATGACGAGGGCTACTTCGAGTTGTCCTGACCCGATATTGCGGAACTTCCTGGTTTTCAGGACGCTCTGGCCGCCCCCGCCGATCCAGAAGTGGGCCCCGTCGTATTCGAAGGCCAATGGAACGACGTCTGGTTGCCCGTGTGGTGAGAGCGTCGCAACGCGCGCCAGTGGCTGCGACTGCATGTATGCGATTTCTTCTTCCGTGAATGCCATCTGTTCTCCTTCGGGGACGAAACACGTACGCAACGTAGATGCAACGTAATCAAAACTAGTGTTCTGAATCACACAGTGTTCGTGTGGTCGAGAGGCCTTTGGTCACGAATCTGTGGGCAGAACGGGTCCTGGTTCGCTACCGGTGGTGGATGAGGGCAAGGTTCCGCGGGTTGAGCACACAGCTCGCGGAACCGCCCCACCACGCGCCCCGGCAAGGGCACCGGCCGACAGGAGTTCAGGTGTCAGTAGTTGCGGAAGTCTCGGCGATTGATTTCGCGGAGACCGAATTCGATTGGGCGCAGCGATCGACGCGGATTCGTGAAGTCGACCCACTCGTTCCGGGGCCACCATCCTTGGCGATGTGTCTGAGCGAGCCGACGCGCGGACTGGTCGACATCGCTTCACTGCTTCTCGCGGCTCCTTGGTTGCTTCGATCGCCGCGTGGGGACGGGCATCCGGTCCTCGTTCTCCCCGGATTGCTGACTTCGGACGTGTCGACTCTCGCCTTGAGGACGTACCTGAGCTTTCTCGGATACCGGGTTCACGGTTGGAATCTGGGTCTGAACACCGGTCCGACGGCGACGGTGGTCGACGGATTGCCTGCCGCATTGGCCGAGGTAGCTGATCGATACGAGCAGAAGGTGTCGGTGATCGGCTGGAGTTTGGGCGGTATCTACGCTCGAAAGCTGGCGAGGGATCTGCCGGATTCCGTACGTCAGGTAGTGACACTCGGAAGTCCTTTCGCTCTCACCAGTCTGGAGCAGACGAGAGTCGGATCTCTCTACGCTCGTTTGTCCGGTAATCACGCGATACTGCCTCCGGTCGACGGCATCGAATCCGAACAGGGATCGCCTATTTCCGTTCCTGCCACGTCGGTCTACTCCAGGCACGACGGTATCGTTCCATGGCAAGCGTGCTGTGAAACCTCGGCAGGCCTGTCGGAAAGCATTGCGGTGCAAGGCAGTCATATGGGGTTGACCCACAACCCGTCGGCGTTGTGGACGGTTGCCGATCGTCTGGCGCAGGACGTGGACAACTGGCAACCTTTTGCGGCTCCGAAACGGCTTCGACGCATGTTTCCCTGCTGAGGTACGAGGCTGGGGTGTGGGGGAGAACCCTGAGTCAGACGCGGGGACGGACTCGTACCTGAGGACACACCGCGTTGGAAAAGATGGGTCCATGGCCTGATGCGCACAGGTGGATCGGCAGCGGATAGTGGAGGTCGACGCGGATGAACCGCGAGTTCCGTTGAAAGGAAACAGCACATGACCTCCCCGATGAAGACCCGCAAGCTCACCCGCGCCCGCTCGGGAGCAATGTTCGGTGGGGTGTGCGCCGGAATCGCTCGATACTTCGGTTGGAAGTCGTCGACTGTCCGCTTGCTGTTCGTGCTCTCGTGCCTGCTGCCCGGCCCGCAGTTTCTGATCTACATCGTGATGTGGATTTTCATTCCTCGTGAGCAGATCTGACCGAACCGCTCAACGGCGGCGGTCTTTCAGGCATTGCTTGGCCTCGTGCAATTCCTCCGAACTCAGCGGAGGAAGGGGGAGTGCGTCACGGTGCAAGCCCTCCGTGCGTAGGCCGTCGAGCATCACCGAGAGGTATCGACGCCACACGGTCGGGTTGACGGGCTGAGCAAATTCGGTGACTGCGCCCACCATGAAGATGAGGCCGAACAGGTCCGTCGGTACGGCGTCGGGGCGCAGCATCCCGGCCTCCTGGGCCCGGTAGAAGATCCTCTCGACCGACGGTTCGATGATGGATCGTTGGCATGCGACTTGCTCGCATCCCTCGTCGGTTCCGTTCAGGACGTCTTTGAGTCCGCGGTTGACCGACATACGGCTGCAGGCGAATTCGGCAAAGGTGACAAGGCCGTCCCACGGATCCGGATTGGCGAGTGACGCGTCCGCGGCCGCCGCCATGTCGGCGAAGTTCTGTTGGAAGACTCCGTCGATCAATTCTTCCTTGCTGGCGAACCGCCGATAGACCGTTCCGACGCCGACACCCGCGCGCCGGGCGACGTCGTCGAGTGTGACGTCGATCCCTTCTTCGGCGAACAGTTCACGTGCGGCGTCGATGATCAACTGCCGATTACGTGCAGCATCGGCGCGAAGGGGGCGCTCCATTGCGGTACTCATGTCCCCACTCTACCCGCCAAGTGGAGACAGCCTCTCCGTTTTCGTGTAGCGTTTTTGCTAACCGGAGAAGCCATCTCCGCATAGGTTGGGCGAGGGACTATGTCAGACATTGCTGAACGGACTGAATTCGAGCAGTCCTCAGCGCCTTCAGGGGACAACCACGCAAAGCGGTGGCTGGTTCTCGCGGTTCTGGGAATTGCGCAGCTGATGGTGGTCTTGGATGCCACCATCGTCAACATCGCGCTGCCTGCTGCGCAGCGCTCACTGGAGTTCGGTGATTCGGACCGCCAGTGGATCATCACGGCATACGCATTGGCGTTCGGCAGCTTGCTGCTACTCGGCGGTCGATTGAGCGACTTGTTCGGGCGCAGGCGAACTTTCATCGTCGGTCTTATCGGCTTCGCAGTGGCTTCCGCCATCGGTGGCGCAGCCGTCAACTTCGAAATGCTTGTTGCCGCTCGTGCCGGCCAGGGCGTATTCGGTGCGCTCCTTGCCCCGGCAGCCCTGTCGCTGCTGTCCGTGACATTCACGGATCCAGGTGAGCGTGCCAAGGCTTTCGGTATCTTCGGTGCCGTTGCCGGCGGCGGTGGCGCCATCGGACTGCTGCTCGGCGGCGCACTCACCGAGTGGGTCGACTGGCGCTGGTGCCTCTTCGTGAATCTCTTCTTCGCGGCGATCGCCCTGGTTGGAGCAGTCCTGTTGCTCGCGCCGCACACCAGTGACTCGCGACCCAAGCTCGACATCCCGGGAACGATCCTGGTGTCGATCAGCTTGTTCAGCATCGTCTTCGGATTCTCGAAGGCCGAATCGGACGGGTGGAGTGCAACTCCCACCATCTCGTGGCTCGTTGCCGGCGTCGTGTTCATGGCGGCGTTCATCTACTGGCAGACCAAGTCCGAGCACCCGCTCCTTCCGCTGCGGGTGGTCCTCGACCGAATCCGGGCTGGCTCGTACCTGGCGATCTTCCTTTCCGGCGCAGGCATGTTCGCAGTCTTCCTGTTCCTGACGTACTACATGCAGCTGATCCTCGGGTACAGCCCGATCATGACCGGCCTCGCATTCATGCCGATGGTGTTCGGAATCGTGACAGCGGCAACGCTTTCGACAGCGGTTTTGCTACCGCGCGTCGGTCCGCGAGTGCTGATCGTGAGCGGAATGGTCATCGCGGCGATCGGAATGACGCTGCTGGCCCAGATTTCCGTGGACAGCACCTATGCAGTCCACATTCTGCCGGGGCTCGTTGTCACCGGACTCGGCATGGGCAGCATTTTCGCCCCGTCGATGCAGGGAGCAACTTCAGGCGTGCATCACGAAGATGCCGGCGTCGCATCTGCCACGGTCAACACGATGCAGCAGGTGGGCGGCTCGATCGGAACTGCACTGCTCAGCACGATTGCAGCCTCGGCTTCCACCAACTACCTGGTGGGCCGCGAGATGAATCCGCTGACCCAGGCACAGGCTGCCGTCGAGAGTTACACCACCACGTTCTATTGGGCCGCAGGCATATTCGCGGTCGGTGCGGTCTTGACCGGACTGGTTCTTCGGAGTGGACTGCTTCCGGATTCGCCGGAAGGTGAACCGGTAATCGCTCACTGACAGCAAATTTCGGGGTCGACGCCATTGCGGCGTCGACCCCGAAATCGAGTCAGCAGTTCTTATCGGGCGATGCCTGAAACCGATGAAGGACGTGATCGAGTTGTTCGGAGGAAAGCGCCGGGACGGGCAACTCGCGATGGCCGGTGCGGGACGCGCAGAGTCCGTCGATCATGAAGCCGAGTGCGCGGCGGTAAGCCTGAGGGGCCTCGTCGCCGCCGAACTTCTGGGCCATCTTGACGACCTGCATGAGAAGCGGAATGTCGTTGACTTCGAAGTCACTCCGCAGGGTGCCCTGTTCCTTGGCGCGATTGACAAGTGCCGCGGTGTGCTGAGCGATCCCGGCGCGCGCGCGAGCGAAAGTGTCGGACGCGAAGCGCCCGTCCATCAGGAGATCGCCGAATCCGCGGTTGTCTGCCATGCGCAGGGAGATCACGTCGAGAAAGTAGACAAGACCTTCCCAGGCGTCTGGCATCTCCCGGGCGGTGGCGGCAATCGTTTCGATCTCGGAGCACCGTGTGTCGAACAGGGCCTGGATCAGCTCGTCCTTGCTGGCGAACCGGCGATAGACGGTGCCGACGCCGACGCCGGCGTGCTTGGCGACGTCCGCCAGCGTGGCGTCGAGTCCTTGGGCGGCGAACACCTCGCGAGCGGAGTTGAGGATGCGCTCGAGGTTGGCCTTGGCGTCGGACCGAAGGCGCGGCTGTGAGCAGTCGGCCGAGGTCCCCGCATGAGAAGCGTCGGGGTGTGTTGTCGGCATCCTCACAGTCTACGGCACTAAGCGGAATGATCGATTCCGTTAGTGCTATATTACTAAGCGGAACGTGTGGTTCCGATTGTCCGTATGAGAGAAGCCGATATGAGCACGTCTGACATCTGGGTCGGGAGCAATCCGATCTCGATGGTGGGTACGCGGAGTGCAGGTTTCGCGGTAACGAGGCTTCGCGCTCTTGCCGGCGACGGCGCCTTTGCTCAGCTCGTTCGTTTTGCCCTTGTCGGCGGAGCCAGCAATATCTTGTACTTTGCCGCTTTTCTGGCGCTGCGCGGTGACGGAGCGCTGGTCGCCAACGCCGTTGGTGCAGTCTTGAGCACCATTCTGGCCAACGAGCTGCATCGCCGGCTCACCTTCCATGCCGCGGATCGCGTCAACTGGTTCACCGCGCAGTGGGAAGGCGGTGGACTCGCTCTGGTCGGGTTGATCGCCAGTTCGGCCGCCATCAGTGCGCTCGGCTTCCTTCTCCCCGGCGCCGACGGACTTCTTCAAGCCGGGCTTGTGATCGCAGTGAGCGGAATTGTCGGTGGCCTGCGATTTGTCGCCCTTCGCGGTTGGGTTTTCTGAGCGGTTCTCGAATTCGAGTCGGACTCGGCTCGTAGGGAACACTGTGACCTATGAGCCTTTCGATAGCCGACTCCGGCATCCGTCTGGCTGTCCTCTGCATCGTCATGGCTCTTGTCGCCACGCTCGTCTACCGATTCACCTCTCTCGGTAGCGTTCGGGTAGTCCCAGGCGCACTCGCTCGTGGCGCTCTTCAGTTGGCTGCGATTTCGTTGATCCTCGCCGCAGCCTTGGCTCACATCTGGTCAGCGCTCCTCGTGCTCGTCGGCATGTTCGCTGCGGCGTCGTTCACCGCGGCACGACGCTGCGGCGCAGGAACGTCCGGAGCGTGGCTGACCATCGCCTTGGCGTCGGGAATCGGTGTGGTTCTGCCACTGATGCTGCTGTCCGGAGTGGTTCCGCTGGAAGGCATCGCTCTGGTGCCGATCGGCGGAATTGTTCTGGGCGGCGCGATGACTGCAACATCGATGGCAGCCAAACGCGGACTCGACGCCGTCGACGACCGGTACGGGGAAGTCGAAGCCGCACTGAGCCTTGGATTTTCCCAGCGCGATGCACGGTGGGAAGTAGCCCGCACCGCAGCCTCCGACGCCCTGCTACCGGGAGTCGACCAGACGCGCACCGTCGGCCTCGTGACATTGCCGGGAGCTTTTGTCGGCGTTTTGCTCGCGACGGGGTCGGCCGTTCAAGCCGGTGCCGTGCAAATTCTTGTGCTGGCAGGGCTGCTGTTGGCGCAAACCTGCTCGGTCGCCGTGGCGTTGGAACTCGTCGCCCGCGGCTTCGTCTTTCGAGGTAAGACTGTCAGGCCTGCGCGAGTTCGTTGATCTTGTCGCTGCGAAGGACGCGGTCGGGAAGATCGGGCGTGTTTGCCGCGAGGGTGATCATTGCCCTGCCGATGTTTTCACTGGTGGTCACGCTGCTGGGCCAAACCTTGCGCAAGAGTGGGTAGAGAGGCACGGAGATTTGATAGAAGGCCTTGTACCACCACGTCTTCGACGGCGATCCCGGGCGCGGACGGATGAATCCCGGCCGGAGGATGTAGGTCGTGAGAGGGAGTGCGAGTAGCGCATTCTCGGTCGCGCCACGTACTCGCTTCCACATGGTCTTGCTGGTCTCGGTGGAGTCGGCGCTTTCGCCGGACACGTAGACGAACACCATCTGAGGGTTCACACCCGACAGTGTCGTGGCGGCGGCAAGCGTGATGTCACGCGTGATGCGGGTGTAGTCGGCTTCGTTCATGCCGGCAGAGGAGACACCGAGGCAGAAGAAGCAGGCGTCCGCGCCGGTCAGATCGGCTTCGATCGCCGAGAAGTCGAGCATGTCGCGGTGAACGATGTCGACGATCTTCGGGGCGGTTGTACCGGACGGATTGCGGCCGACGGTCACGACTTCGTCGATTCGTAGATCGTCGAGGCATTCCCTCAGGACGCTGTTGCCGACCATTCCTGTTGCCCCGAAAACGACGACCTTCATGATGTTCCCCCCGGCGTTGGTTCCACTTTCTGTGATGCGCACACTACGGAACGGTCTGCAGTTCATCCGACCGGCCGTGGCCAACTGAACGCTTGACCTGCAATTATGAGTCCATTTCGACCCGACTCGTGACTAAAGTCCCTACAAACCGGCTGGACGGTTGGCTGAAAATAGCTTTATGAACGAAGGAGTTGATGAAATACACGTTCTGGGATCGGAGTCAGCCGGTCGAATGGTAGAGGCGTCGACGATCATCGTTCTCGGTGCGCTCTGTGCCGTGGTCGCAGGTTCTGGCGTGTTCTTTGTCGTCGGATCGATTGGTGGCTTCGCCAGACTGCTCTACCTGGTTGTTCGTGGTCCGCTCAACTCTTGCTCGGTACCGGCGTCGAATGTCGAGCTGGTGCCTTCGAGAACGTCATGTGGTCGTTGATGCTCCCGAACGTGGAGTGAAGACGGTCAAGGATGTAGTTCTGACGCATGTTCCACGGTGACTTCGATCCCTGCTTCGGGAACTGTTCCACGGCACGCATGACATACCCCGACGCCAGATCCAGGATCGGCCGCTGGTCCATTTCTTCGGTCGCGTGCGGCACGCACTTCGAATAGTCGCGCTTGTCCATCTCCGTCAGCAGTCGGCACACGTACATCGACGTGAGATCTGCTCGCAGAGTCCACGAGGCGTTGGTGTAGCCGACGCACATCGCGAAGTTCGGTACGTCGCTGATCATCATGCCCTTGTAGACGTAACGATCACCGAGGGTGACGGGTTCGCCGTCCACTTCGATGGACATCCCGCCGCACGCCTCCATCTTCAATCCTGTTGCAGTGACGATGATGTCAGCTTCGAGTTCGCGACCTGACGCGAGACGAATCCCGGTCTCGGTGAAGGTGTCGATGTGATCGGTCTCGATCGAGGCCTTGCCGGATCGGAGGGCTTTGAACAAATCGCCGTCGGGTACGACGCACAAGCGCTGGTCCCAGGGATCGTAGGAGGGTGTGAAGTGAGGGTCGAGGGGGATGTCTTTCGGGAGTTGACGACTGATCGCGAGGTTCAGCATCCTCTTTGCGCGCACCGGACTCCGTCGGCACAGTTGGTAGAAACTCAGGTTCACTACGACGCTCTTCCATCGAGCGATGCTGTGCGCGAGTTGATTCGGCAGTACCGCGCGAATGGTGTCCGATAATTTGTCGCTGGACGGAAGCGCCAGAATGTACGTCGGTGATCGCTGGAGCATCGTGACGTGGCTTGCGTCCCGTGACATCGTGGGGACCAAAGTGACTGCGGTGGCGCCGCTTCCGATCACAACGACCTTCTTGTCGGAGTAATCGAGTTCTTCGGGCCAGAACTGGGGGTGCACTACCTCACCGGCAAACGATTCACGTCCGGGGAAGTCGGGGGTGTATCCGCCCTCGTAGCTGTAGTACCCGCTGCAGAGATAGAGGAAGTTACAGGTCAATGTTTCGTCTTCGTCGCCGGTCGTGACCGTGACTGTCCAGGTCGAGTCCGCCGACGACCATGATGCGGCCGTCACCTTCCGGTTGTACCGAATCTTCTTGTCGATCCCGTTCTCTCGCGCGGTGTCGCGCACGTACCGGAGGATCGAATCACCGTCGGCGATTGCTTTGGCATCTGTCCACGGGCGAAACGGGTAGCCGAGCGTGAACATGTCGGAATCCGATCGGATGCCGGGATACTTGAAGAGGTCCCAGGTTCCGCCGCTGTTCGCTCGGGCCTCGAGGATTGCGTACGACTTTCCTGGGAGCTCGGTCTGGAGTCGATAAGCAGCACCGATGCCGGACAAGCCGGCGCCGACGATCAGGACATCGAGGTGTTCGGTGCTCATCAGTTCGGACTCCGTATCGACTATGTGGGGCCACCGGCAGAGTTAGTGCTCGATCACCACACTACTGAACGATGCTCAGTAAGGCGAGGGGGACCAGGTGATCGTTGGTGGTCGGATTGCCGCGCACAGTGGTTTACCTGCGGCGTCGGTGAGCCCGAGGTCTCCGTGGAGCGCACCGGAAGCGTCGGCCTGCTCGACGATGTGCTCGGGGATCGCGTCGAGCATCAGCTTTGCGCGCCGAAACATCTCGAGCGTCTGGTCATCGGATACCGTCACCCAGGACAGGTAGATGAAGCGTCCGCGAGGTGGACCCTGGATGTGTGGACCGAGAATGTCCCAGGCACCGGACTTTCGCTCCAGACTCGCTGTCAGTTCCCATCGCACTGTCTCGGTATCTCCTGGTACGAGGTCGAGGATTTCGTGTGGCTTGCCTCGGCGCTGAACGCCGACGTGGATGTTGCTGCGCCCTTCGAAGGTTGCGGTTTCGGAACACTCACGTCCGGGCAGGCTGTGACCGGTGATGATGATCTGCATATCGACATCATGCTCTGCACAGGTCGGGAGGGGTTGGCGTGGTGAGTCGTTCGGGTAGAACCTTTGTTGCGGCCGTGGTGGCGAGCATTCTGTTGTCGAGTCTCGGGTGGGGGTCAGGTGCTGCCGCGGCGACGACGGACGAACCGGAAGTCGCGGGCGCGCTGGAGTCCTATGGCGAACTCTCGGCCGCAGTGTTTCCGGTCGGCGCCGGTGAGACGCAGCGGGTCGTGTATCGAACTCTGCGTACCGCTGACAGATGGGGGGAGTCGTCAGGGTCCGTGTTTCTGCCGGAAGGTGCCCCACCGGCGGGCGGTTGGCCCGTCATCTCCTATGCCCACGGAACTTTGGGCAGTGCGGATCAGTGTGCACCCTCGTCGACCGGATTCGGTCCGGGCGAGATCGAACCGATCGAACGCTGGTTGGAAGAGGGATACGCGGTAGTAGCTACCGACTACTCGGGACTTGGTACCGACGGGGTGCTGGCCTATCTCGACGGACATGCCGCCGGCGCGAATGCGGTCGACATCGTGCGGGCTGCGCACGAGTTGTACGGCAGTGTGCTGAGTCCGCGGTGGATGGTTGCGGGTTTGTCCGAAGGCGGTCATGCGGCGTACTTCGCGGGACACGAGGCCACCACTCGTGCACCGGAATTGGATTTCCGCGGCTCGGTCGTTGTTGCCGGCCCCACCCATATGGAAGGTTTGTTTCCGTTGGGCGGACCGCTGTTTCCCGACATCGGCATCACCGGGTTGGTGGGATACGCGCTGTACGTTCTGGCCGGGATCGACGATCAACGACCCGAAGAGAACATTCGGGAGGTTCTCTCGCCGCAGGGGATCGAGTGGATGGAAAAGGCTCGGACACTGTGCGCCGGAGATCTCGGCCGCCACATTCGCGCCGAACGAATCCAGTTGAGCTCGTTGTTTTCTCGGTCGGTGTGGACGCCACGCTTCCACGATCTGTTTCGCGAGATGATGCAGGTGCCGGTCGACGGCTACGGCCGGTCACTGCGTGTGGTGCAGAGCGTGTCGGACACAACGGTTCCTGTCGCCCTTACCTGGGCGCAACTGGTCGACATGCGTTCGCGAGGAACGCAGTTCGAGTATCAAGAACTCAGCGGAATCAGCCACGGCCAAACGACGGTCGCTTCGATGGACCAGACCATGGAATTCATCGATCGATTGATGAGGTGATGTTCGGCGGTGTTGTTGTTGCGGTGTTGTTGTTGCAGTTTGTTGTTTCAGGGTGGTTGTTCAGCGCATACGTCGCGGCCCGTAATCGTGGCCACCGTTGGCGAACCACACGATTGCCGCAATCGCGTACAGGATGCAGACCAGGAGTAGTAGCCCGCCTGCGATCCACAGCGAGATCTGACCGAGTCGTTTCACTCGATCGGACGCGTACCGCGACCCGGCCACATCGCCGTCGGCCCACAGCGGATACACGTTGAAGGCGTGCGTGAAAGCGGAGAAGGAGAGCGGCCAGAAGAACAGCAGCGAGACCACCGCCCAACCCGCATTGACGGGCGGTCGAATCGGGTGCTGAGGAACGGATTGCTGGACGGTGGGTTGATCCGGGGTGGTCATTGGGGGCTCCTGACATGAGGTGGCCCTTTCGACGCTACTGCGATGGCGCTGAAGAATCACTGAGTGTGCACGATCAGCCGTAATGCCAGTCGCGATCCATCCGTCGGAAGTACGGAAAGAGTGTGGCCTCCT
Source organism: Rhodococcus sp. AQ5-07 (assembly GCF_009707305.1). Classification (NCBI taxonomy): domain Bacteria; kingdom Bacillati; phylum Actinomycetota; class Actinomycetes; order Mycobacteriales; family Nocardiaceae; genus Rhodococcus; species Rhodococcus sp. AQ5-07. Next base: position 3,652,526 of record NZ_CP046099.1, on the reverse strand, counting down.
CGAAATCGAGGTGCGACTGCATATGATCCGCCAATTCGGAGATTGCGGCGTATGCCCGATTGACCGTGGAGGATTCGGTGCTCAGTGCGAGTGACGCACGCTTGGCTTCCGACACGATCTCCCCGACAAGCTTGTGTTCTGCCTGCAGTCGTTCGACCGCAGGGGCCAACTCGGGAAAGTTCCTGGTCATTACGGGGAACATACGTTGATCTTCGATGGTGTGGTGCAGAGTCAGCGTGTTGCAGTAGAAGTCGCAGTTGACCCGTAGTTGCCAGACGAAATCCGCGATCGTCAGATTGTCGATCATCTCGGGTATCCGAGTCAGATCGGCGGTTTCGTCCGACAACAGTTGCAGGGCATTCTCGAGTACCTCGATATCGGCTCGTAGAGGTTCGTGAACCTGACGTAGCTGTTCGATCATCCTCAGACCGGCAACTGTTGCCGTGTTGTGCGAATGAGGGGCGTTCACGTCAGCGCAACTCGATCCCGCTCCGCGAGCATCCTCGCTACCGGCAGGACGTCCTTTGCTGCCATCTCGATACGCTCGAATACCTCGGGGTTGAGGATAGTCGTTCCGTCGAAATCACCGGAGCTGAGATAGATCCCGACCGGAGCGGTCAGCGCTTGGAAGAAAGCGAACAGTGGACGCAGGGCATGGTCCAACACGAGAGCGTGGCGGTCGCTGCCACCTGTCGCAGCAAGAATCACCGGAGTGTTGGCAAGCGCGTACTGGTCCACGAGATCGAAGAAATGCTTGAACATTCCCGTGTACGAGCCGCGGAACACCGGTGACGCCGCGATGACGATATCGGCGGACTCGACTGCTGCCAGCGCTTCGGCGGTCACTGAGTCGACGTGATCGCGATCCAGAGCAGATGCAAGACCTGGAATCAGATCCACGATCTCGAAAACTCGTGTGTCGATCTGCTCGAAGTCTCCCAAGGTTTCGACGATCAGGTCGACGAGGGCACGAGTCTTGGAGGGTTTTTGAAGGTTGCCGACAACGGCAACAATTTTGAGCGGTGTGCTCATCGAAACTCCTATTCTTGGGACGACTTCAGTGATTCGATTTCCTTACGCACAACGGGGGCTACTTCGGTGCCGAGGATCTCGATCGCACGCAGCATGTCCTTCTGTGGCACGTTGCCGAACCCCATCTGGATCATGATGCGGTCATGATGGAACAGTTCGTACTGCGCCATCGTCTTGTCGATGATTTCCTGCGGGCCGCCGAGGAAGAACGCACCCGCGGTGGTTGCCTGCGCCTCGTATGCCCTGCGCGGCATGGGAACTCCGTTTCCCCGCTGATGATGATTCTGCATCCACCCGGCCTGGAAGTACGGGTACGACGTGTCGAGTGCTGTTTGCTTCGAGGTATCGACAAATCCTGGCGAAGCAATCGAGACAGCGAGCTTCTTCGGATCGTGTCCGAACTCCGCTGCAGCCCTGCGGTATAGATCGACGAACGGTTCGAACTGTTGGTAGCTTCCACCGATGATGGCCAGTGAGAGGGGTAGGCCCAGTTTCGCGGCACGGACGACAGAGGCCGGAGTACCTCCGACTGCGATCCACACCGGAATCTGACGGTCCGGGCGGGGCGTCACGTCACCGTCGATCAGTGGTGCGCGAAGTTGTCCTTCCCAGTTGATCGGGTTCTCGTCGCGCAGTTTCAGTAGTAGATCGAGCTTTTCGGCGAAGAGTTCGTTGTACTGGGACAGGTCGTACCCGAAAAGCGGAAATGACTCCGTGTACGAACCTCGGCCGGCAATGATCTCGGCACGGCCTTCGGAAAGCAGGTCAACTGTCGCGAACTGTTGGAACACACGTACGGGATCGTCGGAACTGAGTACGGTTACGGCGCTGGACAGCTTGATGTTGTCGGTAGCCTGAGCCATTGCCGCGAGCACAACTGCAGGGGCTGAGACTGCGAAGTCGGTGCGATGGTGCTCGCCGACGCCGAAGACATCGAGTCCAACCTGATCGGCAACGGTTGCCTGCTCCACCAAATGGCGAAGGTGGACACCGGGATTCATCATCGCGCCGGTAGTGGGATCTGGGGTGAGTTCACCGAAATGGTAGACGCCCAATTCGAAAGCCATGTTGTTTCTCGCTATCTGTTCGTGGGGGTGATGGAAAGTTGTTCTACGTGCGCATCGCATGCGCCGCCTTGATTCGTGTGATGTGCGGCAAGTCGGGAGAAGAAGCGTTCGAGTACCGGAAGCTCCTCGGTTTCAATGAGATCGGAGAAGTATTCGGCGATCCCTCGCGTGTGTATGGCGGACGCTTTTCGAAGCGTCTTCTTGCCCGCAGGCGTCATCGATACCGTCACGACGCGTCGATCGTTGTCCGGTCGAACGCGCTCTGCCAGACCTGCCTCGACCAATCGATCGACGACGCGCGTCACGCCACTGGTGGTGACCAGGACCAGTTCGGCCAGATCGCCCATTCGGATCGTGTTTCCCGGCGCTTCGTGCAGTCGGAGCAGAACGTCGTACTGGCCAAGGGTGAGCCCGGTGGTGGTTCGAAGGTCCGCCTCCATCTTGCCGAGGATGACGCTGTGGCTGACCACTAGGTCACGCCAGACGGAACCGCGTCGACGTTCGTCGGTAGTCATCGGTGACAGCCTCCATTTATTTGCGCTCGCAAGTATTGCTTACTCAAATAATACGCCTGGATCGATCGAACTATTCCCCGCTCTCATTTGTGCTGGTAGCAAGGTATTGACTCGAACACGTGTTCGAGTAATGTTGAGGGTGGGGATCGGGGGATTCAATGAGTGTTCTGTTGTCGGATGTGGTGTCTGGTTCTGCGGTGGGGTTGCGCGGACGCCTGTGGCGGTTGTCTGCTTCTGAGTTGCGTGCTGCTGCTATCGGGGCGAGTGCGGAGATTCTTCGTCTCGAGGCTGTTCGTGTGGCGGTGGTCGACGAACTCTCGATGCGTCCTGATGATCAGGTGATTGCGAGCCGCGGGGTGGGTTGCTGGTTGGCCTCGAGCACGATGCTGCAGGTTCGGGACGGGAAGAAGATCGCCGCCCTGGGTGCGGCGCTGCGGCCGTTTCCGGCGGTGGCGGCCCGGTTCGATGTCGGGGACTGCTCGTTCGAGCATGCCGTGTTGATCGTGGCGTTCTGCGAATCACCGCCGAACGGAATGCCGGAGGAGGCGCTCCCTCGCTGTATCGATTTGTTGTTGGCTGCCGCGTCGGGCGTGGAGGCGACAACGACGAAGGTGCGAAACGTGATCGCGACCTTGGAGCGAGTGTTCGAATCGGATGACATTCCGCCCGCCGAGGATGTGGATCGTAACGAGTTGCGGATCGCATCGACACTGAACGGCCGGGTGGTGGTGCGCGGCGAGTTCGACGCCCTCACCGGCGAAATGCTGCTCTCCGCCCCGTCGAATCTGACGATGCCGACCCCAGCACCCGATGGAACCCCCGATGCCCGGTCGGCAGCGAAGCGGACCGCGGACGGGTTCACCGAACTGATTCGGCGGTATCTGGATTGCGCGAAAACCGGTGTCGATGGTGGTCAACGTCCGCACGTGAACGTGCACATCAACGCCCGCGATCTTGCCGAGCACCGGGACTGCGCCGCCGCACCCTCGCCCGATGGTGGTGGAGTGGCTGTGTCGGATCTTGATGTCGGGCACATGCCCTGGCTCGGACCACTGTCGGTCTCGCAGACAAGGCTTCTCGGCTGTGACTGTTTCCTGTCCACGGTGCTGCTCGACGGTCACGGCGCGCCGCTCGATGCGAAACCCGGAAAGCGATTGGTGTCCGCCGAACAGCGAGTGGCGTTGATCGCCCGGGACAAAGGCTGCGCGTTCCCCGGCTGCACGTGCGTGCCCGCCTGGACCGATGTGCACCATATTCGGCACTGGGCCAACGGTGGCCCGACGGTGATGAACAACCTTGTCCTGCTGTGCCGTTCACATCACCGGTTGATGCACCGGAAAGCCGGGTTCGTCGGGAAATGGGTGATCCGCATCGGCGTCGACAACAAACCGTGGTTCATCCCACCACCCTCGATCGACCCCGGCCAGCACCCGCGGCCGGCGAACACCACCTTCAAAACCTGAGAAGAACCTCAGGCACAACAGAACACGGGCCAGCACCGCATCGAAGGGATCCTCCGATGCGGTGCCAACAGGCCGTGGGGGAGTCGAATCAGTGCTTCGAGCGCTTGTGGCGGTACATCTCGGCATCGGCCGTATCCCAAGTCTCGGAAAGGCTTTGGGCCATGGAAAAGTCGGCTCGACCGATCGAACAACAGACGTCGGCATTCCGGAACGCCTTCTCCAAACACTCGACCAGGTAGTCGACGGCGCGCGGCTGTGTATCGGGCAGAGCGATTCCGAACTCGTCTCCGCCCAACCGTGAAACCACCGCACCAGGGTGCGCGCATGCTGCCAAGATCTTGCCGGCCCGTTGAACATATTCGTCACCCGCGGCGTGACCGAGTTCGTCGTTGATGGTCTTCATGCCGTCCAGATCGACGATGATGATAGATCCCGGATCGGCGAATTGGCGGTACCGAGTTTGCTCGGCCTCGAGGATGCGGTTCCACCCGCGCCGATTGAGAAGACCTGTCAACGGGTCGGTCTCGGCATCGAGTTGCGCAGTTTCGGCCAGTCGCACTGACTGCGCGCGCTGATAGTCGACATCGAGAATCGTTCCGAGGAGTCGGCACAGGAGAGTGAGGAGGGCCAGGTTGTCCTCGAGTACGGAGTCGCCCGTAATCGGGTCGGCGCCACACAGAGTGCCGAAGAGACTGCCGTCGTTGTGAAGGATTGGGATGCTGACGTATGCGCCTATGCCTTCCCACCTGTCATCTCGGGAAAGTGCAGGTACGAGTGCGCGATTCGATGAGGCTGGCGGCGCATTTCCGAGGACTACCTCGCTGCACATGGTGTTTTGCCAAGTCCGGGTCTCGCCGACTTCGATGTGAAGTGGGTTGGGTGAGACGGTGAGAAAGATTTGATTCGACCCGTCGAACCGCGTGATCGACCACAGTGCCAGCGGAAGATATTCGTCGAGGTAGGACACGATCGAGCGACTGGCGTCGTCGAAATTCGTCAGTGGTGGCAGGAGTGGCAACATCGGGATGGTGCGCGCCTGGCCGTGCGGCATTTGGTGACCTCCTGATCGACCCTAAGATTCTGTCGATGTTCAGGCTCTTGGTCCCGCGTGCGACAAATCTTCCACGAACAGTCTGCCTCGAGAATCCTGGCGATTGCTGAAAGTGTGCTGTGATTCTTCCGACCGCGGGGCCGTTGATTCTTTGGTGGCCCGCTAATCTTCAGGCATGGAGCTGGCGCGTGGAGCGAACACAGTCGTTGACGGAACTTCGCTGAAGGTGGCGGTGAACGGTAGCGCCCCGGGCACGGTGGACCTGATGGTGTTCCAGCTCGACGAACGGAACCAGGTGCGGAACGACGCAGATTTTGTCTTCTTCAATCAGCCGGTGTCGCCCGAAGGTGCGGTGCGCTTGGAGTCCGGCGGCGTCATCGAAATCGACATTGCGAGGTTGCCCGCCGACATCCACCAGCTGAGTGTTGCCGTGGCGCTTGATTCGGCGGCAAACGGAACCCTTTCTGCTGTCGGGGGCCTTGGTGTCGTGGTGGAGCAGGCTGGTTCCACCGCTATCGTGGCTCAGGCTTTGGGTTTGACGAGTGAGAGGGCAGCGGTCCTCGTCGAGATCTATCGCCGCGGCACGGACTGGAAGGTTCGGAACGTTTCGGCGGGTTGGGACAGTGGATTGGCAGATCTGGTCACTGCATTCGGAGTCTCGGTCGACGAGGAACCGCAGAGCCGACCCGACTCGGCTGAATCGGCAGATGGCATTCGGACCGTGCCCGACGAAGCCAAACTCTCGATGGTGAAGCGGGAAAAACTGGACCTCCGAAAGCGCGAAGTGGCCAAGGTCCTGCTGACCAAGGGTGGCAACGGAATTCGGGCGCGAGTGGTCCTGGTGATCGACAAAACCGGAAGTATGGCCAAGCAGTACCGCACCAGAGTGGTGCATCGTGTTGTCGAACGCATGGTTCCCGTTGCGATCCAACTCGATGACGACGGCAAGCTCGAGCCGTACTTGTATGCAGTCAGCTTCGTCAAGCTTCCCGAGATCTCTGTCCATGACGCGGAAGAGTGGTCGGATACCTACCTGCACTTGCGCGGCTCGCACGGCGGATTCAACTATGACAAGATCGGCGCCGCAAATCGTGAAGTGCCGATCATGACTGAGATTCTCTCCGGCCTGACACGTGGTTCGGCGCCGACGCTCGTCCTGTTCTTCACCGACGGTGGCTTCAGCGAGCGCAAGGAAATCACGAAGTTGATGCGCGAAGCGTCTGGGCTCCCGGCCTTTTGGCAGTTCGTCGGAATCGGCAAGGCCAACTACGGAGTGCTGGAGAAGCTCGACGACCTCGACGGCAGGGTGGTCGACAATGCCGGATTCTTCGCGCTGGACGACATCGACACTGTCGACGACGCCCAGTTGTACACCCGTTTGCTGAGTGAATTCCCGGATTGGCACAAGGCAGCTGTAGCCGCGGGCATCACGACGCCGTGATTTAGCTGGTCGAAACCAACTGCGGTGCATTCTCTTTCAAGAATTCGTCGATGTGCGCCCAGGTGGAGTCTCTCGCGGTGGGGCCGGCAACGAGCCCGAGGTGACTTCCCGGCGCCTTCTCGAACCGGACCGACGGCGCGCCGGTGAGGACCGACGTGATTGCTTCCACCGAAGCGATGGGTGCAATCACGTCAGTGGTGCCGCCGACCGCGAGAACGGGAACGCTCAGAGCTGACAGTTTGATCTCGCGTCCGGCAAGCGTGACGGCGTCGTTGTAGAGATTGTTGCCGAGCATGAGTTGTTCGCAGATCTGCTGAAATGCCTTGCCAGGGTATCCAGGCATGGCTGCCATGAACTTGTCTATCGATTCCATGCGAGCCAGGGTCTCGGTGTTGTGAAGATTGCGGACGATGAACCATGGCTTGAGGACCTCGCGCTGCAACGCCGTCACCTTGTAACTCGCCTGAACGAGTGGAGCAGGTAGTCCGCCGACCAGATTGGTCGCGGAGGTGAGCGGGGTATCGCCCGTGTATTTGCCGATCAGCCTCAACGGGCTGATAGCGGGAATCTTCGTGTAGTCGATTGGCGTGCCGATTGCCGTGATCGATGCGATCGGAAGGTCGGAGTGAGCGGAGCCCGTGAGCAGAGACATGGTCCCGCCGAGGCTCCACCCGATCAGCGAAACAGGTGCGCCGTCATGTAAGTCCGAGATCGTACGGATCGCTTCCGGGATGATGTCGTCGACCCAGGCCTCGAAACCCATTCCGCGGTCGGAGTACCGCATGGTCCCGTAGTCGAGGAGGTAGGGCGTGTTTGCGCCATCCAGTAGGTGTGCGGCGAGGCTCTGGCCTGCACGAAGGTCGTAGCAGTCGGCTGAAACCGCGAGGGGAGGTACGAGGAGAACCGGATTGCCTCTGGGCGTCCACAATGCGCCGAAGCGATACAGATCGCGGTGTAGACCTTCGCTGATCAGTACCGACGGCGTGCGTTCGGCCTTTTCGACACCGTCGCCGAACGAGAGTCCCCATGCATTGCGCGCTGCGGTGTCCAGCGTCGGACGCCACGTCGCGATCAAACCACTGATATCGAGCACTGGTTCCCCTCGGAGTCGAATCGGCGGACGGCCGAGTCAGCCGCGCTCGGTGTATGTTACCTGCCTTCACATACATCGATCTCGGGGGTTCAAAAACCCAGCTCGGCAACGGAGCCACCGTGCCGAGCTGGGCTGATCGGGGTGATATGGCAGTGATCAGGTGGGGACGATCAGGCGGAGACGATCAGGCGGGGACGATCAAGCCGGTCGAGGCTGTGGCCGTCGCGTATCGCTGTGCAACGTCTTCCCAGTTGATGACGTTCCAGTAGGCCTTCACGTAGTCGGCCTTGACGTTCTTGTACTGCAGGTAGAAGGCGTGCTCCCACATGTCGAGCATGAGCAACGGAACGATACCGATGCTGATGTTGCCTTGCTGGTCGGTGAGTTGCTCGATGACCAGGCGCTGCCCGACCGTGTCGTAGGCCAGTACCGCCCAGCCAGACCCCTGCAAAGTCGTTGCTACAGCGGAGAAGTGGTTGACGAATGCGTCGAAGGTACCGAAGTGCTCGTCGATCGCGGCTGCCAACTCGCCTTCTGGTCGCTCACCGCCGTTGGGGGAGAGGTTCTTCCAGAAGATCGAGTGATTGGTGTGGCCGCCGAGGTGGAAGGCGAGGTTCTTACTGAGCAGCGGCGCCTTCGCAGTGATCGTGCCGTCTTCGCGTGCAGCAGCCAACTGCTCGATTGCGCTGTTGGCGCCCGCCACGTACGTGGCGTGGTGCTTGCTGTGGTGCAGTTCCATGATCTCGCCGGAGATGTGCGGTTCGAGCGCGGCGTAGTCGTAGTCCAGCTCGGGGAGAACGTATTCAGTCATGTGACATGCCTTCCTTTGAGGAAATGTTGTGAGACGAGAGATTTCGATAGGTTCGATCGTGATAGACGAGCGGCGCTGACACGTGCTGCGGATCGATGACGTCGACGACGCGGGCGGTGACAATCACTGCGGAGCCACACGTCGTGGCATTCAAGGGAACCGCCCGCAAGGCGTGGCCCGTGCCGTGCAGGAATGGTTCACCCGTCGACAGAAACGACCAGCGCATGTCGTCTCCGAAGCGCACAGCGCCGCGGGTCGCGAACGTGGCCGCCAGTCGCTCGTTCGCCGAATTTGCCAGGTGAACAACAAAACTGCTTGCGGAAGCAATGACGCTCGCAGAACCACGCAACGACTGCAGGGAGAACGCCAGAACTGCCGGATCGGCGCTGATCGAGATCACCGAAGACGACGTGATGCCGGCCGGGCCGTCATCGCCCGTTGCGGTGATGATCGAGACGCCGGCGGGATGATTTCGGAATGCCTCGACGAATGCGCTTCGGATGGACGGCGCCGAATCAACAGCGACGTCCGAAACAGTTTGGGTGCCAACCAGTTTTGTCGTCACACTTAGCACCTCTTCTGACTCGGGTTTTGCTGTCGTTGCACTGTCTTGTGCAATACCGACGTTAAAACCTCGAGTGCAGTTGAGGTCAAGGTGCTGTGGCGGACCTCACCGTCCGAGCTTGGCTGCCAGACGTTCCATGTATCCGACCACCTCTTCGGGGCTCTTGTCCGGAGTGCCGAACATCGCCTCCGTGACACCGATATCTGCCCAGTGGGCGAGCTTCTCCGGATCGGGTTTGCCTGCCAGGACGGTTATTTCAGGCTCGCCGACTCTACCTGCTTCGGCCCATATCTTTCGGAGCAGTTCCACGTTTCCGTCGATCTCCTGCTCGATCGGTGTGGTGATCCACCCGTCGGCAGACTTTGCGATCCACTTGAAAGTCTTCTCGTTACCGCCACCGCCCAACAAGATGGGGGGACGGGGCTTCTGAACGGGCTTGGGCCAGGCCCAACTTGGCCCGTACTTCACGAATTGGCCGTCGTACGAAGCTTCTTCCTTCGACCACAGTTCACCCATGGCTTCGAGATACTCCCGGAGTGCGGTCCGGCGTTTGTTGGGCGGTACGCCGTGGTCGGCGAGTTCCTCTGCATTCCAGCCGAATCCGACGCCGAAAACCACGCGTCCGCCGGAAAGATGGTCCAGCGATGCGATGGTTTTCGCGAGAGTGATCGGATCGTGCTCGAGCGGGAGGGCCACCGAGGTGCCCAATCGGATGGTGCTCGTGACCGACGCGGCGGTGCCGAGGGCAACCCAGGGGTCCAGTGTGCGCATGTAACGGTCGTCGGGCAATTCTGCCGACTGGGTTCCGGGGTGATCGGAATCCCTCGATACGGGGATGTGAGTGTGCTCCGGAACGTAGAAGGCGTCGAATCCATTCGCCTCCGCAGCCTTTGCTGCATCGGCAGGGCGGATGCCGCGATCACTGGTGAACAGGCTGAGTCCGTAGCGCACTGGTTCTCCTTCGATGGTCCGTCGAAAAACTGTAACCTGTTGCATCTTCGTTCGGATAGGTTTCCAGCCCAGTAAATCGATTGCCGACGTGACCGGAGGCGTGGTGAACTCGGGCGGAGTTGTTGTGGGCCGAGAGGTGGATGCAGTAGAGATGGATGCAGCGGAGATGAATCGGTTGTCGTGGAATGCGGCGACCGTCGCTCACAACAGTCACAAAGGTGACCAAGCACAATTCCTTCGCAACGGCGGGTCGACCTTGTTTCCGGAAGAAGTGGCGCTGCTCGGCGAGATCGACGGCTCCTCGATTCTTCATCTGCAGTGCAATTCCGGTCAGGATTCGTTGAGTTTGGCTGCTCTCGGTGCCGCGGTGACCGGCGTCGACATCTCGGATTCTGCGATCGACTTCGCGCGAACGTTGTCTGCGGAATCCGACATTGCCGCTGATTTCGAGCGAGCGGATGTATCTGCGTGGCTCCGAGATGCCGGCGCTGCCGGGAGGAAGTTCGATCGAGTCTTCTCTTCGTACGGAACGGTGATCTGGTTACCCGATCTCGACGAGTGGGCCGAGGGGATTGCCGGTGTTCTGGCGCCGAACGGTCGATTCGTTCTGGTGGAGTTTCATCCGTTTGCCATGTGTTTCGACGAGAAGTGGTCGCTGACATACCCGTACGGAGGCGGGACTCCCGTGACCGAACCCGGTGGCGTTGGCGACTACGTGGCAGATTCAGCCGATCTCGTCTTGCCGGGCGCTCAGGGAGACGGAGTCGAGAACTTCGAAAATCCCTTCCCTTCATGTGAATTCAACTGGTCCATCGCCGAGGTGCTCGGCGCCCTGCGGCGTGCCGGATTGACGCTCGAGTCCTTCGACGAGTACCCGTACGCCAACGGTTGGCAAGGATTCGAGGAGATGGCAGAACTCGGCGGCAAGCGTTGGGGAGTCCCGGCCGGACGACCAGAGATACCGCTGATGTATTCGCTGTCTGTTCGCTTGGCCGACTGACGCCTATTTCCCCCGCATTTGCGGGTAATTGCAGACACAGGTAGTAATTACCCCCATGCCCACGACGCCACTGACACGACGCATCGCCGTCGACCTGTGCCGTCTTGGTGCCAACTGCTGTTGCTGTTGATTCCTTCCGACTCTCCTGAGTGAGAACGGCGCCGCTCTGTGCGCCTTCGCCCCTGCATGTGCGCTCGTTGCTGCATGTGTGCCGGAATTTTCCGTACGTCGAGGAAGAACAGCGATGTCGACTCCTGTCGAAGCAATAGAACCAACATCAGTCGCGGAACCGAACCGTGAACCGCGTCGGCCGTGGACTTCGAGTGTGACCACTGTCGGACTGCCGGTGCTTTCCGTGATCGCATTCTTGGCCGTGTGGCAGGTCGCCGCGGCGAGCGGCACCTGGAGTGAGACCTTCGTGCCCTTTCCGAGCACGGTCTGGCATGCCTTCGTCAACACGATGACCACGCACGACGGAGTGCGTGGCTACCAGGGGTATTTGCTCTGGGAGCACCTCTACATGACGCTGCGACGGGTGCTGGTCGGTGTGATCATCGGCGTCGGATTGGGCGTGATCTTAGGTTTGGCAATGGGATCGGTGACATGGCTGCGGAGCCTGCTCGAACCGTGGTTGACCTTCCTGCGGGCACTGCCGCCCTTGGCGTACTTCTTCCTGCTGGTGATCTGGCTGGGAATCGACGAGGCGCCGAAGATCACGCTTCTGGCGCTGGCTGCGCTCCCGCCGGCAGCAGTGGCCACCACAGCTGCTGTTGTCGCGGCACCCGTCGGGCTGGTCGAAGCTGCCAGGGCGCTGGGAGCCTCACGGGCGCAGGTGATCCGAGACGTGGTTGTCCCATCGGCGCTGCCTGAAACTTTCACGGGCATTCGCTTGTCGGTGGGTATGGCGTACTCGTCAGTTGTCGCGGCCGAATTGTTCAACGGCATCCCCGGAATCGGCGGAATGGTCAAGGATGCAAGCAATTACAACAACACTCCGGTAGTGCTGGTGGGGATTTTCGCCATCGGATTCTCCGGTTTGATCATCGACGGACTGTTGCGGGCTGCTGAGCGCCGCGCCGTTCCCTGGAGGGGAAAAGTATGACCGACAATGAGATATATGGCAGCATTTCCGAGCCCAGCGGCAATCTGAAGCGCAACAGCAATCCGAACCGCAACGAGGGAAGGGCTTCCCGGACGGCGTTCACGGTGCTGATCGGCGTTCTTGCCCTTGTTCTCGGTGCGTGCTCGGTGGATCATTCGGGCCAGGATTCGTCCAAGGAAACGATCCGTATCGCTTACCAGTCGTTCCCGAGCGGCGACTTGATAGTCAAGAACAATCGCTGGCTCGAAGACGCACTGCCCGAGTACAACGTGAAGTGGACGAAGTTCGATTCGGGAGCCGACATCAACACCGCCTTCATCGCCGGTGAAATCGATTTCGGCGCAATCGGTTCGAGTCCGGTTGCTCGTGGCCTCTCGGCACCGCTGAACATTCCGTACCAGGTCGCGTTTGTTCTCGACGTGGCCGGCGACAACGAAGCCTTGGTGGCGCGCAACGCAACCGGAATCAAGACCGTCGCAGATCTGCGTGGCAAGAAAGTGGCCACGGCATTCGCCTCGACCGCGCACTACAGTCTGCTGGCAGCACTGAACCAGGCCGGACTCAGTGCTGACGACGTCCAGTTGGTGGATCTCCAGCCGCAAGCATCCCTCGCTGCCTGGCAGCGCGGTGACATCGATGCCGTCTACACCTGGTTGCCCACGCTCGACGAACTCCGTAAGGACGGAACACAGTTGATCGCCAGCCGCGAGCTCGCGACGGCTGGAAAGCCGACACTCGATCTTGGTGTGGTGTCGACCGCGTTTGCCAAGGACCACCCCGAGATCGTCGACACCTGGCGAAAGGTTCAGGCCCGCGCGCTCACGACAATCGCCACAGACCCGGACGCGGCAGCGGAAGCTGTTGCCGCGCAATTGGGTGCCTCGAAGGAAGACGCGGCAGCGCAGCTGAAGCAGGGAGTGTTCCTCACTCCCGAGCAGATCTCCTCGCCGGAATGGCTGGGCACCGAAGGCGCTCCCGGGAATCTTGCAGTGAACCTGCAGAGTGCAGCGCAATTCCTGGCCGAGCAGAAGCAGATCGACAGTGTGCCTGATCTGGCGGTCTTTCAGAATGCTCTCTATGTGAAGGGGCTTCCCGATGTCCTTGACCAGTAGCGAGACCGCACAGCAGGCCGCGGGAGGATTCGCTGCCGACCGCCCGGGCGCGATCCGAATCGACACCGTCTCGCACAAGTACGGCCACGGTCGAGAGTCCGTCACGGCACTCGGGCCGGTATCGATCGACGTCGCCCCTGGTGAGTTTCTGGTCCTCGTCGGAGCGTCGGGTTGCGGCAAGAGCACGTTGCTGCGGCTGATTGCGGGTTTCGAAAATCCTTCCAGTGGAACAGTTCAGGTATCAGGATCCGACCCGATTCCCGGGTCGAGTGCCGGCGTGGTGTTTCAGCAACCACGACTGTTTCCGTGGAAATCGGTGGGCGGCAACATCGATCTGGCACTCAAATATGCCGGGGTGACGAAGAGCGAACGCGGGCGAAGGCGCGACGAGCTTCTCGACCGCGTCGGTCTGGGCGGCACAGCGGACCGGCGTATCTGGGAAATATCCGGCGGGCAGCAGCAGCGGGTGGCAATTGCCCGGGCCTTGGCGGCCGAAACGTCGTTGCTGTTGCTGGACGAGCCCTTTGCCGCATTGGACGCCCTCACTCGCGAGCGTCTGCAAGAGGACCTCCGCAGTGTCAGTGCCGAATCGGGGCGAACAAGTGTCTTCGTCACTCACAGTGCCGACGAGGCGGCCTTTCTCGGCTCCCGCGTCGTAGTTCTGACAAGCCGGCCCGGCAAGGTCGCACTGGACCTGAAAATCGATCTGCCACGAACCGGCGTCGATCCCGACGATCTCCGAGGCTCACCCGAATACGCGGCATTCCGAGCCGAAGTCGGCCATGCGGTCAAGGTTGCTGCTGCAGCGTAGGTACCCTGCGCGTCGACTACCAGGTGGCCGCGTCGATAATAGGAAGGAGAACGTGCAGGACACGACGAACAAGGAGTGGTCATGGCAACTGAGGTGGAGTCCGGTGACCTCGTGCAGGCAGCCGGCCATGCGGGTCCGTGGACGGTAGTCGAAGTTCGCCAGGGCATGGCGTTGCTCGAACACAGTGACGGGCACAGGTTGTCGCGTCGAACGACGACGTTGACCGTCGTCCGCAAGGGCTCGGGCAAGAAGACGACGGCGGTCGACGACGGGAAAGACGAAAACGGGTCGCCTACCCTGTTCGACTGACCTTCTGTCAGCCCGAGACGGCGTCAGCTGGAGAAGACGTCGTCGACGCGTTTGTCGAAGTACTCGGCGATTCGGAACGCCAGCGACAGACGCGGGTCGAAGTGTCCCTTCTCGATCGAGATGACGGTTTGGCGCGTGATTCCGAGTGCGTCGGCGCACGCTTGCTGTGACAATCCGGCCGCCGTCCTGAGTTCTTGAAGATTGTTGCGCATCAGATCTCGATCGTGGGGGTGCGGTCCCTCGACACCGCCCAGTACCGAATTCCGAAGTCGACCAGGCCGAGGGCAGTGAAGATCAGGAGCGGCAGTTCGGGAGCGCCGAAGACATTGTGCGCGATCAGCGCGATTCCCATGGCAGTGATCAAGTCTGTGAACGCGCCGAATCCGGCCTTGCGACTCCATTCTGTTTCGACGGTGTCCTCGGGATAGGCGGGAGCCTTGTTCTTTTCCGATGGGAAAAGGGCCCATACCGATCCGATGCAAGCCGGCGCCATGACGATTGCGAAGACGACGAAGGTCAACGTCTTCTGGTCGCCGGCGGTCAGTGCTGCGAAAAAGCCGAGGGTCAGCGTTACTGCGACGCCGATGCCGATAACCAGGCTCCACCGTGCCGTGGTGCTCATGAAGCCTCCCGGATGTAAGAGTTCTTTGACAGGGTTGAGCGTAGATTCACGCACGCCGTATGTCAAAGAACTCTTACATCGCGCTCCGGGTCACGCGATTCCGAAAGGCGCTGCGTATGAAAACTTCCCCGTCTGATCAGCGCGATGTGTGGTGAGCGTTCTGATCTGAAAGTGAGCGCCCCACTCAGCTTCCGGAGACTCCACTCCGACGTCCGTGCTGGTGACGAATCCGAACCGCGGGTAGTACTCGGTGCTGCCCAAGAGTGCGATCAGCGGCACGTCCAGGGCGTCGCACGCGCCGACCACCGCGTGCATCAGTGCCGAACCAACCCCGCTGCGCTGGTTGCCCGGGGTGACAGCCAGCGGGCCGAGGCCAACAGCCTCCACGGGACCGACCCATCCGCGTGTCCCGATCACGAAGCCGACGATCTCACCGCCGGCTACGGCGACCAGCGACAACTTCGGTAAGTAGTCGTCCGAGGCGAAGAGTTGGCGTGTCAGTTCGATCTCGTAGGGAGTCTCGCCGGGCGGTGCCTGGTCGCCAAACGCCGCCCCGAGCAGTGAATAGATGGCGTCACGGTCGGAAGAAGTTTCGCGGCGGATGTACATGGCCACGAAACTACCCGGTTCACTTCGGATTGTGCTCCCCATTTTCGGCCTGACGTGCCACTCGCTTTTCGTAGTCCGCACGCCCGTTCGGATCTACCGATGTCAGTGCGCGGCGATCGTCGATCACCCGGCGGCCGATGTTGATGATCCATTCGGGGACCAGTGCGTCGACGAGATCCCAGCCCGCAAGGTAACGGGGAACTGCAGTTTCGGCTCGCCGATGCGCGACCGTGTCGACGACGGCCTTGGCCACTACCTCGGGCTCAACCGTCGGCATTCCCTTTCCGAGTGGCACGCCTGACGAGAGGCCGGTCCGCACCGCGCTGGGCAGGATCGCGCTGACGCTGACCCCGGAACCTGCGAATTCGACACGGGCAGAAGCCGAAAGACCCACTGCGCCGAACTTGCTGGCGTTGTACACGGCCATCCCGGGTACCGGAAGTTTGCCTGCCATCGATGCGATGTTGACGACGTGCCCGCGTCGTCGATCCACCATGCCGGGCAACACGGCGCGCATCCCGTGAATAGGCCCCCAGATGTTGACGTCGAGGGTGACTCGACTGGTGGCGTCGGACTCGTCGAGGAAGCTGCCGAGCGGCATCACTCCCGCGTTGTTGACGAGAATGTCGATGTGGCCGAATTCGCCGATCACCTTGGAGGCGAACACATCCCAGGAATCGCGCGAGGTGACGTCCAGCAGGTAACCGCGGGCACGTGGGCCGATGGACTCCGCTGTGTCGACGGCCGTCTCCTCGTCGAGATCGCCGACGCATACGAGTGCACCGCGAGCAGCGAACAACTTGGCTGTCGCCCTGCCGATTCCGCGGCCACCGCCCGAGATGACGACGACCGCTCCGTCGAGATCGATCGGCGGGTAGGTGGTGCCGAAGAGGCTCATGCGGTGTACTCCGGTTCCGGACTGGTGGTGGGTTCAGACGGCGTGGGTTCAGGGGGCGTGTTGTCTGACTCAGGGTTCGACGTGTGGTTGTAGGCATACGGATCGAAGTCCCGTAGCCGTCGACGCATGGCGCCGGACGACCACGGCCAGTTGAAACTGTTGCGGCCGTTGACGTCGAAGAAATAGCTTTCGCAACCACCGGCGTTGTAGACCGTGGTCCCCAATGCCTCCTGAACCTGAGAGTTGAAGGCTGCCTGAACTTCCTCTCGCACGTCGATGGTCTGCCAGCCGTGACGACGGGCGTGGCCGATTGCCTGCGCCACATAGTTCAGTTGGGCTTCCAAGATCATGAACGCCGATGTGTGCCCGGTGCCGAGGCTGGGGCCCAGCAGAATGAACGCGTTGGGGAATCCACTGACGGCGGAACCGAAGTACGCCTGCGGGCTTCCCTGCCAATGATCGTCGAGTGATCGACCTTCTCCGTCGAATACCTTGGATGCGATGGGCATGTCGAGGATGTGGAAGCCCGTTCCGAAGATGATGGCGTCCACCTCCGCCTCCACTCCGTCGGCGCCGATCACGGTGTTACCGCGGATCTGCTCGACGGCGTTGGCATGGACGCTGACGTTGGGTTTGCCGAGGGCCGGATAGTACGAGTTCGACATGAGCAGTCGCTTGCAACCGAGGGTGTAGTCGGGAGTCAATGCCTTGCGCAGCTTCGGATCGCGTACCTGCAGGCGCAATTGGGCTGACCCGAGTTTCTGCACGATTCGCAGGATCCACGGATTACGGAATCCCAATCCGAGCGCTTCCATGATTCCGTATTCGATGCTGCGCAAGGCTTTCTGTGCTCCCGGCACGAATCGCATGACGGACCTTTCGATCCGCGGTACGTAGTGATCGGGTTTGGGAAGAACCCATTGAGCGGTTCGCTGGTAGAGGTGAAGGGCGGAGACCTGGGAAACGATGCGCGGAACGAACTGGACTGCCGAGGCTCCGGTTCCTACGACGGCGACGCGTTTTCCGGTCAGGTCGTAGTCGTGATTCCACTGCGAGGAATGAAACACCTCTCCCTCGAACGCTTCCAGTCCGGGTATCGCCGGTGTCAGGGGCTCGTTCCATGGGCCGGCAGCGGCTATCACGAAGCGAGCAGTCAGTTCGCCGCTGGAAGTTGTTATCTTCCACAGTGATTGCGACGCATCCCATCGCGCGGAGAGCATTTCGACCCCGAAGCGAACGTGTTTGTCCACTCCGTGCGTGCCCGCCGTGTTCTCGATGTATTCGCGGATCTCCGGTTGCTCCGCGAACAAGCGCGTCCAATCCGGATTGGCGGCAAAGGAGTACGAGTACAGACCGGATGGAACGTCGCAGGCGCACCCGGGATAGGTGTTGGCGCGCCAGGTTCCACCGAGGGAGTCGGCCTTCTCGAGGAGTGCGAAGTTGTCGATTCCGAGACGCTGCAGGTGGATAGCCGCGCCGATTCCGGAAATTCCACCGCCGATGATCACGACCTCGAAGTGGTCAGATTCGTTGTTCACTGAGTCTGCGCTTTCACTGGTGGGAACGAGTGGGCTGGAACGGGTGCACATCGAGTTCGCGCTTGACACTCGCACGTGTTGTACGCAGCGATGATTCGAAGGTGGCGAGCCGTCGGCGGCCGTCCATGAAGTTGGCGCCCATCACGGCAAGGTCGTCGTCGGTGGCATCGATTCGTATGACTCTGGTACCCGCGGAGCGGACCAGTTCGATCTCCTGATCGAGCCCCTTGGACATGGCATTGCGCAGGGCACTGCGTTCGATACGGGCGGCGCCGCGCGCCGGCCTCAGGGTTCGAGAAGCCATGGGCGCCAGTACAACCAGCTCGTCCAGTTGAAGGGGGAGCAGAAGGTCTACCGAAGCCGTGGATGCGGCGCCGCCGTCGATGTACCTGACGCCGTCGATCGTGACGGGTGGAAACCAGCCGGGAATCGCCCATGACGCTCGGAGCGCTTCACCGACGGTCACTTTCGGAGCCCCCTGTGCCCCGAATGCGACCCGTCGCCCCGTTCTGTAGTCCATGGATACCATGTACGCGTTCGGATGTGGGAGCCACGAATCGCCCGGAGCAAGTGATTCGGCGAGCGTAGTGAGCCAGGACGGGTCGCCGCCACCAACCGGTGCGATGCCGCTCATCCGGCTCAGAACCGGAAGGTCTCGACGCGTGAGGAGTCGTGGATTGCCGACGCCCAGTCTCGGAAGTGGCGGGAGCTTTCCGGGCGCCGACGCGATGTGGGTGAGGAGCTCGGGGCGTGCGGCGGCGTTGCCGAGTTGCATGGCAACCAACTCGTCGACACCGACTCCGCTGCCGAGCATCGTCACGAACTCGGCGCCGGCGGACGTCCCGATGATGGCTGTGGCTTCCCGTGGGTCCCAGTCGAGTGCATCCCGGACCGAGGCGAGCGCGGCAACAGTCCAGGCAAAACCGAGAGTGCCGCCGCAGCCGATGGCCAAGCCGCGTCTCGGTGCGCTGTTTTGGCGCACGGTGGTACCGGTCACATCTGAAGTCATGTTTCGGAGACTATCAGTATCCGAATAACGTTGGTACCCCAAAATTGGTTTCAGTACTCCACTCGACAACCGTTCGCGGTATTCGGCTACCGTGGGAATCTCGATACCGAGGACCACTGGGAGGTTCCGATGGCGCGATTGACCAGGCAGGAAGCGCAGGCGCTGACCCGCGAGACCCTGTTGGCGACGGCCGTCGAGCACTTTCTCGATCGCGGATACGCCGCGGCCTCTCTCGATCAGATCGCCGAGGACGCCGGGTACTCCAAGGGGGCGGTGTACTCGAATTTCAAGAACAAGGATGAATTGTGTGCCGAAGTTCTCGGCCGGATCAGGCTGACCAAGGTCGGTGAGATCACTGCGCAACTCGGGGCGAAATCAACCCTCGACGATGCGGTGGCTGAATTCGCGCGGTGGGCCGAGCGAACAATCGGGGACCAGAGGTGGACGCTGCTCGAGGTCGAGTTCTCGGTGAGATCGCGGCACAGCGAGGACATTCGGGAGAAGATCGCGGCGGGTGCAGACCAGGTGCGGGGACTGATCGCCGGATTGGTCCAACACCTCACGGAATCCAACGGGGTGACGCCGACGCTGGATCCGGACGCAGCCGCGCTGCGAATGCTCAGCGTCGGAATCGGTTTGGGGCTACAGCGCGCAATCAGCCCAGAGCTTCCCGTCGATCCGCTGGTGGATACGGTGCGGGAGATTCTGTCGGGCGGCTGAGGAGTGCGCGGAGCATGCCGCCGATCTCGGCGACCGCTGCACGGGATCCGGCACTGGGCCCCAGAATGTTGACGAAGCCGTGGATGAAGCCGGGATAGCGTCGATCCGTGACATGAACACCGTTGTCTCGCAATCGTGCTGCGTACGCTTCGCCTTCGTCTCGGAGTGGATCGAATCCCGCCGTGATCACGATGGCTGGTGGCAGTCCGGCCACGTCGGGGGCGCGTAGCGGCGACACCAACGGGTCGAGTCGATCGGCATCCTTGCCGAGGAAGCTGGACTCGTAGAAGTTCATATTGGCCTCGGTCAGGAAGAAGCCTTCACCGAACGTCGTTCTCGAGGGAGCCTTCTCGTGAAAGTCGGTCGCGGGGTAGATCAACAGCTGTGCTGCCGGTGGGGTCTTGCCGTCGTCGCGGGCACGCAACGCCACCGTCGCGGACAGGTGCCCGCCCGCACTGTCTCCTCCGACAGCGATGCGTGTCGGGTCTGCCCCGAACTCTTCGGCGCGGTCGACGATATCCTGGTACGCGGAATAGGCGTCGTTTACCGGTGTGGGGAAAGCGAATTCGGGTGAAAGCCGGTAGTCGACCGAGATGACCCGTGCGCCGGAGGTCTCGGCCAACAGGCGACACGGAGCGTCGTGGGATTCGATGCCGCCCTGTACCCAGCCGCCGCCGTGGAAGTAGGCGAGCAGAGCGCCGGAGTCGGCAGTCGGAACGTAGAGCCGGGCGCGGAGCGGGCCGTCGGAGCCCGAAACGGAGATCTCTTCGGTGCGGACCTGCGCGGGTCGGCCGCCCATCATGATCGCGGTTCGGGTGAGATTGGCGCGAGCAGCGGCGAGTGACTGGGGATCGGTGGAATGTGAGGGGAGTGGCCGCGTCTTCGCAAGCGTGAGCAGCAGGTGTGCGTCGGCGTCGAGCGTGTTGCCCTCGATGACGACGGGTGGCCCGGTGATTCGACGTTTCACCGCGCTGGGCAGCGCGAATGCGGCTGCTACCAAGGACGCTTCGGCGCGATCTCGAATGCTGCGGCTGCTGGCCTGCTTCACGGATTCCGACACGTGGCGCAGACTACCAAGCATGACTACTGCGGCACTGTCGCTCACGCAGATCGAGAACACACATCTGGTTCGGTGCGGTCACGCCAATTGGGTCCTGGTCGAAGAGGGGGCCGATCTGACGTTGATCGACGGCGGATACCCGGCCAACGGCGCCGACGTCGAACGCTCGATCGAGCAGATCGGTCACCAGCTCGGGGATGTTCGGGCAATCCTCGTCACTCACGCGCATGTCGATCACATCGGTGGAATCGCGGACATCGTGACTCGGCTCCAGGTTCCGGTCCTGATGGATCCGTTGGAAGTGCCCCACGCGAAGCGGGAGTACCTGCAGCAGTTGTCGCCGGCCAAAGTTCCGTTGCTGTTGTGGCGGCGAGGCGCTCCGAAGTGGCTACTCGACGTGATCGGAGCAGGCGCATTGAGAGGCGCGGAACTGCCTCGCGCACAGGCCTTTGCGGCAGGTGGTGCGCTGGACGTTCCCGGTCGGATCGTACCGATTCCTACCCACGGGCATACCGACGGCCACAGCGCTTACCTTGTCCCCGAGGCAGGAGTCATCGCGTCGGGTGACGCTCTGGTGACCGGACATGCGACGTCGAGCGTCGCCGGACCACAATTTCTGGTGTGCCCCTTCAACCATGACCGTGGAGCGACGGACCAGGCGTTGGACAATATTGCCGCTGCGCCCGCCGGCGCGCTGTTTCCCGGACACGGGCCGGTCTACGAAGGCAGCTTGGCTGCCGCAGTCGAACAGGCCCGAGCGGGCCGGACAAGGATGCGTCCATGAGTACTGTCGAAACGGTCGACGAAGGCGCGGTGCACGGTTTCCTGCACCGCCCCGAGTCAGTGCCCGTCGCAACCCTGGCATTGACCCACGGCGCCGGAAGTAATTGCGACACTGTGCTGTTGCGTGCTGTCGCCGACGGCTTTGCTGCAGCAGGAGTGCAAGTTCTGCGCTTCGATCTCGCGTTTCGGGTGCGTCGAGCTTCGGGGCCGCCGCATCCGTCGCGTGCTGCGGAGGATCGTGCGGGCATTGCCGAGGTGATTGCCGCTGTTCGCTCGGACTACTCGGTGCCCGGACCCGTTCTGCTCGGCGGACATTCGTACGGCGGTCGGCAGGCGTCGATGCTGGCAGCGGAAAACCCGGGACTTGTCGACGGCCTGGTCCTGCTGTCCTATCCACTGCATCCACCGAAGAAGCCCGAGAAGCTCAGAACCGAACACCTGCCCGACCTGAACACACCCGCCGTTGTCGTCCACGGATCGAAGGACGAGTTCGCGACGACGGAGGAGATACAGGCAGCACTCGACCTGGTTCCCGCCGCGACACGTCTGGTGGAGTTCGAAGGAGCGCGACACGACTTGTCCGTGGTGAAATTTCCGGTGGTGGAGGCGACAGTCGCGGCCGTATCGGCTTTGTTCGTGTTCTGAACGCCGAGCGGGCAGTTGCCCGTGTCGGTGGTTCCTGGTGAGATCGAATCATGAGTGCCCAGCCGTATCAGCCCAGTGCCCTGTCCGACGTCACGGTGAGCGTCGACGGGGACGACACAGTCGTCAGCTTCCCTCGGGTGCTGCCGTATCCCGTCGAGAAGGTGTGGGAGGCGATCACCGACCCGGAGATGTTGGCGCAATGGACGCCGTACACCGCCGATCGGAATCTGAGCCGTACCGGTGACGCCGTGATCACCATGCTCACCGAGGACGGTGCCCCCGAAATGTCGCTGCCGGTCACCGTTCACGTTGTGGAGACCACTCGGCGGCTCGAACACGAGTGGGGCCCGGACGAATTGGTGTGGGACCTGACCTCGGTCGAGGGCGGCACCCGCGTCGCACTTACGCAGAGGTCGCGCGCCGAGGGGATGGCGTCGGCACTCGCTGCCGGATGGCATTTGTGCTTCGACGTACTCGATGCCCTTCTGGCAGGCGAGCCCTTCGGACCGATCGTGGGCGAACGGGC
The DNA here is from genome assembly GCF_009707305.1 of Rhodococcus sp. AQ5-07. NCBI lineage: Bacteria > Bacillati > Actinomycetota > Actinomycetes > Mycobacteriales > Nocardiaceae > Rhodococcus > Rhodococcus sp. AQ5-07. The sequence goes on along the minus strand of NZ_CP046099.1, from coordinate 3,629,793 downwards.
GCGCGAGTACGGCTGGGACGCACTCAACTCCGGTTACGCGCGACAGTTGGGCATCGACGAATCTCAGGTTTGGTAGCTGCTCAGAGTTTGCGACTGGCAGGCTTTCTGGTGGAGGCTCGCACGATCAGTTCGACGGGAAGTTTCACGGATTCGACGTTCTTGCCGGAGATAAGTGCGAGTAGGTGCTCGAGCCCGGTCGCGCCAATCTTTCGGGCGGGGGACCTCACCGTTGTCAGGGGCACCGGGAGTTGCGAGACAACCGGAATGTCGTTGTAGCCGACCAGCGCAAGATCGTCGGGAATGCTCAACCCGAGATCACGGGCCACACCGAGTACGCCGATCGCGATGGTGTCGCTCACCGTGAAGACGGCGTCGGGGCGTGAATCCCCACCGAGCAATGTGGCCGCCGCATCGACACCCCCTTGAACTTCGAACTCGGACGCCACTATTCGGTTCGGCGGCAGTTCCAGACCGGCTTCGGTCAGGGCATCGCGGAAACCCGCGACGCGTTCCCGCGACGTGCTGGCGTGATCCGGCCCCGCGATCACTCCGAGATCGCGATAGCCGCAGTCCAGAAGATGCTTCCCCGCGAGGTAGCCGCCGAGGCGGTCGTCGCCGCTGACAAAGGGAAGACCTCGGTTCGGAGACGACGTCGCCGAGTCGATGTGCCGGTTCAGCAGCAGGATCGGGAGTGAGCGCAGGGGGAGCGAGTCGACGAAATCGGTACCCGGCAGGTGGATGCTGCTCAGCATGAGACCGTCGACCTGTCGGCTGACCAGGAACTCGACCGCTTTGCGCTGCGCGTCCAGATCGTCGGGTGGGCTGGAGAGAAGGACGGAGTACCCGGCTGCGGTGGCGGCTTCCTCGATGCCTTGGAACATCGTGGCCACCACGACGTCCGTCAGCCTCGGCATCACGACGCCGATGGTGGTGGTCTTGCGGGTACGCAGGCTGGCCGCCCACAGGTTCGGTTGGTAACCGAGTTCCTCGGCAACCTGACGAACTCGGAGTGCGGAGTCGGACCAACCGTCGGCGGGCTCGGGCTGACGGAGGACCCGCGACGCCGTCGAGATGTGGACCCCGGCCTGGTCGGCGATTTCGCGCAGCGTTGGCGGACGGCCGTTGCTGCGGTTCGACGGATCGGGCGTCATCTGCGTCGGGGCTCCTGGTGTGCGTCGGTTCTGAGCTGGTTCTGAGTCGGTTGGCCGTCCGGGGATTGACGGGTGTGCAACCGGGCTCTACTCTAGGCGATGCAAACGATTGCGCAATCGTTCTCGCAAAGGATTGCGCCCGAGAACACTGGAGGCCCCGTGACCACGCCGCAGTCCCTGTCCGAGCTTTTTGCCATCGACACCCTGCTGGACGCCGAGGAGATCGCGATCCGCGACACGGTCCGCAAGATGGTCGACGATCGCATTCGCCCGCACATAGGTGAATGGTTCGAAGCGGCAGCACTGCCGGCGCGTGAGCTGGCCAAGGAACTGGGCGCGCTCGGCGTTCTGGGCATGCATCTCGAGGGCTACGGCTGTGCCGGAATGAGTGCCACGGCGTACGGGTTGGCCTGCCAGGAACTCGAAGCTGTCGATTCGGGCATTCGCAGCCTCGTCTCGGTCCAGGGCTCACTGGCCATGTTCGCGATCCACCACAACGGAAGTGAAGAGCAGAAGGAAGAATGGCTCCCGCGGATGGCGGCGGGTGAAGCCATCGGCTGCTTCGGTCTCACGGAACCCGATTTCGGATCCAACCCCGGCGGTATGCGAACCAACGCCAAGCGCGACGGCGACGACTGGATCCTCAACGGCACCAAGATGTGGATCACCAACGGCTCCATCGCGGACGTCGCCGTGGTCTGGGCGCGAACCGAAGACGGCGTGCGCGGATTTGTCGTTCCCACCGACACTCCGGGATTCTCCGCCCCCGAGATCAAGAACAAGATGTCGCTGCGCGCGTCGGTCACCTCGGAACTGGTGCTCGAGGACGTGCGTCTTCCTGCCTCGGCGATGCTGCCCAAGGCACGCGGACTTTCCGGGCCCCTCGGCTGCCTCAACGAGGCACGCTTCGGCATCATCTTCGGCGCGATGGGCGCCGCACATGACTGCCTCGAGACCGCGATTTCCTACGCGCGTGATCGCAAGGTCTTCGACAAGTCGCTCGCTGCGTACCAGATCACCCAGGCCAAGATCGCCGACATGGCAGTCGAATTGGGCAAGGGGCAGTTGCTTGCCATCCACCTCGGACGCCTCAAGGACGCCGGGACGGTTCGCCCCGAGCAGGTCAGCACCGGCAAGCTCAACAATGTCCGCGAGGCCATCAAGATCGCCCGTGAATGCCGCACCATTTTGGGCGCCAACGGCATCACGCTCGAGTACCCCGTGATTCGGCACGCCAACAACCTCGAATCCGTTCTCACCTACGAGGGCACCTCCGAGGTTCACCAGCTCGTGATCGGTCGCGCTCTCACCGGTGAAGAAGCGTTCCGGTGACGGTCGACGCTGTCGGAGCACTCGACGGGCTGGTGATCGCTGATTTCGGTCGCGTCCTCGCCGGCCCGTACGCCACGATGATTCTCGCCGACCTCGGCGCGGAGGTAGTCAAGATCGAACGTCCGGGTGTCGGCGACGACACTCGTAGTTGGGGTCCGCCATGGGTCGGGGACGAGTCGAGTTACTTCCTGTCGGTGAACCGCAACAAGAAGTCGGTCACTCTGGATCTGCGCGAGCAGGAGGATCTGGAGAGTGCGCGTGAGTTGGTTCGCGGCGCGGATGTAGTGGTTCAGAACTTCCTGCCGGGAACGATGGACCGGCTCGGATTGGGCTACGACTCTGTGCGAGAAATGAATCCGCGTGCGGTCTACTGCTCGATCAGTGGCTTCGGTAGCAACAACTCTCTGCCGGGATACGACCTGTTGATCCAGGCGGTGGGCGGATTGATGAGTATCACCGGCCCCGATTCCAAGACTCCCACCAAGGTCGGCGTCGCGGTGGTCGACGTCATCACGGGCCTACACGCCAGCGTGGGAATCCTTGCAGCGCTGCGCCATCGCGATCGAACGGGCGAAGGACAGCACGTCGAGGTCAATCTGTTGTCCTCGTTGCTCTCCGCGCTCGCCAACCAGTCGTCCGGCTACGTTGCCGCGGGCGTGGTGCCTCAGGCAATGGGCAATCGACATCCGAGCATCGCACCATATGAGGTATTCGACACCGCGGACCGTCCGCTGGTCCTCGCTGTCGGCAATGACCGGCAATTCGGTTCGTTGACAGAGGTTCTCGGAGTTCCCGAACTTGCCGCGGATGTGCGGTTCATCTCGAACCGGGATCGGGTCGCGCATCGAGAAGAGTTGTTCGATGCCGTCACTGCTGCATTGGCCAAGGGCACTGCAGACTCGTGGTTCGAGGCGCTGACCGAGCGAGGTGTCCCGTGTGGACCTCTCAACGACATCGCCGACGCGATAGCGCTGGCGGAGCGACTGAATCTCGATCCGGTGGTGTCCATCGACGACCTGCGTCGCGATGCACCGACCCGGCAGGTAGCCAATCCGATTCGGATGAGCGGCACACCGGCAACCTATCGGTCGGCCCCGCCGCGGTTGGGGGAGGACAGCGTTCCCACTCCGTCGGGAATCAGTTGACCCAAGCGAATCGGCCACCGGAATACCCGGTGGCCGATCTGCGTGTGTGGGTGACTCAGCTGACCTTCAGGACCAGCTTTCCGGTGTTCGCACCGGCGAAGAGAAGGTTGAGGCTGTCGCCGAACGCGTCGATACCCCCGTCGACGACGTGCTCGCGGGCAGTCAATTCGCCACTCTTGATCCACCTTCCGATCTGCTCCTGCGCTTCTGCGTAGCGATCGAGGTAGTCGAAGACCACGAAGCCGGCCATCGTGGCCCGATTGACGAGAAGTGACAGGTAGTGCGCGGGGCCTGGCTGAGGCTCGGTGGCGTTGTAACCCGCGATGGCGCCGCAGATGACCACCCGAGCGCCCAGGCGCAAACGGGAGAGAGCAGCGTCGAGAATTTCTCCGCCGACGTTGTCGAAGTACACGTCGATACCGTCGGGAGCGTTGGACTTGAGCGCCTTGTAGACGGATTCGTTCTTGTAGTCGATGGCGACATCGAAGCCGAGGTCCTCGGTGAGCCACGCGCACTTCTCCGGACCGCCGGCGATGCCGATGACCTTGCATCCGTGGAGCTTTGCGATCTGACCGACCAGGCTGCCGACCGCGCCCGCAGCACCGGATACGACGACGGTGTCACCGTCTTTCAGCTTTCCGACGTCGAGCAGTCCGAAATATGCGGTGACGCCGGGGAATCCGAGAGCTCCGAGCCAGGTCGGTAGGGGAGCGATCGATTCGTCGACCCGGGTCACATCTGTTCCGTCGGACACTCCGTACTCGGAAGCGCCGAACGATCCCGCCACGATGTCCCCGACCTGGTAATCGGGGTGTTGGGATTCGGTGATGCGTCCGACGCCGTGGGCGCGCATGACGGAACCGAGCTTGACCGGCGGAACGTACGACTTGACGTCGTTGAGCCAACCGCGCATCGCGGGGTCGAGGGAGAGGTATTCGACCTTGACGACAAACTCACCCGGCCCGGCGGACGGGATCTCGGCGTCGACATATTCCCAGGTGGAAGCGTCGGGAAGTCCTGTCGGGCGGGCGGCGAGGCGTACTTGGCGGTTGGTCATCTCTCCCCTTCGGCGAAACGAATTGAACTTGAGGCCGGATTCAATATAGGTGATGGATCACGAACTGGGAAGAGTTGGATGAACCGATTGACGACTATGTATGTTCGATCGATGAGCAATGTCGTCGAAGACGCGCCTGGTTGGTTCACTCGGGCGCTGGAAGCGCCGGTCGAGACGGGGTCGGTGGAGGTCGAGGGCGCTTCGGTGCATTTTCGGGCTTGGGGGTCGGCGGGGCCGGGAATTGTGCTGATCCACGGCGGCGCAGCCCACAGTCGCTGGTGGGATCACATCGCGCCGCAGTTCGCCGAGGGGCGGCGCGTCGTCGCTCTCGACTTGACGGGCCACGGAGACAGTGACACTCGCGATGCCTACGCGATATCCCAGTGGGCTCGCGAGGTGCTGGCGGCGGCCGAGGCCGGGGGAATCGACGGCAAGCCGATTCTGGTGGGGCACAGTATGGGTGGGATTGTTTCCTTCGTGGCCTCGCATCTGCACGGCGAACTGTTGGACGGCGTTGTCATCATCGATTCGCCACTCAAGGCGCGGACGCCCGAAGAGGAGGCAGCTCGACGCCAGAATGCGTTCGGCCCCAAGAAAGTTTATCCCACCAGGGAAGACGCGATGGGTCGATTCCGCTTCGTTCCGCCCCAGGATTCGGGACTGCCTGCGGTGCGTGACCATGTGGCAGCCACGTCCATGGAGGAAGTCGATGGCGGTTGGTCATGGAAATTCGATCCGAACTTCTTTCTCCGAGTTGGCGCCGAAGATGTTCTCGACAGTGAACCGCGTTGCCGCGTAGCCTATTTCCGATCTGAGAACGGTATCGTGTCCGATCGACTCATGGAGCACATGCGCGGACTGTTCGGACCGGAGGCCATCGTGGCGGAGATTCCCGAAGCCGGCCATCACGTCATGATCGATCAGCCGTTGCAACTCGTGACCGGGGTGCGAACTGTGTTGAGTGCGTGGGCCGTCGCAAGTCAAGTGCCGGTAAATCAAGCGGCAGGTAACATCGAGGAAAGGGTAGAAGCATGAGCACGGAATTGACGCTCGAACCGAAAGTTGAAGCTGCACTGCAGTTGTGGCACAACATGATCGAAACCGGTGACCTGTCGGCACTACCGACCATTGTCGCGCCCGACGCGCAGTTCCGATCGCCCACCGGATTCAAGCCGTACCAGTCCGCGGATGCCGTTGTGCTCATTCTCAATACGGTGATCCAGGTGTTCGAGAATTTCGAGTACCACCGTCAGTTCGCCGGAGCCAACGGTCGGCAGGTCGTTCTCGAATTCAGTGCGAACATCGGAGACAAGAGCCTCAAGGGAATCGACATGGTCGAATTCGACGAGGACGGCAAGATCGTCGATTTCGAGGTCATGGTGCGTCCGGCCAGCGGGCTCGCCGCATTGGCTGCCGAGATGGGCAAGAGGCTCGGGCAGACGCTACCGACCTACAAGGCCTGACCTGAGTCCGGGCGCGGGCCCAGTCTGCCTGCTCAGCTGGTGCGGAATCCACCGTTGGAGTGAAGGAGTTGCCCTGTTATCCAGCCTCCGGCGTCGGACATCAGAAATCGAACGAGGTCTGCAGTGTCGCCGGGAGTACCCAGCCGGCCGGCAGGGGTCTGGAGGGTTGCGGCCCGTCTGATCTCCGGTGTCATCCACCCTGTGTCGATCGGTCCTGGGTTGATGACGTTTGCCCTTACACCGCGTGACCCAAGTTCGACTGCGGCGGCGATGACGATGCGGTCGAGAGCGCCCTTGCTGGCCCCGTACGGAAGATTGTGGGCCGCATGGTCGCTGGTGAGTGCGATGATCCGCCCGGTCACCTGACTGACGTCGCGCTGCTCCGGAAGGCGTTCAGCGAACGCTTTGATCAGCAGCCAAGAGGCGCGGGCGTTGACCGCGAAATGTCGTTCCCAGCTCTCGACGGTGGTATCGAGGATCGAGCTGTCGACGCTTTCGCAGTGCGAGAGCACCAGCCCACGAAGGTCATTCCGCGATGCGGCAGCGTCAACGAGCTGTGCGGCCGCATCCGGCGAGGCCAGATCTCCGGGAACCAGGTCGACACGGCTCCCGAGTGCGCGACACTTCTCGGCAACGTCCTGCGGATCGTGCGCTCCGCGGACGAACCCGACGCGTTCGTCATAAGGCGCCCAGTAGCCGATCGTCAGATCCCAACCATCCTCGGCGAGACCCAATGCGAGGCTTGCTCCGATCGACTTGCTCCGGCCGACGCCGGTGATCAACACGGTCCCGCGCTTGTCAGACACTGCTCGCCTCCAGAGATGTCCTGCAATTCAAATGGGGTGAGGTCACTTCAGATGGAAGCATCACTGTAGCGGGCGAGCTGTCGACTGTATCGAGCGAGCTGTCGCCGTAGGTGCCTCGACCTGACCAGTGTCTTGACACGGCGCTGGTCACAGCGTTTGACTGAGATGCAAGCTCGAGTTGATTCGCCGGACTGTGTCCCGGGAGGTTGACCTATGCGCGGCAATGGAATTGCAGGCAAGGCTTTCTCAGGCGAGGGCTGTAGACGTGGACAAGAATCTCACCGAGCAAGGTCTCATCGCGGGACCGTCTCGGTTCTGGCTTTGTTTGGGGTGTGCGTACTTTCGTTTGCCACCACTCAGATGGCCGGCGCGCAACCGGTTGCAGAGAATGTCGATACCGGGTTCGTGATCCCTTTTGCCGGGGCACCGGTCTACGAGAGCGTCGCGCCCACGCAGATGACTACTCCGGATCAACTCAACCAGCCGCTCGGTCAGCAGACTGCGGAAAAGATTGCCGCGCAGATCGGACTCGAGCCAGCCGACGCTTTGACCGAGGAGCAGTATCGCGACCTCATGGCCGGCGGTGGGGTCGGTGGCAATCTCGAGGATGCCGAGGTGATCGACGAATGCGCCCGGATTCTCACCAATACGAACGGGCGGCCCCTCTATTCCGGCACTACGCCGTCGGTTCTGGCCAGTTACGGGTTGTACGTGAATCCCGACGGATTGCTGGAGAGTCCGGCCAACGCGGATGCGCCGACGCGACAGGTGAATACGCTGATCGCCCCTGGCGGTTTTGTGGGCACCTGGTTGCGCAACAACGGTGCGACGCACACTCTGATTGCGCTCTATCAGTCGGCATACACGGTGCAGGCAGTCTACGGATTTGCAGCGCAACAGATTTCGGGAGCAGCGCAGCTGGTGACCAACACCAAAGGCGATGTGAGTTCGGAAGTCGGCATGTCGATGGCGCCGCCGCTCTGGATAGTGAACTTCGCATTGCTCTACATCTTGAAGCCGTCACTGGCGGCGGCCATGCCTGCGCACTGGGCTCCCATTCCGCCTGCCGTTGCCGACGCCGTGAAGGCGAGTCCCACCGGTCAAGTCGCCTTCAGTGACTACGCGTCCTATTTCGAGTGATCGGTCTGCCGGACAGCGCTGACGAACTTCTCGATCAAAGCGTGGTCCTTGACGCCCCTCGACGATTCGACGCCGCTGGAGACATCGACGCCCCAGGCACCGGTGGCATCCAGCGCGTCGCGCACGTTCTCCGGGGACAGTCCGCCCGCCAGGATCCACTGGCCGTGCGGGCGTGATTGCTGTTGTGCCCAGTTCCACGGCACCCCGGATCCGGCGTCGGCGCCGTCGATCAGGAGCTCGTCCTCACCGAGGTCGAGGTTGTAACCGTCGCGGACGTTGCTGGAGACAACAGCGCGGATGACAGTGAGGCCGGCGTCGTGCAAGCGCTGCACTTGCTCGGCGTCGACCAGATCGTGAATCTGCACGGTACGAAGACCGGTGATCTCGGCGATCTCGAGGACCTGATCGATCGGGTTGCCGAGAAATACTCCGATTGCCCGGATGTGTTCGGGGATTCGTGCAAGAAGATCGACTGCGAGTGCGGGGTCGACTTTGCGGACGCTCTCGGCGAAGACGAAACCGATGGCGTCGACGCCCAGGCCCACCGCGAGGTCGACCGTGTCAGCGTCCCGCAGCCCACAGACCTTGATGAATGTCACCTGATACACAGTACTAGCGTCGTCGCCGTACCAGCGTCGTCGTCTAGCCTCGTGCGTGCGACATTTCTACGTGCGAGAGGCTTGACGTGGACTGGCTCTACCGAATCAGTTTGATCTCGGGACCACTGCCGGTGATCCTGACTGTGCTCGGGGTCCTGGGTGGTGTGTGGCTGCTCGGTTCGAGCGTTCGCTGGTACTACCGCAGAGCGGTGCCGATCGCGGGGCTGATCGCGCTGGTGATCATGATCGCCGTCTGGATCACCGTCGAAAAGGTGATCGTGCCGTTCCCGGATCCCATCGAGATGTCGATCTACGTGTGGATCGGAATCGGTATCTACGCGTTGCTACTTCTCGGGCCGCGAATCAAGGCGGGCGGAACGATCGCGAAGGCGGTGGTGTCCGTCGTTGCGACTTTGCTGGTCATCGTCACCGCCGCGACGCAGATCAACCTGGTGTTCGCTGCCTACCCGACTGTGGGAATTGCGTTCGGACACGACGATTTCGACCGCATTTCACTCAGCGAAGTTCCCGGTCCGACGGATCCTGTTGTCACCGGCGATCCCACCGACACGGTGTGGAAAGCGCCGGAAGGCATGCCGATTCGCGGACGAGTCACGACTTTGCCTGTTCCCGGAACGATTTCGGGATTCTCCGCACGCGACGCCCAGGTGTATCTGCCGCCGTCGTACTTCACCAATCCGCGTCCACTACTGCCGGTCCTGGTGCTCATGGCCGGTCAGCCTGGCAAGCCGGAGGACTGGCTTCAGGGCGGAAAGCTCACCGCGACAATGGATGCTTTTGCCCGGGATCACGAGGGGTTGGCTCCGGTCGTAGTCATTGCCGACGGAACAGGTTCGCAGATGGCCAATCCGCTGTGCACCGACTCGTCGCAGGGCAAGGTCGGCACGTACCTGGCAAAGGACTTGCCCGCTGCGGTGGCGAATGCGTTCCAGATCGACACGAACCCGAGGGCGTGGGCCATCGGTGGCCTCTCTTACGGTGGTACTTGCTCACTGCAGATGGCTACCAACTACCCCGACGTGTATCCGACGTTCCTCGATCTCTCCGGTCAGTTGGAGCCCTCGCTCGGTGACCGACAGCGAACCGTCGACGAGATATTCGGCGGCGACGAGGCGGCATTCGTGAAGGTGAATCCGATGGACCTGCTGGCGACCCGGAAGTTCCCGAACTCGGGCGGAGTGTTTGTGGTCGGAACAGATGACAACGAGTTCAAGCCCGGCCAGCAAAAGGTGTACGAAGCGGCCAAAGCGGCCGGAATGGACGCCAGATATCTCGAGCTTCCCGGTGGTCACAGCTTTTCGGTGTGGTCGGCCGGCGTCGAGCAGGAGCTGACGTGGATCTCGCAGCGAATGGGTCTGATCAGCTGAATCCTGTTCCGGTTTTGGAACGTGTTCTATATTCGGTGTGTGGCTGCCGTTCGGCAGTCTCTCGATCGTTCACCGACTGGAGTTCAGGCACATGTACGAGTGGTCCGACACCGACCTGATGTTCCGCGACGCCTTGCGGGGCTTTATCGACAAAGAGGTGCGACCTCACGTCGACGAGCTCGAAAGTGGTGCGCTGCCGCCGTTCGACATCATTCGCAAGCTGTACTCGACCTTCGGTCTGGCCGACATGGCACGCGAGGGCCTCGAGAAGTCGCTCGCACGCGAGCGCGGCGATACTCCGTCCGGTGACGGTGAGAAGTCGAGCGCCTTCAGCGGCGCAGGCAGCATGGGCGTTGTGCTCAACAGCGAATTGGCCGGCGTCAGCCTCGGTCTTGTCGCGTCGTTGGGTGTCAGCCTCGGATTGGCCGCCGGAACTATCCGCAGCCGCGGCACACTCGCGCAGAAGGAACGCTGGCTCCCCGGCTTGGTGACTTTCGAAACCGTCGGTGCATGGGCGATCACCGAACCGGACTCCGGCTCGGATGCTTTCGGCGGTATGAAGTCCTACGTACGCCGCGACGGTGACGACTACATCCTCAACGGCAACAAGACCTTCATCACCAACGGTCCGTACGCCGACGTGATGATCGTCTACGCAAAGCTCGACGAGGGGGACGCGTCGGTTGATCGTCGTGACCGCAAGGTGCTCGCCTTCATCCTCGACAAGGGCATGGAGGGGCTCACGCAGAGCCCGCCGTTCAAGAAGATGGGAATGAACTCCTCGCCCACCGGTGAGCTGTTCTTCGACAACGTCCGCATCACCAAGGATCGTCTGCTCGGCGAAACCGAGGACAGCGGAAAGTCCGACGGAAAGTCCAGCGCCAAGGAGAGCTTTGCCGCCGAACGCATCGGCATCGCATCGCTCTCGCTGGGCATCATCAACGAATGCCACCGTCTGAGCATCGAATACGCGAAGTCCCGCAAACTGTGGGGACGTGAGATCGGGCAGTTCCAGCTCATCCAGCTCAAGCTCGCCGAGATGGAGGTCGCTCGAATCAACGTGCAGAACATGGTCTTCAACGCGATCGAACGCACCGCGGCCGGAGACAAAGTGAGCCTGGCGGAGGCGTCGGCGATGAAGCTGTACTCGTCGCGCGCAGCGACCGAGGTCGCGATGGAAGCCGTGCAGCTGTTCGGTGGAAACGGCTACATGGCCGAGTACCGAGTGGAGCAGTTGGCGCGTGATGCCAAGTCGCTCATGATCTATGCGGGCAGCAACGAAATTCAGGTCACCCATATCGCCAAGGGCCTCCTGGGCTGATACCGGAACGTTTTCGCTGGTCGGTCGACCGCAGCAGGAACCGGATAGTCTTGCTGCGGTCGGCGACACCGCGCCGACGGATCGGAGTAAGCAGTGAACGCGCCAGATCCCACAAATGTTCATCCGATGGCCGGGCAACCACGAGTGGTGTTGCTGAAGCCGTTGATCGACAACCCGTTGATCGAGGTAGGGGAGTACACCTACTACGACGATCCGGAGTTCGCCGAAGAGTTCGAGACTCGAAACGTGTTGCATCACTACGGTCCCGACAAACTGGTGATCGGAAAGTTCTGCGCCCTGGCCACCGGTGTCACCTTCATCATGAACGGCGCGAACCATCGTATGAACGGTGTCTCCACCTACCCGTTCCCGATCATGGGCGGCGATTGGGCCAGGCACATTGATTTGGTGCAGGATTTGCCGTCGCGCGGTGACACCGTCGTGGGGAACGACGTGTGGTTCGGCGGGAACGTGACAGTCATGCCCGGTGTCCGGATCGGCCACGGGTCGATCGTGTCCACTGGCGCCGTCGTAACACGCGACGTCCCGGACTACGCAATTGTCGGCGGCAACCCGGCAATGGAGATCAAGCGCCGCTTCAGCGCTGAAGACATCGAGAAGTTGGTGCGAATTGCATGGTGGGACTGGCCGATCGAGAAGATCACCCGCCACGTCCGAGTGATCTCGGACGGGAGCGTCGCGGAACTCGAAGCGGTCGAGTGATCTCCGCGCCCGCTAGTTCGTTCGTGTGAGCGAGTAGTTCCGGACATAAAGCAGGGCGGCCGCGAGAAGGCCGACGGCAAGACCTGTTGCGGTGAAGGTGATCAGGACGCTCAGGAGTAATCCGGTCGCGATGAAAACTGCGAAGAGTGGTTCTGCAACACGGTCGCGCAGCGTTGTGAATCGCATTCGAGGATCGTCTCATCTCAGCCCGAGATCGAGAGTCTTTGTCGGTGGCTTGCATTAGCTTGTGCGCATGACTCTCACACTCGGCATGATCACTTTCGACAGTCTCGATCCCGGTCCGCTCGCAACGTGGTGGGCGGCGCAGTTGGGCGGAAACATCGTCGAGGAGAACGACGGTTGGTTCTACATCGTCGCGGTCCCTGACAGCGCCACCAACTTCGCATTCCAGAAGGTCCCGGACCCCACTGCCGGCAAGAATCGCATCCATCTCGATTTGGGGAGTCCGGATCTCGACGCCGAGGTGGCGCGGCTCGTCGAGGCCGGAGCAACCGAGCACCACCGCGAGAACATGGACGGTTTCCGTTGGGTGACGCTCCTCGATCCTGATGGGAACCAGTTCTGCGTGTCCGGTCCTCACGCCTGAGCTGACAGGTTCTGAGCTCACCCGATTCGCGCCCACTGATTTCGTGCCCACTGATTTCGCGGGCACCGATTCGGGCATGATGAGGGGCATGACTTCTCAGACTTCTCGGACCGGGGCCGACGCAGTCGGCCTGTGCAGCTTCGTCGATTCGTCACCGTCGCCGTTCCATGTGTGCGCGACGGTGGCGACCGAGCTGACGGCCGGCGGGTTCGTCGAAGTCCACGAAACGCAGTCGTGGCCCGCCGAGCCCGGACGGTACTTCCTCGTGCGCGGTGGTTCGCTGATTGCCTGGAGCACCGAGGGCGTGGGAAACACCGCTCCGTTCCGGATCGTCGGAGGTCACACCGACAGCCCGAATCTGCGGGTCAAACAGCATCCCGACCTCACTTCGGCCGGGTGGCAGATGGTGGGCCTCGAACCGTATGGCGGTGCGTGGCTGAACTCTTGGCTCGACCGCGATCTCGGTATCTCCGGCCGATTGAGTGTCCGGGTGGGAAACACGGTGGAGCAGAAGCTGGTTCGCATCGACGACCCGATTCTGCGTGTTCCGCAGTTGGCTATCCACCTGTCCGAAGATCGCAAGGGCGTGACGCTGGATCCGCAGCGGCACGTCAACGGAATCTGGGGAGTGGGTTCGAAACCCAAGTCGTTCATCGGATTTGTCGCCGAGCGTGCGGGTGTAGCCGCGTCGTCGGTTCTCGGCTGGGAATTGATGACACACGATCTTGCGCCCAGCGCAGTCGTGGGGGTGGACAAGGAATTGGTCAGCGCCCCTCGGCTGGACAATCAGGGCACGTGTTATGCAGGGACACAAGCACTTCTGGCCGCAGTCGAGTCGCCCGGTCAGCAGGTCCCGGTGCTCGCACTCTTCGATCATGAAGAGGTCGGCAGCATGTCCGACCGTGGAGCTTTCTCAGATCTGCTGAACACCGTGCTCGAACGGATCGTGTTGGGGCGCGGTGGTGGCCGCGAAGAATTCCTGCAGGCGATGGCGGGCTCGGTGTGTGCGTCGGGCGACATGGCTCACGCGACGCACCCCAACTACCCGGACCGCCATGAGCCCGCTCATCGGATCGAGATCAACGGTGGGCCTGTACTCAAGGTGAACCAGAACCTGCGATACGCCACCGATGCGGCCGGTGCAGGCGAATTCGCGCTCGCGTGTGATCAGGCGGGAGTGCCGATGCAGCGCTACGTCCACCGCGCCGATCTGCCGTGCGGCTCCACCATCGGACCCATCACGGCATCACGGACCGGACTGTCCACCGTCGACGTCGGCGCGCCCCAGCTCGCGATGCACTCGGCCCGCGAGTTGATGGGCGCGGCAGACGTCCGCATGTATGCCGACGCGCTCGGTGCCTTCCTCACGCCTCGAAGTTAGAGGTCGCGTAGTTAAAGTGCTGAGAGCCCGGCGGGTGCGGCCGGGAGACCCTCGAAGAAGTCGGCGCTCGGTGTGAAGAACATCGAGCCCGTCACGGCCGTCGAGAAGTCGAGTAGTCGGTCGTAGTTGCCGCGGGGGTCGCCGAGAAACATGTTCTCCAGCATCCGTTCGGTGATCGCAGGCGTGCGGCAGTAGCCGATGAAAAAGGTGCCGATCTCGTCGTCACCGAGGCGCCCGTACGGCATGTTGGCACGCAGGATCTCTAGAGCCTTGCCGTTCTCGTCCTTGATCGCGTTGAGCGCGACGTGCGAGTTGGCCGGCTTCACGTCGGACGTCATCTCGATGTCCTCGAGCTTGCTGCGCCCGATCACACGCTCCTGCTCGTCGACGGTGATTGCTTCCCAATCGCGCATCTTGTGGATGTAGCGCTGGATATGGACGTAGCTGCCGCCGGTGAACGCAGGATCCTCGTCGCCGACGGTCACTGCGGCGACGGCGTCGCGGCCGACCGGATTCTCGGTGCCGTCGACGAAGCCGATGAGGTCGCGGTTCTCGAAGTACTGGAAGCCGTGAACCTCGTCGACCACCGTGGCCGCGCCGTGCAGTCGCTTCGTGATCTGCCGAGCCACCTCGAAACACGCGTCCATACTCATCGCGCGGATGTGGAAGAGCAGATCACCGGGAGTCGACGGCGCCGAGTGAACGTCACCCTGCAAAGCGGTGAAGGGGTGCAGCAGCGCAGGGCGCTGACCGGCGAACAGTCGATCCCAGGCCAGCGAACCGATGCTCGTCACGACGTCCAAACCCGATCCAGGGACGCGCAGCCCCACAGCCCGCTGCAGACCGGCGACATCGGCGAGCAGTTCTCGTGTGGTGTTCTCGCCACCCGGACTCACGGTCGCGACCAGGAAAATTGCAGCCGGAGTGAGGGGAGTGGTCACCGACTGGGACTGTGCCGTGAGGTCGGCTTGACGAACATCCTGGGGCATGCGAGACCTTTCGAGGGAAAGAATGAACCGGCCTGACCTTAAGAAAACCGACCGGATTACCCAAACCGGGGCGGGTGTGACGGGCGATACTTCGCAGGCCCGGAGGTGTTGCGGGTGCTGCCGTCTGCGGAAGTCGTCGGCCCACACCGATAGACTGTCCCCCGGCACGTTCTTTCGTTGGGCACATTCGTGGTGTCCCGCTCCGCGCCGGCTTGCCTCTTGACTCCCGTAGGGAAGGGACCACTCTCCAGTGTCTGCTCACCAGGTCGATACCGTCACGCACGCATCGGCTGATCCCGATGCCGCTCAGCCGTTCAAGGAGCTCGGTCTCAAGGACGACGAATACGCACGCATCAAGGAGATCCTGGGCCGCCGTCCCACGGACGCCGAACTGGCGATGTACTCGGTGATGTGGAGCGAGCACTGCTCGTACAAGTCCTCGAAGGTCCACCTCGGATACTTCGGCAAGACCACCACCGACGAGATGCGCGCCAACATGCTGGCCGGTATCGGCGAGAACGCCGGCGTCGTCGACATCGGTGACGGCTGGGCAGTCACGTTCAAGGTCGAGAGCCACAACCACCCCTCGTACGTCGAGCCCTACCAGGGTGCGGCAACCGGTGTCGGTGGCATCGTCCGCGACATCATGGCCATGGGTGCTCGTCCGATCGCCGTCATGGATCAGCTTCGGTTCGGTGCTGCCGACGCCCCCGATACCCGTCGCGTCGTCGACGGTGTCGTGCGTGGTGTCGGTGGATACGGAAACTCCCTCGGCCTCCCCAACATCGGCGGCGAGACGGTCTTCGACGAGTCCTACGCAGGCAACCCGCTGGTCAACGCACTGGCAGCCGGCGTCATGCGCGTCGAGGATCTGCATCTGGCCTTCGCTTCGGGTGCAGGCAACAAGATCATCCTGTTCGGCGCACGCACCGGTCTCGACGGCATCGGCGGCGTCTCGGTCCTCGCGTCGGCGACGTTCGACGACGAGGGTGGAGACACCGGCGGACGTAAGAAGCTCCCTGCGGTTCAGGTCGGCGACCCCTTCACCGAGAAGGTGCTCATCGAGTGCTGTCTCGACCTTTACAAGGCCGGCCTCGTTGTCGGTATCCAGGACCTCGGCGGCGCCGGACTGTCCTGCGCCACCTCCGAGCTGGCTGCAGCCGGTGACGGCGGCATGCACATCAACCTCGAGAAGGTTCCGATGCGCGCCACCGGCATGACCCCCGCCGAGGTGCTCTCCAGCGAATCGCAGGAGCGCATGTGCGCCGTGGTCACGCCCGAGAACGTCGATGCGTTCATGGAGGTCTGCAAGAAGTGGGACGTCCTGGCCACCGACATCGGCGAGGTCACCGACGGTGAGCACCTCACCATCTCCTGGCACGGCGAGACCGTCGTCGACGTTCCCCCGCGCACCGTCGCTCACGAAGGCCCGGTCTACAACCGTCCCGTAGAGCGCCCGGCAAGCCAGGACGCGTTGATCGCGAACACGACCGCCGGACTGAAGCGTCCCGAAACCGACGCCGAGCTCGAAGCGACCCTGCTGAAGATGATCGCCTCGCCTGCCCTGTGCAGCCGCAAGTGGATCACCGAGCAGTACGACCGCTACGTCCGCGGTAACACCGTCCTGGCCGAGAACGCCGACGGCGGTGTCATCCGCATCGACGAGAAGACCGGACGCGGAATCGCACTGTCCACCGACGCTTCGGGCCGCTACACCGCGCTCGATCCGTACACCGGTGCGCAGCTCGCGTTGGCCGAGGCTTTCCGCAACGTGGCAGTCACGGGCGCAACGCCCAAGGCCGTCTCCAACTGCTTGAACTTCGGTTCGCCCGAGGACCCGGGTGTCATGTGGCAGTTCCAGCAGGCCGTTCGCGGCCTCGCCGACGGCTGCGCCACCCTCGGCATCCCCGTCACCGGCGGCAACGTCAGCTTCTACAACCAGACCGGATCCACGGCCATCCTGCCGACGCCGGTGGTTGCCGTCCTCGGTGTGATCGACGACGTTCACCGCCGTATCCCGACGGGCCTCGGACTCGAGCCTGGCGAGACGCTGATCCTGCTCGGCGACACCCACGACGAGTTCGACGGTTCCATCTGGTCGCAGGTCGAGCACGGTCACCTCGGTGGCGTGCCGCCGAAGGTCGACCTCGCCCGGGAGCAGCTGCTTGCGGACATCCTGCTCGCCTCCTCGCGTGACGGACTGGTCACCGCAGCTCACGACCTCTCCGAGGGTGGACTGGCCCAGGCTGTCGTCGAAGCCGCGCTGGCCGGTGAAACCGGTTGCCGCATCCTGATTCCCGAGGGCGCAGATCCGTTCGTGACCCTGTTCTCGGAATCGTCCGGACGCGTCCTGGTTGCGGTTCCTCGCACCGAGGAGACCCGCTTCACCGGTATGTGCACCGCTCGCGGCTTGCCGTGGACGCGTATCGGGGTCGTCGACGAGGGCAGCGACTCCGTCGAGGTCCAGGGACACTTCTCCGTCACGATGGCTAAGCTCCGTGAGGCCTTCGAGGGAACGCTGCCCGCACTGTTCGGGTGATAGATGGTCGATTCCGGAGAACTTACTTCGTCTGACAGCCAGCCGCAGGAACACCACCTGCGGCTGGCTGTTCCCGCATCTCTCGAGAAGTTCGACAACCGCTTCACCGAGTGGGCGTGGGGGCTCCTCAAACTCGACTTCACCGGCATCGCGTTTGCCGCGTTCTTCTTCTGCTGGTCTCTGACGCCGTCGTTGCTGCCGCGCGATTGGCTCTTCCAGGGTCTGATCGGCGGCATCAACTCGGCCATCGGCTACGGCGTCGGCACCGCGATCGGTTGGGCTGTGGAGCGATACCTGCTCAGCGGTCGACGGTGGTGGCCCCTCCCCGAGCCGGTGCCTTCCGCGATCAAGGTCTTCGTACCGGTCGCATCCATCGTCGCGGCGATCATCATGTTGGTCTACGCCGCCGGGTGGCAACGCGAAATTGCGGCGCTGACCGACGCCGAAGGCACGACCACCTCCGGCTACATCCGAACCCTCGGATTGAGCCTCTTCATCGGCGGCCTGCTCATCTCGATCTGGCGGGTCCTCCACGATCTGGTGAAACTGATTGCCCGACAGCTGATGCGGCGGTTCCACTGGTCGCGGTCTGTGGCCAATGGTGTCGGCGTCCTGGTTGTCACCGTTCTGTTCTTCATGTTGGTCGACGGCGTCCTCGTCCGCGGAATCTATGCCGCGACCAACTCGATCTTCAGTCTGCAGAACTCGACCACTCGAGACGGCGTCGTCGAACCGCAGGATCCGATGAAATCGGGCAGCCCCGAATCTGCTGCTCCCTGGGACACATTGGGGTTCGAGGGGCGCAACTTCGTCTCGCGTGGACTGGACGCCCAGGAACTCGAAGCGGCAACCGGTAACCCTGCGATGGATCCGATTCGCGTGTATGCCGGACTCGAAAGCGCCGAAGATCCCGAAGAGCGTATGGATCTGGTCATCAAGGAACTGGAGCGAACCGGCGCCTTCCAACGCAAGGTCCTCGTGGTCATTCCGACGACAGGTACAGGGTGGGTCAATCCCACTGCGGCACAGGCAATCGAGCTTGTACATGGCGGCGACACTGCTCTCGTCGCCAGCCAGTACTCGTACCTGCCGAGTTGGATCTCGTTCCTCGCAGACCAGGAGAAGGCGCAAGCTGCCGGTCGTCTGTTGATCGAGCGGGTACACGAAAGATGGCTTCAGGAACCGGAAGCCACCAGGCCGAAGTTCATGGTCTACGGCGAGAGCCTCGGCGTCATGGCTGGCGCGGGGGCATTCGACACACTGCAAGCGGCGCGCGATACCGCCGACGGAATTCTGTGGGTAGGTCCACCGAACGCGACGCAGTTGTGGCGTTCGATCGAGAAGAGGCGCGATCCCGGCACTCCCGAAGTGGCGCCCGTGTACGCGGACGGTCTGGCCGGAGTCCGGTTCGCGGATCGCTCCGCAGACATTCCGACCGACGGTATGACGTGGCCGCAGCCGCGAGTTCTGTTTGTCCAGCATCCTTCCGATCCGGTGGTGTGGTGGTCACCCGACCTCATGTTCAACCGGCCCGAGTGGCTCAAGGAAGTACCGGGATTCGACCGCTCACCGTCGATGAAATGGTTCCCGGTCGTGACGTTCTGGCAGGTGTCTGCAGACCTCGGTAACGCCGCGGGAGTTCCGGACGGTCACGGTCACAATTACGGAACCTCCGTTCTGGACGCCTGGATCAGCGTCGCCCAGCCCGAGGGATGGACGGCCGCAGAAACCGAGCGGGTGCGGTCGGCGTTGGTTGTCGCCGTGAAATCCGAGGGCCCCGAGAAGTGAGGGGAGTCGCCTCGATCGCGCTCTCCGCCGCCGCGATCACCTGGAGCAACGTCGTGCTTCCGGCATTCGGTCTTTCGCCTCGCGCTCGCGCCGTGGTCAACACCGCGGCCGGTCTGTCGGCCATCGGAGTCTTACTCGCACGTGGTTACACCCGCGAGGAACTCGGATTGGCACACACCGGAATTCGTGGTGGTGCCCAGTTCGGCGGAGCCGCGGCCGGGGCGGTCCTCACCGGCTACAGCGCCGCTCTGGTTGTCCCGTCCTTGCGTGCGACACTCGCTGCCGACGAGCGAGCAGACGGCCGTGAGGACTTCCTCGAATGGATCATCTTGCACATCCCCTTCGGCACGGTGCTTTCCGAGGAACTGTTGTTCCGTAGCGCGATGTCCGCAGTCTGGAATCGTGAGCTGAACCGTCCCACCGCGCAGGCTGTTCATGCACTGACTTTTGGGTTGTGGCACGTCGCCCCGGCCCGCGGTGCCGGCGACAACGTTCCCGCTGCAGTGGCATTCACCGGCGCGTCGGCACTGCTGTTCGAGTGGCTGCATCGCAGGGGTGGCAGCGTCCTCGCACCGGCATTGCTGCACCTCGCGACCAATGCCGGTGGCGCACTTGCCGTTCGTATCGCTACTCGAAGACAGGGAGTGAACTGATGCCGCCCCGCCGCGCCGTCGACCCCGCCGAATTCCGTGCCGCAGTCCTGGCTGTCGGCCCGTGGCTTCGCGATCCGGAACTTCCGAAGCCTTCTCGCGCTGAACTCGGCGCCGCAGTGAAGATGAGTGCGCGCACTCTCGAACAGATCGCCCCCGGATCGAGCGTCGAGGTGCGGGTGCCGCCGTTTGTCGCCGTGCAATGCATCGAAGGTCCACGTCATACGCGCGGAACCCCGCCCAACGTCGTCGAGACGGACGCTCGCACGTGGTTGCAGATGGTCACCGGATTGCTCGAGTTCTCCGAGGCCGCAGGTGACGGACGAGTCGACGCATCAGGTAGCCGCGCCCCCGAAATTGCGCACTGGCTCCCACTGCTCCGGTTGGCGTAGTGACAGAGACCATCCGGTTCGCTTCGGCGTGATCTGAGGCCCAAGGCTGCCCTCAGGGGAAGTGTGTCCCAAAATGGCCGTAGACTGTGGATGCCCCCCAACCCCTGCCCACAAAGGGAGCGCCCGGTGACTCGTGCCGATCTGTCGGTCAACAGTCCAAATCTCCTCGCTTCGAACCCGTCCGACGAGGACGAGAACGAGCCCCGCGAAGAATGCGGTGTATTCGGCGTCTGGGCGCCGGGAGAGGATGTGGCGAAGCTCACTTATTACGGCCTGTACGCACTTCAGCACCGTGGTCAAGAAGCTGCCGGCATTGCGGTAGCCGACGGCTCCCAGGTGTTGGTGTTCAAGGATCTCGGCCTGGTCAGCCAGGTATTCGACGAGCAGACTCTCGCAGCGATGCCAGGACATGTCGCCGTCGGACATTGCCGTTACTCCACCACCGGTTCCACGACGTGGGAGAACGCGCAGCCCATCTTCCGTACGACCACTGCCGGTACCGGCATCGCGCTCGGCCACAACGGCAACCTGGTCAACACCGCTGAACTCGCGAGCCGCACCCGTGCAGCCGGCCTGGTCAACGACAAGCGCCCCAATGCCGCGACTTCCGACTCCGACCTCATCGGTGGTCTCCTGGCACACGCTGCCGGCGACAGCACCATCGAACAGGCCGCGATGGAATTGCTTCCCACGTTGGAGGGCGCGTTCTGCCTCACCTTCATGGACGAGCACACGCTGTACGCAGCGCGCGATCCGCACGGCATCCGCCCGCTCTGCCTCGGTCGACTCGACCGCGGTTGGGTAGTCGCCAGCGAGACCGCAGCCCTCGACATCGTCGGCGCGTCGTTCGTTCGCGACATCGAACCCGGTGAGCTTCTCGCGATCGACGCAGACGGCGTCCGCTCCTCGCGTTTCGCGAACCCGACTCCCAAGGGTTGTGTCTTCGAGTACGTCTACCTCGCACGTCCCGACAGCGTCATCGGTGGCCGTTCGGTCCACTCGACCCGCGTCGAGATCGGCCGTCTGCTCGCCAGCGAGCACCCCGCCGAAGGCGATCTGGTCATCCCCGTTCCCGAGTCCGGCACCCCCGCCGCCGTCGGGTATGCCCAGGGTTCGGGCATTCCTTACGGCCAGGGTTTGATGAAGAACGCTTACGTCGGCCGTACCTTCATCCAGCCGTCGCAGACGATCCGTCAGCTCGGTATCAGGCTCAAGCTCAACCCGCTCAAGGAAGTCATCCGCGGCAAGCGGCTTGTGGTGGTGGATGATTCGATCGTCCGCGGTAACACTCAGCGTGCGCTCATCCGGATGCTCCGCGAAGCCGGCGCCCTTGAAATTCACGTCCGTATCGCCTCGCCGCCGGTCAAGTGGCCCTGCTTCTACGGCATCGACTTCGCCTCACCGGCCGAATTGATTGCCAACGGCGCAGGCGGACAGGATGCGACGTTCGAGGAAATGCTCGACGGTGTGCGTCGTTCCATCGGAGCGGACACGCTCGGATACATCTCCACCGAAGGCATGATCGCCGCGACCGAGCAGCCGGCCAGCCGTCTGTGCGCCGCATGCTTCGACGGGACCTACCCGATCGCGCTTCCCAAGGAAACGTCGATCGGCAAGAACGTCCTCGAGGGGATGCTCGAGAGCACCGCAGGTTCGACGGCCACTCGCGACAACGACAACGCGAGCGCGCTCAGCCGCCCCTGAACACCGAAAGCTGCAAAGCGCCGAAAATCGATAGCCGAGAATCTGCCGTCCACAACATGTGGGCGGCAGATTTTCTGTTCCACGACTTTCCGTTCGACGACACGGCATACGTCGTGAGCATCTGGCATAGTGCCCTCCGTGGCGCAACTGAGAATGGATGGGCACCGGGTACTGGTCGCAGACCTGGTGGGGGACACCATCAAAGCGATCAACGGTTCGATGGTGGCGTACGAGGGGGCGATCACCTTCAAGAACGCCGGTATGGGCGGTGGCGGAGGGTTACGTGCCGCGCTGAAACAGAAGGCGGCAGGTGAATCACTGTCCCTGATGGAAGTCAGCGGACAAGGCACCGTCTACTTCGCGGTCGACGCCCAGGACATCACGATCATCGAACTCAACAACGACGCTCTGCACGTGGAAGCGTCACAGTTGCTCGCACTGGTCGGACAGCTGCGAACCGATGTGAAATTTGCCGGCCTCCGCGGCGCAGGTTCCGGACAGGGCTTGTTCACGACGGTCGTCAGCGGCACCGGTCTGGTGGCCGTGCTGTCGAAGGGCGGACCGATCATCGCGCTCGAAGTCAGCCCGCAGTATCCGCTGGTTGCCGATCCCGACGCATTCGTCGCTCACCGCGGCCAGCTCAACCAGAGCTTCGTCACCGACGTCACCTGGCGCTCCGCGATCGGCGGTGGCAGCGGTGAAGCGTTCTCGCTGCGATTCGACGGATCCGGAGTCGTCTACATCCAGCCCGAGGAGCGCTGAACCATGCCGTTGGAATTGGTGAACAGCAAGGTCGTCAAGTCGACCCTCGCGCCTGGCCAGAACGTGCTCGCCCGCACCGGGTCGATGCTCTACTACACCGGTGACGTCCGCTTCATCCCGCACAGCATGGGCGGTGGGCCAGGCGCCATGCCGAACATGGGCGGTATCGCCGGGATGGCCGGCCGCATGATGTCCGGCGAGCATGCACGCATGATGGCGGCCGAGGGAAACGGTGAGGTCTTCTACGGGCATGCCGGCTTGTATGTCGAGGTCATCCACCTCGACGGTTCGTCGATGCTCACGGTCGAAGCCGACCGACTCCTCGCACACGACGGTTACCTCCAGAGTTCGATAGTCGCTCTCACGTCGCAGGGCGGTGTGCGCGGAGCGGTACGCGGAGCGATGACCGGTCAAGGACTGTTCACGACGCAGTTGCACGGCCAGGGAAGCGTCGCGGTTCTCTCGCACGGGGGCGCGATTCCGTTGCAGGTCGGTCCGAACAATCCTCAGGTCGTCGTCGACCCGCAGGCATACGTGTGCCACATCGGTCAGATCAACGTCGACATCTCCGCGAACGTCGGCTGGCGCGAGGCCGTCGGCAAGGGCTCGGGGGAGTCCATCCAGCTGAAGATGACCGGCGCCGGCACCGTCTGGGTCCAGGCGTCCGAGCAGAAGTTCTGAGAGGGCAACGAGCATGGGTATCGAAATTCACAATCCGGCAACTCTGCCCGCCAACGACAACGTCCCGGGCAACGACTACGCCTTCTGCGTCGAGATGGCCGGACAACCGTGGTTCACGTCCAAGGGCGCGATGATCGCGTACTACGGAAGCATCAACTTCGAGCCGCTCGGGCGCACGAGCATGACGGCGATCGTCGCGGCCAGGTTCTCTTCGCCGCTCTACGCGGACGACTGGGTGCTCGCCCAGGGGCAGGGCAAGTTGATCCTCGGCGACCGCGGATTCAACATCAATTCCTACGACCTCGACGACGGCAACCTCACGATTCGCGCGGCCAATCTCCTCGCCTTCGAGACGAGCCTGGACCTCAAACAGTCCATCGTCCCAGGCTTTTTGACGCTGCTGGGAACGGGCAAGTTCCTGGCGTCGTCCAACGGCCCGGTCATGTTCGCGGAGCCGCCGCTGCGCATCGACCCGCAGGCGTTGGTGGGTTGGGCCGACTGCCCGTCGCCGTCCCATCACTTCGATGCGGACTGGATGCAGAGCTTCCTGGGCGCGGTTCGGGGAAGCATGTTCGGCGCGAATACCGGTGAAGAACGCCAGTTCGATTTCACCGGAGCCGGCACGGTGCTGATCCAGTCGAGCGAGAAGGTCGTCCACGACGGGCACCTCCTCAAACACATCGAATCCGAGACCGTTGCACTCGGGCAGAACAGTCTGCGAGCGCTGCACTCCTCGATCGGTGCGCGGCTGCAGAACTGACGTCTCGGGGTACGCGAGGTCTCACCGAGGGGGCCGGTCCGGTAGCGTATGGGCGTAATCGTCGGTATTTGTGTGCGCGCTCTGGGTCTCGAGTCGAACGATCCATCTCGCGTCACGAGGATTGCAAACACTTCACATTGCAAGACCACTTACCTGTGCACGAGCAATACGTGCTCGCGAGAAATACAAGGCTGGAGTAGTAACCCGATGACCGAGGACAGTCACCGCACCGCAGGCGCCTCCTACGCGGCAGCAGGAGTCGATATCGCCGCAGGCGACCGGGCGGTGGAACTCTTCGCCCCTCTGGCCAAGAAGGCCAGCCGCCCCGAGGTCATGGGTGGCCTCGGTGGTTTCGCCGGCTTGTTCTCCCTCAAGGGTGACTACAAGGAGCCGCTGCTCGCCGCATCGACCGACGGCGTCGGAACCAAGCTCGCTGTCGCGCAGGCGATGGACAAGCACGACACGGTCGGACTCGACCTCGTCGCCATGGTTGTCGACGACCTCGTCGTCTGTGGCGCCGAGCCGCTGTTCCTTCAGGACTACATCGCTGTCGGCCGGGTCATCCCCGAGCGCGTCGCGGAATTGGTCAGCGGCATCGCCGAGGGCTGCATCCAGGCCGGTTGCGCTCTCCTCGGTGGCGAGACCGCCGAGCACCCCGGCATCATGGCTGACGGTGACTACGACCTCTCCGCCACCGGCGTCGGTGTCGTGGAGGCCGAGAAGCTGCTCGGACCGGACCGCGTTCGCCCCGGCGACGTCGTCATCGCCATGGGCTCGTCGGGACTGCACTCCAACGGTTACTCGCTGGCCCGCAAGGTCCTGCTCGAGATCGACCGCATGAACCTGAGCGCACACGTCGACGAGTTCGGCCGCACGCTCGGTGAGGAACTGCTCGAGCCCACGAAGATCTACGCCAAGGACTGCCTGGCACTCGCTGCCGAGACCGACGTGCGCACCTTCTGCCACGTCACCGGTGGCGGCCTCGCCAACAACCTTGCACGCGTCATGCCCAAGGGCTTGGTCGCCGAACTCGATCGCGGAACCTGGAGCCCCGCTCCGGTGTTCGCGATGATCGCGCAGCGCGGACGCGTCGAGCGCGCCGAGATGGAGCAGACCTTCAACATGGGTGTCGGCATGGTTGCCGTCGTGGCGCCCGAGGACGTCGACCGCGCACTTGCCGTCCTGACTGCACGCCACATCGACTGCTGGACGCTCGGTAGCGTCAAGAAGGCGTCGGACGCCGCTGCAGAGCGTGCGTTCCTGGCCGGAGACCACCCGCGCTTCTAGGCCGCAACGTCAGCTGCCCCATCGGAGAGATCCGGTGGGGCAGTTTTGTGTGTCCGTACAAGCAGGCGCGGGGCAGAAAATGGAACGCAAAAATGAGGAAGAGCGATCAGCTCTTCCTCATTTCACAGTCTGCGCGGTGGCAGTGCGCGGTCAACGCCGCCAGTCGTCGTAGTCGTCCTCTCGCGCATGCCCTTCCCTATCGGAAGTCTGGTCCGATCGGACACTGCTCCGATGCGAGTTGGTCGATCCACCTGCGAGCTCTCTTTGCAGGCTGTCGAAATCCGTGGTCGGTACGCTGTACTTCAATTCGCGTGCAACCTTGGTCTGCTTTGCCTTAGCCCGGCCGCGGCCCATGGCTGACCCCCTCGCGCTTTCGCGGGGCGGCCTGGGGAATTTGGCGGCCCCGTTTGAGTGTGTAAGTTTCCTGACACACACTCTAGCGTGGAAAAGTCGCTTCCGCTTCCACGAACGCCTCACCGCCGTGTCTGATTGCTCTCACTATGGCCGCGAGCTGCCAGGATGCTGAAAGAACTCGTCAGAACTTTGTGAGAACTGCTCAGAAGTTTCCGGGAATTGCGCGAATCGTCCCCACTCGGGCGTCGCCGCCGAAGACCGGAGCGGATGCGAGAGCCGCCAATTCCTCGGTCCACTCGGTGTTCATTCGCTTGAGCAGAGCTGCCGCCAATGGCAGGAGCGCCCGCTCGTGGCCGTCGTCGATCTTGAGGGCAAAAGCGGAACCGTCGGGAAGCGCTCCGGCGTAGATGCCGTCGTATCCGGTCTTGGAGAACAGCCCCGGCACGGCGGACATCAGGCGCTGATCGTTGCGGCCCGTGCCCGAGACGAGGAAGGGGTTTTCGCGGACCGCGTCGGCCACAGCCCGTTCGGGGGAGTCCGGCTCAGCCGAGGGCAGGCGTCCGAATGCCCGAGCCAGGTTCGTGAGCGAAAGCGGGACGATCGGGAGACCACAACCGTCGATGCCGAGTTCCTGCTCTTCCTCGCCGCTGAGATCGAAGATCGTCTCCTGGATCGCGAGTTGGAGGGGATGGGTCGGCTCCATGTACGTCTCGAGTGGCCAGTCGTTCACGACGCACGTCGCGAGCATCGCGGAGTGCTTGCCCGAGCAGGTCATGTAGATCGGACTGGGAAGCTCGCCCGCTGCGATCAGTTCGGCTCGGGCCAGTTCGTTGCCCGGCAGATCGGAGGGGCACTGCAACTGGTCGACACCGAGTTGGTAGCGAGCGAGAAGCGCGGCGACCAGTTCGATGTGATCGGCCTCGCCCGCATGTGAGGACGACGCGACGGCCAACTCTTCCGGACTGGTGGGTGCAAAGCCGTTACGAAGCGCAGCGACGGCTTGCAGCGGCTTGTTCGCCGAGCGCGGGTAGATGGGTGTGTGAATTTCCCCAAGTCCGACAACGACCTCGCCGTCTGCGCCGAGAATGACGGCCGATCCGCGATGCACGCATTCGCGGAATCCGGAGCGGACCACTTCCACCAATTCGATACTCACGAGTGCACCTGCGCTTCTGCTTGTTCGACGAACCTCTGGACGCGCGCGGCGACGTTCGGTGCAAGATCGGTGTGTTCTGCGAGGAGCCGTCGGAGTCTCTCGGGGTCGGTTCCGGCAAAGACTTCTCGAACAGTCACTCCGTGATCCGGTACGTGGACTCGGGTGACCGAGTCGCCCGCGGCGATCGTGCCGGTCCGGTTGACGCGAAGGTAGGCGCCGACGTCGGTCCGCTCGGTGAATCTTTTGACCCAGCCCTTTTCCGCGGCCCAGATGCCGAAGGTGCCGCACGGGACGCGGGGAGCGGTTACCTCGAGTTCGAGAACGTCCGACGCCTCGGCTCCGGTGATGTGCCAACGCTCGCCGATCACGGCGTCCGTGACGAGCATTCCGCTGATGTGGAGGTTCTCGCCGAACCACCCCGGGGCGAGCGGTCGGCCCAACTCGTCCGACCATCGCTGCGCTTCGTCGCGCTGATACGCGTAGACAGCTTGGAAGGCGCCGCCGTGGAACTCGGTGTCGCAGACGTAGTCGCCACCCAGGCCGAGTCGGCCGACCGCTACGCGGCCGTCGACGGGACGCTTGTCGATCGCGGTCCGGGGGACTCGCCTGACGCCACTGTCACGTTCGGTGTGGACGACGCAGACCGCGTCGACCATGCCCGTCACTTTCCGCGCAATCGGTTGACAGCCTCACGTCCGGCCTGGGGTGCGTCGTCCGCGACGATCGAATCCGGATCGATGGACGCAGCGCTGGGGCCGGCCATCAGTTCGGTGTCGACCGGAATGTTGCGCTTGATCAGAGCGAGCGCGATGGGGCCGAGTTCGTGATGATTGACGACGGTCCCGACACGTCCGACTGCTCGTCCGCCCGCCGTGATCGGGTCACCCGGTTCCGGGACCGCTTCGGCGCTGCCGTCGAGGTGCAACATGACGAGATGGCGCGGGGGCTTGCCGAGATTGTGAACCCGGGCGACGGTTTCCTGACCGCGGTAGCAGCCCTTGTCGAGGTGGACGGCGCCGTGTTCGGCCGGCCCGCCGATCCAGTGGACCTCGTGCGGGATCGTCCGCTCGTCGGTGTCCAGTCCTAGGCGAGGCCTCCTCGCTTCGACGCGGAGCGCCTCGAAGGCCCAACTTCCGGCGGGCTTGGCACCGGCATCGGTCAGCTTGGTCCACCACGCCGCTAGTTGCTCACGTGGGACGAGCAGATCGAAAGAGTCCTCGGTGGGCCACGGCATGCGGCGGACGAACCCGCCGTCGGCCAGCGCGAGAGCGTCGTAGGCATCGGCTGGTGTCTGCACGCCGATCGCGGAGAGGACAGCCGGGGATTCGGGACCGACCAGGCTCAATACCGCGAGTTCGTTGCCGTCTCGAGGTTCGGCCTTGGACCAGAACACCATCTTCTTCAAGAAGGAGAGGAGGTCGGGTCCGCGGTCGGCTTCGGTGTCGATCCAGGTGACACCGGCCAGGTCCGTCTGCACGAAGTGGTGCTCGACGCGTCCGTTGACATCCAGGCTCAGGTTCTCGGCACTCTTGCCGTCGGGGAGCGCGGCGATGTGCTGGCTCGAAATCGTGTGCAGCCACGTGAGGCGTTCGTCGCCGGGAATGGCGATCACGAATCTGTGACTGCGGTCGACCACCACTGCTGCGCGCTGCGCGGTTCGCTGTTCACCGAGGGGATCGCCGTAGTGCCATGCGACACCGATGTCGGCCGAACCGTCCGGTGCGGTGACCGCGCCGGGGGAAGTCAGAAGTGGGCTGTTGGGCACAAGAGCGTTGTCGACCACAAGACCAGTCTAGGAGTGTGGGCGGGATCGCGGTTACAGGGCGGCCCCGGCGGCTTGGCGGATCGTTAGGGTTGATGGCATGCCTGATCGCGTATTGGTGACTCTCGACCATGAGGTGCTCGATGCTGACGCACCGTTTCTGCACGCCGACGACCTGGCGGTGGTGCGCGGCGACGGAGTCTTCGAGACGCTGTTGGTACGCGACGGTAGGGCGCGGGTGGTCGAGGGACATCTGAGTCGACTGGTTCTGAGCGCGCGGGCACTGGGTCTGCCCGCCCCCGTTCTCGATGACTGGCGTCTGGCGATCGAGATTGCAGCCGAGGAGTGGGGGACAGAGAAGGAAGGCGCTCTTCGTCTTGTTCTGACCCGCGGCCGTGAGAGCGGCGACAAGCCGACAGCCTTCGTGATGGTCGGTCCGGTGGCCGATCGGGTCAGACAGGTCCGCGAATCGGGGCTGTCGGTGATGACTCTCGAGCGAGGTTTCTCGGTCGATCTCTCTGCCCGGGCACCCTGGCAGCTACTGGGCGCGAAGACGTTGTCCTACGCAACCAACATGGCAGCGCTCCGATATGCGGCGAATTTGGGTGCCGACGATGTGATCTTCGTCAGTTCCGAGGGCAATGTGTTGGAGGGGCCACGCTCGACGGTGGTGATCGTTCGGGACAGGACTTTGATCACACCGCCTCCCGCACAGGGCATTTTGATGGGTACGACGCAGCGTGCCCTCTTCGACGTTGCCGGCAGTGCTCGCTTCGATTGCCGATACGAAACCCTCCGACCTGCGGATTTGATTGCGGCCGACGGAGTGTGGATGGTTTCGAGCGTCACGCTGGCCGCACGCGTCAATACACTCGACGGGCTCGCATTGCCAGAGCCGAAGGTCTCCGAGGAATTCGCGGAATTGGTTGAACGTGCAATTGATTCGGATTCAGCAGGGCGATAGGCGAATAGGAATCGCGACAGGTCTCTACTACATTTGGTAGTAGCAAAGTCCTGCGGTCCAAACCGGACAGCAGTACCGTGTCCGCAGGGGCCGAGCGACTGCCCGCGTCTCGAACCCCGAAGCCTGTCCCAGGGCCCTACTCTCGGAGTAGCCAATGGATACTTTGGACGTCTCCAGGTGGCAGTTCGGTATCACTACCGTCTACCACTTCATCCTTGTTCCGCTGACCATCGGACTTGCACCGATGATCGCGATCATGCAGACGATGTGGGTGGTCACCAAAAAGGACCACTGGTATCGGCTCACCAAGTTTTTCGGCAAGCTTTTCCTCATCAACTTCGCACTCGGTGTAGCCACCGGCATCGTGCAGGAGTTCCAGTTCGGCATGAACTGGAGCGAGTACTCGCGATTCGTCGGTGACGTCTTCGGAGCTCCACTCGCGTTGGAAGGCCTTGTCGCCTTCTTCATGGAGTCCGTCTTCATCGGACTCTGGATCTTCGGTTGGGGCAGGCTTCCCAAACTTGTACACCTGGCGTGCATTTGGCTCGTGGCGATCGGCGTCAACGCGTCGGCGTTCTTCATCATCGCGGCCAACTCGTTCATGCAGCATCCGGTCGGTGCGACGTACAACCCTGAAACGGGTCGTGCCGAACTCACCAGCATCTGGGAGCTGTTGACCAACAACACCGCTCTTGCTGCCTTCCCGCACGCGGTTGCCGGCGCCTTCCTGACGGCGGCGACGTTTGTTGCCGGCATCAGTGGTTGGTGGATGGTGCGGAACATGCGCCGCGCCAAGCAGGCTGAGGCCGCCGAGGCCGAGCGTCTCGAAACCGACGCGCGAACGATGTACCGCCCGGCAACACGATTCGCCTTGCTCGTCATGATCGTGGCCGGGATCGGCATCATCTACACCGGTGACGTCCAAGGCAAGCTCATGTTCCAGCAGCAACCCATGAAGATGGCGTCGGCAGAATCGCTGTGCGACACCGAGATGGATCCGGATTTCTCGATTCTCACCATCGGTACACACAACAACTGTGACAGCGTGACGCACGTTCTGAAGGTGCCGTTCGTTCTACCGTGGTTGGCCGAGGGCAAGTTCACCGGCGTCGAACTGCAAGGCGTGAACCAACTGCAGGAGCAGGCGGAGCAGGACTTCGGACCGGGCAACTACCGACCGAATCTCTTTGTCACGTACTGGTCTTTCCGCGCCATGATCGGCCTCGCCGCCGGTTCGGCAGCACTGGCTCTCGCGGGACTGTGGGTCACACGTAAGGGGCGGGTCCCGGACCAGAAGTGGTTCGGAATCCTCAGTCTCGTCGCGATTCCCACTCCGTTCATGGCGAACAGCGCGGGCTGGATCTTCACCGAGATGGGCCGTCAGCCCTGGGTGGTGCATCCCAATCCAACCGGCGTCGACATGATCAGACTGACTGTCGACCAAGGTGTTTCGGACCACGCGTCGGCTACCGTCTGGGCTTCGCTGATCACCTTCACCCTCCTGTACGGAGCGCTGGGTGTCGTCTGGTTCAAGCTGATCGTGCGGTACGCGAAGGAAGGTCCGTTGGAGCACGACATGCATCCACCGGGCGATACGGATCATGACGAGCCGGAAGATCCGGACAAGCCCAAACAACTGTCGTTCGCGTACTAGGAGGCGATCATGGGACTTCAAGAAGTATGGTTCGTGCTCGTCGCAGTACTGTTCATCGGTTACTTCGTCCTCGAAGGATTCGACTTCGGTGTCGGAATGCTCATGCCGATTGTCGGCAGAGGCAGTGACCTCCCGGCAGATACGCGTCGACGGGTGGCGCTCAACACGATCGGCCCGGTGTGGGACGGCAACGAGGTGTGGCTGATCACCGCCGGTGGCGCGATGTTCGCGGCATTCCCGGAGTGGTACGCGACATTGTTCTCCGGGTTCTATCTACCGCTGCTGATCATCCTGGTGGCCTTGATCGTTCGAATCTGTGCCATCGAATGGCGAAGCAAGATCGACGACGACAAATGGCGTCAGCGCTGCGACTGGGGCATCATCTTCGGCTCCTGGGTCCCGGCAGTTCTCTGGGGCGTGGCTTTCGCGAACATCGTTCGGGGCGTGGCGATCAACGCCGACAAGCAGGTCGAGTCGGGATTCTTCGATCTGCTCAATCCGTACGCACTGCTCGGCGGTCTGACCACCGCACTGGTGTTCGCTCTCCACGGCGCTGTGTTCCTGGCGCTCAAGAGTGCAGACGAGGTTCGTGAAGACGCAGTGAAAATTGCTGCACGACTCGCAATTCCGGCTATTCCTGTCGCCGGCGGATTCGTCCTGTGGACGCAGCTCGCCTACGGCAAGGGATGGACGTGGATTCTGGTAGCCGCCGCTGCTGCTGCACTGATCGGCGTCGTCTTCCTGACGCGGGCCGAGCGAGAAGGCTGGGCTTTCGTTCTCACCTGTGTGGCCGTCATCGCCACCGTCGTGCTGCTGTTCGCCTCGCTGTTCCCGAACGTCATGCCGTCGACGCTCGATCCGGCGTACAGCCTGACCATCGAGAACGCGTCGTCGAGTCCGTACACGCTCAAGGTGATGACGTGGGCCGCGGCATTCATGACGCCGGTGGTGATCATCTACCAGGGTTGGACGTACTGGGTGTTCCGACAGCGCATCTCCTCCAAGCAGATTCCGGCGTCGATCGGTCTGCGATTCAAGGAGAAGACGTGGTAGTGGCAAACCCGCAATCACAAAAGATTCGAAACACGAAAGAACTGACGGTCGAATTCACGTGACTATCGAAGTAGGCGACGCTCCCACCACTCGGGAGCGTCGCCGGGGGCCGATCGACCCGCGACTGTGGCGCCATTCCGCTTCTGCGCGCGGCTATCTGATCCTGACGGTCGCTCTGTCGATGGTGAACGTCGTGATGGTCATCGTCGCGGCGCTCATGATCGGCCGAGTCTTGGCCGGAGTGATCACCACTCGAACTGTGGATGTTTCTTCGTGGACAACCGAATTGGTTGTTCTGGCCGCAGCTGTGACGGTCAGGGTTCTGGGGACCTGGTTGCAGACCAGGTATGCGCACCGGGCGTCGACTCGCGTCGTTGCCGAGATCAAGAACGGCGTGCTGACGTCGGCGACGGCGATGAGTCCGCGCGATCTGGATCCTCGGCGTGACGAGATCGCGACCGTGGTCACCCGCGGTGTCGACGGCCTCGGCCCGTACCTGACGGGATACCTTCCGGCTCTGGTTCTGTCGGTGACACTGACGCCTATCACCCTGATAGTCATTGCGGTGCAGGACATGACGTCCGCGGTCATCATTTTCGTGACGCTGCCGCTGATCCCGATCTTCATGATTCTGATCGGCTTGCTGACGAAGGGTAAGTCGGAGAAGACGTTGGCAGCGATGACCACGCTGTCTTCGCAGCTGCTCGATCTACTTGCCGGACTGCCGACGCTGCGAGCGCTCGGTCGTCAGCAAGGCCCTGCCGAGCGTGTCCGTGAACTCGGTGACGCCCATCGACGGACGACCATGTCTGCTCTGCGCGTAGCGTTCCTGTCCTCGATGGTGCTTGAACTGCTCGCAACACTCTGCGTCGCATTGGTGGCCGTGAGCATCGGCTTGCGACTCGTGTACGGGGACATGTCACTCGAGCCGGGGATAGTCGCGTTGATCCTCGCGCCCGAGGTGTATCTGCCACTTCGGATGGTGGGAACCCAGTTCCACGCCGCCGAGGACGGAATGGCAGCAGCCGACAAGGCATTCGAGGTGATCGAGGCGGATTCTGCGGCACCGGAGGGTGGTAGCACGACGGTGGTCGCTTGCGGCGCCGACATCGTCTTCGACGGACTCGGCGTGACCTCTCGTGGGGGAGTCGCACCGTCTCAACTTTCCGCCGTGGCGTCACCAGGGGCGATCACCGTGCTCACCGGTCCCAACGGCTGCGGCAAGTCGACGGCAGTGCACGCGCTGCTCGGACTGATCGAACCGAGCAGTGGCCGCGTGACGGTCGCCGGCGTCGATGTCCGAGACCTGGACGAGCACGCGTGGTGGAGTCAGTTGGCATGGCTTCCCCAACATCCGGTCCTCCTACCCGGCACCGTTCGTGAAAATCTCGATCTCACCGGGGTCGTCGATGCGCAAGCATTGGCTCGCGCCGCTGCTGCGACGGGATTCGACGCGGTATTGGCCGAGCTGCCTGCGGGTGTCGAGACCGTTATCGGCGTCGGCGGCACAGGTTTGTCGCTGGGGCAGCGACAACGACTGGCGCTGACACGCGTGCTCGCCTCCGACCGCGCAGTTCTTGTCCTGGACGAACCCACCGCTCACCTCGATTCCGATTCGGAAGGGACAGTGTTGGCTTCTCTGAGAGCACGGGCGGAGCGCGGCGACACTGTTGTCGTGATCGGCCACCGTCCGAGTGTGCTCGCCGCAGCTGACCGGATCGTCGAGGTGCGCGCTCATGAGAAGTGACGCTCACGATCCGCTTCTGCGTGCTCTTCGGCTACTGGAACTTCGACCACGACGCGTACTGACGGCGGTGGCCGCCGGTGTGGCAACACTCGGTAGCGCACTCGCCTTGGCGGCGCTGTCCGCATGGTTGATCACGCGCGCGTGGGAGATGCCTCCCGTTCTCGATCTCAGCGTCGCCGTGGTTGCCGTACGCGCGTTGGGAATCTCACGTGGTGTCTTCCGCTATCTCGAACGATTGACGACGCACGACGTCGCATTGCGCGGCACCACCGCAGCGCGGTCGAGGATCTACCAGCAGTTGGCAGCGGGAGATCCCGCGGCCGCCGCCGGACTACGACGCGGTGACCTGCTCTCCCGTACGGGCTCCGACGTGGACGCGCTGGGCGACGTCGTCGTCAAAGCGCTGATCCCGATTGCTGTTTCGGTTGCCCTCGCCTTCGCCGCGGTGGGAATCCTGTTGTTCATCTCGGTTCCGGCCGCACTCATTCTGGCTGTTGCGCTGGCGGTGTCCGGGATTGCGGCGCCCTGGCTGTCGGCGCGAGCTGCTCGACTTGCGGAGGCCGACAGTTCAGCTGCCGCAGCGCGATTCAGTGCGTCGGCGGTTACCGCGCTCGACCATTCCGCTGAGCTTCGAGTATCAGGTCGCTTGGATCAGGCGGTGAGCGAGGCTGTGTCCGCCGAGAACGAGGTGGTCGATGCAACCGATCGCGCGGCGGTACCGAGTGCCTTTGCCGCCGCTGCGACGCCCCTGGCAATCGGCGTGAGCGTCCTCGGTGCCCTGCTGATCGGAATTGCGCTGTACGGAACCACCGACATGTCACCGATGTCCATGGGAATCCTTGTACTGCTTCCGCTGTCGGCTTTCGAGGGAACCGCGATACTGCCCAGCGCGGCGGTGGCACTGACCAAGGCGCGGCTGGCGTCGGCTCGCATCATGGCGGTACTCGATCGAGCCGACGCGGAACACGTCGAAGGAAATCGTGCGTGGCCGGAGAACGGGATTCTCAGCGTGCATGCATTGCAGGCGGGTTGGCCCGGGGGAAAAGTGACCGAACCGCTCTCCGTGGATCTTCCTCGCGGTGCCCGCGTTGCCGTCGTCGGGGAGAGTGGATCCGGAAAGACCACCGCGCTGATGACGACGGCGGGGTTGCTGCCGCCCGTCGCGGGAACAGTTCGCGTTGGCGCAGTGGATATTTCGGATATCGATCCGGCCGAACTGCGCAGGCACGTCGGGTACTTCGCCGAAGACGCACACCTCTTCGAGACGTCGGTACTCGAGAACCTGCGCGTTGCGCGGGGTGACCTCACCGCCGAGGACGCGGAGAAGGCACTTGCCGCAGTTGGTCTCGGCGACTGGTTGTCGGAACTGCCGGAAGGGCTCGATACCTACCTGGTCGGCGGTATGCGAGCGGTTTCGGGCGGTGAGCGTCGTCGGTTGCTGTTGGCACGCGCGATCGTCTCGCCTGCGGAGGTGCTGCTGCTCGACGAGCCGACCGAGCACATGGACGCGGAGGCAGGCGCTCAGTTGCTCCGCGAGTTGCTCAGTCGCGACGCAACGCTGGTCGATTCTTCGCGAACCGTTGTTGTCGTCACCCACCAACTTCCGGACGGCGCAGCAGCTGACCAGGTGATATGCGTCGGAAAAGTTTCTGTGGAAAATACGTTGCCGTCGTCGTGAAGTGGGCGTACTTTCTCCTTTACACAAGGAAGGAGGTGGTCTGAAATTGAAGTACAGACGGACGCGTGAGGTGGCTGCCAGCTAGCCGCAATCGCTGATGGAATTCACTTACCGCGTGAGCGGCCGGCGAATCCCAGGCAGCCACCCGACCCCCGAGCCCCCGATCAGTCCGACCGGGATCCGCGCGAAAGCGTGGGTGTGGCTCGGGGGTCGCTTCGTGCTGTGCGCCTTTATTAACCCCCGGCGGTTAATAAAGGCGCACAGCGTGGACAAGGATTAGGCCCCCACCATCCACTGCGCTCGAGGATCGCTCTGACCTCGGCTGCAGTTCGGCACGAGGCCCCCTCCACCTCCTCCCAACCGAAGACCAGTGTGGCGTTGCCTGACAGTTCGGATGCGTTACCTCGCCGCCGATCCCGCAGTGCAGTCGCCCGAGAAGAGTGGAAGGCAAAACCGTCGAGTCGAACGATCAGTGCGACACCGCAATTGCGGTAGTCGACGTCCTCGTAGAGAGTTCTCCCATCGACGAGGACCGGCGATTGCCGTCGCGCTTCCGGTAAACCGTGTGCGCGCTCGACTTCGATTGCGTAGCGATGTTCGAGTACCGACTGGACGCCGCGATCCAAGAGGTCCAACGTCGAGGACAGCGCTTTGACATATCGCCTCGGCCGGCGGCATTCCATTCGGGTGCGTAGTTCCATCCGGGACACCTTGCACGCCGTGGCCGATCGGACCAGAGAACGAGCGGCGTCGCGAGCCGACGGCTCTGCAACCGCCAGGTCAATTGCGGTGTCGGCCAGCGAAGTACGAGCAGGCTGAGTGGCAACGCCGATGTGGGCCTGAGCGCGTGAACGATGAACGATCACTCCGGGATGGGCAGTGGGCCACCCCAACGGAACGGGGCGCGCCGGGGAGCGTTCGGGTCTGACCGTCGGCCTCTGACAGCGTGAGGATCTGCCGTATCGGACCGTGATGTGGACCGGCAGTTCGGACTCGATGTGCGTGAGCCCCCACTCTTCAGCTGCAGTCCGGTGACTCAGGTAGGTCTCTCCGCCGCCGAAGAGAAGGGCGGCCTCGAGAATCATTGCTCGGTTGAGTGGGCCGTTGGTGCTGGATTGAACGCCGTGGAGGACGGAAGTCCATTGACCCGATTCGACCAGATGTTCGATGCGCCGCGGTGAATAGCCGAAAGGGCGCAGCTGTTTATTGGTCGCGAGCCCGTGCTGGAAGTCGAAGAGTCTTCGGAGATCAGGATCGATGTAGTCGCAGTTCATGCGAATACCGTGAGATCGCGGTCCGACAGGAATCGGTCGAAACTGCCGCTCCAGAGCCCGCCTGTGGAATTTGTCGGTGCCTGTGGATGGATCTGCTGTGCGCCTTTATTAACCGCCGGGGGTTAATAAAGGCGCACAGCAGAACTAGCCGATGTAGCGGGTCAGCCGCGCCGAGAGGCGCGGTTCCAGGCCACCGTCAGACATGATCCGCTCTTCGACGTACGCGAGGTCGCCGCCTTCGACGATGCCGTAGAGGCGCTTCGCGCCGCCGTACAGTGCACCGGACTGGCTGCGGATCACCACGTCGGTGGCAAGTTCCCACGACGCCTGGGTAAGCGCACGGCCGTAGTACATTTCGACGACGCCGGAGCTGTGGCTGAGCAGGAGCTCGACGACTTCCTGGTTGACGCTGCCCGGGATGCCGTCGCCGCCCATGCGCCAGTAACCGCTCTCGCGCAGATCAGGGCTCACGTACTTGCCCTCGGCGTCGAGACGCCAAGATCTGGACTCCCAATTGAGGTAGGGGCCGCCGTCGTGAGAGATGACGATCTGCTGACCGAAGGCGTAGTCGCCGGTCTCGTCGTGCCCTTCACCTTCGCCGCGCCAGACACCGACGAGGGGGAGCAGTGCGAGGAGTTCGGGATTGATGTCCGGGCCGAGGCGCAGGTTTGCGGTGTCCTCGGGCAACGGAAGGTCCGGCAGGGTCGGAATGTTGAGCGATGCCGTCGACTTGGAGCGCTCGACGGCGATGGCGACAGCTTCGTCCCCGCTGCCGCGCCTTACGGCACCTGCAGCGGCGGAATCGTCAGCGGTCGCGTCGGACCCTGAATCCGGAGCCTGACTCACGACTCGTCGGTGACCAAGCGGTACACGACGTACACGGAGAACCAAGCGATCATGACGGATGCGAGTGCGAGGAGTACCTCGAAGAAAATGACCACGGGTACATCTTAGACCTCGGCGACCGACCGGAAAAATCGGGAGCCGGAATGCAGAAGGCCCCGCACCGAAGGGGTGCGGGGCCGCCTGAAAAAGCAGGAATTACTTGCTGACGGTTACGTCCACGTTGTGCACGCCCGAGCCCTCGGGAGCGACGGTGGATGTGCCGTTGCCCGAGCTGGACAGTGCACGCACGGTCCACTCGCCCGGAGCGGCGAAGAAGCGGAAATCGCCGGTTCCCGATGCCACGACCTCGGCCGTGAACTCTCCGGAGCCGTCGAGCAGACGCACGAATGCGCCGCCGATGGGCTGGCCGTCAGCGGCGAGAACGCGGCCGGTGATGACCGTTTCCTTCTCGACGTCGACGCCGGCAGGCAGGGTCTGCCCCTGGGTAGGTGCTCCACACATGATCAGGCTCCCAATTCGATCGGTGCGCCGACGAGTGAGCCGTATTCGACCCAGCTGCCGTCGTAGTTCTTGACGTTGTTCTTGCCGAGGATCTCCTGCAGTACGAACCAGGTGTGGCTCGAGCGCTCGCCGATGCGGCAGTAGGCGATCGTTTCCTTGGTGTCGTCGAAGCCCTTCTCCGCGTACAGCTTGGTGAGGTCGTCGTCCGACTTGAAGGTGCCGTCCTCGTTGGCGGTGGTGCTCCACGGAATGTTGATGGCTCCGGGTACGTGGCCACGCTGCTGCGCCTGCTCCTGAGGAAGGTGGGCGGGAGCGAGGATCTTGCCGGAGAACTCGTCAGGGCTACGAACGTCGACGAGGTTCTTGCTGCCGATGGCGTCGATGACCTCGTCGCGGAATGCGCGGATCGAGAAGTCGGGGGTCTCGGCCTTGTACTGCGTGGCTTCGCGGTTGACTGCGTCCTTGGAGAGCGGGCGTCCGTCGAGTTCCCACTTCTTGCGGCCGCCGTCGATCAGCTTGATGTCCTGGTGGCCGTACAGCTTGAAGTACCAGTACGCGTAAGCGGCGAACCAGTTGTTGTTGCCACCGTAGAGAACGACGGTGTCGTCGTTCGTAATGCCCTTGGCGGAGAGCAGGTCCGAGAACTGCTCCTGGTTCAGGAAGTCGCGTCGGACGCCGTCCTGGAGGTCCTTGCGCCAGTCGAGCTTGACTGCACCCTCGATGTGGCCGCCGTCGTATGCGCTGGTGTCCTCGTCCACCTCGACAAAAACGGTCTTGGGGGTGTTGAGGTTCTGCTCAGCCCAGTCAGCGGAGACTAGGACGTCGGAGCGAGCCATGGTGTTCCTTTCGATGTGGTCTTGCATCGGTCGATATCTAGCAGGGGTTCAGCGGGGTTGTGTGGCAAGCGTTTTCATGCGGTGGTCGCGCGGCCGGTATTTCGCAGCCTGGCGACGAGTGGGTAGATCTGGCAGCCGAGGCAGATGCCGAACGCGGCGTTGAGCAAGGCCGCGAACAGGGCGAAGCCGGTGGCAACGGTGCCGACGATCGTCGACCCGGCCAGGAAACCGACCGTGCCTGCCAAGGCGAAGACGAAGCCGACGAACTGAGCGAAGCGCAGCGGCGCCACGGGTTCGCGTTCGCTGACCGGCGAGAGTCGCGGGGCGACGAACTTGCCGAAGATCTGGCCGTACGGGCTGCGCTTGGGGCCGAGTACCGCTCCGACTGCGAAGACGATCGCCTGCAATGCGAGAACGACGGTGGCGGCGGGCAGAGAGAAGGTCGAGAGGATGAGCGTGAGAACGAGAACGCCGGTGGTGACCCACGCGGCGAACCGAGGTCCGCGGACGTCGACTTGCTCGAGCTGGGCTGTGGTTGTGGACATCGGGAGTGCTCCTGCGCTGGATTGCATGGTGCTTGCCTGGACCGAGAAAAGGGGACGCAAAAGTCCCACTCGGTGGATTGATCACGTGAGCGAAAGCTCGAAGGTCAGAGAGATCTGACGGATGTGGTGATCAGCAACAGGTACAGCAACAGCCCCCGAGGCGGCACAGGTCTACTGCGCGGCGTCGGGTGAGCATCAGCTCGTGGCGGGTTTGCACGTCGGCGAGTTTACCCCGAATTCTCGGATTTTGGCTCGTGGGGTCCGGATAGTGGTACGAGCGCAGCTTTCAGATCGGCTGCGGACGGCACACCGGACACTCGGAACTGTTCCTCCAGGCCACCGTCGAGGATGAACGTGGTGGGCAGCGACAGGACGCTCATTTCGCGTGCCAGAGCCGGTTCTTTGTCGATGTCGAGCTCGATCTCCACCGGCGGACGGGGAGCGTCCGCCATCGAAACCACAACCTGGCCGACGACGCGGCGTACTGCCGCGCACGGTCCGCACCAGTCGGCGGAGAAATGCAGTACGACGGGTCCGCCGTTCGGCGAAGAGACTCCGGCAGAACTCAGCAGTTCGAGGCGGCTGTTGGTGGTGCCGGATGCCGCGGTGGTGGCTCGGACTGCTCCGTTGCGTGACTTGAGAAAGAGCCCGACCGAGACGACGGCGACAAGCGCGACCAGCAGAATTGTGATCCCGGTCATCGGTTCTGCAGCTCTGCGAGATCGATCGTCGTGTTTTCGGCGCTGCCTTCGATCACGATTCTTCCGCCTTCCGCGTAGACCAGGCTCGGCTGAATTCCGTAGGGGAGTGCCTGCGGATCGATCGTGTAGCTGAACAATCCGAGGACCACGGGTTCGAGTGCTGCGGGGATCGAGAAATCGGCTTTGCCCTCCGGACCGAAGTACAGGTTGCTGGCGACGATCTTGACCTGCCCACCTTCCAGAACCAGGTTGGCCTGGACGCTCACTGCAGTCTCGACCGGACCGACGGCAACCGTTCCGGTCAGCACGACGGCCCCCGCGGTGCTCGCGCCCGTTCCACCGCTGCCCCCGGTGCCATCCGACTTGTTGGCCGGCGGCGAAGATACCTGCAGGTCAGGGATGTTGAGCAGCTTTCCGAGGTCGGTGGCGTTGATTCCCATCCGGCCGTCGAGTTTGTCGACGGGGAGCTGGGTGACATTGCCGTTCACGATGTCGGAGAAGGGAACGGTGACCCCGCGCAGGTTGGCTTCGACGGTCACTTCGCCGACCACGTCGCTCTGGACGCCGGTAGCCCTGACGTAGACGTCCTTGTATTTCCCGCCGAGTGCTTGGGTGAGGAAGGGGAACCCGTTGAAGGTGACCTCCGGATCCGACTCGAGTGATGCGCCGGTTCGGAGCTCGCGGGAAACCCGGTACTCGGCGTACGCGGCAGCGCCGAAATCGGCCACCAGTCCGAGGCCGAGGAGAAAGACGATGCCGATGATCAGTTTGCGCACCGCACCATTGTGACGGACTCCGGTCGGGGTTCGATGCGACGGCCCCGGTACCAGGCACGCTAATGTAGGGACCGACCAAAAGCGTCGAACTACTCGAGCGTTGCCCTCAGGGGTTGCGCGGGCTACTAGATAGGAGGCCGTGTGGAACTGCTCCTCCTCACCTCCGACCCCAACCCGGAAGCTGTACTACCGGCGTTGGCGTTGCTGGCGCACTCGGTTCGGCCTGCCCCCACAGAGGTTTCCTCGCTACTCGAGGCAAGTTCCGCGGACGTGGCATTGGTGGATGCGCGCACTGATCTAGCTGCCGCACGCGGGTTGTGTCGATTGCTCGGAAGCACAGGATCCGCAGTACCTGTGGTCGCCGTCCTCACCGAAGGCGGACTCGTTGCCGTCAACGCCGACTGGGGGTTGGACGACATCCTGCTTCCCGGTACCGGTCCGGCTGAGGT
Source organism: Rhodococcus sp. AQ5-07 (assembly GCF_009707305.1). Taxonomy (NCBI): domain Bacteria; kingdom Bacillati; phylum Actinomycetota; class Actinomycetes; order Mycobacteriales; family Nocardiaceae; genus Rhodococcus; species Rhodococcus sp. AQ5-07. The sequence continues at coordinate 3,587,832 of NZ_CP046099.1, read as the reverse complement.
GGACGCCCGATTGCGGTTGTTGGTCGCCCGCAGCGGCGGTGTTGCCAGTCCGGAAGCGTCGGGAAAGATCACGCTGGGCGAACTGGTTATCGACGAGGGGACGTACACGGCACGACTGCGTGGACGGCCCCTTGATTTGACTTACAAGGAATTCGAGCTGCTCAAGTACCTCGCGCAGCATGCCGGTCGGGTATTCACCCGGGCACAGCTGTTGCAGGAAGTGTGGGGCTACGACTTCTTCGGCGGCACCAGGACGGTCGACGTCCACGTGCGTCGTCTGCGGGCGAAACTCGGCACCGAATACGAGTCCTTGATCGGTACAGTCCGAAATGTCGGATACAAGGCAGTGCGTCCGACCAGGGCCAAGGGCGGCGCAGCTGCTCCCGTTCAGTTCGAGGACGACGAAGACGTCGACTACGACGCGGCCGACGGATCGGTGGTCTGACGTGGGTTGGACAGATTCACTGCCGGCCGGATCCGCCGAGCAGGTTTCCGCGCTTCTCGATCGCGCAACCGAGTTCGACGGCAAGGCGCCCGTGTCGGAACAGGGGCGCCATGCCGTTGCCGGGCGCGGCGCAGCACGACACTTTCTCGAACTCGACGGCGATACGGTCGTCGGTTATGCACAGCTGCAAGCCGGTTCGGACGAGCATCCCGACATGGCCGAGTTGGTGGTCGACCCGCAGGCGCGGCGCCGCGGTATCGGAACCAGGCTTGCCGCAGCGGTATTCGACGAAGGTCGGCCGGGCACGCGAGTCTGGGCGCACGGAAACATCGACGCCGCAGTGGAATTCGCCAAGAGCCTCGATTTGGTCAGCGTTCGTGAACTCCTCCAGCTGCGTCGACCGCTCGATGCTCCGCAGCTTCCGGAAATCGTTGTGCCCGAAGGTGTAACGATGCGGACGTACCGTGGGCCCGAAGACGATTCCGAGATCCTTCGCGTCAACAATGCGGCCTTCTCCTGGCATCCCGAGCAGGGTGGCTGGACCCAGGCGGAGATCGACGAGAGAACGGCCGAAGGCTGGTTCGACCCGGCCGGTCTGTTCATGGCGTTCGCGGACACCGATCCCGATACTCTTCTCGGCTTTCACTGGACCAAGGTGCACGCACCCGAAGGTGACGATCCGGAGTTGGGGGAGGTGTACGTCGTGGGTATCGATCCCGCGGCGCAGGGACGTGGTCTCGGCCGAGTGCTGACTCTCGCAGGCATGCATTACCTGCGCGATCGCGGCCTCGGAACGGTCCTTCTGTACGTCGAAGGTGACAACACTGCCGCCCTCCACACGTACGAGCGACTCGGCTTCGATCGGTTCCACGTGGACATGGCTTACGCTCGCGCGCTCTGACGTCACAGTCGAACACGCAGAAATGTCCAGTCTGTTCATTCTCTGTTAACCATGTGTGGTCCAACCGGACACCGCGCCCGCCTACTTTTCTCTGTGGGCAGCGCCGTGTTGCCTGATGCAGATTTCAATCATTTTGCATCTCATGTCGCCGCCCGATCGTGGGCGTGGCGGTAGCGATTTCCGGAGGATCTTGGTGAATCTCAAGCGCAGTGGTGCCCTGCTCGGTGTAGTGGCCGTGGGCGCCATGACCTTGGCCGCATGTGGCAGCGACAACAACTCGTCGTCGACGGGTGTGGACGCGTCCGCATCGAACGCAACGTGCGAAGGCAAGAGCAACCTCTCTGCCGCTGGTTCCTCGGCACAGAAGAATGCCATGGACCAGTTCGTCGCCACCTACATCTCCGTGTGCCAGGAAAAGGGCAAGACCGTCAACGTCGCCTACAACCCCAGCGGTTCGGGCGACGGTCGCACGCAGTTCATCGCCGGCCAGATCGACTTCGCCGGCTCCGACTCGGCCATCAAGGACGAGCAGGCCGACAAGGCCAAGGAGCGTTGCGTCGGCGGCGAAGCCTGGAACCTTCCCCTCGTCTTCGGCCCGATCGCAGTTGCATACAACCTCGACGGCGTCGACAAGCTCGTTCTCAACGCAGAGGTTCTCGCGAAGATCTTCAACGGTGGCATCACCAAGTGGAACGATCCGGCAATCGCCGCGCTCAACTCCGGTGCTTCGCTTCCCGACGAGAAGATCACCACCGTGATCCGCTCCGATTCCTCGGGCACCACCGACAACTTCCAGAAGTACCTCGACGCGGCATCGAACGGTGCTTGGACGTCGGGCGCAGGGTCCGACTTCACCGGTGGCGTCGGTGAGGGCGCCAAGGGTTCGGCGGGCGTTGCACAGGCAGTTGCCACGGCACCGGGTTCGATCACCTACGTCGAGAAGTCGTTCGCCGATCAGAACAAGCTCTCGGTTGCAGAAATCAACACCGGCTCCGAGGCAGTCGCACTGACCAACGACTCGGCCGCAAAGTCGATCGCAGGCGCGAAGTTCAAGTCCGACGCAACCGGCGACCTGACGCTCGACCTCGCGTCGATCTTCAAGACCAACGAAGCCGGCGCATACCCGCTGGTTCTCGCCACGTACTCGATCGTCTGCTCCAAGGGCTACGACGCGGACACCACCGCAGCAGTGAAGTCGTTCCTGACGAGCGCGGCCAACGAGGGTCAGGCCAACCTGGCCGAGCAGGGTTACGTCCCGCTGCCGGCCAACGTCCAGGATCGCCTCAACGCGTCCATCACGGCAATCAGCTGACCTAGAGACTCGTGCGGACAAGCTCATGGATCTACATTCAGACGTGAAGGAAGTGAGCGCACATGAGTGACGCGCCCATCACCTCGACATCTCGTTCTCCCGGCCCCGCAACCAGCGGGGCCGGGGTGGGCGGTCCGAACGGCACCACGGAGGACACGATTACTTCCACCAAGGCTCCAGAAACCGAGCATCCTCCGAAGGGTGACGGTCCGGGAAGCGGCAACAGCAAGACGGTGACCCGTCCGGGTGACCGCATCTTCAGCTCGCTCGCATCCGGTTCGGCAATCTTCATCACGGTTGTCATCGCGGCGATCGGCGCGTTCCTGATCTGGCGTGCTGTTCCTGCTTTGAGCCGGAACCAGGTCAACTTCCTGACCAGCCGTGAATGGGTGACGCAGAACATTAACGCGATGGCGTTCGGTGTCCTCGATCTTTTCCAGGTCACTGTGTTGGTCTCGCTGTTCGCGCTGGTGCTCGCGATGCCGATCGCACTGGGCATCGCGATCTTCCTGACTTCGTACTCACCCAAGTGGCTCACGCGGCCACTGTCGTACACGATCGACCTCCTCGCGGCCGTGCCGTCCATCGTCTACGGCCTGTGGGGACTTCTCGTGTTCGCTCCGGCGATCACCCCGGTCGCGGTGTGGCTCAACGACACTCTCGGCTGGTTCCCGCTCTTCGCCGACGGCAGCGGATCGATCACCGGCGGCGGCACCATCTTCACCGCAGGCATCGTCCTCGCCGTGATGATCCTTCCGGTCATCACCGCAGTGACCCGCGAGGTGTTCATCCAGACCCCGCGCTCACAGATCGAAGCTGCACTCGCTCTCGGCGCCACGCGCTGGGAAGTTGTGCGCACCACGGTCATCCCGTTCGGTAAGTCCGGCTACATCAGCGGCTCGATGCTCGGTCTCGGACGCGCACTCGGCGAGACGATGGCGCTGTACCTGATCCTGCGCACCACCTCTCAGGCCTTCGGCTGGTCGCTGTTCGACGGCGGCTCGACCATCGCCTCCAAGATCGCCCTCGGCTACGCGGAGTTCAACAACGACATCCAGGCAGGCGCGTACATCGCGGCCGGACTGGTGCTGTTCGTACTGACCTTCGTCGTCAACGCGGCTGCCCGCGCAGTGATCGCCGGAAAGAAGGACTGACCCATGACCTCCACTCTGGACCGGCCGGTCAAGGCCCCCACTTTCCAAGGCGTCGGCGCCCGTCGTCGTGCCAAGGACGTCATCGCGACCATCCTGGTGAGCCTGGCAGTCGTCATCGCGCTCATCCCGTTGGTCTGGGTGCTCTTCACGGTCATCGCCAAGGGCCTGCCCGCTCTGACGTCGCCCACGTGGTTCACCAACTCGCTGAGCGGATTGACGGCGTCGGCCGACGGCGGCGGTATCTATCACGCATTGATCGGCACCCTGCTGCAAGGCATCGTGTGTGCGGTCTTCTCCATCCCGCTCGGTATCTTCGTCGCGATCTACCTGGTGGAGTACGCCGACCGGAAGTCGAAGCTGGGCAAGCTCACCACGTTCATGGTCGACATCCTCAGCGGTGTTCCGTCGATCGTGGCTGCGCTGTTCATCTACGCACTGTGGATCGCGACCTTCGGCTTCCCCAAGTCCGCGTTCGCCGTGTCGCTGGCTCTGGTCCTTCTCATGGTCCCGGTCGTCATCCGCTCCACCGAGGAAATGCTGCGCATCGTCCCGATGGATCTGCGCGAGGCGTCGTACGCGCTCGGTGTGCCGAAGTGGAAGACCATCTCGAAAATCGTTCTGCCGACGGCGCTTCCCGGCATCATCACCGGCGTCATGCTGGCCCTGGCCCGCGTGCTCGGTGAGACCGCGCCGCTGCTGATCCTCGTCGGCTACGCGCCGTTCATCAACTTCGACCTGTTCAACGGCGAAATGGGCACTCTGCCTTCCGTCATGGTCGCCGAGATGAACAACCCCACCGACGCCGGCACCAACCGCATCTGGGGTGCAGCACTGACCCTGATCCTGCTGATCGCGATCCTCAACATCGTCGCGAAGCTGATCGGTCACTTCTCACAGGTCAGAAGCAAGTGATGCGGCCTCGGAACATGTTCGTACTCAACAGCGTCAACAACTCAGTAGGGAGCCGGTAATGGCCAAGCGTCTGGATCTCAAGGACGTCAACATCTACTACGGCAAGTTCCACGCCGTCGCCGATGTGGGCCTGTCCGTCCCGCCCCGGAGCGTCACCGCCTTCATCGGCCCGTCCGGTTGCGGCAAGTCCACCGTTCTCCGTTCACTCAACCGCATGCACGAAGTGATTCCCGGTGCGCGCGTCGAGGGTTCGGTCCTGCTCGACGGCGAGGACATCTACGGCTCGAACGTCGATCCTGTCGGCGTCCGCAAGACCATCGGCATGGTGTTCCAGCGACCCAACCCCTTCCCGACCATGTCCATCAAGGACAACGTCGTCGCGGGCTTGAAGTTGCAGGGCGAGCGCAGCAAGAAGAAGCTCGACGAGGTGGCCGAGCGTTCGCTGCGCGGTGCCAACCTGTGGACCGAGGTCAAGGATCGCCTCGACAAGCCCGGTGGCGGCCTCTCAGGCGGTCAGCAGCAGCGTCTGTGCATCGCGCGTGCCATCGCGGTCTCGCCCGACGTTCTGCTCATGGACGAGCCGTGCTCCGCGCTCGACCCGATCTCGACTCTCGCGATCGAGGACCTGATCACCGAGCTGAAGAAGGACTTCACGATCGTCATCGTCACGCACAACATGCAGCAGGCTGCGCGTGTGAGTGACCAGACGGCATTCTTCAACCTCGAGGCAACCGGTAAGCCCGGGCAGCTCGTCGAGATCGACGACACCGAGAAGATCTTCTCGAACCCGACGCAGAAGGCCACCGAGGACTATATCTCCGGCCGCTTCGGATAGCCCCTGGGATTGCACACTGCACGATGATGTTTCACCCCCGTTTCCAACAGGAGACGGGGGTGAAACTTTTTGGTTGTGGTGATAGTTCCCACTCCGGGGCGCAGAGCTGAGCGTCGTTGGGCGCCCGAATAATTCGATGAGCAGCGTAAGTGCGCCGAGTGGGCGCTGAAGTAGCCGCCGATGTGAATCTCGTGGATACTGACGACGCTTCGGGCAATGCTAATCTCGGCCCGACAGCACGCTGTCGATCGATGTCGTTTCACAACCGGAAGGGCTTGTCAGTGCACCTCACCCCTTCAGATACCGAAAAGCTCCTCCTGAGCGTTGCGGGCATGGTCGCCCGCGACCGCCGCGAGCGCGGGGTACTGCTGAACTACCCCGAAGCGATGGCCCTGATCTCGTGTTGGATTCTCGAGCGTGCGCGTGACGGAATGACGGTTGCGGAACTGATGAACGCCGGTCGGCAAGTGCTCACCCGCGACGACGTGATGGAAGGGGTACCCGAGATGATTGCAAATGTCCAGGTGGAGGCCACTTTCCCGGACGGTCGCAAGCTGGTCACCGTGACGGAGCCCATTCGATGATCCCCGGTGAGGTACGTGTGTCCACCGAACCGCTCGAGTTCGGTACTGACGCGGAAAAGATCACGATGGTCGTCGTCAACGACGGCGACCGCCCCATTCAGATCGGTTCACATCTCCACCTTCCAGCGGCCAACCCGGCGCTGACCTTCGATCGCGAAGCGGCAGACGGCTTCCGGCTCGACATCCCCTCGGGAACGTCGGTTCGGTTCGAACCCGGGGTAAGCAGGACGGTGACACTGATCGCGCTCGGCGGACTCAAAAGGGTTCCGGGCCTGCAGATCGTGCCGGACGAAGACCTACCGACGCATGCGCGTGAGCCCAAGACCGTGATGCCGTTCGGCACGCCCGGTGTCGAGGTCGAAGAACCTTTGCGAGCGTCCTCGGTGAACGTTCGTGTGAGTGATGTTCCAGTCGAAGCGGATTCACCGGATGACGCCGCGACGCCAGTTGAGAGGACAGCCGAATGAGCCGGATCGATCGACGCGGTTACGCCTCCTTGTACGGCCCGACCGCTGGCGACCAGATCCGTTTGGCCGACACAGATCTGTGGATCGAGATCGAGCACGACTACACCGCGACCGGCGACGAGATGGTCTTCGGCGGCGGCAAGAGCATCCGCGAGTCGATGGGCCAGGGCCTGACCACTCGCGATCAGGGCGCTCTCGACGTCGTCATCACCAACACGGTGATCCTCGATCACTGGGGAATCGTCCGGGCAGACGTCGGAATTCGCGACGGACGCATCGTTGCGATCGGCAAGTCCGGTAACCCCGACATCATGGATGGCGTGCACCCCAAGTTGCTCATCGGGCCGAGCACCGACGTGATCGCCGGCGAGGGGAAGATCCTCACCGCGGGTGCGATCGACACTCACGTGCACTTCCTCAGTGAAATCGAGATGATGGAAGCGCTCGCGACCGGTACGACGACGGTGGCGGGCGGCGGAACGGGCCCAACCGAGGGAAGCAAGGCAACCACCGTCACGCCCGGCGCCTGGTCGCTGACGATGATGCACCGGGCCCTCGACCACATCCCGCTCAACGTTCTTCTCCTCGGCAAGGGCAGCACCGTCAGCCATGAGGCCATGCGTCAGGAAGCTCTCGCCGGCGCAGGTGGATTCAAGGTCCACGAGGACTGGGGTTCCACTCCGGCCGCAATCGACGCAGCTCTGCGAGCAGCCGACGAGTTCGGGCTCCAGGTTGCGCTGCACGCCGACAGCCTCAACGAAACCGGCTACGTACAGCACACTTTGGACGCGATCGCCGGACGCGGGATCCACGTGTTCCATGCGGAAGGCGCCGGCGGCGGGCACGCTCCGGACATCATCGTGACGGCAGGTGAGCCGAACGTTCTTCCGGCATCGACCAATCCGACGTTGCCGCACACCGTCAACACGGTTGCCGAGCACCTCGACATGCTCATCGTGTGTCATGCGCTCAATCCCCGGGTTCCGGAGGATCTTGCCTTTGCCGAGTCCCGGATCCGGCCGACAACGATTGCAGCGGAAGACTTTCTGCACGACATCGGTGCCATCTCCATCACCTCGTCCGACGCCCAGGCGATGGGCCGTATCGGAGAGGTGACCCTGCGGACGTGGCAGGTCGCCCACGTCATGAAGGCTCAGTACGGCAAGCTGGGTACCAGCATGCCGGCCGACAACGAGCGTGCGCGGCGTTACGTCGCCAAGTACACGATCTGCCCCGCGGTGGCTCACGGTATCGATCACGAGATCGGATCGGTCGAGGCCGGGAAGATGGCGGACCTGGTGCTGTGGGATCCCGCGTTCTTCGGTGTCCGTCCTTCTGCCGTGATCAAGGGTGGGGCGATAGTTGCTGCGCCGCTGGGTGATCCGAACGCTGCTATCCCGACCCCGCAGCCGGTGTTCGTTCGGCCGGCCATCGCGGCAACTCCGGGATCAGCCCCGCACCTGTCCACGACGTTCGTCTCGCCGATGGCGATCGAGGACGGTCTGGCCGGTCGTCTCGGTCTCACGCGCACCCTTACCGGTGTTCGTCCGACGCGGCACCTCACCAAGGCGGATATGCCGAACAACACGGCACTGCCGTCCATCGACGTCGATCCGGAGACGTTTGCCATCAAGGTCAACGGCGACCTGATTGCTCCCAACCCCGTTGACGTAGTGCCGATGGCTCAGCGCTACATGCTGTTCTGAAACCATGTCAATCGAGATGGCGTCTGCCGAGATAGCATCGATGCTCTTGGCAGACGGGCGTCTGCCTACCGGCGGTCACGCTCACTCGTCGGGGTTGGAACCGGCACTGGCGGGCGGACTCCTACAGAGTCAGGTCCCCGACTTCATTCGCGGTCGACTCGAAACAGTGGGACTTGTCGAGGCCGCTGCAACGGTGGTCACGCGCCGCTGGGCCGTAAGTGCCGGTGGTGCAGGCGAACTCGAGGACATCTCGAGGGAACTGCTCGCTCGGACGCCCAGCGCGCCGCTGCGTGAGGCGTCGATTCAGCTCGGACGTGGGCTGGCCAGGCTGGCGTCGCGATTGTGGCCGCAGCACCCCGCGGTGCAGATGCTCATGGCGCTGCCTGGGCATCCGATGCGTCCGCTCGCGTTGGGAGTCTTCACGGCGATCTCCGGGATGGACGACCTACAGGCAGCTAGATCTTGTTTGTACGACGACGCTCAAACGGTGGCGTCGGCGGCACTGAAGCTACTGCCGGTGGATCCGGCAGAACCGGTCGAATGGTTGCTCCGAGCAACCCCGACCATCGAAACCGTCGCCGCGGCTGCCGTAGCAGTCGAGGGCGTCACAGATATACCCGCAACAACAGGACCGTTGGTCGAACAATGGTCACTCGAACACCACGCTCGATCCAGGAGGATTTTCCGTGCTTGACAACCTGAACAACACCACCACTGCTGCAAGAGGTTTGAGGCTCGGCGTTGCCGGCCCCGTCGGCACCGGCAAAAGTACCCTCATCGCCACCATCTGCCGCGAGCTCGCGTCGGAGTACGAGATCGCGGTGGTCACCAACGACATCTACACCGACGAGGACGCGCGACTGTTGCGCGCGGCCAACGTACTTCCGATCGAGCGCATCGTCGCAGTCGAGACCGGAGCGTGCCCGCACACGGCCATCCGTGACGACGTGACGCCGAACCTCATTGCGGTCGAAGACCTCGAGCGTCAGTTCCATCCCCTCGACATGGTGATCGTGGAAAGCGGCGGTGACAACCTGACCGCCACGTTCAGCCCGGCACTGGTCGACGCCCAGATCTTCTGCATCGACGTCGCGGGCGGCGGAGACGTCGCACGTAAGGGTGGTCCCGGAATCGAGCGGGCAGATCTGTTGGTGGTCAACAAGATCGACCTGGCCCCGTACGTCGACGTCGACGCGGTCCAGATGGTGGCCGATGCCACGGCCGCGCGAGACGGACTTCCTGTTCTCGCGCTCAGCCAGAAGGATCACGCGACGATCGACCAGCTCAGTGCGTGGCTTCGCCAGGTCATCGCAGCTCACCGCGCGGGTAGTCACACCCCGCAGGATCCGGGGCCGATGGCGCCGCACTTCCATGCCGATGAAGAAGACCACGGACACGGTCACGGGCACAGCCACTCTCACGCTCACTGATGCGCACCGGAGCTACGCGGGTCGTCGTCGAGAGAGTGGGTGACACCGCTGTTGCGCGAGAGCTGATCTCGGGCGACTTCCTGGCCCCGCGGTTCGTCGACGCTCGCGGGCTCACCGTGCGAATTGCCTTGGTAGGGCACAGTGCAACGCTGCTGGCCGGCGACGACCTGTGTATCGAATTCGTAGTCGCTCCGGGTACGTGCCTCGAGGTGATCGAGCCGTCGGGGACCGTCGCGTACAACGCGCGTGGCGGCCGGGCGTCGTGGTCGGCTTCGGCGAGCGTCGGCGCCGGTGCGGCGCTGATCTGGCGCGCGGCACCGTTTGTCGTCGCGGGCGGCGCGGATGTGACCAGGCGCGTGGATATTTCACTGGAATCCGATGCGGTTGCGCTGCTCGACGAGATGATCGTGTTCGGCCGGACCGGCGAAACCGGCGGTGCCCTTCGCTCGGATCAGCGCATTACCGTCGACGGTGACGCGCTGCTCGTGGAAACACTCGACCTGCGTAGCGTGCCGGGCCGTTCGCTGCCGGGAATTCTCGGTGGCCATCGCGTGCTCGGTACGACCATGCTGTTGGGGATCAAGACTTCCGACGACGTCGAAGGGCACGTGACGCCGCTGGCGGGAGCAGGGATGCTGGCACGGGCCGTGGCCGATCACGCACACGAGGCGAGCGCAGCGTTGGATCCGATCTGGTCGCAGTGGCGTGGGCGGGTTTCGCAGCAGTACAGCGACTGATTCGCCCGACCGTCACACTTCGGGAGGCTGCGTCGTCCAGTATGTGACCAGGCCGAAGAGAGCCGGGCGCACGGGTTTGACGGAGGCATCATGCAGATTGTTGTTCTGGGCGGAACCGGCCAGATGGGAAAGCTGGTCGTCGAGCAGGCGAAAATCGGGGGCCATGACGTCGTCGCCGCCGCTCGATCGACGGGAGTCGACATCTCCACGGGTGCGGGGTTGGACGAAGCATTTGTCGGTGCCGACGTTGTCATCGACGTGAGTGATCACGTCACCAACAGTGCCAAGAAGGCGATCGAGTTCTTCGAGACGGCAGCGAAGAACATCGCCGCGGCCGAAGCCAGAGCAGGCGTTAAGCATCACGTGCTGCTCTCGATCGTGAACTGCGACGATCCGCAGTTGGAGTCCTTCGGGTACTACCAGGGAAAGGCCGCGCAGGAACGCGCGGTGGAAGCGTCGGGCATTCCCTTCACGATTCTGCGATCCACTCAGTGGTTCGAGTTCGGCGAGAAGACCATCGCGCTCTTCGGACTGGGGCCGGTCGCGATGGTTCCCCGGATGCGCTCCCAACCGATAGCGGCGAAGACCGTCGCCGAGGCTCTGGTGACGTGCGCTCAGAACGGTCCGACCGGGAGGGCTCCAGATCTCGCCGGGCCTGAGGTCCTCGAGATCCCGGCCATGACGCGTGAGATTTTGAAATACCGTGGCCGACGCAAGTGGCTGATCCCGATCTCGATGCCGGGAGCGGGTAAGGCGATGAAGGGTGGGGCGCTGCTGCCCGGGCCGGGATCCACAACTGCAGGACCCACGTTGAAGACCTGGTTACACGAGAACTGAATAGGAAAGGCGGCCGCGCAAGTGCGCGGCCGCCTTTTACTCACGTGGACGGTTGGGTTCAGAGATCCGGGTACGAGGTGAGGTTGTCGACCTTCTCGGTGGTTTCCGGCTCTTCGGGCAGCTTGCCGGTCACCAGGAAGATGACGCGTCGGCCGACCTCGACGGCGTGGTCGGCGAACCGCTCGTAGAAGCGGCCGAGCAGCGTGACGTCGACTGCGGCGGCAACGCCGTGCTTCCACTCGCGGTCCATGAGGACGGTGAAGAGGTGGCGGTGGAGGTCGTCCATCGCTTCGTCTTCTTCGCGCAGGCGGGCAGCGCGCTCGGGGTCGCGGGTCTCGAGGACGACCTTGGCGGCCGCACCGATGGAGACAGCGATGCGTCCCATCTCGGCGAAGTAGCCGTTGACCTCTTCGGGAAGTACGTGGTTGGGATGTCGGCGGCGCGCGATCTTCGCGACGTGCAGGGCGAGTGCACCCATGCGGTCGATGTCGGCGACGATCTGGATTCCGCTGACCACCGAGCGCAGATCTCCGGCAACGGGAGCCTGCAGGGCGAGCAGCGCAAACGCGCGCTCCTCGCAAATGGTGCTGAGTTCGGTGATCTTGTCGTGTTCGCCGATTACTTGTTCTGCCAGGGACAGGTCTGCCTGGAGCAGGGACTGGGTGGCGCGCTCCATAGCGGCACCTGCCAGTCCTGCCATCTCGCCGAGCGTGTCTGCAAGCTCGGTCATCTGTTCGTTGTAAGCCACGCGCATGAGGTCAGAGCCTACGTGCCGTGAAAGACCAAGTCACAAGCACCAGGTGAACGCAAGGTGAATGAACGCGTGTCAGTCGCAGGTGGTGTCGCCTGCGTTGACGCTGGCGATGTCGGCGGGCAGAGCCGTCGAGGTGCTGGTGTCGACCGATGTCGGATTTGCCGCCAGGATGGTCCCCGGGTCCGCGGGGGCGACGACGGTGCCGGCGAAATTGCTTCCGACGACGACCTCGATCATGTCTCCCATGCTCGGAGCGAGAACGAGAACCGCACCGGGAATCGACGACGCGACAGTGACCGCTTCAGCCTCGTAACCTGCTGCGTAACGCACGACGGTGGTCGAGGCTTGAGCATTCGCCAGGCCGGTGGCTGCGCTGAAGTTGCCGACCGTGGAGATCTGGAAACCGTAGGCTGCGAGGCTGTCGGCGATCGTCGCGGCCTGCCCGGCGATTCCCGACGCGTTGGAGACGTCGACCGAGATGTTGTAGGCGCTCATCGCTTCGACGGAAGTGGCGGCGGGCGGCGTGCTGGACGTAGGAGCGGTTGTCGTGGAACTGGTCGACGACGGTGTGGTGTCCTCGCGCTCTTCACCCGGAAGCGGTTCGTCGTCGATGATCGCCTGGAAGAGGGACTTGATCTCGTCGGTGCGAGGAATCTCGTTTCCCCAGTCGTTGGTGCCGTCCGTGGGGACCGTCAAGAACGTCACCGCGCCCGCGTCGACGTTCTGCAGCGAACGGCCGAGGGTGACCAGCGACTTCGTGTCGATGTTCTCGACGAACGTGTCGCTGGTGAAGGCGTTGATGAATCCGTTGAGCTTGCTCGGATTCAGGAGGACCTGGTTGGACAGGGCCGAGCGGAGCAGCGCCGACAGGAACTTCTGCTGACGGGTGATGCGTCCGTAGTCGCCGTTACCCTCGGCTTCGACGTGGCGCGCACGCACATAGTTGAGGGCGGTACGGCCGTCGAGCATCTGCGTTCCGCCGGATGCGAGGACGGTTCCGAGGATGCCGTCCTCGATCGGTCCGGGGGAGCAGACGTTCACGCCGCCGACGGTGTCGACCATGCGCTCGAAACCGGCGAAGTCCATTCCGACGAAGTGCCCGATTTTCAGGCCGGACATCTTCTGGATGACCTTGACCAGGCACTTGGGACCACCGAGTGCGTACGTCGCATTGAGCTTGTCGCCACTGGCAGCCGGGAAGGTTTCGCTGGTGTACTTGCCGGCGTCGTTGTCCCAACCCTGGCAGATCGGACGTTCGACGTCGAGGTCACGCGGGAAGGAGACGGCGACGACGCGGCTTCGGTCGGCGGGAATGTTCACCAGCATGACCGTGTCGGCTCGGGCGCCTTCGGCGTCTTCGACGGTTCCGGCGCCGATCTCACCGCTCGCGCCGGCGCGGGTATCGGTGCCGATGATCAAGTACGTCTCGTCGCCGAGCTGGCCCCCGGCGTCGATGATGTCGTCGGACTCGGTGTCGAGTGCCGCAATCTGATCGAAACCGCCTTCGACCGACCGCAGATAACCCCAGACGACGCCGGTCAACGCGAGAGACATGACGGCCAGGAACGCTACTGCCGATCGGCCGATCACTTTTGCGCGATGGCGGCGGCGAATCTTGCTTTGCGCCAGACGGGTAGCGCCGGTGTCACCGACTACCCGCGGCACTGCGGAGGTGACGGGATGTTCTTCGGTGATCCAGTCCGCAGCGGCAGGCGGGACGGTCGGGCGCGCGGGAATCGGCCGGGCCGGGGGCGGCGCGGACGCTGATGGAGGTGGAGTCCTGGGTGGCGCGGATTTGGTCGGCGCTGCCTTGGGCGGCGCAGCCGGGGCAGGTGGCGGCTTCTTGTCGCCTACCCGTCGGACCAACTCGGCGACCGAAACAGAGTCGTCGGTCGGAGGCGAATCCCGGCGGCCGGTCCGTCCACTGCTGCGACGCTCCGGGGGACTGGGTGGTTGCGGTGCTGGTCGTCGCTGGGGTGTGGCAGGGCGCTGGGGCGTTGCCGGTTGGTCCGGTCGGGCGTTGCGGAAGCGCTTGTCTGCGAGCGGACGTTCCCAGGGGGCGCGGCTCTCGGGCGGAGGTGGGCCCGAATCGTGATCATCACCCACCGATGCAACCTGTCCCGTCGTCGACTGTCAGTAACTCGTCATTCAGATGCCGGCGTCAACCGGTTGTCGACGAAGCTGGAGCCATATTACTGGTGAATCCTGAGTGCTTCACTCAGAAAGTGATGAGAGTAATCCGACGGCGTGTTCTCGCTAGCCACCGGAGTGCATCATGTCAGCCCCGACCGGCACAAGATCGTCCTCGGGATCGTCGAGCCAACCTTCCGGAAGTGCTACCTGACCGGGCGAGCCTTGGCGACCCCGCGGACCTTCGGCGTCCTTGGGGAACGGGACGTCGTGATCGAGCTGTCCGAGCAGGTCGTCCAGTTCGGACAACGTGCTGACCAACGCCATCGAGACCCGCAGATCCGATCCGACCGGGAACCCACGCATGTACCAGGAGACGTGCTTGCGAAGTTCGCGCAAGCCCTTCATCTCGCCGTGGTGTGCGGCGAGCAGCTGGGCGTGACGGGCGATGATCTTGGTGACTTCGCCGAGCGTCGGCGGCGTGGCGATCTGTTGTCCGTTGAGAGCTGCGCTGAGTTCCGCGAACAGCCATGGCCGTCCGAGGCAGCCACGTCCGACGACGACGCCGTCGCAGCCGGTCTCGTTCATCATCCGGGCAGCATCCGAAGCATCGAAGATGTCACCGTTGCCGAGGATCGGAACGTCGGTGACGTGTTCCTTGAGACGCGTGATCTCGTTCCAGTCAGCAGTGCCGGAGTAGCGCTGCGACGCGGTACGTGCGTGAAGTGCGACGGCAGCAGCGCCTTCAGCTGCGGCGATCCGGCCGGCGTCGAGGTGCGTGTGATGTTCGGGGTCGATGCCGACGCGCATCTTCACAGTGACCGGAATATCGGTGCCCTCGGTCGCGCGCACAGCAGCCGCGACGATCTGTCCGAACAGCCGACGCTTGTACGGCAGCGCGGAGCCACCGCCCTTGCGGGTCACCTTCGGGACGGGGCAGCCGAAGTTCATGTCGATGTGATCGGCCATGTTCTCGTCGACGATCATCTTGGCCGCGGCGTAGGTCGTATCCGGGTCGACTGTGTACAACTGCAGCGACCGGGGCGTTTCGGTCGGGCCGAACGTGGTCATGTGCATCGTGGCCGGCTGGCGCTCGACGAGCGCACGTGCCGTGACCATCTCGCAGACGTAGAGGCCGGACGTGCTGCCTGCACGTTCGAGTTCGAGTTCACGGCACAGCGTGCGGAAGGCGACGTTGGTGACGCCCGCCATGGGGGCGAGGACCACGGGGCTGTGCAGCTCGAGTGAACCGATACGTAGGGATGACATGTCTACCTCTGAACAAATACTTGTGACAATTGGAAGTGCCCGGTACCGAATCCGGTACCGGGCACAGAATAGCTGGTGAAACTAAGAAGCCTGCTGTTCGCGCTTGGCGGCTTCGCGTGCGAGCATGCGATCGCGCTGTTCCTCGAACTTCGTCGCGTTGGCGGCAAGGGTCTCGAGGAAGGCCGCCAACTCTTCGCGCGTGTTCTCGCCTTCGGCACTGAAATCGTTGCGCTCGAAGATGTTCCACTTGCGCAAGACGGGCCAGACGACCTCGTCGAGGTGCTGGCGAAGGTCGTAGATGCCGTGCTTGGCCATGAGAGCGCCGTTACGACGGAAGTTAGGCATGCCGGCGCCCGGCATCTGGAAGTTCTGGACGATGTTCGCCACAGCCTTGAGAGCCTGATCGGGAGCAAGATCGAGCGCGGCGGCGCAGATGTTGCGGTAGAAGATCATGTGCAGGTTCTCATCAGCGGCGATGCGCTGAAGCATCTTGTCGGCAATCGGCTCGTCGCAAGCCTTGCCGGTGTTGCGGTGGCTGACGCGCGTCGCGAGTTCCTGGAAGGTCACGTAGGCGACCGAGTGCAGCAGGCCGGCGTCGCCCTCGTCGATGGGTGCGCTGTAACCGTTTGTCATGTGTTCCATGCGGAAGCGCTCGAGCTCAACGGGGTCGACTGCGCGCGTGACGACGAGGTAGTCACGCATCACGATGCCGTGACGGTTCTCCTCGGCGGTCCACCGGCCGACCCACGTTCCCCAGGCGCCGTCCTGCGAAAAGTTCTCGGCGATCTCGCGGTGGTACGAGGGCAGGTTGTCCTCGGTGAGCAGGTTGGTGATCATCGCGGCGCGAGCTACCTCGCCGAGCTGTGACTGCTCGAGACTCCAGTCTTCGCCGCCCATGGCTGCGAAGTTACGACCCTCGTCCCACGGAACGTAGTCGTGTGGATGCCATTCCTTGGCCATGGAGATGTGGCGGTTGACGTTCTCCTCGGCAACCGGCTGCAGCTCTTGTAGCAGCTCCAGCTGCGTCAGAATCCTCGTCATTTCTTGCCTCCATGTTGAGTGAATGCGCGACTTCGCCCCAGCCTACGGCACCGTAGGTTTGAAAAGAATGGCATGAAAATTGCTCCCCTCGAGGGATGTTACCGATCCGTAGTTATCCGGGGGCACTTTCACTACCAAGTCGTTCTTTCGACGTAGTCGCGGAACGTCCGGGCGGGATCGGACAGCTCGCGGCTCTTCGACCAGATCAGCCCTATTTTTCGCTGGGCTCCTTCGATCGGTACGTAGACGACTCCTTCGGCCCAGATCGGTGGATCCTGAACCGGCATGACCGAGACACCGAAGGACGCGGAGACCAGTCCGCCGACCGTTGCCAGCTCGCTGCTCTCGAAGACGAAATTCGGCGTGAATCCTGCGGCCGCGCACAGTTCATCGAGAATTCTTCGCATCCCGAAGTTCGGATGCATACCGATGAACGGTTCGTCGGCCGCGTCCGCAAGCTCGACCGAATGCAACTTCGCAAAGCGATGATCAGCCGGAACAGCCAATGCCAGTGACTGCTGGGCGATCTGCATCCATGCCACCTGCGGATCACGCGGCTGCGGCGAGACGACGGCCAGGTCGGACGTGCCGGCGGCAATTCTGTCGACCAGGAACTGCGCACTGTCCTGATGCAGTTCGAATCGCACTCCGGGATGCTCGACGCGGTATCCGCGCAGCATGTGCGGCACCAACCAGGTGCCGAACGAGTGGAGGAAGTCGAGCCGGACCGTGCCGCTTTCGGGGCTCGCCAGCGACTGGATTTCGCTCTGCGCCGCGTCGAGTGAGTGAAGAGCGGTGCGAGCGTGTCGGTAGAGGATCTCGCCGTACCGGTTCAGTTCGAGCCGGCGTCCCTGACGGTCGAAGAGCGTCACTCCGATCTGTCGTTCGAGGCGTGCGAGTTTGCGCGAGAGTGTCGGCTGCGACAGGTGAGTCAGATCCGCGGTAGCGGTCACCTGTTGGGTTTCGGCGAGAACGACAAACCATTCGAGGTCTTCGGTCAGCATCACGAACCCAATCTATATACCTATGACGCATATAGAACTCCAAGTTTATGCATTTTCTTTTGTCGAAGCGCGGCGGGAGGATTCTTACCGGAGGTAAGCGATGCCTGGAGGTATGTGGTGACTGTCGAGAATGTGATCGAATCCGAAGTGGTGCCGCTTCGCCGCGGAACACCGGGGTATCGCACGGTGACCGTTGCGTTGTTCGCGGCCGGGCTGTCGACATTCATCTCGATGTACGCGGCACAGGCATTGCTGCCTGCGTTCGCCGAAGGCTTCGACGTCTCGCCCGCGGTGTCTGCACTTTCGGTCTCGGCGACGACGGGCATGTTGGCGTTGGCGATCATTCCGGCCAGTGCGCTCTCCGAGCGGTTCGGTCGCACACGGGTGATGATCGCGTCGGCGTCGGCATCCTGTGTGATCGGTTTGCTTCTGCCACTCAGTCCGACGATCGAGGTTCTGCTGATCGGACGCGCGGCGCAAGGCTTGGCTCTGGCGGGGGTCCCGGCGGTGGCGATGGCCTATCTGGCCGAGGAGGTCGATCGCAAGGACCTCGGTGCAGCAATGGGAAGGTACGTCGCCGGCACGACGATCGGTGGGCTGATCGGACGGCTGGTTCCGTCGGCCGTCGTCGATTTCAGTACGTGGCGCTGGGCATTGGTGACTGCGGCCTTGCTGTCAGCGTTGTTCGCGCTCAACATGATCCGGAAGCTCCCCGCGTCGAAGTTCTTTCGCCCGCAACCGGTGTCGGTGCGTGCGATCGCGTCGAATCTACGACGCCACCTTGCGAACCCGTCGCTGCGCACGCTTTTCGCCTTGGGGTTCATCCTCATGGGCGGATTCGTCTCGATCTACAACTTCCTCGGGTTTCGGCTCACGGCAGCTCCTTTCGGACTTCCTGAAGCACTTGTCGGCCTGGTCTTTCTCTTCTACCTCGCCGGAACTTTCACCTCAACGGTAGCCGGCGGGGCCTCGGACCGGCTGGGTAGGCGCAGTGTTCTGCTCGGCTCGGTTGTTGTCATCGGTATCGGTCTGGCACTGACCGTTCCGGACAATCTGGCGTTGACTCTCGTGGGGATGCTGCTCTTCACCGGAGGATTCTTCGCGGCACATTCGGTGGCCAGCGGTTGGGTGGGGCTGATCGCGACCGATCACCGGGCCGAGGCGTCGGCGTTGTATCTGTTTGCCTACTATGCGGGTTCGTCCGTGGCGGGCGCCCTCGCTGGTCTCGCATACGCGGGCGGCGGTTGGGGTGGGGTCAGTGCCTTTGTGGGCGCGCTGCTGTTGGTTGCGTTTGCATTGTCGCTGAAGATGTTTCGATCTTCGACGGTCGAATGACAGAGCACTGCGGCGACCCCGAACGGGATCGCCGCAGTGCGTTCTGTCTAGCGTCTTACTTCTTGCCGCCGCCGAGGAGGCCTCCGAGCAGGTCTCCGAGGCCGCCGCCACCGGATCCACCCAGGATGCCGCCGAGTGCGCCGCCGATGCCGCCGCCGGAATTGCCGCCACCGCCGAGAATTCCGCCGAGGAGATCCCCGAGCCCGCCGCCACCGGAGGCCTGGGTCTGCGCGCCGGCGCCGCCACCGGTGAACTGCTTGGCGAGGTAGGCCAGGACGATGGGAGCGAGGATCGGCAGCAACTGCTTCACCAGATCGTTTCCACCGCCGCCACCGACACCGCCCAGTGCGCTGGCGACCTGATCGGTGTTGCCGCCGAAGATGTTCGAGACGATCTTCTGACCGTCAGCGGTGTCGACTTTGCTGATGTCGACGCCGTCGTCGAGAAGGCTGGTGTCGGCGTGCGACTGCAGCGCACTTTCGAGTGAGGCTGCGCCTGCGGGATCCTGAGCGTTGGCGCCGAGGCCACCGACGAGGGTCGGAAGTGCAGTCTTGACCGCCGATTCGGCAGTTGCCTGGTCCACGCCGAGTTGCTGCGCGATCTGGTCGATGGGGATCTGGGATAGAAGGTCGTCAAGCGATGCCATTGATGCCCTACCTCTTCTGGGGTACTACTCGTCAGTACCCGGCTGTTGCAGACACTAGTGAATGTCGGCGTCGACGGTAACCCTCCGGTTGCCGAGCGGTCAGGCTCGGGTCTTCTCGCGGGGGACCAGACACGCTAGGAGAGCGAGAATCAGTCCGCCGGCCGTCAAGATGAATCCTGTCTGATTTGTCAGGATCGTGGAGTAGTTTTCCCTGATGACATTGTCGAATTGATCGTTCACTCGGTAGTAGAACGTGCCCAGAGTTCCCAATCCCACGATGATTCCGATCCACGCTGAAATACGAGAACCGAACAAAGCGGCGATCAGAATCAATACGGCTGCAGCGAGCAGAAGTATCGCCATCGAACGGTAGAAGGTCACGGACTGATCGCCGAGTTGCTCGATTGCCCACCCGGCCGGAAAACCGTCCCGCAGGTCCTCGAGGCGAACGTTGTTGGGTTTGACCCCGGCCAGTACGTACATGAACGAGCCGACGGCAACGGCGATTCCACAAATGAGCAGAACCAGATGAACTAACGTGCGCATGCCACTCTCCCTGTGTTCGGAGTTCGGTAACGCGGTCGTCGCCGAGCCTAGCTGTGTCGCGGGTGTCAAGCTCGGTATCGAGCGTGCAGAATCGTCTCCATGCCCGACAACATGCGTCGACTCGAAGAGATCTCGTTGTCCCTGCCGGAGGCGGAGCGCGTCGACATCGAAGCGTGGGACGGTCACCCGACCTTCCGGGTCCGCGGCAAGAACTTCGTGTTCTGCAACGTCGAAGCCACCTCCTTGACCGTCAAGTTGAGCAAGGAGGAAGCCGAAGCGGTGGTGGCCACCGAACCAGGTGCAAGCGCTGCCGGCTACGGTCTCGGTCGACACGGGTGGGTTGCGCTCGACATCGGCACCGACGTTTCCGAGGAGAAATGGTCGCAACTGGAGGAGTGGATCTACACCTCGTTCACCCTCGTTGCTCCGAAGCGGCTTGCCCGGATCGTTCTCGATGCGGATGAGGAACGCCCGTAACGGATAGATTCGTCAGTACAGACGCCGACTAGACGAGGATTTGTCATGACGACACCGGAAACTTCACCGGCCACCGAAAAACCGGGCATGCCGCCGTGGGCGAAGAAGGCCATCGGGATCGCAGTGATGGCGGTGGTCCTGGTCATCGCTTACTTCATCCTTGCCGCCTTCCTTCCGCGTTGGTGGGCGCAGCGAATTGCGTCGTTGGCGAACGGCAGCTTCAGCGCCGGAATCGCGTGGGGACTGCTGTTCGGTCTCGTCTGCACCCTGGTCCCGCTCATCTTCTTCCGAGCGGTCTGGCAGGTGCGCAAGCGCAAGCATGCTCGAATCATCCAGATCACGGCTCTCGCGTTGGGTGTGATCTTCGCGCTGCCGAACCTGCTCTCTCTGACAGTTGTTCTCGGCAACAACAATGCAGCGCATGCGGGCGAGCGGATCCTCGACGTCGACGGCCCCGGTTTCCGCGGAGCCTCCGTTGTCGGTGCAGTCCTGGGCGTTGCGTTGTTCCTGGGTCTTGTTGCGCTCGGCTATATGTACAAAAAGCGTGGCAAGGATCTCGACAAGATGCGCGGTGAGCTCAAGCAACACGAGCCGCAGAGTAAGGGCGAGGCTCCAGCCCCGGAAATCTGAGTCAGCTCTTCGACCGAGTACTCAGGCCGACACCGACTCCGACGGTTCCCGCCGCCACCAGTCCGGCGAGCGGGACCGCCCAGTGTCCGGCAAATGTGCAGGCGAGAACCAGGATTGCGCTCACCGGTAGAACAGCCTGCTCGATCCTGTCACGCTTGAAGTGTCGTGAGTGCATGAGCCACACGAAGATCAGGAACATCGCGGCGGGGATCGTGACCGCGGCAGATGCTGCGAACGTCGAAATGTGCGCCTCGCCAACTGCTTCCTCGACGGCTACTTCGATGCCGGCGCCGATGGCCGCAGCGGATCCGAATACGAAGTAGTGCCCGTATCCCCACAACAGGACGGCGCGATTGCCCTGGTCTGCGAGGTACTCGTGGATCGGGACGGCGAAGTAGATCCACAACGCGGAGAACACGATCAGAACTCCGCCGACAGCAATCGGAATCAGTAGGTCGGCGGCGTCGAAATCACGAATGCCGGATTGGACCGCGATGGTGGCGGCAGCAATGGTTTCGCCGAGCATGATGATGGTGAAGAGGCCGTAGCGTTCGGCGATGTGTTGCGGGTGCCACGGAGTCTGATGGTTGCGCTCGGCGATTGCCGGCACCGCGAGTTCGGCGATCATGAGAACGAAGAAGCCGGGTATCCACGCCGACGCCGGCATCAGGAGCAGCACGATCCAGCCGGCCTGGACGATCACGAGCCCGGCGGCGTATTGCAGAGCAGTGGTTCGCGCTGCACCGGATTCACCGCTGGCGGCTCGAAGCCATTGGCAGGTGAGCGCAATTCGCATGATGAGGTAGCCGACGATGGCCGTCGTACGGTCGGTTCCGTCGAATGCGTCGGGGATTCCGGCGGCGAAGACGAGCACGCCACAAATCTGTACGAAGGTCGCGACCCGGTAGGGGACGTCGTCCGTGTCGTAGGCAGACGCGAACCAGGTGAAGTTCACCCACGCCCACCACAGCGCGAAGAAGACGAACATATAACCGGCGATGCCGTCGACGTAGTGGCCCTCGGCAACAGCATGCACCAGTTGAACTCCGGCCTGTGCGGCCGCAACCACGAAACACAGGTCGAAGAACAGTTCGAGTGGCGTCGATGCGCGATGGTTCTCGTCGCGGCTGCGTGCGCGCATCCGGATGATCGGCATAACGGCCCGGCCGTGGCCCGCGCCTGTACTGGTGTGTTCTGTCATCGTCCCCACCTTGCTCCGACGTCTAGTGCAGGAGCGCAGTCTAGGGCGAATTCCGTCGGGTCGACGAATGAGACATTTCGCCCCTCACCACACGAGAACGGGTTTGATGACGCGCCCCGACGCTTGATCTTCGACGGCTTTGTTGATGTCGGAGAAGGCGTAGCGCGTCACCAAGCGGTCGATCGGAAACCGGCCACCAGTGAAGAGTTCGACGAGTTCGGGGATGAACGTCGAGACTTCCGACTCTCCTTCGATGCATCCTCGAATTGTCTTTCCGCTCAGCATGATGTCGGCCATGTTCACCTCGACCGTGGATGCTCCGAGTCCGACTACCGCCAGTGTTCCCCGTGCTCGAAGTGATGTGACGGCTTGATTGATCACGGAGCCGATTCCGGTGGTGTCGAGGGAATGCGTCGAACCTCCGTCGGTGGCGGCGCGGACCGCGTCGAGCGCATCTTCATTCGAGGGATCGACAGTGACGGCGCCGAATTCCTCGGCGAGTTCGCGCCGCTGCGCAACGGGGTCCACGGCGACCAGGGTGGAAACGCCGGCAGCCCTCGCCGCCAGCAGCGCTGCGAGTCCGACGCTGCCTGCCCCGAAAACGGCAAACGTCGAGTCGGGCTCGGGGCGAAGTAGATTCAGCACGGCACCCGCGCCGGTTTGAAACCCGCAGCCGAGCGGAGCCGCGACGGTCAGGTCCACCGCAGGATCGACGACGACGGTGTTGTCGGCAGAGGCGATGACGTATTCCGCGAAGCTGGACTGGCCGAAGAATGCGGACCGTATCGGAGTTCCGTTTCGCCGGACCGGCGTCGAGCCGTCGGTGCGTGCGCCAGAGCTGTTGAGCCCGTGTGAGCTTTCGCAGTACGCCCGATGGCCGTTGAGGCATTGCCTGCATACACCGCAACTGCGGTAGCTCAGCAATACGTGATCACCAGCCGCGATGTTGTCGATCGACGAGCCAACGGCTTGCACCACGCCGGCGCCTTCGTGTCCGAACACGCAGGGCCCGAGCTTTTCCGGTAGCACCGTCTTCGTGAACAGATCCGTGTGGCACAGGCCTGTCGCGACGATGCGAACCAGGATCTCGTCTGCGCGGGGTTCGTCGATCTCGACGGTGTCGAGTGTGAAGAGGGAGTGCGGGCCGTGTGAGAGCGCCGCTGTCATCTGCATGGCGGACGTCGAATTCTGTTCGGCGCGAATCACGCTCGCTCGAGCAGGAAGTAGTAGTGCTGTCCGCCGTCGAGAACCAACGCCGATTTTCCGTTCATGATGCCCATGAGCGTCGAATCGTCGACTTTCTTGAAATGGTCGAAGATCGGCGCGCCGTCGTAGACCATCGTCGCCGTGACTTCGCCACGAAACTCGATGTTCCACAGACTTGCCTCGCCATTGCCGCTCTTGACGTCGGAGTAGAGGTTGCCGTCTTCGTCTCGGCAGATCAACGGCTTGGCATCCTCGACGGAATTGAAAGTCTTGCCGTACCAGCGGCTCGCGAACAGTTTTTCGTGCAGACGATGACCGGTGGCGAAGTCGTCGCCCTTCCATTCGCCGAGGATTTCTTCGGCGGCAACGGTTTCCAGCGCGGCCCACACTTCGTCGAGTTCTGCTGGTGAAACACCACTTTCCGATCCACGGAGCCGGGTGAATGCGGTTCGAGCGTCATCGAGATTCATGTCTCTCCTTGCGTCGGCGGGTGAGTTGGCCGAAGTTCGCGAACCAAATTGTTCGTCAACTCTGCACGCTACGCCGAACCGGATGGTTCGGCAACGGTCGATTCGTTCTAGGCTGTGAACATGCGCTCAGCAGGGGAAGCCACGAGAGACCGCATTCTGGCGGCCGCAAAGGACGAATTTGCGACGTACGGCCTGGCCGGCGCGCGGATCAATCGGATCGCCGCGCAAGCGCGTGCCAGCAAGGACCGTCTCTACGCGTACTTCGCGAGCAAGGAAGAGTTGTTTTCTGCCGTCACTGAGCAATGGACGTCCGAAACCACAGCGGAGACAGCGCTACGAGGTGATGATCTGCCGGGGTATGCAGGTCGACTCTTCGACAACTACGTCGCGCATCCCGAGAACGCTCGATTGCAGCAATGGGCGGATCTCGAAGCACCGGACGTCATGAGCGAGGACGACATACGAAGCAAGACGTTCCGGCCGAAGGTAGCCGAGATTCGCAAAGGTCAACTCGAGGGACACATCGACCCCGAGTGGAATCCCGCGGAGTTGATTCTGTTGATCACCGACATCGCCCGGATGTTCGCGCTCAAGTCGTCCCGTCCCGTCGCTCAGCGTCGCGAGGCTGCGGTCGGGGCGGTTCAGCGGTTGATCGCGACGTGACGAACCGGATGTGCAACGTGATCAATGGCCAACGCCGCGTTCCCTTGTGCTCTCGCACGAGGGGACGCGGCGTTGAATTCCAGTTCGGAGCGGGTCAGAGCTTGACCGACGGCTGACCACTCCTGATACGACTTACCTCGGATCGAGCGAATTCGACTCGGCCGGTGTTGGTTCCGTGGGAGTCTGCCAGAGCGTCGGCGAGGTCTGCCGCGGCTTCGAGGACGTATTCGGCGCGTTTACGGGCCGCGTGTCCGCCTGCAGATTTGCGGAAAGCCCTGCGTGCCTTGTGGTCGCCGCACAGAGCGACGAATTCTTCGTCCGTGATGACACCACGGTCGACTTCCGGTGCCAGGATGTCGCTCAGGAACTGGCGTTCACGTGGAACCGTCATTCGAAACACGCGGACCACGAGGGTCAATGCAGCGGCGACCATGACAAAGAAGAGCGGAAAGCGGAGTGCATTCTTGCCTTGTGTCAAGGCACCGGCGGAATCCCACAGGCCGTGGAGCAGCATCGCGGTCGCCATCAGCGCGAGTCCGCGCCCCACACGACGCGGTTCCGCCGGCCGTCCCAGTAGATAGACGAGTCCGGCACCGAAGATCGCACTGTACAGAGTGTGTGCGGCCACTCCGAATACCATGCGGAGGATGATCGTCGGCATTGCAGCGCCGACCGGATCGGCTCCGAACTGCGACGCGGCCGAGTTCAAGGCGTACAGAACGTCTTCGAAGATCTGGAAGCCGAGTCCGATGAAGGCGCCGAGGATGAATCCGTCGAATGCGGTGCGCACCAATCGAGATGCCAGTGCGATGAGCAGGAGCAACCCGATGCCCTTGGCGATTTCTTCGGTGAACGGAGCTGTCAGGCCGGGGCCCCAGTCCGATGCCCACGCCTGTCCGAATGTCTTGGCGTACAAGGACAAGATGGCGTCGTTGGCGTTTGCGGCCATCACCCATGTAGCGGCGAAGCTGCCCCACAGGAACGCAACGACGATCAGTTTGACCGGTTGGCGCGCGTACCTGTCGATGTGCTGCGTGAACCACCAGAAGATGGCGCCGTACACACCGAACAGCACCAGCGAAAGCGCGATGGCTTCTCCGTAAGCGCCGGCGGACGACGACAGCAGCGAGAAGAATTTGAAGGCGCCGCTCACCACCAAAGCGAGGTAAACCCAGAAAGCGGCGTTGCGCGGCTGGTAGAACGTGAACGACCTACCCCAACCGGAGTTCTCGATCGCACCGGCGCGGGTGAGGAGATCGTTTGCGGGTTGTGTTGTGGGAGTGCTCATCAGGAACCCTCTCCGGCTCGGTGGCTGATGCTCACGATCATGTGAGCAATGTCGTCCGTGATGGTCGGAGCCACATCGCTCGGCCCGGTGGAGACAACTTCGATGCCTTTTCCGTCGACGACAAATGCTGCGATCACGCCGTCGGCAGTCGAGTTCGAGTAGCTGGTGATGACACCACGAATGCCGCTCGCCGTGGTGATCGAGGAAGAGTCGCCGCTGACGCGCAAAGACTCTGCTGTTGCCAGGGCGTCCGAGGTCTTCTTGATCTGTTCGAGTAGAGCGTTCGCGTCACCGGCGAAGGGTGCCGTGTAGACGGTGAACAGTGCACCGCTGTTCACCAGAGTTGCGCGCTGCGGGAACGAACCGGAGACGGGAGCATCAGTTTCGCGGACCCCGTCTGTGATTCCCCAGCCGACGGCGGGAACGAAGGTGATGCCGTCTTTGAGTTCCATGACATCCCCGGCCACGACTTCGTCGTCGTAGGCGACAGAGTTGTTGACGGCCGGGATGATGATGCTCATGACTATCGCAACGGCCAGCACTATCGCTGCCGGGATGATGGTCACTCGGTCCAGGCCGAACCATCTACGGTCGACGGGAACCCAGCGATCCTCGGGTTCGAATGGCGTCCGCGGCGGGTCGTCCCGCACTGTGGTTTCCGTTTCGGTCATGTTTGCCCGGGCTTTCGTGAGTGCTTGGTAAGGCGTTCGCGGGCCGCAGTATCCGATTTGTACTGCACGCCGTTTGTGCTGGGTCGACAGCGAATCTGAGGAGTGCGCCTCAGGGGGTAAAAGTATCAAACAGAACGATTCAGGCAGGACGTGAACCTGGACATCGCTTTGGGGGATTTTCGAAAGGCGCCGGCCCCGGCGTCTGCACGATGTTTACGTGATTCTCAGTATTGGTGCGTAGCTTGGTCGTTGGCTCGTTGACGCCCTCGGGATGTTGACGTGCCGCCCAAACTTTTGTTGTCGACTGTTCAGATACTGGTGAGCTAAAGGATCGCGGCCGGCCACCCGTACTGAATATCGTCGACACTCAGCGTGTTCCTTCGGCGCGCGCACCTGTTCAGTATCTGGAGTGGAACCGTGTCTCAGTGGCCGTGCCAATGAAGATCTCGAAGAAGGTAGCCCTGGTGCTGGTGGCTGCATTCGCGTTGACGTTGGGTTCGGGGGAAGTCGGAACCGCCCGCGCAGACACGCCTGTCCGGGTGAGTGTGGCCGGTCATGTTGTGAGCGCCGGACACTTCGAGCAAGTGCGGCGCCCGAACCGATGTGTGAAGGCTGGGCCGGGGAAGTCGAAACCGAGCGAGCAGAAGTCCGCGAATCGCAGTGGGCGTCGAGGTAGCGGGGGATGCTTCTGACGTGGTTGCGAAGTTCCGCAATCAGCCGTCCTGAATCTGTAACACGTTCTAATCTTGCGTGATGGACGTGACCTATGAGGGGACCAAACGCGAAGTCGCTACCGACAAGGGGACTTTGCGCTATCACGAGGCGGGCGATGGTCCGCCGTTGATCCTGTTGCACGGCTCAGGGATCGGTGTGAGTGGTTGGCGGAACTATCGGGGGAACCTCGAGGTATTCGCGAAGCATTTCCACTGCTACATCCTCGAGTTCCCGGGTTTCGGCGTGAGCGATCCCGTCGACGGCCATCCGGTGATCACGGCAGCGTCGTCGGTGATCCGATTCATGGACGCGCTGGGAATCGAATCGGCTGCGATGATCGGCAATTCGATGGGTGGGGTAGTCGGCGTCAACGTCGCGATGAGGTTCCCGGAGCGTGTCTGCAGGCTGGTCACCATCGGTGGCGTCGGCCCGAACATCTTCAGTCAGAACCCAAGTGAAGGTACCCGTCTCCTCCAGGACTTCGCCGACGCTCCCAGCCGTGAGAAGTTGGTTCGATGGCTCGAATGCATGGTGTACGACAAGACTGTCGTCACCGAGGCGCGGATCGAGGAACGATGGGAAACGGCCAACGATCCGGCCTCGCACCAGGCATTGACCGCGATGTACGGATCCAAAGCCTTTGCCGCTCAGCAGCAGATGATGTCCAACTCGGATGTGCCGCCGTACTGGTCGATGATGCACAAGGTGCAATGCCCGACCTTGCTGACATGGGGGCTCGACGACAGGCAGTGTCCACCGGACATGCCGATGATTCCGATGCGACTGATTCCGAACGCCGAACTGCATGTATTCCCGAACTGCGGGCACTGGGTGATGATCGAAGCCAAGGAGGCATTCGAGCGCGTGACCCTCGAGTTCCTGCTTCGATGACCTGCTGATGCATTCACGTGGCACGGATTGATGTGGCACGAACGCACAAGACCCGGCGCCTCCGAATGAGGCGCCGGGTCTGTGTTTGTGCCCCCAGTAGGACTCGAACCTACGACCTGCGGATTAAAAGTCCGTAGCTCTACCAACTGAGCTATAGGGGCGCGGCGCAGAGTCTAACGGGACCGCAGAGTCCGTGAAAACACCACCCCCACCAGAAGGGCGATTCCGATGACGGCGATGGTCCCGCCCGTGCGATGCAGACCCGCGTCGTCGATGGTTCCGCGCATGGTCAGCTCGATGACGACGGCCGCAAGGTTGGCGCCGATGTACTGGATTGTTCGGTACAGGCCGATCGCGGTCCCGACGTCGGCGGAGGTGGTCACCGAGTTGATCAGGTTCTGGTTTCCCATGTTGTTGAAGCCGTTGGGGATGCCCAGGATCGCCGCTATCAGCAGGAGTGCCACAAGGGGAGTCGAACTAGATTCGACAAAGGCGATCAGAATCCCGCCGACAGCCAACGCGGCGGTGCCGATCAGGAGGGTGATTCGTGCGCCGAATTTCCCGTACACCCTGGACGCGGACATGGTCGCGAAGATCCCGACCGCAGCGACGGGCAGCATGAAGAGCCCGGCGCTGATCGGTGACATTCCGCGGGCTACCTGTAGCCACTGGGGGAGTCCGAAGAAGATGCAGTAGAACGCTGTGTAAGTCAGCAGGGTCCGGCCGAGAGTCATGCTCAGTGCGCGGTTTCGGGCGATGGCACGGACGTCGATGAACGCCGAGGTGGTTCGACGTTCCCACCAGACGAACAGGAACACGAAGAGGGCCGTCGACGGGACGAGATACCACTTCGCGTGCTCGGCGAGAGACAGGAGGAAGAGCATCGTCGACGTCGTCAGGGCCAGAAACAGCGTGATACCGAGTGGGTCGAGTGACTTGAACAACGCAGCGGCGCCGGCCCGGTCGGGCAGGGCGGAGTCGCTCGGAGCGGCGAAGAAGACCCATATGGCAGTGACGACGACAAGCGGGAGGTTCACCCACATGATCGACTGCCAACCGAGTGTGCCGACCAGCAACCCGCCGAGAGTAGGCCCCAGCGCGACGACCGATTGAGCGCAAATGGTGAGTGTTGCTATAGCTGAACGGGTTTGAGCCCGGTGACGGTCAGCGTATTCGCGGATGACGGTCATCGCATTCGGATACTGTGTCGCCGTGCCGATTCCGAGCAGAATCCGCGCCGCGATAAGCCAACCCAGCGACGGGGCGAGCGAGCCGAGGATCGATCCGGCAGCGATCAGACCCAATCCCGCCAGATAGACGCGTTTGGCGCCGAGGATCGATCCGAGTCGGCCAGCCGCCGGTGCCGTGACTGCAGTCGCGATGTAGAGAGCCGAGATGACCCACGCTGTGCCCGAACTGGAACCGAAGTATGTAGCGATCGGGACGATTGCCACCGCAATCATCGACGAGTTCAGTGCCTGAAGGACGGTTCCCGAACCGAGAGCAAGACTCAGTTTCAGGGGAACGGAGGCTTGGGGTGTCGACGTTTCGGCGACGGCGGTCACGGGTTCATCAGTGACTCCTCTGATATCGGTGTCGATGCTGATGGCGGGGAAGCGTCCTGGCCTAGTGTGCGCAGGATGCGGCCGGCGATCAGCAGCAAGTCACGCTCGGCTTCGGTGCACTCGGCGTCGATGACCTCGGCCAGCCACTGCGTGCGTTTCGTTCGGTCTTCGTGAAGGGTCGATGTGCCTAGTTCGGTCATCGTGACCAGGGCCGCGCGGCCGTCCGATGGATCCGCCCTTCGCGTCACCATGCCCTGTTCCTCGAGCGCGGCCACGGTCTTGGCGATGGATTGCGGTGTGACGCGCTCGAATTTCGCCAACGCTTTTGCGGTCAACGGACCTTGTCGGTCGAGGTGGCCGAGAGCTTGGATCTGGCTCGGCGTGAGTTTGTGGTCGTGGCGTTTGGTGCGAAGACGCCGGACGAAGGCACCCAGATCGTCCCAAAGTACGTCGATCTCGTCACGAGTCTTGCTGCGACCCTCGCCATCGTTCATTTAGACAGTCTAACTGTGTTATTTCGATGCTGCCAGCACGGTTTCGACAAAAACTGGGGAATAAACAATCGCATTAGTTGTTTAAAACCTTGGGATTGCCGTTCATCCGTCGGTGAAGCAGTTCCGTCTGCGAGGTCGGATTATCGGAATCTCGGACACGAAAAAGCTCGGATGCGCACCCCCTGCAGCGCACCCGAGCGGCCAAAACCATACCACTTGGTGTCTTTTGAGCATAAAGTCGGTTGTTGTCCCCCGAACAGCGGATTGCCTCTAGTACTTTTGGCGGGTATCGCTCTAGTCCTTACGTAGGGTGTGTTGGAGGGGATATTGTGAGGTTTCGGGGGATGACAGGCGCCGATCACGGCGATTCTGCGTACCAACTCTGCGAGAGGCACAACACCGTAAATGGCACGTCAACAAGAGCGTGCGCGGCGTACCCGCGCCGCCCTGGTCGAAGCGGCTGCAGTCGAATTCGCCAAGCGCGGCTATGCAGCTGCGTCGGTGAACACGATCCTCGAGGGCTCCCGCGCCACCAAAGGCGCCATGTATTTCCATTTCCAGTCCAAGGAAGAGTTGGCGCGAGCGGTTCTGACCTCGGCTATCGAAACCTTCACTGGAATCACTGATCGTTGGGCCAAGAGAACAGACCTCGATCCATTCGTCGCATTGCACGGGCTCGTGCTCGACATTGCCGAGGTCTTCCGTACCGAGGTAATCGTGCAGGCGGAATTCCGGCTGATCATCGAGCCGGAGTTCTACAAGGATGTGCAATCTGGTGGCGGGCAGGTCTGGGGAAAGACCGCCTACGAGTTGGCATTGCGCGCCAAGGACGACGGTTTGCTCCGCGAAGACGTGGACCCGGAGAAATTCACGCGCGTACTGGCAGCTAGCCTTGCCGGCCAGCGGTACATGGCGGACCTGATTGCCTCGAGTGGCGATCTGGGTGTGTGGTTCGAGGAGTCCCTCGAAGTGGTGCTCGAAGCCATGGCCACACCGGAGTGGTTGGAGAAGTTTCATCGCGACGGCTGGCCACAAGTGGAGTTCCCCGACGCGGAATAGTCCACTTTTCGCCCATGACCAGGCGATTTGTGATTTCCGAACGCTGTGCCATAAGCTATCCAAGCTCCCAACGGAACGCCGTTGGGGTACTAGTTCGGAGAGATCCGGCGGGCCCCCTTCGTCTAGCGGCCTAGGACGCCGCCCTTTCAAGGCGGTAGCGCGGGTTCGAATCCCGTAGGGGGTACGTTTTGCGAAAGCGAAA
Organism: Rhodococcus sp. AQ5-07; assembly: GCF_009707305.1. Taxonomy (NCBI): domain Bacteria; kingdom Bacillati; phylum Actinomycetota; class Actinomycetes; order Mycobacteriales; family Nocardiaceae; genus Rhodococcus; species Rhodococcus sp. AQ5-07. The sequence continues at coordinate 3,556,256 of NZ_CP046099.1, read as the reverse complement.
CGATGCAGTATGGTTTGACCCGCACGACACGCTTTGAGATGCACAAATGCCAGGCCAGGACAGTGGTTTGGGAGCGGCTCGAAGATGTAGTACGGTTTCACAGCAAGGAAAAAGCAAGGCCCTGTGGCGCAGTTGGTTAGCGCGCCGCCCTGTCACGGCGGAGGTCGCGGGTTCGAGTCCCGTCAGGGTCGCAAAGCTTTGTTCTCAATCAATTGGTTGAGAACAAAGCAATGCGATAGGCATTCGGTTCGGGTGCCGTCCGGCCAGGTAGCTCAGTTGGTACGAGCGTCCGCCTGAAAAGCGGAAGGTCGCCGGTTCGATCCCGGCCCTGGCCACCATAATTCTTATCGACAAGCTCCAATCTCATGTTCTTCGAACATAAGGTTGGAGCTTTTTCGTGTTCGGATGTCAGTCGCCGTCAACCACTCGGCCCGATCATCTCAGTTGTGCGCATCCTTTGTCTCCGTGAATGTTTCCGGTCACCGGGAACGTGCTGGGCGTCACTCCACAGAGGACATCACTATTAGCCGATTGCGGCCGATCCGTGGCTGCGTCTACTGGAAGTGAGGTGGAATCTCCGTGTCGCACTCGAGATCTTGGCGCATCGGGAAAGTCAGCCGGGTCGCCGTCGCGTTGCTCGGTACCGGGGTTCTGTTGGTGGGCTGCGCGAGCAACGGTGACGACAGCGGGACCGATACGACGAACACGTCGGGGGACGTCGTGACCGGCATGGTCAACGAGCAACCGGACCCAGGCGACGCGGTCGCCGGCGGGACCATGACGTACGGCGTGCAGGTTCTCGTTCCCTCACTTGACCCGACCAAGACGGCAGCGCGCGGCGGTTCCGGCGGTGAGGCCTTCGCTGCGGTGTACGACGTCCTGATGAGTTACGACACTGCGAGCGGCGAGTTCGAGCCCAAGTTGGCTGAATCGCTCGATACCAGCGACGACGGAAGCACGTGGACGTTGAAACTTCGCGACGGTGTGAAGTTCAGCGACGGTTCCGCGCTCGACGCCAACGCCGTGATTGCAAGCATCGATCGGTACAACGCGGGCAAGGGCAATGGCGCCGAGTTGTGGCTGGCTTCGGTGGAATCGGCGCAGGCAAGCGGCCCCACGACGGTCGACTTCAAGCTGAAGACGCCGTGGATGCGCTTTCCGTCGATGCTCGCTCTCGGGCACGGGATGATCGTCGCCCCGAGTTCGCAGCAAGGCGACAAGTTCACCGCGGTGGGTGCCGGACCCTTTACCGAAGATCTCTTCACGCCGAGCGTCGAGCGAATCTTCAAGGCCAACCCGTCCTACTACGGCGGCGCTCCCAAGCTGGACAAACTGCGGATGGTTGCACTTAACGGTCCGCAGGCCAATCTCGAATCATTGAACAGTGGTCAGCTCGATGTTGCCTACATTCGCGGCCTTACTTCGGCGATCAATTCCGCCAAGTCCGCTGGTTACCCCGGTTACATCGACGTGCTCAACGCCGGTAGTGCCGAGATTGTCAACAATCGTGAAGGCCGACCGGGCTCGGATGTTCGCGTTCGCCAGGCTATCGGCTACGCGCTGGACACGACATTGATCGATCAGCGCGTGGAAAACGGTGAGGGACTGCCTGGCTCGGAGTTGTTCGGTCCGACGTCGCAATGGCACGTAGACACACCGGGTATTGCCTACGACCCCGAAAAGGCCAAGGAACTTCTGAATCAGGCGAAGGCAGACGGATACGACGGCACTCTCGACTACGTCGTGCTCAGTGAGCCCAAGGACCACGCGATCGGCCTCGCCGTGCAGTCACTGTTGCAGGCCGTCGGGTTCGAGGTGAACTTGATCTTGGCCAACAACGCCGGCGACATCGTGCAGAACGTCTACGTCAAGCACGATTTCGACCTGGCGCACGCGGGCATCGGAATGTACGAGTCGATTCTCGATCTCGGATTGTTCTCCACGACCAACAGCACCTCGATGGCGAATACTGCTGGATATGCGAACCCGGCGATGGATCAGCTGATCGCAGATCTACAACAAGCCAAGGATAATTCGTCGACCCTGGCGATCATCGGCAAGATTCAGACGCTGTGGAACGAGACGGTTCCGTCGGCGCCGATCGGCGGGCTCACGTCGTTCTGGGCTTGGCAGAAGAACGTGCACGGTGTGGTTCCGACTGCAACCGGCATCATGCTGTTCGATCAGGCATGGATGGGCGCGAAGTAGCGTTCCAGCGCACACCGAGAGCCCCGTCCGACGCGAGTCGGGCGGGGCTCTTTGGTGTCTACGTCGGCTAGCGTTGCGCAACCCTTTCGATCAGGATGATTGTATTGAAATATGTTGTAGGTCAATATGATTCGTAAAGTGCGATTTGACTTGTTCAGCGTCGCCCGCATAGATTGCATCCACCATCCAGAGTGGCTGAGAGACCTGGCTCGATGATGCCGCAGCAACCCGCTACCTAACCGCAGTGTGGGTGCTACCGCCAGGACCGATGGAGGACACATGACTGTATTTGCCGTGGGTATCGAACTGGACGGCGAGGGCACTCACCCCGCTGCCTGGCGCCGAAGCTCACATCGCCCGGATCAGTTGCTCACGGGTAAGGCTGTGCGCGATCGCGTCGCGGCTGCCGAGAATGCGGGCTTCACCTTCGCGACGTTCGACGATTCCATCCTCCCTCCGAGTGGTGACGTTGTCGGCCGCATCGATGCCGTCTCCAGGGCGTCATACGTGGCGGCGACGACCAGCACGATCGGACTGGTCCCCGTCGTCGGGACCACGTACGCCGAACCGTTCCACACCTCTTCGCAATTGGCGACATTGGACTACTCCTCGCGTGGGCGTGGCGGCTGGCTTGCTGTTCCGGTCGAAGACGATGCCGCGGCGAGGGCGTGGGGGAGGGCTCCGGTAACGACGGAGTCGGCGCGTCAGCAGGAGCAGCGGGATTCGGTTACCGTCGTGACAGATCTCTGGGATTCGTGGGAGGACGACGCCGTCGTCCGTGACTATCTCAGTGGGCGTTTCCTCGAGCGTGATCGTCTGCATTACGTCAATTTCGAGGGCGACACCTTCTCGGTGAAGGGGCCGTCAATCGTTCCGCGGCCGCCGCAAGGCCAGTTGGTGGTGTTCGGCCGCTACGGCGCCATCGAACCACACCAGGCCGATGTTGTTCTCGTTTCCGGTGATTCGGTGGAGGCCATTGCACAGTCGGCTGCCAAGGCGCGCGATGAGGGCGCGTCATTGGTGGTCGCCGAGGTCGATGTGGCATTCGATACGCCGAATCTGTCTGCGGCGCAGCGGTTGATCGAGCTGAACTCGTACGGGAATGCCGTCGTCACTGGCCGACTGCACCTGGCTGCAGATCCGGGGGAAGCGGCCGCAGTTGTCGAAGAGCTGGGCCGGCACCTCGACGGTGTTCATTTTCACCCTCTCGTGATCGACGAGGACCTTCCGGTGCTGGCCAAATTCGTGCTTCCGGCGCTGTCGAAGTCCGGGTTGACGCGACGCCCGGTTCCGGGATCGACTCTGAGGGGCAACCTCGGCCTGCAGCGGCCCGCAAATCGATTCGTCCACTCCTCCTGACTTGACTTCGCGCTAAGGACATTTCGGCTATGACTGCATCACGCTCCGCCGTACCTCGACCCGACGCTCACGTTCACTTCGGCGTCTTCTTCCAAGGGGTCAACCACACCACCATCTGGTCCGATTCCTCGAGCGGATCCCAGATCGACTTCGAGACGTTTCGGCGGTTGGTACTCACCGCCGAGCGAGGCCTGTTCGACGCCTTCTTCCTCGGTGAGGGCCTTCGCCTTCGCGAGCAGAACGGCAAGATTCTCGATCTGGATATCGCCGGCCGCCCCGACGCCATTGCGCAGTTGGCCGCCCTCGCCGGTATCACCGACAAGATCGGGCTGGTCGCGACACAGAACACCACGTACAACGAACCGGCCGACCTCGCCCGTCGACTCTCCGGCCTCGATCTACTTTCCGACGGACGGGCCGGCTGGAACGCGGTGACCACCGACAACGCTTGGACGGGAGAGAATTTCCGTCGCGGTGGTTTCCTCGACCACGCCCTGCGCTACGAGCGTGCCGGGCAGTTCATCGAAACCGCGCGGGCACTGTGGGATTCGTGGGCCGACGACGCGATCTCGGACTCTCGCACGTCCGAGAACTGGTCGACTCCGGGAGCCGTGAGCGACGTACGCCGCCAGACTTCGCAGTTCGACATCACCGTGACGCCGACGCTTCCCCGCAGCAGACAGGGACATCCGGTCATCTTTCAAGCGGGCGATTCGCCGACTGGACGCGATTTCGCGGCGACGCACGCCGACGTCATCTTCTCGCGACACGGGACGCATTTCGACGGCGCGCTCGACTTCGCCGACGACATTCGGGCTCGGTTGCGTAGCGTCGGGCGACCGGAGGACGACGTCAAGATCCTGCCCAGCACGCAGATCGTGTTGGCGGAGAACGAGTCCGAGGTCGAGGAGAAGGCGCGGTGGGTCCTCGAAGGTCAGTTCACCGGTCAAACCGCACTGTCCCTCGTCGGATTGGTGTGGGGGAAGGACCTTTCCGACCGAGACCCGGACGGTCCACTACCGGAGGAAGATCCGGTTGCCCGCCCGGTGTCCGAGACGCGCGGTTCCGCACGAGACGGCAACGACCCCATTGCGGTTGCACGTGAATGGCGGGCTCTCGCCGAGGCAAAGAATCTGTCCCTACGTCAGGTCGCCATCGAGACCTCGCAGCGTTCGGGTTTTGCGGGCACTCCGGGGCAGGTCGCAGATCAGTTGGTTCATTGGGTGCGCAACGGAGCTTCGGACGGCTTCAACATCTCGCCGTACCTGGTGCCGACCGGGCTCGACGAGATCGTCGACTGGTTGATCCCGGAACTGCAGGAGCGTGGGGCGTACCGCACCGAGTACTCCACGTCGACGCTGCGAGAGCACTTGGGGTTGCGACCGCCGCTCACGCGTCGGGCCGCGTCTGAAGCTGCGGGGTAACGGGTCCTGTCCCACACGGTCACAGCGGCGGCCGAATCCACCAAGCTCGATTCGGCCGTCCGCTGGGAGATCATCGTCTGCGTAGCCGCGGGCTTCACCACTCTTCTCGATTCGGCGGTGCTCGGAATCGGGGTTCCGTCGATCCGGGCGTCGCTGGGCGCGTCGACCTCCGAGGTGCAGTGGATCCTTGCGAGCTATTCGCTGACTTTCGGCTTGGCCCTTGTGCCGGCGGGCCGACTCGGTGACGTCGTCGGGCGTCGACGCTTGTTCTTGGCGGGGCTGAGCATTTTCGCTGTGATGGGAATCCTCGGAGCATGTGCGTCGGATCCGTCGATGATCGTGTTGGCTCGTCTTGGGCAGGGGATCGGCGCAGGCACCATCAGTTCGCAGGTGCTCGGCATCATCACCGACCGGGTGTCCGGAAAGGCTCGGGCGAAGGCGTTAGGCGCGTACAGCACCGCGGGTGGTCTGGCCGGCGTTTCCGGACCGATCCTCGGTGGCGTTCTGCTGAAGTATTCCGACTCCGACTTCGGATGGCGGTTGCTTCTCGTTCTCAACGTGCCGTTTGCCGTGATCACTCTGATTTTGGCGTTTCGCTTTCTGCGCCGTGATCGAACTACCCGATCAGGCGCATCGATCGATCCGGTTGGGCTGTGTCTGCTGGCGACTACGACCGGGCTCCTGTTGTGGCCCATCGTGACCCGAACCAGTGTCACTGTGGCTGCGGCTTTCCTGATCGGTGCGTTCGGCGCTGCCGTTGCCTTCTGGTTCTGGGAACGTCGGTACGCCGAGCGCGGCGGGACGCCGGTACTGCTTCCGTCGTTGATCGCCTCACGGGGCTTCCGGTTGGGTACGACGGTTGCACTCTTCTGGTTCGGATCCATCCTCGCCGTCAACGCGGTGCTCAGCCTCTATCTGATCGAAGGTTTGGGCTTCGCCCCGCTGAGTGCGGCGTTGATCATGACCGGTAGCTCACTCGCGATGGCATTGACGTCGGCTCTCGGATGGCGGCTGGTTGCCAGGTTTGGCCGAAGTGCAGTGGTTTTTGCCATAGTCGGCGAGATCCTTGTCATCCTCGGGTACATCGCAGCGGTCAATCTGATTCCGCGGGAACATCTGATCCCGGTGCTGGTGGTCCTGGCGGTGTTGTCGGGAGTTGCCAGCGGTTTGGTCGACGCGCCCAATCGGGTGCTGACTCTCGAATATGCACCGCCGGGCGCGAACGGTGTTGCGGCGGGTTTCCTTCAACTGTCTCAGCGCCTGTCAGCGACCATCTCGCTGGCCGCGGTATCGGGGTTGTATCTCGGTGTACTCGGATCGTCGCCCGACGGATACGGACGTGCGTTCGGGATCGCGCTTGCCGTCTGCGTGGTCATGTTGACGCTCTCGTTGGCGGGGGCGGTGGCAGACCGACGCCGGCGAAGGACGTGACCTGGTATTTCGTGGGTCTCCATGGACCTCGGGAGGCCGAGCCCGTGTGACTCATGGGACTTGTGTTACCCATGGGTTAGGAGTCGTGGGACGATACTTGTGTGGTGACCGGTCGCAGTGAAGACAAGCCCAACGGTCGCGGGAGTGGAGAGCCAGTTAACTCACCCCGTGGATCGTCGGACAAACGTGACCGCACATCGACACCCTTCCGCGCTCGAACGGCGATGTGGACGAATCGGCCACTGTTCGATTTCCATATGATCGTCGGTCTGGTCGTGCTGATCGTCGCGTTCGGACTGCTGATGGTGCTGTCGTCTTCGGGCGTCGAATCCTATGTTCTGTCCGGGACGTCCTACGCCCGCTTCTGGCCGCAGTGCATGTTCGCAGCGATCGGTTTGGTGATGTTCGTGGCGGTCGTGCGGCTGCCGACCGAAACGATGCGTAGAGCCTCACCATGGCTGCTGATCCTGTGTCTTGTTCTGCTTGTCCTGGTGCTGATTCCAGGTATCGGCTCGGAGCAGATGGGTGCTCGCAGCTGGTTTGTGATCGCGGGTATTTCTTTCCAGCCGTCGGAGCTGGCCAAACTTGCTCTGGCGATCTGGTCCGCGGCGACGGTTGCGTCGTTCATGAACGCGCGGATGGATGTCAACCGTGCGCTGCCGGTGATCGGCGGTACGACGCTGCTGGTTCTGGTTCTGGTGGTGTTGGAGAAGGACCTCGGAACCACGATCACGATCGGCATCATCTTCATGTCGGTGTTGTGGTTCGGGCTGTTCCGGATGAAGACGTTCATCAGCCTCACGCTCGGTTCCGCAGTCGCATTTCTCGTGCTCGGGCTTACTGCTGGTTACCGCTCGGATCGCATCAAGGCTTTCCTCAATCCTGATCTCGACCCGCAAGGCTTGAACTTCCAGAGCACTCAGGCCAAGTACGCCTTGGCGAACGGCGGCATCTTCGGTCGCGGTCTGGGGCAGTCCGACGCCAAATGGAGTTACCTCCCTCAGGCGCACAACGACTTCATTTTTGCCGTGATCGGTGAAGAGTTGGGTCTGGTCGGTGCGCTGATCGTCGTTGCTCTCTTCGCCGCGGTTCTGATCGTCGGACTGCGAATCGCGAAGCGGTCCACCGATCCGTTCCTCAAGGTCATGACGGCGACGGCAACGACGTTGATCGTCGTGCAGGCGTTCATCAACATCGCCTACGTCGTTGGCCTGATTCCGGTGACCGGTCTGCAACTACCGCTCATCTCGGCGGGCGGAACGTCGATGATCACCACCTTGCTGATGTTCGGGCTCATCGCGCACGCAGCCTTCCGTGAGCCCGAGGCTGTCGCCTCGGCCGAGAGCAGCGGTCGCGGTTGGATCCCGCTGGTCTTCGGCAAGCCTCGGTTCGGCATTGCCAAGAAGCCACAGACTGATCGACGTAGGCCGCCTGCTCGCCGCGCCCAGCCGGCCCCGACTGGTCAACGCCGACCGGAGCGACGGGCGCCGCAACCCGACAGGCGCCGGACTCAAGCGCCGGGCCGACGCGCACCGTCGCGCGACTGGTCGGAAGATCCACGTAGACGCGGCCGATCCGATCGGCCGCGGCGCGCTTCCTGATCTCGGCCAGTCCTACTGGCGGCCAGCTCGGAAGCGGGCAGTCATGCACCCGACGATTGCGTTGGGCGGCTACATTGGGAGTCGGCAAAACGACGTCTAATTAGGGTTGTGGACATGGCAGGTGGCGACAAGGCAGACCAGTCGGTGGTCGAACGTAGCTCGGTGACCGGACGTCGTACGACGCCGTCGCAACGAGCGCGTTTTCGCCGGATTGTCGACGCCGCAATGGAATCCGCCTCCGAAGGCGGCTACGACGCGGTGCAGATGCGATCGGTCGCCGATCGCGCCGGCGTCGCGATCGGCACTGTTTACCGGTATTTCCCGTCCAAGAACCACATGCTCGTCGTCGCATTGTTGTGGATGTTCGAGGGTTTGCGTGACAGATTCCAGGACTTTGTAATCCCGGGCGAGACTCCGTCGGACCGGATTCTGTTTGTGCTGCGCAAGAATACGGAGGTCCTCGAGACCGATCACCTCCGTTACGAAGCGTTGGTTCGGGCGTACATGTTCGCGGACGCGTCGGCGACTCCGGAACTCAACGCGCTCGGTGGGGTCGTGACCGAGATGTTCGCGAAGGCGATCGGCGTCGAGGAAGTCTCGCAACAGCAGATGGATGCGGTGAAGGTCATCGACGACGTCTGGATGTCGAGTCTGGTCTCGTGGGTTGCCGGCCGGATGACGACGGACGAGGTGATGGCGCACCTCGAACTTGCCGTGCGACTGGTCTTTCGCAAGTTGGGTGGATAGCGCTCAGACGGTGTAGCCGCCGTCGACGTTGAGCTTTTGACCGCTGATGAATCCGGCCGCGTCGCTTGCGAGGAAACATACTGCTTCGGCGATGTCGGCAGCTGATCCGAAGCGCTTCAACGGAATTCGGCTCATTGTCACGTCGAGTGCGCTCTGGTCGAGTTCGGCGGAGTTGATCAGTCGCTCCGCCATTCCGTCCGTCAACATGCCTGGTCCTACCGCGTTGAACCGAACGCCGTAGCGTCCTTCCTCTGCGGCGAATCCGCGAACAAGTTGTTCGACAGCCCCTTTGGTGCCTGCGGAGAGTCCGTCGCGCACGGGAAAACGATCCGTTGCCGCGGTTGTCACCGCTACCACCGAACCCGAGGATGCACGCAGCGCAGGCAGGGCGGTGTGGACGAGTGTGAAGAATGCCGCGGCTTCCTGGTTCAGTTGTTCGGTGAAGAACGCCGGCGTCACGCGCGAGAGGTGCGTCATCGGGACGTGCGGTCCCGCAGCGTGGACGAGGGTCGTCAATGCGCCCAGATCACTGACCGCATCGCGGACGGCGGCGCTGATCGACAGCTCGTCGGTCAAGTCGAGAGAATACGAGTGGACGAGCACGCCATGCGCTCGAATCTGCTCGCTCAGTTGCTCGGCAGCGTCCTTGTTGTTTCGGTAGGTGAAGGCGACGTCGTGCCCGCGTTCGGCGAGAGTAAGGGCGATCGCCGACCCGATTCCACCGGTTCCGCCGCTGACAAAAGCGGTGCGTGCTGCGCTCACAATGCCTCCAGAGGTGTGCCGTTCATAACCTAGCAAATGCTTGGTTGGGTTCTGTCTGGGAATATATCAGTACGCGAAGGACAGGCTCAGATTGCTATCGCAACCGGACTGATCGTCCTAATCTGTTGCCATGTCCGGAGACAGTGTGCAGTTGACCGACGGGGCGCCCGGTGGGGAATCGGAACCTCACGCACCGAGTTTGAACAATCGCCTGAATTGGCTGCGTGCAGGTGTTCTGGGGGCAAACGACGGAATCGTCTCGACCGCAGGCCTCGTGGTCGGTGTTGCGGCAGCCACAACCGAGCGCTCCGCGATCTTCACGGCCGGTTTCGCTGGCCTGGTTGCCGGCGCTGTGTCCATGGCGTTGGGTGAGTACGTCTCGGTCAGCGCTCAGCGAGACACCGAACGCGCACTCCTGCAGAAGGAGAAGAAGGAACTCCTCGAGACACCGGAGGCGGAACTCCAGGAACTGACCGAGATCTACGAGAACAAGGGATTGAGTCCGGAGACGGCCCGCCGCGTCGCCGAAGAATTGACCGAGCACGATGCTTTTGCGGCACACGTCGAAGTCGAATTGGGTATCGACCCGGACGATCTCACCAATCCATGGCATGCGGCGATTTCGTCGGCAATCTCGTTCACGATCGGCGCGGCGATCCCGTTGGTCGCAATCCTGTTGCCGCCGACGGGTATCCGCGTCCCCATCGCCTTCTTCGCAGTGCTGATCGCACTTGCACTGACCGGGACGATCAGCGCGACGCTCGGCGGAGCCCGCAAGACCAGAGCGGTGCTACGAGTGGTGATCGGCGGCGCGCTCGCGATGGCTGTGACCTACGGAGTAGGTCAGCTGGTGGGGACGGGCCTCGCCTGACCCCTGCTGTGCGCCTTTATTAACCGCGGGGGGTTAATAAAGGCGCACAGCAATTCAGGCGCGACAGATCATGACCGGCCCTGGCGCATGGTGCAGCAGATTCTGGCTGGTCGAGCCCATCACGGCGGCGGCCATCGCACTGCGGCCATGGCTTCCGACAACTATCAACTGCGCGTCGTCGGCGTACTTGAGCATGACGGGGGCGGCGGCGCCGGGTTCACTGATGCGGGTGACCGGCACGTCCGGGTACTGATCGGCCATGCCGGCCAGGTTCTCTGCCAGCAGTGCCGATTCCTCCTGCTCGACGGCCTCCCAGTCGATGAGGATTCCCGCTCCGCCCTCGCGGAAGGTGGACGAACCCTGCCAGGTGTGGACCGCGATAAGCGGCGCGTCGAACTGATCGGCATAACGAAACGCGTACTCGACGGCCTTCTTGCTCAACGCACTTCCGTCGACTCCGACGATGACGGGACGTTGATCCGGACCGGGATTCTCCGCCGAACCACGCCAGACGGTGACCGGACAGGTTGCGTGATTTGCCACCTTCAGTGCGGTCGATCCGAGCAGCCGCGAGCGCAGTGCACCGGATCCGGTCGACCCCATCACGATCAGGCGTGCGGTACCCGAGGATTCGAGGATGTGCGTCGACGCCGGGCCCGGTGCGATCTCGGATTCGATGGTCAGTTCCGGGAATTCAGCTGAAATCACCGCGGCGGCGGCATCGATGATCGCTTCGCCGTCTTCGCGGATCTGGCTGAGGAACTGCGACTGCAACATCACTGCAGCGGGACTGTAGATCGGGCCCTCCTGCGGCAGGGCATGCGCCAGAATCAGTCGTGAGTTCACCGCGTTCGCGACCGAGGCTGCCCACCGGGCCGCCGCCGTCGAGGCCTCGGATCCGTCGATACCGGCGACGACGTCCTGGTGTCCTGCAAGTGTGTTCATGTCTACTCCTCTGAAATGATCGAGATCGGTCGACTGGTTGCAGCCTGGTCACCAGAGTGACGACGCTGATTTGACGGCTTCCTTCCACGTCTTGCGGAGCAGTGTTGATTGCCCGTCGGCGATTTCCAGTTCTCGTCGGTAGGCCATGCCCAATCCGAAACTGGTGAGCGAGGTGTGCTCCTGCTCCGCAGCAATTTCGAGCAGGTGATGTTGGGCTACAACGGAATCCTGATGCTCGCCGAGAACATCCTGGAAGTGGCTGAAATGCTTCAAGGCGCGCTTGGCCCGGCTCTTCGACACCGGTTCCATGACCTCGATCGCGTACTTCATCCGCTTGGCGCCCTTGCGTGCGCGGTGCATTCGCTCGTCACGCTCGGTGCGGGTATCGGCATCGAAGACGTGATCGACTCGCTTACCGACCTTGTGAGCTAGATGGCGCAGGGTATGCGCCAGCTCTCGTGCCGACGCCTTTTTTCCTACACGGTGGGCGGCAGTGTCGAATTCGAGGTCGCCGACGTACTCGTCGAGTCGATCGAGCAGTGTGGTGTAGCGCTCGGAATCGAGCGCTTCGAGGGCGGTTTCCTGTGCGGTTTCACCGCTGGCCGAGAAGTACTCGTCGATTCGAGCGCGCACTGCTTCTCGCTCGGGCATCTCGTCGATTTCACCGAGTCGTTCCACGAGACGCTCCCACTGGACCTCGACGTCGCGGGCGTCACCGAACTTTCCACCGATCCACCGAAGATCCGTGATGAGATCGTCGGTCTTGGGGGAGTGACCGGCGTACGACTGTAGAGCGCTGCGGATACGACGTGCTGCGACCCGGAAGTCGTGAACGGCTTCGTCGTCGGCGCGGCGCGTGCCGAGATCCGCGGCGACCAGTGCGCGCAGTTGTTCGATGAGGTAATTACGCAACAGAATTCGCGGATTCGACGCTTTGCCAGTGGTGACCTCGTGGCCGACGTATGGAGTGACCGAAGTGCCCAGTGCTCGTTTGAGTTTGGACGGACTCGCAGAACGCTCGAGCCCCGCGTCCAGTAGAACCGACTCGATTGCATCGGCCAGGGCTTGCCCGCCTGCGCCTTGTTCGACCTCGACTTCCTGCCACGTCGACTCACCGGAACCGTCTGCCTTGCAGGCGATGACGGTGTCGGAGACCACTTCGGCAAGCAGAACACCGTTTTCGCCGTTGAGTCTGGTGCGCTCCCGATCGGTGATGATCAGGGCGACCGGCACCAGATCGTGACCGCGGATGACCGCCCGGATCAGACTCGCCAGCGGCGAGGGCACATCGGTGCTCTCGTCCGGGGGAAGCTGGATTTCGGTTCTAGTGTCCTCGCCTGCGGGAAGTTTCATGTGCCACCCCGCGTCGTCGCCGCCCTCACGCTTGCGCAGCGTGATCTTCTCGGCGAGTAACCGGTAGTCGGCGGTGTCGAAGTAGGTGGCAGAGAGCTGTATCGAGTCGTGGACCGGTTCGCCGACGACACCGGGAAGTCCACCCAGCGCGGGAACTTCCTGCTCGGCCGGCGCCTCGTACTTGCGCTCGATCTCCCGTACGGCTTCGGGTACGACGGCGGTCTTGCTCATCTGGTCTCCTCTTGCGGTGCGGTCTGCGCTTCCATCCTCCCGGTATCGGAGGCGCAGTGGAAGGGTCCGGGGTCCCTACGGCGAGTCGCCACGGCCTGATTCGTCCGGCCAGGACAGGGTCCGCCGACTTTCGAACCGTTGCAGCCGGCCGGTCGTGGGATCCTCGAACTCGAGAACCTTCGACAGCAGGCGCAGCGGGTTCGAATAATCCTCTGCGGCAACGTCGTAGAAGTCGGGATAGAAGTTGTCGCCGTGGATCGGGAGCCCGAGCGAGGTCATGTGCAGGCGAAGTTGATGGGTCTTGCCGGTATGGGGAGTCAACCGGTACCGCGCGAAGCCGTCTCGCGTCTCGATCAGTTCGATCCGCGACTCGCTGTTGGGTTCGCCCTCGATCTCCGCGGCCTTGAGCACGCCGCGTTCTTTCACGATGCGACTGCGCACGATCACGGGAGTGCTCACCTGCGCGTCGTAACGCGCGATGGCCTCGTATTCCTTGGTGACGCGGCGCTCGGCGAACATGGTCTGATAGCCGCGCCGGGCCGCCTGATGCACGGTGAACAGCAGCAGTCCTGCCGTGACGCGGTCGAGGCGATGCGCTGGACTCAACTCCGGCAGATCGAGATCCCGACGCAACCGCACCAAGGCCGATTCGGCGATGTATCGCCCGCGGGGCGTGCTCGCGAGAAAGTGCGGCTTGTCCACGACCAGGATGTTTTCGTCCCGGTAGAGGATGTCGATCTCGAACGGCACCCGCGCTTCGACGGGAGCGTCGCGGTACAGGTAGACGAAACGCCGGGGGGCGAAACCGCTCGTCTCGGTGATCGCGACGCCCTTCTCGTCGACGACCTCCCCGGCTGCGACTTTCTCCCGTAGGCGGACGGCGTCCTGGGGAAACCGTTCGAGCAGGTAGTCGAGCGTCGTCGCCCACATGCCGTCGTCTGGCTGACGGATGCGACTCGGGTTCAGGCCGTCGCGGACGGGAAGGGGAGATCGTGACACATCTTCAAAGCTAGCCGTCCGGGCGGCATCGAGACCTATTGACGACATATGGGACGGAAGTTACTATCCGGTAAGTTCGTGACGCCGGTCACTGTCGTGGGGGCAGGGCTGGGTCATCACAACAGAAAATTGGGGTTTTCGTGAGGACACGACTTCTACGTCGAAGGTCGACAACGATTGCGGTGGGGCTGTGCGTCGTGGGATTGACGGTGCCGAGCGCCGTCGCTTCCGCGGATCCGACGGGAGGGTCGGACGGACAGACCTGGCTCGCGGCCACGGAGACTGCGCCGCAGTATCCGGGCGTCTCCGTCGAGTGGGACGTACCCATCACGATGAGTGACGGCACGGTTCTGCAGGCAAATGTGTACCGACCGGCGGATGCGTCCGGGCGCGCTGTGGAATCGAAGGCGCCTTCGGTTCTCAACATAACTCCGTACACGAAACTGCTGGACACGTTGGTGGATTCAGCTCTGTCGATCCCGCAGGTGGGTGAGACGTTGATGGACGTGGCGAACTCGCTCGACCTCGCGGCGCCGTTCGACGGAGTCTCGGAGTTGACGGGCGTCATTGCCGGCGGAGGCGCCAGGGTTCTCGGCGTCAACCGTGATCTGGTCCAGAACGGATACACGCAGGTAGTGGTCGACGCACGTGGAACCGGCTTCTCCCAAGGTAATTGGGACGTGCTCGGCAAGCGCGAGCAACAGGATTCGGTCGAAGTCATCGATTGGATGAGCAAGCAGGGGTGGTCCGACGGCAAAGTGGGGATGGCCGGAATCTCGTACTCCGCGATCAACTCCGTACAGGCCGCGAGTAACAATCCGCCTGCGTTGAAGGCAATCTTCCCGGTCGAACCAGGCAACGATCTGCTACGCGACATCGTCGGAACCGGTGGAGGACTCGGAGTCGGGTTCATGCCGTTGTGGCTGACCGCGGTCAACGGGCTCAAACTCATTCCGAACGTTCAGGACATCCTGCAAGGCAACTTCGATCCACTGTGGTTGGCGAGCCGCCTCGAGGATCCCGGCACCCTGATTCCTGAACTGGTACAAGCGATGACGGCCCAGAGAATCGAGGACGTGTCACCGTCGACTCTGCAAGTCGCACAGGACGGTCAGTTCTATCAGGACCGATCCGCTGACGTCGGCAACATCACTGTTCCGACGATGGTCTACGGCGGTTGGCACGACATCTTCGCCAACAGCGAGCCGCGGATCTACAACGGAATCGATCTGCCGGCCGGGCAGAAGCAGTTGATCATGGGCAACGGCTATCACGTCACTCCCGGTGGAGGATTCGGCAAGGACGGTGCGCCGCCGCGCCTCGACGTACTCGAACGCGCGTGGTTCGACAAGTGGCTCAAGGGCATCGACAACGGAATCGAGCGATACGGTCCGGTGACGATGTTCCAGCAAGGTGGCGGATGGATCACGGATGATCAGTTCCCGCGAGCGGGCGCGACGTACGAACGTATGTATCTGAACTCCGCGCCCAGCGGAACTGCCGCCCATGCGGCCTACGACGGTTCACTGACCAGTGACCAGCCCAGTGCCGCAGCGCGATTGACAGTCGCACCCGGACTGCGAGGCTTCTGCTCCGGTGACGGAACTCAGGGCACTGCCGGGATCTCCGTGGTGCTCGGTGCGTCGTGTTCCAAGGATTCCCGATTCCAGGAAGCGGAGGGTCTGACGTTCACCGGTGAGGCAGTCACGGAGCCGACCTCACTCTCGGGCCCGATCAACGTCCACCTCGAGACAGTCCTGGACGCGACGGACGGATTCTGGGCAGCGACGGTCAACGACGTAGCGCCGGACGGAACATCGACACCGATCACGAACGGCGCTCTGACTGCGTCGCTCCGGGCGGTCGACGATTCCAAGAGCACTCGCTCGGCCAACGGTGACTACAGTGAACCGCACCACTATCTGACGATCGACACGCGTCAGCCGGTGGTTCCCGGTGAGGTCACCGCCGTCGACATCAACATGCTCCCGACGGACGCAGTGCTACAACCCGGTCACCGGCTCCGCGTCGACGTCTACGCTGCCAGCGTGCCGCGATACCTGGCGCTCGGGCCGATGCTTGCCGACAGCCAACTGAAGCCGCAGCACATCGAATTGGCTGCGGATCGGCCGAGCTTCGTCAACGTTCCGTTCGTCGGGGGTCGCTGACCCGGACTGGATCGGCGGCGTGAGAACCTGCGGGCTCGCGGACGTTCTGCGAAGATCGTCCGATGACAGAATCCCGACTCTCCGCCGCCGTCCACGATCGTCTGGACGGACTTCTGGATCCGGTGGACGAGCGGCTCGCGGCCCAGTACCCGGGAAACCGTGACGAGATCCAGCCCGTGCACACGATTTACGTCAGTGCCGCGGATGCAACCGTCGACACCCCTCGTCTCTGGGGTGAGCAGGCGATCGCGCTGCTCGATTCCCATGCGCATGTGTTCGCCGATCTCGACACGGAGAATGCGCTCGCAGCTGTGCGAGTTCAACTCGGCCGCAAGCCGGTCCAAGACTTTCGGATCGATTTCGAGGACGGGTACGGACGCCGCAGCGACGAAGAAGAAGACGCAGCAGCGACGTCGGCCGGGCGGACACTTGCAGCGTTGAGCGCTGATCCTGCCGGGCCGAACTGGGGCGGCATCAGGTTCAAAGGGCTGCCGGCCGGTGAGCGTCGACGCTCGATCAGGACGCTCGAGCTTGTGCTCGACGCGGCCGGCGGAGTGCCGGACGGATTTGTCTTCACCGTTCCCAAACTGCGCGCGGTGGAGCAGGTCACGGCGACGGTGGTGCTCTGCGAAGAACTGGAGAAGGCGCACGGACTCGAGACCGGTTCGCTTCGGTTCGAGCTGCAGATCGAGAGCCCGCAGGCGGTCATCGCTGCCGACGGAACTGTGGCAGTTGCTCAGGCCATCCATCGCGGTGCCGGCCGTCTGACCGGTTTGCATTACGGCACTTACGATTACAGTGCGGCTTGCGGAATTGCATCGCGTCATCAGTCGCTCGAACATCCGGTGGCAGACCACGCAAAGGCTCTCATGTTGGCTGCTGCCGCGCAGACCGGCGTCTGGGTGTGCGACGGGTCAACTCAGGTCGCGCCCGTCGGGAGCGCCACGGCGATCCGCGACGCGATCACTCGGCACCACCGCCTCGTCACGCGGTCCCTGGAACGCGGTTACTACCAGGGGTGGGACATGCACCCCGGGCATCTGGTCACCCGCTGGCTCGCCACGTTCGGCTTCTACCGCAACGCGCTCGGCGCCGCTGCCCCGCGCATCCAGTCGTACCTGGGGCGCCAAGGTGGCGATGTGATGGACGAACCTGCAACTGCCCAGGCGCTGGCAGCGGTGGTACTGCGTGGGCTCGACGCGGGGGCTTATCCAGAATCCGACGTTCTCCGGCTCGCCCCGAGCGCGGACACCAACGCACTCCACCACCTCGTAGGACGCACCACACCGATCACAGGAGAACACTGACCGATGAGCACCACCGAATTCACCTTGCTGCCCGACCTGGCACTGCGCACCCTCGGCGGAGCCGTCATCTGGGCGAACGACGAGGCATTCGCCGAGCGCGAGGCCCTGATCCGACCAGGTAAAGCCGGATACCAGCCGGCGACGTTCGGACACAAGGGGCAGGTGTACGACGGTTGGGAGACGCGTCGTCGCCGTGTGGCAGGTCATGACGAGGCGATCGTGCGCCTCGGTGTTCCTGGAGTGGTGCGAGGCGTCGTGGTCGACACCGCGTGGTTCAAGGGCAATTACCCGCCCGAGATCTCGGTGGAAGCAATCTCCGTCGACGGGTATCCGGATCCCGTCGACCTGGCCGGATCCGGCGAGTGGACAACCATCGTCGAACGCTCGACCGTGCACGGTGACTCGGAGAATCCGTTCTCGGTGGTTTCGGAGGATCGATGGACGCACGTCAAGCTGACCATTTATCCGGACGGCGGCGTTGCGAGATTCCGTGTTCACGGTGAAGCACGGCCAGACCCGCGTTTCCTCGATGCCGGGCCGTTGGACCTCGCAGCACTCGAAAACGGTGGCCGCGTGACCGATTGCTCCAACATGTTCTACAGCTCACCGCAGAACATTCTGTTCCCCGGACGCGCTGCTTCGATGGGGGACGGGTGGGAGACCGCCAGGCGCCGCGACGACGGAAACGACTGGGTGCAAGTACAACTCGCGGGTGAAGGCGTGTTGAGTTTCGTCGAGATCGACACCTCGTACTTCCTCGGAAACAGTCCAGGTGAGGGCGCTCTGACCGGCCGAACTCCGGAAGGGGAGTGGATCGAACTGTTGCCGCGTACGACGCTGCGTCCGGACACGCGCCATCGCTTTCCGATCGATTCCGAAGTTCCGGTCACCGATGTCCGTCTGGACATCTTCCCGGACGGTGGCCTGGCGCGGCTGAGAGTATTCGGCGTACTCACCGACGCTGCTCGCGCTGTGATCTCCGGGCGCTGACGGTAAAGTTGTTGCCATGAGCGACTATCCGCGCGACGACTATCCCCGGGACATGGTGGGGTACGGCCCTCATCCGCCGCATCCGCACTGGCCCGGCGACGCGCGGATAGCGGTTCAGTTCGTACTCAACTACGAAGAGGGAGCCGAGAACAACGTCCTCGACGGGGACGCGGCTTCGGAGACTTTTCTGTCGGAAATGACTCCGGCGGAGGCATTTCCGAATCGACACATGAGCATGGAATCGCTGTACGAGTACGGCTCCCGGGCCGGGTTGTGGCGTGTCCTGCGGACCTTCGAGCGGCGAAACCTGCCTCTCACGGTCTTTGCGGTGGCGCGGGCAATGCAGCGTAACCCGGAAGCAGTCAGTGCTTTTCAGGAGTTGGGTCACGAGATCGCGTGTCACGGATTACGTTGGAAGTCTTACCAATCCGTGGACATCGAGCGTGAACGCGCCGACATGGCCGAGGCAGTCCAGATTCTGCAAGATCTGACGGGTTCGGCGCCTCTCGGTTGGTATACCGGACGCGATTCACCGAACACCCGCGAATTGGTGGTCGAGCACGGCGGCTTCGTCTACGACTCCGATTCGTACGCCGACGATCTGCCGTACTGGGTAGACGTTCCGCGTGGCACAGAGTCGGTGAAGCATCTCGTCGTTCCGTACACGCTCGATACCAACGACATGCGTTTCGCCTCTCCAGCAGGATTTCCCAGCGGCGATCAGTTCTTTGCGCACCTACGTGACGCCTTCGACGTGCTGTATGCGGAGGGAACGGCCGGATCACCGAAGATGCTCTCCGTCGGGTTGCACTGCCGCATAGTCGGACGCCCTGCCCGAGCTGCCGCCCTCGAGCGTTTCCTGGACCATGTGCAGTCACACGAAAAGGTCTGGATCTCGCGGCGAATCGACATCGCCGAGCACTGGAAGACCATTCACCCCGCGTAATGCGGGGCTATTTGCGCGCCTCGATCAGAAATCGACTCGAGTACGC
The DNA here is from genome assembly GCF_009707305.1 of Rhodococcus sp. AQ5-07. Classification (NCBI taxonomy): domain Bacteria; kingdom Bacillati; phylum Actinomycetota; class Actinomycetes; order Mycobacteriales; family Nocardiaceae; genus Rhodococcus; species Rhodococcus sp. AQ5-07. Next base: position 3,536,868 of record NZ_CP046099.1, on the reverse strand, counting down.
GACAAAAGATCCGTCTCGACGGATCTGCTGATCGAGTTCCCGGAGCCGGTCCAGATACTGCGCGACGGTGAATCCCGGAACCATCCAGATCACCTTGCGTAAGAAGTAGACAACGGCGCCGATATCGAAGAATTCCATGCGCAGACGCTCGAAACGAAGGTCGACGACGGTGAGCCCGGCCGAAATCGCGTCGGCGCTTTCGTCCTCGTAGTGCCGTCCGCGACGAGCCTGCGGCTGAGGACCGAGGAAGAACTCGACGAGTTCGAACACGCTGGCGTGACCGACATGTTGAGCGAAGTACGTTCCTCCCGGTTCGAGTACCCGAGCGATCTCGGCCCACCACACCGTCGCAGGGTGTCGACTGGTCACCAGATCGAAAGCCGAATCGGCAAACGGTAGCGGTGGCTCGTCCGGATCCGCGACCACCACCACACCTCGGGGACGCAGAAGCGCGGTGGCCTTGGTTACGTTCGGTGGCCAGGATTCGGTTGCCGCCATCACCGGCGGGAGTGTCGGTGCAGCGGCGAGGACTTCGCCGCCGCCGGTCTGGATGTCCAGCGCAGCGCCGGCGCCACCGAGACGTTCACCCATCAACCTCTGATACCCCCACGACGGACGCTGCTCCGTGGCGCGCCCGTCGAGCCACGAGAAGTCCCACCCGTCGACGGAGGCGGATTCGGCTTCGGCGACAAGTTCCTCGAAACTTCGTGACATGCTCTGTGACTCGCCTTCAGGCGTTCCTTGCGACATCACATCATCATCGTCGCGGAGCGTCGACGGTGCCAGTTGTTTACGGCTACTTCGGGGTCGCACCGAGCATCGGTGCGAGTTGAGTGGCAATCGGGTTCAGGTTCAGCTTGTCCGGGTCCACCTTGGGCTTGCTGTCCCACGGTTGCGAGGTGTTCGGGTCGGCGAACGCGATGCGGTTGGCGCTCCGAACTCCCGTTTCGCTGCCCTGAGGTGCCTGGCAGTTGGCGGCTGTGTTCAACGGGAAGTTCTGCGTCGTGTCGTCGAAGTTCGGGTCCTTGCGCTTCATCTCGTCGAGGATCGCCATGGTCCCTTCGTAACCGACGGTGCACGAGAGCGGGTTGTTGGTCTCGAGTACCAAGCCCAGATGTACTGTGCCGTCTCCCGGTGCAACGGTGGGCGCCGCCCCGGCGAGGGCAGGCAGGAAGAGCAGGAAGGGCTGCAGCGAGGGCAGTGTCGGGGCGGCTGCCGCTGCAACGGCGGAGACGTTGGAGAGGTTGGTCGTGAGCGCGGGGCCGGCTTCGGTGACGAGAGAGCCGACTTGTTCGCTGGCCGGTATGCCGTTGTCGATCACGCGTCGGATGTCGGGGTCGCTGGTGCGCAATTGCGCAGTCAGTGCGTCGAGGTCGGTGCTGAACTGCTTGATCGCCGACGATTGATCGGACTGGGTCGTGAGTACCGTCTGGCTGTCGCGGATCAGTCCGAGGGTCTGGGGAAGGGTGTCGAGGCCCGACTGGGAAATCCCCGACAGCGAGTCGGCAAGGACTTGCAGATCTTCGCCCTTGCCGTTGAATGCCGCGCCGAGTTCCTTCGCGACGGTGTGGAGTGCGTCGACCGGAACGGAGTGCACCAGACCGTTGGCGCTGGTCAAGACGTTCTCGATGGGGATCGGCGTGGTGGTGTCGCCCACGGCGATCACCGAGCCGTCTTCGAGGAACGGGCCCTGGTCGGTATCGGGCTGAAGGTCGACGTACTGTTCACCGATGGCTGAGCGATTGGCCACCACGGCTCGCGCGGATGCGGGAATCTGTGGAGCATTGCTGTCGATCAACAGGTCGACTTCGATTCCGTCGGACGTGAGCGACATGTCGCCGACGCGTCCGACGGGTACACCGCGATAGGTCACTTCGGCGTTGGTGAAGATGCCACCGGACGTCGCCAGTTCGGTTTTGACCGTGTATTGGCCGAATCCCAGAAGATTGTCCAGCCGTACGTATTTCGCTCCGACGTAGATCAAACCCAGGAGTGCAACCACGACGAGGGCGACCAGCTGCCACTTGGCGAGCTTCGACATCACCATGTGGGGACGGCCCTGAACTGATGCGGTGTGTTCATGGTTCGACTCCCGAATGACTAGCCGGGTACGGCTGGTGTTGAGCGAATTGTGTTCACCCGCGAGCATTCTCGGGCGAACCGGAAACTTCCGGCAATTCGTTGTTGGCGATAACTATAAACAAGTCGTCACAGATAGAAAGTCGGCGCTGAGATTTCCGCAGGTCGTCGAAACGTAAGTGGCACAGCTCACTTCAAATGCGTCGATGTGACGTACGTAGCTTTGCGTCCGAATCGGGCTTGACTTCGCCAAACATATCCACAAAAGTAGATGCGTTCCGGTTGGCGGAGAGAAGGGGTGCGGTCCATGGATGCTTTGGCGATCTTCAAGGCGCTGTCCAACCCGACTCGTCTGCAGATCTTGGAGTGGCTCGCGCATCCGGCGAAGTATTTCGACGAGGACTCGTACACGCAACAGGATCTCGGGTTTCACATCGGAGTCTGTGTCGGTGACATTCAGGGGCGATCGGGACTTGCCCAGTCGGTGATCTCGGGGTACCTGCAGGGCATGAAAGATGTGGGTCTGCTCGAGTCCGAGCGCATCGGGAAGTGGACGTACTACCGACGAAACGAAACCGTGATCGGCGAGTTCAGGGAATTCGTTCGCGAAAAGCTGTAGCGGTCGGATTGCCCTCGTCGGCCGGTTTTGCTCAATCAAACATATCTATATATCTAGATATGTATCTGTCTTGTGTGGCGTAGTAGTAAGGAGTGTGTCGTGAAGTCGAAATTGTTGATACCGGTTCTGGCGTTGGGTGTATTCGGAATCATCACTACGGAGATGGGCATTATCGGGGTTCTGCCTCAGGTCAGCGAAAAGTTCGGTATCACCGCGTCCACTGCCGGATGGTTGGTCGGTGTGTTTGCGCTCGTCGTGGCGGTGACCGGTCCGTTCACGACGCTGATCACCTCGGGAATCAACAGGAAAACCGTTCTGTTGGTGGCGATTGCAGTCTTTGCGGTCTCCAACATGGTGTACGCGAGCACGTCGAGTTTCGAGGTGATGTTTGTATTTCGGATCATTCCCGCCGTGGTTCACCCGGTCTTCTTCGCGCTCGCACTCGCGAGTGCAGTTCGACTGGTGCCACCGGAGGAAGCAACTGCAGCTGTGACGAAAGTATTTGCGGGTGTCACAGTAGGATTCGCATTCGGTGTACCGCTGACGTCGTATCTGGCCGAGAACTTCTCGGTGTCCACGGCTTTCGTTTTCGGTGCCGTGGTCAATGTTCTCGCGTTTCTCGGGATTGTCGTACTTCTGCCCTCGGCTCCGGTGACACAACGCCTGTCGTACGGCGCACAGGTCGGGATCCTTCGCCGGCCGCGCGTGTGGTTGACCATCCTTTCCGTCACCTTCGTCTTCGCAGCCATGTTCTCGGTGTACGGATACTTCGCCGAATACCTCGGCGGAGTGACGGGCATGAGCGGATCGTGGATCAGCGCGATGCTCTTGGCTTTCGGTGTCGTGATGATCTTCGGCAACTTCGTCTTCGGGGCGGTGCTCGCCAAGAGTGTGGTGCGCACGGTTGTGGCTTTTCCCTTGCTGTACATCGTCGTCTACGTGATGCTCTATCTGGCAGGCCCGTACTTCGGTGCGATGGTTGTAGCCGTGTTGGTTTGGGGTGTAGTGCATTCCGGTGGTCTGGTGGTTTCGCAGAGTTGGATGGGGCGAGACGCAGTCGACGCGCCTGAATTCGGCAACAGCCTTTTCATCTCGTTCTCCAACTTGGGGATCACGCTCGGAACTGCGGTCGGTGGACTGTTTCTCGCGCATTTCGAAACCCGCCAATTAGTCTGGGCCGGAGTATTGTTCTCGGTCCTGGCACTGGTGACGATCGGTGCTCGACTCTCGCTCGGGCACGTTCACAGCGAGAACGGTGTCAGTGTGCCGGTGTAGATTTTGGGCAGTGGCCGTGTGAACTCGCCGCGCGCACTGGTCGACAGTCCGAGGGTGACCAACGATTGAACCATCGTGACCCCAGCGGCAACGCCGTCGACTACCGGGACACCGAGTTCGTCGGACAAATCCTGGCACAGGTCCGCCATGCCGGCGCAACCCAGCACGAGGACGTCCGAGTCGTCTTGCTCCAATGCGTCGAAACAGGCTTCCAAGATCACCTTTCGCGCGTCGGGATCACGATCGAGTTCCAGAACCGGAATCTCGCAGGAGTGGATACCCCGGCACCGAGCCTGCATGCCGTACCGGTCCACCAGATCGGCTGCGCGGCCGCGGGTTCGACCGAGGGTGGTCACGATGCTGAATCCGCGTCCCAGGAAACTTGCGTAGTTCATTGCCGCTTCGGCGACAGCTACGACGGGGCCCTTGGCCAGCTCTCTGGCTGCATCTAGGCCTGGGTCACCGAAGCAAGCAATGACGTAGCCGTCGACTTCGTTCTTTTCTCCGGCGGCGATCTCGGCCAGGATTCCGGGGATGCTGAGAGCTTCGTCGTAGTGGCTTTCGATCGACGCGGGACCCATCGCAGGGCTGACGGCCTCGACGAATGTGCCCGAGCCCGCGACGGCCCGGGCACATTCCTCGATCTTGGCGGTCATCGCCCACGTGGTGTTGGGGTTGATCACCTTGATTCTCATGACGATCAGTCGACCGTCACAGTGTCGGGAGAAGAAGCATTCCGGACAGCCAGGGAAGTGCGCGTGGCGAGTAGGTAGTAGACGGCGAATCCGAGCCCGCAACCGATGAACCAGCTGTACTGCGCTGCGGTGTACATCCCGGTGAGGTCCTTGCCCAGGATCGGGACCATTGCGACGACGGCTCCCACCACGGTGGCGATCACTGCAGCAGGATTGTATCCCTTGCTGTACCAGTAGGTTCCGGTCGGCGACATGCTGAACAGTTCGTCGACGATCACCTTCTGCTTGCGCACGAGGTAGTAGTCGGCAATCAGGATTCCGAACAGCGGACCGATGAAGGCTCCGAGGGTTTCGAGCGTGTAGTGGATGACGTCGGGATTGTTGTAGAGGTTCCACGGGGTGATGAGGATCGAGCCGATCGCCGCGATCATCCCGCCGGCGCGCCAGCTGATCTTCTGCGGGCTCACGTTGGAGAAGTCGAAGGCGGGGGAAATGAAGTTGGCCACGATGTTGATGCCGATCGTGGCGATGGTGAAGGTGAGTGCGCCGAGGACGATGGCGAAGGTGCTGTCGATTCGTGCCACTGTTGCGACGGGATCGGTGATCAGTTCGCCGTACACCGGCAGTGTCAACGACGCCGTGACGACGACCAACACCGAGAATACGAGGAAGTTCAACGGCAAACCGAGGAAGTTGCCCTTCTTGACTGCAGTGAACGACTTCCCGTAGCGGGAGAAGTCACCGAAGTTGAGCATCGGTCCGGAGAAGTACGAGACAACCAGAGCGATCGCACCGAGCATGACCGGCACGGCGTCGAAACCGGAGTACTTGACGTCGCCGAGTGTGAGATCGACAGCGCTCCAGCCTGCCTGGTAGATGAGGTACCCGCACAGCATGAACATCACGACATACACAGCCGGCCCGCAGAAGTCGATGAAGCGGCGGATCGATTCCATGCCTCGCCAGAAGACGCAGGCCTGAAGTACCCACAGGAGCATGAAACTTCCCCAGCCCAGTGCGGAGAGTCCGGCGAATCCGTAGTCTTCGACGACGGCATACGGTGCGAGTGACGGAAAGAGTTTGATCAGTACGACATCGAGGGCTGCCGAAGCGAGGAAGGTTTGAATCCCGTACCAGGCCACGGCAATCAGGCCACGAATGATTGCCGGGATGTTCGCGCCGAGAACACCGAACACGCTGCGGCAGATCACCGGATACGGTACGCCGGTAACTTGGCTGGGTTTGGCGACGAGATTGCAGAAGAAGTAAACGATCGTGATACCGACCAGCAGGGCGACGAGTACTTGCCAGCTGGCCAATCCCAGTGCGAAAAGACTACCGGCAGTGACATATCCGCCGACGCTGTGTACGTCGGACATCCAGAAGGCGAAGATGTTGTACGACGACCAGGTCTGCTTGCGAAGCGGCGCCAGATCCTCGTTGGTCAAACGAGGGTCGTAGCCCGGTTTGATCAGTCCGCCGCCGACCGGGTGGCCCGCGGCTTCGACGAGGTCGGCCGAGCCGGTTTCCTTTGGGGGAGTTGGGGCAGTGGTCGTTCGGGACGGAAGAATGTCGGTCATGACAGCTCCTGTGCATCAGTGCAGGAAATCAGCGGACAGTGCACGAGCTCTCAGCGTCAGTGATGAAAACTGTGTTGAGAGAAAGGTATCGACGCTGTGTTGCACAGCTATTGCGCAATCGGTATATCTTTCTCGGCCAGTAGGCCGGTGTCTGTCGGCAGAGTCGCGATCACGGTGTTGAGTCGGCGATGATGGATTTCGGAAGCACTCAGAAGAGCGGCTGCGTCCCGACGCAGGAATGCGTCCAGCATCGCGGTGTGATCGGAGTGCAGAACCCGGCGATCGACGCCGGCAACATGGACCATCGGCTGTACCGGTTCGGTGATGTTCCAGGCAGCTTCGAACATGTGCAGAAGTCGAAGCATTTGCGACGGTCGGGTCAGTGCGAGGTGAAAGTTTCGGCTCTCACAGTGATAGGACTGAGAGTCGTCGTAGCGCAACGCGATCTCCAGACGGGAATTCACCTCGACGGCGTGTTCGTGATCCTCTTCGGTGGCCCGCTCGACGGCGACGGCCAATGCAGCTGATTCGAGAGTTTCGCGGACGATGTACATCTCGCGCAGTTCTGCCGGCGTCAACTGAGCAACGGTGTAGCCGAATTGGTGGCGGTGGTCGACCAACGACTCTCCGACCAGGGTCTTCAGCGATTCCCGCACTGGTATTCGGCTGACCCCGAACACATCAGCCACGTCGCCGAGAGGGATCGGGGTACCCGGAGGCGCCGAACCCGACAGAATCACTCGGCGCAGTTCGTCGAGGATCGTTTGTTGTGGACTGCCGGGAGCATCGATTACCAGTTGCGTCAGTAGTACCGATCTACGGCGCGGTGGCATGTCGGTCTCCCTTCTCGTCGCTGCCAGGGTAGAAATCCGTTGTTTCGGGCGCGTGACACCGGCATGGCCGTCGTGAATCGCATGCGTGAGGGCCGACATTTCGACTGCGATGACGAAGCACAAGTGAGCGCTGCTCAGGGCGACGAACGCGGGGGTAGCGTTGATTTGTAGTGGTTGGCAGAAAGCGAGTCGGTCGATGGCATCCGTTGTGCGATCAGAAGCCGACCAGCGAGTTGTCGGCAACTTGCCCTTGGAGTTGACGAGTTTTGTCGGCCGACGGCGTGAGTTGGCCGAAGCCAGAAGATTGTTCGAGTCGTCCCGTTTATTGACGCTCACCGGTATCGGAGGTGTCGGCAAGACGCGGCTCGCGATCCGGCTTGCGAGTGCGCTCCAGCGGGTGTTCCGAGACGGCGCGTGGTTGGTGGAGTTGGGGGAGCAGACGGATCCAGAACTCCTCGAGGATTATGTCGCCGTGATTTTGGGGGTGCGGCCGGTGTCCTCGTCGGACCCGCTGCACACTGTGATCGACTACTGCTCCGATCGCAGTCTGCTGTTGGTACTCGACAACTGCGAACATCTGGTCGATGCCGTCGCTCTGTTTGCCGGTGCGGTCCTACGGCGATGTGCCGGTGTCAAGATCTTGGCGACGAGCAGAGAATCGCTGGGAATGGGCGGTGAGGTGACGATGCGCGTTCCCTCGCTCACCACGCCGCAGCAACAGCCGCGCGAATTCGAGGGACTTGCCCAGTACGAATCCGTGTCGTTGTTCACCGAGCGTGCGGCTTCAGTCGTCCCCGGCTTCACCCTCACTGAGGAGAACAAGCGCGCCGTTGCTCATATCTGTCACGACCTGGATGGACTCCCACTTCCGATCGAGTTGGCGGCCGCTCGCCTGCGCGGTATGTCGGCGGAGCAGATCATGGATCGGCTCTCGGATCGTTACCGCCTGTTGACTTCTGGTGGACGCGACGTACCGAGTCGTCAGCAGACTCTCCGATTGTCGATCGATTGGAGTTACGACTTGTGCTCGCCTCCGGAGCAGCAGCTGTGGGGTCGGCTGACAGTATTTTCCGGCGGGTTCGAGCTGGACGCTGCCGAGGGAGTGTGCGGGCAGGATTCGAGTTCGACGGAAGTGCTCGATCTCGTCACTGCGTTGGTCGAGAAGTCCATCCTCATTCGTGAGGAGATCGACGGCACCGTTCGCTATCACCTGCTCGACCTCCTGCGGGAGTACGGACGGGAGAAGGCCGAGTTCTCGAACGACTACGTGGAACTTCGACGGCGCCACCGTGATTGGTTCGAAGCGCTGGTTGTTCGTGCGGAAGCCGAGTGGATCAGTGACCGGCAAGCGGCGTGGATCGCACGGCTGGGTCGCGAACAGCACAACGTTTACGACGCGCTGGAGTTTTCGATTTCCACTACCGGAGAGGCGCGATCTGCGACGCGAATGGTCGGTGGGTTGTACAGATTCTGGCTTTCTGGTGGATTGCTTGTGCAGGCACGGTATTGGACGGATCGAGCTCTGAATACAGAGGATCGGGAGCTCGACCCGTTCCGCGTTGATGTCTTGGCCATCGACGCTGTGAATCACGCGATGCAGGGGGAACTCGAACGGGCACAAGCGCTGGTCGACGAGAGTTGGCACCTGGCGAATGCCTTGGCGGACGTGCGCTCACGCGGTCTCGCGGCATGGGGTGACGGATACGTCGATACGTTCAGAGGCAACTTCGATACCGCTACAGCCAAGTTGGAATCCGCGTTGACGCTGTTTCGATTGGACGAAAATCTGCTGCATGTGGTGATCGGCCTGGACACCCTGGGGATCGCGTACTTTCTTTCCGGGGCCCTCGATCGCTCGGTGGAGTGCAACGAAGAGACTCTCGCGATCACCGTGCCCGCCAACGAAGTCATGTTCCAGGCTTTTGCGTTGGGAACCCTCGGGCTCGTGGGCTGGCTCCGAGGTGAATTAGATGACGCACGTGATTATTTGACGCGAAGTCTGAGAATTCTCGATGCCCCGATGAACTCGGCGTGGTGTATCGAACCACTGGCGTGGATTGCTGCAGCGCAACGTGATTGGAAGAATTCCGCGGTTCTGCTCGGCGCGGCAGCCATGTATTGGCAGAAGGTCGGGGGTCGGCTGGCGGGCCTGCCGGGTTTGTCGCCTCATCACGAAACTGCGGCAGAGACTGCTCGTAGGGCTATGGGTAAGAGTGCTTTCGACAAGTCGTTTCGCAACGGATTTGTGATGTCCGAGGGTGAAGCTGTCGCGTATGCGCTCGACGAGCGTCGCAGTGTTCCGGGTTCATCGTCAACTGAGGCACCTCACCTCACTCGTCGTGAGCAGCAAGTTGCGGAACTGGTTGCGCGGGGCCTGACCAATCGCGCTATCGCGGAACATCTCGTGATCTCGCTTCGCACGGCTCAGGGGCATGTGGAGCATGTGCTGACCAAATTGGGTTTCACCTCCAGAGCGCAGATCGCGGCGTGGTTCGTGTCGACCGAGCAGGAGACCGACTCCCGAGGCTGAGATCGCAGGCAGTGGTTAGCGCTTCTCGGGTGCAGTTCGCGGGGGTAGCGTTGCTTTTGGAGTGGAATCGCAGAAAGCGAGTCGGTCGATGGCATCCGCTGTGCGTGCAGAAGCCGATCATCGGGTTGTCGGCAACTTGCCGTTGGAGTTGACGAGTTTTGTCGGTCGGCGGCGTGAGTTGGCCGACGCCAGAAGATTGTTCGAGTCGTCCCGTTTGTTGACGCTGACCGGCGTTGGGGGCGTGGGCAAGACGCGTCTGGCGATCCGGCTTGCGGGTGCGCTGCAGCGGGTGTTCAGCGACGGTACCTGGTTGGTGGAGTTGGGGGAGCTGTCGGATCCGGATCTGCTCGCGGATTATGTCGCCGCGCCGGTGCGTGCGCGGCAATATCGAGTTCGATACTTCACCCGGAGAAAAACCTCACCTGAACTGCAGTGGCGCGGGACTTCCCCACGCGAGTCTCGCGCTTGGATCTGGTGAACTCGGTTGGTGGTGGCGTGTGGTCGAGTGCTGGTGGTCAGGAGCGCCCGATTCGCGAACGTCCGTGGTGGAACTGGTGTGTGTCGGCGATGGTCGAGGCTGCCGAGTCGGTACACGCTCGCAGAATCCCACAGTTTCGACTCGACGAGTTCGCGTTCAACGCGCTACGCAACGCCCATGGAGTGTGGCAAACGGGCAACCTCGCGCGGACTGCGGATCTCATCGATGCACTCGAAGAGATCGCAGTCCGCGCGATGCCTGTTGTCGTGTTGTGGGGAGCTGATGATCATGTGATTCCGCGAACGAGTTTTCATGCTGTCTGCGCCGCCTTGGGTGATCCCGAGGTTCGCGAGGTTCCTGGCAATCACAATTGGCTTATCGACGATGCGGAGTTGTTCGGCCAGGTGTTGACGGAATCACAGGCCGGACGAGCTGTCAGTGCACCTGTTCTGTCTCCTTCGTTCGTGTTCTGTTCGACCACGCGGATTGCGCAGTGACCAGGCAGCCGGCGATCAGGGTGATGATCGCGATGACGCACACGGCGCTGTCCGCGCCGGTGGTGAAGGCACTCAGGACGGCGTCGTGAGCGAGGGGAGTGTCGGCCATCTCGAGTCCGTCTGCGACCGTGCGTGGCGCGGCGCCGTCTCCGTCGCGCATCGAGTCGGGCAATGCGCTGATGAAACGGCTGGTCAAGATGGTGCCGATGACGGCGACGCCCAAGGCGCTGCCGAATTCTCGTGCCGTCGCCTGCAGTCCTGAACCGACGCCTGCCTGTTCGAGGGGCAGCGAGTCCGCGATGTCGTGAGTCAATACGGGGAGCGCGGCTGCCGCGCCGATGCCGATGACGACGAGCCACAACGCGTAGGCGAAATAGGGAGTGTGGGCTGTGCTGGTCGACAGCCCGAACATGCCGACCCCGATGAACGCGAACGCTGCCGCCACGGTGATGGTGGAACCCAGACGAGCCGAGATCAGCGGCACGAAGCGAGCACCGAACAGCAGTGGAATGGTCAGCGGTATCACCGCCAGGCCGGTGGTGAGAACGCTGAATCCCTTGGCGTACTGCAGAAATGATGCGTTGACGTAGAACAGTGCGAACAGACCGAAGAACGCGACGGTCATTCCCAGGCATCCCGCGCGCAGCAGAGGAAGGCGGAACAACCGCGGATCCAGCAAGGGCTGCTCGACGCGGAGCTCGACGATGATCCATGCCGCATAAAGCGCCGCCGACGCGACGAATGCTGAGATCACCGTGATGCTGCCCCAACCACTTTCGGGTCCTTCGATGACACCGACCAGCAACCCGAACGTCGCCGCCGTCAGCAAGACGGTTCCGACAGGGTCGAGACCGCGGTGATTTCGAGGGGTGCGAGGAGCGAGATAGGCGACTGCGGCAGCACCTGCCAACGCGATGGGTACGACGGCGACGAACAACCAGCGCCAGGACCCGGTCTGCAGAAGCGCGCCACCACCGACATTCCCTGCCACGCCGCCGAATCCGGTCGACGATGCCCAAATGGCAATTGCGCGAGGACGCTTCTGTGGGGGAGTCGCGTGCATGAGGATTGCGAGGCTGTTCGACAGAACACAGGCGGCTCCGACTCCGGTGACGCAGCGGCCGATCAGCATCACCGCCACTGTGGGGGAACTCGCGGACACGGCGGCGCCTGCTGCGAAGAGGATCAACCCGATGGTCAGCACCCCTTTGCGTCCGAAGCGATCACCGAGTGCCCCGCAGGGGATCACCAGACAGGCGAAGACCGTGACGTAGGAATCGACGATCCATAGAAGCTGCGTCGAGGAAGGATGCAGAGACCCGGACGTCAGGAGCGGAACTGCCAGGTTGATGGCAGCGACGAACGCAATAACGAGGACGGTGACCGCGCACAACGTTGCGAGCACCAATCCTTGTCGCGCGTCCGAGTTCGCCCGACTCTCCGTCGGTATCGAAGTATTTGTGGACAAGACGCACCTCTTTGCGGAAATTTGTTCTATTGCGGGAGTTGTTGATCGACAGCCAATTCGGCTACTGAAACGACAGTAGGGATCTCGGTAACGTGCGTCTACTGCAAAGATTGCAGTAGATAGTTGCGTATGGTGCAACTATGGCGATGGATATGGACCTCAATCTTTTGAGAGTGTTCGACGCTCTGGTGGCGGAGGGCAGTGTCACCGGCGCGGCCGAGCGATTGAACTTGTCGATACCGGCAACCAGTAGGGCTTTGGGGCGTCTCCGGCGTGCGATGGATGACCCGATCTTTGTTCGTGCCGGGCGTGGGTTGGTACCGACGCCCTTTGCGTTGCGTGCAGCACCTCAGGTCCGATCGCTCCTGGAAGGGGCGCAAGGCCTGTTGATCGACCGCAAGAACTTCGAACCAGCAGAGCTCGAGCGGACTTTCGTGATCCGAATCAACGAGGGCACGGCGGCCAGCCTCACCCCGGCTCTGGTCAGGCGTTTCGCGGCGGAAGCGCCGAACGCTGTAATCCGTTGTGTCGGAGAGGGAAACGAGGACGTCGAGTCGCTGCGGAACGGTTCGATCGATCTCGATATCGGCGCTGATCCGTTGCCGTCCTCTGATGTGTGCAGTGAGATTCTCTACCGAGAGGGTCATGTGGGCTTGGTATCGAAGTCGTCGCCGTTGGCCCGCACGGCTCAGCCGACACTCGCGCAGTTGTGTGAGCATCCACATGTCTCGACATCCAGACGTGGCCGGACACACGGACCGATCGACGACGCGTTGTCCGCAGTCGGAATGCGCCGGCGGGTGATCGCGGTGGTTGCCTCGCCCGTTGCGGCGGCGCTCATGGCGGCCGACAGCGATCTCGTTGCACTGGTGCCGGAAAGGCTTGCCCGATACTTTGCCGCTCGCCTCGATGTCGCCTGGTTTGCGGTGCCGACCGAACTACCGGCCGTCACCATCCACCAACAGTGGCACGGTCGGCTGGACCATGATCCAGCACACAAATGGCTGCGCGAACAAGTACGTGAGGCAAGCGTCTAGCTGGATTCGGCAGATGTTCTGTACTCTCGCAGTCATGCAACAGCGGAGCACGGGAACGGTGACACGGTCACTGTTGCTGCTTCTGCTGCCGTTCATCGCTCTTCTCGCCGTGCCTCCGCTTGGATCGTCGGGTAGCGCCGCGGTGCTGGGAACTGCGATTGCCGTCTTCGTGGTCGCAGCCCTCGCAACGTCGTCGAAGTACGAACTTCTGCAGCTGTGCGCGGTTTCGGCCACTGGCCCCTCTGATGACGAACGCTGCCTGCGTGGCGCTTTCCGCAGGCAGAGCAGCCCGGACGCGCCCGGCCGTCCACAGCCTCGAGCTCCGGGAATCGGTCTGTAGATCGGCCGTCGGCGGGAGTGAACTCGTCGTAGGTCGGTCAGACGTCTTGCGTCCACGACCATTCCCGCGCTCTCATCTCCTGTGAGCGTGCCTCTCGGTGAGGTTCATTCGTCATGCTCGATTTTGTCTACTACCCCGTGTCCGGAATCCTCTGGTTCTGGCACAAGGTCTTTTCACTGATCTCCGGATCACCCGACAACGGCGTCGTATGGGCGTTGTCGGTCGTATTTCTGGTCTTCACGCTCAAGGCTTTGCTGTTCAAACCCTTCGTCAAGCAGGTCCGCACCCAACTGGTGATGCAGAAGCTGCAACCTCAGATCAAGGCGTTGCAGAAGAAGTATTCGGGTGACCGGCAGAAACTCACTGTCGAGATGGCCAAGCTGCAGAAGGAACACAACTACAGTCCGTTGCTCGGCTGTCTGCCGATGCTCGTTCAGGCACCGGTGTTCATCGGCCTTTATCACGTCCTGCGATCGTTCAATCGGACTGGAGCGGCATCGCACGTCCCGTTTCTGAGCCCGACCGAACCGATGTCGGTGGCGGACAACGCGAATACGGCCAACTACTTCTTCAGTGCCTCGGACGTGCAGTCGTTTCTCGACGCCAAACTGTTCGGCGCGCCGTTGTCTGCCATGATTTCGAGTCCGGCAGCGCAACTGGAAGCGTTCGGCGACGTCAGCCGTATCTCCATCATTCTGGTTGCCGTACCGCTGATGATCTTCGCCGCCGTCGCTACACATTTCACGTCGCGGGCGTCCATCGCGCGCCAAGTGGACACCGGAACCGTCAACCCTCAAACAGCGATCATGAACAAGCTCGCATTGTGGGTGTTTCCGGTGGGTGTGATCGCTTTCGGTGCTTTCGCGCCCGTGGCGATCCTGCTGTATTTCGTGAGTAACAACTGCTGGACGCTGGGACAACAGCATTTGGTCTACGGCCGGATCGCGGCGGAGCAGAAGGAAGCTGAATCGTCGCCGACACCCGGAGTGACTGCGCCCCCGTCGCCCAGGGTGGCTGCAGCACCGCCGCTGCCGGGTGCAAAGCCGATCCGCGCCAAACGCAAGCGATGACAGAAAATCGACCCCTCCCTACCGGCGGGTAAGGCACGTACGCTGGAATACATGACCAAATGGACCGCAGAAGACGTAGTCGATCAGACCGGCCGCACATTTGTCGTCACGGGGGCGAACAGCGGACTGGGTGAGGTAGTCGCACGGGCGCTTGGCAAAGCCGGGGCCGACGTCGTCCTCGCCTGTCGTGACACCACGAAGGCCGACGCCGTAGCCGCCGAGATCGGACGCAACGCGGTTGTCCGTAAATTGGACCTCTCGGATCTGTCGTCGGTACGAGCCTTTGCCGACGCAACGGAGAAGGTCGACGTCCTGGTGAACAACGCCGGCGTGATGGCGGTTCCGTTTCGCCGGACTGTCGACGGATTCGAAATGCAGATCGGCACAAACCATCTCGGGCACTTCGCGTTGACCGGATTGCTGAAGGACAAGCTCACCGACCGTGTCGTGACGATGTCCAGTGCCCTGCATCAGCTCGGAACTGTCGATCTGGACGATCTCAATTTCGAGCGTCGGAAGTACAACCGCTGGTTGGCCTACGGGCAGTCCAAACTTGCCAATTTGTTGTTCACGTACGAACTTCAACGCAGGCTTGCGGCCTCGGGATCTTCGCTCAAAGCGCTTGCTTCGCATCCGGGATACGCGTCGACGAACCTGCAGGGGCACACCGAGTCGATCCAGGACAAGCTGATGGGAATCGGCAATTCGATCTTCGCGCAGTCTGCGGAGATGGGTGCCCTTCCCGAACTGTGGGCGGCAACCGCGCCGGATGCCTTCGGCGGCAGTTACATCGGACCGGACGGTCCGTTCGAGCAGCGAGGTTATCCGAAGGTCGTGGGGTCGAACAAGAAGTCACACGATTCGAAGACAGCCTCGGGCTTGTGGACGCTGTCGGAGAAGTTGACCGGAGTCTCGTTCGGGATCTGATTCAGATATGAAGGTGGCCGCGAACTTCGAGAAGTTCGCGGCCACCTTCATATTCGTTCGAGCCAGATGTTGTTCGGGTTACAGCGTGACAACCATCTTGCCGGTGTTTGCGCCGCGCATCAGGTCGATGAACGCTTGCGGTGCATTCTCCAGGCCTTCGACGATGGTCTCGTCCCACTGAATCTTGTTGTCGGCGAGCCACCCTGCCATGTGGGTGCGGAATTCGCCACCGAGGTGACGGTAGCCGCCCACAAGGAATCCGCGCAGTGTGAGCTGCTTGCCGATCACCAGTGCCAGGTTGTGGGGAGCGGTGGGCTTCTCGGTGGTGTTGTACTGAGCGATGGCTCCGCACAGGGCAATCCGGCCACCCTGGTTCATGGCATCGATGGCGGCTTCGAGATGCTCGCCACCGACGTTGTCGAAGTACACGTCGATGCCGTCAGGGGCGGCAGCGGCGAGCAGTTCGGTGATCGGGCCGTCGTGGTAGTCGAATGCCGCATCGAATCCGAGTTCGAGAAGTCGGGCAACCTTCGCCGGTGAACCGGCGCTACCGATTACTCGCTTCGCTCCGAGCAACTTGGCGATCTGACCGACGAGCGATCCGACGGCACCGGCTGCGCCGGAGACGAATACGGTATCGCCTTCCTTGAACTCCGCAACCGCGGTTAGGCCGGCATACGCGGTGAGGCCAGTCATGCCGAGGGCACCCAGGTAGGCCGTCGCCGGCGCGATGGACGTGTCGGCCGGAGTCACTGCGGATCCGTCGAGGATGGCGTATTCACGCCATCCGAGGCCGTGGACGACAACGTCGCCCACAGCGCGATCAGCCGACTTGGATTCGACGACCTCGCCGACAGCACCACCGTCGAGCGGCGCACCGACCTGGAACGGCGGAAGGTAGGACTTCACGTCGTTCATTCGGCCGCGCATGTACGGGTCGACGGAGATGGCGATGTTGCGGACCAGGATCTGGCCGTCTTCGAGTTCGGGGAGTTCTACTTCGGCGGTGGCGAAGTTCTCCGAGGTGGGCCAACCGTTCGGGCGTGAAGCGAGACGGATTTCCCGGCTGACAGTGGTGGTGCTCATTCGTCGTCCTTACTTACTTCGAGGGTGACCTCGATGTTGCCGCGAGTTGCATTGGAGTACGGGCACACCTGGTGCGCCTTCTCCGTCAACTCGACGGCCTGATCATGGGGCAGATGGGGGAGTGAAACCTCCAGCGTCACAGCGAGTCCGAAGCCTCCTGCACCGTTGGGGCCGATGCCGACCCGCGCGCCGACTGCGGAATCAGCCACGTTGGCCTTCTCGGCGCGGGCGACCATCTGCAGAGCGGAGTGGAAGCATGCTGCGTATCCGGCGGCAAAGAGCTGCTCGGGGTTGGTGCCTTCGCCACTGCCACCCATTTCCTTGGGAATGGCGAGGCCGAGATCGAGGCGTCCGTCCGAAGTGCGAGCGTGACCGTTGCGGCCTTCGCCGGTGGCAAGTGCTTCTGCGGTGTAGACGATATTCATGACTTCTTCTTTCCGTCGGAGTGGGCGTTGGATGCTTGAAGTGACTCACCGAGACGAGTGAGAACGTCTCGGAGTTCGGTGAGTTCGTCGTTACTCAGACCAGTGGCGCCTGCGAGCTTGGCCGGGATGTCCTCGGCCTTGCTGCGCAAGGTGGAACCCGCCTCGGTCAGGTGAATCTCGACGCGACGCTCGTCCGTGGTGAGGCGTCGGCGCTCGATGAATCCCAGACCCTCCAGCCTCTTGAGCAGCGGCGACAGAGTTCCGGTATCGAGATCGAGTGCCTCACAGATCTCACGCACGCCCCGGCCGTCTCGTTCCCAGAGTGTCAACAGGACGAGGTACTGGGGATACGTGATTCCCAGGTCGTCGAGCATTGCCCGGTACGCGGCCGTAGTGGCCCGCGACGCCGAATAGAGGGCGAAGCAGACCTGGCGTTCGAGAGCGAGTGGGTTGGTCACGAGAACAACTGTAGCGCACAGTTAAGTTGTGCACAACAAAGAAGTGTCAAATAGATCTGCGGATGCACAGCCGTCTGGTTACGGCGTCGACAGAATCTCGGATACGCACTCGAGGAAGGTGAGCACTGCCTGGGCCGCGGGTGCCGGAAATCGGGTGCGCACTGCCAGCCCGTCGTGGGTGCGCGAAAACCAGAACTGAACGTCGTCGGCGCTCGACACGCGACTGAGTTGCTGCGGATTGATCGGCGCAGGTTGTGAGTCGCCGGGCCGTGATTCGCGAGGGCGAGATCCACCGGGCATGGTCCGGTAGTCGGCGTAGGACACCGAGAAGATGTCTCGGCGAGTGGGCGAAACCTCGGGTCCCAAGCTCCTCAACACTTGTCTCGACGACACGGACGACAGTGAAAGTGACTCGTGGAAAGCGAGATTGACTGCCCGAGCCGTGCTGTGAAGATCATCCATGCTCGTCACGGTGATGGGTGCATTGGCCACCAGCCAGCCGAAGGTGTGGTTGTGCCGCGGTTCCCGACGCGTGTGAACAGGGAACAGAAGGCGTGTGTCTCTCTTGTCGGTCAATTGTGTTGTGGCCAAACCGATCGACGCAAGAATCGCACCGAACGACGAGTGTCGATGATCGGCGCAGTTCTGGTCGAACAGCTCTGCTTCGTCGGCGTCGAGGAGCATTCGGGTGTCTGTGCCCTGGGGCGACATGGTCCCGGCGGGCAGCCCCAGATCTACGGGAAAATGGGGAGTGTCACCCCCGCAAGATCGAAGGAAAGACCGCCACCCCGAAATGCGGTGGTCGCCGGGCTCTGGATCCGCGGTTGCCGATTCACGGAAGCAGTAGTTGAGGAAACTCCCGGGCTCGGGCAAGAGATCCGACGCGATCGGATTACGTTCCGCCCGCGTGTATTCACGATACAGAGTGCTGATCTCGGTAATTGCGATGCTCATGGACCAGCCGTCGCAGATGGCATGGTCGAATCCGCAGATCACTGTCGACTGGTCCTCGCGGGTGATGGCCCCGAGAAAGTAGGCGGGAAACGCAAAAGGATTGCACCATCGATCCAAGCGCTCGCCCAAGAGTTCTCGCACCTGTTCCGGCGTTCGCGCGTCCGCCACTGTTTCCTCACGGAGGCGCAGATCGACGACATCGGCGACGTCGACGAACAGCGCCGAGGATTCATCCGCTTCTTCGGCCTGGGAGAACGAGCACGACAGGGCGTCGTGACGGGACGTCCATTCCTCGAAGCTGGCCCGGAGTGCGTCCGTGTCGATCGGGCCGGGAACGTCGAAAGTGGCGGCGAGCCAAGTCGTATCGCCGCGGCTCCCGGCAAGATGCAGCTGCTGATTCGAGGTCGGAGGAACCGGATACGTCGATCCGGTGGAGATTTCGCTCGGCGTCCACTGCAGGATGCGGCCCGGCCGTGCCTCGAACCTGTCGAGAA
Source organism: Rhodococcus sp. AQ5-07 (assembly GCF_009707305.1). Lineage (NCBI taxonomy): Bacteria > Bacillati > Actinomycetota > Actinomycetes > Mycobacteriales > Nocardiaceae > Rhodococcus > Rhodococcus sp. AQ5-07. The sequence goes on along the minus strand of NZ_CP046099.1, from coordinate 3,518,023 downwards.
AGGTGATGTGCATCAGGCGGTCTCCACTTCCTGACGTGCATCCGCCTGACGAACGACACGGTAGTCGCCGGTATCGGCGACCGTTCTCAGGACGTTGCGGAGGTGTCGAAGGTACCGATCCACCGATGTGTGCGCTTGCTCGGTATCGGGGAAACTGACCATCACGTACGTACGGTCTTCCTTCCGGTTGATCCACATCGACAGATCACCCGTCGTTCCTGGCCCACCGAGTGCGCGCGCTTCGAGTTCGTCGTGGTGCTCGGCACCTGGAATCAGGCGCATGTCGATGTACGACACCATCGGCGGGACCGAGGTTCCGCCGATGTCGGATCCGGTCAACTTCGACACCTGGGCGATCACCGAGTGAATAGACACGTCCGCGAGTCCCTTCACGGCTGCGCGAGCAGCGTGAGCAAGGGGGAGTGCATCGGTGAAGGTGGTGACACCACTCAGCGTGAACGAGACCGGGACGAGATTGATGAACCAGCCTTGAGAAAACAGGTATCTCGGATCGGAACGAGTACCGACTGCGTTGAGCGCGAAGTAGTTCGCTCTGTCAGCAACTTCGATCTCGGTGAGGGCGAGGGCTGCGAAGATCCCCGTGGAGAATCCGACGCCATTGGACTTGCACAGCGCTGCGAACGCGGCTGACTCGTCGCTGTCGAGAACGTCGATATGTGTGCGGGTCGACCGGGTCTGTTCGCCCTGCGCGACGCCGAGGTCGAGGGGGAACGTCGGGAGTTGTCCGGCGTTGGCGGCGAGAATCGAAATCCATTGCTGCACAGGTTCTGCGGCTAGGTCGAGGTTCTTCGCCGCTGCCCGTTCTTCGCCGCTGTACTCGACGTAGCTACCGGGAGAGGGAAGTTGAGCGTCGATGCCGGCGCTTTCGGCGATGTACAGCGCACGAAGTTCTTCGACGCCCAGCATCAGCGACAGGCCGTCGGTGTGCGAGTGATCGACGCCGTAGTAGATGGTGAAACCGGCGCCGGTGCCGTGCTCGACGGCGCCACTGGTGAACGAAGGCCATTGCAGTGGGCTGGTATCGCCTGCGAAACTTCGGCTGACATGCTCGCGAACCGCATCGGTCGTGTTCAGGGAACCGACGCTGTGCGGCGCGAGTTCGATCGTCGATTCATCCACCACATGACGGTCGATGACCCCGCTGCCGCCAGGATCTTCGGATGGTCTCACCTCGAACCAACTGTGAAGTGTGTTGTGCCGCAAGACAAACGCCTGGACAGCCCGACGCAGTGCCTCCCGATCGAGATCACCGGGCAGAGTGAACGTGAATCCGATCCACGGTGACCAGTCGACGCCTTGTGCGCGCTTGTGATCGGCGGTACGAATGTGTCCCTCTTGGAGGAACGAGAGAGGTTGGTCGCTCAGTGGTGCTCGAGATGCTGCCGTCAGGGACTGCTCAGTAGGCCTGAACTCGGTGAGCGTCCCGGCTTTCGGTGCCCAGAGATCGATGGGTGTCATTTCCATGAGAGTTCTCCTCGATCGGTGCAGCGGTATTGATCGGTACAGCGGTGTTGATCGGTACAGCGGTGTTGGTCGGAGGTGTGCATGTGTCGGTCGAGAAGGCAAAGTCCTCCATTTCGCGGCGTAGGAGTCCCGCGAACTGATGGATGTGGCGGCTTGTGCGCGCGTTGCCTGGGTGGCGTATGGCCAGATTGAGCCCTTCGGGAGTCCGTGTGAGCCAGATGTAGACGTCGGTTCCCGAATGATCGCGACTACGAAGGCCTCTGGTCTGCCAGCTCGTCCATTGCTCGGCACCAGGAACGTGACGAACGTCCATGTACGAGAGCACGAACGGCAGGTGCTGCGGGGAGTCGATCAGCTCGCACACTTTCGAGTACGGCAGGGCCGCTGCGGGGCGGACGCGTCGCATCTCCGTGCCGGCAACCTTGGCCAGATCGCTCACGGTTGCTGCGGGAGCAATCGGGATCCTCACCGGCACAACACCGATGAACCATCCCAGCGACGCGGCCCATCGAAGCTCCGAACGGGTGTGTTGCGGCACCACGACGCGGAATTCGTCTGCACCGGTGAGATCGCCGGTCACCTTGGCCGCGCACGCGAGTATCGCGGCCAGGAATCCTTGGTTGCTGCGCTTGCTCGCTTCTGCCAGGCGTTCGGCTCCCCGGGCGCTCAGAAGCCAGGCGGACAGGCTCTGCTGAGGGCCTCGGCGTCCGGCGACCGGTTCGGGCAGCGCTGGAAAGAGCGGAGCCTCGCCCTGCGCGTAGAACTCGCGCCACGTCTGCACCGCCGGGTGAGAGCAGTCCGCGTGTCCCACGAGATCTCGTTCCCTGGTGCCGAAGTCGATGTAGCTTCCGGTCTCCGGCGGCGAGGGAGGGCTTCCCTCGCTCGACGAACGGTAGATCGTCTGCAGTTCGTGCGCGGTCAACGCCACCGAATATCCGTCCAGCAGAGCATGATCAGCGGCAAAGACCACGGTGAAATGGTTGGGACCTTCAATTGTCGCGAACTGGTACGCAGGCCACACAAGTGGATCGGTCGACCGGTCGAGCAGTTGCTGCAGATGCGTGAAGACGGACATCGAGGACGCAAGATGTCCGACTTCGTTACCCAGAATTCGGACGTCTCCAGGACCCGCGGTGCGTCGGACTATCGCTTCGCCCTCCATGGCGACTCGTGTTCGGAGCACTTCGTGGCGATCGATCCAGTGATCGAGAGTGGCCGCCCAGATCCTTCGGTCGAGTCGGTCGTGGATACGAAACGAGGTACCCAGCCACGACGGAGTGCATCCGTCGTTGTGATGGTGCGCCTGCCGTTTCGCCTGCTCGGCATGTTTCAAGTGTGCCTCGTGTATGTAGCTGGCGGGACGCTGGTCGACAGGCCACAGCTCGGGCGGATTCACTGCGGCAGGAGTCCACTCGGTGACGGTCCCAGGAGGTAGGGGATAGTCGGCAAGTTCCGTGAATTCCATTGGGAAACCTGATCTCTCGAGATGGCGAAAGGTGGGGATCGTGAACGGGGCGGATGTTTGTAACCGAGAGTGACAGATGATTAGTCAAGGCAAGTAGAACGCGACCTGAGGCTCCGCGCAACTGCTTCGGTGCGGGATGTGACGAGGAACATTCTGCTCGTTATTTCGGACAATTCGAATACTGGACATCCGGTTTACGACCCTGGTCACCTGTCAGTTGATCGATCAATCACTCTGGGGTGAAACAAATTTCAACAGACCGTTGTGAACTCCGTCGGACGGCGAAGAATGTGCGCATGCGAATGTCGGAATATGTTTGTGTGTAGCAATTTTCGTATGGGTTTGACTGTATCTCTTTTAATTGCAACAGGGTTCGTGTACAGCCGTCGTGCCCGTTCGGCGCGCGGATTGTTCACCGAGTATTGACATGCTCGGCATCTGCCGGTCGTATGCAGACGGTATTTGTAAGCGATGACTGATCCGATGGAATACGACCTGGTTGTGATCGGCTCCGGCCCGGGTGGTCAGAAGGCTGCCATCGCGGCGGCCAAGCTGGGTAAACGGGTAGCGATGGTCGAGAAGGGCAACATGCTCGGGGGAGTGTGCGTCAACACCGGCACCATTCCGTCGAAGACGTTGCGCGAGGCGGTTCTCTACCTCACCGGGATGAACCAACGCGAACTGTACGGCGCAAGTTACCGCGTCAAGGAGAACATCACTCCGGCCGACCTGCTGGCGCGAACCCAGCATGTCATCACCAAAGAAATCGAAGTCGTGCGATCTCAGCTCCTGCGTAACCGCGTCGAATTGTTGGTAGGGGTCGGCTCGTTCGTCGACGAGCACACCATCCTCGTCGAGGACGCCTCGCGCGGAGACAAGATGACGATCACGGCAAAATTCGTTGTGATCGCGACCGGAACGTTGCCTGCCCGCCCGGCGGGGGTGTCCTTCGACAGTCACCGGGTGCTCGACTCCGACGGAATCCTCGATCTGACCTCCATCCCGACCACCATGGTCGTGGTGGGCGCGGGAGTGATCGGTATCGAGTACGCGTCGATGTTCGCGGCACTCGGCACCAAGGTCACCGTCGTCGAGAAGAGAACGTCGATGCTGGACTTCTGTGACCCCGAGGTCATCGAATCGCTTCGGTTCCATTTACGCGATCTGGCGGTCACTTTCCGATTCGGTGAAGAAGTGACGGCCGTCGACGTCGGAGCGAACGGAACACTTACGACGCTGCGCAGCGGCAAGCAGATTCCCACCGAGACCGTGATGTACTCGGCGGGACGGCAAGGCCTCACAGCGCCACTCGCGCTGGAGAACGCCGGGCTCGAAGCCGACGAACGTGGCCGCATCTACGTCGACGACAATTTCCGCACCAAGGTCGAACACATCTACGCCGTCGGTGACGTCATCGGCTTCCCGGCGTTGGCGGCGACGTCGATGGATCAAGGTCGACTCGCGGCCTACCACGCCTTCGACGAACCAGGCGCGAAGCTGATGGATCTGCAGCCGATCGGCATCTACTCGATTCCCGAGGTGTCGTACGTAGGCGCCACCGAGGTCGATCTGACCAAGGAATCGGTGCCGTACGAGGTCGGGGTTTCCCGATACCGTGAACTCGCGCGCGGGCAGATCGCAGGCGACACCTACGGGATGCTCAAGATCCTGGTGTCGACGGATGACCTGAAACTGCTCGGCGTTCATATCTTCGGCTCGGGTGCAACGGATCTCGTGCATATCGGCCAAGCGGTGATGGGGTGCGGCGGGACCGTCGAATACCTTGTCGACGCCGTCTTCAACTATCCGACACTGTCCGAGGCGTACAAGGTGGCGGCGCTCGACGTCATGAACAAGATCAGGGCTCTCAAGCAATTCCACTAGGGGTCGGGGTGTCCCCAGGTACCGGTCAGGGTCGGTCGGTGTACTTCTCGGGTAGCACTTGTTCGAATACCTGAGGGTGATGTCAGGCCTGGGAAAATAGGGCAGGGTCTATCTCTATGACCATTGCCCATGAACTTCGTGTGGAATTTCGATGCTGATCGGACTGATTGCCGCGATCGTGGCGTGCGTCGGATACGGCGTGGCGTCGGTGTTGCAGGCGTACGGCGCGCGCAAGTCGGCAGCGGCCGCCGAGCAGCGAGGCGAGGCCGGACACGTGACGGCGACGGGTGGCCCGACCTTGCGTTCGACGTTCGCCGCAGCGCTGACGGCGTCGTTCATCCTGGGCACCGTGCTCGATGCGGTCGGATTCGCCGGTAGTGCCATCTCCGCGCGGCTCATTCCACTGTTCTTGTCGCAGACAGTGGTCAGTGCCAATCTCGTCATCACGGCAGTGCTGGGGACCGTGGTCCTGGGCATCCAGTTGCATCGTCGCGACTGGTTCGCGATCGCCGCGGTGATCGGATCGCTCCTGCTGCTCGGTTTGTCTTCGGGTCACGCGGGCGGCGGGAGTTCCAACGACGTCGTCCACTGGGGTGTCCTGGTGGGCTCGGCGTTGATCTTGTCGATCGGTATCGGTTTGATCCGATGGTTGGGCTCACGCGCAGCAGTTGTCGCCGGGTTGATCTCGGGTGTGTTGTTCGGCTGTCTGGCCATTGCCGTACGCGTGGTCTACGGAATCGATCCGTTCGAAATCGGCACGATGCTCCGCGATCCGGCCGGCTGGGCAATCCTCGTCTCGGGCCTGGGCGGTTTCTATCTGCACACGGTGGCGTTGCAACTGGGATCCGTCAACGGAGCGACAGCGGCACTGGTTGTAGGCGAGACGGTCGTTCCGGGAATCGTCGGCGTCGTGGTGCTCGGCGATGCGTCGCGACCGGGCCTGGAATGGCTTGCCATCGTCGGATTCGTCGGAGCGATCGCGGGCGCCGTCGCCGTAGCCGTCTTCGGCGCGGCGAGCCACGAGGGGAAACCTGCCGAAGAAGTGACCGTCTGATTCGAAAACCACAGCCCTTCGAAAACTGGAACGCGAACACGAACACAGACGTGTTAAAAAGACACTTCAAGTCGATGGCGGAGGGTCAATGGTGCACGAGGGCCAAGCGAAGCACGAGGCAGAAGCCATCGCCGGCAACCGGTCGAATTGGGACGATCGCGCCGAGGTGCATGTGCGCTCCGAAATGTATGACGTCGGAGGGTTTCTCGCCGACAGAGCGGCCATTTCCAGAGTCGTGCAGAACGATCTGTCGAGTCTGTCTACGCATCTGCCGGCGTCGGGAGTGCGGGATCGCTCGCTCCTGCACTTGCAGTGTCACATTGGTATCGACACCATTTCCTGGGCGCGCCTTGGTGCGGTGGAGGTGCACGGGCTCGATCTTTCGCCCAACTCTCTGCGCCACGCAGCGCGTATCGCGAAGGCCGACGACCGCGAGATCACGTGGGTGGAAGGTGATGCGCGATTCGCCTCGACGCTGATCGACCGACGTTTCGACACGATCGTCACCAGCGCCGGGACAATCGTCTGGTTGCCGGAACTCGCCACCTGGGCCCAGTCGATCCACGACCTCCTCGAGCCGGGTGGGGTGTTTCAGATCCGGGACGATCATCCGATCCTCGGCGCAATGGCATTCGAGCCGTGGATGATCACCGACGACTACCTCTCCGGAGGCGGCATGCGATCGTACGAAGACTCGGCGACCTATACCGGGAACTCCGACGGACAGATAGCGCACACCGCCAACCACGAATGGCGCCACGACCTAGGCGAGGTCATTGGTTCCTTGCTGGATGTGGGTCTTCATATCGAATCAGTTTCGGAACTTCCCTACATGGACTGGCCGGCCTTCCCCGAACTCGTTCCATGCGCCAACGGATGGACTCTGCCGAGCCACTCTCCGCGGATCCCTTTGAACTTCGCCATCGTCGCCAGGCGAAATCAGCGAAGTGAGTGAGCAGAGCCGATCCCTTGGGAGACTTCGAATAATTCCTGGAGTGGCGTGGCCGTATTTCGTGCATGATCGTCGGATGGCTTTGTCCCGGTTGTTGCCTGCCAACTCGCCCCTATCGCAAGTCGGCGCGTCGAGTGTCGTGTGTCCAGGGATCGAGTGAATCGTAGTTCTTTCAAGCTAATACTTTTGGTGGATAGTGCTTTTCGCTCGAACTCTGCTCGGCGTTGTTGCAACCGTTCGACGAATTTGCAATATCAGGTTCGAGTGAACCTGCGTCGCTGTTCGGTCGGTCCAGCGGTAACGGAAACCGCATTTTCGCAGATAGTTCTAATGCACGACCGATGCCTCGCATACGTTGTGCGGTCACAGGCACCGGGTCGTAGACCGGAGGAAAGTAATGAGCAGCTTGGATATTCAACGTTGGTCGAACGACTTCACTGCGCTGACCAAAGTCATTTCGGAAGGCATCGAGCAGTTTGTTCTCCGGTTCATTTCCAGCTGAAGTGATCTGAGCTCGCTGCCTGGCAAGGAGTTATTGATCTCCACCGCGGTTCGGAGGCCGAATCGTGATGAAGCAGAGGTTCTTACGGGGTCTGGGAGGCCTGGGCGGGGGCGAGCAGGTAGGAGAACACGTACGTAACTGCGGCGATGACCGCCAGTACGATCAAGGACGTCGGAAATCCTTGTCGACCCAGCTCATGGATCAACTAGAACACAGGCGCGATCCCGAGGCTGTGGAGTATTTCGGATTCAGGGGCTGAAGAACTCGAGTCGACGGTGCAGCCGTGCGATCGACGGGTCCCCGATCGTGCGCCTGCCATCGGTACGAGCTTGGCTCGGAGTCATCCCGTAGAAGTCTTTGAACGCGCGCGCCAATTGGGATTTCGAGGTGAAGCCACATCGCAGGGCCAACGCGTCGGTCGTTTCGTTCGACATCTCGGCTCTGGTCAACTCGCGGTAGACGAGTTCGAGGCGCTTGCGCCGTATGACAAGAGCAATTCCGCCGTCGGATGCGAATGCGCGGTAGAGCTGTGCTCGGGAGACCGACAATGCTGCGCACATGCTCGTCGGGCCGAGCCAGGTCTCCGAGAGATGCTCGGCGATGTAGGCGTACGCACGATCGCGGAGAGAGTGATCGGGCCGCGGCGACAGATCAGGTTCGGCGATACCCAAACTGACACGCAGGAGGGAAGCGACGACGTCCTCGTAGCCGGCCGCAGCATCGGGATCGAGATGCGGTAGCGCGAGTACGACCGATTGCATGCACTGAGCGAGCACGACGGCAGGAACTCCGCGCAGTACCGTCCCGTGTAGAGAACGACCCTTCGACTCCGCTTCGACGAGGGAGCGCGGTGCCAGGAGTGTGATGGTGCGTCCGGTCGCCTCGGTTTCGACGTCAGCAGTCCAGGTTCGCCCGAGGTCGAAGAACGCGATGTCCCCCGGGCGGGCGACAAAATCCACTCCGTCGGCGTCACCACTGACCTGTCCGCCGAGAACGACCTGGATCATGTACTGATCGTCGAGTCCGCTCTCGGCGATCACAACTTTGCTGCGGTGGTACTTCTGCGCGTTGAAGGTCGTTTCACCGATCAGCGAGGTCCCGATAGGCAGGGCGGAGATCGAGCCTTGGAGGGGCGTGTCGGCGCCTATCGGCTCGGTGACGAAGAACGGACGCGTGACGACACGCCAGAAGTCGTTGGCGTCCGCAGGGTCCACCGATCGAGTCGACACGCGAATGCGGGCGGAATTCATCGGCACGCGGGCATGATATGTCAGATCCCGCAGGTCGCAGTCACTCTCCCGCAAATAAATGTCAATAGTGACCGAGCCCACATAATGAGACAAATCGGGCGTATTTGTGAGACGGCCAGTGCTCGCGTGTCGCGGTGATTCTGTCTATGTTGTTCGTTATGGGTGGACAGGTTGGGAGTTCGATGCTCGAACGAAATCTCGAGTTCGGCGGGGATCGACTGCTCGTTTGTCGGCCATCATGACATCCACTTCGAATCGGTCGCAGCTATCTCGAGCAAAGCGAAATCCTCGAGGAAGGGGCACGCTGCAAAGACGGCTCGCCGGGCGTGGAGCCACGGCGATTCGTCCTCGTCTGCTCGGGTTGATGGAACGCTCGGCGGGCTTGACGGTCATCGATTCGCCGCGGGGGTTCGGGAAGACGGACCTCGCCGCGTTGTGGCTCACGACTCTCGGGCACATGCCCATCAGACCAGTTGTCTGGGTGCCGGCGCCATCGAATCGGATGACCCCCCTCGAGTACTGGAACACTGCGCTCGCAGTGATTCAAGATTCTCTGGAATCACTCGAGGCCCCGCCACGAATGCGCGAGGATCCGGTGGGGGCAATCGAATCACTACTCGACTCGTCGCCCACTCCATTCGTGTTGGTGTTCAACCGCATCGACCTGGTTGAGGGTGACGAGGTGGGACGCCGAATCGTGGATCTGATCGTGCGGCTTCCCGGATTGAAAGTAATCGTCACGCTGCAGGATCGGTCTGCGACGGACTTACTCGAGGACGTCCGCGTGGACGAGTACCTGTGCGCGAACGACCTCAGGTACACGCTCGACGAGTCCACAGTTCTGTTCGCGGAGGCAGGGATCCACCTTCCCTCGGGCATCGTCCATTCGATCTGCGAGCGTGTTGCCGGCGTTCCTGTGCTGATGAAGGTTGCTCTGAGTGCGGTTGCGGGGCTGAGTGAACCGAGTCGTGGGCGCGAACGCGTTCAGCAGCGAGTGGACCAGGCGATCCACGCGTACGTCAGTCGGACCGCTCCTCGATCGGGCAAGTCGCTCGAGTTGTTCGACTTCGCGACTACGATCGCCGCCGCCCGCACCGTCACACCAGAGATCGCTCGTGTCTTGTCCGACGATCTTGACGTGGAGGGCAAACTGGACTTGCTCGAGTCTTTCGGTCTGATCTTTCGGGACGGTCCCGAGGGAGAAGCATCCTGGTACTTTGCGCCGTCAGTTCGACTGGCATTCATGCAGATACGGACCGAACAAGGGGATGGATTCGACGATCCCTTCCAGGTTCTCGTCGATCACGCTCTCGGGACTTCGGATATAGCCGGTGCCGTTCACTACGCCTTGGACGGACGCCATTGGACCAGGGTGCTCGACATACTCGAGCGTCACTGGGCCGATCTTCTGGTCGATCACACCGGATTGGTCCGGACTGCGTTGCAATCCATACCCGGCGACGTACTCAGTTCGAACTCTTCGATTCTGGTGGGCCGTGACCTGCTCGAATCACGCCTACGGCCGCAGTTGGTCAACGGCGATTCGTTGCCGACGGAACCGGCGGAATTGCGTGCGATAGGTGGTAGTTCGCATGCGCACAGCTTGTTGAACGTCGGGACGGTCCAATCGGTTGTGCTGAGAACATCCGGTAAGTACCAACGCTCTACCGAGATCACGCGCAAGTTGGCTCACGTCGTGTACGGACTCGGTGACGAGTCGTTGGGCGCGTTGGGGTCTCAACTGCCCGCCCTGCGCCTGATCTGGGGTGTTTCGCATCAACTGACCGGTGACCTCGGTGATGCCGCGGTGGAATTGCGACTCGCCTATCAGGGTGCGATGGAACACGGTCCGGAGTTCGTCCTGCGGCACGCCGCTGGCAATGCCGCGCTCAACTCCGCGCTGATCGGGGACGTCGCGCACGCGACAGACTGGCTTCACCTCGAAAGCACACACCCGGACGTTTCGGGATGGTTGGGACCGCCCTCGCACATGGGGGGAGCGATCGCGCGGGCACTGGTGGCGTGCGATCGCGTGGACCTGAATGCCGGCGCTGCCGCGATGGACGCGCTCGCCGAGATCACACCGCCGGGCGACCTGTGGGCGTTCGCGGCCTACACGTACACCAGATTCGCACTGCTGCAATCGGATCCGTTCTCGGGGCTGATTTCGCTCCAGCGCGCAGTGGCAACGCACGGGCACGTGAATCCGTGTGAACGATCACTCGGTGACGCACTTCTCGCCGCGGCGCGTATCGATCTTCTGTTGGCGTCCGGGGAGGGTACCAAGGCGCTGGAGGAATCAGTCGCTGCGTCACATACGTTTGCTGTTGTCACGGTTTCTGTCGCTCGTGCGCATCTCCTGACGGGGGCTCCGTCACAGGCATTGGAATTGTGTCGCGAAATTGACTGGAGCGAGCAGTATCTCACGAGGTTTCGGCTCGAGTCCCTGCTGATCGAATGCGCTGCGCTGTGCGAACTGGGGAGAATCCCCGCTGCCGCCAGTCCGTGGGAGGAGGCTCGCGGACTGCTCGAAACCTCAGGTGTCCTGTCGGCGCTGGCGACCATACCGCGTGATCTGATCAGGCAACTGGAAGAGCGGGCCGAGGGCCCGAGCAGTGCCGTCGCAAGCTTTCTCGAATCCGAAGTGCCGCAGATGTATCCGGCGGCTATCGTTCAAGTCCAATTGACGAAGCGGGAGATGGACGTTCTCGTGGAACTGGGTCTCGGCATTCCGATCGGCGAGATAGCGCGAAAGTTGTTCGTATCCAACAACACATTGAAGAGTCACCTGCGAGCCCTGTATCGCAAACTCGGTGCGCATTCCCGCGAAGAGGCCGTCGCGGCAGCGCACCGACACAACCTCCTCGGCAGTGGGCAGGACTGATCGACGTCAGTGCAAATTGCGCTCGGAGTAGATCTTCATCGCGTCACGGACCAGCGAAGCGGTGCCTTCTCCGTACTTGTCGTAGTTTGCAGTGAAGCGGGGATCGTCGACGTACATCTGGCCGAGTCCGGTGAAGGCGTCGGCGCTGGGAGTCCTTCCCTGCCAACCGATTTTTATCCACTCGAACTGTCTCTGGGTAATCGTCTGGACGTCGTCGCTTTTCGCGGGTAGGCCCGCTGTCAGTGCTTTTCCGAATGCCGCTGCGATGTCGGCTTGAGCTTGCAGATGTGCTTTCCGGTCCTGCTCGGACATCGACCGCCACCAGTTGTCGCCGCTGGTATAGGCGTCCTTGCCCCAACGCTCGATGACCTCGTCCTTGTATCGGGTGTGGTCGAACCCGTCGAAAACATCTTCCGGCATGAGTGATTCACCTTTCTTCGTCTTGTTCAACGTCCTGTTGACCGATTCGATCTGTCTCGAGATCCGCGTGCGCTCTTGCTCGAGGAGTTCGAGGTGCGTACGCAGCGCGGCGGCCGTGTCGCGTTCACCGGTGAGGACTTCGGCGATGGCCGGCAATCCGAGTCCGAGTTCCCGAAGCAGCAGGATGCGTTGCAGTCGCACCAGGGCGTCTTCGTCGTAGAAGCGGTAGCCGTTGGCGCCGATGCGGCTTGGTTCCAGGAGTCCGAGATCGCCGTAATGGCGCAGCGTTCTGCTGGTGGTACCGGCGGATTTGGCGAGTTCTTGGATGGACCATTCGCTCACGTGGAGTTCCTACTCTCGGATCGGTTGTGCTCATTCAGCATGCAAGTTGACGTTGCGTCAATGTCAAGAAAGTTCTCGGTGTGCATTGTCGGGAACGTTTTATGTCCGTTTCGCCGTATCGCCACGAACGGGTCTCCAACTGATTGATTCGATGACCTAGGTCACGTGATTTGGCTCACAAATTGCCAATTTGAATAGTTGGACAAGCCTCTGTTGACGCTTTCACATACCTCGACCACGATCATCTGAACAGATCGAGTTACGCGGTTGTTGAAAACGCACGGTAGTTGAAATGCACTGCAGACGGAACGGTGGTCCACGATGACTGAACTGGTGTCGGGCGTAGCCCAGGCCAAGCCCTATGACCTCGATGATCGGTACCGGTCGGGATCGGGACCGGTGTTGCTGACCGGTGTTCAGGCAATCGCACGCGGTTTCGTCGAGCAGCACGTTCGCGACATCCGGGCGGGTAAGCGTATTGCCACTTTTGTCTCCGGTTACCAGGGCAGCCCCCTCGGCGGCGTCGACAAGATGCTCCACGGCATGCCCAAGGTTCTCGCGGAACACGACATCACCTTCATCCCCGGTTTCAACGAGGAGCTCGCTGCCACCGCGGTATGGGGAAGCCAGACGGATCTCCCCGCCGGAACCGCGACCCACGACGGCGTGACCGGCGTCTGGTACGGCAAGGGCCCCGGCGTCGACCGCGCTACCGACACCATTCGCCACGCCAACATGTACGGCGTGAACCCCAAGGGCGGCGTCGTCCTGCTGGTGGGCGACGACCCGGCGTCGAAGTCCTCCACGGTGCCGGCCGTCAGCGAGCGCTCGCTTGCCGCGATGGGTGTGCCGGTTCTCTTTCCGCGCAATGCCGAAGAGATCATCACGATGGGTATGCACGCCGTTGCACTCTCGCGGGTGTCCGGTTGCGTCGTAGCGCTGAAGATCGTCGCCGACGTCGCCGACGGTGCCTGGACGATCGACGGCAGCATCGCGGACTTCGACATCGTGGTTCCGGAAGTTCAGTTCGAGGGCAAGCCCTTCGTCTACAAGCAGCGTCAGATGGCTGCGCCGCCGGACAGTGTCATCGCCGAGGCAGATCTGTACGGCCCGCGATGGGATCTTGTTCACGCGTACGGAACTGCCAACAATCTCGATGTGATCGAGGTCAACCCCTCCGGTGCGAAGATCGGTATCGCCGCCACCGGTACAACTTTCGACTCCGTCCGCCAAGCTCTGGCAGACCTCGGCGTCGATGATGCGGCGCTGCACCGCGCCGGGATCCGTCTCCTTCGCATCGGAATGTGCTACCCCGTCGTGGGCGAGAAGATCAGGGAGTTCGCCGAAGGTCTCGAGCAGATCGTCGTGGTCGAGGACAAGACCGCGTTCATCGAAGCTCAGATCCGGGAAGTCCTGTACGGCACCGACGATGCTCCTCGCATCATCGGCAAGCGTGACGGCCAGGGCCGTCTGCTCATGCCTGCCAGTGGTGAACTGACCGCAGGCCGGCTGCTCGCCCCGTTGCGGCGCGTACTGAAGCCGCACGTCGAGCTCAAGCGCACCCTCCCGGCACCGCTGTCACTGAACGTGCTCTCCGCCAAGCGAACCGCGTACTTCTGCAGTGGGTGCCCCCACAACCGTTCCACCGCTATCCCCGAGGGTTCAATCGGCGGCGGCGGAATCGGTTGCCACACACTCGTCACCATGTCCGGCCGTGAGGACAGCGCTGTCACCGGCCTGACGCAGATGGGCGGCGAGGGCAGCCAGTGGATCGGGCAGGCACCGTTCACCGACGTGCCTCACCTGTTCCAGAACATCGGCGACGGCACCTTCTTCCACTCCGGTCAGTTGGCTGTCCAGGCATGCATCGCCGCAGGCGTGAACATCACCTACAAGTTGCTCTACAACGAAGTAGTGGCGATGACCGGTGCACAGGACGCAGAAGGGGCCCTCTCCGTTGCTCAACTCAGCCACAAGCTGACCACCGAGGGCGTCAAGCAGATCATCATCTGCGCCGACGAGCCTTCGCGCCACAACAAGCGCGCCCTGGCCAAGGGCACCAAGCTCTGGCACCGCGATCGCCTCGACGAGGCTCAGAAGGAGCTTCGCGAGATCAAGGGCGTCACCGTACTGATCTACGACCAGCACTGTGCGGCCGACGCTCGTCGCCAGCGCAAGCGTGGCACGCTGCCCACTCGCAACACTCGCGTCGTCATCAACGAGGCAGTGTGCGAGGGCTGCGGTGACTGCGGTGTGAAGTCGAACTGCCTCTCGGTCCAGCCTGTGGACACCGAGTACGGTCGCAAGACGAAGATCGACCAGACGTCCTGCAACACGGACTACACCTGCATGGACGGCGATTGCCCCTCATTCGTGACCGTCGAACTGGTGCCGGGCAAGAAGGCTCCCAAGGCCGCACGTCCCGTCCCGCCCGTCGTCGCAGATCCCGATTTCGGACCGCTCACCAGCACGCAGAACGTGTTCCTCGCGGGCATCGGCGGCACCGGTATCGTGACCGTCAACCAGGTGCTCGCAACGGCGGCACTGCGCGCCGGCCTCGAGGTGGAGAGCCTTGACCAGATCGGACTGAGCCAGAAGGCCGGACCGGTTGTCTCGCACCTGCGTTTCAGCTCCAGCGCGCTCGAGCCGTCCAACCGCCTCACCCCGGGCAGCGCGGATTGCATCGTCGCCTTCGACCTGCTGACCGCGACGGACAACAAGAACCTCGACTACGGCAACGCCGAGAAGACGGTCTCCATCGCATCGACGTCGCAGACGCCGACCGGAGACATGGTCTACGACAAGGCTGTTCGCTACCCCGAGGAGACGTCACTCCTCGCCCGTCTCGACAAGGTGTCGCGCACCCTGCGCTCGTTCGACGCACTCGCCGCGGCACAGGAGTTGTTCGGTAACACCGCAGCCGCCAACTTCCTGCTGATCGGTGCTGCCTACCAGAGCGGTGGACTTCGTCTGCCGGCCGAGGCCATCGAAGAAGCGATCGGCATCAACGGCGTTGCCGTGGAAGCGAACATCGCGGCATTCCGTTGGGGCCGTGCAGCAATTGCCGACACTGCAGCGTTCTCGGCCGTCACCACGCCGGCCAAGTCCGTCCGCGAACCCGTCGTCGCACCGGCTCACATGTTCGCCGGAACCACCTTCACCGGTGAAACCCTGCGACTGGTCGAACTGCGTGCGGCACAGCTCATCGAGTTCCAGTCCGTCAAGATCGCCCAGCGCTACATCGATCAGGTTCAGGCAGTCTGGACTGCTGAACGTGCCGCAACCGAGCGGACCGATTTCAGTGAAGCGGTCGCCCGCGGCCTGTTCAAGTTCACCGCGTACAAGGACGAGTACGAAGTTGCTCGCATGCTGGTCGATCCTGCCTTCATCGAAGACGTCAAGTCGCAGGTGCCGGCCGGGGAGAACCTGACCTACAAGCTCCACCCCCCGATCCTCCGAGTGATGGGCCGCAAGAAGAAGATCGGCCTCGGGCCCAAGTCGCATGTTGCACTGAAGGTTCTGGCCAAGGGCAAGAAGCTGCGCGGTACCAAGCTCGATCCCTTCGGCTACATGCACGTCCGCAAGGTCGAGCGTGAACTGCTCGCCGAGTACGAGGCCATGATCGCTGATCTCTCTCGTACGCTCGCAACCGACGGATACGATCGCGCCGTCGAGATCGCGGCGCTGCCGGACGTGGTTCGCGGCTACGAGGACATCAAGCTCGGCAACATCGAGCTGTACAAGACTCGCCTGCGCGAACTCGGTATCGGTGAGTAGGAGCGTCAGCGAGTAGATCGAAGAAGACTGTGCCCCAGCGACCGTTGTCGCTGGGGCACAGTTGTATTCAGAGCTGTATCGTACGGAAACGGGTTCAGGAGGGCGGGAACTGGCCGTCGGCGACCACAGCGCTGCCGTTCCACGTGAAATTCACGATATTCGGTCCGCCTTGAGGGCAGCAGAATGCGTCGTCGTCGAGCAACCATCGGTATTGGACGGACACCGAATTCCTGTTGCTGTCGATGACGTGTGTGTACGAGTACGGCTTGCTGGTAGCCGTGCCCAGGTAAGTCCCGTCGTGGAAGAACAGGACGTGTGACTGATACGTCGCATCGCCCACGCCGTCACCATCGACCGAAACCCAGAGCAGGTCAGGACAATTACCGATCTGCTCCTCGCTCGCGGATCTCGGTATCCAGCTGCCGCCGTTGACGTCGGTTCCCAAGGTGCCGATTGCGTCCGTGACGACCGGGGAGTCGACGTCGACACAGGGACCTGAAGCCGGGACTGCAGGCGTCGTCGCCGGCACGGATTCGCTTGCTGGGGTGCCCGATTGCGGCGGGGGAGAACTCGTTACCGTCGTCCCGGATTCGTTTGCCGTCGAGGTCGCCGACGCCGTTGAGGTCGCCGACGCCGTTGAGCTTGACGCTGTTGAACTAGCCGCCGCCTCGGGTGTTCCTTCGGTCGACCCGCAACCGGCGACCATCAGGGCAGTGGCCGTCACCAGTGCCGAGACAGCGACGGCGGCCGAAATCGGAGCTTTCCTGCGCATGCGTCCTCCAGAGAGTGTGGGTTCACGTGTTCAAGTCCCTCCCTCGTTCTGTCGCTGGGCCGCATGCGTGCGTTATCGAACAACTGATAACGATCAGCTATCGGGCTTCGGTGTTGACGGCTTCGGTGTTTGTGGCTCGAGCGGAGTCGTATCGCACGGATCCGGCAACCACGGTCATCGCGATTTCCGTGGTCAGGAGAGAATCGACCCCTTCGGCGAACGGATCTTGTTTCAGTACGACAAAATCGGCTGCTTTTCCCCGAACCAGTTGGCCGGTCACATCTTCCCACCGGCACGAGTAGGCAGCGTCGCGGGTTGCGTGAGCCAGCGCGTCCGCGAGGGGGAGTGCGTACCCCGGCAGGTTGGGTGCCAGTGACGGATCGATTGCGGATCGACGGGTGGTGGCGATGAACATGTTCGGCAGCGGCGGGTGGGGCGCCGTCGGAGCGTCCGAACCCAACGCCAGAACCGCTCCGGCCTCGGTGAATTCGGGCCAGGGGTACGCGCGATTCACCCGGTAGTCGCCGAGCATCGCCTGCCAGTTCTCTTGGATAGCAGGGTCAGCGTGAACCGGTTGCATCGAGGCGATGATTCCCAGGCGGGCAAGCCTTTCGACGTTGTCCCGGGTGATGGACTCCAAGTGTTCCATTCGGTGCCTGCGGGGAATGTCTCCGTTGGCGGCGATCGCGTACTCGAGTGCCGTCAATCCGATCTCCGACGCCTCGTCGCCGATCGCGTGCATCGCGATCTGCAGGCCTGCGGCGTCAGCGGCTGTCACGACGGGGATCAAGGACTCGAGATCCCAGATGGGCTCGGCGTTGGTGCCGTCAGAGTACGGCTCTTTCATTGCGGCAGTGCAGCTGTCGATCACACCGTCGATGATGATCTTGATTCCGGCGATACGGAGCCACGGACCTTGGACGCGCTCGTGGAGTTCGATCACGTCGTGAACTTGTCGGACGTTGTCAGCCTCGTTGTCCTCGCGGGTCATCAGCCAGTGAGCCGCGACGCGCAGCGGCAATGTGCCGTCTCCTGCATCCAATGCTCTTTCCAGCGAAGCTAATTCGTCCGCGCCGAGAGCCATGTCGACCGCGCCGGTCACGCCGTCCTCGAGATAGTGGCGGAACGCGAGCGCGAGGGCGGCGTCCCGGTCCTCGTCGGATGCGAGCTCCGCCAGTTTCGGCCAGACGTAGAGCATCATGGCCGTCTCGTACAGCATTCCGGTGGCTTCTCCGGTGTCCGGATCCCGGCCGATACGACCGCCGATCGGATCGGGCGTGTCCGCGTCGATGCCGAGTTCTCGCAGTGCTGCAGTGTTCACCCAGACCGAATGTACGTCGTTGGCGTCGAGGTACACCGGGCGATCGGGCACGACGGCGTCGATCATCTCTCGCGTCGGGTGCCCTCCATCCAGCGCGGAGAACAACCAACTGCGACCCAGCAGGCGTGGTGCGTCCGGGTTCGATTCCGCGAATTGCTTGATGCTGGACTGAATGTCGGCGAGATCGGTGGCATCACGCAGATCCAACTTCTGCAGCGCGAATCCCATCATGACCAAATGTGTATGGGCGTCGACGAAACCGGGTAGCACGACGGCGCCTTGGAGATCGATCACCTCGGCGTCGGGAGCCAGGATATCGGCATAGACGGTTTCGCCCACGAATCTGAGCTTGTGGTTCTCGACGACTATCGATTCGGCCCATCCGTCGTCGGCAGCCGTGAAGATCTTTCCGTTGCGGTAGTGAGTGATGCTGTCATTCATGACTTCTACGTGATCCTTACGCGATGACGGTAGTAGTGATGGCGGCGCTGTGGTGACGATACGCACCCTCGGTACGTGCGGAGAGTCGGGAAACCAAGGCGAACGGGACTAATAGAACGAAGCTGATCCCGGAGATGATGACTCCGAAGGTCGGATACCCGAGGCTGGCCGTCACCGAAGTGCCGAACAGTGGCGCGAACGCGGAGCCGATGAGGTAGGTGCCCAGTAGTGGGGCCGACCATCGGCCGGCGGCGTCGAGCGCGGCCGAGATGGCAACCAAGACGATGAACGTGGCCGCGTAGACAGTGTTCCAGGCGATGACCAGTACCAGGTAGATCGTGGGATCGGTGGTGAGGCTGGCAGACAGCTTCAGGATTGCCCCGAGTATCAGTAGCACGGAGATCGATACTGTCCGACTGACCCGAGAACCCAACGCGGTCAAAGTAACAGCCGCGAGCACGCCACCCGCCGTTGATGCGCTCAGCGCGAGACTCATTTGTTGATCCGAGAGTCCGGCGTGCTCGGAACCCATGATGCCGAGTACTGCCCACAGTGAGTCTTCGCTGATCGCCCAGACTGCAAGCATCGCGAGAAATGCGGTTCCGGCAAAAGTGAGTCGTTTCGCGCTTACCCCGGCGGGGAGAGTGGTGGTCGTCTTGGCGGACTTCGCCGTCTCCGGCGCCTCTTTCACCGGGGATGACGGCAACCAGGTGACCGTTGCTGCGGTAGCCAGTGCCAGGACTGCGACGATGCCGAATGCGTTGGTCATGTGTGTGCCGAGGATGGGTATGAGAGCGAGGACGGCTGTGACGACGACACGGTTCACGAGGCCGCTGATGCTTGACGCCCGGTCCGGGTTCGTGAGCGCGGCCAGTGCCGCTCCACCAACGGATGCAGATCCACCAGCGCCGATGCCGCCGACGATGATCGCGGTACACGCGATCATCGTGGACGGTGCGATGGCCGCAACGCCGAATGCGGCTGCCATTGCCATCAGGCTGACGCGGCCGAGGAGATGACGATGCCGACCCGATGCGATACGAGTGGTGGCGAGGCAGGTGAACGCGCAGACCAGCAGCGATGCGGTCAGGACGGCACCGGCGGCGGATTCGGTGACACCGAGGTCCTCGACCATTGCCACGATCATCAGGGGGATGAGGTTCGCGGTGATGAATCCCATGACACCGATGCTGAAGACGGCAATACCGCGGTTGGCGGTGAGTGGAACCCGGTCGGACTGCGTAATCGCAGAAGCGTTGATTGGCACTAGGGCAACCCCATGTCCTGAAGGGGGTGGCGGAACCGACCCCTGATGGCGTGATGCGAGTCACTTAATGAATGTGATTCGTTAAGTATGGGGATGGGCCCTGCCTCGGTCAAGGGGTATAACGAATTTGATTCGTTAATTGTATGTTTCGGGATACCGCCTCCCGCAAAGTGGCGTCGCCGGTCTGTTTCTTGTTGTGAGGCTTATGCTTCCGCAATGGCTGAGATTGCGGAACGCACCCGCTACTTCGAGCGCTACGTCACTTTCGTCGACGCGATTGTCGCCATTGCGATCACGCTGCTCGTCCTGCCGCTGGTCGAACTCACCAGTGACCACCACGGCACCACGTCGGAACTCCTGCGCGATCACGCTGCGCAGTTCTATTCGTTCGCCCTGAGCTTTCTGGTGATCTTCCGTCTCTGGTGGTCGCAGCATCGGCTGCTTCGTTTCGTGGTCGACGGAGACAAGGTGGTTGTGCGCGGGCTGGGGTTGTGGGTGATGACCATCGTGTTCTTGCCGTTCCCGACTGCGCTCGTTGCAGCGCCGTCGCAGGATCTCGGAACCAGGGCTCTCTACATCGGGACAATGGCAGCCAGTGCTGCGTGCCTGGCGGTGGTCGCGTGGGGTCTGGTTCGCAACCCTTCGTTGAGCGAAGAGAATGCGAAGCCGCATTTCACCGCTGAAATCGTCACTTTCCTGATCATGGTGGTGGCGCTGCTCGTCAGTGTGCTCGTTCCGGTGACGTCGTACTTCCCGCTGTTTCTTCTCCTGCTGTCGACGCCGATCGAGAAGCTGTGGAACCGAGTGGCGGCGAAATGGAGTCGCGGTGAAGGTGAGATGAGCTAGTCGGCGCGAGCGGTCATCGCGGATTTCTTGGCTTTGTTTCCGCAGATGTTCATGGAGCACCAGCGTCGGTTGTTGCCGCGGCTGGTGTCGACGTAGAGGCCGGTGCACCCGTCGCCCTGGCAGGCTTTGACGCGGTCGTGGTCGGGTCCACCGAGCACCGCGATCGCGTCGGCAGCCACTATCGACAAAGCGTCGCGGATCGGATTGTCTCCGGCTGATTTCCAGAGGGCCCGGCCACTCTCGAGGACGAGGTGGGCATCACCGAGTTCGGATGCGGTGTTGACGATCCCGACATCGGCGCGTGAGGCGCGGCGGTCCTCGCATACGGCGGTTCCGATGCGATGAATGGCCTCACGTAAATCCTGCGCGCCGCGGAGGTCGTCGTCTGTCGCGGTTGCTGGGGTGTCCATCAGATCGTTGGCGCGTAACCATAATTCGAGTCGCTGCGGGCTCGTGAGTCGTTCGAACCTCGAGCCGTTCCGATTGGTGAGGGTGGCGGTGAAGCGGAAGGCGAGCGTGTCGTTGTCGAGTCGAAACACGTCCCGAGCGGATTGATCAGCTCCTGCTTCGTTCACTTTCATCCTCCTTTGTAGCGAACCATCTCAACCGGTTCGACAGCAACTGTACCTGTGTGAGAGTGTTGAACCGTCTTAGATGGTTCAACATTTTCGAGAGGGAAATCCATGACTTCTGTTTCCGTGGTCGGTTTGGGTGCGATGGGTCGTCCCATCGCTCGAAATCTGATGGGTGCAGGCTTCGACGTGACGGTGTGGAATCGCAGCCCTGAAGCGGTAGCCGAATTGGTCGCGGAAGGGGCGACCGGCGCGAAAACCGTTGCCGAGGCATTCCAGTCCGGTGTTGTGCTGTCGATGTTGGCGGATGATTCGGCCGTGTCTGCGGCCATTCTGGATCCCGCCGTACTCGCATCCGTTCCGACTGGAACCGTGCACGTCAACATGGCCACCGTCAGCGTCGGCCTTGCCAAGCGCGCCGCAGCACTGCACGCCGAGTACGGCATCGGGTACATCGCGGCGCCGGTATTCGGACGCGTTTCTGTTGCTCAGGCTGGCCAGTTGAACATCATCGCCGGCGGCGACAGTTCCCTCCTCGAGCGAGTGCAACCCTTCCTCGACGTCATCGGGGCTCGTACGTGGCCACAAGGTGAGCGTCCGGAGCAGGCCAACATCGTCAAGATCATCGGTAACTACCTCATCCTCGCCGCGATTCAATCCTTGGGTGAGGCAATCACATTGGGGGAGAGGTCAGGTGTGGACGGAAGCCAACTCGTAGAACTGCTGACCTCGACGATCTTCCCGGGGCCGGTCTACTCGAGCTACGGGAACCTCGTCGCGACGCGTCAGTACGAGCCTGCAGGATTCACCACCGCTCTGGGCCTCAAGGATTTGAGGCTTGCGCTCGACGCCGCCGACAGCGTCGATCTGGATTTGCCGTTCGGCGGCGTACTTCGAGGCGTGCTCGCTCAGGCTCTGGCGAACGGTCAGGGCGAGATGGACTGGGCGTCGATTGCAGAACTGGTCCGTTCCGGCCAGGCGGGTGAAGGCAGTCCCGAAACACCGACGAGGTGAGCGCGAACTCGGACGGGACTGCGACTTCGGCACTGGCGGAGACCGATTCCGTCCGGACGCTACCGCTGGCCGGGTTGTCGGCACTCGCAATGGCAGGTTTCATAGCAATCACAACCGAAACCATGCCGGCCGGACTACTGGTGCAGATCGGGTCAGGACTGTCCGTATCTGTCTCCGGCGCCGGGCAATTGGTCACTGCATACGCGTTGGGCTCCGTCGTCGGGGCGGTACCACTGATCGCATTGACCCGAGGACTGCGACGGCGTGCTGTCCTGGTGTCGGCGACTGTTGGATTCGGTGTCTTCAATCTGGTGACAGCGCTGTCGTCGAATCTTGTTCTCACCTTGGGTGTTCGGTTTCTGGCGGGCATGGCAGCAGGTGTGGTGTGGGGGTTGCTTGCTGGGTACGCACGCAGGATGGCGCCCCCTCGTCTGCAGGGGCGGGCCGTTGCGGTTGCCTCCGTCGGACAGCCGATCGCGCTGGCAATCGGCGTTCCGATGGGTGCATTGCTCGGGACCCTGGCCGATTGGCGCGTAGTCTTCGCCGTAATGTCGGTTGCTGCGCTACTTCTGGTCGTGTGGATACTCACGGTGATGCCGGACTTTCCCGGGCAACAAGCGGATCGGCAGCTGTTGGTGCGGAAAGTCCTGGTCCTGCCGGGCGTACGACCGATTCTGTTTGTCGCGTTCTTGTGGATCTTCGCGCACAACATCGTGTACACGTATCTGGCGGCGTTTCTGGATCGCATCGGTTTCGGCGATCGGTTGGGA
Organism: Rhodococcus sp. AQ5-07; assembly: GCF_009707305.1. Taxonomy (NCBI): domain Bacteria; kingdom Bacillati; phylum Actinomycetota; class Actinomycetes; order Mycobacteriales; family Nocardiaceae; genus Rhodococcus; species Rhodococcus sp. AQ5-07. Next base: position 3,495,005 of record NZ_CP046099.1, on the reverse strand, counting down.
ATCGTTTTGTTCGTGTTCGGACTTTTCGCCTTCGTGGGCATCGGTGTGGTCGGGGTGTTTGTCGACCGGGCCCTTCGAAGTCTCACCGTGCTGAGCTTGGTGGTCTTTGCCGCAGCTTTGACGGCGTTGGGCGTCGGCGGTGACAGCTTCGCAGTGATCGCACTCAGCGTTGCGGTATGGGGCGTGGCATTCGGAGGCGCTCCCACTCTCCTTCAGACTGCGCTCGCCGACACGACGGGCGACGCTGTGGACACTGCGCAATCGGTTTTCGTGACGATCTTCAATGCGGCGATCGCAGCGGGCGGCGTCGTGGGCGGGCTGATCTTGGCGGACAGGGGTGCGGGAGCGTTGCCGTTGGTTTCGCTGGTGCTGATCGTCGTCGGTGTTCTTGTGGTCAGTATCCGACAATTCGGACATAGCTTGTGATTCACTTCACGCATGCGAAAGTCATTGCTTGTGGTTGCTCTCGTTGCTACGTGGTTTGTCGCCGGAGCGATGCCCGCGGGGGCTGCGGATGCGAACTGGTCCGGTGATTACTCGCTCAAGCGTTTCGCCGCGACCAAGACGGGCACAAGTCTGGCCGCCAGCCAGTGGGAGCCGGATTTCTCCGATACATACACGTTCGAGACGGATTGCTCGAGCGGAGTCTGTATCGCCACAGTGGTCGGCGGTCCGGCTCCCGCCAATCCGACGTTGCCGCAGCCTGCGCGATACACCTGGGACGGAACCAGTTGGGTGCACCCCTATGACTGGGAGTGGGATTGCTACCAGGGGGAAGGCGTGCCCAAGGTGTGGGCACCGGCGCACTCCGAGGCGTATTACACACCTCAGCCCGATGGCAGTCTGAAAGGTTCGTGGCGTACCGACATCGCGAGTGGTCCCTGCGAGGGATCGGTGATCATGCACGTCGAGGCGTACCCGGTCGGTCGATCTACCGGATCCTTCGGTAGTTGAGAACGATCTGTGGCCCGAAGGTGTTGAAACAAATCTGAGCCCGCGGGAATTGATCGAGCCCCATGCACGTTAATTGAGTCAGTAACGCTCAACTTTCTGCAAGGAGGCTTCGGAATGCCAGCATTCTTCGGGCCCGAGGGTCCCGGTCGCATCGATATTTCCCGGCTCATGAGCAGGGCCACCCAGCAACTCATGGCTGACGCTGCACGTGTAGCGGCTGCTCGCGGTGATTCGGATCTCGATGCACTGCACGTTCTCCGCGTCATGGCGGAGCAGGATCCGGTCCGCACGCTCATGCAGCGCGCCGGAGCCGACCCGAAATCCGTGGTCGACGCCGTCGACCTGCGGCTGCCACAAGGCCGTGAGCAGGGGGCCTACTCTGCTCCTGCGCTCAGCAGCGCCGTGAAAACCGCTCTACTCGAGGCTCATCAACTGGCCCGAGCCCTGGGATCGACGTACATCGATCCCGAACACCTCTTCATCGCATTGGCTGGTGACCCCGATCATGTTCCGGGTCGTCTGCTCGCTTCGGCCGGCATCACGCCGGAGAAGCTGCAGGCAGCGGTTCAGAATCCTGCAGCCGGTCCAGTCGAAGACGAGTCCACCACACCGACGCTCGACAAGTACGGCGTCGATCTCACCGATCGCGCACGCAACGGCGGCGTCGATCCGGTGATCGGCCGCGCCGACGAGATCGAACAGACCATCGAGATCCTCTCCCGCCGCACCAAGAACAACCCCGTCCTGGTGGGTGAGGCCGGCGTCGGCAAGACTGCCATCGTCGAAGGTCTCGCCCAGCGCATCGTCGACGGGGATGTCCCGGAATCGTTGGTGGGCAAGAGGATAGTCCAGCTCGAACTCTCGAGCATGGTCTCGGGTACTCGCTACCGCGGAGACTTCGAGGAACGGCTGACCAAGGTGATCGACGAGATCACCGCACACAAGGACGAGCTGATCGTCTTCATCGACGAGATGCACACCATCGCCGGTGCCGGAGGCGGCGCCGAAGGTGCGATGGATGCCGGAAACATCCTCAAGCCCAAGCTCGCTCGCGGTGAACTGCACATCGTCGGCGCCACCACGCTCGACGAATACCGCAAGAACATCGAGAAGGATCCCGCGCTCGAGCGGCGCTTCCAGCCCGTACAGGTCGGAGAGCCGTCGATCGAGGACGCGATCGCCATCTTGAGCGGACTGCGCAGTCGGTACGAGGATCACCACAAGGTCCACTACACCGACGAGGCGATCACCGCTGCGGTGGAGCTGTCGGCACGTTACATCGGCGACAGGTTCTTGCCGGACAAGGCAATCGACTTGATCGACCAGGCCGGCGCCAGGCTTCGTTTGAAGACTGCCACGGTAGACACCGCTGCTCTGCAGCAACGTCTCGAGCAGCTCGAGAGCGACAAGGAGAAAGCCGTCGCCGACGAATTGTACGAGAAGGCGTCGACCCTGCGTGACGAGATCAACGGCGTCGCAAAGCGTCTCGAGAAGGCAGGATCCTCGGTTCCTTCCGAGGAAACTCCGGATGTGACTGCTGAACAGATCGCCCAGGTTGTCGCCCGTGCCACGGGTATTCCGGCCAGCCAGATGACTCAAGCAGAGAAAGATCGCCTGCGCCGTCTGGAAGAGGAACTGCACGGTCGTGTCATCGGGCAAGATGACGCCGTTCGCGCAATCGCGCGTGCGGTGCGTCGTAGCCGGACCGGTATGAGCGATCCGGATCGTCCCGTCGGTAGCTTCCTGTTCCTCGGACCTACCGGTGTCGGCAAGACGGAGCTCGCAAAAGCTCTGGCTGCCACACTCTTCGGTGACGAGAACAAGATGCTGCGCTTCGACATGAGTGAGTTCGGTGAGAGGCATACGGTAAGCCGATTGGTCGGTGCTCCTCCCGGATATGTCGGCTACGGCGAGGCCGGACAGCTCACGGAACAGGTGCGTCGTAACCCGTACTCGGTGATCCTGCTCGACGAGATCGAAAAGGCACACCCGGACGTGTTCAACACCTTGCTCCAGGTGCTCGACGACGGGCGTCTGACCGACGGCCAGGGTCGGACGGTGGACTTCAAGAACACCGTCGTGATCATGACCAGCAACCTCGGCTCGGACATCATTTCGAGCAAGTCCGGTGGACTGGGCTTCACCACAGGTGATGCAGAGTCGGCGGAGAAGCCACTGCGCGACCGCGTGATGGCCAGGTTGCGCGAATCGATGCGGCCGGAGTTCCTCAACCGCATCGACGAGATAGTGATCTTCCGCAAGCTCGACACCGAGCAACTGCACCGGATCACTGATCTGTTGCTCGACGACAGCCGGAAGCGGTTGCAGTCCAAGGGCATCGACATCGAGTTCACCGCCGACGCAGTGGACTGGATTGCCGAGCACGGGCATCAACCCGAGTTCGGGGCTCGCCCGTTGCGTCGTTCGATTCAGCGTGTGGTCGACGACAAGATCGCCGACATGCTGCTCGACGATCTCCTCGAAGAGGGCGGCAGTATCACCGTCGCGGTTGACGAGGGTGAGTTGGTGTTCAGCTAGGAGGGGCACAGCCCCCGTGAGCGGTTAGGGAGTCTCTGGACTCCCTAACCGCTCACAGGCGCGCAGCGCCCAAAATCTCCGCCGCCAGGGCGTCGTTGTGCCGGAAAAACCCCGCATTGGTACGGGGACGAGGGAAAGCCGCCGACCAGTTGTGGCCTGCAACCCACGGCCCGGCCGCGAAGCGGCGAGGATGAGCTGTGTTGTCCTGGTCGAGAATTCGTGAAGTACCGTCGACGGCGAGCTTCGCCGAACTGTCCACGGTCGCACGAAGTTCGACTGCCTCGCCCCGACCGTGAAGCGTCCGCAGGAGCGAGTCACCGCTCGCGCTGATGGACGCAACCGGCAAGCGTGCTTCGACGAGGGTGTTCGCGGCCACGATGTCGGTGTGCGACGCACTGCGAGCGACAAAGATCCCAGCCCCCGTTGCCGGGTCGATTTCGGTGGAGAACGCTGAATCCGGCCCGAGGAACTGGACGATGCCGGCCTCGTTGAGCGCGATCAACTGTTCCAGTCGCTCGGGTGGCGGACCACTGGCGATGAAGCTGAAGAACGAATGAAGCCAACCCTCGACGTCCTTGGCGACGGATTCGGCCGGGATTCTGCCGCGCCGCAGCAATTCTCCGACAGTCATGTACGTCGACAGCAGCGCTGAGAAGACAGCCGCGTCGGCGCTGAAATACGGGTCCGACCTCCGCGCGACGTCTGCCGAGATGTACTCGTTGATCCGGGATTGGACCTCGGCAAGTCCGTCGTAGCGCTCACCGCCGAGTGGGCGGTTCAGTCGCTCGAGATCGATACGGTCTTCCGGCTTCGGAACTGCGTTCTCGACCAGTTCCTGCAATCGAGACGATCCCCAAGCCAGCGAGGCGAATTCGGCGTCGAACTCCTCCCAGGTGCCCACCGTCCGATCCGGGTGCGACGCGAACAGTTCGTGATAGTGGGCGCCTGCCAATTCTTTCGACGCCAGCGGCCAGATGTCGTTTCGGAAATCCAACGGCCCGTCGCCGGGCACAAGATCAGCGGTGAAGAACCGAGGTAGCGGTGGCCGCGCGTCGGCGATCGAGTACGAAATCTTGGAGTGGTACGGCACGCCTCGACGAGATCCGGCGTACAACAGAGGTTCCCGACCCGAGGGAGTGTAAGTGAGGGTGCCGTCCTCACCGCGTTCGAAGACGCCGCCGCGGCTCTCGGCGAGGAGAACCATCCAGTCGATGAAAGCCAGCCCGAGTCCGGCGATCAGAACCGGTTCGCGTTCGGGAATGACATCGGCGTCGAGGTCGGCGGTGTATCCCGGACCTACGTAGGTCAACCCGTGCTCGGACGCGAAGCTGGTCAGCGCGGTTTCACGCGGGGCAGCCAACGCATCGGGGTGCCCTTGCGCGAGAAGGACGGCCGTCGCTTCGATGACAACTCCGTCGTCCAGATGAACCGTCTGTATCTCGCCGACGTTCACGATGTCGACCACGGATCGTCGATGAACCCGAACGTCGACGTGCGCTGGTGCAGAGTCGACCGCAGTCTGGAACACCCAGTTCAGGTATCGGCTCTGCAGTGACCTCGATGCAAACGACGACGGGGTGATCATCGGGACTTCTGCCGCGATTTCGGGGAATTCGGCAAGTTCAGCCGAGTGCTCGGCGACCCATTCCGCGAGGGTCGGACCCGGCAGCACTGGGCCGGTCACGGCGGTGGTCTCGTCGGTGAACATCGTGACGTCCGCGGTTGTCGAATTCATCCACAGAAGCGGCGCCTGGCTGCCTCGCCAAATGCGGCCGGCGCCTGCCGGATACGGGTCCACGACGTGAATGTCGATCGGTACGGGATCGGCGTTCACCGATTCGTGAGCGAGGATTCGCTCGAGTACGCCGGTCCCGCGGGGGCCACCGCCCACGATCACGACGACAGCTGCTGTCCCCACTGAGGTACGGGGTCGATCGCCTGGCACGAGTCCTCCATCGGACCTGGCAGAAAGCACCCGCACCTCAGCAGAGGGGGTTGCTGCGACGTCACGGAGCCAGGACTCTCGATCGCTCTGGATGGTTAGTCCAGCTTATCTTCGGAGAATCGTGAGGCAAGGAATTCCGGACATCAGATCAGCGTGAATCAAACAGTTGTCAATCGTTATCTTTCGGTTTGCGTTGCCGGCAGGATCCGAGCGTGAACATCCCCGAAGCCGATTCGTGATCCCCCGACGCCGGGAGCGGTGGCCGAGATGGCGATGGTGTCGCCGTCTTCGAGAAAGGTTCGAGTCTCGGAGCCCACGGTCACGGGTTCCTTGCCACCCCAGGTCAGTTCGATGAAGGCGCCGCGCTGATCCTTGTCCGGTCCGGAAATGGTTCCGGATGCAAAGAGATCGCCGGTGCTCGCTGCTGCGCCGTTGATAGTGGTGTGCGCGAGCATCTGCGCCGGCGACCAGTACATCTGGGCGTAGGGCGGCCGGGAGACGACGTGACCGTTCCATTCGACGGCCAGGTCGATGTCCAACCCCCACTTCTCCTCGCCGCGCAGGTAAGAGAGAGGTTCGGGGTCCTGCACCGGCGTATCGATTCGGGCAGCTTCGAGCGCGAGCAACGGGACAACCCACGCAGAGATGGACGTCGCGAAGCTCTTCCCGAGATTCGGGCCGAGAGGGACGTATTCCCACGCCTGGATGTCCCGGGCGGACCAGTCGTTCACGACGACGGCGCCGAAGACGTGCTCGGCAAAGTCGTCCGGGTTGATGGAATCGCCCATCTTCGAGGGAGTTCCGACGATGAAGCCCATTTCGGCCTCGATGTCGAGGCGGCGGGACGGTCCGAAATCCGGGTTCTCCTGATCGGGTGACTTGCGCTGTCCGCAGGGGCGAACGATATCGGTGCCGGAGACGACGATGGTGCTCGAGCGCCCGTGGTATCCGACCGGAAGGTGCTTCCAGTTCGGCATCAAGGGGGCAGCGTCGGGTCGGAACAGGCGTCCGAGGTTGGTCGCATGATTTTCCGACGCGTAGAAATCCACGTAGTCGGCCACCGCGATCGGCAAGTGCATTGTGACTGAGTCGACGGGAAACACTGCTTCCGAGTCTATTTCGCCGGTCACTAGATCCGTGATCCGATTACGCACCGATACCCACTGATCTCGGCCCAGCGCCATGAACGCATTCAGAGTCGGTTCGGCGAAGACGGAATCTCCCAGTGTCGCTGCGAGATCGACCACCGAGTCGGCGACCCGAACACCAACACGCGGTGATCCTCCGGCGGGGGAGAAGATGCCGTATGGCAGATTGTCGATCCCGAACAACGAGTCGGCGGGAATGTCGATGGTCGTGACGGTCATACGAGTGTTCCTTCGGTTTTGTCGGAGCGGACGATCAATCCGAGACCTTCGAGCTCGGTGAGAGGGTCCGAAATGCTACAGGTCCCGAACGAGAGGAAGCGGCGACGCACCTCGCCGGCCTCGTCCGCGGTCAGTTCGGCCAGGGCTTGCGCGATCGATTCGCCATCGCGTTGCGCCAGAGCAGCAACAACTTCCGAGCGGTCGGCGCCCCGCCTCACAGCGTTGACGGCCACCATGATGTTGAGGAAGCCGTGCTGCTCGAAACCTGTCTCCGGATCGGTATTGCGCACGCCGTGATGCAGTCCCGCGGTCGCCTTAAACGGGATACCCGCTCGGACAACGGATATCACGGCATCGGCGAGCTCGTCCTCGTCCGGGTACGCTTCGGCGACAATTCCTCCGGTGCGAAACTTCGCGGAGTACCCGGCGGTTTCGAGCGCCGTCAGAAAGTCTACGCGTCGATCACCGCGGGGTACCTCGACAAAAATGTCCAGGTCGGGATGAGCGGCATGGACGGGAGCGAGTTCCTCGAAGGCGGCTTCGGCGTCCAACCCGTCAGGAATTCCCACTTCGACGGCGGCGACGCTGACACCGGGGATAGCGAGCGCGTTCGACAGTGCCGCCGCCGTATCGGCTGGACCGGCCGGCACAGTCAGACTCAGCGTCACCGGGTTGTCAGCTGAAACGTACGCGGCCAGTTCGCTCAATCGCGGCGCGGGAAAGACGAAGGGCCCGACCAGTGCGTCATAGTCCGCCTGCTGGTAGGCCGCGTGGGCCGGAACTGCCTCGGCGAGAGGAGCATTGCCGGGTGGGAAGAGTGCTGCGTCGTCGCACAGGCCGCGCAGGAGTGGGGAGATGATCGTCATTGCTGAGGCCCCCGCCCTGCCCAACTCCAGGCGTACGCTTCGTCTTCACAGGCCAAGGCTCCCTCACCCAATTCGAGGGGCCGGAACGTATCGACCATCACGGCCAGCTCGTCGAAGAACTCGGCGCCGATGCTTCGCTCGTACGCGCCGGGTTGTGGGCCGTGGGCGTGGCCGCCGGGATGAATCGATATCGAACCCTGCCCGATGCCGGAACCCTTGCGTGCCTCGTAGTCACCGCCGCAGTAGAACATGATCTCGTCCGAGTCGACGTTCGAGTGGTAGTACGGCACGGGGATCGACAGGGGGTGGTAGTCGACCTTGCGGGGCACGAAGTTGCAGATCACGAAGTTGTTCCCCTCGAATGCCTGGTGCGCGGGCGGCGGCTGGTGAACACGGCCCGTGATCGGCTCGTAGTCGGAGATGTTGAAGGTGTACGGGTACAAGCATCCGTCCCAACCGACGACATCGAAAGGGTGCGTGGGATAAACCATTCGGGTGCCGACGATGCCCGCCGACGTGCGGTGCTTGACCAGTACCTCGATGTCGGCGCCTTCGGCGATCATGGGCGCGGTCGGTCCGTGCAGGTCTCGTTCACAGAACGGTGCGTTCTCGAGTAGCTGGCCGAAGCGGGAAAGATAGCGCTTGGGCGGGACGATGTGACTGTTCGCTTCGATGGCGTAGGCACGAAGTGGTTTGTCACCCTTGGGGATCCATCGATGCGTTGTTGACATCGGGATCAGGACGTAGTCACCTTCACAGGCCTCGAGTGTGCCGAAGACAGTCTCGACGGTCGCCTCGCCAGATTCGATGTAGACCATCTCGTCGCCGATTGCATTGCGGTACAGGGGAGATGGCGCCGCCGCAACGACGTAGGACAGTCGCACGTCGGCATTTCCGAGGATGAGACGACGGCCGGTTACCACGTCGGTCTCGTTCCAGGTGCTTTCGGGAAACAGCGTGTGGAGTTTCAGATGGCGCGGTTTGAGGGGATGGTTGGGGGTTGTGCTCTGATCGCGCAGTTCCCAGACCGTTGCGTCGACGATGGCCGACGGGATCTCGCGGTGGTAGAGCAACGAAGAATCCGAGGAGAAACCTTCCTCGCCCATCAGCTCTTCGTAGTAGAGGTTGCCGGACTCGTCACGGTGTTGGGTGTGACGCTTCGGTGGGATGTTGCCGAGTTGTCGATAGAACGCCATGACGGGGCTCCTTCTGTGCTGTTCTGCCTGGCTCACCTCCACCAGATAGTAAATACATTAACTAAAATGATGTGATGGGCGCAACCCTCCAAGGGGGTTCGGGTCTATGTCAGTTACGTCCGCGTACGTCGAACTGGCTGCGGTTGGTGATCAGTTTGTCCAGGAGCATGACAAGAATTCGCTGTTCGGCCTCGCTCAGGACGCTGACCCAGGCGTGTTCGCGTTCGTTCTGCTCGCGAAACGCTTCGACCATGGCTTCTCGGCCTTTGTCGGTCAGGTACAGCTGGACCGAACGGCCGTCGTTCTCGGTGGGCCGACGATCGATCAATCCGTCTGCCAGCAGCGACTTGGACAGATTGGAGACCGCTGCCCTACTCATTCCGGTGAGCTCGGCGGCAGCCTTCGGCTCGATCGGACCGGCCAGCCAGGTGACGAACAACAGTCGGAAGGAGGACCATGACCAGCCTCGAGGGCGGTGGATCGACGACTCGAGATCGTACGTGACGACGTTGGAGGCTCGGTTGAGCGTCAGGAGAACCTCGGTGGCGAGCTGATCGCGAAAGCCGTGTTCGGTGGCCAGCTTTTTGTTGGCCAGTTCGATGAACGACCAGAAATTGAGTTCGCCGACGGTTGACTGGTCATCGGTTGTCCGGTCATTCATGGACTAACCCTAGCGCGATCGGCAGGTGATTAATCTATGTACTAGATTTCGGGGTTCTGATGAAACTTCGCAACCTGGCACTGCGGTCGAGGTTCTGAACTATCGTGACGCGCGTGACTGTGCGCAGCGACGAGTTTCCCCTGGATACCGACCTCATGTCGGTGGGGCAACTCGAGCGGAGACGACGATTGACCACGGCGGTGGTCGAGATGCTTGCAGCGATGCCGTCGGATCGAATCCAGATGAAAGAAGTGTCGGAGCGTTCAGGCGTGGCGCTAGGCACTCTCTATCGCTACTTTCCGACCAAACAGCAACTTCTTGCTGCGGCGATGACGGCGTGGAGCGGGCTCGAATCCGCTCGTCGTCCTGAGGAGCCGCGAACAGGCGGCGAAGAGAGCAATGCGTACGAACGGGTTCTGGCACTTCATCGCCGCGAGATGAAGGCATTCGAGCGTAGGCCTCACTTCGCTCGACTCGAGATCGAACTCCATTCGTCCTCGGATCAGTTCGTGATCGAGTCGTTGGATCAGCGCGCGGCTGCACATCGGAGAATGCTGTTCGAATTGATGGACGGTATTCCGGCCGAGACGGCGCGGGTTGCGGCCGTGGCAATGGGCGGCACGATGTTGACGGCCCTTGCACTGTGGACCAGTGGCCGGATCGGATTCGCAGAGGCCCAGCGGAACGTCGAAGACGTCATCGGACTGGTACTTCGCTGAACGGTGTCACTCTAGAATTCAGTTCTTGTTTCTGTCGCTGTGAATGCGAATCATCGCTGCAGCTTTGTGAAAACGAAGACGCAGGGAGCGTCCTTACCTAGAATTCACTTACAAAACTGCCGGGATGTCCGATCCAGGGATCGACGTGTCCGTGAACTGTGAAAGTGAGTCGCAATGAAGCGCTCGTACCGAGCTCGCTCTCGAATCTGGATGGTTGTCCTGGCGTCGGCGACACTGGTGGTGACGGGGTGCGCCGGTAGCAGCCAAGGTACGACCACGGATGCATCGGACGTGACGGTCGGAGTTGTCGGTGACCAGAACAACGGGGGAGAGCCGCGCTCGGGTGGCACCGTGTCGTTTGCCACCTACAACGGGATCAGCAGTCTCGATCCGGCTGACCGTCAGGACGGCGGCGCTACCGGTGGTAGCGAAATGGCGGCCATCTACGACCTTCTGATGCGCTTCGATACGGCGGCGGGCGAATACGTTCCCCACTTGGCGCAGTCTTTGTCGGCCAACGGCGACAACACGGTGTGGACACTGAAATTGCGCGACGGCGTCACCTTCAGCGACGGCACTCCGATGGACAGTGCGGCAGTCCTGTGGAGTATCGATCACTATCTGCAGAAGAAGGGAACTCACGCGCTGGTGTGGAAGACCACTGTGCGCGAGACGAATTCACCGGATCCGAGTACGGTCGTCTTCACATTGGCGCAGCCGTGGGACGAGTTCCCGATCATGTTCACCACCGGTCCCGGCATGATCGTCGCGCCCTCGTCGATGGCTACCGGCACGTTCACCCCGATCGGGGCAGGTCCGTTCACCGTCGAGAAGTTCGCCTCCCAGGACGAATTGGTGCTCGCTGCCCGTCCGACGTACTGGGACGGGGCACCGTACCTCGAGAAGTTGCGCTTTCCGGCAATCGTCAACGAGAAGAGCAAACTCGAGGGATTGCACACCGACGGAATTCAGGTCGCCTATCTGAAGTCTCCCGATTTCATACACGAGGCTTTCGAAGCCGGTGATCCAGGATTTGTGTACTCGGCCAGCATGGCCGGCGTTCTGGCAATCAATCAGCGCGACGATCGGGCAGCGAAGGACGAGCGCGTGCGTAAGGCGATTGTCGCTGCGGTGGACCCGACTACGTTCAACGAGCGAGTTCAGGGCGGCTTCGGCGAACCCGGCACCGACATGTTCGCGTCGTGGTCGCAGTGGCACGGATCGGTGGCCGGGAACGGCTTCGACCCCGAGGCGGCGAAGAAGTATCTCGCCGAGGCGAAGGCCGACGGTTACGACGGAAAACTGACGTACGTCGGTATGAACGATCCGGCGACGCAGCGCAGCGCACTGACGTTTCAGTCGCTCTTGCAGGCAGTGGGTTTCACGGTCGACATCACCTACGCAACCAGCATCAACGATCTGATTTCCATGCTGTACGCGAAGCATGACTACGACGTGTCCTACTTCGCGTTCAACGTGCTGGAAGAGTCACCGTTCGTGCGTATGTACGGCAACCTGTTCAGCGAATCGCCGTCGAACATTCTCGGCTACAAGAACGCTCGGATGGACGAGTTGCTCGGCAAGCTGCAAACAGCGTCGGGCGAGGATGAGCGGCGAGCCGTCATCGACGATATTCAGACCGTGGTCAACGAGACGGCGCCGATGGCCGTGGTCAACTCCGGCAAGGTTTTCATCCCGTGGCGCGAGAACGTGCACGGAGTGATGCCGAGTGCGGACGGGATTCTGCTCTTCGGCAACACGTGGTTGAGCTGACCCCCGTGCGCCTTTTTGGTAGTGCCCACTACCAAAAAGGCGCACCGGGGCTTTGCCCCTAAAGCTCCGCTCGTACCAACTTCGTGGCCTCGACGAGGTTACGAAGCGACGCTTCGACCTCGATCGGCCCCCGTGTCTTCAATCCGCAGTCCGGATTGACCCACAATCGTTCGACTGGAACAGCTTTGAGTGCTTCGCGTAGCGACTCCGCGATCTCGTCGACGCTCGGCACCCGCGGCGAGTGGATGTCGTAGACACCGGGGCCGACGCCGAGATCGAACCCGACCGAACTGAGATCGTCGAGGACCTCCATGTGTGAGCGTGCCGCCTCGATGGACGTGACGTCCGCGTCGAGGCCGGCGATGGCGCCGATCACCGCTCCGAACTCGGAGTAGCACAGGTGCGTGTGGATCGCAGTGGAATCCGCGACGCCCGAGGTGGCCAACCGGAAGGCGCCGACCGACCAGTCCAGGTAGGCGCGCTGATCCTCGGCACGCAGTGGGAGCAGTTCTCGCAGAGCCGGTTCGTCGACCTGGATGATTCCGATTCCGGCGGCCTGCAGATCGACGGTCTCGTCTCGAATTGCCAGTGCGACTTGATTTGCCGAGTCGGCGAGGGGTTGGTCGTCACGGACGAACGACCAGGCCAGAATGGTGACGGGTCCGGTGAGCATGCCCTTGACCGGCTTGTCGGTCAGGGACTGTGCGTACGTGATCCAGTCGACGGTCATCTGCTTCGGGCGCGAGACGTCGCCGTACAGAATCGGCGGACGCACGCAGCGGGTGCCGTACGACTGGACCCAACCGTTGGCGGTGGCGAAGAATCCGTCCAACTGCTCCGCGAAGTACTGGACCATGTCGTTGCGTTCCGGCTCACCGTGAACAAGCACGTCCAGGTCCAGCTTTTCCTGGAGCGCAACAACTTCGGCGATCTCGGCGCGCATACGGTTGACGTACTCGGCTTCGTCGATCTCACCTTTGCGCAGTGCTGCGCGAGCGATGCGGATCTTCGAGGTTTGCGGGTACGAACCGATGGTCGTCGTGGGCAGCGGCGGCAGAGAAAGCAGCTCGTCCTGGGCAGCGCGACGTTCGACGGCGGGCGCGCGACCGGTCGCCGAGTTCAGCACCGCGTCCAGACGGCCTCGAACACTCGCATCATTGAGTCTGCGATCGTCCTTGCGGGTCGACGAGGCCGCTCGTGCCAGAGCGAACTCGTCCTCCACCGACTCTCGGCCCTGTGTGAGAGCGGTTGCGAGAGTTACTACTTCCTTGACCTTCTCGGTGCCGAACGCGAGCCACGAGCGCAGGGCCTTGTCGACATCGGACTCAGCGTCGAGTGTGTACGGAACGTGCAGCAGGGAGCACGACGTGGAGACGGCAAGCGTGTCGACGCTGCCGAGCAAGGCACCCAAAGTGCTCAGTGCCGAGTCCAGATCGGACCGCCAGATGTTTCGTCCGTCGACCACTCCGGCGACGATTAGTTTGCGGGCGAGTTCAGGTACGGAGCCGATCGAATCCTGACCGGCCACCAGGTCGACGGCAAATCCTTCGACGCCGGTGGACGCAAGCGCGGGCAACGCGTCACGCAGCGAACCGAAGTACGACGCCAACAGGATCGACGGCCGCTCGGACAGCGCTGAAAGCTGTTCGTACGCAGCGCGTGCCGCTTCGATTTCCTCATCGGTGCGATCGCCCACGAGGGCGGGTTCGTCGAGCTGAACCCAGCTCGCACCGGCCTTCGCGAGCCGACCGAGTAGATCCGCGTAGAGGGGGAGTAGTTCGTCGAGCCGCGAGAGCAGCGGCTCGTCTGTGCCGACAGCCTTCGAGAGCAGCAGGAAGGTGACCGGTCCGATGACGACCGGGCGGGCTGCAATGCCGTCGGAAAGTGCTTCTGCCAGTTCGGACAAGACCTTGGACGGGTCGAGTGCGAACGTGGTGGACGGTGAAATCTCCGGCACCAGGTAGTGGTAGTTGGTGTCGAACCACTTCGTCATTTCGAGCGGCGCGATGGTGTCCGTCCCACGGGCAGCGGCAAAGTAGCGGTCCAACGGATCGGCGACCGACGCGACGCGGTCGGGCAGCGCGCCGAGAAGAACTGCGGTGTCGAGCATCTGGTCGTAGAAGGAGAAGGTATTGACCGGGATGGAGTCGAGGCCCAGGTCACGGAGGTCGGCCAAGCCCTGCCGACGGAGGTCACGGGCGACAGCCTGCAGGGCGTCGGCGTCGATGCGCCCTGCCCAGTAGCTTTCGGTTGCCCGCTTGAGTTCTCGATGAGGACCGATGCGCGGTGAGCCCAGCACGGTCGAAGTGAATGTTGTTGTCACGGAGTTTCTCCAGATTGCCAATGCATTGATGGCCACTGCCGGCAGACGGGTACACCTCACGAGACCTCGAGTTTCGGCGGACAGTACTGCCCGCACCGCACACGAGGTCCGATGGAGATCTACACGCCCATTCCACGAGGCGGTGGACCGTCGGGCACGGCGTGCCCGACACAGTCGGCAGGTCTTCGGACTCGCGGGCACTCGATCGAGTTGGATCGAACCTACTGGCCGTCGCTTCCCAGGCGGATGCCCAGTGCACATAAACGGCGGTCGTTCCTGCTTACCGCTGCGGGACAGTCCCGGATTTTCACCGGGTTCCCTCTCACTCCGACAGCTTGCGCTGACGGGGCTTCGACGCCGGGAACGGTCTTCGGGGCTCCTCATGACCGCGCCGGGCGAACCAGCTGCATCGACCAGCATAAGGCCAACCCTCCCTGAGCAGTCAAGGAGAGTCGGCGAAGGGCGCTACGCGCGTGACATGTAGGAATTCGAGTCCGGTGGTACGCGCGGAAGATTCTCGGAGGAACGTAGATTCTCCGCCATTTCGACAAGCAGATCCTGCGAAGACGGCGATAGATCGACGACGCGAGAGGTGAGGTTTCGCAGGCGCACGTTGTGCAGCTGTTCGAGGAGAGAGAGGTCCGCCTCGCCGCCCGAGATCGCGGGCGGAGTTTGATCGGACGGGGCGTAGAAGTAGTCCGGATGGACGTTGAAGAAGTGGGCGAGGGCGGCAACCACTTCGGGTGACGGGTTGGTTCGGACGCCGGTGCGCAGTTGGGACAGGTACGGCGTCGAGATGCGGCAGCCGAACTCGGTCATGCCGCGAACGACCATCGCGTTGGTGACGTGAAAGTCGGCAGTCTCGAACAGCGAGTTCAAGCGATCGTTGAACTGGTTCGACATGAGACGTCCCTTCCCCCGTTACGCACAGGCTCCGTCGATTCAATTAACTGCATCATAGCCAGTTATCGAACGATTAGCTGTTTTGGATTCTCGCGAAGGGGGTCGTTTGCAGGGAAAATCCCTAGGGTAGAAGGTCCCTACTTTGAGTGATCTGGACAAATCGCCGTCAAGAATCGCACGGCGAACTATTTGCCGGGGAAGTGGATTCCGGCCATGCGGATCAGAGCCAGCCGTTCGACTCGGCGATTCTGACGGCTTCCGCGCGCGTCGACGCACCTGTCTTGCCCATCGCGGATGACAGATGATTTCGAACTGTCCCTGCGGACAAGAAGAGCGCCCCTGCGATGGCTGCCACGGGTGCGCCGTCGTGAGCGGCGCGCAGTACTTGGGTCTCACGCTCCGTCAGAGGCGACTCGCCGCTGACGAGGCTGTCGGCCGCAAGGGTGGGATCGACGACGCGCAGTCCGGCGTGGACACGCCTGACTGCGTCGGCCAACTGCCTGGCGGGTGTGTCCTTGACGACGAACCCGCCGGCCCCGGCGTGCAGGGCCTTGCGAAGAAATCCGGGACGTCCGAACGTGGTGACGATCAGGACTCGGGTGTCTGGTGCGGCCTCGCGAAGGGCCGCCGTCGCGGCGATTCCGTCCATGCCGGGCATCTCGACGTCCAGAAGCGCGACATCTGGGCGGTGTTCGAGAACAGCGGCCACAACCTCGTCGCCGCGACCGACCTCGGCCACCACGGAGAGGTCGGATTCCAGATCGAGTAGTGCGGCCAACGCTCCTCGCACGAGCGCCTGGTCGTCCGCCAAGAGCAGCCGTATGGTTGCTCGATCGCCCTGGCTGTTCACTCTGTCTCCTGTTCGACTACCTGAAGTGCAAACCCCTGCGGCTGGGGATGAGTGATGATCACTCGTGCGCCCGACGCTCCGGCGCGCTCGCGTAATCCGATCAGACCGTTGCCGGAAGACGTCGACCCGGCCCCTTGCCCGTCGTCGACGACCGACGCACTATTTTCGTCGACCGTGATCCGGCAGTGGGTCGCACCGCTGTGTCGAACGACGTTGGTGACGCCCTCACGGATCGTCCATGCAAAGAGTTCGCGAAGACGCGTGGGAACCATGTCGGTACTGCTCGGCACCTCGTCCTCGATACCAGCCGCACGCAATGCCTCTCGTGCTCGGGCTATCTCGACGGGAAGAGAAATCCCACGAAATCCTTCGACGGCTGAACGCACGTCTGCCAACGCGTCACGCGAAAGTCTTTCGAGGTCGTCGAGTTCGTTGCGCGCACGTTCGATATCGACATCGAGTAGGCGATTGGCCAGTTCGGCTTTGATCGTGATGACGGTCAGCGAGTGCCCGAGGATGTCGTGCAGATCGCGCGCCATCCTCGTTCGCTCCTCCATGATTGCCCGCTGCTCCTGCTCTTCGCGTTCATGGAGCATGGCGAAGTTGCGGCTGATCAGGGACATGATGCCCCAGGTCGCGAATGCGGCCGCGCAGACTCCGAGCGAGAGTCCGGAGTAGTTCCCCCACCCGGACGAGAGGCTCACTATCTCCACGGAGGCCGCGAACACCAAGGCGAGAATGCCGCCCGCGACGGTCGGCAGCAGCGTCACCGCTGTCACCGCGAGATACGGTGCGGCTGCCAAACCAGTCGGCCCGACGCTGACGATCATCACGGCGGCCAACGCGGTCAAGGCGGCCAAAGCCAGTGCAGCTTCGCGAATCGTCGGCCGAGTCATTGTCATTCGACGCCGCTGCTGCGTTGTGGCGAACGTGTAGAGATAGAGCGCACCGAAGGCGACCGTCGCGAGAATCCCTGTCCAGCCGCGCAGTTCGTCGCGCAGATTCCATCCCTCGATCAGTGGCCCGCCGAGAAATACCATCCAGACCGCCGCGAAGAGAACGCCGAAACGATTCCGCCGCGGGAGCGCGACGGAATCTTCTCGGTCAGTCGTTTGCGACAACTACACACGCTCCGTATCTCGTTGGAACCGCCAGATCGCTCCGCCGGCGAAGATGGCGAACCACACCAGGATATTGACGATCCAGGTCCAGTGAATGCTATTGCCCGTCAACGGTGCGTGGGCGAGGGCGTTGATGCCGAACATCGGGGTGAACTGTGCGATGGTCGCCCATACGGAACCGTCGGTGAGCGGCACGAAGAGTCCGCCGCCGAAGGCGAGCAGAGCCAGTCCCGGTCCGAGCAACTGCATGACGTTCTCACTGGGGAGTAGATACCCCATGAACAGGCCGAAGGCCGCGAAGATCGACGATCCCAACCAGGCGATCAATGCCGTTGTGAACCAGAGTGATCCGTCCATCTGCGCCGAGGTGAACGCGCCGACGACGTAGACGACAAGGATCGAGACGAGACCGAGCAGCATCGCCATGATCAGTTTGACGGCGATGTAGGCGACCGGGGTCAGGGGAGTCAGCCGAAGTTGACGGCTCCATCCCGACGCTCGCTCGATCGAGACCATCGCTCCGCCACTGGTAGTTGCAAGCATCGCGCCGTACAGGGCCATGCTGATCATGATGTACGCGGCGACATTGCCGTGTCCGATCCCGTGGTCGTCGTCGCCTTGACCGAGACCGAAGACGAGGAAGAAGACAACCGGCATGACGAGCGTGAAGATCATCGTGCGCCGATTGCGGGTCAGGCGACGAAATTCCAGTCGCAGTAGCGTCGTGTTGAATCCGCCGAGAGGTACGACGGTTCGCTCGGCTCCGTAGGTGTTCGCTTCGGTTGCAGTGGTCATCATTTCTGTCCTTCGGAGTTGTTCGACGTGAGTGCGATGAATGCGTCTTCGAGGCCACGCGAGACGATTTCGAGATCGCGAGCCTGGGTATTGGTCAACAGGAACCGTGCAACGGCATCGGTGTCACCCGAGTGCACGAGCAGTGACTCACCGCGCACCTCGACGGCGTCGGAGTTCGGTATGGCTCGCAGAAGTTCGTCGGTGATGCCTGGAACAGTCGCGCGCAGGGTGCGCCCGGACGCCATCGCCTTGACCTCGGCGGTGGTCCCGTCTGCGACCACGGTGCCTTGCCTGACCAGGATGATGCGGTCGGCGTAGACATCGGCCTCTTCGAGGTAGTGCGTCGCAAAAAGCACAGTGCGACCGTGATCTGCGTCGGCGCGGATGGCGGACCAAAAGTCCCGACGCCCTTCGACGTCCATGCCGGTGGTGGGCTCGTCGAGAATGAGCAATTGCGGGTTCGACAGCAACGCCATCGCAAATCGCAACCGCTGTTGTTGTCCGCCTGAGCATTTGCTGACCAGGCGATCGGAGATGTCGAGGATTCCGGCTCTCCCCAGCACTTCGTCGACCGGACGGGATTGGGCGTACAGGCTGGCGGTCAGCTGCACCGTCTCGGCAACCGTCAGCTCTTTCAGTAGTCCGCCGGTCTGCATGACTGCGGAGACGAGTCCGCGGGCGATCGCCGATCGCGGTGACATTCCGAAGACGCTCACGTCGCCCGACGTCGGCCGGGACAGGCCGAGGATCATGTCGATGGTTGTCGTCTTGCCTGCGCCGTTCGGGCCGAGGAACGCGACGATCTCGCCGGGGCGGATGCTCAGGTCGATACCCTTGACGGCGTCGACGGTTCCGAAACTCTTGCGAAGTCCGGTCAACCGGACGGCGTCGTGTGCCGATCCTTCAGTGAGTGTGTGCAGTGCCTGTGGTGAATGCTGTGCCTGTGCTGAGGTCATACATAGAATCTGCTCGCTTCGAGGTCGTAATCCCTCGTCCGTCCGTCATTCTTCTGCCATGACATTTGTCATCGGGTCGGCCGGTATCTGATTCGGTGCAACCTGGCCGAGGCGCGCGAGGACCAACCCCGCGATGATTGCTGCGCCACCCACAGCTTGGAGTGCAGTGACGGATTCCCCGACCAGGATCCACGCGGCGAGGACCGCGCACAGCACTTCGGTCAGCGCTACGAGAGATCCGATTGTCGGCCCCAGCAGCGTGATTGCGGCGATGCCGGTGAGATAGGCAATGACAGTGCTGACCAGGACCAGGACCACCACCGGCAGCCATACGTTCACCGAATGGTCTGCCACGACGGCGTTCGAGGCCGAGAACTGGAGGGGGAGGACGCCGACGAGTCCGAGCGCGCCGATGACCACTGCACTGACCGTGAGCCCCGATGCCGCGAGCACAACAGGATGGAGATCACCGTCCGCACGTTCGGAAATGACGAAATAGACTGCAAGGCATGCCGCGGCGGCCAGTCCCCAGGCGACTCCGACGGCACTGATCTCTGCCGATCCGAAGACGTCGATCACCACGGCGGCGCCGATCATGGCAACCGCCGCACCGAGAAGCGTCTGCACGCTCGGACGCGCGCCCTTGGTTATCCACACCCATCCGATGACGATGATCGGTGCAAGGTACTCGAGAAGCAATGCGACGCCGACCGAAAGATGTTGCACGGCATTGAAGAAGCACAGTTGAACGCCCGAGATCGCGAACACCCCGTACAGCAGTACCGTTCGCGTGTGGGCGCTCACCTGTCGTAGGCGAGGCCATTGGGTGGCTACGGCGATCGCCATCATCACCAGTGCGCCGCCGGCAACGCGCGCGAACACTGCGCCGCCGGGGGACCACCCCGATTCGATGAGAGACTTCGCGAACGGGCCCGAGACGCCGAACGTTGCCGCGGACAGCAGAGCGAAGATCAAGCCGTTGCGAGAGTTCACGTCGTCACCCGTCAGGAGTAAAAGCGATTACGATGCTGACATTAGGTTGATAGAGCTCAGGAGTCAAAGTGCATTTTGCTGGTGACACGGAATCGGCGCTCGTCTTCGCCGCGTCGTTGGTCAACACGGCCCGCGGCGGGGCTGAACTGCTTCCGGATCAAGAGGAGCTGACACGGTTTCTCGACGCGGATCATTGGACCGGCAGGCGGGACGGCACGCGGGAGGAATTGACGGCGGTTCGTGCGCTGCGTCCACGACTGCGAAAGTTCTGGGAAGCCGCGGGAGTGGACGACGCCGTCGAGGTGGTGAACACGCTGCTACTCGAATCCGGCGCGAGGCCGCGGCTCACCAGGCACGACGACCTCGGCTGGCATCTGCACGTCACCGCTGACGATTCGCCACTGGTGGACCGGATGGCCGCAGAAGCGGCGATGGGTGTGCTCGATCTGATCCGAACCGACGAATTCTCGCGGTTGCGATGGTGCGAGGCCCCGGACTGCGAAGCGGTCTTCGTGGATTTGTCGCGCAATCGTTCGAAGCGATACTGCGACACCGGAAACTGTGGGAACAGGGCGCACGTCGCCGCCTATCGGGCCCGTAAATCCGGTGCGTGACCAAGCGGTGCTCGGAGGGATAGAACCAGGCTGAGTGAATACCTTGTCGGGAGCCAGGATCGGTCTAGCGTTGTGAATTCGGAACAGATTTCGCGAAGCCAGGAGGATGGTCGGTGGCCGATCGTAGGCGTCCACTCAAGACGGTGACCGGTGTCAGCGGGGCGGTGAGTATCTACGACGCCGCGATCGATCCGACGACTTCGACGGTCGCGTCCGCGATCGACGTCGCAAAGACGGCCGAGGCGAACAAGATCGACGGACTGTTTGCCGCCGACCTGCTGAGTTTCGGCGCGCAGGGCGCGATCGGCGCGCAGGAGCCGTTGATCTTCCTTGCCGCGCTGAGTGCGGTCACCACCCATGTGGGGCTGATCGCCACCGTCACGACAACATTTCATCACCCTTTCAACCTGGCACGGTTGTTCGGCACCCTGGACCACGTCAGCAATGGTCGAGCCGCATGGAATGCCGTCACTTCCTCACTCGGAGAAGAGAACTACAGCGACCTGGACCTGCCGAGTCCGGAGGAGCGGTACGCCCGAGCGGCCGAATCGCTCGAGGTGGTCAACGCACTCTTCGACAGCTGGAAGCCCGGCGCCCTGACCCGGGGAGAGGGCTCAGCGGTGCTCGATCCGTCGAGGGTGGTCCCCATCGAGCATCGAGGCAAGTACTTCACGGTGCAGGGGCCGCTGAACATCCCCTCCCTGCCGCAGCGTCGTCCGGTCCAATTCCAGGCCGGCCAATCTGCCGGAGGTATCGAACTGGGTGCTCGCTTCGCGGAGGTCGTATTCACTTCTCTCGCAACCTTCGAGGACGCGGTCACCTACACGAAGACGATCCGCGCCCGGGCGGCAGAGTTGGGGCGTGGGGACGAACTGCCACTGATTTTCAGCTCGTTCCACGCAACGTACGGCGCTACCGAAACCGAAGTCGAACGATTGGTCAGAGAAGCCGAGGAATCGACGGACTTCGACGCCGGTCGCACGAGGCTTGCCGACATGTTCGGCGGTGACGTGGATTTCTCGGAATTGCCGCTGGATCGGCCGATCCCGGAGTCGTTGTTGCCGGACCCGTCGTCGGTGAATCGACGACGGGGCCGGGTCGAGATCTTCGGCAAGCTCGCATCACAAGGAAAGACTCTGCGTGAGTTGATCATCGCGTCCAAGGACACCGGCCACTGGGCAGCGGCGGGCACCCCGGAACAGCTCGCGGACGCGATCGAGGAACGATACGACGCGGGCGTACTCGACGTCATCACGCTCGGTGACCTTGCCGATCCGCGTACACGCGATTTCGTCACGAACGGACTGCTGCCGGAACTACGCAAGCGCAGAATCGTGGGAACAGATTACGTCGGGGGTACCTTCCGTGAGAACCTCGAGTTGCCACCGCTACCACCGGTTTCCAGCACCTAGTTGTTGGAGGCGAGTGAGCGCATGAAGAACATGAGGTTGGCCGGCCGTTCCGCCAGGCGACGCATGAAGTAGCCGTACCACTGGCTGCCGTAGGGAACGTAGACCCGCAGGTGATTGCCTTCGGCTACCAATCTGCGTTGTTCGCCGTCGCGGATGCCGTAGAGCATCTGAAACTCGAAATCCTCGGCTGTCCGTTCGGTCAATGTGGCGAGTTCGAGGGCGGCGTCGATCATGGTGGGATCGTGGGAGGCGACCATCGGGTACCCGTCACCTTCCATCAAGACCTTCAGGCAACGCAGGTACGACGCGTCGACTTCGCCGGGCTTTTGGAACGCAACGTCGGCCGGTTCCTTGTATGCACCCTTGCACAGCCGAATTCGTGAACCTGATCCGGAGAAGTGCCGGCAGTCGGCCTCGGTGCGGTGCAGATACGCCTGCAGGACCGTGCCGAGCGTCGGGAAGTCGCGGCGCAACTCTTCGACGATGGACAGTGTCGAGTCGGTGGTGGTGTGATCCTCCGCATCGACGGTGACCCACGCGCCCACTTCGTCTGCCGCTGTGACGATTCGGTGAGCGTTCGCCAGGGCGATCTTCTCGCCGTCGCCGGGAAGTGACTGCCCTAACGCGGAGAGCTTGAGCGAAACCTCGAGAGTGTGTTGCGTCCCAGCCGCTTCGGAAAGCGTTGCGTACGAGCGGAGAAGGGAGAGATAGGCGTCGACGGTAGCTGTTGCCTGAGCTGGATCGGTAGTGTCCTCGCCGAGGTAGTCGACCGTCACGAACCGGCCACTGGTGAGGATGTCGCGTACGGCTGACACCGCTGCGGGTTCCGCGTCCCCGGCGACGAACCTGTCTACCAGCTTGCGGGTCAAGGTCATCCCGGAGACTGTCTTCTCCAGCCGCGACGAGCGTGCCGCCGCGAGGAGTACCGGGCGCAGCGGGTTGCTCAGCGAGACGGCACTCATCAACGGTTCTCGCTCTCGGCTGGATCGACGTCCTGGTGGGGGTAGCGATGATCGGTGGGAGGAACGAAGGTTTCCTTGACGGTGCGTGTCGACGTCCAACGGAGCAGGTTCTGCGGTGAACCGGCCTTGTCGTTGGTACCGGAAGCTCGAGCGCCGCCGAAGGGTTGTTGTCCGACTACCGCGCCCGTCGGCTTGTCGTTGACGTAGAAGTTTCCGGCGGCGAACCGCAGACCGTGGTGAGCTTGATCGACGGCCGCACGGTCGGTGGCGATCACGGCACCGGTCAGGGCGTACGCGGATCCGCTGTCGATACGAGCGAGGATGTCGGCGTAGGCATTCGGTGCGGAGTCGTCGTAGACGTGCAGGGAGAGTATGGGGCCGAAGTACTCGGTGCTGAAGGCCTCGTCACTGGGGTCGTCACCGAGCAGGACCGTCGGCGAGATGAAGAATCCTTCGCGGTCGTCGTAGTCGCCGCCTGCTGCGATGGTGAGGCTGCCGGTCGACTTGGCTCGGACGATCGCGGCGGCATTGCGGTCGAAGGAACGCTGGTCGATGACGGCGCCGCCGAAGTTCGTCAGGTCGGTGACGTCGCCGTACTTCAGTGACGACACTGTGTCGATGAACGTGTCGCCCATCTTGGCCCACACCGATTTCGGGACGAATGCCCGTGACGCGGCCGAGCATTTCTGTCCCTGATAGTCGAAGGCCCCGCGGATCAATGCCGTCGTGAGTACGTCGGGGTCTGCTGAACTGTGTGCGAGTACAAAATCTTTGCCGCCGGTTTCGCCGACGAGACGCGGATACGTCCGGTAGTTCGAGATGTTGGCTCCGACCTCACGCCACAAACGCTGGAACGTTGCGGTCGATCCGGTGAAGTGGATGCCCGCCAGGCGAGGGTCGGCCAGCGCGACCTCGGACACCGTGGGGCCGTCGCCGAGAACAAGATTGATCACCCCGGGTGGGAGGCCGGCGGCTTCGAGTAGTTGCATCGTCAGGTACGCCGCGACGGCCTGCGTCGGTGACGGCTTCCAGATCACGGTGTTGCCCATCAGGGCCGGTGCGGTGGGGAGATTTCCGGCGATGGCGGTGAAATTGAAGGGGGTGATCGCGTAGACAAAACCTTCGAGTGGTCGATATTCGACGCGATTCCAGACTCCCGGAGCGGAAACGGGTTGGTCGGCGAGTATCTGGCGTGCGAACGCGACGTTGAAACGCCAGAAGTCGATCAGTTCGCACGGGGCATCGATCTCGGCCTGATATGCGGTCTTCGACTGACCGAGCATTGTTGCGGCGGCGATGGTTTCGCGCCACGGGCCGGAGAGTAGATCGGCGGCGCGGAGGAAGACCGCCGCGCGGTCGTCGAACGAGAGGTCGCGCCAGGCCGGGGCGGCGAGCGTAGCGGCGTCGATGGCATCACGAACATCCGAGTGCGTTGCGCCCGCAAACGATCCGATGACCGAGCTGTGACGGTGTGGTTGAACTACGTTCTCCCGCTTGCCTTCCGCAGTTCGGTGGACGCCCCCGATGACCTGTCGGATGTCGGTGGGTGTCTCGGCCAGTTCGGTCAGTTTGGTGCGTAGGCGTGATCGTTCCGGGCTTCCCGGCCCGTAATTGTTGACCGGTTCGTTGGCTGGGTGGGGGACATTGGTGACGGCGTCCATGACGATCCTTCGGCAGACTGATGGGTGGGGCAGTTGTCGTGTCGTCATCAGTCAAGCCGAAAGGAGTCGGCGAGTAATCCGCTGATCGGCCAAACTTCTCGGACGCTGTTTGTTCGATCGGCTGAACCATTTCCGCAGGAAAATGCACTATTCTCGAAATTGAGGCGTTGGAACGGTCCGGAAAGTGGGTGGTACGTGGCTATCCGTGAGGTCAGGCTCGACGCGGTCCTTCGGGCGCTGGGCGGAGCCTTTGTCGAGCTCGTCTTCGCGCCGTCAGGTGATGACGTCTTCGTCGACTCCGTGGTGTTCGCGGAGGTCGGGGACCTCACACGCCCCGGAACCGCGGACGTCGAATCCTCTGAACTCTGGCTCGCTGTCGGTATCGGTGCAGCCGAATTGGCAGCCTGGCTGAACCGCGTCGATCAGAAGGGATCAGCGCCTCGGGCCGTCATGTCGAAGGAGGCCTCGGACACGTCGGTGCGCGCGGCGGCACAGCGCGCCGGGATCGCCTTGATGGCAGTCCATCCGGACGCTCGTTGGGATCGATTGTTCACTACGATCCGGGGCGTGCTCGATCATTCGGTATCTCGTCAGGATTCGGAGGACGTTGTATTCGGCAGTGACACAGACTTGTTCGAGCTGGCGCAGAACGTCGCGTCACTCACCCGGGGGATGGTCAGCATCGAGGACGAGCGTTCCCACGTCATGGCTTATTCGGCATCAGGGGATGCTGCGGACGAGCTCCGCCGGCAATCGATCCTCGGCCGTGAAGGACCTCGGGAATACCTCCGGAAGCTGCAGGAGTGGGGCGTCTTCGAAAGCTTGCGGCGAAGTGACGACGTAGTGGAGGTGCCTGCGCACGAAGACCTCGCGATCAGGCGACGGTTGGTGGTTCCCATTCGCAGAATTTCCGAGAACGTCAAGGGGGAGAGCGGTTTCAGTTCTGATCTACTCGGCACGATCTGGGTTCAGGAAGGCCCGCTTCCCATCGCCGGCGATGCCGACAGAGTACTCCGCGGTGCCGCGGCCATTGCAGCTCGGCTGATTTCGCGCATCCGAGACGCGCCGAGTAACGAGGCGATACAGGTTCAGCGCTTGCTCGGGGTTCGCGGCGGCGGCGTCGATGTTCCTTCTCTGGCGGCCTCGTTGTCCATCCCGATGTCCGGACCCGCGATGGTGATCGGCGTGGCGAGTGTCGGGGGCAGCGTGTTGTCGGCTTCGGGTGAGCTCGTGTCGTCGTTGCGCCTGCACGCCAGTGCCTTTCATCGTGAATCGCTGGTGAGTGCATTCGGCGCCCGGATCTATGTGCTGTTTCCGCGAACCCAATCCGTGAAATCCACAGTCTCGTGGACCCGTGAAGTTGTCGCGCGTTTGGACAAGTTGTCGCCCTCGGGTTTACGGGCCGCAGTCTCGTCGCCGGTTTCGACGCTCACTGAGGTGGCTAGGGCTCGCGCCGAAGTGGATCGGGTCTTGGACGGAACGTCGGGGGATGTTCGTGTGACCACCCTCGCGGACTCGCGCACTCCGGTGCTGCTGGGCGAAATCATGGACGCGATTGCGGCCGACGAGCAACTGCACGATCCGAGAATCGACGCGCTCGACGTCTACGACAGGCGTAACGGGTCGAACATGCGTGAAAGCGTCTCCGTTTACCTCGCGCATTCGGGCGATGTCCGACGCGCGTCCGAGCAGCTTCGCATTCACCCGAACACACTCAGGTATCGGATCAAAAGGGTCGAGGAGATAACAGATACCGACCTGTCCGAGCCCTCGACGAGGCTGTTGATGGAGATTCAGTTGGCGGCGTCCGCTCGCGCAGTGAGTTCGCCGAACCTGTCGGACCCCAGCAGTACTCTTCGCGAATGATCGACTCAGCGAAGGTGCCAGGCGCAGCGCGCGCATATTTCGACGGCGGAGACGTCCGTGACGTGTTCACCGAAGACGCGGTGGTGCGTGACGACGGCCGGACGTATGTCGGCATCGAAGAAATCGTGGCGTGGAAGTCCGCCGTGTCGACGGCGTTCACCTTTACCCAGAAGATCGAGTCGGTCAACACCCCAGGCTCGGCCGTTGTCGTGTCGGTGAAGGTCGAGGGTGATTTTCCCGGAAGCCCCGTCCAGTTGCATCACCATTTTTCTCTCGACGGTGATCGGATTTCCGCTCTCACGGTGTGCCCCTGATGCCCACCGCTGACGAACTGCTCGGGAAATCCGTCGTCGCCGATCTGGCAGGCTGTCTCGAGCGAGCCTCCGGTCAGACACGCCTCGCCCTCGTTCGGGGTAGTACATCCGAATTCGACGGTATGAGTCTCGGCGAACGTACCCGCGTTGTGCGGGACGCGATGACTGCCGAACTGCCTCAGGATCTTCCGGCCTTCGCCGAGATCATCCGCCGTGCGCTTTCAGCGGAGACCTTCACTGGTTGGATGATCTGGCCGGTGACCGAAGCTGTCGCCGTCACGGCGACACGAAGTGGCTCCGAGTCGGATTTCGACGAGGGAATGGCTCTGCTTGCCGAGCTGACGTCGCGTCTGACGGCCGAATTCGCAATTCGCACATTTCTCGAGACGGACCTTGACCGTTCGCTGGCGATCGCACTCACCTGGACCGGTCATGAAGACGAACACGTCCGGCGCTTGGCGACCGAAGGCACTCGTACTCGTTTGCCCTGGGGAAGACGAGTGAAAGAATTGACGGCGTGCCCCGAGTCGACAATCGCCATTCTCGACGAGCTGTATCAGGATGATTCGGAATACGTACGACGTTCGGTCGCAAACCATCTCAACGATCTCAGTCGTGCTGACGCAGCGCTCGCCGTGTCGACTGCGAAGCGTTGGTTACAGACACCGGATTCCAACACACTTAAAATCGTCAAACATGCATTGCGGACGTTGATCAAGGCCGGCGACCCGGATGCTCTGTCTCTTCTGGGGTTCTCGCCGCCCACCGACGTCGTGGTCGAAGGGTTCGTCATCGACCGCGAAATAGTCGATGCGGGTGGAGAACTCACTTTCGACTTCGCCGTCACGAACAACGGCAGCGAGTCCGTCACCGTCGTGATCGATTACATCGTCCACCACGTGAAGGCCAACGGGACCACGACGCCGAAGGTCTTCAAACTGACAACACGAACGCTCGAGCCTGGGGTGCCGGCCCGCATCGCGAAGAGGCATTCCTTCAAACCGATCAGTACCCGGAAGTACTATGCCGGCGACCATGCCGTCGAAGTGCAGATCAACGGTGTACGCCAGGTGCGAGGCGAATTCCGCTTGGAGGCGTGAGTGACCCCACCAGGTGTGGTGGGGTCACTCCAGTACCGATCCAATGCCCGCACGGATGTCAGCGCATGACCTGTACCTGTTCGGCGATATCAGCGGCCAGGGCCATCGCAGTCAGAGCGAGGCCGTTGTTGAGGTCGTATCGCAGTTGTCCGACATGGCCGTCCTGGACAGCGCGAACTCGTTTCCACGTGGGCGACTCGGCTTCGACGGCGTCGGGGTTCTGTAGCAGTACGAAGTCGGCCTGGTCGAAGATCGCGAGCTCCTCGAGGCTGTAGAACGTCGAATCCTTCCGATCGGGTGCGGCATGGGCGGCGTCAGTCAAGACGTTCAGGCCGAGGTCCTGTGCAACCGACACGGCGAACGTGTTGTTCTGCAGCCAGATCTGACCGCTGTCTGCACCGGCGATCGCAATCGACTTGCCTTCGAGGAGACCACCGATCTTGGCCCGCGCTTGAGCAAGTTCGGCGTTGTATCGGGCGATGACGCGTTCGGCGACTTCGCGGCGATCGAGCGCCGTGAGCTGCGCGGTCATGGCCTGTTTCCAGGACGAGCCCGTCGTGCCCTCGTCAACGACGAGCACCGGGGCGATGTCAGTGCCGAGCAGGCCCTTGTCCTGGTAGTAATCCCACCAGCCTTTCCCGACAACCAACAGATCGGGGTCGTAGCTCAGTATCGATTCGGCATTCGGTTCGTTGTTCGTCCCACCGAGGCGAGCTGCGCCGGCGGGTACCTTCTGCATGAGTTGAGACTTCGGATCCCAATTGGTCGCGACGATCGGGTACTCGGCCAGTAGTGCAAAATCGAGGGCGCCTCGGGCTTCGAGCACCACGACACGCTTGGGGTCCCGCGGGAGGCGGTAGGTCTGGTCCGCGACGACGATGTCGACCCACTCGTCCGAGGCTTCGGTGCCGCTGGATTCGCTCGAACATGCAGACAGCGCGCCCAGTGCACCGAGCGCCGCCGCACTGGTCAGGAACCCGCGTCGTGTCAAGGAATCGATCAGACGGGTGAATTCGTCGTCCACATCTTTTGTCGACTGCAAGGGGGTTTCGGTCGCAGAAGGGGACACCGTCGGGTGGAAGGTTTTGGTCGATTCGATCACAGGCATGAGAAGGCGCAGCTCCATCTGATGTTCCGGGCATTGGCAGGTGCCTAACCAACGTATTCGAACTTCGCAGCCGGATCCTTACTCGAAAGCGCCAACCGCTCAGCGGATTTGGCCATTCTTCACGGACTCGTGCCACGGGACTCGCCCCTCGGATTCGGCTTGTTGTGGAGGGGCGCGCCCATCTGATCCGAACTCGAGGTATCGTGGCCGTCATGCAGCGCGTCTATTTCTGGTTTAGCAGGCCGGCCCCGGGTGGGCCTGCCGGCGTAACCACGCGCTGACAACCTCCACCCAAGAGCCGGACTACAGACCGGCTCGCTGGAGTTTCTCTTCATCTCTGGGGTCGGCCTGAGAACAGGAAACCGAAAACCCCATGACTGTCACCATCGACACCACCGCAGCTTCGGACAGCCTCGACGATCAGCGCACTGTGAGTATCAGTCCGCTCGTGTCACCGGCGACTGTTCGTGCTCAGCACGCTCCGGACGAGGTCGCGGCCGCAACCGTGCGGACCGGCCGTGCCGACACGATCAACATCCTCAACGGTGACGACGACCGTTTGATCGTTGTTGTCGGACCGTGCTCGGTACACGATCCGGAAGCTGCGATGGACTACGCCCGTCGGTTGGCTGCCAAGGCCGAAGAACTGCGGGACGACCTGCACATCGTGATGCGGGTCTACTTCGAAAAGCCGCGCACCACGCTGGGTTGGAAGGGCCTGCTCAACGACCCCCACCTCGACGGCACGTTCGACATCAACACCGGGCTCGGTATCGGCCGCAAGTTGCTTCTCGACGTGTCGAGTCTGGGCCTGCCTGTCGGCTGCGAGTTCCTTGATCCGATCATGCCGCAGTACATCGCCGACCTGGTCAGCTACGGTGCAATCGGCGCCCGGACCGCCGCCAGTCAGGTTCACCGTCAGCTGTGCAGCGCGCTGTCCATGCCCGTCGGCATCAAGAATTCCACCGAAGGTGATGTGCAGGTAGCCGTCGACGGTACCCGCGCCGCGGCGGCGAGCCATGTGTTCCCCGGAACGGATCTCGACGGCCAGGCTGCCTTGATTCGGACCGCGGGCAACCCGGACTGCCATGTCATTCTTCGTGGCGGCAGCGACGGACCGAACTACGATGCCGAGACCGTCGCGGATACCCTTGCTCGCCTGCGTAAGTCGAACCTGCCCGAGCGCGTGGTCATCGACGCGAGTCACGGTAACAGCAGCAAGGACCACGAGCGTCAGGTCGTCGTGCTGGACGACATTGCCCGACGTCTGACCGAGGGTGAGCAGGGAATCGCCGGCGTCATGTTGGAGAGTTTCATCGAGGCCGGCCGTCAGGACCTGACCTTGGGTAAGGCGGACGAGCTCACCTACGGTCAGTCGATCACCGACGCGTGCATCGACTGGTCCACCACCGCAGCGCAGTTGGACCGTCTGGCGCAGGCCGTTGCGGCTCGGAGGGGCTGACGCCCCCGTGCGCGTTTAGGGAGTGCCTGGACTCGCTAAACGCGCACAGGGCCGCTAGGCCAACACTGCTCGCGTGGCCTCGACCAGGCGCTCCAGCCAGGCGTCGGTGCCGACTGCCTGACGCAGCGGCTCGTTGGGCAATTCGATGCTGACCGGCAGTCCGGCAGGCAGGGTCGACCAGATGTCGGCCAGGGCGATGCCGCCGGTGCCGGGCACCAGACGCTCTTCGCGGGCGTGACGGATCAGTTCTGCGTCCTCCGTAGGAGCGGGGGTCGAACCGTCGCACATCTGGGCGTAGTGAAGCCACTCGCGCGGGATGGACGCAAGATCCTCCAGCGTGGTCGCCGAGCGGTCGGTGTGGAGTGCGTCGACCAGGACACTACGAGCCGGACCGTCTGCCGCCGAGACGATCTCGATGGCCGCACGCGCATCGGGCACCGCAGTCCACGGCATGAATTCGAGCGAGGCGACGATGCCGTAGTTCGCGCACAGTTCAGCGAGGCGGGCATAGGAGTTCGTGAGCCGAGCGCGGTCGCGGTCGTCGCCGCCCACCAGAACGGCTTTGGCTCCGAGCTGTGCACCCGCTTCGAGAAGCGGAACGTAGTCGGCGGGGTCGAAGTCGGCTGCAAGGCGGATGATTTCGAGGTCGAATACCTCAACGGGTGAATCATCCAGTCGACGCACCAGTTCGTCCAACGACTGCTTGTCCTCGTGCAGCGGGTAGGCCGTCGTACCTGGTGCCGCAGGCATCAGGCGGATGCCGATGGTGTCGAAGCCGTGCTTTTCGGCCAAGTCGACGTGCTGCATCGGAGCAGTGTCCAGCACCGTGAGGGCTGCAAGCCCGAGTGAGAGTGTCATGCGTGCGCTCCAACTGTCTTGGCTCCGGCCAGTTCCCGACCTGCCAGGTAACCGAACGTCATCGCCGGGCCGAGGTTGATGCCGCCGGACGGGTAGTGCCCGCCCATCACGCTGGCCTGATCGACGCCGACGGCGAGCAATCCCTCGATGGGGCGGTCGTTGTCATCGAGAACCTGCGACGACGAGTCGGTGACAAGCCCGGCGAAGGTACCGAAACTGCCCGGCACCACCTTCACCGCGTAGTACGGACCCTTCTGCAAGGGCGCGAGCGACGGGTTCGGCCAGGGGTTGGCGGTATCGCCGGATCCCCGGTTGAACGGTGTTGTGCCGCGACCGAACTCGGGGTCTTCACCGGCCACGGCCCCGACATTGAATGCCTCGATTGTCTTTTCCAACTGCGTCGGATCAACGCCGATCTTCTCCGCCAGTTCGCGAACAGTGCGACCCCGTGTCAGGTATCCCGAGCGCAGGTACGGCTGGATCGGGATCGGCAGGGGCTTGGCCATGCCCAGCGGGAGGTAGCGCACATACTGCTGATCGGCGATCAACCACGAGCACACTTCTTCGCCCTCAGGAACCTGCTCGACCATCGCGAGGGTGTAGTCGTGGTAGCCGAGTGCCTCGTTGACAAAACGCTTGCCGTTCGCGAGAACTCCGATGACACCGGGCTTTCCGCGGTCGAGGATGTGCGGGAACACCCCTTCCTTGCCGTTGCGGTAGCGAACGATGGAGACGGGGCAGTACGCGACGGGGGAGGCAAGAGTGCGGTCGAGGCGACCACCCGCGGATTCGCCGAGGGTGATGCCGTCGCCGGTGGTTGTCTTCGGAGTGAGTGACCAGTGCTCGTTTCCGGTGGGGGTACGGGGGAACAGTTCACGTCGGCGGTCGATGTCCTGGGCGAAGCCGCCGGTGGCCAGTACGACGCCGCGCGTGGCAGTTACCGAGTACGCACCATCCGGGCCTTCGAGGCGGACACCGACAACGCAACCGTCATCGTCAGTCTGCAGCGATGTTGCCGACGTTTTCACCCGAATCTCGACGCCGAGATCGAGCGCTGAGCGAAGCATCATGCCGACAAGCGCAGTGCCGTTGACGAGTTGCTGGCCACGACGCTTGGTGGCGAGATCGAACATGTGCTTTGTCACGCGAACACCACAGTGCACAAATGCTTTCGGCGATCGAGTCGAATGCAGGAATGCCTGCAGGTCGGGGCCGGCCATGATGCCCATGCCGAGGAATGACGTCTCGTACAACTGTCGACGTAGCAGCGCCGCGACGTCGGGGCCGAGCTTTCGCAAGCTCACCGGTTTCGGTCCGACGGAACGATGACCCGTGCCGGCTCCCGGTGTGTCGCCGTGAATGTCGGCGATCTTGGCTCCGGGAACAAACTTCAGCGCAGTCTTGCGTTCGAAGAACTCGACCATCTCCGGTGCGCCGTCGAGAAGAGCATCCACTTTGGCGGCGTCGAAGTTGTCGCCGAGTCGGTTCTCCAGATATGTCCGCGGCGCCGAACGATCCTCGACAACCCCGTCGGCGATGGCAAACATGTTGCGTGGGGTCCACATCCACCCGCCCGACCAGGCCGTTGCGCCGCCGCAGGTGTCGGCCTTCTCGACAACGAGTACCGACGCGCCGCCATGTGCTGCGGCAATTGCTGTGGAAAGCCCGCCTGCGCCGGAGCCCACGACAACTACGTCGTAGGTGAGGGGGGTACTGCTACTCATTTCTGCTCCTTGGCAGTTGTTGCGAGGGTCGGTGTCGATGTCAACTCGACAACCTTCCCGGTTCGTGACGATTCGTAGATTGCGGCGATGATGGCAAGTGACGCGCGGGCGTCTCGTCCGGTGACGGCGGGTTCGCGCCCGGTCAGGACCGCGTCGGCGAAGTCCTGAACCTGCAGGGTGTGGAAGTCGGTCAGTGCCGCATTGACCGCTCCCACATCGAGATTGGCGTCGATGTCGGCGGAATACGGCGACTGGAACTCGACTTCGCCCGGCACGGTCCAGATTTCGTTGACACCCTCGTGCCCTTCAGGAAATTCGAGGACGCTGGCGATGGCGCCGGTGCGCCCGATCACCGAGACACGGTTGCCCAGGTTGTGATTGGCGCCGGTAGTCGCGGTGACGGTGGCGGTGCCGCCCGAGGCAAAGGAAATTACAGCTGACGCGCTGTCTTCGGTCTCGATGTGCTCACCGTGGGTGTGGGTGCGGATGAAGCCGCTGACCGAGACGGCCTCGCCCATGAACCAGGCCAGCATGTCGATCTGGTGCACCGCCTGCGTCATGAGCACGCCACCGCCGTCAGTGTCCCAGCGTCCGCGCCACGCGTCGGCCGAGTAGTAACTCGATGGGCGGTGGAGGATCACCGACGCCTCGCCGAGCGTGGGCAGTCCGATCCGGCCGTCGTCGATGGCGTCCCGGATACGACGCGCGGCCGGCCAGAAGCGGCGTTGGAAGAGGACGCCGAAGGTGATACCGGCGCGGTCGGCGGCCTCGATCATGCGGTCGGCGGCAGCAACATCGACCGCGATGGGCTTCTCGCACAACACATGTACACCCGCTTCGGCAGCGGCCACGACTACCTCTTCATGTACCGGGTGCGGCGTGCAAACGGTGCAGGCGTCGAGTCCGAGGGCGAGAAGTTGCTCCACTGAACTCACGGCTGCGGGAATGCCGTGCGCTGCCGCGAACTCCTGGGCGCGTCCGAGATCGGGATCGCAGCAGCCGATTACCTCGACGCCGGGGACTTGTTGCAGGGCTCGGGCATGGTTGCCGGCGATCTTGCCGCAGCCGACGATTCCGACTTTCAATGTCATCAGAAATGTTCCTCTGCTTCGACGTCCCGCGCCGCAGACTCGCCGCGGTCGAGACTGTTCAGTGCTTCGATGTCTTCGCCGGAGAGGGTCACGTCGAGTGCTGCCAGGTTTTCGGCCTGACGCGTCGGGTTCGCTGATCGCGCGACCGGAACCACACCCTGCGCGACGTGCCAAGCGAGGACCACTTGAGCTGGTGTGCAACCGATTCGACCGGCGATCTCGCTCACAACGGCGTTGTCGAGCACGTCACCCCGGCCGAGCGGACTCCACGACTGAGTGAAGATGCCAAGTTCGTCGTTGGCGCGGCGAACCGGGATCCGAGCGAGCGACGGGTCCATCTGAATCTGGTTGACTGCCGGTGCTTCGCCGGTTTCGGCGACGACGCGGCGCACGTGGTGCTCCAGGAAGTTCGACACACCCACGTACCGAACCAGTCCGGCGTCGCGGCAGGCCAGCATCGCCTCGAACGACGCAACGTAACGATCGATTCGCGGGAGCGGCCAGTGGATCAGGAACAGATCGAGTTGATCCAGTCCCAGTCGTTCCAGGCTCTGCTCGAGCGCTCCGCGGATGTCACCGGAAACCTGGTCGTTTCCACGAAGTTTGGTGGTGACAAACAGTTCTTCTCGCGGAAGAGCAGACTCCGCCAACGCTACGCCGACGGCGTCCTCGTTGCCGTAGATCGCGGCGGTGTCGATGAGGCGGTACCCGGCCTCGATTCCGGAGAGTACCGACTTCGTGGCGTCGGCACCGACCAGTGGCCAGGTTCCGAGTCCGATGGGTGGCAACGCAGTTGCCACCGGTGCGGCTGTGTGTGCGCTCATGCGTGAACCTCCTGACGGGCCGCAGCGGCGGCTGTGATGGCGGCGGCAGTGATGGCGACGGCAACGTCGGCTGCGGTCACGAGTGCGGCATGGATGGATCCGCCGTCACCGCTCGCGTCTCCGACGGTATGGACCCCGAGTCGTGGTGCCAGTGAACGGAGTTCGGTCAGAAGCTCCGAGCGCGGCTCGACGCCCTGTGAGATCAGCAGCTCGCCGGGGGCGTCGACTTCGCTCAGTACACCGCCTGTCGAGATCGTGACCGACTTAGCGTCGACCTTCGTGACGATCGAGCTCAGGTAGGTCGTGAGGTTCTCACTTGCGGCTAGGCGCGGCAGCAGCACAATCTTGCCGCGTCGGCCGACGTCGTGTGCGATGGTTTCCTGCGGCCCGATCATGACGACCTGGGTGCCCTTCTGGAGCAGATCGTCGGCAACAGCGGCAGCCTCGCGGTCGGCGCCGAAAATGGTGATTGCTTCGGGGGCAGGATCTCCGGAGGCGAGGAACTCGCGGACATCACGGACGGTACGGGTTGCTGCTCCGGGGAGGTCAGTCACGGGACCGTGCCCACCGGCAGCAAGGACGATCGCGTCGAAGTCACTGTTTGCGAGCAATGCTGCGTCAGCTCTGGTCGAAGTGTGGCACTGCACCCCGAGTTCGGCCAGTTCCGCGAGGTACCAGTCCACGATCCGCCCGTATTCGGGATATTCGTGCAGCTTCGATGCCAGAGCGAAGTCGCCACCGAGACTGGGGCGTTCGTCGTACAGGTCGACGCGATGACCGGAAATTGCGAGGTCGCGGGCAGCGGCCATTCCGGACGGACCGGCACCGATTACGGCGACGCGTACGGTGGCATCAGCCGGCTTCGTGGGCTGATCCAGTTCACGTCCGACCCACGGGTTGACGGAACAGGGAATGGGGCCGGCGGCCAGGTTGTCGATGCAGTAGTTGCAGGCGATGCAGGGGCGGTAGCGGCCACCGTCGACAGCGCGATTCGGAAAGTCCGGGTCGGCGTGCAACGTACGGGCCATGCTGACGAAGTTCGCCTGACCGGATTCGATGATCTGCGCGGCGATCTCCGGCGACGTGATGCGTCCGGCCACACCCACCGGGATGTCGAAGTCGCGCTGGTACTGCTCGGAGTACGGTGCGAGGAGTCCGCGGGACCATTCACCGGGCTGGATGATCCACTGTCCCGCTTCGTAGTTGCCGGCCGAGACGTCGAGAAAATCGAGTCGGTCAGTGTCGATGGCGTCGATGCGAGAGCGGGTCGTCTCGGCGTCGAGTCCGCCGTCAATGCCTTCGAAGGCTGAGAATCGAAGTCCCAGAGTGATTCCCGGAGCATGCTCGTGGACGGAGGCGATGACCTTGTTGACGAACAAGGTGGGGTCGGCCCACTCGTCGTCGCGGTGATTGTAAGCAGGGGAGAGGAACTGGTGGATCAAGTACCCGTGGCCACCGTGCAGGGAGATGACGTCGACGCCGGCCTGCTGGCAGCGCGCCGCAGCTTCACCGAAGCATTCGATGATGTGCTCGATGTCGTCGCCGTCGAGTTGTTCTGGCATTTCGCCGCCGACAACCAAACACGGAATCGGTGTCGGGGCAACGGGAACAAATCCACTGACCGACCCCTGCGCCGTGCGTCCACCGTGGTTGAGTTCGACTCCGACGAGGGCGCCGTGAGCGTGGATCGCGTCGGCCATCTTCTTGATGCCGGGAATCCGTTCGTCGACGTCGACGCCCATCTGCCGGATGCGTCCCTTGCCGTCGGCACGCACGTAGCTCGCTTCGGTGAAGATCAGTGCAGCACCACCTTCGGCGCGGCGGGCGAGGTACGCAATGTACTCGTCCGTCATGGTGCCGTCGACTTCGCAGTAGTTGCGTTCCATCGGGGCGGACACGAACCGGTTCCGGAGGCGGACGCTGCCCATGTCGAGAGGTTCGGCGAAAGGCGCAGTCACATTCATCAGTGCTCCTGGTACTTCGCGAGAAAGTAGGTGTTCGGTTGTGCTCATGCGCATGCCGTCTCGGAGAGCAGCTCGCTCAGATGGCTGCGCATGCGATCCGTATCGGCTTCGACACCGGTCAGGAGTGTGAAGGTGTCAGAGGCTTGAGCCACCAGCATCTGCCCACCGTCGAGAACCGCGCATCCGAGAGCAGCTGCAGCGTCGAGCAATTCGGTGTGCATCGGTCGATAAACGATGTCAGCGACCCACAATCCGGAATGCAACGCCGCAGGGTCGAAGGGAGTTCCGGGGTGACCCACCATGCCGATCGGAGATGCGTTGACGACGCCGTCGCACGTCGTCAGGTTGACGGCGATCTCACCGATCGCCAAAGCCGTTGTGCGCGTGCCAGGGAAGGCCGAGGTGACGCGAGAACACACATCGGCAGCGCGATCGGGATCAATATCTGCGATGCGAAGATCCGTGGTGCCGGCGGCGGCGAGTGCGTATGCCACAGCGGAACCCGCCCCTCCTGCCCCGGCAAGCACCACTCGGTCCAAGGCGGCGTCGGGCAAACCGCGCTGCAGTGCTGTGAGGAATCCGCTGTGGTCAGTGTTGTGGCCGATCAAACGGCCGTTGTCGACCACAACCGTGTTGACGGCACCGAGCAACCGCGCGTTGCCGGACAGCTCGTCGAGCGCGTCCACGACAACCTGCTTGCACGGGTGGGTGATGTTCAGTCCGGTGAAATCGCCCGCGACGGCGCCACGCACCACCTCACCGGTTTTCTCGACCGAGATGTTCAGGTTCTCGAGATCGATCAGTTCGTAGCTGTAATCGTCGAGTCCGAGTGCTGCTGCTTCGTGTGCGTGCAACGCGGGCGAGAGTGAGGTGGCGATACCCGACCCGACAAGGCCGATACGGTGACGTGTGTATTCGGAAGTCATGACATTCTCCTGCATAAGTGGGGACGGCCCCTCGCGGCAATTCATCGCGAGGGGCCGGTCCGGTCAAGCGTTGTTGCTGGTGAGCTCTGAGTCCTGCTTGATCGGCAGGCTCGGCTTCGGTTGGCCCAGTTCTGCTGTGGGCGTGCGGTACGTTTCCGGTCCGGTCATTGCCGCGATGGCGGAGATGACGGCGAAGCCCAGGCACATCCATGCAACCGGTGTCCAGTTGCTCTTGTCTCCGGCCGAGATCGCCTGGGCGATAGCCGGCGTGAAGCCGGCGACAAGGAGTCCGAGCATGAGGCTGACGGCCATTCCGGTGTATCGGACCTTCGCGGGGAACTGCTCCGGGAAGTATGCCGGGTACGTGCCGTTGGGCATCGCGTAGAAGATTCCGATCATGACGATTCCCGAAGCGAAGACCATGGGGACGCTTTGGGTTCCGATCGAATGGAAGAACACGAAGATCATCAGGCCGGCTCCGATGGCGCCGACGACGAAGATGGGCTTACGTCCGTAGCGATCCGAGAGAATGCCGAACAGCGGCTGAGTCAGTACGGCAACAAAATTGGCGGTCGCGATGGCCCACAGCATCGTGGAGCGTTCGAAGCCGGATTCGACGGCGTACGCCAGGGCGAAGACGTTGACGATGGTGTTGATCATCGCGAAGGTCGAGCTCATGCTGATACGGATCACGGTGCGCCAGTGCGAGCGGAACATCTCGACGACGGGAATTCCGGCCGTCTCGTCCTGTTCCTTGAGTTCTTCGAATACCTCGGGCTCATCCAGGGCGCGACGTAGCCACAGCGCAACGACGGTCACGATGATGCTGAGCCAGAAGGGAACTCGCCAACCCCACGAGTAGAGGTCTTCGTCGGGCAGGCTCGCCACTGGGATGAATACCAGGCTGGAGACGACGATGCCGAACATGATCCCGCTCATGGTGAACGAGGTGAAGAACGAACGACGGTGATCAGGTGCGTGTTCGAGAGTCAGTGCCGAAGAGCCGGGTGATTCACCGCCGGCAGAGAGCCCTTGAAGAAGGCGAAGCAAGACGAGAATGATCGGCGCGGCGATGCCGATCTGGTCGTAGGTCGGCAGGCAACCGACGATGACCGTCGCAACACCCATGAGGAGCAGGCAGGCGAGAAGCGCGTTCTTGCGTCCGTACCGATCGCCGAGGTGTCCCCACAGCACTGCGCCGAGTGGGCGGGCGACGTAGGCCACGCCCAGGGTGCTGATCGAGAGCAGCGTTGCCGTCGAGCCGCCGCCAGGAAAGAAGATCTTGGGGAACACGAGCGCGGCTGCGGAGCCGTAGATGAAGAAGTCGTAGTACTCGAGGGTGCTGCCGAGGAAGCCCGAAACGGCGGCGCGGCGCGCGTTCGAATTCGGATGCTCTTCGGTGGAGTGTGTGGAACCGGTGGAGGTGATCGGTGGTGCCATGTGAAGTCCTTTCGTCCCGATGGGCCGGCCGTGGCGGCACGTTTGGTGATGCACCACGCATCGGTGACGTCCCTCACCTTTCGGCGGCTGAGACGACAGTGCCACGAAGGACTATGGCGCGTCCAACACTAAATGAGTCTCAGATAATGACGTTTTTGGTCTCAATCTCCGGCGTCGGCAGAATCTCCTCGGATGTCTCCAGTGCGACGGCGAGTGCATCGGTCATATGCCGGGGTGACCAGGCAATTCCGTGGTTCATGAACGTCGGCTCGCCGGTGAGTGGGACGAACACACTGCCAGGTGGGGTGATCGCAGCCATGCCCGACGTCATCAGCGCTACGCCGACGCCGGCGGCAACGAGCATGAGGATCATGTACGGATCGGTGATCTCCTGGACGACGCGAGGCCTGAAGTCTGCGTTCATGCAGGCGCGCATCGCGGTTTCCTGGAGGGCCGAGCCGGCTGAGAGCGGGGTGGTCACGAATCCGTCGTCGGCCAATTCGCGGAGATCGATCGCGTCCCTCTCGGCAAGGGGATGGTCGATCGGAAGTACGGCGCCGAACGCCTCCCGTCGGATCAGCCGGGTAGACAGTGATGCGGATTCCACCGGTAGTCCGACGAAGGCGAGGTCGAGGGCGCCGCTCTCGAGTTGAATGACCGCGTCGCGCGTCATGATCCGGCCGAGGAGTGTCAGTTCGACTTCCGGATAGCGCTGACGCAACGCGCGGGTGAGCGGCGGAAGTGCTTGATAGTTGAGCACTCCGGTGAACCCGATCGTGACTCGTCCGTAGACGCCTCCCGACGACGCACGCGTAGCGTGTCGTGCCGTCTCCATGTTCTCGATGACGCGATAGGCGTGGGGGAGAAAGGCATGTCCGCCGGACGTGAGTGCGACGCTGCGAGTGCTTCGTTCGAACAACTTGACGCCGATGTCCTTTTCGAGCTTTCGGATCATCTGGCTGAGCGGCGACTGGGCCATCTGGAGCCGTGATGCGGCCCGCCCGAAGTGAAGTTCTTCCGCAACCGCGACAAACGCGTGCAACCAGCGGGTTTCCATCGCCAAGGCCTCCAGGTATTTGACGTTGACAACAAGCGCCATATATTCAGAATTTCTACACAGTGTGACGGCAATTATGCCTGTTTGCAACATAAATTGAGTGCGTAGCGCACAGAAACTCGGGAGTGAAGATGATGCAGGGCTATCCAGAGGGTGTCACCGCGCTCGTTACCGGCGGTGCGAGCGGAATCGGCGCCGCCAGTGCAAAGATGTTGACGGAGAGGGGAGTTCGGGTGGTAACGGCAGATCTTGCCCAGGGTGCGGACGAACAACTCGACGTGAGTGATCCGACAGCAGTCGATGCGCTTCGGACCAGACTCGGCAGGGTCGACATCTTGATCAACAGTGCGGGAATCGTCGGACCATCAGCGCCACTCGTCGACGTCGACCTCACGGCTTGGCGGCGTACGTTCCGCATCAACGTCGAAGGAACATTCCTGATGTGCCGGGCGTTCGTGCCGGGGATGGTTGCGTCGGGGTGGGGGAGGGTCGTCAATCTCGCGAGTATTGCGGCCAAGGACGGAAACCCGAATCAGAGTGCATATTCCGCGTCCAAAGCGGCAGTCGTCGCGCTGACGAAGTCGCTCGGCAAAGAGGTCGCCACCACCGGTGTGCTGGTCAACGCGATTGCTCCCGCGGCCGTGGAAAGTCCTATGAATGCCGGCACCGATCCGGCCATCCTCGCTCGTTCGCAGTCTTTGACGCCGATGGCACGGATGGGGCGGGCCGACGAGATCGCCGAACTGATCTCCTGGCTGTCGTCGTCGGCGGTGAGTTACTCGACGGGTGCTGTGTACGACGCCAGCGGTGGCCGCGCAACGTACTGAATTACCTTCTGGAAGAAGTCGATCAGAACTGGAGCAGTGACTGCCACAGTTCGCGAGATGCGTCCTGGTACTCGAGCATGTGCGAGATCAGTTCACGCAGTGGCTGCGTCGGTTCGAGTTCTTCCGGAAGGAGCGGATTGCGCACGATGACCGCGATCACCGCGCTGCCCAAGGCAAGTGATTCACGGGCAGCCTCCTCGCGGCTGA
Organism: Rhodococcus sp. AQ5-07; assembly: GCF_009707305.1. Classification (NCBI taxonomy): domain Bacteria; kingdom Bacillati; phylum Actinomycetota; class Actinomycetes; order Mycobacteriales; family Nocardiaceae; genus Rhodococcus; species Rhodococcus sp. AQ5-07. The sequence continues at coordinate 3,453,628 of NZ_CP046099.1, read as the reverse complement.
TTGTCGCCAGGCGTGTTTGCGCCTGTGTGAGTGCTTCACGGGCCTCGGCGATGTCGACCAACAGTGCTTCCGAGTTCCAGAGTGTGCGGATTGTCGAATCATCCTCGGGGGCAAGGTGAGCGATTTCCATGACAGCCGATTCGGGGGCGGCGCCGAGTCGGCGGAGAGTGCGGCGGGCGCTGTCCGTGCCGCCGAGCAGATTGTTCGGGCGGACGGCGAGTGTGGGCTTCCACTCCTCGTAGCCCGCCAGGCGCAGCGCCTGATCGTGTCTTCGGGCGGCAGTGCGGTCGCTTCGTTTGAGCGCTGAGTGCTCGACGGCTATCCACGTGCCGTCCCAGGGGCGTATGCGATCGGTACGAGTTCGCCACCCCTCGACCTCGCTGTAGGTGGGGATACCGTCCGGGTTGAGGACGTACGTTCCACGAGCGGTGCGACGCAGTTTGTTCTCGCGGCACAGGCGGCCCGTTGCCACGCGAACGCTCGATGCGCTGACACCGACGATCTCGCCGGCCCGGGTCAGCACTGCAGTGCTGAACTCGGTGTCCGGACTCGCCGTTGCGAGGTCCAGCACAACTCGGGTTGCGGACATTCCTCGATCAGTTTGTAACAACTTTTGAACAACTCCTGACAAATTCTGTTACAAGTGGCATGGTGGGTACCGGGAAACCTTATCCGCGAGCAGTGAGGAAATATCGTGACCGACTCCGATCGACCAGGTGGCGATGTCTATGTGGAGCGTGACGGTGGCGTCACCGTCATCGTGATGAATCGCCCTGATCGCAAGAATGCGGTGGACGGGCCGATGGCGGCGCAGTTGCGTGATGCCTTCCTGGAGTTCGAATCGGACGAGAGTCAGAAGGTGGCGATTCTGTGGGGCGCGGGCGGCACATTTTGTGCCGGTGCGGATTTGACCGCAGTCTCCGACCCCGCCCGCGTGCATGAGTTGCATCCGGAAGGCGGCGGCACCGGCCCGATGGGGCCGAGTCGGTTGGTGTTGTCCAAGCCATTGATCGCCGCCGTCAGCGGATACGCGGTTGCAGGAGGGCTCGAGCTTTCATTGCTCGCGGACCTGAGGATCTGCGAGGAGGATTCCGTGTTCGGAGTCTTCTGCCGGCGCTGGGGAGTTCCTCTCATCGATGGTGGGACCGTGCGACTGCCGCGAATCGTCGGGCAGGGGCGAGCGCTCGACATGATCTTGACCGGTCGCCCGGTCGACGCTCCGGAGGCGCTGGCCTTCGGACTGGCCAATCGTGTTGTTCGAGTGGGGCAGTCACTCCAGGCAGCCAAGGAGCTTGCGCACCAGTTGTCCGCTTTCCCTCAACTCTGCGTGGTCGCGGATCGCGCGTCGGCCTACCGATCTTTTGATCTACCACTTGCCGAAGCACTGCGGGCCGAGGGCGTCGCGGGAAATCCCATTGTCATCGCTGAAGGTGTGCGCGGCGCTGCTGCGTTCGCCGCGGGCGCCGGTCGGCACGGCCGGTTCGAGAACAACCCGAATTCGAACGAGGAAACTGAACCATGATGCCCATAACCAGAGACCTGATCGCCCGTGGTGCGCGACAGCACGGATCGCGAACAGCCGTCGTTTTCGGCGATCGATCGATGACGTTCACGGAAGTGGACGAACTCAGCAGCCGATTGGCGCACACATTCATCGCCCTCGGTATCGGGCGTGGTGTACGGGTTGCGTTGCTGGTCAACAACTCTCTTGCCAGCGTCCCCGTCGATTTTGCCTGTGTCAAAGCCGGCATCAACAGGGTTCCGCTCAACTCGCGTCTCTCGCTCGACGAGCACGCGAGAATGCTCGAGGATACCGACACCTCGCACGTCGTCTTCGGTAGTGACCTCGCGGACCGCGCCGCTGAACTGTCCGCCAGGTTCCCCGAACGTACGTTCATCGGGCTGGAAACAGGTTCGGCGCGGCAGCGTTCGCTGCTCGACCAAGCACAGAGCATGCCTTCGGACACTCCGGACGTCGAGTTAGCTCCCGACGATGTGATCCTGACGCTGTTCACCTCCGGGACCACGGGAACATTGAAGGCCGCGCAGCACACTCAGCGCAGCTACGCCGGCATCTGCCGCAATGTTCTGCTCAATCTGCTTCCGGCGACTCAGGACGACACGATGCTGCACGCGGCATCACTGATTCATGCCAGCGGTGTCTTCGTGCTTCCGTTCTGGCTGCGTGGCGGCAAGACCGTCATCCTTCCCGGATTCGACCCGTCGACCTTCTTGGACTCGATAACCGAGCATCGGGCTACGGCAATCAATCTGGTGCCGACGATGATTCAGATGCTCCTCGAACGCCCTGATTTTGCGAGCGCAGACATCTCGAGTCTGAAATCCGTGATCTACGGTGCGTCGCCGATGCCGCTGGCCACCATCGAACGTGCAATGCAGGCGTGGGGGCAACACCGTTTTCTCCAGTACTACGGGCAGACCGAGGCACCGCTGTGTATCGCAGTCTTACGGCCCGAAGATCACACGGAAGATCGCCTGCTGTCCTGTGGTCAGCCCGCCATCGACGTCGAGATCAGGCTGCTCGACGGCGAGGGAAACGAAGTGCCCGAGGGAGAACCGGGTGAAATCGTGATCCGCTCGCCATCGGCGATCGCCGGATACTTCAATGCACCGGAACTGAATGCGGACACCTTCACCGAAGACGGCTGGGTTCACACCCGTGACATCGGTCAGTTCGACGCCGAAGGATTCTTGTTCTTGAAGGACCGAGCTTCGGACATGATCATCAGCGGCGGATACAACGTCTACCCCCGTGAAGTCGAGGATGCACTCCTGACGCATCCGTCTGTCCGTGAGGTCGCCGTGGTGGGTACCGCCGACGCCAAGTGGGTGGAGGCGGTCACGGCTGTGGTGGTACTCGAGGACGGGACCGTCGAAAATGACGCGCTCCAAGGATCATTGGTCGCGCACGTCGGCGAGCGACTGGCGTCGTACAAGAAGCCGCGTCGGGTTGTTTTCGCAGAATCCATACCGAAGACGGCCGTCGGCAAGCTCAATCGGAAGGCGCTGCGAGACGAACTCCGCGACGCTATCTAACTCCGCGAGTGCGGAATTGAACGCTGATTCTCGGCCCGAGGGCCCGCGCACTCTTCGGGACACAGTGTTCCCACGTGCGTTGGCAGGATCCGCCCATGACGAGTAGATCTCCGTGTCCGAGATTGAAGCGGATGGATTCGCCGCCCCCACGAGGGCGCAGTAGGAGCGGGCGAGCCGCACCGAGAGACAGGATGGCCACCATCGTGTCCTCGGTGCGACTTCGTCCCGTGTCGTCCCCGTGCCAGGCAACGCTGTCGGAACCGTCGCGATAGAAACACAGACCCGACGTGGCGAATGGTTCACCGAGTTCGTCGAAGTAGTGACTGCTCAGCGCGTCTTTGGCTTCGGTGAGAAGCGCGTCCGGCAGTGGTTGATTCTCTGCGTAGAAACACACCAGACGAGGGACGTCGACAACGCGGTCGTACATCTGACGCCGTTCGGAACGCCACGGCACCGTAGCCTCCAGATTGTCGAACACGGCCTCCGATCCGGTCAGCCAGGCCGGGCGATGGTCGACCCATGCGCCGGCGGTGAGAATACGTCGCTGCACCGTGCCGTCGAGATCGGCCAAAGAAACGCCGAGGTCACCGTTGTCGAACAGAGACGGTTGCATCGTGGCGGTCATAGGCTCCACCGTACACCGAAATCGAACATATGTTCCCATGAATTTTGATTGCAGTGCTGGACGGCTGTTCATCCTTGCTGGGTGATGTCCGTCGGCGTGAACCTTTGAATACTGTTCTCACGCTATTTCGCCGAAGAAGGGGACGTCATGACTGCTCCGCACCAATCTCATGCGAACCATCCTGTCCGACAAGGCTTTGCCATCGGGACCACGGTGGCGGCAGCCTGCCTGCTCTTCGTCGCGGGAATCGTCGCGTTGCTCCAGGGCATCGCGGCTCTCGCAGACAACGACCTGCTGATCGTCGGAGTCAACTACACCTTCGAATTCGATGTCACGACATGGGGTTGGATCCACATCGTGCTCGGAATCATCGGCATCGCGGTGTCGCTGGGATTGTTCGTCGGCATGACGTGGGCCCGCGGCATGGCCTTTGTGATCGCGGCGCTCTCGATCGTGGCGAATTTCCTGTGGATGCCGTACTACCCGCTGTGGTCGATCGTGATCATCGCCCTCGACGTCGCCGTGATCTGGGCCGTCGCGACCTGGCGACCTGACGAGGTGTGATCCTCTGACCGAAGTGAGTGGTTCACCTGCGACAGGTGAACCACTCACTTCGCTGTGTCCGGGCCTCCACGGTTGGCCTCATCCCTACGCGGCGTCAGCGCCGTTTCGGTGACTCGCGATCCTGGTTTTCGCGCGGACGCATGTCCTTCGTCGATCGGTGTGGGAAGCCGTGGATCATCGAGCAAGAGATCCAGCAGATCACCACCGTTGCGATTCCGAGTCCGATCGACGCGAATGGTTCCTGCGTGGCCAGCCAGACGCTCAGTCCGATTGCCGTCCCGACGATCAGAATCAGGATGGTGTCGAGTCGTGTCGTTTGCATCGAAATCATCGCCTGGCACAGATTGTTTTCGGCGGCCCGCTGGTTTTGGCGGCCCGCCACCCGGCGAGTGACAGCCGGGGGCAGACCTTGCGCGGCTGACCCCTCGCTCTGGAAATCGCCGCCGCAAGTGATCAATACCCGCGAAATTCGTCTGCGAAACTATTGGCAGGCAGAACAGGACCTTAGGCCTCAAGGCCGGCATGCCGGCCTTGACTATGACGTAGCGTCATAGTTGATGCTGTTCGTATGCGAATCAGCGACGTGGCCAGTGCGGCAGGCACCACTCCGCGGACCGTTCGGCACTATCACCGACTGGGGCTGCTGGCCGAGCCGAGACGACTGTCCAACGGTTACAGAACTTACGAACTTCCCGATCTGGTCAGGCTGATGCGCATTCGTTGGTCACCGCCGCCGGCATTCCACTCGGATCCATTGCCGCGATGATCGAACCGACGCCGATCGATGCACGAGAACCGGACGACTTCGCCGAAGATCTTTCCTCCCTGATCGCGGAGATAGACCGGAAACAGCGCGTCCTCGCAGACCAGCGAGTGCGCCTCCAGGAAATGCTCACGGCGCGAGGTGCTGGCCGGGTGGTCTCGCCGCTTCCGGTGGAGTTGCTGTCTGCGTTCGACGAGTTGATCGCGTCGTCCCCGACGGATTCGGTTCGGCGTCTGTTCGAGCGCGAACGCGACATGTGGGAATTGGTGGCGATCTCGGGAGCAGCGCCACACGAACTGTTCTCCACGGCTGCGCGATTGCTGTCCGACGAGGGCGACCGGAAGAGAATTGTGGATCTGTACCGTCGTTTCGCCGCTCTGGCTGGGCGCGAGGTAGCCGAGGTTGCAGACGAGATCGCGTACTTGTCGGACGAACTGGAGGAATCACTGGGCGGGGTGCTCGGCGATGTGTACTCAGACGGAGACTCCGCAGGTGTGGGATTCTCGGTAGGGATCGCGGACCTGGTGCCCGATCCAGCGCAACGTGAAGTGGTCGCGCGCGTCTCAACACGTCTCATGTCAGGCGGTACGGCGTGATCCGATCACTGTGGTTGCTCTCGACGGGTCGGAGAGACGGAGGTTCCAGTGATACAGCGACTTTCGGCTACGCGCGGGGGACCATGTCGATACCGGTGGCATTTGTTGCGGCGAGTGTGATCGAGGCCGTAGCGATTCACTTCCTGGTGCCGTGGCAGTGGCTTCGCGTCGTGCTGCTCGTTGCAACGGTGTTGTCGCTGATTGCGATTGGCGGTTGGCTTGCCGGACGCGTCGTGCACCCGCACCTCGTCTCGGCTCGAACGGTAGTGTTTCGATCCGGCAGGGGCATTCGAGTCGAAGTGGACCGATCACGGATTTCGCGGGCGAGCATGGTCCGAAGGTTCGGTGAGACAGCAAATGTGATTGTCGACGATCGCTTGGTTCTGCCGGGGCCCGACGGCACTGTCGTGGATGTCGACTTCGATCAGCCGCTCTCGGTCACGCTCCCGAAACGGCTCTCGAAGGCCAGTCCCACCACGATCGGTGGGCTGCGTTTGCATGTCGATCAACCCGGCGAGTTCTGTGATGCATTGGGGCCGAACTGAATTCGCAACGATCGTTTGGATCCGGTCAGTGCGGAGACTTCGGTGGAAGACCTTCACGGAACGGATCGACAACCAGCCACTGCACCGTGCCACCGACATTCCATAGTGCATCGGGGTTGTCGAGCGAGGCCGCGTACGTTGCCGCAGCTTGGTCGCCGGCGATCTCACCGCTCTCGCCCGACGGCGGGTTGGGCTCGAGGAATTCGGAGGGGTGCGGCCCTGGCCATTCAGGCACGTCGAACGGGGAAATGCTGGTGTCGATGAGGCCAGGTCGATGCACGGTCACCCGGTCGGGAACTTGCTTGGTTTCCGCCGCCACGGCGATGCCTGGTCCTTCGGCAGCTTCGCCGTCGCCGCTACCGCAGCCTGCCACTGCAAGAACAAGTCCCGTGATTGCCACACCCACTACCGCATGACGTATCCGCACTGTTTTCTCCTAGCCTGGGCTGACCCCGTTCGAACTCCACTATTGCATCTCGCCAACTCCGCGGGATGCGTCTTTCGATAAATGTGGGAAACGCACTGAATGTGCGTAGAAGACTCGGATTGCCAAACTATTCAGCGGTCGATCGAGGTGCGGCGGCAACGGATTGTGCCTGCCACCGTTCCTCGATGCGGCCGTACCGCCACACGAGGAGGGCGATCAGCCAGGTGACAACGAAGAGTCCGACGATGATGAAGCCCATCGCGCCGAGATCCAAGTTCCCGATGGCGCCGAGAATCCCGTCGTGGATGTCGAGTTTGTCGGTGAAGATCGAGATGATTTCTTGGGTCCCGATCAGCAGTGCCACTGCCACCGAGAGTCCGGTAATCACCATGTTGTAGTAGATCTTTCGTACCGGCTGGGCAAATGCCCAACCGTAAGCGAAGTTCATGAACGATCCGTCGATCGAGTCGAACAGAGACATCCCGGCGCAGAAGAGTATCGGTAGAACGAGGATCGAATACCACGGGAGCCCTGTCGCTGCCGCGCCGCCGGCGATCACCAACAGTCCCACTTCGGTGACGGTGTCGAATCCCAGTCCGAACAGTAGGCCGACCGGGTACACGTGCCAGGGCTTGCGAACCATCTTCATCACCGGGCCCAGGATCTTGTTGAGGGCGCCGCGGCTGTCGAGTTCCTTCTCGAGTTGCTCCTCGTCGAAGGTTCCGGCCTTGTACTTCGTGTACACCCGATGAATCCCGATGAGAGAGAAAAGATTCAGGAGGCCGATCAAGATCAGGAACGTTCCGGAAATGGTTGTGCCGAACAAGCCGGTCCACTTTTCCAGATCGGAGTTGTCGTCGGAAAGGCTGGTGGCAAGTTGCCGCACACCCAACGCCAGAAGTGCGACGAGAACAAAGACGATGGTGGAGTGCCCGAGTGAAAACCAGAAACCGACGGACATCGGTTTCTTGCCGTCCGCCACCAACTTCCGAGTGGTGTTGTCGATGGCGGCGATGTGATCGGCGTCGAAAGCATGGCGCATGCCGAGCGTGTACGCCGTGACACCGAGTCCGATGCCGAAGACACTGCCTTCGATCGTGTAGTGGCCGGGGACAACCAGACCGAGCAGAACTGCCCACCCGACGACGTTGAGTGCTACGACGGTGACGGTCATTCCGATGATGCTTCGACGCTGGCCTCGATCCAGACTGTGCCAAGCGCCGGCGATTCGGGTGCCCGTCGTGGTCATTGTCGTGGACATCGAACCTCACCGATCTTTCAGTCGCGGCCGGCGGCCACCCTACTGAAATCGTATAAGTGTTCAACTGTTCAGATAAGCGCCTGGAGGTTACAAATCACCCATCCGGTAGTAAAACTGCTTTGCTCCCGGATGGGAAACGCTCAGGCAAACACGGTATTGACCAGCGCGACGTAGATCGTCGTTCCGACAACGATGCTCAGGACGGCATTCTTTCGCCACAGGTGCGCGGCGATTGTGGCACACACTGCAATCAGTTCGGGGAGGCCGTGAGACGGGGCGGTGATCGACACCCCTTTGAGTGAATACATCACGAGGATCAGCATGACGCCGGCCGGCATGTAGATGCCGAGGTAGCCGACCAGGGCGGAGGAGCGCAGCGGCATGAGCGCGGCGAAGGGGATTGCGCGCAGCGCGAAGGTGACCACGGCCATGACTGCGACCGCCGCAAAGATGTACGAGGTGTCAGGCATCGATCTTCGCCTTTCGTGAGTCGTAGACAAAGCGGCCGATCAGGAAGAGCACGAAGGCGCCCATTGCAATTGGCAGCATGTGATCCGGGGCTGCGAGCCGGGCGACCAGAGCGCAGGTGACCGCAGCGACCGGCACCGCGAATCCGTTTTGTGCGCGAATTGCCTCGATCGAGAGGACGACGAACAGTGCGGTCAGAGCGAAGTCGAGACCGACTATCGAATCTGGAATCCACTGTCCTGCCGTCGCGCCCAGGATCGCGCCACCGATCCAGTAGCCGTGGAGGTACAGCTGGGAGTAGACGATGACGCGTCCGGTGAGTGCCTTGGGATCGGCAGTTACCGACATCGCATAGGCCTCGTCGGTCAGCGCGAACATGCTGTAGAAGCGGGCGAAGGGGTTGCGAATCTTTTCCAGCGGAAAACTCAAGGCGTAGAACACATGTCGAAAGTTGACCAGCAGTGCGGTCAGAGCGACGTACGGCAGTGGTGTCATGGCCGCGACCATTCCGACGGCGAGAAACTCCAGCGATCCGGCGTAGATCAGCGAGGTGAAAGCGACTGCCCACCAAGGGTTGAGGCCCTGTTGGACCACAAGAACGCCCAGGGCTATCCCGAGTGGGAGCAGGCCGAATCCGACCGGCAGCGACAGTTGGAAGGCATGCCGCCACGCCGGGGTTCGCGGCGAGAGTTCGACGGCAGGCGCGGCCGTCGACGATGCTGGTTCGATCACGACGCAAATCTATAACAAAGATCGAGGTGATCGATTGCTCAGAATGCCCACATATTGAACAGTGCGCAATAATAGTGCGATGGATGCCATGGATGACGCAATTTTGTTTCACCTCCGTCAGGACTCGAGTCTGACGAACACGGAATTGGCGGATCTGGTGGGTCTGACACCGTCCCCTTGCCTGCGCCGCGTGAAAAAGCTCGAAGCCGACGGAATCATCACCGGGTACCGCGCGATCGTCAGTCAGGAAGCGCTTGGCCGAGGATTTCAAGTGATCGTCACCGCCGAGATCGGAGTCAACGACCAGGCGACCATCGAGGACTTCGAATCCCAGGTCGCCGCCTTCGACGAAGTGATCGAATGTCGGCGGTTGTTCGGAATTCCCGACTACTTCATTCGGGTCGCGGTGAAAGATCTCGCGACGTACGAGAACTTCATGGTCACCAAGCTCAGCGGGCTTCCGGCTGTCTCGCGGGTGACATCGCTGATCACCATGAAGACCATCAAGAGTGTCGACTGATGCCCGGGCTCGGCTGAACCTTCACTAGGTGTCGGTGGTCGGCGTTAACGTCGGAACATGGGATACGAATTTCAAGTCACAGTAGATTCGGCACACCCGCACGAACAGGCGAAGTGGTGGGCCGCAGCACTCGGGTGGGCAGCGGAGCCCAGCGACGAAGACTTCATCAGGGGCCTCGTCGCTGCTGGTCACGCCAAGGAATCTGACACCACGACCTTCGAGGGAGTTCTCGTCTGGCGCGAAGGTGCAGCCATCAGCGATCCGGAGCATCCCGAACGTCCCCGCGTTCTGTTCCAACTGGTTCCGGAATCGAAGACGGTGAAGAACCGGCTCCATTTCGACATACGAGTGGGCGACAAGCGCGAGGATGTCGCAGCGCACCTCGAGACGGTGGGGGCGACGATCCTGCACCGGGGAGCGCAGGGGCCGAGCGTGTGGATCACGATGACCGATCCCGAAGGAAACGAGTTCTGCGTCAGCTAGCGGTACGAACTCGGAGTGTCGCCGGTCCATCGTTTGAAGGCCCGACGGAACGCGCTGGGCTCGGAGAACCCCAATCGCGCCGAGAGTACTTCGACGGATTCTCCGCGCCGCAAACCAGCGATGGCTACGTCGCGGAGCACTTCCTCGCGTAGTTGATTCAGTGATGTTCCGTCACGCCGCAGCAGTCGACGCAGATGGGGAACGCTGATCGAGAGCATCTCGGCGATCTCCTCGGCCGTGGAGGTTCGCCCCTTCACCCCGAGTTCCAGGACCCGTCGCACCTGCGCCGACGCAGTGCTGTCGTAATCGCGTTCGGACATGAGCTGAATCGGAGATTCTCGGAGGTACTCCTCCAACGTCTCCTCGGTTTGGATGATCGGTGCGCGCATGGCCGAGTTGTCGAACTCCAGTGCCGCTCGCTGCGTGCCGAAGGTGACCGGCGCTCCGAAGATGTAGTCGTAGTCCTGCGCCAACCGCGCATCCGGTGCCGAGTACGGAAATTCGACTGCCCGAAGTCGGACGCGCTTTCCGATCAACCACGCGGAAAATCGGTGCAGCAAGATCAGGACAAAATCGGTTGTGACACGTTCTGCGACATCAGGTTCGGCGACGCCTTCGCGAGCGCGGACTGCGAAGCTCACCCGCGTGCTTTCCTCGCCCTTTTCGATCGCCAGTGGGGCCAGAGCCGGTAGCGCACGGATCACGTCGGACATTCGAGCGAACGCTGATCCGAGGTCAGGGCAATGGATCAACGTCAGGCAGATCAATCGGAAAGTGCCACGGGGGACCGGGGCGGATCCGAGGCCGAACAATTCGTCGTCGGTGATCTGCCAGGTGGTTTGAATGAAGGTGGTGACCTGAGTTGGGGTCAGCCGCGCGCGAGCGTCCGACAATGTCTCCAGGTCGATCCCAGCAGCTCGCAGTGCACCAGACAAATCGACGTCGTTGTCCGGCGAGAACGCGAGGTAGCGGTGGACGAATGCGGTCGGGATGGTCCGCGCTGTCATGGGTGCGCTGTTCCTTGGAGCAGGTGGAGACGGCGTGCAGCTTTGGAAAGAATGTGGTCCTGCTTGCAGAAGGCGAAGCGCACCAGGTGCTTCCAATCGTCGCGGTTGTCCGCGAACACGTCGACCGGTACGGCCGCGACGCCGATACGCTCGGGTAGGGCGCGACAGAAATCTCCCGCGTCGGTTTCACCCAACGGTCTGATGTCGGCAAGGAGGAAGTACGTGCCGCCGCCGGAATGCACCGTGAAACCGGCCTCGGTCAGAGCTTTTCCGAGTACGTCCCGTTTGCCCTGCAAGCTCTGTCGAAGTTCGACGACCCACGGCTGTTCGTTGGTCAGCGCGTAGGCAACGGCCGGTTGGAATGGTGCACCGGCAACAAATGACATGAACTGCTTGGCGGCACGGACTCCGTCGATGAGTTCTCGGGGGGCGATCGCCCAGCCGGTCTTCCAGCCGGTGACATTGAAAGTCTTTGCGGCACTGGACACAGTGACGGTGCGCTCACGCATGCCCGGGAGCGACGCCATCGGTGTGTGGGTGAGGCCGTCGAAGACCAAGTGCTCGTAGACCTCGTCACTCAACACGATCAGGTCGCGTTCGCACGCGAGTTCGGCGATCGCTCGAAGTTCGTGATCGGTGAATACGGTGCCGGTGGGGTTGTGAGGACTGTTGACGATCAGCATCTTCGTCTTGGCGGTGATCGCGCCGCGCAATGCATCGAGATCGACCGCGAATCCGTCTCCCGCGGCAACCAGCGGAACTGTGCGACGCACAGCGCCTGCCAATGCGACGGATGCAGCGTAGGAGTCGTAGTACGGCTCGATCAGCACTACTTCTTCGCCGGGTTCGACCAGTCCGAGAATCGCAGCACTGATCGCCTCGGTGGCGCCGACGGTGACTAGAACTTCGGAGTCGGGATCACTGTCGAGTCCGTAACGGACGCGCCGATCCTCCGCGATGGCCTGACGCAAGACGGGCATGCCCGGACCGGGCGGGTATTGATTGACGCCCTCGGCGATGGCTCGGCGCGCTACTTCGAGCATGGCCGCAGGACCGTCGGTATCCGGAAAGCCCTGACCGAGGTTGACCGCGTCGTGAAGTGTGGCCAACGCTGTCATCTCGGCGAAGATCGTGGATGCGAACGGCTGCAGACGCGAGACGGTGCGGTTGCGGGGCGTCGAAGGCATCTTTGCAGCTTAGTCGGCTGACACCGCATCCTCACATCCGCTCGGACGCGGTGCTTGTCACGTTTGAATCGCCGCCATCGTCCAACTCTGTAGAGAGCATCGAATCCGGTGCCCCAGAACATACGGAGGCTTGCCATGACTCGCATTCCCGCAGTGACACCGTCAGAAGCCAGTCCGTTGATCAAAGTGGCATACAAATTCGCCGCCAGGCAGTACGACGAAGTCCCCGAGCCCTTTGCCGTCCTGGCCAACCATCGGAAATTGTTCGTCGCGGCTGCCCGTCACGAGATGGCCGTGCAGAAGGCGTCGAAGGTGCTGCCGTCGAACATTCGTGAACTGGCCGTCTATCGCGTCGCCTGGACTGTCGGCTGCTCGTGGTGTGTCGACTTCGGGACGATGCTCTCGCGCCTGGACGGTTTGGACATCGACAAGCTGAAAGGGATCGCGAATTACCGGGATTCACCGAAGTACAGCGAGGACGAGCGGGCCGCGATCGCCTACGCCGATGCCATGACCGGTGACCCGCACGGGGAGAACGGGGTGACGGACGAGCAGGTCGCGGATCTCGAGCGCAGGTTCGGGCGAGCGGGCGTCGTGGAACTGACCTATCAGATCGGGCTCGAAAACATGCGCGCCCGGATGTATTCGGCGTTGGGGATCACCGAGCAAGGGTTCAGCACCGACTCCTGCCGCGTGCCCTGGGCCGAAGAATGATGCGCTGACTCGTCTACGGCAACTATCGACAATGCTCCGCAGATACGTGATCATGATTGACTAGTTCACGCATCTGCGGAGTATTTCGGCTTGTTAGGTCCGCACTTGCGACCTACGATCACCTGGTGCCCAACATTCGAATCCGCGAAGCTGCCGGTCTGCTCGGTGTCAGTGACGACACCGTTCGACGGTGGGTCGACGGTGGGCTTCTCACCGCGAGGACGGACGACTCCGGCCGCAAGGTCATCGACGGTGCCGAGTTGGCGGGCTTCGCCCGGTCCAACGCCGGACCCGCACCGGCCGATCCGCTCGCGGGTGCGAGTTCGGCCCGCAACCGGTTCGCCGGCCTCGTCACCAAGGTCGTCACCGACAAGGTGATGGCCCAGGTCGAAATGCAGTGTGGGCCCTTCACTGTCGTCTCGTTGATGAGTACCGACGCGGTTCGGGAGCTCGGACTCGAGGTCGGGAGTATCGGAGTCGCAATCGTGAAGGCCACCACGGTCATCGTGGAAACGCCGTAGTTCTGAACATACTGGAGGAAATTCGTGAAGCGTGTAGTCGGACTTGTTGCAGCAGGTGCCTTTTCGCTTGCCCTGGTGACCGGTTGTAGTTCCTCCGACAATTCGTCGTCGGAGACGTCGTCGGCCGCTCCGACCACGACCACTTCCAGTGACAGTGCCACGGGAAGCATCACCGTCTTCGCGGCGGCGTCACTCAAGAACAGCTTCACCGAACTCGGCAAGGAGTTCGAGTCCGAGAACCCCGGTTCATCGGTCACATTCAGCTTTGCCGGGTCCTCGGATCTCGTCGCCCAGATCACCCAGGGCGCACCGGCTGACGTGTTCGCCTCGGCTGACGCCGCCAACATGACCAAGGCCACCGATGCCGGTGTCGTCGCGGGGTCGCCCTCGGATTTCGCGAGCAATACCTTGACGATCGTTGTACCGCCTGGCAATCCGAAGGGCATCGCGTCCTTCGCCGATCTGGCAAAGGAGGGGACACAACTGGTGATCTGCGCTCCGCAGGTCCCGTGTGGCGCGGCTACGAAGAAGGTCGAGACGGCCACAGGTGAGACCCTCTCGCCCGTCAGTGAGGAATCGTCGGTGACCGACGTTCTCAACAAGGTGACGTCCGGGCAGGCCGATGCCGGCATCGTTTACGTCACCGACGCGAAGTCCGCGGGTGACAAGGTGCAGACGGTCGCGTTCCCGGAAGCCACCACGGTGGTCAACCTGTACCGGATTGCGGTGCTGAAGGATTCGAAGAATTCGGAAACGGCAACCAAGTTCGTCGATCTCGTCAAGGGGCCCAAGGGCCTGGCAGTTCTGAGTGACGCGGGATTCGCTGCCCCGTGACACACCTAAGACCGGCAGTCCGGGCTCCGCTCGGGTTGCCGGTATGGATTTACCTTCCGGCGCTGATCGGCGGAGCGTTTGTCATCGCGCCCTTGGCGGCGATGCTGGCCACCGTGCAGTGGTCGCAGTTCTGGGAACTCGTGACTTCCGAATCGTCGGTTGCCGCGTTGAAACTGAGTTTGAAGACAGCGGCAATGAGCACGCTGCTGTGCATCCTGTTCGGGGTACCGATGGCCGCGGTGTTGGCGCGCAGTCATTTTCGGGGACTGTCCGTTCTTCGATCCTTGATTCTGCTCCCGCTGGTTCTGCCGCCCGTGGTGGGCGGTATCGCGTTGCTGTACACGTTCGGGCGCAAAGGGTTGATCGGTGAGCAGTTGGAAGTGCTCGGCATCCAGATAGCATTCTCGACAACCGCGGTGGTCCTGGCGCAGACGTTTGTTGCGCTACCGTTCCTCGTCGTCAGCCTCGAAGGTGCACTACGCACTGCGGGTACAAGATACGAGGCCGTTGCCTCGACGCTCGGAGCCCGCCCGACCACTGTGCTTCGCCGGGTGACTCTGCCGCTGGTGCTTCCCGGTCTGGTGTCAGGGGCAGTTCTGGCTTTCGCTCGAGCGCTGGGGGAATTCGGTGCGACGCTGACCTTCGCGGGAAGTCTGCAAGGGGTGACGCGTACCCTGCCGCTGGAAATCTATCTCCAGCGTGAGACCGATCCGGATGCAGCGGTGGCGCTTTCGCTGGTGCTGGTCGTAGTCGCGGTGGTCATCGTGGTTGCGGTGCGTGGACGCGGATCGGCGGGTTCGTTGTGAGTGGCCTCCACGTCGACATCGAGATTCCGGAGCGCGACGTCGTTGCGACGTTCGACGTAGCGGCGGGCGAGGTGACCGCCATCCTCGGGCCGAACGGCGCCGGCAAGTCGACGGTACTGGCGGCGGTTGCCGGACTGCATCATCCGCAGCGCGGGTTGATCGAACTCAATTCCCGCGTTCTCACCGATACCCGTAGGGGAGTCGTGTTGGCACCCCATCGGCGCGGCACTGCCCTACTCGCGCAAGAGGCACTTCTCTTTCCCCATCTCAGTGCGGCTGCGAACGTGGCGTTCGCGCCGCGCAGTGCAGGGCGGTCGCGTCGCGATTCCGCCGAGTCCGCGCGCCATTGGCTGGACGCAGTCGACGCCGGCGATTTGGCTGACCGCAAGCCTTCACAACTCTCCGGTGGCCAAGCGCAACGGGTTGCAGTGGCGAGGGCATTGGCTGCTGAACCCGAACTGCTTCTACTCGACGAACCGATGTCCGCGCTCGATGTCGCCTCCGCCCCCGCGCTGCGGTCGTTACTGCGCCGAGTGCTCAGGACCGGCGATCGCACTGCCGTACTCGTCACGCACGACGCTCTGGACGCACTGGCGCTGGCCGACACGGTTGTCGTCATGGACGGTGGCCGGGTCGTCGAACGTGGTGACGTACGAACAGTTCTGACCCGCCCGCGTAGTGCATTCGCAGCACGCATCGCCGGAATCAACTTGCGCAGCGGCACGATGGCCGGAGACGGAGTGCTCAGAAGTCCGGTCGGGGTGGATATCGCGGGCCAGACGGAGACCGACCTACCGGCCGGCAGTGCCGCCGTGGCGGTCTTCGAGCCGCGAGCAGTGTCGGTCTTCCTGGATCCGCCGCACGGCAGCCCACGAAATGCGTTTGCGGTTACGATCGCGGAGATCGAAAACCGAGGCGATGTCGTCCGAGTGCGAGCGGAGGACGAAGCCGGCCAGCCCGGCTTGTCTGCCGACATCACGGCGAGCGCAGCGGCCGAACTCGATCTGGTTCCGGGATCGGCCGCTACGTTTGTGGTCAAGGCCACCGAGACGCTGATCTATGCGCAGGGTGCAGGCTCGTAGACGTCCTCAACGACCGAATCCGCATAGAGGGCTGCAATTTCGGACGCGTACTTCTCGGCTATCGGCTTGCGCCTGAGCTTCATCGTCGGTGTCAGCTCGTCGCCGCCTGGCTCCCAGAACATGGTGAGTACGTGAAACCGCTTGATCTGCTCGGCCCTCGACAGACGCGAGTTTCCCTCGGCGACAGCAGTTGCAACGACGTCGACGATCCGAGCGTCCTTGGCGAGTACCGCGGCCTCGGCCGCAAGTCCCAGTGAGCGTGCCGCTCCGACCGCGGCGTCGGCGCTGAGAGTGATCAACGCTGTGTTGAACTTTCGGCCGTCTCCGATCGTCACGACCTCACCGATCAACGACGACGACGTCTTCACTGCCGTCTCGATGGCAGCCGGTGACATGTTCTTTCCCGACGCGTTGATGATCAACTCCTTCTTGCGATCGATCACCGTGAGGTAGCCGTCGGCGTCGGCGGTGACGACATCTCCGGTCGAGAGCCACCCGTCTGCACTGATCGCTTCGGCCGTTTTTGCGGGTTCGCCGCGGTACCCCTTCATGACCAACGGTCCTCGAACCAGTAGCTCGCCGTCCGCCTCGATGCGCATTTCCATGCCTGGGAGCAACTTTCCGACCGTTCCGAGCTTGGTCGGCTCGGCCGGCGCGGTGCTCGCGATGCATGTCAGCTCGGACATTCCCCAGATCTCCGAGATCGGAACTCCCAGGGCCGCAAAGAATGCCAAGGTTTCCGGCGGAATCGGTGCGGCGCCAGAGATGGCCCACTTCAGTTCGGCAAAGCCGAGTTTCGCACGCAGAGCGGACAGGACCATCGTATCGGCTCGGGCGTAGTCCGCTTCCAGTTCGGCGGGGACTGTTTCACCGGCTCGCAAGTGTGCGAGACGAGTGCGACCGACGTCGAGTGCCCACTGCAACGCCGCTCGCCGCGCGTCGTCCGGTTCGTTGGCGACAGCCGATTCGACTGCAACTTTCAGCTTTTCCCACACACGGGGGACGCTGCCCCAGATCGTGGGGCGACAGTCCGGAAGCGCGGCCGCTACCTGGCTCGGATCCGGCACGACAGTGATCTGGGTGCCGAACACCATTTGCATGTACAGGCAGGTGAGCCGATCGGCTATGTGCGCCGACGGCATGTACGAGGTGATGCGGTCACCGAATTCGACGGGGAGTACAGCGCTTACGGCGTTGGTTTCGAACAACAGGCATGCATGAGTCGTCTCGACGCCCTTGGGGTTGCCGGTCGTGCCGGAGGTGTAGATCAACGTGGCGACGTCGTTCGGTTTCACCGCACGCCAGGTGCCCTCGAAATCGAAATCCGATGCGGCAGAATCCTTCATCTGCTCCAGGGTCACAGTGCCGGGCTGGTGGACATGCGATTGCGCGTCGACGACGACGATCGTCTCGAGTGTGGCGCCCGAGCGGCGGACCGTATCCACGTACCGGTCTTCGCAGACGAGAACCCGTGCACCCGAATTGGCGAGGATGTAACGGATGGCTTCGGGTGCCGACGTGTTGTAGATGGAGAAGGACGTCGCGCCGAGATGTTGGGCACCGACGTCGATCGGATAGAACTCGATGCGGTTACTCATCATCAGGGCAACCGTATCGCCGTGTCCCACGCCGATTCCGGCCAATCCCGCGGCAACCTCGCGGACCTGTTCGGCGTACTCGCGCCACGTCAGTGTTCGCGCATCGCCGATGTCTCGCAGGGCCACCGAGTCGGGCGCTACCGCCGACACTCGCTGGAAGGCTGCACACAACGTGGTCATGATGATCTCCTGGATGCCTTTGTCAGGGCTGATGCATTCGTCGGGGCCGCAGCGGTGGTTCTGTCTTCGAGTTCGCGGATCAGGTCGTGTGCCTGTTTGTCCCTGGCCAGATAGCCGTCGGCCAGGACATTGATGAATCCGCGTCCCCACGCCCAGGGTTCCCAGGCAGCGGGGGCAAGGGTCCGCGCGGCGCGGCGCGCGATCGCGTCTGCGATCACCGTGGCGGCACGGTCCGGGGAGATTCGATGACGGAGGGGACCGGGTAGTCGAGCGTCGAGTTTGCGCCCGATCTCGTCGTCGTCGAGTGTGGCGCGTGCAAGTTGTGTATCCACCATCCCGAAGTACGCGATGCCGGCAGTGGCGCCGTAGCCGGCAACCTCGAGACGCAGCGCCCGGCCGAGCGCTTCGACCCCAGCCTTGCTGATCATGTACGAAGCGCCGCCCAAACCGGGGGCGAACGACGCTGCCGATGACACGACGACGACGTGCCCACTGTTGCGGATCACCTCGTCGATGGTCGGATGCACTGTGTTGAAGACGCCGGTGAGATTGACGTCGAGCACGCGATCGAATGCGTCGGGATCGATCTGGCGCAATGTTGCCGGGGGAGGGGTGATTCCGGCGTTGGCCACCACGACGTCGATTCTGCCCAGCTGCTCGATGATCGTTTGCACGGCTGCGGTCATGCCGTCCCGATCTCGGACATCGGCCGTCACCGTCACGACTCGCTGTGACTCGAATGAGCGCTCGGCCGTTGCCAATGAACTTTCGTTGACGTCGACCAGCGCCACGGTGGCCCCACGCCGGTGGAGAGTGCGCGCCAGCGCGGAACCGATACCGTCGCCTCCGCCGGTGATCAGCACGACCTTTCCGGCGACGTCGTAGTCGATTCGGCGTCCGGGCAGTGGAATGCCCAGATCGCGGACTGTTCCCGCAATTGCGGACATGCGTCCCGTCATTGCTTCAGTGCCTTCCGTGTAGAGCGCGGATGAGAACCTTGACCAGCCAGTCGATTCGGGCGGTCCGTCGAAACGTCGTCAGTGGTAGGGGCGAACGGAATCGTTGCCTGGTCATCGACCGGGCATAGGTGAACTCCTTCAGACCATCTGGGCCGTGAACGCGTCCGAAACCAGATGCTCCGACCCCACCCAGTGGCAGGTTGGGAACCGCGGCATACATCACGTAAGAGTTCACCGACGCTCCTCCGGATCGGAGCCGATCGGCAACAGCCACTCCATGCTTGCCGAACACGCTTGCTCCCAATGCATATGGCGACGCATTGACCAACTCCACCGCCTCGTCCATCGAGGCGACCTTGGTGATCGTCATCGTCGGGCCGAAAGTTTCCTCCGTGACGGCGAGGCTGTCTTCGGGGACGTCGACCATGATGGTCGGTTGCACGTACTGGCCGGAGATCGAGCCGAGCCCTCCGAGAACGACACGTCCACCCCGCGACATCGCGTCGTCGATGTGGCGCCGGATTACAGCCACTTGCGCGGGCATGGTGATCGGACCGATCTTGTCCTCGGCACCCGGACCGGCATGAACTCGGGCAGCCAAAGTGATTGTCTTGTCGATAAACTCGTCGTAGACCTGTTCGTGCACGTATACACGCTCGACGCCCAGACAGGTTTGACCGGAGTTGGACAATGCGCCCCACACCGCAGCATCCGCGGCGGCACCAACATTTCCGTCGGCATCAAGGATGAGCGCGTCCTTACCGCCACATTCCATCAACACCGGTGTGAGGGTCTCGGCGCACGCTGCCATGACTTTCTTGCCCGTCGCGGTCGATCCGGTGAACCCGATCTTGTCGACACCGGCCAGGCACAGTGCCGCGCCGACCGAACCGTCGCCTGTGACAACTTGCAGCACAGGATGTTCAGGGACGACCTCGGCAAACGCTCGGACCAACCATTGCCCGACTGCCGGGGCGAACTCACTCGGCTTGTAGACCACGGCATTGCCTGCAGCCAGCGAGAACGAGAGCGAACCGAGCGGGGTGAAGACCGGATAGTTCCACGGACCGATCACACCGATCACCCCGAGAGGTCGATACTCCACCGAGGCGGCCTGATTGACCGTCAACAAACTGGAGCGGACGCTGCGCCTGCCCAATACCTTTCGGGCATTCTTCGACGCCCACGCGAGATGTTCGAGTGCCATGGCGATTTCGAGCATCGCGTCAGGGTGCGGCTTGCCCATGTCCCGGTGCACGACGTCGGCGAGTTCGGATGCTCGACGAGCGATGATTCCACGCCACCGATCCAGTCGACGAGCGCGTTGCTCGAATGTCAGTTCTGCCCACCACTCGGAAGCAGTTCGGGCGTCGCGCACTGCCTGTGTCACCGTGTCGTCGGACGCCTGTGTAGTCGTGTCGATCTCGGTCGCCGTCATCGTGGAGTTCCTTGAAGTGTGTGGTGAACGGCGCCGTCGGCCCAGCTGCGAGTGACGCGTTCGAGGATCGGTCGGGACAGAGACAGAATCGGGGCGAACAACGGCTGCGCTTGGACAGCGAACGTCCAGGTGAGGCGGCTGCCAGTCGAAGTCGGTTCCAGCACCAGATCTTCGGCGAAGCGTTTGAACCCCGGCAGTGACGCCGACTCCACGTAGAACGTCATTCGGTGCCCCTCGTCCCAGCGGAAGAATCTCTCGTTCAGTGCAGCAAAAGCGCCGGCGCGCACGGTTCGGGTAGTCCCGATGCCGAATGGTCTGGCCGAGGTCCAGTCGGCTCCGGTGATCCCGCGCGCCCACGACGTGAGCGCTCCGTCCGCGGTCAACGTCTGCCACAAGCTTTCGCACGTCGCTTCGGATTCGATCCGGTGAGTGATCACCAGCGGCGCGGATCGGACGAAGTCTGCGTCGGCTGCCGCAAGAGAGAATTTTCCCCTCACAGGTCCACCACCAAAGATGCACCGGTGGAACGTGATCGACAGGTCAACATCGAATCGGCACGTTCGGATTCGGTGAGCAAGGTGTCTCGATGATCGACGCTCCCTGAGAGCACCCGAACCTTGCACGTACCGCAGAAGCCCTGTTGGCAGGAATACGCGACTCCGGGAAGTGCACGTCGTATCGCAGCCAAAGCACTTTCGGACTCGCCCACATCGACGGTGAGACCGGTGCGCGCCAGATGCACCGTGAACTCCTTGCCGTCGACTACCGGGAGTGGGGAGAACCTCTCGCTGTGCACCGATCCGGTCGGATTGCCGGCGAAGGTCGCCGCGCGCACCATGTTCATCAGCGGCGCCGGTCCGCACGTGTACACCGCGGCACCGGGATCCGCAGCAGCGACCAGTGTTTCGATATCCGTCGGGCCCAACTCGTCGTCCGGTCGGATGGTTACCCGGCCGCTGGAGTATTCCTCGATCTCGTCGAGAAATGGCATGGCCGTCCGAGTTCGTCCGAGATAATCCAAACGCCATGGGATTCCGCGGCGGTGACAACGTTGCACCATGGGAAGGAGCGGAGTGATCCCGATTCCGCCCGCAACAAAGAGGTACGACGGAGCAGCGACAAACGGAAATGCGTTGCGTGGCCCTCGGACGTCCACAACCATGCCGGGTTTCAGCGACTCGTGTATCTCGCGCGAGCCGCCCCCACCCTCGTCGATCCTCCGGACGGCGATCCGATACGAGGACAAGTCGTCGGGGTCGCCGCACAGCGAATACTGTCGTTGCCTTCCCGAGGGGAGAAAGATGTCGAGGTGGGCGCCGGGAATCCACGACGGAAGGGTGATTCCTTCCCTCGGGGTCAAGGTGACACTCAGGACGTCGTCGCACTCTGACCGGACGGACTTCACGTCCAGAGTCATGTCGAACCCGCTGTAGCGGACCGGGCTGGGGCGCGAAAGTATGTGCGCTGCTGGACTTGCTGCAAAGATTCGGCGGTATGCGCCGGTGGCTTGCGCGGCAAACCTCAACGACCGGGTCGGTGTGAAGTCGGGTGCGTCGTGGGAACTGTCGGCAGTCGTCTTGTTCATCCTGCGCTCGCTTCGGAAGAACGATTGGCAGCAGGCGAGCGAGCGAGGTAACGCATGGCGACGTCCATGTCCCCGATCTGGGAAGGATGGAAGCTCGGCCGCAGATACGGAGGAATCTCGGTGATCAGGAATTTCATGTTGGGTACCAGGCCACGACGGGTGGCGCTTATCAGTTGGAGAGGCCACAGTCGGCCTTTCGTCGCGGACGGGTCCTGTCGGAACAGGTAGTTCATCGAGGCGATGAACAGCACGAACAACGTGAAGCTGGCCAGCAGCGCCGTGCGAACACGTCTGGCGTAGCTGCCGTCCACGTACATGTAGGCGTCGAAGGCTACGTTGCGGTGTTCGACTTCCTCGGCGCCGTGCCACTTCACCATGTCGAGCATCATCGGGTGCATGCCGGCATCTTCGAGGGCGGGATCGGTGAGCAGCCATTCCCCGACCACTGCCGTGTAGTGCTCCATGGCGGCAAACAAGCCGAGACGTTCACAGAGCCAGGCGTGCTTGGCTTTTCCGGTCAATCCTTTGTCGCCCAATATCTTGTCCACGAGCCAGTCCATCCGGCGTGACATCGGTTTCATGTCCATGCCGAGGTCCGCAAGATGCTCGCGTGCACCTTTGTGCGACGACGCGTGTGTTGCTTCCTGGCCGACGAATCCCACCACCTCTTCGTGCAGGCGGGTGTCCTCGATGAGCGGGAGTGCTTCGGCGAGCGTTGCGGACATGGCCCGCTCTCCCTCGGGTAACACGAGATGCATGAAGTTGATGACGTGGGTGACCATCGGTTCGTTCGGCACGTAATGCAGTGGTACGCCGTCCCAGTCGAAATCGACGTCACGGGCGGCGATCGCATGTGCTTCGTCGGTGTAGCGGCGAGCGCCGGACGGTGCGACGACGGGTGTGCCTCGGAAGGCGTTGATGCCGAGCATTATCGGATCCTCACGGTTTCTCGAGCAGTGGTGAGTGCTGCGGACGAGACGGGTTGTACCTGCGCGTAGTGAGCGAGGTCGGCTCGTTTGGTCCTGGCGCGGAATGATCGGTTGAATCCGGGATAGAAGGTGTAGTTGCGGCCGCCGTCGACGAGGTAGTAACTACTGCACCCCCCGGCGTTCCACACGCTGGTGGCGAGTCGGCGGTCTGTCGCGCGTACGAACTCGCGTTGCACGTCAGCGCGGACGTCGATGCTGCCGATGCCGCGCTCGTCCATTTGAAGAATGCAGCTCACGATGTACTCGACCTGGGCTTCGATCGTGACGACCTGCGAGGTGTAGACCACGGAATTGGGGCCGAGGATCATGAAGAAGTTCGGAAAACCGCTGATAGTGGTGCCGAGGAAGGCCTCGGCACTGCCGTTCCACGTCTGCGCGAGGCTGCGGCCGTCCTGGCCTCGGATGATGTCGAAAGACGGGTTGTCTCCCATCCGAAAGCCGGTTCCCATGACTATGGTGTCGACTTCCCGGAAGGCGCCGTCCGCGGTGAGAACTCCGCGCTCCTGCACCTCGACGATTCCGTCCGTCACCACCTCCACATTGGGTGACGCCAGCGCGGGATAGTAGGTGTTCGAGAACGTTGGACGCTTGCATCCGAATGCGTAGTGGGGGAGCAGCTTTGCGCGAAGCTCCGGGTCCCGCACCTGCCGGCGAAGGTGTGCTCGACCGAGCGCGGCCAGCCCTTTGAGCAGTGACGGCTTGTACACGAATCCGGGTACCAGGGCTTCTTGAAGCAGGTCGAGTCCCTTGCGTGCCAGTCGTTGGGTGAGCGGCACCCGCTCGAAGAGAGCGCTTGGCCAGCCGGTCATCGGCTGATCCGGATGCGGCAGGATCCACGTCGGTGTCCGCTGGAACACGGTCAACGTGTCCGCGAGCGGTTGCAGTCTGGGGATGATCTGCACCGCAGAGGCGCCGGTGCCGACCACGGCTATCCGCTCACCGCGAAGGTCGTGGTCGTGGTTCCAGTCCGCGGTGTGGAACATCTGACCACGAAACGATTCGAGCCCGGGAAGGTCGGGTGTGGCGGGGGCACTGAACGGGCCGGTGGCCGCGACCAGGAACTGTGCCTCCCAGACGGTTTCCGCAGTGTGTACCCGCCAGATCTGGGCTTGCTCGTCCCACGAAGCTTCTGTCACGTCCTGGTTGCAGTGGAAATGACCGGCCAGTCCGAAGCGACGGACGCAATCCCGGAGATAGTCGTAGATCTCGGGCTGTAGCGGATACAGCCGCGTCCAGTTCGGATTGGGCGCAAACGAGAACGAGTACAGAATCGACGGGATGTCGCACTGTGCACCGGGGTAGGTATTGACCTGCCAGGTCCCCCCGGGCTCCGCACCCCGTTCCAGAACGACGAAGTCGTCGATCCCGGACTGCTTCAAGCGGACAGCCGTTCCGATGCCGCCGAAACCGGCTCCGATGACGACGACTCGTGTTCGGCGAGTTCGAGTTTCCTCGTCACCGGCCGATGGCCCCGAGGTTGGGTCGATGTCGACCATGTGTGACGCCTCCTGATTGGTGCGTGAACAACTGAACGAAGAGTAAGTCTGACATCAAGTGATGTCAACAGCGATTGATGTCAGAATTGAATTGATTGACATCGTGCGATGTCAGTTCGCTTGCCGAGGTCGCCGCGATAACCTGAGGTCGAGAGCACTGCCGGTCAGTGAGAACATGGGGACATGACGGATACCGAGGCTCGGCGCACCGGCCCGCGCAGGTGGCGTGGGCAGGAACCAGAAGATCGCCGCGCCGCGCGCCGGGCACAGCTGATCGAAGCCGGGTTGCAGATCATGGGCACCGAGGGTGCGGCCGCCGCGACCATGCGTGCGACCTGCCGCGAGGCTGCGCTGACCGAACGGTACTTCTACGAGAGCTTCGCCAATCGTGACGAACTGCTGGTCGCCGTGCTCGACGAGGTCGTTCTCGGGGCGCGTGACACTATTCTGGACGCTCTCGAGGCGGCACCTTCCGAACCGTCGGCGCTGATCCGTCACGTGGTGAAGGCCTTCACCACCTACGTATTCAAGGATCCGCGCCGTGGACGCATCATGTTCGTCGAATCCCAGGCGGAACCTGCGCTGTGGGATCGAGGGCGAGAATTGATGGCGGAGTTCACCAATCCGATCTCCGCGTCGCTCGAGCTGATGTACGGCGGCGAGGCAACCGACTCCGCGAACTCCGAACTCAATTCGGTGGGGCTGTTCGGTGCCCTCGCGTTCATCTATCAGGCGCACACCCCGTCCTCCAAGATCTCTCGAAAGCGTTTGGTGGAACACATTTCGCTCATGGTCGAAGCGCAGGCGACGGTCAACAGCACGCCCGCGAGAAAAGAATGACGTCCGCGTCGGCCACAAGCGGAAAGCGTCTCGGTCCTGAAGACCGGCGTGAGCAGATCATTGTCAGCGCGGCAAAGGTTTTCGAGGAGAAGTCTTTTGCCGACGTCTCGATGACCGAGTTGGCCAAGGCGGCCGGGGTCGGTCGTCCGCTGCTCAATCATTACTTCGGCTCCAAGCGGGAGTTGTACCTCGACGTCGTGCGGCGATTCGTCTTCATTCCCGAAGTGGCGGTGGACCGCATTCCGCGATCGGCGAGCCAGGAGAAGCGGATCGGCGCCGTGATCGATCGGTGGCTCGACGTCGCCTGGCGTCATCGCGACATGTGGATCTCGACAGTCATGTCCGACGACCTCCGCCGTGACCCCGAGATGGACCGGATCCTGCAGGACGCTGACGACGTTGCTGCGCGACGCATGATGGATGCGCTCGAGATTCGACCGAGCGAAGGCAGCGAGGCTGCTGTTCATTCGATGATCGTGGCGTACGGAGGATTGGCGAAGGCCGCCAGTAAGCAGTGGTTGGTGACGGGAGCGCTCGACCGCGAACAGGTGCACCTTCTGCTGGTACGCAGTTTGCTCGCCATCGTGCGTGACGTTCTGCCGGCGTGCGAGGCGGATTCCTGATTGCTCAGAGT
The DNA here is from genome assembly GCF_009707305.1 of Rhodococcus sp. AQ5-07. Classification (NCBI taxonomy): domain Bacteria; kingdom Bacillati; phylum Actinomycetota; class Actinomycetes; order Mycobacteriales; family Nocardiaceae; genus Rhodococcus; species Rhodococcus sp. AQ5-07. Next base: position 3,427,717 of record NZ_CP046099.1, on the reverse strand, counting down.
GATCTCGCCACGAGGTCCTTCATGACTTCGTTCGATCCGGCGTAGATTCGCTGAATACGAGCGTCGGCGTACATCTGAGCGATGGGATATTCGAGTATGTAGCCGTACCCGCCGTGTAGTTGCACGCAGCGGTCGATCACGGCGCACTGCTGATCGGTGAGCCAGTACTTGGCCATCGCGGCGGTAGTCGCATCGAGTTGCCCGGCAAGATATTTGACGATGCAGTCGTCGATGAACGTTCGTGAGATACGAGCGATGGACGCACACTCGGCAAGTTCGAAGCGGGTGTTCTGCAGATCGAAGAGCGTTTGTCCGAACATGTTTCGGGATTTGGTGTACTCGACGGTGAGGGCGACGGCACGCTCCATTGCCGCAGTGGCTGCAACCCCACAGATCAATCGTTCGGGCAGTAGCTGCTGCATCAGCTGGGCAAACCCTGTGCCTTCGCGGTCCCCGAGCAGGTTTGTTGCAGGCACCCGCAAGCGGTCGAAGAACAGCTCGGTGGTGTCCTGGCCCTTCTGTCCGACCTTCTCGAGTATTCGCCCGCGCTCGAAACCCGGTGTGTTGTCATCGACCTCGGCCACGATGAGCGACACTCCACGCGCTCCGAGACCGGGATCGGTCTTGGCGGCAATGATCACCAGATCACAATTGCGACCGTTCGAGATGAATGTCTTTGCGCCGCTGATCAGGTAGTCGTCACCGTCGCGGACGGCGCGGGTGGTGATGTTCTGCAAGTCGGATCCGGTGCCGGGCTCGGTCATGGCGATTGCGCCCACCCACTCGCCACTCACCAGCTTCGGTAGCCAGCGCAGTTTGTGCTCGTGATCGGCGTAGGCATTGAGGTAGTGCGGCACGATTCCCGAGTGCACGCCGAGTTGGAGTGAATGATCACCCGCCATGACCTGCTCGTGGAACAGCACGGCGTCGTGCGCAAACGTTCCTCCTCCGCCGCCGTACTCGGTGGGGATCGACATGCCGGCGAGCCCGAGCGTCCCGAGTTCCCGATATGCGGATTTGTCGGGAAAACCCTGGGACGCGAAGCGTTTCTGATGCGGTGTGACGTGTTTGGCGAAGAAGTTCCTTGCCAGGTCGGCCACGGCCTCCAATTCGTCGTCCATCCACGGGGGCCGGCGTTCGGTGGTTCGGGTTGCGGTAGATCCTTGCGTCATCGTGATTCTCCCGATCGATGAAGTGCGACCCGCGAGCGGATCCGACTCCACCTATCATCCACACTGTTGACAGAGTGTCAATAACAGGGTGGTCGAATCGACCTCCGGACCCGCCTCGAATTCCACGTCGGCCGCCCGCAAGAATGGGAGGACACAGACACGAACAGGCCGGCGCGAAGGATGGGCAGTGGACCCCGAAGAAACATCAGCGGGTCACGAGTCCAACCTCCCGGCTCCGCGGCCGGCGCGCAGCGTCCTGTTCGGATTGCCGCCGGTGGGAAACAGGTACCCCGGAGCGGTTCGCGTCGCCCTCGCCCTGGCGATTCCGGCGGCCATCGCCACACTGCTCGGATTCGGGTCTGCTTCGCTCCTGGTCGGCCTCGGTGCATTTGCATCGATCTACGGTGAGGGTCGTCCGTACCGGAGCAGGTGGAAGGCAGTCGGTATCGCCGCGACGGCGCTGACGATCCTGTCCTTCATCGGGGCATCAGTGGGTGAGCCCGTCCACCGAGCCATCGCCGAGGGAGCGCCGACGGTGCTGCTCGACTTTGTCGTGCTGATCATGGCCGTCGTGGTGTCGACCTGCGCCTTCACCGTCGACGCGCTTCGATTGGGTCCACCGGGCGCGTTCTTTCTGTTGCTCACCACCGAGATCAGCTCCGTGATCGCCACTCCCGGCCAGCCGCCGGTCGAGGTCGCGATGTGGACGGCAATCGGTGGGATCAGCGCGGTGGTCATCTCGATGACGGGAATCGTGTGGGCACCGAGAGCTGTCGAACGCAGCGCTGTACAGGCAGCCGTATCGGCCGTTGCGGAGTACACGGACGCTCAGGCGGCGTACGCCCCACCCGAACTCACACGAGACAAACGCCACGCTGCAGCACTTCGGCTGCACGACGCGTGGCAGTGCCTTTACCGCGGCGCAATCGTCGGGAAAGACCACCCGTTGACCCGTGAACTCGAACGAGCGCAGATCTCGATGGCCAGAGCGATCTCCGACGACCACGATCCGGAGCTCATGGCGGACCCCGCGTTCGATGTCGACGAGGTCGGGGCTCACCCGCCTCTGCCCGATCCGACGATCCGATATCGGTTCCTCCGCGCCTGCAATCCGTCCAGCCGAGCGTCGGTCACGGCACTTCGGCTGTCCATTGCCTGCATGGCCGCGGGAACCCTCACCGTCCTGCTCGGCATCGATCGCCCGGACTGGGCGGTGATCGCCGCGGCGATGGTCCTTCATCAAGGACCGGATCGAATACTGGGCACCTATCGCGGAATTCACCGCATCGGCGGAACCGTCCTCGGCTTGATTCTGTTGGGTGCCATCTACGCCTGGAGTCCGACCGGTCTGTGGTTGGTGGCGGTACTTGCTGTCCTGATGGCCGGGATCGAGCTGTTCCTGGTGCGGAATTACGGGATAGCCGTCATCTTCATCACCGCCCTCGCGATTCTCCTCGGCGCGGCCGGTGGTGCGCACGGGACCGTCCAACATCTGATCCTCAGCCGCATGCTCGAGACGGCAATCGGCGTCGTCGTGGCGTTGGTGGTCCTGTGGACGGTGGGGCGCGGTGCGCATCGACGCACTCTGATCTGGGTCGACGAACGGGCGAGTAGCGTCCTGTTCAAGCTGCTGACCGAAATCCGCGCGAGGCACTATGCACCACAGGCGAATTGGTTGGAGCTTTCGGAGCTTCGACGGGACCTGGACTTCGAACTGCGAGGTAGCGCGATGGCCGGGATCGACGCCGCCCACAACGAACCCGAGTGGGCGTCGCAGCAGTGGAGGACGCACACCGAATTGCATCATCTGGGATCGGATGTACTGCACCGACTGTGGTTCGGAACGCAGGTGTCCAGATCACACCTCGAGGAATGGGAGTCTCGTTACGTGCGTTCGGGTTCGGTGTGATCGAGCATCGGCACAGCGCTGAACTTGGCTGGATTCGCAATATCGTAGGCTGCGCACACAACTCCGTCGCGGACAGTGAAGCCGGCAACGCGAGCGGCGAACTGCGGGTACTGGTCATCCCCTGGTGAGCCGGCGAATACACCGCCGAGCCGTCCGTTGACGAGAACCGGTGACATCGAGAACACCGCTGCCGGTCCGTACTTGCGGGCCAATCCCAGGTAGAACCGCGCCACACGATCGCTGCCGCGCACAATGTTGACAGCCGTGCGGGTCGTTCCGCCTGCGTCACCGATCAGGACGGCATCGGGATCGAGTGCATCGATCACGGCGTTCAGATCTCCACTCGCGATAGCCGTCACCAATCGCTCGACGGCGGCAGCATGCTCCTCGCTACTGACCGGGACCGGCGCCGACGCTGCGGCTTTACGGGCCCGCGAGGCCAACTGACGGGCAGTGGCTACTTCGATGTCGAGGATGCGCGCAACCTCGGCGAAGGGCACGTCGAAGCCGTCATGCAGGACGAAGGCAACGCGCTGAGCGGGAGTAAGGGTGTCCAGGACGACGAGGGCCGCAAAACGATTCTGTTCCTGCCTCACGACGTACTCCAGCGGATCGGGTGTCGCTGAGGGTGTGCCCGCGGTGGCGTCGACGGGCGTGACGATCGGCTCCGGAAGCCACTGTCCGACATAGCTTTCTCTTCTGACTGCGGCCGATTTGAGATGATCGAGGCAGATCCGACCGACAACAGTGGTGAGCCATCCGCGCAGCTCCCGGATCTCGAGGTCGCTTCCTTGTCTCGATTGTGCGACTTGCAAGCGTATCCATGCCTCCTGCACCGCATCCTGAGCGTCGCTGAAACTTCCGGTGAGACGGTAGGCCACCGACGTCAGGTGGCCACGGTGTTGCTCGAAGTCCTGCGCAGTCGTCGGCGAAAGCATGCCCTCATGATACGGACCTCACACATTAAATCCGGCATGAATGTAACCGTTGACCCAGGTAGTGGGTGCCGACGTATGGTTTCGGCACTGCTAACGGCTCGATTCTGTCTTCACATTCATTGGAGTCTCACGTGTTTCGGTCTTTCCCGCTCATGTCGCTCAACTGTTGTCGTTGAACTGACATTCCCCACACCTGCCTGTGCCGAGCGCCGCATACGGCGCTCCGGACAGGTGTAGCCGAGAACTGAACCAATCATCTTCTACAGGAAGCAACTTCATGATTCGCCCTCGTTTCGCGCGCTCGGTAGCCGCGGCCGTCGCCTTTGTCACTCTGTCCAGCCTTGCCGTTGCCTGCTCGGGCTCCTCCGACGAAGTCGTCAAGACCGCCGACGGCAAGACCGTCCTGCGGTACGAGGGCAGCACCGGACAGGTCATCTACCCCGAACTGGCCGCTGACCTCGGTTACTTCAACGACGTGGAGCTCAACTGGATCGGCGATACGACCAGCGGCCCTCAGAGCATTCAGAACGCAGCGACCGGTCAAACCGAGTTCGGCGGAGCGTTCAACGGTGCGGTGGTGAAGTTGGCTTCCGCGGGTTCACCGATCACCTCGGTCATCGGGTACTACGGCTCCGACAAGGAGAGCTTCAACGGGTACTACGTACTCGACGACAGTCCGATCAAGTCGGCGAAGGACTTGATCGGCAAGAAGGTCGGGATGAACACCCTTGGTGCGCACCACGAGTTCGTCGTCCGTGAATGGCTTGCGCGGCAGGGACTTACGCCTGACGAGATCAAGCAGGTTGAATTGATCGTCGTTCCGCCGGTCAACACGGAACAGGCGCTGCGGCAGGGACAGATCGATGTCGCCACCCTCGGCTCGGTCTTCCGTGACTCAGCGCTCGAACGCGGTGGTCTTCGCGAGCTGTTCACCGACGAATCGCTGTTCGGCTCGTTCACCTACGGCACGTTGGTGTTCCGTGACGACTACATCGCGCAGAACAAGGAGGCGGTCGCCGATTTCGTACAGGGAACAGCACGGGCCATTCGCTGGACCCAGACGCACCCACGAGAAGAAGTGATCGCGAAGCTGACGTCGATCATCAACAGCCGCGGACGCAACGAGGACACCAAGCTCATCAGCTACTGGAAGAGCCCAGGAGTTGCCGGTCCCGGCGGAACCATCACCGATACCGAGATCAGCACGTGGATCGACTGGCTCACCCGTAACGGTGAACTCGAAGAAGGAAAGTTGAAGCCGTCGGACATCTACACCAACGAATTCAACCCGTACGCCAACGGAACGTATTCACCCGACAGCGGCGCTGACGGACAGGCACTGGAGGCAGCAAAATGAGCACAGAACCGAAACTACGGCTCGAGCACGTCACCAAACAATTCGACATTCGTGGGACCGACGAAGTTTTCACCGCGGTCGAGGACATCAACATCGACGTGGCGCCGGGGGAGTTCCTGGTCCTCGTCGGGCCGAGTGGTTGCGGCAAGTCGACTCTGCTGGACCTCCTCGGAGGACTCAGTTCACCCACGTCCGGTCGAATCCTTCTGGACGGCAAGCAGATCACGGGCCCAGGCTTGGATCGGGGAATCGTCTTCCAGCAATACGCGCTACTTCCATGGCGAACTGCACGTCACAATATCGAGTTCGGACTCGAGGCGAAGGGCGTGAAGAAGAGCGAGCGACGCGAACTCGCCGAGCATTACCTCGAACTGGTCGGTCTGCAAGGTTTCGCGGATCGCTATCCGCACGAGTTGTCCGGTGGAATGAAGCAGCGAGTCGCGATCGCCCGCAGCTTGGCATTCGATCCCGAAGTATTGCTGATGGACGAACCATTTGCTGCGCTGGACGCACAGACGCGAGAGTCGCTGCAGGACGAGCTTCTGCGCATCTGGAAGGCCACCGGCAAGACCATCCTGTTCATCACCCACGGAATCGACGAGGCCATCTACCTCGGGCAACGAGTCGCAGTACTGACTTCGCGCCCGGGGCGCGTCAAGACGATCGTCGACATCGACATCGACCGGTCCGGCGACGACGTGCGATCGGGTGAGGAGTTCCGTGTGTTCCGGCACCGGATCTGGACGCTGCTGCACGGTGAAGTCGAGCGCGCTCGGGCCGGCGAACTCGATCCTGCCAAGGAGGTTGCACATGTCTAGCGCATTGGCGACGCCGGAGGTGGTCGTCGACCCGAAACCGTTGCCCGACAAAACACCTGATATTGCGCAGCGGAGCCAGGCCGGCGGCAAGGCGGCGCGCTACATTGGTTCCACCGCCTGGCGGATTGCCAAGCCGTCGATTGCGATCGCGATCTTCCTCGGGATCTGGGAAGCGGCACCTCGGCTCGGGCTGGTGGACAAGGTCTTCCTCCCGCCCTTCACCGAAGTTGTGTCCGCATTCTTCACTCTCGCCGAGAACGGACAATTGCAAGAGCATGTTTCGGCCAGTCTGACGCGTGCGCTGACCGGATTCTTCGTGGCCATTGCGATCGCGATTCCGTTGGGAATCGCGATCGCCTGGTACCGCCCGGTCTCCGACTTCCTCAACCCGATTCTCGAATTGTTCCGCAACACAGCAGCCTTGGCTCTGCTTCCCGTCTTCGTGCTGATTCTCGGAATCGGTGAGGAATCGAAGATCGCCCTGGTGATCTACGCCTGCACCTTCCCGATTCTGCTCAACACGATCTCCGGTGTGCGAACAGTGGACCCCCTGCTGATCAAGTCCGCTGCCTCGCTGGGGTTCTCCTCGATTCGGCTGTTCCAGAAGGTGGTTCTGCCCGCCGCAGTTCCCACGATCTTCACGGGTATCCGCATGGCCGCCGCGTCGTCGATTCTCGTGCTGATCGCCGCCGAAATGGTCGGGGCCAAAGCCGGTCTCGGGTATCTGATCACCGCTTCCCAACTCAACTTCCAGATCCCGAACATGTATGCGGGCATCGTCGCGATCTCGTTGTTGGGTCTGACAATCAACGCGATTCTGGTCCTGATCGAACGTCGGCTCTCGCGCTGGCGCGTCACCACCTGACCACACTTTCACGGAAAGATTCTGCGAACTCATGTCCGAACGACAATTTCATCTGAACGCCTTCCTGATGGGCGTCGGCCATCATGAGGCGGCGTGGCGCCACCCACGCACAAATGCGGCCAACCTTCTGGACGTCAAGCACTTCCAGGAACTGGGGAGAATCGCCGAGCGTGGCAAGCTGGACTCGGTGTTCTTCGCCGACGGTCTAGCAGTCGGCCCGCGGGTCAAATACAACACTCAGGCGATCTTCGAACCCGTCACCTTGCTGTCGGCGATCGCTGCGGCCACCGAGAAGGTGGGGTTGATTGCAACCGCGTCGACCAGTTACAGCGATCCGTACACTCTTGCAAGGAAGTTCGCTTCCCTCGATCACATCAGTGGCGGACGAGGCGGGTGGAACATCGTGACGTCGGCCGGCGCCGACGAGGCCGCGAACTTCGGCCTCGATGCGGTACCGACGCACAGCGGTCGTTACGAGCGCGCCGAGGAGTTTCTCGACGTGACGCTCGGACTCTGGGACAGCTGGGAAGAGGGGGCAGTTGTCCTGGACGAAGAGACCGGAATCTTCGCCGATCCTGATCGTGTCCATCGCATCGACCATGACGGTCAACGATTCACGGTGGCTGGCCCGCTCAATTCGCCGAGGTCTCCACAGGGACGTCCGCTGCTTGTACAGGCCGGTTCCTCCGAGAGCGGTAAGGATTTCGCGGCGAGGTATGCCGAAGCCGTGTTCACCGCTCAACGAACACTCGAGCAGGGGCAGGATTTCTACAACGATCTCAAAGCGCGGCTGATCAAGTACGGGCGTAGACCCGACGAGATCAAGGTGCTGCCGGGCATCGTGCCCTTCATCGCGGATACGGAAGAAGAAGCGAAGGCTCTGGAGCAGTCGTTCACGGACCTGATCTCTCCGGAGTATTCGCTGCGCCAGCTCTCGAACATGGTGGGTGTCGATCTCACCGAGCATTCTCTGGATGCCCCGCTGCCACCGTTGCCGGACATCGATCGCATCCAAGGGAACAAGAGTCGATACCAGCTCGTCAAAGATCTTGCAGAGAGCGAAAACCTCACCGTCCGTGAATTGATCGGCAAACTCGGCGGTGGCCGTGGGCATCGGACTTTTGCCGGGACACCGGAGCAGGTCGCGGACGAGTTGACCGAATGGTTCGACAAGGGCGCAGCGGACGGCTTCAACATCATGCCGCCCTATCTGCCCGGAGGGCTCGAGGTGTTCGTCGACCGGGTCGTGCCGATTCTGCAGGCGCGTGGGCTCTTCCGAACCGAGTACACCGAATCGACCCTGCGGGGCCACTACGGCCTCGATCGTCCGGCGAACCGGTTCTCGCGGGCCGCTGACGCGGCAGAAGTGAGCGCGTGACGGAAACACTGCCCAAGGAACAGCCGGCGATTGCCGGACTCAAGCCACTGGTCACAACGGTTTTCGTGCCGGCGGCCATCTTCGGGATCGGTCAGGGTGCGGCTGCCCCCATCATGGCCGTCACCGCGCGCGACCTGGGTGCATCGGTCGCCGTCGCCGGCCTGATCGTTGCGCTCGGTGGCTTGGGTGCCGTACTCGGTGACCTCCCTGCCGGCCGGATAGTGTCGCGTTTCGGTGAGCGCAGGTCGATCATCGGCGGAAGTTCTTTGGGTGCAACAGGAGTGGTGATCTGTCTGCTTGCACAGACTCCGTGGATGCTCGGTATCGGCGCACTGTTGACCGGACTGGCGAATGCGGTGTGGGGCCTTGCGCGGCAGAGCTACCTGGCCGAGACCGTGCCACTCGGTCTTCGGGCCCGAGCAATGTCGTCGTTCGCCGCGATGTGGCGGTTGGGTTTCTTCCTGGGACCGCTCATCGGTGCCGGCGTGATTCTCCTGGTGGGAGCGCGCGGAGGATTCCTCGTCCAGTTGGTGGGCGTCGTGCTCGCCGGGGCGCTGATGGCCCGCGTTCCCGACCCGCCACGAAAGGTGCAGGCGGGCAACAGCGATCACGGGCACGTCACCCTCCCGGAGATCCTTCGCCGTCATCGTGCCGCTCTGTCGACGCTCGGGACAGGCTCCCTTCTGATGGGCGCCGCCCGCGCTTCGCGTGAGGCCGTTCTTCCATTGTGGGCATTGCACCTCGGGTTGGATGCAGCCCAGGTGAGTGTGATCTTCGGTATCGGTGCGGCCGTGGACCTGCTGTGCTCGTATCCGGCCGGACACATCATGGACCGATACGGCCGTAGGTTGGTCGCGGTGCCTTCGCTGACGGTGATCGGTGTGTCGTACCTGATGTTGCCGTTTTCGACGGGTGCAGTGGGATTGACCGTGGTCGCTGTCGTGATGGGGATCGGCAACGGACTGGGCAACGGCGTGATCATGACTCTCGGCGCTGATATCGCCCCGCCCGAAGAGCGCGCCGAGTTCCTCGCTGCATGGCGATTGACGCACGACACGGGCATGTTCGGTGGGCCGCTCGCGATCGGTCTTCTCGCCGCGGTGTTCCCGCTCGGGTGGGCATTTGCCGCACTGGGCGCGACTTCGTTCGCCGGCGCGGCGATGATGTTCCGCTTCATTCCGGTCTATTCTCCGCGGGTGTCACCCCGGTCGCGCGTCGGGAAACTGTAGGTAGGCTCGCTACATGCGATTCGGACTGTTCGTACCTCAAGGCTGGCGTCTGGACCTGGTCGGCATCGACCCCGCGAAGCAGTGGGAGGTGATGCGAGACTTCACGCTGCGCGCGGAGGCAGGGCCGTGGGAGTCGGTGTGGGTCTACGACCACTTTCACACCGTTCCCCAACCGACGGAAGAAGCGACTCACGAGGCGTGGACGTTGATGGCCGCACTGGGTGCGTCGACCTCGCGTATCCGACTGGGCCAGATGTGTACCGCCATGAGTTACCGAAACCCGGCGTACCTCGCCAAGGTCGCCGCGACCACCGACCTGATCACGGGTGGACGCGTCGAGATGGGCATCGGCGGCGGTTGGTACGAGCAGGAGTGGCGCGCGTACGGCTACGGTTTCCCCTCTGCCGGTGAGCGTCTGGGCCGCCTCGACGAAGGAATCCAGATCATGCAGCAGGCGTGGTCGACCGGCAGCTCGACGCTCGACGGCAAGTACTACCAGGTCGACGGAGCGCTGTGCCGTCCACTTCCGTTGCAAGAGGGCGGAATTCCCATCTGGGTTGCCGGTGGCGGCGAGAAGGTCACACTCAAGATCGCGGCCAAGTACGCGCAGTACACAAACTTCGACGGCACCCCGGCCGGCTTCGCGCACAAGTCCGAGATCCTGAAGAAGCACTGCGACACCGTCGGTACCGATTTCGACGCCATCGTCCGTTCGGCCAACTACAACGTGGCCATCGGCGCGACGGAATCCGAGGTGGCTCAGCGGTTGGAGACACTGAAGGACAGACTGACGCCGTTGGTCGGCGAAGCTGCCGCCGATGCGTCGCTCGATGCGTTCCGCGGAATGCCTGCCGTAGGTACACCCGAGCAGATCATCGAGAACCTGTCGGCGCTCAAGGCGCAGGGACTCGAGTACGGAATCTTCTACTTCCCCGAGGCCGCGTACGACACGTCGGGAATCGAGATGTTCGAGAAGGAAGTGCTGCCCGCGCTTGCGTAACCGTTAGGGCTAGCGCAGGGAGTCAGGAAGATCGGCCGGGTTGATCAGAAGCCGGCGATCGGGGTGGGTGCGAACTTCTTCGGAGTCGGGGATCCGGCTCTGCAGGAAGTTCCACTCGCTCGCACTGACAGCTGCGATCGCGCGTGCCAGCACTGCCGAGTCCTTGGTTCCCCACTCGATCGGCATGGGGCTGACCATCTGCCACGTGTCAGCCTTGCTGCGGGTGGAACGATCCGAACGCAGTGCCACCGACGGAATGCGGTCGCCGACTCGCCACTTCGGATTGAGTCGAACATTGCGGCTGACGAGCGCGTACTTCGGTGCTCCGGCCGCCGGCTTCGCGATGTCGATCAGTGCCGTCAGGGTCGCCGCTCGAGGGTGAACCTCGGTGACGATCGCGGGAACCAGTGGGTTGTCCGCATACAGAGATTCGACGCTTCCCACCTTGCGAGGTGCCCACAAGGCGACCCACAGTGAACTGGCCGCACCGATGGCGAGGACCGCGCCGATGATGATGGACCACACCTCACCCATGCTGATCAGCCAGGCTCCGACCGCGGCGAGGACGATCGCGAAGATCACCGCAGAAATCTGCAGGCGGCGTACGTCGGCCAGTGTGTCGTTGACCGACTTGGCGTGGGCCTTGTCGACGGTGAACTGGAAGTCAGCCACGAAAAAATCCTTCGGGTGGTGCCGGACGATCTAGGACCGGCCCCCGATCTCCCGGGAGCCGTCCACCAGCGTAGCTAGTTTCGCGCGCGCTCCCACATCTGCAGGTAAGCCTCGGCGCCACGGCTCATGTCCTCGATGATCGTGTCGCCGTCGGCGCCCGCAGCAATACGCATGTCCGCGATCCAGTCGGGAATCATCCCGTACTGGGCAACGCCGTCGGTGTTCACGTCGAAAACCCTGGTGCCGGCGTGCTGCTGGTCCATGACGGTGCCGTCGAAGGCGGTGTACGGATATTGGAGCGGATTTTCGGCGGCGTCACCGCGCGGTGCGGCCTGCGGCCCGAAGCCGTTGGTGTCTGCGCCGTAGCCGAAACCGAAGTAGTAGTTCTCGCTTCGCATTGTCCGTGCGTCGCGCCACTGGTCGATGAACCCACGCTCCTCGGGCTTGTCGTCCGATGCGTCCAGTTGCCCGGCGTACAGGGCGACAAATCCGCCGAGCGCGTAGATCCGCTTGTAGAGGCTCGGGTCGCTCCAGCTGTGACTGGAAACAACACCGGAATAGTTCGCTGCTTCGAGAATGTCGAGGGCTTCTTCGGCGGTCTTGACGCTCATGTGATCGATGTCCACGATCATCCCTCGGTCCATCAAACCTCGGATCGTGTATGCGCCGAGGTCGGTCAGGCCGTGCGAATTGCATTGCGGACCAGAGGGGTACACCGGAAGCGTCACTCCGGGTGGGAGTACCGCGAGAAGATTCTGTGCGCCGTCGACCTTGGTGGGCAGCACATTGTCCTCGGCAACGCCGGTGCATGGTTCCGATTGCCAGAACTCCCCGGTGCCCAGGTAGTTGCCGATATTGACGGCCACTCCGGTGACGCCGCCGTCGAAACGGGCACCGCCGAGGGCGTTGTCGAACTTGTGCGTGACGATCATCTGCCGAACACCGAGGTCGTACAACTCGTCCAGGCCGCGGTCGATGTCGTCCTCGGTGCACTGCGGAATACCGTTGCGCACAGAGCAACCGAAGGGTTCGGACACCTCCACCCCGAGGGTGACGGCCAGCTTTCCGTCGGCGGCCACCTGCCTGGCCTGTTCAGGGGAGCTCACGATGCGGAACCAACCCCGGCCGGGACCGCCGTACTGGGCGTCGATGTAGTCCTGGAGTTCGCGTGTCTGCTGCGCCTGGATCCGGACGGTCTCCATCTCGTCACAGGGATTTCGCTTACTCGGATACAGCTCGCACAGCACACGGTTGGCGACAAAGAGATTGGTGAAGATTCGCAGACCACCACGCCAGGCACGCTCGACCCACTTGTAGTACGTCTGCTCGTGTGTCAGTGAATCGTGCGCCGGCCAGTCGGCGAAACTCGGCCAGCCGGTGGTGTCGTGAGTTTCGAAGGGATTGCCGTACGACAGAACGTTTTCGAGGAGCGCAGGTATCCCGTCGGGTTGATGGTCCGGGCAGTCGACGAGCGCTGCGGTGACGCCCTGAGGGTCGAAAGGTCGGCCGCAGTGCAGGTTTCCGCCCATGAACTCGGAAGCGTTCATGTGCACGTGTGTGTCGATGAATCCGGTGACTTCACCGTTCGGTCCGATTTCTCCTGGAACGCCGTTTGCGCCCACCTCCGCTTCGGGGAAGTCGGCGCAGCCACCGCGCGGGATCAGCGTGAACGCAGATTCGGGAACGTCACCGGGATCGGACATCGTGAGCGTCAAGTCGCGCGAGATCAGTTGACGGCCGTTCGAGGTCGCGGTCAGAACGAACGATTCACCGGTGGACATCACTGTCCAGTCGGTGGAGGGAGTTGCTTCGGAAGTGGCGAGTACCGAGTCCGCGCCGTCGTGCGAGAGCATCGACCCGTCCGGGCCGTACAGCATGAAACGACCCAACTGGGCCGCATGTAGTCGGAACGGTTCGGCGTCTGCGGCTTTCGTTACGTCGGTGAGGTACGCCGACCCGTCACGACGGACGAAATCACCAGACTCGGTGCGCAGCGCGAAGCAACCGTTCGCAAGTGCGTACACCGAGTTCTGCGCGGTAGGAGCAGGACTCGGTGCCGCGGCGCTGACGCCGGTCGTGGCGACGACGACGGCGGCAGTCAGCAGCGAGATGGTTCCGGCGAGCCGACCCCGTAGACGTGGAACTGAGCGCATGGTGCTGGTGACCCCCGGCCGATGGACACGACTGTGACAGGGGACACTCTACAGATAACTGGACGTATGTCCATTTGATTCTGCAACGTGTTGCAGAAATGCTCAGCCGATTGCAGGTCCGAGCAGGTCATCGGCGTCGGTGATCCGGTAGGCGTAGCCCTGTTCGGCGAGGAATCGCTGACGATGTGCCGCATATTCCGCATCGAGAGTGTCGCGGGAAACCACCGAATAGAAGTGGGCCTGACCGCCGTCGTGCTTGGGGCGCAACAGTCGCCCGAGTCGCTGAGCTTCTTCCTGCCTCGATCCGAAGGTTCCCGAAACCTGCACGGCGACAGACGCCTCCGGAAGGTCGATCGAGAAGTTCGCGACCTTACTCACCACCAGCGTCTGGATCTCACCGTTGCGGAACTGATCGAACAGGATCTCACGTTCCTTGTTCTTGGTGGATCCCTTGATCACCGGGGCGTTCAGGGCTTCGCCGAGTTCGTCGAGCTGATCGAGATACGCACCGATCACCAAGGTCGGTGAATCCGGGTGCTTCGCCAGAATCGACTTCACGACAGCAATTTTGGTGTGCGCCGTCGAGCACAGTTTGTAGCGCTCCTCCGGTTCGGCGACGGCATAGGACATGCGCTCGGCGTCCGTCATCGTCACTCGCACCTCGACGCAGTCTGCCGGCGCGATCCAGCCCTGCGCTTCGATGTCCTTCCACGGAGCGTCGTAGCGCTTGGGGCCGATGAGCGAGAAGACGTCGCCTTCGCGGCCGTCCTCACGAACCAGCGTTGCGGTCAGGCCGAGACGGCGGCGCGACTGCAGGTCTGCCGTCATCCGGAAGACGGGTGCGGGCAGCAAGTGGACCTCGTCGTAGATCACCAGTCCCCAGTCGCGGGAGTCGAAAAGTTCGAGGTGCTTGTACTCGCCCTTCGTACGACGCGTGATCACCTGGTAAGTGGCGATCGTGACCGGCCGAATCTCCTTGCGCTCGCCGGAGTACTCGCCGATTTCTTCCTCGGTCAACGACGTGCGGGCGATGAGCTCACGCTTCCACTGACGACCGGCGACGGTATTGGTGACGAGGATGAGTGTGGTGGCTTTGGCCTTTGCCATGGCTGCTGCGCCCACCATCGTCTTGCCGGCGCCACACGGCAGCACGACGACGCCCGAGCCGCCGGCCCAGAACGAATCCGCTGCCATCTGCTGGTAGTCGCGCAGTTCCCAGTGGCCTTCTTCGAAAGCGAGATCGATCGGGTGCGCTTCGCCGTCCACATAGCCGGCGAGGTCCTCGGCCGGCCAGCCCACCTTGAGCAGCATCTGCTTGAGGCGGCCGCGTTCGCTCGGGTGGACGATCACGGTGTCGTCGTCGACCTTCTCACCGAGCATCGGTGAGATCTTCTTGTGTCGCATCACCTCGGTGAGGACTGCCCGGTCGAGGCTGACCAGGATGAGGCCGTGCACCGGGCTCTTGACCAGCTGCAAGCGTCCGTACCTGGCCATCGTGTCGACGATGTCGACCAGCAGCGGTTGCGGAACTGCGAATCGTGAGAACGAAACCAGAGCGTCGACAACCTGCTCGGCGTCGTGTCCGGCGGCGCGGGCATTCCACAAGGCCAGGGGAGTGATGCGATACGTGTGGACGTGCTCGGGGGCGCGTTCGAGTTCGGCGAAGGGGGCGATTGCCTGCCTGGCATCGCCGGCGCGCTCGTGGTCGACCTCCAACAGCAGCGTCTTGTCGGATTGGACGATCAACGGTCCGTCGGTCACGGAAGCCTCCTAGTGAAACAAACGCGGCAGCCACAGAGCGTTGCACCGCGTTGTCGGCTGACGCCAACCCTGCCATTGTCCTGGTATCGGCGCGCATACGCCAACAGACGACGCTCGCACAGCCAGGAGTAGAGGTGCCCGAGTTCGGGCACCCCTACGTCAACAGAGCAGGACCAACCGCTATTCCGGACGACCTGCAGCGGGCAGGACGAGGATCTTCACGTGCTCGTCGGGTGCGCGAAGAGCCGCAAAAGCGTCCGAAACTCCGTCGAGCCCGACACGGCCGGTAATGATCGCTTCGGCGTCGATCTCGCCGGCGGCCAACCGAGCAAGGGTGATGTCGTACGCGTTCTCGTAGGGGCCATGACCGAAGTTGATCGAGATCCTTCGGAACTGCCCGATGACGGGAACGATGGTCTCGTCGCCGAACGGCGCAGCCAGGACCTGAATCCGCGAGTTGAACGGCAGGGTGCGCATCAGTTCGCCGATGACCCCCGCCCGGCCGCTGCATTCGTAGGCGATCAGGATGCCGTTCGCGGCCTGGCCCACGAGCGGGTTGCCTTCGGCGACCATCTGATTCCACAGTTCGATCGGATCCTGTGTGAAGGGGTCGACGACGATGTCCGCGCCCATCTTCTTGGCGAGCTCGCGGCGTTTGGGGGAGGGTTCGGACGCGATGACGATCTGTGCCCCTCTCACTTTCGCCGCGACGATGGCACCCAGTCCGATCGTGCCGCAACCGACGACGAGCGCTGAATCGGCCGAGGTGAGGCCGGACTGTTGGAGATGCATCTCGCCGACGTGTAGAGGTTCGGCCAGTGTGGCGTGCTCGAGTGACAGATGGTCGGGAACCTTGCGCACCCAGAAGGCGTCGACAACGATGTGATCGCCGAACGCGCCGTGGTATTCGTTCGAGTAACCGATGATCGTCGGGATTCCGGTAGCCGTGTCGGTGGCCAAGCCGATGCCGGACACCCGATCGCCGATCATGAAATCGTCTACTGCAGAACCGGTCTCGGAGACGATACCCGCGTACTCGTGGCCCAGCACCACGGGTGCGTCTGGATCGAAGGTGGCGAGCGGGTAGCCACCGTTGTGTGCGACCTCGACGAATCGGCACGGGTCCTTCGACATGCTCAGGTCGCTGCCGCAGATTCCGCAGGCGACGACGTCGATGCGGATCTGATGGGGTGCCAACGGCGGCGCGTCGGCCATCTCGGCGACGGCGAATTCTCCCTGTTGGAATCGGACAGCCCTCATGCGCGCAAGGCTCCCGTCTCGGCCGGTTGGCCGTAGTAGTCGGTATGGGCTTTGGTGATCGCTCCGACCAGCCCGCCGATCAGGTATTCGCAGTTGTCCTCGGCGAACTGCATGCTCGCCTGACGTCCGACATTCCGCTTCCGGAAGTGCGGGACCACCTCGGAGGCGAACAATTCGTAGCTGCGTTTGGTGTCCTCCCAGCTCGCCATGTCCACGTGAAGGATCAGGAACGTGCCGAACCCTCCTGTCTTCTCGATCAGACGCTCGATCTGAGCAATCGCATCTTCGGGCGTACCGATGATCGCCTGACCGAACTCGCCGAGCGTGTCGTTGCGCCACTGGTCGATGATTCCGGCAGGTGTATCTGCCCAGGCAGGGTTCTGGCCGGTCTGTCGATTCACGTAGGAGGCCATCGATCCGATCCGTCGGCTCACGGCGCGCTCGGCTTCGGCTCGGGTCTCGGCGATGAACATCGGATTGACCACACGCCACGTCGCCCGGTCGGCGTGGTGGCCGTGCTCGGCCGAGACCTTCTCGTACACATCCCAGTTGCGATCCAGTGCGTCGAATCCGCTGGGTGAACTCGCCGCGAGTGAGAGCAGGGAGAGCCCGTTCTTGCCGGCAAGCACCGAACCGTTGGGGGAAATCGTCGACGCTGTCACGGTCTCGATGCCGTCCGCACGGTAGGTGGGCAGCTGTGCGCGTGCGTCACGCAACGTGAACCAGTCGGTTTCCATGTTGACGACCTCGCCGCGAAGCAACGCGAGAATGGCCTCGAGCGCTTCGCCCTGGCGGCGACGCTGGTCCGACGGGTTGATACCCATCATGTGTGCATCGAGGGGGATCTTGCCCGGGCCGGTGCCGAAGATGAGCCGTCCGCGGGTCTGCAGATCGAGCTGAGTGATGCGGTCGGCCGTGATCAGCGGGTGGTGATAGGGCAGGGACGTCACGCCTGTGCCGAACTGGATGCGCTCGGTTCGCTCTGCGGCGGCCGCGATGAACATGTCCGGGGCCGGCACGATCTCGGCGCCGGTCGAATGATGCTCACCCATCCACGCTTCTTCGAATCCGAGGTGGTCCAGGTGTGTCATGAGGTCGATGTCGCGTCTGAGTTGCAGGGCGGGATCGGCGTCGAGCGGATGGTACGGGGCGAGGAAGGCTCCGAAGCGGATGGACGATGCGGACCACACGATGACATCTCCTGTCGACAGGGGAGTGATTTGGATCACTCGCTCTGATGCAGATGTCTAACATGGATCAACTGATCCAATAAGTTGAGCCTCCCGCACAGTGGGAGGTTTGTAATCACTTGTAGCTCAATGCTATCTGGCGCAGTCATGTCGTCTAAGGTTGTTTCAAGTCGATCAACTGAACCAGGCATTTTGAGAAGGAGCGTTGAAGAGGTCATGCGACTGGACGTCACAATCACCCCCACCTCCTCGACCGTCGAACTGAACGGGGTCGACGACTTCACCAGTCTCTCGGTCGTCGTAGGCGGCGACGATCAATCCGCGACTCTGAGTCGGGCATTGGAACCGTGGGGGGAACTCGAGGACGATCATGTCTGGCTCGACATTGCTCACCTGGAACAAGCCGTCGCGGCCCAGGTCGGAAACGCGCAGTGGAAGCAGAAGTTCTCCGCGATGGTGGACTACGCGCGCGCCCACGGCTGGGTCGATCGCGACAACAGGGTGCGAGCACACCGTGAATCACTCTGACTCCGCGGTCAGCGCTTCGGAGAAGTTCGGCGAGCCCGTGCGAAGCTCGTTCGTATGACCGACTCCCGGCAGAACCGTCAAGGCGACGTGACACGTCTGCGTTTGCTCAAAACTGCTGAACGGCTTTTCGCGACAGAGGGATTGGATGCAGTTTCGCTGCGCGCGGTCAACGCGGCGGCCGGTCTCGGACCGTCGTCCGTCCACTACCATTTCGGCACCAAGGAGGATCTGGTCGCCGCGGTGCTGTTGGACATGGGAACGTCGGTGCGAGATCAGATCAGCGCGAACGTGGACGACCTAGCCGCCGACAAGGAGTCGCCGACGGTCGAAGCGTTGGTGCGGGCCGTCACGGCGCCATACAAGACACTGCTTCTTCGCCATCGCACGCGGGGAATGCGATGGATCAGAATCGTCACGCAGATTTCGCAGCCGCAGATGTCACGACCGGGCCATCCAGCCCTCGAGGCGACCGAGATGCACCTTCGTGATCATCTTCTCGACCAGGTCCGTCGTACCTTTCCTGCTACCGATCCCGAAAGGCTCGAGACTCGCTGGGCGGTTGCCTTGATGGGCTTCCTCCAGGCGTTGAGCCGAGCGGACGATTGGAGCGGAAGCAGCAAGCCGCTCGCGCCGGAGCGACTTGCCGACTTCTACGAGGACCAGGTCGTCTTTCTGGTGGGTGGAGTGCGACAGTTATTGGGATTAGCGCCTAACTGATGCGCCTCCTATTTCTGCGCGACCACTGACTTCCGCATTTCCATTACATGAGTAATAGCTTCGGAAATTCCGGATCTATAACCGATATTCTTTTCGGAATCACCCGGAGTGGAATCAAGCTCCGATTCGAGTCTCGTCTGAATACGGTCCAGGGTGTGGATTGTTCTTTTCACGATGGTTGATTCTCTTTCTGCGGTAAATCCGAAAGAAGTATTCCGGATTGCCGAGCGTGTTCGTCGAGGACACACAGTGATGCCAGGGTCATGCCCGCTGCGTAGCCGCGCGAGCGTGCATCAGTTCCTCGACTACGTGACTTGAACAGGTTGAATGTTTCGTGCAGGTGCACGAGGGTGTCGGTGGAGGCAGGCATTGGTCAGCTTCGCAGTCAGCTCGTCTTCCTCTGGACTGTGCTGTCAGCTCCGCTTCCGCTTACGAATGAACTCGGAAGACTCCGTAGTTTTCGCCCGCTTTTCTGCGCGGCGTTCCTTGATCGACTGAGCGGGTTTCTTCATGTTCTTTCCCGGCGCCTTGTCAGCCATTGTCGCTCCTCATTTTTCGAAGTGGCAATCACAAACTGACCTCGACCATACTTCATTTACAGAAAAAAGCCAGTTGCTTCTTTTCTGCTACTTTTTTCCGGAGTCGACGGGGCTGACGGAAGTAATGCGGTGCAACGTGAAACGGCGTACGGCACCACTTGCCGGGTCGAAGGCGTCCAGCTGTCCGCCGCCCACGCTGACGGGGTCGACGATGCGATGAGTCGCTACCCCCTGAGCGTCGACATAGCCGATGTTGACGCTCGAATTGTCCCGGGCCGCTGTGGCCAGTAACGCGATGGTGGCGGCATTGTTCTCCCTCGAACCGTCCGTCCGGACACCACCACGGCCCGGGGCGGAAGCGCGGTCACCTGCTCGCATCGTGCGTACCAACGACGCCAATTGATCCGCCGACGGGCTTGCGGGCATTCGCGACGCCGGTCGGCTGCGACGGTTCGGTACACGCGCCCCGCGTGGGCGGAGATCGACCAACGTGCCCGAGGAGTCCTCACCTGCCGGCGCGAATCCGGCTGCGCGCAGCTCGGCCAGGACCTCGCGCAGTGGGGCCTGCGAAATCGCGACTGTGGGAGCCAAGGCGCGCAATGCCAGGGGCTCCGCCACCGCCGAAGCGAGGACCTCCGCCAGCAGTGACGCGTCCTCACATCGAATGAACGACGCCGCCACTCCGGCACGCAGTCGCCCGTGTCGACGGGCGACATCGTCGATCAGATACGAAAGTGATTGGGGAACAGGCGTCTTCGATTTCGAGGCGAACATCGCATGCAGTTCGGTGGCCGTCAGACCGGCGTCGAGCGCACGACGCACGCTGTCCTCGCTGATGCGGTACATGGACGCCGATCCTGCCGACTCGATGTCCGCGACCAGGCTCACCTGCTCGAGCAGGTCCGGTACGAGCGGGCCGGGCGCAACCAGAGTCAGATCTGCCTGGACCAGGATGTAGTCGATGGGCTCGGGTAGGGCGGACTGCATTTCGGCTTCGGCGTCCCCGCCGTGCAGCAAAGCTCGTCCAGGTGACGACAACGCGCCGCGGGCCACCAGCCCGAGCGCGGCGGCCTCGTCCAGAGTCCGCTCGATTGCGAACGTCCGTAGGCGCCCGCTCCATCGCGGGCGTCGCCACGCCAGTAGTCGACTTACCTCGACGGCCGATGCAGTCTGGCCACTGTCGAGTTCGGAGAGCAGCCCCAGAATGGCCTGGCGATCGCGCGGAGCCGCCGGGGCCCGGCCTTCCTCGGACAGCGCCGCGATGGGCTTGTCGGTGGAATCCCTCAGCCCGATCATCCACGGAACTCGCGGTACGTCGACCCAGGCGGACGCCAGCACCTCCCACCGACGCGCTGTGGACGCGTTGAGCCAGCCGTCGACGGCGAGTGTGGGCGTCCAGTATTCGTCCGCGTTGTCCGAGACCGGCGCCGGATCGGGCGTTTCACTGGCGATGAGTCCGGCTGCCGAGAGCAATTCGACGAGCAGGCTCACTCGCGCTTCGTCGAGATCGGCCGTCTTGGCCACTCGTCGTAGTTCTCGAACACCGAGTCCACCGGCTCGCAGTGCTGGGGCCGGTGCTGCGCCCAGAACAGCGATCACGCTCTCGCATTGGCGTACCAACTCGAGTGCCTCGCCGGCCGCTGCGGCGTTCACGTCCGCGGGTTTGAGTTTGTCGCCCCCGATGACGGGTGCGGTCAGCGTCGTCGGATCGAAAACCGGCTCGCCGCGGATGACCTGACGAACCGTCGCCGGAAGCTCGACGGTCTGCTCGTCGAGCCACCGCAGCAGGCCGGCCGCCAGCAGTCGCTGAACCGGGCGCTCAGGCGGTGTTCCGGGGGCGGCGTCGCGGGTGCGACCGATCGGGCTGGAGTTGGCGAGAGTCTCGAGGAGATCCCGCTCACGGGTGTCCAGAGCGTCGAGGGCTGCCGAGATCTCGGTCTCGGTCATCGCCTCGGCAGGTTCGAGGGCTCGCCCCACACGCCACGGAATCATCCCGATGACTGCCGGGACGACGCTGATGGGATCGACACCCCAGACGAGGGCGGACTCACGCATCTTCGACAGTGACTTGTCGACGGCCTTCTTGGTGACCTTGCCCTTGCCGGTCAGGGCGCGTTCGGCGATTGCACTGTTGAGCTCCGCCCGCGTCATCGGAGTTTCCTCGGCGCCAGCCAGTGCCAACAATTCGAGAAGACCGAAATCCAGGGTGTCGAGTTCGTCCGCCGCTCGGCTGACCGACGCGCGTTGCTGCGCCCGACCACTGAGAACCACCATCGTGCTCGGCGGCGGTACGGCCAGATCGGGGCGCAGACGCAGCAACTCCGTCAACTCGGCGTCACTGCGCGCCGAGAGCCAATCGGTCAGACTTTCGGCTGCGGAACTGCCCGCCGGGGTGCCACGTGTTTCGGTCATCAGGTATCAGATTAGAGACCTGGTCTGTACGGCGTAACGGCGTCCTGTCAAAATGACTTCGTGGCCAACAATTCGAAGCAACACTATGTAGATCCAGGATGGCCGGAAACTGCAGACGGAGATCACGCAGTGACCGAATTGTCATCGACCCGCGCAGGTGGACTTTCACCCTTCGGCGAGGACACCACCTTTCCGGTTCCGGTGGAGTCACTTCCTTACGTACACCCGCACACCGTCATCAACCGATAACAACTCGACACGAAGAAGGCCCGCACCGATTCGGTGCGGGCCTTCTTGATGTTCGAGCGTCCGAGCGGACAGTCTTACCGGTGTTACTTGAGGAACGTCTTCGCGGTGTCGGCGACTGCGAGGATCTGCGGGTCGACCGGGATGCCGTTGGCCTTGGCGAACGCGATTGCCTGATCGATGGCGTCAGCGACCGGGTGTGCAACGGTCTGAGCGACCTGCTGTGCCGGAGCCGGAGCTGCCTGAGGAGCCGTGGTGGCCGGAGCGGAACGCTCGGTGGCGCCGCTGCTCAGTCCGAGGCTGGAGGAGCAGGACGGCCATGCGCCCCAACCCTGGTTTGCGAGAACACGCTCGGCAACAACGATCTGCTGCTCGCGAGAGGCCTGGTTTGCGGTGGCTGCGTACTGTCCGCCGCCGTGTGCGTTCCACGTGCTGGGGGAGAACTGCAGTCCGCCCTGGTAACCGTTGCCGGTGTTGATGGCCCAGTTTCCGCCGGCCTCACACTGGGCGAGACGATCCCAGTCGGAGTCGGGGGCAGCGCTTGCGGTTCCGGTGGCTGCAATTCCTGCTACGCCCATGATGGCGCCGGTGACGGCGACCTTGGCGACAGTGCGACCGGTGGTGGTGGGCTTGCGATGGCGTCCGCTCATGATGGTCGAAATCCTCTCCACACGCGCCTGCGAGGTCAGCTGTCGGGTTCGGGCTGAGAGGTCGCCCGGCCTCGCCTTTCCTGGCTGGAAAGGGTCTGGCTTCACCCCAAGATTCGGTCTTGCGATCGAACCGGTGTCCACTGGAGAACTTTTCTGTTCTCACAGAGGACTTTGGGTCCCCCGTCCTCGTCCCTGGAATGCTCTGTCGGAAGTCCGGTACCCGCGGGACAAGGCTTGGCGCGGCGGGCCGGAGGTGGCCGAGTTTCCCGGCCGAAAACGACGGTAACGGCTCGAGTCTCTCGTGTCACCATTTGATAACGCGGCGTGGCGAAGGACGTACAACGCGTCACACAAAGCGCAAGAGACTCTTCCCAGGTAGGTGGGGGTGCCTGAGTGAATGTCCGGTTGTGTCCGTTCCGTTATCCATCCGTAATGTGAGCAAGGTCACACGTTATGTGGAAATGGAATTCCGGCCGAGTGAGAGGTGCGCCGATCCAGGTCGAAGATGTGTCCTGTGTCTCAACATCGAGATTGAAACTTAGGTTAGGTTTGCCTGACTTGCCACGAATGGGCAGGGTTCGCAGAGTCTTCCAAAGAAGTAGGGCACCCCTCATGAAACTGCAATACCGTCGGCGTGCGGTCACCGCGTCACTCGCCGTCGCCGCTGCTGCTGTCGGCCTGGCCGTCACTGCTCCCGCTGCACACGCCTCACCCGAGGATCCGACACACGGTGTTGTCGGAAGCTATTCCGCAACCCAGCCCGGCGACATCGTCGTCGACTCGGCAACCCACCGCGGATACATCACGCAGTACGGCGGACCGACCAGCTCGTTGTCCGTCGTCGACACGAACACCGGCAAGTCCGTCGGCACCATCGACGGTGTCGTCGGTTACCCGTCGGCACTTGCCGTGGACTCGGACCTCGGACGCGCATACGTGTCCTCCTCCTACGGCGGCGCGATCTCGATTGTCGACACGAAGACCGGAAAGGTCGAAAAGACGGTCACGCTGAGCGAGAAGAACCCCGACGGCTCGCGGCCGCAGATCAACGATGTCGTCGTCGACCCCACAACACACCGCGCGTACTTCTCGGACTACAAGTCCGGCAACATCCGAGTCGTCGACCCCAACGCCGCCGACGCCGTGTCGAGCATTCTGGTCGACAAGTCAGCAACGCCGACCAAGCTCGCCTTCGACAGTGTCCGCGGCTTCCTCTACATCGCGGACACCAACTTCTTCGACGAGAATTACGGCCGCACGCTGTGGCAGGCGGACGTACGCAAGGGCGGAGCACTCAAGTCGATCGTGCGTGCCGACAACCTCTACCCGGTCGACGTCGATGTCGACACGAACACCGGCAACATCTACATGACCGACACCCGGGCAACCAACCTGTGGGCGATCACCCCGGCCGGCGCGGTTCTGTCGAAGACCACGCTGTCTCCGACCGCGATTCCCAACGGCGTGGTCGTCGACGCTGCTGCAGGCATTGCATATGTCGCGGACGTCATGAACGGACACCTGTGGTCGGTCGATCTGACGACCCGCGCCACCACCGCTCTGACCGATACCAAGGTTCCGGCACTGGAGAAGGTCAAAAACCTCGCGCTCGACACCTCGACCGGCGCCATCGCGTCGACGACCAACGGGGGCAAGGTGACCGTCGTTGCTGCGTACCCGCTACCCGCGACCGTCGAACTGCCTGCCGCTCAGGTCGGTAAGGCGTATTCGCAGAAGCTCACTGCCGCTGATACCCGGGCAGCCTTTGCACTCACCAACGGTGCTCTGCCCGGCGGACTGTCCCTCGCACAGGACGGCACCATCTCGGGAACCCCCACGGCCGTCGGCAGCGTCACCGTCGAGATAACTGCGAAGAGCGTGCTTTCGCGCGCTTCGAGTGTGACCATCGTGGTCTCCGAGGGTCCGGTCGGCCCCGTTGATCCGGGCAACCCGGGAACGGGTACCGGTTCGCTCGGTAACCTCCCCGGACTCGGTAGCCTCGGCCGCTGATCCGACCTGATACGAGAGAACCCGACCACAGCACCTGCAGTGGTCGGGTTCTTCTGTCTCCGGGCCCGCTTACGCGTAATTGACGCGGTCCACGGCTATGCGTAATTGACGCGGTCCACGGCTATGCGTAATTGACGCGGTCCACGGCTATGCATAATTGACGCGGTCCACGTCGACGATCTCCTTGCCGAGCGGCATCAGCGAGATCGGAATCATCTTCAGGTTCGCGACCGCGAGCGGAATTCCGATGATCGTGATCGCCATCGCGACGGCGGTGACGATGTGTCCGATCGCCAACCAGATACCGGCGATGATCACCCAGATGACATTGCCGATCATCGAACCGACGCCAGCGGTCGGCTTGTCGACGACGGTCTTACCGAACGGCCACAGTGCGTAGATGCCGATGCGGAATGCCGCGATTCCGAAGGGAATCGTGATGATGAGGATGCAGCAGATGATGCCTGCGGCGAAGTAGCCCAACGCCAGCCAGAAGCCGCCGAACACCAGCCAGATCACGTTCAGGAGGATTCTCATGGTCAGTGACCTTTCGGTTGGAGGCGGGAGTGATCAGCGCACGCGTCGACCGGATCTGAGCGTGTAGACGATGGCCAGAAGGAAGCCGATCGGGCACGCGAGTGCCACCAGGTACAACGCCAGGCCGGGCGGGGTGTCGCTGAAGATGTGGACTGCGAAGATGGCCACGATCGCCAGGAATCCGACGATGAACAGTGCCATCGCCGTACGGAACAGACCGTTTCCGGTGCCGGAAGTGCGCGGGTTCGGTTGAGGGTCCACACCTAAGAGGATAGTGCCTGTAAACCTGGGTGCCGACCCGGGTTCGTCACAGGTAGACTGTTAACAGACTGCGCGCCCCGCTGAAGCAAGTGTGGGGCGCGTTCTTTTGCATTCTTCCACCGGAAGCGATGCGAGCAAGGCCATGAGGCTCTTCCGAGAGCCTCCCGAGCACATTGGGGCAGATGCCCCAGTCGAGTGATGAGCAGGTGAACGCGGTGCCGACCGGCAAGGTGAAGTGGTACGACGTCGAAAAGGGTTTCGGCTTTCTGTCGCAGGAAGAGGGCGAGGACGTCTACGTCCGTGCTTCCGCTCTCCCCGAGGGCGTCGAAGGCTTGAAGGCCGGCCAGCGCGTCGAGTTCGGCATGGCTGCGGGCCGCCGCGGTCCGCAGGCGCTGAGCCTGAAGGTGCTGGAGCCGGCGCCGTCGTTGCGGGGCGCTACGGCGACGCGTCGTGAGCCCGTCGAGCGTAAGCACACCCCTGACCAGCTGCACGGCATGGTCGAGGACATGATCACGTTGCTCGAGGCGAAGGTCCAGCCGGATCTGCGCAACGGCAAGTACCCGGACCGCAAGACCGCTCAGCGGATCTCCGAGGTCGTCCGAGCCGTCGCTCGCGAGCTCGATACCTGATCGCTCGATTCGAGCTGCCGTACATGGCTTCGAAACAAAATGCCCTGCACACCAATCGGTGTGCAGGGCATTTTCGTTCTTCCGGGGATCAGGCGGTCTTGATCGACCAGATCAGTAGTCCTTGTTCGCTTCCCTCACCGACGGCGAGGTGGATTTCGACGCCGACGAGTTGCTTGACGGGATCGCTCGAAGATTCGACCGTCACTGCCAGGGCCTCGCCGGGCTCGAAGACTCGGGGTTCGCCGGTCTGGTTGCCGTCGGCATCCTCGTAGACCGCCAGCAGGGCCCACTGCGCATCGGAGACGTCCGTCGACAACGACAGCTGCAGCGGGTAGCCCGCGGGAACGTCGAGGGCATAGATGTCGCCCACCTGGGCGCACTGGGACAGATCGATGGTGCAGAACCCGGCAGGGTTCGTCTCGATCGTCTTGCCGTGTGCGTATGCAGTGATGACCGGTAGCTTTTCGGGGTCGTCGTTGATGTTCTTGATGATCACGAAAAGAACGGAGACGTAAGCAACTAGTGCCACCACCATCAGGACACTGATCGCTGCCACGATCTTCTTTGTTCTCGAGCGCATCATCACTGCGGAGTACTTCCTTGTCCTCGGTTGGATTTACCGGTGTAAATCACTTCGGTCACTTCTTGTTCGGCCAGATCGGGTCGCTTCCCGCCGAGGCCGGGCAGGAGGCTGCTTCCTCGGTAGCTCAGGAAGGTCTGTAGAAGCCCGATCGTCAGGAACACCGATACAACAGTGAACCCGATCCAGTATTCGGTCGGAAGCAGAACCCCCAATGCGCCGCCGAGTACCCAGCTCAACTGCAGAACCGTCTCGGATCTGCCGAATCCGGACGCGATCGATTCCTCGGGCAGGTCGTGCTGGAGTGACGCGTCGAGTGAGACCTTTGCGAGTGCGCTGGCGGCGGAGGCTACGAGCGTGGCAAGCGCAGCGGTCATCAGGTTGTCCGTCAGCGCTGCGATCACCGCGATGATCCAGACCGACGCAGTGCACCGGAGCACGATCAGTGCGGGCCGGCCGAGCTTGAGGCGCGCACCCGTGGCATTTCCGGCGAAGTTTCCCAGACCGGCCGCTGCGCCGACCAGGCCGAGCATCATGGCCTGCTGGAGCGGCTCGTGATCGGTGCGTGATTTGGCGACGAACGCGATGTAGAGCGTCAGGAAGCCGGTGAGCACGCGAATGGTGCCGTTGCCCCAGAGTCCGATGATCACGGCGCGTCCGAGAGGCTGTCGGACCTTGGCCGGTTTCGCGTTCGGCTGTGGTGGGGCGCTGCCGGCGTGGTGCGCCTCGTCCGGGTGGTAGGTGATTGTCGCGGGAACCTCACCCTCGGTGACTTCGACCCACGACGGGATTCGCATGCTCAGATATGCGCCGAAGACGGTGACGGCGACGGCGAACCACAAGGCTCCGGTGGAACCGAAAGCGAGCGCGAGCGCACCCGCGACGGCGCCGGCCCCGATCGTTCCACCGATCAACCCGAAGACCGTCAGACGCGAATTGACACGCACCAGGTCTATTTCCGGTGGTAGAACGCGTGGTGTCACCGCACTCTTGAGTACCGAGAACGATTTACTGAGCACCATCATGCCGAGCGCGGCCGGATAGAGGATCCAACTGTCGAAGTTGAAGACCAGGATCACTGCGAGGAGCGTCCGGATTCCGAACGACGACGCGAGTGCGATGCGGCGGCCGCGCTGCAACCGGTCGAGCATCGGACCGATGAGCGGTGCGATGACCGCGAACGGTGCGATTGTGATCAGGAGATAGAGCGCGACCTTGGTCTTGTCCTCACCCGTCGCCGCCGAGAAGAACAGCGTGTTGGCCAGAGCGACGGAGATCGCGGCGTCGGTGGCGTTGTTCGTCATCACCGCGTAGGTGAGAGCGGTCAGACCGGACTTGTCCGCGCCGTCGGCCTTCGCTGCGCGCTGGAAGGTCGCGATGCCCTTGTTCGTCAGTTCGCGGCTGCGCATCGCTGCGACGCGGGTGACGGTGAGCTTGCGGGGCATCGGGGGAGCCTTGGGGGCGTCCGCACCCGGTGCCTTCGAACCGGACGCAGAATCCGAGTCTCCCCGTGATTCGGGGATCGGGTGCAGCGGCGGCAAAGGCGTGCGACGCGCAGCGGGGCGAGCCGAAGGCGGGTAGTTGTCCGGGCGGGCCGCGGGTGGGTAATTGTCGTAACCGGGGTGCACCTGTTGCCCCTCCGGCTCGTCGTGGATTCGCCGAGTTTCGGGGTCGTAGGGTTCGCGCGGTCCGGTCACCACTCAATTCTGTCCTAGTGTCGGCGCGGCTACCACGCACACCCCTGCGAGTCCTGTGTCATGTCGGACTCAGTTAACAAAACGGACTTCGAACATCTGCGGCCAATACTTGCCGGTGAGCAGGAATCGATCGGTACCGGGAATCTGCGCGATGCCGTTGAGAACGTCGACGGTGCTGGTCGATCCATCCGTGACGAGTTCTTCGCGTAGAGCCGATGCGTCGTACACGTTCGTGACGGTGCCGTCCGCCGGGTCGATTCGGACGACGGTGTCCGTGGTCCAGACATTGGCGTAGACGGAGCCGTCTTCGGCGCATTCCAGTTCGTTCAATTTGCCGACGGACTCCGAAGATCTGGTGACGTCGATCGTGGAGATCGGCGCGAAGGTTTCGGGATCGCGAAAGGTCAACGTGGCCGAACCGTTGCTGGAGACCAGCCGATCCTCGAGCGAACAGATTCCCCATCCCTCGGTGTCGAGTGGGAACCGCCCACGTTCGGTCAAGGTGTCCTTGTCACGGGCGATGGCGACGCCGTCTTTCCAGGTGAGTTGCCACAGTGTGACTCCGGCGACCGTGATGCCCTCACCGAACAACGGCGGGTCGAGATCTGCACGCGCAACTTCCGGTCCCGAAGCGGGGGACTGCTCGTCGGAGATCTCGCTCGAGCGCACCCAGGACTGCCCGACGCGTCCGGTGCTTTCGTACAACCGGTTTCCGTCGATCTCGAGGCCCTGCGTGAACGCGTCGGGATCGTGCGCGGACATTCGAACGATCTCGACGGAGCCGGTTTCGGACGTGAGGTTGTCGGGAGCACCGGGGGAATCGGAGCACCCCGCCAGGGCCGACGCGATCACGGCGACCACTGCAAAAGTGCGCACGGAATTGGCGTGTGACCTACTCATCTGCCCAGCATGGCAGCCCAGTGCGTTGCGGACTTGCGGTGGTGCGGCAAACTGGAGGAGTGAGTGTTGCTACTTCTCCAGAGCGTGCAGTGCCGCGCCCAGTACTGGCCGATGCGGTCGAGCTTGCCCGAACGGCAGTCGTCGACCTGCATGAAGGCGGTGTGGGGGCATACCTCGGCGTGACGTCGGAGGACGAATTTGCCGCCACCCATCGATTTGCAGCAGACATTCCCGGATACCGCGGTTGGCAGTGGGCGGTTGTCGTCGCTGCCGGACCGGAGGACACCCGCGCAACTGTCAGTGAGTTGGCGCTGCTGCCGGGTCCCGACGCGTTGGTTGCGCCGGAATGGCTGCCATGGGATCAGCGGATTCGTCCCGGCGATCTCTCCGTCGGTGACCTACTCGCCCCGCCGGCCGAGGATCCTCGGCTCGTTCCCGGCTACGTCGCCACCGGTGACCCGGAAGTCGACGAGGTAGTTCTCGAAATCGGGCTAGGCCGCAAACAGGTCATGAGCCTCGAGGGCCGACTCGATGCCGCGCAGCGTTGGTTCGACGGTGACTTCGGCCCGGAGTCGGAGATGGCCAAGGCTGCCCCGTCGACGTGTGGGCTGTGTGGATTCTTCCTTCCACTCGCAGGTTCGCTGCACGCAGCGTTCGGCGTGTGCGGCAACGAACTCTCCGCAGACGGCCGGGTGGTCAGCGTGTCCTACGGCTGTGGCGCGCATTCGGACACCAGCTTGCCGCTCGGTGCGGGCTCGCCGCAGTTCGACGCATTCGACGACGGAGCAGTCGAGCTGATTGCGGTACCCGCTCGCCCGTCGAGCGTTGTTGCAGTTGAGGATTCGGTATCCACCGAGTAGAAGATCCGTTCGGCACGGACGCACTCCGCGAGGCGACGCTGCGCGCGTGGTCGGAATCTCCGACGCGATTGCGTGAAGACGCGGCTGCGGAATCCGACCTCGCGAAGGCCGGGTACCGCGACCGTCTGCTCACCGAACTGGCGCAGAACGCTGCCGATGCAGCTGCACGCGAGGGCGTCGAGGGCTCTTTGTGGGTGGACGTGGACGGTCGGACGCTGACCGTCGCGAACACCGGCCGTCCGCTGGACGAATCCGGCGTTCACGCACTCACGGCGCTGCGTGCGTCGAACAAGGTCGACGCCGACGAAGGCGTGACGGGGCGGTTCGGAGTCGGATTCTCGGCAGTTCTCTCGGTCGGTGACGAGGTTGAACTGCGCTCGTCGACGGGATCGATTCGATTCTCTGCCTCGCAAACTCTGCGCGAGATCGAGTCTCGCGAACTCCCCGTGCCGGAAACCGGTGTCCCCGTACTTCGTTTGGTGTGGCCGTCTGGCGAATTGCCGAGCGACGGTGCCGATTCGGAAGTGGTGCTGACGCTTCGGCCGGACGTCGATGCCGCGGCGCTGCTTTCGCAGATGACACGTGAGGCAGTCGATCTGCTGCTCGAACTCCCGGCTCTCGGATCAATTCGTTTGGGTGAGAAGACTTTTCGGCGATCGGAACGAGTGCTGGATTCCGGTCTCGTCGAGGTGGTCATCGGAGATCGCACGTGGTGGCAGTACTCGGCGCCGAATGCACGGTGGTTGGTGCCGGTCCGCGACGGGGTCGTCGAGCCGGTCGCAGACGACGTGCTGCGGGCGCCGACCCGATCCGACGAGGAACTGTCGATCCCGGCGATCATCATTGCCGACATTGCAATGCAACCCGATCGGCGACGCCTCATGCCCGCTGCACCGATCGCTCCGCTTGCCGAGGGGTACGCGAAGTTCCTTGCTGCGCTACCTCCTCGGCAGCGAACGGCACTCGTCCCGATTCCTGCCTTTGCCCGCAGCGAAACCGATTCGCTTCTGCGCGAAGCGCTTCTGAAGGAGCTGCAGGAAAACGAGTGGCTTCCGGTGGTCGGTGAACCCGACCGCGCGCCGCAGCGAGCATCCGTGGTGCCCGGGCTCAGTGATGACCTCGCCGAGTTGCTCACCGACATCATCGGCGGCCTGGTTGTCCCCGAGCTCTCCGGCCCCAAGCACGAGCGAGCACTCGCGGCAGTGTCGACGCACCGCATCGGGCTCGCGCGCATCGCGGAACTGCTCAGCGGCTTGGAACGTGAACCGAAGTGGTGGAATCGACTCTATTCGGCTCTCGAGCCCTTGGTGATCGACACTCTTGCGGTGGAAGAGCTTGGAACACTGCCGGTTCCGCTCTCCGATGGACGAACGGTGACCGGACCGCGGACCGTCGTCGTCGGCGTCGAACTGGGCGAAGACGCACCGTCTGTGCAGTGGACGAGGTTGGTTCATCCTGTCGCGGCGCACCCGTTGCTGTCTCGATTGGGAGCACAGACCGCGAGTGCCACCGACCTGCTGTCCGATCCGGCACTGCGAGCATTGATCGAAGATGCTGCGGATCAGGATGATTCGGTAGCGACGGAGTTGGCGCAAGTGGTGCTCGGATTGGCGGCCCACGTGGCGCCAGGGGCGCTGCCGTCGTGGATCGGTGAAGTGCTGCTTCCTGATTCGGAGGGCGAATTGCGGTCCGCCGACCAACTTCTGCTTCCGGGAGCTCCCCTTGCAAGCGTCCTGGTCGAGGATTCTCCCTTCGGCATCGTCGACGCTGATTTTGTTCAGCGGGTGGGGGAGCAGGCGCTACGGGTAGTCGGTGTCGGGTGGGGTTTCACGGTGGTCCGTGAGGAATTGCCGTCCGGCCCCGATCACGATCTCGACGCCGAAGACGCATGGTGGGACACCCTCGACGAGGACCCCGAATACATCGAAGCCGTGCGCGATCTCGATCTCGTGGACGAAGACCGCTGGCCGCAGGCGCTGTCGCTGCTGGTCGAGTCGCCGGCGACGCGGGCGCTGCTCACCGACCGTCGTGGATACACGGCGTGGTGGTTGCGTTCGAATGCCGAACTCGGCGGTGAGGTGCTTGGCTTGCTACGCGCTCCGGGTGATCGCACCTTCGAGGGATTGCTCGATGCTGCCGAACACCCCGACGCCGGATTCTTCGCCGGATTGTTGGCATCCGATACCGTCGACGATCCGGAACTGGCTCAGCTGCTGCTCGATCGGCTTGCCGACCCACTACGGATGCCGGCCTCCGCCGTCGTCGCGCGGACGCACCGACTGCTGGGTGAGGCAGCGCAGCGACGGGTTCTCGACCTGGAGGAACTGCACCTGCCGCCGTTCGTGCGAGGCCTTTCCGGCGATCTGGTCGATCCCGGCGACGCCCTTGTTCTCGACCGACCGTGGCTGGGAGCGGCACTGCCTGCACAACGAGTGGTGCTCGGCAGTTTCGAGACAGCTGACGCACTGGCAGATCTGCTCGACGTCGCTACGGCGTCCACATCCGTTCACGGACGAGTGAGCAGCACCGGCGTTGTGACGACGTGGGCGAACGAACCACAGGCAGTTCTCGGCTTCGCAGCCCTCGGCCGTGAGGTTCCCGGCGGCGAGGTAGTGATCCATCACGAACTGTCGGTGGAACTGACGGGAGCGGTGGAGGCGACAGTGACCGTGCCGTGGTGGGTGGACTCGGACGGCGTTCATCACGTGATGCGCACGTGGACTCTGCCGCAAGGGATGTGAGGGCAGATGTCTTTTGATCAGTGGGTACTCGACAGTGCAGTGAGCCAGCGGACGGCGTGGCTCGTGGACGTGGTCGACGTCATCACCGACAGCGGCGGAACCCTCGCGTCGTGGCTGATCGCGACGCTGCTCACGATCGTGCTTCTGGTTTGGGGGCTCCGAACGGAAGCTCTGCTGATCGCCGGATCGATGTTGACCGGTCTGCTCGTGATGAGCGGATTGAAGCGCATCTTCACGCGAACCCGTCCACCCCTGCCGGAGCGTTTGATCGAAATCGATTCGTATTCGTTCCCGTCGGGCCACGCGATGATGAGCGCGATACTCGCGACTTCGGTTGCCGCAGTGATTCTTCGGCTTGCTTTGCCGAGGCTCGCGAAGATGGCAATGCTCGCGAGCCTCGGCCTGTACACGATCGCTGTCGGATTCTCCCGCGTCTACCTGGCTGCCCATTGGATGACCGATGTGCTGGCAGGTTGGGCGTTCGGGATGGTGTGGGCCGGAGTGTGGATCTGGGGAACTGCGCAGATCAGGAAGCGCCGGGCGCTGGTTACTTCGTGAGTTCGGCGAGTAGTTGGCTTGTCGCCCACGGCAAGCTCAGTGCTGAACTCGCGGTCAGGGCCGCACCGACCTGCGGGGCCTGATCGTCGTTGACGTAGACGACGCGATTGTTCTTGACCACGTCGAGTTGCTGGAAGCCCGGATTGTTTCGGACCGCCTGGGCGGCATCGGGATTGCCGATGACAACGAGACGGTCCACGTCGAGGAGATCTAGTCGCTCGGTGGAGATGGGCGCGTAGAACTCACCGTTCATCAATGCCTCGACCGCGGGAGCAGGTTTGAATCCGAG
Source organism: Rhodococcus sp. AQ5-07 (assembly GCF_009707305.1). Taxonomy (NCBI): domain Bacteria; kingdom Bacillati; phylum Actinomycetota; class Actinomycetes; order Mycobacteriales; family Nocardiaceae; genus Rhodococcus; species Rhodococcus sp. AQ5-07. The sequence goes on along the minus strand of NZ_CP046099.1, from coordinate 3,393,861 downwards.
ACTGCCGAGGACCCGTCCGCGGGCGTCCTCGGAGGAGAAGGCGTAGAACTCCGGGGTCGTGTCGACGCTGATGATCACCGCGGTCTGGTCTGCAAATTCCGGGTGAGCGCTTCTGGCGTCGGCGAACTGCTTGTCGATATCGGCGACCAACTTCTCGCCGTCGGCTTCGCGACCCACTGCCTTCGCTGCGGTCTTCGTCGTGATCTGCCACGGAGTTGCGTAGTCGCCGTAGGCCGGATCCTTCGCGACGGTCGGGGCGATCGCGGAAAGTGTGCTGTACAGGTCTTTGTCGATGCTCGAGTAGAGCGCGAGGATCAAGTCGGGCTCGAGCGCAGCGATCTTTTCGACGCTGATCGTGGTTTCGGGATTGCTGCCGACGACGGTCGGTTCGGTTCCGCCCCAAGGGCCGGTGACCCACGGCCACGTGCGGTTGACGTCCGGCTCGCCCGGGTACTGATTGACCATTCCGACGGGCTTGATGCCCAAGGCCAGCAGAGCCTGCTCGTCGTTGTAACCGACGGTGACGATCCGTTGTGGTTCGGAATCGATCGTGGTGCTGCCGAAAGCGTGATCGATCGTGACGGGGAAGGCGCCGCCACCGGAACTCGACGAACTACTTGCTGCGTCGTCGTCCGAACTGCAGGAGACGAGTGCTGTGCCGACCAGGGCGACCAGAGCAACGGATGTCAGTCTCGTCCAACGTCCTCGGCTTTTCCAACGATTTCGGTGGGAGATCTTCACGGTTACGTGGTTCCTTTCAGCATTGACAAGCTAAGACCGACACTAGAGTGCAGGGTAGGCTTACCATACTTAAGGGGTGAATCGACCTGCTCAGTCGACCAGACCGGCGCCCTGTTGTGCGCCCTTGTCACCGCGCACAGCTGCGCGTCGTTGAATGGAGAACAGAGCGAGGCCGAGGAAGCCGACTCCGATACCCGCGTAACAGATCGGGAGTGCATCCGACCAACGATCGCCGCTCACCGCGACCACGATCGTGGCGACCACCCACAACGCGGTGCCGATGATCAGTGCCGGCGCGGGTGCGGACAATTTGCCGATCACGCCTGTTGTGTTGCGAGTCTCCGTCACAAAATTAACGCTACCCGTACCCCGGTGGCCTACTCTCCCTAGTGCGACCGGCTTCATGTGCGCCGGCACACGGCGACCTACAGCGATGGGGAAAGAACAAACATGGCGGCACCCGGCAAGATCCTCGACACCTATTTCAAGATCAGCGAACGAGGGTCGACGATCTCGACCGAGGTTCGCGGCGGTGTCGTCACCTTCGTGGCGATGGCCTACATCGTGGTCCTCAACCCCCTGATCCTCGGCAGTTTCTCGGCTGACGACGCTGCAGCGAAGACCGACGTTCTCGGCAACATCCTTCCGGTCAACCAGGTGGCTGCGGTCACCGCTCTGGTTGCCGGCCTGATGAGCATCGTCTTCGGTCTCGTTGCCAACTATCCGTTTGCCATCGCCGCGGGTCTCGGCATCAACAGCCTGCTCGCCGTCACCATCGCACCTCAGGTCACCTGGCCCGAGGCGATGGGCCTGGTGGTCATCGACGGTGTGATCATCGTTCTGTTGGCACTCACCGGTTTCCGAACTGCGGTGTTCAATGCGATTCCCTCGGCATTGAAGTCCGCGATCGCGGCCGGTATCGGCATGTTCATCGCCTTCATCGGACTGGTCGACGCCGGATTCGTCCGCCGCATCCCCGATGCCGCCGGTACGACGGTTCCCGTCGGACTCGGAATCAACGGCTCGATCGCTTCGTGGCCGACCGTGGTGTTCATCTTCGGTGTCCTGCTCATGGGTGTTCTGGTCGTGCGCAAGGTTCGTGGTGGACTGCTGATCGGCATCGTCGTCACGACGATCCTCGCTGCGATCATCGAGGCAGTTGCCGACGTCGGACCCTCGCTCGGAACCAACCCCAAGGGCTGGAACCTCAGTATCCCCGCGATCCCGGAGATGCTCGGTGGTTTGCCTGATCTGAGCCTGGTCGGCGACGTCAGCATCTTCGGCGCGTTCACCCGCATCGGTGTTCTGGCCGCCAGCCTGCTTGTCTTCACCCTCGTGCTCGCGAATTTCTTCGACGCCATGGGCACGATGACTGGTCTCGGTAAGGAAGCCGGCCTGACCGACAAGGACGGAAACCTCCCCAACGTCGGTCGCGCGCTTGTCGTCGAAGGCGCCGGTGCCATCGTCGGCGGTGGCGCTTCGGCGTCGTCGAACACCGTGTTCGTGGAATCCGCGTCGGGTATCGCCGAAGGCGCCCGCACGGGCCTGGCAAATGTCGTGACCGGACTGCTCTTCCTCGTCGCGATGTTCCTGACGCCGCTCTACTCCGTCGTGCCGATCGAGGCAGCTGCGCCTGCCCTCGTCGTCGTCGGTGCGCTGATGATCGGACAGGTCCGAGACATCGATTTCACCAAGTTCTCGGTGGCTCTCCCGGCGTTCCTGACCATGATCGTTATGCCGTTCACCTACTCGATCGCCAACGGCATCGGTGTCGGCTTCATTTCATGGGTGGTCCTGCACGCTGCCAGCGGTGGTATCAAGAAGATCCACCCGTTGCTCTGGATCGTGGCGGCACTTTTTGTGGCCTACTTCACTGTCGGACCCATTACCGACGCCCTTACGTGAAATCAGGGTTGACCGGTATTCGATTACGTGAGCTACCGGCCAGCTCTTGACGTATTGTCTGACGCGTGACCACCGAAACTCGTGCGCTGGCCAGCGATCTTTCCCTGGCTGTAGTGCGTCTCACCAGGCATCTGCGCGGCCGCAGAGTCGACGCTCAGGTATCGCTGACGCAACTGTCCGCTTTGGCGAGCCTGGATCAGTACGGCCCGATGACCCCTGGCGTACTCGCAGCACGTGAGAAAGTTCAGCCGCCGTCGATGACGCGCGTTGTTGCTTCTCTCGCCGAGCTCGGTCTGGTCGAGCGCTCGCCGCATCCCACGGACGGTCGTCAGATCATCGTGAATCTCTCCGACGCTGGGCAGGCGTTGCTCGCGGACGAGACCCATGCGCGTGAGGCGTGGATGAACGAGCAGCTGGCCGGGCTGGGTGGCGAAGAACTCGCGACGCTGCGCGGTGCCGTCGGGATCATCACGGAGATGGTCAACAAGACGGAGTAGTTCCGCGAGTTATGCGGTCGCGTAGCTCCGCTACATAGAGGTCGTTGCCCAAACGAATTACTCGAGGGGCAAGATGGTGGAGTGCCCCGAGACCCCGATTCCGGCATGTTTGCCGCGCTCCACAACCGCAACTACCGCCTTTGGGCTTCCGGACAGATTGTTTCTCTGGTCGGCACGTGGATGCAACGTATTGCCCAGGACTGGCTGGTACTGACGCTCTCGGACGGCAACGCGTTGGCGGTGGGCATCGTCATGGCCTTGCAGTTCGGTCCGACGCTGTTTCTGTCGGTGTGGGGTGGGGTGCTGGCCGATCGGTACGACAAGCGTCGGATCCTGATCTTCACGCAGTGGGCGAGTGCGGTATGCGCACTGGTGTTGGGTCTGTTGGACGTCGGTGGGCTCGTCGCGTTGTGGCACGTCTTCCTGATCGCCTTTGCCCTCGGCTGTGTCTCGGCGCTCGACGCACCGGTGCGTCAGTCGTTCACTATCGAGATGGTGGGCAAGGAACACCTGTCCAATGCCATCGCGCTCAACTCGATGACGTTCAACACGGCCCGCATCGTCGGTCCGGCCATCTCGGGTGTTTTGATCAACCTGATCGGAACCGGATGGGTGTTCCTGCTCAACGTCGCGACGTTCGGTGGGGTCCTCATCGCGCTGTACCTCATGAACAAGAAGGAGCTGATCCCGTCCGAACCGGCGCCGCGTACCAAGGGGCAGGTGCGCGACGGGTTCCGATATGTGTGGGGTCGCAAGGACCTTCGGGTGATCATGGTGTCCGTCTTCATGGTCTCGACGTTCGGCCTGAACTTCGCGATCAGCCTGGCGGTGATGGCGCGCAACACGTTCGGTCTCGAAGCCGACGGTTACGGACTGCTGTCCACGACGCTTGCTGTGGGAACCCTTGCAGGCGCTGCGTACGCCGCAAGGCGCAAGGAAGCGCCGCGGTTGCGGACGTTCCTCGGTGCCGCCGTGGCTTTCGGCGTGTTCGAGGTCGCGGTGGGATTGATGCCTACCTACGCGTTGGTGGCGCTGATGTTGATTCCCACGGGCGCACTGACGTTGACGTTCACGACGTCCGCGATGAACATCCTGCAGATGTCGGTCCCCTCCGAGATGCGTGGGCGGGTGATGGGCATCTACATGCTCAGTTTCCTCGGTGGCACACCGCTGGGAAGTCCGCTGCTTGGTTGGCTCGCCGACTCCGTGGATCCCCGTGCGCCTTTGATCGTGGGCGGAGTGATCTCGCTCGTCTCGGGCACAGTGGCCGGGGTGTACCTGCTACGTAGCGAAGGGCTGAAACTTCGTCTTGCGAGGCCGGAAGACGGTGGCAGGTTGCCGGTGTTCGTCCTGCGTCCGGTGATCGTGTGCGACGCGACCGAACAGGCAGTCGAGGCTAGCCGCGCGCCGTGACCTTCTCGCGCTTGGGAAACACCGTGTAGCTCAGGGCGATTGCTCCCCAGATTCCCAGCACCACTGTCAGCTTGCTGATCCATCCGTCGAGGGCACCCGTACGTGCGGGGTCGTCGACGAGGAAGATGGCCGCGCCGAGAAGTCCGCACGCGATGGCCCAGGCGATCGCGGCTTTGCCGAACTCGCGCCATTCGCGCAGTGCTCGCGCACTCCCGTACTCGGGTGGCGCGACGGGAGCCGGGCCGCCGGCGAATCGGTAGGCGAACCTGGCGTCGGCCCAGGAGATGAGACTGTGCCCGAACGCAACGGAGAAGCCGATGTAGGCCGCAGCAAGCCCGTGGGTGAAGTTCGCCTCGCCGCCGCCCCGAAGATCGAGGGCTGTGGCGACGAGCAGGACGACGTCGACCAGGGGTGCGCAGATGAGCAGTGCGGCACCCAGCGTCTTGCGGCGCAGCAGATAGCGGGCGGCGAGACCGGCGGCGATGAACACCCAGAACATGATTTCGCACGCGATGATCAGATGGACGATCATGACATCAGCTCATTTCTAGTACGACTGTGTTAGTGATCGAAAACTAGCACAACTGTGTTAGCTTTGTGAAGTGGTGAAACGAAGCAGCCCCGATGAGCGACGGGAAGAGATCGCCGAGGCTGTCTGGCGTGTGATCCGTCGTGATGGTGTGGCGAGCGCGAGCGTCCGGGCCGTCGCGGACGAGGCGAAGATGTCGACGGGGTCGCTAAGGCACTTCTTCGCGACGCAGTCCGAACTCTTGCTGTTCGCGATGACGCTCGTGACCGTCCGAGTGGAGAAGAGAATCGCCGGCATCGACTTCGATCCCGACATCCGCCGCGCGATCCGCCAGTTCACCGATCAGTTCGTTCCCCTCGACGAAGATCGGCGTGAAGAAATGCAGGTCTGGGAGGCGTTTGCTGCTGCCGCCCAGACCGATTCGACGTTGACGGCAGTGCGTGACGAGACGGACCGGACGCTGTTCGAGCACTATCGAACATTTGTCGAGGCCGTACATGATGCAGGATTCCTGCAGCCGGACGCTTCGGTCGACATCGAGGCGATGAGGTTGCATGCGCTCGCCGACGGGCTCGCGTCGCACGGCGTCGACAATCCCGAGCGAACCAATCCGCAGGTGATCGGCCAGGTGCTCGACGCGCATTTCGCTACGCTGCTGCGCTAGGTCGGGAGTAGTGACGGGGGCCCGCGGTGCGTACGGCACGATAGACCCGTGGTTCACGTCATCGACATCTCAGATCCCGCCGACCCCCCGGTTGGATGACTTTCGCGATCTCAACTCCTCGGATCGGCGCCCCGACCTGCCGGAGGGCAAGGGACTGGTCATCGCCGAAGGAGTATTCGTCACTCAGCGGCTGCTGACGTCGCGGTTCGAGCCGATCAGTCTTCTCGGCGTCGAACGACGGCTCCTGGAGCTCGCTGACGATCTCGACGGTGTGGACGTGCCGTTCTACCGTACGAGCGCCGAAGTGATGGCCGAGGTCGTCGGATTCCACCTGAACCGTGGCGTCCTCGCTGCAGCGGCCCGCCCGGCGCCACTCGCGGTCTCGGACGTGCTGAAGGATGCAAAGACCGTCGTGGTCCTCGAAGGCGTCAACGATCACGAGAACCTCGGCTCGATGTTCCGCAACGCTGCAGGGCTCGGCGTGGACGCCGTTCTGTTCGGGAAGGGTTGTGCTGACCCGCTCTACCGGCGGTCGGTCCGTGTGTCGATGGGGCACGTGCTGCGAGTGCCCTTCGCGCATGTGACAAAGTGGCCACATGACTTGGATGAGCTGCGTGGCAACGGTTTTCAGCTCATATCCTTGACTCCGAATCCGGAAGCGGTCACTTTGGCCGAAGCGATGACCGGGGAGAAGGTGGCACTACTGCTGGGCGCCGAGGGGCCAGGTCTGACCGAACATGCGATGCGGGCCACCGACATTCGTGCCAAGATACCGATGGCTCCCGGCACCGACTCGCTCAATGTCGCAACCGCAGCGGCTATGGCCTTCTACGAACGTGTCAGGACCGGCCGGTGACTCTGGACCGCACGCCCTGGTTCACCGGAATCGCGGTGTCGGTATTCGCCGCGATGCTCTCGACCAGCGCCGTCGCGGCGTTCTGCGTCGCGCTGGGCAACGTGAACGTGCTCCTGGCGGTTGTCGTCAATATCATTGCGGTAGGCGGACTTGCGCCGACCGTCTGGCGCTGGCGAGCCGTCCCCGTGTGGCGATGGGTGGTCTACGGCGCGGTAGTCGGCGTTCCGCTCGGGTGGATCGCAGCGATAGCCGCGTGACCGTGTGAGGCTGCTCGGCGCTACTTGAACCCGAAGTACCGGGCGAGGCGGCCACGCGGCTTGGCCGCGGGTGCGTCGTGGATCGGCGGCATGTTTTCGGGCATGGGTATCTCTGTCGGCGCCTGCTCGGGTACCGGTACGGGAGCTGGGGGCGCAGGTTTGGGTGCCTCGCCGGGGCGGTGAATCTTGAAGCCCCACAGGAGAATCTGCGTTGTGTCGAGTTCGTGTTCTCGCGGCGCGCCGGTGTATCGGAATCCCAGCCACTCGAGGTTGGCAGACTCCGCGAACTGCTGCGGGTGGAACGGAAGTGACTGCGGATCGGGCAGGATCCCGGGTGGGTATCGCAGGGGATGATCGCCCGCCCAGAATTCCAGTTCCCAGGTCTGCGGGATCCCCAGATTTTCGACGATGTCGATCGGGATGGCACTGAACGAGCGTCGTAGCTCGCCGTCCTCCCACAGCGCAAACGAACCCTGCGCGGTTTCGGGGACGGAGCTGATCAACAGCGTCGAGCCACCCTCGGCCGAAAGGTGCCAGGACTCAGGCAGTTTCGAGGGGACAAATGTGCTGAGTTCGGAACTGCAGACGACGCTCACTCGGCCGTACGCGCCGACGAAGACGTAGCCGGGGCTCACCGTCGCGGCCATCGACAGCGGCTGAGGACCGAGAGACTCGAACTCCTTGTCCGGGTACAGCGACATGGCGATTTTCAGCGCCTCGGTCTGATCCGGCTGTGGGTACTTGCTCAATTCGGTGCGAGCGTCTGCGCCGCCCAGAAACCAGATCGTCGATACCCGTGCAGCCACCGGCAGCCCTCTCTCCTCAGCCTCGCTCGAAAGAAGAATACTTTCCTTCGGGTCAGCGACCGCTGCTGCGGACCCCGAGGAGTACGTCGTCCCATGAGGGAAGAGCAGGCCGTCCGCGCTTGTCCTTGGTCTGCGTCTGCTGCGGAGCGGTTTTCGGGGTCACGTCCGGTGCAGGCTCGGGAACCTCTTCGTCGACGACGGTTTCCGGCTCGACAGCAATCGGCTCGGGCGCCACGATTCGTTCAGCCACCACCGTCCGCTCGGAAACTGCTGTCCGCTCGGAAACTGCTGCGGGCTCCGGCTCGATCTCCGCCACCGGTTCGACGTCGAATCGGGACAGTTCAAGCTGCTGCGGCTCGTTCGAAACCACCGGTACCAGGCCGCGGAGCGGGCGACCGAAGTCGGGATCGATCAAGTCGAATGCCGCGTCGTCGAGTGCGACGATCGTTCCGCCGTGCGCGTCGGGCTGGTAGCGCCAGTGTGCGGCGTTGGTGGTGCGGCCGGCCTGCCACTGCAACTGCGCGACCCACTGATTGTCCTCGTCGCGCCAGGCATCCCAGGTGGCCTCGTCGATGCTGTGGCCGCGGGCGCGGAATGCGTGGGTCACGATTTCGGAGAGGGTGGGAACCGTCGGGCCGTTGTCGCGCACCGGGTGTCCGCCCTGCGCCATTTCCGCGGCGCGGGAACGCTCGAGCAGAACGGGGTACGCAAAGCGCTCGACCTTGCTGATGGGGATCTTCGCTTCTTCGGCGACCTGCTCTACGGAAGCACCGGAACGAATGCGCGCCTGAATTTCGCGGGGACGGAGTTGGCTTTCCATTTCGATCTCAATCTGGCCGAGTCGAGCCACGTCTCCGCGGGAAGCTGCACGAAGTTTGTCATCGGCGGGAAGCCGGAATTTCTGGCCGGTTTCAGCATCTGCGCACACCACATGCGATCCATCGGGTTCAAGTCCGATCACTCGAAGCTCTCGCACATTGACCTCCTTATCGCGCCGGCTCGCGACTTTGCGCCGCGCTCAACTGTAATTCATTCGTGACCATGGACTCGGCAGGACACGCAGGGCGAGATGACCTCGGATCCGACCACCGGTGTGGTAGCTCACAAGGCCTGGCGCAAACGACGCTCGGCCCCCGACATCATGTCGGGGGCCGAGCGGTGAAGCATTATGAAAATCAGCCGAGCTGAGAAACGACCCAGTCGATGCTCTTGGTGAGAGCGGTGACGTCATCGGGGTCGATGGCCGGGAACATGCCGACGCGCAGCTGGTTGCGGCCGAGCTTGCGGTACGGCTCGGTATCGACGATTCCGTTGGCGCGCAGGATCTTTGCCACCTCGGCAGCGTCGACGTCGTCGTTGAAGTCGATGGTGCCGACAACCTGCGAGCGGTGTGCCGGATCAGCGACGAACGGCGTTGCGAACTCGCTGGCCTCGGCCCAGTTGTACAGGCGCGAGGACGAATCCGCGGTGCGAGCGGTGGTCCAGTCGAGGCCGCCGTTGCTGTTCATCCACTCGATCTGGTTGGCGAAGAGCAGGAGGGTGGCCAGGGCCGGGGTGTTGTACGTCTGATCCTTGGAGCTGTTGTCCACGGCGATGGGCAGCGAGAGGAAGTCAGGAGTCCAGCGTCCCGAATCCTTGATCTCCGCGACGCGCTCGAGGGCGGCCGGGCTCATCAGCGCGATCCACAGTCCACCATCTGCAGCGAAGCACTTCTGCGGAGCGAAGTAGTAGACGTCGGAATCGGCGACGTTGACCGGAAGTCCACCGGCGCCCGAGGTGGCGTCGATGGCGATCAGTGCGTTCTCCGAACCCGCGGGGCGCGAGACGGGGATCGACACACCGGTGGAGGTCTCGTTGTGCGCCCAGCCGATGAGATCGACGGACGGGTCGGAGACCGGCACCGGTGCGCTGCCCGGATCGGCGGAAACGACGATCGGGTCACCGATGAACGGGTTGGCCTTGGCGACCGAAGCGAACTTGGAGCTGAATTCGCCGTTGGTCAGGTGCAGCGACTTCTCGCGGATGAGGCCGAATGCGGCCGCATCCCAGAACGCAGTGGTTCCGCCGTTGCCGAGGACGACCTCGTAGCCCTCGGGCAGTGAGAACAGATCGGCGAGGCCGGAACGAATGCTGGCCACAACGTTCTTGACCGGCTTCTGGCGATGGCTGGTGCCGAACACCGAAGCGCCCACCTCGACCAGGGACTGCAGCTGCTCGGGGCGAACCTTGGAAGGACCGCAGCCGAAGCGTCCGTCGGCGGGCTTGAGGTCGGCGGGGATGATCGGTGTGGAGGTCATCGCTTCTTTCTGTTCCTTCACTTGTGTTCTGTACTACCGTGATTGGCGAATTCGAGCGGGGTACTACGCGTGGCTGATCTGGTCCCAGCCCTCGACCGACTCCGGAGTACGGGGCGCCGGGCCGGTGTAGATGGCGGCCGGGCGTACCAGTTTACCGAGACGCTTCTGCTCGAGGATGTGTGCACACCAGCCGGCGGTGCGGCCACAGGTGAACATGGCAGGCATCATGTGCGCGGGAACCTCGGCGAAGTCGAGGATGACGGCGGCCCAGAACTCGACGTTGGTCTCGATCGCGCGATCGGGACGACGCTCACGCAGTTCTGCCAGTGCAGCCTGCTCGAGAGCTGCGGCAGCTTCGTAGCGGGGAGCGTTGAGGCGCTTCGCGGTAGCGCGAAGCACGCGTGCACGGGGATCTTCGGCGCGGTAGACGCGGTGTCCGAAGCCCATGAGCTTTTCCTTGCGGTCGAGGATTCCCTTGACCAGTGCGCGGGCGTCGCCGGTCTTCTCGGTCTCTTCGATCATCGGAAGAACGCGGGCCGGTGCGCCGCCGTGCAGCGGGCCGGACATCGCGCCGATGGCGCCGGAAAGCGAGGCAGCGACATCGGCGCCGGTGGAGGCGATGACGCGGGCCGTGAAGGTGGAGGCGTTCATGCCGTGCTCGGCTGCCGAGACCCAGTACGCGTCGATTGCCTCGACGTGTGCCGGATCGGGCTCACCCTTCCAGCGAACCATGAAGCGCTCGGTGACCGTCTTGGCCTCGTCGATGCGGCTCTGGGGGACTGCAGGCTGGTAGATGCCGCGAGCGGACTGCGCGACGTACGACAGTGCCATGACGGATGCGCGGGCGAGCTGGTCGCGGGCGGTCTCGTCATCGATGTCGAGGAGCGGCTGGTAGCCCCAGATGGGAGCCAGCATCGCCAGTCCGGCCTGGACGTCGACACGGACGTCGCCGGTGTGAATGGGGAGGGGGAAGGGCTCGGCCGGCGGGAGGCCGGGGCCGAAGCGGCCGTCGACGAGAAGGGCCCATACGTTGCCGAAGGTGACCCACTGGCCGACCAGGTCTTCGATGTCGACACCGCGGTAGCGCAGTGCGCCGCCGTCCTTGTCGGGTTCTGCGATATCGCTGGTGAAGGCGACGACGCCTTCGAGTCCGCTCACAAAATCGTCCGGTATTGCTGCGCTCGCTGCCATTCTCGTGGACTCTCCTCGTTCGAGTGCGCCAGGTCTACAGTCGCACTGCCTCAGCTTCAGTGACTGCGCCTCGGTGCTCGCAGGGATGAGCACGCACCGTGTTTTGTACTGCGCAATCGTCTCGTCCCGATTCGGTTGCTGTCGCTGGTGCGGCTCGCGGTCCGGGTCGGGTCTAGCCACGGCAAACTTTAGCGCGTGCCGCGTAGCCGTTGGCCAGTGAGTACCCGGGAGTAGCGTTCTCGGCTGTGTCGAATGAACGTCAGGACCCGCAGGCGGTGGACAACGAACTCGCGGCCATGCGTGTGGGCTATCCGCAAGCAGGCAGCGAATCGGAGTCCGTCGAGGACCGCATGAGTGCGGAATTGGATACCTCGGTCGTCGAGACCGGTTGGCTGCCCCTCATGCGTCAATGGCTCGTGGACGCCGTCGAAGCTGACGCGCCGGAGCCCAACGCCATGACTCTGTCGACGGTGGACGACGGTGGCCGTCCGGCGTCGCGGACCGTGCTCTGCAAAGGGCTCAGCGAAGACGGTGTCCTCTTCTTCACCAACTACGGATCCGACAAGGCTCGTCACCTCGACGCCCACCCGTACGCGTCGGCCAACTTCACGTGGCTGACCCTTGCCAGGCAGGTGATCGTCCGCGGCACCACCGAGCGCGTGAGTGCTCAACTGACGCAGGAGTATTGGCGAACCAGGCCTCGTGGATCGCAGCTCGGCGCGTGGGCGTCGTCGCAGTCTCGTCCGATCGACTCGCGTGCCGATCTCGACGAGCAACTGCGTGAGGTCGCCGCCCGATTCGGCGTGGACGGTGAGATTCCGGTGCCACCGAACTGGGGCGGGATTCTGATTCGGCCCGAGTCCGTCGAGTTCTGGCAAGGACGCGCGAACCGCATGCACAATCGAGTTCGCACGAGCCTGGTCGACGGACAGTGGTCCGCCGTCCGTCTCCAGCCGTGAGCCGGTTACTCGCGGACACGACTCCGCTCGAGAATCGCGACTATCGACGGCTGTGGACGGCCGGCATCGTCACCGTCATCGGCGCTCAGCTCAGTGTGGTCGCCGTACCGCAACAGGTGTACGAGATCACCCGAAGCTCGGCCTACGTCGGTCTGACGGGAATCTTCGGTCTGGTCCCGCTGGTCGTTTTCGGTCTGTGGGGCGGCGCACTGGCCGACGTCATGGATCGACGACGGCTGTTGATGATCACCTCGATCGGACTCGGTGTCACGTCGGTGCTGTTCTGGATCCAGGCTGCTCTGAACGTGAACAACGTGTGGTTGGTGCTCGGATTGTTCTCGGTTCAACAGGCGTTCTTCGCGGTGAACCAACCGACGCGAGCGGCGATCATCCCTCGGTTGATTCCGGGCAGGCAGTTACCTGCCGCGAACTCGCTGAACATGACTGTCGTGCAGTTCGGTGCAATAGCCGGCCCGCTACTGGCGGGTGTCCTCATACCGTCGGCCGGTCTGCAACTGCTGTACCTGCTCGACTCGATCTTTCTGATCGCCACGTTGTGGGCGGTGTGGAAGCTCCCGGCGATTCCGCCGACCGGCACGTCTCGGCGGGCCGGGCTCAGCGAGGTTCTGGGCGGTTTCACGTATCTCGCGACGCAGAAGGTTCTGCTCGCGTCGTTCGTGGTGGACATCATCGCGATGGTGTTCGGGATGTCGCGAGCACTGTTCCCGGAGATCGCACACGAATCCTTCGGTGACCCCGCCAGCGGCGGTTTTGCGCTCGGACTGCTGTTCGCGGCGATGTCGGTGGGAGCCGTTCTGGGCGGAGTGTTCTCGGGTTGGTTGCCACGGGTTCAGTACCAGGGGCGGGCCGTGCTGGTCTGCATCGCGCTGTGGGGGCTGTCCATGGTCGGCTTCGGCGTAGCGGTGTACTTCGCGAGTCCCGGTTCCAGTGTGATTCTGCTCTGGGTGGCGGTTGCGTTCCTGGCATTCGGCGGCGCCGTCGACATGGTCTCGGCCGCATTCCGCAGCACGATGCTTCAGCAAGTGGCAACCGACGACATGCGCGGACGACTGCAGGGCGTGTTCATCGTGGTCGTGGCAGGTGGTCCGCGTATCGGTGACGTCCTGCACGGCGGTGCGGCCTTCCTGCTCGGGACCGGTGTCGCGGCAGCGGGCGGCGGCTTCCTGGTGATTGTCGGTGTTGTCCTTTCTGCCCTCGCATTTCCGGCGTTCGTTCGCTACAAGGTGGGACGCGCCGTCTGACGTCCTGGTTAACCGGTCGTTCGTGGTGGAAACTGGTACGTATGACTGCGCCGCACAGCACGGGTAGGGGAGGGTTCGAGATCCGTGGTGGCGGCTATCGAGCCGAGATCGCCGCGGCCGGTGCCGGGTTGCGGCTTCTCGACCACGAAGGACCGAACGGTCAGCGCGCGCTGACCGAGACCTGGGCGCTCGGATCGAAGCCACCGCTGTCGGCCGGATTGGTTCTCGCGCCGTGGCCCAACCGAATTCGCGACGGGCACTTCATGTTCGACGGCATCGAGCATCAACTCGAGATCACCGAACCTGCGCTGGGGAACGCGAGCCACGGGTTCGTCCGTCGTCGCAATTGGAGCCTCGTGGACCACACCTACGAGCGCGTCGAACTGTCGGTGGACGTCGGACTGCACAAGGGTTGGCCGTATCCGTTGCAGCTGACGATCGCCTATGAGGTCGGTGCCGACGGGTTGACCGTCACGCATACGGCCACGAACAAGGGTGCGACCTCGTCTCCGTTCGGGCTCGGAATGCACACCTTCATTCGCGCCGGCGACTTTCCGCTCGACGAATGTGCGCTGCATCTGGCCGCAGGCACGCGGTTGCCGATCGATCCGGCGAGGATGCTGCCGAACGCGTATTCGCAGGCAGTCGCCGGTACGGATTACGACTTCCGGACACCGAGACTGCTCGACGGGGTTCAGTTGGACACGCCGTACAGCGCATTGGACGTCGTCGACGGCAGTGGTCGGACGCAACACGAGCTGCTGGCTCCGGATGGAACGGGCACTGCCCTGTGGACCAACCGCGAGTTCCCGTGGATTCAGGCCTTCATCGCAGATCCCGCCAACGACAAGGGGTATCCCGATCGCGGCCGCGCATTGGCTTTGGAACCGATGACCTGCCCGCCTGACGCCTTCAATTCGGGCATCGACCTCCTGGTGCTTCACCCGGGGCAGACGTGGACGGGTAGCTGGGGCATCAAGGCTCTGTGATCCGGCTCTCATACCGCGGGATCGTGTAACGCCGAGTAGGCATCAGCCGATAACGATCGGTTTTCGGTACCTCGTGTCAGTGCTCCGGACGGTCCGACATTTGTCCCATTCTCGGATTGCTGCCGAGATTTGCAGATCAATGTGGGTAAATGCGCGATTCCGTAGACTGGAGTACCGGTCATGCGAGTGGGAAAACCCAGCCTGGAACGTGTTTCAGTTTCGGTGGGTATGTCGGGTTCGTGAGTACCCGAAAAATAGCCGTGGAGCGACCCTCCTTCGGCACGATCTCTCCCGTGCGACTAGTTTCTAGTTGATCGCATGTAGTTACTCGTTGGTTCGAGCTTGAGAGGGATCCTTCGTGCCCGCTGACAATGACACAAAGCCCACGCTTACTTACCCCGGTGGTGAGTACACGATGTCCATTGCCAGGGCAACAGAGGGCAATGACGGCATCGAGCTGGGAAAGCTGCTGGCCACAACGGGGTACACCACCCTTGACCCCGGTTTTGTGAACACTGCATCCACCAGTTCTGCAATCACCTACATCGACGGTGAGAAGGGAATCCTGCGTTACCGCGGATATCCCATCGAGCAGTTGGCAGGTAAGTCGACGTTCATCGAGGTCAGCTACCTGCTGATCTACGGCGAACTGCCGACCGACGCCCAGCTCGAGTCCTTCACGGACCGCATTCGTCGACACACCCTGCTTCACGAGGACCTCAAGCGGTTCTTCGACGGATTCCCGCGCAACGCTCACCCGATGCCGGTTCTCTCTTCCGCAGTGAACGCACTGTCGGCGTACTACCAGGATTCGCTCGATCCCGAGGATCCGGAGCAGGTGGAACTGTCCACCATCCGTCTTCTTGCGAAGCTGCCGACCATCGCTGCGTACGCGTACAAGAAGTCCGTCGGACAGCCGTTCCTGTACCCGGACAACTCGTTGAACCTGGTCGAGAACTTCATGCGTATGACATTCGGCTTCCCGGCCGAGCCGTACCAGGGTGATCCCGAGGTCGCCAAGGCACTCGACATGCTGCTGATCCTGCACGCGGACCACGAGCAGAACTGCTCCACGTCGACCGTGCGCATGGTCGGCTCGTCGGACGCCAACCTGTTCACCTCCGTCTCTGCCGGCATCAACGCACTGTGGGGCCCGCTGCACGGCGGCGCGAACCAGGCAGTGCTCGAGATGCTCGACGAGATCAAGGCCAGCGGCAGCACCGCAGCCGAGTTCGTCCGCAAGGTCAAGAACAAGGAAGACGGCGTGAAGCTCATGGGCTTCGGGCACCGCGTCTACCGCAACTACGATCCGCGCGCTGCGCTGGTCCGCGAAACCGCGCACACCATCCTCGCCAAGCTCGGCGGCGACGACGAACTGCTCAACATCGCAATGCAACTCGAAGAGGCCGCCCTCACGGACGACTACTTCATCGAGCGCAAGCTCTACCCGAACGTCGACTTCTACACCGGCCTCATCTACCGCGCGATGGGCTTCCCGCCGCGCATGTTCACGGTGCTGTTCGCCATGGGCCGTCTGCCCGGCTGGATTGCGCACTGGCGTGAAATGCACGAGGATCCGGCTACGAAGATCGGCCGCCCGCGCCAGATCTACACCGGCTACACCGAGCGTGACTACAGAGACATCACGTCCCGCTGACGCGTGACCTAGCGACATCACGTCCCGCTGACGCGTGACCTAGCGATATCACCACCCGCTAGTCTTCTGTACCCAACATTTCGCCTCAACGAGGAGGACCCATGAGTAGCAAGCCCGTAATCGAGTTCCAGGAAGGCCCCGCGCCGACCGATCTGGTCATCAAGGATCTGGTTGTCGGAGAAGGCGCCGAAGCCGTTCCCGGTGGCACCGTCGACGTTCACTACGTCGGTGTCGAGTTCGAGTCCGGTGAAGAGTTCGACTCTTCCTGGAGCCGTGGCGAGTCCATTCAGTTCCCGCTTCGTGGCCTGATCAAGGGTTGGCAGGACGGCATCCCGGGCATGAAGGTCGGCGGACGTCGCCAGCTCACCATTCCGCCGGAGCTGGCATACGGCCCCGCCGGTGCAGGGCACCAGCTTTCCGGCAAGACCTTGGTCTTCGTGATCGATCTGCTGGAAGCCAAGTAATTCACTGTGCGCCCTTATTAACCCCCCGCGGTTAATAAAGGCGCACAGCGCAAGCAGCCCCGCACCGTCAGGTGTGGGGCTTTCTTGTGTGGTCAGCTCGCGGTCTTTCGTCGGTAGAGCCAGTTCGACCACACGAATCCCGCGGCGGCGATGCCCAGACACCACGCGAGGGCGATGGCCGCGCTGTTCCCGATCGGCGTGCCCATCAGGAGTCCGCGCACCGTCTCGATGATCGGGGTTACCGGTTGGTGCCGGGCAAATCCCTGCAGCCAGGACGGCATGGTCTCAGCCGGTACGAAAGCAGTGCTGACGTAGGGCAGGAACATGATGGCGAAGGTGAATCCGCTTGCAGCCTCCGGGTTCTTGGCCAAGAGCCCCAAAGCTGTCGAGAGGTACGACATGGCAAAGACGAAGGCGACGATCACAGCGGCGACGCCGAGCCAGCGCAACGGATCGCTGGTCGGGCGAAATCCCATGATCAGCGCAACGACGACCACGATCGCCGTAGTCAGGACGTTGCGGACGACGCTGGCCAGTACATGACCGGTCAGGACCGACGACGGAGAGATCGCCAAGGTCCGAAAACGGTCGATGATCCCGTCCTTCATGTCGCTCGAGACGCTGACCGCGGTGGTCGAGGCGCCGAATCCGGCGCACAGAAGGATGATTCCTGGCACGACGTAGTCGATGTACTCGCTACCGGTGTTGATGGCGCCGCCGAAGACGTAGACGAACAGCAGCATGAGCATGACCGGAAGGGCTATCGCGGTGATCATCGAATCCGGACTGCGCAGAACGTGTTTGAGATTCCGGCGGAGCATCACCGCGGAATCGATTGCAATGGTGGAGGTCATCGAACGCTCGCAATCTCGGGTTGGCCTGATCCGGTGAGCGCGAAGAACACGTCGTCCAGATCCGGAGTGTGAACGGAGAACTTCTCGACGGTGATCGACGGATCGTCGATCGAGTCGAGGATGGCTTTGATCGAAGGAACCGCCCCGTCGGAAGGGATGTGCAGGGTCAAGGTCTCGGCATTCGAATGCGCCTGCGGCAGTGATGCCGCGGCGAGTTCGAGTTGAGCCAGGTTCTCGAATTGCAGAGCGACATGGCCGCCGGGAACAAGGCGTTTGAGTTCGTCCGGTGTTCCCTCGGCGACGAGGCGACCGCCGCTCAGCACGCCGACTGTATCGGCCAATTCGTCTGCCTCGTCGAGGTATTGGGTGGTGAGGAAGATGGTGACGCCTGACGCTGTGAGTCCTCGAACGATCGACCACATTTCGTGGCGGCTCCGCGGGTCCAGGCCGGTGGTGGGTTCGTCGAGAAAGACGACGTCCGGTCGGGCGACGAGGCTCATTGCGATGTCGAGTCGTCTGAGCATGCCGCCCGAGTAGTCGCCGGCGCGTTTGTCGCCGAAGTCCGTCAAATCGAACTGGTCGAGCAATTCCTCGGCACGGCGACGGGAGTTCTTCCGGCCC
The DNA here is from genome assembly GCF_009707305.1 of Rhodococcus sp. AQ5-07. Lineage (NCBI taxonomy): Bacteria > Bacillati > Actinomycetota > Actinomycetes > Mycobacteriales > Nocardiaceae > Rhodococcus > Rhodococcus sp. AQ5-07. The sequence goes on along the minus strand of NZ_CP046099.1, from coordinate 3,375,899 downwards.
AGGTGATTCAGTTCGCCCAGTAGGATCAGGTTCTCGAATCCGGTCAGCAAGGTGTCGACGGCCGCGTACTGCCCGGTCACGCTGATGCGCCGCCGAACGTTCTGTGGATCTCCGGGCAGTGAATGCCCCGCGACCGTGACCTCGCCTCCGTCGAAGGGGATGAGGGTGGTGAGAATTCTTACGGCCGTGGTCTTTCCGGCGCCGTTCGCGCCGAGGAGTGCGTACACCGATCCGGCCGGGACCGACAGGTCGAGTCCACCCAGTACCTGTTGATCGCCGTAGCGCTTACGGAGTCCGCGGACCGAGATTGCGGGGATCGTTCCTGACATCGAGACCTCCAAGTAAGAACTGTGTATGTCACAAACTCGTGTTTATAGCGTACACAGTTCTAGGATGATGGCAAGAGTGAAGAGTGGGAGCTTATGGATCGCGGAGCGCTACCGAGAGCAGTTGAACTGGCCTGGGGATTGGACCAGCCGGGAACGCGGGGTCCCAAGAAGGGGCTCAGTCTCGAGCAAATTCTCGACACCGCGATCGAGTTGGCCGACGCGGAAGGTGTCACGGCTCTGTCGATGGGCCGCGTGGCCAAAGCGCTCGGGTTCACGACCATGTCGCTCTACCGCTACGTGGCAAGCAAAGACGAACTGATCGAACTGATTTCGGATCGGGTGATCGGGCCACCGCCGGTGATTCCCGACGGCGTGACCTGGCGCGTCAAGCTCGAGGCGTGGGCGAATCAGGAGTATGCCACGATGCTGAGTCGACCGTGGTGGCTCAAGCTGCCCATCACGGCTCCGCCGACCGGGCCCAACAACATGGCGTGGCTCGACGCGGGTCTGAGCGCCCTCGACGGTGTCGCCCTGAGTGCCGCGTCGAAGTTCCAGGTGGTGACCAACGTGTCGTTGTTCGTCATCGGCCGCGCCCGATTCTCGGCTGACCTGGCTACTCGTTCAGCGCAGTCGGAAGATGACGACGTCGCATACGGTGCTCTCATTGCTCGTGTCATCAATCGGGAGGAATTCCCCCACCTGAGTGCCGCAATCGAGGAGGGTGGCTTCGAGGACGGCAGCCCGGAGGGTGAGGCCGCCGGCGACGATGCCTTCGATTTCAGTTTCTCGCTTGGCTTACTGCTCGACGGAATCGAGAAGCTGGTGCAGCGGTCAGGACACCAACGCGGTGGCACTGACGTCGTCGATGATCAGGTCGGTGATCAGCCCGCCCCGTAGTGCGCCCTCCAGCGCGGGCAGTTTTGCTTTTCCGGCGACGATGCACACGCGCCTGGCGACCTTCTCGAAAAGGTCCAGTCGTGGGCCGCTCGCGCGCTCGTTGAGTTCGATTCCGCGGTAGCTCCCGTCTGACCGGAAGAATACGGTTGCGATGTCGCCGACTACTCCGTCGCGTCGAAGTGCTTCTGCTTCATCGGGTTCGAGGTATCCGGCGGTGTAGACGTGACTCGGGACGTTGCCGCCCGGTACGCCGATGCTGAAGACTGCCAGGTCCATTCGCTTTTGCATGTCCAGTACGCGTTTGATACTTCGTTCGCGCCACAACTGCTCCCGGGTCTCCGGGTAGTCGAAGAATGCGGGGACCGGAAATCCTTGGGGGAGAGCGCCGTAGGCGTCGGCGATGGTTCTGATGATGTCGCTGGCGTACGAGATTCCGGTGGTGCGAGTGTTCGCTGCGCCGTTGAGTTGCACGACGTACGAGTTGTACGTGCGTTTGGGGGCAAGGTGCTTGCTGACTTCACTGAGAGTGGTTCCCCAGGCGATCCCCATCACCATATCGCTGTCGAAGAACGACGCGAGCAGGCGTCCGGCAAAGGTTGCGACCTTCTCGAGTCGCTCGAGATCGCCCACCAGTTCCGGCACCGTCACCACGTGGGCGCGCACTCCGTACCGTTCCGAGAACTCGCGTTCGATGCGAGGAGCCTGGCCGTGCGGGGTGCTGATCTTGATCTCGACGAGGCCTGAGGTGCGCGCGTAGGTGATCAATCGGGAGACGGTGGATCGGGACACCCCCATGTCGCGGCCGATGGCAGCCATGGTCTGGTCCTGGAAGTAATAGAGGCGTGCGGCCTGAACGGCGTCGGCGATGCGAGGGTCCGCCGGATCGGAGGTAGCGGAGTCGGAAGTGGGAGTTTCCATGGGTTCGTCCTGTCTGCACGTACGTGCAAGAGCACTGAACCGAATCTTATCCGAGTAGAACCAGGTTGAGCCGCTCGATCACGCAAAGTCCCAGAAGTGTGTCTGTTACCCGCGTTACGGTGCGCAAATGACGCATTTGCACATATGTGCACGAGCTATGCGTGAATGTGCAATGGGCTTTACGCTACGGGTGCAGCAATCCAAACTATGACATGCATCACAACGAAGTGAGGGTGGGGATGGAGAAAGCCAAGCGATTGGGGCTTCCAGGCGAGTTGGCAGCCGAGTTCGCCGGAACGATGATCTTGATCTTGTTCGGCGTCGGAGTTGTGGCGCAGGTTGTGTCCGGCGGGAGCGGTGGGGGTCTCGGCGGACACGACAGTATTGCGTGGGCCTGGGGACTCGGCGTCATGTTCGGCATCTATGTCGCAGGCCGGGTGACGGGTGCTCATCTGAACCCCGCAGTGACCTTCGCCTTCGCGATCTTCCGGGGATTCTCCTGGCGCAAGGTGCTGCCGTACACCCTGGCGCAGACCGCTGGAGCCTTTGTCGCCGCGTTGATCGTCCGGTGGAATTACAATGACATGCTCAATGCGATCGATCCCGGACACACAACCGCCACCCAGACGATCTTCTCGACGATGCCCGGAAACGGAACGCTTCCGGTCAGTCTCGGCTCGGCTCTGATCGATCAGATCATCGGCACCGCCATCCTGTTGTTCCTCATCGTTGCGGTCACCGATTCTCGTGGAACTCCGCCGCTCGCGAATCTCGCGCCGTTTGTCGTCGGATTGATCGTGGTGGGAATCGGATTCGCCTGGGCGACCAACGCGGGGTACGCCATCAACCCGGCGCGCGACTTCGGGCCACGACTGGCGTCCTTCATCACCGGCTACGGCAGCGCCTGGCGAGATCAGTACGGGAGCTTGTATTTCTGGGTGCCCATCGTGGGACCCCTGATCGGCGCTCCGATCGGAGTGTTCCTCTACGACAAGCTGGTTGGAAGATTCCTGCCTGACGAGGAGTCGGCGGAGGAAGCGACCGAAGAGCCGGCGTCGATACCGGCGTGACCGCGAAACATTATCTCTGACAGTCAATCTCTCGTACTTTCTTTCGATACCAAAGGGGTAGCACGATGACGCAGTTCGTAGCCGCGATAGACCAGGGAACCACCTCCACACGTTGCATGATCTTCGATCACAGTGGGCACGTAGTCGCTGTCGAACAGCACGAGCACACACAGATCTTTCCGCAGGCAGGCTGGGTCGAACACGATCCGATCGAAATTTGGGACAACGTCCGCAACGTCACCGCGGGCGCTTTGGCAAACGCAGACCTGACCGCGGCCGATATCGCGTCCGTCGGCATCACCAATCAGCGTGAGACAGCGGTGGTGTGGGAACGCGCCACCGGAAAACCCGTCTACAACGCAATTGTCTGGCAGGACACACGCACCGATCGAATCTGTACTGCACTCGCCGGCGAGGACGGGCCGAAGAAGTACACCGAAGTCACCGGATTGCCTTTGGCCACGTACTTCTCGGGTCCCAAGGTCAAGTGGATTCTCGACAACGTCGAGGGTGTGCGTGAGAAGGCCGACGCAGGAGAGTTGTGCTTCGGCACGATGGACACCTGGGTGCTGTGGAACATGACCGGCGGCGTCGACGGCGGAGTGCACGCAACCGACCCCACCAATGCGTCGCGCACCCTGTTGATGGATCTCGACACTCTCGCTTGGGATTCGGCGATCTGCGCCGACATGGGCATCCCCGAATCGATGCTCCCCGAGATTCGCAGCTCGTCCGAAACTTTCGGATTCGTACGCGAACGCGGAACGTTGTCCGGCGTCCCGATCGCCGGAATCCTCGGCGATCAGCAAGCAGCGACTTTCGGTCAGGCCTGCCTCTCACCCGGAGAAGCGAAGAACACCTACGGAACCGGCAACTTCGTGCTCCTCAACACCGGCACCGAAAAGGTGATGAGCAAGAACGGTTTGTTGACTACGGTCTGTTACAAGATCGGTGAGCAGCCAACGGTTTACGCGCTGGAAGGATCGATCGCCGTGACCGGTTCGCTGGTCCAGTGGCTTCGGGACAACCTCGGCATGATCGACAACGCGGCCGACATCGAGGTCAATGCGCGCTCTGTGGACGACAACGGTGGCGCGTACTTCGTGCCTGCGTTCTCGGGTCTGTTCGCACCGCACTGGCGCGCGGATGCCCGCGGTGCCATCGTCGGTCTGACCCGGTTCGTGAACAAGGGGCACCTTGCCCGGGCGGTACTCGAAGCGACTGCGTACCAGAGCCGTGAGGTGATCGAGGCGATGAACCTCGACTCGGGCGTCGACTTGAAGGTACTCAAGGTCGACGGCGGAATGGTCGCGAACGAACTCCTCATGCAATTCCAGGCCGATCTGCTCGACGTCGAGGTGATCCGCCCTGTCGTTGCGGAGACCACGGCATTGGGCGCTGCGTACGCCGCTGGTCTCGCGGTCGGGTACTGGGAGAGCGAGGACGACATTCGCAGCAACTGGGCGAAGGACAAGAGTTGGACGCCGTCGATGGATTCGGCCGAGCGTGAGCGGCTGTACGCAGGCTGGCAGAAAGCCGTCACTCGGACACTCGACTGGGTCGACGCAGACTGATAGCGGCGCCCGAATTTCTACCTATTTTCAAGTGAAGGAACCCTTTTCATGAGCACAGCACAAGCATTGAGTCCGTCCTCGCGGGCGGAGTCGCTGAAGAAGTTGGAAGAAACCGAACTCGACGTCCTGGTCATCGGCGGTGGCGTGGTCGGCGCGGGTAGCGCGCTCGATGCCGCAACTCGTGGTCTGAAGGTGGGCTTGGTGGAGGCTCGTGACTTCGCGTCCGGAACCTCGAGCAGGTCCAGCAAGTTGTTCCACGGCGGACTGCGTTACCTGGAGCAGTTCAATTTTGCGCTCGTGTTCGAGGCACTGCGTGAGCGTTCGCTGGTTCTGAACTCGCTGTGCCCGCATCTCGCGAAGCCGGTGCCGTTCATCTACCCGCTCGAGAAGTTGATCGACCGGCCGTACGTCGGTCTGGGCATCGGCGTCTACGACGTGATGGGCGCAGGCCGCGGGGTTCCCTCACACCACAAGCATGTGGGAAAGAAGAAGACTCTCGAGTCGTTCCCTTCCGGAAAGCGCTATGCTATCAGGGGTTCGGTCAAGTTCTACGAGGGCCAGGTAGACGACGCCCGCCACACGATGATGCTGGCGCGCACAGCAGCCGAATACGGCGCACTGTGCGTGAACAGCACCCGCGTAATCGGTTTTCTCCGTGAGGAGGACCGCGTTGTCGGAGTGAAGGCAGTGGATCTGGAAACGGGTCGCGCGTTCGAGATCCGTGCTCGTCAGGTCATCAACGCCGCCGGGGTCTGGACCGACGAGATCCAGGAAATGGTCGGTGGGCGAGGGCAATTCCAGGTTCGCGCTTCGAAAGGTGTGCACCTGGTCGTCCCGCGAAACCGCATCAACTCCTCTACCGGAATCATCACGCGGACCGAGAAGAGTCTGCTGTTCGTGATCCCGTGGGGAAGCCACTGGATCATCGGTACGACGGACACCGACTGGAACCTCGACCTCGCGCATCCGGCAGCGAGCCGAAGCGATATCGACTACATCCTCGGACATGTCAACAAGCTGCTCCAGGACGAGTTGACGCACGAGGACGTTGTCGGTGTGTACGCGGGACTGCGTCCGTTGTTGTTCGGCGAATCGGACTCGACCAGCACTCTCTCGCGTGAGCACGCGGTGTCGAGTCCGGTTCGAGGGTTGACGGTGGTCGCCGGTGGCAAGTACACGACCTACCGCGTGATGGCCAAGGACGCAGTCGATTCCGCGGTACACGGACTCGAACAGAAGGTGCCGAAGTCCTGCACCGAGCGTATCCAGCTGGTGGGTGCCGACGGTTATTTTGCCGCACACAACAATCGGCATCTCACCGCTGAGCGCACCGGGCTCCACGTTTCGACCATCGAGCACCTACTCGGGCGGTACGGCACTTTGGCTGACGAGTTGTTCGAACTCATCGAGGCGAGGCCTGAACTGGGGCAGCCGTTGGACTCCGCCCCTGAGTACCTCAGGGCGGAGATTCACTACGCCGCGAGTCACGAGGGTGCGCAGCATCTCGACGACATCCTCACCCGTCGTACCCGCATCTCCATCGAGGTGACCGACCGCGGCGACGCGGCAGCCGCGGAAGTAGCCGAACTGGTTGCGCCGGTGCTGGGTTGGACTCCCGAGCACATTGCCGAGGAGATCGAACACTACCGGTTGCGTGTTGCAGCCGAGCGGGAATCGCAGGAGCAGCCCGATGACCTGACCGCTGATGCGGCGCGCCTTGGTGCACCGGACGTTCGCACCGGAGTCACTGTCGGACAGGTTTGAACCTGAGACACCACTGATCGGCCGGGGCACTGCGTCCCGGCCGATCGGCCGAACTGGCTCGGTGTCAAGCGAACTCGTCTGGCGGGCATTCGGGGAGGTCGATCGTCACCACAGCGCCGCCGTTCGGATGGTTCGAGAAGTTGATACGAGCGCCGATGACCGCCGCTTGCCCGACTACGATCGTCAAGCCGAGGCCCAGGCCCGAGTTCGGGCCGCGTTCGACGCAATCGGTCTGAAATCTCTTCGGCCCCTGACGAAGCCACTCTTCAGTGAACCCGCTGCCCCGATCCCGCACCGTGATGCGGGAGTGGTCGACGTCGACATTGATCGGCGGCTTTCCGTGATTTCGAGCATTCAAGATCAGGTTGGCGATGATCCGCTCGAGCCGACGTGCGTCGGTGTACGACACAGGCGTCCCGTGAACTCTCACTTCGCACTCCACCCCGGTGGTGGAAATCGCGTGGTGAACCACCGGTGCCAGTTCCACCGATTGGATGTCAGCGTGCTCGGACGTGGTGTCGAGGCGGGCCACTTCGATGACGTCCTCGGCAAGCCTTCTGAGTTTATGGACGCCGTCGCGCACTAATTCGGTAGGCCTACCTGGCGGCAGAAGCTCTGCGGCGCCGACCAGTCCGGAGATGGGTGTTCTGAGGTCATGCGCGATGTTGGCTGTCACGCGCTTCTCGGCGTCCAATTGTCCCCGCAGCGCATCCGACATTGCGTCGACCGCATCCGCCAGCTCGGTGATCTCGTCGTCGAAAAGCGACCAGGTGACCGAGCGGACGCGGATGTTCGCTCCGGTGGACACTTTGCGAGCCGCACGGGCGGCCGAGCGCAATCGATACGACATCGCGAGTCCAAGCAGCACACCCAGGACGGCACCCGCTGCGATCACTGCGATGGTGGCATTGCGAAGTGTCCGATCGACGCTGGCGATCGATTCCCGCTGCGCGGTGTACGGGACGCGAATCGCCACCACCTGAGTGTTGACGTCGGCAGCAGCCCAGACAAATGGCTGGTCCCCGCTGTTGACAAGGTAGGTGGCACGTTTGCCGCCCGCCACGGCCTGACGCAACTCTTCCGGAACGTCGAGACCATCTGTGGTGGCGCGGAACAGCGCACGCATGCTGCCCGTTTCGTCCTGCAGCACCAGTTGGAGATTGCGATCCGCTGCCGCCCGCGCTGCATCCTCTTGGTTGTGTGAAAAGGTTTGATGCATCACGGTACTGAGCGTGATCGAGGCGACGGCAATCACGAACGTGATCGCTGCAGCGATCTTCCACTGAAACGACAACCGCCTCCCGGTGGACGGGAGCTTGGCGGCGAGATCCCGCGATCTCACCGATGGTTGTCCATCGTGTAGCCGAACCCCCGGACGGTTCGGATCTGTTCGGAGCCGATCTTCGTGCGCAATCGCTGAATGTGAACGTCGACGATGCGCGTATCGCCGCCCCAGTCGTAATCCCAGACGTCCGAGAGCAGTTCGGAGCGAGACCAGACTTTGCGCGGCACACTTACCATGATCAGGAGCAGCTTCATTTCAGTGGGGGTGAGTGCCACTTCGGCGCCCGAACGCGTGACGGTCACCAACTCGCGATCGATCTCCAGATCGCCGAGAGTCACGATGTCTTTCTCCGTACCGGAATGGGATTCGACCCGCCGGAGCACACTTCGGATACGGGCCACCAGGACACCGCTGTCGAAGGGCTTGGTGACGTAGTCGTCGGCACCGGCTTCCAATCCGAGAACGATGTCGACCGGGTCGTCGCGCGCGGACAGCATGATGACCGGCACCGACAGTTCCTCACGAATGCGTCGGCACAGGCTGATTCCGTTCAGGTCGGGAAGCATCACGTCGAGGACGGCGATATCCGGCTTGGCGTCGACCGCCAAATCCATTCCGGTCAACCCACCCGATGCGGTGATCACCCGAAACCCGTTGCGTTCGAGATTCAATTGCGTTGCTTCGCGGATGACAGCGTCGTCTTCGACCAGCAAAATCAACGGATCGGTCATCGGCCTTCGCTTTCATGGGAACGGAACACTCTCAAACCCTTCACCGGTCCACTTGTATGCAGTCGACGATTGACAGAACTCCGGAATGCCGGGGTCTTTGCACAGGTCGACCATGACCGACAATCCTCCGGTTGAGCCGACGACGTAGCGTCCTGGGTCTTGCACTCCGAAGACTTTGTGAGCGCCCGATTCGTCGATCTGGTAGACGAATCCGGCGACCATGAAGCTGACCGGTGGGGCCGGTCGTCCCCAGATGCCGACAGACTCGCAGGTGAAGACATTGACGACGGCATCTTGCCAAACGGCGTCCGTCACGTGGGAGTACCGGATTTCGAAGGGGAAGTTCGCATCCCCGCACAGTCGGAGACTGTCCTTGGCCGCATCGGACACTTCCGGGTCTGCTCTGAGGAGGGCAACAGGATCGATGCTCAAGCCCTGTGAGAGATCCGAGGGGTCGAGTGATGCTGCGATATTCGGAGTGGGTTCTGATTCAGGCTCGGTGGAACAGGAGGCGAGAGCAAACGCGACCGGCAGGCAAAGACCGGCGAGCATCGCGCGGCGACGGCGATCAATCACGGATGAACTCCGTTCCATCCCAGTGGAACTCGGTTCGCAGCGGCGGACGCGGGCAACATTCGAACTCCGGTGGTCGCGGATCCGTTTCCAGGACAGACAAACTCGCGGCGCGCTGACCGCTGACGATGAATTTTCCGCGCTCTTCGACGGAGAACAGGCGCTCACCCAGTTCGGGATTGTCTTCACTCGAACTGGCCTTGCCGCTGCGGTAGACGTAGCCGGCGAGGTTGACCGAAATCGATACTCCGGTCCCGGGTTGGTGGGCAGGTTGGCACGGATACACATTCATGACGACCAGTTCGGTCTCCGGCACGATACGAGGTGCGCCTGGATCGAGAAGGATGGATCCGACAGAGATCGGATACCAGTCCGGGCACGATCGGAGTTCTGTCTTCACGCCCTCCGACACCCCTGGGTCGTCGAGAAGCGCACGGCCCAGCCTCGAATTCTCGGCAACCCGTCTGGCCAGGTCGGCGGGCTGTGTGACGGACAATCCGGTGGAAGCGACATCGCCTTCGATCACAACACCCTGAGTGGACCCGCATCCGGTGATCACGGACGCTCCGACGGCCGCTGTCGCGAGTGCCGTACCGAACAGCCTGCGAGTGCGGCCTGTTCGGCCCTCGCAGATCTCATTCCGATACAACACTTTCCCCTCCCCGGCCGGTGCGAACTGTCTCATCGGCATGCGCACTTTTCATAGGATCACACGTGATCTCGATATCGGCGTTTCGCCACCCACCGTTACGTAATCGTATGAATGTCGGGACCGTTGAGAGTTGGTACGCGACCGCCGGAATTCTGTTACGAAACCGATGGAATCAGGCTTTTAGAGTGAGTCACGTCGATGTTCGCCATTTGAGGTGAACGGACCCGAATTTCTGTATCGAGGAGCGTGAGAGCACATGCCTGATGTTCTGCTGACCAACAAGTCTCGGCGCCTGCGAGTGTTGCTTGCCGTACTGACGATCGGAAGCGCGTGCGCCATGACCGCGTGTTCGAGTGAAGACACCACTGCACCTGAAAACGGTTCGACGGCTACGTCAGTGGTCGCGGCGTCCGCGACCACACCCCCGCTGACCACGGTGGCACCTACGTCGGAGACAGTCGAAAATTCGAATTCGGCCGGCAGCGCGGACGAATCCACCCCGGGAGTCCCGGCGGGTGGAGCAGCACCGGCCTGGACGCCGGTCTCGGCCAGCGCAGTTGCCCCTGCGGCCCCTGGTCCGGCTACCGGGTCGACCAAGTGCACCGATCAGATCAACTATGCGGGCGATCCTCGTTCGAATGCAGAGATCAACAGCATCGGAGAGCAGATGGGTTCATGCCCGGCCCCGCTCCCATCCGGTGCCGTCGAACCCCCCGAGAAGTGCACTGACCAGATCAACTACGGCGCTGACCCTCGTTCCAACGCCGAGATCAACATCATCGGGGAACAAACCGGGATCTGCCCCGAGCCGATACGCCCCTAGCGAGCTCGAAACCTGAGCAGTAGTCGGGAATTCGACCAAGGGTGGAACCAGGGGGAGATCGGAATGACAAGCAGGGCAGGTGGACGTTCGATCGACGGTGTTGCCGACGATGCGTCCCGAGGGGATCGTGACGCGATTGCGGAACTCCTTCAACGCATCGTGCCTCTGGTGACGCGGCGCTGTCGTGCCGAATTGCGACCGGTCGACGCTGACCGTATTGCCGTCGGCATTTGCGGTTCCGTCCTGGCCGATATCCAGCGACGACGACGCGCCGGAGAAGCGTTCCTCGCGCATCTGTACGACGCGATCAGTCGCGAAATCGATTCGCTACCCGCATCCAGTCGACTCACTCTGCCGTTCGGCGATCTGTCGGCCGTCGAACGCAATGTCTTGGTAGCTCGCATCGTTGTCGGTTTCGACGTGCGTGAGACGGCGCTGTCACTGAGAACAACAACGAGCGCCGTCGAACTCGTACAACACCGCGCGCTGTCCAAGATCAGACGCGGCAGCCTCAGCGGCGCCTGAGTCAACGCTCGAAAGTCAACAGCTGCAACCCTTCGCAACTCCCGGCAACCTCACGCAACTCTTTCTCTTCGCCCGTGACCTACACGACACTGCATGGCGACGAGTGATCGAGAACGAGGAGTGTGACGGTGGTTCAACGGACGGCGCAGAAGCCGGCAACGTCAGGATCGAAAAAGACCGGGGCCAAGCCTCATTCAGGGCTGGACCGGGATGCATTGCTGAAGGCGTACGAGAAGATGTCGCGCATCCGCGCGTTCGAGGATCGATTGCACGAAGAGAATGCAACCGGTGACATCCCCGGCTTCATTCACCTCTACTCGGGCCAGGAAGCCATCGCAGTGGGAGTGTGCGAGAACCTGAGCGACGCCGACTACATCGGATCCACTCACCGCGGTCACGGGCACTGCATCGCCAAGGGCTGCGATCTGAACGGCATGATGGCCGAGATCTTCGGCAAGGACGACGGCCTGTGTCGCGGTAAGGGTGGGTCGATGCACATCGCCGACCTGTCCGTGGGAATGCTGGGTGCCAATGCGATTGTCGGCGGAGCCCCGTCGTTGGCGATCGGCGCTGCACTGAGTGGCAAGACACTTCGAAACGGCGTCATCGCAGCGTCGTTCACGGGAGACGGTGGATCCAACCAGGGAACCGTCTTCGAGGCGATGAACATGGCTGTGGTGCTGGATCTTCCGATCGTCTTCGTGATCGAGAACAACGGATTCGGTGAAGCAACAGGAACCGACTACGCGGTGGGCGCACCCGACATCGCCGCCCGCGCTGCATCCTTCGGAATGCCTGCCGTCAAGGTGGACGGCACCGACTTCTTCGCGGTCTACGACGCGATGGCGGAAGCATCCGAGCGAGCCAGGACCGGCGGTGGCCCCACCACGATCGAGGCGGCCGCATTCCGTTGGCACGGCCACTTCGAGGGTGACGCGCAGCTGTATCGCACGGCGGAACAGGTTGCGCAACTGCGGGAAACCAAGGATCCGCTCAAGAATTTCCGTAGCAGTGTGGATGCGAAGAAGGTCAGCACCGCTGATCTGGACGCGGTGGACGAGCAGTCGCGAGTGCTGGTGGACGAGGCGGTGGCGAAGGCGCGCGCCGCAGCGTACCCACCAGTCGAAAATCTGCTGACCGATGTCTACGTGTCGTACTGAGGAGCCCGAGATGACAAGCGTGGAAGCCGAGAACGTGTCGAAGAAGACCTACCGCGAGGCCGTCAAAGAGGCCATCGCTCAAGAAATGCAACGAGATCCGAGCGTCGTCCTGATCGGTGAGGACGTACGCGGTGGGCATGCCGGTACCAATCCCGATCTGGAGACGAAGAAGATCGAGGCATTCGGCGGTGTCCTGGGCGTCACCAAGGGATTGTGGACGGAGTTCGGATCGGAGCGTGTAATCGATACCCCGATCACCGAATCCGCGATCATCGGAATGGCTGCCGGAGCCGCACTGACCGGGCTGAGGCCGGTCGCCGAGCTGATGTTCATGGACTTCTTCGGAGTCTCCTACGACGCGCTCTACAACCAGGCTGCTAAGTTCCGCTACATGTTCGGTGGCAAAGCCAGAACTCCGCTGGTGGTGCGAGGCATGATCGGCGCCGGCTTCTCCGCCGCTGCGCAGCACTCTCAGTCTCCGTACAACGTGTTTGCCGCGGTGCCTGGCCTGAAAGTGGTCGCGCCGTCCAACGCCTACGACGCCAAAGGCCTTCTCATCCAGGCCATCCGGGACGACGATCCTGTTGTGTTCTGCGAGCACAAGGTGCTCTACGACCTCAAGGGCGAGGTGCCGGACGAGCCGTACGCGATTCCCTTCGGCGTCGCCAACTACACCAGGCAGGGCGACGACGTCACGATCATCGCTTTGTCCGCAATGGTGAACCGCGCCAACGACGTAGCGGACAAGCTGGCTGCCGAGGGTATTTCGGTCGAGGTCGTCGATCCTCGTACCGTCTCACCATTGGACGAGGACGGCATCCTCGAATCCGTCGCATCGACCGGACGCGTCGTGATCGTCGACGAATCCGCCGCCCGCTGCGGTTTCGGGCACGACGTGGCCGCGCTGATCGCCACCAAGGGATTCAACTACCTGAAAGCGCCGATCGAACTGATCACGCCGCCACATACTCCGGTTCCGTTCTCACCGACCCTCGAAACTGCCTGGCTGCCTGACGCTGCGCGCATCGAAGAGTCGGTTCGCAAGCTGGTGAGAGCCTGATCATGGCTGACATCAAAGCTATCGACATCCCCAAATGGGGGCTCTCCATGGAGGAGGGGTTGGTCAACGCGTGGCTCATCGAGGAAGGTGACTCGTTCACCAAGGGCCAGTTGATCTGTGAGATCGAGACCAGCAAGATCACCAACGAGCTGGAGGCGCCGTTCGACGGTGTTCTCCGCAAGATCGTCGGCATACCGGGGCAGACTCTGCCCGTCGGTGCCGTGATCGGTGTGTCCGCCGATGCGTCCACGACGGATGCGGAGATCGAGCAGTTCCTCGCCGCTCGCGGCGCAACCGCGCCGGCGGAAGAGCCGGCACCGTCACCAGCTGCCGAACCGGAGGCTCCCGCGACACCTACGGCTACACCCGCTGCGAAGGTGGTTGTTGCAGCGAAACCTGCACCAACCGGTTCCACCGTCGTACCGAGTGTTCTGCAGGGCACGACGCAGAGCGACGTGTTTGCGAGTCCTCGAGCACTCCGACGCGCCGAAGCGCTCGGAATCGATCTCGCCGCCGTAGTGGGTACCGGCCCACTCGGGCGGATCAGTGTCCGAGACATCGACGACGCGATTCGTGACGGCGGTGGCACTGTTGCGCCAGCCGTGCCGGCCACGAGATCCGGCCTCCCGCTGCGATCAACCGCCGACGACAGTGCCGTGCCTGCCACCCCAGTCGCACGCAGAACTGCCCGATCGCTGGGCGTAAACCTGCACGATTGTCGTCCGACGGGTTCTCGGGGGCGCGTCTGCGTCGCCGACGTGCACGACGCCGCTCGTTCCGCGCAGCTCCTGCCAGAAGCGGCGGCTCAGACAGGAACCATTGCCGTCGAACCCGAGTACGACACAATTCCGTTCACGCCCATGCGATCGGCAATCGCCGGCAGGTTGCAGGCGTCCAAGCAGCAGGCTCCCCATTTCCGGCTCACGGCGGATCTCGAGCTCGATGCGCTCCTCGCTCTGCGCAAGGAGATCAATTCGACTGTCCCGGCGGTCAAGCTGTCGGTCAACGACTTCATCGTGAAGGCCTGCGCGGCTGCGCTGATGAAGGTGCCGGACGTGAACGTCCAATTCGATGCTGCGAACGAATCGGTTCTTCGATTCGCGTCGGCGGATGTCTCGGTGGCAGTTGCACTTCCGACCGGGCTGATCACGCCCATCGTGCGTAGCGCGAACACCAAGTCGTTGGCGGACATCTCCGGTGAGGTGCTCTCGTTGGCCACCAAGGCGAAGACCGGCAAACTCCGCCCCGAAGAATTCCAAGGCGGAACGTTCACGGTGTCCAACCTCGGCATGTTCGGGATCAAGGCATTCGACGCGATCATCAACCCGCCCCAGGGAGCGATCCTCGCCGTAGGTGCGGGGGAGAAGCGGGCCGTGGTGGTCGGCGACAGTGTTTCCGTCCGGACCGTGATGACCGTGACCCTCTCGTGCGATCACCGGGTGATCGACGGAGCCTTGGGCGCGACCTTCCTTCGGGAGCTCCAGCGCTTTGTCGCTTCTCCCGCGCTGATGCTGGTGTAAGGGGCTGTGGTGGAAAGCAATACGTCGAAGAAGTACGACGTTCTTGTCATCGGTGGTGGCCCCGGTGGTTACGTGGCGGCGATCCGGGCCGCCCAGTTGGGGTTGAACGTTGCGCTGGTAGAACGTGATCGCCTCGGCGGGATCTGCCTCAACTGGGGTTGTATCCCCACCAAAGCGATGCTTCACGGCGCGGACGTCGCGCATACCTTGAGTGAACTCGACAAATACGGATTCAGTTCGGCGTCTGTCCAGTTCGACATCTCGAAGTTGGTGTCGTTCAGCCGAGGGGTTTCGGAGAAATTGTCCGGCGGTGTTGCCTACCTGATGAAGAAGAACGGCGTAGACGTCATCTCAGGCACCGCGAAGTTGGTGGACAAGGGCGTCGTGTCCGTGGAAGGTCAGACGTATCGAGCCGACCACGTGATCATTGCAACCGGCGCCCGGCCGCGTTCGATTCCCGGGGTTGCCCCCGACGGTGATCGGGTGTGGACCTACTTCGACGCACTCGTCCCGAAGGAACTACCGAAGTCGCTGCTCGTGATCGGGTCCGGCGCGATCGGAGTCGAATTCGCCAGCCTGTACCGCGATCTCGGCACCGAGGTGACCATTGTCGAGATGGCACCACACATCATGCCGGTGGAGGACGAAGAGATTTCGGCGTTCGTTCGCAGGCAGTTCGAGAAGCGTGGCATCACGATTCACACCGGAGCCTCGGTGTCGGCGGTGACCGTCGGCGCCGACGCCGTCGAAGTGAACGTGCAGACGAGCGACGGTGTCCAGGCGGTGACCGTGGACCGGGTATTGGTGGCTGCCGGGATCACCGGCAACGTCGAGGATCTGGGGTTGGAGGCTCTGGGCGTCGAGATCGAGCGTGGTGCGATCGTCACCGACCAGTGGTGCCGTACCAGTGCCTTCGGGATCTACGCAATCGGTGACGTCGCGGGCGCTCCATGTCTGGCGCACAAGGCAAGTCACGAAGCTGTCCTGTGCGTCGAAAAGCTGGCAGGCGTGCCCGATGTTCATCCGCTCGATCGCGACTACGTTCCGGGATGCACGTATGCCCGCCCGCAGGTGGCGAGTCTGGGTCTGACGGAGAAGCAGTGCGCCGGTACTGGTCGCACGCTGCGGGTCGGACACTTCGACCTGCAGGCGAACGGCAAGGCATTGGCGATCGGCGAGGCCGAAGGCTTCGTCAAGACGATCTTCGACGCCGATACCGGGGAACTGCTCGGCGCGCACATGGTCGGTCCGGATGTGACCGAGCAGATCCAGGGTTTCGGTATCGCCCGATCCCTCGAAGCCACCAGCGATGATCTCGCCGAGGTCGTGTTTGCTCATCCGACGCTCTCGGAGGCAATGCACGAGTCTGTGCTCTCGGCGCTGGGGAGACCCCTCAACGCATGAGCACAGTCCGCGTGCGTGAACGCCGTCCTACGTTCACGCACGCGGACAACTCTGCAACCGGGTGCAACGCTCGCTTTCGATGACCCCATCACATAGGACTGGAGTGTGATCGGCGCAACGAATCGACTCGAACCGGCCCTGGGTAGTGGTGAAGACCCGGCGCAGTACGCACGTGTTCTCGAATCCGTGTACGAAGCAACGATGTCCGGGCGCAAACCGCCCGCGCGCCCGCGCTCCGTGATCGCCGATTCGTGGTCGCGTCTGCGCGCCCTCGGTCTCGATCCGGAGCGGTGTTCGATCACGAAGACCACTCGTGCCTCGGAGATCGAAGAGAGTCGGGGTGCGGCCGGAATGACTGAGATCTTCGACGAGGCGGTACGCGGTCTGGCGCCGCTCGTCGGCCCGGACGACGCGAATTTGATAGTGGTGGCGGACCGACAGGGTCGCATCCTCTGGCGCCACGGGCCCGGTCGAATGCTGGATCGGGCCGAACGCCTCGGGATGATCGAGGGTGCGTCGTGGACCGAGGAAGCTGTCGGTACCAACGGGATCGGTACTTCGTTGGCATCAGGTTCGGCAGTGCAGGTGTTCTCGGCCGAGCACTACTCGCGCTCGCAGCATCCGTGGACTTGCTCCGGGGCGACGGTTCGGGATCCGCGTAGTCGCCGGGCGCTCGCCGTCGTCAACGTCGCCGGCGCCGCAGGCACTGTCCACCCGTCCACTCTCGCTTTGGTGGACAGTGTGGCCAGGCTGGCGGAATCCGCACTGCGGGAGAAGCATCGAATCGGATTGGATCGGCTTCGGATGATCTCGGCGTCGACGCTGGCTCGCGCGAGTCAGCCGACAATGGTTGTGGACCGTAGTGGCTGGGTTGCTGCGGTGGACTCGATGGCGCCGATCTACCGAATTGCACTACCGAAAGCGATGAGCAGCGGCGAGCATTGGCTCCCGTCACTCGGATTGTGTATGTGCGAGCCACTGCCGGGCGGCTGGCTCATCCGTCCTCAGGTGAACCCGGCGTCTGGAAATGTCTGTGCCGAAGTCGAATTGGACCTGCGAGATCCGAATGCGATGGAACTGCGGTACTCCTCGGACTTGGGAGGTTGGAGTATCGACCTCAGCCCGCGCCATTCGCAGATCCTCCTGGCTCTGACACAGGCGCCCGATGGCCTCACGGCCTCGCAGCTCGCCTCAGAGTTGTTCGGCGATCCGCGCAAGACGGTGACCGTCCGGGCCGAGATGTCGAGGTTGCGTAAGCGATTGGCTGGAATCGTGCTGGCTCAGCCCTATCGCTTCGACCCGGCGGTGCGGGTAAAAATCGTCCCTGCTGTGCGCCTTTATTAACCGCGGGGGGT
This sequence comes from Rhodococcus sp. AQ5-07, assembly GCF_009707305.1. Classification (NCBI taxonomy): domain Bacteria; kingdom Bacillati; phylum Actinomycetota; class Actinomycetes; order Mycobacteriales; family Nocardiaceae; genus Rhodococcus; species Rhodococcus sp. AQ5-07. The sequence continues at coordinate 3,358,259 of NZ_CP046099.1, read as the reverse complement.
TAATAAAGGCGCACAGCAGAGCGGCGCGAACGCCGCACCTGCGCATACTCGTAGCCGTTCTGCCAGGTCACGGTGGCCACCAGCACCCAGATGATCCACGTGGCGCTCATGTGCGTGCCGACAATGCCCATGACGATGGGGACGGCGGTGCAGGGGAGCGCCCAGCCGAGCAGCCACCGTCGGTCCGATCGCGCAAACAGCCCCGCCACGGTGCTGATTCCGAAATAGACTGCGATGCTTCCGCACAACAACCACCGTAGGTTCGCGGGTGTGTGTTCCGCGCCGTGTTCGGTGGCCGCTCCGAGGCCCGCGACCAGAACCGCGATAGCGCCGGTGGTGAAACAGTGCAGTGCCATGTCGATGCGAGCGGGAAACTTCTCGGGCTGCAGGTGCGGAACACCGGCGTGGCCGTAGAGAAGCGAGAGTGCCCACATACCCGAGAGCAGGACAAACGATCCGACTGCGAGGCTGACGACCGTGGAGTCCCAGGTGAGCTTCGAGGCCGCAGAGATCACGAGGATCACACCCTCACCCAGCACGATGATGACGTACAGGCCCAGCCGCTCGGCAAGATGAGCCCGATCGGAGTGCAGGGCTTCGAGTTCGGGCATCCGGTCGTCCTTGAACCCGCGAACCTTGATGATGCGGTCGAGCTTTTCCTGCGCGTCTTCCATGATCGCGCTGCCGGAGACGACAAACATGATCAGCAGGTCGATAGTCACGCCGGCGGTCCAGAGCCAGAAACGAGTTTCGCCCTCGAACCAGAACGAGACGATCCACGGGATCACACCGAGAGACATCTGGGCGATCGGCCAGTCCACTACTATCTGGCCGTTGTGCCACACCCGACTCGCCAGCAGGCGTACGGCCACGTAGGCGACAGCGAAGGCCAGCGCATGGTTGTCGTGGATGCCGGCCACGGCCGCCATCATGACTGCCAGTCCGAACATGGCGATCAGCATGCTCGGGATTCGGACGCGGTCGCCGGCAACGTTGCCGTACATCGTGAACGTCGCCCATGCGGTCCAGAACGCGAGATAGAGCAAGGCGTAGAGCGCGACATCCGACCACGACGGCGAACCGTGCAGCAGGTGAGCCAGCTGACCGATACCGGCTACCACGACCAGGTCGAAGAACAATTCGATCCATGACGCGTGTCGCTCGAGCACCGCCTTCTGCTTCGAGTCTGGTTCATTTCCGAGTTCCGACATAGAGCTCAGTATCGGTTATCGGCATCAACAGTGCTGGTAGGCAGCGAAGTTGTCCGTTTTTTCGAAGTTGTGCTGATGCTGTCCGCGCTCACGCGCGCGCCGTCCGGGAGGGGCATGCGAAGGCGCAACTCGACGCCGTCGACCACATGACGAAGAAGTACGCACAAGAGTTGGCAGACAAGGGCTGACGTCGTGAACGATCCACAGGGCAACAGGGCGTTGTGTTTTCGAGAAGCCATGGCGCACGTGTGCTCACCGAGACTGCCGGACGCTCCCATCTGGATCGTGTGCACCGTGGACGCCGTCGTGGACGGTGGTGATCACAAGATCGTGACAGGATCGGTGGACGACGCCTGGCACTGCGAGGCGAATCCACTGGCCTATCACCGGCGTGTATTCGGTACGCACTCACCGTCGTGAGTGATCCAGGAAAGGAAAGCCATGTATGTACTGGTGGACAACGGCCGCGTCAGCGTCCGCGATGTGGACAACCTGAAGGCCTTTCACGTCGAGGTGACCGGCGACATCGCCGATTCCGAACTGGACGAGCTCTTGCGCCTTCGGAATTACGGATACGTCAGCGGTGGTAGTGCATTCATCTCGGTGGCCCGTGTTCGCGAGAGCGCCACTGACGTCGACGGAGTGGCGGCGATGGTCGACTACGCCCAAAGCAAGGGCTGGGTCGACGACGACGGTGAAGCGTTGCGGGCGCACATCGTTCGCCGGCAGTAGCGGGAACGCTCAGACCATGTCGTTCTTCTGCAGCCATCGCAGCGTCGGCCAGCCGCAGAACACCGGGAGCCAGCAGGTCAGGACTCGGTAGAGCAGAACCGACGGCACAGCGATGCTTGCCGGCAATCCGAACGCGGACAGGCCACCGATGAGGGCGGCCTCGACGGCTCCGACGCCACCCGGTGTCGGAGCTGCCGAGGCGAGGGTTCCACCGATCATCGTCACGATGGTGACGGTGATGAACGTCGTTCCGCCGCCGAATGCCTCGACGCTTGCCCACAGAGCCAGGGCGGCACCGAGAGTTGTTGCAGCGCTGCCGCCCACGATGATGAGGAATCGGGTCGGGTTTCGTGCAAGTTGGCTCAGTTCACCCAACACCTCGGTGATCTGAGGACGCAGATCGTCGCGCAGCCACCCACGAAGTTTCGGAATGAACATGAATGCACCGAGAACTCCGAGCGCGACGCCACCCGCCAGATACAGAACAGTGGATCCCGGGATGAAGTGCGAGAGGTTCGTATCGCGTCCGGCGACGATCGAGAAGAAGATCAGCAAGCCGACGTGGGTGACCACCTGAACCGTCTGTTGAAGCGCGACTGCGGCCGTTGCACGGACGGTACCGAGCCCGCCCTTCTGCAGGAACCGCACACTCAGGGCGAGCCCGCCGACTCCGGCCGGAGTGGTCGTCGCGGCAAAGGTGTTGGCCACCTGCATGATCAGGAGGTTGCGGTAACTGACCATCGACGACGCACAGGCCCACAGGGCCGCTGCCGCGCCGACGTACGTCAGTGCGGAGACGCCGAGGCCGAGCAGTGCCCACCACCAGTTGGCTGTCTTCAACTCCGTGATGAATGCGGGTACCTGGCTGATGAAGGGATAGGCGACGTAGACCAATCCGATGAGCAGAACGAGCTGGATCAGTTGATTGCGACTGAATCGGGTGACCTGTGCGGGAGCGACCTTTTCGATCCCGTTCTTCGCGCCGACCTCGTCTCGGATCTCGGTCATCAATTTTGCGGAATCCTCGGCGGTCCGCCGAATTCGGTTGGGCAACGCCGAGGTGGTCAATCGGCCGGAGGCAGCGAGAATCGTGTCTGCGCCTTGCGCACGAATCGCGGCGTCCACCGCTGCGTCGACGCCGAACAGTGATGCGGTGGCAAAAAGAAGTTGGGCGTTGTCGGACTGCATCTGAACTTCGGTGGCGCCGAATTCGGAGTACGCGTAGCCGCCGAAGAGGATCGTTCCGCCCTCGACGCGAATCTCGGAAGCGCGCAGGTCACCGTGCGCCATCTGATGTACGTGAATGGTGTGCAGTGTTTGCCACAACGCGTCGATCAGTTTGGAGGATTCTTCCTCGTCCGCCTGGTTTTCGACGGCGACGGCAAGTGGGATACCGCGGGGGCTCGGGCGGGCGTACATCTCCCATCCGCGATCGAGCACCGAGATGGCGACGGCTTTGGAACTGGCCAGACCGATGTCGGCGAACGCGATACCCATCAGCGCGCGATGTTCGACGGCGCGCCGAAGCGATCCGTAAGGGGGAGGAGTTTCACGGTTCCGGAACGAGATCCAGCGGAACGTCTGTCGAATTGCTCCGCTGCTTCGCTGGTTCTGTCCGTACAACTCGACAATCAGTTCGTCGAACGGTTCGTCGTCCGGAGCCTTGTCGATGTCGGCGGACATGACCAGCGGGCCGATTCCCGAGGGACTCACGACGCGGAAAGCGGTGACGCGGTAACCACGCCGCGCGAGCACGCGTACTGCAGAGTCCAACGGCACTTCGAGGGCAGGTGTGCCGACGGCAAGAACGATCACCGCGCCGATCAGATAGCCGACGGCGAGTCCCAGCATCGATCGGGCGGGAACGATCGAGCTGACGATCAGGTGAATGGGCGCAAACAGCAGAAGCAGCGTCCACCAGGCTCGTCGCCACTTTTTCGGTAGCCACGGACCCGAGACGGTGAGCACCGCCGCGAGCATCGCAATCCACCGCGGATCGTCGAGAAATTGGGACAGGAACGTGGCGTCGAGTCGGTCGGGGACGTCGAGGTGCCACTTGGGTGCGGCGAGTCCTGTACCGGTGAACGACAGCGCGAGTCCGGCGCACAGGCCGGCAGCGGCGTATCCGGCCAGCAACTTCCATCGGCGCCCCACGATGAGCCCGATCAGAATGGCAAACGGTAGCGCCAGGATTGCGATGCCGTAGAGGAGGTACACAGTGTCGGACAGGCTCGGCGACAGCACTCCGACGATGTTGGACACCGACGTTTCGAGGGCGTCCCACTGACTTCGGGTGATCAGAGAGCCCGCGATGACGCCGCCGAGCAGCACGGCAGCGATCGCGACCCGCATGATGTCGCTCGTACGGCGGTGCAGTGGTGGCAGGAGGCTTCCCGTTACCGGGATCTCCCGTCCGTCTACTCGCATCTCGCCAGAACTCTCTTCTCTCGGGGGTTACCGACCGTCTCAGTTACCTCGATCAAGGTACCGCGTGGGGGTTCGGCGCCTGGGAAGCCGGACCTGTCGTTACCTCCTCGATGCCAAGCAACATTCGCTTCGGCCCCGCGGCGGAGGGCTTCGGCGCGTAAAATTCACTTTCCGGACGTTCGTTCATTTCGACGACAGGGAGTGCGTATTCATGAGCCCCGACTCCAGCGGTGTGGACGGTCGGGTTCCTGACCTGCCGACCCCGTCGACCAGAATTTCCGTCACCGAGGACTATGCGGCCGAGATCGACGAGCTCTCGAGTCTCAAGCACAAGCTCGGCGGACTCGAGCCCTCAGAGTTCGCGGATGCCTGGAAGCAGGGCTATCCGTACGAGAAGAAGATGTCGCGCCGCGAGTACGAGCGGAAGAAGCGGCGTCTGCAGATCGAGTTGCTCAAGCTGCAGCTGTGGGTCAAGGAAACCGGGCAGAAAGTGCTCATTATCTTCGAAGGTCGCGATGCTGCCGGTAAGGGCGGGTCGATCAAGAGGTTCACCGAGCATCTCAATCCTCGTGGTGCCCGGGTCGTCGCGCTCGAGAAGCCCACAGACATCGAGCGAACGCAGTGGTACTTCCAGAGGTATGTCGCACACCTACCCAGCGGCGGCGAGATCGTGATGATGGACCGGTCCTGGTACAACCGCGCCGGTGTCGAACGAGTGATGGGTTACTGCACGCCGACTCAGTACCTCGAGTTCATGAGAGAGACCCCGGACTTCGAGCGGATGCTCGTCAACTCCGGGATCCATCTGCACAAGCTGTGGTTCTCGGTCAGCCGGGAAGAGCAGTTGGCGCGATTCGCAGCCCGTCGAACAGACCCGGTGCGTCAGTGGAAGCTCTCACCGACTGATCTGGCTTCGCTCGACAAGTGGGACGACTACACGCAGGCCAAGGAAGCGATGTTCTTCTACACCGATACCGGGGATGCGCCCTGGACGGTGATCAAGAGCAACGACAAGAAGCGCGCCCGCCTCGAAGCGATGCGTCACGTGCTCGCCAGCTTCGACTATCCCAACAAGGATCACCGGGCAGTCGGTACTCCGGATCCCTTGATCGTCGGGCCTGCTTCGGCCGTATTCGAAGAGGGCGAGCACGTGAACGTGGAGTTGCCTCAGCTCTAGCGCAGGTGATCGCTCAGATCGAACTGGCCTCTGCCCACAGATTGATGCCGCTGTCCTTTGCGTGCTGATCTATGGAGGCCAGTTCGGCTGTGCTGAATTCGAGATTGTCGAGCGCGCCGACGTTGGCTTCGAGTTGGGCGACGCTGGATGCACCGATCAATACCGAGGTGACCCGCGAATCGCGGAGTGCCCAACTCAGTGCCAGCTGAGCCAGCGACTGGCCGCGGTCTGCCGCGATGTCGTTGAGCGCGCGGATGTGGGTGAGAGCGTCGTCGGTCAACCACGACGGATCGAGTGACTTACCTTGGGCGGCGCGAGAATTCTCGGGGACGCCGTTCAGATACCGGTCGGTGAGCATGCCTTGCGCGAGCGGCGAGAACGCGATGACGCCCACTCCGAGATCGTCGACAGCCGAAAGCAGGTCCTGCTCGATCCACCGATTCAGCATCGAATAGCTCGGCTGGTGGATCAACAAAGGGACCCCCGCAGCGGCGAGCAGTGCGGCGATTTCACGGGTGCGCTCCGGCGAATACGAACTGATACCCGCGTACAGCGCCTTGCCCTGCTGAACGGCACTGATCAGCGCGCCTGCGGTCTCGTCGATCGGAGTCTCGGCGTCGGGGCGATGGCTGTAGAAGATGTCGACGTAATCGACTCCGAGTCGGCTGAGTGACTGGTCGAGGGATGACAGCAAGTACTTGCGGGAACCGCCGAACCCGTAAGGACCGGGCCACATGTCCCACCCGGCCTTCGACGAGATGACCAATTCCTCGCGGTACGCAGAGAAATCCTCACGCAGGATCCTGCCGAAGTTCGTCTCGGCGCTTCCGTACGGCGGCCCGTAGTTGTTGGCCAGATCGAAGTGCGTGATTCCGAGGTCGAATGCCCGCCGCAGGACTGCGCGCTGGTTCTCGATCGGTACGTCGTCGCCGAAGTTGTGCCAGAGCCCGAGCGAGATCGCCGGGAGTTTGAGACCGCTCCGACCGGTTCGGCGGTAGGGCATGGCTTCGTAGCGGTCCTGCGCGGCGACGTACTGATCGGACATGGTGCCTGCCTTCACATCGTTGTGGTTGAGCATTTACTCCCGACCATTATCGCCGACGGCATTCAGGTGTGCTGAAAACTCGGGCGGCCCGTACGAAAATGCTTGCGGGTTAAAGCAATTCGATCGCTCTTCTGGACCGACGTTCAGGTTCGAGTCACAGTGCCGGGCGGCGGTGACGTCGACCACGTCCGGGTTCGCATCTAAGGGAACAGTAAGGAATCGCGGTTACCATGGTCACAGTCGATCGGCGATACCGATCGCCGATTCGCTTCGAACATGTTGCCCAGCAGCCGGATCCGGGGTCCGGCGAGGAGATCTATGTCGACGCAGTCCGTAGTGCACGCACAATCATCCGCAGACGAAGCCGTCGTGGGGGATTCGTCTCCGCCGGGTGGTGGAAGCCGGCGTTATCTCGAGCAACTGATCAGATACGACGTGCCGGCGTCGCTGGTCGTCTTCCTGGTGGCGCTTCCCTTGTCCTTGGGAATTGCGATCGCCTCCGGGGCGCCGATCATGGCAGGTCTGATCGCCGCCATCGTCGGCGGAGTAGTGGCCGGAGCGGTGGGAGGTTCACCGCTGCAAGTCAGTGGTCCCGCAGCCGGCCTGACCGTGGTGGTCGCCGAACTGATCGGCAAGTTCGGGTGGAAAGTCACCTGCCTGATCACCGTCGGCGCCGGAATTCTGCAGATCGTGTTCGGGCTCAGCCGAATTGCCCGTGCGGCACTGGCTATTGCGCCGGTGGTGGTGCATGCGATGCTCGCCGGTATCGGCATCACCATTGCGCTACAACAGGTTCACGTGTTGTTGGGCGGAAGCTCGGCCAGTTCGGCGCTGGACAATCTACGGCAGTTGCCCGCACAGATCGGTGCCCTGCACGTCGAGGACTTGATGATCGGACTCGTTGTCATCGCCACTCTTCTCGGGTGGCGCTATCTCCCCGCGGGCGTCCGGAAGGTGCCGGCGGCATTGGTCGGCATCGTATTGGCAACTCTCGCTTCGCTCCTGCTGCCGATCGACGTCGAACGTATTGCTCTCGACGGATCTTTGTTGGACTCGATCGGACTTCCCGCTCTGCCGGACGGCCAGTGGCTCGGCGTCGCAACCGGCATCCTGACCATCGCCCTGATCGCCAGCGTCGAGAGTCTGCTCTCGGCCGTGGCTGTGGACAAGATGCACTCGGGCCCGCGCTCGAACTTCGATCGCGAGATGCTCGGCCAAGGTACTGCGAACATGGTGTCCGGGGCGATTGGCGGCCTGCCCGTCACGGGTGTGATCGTACGCAGCGCCACCAATGTCGAAGCCGGGGCGAAGTCCCGTGCGTCGTCGATCATGCACGGCCTGTGGATTCTGCTGTTCTCGGCTGCGCTCGCCGGGTTGGTGCAGCAGATTCCGAAGTCTGCGCTTGCCGGACTGTTGATCGTCATCGGCATTCAACTGGTCAAGCTGGCGCACATTCGGTTGGCGCGACGGACCGGTGATCTGTGGGTGTACGGCATCACGGTGGTCGGCGTCGTGTTCTTGAACCTGCTCGAGGGCGTGCTGATCGGATTGGCGTTGGCGATCGCCCTCCTGGTGTGGCGTGTCATCCGCGCATCGGTCACGGCAGAAGAGTTGGGTGACAAGGATTCCGGGAAGTGGCGGGTGCTGGTCGAAGGGTCGTGCACCTTCCTGGTGCTGCCCAAGCTCACCTCGGTACTCGCCGGCATCCCGCCGCGGTCCGACGTCACCGTCGAGTTGTCCGTCGACTTCCTCGACCATGCCGTCTTCGACGTCATCGAAGAGTGGGCGAGGCAGTACGAGTTGGCAGGTGGTTCGGTGATCATCGACGAAGTTGGCTCGGTGAGTATGGAGAGCGCGACCACCGGTCCGCCGAAGCGCGGCGCCGCAGTCACCGACCTGCGCGGATTGCTCGCTCCGTGGGGTAGTTGGCAACCACAGGCTTCGGGAAGGAATCTGAGCAGCCCGCCAGCCTTGCGACCCATTCTCGACGGGGTGTCCAACTATCATCGCCATCGCGCCGAAGCGATACGGCCGCACATGGATCAGTTGCGCGACGGCCAGAATCCCGACTCTCTTTTCCTTACCTGCGCAGATTCGCGAGTGGTGCCGAACATCATCACGAGCAGTGGCCCAGGTGACCTGTTCACTGTGCGCAACGTCGGAAACTTGGTTCCTGCCGGCGGCCGCGATACGTCGGTGGAAGCGGCACTGGCCTTCGGGATCGACGAGTTGGGTGTCAGTTCGGTGATCGTGTGCGGACACTCGGGCTGCGGAGCGATGCAAGCACTCCTGACGAACAGTTCGTCGGAATCGGGAGTTGTCGGTGAGTGGTTGAGGCATGCGGAGACGAGTCTGCAGGCGTACACGAGTGGCCATCCGGTCGCGCGTGCTGCAGCCGAGGCAGGTTTCTCGGAGGTCGATCAGCTCGGAATGGTCAATGTTGCAGTCCAATTGCAGACTCTCGAACGCCATCCTCTGGTGGGTCAGGCCCGTGTGGATGGTCGCCTGCGTATCGCCGGACTGTTCTTCGACATCGGCTCGGCTCGGGTCATCGAAGTGACAGCGTCAGGGATCGGCGAGTTGATCGAGACCTGAAGGCGCTATTCGGGTCCGGGCTGATCCCTGAGTTCGACCAGCAGGCGAGCCCCGCCGAGCGGACTGTCGTGAAATGTCGTGCGTCCGCCGTGCAGGGCCGCCTGCTGCGCCACCAGCGCCAGGCCCAAACCGGAACCCGTCTTGCCTGCCGTCGATCCGCGAGTGAAGCGTTCGAAGACGCTCGAGCGTTCCTCGGCCGGTATTCCGCAACCGTTGTCGTCGATCGTGATCGTGACGGTGTCCGGTGAATCGACCGGGCGGGCGAGGGTGATGCGCACCGTGCTCGCGCCGCCGTGGCGGACTGCATTGGTGATCGCGTTGTCGAGGATCAACCGGATTCCGCCGGGAAGGGCCCGGATGCAATAGGGGAGTGGGGAATCCACCGTGACGACGCTGACATCGACGCTCGGGTGGTGGCGTCGTGCATCGTCGGCCGCGATGTCGCAGACCTCGGTCAAATCGGTGTCCTTGAAGTCCTCAGCCGTCGACAACTCGCCCTTCGCCAGTCGCTCCAGGTCCCGGAGAGTCGATTCGACGCGGCCCTGTGCGCGGGCCAGATCTGTGAGGATCTCACGTCGCTGCTCGTGGTCGAGATCGTGAATGGACAACACTTCGATGTCGGTTCGCATCGCCGTCAACGGAGTTCGGAGTTCGTGAGCCGACGCGGAAGCAAAGTCCCGAGCGGCTGCAAGGGCCGAGTTGGTCGCGGCCTGTGCCCGGGCGACGTCGCTGAGCATCGATTCTGCTGCTGCGGCAAGCTCGTCCGCTTCACGGATGCCGGAAACCTCGGTGGCGAGATCGGGATCTCGCCTGGCGATCCGGCGGGTCAATTCCACGAGTGGGCGCACCGCCGGGCCACCGAACAACCATCCCAACGCGGCTGCGGCCGCTACGGCTCCGACGCCGAAGAACGCAACCTGACGCTGTTGGTCGACCGTGATGTCCCGCGCCTCGGCATAGGGAACCGCCAGCGAGACCAGGGCATTGATCCCGTCGGCCTCGGCGGTGTAAGCCCGGTACTTCGTACCGTCCACGTCGACGGTCGCCGCGCCCACCGGTAATTCGGGCAGTCGCGTCGGGGTACTGGATTTGACGGTTCCGTCGGTGTCGGAGCGGATGGTCACGGAGAACGCTCCGCCGTCTCCGAACGCGCCGAGAAAAGGTCCCGCTGTAGCCGCATTGGCCACGATGACCGTCGATGCCGTCTCCAATCGACGGTCCAACTGCGCCAGATTGTTTCGTGCGATAGCCAATGCAACGACCACACCGAGTGCGATGACGATGAACGTCGCCCCCAGTGCCGCGGCCGCGGCAACGCGAGTTCGTAGTGAGAAGCGGCGACGCTTCACGGGTTCTCCCGAAGCACGAACCCGACGCCGCGAACGGTATGCAGCAGACGAGGTGAACCGCCGGATTCGAACTTTCGACGCAGGTAGCCGATGAAGACGTCCACGACGTTGGTGTCGGCCACGAAGTCGTAGCCCCACACGAGTTCGAGGAGACGTTCGCGAGTAAGCACGATGCCGGAATTGTGTGCGAGCACTTCGAGTAGCTCGAATTCGCGTTTGGTGAGCGGTACTTCCTTGCCGTCGACACGAACCCGGCGACCGGAGAGGTCGATGTCGAGGTTTCCGACCCGCAGGGTGTTCGTTCCCTCGGAGTGATCGCCGGCCGGAGTGTTACTGCGACGGAGCATTGCGCGGATCCGGGCAACCAGTTCGGCGAGGACAAACGGTTTGACCATGTAGTCGTCTGCGCCGGATTCGAGCCCGGCGATGCGATCGTCGACCGAATTGCGTGCGCTGAGCACGCAGATCGGGATTTCGTTGCCGGCGGCACGAAGCGCCGTCACCACACCGGTGCCGTCGAGCACCGGCATGTTGATGTCGAGGACTACCGCGTCCGGTCGCTTGTCGGAGATCACTCGGAGCGCGTCGGCGCCGTCCACTGCCGTCAGTACGGTGAATCCCGAGAGCCGCAATCCGCGTTCGAGTGAGGTCAGGACGTCTGCGTCGTCGTCGACTACGAGGATTCTCGGTATCTCGGTCACAGCCCCATTGTGCCTTGCCTGGTACGTCGGGTTTCGCCGATCAGACCGGCAAGTCGGTACCGTCCGGACGCAAACCGGCCATGAACACCGCGACCAACCGCGGGACCAGGTTCGGCATGGCCTCGTCGGACAATTCGATTTGCGGGCGCGTCAGTTTGGCCAGAGCCATGACGAATTCGAGCGGTTGCAGATCGGCGCGAACCAGTCCGGCGCTCTGAGCGGCGCCGATCGTCGCGGTCATCTTCGATTTCGTCACCTCACGCACCGCCAGAACTTCGGGGGCCAGCTCGGTGAAACTGCGTTCCACCAGTGCAGGAATGAGCGCACCCAGGCGCAGTTCCACGAGGCGGTCCACCAGCGTGTGCCACGCGTTTGTGGGATCGGTGGACATTGCCGTGAGTGCGATGTCGGCAGCCTCGCGAACATCGGTCAGTGTTGCGACGGCGACGGCGGTCACGAGGTCCTCGCGCGTCGGAAAGTTCCGATACAGCGTGGCGATGCCCACTTTCGCGAGTTCTGCGACTGCGTCGAGGGGCGCGTCGTGCCCGCGCTCGGTGAACACCGCTCGTGCGGCGTCGACTATTGCGTTTCTGCGTTCACGTGCATCGGCTCGCACATTCACCTCCGGTATTGACAGCTCATCATAACCGGAGGAATATCTTCCACAAATAGTGGAGGAAAAACTTCCACTTAGGGAAGGTAGTTATGAACGCCGAAGTTGAAGCACGGGACCGCAAGAAGTTGGTGGCTGTGGTGTTGGGCTTGTCCGCCGTGATCGGGCTGATGCTGCTTGCCTTCGTACTGCCCTCGGTCAACAGTGGCCCGCACGAACTGAAGTTGGGCATCACCGGTCCAGCTCCGGCAACCGAACAGATCAGCACCTCGCTCGAGGCGAGTAAGCAAGGCGCCTTCGATACTCGAGAATTCGCTGACGCCGACGCCCTGCGTGACGCGATTCGGAATCGCGACGTGGTCGGCGGAATCGCCGTTGATGCCAACGGTCCTCACGTGTTGATCGCGACTGCAGGCGGAACCCCGATCGCCCAGACCCTGACCGGGGTGGCCAACGGCCTCTCGGAGGCCTCGGGGGCAAAGGTGCCCGTCGAAGACGTTGTGCCGCTGACTGCGGACGACCCGACCGGTGCTGGGCTCACGGCATTGGCCTTGCCCTTGGTGTTCGGCGGAATCATGCCTGCTGTTGTTCTCGTGCAACTGTTTCCGCGGAGCATTGTCAAGCGAGTGTTGGGCGCTGCCGGCGTCGCGGTTGTCGCGGGTTTTGCACTGACTGCCATTCTGCAGTTCGGCACCAACAGTCTTGACGGAAACTACCTGCTCACCGCGCTCGCACTCACCATGGGCATGTCGGCCATCTCGCTGCCCATTCTGGGACTCGAATCCCTGCTCGGGATGAAGGGATTCGCGTTGGGTGCCGTCACGATGATGTTCATCGGAAACCCACTCTCGGGGATGGCGACAACTGCCGCGTGGTTGCCCGCAGGCTGGGGTGCATTGGGGCAGCTGCTCCCACCTGGCGCCGCAGGAGCATCCGTCCGTTCGATGGCGTTCTTCGACGGCCATGGCGCCGCCACGCCACTTCTGGTGCTGGTGTGCTGGATTGCCGTCGGGATCGCGCTGTGCGTCGCCGCCGGCCGGAAGAAGGCGTCGACCCCCGTGGTCGAACCCGAGGCTGCGCTGGTCTAGCCGGCGGGGCTTGCGTACGGGGTCAGGTCGGGAATCGGCCAGACCCCGTCAACGCGTTCCACGACCAGTTCGGCGACCACGGTGTCCTCGTCCATCGGTAGGGGTCGGAGGATTCGGGGCTTTCCCGCCTCCCATTCGACGTCGATGCCTGCGGAGGTCAGAGCGTCCTGGTCGATGACGGCGACGATCAGTGGCAACGTGAGGTCGCCGAACACCAGATCGAGCACCGAAGCGAGCGCGTCCGGGGTGGTTGCGCGAATGAATCCCGCCTCGTCGTAACTGATTCCGCGCGTCGAGACCTCGTACTCACCGAAACGCTTGCACGCTTCCCAGTCGTCGGCGATGGCGACGTGGACGAGTCGTTGTCCGGTCATGCAGTGCTCCTGTAGTGTTCGAAATAATGAAACGTCAACGTAGCATTAATTGAGTGGCACGGTAGTAGGGGACTTGATGGAGCAACCGCGCAGACGTGGGAGAACCAGCGACGCGGAGCGAGCTGATCGACGCAACGAGATTCTCGACGTTGCGGTCGACTCGTTTCGAGAAGTCGGGTTCGCTCGAACGACCATCGACGCCATTGCCACGGCGGCCGGCGTCGCCAAACGCACCGTGTACAGCTATTTCGGCGACAAATCCGCAGTCTTCGCTGCTGCTGTTTCGCGTCAGCACGCGTATGTCGAGAACGCCGGTGGCGACCAGTCGGACCTGCTCGCCGCTGCAGTGGACATCGTCGTCGCCCTGCACAGCGACAACTCGATTGCGCTGCACCGCATGATGATCGGCGAGGCCGTGCAGTTCCCGGAACTGGCCGCCGCGTTCTACGAATCCGGCCCGGCCAAGTCGATCGCCTTTCTGGAGAAGATATTGATCGATCAGCACGGCCAGAAGGCTGCGCTGTGCGCGGATCAGTTGTACACGTTGCTGCTCGGGGAGGAGCACCGGCAGCGACTGCTCGGGCTCGCTTCCGAACCGACAACAGAACGAGCTGCGCAACTTGCAGCTCGTGCGGTGGGATGCGTTCTGGGATCTGATCGGTAGGCTCGACTGGGTGAGTAACTCTGTGGTCTGGTTTCGACGTGATCTGAGGGTAGGTGACCTTCCCACCCTGAGTGCAGCGTCGGATGCTGGCGGGCGGACGTTGGGTTTGTTCGTTCTCGACGAGAACCTGCTCGGACCGGCAGGCTCACCCCGTCAGGATCAACTGTTCGCCAACTTGACGGCGCTCGATCATCAACTCGACGGAAAACTGATGGTTGTTCGAGGTGATCCGGCGGACGTGGTGCCCCGTGTAGCGGAATCCGTTGGCGCCGAAGAAGTTCACATCAGTGCCGACTACGGACCCTACGGCCGACGGCGCGACGTGGCCGTGGCGGAGCAGGTGGAGTTGATCGCCACCGGATCTCCGTATGCCGTGGCGCCCGGACGCGTCACCAAGGCGGACGGTGATCCGTACAAGGTGTTCACACCGTACTTCCGTCAGTGGATGGAACACGGTTGGCGGGGCCCCGCGTCGACCGATGCGCAGACGGTCCGTTGGTTCGATCCGAGCGACAAGGAGGGTGGCCCGCGCCGGGTGAGTATCCCCGCGCCATCCGCCTCCGTCAGCGATTTCGTCGGTGAGGTCGGCGCCCTCGAACAGTGGAAAGAATACTGTGAGAACGATCTTGACCGGTACGACGACGAACGAAATCGGCCTGACCTCGACACCACGAGCCGGATGTCGATTCCGCTCAAGTACGGCACGATCCATCCGCGAACGATGTTGGCAGATCTCTCCAAGCGACTGGGCGACGGCGCTCAGGCTTACCGTCGCCAGTTGGCGTGGCGAGACTTCTACGCAGACATCCTGTTTCAACGCCCCGACAGCGCGCGGAAAAACTACGACGACAAGTTCGACCGTTTACGTCACGACGGTGGAGTGGACGCAGACGCCGCCTTCACGGCCTGGTGTGAGGGCAAGACCGGCTTCCCGATCGTGGATGCCGGCATGCGGCAACTCGCGGCCGAGAACTGGATGCATAATCGGGTGCGAATGATCGTCGCGTCTTTTCTGGTGAAGGACCTACACATTCCGTGGTGGCGTGGCGCACGGTTCTTCATGTCGCATCTGGTGGACGGCGACTTGGCCTCCAATCAGCACGGGTGGCAGTGGACTGCAGGGTCGGGCACAGATGCTTCGCCCTTCTTCCGCGTCTTCAACCCCATCACGCAGGGGGAGAAGTTCGATCCCGACGGCACATACGTCCGTCGGTGGGTTCCCGAACTCCGCGATGTTCCCGGGAAGGCCGTCCACTCGTTGAAGGCGATGCGCCCGGTCGACTACCCGGACCCGATCGTCGATCACGCTCATGAGCGTGAGGAAGCCTTGCGCCGGTACGGCGAGATCAAGGGCTGAGTGCTCAGTGATCTGCGGGCGCTACGCGGAGGCGGTTTCCGTCCAGATCTGAAATGACGAATGTCAGACCGAAGACATCTTCGTTTGGCTCTTCGACGACCTCGACACCCTTGGCCACCCACTCGTCGTAGATCGCCCGAATTTCATTGCTCCCGCCGTCGACCAATATGCCGACTTCGAAATTGCGCGGAGTCGCGGGATCGAGGTCGCGGGACTTGCCACTCCACAGTGCAAGGACCACGCCGCCGCCGAGGTCGAAGGTCATGTACCGAGGGCTGAGGACCTCAGGCTTCGCGTCGAACAATTCGCCGTAGAACGCTGCTGCGGAGGCGGCATCGCTGACGTAGATCAGAAACTGGTTGGGTAGTCGCACTGTGGTTTTCCCTCTCCGGTTGATGTTCGGGCCACCGGCAGCGGGGCGTGTGCCTGGTCGTGCGGGGCTGTGTTCAACAATCCCCGCGCGCCGGACGAATGTCCAAGAACAAGTGCGTCTGAGAGGCAGATGGATTACTTATGACGACTGCTGCAGTCACACCGCACTGAGGTGGTACCCGACGCTCAGGTTCGGGTAGTAGCCGTCGATGTAGCTCGAGATGAAGTAGTGATCAGGGTCGGTGGTGCGAGTTCCGTCGGTGTCGAACTGCGGATAGTCGTTGGCCATGAAGACGGCTTGTCCGCCGCCGGGAGTGGAATAGACGACGTCGACCGTCAGGCCGCGCGGGTCCTGGTTGTATGCCGTGACGATCTCGGTCTCGTGGGGCGCGAGCGACTGGCGTGGGCTCTGCATCCACTGTCCGTAGGGGTTGTCGGCGCCTTCGAGATGAATTGTCTGTTCGGTGTCGTTGCTGATCGTCATCGTGATGGTGTTGCCGGTCGTGGGAAGAGTTCCGGCACTGGCGATTCCGCTCAATCCCAAAGTGAGGGCGCCGGCGGCCAGAGCTGTGATTGCGGCAACTACGTAGCGTGGGTTCGTCATCGTCGGTGTCCTTTGTCCGGGTGAGCGTTCGGTTGGCTCTCTCGAAGACAACTATGTCGGAGCGGATCGATGTCGTATGTCCACTTCCGGGACCCTGTGCAGGAGGAACGGTGTGTCCACCGATCGGGGGACACCTACTCCGACACGGAGACAGCTTCGACCTTTCGCTCGCCGGTGACCAGCAGTCCGATCAGTGCGGCGGCCGCGAGAACCATGACGAGTGCTCCGTAGCCACGCGTCGTATCCACCAACCCCACCTTGCCGACCAGGTAGCCGGCCAGCAATGCCGGAAGGCTGTTGGCCAGATATGCGATGACGTAGACGGTGGACAACAACCCCGCGCGTTCGTGGTTCTCGGCCAGCGGCATGACAGTGAGGATGGTTCCCTGGAATCCTGCTCCGAAGCCGATCCCGGCAACAGCCGTACCAACCAGAATCAATACTGCAGAGGATGTTTCAGCACCGATGAGTGTGACTGCCACCCCGAGCACCAAGGCGGTGGTTCCGATCAGCATCACGGTTCGGCCGCCGAGTTTGCGGAAGGTGAGCACGGCTGCGGCTCCGAATCCCGTCAGTGTTGCGACCATGATGGCACCGATGAGCGAGCTGTGAACGTCAAGTGCGTTGCGCGCCAGCGCCGGTCCGAGCGAGAGGTAGAAACCGCCCAGCGCCCAGACCGCGATCAGGCACGGTGCGGTGAGCGCAATCATGGTTCGGGCCTCGCGAGGAACAGCAAGGGTGGGGCGTAGCGACTGCCAGGCTCCGGGGCGTCCGCCCGAAGTCTCGGGAGCGGCCCAAACCCCGAGGATCTCGAGGACGACGAGTACGAGAAGGACCAGGTAGACAGTGCTGGTTGGCCTGGGCAGGTGCTCGCTGATGAGACTCGAACCCACGGCTCCGACGGCAAGCCCCACTGTCGGAGCAACGCTGTTGATGATCGATCCGCGTCCCGGAGTGCGTTCGAGGTCGATCAACGCCGAACCCAAAGCGCTGATTGCAGCGCCGGTGGCAACACCTTGCACGACCCGGGCAATCAGCAGAATGGTCAAACCATCGGCGGAGGCGAACAGGGCGAGCGAGACCGCCTCCAAGGCGAGCGCTCCGAGCAGGACCGGGCGCCTGCCGATGTGATCGGACAGGGATCCGGCGGTCAAGAGCGTGGCGAGCAATGCGAGAGCGTAGATGCCGAACACGAGCGTCGACGCGAGCGAGGAGAATCCCCACAACTGTTGATAGTGCTCGTACAACGGTGTCGGGGTCGCGGAGGCGCCCAGGAACGTAGCGATGATGACGGCGATGAGTGTGAAAGCGACGCCTCGCCCCAAGCGTGGGCGTGAAGTGCTCTCGGTCGGTGGTGAAATGGTCGTTGTCATTGTCGTAGCGCTTCCCGTGCGGGTGGTGAAGACTTCAAACGCAAATACTTTGCGTTTGGGACGCTACGCCTGGCCGTAGCCTAATGCAACATCTTTGCGTTAGTATTGATTTATGAGTCCGTCCGCAGGTCCGCGCCCCGGTGGCCGCAGTGCGCGCATCCAACAGGCAGTGCATGCGTCGGCGCGCAAGTTGTTGGAACAGCGTGATCGGGCAGAGATCACGGTGCCGATGATCGCGACCGATGCGGGTGTGACCCCGTCGACCATCTATCGGCGGTGGGGCGACATCAACGAAGTCTTTGCCGACGTCTCGATCGAGAGATTGCGACCGGACGCCGACCCGCGTGAAACGGGTTCGCTCCGAGGGGATCTGACGATCTGGGCGCAGGACTATCTGGAGGAGATGTCTGCACCCGTCGGTCGCGCATCGCTGCGAGATGTGCTGATGAGCGACGACCAGACGCACGCACCGGACGGCACGAAGAAGTTCAAGTGCGCCTTTTTCTGTCGGACACAGATCGACGTGATACTAGCTCGTTGGCCGGAAGCTGCTGACGTGGATGGTGATTCGGTAGTGGACCACGTGGTGGCACCGATCATCTACCGAATTCTGTTCGACCTCGAACCGGTCGCGCCGCAGCGAGTTGCGGAATTGGTGGATCAGACACTTGCGCTCGCGGCGCGGGTCGGTGCCGAAGGCTGATCGCTACGTAGTCGGGCGTGGACATGCATGTCGTGCCAGCCGTCGGCGTGCCTGGCGGAGCCTCGTCGAACACCTTCTTCGTTGAAGCCTGCTTTGGTGGCGACTCGGCACGATCGTGGGTTGTGGATCGAGTGCTCGAGTTCCAGTCGGTGAAACCCTACTTCGCGGAATGCCCACTCGGACAGTGCAGTTACGGCCTACGTGTTCCGGCTCTGCCACTCTGCGTTCAGGCGGCGCGCGGATTCCAGAGTTGCGATCGCCTCTTCGGTGTCAACTCGCGCGAGGACCAGTGCACTTACTGTGCAGGAGAGAAGGATTCGAGTGCGGTCTGAGAGCGTGGCGTCTGTCTCGGTCGGAAATGTGGCTTGTAGCCCGCTGCGAATTGCAACGGCAAGTTCTTGCCGATAGGCGCGGATCACGGCTGCCACCGCATCGTCGTGCGCGCCGAGTCCGGCAGCCGTATTGAGAAGTAGGCAACCGCGCCGAGGCGAGTCGGCGGTCATGGTGCCGATCGCGTGCTCAAGCGAGTAAAGGTAGTCGTCGACGGCGTCTGCCCCGGGATTTGTCGTGAGGCCGCGCAGACGTGGCCGGATGACATGTTCGAGGTACATCTGCACGGCGGCGTCGAACAATCCGCGCTTGTTGGTGAACGAGTTGTAGAGACTTGACCGACTCAGCCCCGTCGCGGATTCGAGGTCGCCGAGTGAGGCGCCTTCGTATCCGCGTGCCCAGAAAACGTCCAAAGCGGCAGCGACCACGGCTGTTGTGTCGAATTCTTGTGATCTGCCCATCAAAGCCTCGCTCTTTCTGTATCGTTCGGTCCAGTATATATTGGACCGAACGATACAGAATTCACTCGAAGCAACAGGAGCTCACCGATGATCGTCGCCGGCTACATCTTCGCGGGACTGGCCGCAGCAGTGCACGTATACATTTTTGTCCTCGAATCGATTCTCTGGACGGCACCGAAGACCCGCGCCACGTTCGGCGTGAAGTCCGAGGAAGAGGCGATCACCACGCAGCCGCTCGCCTTCAACCAGGGCTTTTACAACCTTTTCCTGGCGATCGTGTCAGCGGTCGGCATCGTGATTGCGGCGACCGGCTCCGCGTCGGTCGGAATTGCCCTCGTCCTGGCGGGCACAGGATCGATGGTTGCCGCGGGATTGGTGCTGATTCTCTCGTCTCCCGACAAAGCCCGTGCAGCCGTCGTGCAGATGCTTTTCCCAGCTATTGCCGTTGTTCTGCTGGTAATCCACCTGCTTTGAGTGGTCTCTATCCGCCGCCGAGCACCAGTGATTCGATCAACGCAAAAGCACCGTTGAGTGCTCCGCAATCGAAGGCTTCGGCCAGGGCGTAACCGATGACAAGTTCGTCGGTGCTCGGCGTGCTCGACCAGACTGCGTCGGTCTGTCTGGGATCGGATTCCTCGTTCTTGGAGAAGTGCCCGATCCGCAATCCGTCGCGGGTGAATGCACTGTTCGCGTCGTCGACTGGGGCGAAGTTCAAACTCACGCCGTCGACGAGTGCCGAGACAGAGTACGAGCGACGGGACAGAAACCCTTTGCCGACAGTGAGTTCGACTTCGTCGCCACCGACAGTGAAGAACAAGTCGGCGGCGGCGCGCGTTCCGATGGGTGTGCCTTCGCGGCGCGGGGAATCGACTCGACGCGTCAGCAGAGCGTGTGAGTTGCCGTTTCGGACGTCAACGACCCCCGTGTCGACATCGAACGAGATCTCGACTTTTCCGTGAATCGGGTCTTTTGCGGCGTATTTGACCGTCACTGTGCCTACCCCCTGTAAGTGTGAACTCGGGTCCATAATACGTGGTGGGAGCGTTGTCCAGTATGCCCGAATCCAAAAAAATAGTGCCGAATGACGCGCGTTTGCGGCCAAATGCTTCTACGCTGGGTCTTGGGTTTGTTGCGCATCCCACAACGGTTTTTCCCACGCCAGACGAGGAGCGCCTATGAGGTTGTCGACTACTTGTTCTGTTGCTACGAAGGCTTGATCAAGCCGGAATTGCCTCTGCCGGATGGTGCTCGAGACCCATCCGGCAGAGGCAATTCTGCATCAGTTCGGGCCTTCAGCCGCCGGCGAATTTTTCCGAGGTGCCGAGATCGATCGGCAACGCGATGCCGGTGATCCCGCGCCCGGCCGGCCCCACCAGATAGAACACCGCATCCGCAATCACTTCGGGGTCGACCCACGGGTGGGGCAGCAGATTCAGCTTCGACATGATCGGAGCGGTATCGGCGAGGACAGGATTCTCCAAGTCTGGACGGAACGCACGAACCATCGGTTCGTTGTCGATCATCGTCGTTCGCACATTGCCCGGGTGTACAGAGTTGACCCGAATGTCCGCCCAGCCGAGTTCGTTGGCCAGAGACTTCGCCAACCCCCGAACGGCGTGCTTCGACGCGGAATAGTGTGCGATACCCGGCACGCCTCGAAGCCCGGCCATCGAGCTGATCAACACGATGGATCCACCTCGATTGCCGTTCATGATGTGCGGAATCGACACCTTGGTCGTCAACCAAACGCCGGTGACGTTGATGTCCATCAGCTCGCGGAACTCTTCGGCGCTCAGGTCCCAGGACAATTTCGCCGACGCCGCGATTCCCGCGTTGGCGATCACGATGTCCAGTCGGCCGAGTTTCTCGACTCCGGCGTCGACCGCTGATTTCAGGGCATCGAGGTCGCGAGTGTCCGCGACGGATGCGACGATGCGCCGGCCCTGAGCTTCGACCAGGGCGACGGTCTGGTCGAGGTCGGCTTCGGTGGCCATGTCGTACCCCGCCGTTGCGACCGGCGCGCACAGATCCACCGCGATGATGTCCGCGCCCTCGGACGCGAGCTTGACGGCATGTGCGCGCCCTTGACCGCGCGCCGCTCCGGTGATGAATGCGACCTGACCGTCCAAATTGCCCATCGAACTTCCCCTGCCCGTCTGAATCGTTGAAAACTGGAACGTGTTCATACTGCTACGTTCGGTGCGAGCCAGGCAGGGGAATTCTCTGAATCCTTATCCGCGAAGGAGTTTGGACAACTCGTCCAGTACGCTCGCGTCCTCGATGGTCGACGGGACCGTGTACTCCTCGTTGTCGGCAATCTGCCGCATGGTCTTGCGGAGGATCTTGCCGGAACGAGTCTTCGGTAGTGCAGCGACGACGGTGACGTCCCGGAACGTGGCGACGGCACCGATCTGGTCTCGCACCCGGGCGACCAGTTCCTGTCGGAGTGTTTCGGGATCGATGTCGACGCCGGACTTGAGCACGACGTAGCCGCTGGGGCGTTGCCCTTTGAGTTCGTCGTGAATGCCGATGACCGCGCATTCGGCGACAGCCGGGTGGCCGGCGACGACGGCCTCCATGCTTCCGGTCGAAAGGCGATGTCCGGCAACGTTGATCACGTCGTCACTTCGTCCGAGCACGAAGACGTAGTTGTCCTCGTCGATGTATCCGGAGTCGCCGGTGAGGTAATAGCCTTCGAACGTCGACAGGTAGGACTTCACGTATCGGTCCTCGTCACGCCACAGTCCGGCGAGTGTTCCGGGAGGAAGCGGCAGGCCGATCACGATGTTGCCCTCGGTGCCCGGACCCACGAGTTCGCCCTTGCCGTCGACGATTTCGACGCGGTATCCGGGGCAGGCGACGGTGGGTGAGCCTGCTTTGATCTCCATCGGTTCGAGGCCACGCAGGTTCGCGCAGATGGCCCAACCGGTTTCGGTCTGCCACCAGTGATCGACCACCGGGCGATCGAGAATCCGAGTAGCCCACTCGTAGGTGTCGGGATCCAAGCGCTCGCCGGCCGCGAACAGTGTGTCGAGCGACGAGATGTCGTACTTGGCAAGCTCTTTTGCATCCGGGTCGGCCTTGCGGACCGCGCGGATCGCTGTCGGAGCGGTGAAGAGTGCCGACACTTTGTATTCGGAAATGATGCGCCAGAATGCACCTGCATCGGGGGTCCCGACGGGCTTGCCTTCGTACATGACCGTCGTAGCTCCGGCGAGCAATGGCCCGTAGACGATGTAGGAGTGGCCGACCACCCAGCCGACGTCTGAGGCGGTCCACCAGACCTGGCCGGGGCTGATGTCGTAGAGATTCTTCATCGTCCACGTCAGGGCAACGGCATGGCCACCGTTGTCCCGAACGACGCCCTTGGGCTTACCGGTCGTTCCCGAGGTGTAGAGGATGTAGAGCGGATCCGTCGCGGCGACCGACACCGGGTCAGCAGGAGTTGCATCGGCGATCAGCTCGTCCCAGTCGAACCAGGCTGCGGCACTTGACTTGTAGTCGGCAGCTGCGCCGGGAATCTGCTCGCGATTCTTCACGATCACGGTGTGCGCGGGCGTGGCGGACAGTTGCAGAGCCTTCTCGACCATCGGCAGGTACTCGATTGTTCGTCCGGGTTCGAGGCCGCCGGACGCCGTCACCAGCACCACTGGACCGGCGTCGTCGATACGGGTTGCGAGTTCCTTGGCCGCAAAGCCGCCGAACACCACCGAATGCACCGCGCCGATACGTGCACACGCGAGCATCGCGATCGCGGCCTCGGGGATCATCGGCATGTAGATGATCACGCGGTCGCCCGCCACCACACCCTGATCTTTCAAGACGCCGGCGAAGAGTGAGACCTGCTCGAGCAATTCGGCGTAGGTGTAGGTCGTCTTGGCTGGGACCATCGCGGAGTCGAAGATCAACGCGGTCTGATCGCCGCGGCCGTCGCGGACGTGCCGATCGAGGGCATTGAAGCTGGTGTTGAGCGAAGCATCCGGGAACCAGCGATAGATCGGCGCGGCAGAATCGTCGAGAGCCTTCGTGGGGGCGACATCCCAGTCGACGGCACGCGCAGCGTCGAGCCAGAACTTCTCCGGCTGATCCATGCTCTCGCGATATGCGTCGGCATACGTGGTGTGGGACGCCTGCTCGGAAGAGCTCATCGACGTGTGTCCTCTCGTGAACTTCGCTTACCGGTGACCTGAAACACCTTAGGTCACCGTCAGTGCGGTGCGCCTCAGTAGCGGTGCGGGTACCGTCCCTTTGCGCCGGGCGGGCCTGTCCCGTCGGCCAGTGGCGCGTAGGGGTGGGATAAGCCAGGGACGGAAAGGGGGATCGATGTGACAGGTGCAGCGCAACGCGCAGGCTTCTGGGGAGTCCTCGCTCTGCGTGACTTCCGACTGCTGTGGACCGGCGACGCAGTCAGCGGTATCGGAAACGGTGTCACGACCGTCGTACTGCCGCTGGTCGCGCTTCGCGAACTGGACGCGAGTAGCTTCCAGATCGGTGTGCTGGCATCGGCAGTGTGGTTGCCGTGGTTGATCGTCGGACTACCTGCCGGTGCCTGGATCGACCGGCTGCCACGGCGTCCGATCATGATGATCGCGAACGCTGCGTGCGCGCTGCTCTTCGCGAGCCTCGCGATCGCCGGCTTCCTGGAGGCGATGACATACGGCCACCTGCTCCTGGTCGCGCTGCTCACCGGTACAGCCACGGTCTTCTTCCAGGCGGCCTATCACTCGTATCTCCCCACGGTGCTCGCCGAAGCGGATCTTGTCGAAGGGAACTCGAAGATTCAGGGCGCCGAGGCCGCAACTCGGGTGATCGGCCCAAGCGTCGGTGGGCTGGTGGTTGCAACTGTCGGGCTTGCGGCCGGTCTGGTTGTCGACGCGTTCACGTTCGCCTTCTGCTTCGTATGCATCTGGCTGATTCGTGTGCAGGAGACCGTCCATCGCGGACAGAATCAGCGGGAACCGTTGCGACGGCAGATTGCGCTCGGACTGCGATTCGTTGCCGGTGATCCGTATCTGCGGTCAATCGTCGTCTACGGCACTCTGCTCAATTTCGGTCTCACCGGGTACACCACGATTCAGATCGTGTTCTTGGAAAAGACGGTTGGTGTGGGGGAGTTCGGACTCGGGCTTCTCTTGGCGATTGCCGGGGTGGGCGGAATTGTCGGATCGATGATCGCGCGCCCGCTCGGCCGCAGATTCGGCACTGCCCGAAGCGTTCTCATCTGTCAGTTGGTGACGGGACCGTTCATCCTGTTGGCGCCTCTGACGACGTACGGTGCCGGCCTGTTCTGGTTCTGCATCGGCGGCATGGTGATGGTTGCGGGTGTCGTGTCGTGCAACGTGGTGCTCGGCAGTTTCCGTCAAAGTTACTGTCCGCCGGACCGCCTCGGACGAGTAGTGGCAACGAGTATGTTCCTGCTGCACAGCAGCATTCCGCTCGGTGCGCTGACGGCAGGCTACCTCGGCGACGCGGTGGGACCGCGCGGGACGATGTGGATCATGGCCTGCCTGATCGCGCCGTGTGGATTGGTCCTGCTCTTAGGCCCGCTCCGCGGGATCCGCGATCTACCGAGTCGGCCGGCGATCTCGCTGCGGTAGAGAATTACTGCGGTAGAGAATTACTGCGGTAGAGAATTACTGCGGTAGAGAATTACTGCGGTAGAGCCGCGGCGGCCTCTTCGCTTCGAATCGCGATGCGAAGTGTCGCGAGCATGAACAGTGACACTGCGAAACCGAAAAGCGCGCCGAACTGGTCCTGCGTGAACAGATAGACCTGCGTCACCAGGAGACTCACGATGAGGGATGCACGCAGGAGTCTCAGGGCTCGCAGGTACGGGCCGCGGAAGAGGAACCACACTCCCAGAACCACAAGAACTCCGGTTGCGACGGTGGAGATCTGGACCACCAGGTCGGAGACGTCGTCGGCCTCGACGACGTTCTCGGACACCAACGCGTAGATCACCTGGACAATCGCCAGAAGAGCCTGCAGTACGAACAGGGTCAGTACCAGTCGGCGGACGACACGGTGCCGGAGCAGTTCCTCGGCGCGGTGGAAGAACGCGTTGCGGCCACGAGTGATCTTCGATTCGATACCGCCGGTCGGCGGAGTCTGTGAATGCAGGCCGGCTTTGATCGAATCGACGAGGTCGGTGAGGCTGCGGTCTTCGACGCCGTCGAGTACGCGGAGGGCGTGGTTGTACTGGATCTCGTCGAGCTGACCGAGAGCGAGGTCCGAGAGCGCTCGCGCCCCGATGGCGAGCCGATGACGATCATTCATTCCGCGCCGAATCACCACCTCGCGCGCGGCAAGATAGAAGAGAACGAAGACGACGTACATGATCGCGATGGCAGGCTGGTAGAAGTAATCAACGTCGGCGGTGACGAATTTTCCGACCTCGTCGATGAAGAGACCGAATCCGATTCCGCCGACGAGCGTGGCCAGGTCACGCGTGCGAGAGCCTTCGGTGATGGCGGTCGCGACGATGGCGACGGCCATCAGCAATCCGCCCCAGAGAACGTGTGCGATGTGGAGGGCGCCGCCCCCGATCTGGGGATAGCCCGTTGCCGCCAGATAAGCGCGGGTGATCAACACGGTGGCGATGCCCGCGAACAGGAACAATTCGAAACGAGCGAGTGCCGCGCGGTCGTAACTGTGCGGCAGCGTCAGCGCATTCCGGTCCTTCGTCGTCATTGCGGAACTCCCAGGTTTCGATAGCGCGCGATACGGGAGGACTGGCGATCGGTGTCCGACTCTTCGGCAAGCATGAAGAGTTCGTGCGCTATCGCAGCCCCTACCCTCTTGGAGAATTCCACGGGTTCGTCGGCCGCGTCAGGCGTTTCGGGAATGATCGCGTCGATCACGCCGTCTCGAAGCAGATCCAACGAACGAATGCCCTGCGCTGCCGCCATCTCCGGTGCGTGACTGATGTCGCGATGGACGATCGCGCTTGCGCCTTCCGGCGGCAGGGGAGCGAGCCACCCGTTCTGTGCCGCGAGTACCCGATCGGCGGGCAGCAGCGCGAGCGCCCCGCCGCCTGTTCCCTGACCGAGCAACACCGACACTGTCGGGGTCTTCAGCGTCACGAGGTCGGCGATGCAACGGGCGATCTCAGGGGCCAGTCCACGTTCTTCAGCTTCTTTGGACAGCGACGCGCCCAAAGTGTCGATCACGAGGACAAGCGGGAGTTGTAGTTCTTCGGCAAGTTTCATGCCCCGTCGCGCTTCCCTGAGCGCGGCCGGTCCCATCGTGGTGAGCGCGGATTGGCCACTGCGGTCCTGGCCGAGCAGGATGCACGGAAAGCCTCGGAAGCGGGCGAGCGAGAGCAAGATCGTCTTGTCGGTTTCACCCTGCCCGGTGCCGCTGAGCGGTACCTGTTCAGTTGCGGCATGGCGGAGCAACTGCCGGATGCCGGGTCGATCGGCCCGGCGCGAGAGCATCACCGACTGCCAGGCGGGAACATCGGGAATCTCGGGTGAGGGAATCGGGTCCGTGGCCGCCGGGGCCGGGGGATCGGTGAGCACGCACAACGCTCGATTGACCAGCAGACGGAGGCGGTCGACGGGTACGACGCCGTCGATAACGCCGTTGCGATACAAGTTTTCGGACGTCTGGATACCGTCGGGAAACTTTTCGCCGTACAGCGATTCGTAGACACGGGGTCCGAGGAATCCCACCAGAGCACCGGGTTCCGCGACGGTGATGTGGCCGAGGGATCCCCACGAGGCAAAGACCCCGCCGGTGGTGGGATTGCGCAGGTATACCAGGTAGGGCAGGTGTGCCGCTTTGTGAACAGCCACTGCCGCAGCGATCTTCACCATCTGAACGAAGGCGACGGTGCCCTCCTGCATCCGCGTTCCGCCGGAGGTGGGCGAGGCGAGCAGCGGGAGTTGTTCTGCCGTACCACGTTCGACGGCGGTCACGATCCGCTCGGCCGCGGCGACTCCGATGGAACCGGCGAGAAAGCTGAATTCACAGGCAATTACCGCGACTCGACGGCCCCGAACCGTACCGACACCGGTGACGACGGACTCGTCCACTCCGCTCTTCTCGCGGGCCTTCGCCAGGTCTTCTGCGTATTTCGGGCCAGGTCCGACGTCGACGGGCGGGGAGTCCCAAGAGACGAAGCTCTCGGAATCGAGTACCGCAGTGAGTAGTTCTTCGGCCGAGATTCGCACAACGTCCTCCAAGTAAGCAGCACCCCGTCCAGGATGAACCTACCTGGACGGGGTGCCGTCGGGATCGCGTGGCGCCAGTTGTGCGCCGGAGAATCAGCGTCCGAACGCCTCTTTCCATGAAACGACCTTGCCGATACGAAGGATGGAGCGCTGGTAGATCTTTGCCGCGATCATCGACAGCGCAGCAGTCACGACCAGCATCAGCAGAATGGTTCCCACGATCTGGAACGGAGAAGCAACACCGGCGGAAATGCGCAGGGGCATGAGGATTGCCGAGAACGGCGGAATCCAACTCAACACGTTGCTCAGGGTTCCTTCTGGATTGCTCACCGAAACGAAAGCCACGCTGACCATCGCCATGACGAGCAGCGCGAGAGGCATCGCGGTGGCGTTGACGTCCTCCTGCCGCGAGACCATGGACCCGGCGGCGGCGTACAGCACGGCGAAGAAGAGGAAGCCGAGAATGAACCACCCGAGAGTGCCGAACAGAACGCCGATCGCGGTGCCCGTCACGGTCAGGACGCCCGTCGCGAGTCCGGTGGCGACGCCCGCGACGGCATAGGCAGCCATCTGCATCAGGCCGACAGCACCGATTCCGAGAACCTTGCCCCACAACAACTGCAGCGGACGAAGAGTGGAGAGCAGCAGCTCGACCACGCGACTGGACTTCTCCTCGACGACGCCCATCGCCACGTACGTTCCGAACAGCAGGATCTGCATGTACAGGAGCACCACAGCAGCGATCGACATCGCTATGCGTTGGCCCTGTTCGGGATCCGGGGGATCGATGGCATCGATGGTGACCACTGCGGTGGACGTGGCTTCGGCGAGCTGTGCCGGATCGATCCCCGCGGCGGAGAGCGCATTCGATTGTGCCTGTTGTGCAACGGAACTCTCGATGACGGCGCGCAGATTCGTGGGCACTTCCTTCTTGGTCACGACAGTGACGCCGCCGCCCGATCCAGCGATCACGGCCACGTCGAGGTCGCCGTCCTTGACCTGGTTACGCGCGGTTCCGTCGTCGGAAACCTCCGTCACCGTCACCGGATTTCCGAGGGTGTCGCCGATGGACACCATCGTGGCACTGAGTGATTGGTTGCCGACCAAGCCGATCTTCGACTTGTCCTCGTCGCCGCCGGAGAAGAGTGAGAAGGCGATGATGCCGCCGACGATCGCGACCAGGATGATGACGTTGCTGATCACAAAACTCTTCTTCGAGATCTGCGTCATGAATTCGCGTCGGGCGACCAACCCGATGGCTCGACCTCCGCTCAACTGGTTGCTCATGCGGCTACTACCTCTCGGAACAGATCGGTCAGTGACGGACGTCGTAGCGTGAACTCGTGCACCGGTCCGGTTTTCAACGCTGCATGCAGGATCTGCTGATCGTCGGCGGTTCCGTCGACGCTCAGGAGCGTTCGACCGTCGAGGTGGCTCAGTGTGGTGACACCGATCAGGTGGTGCGCCCAGCCGACCGGCGCGTCAGGGGCGAAGATTTCGATTCGGCCGTCGCCCTTGCCTCGTAGTTCGTCGACGGTTCCGATCTCTCGCATGCTGCCGCGGCTGATGATGCCCACGCGATCGCACAGGCGCTCCACCAGATCCAGCTGGTGGCTGGAGAAGATTACGGGAACACCGGTGCGAGCCTTCTCGACCAACACGTCACTCATGACATCGACCGCTACGGGGTCAAGGCCCGAAAACGGTTCGTCCAGAACGAGTACCGCTGGATCGTGAACCAGTGCGGCCGCGAGCTGCACACGTTGCTGATTACCGAGGGACAGGGAGTCGACGGTGTCCTTGACGCGTTCGGCGATACCCAGACGTTCGGTCCATCGCTCTGTCGCCGCGTGCGCGTCGGCTTTCGAGAGCCCATGTAGCTCGGCCAGATAGGAAAGTTGCGCGCCCACCTTCATCTTGGGGTAGAGGCCGCGTTCCTCCGGCATGTATCCGATAGTGCGACGCACGTCGAGGTCGACGGGTTTGCCGCCGAGGCGAACTTCCCCCGAATCTGCTCCGAGCACACCCAGCGCAATGCGCATCGTGGTCGTCTTGCCGGCGCCGTTGCTGCCGACGAATCCGAAGATCTCGCCTGGTCGCACTTCGAAACTCAGGTTGTCGAGTGCAACGACGTCGCCGTAGCGTTTCGAGATGCCGTCGATCGTGAGGGTGGCTGACATGGGTCCTTCCCATCGGTCGAGTGGTGCGCTTCGGTAATACGGGTCAGAGGTCGAACTCTTCGGAATCAATCGGATCCGGGTCTGGATTGGTCCACGAGAGAATCATCGCGGGCGTGCACGCGCCGATCAGCATTGCAGTCAGTGCCAATAAACCTCCCGAGTAAGGCAGTCTCTCTACATTCCACTGCACCGACGAGGTGAAAATGAGGAAAATGGCGACAATGAAGACCAACGATTGAGTCACGCTCAACCCGACGGAACGGGCGTCGTTGCGTTGCTGGATCTCCCATTCGTCCAGCGCATGCCGCGGCGCATCCCCTTGCCTGCCCGACACGATTTGAAGTGAAGACCACGTCGGTAGGAACAACAGGGTGAGGACCGGCCACGCCACCGCGAACAGTGGGTTGAACAGGCACGCTATGCCGATGGCAACCATCGTGGCGAACAGGACTCCGAGGGCGATGACGAGCATCCGCCGACGTCGACGGGTTCGCCAATTCGGGAGCCAATGTCGGAACGTCTCCTCGTTCTGCAGGAACCGCCGAGTGCGGTGGGCCTGGTAGCGGTCGATCAGATTTGATTCAGGCACTGGGCTTTTCACTCCCCTCGGTAGTGCGGTCAGATCGGTAGACCTCCGTCGACGGTGCATTCCGGTAGACCTCCGTCGACAGTGCATTCCGGTAGACCTCCGTCGACAGCGGCCCGAACTCCGTCCGGGAGAACACCGCTTCGACCGGAAGGTCGAACACCCAGCAGATCCTGAACGCGAGATCCAGGCTGGGGTAGT
Organism: Rhodococcus sp. AQ5-07; assembly: GCF_009707305.1. NCBI lineage: Bacteria > Bacillati > Actinomycetota > Actinomycetes > Mycobacteriales > Nocardiaceae > Rhodococcus > Rhodococcus sp. AQ5-07. The sequence goes on along the minus strand of NZ_CP046099.1, from coordinate 3,327,942 downwards.
GATCGCCGCGTTCGAGCGCCCCCACCGTCTGCGGGTTGACGTCGACGAGTTGTGCAAGCTGGGCCCGACTCATCTTCCGCTCGGCGCGAAGCACTCCGATGCGATTGAAGATGGGGAGCGCGTCTCCCCGTCGGACTGGGCTCATGCATCAAAGTGTTGTAAAAACCCAACAGTTTGTCAACATGAACCGCGAAGATGCCGTTTCTGGGTGGTGTCGGCGGATAGGGTTCGGGCAACAGAAGGGGCGTCGCATGGTGGTCGAAAAGTTGGTGCTCGAGAAGTCCTGCCTCGTCGTGCAGGTGCGCGAGGACGGTAGCTACAGCGTGGGACCGCAAGGGCGTGAAGTGGTCTGGCGCGATGCGATGGAAAAAGGTGCCGTCATCGGTATCGGTCAGCACACTCCAGGGGATGTTGAGGGTGAATCGTGGTGGGTCGTGTACGGCCAGTCGGACGCCGGGGCAGACGTCACCGTTCGACTCGAGGATGGATCGCACGTGCCGGTGGGCCGTATCGGTGAGATTTTCGCCAGCGAATGGGTGAGTACCCCGCAGCAGGCCTTGCTGTATCGGTCCGATCGCCCGGTTGAGTCGCAGCCCACCAATCTCTCTGTGCTGTTCGCCAGGCCGAAGTTCATGCCCAAAGCGGCGTTTCCGGAGAATGATCGCTTGTAGTTGCAGCGAGCTGGCGTCGGGAGGCTGGCGGCCATCTTCTCGAAACATTACGGTACGTACTGTACTGTTTGGTAATGACAACTTGGCCGAACGACCTCGCAGTAGTGCAAGTGCGCGTAGCGCGACCCACCGACAGGCTCGACGACGTGATTGCGTTCTATCGCGACTGTCTGGGATTGCCCGAGCTCTACCGGTTCTCCGGTCATGCCGGGTACGACGGAATCATGCTGGGGCTGCCGGATTCGAACTATCACCTCGAATTCACGACCCACGAAGACGGAAGCCCGTGCCCGGCGCCGACGCAGGACAACCTGTTGGTGCTCTACTTCGCCGGCGAATCGGCGATGTACGAGGTAGTTCAGCGGTTGGGTGAAGCAGGGCACGAACCCGTTGGCGCCGAGAATCCGTACTGGGAGGAGAATGCGGGGATGACTTTCGAAGATCCCGACGGCTGGCGTCTGGTGCTCATGCCGCGACCGGTGCTGTAGATGGTGCGCGCCCGCGACGAGCGGATCGACGACGCCGTACTGGCGGCAACCCTGGAGTTGTTGGGGGAGAACGGTTATGCGGAGCTGTCGATCGGTTCGGTGGCGACGAGAGCTGGCGTGCACCGACCCGCCATCTACCGGAGATGGCCGTCGAAGCGGCATCTGGTGGTCGACGTCGTCGTGGCGCACATCGGCACTGATCCAACGCCGGACACCGGCGATCTCAGGGCAGACCTGGTCGCCGGCATCACGACATTGGTTGTGGGGCTGAGTGAAACGGTAGTTGGGCGGATCCTGCCCGCGTTGGTCGCGGATCTGGCGGCGGACCCGGAATTGGCGCGGGATTTCCAGTCGGCATTCTTTCAGCCACGACGCGATTCCACTGCGGCAGTGCTGGAATCGGCGCGGCTACGCGGCGACATTCGGAGCGACTTCGACCTGGACTTCGTCCTGGATGCCCTGGCGTCGCCGATCTATTACCGAGCGTTGTTCCGTCACTTACCGTTGGACGCGCTCCTGGCCGAGCAGTCCGTCGATTCCGTGCTGCTGACGTTGACTCCTCACGAAAATTCCTGAAGCCGTTTCGATTCAGTTCAATTCGACTGGATCGGGTCCGACACGGCTGTCGGTGTTCAGCGCTGCGATGGCAGCTGACTCGTCGGTATCGAGTGCGAAGTCGAAGATTGCGGCGTTGTCGCGCATGCGGGCAGGTGTCACCGACTTCGACAGAACGGTGTGTCCCTGTTCGAGATGCCAGCGCAGAATGATCTGCGCTGGGCTCTTTCCGTGTGCTGCAGCGATGTTCCCGATGGTCGGGTCGTCGAGGATAGTTCCCTGTCCCAGTGGGCTCCATGCCTCGATTTCGATGCCGCGACTTCGCGCGTACTCCCGTGACGCGTGCTGTTGCAGTCTGGGGTGCAATTCGATCTGGTTGACGGCCGGGGTGATCGAGCTGTGCTCGGCCAGCAGTTCGAGGTGCTCCGGCAGGAAGTTGGACACGCCGATCGCACGGGCACGGCCGGAGGCGAGGATCTCCTCGAAAGAGGCCCACGTCTCCACGAACAGGCCCTTTGCCGGTGCCGGCCAGTGGATCAGATACAGGTCGACGAAGTCGAGGCCGAGCTTGTCGAGGCTCGTGTCGAACGCGGCGAGCGCTCGGTCGTGGCCCTGATCGTCATTCCACAACTTGGTGGTGACAAAAAGCTCTGACCTCGGAACACCCGAACTAGCGATGGCGCGGCCGACACCGGCTTCGTTTCCGTAGATTGCGGCCGTGTCGATGTGGCGGTAGCCGATCTCGAGAGCGGTGGCAGTGACCTCTTCGGTCTGTGCGTCCGGTACCTGGAAAACGCCGTACCCGAGTTGCGGGATGGTGATCGGTTCGCCGGTGGTTCCGTGAGTCAGTGTGCGGTCGGGGATCGACAACATTGAAGAGCGCCTTTCAAGACTGGGTGTGGCGGTTCGACGGGCGATCGTGTCGCCCGTGCCCACCTATGCCGCGCATGCAACTATTGCGTGCGCCTGATAAATAGTTGCACACGCGGGTTGTCTGCGCAAGCAGAGTCGGTTGGCTACTCCTCGAAGAGCTGTCCGTTCTCCATTCGCCACCGGCGCGTACTTCGGGTGGACTGCAGCATGCGTCGATCGTGAGTGACCAGGAGGAGGGTTCCCTCGAAGGATTCCATCGCTTGCTCGAGCTGTTCGATCGCCGGAAGGTCGAGATGGTTCGTCGGCTCGTCCAGTACCAGTAGGTTCACGCCGCGAGCTTGGAGCAAAGCAAGTGCAGCCCTTGTTCTTTCGCCGGGGGACAGGGAAGCGGCAGATCTGAGTACGTGGTGTCCGCGCAGGCCGAACTTGGCGAGCAGAGTACGGACATCGGCATCGGGCCAGTCCGGAACCTGAGCGCCGAAGGCCTCGACGACTGGTTGATTACCTTCGAACAATCCACGCGCCTGATCGATCTCACCGATCGCGACACCGGAACCCAAGGATGCGATGCCCTCGTCCGGGACGAGTTTGCCGAGCAGGACGTTCAGGAGGGTGGTCTTGCCGGCCCCGTTCGCGCCCGTGACGAGGATTCGATCGCCCCAGTCGATCTGTGTCGTGACCGGACCGAACGTGAACTGACCGCGCGTTACCTTGGCACCATTCGTGGTTGCGACAACGGATCCGGACCGCGGAGCCGCCGCGATCTCCATGCGAAGTTCCCACTCCTTGCGCGGTTCCTCGACCACTTCGAGTCGCTCGATGCGACGTTGGGTCTGGCGTGCCTTCGCGGCTTGCTTCTCCGTCGACTCGGTCCGCAATCCGCGTCCGATCTTGTCGTTGTCCTTGGCCTTACGACGCGCATTGCGGACGCCGTGTTCCATCCAGTTGCGCTGCATCTGTGCGCGATCTTCGAGATCGGAGCGGGTGCCTGCGTATTCCTCGAACGCCTCGCGTGCGTGCTGGCGGGCGATCTCGCGTTCGGCGAGGTACGACTCGTAGCCGCCGTCGTAAACGGCGATGTCCTGTTGTGCCAGATCGAGTTCCACGATCCCCGTGACGGTGCGCGAGAGGAACTCGCGATCGTGGCTCACGACAACCAGCGCCGCTCGGGTCTCGGCGACAAATCGCTCCAACTGCTCGAGACCCCGCAGGTCGAGATCGTTGGTGGGTTCGTCCAACAGGAGAATGTCGTAGCGCGAGAGCAACAGCGACGCGAGCCCGGCGCGTGCGGCCTGACCGCCGGACAACGCCGTCATGTGAGCTTCGAGCGGAACTCCGAGTCCGAGTTCTTCGACCACCTTCTCAGCGCGCTCGAACAGATCGGCGCCCCCGAGAGCCAGCCAGCGTTCGAGAGCCGGAGAGTACAGATCCTCCTCCGCTTCAGCCAGGGTTTCGGCCGCGGCGTTCATGACCGCCTCGGCGTGCGCGACGCCGGTGCGTCGGCCGAGGAACTCGAGGACGGTCTCGCCCTCGATGCGGTCGGGTTCCTGTGCGAGATAACCCACCGCAGCGTCTGGCGGGCTGAGGATGATCGAACCTTCGACGTCGGCAGTTCCGATTCCCGCCAGTGCAGTGAGAAGCGTCGACTTGCCGGCGCCGTTCGCGCCGACGAGGCCGATGACGTCGCCGGGCGCGACGGTGAGATCGAGGTCGGAGAACAGAGTGCGTTCTCCCCGGGAGGCAGAGAGGCCGCTGATGCGCAGTGTTGCAGTCACCTGAGAAGTATCCCCGGAGCTGTGCGCCTGTGTTAATCGGTGCTGTGCGCCTTTATTAACCGCGGGCGGTTAATAAAGGCGCACAGCAGTCAGTCACGGACCAGGTGGTACCAGCACGGATGTGCCGCACGGACCGGAAGTGGCGATTCACTCACGTCGGCGGCCGTACTCGAGGCCATCGACCAACCGTCGAATACTCGCATGACGTCTTCCTCGGAGACGCCATGTGGCATCGGCCAACGGTGACCTGGCCCGAATGCGAACATCACCATGGACGCCCCGGGTGCGGTGATCGCGTTGACCGACCTCCCGTAGTCCCGTCGGTGATGATCGGTGAGCCCGTGAAAGCAGCCGATGTCGAGCACCAGCATGTGCCCGCCGTCGACAGCAATGTGCAGGTCTGCCGCGTCCTCGTGGAGGAACCGGACGTCGACGTGTGCTTCACGCGCGTGAATGCGCGCTTTGTCCAACGGTTCCTGTTCGGCGTCGACGCCGGTGACGTGCCACCCGCGTTGCGCCAGCTCGATGGAATGGCGTCCGGTGCCGCAACCGATATCGAGTGCGCGGCCACCTTCAGGGAGGGGAATCGCATCCAGAAGGCCGGACAGTTGAGCGTCGAAGCCGTGACCGGTGTGCTCCCATGGAGTGACGCCGACCTTGTAGGCGAGACGATATCCGAGATTCATCGCTCTCTCTTTTCTCGAGGCGATTCGATTACTTGTATTCCAAGGTAGACCGGCATTTCGGGTTCGACAAGGGTGCGAAGAGGAGGTTCGGTGGGGAATGCCTCCTGGCGCCCGTGCGTTGGATCCACATATGACCGAGACCAACGATGTGACCTCTGTACCGACCATTGTTCTGAACGACGGTAAGACGATCCCCGCACTGGGATTCGGTGTGTTCCAGGTTCCGGACGACGAGACGCAGGAAGCCGTCTCCACCGCTCTGAAGACCGGTTACCGCAGTATCGACACCGCCAAGATCTACGGCAACGAGGTGGGCGTCGGCCGCGCGATCGCCGAATCCGGCATCGCCCGCGAAGACCTGTACATCACGACAAAACTGTGGAACGACGATCAGGGCTACGACTCGACGCTTGCCGCCTTCGACGCCAGCCTCGACAAGTTGGGTCTCGACTACCTCGATCTGTACCTGATCCACTGGCCGGTTCCGTCCAAGGACCTGTACGTCGAGACCTTCAAGGCATTCCAGAAGCTCAAGGCGGACGGACGGGTTCGATCCATCGGCGTCTCCAACTTCACCATCGAGAACCTCGAGCGTGTCATCGGTGAAACCGGTGAGGTGCCGGTCCTCAACCAGATCGAGCTTCACCCCAAGTTCAACCAAGCCGAACTGCGCGCCTTCCACACCGGCAAGGGAATCGCGACGGAAGCGTGGAGCCCGCTCGGCCAGGGAACTGTTCTCGGTGACCCCGTCATCACCGCTATCGCCGACGCTCATGGCGTCACCGCGGCTCAGGTGATCATTCGCTGGCACCTGCAGATCGGAAACGTGGTGATTCCGAAGTCGGTGACCCCCGAACGTATCGCCGCAAACTTCGATGTCTTCGGATTCGAACTGACGCCGGAACAGATCAACGCGATCGGTGCTCTCGACGACCCGGCCGGCCGCATCGGCGCCGACCCGGTCACGCTCGGCAGCTAGAACTTCCGGTAGACCCACGAACGGCACTCCCGCAATCGCGGGAGTGCCGTTCTGTCGTGCGAGGTCAGTTCAGGTGCGTGCGATGTTCTGCAGTGAATGCGATGTGCTCGTCCGCGCGTCCGGTGCGGAGCTTCTCGACCCACTCGGGATCGGCGAGCAGCGCGCGTCCGATGGCAACCATGTCGAATTCACCCCTATCGTACTGAGCTTCGAGACGCTCCAGCCCCGTGACAGCCGATGCGGCGTCGCCGGTGAATGCCGTCGTGAACACGGAGTCGAGTCCGACCGAGCCGACGGTGATGGTCGGCAACCCGGTCAGCTTCTTCGTCCAGCCGGCGAGGCCGAGCTTGCCGTCTTCACCGTCGAGTTCAGTGAACGCCGGTTCCCAGTGGCGCCTCGTCGACGGATGCAGAACGTCGACGCCGGCGTCGACCAGGGGAGTGAGGATGCGGCCGAGTTCAGCCGGGCTCTGGGCGATACGAGCGTCGTAGTGGCCGGACTTCCACTGCGAGAATCGGTAGACGATCGCGAACTCGTTTCCGACAGCCTCTCGGATTGCGGCGACGACCTCGGCCGGGAAACGGGTGCGGGCTTCCAGTGATCCGCCGTATTCATCGGTGCGGACATTGGTTCCGGCCCACAGGAATTCGTCGAGCAGGTAGCCGTGCGCTCCGTGCAACTCGAGCCCGTCGAAACCGGTGTTCTTCGCGTTGAGTGCGGCGTCGACCCACGACTGCTTCAAGGTGTCGAGATCCGAGGTGGTGAATTCTCGTCCCAGACGGGTGCCGTCCAGCGCCAGGCCGGAGGGGCTGACGGTTTCGACCTCGGGGTTCAGACGCGAGTTTTCGCCGCGCTCGACTCCGAGGTGCCACAGCTGAGGAATGATCGATCCACCCTCGGCGTGCACGGCGTCGACTACCGACTTCCAGCCGCCCAGGCTCGAATCACCGTAGATGCGCGGTACGCGGGTGTGCGGGCCGGCTGCCGGGTCCGGGATATAGGTGCCTTCCGTGATGATCAGGCCGACCCCGCCCGCTGCGCGACGACGGTAGTACTCGGCCACGTCGGCGCCGGGGATTCCGTCAGGAGAGAAGGCGCGAGTCATCGGGGCCATCGCAAAACGGTTGCGCAACGAGAGTGATTTGACCTCGAAAGGCTCGAAGAGGCCGCGCAACGCGGGGGCCTCGGGTGCTGTCGATGTGTCGGGAAGAGTCACGGGTTTGTTCAACGCGGCGGACCCTTGACCTATTCCGCCGCCTGACTTTATCTCACCGAAATCTGCAAAAGGTTGCGTACGTTCGGTTTTCGATTGATGTCCACGTCGACCAAACTTAGTTTGTGCATTAACTATTAACATGCGATATGGTCGTGCGGAAAGTTCTTGAGGGTGGTATCGAGCACGAAAGAGGACGCGCGAGCATGACAACAACGGTGCCGGACGAGCGGACCGGAGAGCTGGAGCCGATTCCGGAGCGGCCGTACCCGAAGCGTCGTGATCCCAAGGGGTCGTGGATGTTCGACATGATCAAGACCACCGATCACAAGAAGATCGGGATCATGTACATGATCACGGCTTTCGTGTTCTTCTTGATCGGCGGCCTGATGGCCCTGTTCATGCGTGCGGAACTGGCTGTCCCCGGGATGCAGTTCCTCTCGAACGAGCAGTTCAACCAGTTGTTCACCATGCACGGCACGATCATGTTGTTGCTGTACGCGACGCCCGTCGTTTTCGGCTTCGCGAACTACATACTTCCGCTGCAAATCGGTGCCCCGGACGTGGCCTTCCCGCGCTTGAACGCATTCGGCTTCTGGCTCTTCACTTTTGGTGGTTTGATCGTACTCGGCGGATTCCTCACGCCGGGCGGCGCTGCCGACTTCGGTTGGACTGCGTACACCCCGCTGTCGGGTGCGGTGCACAGCCCCGGCGTCGGAGCCGACCTGTGGGTCTTCGGACTGACAGTAGGCGGTCTCGGCACTATTCTCGGTGCGGTCAACATGATCACCACGGTGATCTGTTTGCGCGCACCAGGCATGACGATGTTCCGGATGTCGATCTTCACCTGGAATATCTTCATCACCAGCATCCTGATCTTGATGGCGTTCCCGCTACTGACCGCCGCATTCATGGGACTGTTCGTCGACCGCCATCTCGGTGGACACATCTTCGACCCAGCGTCAGGTGGAGTTCTGTTGTGGCAGCACCTGTTCTGGTTCTTCGGGCACCCCGAGGTGTATATCATCGCGCTGCCGTTCTTCGGCATCGTCTCGGAGATCTTCCCGGTCTTCAGCCGTAAGCCGATCTTCGGATACACCGGTTTGGTTTACGCGACACTGGCGATCTCAGCTCTGTCCATCGCGGTGTGGGCTCACCACATGTATGCGACGGGTGCTGTTCTCCTGCCCTACTTCTCGTTCATGACGTTCCTGATCGCCGTGCCGACAGGTGTGAAGATCTTCAACTGGATCGGCACGATGTGGAAGGGGCAGTTGACCTTCGAATCGCCGATGCTGTTCTCGGTCGGCTTCCTGATCACCTTCCTCTTCGGTGGTCTGTCGGGCGTTATTCTCGCGAGTCCGCCGATCGACTTCCACGTCACCGACACGTATTTTGTTGTCGCCCACTTCCACTACGTGGTCTTCGGTACGGTCGTGTTCGCCACGTACGCCGGTATCTACTTCTGGTTCCCGAAGATGACCGGTCGCATGATGGACGAGCGCCTCGGCAAGTGGCACTTCTGGACCACGTTCGTCGGCTTCCACGGCACTTTCCTCGTCCAGCACTGGCTCGGTGGCGAAGGTATGCCCCGTCGTTACGCCGACTACCTGCCCTCGGACGGATTCACGGTGCTGAACTCGGTGTCCACGATCTTCGCCTTCGTGCTCGGCGCGTCGACACTGCCGTTCATCTGGAACGTTTTCAAGAGTTACCGCTACGGCGAGGTGGTCACCGTCGACGATCCGTGGGGTTACGGAAACTCGCTGGAGTGGGCGACCACCTGCCCACCGCCGCGTCACAACTTCACCGAGTTGCCGCGCATCCGTAGCGAGCGTCCGGCGTTCGAGCTGCACTACCCGCACATGGTGGAGCGAATGAGGGCGGAAGCGCACGTGGGCCTCACCGGGCAACCCACGTCGACGTTGGAGAAGAGTGATGATCATCGCCAGATTGATTAGTGCGATAATAGTTACTGCACTAATCAATCTGGTAACATCGGAGTCATGACGACGAAGGCTCCGCAGACGCAGATGGACGATCCGCTGGCTCTCGACCGGCAGGTGTGTTTTGCACTTGCGGTCGCGAACCGGGCAGTCCTGTCCGTCTACCGGCCACTGCTCGAGCCGATGGGCCTCACACATCCCCAGTATCTGGTGATGCTTGCCCTGTGGGGGAAGTCGCCGATGGCGGTCAAGGAAATCGGGCAGGCATTGCAGCTCGATTCGCCGACACTCTCGCCGCTCCTCAAGCGACTCGAGGCGTCCGGGTTGATCACGCGAACCCGTAGCCGCGCCGACGAACGTCAACTCGACGTCGACCTCACCGAAGCCGGTGTGGCACTGCGTGACGAGGCGGAGAAGATCCCGCCGGCGGTTGTCGCGAAGCTCGGCGTCAGCCTCGCCGAACTCGAAGAACTCCACAACGTTCTGACGCGGGTCAACGAGGCCGCGCTCCGCGCCGGCGCTTTGGACCAATGAGAGAAATGTGATGACCACATCTGAAAGAAACGTGACGACTGTGTCAAGACCGATGCGTACCGAACAGGTGACTTCCGTGACTTCCAAAAAGCAACGCACGAGCCCGAATCCCCTTCAGTGGTTGGGTTATTCAGTGGGGCGCAAGTTGCCCGATTCGATGCAGGACTGGGTGCGAAACGACCTGATCGGTGACTGGGCTGTGCCACGTCACCTGATCCGCAGCATGGTGCCGTTCATTCCCGTCTTCGCGGCCTTCATGCTCTTCCCCGGGCCGTGGGCCCTGCGGGCGTCGATGGTGCTGCTCGGAGTGCTTCTGGCGCTGTTCTATTCGGTCTCCTACATGGCTCAGAACAGGTCGCGTCGCCTCGAGCGTCACGGTTTGCCTTCCGACCTCGAGAACCCGAAGAAGATCTCGCGCCACGACGCCGAGAAGGCCGCCTACGAGAAGTTGCACGGCGGCCCCGCGACCTAGACGCTTCGGTCAGATGCCGTGAAGGGCGCTGCCGCCGTTCATCTCGCAGACGCCCTGCTCCATGGCCGCCGAGAAACCACCTTCAGGGTCGGTCGAGCGAAGAGCCGAGTCGACGTCCTGCTCGACCAGGTATCCGTTGATTGCGATCGCCGCGGTTGAACCTGCAGCCGCAGCATTGATTACCTGTGCGCGAGGGTCGACGACGTTGCCGGCGCCCCAGATACCGGGAACACTGGTGGCGCCGGAATGATCGACAGCCACGAATCCCGTGGGGCTGGCTTTGCAGCCGAGTCGCGTCAGATGTGCGTCGTTCGGAACGAAACGCGGCGCAACGAACAGTGCTGAGCGCGCAACCAGTTGGCCGTTGTCGAGTTCGACGGCTTTCAGTTTGCTTTTCTCGCAGACCAATCCAGATACCGATCCGTCGGCAACCGTCACTCCTCGGGCAGCCAGTCGCGCGCGTTCGTTGGGGGTGAGCGAGATCTTGTCGGGGAAGAACGTCACATCCGACGACCACTGTCGGAGTAGAAACGCCTGGTGAAGTGACATCTCGCGAGCGTCGCCGCCGAGAACGCCGATCGGTTGGTCGCTGATCTCGTACGCATGGCAGTACGGGCAATGGAGCACGCTTTGCCCCCAAAGCTCCTGGATGCCTGGTATTTCCGGGAGTGAATCCCGTAGGCCGGTGGCAACCAGCACAGTACGGGTTTCGAGCGTCGTGCCTCCCGACAGTTCGACGACAAAGCCGGGTTCGATACCGCGCCAGGAGATGTCGACTACGTCGTCGCGTTTGAATTCGACTCCGTACGTCTGTAATTCGCTGCGTCCGACGGCCAGCAACTCACTTGGCGCCATGCCGTCTCGCGAGAGGAAACCGTGCATGTGTGCTGCCGGTGCGTTGCGCGGTTTGCCGGAATCGATGACGGCGACCGAGCGCCGAGCACGACCCAACACCAGGGCTGCGCTGAGTCCGGCGGCGCCACCGCCGACGATCACGGCGTCGAGGATCTCTGTTTCAGTGTGTGTTCGCATGAGCACAGATTGCTTGCGGAGGAGGTTCATCAGCAACTAATGTTGCCATTTCTGGGAATCGTCGTCAGACTCGGCACCATGAATGTCAACGGTCCGCACATCGATGCCGCCATCTCGCAGATCGGCGCGCGCCTCAAACGCATTCGTACACGGAGGAACGTCACGCTCACAGCGCTGTCCGAGTCCACCGGTATTTCGAAGAGCACCCTGTCGAGGCTCGAAGCGGGGGAGCGTCGACCCAGTCTGGAGTTGCTGCTTCCGATCGCGCTTGCCCACCAAGTGCCGTTGGACCAACTGGTGGCGGCACCACAGGTCGCCGATCCACGTATCCAGAGTGCGCCTCGAAGCGTCAGTGGGCGAACGGTATTGCCGCTGACTCGGCAACCCGGTGGGCTGCAGGCATTCAAGATGACCATCCCGGCAAGCCAGACGGACCCCGACCCGCAAGTGCACGACGGCTACGAATGGCTGTACGTGTTGTCGGGGAGGTTGCGGTTGGTGTTGGCCGATCACGACATCGTGATGGGTACGGGTGAAGCTGCTGAATTCGACACCCGAAACCCGCATTGGTTCGGTAGTGACGGCGGCGGCCCGGTCGAGGTACTGAGTCTGTTCGGCCCCCAAGGAGAACGCATCCACGTGCGGGCCAAGCCTTCGCCGAAGTGATGGCCAGTCATACTTTCATTCGATGCTGCCGGAAGCGAAGAGGACAGTGAGGATCCGTGCGAATCGAAATTGACGACCTGAGTCGGGATGTGGTCCGTGCTCTACTGACCGAACATCTCGCCGACATGCATGCGACCTCGCCCGCGGACAGCGTTCACGCGCTGGACATCACCGGGCTGACGGATAGCTCCGTGACCATGTGGACGCTGTGGAGCGAAGGTGACGATCTACTCGGTTGTGTTGCACTCAAGGAACGGTCGTCGACCGGTGGCGAGATCAAGTCGATGCGAACCTCATCGGTAGCTCGAGGGCGTGGCGTGGGTACGCGACTTCTTCAACACGTCGTGGACGAGTCGAGACAACGAGGTTACCGGCAACTCGAATTGGAGACCGGCACACAGGACTTCTTCGATCCGGCACGCCGACTGTATGCGAGATTCGGGTTCGTCCCGTCTCCACCGTTCGGAAACTACCGCGAAGATCCGAACAGTGCATTCTTCGTTCTCACCCTGTGAGCAGCTCTCATTCGGTGAACATTCTGGCAGTTATTCGTCGTACTGCGCTCTCGGAGTTCATGATTGCGGTGTCGAGCACGAGCCGTTCCGTGGTCCACGGCTCGTAGTCTCGATCCAGGATTTCCTGCCACGTAGGTAGTACAAGATCCGGGATGTCGACGACTCGCCGTTCTGCGCGTCTGCGATGCTCGTCGGGATCCGAACAGATGACTTCGACACTGAGCAAGCGCGCCGAATTATGTTGTGCGGTAGCGGACCAGGCGTTTCGTGTCGCCTCGACTGGGTTGACGCATTCGACCACGACCGAGAGTCCCAGTCGCAATTGTTCGGCGGCGAGCGCGTACCCGGTGATGTATCCGGCGGTCCCGGATACATCAGCGATACCGCTGCGGATCAGCGACTGTTCGATGGTATCGATCCGCACGTAGGGGATCTTGTGATGCTGAGCAAGCACCCGCGCGATCGTCGATTTGCCGGTGGCCGGCAAACCACCGATCACGACCAGTGCCGCGTCGGCCGACGGCTGGGGGTTGTGTACGGCATCCACCATCCCCGCAATGTACGGGGCGTCGTCGATTCACATCGACTCGCCCCGTACTCCTCTCAGTTCGAGGTCGCGAACTCTCGTGCTTCGAACGCCAGGTCGTCGGCGGCGGATTCCATCCGTGCCGTCGCACGGTTGGGTGCTGTCAGCACGGCGACAATCGGAACTGCCAACGCCAGCAGGCCGAGAACGAAGACGGGGAAGAGGAATGAGAACACTTCGAGTCCCTGCGGCGCCGGGGCTGCCGCGTCGTGAACAACCTCGACTGCGGCCATTCCGGTGTAGTGCATACCGACGACGGCGATGCCCATGATGATTCCGGCGACAAAACGCAGAATCGTGGACTCGAGCACCATGGTGAACCACAGTGCAGCGGTTCCGGCGACGACTGCGATGAGAACCGACAATGCAACGAAGAGCAGGTCGTAGTGGATCTCACCCTGAAAGCGCAAGGCGCGCATGCCGGTGTAATGCATGATGTTCACGGCGAGACCGGTCACCACGCCGCCGATCAGAAGCCGCGTCCAGCGGAATTCGGTCCCGATGATCAGCAGACCGACAAAAACAGCACCTACTGAGATGATCGCGGAGATCACGGTCCATCCGAGGTTGTATCGAATGGGACTGCCGGGGACTGCGAAGCCGAGCATGGCGATGAAGTGCATCAGCCAGATGGCGACACCACCGATCGACAGGGCAGCCATGGCCAGCCATCGCATGCGTGTGGCGGTTGTCGTCGCCGACGCTGAATGCCTGGTGCACGCCAGGCCGACTACCGACCCGACCACGGACACGACGTAGGCGAGCCCGAGCAGCCAGATTCCCATCGAGAAATGGTGCATTTCATCCGACATGCCAGTTCCTTTCGGCGACGATTCGCATCTGGTGATTCATCTAGACGACTGCTTCAGCTGCAAGTCGTTCGAGGGAGTACTCGGTGACGGCGATCAGCGCGCGTTTGGCCGATTCGCGGTTCCGGGCGTCGATCTCGATCATGGGAACGCGGTTGGGTAGCGCCAATGCCTGCCGGAGATCGCTCGCCGAATGGATTGGTGCGCCGTCGAAACGGTTGACCGCCACAATGAACGGGAGCCCTCGCGCCTCGAAGAAGTCGACTGCAGCGAAGCTGTCTTCCAGGCGGCGCGTGTCGACCAGAATGACCGCACCGATCGCACCGGTGATCAAGTCGTCCCACATGAACCAGAAGCGGCGCTGTCCCGGGGTTCCGAACAGATAGAGGACCAGGTCGTCGGCGAGAGTGATGCGCCCGAAGTCCATCGCGACCGTCGTGGTGCTCTTGTCGGGAGTGGAACCGAGATTGTCGATACCGTCGCTGGCGTCGGTGACCATTGCCTCCGTGCGAAGGGGGACGATTTCAGAGACGGTCCCCACAAGCGTTGTCTTGCCAACACCGAAACCCCCGGCGATCACGATTTTTGTCGATTTCACGCGAGACGATGAGTCAGAGTGCCCGAAGTCCACTGAGGGTCCTTTCGATCAGTTCGCGTCGCTCGACTCGAGATGCGTCGCTTCGCAGAGTGGCATGTATTTCCAGTGATCCGGCTACTACGAGGTCGGCAACCAGTACCCGCACGACTCCGATCGGAACACCGAGGTGGGCAGCGATCTCGGCAATCGAGATCCGCTTCTCGCAGAGTGCGACGATCGATGCACGAATATCCTGCGGTGCAAGATTGTTCGAGACCACGTCCTCGATCGTCGCGATGATCGCTTCGAGCGGGAGGTCGATGGACGGCAGGGTCCGACCTTCGGTGAGCGCGTACGGCCGGACCAAGCTGGGTTCGGCGTCGTCGTACTCGGATTGATGGTGAGGCATCGAACTCAAATACCCTGCGACGTTCGCGGGGCAATGTCCATCGTGGTCCCGACGCGATCGACGAGAGTCGCCATTTCGTAACCGATCTGGCCGATGTCGCATCCGGCGACAGCGAGGGCGGCAAGGTAAGCGCCGCTACCGACGCCCATGAGAAGCAGGTAGCCGTTCTCCATCTCGACGACGGACTGCATGACGGCCCCACCGTCGAAGAGGCGTGACGCCCCCGCGGACAGGCTGGCGAGTCCGGAAGTGACAGCGGCCAATTGATCCGCCCGATCGAGCGGAAGGTGTGTGCTCGAGGCGGTCAACAACCCGTCGGCTGAGACGATGATCGCGTGACTCACACCCGGCACGTCTCGGGCAAAAGCCGAAACCAGCCAGTCGAGTGCGCGGGGAGTCTCTTGGGCTCCGACAGTGTTCACTGTTCTCCTTCATCGTTGTGCAACATCGTGGACGATTCGAAAGACTGTCCGCCATCGGGCTGATGGTCGGCGGCGCGCCGACGCCCTCGTTGTACTCCGGATTGGTAACTGCTCCAACCACGTTGGACGTCCGCCGGATTGGATGCATGGCGCTGCGCCGTACCGCCTCCGCCGACGGCACCAGGAACCAGGCGGGCTCCGCGGTCTCGAATGGGCAGACCGGAATCGGCGATCTTGGTGACCGGCATCTCGAACGAGGTCCGAGCGGCCAGCCAGCCTTGATCCGCGTCGGTGGTCCACGAACTGCCGGTGGAAGCCGCTGAAGTCTCCGCCGTCGGATCCACGAGCCACTCCGACACCATCCGGGCGAAAATCGGCATCGTGGTCGGAGCAGAGGCTACGCCGTTCGAGTTGCCGTCGCCCGCGCCGTCAGCCCTCGCCGATGAGCGAGCAGAGAGCCCGTCACGGGTGCGTGAGGAGAAGAATGCCGCAGTATTTGTCGGCGTCGGGGCTGAGAGCCGGTGCCGCGGCGGCGGGGTTGTCGACGGTTGTGGACCCACCGGGATCTCGGGACCCTGTGCCGGCGAGGTGAATTCCGGCGACGGAGTACGAACGGGAAGGGACGTCGATGTGCTTGCGCCTTCGGGATCGGGCAGAGGAGCGAAGGACGACACCGAGGTGGCGGGTGCAGCAGTGGTCGGAGTCGAGGTGCTGACTGCCGGTACTCCACTTGTGCCCGGAGTGCGACGTGGCAATCCCGAAGGCGCTGTTGCCGTAGGAGTGGATTGCGGTGTGATCGGGGCGAACGTCTCGGTCCGATCGGTACTGTTACCGGGCGTTCGACGCGGGAGATCAGCGAAACTTCTGGTCGCAGGCCGCGGGGGTGCGGAGTCGGTCGGGACGGGCTGTGACCATGACGGTGCAGGCGGTGTGGGAGGGGGAGTCCGATCGAGCGTGGGAACGGGTCCGGTTCGCGGCGTGCGGATCTCGGGTCCCCGAGACGAATCGAGTATCGACGTCGGTAGGAGCACCGTTGCGGTGATGCCGCTGTGCGTCGATGACGTTGCCGTCGGGCGCAGGCGCACAGAGATGTTGTAGCGACGGCTGATTCGGCTCACGACGAACAAACCCATGCGACGCGCTGTATCCGCGCTCATCTCGCCGCCGGCGGCGAGGCGCTCGTTGGCATCGAGGATATCGGCAGGCGACATGCCGATACCGAGATCTGCGATCTCGACGATCATGGAGCCGTCGATAGTGCGGGCAGCGTTGATGGAGACGGTGGTCTCCGGTGGGGAGTACCGCAGAGAATTGTCGAGCAGCTCAGCGATGAGGTGAACGACGTCCGGGGCAGCATGACCGGTGACGACTCCGGGCGGGATCTGCCCGAGTTCGACGCGTCGATACTCCTCGACTCCTGATACCGCGGCGCGAAGGGTATCGCCGAGAGCGACGGGGGCGGTCCTGGCGCGGCGTACATCGGTTCCGGCGAGAACCAGCAAGTTGTCGCCGTTTCGACGCATTCTCGCGGCGATGTGGTCGAGCCGGAACAGATTCTCGAGGCGACGCGGGTCGTCTTCGTCCTGCTCCAACTGTTCGATCAAACCGAGTTGCTGGTCGACGAGGGACTTGTTACGCCGCGACAGCGTTTCGAACATGTCGTTGACCTGGCGCCGCAGGGTGGCCTGCTCGCCGGCAAGCGTGATGGCCTGACCGTGCATGTCGTCCACCGCGCGTGCAAGCTCGCCGATTTCCTCGTGGGTGCGGATCGGGACACGGGCGAAGTCGAGTTCGTCGGTACTGGCACCTGCGCGAATTCGTTCGATCGCGTCGGGGAGTCCGCGTCGTGCGGCCTGCAATGCGGCAAATCGCAACCGGCGGATCGGATCGATGAGCGATCGGCTGATGACGAGGGCGATGGCCAGTGCCAGCAGGACCGCGCCGAGCACGATTGCAGTGTCACGGAGTGCTGCGGTTCGTGCTGCATTGGATTCGGCGGTGACGGTGTCGCCGAACTCGGTGACGGTGGTGTCGGTCAGGCTGTTGTACTGGTCGTTTCCGGATTTCAGATCGGCGCCGACGCGGCTCCCCAGAGGAGAGGTCGAAGGAGTCGATCCGAGGGCGTTGATCCGGTTCTGAGCAGAGTTGCTGAGGGTCTGGACGGTGTCGTTACTCCCGTCGATGGCCAGAATGTTGTTCAGAGCGACCAGTTCGGCACCGGCAGCACTGACCATCGACGTACGAGCTTGCTGGTCCGGATCACCGGAGCCGAAGAGGATTCGTTGTTCGGCCAGCGCTCGTCGCGCTTCCCAGAGTGCGGAGAGTCGACCACCTTGTTTGCGCAGGACAGGGCGTTGAGAATGCTCGACGACGCTGGTGAAGGTGCTCGAGAGTGCGCGCGAGACTTCGCCGACCCGCGAAACCAAGCGTGCGGGAGCCACCGCGCCGGCGGCGATCTCCTCGGTGATGGAACGGCTCTCGGCGAGCGCCGAAGTCACTTGGTCGTTGAGGTCGCCGTCGGACTGGAACGCGCGCGCGGCGTCTACCAGTTGGTCCATTGCGTCCGAAACTGCTTGTGTTGCCGGGCCGGTGTCAGTGCGTGCCGATGCGGCTTCGGCGAGTTCGTACAGTGCGGATTCGAGGTTGATCGCCGCGGGCACTGCGAGGGCACGCTCGGACGAGGAACTCAGCTGTGCGGCTTCTTCGAGTTCTGTCTGAACTCGAAGTGCGCCGAGGACGACGGCGACGATCATCGGCAATGCCAGAACGGCGATGACCTTCCAACCCAGGCGCCATTCGCCGATCGACCACCAAGAGGTTGTCGTGTGTGAATCGTGTTTCATGCGGAACATGGCCCCTTCACGTCAACCCCCCGTGGGTCATTGCCCGAACCCCTTCAATCCGGTTTGACCAGAAGGGGTAGTTAGCTGAACGGTAACAGACTGTTCGCTGGCTCGCTACATCCCAGTTGCTTCATGGATCGCCGACGACTATATCCGGATTGTAAGGCCAGGTGAAAGGGTAAACGGACAAGTGCGGCGAATGGGATAGCCGGGTTGTTCGATTCGGTAACTCGTCGACTCGTTGATGTGCGGCGCGCGGGAATCTCCGGAGGGATCCGCCTCAGGACCTGACATCGAGGACACGTCCGAACGAGGCGCACTCGCATGTCAGACTGTGGAAACCGCACCGATGACCGAATCGAACCTTGGAGCCATAGTGGGTGGACCTGCTCGCGACGCGTTGCGCGCGATCGCCGAACTGCTCGCCCCTGACAGCACTGTCGTCATCGACCGTGTGACTCTCGCGATCGACTATCCGGAACGGTATGTCGAAGTACAGAACGAGCTGTACTCACAGACGCTCGAGAAGCCGCACCCGGAATTGGCGTGGTTTGCTCTCGTCGACGCGTTGCACGACCGAAAACTCCTGGTCTGGGTGGACTGGAACGAGGACGCTGCCGAGGTTCTCGGTCAGCTGAGAGCGCTCAAGTCGGCGCCGGCAGGATCGTGGGAGTGGGCGCAGAGTCTTGCCATGACCTTCGATCGATCTGCCGGACTCGAATCGCTTCTCGCTCGAGTCGGCGACAACATCACCGAGACGGGCGTTTCACTTGCCTGGCTCGACAGCGACAGCGATACGTTTCTCATCGCGCTCGTCCCGAGTGTTCACGGTGCAACACTCGTCGAACTCGCGCTGGCAGCCGGGCACTGCGTGCGCGTGTTCTAGAGTCTCAGCGTTTGCCGAGCAGGCGGCGCAATCCTTCGATTCGATCGCTCAGTCTGGGCGGCGTGCGCTCGGGATCCATCAGTGCATTTTCAGCGAGCACGTGGTCTTCGCCGTCGACTGTATTCCGGTCGAATTCGCGCAGACTGCGAGCGTCGGAGGTCGAGAGAGCGCGAACCGTCGACAACAGTGACTGCTCACCCAACGCGTCGTCGACTTCTTCCTCGGTGACGTCGAGGTGCTCGCTGAGTAGCCGGCGCCTCAATCCGATGATCGAGGCGCGCAACTCGACATCTGCGTCGTCGTCGGATTCGACGGCGATGTCGCACTCGGTGTCGAAGCCCATCGAACGGTTGTTGAGGTTCGACGACCCGATTCGCAGGAGGCGATCGTCCATCACGAGGACCTTGGCATGCACGTAAATTGGTGCGCCGGAAGAGGTCACGGGATAGAACGCACCGAACCGGTCGTGGATATCGGCCGACCACAGCAAATGCAGCAGGTCGTGGCGTGCCCCGTCCATCGCCTTTTGTTCGAGCCATCCATCGGCATTGCGCGGAATGACCAGAACGATCTCCGGCCCGTCGGCCTCACGTAGACGCGCGGCAATCGCCTCGGCCAGCGTGCGTGAGGCGAGGTACTGGCTTTCGATGTACAGCGTGTGTTCTGCCCCGGCGATGGCCGCGAGATAGAGCGCCTCGATCTCGCGTACCTCTGTGCGTTCGCCGAGTTCCGGCAGCGTTCTGGCGATGGCCACGTCGACGACGCGCAAGGTGGGAGCCAAATTGACCGGCCACGGCGTCGCCGTGCTCTGGACCGGTGGGAGGTCCTCTCCGGTTGCGGATTTCCAGCGTGCCCGCGCTAATTCGCCGATGGCCGCGGCAGCATTGCCGTCGACCGCCGTGGTTGCGTCATGCCAAGGGCCGTAACGTCTTCCGCTCGGTGTGATCCGGTAGTCGTTGCGGTCGACGTGATCCGAGGTGTCCCAGCGGTCCACCGTCATGTCGATGCCGCCGCAGAATGCCAGAGCGTCGTCGATGACGATGATTTTCTGATGGTGCGCCGCACCAACCGGGTGGGCACCGTCGATCTCGAACCGAAGGCGCTCGTCGGTCAGCCAGTTGGACACGAAGACGGGAGTCAT
The DNA here is from genome assembly GCF_009707305.1 of Rhodococcus sp. AQ5-07. NCBI lineage: Bacteria > Bacillati > Actinomycetota > Actinomycetes > Mycobacteriales > Nocardiaceae > Rhodococcus > Rhodococcus sp. AQ5-07. The sequence continues at coordinate 3,307,864 of NZ_CP046099.1, read as the reverse complement.
GCCGCGCCCAATTGCGGTGAACGCGCCGATGTTCCATTTGAGTACGAGGATTTCGAGGTCGGGTTTCTCGCGGACCAGCCAGCGGAGGAACATTCCCAATCGGTTGGGGCCGTCGAGCGTCTGCTTGCCTGGTTCGAGTTTGATGCGCGTGTCGAAGTCCCAGCCGATCAACATGATTCGCTTTTCCGCTTGCAGCATTGCGGACTTCGCATGATGAAAGTAGTCAGCGGCGTCGACGATGCAGGCAAGATTGTCCGCCGGTTCGATGCGCCAGCAGGTTTCGCCCGGAATCAGTATTCTGTTCATTCGCCGATTCCCAGGTACGCGGTCAGTTCGCGCGCCGCCGCTTGGCCGGCGCGGTTGGCTCCGATCGTCGACGACGACGGTCCGTATCCCACCAGGTGCACGCGAGGGTCGGCTTCGACCTGCGTGGCGAGGCGCCCGGTCATCGGGATTCCGCCACCCGGTCCGCGCAGGTGCAACGGCGCCAGGTGATCGATTGAGCTACGAAAACCGGTGCACCACAAGATGACATCGGCGTCGACGACGGTACCGTCGGCCCACTTCACGCCGTTCGGAAGAATTTCGGAGAACATCGGCAGTCGATTCATCACACCACGCTCTCGCGCTGCCCGGATGGCAGGCGTCACGGGGAGGCCGGTCACCGAGACGACGGATCCCGGTGGCAGGCCGCGTCGTACACGATCTTCGACCATGGCAACCGCAGCGCGGCCGATGTCCGGCGTGAACGGCTCGTCGCGGAACTCGGGTTCGCGCCGCGTCACCCAGGTAGTGGTCGTGACGCGTGAGATCTCGTCGAGCAGTTGGACGGCCGAGATACCGCCGCCGACCACCACAACATGTTTGCCTTCGAACTTCGCAGCGGTTCGATAGTCCTTCGTATGGAGTTGTCGGCCACGGAAGGACTCGGCCCCGCGATAGTGGGGGATGAAGGGGCGCTCCCAGGTTCCCGTCGCGTTGATCAAGCCTCGCGCCGCGAACACCCCCTGGTCGGTTTCGATTCGCAGTCGCTCTTCCCTCGGACACACCACCCGTGTGTGTACCGGGCGGTGGACGGGAAGTTCGAATTGCTTTTCGTACAGTTCGAAGTAATGGGGGACCGCCACCGATGCAGGCACTTGTTCGGCGTCTGTACCGGTGGTTTCCGCGAAGGACATTCCCGGGAGGTCGTGCACACCGTTGACGGTGCTCAGTGTCAGGCTCGGCCAGCGGAACTGCCACGCTCCGCCCGGACCGGACGCATGATCGAGCACCACGAACCCCGATTCGGGTTCGATTCCGAACTTGCGCAGGTAGTACGCGGCGGAGAGTCCGGCCTGTCCCGCGCCGATCACCACCACGTCAACCGGGTGTGGTTGCTGTGCGGCAAGGTCGTCTGTACTCATCGGTAATCTAACCTCCTGATGTACAGAACTTAGCTGCAGAGAAGTATGCGGACGGTAGCGGCGCCTCGGAACTCCCGTGTGTCGAGCCTTCCAGAAACGAAAGTGAGCGGACATGATCGGGTTCTCCCGTGACGGCAACGTCGTGACCATCGAGTTGCAGCGTCACGAGCGTCGTAATGCGCTCAGCGCCGAACTCTGCATCGCAATACGGGACGCGATGAACGCGGCAGTCGCCGAGCATGCGCACGTTGTCGTCATCACCGGTGAGGGATCGGCGTTCTGTGCAGGCGCGGACCTGTCCGGCGACGTCTACATGGAGGGCTTCACCGACCGCTTGTTCGAAATGCTCCGGTCGATCGACACGGCGCCCATCCCCGTCATTGCCGCTGTCAACGGTCCGGCCATCGGCGCCGGTACCCAGCTGGCCATCGCGTCGGATCTGCGCGTCGTGGCACCGACCGCTCGCTTCGGAATCCCCGCGGCCACCCTCGGAGTCTCGGTGGACAAGTGGACCATGCGTCGGCTCGCGTCGCTGGTCGGCGGCGGTCCGGCGCGTACCATTCTGCTCGGCATCGAACAGATCGGCGCCGAGGAAGCTTTCACGCGCGGTCTCGCCAACAAGCTCGGAACCCTCGACGACGCTCAGGAATGGGCGCACCGCATCGCCAATCTCGCACCGCTGTCGTTGCGGCACATGAAGATGGTTCTCAACGACGACGGCACCATGGAGGAACAGTCTCCCGAGCAACTCGACGCCCTCCACGCCGCCTGGCTCAGCGAGGACGTCCAGGAAGCCCGCGCCGCCCGCATCGAGAACCGCCCTCCCGTATTCAAGGGAAAGTAAAGCTCGTTGCAGGGAAAACAGGCACCAGGCACGCGGGACAGATAGTGGCTACGCTCGTCTGAATGAAGAAGACGACGGTTCTCGGAGTTGCGGCTGTTGCCGCGGCGACAGGGTGGGTGGCGCGAGCCGCATGGGGAATCCCGACGCAGATCGGGGCGTCGCGAAACACAGTGCAACCGTATGCGGCGATGTCCCCGCGATACCGGGACCGCCAGTTCCACAACTCGGAGCCCAGCAGCACTCTGATTCCGGGCACCGATGCCGGGATGTTCAAGTCGATGGCTACACGGGGGTCGACGGGTCGGCCGCGTCAGCCGATTCCGTTGGCCACTCCGCTGGCGCCGTCGGTAGCGGGTGACGCGGCCGTGACGTGGTACGGCCATTCGAGTGTTCTCGTCGAGGTCGACGGTTACCGCGTTCTCGCCGATCCGGTGTGGAGCGAACGCGTATCACCCTCGGCCACAGTAGGTCCCGCACGGATGCATCCCACTCCAGTGGCCTTGGCTGATCTACCGACGGTAGATGCGATAGTCATCTCGCATGATCATTACGACCACCTCGACATGGCGACGGTCAAGATTCTGACTCGCACCCAGACCGCTCCGTTTGTCGTTCCGATCGGTATCGGGGCTCACCTGCGGCACTGGAAGGTGCCAGAGAACCGGATCGTGGAATTGGACTGGGACGAGTCGACAAAAATCGACGACCTGGTTCTCACGTGCACCGAGGCTCGTCACTTCTCCGGTCGTGGCCTCGTCCGGAACACGACGCAGTGGGCGTCGTGGGTATTCGCCGGTCCGAAGCACCGGGTGTTCTTCGGCGGAGACAGCGGATACACATCACGTTTCGAACAGTTGGGTGAAACCTATGGGCCTTTCGATCTGACGCTTCTCCCCGTGGGCGCGTACGACGTGCGCTGGCCGGACATTCACATGAATCCGGAAGAGGCAGTGCAGACACACATCGACCTCAACAAGGGCGACGGATCGCGCGGTGTCTTCGTCCCGATCCACTGGGCGACCTTCAACCTCGCGTTTCACTCGTGGTCGGAGCCGATCATTCGCCTCAACGAGTCGGCCGCAGAGGCGGGCACAACAGTGTCGGTCCCGATGCCTGGCGGCAGGATCGACGCGTTGTCACCGACACCGCCGTCGAAGTGGTGGATACCGCTGGGCTGACTGCGGCCCTTGCTCGAAAGTCACCCGGGATCTTCCTCAATCCAGTCGGATTCCGAACCAACCCCCACGTTGGTACTGCAGTTGATGTGTCACGTGTTCACTGGTGAGGTCGGGATCGGGTTGTCGTTTCGGTTCCCATAGTTGTGTGACACTTTCGGATGCGGATGCGATGCCTTCTCCGTCGAGGGTGACAACCTTCTCGTCCATTCCCAGCTGAGGCCATGCAGTTGCGACATCGATCGGCCCGGCAGGCGGTATCGGAGCCAGCAAATACTCACCGCGCACTGAGCCCGAGCGGCTTTCAGCCGTGCGTAACTCAAGCAGCGAGCCTCGCGTTCTTTGCGCGGTGGTCACCGATGATCCGTCCGCGAAACCGAGGCCGAGGAGTAGCGGCGCGCTGAAATGTGTGAACGTGGGACGCCCGTCGTAAGTGCCGAGACTCAGCGAGAGTGCCGGATCTCCGTAGCGGGCATCAATCGCGAACATCATCCCGAACGAGTAGACGCGAATCGCCGACAACCAGACAACCACGTTGTCGGTCCGGTTGAGGTCGAGAGAAATCGGCAGGTCGACGGGCCGTTCGCATCGAAGCGCCTCGTCGAGACCGTTGTAGACGTATTTCATACCGTTCCTCGATGGCCTTCTCTGCTCGTTCCGACCAGCATCGCAGAACCGCGGCCCACGGGTGTGATCTTCGTGTAGCCGTCATTGCCACACGAGTCCGACCCTGATTAGTTGCTCCGGGTGCGTAATCTTTGACCATGGCTCACGAGCACACCAGTTCAGAAGAGACAGCAGTGGCGGTAGCGCCTGAGCGATTGCCGGACGACGTCGACGTCGCCCGCGGTCTGACCGCCGATCAGGTTGCAGCAAGGATCGCGTCGGGACAAACCAACGATGTACCGGACCGGGCGTCCCGCTCGGTCAAGGACATCATTCGCGGCAACGTCTTCACTCGCATCAACGCGATCCTGACCGTGTTGTTGGTGATCGTGCTCGCGACGGGTTCGATCATCGACGGCATGTTCGGGTTGTTGATCATCGCGAACAGCGGTATCGGCATCATCCAGGAGATCCGCGCCAAGCGCACGCTCGACGCTCTGGCCATCGTGAGTCAGGCCAAGCCCATGGTCAGGCGTGACGGCGTCGCCGTGGCAATGGCGCCCAAAGATGTTGTGCTCGATGACATTATCGAACTCGGATCCGGTGACCAGATAGTCGTCGACGGTGAGGTGGTCAGTTCTGCCGCACTCGAGGTCGACGAATCGCTGCTCACCGGTGAGGCTGATCCGGTTCACAAGGCGAGCGGCCAGCAAGTGCTGTCGGGCAGTTTCGTTGCCGCAGGCAGCGGCGCGTACCGCGCCACCAAGGTCGGTGGAGATGCATACGCGGCCAAGCTGGCCGAAGAGGCGAGCAAGTTCACCCTCGTGCATTCGGAACTGCGCAGCGGTATCGACAAGATCCTGAAATTCATCACCTATCTGATGATTCCGGCGGGAGCGCTGATCATCTTCAATCAGCTCTTCACGATCGGCTTGCCGATCCGACCCGCGCTCAACGGCATGGTGGCAGCGCTGGTTCCGATGGTTCCCGAAGGCCTTGTGCTCATGACGTCCATTGCTTTTGCGGTCGGTGTCATCCGATTGGGCAAGCGCCAGTGCCTCGTTCAGGAGTTGCCGGCGATCGAAGGCTTGGCACGTGTCGACGTGGTGTGCGCGGACAAGACCGGAACGCTGACCGAGAACGGCATGCGCCTGTCCGAGGTCGATGTCGCGCCGGGTGGATCAGGGGAGTCTGCAGTCAAGTCCGCGTTGAGCGCGATGGCTGCGTCCGACCCTCGCCCCAACGCGAGCGTTCTGGCGATTCGCGAGTCTCTCTCCGACGATTCCGGTTGGGGCGAAGCCACCGCGCTCGCGCCGTTCTCCTCGGCGAAGAAGTGGAGTGGCCAGTCGTACGGCAGTCACGGCAACTGGGTGCTCGGCGCCCCGGACGTGCTGCTCGATCCCGACTCGGAGATGGCCCGCAAGGCAGAAGAAGTGGGTTCGAGCGGGCTTCGTGTCCTCATGCTCGGCAGCAGCAACCTTCCCGTCGACGACGCCGACGCGCCGGGCACCGTCACCCCTGAGGCTCTGGTCGTACTCGAGCAGAAGGTGCGTCCGGACGCGCAGGAGACGTTGGAGTACTTCGCCAGCCAGAAGGTCGCGGTCAAGGTCATTTCCGGCGACAACGCGGTTTCCGTCGGTGCCGTTGCCGGTTCCCTCGGGCTCGAGGGTGGTGACCGTCCCATCGACGCGCGGGATCTTCCCAGCGATCAGGAAAAGCTGGCAGACACTCTCGACGGAGCAACGACGTTCGGTCGAGTACGACCGGATCAGAAGCGGGAAATGGTCGCTGCCTTGCAGTCTCGCGGACATACCGTCGCGATGACCGGTGACGGCGTCAACGACGTGCTCGCCCTCAAGGACGCCGACATCGGAGTCTCGATGGGTTCGGGCAGCCCGGCTACCCGAGCCGTGGCCCAGATCGTGCTGCTGGACAACAAGTTCGCGACGCTCCCGTACGTCGTCGCGGAAGGCCGCCGAGTGATCGGCAACATCGAGCGTGTGTCGAATCTGTTCCTGACCAAGACCGTCTACTCGGTGGTGCTTGCGTTCCTGATCGGCATCACCGGCGTCCTGTCCCAGGTCTTCGACTTCGAACCGCTGCCGTACCCGTTCCTGCCCCGCCACGTCACGATCGCGGCGTGGTTCACGATCGGTATCCCGGCCTTCATCTTGTCTCTCGCCCCCAACAACGAGCGCGCCCGAACCGGTTTCGTCTCCCGCGTGATGCGTCTGGCGTTGCCGTCGGGCCTGATCATCGGCATCACCACGTTCATCTCCTACGTGTTGGCTTACCAAGGCCCCGACCAGACGGAGACCCAGAAGATCCAGGCCGGAACCAGTGCACTCATCACGTTGATCATGATCGCCGTGTGGGTCCTGGCCGTCGTTGCTCGGCCGTACGTGTGGTGGAAGCTCGTTCTGATCGGCGGTTCGGTTGCCGGGTACCTCATCCTGTTCGCGCTGCCGTTCACTCGTGAGTTCTTCAAGCTTGATCCGAGCAACGTCGCTGCGACGACGCTCGCGATCACCCTCGGCGCTATCGGCGTTGTGCTCGTGGAACTCTCGTGGTGGATCAGCGCACGCCTGCACGGGGAGAAGCGGAAGATTTTCGCGACGCCCGACGACCTGCCCGGCGAGCATCACCACGCCCACAGTGAGTAAATAGTTTCAGCGCCTGAACATCTGCACCCAGGCAATGCGATCGCCGCCGCGCTTCTTGGCCCGGTACATCGCATTGTCTGCGTGCTCGATCAGTTCGTTGACAGCCCGATCCGGTAAGTCCGTCTCGGGACAGAGGTAGACGCTGACGCCGGTACTGGCGGATACGGGATAGGGATCGGAGTCGGACGAGACCGCCGAATGTATCTCGGTGGCGACCTGTTCGATATCTCCTCGATCGACTCCGCGCAGGACGACGAACTCGTCGCCGCCGATTCGCGCCACCACTGCCTCGGGCCCGGCGGCAGCGATGAGGCGGTCAGCGACAGCGGTCAACGCGTCGTCACCTGCTACGTGACCGTGCGTGTCGTTGAGGATTTTGAACGAGTCGACGTCGATGAGCAGTGCGATCAGAGCCTGCGTTCGATCACTGCGCAGCAGATGCTGTGCCTCGTCCTGGAGTCCGCGGCGATTGAGTGTCGCGGTGAGGTAGTCCCGGTGAGCGTTTCGTGCGTCGTCGGTCAGGCGCAGCCAGACGATCTGCAGAATCCACGCGGTGGAGAAAACCACACCGGCAACCATCAGATAGAGATTCACGACCACCCAGTCGTCGTTGACCGGCTCGGACATCGCCATGGCAGCGAGCGTCGTGCAGACAGCAAGAGCCCAGCCGATGTGGGTCACGGCCACACGCGGACTGTGAACTATCGCCGTGTAGAAGCCGATCATGATGAACAGGACGCAACCCAGCGTTCCGACGAACGCTGTGCGAACCGCGAAGAAGAGCGTGACGGCGAGCCAGAGGTCGGCCCAGACGACAAAGGCCACGGATTGGCGCCAGGTGGGCCACGATTCGTTTCGCACCCAACGGCAACCGGCATAGACCCCGCTGATGGTCCCGACTGCGAGGATGGACCGTGCAAGGGCGGAATCGGAACCGAAGCGGCTCAACTGCATGGTCGCCGCGATCAGCGCGAAGAGAAAACACCACACCGCGACTAATTTGCGTCCGGGAACGGTCAGTCCGCGAGTGTCGAGGAATCGGGGGAGCCAGGTGTAATCGGTGCGATCCGACCACCACCGGGACAGCAGTTCACGCGTGGGGTGGGGGTCGCTCCCCGTCCCGCGCAGTCCTGCATTCAATCCGGGCACCTGTCGATGTCGATGGGTGATCAATCAGCTATTGGCGGGTTAACGCTACCTCGAGTTGCGCGCGGCTCGAACGCACGGACCTGCTTTCTGGCGTAGAGGCCGTCGACCTGTGAGAATCGAAGGGCGCGGAGGAACGATTCCGCCGAAGGATGTGCGTCAGCACCGGGAGAGGACACGGACATGGGTTTCTTGGACAACGTCAAGGGATTGGTCGAAAAGGGCCAGGAGCTCGCAGCGGAGAACTCCGACAAGGTTCACGACGCGATCGACAAGGTGGCCGACATCGCCGACGACAAGACCGGCAACAAGTACGGCGATCAGATCGACAAGGCAGCCGAGGCCGCCAAGAAGGCTGTTCCCGAAAAGCAGTAAAACCGGATTCGGCCATACCGTTGCTCAGGGGCCCGTAACCGAAAAGGTTGCGGGCTTCTGTGCGTCCGCTGGGTGAACTCCCAGGGTCGGCGGGCAGAATGAACGCGTGAACTTCACCTGGATTCTGCTGGTTGTCATTGCCGCCATTGCAGTCACCGGGCTGTCCAATCGACGAAACCTGCAGGCCCCGCTGGTCCTGGTGACCGTGGGCTCGGTCGCCTCCTTCATCCCCGGTATGCCGCGGCCCGAACTGGACCCCCACGTCATTCTCGGTGTGGTCCTGCCGCCGCTTCTCTACTCGGCCGCTCTCAAGTTCTCGGTCGCGACCTTCAAACGCAACCTTGCGCCCATTCTGCGTCTCGGCGTCGGAATGGTGCTGGTGACGGCGTTCGTGGTTGCCTTCTTCGCCGAATGGATGGTTCCCGAGTTCACTATCGGCGCCGCCCTCGTGCTCGGAGCTGTGATCGCGCCGACCGATGCCGTCAGCGCGGTGGCGGTCGGTCAGAAACTCGGGCTCCCGAAACGAGTCATCGCCATCCTCACGGGCGAAGGGCTCGTCAACGACGCGACCGCGCTGACCCTCTTCACCGTCGCGGTCGCTGCCGTGACCGGAACGCGAATTGCGACGGATTCGCCCCTGTTGTTCTTCGCGTACGAAGTAATCGGCGGCGTTGTCGTCGGCTTGGTGCTCGCGTTTGTCGTCAAGTTCGTTCGCGCCCGCATGTACGACTCTCCACTCGAAACCGGCTTGGGGCTGGTCCTTCCGTTCGCTGCCTACCTGGCCGCTGAAGAACTACATGCGTCCGGTGTTCTGGCCGTCGTGGTTGCTGGTCTGGTGATCGGACACTATTCGACGGACGCGTCGATCATGACCAGGCTGCAGGAGCGCTCGGTGTGGTCGAGCCTGGACACGCTCCTCGAGATGTTCGTCTTCGCGTACATGGGGCTGCAACTGAGCTTCGTGATCGACGATGTTGTCGCCGACGGGCTTCCGGTGCTTCACGTGTTCGCGTACGGTCTGGCAGTCCTGGCCGTGGTCATCGTGATTCGGCCGGTGTGGCTGTTCCTGAGCTACTCCCGTGTGCGATTCGGTGTAACCCTGCGCCGTGATCGCGAGAATCAACTGACGTGGAAACAGAATCTGGTGGTCTCGTGGGCGGGAATGCGTGGTGTCGTCACTCTTGCTGCGGCCGGCGGTATCCCGTTCGCGCTCTCGTCCGGCGAGCCGTTCCCCGGACGCGGAGTCATTCAGGCGATCGCGTTCATCGTCGCGGTCGGGACACTGCTCATCCAGGGATCGACCTTGCCGTTCCTGATTCGTCGTCTCGACGTCGCGGATCCCTATGAACAATTGCGTACCCAGGAACAGATGGAGTTGGCACGCAACATTTCTCGCAAAGCCGGTGAGAAGGCGTTGGCCGACGCGGCTGCGCACCCTCCGTCGGGGATCGACGGAAAGGAATTGCAGGCAATTGTCGAGCGCGTACGCCGCTCGATGCAGGCGAGGCTTCAACTCCAGGAGGTCGACGAGGACGCCGATCGCGAGGCCGCCTTGTGGAATGCCGGAGCGCTCTTCGACAAATTCCGGCATCAATCCCTTCGCTCGCAACGAGTCGCACTGATCGCCGCGCGCGACGACGGAGATCTCGACGACGAGGTATTGCGTACCGTATTGGAAGGACTCGACATCGAAGAGGCCGCAGCCGAGGAACGTGTCAGGCGTCGCCGAGCAGGCAGCGCGGGCAAATAGAGGGGAACACTGCGTATGACGGTTCGGAGTTCGAGGGTTCGCGCAGGCTGGGGAGTCGTGGTGGCGAGCGCGCTCCTCGTGAGCGTCGGCTGCGGATCGGATGCCTCGCCAGATGTCTCTGTCACCGACAACGCAACCACGACGACCCCGCCGGTCGAGAGCAGCGCGCAACGCGGCGTCGTGTTCGACAGTGAACCCTTCACCAGCACAGCCGAAGTGGCGGCGTCCGGAGCGAGCGCGGTGAAAATCCTGTACGGCTCCACCTCCGGTATCGACGGCCGGGAGACCCAGGTATCGGGAACCGTGTTCACACCGCCTGGAACGCCGCCGGAGGGCGGTTGGCCGATCGTCTCCATCGGCCATGGCACGACGGGTATTTCGGACGACTGTGCGCCGTCGACCTCGCCGACCCTCTTCGGCACGATCGGCCTGGTCGCGCCGTTCCTCGACTCGGGATACGTGGTCGCTGTATCCGACTTCGAGGGCCTCGGCACTCCGGACCCGCATCCTTACCTGCAACCGGACACCGCGGCGTTCAACGTCATCGACGCGGTTCGAGCGGCGCGCAACGTCGTTCCGGACACCTCGACTCGGTGGGCAACTCTGGGGCTTTCCCAAGGCGGGCAGGCTTCCTGGGCAGCGGCCGAGGAAGCCGACACCTACGGCGACGGACTGGAATTCGTCGGTGCAGCAAACCTGTCCCCGGCAGCGGACATCTCGCCGATCATCTCGAGTGATTCCGAGGTGAATCTGTCACTGCCTCAGCAACTGCTGCTGCCCTATGTACTCGAAGGGCTGTCCCTCACCCATCCGGAGCTCGAACGAACCGACTACGTGCGCGGCGCATTCGAGCAGAACTACGACCTGCTCACCTCGTGCCTGACCTCTCGCGCGACGGAGAAGTTGGGTCTTGTCGGAAAGGTGACGCCCGCCGACACCCGGCCAGCTACCGCCGAGGACGCGGACCGAATTCACGCGTGGCTCAGCGACGTTGCTCTCCCACGCCAACGCGCGAGCGGTCCGATGTACGTAGTCGTCGGTACCAATGACAACCTCATCCGTCCGGAATGGACCGAGGCGGCCGTCGAACGTGCCTGCGCCGAGGGTGACGTCATCGAATTCCAGGCGCGACCGGGCGAAGGTCACGCGGACGGCGCCGCTGTGCCGGGAGCTGTTGCGTGGGTGAAGGATCGATTTGCAGGTGTTCCGGCACCGAATACCTGCGGGTCGTGAATCGATGACGGCGTCGGCACGAATCCGCGCTCTGGCACTGGCATTGCCAGAGGCAACCGAGCGGGCCAGCCACGGTGAATCGTCGTTTTTCGTGCGCAAAGCGCCGCAGTTCGTCACCATGGCAGATCACCACCACGACGATCGCCTCGCGATCTGGGCCGCGGCCCCACCTGGGGCGCAGGCAGATTGGGTCAGTCGCGATCCGACGAGGTTCTTCGTCCCCCCGTACGTGGGTGGCCGGGGATGGATCGGTGTGTACCTCGACGTTCCGAGTGCCGACGAGACCGAGGACGAGAAATTCTGGAACGACGTAGCCGACGTCGTCGAAGATGCGTACCGCACGGTGGCCCCGAAAACACTGATCCGGAAACTGGACGAGGATTCGCGTTGAGTCCGGCCGTGGTCGCGCTTCTCAGCGTGCTGATTCTCGCAGTGGCCGGGGCACTGACAGCGGTGTGGATGCGCACCAGACGTGAGGTGACCACCCCGACCGAGCGTGCCGTCCATGCCGCGCTCCATACGGCTTCACTTGCCGCGCGGCCACTTCGGCGTGGACTCGACAAGAATTCGGCCGCCGAGGCGGCGCCTCACCTACGCGAGCTGACCGGCGGTTCCGGTCTGGGCCTCGCAGACGCGTCGGGAAATCTGCTGGCGTGGGACGGCCGTCACGAAGCGTTGTCCGATCAATTCCACGACGCCGCCATTCGCGCGATCGAAGGCGAACGCCGGGTGCTCGTCACCCACTCGGACCTGGTGCGCGGACCGAGCGATCACCATGTGCGAGCGCTGATCGCTCAGCCCCTGCTGATCGAGGACATCGGCGTGGTCGGCGTGCTGGGAATCGTCACCAGCGAAGACCCGTGGCCGGGAATGCTCGGAGCGGTCACCGAGGTGGCTCGATACGCCTGCAGCCAGATCGAACTCGCCGACCTCGACGCGTCCAGAGCCCTGTTGGATCGCGCCGAAGTGCGTGCCCTCCGCGCGCAGATCAGTCCCCATTTCATCTACAACGCGCTCAACACGGTCGCGTCGTTCGTCCGAACCGACCCGGCGCGGGCCAGAGAACTGATCCTCGAGTTCGCGGACTTCACCCGGTATTCGTTCCGATCTGCGGGTGAGTTCACCCTGCTTGCCGACGAGCTACGCAACATCGATCGTTACCTGACCCTCGAACGCGCGCGATTCGGGGAGGCGCTGAACGTCCGCCTTCAGATCGCACCCGAAGTGCTCAACGTGGTTCTTCCGTTCCTGGCTCTCCAGCCGCTGGTCGAGAACGCGGTTCGTCACGGCATTTCGAGTAAGCCGGAGGGCGGGACCGTGAGCATCGTGGCCGCGGACGAGGGACCTGACTGCATCATCAGCGTCGAGGACGACGGTGTGGGGATGGACCCTGAACTACTGCGTTCCGGCTCACTTGACGCCATCGAGTCGGGATCGGGACGACCCAGCGCACGCGAAGCTGCTCACGTCGGTTTGGCCAACGTCGACGACAGACTTCGTGCCGCGTTCGGCAACGACTACGGACTCGTGGTGGAGACAGCGCCGGGTGCCGGTACGAAGGTCAGCATGCGTGTTCCCAAGTTCAAGCAGGGTATTCACGTCTGATTCTCGCCTTCGATGATCAGGCTGAAACCGTCGTGGGAACATGGACCTGTTGTGAACGAGACTGACACTGATGCCCAGCTGACCGTCCTTGCCGTCGACGACGAGAAACCAGCCCTCGACGAGCTGGCCTTCTTGCTGCGCGCCGAGGACTCGGTGGCGCACGTTCACACGGCATCGGATGCGACGACTGCGTTGCGGATACTGCGCAGTGGAAGCATCGACGCGGTATTTCTCGACATCAACATGCCCGGACTCGACGGTCTCGAATTGGCCGGCATCCTCTCCAATTTCGCGACGCCACCACCCGTGGTGTTCGTGACAGCGCACGACGATCGAGCGGTTGATGCATTCGACCTCGGTGCCGTCGACTACCTACTCAAACCGCTCCGAGAGGAGCGTCTCGCTCAGGCCGTTCAACGGATCGTGGGATTGGCCGGGCGCACCAAGAGCGAGAACAAGCCCGAATCTGCGTCCACCGACGAGGTGATCCCGGTGGAACTGGGCGGCGTTACGACGCTCGTTCAACGCTCCTCGGTGGAGTGGGTGGAAGCCGACGGGGACTACGCGCGTTTGCACACCGCCGGGAAGTCGCACCTGGTACGCATCCCGATCTCGACACTCGAATCACGCTGGGCCGACGCGGGCTTCTTGCGCGTGCACCGCTCCTACCTGGTGTCTTTGGCGCTGGTCACCGGCATCCGCACAGTAGGCAGCGGATTGGTGGTCTGTCTGCGCCCGCACGGAGACAAGCCTGCCGTCGAACTTCCGGTCAGCCGCAGACACACCCGTGAACTCAAGGATCGACTGGTTCGTGCGCCCAAGCAGAGTTGGTTGTCACGGTGACGTCGCAGTCCGATCCTCCGCAGCGTGAGCGCGTTGTGTTGGCGCAACGTAGTGGCGCACGGATCGTCCGTACGCGGGTGGAGGTGCAGGAACAGACCGAAGTCGGCGACGCCATGATCCGCGGTCTCGTTCGCGCGCAGTTGGGACTGGCGATTCGCCTTGCCGTCGTCGCAGCCGGACTCCTGTGTGCGGTGCCGCTTCTGACGCACCTCTTCCCGACACTGTCGGAGGTCGCAGTCCTGGGCATCCGGTTGCCGTGGCTCGTGATGGGCGGCGCTGTGTATCCCTTGCTGTTGACCACCGGTTGGGTGTTCGTGCGTCGTGCGGAGCGAAACGAGCAGGACTTCAACGACATCGTGGACGACTGAGCGCGGCGCTGTGGGAGGACAACCTATCCCGGTGCTGACGGTGCTCGGCATCGTTGCGGCGGCCGTGGCAACCGTGGCTATCGGAATCTACGGCGTTCGGCTCGCTCGTACCACCTCGGACTTTCTCGTCGCGTCCAGAACCGTCAGCGCGCGGTGGAATGCGACGGCCATCTCCGGTGAGTACCTCTCTGCTGCTTCGTTTCTCGGCGTGGCCGGGCTGGTCGCGAAATACGGCGCCGACGCCCTCTGGTATCCCATCGGATTCACCGCCGGATACCTCGCCCTGCTGCTGTTCGTCGCAGCACCGCTTCGGCGTTCCGGTGCATACACCGTCCCCGATTTCGCCGAATTCCGTCTCGGCTCACCGCGATTGCGCAAGCTCGCAATGCTCGTCGTCGCGATGGTGTGCATCCTGTATCTGATTCCACAGTTCCAAGGCGCGGGACTGACGCTCAACATTCTGCTCGGGGTTCCCAGCTGGATCGGCGGGGTCGCGGTCGGGGTCATCGTCATCGCCAACGTCGTCGGCGGCGGGATGCGCTCGATCACCTTCGTTCAGGCCTTCCAGTACTGGCTGAAACTGACTGCCGTCGCGATTCCCGCTGTGGCACTGACCTTCTACTTCTTCGGCGATCATCACGACGTCGGCGCGTCGATGCCGCCGACGGTCACCACTGCGACGACCGTCGACATCACCACCGACGTCGTCGTCCAGGTATCGGAGCCGGTGACGGTCAGCGGCGGCACAGTCGACGGGCGAGTGGTCGAAGGAACCGTGACACTTGGCCCGGGGGAGCACACCCTCGGTGAAGGCATGTCCATGGTTCTCGACGCGGGAGCCGCGGTTCCCGTCGTCGCCGGAGCGCCCGCGCAGAACTCGGATTGGATCACCCCGGGTTGGGGTTTCGGCGGGCCGCACCCGATGTATCAGGTGTACTCGCTGATGCTCGCGACCTTCCTCGGAACGCTCGGCCTGCCTCACGTTCTCGTCCGGTTCTACACCAACCCCGACGGCCGGGCCGCTCGTCTGACCTCGCTTGCAGTTGTCGGTCTGGTCAGCGTGTTCTACCTGTTTCCGACCCTCCTCGGCGTCTTCGCTCGCCTGTACGTTCCGCAACTTCTGATCACCGGCACCTCCGACGCGGCGGTGCTGCTGCTGCCGGGCTCGGTGTTCTCGGGGTGGGGCGGACAACTGCTGGCAGCCCTCGTCGCGTCCGGTGCCATTGCCGCCTTCTTGTCGACGTCATCCGGATTGCTCGTCAGCATCGCGGGCGTCGTCAGTACCGACGTTCTCCGTGGACGAGTTCGAGACTTCCGTATTGCAGCGCTCCTGGCCGGGCTCGTTCCGCTCGTGCTGTCGCTGGCGGTGGTGTCGGTCGACCTCTCGAGAACCGTCGGGTTGGTGTTCGCGGTCGCCGCGTCGACGCTCTGCCCACTGCTGGTGTTGGGTATCTGGTGGCGCGGTCTGACTGCCGTCGGCGCCGGGGCAGGGATGGTTGTCGGTGGATGTGTTGCGGGCACTGCCGCCACTGTCGCCGTCCTGGGTGGTTTGTCGGAGGACGTCCTCGGTGGCTGGCCGGCAGCCATTTTCGCGTTCCCGGCCGCGGTGAGCGTGCCGCTGGCGTTCCTCACGATGATCGTCGTGAGCAAGGTGTCGTCGAAGCAGATACCGGCAGATATTGCGCGAATCTTCACGCGGATGCACGCCCCGGAACGGCTTGGAATGGGCTCCGATCGCGAAGACGATCTCCGCCAACCCTGACTTTCACCGCCCGAACCCTCTGCCGTTGGTCGCGCCTGCCTGACCGTTCGGCGCAGCGCGCGACTGCTCACCGTGTGACTGGCGCCACAGCGTCTTCATGTGACTCCGATCTCACTAACGTCTGTGCGTAGTTCACTTCACACGCGAGGCGAGGAGCCGGCAGTGTCCACAGCAGAAATCAGTGAGGGGTCGCCGCAAGAGCGACGTACCCCGGATGCCCAGGCATTCATAGACATGCAAGCGAGTCCCGAATTCCAGGAACTCCGAACGCGTCTGCGCAAGTTCGTTTTCCCCATCACTGCATTCTTCCTGCTCTGGTATGCGGTGTACGTCGTCCTGGCTACCTATGCCCACGACTTCATGGCCACCAAGGTCCTCGGCAACATCAATCTCGGCATCATCCTCGGCCTCGGGCAGTTCGTCACGACCTTCGCCATCACCGCGTGGTACGTGAAGTTCGCCGGTCGTGAGCTCGATCCCCGCTCCGCCGCCATCCGTGAAGAACTGGAAGGTCCCGCACAGTGATCACCACACTCGCCGCGTCCGGAACGGACGTAGGAAACCCCGCCTTCAATATCGCGATCTTCCTCGCGTTTGTCGTCGTGACCATGACGCTGGTCATCCGCGCCAGCCGGACCACCAAGAAGGCGTCCGACTTCTACACCGGCGGTGGACAGTTCACCGGCCCGCAGAACGGGTTCGCCATCGCCGGCGACTACCTCTCGGCGGCATCGTTCCTCGGTATCGCAGGTGCGATCGCCGTGTACGGCTACGACGGATTCCTGTACTCCATCGGATTCCTTGTCGCCTGGTTGGTTGCGTTGCTTCTGGTCGCCGAATTGCTCAGGAACACCGGCAGATTCACGATGGCCGACGTCCTGAGCTTCAGGCTCAAGCAGCGTCCGGTGCGCATGGCGGCAGCCCTGTCCACCCTGGCCGTTTCCCTCTTCTACCTTCTTGCCCAGATGGCCGGCGCCGGTGGACTTGTCGCCCTGCTGCTCAACATCGACGGCAAGGTGGGACAGTCGATCGTCGTCGCGATCGTGGGTGTGCTGATGATCGTGTACGTCTTGGTCGGCGGCATGAAGGGCACCACCTACGTACAGATGGTCAAGGCAGTTCTGCTGGTTGCCGGAGCCGGAATCATGTTCGTACTCGTTCTGTGGGCAGTGCGCGGCAACTTCTCTCAGTTGCTCGCCAATGCGCAGGACATGGTCAACAGTTCCACCACCAAGGGTGTGCAGGGACGAGACATCCTCGGACCCGGTGCCAAGTACGGTCTTTCCGGAATGACGAAGCTCGACTTCATCTCTCTCGGAATCGCTTTGGTGCTCGGCACTGCGGGCCTGCCGCACGTGCTGATGCGCTTCTACACGGTGCCCACTGCCAAGGAAGCTCGCCGCTCGGTGACCTGGGCGATCGCGCTGATCGGTGCCTTCTACCTCTTCACATTGGTTCTCGGCTACGGCGCGGCCAGCATGGTCGGACCGGACAAGATCTTGGCAGCGCCAGGTAAGGAGAACGCGGCCGCTCCGTTGCTCGCCTTCGAGCTCGGTGGCACCATCTTCCTCGGCATCATCTCCGCGGTGGCGTTCGCGACCATCCTCGCCGTCGTTGCCGGTCTCGCGATCACTGCTTCGGCGTCGTTCGCTCACGACATCTACGCCAGTGTCATCAAGCGCGGCAACGCAACCGAGGAGCAGCAGGTTCGAGTTTCTCGAATCACCGTCGTGGTCATCGGACTCGTCTCCATCGTTCTCGGCATCATGGCGATGGGGCAGAACATCGCCTTCCTGGTGGCCCTCGCCTTCGCAGTGGCGGCCTCGGCGAACCTGCCCACCCTGCTGTACTCGCTGTTCTGGAAGAAGTTCAACACCACCGGTGCGCTCTTCAGCATCTACGGCGGTTTGGTCAGCTGCTTGACGCTGATCGTGTTCTCCCCGGCAGTGTCGGGCAAGCCGTCGTCGATGTTCCCGAACTCCGACTTCGCCTGGTTCCCGCTCTCGAACCCCGGCATCGTCTCGATCCCGCTGGCATTCGTCCTCGGCATCGTCGGTACGTACATCGGACGCAACAAGATCGAAGATCCGGCAAAGCAGGCGGAGATGGAAGTTCGCTCCCTCACCGGCGTCGGCGTCGAAAAGGCCGTCAGCCACTAAGAGGGGCAAAGCCCCGTGCGTCTTTCTGGTACCTCTGGTTACGGAAAAGGCGCACGGGGCTTATTGTTCTGCCATGGCAAAGCTCACAGTGAAAATCGACGTTCCGCTTCCTCCTCAAGAAGTGTGGGACAAGGCCTCCGATCTCAGCGGCTACGAAAACTGGCTCGTGGTTCACGACGGATGGCGCAGTGAACTTCCCGAGCAATTGGGTGTCGGCACCGAGATCAGCTCGGTCGTGACGGTGAAAGGCCTGCGCAACCGCGTTCGGTGGACCATCAAGAAGTACGACGTCCCGAAGGCGATCTCGCTCAAGGGAGACGGCAAGGGCGGGGTCAAGCTCGGTCTCGAACTCGATGTGAAGGCAAAGGGCGACGGATCGGAACTCGCGCTGACAGTCGAGTTGGGCGGCGCGCCGTTGTTCGGCCCGATCGGTTCGAGTGTGGCGCGGGCGCTCAAAGGCGATGTGGAGAAGTCGCTGGCCCAGTTTGTCCAGATCTACACCTAGTTTGTAGAGATTTCCACATGGAGCTACTTCACCGCTAACATGAGTTAGGATTCTTTTCGGCGGGATAAACCGGGCATCAGTTGGTTATTGATTCGGGTCCCGCCGGAAAGGATTCGATCAATGTCGTCTCGTCATGGGTACGGCGCACCACCTGCGTCCATGCCTCGATCCGTGCAGGTTCTGATCGGACTCTTGGCGGTAGTTGCAGTCGGTGGAACCGCAGCATTTGCCGTGACGTTCAAAAGCGTCAGCGACAAGGGAGAACTCGGTGCGGGCGCCGCTGCAGCTGCGACGGCAACCAACTGTGACAACCCGGAAACCGTGACCGTGGCGGCCGATCCGTCGATCGCCTCGGGACTCGAAGCTGTCGCCGCTGCCATCCCCGCCGCGGATCTCGGATGCAGCTCGCTCAGCGTGACGCCGCAAGATCCCGTGCTCACCGTCGCGGCGATCGCCGACGGTACGGCGCCCGCACTGTGGATCCCTGATTCGAGCGAATGGCTGGACAAGGTTTCGGCGAGCGGGCAGGAGATTCGCCGGATCAGCAACTCGGTCGCCTCCACCCCGGTTGTCGCCGTCTCTGCGCCGGGTACCGAGGCACCCGGCGCATGGACGGATGTCCTCGGCGCTCCATCGCTGCACATCGGCGATCCCCTGACCAGTGCCGTCTCCAGCGCGCCGATCGTGGCGGCCTTTGCCGAGACCCAGTCGCGGGGCGGGGACCTCACATCCATCTCGGCAGCCCTGGTCCCGGTGGCACAAGCGCAGTACGGAAATCTGAAGGAAACCGGTTCGACCGGGCGCATCCAAACCGTGGACGCGTCCGGTGGAACCGCGGTGACTACCGAGCAGACCTTCGAGGCTTATCTCGCCGCACACGCGGACAGTCGACTCACCGCGTCGGTACCGTCGTCCGGTTCGGTCTTCATGGACTACCCGTTGGCAAGTGTGGGTGCAGACTCGTCGGCGGCGGACGACGCCGGCAAACTGCTGGCGGCAGCGCTGGCATCGGACACCGGGCGTTCCGTACTTGCCGGCCTCGGGTTCCGCGGCGCGGATCAGGCCCCACCGGTCGCGGGTGGAGTGGGAAAGGTTGGCTCGCTGGTGCCGTCCGATCCGTCTGTGGTCACCAAAGCGCTTGCGCGGTACGAGATTCTGTCCAGACCTTCCCGCGCGCTGGCAGTTGTCGACGTCTCGGGGTCCATGGACTACATGCAGGACGGGGTCACTCGAATGGCCGCGACGGCGCAGGCCGGTGACATCGCGATCCGAATGTTTCCTGCCAACGCACAATTGGGTCTCTGGGCGTTCTCCGTAGACCTCGGTGACGGGACGGACTACCGCGAACTCGAACCTGTCGCCCGTATGGATGCAACTGAAGGTGACACGGATCATCGGAGCAAACTGCTGTCTCGGATCGACAACCTCTCTTCGATCGTCGGCGGCGGAACAGGTTTGTACGACAGCGTTCTCGCCGCGTATCGGTCCATGCAACAGTCCTACGATCCGGCCTCGATCAATTCGGTGATTCTGCTTACCGACGGTGCCAACGACGATCCGTCGGGTATCGCCCTGCAGGAACTTCTCGACACCCTGACTCGCGAGCAGGACCCGACGCGGCCGGTACCGATCATCACCATCGGTGTCACCGATGATGCCGATACCGATGTGCTCGAGCAGATTTCGGCCCTCACCGGCGGTAACAGTCACTTCGCTCCGACACCGGCAGACATCCCGAAGGTGTTCGTCGGCGCGATCAGTGGGCGCGCCGGCTGAACTACTCGAGAACGGGTGCGTCGGCGCTGTCGGTGATCCATTCGGTTGCGAGCTTCTCGAGGGTTCCGTCGGCGTAGAGCGCATCGACGGCCGCGGAGACGCACTCGGTCAGCGGACTGTTCTTCTCGAGCACCAAACCGAAGAATTCGGTGACTGCGTTGGGCCGCGGAAACTGACCCACGATGACCGACCCGGGCAGTTCGTTCTCGGTGATGTGAAATCCGGTCGGGATGTCGACGACCAATGCGTCGATCTCGCCCGCGGCCAGCGCAGCTTTCGCGTCGTCCGTGGTCGCGAACTCGCGTGGCGCAGTGGTCGGAACAATCGTGTCGGTGATCGCCGCGAGGCTGGTGGAACCGGTCTGAGCGCCCAAACGGTAGCCGGCCAGATCCGCAAGATTCTTTGCACCGGCGGCCTTGCTTCCGCGTGAGGCGATCACCGACTGCGCCACTGCGTAATACGGCGAGCTGAAGTCGACGTTCGCGCGGCGATCCCCGGAAATCGTGAACTGATTGACGTCGAAGTCGAAATCCTTGGGGCCTGGTTTCAATGCGTCGTTGAAGGCGACAGTGGTGAAGCGAACCTGGTCGGTGTTGTACCCGAGCTTGTCGACGACCGCCCGGGCCACCGCACCCTCGAGGCCTTTGCCGTTCGACGGATCGTTGTCGACGAACCACGGCGCGTACGCCGGTGAGTCAGTGGCGATGGTCAGGACACCGTCTTCGAGGGTGGTCCCGCTCTGGGGTCCGCACTTGTCCACTGCGGTGGTCGAGGGAAGTTTGGTGAACGCCTCGGGAACCGTGGTGGTGGTGTCTGCTGCCGCAGGTGCCTCCGGCTGCGACGAACACGAGCCCAACAAGATCGAGGAAGCGAAGATCGCGGTCACGGCAACTGCGCGTCGTGTCATAGGCACTAGGCCATCTTGCCTGTTTGTCCGGTCTGGACGTGACGGGGGTCTCGTGTGAGCGGAGTTCACGCAGCTGAGCGTCGCAGTGCAAGGCGCTCCGACGGTGTCGTCCCACCCCAGACTCCGTGCGGTTCAGCGGTCTCGAGTGCAAAGGTCAGGCAGTCCCGAATGACCGGGCAGCGGAAGCACACCTGCTTCGCGGAACTCTCCCGTGCAGCCCGATTGCGTCCGCGCTCTTCACCCGGCGAATAGAACACCGCCGGGTCCACTGTTTTACAGGTGGCGAACATCCGCCAGTTGTTGTCCACCAACGGCTCCACGGAACTGCGAACTGTCATCGTGGTCTCCTCTCCCATCGAGAATCCAGTCTTGCCCGTGGCCTGGCACAGCGGCAGGTTTCCGATCCATCAGATTTCTACTGCCAGACGCAGCGCTATCCAGCACAATGAGGAGATGGCAACGACGGATCGGGGTCAGATCACTCTCGACGGCACAACCGTGTCCGTGACCAATCTGGGCAAGATCCTCTACCCCGAGAGCGGCACCACGAAGGCCGAAGTCATCGACTACTACACCCGTATCGCCGCAGTCATGCTTCCGCATGTCGTCGGTAGACCTGGTACTCGTAAGCGTTGGCCCAACGGTGTGGACGGTCAGTCCTTCTTCGAGAAGAACCTGGCGTCGTCTGCCCCTCAGTGGCTCACGCGTGCGTCGCTGCAACATTCTGATCGCGTCGTCACTTACCCGATTTTCGATTCCGTTGCATCCCTGGCGTGGCTGGGGCAACAGGCGGCACTCGAATTACACGTTCCCCAATGGCGATTCGACGGTTCCGAGCGTGGTCCGGCGACACGACTGGTATTCGATCTCGACCCGGGTGAGGGTGTCGGATTGACCGAGTGCGCCGAGGTGGCGAGGTCGATTCGAGATCTGGTCGCAACTCTGGGGTGGACGGCCTATCCGGTAACCAGTGGTAGCAAGGGAATCCACCTCTACGTTCCATTGGATCGAGCGTTGGACGGCAGTGGTGCGTCGACTGTCGCCAAGCAGATCGCCACCGGGCTCGAGAAGCTTCACCCGGATCTCGTCACCGCGACGATGGCGCGAAATATCCGGGCAGGCAAGATCTTCGTTGACTGGAGTCAGAACAACGCAGCCAAGACCACCATTGCGCCGTATTCGATGCGCGGTCGCGATCAACCCTATGTTGCCGCGCCGCGCAGTTGGGACGAACTCGACGATCCGAAACTGCGCCACCTGCTGTTCGACGAGGTTCTGGAGCGCGTCGAATCCGACGGTGATCTGCTGGGCGATCTGGATCCGCCGGTCTCGGCGTCTGTAGCCGATACGTTGACGCACTACCGCAACAAGAGGTCGGCCGACCGGACTCCGGAGCCGATCCCTGCTGCAGTGGACAAGGAGACAGCGGGCAATACCTTTGTGATTCAAGAACATCACGCCAGACGATTGCATTACGACGTTCGTCTCGAGCGGGATGGTGTGCTTGTGTCCTGGGCAGTCCCGAAGGGTGTGCCGACCAGTGCCGGAGAAAATCGGTTGGCCGTGCACACCGAGGATCATCCGCTCGAATACGCCACATTCTCGGGCACGATTCCGAAGGGGGAGTACGGCGGCGGTTCGATGACGATCTGGGATTCCGGGACGTACGAGACCGAGAAGTGGCGTGAAGACGAGGTGATCGTGCGCTTGAGTGGGGAGCGGGTGCAGGGACGCTTCGCGCTGATCCGGACAAAGGGTGATCAGTGGTTGATGCATCTGATGAAGGATCAGAACGCGAGTTTCGGAACGGAGTTTCCCAAGAATCTCGAGCCGATGCTTGCCACCGCTGGAACGCTCGAAGGTCTCGACCCGCAGGAGTGGGCCTTCGAAGGAAAGTGGGACGGGATTCGAGTGATTCTCGAATATCATTCGGGCACAATGTCGCTTCGCAGTCGCGCGGGTAACGACAAGACCCGGGACTATCCTGCCCTTGCCGGTTTGGCCGAGGTGCTGGACGGTCATGACGTGGTTCTCGACGGTGAGGTGGTGGCGTACAACGACGCGGGAGTTACAGATTTCGGCCTCCTCCAGCGAGGTGGGGAACCGGTGTTCCTGGCCTTCGATCTTCTGTACCTCGACGGAGTGTCTTTGCTGCGGAAGTCCTATTCGGATCGCCGCACCGTGTTGAATGCGTTGGCGGGCAAGGTCGGTGAGCTCGAGGTACCACCGCAGATCGAGGGCACGGCGGAGAACGCCTTGGAGG
The DNA here is from genome assembly GCF_009707305.1 of Rhodococcus sp. AQ5-07. NCBI lineage: Bacteria > Bacillati > Actinomycetota > Actinomycetes > Mycobacteriales > Nocardiaceae > Rhodococcus > Rhodococcus sp. AQ5-07. Next base: position 3,284,478 of record NZ_CP046099.1, on the reverse strand, counting down.
TGAGTACCGATGCCGGGTGGGAAGGGATTGTCGCCAAACGTCGTGCATCGGTCTACCTTCCAGGGCGGCGGGGGTCGAGTTGGATCAAGGTGAAGAACTGGCGCACCCAAGAGGTGGTGATCGGTGGGTGGCGCACCGGGCAGGGCAATCGAGCGCAGGGGATCGGGGCGCTGCTCATGGGAATTCCGGGTGAGGACGGATTGACCTACGTGGGGCGCGTCGGTACCGGATTCAGCGATCGTGATTTGGAGTCACTGCTTGCGGTGCTGAAACCGTTGCGTCAGAAGGAAAGTCCGTTCGAGGAGGAACTTCCAGCAGATGACCGCAAGGGTGCGGTGTGGGTGCGGCCTGAACTCGTCGGTGAGGCGCGGTTCATGGATTGGACGGCGACCGGACGCCTTCGCCACCCGAGTTGGCGGGGTCTGCGGGAGGACAAGAAGCCGGGCGACGTGGTGCGGGAAACAAGGCAATAACGGCCAACGCACTGAGAAACGCTGCTGCGGCACAGATCTGGATCCCCATGCACATCGCCGAAGTGTAAGCCTGATTCGCTGCCTCGGCCACAATGCTCACCGGGGGAGCGTCGGCGTGGATCTGCGCCAGATCGACTGTGGAAGTGCCGACTCCGGGTTCGAAGCGGGACCGGAAAACCGTTGCTACGACTGTCCCGACGACGGCGACGCCCAGAACTCCACCCAATTCCCGTACGACACTGTTTATCGAACTCGCCATCGAAGCCTGCTGGGGCGCAACCGACGACATCGACGCAGTTGTTGCCGGAGCCATGACCAACCCCATCCCGGCGCCAACCAGTGCCATGATCGCAGCCAGGACCCCGAACGGTGCGTACCTACCCGCGGCGATCGACAAGACCAACAGTCCCACGGACATGACCGCGAGGCCGCCCGCGATCGAACTGCGCACCCCGAGTCGGCCCACCACACGATCGCTGCTGGAGGCGACAGCCGCCATCACCAGTGCAAACGGAACTGCACCGACGCCGGCAACCAATGGACCGTAACCGCGAACGAATTGGAGGTATTGCGTGTACGTGAAGAGAACACCGAACAAGGCGAAGAACGTTGCGGCCAAGATGGCATTGGAGATGCTGAACACTCGGCTGGTGAAGATGCGCACGTCTGTCATCGGCGCCGGGGCCCGCAGCTCCCACCAGACGAACCCGGCGAGAAGTGCTGTTGCGCTGACGATCTCCAGCACCGTGATGGGCGACGACCATCCGCGAAGGCTTGCTTGGGTGAGGGCATCCACGATCAAAGCCAGTCCGCCGGCGGACAACAGGAGTCCGGGGATGTCGAAGGAACCCTTGACCATTCCTCCTGCTGAGGGCACAAGAGAAACCGTCGCGGCTATCACAACGGCGACCAGTGGGACGTTTATCCAGAAGACGCTTCCCCAACTGAAATGTTCGAGAAGTACGCCACCGGCCACGGGGCCGATCGCGATTCCCAGTCCGGCGGTTGCAGACCAGATTCCTATCGCCCGGCCTCTCTCGTGCGGGGCGAACATCGAGACGACAAGTGACAGCGTCGCCGGCATGACCAGTGCGGCGGCTGCCCCCATCACTGTTCTCCAGCCGATCAGCTGCAACGACGTGTGAGAGAGGGCAGCGAAGGCTGACCCGAGGGCGAACAAGGTGAGGCCGGTCAGAAGTATCCGACGGTGACCGAATCTCGCGCCGAGTCCACCTGCCGTGATGAGCAAGGCGGCGAACGCCAATGTGTATGCGTTGGTGATCCATTGCAGGTCGACGGTGGTCGCCCGCAGTTCGCGGGCAAGGGTCGGGATAGCGGTGTTGAGGATGGTGTTGTCGATCGTGACTACGACGAGGGATGTGCAGAGGGCGCCCAGTGCTGCCCATCGTCGCCGGTCAGTGGGTTCGAGGGAATTCATCATGTCCTTACGAATGTAACCTTACGAATGTTTAGTGATGAGAACGTACCCCCTCGCCTTACATGTGTAAAGTTTGTCGGGTGAGTGATGTTTCCGAAGATGCCGATGAAACTGGGACGAGTGGTTCTCGGAGTACTCGCGCCCGAAATCCGAGAGGAAGCGGCGCACGGCTCCGCGGAGAGATCGTCGCCGCAGCGGCGACGCTCATCGCCCGCACCGGATCGGATCAGGCGGTGACGCTCCGATCGGTCGCTCGCGAAGTCGGGATATCCGCACCATCTATCTACGGACACTTTTCCGATCGCGATGCCATTGTCGAAGCGGTGGTCTCCGAATCGCTGGAGCAGTTGCATCTCGCCGTGGCCGACGCCGTTTCCGCACACCCCGACCCGGTCGAGGGTCTGTATGCCGGGTGCTCGGCATACGTCGAGTTCGGCATTTCCGAGCCCGCTCGGTATCGGGTCTTGTTCGGGTGGTCCAGGCCGAAAGGTCGGTCACCACAATCGGATACGCGAGGACTGGCCGCCTTCAACACGCTGGTGACCAACCTTGACGCGTGCGTCGCCGCTGGGAGGTCGGCCAGCACAGACACTTTTGTCGATGCGGTATCGATCTGGACTTCGCTGCACGGACAGGTGATGTTGCGGGCCGATCTCCCGGAATTCCCGTGGCCGTCGACCGACACCGTCGGTGAGATGGTGAGGAGCCTTGCGCGGCTTGTGAACTGACGCCTCAACCGTTTGCTGATCGGCAACCAGGCGAGGTCTGATCCAGCATCGTGAGATAGGCATCGAGCTGAGCCGCGCCGGCGAGAAGGTTGCGACTGCGTGTGGCCAGCCGGTCTTGCCAGGATTCGAGGAACGCTGCCAATGAGTCCGCTCCGCCGGCCTCGCGCAGCGAATCGAGAAACTGGGCGACTTGCGGCAGTCGGTAGCCGCCGCGCCGCAGCTGCCGCGCGATCTCGGCGTCGCGCACACACTCCGGACCGTATTCGCGATAACCCGTTGCTCGTTCGCGCTCGGGGTGCAGGATGCCGTGCTCTTCCCACGTGCGCAGTGTCGCCGGGTGAACGCCGAGACGGCGCGCGAGCTCACCCACTGTCAGCGCTGGACCGTGGACCAGCGCCGGTGCCATGGTGGACAGAGTCCCCAGCGTTGCGGCTACCTCGGTGCGAGTTCCTCGCTCGGCGAGCAGTGTCACGTGTGCACTGTCGATCAGGCGGTAGGCGGACTCGGTGTCGCCCTGGTTGGTCGCACGCATGATTTCCGTGGCCCGCTGGTGCCCGTGACCGCCGCGCAATGCGAGGAAAGTGCGCAGGGCCTGCGCGTGCACTGGGGTGTATCGCCGGTAGCCGGAGTTGCTGCGCTCGGCCGGAGGAAGGACGCCGGCGTCGTCGTAATTGCGGATCGCCTGTGCGGACAACCCGTGTTCACGGGCAAGGTCGATGGGCCGCACTGATCACCTCCGATTGAGGCTTTTCACGGTATACCCCAGGTAATTGTTGTAAAAGTTTCACTCGAATCTTCAACGATACTGTCGAAGGCAGTCCACCTTCGAAAGGGATGATCATGTCCACTGCCTCAGCGCTGAGTGAGTTCGGCCGCCAACTCGAAGACGCGGCAAGTCTTGGTCGTGCCGTCGACGAAGTGCTCGCAGCACGAACCGAGGTGCCGGCTCTGCTCGCTCTCGGCGAGCCGACTCATGGGATCAAGGCTTTTCCGTTGCTGCGCAACGAACTTCTCGGCCAACTGGTCGAACGAGGATATCGGTCGATCGTGCTCGAAACAGATGTCTTTGCGGCATTGCTTGTCGACGAGTACGTGAACGGGGGAGAGGCGGACATCGAGAAGGTGCTCGCCACAGGCTTCAGCCACGGATTCGGTGCGGTACCGGGAAACCGCGAACTCGTCGAATGGCTACGCGAGTACAACGACGGCCGCGCTCCGGCTGACCGAGTTCGCTTCTACGGCTTCGACGCTCCGGTGGAGTACTCCGGTGCACCGAGCCCGCGCCGCGCACTGTCTGCGGCAGGTGACTTCCTGCCCGCCGCGTTGCGGCCACAATCTCTCGACGACGCCGACCTCTTCCTGGGGCAGGACGCCGACTGGACCAACCCGGCGGCGATGTTCGATCCGGCTGCGTCCGTCGGCAACTCCGATCATGCTCGCGCCCTGCGCATCATTGCGGACGACCTCGGCAGCGTCCTTCGGCGCGCCGCACCAGTGCTGCGACCCGCCGACCCTGCCGGGTACGACCTGGCCCTTGCACATTCACGCACCGCTCTGGGGCTCTTGCGGTATCACTCCGCGATGGCGAGTTCCGCTCCTGATCGCATTGGAACACTGCTCAGTCTGCGTGCCGAGATGATGGCCGAGAACCTGCTGGCGGTCATCGCCCAGGAGCAGCGACGCGGGCCGAGCCTGCTGTTCGCACACAATGCCCATCTCTTGCGAATGCCGTCCGACATGCCGGTCAACGGCAACGTGGTCAGTTGGGGGAGCGCCGGCTCACTTGTCGGACTTCTCCTCGGGGAGCGTTACGTATTTTTGGCAACCGACGCCAACCCCGACAGTGATCCGGGCACGCTTCAGGGAGCGTTGGCCGATGCGACCGGTCGGCGTGCCCTGTTCTCGACTCCGGCCCTGCGAGCCGCGCTCGGCCCGTCGATCACCGCGGGAGAAGCGATCCTGCCAGGGCATCTGCCGCTGAAACCTTCGGAGTTGGACGGCGCCGACGCGGTCATCTTCGTCGCGGATACTGACGGGCAGCGTCATCAGTACTGGTAACAGCGTCAGGGGCAGAGCGCGTGCGAGAGTATCGCGACGGTGTCCGGCTGGTCCTTCGGCGTCGACGTCAGCGTCACGGTGAACGCACGATCCGGCGTCGCACCGGACAGCGTGTAGTACCCGTAGATCCCGCCACTGTGGCCGGTATAGGTGACGCCGCAGGGAAGTTCGGTGGCGCCGACGCCCATCCCGTACCCGAGCCCCTCGGCTTCGGTGGCGCCGACCTGAGGGGTGGTCATCTCGGCAAGCTGCTCGGCCGGCACCACCTGCCCGTCGAGTAGCGCACGCCAGAAGGCGTTCAGGTCTGTGCCCGTCGAGACCATCGCTCCGGCAGACCAGGGGATCGACGGTTCCGTGCGGGAAACGTCGGTCAGGCCACCATCGAGATCCTGATAGCCCGTCAGGTGATCGCCCCTGATGTCGCGCTCACCGGCCGCCGGGAGGTACGTGTCTTCCAGGTCCAGCGGGTCGAGTATCCGAGACTGAAGTTCGTCGGCGTAGCTGCGGCCGGTCACCGATTCGACGAGCATTCCGAGAACGATGTAGTTGGTGTTGGTGTAGACGAACGACGTTCCGGGGACGAATTGCGCCGGTTTGCCGAGGGCGATGGCGACCGCGGCGGACGGCGTCAGCGTTCGGTCCTCGTTTGCGGCAATCCATTCGTCGGCGCCGGGTTCTCCGGCGAACTCGGGTAGGCCGCTGCGATGTTGCAGCAGTTGCCGCACGGTGATTGCGCTGCCATCTGTGCCACTGCCATCTGTGCCACTGCCGTCCATGTCACTGCCGTGCAGTAGGCCCGGGAGGTACTGCTCGATCGGTGCGTCGAGGTCGACCTTGCCTTCGGCCACCAACTGCAGGACGAGTGAAGCGGTGAATGTCTTTGTCACACTTCCGATCCGGACCCGATCATTCTTGCCGATCGAATCGCCGTTGGTCCGATTGGGTACGCCGCTGGTCATGACAGCCGTCGTGGTGCCGTCGTCGAGTGTTGCGATCGACCCGACGACACCCGACCTGGTGAGTCCGTCGAGATCCGATTGAATCTCCACTGCGCGCTGGAGCGTCGAGCAACCGATCAGCGCCGTGGTGGCTCCGATGATGACCGCGGCGACAAGGAGGTATGAGCGCATGATTTCGAATCTAGGGATCCGCTGGCTCCGACGGATCCAGGAAATCCCCGATCATTCCCTGATCTTTGCCAGGCCGGGACGTAAGGCCTGTTTGTCGAAAACCGACAAATGGGATCAATGATTCCTGTCCGAACACCACGTCTACGCCGTTAACATCCGAACGAAGTGTTTGTTTTCACGTGTCTTACCAGTTCACGGCTATCGAGGTGCGCTGCCGCGCGCCGAAACGACTCCCACGAAGGACGGATGCATGAAGAAGTCGACACTCCGCACGGGAACGGTCGCTGCTCTGCTGACCGGAAGCGTCCTGTTGCTCTCCGCTGCCCCCGCCTCGGCCGACCCGGGAAGCCTCGGTAGCGGTGGCAGTAGCGGGAGCTCCGGCAGCCTGGGAAGCGCAGGAAGCATCAGCAGCGGATCAGCCGCCCTCCCCATTCCGAGTCCGGCAGGCCTGATCGCGCTGGCAGCAGCGAGCACTCAGACCGGAAAGCCCTACCAATGGGGCGGAGTCGGGCCGAACTCGTGGGACTGCTCCGGGCTGGTGCAATGGGCGTTTCGGCAGGCCGGAGTGAATCTGCCACGGACCAGCCAACAGCAGGCCAACGTCGGACAGCCGGTTCCTCGGTGGGCCCTCGCGCCCGGCGACGTCATCACCTTCTACCCCGGTGCGACGCACGTCGGCATCTACGCCGGATTCGGAATGGTGTTCAACGCCTACGGAGTTGGTGTTCCGACCGGACTGACGCCGCTGGCGGATCTGCCGATCAACAACATCCGCAGGTTCTAGAACCTGCACAGAACCTTCACAAGTCCTCCCAGGTTCATCCACGAGGGCCGAATACAGTCAGTTCCATGAGTCAGCGAAGAGTGCTCGTGGTCGACGACGAGGTCAGTATCTGCGAGTCCATCGCAGCGAGGCTGCGTGCCGAGGGCTACGACGTCGAGTTGGCATTTGACGGCCCCAGCGCTGTGACCCGCTGCGAGCAGATGGATGCCGACCTAGTGGTGCTCGACGTGATGATGCCGGGATTCGACGGCCTCGAAGTTTGCCGCCGCATCCAGGCCGTGCGCCCGGTGCCCGTGCTGATGTTGACCGCTCGTGCCGATGAAACCGACATGCTGATCGGTCTCGGCGTCGGGGCCGACGATTATCTGAGCAAGCCGTTCAGCATGCGTGTCCTCGTCGCCCGTGTTCAGGCATTGCTTCGGCGCGCTGATCGTGCGGAGCACGCTGCTCGCCCGGTGGCCGACTTGCTCGAGTTCGGCGACGTCGTGATCGACCTGACCGAACGTCGAGTGCGTCGTGATACGCAGGAAGTCCACCTGACTCGCACCGAATTCGATCTCATCGCCTACCTGGCGGAGCGGCCGCGAGCGGCGATCCCGCGGGAGTCGCTGCTCGAGGAGATCTGGGGCTGGGGTGAGGGAGCGGGTAGTCGGACCGTCGACAGCCACGTCAAGGCTCTACGACGCAAGCTCGGACCTTCCGTGATCCGGACCGTTCACGGCGTCGGGTACGCCTGGGACGTGCCGCGATGAGCGGCGTCGACCGACTCTTTGCACGGTGGCCGCGGCCGCTGGACCCGATGCGATCGTTCAAAGTGAAGGTCGGCCTCCTGGTTGTCGCAGCGCTGTTGTTCGCCGCGGGCGGTTTCTGGCTGACGTCGCAACAACCGTTTCGTTTTGCTCTCCTGACGGCGCTGGTTGTCGCTCTCGGAGTTACACAAGTGCTCGCACACGGAATGACGTCACCGCTTCGCGAGATGACAGCCGCGGCGAAGGCGATGGCGCGCGGCGATTATTCGCGGCGGGTACGAGCGACTTCCCGCGACGAAGTAGGCGAACTCGCCCATGCGTTCAATCGGATGGCCGAGGACCTCGGGGCCGACGACCGGTACCGCCGCGAGTTGATCGGCAACGTCTCCCACGAATTACGGACGCCCATCACCGCTTTGCAAGCCATGCTCGAAAACGTCGTCGACGGTGTCGAAGAACCGGATCCGGCGATGATGAAATCGGCGTTGCGGCAGACGGAACGACTGGGAGCGCTGGTGGCCGACCTTCTCGACCTCTCGAAACTCGAGGGTGGCGCCATGCCGTTGAAGCGCCGCCGTTTCGAGGTCGAGCCGTTCCTACGTGAGCTGTCGAGTGTGAGTGCGGGCGACATCGAGATAGACGTCAAGCCTCCGAAATTGTCCGTGGTAGCCGATCCGGATCGCCTCCATCAGGTGGTGACCAACCTGGTGGACAACGCGGTTCAGCACGGGAACGTCGACACGAAAGTTGTCATCCGAGTGCGTACCGGCAGTGCAGGGGAGTTGGTGCTCGATGTCCACGACGACGGCCCCGGCATCGAGCCACAAGCCCGTGAGCGAGTGTTCGACCGCTTCATCCGCGGCGGATCGACCGACGGGGGTACCGGGCTCGGCCTCGCGATCGCGAAGTGGGCGGTCGAATTACATGACGGCAGGATCGCCGTCGTCGATGCCCCGTCTGGCTGCTGCATTCGAGTAGTGCTGCCGCAGAGCTGAATCAAAGTTTCCAACGAGATCGAGAGATCTCGCGATGGCGCATGCCTTCATCAGACATTCGCCTGTAGTTCCGAACCCGAAATTTGAACCCGAAACATGGGAGATCACATGAGCGCTCCAATAATCATTCCGCCGAAAGCGCCGATACCGGTTGCAAAACCCAAGCGACCCAGCCGGTTCTGGCGTCCCGATCGCACGTCGATGGCCACCCGCTCGATGCTCGTCGGCGCGAGCGGCGTTGGGGCGCTGGCGGCCCTGATGCTCGATCCAGGGTTCGTGAGTATCGCGTACGTGATCGTCGGTGTCGGCGTGGTGATCGTGTTCGGGATTCTGACGCCGCCGCGGATGTCTACGACGCAGTGGGCCGCCGCGATGGGGATGCTCGCACTTCTGGGCGTTGCCGCCGTTCGCGGTGCGGAGTGGTTGGTGTTCCTCTGCGTCGTAGCTGCGTGGGTTCTGTTCACGTGGACTCTGATCGGCGGGCGGACGTGGACCGGAATACTTCTGGGAATGTTCGCTCCCTGGCGGGCACCCCACCGTACGGTCAACTTCGTTCGTCGTCGAAAACTTGCTACCCGCTCCGCTCCGCGGGTGCCGGCGGCGCGAGTTGTCGTCGTGAGCGCAGTGTCGATTCTTCTCCTGCTGATTTTCGGATCTTTGTTCGTGAGTGCGGATCCGGAGTTCGCGAAGATCTTCGGCGGCTTCGCTCCTGCCATCTCGGTGTCGAACCCGGGGGCACGGATCTTTGCCGGCGTGGTGATGGCGTTCGGCACGCTGGTTGCGGTGTACCTGCGTCGCAGAACGCCGACGGTGGACGCGTTTGCACCTGCGCCGGCGACGCCGTTGCCGATGTGGGAGTGGGCGGTCCCGCTCGGAGTACTCAACGTGCTGTTCCTCGGTTTTGTTGCAGTACAGACGAAGACGCTGTTCGGGGGAGACGAGCACGTACAGGTGACCGATGGACTGACCTACGCGGACTACGCGCGTGAGGGTTTCTGGCAGCTCATGGCGGTTACCGTGCTGACGCTGCTCGTCATCGCCGTCGCAGTGCGGTACATCGACCGCCGCGACGCTGGATCGAGGCGTCTTGCCCGCGGACTGTTGGGTGCCCTGTGTGTCTTCAGCCTGGTGATCGTGGCGTCCGCTGTGCACCGGATGTGGTTGTACGAGAATCAGTACGGTTTCACGGTGCTCCGGGTCAGCGTCTTCGCGACAGAGCTGCTTCTTGGCTTCGTGTTCGTGTTGTTGCTCGTCGCAGGTATTCGGATGTCCGGGAAGTGGCTGCCCACAGCTGTTCTCGCCACTTCGGCCGTCGCGCTGCTTGCCTTCGCGGTGTTCAACCCCGATGCGTACATCGCGCAAAAGAACGTGGAGCGGTTCGAGGGCGGCAAGAGCATAGACGTTTCCTACTTACGCGGGCTCTCCGTCGACGCGGTACCTGCCTTGGATCGTCTACCGGAACCGCAGCGTTCATGTGCCTTGAGCAGATATCGATTCGGAGTGCCGGGTACCACTGCGCCCTGGGAGTTCAACGCAGCGCGTGAGAAGGCGCGCGACATCCTGGAAGCTCGCCCGGTCGGGCCGTGCCTGCAGATGTACACGGCCGGATAGACGCAGGGCGATTGTGCAGCCGCACGGCAGATATCGCGCGCGGCTGCACAATCGGCGAGCGTCGCCTGTTCGATCAGTGCACGGCGAGTGAGATTTTCTCCCGTTCCTCCGCGGACACCACGTCGCGGGTGGAGCGTAAGTCGATCGTCACGCTGTTGAGTTTGCCGCCGTAGCGGAACGTGCCCTTGTCCGCGAACTCTTCCGCGACCGGGCTTCCCCGGTTGATGCCGACGTCGAGCTGTTCGTTCATGCTGAAGATCGCCCGAGTGGTCTTCTCGATCCGACCCTCGGAGACCACCTCGTCGTCGACGCTCAGGGTTGCGGTTCCACCCTTGCCGATTCCGCCGCCGTCGTACTCGAAGTGGACGGACACCTCGCGCGCATCGGGTGCCAGCGGGTTGCGCCCACGCACGAAGGTCCGACCACCGCCGCTGAAGTTGTAGCAGTAGACGGGGACGGAATCGAGTATGTACAAAGCGAATCCGCCGAACCGGCCACCGAGGCTGACCAGCATGCCGTCGGCGACGCTACCCAGACTCGCGGTCAGCGTGTACGAGCGGTTGAAGAACGTCGGCGCGGCTTTCTCGACCAGGCCGTTCATGTGTGGGTACAGCGTGAGGGTCTTTCGGCCCATCATCGGATGCGGGGGTCGTGATTCCGCGGTGGCGTGGCGACCGACCGTTCTGTCGTCCAGCGGCAACACCTGATATTTGGCCGCCTCGACGAGGAACTTTTCCTTGAGCCGGGCCAGGATCTGGGGATGCTCGTCCGCGAGATCGCGGGCCTGCGACCAGTCGACCGAGGTGTCGTACAGCTCCCAACGGTCTTCGCTCATCGGTGCGAGCTCGAGGCCGTGAGTGGCCATCAGCCAGGGTGCGCGGTGGGCCGTGACTGCGGTCCAACCGTGATCGTAGATTCCGCGGTTGCCGAAGATCTCGAAATACTGTGTGGTGTGGCGCTCTTCGGCGTCGGGCTCGGCGAAGGTGTAGTTCATTGCCACGCCTTCCATCGGTTTCTGGGTGACCCCGTCGACGCTGGTCGGTGCCGGAATACCGGCAGCTTCCAGGATTGTCGGCGTGATGTCGACGCAGTGATGCCATTGCTCCCTGACGCCTGGCTTGTCGATCCCCTTGGGCCAGTGGGCGATCAGACCGTTTCGGGTACCGCCGTAGTGGGACGCAACCTGCTTGGCCCACTGGTACGGGGTGTCGAGAGCCAGAGCCCACGACGCCGGATAGTGCGGGTAGCTGGTTTCGGTCCCCAATTCGTCGTAGCGCGCCAGTACGTCGGATGTCGCACTCTTGTAACCGTTGAGGCCGGCGAGGTAGTTGAACGAGCCCTCCATGCCGCCTTCCGCGGAGGCGCCGTTGTCACCCATCATGTAGAGCACCAGAGTGTTGTCGAGTACACCCATTTCCTGCAACCGGTCGACGAGCCTGCCTACCTCGTCGTCGGTGTGCTCGAGAAATGCCGCGTACAACTCCATCAAACGGGCCGAGACCTTCTTCTGGTCGTCGTCGAGTTCGTCCCAGTGCGGGAGCCCCGGAGCCCAGGGGGCCAACTCGGTGTCAGGAGCGACGACGCCCAGTTCCTTCTGCTTGTGGAGGGTGATCTCACGTTGGCGATCCCACCCGTGATCGAATTCGCCGACGTACTTGTCCAGGTAGCGGTCCGGGACCTGAAGTGGAGCGTGGCACGCGCCGAAGGGGAGGTAGCAGAACCACGGCTTGTCCGGGTCCATCGTGTTGACGCCCTCGACCCATTCGATCGCGTGGTCGACGAGATCTTCGGACAGGTGGTAACCCTCCTGTGGCGTCTTGGGTAAGTCGACCATCGTGAAGTCCTCGTAGAGAACCGGGGTGAACTGATCGGACTCGGCACCGAGAAAACCGTAGAACTTGTCGAAACCCTCACGGACCGGCCACCGATCGAACGGCCCGGCAGCGGTGGTCTCCCACGTCGGGGTCTGGTGCATCTTGCCGAAAGCGCCCGTCGCATAGCCGTTTCCCTGCAGGACGCGTGCGACCGTGGCGGCAGAGGCAGGGCGGGTACCGTTGTATCCCGGTGCCGCGTTGGCCATTTCGGAGATGACACCCATACCGACACTGTGGTGGTTGCGCCCGGTCAGTGTGGCGGCACGCGTCGGCGAGCACAGAGCCGTGGTGTGGAATCGGCTGTATTTCACGCCGGTTTCGGCCAAACGCTCGGCGGTGGGCGTGCGGCACGGGCCACCGAACGCGGAGGGTGCGCCGAATCCGACGTCGTCGATCATGATCAGCAGCACGTTCGGGGCCCCGGCCGGCGGGCGAAGCGGTTCCGGGCGGGTGTACGGGGGATTCTGATCGGGGTAGTACACGGCGGCCGCGACGTTCGGCGTCTCGGGAATGATCGGGATGGAATGGCGATTCACCAGCAGGCTCCTTGGCGTATGCAAAACCGGGTCGATTAAGCAGTCGTCTTAATCTGGAGCGTATCGATCGGAATTCAGTTGGCGGCGTAGGTCTCGCTGACTGGGATAATCACCCCTGTGAGTGGTTAAGGAGTCCCTGCACTCCCTAACCGCGCACAGGGGGTGGGTCTTGCGAAATTAAGTCAGTGACTTATATGGTCGGTATATGCCCGCCTCGTTGGATGCCAAGAACGCCATGATCGCCGTCGCCGAGCGGATGTTCGCCGAGCACGGTATTCACGAAGTGTCCATGCGGGACGTGGCGACTGCGGCCGGGCAGCGCAACAACTCTGCAGTTCAGTATCACTTCGGCGGGCGAGACGGTCTGGTGCTGGCCGTATTCCGGCATCGGATGGATCAGATCAATGCAGCGCGACTGACGTATCTCGACGACGTCGACGCCAGTGGGCGGACCGACTTGGTCCGTGCTTTGGTCGAAGCCTTCCTGTACCCGCTGGCCGATTTCATGGCGACGGTCGACGGGTCCAACTATGCGCGGTTCATCGCGAGAATTTCACCGTCAGTAGATACACAGAGTGCTGAGTTTCGCGAGGTCAGTGAAGGAATCAACGAGGTAGTCGGCAGGTTGACGCGGGCGTTGCCGCATCTGCCCCGCCGCGTCGCGGTGGAACGGATCGATCTGACGTTCAACATGAGCGTCTCTGCTCTGGCCATCTTCGAGCAGCGCCGCGAAGACGAAAACCCCGTTGTGCAGGCAGATTTCGATACGACGGTGGATCATCTGGTCGATCTCGCGGTAGGAGCACTGACAGCGCCCCAAAGCGCACACAAACGCACACGAGCAAAGCGGGTGCACGCGTCGACTGACGTGTGACCCCGCGACACGACACGACAGGACGGAGTCATTCGATGGCTACCCTTACATCATCACGAACAGTCCAAATCGGCAATCACACAATCGAATTCGGACCACGCGGAATGAGGCGCAATCCGGAAGGCGTTGAATCGAGGCCGTACGAGCGGTTCACTCTGACACCCGTCACACCGTTCATCGGTGCCGAGATCAGCGATATCGACTTGCGTGATCCGTCGGAGGAGCAGATCGAGGACGTGCGCCGGGCCCTCCTCGAATGGAAGGTCGTGTTCTTTCGGGACCAGCCGATTTCGAGCTTGAATCATCGTGACTTCGCGGCCCATTGGGGTGAACTCGAGGTCCATCCACTTCTCCCGCAGGGAGAGGTCCCGGCAGTCGTCAGATTCGAACGCGGAGAGGACAGTCCAGGAACGGAGAACATCTGGCACGTCGACGTCACCTGGACGAAGACGCCGCCACTCGGTTCAGTACTTCGGGCGATCGACGTACCGCCTGCCGGTGGTGACACGCTCTGGGCCGATATGGGTAACGCCTTCGACTGCCTCCCCGACGAGATCAAGGACTTGATCGACGGCAAGGACGCCATCCACGATTTTGTGCCGTCCTTCGGACGCGGCATGAGCCCGGAGAAGTTGGAGCAGATGAAGGAGCAGTACCCGCCGGTTCTGCATCCGATGGTGCGTAAGCATCCGGAGACCGGGCGGAAGACGCTGTTCGTCAACAGCCTCTTCACCACCCACATTCCGGATATGGATCCTGTCGAAGGCAACGATCTGCTCAACCTGCTGTTCGCGCAGGTCAAGGTCCCGGACTTTCAGTGCCGCTTCAAGTGGGCGCCGAATTCCATTGCCTTCTGGGACAACCGGGCCACCCAGCACTACGCTGCGAGCGACTACTTCCCACATCGCCGCGTCATGGAGCGGGTGGCCATCCTGGGGGACGTGCCCTTCTGATCTACTCCTGCGGAATGCGGATGATGCACCGGAAGCCGACGTGGCAGGTCGAGGACTCCTCGGATTCGCCCTGCCGCGCGGCAGGGCGGTATCGCAAGCAGTAGTTCGGTGCACACAGATGTGAGCCGCCCTTGATCACCCGTCGTGCGTAGGGTTCGCCGGCCAAGGCCTCGGTGGCGAACTCCGCGCGGGGATTGCGAGGAATGCAGCACGACGAGGCCGGCGCGACGTTCTTGGAACTGTGGGCGTGGTCGGACGTGTAGTGATCGGCCGTCCATTCCCACACGTTCCCGGCCATGTCGAACAGTCCGTAGCCGTTGGGCCGGAACTTTCCGACCGGAGCGGTGCGCTCGTACCCGTCCTCGAGCAGGTTCTCCCAGGGGAACTGGCCCTGCCATACGTTGCCACCGGGCCGCCCGCCCGGAGAGTCGTGATCGCCCCACACGTAGGCCTGGCGATCGAGTCCGCCGCGGGCGGCAAACTCCCACTCGGCCTCGGTCGGGAGTTCCTTGCCGGCCCACGCGGCGTAGGCCTGGGCGTCGAAGTACGACACGTGGGTGACGGGGTGTCGTTCACGTCCCCCGATGTTGCTGTCGGAGCCCTCGGGATGGCGCCAATCGGCGCCGGGGGTGAACGACCACCACTGGGTGTAGTCGTCGAGTGAGACCGGGCCGGGTGGCGAATTGAAGACCAACGATCCCGGGACGAGGAGGGCTGGATCGGCGTCGGGATAGTCGGCGGCATCCGGGGCGATTTCAGCAGTGGTGACGTGGCCGGTTGCCTTCACGAAGCGTCGGAACTCGGCGACTGTCACCGCCGTCGTGTCCATCCAGAATCCGTCGACGGTGACCTGGTGAACTGGGCGTTCTTCCGGATAGAAGTCTTCGGAGCCCATCCAGTACGTCCCACCCGGGATCAAAGACATGTTCTTCGGGGGAGTTGCCGTGGAGTGAGGCGTCGTCATGAATTCAAGAATGGCACGTTGGTCACGCCGATGTGGGGAGAGTCCCACCTGGTGCCCTCGGCAGGATTCGAACCTGCGACCCTTCCTTTAGGAGAGGAATGCTCTATCCCCTGAGCTACGAGGGCGGGGAGCGTACCGACAAGTGCTGAAAACCCTGTGCTGCCGGGGTTTTCGCTTCCCGATACTGCTGTTGCATCCGATCGACCTGTCGGCACGAAGCCTCGGGCGTCACAGCTGCGCTAGTCAGTGTAGCGGCCCGCCGACGAGGTCGCGAAGTCGACGGTATCGCCGGGTGCAAGCAGGAGTCGAACCGATCGCACTGATCGCAATGGTGGTCACTGCGGAGCAGGCACGGCATGGTGCGGGAATGACCCGCAGAATCCGCTTCAACGCCTTTGCCATGAACTGCGTCGCCCACCAATCGCCAGGTCTGTGGCGCCACCCGGAGGACCAGTCGTCCAGGTACACGGATCTGAGGTACTGGACGGAATTGGCGAAACTCCTCGAGCGTGGACGATTCGACGGGCTGTTCCTGGCCGACGTGTTGGGAACGTACGACGTGTACGGCGGCAATCACGACGCAGCGCTGCGGCAGGGCGCGCAGGTACCGGTCTCGGACCCGCTACTGCTGGCCTCGGCGATGGCGGCCGTGACCGAGCACTTGGGCTTCGGTATCACCGCAGGTACAGCTTTCGAGCATCCGTACCCGTTCGCTCGGCGCTTGAGCACCCTCGACCACCTGACGAACGGGCGAATCGGGTGGAACGTGGTCACCGGATACCTCCCGTCGGCCGCACGGAACATGGGCGAGGACGACCAACTCCAGCACGACAATCGCTACGACCACGCGGACGAGTACCTCGAAGTTCTCTACAAGTTGTGGGAAACGTCGTGGGAAGACGACGCGGTGGTGCGTGACAGAACCACCGGGGTCTACACGGACCCCGCCAAAGTTCACCCGATCGAGCACGAAGGCAAGCACTTCACGGTTCCGGGCATCCACATCTCCGAACCTTCTCCGCAGCGGACGCCGGTCATCTTCCAGGCCGGCGCGTCGCCACGCGGGGTTCGGTTCGCCGCCGAGAATGCCGAGGCGATCTTTGTGGGTGCACCGACAAAGGCGATTCTCAAAGACACCGTTGCCCGAATCCGAAACGAACTGACGAAGGTCGGGCGCGATCCGTACTCGGCCCGCATTTACACACTGTTGACGATCATCACCGACCGAACCCCCGAGTTGGCCCAGGCGAAGCTCGAGGACTACCGCAGTTACGCGAGTAGTGAAGGCGCGCTCGTTTTCACTTCGGGGTGGATGGGAATCGACCTCTCCGGATACCGAGCGGACGAGCCGATCGGGAACGTCGAGAGCAACGCCATTCAATCCGCGGTCGCATCGTTTCGTCAGGCCGACGAGAAGGGCGGCGAATGGACGGTGGGAGACATCGCGGAGTGGGCGGGTATCGGCGGGCTCGGCCCGATCGTTGTCGGTTCCGGCGCGGAGGTCGCCGACGAGTTGCAGGAGTGGGTTGCCGAGACCGACGTCGACGGCTTCAATCTCGCGTACGCGGTGACTCCTGGAACCTTCGAAGACATTGTGGAGCATGTGATTCCGGAGCTGACGAGGAGGGGTGCCTACCAGAGCGACTACGAAGCGGGGACGCTGCGCAACAAATTGTTCGGGCGAGGGGACAGGCTGCCGCTCGAACACCGAGGCCGGAGCTTCGACCGGATCCGCACTGCCGGCTGAGTGGGGATCTCAGGACCAGCCGGACCCCGGCACGTGCACCGAGGTGGTGAGGTCGATCGCCTCGATGTCCGAAGACCTCAGTTCCTCACCACACGCACTACAACCCAGCCTTGCTTCGAACCGTTTTCCACACGCCTTGTGATGGAGAACGATGTCCGGACCGTCCGCGGATCTGAACCAGCGCTGACCCCACGAGATCATGCACATCACGACGGGGAAGTAGGCGGTTCCCTTGTCGGTGAGTCGATACTCCGACCACTGTGGGCGATCCGGAAGCGGCCGCGTTTCCATCACACCGATCTCGGTGAGGTGCTTCAACCGATCGGCGACGATTGCCGGCGGCGCACCGGTGATCTCGGCGAACTCTCCGTAACGACGGGCACCTCGGAAAGCTGCCCCGATGATCGCTGCAGACCAGCGATTGCCGACGAGTTCCATCGTGTGAGCCAGGATTTCCGGTCGGCGTTCGGACTTGGTGGAGCGGCGCCTCGACGTTGCTTCGGGCACACTGCGTGAGAAGTCCCCACTCGGCCCCATTTGGGAGTCCAGGGATCGCACGTCGACGTCCTCGCCGCACTCCTTGCAACGCAGGATCGGAGTGAAGTCGTTTCCGCAGGTGCTGTGCCGTAGTGGCGGTAGTGGCGCGGTTTCATTCGGTGCCCACTGCTTCTCCCACGACCACATGGTGATGAGGACCGGCCAGATCGACTGGCCTTTGCGAGTGACCGAGTATTCGTGCCTCGGCGGGTTCTGCTGGTACTCCCGGCGCTCGAGCATTCCGCCGGCCGTCAGGACTGCCAACCGTGAGGACAGCACCGAGTTGGAGATTCCCCCGAGAGCCAGCCAGTCGTTGTATCGACGCGACCCCAAAAGGGCGAACCGCAGAATCCAGAGGTTCCACTCGTCTCCCAGTAGCCCGAGCGTGACCGCCAGTGCGTTGGGTCCGCCCGCAGGCAACTCGGTGACGCCCACCGACGGCGTGGGTGTCGGAGATCCGGCCGACGCCGAAGATCCGGTTGCATTCACTCGTACCACCCCGAAATCATAGGCCGCGAACCCTGCGGCACCGCGAGACCGTACCGAGTGGTCTGCAGAAAGAGTCGGGAATCACTCGATACGGGCAATGAGTAACGCTTCCTGGGTGATTTGGCAGATCTGGAGTCCGGACTGATCGAAGACCGCGGCATTCACGACTGCTCTGCCGGCATGAGCAGTGGGTGTCGAATGCTCGAAGAGGAGCCACTCGTCCGCTCGCACGGGACGCTGAAACCACATCGTGTGATCGAGGGACACGCCCGTCCAATCCGTATCGAGCGAGTGCTCCTGCCCGATGTCGTAGCCGTGCGGAGTCAGCGCGGTTGCCATCAGCATCAGATCACTGGCATAGGCGAGAGCAGCGACGTGAATCAGCGGATCGTCGCTCAGTCGCTGAGCCGAACGCATCCAGATGTTGCGCGGAGGCGCCGCCGAATGCGTCGTGGGGGACTGCGAATCGAGGGGGGACACACGAATCTCGATGGCGGAGAACTCCTCCCACACCTCGCCCAGCCCGCCGTCTGCCTCGGCCAACTCCTGCAACGTCACGCACTCAGCGGGCGGGAGCGCGGCGGGTACGGCGCGACTGTGAGTGATGCCCTCGTCGATCGAGGAGGCAGAGACCGTCGAACGGCAGACGAGTCGTCCGTCCTGGTGGACGTCGACGCCTCTGGTGGACAGGCGTTTTCCATCCCGAAGGCGATCTACCGAGAACTCGGTTGCGCGATTCGTCGACCCCGGGCGAAGGAAGTGCGTGTGGACGGAACTGATCGCTTTGCCGTCGGTAACCGTGTGCCCGGCTGCGAGAATCGACTGGGCTACCAGTTGGCCGCCGAACAATTGAGGTAGACGAACACCGTCGTTCGACCCCTGCCACCGGTCCGGGCCGGTCGATTCCAGATCGAAGACGTCAGCGAGACCACTCGTGGGGGCGCTCACGACGCGTGGTTTCGTGCCGGACGGGGCGGACGGGGAAAGAAGCCACTGGTCCGGGCGACGTAGTCGTCGTAGGCCTGGCCTTTGCTCTTGCGCATGCCTCGTTCGAGCAAGGCCTTACCGCTGTAGCTCACCAGTAGTTTGATCATGACGATCGGCGAGACGATCGTGATCAGCGCCAATGGATCACCAAGCGCGAGGATGAACAGTCCGACCCAGACACATGCGTCGCCGAAGTAGTTGGGATGCCGGGTCCAGGCCCAGAGTCCACGATCCATCACCATTCCCGAATTGGCCGGATCTGCCTTGAATCGGGAAAGTTGGTAGTCACCAACCGATTCGAAGACGAAGCCGACGGTCCAGACTGCGGTGCCGATCGCACCGAGGACTCCGAGGGCGCGAAACTCGTACATCGCGAACTGGACGGGCAGCGACACCACGAGAATGAGGACGCCCTGGAGGCCGTAGATTTTGCGAATCAGGAACGGAACCAGCGGTCCCTGTTGATGTTTGAGTAGGGCAGTGTAGCGCTTGTCCTGCCCGTGCCCACGGTTTCGGAAACCGATGTAGAGGCCGAGTCGCATTCCCCACACCACGGTCAGTGCCAGCACCACGAGGCGACGCAGATCGTTGCCGTCCGATCCGATGGACGTCAGGTACGAGACGACGGCGACGACGGCGAAGCCAGGCCCCCAACAGATGTCGATGATCGAGTGATTGTTCATCCGGATGGCTACGGCCATCACGACTGCGATGAAGACGAGCACGGCGAGTGCGCTCACACCGAAGTTCAGTGCAAGGTCGCCCAATGGGATGTCGGTCATGCGCGCGCTTTCTGATTGTGGTGGTCGAGCAGTTCGGAAGCGAAGTCCGCGAAGGCTTCCTGTGCGCTCGGATAGGTGTGAGGAGTGCCGAGCCGGCTGGTCACGAGCAGTGCGTCGAGCGCTTTGGCATCGAGTTCTGTGGTGGTGGGCAAGAATTCGGTCGAGCCCTCGACTGCGTCGGCCGAACGCACCCCGTTACCTGCGGTGACGATCACCTGCCCGTTGGTCGTGGACTCGGGATCGACGAGGGCAGTGACCACCGGGGCTACCAGGTCGGCCCCCATGATGTCGATGAATCGTGGGTCCATTCCGGACTCGGTCATCTGCGTAGTGGCATAGGGCAGTACGACATTGGTGAACACATTGCGACTCGCACCTTCGCCTGCCGCGGTGCGGCCCAGGGCGATGACGGCACCCTTACTGGCGGCGTAGGCGGACACGGTGGGTTCGCCGTGCAGTCCTGCGGTCGAGGCAATCATCACGATGCGGCCGAATCCGGCTTCGCGCATGACTCGGGAGGCTTCGGCGGCAACCAGCGCGGTCCCGACGACGTTTGTCGTGATGACGGTGCTGAGGTTCTCGGCGGTGGTGCGATGGAGCATCTGTGGACCGCTGACCGCGGCACTGGTGATGCAGAAATCGAGTCGTCCGAACCGAGTGAGAGCGTCGTCCACCAACTTTCGGCCGACCTCGGGGTCGGTGACGTCGTCGTGGTTGGCGACGGCGTGGCCACCGGCTTCGAGGATTTCGTCGACGACCTGATCTGCAGGGCCCCGGCCGCTCGCGTCGAGTGTGCGATTTCGGTTGTTGACGATCACCGTGACCCCTCGGCTCGCGAGATGCAGTGCGACGGCACGGCCGAGGCCCTTACCCCCTCCCGTGACGACGGCAACGCGGCCCGAGAGTGAACTGGCGGTCACGAGGCGATCCGTTCGACGAGCACCGCGACTCCGACACCGGCGGCGCCGCTGACCGCGGCCACACCGTAGCGTCCGTCGCTCCGTACCAGTTCGTCGACGCACGCGCCGACGAGAATTGCTCCGGTGGCGCCGAATGCATGGCCCATCGCCATCGTGCCGCCGTTGGGGTTCATGCGGTCCGGCCCGGCGTCAAGATCGCGGCGGAACCGTAGGCAGAGCGCGGAGAAGGCCTCTGCGAACTCGAACACGTCGATGTCCTGTGGACGAAGCCCGGCTCGAGCGATGACTGCCTCCACGGCGCTCTGACCAGCAGTGAGCATGAGAACCGGATTCACCGAAGTCGAGGCGGATCCGATGATCCGTGCGCGAGGGGTCAGGCCGGCTCTGGCCGCGGCTTTCTCGGATCCGAGGAGTAGTAGTGCTGCGCCGTCGGCCATGGCGGGAGAGGATCCGACGGTGTGCAGGTGTTCGATCTTGCCGACCTCAGGGTAGGCGGCGAGCGCGAGTGCATCCTGACCGGCGGCGCCGAGCCCTTCGAAGGCCGGAGGCAGCGCGGCGAGTCCCTCTGCCGTCGTCTCTGCCCTGACCAGTTCGTCGTGCGCGATTCCGGCTTCACCATTTCTGCCGGGAACGGGCACAACGGACCGCTCGAATGCGCCGTTGCGCCAGGCCTCGGCAGCCTTGTGCTGGGTTTCGACGCCGTACGCATCCAACTCGTCGCGGGAGTACCCCTCGATCGTGGCATTCAAGTCGGCGGCAACACCCATATGGATGGAGCCGATCTGCGCGATGGTTGCCGGGTCGATCCACAGCGGTCCGCGATCACTGAACATCGGAGTGCGGGAGACGCTTTCGACGCCACCGGCCACGACGAGGGAGACGTCGTCGCTGCGAATGCGGGCTGCGCTCTGGCCGACTGCGTCGACGCCGGATGCGCAGAAACGATTGAGGGTCGCGCCGGGAACGGAATCGCCCCAACCGGCAAGGAGTGCGGCAGTTCTCGCGATGTTCGCGCCCTGCTCGTCCACCTGCGATGCGCAACCGAGAACGACGTCGTCGATCTGTTCTGCGGCGAGGTTCGTTCGACCCTGCAAAGCCTTGGCCAGGTGGACGACAAGATCGACTGGGCTGTGTTCGTGGAGGGCACCTCGCGTCGATGCTCGGCCGCGCGGTGTGCGCACGTAGTCGAGGACAAAAGCATCAGTCATTTTCAACCCTTCAATTAGTAGAGTTACTCTGCTAGTTGTAGTACGGTTGCGATGAAATTACAACCGCCGATGCACGGGTATCTCGGTGACGTCACCGATGCCGGATCGGCAAGGGGAGAGGTCATGACTGTTTCGAACATTTGGATTCTCGGCGGGTACCAATCCGACTTCGCACGGAACTTCACCCGTGAGGAACTCGATTTCGCGAACCTTGCCGAAGAGGTGGTGAACCACACCCTGGCCGCGGCGAAGGTTCCTGCCGCCGACATCGAGGTGATCCACGTCGGTAATGCCTTCGGTCAATTGTTTGCCGGCCAAGGTCAGCTGGGTGCGATGCCCGCCACCGTGCATCCAGATCTATGGGGTGTGCCCTCGTCCCGGCACGAGGCGGCGTGCGCATCGGGCAGTATCGCCGTACTCGCCGCGATGGCAGACCTGCGCGCCGGCAACTACGACGCGGCTCTGGTGATGGGTATCGAACTGGAGAAGACGGTTCCGGGTGATGACGCGGCCGGACATCTGGGCGCTGCAGCCTGGGTCGGACACGAAGGTCAGGAAGCAAAATTCATGTGGCCGTACATGTTCGATCGTGTGTCGAAGGAGTACGGGCGGCGCTACGGGATCGACGAATCTCACCTTCGCGCGATCTCGCAGATCAATTTCGCGAACGCGAAGAACAACCCCAATGCACAGACACGCGGTTGGGCGGTACCCGATCTGCTCGGGAATGCAGGCGGCGACGACGCCACCAATCCTGTTGTGGAAGGCGGTGTTCGACGATTCGATTGCAGCCAGGTGACCGACGGTGGCGCCGGGGTTGTGCTGGTGACGGACAAGTACCTCCGTGAGCATCCTGATGCCGCGGCGACTCCGCTGGCCCAGATCGCGGGCTGGGGTCACCGGACTGTTGGTTTAGGTCTCGAGCAGAAGCTGGCCCGTGACGCCGATAATCCCTACGTGATGCCACACGTTCGGGATGCGGTGATGGGTGCCTTCTCCCGGGCCGGAGTCGACCTGGCCGGGATAGACGGGATCGAAACACATGATTGTTTCACGGCGAGTGAGTATCTCGCGATCGACCACATCGGTCTGACCGCGCCCGGCGAGTCGTGGAAAGCCATCGAGAGTGGTGACATCGCCATGGGCGGCAAGCTACCGATCAACCCCAGCGGCGGTCTGATCGGCGGTGGTCATCCGGTGGGTGCCAGTGGTGTTCGAATGCTTCTCGACGCGGCCCATCAGGTGACGGGAACGGCCGGCGGTTTCCAAGTCGAGGGTGCGAGCCGCTTTGCGACGCTCAACTTCGGTGGAAGTACGGCCACCACCGTCAGTTTTGTCGTCGACGCAGTTTCCTGAAAGTGCAGCCCAGCCTTTCCCCATCAGTCGAAAAGAGAATTCCATGGACGTCGAAATCGTAGGCAAGTTGTTGTCCACCCTTCCCGCCGATGACGATCACCCGTATCGCACCGGCCCGTGGCAACCCCAGACCACCGAGTTCAAAGCGGACAACCTCGAAGTCGTATTCGGTGAGGTTCCGAAAGACCTCGACGGTGTCTACCTGCGCAACACCGAAAATCCGCTCCATCCCTCGATGAAGGCTTATCATCCCTTCGACGGCGACGGAATGATTCACATCGTGGGCTTTCGTGACGGAGAGTCGTTCTACCGCAATCGATTCGTACGAACTGACGGGTTGGCGGCCGAGCAGGATGCCGGCGGCGCCTTGTGGGCCGGACTCGCCGAGTCTCCCAAACTCAGTCGCCCCGAGGGCGGCAAGGGTGCGCGCACCCGGATGAAGGACGCGTCCAGCACCGACGTCGTCGTTCACCGGGGGACTGCTCTCACCAGCTTCTACCAGTGCGGAGATCTGTATCGTCTCGATCCGATGTCGGCGGAGACACTCGGAAAGGAAAGCTGGAACGGCAAGTTCCCCTTCGAATGGGGTGTGTCCGCGCATCCGAAGGTGGACGACAAGACCGGAGAAATGCTGTTCTTCAACTACAGCAAGGAAGCGCCGTACATGCACTACGGCGTCGTGGACTCGGCCAACGAGTTGGTCCACTACGTCGACGTCCCGCTTCCCGGTCCGCGGTTACCACACGACATGGCCTTCACGGAGAACTACGCGATCCTCAACGACTGCCCCTTGTTCTGGGATCCGGTTCTACTGGAGAAGGGCGCGCACGTCGCGAATTTCCATCCCGATATCCCGCTCCGTCTCGGAGTCATCCCACGCCGCGGAAACACCGCTGACATCAAGTGGTTCGAGGCCGATCCGACCTACGTCCTGCACTTCGTGAACGCCTACGAAGAGGGGGACGAGATTGTTCTGGACGGTTTCTACCAAGGTGATCCGGAGCCGTCGGACAACGGTATGGGCAATCAGTGGGAGCGCGCCTTCCGTTTCCTCGCTCTCGATCGCATGCAGACCCGGCTTCACCGCTGGCGTTTGAACCTGGTCACCGGAGCCACGCGTGAAGAGCAACTCAGTGACTCGATCACCGAATTCGGCATGATGAACGGCAATTTCGCGGGTGAGAAGTACCGATACGCCTATGCGGCTTCTGGTAAGCCGTCGTGGTTCCTGTTCGACGGCTTGGTCAAACACGACCTGCTGACGGGGAACGAGGAACGATTCTCCTTCGGTGACGGCGTGTATGGAAGCGAGACCTCGATGGCACCACGCGTGGGTGGTACCGCCGAAGACGACGGCTATCTCATCACGTTGACCACCGACATGAACGAGGACGCGTCCTTCTGCCTGATCTTCGACGCTGCCCGCGTCGGAGACGGACCATTGTGCAAACTTCGCCTTCCCGAACGGATTTCGAGTGGCACCCACTCGACGTGGGCGCCGGGTGCCGAGCTCCGACGCTGGCAGAGTGCCGACACCGCAGCCGAAGCGGTCGGACTGTGACGGGCACGCACGACGCGGGCACGTGGGAGATCCTGCGGCAGGTGGTGATCGGTGCACGAGACCTGGACAAGACCGGTCAACAATTACGTGAAGCGTTGAATCTGGCACCAGGATTCGCCGATCCACTGCTCGAAGACATCGGTTTGGCCGACGAGACCTTGGCCGTCGGGCCGCAGGCATTTCTCGAGATCGTCGCACCGCTCGACGAGACGGTCTCGCTGGCGAGATGGATCCGCAAGGGCGGAGGGGAGGGCGGCTATGCACTCTCGATCCAGGTTTCGAACATCGAGCCCTATCTGGAACGTGCAGCTGCGGCCGATGTTCGGACGGTGGCAGATCTCGAGGCCTACGGTCACCGGATCGTCCAACTTCATCCCGGTGATCTCGGACTGCTCGTAGAACTAGACGAGATTCCCGACGCCGACGAGTGGTTCTGGGACCAGACGGAGAAGGAGGTTTCACTCGATCCACGGGTCGACGACATTCTCGGCGTCGACGTGTCCTCTCCCGATCCGGCCAAGACGGCGGCGCTGTGGGCCGAAGTGTTCGGCAAGAAACTGGATTCGGCGCGATCACTCTCGATTGCGCTGGGGTCGCGCGCCGTGTCGTTCGTTCCGGGCGAGCGGTCGATGCTCAGTGCGGTCGATCTGGCGGCGTCGATCGGAGCGAACACCGTCGAGCCCGGCCTGATCGTCGGCGGCGTCGAATTCCGGATTCACCCAGGCTGAGCGAGCTTCACATCGAACGACAGAAATCGGGGCCGATCGCTCAACGCGACCGGCCCCGAATTCTTGTCATGGACTCAAGCGAAGTCCTGTCGCAGACGAGTCTTGAGAAGCTTCCCACTCGCGTTGCGTGGCAGTTCCTCGATGAACTGAACTGCACTGGGGCACTTGAAGTGCGCCAGTCGCTCGCGTGACCACTCGATGATCTCCGCTTCGGTGACAGCCGAATCGCCCGAACGAACGACCACCGCAATGGGAGTCTCACCCCACCGATCGGAGTGAACGCCGACTACCGCGACCTCCCGGATGTCGGGGTGGCCGAAGAGAACGCTCTCCACCTCGGCGGGATAGACGTTCTCACCGCCGGAGACGATCATGTCCTTGAGGCGGTCGTGGAGGTAGAGATACCCGTCCTCGTCGAACGATCCGCCGTCTCCTGTTCGGAGCCAGTCGCCGTCCAACATGGTGGCCGCAGTGGCTGCCTCGTTGCGCCAGTAGCGCCTCATGACGTGAGCGCCGCCGATGACCACCTCGCCGCGGGTACCGACCGGGACGTCTTCGAGCGTCACGGGATCGACGATGCGGATGGGTACGCCGAACATCGGTTGCCCGACGGACTTCAACCGATGCGCGGTCGACTCGTCGGTCGCCCGATGATCTTCGGGGGTCAGCATGGTGACGCCGCCAGTCGACTCGGTGAGTCCGTAGGCCTGCAGGAAACTGCATCCGAAAACCTTGGTGGCGTCCTGTAGCAGGGGTAGCGGCATGGGCGCCGCTCCGTAGACCAGGAACTGCAGGGCACTCCAATCCGCCTCGCGTACAGCAGGAAGGGAGGTGAGGACGCTGATCACCGCGGGAACAGCGACCGCATGAGTCACCCGGTACTCCTGCATCAGCGCCACCAGCTCCAGCGGACCGGCGATGGTCTTGAGAAGTAAAGCGCCACCGCCGAGCGTCGTGACGAGGGCGAGACCCAGCCCGGCCACATGAAAGAACGGGACCGGGCACATGGCCACGGAATCGGTGTCGAGATCGAGCAGGTGATACATGGTCGCGAGGGCGCGGCCGAGGTTCGCGCCGGTGAGTTCGATTCCTTTGGGGTGACCGGTGGTTCCCGACGAGTAGAAGATCAGCGCGGTATCGTCGGGAAGGCGTGACACTCCTGGGTCGTCGTCCCCGGCATCGGAGAGCCAGTCGCTCCACGAGACCGAGTTTGCGGAACCGTCCACCGTGACGACGGTCCGGACGCTACCGACCGCCGCCGCGACGTCGGAGAGGCCCTCATCGCCTGCTCCGAGTACGACGACGGTCGGCTCGCTGTTGCTCAGGATGTAGTCGACCTCGCCCGGTGCCAGCCGATTGTTGACGGCCGTCAGAATCGAGCCCATCTTCGAAGATCCGTACAGGACGGAGAGGAAAGACGGTGCATTGGCGCCGATGTACGCCACCCGGTCACCTGTTCGAACACCATCGCGCAGAAGTGCATTCGCGACACGATTTGCTTCGATGTCCAGCTCGCGGAAACTGGTACGGCCGTCATCGGAGATGACGGCGGTGCTCTCCGGACTGGCAATCGCCCGGCTGCGCAGCAAGTCTTCGAGATTCTGCACGGGGCGACCATCGGGTAGGAGCGCGTTCACAGAAGGTTCGCGGGTGGCGGGTTCACGGGTGGCAGTCGAACCTACGGCCGTCGGCTGAGTGGTCATGCTGAATGCTCCAATCTGAAGGGGGCAAAGACAGGGGGTTCGAAAATGCCTGTGGGAGCAGCGAGTACATGCTCGACGGCGCGCAGTGCCGGGCCCGCAGTGATGAACTGACCGGCGGTTGTCCGGCTGTTCGG
Source organism: Rhodococcus sp. AQ5-07 (assembly GCF_009707305.1). NCBI lineage: Bacteria > Bacillati > Actinomycetota > Actinomycetes > Mycobacteriales > Nocardiaceae > Rhodococcus > Rhodococcus sp. AQ5-07. The sequence goes on along the minus strand of NZ_CP046099.1, from coordinate 3,257,159 downwards.
ATCTTGTGGTTCGACGAGATTGACGGTCATCACGATCTCGGGTTTGCCGTACAGGTGGACTTCCCACTGATCGCGCCCCGCGTATTCCTCACGATCGGGTTCCATGGTCCAGATGATGGCCAGAGTGAGGAACTGCTTTCCGTCGACCATTGCGTGCCAGCGCCATTCGGTGGTTCCGACGGTTCCGGCGGCGATGCGTCCGGCGGCCACGTCGAGATCCGTTCGCGCCGCAACGACCCTGTGATCGGATACGACCTCGTCGTAGGTGATCCCCAGACGTTCGCACATGAACGCGATGGTCTCCAGATACAGCGACGCGTACAGCGAGGGCAACGGCCCGGTTCCGTCCAGTTCCTCCGGGGGCGAGCCCATTCCCATGACGGTGAATGCGAAGTCGGGGTCAGGCATGCCGCGAGCGTCGAGCACCTCGTCGATCGTGATGCGGTCCAGTTCGATCGATGTTCCCGTCAGAGCCAACGCCAATCGCTCACCGATGACGCCCGGGCTCACTCCGACGCCGAAGAGCGTCGAATCGCCTTCCTTACATGCTTGGGCGAACATGTGCTCGCGCTCGGTGCCGTGTGCGCGGGGGAAGTGCTGCCCGGCCGTCGTGATCACGTTGATCCCGGCGCGCAGCAGACGGCACAAATCGTCGTCGTGGCGTTCGTACGGAATCTGCAAACGCGGACTGTGGATGAGAACCTGGGGGCGCGAGCGGATGATCTCGTCCACGTCTCGTGTGGCGATCACGCCCGTCGGTGCGCGTCTGGCTATGTCGCCGGCATCGCGCCCGGCCTTGGCGTCGCTGTAGACGTACAGGCCAACCAACTCGAGGTCGGGACGATCGATGATTCCGCGGAGCGCGGTCTTGCCGATGGCGCCGGTCGCCCACTGCGCAACACGAATCGGATCGCTCATGATCGAGTGGTCAGTTCGCCGGCGAAGAGGAGCTTGCCCAGTCCGCGTTCGTACCGAATCGGGTCTCGAGCCAGACGCGCACGGGCGTCGATTGCCATGAAATCGGTGTCGCACGTCCACTCGCCGCGTTGCATGGCGGCGAGTCCGGTCGCGGCGATGTCGAGGGGATTTTCCTTGTGGCCCTGCACGTGTGAAGCCATGCGGGTGTCGACACTGCCGACGATCAACGAGGTGACGGTGATGCCGTGCGGTTCGAGTTCGGCACGGGCGATGCCGCCGAGCGACAGTGCAGCCGCCTTGGCCGGTGAATAGCCGCCCATGAAGGCGGTGGGTGCGATTGCGGCGACTGACAAGACGTTGACTATCGATCCTCCGCCGCGGGCGGCGAGGACCGGCGCGAAGGCTCGGATCATCGTCAGCGGTCCGAAGTAGTTGACCTCCATCTCGGCTCGAGCGGCCTCTCGGTCGTCGGCCTCGATCAGCCGATTCCCGGTGAACAGCCCGGCGTTGTTGACGACGACCGTGGTGTCACCGCACGCCCCGGCGGCAGTGTCGACGAGTCCTGGATCGGTGACGTCGAGTTCGACGATGTGCGCACCGGTGGCTCGGAGTTCGGCCGGCACCTCGTCGGGATTTCTCACCCCCGCATAGATTTTGGCTGCGCCCATCAACTTCGCCTGTTGGACGAAGGCCAACCCGAGGCCTCGATTGGCGCCGGTGACGAGGACGGTCGCACCCTCGACCGGAGTTCCGCGAAAGGTTGTCATGAGTTCTCCTGTGTCTGTCGGGTGTAGATGAGGTCGTCGGGGAATTTCTTGCTCTTCTTCAATGACGTTTCAGGCGCGAGCATCCCGAAGATCCAGCCTTCGGCTGTGGCCATGTCGTGGTTCCAGTCCCACCGCAGTGCGCGGTGGCGGATTCCCCACTTGCCGTCCTCGAAACCGAAGCGGTCGATCAGGCGCGCCGCGGTGAGTGTGTCGGCTATTCCGTCCGAGGTCTTGATTCGTGCGAAGGCAAGCACGTAGGACTCGACGTGTGCTGTATCCCCGTCGAGTTCGACCAAGACGTTGGTCATTGCGTGGGTGGTCAGCGATCGTGGGTGGGTGATGGCCCCGGCGATGTGGTCGATGTAGTCGTCGGCGGTGCCGGTGAAGACACCCCCGTGGTCTTCGGTTGCGCCGGGCAGATAACACCGCCTGGCGTCCTCGACGTCGCCGCGGTCTGCGGCTCGGAGGAAACGAGCCAGAACCTCGTAGATTTCCTGCTTGGCGACGAGAGCGTCGACCGGGCTGTAGTCCCTGACGTCTGGGCCCCCGCCGCTGTCGACTGCGTGAATGTTGTTGGACCTCACGATGATGTCCCTTCTCGGCTCCGGATCGGGGGCCGCACGTTGACGGAGTGCCTCTGTTTACTGTAGTAATCTCTATCACACTGTTAATTGAAGTGTCACGAGGAGGTGAAACCAATGCTTGGAAACACACCACCCGCACAACCTGGGAATGCACCGGTCGTACTCACGCTTTCCGATGTGTCGATCGAATTCGGCGGAGTCACGGCTCTCGACGCCGTCGGCTTCGACGTCCGCGCGGGACAGATCTGCGGACTCATCGGGCCGAACGGCGCTGGTAAGACCACGCTGTTCAACTGCATCACAAGGATTTACGAACCGAGTCGCGGTGTCATCACCTGGCAAGGAACCGACCTGTTGGGATTGCGTCCCTATGCGTTGGCATCTGCAGGAATCGCTCGAACTTTTCAGAATCTCGCGCTGTTCGGCGGCATGAGTGTCTTCGACAACACCATGGTCGGTGGATCGTCGCGAGGTCGCTTCGGGCTCGCGAGTGGGCTTCTCGGCCTGCCTCCGGCGCGTGCCCGAGTCCGAGAACTTCGAGAGAAGGCCTGGTACCTGCTCGAACGTCTCGAACTCGTCGACGTCGCGAATGCACCCGCGTCCGGTCTACCGTTCGGAACTCTCAAGCGTGTCGAACTGGCACGGGCATTGATGTCCGAGCCCTCGCTGCTTCTGCTGGACGAACCTGCCGGCGGGCTCACGCACAGTGAAGTCAAAGAACTGGGAGAACTGATCGTCTCGCTCCGCGACGACTTCGGCTTCGGCGCGCTTCTGGTCGAACACCACATGGGATTGGTGCTCGGGATCTCCGATCACGTTGTCGCCCTGAACTTCGGCCACAAAATTGCCCAGGGAACCCCGGCGGAGATCCAGCAGGACGACGCCGTAATCAACGCATATCTGGGGCGTGCGGCATGACCCTGCTGAGCGTCGACGATCTGCATGCCGGTTACGGGCGAGGCAATGTACTGCACGGGATTTCGCTCGACGTGGAACCCGGCGGGGTCGCTGTCGTTCTCGGCGCGAACGGTGCAGGCAAGACCACCATGATGCGCGCGCTTGCCGGATTGATCCCGCATCAGGGAACGATCACCTTCAACGGTTCGCCGTTGGGATCCAAACCTGAACGCGCCGTGGCCGCCGGCGTCAGCCTTGTCCCACAGGGCCGCGGAACTCTCGGTCAACTGTCGGTGCGTGACAACCTGCTCGTCGGCGCTGCCCTTCGTAAGGACAAGGCGGAGATCGAAGCCGACATCGAGCGGTGGTGTGAGACATTCCCCGTGCTCGCGAGGAGGTCCACACAGTTGGCCGGTTCGCTGTCAGGCGGTGAACAGCAGATGCTCGCGGTCGCACGGGCATTGATGAGCCGTCCCACCCTTCTTTTGTGCGACGAACCGAGCCTGGGTCTGGCGCCCATCGTCATTGCCGAATTGTTCGACACGCTCGGTGCGATCAACCGCAGCGACGGAACTGCACTGCTGATCGTGGAACAGAACGCCGATCTCGCGATGAAACTCGCGTCGAAGGTCTTCCTGCTCGACGTAGGCACCATCGTCGCTGCCGGAACGCCCGAGGAATTTCGTTCCGACGACGTCGTGCGCAGCGCTTACCTCGGGTACCAGGAGTAAACGGTGACACTCTTTCTCGAACGACTCATCTCCGGATTGACCAACGGATCGATCTACGCAATTCTCGCGCTGGCACTAGTGGTGGTGTTTCGCGCCACCGGCACGATCAACTTCGCTCAGGGCGAGTTGGCCCTGTTCACAACCTTTGTCGCCTGGTGGCTAACGACGATGTCCTGGCCGATCTGGTCGGCGATCGGAGCGGCCCTGGCTTTGGGGTTCCTGCTCGGAGCATTGATGGAGCGTCTGCTCATCCGTCCGGTTCAGCGTCGAAGCGACATGGCAGTGCTGATCGTGGCACTGGGATTGTTCACCGGGCTCAACTCGTTGGCCGGAATGCTCTGGGGGAGCGATACCAAGATAATGCCGAGCCCGTTCCCCAACGGTCCGACCGACTACATCTCGGTGGGGGGTGCGCGTGTTTACGGCGACGCACTGGGCGTACTGGTGGCGCTCGTTGTCCTACTTGTGTTGATGTCCTTGCTCTTTCGCAAGACGAGAGTCGGTCTGCACATGCGTGCCGTCGCGGACAATGCCGAATCTGCCACTCTCGCCGGAGTTCCGACCAGCCGGATACTCGCAATCGGTTGGGGAGTAGCAGCTGCCATCGGTGCCCTGGCCGGTGTCCTGGTCACTCCGCTCTCGCCGCAACAACTCGGTCTCACGACCATGTTCCCGATCTTCATCGCAGCATCCGCCGCAGCGCTGTTCGGCGGCCTGGACAGTCTCGTCGGCGCCGTGGTCGGCGGGTTGACGATCGGTGTCCTGGAATCGATGCTCAGCGGCTACATTTCGGTCATCGGCGGCTCGCTGCAGCAGACATCCGCCCTGTTGATCATCGTGGTGATCCTCTTCGTCAGACCCAATGGACTGTTCGGTACCAAGAAACTGGAGCGGGTATGACGACGCTTGCCGAGAGAAATGAACCCACCGTCGCCGAAAAGGCAGTCAGGCGACCGCGGGTAGTGGTCGCCGGATCGACGTCGTACCGGATACTCCAGTTGGTTCTGCTGGTGGCTGCCGTGTGTGCGTTGCTTCTCGCGTCACAGAGCGCGCCGTTTCGCGTGGGGCAGTTCACGAGCGTCTTCATCATCGCGATTGCCATTGCGGGACTCAATATCGTCAGCGGATACACCGGACTTCTGTCGATCGGCCATTCTGCCTTCTTCGGCCTGGGCGCGTACACGACCGGCGTTCTGATCGTCGATCGCGGATACTCGCCGTTGACCACGATCCCGATGGCGGTCGTATTGTGTTTTGTACTAGGGCTTCTCGTCGGTCTTCCTTCGTTGCGGATCAAGGGGCTGTATCTGGCTCTCGTGACACTCGCCGTCGCTGTTGCATTTCCCGAGGTGATCCGCAAGACCGGGGATCTGACCGGTGGTGCCGCCGGAATGGTGGTTCGCGCAAATCTGCTCGTTCCGCCGAAATGGACGGGGTTGACCCGAGCCGACACCTACCTCTGGATCTTTTGGGTGTCGGTGGTGACTCTGGCGATCGTCATGCTCCTGATTCGCAATCTCGTCAAGAGTCGATTCGGTCTGGCTATGGTCGCGGTGCGTGACAACGAGATCGCGGCGAGCGCAAACGGCATCAACGTCGCGCGGGTCAAGATTCTCGCTTTCGGGCTTTCCGGCGCGATCACGGGCCTGGCAGGTTCACTGTTCACGATGTACATCGGCGCGCTCTCACCCGAATCCTTCTCGCTGATGAAGTCGATCGAGTTCATCACCGGACTGGTGTTGGGCGGAATCGCAACCCAATTCGGCCCGATCGTTGGGGCAACGGCAGTGGTGTTCTTGCCGTACTACACCGGAAGCGTCACCGACGGCCCCGTGTCGGGAGTGGTGTTCGGCGCGGTGCTGATCGCGATCGTGTTCTTGATGCCGGACGGAATCGTCGGACGGATCAACAGCGTGCTCCGACGGTTCGTCCTCGTGGTTCCCGCAGATCATCCCAAGTATCGCGAGGGTGAACCTCGCACCTGAGCGCCGTCTCCCTCGCCCACTCTCGTTTCCCTCAACTCACAGCAAGGAACTGGACGATATGAAAAGGCAGACCACGATTCCCGCAGTCATCGCCGCTGCGGCACTACTCCTTTCGGCCTGCGGAGGTAGCTCCGACGCAGAGAGCAACACGTCGACATCGGCCGGCGCAGTATCGGTCGACGACTGCAGTGATCCCAGCGGTGCCGCAGCGCCGATCACCGACAATCTCACGGTGGGATGGAGTGGGCCGACGTCCGGCCCTCTCGCCGATGCCGTCGGCAACGTGATCGAAGGAATGCGAGCACGGTTCGAGGTGGAGAACGCGGCCGGCGGCGTCGGCGGCGTCAAGCTCGACGTCGTGGTCAAGGACGATGCATTCTCCCCGGAGCGCGCCAAAGCCAACGTCGGAGAGTTCATTCAGAAGGACAAGGTCGACGTTCTGGGAACCTTCGGGGCCGGGCAGTTGAACGCCATCGCGGACGATCAGACCACTGCCTGCGTGCCGTTGCTCTTCGCGCAGGCAGGCATGCCCGAGTTTCGGGTCATCGAAGACTTCCCGTGGACCACGGAGTATCTACCGGATCCGGGCGTCGAGATGGAGGTAGTGGTCGAGAGCTTGAAGAAGAAGTATCCGAACGGCGCCAAGGTCGCACTGGCCACGAACCAGACCGAGTCCGGACAGGGAATCGCCAACGGCTTCAAGTCCGCGATCGAAGGAACCAACTTCGAGATCGCGGCGGAGGAGGCGCTGACCGACCCCAAGACGGCGGCTTCGACTCTCAAGGCCAGCGGCGCCGAGGTTTTGGTGGTCGCCGGTGTCACTACCGACTGCCTCGCGATCACTCAGGCGATCGGACGTGTCGGATGGAAGCCCGACACCGTGATTCAGCCGTCGAACTGCGTCGACGGTGCGACCCTGTATGCACCCGCCGGTGATGCTGCCGACGGGCAGCAGGTGATGGTGTGGCTCAAGGATCCCAACAACGCTCTCTACAAGGACGACGCGGCGGTGCGCGACTATCTCGCCGGTGCAGCGGCTCACGGTGCAGATTCCCCGACCAACAGCTACACCGTGAACGGCTGGGCCATCGGTGACCTGTTGGTGGACAACTTCACTCGGGCCTCTCAGTCATCCGACGGACTCTCGCGTGCCACCATCATGAGTGCCGCGCGAACGCAGGACTACCACCCGCCGATGTTCATCGACGGAATCAAGTTCACGATGACCGCGGACCATGCGTTGGGAATCCTGGCCTTTCAGCCGTTCGAGTGGAATGCCGCTACTCAGGCGTTCGAGAAGCAGGGCGACGTGATCGACATTTCCGGCCGTTACGAGAACTGAATCGAGTGCGCGAATGAACAAGACACACAGGGGATTGCATCCTCGCGTCAAGGTGGACGAATACACCTCGAAAGGGTGGTGGTCCGACGAGACGATCGATCACGTGTTCCGGGCGCAGGTGCGGGCCCGAGGGGACGAGCTTGCCGTAGTTGATCCGGCGAACCGCAGCGAGTTGTCCGGCGGAGATCCACGACGCCTCAGTTGGAACCAACTGGAGAGCGAAGTCATCTCGCTCGCTGCGCGCTTCACCGAGGCAGGCTTGGGCCGGGGAGACGTTCTGGGCGTTCAGATGCCTAACACCGTCGAACTGGTCGAGGTCTACCTTGCAGCGTGGTCGCTGGGGATCGTGGTCTCACCCTTGCCCATGCAGTACCGCGAACGTGAAGTGGAAGGAATGTCCAACCAGGCGGCGTTTGCAGCATTTGTCACCGTGCCCAGCTTCGGCGACAGATTCCCGGCTACGGAGATCGCTGCAATCAGATCCCGGATTGCCTCTCTGAGATCGGTATTCGTCTACGCTCCCGAATCAGAGCTTCCGGCTGAGCTTCCCACCGGCGTCGTGGGGCTGAGTCCTCGCGCAGCCACCGAATCGCAGCGAAGTGCTCTGGCCAGACGAAACACCGAAGATCCGAACGACCCCAACGACGCGATGACGATCTGTTGGACCTCCGGAACCGAAAGCGAGCCGAAGGGGGTCCCACGTTCGCACTACGAGTGGCTGGCCATCTGCTGGGCCACGATCGATGCTCCCGACATCGTCGTCGACGACGTCCTGCTTAACCCGTTCCCGATGGTCAACATGGCCGGAATCAACGGAATGTTCCTGCCCTGGCTCCGCACGGGATGTGTACTGGTACAGCACCACCCGTTCGACCTTCGAGTGTTCCTCGGACAGATCGAGGCCGAGCGGGTGACATACACGGTAGCGCCGCCTGCTCTGTTGTGGATGCTGCTTGCCGACGAGTCGATGCTCGCGGCGGTCGATCTGTCGAGCTTGACGCGGATCGGTTCGGGTTCTGTGCCACTGCAACCTCCGATGGTGCGGGGATGGCAGGAGCGATATGGAATCGGAGTCATCAACTTCTTCGGATCCAACGAAGGCATCAGTCTGCTCTCCTCGCCTGCGGACATGCCGGATCCGGACGACCGCGCACGGTACTTCCCTCGTTTCGGTGTCGAGAACTTTCGCTGGAGCACCAGGATCTCGGACTGGATGGACGTTCGCTTGGTCGACGTGGTCACTGGCGAGGACATCACGGAAGTCGGGCACCCGGGTGAGTTGCGAATCAGCGGACCGACGGTCTTTGCCGGCTATCTCGGCGATCGGCCGTCACCGTTCGACGAGCGCGGATTCCTGTGCACCGGAGACATCTTCGAGATTGCCGGTGATCACGGACAATTCCTCCGGTACCTGGATCGCGGCAAGGACCTGGTGATCCGCGGTGGAATGAACATCGCTCCGGCCGAATTGGAGGGGTTGATCGCCGAGCATCCGGCCGTCGCGGACGTGGCCGTCATCGGCGACCCCGACGAAGTGCTCGGTGAGCGCGTCGCAGCAGTGGTGACACTTCGACCCGAGACGGAACTCGAACTCGATGCTCTGGTTGCGTTCCTGAAAGACAAGCGCATCGCGTCGTACAAACTTCCCGAGCGGCTGGAGATTCGGAAAGAACTGCCGCGCAATTCGACCGGAAAGATCCTCAAGCGTGAGCTTCGACAGAAGAGTGTGGCATGAGTGTGATGAACGACAGTGACAAGCTTGCGTTGGCGCGTGAGATGTTCCAGGCGTGGGACGTCATGGACTGGGCACGCGTCGTCGATCTGTTCGCCGAAGGCGGTGTGCTCCACAGCGTGATGCAGGAACCTCTTGTCGGCAAGGAGGCTGTAGCGGGCCGAATTGCATTGCTGGCAAGCAAGTGTGAACGGATCACCCTGAAGATCGAGTCGCTCGGCGTGATCGACGGCAGGGTTTTTGTACAGCGAGTGGACGATTTCCACTTCGACGGGACCCACGGCGTCGTTCCTGTTGTCGGAATCCTCAGCATGGCAGACGGCCTGGTCACAGAGTGGCTCGAATACTACGACCGTCCGACACTCTTGAAGGGAATGGGTCTTGTCTCCGATTTCGAATAGCGGGATTTCGAAAAGCGGGATTTCGAGGAGCCGACTGCCGACGATCGACATCTCCTTGGGTTTGTGGCAGGACCGTCCGCCGCGGGAGGTGACCACTACTGCACGCCTCGCCGACAAACTGGGGTTCGGCCGAGTGTGGGTGGGGGAGATGGCGACGTACGACGCCTTTGCTCTGGCGACGTCAGTCGGCGCCGGCTTCGAGCACTCCGAGTTGGTGGTCGGCCCGCTTGCGGTGACGGTTCGTGATCCGGCGATGATCGCGATCGGGGCGGCGTCGGTAGCCGACCTGACCGGGCGTCACGTGTCGATAGCGTTGGGCACGTCCAGCGCTGTCGTGGTCGAAAAATGGCATGGGCGAAGCAGATCCGGGGCAGCACGTGCACTCGCGGAGTCCGCCCGCGGTGTGCGAGCGCTCATGAACGGCGAGCGGGGCGAAGTCGCCGGAACGGTGATGCGGACCAGCGGATATCGGCTGCGACTTCAGCCGCCGGGTGGGCGGCTGATCGTTGCAGCTTTCGGAGACAAGGCCCTTCGCGCCGCGGTGGAGTTGGGCGACGAACTGGTGCTCAATCTGGTCAGCCCGGAGCAAGCGGGGCGCCTGATCGCACGGTGCAAGGAAATCGCGGCTGAAATGGAAACGCCAATGCCCCAGGTGTCGGTTTGGGCGCCGGCGGCCGTGGCAACCGAAGGCCCAACTCAGATGTCGATCGATCAGCTCAGACGTGGGCTTGTGCCGTATCTCGCTGCCCCCGGGTACTCGGACATGTTCGTGCGAGCAGGGTTTGCATCCGTGATCGAGGAAGCCAGGGCCGGGACCGCGCCTCGAGAGATCTTGAGTCAGGTCTCGGACGCGATGGTCGCGACGGTGGGAATCGTGGGAACCGCGGCCGATGCGCGCGAGCAACTCGAGGCGTATCGAGCGGTGGGCGTGGACACCGTCGTGGCCGTGCCTTCATCCACTGATTCGGATCCGGCCGGGCAAGTGACGATGGAACTTCTTGCCGAGATGGTATGACGAATCCCCGACGAACTTACTCTCAGGTAAGTTCGTCGGGGATATGTCGAATCGAAGGAGTTGCCGTGAGTGATCGTGTTCGTGTCGAGGTAGTGCAGTCGGTGGCGTACGTGACGCTGAACCGGCCGGAGAAACTCAACGGTCTCGATCTGGACATGCTCGACGCGCTGGTGGACGCGGCCCGAACGATCAGAACTGATCGTTCGATCCGGGGCGTGGTTCTGCAAGGCGCGGGCGACGCATTCTCGGCCGGATTGGACTTCGCTTCTGCCGGCAAGCAGCCGAGCCGGATGGCCAAGGCCTTTGCGAAATTTCCCGGTCAGAAGACCAACCTCTTTCAACGTGCGTGCTGGGTGTGGCGCGAATTGCCCGTGCCGGTCATCGCGGTCGTTCACGGCCACTGCTTCGGCGGGGGACTGCAATTGGCGCTCGCCGCAGACTTTCGATTCACCACCCCTGATTGCACGTTCTCGGTGATGGAGGCGAAGTGGGGATTGATCCCCGACATGACCGGAACGGTCACGATGCGCGAACTCGCGGCGATGGACGTCGTGAAACGCCTCGCCATGACTGCTGAACTGTTCGATGGAAATCAGGCTCTCGAGTGGGGGTTCGTGAGCGGAGTAAGTGACAATCCGATCAAACCGGCACAGGAACTGTTGTTGCAGATCATGACTCGCTCGCCGGACGCCGTCGCAGCGACGAAGACGTTGCTGCACAAGACCTGGAACCGATCGCCACGCGGTGCGTTCTGGATCGAATCGCGGATCCAACTGGCGCTGATGAGAGGCAAGAACCACAAGATCGTACGCTCCGCGAATACTGCGAAGACGTTGCCGGAGTTCGCCATTCGAAAGTTCGGCTGACAAACTCCGGCATCGCGTCGCCGTGGGGCGTTCTCATTCAGGCCGATTACACCATCAGATCTCGTCCAGATCGGTCCTTGATGAGCATCGTGGCGACGAACGACACTGCGGCCAACAGGGCGAGATAGATCGAGATGGCAAGAGTGCCACCGGTCTTGCCGAGGAGCCATTGGGCGACGGTGGGAGCAAAGGCGCCGCCGAAAATGGTGCCGACGGCGTAGGAGATCGACGCGCCGCTGTAGCGGATCGAAGCTGGGAACAGTTCGGCGAACAATGCCGGTTGAGGTCCGTACGACAGTCCGAGTCCGACCGAGAACAGGATCATTGCCACGTAGATCCAGCCGAGATTGCCGGTGTCGATGAGGAGGAAGAACGGCACCGCGAAGAGGATCATTGCGAGGTTGCCGACGTTCATCACCGTGGTGCGGCCGCGCCGATCCGACCAGTAAGCGCCGATCATGGTGAAAACGCCCCACGTGACTGCACTTGCGAGCGTGGCAATCAGTAGTTCGGTCTTACCCAGGCCGTAGGTCTTGGTTGCGTACGCGACGATGAATCCGCCGATCACCATGTAGCCGTTGCCGTTTGTGCCGATGAAGGAGAGGGCCGCGAGTACGACCTGCTTCGGGTGTTTCTTGAACAGAGTTCGGATAGGCGTGTTGCTCTCGGTGCGGCGTTCCTTGAGTTCGGCGAACACGGGTGACTCGCTAACCTTGCTTCGAATGTAGAAGCCGACGCCGATCAGCACGACGCTGAGCAGGAACGGCACTCGCCATCCCCAGGTGGTGAACTGTTCGTCCGTGAGGGTGAACGTGCACAGTGCCAAAACGCCGGTGGCGAGCAACATTCCGAGCGGTACGCCCATCTGGACGAACGCTCCGAAGAATCCTCGACGCTTGGTGGGTGCGTGTTCGACGGCAAGAAGAGCAGCCCCACCCCATTCGCCGCCCGTCGAGAATCCCTGCACGATTCGGAGAAGGATCAGCAGGATCGGCGCCCAGATGCCGATCGAGGCATACGTCGGCAGCACGCCGATGAGAACCGTCGCGGCCCCCATCATCGCCAACGTCGCGACCAGGACACGTTTACGGCCGAGTCTGTCGCCGAGATATCCGGCCACGATGGCGCCGAGAGGACGGAAGACAAAGCTGATGCCGACCGTGACGTAGGAGACGATCTGGCCTGCCGAGCCCATCGGCTTGAAGAACAGGTCGGCAAAGATCAGGGCTGCGGCTTGGGCGTAGATGAAGAAGTCGTACCACTCGACGGTGGTGCCGACCATCGACGCCATCGCGGCGCGGTCGTACTGCTTCGCGGCGGGCTTGGTGCCAGTTCTGGTTGTGGTCATCGAGCTACTTTCTGCCAGTCACGTGGTTCACCGGCGCGGTGAACTGCGAAGTCGGAACAGGGGAGAAACGCTGTTCGATCTGCGACGTTGCCGGTGTGCTCGGTGCATGCTTTTGGCTGACTCGGAGCGTTCCTGCGCGATCTCATTGTCGATATTGGCAACCGAATGATCGGTAGGTAATGAATTATGCAGAAGTGTGAGCGTCAACACAAGGGGTGCCGGAAAGGTCTGATTATTTGGCGCAGAGCATGCGAGAACTCAGTTGCTCAGGTGTGGAGCGACGCGGCGATCCGCAGATCGATTTCCCTGGCGCTGAGCAGATGGTCGAGGACGAGAACCGCACAACCGAGGATCCCGGATTGTGCGCCGTGGCTGACCGAAGCGATCTGAAGTTTTCGGGTGGCAAGCGCCGTTGCGTTGCCGTAGACGGACTCCCGGAGTCCGGCGAGGAAGAGCTCGTCTGCCTCGGCCATGTCGCCGCCGATGATCAGGACCTCGGGATTGAGGAGGTTTACCGCGCCGGAAATGACGTCGCCGATCAGTCGGCCGCTGCTTCTGATGAGCCGGCGGGCTTCGCTGTCGCCGTCCAGGGCGAGGCGGACGACGTCACGCACGTGCCCGACGCTTCGGCCCTGATCTCGGAGGGCGTGCACGAGAGCCCAACCGCTGGCGACGGTTTCGACGCAGCCGACATCGCCGCAGCGACACTTCATGCCCCGCGCTGCAGCGGTTTTGGTATGCCCGATCTCGCCGGACGCTCCGAGTGAACCGCGTTGGAGGATTCCGCCCATGACGATTCCTGCGCCGAGGCCGGTTGACGCCTTGATCATCAGGAGGTTGGGCGCGCTCTCGCGTCGTTCGCTCAATTCGGCCAGGGCCATCACGTTGGCATCGTTGTCGGCAAACAGTGGCGCCGTGGTCACCGATGCCAGATAGGGGGCAAGAGCGACGCCGTCCCATCCCGCCATCATCGGAGAGTCGAGGCTCGCTCCCGCGGCGACGTCGACCGTTCCGGGAATGCTCAGTCCGATTCCGATGACCTCGGTAGACGCGCGTTGGACCTGGGCCAGTAGTGACGAAAGATGCTCGGCAATTTCGGGCATCAGTTCGTCGGGGCCGACCCCGACCGACTTGTCGATGTCTTCTGCGGCGAGGATCGTGCCCGCCAGGTCGGTGACGGCAAGTTGTGCCCGCGATCGACCGATTGCCACGACGAGAACCACGCCGGACGAGTTCGCGAAGGTGAGAGTGGACGGCGGCCGGCCGCCCGTCGACGGGCCCTCGTCGTCATCGGCGATCAAACCAAGCGATTGAAGTGCTGCAACCCTGGCCGATACCGCCGTCCTGGACAGGCCGGTGAGCTTCCCGATCTCGCTGCGCGTGGTCGCGGAACCGCTGCGTATCAGCGTGAATACCTCTCCCGCGGTAGCCGGAGTCGTGGACGGTCGGGTCATTGTCCTATTCAAGCATTCCTCGTCGGTAACTTCAGCGTGCGAAAGTTCGCATACTTTGTCCACAAAAAGACGTAAGTAGGTCTTGTGAAAAAGCAGAAGTAGGCATAGTCTGTGTCTTGACTCACTGCCACGGGCGTCCGAGGAGACGAGTCGCAGTTTCTGTGAAGCAGGGCGCACAAACAGGGGAGAACCTGATGAGCCGCACCGATACACAAGAGATCGTCGAGTTCGCACGTAAGTGGCAGCAGTTCGACGGTGGACCTGACGAAGAGATCTTTGTAACCTTCGGCCTCGCCCCGGACGAGTATTTCCGCAGGCTGCAGGCAATTCTCGACGACGGCGTCGTAGCGCTGACTCCGCCGGTCACCGGCGAACTCGCAACGGTCTGTGCACATCGACTCGGCCAATCGGCCAGGCGTCGATAAGCCCGACCCGGCGTCAGCCCAGAGTCCCCCGAATCCGTTTCACCCGAGTAAGGAATTGAGGTCGCCATCATGCACAAGCACCTTCCGATGCCGTACCCGACCGCCGAAGTGTGGGACTGGCAGCTGCAGGGAGCGTGCCGTGGGCACGATTCCGCGGTGTACTTCCACCCGGACGGCGAGCGTGGACACGCTCGCGAGAACCGTGAACGCAACGCCAAGAAGGTCTGCGCGACGTGCCCCGTGCTCCAGCAGTGCCGCGAACACGCACTCTCCGTCCACGAGCCGTACGGCATCTGGGGTGGAATGACGGAGACCGAGCGCGCAGAATATGTGCGATCGCTGCGTAAGCGCAGCAACCGGATGCCCGCGGTCGCCAACGCGAGCTGACGGTCCTTCGGAAAGGACGCCAGTGTGACCCTCGTAGCCGGTATCGATTCGTCTACCCAGTCGTGCAAAGTCATTGTCCGTGATGCCGATTCGGGAGAACTGGTACGAGAAGGACGGGCGGCCCATCCCGTCGGTACCGAGATAGATCCGACATGCTGGCTCGAGGCGATGGACAATGCAATCGCCGCGGCGGGTGGGCTCGGCGACGTCGCAGCGGTATCCGTCGGAGCTCAACAGCACGGCATGGTGTGTCTGGACAGCGGCGGCGAGGTCGTCAGGCCGGCGCTGCTGTGGAACGACACTCGTTCGGCGAAGGCTGCGACGGATCTGGTCGAAGAACTCGGCGGATCGAAGGCGTGGGCCGACGCGGTTGGCGTAGTTCCGGTCGCCGCGGTCACGGCAAGCAAGCTTCGATGGCTCGCAGATCACGAGCCAGGCAACGCCGATCGCACTGCCGCGGTGTGTCTTCCGCATGACTGGCTGTCCTGGAAATTGGGCGGGTCCGGTTCAATCGAGGAGCTCGCCACAGACGCGGGCGACGCAAGTGGAACCGGCTATTACGCTGCCTCGACGCGCGAATACCGTACCGACTTGCTGGCGTTGGCATTTCGCGATCGCACCCCCCATGTTCCCCGAGTTGCATCGCCGAACGACAAGATCGGAAGCACTGACTCCGGGGGAATCATCGGACCGGGTACGGGTGACAATGCCGCAGCCGCACTGGGTTTGGGAGCAGTCCCCGGTGACGTGATGATCTCGATCGGAACATCCGGCGTCGTGTCGGCTGTATCGGCCACCCCCACACACGATCCCAGTGGAAACGTGGCAGGATTCGCGGACGCAACCGGCCTGCACCTGCCGCTGGTGTGCACTCTCAACGGCGCGCGCATTCTTGATGCGACAGCGTCCATTCTCGGTGTCGATCACGCCGAACTGTCCCGGTTGGCGTTGACCGCGCCCCTCGGAAACGACGGACTGGTCATGATTCCGTACTTCGAGGGCGAGCGGACGCCCAACCGCCCCGACGCCACGGGAGCAATGCACGGCTTCCGGCTGCAGAACTCGACGCCGGCGCATTTCGCGCGCGCGGCAGTCGAAGGGCTCCTGTGCGGCTTGGCCGACGGCGTCGACGATCTGGTTCGTCAGGGCGTCGAGGTGAAGCGAGTTCTCCTCGTCGGAGGCGGAGCGAAGTCTCGCGCTCTCTGTGAGATTGCGCCGGCAATTCTCGGAGTTCCGGTCGTAATCCCTGCTCCGGGTGAGTACGTCGCCGAAGGGGCATGCAGGCAAGCAGCATGGGCACTGTCCGGGGACACGCAGCCGCCGGTGTGGCCGAAACCGGAAGAGCGACGATTCGACGCCGAACCAGCTCCCCACGTGCGCGAGCGCTACGCGTCGTTGCGCGAACTCACCGAAGGCGTCTGAGCGCTCCCTACAGAAGCCCGAACTTCCGCACTGCGTCGAGTAGCGCGTGCGGGCGTTCGGTCGTCGGCAGGGGATCGACGAGTGCGAACTGGCAACCGACGTCTCGGGCCGCGCCGTCGGCGACGTCGCTGTCACCGATCATCAGGGTCTGCGCCGCATCCACATCCAGCTGTGCCAGGGCGTATTCGAAGATCGCGGGTTCCGGTTTGACTGCACCCACCTCGAACGACAGGACGAACTCGTCGACCCAGACGTCCCAGCCGCGGTCGACGAACGCCGGACGGATGTCGAAGGCGATGTTGCTCAAGACGGCAGTGCGTACGCCCTTCTCCGACAATGACTTCAGGACCTCACCGGTATCCGGGTACGGCGACCACTGGTCCGGATCGACCAGCAGCGCGTAGAAAGCTTCGGCTCGAACGGGATCGGGCACCCCGGACTTACTCAACACGTCGAGGTAAGCCTGACGATGCAACTTCGGATCCCGGTCGCGGTTCTCCCACGCGTAGATCCCGGCTTCGTCCATCTCGACGGTTCTGCCCACCGGCGCGGTCATCCGACGCATCAACTCGGCTTGAGCGTGCACGTCGAGCGGATCGCCTTGATGATCGACGAGGTGCTCGGTCCAATCGTCGCTCTCCTCCAAACGGAAGAGGGTTCCGGAGAAATCGAACAGCGTCGCGGCGATATGTCCGTCTTGATGGGCCGTGCTGTCAGTGTTCACCTCGACAGGTTATCGGCGTCCGCTTTCCGATGCTTGATGTGAGCCAGTGCACGCGTACTTTGAGAGAGCACATTTTCCGAGGTTCCCCCGACGGGCACGATTTCGATGCCCCGGATGAACCGTATGACGAGGGGGATCCTCCGTGTCCGACCACGCGAATACACCAGACCTGACGAAGCCGTCCGGCGAAGACCCCCACCTCTCACGTCAGCTGTCCAACCGGCATATCCAGCTGATCGCCATTGGTGGTGCCATCGGCACCGGACTGTTCATGGGATCGGGCAAGACGATCTCGCTTGCCGGGCCTTCCGTGATCTTCGTGTACATGATCATCGGCTTCATGCTCTTCTTCGTCATGCGGGCGATGGGGGAGTTGCTGCTCTCGAACATGGCGTACAAGTCGTTCTCCGACTTCGCCGCGGATCTGCTGGGCCCTTGGGCGGGATTCTTCACCGGCTGGACCTACTGGTTCTGCTGGATCGTCACCGGCATCGCGGACGTCATCGCGATTTCCGGATACTTCAAATACTGGTGGCCAGGTCTCGCGGCATGGATACCTGCTTTGCTGACGATCGCGGCGCTGCTGCTCCTCAATCTCCCGACCGTTCGCGCCTTCGGTGAAACCGAGTTCTGGTTCGCGCTGATCAAGATCGTCGCCATCGTCAGCCTGATCATCGTCGGCATCGTCATGGTCGTCTCCGGGTTCACGGCGCCGAACGGTGCCACCTCGGGTATCGACAACCTCTGGAACGACGGCGGCATGTTCCCGACCGGATTCATGGGCTTCGTGGCCGGCTTCCAGATCGCCGTGTTCGCCTTCGTGGGCATCGAACTGGTCGGCACCACCGCCGCCGAGGCGAAGGACCCGGAGAAGAACCTGCCGAAGGCCATCAACTCCATCCCCATTCGTGTCCTGCTGTTCTACGTCGTTGCACTGACCGTGATCATCGCGGTGACTCCGTGGCGCGAAATCAGCGCAGACAAGAGTCCGTTCGTCGCCATGTTCACACTCGCCGGCCTCGGCATCGCTGCATCTGTCATCAACTTCGTCGTGCTGACCTCCGCTGCGTCTTCGGCCAACTCGGGTATCTACTCCACCTCGCGCATGGTGTTCGGCCTTGCGCAGGAGGGCGACGCACCGCGGGCACTCGGCAAGCTGAACTCGCGCAAGGTCCCCGCGAACGCCCTGATGTTCTCCTGCATCTTCTTGCTGGCGTCGCTGATCCTGCTGTTCTCGGGCGATTCCGTGATCGAGGCCTTCACCGTCGTCACGACCATCTCGGCGCTGCTGTTCATGTTCGTGTGGACGATCATTTTGGCGAGCTACATGGTGTACCGGAAGCGTCGTCCGCACCTGCACGAGGCGTCGAAGTTCAAGATGCCCGGCGGCATCGTGATGTGCTGGGTCGTGCTCGCGTTCTTCGTCTTCATCCTCTGGGCGCTGACAACCAAGGACGACACCCTGCAGGCACTTGTCGTCACACCGATCTGGTTCGTGGTTCTGGGTATCGCGTGGGCGATCATTCGTCGCCGACCCGCTCACCGGGCACGATACGACGCATTCAAGTCAGAACTGGACGCCAGCCGACAGAACGGCGAGAAATAGTTTTGGTCAAGATCGGGTAACGGTGGCGGCCGCCTTGATCAAACTGTTACATTCTTCGGCAGACAGAGGAGCGGGCTTCATCAGAAGGACGCTGCACGCCGACGACTGACGGAGTACACACTGTGGGAAACCACCACCGCACGGGCAATGACGATGTTGTCTTCGAGATCGATCCCGAGGCAGCAAGCGGCCGCCACCGCACCCCGTCGGCTGGCCCTGGTGCCGGTGTCAAGGCGGGTGTCGTAGCTGCGGCTACCGGTGCACTCCTCGTCGGTGCAGGCCAGATGGGTGCAGGAACCGCTGCTGCGGCGCCGGCAACACAGACCATCGCCGGCATCGAAATCCCGCAGGGTCTGCTCCCCGAGGGCGTTGTCGTTCCGGCTGAATTGGCGGCACTTCCCGCTCTCGACATTCCCGAGCTTCCCGATTTTGCTGCCGATCTCAACACGCAGGCACAGCAGTTCCTCGCGGGGATCAACCCCGGCACCTCTGCTCGCACCGTGCAGCCGGTGTCCGGAACGCTGACCTCCACCTTCGGTTCGCGCTGGGGAGCACACCACGGCGGTCTCGACATCGCGGCTCCGATCGGTACGCCGATTCTGGCTGCAGCCGACGGCCAGGTCATCGACGCCGGCCCGGCGTCAGGTTTCGGCCTCTGGGTTCGCGTCCAGCACGACGACGGCACCGTCACCACGTACGGCCACGTCAATGACTACCAGGTCAACGTCGGCCAGCGCGTCAATGCTGGCCAGCAGATCGCCACAGTGGGTAACCGTGGACAGTCCACCGGCCCGCACCTGCACTTCGAAGTTGCCGAGAACGGCGCAAAGGTCGATCCCGCAGCGTGGCTGCAGGCTCGCGGCGTGGCTGTCACCTGGGTAGACAACTCGTAAGAGAAACTTTCGGAGAACTGCGGTGGCGTCGGGAAATTCTTCCTGGTGCCACCGCAGTTCTCGTTTGTCGGTGACACCGGCCGGATAGCCTTCAGTGACGTTGATCGTCGAAGGGGGAATGCGCGATGGGTGCAGAAGTCACGGCGCGAGAATTCACGCGGGCGGACCGTAGGCTCTTTCGCAAGAAAGTGCGGTCATGCGTCGACGCCATGAAGCAGATGCTCGACGGTGGTGACTTCCGAGACGCCGTCGACAAACCGGCGCCGCTGCTGGGCATGGAGATCGAATTCAACCTGGTGAACGGGGACATGGCTCCTGCGATGTCCAACCGTGAAGTGCTCGAATCCATCGACGACGCTGCGGTTTTCCAAACCGAGCTCGGACAGTTCAACGTCGAGATGAACGTCGAACCCGGCCCACTCACCGGTGATGCAACTTTCGAATTGGAAAAGAAACTGCGCGCCTCCCTCGACGTCGCAGACGCGCGAATCCATGCGCACGACGCCGAGATGGTGATGATCGGGATGCTGCCGACCCTGCAACTCGAGCATCTCGATCGAGAGTGGATCACCGCGAACCCGCGTTACGAATTGCTCAATGAGCAAATTTTCACCGCTCGAGGCGAGGACATCGAACTCGACGTCGAAGGTGTCGCGCTACCTGGCAGCGACGTGGAAATTCTTCGGGCCGATACCAATTCGGTAGTCCCGGAGGCGGCATGTACGTCCATGCAGTTGCATCTTCGCGTTGCGCCGGAAGAGTTTGCCGCGCATTGGAATGCCGCGCAGTGTCTGGCCGGCGTACAGGTGGCGTTGGCGGCCAATTCTCCTTTCCTGGCAGGCAAGGCGCTCTGGCACGAATCGCGCATCCCGATCTTCGAGCAGGCCACGGACACAAGAACTTTCGAGCTGAAGAACCAAGGTGTGCGGCCGCGGGTGTGGTTCGGTGAGCGGTGGATCCACTCGGTGCTCGACTTGTTCGAAGAGAACTCGCGGTACTTCCCGGCCCTGCTGCCTGACGTGTCGGACATCGATCCACTGGAAGTGCTCGCGGCGGGCGGGGTTCCGGAGTTGAGCGAGCTTCAGATGCACAACGGCACGGTATATCGCTGGAATCGTCCGGTGTACGACTGCTCGGATGGCAAGCCGCACTTGCGTATCGAGAATCGAGTGCTGCCGGCCGGACCGACTGTCGTCGACATCATGGCCAATGCGGCCTTCTATTACGGCACAGTTCGGGCGCTGGTGAACGCGGAGCGGCCACTGTGGTCGCACATGTCGTTCCATGCGGCAGAAGAGAACCTGCACATCGGCGCCAAGTACGGACTCGACGCAACTTTGTACTGGCCGGAGATCGGTTGGGTCGGTGCCGACGAGTTGGTCCTGCGAAGGCTGCTGCCGTTGGCGGACGAGGGTTTGGCGGACTTCGGGTTGTCCGCCGCGGCCCGCGATCGGTATCTCGGCGTCATCGAGGGGCGGTGCCTGAATCGGCAGACCGGTGCCGCCTGGCAAAGAGAGCACGTGGCGCGCGCGGAGGCCTCGGGCGCGGACCGCTCGACTGCGCTCACCGGAATGCTCCGCGGTTACGTCGAGAACATGCGGGCGGGAGATCCCGTTCACACCTGGTCCTGATTGCTCTGCTAATTCTCCTATCCGTCAACAGTTTCGGGGACCTAAGTCCCCGAAATGAAGAGGGGGCGACCCCAAAAAAGCCGGACAAGTGGGATGGTTAGAGTGAAAGTGGCTCGGTTACTTCTTCAGGAAGGTGGGCACATGAGTTCACGCGAACATAACAGTGTTGTTGTCGGAGTCGAGGGTTCGGACACTGCGTCCACTGCGCTCCGCGAGGCCGCGAAAATCGCCGCCCAGCGCGAATTGCGACTCGACATCATCCACGCTCTCGACTTCGCGCCTTACGGTTTCGGCGGACCGTACGTCGACGCGGGTGGGGTGTACGAATGGGTCGAAGAGGCGGGAAAAGCGATCTTGGCAGAGGCGGAACAATTCGCCCGTGAGATCGATCCGAAACTCGAAGTTCACACCGAAATCGCCATCGGCAGCGCAACTCAGTGGTTGATCGAGAGTTCGGCGCAGGCCAGGCGGGTCGTTGTCGGAGCGTCCGCTTCAGGCAAGGCGGCGACGGCAGTTCTCGGCAATACAGCGGTCGGTGTTGCCAGTCACGGCAAGTGCCCGGTCATCGTCGTGCGGGACCGCGACGGCGCAGTGCCTTCGGAGGGACCCGTCGTGGTCGGCGTCGACGGCAGTGCGCTCAGCGCGCAAGCGGTGGGCGCGGCATTCGAGGAAGCAGCGTTCCGCGGCGCCGAGTTGGTGGCGCTGCACGTGTGGAGTGACCTCGGCAGCGCGGCATTCGAAGACCCGAGGGCAGCTGCGCTTGCCCCGCAGTCTCTCGAAGAGGAAGAGCACGCCGTACTCAGCGAGAGCTTGGCCGGTTGGTCCGAGCAGTACCCGGACGTGAAGGTCCGGCGCGAGGTATACCTCGACAACCCACGAGGACGGCTGCTGGACTGGTCGGCAAAAGCGCAGCTTGTTGTAGTCGGCAGCCGTGGACGTGGTGGATTCCGTGGCATGCTCCTCGGCTCGACCAGCAATACTCTGATCGCTTCGGCCAAGTGCCCCGTCATGGTGGTTCGCCCCGAAGAATCCTGACCTCTCCAGGTTCTCCCGCTACCCCGTTCGTTTCGGTCATCGAATACGAACGGGGTAGTCACATGAATGCGGACTCATGTTCCGTAGTGTTCGATGTGAGTTAAGTGTTCGATGGGAGTACCAAGGCTGTGTGCGCGTCGCACACGGCGGCAATCGTCTGGATTGGGGTTACAACGTGCGTATCGGTATGGGTTTGAACTACAGCGGCGGGTTCGCCGAAACCGTCGAAGAGGTCGGTGACCTGGAGAAGGCGGGCCTGGACATCGCCTTCGTTCCGGAAGCGTATTCCTTCGACGCGGTCAGCCAGCTCGGTTACCTGGCGGCCAAGACGTCCACCATCGAACTCGCTTCGGGAATCTTCCAGATCTACACCCGTACGCCCTCGTTGACCGCCATGACGGCAGCGGGCCTGGACTTCGTCTCCAACGGTCGCTTCGTGATGGGCCTGGGTGCTTCCGGACCGCAGGTGATCGAGGGATTCCACGGCGTCAAGTACGACGCTCCGTTGGGACGCACGCGTGAGGTCGTCGAGATCTGCCGTCAGGTGTGGCGCCGCGAGAAGGTCGAATACCAGGGCAAGTACTACCAGGTTCCGCTCCCTGCCGAGAAGGGCACCGGACTGGGCAAGCCGCTCAAGCTGATCAATCATCCTGTGCGTGAGCGCATCCCGATCCTGATCGCTTCGCTCGGACCCAAGAACGTCGAACTGACGGCTGAGATCGCCGAAGGCTGGGAACCCATCTTCTTCCATCCGGAAAAGGCAGCAAGCGTATGGGGCGAGCCGATTGCGAAGGGCAAGGCCAAGCGCGATCCGAGCCTCGGCGAGCTTCAGGTGTACGCGTCGCCGGCCCTGGCCATCGGTGACGACGTCGACCACATGCTCGACTGGGTACGCCCGAGCCTTGCGCTCTACATCGGCGGTATGGGCGCCAAGGGCAAGAACTTCTACAACGACCTCGCGGTGCGATACGGCTACGAAGAGGCCGCCGAGAAGATTCAGGATCTCTACCTCGCGGGCAAGAAGGACGAGGCCGCAGCAGCGGTCCCGGACGAGCTGGTTCGCGCCGTGTCGTTGATCGGTCCCGAGAGCTACGTCAAGGAACGCGTCGCAGCCTTCGCCGAAGCCGGCGTCACGACGCTCAACGTCACGCCGTTGGCGGCCGATCGCAACGGCCGTGTTCAGCTGATCGAGAAGTTCCGCAAGATTTGTGACTGACCCTGCCGTGCGCCTTTATTAACCGCCGGCGGTTAATAAAGGCGCACAGCAGATCGGGTGATTCGGGATCTCTTGCGCACGAAACCCGATTTTCGGCGCTTTCATATGGGACTTTTTTCACTTCTGACCGGTCGGGTTCTTCGCCTAACGTGGATCGAGTAGCCAGGGTTTGCGTGCGAATCCGGCACCGGTGGCCTCGTTGACGCCCGAAAGGGATGTTGGCGGGGCCGTTGCCGCAGTCCACCCGAACTCGGAATGTCCGATTCGGGACTCGCGTCGGCTGATGAATCCTTTTTGCCGTCATTGGGCAATAGTGTGAGGGCGAAGAGATTCTCTGGTCGATCGTGGAGGGACGAACATGAGTGCAACCAAACCCGTAGTCGTAGCAGTGGACGGCTCGGAATCGGCGTCGTCGGCTGTCGTCTGGGCCGCTCGAACGGCGGTGGCGCTCGGTCGTCCGCTGCACATCGCGACGGTGGTGCACATCCCCGCTTTCTACTACTCCGAGCCGTACCTCGCCGAGAGCTTCAAGGACGAACTTCGCCGCACTGCCACCGCTCGTCTGGACAGCGCGCAGATCCTCGCGCGGCAAAGCATCGACGACGACCTCCAGATCGTCACCGAACTACTCGACGGCAGCGTCTCCGATCGCCTGATCGAATTGTCCAAGGGCGCGTACATCATTGCGCTCGGGCCCCGCGGGCATGGTGAATTCACCGGATTGGTCGTCGGTTCCGCGACGGTGTCGGTCGTCTCGCACGGCGAATCTCCGGTGGCGGTAGTCCGGGGCCGGACGCTTGATGGTCGACCGCCGACCGAAGGTCCTGTCGTCGTCGGCGTCGATGGATCCGAAAGCAGCATCGAGGCAGTCGAGCATGCTTTCGAACAGGCATCCGCTCGGGGTGCAACATTGATCGCCGTCAACGTGTGGAGCGATGTGAGCGTGCAGCCCTCCCTCGGCGCCACCCCCGACGATCCACTGTGGAGCAGCATCCAGACAGGTGAGGAAGTTGTTCTTGCCGAGCAATTGGCTGGTTTCACCGAGCGTTACCCAGACGTCGTCGTCGAGAGAGTCGTCGCGCGTGACCGTCCGGTCCGAGTGCTGAGCGAATACGCGGAGACGGCGCAATTGATCGTCGTCGGCAGCCGTGGGCGCGGCGGATTCGCGGGAATGCTCCTCGGATCGACCAGTCGGGCACTGCTCCATACTGCGGATTGCCCGGTTCTCATCGTCCGGCACGTCAACAAGTGAAGAGAATGCATTCAATGACTTTTGAGTCCACCATCTCCGGTACCGTTCGACGTGAGATGTCTTTTGGAGGGGTTCGATGACAACGCGGATATTCCTGGTCGACGATCACGAGATCGTCAGACGCGGATTGTTCGACCTACTCGGCGGGGTCGAAGACTTCGTGGTGGTGGGTGAGGCCGCATCCGTGGGAGAAGCATTGGCTGCGGTACCGCAGAGCAATGCCGACGTCGCGGTTCTGGACGTACGGCTGCCGGACGGCAACGGCGTCGAACTGTGCCGCGAACTGCGCTCGATGCTGCCCAACCTGCGCTGCCTGATGCTCACGTCGTACGCGGACGACGAGGCATTACTCGACGCGATCATGGCGGGCGCTTCGGGATTTGTCCTCAAACAGATTCTCGGAACCGATCTGGTCGCTGCGGTCCGCACAGTCGGGCGCGGCGGTTCACTGCTCGACAGTCGGGCGACGGAGGCGCTGATGCAGCGGATCCGTAGCGACCGCACAGCTGATCCGTTGGCCGAACTTTCCGATCAGGAGCGAGCAGTCTTCGACCTCATCGGAGAGGGGCTCACCAACCGGGAGATCGGAGCGCGATTGTTCCTCGCGGAGAAGACAGTCAAGAACTACGTGACGCGTCTGCTCTCGAAGCTGGGCATGCAGCGTCGCACTCAGGCTGCGGTGCTGGCCACCGAAATCCGCAGCGGCAGTCGATAGGTCTACCGACCGGACTTCGGTCGATTCGAGTTGGTGCGACCGAGCGGTACTCGCCAGAGCAGGCGTGCACCGCTCGGATCGTGGTTGACGATCGTGCACGTACCGCCGCAATGTTCGGCACGGCGCTCGAGATTGTGAAGTCCACTCTTGTGGAAGTCGGAGGGGAGTCCGACGCCGTCGTCTTCGATCGTGATCGCAAATTCGACGTCCGCGGTGACTGCGATGGTGATGTGGTGTGCGTGTGCATGCCGAAGGACGTTGCTCAGCCCCTCACGCAGCACAGCTTCGGCGTGCTGGTGGATCCCGGGATTCACCAGAGTGTCGATGGCGCCGGAGAATTGGACGCTGGGGGTCACGGCGGACTGTGCGGTGGCGTCGCCGATGACATCGAGGAGGCGGCGGCGCAGGCTCGACGAATCGGTGGCTGTGGGAGTTTGCAGATCGAAGATGGTTGTCCGAATCTCGCGGACTGTCTTGTCGAGCTGTTCGAGGGATCGTTTGACAATCGCGCGCGCCGACTCCGGGAGGGTCTCGTCCGGAAGCGTGCTCTGCAGGCTCATTCCGCTCGCGAACAGTCGCTGGATGACGTTGTCGTGCAGGTCTCGTGCGATGCGGTCGCGGTCCGCGAGAACCGACAACAGGCGTTGCGCCTTTTGTTTCTCGTCGAACTCGATTGCAACGGAGCCGAGTTCGGCCATCGACTCGATCCGGGTCAGTTCGTCGTGATCCCAGTGCGTGTTGGTCGAGTTCGACGCCACGATGACCGCGCCGACTACACCCGAGGCGACGCACATCGGTGCCACGACCGCACTTCCGGCCGACGGCACCAGTTCGGCGAGTGCACCTAAAGTGGTGAGTACCTGTAGCTTTCGAGTGCTCCGTACCACGTCGAACGGATAGGTCGTCGCTGGAATTCTGACTCCACGTGACGTAGTTCGGGCGCTGGCCGCAGCGTGAACCTGTGCGTATCCGTTCTCGCAGATCACCACGATCACGTCGTCGACGCCGGTCAGGTCCCGAACGCGACTGGCAAGAAGTTGCAGGCCGTCCTCGAGCGAGTCACCGGCCAGCAACCGCGAGCGAATGGCAGATGTTGCGGTGAGCCATCTTTCACGAGTTCGTGACTGCTCGAACAGTCGAGCGTTTTCCACAGCGATGCCGGCTGCGATGGCGAGGGCCTCGAGAATGACCTCGTCTTCTTGGGTGAACTCGGCTTTTCCGCGCTTCTCGGTCAGGTAGATACTTCCGAACACCTTTCCTCGCATCATGATCGGCGCCCCGAGGAAACTCTCCATCGGTGGATGATTCGCGGGGAATCCCACCGATTCGGGATGGTCGCCGAGATGCGCCACACGCAAAGTCTGCGGGTGATTCATCAGAACACCCAGAACGCCATGACCTTCGGGGAAATGTCCCATGGTCGCGCGTTGGGACCCGGAGATTCCCTCGTACACGAATTCCGAGAGCCCGCCCCCCCGGCGCCGCAACCCCCAGGGCGCCGTAGCGGCAATCCAGAACCGTTGTCGCAGAAGTGATGATCCGTTGGAGAGTCAGGTCGAGATCCAGACCTGAACCGACCACCAGGACCGCCTCGAGCAGACGGTGGAGTGTCGGTATGTCTGCATTGGAATCGCCCAGGCGGTCGAGCAACTCGCCGAACGTGCGTGCCGGACTGTGACCCGATGCTTCGACCATGGTCGAAGCATATCGCTTCGCGGGACGTCAGCCCTCCTGACGGCGACCTTCCCACCACGACGACCAGTGATGCTTGATTTCGTCGAACTCGTCATCGCTCAGGGCGTAGGTGGTCAGCAGGATGGACATGCCTCCGTCTGGCCGCTGCGGAGTCACCGACTGGGTCGCGACAGAGAGTAGACCAGGACCGAGATCTTCGACTGTCAACCCGAATTGGTGATCGGTGACGTAGTCGACGACGCCTTCGAAATAGTCGCCGGGAGCGATTGTCGCCGCGTACCGACTTCCCGCTTCCAAACCGATTTCGGTGAGCCCGAGGACGGTTGCCGCATTCTCGCCAGGGAGCAGCAGGCCGTCGAGATAGATGGTTCTTCGCTCAGCGAGTCCGTGGTGCTCCACTGCGAATCTGAGCAACTGGAGGAACGTCGTCCATCCCTCGGTGATGTCGTCGTACCAGTCGTCGTCGGCAGATTTGGCCGGCCGATCGATGCGGACGACCGTCTTGCCGTCTTGTTCGAGAAGTGAGAAGCGGTCACCGTTTCCGAGTTTCAGCGTCAGTGCCTCGGGATCGGCCTCAGCGGTGGAGTAGATCTGGGCGATTTCGTCGTCGAGACCGTCGTACTCCCAGCCGAACCAACGACGAATCAGCGACGGGTCGCGCAGGGCGGGCCACAAAACGGACGGGGCTGCGACGATGGACACTTCGATCACGGTTTCGCTCACCCGGAAGACGGTACCGACTTCAACCCTTCATAGCGACGGTGAGCAGAAATGCAACGTCTTCGAGCGCTTCGACGCTGTGGCGGTCGGCCGGCACGGTGAGGAAATCACCGGTGGATCCTTTCCACTGGTCGCTCCCACACACAAGATTCAGCTTCCCGCTCAGGACCAACAGTGTGGCTTCGCCCGGACTGTCGTGTTCGGCGAGGCTCTTGCCGGCGCTCAGGGCGATCACCGTCTGTCGCAGGCTGCGCTGGTGGCCGCCGTAGACGGTTTGTGAACTGCGACCGCTGGTCGCCGAGCCCGCCAGTTTCAACTGTTGGCGAGCGAGAGCGGTCAGTGACTTCTTGTCCATCGAAGACCTCTCGGAAGCGGTGAATGTCGTTCTTGGAGTATGACCGACTCACTCGCGAGGTGCCTCGTTATCGGCGGAAGTCGGTCAGCGCGTGTATTCCAGCCAGCGGAAGCGCAGCCCGCTCTTCTCCGAGGTCTGCCAGGGCTCGTCGGACTTCAGGTTCCATTCGGGGCCGATCTCGGGAGCAAAGGCATCACCGGCGATGTCGAGGTCGACCTCGGTCACCAGGAGATGCGTCGCGAATGGCAGTGCAGCCGAATAAATTTGCCCGCCTCCGACGACGAATACGTCACCGTCCGGCAGCGCCAGGGCGTCGTCCAGCTTGTGGACTACCTCGGCGCCTTCGGCTTGCCATTGCGGATCGCGCGTGACGACGATGTTCCGACGCCCGCTGAACGGCCGGAACTTCAGTGGAATGGAGTCCCAGGTGCGCCGTCCCATGATCACCGGATGTCCCATGGTGACGCGTTTGAAGTAAGCCATGTCCTCGGACACGCGCCACGGGATCGTGTTGTCGACGCCGATGACGCCGTCGTGGGCCTGCGCCCAGATGAGGGTGACTGTGCGATCGGTCATCGTCAGACCGCTACCGGCGCTTTGATCGCGGGGTGGTGCTGATAATCGACGATCTCGACGTCCTCGAAGGTGTAGTCGAAAATGGAGTCGCGTTTGTTCAGCTTCAGGGTCGGCAACGGAAGGGGCTCGCGACCGAGCTGCTCGGTGACCTGGTCGACGTGGTTGTCGTAGATGTGGCAGTCGCCGCCGGCCCAGACGAACTCGCCGACATCGAGTCCGGCCTGCTGGGCCATCATGTGGGTGAGCAGCGCGTAGCTGGCGATGTTGAACGGAACGCCGAGGAACATGTCGGCGCTGCGCTGGTACAGCTGGCAGGAGAGCTTGCCGTCGGCGACGTAGAACTGGAAGAAAGCGTGGCATGGAGCCAGCGCCATCTGCGGAATGTCGGCGACGTTCCACGCCGAGACGATGATTCGCCGCGAATCGGGGTTGGAGCGCAGGGTCTCGACGGTCTGCGTGATCTGGTCGATGTGCTCGCCCGAAGGGGTGGGCCAGCTACGCCACTGGACGCCGTAGACGGGGCCGAGTTCGCCGTTCTCGTCGGCCCACTCGTCCCAGATGGAGACGCCGTGCTCGTGCAGCCACGCCACGTTGGAGTCGCCGCGCAGGAACCACAGGAGCTCGTTGACGATCGACTTGAGGTGGACCTTCTTGGTGGTGACGAGCGGAAAGCCGTCGGCAAGATCGAAACGCATCTGGTGACCGAAGATGCTGCGGGTGCCGGTTCCGGTTCGATCGGATTTGGCGGTACCCGTCTCCATGACGAGCCGGAGGAGGTCTTCGTACGCAGTGGAGACAGTCACGGGAATCAGTCTAGGGCCTGCCTTGCCGTGCGCCTTTATTAACCTCCCGCGGTTAATAAAGGCGCACGGCAATATAGCCTCGGCACATGCGCGAACTCTTGGTGATCGGTATCGGTGCGGGTGATCCCGACCAGGTGACGGTTCAGGCGATCAAGGCTATGAACAGGGCCGATACCTTCTTCATCATCGGAAAGGGTGACGAGAAGCAGGCTCTGGTCGACTTGCGAACCGGCATCCTCGACGAGCACGTTCACCTCGACTACAAGGTGGTCGAGATCACGGACCCGCCGCGGGACCGAACCCCGACCGATTACGAGGGGGTTGTCGAGGACTGGCACGAGCGTCGGGCCGCGAAATTCGAAGCGGAATTCGCGGCCGAACCTGGCGTCGGAGCGATTCTCGTCTGGGGTGATCCCTCCCTCTACGACAGCACTCTGCGGATCGTCGAGCGCGTGCTCGCTCGCGGGAAAGTGACGTTCGACTACTCCGTCATCCCGGGAATCACCAGCGTGCAGTCGTTGGCTGCACAGCACCGAATCGTCCTCAACCGAATCGGCGAACCCATCCACATCACGACCGGCCGCAAACTGGCCGAGGGATTGCCCGACGGCGTGGACAACGCCGTCGTCATGCTCGACGCGCATTGCACCTTCACTCAGGTGGCCGAAGCCCATGCCGAAATCTGGTGGGGGGCATACCTCGGAACCGCGGACGAGGAGTTGATTTCCGGCAACCTGCGCGACGTCGAAGATCGGATCGTCGCGCGCCGGGCGGAGCTGCGCGAGAAGCACGGTTGGATCATGGACACGTACCTCGTTCGGCGCTGACACCGACCGCGGATTCGCGGCCTCGATCCTGCGCTCTTGATCCCGAACGACGGTCTGCGCACCTATGATCTGCGCATGACATCGTTCGGGCAGGACCGACTGCAGTCGATTCTGCCCGCTCCGCGTGGCCGTGAAAAATCAGCTGTGAAGTCGGCTTTCGACCTTCTCGTTCAGTGGTATCGGCGTCCTGATCAATTCGACAGTTTCAATCGATACCTCGCCACGAAGGGCCTGGAGCTAGCCGTCCGATTGCTGGTCATCGGTTCCCTGACGACGGTCATCGTTGCGATGACTCTGCTGCGCTTCAGCGACGCGGGCGTGCACAACCACGTCACCAGCGTCGTCAACGCCGTCATCATCGGAGTCACGGTCGCGGTGATCGTGCTCTTCTGCCTTCTGCCCGAAATCACGCGTCGGTGGTCGTACTTTTTTGTCGCCTACTGCGAGGTCGGCGTATTTGTCGGTGTGTTCTTGAACAACGACCCCTTCATCGGGTTGATCCAGTGCGTGCTATTGATACTGATCGGTGGTTACATCGCGTATTTTCACAACGCGAGACTCCAGGCGATTCACATCGCCCTGTCCATCGTGGTTCTGGCAGTGGTCGGCCGAAAGGTCGCGGTCTACGCGGATCCTGCGTTGGCCACCGCACTGTGTCTGATCATCGCCACCGGGATCGTGGTCATCCCGTTCGCCTGCCAGTTCGTCCTCTCACTTCTCGGCTCCGACGCGGACAGTTCGGATGTGGATCCGTTGACCGGCCTTCTGAATCGGCGCGGGCTGCAGCGAGCTGTTGTCGAAATGGGGGCAACGGGGCATGCGTCGAGCAAGTCGTCGTATGTCGTCGCGATCGTCGATGTCGATTCGTTCAAGAGCGTCAACGACTCGCGGGGGCACGAAGAAGGCGATCTCGTACTTCGTCAGATTGCTGATCGACTGCGGTGGTGCGGCGGCGAGAAGGCGCTCTTCGCCAGATTCGGTGGGGACGAGTTCGTCTTGGTGGACACGATCGACGTCGGTGCAGCGCCCGCATTCGAGGACAATCTGCGAAGGCACCTGCGAATCGACGATCGTGATCCGGCGGTGACGACCAGCGTCGGAGTCGCGATCACCTCTGCCGAATGGTCTTCGATCATTTCCGACGAGGAGTTGACGGAACTGTTTCGAGTAGCAGACGCCTCGATGTACCGCGCGAAGGCAGCCGGCGGCGATCGGGTTGTGATGTGGGACGGCAAAGAGTGAGAATTGTCTGATTGCGGGGAGTTGACTGGATTACCCTGACCTTATGGAATCTGCCGAGAGTGTGGAGCGTTCGGACGCCGTCGCGTCTCAACGGCCGCTCTCGGGTCCCGCATTCCGGCTGATCTCTTCTCAACTTGTCGATTGGTATCGGCGTCCGGACCAATTCGACACCTTCAATCGCTATCTCGCGGACAAAGGGTTGACCGTCGCCTCGCGGTTTCTTGTCGTCTGCTCGTTGGTGCTGGTCACCGTGATCATGTTCTTGACTCGCTTCAGTCCACAGGGACCGACCACTCCGCAC
This sequence comes from Rhodococcus sp. AQ5-07, assembly GCF_009707305.1. NCBI lineage: Bacteria > Bacillati > Actinomycetota > Actinomycetes > Mycobacteriales > Nocardiaceae > Rhodococcus > Rhodococcus sp. AQ5-07. The sequence goes on along the minus strand of NZ_CP046099.1, from coordinate 3,225,294 downwards.
GCGCGCACCGCGAACGCAGTCATCATCGTCATAACCGTGATGATGGCTGTCGCCCTCTCGACGAGGCGCAACCTCTCCCGTTCCTGGTCATACGCCTTTGTGCTCTATTCGGAAGTGGGAATAGCGGCCGCAATGCTGTTGTATTCCAATCCACTTGCGGCACTGGCACATGCCGTGATGTTCTCGGTGATCGGCGGATACATCGCGTTCTTCCACAATGCTCGAATACAGAGCCTTCACATGTTGTGGGTATTCGTCGTAGTCATCGGCATTGTGACGCGCATTTCCGTTGTCGAGAACTATTCGGATGTTCCGGTTCTGGTCGCTTTGACAGTTCTCGTCGGCGCGGCGATCTACGTGATCCCCTTTGCCTGTCAGTTCATCTTCTCCATTCTCGGCACCGATGCGTTGAATTCGCAGTTGGACCCACTGACCGGACTTCTCAACAGGAGGGGACTGGCCGACGAGGTGCGACTGTTACTGGAGCGGTCGTACGCCAATTCGGCGCTTGTCGTTGTCGCCGCTGTCGACATCGATCGATTCAAGACCATCAACGACGAGTACGGGCACACAGTCGGGGACGCTGTGATCGAGAAGGTCGGATCGAGACTGGTCGAATGCGCCGGCCCGGCGGCCTTGATCGCACGGATCGGCGGTGACGAGTTCATCATCGTCGATTCGGGCGATCAACGCTCGGTCGATCGACTCGAACAAGAACTTCAGCGATCAACGGTCACTGCTCCCGGCCATTCCGAGGTGGCCCTGAGCGTCGGAATCGCGAAGGTCGCAGGTCCTTTCGAATCGCCGGACGATGCACTCATCGCCTATCCCACTTTGCTGCGACGTGCAGATCGCGCGATGTACGCAGCGAAGGCGCGCGGTGGACACTCGGTGGTTCTGCTGACCGAAACGGACTGAGCACACGGTGAGTGTCCGTGGTCGGCGTTAGTCTGATGCCATGCCTGAACTACCCGAGGTGGAAGCGCTGGCAGGATTCCTTCGTCAGCACGCGGTCGGCGCAGTGGTGGGACGCGTCGATATCGCTGCATTGAGTGTGCTCAAGACCTTCGATCCGCCGATCACGGCTTTGCAAGGGCGTGACGTCACGGGCGCCGCCCGCTTCGGGAAACATCTGGCTCTGGATTGCGACGGGTTGTGGTTGGTCACGCATCTCTCCCGTGCCGGTTGGATGCGGTGGCTCGATAATCCGTCGCCAACGCCGCCGAAGCCGGGGAAGGGGCCGTTGGCGCTGCGCGTTCATTTCTTCACACCTGAAGGGTTGACGCCGGCATTCGATCTCACCGAAGCCGGCACCAAGAAACGTCTCGCCGTGTGGGTGGTGAACGATCCGCAGGAGGTTCCGGGCATCGCCCGGTTGGGGCCGGACGCGATGGCTGTGACAGAAGCTGAGTTCGCAGAGATTCTGGGCGGGACGTCGGCGCGGATCAAGAACTCGATAGTCGATCAGTCGCTGATCGCCGGCATCGGGAACGCCTACTCGGACGAGATCCTCCACACCGCGAAACTTTCGCCCTTCGCGACCTCGTCGAGGCTGACGCCGGAGCAGATTTCGACGCTGTATGCCGTGATGCGGTCCACGCTGGCCGACGCGATCGAGCGTTCGGAAGGTCAGGACGCGGCGCGGCTCAAAGGTGAGAAACGCTCGGGAATGCGAGTACATGCGCGCACCGGACTTCCTTGTCCGGTGTGCGGTGACGTCGTACGCGAGGTGTCGTTCGCGGAGCGTTCTTTTCAATACTGTGCGACGTGCCAGACAGGCGGTAAGCCGTTGGCGGACAGGCGAATGTCGAAACTGCTCAAGTAGCGAACTGCGCCGCGAGTAATTCGACGAATTCGCGGGCGAGCGCCGACGAATGGGTGGGTTCGGTAATTGCGTGGACGATCCGATGCGGGGCATCGGTGATCGGAATACAGACCAGTTCGGGATGTAGGGCGCTCATGGACTGGGGGAGCAAACCGACACCCAGGCCGTTGGCAGTCAGTGAACAGATCAGGTCCACCGAGTTGGCTTCGAGCGTTTTTCCGCGTGGGACCTGTGATTCGGCGAAGGCTTGGTCGGTTTGGACACGGGCCTCGCTGCCGGAGGCGAAGTCCACGAGAGTGTGATCCCGTAGGTCTTCGAGTCTGATCGACGAGGCCTGGGCAAAGGGATGGTCGGGAGCAACAAACGCTGCGGTGGGTTCACTCCACAACGGTGCGGCGGCAAAGCTCCTGGGTAAGCGGCCTGCGGCCAATCCGACGATGCCGACGTCGATTGCGCCGGACCGGACTCCTTCGATAACTACTTCACTGCCGTACGGTCGCGCGGTGATGTTGATTGCAGGGTGGCGGCGTGTCAGATCTGCCAGCGCACGGCCGACGTCGACGCGCCCCGCCGAGGTGATGGTGCCGACCGTCAGCCGCACTTGCTCGTTGCTCCGTGCCGAGACATCACTGACCAGTCTCGACACGGCGCCGAGCACCTCACGAGAGCGGGCGACAAAAACCTCCCCGGCAGCAGTCAGGCCGACGTTTCGACTGTTGCGGTTGAACAATTCGACTCCCAGTTCCTTTTCGAGGTCTCTGATCTGGGCACTCAACGCGGACTGTGAAACGTGCAACCGCGCGGCAGCACGGCTGAAGTGTCTGTCTTCCGCGACTGCCAGGGCGTAGCGGATGTGACGTAGTTCCATTGCACAAATCTATCGCTTCTGGAGATAGATCATGCATATCTATCTATTGGACGCACGTCGGTGTGGGCGGTCATGCTTGACGACATGATTTCAAGCGACGCGCGTCCGAGGCTCGGACTACCGATAGTGCTGCTGATGGCTGCAGCGACGGGTCTGTGCGCGGGCGGTAACTACTTCAATCAGCCACTTCTCGATTCCATTTCGGATCACTTGAACGTCTCGGCCTCCGCAGCGGCCGCGACGGTGACCATTGCACAGGTCGCGTATGCACTCGGATTGATACTTCTGGTTCCGGTAGGCGACATGGTCGACCGACGCAAGCTGACGGTAGGGCTCATGCTGCTGGCGGCGACGGGTCAAGCGGTCAGCGGATTTGCGCCCAACTTTGCCACCCTGGCAGTGGGAATCGCAGTGGCAGGGGTCTTTTCGGTTGCTGCCCAGGTGCTGATTCCGTTTGCCGCATCACTGGCCGAACCTGAGAGGTCCGGTCAGGTAGTCGGAACGATCATGAGCGGACTGCTGATCGGAATCCTGTTGGCGCGCAGTGTTGCCGGCGTGCTCTCCGGACTGGGAGGGTGGTCGACGGTCTACAAGGTTGCGGCGGTTCTGATGGTGGTGATGGCCGTGGCACTGTGGCGATCTCTGCCTTCCGATTCCGCCCATCGACCGAAGGCAAGCTACGGCGCAACGCTCGTGTCGGTAGGGAAGTTGGCTGCGACCTTGCCTCGCCTGAGAACTCGATCGGCCATGGGCGGGCTGGCTTTTGCTGCCGTCAGCACAGTCTTCACGACAATGGCCTTTCTTCTCTCCGGCGAATTCGGCTACAGCGATACTCAAATCGGCCTGGTCGGACTACTCGGCGTGGCGGGAGCGTTGATGGCGACCGTGGCGGGCAGACTGGCCGATCGGGGATTGGGTCAGGTGGCAACGGGCGGAGCTATCGCGATTCTGTTGGTGTCGTGGCTTCCCTTTGCCTCCGGTGCCACGCATATAGTGTGGTTTCTTGTTGCCATCGTTCTTGCCGACCTCGCGCTGCAGGGAGTGCACGTCAGCAACCAGAACGTGATCTACGCCCTTGTCCCCGAAGCGCGTTCGCGTGTGAACTCGGTGTACATGACCACCTACTTCGTGGGTGCCGCCGTGGGCTCGGCTGTGGGGTCGATGGTGTGGAAGTCGTACGGCTGGAACGGAGTATGTATCGCCGGGTTGGTCTTCTCCGTTGCAACGGCGTTGGTGTGGATGCACGATCGCCGGCTGGAAAAGGCTGAACTGCGAATCCCGGAATCCCTTGTCTCGGTGGGATAGGCACCCGCACCTTCTCGGATCCCGCACCTGTCAGATTTCGGCGCCTGTCAGATTTCGGTACCGTCCACCAAGATCTTGCCGACGCGTTCGGGATAGAACGACACGTGGTTGTCGATCCCGGACGCTTCGGCGGTGGTGAACGGATAGAACCACGCCAGATCCTCGATCGGTGCGAGTTCGGTTGTGCCGGTGAAGGACAGATACGACGCAGTGCCCTTGTACGGGCAGGCCGTGGTGGTCGGGGACGGCACAAAGTACTCGCTGCGAACGTCGATTCTCGGAATGTAGTACCGCGTGGGCAGTCCGGTTTCGAACAGCAGTCTGGGTCGTGTCGTCTCGGCGACCAGTACGTCGCCGACAAAAACCTGGACGTGTCGGGACGAGGGGAGTGCGTCGATACGTACGTATGGATCGCGGGCGTGGACAAAGACCTGTTGATCCTCCTCGTACCAGGCGTCCATGCGATCCCAATAGAACGCGACGTACTCACTCAGGTCCAGGGAACCGTCGAACTGTTCGGGGTAGGACCAGACGGCGTCCTCGGCCCGGCGATCCCCGATCTCGATCGTCCAATAGGTGGCGTCACCTTTCCAGGGGCAATGGGTGGTCGTCGACGTCGGGACGAGGAATTCGGTGCGAACGTCCGCGCGAGGGATGTAGTACATCGGCAGGCGGCCGCGTTCGAAAAGGTACACCGAACGAGTGGTGTCCGCGACGGCGTGACCAGCGAAGAATGCTCGAATGCGGCGGGGGTTCGGCTCCAGTGCGATCCGCCCGTTGGATGCTGTGATCTGTGTGTCTTCTGCGTGAGTCAGTGCTGTGGACATTCGCGAATGCTCCTGAGATCGGCAGGGTGGTCCTTCCCATCCTGCGCCCGGCAGCAGCTATTTGACAGGTTGGAGTCGAAATACGCGGATCTGGCGCCCGAATGCTCGATCGGCATAGGTTTCGTACGGTGGCCACGTGGTGGTCGCGAGCTTCCACAGCTTCTTACGCGTGGCGCCCTCCGCCAGACTCGCACCTACCGGTATTTCGACGCCCTTCACTGTCACGATTGCGGTGGGATTTGCCATCAAATTGAGTGTCCACGCTGGATGCGTATCCTGCCCCCAGTTGGATCCGACGACGACAAACGCATCGCCGTCGGGTGCGTACAGAAGTGGCGTAGTGCGAGAACGGCCGGTCTTGCGGCCAGTGGTGGTGAGCAGTAGTTGGGTCACGGTGTTCTCGCCGACGAGTGAGAGCTTGCCGCCCGACGCTCTCTGCACTGCTCGATCGAGCGGAACCAGATCCTTGCCGAGATCCGAGAACCATTGTGTATGGCCGACATTGCGCATCAATGACCGGTAGATATTGCGCATAGGACCCCTCGGTTTCTCGGCACTGTTTCGAGGCTGGTGCACCTCGACTCGAAAGAGTCTGCCACGTCAGGTCACAGATACCTGAGTCCCAAGGTCCCGAAAGGAATGAAGCGGTCAGCCGAATTCGGTTTTGGTGGAGCGGAATTGGGGCATACCTCCGAAACCGTTCGTGTGCGCGCGTTGGACGGCCATTGGAAGGTCAAGCCGCCGTGGTCAAGCCCCCGAGGTCAAGCCGCCGTGGTCAAGTCTCCGAGGTCAAGACATCGGGCTCTAGCCATTCGACGCCGAGCAGTTCGGACAGCGACCGCAGACCGGATCGATCACCACCTTTCAGACCTGTGACCGAATTGAGATTGCGCAACATAACCGTGGCGACGTCCTCTTCCTTGGTGCCCACGCCGAAGGGTATGACCCATGGACACGTCTGGTAGTCGCGGTGTGACCGACCGAATGTCTGTTCTGCCGCGATCCCTGAGTATCGCGGTTGATGAAAGATTCCCGTCCGTGGCAACGAGGACGCGTGAGTGCCGTCGGGGAGTGCTTCGTTGGCGTGGAGCGAGATCGAGGTCGTGACATTGAAGACGATGACCGGTGCATCCCCGCGTTGAAACCGCAGACGTTGACCCTCCTTGTCCGGCACCGCGCCGAACAGTTTTGCCACCGAGATCCCGGCGTCTTCGATCATCTCGACCAGTGGATCGCCTGCCGTGGAGACGAATTCGACGGCCACCAACACCTGTTTGCCTGCCTTGACCTGCGCCTGCGCCCACTGGGCCGTCGATTCGGCGCGGATCATGCCCGCCTTCTGTCGATAGCGCAGAACAAGCGCACGGCCCCGCGCGATGTTGCGGCTCTTGCGGGCCAATCCCATTTCGTAGGCGTACTCGGCCCACTCGGTCTCGTACTCGGCGCGCTGGGCATGCGTGAGGTCGATCGGCATACCGTCGAGCGGAACGGGTCCCCACGGAGTCGGTCGATGAATCATCAAGGGCGGTTTGCTGTTCGACATCCATCCACGCACGGTCTCGAGCGCCTGGGATTGCAGGGTCGCTGATTCCTTCGCCTCTGCGCTCCACGTCCACTTCCCGTAGGACTTGTCCAGCGGAATGCCGGACTCGACAAGCCTGGCACCCAGGTCGGACCAGTACTCCGAAGGTTCTGAATGCAGCTGCGCAAAAAGCGGCGCCAGGTAACGCTGATCTGCCGGCGTATGTCCCGGTGTTGCTGTCACGGACAGGACGAACGGCGCTTGCTCGTGTGAATTGGAAAAGCGCGCAACCTTCTCGAAGGCAGCTGTGCGCTGTGTGTCGTTGCTGTACAGCTGGGCCTCGTCCGCGATCACCACACCGAAGGTGTACTTGGGACGGCCGTTCCGCGCGATCAGCTTCTTCAATTGGTCAGGCGACATGATCAGCCAGCGGAATCCGCCGTCGCCCACCGAGGCGATGGAATAGCGCCAATGCGGAATGGTGATCTGTGCGGGTCGATCGACGAGGACGAGGATGTTGGTTTCGCCGCGTTCCTCGGCAATCGTCTTGGCCGACATCACTGCGATCAGCGTCTTACCCAGGCCGGCATTGTCTGCCAACAGAAATCCGCGTTTGCCGGCCCGAGCAGCGTCGACGACGGCCGCAGCCCCCGAAACCTGCTCGGGCCGAGGAATTTTGGGTGCAGCAACCGGGCGTTCGCCGGTGCTGTCATTGATGTCGTCCTCGACCCACTGCTGATATGAGAAGGGGAGTGCCTTGAACGGAGCGAGTTCTACAGGCAACTCCGTGCCGACCCACGCGTAGCTCTTCCATTTCTTGACGAACTGCGCACCAGGCGCCGGCGTCCGAAAGGGTACGTCGAGAAGCCAGACTCGTTCGCCCGGAGCAGCTGTCGGAACGTCGGGCATCACAGCGCGTGATCGTTTCTTTGCGACAGTCTTCTTTGCGGCGGTCTTTTTGGTTGCACTCTTCTTGGGAGCAGCCTTCTTCGGTGCAGCCTTCTTTGCGGCAGCCTTGCGTGCCGTGGTTGCTTTGCGTGGTGGCATCAGGCGGTTTCTGCTGTGAGGAATTCACGCAGCGTGAGCGCAGGCCGGCCGACAAGGTCCTCCACGGTGCTCGTGATCATCGCCAATTCACCCTGCGCGATTGCGGTGTACGTCGACACCCAAGCATCGAGCTCCCAATCGGGTGCGTTGTACGACGCCCGCGACTCGTAGGCTTCCTCGAGCGTTTCCTCGACGTACGTGGTCCGCTTGCCGGTGATCTCGGTGATGATGCTCGCGGCCTCGGAGAGCGTCAGTGCCTCGCGTCCGGTCAGGTTGTACGTCTGTCCGACATGAGAATCCAGATCCTGCAGAACCGACACAGCGACGGCAGCAATGTCGGACCGCGCTACCGCGCCGACAAGACCGTCACCTGCGGGTCCGCGGATCACACCGTCTTCACCGGCGAGAGCGGGTAGGAAATCGAGGTAGAAGCTGTCGCGCAGGAAGGTGAATGCGAGTCCGGAAGCGCGGATATGTTCCTCGGTGACCCAATGATCGCGAGCGAGCGTGAACGTCGCGTCCGGAGCGGCACCGAGGAAAGACGTGTAGACGATGTGCCTGACCCCGGCCTCCGCTGCGGCGTCGATGAAGGTGCGGTGCTGATCCAGACGATCTGCGCTTTCGGCCGCCGAGACCATGAAGAGGGTGTCGATTCCGGCCAGAGCCGCGAGAGCGCTCTCCTGATCCCCGTACGTAGTCTCGGCCGAATCGGCACCGGGGAGCTGCGGCAATCGGTTGACCGAACGCGCGATCAGCCGCTGTGGGACACCGGCGTCGGCCAACGACTGGGCCACCAGTCCGCCGATATGGCCGGTAGCGCCGGTGACGGCGATCCTCGCTGACCGTGAATCTACGGACATGGTGCCCCTCCTTCGGTCGGTGTGCATCCCATCTTGCCGGAACCCACTCCCACGTCAGGTCACGACGCGACGATTACACCGCGAGCCACCGACAGAGCGTCGGACAAAGCTGTCCTGGTGTTGTCGTCGAGGGGCAGCAGGGGCCGGCGGGGGAGGCCGGCGTCGACGCCGAGAAATTCCAACCCGGCTTTGACCGTCGACGGCAGTCCGCGACTGACGAGGACCTTCAGTAGTGGCTCGATCTGTTCGAACACAGCGGCGGCACCCGACCGATCACCGGATTCGAGTAGACGCCAGAAGTGCACCACCTGTTCGGGGGCCAGACACGGTGCTGCCGTGCACCATCCGCTTGCGCCTGCAGAGAAAGATTGCAGTGCAAGAGGATTGCTGCCGTTGAAGAAGGGAATCGTGCCACCACTCAGTTCGTTGATGCGGTTCATGCGGGTGATGTCGCCGGTGGATTCCTTGATCATCGTGATGCCGTCGACGGTGGAGACGAGGTCGACGAGAAACTCCGGCGACATGTCGATCCCTGTGGTCGCGGGATTGTTGTAGATCATCGTGGGAATGTCGACGGAATCGGCGACCGCACTGACGTGTTCACGAATCTCCTGCTCACCCAGATGCCAGTACGACGTGGGGAGGATCATCATTGCGTCGGCACCGGCGTCTGCCGCGATCGATGCTCGGCGGAGTGCTCCCGCCGTCGTCAGATCCGACACTCCGACGACGGTGGGGACTCGTCGGTCGACGTAGTCGACAGTTTCCCGGGCGACCGACTCCCATTCGGCGTCGTCGAGATAGGCGCTCTCGCCGGTGCTGCCGAGTGGGGCTATCGCGTCGACACCACTGCTGATCATGCTGTCGAGGAGCGTGTGTAGCGGCTTGGGATCGAATGCTCCGGTGTCCCTGTCGAACGGGGTGATGGGGTAGGCGACGATTCCCTTGATTGTGCTGCTCATGGGGTTCTCTGTTCTGTTGGTGGGAAACGAAATTCAGTTGGTCAGTGCGTCGGGATGATTGCGGAGAGCCCGACGGGCGTAGTACGCGAAGTTCGCCTCGCTGCGCCGAGGGGTCAGTGTCCAATCGTGAGCCTCCTTCGCCAGGCGAGGCGGAAGCGTCTTGATGTCGCCGGCAGCCATTGCCAGCAACTGCAGCCGCGCGGCCCGCTCGATCAGATGCCCGAGGGAGCATGCTTCTTCGACCGTGTTGCCGACGACGAGTTGGCCGTGGTGGGCGAGCAGAATTGCCCGCTTGTCGCCGAGCGCAGCCGAAATGATCTCGCCCTCTTCGTTTCCCACGGGAACTCCGGGCCAGTCGGCGAGAAATGCGCAGTCGTCGTAGAGGGGCGCGATGTCCATTTGGGAGACGACGAGGGGAATCTCGAGCATCGACAACGCCGTCGCGTGCAGTGGGTGTGTGTGGACGATGCAGTTGACGTCGGGTCGGGCGCGGTAGATCCAACTGTGGAACCTGTTGGCGGGGTTCGGCATGCCCTCCCCGTCGAGGACTTCGAGGTCCTCGTTGACGAGCAGGAGGTTGTCCTCGGTGATCTCGTCGAACCCGAGGCCGAGTCGCTGGGTGACAAACGTGCCAGGCTGCTCACCGCGGGCGGAGATCTGGCCGGCGAGACCGGAATCGTGGCCGGCGTCCGACAGTGCGCGGCAGGTCAGTGCGATCTTCTGTCGAAGTGTCCAACTGCCTGTGGTTACTTCGGTGAGCATTTTCGTCTCGGCGGTGGCCATGAGTTCTTGCTTGCTCGCATGCATCGTGTCGGTCATGGGGTGTGCCTTTCTCGGGGCCCGGAATCAATGACATTCAGTCACTATAGGACACAAAGTGTCATATAGGACGGAAATGTGCAACCCTCAGTACGAGCGTCGCTGATCGTCGCAGTTCAATGTGTTGGTAGGGTGATGACACAAAGTCTCGTGAGGGGAACCGAATGGCAGCGTTTTTGCGAACACATCGGCGTCGCGCCGGTCTGACGCTCGAGGGCCTGGCCGAGCAGACCGGTCTGACGAAGAGCTATCTCTCGAAGGTCGAGCGGGGTATCAGTACCCCGTCGATCGCGGTGGCGCTCAAAATTGCACGGGTGCTCGATGCCGATGTGGGACAACTGTTCTCGGACAGTATGGAGGGCAATGCCATGACGATCGTGCGCGCCAAGGACCGCGTGATCGACCCGGCTTCCTCCGTGCAGTCTTCCGTCTACGATCCGATCGCGCCCTCCATGGTCGGAAAGGCCATGCAGCCGTTCGTGGTTCATCCGGCGTCGGTGATGGGTCCCAAGTTCATGGACCACACGGGAGAGGAGTTCGTGTTCGTGCACTCCGGATCCGTAGAATTCGAAATCCCCGGACAGACGATGCACCTCGACGCCGGCGACAGCCTGTATTTCGACGCGAATACGCCACACCGGATGCGATCGGTGTCGGCAGATCGTGCGGTGGTGCTGGTTGTCGTCTACGACAAGCCTTCGACTGGATCACCCAGCGGTGACTCACTGGAAGCGCACTGCGGGGTGAGCAGATGACCCTGGGGATCGACACGACACTGACGCTGCTCGCGGCCGGTCTGATCTTCCTTCTCTCCCTGTGCCTGGGAATCTGGAAGTACCGACAGATGGCCACCTCGGACAACCACCTCGCCCATCCGTATGTCGACATCGCCCACCGCGCTGCCCTGATGTACTCGTTTGCGACGCTGCTGATCGCGGTGTTCGTCGAACTCAGTGCGTGGCCGACGTGGATCAACCTGACCAGTGCCGCAGTGGTCGTGTTCTTCTTTCTCGCAGCGATTTTCAGCTACATCGCTCACGGTGCGATGAAGGACACCGACAATCAGTTCGAGTCCGCCGGTCCGCCCCTGCACCTCGGAATGTTCCTGCTGATTCTCGGTGAGGTGGGCGGATTCGCGGTCCTGCTCGCAGGTTTCGTGAAAGGCCAGTTCTTCTGACCGGGCTTCAGCGTCGGTGCTCGTAGCCGATCCAGGCGCGTCGACGCTCACCCATCGGGTCGTTCTCCACTCTGGACGTCTCGTCGAAGATCATCGTTTGCCGCTCCGGGAGGGAGTAGGCGGGCCAATTCTGGTCCGGCACTCCGTGTCGGGCGAAATGGATCCAGTGGCGCTGCACGGTGGAGGTCACCGCGGCCAGTCCGCGACGTCCACCGACCGCGGTCAAGGCCGCGGTGAGTGCATCCGAACGGCCGAAGACCGCAAGCAATTCGGTGGCATGGGTAGCGCCCATGCCGATGAGTCTGAGCAGGCGAGGCGCAAAATCGTAGCGGTAACTGTAGGTAGGAGCTACCTGGCAATGGCCCTGTGCGCACAGTATTGCCGGTTCCCAGAAGGTGATGTCGCCGCCGAGATCGGCGGCAGCGAAACGATGCGGATACGTGGGATACGCCGCGAGCGCACGTGCTTTCACTTCAGGGGTGGTGTGGGAGAACATCTTCTCGATCCGAACCGGGTTGGTAGGCAAGATGTCGAGAACGCGCGGAAAGATCCGCCCCTCATGGAGATTCGAACCGACGAGCAGCGGAACGGGGTGGGCCCGTCCGGCGGCGAACACGTCGAGCGGGTGTTCGGGAAGAATGTCGTCACCCACTACAGGGGCGAATGCCCGTGTTCCGGGTTCTTCGTCCGCGCCGCGTCGCGCAAGTTCTTCGCCGGCGTCGACCAGTTCCTTCACCGAAGCGGAGCGCAGCCACGAGGCAGGATCGGTTTCCGGTGCGTCTGCGATCTCGAGGAACTCGCGCGCCCATCGCTGCGCTCGATCCTTTCCGTATGCCGAAGCAGCCGGCGGACTTTGAGCAATGGCCCGAGCAAACAACCCTCGGGCCGCGGGCGTTGCCATCAGAGTGGTGACAGCGTTGGCGCCGGACGATTCACCGAAGACGGTGACGGCGTTCGGGTCGCCACCGAAAGAGGCGATGTTGCGCTGGACCCACGTCAGCGCGGCGATCTGATCGCGCAATCCGAGGTTCGTGTCGAATGATTGTTCAGCAGTGGAATACTCACTGAAATCGAGGTAGCCCAACGCGCCGAGACGATATTGGATCGAGACGTAGACGATGTCGCCACGTTCGACCAGGCTCGTTCCGCGGTACATGGGCGTCGACGGATTCCCGCCGTTGTACGCGCCGCCGTGAATGAAGACCATGACCGGTCGCAACGAATCCGACGGTACCTGCGGGGCCACGACATTGACGAAGAGTGAGTTCTCGTCGAAGTGGCTCTTGCGCTGCGGAGACGGAGAGCCGAATGCTTCCGCCGGGCGGACACCATTCCAAGCCTCGACCGGCTGTGGTGCGCGAAATCTCCAGCGGCCGGTCGGGGCCGCTGCGTAGGGGATTGCTCGCCAGGTGCGCAGTCCTCGATCGAGGCGCCCGCGTACGACCCCGGAATCGAGAGTGATCTCGAGGGGGCTCGTCACGGTAGGGAGATGTCGGTGCCGTGGCTACGGTAACCGCTGTATCCCGACCAGGCCAAGCGTTGTTCACGTCTGGGATCGTTCTCGACGCGGACGATCTCGTCGAAGATCATGGTCCTACGCTCCTGCGCGTCGTAACGCGGCCACGACCCACGCGGCGAGCCGTGCTTGGCGAAGTGAAGCCAGTGTCCCTGAACGGATTCGGTGACTGCGCGCAGTCCGCGCCGACCGCCGGGAAGGGTGAGGCCGCGCCCGACAAGGGTGTCGCCGATACCGAAGACCGCGAACATCTCGAAACCGTGAGTGGCGTCGAGGCCGAGCCAACGCATCATCGTCGGCGCGAAGTCGAATCGGTAGGCGTACGTCGGCGCCGATTGTGCGTGAGCCTGCATCAACTCCACTGAAGGGTGCCAGAACGTGACGTCTCCACCGACATCGATCGCGGACTGCTCGTCGGGATAGCCGGGATAGGTTGCGAGGATGCGCTTTCCGGCCTCGGGATCGGTGAGAGCGAACATGGTGTCGATGCGCGACGGGTTGGTCGGGAGTGCGTCGAGCACCTTCGGGAACAGCGTTCCCTCCCGTCTGTTGGTGCCGATGATCATCGGCACCTGGTGTGCCGATCCTTCATTGAATGCGTCCAAGGGGGAGCGCGGCAGGAAGTCGCCGTCGACGACCGGACCGAAGGGATGTAGTCCAGGCGTGTTCGCCAGTACCTCGGCACCGAGTCTGCTGCCTGCTCGGCCCAATTCGACGGCAGTCGCCGAGGTCAAAGCCTTCGCGGGCGGTAGACCGGAATTGAGGATCTCGACGAAACGCGCGCCCCAGGCGTGCGATCGCTGCGTGCTCGAGACCAGATCAGGAGCCGAACTCTCGGCGATCGCACCAGCGAACAGTCCCTTGGCAGCCGGAGTAGCCATCAAGGTGGTGACGGCAGTGGCTCCGGCGGATTCACCGAAGATCGTGACTTTTTCAGGATCCCCACCGAAGGCCGCGATATTGCGCTGCACCCATTGCAGGGCCGCGACCTGATCGCGCAGTCCGAGGTTGGAATCGAATGCCCGCTCGGCCGTGGAGAAGGGTGTGAAATCGAGGTACCCCAGAGCACCGAGGCGGTAGTTGATCGAGACGTAGACGATGTCGCCGCGTTCGACGAGGGACGCACCGGAGTACAAGCCGGTAGCCGAGGTCCCGATGGTGTTTGCCCCACCGTGGATGAAGACCATGACCGGAAGCGGGGTGTTACCGGCGTTCGCTGGAGCGAGCACGTTGAGTGTCAGACAGTCCTCGCTGCTCGGCTGGTACTTCCCGGGCGAAAGCAGCAGCCCCTTCTTGTGCTGGACCGAGGCGTCGCCGAACCTGGTCGCGTCTCGTTCTCCGGTCCATGGTGTGACCGGCTGTGGCCGCGTCAGACGCAGTGTTCCGACCGGCGGCCGGGCGTAGGGAATTCCGCGCCAGGCACGAAGTTTTCCCACCCGGCGGCCGCGTAGGGTGCCGTCGGCCGTTGTCACAAGTATGTCGGACGCCATGTCGCGACTATACGTACTTCGGGATCGCGTCAGCGGCGAGCCTCCAGCAATCGAAGCCAGACCTCACTGACCGTCGGATACGAGGGCACCGCATGCCAGAGAGTTTCGAGTGGGACGGCGCCGACGACCGCGATTGTCGCCGCGTGCACCAGTTCGGATACTTCGGGCCCGGCAAAAGTAGCGCCGAGGATCACCTCGGTGGCCTTGTCGATGACCAACTTCGCGCGCCCGGAGTAGTCGTCGCGCAACAGCGAGGATCCTGCGACGGCCAGTTCGATCTCCACGACTTCGACGTCGCAGCCGTCGTCGCGAGCTTTCTTCTCGGTGCGTCCCACCCAGGCGATTTCGGGTGAGGTGAACACCACCTGGGGGACCTGTCCGTTGTCCGCCGACGCCGTGTACCGAGGTCCCCTGAGTCCGCGGCTCTCGGCCCGCGCGGCGATGACGTCTCCGCAGACTCTCGCCTGATACTTGCCCATGTGGGTGAGGGGAGAGCGACCGTTGATGTCGCCGACGGCGTAGAGCCACTCACCTTGGGCACAGAGGTGATCGTCAGTGGTGACGTACTTGCCGTCCTCGAGGCCGATGACGGACAAGCCGAGATCGGCCGATGTCGGCCCGCGGCCCGCCGCGACGATGACCTCGTCGACCTCGATCACACCGGAAGAGGTCTCGATGCTGACGGGTCCACCGTGGATGTGGCCCTCACCGGTGTCCTTGGCGTCGGGTCGCGACACCGAGTTGACGGCGGTGCTCAGTCGAACGTCCACACCGCGGGCGCCGAGTGCTTCGGCAACCATCGTTCCGGCAAACGGTTCTGCCGATTTCAACAGAGCATCGCCTCTCACGAGCAGTGTCACGTGAGCGCCGAACGACGACAACCACGTTGCGCACTCCGTTGCGACGACTCCGCCGCCGATGACCGCCACCCGCGACGGAACCTCGTGGAGATTGGTCGCATCGCGCGACGTCCACGGGAGTGCTTCACGCAACCCCGGCGTCTTCGGGACAGTGGCAGTTGTGCCCGTGGCGAGTACAACGGCTTGGCGGGCGCGGAGCTTACGGGTCCCGTCGACGGTCACAGCGCGCTCGCCGTCGATCACCCCGTGGCCTTTGATCACGGTGATTCCCGCGGAGGTGGCCCAGTCGACCTGGGACGAATCGTCGTGGTTGTGGGTGAACGAGTCGCGCCGTTTCAGGACGGCCTCGACGTCCAGCGGTCCGGCCGGGATCCCGGGCAAAGCGTCGGCCGCCTCGAGGACCTGCCCCGGGCGCAGTAGCGCCTTGCTGGGCATACAGGCCCAATACGAGCATTCACCGCCGACCAGCTCGTGTTCCACGATTGCGGCGGTGCGATTACTTCCGGCGATGGCGTACGCGGCGGCGTTCTCGCCGGCGGGCCCACCGCCGATCACGATGACATCGAATTCGTCGGTCATGCCTCCACGGTATGTCGGATCGGTCCGAGTTCGCTCGGTTACCGCCGGGTACGAGAACTCGAAGATGGCTACAGTTGCACCCATGACGCGGCAGAAGATTTTGATCACCGGTGCCAGTTCGGGTCTGGGTGAGGAGATGGCCAGGAGATTCGCCGCGGCCGGTCGCGACCTCGCGTTGTGTGCCCGGCGGACGGATCGTCTCGACACGCTGCGTGGGGAGCTGGTGGCGCAGTACCCGTCGATCAGCGTCGCAGTGCGCGAACTCGATGTGACCGAACACGATTCCGTCGTCCGGGTTTTCGGTGAGCTGCGCGACGAGTTGGGTGGCCTGGACCGGGTGATCGTGAACGCCGGGCTCGGCAAGGGCGCCAAGATCGGAACCGGAAAAGCGCACGCGAATCTTGCAACAGCGCAGACGAATTTTGTCGGCGCGCTGTCGCAGTGTGAAGCTGCGCTCGAGATCTTCCGCGCGCAGGACGCCGGACACCTCGTTCTCGTGTCCTCGATCAGCGCCGATCGGGGGCTGCCAGGGCCAAAAGCGGCCTATTCGGCAAGCAAGGCCGGGGTAGCGGCTCTGGGTGAGGCGCTCAGTATCGAGTTGGCGCGCACACCTATTCGCGTCACCACCCTGCTGCCGGGCTTCATCAAGACCGACATGTCCGCCGGCGCCGGCGACGACGCAGCGCTCATGGCCAGTTTGGACGAAGGCGTCAGTGCCATGGTCGACGCCATCGAGAAGGAAACCACCCGAGCGGCGCTACCCGGCCTCAAGTGGCAAGGGATAGATGCGGCCCTACGATTCCTGCCCAACTCCGTGACAGCGAGGTTTGTCTGATGAGCATCCACATCTCGAACGGTAAGCCCCGCGTAGTGATCGTCGGTGGCGGTTTCGGTGGACTGTACGCAGCGAGACGACTCAAGAAGGCCGACGTCGAGGTGGTTCTGATCGACCGAGGGACCAGCCACGTCTTCCAGCCACTGCTCTACCAGTGCGCCACGGGTCTGCTCTCCGAAGGGCAGATCGCAAGTCCGCTGCGACATCTGCTCGAGGACAACAAGAACACGAACGTCGTTCTGGGCGAGGCCAAGTCGGTGGACGCCGACGCCGGAACACTGACTGCCAGTCGCTTCGACGGGTCGACCTTCGAATTGCCGTACGACTACCTGATCGTGGCGGCTGGAATGCGCCAGTCGTACCACGGTCAGGACGAGTTCATCAAATGGGCGCCCGGCATGAAAACCCTCGACGACGCTTTGGCGATCAGACGCAGTCTCATTGCTGCGTTCGAGATGGCCGAATCGCTCCCGACAGCGGAAGAACGTCGACCGTGGCTGACATTCGCCGTGGCGGGCGGCGGACCCACCGGCGTCGAATTAGCCGGACAGATCCGCGAATTGGCAATGCACGCGCTCACAAACGAGTTCAGGTCCATCGACCCGGACGAGGCAAGGGTGCTGCTCTTCCACGGCGACGATCGGGTGCTCCCTTCGTTCAGTCGCAAGCTCTCGGCCGCCGCCAAACGTACTCTCGACGGGATCGGCGTCGAGACTCACCTCGGCGTGCACGTCACCGACGTGTGCGAGACCAGCATCGAGACGACGGACAAGAAGACAAAAGAGAAGCGGCAGTACGAGACCCGCACGATTCTGTGGACCGCGGGCGTCGAAGCAGTGCCGTTCGCCGAGGCACTGGCCACGGCGCTGGGTGTGAAGCAGGTCGGCGGTGGCCGCATCGAGGTGGAAGCCGATCTGACCGTTCCCGGCCACCCGAACGTCTACGTGGTGGGCGACCTCATGTCGCGGGACAAACTTGCCGGGGTGGCCGAGGTCGCGATGCAGGGTGGTCGGCACGCCGGTGCCCGGATCGCTGCAACCGTGGAAAACGGCGTGCCCAGCCGAAAACCGTTCAAGTACCGCGATCTTGGAACCGCGGCCTACATTTCGCGACGCCACGCGTTGCTTCAGGCAGGGCCGGTCCAGTTGTCCGGGTTCATCGGATGGGTGTCATGGGGAATCATCCACATCGCGTTCCTCGCGGGGTTCCGCAATCGCGCCAGCACGGTGCTGAACTGGGGCGCAACTCTGGCGTCGAAAACGCGTCGGGAACGGGCAATCACGTACGGCGACCCCGAAACCGCGCGGCAGCCGTACAACTGAGGGTTACTCAGTCTTGAACACGGGGTTTCCGGCGGCGTCGATCATCCACCACAGGCTGCCGACGCTCTGTCCGAGCATGTCTCCGGGAACCTTGTCGTCGAGGTACCGATAGACGGGCTTGCCGTTGACGGTGATCTGGAAAGATCCTTCCGGCCCGTCGACAGTGTCGATGACGGCGTCGATTCCTTCGACGATCGGCGAATCCGTGACCGAGGTGACCGCCGGCCAGTAACGCAGGCACGCTTCGTCGCACGACCCGGCTTGTGAGTTCTCCTCGTCCGGGTTGTAGACGTAGACGGTCATGCCCTCGCCGTCGACGGCGATCGTCCCGAGTGGGGAGTCGGCGGTCTTCAGCAGGGGTGCATCAGCGGCGGCGGGTGGCGACAGCGACGTCGAAATGGCAGTGACGTTGTCTGCGCTGTCCCCGGAATCGAGGGCGTCGGGCGAGCAACCGGTGAGGATCAGGGCGCTACTCGCAACCGTCGCGAACAACCACTGTCTGCGCATGACGTCTCCGTTCTGGGCGGGAGTGCTCGGGACAAGCAATCGGGGATACCCGTTGCGGACGAGCTGAAAACGCCGGGCGTCCGGATTCCTCGACAATAGCTCTGTTACAGAGCTATTGTGAGGTGTGGATGAAATCGGAACAGATCACAGGCTTTCGGAAGACGTCCTGGAGACGCTCGGGCAATTGCGCCGGGGTACGAGGAAGGCATCGGGGCGACCGTTTGCAGAACGACCGCTCGGCGGCGCCCAAATCGAACTCGTCAGGCTGCTACGGCGCAACCCGGGTCTGTCGGTGGCTGAGGCTGCCGGGCGATTGGGTGTCGCGGCAAACACGGTGTCCACCCTGGTTCGGCAGCTCGTCGACGATGGAGTGATCGAACGGGTTGCCGACGAGGCTGATCGACGCGTCGCGCGATTGGTCCTCTCGGACGAGGCGCGCGCCCGCGTCGAAGTGTGGCGTGATCGCCGGAGTGTGAGTGTCGGTCAGGCATTGTCGAGTCTGACCGGAGAAGACAGGGCGAGGATCGAGGCTGCGCTACCAGCCCTGTCGCGATTGGCGAGCGCTCTGGCAGCAGCCGGATCAGAAGGTGAGGGGCAGTGAGATGCTGACACAGTGGTGGAAGAGCCGAGCGGCAGGTTCACCCGACCCCGGCGCACACGCGGTCGAGATCGACTCGGTTACATACAAGTTCGGCGACCACCGCGCGGTGGACAACCTGAGTCTGGTCATCAACGCGGGGGAGTGCTTCGGCCTGCTCGGTCCCAACGGTGCAGGAAAGACTACGACGATCAGATTGCTCAACACGTTACTTCCTCTGCAAGACGGTGATATTCGGATTCTCGGTCGCTCAGTTCGTACCGAGGCGATGACCATTCGGCGCTACCTCGGATACGTGCCACAACAGCTCTCGATCGAAAGCGCATTGACCGCACGCGAGAACGTGACCTGGTTCGCGCGACTGTACGACGTTCCGCGGTCCGAACGACGCGAGCGCGTCGACCAGGCGCTCGAGATGGTGGACCTGCTCGATTCAGGCGATCGCCTGGCGTCGAGTTTCTCCGGCGGTATGGTGCGACGGCTCGAACTTGCACAGGCGCTGGTGAACCGACCGTCGCTGCTGGTACTCGACGAACCGACGGTGGGGCTGGATCCCATTGCCCGCGAATCCGTCTGGCAGCGAGTGGCGGAGATGCAGAAGCAGTACGGCATGACTGTGCTGCTGACGACGCACTACATGCAAGAGGCCGAGGAGCTGTGTGATCGTGTTGCGTTGATGCATCACGGTGAACTTCGGGCGGTGGGCGAGCCGAGCGCGTTGGCCGCCGAACTGGGGCCGGAGGCCACTCTCGAAGACGTGTTCCGTCACTACACCGGCGACGATCTCACCGGCGACAAGTCAGGAGGTCTCCGCGATGTCCGCAGTGCCCGTCGCACAGCGCGCCGCTTGGGCTGATCCCACTACCAACGGTTTCGCTCGATTGCTCTCGAGAATTTACACATTCTGCCTCGTGGAAGTTCAGAAGTTGCGGCACGACCGATCTGAATTGGTTACGCGCGCAATCCAGCCGATCCTCTGGTTGGTGATCTTCGGCCAGACGTTTAGCCATATCCGAGCGATCCCCACTGGCGACGTACCGTATCTCGACTTTCTCGCGCCCGGCATCATTGCGCAGTCCGCTCTTTTTGTTGCGATCTTCTACGGAATCCAGATCATCTGGGAGCGTGACGCGGGAGTCCTCACCAAATTGATGGTCACGCCGACGCCGCGCGCAGCATTGGTGACAGGTAAGGCATTTGCCGCCGGGATCCGCGCAGTCGCCCAGGCAATGGTGGTCGTCATCGTGGCGGCGCTGTTGGGGGTGAGTATGACGTGGAACCCGCTCAAACTGCTCGGGGTCGTATTGGTCGTTGTCCTGGGTTCCGCGTTCTTTGCCTGCTTGTCGGTCGCGATCGCGGGAATCGTGCTCAAACGAGATCGATTGATGGGCATCGGGCAGGCAATCACCATGCCATTGTTCTTTGCGTCCAACGCGCTGTACCCGGTCGAACTCATGCCGACGTGGGTTCAGTGGCTCAGCCGCATCAACCCGCTGAGCTACGAGGTGTCAGCACTACGCGGTCTACTCATCGGACTGCCGACCAACTATGTCGTCGACTTCGGCGTGCTGATCGGGGCAGCGCTGCTCGGAATCGTCACCGCCTCGGCACTATTGGGCCGCTTGACTCGCTGATCTTCGCACTGGATCAGTCACGAGTGAACGGTGGGGCGTACGTGCTGCAATCCGGAGGTACGGCCGGGAGTCCTTCGGACGAGCGAAGTTTCTCCGCAATCGACGAGAGTAGGTCCTGCGATTCAGGGGAGAGATCGACCGCTTTCATAGCCAGAGAACGCAATTCGCTGTCGTGGAACTCTTCGACAACCGAACGGTCTTCTTCCGGAATCAGTTCGGGATCTTGGCGAGGCGTCGGGCCGAAGAAGTACTCTGCTGCTACGCCGAAGTAATCGGCCAATGCCAAAACGACTTGCTCTGACGGATTTGTGCGCACACCGCTCCGGAGCTGAGAGAGGTACGGTGTCGAAATCTTGCATCCGCGTTGTGAAAGGGCTTCCACAACTTGTGCGTTGGTGAGTCTCGGGGCTGTGGCCGGGTACAAGGCGTTCAAGCGGTCCTTGAATGAATCGGTCACAATTCCTCCCTCGAGCGTGACCCAGCGTCACAGCTACTTCGCAGTTTTCACATAGTAGACGACACGGTTATTCTGGACTCCGGTCGAAAGTCCTTTCACCTGCGGATATTTGGCGCGGAGAGATTCCAAAGACTTTGTAAAGTATGTGATTTACGCCGCGTACTGACCGTTCGTTTTGCCAACGGGCGTGCGGGTGGCGTATAAGCAAAATGTCGGTGGTTACGCCGTTGTGCTGCAGGTTCTTTCGGCCGGTCCTATGTAGCTGCGTCGATGCATTGTGGCCCTGTCTGTAACGTGCGAGCACTGTCGCCGGGCGCCGGGCGTCACTCTCTCCGGCGGTTGGCGCGCCGCGTGTTCGGAACTCTTTCTCGGTGCTCTGCTCGACGCTCGCACGTAGTGATGGGCGCGTATTTTCTCGGCAGTCGAGAGTGAGCGGGCAGGTGTGTCGACCTGTCGAAAGTGGCGCGCGTCGAAAGCGGCCGATTGGTATGTCATCGACGTTGGAACACAGTGCTTCTCGTCAGTCGCCGCTATCTCCTGCGGTGATATCAGCGTCGCCCGGACGTGTTTTGCGGCAGACCGAGCTCGAGGCGCAGCGTCCCGGCACGACATGTCGAGCGTCGCCTCTGCGTCTTTCGGATCGGAATAGCCCGCTGCGCCGGTAGTAGTCGACGTCCGTCGACATCGGGTGCGTGTCAGGACCCTTCGAAGGACTACGCGGCTTGCACAGGGAGGGCGGCAATTCTGTCGCACAGATCTACCATCAGCCCCTGCCGTGCGCTGCTCCTCCTGCAGGATGCGTGCCTCGGCCTCGGAAGCGGCTTATGGCACGGGGCTTGCTGACCGGCGCATACTGGTTACAACGCGGTGTGTTCGAAGGGCAGGACTGACATGGTCAGTGTCGAGAAGTGGGCGATGTGGGATTCCGCCGTGGAGGTGGACGTCACCGAAGGCGCTGCGCTGCCCACTGCGCACGCGTTGATCGCAGCTGCCATCGACGAGACCGAGGCGGTGTGCGACCTTCGCCGGGGCGACGCCGAGATTCACGCCGTCAACCTCGCTCAGGGAACTCCGGTCAAAGTGACTCGGCGTATGTCTGCTCTCTTGCGGTCGGCGCTGTGGGCGGCTCGTATGACCGGCGGCGCAGTCAATCCGCTTGCCGACAACTACTCCGAGGACGAGTCCATCCCTCCGGTCCACCCGACCCCGACGTTCGAGGACGTACAGCTCGACGGCGACGTGGTGTACGCGCCCTGGGGTGCGTCGTTCGACATCACCGGAGTTGCCAAGGCAGACACCGTCGATCGCGCCGCGCAGATCGTGGCTGCCGAACTGCAATGTGGTGTTGCCGTACGGATCGGCGACGTGATCGCCACGGCCGGCCATGCACCGGCCGGTGGCTGGCAGATTCCGGTACCGGGCAGCGAGGAAGTCGAACTGATCAACGGAACCGCGATGGCGACGGCGCGGGCGGTAGAGCTGCCCTCCTGGGAGCCGAACCAGGAGCGTCCCTCCACGGAATGGGCGCAAGTCTCGGTGATCGCGGACGACGCGGTGTGGGCGTACGCCGCGAGCGAAGCAGCGTTGATCCGGGGTATCAGCGCCATCAAATGGGTTGAACAGCAAGAGCTTCGCGCTCGGCTCGTCGACCGATCCGGACGTGTGTACGCGACGGAGAGTTGGTTCGGCCCTGCTGCCGCGTGAATCAGGCCCGTCCGCGCTCCTTGCGGTACCAGTGCACGAGTGCGTCGGTGGACGTGTCGCCGAGGTCGCCGGGTGCCTCTTCGGATGAGAGTGCAGGTCCCAGTTCCAGTGCCTGCGTCTTGCCGAGTTCGACGCCCCACTGATCGAACGGATTGACACCCCACACAGCACCTTCGACAAATACCTG
Organism: Rhodococcus sp. AQ5-07; assembly: GCF_009707305.1. Classification (NCBI taxonomy): domain Bacteria; kingdom Bacillati; phylum Actinomycetota; class Actinomycetes; order Mycobacteriales; family Nocardiaceae; genus Rhodococcus; species Rhodococcus sp. AQ5-07. Next base: position 3,202,393 of record NZ_CP046099.1, on the reverse strand, counting down.
GTGCTCGTAGAGTGCGATCAACTGACCGACGACCGAGGGCGTCAATTCCTTGGCCAGGATGGTGCTCGAAGGCCGGTTGCCTGGCATCACCTTGTGCGGCACCAACTCCGGGGCCGTGCCCTCTGAAGCGATTTCTTCGGCGGTCTTGCCGAACGCGAGAACCTTTGTCTGAGCGAAGAAGTTACTCATGAGCAGATCGTGCATGGATCCGGTGCCGTCCGCCGTCGGCAGATCGTCGGTGGATTCCGCGAAGCCGATGAAATCGGCGGGCACGAGCCACGTGCCCTGATGCAGGAGCTGATAGAACGCGTGTTGGCCGTTGGTCCCCGGCTCGCCCCAGAAGATCTCACCGGTGGACGTGGTCACCGGTGAGCCGTCGGCGCGAACCGACTTGCCGTTGGACTCCATGGTCAGCTGCTGCAGGTACGCGGGAAAGCGCAACAGGTCGTTGGAGTAGGGCAGCACTGCGCGGGACTGAGCGCCGAAGAAGTTGGAGTACCAGAGCCCGATGAGCCCGAGGAGAACCGGCGCGTTCTGCTCGAGCGGTTGGTTTCGGAAGTGCGTGTCGATCTGGTGGAAACCGTCGAGGAATTCGGCAAAACGAACGGGTCCGACGGCGCACATGACCGACAAGCCGATCGCCGAGTCGACGGAGTAGCGCCCGCCGACCCAATCCCAGAATCCGAACATGTTCGCGGTGTCGATGCCGAACTCCGCCACGCGATCACCATGGGTGGAGACTGCGACGAAATGCTTGGCTACGGCCGAGACGTCTTCGCTGCCCAGACCGGCGAACAGCCAACGCTTTGCCGCCGTCGCGTTGGTGAGCGTCTCGAGGGTGGAAAACGTCTTGGACGCGACGATGAAGAGCGTCGTCTCCGGATCGAGGTCGTCGAGCTGCCCGACCAGGTCGACCGGGTCGATGTTGGAGACGAACCGAACGCTGATCCCGGCGTCCGCGTAGTGCCGTAGCGCGCGATAGACCATCACGGGCCCGAGGTCGGAACCGCCGATGCCGATGTTGACGATGGTGCGGATGCGCTTGCCGGTGGCGCCCGTCCACTCGCCACTGCGCACCCGATCCGCGAAAGCGCCCATCGCGTCCAGAACTTCGTGAACGTCCGCGACGACGTCCTGACCGTCGACGGTCAGAGCAGAATCCTTCGGCAGACGCAGTGCTGTGTGCAGCACGGCGCGGTCTTCCGAGCTGTTGATGTGATCGCCCGCGAACATCGCGTCGCGTCGTGCCTCGACGCCGGCCTCGCGGGCCAGCTCGACGAGTAGCGCGAGAGTCTCGCGGCTGACGCGATGCTTGCTGTAGTCGATGTGAAGATCACCGGCGTCGATCGTCAGCTCTCGCCCGCGGGCTGGATCGTCCTGGAAGAGTTCTCGCAGGTGAACGCCTTCGATGTCGGCGTAATGAGCGCGCAGTTTCTGCCAGGCTGAGGTTCCGGTGATGTCAGTGCTCACGATCATCGACTTTAGTGGCACAAGCTGGAAACTTCCGCGTGAGTCTCGCTGGCGGGCAGACGGACGCGGCTCCGACGAGCATCATGGAACCCATGGACACATTCGAATTCATTCGATCAGTTCCCACCCAGTTGTTCGTCGGCGGCCGGTTCGTGCCCGCGGAGAACAACGCGACCTTCCCGGTGGCGGATCCGGCGACCGGAAAATCGTTGACCGACGTCGCCGATGCGAGCCCCGCGGACGCGCTGCGCGCTCTCGACGAAGCCGTGGCCGTCTCGTCGAAGTGGGCGAGCACACCTGCGCGCGAGCGTGGTGAAATTCTGCGAGCCGTCTTCGAGAAGATCACCGAGCGCGCCGAGGACGTGGCGCTGCTGATGACCCTCGAAATGGGCAAGGCACTCGCCGAGAGCCGTGCCGAGGTCAAATACGGCGCCGAGTTCTTCCGGTGGTTCAGCGAGGAGGCCGTTCGCATCGGAGGGCGCTACACGCCGGCGCCGGCGGGCAACGGCCGGATCCTTGTCACCAAGGCGCCGGTCGGACCGTGTCTGGCCATCACTCCCTGGAATTTTCCGTTGGCGATGGGCACCCGCAAGATCGGACCGGCGTTGGCCGCCGGCTGCACGATCATCGTCAAGCCCGCCTCGGAGACCCCGTTGACGATGCTGCTACTCGCTCAGCTCATGGCCGAAGCAGGGCTGCCCGATGGAGTCCTCTCGGTGTTGCCGACATCGAAATCCGGTGAAGTGACCGGCCCTCTCATCGACGACCCTCGACTGCGCAAGCTCACCTTCACCGGGTCCACCGGCGTCGGCAAGATGCTGGTGGAGAAGTCCGCGAAGCGATTGCTCCGCACGTCGATGGAATTGGGTGGCAACGCACCCTTCGTCGTGTTCGACGACGCGGACGTCGACAAGGCGGTCGAGGGTGCGGTACTGGCCAAGCTTCGCAACGGAGGCGAAGCCTGCACCGCCGCCAACCGGTTCCATGTCGCCAACGCCGTGCGTGAGGAGTTCACGACCAAGCTGACCGAGAAGATGGCGGCGTTCACGATGGGACCGGGTACCGACCCGGAGACGAAGCTCGGCCCGCTGATCAACCAGAACCAGCTCGACACGGTCGCAGAGTTGGTTGCAGATGCGGTGGATGCCGGGGCGAAGGTTCGACTGGGCGGTAAAGCGCCAGGTGGTGAGGGGTACTTCTATCCGGCCACGGTGTTGGCCGACGTTCCGGCGAGCGCGCGGATACTGAAGGAAGAGGTGTTCGGACCCGTTGCCGCGATCACCGGCTTCGACACCGAAGCCGAAGGCATCGCGGCCGCCAACGACACCGAGTTCGGATTGGCTGCGTACATCTTCACGAGGGATCTCGACCGTGCGCTTCGGGTCTCCGACGCACTGGAATCAGGAATGATCGGCGTCAACCGCGGAGTGATCTCGGACGCGGCAGCGCCGTTCGGTGGTGTGAAGGAATCCGGATTCGGCCGCGAGGGCGGGACCGAGGGGATCGAGGAATACCTGAACACGAAGTACATCGCGCTCGAGAACTGATACACACACGAACGGCTACATCGGGACTGCCAGAGGCATCCGATGTAGCCGTTCGCAAGTGATCTGGGTGTGCGCTAGTGGCCCAGGCGTCCGCGGCCCAGGCGCAGGAGCAGCATCGCGAGGGTGTGGCCTTCCTGGCCCAGCTCGTTGAACCGTTCGAGGACCTTCATCTCTCGGCTGTGCACCAGACGCGGACCACCCGATGCCATCCGGGTACGGCCGATGATTTGGGAGACCTCGGAGCGGCGTTTGATGGCCGCGAGGATCTCGGCGTCGAGACGGTCGATTTCTTTCCGTAGTTCGTCGATCTCCGCCTCACTCTGGGGGATCTCGACGTCTGTCGGAGCAGTGTTTACAGTATTTACAGTATTTCCATTGGGGGCTGCAGCCTGGGTGCTCATTGCTATTCGTCTCCTCTTCCTACTGCGTGGATCGTGGTCTCGGCTCGGGTCGTTACCGATCCAGGCACACTGACGAAAATGCCCCGGATCCGATTCGGACCAGGGGCGGGTGAGCTGTTCAGATCACGTGCACCGAGGTCCGGGGCACGTAAAGTAACGCCACAGCGGGCCGACGGGGTCGGCCGTGTTGTCGCGAACGGAAATGCTGAACATAGCGTCCAGTTTGCCATGCTCGACACAGGTAATCCAAGTGCCTCTACCAGCAGGTGGACGCACTGACGACCGTGTCGGTGGACGCCGGTAGCGTGGACAGGCGATGAACACGTACCCAGCACTCGGTGAGCACGACGGACATTCCCAGCACGACGGGGGCGGCGCGCGGGGACATGGCGCGGGTTCGGACGCCCTCCTCGAGGGTCTCAACCCGCAACAGCGCGAGGCCGTGGTCCATGCCGGTTCGCCGTTGCTGATCGTCGCGGGCGCCGGCTCGGGCAAGACGGCAGTGCTGACGCGTCGCATCGCCTATCTGCTGGCCGAACGGGGTGTCACCCCCGGTCAGATCCTGGCCATCACGTTCACCAACAAGGCTGCGGCCGAGATGCGCGAGCGTGTGGCAGCTCTTGTCGGACCGCGTGCCAACGCCATGTGGGTATCGACGTTCCACTCCAGTTGCGTGCGCATCCTGCGAGCACAGGCGGCGCTCCTGCCCGGTTTGAACTCGAATTTCTCGATCTACGATTCCGACGATTCGCGTCGACTGCTGACGATGATCTCGAAGGACCTCGAGCTCGACACCAAACGATTCTCCGCGCGGCTTCTCGCCACTCACATCTCCAACCTGAAGAACGAACTCGTCGGACCGGAAGAGGCGGTTGTCGCAGCCGATCAGGATCCGGCCGAGCTGCCGCGACTGATCGCCAAGGTCTACGGCCACTATCAACAGCGGTTGCGTGCGGCGAACGCACTCGACTTCGACGATCTCATCGGTGAGACCGTTGCGCTTCTCCAGGCGTTTCCCCAGATTGCCGAGTACTACCGCCGCCGCTTCCGTCACGTGCTCGTCGACGAGTACCAGGACACCAACCACGCGCAGTACATGCTGGTGCGTGAACTGGTCGGCGGTGCCGGAGAGTCCGACCATGCCGTTGCCCCGGCCGAATTGTGCGTCGTCGGTGACGCCGATCAGTCGATCTACGCATTCCGCGGAGCCACTATCCGCAACATCGAAGAGTTCGAACGCGACTACCCGGACGCTCGGACCATCCTTCTCGAACAGAACTACCGTTCGACGCAGAACATTCTGTCTGCGGCCAACTCCGTGATTTCCAAGAACACCGGCCGACGTGAAAAGCGTCTGTGGACCGATTCGGGTGAAGGTGAACTGATCGTCGGCTACGTTGCAGACAACGAGCACGACGAAGCATCTTTTGTCGCCTCGGAGATCGATCGGCTGGTGGACCAGGGCGAGACCAAGTTCGCCGACATCGCGGTGTTCTACCGGACCAACAACTCCTCACGCGCGCTCGAGGAGATCTTCATTCGACTCGGAGTGCCGTACAAGGTGGTCGGCGGCGTTCGCTTCTACGAGCGCAAGGAAGTTCGGGACATCGTCGCGTATCTGCGCGTCCTCGCCAACGAAGACGACACCGTGAGCCTGCGACGCATTCTCAACACGCCACGACGCGGTATCGGTGATCGAGCCGAAGCCTGCGTCGCCGTGCACTCCGAGCATCGCAACATCAGCTTCGCCGCCGCACTGCGCGACGGCGCGGAAGGCAAAGTGGCGCTGCTCAATACGCGGTCACAGAAGGCCATCGCGTCGTTCCTCGAGATGATGGACGGGCTGCGGGCCCTGCTGCCGACACCGGCCGCCGACGAGGACGAACCCTTCGAACTCGGTGACATCGGTGAGGTCGCCGAGGCAGTGCTCGAGCGAACCGGCTACCGCGCCGAGCTTGCGGCCAGCAGCGATCCACAGGACGGCGCGCGACTCGACAACTTGAACGAACTCGTCAGCGTGGCAAGAGAATTCAGCTCCGACGCACGAAACGCGGCCGGACTGATCGATCCGGACGACGAGGAAACCGCAGCAATGCGTGAAGGCGAACCCGATCCGGGTTCGCTCGCCGCCTTCCTCGAACGGGTATCACTTGTCGCCGACGCCGATCAACTGCCGGACTCCGACGACGGCGTCGTCACGATGATGACGCTTCACACCGCCAAGGGCCTCGAGTTCCCGGTCGTCTTCGTCACCGGTTGGGAGGACGGGCAGTTCCCGCACATGCGCGCCCTCGGTGATCCGGCAGAGCTGTCCGAAGAGCGTCGACTCGCTTACGTCGGCATCACCCGTGCCAGGCAGCGCCTGTACCTGACGCGCGCGATCATGCGTTCGGCTTGGGGACAACCGATCCAGAACCCGGCGTCGCGGTTCATCCAGGAGATCCCGGAGGACCTGATCAACTGGCGCCGTGAGGATCCGGGCACCGGTGGTGGATTCGGAAGCGGCAGGCCGGGTTACGGCAGCGGAAGTCGTTACGGCAGCCAGGGCGGCCAGGGATACGGTGGCGGGCAGAACTACGGGGGAGGGGCCGGCAAGGCCGCGTCGACTCCCAGTTTCGGTGCCGCGCGTGGCCGCAACAACGTTCTGGTCCTTGCCACGGGTGACCGCGTCAGTCACGACAAGTACGGTCTGGGCACCGTGTTGGAAACCAAGGGCACCGGACCCACCGCGACGGTCACCATCGACTTCGGTAGCGCGGGCAAGGTGCGGTTGATGCTCATCGGCGGTGTGCCGATGGTCAAGCTGTAGAAGACAGACAAAAAACTTCCGGCCCGTACCTGGAAAGGTGCGGGCCGGAAGTTTTTGTCAGAAGCGTTGGGCTTGCGGTCAGTCCTGCTCGATACCGAGGCTGATGCCGCGTGATGCGAGCCAAGGGAGGGGGTCGATCTTGTTCTCGCCGGCGAGGTGAACCTCGAAGTGAAGGTGCGGGCCGGTGGAGAAGCCGCGGTTGCCGACAGTGGCGATCTGGTCGCCGGCCATGACCTGCTGACCGACGGTGACGGTGGACGTGTCGATGTGGCCGTAGACGGTGATCGTTCCGTCTGCGTGCTGTAGGCGTACCCACATGCCGAATCCGGAAGCCGGACCTGAATCGATGACCTTGCCGTCGGCGACTGCGACGATGGGCGTCCCGATCGGGGCGGCGATGTCGACGCCGGCGTGCAGGGTGCCCCAGCGGGTGCCGAAGTTGGACGTGAACGTGCCGACTGCCGGCAGGACGAACAGCGGGCGACGGGCAGCTGCTTCGCGTGCTGCGCGCTCGTCACTGAAACGCTGGCCCTTGGCAAGCAGGTTGCTGAACTGGGAGAGGTCGGTCGGTGCTGCGACGTTGAGGACCTGGGGAGCGTCGGCCTCGGTGGTGGCTGCCGTGGAGGTGGCCGGAGCGAACTGAGCGGCCTGCGGTTCTGCGGTGGTGCCGATCGCGGAGGACTCGTTGGCGAGTGCAACTTCCGAGTGGTCGGCGGCGGAAGAGGAACCGTCGTTGACAACTGCCTGGCCCGCGGCGACAACTGCGCCGGCTGCAACTGCCAGAACGGCGGCGCGGCCCTTGAGAGCAGAGGGAGGGGTGGGGAGTCGGTGAGCACCGCTGCGGCGAACCGGAGATTCGACATCGACTGTCGGTGCGGAAGAGGCGTAAGTGGGGGTGCTGATCACGTCGGACTCGACGAACTCGTGAGAGTCGGAATCTGACGACGTGGAGGATGAATTTCGAGTGAACATATCGGTAGAGATCTCAGAACTTTTGGTCTCGGTGTAACGCCTGGCCGAGTGCGTTGGATAAGTGGTCGTGACCTCGTCTGGAGCTGAGTTCGAGAACCTACTAGCGGTGAACTGGCTGCGGTGATGCATATGCCGGTTCTCTCCTCGAGTTCGTGATCAGCCCGTGACTTAGACCGACTGACGGTAACGAAATGATTGCGATGGGCGCAAGCCGTAGCGGAAACCTGTCCGATTATGTGACGTGCCTCACAGCTTGACCTGGGAATATGTCGATACGGGCAAAACGGACGAATCATCTCGTTTCGTGATCACGCGTGTCACAACCGGATCACCGGTCCATTCAGGCACTACCGTCGATCGAGTGTCCACAACACCTGGAACTACGTCGCAGGCGCGTTTCGACGACCCCGGAGTGAAGTCCGGGGCGCCACTCGCGGCGGTAATCGGACTGCTCGGTGCCGTCGGAGTGGCGGCCAGCCCCGTCGTCGGAGTCGGGAGTGGCCGCGGGGTCGACACGACGGGGGCTCTTGCTTCTGCCGCTCTCTTCGCGGCCGTCTGCACGATCATCGTGCCGTTGGTTGCAGTGCTCACCTCGGGCCGCAGGCCCGCCTTGGCCGGTGGACTCCTGGCCGGTATCGGAGCGGTGTCGCTCGGAGCGGCAATTCTCGACGTCCAGTTGTTCGTCGACGCAATCGATGCAAACCGCTTGGACCTTTTCCGTCCGATTTCGGCGGGTTCGATCGATGCGGGTCCGGGCGCTTATCTCGCGCTCGCGGGACACTGCCTTCTTGTCCTGTCCGGGGTGCTCGGACTTGTCGCTGTCCATCGTGAATCGGAACGGGACGGATACGGCAGCGCTCGCGCCGCGGAATTCGACGGGCGATCGGTTGGCGGACGGATCGGCGCGTGGCCGACAGCGCTGCTGATTCTGGCCGCAGTGGTGTTCGTGCTCTCCCTGTTCGGTCCTTCCTTCAGTTCGCAGGATCCGATCTTTCTGGTCAAACCGCTCGTCGACTCGGTGTCGGCCACCGCCGTCGGTACAGGATTGGTGGGCGTCGCGGTGCTCGTTGCGGTCGCGGCGGCGTTGACGTCCATCTCGCTGCCGGTGGGCTGCGGCGCCCTGATCGGTGTTGGTCTCGGCGCACTCGCAGTCAGTGGAACCAGGGTGGTGGCTGGGTTCGCGGCCGGCGATCGGATCGGCGTCGGTTCGGGATCCGTGGTCGGGGCACTGGCCGCCGTGGTCATCGTCGTGATCGGAGTTTCAGCGCCTTACCTCGCATCCAGGCGTGAAACGGATGCGATTCCCGCTGAAAGTGTGGTCCGCGCGCCTGCGAAGACAACAAAGGGTGCGCTCAAGGCAGCGATGGTGGCTCAGTCCCGGGCGGCGCAAGCGCGGGTGAACAGACTTCACCGCGTTGCCGGTACCGCCGCAATCGTCACTGCGGCTGTTGCGGGCGTCGGCTCGGCTTTGCCTGTCCTGTCGTTGCCGGATGGAATCCCGGAGCCGTCGATGCTGTCGTCTCGAGTTGTCCTGCTCGCGGCTGCCGTATTGCTCCTCGCCGCGCTGGGCCTGTTTGCCCCGGGCCGCGCCGCCGTGGTGCGTCCGGCCGTCGGAGTGCTGTGGACCACCGTCGTGATGGGCGTCGCGGCTGTCATGCAGTCGGCGGTCATCGCGACGGACGTACCAGGCGTCGGGTTAGGTGCCGGCGCCTTCGTGCTTTGTGGCGCGGCTCTCCTCGCTGCGGCGACGGGACTGCTCGTCTGGCTGGCGGGAAGCGCAGAACGTGAAGACGTCGACACGTCGGTAGACGGAGGTTCGAGAGGGCTGGTGCTTCTCGTCGGTGGGATCGGCGCAGTCGCAGTCCTGATCGGGACCGCGCTTCCCCTCTATCGGGGTGACGCCTACACAGCGGCGTCAGTTCTGGAGTGGCCGTGGGGAATTGACGTCTGGGGGCAACTGCTCGTCGGCGTCACCGTCGTGATCGCCGCTGCGATCGCAGCGTCTGCGCGGCCGGCTCGAGGCGCGGCATTGCTGATCGGATCTGCCGTGGCAGCTCTGGTGTACGTCAGTGAGTGGCCGCTCACGTCATCGCGCATATCGGACGCAACCGTGGGGGTGGGTGCGATCACAGCGGCCACGGGCATAGTGTTGCTTCTCGTTGCAGCGTTCTCGAGCGCAAGAATCAGTGAGACTGATGCTTGACAAATTCGGTGTGGCCACCTTGCTCGATCGGTGAGGCGTGCCTCATTGCGCATTTGCGCGTGACTTGGGCCACATAGCATCAGTGCGGGCGCAAACCGAACGCGGCAACTGGTTAAAGTCCAGAACAGACCCGCTCCTACCCCTCGAGCGGGTGACAACGCAGACGAGACGGTGAGCAGATGGATCTCTTCGAATACCAGGCGAAGGAACTCTTCGCCAAGCACGGAGTGCCGACTTCGGCTGGACGTGTTACAGACACAGTCGCCGGCGCACGCGAGATTGCCGAAGAAATCGGTAAGCCCGTGATGGTGAAGGCACAGGTCAAGGTAGGCGGCCGCGGCAAGGCCGGTGGCGTCAAGTACTCGCCCGACGTGGATGCCGCAGTGGCAAACGCCGAGGCAATCCTGGGCCTGGACATCAAGGGCCATGTCGTCAAGAAGCTGCTGGTCGCAGAGGCAAGTGACATTGCCGAGGAGTACTACATCTCCTTCCTGCTCGACCGCACCAACCGCACCTACCTGGCCATGTGCTCGGTAGAGGGTGGCGTCGAGATCGAGGTCACCGCCGAGGAGAACCCCGACGCTCTCGCCAAGATCCCCGTCGACGCAGTCAAGGGCGTCGACCTCGCGTTCGCGCGCAGCATCGCCGAGGCAGGAAAGCTGCCCGCAGAGGTGCTCGACGCAGCGGCCGTCACGATCCAGAAGCTGTGGGAGGTCTTCATCAACGAGGACGCACTCCTCGTCGAGGTCAACCCCCTCGTTCGCACGCCTGACGATCAGATCCTCGCCCTCGACGGCAAGGTCACCCTCGATGAGAACGCAGCGTTCCGTCAGCCCGGCCACGAGGCATTCGAGGATCGCGACGCTACCGATCCCCTCGAGCTCAAGGCCAAGGAAAACGACCTCAACTACGTCAAGCTCGACGGTGAGGTCGGAATCATCGGCAACGGCGCAGGCCTGGTCATGTCCACCCTGGACGTCGTCGCATACGCCGGCGAGAACCACGGTGGCGTCAAGCCCGCCAACTTCCTCGACATCGGCGGCGGAGCTTCCGCTGCAGTCATGGCTGCCGGCCTCGACGTCATCCTGAACGACGCACAGGTCAAGAGCGTGTTCGTCAACGTCTTCGGCGGCATCACCGCGTGTGACGCAGTTGCCAACGGCATCGTCGGCGCACTGAAGACCCTGGGCGACGAGGCCAACAAGCCGCTCGTCGTTCGCCTGGACGGAAACAACGTCGAAGAGGGTCGTCGCATCCTCGCCGAGGCCAACCACCCGCTGGTCACGGTCGTCGCAACCATGGACGAGGCCGCCGACAAGGCCGCCGAACTCGCTCACGCAGCGAAGTAAGGGACTCACAGAACAATGGCAATCTTCCTCACCAAGGATTCAAAGGTCATCGTCCAGGGCATCACCGGCGGCGAGGGCACCAAGCACACCGCTCTGATGCTCAAGGCCGGCACCCAGGTCGTCGGCGGCGTCAACGCTCGCAAGGCCGGCACCACGGTCTCGCACGTTGCTGCTGACGGTTCCCCTGTCGAGCTCCCCGTCTTCGCGACGGTCGAAGAGGCAATCAAGGAGACCGGCGCAGACGTCTCCATCGCATTCGTTCCCCCGGCCTTCTCGAAGGACGCCATCGTCGAGGCCATCGACGCGGAGATCCCGCTCCTCGTGGTCATCACCGAGGGCATCCCGGTTCAGGACTCCGCTTACGCTTGGGCGTACAACGAGTCCAAGGGCAAGAAGACGCGCATCATCGGACCGAACTGCCCCGGCATCATCACCCCGGGTGAGGCCCTCGTCGGCATCACGCCCGCCAACATTGCAGGCACCGGCCCCATCGGCCTGGTCTCCAAGTCGGGCACCCTGACCTACCAGATGATGTACGAACTCCGTGACTTCGGCTTCTCCACCGCCATCGGCATCGGCGGCGACCCGGTCATCGGAACCACCCACATCGACGCCATCGAGGCGTTCGAGAAGGATCCCGAGACCAAGGTCATCGTGATGATCGGTGAAATCGGTGGCGACGCGGAAGAGCGTGCAGCCGATTACATCAAGGCCAACGTCACCAAGCCGGTCGTCGGCTACGTGGCTGGCTTCACCGCTCCCGAAGGCAAGACCATGGGCCACGCAGGCGCCATCGTCTCCGGATCCTCGGGAACGGCTCAGGCAAAGCAGGAAGCTCTCGAAGCTGCAGGCGTGAAGGTCGGCAAGACGCCGTCCGCCACTGCTGCTCTCGCTCGCGAGATTCTTCAGTCCCTGTAAGGGGCTTCGCCCCGTGCGTGGTTAGGGAGTCTCCGGACTCCTTAACCACGCACAGTGGTATCGACCCACATCGACCCGGCAGGTTCCAACTGCCCGGCACCGGATGTGATGGATGCGACGATCGAGTCGAGATCGTCGGCGTCACCGGCGGCGAGCGTCATCACCGCCTTCGATCCATACGCAGTTCCGAGCACCGAGACGCCCCGCGCTCTCAGCTCCGCTTCCACCCGACCGGCCTCTGAGTGCCGGATCGCCAAAGTGCGCAGGATCTTCCTCTCCCTGGCCACAAGCTCGGCCGAATCGAGAGCAACCGAGACGGCTCCCGAATACGCGCGGACCAATCCACCGGCGCCGAGCTTGATTCCGCCGAAGTAGCGCGTGACGACAACAATCACATCGACCAGATCTCGAGACTTGAGAACCTGAAGCATCGGCACCCCGGCAGTCCCGCCTGGTTCGCCGTCGTCGTGTGCACGCTCGACGCGTGAGTTCGCTTCGTATCCGATCACGAAAGCCGAACAATGATGGCGCGCATCGGGATACAGCGACTTCTGCTCCGCGACGAACTCCGTGGCGGCTTCGGCGTCGTCGATCCGGCGAAGCGCGGCGATGAATCGTGAGTGCTTCACCTCGGTTTCGACGACATGGTCGGCGCCGGGCGCGAGGGTGAAGGGCATCTGCCCATTGTCTCCTGTCGGTGTTAGCGTGCGAAGTCGAGACACATACGCTGGTAACCATCGAAGACCGTCTACGAGGAGAAGTCATGACGTTCACGCCGCAAGGGCCCAGCTTCGGGCCACCGAATCAGCCGGCAGCGGGCGGTGGAACCAAGAATCTCGGATTCATCCTGCTCATCGCCGTCGCGGCACTCGGCCTGATCAATTTCCTACTCGGTTTTGCGCCTTTCACGTCGATCAGTGGAAGCAGCAGCGGCATCGGTAGCGGTCTGGACACCAGTTCGAGCTTCTTCGAGTCGAGCATCTACGGCCTCGGATTCGTTTTCGCCGGCGGTGTGGTCGCAGGCGTATCGCTCCTCCCGAAGCAGTCGTATGCAGGTATTGCCGCAGCGCTCACCCTCACGGGTTTCTTCGCTTTGGTGTTCGCCGCGTTCTCCGTAGGTACCAGCGACTACGTCGACATCAGCCTCGGTTGGGGTCTGATCATCGTGCTGATCCTCTCGTTCGTGCAGACGGTCGTCGCAGTCGCCGCGTTGTTGTTCGAGATCGGAATCCTGAAGGCTCCCGCGCCGCGTCCGGTAGCTCAGCAGTACGGTCAGCCGCAGGGCTATGGCCAGCCCCAGGGCCAGGCGCCGGGGCAGGCGCCAGGTCAGCCACAGGGATACGGACAGGCTCAGTACGGCCAGCCGCAGCAGGCTCAGCAGCCGGGCCAGTACCAGCAGAATCCGCAGTACGGGCAGGCGCAGCAGCAGGGATACGGGGGAGCGCACGCCGCCCCCGCCGACCCGACTGCTTCGCAGCAGCCTTACGGCCAGACTGCGTCTCCCTACGGTCAGAACCCGGTGCAGAATCCCGCACAGACCGACTCGGCCGCGACGACGTCGTCTTACTATCCGCTGACCTCGCAGCCCGCGAGTCAGCCGAACCCGAGTTACTCGTCGGATCAGTTCACCGCCCCGCGCGGTTACGGCCAGCCGTACAACCAGCAGCAGACTGGCTCGACCGAGCAGCCGACGGGCTTCGAGCCGCCCACTTTCGAAGCGCCGACGCCGTCTGCTGAGCCTGACCAGGGCAGCAGCGATTCCGCGGCCGAGACCAAGGTCTTCGGGTCGCAGAACCCCGACGAGCGTCAGCAGTAGTACTACTTCGTTTCACGAACATGAATGTGGCCTCCGACCCGCTGCGGGTGGAGGCCACATTCCGTGAGCCCGACGGCGCGCCTGAGTGCGCGGCGCACTATCGAGTGAAACCCTCGAGGGGATGAGTTCTTTGATTGATGGCACCCGGTCCCGTCCCGCGTCCTCACGACCCGGACGTGGTCGTACTGGCGGCGGCCGCGTCGGCGGCGGTCGCCCGGCACCGAACCCGGACCTGGCGCGCAAGCTGCTGACGGTCGCCTTCCGGCCGTCGGGTCTGACGATGCTGCTGATCGCGGCTGTCGTTGTGGTCACCTTGGTATCGGCGAGCAGCGACCTGACCGGAACCTTCGGCGCCATTGCCACCACATGGTTGGTCATCCACCAGGTGCCGGCGACTATCAGCGGCGTCCAACTCGGTGTACTGCCATTGCTTCCGACGGCCGTCATGATGTGGGTGGTTGCACGCCGATGCGCGTCGACTGCGGTGCACACCGACTCCCGTGACGACACCCTCCGCCTGGTGGGGGCCGCGGTGGCCGGACCGTTGACTATCACGGCAATCGCTCTCGCCGTGGTCGCCGACGCCTCCGCAGCCATTCCGCTGTCTAGCCCCAACACGTTGGCCGCTTTCGGCTGGGTCGCCGGGATTCACCTGATCGCCGCGTCCGTCGGTGTTGCTGCTGCGCACTGGGATCGCGTCGTCGCCGAGATTCCGCCGTGGGCATCTGCCGCTCTTCGACCGGCAACGGCTGCGTCGGCAGCGCTGTTGGCTGCGGGCGCCGTGGCCGTCGTGGTGTCACTACTCGTGTCGTGGTCGACGGTCGGTGACCTACTCGCGCGCGGCAACGGGTTTGTCGGCGTACTGGGATTAACGGTGTTGTCGCTGCTCTACCTGCCGAACCTCGTGGTCGGCGCAGCCGCGGTGATGACGGGATCGACGGCCGATTTCGGCAATGTCTCCATCAGCGTGTTCGGCAACATCGGCGGTGACCTGCCACCCTTGCCCCTTCTCGGAGCGATTCCGGAAGGCGTCGCCGGTGGAATCTGGCCCGTGTTGTTGATCGTTCCGGCAGCGGTGGGCATGATGCTCGGCCGTGATTGCGCTCGACGCATCGCCGGGCAGGACAGCGTGCTCGCAGTGCTGACGGCAGCTGCCGGTGCCGGCGTCGTCATGGCGCTGCTCGCTCTTGCTGCCGGGGGAGACCTCGGGCAGTTCGGCACCGTGGAGGTCCTGTGGTGGGGCTTCGGTCTTCTGACTTTTGCGTGGCTGGGATTGTTCGGAACGGTCTCGGCGCTGTTCGCGATGTGGTTCTCACACCGCGGACACATGAAGGACGAGGTTGCGCCCCCGACGGCTGAACCGGCTCGAACAGTCGAGCCCGAACTTGCGATCACGGCTGCGGCCACACCGGAAGACGAGGACGACGAGAACACGGGCGAAGTGCTGGCCCAGGAATCTGCGGTCGTTGTCACCAAGGTCGTCGAAGCGGAAATCGTCGAGGAATCAGGCGAACCCGTGCAGGTAGTGACAGAGGAAACCGTCGAGATCGAAGTAGTCGACGCCGAGGTTGTCGCGGCACCCGAGGCGGACCCCACAGCCGACTCCGCAGCCGGGGCCGAGCCGGAGACCGACCTGCCCTCGAAGCCGCAGAAGTCCAGCGACTAGGCTGTCATGCGGCCGATACTCCGGCCGCATCATCTTCCAGTTCTCAGGAGTAGTGCGCTGACTGCCTCGGCCGACAATCCGCAGCCGACAATGCCCGACGGGGTCCAATTTCGCGACTCGATCGCGCGGGTAGTCGTACTCGCTTCCGGCGCGGGAACCCTGTTGACTTCGCTGATCGAGGCTTCGCACGCCGAGGGATACCCGGCCGAGATCGTTGCCGTCGGGGTAGATCGTGACTGCCTCGCCGCCGAGCACGCTGCGGATTCGAAGATCCCGTCCTTCAAGGTCTCGATCAAGACTTATGAAAATCGTGCCGCCTGGGACGAGGCGCTGACAGCAGCGGTGGCCGAGCACGAACCCGATCTCGTGGTCAGTGCAGGCTTCATGAAAATCCTCGGCCCCAGCTTTCTCGCGCGTTTCGGCGGCCGAATCATCAACACTCATCCCGCGTTGCTGCCTGCCTTTCCCGGCGCGCACGCGGTTCCCGACGCTCTGGCGTACGGCGTGAAGGTCACCGGTTCCACGGTGCATCTCGTCGACGGCGGAGTTGATACCGGGCCGATCTTGGCGCAGGAAGCTGTGCCGGTGCATGACGACGACACCGAGTCTTCGTTGCATGAACGCATCAAAATTGTGGAGCGACGGTTGTTGGCGGACGTCATCGCCGCTGTTGCTACGCGCGGAGTGGTTTCCGATGGACGAAAGGCCGTGATCCCCAGTGAGTGAACGCAAGGCTGTGCGCCGTGCACTTGTCAGCGTCTACGACAAGAGTGGTCTGATCGAGCTGGCCACGGGCCTGCACGAGGCCGGTGTCGAGTTGGTCTCGACCGGTTCGACCGCGTCGAAGATTGCCGACGCCGGAATCCCCGTGACGCCGGTCGAGGCTCTGACCGGATTCCCGGAATGCCTCGAAGGCCGCGTGAAGACGCTGCATCCGCGCGTCCATGCCGGCGTTCTCGCCGATACCCGCAAGCCGGATCACCTCGCTCAGCTCGAGGAACTCGGCATCGCGACCTTCGAATTGGTCGTCGTGAACCTGTACCCCTTCACCGAGACGGTTGCCTCGGGCGCTAGCCCGGACGAGTGCGTCGAGCAGATCGACATCGGTGGC
This sequence comes from Rhodococcus sp. AQ5-07, assembly GCF_009707305.1. NCBI lineage: Bacteria > Bacillati > Actinomycetota > Actinomycetes > Mycobacteriales > Nocardiaceae > Rhodococcus > Rhodococcus sp. AQ5-07. The sequence continues at coordinate 3,186,131 of NZ_CP046099.1, read as the reverse complement.
CCGTCGATGGTGCGTGCTGCAGCCAAGAACCATCCGTCGGTTGCCGTCGTGGTCGATCCGGCTCGTTACGCCGATGTCCTGACTGCCGTTGCCGGTGGCGGATTCACCTTGCGTGAGCGCACTGTGCTTGCGGCGCAGGCGTTCCAGCACACTGCGTCGTACGACGTCGCTGTTGCAAGCTGGATGACGAGCACGATCGCAGCTGACGAGGACGGTTCGCTGTTCCCCGCCTGGGTCGGTGCTACCTGGAACCGCAGCGCTGTCCTTCGCTACGGCGAGAACCCGCACCAGGACGCCGCGCTGTACGAAAACCCGGCTGCGCCTGCAGGTTTGGCTCAGGCGGAGCAGTTGCACGGCAAGGAGATGTCGTACAACAACTACACGGACTCCGACGCAGCGTGGCGTGCAGCTTACGACTTCACTGATCCGGCCGTCGCAATCATCAAGCACGCCAACCCGTGTGGCATCGCCATCGGGACCGACATTGCCGACGCCCACCGCAAGGCGCATGCTTGCGATCCGGTCAGTGCATTCGGTGGTGTCATCGCAGCCAACCGTGAGGTCACCGTCGAACTGGCAGAGCAGATCGCCGATATCTTCACCGAGGTTGTCATCGCGCCCTCGTACGAAGACGGGGCTGTCGAGGTTCTGCAGCGTAAGAAGAACATTCGTGTTCTGAAGGCTGCCGCTCCGACCGCTACCGGAATCGAACTGCGTCCGATCTCTGGCGGTACCTTGCTCCAGCAGCGCGACGTTCTGGACGCTGACGGCGACAACCCGGCCAACTGGACTCTCGCCAACGGTGAGGCTGCCGATGCCGAGACTCTCGCAGACCTCGAATTTGCTTGGCGTGCCAGCCGATCGGTGAAGTCAAACGCGATCCTGCTGGCCTCCGGCGGCGCGTCCGTCGGCGTTGGTATGGGCCAGGTCAACCGCGTCGATGCAGCGCATCTTGCTGTTCAGCGAGCCGGTGACCGCGTCGTAGGGTCGGTTGCGGCCTCGGACGCGTTCTTCCCGTTCCCCGACGGTCTGCAGGTTCTTCTCAACGCCGGCGTCAAGGCTGTTGTGCAGCCGGGTGGTTCGGTTCGCGACAACGAGGTGATTGCCGCGGCCAAGGAAGCCGGTGTCACTCTTTATCTGACCGGTGCGCGCCACTTCGCGCACTGATTCCCTGCCTCGGTAGCGGGCCTCGACTCCTCAACGGGAGTTCGGGGCCCGTTCTGCATTCAGGCCGGCCCGGTTCTTTCAGGCTGCGCTGCTGTGGGTGCCCTGGAGTTCGCGGGGTGAGCCGGTGATGACCACGCGTGAGGCTCCGCGACTGCGGATCTCGCTGATCAGTGCGCCGAGGGTGGCTTCGTGGGCAGCATCGGAGTGCGAAAGATCCAGGGTGACGGCGTATCCGGTGAGGTCACCGGGCAGATCGACATACGGCGGCGCGATGGACAGTTGGTTGACTCGAAGTTTCATATGGTGCTCCTGCGTGTGAAAGGTAAAAGAAAAGGCACCCGAGGTGTTTGCCCTGGGTGCCCGAGAACGAATCCGGTGAAACTGGGGATCATTCTCGGGGTACACCGCGCTTGTTGCCCATGTGCTTGGCCGACATTGCGGCCGAAAAAATGTGCTTGCCTGCGGTGCAGCTGCGCCACGAAGGTACGGATGCAAAGTTCGGGTGTAGCGACATGACGTCCGTTCCTTTCTGTGTGGCGTTGCTGGTTAATGGATGACCGTACAGCACGGATCGAGGGTTCGCACCAATAAAAAGCGCCGCGAACGTAAACTCCGGGTGACTTCTGTCCCCGGGTTCGCTGGATTGAGAGAGCCTTTGTTGCAGGTCAGGCGTAGAAAGCAGAAGTCCCTCCGCGATGGTTCGCGGAGGGAACTTTCTACCCGAAAAAGAGGACGTTCGGTCTGTACATGATCAGGAGAACGAGCGGACCCACGCTGTGAAGGGCTCCGCGAACTCTGCCGAGTACGGAAGCGGCGCGACGTAGTCGGCCCCGGTGGACTGTTCTTTGCCGATGTCCTTGAGTACGAAGTTGGCGTTGCGCATCCGCACTGAAGTCAGCGCGGTATGTGAGAGCGCGGCGTCGAGTGCCGCGACGTCGGAGGGAATTACTTGGATGTCCTTGTCCGAGCAGCTGGTGAGAACGGGCATGCCTGCCGGCAGCGCCGCTACGAGCGCAACCGGGTCCAGTGCGTCTTCCTCGGCGAGTGCCTTGGCATTGGCGTGAACGAGTCCCGCGTTCTGCAGCGGTTCGGGTAGATCATCCGGAACCGTGCCCTCGGTCCGAAGAGACTCGACGGCGTCGGCGAGCGCGACGCGCAGTTCGTCAGCCAGTTCGACCGGCAACTGTCCGGCGCCGACGACGGCGTCGAGCTGGCGGTGAATCTGCGTCGTGAGTAGATCGAGAAGCCTGACGCTCAGTGGCTCGAGCAGTGCGAGGGCGCTGACTCTTGTGCCCTCTTTCGCGGTGGCAAGTGCCAGCGCGACGACGGCGCCGTCGCTGTGTCCGACGACGAACAGTCGCTCGGGATCGACGCCGGGTTGTCCGGCGAGGTAGTCAAGTCCGTCGGAGGCGGCGTCGACGAATGTGTTGAAGCCGAGATCGGCGATGTCCTCGATCTCGTAGTCGCCGAGGGCGGTTTCGCCGCTGCCGAGCTTGTCGTAACGCAGGCTTGAAATGCCTTGATTTTCAAGAAGATCCGCGATGAACCGCAGAGTTCCGATGTCGCCTTCGAGGAGGGCGCTGTCGCCGTTGCGATCGGTGGGGCCACTGCCGGCCAGAATCAGCGCGGCCGGCGCCGGGGAGTCGGGTGAGGCTGCCAGGCGAAGACTCCCGTACAGGGTGACGTCGCCGGATTGGAACGAGATCTCGGTGTCGGACATGACGACTTGTCTACCAGGTCCGCAGGTTCAGGCGGTGCGCAGACTCCGGACACGTCGCCATCCGCGCCAGCTGAACCACAAGAGTGCGGCGAGCAGCGGAATGATCAGGAGCGGCAAGATCATCGCGATCAAGGAGGTGAAGAAAGTCAGCACATCCTCGATGACGGAGACGACGGGATTCGCCAGTCCACCGGTAGTGGCCGTACTGACCGCGCGAGTGCCGGTCTGGGCGGCGCTGAATGTCAGCGCCGTCGGCGCTCCGACGATGATGCCCGCCAACGCGGCCATCGCAGGGTCGAGATGGCTGAAGGCCGCCCAGGCCGCGATCACTCCGGCGATGGGCCCGGTGACGTTCCCGATCACCGAGAGTGCGTTGTCCACGAAGGGAATGAGGTCGGCACCCAGTTCGACCACCGCGGCTATTGCCAATGCCACCAGCGCGCCGGTGGATCCGACCCACCGCATCGACTCGCCGACGGTGATCCCGAACAGTTCGAAGTGGACGGCAGCGCTGAGCATCAGCAGCGGCAGGAAGGTTCGCATTCCGGACGCTGCGGCGAGTCCGAGACCGAGCATGGCGGGCAACACCCAGGTATCCATGGGTGGAGTTTAGGTCTACTGTGCGCCTTTATTAACCGCCGGCGGTATTAACCGCCGGCGGTTAATAAAGGCGCACAGCAAAGTCTCGGAAAGGACCTTTCATGGCGACAAACCCGCAGCCGATGTTCTTCCTCAACCTGCCCGTCAAGGACCTCGGCAAGGCCACCACCTTCTACGAGGGCCTCGGATACTCCAAGAACACGCAGTTCTCCGACGAGAATGCGTCGTCGATGGTCATCAGTGACACCATCGTCGTGATGCTGTTGGCCGAGCCCTTCTTCAAGACCTTCACCACCAAGGGCATCGCCGACACCTCGACGTCGACGGAAGCGCTGCTCGGTCTCTCGGCCGAGACCCGTGAGGCCGTCGACACCCTCGTCGACAAGGCACTCGCGACCGGCGGTTCCGAAGGAAACGCGACGCAGGATCACGGCTTCATGTACAGCCGCAGCTTCCAGGATCCCGACGGCCACATCTGGGAAATCATCTGGATGAATCCCGAGAACATCGAGGGCTGAGCGACCGAACTTCCTCGGCGAGAGGCGAAACCCCGCAAACACTCGTAGCGTGGAGTGGTGACTGTCGCAAAAACCCTCGGAGAGCTACGCGCCTCCGGACACGTACAGCGAAGTGTCAAGGAAGAACTACGAGAGAACCTTCTCGCCGCGTTGCGGGACGGCCGTGACCCCTGGCCCGGGATAGTCGGGTTCGAGGACACGGTCGCCCCGCAACTCGAGCGGGCGCTGATCGCCGGCCACGACGTGGTTCTGCTCGGCGAACGAGGTCAAGGAAAGACGAGGTTGCTTCGTACTCTCGGGCTCCTGCTCGACGAGTGGACGCCCGTCATCGAAGGCTCGGAACTGGGGGAGCACCCGTACGAGCCGATCACACCGGCTTCGATACGTCGAGCCAAGGAACTGGGTGACGACCTCCCGATCGCCTGGCGACACCGCAGCGAGCGGTACTCCGAGAAACTGGCAACGCCGGACACCTCGGTCGCCGACCTGATCGGAGATGTCGACCCGGTCAAGGTGGCCGAGGGTAGGAGCCTCGGCGATCCGGAGACCATTCACTTCGGTCTCGTGCCCCGCGCGCATCGCGGAATCGTGGCGATCAACGAGCTTCCCGACCTCGCCGAGCGCATCCAGGTCTCGTTGCTCAACGTGATGGAAGAGCGGGACATCCAGGTCCGCGGGTACACGCTTCGGCTTCCGTTGGACGTCCTTCTGGTCGCGAGCGCAAATCCTGAGGACTACACCAACCGCGGGCGCATCATCACACCGCTCAAGGACCGCTTCGGCGCCGAAATCCGCACTCACTACCCCGTCGAGTTGGCGGGTGAGATCGCGGTGATCGAGCAGGAGGCGCACCTGGCCGCGGAGGTGCCTGACTACCTTCTCGAAATTCTTGCCAGGTTCACGCGCTTGCTACGCGAATCCACCTCGGTGGATCAGCGATCGGGTGTGTCGGCACGATTTGCCGTCGCCGGCGCGGAAACCGTCAGTGCAGCGGCGGTACGACGCGCGGCGGTGCTCGGCGAGGCCGATCCTGTTGCACGGCCCGTCGATCTCGAGTCCGTGGTCGAGGTTCTTCGCGGCAAGGTCGAGTTCGAATCCGGTGAAGAGGGACGGGAACTGGAGGTGCTCGAGCACCTGCTGCGTCGCGCGACCGCCGATACGGTTCGGGTACGACTCGGCGGAATCGACCTCGGGATGTTGGTTGCTGCTGTGGAGACGGGCAATACGATCGTCACCGGTGAATCTGTCACGGCCAAGGCGTTTCTCGACGAGCTTCCGGATCTCGAGGTCCTGGACGAAGTAGCCGAACGCCTCGGCGCGCAATCCGACGGCGAGCGTGCCGCCGGTGCCGAACTTGCCCTCGAAGGGCTTTACCTCGCGCGCCGGATCTCCAAAGATCAAGGCCCGGGCGGCCGCTCGGTGTATTCGTAAGGGGCAGTGATGATCCACAATCCGCGGTACGGGCCGTACGACGGTGGTCCCGATCCGCTGGCGCCTCCGGTAGATCTGCGCGAGGCCTTGGCAGCAATCGGCGACGACGTGTTGTCAGGCACGTCGCCGCGCCATGCCCTCCGGGAGCTCCTGCGCCGCGGAAACCGAGACATGCGCGGGCTCGACGACCTTGCTGCCCAGGCGAACCGGCGTCGACGTGAGTTGCTGCGCCGCAACAATCTCGACGGAACGCTCGACGAGGTTCGTAAGCTTCTCGACAAGGCGGTGCTCGAAGAGCGCAAAGAACTGGCACGTGCTCTCGACGACGACGCACGATTCAACGAAATGCGGATCGAGGAGTTGCCACCGTCGACAGCTCAGGCCGTGCAAGATCTGGCCGACTACAACTGGCGCAGCGAACAGGCTCGCGCGGATTACGAGAAGATTCGTGATCTGCTCGGACGTGAGGTCCTCGATCAACGCTTCTCGGGAATGAAGCAGGCACTCGAGGACGCTACCGACGAGGATCGTGAGCAGATTCGCCAGATGCTGGCAGATCTGAATCAACTGCTCGATGCGCACTCTCGGGGCGTCGACACTCCTGAGCAGTTTGCGGAGTTCATGGACAAGCACGGGCAGTATTTCCCGGACAACCCGCGCAACGTCGACGAACTTCTGGATTCGTTGGCGCAGCGCGCGGCGGCCGCACAACGATTGCGTAACTCGCTCTCGCAGGAGCAGCGTGACGAGTTGGATGCGTTGGCGCAGCAGGCGTTCGGTGATCCGAGTCTGATGAGTGAGCTGAGTCAACTCGACCAGTTCCTTCAGGCGGCTCGGCCGGGTGAGGACTGGGAAGGTTCGCAACAGTTCCGCGGCGACAACGGAATGGGGTTGGGTGAGGGGACCGGTGCCCTGCAGGATATCGCCGAGCTGGAATCGCTGGCAGATCAACTGTCGCAGCAGTATGCAGGCGCAGCGCTCGACGACATCGACCCCGAGCTACTCGCGCGGCAACTCGGCGACGAAGCGGCCGCTGATGCTCGCACCCTGGCCGATCTCGAAAAGGCTTTGCAGGAACAGGGTTTCTTCGATCGCGCACCAGACGGTCAATGGCGCTTGTCGCCCAAAGCCATGCGACAGCTCGGACAGACCGCTCTGCGTGACGTCGCCGGGCAACTGTCGTCGCGAACCGGTCAACGCGATACGCGTCGGGCAGGTGCGATGGGCGAACCGACCGGAGCTTCCCGCGAATGGGAGTTCGGGGACACCGAACCCTGGGACGTCACGAGAACCATCACCAACGCCGTCCTACGTGACCCTGGCCGAATGCCGGTGCGGCTGAGCGTCGTCGATGTCGAGGTGGCCGAAACCGAGCAGCGTAGTCAGGCTGCGGTGGCTCTGTTGGTGGACACGTCGTTCTCGATGGTGATGGAGGATCGCTGGGTGCCGATGAAGCGCACCGCTCTGGCACTCAATCATCTGGTGAGCACGCGGTTTCGCAGCGACGAGCTGCAGTTGATCGCCTTCGGACGCCACGCGCACGTACTGAGCCCGTCGGAGCTCGCCGGTTTGGACGGCGCGTGGGACCAGGGAACCAACCTGCACCACGCACTGTTGTTGGCGGCCAGACACCTTCGACGCCATTCCAATGCGCAGCCGGTGGTGTTGATCGTCACCGACGGTGAGCCGACGGCTCATCTCGAAGCGGACGGAGAAGCCAGGTTCGACTACCCGCCGAGTGCGCGAACCCTCGGTTTGACGGTTCGAGCACTCGACGCCGTGGCCAGGCTGGGCGCCAAGGTCACGTTCTTCCGCCTCGGTGAGGATCCAGGTCTGGCCAGGGTGGTCGACCGGATGGCGCACCGGGTGGGTGGACGCGTCATCGCACCGGACCTGGACGGCCTCGGCGCAGCCGTCGTGAGTGACTACATGCGAGGTCGCCGCTAATTCTGCCGCCGTCAGTCTTGTTCAGCGGGCTGGTGCTGGGTGATGCAGTGGATGCCGCCGCCACGTTCGAACAGCGGTCTGGCGTCGACGGTGACGACAGTGCGTCCGGGGTAAGCGGCTGACAGGATCCGGGCCGCTTCGGCGTCGGCCGGATCGTCGAAGCTGCAGGCGATCACTCCACGGTTGACCACGAGATGGTTGATGTAGCTGTAGTCGACGAATCCCTCGTCGTCGCGCAAGATTTCGGGTGCAGGCACCCGAATGACCTTCCACGGCCGGCCGCCGACGTCCGTCGAGCTTTCGAACAACTCGATGATCGTCTTGCTGACGGCGTAGTCGGGGTGCACCGGATTGCGTTGGTCATGGACGAGTACCACTCCGGGGGAAGAGATGGCAGCGACGATGTCGACGTGTCCGCGCGTTCCGTAGGTCTCCTGATCGCGAGTCAACCCGCGGGGAAGCCAGATCACGTGCTTGGCGCCGATGGTGCGGGCGAGTTCGGCCTCGATGTCGGCCTTCGTCAGGTCGGGATTGCGTCCCGGATCGAGTTGGACGGTTTCGGTGACCAAGACGGTGCCGAGACCGTCGACCTGAATACCGCCGCCCTCGTTGACGATTGGTGAGTCGATCAACTGGGCACCGGATTGTTCGACGACAAATGCGCCGATCTTCGAATCCTTGTCCCACTGCGCCCACTCCTGTGCGCCCCAGCCGTTGAACACCCAGTCGACTCCGCCGAGACGGCCTTCGTCGGACAGGACGAACGTCGGCCCGATGTCGCGCATCCACGCGTCGTTGAGAGGTGCCTCGACGATGTCGACCTTCTCGGACAGATACTTTCGTGCTTCTTCGACTTCGGCGGGATCGACGACGACGGTGACCGGCTCGAATTCGGCGACGGCGTGGGCGACGGCCGCCCACGTCGAGCGCGCTTCGTGCTGTTCGTCGGCGGTGTCGCCGAGGGAGTATCCGGCGCTGGGGTACGCCATCCAGGTACGTTCGTGCGGTTCACTTTCCGCGGGCATTCGCCAGGTCATCGGTTGGCTCCCACAGTGTTCACCGGTGCGGTCAGAGCCGAGTAGGTGTCGGGTCGGCGAGTGGCCAGGAACGGGAACAGTGCAAGCCAGTCTTCACGTTGCCGAAGATCGAGATCGGCGACCAGCACTGCTGATTCGTCGCGGGGAGCCTGAACGAGGACGCGTCCGTACGGATCCGAGATGAAGGAAGAACCGTAGAAGGTGATGAGACCTTCACTGCCGTGGCGATTGGGAACAACCATGAAGGTGCCGTTGGCGATACCGTTTCCGACGATCACCTGCTGCCACAGCGGTTGGGTGTCGAAGTTCGGGTGATCGGGCTCGGAGCCGATCGCCGTCGGGTACACCAGAACCTGGGCACCGGCGAGGGAGTATGCACGTGCGACCTCCGGGAACCACTCGTCCCAGCATGTCGGGAGGCCGAACTTCGCGCCGAGTGCCTCGTGGACGGGGTATGCGTCCTGCGCCGGACCGCCGCGGAAGTACGTGTCCTCGTAGTATCCGGCCGTCACCGGAATGTGGAGCTTGCGGGTTCTGGCGAGAAGCTCACCTTCGGGCGAGACGAGGATCGCGGTGTTGAATCCCAGTCCGTCCTCGGCCTCACTGCGCTCGTACAGCGATGCGTGGACGAGGACCTGGTTCTCGGCGGCGGCTTTGGCGGCGAAGGCGAGAGTGGGTCCGGTGAGCAGGTCTTCCGCTTCGCGTCCGGGATTGTCGCCGGCCGGGGTGGAGGCGGGGTAGCGGCTGAGCGTCAGCTCCGGAAGAAAGACCACGGAAGCGCCCAGCTTCGCTGCGGACGCAATGCCCTCGCTCAATTCGGTGTAGAGGTCGTCTTGGTCCTCGTGCCAGCGATGTTGCACGAGACCTACACGCAGAGGTGTGGACGTGGACGGCGTAGTCGCGGCCAGAGACTCGGGTGGGGTGAGGGCGGTGATCGTCAGCATGGGGTTTCCTCGGTGCTCGGGTATTCGACGTTCAACGTAAAACGAATGCAATTCGTTAAGTATGGTGGGTGAGCGCTGATTGATCAAGGACTTTCGAGGAATTGTTTTTTGCGGCGCCCCGAACGGTGTGGATCACTACAGGAGGACATATGCCGCGGCCATCGCAACGACTGCTCTCACCGGCGATCATCACCGAGGCAGCGATCGAGTCGGTGGACGAATCCGGCGACTTCACCATGCCGGGACTCGCCGCACGACTGAAGGTGCGACCGTCGTCGCTCTACAACCACGTTTCCGGACGGGCCGAGATCGTCGAACTGATGAGGGCTCAGCTGATGGCGGGAATCGACGTGGAGTCGGCCTCGGGATCCTGGAGCGAGACCGTCTCTGCGCTGGCAGCCGAGTACCGGCGAAGCTACGCAGCACATCCTCGCCTGATTCCGCTCTTCACCGCCCAGACGGTGCAGGCCGGTGTGGCGTTCACCCTGTACAACGCGCTAGCGCAGGCATTCGCCGATGGTGGCTTCGACCCGGCTCAAACGCTGCACGCAATCACAACCGTCGACAGTTTTGTTCTCGGTTCGGCGTTGGATCTGGCGGCGCCGGATGTCCAGTGGGCGTCGGGGCCCGAGGCTAACGACGCGATGAAGGCGGCGTTGGCAACATCCGGGAAAAATCCCGAACGTGCCGACGCCGCCTTCGAATTCGGCTTGCGTGTATTGATGGCGGGCCTGATCGCGCAGGCCCCCGAACCTACTGTCTCCTAAGGCACGCTGAGGTCGTTCTCGTCGCGCAGAGCCTCCGTGTCGCGGTTGAGGGTCTTGCCCTCGAAGAACTCGGGATTGCGCACTCGCATGACCATCATCAGTACCGCGCCGAGGATGAGGATTCCGAAGCCGAGGAAGAAGACCAGGCCGATGCCGCCGATGGATGCTCCGCTGGCGTTGTCCGGATTCATACTCTCCTGGACCGAAATGACGAACACCGCAAGCAGCATGAGACCACCGATGAGTGGGAACGCGAGCCGGAAGACGAAGTTTCGTACGCTTTCGAAGAGCGTCTTGCGGAAGTACCACACGCACGCGAATGCCGTGATGCCGTAGTACCAGCAGATCATGATGCCGAGTGCGGCGATCGTGTCGAGCAGCGCACTTTCGGAGAGGAACGTGACGACGCTGTAGAACACCGCGGTTACCGCGCCGGCCACGACGGTGGCGTACGACGGCACCAGGAATCGAGGCGAGACCTCGGCGAGTTTCTTGGGGAAAGCTCCGTATGCGCCCATGGCGAGCATGGTTCGTGCGGCGGGCAGGAACGTGGTCTGCAGGCTCGCAACGGAAGAGACGAAGACTGCGAGGAAGAGGAGCATTCCGCCCCAGTTGCCCAGGACCGGGTCGGCCAGAGCGCCGAAGACGTTCTCGGAGTTGTCGGGATTGCCGAGACCGAGGCCTTCCTCGCCGACGCCGGCGTACATCATCGCGGCAACGGCGACCAGCAGGTAGGTCAGGAGAATGGTTGCGACACAGAGCAAACCGGCGCGGCCCGGGGTCTTCTTGGGGTTCTTCGACTCCTCGCCCAGCGTGAGACAGGTATCCCAGCCCCAGAACGCGAAGATCGATCCGGTGAGTCCGATGACAAACGCACCGATGGCGAGTCCGCTGAACGGGTTGAACCAACTCAGGTCGAAGGACAATCCGGCCGGGGCATCGCCGGCGCCAACGTGAACCAGTGCAACGACGGCGAAGACGACCAGCAGCACCATCTGGAAGCCGACGAGCGCGAACTGCACGCGCTCGCTGGTGGTGATTCCTCTACTCGCTATCCACGTGGCCAGGGCGATGAAGACGAGTGTGGTGCCGACATTGACAAATTTGTTGCCCGGCAGATCGGCGATCGACGGATTGTCGACCACCCGCGCGATGAACAGATAGAAGAAGTCGACGGCAATGGCAGCAAGGTTCGAGAGCACGATGATGGTGGCGATCACCATGCCCCAGCCGCACATCCAACCGACGTACGGCCCGAATGCCTTGGTGGACCAAGTGAATGACGCGCCGCAGTCAGGTGTGTCGGAGTTCAGTTCGCGGTACGCGTACGCGGTGAGGAACATCGGGATGAAGCCGGCGATGAAGATGGCGGGCATCTTGAGGCCGACCGCTGCGACGATCAATCCGATACTCGCAGTCAGGGTGTAACCCGGTGCCACGGAGGAGATTCCGAGTACTGCGCCTGAGATCATGCCGATCTTGCCGGTGGCGAGGCCTTTGGAACTCAGTTCGGTGCTGGTCATGACAGTGCCTCCGGCTGGGTGAATTCGTGCTTGGGCACTACGACCATGGGAACGGGCAGCACGCGCAGCATCTTGGCGGCGGTGGAGCCCAGGAAAAGTTTGCGGGGCTGCGCGAGACGGCTGGAACCGACCATCACGAGGTCGCCGTCTTGCCAGTCCAGTTGACGCACTGCGGATTCCACTGTTGAACCGTCGGCGATGATGACCTCGATGGGGAACTCGGCGGGGAGCGCCGCTCTTGCGATGTCAAGCGTGTCCCGAGCGTGGTTTCGTGCACGTTCCCTGGCCGACTCGGCGGTGTCGCGGTGATCGCGCAGATCGTTCTGGGGGTCGAGTGCCACGAGCGAGACCAGTCGCAGCGGAACCTGCATCAGTTCGCTGGTACGTACGGCGGTGTTCAAGACGACGTCGGCGCCGACGCGGGTACCGAGCGCGCAGGTGACCTCTCGTATTGCGGTAGCCGCCGAATGCCGCGTTCCCCGAGGCGCCAGTGCTACCGGGACGTGGGCGGAGTGCAGCAGTTCGGTCGAGACCGAACCTATCGCGTGACGGCCGAGCAGACCGTCGCCGGAAGCTCCCACCACGATCGCCAGCGCGCTCAGTCGGTCAACCTCGTCGAGCAGGCCCTGAGCAAACGACTCGTGGAAGCTCAGGTGTACTTCCACCTGGATGTCCTCGGGCACCGATGCTTTCGCCTCGGCGAGCCAGTCGTGTGCACGTGCGGCGAGAATGTCGTCGTAGCCGGCTTCCGAGGGAACCTTGGCCGGCAGTGACCGATCCGGTGGGAGGACCATGCAGATGTCGAGTTGCGCGCCGAGACTGCGCGCGAGCTGGGCCCCGAGGACCAGCCCGTCTTTACCGCTGGGTGTGGCGAGGTATCCGACGATAAGGCGCATGGTGGCTCTTTTCCGGATTGGAGGAATCTGCTGTGCGCCTTTATTAACCGCGGGGGGTTAATAAAGGCGCACAGCAAGAGGGGCGGCAACTCAGTCGTGCGAGCTCATGACGTGCTTGAGACGGGTGTAGTCCTCGACTCCGTAGGCCGAGAGATCTTTGCCGTAGCCGGAGTACTTGAAGCCGCCGTGCGGCATCTCGGCAACGAGTGGGATGTGGCAGTTGATCCACACCGCACCGAAGTCGAGAGCGGCGGAGACGCGTTGCGTGACACCGTGATCCTTGGTCCAGATGCTCGAGGCCAGGCCGAACCGAACGTCGTTGGCAAGCGTGATCGCCTCCTTCTCGTCGGAGAAGCTCTGGACGGTGAGGATGGGACCGAAAGTCTCTTCCTGCACGATGTCGTCCGATTGCGCGACGCCGGTGATGACGGTCGGCTCGAAGAAGAATCCGGTTTCGCCCGAACGCTTTCCGCCGGTAACGATCTTGGCCGACGCCGGCAGGTTCGCGATCTTGTCGCTCACGGCGTTGAAGTGGTTGATGTTGTTGAGCGGGCCGTAGAAGGCATCAGGATCGGAAGGCGCGCCGGGGCGCAGCTTCTCGGCGTTCCGGACGAGGGCTTCGACGAGCTGATCGTGGATGGACTCGTGGACGAGCACGCGAGTGGCCGCGGTGCAATCCTGGCCACCGTTGAAGAACGCTGCCTCGGCGATGCCGGTGGCGGTCTTCTCGATGTCGACGTCGCCGAAGACGATCGCCGGCGCTTTGCCGCCCAGTTCGAGGTGCGCGCGCTTGAGTTGCTGCGCTGCGGACACGGCGACAGCGATGCCCGCCCGCACCGAACCGGTGATCGAGACGAGACCGAGGGCCGGGTTCTCCACCAACGTCGCGCCGGTTCCGCCGTTGCCGAGCACGACGTTGAACACGCCGTCCGGCAGGATGCCCTTCGAGAGCTTCGCCAGGACCAGCGTGCTGCCTGGTGTGGTGTCGCTGGGCTTGAGGACGATCGTGTTGCCGGCCGCGAGGGCGGGCCCGATCTTCCACAGCGCCATCATGAACGGGTAGTTCCAGGGAGTGACCTGGCCGACTACGCCGATCGGCTCACGACGGACGTAGGAGGTGAAACCCTCCATGTACTCTCCGGCCGCCTTGCCCTCGAGAAGTCGTGCGGCTCCGGCGAAGAACCGCATCTGATCGGCTCCGACCTTGACCTCTTCGTCGGCGATCATCTGGTGGGCCTGGCCGGTGTTGGCGCTTTCGGCTGCGACGATTTCGTCGCTGTGCGCTTCGATGGCGTCGGCGAGTTTGAGGAGTGCGGCCTGCCGCACGCTTGGTGTCGTCTTACCCCAGGTCTCGAATGCGCGTTGTGCTGCTTCGACGGCGGCGTCGACGTCTTCCTTGGTGGAGACCGGCGTACGCCCGACCACACTCTCGTCCACGGGGTTGATCAGGTCGAGTGTTTCCGTCGCGGCCGAGGCGACGAATTCACCGTTGATGTAGTTCTCGAGTACGACGATCGACATCGGTACCGGTTCCTCTCGAGGTCGAACGAGTTCCGGCCGAGGTGATCAGCACGGAACTCGCACTTTGTGGGGCGTGTGTGAGCAAGTGTGCGCTGACTCACAAGTAAAGGCAGCTGCCAAAAAGGTGAAATCTTTGATCCCCGACGCGCCGAGTTGTACAGTCCTGCCCATGACGATCGCTGTGCGGTGGATGTTGGCGCAGCCGGATCTCGCGCTGGAACTCAAAGGTGGGGCGCAGGGTGTCGGTCGCGAGATCACATTTGCGCACGCCACGGAGCTGCTCGACCCGTTTCGATGGTTGACCGGCGGCGAATTCATCCTCACCACCGGCATCCGATTGCCGTCCACTCAGCAAAAGCGCGGCCGCTATCTCCGGATGCTCGATGCGGCGGGTGTGGCGGCGGTGGGATTCGGAACCGGGCTGTCGTACCCCGAGGTCCCGGCCGATCTGGTGGCCGTCGCCGACGAGATCGGACTCCCGCTGATCGAGGTGCCGCTGCCGACGCCGTTTGCTGCCGTCGTCAAGCGTGTGATGAGCCGGTTGGCAGAGCAGGAATATGAAGCTGTCCTCCGGGCGTCGCGGGCGCAACCGCGGATGACGCGTGCCGTCATTTCCGGCGGAACTGCCGCAACCGTGCGTGAACTGGCGATCGCAACCTCGGCGACGGTGCTTCTTCTCGACGTCGCCGGACGAGTTCTCGAGAGCTCACCTCAACTGCCGACGGACGACGTGATCGACGAACTGCGAGCAACTCTCGGGGGCGGCGCATCCAGCAGCGTGACGCTTGCAAGGTCTGGAGCGTCGATCGCGGTGCAGCAGATCAGCGTCGGGCGAACGCCGTACGGATACCTGGCGGTGATCAGTGCTTCGGCGCTCAGCTACGTCGATCAGATACTGCTCGGTCACGCGAACTCGTTGCTGGCGTTGGACTTCGAGAAACCTGCGCGCTTGCGCGCCACTCAGGATCAGTTGAATTCGCACGCCCTCGGGCTGCTGCTCACCGAAGACCGCGACCCGGCACCGGCGTGGCAACAGATCCGGCAGGCCGCCGACGGCGAGGGAATGATCCGAGGGTTGACAGTTCTTGCCGACACGTCCGACGTAGCGGGACGCGTCGGAGTCGAGATTGCCGAGTTCATGAACAAGGCAGGGCGGCAGTTGTTCTCGCGAATCAACGACACTCGCGTCACGGTGCTGCTGCGTGGAACCGACGACGTCCAGTTCGCCCGAGAGCTACTGGGCGGGGTATCGAGGTCGGATCTTCGCTCACTTCGTGTGGGCCTGAGTGCGCGGCGCGTGGTCGCAGCGCTGGCGGTCGCCGTCGAACAGTCCCAGCTGTGTGCGTCTGCGGCGGAAATAGGTGGCGAGCCTTTGGAATTCGCGGCGCTGACCGGAAGTGTGCTGCTGTCTTTCGATTCGACGCGTGAAGTACTCAACACGCTGGCGGAAACGATGATCACACCGATCGAGGACTACGACCGTGACAACGGCACCGAACTGCTGGCGTCGCTGCGGGCATTCCTCGAGGCCAACGGGCACTGGGAAGCGGCAGCCATCACGATGAGCGTCCACCGGCACACGCTGCGAAGCCGAATGGCGAAGGTGGAGAGCTTGATCGACTGTCGACTCGAGGTAGCGAGAGTTCGTGCGGAACTGCTGCTCTCGATCATTGCCCGGCAGTCGTGACTGCCGGGCAACGATCGAGACTTGGCAAAGCGGCCGTCAGGCCTTGCTGCGGGCGATGATGTCGGCGGCGGTTCGCTGCCCCATCCGGACAGCACCGTCGACGTGCTGGTACCCCTCGGCCGCGATGTCGGAGCACGAGAAGTGGATCGGGCCGACGGGTGTGCGGGAATCCGCGCCGTATCGGTGCAGGCCACCGAGGTCGAAGCTGGCCGCGTACGCACCGCGGGTCCATTCCTCCGAGCCCCAGTCGGATTCGTAGTACACAACCGGTTCTTCGGCCTTCGGGCCCAGATAGCGGGCAAGTGAGGCCAGAATCGTGGCCTTACGCTCCTCGACGGAAAGCTCGAACATCGCGTCGGCCTTCTCGTCGGAGACGAAAGCGACCAGGGTGCCGCGATCGTCCTCGTGGTTGGTGTTGTCGTACACCTCCTGTACTACCTCGGACGCGCCGAAGCCGGTGCCGGAGAGGCCGTCTTCGCGCCAGAAAGGCGTCTCGTACACCGCGTGCACCTTGATGACGAGGCCGAGGGACTGGTGCTGGTGCATCTGGTGCTGACGACGCGGCAGCGGGGGATCGTACGAGATCCGGGAGTAGAGGTTGGGCGGTACGGCCAGGATCACTCGGCTTGCCTCGACGCGAACATCGCCGTCCGCCAACACCGTTGCACCGGACTCGTTCCACTTCACCGTTCGCACGGGTGCGTTGAGGAAGACGTCGTCACCGAGGGCCTCCGCCATGCGGATCGATACCTGCTGCATTCCGCCGATCACTCGCTTGTCGAGGATGAAGTCCTCGTCGACGAGGTGGGAGAACGAGCCTGCGGAAGCGGCCATGAGTACGGCCTGCAGGGCAGAGAACGAGTGGGCGGGCTTGGTGAGCATGCCACCGGCGATGAAGAGGCCGATGTTGTCACGTGCCTCGGCGTCGTCGGACTGATTGATCAGCCACTGCTTGAAGGAGACTGTGTCGAGATCGCGGGCGAGGGGATGTGCCCACGGTTCCTCGGCGCCGATCTGTGCTGCGAGATCGTCCATCTCGTCGATGAGACGGTCCATCTCCTTCTTCGTGGTGTCGTTCGTGGGGAAGGAATCACCGGTGTACTGCGTCCGCTCACCTGCCGACGAGATGTAGACGGACTCGCCCTCACGGTAGCGCTCGAAAGTTTTCAGGCCGAGTTCGTCGAGCAAGGAGATCAGCGCGGTCTGGTCGGGGGAGACCCACTGGCCGCCGATTTCCAGAACTGCTCCGTCGATGGTGTCGGTCCACGTGCGGCCGCCGACGCGGTCGCGCGCTTCGATCACAGCGACGGTCAAACCGGCCTTGCGCAGCGCGGTTGCAGCTGCCAGGCCAGAGGGGCCGGCGCCGACGATTGCAACGTCTCTCTGGAGAGTAGGCACTTGCGAGCTCCTTCATGTTGAGCACCGCTCGAGTCGAAAGCTGCCGACGAGCGAGTGCACGGGTGTCGGTTTTCAGTCTGTCCCGAGGAGACGCACACCACACCTGACGAAACGGAGTGTTCGATCGGTGATCTTGTGCCGTTTAGGCGCGGCTAGCCGTTGATGACGTGGCGATCGCCGAGCGGTCGGCTCAGCGGAACGTCCAGGCTGCCGAACACGGCAACCAAGATGCACATCTTGTCCGCGGCCTCCGGCAATGCTCCGGTTCGGAGCGTGACGATCACCGTCGTATCAGTCTCTTCGACGGTTGCGTACGCGCCGTAGCACTCCGGAGTGCCGGTCACGAAGTGGACTGCCACCGTGTGATCGTCGACCTCGGACCACGATTCGAACATGGTGGCCGTCGCACCCACGATGTCGGTGCGGCTGTCGAACTCCGTGCCCATCTCGCTGTCGTCGACCTCGTCGGGAACGGGGGTTCCGAGCGACCAGTCGGCGGGACTTGCTTCGTTGGCCGCCATCGGATTCGGCGCAGCAACCGGCCCCGTTGTCTGGGCCCCGACGGAGCATCCGGCCACAGCAAGGCAGGCCAGAACGGCGAGGGTTAGTACACGCATGAATCCACCGTAACCCTGCTCAAGCGAGTAGCGCCGTGACCAGCGCAATCGCCGGTATCGACGCCAAAGTGGTGACAAAGGCGCTGTCTCGGGCGAGGACCATTCCGCGCCGATATCGGCTTGCATAGATGAAGACGTTCTGTGCCGTCGGCAACGTCGAGACGACCACGATGGCGAACAACTGATGGCCGTCGATGCCGAGGAGGAAGTGCGCCATCAGGTAAGCCAGCACCGGTTGGACGACGATCTTGAGGGTCGACGCAAGCGCGACGTCGCGGCGCGGACTGGAGCCCTTCTCGAGCACTCGTACGCCGTACAACGAGAGCCCGAATGCCAGCAGTGCGCCGGGGACCGACGTGGCGCCGATCAATTCGAAAGGCTGCATCAAGGGTCTCGGCGGTACCCAACCGATCAACGCCACGATCAACCCTGCAGCGCCCGCGAGCACGATCGGATTCTTGAACGGAGCGGTGACAGTGTCGATCAGTGACAGTTTTTCGGCTTCGCCCCGCAATGCCGTGAGATCGAGGATCGTCAAGGCGATCGGGGAGTACACGACGATCTGGAAGAGCAGGAGCGGCGCGACGAACGTGGCATCGCCGAGCACGAACACCGCGATCGGGATTCCGAGGTTGGCCGAATTCACATACGACGCCGACAGCGCGCCGATAGTCAGTTCGGGCAGCGGCCGGTTGAGCCAGATCTTTGCAACGACGACGTACAGAGCGCCGACGGCAAAGGCAGTAGCCGACGCAACCGCGAGCGTCGGCGAGAAGATCACCGACAGATCGGACGACGCGAGGGTGGTGAACAGCAGGGCAGGCGTCGCGACGAAGAAGACGAGTCGACCGAGAACGAACTGTCCTTGGCTACCGAGGGTGCCGAGACGGCCGAGCAGATACCCGACCGCGATGACGACAAAAATGACGGTGAAACCCGCAACAACTCCCGACACGCTGCGGGCACCTCTCGACTGGAATGAATAACTTCGGGAAATCTTAGTCCGGGCAACAAAAAGGCCGCGCAGCCGATTGACTGCGCGACCTCTTCGGTACTTCTACGTGTGACTACCGTGCGGCGGTGAAGGGGAGCAACGCCATTTCGCGTGCGTTCTTCACTGCAACGGCGACCTGACGCTGCTGCTGCGGGGTCAGGCCCGTGACGCGACGGCTGCGGATCTTGCCGCGGTCCGAGATGAACGTGCGAAGCAAGTTGATGTCCTTGTAATCGACATGCGTGATCTTCGCTGCGAACAACGGGTTCTTCTTGGGCTTACGACCCTCTACGGGGCGTGGCTTCTTCGACGGTGAACGCTTGACTGCCATCCGACTTCCTTACCAGCTCGACTTGTGTACGCCAGGCAGTTCCCCACGGTGCGCCATTTCTCGCACGCGAATCCGGGAGAGCCCGAACTTCCGCAGGTGGCCGCGCGGACGTCCATCCGCAGCGTCTCGATTGCGCAATCGTACCGGACTGGCGTCGCGTGGTAGACGTTGCAGGGTCGCTTGGGCCTTCGCGCGCTCCTCGGGTGAGCTTTTCGGGGAGCGGATTGCCTCCTTGAGCGCCGATCGCTGCTCCGCGTATCGCTCGACGATGACCCGTCGCTGGTTGTTCTTGGCGATCTTGGACTTCTTGGCCATGCCTACTTCTCTTCTCGGAAATCGACGTGCTTGCGCACCACGGGGTCGTACTTCTTCAGTACGAGTCGATCGGGGTCGTTGCGACGGTTCTTGCGGGTCACGTACGTGTACCCGGTGCCTGCCGTGGACTTGAGTTTCACGATCGGGCGGATCTCGTTTCGTGCCATCTGCTCAGACCTTCTCGCCGCGCGCGCGGATCCGGGCGACGACGGATTCGATGCCGTCGCGGTCGATCGTCTTGATGCCCTTGGTCGAGAGGGTGAGCGTGATTCGACGACCCTCGCTGGGCAATACGTATGTCTTGCGCTGGATGTTCGGGTTCCAGCGACGATTCGAACGCTTGTGGGAGTGCGAGACGGATTTTCCGAACCCCGGCACACGTCCGGTCACTTGGCAGTGAGCCGACATGGGTGTTCCTTTCAACTTGCAGATGACAATCGTTTTCGACAATGCGGTGAGATCAATGTAGCGTTCAACCTCGGTAATGACAATCATTCCCAGAAAGGCCCGCTGTGAACACGATCCTGGACGGCAGGACTCCGCTGGTCCTGGTCGCCGGCATGAGCGAATCCACTCCACACACCGCACGAGCATTGCTGCGAACCGGAACTGTTCTGGTTCACCACGACCTGAGCCACGTCCGTGAAGGGGTGGTCCGGCGGACGGTCACCTCGATGACCGGGGGCACCGGGTCTGCCGGCACGGTGTCCGAACGCGAGACGATCCTCGAGCTCGCGCACGGCTGCGTCTCCTGCACCCTGCGCGAAGACTTGCTGCCGCTGCTGCGTCGCCTTCACTCGCACAGTTCGGTCCAGCGGATCGTCTTGCTGCTTGACCGCCAACTCGAACCCGAAGCGCTGTGCTGGGCGATCGAGCATGTCGTCGTGACCGGCGTCGTCGGCCAATTGGACGGACCAGCGCAGCGTGACTGCCGCGTCGACGCCGTCGTGACGTGCATCGACGCCCAGACCTGGCTTGCCGACGCCACCGGCGACGAAGCCCTCGACGACGACCGCACCCTGGCTCAGGTCGTCGTCGGGCAGGTCGACTTCGCCGACGCTCTCGTACTGCGCGGGTCCGATGGACTCGACGGCTGGCAGCGGTCCCGCTTGAACGCGGTTCTCGCGCGCATTGCTCCGCGGGTACCCGTCTTCGATGAGGGAGACGACATCGAGGCACTGCTCCTCGAGGTGCCTGCGGATGCGCGACGCGGTGAGCTGGCCGACGCTCACTCACCGCTGTTGCGTCGTCAGCCGCCGCTCGACGACGACGGCGGAGTGATGCTCGTCGAGTTCACCGCGAACCGGCCGTTCCACCCCGGGCGTCTGCACGAGGCGATCGACGTCCTGCTCGAAGGTGTCGTCTATTCCCGCGGGCGCGTCTGGGTGGCGACTCAACCGGGCGAAGCGCTCTGGCTCGAATCGGCGGGCGGTGGCCTGCGAGTTGCCAGCGCGGACACCTGGCTGGCCGCGATGACGCCGCAGCAACGCGAGCGCGTTCCAGCCGAGCGCCGTGCGCTCGCGGCCCTGAAATGGGACGAGCGTTTCGGCGACCGTGACACCTCGATGGTCGTTCTGACGTGCGGTGCGAACCCGCTCGAGATCGACCGAACACTGCAGCACGCCCTGGTCACCGACGAGGAGTTGGCCGACGAAGCGTCGTGGACCACCTGGGAAGACCCGTTCGGAGAGTTCCACGAAGACCCGTGCGACGAATCCGAATCACCTTATGCCGAAACCGAATCAACGCGAGAGGGAAACGAATGAAGAAGCAGATGCACCCCGACTATCACCCCGTGGTGTTCCAGGACGCCAGCACCGGCAAGAGCTTCCTGACCCGGTCGACCGTGACGAGTGAGCGCACCGTCGAATGGGAAGACGGCGGCACATACCCGCTGTTGGTCGTCGACGTCACGAGCGACTCGCACCCGTTCTGGACCGGAGCACAACGAGTGATGGACACCGCCGGACGCGTCGAGAAGTTCGAGCGTCGCTACGGAAAGCGCAAGGCACTCTGATGGCCGTTCCCAAGCGGAAGATGTCGCGTTCCAACACCCGCAGTCGCCGTGCCCAGTGGAAGGCGACGGCGCCCGATCTGGTCGAGGTCACGGCCTTCGGCCAGACCCACCGGGTTCCTCGGCGACTGGTCAAAGCAGTTCGACTCGGGGTGATCGACCCGAGCCGCATCTGACCGTGCGATCCTTGGCCGGTGCTGCTGAGGATCCTCGAACTGGTGGGCATCGTGGCGTTCGCGGCCTCGGGTGCCCTGGTGGGCGTCACCAAGCGACTCGACATCTTCGGGGTGTGCTCGGTGGGTGTGTTCACCGGCATCGGCGGCGGTATCGTCCGCGACGTCCTTCTCGGCGTCCATCCGCCCAGTTCGCTGAGCAGTTGGCCGTACTTCGGAACGGCCGCCGCCACCTCACTCGCCGTGTTCTACCTACACGAGCCGCTCAATCGGCTGCGTCGTGAAATCCTGGCGCTCGACGCACTGGGGATGGGCTTGTTCGCGAGTACCGGCGCCGTCATCGCGCTGGACAACAACGCCAGTTCGCTGGCGGCGACATTGATCGGTGCGACCGCGGCGATCGGCGGCGGAGTGATCCGCGACGTCCTCGTCAACGAGGTACCGCTGCTTCTGCACAAAGACCTGTACGCGGTTCCCGCACTGCTCGGCGCTGCGTTGGTGGTCACAGTCTCGCAAGCCGGACTGTCCACCAACGCCGCGCTGGTGTGCGGCACGGCGTTCGCCGCGGTGTTCAGACTGCTTGCGTTATGGCGTCATTGGAGCCTGCCCGGGCCCAGGCGAACCCGGGACTGACCGCGACACGCCGGAGGCCGGAATCGGACCCTCTCAGCCGCATCTCAGCACTTCAGTCCAAACTGTCGGTATGCGTATTTTGGTGGTCGACGACGACCGGGCGGTTCGCGAGTCGCTTCGGCGGTCGCTCAGCTTCAACGGCTACACGGTCGAGCTCGCGGTCGACGGGCTCGACGCACTCGAGAAGATCCTCGCCAACCGGCCAGACGCCGTCGTGCTCGACGTCATGATGCCGCGACTCGACGGACTCGAAGTGTGCCGTCGTCTTCGTAGTGCCGGCGACGACCTACCCATCCTCGTGCTCACCGCCCGCGATTCGGTCAGCGAGCGAGTCGCCGGCCTCGATGCCGGAGCGGACGACTACCTGCCCAAGCCCTTCGCTTTGGAAGAGTTGCTTGCCAGGTTGCGTGCACTACTGCGTCGCACCGCGCCCGATCTGGACGCCGATTCCGAAATGATGGCGTTCGAGGACCTCACACTCGACCCGGTCACCCGTGAGGTCAAGCGCGGTGAACGATCGATCAGCCTGACCCGCACCGAGTTCTCCCTCCTCGAAATGCTCATGGCCAACCCGCGTCGCGTGCTGACCCGTGGACGCATTCTCGAAGAGGTGTGGGGGTACGACTTCCCGACGTCCGGCAATGCGCTCGAGGTGTACGTCGGCTACCTGCGTCGCAAGACGGAAGCCGACGGCGAACCGAGGTTGATCCACACCGTCCGCGGAGTCGGCTACGTCCTGCGGGAGACGCCTCCGTGATCACCGCTCCGTTCGGCAAGAATGCCGAACCGAAGAAATCCTCCACCACCCAAGCGTCCGTCGAAATGCGCCCGCCGATGCCACTGACCCGTTCGGTGTCATTGCGTTGGCGTGTGACGCTCCTCGCTGCGTCGGTGGTGGCCATTGCCGTCGCAGTCATGGCGATCGCGGCGTACGCGGTGGTTTCGCGTGCGCTCTACGCGGACGTCGATCACCAGTTGCGTACCAGGGCGGCGGTGCTCATCGACAGCAATGTCGTGCGATTCGATCCTCGCTACATCTCCGGTGCGACGCTGTACACCACCGACATCAGTGTGGCCCTGATCTTCTCGGACCTGAGCACGTACCAGCCGCCCGGTTCCGACGTGCCGATCGGTGAAGCCGAAGATGCCGTAGCGCGTGGCGAATCGGATTCTTCGCTGCGAACCGTCGACGGTCAGCGAGTGCTGGCTCAACGGACGCATGACGGAAGCACTTTGGTGATCGGTCAGCGGCTCGCGCCGACCGTTGCGGTACTGGATCGGCTGGCCTGGGTTCTCTTCGTGGTCGGCGGGTGTGGCGTCATACTTGCTGCGGTGGCGGGTACTACCGTGGGCCGCACCGGTTTACGACCCATCGCCAGGCTGACTGCCGCCACCGAACGAGTCGCCCGGACTGACGATCTGACGCAGATCCCCGTTACCGGCAGCGACGAATTAGCGCGCCTGACAGAGAGTTTCAACACGATGCTGCGGGCGCTCGCCGAGTCACGTGAGCGTCAGTCGCGCCTCGTCGCGGACGCCGGACACGAGTTGCGCACACCGTTGACTTCGTTGCGTACCAACATGGAATTGCTGATCGCGTCCAGTCGCCCCGGTGCGCCGCAGATTCCCGACGAGGACATGGCGGAACTTCGTGCCGACGTCGTCGCGCAGATCGAGGAACTGTCGACTCTGGTCGGTGACCTTGTCGATCTGGCCCGCGAAGACGCGCCCGAAACCGTGTACGAGCGCGTAGACGTCAGCGACGTCGTCGAGCGTGCGCTCGAACGAGCGCGGCGCAGGCGCAACGAAATCGAGTTCGAAGCGGTCACCACTCCGTGGTACGTCTACGGAGATCAAGCGGGCCTGTCGCGTGCGGTGCTGAACGTCCTCGACAACGCTGCGAAATGGAGTCCGAAGGGCGAACAGGTACGCGTCGAAATGCGTCCGGTCGGCCAAGGATTGTTGGAATTGACCGTAAGTGATGCGGGACCTGGCATTCCGGAGGAGGATCGGGAGTTGGTGTTCGATCGTTTCTACCGGTCGACCGCGGCACGTTCGATGCCGGGATCGGGTCTGGGACTTGCGATTGTGCGTCAGGTTGTCGTCAAGCACGGCGGCACCATCGCGATCGACGAATCCGATCGTGGGGGAGCGCTTGTTCGTATCGTGCTTCCCGGCGAACCAGGGCCGAGCGCCGAGTAGCGTGTTCTGTAGACCCGTTGGTCCCGTGCTTCGGTGACTGACGTCACGAGTTAATGCGTTCGGCCCGAGAGTCTTTCGGGCCGAGCCGACAACACCGGATTTTCACGTCGAACTCTGGGTAAAGTGACAGGCACGTCTCAGCGCCTTCTCAGCAGCGCAAGGCAGCATTGTCGGCAGAACAGTTGTGACTGCCCGTCCGGTGGTCACCGTAGACGAAAGCGAGCCGATGACCGAGGACCGTAACGTCGGGCCGACCCGGCCCGAGCAGCCCAACAGCGAGCCCACCACCCAAGCGCAGCCGACAGCACCTCAGGCGCAGCCTCCCGTGCCGCCGCAGCAGCCTCAGGGGCAGGCGCCTCAGCAGCCGTACCAGCCGACCGAATCCTTTGCCCGACCCACTGAAGGCCGACCCACCGAAGGCCGGCCCACCGAAGCCTTCGGGCAGGCGCCGCAGCAGCCCACGCAGGCTTTCGGCCACCCGCACGGTGCCCATGAGGCCGCGTACCAGCAGAGCGCCCCGTACGGCGCACCCAACCCTGGTGGCCCCGGCGGCCCGAACGGTCCGGGCGGCCACAATCAGATCCCCGCACCGCTACAGGGGCCGAACTCCGGTTCGACCACCACAAAGCCGAAGTCGGGACGCATGGCGCTGGTTGCCGGTGCTCTGGCGCTGGTTCTGGTCAGTGGTGGTGTCGGTGGCGTGGTCGGTGCCGTCGTCGCGGACCGCAACGGTGGAACCGCGACGGTCACCAACTCTCTGAACGCCCCGAAGCCCACTGCGACCAACACGTCCAATGCTCCCGCCGGCTCGGTTCAGGCCGTTGCCTCGAAGGTGGTGCCGAGCGTCGTGCAGATCGAGGTGGCCACCGCGCAGGGACAGGGCGGTGAGGGTTCCGGTGTCATCCTGTCCTCCGACGGTCTGATCCTGACCAACAACCACGTTGCCGGTGCTCAGGGAGCGCAACTTCGCGTCGCGTTCTCCGACGGAACCAAGGCCTCGGCCACCCTTGTCGGTGCCGATCCCGTCTCGGACATCGCCGTCATCAAGGTCGACGGCCGCAACGACCTCACCCCCATCGATTTCGGGAACTCCGGCGACGTTCAGGTCGGACAGCAGGTTGTGGCCGTCGGGTCCCCGCTCGGCCTTGCCGGCACGGTCACCGAAGGCATCATCTCCGCACTCGATCGCCCGGTGTCCACGAGCGGCGAGTCCGGCAACCAGAACACCGTCATCGACGCTCTGCAGACCGACGCAGCGATCAACCCCGGCAACTCCGGCGGCGCCCTCGTCAACATGGACGGCCAGCTGATCGGCATCAACACGGCGATCGCCTCGCTCGGAGCGTCGTCGGGTACCCAGGGCGGTTCCATCGGCCTCGGTTTCGCCATCCCGATCGATCAGGCACGCCGCGTCGCCGACGAACTGATCAAGACCGGCAAGGCGACTCAAGCCATGATCGGCGTGACCGTACCGTCGCAGGACAACGCCGACGGCGCAACCGTCATGGATGTCACTGCTGACGGGCCGGCCGCCAAGGCCGGTATCCCGAAGGGTGCAGTCATCACCAAGGTCGACGATCGTGTTGTCGCAGATGGTGATTCGCTGATCGCGGCAGTGCGTTCACATGCTCCCGGCGACAAGGTCTCGATCACGTACAGCGACGGCGGGCAGACCAAGACCGTCGACGTCACGTTGGGAACCGCGGCAGCGCAGGGCGGCCGATGATGTTCGGCGATCAGCAGACGATCGACCCGATCTTCGGCCAGATCGCAACGGCGTCGGGATCGGACACTACGGTAGGTGTCATGGAACTCGAAGCCACATCGGCCGGCCGCGCTCTGGTCGTCATCGTCGACGATCGCACAGCCCACGGCGACAACACCGACTCCATCGGTCCACTGGTTACGGAACTGCTGAACGAAGCGGGTTTTCTCGTCGATGCGACGGTCGCCGTCGCCGCCGACGAAGTGGAGATCCGCAACGCTCTCAACACCGCAGTCATCGGTGGCGTCGACCTCGTGATCTCGGTCGGCGGTACCGGGGTATCCCCGCGTGACGTCACTCCCGACGTGACCGCAGAGGTTCTCGATCGCGAGATCCCGGGAATTGCCGAAGCACTTCGCGCTTCCGGTCTGTCGGCCGGATCGCTCGAAGCAGGCTTGTCCCGCGGCCTCGTCGGGGTTTCGGGAAGCACCGTGGTCGCCAATCTGGCGTCGACCAGGCCGGCAATTCGCGACGGCATGGCAACCCTGACGGCTTTGGCGAGTCACGTCATCGCCGAGCTGTCCAGCCTCGAGGGCTGAGTCAGCTTGTCGGAGCAACCAGATACCCCGAAGAAGCCGCCAGTCGACAAGAAGCGCCTGGCGCACATCTTCGGGGACGTCTTTCCCGAGACGACGTCGGACGAGCGGGGTCCTGAAGGTTCCTCGCGATCCTCGGACGACGACTGGCTGCGCAGTCAGCGGCCCCCGCACCACGGCGGTTGAGAAGTAGATCAGGCCCTCGGACAAATGTCCGAGGGCCTGATTTGTTCTGTGAGCGCTGCCTATTCGAGCGTCTTGGCGTGAGCTCCTGTGTCGGCGCCACCGGCGTTGGCGGAGAGGATGTCGCGGATCTGGATGAGCAGATCGGTTTCGCTGGCTTCCTTGTCCTCGGGCTCGGAGACGAACTTCTTCTTCGCCGCATTCGCGGGAACGATCAGCACGAAGTAGACGACCGCCGCGATGATGATGAAGTTGATGATCGCGGTGACCACAGCGCCGATATTCACGAAGGTTTCCGGATTGCCGGAGATGATCTCGCGGCCCCAGCCCAACTCGTTTGAACCGCCGATTGCGGCGATGAGCGGATTGATGATGTTGCTGGTGAATGCCGTGACGATGGCGGTGAAGGCTGCGCCGACGACGACTGCGACGGCCAGGTCGAGCACGTTTCCGCGAAGCAGGAAATCCTTGAATCCCTTGAGCATGTCGGTGTCCCCTCGAGTCTCCGATGGCAAGTGCCAGATGGTCCGTTGATACCGAACCGACTGGAAAAATCCTAGAGGAGCTTCGGACGCTTTGTGCGGTCAGCGGAATGTCACGGTGATCGCATTGGACAGGGATGCCGCGGCAACGACGTTGGCTGCCGGTGTCGGCAGAGCCAGCAGAATCACCTGTTCCTGCTGGTTACGTGTACTTTCCGACGTGGTGACCAGAGCGACTACTGCTCCCGCCGCAAGAATCTGCGGGGCCTTGTCGGCAATTGATTCGTTGGGTGTGTCGGGGCGGGATGTGTCAGTGCGGGATGTGTCAGGGCCGACGGTCAGGACGTCGACGACATCCCCGCTGCGCAACATGTCCGCGACGGCTGCATCGGCCAATCGAACGGGGACGATACGGGCGTCGTCGGTTCCTACCGACAACCCGGCCAGCCGTGGGCTGAGAACGCGCACGTCGGTGACGGTTTCTCCGGAGCGAATCGGGCCGGCAACGGTTCTCCCGACTACCAGGTCGGTATCGGAGACAACTCCTTCGGGAAGTTGTTTCGAGTCGATCTCTCGGATCTCGACATCCGAATCCGCGATCACCTGTCCGGGAGTGAGATCGCGACTCGAGACAACTACGGCGACCGTATCGGTCGCGGGATCGCCTCGGAAGAAGAGAACGACGCCGAGTGCGGCCAGGGCAACGGCTGCGATCTTGCGGACTGTCGCCGTGCGGAACCGAGTGCCGCGCGTCAGTTCGACGACGCGATCGAAGGTGCTCGGGGTGAGATCGAGCTGGGCGCGCAGTGGATCGGAGCGCCTCGGCGAGCGAGAACGTGCTGACGGCATTCATGCACGTTAAGGCCGGAAGCGGTGCTTCCGGCCCTAACGATGTGAAACTGTGGACAACCCGGAGGTTGTGGAAATCAGCTTGCGGCAGCCTTCGCGGGCGCCGGCGTGCTGGTCGACGAACTCGATGTCGAAGAGGAGTCCGACTTGGACTCGGACTTCGCAGCGGGTGCCGAATCACTCTTGGCGGGCTCGCTCGCAGTCCCGGAGCCGCCGCGGCTGTCGGTGCGGTAGAAGCCGCTGCCCTTGAACACGATGCCAACAGAGTTGAACAGCTTGCGGAGCTTGCCTGAGCAAGCTGGGCAG
This sequence comes from Rhodococcus sp. AQ5-07, assembly GCF_009707305.1. Lineage (NCBI taxonomy): Bacteria > Bacillati > Actinomycetota > Actinomycetes > Mycobacteriales > Nocardiaceae > Rhodococcus > Rhodococcus sp. AQ5-07. The sequence goes on along the minus strand of NZ_CP046099.1, from coordinate 3,157,575 downwards.
ACCGTCAGCGAATCTTCGCTGAAGGACTGGACGATGTCGAAACGGTTGTCACATTCCGTACATGCGTATGAGTAGGTGGGCACCGGGCTTCCTCCGCACTGTGATGTTCGAGCAGCCGCGTATTTACACCGCAGCCTTTAGCACTCTACAAGTGACAGTGCCAACAGCGCTAATCAGGGATCTATTCCCGCAGATCAATCGCCTTGGAGCCGCGTGAGACCGCCGCTCGGCGTCAATGCCCATCCCATCGGAATGTCGTGGTCGTCGGCAGGCAAGGTCTCGACGAGTTCGGAGTCTCTGACAATTGCCACGAGCCGAGTCTGCGGTCCGACCGACCCGAGCGTCCGGTCGTAGAAGCCTGCGCCGCGGCCGAGGCGTGTTCCACGAAGATCCACCGCGAGAGCAGGGACCAGCATGCATTCCACGTCGGACAGGGTTTCCGGTGGTAGGACGGGTCCGACGGGCTCCCGAATGCCGTACTTCGCGGGGCACAAACCGTCGGCACCGCTGTATTGAACCCAGGACAACGGTCCGGGTTCTCCGGTGATCGGAAGTAGTACACGCTGCGCGATCTCGGCAACGGCGTCGAGCAAGTCGGTGGATCCTGGTTCGGTGCGGGTGGGGACGTACGCACAGACGGTTGAGCCGTCGACAATCACTGAACGTATGTGCGTGATCAACGCCGCAGTTTCCGTATTTCGAGTGTGCTCGGAGACTGCATCACGTGCTGCGAGTGCGATTTGTCGCCATTGTGCTTTTGTCTGAGGTGTCACCCCGCAACGATATTCGTCGTGCTGACCGAGCGGTAACAAGCGGCGGCTAAGGTGTTGGCATGACAGACGTTGTCGCTAGCAGCACGAGGGCCTTCCGTACGGCCGTGGTTCCCGCAGCCGGACTTGGTACGCGTTTCCTGCCTGCCACCAAGACGGTTCCGAAAGAATTGCTGCCGGTCGTGGACACACCGGGTATCGAACTGGTGGCGGGTGAAGCTGCGGACTCGGGAGCCGAGCGGCTCGTCATCGTGACGTCCCCGGGCAAAGACGGAGTGGTTGCGCACTTCGTCGAGGATCTCGTGCTCGAAAGCAAGCTGGAAGCGAGCGGAAAACTTGCTGCCCTGGCAAAGGTGCGCAAAGCGCCGGGTTTGCTCGAAGTCGATTCCGTGATTCAGGAGCAGCCCCTCGGCCTCGGGCACGCAGTCGGTTGCGTCGAGTCGGTTCTCGACGACGACGAAGATGCCATCGCGGTCCTTCTGCCCGATGATCTCGTACTCCCGCGTGGCGTCCTGGAGATCATGGCGCGAGTTCGGGCCAAGCGCGGCGGATCCGTTCTCTGTGCAATCGACGTTCCCAAGGACGCAGTGAGCGCTTACGGCGTCTTCGACGTCGAGATCGTTCCCGACGCGGTCAATCCCGACGTCCTCAAGGTCGTCGGCATGGTCGAGAAGCCGGCTGTGGAAGACGCGCCGTCGACCTTTGCCGCTGCGGGTCGCTATCTGCTCGATCGTGCGATCTTCGACGCACTTCGCCGCATCAAGCCGGGAGCCGGCGGTGAGTTGCAACTCACCGACGCCATCGCTCTCCTGATTTCCGAGGGTCATCCGGTTCACGTGGTCGTGCACCGCGGAACGCGTCATGACCTGGGCAACCCCGGCGGGTACCTCCGCGCTTCGGTTGACCTGGCACTCGACAGCGACGATTACGGTCCGTCCTTGCGTAAGTGGCTCGCGGATCGGCTCGACCGCTGAGCGTGTCGCCACGGTGGTTGATCGCCCGATAACGCAGTATCAATGTGCTTGTCCCTTTTCGAAGGCAAGGCATCATGAGCTGACGGATATCACCGAATTTCCAGACACAGGAGGACGCGGACCAGATGCGGTCGGTTGAGGAGCAGCAGACCAGGGTTACCGCTGCTGCAGTGGCACCCCGTCCGGTTCGGGTCGCCATCTCGGAGGCGCAGGGACTGCTGTGTGCCGAGGAAGTGGTGACCGAACGCCCATTGCCGGGATTCGATCAAGCTGCCATCGACGGTTACGCGGTTCGCAGTGTCGATGTCGCCGGCGCTGGAGCCGACCTCCGCGGCGAGGACGGCGAGCCTACGGACCTCAGCTTGCCGGTGGTCGGCGAGGTGACGGCGGGCTCACGCCAACCGATCCGGTTGCAACCGCGTCAGGCCGTGCGAGTCGACACGGGCGCGCCGTTGCCCACGCTGGCCGACGCAGTTCTTCCGCTCGAGAACACCGACGGTGGTCGCGCTCGCGTCAGGATCTTCGAGCCGGTGCGTTCGGGCGATTACGTTCGCCGTGCAGGCGACGACGTCCAGCCGGGCGACGTGGCCGTTCGGGCAGGCACCATCATCGGAGCCGCGCAGGTCGGTTTGCTTGCCGCGGTCGGTCGCGACAAAGTGCTCGTCCATCCGCGTCCGCGTCTCTCCGTCATCAGCGTCGGTGGAGAACTTGTCGACGTGGATCGCACGCCGGGGCCTGGTCAGGTCTACGACGTCAATTCGTATGCCCTCGCCGCCGCAGCGCGCGATGCCGGCGCCGACGTCAACCGTGTGGGAATCGCAGGCAACGACTCGCGCCGTCTTCGCGAAGTAGTCGAGGGACAGCTGATTCGCTCGGAAATCGTTGTCATCGCCGGTGCCGTGGGCGGCGGAGCGTCCGACGAGGTTCGTGAGGCGCTTGCCGACCTGGGGACACTCGAGGTGGAGCGCGTTGCCATGCATCCGGGATCAGTGCAGGGCTTCGGCAAGCTGGGACGAGACGAGGTTCCGACCTTTCTCCTACCGTCCAACCCGGTCAGCGCACTGGTGGTATTCGAAGTCATGGTTCGCCCGCTGATCAGAATCGCGCTCGGACGCCGCCAACCGATGCGGCGAGTAGTGAAGGCGCGCACGGTGGGAACGATCACGTCGATTGCCGATCGCAAGGGTTTCCTGCGTGGTCAGCTGATGCGTGACGAAGCGACGGGGGAGTACCTGGTGCAGGCACTCGGGGGTGCGCCCGGTGCGTCCTCACATCTCCTCGCGACCTTGGCGGAAGCCAATTGCTTGGTTCTTGTCGATCGAGACGTCACCGAAGTGCACATCGGTGAAGAAGTCGACGTAGCTTTTCTCGCCCAACGTGGGTAACGCCGACCCGAGTGGGGTGTGATGTCAGTCCATCCAGGATGGCCGGAAGATCTCGGCCCACTGCGAGTGCCCGCGGGAGTGGTGACCGTCCGCCCCGTGAAGCTCCGTGACGCTGCTGTGTGGAGTCGCCTCCGCATTCGCGATCGCGAGCACCTGGAGCCGTGGGAGCCCACCGGAGAGTCGCCCTGGGATGCTCGCCACCACATCACTGTCTGGCCGTCCCTGTGCGGGAATCTTCGCTCCGAGGCGCGCAAGGGCCGGATCCTTCCCTTGGTGATCGAACTCGACGGGAAGTACTGCGGGCAGGTCACCATCGGAAATGTCGTGCGCGGCGCTCTGCGGTCCGCCTGGGTGGGCTATTGGGTCGCCTCGCACGTCACCGGTGGGGGCGTAGCCACAGCGGCCGTGGCGCTCACACTCGATCACGCATTCTCGAAGGTCGGTCTGCATCGAGTGGAGGCGACCGTTCGGCCGGAGAACGCATCGAGTCGCGCAGTCCTACGAAATGTTGGGTTCCGGGAGGAAGGTCTTCTCAAGCGCTATCTCGATGTCGACGGCCAATGGCGTGATCATCTTCTGGTCGGAATGACCATCGAGGAAGTACCCACCACCGTCGTCGACAGATTGGTGCGGTCCGGACGCGCTTCGTGGGTGTGACCAATACGGCGCCACGAGCGTGAGAAACGCGAGCTAAACGACAGTTACCGCTGAGTAGTCCTACTTTCGGCCGGAAAAATGTGGTTTTTGATTCAACCAGAACTTGAGACTTTTGGGACTGAACCGGAAGTTCAGTTCGGTACGCGTGTGACACATGAGTATGGTGGGGTTCGGCGCGTCGGCAACGATGCGAGGGCGTCGGCCGTTAACCTTGACTCGTCAACGGCTGGCATAGGTGCTGGTAGGTGATCGGGAGGAGGCCGCGGCATGCCTAGCTCATTCGTGTGGATCGGGCTGGTGGCCGTGTGGCTGTTCGTCCTGGTGCCGATGCTTGTCAACAAGCGCCCCAGGATCCGGCAGACGAGTGACGCGGCGCTCGCGACTCGAGTACTCCACCGCGGCGACAGCAACCCTGTTCAGCGCGGGCCGGCAGCAGGACATCGAAGCGATCCGAACTGGCAACCAGAACCAGTGCGCAGCAGCTACGACGCGGAGGACCAGATGGACACTCACGCAGAAGACGACTACACCGGCGGTCGTGCACCGGTCGGAGAATTTGTTCCCGTTCGGCGCGGCCGAGGCGGATTCGACCCCGAGGCGGATGCCATCGCCCGGGAGGCGCGGTACGCATTCCGTCAGCGGACATTGCTGGGCCTGGCATTCGTCGCGATTCTCTCGGGCGCTCTCGCATTGATCATCTCGCCGATGGTGTGGTGGTTGTTTGTGCTGACCGTGTGCGGCCTCGGTGGGTACATGGCGTACCTACGTCGGCAGGTTCGGATCGAGCAGGAGATTCGCCGCCGTCGTACCGAACGCCTCAATCGATCGCGACTCGGAGTCGAATCGCACACCGACGAAGAGTTGCGCCTGATTCCGGCGCGACTGCGCCGACCAGGAGCGGTTGTCCTCGAGGTCGACGACGAAGATCCGGCGTTCGATCACCTGGATCACTACGAAGAAGAGATCAGGCACACCGAGATGCGTCGCGCGTCCGGTCAGTGACCTATCTCGGTCGATCTTCTGGGCAGATCTTGTCGGGCCGAAAGTTCGTGTCGGGTGATTCCAACGGGAGTATTCGTTCCTGTTAGAGTTGCCGAGCACCGCTGAGGCGGTGGCACGGGGCTGTGGCGCAGTTGGTAGCGCGCTTCGTTCGCATCGAAGAGGTCAGGGGTTCGATTCCCCTCAGCTCCACCAAGAAGTACCAGCAAAAAGGGTCTTTCAACGAAAGTTGAACGGCCCTTTCCTGCATTTTCAGAGCCTGCCCGAATTGTGAAGATTTAGCTCGAGTGTGCGCCGTTTCATACGATTGCGACCGCTGATCCGGACCGTTGAGCTTCCAAGTGAGGGATGATCCTTGGGCGGATACATGTTTGCCGGAAATGTAACGAGGGTGTGTCCGGTGCGATAGGCACGATGAGTCTGCCGCAGTTTTCCGCAGGTCGGACGTATGTGTCGGGGAGGAATGTCGATGAGCCAGCCACGACGGCTAGCGATGATGCTTGTTGCTGTGATGTGCCTGATGGGTATCGGCGTCCTTGCCGTATCGGTCTTCCCTGCCATCGTCGCCGCCCAACCTGGCGGCAACAGTGGCGGTGGAAACAATGGCAACGGAAACGGCAACTACGGCAACAACGGCGGCAATAACAACGGCAACAACGGCAACAACGGCAACAACGGCAACAACGGCAACAACGGCAACAACGGCAACAACGGCAACAACGGCAACAACGGCAACAACGGTGGCGGTAACAACGGCAACGGCAACGGCAACTACGGCTGGCATTGCCACCATCACAACTGCGGTACAACGGTAATTCCGACGCCGACCACGACTGAGCCGACCACGACGACTGAAACCACGACGACGACTGAGCCCACGACGACGACTGAGCCCACGACGACTGAGCCCACGACGACGACTGAGCCCACGACGACTGAGCCCACGACGACGACTGAGCCCACGACGACGACTGAGCCCACGACGACGACTGAGCCCACGACGACTGAGCCCACGACGACTGAGCCGACCACGACGACTGAGCCGACCACGACGACTGAGCCGACCACGACGACTGAGCCCACGACGACTGAGGCCTCGACCAACCCTTCGGCGTCGCAACGTCCGAGCAGCAGCGCTTCCCCTGCGACCAACGCAACTTCGCAGACTGAGAGTTCATCTAGCGAAGCAGCCTCCGAGACGACGCAGTCCCCTTCCGAGTCGCAGTCGAGTTCCGAGCCATCCTCGGAGGCCGCGGTTCCGCCGGTTGGACCGTCTGATCCGCAGGGGCCGTCAGCGGGCGGCGGAGCACCTGCACCCTCTGCCGGTGGACCGGCGAACGCTGCGCCGGGCGCAGTCGCAGCACCGTCCGCGCCCGAGGTTCTGGCCGCACCGGCACCCGTAGCTCCCCAGGTACCGTCGAACGCTCCGAACGTCGCGAGTCCCAGTGAGAACCCGCAGGCATTCCCGACGGCGTTCACTCAAGGCCTTCCACCGATTCTCAACGCTGCCGCCGTCGCCGGCGGTGTGGGCGGAATGGCAGTCGTAGCGGCCGGTGCGGGAGCAATGACTTTCCGCGGAGCATCGTTGCAGAAGGCACGTTTGGCTGCCGCACGTGCCGAATTCCTGGCACCCGGATCACAGGGAGGTGCGTGAGTCGTGCCGGACAGACGTTCACATCGCCGCGTTCTGGCCGCGGTGGATGCCGTATGTGACGCAGCAGCGTCGTCGGAGGCTGTGTCACTGCTTACGGTGGTGCAGACAGTCGCCCGAGAGCGTGGGCGCCCGATCGAGATCGATCTGGAAACCCCGCTCGCCACCGGAGTGTGCGGTCAGCGCCGGGCCTACGACGACCACGACGTCATCGTTTTGGCTCCCGGACTACCCAATGTCGAGCGGACTCTGGCACATGAGTTGGGGCACATAGTGTTTCGGCACGAGGGTGCCGAGATCGCCGAGGCGACGCTCGAGGTCAGTGACGATTTGATCGCCTACATGTTGAGTCAACGTTCTCTGCGGCGCAACGAACCCGTGCCGATGGATGACATCGCGGAGTGGGAAGCCGAGACGTTCGCGTCGATGTTGATCATGCGTCTGCGAACGATGAGTGGCCGTGGGACACCGCTGTCGGTGTTGCGGTACGACGAGGCGATCGGATGATCTTTTGGGCTGTGGCCCTTCTCGTCTGGGTTGCAGCCGGCGCGAGACTGGGTCGAGTTGTCGCGCGCACCGCGACGCCGTTGCGAATGTCGATGGTCTTCGCCGGCTTCTCGGTCGCATTGTCGTCGACGGTCATGGTGCCTGCGGTGTGGGACATCGTCGATCGAATTGCGCCGGAGCAACATGCCGCAGCGATGATCGTCATCGTCTTGTGGACCGCGTTGTCCGCGGCCAGCGCAGTCGGCGCTGTGTCTGCCTGGCCGGTGATGTCGCGTCCAGCCATGCGCGGCCTCGCCACGGTGCTGTACTCGGTGGGGCTGCTGGTGGCGATCGCGGTTCTTTTCGGATACCCAGCGCCGGCTCTGATCTTTATCATCGTCGCTCTGTCCCTTGTCATTTCGACGGGGCTACGGCACGTTGCCTGGGCGCCGTTGGGGCGCGGAATCGCATTGATCGTGACAGGTTCGTCGGTCTTGCTTGTCGTGGTCGTCGTGATGCTGGTCGAATCGATCGGTGGCACCAGCGCACTCGAATCGGATATCTGGACGGGCGCAGGGGTGTGGTTCATCGCTGCCTCGAGTGTTCTGATAGCGCTCGGCATCACGTGGGTGCTTCTCGAGACCTGGTTACGTGCCCGACGAGATCTGTACCGGCTGCGGCGGATGCACGCGCTTCTCGTCAAGCGATTCCCCGAGGTTGTCGACGCGGACAGTGCCGGAAGTACGTCAGTACTCCGGGCATCGGACATGATCGCCCAGATCATGGATGCGATGTACATACAGTCCGGCGCCGGGATGTTCGACGTCGGTGGTCAGGAACCACCCCGGGCAGTTACCGCCCATGCAGGAATACTTGCGGGGTGGATCGCGGATCCATTGGCCTCGGATGTGTTGGACACCAGATGGATTGCGCCACCTGAGAAGATGTCGGCGCGCCGATGGGTGTTGTTGTTGGCGAAGGAACTCGATGAAACGACAAAAGTAGGTCGACGTTCGTAGTCGACCTACTCCATGTCAATTCAGTGCTTCAGCACATTTGCATCAGCGTGACGCGTCGGGCGGAACCTCTGGCAAACCCTCACTCGCGCGGAGCTTTTCAGCCATCGTGGTGAGCAGATTCTGCGATTCTTCCGACAGGTCGAATGCGCGGCTCGAGAGGCGGCGAAGGCCGTAACCTTGGAGCTGCGAGAGCAGTTCGAGGTCGTGATCGATCTTGGCAGCGTAGATGTCGTTGAAGAAGTAGTCGGGCTTCACCTTGAAGAACCGGGCGAACGCAGCGACTGTCTCGTCCGAGGGGTTGGTGCGCTGTCCCGAGCGGAGCTGCGAGATGTACGGCTTGGAGATCTGATGGCCGTCTTCGATGAGCGCTGCCGCAACCTCGGCGTTGGTGTGGGGTTTGCGCCCCGGAGGATGAACACTGTCGAACAGTTTGTTCAATCGTTCTGCAAAGTCAGCCATTGTGAACCGCCCCGTAATCCTCTCTAGCTAGCAATTGTCCGTTCAGTGAATCCTACGGTATCACGCGGATAACCGATCGGTAGCTCACCGTAGTCTGTTTAGTGGACCAGTTGTCAAATGTGTCCGAGATTCGATTCGTTCGGCCATTGAGTGCTCAGCTATGTCTCAGCGCACATTGAGTATCGGCCGCACGAAGATTGTGCAGCTACGGTCGCGCTATTCGAACCTTCCATTACTTGGTTAATGTGCCCAGTATCAAACCTTTTACCCGTTTTGGCGATATTAGCTAAGCGTTAGCCTGGTTTTTCATATGTGTTCCGAAAGGAAAACCGCAGTTCAGTGACGGTGTGGAGTGATGCGGTTGCAATTATGGCGACTGTTCGCGATGTTGCTCGAATCACTTCGGGGTTGAACCTTGAACGGTTTGCCGGAATGCAATCTGAGCTAGCTAAACCCCCTGCGTAGGTGCAGAATTGTGATATGAAACACACGATGAGCGATGACGAACTGCGCCGCGCGATCCGTGAAATCCAGGATCGAGCCCACGACGCACGCAAGCGTGGGGACGATGTAGCGGCGGAAGAACTCGACCGTACGGTCAGGGGCTATCAAGAGCAGATGGCTCAGCGTCTGTAGCTGTCGGTGGGTTCGGCGGCTGCCGCCGAGGTCGTGGGTTCTGGCATGCTCACGGCCGCAATGCGTGTTTCGGGGCGGCCGCACAACGCGTGCGTAGACTTTCCCGCATGTCCACAGTACGAGTGCGGGGGAGTGTCGATCCATGTCAGTAAGGTCGCTCGAGGGTAAGAAATGCCTGATCACCGGCGCTGGTAGTGGGATAGGACGCGCAACTGCACTGCGGGCATCCGAGGCCGGAGCCGAATTGTTTCTCACTGATATCAACGACCGTGGATTGCAAGAGACTGCCGCAATGGTTGGTGCCGGAGGCGGCACGGTCAGTTTGGCCAAGGCACTCGATATCTCGGATTACGACGAGGTTGTGAAATTCGGTACCGAGATTCACACTCAATTCTCTCCGATGGATGTCGTCATGAATATCGCCGGCATTTCAGCGTGGGGAACTATCGAGAACCTCGAGCATCGGCACTGGAAGTCGATGGTTGACGTCAACCTGATGGGACCGATCCATGTCATGGAGACGTTCGTTCCGCCCATGATCCGCGCCGGCAAGGGTGGGCACCTGGTCAATGTTTCTTCGGCCGCTGGGCTCTTGGCACTGCCGTGGCATGCCGCTTACAGTGCGAGCAAGTTCGGCCTTCGCGGGGTCTCCGAGGTGCTGCGATTCGATCTGAAGCGGCACGGAATCGGCGTCAGTCTGGTTGTGCCTGGTGGGGTGAAGACGCCTTTGGTGGGAACCGTGGAGATCGCGGGTATCGACCGGGATGACCCGCGGGTCAAAAAGCTCACGCACCGGTTCGAGAAGCGCGCGGTCTCCCCGGAGAAGGTGGCCTCGTGCATTCTGCGGGGAATCGAGAAGAACACGTACCTCGTGTATACGTCCAATGACATTCGATTCGGATACTGGTGGGCCCGCAAATTCGCCCCGCCTTACGAGTTCGTGATGCAAAAAGCGAACGACCAGTTCAGTAAATTGCTCAAGCGATGAGCATTAACTCCGACGGGACTTTTATCTAGTCGAATAGGGACCAAAGTCATGCCGAAGAGTTTTCACTTCGATATCGAATTCAAATATCCGATCGACGACGTGCATCGAACTTTGACTGACCCGAGTTATTGGAAAGTCCGACTCGGAGACCTTTATGCCACCTCGGACATCGAAGTTGGAGACGGATCGATCGAAGTATCCGTGTCCGAGGAAATCGACTCCGCCTCCCTCCCTAACCTGGTCGCCAAGGTTGCGCCGAGTCGACTCGGTCTGACACGGGTGGACCACTGGGGGCCTCTGTCTGACGGGAAGGCCGCAGGGTCGGTCACCGGAATCGCGCACGGACTGCCGATACGAATCGAGACGACGCTGGACCTCACCGCCGCCGAGTCCTGCACGCGACTGGTCGTCGACGGAACGGCCGAAGTGAAGATGCCGATCATCGGCGGCCAGATCGAGAAGTTGCTGAAGAAGACCGTCGAGGACTTGCTGGGGCGCGATCGGGACGCTGTCGAGTCATTTCTCGCCTGAGTCGGCGCCGAAATCCACCTCCAGAACGCGTGCACCTGGGCCGGCGGCAGCGAGTTGATCGTGAGGGTTTGCGAGGGCGCATCCCTCCAGCGAGAGACACCCGCAACCTATGCAACCGGTGAGATTGTCGCGTAGTCGTTCCAGTTGCTCGATGCGGAGATCGAGGTGGCGCCGCCATCCGGTCGACAACCGTTCCCAATCTGCGCGGTTCGGGGTACGGCCTTCAGGAAGTGTGCCGAGGGCTTCCCGGATTTCCGACAGTGGAATGCCGACGCGTTGCGAGATTCGGATGAAGGCGACACGTCGAAGCGTGTCTCGTTGGTATCGACGCTGGTTGCCGCTGGTCCGGCGACTGACGATGAGGCCTTCTCGTTCGTAGAAATTCAGGGCCGAGACGGCGACTCCGCTGCGCTCGGAGAGCTGGCCGGGCGTAAGTTCCTTGGCTTTCCACGACGGCATCTCCATGGCGACTACCGGTCCGTCGCCCGGTGGAGGGTGGCGTGGAGATGATGCGTCAGCGGGGTGTCGCCGTGCGCCATCCACAAGTCGTAGGACAGGGTGTCGCCTTGGACGCGCATGACTCGCCGGACGTCGTGAACCGGTTTTGCGTCGGGCGATGCTGCGAGCGTGAGACGGGTCAAGGCGAGAGTGCCTTCGGAGTCGACGGTGCCGCGATGGATCTCCACAAATCCGGTGGGCTGGCTGACCAGCAGTTCGAGCTCACCACCAGGTGTCGGGCGCAGGTATCCCGATTCCATGTGAAGTGGTCGGCCGTCGGGGAGCCCACGAGTGCGCGACGAGTAGGTGACAAACGGTTTCGGAGTCGGAGCGAACTCGATCTCCTCGGAGTACTCGAAGTCGTCGATGGTGGGGAAATGTCCGGCTCCAGCGCCGATCCAGCGCCCGGTGAACCTGTCGATTCCGGCGCCACCCAGCGCCGCCTGATCCGTACTACTCATTGCGTGGTCCTCTCGCCTGCGTCGGATCAGACGTTACGCGGGAAGATATGGCAGCTGCTCATCCCTGCTGGGTGGGGCCTACGGGATTAGTGTTCACTCATGAACGCTTCTGGCTCCGTCCCCCTCGGTGTCGATTCCGAGGTGGGCCGATTGCGATCGGTCATTCTTCATCGTCCGGGCGACGAGTTGAAACGATTGACTCCGCGCAACAACGACGAGCTGCTGTTCGACGCGTTGCCGTGGGTGGACCGCGCGCAGGAAGAACACGATCAGTTTGCGACCGTCCTTCGTGAGCGCGGCGTCGAGGTACTGCTTTTGTCCGATCTCCTCACCGAGGCGCTCGAGGTCAGTGGCGCAGCGAGGATCCAGGGAATCGCGGCCGCCGTCGACGCACGCAAGATCGGCCACGCGCTCGGGCAACACCTGGCTGCGTACCTGCGAAAGGTAGAGCCGAAGGAGCTGTCGTCGATCCTTACTGCCGGAATGACGTTCGACGAGCTGCCGATCGACGCCGGCTCGACCTCGTTGGTGCGCAGGATGCATCACGGCGGTGACTTCGTGATCGACCCGCTGCCCAACTTGCTCTTCACCCGCGATTCGTCGTTCTGGGTCGGGCCACGGGTCATCATCACGTCCTTGGCGTTGTCAGCGCGAGCTCGCGAATCCTCGATCACGGATCTCGTCTACGCGCATCACCCTCGATTCAAAGGCGTGCGCCGCGCGTACGAGTCGCACACGGCTCCTGTCGAGGGAGGTGACGTGCTGCTTCTCGCGCCGGGGGTGATCGCGATCGGTGTCGGTGAACGTACATCACCCGCCGGCGCAGAAGCATTGGCGCGTAGCGTGTTCGACGACGGTCTCGCCCACACGGTGTTGGTTGTTCCGATCGAGCAACGCCGAGCGTCGATGCATCTCGACACGGTCTGCACCATGGTCGAGGCCGACGCGGTCGTCATGTATCCGGCCATTCAGGACACATTGGCAGCGTTCACCCTTCGCAAGGAAGACGACGGGGTGAGTATTCGCGGTGCGACGCCGTTCCTCGAAGCGGCAGCCGACGCCATGGGAATCGGAAAACTTCGAGTGATCGACACCGGACTCGACACGGTCACTGCCGAGCGTGAGCAATGGGACGACGGCAACAACACGTTGGCCGTCGAACCGGGCGTCGTCGTCGCTTACGAGCGCAACGTCGAAACGAATGCCAGGCTGGAGGCCTCGGGTATCGAGGTTTTGCGAATCGCGGGTTCCGAACTGGGCTCCGGTCGCGGTGGACCTCGCTGCATGTCCTGCCCGATCGCCCGCGATCCGCTGTGAGCGGTAGACGTCAGAGAATCTCTTCCACCTTGGCTGCCGGACGCGCGAGCACCGTGCCCTTGTCAGTGACGACGAATGGGCGTTCGATCAGAATTGGGTGCTCGATCATCGCGTCGAGGATCTCGGATTCGGAAGCGTCGGCGAGTCCGAGGTCCTTGTACTGCGTTTCGCGCTTGCGAACCGCTTGACTGGGCTCGAGGCCGGCGTCGGCGATGAGTTTTTCCAGCTCGGATCGGGTAGGCGGAGTATCGAGGTACTTGACGATGGTGGGTTCGATGCCGGCTTCCCGGATGAGCCCGAGAACGGTCCGCGAGGTGTTGCACCGTTGATTGTGGAAGATGGTTGCAGATGCCATGTTCGTCATTCTGCCTCTGCGTCCGAACTCGTGGGACAAACAGGGGAACAACGGGCCGCTCCGGAGTGCTGCACTTGAAGTACCGACGTGTGAGGAGAAAACGATGACGGAACATCGAAGTGTGGACGAACGACGCGTGGTCATTGCCGGCGGGCACGGCAAGATCGCGCAGCACCTGACGTACCTGCTGGCAGGACATGGTGATCGGCCGGTAGCGCTGATCCGCAACTCCGCGCACGAGGGTGCGGTCCGCACACTCGGCGCGTTCCCCGTGGTGATCGATCTGGAATCCTCCACGGTCGAGGAAGTTGCGAAGGTACTCGACGGTGCCGACGTCGCGGTCTTCGCCGCGGGCGCCGGACCTGGTAGCTCGATCGAGCGCAAGGACTCCGTCGACCGAGCTGCGGCGGTGCTGTTGGCCGATGCCGCCGAGAAAGCGGGAGTACGTCGGTTCATTCAGATCAGCGCCATGGGTGCTGGTGACGAAATACCGGAGAACACCGACGAGGTTTTTGCCGCCTACCTGCGGGCGAAGACGGCAGCGGAGGAAGACCTGAAGACAAGGTCTTCGCTGGATTGGACGATTCTTCGGCCAGGCCTTCTGACGGACGACGACCCGACCGGTGAAGTATTGCTTGCGCAGCCGCCCGTCGATCGAGGCTCTGTGCCTCGAGCCGATGTCGCCGCGGTCGTCGAAGCGCTCATCGATGCGCCGTCCAGCGTCGGCAAGACATTGGTTCTGACCTCCGGCCCGCATACGATCCGCGAGGCGATCGAGGGCCTGTGACCGAGAAGATACGACGAGGGTGACGATGAAGATCGCAATCGAACACGATTCCTCCACAGCTCCGTACGACCAACTGCGGCAACAGATTATCGAGCAGGTTCACGGTGGCGGATTGATCGCGGGAACCAAGATTCCGACGGTGCGAGCGTTGGCCTCGGAGCTGGGATTGGCGGCCAACACCGTCGCGAAGGCTTATCGCGCGCTCAGCGATCAGGGCGTCATCGAAACGAGGGGAAAGCAAGGGACATTCATCGCTTCGGGGACCGATCCGGTGCAGGCGCAGGCCGAGCAGGCGGCGACCGCGTTTGCGCATAGGGTCCGCTCGCTCGGGTACTCCGACAGTGAGATCGTCGCCATGGTGGAGTCGGCATTGAGAGGTGCATGACACAATGTTTAAGTTGACGCTTCAACTTAAAGCTGTCAGTCTTGGCTCATGAATTCGTCGATTGCTCGTGACCTCGGACTCCTCATCGCCCGTGTCGGCCTCGGGATCATCTTCATCGCCCACGGCTGGCAGAAGTTCTTCACCTACAAGATCGCCGGAACGCAGGCCGCGTTTGAAGGGATGGGCGCCCCGCTCCCCAAGATTTCTGCGGTTGTGGCTGCATCCATCGAACTCGGCGGCGGAATCCTGCTCATCGCGGGTCTGTTGACCCCGCTCGTCGGCGCGCTGCTGTTCCTCGACATGGTCGGCGCGTTCTTCATCGTGCACGCGGACAAGGGTGTCTTCATCGACAACGGTGGCTACGAACTCGTCGTCGCACTCGGTGTCGGATCGCTCTTGATCGCTGTGATCGGCGCAGGACGCATCAGCATCGACGGATTGATCGGCAAGGGCAACGGTTGGGTTAAAACCCCAGCTTGATCGGGGTGAGAAGGCGGGTTCAACGGACGTTGAGCCCGCCTTCCGGCTTGCTTTTGGCCCATAAAGTGACGAACGTAGTCATCTATGGTGACGAAATCTGATCGATCCGAACAAGATTCCGGGGCCAACGAAGAGCGCCCGGAGACGGGCTTTACTCGAGTAGGCGTTCGGACCGACTACGTGGTGTTTTCCGTGGCGGCCGCAGCGGTGCTGGCTATTGTCGTGTGGGGCCTCGTAGCTCCCGACAACCTCGATTCGGTAACCGGAAGTGTTCTCGGCTGGTTGGTGACGAACATCGGCTGGCTCTTCGTACTCGCAGCTTCGGCTTTCGTGCTGTTTTCCATCTACCTCGCGGTCAGTCGATTCGGCGACATTCCGCTGGGCAAGGACGGTGAGAAGCCCGAGTTCCGAACCGTCAGCTGGATCGCGATGATGTTCAGCGCCGGCATGGGGATCGGCCTGATGTTCTTCGGTGTCGCGGAACCGCTTGCGCACTACGTGACTCCGCCTCCCGGCACCGACGGTGGCGTCGGAACTGCCATGGCCACCACCATGTTTCACTGGGGTCTTCATCCTTGGGCGATGTATGCCGTTGTGGGCCTTGCCATTGCATACGGGTCGTATCGCCGAGGACGCAAGCAACTGTTCAGTTCGGCCTTCATTCCGTTGCTCGGTCGCAAGGCCGAAGGGCCGATCGGCAAGGTCATCGACATCCTGGCGATCTTTGCCACACTTTTTGGTACCGCAGCATCTTTGGGGCTCGGCGCACTTCAGATCGGCTCCGGTTTCGAGGTAGTCGGCTGGATGGAAGAAGCCGGCGTATTCCTGCTCGTGGCCATCGTTGCGGTGCTGACCCTGGCATTCGTCGCTTCGGCAGTTTCCGGTGTGGCCAAGGGAATTCAGTGGCTCTCCAACATCAACATGGTGCTCGCGCTGATCTTGGCGCTGTTCGTGTTCGTTCTCGGGCCGACCGTGCTGATTCTCAATCTGCTCCCGACGACCATTGGCGCATACGTTTCCGACCTCGCCCAGATGTCCGCCCGCACGGGTGCATCGTCGAATCCTGAAACGGGCGCGTGGCTTTCGTCGTGGACGATCTTCTACTGGGCATGGTGGGTGTCCTGGACGCCGTTCGTCGGCATGTTCCTGGCACGCATCAGCCGCGGCCGCACGATCCGCCAGTTCATCGTCGGCGTCATCGCCGTTCCCACGACTGTCAGCTTGCTCTGGTTCGCGATCTTCGGCGGCGCAGGCATCGGCGAGGAACGTGACGGAATCGGCTTGTCCGGCCGAGGCTCGGAAGAGGCTCAACTGTTCGGCATGCTCGACAATCTGCCGTTGGCCGGAGTGACGACTGTCCTCGTCATGCTGCTCGTGGCAGTGTTCTTCGTTTCCGGCGCAGACGCTGCGTCGATGGTGATGGGGACGCTCTCGCAGCGCGGAACGCTCGAACCGAGTCGCTGGGTTGTGGTCTTCTGGGGCATGTTGACCGGTGGCGTCGCGGCGCTTCTGTTGTGGACCGGTGGCTCTGAAGCGCTCGACGGCTTGCAGACCATGACGATCATCGCTGCGGCGCCGTTCGTGCTGGTCATGATCGGACTGTGCTTCTCGCTGTACAAGGATCTTTCGCACGACCCGATCATCATTGCGGCGAAGGAGCAGAAACGTGCTCTCCTACGCCCGAGGCGGGGACGTCGCGTCGGTAAGCCGACAGAGTAATCGTGAAACGAAGGAGGCACCGAACCAGGTTCGGTGCCTCCTTCGTCTGTCCCACTATTTCCAGCTAGGCAGCCACAGATGGTTCTGCCACGATTCCGGCGTGATCGGCATGGCGGTGAGTATCGGCCAGAGGTAGACGAAGTTGGCCACGACCAGACCGATGTACAGACTGACGGCAAGAAGTCCGGTGGTACGACGCTCGACGGACGCGCTCGCCTTGCCCAGAACATCGCCGAGGACCAGCGCAAATCCCATGACCATGAACGGGGCGAGTGCAACTGCGTAGAAGTAGTACATCTGGCGGTCGAGCGTCGCGAACCACGGAAGGTAAGCGGCGCCGTAGCCCGTCAGGACCACGGCATATCGCCAGTCCCTGCGCACGAACGTCTGCCAGATCGCCCACGCCAACATCGGTAGGGCCAGCCACCACATCGCCGGTGTGCCGATCAGCATCACGGCCTTGACACAGCTGGCGGCCCCGCAACCGGTGACCTGCTCGCCGTCGGCGTAGTAGTAGAGCATCGGTCGTAGCCCCATCGGCCACGTCCACGGTTTCGACTCCCACGGGTGGTGGTTTCCGGCGGAGTTGGTCAGCCCGGCATGGAACTGGAGAACGTTTCCGCTGTAGTACCAGAGTGAACGCAGTGCGGATGGAATGAAGCTCCACGTGCCGCCCTCACCGATCTCGTTACCGACGGCGTGACGGTCCACGCCGGTCTCGCTGGTGAACCAGGCCCAGTAGCTCGCGAGGTACACACCGAGGGGAATGATCACCAGCGCATACAGAGCTGGACCGATGTCGCGAACTGCGGTGCCGACCCAGGGGCGCTGCACGCGGTATGCGCGGCGCGCTGACAGGTCGAAGGCAACACTGAGCAATCCGAAGAACAGAATGAAGTACATGCCGGACCATTTGGTTCCGCATGCCAGACCGAGCAGGATGCCGGCGCCGAACCGCCACCACCGGAAACCCAGCCGTGGACCCCAGGCGGAATCGCCGATTCGACCTTCCTCGTACACCTTCGCCATTCGTTCGCGGACTTGGTCGCGATCGACCACCAGGCATCCGAGCGCCGCAAGGACGAAGAATGCCAGGAAGATGTCGAGCATCCCGAGGCGTGAGGAGACGAAGGTGACGCCGTCCACGATGAGCAGGATTCCGGCAATCGCCCCGATCAGCGTGGACCGCGTCATGCGGCGGACGATCCGGATGATCAGCAGGACCATCAGCGTCCCGACCAGGGCTGACGAGAATCGCCACCCCCAACCGTTGTAACCGAAGAGTGCTTCGCCGATCGCGATCATCTGCTTACCGATCGGCGGGTGCACCACCAATCCGTAACCGGGATTGTCCTCGATGCCACCGCCGGTCAGAACTTGCCAGCCCTGCGGAACGTAGTGCTTCTCGTCGAATACAGGTGTGCCGGCGTCGGTCGGGTAGGCGAGCATCGTGAAGCGGGTGATCGCCGCGATGGCGGTGATGAAAGCGGTGACGATCCAGCCGCGCAATCTGTCGGTCGGGCCGAAATCAGGATCCGGTACCAGCGGGCCGGGACTACGCACTACCCGATCGCTCGTGGCGGGCGTTGGCCGCTCGTCCGTCTGCACAGTCACCTGGCAATCGTAGGCTGTCAGGTATGACTGGTCGTTTGGTACTCGCCGCAACACCCATGGGAGATGTCGGTGACGCGTCCCCGCGTCTTCGGTCTGCTCTCGCAACCGCCGACGTCGTCGCTGCGGAGGACACACGACGCACCAAGTCTCTGGCGTCCGCGCTCGACGTCACCATCACCGGGAAGATCGTCAGTTTCTACGACCAGGTCGAGATTTCGCGGCTGCCCGCGTTGGTCGCCGACGTGGCCGAAGGCAAGACCGTCCTGCTGGTCACCGATGCAGGCATGCCGTCGGTCAGTGACCCCGGATATCGCCTCGTTGCCGCCTGCGTAGCCGAGAACCTCGCCGTCACGTGTCTCCCGGGCCCGTCGGCGGTCACGACGGCGTTGGCACTCTCGGGTTTGCCGGTGGAGCGGTTCTGCTTCGACGGATTCCCGCCGCGAAAGCAGGGGCAGCGCAAGACCTGGCTTTCGGCCCTGGCAACCGAGCAGCGAGCGTGTGTGTTCTTCGAAGCACCCCATCGCCTTGCCGACTGCCTCGCAGATGCTGTGGAAGTTCTCGGGCCCGATCGCCGCGCGGCCGTGTGCCGGGAATTGACCAAGACCTACGAGGAAGTGAAGCGCGGCACTCTCGGAGAGTTAGCTACTTGGGCGGCCGAGGGCGTTCGCGGAGAGATCACGGTGGTGCTCGAAGGCGCAGTACTGGTGGCATCTGATCCTGCCGATCTGGTCGACGAGGTGGAAAGGCTGGTCGCGGGGGGAGCACGATTGAAGGACGCGTGTGCTCTGGTCGCAACGGCCGGAGTCTCCAAGCGTGAGTTGTACGAGACGGTCCTGGCCGCTCGAAAGGACTAGCGAGAGCGGTTCACGGCGGGTGCGCCGGGACGCAGGTTGGCGTCGTCGGCTGCGGCCTGGCCGGCGTGCCAGCCTTCGGCGTCGACGGACCGTCCGCGAGTTTTGCGGGTTGTCGGGAACAATCGATCGAATTCGGCGTCGACGGCCTCGGAAGTGGTGGCCAGGATCGGCAGAAGATCCGCGACGTCCATCGATGCCGCGTCGGCCGCTTCGGCGGTGGCTTTGGTGCCGGCGTCACGCAGGCGGTGTCCGATGCGGCTGGCGAACCCGGCCAGGAATCCCTTGCGGAACGAGGTGGTGCGTGAGCCGCCACGATTGCTCGAGTCGGCGAATTGCATTGCACGGGTTGCCTGTACGAGCAAGGAAGTGAACAGCATATCGACTTGCTGAAGGTCGACCGGAGTGCCGACGACGGTCGCGAGTGCAATGTCGCTGAACCAGACAGTCCTGACTCGATTCGATTCGCCGATCTCGGTCAGGAGGTGAACCTTTTCCTTCACGTACGGGTTCTCGATGTGAATGCGTCGGGCATTCACGGATGTGTCGGTGACCCCGGCGCGAGAGTGGAGCAGCGCGGAATCGATGGCGTACCGGGTCATCAACTCCTGAGCCTTCGCGGTGAAAATCTCGGCTTCTTCCGCGAAGTTGGTGGCTTCGGCTTTGGCGAGTAATCCACGAATTCGCTTGAGTACCTTGGCGTCGACCTCGGTATCACCGACGCCGGCATAGGTGGTGTCGGTCCGTTGCGACGGCCAGGTGGATGGTGGCGCGAGCAACACCGTCCACTGAGGTAGGCGCATCCAGGATCGTGCGACGTCGACGATCTGCGAAACAAGGAAGTAGGGATCCTGGAACAGAAGGCCGGCCGCGAGGGAGCGAAAAACGTCGTCGTCCACGGTGATTCGAGAAGCGATGTGCCGAGACTTCGGATACTGTTCGCCGATCGTCTGCAACTGCCCCACCCATTCGAGCGGTGCGCGATCGGAGGCGCGCGACGCTTTCGCATCGAACAGGATGGTGGTGGCGGCGAGATCGGCGTCGGACGCTTCTTTGCTTCGACGCGCCAGATGAATCAGATCCGCCGGCTGCCATCCGCGGTCGTACGCCGCGGACAGTTCGGAAACGAGATCTCGCACCGCGGAAACGGATTGAGGGCTGACCTCCTGAGTGGACACCCGCGCTCCGTTCCATGGCAGTGTCTGCGCCGAAGCGCTGGTTCGAATGTATGTTCTATTCGTCGTCATGGCTGGAGTGTGCACGTGGGGTCCGACACATCCGCCTGTAACCGGATATCTCGGACCCCACGTGCGGCACTCTCGCTTAGCTCATTCCTCGACGAAGCGGGGGAAAACTGGCGCCGGAGCAGGCAGTTTCCGGTTCGCGTCGATGCGTACCGCGATGTCGGCGAACTGCCGGTTCTCTTCACTCTGGCCGAGCAGATCGAGGATGCGTGACGCCGCGTCGGGCATCACCGGCTGAACGAGAAGCCCGACGATACGGACCACTTCGAGCGTCACGTACAGAACCGTCGCCATGCGTGCCGGATCGGTCTTACGCAGAACCCACGGTTCCTGCTTGGAGAAGTACCGGTTGGTCTCGCCGAGCACGCCCCAGATGGCTTCCAGCGCGAGGTGTAGAGCCTGCACGTCGAACTCACTGCGGCACTTGGCGAGCAGGGCATCCGCCGATGCCAGCATCGCCAGGTCGTCCTCGGTGAACTCACCGGGGGTGGGTACCTGGGCATCGCAGTTCTTCGCGACCATCGTCAGCGAACGCTGCGCGAGATTGCCGAGTTCGTTCGAGAGATCAGCATTCATGCGCGTCACGATCGCTTCGTGGCTGTAGCTGCCATCCTGACCGTACGAGATCTCGCGGAGCAAGAAGAAGCGGACCGCGTCGAGGCCGTACTGATCGACCATCGCGATGGGGTCGACGACGTTGCCGACG
Organism: Rhodococcus sp. AQ5-07; assembly: GCF_009707305.1. NCBI lineage: Bacteria > Bacillati > Actinomycetota > Actinomycetes > Mycobacteriales > Nocardiaceae > Rhodococcus > Rhodococcus sp. AQ5-07. Next base: position 3,136,603 of record NZ_CP046099.1, on the reverse strand, counting down.
GACTTCGACATCTTCTCGCCCTTGTTGTACAAGAAGCCGTGGACGAACACCCGCTCCGGCAGTTCGATGCCGGCAGACATGAGGAATGCCGGCCAGTACACGGTGTGAAACCGCGTGATGTCCTTGCCGATGATGTGCAGGCTCGCGGGCCAGAACTTCTTGAACTCCTCCGAATCGACGCTCGGGTATCCGACGCCCGTCAGGTAGTTGGTGAGGGCGTCTACCCAGACGTACATGACGTGGTCCGGGTCGCCCGGGACCTTGACGCCCCAGTCGAACGTGGTGCGCGAGATCGAGATGTCCTTGAGGCCGCCCTTGACGAAGCTGACGATCTCGTTGCGGCGTGTTGCGGGGGCGATGAATTCGGGGTGCTCTTCATACAGCGCGAGGAGACGCTCCCCGTACGCCGAGAGGCGGAAGGTGTAGTTCGACTCCTCGGTCCACTCCACCGGGGTGCCGGTCTCGGTGGACTGACGGGTGCCGTCCTCCAGAAGCGTGGTCTCGGCTTCGGTGTAGAAGGCCTCGTCCCGAACCGAGTACCAACCCGAGTACGTGTCGAGGTAGATGTCGCCCGATGCGGCCATCTTCTCCCAGATCGCCTTGCTGGCGACCTGGTGATCAGCGTCCGTGGTGCGGATGAACCGGTCGTACGAGATGTTCAGGACCTTGTCGAGGTTCTGGAACACGTCGGAGTTGCGAGCCGCGAGTTCGCGTACGTCGATGCCCTCTTTGATCGCTGTCTGCTGCATCTTCAGACCGTGCTCGTCGGTACCGGTCATGAAGAACACTTCATGACCGTCCAAACGCTTGAAGCGGGCGAGCGCGTCCGAGGAGATGTACTCGTACGCGTGGCCGATGTGCGGAGCGCCGTTGGGATACGCGATCGCTGTCGTGATGTAGAACGGCGATCGTTCCGCGCCTTCCGGGGCGGCGGAGTCCGGGCGCGGGGTCTGGGAGGGTGAGGCAGGCACAGTCATGGTGGGCTTACTCTATCGGGCGTGAGCAAAGACCGTCCCGCCCCCGATGCCCCTGAGCCCTTGTCGCCTCTGATCGACGCCCATACGCACCTCGACGCGTGTGGCGCACATGACGCTGCGACCGTGGCCGAAATAGTCGATCGAGCCGAGGCCGTCGGCGTCGGACGGGTCGTCACGGTGGCCGACGACCTCGATGCTGCACGCTTTGCCGTCGACGCTGCGAACTGGGATTCGAGGGTTTACGCAGCCGTCGCAATCCATCCGACCAGGGCGAACGTCCTGGATGCCGACACCAGGGTCGAGATCGAACGGTTGGCGTCCGATCCGCGGGTCGTCGCGGTGGGGGAGACCGGGCTGGATCTCTACTGGCCAGGCAAGCTCGAAGGGTGCGCCACGATCGAGGAGCAGGTCGACGGTTTCCGGTGGCACATCGACCTCGCGAAGCGTCTCGGTAAGACGCTGATGATTCACAACCGCGAAGCCGACCAGGACTTGCTGCGGGTGCTGAACGAGGAAGGCGCGCCGGAGACAGTGGTGTTCCACTGCTTCTCCTCGGATTCGGAGATGGCGCGGGAGTGCATCGCCGCCGGGTACGTGTTGAGTTTTTCGGGAACCGTGAGTTTCAAGAATGCGAAGGCGCTTCGTGAGGCCGCGCTGTTGGTGCCGTCGGATCAGCTGATCGTCGAGACGGATGCGCCGTTCTTGACGCCGCACCCGTTCCGCGGTGCGCCCAACGAGTCGTACTGCCTGCCATACACAGTGCGTGCACTCGCAGACATCCGCGGCGAGGATCCGCAGGCCCTGGCAGCGGCGTCCACGGCGACAGCGGAGCGCGTCTACAAGATCTGACGCTATTCTGGTTCGACAGGTAACTCCGCGCCCGGGATCGTCGTGTCCCGGTCCGTCTACTGCGCGGAGTATTCAGATGAATGACTCCATCTATCCCTCCGACGTCTATCCCGACGACGTCGAACACACAGCCGAGCAGTCCTCGCGATCCGGCTCGAGCGCGGCGAATTTTTCGAATCCCGGGAGGGAATGAAGGCGCACAGCTTCGCTGAGCCGACGCCGGTCGACTCTTCGGTCCAGATCGTCAGCGTTCATGTCGACGCGGTCGAAGTCGAGTGCTGCGGGCCGTTTCCGGTGGTCGGTGAATCATGCTCGTGGACATTGGCACCGCGATCGCAGGACGACGCGTTCGACGGTTGGGTTCACGGCGGGATGCCGGCGTCTGGAGTCGTGACCACGGGTGTGGTGCTCGGGATTCTCGTGGTGACGACGACCTACGCAGAGGTCGGAAGTCCACGCATGTGGTTGCCCGTCGCAGGTAGTGAGAACTATCGAAGGGTCGAGGCCAGTCCTCGGTGGTTCCGAAGGTTCGGCGACTTCGACTTCGAGCCGCAGAATCGGATCGAGACCGGGCTGGTTGTCGAATTGGCCACCACCCGTGCGCCTTTCCGGTAGTCCCCACTACCAAAAAGGCGCACAGGGGGCTTGCCCCTACAGGACCTTCGCCAGGAAGTCCTGGGTGCGCTGCTGCTGGGGGTTGCCGAACAGGTTCTCCGGCTTGCCTTCTTCGACGATGTATCCATCGGCCATGAAGATGACTCGATCGGAAACCTCACGGGCGAAGCCCATTTCGTGGGTTACGACGACCATGGTCATGCCCTGCTTTGCGAGGTCACGAAGCACCTGCAGAACCTCTCCCACCATCTCCGGGTCGAGGGCGCTGGTGGCCTCGTCGAAGAGCATGATGTCCGGGCTCATCGCCAGTGCGCGGGCAATGGCCACACGTTGCTTCTGCCCACCGGACAGGCTGGCGGGCTTGGCATCTGCCTTCTCCGCGAGACCGACCTGGCCCAGCAGTTTGACGGCGATCTCGCGAGCCTGATCCTTGGTCGATCGCCCGGTCTGCACCGGGGCGAGCATCACGTTTTCGACGACGCTCATGTGTGGGAACAGGTTGAAGTGCTGGAACACCATCCCGATGTGCTGGCGCACCTTGTCGATGTCGACGTCCTTGTTCGTGAGGTCGAACTGGTCGACGCGCACGGAGCCGGCGGTGATGTCTTCGAGGCGGTTGAGGCAGCGCAGGAAGGTGGACTTACCCGAACCGGAAGGCCCGATGACGCAGACCACTTCACCGCTCTTGATGTCGACGTCGAGGCCTTTGAGGACCTCGTTGTCGCCGAACGACTTCTTCAGTCCCTTGACCGAAATCTTGACCTCGGTGTCGGACTTGCCCATGTTGACGGCTGTTTCGGTCACTTGTTGATCCTCTTCTCGAGGCGGTTCGACAGCTTGGTGAGCGCCATGATGATGATGAAGTACATGACGCCGATGATCAGCCACATGTTGAACGACTGGAAGTTGCGCGCGATGATGATGCGCCCCGTCTGAGTGAGCTCGGCGAGTCCGATGACCGACAGGATCGACGTGTCCTTGAGGGTGATGACGAACTGGTTGATGTACGACGGGATCATCGTGCGAATTGCCTGCGGCATGATGACTTTTCGCATCGACTTCATGTAGCTGATGCCCAGGCTTCGTGACGCCTCCATCTGTCCCTTGTCGACGGACAAGATGCCGCCGCGGACGATTTCAGCCATGTACGCACCGGCGTTGAGCGAGAGCGTGATGATGCCTGCGGTGAAGGCGGACATCTGGAAATGCAGGGCTGCCGGGATGCCGAAGTAGATGAAGAACGCCTGCACCAACAGCGGTGTGCCGCGGAAGATGTCGACGTAGGTCGTGCCTATACCTCGGACGAACATGTTGGTGGACACGCGGCAGAGACCGAAGATCGCACCCAGGACCAGAGCGATCGCGATCGAGACGACCGAGAGAACGATCGTCAACCACAGGCCCTTGAGGAGCTGGGGATAGGTGCTCTTGATCAAGCCGATGATGGAGTTGTCCGACGTCGACGCGCCCTGACCGAGGTAGGTCGAGACGATTTCGTCGTACTGGCCGTCGTCGCGCAGGTTCTGCAGTCCAGCGTTGAACATCTGGAGCAGTTCGGCGTTCTGGCCCTTGTTGACTGCGAAGCCGTAGCTCGCACCCACCTCTTTTTCGGTGACCGTCTTGAGGCCGTTGCCCTGTGTGATGCCGTAGGCGAGGACGGGGTAGTCGTCGAAGACTGCGACGGAGTTTCCGGTGCGGACCTCGTCGTACATGCTGGCGGAGTCGGCGAAATAGACTGTGGTGAAGCCGTATTGGTCCTTGATGGACTCGGCGAAGCTGGCGCCCTCGGTGCCGTTCTTGACGGCGACGCGCTTGCCCTTCAGATCCTCGTACGCCTTCACGTCGTTGTCGGTCTCGAGGACCGCCATCTGCACGCCCGACTCGAAGTACGGGTCGGAGAAGTCGAAAACCTGCTTGCGGGCGTCGGTGATGGACATGCCGGCGATGACGCCGTCGGCCTGCCCGGCCTGCACGGCCTGAAGCGCAGCGTCGAAGCCGAGCTGCTTGATGTCGACCTTGAAACCTTGGTCCTCGGCGATCGCGTTGAGGAGATCGATGTCGATGCCGACGAGTTTGCCGTCTTCGTTCTCGAATTCGAACGGGGCGAATGTCAGATCGGTGGCGATCGTGTAGGTGCGACCGGGTTGCGCGCTCGCGATTCCGGGGGCGAACAGCGCTGCGATCAGCGCCAGCAGGATGGCCAGGATCGGCCACCTGGCATTACGTGGTCTGTCGAATCTTCTTCGCACTATCGCCCAGCTTTCTTCTGTCGCGCCCGGGATCGCCGGACTGCTTTGAACCAGACGAGAACATACTGCGCCCAGAGCTGAATCGATACACGGGTATCGGAGCCGGAAAGTGCAGAACACACGACACGCCGTTGCCGTTCCGTGACAAAAGTCGCATTTCGTTGTGATTTGGTTGCCGATGCAACGCTCGGTCGTTACCGTATTGTGATCGAACGTCGTCTGCCTTGGGATTTCCTGTGTCGCCTTTTGCCAAGATCAACTCCACGAAGTCACCACTTCTCTATTCAGTGGTGGGTGCGTTGCTTCTGACGCTCATCGTCGGAGGTGCGCTCGCCGTGGTTCGGCACAAGACGATCACCCTCGACGTCGACGGCGACATGATTTCGCTGTCCACGATGTCGAGCAGCGTCGGTACCGCTCTCGAGGACGCCGGATACCCGGTCGATCCCAAGGACGCGCTCGCTCCGAGCGCCGATTCCTCGCTGTCCGACGGCGATACCGTCGTACTGCGCCGTGCCCGTGAGTTGGCGCTGACCGTGGACGGTCAGCCGACGACCATCTGGACCACGGCATTGACGGTCGACGAGGCACTGAAGCAGGTAGATGTTTCCGACGACTTCGCAGTCTCGGCTTCGCGCTCGCATCGTCTGCCCCTCGAACGCACCGAGCTCGACGTCGTCAGCCCGAAGACCGTCAGCGTCAGCGACGGTGGTGCTCCGGCGGCCGAGATCAAGCTCGCCGCCGTAACCGTCGGTGATCTTCTCGCGGCCAAGAATGCGCCGCTCGAGCAGGCCGACTCGGTGGTTCCCACCGCTGACACACCCGTTACCAACGGCCTGAACATCCAGGTCACCCGCGACCGCACGGACACTCGCGTCGAGACGCAGCCGATCGCGCCGCCCGAGAACAAGGTCGAAGATCCCGAGCTCGAGAAGGACAAGACCGTCGTCGAAAACCCGGGTGTTGCCGGCGAGCGCACGGCCACCGTCGAGGTCAAGACCGTCAACGGCGTCGAGGCCGGACGAACCGAACTGTCCGCGACCGTGATCAAGGAACCGGTCGCAGCAGTGGTGAAGGTCGGAACCAAGCAGACTTCCGCGCCCGCTGTGTCCAACGCGTCGACGTGGGACTCCATTGCTCAGTGCGAAGCGACCGGAAACTGGGCCATCAACACCGGCAACGGTTTCTATGGAGGACTTCAGTTCACCCAGAGCACCTGGGAAGCATTCGGCGGCGGTCAGTACGCAGCGCGCGCCGACCTCGCATCACGTGAACAGCAGATCGCGATCGGCGAGAAGGTCCGCGCCGGTCAGGGCTGGGGTGCGTGGCCGTCCTGCACCAGCAAATTGGGCCTGCGCTGACGCGCCCACACTCCACACAGAACTCAGGAACCCATGTCACCGTTCGCCAAGATCAACTCGACCAGGTCGCCGTTGTTGTACTCGGCGATCGCCGCTCTTCTCCTGACGGTTCTCGTGGGTGGCGTTCTGGCCGTCGTCCGGCACAAGACCATCACCCTCGACGTCGACGGTGAGCAGATTCACCTGAGCACCATGTCGACCAACGTCGACGGCGCTCTCGAGGACGCGGGTTACCCGATCGGTGACAAGGATGCGGTTGCTCCCGCGGCCGACGCGTCGCTGTCCGACGGCGACACCGTGGTGCTCCGTCGTGCTCGTGAGATCACGCTGACGGTCGACGGTCAGCCGCAGAAGCTCTGGACCACAGCCTTGACCGTCGACGACGCGCTCAAGCAGTTGGATGTCTCAGCGGATGTGCACGTGTCGGCGTCGCGCTCGCAGCGTCTCCCGCTCGACGGCGCCGCGCTCGACGTCTTGACACCTGTCGTCGCAAAACTGGTCGACGGCGCAAACGCGGCGGCCGACGTGCGTATCGCGGCACCGACGGTGGGCGAGTTCCTTACGGCCAACGGCACTCCGCTCGAGCAGTCGGACACGGTGGTTCCCGCCGCCGACGCTCCGCTGACCGAGGGCCTCGAGGTCACGGTGACGCGCAACCGCACCGAGAACAAAGTCGAGACCTTGCCGCTCGATCCGCCGGATCAGCGCATCGAGGATCCGACGATGAACCAGAGTCGCACGATCGTCGAGAATCCGGGCGTTCCCGGCGTGCGTGACGTGACGTTCGCCGTGAATCTCGTCAACGGTGTCGAGGCCGGACGTACACAGGTATCGGAGACGATCACCACACCGGCGCAGCCGAAGGTCGTGCGCGTGGGAACGAAGCCGGGCACCGAGGTGCCGCCCGTGGAGAACGGTTCGACGTGGGACGCGCTCGCACAGTGCGAGGCCACCGGCAACTGGGCTATCAACACCGGCAACGGTTTCTACGGCGGCGTGCAGTTCGACCAGAACACGTGGGAACGGCAGGGCGGGTTGAAGTATGCGCCTCGCGCCGACCTCGCAACCCGTGAAGAGCAGATCGCGATCGCGACGCAAACGCAGCGCACTCAGGGCTGGGGCGCATGGCCGTCGTGCTCGGGTCGCCTCGGACTGGGATAAGTTCTACTGGTGTCAGACGCCGAACAATCGAACGAACCCATCGCTACTCCGCGCGGGCAGGCAGCCCTGCTCGGTCCGGTCGAGGTGCGCGCTCTTGCCGAGGAATTCGGTGTCCGGCCCACGAAACAGTTGGGGCAGAACTTCGTTCACGACGCCAATACCGTGCGACGCATCGTCACCACGGCAGGCGTCACTCGTGACGATGTCGTTCTCGAGGTGGGGCCGGGTCTCGGTTCGCTGACGATGGCGCTGATGGACGTCGTCGATCGTGTGATCGCGGTCGAGATCGATCCCAACCTTGCGGCTCGCCTTCCCAAGACGGTCGCCGAGCGAGCGCCGGAGTTGGCCGATCGACTGACCGTCGTCGAAGCGGACGCGATGCGTGTGCTGCCTTCACAGATTCCCGGCGAGCCGACCGCACTGGTTGCGAACCTGCCGTACAACGTCGCGGTGCCGGTGCTGTTGCATCTGTTCGCATCGCTCCCGAGTCTGCGGACCGCACTCGTGATGGTGCAAGCCGAGGTTGCCGATCGCCTGGCGGCTGATCCGGGAAGCAAGATCTACGGCGTTCCCAGCGTCAAGGCCAACTTCTTCGGCGAGGTTCGCCGCGCCGGTGCCGTCGGACGCAACGTGTTCTGGCCGGTGCCGAAGGTGGAATCAGGTCTGGTTCGTATCGACCGGTACGCGGAGCCGCCGTGGCCGATGGACGAGAAGCACCGCAAGCAGGTTTTTGCGGCGATCGATGCCGCATTCGCGCAGCGCCGCAAGACTTTGCGTGCCGCGCTCAGCGGGTGGGCAGGTTCGCCTGCCGAGGCCGAGCGACGGCTCCTCGCTGCCGGCATCGAGCCACAGACGCGTGGCGAGATGCTCGACGCAGCAGCCTTCGTTCGGCTGGCTGGAGGCAAATAGCCCCGTGCGCGGTTAAGGAGTGCAGGGACTCCCTAACCGCGCACAGGGGCTTGCCCCCTTACTTGAACCGCCGCAACCTCAGGCTGTTGCTCACCACGAACACACTGCTGAATGCCATTGCGGCACCAGCGAGCATCGGGTTGAGCAGGCCGGCCGCAGCCAGCGGGATCGCTGCCGTGTTGTAGGCGAACGCCCAGAACAGGTTGCCCTTGATGGTCTTCAGCGTCTTGCGGGACAGTCGAATTGCATCGGCTGCCGACCGCAGGTCACCTCGAACCAGGGTGATGTCGCTGGCCTCGATCGCAACGTCGGTGCCCGTGCCCATCGCCAGACCGAGATCGGCCTGAGCCAGGGCCGCCGCGTCGTTCACGCCGTCGCCGACCATGGCTACGACGCGTCCTTCCGCCTGCAGCTTCTTGACGGCGTCGACCTTGTCCGCCGGCATGACCTCGGCGAAGACGGTGCTGATCCCGACCTGATCCGCCACGGTGCGGGCAACGGTGGCGTTGTCACCGGTCAGCAGAACCGGTTCGAGGCCGAGTGCCTTCAACTGCGCGATTGCTTCGGCGCTCGTGTCCTTGACCGCGTCGGCGATCACGAGGACGCCGTGCGCCTTGCCGTCCCAGCCCACCGCGATTGCGGTGCGCCCGGCCTTCTCTGCTTCAGCTTTCGCGTCACGGAGATTTTCCGGCAACGGCATCGACCAGTCGGCGAGCAGCGCGTCTCGGCCGGCAACAACGGCATGACCGTCGACCATTCCCTGCACGCCGCGACCGGCGACGTTCACGAAATCCTCGACCGCAGGCAATTCGCCCACTGCGTCGGTCGCACCCTTCGCGATCGCTGCGGCGATGGGGTGCTCGGAGCGATGTTCGAGGGCGCCGGCCAGCCGAAGCACCTCGTCGACGGTTGTTCCTTCGCCCACCACGGTGTCCAGCAATGTCATCTGACCGGTGGTGACGGTTCCCGTCTTGTCGAGCACGACGGTGTCGACTGCGCGCGTCGATTCGAGCACCTCGGGTCCCTTGATGAGGATTCCCATCTGGGCTCCGCGGCCGGTGCCCACCAACAGAGCTGTGGGCGTTGCCAATCCGAGAGCACACGGGCACGCGATGATCAGGACGGCGACCGCAGCGGTGAATGCCATCTCGATGGGGTTGCCGGTACCGAGCCAGTAGCCCAGTGTCGCAACGGCAATCGCGATGACGACCGGTACGAAGATACCGGCGATCCGATCGGCGAGGCGCTGAACTTCGGCCTTGCCGTTCTGGGCGTCTTCGACCAGTGCCGCCATCTGGGCGAGTTGGGTGTCGCTCCCGACGCGGGTGGCCTCGACGGTCAACGTTCCACCGACGTTGACGGTGGCGCCGACGACGGTGTCTCCGACACCGACCTCCTCCGGCACGGATTCGCCGGTCAACATGCTCATGTCGACGGCTGAGCGGCCTTCGGTGATGATGCCGTCGGTGGCGATCTTCTCGCCGGGCCGAACGATGAACGAGTCGCCCGCTGCCAGTTCTTCGGCGGGGATTCGTACTTCGATGCCGTTTCGCAATACCGCGACGTCTTTTGCACCGAGTTCCATGAGCGCGCGTAGTGCGGCGCCGGACGTGCGCTTCGACTTGTGCTCGAAGTAGCGTCCGGCGAGCACGAACGTGATGACGCCCGCGGCAACCTCGAGGTAGATGTTGGCGCTGCCGTCCATCCGGTCGACCGTCAGTCTGAACGCGTGTTTCATTCCCGCTTCGCCCGCGGTGCCGAAGAACAGTGCATACAGCGACCAGACGAACGCTGCGATGGTGCCCAGCGAGATGAGCGTGTCCATCGTTGCGGCGCCGTGACGCAGGTTGACCCAGGCAGCCCGGTGGAAGGGAAGGGCCGCCCACACGATGACCGGTGCGGCCAGCGTGAGGGAGAGCCACTGCCAGTTGTCGAACTGCAACGCAGGAATCATCGCCATCGCGATGACCGGCACGGAGAGCAGAGTCGAGATGATCAGGCGGGTACGAAGCTCGCGCAGATCACGATCCTGCGGGGATTCCGCATCCGGGTCGACGGTGTCTGGCGCGCTGGGCGGTTTCGGGAGCGCGGCAGCGTAACCGGCATTCTCGACGGCGGTGACCAAATCTTCGACGGGTACCCCGTCCGGGAAGGTGACCTTGGCTTTTTCCGTCGCGTAGTTGACGGTGGCTGTGACGCCGTCGATCTTGTTGAGCTTCTTCTCGATTCGTGACGCGCAGGAGGCGCAGGTCATTCCGGTGATCGCGAGTTCGACGCTGCTCGAGTTGGCAGCATTGTCGACCGCAGTCGGTGACGTCATCAGTGCCCTCCCTCGTGATTGTCTGGAACTGAAGCTGCGGAAGTGCCTGCATCAACAGTGAATTCGGCGGTGCGAACCACGCCCTCGTGCTGGAAGTCGAGGAACAGTCGGTATGTGCCTTCGCTCGGCGCCTGTGCGTGGAAGGAAATTTCAGGACCGGGAGAAGTGACGCCGTCGCCCGGTTCACCCTCGGGGTGAACGTGCAGGTAGGCGAGGTCGCCGGTGCGAAGCGCAACAAGATGACCGTAGGCACCGAGGTACGGATCGAGATCGGTGACCGGGGCTCCGTCGCGAGCAACGCTCAGCGTGATCGGGCCGCCGGCAGTGGTCAGATCACCGTCGAGAGTCACGGTGTATCCGTCGACGGTTGCGGTCGCGCTCTTCGCGGGCAGCGGCGCAGGAGTGAATTCGCCTGCCACGTCGAAGTTTCGGCCGAGCGTCAGTTGGGTGCCGTCGGCGGGATCGAAGTCCGCGAAGACTCGGTAGGTGCCGGCGACGGGCCAGGTCCAGTCGATCGACCAGGTGCCGTCTGCGGCGAGAGAAGGATGTACGTGGCGGAATTCGCTGGTGTCGTTTCGGACGACGATGAGGTGGAGCTTCTTCTCGTGCAGGAGGTCGAAATCGACGACGGGCTTGTTGGTGCTGTCGAGAATCCGGAAGGTCAAGGTTCCCGGCTCCCCAGCTCGACCGGGTGCGGTCACGTCGGTGAGTGTGTATCCGCCGGAAGAGACTTCGAGCCCTGCGGGTGTCGCCGAATCCATGCCTGGCATCGATTCAGCGGTTGATTCGTGGGTGCTGTGCTGGGTAGTGGACATGTCTATCGGGCTTCCGATTGCGGCCCCCACGCCGAGGGCGGCGCCGAAGACGGCGACCAACCCTACGGCGTAGGTGGCAAGTGTTGTCGAGGTGCGCACGGCTGACTCAGCTTGGTACGACTGCGTAGCCGGCTTCGTCGACTGCTGCGACGACGTCGGCTGCGGAGACGGGGGCATCGCTGGTGACAACGACGCGTCCGCTCGCCAATTCGACATCCACCGCGGTTACGCCCGCGATGTTGCCGATCTCTTCCTTGACGGATCCGACGCAGTGTCCGCAGGTCATTCCGGAAACGGTGTATTCGGCGGTGGTCATCGCAGATCCCTTCGCTTGTGTAAAACTCATTTTACGGATACCCGGTGTAGGTATCTCCCTGGGACTGAAGGTACCCCCAGGGGGTATGCCTGTCAACGGGTTGGGCAGTGACGAAGGCCTCAGGGAAGACAACAGGGCGGATGTGTGGTCTACTTGTGTTGGTCGTAAGTGTTTGTGTTTGTGTTTCCACGCTCGCAAATGGTTAGGTTGCGAGCGTTTGGACATCCTCCACGGATTTGTCTCAGAACGGTCGTAGTAAGTGACCCGGGCGGTCGAAGCGACTGCCTGTTGACACTGTGTTAGAGGAGATTTACATGGCAGAGGGCATCGTGAAGTGGTTCAACTCCGAGAAGGGGTTCGGCTTCATCGCTCCCGAAGACGGCAGTGCTGACGTCTTCGTTCACTACTCCGAGATCCAGAGTGGCGGCTTCCGCACTCTCGAGGAGAACCAGCGCGTGGCGTTCGAGATCGGTCAGGGCAACAAGGGCCCGCAGGCCACCGGCGTTACCATCGTCTAAGACGTCCATGTGAGTCGGGCAACCGACGCATGACGTACTGACAAGACCCCAACTCTTCGGAGTTGGGGTCTTGTTGCATTTTGGGTGAAAAGTGCTCTCACGCACCGAGATAACGCTGAGCGGCCACTGCCGTTTCGGCTGCGATCGCGCGGCATTCCTCGCGGAGTTCGGGTGGATTCACAACGGTGAAATCGACGTCGAAAGCCCTGAGCCACATTGCGATCGACCGTAGGGTAGTGCCCGAAAGCACTATGACGCAACGCCCTTCGTCGGTGGACTCCACTGATCCCCACTGCTCATTGACCATTGGTGCTATCTGCTCGATGGGTGCATGCAGTAGAACTGTTGCGCGCGTGGAGGAATAAGCCCGGGCGACGCCGCGCGAAACGAAGTCTGCCGCGCCACCGGCCGGTAGTTCCCGCGGCGTGAACCGCGGACCGGTGGGAATCTTGGGTTCCATCCGGTCGACGCGGAACGACCGCCAGTCTTCGCGAGATAGATCCCAAGCCACCAGATACCACCGAACACCCGACCGCACGAGCCTGTACGGTTCCACCTCGCGTCGGCTCTGGGTGCCGTCGTGAGTGCTGTAGTCGAATCTCAAACGCTCGTGGTTGTGGCATACGGACGCGATGGCGGACAGTACCGACGCATCGACTGCGCTCGCGGCGGGCTCGCGTGGCACGACGTCGATCGACAGCGACTCCAGACGGTGCCGCAGCCTCGACGGCATGATCTGCCGCAGCTTCGCCAGCGCGCGCATCGAAGCCTCGCCGATGCCGACCACAGAGCCGGTCGCTCCGGACTGCAAAGAGAGCGCCACCGCGAGCACTTCTTCGTCATCGAGCTGTAGCGGGGGCATCTCCGCGCCCGCTCCCAGGCGATATCCACCGCCGACGCCGACCGTCGCGTCGACCGGGTAGCCGAGATCGCGGAGGCGGTCCACGTCACGTCTGACTGTGCGCGGGGTGATCGCGAGCTTGTCTGCGAGTTCGGCACCGGACCAGTCTCGACGTGTCTGGAGCAGTGACAGCAACCGCAGTAGGCGAGCCGATGTCTCCTTCATGGCAAGAAGTCTGCCAAACATTTAGGACCCAATGCGTCCTCAATTGAATTTAGGTTGGTCCTCATCCGACCAGTCGAGAAGAAATTGGGGCACATCATGAGTCGCATCAACAACGGCAGACCGATGATCGAGACGGAGGCGCTCACCAAGCACTTCGCCCAGGGCAAGAAACTCGTGGAAGCAGTCAAGGGAGTCACTCTCGACGTAGCGGAGGGCGAGTTGGTTGCCTTGCTTGGGCCGAACGGTGCCGGAAAATCGACGACGTTGCGCATGCTGACCACCTTGCTCGAGCCCACTTCCGGTACTGCGCGGATCGCAGGATTCGACATCGCTGCGGCACGAAACGAGGTGCGCTCGAGCCTCGGATACGTCGGACAGGGGAACGGAGCCGGCCACAACCAGCGGGTTCGCGACGAGTTGGTGACGCAGGGGTTGTGCTACGGAATGCCCAAGGGCGAGTCGCAGGTCCGGGCCGACGAATTGCTGCGTGATCTCGAACTCACCGAGTTGGGTACTCGAAAGGTCAGTACGCTGTCCGGCGGGCAGCGACGGCGGCTCGATATCGCTCTGGGCCTGGTCCATCGCCCACCGCTCCTGTTCCTCGACGAGCCGACCACGGGCATGGACCCGCAGAGTCGGGCCAACCTCTGGGACCACATCCTGCGGTTGCGGCGAGAGATGGGCACGACGATCGTGCTGACCACGCACTACCTCGAAGAAGCGGATTCGATGGCAGAGCGGGTCATCGTCATCGACGAAGGCACTGTCATCGCGGACAACACCGCTGCCGCACTCAAAGCGGATCTCGCGGGGGATCATCTTCTGCTCACCTTCGACAGTGCCGAAGCTGCCGCCATCGCGGCGTCGGTGGCCGAGCAACTTGTCACTGTGCGTGACGTCACGGTCGAGGCAAGCTCGGTGAGTATCCGTGCCGGCGAGGGTGATTCGACGCTACCGGTATTGCTGCGTGAAGCCGATACCCGCGGCGCCCGCGCAGTCACTGCCGACATCACCAGGCCGACTCTCGACGACGTCTTCCTCACTCTCACCGGCCGCAGCCTGCGCGAGAGCGCCGCCGCGGTTGCTTCCTAGAACTACGACGAAGAACTACGACGAACAGGAATCCGCCATGACAATCACACTCGATACCCCACGTAGCGCGCACGGCAACATTGTTCGAGACAGCGCGATCGTGATGGGCCGTGAACTGCGACCGATGTTGCGTGACCCGGTCAGCGTCATCTTCAGCCTCATCCAGCCGCTGATCCTGTTGGCCCTGTTCGGGCCTCTGCTCAAAGGGGTCCCGGGTACCGGTGACGGCGTGTGGAATTGGTTCATCCCCGGTGTATTGGTGATGATCGCGATCTTCGGCACGACGATGACCGGTTCCAACCTTCTGATGGAGATGCAGCAGGGATCCCACGAGCGAATGTTGGTGACTCCGCTCAGACGCTCTTCGTTGTTGATCGGGAGGGCATGCAAGGAGATGGTTCCGCTTGCGGCGCAGGCGATTCTGATCATCCTTGTTGCGCTACCGCTCGGATTGGACGTCAATGCAGCGGGCGCCGCGCTCGGAATCGTCCTGCTGGGAGTGTTCGGCGTCGGACTCGGTGCGCTCTCGTACGCTCTCGCTCTGGCTGTGCGGGAGCAGGATTGGATGTTCTGGGTCGTTCAGCAGACGCTGATGTTCCCGCTCCTGATCCTGTCGGGCACCATGCTTCCGCTCGACGACGCACCAGGTTGGATGAAGGTCCTCGTGAACATCAATCCGCTCGGCTACGTCGTAGACGCCGAGCGGGCTCTCTTTGCCGGTGACTTCGCGTCGGGCAGCGTTCTGGCAGGAATCTTCGCTGCCGTCAGCGTGGCTGTGGTCGGGCTGGGGATAGGCGTGCGCGCGGTGAAATAGCGTGGGTGTGCTTGCTGTCGGATGGGGTGCGGCGGTCGCAGGTTTTCGCCCAGGTGTTCGCAGCGCCTATTGTTGTTCCTTGTGCTCTCTGTCGTTCCTCGCCCCGTAGTTGTCCGGGCCCCGTCCAAGGTGAATCTCCACCTTGCCGTCGGGGACCTGCGAGACGACGGCTATCACGAACTGACGACCGTTTTTCAGGCATTGTCGCTGGCAGACACCGTCACGGTGGCGCCTGCGGACACCTTGACCGTGCGGGTGATCGGCGACGACGCCGCGGCCGTACCGACCGATCGCACCAATCTCGTGTGGCGTGCCGCCGAGATGCTGGCGGCCGAGGGTGGCGTGGCCCCGAATGTCGAGATCGTCATCGAGAAAGGCATTCCCGTCGCAGGCGGTATGGCCGGCGGGAGCGCCGACGCGGCAGCCGCGTTGGTTGCGCTCAATTCGTTGTGGAAACTCGACTTCTCGCGGCCTGATCTCGACGCCTTCGCGGCACGTCTCGGGAGTGACGTTCCGTTCTCGCTGCACGGTGGCACTGCCCTCGGGACCGGTCGCGGTGAACAACTTGTCCCCGTCTTGACGCGCCGCACCTTTCACTGGGTGTTGGCGCTGGCCAAGGGAGGCTTGAGCACGCCGGTTGTCTTCCGGGAACTCGACAAGCTTCGCGCCGAAGGCACACCGAATCGATTGGGTAACGCTGACGAGTTGATTCACGCGCTCACCACCGGTGACCCTCATGTGCTCGCCCCGCTGCTCGGAAACGATCTGCAGGCGGCAGCACTCTCACTCAACCCGGATCTACGACGGACGCTGCGAGCGGGTGTCGAAGCCGGAGCTTTGGCCGGCATCGTCTCCGGCTCCGGACCGACGTGCGCCTTTCTCTGCGCCGACGCACAGTCCGCGGTGGAAGTGAGCGCAGAACTTGCGGGAGCGGGGGTGTGCCGCACCGTTCGCGTGGCGAGCGGACCCGTTCCCGGAGCACGAATACTCGACAATGCGGCAAAGGGACAGCACTGATGGCGAATCTGATCAATCTGGAAAACGTGTCGAAGTCTTTCGGCGTCAAGCCGTTGCTCGACGGGGTCTCCCTGGGCGTGGAGGAAGGCGAGCGCATCGGTGTCGTCGGCCTCAACGGTGGCGGCAAGACGACCATGCTCGAAGTCCTCGCGGGTGTGGAGCAGCCGGATTCGGGACGCGTGAGCCGCGTCGGCGGATTGCGCATGGCCGTCGTGACGCAGCGCGGTGTGTTGCCTCCCGGCTCCACGGTCGGTGAAGTGGTCCTGGGGCCGCTCGGAGTGGCTCAGCACGAGTGGGCCGGCGACGCGCGCATTCGTTCGGTGCTCTCGGGTATCGGCATCGACAACTTGGGCGCCGGCGGCGAGCGGTCCGCATTGGACGCCAAGGTCGACGGCTTGTCCGGCGGTGAGCGTCGCCGCGTGGCTCTCGCTGCGGCTCTGGTTCAGGACCTCGATCTGCTGGTGCTCGACGAGCCGACCAACCACCTAGACGTCGAAGGTGTTCAGTGGTTGGCCGAGCACCTCGTCTCGCGTCGCAGCGCGCTTGTCGTCGTGACCCACGATCGCTGGTTCCTCGACACCGTCGCCACCCGCACCTGGGAGGTTGTCGGTGGCGGCGTCGAAAGCTACGAGGGTGGCTACAACGACTGGGTGTTCGCCCGCGCCGAGCGTTCGCGTCAGGCCGACGCTTCCGAAGAGCGTCGACGCAACCTTGCGCGCAAGGAACTCGCATGGCTTCGCCGCGGTGCGCCGGCCCGTACATCGAAGCCGAAGTACCGCATCGAGGCCGCGGAGGCCTTGATCGCCGACGTTCCGGCACCTCGTGACGCGGTGGCACTTGCGTCCTTCGCCCAGCGTCGACTCGGCAAGGTTGTCATCGAACTCGAAGACGCGCGTCTGGAGACCCCGGACGGCCGCGTACTCGTCGAGGATCTGACCTGGCGGCTCGCTCCGGGGGAGCGTGTAGGCCTGGTCGGTGTCAACGGCTCGGGCAAGACGACTCTGCTGCGGACGCTGGCCGGTGAACTCGAGCCCGCAGCAGGCAAGCGCATTCAGGGGCAGACCGTCCACATCGGTTGGCTCAAGCAGGAACTCGACGATCTGCCGACCGACATGCGTGTACTCGACGCGGTCAAGGACGTAGCCGAGCGAATCACGCTGGGGGACAAGGAAGTGTCAGCCGGTCAGCTGGCTGAGCGGCTGGGCTTCACACCGGCGCGTCAGCGCACCCCCGTCGGTGATCTGTCCGGTGGTGAGCGCCGCCGTCTGCAGTTGACGCGTGTTCTCATGGCCGAGCCCAACGTTCTGCTTCTCGACGAGCCCACCAACGATCTCGACATCGACACGCTTCAGCAACTCGAGGATCTGCTCGACGGCTGGGCGGGCACCATGGTGGTCATCTCGCACGACCGGTACCTGATCGAGCGCATCTGTGACACCACCTGGGCTCTCTTCGGTGATCGCAAGCTCACCAACCTGCCGGGTGGTATCGAGGACTACCTGCGTCGACGCGCAGCGATGGGGGATGGCGACAACCCGTCAGTGGCCTCGACCGCGAGTGGTGCGTCGAAGAGCAAGCAGGTCCGCGACGGTGCCGCGGATCGCGCTGCACGCAAGGAACTTTCGAAGCTCGAGCGGTCCATTGCGAAGTTCGACGACCGCGAGAAGAAGCTGCACGCTTCCCTCGCCGACGCAGCCACCGACCCGGACAAGCTGCAGAAGCTCGGGGCTGAACTCAAGCAGGTCATCGCGGACAAGGAAGCCGCCGAGGAGCAGTGGATGGAGCTGTTCGCCGAGCTGGACGGCTAGGGGAACTTCGCTCCGAATTTCTTGAAGATTCGCTCTGGATCCACGCTCTCCGGTGCTTGCTCGCGTAGCAGCGCGTCCAGAACGATCCCGTCCAGTGCTGCGACCAACTCCGTTGCATCGGACGATGTCATGCCGCGTTCGACCAAGATGTCGACAAACCGATCCCGACCACGCACCAGTTCCACTGCGAGGTCGGGATCGTGGAATGACGCGATGATCAGTTCGTAACGCGCCCGGGTGCGGCCGGATTCAGGCCCCAGCCACCGGGCCACTTGTTGCTTCGGCGTCTCGCCTGGGCGAGGAAGATCGCCGTCCAGAAGGTGTCGCACCACCTCGACTATCAGTCCACGTTGATTTGCGAAGTAGTGCCGTGCGCTGCCGTGTGGCACGCCTGCCTCGTCTTCGACGCCTCTCATCGACCAGGCTCGAAACCCAACCCGGCCCAGCAGGTCGAGCCCGGCGTCCAGAAGTGCTTCTCGCGTCGATTTCTCCACGCAGAGAAGATACCGTGATACGTTCTTCTCCGCGTGGAGAAGTTCTTGAACTGGGTTGAACTCACTGGGGGTGAAGCATGGTCGTCTTTTTCGACATCCTGCTCGTGCTGTGTGTTGTTGCGATTGTGTGTTTTGCGGGGTATGTCTTCTATCGCGTGATATTGGACGACTAGGTGAATGTTGATGTACTTCAACAGGTCTCGAGTCTTCATGTTCCTGAAGTTGTCCGCTTTGTCTCTGGATATCGAAAGTATGTTCGATTAAGATTTCGGTATGGATAGTCGGGATGCGTGGCAGCTGGATGGTGAGGGCCTCAAGTGTGAGGTTCTGGATCTGGTGCGTGTCCGGCACGAGTTGCAGTCGCGGATGGTGTTGCTGATCGTGGAGATGTTTTCCCGTGAGGTTCTCGGCGGGAAGGGTTTTCGGGCGATCGCACAGTGGTTGCATGGTTCGACGAATTTGGAGATCGGTGAGTGCAGTCTGCTGGTCGGGTTGGCGCGGTTGTTGATGCTCGAACCTGTTGTGGGCGATGCGTTTCACCGTGGTGATGTGGATGCGTTGAAGGCGCGTCAGGTGGCGTCGTTTTGTCAGCATCCGCCGAAGAACATGACCCTGGCGGACGTGGACAAGGCCCGCGGGATTCTGCTTGATCTGGCATCGAAGAACATTGCGGATTGTGATGCGGTGCGGGCAGCGATCCGGAGGATCGAGAAGCAGTACGGAAAACGCGAGGATGGCGTCCCGGTCGGCGAGGATTCCGAACGTAACGAGTTCTACGCCTCTAAAGGCCTGTACGGCAGAGTGACGGTGAAGGGCGACTTGGATGCTGTGAACGGGGCCCGTCTGATCACGTTGTTGTCGAGTTTGTCGGCGCCGACGCCGGAGAAGGACGGTGTCAAGGACACGCGTACTCCGGCATTACGGCGTGCGGACGGGTTTTGTGAATTGTTGCGCCGGTATGAGCGGGCGGGGTTGGGTCCGATCGAGGGCGGCGTGAAACCGCACATC
Organism: Rhodococcus sp. AQ5-07; assembly: GCF_009707305.1. Classification (NCBI taxonomy): domain Bacteria; kingdom Bacillati; phylum Actinomycetota; class Actinomycetes; order Mycobacteriales; family Nocardiaceae; genus Rhodococcus; species Rhodococcus sp. AQ5-07. The sequence continues at coordinate 3,117,214 of NZ_CP046099.1, read as the reverse complement.
ACGGTGACCGCGTCCGCGAAAGACATGACGGACCTTAAAGTTCTGAAAGACCTGTTGCCGTCCACCGAGGAGTTGGGGTTCGCGTGGACGGACTGGGTGGGCCCGATCAGTATCGACACCGCCCGGATGCTCGCCTGCGACTGCACCGTCACCCGAATCTTGTTGGATGAGAATGGTGTTCCGCTCGACTGCGGTAAGGAAGTGCGAACGGCGACGGTTCCGCAGCGACGGGCTCTTGCGGTGCGTGATGGCGGGTGCGCGTTTCCGGGGTGCGGGACGCCGTCGGGGTGGTGCGATGCCCATCATATTGTTCACTGGAACGATGGTGGCCCAACAGATCTCGACAATCTGATCTTGTTGTGCGGTCATCATCATCGGACGCTGCACCACACGGAGTGGCGGGTGGAGATCGGCCCGGATCGGAAGACGGTGTTCTACCCACCGATGTCGGTTGATCCGCACCAGCATCCGATCGGCGGGAACAGTCCGCCCACCGCGGCGTGAATCGCGACAACTGAAGACGTGAGCGCCGGGGCACAAACATGCCCCGGTGCTCACGGCTGTCGACCGTCAGAACGTGAGCGTGAGCTTCCCGTTCTCGTCGCTGATATGAACGGTCCGCCCGATCGCCGCCGGGTTGTCACCGCGAAGCTGGGTCAGTTCGGCGGCATTCTCGGGACCGGTGTGACCGGCGACACGGCCGCCGTCCGGCGTTGTTGCAATCACGAACCCGATCTCAGGTTCGCCAGTGCGACCGTATTCGACAGAGGCAGTGACGATTTCCGCAGTGCCCTGGTAATCGGTGATCAGTTCCGGAGCTTCCGCGGTCAAGGCACGTGCGTCGGGGTCACCGACGTACCCGTCGGCATGAGCGGCGGCCGACAGCAGTACGCAGTGCTGGTATGTGAGGAATCCACCGTTGGCGTGGACGAGGGCAAGGTTCGCGCCGTCGCGAATTCGCCTGGTGACTTCAGCGACGGAATGCAGGGTGTAGCTGTTGAGCGGTCCGCCGAAGAACGAGTGACCTCCGGTGACGCTTGGGATCGCGGTATCGGGAAGTCCGAGTTCGCGGATCAACAGCTTGGGCACGATCGGGAAGCAGCTGTAGGCATCGACGATGTCGAGTGCGTCGGCGCCGACTCCGGCACCATCGAGTGTGCGATGTACGGCGTCATGCATCGCGGCCGAGCTGTCGAAGCTGTTGCGGCTGAGGATGTCCAACGGGTCACTCGCACCAGCGCCGCCCCAGAGGTACACCAGTTTGCTTTCATCGATCCCGAACTCGCGGGCCGTCGACAACGAGCAGACGACAACGGCCGCAGCCTGATTGACGAAGGGCATGGCGTTGAGCATCAGTGGGTACGGCTCGGAGACCATCCGATTGCCAGGTCCGACGGTACCGATCTCGTCTGCCGATCGGATCTCCGACGTCCAGGAGGCGGGATTCTTCGATGCCAGTTCCGAGAAGGCGGCGTACATCTTCGCGGACCAGGCGAGCGATTCGCGGGCGCCGTGGCCGTCGGCAGCACTGAAACAGTTCTCGAAGAGCGGGTAGACGCGCGTCGGCACGATGAAACCGGCGCGCTGCATTTCAGGGCTTCCCAGGTCGGCCGGATCGAATCCGGGAGGCCCACCGGGCGCAGCGGTCCACCCGATCGAGTCGGGAGCGACTCCGGACTTTCGCAGCGCGGTGCTGCTGGCGTGCGATTCGCCGCCCACGAGCAGAGCAGCCGAGGATTCACCGCGAGCGATGGCCGCGCCGATCCGATCGAGGAGTGCCGCCGGCCAGTGGCCACCGATCGGCGAGGTAGAGGTGACAGTGGGAGTCGCGCCTAATCGTGAGGCAAGCAGCCCGGGGAGATCGTCGTACGACCAGCTGACCGTCTTGATCGCGAACACGGAATCGATCTGTGTTCCCAGCTCAGCGCGTCCACTGTCGTTCAATGCGGCGACGGTGGCGTCGTGAATCAAGTCAAGAGGTTCGCGGTGCCCGTCGGCAGGATTCCAGCGCAGATCGCCGACGCCGACGATGACCGGGATTCGTGATGCGTCAACCATCATGTACCTCTCGTTGCCGACCCGTAGCCGGGAGTTGCAGTCACGATATCGGGGACCCTGGTATGTGTAACTCTGGGGTCACAGTGAACAATTTTCGGGTTCCTATTTAGGTATGCCTAACGAAAGTCCTATACTCGTCTTCATGACAGCTGTGGCAGAGAGAATTTCGGTGCCCGTGGGGCCGCGTTCCATCGATCACCCCTACTCGATGACAACGGTGACTCTGAAGCTCTCTCATCAGCGGCAGTGGGCCCCGCATCGTCATCCTGAACATGAGCTGATCTGGGGAAACTCCGGTGGAATGCTCACGGTTGTCGCTGACGGCATCACCTGGGAGGTGCCGCCTTCGGCCGGACTGTGGCTGCCTGCCGGGGCGTTGCATGCCGTGAAGGCGGGCCCAGGTACCGAGTTCTTCTGCACGTACTTCCGGCCTGAGGCGCACGCCGCGCCGTCGGGTGTTCCGGGCTTGTTCGGTGTCAGCGCTCTGCTGCGTGAGGTACTCCTGCACATGCATCGGCGGAACATGCCCGACGAGGCGCGCAGTCGCGCCGAGCGGGTGGCCTTCGACATGTTGCAGCCGCTCGAAGTTGCTGCGGTGGAGGTTCCGATGCCGACCGATCCGCGAGCGCTGTTCGTTGCCGAAGCATTGGTCGCCAATCCGGCAGACCAGCGGTCGCTGTCCGAATGGGCGCTGACGGCTGGCGGTAGCGTCCGTACGCTGACGCGTGTGTTCGCTCAGGGCACGGGAATGACTTTTGCGCAGTGGCGAATTCAGGTTCGAGTCCGCGCAGCACTGACGTACCTGGCTGCTGGCGTGCCGGTTTCGGTTGTCAGTAGGCGGGTCGGATACGAAACTCCGAGTGCTTTTGTCGCAGTGTTCCGCCGGGTCACCGGCCGGACACCCGGCAGCATGATGAACAAGGGGAGCGTGGCTCCCGAATCGGTGCCGTATCTCCTGCACGCTTGAGTTGGGTTGCACCGGGCGGAAGTGCCCGGTGCAACTGTCGCGGTCAACGCCGCGGCGCGGACCACGCTTCCCACAGTTCCGCGTACCGACCCCCGAGGTTGACCAACTCGTCGTGAGAGCCGTGCTCGACGACGCGGCCGTCGTCCATCACCAGGATCTGATCTGCGTCGACGGCCTGTGAGAGTCGGTGTGCCACTGTGACAGCAGTGCGACCCCGGGTCAGAGCCAGAGCGGCATCGTCGAGGACCTTGGCTCCGGCGCTGCCCGCTTCGGCGGTCGCCTCGTCGAGAATCAGCAGCGGCGGATCCAGTAATTCGATTCTTGCCAACGCAAGTTGTTGGGCCTGTGTTGCGGTCAGCCGGTGTCCACCGTCTCCGACCACGGTTTCGAGTCCGTCCGGGAGTGCCCGCAGCCAATCGGAGGCGCCGACGGTTTCGAGCGCTGCGATGATGTCGCTGTCGGTTGCCGACGGGTCGGCCAGCCGCAGATCCTCGGCCAACGTGCCGGCAAAGACGTGGACCTCCTGAGTCACGAGGGCCACCGCGCTCCGAGAGGTCGACGGTGGCAGTTCGTTCCGGGGCACCGTCCCGATCTTCACGACGCCTTCGGTCGGTTCGTAGGTCCCCGCGACCAGTTTTGCGACTGTCGATTTTCCGGCTCCGGTAGCGCCGACGAGTGCCGTGACGGTTCCTGCCGGAAGGGTGATGTGGATGTCTCGCAGAACAGGAGCGTCGCCGCTTCGGTACGAGAATGTGACGCGTTCCAAAGACGCCGAGCTGTCGACAGGTTCCTGCGGATCGGTCGGTGCGGATGGCACGGGCGCAAGGGTGACTCCGACCAGGCGAGCCAACGCGATTGTGCCTTCCTGCAATTCGTCGAACACGCTGAGAACTGCGCCCACCGGATCGAAGAGGCGGTGGAAGAACAGGGCGGCGGCGGTGGCGGCGCCGATGCTGATCTGACCGTCTTTCACCAGCCAGAAGCCTGTGATCAGCACAGCGGACAGGCCGATGTACTCCGCGATGTTGAGCCGGCCGAAGAATCTGGTGCGTAGACGCGTGGTCAACAAGCTCAGGCGGACGGCGGCCATCGATCGAGATTCGATCTGTTCGAGATGCGGCTGGGCCAGGCGAAGCGATCCGACGGTGTCGGAGTTGCTCAGCGAGTCCAGGAGCTGTTGCGCACGTGCACCTTCCGCCTCTCGCTCCTCGCGATAGACCGGTGCCGACCTCGAGAGGTACCAGCGCAGTGCTTGGATCTGGATGGGTGCCGCGATCACCGCGGCGACGGCGAATCTCCAATCGAGGCTACCCAATCCGATCAGCGTCAACACGATGGTCAGTGCCGCGGTGGCAAAAACCGGAAGTGCTTCGGATACGGCCCGAGTCACCAACCGCACGTCGCCGGTGATGCGGGAGACCAGGTCTCCGCGCCCGGCGCGTTCGACGTCGCTCTGGGGAAGATCGAGAACCCGGACGACAACTTCTTCGCGCAGGTCGGCGACAACACGTTCACCGACACCGGCAAGCAGGTAGTTGCTCACTCCGACGAGAAGGGATGAGGCAACCGCGATGCCGACCACCGCGAGAGTCAGTGTGCCGATGCGAGAGACAGCGTCGCCGTCTCCGTCGGTCACGGCGTCGACCATGGCGCCGAGGACCAGCGGTGTGAGCAGACCGATCGCGGTCGCGGCGGTCAGGGTGACGACTGCTGCGATCGCGGAAATCCGGTGGGGTCCCATCAACCGAAGTGCCGCGCGGCGAGCTTGTTTCGGTGTTGCGGTGGGGAGTAGTTCGTTCACAGCTCGATCACCCGATCGCAGATATCGAGCAGCACGGGGCTGCTGGTCAGGAGTATTGTGGCGTGCGCCCCGCGTACCTCGGCGATCCCGCGAGCAATGCGCGCTTCGGTGACGGAGTCGACGGCAGTGGTGGGATCGTGCAGCACCAGGACGGGCGCTTCGCTCGCCAGTGCCCTCGCCAACGCGATGCGCTGACGCTGTCCGCCGGACAAAGAATTCCCTTGCTCGGTGACTCGGGTGGCGAGGCCGAGCGGCAGCGCCGAGATCACTTGATCTGCGGCGGCAGCGGCGATGGCCTCGTCGTTGCGGCGACCGATCGGTGCGAGGGCGTCGATGTTGTCGCCGACTGTGCCGATGAACAGTGCCGCGTCGTGCGGTGCTGCCAGAACGTGAGTGCGAAGTTCGTCGATGTGCAGCTCGTGAATGGCGTTGTCGCCGAGATGAATTGTTCCGCTCGAAGGCTCGATTCGACGCGCCAGTGCGTCGACCAACGCATCCGCCCATGCGGCATTCTCGGTGACGATGCCGATGATCTCGCCGCGTTTGACGTCGAGATCGACTGGTGACGCTCCGGCCAACACGACGTCGCGCAGCGTCAGGAACTCGGAGTGATTCAGGGGCACAGGTTCACCCGCGGGAGTCACAGCCTCGGTGGTCCCGAGAAGTGCTGCGACGCGGTTGGCGGAAGCACGCGCCCGTGCCAGGCCGGCGCCGAAGTAGATGATGTCGATCAACGGACCGCGAAGGAACTGTGCCAGACCAACCACGGCAACGAATTCACCGACCGAGATGCTCCCGGACGCTGCCATCCGTCCACCCACGTACGCGATGACAGCGAGGAAAGCGCCGGCGATCGCAACATTGGCGGCGGAGTACATCGCTTGGTATCTCTGTGCGCGAAGGGTTGCTTCCAACGAAGTCCGGCTGGCTCCCCGATACCGCTGCGCTGCAGCATCTCCGGCGCCGATGCCGGAGAGGATTCGGAGTCCGGAGAGCAGATCTGCGGCCAGGGCACCGGCCTTGGCGCCCTGCCATTGATCGGTTTCGGCTCGGCGTTCGAGCGGCCGACTGACCAACTGCATGAGAGCCAGCACCGGGGGAGTGCCGAGGATGACGAGCAGGCCGAGTGGCACCGAAATCACCAGCAGCGAGATCGCGGCGGTCAGCACTCCGCAGGCGGCCGCAAGTTTTGTGCTCAGCGTGTGGGTGAATCCGGCCACCGAACCCGCGTCGGATGTTGCAATCGAGTAGACCTCGCCAGGCATGCGCCGCGGCGACATGCCGTGCGGATCGAGGCCTCGGCGCGCGATGTCCATCCGCAAGCGATGTGCACCGTGCTCGGTGACGGAATCGGAGATGCGTGCAGCGAAGCGCCAACTGAGCAACAAGCCGGTGAAGAGAATTCCGAGAACGAGGATCCACTTTCCGAGTGCGGCGGCATCGCTGGTCGCGACAGCACGGTCGATCACCGCACCGATCACTACCGGCACCAACGCTTCCGCGACCTGGTGGCCGGTGAAGCCGACGGACGCCGCCGCCAGCTTGGCTCCGCGACCTTCGGAAGCGATCGCGCGAGTGATTACCTGGCGCGGCGTGATCGCCGGGCCGGTTGGGGGACCGTTTGTCTCGGCCGAAAGAAGTGGTGTCGAAGGCACTGGGTCCACGCTAGGGATCGTGGGCGGTAGTCAGAAGTCACACCGGTGCCAATACTTGTCGTGAACAGGCCATATGTATTGCGTTGGCCGAATTGCGATAGTAGTTGGCCCCGTTGCAGCTGAGAAGGCATCGACTCATCGACAACACTGCAATAAATTAAGGTCTACCTTACTTAGCGCGGGTTAACTATGTCCGGAAGTCGGATTTGATCCTCGTGTTCGGGTCCGGTTCATGTTCCATCGATGTTGGAGATTGTTGTGAGTCTTGTGTTCGGCGAGGTACTTCACAAGGAGTACGTGACCCCGGGAATGGTTCGTATCGTGTTCGGAGGGGAGGAGCTGACCGCCTTCGAAACCACCGGTACCGGTGACGAATACCTGCGCCTCCACTTCCCGGTCCCGGCTACAGGCGAGTTCGTTCTACCGGCGGAAGATCCGGACGCACCGCGCGGTTGGCGGTACCCGGAGGGCGAGGAACCATCCCCGTGCCAGCCGTACACCGTGCGACGGTTCGATGCCGAAACCAGCCGAATGACAATCGACTTCGTCGTTCACGAGGGCGGAATCGCCAGCGACTGGGCGCAGAAAGCCGAGATCGGTGACAAGTTGGCGATCGGCGAGTCTCGTGGCCTCTACGAGCCGCCGGCCGACGCACGCTGGCAGGTGTTCGTCGCCGACGCAACCGGACTCCCCGCACTCGGTCGTTTGATCGAACAGTTGCCGGCCGGTATGTCGGCCAAGGCGATCGTCGAGGTGGTGGACGAGTCGCACAAGCAGCAGATCACCTCGGACGCCGACGTCGAGTTCATCTGGCTGGTCGGCAGTGGCAACGGTGTTGCACCGTCGAAGCTGCCGGACGCGGTTCGCGCGATGAACCTGCCCACCGAACTCGGATACGTGTGGGTTGCAGGCGAGAGCACGATGCTCCGTGACATCCGCAAGTACCTTCGCCACGAACTGAAGTTGCCGGGTGAGCAGTACAAGGTCATCGGCTACTGGACGTACAAGGCCGAGGTCTGGAACGCGAAGTACGAGGCCCTCGACGAGAGTGTCCGCGCGGCACTCGATGCGGCCTGGGAATCGGACCGCGACGAGGAAGAGATCCGCGACGAGGTCGAGAAGACTCTAGAGAGCGCCGGCTTGTGACCGTTGGATTAGACAAGAGTGCCGTCGACCAGAGTGCGGCTGACGAGAGAGCCGTCGACAAACACACCGAAGAACTGATCGACGAGTCGCTGCAAGAGAAGCAAAAGCAACCGGACGGCCTGGTATCGACCAACTCTCGTCGTATGGCGGGTCTTCTGGTGTGCCTGGTGGTGCTCGCCGCCGTGCTCCTTCTGAGTATCGCGGTGGGATCGAAGACCATTCCGTTCGGGACCGTGATCGACGCGCTGGTGAACTACGACGACTCGAACGATCACGTGATCATCCGTGACCTGCGGCTGCCGCGTACTCTGCTCGGTCTGATAGTCGGCATGGCGCTCGGCGTGGCCGGTGGCCTCATCCAGGCGATGACACGAAATCCCTTGGCTGACCCCGGAATTCTCGGTGTCAATGCCGGCGCAGGCTTTGCGATGGTTGTTGCCGTCGCGGTCTTCGGCCTGACCAGCATCTGGTCGTACATCTGGTTCGCGTTCCTCGGAGCGGTGATAGCCACGGCGATCGTCTACACGCTGGGCTCGATCGGCCGAGGTGGTGCGACGCCCATTCGGCTGACGCTGGCCGGTGTTGCCATCGGCTCCGTGCTCGGCGGCATCTCGTCCGGCATCACCTTGCTCAACCCGACCGCCTTCGACCAGATGCGCCAGTGGAATGCCGGCTCACTCAGCGGACGTTCCCTGGAAATCGTTCTGGCTGTTGCGCCCTTCATCCTCATCGGGCTATTCCTGGCGCTCGCGTTGGCGCGCCAACTCAACGCCGTGGCCTTGGGTGACGATCTGGCACGTTCGCTCGGTGCCAACATCACTCGCACTCGTATCCTCGGTGTCATCGCGGTGACCTTGCTGTGTGGCGCAGCGACAGCTGCGGCCGGCCCGATCGGATTCGTCGGTCTGATGGTTCCGCACGTCGCGAGATGGTTCGTCGGACCGGATCAGCGATGGATTCTCCCGTACACGTTGGTGTGCTCGCCGATTCTGCTTCTCTTCTCCGACGTCGTCGGCCGAATCGTGCTGCGCCCGGGTGAACTTCAGGTCGGCATCGTCACGGCATTCATCGGAGCTCCGGTGCTGATCATGCTGGTGCGTCGAAGCAAGGTGAGCGGTCTGTGAGCATCGATTTCGGGCGCCCCACCACGGTGGTGCGCTCACCCAAAGAAGGCTGGTCCGCGCGGATCGACGTCCGCACGGTCACGGTCTGTCTCATCCTCGTTGCGCTTGCACTGGCGATCGGCGTCATCGCCCTCGGTAGTGGTGACTACCAGGTGCCGATCGGGGACGTTCTCGGCGCACTGTTCGGCGAAGCGCCCGCGCGTATCCACATGGTCGTCGTGGAATGGCGTCTGCCCCGAGTTCTGTTGGCGCTGATGCTCGGTGCGGCACTCGGCATGAGTGGTGCAATCTTCCAGTCGCTCACCAGGAACCCGTTGGGTAGCCCGGACATCATCGGCTTCAACTCCGGTGCGTACACGGGCGCTCTTGTGGTCATCCTCCTCATCGGTGGTACTTACTACGAGATCGCAGTCGGTGCTCTGGTGGGCGGAATCGCGACCGCAGCAGTTGTTTACCTCCTTGCGTACAAGCGTGGTGTGCAGGGATTCCGGTTGATCATCGTCGGTATCGCCATCAGTGCGATGTTGGGCTCGGTCAACACCTGGATGATTCTCAAGGCGAAGCTTGACGACGCCATGGCCGCGGCAGTGTGGGGTGCCGGTTCGTTGAACGGTCTCGGCTGGACTCAGGTGTGGCCGGTGGTCGTCGTGCTGGCCATCCTCGTTCCGCTGATCCTGGTGTTGGGCAGGCGGATGCAGATGCTCGAGATGGGCGACGACGCCGCCAAGGCGCTCGGCGTCCGGGCCGAACCCACGCGGCTTTCCCTGGTTGTTCTGGGTGTCGCTCTGACGGCCATGGTGACAGCAGCGGCCGGACCGATCGGGTTCGTCTCGCTGGCGGCTCCGCAATTGGTGAGGCGATTGACCGGTAGTGCCGGAGTGACCCTGCTGCCGTCGGCAGCAATGGGTGGCGCGTTGTTGATGGTCAGCGACTGGGTGGCGCAGCGAGCTTTTGCACCGACACAGTTGCCGGTCGGCGTCGTCACCGTCTCCATCGGTGGCATCTATTTTGTATGGCTTCTCGCGCGAGAGGCCCGTAAGCAGTGATCGGTGAAGGAACGAGGAACAGCGTGAACGAGGCAAGTGCGGCGGGCGTCGTGGCTGAGAAGACGAATCGGCTTCGCGCCGAGGACGTCACGATCGGGTACGACAAGCGCGTCATCTCGGAGCACCTCGATGTCGAGATCCCCGACGGTGGCTTCACCGTCATCGTCGGTCCCAACGCCTGCGGCAAGTCGACACTTCTGCGTGCGTTGTCCCGGTTGCTCAAGCCGACCACCGGCAAGGTTCTTCTCGACGGCAAAGCGATCACGTCGTACCCGGCCAAGGAAGTTGCGAGGCGGCTCGGGCTTCTGCCGCAGACGTCGATCGCCCCGGACGGTATCAAGGTCGCCGATCTGGTTGCGCGAGGACGTTATCCGCATCAGAAGCTGATCCGTCAGTGGTCGCGAGAGGACGAGGCCGCCGTCATCAAGGCGATGGAGGCAACCAAGGTCACGGATCTGTCGGCAAGGCCGGTCGACGAACTGTCCGGTGGTCAGCGCCAACGTGTCTGGGTCGCGATGGTTCTCGCGCAGCAGACTCCGTTGGTGCTGCTGGACGAGCCGACGACGTTCCTCGACATCGCGCATCAGATCGAGCTTCTGGAGTTGTGCCGCGATCTGAACGAGAACGACGGGCACACGCTGGTGGCTGTGCTTCACGATCTCAATCACGCGTGCCGCTACGGAACTCACATCATCGCGATGAAGGACGGCGCCGTGGTCGCCGAAGGCCCGCCCGCGGAGATCATCACCGAAGAACTGGTGCAGGAGGTGTTCGGCATGGCGTGCCGCATCATCGACGATCCGGTTTCCCACACACCACTTGTCATTCCGCTGGGACGCGAGCGTCAGCGAAACATCGAAGGAGCAAAGGTATGACACTCGTCCTGGATACGCAGGTCACCGATTCGGAGTGGGCTCAGATCGTCGACCGCATTTCACGGCGCCGATTCTTCGGTGGCGCAGCCGGTGTGGCTGCAGCACTGGCGCTGAGTGCGTGTGGAACTTCCGATGCCGAGTCGGACTCGGCCAGTGACACTCTCCCGTACACGTGGGGCGAGTTCAGCGGCGACGTTCCGCGCGACCCCAAGCGCGTTGTGGTGCTGGACGGACGCGTCGACCTCGAATTCGCGATGATGATGGACTACCCGATCGTCGGTTCGGGGAACTTCTGGTTCCCCGATGCCAAGGCAGGATTCCAGTTTCCCGGCCGCACCATCGAGGACGCGAGCTTCGTCAACGTAGCCGGCGATTTCTCCACCAATTTCGAGGCTCTGCTCGCTCTCGAACCCGATCTGATCGTGATCACTGCGATCGGTTACACGAGTGACTGGTACGGCACCGAGCGCTTGTCTTCGATCGCGCCACTGTTGGTGGTCGGCGACGACGTCGAACCGATCGCCGGACACCCGGTCGACTGGCGAGGTGCGCTGATGGCGCAGGCGAGCCAACTCGCCCGTGTGGCAATCGCCGAGGCTTCCATCGCGGAGTACGACGACAAGCTCGCGAGACTGCGACCCATGTTGCAGGAGAAGCTGGGCGGAAAGAAGATCGTGTTGGGTGTTCAGACGCCGACCGGATTCCTTGTGCATCAGCGGAATCTGCGGATCAGTGTTGCAATCGATGCCGGCCTGGACGTGCTTTTCCGTGACGACGACAATGCAGAGAACTCGTTCGAGTTGTCGTTCGAGCAACTCGACACCTTGGCTCCGGCGGATGTGATCATCGCCCAAGCTCGCGATCAGGAAGCGCTCGACGCGATCAAGTCGCAGCCGACGTGGCAGCGGTTGCCTGCAGTTCAAGCGGGCAACGTGTTGACCAGCGACGCGCGATACAACCAAGGATTTGCGCTCACCGCGGCCATCTTCCTCGACGTTCTCGAGGAAGCGGCCGGGCGAATCACTGCTGGGCAGTAATTCAGGCGACGTTGCGGGCCTGGTCGAGTAGTTGTGCAACCTGCTCGAACCAGGCGCCGTAATTGGCGTAGGTGTTGGGACGCTTGTCGTCGAAGTCGATCACCTGGTTCGCGGTCACCGCGGGCAGCTTGACGAACACGGGTGATGCTGCGAATGCTTCTGCCGACTTCGCGAACTGGAACACGATGTCCGCCGGGTAATCCGGCACCTGCTCCCAGCTTAGATCGGCCCAGCCTTTGTCGCCTCCCGGTCCGGTGAACTTCACACCGAGTTCCTTCAGATAGCCGAACTGGGCGAGCGCCGTTGTGCCTGCGTACAACTCGGAGCTGTCACCGTTCAGGGCGAGGACTTCGATGTCGTCGAACTTGGCCGCGGCAGTTCGGATTCGCTCTGCACCGGATTCGAATGCTTCCTTGCCCTCGCGTGCTGCGGCTGCGCCGGTGTTCCCGCCGAGAGCTTCGGCGAGTGAGGCGTATTCGCTCAACACGTCCGGTGTCGAGGCTCCGGAGAACTTGACGCCGACAAACGGTGCAACATTGTTGACGGTGTTGCCCATCGGCTCGTCCCACCAAGTCCATCGCGTCGGGTCGTCGCTGTTGCCGTACCCGATGACGAGGTCGGGGTCCAGTGCCGCAAGTGCTTCCGCGCTGAGTTCGCCTTCACGGCCGACGACCGTCATGGTCGACTCGTCGGCATGATCGGTGACGTCGGGATTGCCGACGCCGTAACCGAAGATGCCGACCGGCCGAATACCGTAGTCCCACAGCGCAGCAGCGGAATACGCGTCGACGACGATCCGCTCCGGGGCGTGATCGAGGGTGATCGTGTTTCCGTATCCCGTTGTGTAACTCCAGGACTGGTCGGCGGACCTGGTCTCGGTAGAAGGTGATGCGTCGCTACTTCCGCAACCGGTGAGCAGGAGTGCGGCGACGGCGGGTAGTGCGGCGAATCCGGCGAACCGGCGGGTGAGTTTCATGAAAACCTTCCGAACATGGCGAACTAAGCTAGGTAAGCCTAACCTGATGTTTCGTTCGGGTGTTCTCCGGGTCAGGCGCCCTGCCACATCTGAAGCCATTCGCTCCAGGATGGGGGAGTGATCGACGGTTGAGGTGTTCCGCCACGAAGTCCGTCGAGCATGAAATCGAGATAACGCGTGTGTATTTCGGTGGCTCGATCGCCCTCGATCGGCAGAGTCGGCCGCAGATGCACTGTCATGAGCATGACGTCTGCAGCAGTGAAGCCGGGCGGGACTTCGCGAGCGTCGACGCAGACGTCGACCATGGATTGCAAGGCGGCCTCCAATTCTTCGGCGGCACGAGTGACTTCGGCGTGTTCAGGCAACCTGCCGCCGAGGACCGGAATGAGCGGTCCCACCGATTCGGTGAGATATCGCGAGAAGAACGTCTTCAATACGGCTTCATCGGTTTTCGCGGTGCTCACGCACTCTCGGGCAAGGGTGGCGAGGTGATCGATCGCCCAGACGCGCAGGGATTGCGCCAGTTCCTCCTTGCCTCGGTATCGGCGATAGATGCTGCCGACGCCCACTCCGGCCCGTGCGGCAATCGCCGATACCGGTGCATTCCAACCCTGTTCGGCAAAAATCTCGCGCGCTGCTCGCAGCACGGTGACGTCGTTGTCTGCGGCTTCTCGGGCGCGTCCGGGGAGGCTCGCATTCTCTTTCGCCATTCCCACAGGCTAGCAATGCGTGGTTTACTCAATCGGAACGGAGTGTTCCGTTCCGATTCGATTCATGATTGGAGGAAGGTGTCGATGACGACCTTGGCAGAGGCGCCCACGCGATCCGGGAGCCGGGTGATCGCAGCCCTGGCTGGAGCGGTACTCGTCTACTCGCTCATGCAGACCATGCTGGTACCGGCGTTGCCGGTGTTGGGTGAGCATTTCGACACGTCCGTGGCGGTGACCGGGTGGATTCTTACGTCCTATCTGTTGGCGGCCGCGGTGATGGCTCCGATCGTCGGGGCAATGGGTGACCGGTTCGGCGACAAGCGAGTTCTGGTGATCGTTCTGATCATCTTTGCCCTCGCCACATTCGCCGCCGCGGCAGCGCCGAACATCGGGGTGCTGCTCGTCGTTCGGGCCGTCCAGGGAGTGAGTATGGCGAGCTTCCCGCTCGCGATGGCAGTGCTGCGGAGAACGGTAGTGGGCGCCGAGTTGTCTTCGGGGATAGGTTGGCTCGCTGGGACTTTGGGAATCGGTGCCGGAAGTGCACTGGTGATCGGCGGTGTCATTCTCGAGTATCTCAGTTGGCAGTGGTTGTTCGTGATCACCGGGATCTTGATCGTGCTCGCATTGGTCGCGGTGGTGGCCGTGGTTCCGGGTTCGCATCGCCGGCCGGGTATGCCGACGGACTGGGCCGGTGCCGGAGCACTGGCGTTCGGGTTGGTGAGCCTGCTCCTGGCGATCACCAAAGCCTCCGACTGGGGAGTTCTGTCGCTCGGATTCTGGGGTCTGGTTGTGATCGCGTTAGTTTCGTTCGCGACACTGATTGCCGTCGATTCCCGCCACGACGCGCCGATTGGCGACATGCGAGTCTTTCGGGACAAGCCGATGATGATCACCAGCGCACTCACTCTGGTGTTCGGATTCGTGCCGTACATCTTTTACCTCTGCCTGCCGCGGATCCTCCAGGCGCCGGACACGTCCACGTACGGAAGCGGATTCACTGTCGTGCAGACCGGGTTGGCGCTCTTGCCTGCCGCTGTACTCGTCTTTCTCGGCGGGCGTTTGACGCCGGCTCTCGCGCGGCGATACGGGCCGCGAGTACCGGCGGTGACAGCGCTGGCACTCATGGCGACGGGCGCGATCGGACTTGCAATCTGGCCGAGTTCGGTGGTTGCGATCGTGCTGTTCTTCTCCCTCGTCGGGTTGGGGAACGGCGTGGGGTTCGCGGTCTGTGCTCTGTTGGTTGCTTCGATCGTCCCGCCATCGGAGATGGCAGCGGCCAGTGGTGTCAACAGCGTGATCAGGACCGTGGGATCGGCGGTGGGTGCGCCGGTGACCACAGCAGTCCTGGCGATCGGTATTTCCGGTGATTCGTTCGGGGCGGCGTTCGTGATGGGCGCAGTCATCAGTGTTGTCGCGTGTCTGCCGGCGTTTGCACTTCCGGTGACGAGGGCTGCACAAACGGCCTGAGTTATTGTAGGCTCCCCTAATCGAGACAGTGTGTAACTAAAGCGGGGAGAGAAGGATGCGGCAGCAGTGGGGCGCACTGGACGAGTTCGCAGCACTCAACGCGCTCACGCTCGGGGTCAAGCCCGATACGGTCTTTGCCACCCTGCAATCACAGGCGGCGAAGGAGATCTTGCAGAGCGAGGGCGTAGAGGTCATCGACAAACCGACGTTCTTCGAGTCACCCGACGTCGAACAGATCGCAGCAGTCGATCCTGACAGAATCCTGCTCAGTGACGTCGGGTCGCTGACGTCGATCACGGCTCAGGCCAACGAGATTGCCCCGACGACGGTGCTCGCCTATGCGGCGCCGTGGCGCGAAGTTCTGAATACCGCGGCGACTGCTCTGGGTCGAGAGTCCGAAGCTCGCGAAATCGTGTCGAGGCTCGAGACCAAATTTGCCGAAGTATCCGGAACGGTCGAGGCGCAACCGCAGACGTTGTCCGTGCTGGTGGGATTCTCCGGCGGCATCTACACCGTCATCCCACAGTCGCCGATGTCCTCGATCATCGAGGAAGCCGGTTTCAGGCGTCCACAAGCCGAACTCGACGCGAAGATCGGACCGAACACAGGTGTTGCCACGTCTTCGGTGTCGGGCGAGGAGGTCGGGCAGCACGCGGCGGACGCGATGGTCGTGACCTCGGGAAACATCTACGACAGCGCACTGGTACACGCAAATCCGTTGTTCAACGAGATCCCTGCGGTGCAGGCCGGGCGCACGGCAGACGTCAGCGGCGAACTCTGGTTCGGCAGTTATCCCTTCGCGGTCTACTGGATCCTCGAAGACCTCGAGGCACTTGCCGATCGCACACTCACCGGCGCGGAGCTCCAAGGACGCATCGCATCCGACGCCGACGCAGTTACCCGATGGAAGGCGTTCTCGAAATGACGACGACACAGGCCACGAAAGCAGACATTTCATCTGAAGAGGCCGACGTATCACAAGGAGCGGCGGCCGAAGCCTCGCAAGCCAAAGCTGAAGCGGCGGAGCACAAGAGCGCGCTTCGCGAACTCCTTGCTCCAGTGCGCACGCGGACCACCATCGCGATGGTGATGCAGGTGATCGCCGCGGTCGCCGCCATCGTGCCGTACGTGGCCATCGCCGAACTGGGTAAGACGCTGATCGTGGGCGGTGACGTCGACTCGTCCCGTGTCTGGACGATCGTGTGGGTGGTCGTCTTCGGTCTGGGTATGCGTGCGTTCTTCGGAGGCGGTGCGTTGATCGTGACGCACTTCGCCGATGTGAATCTGCAGGCGGTGCTGCGGCGTCGAATCGCAGCGACTCTCGGTCGACTTCCCTTGGGCTGGTTCACCTCCCACTCGTCCGGAACCGTGCGCAAAGCCGCGCAGAACGACATCTCCGATCTCCATTACCTGGTTGCGCACAGCGCCGTCGAGACCACCGGAGCCATCGCAGTGCCGCTCGTCGGACTCGGCTACGTGATCTCGATCGACTGGCGTCTGGGATTGGTCGCGATTGCCACGCTCCCGATCTACATGATCGCCTACGCGATGATGACCAAGGACATGGCCGTCAAGATGAGCCGGATGAATGAGGGCATCGCGGCCATCAGCAACACCATCGTCGAGTTCGTCACCGGTATCGCAGTGGTCAAGACCTTCGGTCAGGACAAGCAGTCACACTCCCGGTACCGCGACGCCGCCAAGGCATTTGCACTCTCGTACGAGGGCTGGGTTCGCCCGATGCTCCGGACCGAGGCGCTGGCCTCGATTGCATTGAGCGCACCGGTAGTGCTGGTGGTCAACCTTGGCCTCGGCTCGTGGTTCGTCCACTCCGGATGGGTGTCACCCATCGATGTGCTGACCAGTTCTCTTGTCGCGATGGTGATTCCGGTGTCGGTGACGACCATCGGTTTCGGTATGCAGGCTCGCCGAGAGGCAGCCGCCGCTGCGGCGCGACTGATTGCGCTGTTCTCGACCGAGGCGCTGCCGGAAACCGATCATCCGAAAAGTCCCGCGGGGAATGAAGTTCGATTCTCCGGAGTTTCTTTCGCCTACGACGACGGCGCCGACGTTCTGACCGACATCGATCTGACGCTGCCGGAGGGCACGGTGACGGCGTTGGTCGGACCTTCGGGTTCGGGTAAGTCGACGCTGGCAACGCTGGTTCCGAGGTTCCACGACGTGCGTGCCGGATCCGTGGCCATCGGTGGTGCCGACGTCAGGGACGTGGCGACCGACGAGCTGTACCGCCACGTCGGATTCGTTCTGCAGGACGTGCAGCTGGTCGAAGCGACCGTGCTCGACAACATTCGGCTTGCCCGACCGCAGGCGACTTCGGCCGAGGTGAAGGCCGCTGCCGCAGCCGCGCAGATCGACAACCGAATCGAAGCGCTCCCGAGAGGCTACGACTCCGTGGTCGGGGTCGACGCCAGATTCTCGGGTGGTGAAGCCCAAAGGGTCTCCATTGCGCGTGCGATTCTCGCGGACACTCCTGTTCTCGTGCTCGACGAAGCAACCGCTTTCGCCGATCCGGAGTCCGAAGCCGATATCCAGGAGGCGTTGTCGCGCTTGACGGTGGGGCGCACCGTGCTGGTGATCGCGCACCGGTTGGCTTCGATCGTGAGCGCCGATCAGATCGTGGTTCTCGACGCCGGACGGATCGTGGAGAAGGGCACACACGATCAGCTTGTGGCGAGTGGTTCAACCTATGCCCGGATGTGGGCGAGTCACAGTCGGGCCGACAGCATCGCTGGTACGTCTGACGCAGCAGGAAAGGCCAACTCATGATTCGCGACCTCTTCCGGATACTCGGCCCGCAGAATCAGGGCCGCTATCGCGAGTTCTTGGTGTGGGCAGTGTTGTACGGCGTGATGCAAGGTTTGGCAGTGGCGCTACTGGTCCCGGCGGTGCAGGCACTGTTCGATCAGGACTGGGGCAGTTTCCTTCGGTGGCTCGCCGCAATGGCCGTGTGCGCCGTGATCAGTTCGATTGCGCATTACCTGCAGGCGATGAAGGGATTCGAGTCGGCCCTCACGCTGCTGAGGACTATGCATCTGCGCCTGGGAGATCATCTCGTCACTCTGCCGCTCGGCTGGTTCGGTGCCGGCCGACTCGGCCAGGTATCGCAGGTTGCCAGCAAGGGCACCATCTCGGTGATGGGGGCGGCTGCGCACCTGATGACACCGATCATCTCCGGAATTGCCAGCCCGGCAACCATTGTCGTGTGCATGCTGTTCTTCGACTGGCGGCTCGGGTTGGCACTGATGGTCAGCGTTCCGATTCTGTTCGCGGCAGCAAGATTTGCCTCGACGATGACTGCCAAGGCCGACGATCGGGCACATGCCGCAGCCGTCGAATCGAACAATCGAGTGCTCGAATACGCTCGTTGCCAACCGGTCCTGCGTGCTTTCGGACGCACACACGGGGTGTACGAACCGCTCGACGACGCGATCGAAGCGCAACACACTGCGGGTCGTTCACAACTGTGGTTCGTGGTGATCGGGTCCGTGGTCAACGGGATCGCCCTGCAATTCGTCTTCTCTGCAGTGATCATCCTGGGTGCATTCCTCGCGCTCGGCGGCGACATCGACCCTGTCACGTTGATCGCGCTACTCGGCCTGACCGCACGGTTCATCCAGCCGCTGGGTGAGATCGGCGAGTTCGGCGGTGCAATCAGAATGGCACGCAACGAAATCCGTCGGATGTCCGAGATCCTCGAAGTGGAACCATTGGTAGAACCCGATACCAGCGGGCAGCCGACGGGGGAGACGGCCGTGCAGTTCGACGCCGTCGACTTCGGCTACGCGGACGGTGGGCAGGTGCTGCGGGACATCTCCTTCGAGGTGCCGCGGAAGTCGCTGACGGCGTTGGTCGGTCCGTCAGGGTCTGGCAAAACCACCGTCACTCGGCTGATCTCGCGCTTCTACGACGTCGACTCGGGGGTGGTACGTGTCGGCGGCGTCGATGTGCGGGACCTCACGAGTGCCGATCTGATGTCGCAGTTGTCCTTGGTTTTCCAGGACGTGTACCTCTTCGACGACACGTTGATCGCGAACATCCGCCTCGGTCGCCCCGAAGCCACGGACGATGAGGTCTTCGACGTGGCTCGGATCGCGGGCGTCGCGGAAATCGTCGAGCGACTTCCGCGGGGTTGGGACACCCGCGTCGGTGAGGGCGGGACGGCACTGTCCGGTGGAGAGCGGCAGCGGGTCTCCATCGCGCGCGCACTCCTCAAACGCGCGCCTATCGTTCTGCTCGACGAGGCGACGGCCGCGCTCGATCCCGAGAACGAGGCCCATGTACAGCGTGCGATGCAGGAACTCGCCAGTGAAAGCACACTGCTCGTGATCGCTCACAAACTGTCTACCGTCGTGGCCGCAGACCAGATCATCGTGCTCGGTGACGACGGATCGATCGTCGAAGTGGGAACCCACGAAGTTCTGCTCGCAGCCGGTGGGAACTACGCCGCGTTCTGGAACCAGCGCCACCGTGCGTCGGGATGGCGGTTGGTAGCGGGCTGAGCAGGTGGCAGGCTGAGCAGAATGCAAACCGGAAAGAAGACGGGGCGGCCGCCGACGTTGTCGACAGTGGACATCGTCGAGGCCGCCCTGGCTGGTGATCTGAGTGAATTGACCATGCCGAGTGTGGCAAAACGACTGGGCGTCAGCCATTCTGCACTTTATCGCTACTTCGCGGACCGTGAAGCGCTGCTGCGGGCTTGTGCGGATCACGTTGTGCGTCAGACTGTATGGCCGGACACGGATCGTCCGTGGCGTGAGTTTCTGACGGATTTGTGCGACGTTCTGTGGTCCTCGTTCGAGCGCTATCCAGGTCTAGCCCAGGTCGGTCTCGCAGTTCCGGGCACGCCACCGGCGATAATCGAGATCGTGGAGAAACTGGTCGGTTCGTTGACTGCGCAGGGTTTCACACCACATGACGCGGTCCTGGCCGTGGACTTCATCTCCGAGGTGACCATGACGCAGTTCGCAATGATGGCGGCGATGGACAAGACCGTGAGCTCCGCGGATTCGCGTTCTGCGCGCCAGGCGTATCAGGAGAGTTGGAATGCGTCGGAGTCGTTGGTCGAGGGGATCGGCGACGAATCAACGTGGCACGGGCGAGGTTGGTTGGACGAGAAGATCACGATCATGCTCGACGGCCTGGAAAAGCGTGTTATCGGCTGACATTTCTACTAGCTTTGAGAGTAATGCCCGTTTCGGCGTGATACAGGCTAATGTGCACACATAGGACGGGTGGTTGCTGCACCGGGAGGCGGGGATCATGGATCTCGAAGCGATTGTTCTCATCCAAAGACTCAAGTACCGATACGCACGCGCCTTGGACACCAAATCGTGGGTCGAATTCGCCGACACTCTGACCGTCGACGCCACCGCGATCTACGGAGAACAACTCAGTTTCGATTCCCGAGATTCGTTCGTCTCCTTCCTCGAGAACACCCTCGGATCACACGTCATCACTGAACATCAGTGCGGGCAACCCGAGATCGACGTCGACGGAGACACCGCAACCGGGATCTGGTGCCTCGCGGACACTGTGGTGATCCCCGAAGACGGCATGCTTCTTCGCGGATCGGCCTTCTATCACGACAGATACACCCGCTGCAGCGACGGTGAATGGCGAATCTCCCACACGAGCTACGAGCGGACCTGGGAATCGGTGGTGGCGCTCGCCGACATGCCGAGTTTCCGATTGACGTCCAACAAGTGGGCGCTGCTGCAGCAACCGTCGTTCGGCGACTCGGTAGTTCGCAACGTCTCCTGAGGCCGCCCGCGATTAGAGTCGGCTCATGGTTGATGCAGATTTTTCGCTGCCTGACGTACGGACGTGGATTCGCGGTATCCCCGCACTGACCGGAACTCCGCCGCCCGCGCCTGAACATTTTCCGGAAAAGCCGGGAGAGCTGTTCCTCGACTGGCTCCGTGCGGCCGTGGCCTTCGGCGTCGTCGAGCCACACGTATGTGCGCTCGCGACCGTCGACAGTGACGGTATGCCCGATTCCCGCTTCCTCATCCTCAAGGACGTGACCGAGGGTGGGTTCTGGTTTTCGGGTTCAGCTGCTTCGCCGAAAGGCATTGAGCTGAAAGAAAATCCGCGAGCATCGCTCGCCTTCTACTGGCGTGAGACGGGCCAGCAGGTCCGGATCCGCGGGTTGGTTCGCGAGGGCGACGACGCACTTCGAAGCCGAGACTTCGTCGAACGCTCCGTCACTGCGAGAGCGGTGGCGACCGCAAGTAAGCAGAGCGAGGTGCTCGAAGACTTAGGGGCGTACGACGCCTCGGTGGCGGCTGCGGAAGCAAGAATCAGTGACGACCCAGGGTTCGTGTCGGAGGACTGGCGTGCGTGGTGCCTCGAGCCGGAGTCTGTCGAGTTCTGGCAGGCAGACTCCGGGCGTCGGCATCAGCGATGGTTGTACCGGCGCGGCTCGGACCGAGCATGGACACGAGCAGTGCTGTGGCCCTGAACAGCTGGGTCGAGCTCAGCTGGCGCTGATCTCCGGCGACACGAGGTTGACGACGATCGACTGTCCACCGAGCTTGGCGTGGATTTCGGGATGTTCGAACCCCGAGGACAACAGGTAGCTGCCGAGCATCGTGAGCAACTCGTCCAGATCCATCGTGGGATCGGAGGAATGCGTGCTCGAGGGTGAGGCCTGATTCGCGATGAGTTCGGTGTGGGTGAGTCGACCGGCCACTCGAACGGCGGCTACGCCCATCGCGTCGCGCCGTACGACGGTGCGACTCCGAGTCTCGAGTGTCCTCGATGATTCGCGTGTTGAAGCTGGCACTGAAAGGTCCTCTCCGCTGCTGTGTGCGGCCGTGGTTCGGGCAGGAAGCGGAAACGTGAATGCATCCGATTGCTTGGGTGCGGTCGACAGAAAATCCGCTGTGGCGGTGGCACTGCTGGAACCGTTGCTCGTGGAAAGGTTGCTCGCAGAACCGTTACCCGTGGAAAGGTTGCTCGCAGAACCATTACTCGCGGAACTACTGGCTCTCGATCCGTTGCCGGAACCGTTGGCGCCCGTTATTCCGTGAGAATTCTTGTCTTCCATTGTTTCGCTCCTGATGCCCGTAAACAGACCGCTGGTTTGCTTAATCGACGCAAACATACCAGGAGTTCGTTTACGGTCATACCCCTTGTGGAGTCCGGCGCTGAATACGTAGCCACATCGCAAAGCCCCACAATACGAAGAATGCGTAGACCAGATAGAGGATTGCCGACGGGTAGTACCCGGCCCGGAATAGAAGGGGAACGCCGACAGCGTCGACGCCGATCCAGATGAGCCAGAACTCGGTCCAGCCGCGTGCCATCCCGTACGTCGCGAGGATCGAGCCGGTGAAGATCCAGGCCTCCGCCCACGCTCCGTACGAGCCGAGAAGGTCGAATATCCAGGCGAAAGCGATTGTGCCGCTTGCCATGACGGCGATCATGGCGACTCGCTCGCGAGTTGTCGCCCAGTGGGGCAGGACTGCGCGACCGGAGTCACGTGCCCCACGTCGCCACTGGGTCCACCCGTAGACGCTGACGGTGATGAACAACAACTGACGGCCGGCCTGGCCGTAGAGATTGAGCTCTTGCGGCGTGTGGAAAAGTGCGCCCATGAAGACCGTGAACAACAAGGCATTTCCGGCTATACCGACAGGCCACGCCCATACCGAGCGTCGCGCGCCCGCGATCGCGGAGCCTATTCCGAACGCGTTTCCGATGATCTCTCGCCAGAGAATCGTGGCGCTGCCGATGTGCAGTTCAGCGTCGAACAGCGCCTCGATCAGGCTCATCAGTCCGCAGCAGCGACGAGGGGTTCGAGCGTCAGATCCGGGAGTTCCTTCTGGATGTACTGCAGGCGCCACTTGTCACTGACAAGGGCGAGCAGGACACCGTCGGATCGGGTGAAGACCTCCACACCGCGCTGACGGTTCAGTTCGACCTCGGACGCGGCGTCGGTACGGCGGGCCAATGCGTAGCCGAGTGGTTCCATCTTGGCCTCGACGTTGAACTCGGCCTTCATGCGCGCTGCGACGACCTCGAACTGCATCGGGCCGACAGCAGCCATGACGGGGGAGGCGTCGCCGCGGATGTCGTTGCGGAGAATCTGGACGACGCCCTCGGAATCGAGTTGATCGACTGCACGGCGGAACTGCTTGTACTTGCCGGCGCTTTCGGCGCGCAGGATCGAGAAGTGTTCCGGCGCGAACGACGGGATCGGCGGGAACTCAACCTTCTTCTCGGTGTACAGCGTGTGGCCGGGTGCGAGTGCGGTGGCGTTGACGAGGCCGACGACGTCGCCGGGGAACGCGGATTCGACGGTGGAACGTTCACGGCCGAATACCGTCTGCGCGTACTTGGTCGTGAAGGGCTTGCCGGTTTGAGCATGTGTGACAACCATGCCGCGCTCGAACACGCCGGAGACGATGCGCATGAACGCCAGACGGTCACGGTGCGCGGTGTCCATACCGGCCTGCACCTTGAAGACGACCGCACTGAACGGATCGGTGACCTCGCGCGGCTTGCCGCTGAGGTCTTCGCGGCCCCGCGGCGGCGGCGCCAATTCGACGAGAGTGTCGAGGATCTGGCGGACACCGAAGTTGAGCATCGCGGACGCGAAGATCACCGGGGACGTCTGACCGGCGAGGAACATCTCCTGATCGTGGTCCTGGCCGGTAGCGGAGAGCAGTTCACTCTCCTCGGCCGCGGTCTCCCACTCGGAGCCTTCCTTGGCGAGCGCCGCGTCGGCGTCCATGACCTCTTCGGGGGCGATCTTCGCGCCGCCTGCGGTACGGGTGAAGCGGACGTACTCGCGAGCCTCACCGTCTTCGCCGCGCCGCAACAGTCCTCGGAAGTCGCCGGCGATGCCGACGGGCCAGTACAGGGGAGTGGGCGTGAGGCCGATGCGTTCGCTGATCTCGTCGAGCAGTTCGAGAGGAGTCTGGCCGGGACGGTCCCACTTGTTGATGACCGTGATGACCGGAATGCCGCGGTGACGGCACACCTGGAACAACTTGAGCGTCTGCGGTTCGAGGCCCTTGGCAGCGTCGATGAGCATGACGGCTGCGTCGACGGCGGTCAGGACGCGGTACGTGTCCTCGGAGAAGTCGGAGTGACCGGGGGTGTCGACGAGGTTGATGACGTTGATCTGCTCGTCCGGGGTCTCGGACGAGTGGTAGTTGAACTGCAGTGCGGTGGAACTGACGGAAATGCCGCGGGCCTTCTCCATCTCCATCCAGTCCGAGACCGTCGACTTGCGGCCGGCCTTGCCGTGGACGGCACCTGCCTCGGAGATCTTCTTCGCGTGCAGTGCCAGCGCTTCGGTGAGTGTCGACTTACCGGCGTCAGGATGCGAGATGACGGCGAAGGTGCGGCGACGCTCCGCCTCGGCGGACAAGCCCTTGGTCGTCGTCGTGACCGCGACCGACCCGCTCTCGGTTGAATCGGGGCCTTCGGTGTCGGACTGGACAGTCGAGTCGGAAGGGACGGTCGAGTCGGACGGGGTAGTCAACGAAGAACCTCTCGAAGTGGGCGTCGGTGCCGGCGACGTGCCGGTGCGCGGACAGGTGGAGAGTGCGGCAGCACAACAGAGAAAGGATACTCGCAGACCACGAGGCAGTAGCCACTGCGGCGTAACACTCGGCGAACGATCGCTGATTATCAATGTATGTGTGTGTTCGAACACACAGCCATTTGTGTCCTGCGAAGAGTTGCACTGAATCGAAGAGTGACACTGACCGAGGAGTTGCGTTGAGCAAGTTCACCGAAGAGATGTACGCGACCGCCGCAGTCACCGACCGCGGCCTGGTGACGGGAGAGCCCGACAACGCTTTCCGTCAGACCTGGGGCGACATCCACCAGGAAGCTCGGCGCATGGCCGGTGGCCTGGCCGAGGTCGGCATCGATCGCGGCGTCGCGATCGGCATTCTCGCCGGACAGCCCGTCGACATCGCGCCTGCCTGCCAGGCGACGTGGATGCGCGGTGCGTCGGTGACGATGCTGCATCAGCCGACCCCCCGAACGGATCTGGGCATCTGGGCTCAGGACACCGAGACGGTGATCGACATGATCTCCGCAAAAGCCGTCATTCTGGGTGCACCATTCGACGCGGCCAAGCCGCTCCTCGAAGAGCGTGGCATCACCGTCGTGACGGTGGACGAGCTTCGTGGCGGAACGTCGATCGATCCCGTGGAGACGGCCGAATCGGATATCGCACTCCAACAGTTGACGTCAGGTTCCACCGGTTCGCCCAAGGCCGTGCAGATCACGCACGAGAACTTCTACACAAATGCGTACGCGATGATCAACCGCATCAAGTTCTCCATCGAGGACGACGTGATGGTGAGCTGGCTTCCGCTCTTCCACGACATGGGCATGGTCGGCTTCCTCACGGTTCCGATGCAGGTGGGCGCCGAGGTCATCAGCATCACGCCGATGGATTTCCTGCGCACCCCGGTGCTGTGGGCGGAACTCATGGGCAAGTACGGCGGAACTGTCACCGCCGCACCGAACTTCGCGTATTCGCTCTTGGCTCGTCGACTCGCACAGGCAGAAGACGGGGCAGTCGACCTGTCCAGCGTCCGATACATGTGGAACGGCGCCGAACCGGTGGATCCCGACACGATGGATGCCCTCGCCGAGGCCGGTGCGCGTTTCGGTTTGAACCCGACCGCGCTCGCTCCCGTGTACGGAATGGCGGAAACCACGCTCGCCGTGTCGATTCCGGATCCCGATCAAGGTCAGATCCTCGACTACGTCGATCCCGACTTCCTCGAGTCGATGTCTCGGGCGGTGCCGTCCAATCGCCCCAACGCTCGTGCCCTCGCCACACTCGGAAAGATGGTGCCTGACCTCGAGGGACGCATCGTCGACCGCGACGGCCAGGTGCTTCCGGCCCGCGGCGTCGGAATCATCGAGGTTCGCGGCAAGGCAGTGACCCCTGGTTACGTCACGGTGGAAGGTCACAAGCCGGCGCAGGACTCCGACGGTTGGCTCGACACCGGTGACGTCGGGTACTTCACCGAAGAAGGACTGGTCGTGGTGTGCGGGCGAGTCAAGGACGTCATCATCATGGGCGGCCGGAACGTGTACCCCACAGACATCGAACGGGCGGCCGGAAGCGTTGCCGGTGTGCGCCCGGGAAATGCCGTCGCAATCCGTCTCGATGCCGGCCAGAAGCGTGAGAGCTTTGCGGTCGCCGTCGAGACCAACGCTTTCGAAGATCCGGAAGAGGTCAAGCGCATCGAGCGCGAAGTGGTCCACGCCGTGGTTGCCGACGTCGGTGTCCGGCCTCGCGCCGTTGCGGTTCTGGGCCCCGGCAGTATTCCGAAGACGTCGTCGGGAAAGCTCCGCCGCGCCAATTCGGCTGCCCTGCTGGGTAACTGACTGTCAGTGCAAGCGGTTCTGTGCGGCTTCGAGCCCGAGTTCGAGCAGTAGCTCGACTGCATCCGCAGCTTCTTCGCACACGAGATCGAGTTCTTTTCGCTCCGTGGACGAGAACGGCTTGAGAACGTAGTCCGCCGGGTCCATGCGGCCCGGCGGGCGACCGATCCCGACGCGCGTGCGCAGGTAGTCCTTGGTGGTCAACGAACTCGAAATGGACCGCAGACCGTTGTGTCCGCCTTCGCCGCCGCCGAGTTTGAGTCTGATGGTCCCGAAATCGAGATCCAGTTCGTCGTGGACGACGATGATGTTCGCGGCATCGACCGAGAAGAATCGCGCGAGACCGGCGACCGCGCCACCCGAGAGATTCATGTACGAGCGTGGTTTTCCGAGAATCACGCGTCGTCCGGCGAGGCGACCTTCGACGATTTCGGCGCCACTCTTCTTGTGTACGTTGAACTTTCCGCCCATGCGCCCGGCAAGGGTGCCGGCGACCATGAAGCCGACGTTGTGCCGGGTCTTCTCGTACTGCGGGCCGGGATTACCCAGGCCGATGACGAGGGCGGTATCTGTGCTCAACGGACGCTACTTTCTGGCTTGTTTTTCCTGCTACGCACGAACGGCGCGTCACTCCGAATCGGAATGACGCGCCGCGCGCAGTGAGTTCTGTTGGAACCGAGAGGATCAGGCCTCTTCTGCAGCCTCGTCGGCGGCGGGAGCTTCTGCGCCCTCTTCGAGGTCAGCCTCGGTCGGTGCAGCAACGACGTTGACGATCAGGGTGTCGGCGTCAGCCTGCAGGACGGAGCCGGCGGGCAGTTCGAGCTGGCTTGCCAGGATCTGGGTGCCGATTTCGAGGCCCTCGACCGAGACCTCGATCTGCTCGGGGATGTGGAGGGCGTCTGCCTCGATGGAGATGGTCGATGCATCCTGCGCGACCATGGTGCCTGCAGCAGCGTCACCGACGACTACGACGTGAACGTCGATGGTGACCTTCTCGCCCTTCTTGATGACGAGGAGGTCAGCGTGCTCGATGTAGCTGCGGATGGGGTGCACGACGACCGACTTGGTCAGTGCAACCTGCTCCGTGCCCTCGATGTCGAGGGTGAGGATGGCGTTGGTGCCCTGTGCGCGGAGGATGCGAGCGAAGTCGCGAGCCGGCACGTTGAGGTGGCGGGGATCTTCGCCGTGGCCGTACAGAACCGTGGGGACCTGGCCGTCGCGACGTGCGCGGCGAGCTGCGCCCTTGCCGAATTCGGTGCGGACGACGGCGACGAGGTTGTTTTCTTCAGACATGATGAAACGGCTCCTACAACTCACGGGGTTCGTGCTCGGTTTACTGACGTGTGGTTTTGCCTGCGGCAAGGCGGACAGGCGCGCACACGGCCAGGAGCGAAACGCTCGAGCTGAGCCGTAGCCGCGTCGATCACGGTAAACCTGCAACGTGTGGAACTGCTGCGATTCACCCTCGCCGAGACAACTTTGGATACGTTACCGGAGTTTGCTCCCCGCCGCTAATCGCAGGTGGTGGGGACCTGGCCGTGTGGACGTGGTTCGCGTCACATCGAAAGCGGTAGCCTGACGGAGTGACCACCGTGGGGAGCGCTCCCGAAGGCAGTCGGCTCGGTGCCGTCGTGCCGGGTACCGACCTGTCGCAGCATGCGCGCCTACTGAGCCGGGTGCACGACGCAGTTCTCTCGGGGCAGGAACCACCGGCGCAGCCGCGGACCGTCGTGGCGCGGTCGTGGTCGCGGGTGGCCGCGGGTGGGCTCGCGCCCGATCATTGCGGCGCGTCCGCTGTCGCCGATTTCTCCGAGCTGGAGTCGAGGCGTTCGCGTACCGCGCTGCGCAGCGTTCTGCCCGAACTGAGAACCACGCTCACCGAGGTCGCCGAGGACGCGGGCTTCATCGTGGTCGTTGCCGACGCCGACGGTGTCCTGCTCTGGCGCGAAGGGGCGAAGACCGTCAAACGTGCGGCGGACGCACTCGGGTTCGCCGAAGGCGCGCGCTGGTCGGAGCAGTCGGTGGGTACCAACGCGATCGGTACCGCGCTGATCGAAGATTCTGCGGTGCAACTCTTCTCGGCCGAGCACTATGCGCCGACGCATCACAATTGGTCATGTACAGGCTCGCCCGTGCACGACCCCCGGACAGACGAGATCCTGGGTGTGGTGGACATCAGCGGGTCCGCAGCCTCGGTGCATCCCACCACTGTCGCGCTGGTTCGCACCGCGGTTCGCCTCGCGGAGGCGACGCTGTGGCGCGAGCATGCAGCTCAGCTCGATCGCCTGCGCTCGCGGGCGGCGCCATTGTTCGCGGCGGGCACGGGTCCGGCATTGGTGGTCGACGAGTTCGGCTGGGTGGCCGGCGCCAGCGGGATTGCCGCGCCTGACCGGGTGGCGGCACCCAGTGCGGGAAAGCCCGTCATCGTGCCAGGTCTCGGGATGTGTCTGCCTGAGCCGCTCGGTGACGGCTGGCTGTTGCGCACCGGCGTCGGCGGGCCGGTGATCGAGCTCGAGCTGTCGCTCGGTGCATCGCCGCAGGTGACGGTGCGTGGTGATGCAAACTGGACGCGCGCGCTTTCGCCGCGTCACGCTCAGATCTTGCGTGCGCTGGCAGCCGTGGGATCGGCTGGCGTGGATGCCGCAGGCCTGAGCGAAGTGCTCTTCGGTGATCGCGAGCATGTAGTGGCAGTGCGCGCCGAGGTGTCCAGATTGAGGAAACACCTCGGCGCGGTTCTGCAGACTCAGCCGTACCGCTTTGCCGACGGCGTGCGGGTTGTGGTGACCTAGCGCGCTGCGCTGATTCCGGCACGACGTCCGAAGAAGCTGCCGTCGCCGAGACTGGTTCCGCTGGCGTAACCACCTGCGCAGACACCGGACGTGCAACGGCCTGCCGCGAACAGTCCGGGGATCGGCGCACCCGAGACGTGCAGAACCTCGGAATCGACGGTTGTCTTCAATCCTCCCAGCGTGAATCCGCCTGTGCGGCCACGTAGATCGATTGCCGCGAACGGGCCGACGATCGGCTTGACCCACTCGGACTTCTTGCCGAGCACCGGGTCGGACCCTTCAGCCGCGTGACGGTTGTAGAGGTCGACAGTCGATTGCAGCGATCCGGCGGGAAGCCCCATCTCGGCTTCGAGTTCCTCGACGGTTTCCGCCACCAGGGTCGGCTGCGCCCGCAACTGCGCACTGGACGATTCGGCATTCATGCCTTCGTCATACGCAGCTTCGTCGATCACGAGGAATGCCTGGTTGTCCTGCTGGAACAGTGTTGCCTGTCCGATGCGGCCCGGGTAGGTGTCTTCGGGGATGTATCGCTGACCACGGCCGTTGACAAGAATGCCGCGCACCATCAACTGTGGGTCGCAGAAGAACGCGACCTCGGTGGCGTCCATGTGTGCGGTGTCGGCGCCCAAGGCCTGACCGATCTGGATTGCGCGGCCGTCGTGCGCTTCGATCGAGGCCGCCGGGTGGCCGAAAATACGCGGTGCGTTCGAGCGCACCATCTCGTTGTTGTACGCGAAACTGCCCATCGCAAGCACGACGCCTTTGCGGGCACGAATCGCGACGTCCTTGCCGTAGCGCTTGGCGACAACTCCCACGACCCGATCGCCGTCGACCACCAAAGTCTGGACACGCAGATCGTATTCTGCACGGACGCCGAGCTTTTCGGCCGTCTCGACGAGTGGCTTCATCAGCATGTAGCCGCCGCCCTGCTCGCCGGTCTTCTTCTCGCTCATCTGCGGGACGTGTCCGCGGGGCGCGGGATCGACGAGCGCGTTGAACGGTGCAGCGTTCTCACCGCCCGAGTACATGAGGCCGTCGTCGTACGGCGGTTCCCAGCCGGGCTGACCCCAGAACGATTCCTTGAACGGGACCCCGGCGTCGACGAGCCAGTTGTAGTGATCGACGCTGCCCTCGCAGTACGCGTCGATCTTCGTGTCGTCGGTTCCGGGGCCGAGCGCTGCCTTCATGAACGTCTTCATGTTCTCGACCGAGTCCTCGAACCCGCACGCCTTCTGCAACGGCGTTCCACCGCCCAGGTAGATGAATCCACCAGCCAGTGACGCGGCTCCGCCCCAACCGCCCGTCCGCTCCAGGACGAGCACCTCGGCGCCCGCACGCGCTGCTTCGATCGCAGCGGTGACGCCGGCGATGCCGTATCCCGCGACGACGACGTCGGCCTCGTAGTCCCAGGTGGTGATGTCTGCAGCGGAGATCGGTCTGACGGTCGGGTCGGCCATGCGAAGCGTCCTTTCGGAAGACGAAACTACTGATCGCCACACAGTTGCAGTTTCGAGGTCCGCGGATCAGGCGTGGTCCCGGTCAACGGGAGGTTTGTAATCTCCTGACCGCGCCCAGGAATGCGTCCAGGTCTGCTTCGTCGACGAAGTAGTGCGGCGATGCGCGAACCACGGCGTCGAGCCCGCGTGCATCCATGTCGAGGAGCGTGGACCCGCGACCGCTGACGGTGACGGTGATGTTCTGTGCTGCAAGCTGATCCCGCACGAGGTGCTCGGAAATACCTTCGACGGTGAAGGAAACGATGCCGCTCAGCTGGGTTCCTCGATCGTGGACGTCGACTCCGGGAATCGATGCCAGCCCTTGCCGCAGCGCGACTGCTCTGGATTCGATCTGTGCCCACACCGTGTCGGTGCCGATCGAGAGCAGATAATCGGCGGCGGCGCCAAGACCCAGGCGCGCAGCGACACTCGTCTCCCAGAGTTCGAATCGTGTTGCGTCCGGTGCGGGGACGAAGCTGTTCTCGCTCGTCCATTCCGCTCCGTGCAGGTCCATCGCAGCGGGTTCGAGCGCGTCGACGAGTCCGGGGCGGACGTACAGGAATCCGGTTCCGCGTGGCCCGCGGAGCCACTTGCGGCCGGTGGCGCTGAGGGCGTCGATGCCGAGTTCGGTGACGTCGATGGGCAACTGGCCGAAGGACTGGCACGCGTCGAGCAGAACGAGAGAGCCATGGGCTCTGGCCAATTCGACGACCTCGCGGACTGGGTTGATCAGGCCGCCGTTGGTGGGGACGTGGACGACGGAGACGAGGCGAACCCGATCGTCGAGCATGTTCTCGAGTGCGTCGAGGTCGATGCGTCCGTACTGATCGCTCGGGATGATCTCGACGTGGGCGCCGGTCGAACGCGCCCGACCCAGCGCGGCGATGGCGTTGCTCGCGTATTCGACTCCGCTGATGAGGATTCGATCACCAGGTCCGAGCGAAACCGAAGCGAAGAAGTCGTTCCACGCGCGGGTCGCGCTGTCCGTCAACGCGATATCGGTTGCCTGAGCGCCGATGACCCGGGCCAGCGAATGCGGAACAGCAGCCAGGGCGCCGCTCTGACGAGCAGCTGCGACGTATCCGCCGACGTCGGCTTCACGTCGTAGGTGCTCGATCATCGTGGTCAGCACAGGCTCGGGTGGGAGCGAGGATCCCGCGCTGTCGAGGAACACCTTGTCGAGGCATCCGGGAGTGTCGCGGCGGATCGTGTCGAGATCGAACATGGCACCTTCCGTTCATGTCGGTGTGGTTCAAACTACCTGTGAACGAAGCTGTCCCGATGGAGCGAAGACTCGGCACGTCCGATGCCGTGGTGATCGGCCTCGGCGCGATGATCGGCGCCGGAGTCTTCGTGGTGTTCGCGCCCGCTGCCGCGGTGGCCGGTACCGGGTTGCTTGTGGGCCTGGCGATTGCAGCGTTCATCGCATTCTGCAACGCGACGTCGTCGGCGCAGCTTGCGGCCAGATACCCCACGTCAGGTGGGACCTACGTCTACGGACGTGAGCAGCTCGGACCCTGGTGGGGGTTTGCCGCAGGCTGGTCGTTCGTGATCGGGAAGACCGCGAGTTGCGCGGCAATGGCCCTGACTTTCGCGACGTATGTTGCGCCTACCGCCTGGCGTGTTCCCGTCGCGGTATTGGTGGTGGCGGTGCTGGTTGCAGTCAACTACCGCGGAGTGACACGGACGGCGCACATGGCCAGGGTGATCGTCGCTGTGTCGGCGACTGCACTGTGCGTAGCGCTGCTGGTTGCCGTCGTCGGTCCTGGTGCAGTGCGCGAGCTCCCGGATCTCGCGTTCGGGTCGTGGTACGGAATCCTGCAATCGGCGGGGCTGCTGTTCTTCGCCTTCGCCGGCTACGCCAGGATCGCGACGCTGGGGGAGGAAGTGCGCGATCCGCGCCGCACGATTCCGCGGGCGATCCTGATTGCTCTCACCGTCGCCGTCATCCTCTATGCACTGGTAGCAGTGGTGCTGTTGGTGACGTTGGGACCTGATCGGCTGGCGAACTCGGCACGGCCCTTGGCCGATGCAGTGGGCGCGACCGGGTGGAACTGGGCAGTTCCCGTAGTGGTGATCGGTGCCGCGGCGGCGTCGGCGGGGGCGCTGCTGGCTCTGATCGCGGGGGTGAGCCGTACGGCGATGGCGATGGCACGCGAGCGTGATCTGCCGGTTGCCCTCTCAGCCGTCCACCCACGGTTCGAGGTACCTCACCATGCGGAACTTGTGGTCGGTGCTGTCGTGATCGTTTTGGTGTCGACAACCGATCTTCGTGGGGTGATCGGCTTTTCGTCGTTCGGAGTGCTGCTCTACTACCTCGTCGCGAACGTGAGTGCGTACAGCCAGCGCGGGGTGGACCGGATGTATCCGAAGTGGCTGCAAGCGGTCGGCGCGGCTGGTTGTGTCGTTCTGGTGGTCACACTTCCGTGGATTGCGGTTGTTTCCGGGGTAGGTGTTGTTCTGGCCGGTTGTGGGTACCGGTGGATACGACTGAAGAAATTCAACGACACGTAACACCACAAAGGGTGCATCTCGGACGTTGGCGTTCTATCGTCGGTAGCGACCGCGAAGACCGCCCGAAGGGGAAGTCGAATGGTGACAGCAGCGTTGACAGCAGCACAGACCACGCAGGTGGATTCGCGTCCTGCGGCCGAGGCCTACGTCGGTGGTGTGTGCTTCAAACAGGGGCCACCCCGCTTGGTAGGAGCTGAGCTCGAGTGGCTGACCAGCCACGTTCCCGGTGGAGAGAGGCCGTCAGCCGCGACTCTGGCAAGGGCACTCGGGCGACATGCACCCACCAGTATCGACCCGGATTCACCGGCGGCACCGCTTCCGCGTGGCAGCCTCGTCACCGTAGAACCTGGCGGACAAATAGAACTCTCCTCAGCGCCGCGCACGTCCGCTCGCGAACTGTGTGACTGCCTCGACGACGACCGTCGTACTCTCGAAACACTCCTCGCGCCGTACTCCATCGAAATCAGTTCGGCGGCGGCCGACGTCGCCCGCCCACCTTCCCGGATTCTCCGGCTGCCGCGTTATTGCGCAATGGAATCCCGCTTCGCCGGGATAGGACCGTACGGCACCTTGATGATGTGCAATACCGCGGCAGTACAGATCAGTATCGATGCCGGCGGCAGCCCGGAGTCCATCGCCCAGCGTTGGCGGCTCCTCGGGGACATGGGCCCGGCTCTCATCGCGGCGTTTGCGTGTTCTCCACGCTTGCAAGGGGTTCCGAAGGGAGATTGGGCGTCCCAACGCATGCGGACGTGGCTCGAACTCGATTCCTGGCGAACGGTCGCAGTCCCGGAAGTGCAGGACTACGCCGGCTGGGCGCTCGATGTTCCGCTGATGTGTGTGCGAAACGAGGGTGACGATTGGACGGCTCCGCGGGGTGCCACTTTCGGAGACTGGGTAGACGGCGCTGTGGATGCCGAGATCGGACGCCGACCCGTCTGGGCAGACTTGGACTATCACCTGTCTACGCTGTTCCCGCCGGTTCGCGCCGTCGGGCATCTGGAGGTTCGCTACATCGATGCGCAGCCGGGAGATCTGTGGCGAGTACCGGTAGCAGCGATCGACGCGTTGCTGTCCGGGCCTGCCGTGATGAGGGAGGCCAGTGATGCTGCAGCATCTACGGCCGGGCGGTGGCGAGACGCGGCGGAGTACGGATTGGACGATGTCGAACTGCGTTCGGCTGCAACCTCTCTGATGTCGCTCGCCGCGTCGTACGCGCCAGAGCCGCAGTTCGTTCGTCTTCTCGATGCCGCAGCCGAACGGTGTTGTCGCGCAATCGTGCCCGGTGAGAGCGACACATGACGGGGGAGATCACCAAGGAAGCGGTCGAGGCCGTACTTCTGCGAGCGCGTGAGCGGTCGACGCTGCTCACCGACTGCGTCGACGATACCGAATTGATCGCTCAGCATTCCCCGTTGATGAGTCCACTCGTGTGGGACCTGGCGCACATCGGTAATCAAGAGGAACTCTGGTTGGTGCGTGATGTCGGTGGCCGCGATCCGGTGCGTAGCGACATAGACGAGCTGTACGACGCTTTCAAGCATTCGAGATCGTCGAGACCCACACTTCCCCTGCTCAACCCGGCCGAGGCGCGCGAATACGTACGTACGGTCCGTGGGAAGGTCTGGGATGTGCTCGAAGCCAGCACGTTCGGTCGTACAGAACTCGACGTGGACGGTTTTGCCTTCGGGATGATCGCGCAGCACGAGCAGCAACACGCCGAGACCATGCTCGCGACCCACCAATTGCGTTCGGGGCCCACGGCACTCGTTGCGACTCCCGCTCCGCAAGCGGCCCGCATGCCTGAACTCGACGAGGTCACCATCGCGGCCGGCCCCTTCGTCATGGGGACCGACGACGAACCGTGGGCACTCGACAACGAGCGCACTGCGCATCAGGTCTATGTCACCGACTTCGCGATCGACAGATTCCCGGTCACCAACGGGCAGTTCGTCGAATTCATCGAGGACGGCGGGTATTCCCGACCGGAACTGTGGTCTCGCGACGGTTGGCGGCATCGCGTCGACGCGAAACTTCGTGCACCCCTGTTCTGGGAGCACGACAATTCGGGTTGGTGGCACGAGACTTTCGGCGTCGAGGCTCCGGTTCCGCCGGACAAGCCGGTCGTGCATGTGAGCTACTACGAGGCCGAGGCCTACGCCAGCTGGGCAGGCAAACGGCTTCCCACCGAGGCGGAATGGGAAAAGGCCGCGCGCTGGGATCCGGAATCCGGAAGATCACGACGGTTCCCGTGGGGGGACGCGTCCGCAGACGAGAATCTCGCCAATCTCGGTCAACGCCATCTCGGCCCCGCCGGCGTCGGTTCTTACCCAGCAGGGGCGTCAGCAGCGGGTGTCGAGCAGTTGATCGGCGACGTATGGGAGTGGACGTCTTCGGGTTTCCATCCGTATCCGGGTTTCCGGGCTTTCCCGTATCGGGAGTACTCGGAGGTATTCTTCGGTGGCGACTACAAGGTGTTGCGAGGGGGATCGTTCGGGACCGACAGCGTTGCCTGTCGTGGGACGTTCCGTAACTGGGACCATCCGATCAGGCGCCAGATCTTCTCTGGTTTTCGTTGCGCCAGAACGATTTCGGGTAGACCCTGACATGTGTCGGCACCTCGGGTATCTCGGGCCGCCACGTTCGGTTCGTGAACTCATCCACGACGGCGAGAACTCACTGATGCGACAGTCGTGGGCACCTCGCGAGATGCGTGGCGGCGGGACCATCAATGCCGACGGATTCGGTGCGGTGTGGTGGAACGGTGGAAGACAGGGGCGGTACCGCAGTATCTCGCCGATCTGGTCGGACCCGACAGTCGACGAGACGTTGTCCCACATCGGTTCCGGAGCCGTCCTCGCCGCCGTGCGTTCCGCGACGGAGGGGATGGCCGTCGAGATCGGTGCCTGCGCACCGTTCGTCGACGGAACCTACGCCTTCAGTCACAACGGAGCGGTATCCGGTTGGCCTGGATCACTTGCCGACTTGGCGGCAGAAGTTCCGGCCGTCGAACTGCTGAAGATGCCCGCCCCGACGGATGCTGCCTTGTTGTGGACAGTGCTTCGGCATCGGTTGAAGTCGAAGCCCGCGGAGGTCGCCGTGACGAGCCTCGTTCACGATGTGGCTGCGGCGGCGCCGGATTCACGATTGAACCTCCTGTTCGGCGACGGGCAGGAACTGTGGGCCACGGCTTGGGGCCACACGTTGTACACGCGGGTCGACGAGTCGCGGGCCCTGATCGTTTCCGAACCGTTCGATCGATCCCCGGACTGGGAGCAGGTGCCGGACCGGCACATCGTCTGCGCGCGTCCCGGCCATGTGATCATCACCCCGATCCCGATGGGAGAAAAATGAAAACCCCTACGCTCGAGGTTTATCTGACACCGGCCGAATCGGTCGACGCACTGCGAGCCGAGGCCAGGGAAGGGCTCAGCGCAACGCCGAAGTGGCTCTCGCCCAAATGGTTCTACGACGCGCGTGGAAGTGAACTGTTCGAGGAGATCACGGCCTTACCCGAGTATTACCCCACCCGTACCGAACGCGGCCTGCTCACGCAGTACGCCGACGAGATCGCGGCGTTGACCGAACCCGAGATCCTGATCGAACTGGGTTCAGGTTCCTCGGAGAAGACGCGGTTACTCCTCGACGCGATGACGGCTCGCGGAACTCTGCGAACGTATGTACCGCAGGATGTTTCGGTGACGGCCCTCGAAGGCGCGGCGCAGCAAGTCGGTGCCGAGTTTCCCGGAATCGACGTGCTCGGAGTGGTCAGCGACTTCACCGGTTCGCTGCATCATCTGCCCGGTGGTGGACGGCGCGCGGTCGCTTTTCTCGGCGGAACTCTCGGTAATCTCGTTCCCGCAGAACGAGCCGAGTTCCTCTCGGGGATCGCAGCGGTGCTCGCTCCGGGGGAGAACCTGATCCTGGGAGTGGGATTGGTGATCGATCCGGCGGTTCTCGTGCCCGCCTACGACGACGCTGCCGGCGTGACTGCCCAGTTCAACCTCAACGTTCTCGCGGTCCTGAACAAGCAACTGGGAGCGAACTTTCCCTTGGAAGACTTCCGTCACGTCGCGCTCTGGGATGCCGAGAACCAGTGGATCGAAATGCGGTTGGAAGCACTTCGTGAACTCTCGGTGCATATCGACGACCTGGATCTGGAGATCACCTTCGCAGCGGGCGAGCAGCTACGCACCGAGATCTCGGCGAAGTTCACCGAGGACGGGATTGCCGCGGAGCTCGCGTCCGCGGGCTTCGGGGTACGGAAGGTGTGGACAGATCAGGATCAGCGCTTCGCGTTGTTGTGCGCGCAGCGGGCGTGAAGTGGGCGCTTGTCAGAGGATGCGGTCTCCTCCTAGGGGATCGGTGAATACCCCGGGATTGCGTAAAACTTGTCGGTGGGCGCCCGTAGAATCGCTCATATGTTCGAATCGAAGACTTCCGCGGGCGCGCTGTTTCGGCAGCATGCGGAAATCGCGCGCGCCCACTTCCTCGAGATCGACGCGGTCACTGCGCTGTACTTGGACCGTTGTGAGGAGGATGCCGCGGTTGGAGTCAATGAGGCTTTTCGGGGTCAATTCGCGCACGTGGAGATCGCGTCGATACTGAGCATTACGGAGTACGCCGCGCAGAAAATGATTGCACTGGGATGTGACCTGCGCTGGCGACTTCCGCGGGTGGCGGCCGCTTTTGCTTGCGGTGACATCGATCTGGCCAAAGCGACGGCACTGTCCGAAGCTCTCGCCAACGTTTCCGAGCACGCGCTCGATGAGATCGAGCGACTCCTCGTGGACGGTGCCTGCCGTGCAACCGGTAACAAGTTGAAGGCGCGCGCACGAGGTCTCATTGCTCGGTACGACCCTGATGGGGTGCGTGCCAGGCGAGTTCGTGCGGAGGCGGATCGGGACGTTCGAACGTGCGCGTCGCACGACGGTATGTCGACTCTGGACGGAATGCTTCCAGCGGTCGGCGCTCAGACTTTGGCCACCAGGCTCCGTGCGATGTCGATGCAGGTGTGTGGTTCCGATCCGAGAACTTTCGGGCAACGTCGTGCCGATGCACTGATCGCATTGGCGGAAGGAAAGACGTCGTTGGATTGTCAGTGCGACGGCGATTGCACCCGTAGGGATGATACGAAGACCTCCGCGCTCCCGATTGCGACAATTCTTGTGGGTGTCAACGCTTCCACCCTGCTCGGATTCGACGACCTGCCAGGCTATTTGCAGGGGTACGGCCACATCGATGCCGACCTTGCGCGCGCGATCGCCGCGGACGCCACGTGGCAGAGAGTCCTCACCCTTGCACCGTCCGAGGTGCAACATTGTTCGACTGCGGGGGCAGTCGGACCGGTGCTCGGCGTGGGTCGGTCGATGCGCTCACCGGAGATATTGCCCGCTGCGGCAAGGGATAATCGCTCGAGAAGGAACAGTGGTTCGCGGCGCGGTGAATCCACGTACCAGCCGTCCGCGGCGTTGGCGACGATTGTAAGGACGCGAGACGGTACGTGCCGCTTTCCGAATTGTGTTGTGCGTTCTGATAGTTGCGATATCGATCACACGGTGCCGTTCGATCACGGCAACCCCGCTCAGGGAGGGCCTACTGCAGAACGGAACTTGGCCTGTCTGTGTCGAAAACATCACCGATTGAAGACGTTTGGCAGGTGGACAGTGAAGCAAATCGGAGGTGGTCTTCTGGAGTGGAAAGATCCGTCAGGACGACGAACGGTTACCGCGCCCGTAGGCCCATTCTGTGACCCCGAACTGAGAGTGCCCGACGCGGCGAGACTGCATTTGACGGACGACGATGCGCTGGAACGACGTTTCGGACTTCGGGACAGGGGAGTGGAAGCGGATCTTGAATACCTCCTGGACTGGAGTGTGCCCGGTTGGCGGAAGGCACGATCTGCATCAAGACGCAACGCGTCCCCACTGGCGAACGCCTTGCCGGAGTTTGCCGACTTCTGAAGGGGTTTCGTTTCTCCTGTGGCCTGCGGGTATAGCGAGAGGGCCCGAAAAATGGTGTTTGTCTGTTTATAGTGAGGCGCAGAACGGTTTCCGACCCGAGGAGAACGCGTGCGTCATCCGAAGCTCGCCGCATTGACCGTGGCCCTGACTGCAGTACTGG
The DNA here is from genome assembly GCF_009707305.1 of Rhodococcus sp. AQ5-07. NCBI lineage: Bacteria > Bacillati > Actinomycetota > Actinomycetes > Mycobacteriales > Nocardiaceae > Rhodococcus > Rhodococcus sp. AQ5-07. Next base: position 3,078,045 of record NZ_CP046099.1, on the reverse strand, counting down.
TGATGCCGGTAACGCAGAGCGTGGCTCAACCCTTCCCCTTCGACCCCGGCAGTTTCGGCAACGGCAGTACCGGATCGCTGGGCGGTGACGACCCTGACATCCCCATCGAGAACACCCTCCCGCAGCTTTCGGTCACCACACTCGTCGACGGACTCGATCACCCCTGGGACGTCGTGGCAGCCCCGGACGGCGCGATCCTGACGGGACAACGGTCCGGCGGATTCTTCGTTCGCCGAGGCGACAACACGACAGGTCCAGTCTCTGCTGACCTTTCGGATCTCTACGCTCAGTCCGAAACCGGGCTCATGGGCATCGCGCTTGCCCGTGACTTCGCTCAGTCGCGCACCCTCTACACCTGCCAGGGATTCAGCGCTGGGGGAGTCACGGACGTTCGAGTGATCTCGTGGACCGTCGACGCCGGATGGACCGCCCTCACTCGAACCGGAACCGTATTGCCAGGAATCCCGGTCTCGTCCGGGCGTCACGGGGGTTGCCGAATTCTTGCGGCGCAGGACGGAACGCTGTTCGTCGGGACGGGTGACACCGCGACGCCGAGGGTTCCGCAGGATCCGAATTCGTTGGGCGGCAAGGTCTTGCACATCAACGCCGACGGATCTCCAGCAGCGGGGAATCCGAATGCAGGCAGCCCCGTCTACACGCTCGGGCATCGCAACGTCCAAGGCTTGGCCGTGCAACCTGGAACCGGCCGGGTCTACTCGGTTGAACAGGGCACAAGCGTCGACGACGAAGTCAATCTGCTTACCCCCGGCGGAAATTACGGCTACCGCCCGGATCGGCTTCCCGGAACGTACGACGAATCCGTGCCGATGACCGATCCGGTGCGAGTGCCGGGAGCAATTGCGGCGGTGTGGCGTTCGGGTAGCTCCACGTTGGCTACCGCCAGCGCTGCCTTCACGGGCGGAGCCGCGTGGGGTGCCTGGGACGGTGCGCTCGTAATGGGTGGTCTCAAGAGCAAGGAACTGATCTTCCTCCGCCTCAGTGCCGACGGACGCTCGGTCGACGCGCAGACCTTCGGGTTGGTGAACCAGTTCGGGCGCTTGCGCTCGGTGACTCCGACGCCGGACGGCTCGCTCCTGGTGACCACCGACAACGGAGCAGGCGACAAGGTGCTGCGGGTGACGCCAACGCCCTGATCTTCAATACCAGGCGATGACCCGGCACGGACCACCCGAACCACCCGCATGCGTCGGCGCTCCCACCATCACCGTGGCGCCGACGGCCGGAAGTGCGGACAGGTTCGCGAGGGCTTCGACTGCGTACTTTCCTGAGCCCAAAGCGCTTCGGTGAGCCCCGTGGGTGGTGCTTCGGCCCCCGTCGATGCTGAGGGTGTCCGAACCCACGGCCACTATGTCGCGCTCGCGGACGAGGAAGTCGATCGCTTCGGGGGCGAATCCCGGAGTGTGTTGCACGCCGTGTACATCTCGATTCGTGAAGGCTCCGCCGGCACCGGCCCGGGTATCCCAACCCGAGTTCATCGCCACCAGGCTGCGAGGAGAGATTGTCCCGTGGACGGCTTCCCAATCGAGGATGTCCTGACGGGTGAGCAACGCGTCAGGGTCGACGGCGGCTCGGGCGCTGATATCGACGACCGCGATCGGTACGACGAGGTCGGTGACTGGAATCTTCTCGACAGTGATTCCGTCCGCACTGGCGTGCGCGGGCGCGTCGATGTGCGTACCGGTGTGTTCCTCGAGGCGGAGTTCGTTGAGGTAGAAGTTTCCGCCGAAACCAGCGGACCCGAGCGAGCCCATGGACCCGCCGGCGTCGGCGATCTTCGCCAGGTTCCTCATCTCGAACGAGCGCGCGCCCGGCCACACCGGGAAATCCGGGGTCAGTACATGGGTCAGATCGACGATGGTCCGACCCGATGGCGCTGCCGACGCAGTGGGCTGCACCGCGCCGGCCACGACGGTCGCGCCGAGCGCAGTAGTGCCGAGCGCCGCGAACATCGATCGTCGGCTGACTTTCCTGCCCTCTCGTCCGATCGATTCGTAGACCTCCGACAACACCTTCGGCGAGCACATCAGAAACTCCAGATCACCGGGATCAACACCGTCGCAACTACCAGGAACCACAACAACATCGGGAGTCCGAGCTTCCAGTAGTCGCCGAACTTGTATCCGCCAGGTCCCATCACCATCATGTTCGCAGGAGTGGCGACGGGCGTCAGGAAGGAGGCTGCGGCAGCGACAGTCACCGTCATCAGAAGGGGCAGCACCGAGATATCGAGTTCGCCGGCGACCGAGATGGCGATCGGCGTGATGATCAGCGCGGTCGCGGTGTTGCTGATCAGCTGACCCAGCGTCGCCGTCACGACGAAGAGTCCGGCGACGACGACATACGGGCTTGCACCACCGACGACGTCGACGAAGGCATGAGCGAGTTTCTCGGCTGCGCCGGTCTGCTGGATCGCGGTCGAGAGCGGGATCATTCCGCCGACGAGAATCAACGTGGTCCACGAGATGGACCGATGCGCTTGCTCCACGCTGATCACTCGTAACAAAACCATCGCACACGCCGCGAGGAGTCCGGCTATCGCCGACGGCACCAATCCGAAGGTCAGCAACACGACCATCGCCGCGACGACGACGAGGGCGATGACCGCGCGAGTTCCCAACGGCGCTGCCTGCTTACGGATCTGACCAGGTGCGTCGACCACGAGGACATTCGGATCGACCGCGGTGTGGGTGTCGAGATCGTCCCAGCTGCCTTGCAGGAGGAGCGTGTCACCTGCCGCCAACTTGACGCCCTTCGGGCCGCAGTCCTCACCGGCACGCTGGACCGCGAGGATCACCAGATCGCCACTGCCGGTCACCATGCCGGGAAAAGCCCTGTCGCCGATCATTTCCGAGCGCGGCGGGATTATCACTTCGACCACACCGTCGTGCTTGGTGATCAAGGGCTCTGCGGACGGCGCATCCTTGCCCATCAACTGATACTGCTTCGCGAGGGTCTTGGCATGCCGGCTCAGGTCAGGCGACATTGACGTCCCCGCACGATGGGGGAGGACGTGAGGACCGAGAAGTACGGCGATCGCGATCGTTCCCAAAACGAGCGGCGCGCCGACCAAGGTGAAACTGAAGAACCCGAAAGCACCGGCCCCGGATTCCTCGGCGGCTTCGGAAACGATGATGTTGACCGGTGATCCGGTCAAGGTGAGCATCGAACCGGCATGGGCGGCAAATGCCAACGGCAGAAGCAGTTGTGACGTCGACTTACCGAGACGCACTGCCAAGACGACCACCATCGGCACCAGCGCGGCTACGGCTCCGTTGACGCTGATCAATGCGGTCAACGCGGCAACCAGCAACATGATCGCACTCAAGAGGCGGACACGGGATTCGCCGACTTTCGCCAGTAGTTTCTCGCCCGCCCACGTGGTGACACCGGTGGCGTCGAGGGCTTCGCTGACGACGAAGAGCGCGGCGATGAACACCACCGTGGGATCGCCGAATCCGGCAAGCGCCTGCTCCATCGTGATGACACCGGTGGCGTAGAGCGCCAGGGCAGTGCCGATCGCGATGATGCCGACCGGGATTCGGCCGAACACGAACAGCGCCACGACCAGTGCAAGCACGACAAAGGTGATGGTGATGTCATTCACGATTCGTAAAGGTACCTGCTCATACAGAACGGCCCCGTCTCGCAAGGGAGACGGGGCCGTGGGACGGACGCGAAGGAATTAGTTGGAGGCGGCGATGCGAGCCTTCTCGAGAGCGGCCAGCGTGCGAAGAACCGTGGCCTTCTGCTTGTTGAGATCGCTCAGTCGCGCGCGCGCCGGCAACCCTTGTGCGAGTTCGGCGACCTTGATCTGCTCGTCGATCGAACCGAGCTGATCGAGAAGCCCTAGGACGCGAGCCTGGAGCGTATCGATGTCCACGGTGTCCGTCTTGACCGGAGCGGCAACGCGCGTCGCTGTGCCCGTGCTGGCGGGGCGGGAAGCCCGTGCGGGTGACGTGTCGGCGACAACCGTTGCGGCACGGGGTCGAATTGCCTTGCGAACGGCGGCCGCATCGGGAAGGACGTCCATGCGGATCTCGTTCAGAACTCGGCGAGCCTCGCGAGCGTTGACGCGGTACTCGCGCTCTTCGTCGTCGTCGGACTGCAGCGTGCCGCCGAGCGGGCGCAGACCGTACATACCGAGGAAGCGCTTCGCGTCGTCGATGATGCCTTCGTTTTCACGACATTTTCCACAGCGGGGTTCGTTGCGGAACATGTCCACGGAGTTGTCGTCTCCGCACCAGACACAAGATCCTGGGCGCCACCGCCGGATCGTCGGAACTGATGAATTCAGGGAATGAGATTCGGGCCGGGATTCCAGGGTTTGCGCGTCGATCACGACGAGCCACACTAGGCGAAGATTGCGGCGCGGTGAACACCGCCCCAACATCGACCTGGGTTTCTGGTCGTGGGCGTGATCAAGATCATGCTGAATGCCGTATTCGGTGGTATTCGTGTGTCCCACAGGTGGTTTCATGATGACCGGGTGGTCTGTTTCTGTGGTGTTCACGAAGACGACGACGGGCGCGTACCAGTGACCGTGAAGTCACAGGTACGCGCCCGTAGAACAGCGTGAGACTAGGCGCTGCCGTTGAACAGCGAAGTCACAGAACCGTTCTCGAAAACTTCCTTGATGGTGCGAGCCAGCAGCGGTGCGATGGACAGCACCGTCAGCGTCGGGAACTTCTTCGACTCGTCGATCGGAAGTGTATTGGTGACAACAACTTCCTTTGCGCCACACGTCGACAGACGCTCGGCAGCAGGGTCGGAGAGGACGCCGTGGGTTGCAGCGATGACGACGTCACCCGCTCCGGCCTCCTTGAGTACCTTGACCGCGCCGGCGATGGTTCCGCCGGTGTCGATCATGTCGTCGATCAGGATGCAGGTGCGACCTTCGACATCACCGACGACGCGGTTGGACTTGACCTGGTTGGGTACCAAGGGATCGCGCGTCTTGTGAATGAACGCCAGCGGCGCTCCGCCGAGCGAGTCGGCCCATTTCTCGGCGACGCGAACGCGGCCCGAGTCGGGGGAGACCACCGTGATGTTCTCGAGGTTGTAGCCCGCGCGAATATGGTTGGCCAACTGGCTGTGTGCGTGCATGTGATCGACGGGGCCGTCGAAAAAGCCCTGGATCTGATCGGTATGCAGGTCGACCGTGATGATGCGATCGGCGCCGGCGGTCTTGAGCAGGTCAGCGATCAGGCGAGCGGAGATCGGCTCGCGTCCGCGGTGCTTCTTGTCCTGGCGGGCGTACGGGTAGAACGGAAGAACGGCAGTGATGCGCTTGGCCGATCCACGCTTGAGAGCGTCGATCATGATGAGCTGCTCCATCACCCACGTGTTCAGCGGTGCCGGATGACTCTGCAGGACGAACGCGTCGGAGCCGCGAACCGACTCTTCGAATCGAACGAAGATCTCACCGTTCGCGAAGTCGCGCGCGGTCTGCGGGGTGACGCTGATGTCGAGTTCCTTCGCCACCTGCTCCGCCAACTCGGGATGTGCGCGACCCGAGAACAACATCAGGTTCTTCTGGTTGTCGATCCAATTCGCAGTCACTGGTTCATGCCATCCTTTTGTACTTGCCGGTCGATCTGGTGGTGATCTGTGCTGTCAGGTAGTGCAGGGCTGTCAGGTTGTTGCAGGGCCGTCAGGTTGTGCAGCTGCTGCTGCTGCAGCATCGGCCGCGGGCGTGCCGGGACGATTCTTCTGGACCCAGCCCTCGATGTTGCGCTGCAAACCACCGGAGACGGCAAGCGCCCCTGGCGGTACGTCGTTTCGCAGAACGGTTCCGGCCCCGGTATATGCGCCGTCACCAACGGTGAGCGGGGCGACGAACATCGTGTCGGAACCGGTTCGCACATGCGACCCCACCACAGTACGGCTCTTGTTCACGCCGTCGTAATTGACGAAGACGCTCGAAGCCCCGATGTTGCTGTGATGGCCGATGGTGGCGTCGCCGACGTAGGTAAGATGCGGAATCTTCGAATGCTCGCCGATGTCCGCGTTCTTCGTTTCCACGTATGCGCCGATCTTCCCGTGGTCACCGAGGCGTGTAGCCGGCCGCAGGTAGGCGAAAGGACCGACGGTCGCGTCGGCTCCGATTACGGAGTCGGTCCCGTGGGAGCGGACGACTTGCGCGCGCTCCCCGACGCTCACGTTGTCCAAGGTGGTGTCGGGGCCGATCACGGCGTCCTCGCCCACCGACGTTGTGCCGGTCAACTGAACTCCGGGCAGGAGCGTCACGTCCTGTGCGATGTGCACGCCGCAATCGATCCACGTGCTCGCCGGATCGACGACGGTGACGCCGGCACGCATCCAGGTCTCGAGGATCCGACGGTTCATCTCGCGGGCGAGCGTCGAGAGCTGCACGCGGTCGTTGGCGCCCGCGACGAGAACCGAATCCGCGATGTGCTGCGCGCGAACACGCTTGCCCGCGCGACGGGCGATCATGATCACATCAGTGAGATAGAACTCGTGCTGTGCGTTGTTGGAGTCGAGAGACGCCAGCGCATCGCGCAGAGTCTCGAAGTCGAAGGCGTAGACACCTGAATTGACCTCGGTGATCGAGCGCTGCGAATCGGTGGCTTCCTTCTCTTCGACGATGGCGTTGACTTCGCCGTCCGTCGTACGAAGGATCCGTCCGTAGCCGGTGGGGTCGAGGGCAGTCGACGTCAACACCGTGACCGCGGCCGCGGGAGCGGCAGTGTGCTGAGCGAGGAGGTCTGCGATGGTCTTGCCGTCGAGCAGCGGCACGTCGGCGGCCGTCACGAGTACGGTTCCGGCGAAGTCGACCGGCAGACCCTCGAGTCCGCAACTGACGGCGTGCCCGGTGCCCTTCTGCTCGTCCTGAACGGCGACGGTGACGGGCCGGCCCAGTTCACCCGCGACTGCGTTGACTGCTTCGGTGACACGCTCACGATCGTGACCGACGACGGTAACCAGGTGCGTGGGGTTCAGTGAGGTTGCCGCGTGAAGCGAATGTGCCAGCATGCTGCGTCCGGCAAGAGTGTGGAGGACCTTGGGAGTCTTCGACTTCATTCGTGTACCGGCACCCGCTGCGAGAACGATCACGGCGGTCTGCACTGGTTTGAGCTCCCTCTGTCGATCAAACTGTCGATCAAGCTGTCGATCAAGACACGCATTTCCGCTCGGAAAATGCATGTTGTTCACCAGCTCCGCCGCCAGGACTCGAACCTGAACTATCTGAACCAAAATCAGAGGTGCTGCCATTACACCACGGCGGATTGCCACGCATTGCCGAGCCTTGCGGCCGAACGCGCGCAAGAATAATCGCATGCCGACCCGCCGTAGGTCGAACCGCTCCTCTGATTGGGTCCCCGAAGTCCCGATAGGCTGAGCGTCCACAGCAGTAATTTGTGTGTCGGCGAGAGGAAGACAATGGCGGCGGTGTCCGGTTCGGGTGGCGGGGATCCAGTTCCCGAACGAGTGACACGGATCCGGATGACCGGTACCCAACGTCGGCAACAACTGATCGAGATCGGGCGGGCATTGTTCGCCGAACGGGGATACGAAGCGACGTCGATCGAGGAGATCGCCCAGCGAGCAAACGTGTCCAAGCCGGTCGTGTACGAGCACTTCGGCGGCAAGGAGGGGCTGTACGCCGTAGTAGTGGACCGGGAGATGTCGCGACTCCTCGAGATGATCACGTCTTCGCTCTCGCAAAATCGCTCGAGAGTTCGAGTCGAGCGGGTTGCGTTGGCTTTGCTCACCTACGTGGAAGAGCACACTGACGGATTTCGGATACTCGTGCGCGATTCGTCCGTTGTTGCGCCCAGTGGGACGTATTCGAGCTTGCTCAACGATGCGATCAGTCAGGTGGGCTACCTGCTTGCGGGGGACTTCTCCAGACGCGGTTTCGACCCCGGACTAGCAACGATGTACGCACAGGCGCTTGTCGGCATGGTGTCCACTACGGCTACTTGGTGGCTCGACGAACGGACTCCGTCGAAGGAAGTTGTCGCCGCTCACCTTGTGAATTTGTGTTGGAATGGGCTGACGAATCTGGAAGCCGACCCACAATTGGAGGGTTAACCAGGCGCGCCTGCCGCGCAGAGATGGATCGCGGTCTAAGCTGTGTTCGCTGTATCACGATCGTTTGATGGGCAAATGTCTCATTTGTTTGCAGGGTGGGTTGAATGCCGAACCGTGCCTTCCATTTTGACGCTGTGAACGGGTAAGACCAAGGATTCGTTCGATGTGTGGTGATTGGAGGCCGGATCGATGGTGAGGCAAGAGCGGGCAGAAGCCACCCGTGATTCGGTGCTGCGCGGAGCAGCGGGTGTGTTCTTGCGCCTGGGTTATGCCAATGCCAGCTTGAGCGAGATCATCGCTGAGTCGCAGGTGACCAAAGGCGCGCTGTACTTCCATTTCGGGTCCAAGGAAGAACTCGCGCGGGCGGTGATCGACGAGGGTTCGGCGCGTTTCGACGCAAAATGTGAGCTCTGGTTGGACCGTCGCACTCCCGCACTCGAGTCGCTGATCGGTATTTCGTCGGTCATCGTCGACATCGGTGCGCATGACGCCATGGTTAGAGCAACGTTCCGCTTGTTGGTCGAGATCGGGGACTATCGGGGCTCCGGGCCGGCGACTCTGGACGTGTGGCTCGATATTTACCGTGAACTTGCCAGCCGTGCGGCAGACGAAGGTGATCTGCGTTCGGACGCGGATTCTGCTGACATTGCTCGTTTCCTGTTGGAAGTGGCGTCCGGAGTTCGGCTGATGGCAGCCGCGACCGGGACCGTTCGTGAGCTTTCGGACTCCATGAAGGCATCGTGGAACCTGATACTTCCGATCGTGGTCCCGGAATCGAAAGTGGAGTACTTCAGGCAATTCGCGGCCCGCCGCCTTGCCAGCGATCACTGAAATCACTGACTCTCCGCACTGCTCCTTGGCCAGTTTGCTGCAAATGTCCTGGTAGCGACATTGTTCTCTTTGTTCTGCATTCGAAACAAACTAAGAGTATGTTTATGGTGTTGATGGGAATCTGGAAGTCTGATCTTGCCCATCATCTTCGGATTGCGGTATGTTCTACCGGTAGCTGAAGAATTGCTGAGAATGAAGGTTTGTCAGGGCAGGGTGACGGCGTCGGCGCACCGGGCAGCATAGGGGGCTGCCCGGCGTGTACGACCCCAGATGGGGAGTCAACAGATGGGTGACACTGCGCCGACGCCGATGCTCGATATCGGCCCGCGGATCGGCTGTGACGTAGTGAACGTCGTGGATGTCACTCGAAGTATCGAACTCTTCGGGCGGAGGTATCTCGATCGGACCTTCACCCCGCACGAATTGCAGACGTGCGCCGGGCCGGCGCGGGATCAACGATTGGCTGCACGCTTCGCCGCCAAAGAGGCTGTTGTGAAGGTGCTCAGGCCGGGTGACGTTCCCGTCCCGTGGAATTCCATCGAAATCACTCGGGCCGAGTGGGGTGGTTGTGGGGTGACGCTGTCCGGCAATGCCGCGGAACTCGCGCGGGCCCAGGATCTGCACGATTTTCAAGTATCTATCTCGCACGAAGCGGACGTGGCCATCGCAATGGTGATCGCAACACGCTCGGGCACTCGCATCGAAAAGAAGGACGACATCGCTGATGATTGATCAGGCAATTCGGAAAGTGCTCGTCGAGCACGGTCGGCTGGCAGTCGACGTGAGCACGATCGATGGAGAGGCCGATCTTTACGAGTTGGGTTTGACGTCGCACGCGAGCGTGAATGTCATGTTGGCGCTGGAGGATTCGTTCGACATCGAGTTCCCTGACGAGTTCTTGCGGAAGAGTACTTTCGCAAGCGTCAAGGCGATCGAGGGTGCGTTGACGGAGTTGGGTGCTGCATGAACGCTCCGCAATCGCAGTGCGCCACCGGGACAGCCCTCGAGCGGGCCACACGGCTGGCCGACGAAGTTGCAGCGGTGTGGGCCGACGAAGTCGATGCCGAGGCAAGGTTTCCGCGTGAAACTGTCGACGCCATGCGAAGCGAACGGCTGCTGTCGGTAGCTGTGCCGAGGGAACTAGGCGGCGAAGGACTCTCGCTGCAGGAAGTGTCGCAGATCGCCCGTGTGATCGGAACACGCTGTGCAGCAAGCGGAATGATTTTCGCGATGCATCAGACGCAGATCTACTCGTTGGTCAAGCACGGCAACACCGAAGCGCTACGCGGGTTTGTCGAAGAAACGGTCGACAAGCAACTGCTGTTGGCATCGGCAACCACTGAGCTGGGAATCGGTGGTGACGTCAGCCGGAGTTACTGCGCGGTCGAAGACTTGGGCGGTCATCTGCTGTTGATCAAGAACGCGCCTGTCATTTCGTACGGCGAACACTCCGACGCGATAGTCGTGACGGCTCGGCGAACCCCGGAGAGTCAGCCGAACGATCAGGTTCTCGTTGTGTGTCGTACCCCAGACCTGACGCTCGAACGCACCACCGAGTGGAACACGCTGGGACTCAGGGGAACTTGCAGTCTTGGTTACATCCTTCGGGCCACCTCGACGCCCGAGATGGTCGCCGACGTACCGTATTCCGATATCTCCACCCATACGATGCTTCCGGTCTCGCACGTCGTCTGGAGCTCGGTGTGGTTGGGAATTGCCGACGCTGCAGTCGAGAAGGCACGCAAGTACGTGCGTGCCGCCGCACGCAAGCAGCCCGGAGTCACTTCCCCCGGAGCGCTGCGGCTCGCCGAAGTTGCTGCTTCGGCACAACAATTCGCCGATCTCGTCGACGCCTCTGCACGCAGGTACGACCGCGCAGTCCACGCTGCGGAAGGCGCCGCCGATTTCGAGGCGACAGGAGCGGTGGGCTTTTCGCTCGCGATGAACAACCTGAAAGTCACAGCCTCCACCGCGGTGGTGGAAATCGTGGGGCAGACAATGCTGATCTGTGGCATCTCGGGATATCGCGAGGACACCGAATTTTCGCTCGGTCGGCACCTTCGTGACGCGCACGGCGCAGCGGTGATGGTGAACAACGATCGAATCATGGCAGGTTCAGCGCACATGGCTATCGGATACCGGGGAACGCTATGACGACGGAGAATGTGACAACCGAGACTGTGACAGGCGAGACCGATCTGGATCGGGCTCGGGCTGCATTTCAACGCGAACTGCTCGTCGAAGGACTATTAGTCGAGACAGAGGTACCGGGACTCTACGGGCGTTCCGGCGTGTTCGAGGACATCGTCGACGGTATCGACCGAGTGGTGGTTGCAGCGGGGCCAGGCGACGCCGCGACTCGGCTGCGGTTCCCGCCGGTGTTCCCTCGTAGCAGTTTCGAGCGCACCGACTACATCGCTTCGTTTCCCAACCTCACCGGCGCCATCAACACCTTCGCTGGTTCCAATCGCGATCACGCGCGACTGCTGGCCGATCGCGCCGACGGACAATCGTGGGATCGCCACCTCGAGCCGACCGAGACCATGCTCGTCTCCGCAGCGTGCCATCCTGCCTATGCGCGATACACCGGAGTTCTCCCCGAAGGCGGGGTGCTGCTGGACATCTACGGTTTTTGCTTCCGGCACGAACCGGCGATCGATCCGGCTCGCATGCAAGCGTTTCGGATGCACGAGTTCGTGACGATCGGTGACGCCGCGGCAGCGCGAGCGCATCGCGAGCACTGGATCGAGCGGGGGCTCGAGGTGCTCGGCCGGCTCGAACTCGACGCCACCCCGGTGATTGCCAATGATCCTTTCTTCGGACGCGCCGGAAAGATGCTTGCAGCCAACCAGCGTGAAGAGAATCTCAAGACGGAACTGACGGTTCGGCTCTACGGAGATCTCGACGAGGGCACGGCGATCGTGTCCTCGAACAACCATCTCGACCATTTCGGTGTCAACTTCGACATCCGAACGGCGGAGGGGGAGGTGGCGCACAGCTCGTGCGTCGGCTTCGGGATGGAGCGAATCGCGTTGTCCTTGTTGCGGACTCATGGTCTTGATGTGGCTGCGTGGCCAACCTCCGTACGCGAACGAATGGGCATCTGATGTCCCGGCTCATCGACATTTCACCTGATCGCTACCAACCCCATTCGTTGCACCAGGACGACCGGGTGTGGGCGCAGACCAACTGCTATACGGATCTGTGGATCGAAGTGTTGCATTCGCTGGGATTGGACCCCGTCCCGGCGCTGGCATGTGCCTTCTCATCGCGGTTCGACGGGACTCAGTGGACGTTCCTCAAGCTCAAGGCCGAGGACATCTACGCGCTGTACGGAATCGAAGTCGCCGAGATGAACGTCTGGCGGGCCCCGCTGATCCATGTCGAGGACAACCTCGCGGTTGGGATGCTGTCGACGGTTGAAGTCGACGGATACTGGCTTCCCGACACTCTCGGAACGAGTTATCACGAGGGGCACACCAAGACCACGATCGTGCCCAATCGGATCGATCGCGTTGCCGGCGAGCTCGAATACTTCCACAACAGCGGGTACTACTTGCTGCGAGGCGACGATTTCTCCGGTGTCTTCGATCTCGATCGTTCCTCACTTCCTTCGTTCGTGCCCTACGTCGAACAGATCAGGTTGAATCCGGTTCACGCGACCAACGCCGGAAACATCGCCGAAGTGGCTCGGCGGAACGTAGCGGTTCGAGCCGCGGGTAATCCCGTGCGAGAGCTGGGACGCCGGGTGATCGACGACCTCGAATGGGTGCAGGGGGCGGGTATGGATGCCTTTCACCTCTGGTCCTTCGGGCTACTTCGTCAGTGTGGTGCCAGCGCGGAGCTGGCAGCCGACGCCAGCGAGTTTTTGGACACTGCAGGTTTCTCCGGGACAGGCGAAGCTGCGCCAGATTTCCGCAAAGTGGCGTCCGGGGCCAAGAGCGTGCAGTTTCAGATGGCGCGTGCCTCCAGGGGCCGCGCGGTGGACCCGCGTGAGCAACTCGACGAGATGGCCGTGTCGTGGAAGAGAGCGATGGAAGTCGTTGCCGACACAATCGGCGTCGACTCGCATCGACACTTGAGGTTGGTCTAACAGTGCCTCGTTCGTCAGCAGACCTGCTGGCCGGCGCGATATGGCGATGCGCTGCAACCGAACCCGGATCCATATCTGATCCGGATGCCCTCGAAACCGTGACCGAGTGGGTCGCAGCGTCTGTGCCTGGGACAGTCGTTGGTGCGATACAGGCGGCGCAAACGGACGCCGGACGCACGAAGTCCGTTGCATCGTCGTCGGTTTCATCATCGTCTGTTGCATCATCGGACTGGTGGTTCGTGACTACCGTGGCCACGACCGGTGAGGGGTCGTGGCTGCTCCAGTTCGACGGTGTGACGGCGTTTGCCGATGTCTGGATCGGCGGCGTCCATGTCGCGTCCACTGAATCCATGTTCACGCCTGGGGAAGTGAGCATTCCGGCCGTAGTCGGCGCTGGTAAACGCGTCCAGGTCGCTATTCATTTTCATTCTCTGTCCGCGATTCTGAGATCGAGGCGTCCTCGAGGACGTTGGCGCTCGTCGATGGTCCGTGAACAGGGTCTTCGGTGGATCCGAACCACGATGCTCGGTATGGCTCCCGTATTCAGTGGCGTTCCGGTACCGGTGGGACCGTGGCGGGGTATCCGGTTGTTGGACAAGGGAGTTGCCGCCGTAGTCTCGGCTGTCAAGCACGCGAGTGTTGACGGCACAACCGGTCACGTTGCCGTCAGCGCTCGGCTCACCGGATTGCCGGCCTCGCTGGAGTACGTGACCGTGCGCGTCGGCGAACACTCGCGACAATTGGCTGTAATTGCCGGACCGGACGGATTCCTCGAGGTGTCCGGCGTCGTCGAAGTGCCGGACGCGCAGTTGTGGTGGCCGCACACTCATGGCGCTCCTCGCACGTATCCGGTGACGATAGAAACGATCGGAGTCTCCGAGCATCTCGGTTCAGTGGGCTTCCGGACGGTGGAGGCCGACAGATCCGATGGTGGATTCCGTTTGAATGTCAATGGCATCCGGGTGTACTGCCGTGGTTCGGTGTGGGTGCCGACCGACCCGATCTCGCTTCAAGACGACGCCGGCACCACTCGTGTCTTGGAACGCCTGGCTGAGGCGGGCCTGAACATGATTCGAATCCCGGGGACGATGGTCTACGAGAGCGACCACTTCTGGGAGGAATGCGCGCGACTGGGCATTCTCGTGTGGCAGGACATGATGTTGGCGACGCTTGATCCGCCCGATACCGACGAATTCTTCGAACTCGTCGCAGCAGAGGTCACCGCGTTCTTGCACAGAGTGCGTGGAAATCCCGCTTTGGCAGTCTTCTGCGGCGGCAGCGAGACCGAACAGCAGCCGACCATGCTGGGCTTGGTCGATCAACACATCCCGCTCATTCATTCGAGACTGCCGGAGCTGATCTCGGCGGTGGCACCTGAACTCGAATACGTGACGTCGTCGCCCTCGGCGCCTCGCGGGGGAGAGCAATTGGCAACGCATGTCGGAAGCGGGGTCGCTCACTACTTCGGGGTGGGTGCCTATCGTCGTCCACTGGCCGACGTGCTCAGCGCGCGAGTACGTTTTGCGACCGAATCATTGGCATTTTCGATTCCACCGTCGAATGCCGTGATTGAGAACGAATTCGGTTCGCTCGCCGTCGCAGGGCACCACCCGGCATGGAAAGCCGCGGTGCCGCGGGACAACGGATCGTCGTGGGATTTCGAGGATGTTCGGGATCACTACGTCCACGCGCTTTTCGGCGAAGACGCTCGTGAAGTCCGGTGGTCCGACCCGGAACGCTATCTCGACCTGGGGCGAGCAGCCGTATGTGAGGCGTTCGCCTCGACGCTCGGCTATTGGCGTCGCCCGGATTCTCGGTGCGACGGCGCCTTGACACTCGCACTGCGAGACCTGGAGCCCGGGCCGGGATGGGGGGTCCTCGATTGGAGCGGCAGCCCCAAGGCTCCGTGGTTCGTGCTCCGTAGGAGCGCCAAACCGATCGCGCTCCTCGTCACGGACGACGGTATGGACGGACTGAGGCTCGACGCGATCAACGAGACTGCCGAACCTGTCGTCGGCGAGATCAGGTTTCGAGCGCACAGTCGGTCAGGTGTCGTCCCAGTCGACGTCGCGCTACCGGTCAAGGTGGAATCGCACTCGAGTCTGACCTGGTCCGTGGACAGCCTTGTCGGCCGTTTCACCGACCTCACTCACGTCTTTCAGTTCGGGGCGCGGACATACGACGCCGTCACCGTCACGCTCGAAGACGAAGACGGCGAGATGGTGGACGAAGTGGTGCACCTCCTGGGGAGTCCGGCACGGCCCCTCGAGCGGTCGGTCGGACTTGTCGCCACGGCGCGCAACGTCGGCGACGAAGAGTGGGTAGTCGACGTCTCGACGGATGCTTCCGCCCAATACGTTGCCCTCGAACTGCAGGGCTTCGAGCCCGAAGACTCCTGGTTCCACCTCGCGCCGAACGGTCGCAGGACTGTATGTCTACGGAGAACCAGCCAGGCAACGAAGGTAATCGGCCGGGTTCGGGCGCTCAACTCTCACACCAGCGTGGCTGTGGCACCGCCGAGCGCACCGGCCACCCGATCTTCACCGGCCAAGCGGACGACGAAGAAGCCGAGCGTTACGGGAAACTGAACGGATCGGACTGCGCTGCGAGATCGCGCACCGATAGAATCGAACCGGCGCACAACTCTGCCTCGGTGGAGATCTTGCGCTCGGGCTGTGCGTCCGCAACCCGTCATCACTGTTCAGGAGTGCGTTCGTTGACTTCCTTGTCCTCTGCCCAGACTGCGCTCGCTGGACTCGCCGAGGTCGCCCTCGCAGACGCCGCGTTCACTCCAGTGATCGACTCGATCGGTGCGCCTGCCCTGGACATCGTGGCGCCGAAGCCGGCTCGACCATTCATCGCCGCTGCACTTGCCGCGCGCACTCCGGTGCTGCTGGTGACGGCCACCGGTCGCGAAGCCGACGATCTGACGTCAGAACTCACCGAGATGCTCGGTGGAGGCGTCGCGCAGTTCCCGTCGTGGGAAACATTGCCGCACGAGCGACTGTCGCCGAGCGCGGACACCGTCGGGCGACGGGTGGAGGTACTGCGCCGACTCGCCAGACCAGACGACGCCTCGTACGGCTCGCCTCTTCGGGTGATCGTGACCACGGTGCGCTCTCTCGTTCAGCCGATGGCGCCGGGTCTTGGCGAGATCGAGCCGATCACGTTGCGCGTCGGCACCGAGATCGATTTCGATTCTGTTCTGGTTCGCCTGGTGGAGATGGCGTACAGCCGTGTCGACATGGTGGGAAAGCGTGGTGAGTTCGCGGTCCGCGGCGGCATTCTCGACCTGTTCTCGCCGACGGCGGATCATCCGGTACGTATCGAATTCTGGGGTGACGAGGTATCGGAGCTTCGGTACTTCTCTGTCGCCGATCAGCGTTCGCTACCGGACGTCGACGTCGATTCCGTGATCGCGCCGCCGTGTCGTGAACTGATTCTGACAGCTGATGTTCGCGATCGAGCTGCGGCACTCGCTGCTGAGAATCAGGCTGACGCGTCGTTGGTCGAGATGCTGGACAAGATCTCGGCAGGCATCCCCGTCGAGGGGATGGAAGCTCTGCTCCCGGTTCTCAAACCCGGTGAACTGCAACTACTTTCCGATGTCCTTCCGGTAGGGGCACACATCCTTCTGTGCGATCCGGAGAAGGTGCGCACCCGCGCCACCGACCTGGTGCGCACCGGCCAGGAATTCTTGGAAGCATCGTGGACGGCGGCGTCGATCGGCGGCGCTGCACCGCTCGACACGTCGATCCTCAACGGCGGGGGAGTCGATCTCGGTGCCTCCGCATACCGGTCGCTTCGTCATGTTCGCGAATCTGCCGAAGCTGCCGGCCGTCCGTGGTGGACGGTCAGCCCGCTGGCGTCGGGAAATGGTGAAGAACTGGAAATCCCGGTTCAGGCGGCACCGCAGGTACGTGGTTCCGACGACCTGTTGGCCGAGCTGTTCGTCAGCCTCCGGGCACATGTGAGCACGGGCGGTCGCGCGGCGATCGTGGTGGCAGGCGCCGGCACAGCAAGCCGAGTCGTCGAGCGACTCGGTGAAGCCGAAGTGCCCGCCAAGATGCTCGATGGCGGAGCGACCCCTGCCCGCGGACAGGTCGCGGTGCTCCGCGGGTCTCTGCACGACGGACTGGTACTCGCCGGCGACGACTCGACGCCGGGGATGGTGATCGTCACCGAGTCCGATCTGACGGGCAACCGCGTTGCTGCGGTCGGCGACGGAAAGCGCTTGCCGGCCAAGCGCCGCAATCAGGTCGATCCCCTCGCGCTGTCTGCAGGGGACATGGTCGTGCACGATCAGCACGGTATCGGCCGGTTCGTCGAGATGGTCGAACGCACCATCGGCGGGGCGCGTCGTGAATACCTGGTCATCGAGTACGCGCCGAGCAAGCGTGGTCACCCGGGTGATCGTCTGTTCGTCCCGATGGAATCGCTCGATCAACTCTCCCGGTACGTCGGTGGAGAGTTGCCTGCGCTGAGCAAGCTCGGTGGATCCGACTGGGCAAACACCAAGCGTAAGGCCCGCAAGGCGGTTCGTGAGATCGCGGGTGAGTTGGTTCAGCTCTACGCTGCGCGTCAGGCGGCCCCGGGGCATGCGTTCGGCCCGGACACGCCGTGGCAGAAGGAACTCGAAGACGCATTCGCCTTCACCGAGACCATCGACCAGTTGACCGTCATCAGTGAGGTCAAGGCCGACATGGAGAAGCCGGTTCCGATGGACCGGGTGGTGATCGGTGACGTCGGGTACGGCAAGACGGAGATCGCCGTTCGTGCCGCGTTCAAGGCAGTCCAGGACGGCAAGCAGGTGGCGGTACTGGTCCCGACGACTCTGCTTGCACAGCAACATCTTCAGACGTTCACGGAACGAATGGCGTCGTTCCCGGTGAAGGTGCGAGGGCTGTCCCGTTTCACCGACGCCAAGGACTCGAAGGAAATCATCGCCGGCATGGCCGAAGGCGAGATCGACATCGTCGTCGGTACTCACCGGTTGCTGCAGACCGGTATTCGCTGGAAAGACCTCGGGCTTGTGATCGTCGACGAGGAACAGCGATTCGGAGTCGAGCACAAGGAACACATCAAGGCACTACGCACCCACGTCGACGTCCTGACGATGTCGGCTACCCCGATTCCTCGTACTCTCGAGATGAGCATGGCCGGGATCCGCGAGATGTCCACGATCCTCACACCACCGGAAGAACGTCATCCGATCCTCACTTACGTCGGCGCGTATGCGGACAAGCAGGTTGCCGCGGCCATCCGGCGTGAACTTCTGCGCGACGGTCAGGTCTTCTACGTACACAACCGTGTCAGCTCGATCGACAAGGCAGCCAAGAAGATCCGTGAACTCGTCCCGGAGGCTCGCGTCGTCGTCGCGCACGGTCAGATGAACGAGGACACTCTCGAAAAGACCGTGCAGGGCTTCTGGGAACGCGACTTCGACGTGTTGGTCTGTACCACGATCATCGAAACCGGTCTGGACATCTCGAACGCGAACACACTGATCGTCGAACGTGCGGACTCGCTTGGCCTCTCGCAGTTGCATCAGCTTCGCGGACGCGTCGGGCGTAGTCGTGAACGTGGATACGCATACTTCCTGTACCCGGCCGAAAAGCCGTTGACGGAAACGGCATACGACCGACTGGCAACGATTTCGCAGAATTCGGACCTCGGCGCCGGTATGGCAGTCGCGATGAAGGACCTCGAAATCCGTGGAGCCGGAAACGTTCTGGGCGCAGAGCAGTCCGGCCACGTCGCGGGCGTCGGGTTCGATCTGTATGTCAGGCTGGTCGGTGAGGCGGTCGAAGCCTTCCGGGCTGCAGCCGACGGCAAACCGATCACCATGGACGAGGGCACGAAGGAAGTCCGGATCGACCTACCGGTGGACGCGCACATCCCGCCCGACTATGTCACCAGTGACAGGCTCAGGTTGGAGGGGTACCGCAAGCTCGCTGCGGCAACTGATTCCGACGGCATCGCTGCCGTAGTCGAAGAACTGGTCGATCGCTACGGCCCACTGCCCGAAGAGGTTCGACGGCTGATCTCGGTGGCCAAGCTTCGACTGCTCTGCCGCGAGTACCAACTGGAGGAAGTCGCCGTCACCGGAACTCAGCTCAAGATCTCGCCGATGTCACTGCCCGATTCCAAACAGATCAGGCTCAAGAGGATCTATCCGAGCGCGCAGTACCGGGCAACGACCGGGCTCGTGCAACTCCCGCTGCCTCGCACCGGCGGAGTCGGCTCGGATCGCCTGCGGGACGTCGAACTACTTCAGTACATCGCGGACTTCATCCTGGCGATAGACGGGCGCGCCGCCGGTGCCGTCCTGGTCGAGGCGTGAGCACACGGTGAACGAATCGCCCGTCGTCGTACTGCTCGATCCTCTGCGGCCGCATGTCTTTCCGCTGGAGGCGCTCCCGTTCCTGTCCGGCGCGATCGATATCGACCCGGACGTTCCCGACTCGGTACGCGGCGCATTGCCGGCCACGACACCCGGCGCCGCGGTGACTGTGATGATGGACACCGCCGAGCCGAAGATCGAGGCGTTGTCTGCCGCTGGGGTAAAGATGATTCGCGCCGAACCCATTCACGGCGATCGACTGGTGGAAGCGGCGTCGATCATGGACCGGTTGTGGAATCGCGGCGGTTGGGAGTCGACCCAGACGCACGAGAGCCTGTCGGTTTACCTCGTCGAGGAGACCTATGAGGTACTCGACGCGATTCGAAGCGACGACGAGAGCGATCTCCGTGAGGAACTCGGCGATCTGTTGCTCCAGGTGTTGTTCCACTCGCGGATCGCTCAATCTCACGACGTTTTCGAATTGGACGACGTGGCCGGCGCATTGATCGCGAAACTTGTGCACCGCAGCCCGCACCTGGTCAGTTCCGGAGTGGTCGACATCGCTGAGCAAGAGCGGGCGTGGGACGCTTTGAAGGCTGCCGAGAAGGCGCGCGCGTCGTCCATGGACGGCATCGCTCGGTCGCAGCCGCCGTTGCTCCTCGCCGAAAAAGTACTGAGCCGGGCCACCAAAGCCGGTGTGATCGAAAGCGCCGACGAAGCTGATCTGGAAGCTTTGATCGAACAGTGCCGACGCGCCGACACTGCACTCCTGGGCGCCCTGGACATGCTGATCGCCGACATTCGGATTCGTGAGGGAAGACGTTTCCAAAACGTGGAGGATTAGCCCACTTTGACGTAATTGCCCGGTAATCATCTGGCAACCGGGAAATAGCCTGGACTCGGTGAGTGCAGTTGAAACAAACCTAAGGTATGTTTACGTACGAAATGAGCAACACTGGGTCGTTTTATCGCACGAAGTGGCCCTTGATCGGCAGTTATGTAGGGGGGTCCGATGACGGTTCGTTTCTGCACTGCGAGCAGCGAGGTACGGCAACCGGCGGGGTGTTGCCGTACCTGGAGGCTCGCAGTGGCTACCGATCAGCGATCCGCTGAATCCGTTCGACCCGCTGAAGTCATTCGAATGACTAGAAGGACTGATGGCAAATGAGCGTTCATGCTGAGGTGGAGAGCCGGTCGGCAGCATTGCAGGATTCCGCTCATGTCGGCACCGACTGGCGTCGGGCATACCGGAAGCGGATTGCCGTGAGCGATTCGATCACGGTTCTGTTCGTGATCGCGCTCGCACAGATCGGCAGCATGTGGCCGCATCCCATCGAGTGGCTGACACCACTCAAGGTGATTGCGTCTGCAGCGCTGGGAGGGCTGTGGATGATCGCGCTCGCACGCGGACGCAGCCGTCATCAGTCGATGCTGGGCGAGGGCAGCGACGAGTACGAGAAGGTGCTGCTCGCTACCGGCCAAGTCTTCGGAGTGGGCGCCTTGGCCGGGATCATTCTCGGCGTAGGAATCGCGCGTAGCTATCTCATGATCGCACTGCCCGTCGGGCTCGCTGCGCTGCTTCTCGGGCGCTACCTCTGGCGACGCGACATTCGAAAGAAGCGTGCGAGCGGGGAGTGCCGCAACTCGGTGCTGTTGGTCGGTGGACACGCGTCCGTCGTTGCTACTACGCGAGCCTTCGTGCGGGACTCCTCGGCAGGCTACGACGTTGTGGGAGCGTGTATTCCGCGTCGGGCGACCGCGCTGGACGATCACATCGTCGTCGACGGCGCAGCGGTCCCGGTATTGGGCAACGAGTTCGAGGTGGTCGAGGCGATGCGCGCAAGCGGCGCAGACACCGTCATCGTCACCGGAACCGAAGACCTCGGGCAGGTGGGCATACGCAAGCTGATGTGGGACCTCGAAGCCGAGGGCGTCGACATGGTGGTTTCACCGGTCGTAGCCGACGTGTCGAAGGCTCGCTTGATGTTTCGCCCGGCGGCAGGACTCCCGTTGATTCACGTTGCGCGACCGCGCTACCAGGGCGCCAACCGGCTTGCGCCCGCTGTTTTCGACGCGGTGTTCTCGATGCTGATGATCCTCCTCGTGGCGCCGGTCATGGTCGCCGCCGCCGCTGCGGTCAAGTTCACGTCGAAAGGCCCGGTGTTCTACAAGGCAGAACGCATCGGCCTCAACGGGAAACCGTTCCCTATGTTGAAGTTTCGTACCATGGTGGAAGGCGCCGATCAGCAGGTTGTCGATCTGATGGGGGACAACGAAGGCGCGGGAGGCGTGTTGTTCAAGATGCGGGAGGATCCACGAATCACGTCCGTCGGCAAGATCCTTCGTCGATTGAGCATCGACGAGCTACCACAGTTCTTCAACGTCATTCGCGGCGAGATGAGCGTTGTCGGTCCGCGGCCGCCGTTGCGGCGTGAGGTCGAGATGTACGACGACGAGGTTGCCCGACGCCTGCTGGTCAAGCCTGGTATCACCGGTCTCTGGCAGGTAAGTGGTCGCAGTGACCTCTCGTGGGAAGAATCTGTTCGACTGGACTCTTCCTACGTGGAGAATTGGTCTGCGGCGCAGAATATCTCGATCATCACCAAGACTGTATCCGCAGTGCTCAGGAGTGACGGAGCGTACTGACCGGCCAGAGGCGGTCAGCATTCCTGGAACTGGGCGCGAACATACCCGGCGGTTTGCCACACGTAGTTCGCGGCCCAGACCCAGACCGGAAGTGGTCGGGGGTCCGCGACTACGTCGATGTCACCGTCCCAGCAGCGGTTGATGATGTAGCGACTGCGAGAGACATGGGGAACGAAGGTCACAACGATGACGCGCTTCCATCCCTGTGCCTCTGCGCGACGCCGAATCTCCTGTCCTTCACCACGCGTGGTCGACGGATCTGGCTTGAAACAGCTGACCTCGAAGTCGTAGGTTCCCTCGCATATCGCGTTGATCTTCGGATCATTGCTTCGATACGGATTCGAAAAGATGATCTGGGGCGCGTAGCCCTGCTCGGCCAAGGACAGTCCGTACTCTTCTCTGCCGTCGTGATCACCGCCGAGAACAACTATCGCGTCGGCCATTTCGGGTGTGTCGATCACCGGATCGACGTAGACCGGCCAGCCGGCGGCAGTGATTGCAGTAAGTCCGCCGACAATCCCGCTGAGAACGAGTATGCGTCGACGGACCTTGGGGCGAGTGGATTTCACAATTACTTCCTGTAGTGCAGATGTGGGAGCCGCTCAGAGCCCGTACTGGGTTTCGAGCACCGCACGAACGGCAGGCATTCCTAGTCGTTCGCGAGCAACATTTCGCGCGCGGGCGCCCATCTCTGCTGCGACGACGGGATCCTTCAAGAGCGACGAGATCGCCGCAGTCAGTGACTCGGTGGCGTTGTCGATCACGAGGCCACAGCGACCGTCGCGAATCAGTGGTGCGAGGCCACACGTGTCGGTGACGACTACGGGCAGTCCAGCGGCCATCGCTTCGAGTACGGACATTGGGAACGGCTCGTTCACGGAGGGCAAGACGTATACCGCGGCTTGACGAAATCGTGCGGCAGACTTGTCGAACGGAAGTGGGCCTTCGTACCGGATGACACTGCTGTGCCCGGAGCGGTCGATCAGTCGGTTGACGGCTTCTGCTTCGCCCTCATCCGGTCCGACTATCGAAAAGTGCGCCGTGTGTCCGCTGTCCAACAACTCTTTTGCGGCTTCGACGAAGACCTGGGGTCGCTTTCTTGCCTGTAATCGTGCGAGGTACAGGACCTCGGGCGGGTCGCATCTGTCCACAGGCGGCGACTCGAGGTCTTCCGCCTCCGGAATCCCGTTGTTGAGTTCCACCAAGTTGAGGCGACCGTCTCCGACAACGGACTGCAGGTCTGCATGTTCTCGTTCGGTGAGATAGAACACTGTCCGTGCGCGTTTGAGGACCGGGATCGTGAGAGCAGCGTCCAACGGTCTTGCCAGCAGCTTGTCTGTTTCGTCGATCATCCCGTGAGTCTGTGCGAAAACTGGAATGCCGTATGCAAGAGCCAACTTGGCGGCAGGAAGGGTCACCAGGTCGCGCGCGAGATGAATGTGCACGACGTCGAATTCTCGGATGTGCTTGCGAAGCCACACAAGCATCGACGGCGCGCCGATTCCCGCGTACCCGATCTTGGGGATCACGGTTCGCGCCGGAAACAATTTCAGAGCGATACCCTGCTCGCGTGTCGGGGGCACCGCGTACCCACGCTCACCTGCGACGATAGTTACGTCATGGCCATTGTCCTGCAATGCTTTCGACTGATTGAGGGCGACCCGGATAGGCCCTCCGTAAGCGGCGTCCGGTGAGAAGAGAGTGACGATCTGCAGTATCTTCATCGTGCAGTGCCGGCCCGTGGCGCCAACATCGTGGTTCCGGCGGAAACATCGGACGTCACCAAAGCCGTCGCGCCGACGATTGCGTGGTCCCCGATCGTTACACCTCGGAGTATCGTCGCGCGGGCGGCGATCCATGCCTGGTCGCCGATGACGATGGGGGCATTGTCGAACTCGAATGTGGGACTTCGGTGATCATGACTGCCCGTACACAGGAGGACATCCTGCGAGATAGCCGTGTTCGCCCCTATCGCGACGGGTTCGAGATTGAGTATCCAGGTTCCCTCGCCGATCCACGAGTCTGCTCCGACCGTGAGCTTCCACGGCCAGTGGATACGGACGCGGTGCCGAATCAGGACCCCGTCGGCGATGTCTGCACCGAACCGCCGGAGAACTGCAACGCGTATCCCGTTGGGGCACCACCAATGAGAAAGCAGTACACCGGAAATCACGAGCCAGGAGATTTGAACCAGCGGACCGCGTCCCTTGTCGTATCCGGCACCGGTGAATCCGGACAGAGTGCGGATTGTGCTCACAGTCGGACCGCTGCAGACGAGTCCCGTACGTGCTCGCGATACCAGGCAACGGTCGACTCGATGCCCTCGCGGGTTGTGATCTGTGGTTGCCAACCGGTGGCCATCAGTGTGGACACGTCGAGTAGTTTGCGCGGTGCACCATCGGGCTTGCTTGTGTCCCAGTCTATTCGGCCTTCGTATCCGACTGCTTCGGCCACAATGTTTGCGAGATCTTTGATGGTTTCGTCGTGACCGGTACCGACGTTGATGTGTCCGGACTCGTCGAAGGTGTCGAGTAGGTGAAGGAGTGCGTCGGCCAAGTCGTCCACGTGGAGGAATTCTCGACGTGGGCTCCCAGAACCCCAGTTCGTGACGGATTCAACTCCATCCTTCTTGGCTTGGTCGAGACGGCGGATCATCGCAGGAAGTACGTGCGAAACATTCTCCGAGAAGTTGTCGCCGGGTCCGTACAGGCTTGTCGGCATCGCCGAGATCCAGGGCAACCCGAACTGCCTGCGAACGGCCTGGACCTGGATGATTCCCGCAATCTTGGCGATCGCATATGCGTCGTTGGTCGGTTCGAGATGGCCGTTCAGTAATTGATCTTCGGTGATCGGCTGTGGTGCCAGGCGCGGGTAGATGCACGAGGACCCGAGGAACAGCAATCGACGCACGCCGTGCCGCAGCGCTGCGTCGAGCACGTTGGTCTGGATCTGGAGGTTGTCGGAGATGAAGTCGACCGGATATGTGTTGTTCGCGACGATTCCCCCGACCTTCGCGGCAGCCAAGACAACGCACGACGGTGTGGTGGCTTCGAAGAAGGCGAACACGTCTGCGCGGTTTCGCAGATCGAGTTCGGCAGATGTGCGGCCGATCAGGTCGGTGAAGCCACTCTGCTCGAGCTTGCGCCACAGCGCGGATCCCACTAGCCCCTTGTGTCCGGCGATGTATGTCGGGGCGCTGCGATCAAGAGGTGCAATCGATTTCGTCGTGATCATGAGAGCGAGATCTTCCAATCAGGGAGATGTGGCGTGTCGATCCACGGTGTGCCGGCATGTGCCAATGCTGCGATGTCGGCGTCCATCATGATTCGAGCCAATTCTGGGGTCTGTACTGTCGCTTTCCAGCCCAATTTGTCCTCGGCTTTGCCTGCGTCGCCGACCAGAGCGTCCACCTCTGTCGGGCGAAGGTAACGAGGATCGAATTTGACGTACTTCTGCCAGTCGAGACCAACGTGTTCGAATGAGGCCACGACAAAATCCTGGACCGTGAAGTTTCCTCCAGTGGCCAACACGTAGTCATCTGGTTCGTCGACTTGAAGCATCCGCCACATACCCTCGACGTACTCGGGTGCGTAGCCCCAGTCCCTTACCGCGTCCAAATTGCCCAGGTACAGCGAATCTTCGATCCCGGCCTGGATCCGTGCGACTGCACGCGTGATCTTTCTCGTGACGAATGTTTCACCGCGGCGGGGTGACTCGTGATTGAAGAGGATCCCGTTCACTGCGTGAATTCCGTAGGCCTCGCGATAGTTCCTGGTGACCCAATACGAGTACACCTTTGCGGCACCGTACGGCGACCGAGGATAGAACGGAGTGTCCTCGTGCTGTGGAGGCGGACTGGCTCCGAACATTTCCGAACTCGAAGCCTGGTAGAAGCGACACTGCAATCCCGTCATGCGGACTGCTTCGAGCAAACGAATAGACCCGATTCCGGTTGTGTTGCCGGTGTGTTCGGGCTCGTCGAAGCTGACCCGCACGTGCGACTGCGCAGCGAGGTTGTACACCTCGTCTGGTGCGATCTTCGACAAGAGCGTGACGAGTCGTGCGCCGTCGGACAGGTCACCGTAGTGCAAGAACAGCCGTGCGCCCTGTTCGTGAGGGTCCTGATAGAGGTGATCGATGCGTGACGTGTTGAAAGTTGATGCGCGTCTGATCAATCCATGTACTTCATAACCTTTGGCCAACAACAGTTCTGCCAGATAGGAACCGTCCTGTCCGGTGATCCCTGTGATGAGTGCGCGTTTGGTCATCGAGCGTCAGCTGCCTTGTCTGTGTTCGTCGTCTTCGGATCCGAGTCGAGATGTGCGTCGAGATGTGTGACGTGTTGTTCCGAGTGGCTCGCGTGCTGACTCCGGCCGGCCACCAGGTCGCGGATCCACTGTTCGCATTTGTCGATGGACGCGGTTTTACCGACCGCGGTAGCGCAGTACCGGACCCCGGCGGCGCCAAGCCTGGCGGAGGTCTCCGCGTCGCCCGCGAGTTGTAGGGCCGCGGTGAGCAGGCCGGCGGGATCGCCGTTCTGCGTGACGACGCCGGCACCGGAAGCACGGATCTCGTCAGCAGTCGTGGATGCCACGTCGGTCGCGGCGACGATCGGGGTACCGCTGCTGAAGTACGACGTCAACTTGCTCGGCACTGCCATCCCGACGATTCCGGGTGCCTCGTTGACCAGTAGAACGTCAGCGGCGGCCATGGCAGTACGGAAGTCCTGGTCGTCGAGTGGACGGACGAAGTCGATTCGATTGACTCCCACTGCCGCGGCTTCGAGGTTCGGTCGCTGATTGCCGTCGCCGACCAGAACGAATCGGATGGGCAGATTCTGCTCGTCGGCGAGTCGAGCCGCCTCCACCACATTCTCCAAACCTTGCTTCACGCCCATGTTTCCGGTGTGCAGAACTATGGTTTCGTCGGGCGACCACCCGAATCTGGTGCGTGCGGCGGTGAGATCGTCCACATCGATCGGTGCCACATGCGTCCAGTTCCGAACGACGGTGACTCGTTCGCGTGGGACGTGAAGTTCGTTGACGACGTGGTCGACGAAACGGTCATGGACGACGGCGATTCCGTCGGCGGACTTCACGACAGCCGCCTCGAGCTTCGACGTTGCGCGGGCACTGCGGCCTGTCATCGCGCCGGTCTCCACGACGCCTTGTCCGTACAAGTCGTGGACCCAGACCCCGATGGCCGGACGTTTGGGCGTCAGCCGAGCACGTCCGAGGACCATCGCAGTGGCCAGCAATGCCGGACTGGTACACACGATCACATCAGGTGTGTTCCACCCGGAGCTGGCGGCACGTGCGCCGAAACTCAGCTCCATTTTGATTCGTCCCAATGCGTTCGGTGGGTTCGGCACGAAGTGGCGGCGTCGGTGAACATGAACGCCGTTCACGACCTCGTCTATCGACCGTCCCTGATACGAAGCGTCGATTTCCCATGCCGGATAGTGCGGGTACCCGGTGACAACGTGCACCTCGTGTCCGCGCTCACCGAGCGATTCGGCAAGGTCCGTCATGTACGGAGCTATCCCCGTGGTTTCCGGCGCGTAGTTGATGCCGAGGATTGTGATGTTCAGCGAGCCGACAGTGGCACTTGTCGGTAACTCGGGAATCGCCGAATCGTCGACAGGGTGCTCGTGCATCTGGTCGGTCTGTGTACTGATGACGAACCTCCGGTTGGGAAAATGCGCGTTAAACAGTCAAACGGTTTTATTCAAGCTATTTAAGCGCCAGTAGGGCGGTTTATCAACCTGGTCAGCTGGATGGACTCGACAAAATGGGCGAATCGCTCTGGTGGATTCCGACATGCAACCGTCTGGACGACTGATTTAGCCGAAAAATAACTGGATGGATGTGATTCTGGTGATAGTTGCGTCGAGGTGGGTGGTGTGCGTCCGGGCGGGTCCAGATTCTGCGCTCTCGCACCATGTGCAATTCTGTGCTCATGCAATGGTCTGCGTGAATGTTCGATCGCACTTTGACCGTCTTGCGGTTTGTTGTGTATTCAGCGGCAGAGGGGAAATGATGAGGTCTGATCCGTGGGGGAACATCTACTGCTGCAATACTCAGCAGGCGTTTGCGACAGTTGTACCGTCAGTAGTCGACGACGCGATTTCGGTGTGGATCAGCAATGTTTTCGATCCCGCGGACGACATCCGTGTGCGCGTCGTGCTGGTGCGCCGAGTCGATGAATCCGAAATCGAACCCGAGCATCTGGTGCTCGACGACGTGGCAGGCGATCTCCCCGACGAGTTCGACACCGTCGATGTCGACGAATTCAACAAGGTCTTCGTGAGTTTCTTCCACAACAGTCGCCTCGTCGACCCGTCGACAATCGTGTTGGTTGTAAGTGCCGGAATGCTCGGACTGATCTACTCGCACCGATTCGGTGACGAGACCGTGTTCATGCCGAAGTCGGAACGACTCTTTCTGGCATTGAGTGGGTTGAGTCCTGACTATGCGCCCGATCGTCAGGACCGGCGGCCGTTGACTGCGCGCAGGATCGTCGAGGGCGGACTTCGGATGTCCGTCGCTCGTCCCAAAGCATCTTTCGGCGCGATACGGCAGATTGTCGCTATGCGGAAGGAGGTTCCGCGTCCTGTTGCTCGCCCGGACGAGTCGGGCATTGATGCATTGGATTCGCGCGCGTGGTGGTATTTCGCCCGGCTCGAGGGCAGTACTGATCGCAAATTGCCGTCGGTCTACTTCTACTGCGCACTACTCGCCGCGTTGCGACGTGGGGCTCACGAGAGTCATCACGTGGTGGCGGACCTTCGCTCGTATTCCCCGGTTCTCGGGCTCACCGATGGGAATGCGTTCAGTCACATACCATTTCGGGCCGATTGGTCGGTCGATGACCCTGCGGACGTAGCGCGTGAACTGTCGTCGCGAATTCGGTCGGGTGAGGCGCTGATCCGTCGATCAGTAGGCGAGGTGGTTGCGCGCACAGCTGACTACAGGCACGGATCCAGCGGTGGGTCCGGCGAAGGTGACGAGATTGTGGAACAGCCTCTGACCACCAGTATGTCGTGTTTTCGTCTCCCAGCCGATCGACCGTATGCGAAGCTGGATGGCCGACTCGTGTACTCCGGTGGCATGCAGACCTACGCCCCGAACGCGCTGTCGATCAACATTCGGGCGACTGGGAACGTCTCCGATTGCACGTTCAGTCATTCCGGTGGACATGTCGCGAAGGCCTCACTGATGGCGGCGGTGAAGACTGCCGCTGGCCTGTCGGGTGCCGACGTCACGATGGAAACAGGATTTTACTTCGGCGAGCGATAGCGGAAACCTGCGTCCCACGGTGCGTCTGCAGGCGCTTCGTACTCCTCGGCTACTTCGCAGTAAACAATCCTATAGACTGTTTTGAGTGAACTGAGCCGACCGATGGTTTCAAATTGATCTAGGTCTTGAAATCTCGGTCGCGGAACATCGAAGTCTTGGAATGCGGCGAGCGCAAGGGGGGAGGTGAGAGACGTGGCGGGTCTCAAACTGCGCGTGCTGTTCAGCGCGGGTGATCAGGTGCTGTCCAGTGTCAGCAACGCGTTGATTCTGTTCGCGATGGCAGGCCCGTCGTCCGTGAGTGAGTTCGGTCTGGCGATCCTCGTTTTCTCCATCCTCACGGCTGCGCTCGGATTCGTTCGAGGCGCAGTGGGCACACCGCTGCTGTTGATGAGTGCATACAGCCGCAACAGGATTCGCACGGAGAGCAGACATGCGATCTCGGGTGCGGCCTTCTTCGGAATCGTAGTCGGGATCGTTGCCCTCGGAGTCTCTGTTTTCCTGCACGAACCGCAGGTGGGGATTGCATACGCCGTCGCCGCACCGGTTGTCCTCGCGCAGGATGCCTTGCGGTTCACCGCGATGTCGATGGGAGAACCGGAACATGCGTTCTTCAGCGACGCGTTGTGGGCCAGTGTGGCGTTCGGTGTGCTTGTCGTAACTTGGCTTCGACCAGAGGCACTTTCGATCGCTGAGATGATCTGGCTGTGGTCCCTCGCCGGAGCGCTTGCACTCGTTTACCTGATGATTCGCGTACAGACGCTACCGCGACTGACTGGTCTGTATCGCTGGTGGACGTCGTTCTGGACCCATCGAATCCGGTTCGGATTCGAGAGCGGTATCGACCAACTGGCCGCAATCGTGATCGTCGCGGTGTCCACAGCCTTCATCGGAACGGTGGCTGCCGCGTCTTTGCGCGGAGCAGTGACCGTTCTGGGTCCGTTCGCCGTGCTGATCAGTTCGCTACCACTGATCGTCATTCCCGAATCCGTTCGGGCCGGCCACACCGCGCGCCAGGTGTGGAGCACACTGCGCTATGCAGCGTGGCTCACATCCGCGATGGCGGCAACGATCGGATTTGCCGCTCCCTTCCTTCCAGATGCACTCGGCCGGGTCGTTCTCGGAGAGTCCTGGGCCGAGGCGCGCCATGTCCTGCCGTTTCTCGGACTCGAGTACGCGGCGATCTGTTGGATAGCGGGCGTTTACAATCTTTACCGCACTCAAGGAGCCAGTGGACGACTGCTCAAACTGCGAATCGTCCAGAGTCTCACGGCAATTGTCATCTGCAGTGCGGCTGCAGCCCTCACTGGAACCGCGGTCGGAGTCGCGATCGGACTGGCGCTCTCATCCATCTTGGTCGCAGTCTGCCTGGTGGTTGCTGCCCAACGGAAGCACTCTGGCCGCGAAAGCCCTGCGATCGTGCCGTCCACTGTTGATCGTTCCGAACCCGGCGACCTGCGCCGAACACGAACAGGCGCACTGGCCGGGACGACCACGTGAAAACAATTTCCAGCGGGCGGACAAAGCCTCACGAGTTCGCGGAATTCGACGTCAGTCGGCGAGACTCGTTGATGCCACCACTGATTGCGATCTGGACCGCGGTGATCATGGTGATCATCGTGCCTTTCGCAGTCGTCGAGTTCACTCCGACACCCCCAGGGCGCGTGTGGATGGCGGTACTTGCCGTCACCACGATTTCGGGATTGCGCTACGCGTGGATTGTCGGCGAGGGCTTTCGTCGGCTCGTCGAGATGTCGTTCTGGGTCTTCACCTATGTCTTCATGGGTCTTGCCCCACTTGCTCAGCTCCGCCTGCGAGAGATTCCTCCTACGACGCCGCGAGTGGATCCGTCCCTCAACTCGACGGCGGTCTCGATCGTCCTTCTGGGGATCGTCGGCTTCCTGGTGGGATTAGTGTTCTCCGGTGCGGTCTGGCGTCGAATCAGAGACACGCGATGGGGAAACGCCACGAGCGTGCGTGTGGATCCCGTTCGGGTTTTGATTCTTGCCGGTTGCGCCCTGGTCGCCAACGCGTACTACATCAAGAAACTCGGTGTAGGGACGCTTCTGTCGAGCCGAAGTGCCGTGGTGGAGCAGGCGAGTGCTTCGCTGGGGCAATCCACGGTCGCCAGCATCATCGGCGCCGTCGCGATGATGTCCTTGCTCGTCGCATTCATCGCGGTGGTCAAATACCGTGATCAGAATCCCGGAGCGGATCGTCTGTTTCTTCTCTGCGCCATCGTGCTCGGAGCCGTGTTGTTGTTGACGTTCAATCCGATCTCGAGTGCGAGGTATCTGTTCGGTACTGCAGCACTCGCCGTGGCGGCACTTTTCGGACTCTTCGCGACCCGCGTTCGATTCCGTGTGGTTGCCCTGCTTGCCGTGGCGGCACTTGTCCTGGTCTTTCCGCTCGCCGATGCGTTCAGGTACAGCACGTCGGCACAGTTCAAGACAAGCTCGCCTCTCGAATCGCTCACGTCTCCGGACTACGATGCATTTGCGCAGGTCAACAACACCGTCAACTTTGTGAATACGCACGGGGTTACCGATGGCAAGCAGGCACTCGGAGTTGTTCTTTTCTGGATTCCGCGGACCATCTGGCCCGGCAAAGCTACGGACACGGGCATCCTGCTCGCGGAGAGCCGCAACTACACGGTCAAGAACCTTTCTGCGCCGTTGTGGTCCGAGTTGTTCGTCAACGGTGGGTGGATCGCGTTGATAGCCGGAATGGTTGCTCTGGGCCTGATCGCAGGGATTCAGGACAGAAGAATCGAAATGTCGCTGCGCCAGTCCAGGGCGCCGACGATTCTTGCCTGCATCCTGCCCTTCTACCTGATCATTCTTCTCAGAGGGTCACTGCTGCAAGCGATGTCGTACTTCCTCGTCATCATCGGCTGTGCATTCTTCGTCTCACGACGGGAGGCGACTCGATGACTCGGACGAGCCGATTCTCGTCGAGAATCTCTGCCCGTCGCCCGCTGGAACTCGTGGGTCTTGCTCTACTGGTGGTATTGGTCGTCTGTGCGACGACGCTGGCCGTGCGTCAGAATTCGGCTGCCGAAAACGGCCGGTCCGCCCTCACCTCAGCGACCACGGTTCCTCAGTTGCCGCCGGACACAGCGCCGGCATCGATGTGGTTCGGCGACAGCTTCACTGCGGGCATCAACGGAATCGGGCTCGGGGCGTACCCGAGAATCATCTGCGTCCGGATGGGGTGGGACTGCAATGTCGATGCACAGGGAAGCACCGGTTTCGCCAACGACGGCGCACCGGAGTATCAGGGAACTACAACACGATTCGCGAATCGACTACCGGTGTCGATCGAGCGGTATCGAGCGGACATCATTTTCGTGGACGGTGGGCGAAACGATCTGCACATGAGTCCGATGGATTTGTTTCCCGTCATGACGTCGTACATCGACGCCGTCCGGGATGCATGGCCGGATGCGCGTCTGGTGATCATCGTGCCGACATACGTCACACCAGTGCCGTACGAAGGATACGAGCAATTCGTGTCAGCGCTGCGAAGTTACGGGGAATCGGTTGCCGCGACCGTGATCGATCCCGTTGCAGACGGTTGGTACGCCGACGTCGTCCTCGAATCACTGAAATTCGAGGACGGTGTACATCCGAATGCAGTGGGGAATGCAGTGATTGCTCAGAAGCTGGTGGAATCGCTGACTGCCTCCGGTGTGATTCGCGACGGCGCGCCCAATGGTGGGATTCTCCGATGAACCCGTCCCGTTTCTTCGAAGTCCTTCGTGACAGGTGGATTGTCGTCGGCATCTCGACAGTGCTCGGCCTGCTGGTAGGCGTTCTGTTGACAATGCTCACTCCGACCACTTTCAAGTCCTCGACCGAACTCTTTCTCACCACGCCAGGGTGGGGAACACCGACCACTCTGGGCAATGCCGATTCGAGCCCTTTCCAAGGTGACGAGTTCTCGCAGCAACGAGCCGGTACGTACACGCGTCTGGCGGAAGGTGCCGACTTCTCGGCCCGTGTCGCAAGTCGTCTGGGCGAGAGTGGTCTTCGTGACGTCGAGAGCATTTCGGTTCGCGTTGTGCCCGACACCGTGTTGCTCGAAATCTCTGGGACCGCCGACAGTGCAGATCGGGCGCTGCAACTGACGAACGCGGCTTCGGATGAGATGAACGAGACGATCCGGCGGCTCGAGACGCCGAGTGGGACTTTGATCCCGACGGTTCAGCCGCTGACTGTCGTCACGGCGTCAGCACCGACGAGCCCGTCTGGCCCGCAGACGATTCCGAACCTTCTTCTGGGGTTGGTCGTCGGATCGATGGTTGGAGTGACTGGTGTGATCTTGGCTGCTGCGAGGTCGAGAGCAGTTCAGGGTGTCGACGAATTGGCGGCCTGGACGGGTCTACCTGTGCTCGAGTCCATCCCGTACCTCGGTGACAGGGG
This sequence comes from Rhodococcus sp. AQ5-07, assembly GCF_009707305.1. Taxonomy (NCBI): domain Bacteria; kingdom Bacillati; phylum Actinomycetota; class Actinomycetes; order Mycobacteriales; family Nocardiaceae; genus Rhodococcus; species Rhodococcus sp. AQ5-07. Next base: position 3,044,337 of record NZ_CP046099.1, on the reverse strand, counting down.
ACTGTCCGCCGAGGAAGGTGCTCAGTCGGCATCGAGAAGTTCTTTCGAGAGACTGCAGTTCAACCGAGATCTCATCGGGTCAGGCACGCCGGCATCACCTGTGCTCGTGACCGCTGCCGACGAGGGGGAGATCAGCAGGTTCGCAGCTGGCGGTATCGCCGATGCTGCTTGCGCTCTGGGGTATTCGGTGGTTCTCGTCGACTGCAACTTCCGATCCTCGCGTGCTCATATCGAGTTGGGGGTCACCGACATCGTCATGTCGGACAGCGTCCTCGACGATGTTCTGATCTCGACACCGCTGCAGCCGACTCTCCTCCGGAGCGGTTCGCCGACCGAAACTCCCGAGCGAGTCTTCGAGTCGGAGTCGTTCGGACGCATGTTGCGAGATCTGAGTGCCAGGTTCGACGTTGTGGTTGTCTTCGACTCCGGCGGGACGCAGTACGCTGACTCGAGCCGATTGGCCAAGGTGTGTCGTTCGATAATCCTTGTCGTTCAGTCTCATTCGACGAACAGGCAGGACTTGATGACGAAGATTCACGATCTGGAAATCGCAGGTGCGAAAATCGAAGGTTCGGTCCTCCTGACCACCACACGCCGAGGGCGGCGAGGGGCAGTGTTGCCCGGCGGTCGGCCCGAAACAACTGACTCGGTGGCAAGTCACACGCCACGGCGCGACGGAGACACACGCACACAGCGGTCTCCAAGAAAGGCGAACACATGAATGCACTCAGCTCTGCCGCGCGAATCCTGAGGCGGGGGTGGGCAGTACCTGTCTTCGCGATGTTCGGCTTGATCCTCGGTGCTTTCATGGCCATTTCGAGTCCGTCTTCGTACACGTCGACAACTGTGCTGTTCATCGGCTCGCCGATCAGCGCCGACTCGGCCGGTGCCTATCAGGGCGATCTGTTTTCTCAACAACGAGCGGCGACCTATGCCCAATTGTTTTCGAGCGACGATCTCGCGGTCAAGGTGATCGACGACCTGGGTCTTCCAATGAGCGGACACGAGTTGGCCTCGCAGGTCTCGGCGGCAGCAGTGGAGAAAACTGTGCTCTTGCAGGTCTCTGTCACGGATTCGACGGCCGAAGGATCGGCTGGTATCGCCAATGCGTATGCGAAGAATTTTGCACAATATGTCGGGCAGTTGGAGACCCCTAACGGTGGTGGACGTCCGAATACGTCTGTCCAGGTGGTCACCGAGGCGAACGCTGAAGATGCCAGTGGGGGTTCGAATCTCGTGATGACGTCCCTGTTCGGCCTCGTCGGTGGCCTGGTCGTCGGCGTCGGCGTCCGGGTGCTCCTCGGGCGGCTCGATCGATCCGTTCGAAGCGCTTCCATGCTCTCGGCCGTTGCGGGTGTACCGATTTTGGCGACAGTTCCGGAATCGGCTTCGCGGGGATCTCACGCGTTGACATTCCCCGCCGACGGCGCGACCGCCTATGCCGAGTCGATACGCAAGCTCAGGACAGGTATCGAGTTCGCCGGCCCGAGTGCCGACGCGATCCGTTCGGTCCTTATCGCCTCGCCTCGGTACTCGGAGCCTGCGGGGTGCATCGCAGCCGATCTCGCGGTTGTCCTGTCCGAAGCGGGACGTCGAGTACTGTTGGTGGACGGTGACTTGAGGTCGCCGAGCTTGGATTCATACTTGGGGATGAAACCGGCAGCCGGCTTTTCCGACGTTCTTGCCGGCGCAATTCCGCTCGTGGACGCGCTCGTTCAGGTACCTGGTCGCTCATTGACCCTGCTGCCCGCCGGCTCGATACGATCCGATTCCGGTGACGCCATCGCATCGGTCTCAGCACGCGAGGTGCTTTTGGAGGTCACCGAGAATTTCGAGTACACGATCGTCGTGGGCCCACCTTTATCGCTCTATACCGATTCGACTGTGATCGGCTCAGTCGTCGACGGTGTGGTTCTTGTTTCAACACAGAGTATTTCGTCGGTGGACGAGGTGGAAGGGGCAGTGGCCACTCTGCGCGCTACCGGCGCGAACTTGTTGGGTGCTGTGCTGACGGGTGCCGGACGTAGTGGCTCGGTCAAGGGCCGCAGCCGAGTGAGCGTGGTCGACAAGCCTTCGCCGAGCGAGCCTCCGGTTAATGATGCATCGAATGAACGAGTCGGCGCGTGGCCCCCCGTCGAACGGGGAGCCGCTGCGCATTCGGTCCATACAGAACCGGGCATGGGCTCGACCGGGAAGAATGAAGTGGACAAGCATGATTCGGCCGATTCCGGTGAATCTATTGCCGACGGTGTGCGAATCGATTTCGACGAATGGGAGCCGGCAGAGACCGAAGAGCGCTACACGCGGAGTGATCTGGACAGTCCCACGGTGGCGATCCCGCGCTCGATGCTCCGGACGAAAGTCGCGCCGAAGGTAAACCGGTCGAGCGACGAGTTGCCGACCGATGAGCGGCAGGTAAGATCACCTGGTGAAAGCGGCGATTCCGATTCCATGTCGAGTCACCCCACGCAAGCTTCGGATTCTGTGCAGCAGAATTGAATTGGAATTCGATTTCCAGGTTCGGGATGTCAACTCACCGGACATTGCGTCGTAAGGCCGTGTGTGAGAAGGGGTGGCTGATTCGGTGAACGCCGATGCTCGAAAACGGAAACGGGTGAGTATCGAAGGTTCGCGGGGCAGGAAATTTCGTGCAGTTGCAATCGGCATTGCGCTGGTGTCGTCAGCGCTTCTCGTAGCGTCCGGCCTCAGGCTCTCTGGTGGGGTGGACCCAAACGCGAGGGTTGACGTGGCGGTGTCATCACATCCCGCCGTCGAGCTTCCGGACAACGGACAGTCGACCGGCAAAATGGTCTTTGCGCACTACTTCCCGCCGTATCCCCTTTCGATCGACAACCTACCGTCGGGCGAAGACTATTACGCCACTCAGTATCTCAATCCGAACGGTGAACGAGGTTCATACGCCGCATTCGGAGGGTTTCTTCGAGACCGGCCGCAACCACGGCCCGTTTCAGCTGACCCACAGTGGAGGCAGCGAGATCTCGAAGATGAAGTGCGGCAGGCAATCGACGCAGGAATCAGTGGGTTCTCGGTTGACATTCTGACGAAGTCGTCGAACCCGTTGTGGTCTTCGTCCGTTCCGTCCGAACTTCTCGCTGCTTCGGCTGCGGTTGATCCTGCGTTCGAAATAATGCTGATGCCGGATATGAACGGCGAACTCGGCACATTGGACCCCGCGAATCTGGCAGGCGAGTTGTCGCAGTACGCGTCATCGCCGTCGGTTTTTCGATTGACGGACAACCGGGTGGTGATTTCGCCGTTTCTTGCCGAGAAACACGACCCGGCGTGGTGGTCGCAGTTTCTCGAAATCATGAAGGCCCGCTACGGGATCGAGGTGGCCTTCGTTCCACTCTTCCTGAACTCCACCACGAATATGGATTCATTCGCGTCGATAAGCTACGGAATGTCGACGTGGGGTGGACGTAACCCTTCCTTCAATCCAGTGACGGACACCGGGATCGGCTCGCCACTGGATCAGGTGAACCGAGCGCACGCTCTCGGCAAGATATGGATGCAGTCGGTCTCGTTCCAGGATGCGCGTCCCAGCCAATCGGTTTTCGACGAAGCGCAGAACACTGGGAATCTCCGAAACACCTGGCAGATTGCGCGCGAATCGGATAGCGAATGGGTGCAACTAATTTCGTGGAACGACTACAGCGAAGGTACGGCGTTTGCACCGAGCGAGGGGCACGGTCGTGCGCTGCTCGATCTGAACGCATATTTTGTCGACTGGTTCAAGACCGGAACGGCACCGGCGATTACACGTGATATCGCGTACGTCACCTATCGGAACCAGCTGTCGTCCGCGCAACCCGCACTACCCTCGGTATCGCCGATGATTCTGCGTGCGGGGTCGTCCCCGGTTCGCGACACGATCGAGGTTTTGACCTTCTTGGTCGATGGTGCCGAAGTGAAAGTTACGGTCGGCGGTACGACGACCACGTGCAGGGCCGATACAGGGATGGACATCTGCACGGTTCCATCGGCAGTCGGCGCCGTCTCGGTCAGCGTGGTTCGGAACGGGACGGAAGTGTCTTCGGCGAAGACACATGCCGACGTCGCATCCACTCCTGCGGTTCAGAACATGGAGTACCTGGTCGATTCGAGTTTTCGACGATAGTCAGCAGTCCGACGGCGGTGGCTCGCCTCTGAAGCGCGCTTGGAGCCAGACTGCGGTCTCGGACCCCGGATCCAGATTGTTGTGAGTTTGGCCTGCCCTGACGATGTGCTGCACCGAATCGCCGAACGCACAGGCATTGTCGACGGCCTCTTGCACCCACTGCGGGCGGATCGTCTGATCAGCGTCGCCGTTGATGACCAGGAGTGGTCCTCCGGCCGGACGCTGCGGAAGGGCGATCGATGTGAGCCAGTCGCGCAGGACTGCTCCGGCCTCGTCGGAGCTCGGCAGGGTATCGGCGGGATTCAGTCGTGATGCTTGTTCGCCGCGTTCTTTCAACGCCGGGCCCGCACATGCCAACCACATCTCAGAGTTACTCGACAGCGCACCGTGTAGGTAGTTGCCTGGATCGGTGCCGGGTCGAGCGACGGTCAGCCCAGATACTACGTACGACATCATGATCTGCTGTTCATGCGTCAGCCACTGCGACTGGGCCAAGTCGGCGAGCTTGGAAAGATCTGCGGCCGGAGCCAGCGCTACCGATCCGACAAAATTCAATTCGGGCGCGTAGAAACCGGACAACTCTGCCGCCGCCCATGTGGCTTGCCCACCGATCGACACGCCGAGTCCTGCCCATTTCCCGGACGTGTCCGGGACCATTTCTCGCGCCGCGCGAACTCCGTCGATCAGGTTGAACGCGCTGGTGTTCGGATCGAGGTACGGGGTGATGCCGCCTGCCGGACCCAACCCTTGGTAGTCGGTCATGACTGCCACGAATCCCAGTTTCATCAAAGGGACGATCGTACTCGCGTAGCCCAGGAGATCCGGGTGCATCGAAGGTCCGCACTCCGCAGTCACTCCCGTTGTGCCGTGACCGACGGTGACAACAGACCGCCCGCCGGGTGGTGGATCGCCTTCCGGAACGAAGACGACTCCAGAGACGATCGTTGAGCTTCCGTCCGTGCCTGAGGTTGATCGGTACGTGATCTGGTGGGCAGTCGCGCCCACGCCGGTTATCAGTGGATCGACGTTGTCGAACGCGGACGTGCTTTCGAGTTTGCCTCTGGCCGCGACGGCGTCGGCGCTGATCGAAGGAAGAGGTGCGGACGTCGGAGCCGGTTCGGCGGGCGCTGTGTCGGAAGCGCAACCGGTCAGAAGCGCCGCGGTTGTCGCTGCAACGACTACGAATACGTAGGACGACGTTCGAATTCCGTCCCGGGTAGACGTGCGCATCATGCTCCGAGTCCCTCCTTGTCGTGCTTCGACACGGCGAGTCTTCGGTCTCCGAACGCATCGAGTGCAGAGGCAACTATCAACCGGCCGACGCGTTCTCGAGAACTGCGATGGAACAGATTGTGATCACCGGAGCCTGAGAACAAGACGTGCGGGGGATTCTTCGACCTCGAAAGACGCGTGACACCTTGTCTGCCTCTGTTCGCCTCGAACCACGCTTCGTCTTCAGGCGCGAGGGACACTGCGGTCTTCGTCCCGCGGCGGGTCAAGGTGCGAAGCATCGACTCAGGGGCGTTGACCAGTCCGAGGAAGCCGAGACCGAGCCACACGGGGTAAGGCACGTACCGCTGGGCTCGTCGTCCGGCGTTGCGAATTGTTCTGGCCACGACGAAAATTCGGTTTGCAACGTCAGACTCCATTGCATCGACATGTGCTTTCTTCACTGGTGGTCGTCGATTGTTGATCGACCAATTCACGATGTTGAGAAGCACCACGGACCGTGCGCCGCGCTGGCTTGCCACGTAGGCACCCATCCATGCGCCGGAACACATTCCGACGTGCATCCGGCGGGACGGCGGTACGTCGAGGGTGTCAATCAGATCCAACACATTGCGGCGCGCTTCCGGAGACACGATGGGGGTGTTCTCGTCGGTGAGGACAGTTCCGCTGTCTCCTGTGCCCATCCTGTCGAAGCGAACCGAGCGGATGCCGTGCGCTGCGAGAGTTCGAGCGGACTCGACCCACAGCCTGGCCGGCCCGATCCGGTGTTCGTTCGCGGTGCTGTGAAAGACCGCAGTGGCAGCGTGACTTCTAGTCGTGCGGGAGGCGGTGGAGATTGCAAAGAGTGATCCGGTGGACCGTCTTTCCAAGGTTTCCCAGACTTCTTCGCCGTCGTCAGCCGTCGCGACATGCGCCGCCGACGTGATCTCTGGATCGACGACAGTCTTGTCCTCGCCGAATTGACGTGACACCCAACTCGAAATCTGTTTGATGTCGTGCGTTGGCACCGAGAGTACGAAACTGCTGGGGGATACGAACTGATTCTGGCGTTCGACGAACATGCGTTCTGCGCCGGATCGCTCGAGCATCCGAACAGTGCGGGGCGAAGCAGCGAATTCAGGGCGAATCGCGGCGAGGACCTTCGTCGAGGAACCCGGATCGAAGGTGCTGAGGTCGAGTCCGGAAAGGTCTTTCACCGCAGCGGAATCAAGCACGCCGCCGACGATGGATGTGCAATCGTCGTGGTGAGGGTTGTCGTCGACCGAAACGCGGTACAGCGAAGTCAGTTCGCGAACGTAGGACCGACCGGATATGACCGGATCCCACAAGACCATCGCATGTAGGTCGCCAAGCGTATCGACGGTGGCCGCCGCGATCAGTGCCCCTGCGCGCAAACCTGTGACGGCAACGGACTCGATGCCCGCGCGCCGCGCGTACGCAACGGCTGCCGCAACGCTGGCTTGCCATTGCGCAACTGCGAGCGGGTCATCCTGGCAGCCGGATGAATCACCCTGTCCTGCATAGTCGAAACGAAGCGCGAGGAATCCGTACTCGGCAAGTTCTTGGGCGAGTTGGCGTAGTCCCCGGTAAGCGCTGATATGTTCCTTCGCAAGGGGTGGACATATGACGACGGCGCCGCGCACGGCACCATCCGAAGGCAGGTGAAGCGAGGCGAACAGAGCCCTATCGCCTGGGCCTGGAATCCACGTGTCAATCGTGCGAATCCCGGTCGGTGTCTGGCGGTGGCGGAAGTGTCGAGGGGTGGTCTCCAGCGGGGTGAGATGAGGGACGTGTAGTGCGGACATCGCGCTTGTCATGTTGGCCATCGACTTGTTCAAGGACCTCTCCACACATTGATTCAGCCTGCCAGTTTCGCGTAGTTCTCCGGTTTCCCGAGGATCCGGTAAACTTCCCGCTACGGATAACATACCGCAAGTATGTTTTGCGACGAATAAGCAGTGCAAGAGTTGGATATGGGGGTGCGTACAGCGATGGATCCAGTGTTCGGTGCGTCGTTGGGCGCTGCATCGGTTCGTATTGTTCGGGCCGACTCTCAGCCGGAAACCGGATCCGCGAGCGGTCGATTCCTGACTCGGACGGTAGACGCATACGACGCCTCTCCGGTGAGGACAGCCGCGATTCACCTAGTTGCTGCGGTTCGCGGGGACACGTCACGGATGGTCATCGCGGTTCCTGACGAGCGGCAGAACGTGGCGCTCGAATCAGAACTGCGTGCCCGAGGTATCGAGGGTGCTGTCACGGTGTCGGAAGCGGTGGCCGTTGTCGCGCTGGTACGGACTTCGGGTGCGGCCGAAGGTTTTCGGTTACTGACAGTTCTCGATATCGGTCGAACCGGGGTGACTGTCTCGATGATCGAGATCGGAACCGCGACAACTATCGCGTCCACGCGGTCGACGGCGCTCGCTGGTGACAGACTCGACGGGGTAGTCGTGGAGTTACTCTCCGCAACCACGGCTGATGCAACCCTCGACGCTGATGCAGCGTTCGACGCCCGCGAAGTCAAGGAATACCTCGCCAGTGGCTCCCGTCGTGCGCAGGTGATGCCCGTTCCCGAATCCATGTGCATCCGTTTTGATTCGGTTGTCACGCGGGAAGTCGAAGACACGCTGATGGTGATCCGAGAAGTTGCGGCTCGAGCCCGGTGTGTCCCTGACGCTTTGGTTCTCGTCGGAGGAGGCGCCCGAATTTCACTGGTGGAGAAGATACTCGAGCGGGAGTTTTCGGTACCGGTGATCAGGCCGGCCGAGCCCGAGCTCGCCTCGGCCAAGGGTGCAGCATTGATAGCCGAGGTCTTACATCAGGAGCACCTCAGCTCGGAAGTCGCGGTTTCGGAAGTCGCGGTTTCGGAAGTCGCGGTTTCGGAAGTCTCGGTTTCGGGCGTCTCCGACTCGGAAATCGCAACGGATGCGGTAGACATGTCTTCCGATCAGGCCGTTGTGCGCAGTGTCGGTGAAACCGAGGAAGGCACGGAATCGGATTCGCTGCCCTCTAGTGGGCTTGGGAGAATGCAAATCCTTGTGGGCGTTGGGTTCTCGCTGGTTGCACTGACCAGCTTCCTCGCGTGGGCGGTGCTGCGCCCGTTCTCGGATCCTGCGCAGGCGGAACCACCGCTGACCCAAACAACGGAGATTGTCGCGCCGGTACCTACCGCCGAGTTGTTGCCGCCGACCACGACCAAGGCAATCGATCCACTGACCGAGCGGAATCGGGCACCGGTCAATTTGGTGCGTTCGTGGAGATACTGAACCCGGAGACGCGCATCAGGTGAACAACTGGGAACTCCAGTCCTTGCCGTCGGCGAGACCGCCGGGGCACGCGAAGACGGCAGAACCGACGTGTTGGATGTATTCGTTCAGCGCATCGTGTCGTGAAAGGTTTTGCTGCATCGGAACAAATTGCTCGACCGGATTCCGGCAGTACGCAACGAAGAACAGTCCCGCGTCGAGGTGGCCGAAGCCGTCGGAGCCGTCGGTGAAGTTGTATCCGCGGCGCAAGATCTGAATCCCACCGAGTTCCTCGGCAGAGGCCAGGCGCACGTGTGAATCCTCCGGGATGACGAAGTCGTGGCCCATTTTGGAATCGAGATCGAGTTCGTCGAACTCGTCTTTGCCGCCGAGTGGCGCTCCGCTGCGTTTGGAGCGGCCGATGACAGCTTCCTGTTCCTTGAGTACTGCGCGATCCCACTGCTCGATCAGCATGCGGATTCGTCTGGCGACGAGGAATGAGCCGCCTGCCATCCAGGCCTGATCGTCAGTGGGATCAACCCAGACGTGCTGGGCGAGTGCGTTTGGATCTTCCGCCTTGATGTTGGCTGTTCCGTCCTTGAACCCGAACAGATTTCGTGGTGTCGCCTGCGTCGTCGAGGTCGAGGACGTTCGCCCGAACCCGAGTTGTGACCACTTGACCGACGCGGTCCCGAAAGCGACTCGCGCGAGGTTGCGGATCGCATGGACGGCAACCTGGGGATCGTTGGCGCACGCTTGGATGGCGATGTCGCCCCCGCTGCGATTCGGATCGAGGTTGTCCGCGCGGAAGTGGGGGAGATCCAGCAGGGCAGCAGGTTTCTTGTCTGCGAGCCCGAAACGGTCGTCGAAAAGTGACGGTCCGAATCCGATGGTCAGGGTGAGTTGCGACGGCGCGAGATCGAGTGCCTCACCGGTATCGCTCGGTGGCGCGTACGGACCGTCGCCGGTCGCTCCGTCCTCGATTGCTTCCTGACCCGCCGTCATTCGTTCGGCCATCGCCGTCCACGTCTGCAGCAGCGTGATCAGTTCGTCGCGCGACTTCGTCGTCACATCGAAAGCGACGAAGTGCATGCGATCCTGGGCCGGCGTCGTGATGCCTGCCTGATGCTCGCCGCGGAATGCCACCACGTCTGCGTGATCGGTGCCGGAATTCTCGTCGGCGGTCACCCGCCCGATGACGGCACCGGCACCGGCCAGGACGGCGCCGGCCCCCACGGCGCCGAACAGTCGGCGCCGTGAGACCGCATGCGGTGCTGCGTTTTCCGCAGCGGGTGTGCCTTCTGGTGAATCAGTCATCTACTGTCCCGCGACTACTTCCTGGACCTGGCTGACCTCGGCGGACAGAGCATCGATTTTACGCGAGAGTTCTTGACGCTGCGCTTCGGTGACGGTGTCGTAGTACACGAATCCGTCGCCGACGCGGAACTGCGCCAGAGCGGCGTCGAGGTCGGCGAAGCGGTCCGCGATGCGCTGGGCGAGCTCGGGATTACGTTCCTGCAGAATCGGGTTCAGTGCCGCGATCGCCGCTTGTGAGCCGTCGACGTTGGCCTGGAAGTCCCACAGGTCGGTGTGCGAGAAGATGTCTTCCTCTCCGGTGATCTTGGAAGTCGAGATCTCGTCGAGCAGTCCTTGGGCGTCGCCGGCGATCTTGGTTGGATCGATCGTGTAGTCCTCGGCGTTCACCTGGTCGGCAAGATACTGAATGTCTTCGAGCAGTTGATCGGCGACTGCGTTGGTATCCGGCTGAAGTCCGGTAACCCACAAATCCTTCTCGAGGCGGTGGAATCCCGTCCAGACCTGACCGGGCTCCAGGTCCGCTTCGCGCAGGTCAAGCTTGGGATCGAGTTCGCCGAAGCTCTCGGCTTCGGGCTCGATGCGCTCGTAGTAGGTACGTGCGATCGGGAACAGTGCCTTCGCCTGGTCGACGTTGCCGGACTGGACGGCGGCGACGAACTGAGCTGCGGTGTCCTGCAGCGCGACGATCTGGCTGCGGATGTACCGCCGGTAGCCGTCGGCAGCTTCGGCGAGTTGTCCGCTCTCGTCGGTGGCCGCCTGCGAATCGCCCGTGACGACGAAGTCCTGGCGGATGCCGGTTCCGACCATGCCCGGCTTGCACGCGAGTTGATAGGTCGCAGCCTCGGGGAGAGAGACGATCAGCTGCCGGGTAAGGCCGGGGCCGATGTTCTCGACTTCGCCCATCGCTCGATCACCCTCGGCGAAGACGTAGAACTCGGTGACCTTCGAGCCGTTGTTCGTCACCTGGAACGTCGAACTGCCAGTGGTCCCGGTGGTGGCACTGACGTCACACGAATCGTCGGTGGCCGTGACGACGATGTCGCCGTCGCTCGCCGTCGTCTTCTCGGTGCACGCGGCGAGGGAGAAGGGAAGTACCGCAGCCGTGGCCAGTACGAGGGTGGATTTACGCATGTCGGCAATGCCTCTCAGGATTTTTCGGGAACGTGTGTGTCGTGCGCAGGCGGGGCCGTCGGCTCGGTTGGCTTCGACGGAAGGGGACGCAGGAAGAGCGCTAGGACGACTACGAGGTAGACGACCCACGCGACGGCTTGCAGGACCGTCGGATCCGGGCGGAAGTTGAAGATTCCGGCGAGGACGGTGCCGTACCAGGTCGACGGGTCGTAGCCGGGCGTCAGGTTGAACGCGAGATTCGAACCGCCCGGAAGCACATTTCCGGTCTGTAGAGCGCGAACACCGTACGAGAGGATTCCGGCGGCTACGACGATGAGGAAGATCGCCGTGTACCGGAAGAACGTCGTCAGGTTGAGCCGGAGGGCGCCGAAGTACATGGCGACGGTCAAGACGGCGGCCAGGAGAATTCCGAGGAGCAGTCCGACCAACGGCCAGGAGCTGCCTGCGGTGTTCTCGGCGTAACCGACCATGAGCAACGCTGTCTCGACGCCTTCACGACCGACCGCGAAGAACGACAGCGACAAGATGGCGACGGGGCCGGCGATCAACGCCTTCTCCATCCCCGCTTTCAGATCGCCGGAAATGTTCTTCGCAGCCGTGCGCATCCACAGGACCATGATCGTGACGATGACGACGGCGACCAGGGAGGCAACGCCCGCGATGATCTCTGCGGTCAGGCCGTCGACCGTCGACGTTCCGTAGTGGATCGCGAAAAAGATGATCGCCACCATTGCGACGGCGATCGCGACGCCGAGCCACACCCATTTGAGTGCATCCCTGCGCTGAGCTTTCACGAGGTAGGCAGCGAGAATCATCACCACGATGCCCGCTTCGAGGCCTTCGCGCAGACCGATCAGGCCACTGCCGAATAACTGGGTGGCAACTGATGGTGTGCTCGCGGCAGCGAGTACCGACACGGGCACGGGCGACTCCTGACTGAGTGAGTGCGACAGCTTCTGACGAACTTATGAGGCTAGGCCAGCCTTAACTCAGAAGAAGATACTCCACAATCGGTGGTGAACCACGCCCTGACCTGTACTTTTGCTGTTCTTTACCAATGGGTTCGGGAGTACTTCGCTCGCATGTGGATGATGGAAGGGTGTACCGAACTCCCGCAGCCCGCAGAAGTCCCCGGCGTCTCTCGAGAGTCGTAGCCGCAGTAGCTGCCGGAACAGCCTTGCTGGGCGCAGGCATCGTGGCGTGTGGATCGAACGAACCGAAAGTAGCCATTCCGGAGGGCATACCCCCAGGTACAGGCTCTCCGACGCCGCCGATCGACATCAATGCCCCCGGCCGCAGTGCTGATCAACTCGCCGACTGGGCCGCGGGATTGTCGGACGACATCGGGATCGGGACGACGGCACTCGAGGCATACGGGTACGCCGCTGCGGTCATGGCCGAGACGCTTCCCAGCTGCGGAATCGGGTGGACGACATTGGCCGGTATCGGCAGCGTCGAGAGCCGCCACGGGACCTACGACGGTTCGTCGGTCGATGCGTTCGGCCAGGTCGCCCCGACGATTCGGGGAATCCCTCTGGACGGTGGCCCGGGAGTTGCCGAGATCCCCGACACCGACGGCGGGGCGATGGACGGCGATCCAGTGCACGACCGTGCGATGGGGCCCATGCAGTTCATCCCTGAGACGTGGCTCAAATGGGGAGTCGACGCCAACGGCGACGGCCGGGTGGACCCGGACAACATCGACGACGCTGCCCTCACCGCCGCTCGTTACCTGTGTGCACGCGGGGGAGACCTCACTGCCGCTGCCGGGTGGCAGCAGGCGCTCATGGCGTACAACCTCTCGGGCGACTATCTCGCGCTCGTTCGTGATCGTGCGTCGGCGTATTCAGTCGGGGTACGGCCGGACTGACGGCGATCGATCCGCAGGTCGGGCCCGTGACCGCGCGTCGATAAAGAAGCCTTCGGCCCGTGCGGTTAGGCTGTGTGCTGGCACTACAGAGGTGCTGGCACTGCAGAGGCCCAGCCGCGATCGTGGTCCTCTTTCGACCGGAGGGGTCGGAGCCCAAGTGTCAAGCACGCAGAGCGTGCCCCAATGCGAAGCCCATTCGAAGGAGAACCACACAGTGGCCAGTATTGAGCAGGTCGGAGCTCGCGAGATCCTTGATTCACGTGGCAACCCCACGGTTGAGGTCGAGGTTCTGCTCGAAGACGGAAGTTTCGCCAGGGCTGCGGTGCCGTCCGGTGCTTCCACCGGTGAGCACGAAGCCGTCGAACTGCGCGACGGTGGCGCACGCTACGGCGGAAAGGGCGTCGAGAAGGCCGTTGAGGCTGTGCTCGGCGAGATCGCTCCGGCCATCATCGGCATCGACGCAACCGAGCAGCGCACGGTCGACCAGGCGCTGCTCGACGCAGACGGCACCCCGGACAAGTCGCGTCTGGGCGCAAACGCTCTGCTCGGTGCCTCGCTTGCCGTGGCTCGCGCCGCTGCCGAGTCCTCGGGCCTCGAGCTGTTCCGCTACGTCGGTGGCCCCAACGCTCACGTTCTCCCTGTCCCGATGATGAACATCCTCAACGGTGGCGCGCACGCAGACACCGGTGTCGACGTCCAGGAGTTCATGGTTGCTCCCATCGGCGCACCGAGCTTCAAGGAATCGCTGCGCTGGGGTGCCGAGGTCTACCACTCCCTGAAGTCGGTCCTCAAGGAGAAGGGCCTCTCCACGGGTCTCGGTGACGAAGGCGGATTCGCTCCCGACGTCGCGGGCACCAAGGAAGCACTCGACCTCATCACGATCGCCGTGAACAAGACCGGCCTCAAGCTGGGCACCGACGTCGCGCTCGCTCTCGACGTCGCCGCCACCGAGTTCTACACCGACGGCACCGGCTACAAGTTCGAGGGCAAGAACCGCACCGCGGCCGAGATGGCGGCGTTCTACGCCGAGCTCATCGACGCCTACCCGCTCGTTTCCATCGAGGATCCGCTCGACGAAGACGACTGGGACGGCTGGGTCGCACTCACCGATCAGATCGGCAACAAGGTCCAGCTCGTCGGCGACGACCTCTTCGTCACCAACCCCGAGCGCCTCGAAGAAGGCATCGTCAAGGGTGCGGCAAACGCACTCCTGGTGAAGGTCAACCAGATCGGCACTCTGACCGAGACCCTCGACGCCGTCGATCTCGCTCACCGCAACGGCTACAAGACGATGATGAGCCACCGTTCCGGCGAGACTGAGGACACCACCATCGCCGACCTCGCAGTTGCCGTCGGCAGCGGCCAGATCAAGACCGGTGCTCCGGCACGCAGCGAGCGCGTCGCCAAGTACAACCAGCTGCTGCGTATCGAGGAGAACCTCGGCGACGCAGCACGTTACGCCGGCGAGGTTGCGTTCCCGCGCTTCGCTTTCGAGGCCTGACCGAAATCTAAGATTCAGTAGTGTCTGCACAGCGCGGTAAGCCACGATCCCCCGGCGGAAGTCCGGGGGGTCGTGGTTCCCGTCGTGGGGACACACCGTCGCGTGCGCGTCGTGACAGCGCTCGACGCCCACGCGCGTCGGAACCGGCATCTTCGGTCGATCCGGCAGCAGTTGATTCCGCTGCGACAGACCCCGCGCAACCGGGGGTCTCCGCCGAGAAAGCGTCGGCGCGTGGGTCGAGGTCGGCCCGGGGGAAGAGCGGAACCAACAAGTTCTGGTCTCGGCTTCCGAAGTCGGACAACACCATTTTCGGCTTGTCCACCAGTCGGGCCGTTGTGCTCGCGATGGTTGTGCTCATGCTGGCGCTGACACTGGCAGTGCCGCTGCGTACGTACATCAGCCAGCGTTCGGATGCCGCGCAGGTGGCGGCCGAACGTCAGGTGCTCGAGGAAGAACTGCGAAAGCTGCAGGGCCAGAACGCGCGCTTCGACGACCCTGCGTACATCGAAGCTCTTGCACGAGAACGCCTTCGGTACGTCAAACCGGGCGAGACCCCGTTTCAGGTTCAGCTTCCCGGCGACTACAAGGAACCCGAGAAGAAGCAGGAAAAGGAAACACCGCTGACAGGTCCGTGGTATCGCGATCTGTGGCAAACGATTTCGGAACCGCCAGTGGTTCCCGAGACGACGACACCGGCCCCGATGCCGTTGGCGCCGATAGAGCCAGAAGAACAAGGAGTACCCACCGGGTGAGCAACACGTCCGAAAATTCCCCACAGGTTTCACAAGCGGATCTCGACGCCGTTGCCGCTCAATTGGGCCGTGAGCCACGCGGAGTGATCGAGATCGCGTACCGCAGCCCGGACGGTCAGCCCGGCGTCGTCAAGACTGCCCCCAAACTTCCGGACGGAACACCGTTCCCGACGTTGTACTACCTCACCGACCCGCGACTGACGGCCGAAGCGAGCCGTCAGGAATCCGCCGGCGTCATGCGTGAAATGACCGAACGCCTGACCCAGGATCCGGAACTTGCCGCGGCCTACCGACGGGCATACGAGTCGTACCTTGCCGAGCGGGACGCGATCGAATCTCTCGGAACCGACTTTGCCGGTGGCGGGATGCCGGATCGCGTCAAGTGCTTGCACGTGCTGATGGCGCATTCGCTTGCCAAGGGTCCCGGCGTCAATCCGCTCGGTGACGAGTCCGTTGCCTTGGCCGGCCACGGAAAGCTCCGCGGAACTGCAATTCCCGCGGACTGGCCTGGCATCGACGACGCCGACACCGCCGACCGGTGACTCGCCGTGTTGCCGCAGTCGATTGCGGTACCAACTCCATTCGACTGCTGATCGCCGACGTCGGCGCCGACGGCCGTCTGGTCGATGTCCGGCGCGAGATGCGCGTCGTGCGACTGGGTCAAGGTGTTGATGCGACAGGGACATTCGCGCCCGAGGCCATCGAGCGCACCCGGGTCGCGCTGGTCGAGTACGCGTCGATGATCGCCGATGCCGGAGCAACCGCCGTTCGAATGGTCGCGACGTCGGCTACTCGCGACGCTGCGAATCGGGAAGACTTCTTCACGATGACGCGGGACGTGCTCGGTGCGGTGATTCCCGGATCCGGAGCAGAGGTGATCACCGGCGACGAAGAGGCGCGACTCTCGTTCGGTGGTGCTGTGGGAGAACTTGATCCGTCCGAGGGCCCCTTTGTGGTAGTCGATCTCGGCGGCGGGTCCACCGAAGTTGTCCTCGGCGACGCGTCGGGCGTCCAGGCTGCGTACTCCACCGACATCGGCTGTGTGCGCGTCACTGAGCGGTGCCTACCGTCGGATCCGCCTACGGCAGAGCAGGTTTCCGAGGCGACGGCTTTTGCGACCGCGAAATTGGCCGAGGCATTCGAGGCCGTCCCCGTCGAGAAGGCGCACACCTGGGTGGGTGTCGCTGGAACCATGACGACGCTGGCCGCGATTGCTCAGGAACTTCCGGAGTACGACGCCGAGAAGGTGCACCTGTCGAGGATTCCGTTCAAGCAACTTTTCGAGGTGTGCGAGCGACTTACCGCCATGCCTCGGGTTGATCGCGCCGCCTTCGGCCCGATGCATCCGGGGCGGGTGGACGTCATCGGCGGCGGAGCGATCATCACCACGGTGCTGGCTCAGACATTCGAAGCCAAAGCCGGGATCACCGAACTGGTTGTCAGCGAACACGACATCCTCGACGGCATCGCGATGTCGATAGCTCAGACCCACCCGATAGTCTGATTCCCGACGCACCCGACCAGTCGGGTGCGTCAAGGCCCCCATAGCCCAATTGGCAGAGGCAACGGACTTAAAATCCGTCAAGTGTCGGTTCGAGTCCGACTGGGGGCACCAAGTAAATCCGCCTGTCCGTGGAATCGAAAAACCCCGCTCGTCCTCATACGGACGGGCGGGGTTTTCCGTGGAGCAACGACTGACCCACCAAGTGGCTACTGGGCCCAGACGGTCGTTCCGGCAGGCGCATTCAGTGTGTTGACGAGGTCGATGCCGGCTACGACAGCCGCGCCGCCGCCACCGAGGATCGTTCCGGCGACACCGCCGATTCCGGCTCCTGTTGCGAGACCACCCAGGCACAGTGCCGCAGCGACGGGGAGTCCGACGATGGTCAAGCCCAGCGGAGCACCGACAGCGCAACCGATTCCGGCGCCGACGATGGTGCCGAGCAAGCTGCCGACCTGAGTGCCGAGACCGAGCTGACTCTGGAAGTGCGCAATCGCCCGATCATTCTCCTCGGGCGAAGCTACCGGCGTCCATTCCTTTGCCGCAGGCGTACTCTCGGGTCGAGGTGTTGCCTTCGCCGAATCGGTGATCGGTGTCAGTGTGAGGGTCTTACCGTCTTCACTGATCGTGCGATCGAAGGGGAACTGCAGATCCCCGAGGTTGTATGCGAGAGGCAGGGAAACAAGGTCGGCTCCCTTGCTGTCCTGCAAGACGACGGAGTGGCCGTCGCCGGATACCTTGAACAGCCCGGCGTCGATAGTGGTGACGATCGACTTGTCGACGATCTTCGCTTCGTAGTTCACGTCGGTCGACGGATCAGCTGATGCGATCCCTGTTGATGCTCCGACTGCAGCGACCGCTAGAGCAGTCACAGCCGCCTTCTTGAAGAAACCCATAGTTCAACCCCGTGTTCGCCTGCGTGTGCTCGCAGAAACTCGACAACTTCGGACATTGGTAAACCCCCGACAAAGCCTTCGTATTAAAGCAGACCGAAGTGACAGAAGGGATAGTTGCGCTCGGGCTGACCGGAAGCGGCCGGTGCAATCGAATTTGCAGTGTGCAGTACCAAGGTATCGAACATGTGTGCGAAAATGTGGAGATGCGGCTAACCGAGCGATCCCCGGACCGCTGCCCGAACGGACACCCGCTGACGGCCAATACGTGCCTCGTCGGCTGGGAGGTGTGCGGGTGTGCCTCGACCGAGAATGGCGGGCATCGGACCCATTACTGCAGGCGCTGCGGTGAAACTGTCCGGACGCCAGAGTGTGTCGGCGTGGATCCGCAGAAAAGTCGATGGAGTTGAAGGGGTGCCCTGCCTGCTTGGGTGGGGCAACCAGGCAGGGCAGTGGTTGGCCGTCCCTCTCAATACCGACCTACGGCGAACCATTGGCGTTGAAGGTACCCACACTTCGTGACGCGCGCCACTTACGTACCAGTACCTTCGTTAGCCGAGGTCAGTGGTGGCGACGACCGGAGTCGCCGACGTCCCCGCGGGGACGTGGTTCATGGAGAAATCGCGGTCCCGGTCAGGGTTGACGACGCTTGCCAGCAGGAGCATGGCGGCGACAAAGAGAACTCCCGCGGTGAGGTAGGCGATTCTCACGGGCAGGCGCGGGCGTCGATCTGAATTCGTGGACATTCACGTTCTCCATCGGTACATGTTGGACGAACGCCTAGTTTAACGATCAACTAATAAAAGGGGTCCGAACAGTGACGCAAGATACGAAAAGACCCTCGATCTCGGGGGAAATCGAGGGCCTTTCCGGTCGAACGTCGGTGTCGCCAAGCACATAGCGTCACCGACCCACTATCGGTGTCGAGCGTGACCCCTCATGTCCGACCCCACTTCTCGACACTATCCAGTAACTTGCGACATTGTGGACGATTCGGACATTGTCATTCGGATGGGGGACACCCCGCCCGTGACACCTACTTTCGTCCCGCCGCCCATTTCATTCCCCAGTTGTAGGCCCGATCGAGATCTGACTGACTGCCGTTGATGTACTGAACTTCGCGGGTCACCGTCACGCCCTGACCTGAACTCTGGATGAGAGCGATTGCGCACAACCGCTCCTGGTTGCTGGCCGAATCGAGCCGCACTTCCACCTCGGGGCCGTTGGTGGGATACAGGGTGACGACGCCGTCCACGGCCGCCCAGTTGGGGGCGCCGTCGTAAATCATCGCGAAGATCAGGATTCGCCGGAAAGCGCTTGGGTCACCGAGATTGACGTGCATGTTCTCGCCGCCGGTGTTCGCACCACTGCGGTCGTCGCCGTCGAGGGAGATGTAGGGCGGAGAAGTCAGTGAACCGAAACTGTTGCCCAAGGCTTGGACCACTCCCTTGGACCCGTCGGCAAGTTCGTAGAGGCATCCGAGGTCCAGGTCGACCGCGCCAGAACCTGCGCCGGCGAGTTTGGCGAGGAAACCGGTCTTCTTCGGTGGTGCTCCCTGCGACCAGTTGAGGTTCACCCGCATATTGCCTTGTCGTTCACCCGCCTTCGCGAGGTTGACTGTCGGTGCCGATTTGGTGAGCGTGATCTTGCTCAGGCTGACCGGTGCTTGCGACGGAGTGGACTCGCCGGAACGTCGGGTGTAGTCGATTGCCATCGTGATAGTCCTTGTCTGAACTCGAATGAGTCCGATCGTGTTACCCGTCGAGGAATCTCCACCGACGTGATCGGCGATCTCCGGCCATTGTCCCTCATGTCTGATTTCAACCCATCGGCATCAAACTTGCCGCACCAACTACCGGCAGACCAGTAGTTTGCTGATTACTGTGTCTGTGGGCAGACCTGACTCCGAAATAGGTCGGACGTAATGGTTGGCACCGCAGTGCCTAATTACGAGAGAATTGCTGAGTCGGACGTCCGATTCGAATTGCGTCGTGGGAGCGGGAGGTAAGTGATGTCGGTCCTGTCTCTTCTGCAACCCCACCAGAGAGAAAGATTGACGCCCGCGCAGCGCGATGACGTCACTCGTGAGCAGATAGCCGTCACCTTCGGCGTGCTGCCGTGGGCCGCTGCTGTCCACCTCGTCGTCACACTCGGGCTGACGTTGTATGTGATTCCGCCGGACAGCGGACCGTTGCCGCGTCTGTGGCCATTCCTGTCCGGAGTGATCGGGTTGGTGGGGATGTGCGTCGGTCTCGCCATTCATTTCAACCTGATCGCACCCACGTACCGGATGTCCTACGCGTTTCTCATCGTCGAATTTGCTGTAGTCGGGATCCTGTATTCCTCGCTCGCCCTGGTTCTGTACCCGATCCTGGACGATTCCGGCGACCTGATCCTGATAGCGGTCACCACATCCATCACCGGTGCCGGAGCCGTGGCCACCGCGATGTTGCGGATGGTGGGGGTCACCTGGATCCTGTCCAATATGGTCATCCTCGGGGTGGCATTCTGGCTTCAACCGGGGCCCGAGTTCGAACGAATTCTCATTGGAATGATCGCCTACGGCGCAGCTCTGATCGGCGGCACGATAGTGGTCTCGGGCAACCTGGAATCTCGCTACCGAGCTGAATTGAGCGCCGCGTCGGAACGATCGGTTGTGCAGATGCTTCTCGAGGATTTCGAAGGCAACGCGGGGGACTTCGTGTGGGAGACGGACCAGAAAGGCAAGTTCAATCGAATCCCGACGCGGCTCGCGGTCGAAGCGGGGCTGGACTCCACCGAGTTGCAGGGAACGGCGTGGCAGGACCTGTTCATGGAGTTGGGCACCCTACGGATCCCCGGCGGAATCGATGCGCTCATGGAGTTGCAGAAAGCCCGCCACACGAAGACCGCATTCGTCGACGTGCTCGTTCCGGTCCGAGTGCACGGTGAAATCCGGTGGTGGCAGATCTCCGGACGCCCGCGCCCCGGCCGCGCGCCCGACGAGTTCGTCTGGCGGGGAGTCGGTTCCGACGTCACGGAAGTGAAACTGCAGAGTGACGAGATCGTGCGGATGGGTCGGGTGGACGCACTCACCGGCATGCCGAATCGGCACAGCTTCTGGACCGAGTTGGAGCGACTGCTGCGCGATCCGTACACAAGCGAAAGTGGTCTCGCGTTGGCCATGCTCGACCTCGACAACTTCAAATCGGTCAACGACACACTGGGTCACACCGTTGGCGACGCGGTTCTGCGAGAGGTCGCGGATCGCCTGTCCGAAGCCGGCGGAATGTCACAGTTGTTCGCACGTCTGGGTGGAGACGAGTTCGCGATTCTTTTCACCGATGTAGGTGACAGTTCGCAAGTTCGTACTCTGCTCGGCCGCTACATCGAAACTCTGCATGAGCCGATCACAGTGGCCGGCACGCGGTTGGAGATCGGATGCAGCATCGGGTACTACCTCCCCGCCGAACTGCCGTCCTCCGCCGACGAAATGATGGGCGCTGCGGACCTCGCGTTGTTCGCTGCAAAGGAATCCGGGCGCGGGGCCGTGCGTGAATATCGAGACTCGATGAAGTCCGTGGCCGATCGGCGGGCCCGCCTGCTTGAAGATCTGGGAAACACCGTCGCGGAGAAGGACCTCGAACTCGAGCTGCTGCCCAGGATCGACGTGCTCTCCCGCGAGATCGTGGCCGTGGAGGTCCGCGTGGTCTGGCACAACGTCCGCCTCGGAGCTGTGACGTCCGCCGAATTCATGAGCGTCGCAGACGACACCGGTTTGGCTTATTCACTAGGAACGACCGTCTTCGAGCTGGCGTGCGAGGCGGCGTCGCGTCTTCCTGATCACCTGCGGGTAGCCGTCGCGGTATCGACGCGTCAGCTCGAATCGGATTCCTTTGTCGACTCGATAGGGGATTCGCTTCGACGATCGGACGCCAGCGCACATCAGCTCGAGCTCCAACTCAACGAATCCTCGGCGATCACCGACGAGTCCAAGTCTGCATTGCACGCGATCGCGGACATGGGAATCGCGCTGACCGTGGACGAGTTCGGTGCCGGATTCTCCTCGCTCGCATCACTGTCCGGCCTTCCGTTCACTCGAGTCCGGATAGAACGCTCCATTTCGGGTGCAGCGCCTGGTGGACGGCCGATTCTCGAAGCTGTCGTGGATCTGGTCGACGCGCTGGGAATGGAGGTCGTCGTCTCGGGAGTCGACGGTGAGGAGGACTTGAAGTCCGTGGCCGCTGCAGGGGTGAGGACTGTTCAGGGATACATCGCCGGCGGGGTCATGTCGGTCGACGCGGTCGCAGCGGCGGTAGCAGGCCGACATGGATGACCCGGCGGCACTCCGTAGGCGTCGTGTCGAGACGTCTGTGCGCAAGCTCGGTCGCAGCGGCACGGAACAACACCTCTCGGATTACGATCGCCGTCGCTTACTCGATCGACGCCTGCGGTTCACCGCGCGCGTACTTCCGTGGTCGTTTCTGACTGCAGCGGTTGCGTTGTCAGCGATCGTGGTGCTCCTGCCGGTGGATGCCGGATGGTTCAGCTTCGCCTGGTCGAGTGTCATGCTGTTGTCGAGCGCTGGGTTCAGTGTCTATTGGCTCCGGCGCTCGCGTATGGGAGTCTCAGAGTCCCAGACCACCGAATTGGTGGTGCTCACAGTCGAAATCATTGTCTGGGGAGTGCTCCTGGCATGCTTGGCTCTCGTTCTCTTTCCGATGCTCGATCCTGGTGACGAATTGGTACTGAGCTCGACCTTGATCGGTGGGATCGCGGTCGGCGTGTTTCCCACCATGATGTTTCGCGGAATCACTGTCGTCTGGATCAGCCTGGTGGGAGTCGGGCTGGCCGGGGCGTTCTGGACGGAACCGGGCACATCGCGTTTCGTGCTGATCGGGGTGCTGGTCATCTTCGTAGGTTCGCTCTACAGCGGAACTTTGCTGTTGGCCAACCTCTTCGAGAGACGGCTACGCGCCGAACTCGTAGCCGAGGACGAACGAGATCTCGTCGAATTGTTGCTCAACGATCTCGAAGACGGAGCACAGGATTGGCTCTGGGAAACCGATTCGCGCGGTATCGCCAGTACCGTGTCGTACCGATTTGCCGAGCAGGTCGGTTTACCGGCAGCGCAGATTCGGGGCCGCACCATGCACGAGATCCTGATCGGGATCGGCGCATCTCGAACAGATGCGGGCAGGAAGTCCCTTGATCTTCTCACCGCGAATTTTCAAGCCGGGACGGCGTTTCGGGACCTCACCATGCAAGTTGTCGTAAGGGGCGATACTCGCTGGTGGTCGATGTCAGGTCACCCGGGCAGCGGCGACGGGGCAGACTACGGGTGGCGCGGTGTCGGATCCGATATCACGCACTCCTATCACCAGCGTCAAAATATCTTGCGACTGGCGGAAGTCGATTCGCTGACCGGACTCAGGAATCGGTACAGCTTCAACTCTCAGCTCTCGTCGAGGCTTCGGGACGGACGCAGAGTGTGGTTGGCGATTCTGGACCTGGACAACTTCAAGTCGATCAACGACCGGTTGGGACACCACGTCGGAGACGACGTGCTTCGCGATGTTGCGAGCAGGCTGCACAGCGTTCTGCGATCGAACGAGATCTGTGGGCGACTGGGGGGTGACGAGTTTGCCATCGCCTTCGACGACTCCGCCTTCGACGACATCGCGAGTGCAGATGAGGTTGAGGAACGATTCCAAACGATTCTCGACTCATTCGAACGACCATTTTCACTGGTCGGCAACCAGATTCGCATTCGTGCCAGTCTGGGGTACGGCTCGATGCCCGACGACGCCGACAGCCTCGAAGACCTGGTGATTGTTGCGGACCTCGCGCTTTACCACGCAAAGGAGAGCGGTCGGAACCAGATTCGCGCCTTCGATGCGACTTTGCGGGATCGTGCGACGGGTAGGGCCAGAGCACTGTTGGATCTTCGTCGTGCGTTGATCGACGAAGAGTTCGAGTTGGTCTATCAACCGCAGGTTTCAGCCGCGACGGGAGTTGTTGTCGGGTTCGAGGCTCTGCTGCGGTGGAACCATCCGACGTCAGGTCTCGTCTCGCCGGGAGACTTCATTTCGGTCGCCGAGGAAACTGGCTTGATCGTGCCGATCGGTGCAGGTGTTTTGCGGGCTGCCTGCACGGCAGCGACAACGTGGCCGGAGGACATTCGGGTTGCCGTCAATGTTTCTCAGGTGCAACTGCGTTCGAGTCGATACGTCGAATCGGTACGCCAGACACTGAACGAGGTGAACCTCCACCCCAGCCGACTCGAGATCGAAGTGACCGAATCGCTGGTCATCGACGACGCCGACCGAGATGTGTTGGTACAGCTCTCGGCGCTCGGAATCGCGATTGCGATGGACGACTTCGGTACAGGGTTCTCCTCGGTTGCCAGCTTGGCCCGGCTGCCGCTCGATCGGTTGAAGATCGATCGGGCGTTCGTCGCACCGCTGGACGCGGATCCCTCGAATTCGAGGTTCGCTGTCCTGCGAGCCGTCATCGCGATTGCCAAATCTCTCGGGCTGGACACCGTTGCCGAGGGCGTGGAGACGGAGAGGCAGCGCGCGATAGTGACGGAGTGCGGATGTAACGTGATCCAGGGGTACTTGGAGGGAATGCCGATACGGGCAGCCGAGATTCCGGACTATTTGAATGAGCGACCAGGCGGTCCGAGCAGGCTGGGTGTCGCGGCTACCACTGAGTGAGAACTTTGCGCCCGTTTTGGCGATCGATGTGTGACGGTACGCCGAAGTGATTCACATCGAACTGCAGAAGGGTGTCTTCGTGGTGGTCGGATCGGCGTACTTCCCAGGGCCGATGTTGGTGGGTAAGAAGGCAGTGGTCACAGGCGGTTCCCAGGGAATCGGCGCAGCGATCGTTCGAGCATTTGCCTCGCATGGCGCGTCAGTTCTGGTTGTGGACATGGCACCGCTGGGCGAGGTCGAATTCGACTCAGCTGCAGGTGGTTCGATCAACCATCTCGAGTACGACGTGCGTGCGCAGGAAGTCCCCGTCGCGTTGACCGAGTTCGCGCCGGACGTTCTGGTGAACAATGTGGGTCATTTCCTGAACCCGCCGACAGCGTTCACCGGTACGGATCCAGGATTCTGGTCCGAGGCGGGCAACATCAATTTCGATCACGTCGTGCGCCTGACCCATGCCCTGCTTCCCGGCATGATCGATCGCGGAGTCGGTGGATCGATCGTGAACCTGACGACGGTGGAGGCGCATCGAGCGATCCCGGGCCACACCATGTACTCGGCATACAAGGCCGCGCTGACGCAGTTCACCAGAAGTCTTGGTGTGGAGATCGGTCGAACCGGAGTGCGCGTCAACGCCATTGCCCCGGATCTGATCGAGTCGGTACAGGTGCCGTATCGCAGGATCGTCCCTGCCGACGACTGGGACAAGTGGCCGGGGTGGGCGCCGCTGGGTGGACCGGGCCAGCCGGTCGACATTGCCGGCCCCGCGCTGTTCCTGGCTTCAGACCTGGCGAGATACATCACCGGAACCGTCATCCACGTCGACGGCGGCTCGCACGCTGCCGGAGGCTGGTTCCCCACCGAAGAAGGCGGCTGGACCAACCGGCCCCGAAAGGCTTGACACATGACAACTTTCAGTCTGAACGTTCCTAATTTCGGCACCACTCTCTCGGAGAACTCCTACGGGAAACTCGTGCAGGTCTGTCAGAGCGCGGAAGCTGCCGGCTTCGACCGGGTCCTCGTCACCGATCATGTGGTGATGGGCTCGGACAACTCGGCATATACGTGGTCGGCGTTCCCCACCGAGCCTGACGCCAACTGGCTCGAACCGCTGACCGTCCTGGCTTTTGTTGCCGGACAGACGAAGACAATTCGCTTGGGGACCGGAATCGTCATCGCGGTGCTTCGCGGGGGAGCGGTACTTGCCAAGACTGCCGCGACACTCGATCTGCTGTCCGGTGGCCGCCTCGACCTTGGCGTCGGAACCGGTTGGCAGCAACGCGAATACGACGCGGTCGGTATGGACTTCGGTAAGAGGGGACCGTTGCTCGACGACGCTCTCGCTGTGTGCCGGGCCCTGTGGAGTTCGGCGCCGGCGAGCATCGACACTCCTCGTCTGAAGTTCGACGACGTGTATTGCGCGCCCCGTCCAGCCGCTGGAATCCCGATCTGGGTATCCGGTTCGCTCTCCAAATCCGTCGTACGACGCGTCGCAACCTGGGGTGACGGGTGGATTCCGATCATGGGCGCCGCGGACGACGACCTACGTGAAGGGATCGATGTCATCGGGAAGGCCATGGCGGATCTCGGACGCGATCCAGCGGAATTGCAGGTCCGTGGGCGACTGACCGTTGTTCGCGGGGCTGACGGTTCGATCGATCTCCCGGCGACGATGATCGGTGCCGAACAGCTGCTCGAATCCGGTGCTACCGATGTGCTGGTCGCGCTCGCAGCTGTTGATCCGGATCCGGACACGGCGATGTCGGAGTTCGGCGAGCTGGTGTCGGCCTTCGCAAAGGTGACCCGATGACTATTGCGTTGAAGCGATAGTTCTATCGTGCGAAGTGTTGTAGTGCAGCTTGATCGAGGAGAGAACACATGACCGAGAGCATCGTCGTGGATACGAGCCTGGAAGGGTTGCTCGATGCCCGGATCAGCTGCCGCGCCTACGAGGACCGTCAGGTGCCACGTGAGGTGATCGAGGAGATCCTTCGGCTGGCGCAGAAGACGCCGTCGTGGTGCAACACGCAACCGTGGCAGGTTGCGATCACCGAAGGGGAGGGCACAGAGCGATTCCGCGCCGGGCTCGGTGAATACGTGATGGCCAACGCCCAGGAGTCGGACTTCGAGTTCCCCCGCGAGTACCAGGGCATCTACAAGTCGCGTCGGTTCGACTGTGCGATGGCGCTGTATTCGAGCGTCGGAATCGAGCACGGTGACCGCGCCGGTTCCGCGGCACAGACGATGAAGAACTTCGAGCTCTTCGGCGCTCCCCACGTCGCGATCATCACCACCGACGAGGCATTGGGCACCTACGGCGCCGTCGACTGTGGGTTGTACGTGAACAGCTTCCTGCTCGCGGCCCAGAGCCTGGGGGTGGCCACCATTCCGCAGGCGGCGCTCGCGGGTAGCTCCAAGTTCATTCACGAGCACTTCGGCATCGACGACACTCGCAAGGTCGTGTGCGCGATCTCGTTCGGGTACCCCGACACCGACCACCCGGTGAACGGATTCCGCACCGAACGCGAAACCGTCGACAACGTCGTGCAGTGGATGTCGAACTGATGTGGATGTCGAACTGATCACCTGCACTTCCAGGGATTGAGTGTTGAGCTGATTCACCTGAAAGACTGGTGGCATGTCCGACACACCCGAACTGTTCGATCGTCTGCGCCGATTCCCCGATGTCGAGGCACCCAATCTCTTTGCCGTCGACGCGGCTGATCGTCTGATCCTCGACGAGGCCGCCGACGCTCTGGCCGCGGCACCGGCGGGCACCGTCGTCGTGATCGGCGATCACTACGGTGCGCTGACCGCCGGTGTTGCGCTCGTTCACGGAATCGCCGGCGTGCGGGTTCACCAGGATCCGCTCACCGGAGAGTTGGCCCTCGCGAACAATGCGCGCGAACTCGGTTTCAGTGACGCCTTCACCTCCCACGGACTGGACGAGGAGTTGCTCAGCGGCGCCCGCGTCGTGCTCATGCAATTGCCGCGTAGCCTCGCTGAACTTGCCGAGATCGCTCAGCTGATCGCGCTCCACGCCGACCCGGCGGTTCGTGTCTACGCCGGTGGGCGTGACAAGCACATCACCCCGGCGATGAACAAGGTTCTCGGCGAATCGTTTTCCGACGTCAGCGCCTCGCGTGGGCGTCAGAAGTCCCGCGTACTCAAAGCGTCGGAACCGAAGGCTGACGTCGTCGTCACGTTCCCGATGGCCGAGCGCCTCGACGAGTTCGGCCTCGACGTCGTTGCTCATGGCGCCGTGTTTGCCGGCGCGAGCCTGGACATCGGCACCCGGTTGCTCCTGGAGAACCTCGGAAAGATTGCGGTCGATCCGCTGAGCGACGTGATCGATCTGGGTTGTGGCAGCGGCATTCTCGCGGCGGCGATCGCGCGGAAGTTCGCGGATGTCCACGTGATCGCAACGGATCAGTCCTCGGCAGCCGTCGCTTCGGCTCTGGCGACCGCAACTGCTAACGGCGTCGGCGATCGGGTCAGCGGCCTGCGCGACGACGCCGTGAGTTCGTTGCCCAGTGCGAGTGCCGATCTGGTTCTGTTGAACCCGCCGTTCCACGTCGGCGCGGCGGTGCACACCGGCGGAGCACTCAAGATGTTCGAAGCCGCCGGTCGCGTCCTGCGTCCGGGTGGCGAGTTGTGGACTGTTCACAACGCGCATCTGGGGTATCGCGAACCGCTGAAAGCCGCGGTGGGACCGAGCGAAGCGATGGCGAAGAACGCGAAGTTCATCGTGATGAAGTCGGTCAAACCGTCCTAGTATCGAAGAGTGTTGATCTTCCGGAAATGCGCCGGGAACTACAACCGACGCTTCGACGTTGTAAATTACGAGTGCTTTACTTTTAGTTAGGTACACGGACCGTGTCGGAAACTCGGATCCGTACGGCGAACCCGCGACGCACCCGTCGTAGGCCACCACGATGAAGGGATGATCACGGTGCGCACCACCAGCAACCCGGTGTTCCGCAATCTGCCCAAGCAAGAGGGCAACGGATACGCCTCGTTCGGATCTGCGACGGCGGGCGCCTCGCAGGCAACCCAGCAGTTCGGTCAGCCGCAGTACGCTCCGGCCGAGCCGTACCAGACCGGTCCCACCTCGCGGGCCATGACGATCGACGACGTCGTCACCAAGACGGGCATCACGCTCGGCGTGCTGTCAGTGACCGCGCTGATTTCGTACTTCCTTGTGAACAACGACCCCAGCCTCGCGACACCTTTCGTGATTGTCGGCGGACTAGTTGGCCTTGTTCTGGTGTTGGTGGCCACGTTCGGGCGCAAGATGGACAGCCCGGTTATCGTGTTGGCGTATGCGGCATTCGAGGGCCTCTTTCTCGGCGCGCTGTCGTTCATGTTCACGTTCCCGATCGAGGCTGCAGGCGGTGCAGAGGCTTCGACGCTGATCGCCCAAGCTGTTCTCGGCACTTTCGGTGTGTTCTTCGGCATGCTGGTCGTCTACAAGACGGGCGCGATTCGCGTTACGCCGCGCTTGACGCGAATGATCATCGGCGCATTGATCGGCGTTGTCGTTCTGGCGCTCGGTAACCTCGTGGCCAGTTTCTTCATCGATGGGGGATTGGGACTGCGTGACGGTGGCCCGATTGCCATCATCTTCAGCCTCGTGTGCATTGGTCTGGCAGCGTTCAGCTTCCTACTGGACTTCGACGCCGCTGATCAACTGATCCGCGCACAGGCTCCGGAGAAGGCGGCCTGGGGTGTAGCGCTCGGTCTTACGGTCACGCTCGTGTGGCTGTACATCGAGATCCTCCGTCTTCTGAGTTACTTCAGCAGAGACTGATAGCGCCGTACTACTCGCAAGACGCTGACAAAAGAAGGGCCCCGCGAGGGGCCCTTCTTTTGTCGTCTGTGGGCGGTTACGGTGCTTGGATGCCTAGCAACTGCTTGGTTTGGAGCGAAGGGGAGCGAATGTCGACAAACACCACCGAACCCGTGCTTGTGGCGGATGCCGGAGCAGTGCGAACGCTGACCTTCAACAATCCGGGCCGCCTGAACGCTTTCGATGCGGCCGGCTTTCGAGCGTTGACCAAGGCGCTTGACGACGCGGCGTCGGACGAAGCCGTGGCCGTGGTGATCGTCGAGGGCGCAGGCAAGGCATTTTCCAGTGGCGTCGACCTACGCGCACTCGCCGAACCAGGCACCGACAATTCAGACTTCGGCCATGCATTCGCGCCGCTGATCGTTGCGCTGGTGGAGTTCCCGAAGCCCTTGATCGCCGCGGTGCACGGCGCTGCCGTCGGCATCGGCCTGACCATGCTGCTTTACTGCGACGTCGTCTACGTTGCCGAGGACGCACGCCTGCGGGCACCGTTCACTTCGCTGGGTACCGCTCCTGAAGCTGCCAGTAGTTGGTTGCTGCCCAAGGTGATCGGAACGCAGCGCGCCGCCGAGCTGATCCTGTCGGCCCGGTGGCTCAGCGGCATCGAAGCTGCCGCCTACGGACTGGCGACCGCTGCCCTACCGGCCGACCAGGTACAGGCACGCGCCCGCGAGAGTGCCGAGCAGATTGCCGCCAACATCGGACCGGCAGTCCTTGCCGCCAAGCGACTGCTCCGCCACGGTTGGGCCGACGAAGCCCGCGCCGCTGTGCAGCGTGAGGACGACGCTGCCCGAGCGTTGATTCGCGAGTTGGGGAGTTTTGCTCGGAAATTCACGACTACCTGAAACACGACCACACGAAAGCGGCCGCCCGGCAGAAGCCGGGCGGCCGCTTTCTACGTGCTCAGGGGATCAGCTGAGGCGCTCGATCACCATTGCCATGCCCTGTCCGCCGCCGACACACATGGTCTCGACGCCGAAGGTCTTGTCCTGCTCCTGCAGGTTGTTGATCAGGGTGTTGGTGATGCGGGCACCGGTCATACCGAAGGGGTGACCCAGGGCGATCGCGCCACCGGAGATGTTGAGCTTGTCCTCTTCGATGCCCAGTTCGCGAGCGGATCCGAGGACCTGCACGGCGAATGCCTCGTTGATCTCGAACAGGTCGATGTCGGAGATCGACTTGCCGGCGATCTTCAGGGCGTTCTTGACGGCCTGGATCGGGCCGAGGCCCATGATCTCGGGGGACAGGCCCGAGACGCCGGTGGAGACGATGCGAGCCAGCGGGGTCAGGCCGAGTGCCTTCGCCTTGGTGTCGGACATGATCACCAGTGCGGCTGCGCCGTCGTTGAGCGGGCAGGCATTGCCGGCGGTGACGGTGCCGTCGGGGCGGAAGACGGGCTTGAGGCCGCTGATGCCCTCGTAGGTGGTGCCGGCGCGGGGGCCGTCGTCCTTGGAGACGACGGTGCCGTCGGCGAGGGTGACTGGCGTGATTTCACGCTCGAAGAAGCCGCGAGCGATGGCTTCCTCGGCGCGGTTCTGGCTGCGAACTGCCCAGCGGTCCTGGTCTTCGCGGGTGATGCCGGTGGCCGAAGCGACGTTCTCGGCGGTCTGGCCCATGCCCAGGTACACGTCGGGGATCAGGCCTTCTTCGCGAGGATCGGTCCAGGCGACTCCACCCTCGGCGAGCTTGGCGCTACGAGCCTGCGCTGCGTCGAAGAGCGGGTTCTTGGTGTTGGGTAGGCCGTCGGCGTTGCCCGTGATGAAACTGGAGACGGACTCGACGCCGGCGGAGATGAAGACGTCGCCCTCGCCTGCGCGGATGGCGTGCAGTGCCATACGGGTGGTCTGCAGCGAGGAGGAACAGTAACGGTTGACCGTCACACCGGGGAGGAAGTCGTAGCCGAGCTGAACGGCGACGACGCGGGCGATGTTGAAGCCCGACTGTCCGGCGGGCTGGCCGCAACCGAGCATGAGGTCGTCGATCTCGGTGGGGTCGAGCTCGGGGATCTTTGCCAACGCGGCGGCAACCATCTGAGTTGCGAGGTCATCCGGGCGGATGTCCTTGAGCGAACCCTTCATTGCGCGGCCGATGGGCGACCGTACTGCTGAGACGATTACTGCCTCGGGCATGAAAACTCCTTTTGTGTACTGCTCGTGGGCGGCTTGAAACGCCGTCGAGCAGGGCAAGTTGAATGCAGCTTCGACTTACAATTTACGTTGCCGCTCCCAGATGGTGGTCACGCAGTCTCACTCAGTTGACGTCGGGGCGCTGAACTGCGGGTTTGGTGCGTCTCGCGAAGGCTTTCCACTGAGTTGCCGCTGCCGTCAGTCGGGCCGCGACGGTGCGAGCTTGCGCCGCCTCCGAGACGTGGGGAAGTTCGGGTAGCGGGCCACCCTGCCACTCACCCAGAGCCGACGCGAGAACCGGGACGATCTGCTTCGCCGCGAGTTCGTAGCCGGCCGCCGACGGGTGGAAACGATCAGCCGAGAACATCGTGTCGGGCGAGGCCAGGAATTCCTTGGCCAGCAGGTCGGCTAGTGGAACGGGATGACCCCCGGCGTTTCTGGTCGCGGACGCCTGGGCGAGCGCGAGACGATGACCCCATTCACGCACCACGGAGCGCAGTGGTTGCGGGATAGCCGTGACCACCCCCAGATCCGGGCAGGTGCCGACAACAACGACGGCGCCACTCTCGCGTAGCCGTCGTACCGCGTCGCCGAGGCGTTTTGCCGAAGCATGAATTGCGTTCTTCGCCGTGACGTCGTTGGCGCCGATCAGGATCACGGCAGCATCCGGGGGAGGGCCGGCGACGAACATGGCGTCGACCTGCCCACTCAACCCGCGTGAGGTGGCGCCGCCGATGGCCTTGGTGCTCAAACGGATTCGCTTCCCGGTTTCACTCGCAAGCAGCTTCGCGACCTGCACACCCGGAACTTCCGACGCCGTCAGCGCGCCGACGCCGGCCGCCGACGAATCGCCGAAGATCATCAAGTGGAGATCGAAGGGCACGGCCCGCCACCAGAGTTCCGGGTTGTCGGCGCCGGGTGCGTACACCCCGTCCGCCTCGGGTGGCTTGGCGATATTGCGACCGATCACCCCACGGGCCGCCCCCGCCTGCGACATCAGATAGTTGTAGCCCAACCAGGAGAGCGTGCCTGCACTCGATCCGGCCACCACCGTGGCCACCGACGCTTTCAGTCCGGTTCGACTCACACTTGCCAATCTAGCCGGATTGCACCACCTTCGCCCGACGTCCGCGCGCACCGTTTTCTTTCATCTGGGAACATGGACGAATGCGCATCGCGGAACACGTCGTCGACCTCATCGGCAACACCCCACTCGTCAAGCTCACGTCCGTCACGGGCGAAAACTTCGGCACGGTGGCAGCCAAGGTCGAATACCTCAACCCTGGCGGTAGCTCCAAGGACCGCATCGCCGTCAAGATGATCGACGCAGCCGAGGCTTCGGGTGAACTGAAGCCCGGCGGCACCATCGTCGAGCCGACTTCGGGCAATACCGGAATCGGCTTGGCACTCGTGGCGCAAAAGCGTGGATACAAGTGCGTTTTCGTCTGCCCAGACAAGGTCAGCGAAGACAAGCGCAACGTCCTGCGTGCCTACGGCGCCGAGGTGGTCGTGTGCCCCACGGCCGTCGCACCGGACAACCCGAACAGCTACTACAGCGTCTCCGACCGCCTCACCCGTGAGATCCCCGGCGCCTGGAAGCCCAACCAGTACTCCAACCCGGGCGGACCGGAGAGCCACTACGAGACCACCGGTCCCGAGATCTGGGCCGACACCGACGGCAAGATCACGCACTTCGTCGCGGGCGTCGGCACCGGCGGCACCATCACCGGCACCGGCCGCTACCTCAAAGAAGTTTCGGGCGGCAAGGTGAAGGTCATCGGCGCAGACCCCGAAGGCTCCGTCTACTCCGGCGGCACCGGTCGCCCGTACCTGGTCGAAGGCGTCGGCGAAGACTTCTGGCCGTCGGCATACGACCCGTCCATCCCGGACGAGATCATCGCCGTCTCGGATGCCGATTCCTTCGAGATGACGCGTCGCCTCGCCCGCGAAGAGGGACTGCTGGTCGGCGGTTCCTGCGGTATGGCAGTCGTCGCTGCCCTCGAAGTAGCCAAGCGCGAAGGCCCCGACGCTCTGATCGTCGTCCTCCTCCCGGACGGTGGCCGCGGCTACCTGTCCAAGATCTTCAACGATCAGTGGATGGCGTCGTACGGATTCCTGCGCACCCCACTCGACGGCAAGACCAACGTCCCCACCGTCGGCGACGTCCTGCGCGGCAAGTCGGGCGAGCTGCCGGACCTCGTTCACACTCACCCGTCGGAGACTCTGCGCGACGCGATCGAGATCCTGCGCGAGTACGGCGTGTCCCAGATGCCCGTCGTCGGTGCGGAACCGCCGGTCATGGCAGGCGAGGTCGCCGGAAGCGTGTCCGAGCGAGATCTGCTGAGCGCGGTATTCGAAGGCCGTGCGCACCTTGCGGATTCCGTCGAGAAGCACATGAGCAAGCCGTTCCCGCTCATCGGTTCCGGCGAGCCGGTGTCGGCTGCCACGAAGGCGCTCGGTGACACCGACGCACTCATGGTCGTCGACGACGGCAAGCCGGTCGGTGTCATCACGCGCCACGATCTCCTGGGTTTCCTGAGTTCGGATTCCTGAGTTCGGATTCCTGCGCCGGTGCCGGCGCCATTAGGCTGGGGACCATGAGTGAGCAACGCAGCAAGGCCGACAACATCAGCTGGCAGGGTTTCTCCACGAAAGCGGTGCATGCGGGTTACGAACCCGATCCGCTGACCGGTGCGGTCAACGTGCCGATCTACGCAAGTTCCACCTTCGCCCAAGACGGCGTCGGTGGAATGCGCAGTGGCTTCGAGTACGCGCGAACGGGCAACCCCACCCGTCGCCCGCTCGAGGCGAACCTTGCCGCGCTCGAATCCGGAACCTACGGCCGAGCGTTCAGTTCGGGAATGGCGGCCACCGACTGCCTGCTCCGTTCGGTACTTCGACCGGGCGATCACCTGGTCATCCCCGACGACGCGTACGGCGGAACCTTCCGTCTCATCGACAAGGTGTTCACGCAGTGGGGGATCGAGTACACCCCGGCTCCGGTGTCCGACGTCGATGCGGTGCGCGCGGCGATGAAGTCCAACACCAAGCTGGTCTGGGTCGAGACGCCCACGAACCCGCTGCTCAATATCGGTGACATCGAGCTCCTTGCCGAGGTCGCCCACGAGGGCAACGCAAAGATCGTGGTGGACAACACCTTCGCGTCGCCGTACCTGCAGCAGCCGCTGCAGCTCGGTGCCGACATCGCGCTGCACTCCACGACCAAGTACATCGGCGGACACTCCGACGTGGTCGGTGGCGCTCTCGTCTGCAACGACGAAGAACTGGATACCGCGTTTGCGTTCCTGCAGAACGGATCCGGTGGCGTTCCCGGCCCGTTCGACGCGTTCCTGACGTTGCGCGGAATCAAGACACTGGCGCTGCGCATGGAGCGTCACAGTGACAACGCGGAGAAGGTCGTCGAATTGCTCGACGGCCACCCCGCGGTTGCCAGCGTCATCTACCCGGGCCTGGCTTCGCATCCGTCACACAAGGTCGCGGCCAAGCAGATGCGACGCTTCGGCGGCATGATCTCCGTCCGCCTCAAGGGCGGCAAGGCGGCAGCTCTCGACCTGTGCTCGCGCACCGAGATCTTCACGCTGGCAGAATCTCTCGGCGGCGTCGAATCCCTCATCGAGTTCCCCGGCGCGATGACCCACGCCTCGACGGCCGGTTCCGCTCTCGAGGTTCCCGACGATCTGGTTCGCCTGTCGGTCGGCATCGAAGACGCTTCCGATCTGGTCGGCGACATCGAGCAAGCGCTGTCCTGATCTTCGCTCTACAGTAATTCGACTTCGAATCTGCAGTGCGCCTTCACACCTCACGAGGGTGTGGAGGCGCACTTTCTGGAGGCATGCGTGAATCTCGAACAGATAAAGGCTGCACAGCAACTGCTCGCCCCGGTCATGCGACGCACCCCGGTCGTGGCCTCGCGAGTGTTGTCCGAAACCACCGGCTTCGCCGTGAGCTTGAAATGTGAAAACCTGCAGCGCACCGGCTCTTTCAAACCGCGCGGTGCGTACAACCGCATTGCCAATCTTTCCGCAGAGGAACGGGCAGCGGGCGTGGTGGCGGCCAGTGCCGGTAACCATGCGCAGGGAGTTGCCTGGTCTGCAACAGAATTGGGAATCAAGTCGACCGTCTTCATGCCGACGGGTGCGCCGCTGCCGAAGTTGGTGGCCACCAAGGCATATGGAGCTCAGGTCCACCTGCACGGTTCGACTGTCGACGAAGCGCTCGTGGCCGCTCGCGAATTCGCGGACCGGACCGGAGCGGTTCTGGTCCACCCGTTCGATCACGAGGACGTCGTGGCGGGGCAGGGGACTGTGGGGCTCGAAATCCTCGAGCAACTGCCTGAGGTCGGCACGATCCTCGTCCCGACCGGCGGCGGTGGGTTGATCGCCGGAGTGGCCGCAGCAGTCAAAGCTGTACGCCCGCAGGTCCGCATCGTCGGAGTGCAGGCCGAGACGGCGGCTGCCTGGCCGGCGTCGTTGGCAGCCGGGAAGCCGACCGCCTTGGCGTCGATGTCCACGATGGCAGACGGTATCGCCGTTGGCTGCCCTGGCGAGGTTCCGTTCGCCGAAGTTGCCGCCCATGTCGATGCCGTGGTGACGGTCAGCGAGGAAGCGCTGTCCAAAGCGCTCCTGCTGTGCCTCGAACGCGCCAAGCTCATCGTCGAACCGGCCGGCGTTGCGGCCGTTGCGGCCTTGATGACCTGCTCTCCGGAGGAGCTGGGACTGACAGGGCCGGTGTGCGCCGTGCTTTCCGGCGGCAACATCGATCCGCTACTTCTCACGCACGTCATCTCGCACGGTCTGCGAGCGGCCGGACGGTTCCTCGGCGTTCACATCACCATCGACGATCGGCCGGGCGCACTGGTCTCGTTGCTCGAAGTGGTTCGAGCGAACGGCGCCAGCGTGGTCGACGTCATCCATTCCCGTACCGGTGGCGAACTCGCGCTCGACGAAGTGGAAGTCTTCCTCACCGTCGAGACGCGGGGTCCGGACAACAAGGCGGAACTTCTCACCGCCTTCGACCGTGCCGGCTACGCCGTACGACTGCAGAACTGACGCGACTTACTCGTCAGGCCAGCCGCCCAGAACCGTTACGCGGTACTCCTGGTCGACCAGCCTGGCGGGTACGTCGAGTTGATGTAGCCAGTCGATGGCCGAACCGCCCATGCCGACCGCAACCCGACTGAATGCGGCGGCCTGGGCGCAGGAAGATGCAATCACCGACACCGTGCGCCACATCGGCGTCGCCGTCGATTCGCGGTGCAGTGGTTTGACGGTGCTGGCCGTGGCGATCCCGCAGTCGGAAGGAAGCGCTACCTGGCACGTCGGGTCGCCGGGCAGGTCTTGAACCTGAATCTGCCAGCTGTCTTCCGGCGCCGGGCCGGCAACCGCGATGTCCCCGCCGAGGCCGACCAGTACTCCGCACCCGAGAAGCGTGGCGGTGGATGCCGCGCAGTGGTCCGCTGAACTGGCGCGGGCCGTCGCGGACAGATCGAGAACGACGTCGTCCGGGCTGTACACGCGGTTGTTCTCGACGCGGATCTTCCACCAGGAGTGAGGGTCTGCCGACCCGGCCGTCGGCGTGAGTTTGCCGTCGGTCAGTCGTGCGACGGCCAACGCGTCTTCGAGGAAGTGCGCGAACATCGGAGTCACGGCGACGCCGTCGACGTTGCTCGCGGCGCTGACATAGGTACGAATCTCGGAGTCGGCACGATCTCGATTGGTGGCAGCGTCGGCAGCGGTGAGGTATCCGCGAACCAGGCTGGCCGCGGAGGGAAGGACATCAGGGTCGGTGACTACGACCCGGGCCTGCACACCCCACGTGAGCCACTCGGAGGCCGAGCGCGGAGTGCTCACGAACCGTTGGAGACGGCGTCCGGGGTTCCGAATCCGGCGACCACGACGGGCCGCTTCGCTACGGGATTCTTGGTGTGAGAAGCCGAGGTGTCCGGCGCGAGTGCCGTGGCAGTGGGAGAAGAAACGAGTGAAAGTCCGCCGCTTGCGAGTGCTCCCGCCACAGCCGTGGCTGCGAGGGCGAGGCGAACGGGTCGATACACCGTAGTGCGTCCCCGGGCGGGTCGTGGCCGATCGTCGCTCATGCACTCAGCTTGCACGCCGAACCTGAGAAAAGCCTTGGTGTCTGTAGTCATTTGCGTAACGCCCACCGAGATAAATGAGACATTGGTTACAGGAGTCGCGAGACTGAGCCGTGTCGAATGCATGTTCGAAAGGGTAGATGTTCGCACCGACAAGTTTCGGGTACGACCACGTACGTAGATTTTCAGAGGTTTATCGGAGGTTCGGATGGCAGTCGGTGTCCTGGCGATCGCTGTGTCGATCGGCACCGCACTGGGCGTGATGAGTGGAACTCTCGGAGCGCCCGCACAAGTCGAGAAGAACGAGTCTTCGAATGCTGCAGTCTCACTTGCAGCCTGGAACGGACCGGCACGAACTCAGGACACACCTGAGGGAATCGTGCCTTCCGTACCCTCCAACTTTCCGGGAGCGACATTGGCGCCCGTTGGAGCGGTGGCGGTGTTCGCGCCGTGGATCAAGAAGGCCGGTGCTCTGTGCTCGGAGATCACGCCCGCGGTGATCGCTTCACTGTACTCGGTCGAGAACGGATTCAAGTACGGACCCGATACCGACATCTCACCGGAAGGTGGGCGCGGGCCTGGCCGCTTCACCACCGCAGCGTGGACGGCATACGGCAAGGACGGTGACGGCGACGGAAAGATGGACATCCTGGGCGTTGCCGATCCGGTGATGACAACCGGATACCGGTTGTGCGATCTCGTGAAGCAAGCGCAGTCCTGGCAGAAGTCCGGTGAGGTCGAGGGCGATACCGTCGACCTCGCGCTCGCTGCCTACGACGTCGGGCCGGACGCAGTTCGCGAAGCGGGCGGCGTCCCCGCCGACAAGGCGGGCGAGGTTCCCGCGGAGCAGGCGGTCGCCGCTCCGTTTGTCGCACAGATCAAATCGTTGCAGGACTCGTTCGCTCTGATGCTCGCACCCTTCGACTACAACAACCTCGCCGCTGCCGTTGGCGGCGTCGTCGAGGCCGGTCTGAAGTTTCTCGGATTGCCGTACGTGTGGGGCGGCGGAAACATCAACGGGCCCTCGATGGGCGGGTTCGACTGCTCGGGTCTGACGTCGTACGCGATCCACGCGGCCACCGGAGTGACTCTGCCCCGGACCTCGGAGACACAGTGGGGCGTCGGCGTCGAGATCCCGCTGGATCAGGCGCAGCCCGGTGACCTGTTGTTCGGCAACTGGCAGGCAGGCGGTCCCGGCCACGTGGCGATCTATGTCGGGAACGGACAGATGCTTCACGCACCCACATTCGGTGACGTGGTGAAGGTCGGCCCGATCTTCGCCGGCATGAAGGCTCGCCGCGTGGTGTGAGTGGGCCGGAACTGCAACGCCGACAGAGCAAGAAGCGCCACCCGACCGAGTCGGGTGGCGCTTCTTTTCAGAGCTGGTACAGCCGATCAGCTGTGGTAAGGCTCCGCGCTCAGCAGGGTGACCTTCATGGTGCTGCCGTTGGGCAGGTTGTACTCACGCGTGTCGCCGACCTTGGCTTCGAGCAGCGCGCCGCCCAGCGGTGAGTTCGGGGAGTAGACCTCGAGCTTGGCGTCACGTGCGCCTTCTTCGCGGGTAGCGATGAGGAACGTCTCGGTGTCACTCTCGTCGCCGTCGTAGTAGACCTTGACTACGGATCCGGGCAGTGCAACACCGGACTGAGTGGGGGCCTCGCCGACCTTTGCGCTGTTCAGCAGCTCCTGGAGCTGGCGAATGCGGGCTTCCTGCTGACCCTGCTCTTCGCGGGCAGCGTGGTAGCCGCCGTTCTCTTTCAGGTCACCCTCTTCGCGACGCTCGTTGATCTCGGCGGCGATGACCGGGCGATTGGCGATGAGCTGGTCGAGTTCGTTCTTGAGCCTGTCATGTGATTCCTGGGTAAGCCAGGTCACCTGGGTCTCGGTCATCTCGATCACTCCCTAGTAGTCGGAGCCGGGGGCTCCCTCGACGATCGCTGCAACAGCAGCGAACAACGACTCGGAAGCACCACCAGGGATGCAACCTTGCCGTCAAACCTTGCGTCAATGCAGCAATACACGGTTCCACCCGGAACCGTGTATCGGGCAATTCTATCACGCATGACTACCCGCCCTGTCCGGCGCCAAACGTCCGGCAGGGTGGATGCGTTCCGAGGTCAGCTCTTGGTCAGGTACTCCGGAACGTCGAAGCTACAGCCGTAGACGTCGGCCATGCCTGGCGGCTGGGACGTCTTGACCTCGGTGTTGAACTCGAGGGTCTGATGCTCGGAGGACGGGACGTAGACCTCACGTCGTCCGGTTTCGGATCCGTCCTTCGAGCGAGCGCGCACGATGCACATCGCGTCACGTGACGAGTCGTCGCGCGTGACGGTGAAGCGAATCTTCACCGTGGAGTCGTTGGCGATGTCGAACGAGATGGTCTCGGTCTCGATTTCCTTGACCGCAAATTTTCCGTACGCGTAGTACGCGATTCCGCCGCCTACGACGATGACGAGTGCGGTCAGAGCCCACACCATCCACTTGCGGGGACTGCCCGTGCGAGTTGTGCTCGGGTACCGATCTTGGGGAAGCGGTTTGCTCATCACTCTGCTCTCGAAGACTCGAGTTCACGTGTCGTGCAGCAACTGACTGTGTCCCGCCGAATTACCGAAGGGGTCACGGCTGCGCCAGGAACTCTCGGGTGGAACTATAGAGGACGTGTCCCGTCGCGCCGTCGGTAGGTTTGTCGGCAGTCGGTACGTTTGACGGCAACCACCCGGAGTCATCCGAGCGGTGCACAGCGTGTGACTCGAAGACTGCCGGTGACGGCTACAGGTGAACTGCCGGTGACGGCTACAAGTGAACTGCCGGCAACGGCTACAGGTGAAGTTGAGGTGAACGAACACGTGAGCGGATTCCGGCTCATGGCCGTCCATGCCCATCCCGACGACGAGTCGAGCAAGGGTGCGGCCACCACCGCCCGTTATGCAGCCGAAGGCCACGAAGTGATGGTCCTGACGCTCACCGGGGGTGAGCGTGGCGACATTCTCAACCCGGCCATGGACGTTCCCGGTGTCCGCGATCGAATCAGCGAAGTTCGCCAGGAGGAGATGGCCGAGGCCGCTCGCATCCTGGGCGTGAAGCAGCGCTGGCTCGGTTTCGTCGATTCCGGGCTCCCCGAGGGTGATCCTCTTCCTCCGCTGCCCGAAGGGTGCTTCGCTCTCGTTCCGCTCGAAGAGTCGACGCGCGCTCTGGTCAAGGTGATTCGCGAGTTCCGTCCCCACGTCGTCACGACGTACGACGAGAACGGCGGATACCCGCACCCGGATCACATCCGGTGCCACGAGGTGTCGATGGCTGCCTACGAGGCCGCTGCCGATCCCGAGTACTTCCCCGAGGACGGTCAGCCGTGGGAAATCAAGAAGGTCTACTACTCGCACGGATTCATCCGTAAGCGCCTCGAACTCTTCCAGGAGGAGTACGAGCGTCGCGGTGAGCCGTTCCCGATGGCGGACTGGCTCAAGAAGTGGAAGACCGAGCGCGGCGACATGATGGTCCGGGTGACCACTCAGGTCACGTGCGGCGACTACTTTCCCCAGCGCGACGACGCTCTGCGTGCGCACGCGACGCAGATCGATCCCAACGGTTCGTTCTTCGCTGTGCCGCTCGATATTCAGCAGAAGATCTGGCCCACCGAGGAATTCGAGCTCGCCAAGACGCGGGTCACCACGTCCATTCCGGAAACCGACCTGTTCGCAGGTCTCGAAGAGGACGCTCAAAAGTGAATGCTCTGTCCGCCGAGGTAGTTCTCGGCACCACACAATTTCTTGCTCAGACCCCGAGTAACCCATCCGGTCCGGAGTTCGGAAAGTCGTCTCCGGTCGGCCTGCTGGTGATTCTTGCGCTGCTCATCGGTGTGATCCTCTTGGTTCGGTCGATGAATCGCCAGCTCAAGAAGCTGCCGGAAACGTTCGAACCGGATCATCCCGAACTCGATCAGCAGGCAGACGAAGGCACCGACCGGGGAGCGATCACAGCTCCGAGCCCGGCGGAACCGAACGTCTCTACCGAGAAGAAGCCGAAGCAAGAATCCTGAGACGAACGAGGTAGCGACGATGGACCCACGGCTGCGGAACAACCTGGGTGGGTCCTCGAGCCCCTACCTGCGTCAGCACGCCGACAATCCGGTCCACTGGCAACAGTGGGGCGAAGAGGCGATGGAGTGGGCGCGCGAGCGCAACGTGCCGATCCTTCTCTCGATCGGATACTCGGCGTGCCACTGGTGCCACGTCATGGCGCACGAGTCGTTCGAGAACGACGAGATCGCGGCCGTCATGAACGCGAACTTCGTCTGTGTGAAGGTGGACCGCGAAGAGCGTCCCGACATCGACGCCGTCTACATGAATGCGACGGTCGCGATGACCGGTCAGGGCGGCTGGCCCATGA
Source organism: Rhodococcus sp. AQ5-07 (assembly GCF_009707305.1). Taxonomy (NCBI): domain Bacteria; kingdom Bacillati; phylum Actinomycetota; class Actinomycetes; order Mycobacteriales; family Nocardiaceae; genus Rhodococcus; species Rhodococcus sp. AQ5-07. The sequence continues at coordinate 3,002,594 of NZ_CP046099.1, read as the reverse complement.
CCTGTTTTCTGACTCCCGACGGTTCACCGTTCTACTGCGGCACGTATTACCCGCCGACGCCTCGCGGCGGGATGCCGTCGTTCACACAGCTTCTCGAAGCGATAGCCGACACCTTCACGAATCGGCGCGACGAGGTCGACAACGCGGCACAGTCGATCGTCACGGAACTTCAGCGCGCGTCTGGCGGAATTCCGTACGGCGGAGCGCCTATCGACGCCGAGCTGCTGAACGCGGCGGGTCGATCGATCCTCGGTGACGAGGACATCCCGCGCGGGGGATTCGGTGGGGCACCGAAGTTTCCGCCGTCGGCACTACTGGAGGGGCTGCTCCGACAGTTCGAGCGAACGGGTTCGGGCGAGATCCTCGGCGGCATCGAGCGCACCGCCGAAGCAATGGCACGTGGCGGTATCTACGACCAGTTGGGCGGGGGATTCTCGCGCTACTCGGTCGATGCCGAGTGGGTGGTTCCGCACTTCGAGAAGATGCTCTACGACAATGCGCTGCTCCTGCGGTTCTACGCGCACTGGGCGCGGCGGACCGGATCGGACCTGGCTACCCGCATAGCCAAGGAGACGGCAGGATTTTTGCTCTCCGATCTGCTGACCGAGAACGGTTGCTTCGCTTCGGCTCTCGATGCCGACACCGACGGCATCGAAGGCCTCACGTACGTATGGACGCCGACGCAGCTGGTCGAGGTACTCGGTGCGGAGGACGCGCAGTGGGCGGCGGACTTGTTCCGGGTCACCGATACCGGAACCTTCGAAGAGGGTGCGTCGGTATTGCAATTGCTCCGTGACCCCGACGACTGGTCGCGCTGGCAGAAGGTCTCCGACGCTCTACGCGCCGCCCGGGCTCAGCGTCCACAGCCTGGCCGCGACGACAAAGTGGTGACGGCCTGGAACGGGTTGACCGTCACGGCTTTGACGGAAGCGGGACTTGCCCTGGATCGACCCGACTGGATCGCGGCGGCGGCCGAGTGCGCTGGCGCTCTTCTCGACCTTCACCTGGTGGACGGTCATTTGCGTCGCGCTTCCCTCGGCGGGGCTGTCGGCGCCCCGACGGGAGTGCTCGAGGATTACGCAATGTTGGCCACCGGCCTCCTGGCTCTCTACCAGGCAACGGGATTCGCGCGGTGGCTCGATGCGGCGCAGCAGTTGCTCGACGTCACGCTCGACCACTTCGCCGATCCGGCCGAGCCGGGAAGCTGGTTCGACACGGCCGATTTCGCGGAGTCCCTCGTCACACGGCCCCGAGACCCGTTGGACGGCGCGACGCCGTCCGGTGCGTCGAGCGTCGCCGAGGCTCTGTTGACCGCGGCGGCGTTGACCGATGCCGATCGATCCTCTCGTTACGCCCAGGCCGCGGCGGACGCGCTGGCGAGGGCCACGCTGCCGCTCGAGCGTGCGCCTCGGTCGGCGGGACACTGGCTCACAGTGGCGGAAGCGTCGTTGCGTGGTCCGATACAGGTTGCCGTCGTCGGGGAAGGTTCGCTGTTGGCCGATGCCCGGCGGCTTGCCCCGGGTGGTGCAGTGGTTGTCGGCGGAGCGCCGGATTCTTCACCGCTGCTTGCAGATCGCCCCCTTGTCGACGACGGTGAAGCCGCGTACATCTGTCGGGGATTCGTGTGTGATCGGCCGGTGACGACGGTGGTGGAACTGGCGAATCAGTTGAACACGACGAGCCATACCGCGATGTAGTGGCAGATCGCTGCAATGACAGTGGCAGCGTGGAAGAACTCGTGATGCCCGAACGTCGTCGGCCACGGGTTGGGCCATTTTGTCGCGTACAGAATTGCGCCGACGCTGTAGAAGATTCCGCCGACGAGCAGCAGCACCATCGGCGCCACACCGACCTGGTGTGTCAGTTCACCGACCACGGGAACGATCGCCCAGCCGAGGAGAAGGTAGAGCGGTACCCCCACCCATTTCGGTGCGGTGGGCCAGAGCATCTTGAGGGCAACGCCGGCCAGTGCACCTGCCCACACGATCGCAAGAATGATCTTGCCGGTGTGGGTGGGAAGGCCGAGCATGGCGAACGGTGTGTAGCTGCCGGCGATGAAGAGAAAGATCATCGAATGGTCCGCACGCTTCATCCACGTACGGCCCTTGACGGTCTGCCACTGGATGCGGTGATACGTCGCGCTGATGCCGAAGAGGCCGCAGATCGTGATGCTGTAGATCGCGGTTGCCCAAGCCGCCTTGGCGCCCACCTGAGCGCCGGCTACGGAGACGAGAACGATGCCTGCGACGACGGAGACACCGAGCGCCCACAGATGGATCCAACCGCGCATGCGTGGTTTGACCGGAAGCTCGTCGAGCCCGAATGCCGTCATGTGCAACCCCTCTCGTTCCGTGCTGTTGCGAACTGCGTAACCTACGGTACCGTAGGTTACGCACCAGTAGCATAACCTACCTGCGGGTTTTCGACGCGTACAAAAAGCGTGACGGCGCTCGCATGTGGCTGTCACTGCCGGGCGTAGTCTTTGACACCATGGTGATGTCACGGTGAATCTGCGCGGACTGCTGTACAGCATCTACGAGCGACGGCTCCTCAGTCATCTCGACGGTCTCGCGCACCCACGGCACGTAGCCGTGATGTGTGACGGAAACCGGCGATGGGCTCGCGAGAACGGCTTCACCGATGTCAGTCACGGGCACCGCATGGGCGCGCTCAAAATTGCCGAATTGCTCGAGTGGTGCGACGCCGCCGGAATCGAGATGGCAACCATCTACCTGCTCTCGACCGAGAACCTGCGCCGCGAGCCGGAAGAACTCGACACGCTCCTCGAGATCATCACCGACGTCGTCGAAGAGATCTCCGGGCCCGGCAAGAACTGGAGTGTGCAGATCGTCGGTGCTCTCGATCTTCTGCCCCCCGAGCAGTCCAGGCGCTTGCGGGAAGCGGCGGCGGGGACCAGTGGCCGAACCGGGACACATGTCAACGTCGCGATCGGATACGGCGGGCGTCAGGAGATTGCCGACGCCGTCCAATCGCTCCTGCGGGACAAGATCGGTGCGGGTCTGAGCGGAGACGAACTGATCCAGGCCGTCACGGTCGACGGTATCGACGGTCATCTGTACACGTCGGGACAGCCCGATCCGGATCTGGTGATCCGCACCTCCGGCGAGCAGCGGCTCTCCGGATTCCTGTTGTGGCAGAGCGCTTATTCCGAGATCTGGTTCACCGAGGCGTACTGGCCCGAGTTCCGTCGAGTCGACTTTCTTCGAGCCTTGCGTGACTACGCGGCGCGGCACCGCCGGTTCGGCGCCTGAGCCGGCTCAGAGCTTGCGCAGTCGGAGCCGGTTGATCGTGTGATCGGCGTCCTTGCGCAGCACCAGGGTTGCGCGGGGGCGGGTGGGGAGAATGTTCTCCACCAGGTTCGGGTGATTGATCGAGTTCCAGATTTCCTTCGCCGCGATAGTCGCGTCACGGTCGGAGAGGCCGGAGTAGTGGTGAAAGTGAGCGTTCGGATCGGCGAACGACGTGTTGCGTAGCGCGAGGAACCGCTGGATGTACCAGGCTTCGATGTCCTCGATGCGGGCGTCGACGTAGATCGAGAAGTCGAACAGATCGGAGACCATCAGACGCGGGCCGGTCTGCAGGACGTTGAGGCCCTCGATGATGAGGATGTCAGGCTGGCGGATCAGGTGGTACTGGCCCGGGATGATGTCGTACGACGTATGCGAATAGACCGGCGCCGCTACCTCTTCCGCCCCGGACTTGACTTCGGTGACGAAGCGCAACAGCTTGCGGCGATCGTAACTTTCGGGAAAACCCTTGCGGTGCATGATGCCCCGACGCTGGAGTTCCCTGGTCGGATAGAGGAATCCGTCCGTGGTGACGAGGTCGACGCGTGGATGGTGGTCCCAGCGGGCCAGGAGAGCTTGCAGCACACGAGCAGTCGTGGATTTTCCGACCGCGACCGAACCGGCGACACCGATGACGAAGGGCACCTGACGGTCGGGATGCTTCTCACCGAGGAACGTCGCGGTGGCCGCGAACAGCCGTTGGCGTGCCGCGACCTGCAGGTGGATCAGACGTGCGAGGGGGAGATAAACCTCGGCAACTTCTTCGAGATCGATCTGCTCGCCGAGACCACGCAGGCCGTACAACTCGTCCTCGGTCAACACCAGCGGCGTCGACTTACGCAGTGTCCGCCACTGCTTGCGGTCGAACTCGACGTAGGGACTCGATTCGTTGGTGCGCGCCATCAGCCCAGCTCACCGGCATGTAGTGAACCCGGGGCCCGGCGGACGAAACAGCTATGCGAGCAAGCCAGGCGCGTGTGCGCACGATCCGAGTGCATAGTCGGATTGTGCTCGGTGCCACGTCCGGGACTTTCGCCGGGTGGCATTCCGGAGCGAGCGGCTAGGCTCGGTCGTTATGGATCCAGACACACTTGTTCGCCAATATCTGCTGCTCGGACTGGGTTTCGACCGTCTCGAAGACGGGTTCGTCGACGCGTTCACCGGTGACCCCGCGCTACGTAAGCAGATCGAGAGCGCCCCGAAGCCCGATCCGCGTGAACTTGCCCGCACGGCACGTGAATTGCGGGGCGAGCTGGCCGGAAGTGGTCTGAATGCCGAGCGCGCTCACTTCATCGACGTTCACCTTCGCGCCCTGGAATGCTCCGGGCGCAAGTTCGCGGGTGAGGACATCGGCTTCGTGGACGAGGTGGAGGCGTACTTCGACGTACGAATCGAAAAGGGAAACGAGGACGCCTACAGCGACGCGCACCGGTTGATGGGTGAAGTTCTGCCCGGTCCGGGACCGCTGGCGCAGCGAGTGCAGGCGCATCGCAAGGCCGACGAGATCCCCGCGGCGAGACTGAACGAGTGCGTCGAGGCAATGTCGAGTGCGCTGCGCGATCTGGCCCGCGGCACGTTCGGGCTTCCGGCGTCGGAAACCGTCGAATACGAAGTGGTGGGGGACAAGCCGTGGTCCGGCTTCAACTACTACCTTGGTGACTACCGCTCCAAGGTTGCGATCAATTCGGATCTGCCGCAGTTCATGGCCAACCTGCCGCGGCTGATCGCGCACGAGTCCTACCCCGGCCATCACACCGAGCATTGCCGTAAGGAAGCCGGTCTGGTCGGTTCGGGTCAGCTCGAGCAGACACTGTTCCTGGTCAACACGCCGCAGTGCATCATGGCCGAAGGCCTCGCAGATCTGGCGCTGGAAGCGATCGTCGGTCCGGAGTGGGGCTTGTGGGCGCAGGACATCTACGCCGATCTCGGCTTGTCTTTCGACGGGGAAAAGGCGCAACGGCTCTCCGCCGCGTCGGGGCAACTGCTGAGTGTTCGTCAGGATGCCGCTCTGATGTTGCACGACGAGGGGCGCAGCCTCGACGACGTGGCACTGTTCCTCGAACGGTGGTCGCTGTCGACGCCGGAACGCGCTCGCCAATCGCTCAAGTTCCTGTCTTCACCGCTGTGGCGGGCGTACACCAGCACGTATGTCGAGGGATACCGGCTGCTCGGGGGCTGGCTGGACGAGGTGCCGGTGGGCGCAGAGCGCACCGAACGCTTCCGCAGGCTGCTCGACGAGCCGCTGGTCCCCAGCTCTCTGCGTGCTGCCTAGTGCCGGGTGGAGACGGCGGGAGCGAACTTCGTAGACTGGACGCATTCGTTTCCGCATCCAGCTTGGAGATTCCTCGATGACCGCTGTGCCCGGCTCCGACGTCAACTCTGCATCACTCGCCGAACTCGACCCCGAAGTCGCCGAGGCGATGGCTGGTGAATTGGCTCGTCAGCGCGACACGCTCGAGATGATCGCGTCGGAGAACTTCGTTCCCCGCTCGGTTCTGCAGGCTCAGGGCAGCGTCCTGACCAACAAGTACGCCGAGGGCTACCCGGGACGTCGTTACTACGGCGGTTGCGAGCACGTCGACGTCATCGAGGATCTGGCGCGCAACCGTGCGAAGGAACTCTTCGGTGCAGAGTTCGCGAATGTTCAGCCGCACTCGGGCGCACAGGCCAACGCTGCTGTTCTGATGGCACTGATGAACCCGGGTGAGAAGCTGCTCGGCCTCGACCTTGCCCACGGTGGTCACCTCACGCACGGCATGAAGCTGAACTTCTCCGGCAAGTTGTACGACGTCGCGTCCTACGGCGTCAGCAAGGAAGATCACCGCATCGACATGGACGAGGTGCGCTCGATCGCCCTCGCCGAGAAGCCGAAGGTCATCGTTGCCGGTTGGTCCGCGTACCCGCGTCAGCAGGACTTCGCGGCGTTCCGTGCGATCGCCGACGAGGTCGGGGCGTACCTGTGGGTGGACATGGCGCACTTCGCCGGACTGGTTGCCGCAGGCCTGCACCCGTCGCCCGTCCCGTACGCGGACGTCGTCTCCTCGACCGTCCACAAGACACTCGGTGGACCGCGTTCCGGCCTGATCCTGGCGAAGAAGGAGTGGGCCAAGAAGCTCAACTCCGCTGTCTTCCCGGGTCAGCAGGGTGGACCGCTCATGCACGCCATCGCGGCCAAGGCCGTCACCTTCAAGATCGCTGCCGGTGAAGAGTTCAAGGATCGTCAGGCACGCACCCTTTCCGGTGCGCGCATCCTTGCCGAGCGTCTGGGCAACAAGGACGTCGCAGACCAGGGCATCAGCGTCCTGACCGGCGGCACAGACGTCCACCTCGTTCTCGTGGACCTGCGTAACTCACAGCTCGACGGCCAGCAGGGTGAGGACCTTCTGCACGAAATCGGCATCACGGTCAACCGCAACGCTGTTCCGTTCGATCCCCGCCCGCCGATGACCACCTCCGGTCTGCGTATCGGTACCGCAGCGTTGGCCACCCGCGGATTCGGCGATGCCGAGTTCACCGAGGTCGCCGACATCATCGGTACCGCTCTGGCCGGCAACGCGGATCTGCCGGCGCTGCGTGCGCGCGTCGCCAAGCTCGCCCTCGACCTTCCGCTGTACGACGGTCTCGAGAACTGGGGCCTGCTCAGCAAGAACGTCTAGGTATTCCTTCACCGACGGCCCGGTCCCTTTCGAGGGGCCGGGCCGCGGGTTTTTGCCAGTCGCGGATTGTGGCATCGGTCACATGACCGATGGTGGCCGAGTTCGGCGCTTCCTAGCCTGAGAGCATCACCCCTCCGGCGAAGGAAACCCCATGACCGAACAGAATCTGCATTGGCTCTCCGCTACCGAGATGGCGGCGTCGGTCGCGTCGAACAGTCTCTCGCCCAACGAGATTGCCGAAGCGATGATCCAGCGCGTCGACGCAGTCAATCCGTCGATCAACGCGATAGTGCAATTCGATCGCGAGCAGGTCACGCGCGACGCGGCCGAACTCTCACGGCAACAGGAATCGGGCGAGAAACTCGGCCCGCTGCACGGCGTTCCGTTCACGATCAAAGATCTGACGGCAGTCGACGGGCTGCCGACCACGTTCGGGATGAAGCCGATGGCCGACAACATCGCGACGGGAAATGCCGTCGTCGTGGACAGGCTGCGCGGCGCCGGCGGACTGTTCCTGGGAAAGACGAACACTCCCGAAAGCGGTTACTACGGTGGCACGGACAACCACCTGTACGGGCCGACGCACAACCCGTGGAAGCTCGGCAACAGCGCGGGCGGGTCCAGTGGCGGCGCGTCGGCCGCTGTGGCTGCAGGCCTCGGGCCACTTGCCGAGGGCAGTGACGGCGCCGGATCGGTGCGTATCCCGTCGGCGCTCTGCGGGGTCGTCGGGCTCAAACCGACCACCGGCGTGATTCCTCAGACCATCCTGGCCGGGCGCTTCTACAACTGGGCGTACCACGGTCCGATCACCAGGACCGTCGCCGACAACGCGCTGATGCTCGACATCATGGCCGGGCCGGACAATGCGGATCCGCTCTCGATCGAGCGTGCGGAGACCTCGTACGTCGAAGCGGCGAAGGGTGACGTGAAGGGGCTTCGCGTCGCGTGGTCGACGAATCTCGGCCTCGGCCATGTTGATCCGGAGGTGCTGGCGGTGTGCCTCGACGCGCTGGCGGCATTCGAGGAATTGGGTGCCCAGATCACCGAGGCGACCCCGCAGTGGGGAAATCCGTCGGAGTCGATGTGGAACGGCATCTGGGTTCCCGGTTTCGCTTCCGAATACGACTTGCTCGACTGGGAGAACCAGCGCGGCGAGGTCGACGACAACCTGATCGAGATCATGCACGAGGCCGAGCGGCTCACCGGTGTCGACGTCGGGCGGGCCGACGCATTCCGCGGCGTCATGTGGGACACGTGGACCACGTTCATGAACGACTACGACGTATTGGTCTCGCCGACCTTGGCTTCGGCCACGTTCCCGCTCAGTCAGTTCGCGCCGTCGTGGCTCGAAGGCGCGTCGCTGCGTGAGCAGTTGCTCGATTGGCTCTTCACCTACCCGTACAACATGCTCAACAACCCCGCGATCACCGTGCCCGCCGGATTCACCGCCGACGGTCGACCGGTGGGGCTGCAGATCGCCGCACGCCACCGCCAGGACGCACTGGTTCTGCGGACTGCCGCGAACTTCGAAGCGGTGCGTCCGTGGGCGGACAGGAAGCCGGCCGATTCACTGGTGGTGGCCTAGCTCACACGATTGGCTAGATTGGTGTGATGACGTCTGTACTGCCTGATCGCGGCGCTGGACCTGACATGTTCGCGCCGCGATCGCCGGCGGCCGGGGCATACGGCATTCTCGGCCTGTGCGCCGAAGAACTCCGCGCACGTGGACTCGCGTACTCGGCTGCGGCGGTCACGTACCGGGACCCGTCGAGCGGACGGCATCGGGCTCTGGCGAGTTCCGGATACGACGCCAGGGTGCTCGAGTTCCTGCTCGACGACTTCGTCGCCGATCGCAATCTCTTCGGCATCATTCGCGAGGCTTCGGGCGTGCCAGTGTTCTGGCAGGACGTGCCACGATTCGAGCAGGTCGAGATGGTTACCGATGTTCTGCGGCCGTCCGGGTACGCCGAGGGCGCGTCGGTCGCATTGGGGTTCTCCGGCCGTGAGGTGACCGGATTGCTGCACATGAGCTTCGCGGATTCCGGCGTCGTCGATCGCGTGCGCGAGGTGGTGGCGGCGTCCAGCGTGGCCTGCTCGCGCGTCGTGGGGGACCAGGTGGCGCTCGATCGTGTCCATCTGAGCCCACGGGAGATCCAGGTACTGCAATTGGTGGCCAGGGGCGCGGGCAATGTCGAGATCGCCGAGGAGTTGTTCGTCAGCCGTCGCACCGTCGCCACCCACCTCGAGAACATCTTCGTCAAGACCGGAACCAATTCGCGGGTTCAGGCAGCGGTGCGCGCCGCGAAGTGGGGTCTGATCGAGTCCTGAGTGACGCTGAATCACACGAGTGGCATTTTGTTACCTGGCGTTCACCAGATGTGCGGCTCGTTCCGTGGCGCGAGTGTCCGATCCGCAGTACCGTCGGCAGTAACGAGTAACCAGAAGTTACTTGTGCGGGAGGTTCTGATCGTGACTGAAACACTCAGTACGAGAGGGCCGGCGCCCGGCCCTTGTTTCAGCTGACACAGCGTCACCTGACACCAGAGCCGTCCGGCCCAGCGAGCTGAGTTTGCGCGGGTGCCGCGCAGACCTAGGAGCCCAACGTGACTGCATCACGCTCCGTCTCTGCCCACTCGGCCCGGGCTGATCTATCAGCCGGGAATCATTCGGGAGATGCACTTCGCACGTACGTCTTGGATACCTCGGTACTACTGTCCGATCCATGGGCTGTCACTCGATTCGCCGAACACCACGTGGTACTGCCACTGGTCGTGATCAGCGAACTCGAAGGCAAGCGACACCACCACGAACTGGGATGGTTCGCCCGAGAATCGCTCCGCATGCTCGACGATCTCCGGATCGAATACAGCCGCCTCGACCGTCCGGTACCGATCGGCACCGAGAACGGGACACTGCAGGTCGAACTCAATCACACCGACCCTGCGGTCCTACCCGTCGGATTCCGCACGGACAGTAACGATTCGAGGATTCTGGCGTGCGCGCTGAACCTTGCGGCGGAGGGCAAGGACGTAGTCCTCGTCAGTAAGGACATACCGCTTCGTGTGAAGGCAGGCGCGGTGGGACTACCTGCCGACGAGTACCACGCTCACGACGTCGTGCCATCGGGATGGACGGGCATGACCGAGCTGGACGTCGCCTCGACGGACATCGACGAGCTGTTCAACGAGGGTTTCCTGGACCTTGACGAAGCACGAGATCTGCCGTGTCACACGGGTCTTCGTCTGCTCGGTGGCTCGTCGAGCGCCCTCGGTCGGGTGACTCCCGACAAGCGCATCCAGTTGGTGCGCGGTGAGCGTGAGGCGTTCGGACTGCACGGCCGCTCGGCCGAGCAGCGCATTGCGCTCGATCTCCTCATGGACGAGAGCATCGGCATCATCTCTCTCGGCGGCAAGGCAGGCACCGGTAAGTCGGCCTTGGCTCTGACGGCAGGTTTGGAAGCCGTTCTCGAGCGCCGCACCCAGCGCAAGGTTGTCGTCTTCCGTCCGCTGTATGCCGTTGGCGGACAAGAACTCGGCTACCTTCCCGGTAGTGAGAGCGAGAAGATGGGCCCGTGGGCTCAGGCCGTTTTCGACACTCTCGACGGGTTGGCTTCCCCGGAGGTTCTCGAAGAGGTTCTCGCCCGCGGAATGCTGGAAGTGTTGCCGCTGACGCACATTCGCGGTCGGTCGCTGCACGATTCGTTCGTGATCGTCGACGAAGCGCAGTCACTCGAACGAAATGTTCTGCTGACAGTGCTTTCTCGTCTGGGAACCGGCTCGCGGGTGGTTCTCACGCACGACGTCGCGCAGCGTGACAACCTGCGAGTGGGCAGGCACGACGGAGTTGCGGCCGTCATCGAGAAGCTCAAGGGGCACCCGCTTTTTGCGCACATCACACTCACACGCAGTGAGCGGTCGCCGATCGCCGAGTTGGTGACCGACATGCTCGAGGAGTTCGGCCCTACTTCCTGAGAAGCGATCTCCCCGTGCGGACTTCGGTCTGCACGGGGAGATTCTTGGGTTTTCAGTAGTTCAGTTTTGCAGCGGTCCGAGTTCGTTGTCGAGAACTTCCTGCACCACACGCATTGCCGCCAGCCCCGCCGGCGCGCCGCAGTACGCGCTCGCGTGGATCACGGTTTCGACGATCTCGGTGCGCGTCAAGCCGTTTCGTAGTGCTCCGCGTACGTGGCCTTTGAGTTCGTTCTCCGCGCGCAGCGCGATCAGCATCCCCAGATTGATCAGACTGCGGCTGCGGCGATCCAGTCCGGGACGCGTCCATACCGAACCCCAGACGTTGGCCGTCACGAAGTTCTGCAGTTCTTCGCTGTCGGTGCCGCGGGTGCGCTCGAAGGCGGCGTCGACAAAATCGGCCCCCATGACTTCGGTGCGCACAGCCAAGCCGGCGTCGAAGGAGTCAGGCGTGGTGTTCTCGGGCATGGCAGGTTCGCTCGCTTTCGGCAGGTGATTTCAGGCCGGAGCAAGCCTACTTCGTGTCCCGCTCCCGACGACTGCACGGCCGACCGCGGTCACCACACCCCACGCGACGTCTCGCAGACTGAAGTAGTCACGCCAGACGGAGACCTTGCCGTCGCGCAGTTCGAAAGTTCCGCACACCCAGAATTCGATGCGCAGCGGCCCGACGGTCAGGATGTCGGTGCGTTCGGTGAGCACCGTGGACTCGTCACCGACGATGTGGTGCATCTCGGCCTCGAATTTCAGTGAAGGCTTGGTGACCAGACGAAGCGCTCGCACGACGGTCTTCTTGCCTCGCAGTGTGGGGAGCGAGACGTTCTGCCAGACGATGTCGTCTGTCATCAATTCGGCTGCTGCGTCCACGTCGAAATCGGTGAGGGCCGCGAACATTGCGTTCACCGTGGCTGTCGAACTACTCATGGGGTGTCCTTGGCTGATTATTCGGCCGGTGTTGCCCGGATGAAGGTACCGAGATGATCGTGATCGAAGTACTCCAAGGTTAGCGAGTTTCCGTCGAAGGTGGCCTTCGAGACCGTCCCGGCCGGTGCGTTCTCGCCGCTGAGCGGGAACGTGAAGGTGTTTCCGTCCCAGTGGGTCAGCGGATACGTCACCGCTGCGGGACCCATCGTCAAGGTCAGCGCACCGTTCTGCTGCGTCACGAGTGCGGGACCCCAGTACGGGTTGCCGTAGTCGCCGGTCAATTGGTTTGTCGGTGGGGCAGGAGCGGGAGTGGCCGGCGGTGTCTTCCCGGCAAGTTCGCCCTCGGGATCGGCTTGTGAGGCAAACGCCGCTTCGTACAGCGGGCGCCACTCGCGGGTGATCTTCCCGAACTGCACCAGATCGGCGAACTCGGCGGTCAAGGTCTCCGCGACGCCGGTGGGCGTGCCGTTGGTCAGAACGACGATGCCGACGTCAGCGGAGGGAATCGTCACGAAATTTGTCCCGGCTCCGACCAGGAAAGCGCCGGAGTGGCTGGCGGTGACACGGCCAGCGGCGCTGTCGGAAACGTTGAACCCGTAGCCGTAGAAGCCGGAGCGTTCCCCGATCTGCTGCGCGTGGCGCGAGACGATCTCCGGGTTCACTGCGGGCACGAGCGCATCCGTCTGAACGACCTGCTGCCCCTGATACTGACCGCCGGACAGCACCATGTCCAACCACTTGGCCATGTCGTTCGCCGAGGAGCTGACTCCACCGGCGGGGGATTGGGCGTCGGCGTCCCGAACCGGCCCTACCTTGTACTTTCCGTCTTCGAGGATGTGGCCCACTGTTCGATTTTCTCGGGCCTGGTAATCGGCGAACCGCGAAGACGTCGATGTCATACCGAGCGGGCCGTAGATTGTGTTCTGCGATAGCGTTTCCCAATCGGTGCCCGCTGCAGCTGCAACGGCCTCAGCGCCGGCTGTGACGCCGAAGTTCGTGTACTCGTATGTGATTCGGAATGGATTGAGCGGTAGTTGGCGTAGCTTCTCGAGCACCTGGGCCCGGTTGTAGCCCAGGTCCTCCAGTCCGTCGCCGGCGTGGTCCGGTAATCCCGACCGATGCGTGTAGAGATCGGAGATCGTGAGGTGGTCGGTCACCCACGGATCGGCAAGCGCAAACCCCGGCAGTTTCGAGATCACCGGAGTGTCCCAGTCGGCGGTCCCGATTCCGACTTCGTGGGCGACCACCGTGGCTCCTACCGATTTCGACACCGATGCCAGTTGGAACACGGTGTCGGCATCGACGGTGGCGCTCTTACCCAACTCGCGAACCCCGAATCCCTTTGCATACACAGTCTTACCGCCGTGCACCACGGCCACAGCCATGCCGGGGACGCCCGAACTTGCCATGAGATCGTTCGCGAGGCCGTCGAGCTTTCCGACCGCGTCGTCGATTTGCCCGTCCGGGATCGGCACCCCGGCGTCGAGACCGGGGCTGGCGTCGCTGACGACCGGTCCGGGCGCTGAGGTGGTGTCTGAATCGGACGAGCATCCGGCGAGTAGGGCGACCGTCAGTACTACCGGAACCGCCGCAGCCGACAGTCGTGAGCTGTTTCTACTGGTGATGGACACGAGATTCTCCCTAGCAGGGCTGTCGTCGGTACCACTCGGTCAATCCAGTATCGGGGAACGGCGGGCTGAGATACGGACAAATCGGGAAACCTTGTAGCTACTTCGGGGCCTTGGTCGCCAGACTGCCGAGAATGGAGCCTTCTGTGACCGGCTTCCAGGGGAGCAACAACGCGACCAGCAGCGCGGTGATCAGTGCTGCGCCGACCGTGAAGTACGACGCGATGGCGAAGCCTTCCAGGCAAGCGGTCTTCATCGTGTAGATCAGACTGTCCTTCTGCTGCTCGAAGAGCGGACTGATGTCGCGCGAGCGGATCTCGATGACGCTGAGCACCGACTCACGAGCGAAGCCCTTCTCCTGTGCCGACATCACGGCGTCGGGAATGGCGTCGACGATCGGAGCCACCTTGGACGTGTAATACGAGGCGACGATCGAGCCGATGACGGCGACGCCCAGGGTCCCACCGAGTTCACGCGTCGTGTCGTTGACTGCCGAGCCTGCGCCGGCTTCGTCGAGGGGCACCGAGGACATGATGGAGTCGGTAGCCGGTCCCTGGACAATTGCGAGGCCCAGACCCATGAGAACCATCGAGATCACGACGGGTCCGAGGTAGGGCGTCTCGACGGTCGTCTGGCCGGCCAGGAACATGCCGCCGCTGAGGACGAGGAGGCCGAACACCATCACTGCGGTCGTGCCGAGTTTCTGTGCCGCCAAGGTGGCGACGGGAGCGCCCACCGCAACAGCGGCGGCGAAAGGCAAAGAGTGGATGCCGAATTCGAGTGGCGAGTATTCGCGAACGCCCTGGAAGTACTGCGTGATCAGGAACAAGAACCCGAACATGCTGAAGTAGCTGACCGCAATAGCCAAGGCGGGGAATGAAAACCGCCGGATTCGGAAGAGATTCATGTTCAGGATCGGCGCATCGGTGCGCAGTTCCCATGCGACGAATGCCGCCAACAACACTGTCGCAGAGAGGTATCCCGTGATGCTGAATGGCGACACCCATCCGCGATGTGGCGCGTCGATGATGGTCCACACCAGAATGACGATGCCGAGGAGCGACAAGATTGTTCCGACGAAATCGAATCGGCCGACGTGAAGCGCCTTCGATTCCGGAACAACCAGCAGCACACCGACGATGACCAGCAACGCAGCCGGAACGTTCATCCAGAACACCGAGTGCCAGGAGAAGTGCTCGAGAAGCCAACCGCCTGCCGTCGGGCCGATGGCAATCGCGAAGCCGGCCATTGCGGTCCAGGCAGCGATGGCGATGGCGCGTTCTCTGGCGTCGGTGAAGATATTCGTGATCATGGCCAGAGTTGCCGGAAAGACTGCTGCGGCAAAGACACCCATGGCAGCGCGCGCCATGATCACCTGTTCGAGGTTGGAAGCCAAAGCGCCGACGAGCGACATCGCGCCGACGCCGATCAGACCGATGATCATCACTCGGCGGCGTCCGAAGCGGTCACCCAGGTGGCCGAAAGTGAGTAGGAACCCGGCGAAGGTCAACGTGTACGCGTCGACGATCCATTGCAGGTCACTGACGCTGGCGAACAGGTCGACGCTCATCGTCGGCAGTGCGACGTTGACCACTGTGTTGTCCAGCACGACAAGGAGTTCGGCGAGGCAGATGAAGATCAGCGCAGTGAATCGACGGGACTTGGTCATCATAGGCGCCGAGGGCGCCGGTGCAAGTGTGTGAGACATGTTTGTACGCCATCTCTGCTCCTGCGCGGACGGCAGCAGCGGTTGGAAGTAGAGGGGTTGGTCAGCTCGGGGCCGAGACCAGAGCCTTGAGGTGCGCGCCGATCCGATCGAGAGGCGCGGTGGTGTGCTGAGCTTTTGCCATCAGAGTCGCGCCTTCGATCGACGCGATCACGACGGTTGCCCACTGTGCTGCAGTCTCGGACGGCTGTCCCTGCTGCCAGAAGAACGATGTGAGAAGCGATTCCCACGAGGTGAAGGATTCGCCCGCAGCAGTTAATGCCGCCGGCGTCGACGCGCCCTCCACCGCCGCGGCGGCGACCGGACAGGAGGAGGTGAAATCGCTCTCTACCAAGCTGTTTCGAAATATTGTGACAACCGCGTCGATGATCTCCGGTGGGGAAGACTGAGCGATCATCGAACTGATGGCGGCGCTGACGCCTCGGCCGAAGTAGGCAACTGCTTCGCCGGCCAGCTGTCCTTTGCCTTCGGGAAAGTAGTGGTACACCGACCCGCGGGGAGCTCCCGAGCGTTCGACGATCTCGGTGAGCGAGGTCGTCGCGATCCCGTGTTCACGGAAGGCATTGATGGCGCCGACCAGCATCAGAGTGCGGGAATCGGAGTCGGCCATCCCGCCATCGTATGCAATCGCAGAGCTGTTCGATTCATCTGGTGCCGCTGATTCTCTTGGTACTCCCCACTTGCGACGCGCTGCGGCGATCGGACAACGCGTCTGCGGGCCGGTCATGGCAACGAGGTGTCTCGAGGTGTGTTCATCACTGCCTCCCAGTATGTCGATCGGTATAGGAACGAATCTGAGACTAGATGTAACCGACAGACACAGTCAAGTGTTGTGTGCAGGTAGTGGGTATTGATCGATATTCATGGTGGCAAAACTCCCGGATCAGTGGTTATATCGTGCGGTATAGAGCTGTTACTTCGAGCGCCAGCTCCGGAGGAGAGGAAACGGCATGCCGGTACCGACGTCAGTTGCACGAAAACGAAGAATCGAAGTCGCAGTCGGGAAGTATTTCGCCAATCCGCTGGTCACCGGATTGAATCGGATCGGTTTGATGCCGTCGTTGATGACCGAGATCGAGACGGTTGGACGCCGAACCGGTCTGACCCGCCGAGTGCCCGTTGCGATCACCTACGACGGCGACGAGGCGTGGGTCATCGCGCAGCACGGCATCGACAGGGGTTGGGGCGCCAATATCTCTGCGACGCCGAAGGTTCGGATCCGTCGCCGCGGCGAGTGGGTGGACGGACAGGCCCAGATCATGCCGGACGACGACGTCCCGGCGCGGGTGAAGACATTCACGTCGGGGAAGTTCAGATCGGCGCTGACGGCCTCTGCCTTTCGCGGATTGCAGACCGATCCGGTCAGTGTTCGCATCAGGCTCGAACTCGATCCGTCAACCGATTGAATCAACGGGAGTTGAAGTAGTCGGTACGGAATGACCCGGTGCGTTCTCGTCGTTGACGAATGCAGCGGTGGCGCGATCGCCACTGCACACGACGAAGGAGCAGGGTCATGCGCATCGGAATCATCGGAGCCGGTCAGATCGGTGGCACGCTCACACGTAGGCTCGCTGCGCTCGGTCACGACGTGCGCGTCTCGAATTCGCGGACACCGGACACCCTTGCGGAACTGGAAGCGGAGACGGGCGCGAAGGCAGTCCGCAGCACCGAGGCCGCCGAGGGCGCCGAGCTGGTCATCGTGAGCATTCCGCAGAAGAACGTGGTCGATCTACCGGCGGGGATCCTCAGCGGTGCGGTCGCCGGTGCCCCGGTCATCGAGACCAACAACTACTACCCGCAACAGCGTGACGGTCTGATCTCGGCCATCGAGGACGGACAGACCGAAAGCGGATGGGTGCAGGAGAGCCTGGGTGTACCGGTATTCAAGGCGTTCAACGGAATCTGGTGGAAGCATCTCCTCGAGAAGGGGCTTCCCGAGGGTGCAGAGGGGCGCATTGCGCTACCCATCGCCGGCGACGACGACGCGAACAAGCAGGTCGTGTTCGATCTGATCAATCAGTTGGGCTTCGATCCTGTCGATGCGGGAACGATCGACGATTCCTGGCGTCAGCAGCCGGGAACTCCGGTGTACGGCAAGGACTTCGATCGTGAAGCGACGTTGAAGGCATTGGCCGAGGCGAGCCCCGATCGCACCGACGAATGGCGCGCAACCACTACGGTGTAGGGAAAAGAGTGGCGGTTTCCGAAGTGGAAACCGCCACTCTGTTGTTTGTTCAGTCCTTGACCTTCGCCATCGCCAGAACGTCGAGACGCTTGTCGAGTTCTTCCTCGCTCAGCTTGTCCGGGACGAGTCCGCGCTCGATGACGACCTGGCGGATCGTCTTCTTCTCTTTGAGCGCCTGCTTCGCGACGGCCGCGGCTTCCTCGTAACCGATCGCCGAGTTGAGGGGCGTCACGATCGACGGTGACGATTCGGCGAGTGTCTTGAGGTGCTCCTCGTGCGCGACCAGTCCGCTGACACACTTGTCGGCGAACAGTCGAGAGACGTTGGCCAGCAAGGTGAACGACTCCAGCAGGTTGCGTGCCATGACCGGGATGTAGACGTTGAGTTCGAACGCTCCGGCAGCGCCGCCCCACGCGATGGCGGCGTCGTTTCCGATCACCTGAGCCGCAACCTGAGTGGTTGCCTCGGGCAGGACCGGGTTCACCTTGCCGGGCATGATCGAGCTACCCGGCTGCAGATCGGGGAGTGCGATCTCGCCGAGTCCGGTCAGCGGACCCGATCCCATCCACCGAATGTCGTTGGCAATTTTCGTCAGTGAGACTGCGATGGTCCGCAGCGCGCCCGATGCTTCGACCAGTCCGTCACGCGCGGCCTGTGCTTCGAAGCTGTTCTTCGCCGGAGTCAGTGCGTCGACGCCTGTCGACTTGACCAGCTCGGCAACAACTTTGGGGCCGAATCCATCCGGAGCATTGAGACCGGTGCCGACTGCTGTTCCGCCGATCGGCAACTCGCCGAGGCGGGGGAGTGTTGCGTTGACGCGCTCGATGCCGGCCTCGATCTGACGTGCGTAACCGCCGAACTCCTGACCGAGCGTGACCGGCACAGCGTCCATCAGGTGGGTGCGTCCGGATTTGACGACGGTCTTCCACTCGGACGCCTTCGTGGCAAGCGCAGCATGCAGATGTTCCAGTGCCGGAACAAGATCGGTGACCGCTGCTTCGGTAGCTGCGACATGCGTGGCGGTGGGGAAGGTGTCGTTGGAGGACTGCGACATGTTGACGTGATCATTGGGGTGTACGTCCACGCCGGCGGCCTTCGCGATGGACGCGATGACCTCGTTGGCGTTCATGTTCGAGCTGGTTCCCGAGCCGGTCTGGAAGACGTCGATGGGGAACTGATCGTCGTGCTTGCCTTCGGCGATCTCGTTCGCGGCGGCGATGATTGCGTCGGCCTTGTCCGCGTCGAGCAGTCCGAGGTCCTTGTTGACCTGCGCACACGCTGCTTTCAGCAAGCCCATAGCGCGGATCTGGGTGCGCTCGAGTGGGCGCCCGCTGATCGGGAAGTTCTCGACTGCACGCTGGGTCTGTGCCCGCCACAGCGCGTCGATGGGCACCCGAACTTCGCCCATGGTGTCGTGTTCGATTCGGAACTGTTGATCGTTGCTCTCCGTCATGGCTCCACATTGCCACTTTTGGAGGGCGGGTAGGGGACTACGTCCCCCGTGAGCGGTTAAGGAGTGCAGGGACTCCCTAACCACTCACGGGGCGGAGCCGATCAGAACGTCGGGGGAACCGCGCCCTCTTCGCCGTCGAAGTCGACGGAACTGTACTCACGCAGCTTCTCGAGACGGTGGTACGCGTCGATCATGCGAACGGTGCCGGACTTGCTACGCATCACGATGGACTGCGTGCTGGCGCCGCCGCCGTAGTAGCGGACACCGCGCAGCAGGTCACCATCGGTGACGCCCGTGGCGCAGAAGAATACGTTCTCGCCGGAGACGAGATCTTCGGTGGTCAGGATCCGATCGAGATCATGACCGGCGTCGATGGCCTTCTGGCGCTCTTCGTCGTCGGTGGGTGCGAGCTTGCCCTGCAGCGATCCACCCATGCAGCGCATGGCTGCTGCGGCGATGATGCCCTCAGGCGTTCCGCCGATGCCGACGAGCATGTCGGTGCCGGACTCGGGACGCGCTGCGGCGATGGCGCCGGCAACGTCACCGTCGGAGATCAGACGGATACGGGCGCCGGTGTCGCGCACGTCCTGGATCAGCTGGTTGTGACGCGGGCGGTCCAGGATGCAGATCGTGATGTCGGAGACCGACGCCTTCTTGACCTTGGCGACGCGCTTGATGTTCTCGGCGATCGGTGCGCTGATGTCGATGACATCTGCAGCATCCGGTCCGACAGCGATCTTCTCCATGTAGAAAACGGCCGACGGATCGAACATCGCGCCGCGCTCGGCAACAGCCAGAACGGAGATCGCGTTGGGCATGCCCTTGGACATCAAGGTGGTGCCGTCGACCGGGTCGACGGCGAAGTCACAGTCGGGGCCGTCGCCGTTTCCGACCTCTTCGCCGTTGAACAGCATCGGCGCTTCGTCCTTCTCGCCCTCACCGATGACGACGATGCCGCGCATCGAGACGGAGGAGACGAGCTGACGCATAGCGTCGACGGCTGCTCCGTCGCCGCCTTCCTTGTCGCCGCGGCCTACCCAGCGGCCGGCAGCCATAGCACCGGCTTCGGTGACTCGGACCAATTCGAGTGCGAGGTTACGGTCCGGGGTCTCACGATGAGTGCTGCTGGCCGTCATGTGCGGTGCCTCCTGGCGCGGTCGCGGTCGACGGGGTGTGTCGACGCAGTGGTTTCTTCAGGCGTCATTGTCCCAGATGGGAGCGGCTACGTGCGCTGTCGGGTCGCCGCTGCGACGTTTTGTCTCGCTCGAAGGGGACCGGGAATCGTATCTACTGCGCAGTACCTGGATACTGGGGGTGTGGCATCGAAGAAACCCCGCATTCTCGAAGACAACAAAGACATGGTCTGGTCTCTCGTACCGTTGGTGCTGTTCTGCATCATCATTGCGGGCATCGCCAGCCAGTGCACGTTCAGTCCTGGCGGCCCGACGCAGGGGCCTATCCCGAGCGTCGACGTGGACGCAGCTCTGAACTACGACGCGAAGGAACTCGGATTTCCGATCCGTAATCCCGGTGTTCCGGACGGGTGGACCCCGAACTCCGGCAGTCGCAAAATCATCTCCGGCGACGGTGGTGGAGATTCGAGCACTGTGGGATTCATCACGACCAGCGGTCGCTACATTCAGCTGACACAGAGCAACGCCGAGGAATTCCCGTTGGTGTCACACGTTGCCGGTGGACAGCGATTCGCGACCGGAGTCGAGACCGTCAGTGCCGACACGTGGAACGTCTTCGGCGGCGAAGGTGTCGAGTCGATCTGGGTCACGGACGTCGGGGATGTTCGCCTGTTGCTCACGGGCGCGGCGACGCCGGAAGAGTTCCGGATTCTTGCCGAGAAGGTCGGCGCAGCGCAGCCGATCACGCCATAGGATTTCCGGTCGGAGCGGACGTTACTCGTCCGCTTCGGCCAGAGCCTTTTCGACGCGAGCCCTGGCGCCGGCCAAATGCTCTTCACAGCGCTTGGCCAACGCTTCGCCTCGCTCCCACAGTGAGAGTGACGCGTCGAGGTCCAGGCCGCCCTGTTCGAGAATCTTCACGACGCTCACCAATTCGTCGCGGGCTGCTTCGTAGCCGAGTTCGTTGATGTCGGTGTCGGTGGCGTTGCTCATTTTTCTCTTCCCATCACTGCGGCGCGAACGGCGCCGTCTGCAAGTCGAACTCGAATCTGGGTTCCGGGTGGCGCGTCCTCGACCGAGCGCAGAACCTCCGGATCGCCGTCGGCGACAACACGTTGCACGACTGCGTACCCGCGGGCCAGCGTCGCGGCGGGGCCGAGAGTGGTGAGCCGGGCGCGCAGATGCTCGATCGTTCGGGACTCGGAGTCGATCAACCGAGTCACATCGCGTCGCCCGGCGGCCTGGAGCCTTTCGACCTCTTCGGCGCGACGGCCCACCGCGAGCAGTGGTGATGCCATGACCGGTCGAGTGCGCAACTGTTCGATCAGGTGAGACTCACGCTTGACCCAGCTGCGCAGTGCCGCAGCGCTGCGGTCACGAAGATCGGCAACCAGAGCAGCTTCCGCAACCGCATCGGGTACGACGCGCTTGGCCGCGTCGGTGGGTGTGGCTGCGCGCAGGTCGGCGACGTGGTCACTGAGCGGGCTGTCCGGCTCGTGGCCGATGGCACTGACGATCGGCGTCGTGCAGGCCACGATGGCGCGGCACAGCGCCTCGTCGGAGAACGGCAGGAGATCCTCGACGCTACCGCCGCCGCGAGCGAGGATGATGACGTCGACTACCGGGTTGGCGTCGAGTTCCTTCAGCGCTTCGATGATCTGGGGAACAGCAGTCGGGCCCTGCACCGCGGTGTTACGCACCGCGATAGCCACTGCGGGCCAACGACGGTGGGCGACCGAGACGACATCCTTTTCGGCCGCGCTGGCTCGGCCCGTGATCAGGCCGATCGTGCCGGGCAGAAACGGAAGAGGCCGTTTGAGTCTCGGATCGAACAAGCCCTCCGCGGCGAGCAAGGCGCGCAGTCTCTCGATGCGGGCCAGCAGCTCACCGATACCCACGGCGCGAATCTCGGTGACACGCAACGACACCGTTCCGCGTCCGGTGTAGAACGAGAGCTTGCCGAACATCACGACACGCGAGCCCTCGGTCAACGGCACCGGAGAGTTGTGCAACAACTGTGGTGAGCATGTGATCGACAGCGACATGTCTGCCGACGGATCACGCAGAACGAGAAAGGCCGTTCGGGTACCGGGGCGTGCATTGATCTGGGTGATCTGACCTTCGACCCAGATGCTGCCGAGTCGATCGATCCAGCCGGCGACCTTGGCGGAAACCGTGCGGACCGGCCACGGCTGTTCAGCGCTGCTGGCGCCGGACGATCGCTGCGATGAAGCGGGGGGCGTTGCGGAAGTCACTTTGCCTTGGCTGTGGTGATGCGGTTGGTGAGCATGGTCTGGAACGGTGCGCGGGCGAGCGTCGCATTCTCGTAGTCCAGGACGGCGGTCAGCTCGTCGATGCTGAGCGTCCGGATGCGCGCACGGAGCTGTGCGAGTGTGAGGTTGGGGTAGTCGAGTTCGGTGACGATCTCGGGCTCTTCGGCAGGTCCGTCCGTCGTAGCTGCCGCGGATTCGGACTCGGCGCCGGGTGCGGGCTCCTCGATGGGGGCAGTCGGCTCGAGCGAGTAGAGCGCGAAGCGTCCGGCATTGGTCGGGGTGTCAGCGGTGGTCGACCCGGTGGAAGACGCCGAGTCCGCGGGAGCGTCGGCGTCTTCGTCGAAGACCGCCCACTCGGGCTGTTCGTCCTCGGAAGACCAGTTGATCAGTGCAAATGCCTGATCGCCCTTGATCGCCAACGAGGTGATCGACTGCTGCACGCGCATGCTTGTCTGCAGCATCTGGCTCACGGCGGTCATCGGCAGGGCGACAGCGGTGGTGGGCAACTTCTTTGCCTCTTCCATCGCGGTGACGGCGAGTCCCGCGGCAACGCGCGCCACGAACGGTGGTCGGATCATTCCCACAGCTTGCCGCAAAGCTCCGACAATCGGTAGCCGACTTGCCTGTGACGGCCGTACTCGTTTACTTCGGAACCTTCGATCGGAGCCCGAAACCGAGGTGTTCACGTTTGCCGGAGTGTCTCACGTTCGAGGTGCCAGTAGGCTGGTCACATGTCTTCGGCTGTTCCTCTCAATCTCGGTATCGCGCACTCGGCTGATTCGCCGTCCACCCGCAAGGGCAGCGCCAAGCGCGTGCTCCTCGCCGAGCCTCGCGGCTACTGCGCCGGCGTCGACCGCGCGGTCGAGACCGTCGAGAAGGCGCTCGAGAAGCACGGCGCACCCATCTACGTGCGTAAGGAGATCGTCCACAATCGCCACGTCGTCGAGACGCTCGAAGATCAAGGCGTGATCTTCGTCGACGAAACCGACGAGGTTCCGGAAGGATCACTCCTCGTGTTCTCGGCGCACGGTGTGTCTCCGGCCGTCCACGACTCGGCCGCCGAGCGGAACCTGCGCACGATCGACGCTACGTGCCCCCTGGTCACGAAGGTGCACCAGGAAGCAAAGCGATTCGCTCGCGACGATTACGACATTCTCCTCATCGGCCACGAAGGCCACGAGGAGGTCGAGGGCACCGCAGGTGAGGCTCCCGATCACGTCACCATCGTCGACGGCCCGGATTCGGTCGACGCGGTCACGGTTCGTGACGAGTCGAAGGTCATCTGGCTTTCCCAGACCACACTGAGCGTCGACGAGACGATGCAGACTGTCGCGCGCCTGCGTGAGCGTTTCCCCAATCTGCAGGACCCGCCGTCCGACGACATCTGCTACGCCACGCAGAACCGTCAGGTCGCGGTCAAGGCGATGGCCCCCGAGTGCGATCTCGTGATCGTGGTGGGTTCGCGGAACTCGTCCAACTCGGTTCGCCTCGTCGAGGTCGCACTCGGGGCGGGCGCTGCCGCGTCGTACCTGGTCGACTACGCCCGTGAGGTCGATCTCGCGTGGCTCGAGGGTGTCCAGACCGTCGGCATCACGTCGGGTGCATCAGTACCCGAGGTGCTCGTGCGCGGCGTGATCGAACTTCTTGCCGAGCACGGATACAACGACGTTCAGCCCGTCACCACAGCCAACGAGACCTTGGTGTTCGCTCTTCCCCGTGAATTGCGAGCAGCGCGCACGTCCTAGAACAAGAAAATGCGGGGCACCTTCCAGATGGAAGGTGCCCCGCATTTTTTGCTACTGGGCTCGTCTGTCAGGGCTCTTCGCGATCGCGGTACCGAACTCGCGGCGGCGGATACGCCGGAAGATCGACTCCGGGTGGGCGGCGCCGAGGGGGCAGCGGCGGTGATACGTCGTCACCCGAAGCGAAGAAGGGCTCCATCCGCTCCTCACGCCTGGGCGACGGAGTGGGCTCGGGCGCACGGCGGCGACCGTACGACGGGTAGTCGTCGTCTGCTGTCGGTCTACTGTCCGGCTGAGGGCGACGCGTAGGCGGTTGGTGCGTGCGATCGACCCTGGGTGGCAGTGGGCTTCTCCGGGGCGGCAGCGGGCGATCGTCTTCGATCGGTTCGCGCCTGGGAGCGCTTCGGTAAGCGGGCTGTTCGTCCACCTCGGGGGCGCGGCGACGCGGGGGCCCGGGGACGGGCGCGTCCGAGACTCTGCGGCGACGCCCGGTCTCGGGCGCGGATTGTTCTCGCGTGGCAGCCGCAGAGGATTCTCGAGTGGCGGTCGCCGAGCGGCGGGAGCGGGTCGAGCGCGCAGGCCCGGTGGGACGCTGATTGAGCAGGAAGTACCGGAAACCGCCGATTATCAGCACGACGACGGTTGCGGCCAACATGATCGGAAAGCGGTTGACCAACGGGTACGCGATGTTGATCGCGATGTCGCGCAGTGCGGTGCTGTTGTCCTTGCCGATGAGCGTGTGCCCGATCGGCACCGCAGCGAAGAGCAGCAACGGAGGTTGGGCCATCGCGGTGAAAAGAGCCTTGTTCGAAGCGGCAACCACAGCGAAGAGACAGCCCAGGAAGTAGAACGTCGAGAACACCGCGGTGAGCTCGCCGCCGCCTCCGGTTGCATCGATCAGTACGCCGACGGCGGTGACACCGGCAGCAAGCAGGATCACTCCCCACCAGGGCAGGCCGGGGACGGTCACGATGAGCGATCGCTTGTCCAGCGGTACCCCGGAGCGAGCACGTTGGGTTGCAGACACATAACGACATTAGCGGTTCTTGCGTTGTCGGCCGTGTTTGTGCGGGTCGTGGCTGGCGCATTTATCGGCGCGATGGCGCGATGGTTTCGGGTTCTTCGCCAAACGAACCGGACGGATTGTGTGCAGGGTCACCGGACGTTCGTGGGTTGGGGCACACCGTCGAAGCCGTCAGCGTGGGAGATCGGCAGTGTCGGTGGGCTGCTCTACCGTCGGATTCATGAAGATTCTGCACACCTCCGATTGGCACATAGGTCGCACCTTTCACGGCGTCGATCTGTTGGCCGATCAGGCGAGTGTGCTCGGTTCCATCGCAGATTCCGTCCGCGAACACGGTGTTGACGTCGTGGTCGTGCCCGGTGACATCTACGACCGCTCAATTCCCAGTTCCGACGCGGTCACGGTGTGCAATCGAGGCTTCGAGGCAATCCGGGCGGCCGGAGCGGTCATCGTCGCCACGTCCGGCAACCACGATTCCGCGGTGCGGCTCGGTGCCGGGGCGTCCTTTGCAGCTGCCGGCGGATTGCACTTGATCACCCGAGTCGGCCAGATCGGTACTCCGGTGATGCTCAGTGATCAGTTCGGGCCTGTCGCGTTTTACGGGATTCCGTATCTCGAGCCGGAGATCACGCGCGTCGAGTTGGACGTGCCCCGGGCTCGTACTCATTCCGACATCCTCGGTGCGGCAATGTCGCGTGTTCGGCGAGATCTCGCCGAACGAACGACTACCGACCCGTCGACACGGTCGGTACTGCTCGCGCATGCCTTTGTCGTGGGCGGTGAGGCGTCTGAATCGGAACGCTCCATTTCGGTCGGCGGAGTGGAGACCGTCGCAGTGGGCGAGTTTGCCGGTGTCGACTACGTTGCGCTGGGGCATCTGCATTCGCCCCAGATGCTCTCGGAGAGTGTCCGCTACTCAGGTTCACCGTTGCCGTATTCGTTCGGTGAGCGCAGCCACCGCAAGGCTGCGCTTTTGATCGAACTCGACACAGCCGGTCTGTCGTCGGTGCAGCGCCTCGATCTTCCGGTGATTCGAGGGCTGAGCCAGGTGACGGGAACTCTCGAGGAACTTCTCACCGAGTCGAAGTACGCCGATTCCGAGCAGTGCTACGTCTCCGCTTTGCTCACTGATCCGGTTCGTCCCGTCGATGCCATGAGGCAGCTCCAGGCACGTTTCCCCTTTGCCGTTCACCTCGAATGGCAAAGGCCGGAAGGACAATCGGATCTCAAGTATCGCGACGCGGTACGGGGTCGAACCGACATGGAGATCGCCCGTGGCTTTGTCTCGGCCGTGCGTAGTGACCCGTCCGAGCGGGAGGTCACGTTGATGGCCGAAGCGCTCAGCGCTGCCGCGCGCGCCGAGGAGTCCACGGTAGAACTGAGTGAAACCGCGTGAGGCTTCACAAACTCGAAGTCAGCTCTTTCGGGCCCTTTGCCGACACTGTCGAGGTCGACTTCGACCGATTGGGTGCAGACGGGCTGTTCCTTCTGCACGGCGACACCGGTGCAGGCAAGACCACGATCCTCGACGCGGTTTCCTTTGCCCTGTACGGGCGGGTTCCGGGTGCGCGCAACGAGGGCAAACGGCTACTGTCCGATCATGCGCCTGCCGGTTCGGTGCCGCGCGTGGAACTCGAAGCGACCATCAGTGGTCGCAGAATCAAACTTGTTCGTAGTCCAGAGTATTCGCGCCCGAAGAAGCGTGGCACCGGTTCGATCACAGAGAATGCAAAGGCCACACTGACGTGGTTGGACGGCCGCGGCGAAAACCTATCGCGCATCCCTGATATCGGTGACGAAATCAACCGCCTCATGGGCATGAGCGCTGATCAGTTCTTCCAGGTGGTGCTCTTGCCACAGGGTGAGTTCGCCAAATTCCTGCGTGCCGAAAGCGACGAGCGAGGCAAACTGCTCGAGCGTCTGTTCGACACCAAGCGATTTGTCTCCGTCGAGGCATGGTTCGACGCCAAACGAAAGGCAAGTGCGACCGCGCTCGCGGCCAGGGAGCAATCCGTGCGACTGCTGCTCGCGAAGGTCGAGACAGCTGCGGGACTCGAGGTGGGCGCCGAGGCACACCCACTGGAATGGTCGCGCAAACTCCTCGCCGAGGCTCAGGACACCCGCGATGCAAGTCTCGCGGAGCTGGTGACCGCGAAAGATGCAGCAGCCGAGGCTAATCGGGTTCTGTCGGCAGCGCAGCGAACCGCAGATCTGGTAGCGCGCCGTAATCGTGCGACCGCTGAGCTCGCAGCATTCAATACGGGCGCCGCCCAAAGAGCTGTGATCGGCGCTGAACTCGAGACCGCCAAGCGCGCACTGCCGGTGGCCGCTGTCGCCGGCGATGTGGACGCTGCCGGCTTGCACCTCGCTGCCGCACTCGAATCGATGACCACAGCGATGTCGACCTACTCCGCACTCGACGGTCCGGAGATTTTCGTGCCGGAGGTGTGGCCACCCACCGACGATGAGCGGCAACGCGTCGTAGCTCGGATCCGGACCTGGCGTGACGAGATCGTTCGCCTGGACGCAATGGCGGAGGACGCTCGCCGAGCCGATGCGGCAGAAGCCGAGATCGAGAAACTCGGAGTTCGGCGAGACTCCCTGTCCGAGCGCATCGATGCCATCGCGGTTGAACGCACACAACTGCCAGAACTGGTGCGCTCGGCCGGCCAACGACTGGAGGATGCGCAACGCGCGCACGCGGCTCTGCCTGGCCTCGAGGCTGCACTCGTAAAAGCGTCGGATGCTGCGACGGCGGCCCATGAAATCGTTTCTCTGCGTGCGCAAGCCGAGAAGATTCGTGTGCAGGTGTTGGATGCGCGCGACGCCCATCAGAGTGCTCGCGGGCGCTGGCTCGACCTGGTGCAAAAGCGTATCGAGGGCATGGCGGCGGAGTTGGCGAGTTCACTCGCGCCTGGTGACCCATGCCAGGTGTGTGGTTCGCGTGAACACCCTGCGCTGGCTCAGTCGGATGTCGTCACGGTCACCGAGCCCGATCTGGAAGCCGCGTCAGCGGCCGAGCGTGCGGCCGAGAAAGCCCTCAGCAAGGTGGCCGATCGCCAGGTAACCGTCGAACGTGACATCGACCGGGTGATCGCGCGCGGCGGAGACGGCGATTCCGAAGAACTCGACAGGCTCCGCGCCGAGGCACGGAACGCCGTCGACGAGGCGACACACTCTGCCGGTCAGGTTGGAGTGCTGGCACAAAAACTTGCGCAACTCAATGGGCGTGACACCGAACTGCAACAGGAATCCGCTTCTCTGACAGCCGAATTGGCGGCACTTGCCGAGCGTAGGACGACTCTGTCAGCGACGGTCGAGCAGATTCGAGCGGCGATCGTTGCTGCGGTGGGAGAAGATTCGACCATCGCTGCTCGGCGCTCGCGGTTCGAAGGCCTTGCATCCGCTGCCACGGCGGCGTCCGAAATGCGCGACGACGCCGTTCGTGCGCAGGCCCGATCGGCGGAACTGTCGGCCAAACTGTCCGCTGCTGCGGCCGCTGCCGGATTCGATTCGGTCGAGGCTGCGATCGGAGGGGTGAGATCGCCTGCCCGAATCGCGGCGATCGAAACGGAACTCGCCAAGGCGCGTGACCTCGAGGTTGCCGCCCGGACTGTCCTCGACGACCCCGAGGTTGTTGCGGTGGGTGAAGTCGAGACCGTCGACGTGAACGGCCCTCGCGGCCTCGCGCTTCAGTGCGCCGAGGTGGTGAACTCCGCTGTTGCGGCCGCTTCCCTGGCCGAGAACCGTGTGTCGGATCTCGAACGGTTCAGCGGACAACTCGAGAAGGCCTACGAGGCGGTTGCACCTGAGCGTGAACTGCACGACGAACTCGCTGCCCTCGCAGACGTGATCGCCGGTAAAGGTCAGAACAGTCGCAAGATGTCGCTGCGAGCGTATGTGCTCGCTTCGCGGTTGGAAGAGATCGCCGTGTCGGCATCGGTTCGTCTGCAGCGGATGTCCGGGGGACGGTACGAGTTCGTGCACAGTGACGAGGCAGGATCTCGGGGTCGCCGCGGCGGTCTGGGACTCGACATCCGGGACGACTTCACGGGCGTCGTTCGCTCGGCGAAGACGCTCTCGGGCGGTGAATCATTCTTGGCGTCATTGTCTTTGGCGCTCGGACTCGCCGATGTGGTTGCGGCGGAGTCCGGCGGAATCGTTCTCGACACGATGTTCATCGACGAAGGATTCGGCACCCTCGACGCCGACACCCTCGACTCGGTGATGGCTGTGTTGGACGAGCTTCGCGACGGAGGACGAGTGGTGGGCATCGTCAGTCACGTGGACGAGATGAGGCAGCGAATCCCGAGTCGCCTGCACGTCATTCGCGGACGTGCAGGCTCCTCGGTGAAGGTGATCGCGGGCTGATCAGGCCTTTTTATTCTCTACCTCTGACTCGGCGTCGTCGTCTTGATCTTCGAGGATGTCCGAGGCATCGCCGGCGGGCATCGGCTCGTTGTCGCTTGCGCGTTCGTCGATCTGCTCTCCGATGTAGCGGATGACAACTGCTGCAACAGCGGCGACGGGCACTGCGAGGAAGGCGCCGACGATGCCGTACAGCGAGCTACCGGCGGCCACGGCAAGCAGCACGATGACGGCGTGGAGTTTCATCGACTTGCTCTGCAGCACAGGCTGAAGGACGTTTCCTTCGATCTGCTGAACGGCCAGGATGATGATCAGCACGATGATGGCGGTGGTTAGGCCGTTTGCCACCAACGCAACCAACACGGCCAGGGCGCCGGCGACAAACGCACCGACGATCGGGATGAATCCACCGATGAACGTCAGAATTGCCAGCACCGGTGCCAGCGGGACCCCGAGGATGAGCAATCCGGCGCCGATGAAGACCGCGTCGATCAGGCTCACCAGTGCTTGAGTCCTGATGAATCCGCCGAGCGTGTCCCACATGCGGGTGAGGACCTCTTCGAGATGCCGACCGGCGCGGCCGCCGCCGACAGCGTGCAGCCAGGGGATGAACCTCGGTCCGTCCTTGATGAAGAAGAAGGCGAGAATCAGGACCAAACCGAGCGTGACCAACAACGAGCTCGCCGTGCTCACACCGCTGAAAACGCCTGAAGCGATGGCGGTTCCACTTTCCTGCACCTTCGTGATGACGGCATGGACTGCGTTGTCGATCTGGTCGTCCTTCAGATTCAGTGGCGGACCCTGGAGCCAGTCCTGAACCTGATTGATGCCCTCGGTGGTCTTGTTCGCGAGCTCGGGGGCCTGGCTGACCACTGACGGAACGATGCCTGCGATCACACCGGCCAAGATTCCGATCGAGAGGACCAGGGTGATGCCGGCTGCCGCGGCCGGTGGCATACCGCGCTTGATCATTCCGCGGGTCGGCGGCCACATGACTGTCGCAACGACGATTGCCAGAGCCACCGGCAGGATGATGACCCAGAGCTTTTCGATCAGCCAACCGAAAATCCAGGCGCCCAGCGAAATCGATGCCAACACCAACGACCACTTTGCGAGCCACATACCCCCTTGCCCGATGATCTCGCCGCGGTCGCGCTTTCGCACCCCTGCGGACGTCCCCTTGTCTTGCTCGCTCACTGATCGTCCTTTCCGTCGGCGCAGGGATCTCCTCGCCGATGTGCGAATCCGGTGATCTAGCTGAGCTGATCGTAACGACTGCATGCGATAACTCGTGTGTTGCGCTTCAATACTGTGTTTTGAAGCATGCCAGGCGGACTAACATTTCCGTCATGAGAATCGCAGCAGCAGTCGGGGCAGCAGCAATCGTCGTTCTCGGGCTCACCGCGTGTAGCACCGAGGACCAGGACAACGCGCAGAACAAGATCAGCGAGGCAGTCACGAGCGGGCAACAGGCGCTCGAGACGGCGAAGCAGTCAGCGGGCAACGCCATCGACCAGGGCAAGACGGCGTTGTTCGTCGCCACCTTCCGTGGGGCTTACGCACCATTGGCGGAGAACCGCGACGACGCAGACATCGAGGAGATCTTGACGACCACGTGCAACGAGGTCGCCAACGGCACAGACGAGGCGGAGGTCAAGTCCAAGATCACCGACCTGGCCGAGAACAACGGCAACAAGCCCACCGACGAGCAGGCCGGCCACATTTACGACCTCGCGAAGGCCACCTGCCCCTGACCGGATTCAGCAGCAGCGGGCGCCCGGGTTGGCGTCGGCTGCTGCGTGCCGGCGGCGCCAGAACTCTCGTTCGCTGATCACCGGTGAGTCGGCGTGGTGGCGTCGGGTGTGCTCGACGTAGCGCTGATAGTCGAGATCACCCATCACCGAGCGAACCCACCACAGCGTTCCGCGGAACGCTGTGGTGAGTTTTGCCGTCATCGTCATGGTCAGTGCCCACCTCCGTGCGCGGCGCCGGGTGCCCGGACTTTCCCGGCTTTGATGAGCTCGTCCCATTCCTTCTGGATTTCCTTCTCCGCGGGCGTCGGAATGAAGCTTGCGGGACCGAAGATCTTCGACGGTTCCTCCGGGGACTCGGTGGTCGGCAGCCCACCGGCCCGGATTGCCTTGGCACATACGATGATCCCGGCGATGACCACGACGATCACCAGTGACGCGAAGATGATCGACAACGTGCCCTGAATGAAGGTGTTGCGAATGACGGCATCGATGGCCTCCGGAGTCTTCGCAGAACCGTGCGCCGTCTCACCTGCGGCCTTCGCATCCTTGAACACGTTGTGCTGAGCCCAGTAACCGATCGCGGGGTTGTCGGAGAAGATCTTCTGGTACGACGCGGTCATAGTCACGACCAGGTCCCACACCAATGGCACGCCGGGGATCCAGGCCCATTTGAACAGGCCCTTCTTCATGACGATCGTCATGACCACCGTCAGTGCGATCGCGGCCAGAAGTTGGTTGGCGATGCCGAAGAGCGGGAAGAGCGTGTTGATTCCGCCGAGCGGATCGGTGACACCCATGAGCAGAATTGCGCCCCACGCAGCGACCACGATCAGCGAGCACAGCCACGCGCCGATGCGCCACGACGGGTCCTTGAACTTCTTTGCCGGACCGCCGAAGTTGCCGAGCGAGTCCGAGAGCATGAATCGAGCGACGCGAGTGCCGGCATCGATCGTGGTGAGGATGAAGAGAGCCTCGAACATGATCGCGAAGTGGTACCAGAACGATTTCAGCGAGTCACCGCCGAAGACGTCGCTGAGCACTTCGGACATGCCGAACGCGAGGGTCGGGGCGCCGCCGGTTCTCGAGATGATCGATTCTTCCCCGACGGCCTCGGCTGCCTGCGTCAGCACGTCCGGTGTGATGGGGGCGGTGCCGAGGGGCAGATTGTTGACGTATTCGGCTGCGGTTTCCGGTGTTCCACCGGTCAGCGCCGCGGGAGCATTGAGTGCGAAGTACAGGTGCTGATCGAGGATGCAGGCGGTGACCAGAGCCATGATCGCGACAAACGATTCGGTCAGCATGCCGCCGTACCCGATCATCTTGGTCTGGCTTTCCTTCTCTAGCAGCTTCGGTGTCGTGCCGGACGCGATCAGCGCGTGGAAGCCCGAGAGTGCGCCACAGGCAATGGTGATGAACAGAAACGGGAACAGTGAACCGGCAAAGGCCGGGCCTTCGCCGTTGGAGGCGAACGGCGTCACTGCAGGCATGTTCAGCGCGGGTCGTGCGACCAGAATTCCGATGGCCAGCAATGCGATGGTGCCGACCTTCATGAACGTCGACAAGTAGTCGCGCGGTGCCAGGAGCAGCCAGACCGGCAGCACCGAAGCGGCGAATCCGTACGCGATCATCAGCCACGCAATGGTGACCTTCGAGAGTGTGAACCAGTCTGCGCCCCAACCGGTATCGGCTACCCAACCACCGGAGACGATGGCCAGGAGGAGTAGGAGGACGCCGATCAGGGAGACTTCGGAAACCTTGCCCGGCCGCAGATACCGCAGGTACACGCCCATGAACAGGGCGATGGGGATGGTCATCGCGATCGAGAACACACCCCACGGGGACTCGGCGAGCGCATTGACGACCACAAGTCCGAGCACCGCGATGAGGATGATCATGATGACGAACACGCCGATCAATGCGGCGACGCCGCCGACGAGGCCGAGTTCTTCGCGGGCCATCTGACCGAGGCTGCGCCCGCGGCGCTTCGACGAGATCCACAGGACCATGAAGTCCTGCACCGCCCCGGCGAACACCACGCCGACGATGATCCAGATCGTTCCCGGAAGATATCCCATCTGCGCGGCCAGGACGGGTCCGACCAGGGGACCGGCACCGGCGATTGCCGCGAAGTGGTGACCGAACAGCACCCGACGGTCGGTCGGCATGTAGTCGGCGCCGTTCTCCATGATTTCGGCGGGAGTTGCGACGTCGTCGCGGGGCTTGACGATCTTGCGTTCGATCAACCGCGCATAGAAGCGGTAGGCGATCAGATAGGTACAGATTGCGGCCAACACGAACCACACGGCGCTGATGTGTTCACCGCGGACGATCGCAATCATGTACCAGGAGCCCGCGCCGACCAGTCCGAGAACGAGGAAGACGACGCGCGCAGTGGTGGAAATGGGTGTTTTGTCGATGACGCCGACAGGTGGCAGGTCAGGATCGGTTTTCAGGTACTCGACATTTGGTTCCGGCGCAGTCGTCAAGCTCATCGTCGAACTCCGTCCACTAGTGCAGTGTGGCCGCCGTCACAGCGGGCCATCTGTCACTGTAGGACCAGACGGGTGAATCCGCGCGATCTGTGGCGCGGGAGTCGACCGGCGTCAGAATCGGTGAGCGTCGGCGTCGATCCAATCGGTGAGCCAGCTCTGCGGCGGGGAGTCGAGCAGTTCGCCCGGCATCAGCCAGTCGAACAGGTCGGCATAGGTACGCGTGGTGAGACCGTCGACGCGGCGGTTGAGCATTCCCGGTTGCAGTTGGTCGAACGAATCGATGCCCATCGACGCGATCATCTGTTGTGCGCTGGCGACAGTTGCCTTCTGGAAGCGGTAGACGCGCTCGCTCTTGTCGGGGATGTCGAGTGCGCGGGTGCGTGCCGGATCCTGAGTGGCAACGCCGACCGGGCAGCGGTTTGTGTGGCACATCTGGGCCTGAATGCAGCCCACTGCGAACATCATTGCGCGGGCAGCCATCGTGAAGTCTGCGCCTTGGATGATGCGTTTGACGATGTCGGAACCGCTCGCCACCTTTCCGGAAGCGCCGACTTTCACGAGAGCGCGCAGACCGGTTCCCACCAAGGCGTTGTGCACGAGCATCAGGCCTTCGGTCAACGGCATGCCCATGTGGTCCTCGAATTCCACCGGACCTGCGCCGGTGCCGCCTTCGGAACCGTCCACGATGATGAAGTCGGGCGTGATGCCGCGTTCGATCATCGCCTTGCAGATTCCGAGGAATTCACGACGCGAGCCGACGCACAGTTTCATACCGACTGGCTTGCCTCCCGACAGTTTTCGCAGGGTCGCGATGAAATCGACCAGTTCGACCGGAGTGCTGAACGCGGTGTGCGCGGGTGGCGAAATCACGGTCTGGCCGACGGGTACCCCGCGGGTTTCGGCGATTTCGGGTGAGACCTTGACTCCGGGAAGCACGCCACCCAACCCGGGTTTCGCACCTTGCGAGAGCTTGATCGAAATGGCCTTCACCTGATCGAGGCCGGCACGCTCGGCAAACCGGTCAGGATCGAATCGGCCGTCCTCGGTTCGGCATCCGAAGTATCCCGAGGCAATTTCCCAGATCAGATCGCCGCCGTGTTTGCGGTGATACGGACTGATCGCGCCTTCGCCGGTGTCGTGGGCGAAGCCGCCTTTGGCGGCGCCGGCGTTGAGGGCCTCGATTGCGTTGGCGGACAACGACCCAAAGCTCATCGCGGAGACGTTCAATAGAGCGATGTCGTACGGCTTCGTGCAATCGCGTCCGCCGAGGCGAACTCGCGGAACGGTGTCGGGGGCGGTCCGTGCGCGAATCGAATGCGTCATGAACTCGTAGCCGATCGCATTGACGTCGCGCTCGGTCCCGAAGGGCTCTTCCGCCAGTGTTCCCTTTGCGCGCTCGTAAACCAGATCTCGCGTTTCGCGATCGAATGGCATTCCATCGGTGGATGATTCGACGAAGTACTGCTGGATCTCCGGTCGAATCTTCTCGAGGAGGAATCGCGCGTGCCCCAGGACCGGATAGTTACGGAGGATGCTGTGGGACCTCTGAGTGAGGTCATAGGTGCCCATCGCCGCCAGCGCGAGAGTGACGACAGCGATCACCCACCATCCGGGCGAGGCGACAATTGCGAGCGCGGCGGTGCCGAGACCCACTATCCATATCAAGAGCACGATCAGCATCCGAGTCACCTCGAGAGCGTAGGCGCCCACTGTGACACGGCAGCGGTAAGTCTCCACTAGGTTCTGCGATAGAGAACCGAATCCGACTCTTTGGGGGAATGATGACCGAACCGCAATATCCGACCGACCCGCAGGATCCGAAGGAGCAGCAGTATCCGGCGGGCCAGCAGTATTCAGCCGGTCAGCAATATTCAGCAGGCCAGGAGTATCCGACGGGCCAGCAGTACCCGACCGACCCGCAGTACTCAGCCGGACAGCAGTATCCGACCGGTCAGCAGTACAGCGCGACCCAGCAGTACAGCGCCGCACCCACGTACACGGCGCCTCAGTACGGTCCGCCGAAGTCCAACGCGGGATGGGCCGTCGCGTCGATCCTGTTCTTCTGGCCTATCGCGTTCGCCGCGTTCAACCATCTCCACGACATCTACCCGAAGTGGGCGATGGGCGATCACCAGGGCGCGCAGTACGCGTCCGAGCGCGTGAAGAAGCTCGGGCAGATCTCGCTCCTCATAGCCGTCATCTGCTGGGTGCTGTTCATCGCGTTCTACGTCATCTTCCTGGTTGCGATCGTGTCGTCCGTCGATTCGTATACCTACAACTGATCACCTGCCGCGACGTGACGGTGGGGCGAGTACCCGTCACGTCGCCGCGAGGCCGTAGAATCCACAGACCGTGAGCCTTACCCTCGGAATCGTCGGACTGCCCAACGTCGGCAAGTCCACCCTTTTCAATGCACTGACCAACAACGACGTGTTGGCAGCGAACTACCCGTTCGCGACCATCGAACCCAACGTCGGCCTGGTCGAGCTGCCCGATCCGCGGCTGCAGAAGCTCGCCGAGATCTTCGGCTCCGAGCGCATCCTCCCCGCGACCGTGTCGTTCGTCGACATCGCGGGAATCGTGAAGGGCGCGTCCGAGGGCGCAGGCCTTGGCAACAAGTTCCTGGCCAACATCCGTGAAGCGGACGCCATCTGCCAGGTAGTTCGCGTCTTCGCCGACGACGACGTCATCCACGTCGACGGCAAGGTCGACCCGGCCTCCGATATCGAAGTCATCGAGACCGAGCTCGTGATCGCCGACATGCAGACCTTGGAGAAGGCGCTCCCGCGTCTGGACAAGGAAGCTCGCAAGAACAAGGAGCTCAAGCCGGCCCACGACGAGGCACTCAAGGCTCAGGCCTTCCTCAACGAGGGCACGACGCTGTTCAGCGTCAAGGACAAGCTCGACTTCTCGCTGCTGCGTGAACTGAGCCTGCTCACCACCAAGCCCTTCCTGTACGTCTTCAACGCCGACGAGTCTGTGCTCACCGACGCAGCGAAGGTTGCGGAATTGCGCGCATCCGTCGCACCGGCCGACGCTGTGTTCCTCGACGCGAAGGTCGAGCAGGAACTCCTCGAGCTCGACGAGGAAGACCGCCAGGAAATGCTCGACTCGATCGGTCAGACCGAGCCGGGCCTGCACGCTCTCGCGCGCACCGGCTTCCACACCCTCGGACTGCAGACCTACCTGACGGCTGGTCCGAAGGAAGCTCGCGCCTGGACCATCCACAAGGGTGACACCGCGCCCCAGGCTGCCGGCGTCATTCACACCGACTTCGAGCGCGGCTTCATCAAGGCTGAAATCGTGTCCTTCGACGACCTCGTCGAGGCGGGTTCCATGGCCGCAGCCAAGGCTGCAGGCAAGGTCCGCATGGAGGGTAAGGAATACGTCATGGCCGACGGCGATGTGGTGGAGTTCCGCTTCAACGTCTAAATCCGGCTTCTGGTCCTCACCCCACGGGCAACTCGCTGAGCGTCCGACGTGTCACAAACCGCCGCGCTCTCCCAGTCAACGGGTCGGTGAATTCGAGTTCCCTCGCGAGCAATTGGAGTGGGAGGGAATGATCGTCCGGGGCGTCGGGAAGCAGGTCGGGGTATCGCCGGTCGCCCAGGATCCCGGCGCCGAGAGCTGCCAGATGCACCCGTAACTGGTGCATCCGTCCGGACTGCGGACGTAGAACCGTGTGCAGCACAGCACGTCCGGAGGCGCTCACGCCCATCCCTCGCGCCTCGATCGTGGTCTCGGAGTTGGGTTCACGGCTGTCGTCGACGACGACCCGCAACTCGCCGCGTCGAGCTTCGATGTGGTTGCGGTAAACGAGAGGGACGTCGAGCGCTGGCGCATCCTGGCCCCACCGGGACGGTCGCGCCGACACCGCCTCGTAGACCTTCGTGACCTGCCGCTTCTCGAACAGTGACTGGTACGCGCCGCGCGTCGCGGGGCGGGCCGAGAACATCACCACCCCTGCGGTGCCGCGGTCGAGTCTATGGATCGGGGTCAGATCTGGGTTGTCGAGGCGGACCCGCAGTCGGACGAGCGCCGACTCGCGCAGGTAACGCCCGCTGGGGGTGGTCGGGAGAAAATGTGGTTTGTCGATCACGACGAGATCGTCGTCGAGGTGCAGGATCTCCTCGCGGAACGGCACCGGGTCCTCCGCCGGTAACTCGCGGTAGTACCAGACGAACCGGTGCGCGCTGAGCTCGGTGCTCCGGCAGATCGGGTGGCCGTCGATACCCACGAACTCGCCGTCATCGAACCGCCGATACAGGTTTTCGGCGTCCAGATGGTCGAACTTGGCTACGACGTACTCGGCGATCGTCGTCCATGGCCCAGAGAGCGGGATGCGTAGACGCGTCGGGCCAACCCCGTTCTTGACGGGCAGCGGTGGGGACATGGACACACAGGTAATCATCCCATCGACTGCTGGTCAGCGGTGATTCGGTGCGGCCTGGCCGGAGACGTCCCCGCGGGGACGTGGGGACCAACTCGGAGCGGTGATCACCAGAGATCGTCGAGTCGAAAATCAGTAGCGCAGGCGAGATGTGGGCCCGTATGGTTCGGCAGAGAAAGATCGCAGTCGAAAAGCACTGCGGTCCATACCTTCTGTAGCTCAATTGGTGAGAGCACCCGACTGTGACTCGGGCGACGGCGGATCGTAACCGCCCAGAGGGACTCAGTTCAGATACGGCTGACGTGAGGACTCTAGGCGCAGAGACCGGCAGCCCTTTGCCTGCACAGTTGTCGAACGAGCCTCAGCCGGTATTCCCTGAATCGCCGAACAGCATTCCAGTCACCCGCCATTTCCGCGTCGGCAAGTAGGTATTCGCAGTTGTCCAACTGATCCTTCAAAGACATCATCAGAATTCACCTCCGATCACCCGAGCAAGTACCTGTCCAGGATGCGTCCGGCGACACCCCGCGGACATCGGCCGAAGTACCTGTTCAGGTACCTGCTTCGGTGCGCGGTGGAGGTTACTTCTTGACCGCAGGCGCTGGTAGCGGCATACCGCGCTCGGACAGGACGGCGCGGAGACGGTCAGGGTAATCGGTGATGATTCCGTCGACACCCAGGTCTATGAGGGCGTGCATGGTGGCGGGATCATCGACGGTCCACGGGATGACCTTCATGCCACGCGCATGTGCGCTCGCGATCATGTCGGCTGTCGGGTACAAGGCGAAGCCGGGGTCGCCGACCTTTCCACCCTGGGGAGTTCCTTGGACAGGGGAGTAGGCGGAGGCGCCGAAGGTTGCCACCGCCGCGATGCCGTCGCCACCGAAATCATCGATGTCCAGACCGCCGAGCCACGGTGACGCTCCGTCCTTGCCTACCTGGAGAAAGTCACCGTTGGTGAGCGCGACCACGGGCACACTCGGCGCGAGTTGACGGGTGAGCATGAGCGAGCCCCAGTCGAAGCTCTGAATGGTGACGCTGTCCAACAATCCGGCTGCCCGGATCGTATCGAGGACTACAGAGACGAACTGCTCACGCGGGGCGGTCTCGTGGGGCGCTCCCGCTTCCACCTTGGTCTCGATGTTGAGCTTGATTCCGGGTGCGTTGTACGACTTCACCAGAGCGAGCACTTCTTCGAGTGTCTGCATTTTCGCTCCCGGAACATTTTGCTGCTCAGGGTATCCGGCAAGGGGGAGCGTGCCACAGTCCATGGTCTTGATCTGTTGCAGGCTCAGCGTGTTGACGAATTTGCCGACGTACGGGAACTCCGGGTCGCCGGTAGTGGCGGGCTCGGTGTCGAGGCATTTCTTGTTCGAGATCTTACGATCGTGCGTGACGACAGCGATCCCGTCTTCGGTGATCTGGGTATCGAGTTCCAGTGTGCTGACGCCCATTTCGAGAGCATTGGAGAACGCGGCCAGGCTGCTCTCCGTGTACAGGCCGAGCCCGCCGCGGTGGGCTTGGACGTCGAACGTCGAAACCGGCTGGGGTGCTGAACTACCGAACGAACCGGACCAGTCGAGACTGCCGGTTGGCGATGCGCCGGCCGGGGTCGCCAGGGCGGTGAGGGGGAGTGCGACGGTCACGGCGGCACACGACAATATTCTGCTCAGTTGCATGAAAGGAACGTAAGGGCGTCGAATGGCTCGCCGGGGTTCGTTAGGTAAACTAACGGTAAAGGTCAGGCTGCGT
This sequence comes from Rhodococcus sp. AQ5-07, assembly GCF_009707305.1. Lineage (NCBI taxonomy): Bacteria > Bacillati > Actinomycetota > Actinomycetes > Mycobacteriales > Nocardiaceae > Rhodococcus > Rhodococcus sp. AQ5-07. The sequence continues at coordinate 2,962,818 of NZ_CP046099.1, read as the reverse complement.
GAACGCGCTGCTCGACGCCGTTCGCCTGGACCTTCATCCACGACGCCAGAAGCTCGCACCCGGTCAGTCCGCTCTCGTCGAGAGGTTCGATCGCGTAGCTGATGTGTCTACCGCCGCGAGGGTTCTCGAGCTGAAAGCGGTTCAGGTTCAACCGCGTCGGCAGATAGCCGAGGACTTCGAGGAACGCGGTGCGAATGCGTCGTAGATCGGTGCGCCATTGTTTCGGACTGAAACGAGTCTTCTGCGCATTCTGGAAAGCATTGCTACGAAGTAGTTCCCAAACTTTTTGTGCCCACACGCGTGCCTGGGAGAAGGACATCCAGCGCGTCAAGTCTGCGATGTCGCGAATGTAGCTGTCGTCGCTGGCATTACAGATCATGTCCTGTGGGTGCCCGATCCACTTGACCGGAATCCACGGCTGGACTTCGGGTCCGTCGCCGGCAACTCCGTGTCCCTCGCAACCTTCGATGACGCCGGTCGGTTGTTGTGGATCGGAGATCAGTCCGACTCCGATGATGTTGGCGCCGTTCAGCGTCGGAGAAGTCGTCGGAGAAGTAAATGTCGGAAGAGCCGCGCGGATCACGGTGCATCCCTGTGAGTATCCGATCAGCATGACTGGGCCGTCTGTCTCTGCGATTGCGGTCGAGAGGGCCTTCACACCCATCGCGGTGCTGTGCCGAAAGCTCAGGCCGCCGTCGGCGACTGGGCCGTACGAAGCGGGATAGGCGACCCAGCGAGAATCGAATCGACTGTCGAGTTCGTCGGTGACGGCACTGAGGAGTCCGCGCACACGGTCGCCGTGGTCGCCGACGTGGGATTCGCCGGTGCCGCCAACTGCAAGAACGGTTACCTCAGCCATGCCAGCGATGATCCACGTCAATTCTGAGAGGTCGGCTTCCAAACCCTGAGAAGAGACTGGCAATCCGTTGTGCTGCGAAATCGTTATCGAGCGAGCACCATTTACCCATGACGACGCCGAATCGTTCATCCAGGCGAAAAGTGTCCGTTGTCGGTGCGGGAAGCGTCGGCACTGCGATTGCGTACGCGTGCTTGATACGCGGATCAGCCGACGCGCTCGCCCTCTACGACACCAACAGTGCAAAGGTCCGCGCCGAAGTTCTCGATCTCAACCACGGCACCCAGTTCACACCGCCGTGCACCGTCGAGGGAGGTGATGACATCTCGGTCACCGCGGGATCCGACTTGGTCGTCGTCACCGCGGGCGCAAAACAGCATCCCGGCCAGTCGCGGCTCGAACTTGCCGCGGTGAACGTCAAGATTGCACAGACTCTGACCGAACAACTATTGGCGGTGTCACCGGACGCGGTTCTACTCTTCGTCACCAACCCGGTCGACGTGGCGACCTACGCAGCGATCCAGGCTGCGGGACCGTCGTACCGCAGCCGAATTTTCGGATCGGGGACGGTGCTCGACACGGCCCGATTGCGATTCCTGCTGGCCACCGAACTCGGAGTCGCGGTCGAGAACGTCCATGCCTTCATCGTCGGCGAGCATGGGGACTCCGAGATTCCGCTCTGGTCGAGCGCAACCATCGGCGGGGTGCCGGCAACCTCGTTCGTGGGACCGTCGGGCGGCGTCCTCGGCCCCGACTTACGCGCGAATGTCGCGAAGTCTGTGGTCGAGAGTGCTTACGAGATCATCGAAGGAAAGGGTGCGACCAACCTCGCCATCGGATTGTCGAGCGCATTCATCGCGGAAGTCGTGTTGCGGGACGAACAACGGGTTCTTCCGGTATCGACCTTGCAGACCGGTGTCCACGGACTCGAGCGCGTTTGCCTGTCCCTTCCCACGATGGTTGGTCGTGCGGGTGCCGGTCGAGTCCTCGAGGTACCGCTTTCAGAAAAAGAGGCTTCGGGGCTCCGATCTTCGGCCCGTACATTGCGAGAGGTGCAGGAATCTCTGGGATTGTGAATATCTGTTCTGCTCGATTTCCGACATATAGGATCAACAAATGATCAGCTTCCTGATTCGCGCCGCGATCTTCCTGGGTTCTGCCGCTGTCGGGCTTCTTGTTGCGTCGTTGATTCTTTCGGGCTTCTCGGCGCCCACATCCGGATTCATCGTTGCGGTCGTGATCTTTGCGATAGCGCAGTCGGTCCTGGCGCCGTTCATCGCGACAGTGGCAAAGCGCCACGCACCAGCATTTCTCGGCGGAATCGGATTGGTGTCGACGTTTGTCGCTCTGTTGGTGGCGTCGCTCTTCTCCAATCTGTCGATCTCCGGTGTCTCGACGTGGATTCTGGGAACAGTCGTCGTGTGGCTGGTAACAGCACTTGCGACGCTGGTGCTTCCGTTGTTGTTCGTGCGTAAGAAAGTTCAGGAGAAGAAGGCTCAGTGACGCGTCCGAACATCGGTATGGACTACTCAGTCTTGGACTGCCCGGATCCGGCTGCATTGGCCAACTTCTACGTCCAGGTCCTCGACTGGAAAAGCGTTCGGGACGAAGATGATTGGCACGTGATCGAAGGACCCGCCGGCGAGCGGCTCGCGTTTCAGCTTGCTCCGGATTTTGTTCCGGTCGACTGGCCGACATCCGGCGTCGGAATCCATCTGGATCTGCTCGTCGATTCTCTCGACCCCGCGGAGGCTTGGGTGATCAGCCTGGGTGCGCAGCGGGTGACCGGCATCCCGGAGCATCAGACTTTCCGCGTCTACCGCGACCCAGTCGGTCACCACTTCTGCCTGTGTCTGCGCGACTGAGTGTCGACTCGCCCCGATCTCGTCGACCGTGGATAATTCCGAACACTTGTCACGCCCGAGAATTGGAGATCGACGATGGCTTCGCAGAATTCCGACGAATTCCTGGTAGAACGTACGACGATCGTCAAGGCAGAAGCATCGGTCGTCTTCGCGTTGATCAACGATTTCCACCAGTGGACGCAGTGGTCGCCCTGGGAAGGTCTCGACCCGGCAATGCAGCGCACGTACGCGGGTCCTGACGCGGGCGTCGGGGCTTCGTACGCCTGGGCCGGAAACAAGAAGGCAGGCTCCGGTTCGATGGTGATAACCGAATCCGTCCCAGACGAACGCGTAGTTTTGGACCTGGCCTTCCTCAAGCCGTTCAAGGCACAGAACGTCACCACCTTTCTCATCTCTCCGAATGCCGGTGCCTCTCCCAATGCCGGTGAAGTTCAGGTGACGTGGAAGATGACTGGAAAGAAGAATCTGTTCTTCAAGATCTTCGGTTTCATCTTCAGCATGGACAAGCTCGTCGGAAAGGATTTCGAGAAGGGCCTGTCCCAGCTGAAAGCTGCTGCCGAAAAGGGCTGACGAGCCGGTGGTACCGTCTCCCGGTGTTACGGATGACGCCCACCGATGCCCAAACCTTCTGGATTTCGGAGAAGATCCCCAACGATCAACTACTGCTCTACTGTTTCGACGGGCAGAGCCAGTCGATCGACGAGCTACGACGCTCGGTGGTGGAACGAGCGTCGCTCATTCCGGATCTCAATGTTCGGATTCGTGAATCACCGTGGCATCTCGACTATCCGCTCTGGGATCCCATGCCGGTCGATGCCTCGTTGGTGAGAGTGCATGAGCTGCCGGATGACTCGTGGCCATCGTGTATTCACGGAATCGAAAAGCTTCTCGAAAACCACGTCGACCCGCGTGAGTCCCCGTGGACGCTTCACCTGTTCCACGGCGTCACCGGCGCGCCGCGTTGTAGCGGCCCGGCGCTGATCGCAGTTCTGCAGGTCGCTCATTCTCTGGCGGACGGCAAACGCGCGTCGGCGATTGCTCGCCAGCTGTTCTCGCCGCAACCGCCCGCGCAGCAGAAGACGGACGTGCGGCGTAGCGGATCAGCCGAGATTCTGGGCCGCGCCGCCCTGCGCCTTCCGGGTCAACTTGTTTCGCTGTTCCGCGACGGCCGGGCGGGGCACCGAGCGCAGTTACAGCTGCAGGCGGACACCGAATCGGGAGTTGTTGCGCCGCAGGCGGCGAGCCGTCCCAAGGTGCGCTCCAACATCCCGCCTGGATCTCACCGACTGGTGCGCATGGTCGTGCGGGACAGCGCAGATTTCCGTGGCGACGGCGTATCCGTCACAGTCGGAGCGATGACAGCCATCTCGCTAGCGATGGCGAATTACCTCACCGAGCGAGACGGCTCGGTACCGCCGGAACTGGGAGCTGAGGTGACCATCGCCAAGGCGGGTACACCCACGGCGCGCAACCACTTCCGCAATGCAGGTGTCGGACTGTTTCCGGACTTCGATGACCTCCGTGAGCGAGCCCAACTGATCAAGGAGTCGATGGACGAGCGCCGCGCACGGGCATCCCATCCGTCCAGCGCAGCTTCGGATCTCGCGCTGAACGCGGTTCCCGGCCCGCTGGTCCGTTGGGGCGTGCAGCAATACGATTTCACGGCAGTGCCCGACGAGGTCACCGGCAACACCGTGGTGTCGAGCGTCGCGCGCGGTGACGCGGATCTGATGCTCGGAGGCGGCGTCGTTCGGTTCACCGCCGGCTTCCCGAGTTTGTCACCGGTCATGTCGTTGACCCACGGCGTACACGGGATCGGGGACACGGTGACGATCAGCATCACCAGCAGTCCGGCCTCGATCGCGGACATCGACGTGTACGAGCAGATGATGCACGACGCGATCGACGAGGTGCGCGAGGCGCTGTCGTGACGGCCTGATGTACTGGGAGCATGGGATTCACGCGCGCCGAGCTGGAGTCTTTCCGAGACGCCGAGATCGAGGATCTGATCGGGCCGAATTGTCGGCTGTTGTTCGTCGGTATCAATCCGGGACTGTGGACTGCCGCGACGGGCGCGCATTTCGCGAGGCCGGGTAATCGGTTCTATCCGGCACTGCTGCGGGCAGGCATCATCGAGCATGCGATCGATCCCTCCGCGGGTATGTCGGACGCTGACACACAACATCTGATCGATCGGGGAGTGGGGATCACCAACTTGGCGGTGCGGGCAACTGCGCGCGCAGATGAATTGACGTCGCAGGAGCTCGCAACAGGCGGAGTCCGGGTCCGAAACATCGTGCGCGCAACCAAACCAGTAGTCGTTGCCTTCGCCGGGATCACCGCCTATCGAACAGCTTTCGGTGACAAGAAGGCGAAGGCCGGGCGCCAAGACCGTGATTTCGAGGGGGCAAAACTGTGGATCGTGCCCAATCCCAGTGGCCTCAACGCACACGAGACGGTGGACACATTGGCAGCGAAGTATCGTTCCGCCGCATCCGAAGCCGGAATTCTCTGAGAGAAGTCGCAGTTCCGTTCGGCCAGAACAAAGTACAAGTTAAGGTGCTTGCATGTCTGTTCTATACAACATCTTTGTAGTGATTCACCTACTCGGTATGGCTGCCCTGGTCGGCAGCTACTTCACCGTCCTCAAGGCTCCTTCGATCACCGAGGTCATGGTGTGGGGTGCCAGGATGCAGTTCGTGTCCGGCCTGATCATCGTCGGGTTGGGCGAAGGCGCCCTGGACAAGAACTACATTCACGCGAAAATCGCTGTGAAGTTGGTGCTTTCGCTGGTCATCGTGGCGCTTGCCGAGATCACCCGGGCGAAGCAGAAGAAGGGCCAGCCCAATCCGAATCTGGTACACGTCGTCGGCGGTTTGTCGATCGTGACCGTATTCGTGGCCGCGCTCTGGACCTGACAAAGACACAAAAGAGCCCCGGCGATCGAAACTCGCCGGGGCTCTTTGCTGTTGACGTGTCTACAGGCCTGGACGCTTACCGATCGTCAGGGTCACTTCACCGGTATGGGCGAAGAAGTCGTTGCCCTTGTCGTCGACGACGATGAACGCGGGGAAGTCCTCGACGTCGATCTTCCAGACGGCTTCCATCCCCAGTTCGGCGTACTCGAGGATGTCGACTTTCTTGATGCAGTCGAGTGCCAGGCGTGCTGCCGGTCCACCGATGGATCCGAGGTAGAAACCGCCGTGGGTGTTGCAGGCGTCGGTGACCTGCTTGGAGCGGTTTCCCTTGGCCAGCATGATCATCGAGCCACCGGCGGCCTGGAACTGCTCGACGTACGAGTCCATACGGCCGGCTGTGGTCGGGCCGAACGAACCGGACGCCATACCGTCGGGTGTCTTGGCGGGGCCGGCGTAGTACACCGGGTGATCCTTGAGGTATTGCGGCATCTCTTCGCCTGCGTCGAGACGCTCTTTGATCTTGGCGTGCGCGATGTCGCGTGCCACGACGAGCGGACCGGTCAAGGAGAGACGAGTCTTCACCGGGTGCTTGGACAGCTCGGCGAGGATCTCGGCCATGGGCTTGGTGAGGTCGATCTTGACCGCAGCGCCCTTGCCGGTACCCGAAATGCCATCGGTCTCTTCGTCGAGCTGAGCGTCCGTGACCTCGGGCAGGAAACGGCCCGGGTTGAATTCGAGCTGTTCCAGGAACACGCCCTCCGGCGTGATTTTGGCCTTCGCCTGTCGATCGGCCGAGCACGACACCGCAATGGCGACGGGCAATGAAGCGCCGTGGCGGGGGAGTCGAACGACGCGGACGTCGTGGCAGAAGTACTTACCGCCGAACTGTGCGCCGATGCCGATCTTCTGCGTGAGCTCGAAGACCTTCTTCTCGAGTTCGTGATCGCGGAAGCCGCGGCCCGTAATGGCGCCTTCGGTGGGGAGCTCGTCGAGGTAGTGCGCGGACGCGTACTTGGCTGTCTTCATCGCGAACTCGGCCGACGTGCCGCCGACGACGATTGCAAGGTGGTACGGCGGGCAGGCAGCGGTACCGAGCGAGCGGATCTTTGCCTCGAGGAACTGCATCATCGAGTCGGGGTTCAGGATCGCTTTGGTTTCCTGGTACAGGTAGGACTTGTTGGCGCTGCCGCCGCCCTTGGCCATGAAGAGGAACTTGTACGAGTTCTCATGTCCGGCAGCAGTATCGGCGTACAGCTCGATCTGCGCGGGCAAGTTGTTGCCAGTGTTCTTCTCGTCCCACATCGTGATGGGGGCGTTCTGCGAGTAGCGCAGGTTCAGACGCGTGTAGGCGTCGTAGACACCGCGGGCAATGGACTTCTCGTCGTCGCCGGGGGTGAGCACATGCTGTCCACGCTTGCCCATGACGATGGCGGTTCCGGTGTCCTGGCACATCGGCAGAACGCCGGCAGCGGCGATATTGGCGTTCTTGAGCAGATCGAGCGCGACGAACTTGTCGTTGTTCGACGCTTCGGGATCGTCGAGGATGCTCGCGAGCTGCGTCAGGTGATCTGTGCGCAGGTAATGAGAGATGTCGTGCAGCGCCGTTTCGGTCAGCAAGCGCATCGCTTCCGGCTCGACCTGCAGGAAGGTGCGGCCGTCCGGTCCCTCGACTGTCGACACCCCTTCGGTGGTGAGCAATCGGTACTCGGTGGTGTCATCACCGATCGGCAACAGGTCCTCATAGAGGAAGTCGGCCATCATCTCTCCTGAACAAGGGTGCGTGCGAAGGTCGCATTCAGGTTATCGTTGGGGGTTTCCTTCTCCGAATCGGGGCGGGTGTGAGCTGGAATTATCCGGATGCCACTGGCTCGATCAAGATACTTCGACCAGTTCGGAGAGCTCGACGCCGCGAAATTCGGCAAGTATTTCGGCCTGCTCGGCCACTGCTGCACGGGCCGATCGTGACCACGTTCCCCACGGGGTGATCGCGACCTTCAGCTTCTTTCCGGACGCCCGCGGTCGCCACAGTCCGGTGATCGTGCCGCCGACCACCACCGTGCCCGGTCGCCCGAGGGTCGGCCACACCGTCTTCTGGGCGGCCGGATCGGGCACCAGGGTCTCCCGATCCTTGAGCTGTACATACGGATCGAAAGGCCCGAGCAACCGCGTACTCGAATCGGAGGGGGAGCCGAGCAAGTCTTCGCGGTCTTGTTCGAGAATCCACCGCTTCTCGCCGTTCACCTCGATCTCCTCGGCATCGATGGCCCAGTGGGCTTTGACGTCCTTGACCGGGGCATCGAGAAACGACGCGACGTGAGCAGGAGTGGCGGGGCCGTAGAAGCGCAGATACCCGCGAATCACGTCGAAGCGGGGATCGGCGTCTGAACCTGAGGCTGTGTACGGGCGTCGGCGCCAACCCGGAATGCGTTCGAGCACTGGCGGAGATGTGCCCGGCTGTAGCTCGAGGCCTGCCTGGAGTGCCGCGAGCCGGAACGGCATCTCGTACAGATGAGTGGCGTTGCACGGGCGGCAGAATCTCAAATAGGGCTCGGTGACCCGCGTGGTCAATTGCGCGGACATCTCGCCCTTGACGGTTGGTTTCGAGACGATGTCCCGCATCGCAGTAGCAACTGTTTGCAGGGCACTCAGCGTCGGGATGCCGGCGGCCTTCAGGGGCCGATTCGCGTCGTAGATGCGCTTGGCTGCATCAGCCTCGCTGAACGGCGACGTGGCGACGGCGATGGCAGGCAGGTCGCCCCGACGGTAATAGTGGGGAGCGCCGCGCAACGTCCAGGCGAGAGCGAGCTCAGTGACGTCGCCGCGGACGCCGCGGATCCGCAGGGCCCAGGCGGCTCCGTCAGGTCCGGTGTTCTGAATCCCGAGATCGAGAATGCTGCAATCGCTGTGATCGGCGTCACCGGCAGCCGCTCGGTCGAGTTGATGGCGGTGCCACCGGAAATTAGCCACCTGCGTGAGTGAGGTTGCGCTAGACATGATTTCAGTTTACTGATGGGTAACCGCAGGATTTGGGGCAGTTGATCAATGCGACGACAGAATCGGTGAAATTCGACCGATTGTCCGGAATTTTTTCAGTAGCAGACCTTATTAGTCGAAATAATGACCCCATTGTCGGAATCCTTTGCCAACTGGTCGTTCGTATGATTACTGTTACCCACGTCACGGATACATTACAGATGTGACGCAGCTGTCACAGCACTGTCGGGTGCTTTTCGGCAGCTGACCTCTGACCTCTCAAGGAGATTCACATGGGTTCAATGGAAGGAATTCTCGGCGCTGTTGTTCAGGGCCTGGGATCACTGTTCAGCGCTGACGGTCTGCTCAAGACCTTCATGGGATCGGTAGAGACCATCTCCAAAGACCCCACCCCCTAATTCAGCGCGACTTTGCCACGCCCGCTCCGGGTGTAGTTACTTCAATTTCGACAAACTGCAGGAGGAAACTCATGGGATCTCTCGGTGAAGCCATCGGAAGCGTCAACAACCTCGGTCAGCGTCTCGTCGACGCACTGACCACGCTCAGCGGCGGCACGGTTACGCCCAAGTAAGCGTCGTCTGACGAGAAAGGCTCACGCACTCGGTGCGTGAGCCTTTCCGCGTCGATCGGAACTAGGTCGACCGAATCGAGTTTTTCCGATCACGTCGGGTTTGCCTCTTTCAGCCGGTACCGTTCGAAAGGTTCCGCTGCCGAAGAGAGTGACCCGGATGATCGAGACTCGTGCTTTGCGAACGGTTTTCCGCGTCTTCGTGGCGTTGGCCACGGCAGTATGTGGGCTCCAGCTCCTCACGGCACCGGGTCACGCTCAGTCGGTGGACAGCAGGCTCGTCGACATCTCGGTGTACTCACCGTCGATGGGGCGCGACATTCCGTTGCAGGTCTTGCGGCCGGCTGATACCTCCACGCCCGCTCCGACGCTCTACCTACTCAATGGAGTGGACGGAGGAAAAGACGACGCGACGTGGTCGGTGCGGACCGATGCACCGAAGTTCTTCGCGGACAAGCACGTCAACGTGGTCACCCCTCTCGGTGGAGCATTCAGCTACTACACCGATTGGGAGCGGCCGGACCCCGGCCTCGCGGAATCCGGCAACAACAACGGGGTCAACATGTGGACCACGTTCCTGACGGAAGAACTACCGCCAGTCATTGATTCGACGTTCGGGACGACCGGCGAGAACGCACTTGCCGGCTTGTCGATGGCAGGCACGTCGGTACTGGATCTGGCTATGGCGGCGCCCGCGCTGTACAACAGTGTCGGGTCCTTCAGCGGGTGTGCGATGACGAGTCCAGGCATCGGTCAGGACTTCGTGAAACTCGTGGTCGCAGTGGGTGGTGGCAACGCGGAGAACATGTGGGGTCCGTACGATGGCCCGGGTTGGCCGGCTCACGATCCGGTTGTCAACGCGGACAAGCTAACTCGAATCCCGATGTACATCACTACCGCAACCGGGATTCCGGGTCCGTACGACACGCTTGCCGATCCACGGATCGACAACGACGTCAGAGATTTGGCGTTGCAGCTTGTACTCGGTGGCGGAATCGAGGCGGCAACTCACTACTGCACCACCCAGCTTGCGGACAGGACGAACGCATTGGGTATGAACAACATTCGCTACAACTTCAAGCCGGCAGGAACGCATTCATGGGGATACTGGGAAGACGACTTACACGACTCGTGGCCGATGATCGCCGCGTCGCTCGGCGTGTGAGGCCCCATCGAGCAAGCCTTCGAAGCGTCGTTCTCGTCGGCGCGCTCGCCTTGATTTCACTACTTGCGTTGCCCTCGACCGCGCTCGCCGACGAGACCCCGAAGATAACAAGTGTCACCGAACTGTCTTCGCGCTTGGTTCTTCTCGACGTCGCGAGTCCCGCCATGGGGCGCACCATGCAGGTGAAAGTACTGCTTCCTGCCGACCGCTCGGAACCGCGCGGGACGCTGTATCTCCTGGACGGCAATTCCGGGCAGATCGAAGAGAACAACTGGCTGGCTCCGGCTAACGGCGATATCGTCCCGTTCTTTGCCGACAAAAACGTGAACGTCGTACTCCCCATCGGTGGAACCGGCACCATGTACACCGATTGGCAGGAAGACCACCCGAAATTCGGTCGTCTGAAATGGGAGACGTTCCTGACGAAAGAGCTTCCCTCACTGATCGACACGAGGTTCGCAACCAACGGGCACAACGCAATCGGCGGGATCTCGATGGGTGCAGAGGCCGCGCTGATCCTGGCCCAACGCTCGGCCGGGTTGTACGACGCGGTCGCGGGCTACAGCGGCTGCTACACAACCGTCGGAGGATTCGGCAAGGCGTTGACCGATCTTGTGGTCATCAACGGGAATGCCCGTTCGGAGCAGATGTGGGGTCCGGCAGGCAGTGAGGCTTGGCAAGAGCACGACATTTTCGCCAATGCCGACAAGCTGCGCGGCACCAAGGTGTATCTCGCCTCGGGATCGGGACTACCAGGCCCGCACGAAACTCTCGATACTCCTGCCCTGGGCTGGGTACTGGTCGTTGGCGGGGTCATGGAACTGGGATCGAACCTGTGCACCGACCAGATCACGCAGGTGTTGCGCGATCGCGGAGTCGATGTCACCCGCAGCGCTCAACCGGTGGGGACGCACGGTTGGCCGTACTGGCGCGACGAACTCGTTCGCTCCTGGCCGATGCTCGACTCTGCGTTGTCGGCTTGAGTAATTCCTTGCGATGAGTTTCCGCTTCGGGCCGGGTCTATAACCCTGTACACCTGATTCGTAACCTCATCGACAAGGACAGAACATGCCTTCCATCACTCCCTGTTTGTGGTTCGACAACCAAGCAGAAGAAGCAGCGAACTTCTACATCTCGGTGTTCGGTTCCGGGCAGATCCTGGGAATCGAAAGATACGTCGAGGGATCGCCTTCCGGAATGCCGGCGGGATCGGTGATGACCGTCAGCTTCGAGCTCGGCGGTCAGCGATTCACCGGATTGAACGGCGGACCGATGTTCACGTTCTCGGAAGCAGTGTCGTTCGAGATTCCGTGCGTCGATCAGGCTGAGGTCGATCACTACTGGTCCAGGCTGACCGAAGGTGGGGAAGAGGGCCCGTGTGGATGGGCCAAGGACAAGTTCGGATTGTCCTGGCAGGTAGTCCCGAATCGTCTTCTCGAACTGATGAAGGATCCGGATCGGGCCAAGGCACAACGCGCCACGGACGCGATGATGAAGATGAAGAAGATCGACATCGCGGAGCTCGAACGGGCCGCAGGCGCATCCTGAACACGATCTGGCCGATGGGCGACAGTCTTCGTTAGCTGATGCTAGCCTTCCCTAATTCTCGCTGGAGCGTTGGAGGAGTGCTGGTAACCATGCGAATCAAAGTCTCTCGAATGAAGATTGCAGTCACGGCCTTGGCGGCCTCGCTCGCCGTCGCCGGGCTTGCCGGCTGCAGCAGTGACAGCGCTGACGCACCCGCGGAGGCGGGAGCAACCGTCTCGACCATGTTCGGCGACGTCGAGGTCCCGGCCAACCCGCAGCGCGTCGTCGCGCTCGGTTGGTCGGACGCCGAGACGGCACTTGCCCTCGGAACACAGCCGGTCGGTGTCGCGGACTGGATGGCGTTCGGTGGCAAGGGCGTCGGACCCTGGATTGCGGACGAGTTCACCACAGACCCGAAGATCCTCGGAACCATGGACCTGAGCGTCGAGGACGTCATTGCTCTCGACCCGGACCTGATTTTGTGGACGAGAAGCGACAACACCCAGGCCACCTACGACAAGCTCAGCGCCATCGCGCCGACGGTCGGGCCGCCGCCGGGTCTGGCCACTGCGTACGGGACGACGGTCGAGCAGCAGACCGAACTCGTCGCGAAGGCTCTCGGCAAGGAAGCAGAAGGAAAGGCGCTACTGTCCGGCCTCGACGCCAAGTTCGACGCTGCAATTGCCGCCAATCCGAGCTTTGCGGGTAAGACAGCGGCCGTCGGCGCCTACAGTTCCGACGGTTACGGCGCGTACGTACCCGGCGACGCACGCGCAGACTTCATGACGCGCCTCGGCTTCACGATCCCGACGGCGATCACCGAAAAAGCCACCGGAAACTTCTACATCCCGGTCGCCAACGAGAACCTGAACTTGTTCGACGCGGATCTCACGGTTCTGTTTCCGATCTTCCTCGACAGCAGTGCGTTTGCGAACGATCCGCTGCTGCGCGCAATCCCGTCGGCCCAGGAGGGACATCTGTTGATCCTCGATGACCCGGCACTCGTCAATGCGTTCTCGAGTGGCTCGGTACCGGGGTTGACCTACGCAATCGACAACGCCGTTCCGAAGTTTGCGAGCACGCTCGGCGCCTGATCAGAGGTGTTTCGGGACCTGCCCGTCACTGTGAGCGTGTTCGCAAACAGTGGCGGGCAGTTCTCATGCGTCAGTACACTGGAAAAAGTGAACTTTCAGCTAACGAGCGGCGGCCCAGTGGAGATCGCTCCAGTGGAGATCGAAGCGACCGCTCCTCGTTTTCCGCGGATGCATGCATACGTGGATATCGCTGTTGTGATCGTGGTGCTGGTGGGAACCAATCTGATCGCGCATTTCACTACCGCCTGGGCAAGCATCGCGACGGTACCCATCTCTGCTCTCGTCCTGTTGGCGCTCACCAAGCGCCGGGGAATGGGGTGGGCGGAATTGGGGCTGTCCCCTCGTGACCTGCGGCGAGGTTCGAAGTACGCGCTTGCCGCCGTCGGCCTGGTCCTGACGGTTGTCGCCGTCGGCGCGTTGCTTCCGCTCACACGTCCTTTCTTCATGGCGGATCGCTACGCCACTATTTCCGGCGCGATCATCGCGTCGATGATCGTGATCCCGCTGCAGACCGTCATTCCCGAAGAGTTGGCTTTCCGTGGCGTCCTGCACGGCACGTTGAACCGGGTCAGTGGATTCCGCGGCGTCGCCGCTGCCGGTTCTCTGATGTTCGGACTTTGGCACATCGCGTCGTCGATGGGTTTGACCAGTGGTAACGAAGGGCTGTCCGGCTTTCTCGGTACCGGAGTCGTCGGCCAGGTCGCCGGCATCCTCGGAGCTGTTCTCGCCACCGCTGCGGCCGGTCTCGTATTCACCTGGCTTCGTCATCGCAGCGGCAGCCTGATTGCGCCGATTGCTCTGCATTGGTCGTTGAATGGTGCAGGTGCACTGGCTGCGGCTCTTGTTTGGCATGCAACTCTTGCTTGATCCCAATATCTGACAAAAAGGACAGCATTCGCCGCGCGGCGCCGGGTAGTTTTGTGCTTTGCTCAGTAAGTGACGCACCTTCATCGAGGCCATGTCTTCCACATTTCCGGTCGTCCGACGGTTGAGGATGCGGCGCAGTCGCTCGTCTCGATCCCCGACGGCGTCTTGGCGATCGACGATGCCGGAACGATCGTCTACTGCGGAGAATTCGAATTGCTCCCCGGAGACCTCGCGGGCGGCGAAATTCACGATCATCGACCGGGTTTCCTGCTGCCCGGATTCGTAGATGCCCACATTCATTTCCCTCAGACCTACGCCGGCGATGCGTACGGCGGCGGCCAACTCCTCGAGTGGCTCGACCTGTGCGTCTTTCCCTCCGAATCGAGATTCGCTGATCCGGAGTTCGCCCAGCACGCTGCCGAGGCCTTCTGCGCTCGCCGAATCGCCACGGGAACCACGGCCGCGATGGTGTTCGGATCGGCCTTCCCGCATGCACAGGACGCGTTGTTCTCGGAAACTCTGAAACGCGGCCTTCGAGTGGTCAGCGGCCGCGGGATTCAGACCACCGGCCCGGCCTCCGCTGCCGCGCTGATCACCTCGGAAGAGGACGCGATCAGACTCACCCGCGAGGAGATCGACAAGTGGCACGCGGCCGACACCGGCGACGTGAACACCGCACTCATTCACGTTGCAGTGGTTCCCCGCTTCTCCCTCGCGGTGACAACACGGACGCTGAAAGACTTGGGGGAGCTGTACGACTCCGTCCGTGACAGGGGCGTCTACTTCCACAGTCACCTCAATGAGAACAATCGGCCCGGAACCGGCGAGGTCGCAACCACACTTGCCGAGTACGAGGTCGAGACCTATCTCGACACGTACGACGGCAAGTTCCTCCCCGGCTCACAGGTCGGCGGAAAGAGCTTTCTGGGTCCGCGCGCGATACTCGCGCACTCGGTGCACTGCCAGGACTCCGAACTCGCACGAATGGCCGAGACCGGAACCTCGATCGCACATTGCCCGACGTCCCAGCAGTTTCTCGGCTCAGGCACCATGCCGTGGAAGCGAACCGTTGCGTCAGGGGTCAACATCGCGATCGGATCGGACTTCGGCGGCGGCGACGAGTGCCTGCTCACCCGAGTCCTCGGCGACGCCTTCAAGGTTCATATCTCCGAAGCCGGCGACGACGGAGTGTCGATGCACCCCGCCGAACTGCTGTTCACCGGAACACTCGCCGGTGCTCGCGCGCTGGACATGGAGAACCGGATCGGTAACTTCGACGAGGGCAAAGAGGCCGACTTCCTGGTGATCGATCCCTACGGGTGGCCGCCGCTCGCCGGGCTCGTCAACCACGGAACGCGTTCGGATGATCCGATACTCGCCCGCGACCAGACGCTCTTCGGCCTCCTGATGGCGATGCGCGAGCCCGCGATTGCGCACGTATACGTGCAAGGGCGCCGGGTGTCGGGCTGACGTGTCCGCAACCGCCATCACCGGGTATCACCGAACGAGTTCGGGATTCCGGGCGTGGGTCGAGCGTGCGGCCGAGACCGCCGGTCGATTCGACGGCTACCTGAGCTGTGGCATCAGTGATCAACCGGAACCGGTGTCGCACGGCATGTCTGTCACATTCGACAGTGCCGACGATCTTCACCGCTGGCTGGAGTCGGGTGATCGCCGCGATCTCGAAAGAGCTGCTGCGGCAACGGGAATTCTGGCACAGACGAGTGATCTGGTCCTCGTCGACGGAGTTCTGCCGCCGCCCGGTATCGGCGTGTACGACCACGTCGTCGTCGTGGGTAAGGAGAACGAGTTTCTGCGAACGCAACGCCATCTCATCGATCTCAGTTCGCGATTCTCCGGCTACGAATCGGTGATGTTGTTGCGGTCGGTCACCGACTCCACCCAGTGGAAGTCCGTCCTTCGGTTCCGGACCGAGCAGCAATTGGCGGAGTGGATGGCGTCGCCCGAAAGGGCCGCGGCACTGCCGAAACTGCGAGCCGAGTTGGCCGAGGACTTCACCGAGACCACGCGGTCGACACCGTTCGGCACGATTCTGCGCACGGAGAACGGGCAGACCCGTGCGACGCCGAATTGGAAAACGGCGATGATCATCCTGCTCGTTCTCTATCCGACAGTGATGACGCTGTCGCGATTTCTCGGTCCGCTGCTCGACGGGATCGGAGCGCCTCCATGGCTGTCGATGTGGTTGAGCCAGATAGTCAGCGTCGGCGCGATGACGTGGTTCCTGATGCCGACGGTCACCAGGTGGTTCCGCCACTGGCTCGACCCGGTCGACGGCGCCGTTCCCCGCACCAACTGGCGCGGTGGCGCAGCGGTAATTGCGGTGTACGTCGTGACTCTGACGCTCTTCGCCTCCGTGAAGTGGCTGCAGTTCTGGGACTACTTCGACTGAATCCGGCCTCGGCGGAAGTAGGTGAGCGGTCCGAAGAAGTTGACGAAGATGATCGCCGCCCACTTCTTCTTGCTGCCGTTGACCGTGTTGGCAGGGCGTCGCGCCAGGTCGGTCCACGCTGCGATCGCCAACAGGGACTGAATCGTTGCGAGCAGGGCGGCGACGCGGCGCTGCGCGGGTGACAGCTCACTCCAGGATTTCTTTTTTGTGAGGTTCATGAACTCCACTGTGCCCTCGAACGTCCGATTGGTGTCGAGATAGGGCTGCTATCGGTGCCTGGAGTTCCGCAAATCGGTGTGAATAGCGTCACCATGATGACCGCTAGGTACGGTCCCGCGGTCAGTCGGGATGGTCGTTTTCGGCGTAAAGATCTCGCTAACTCGAACTGTGGCTGAATGTTTGCGCCCGGACTAAGCTCGCGTGGCCACATTGCCGCGAGGGATTTGGCCAATCTGCTGGTACGCGCTCTAGCGGGAGCAACGCCCCCTCTGTTAAGTAAGGCTTGCCAATCTTGTGGTCCGCCTACAGGTTTGATGCTGCGAGATAGCTGTTATCGGGAACGATGTTCGGAATACGTCAATAAATCGTCCGTAGGTGACAGTTTGATCACTGCCGGTGGGCGTCACCTGTGTGTATGTCCGTGTCCCGAAGGGGTCGAAATGTAACGTCCCGGACACATTTGGTGTCGCGGAAGTAACGGAAGACCTCTACTCTTATCGCCAGCAGCCACTCACGTGGCGGCAATCCTCTGGACCGTATCTTCGACAGGAGCACATCGCATGAGCAGCGCAGAATTCTCGGATGCCTTCACCTTCCTCAACGACTTCTTCAGCAACGCGTCTGATCTCTTCAGCGCTCTGAGCTTCTTCACCTCGCTCAGCTGATAGCTTCCGGCCGCTAGGCCGACTCAGTGGCCCCCGAAGACGATGTCTTCGGGGGCCACTGTTGTCTGTCTGACTATCTGTCTAGCGTCCAATTTGGTGACAATGTGAGCATTGTTGGCCAAGTGCATGGCGGGGTTGATGTGACTGTGGTGGAATGCGAGCGAAAGAAGATAGCTTGCCTGCCCGCCACTTCCAGCGGGACACGCCGATGATCGGAGCTTTGTGCACGTCTCGCGAAGAAACCTCTTCAAGTACGCAGCGGCTGGATCGGCAGCTGCCGGACTCGCTGCATTGAGCGGTACGACGTCGGTGGCCAATGCCGGTTCGCTGGGGACCCTGCTCGATTACGCCGCCGGTGTGCCGTCCGCTCAGGCAATCAAGGCCGCCGGGTATGCAGGCGCCATTCGATATGTCTCGGATAGGCGCCCGGGAGCCGATTGGATGGTCGGCAAGCCCGTACTGGCGCGGGAAACCGACGCGTTGACGGCGGCCGGACTCCAAGTCGTTTCCTGCTATCAATTCGGCAAGGGCGGAACGGCGGACTGGCGCGGGGCTCGCGAGGCAGGCAAGCGTCATGCTTCCCGTGGCCTCGAACTACACGCTGCGGCTGGTGGGCCGTCCGGTCGGCCGATTTACGCGTCGATCGACGACAACCCGACCAGTACCGAAATCACTACACTGATCTCGCCGTACCTCGAGGGGTGGGCCTCGGTCGTCGGCAACGGAGCACTCGGTATCTACGGAAACACGCGCGTGATCGACGCAATGATCAGCGCCGGCGTCGGAACCTGGTTCTGGCAGCACAATTGGGGTTCACCCGCAGGATATGTGCACCCGAGGGCAAACCTGCACCAGTTCGAGATCGACAAGCGCAAGGTCGACGGCGTCGGCGTGGATCTGAACTCGATCCTCACTCGCGACTACGGGCAGTGGTCGTTGGCCGGCTCGGTCGGGCCGGCCCAACCGGTTGGTTCCTCGTTACCGACAGGATCTATCGCACCATAGCGCCGAATTTGGCGAGCCAGGCCTTGGCGTCATCGGGGAGGGTGCCCGCCGCTTCGGCGGCGAGGCACCATGCTTTTGCCATCGACAGGAAGTTCATCGGGTTGTAGGCGTCTTCTTCGCGAGACCACAATCCGTTGCCGGCGTAATGCAGGATCGTGATGTTGGCGGCTCCGTGCTTGGATCCGTCGCCCGGATCCTCCATCGGGTTGTCGATCTCGCACACGATCCATCCGCGCTGCTCGTCGACGACGAACCAGTTGGCCGGGAATTCGGTCATGCGGTGCCCCGGGAACTCTGTCATCGTGCGAGTGACCCACTTGCGTACAGCTTCTCGGCCATTGAGGGTTCCGAAAGCGTGTTCCACGTAGACGACGTCCTCGGTGAACATGTCCGCGAAGGCGTTCCAATCGCCGGAACGAGTGCACTCGACAACGGTGTTCTGGTACCCCGCGAAGGCGTCTTCGAGTTCGGTACGCGTCCAGGTCATGAAGGGCTCCTCGGTTTGTCGTCGCTTCAGATTAGAACACGTTGCAGAATTGATTGTCGGTGATTCGATGCAGAAGAGTTCTGCGGTACCGTCGTTGACGGGTCGGGGACCCATTATGTGAGAGGGCACCACGTGGAGATCATCATCAATTTCATCTACACACTTTTGTCGAAGTTGCAGACTGGCAGCATCGAAGGCTCTTCGGAGAAGTGAGTCCTCTGCCGGGTTGATTCCCTTACGTGACTTTCTGTTTGGGAATCAACCCGGCGAACACCATCGTCACAGCGGCGGCGGCGATGGAAATCAGGAACGTGGCACGAAACGCCTCGAACGAGGGGATCACTGCGGTGCCGACGGTGATGGTCATTCCGGCCAGAACGACGCTCACGATCGCGGCAGACGTCGACGTGCCGATCGATCGCATCAAGGAGTTCAGTCCGTTCGCGGCTGCAGATTCCGTGATGGGGACTGCTCCCATGATCAGGGCGGGCATGGCCGAGTAAGAGAGCCCGACGCCCGCGCCGATGAACATTCCGGCCACGGCGACCTGCCAGACGCTCGACACCGTGAAATATGCAAAGGCATAACCCAATCCGATGACGAGGGCGCCGAGCATCAGCGTGATTCGTGGGCCACGCCACGCCGAAATGCGAGCGGAGACGGGTGAGAGTGCCATCATGACGAGTCCACCGGGGGCCAGTGCGAGTCCCGCTGCGACCATGGACAGTCCGAGTCCGTAGCCGGTGGACGTCGGTGCCATGAGGAGTTGGGGCAGCGTCAAGGAATTGCCGTACATGGCAAAACCGACGGCGATCGAGGCGAAGTTGGTGAAGAGAACCTGAGGCCGGGCCGATACGCGGAGGTCTACCAGCGGTGCGCTGCGTCGAAGTTCCCACCATCCCCAGACGAGGAAACTGAGAGCGGAAACTGCCAGGAGGCCCAGGGTTTTCGGGTCGCCCCATCCCCAGGTTCCGCCTTTGGTGATGGGGAGTAACAGAGTGATCAGACCAACGGTGAGGCCGAACGCTCCGACGAAGTCGAAGCGTCCCGGGCGTCGTACCGTCGATTCGGGAATCACGAACGCAACCAGTGCGATGCAGATCAACCCGAACGCTGCCGAAGTGACGAAGAGGAAGTGCCAGTTGGCATTCTGAGCGATCACCGCAGCGATCGGCAGTCCGATCGCACCGCCGACGCCGAGGGTGGCGCTCATGACCGCCATAGCTCCGGCCACTTTCTTCGGTGGAAGAACATCACGAATGATTGCTATGCCCAATGGAATTGCCCCGACCGATGCTCCTTGAAGAGCGCGGCCGACAACGAGCACGATCAGTGAAGGTGCGATCGCACAGATGGCCGAGCCCAAAACGACCATCCCGAGACTGACGAGCAGCATTCGCTTCTTGCCGAACATGTCGCCGAGGCGCCCGCTGATCGGCGTGATCACCGCGGCGGCGAGGAGCGTTGCGGTGACCGCCCACGAGGTGTCGGCGGGAGTGGAGTTCAGCAGGTGAGGCAACTGCGGAATGATGGGGACTACCAGCGTCTGCATCAAGGCGACGACGATTCCGCACAGCCCGAGGACAGTGAGTACGGGACCAGAAGGGGCGTAGTTCGTGGCCGTGGTTTTCTTGTCCGGGGATTTCTCGTCGACGCTCGACGAATCTGCGTGAACGGACATTCGGCTCCCGCCATGGCGTGTTCGGTTTCGGTGCGTTCGCCCCAGTGTGCACGCTACACATCGTGTGTATTCTGCACAATATGAGTGTGGATCGGGAACCCGAACTGGTGAATATCGAGTACGAGTTGACCCTGCTCTCGCGCTATCACGCGCTCGCTCAACGGGCGGAACTTCATCTGGACCGGTCCGCGTATCTACTGCTCGGACGACTGGAATTGCAACAACCGATGAGCCTCAAGGAGCTCTCCTGTGCCTTCTCGCTCGATATCTCGACCATCAACCGGCAGATCGGCGCGCTGAGGCGTCAGGGCTTGGTGGAGCGAGTGGAGGATCCGGACGGTGGGCTGGCGCGAAAGGTTCGGCCGACGGTGCAGGGTCTGTCGAAACTTCGTGCAGATCGCGAACATTCGACGGCCGGCGTCGAAAAGGTCTTGCGTGAGTGGACGCCGGAGCAGCGCCTCGCGCTCGGTGACCTACTGCGGCAATTCAATACCTCGGTCGAGTCCTTGGAAGGCCGCGACTGGCCGCGACCGAATCAGGTCTGAGAGTGCGAGACGGACCGCAGCGATCGATCCGGATCGCTCGAATCCGATTCCGGCGCAATGACAACAAGTTTCGGATGTTCCTCAGGTGCTGCGTGATTTCCACGCCAGGAGAGTAGTGACCAGCGTGAGAGGCCGGACAGTGCCGACCCGAGGCTGGCGAACGAGCCCGAACTCAGCACCGACGCCGTAGACCCGATGCTTCCGATGGAGAGGAAAGAGCCGACGCTACCGATCGAGAGGATCGAATACGCCGATCCGATCGAGAGAATGGACCCCTCGGATCGGATGGACAGTATCGATCGACTCGACTTGTGAGACCGTATCGACTGGTCGTCTGGGCTCGATGCCTTGTCTGGACGGCCATGCGTGATGTCCACTCGTAGATGTCCCATCTATCGGGTCTATCACGGTGATCGGAGATGCAAAAGGGACCCGCCGAAATTCGGCGGGTCCCTTTCACGAGACTTCGATCAAGCGACCGCGAACATACCCACGGTCGGGAGGAAGCTGCAGGTGATGCGATCTGCGCCTTCCGGCTGGGTGGTCAGCGAACCGCTGATCACCGAGAGGACGCGTCCCGGACCTGTATCGGCAATAGCCGACAAGGTGGCGGGACCATCCGGGTTGATGCGCGACGCGTTGGTCAGGTTCTGGGTGGCGCTGCGCTGGTTGTCGATGTTGACCCACGTCACGGTCATCGGCACCGGCTGGTCGTCGACGGCGGGAGCCGTTCCGAGAGCGGTGAAGACGAATCCAGCCTGACCGGCAGCGGGGCCGGGAGGAGGCAGGTGAGCCGGGCCCGGAACAGCAAGCGCGGTTCCGACCGAATCGGCGGTGGCCGAGATGCAGCCCTTGCCAAGCGTCGGGTAGAGGAACTGCGCGATGACGGGGGCGTTCTCGTTCGGGATTTCCGGTCCGCCGCCGCCGCTGCCGTCGAGGAAGGTGATGACCTTCTCGAGGGTGGCTTTGATCTCGGGCGGAATGCCGGGGGAGTTCAGGATCGCGCGAGCTTGGTCGAGCAACGCTTGCTGCGGGCCGCCGGCGACGTCAGCCGGACCTGCAGCGGCGCCGATGATGGCGGGCGCAAACGATGCGAGGAACTCGATCGGCACACTTTCGGGTGCGGGCGGTGCTGCCGGATCGGCCATTGCCTGCGCCGGCAATGCCAGTCCTGCTACTGCGGCAATAGCGACGGCGGTGAACGCCTTTCGCATACCTCGGGTTCGAAGCACTGTTTCCCCATCCTTAGTCATACCGCGCGGGCGCCTAGGCGAGCTCCGCGTTTGACGGCTCGAGGGGTCACTCTATGTACAGAGCCCCCGGGTTGTACAGCTGTTCAGTTGCTGAGCAGCTACGCACCGGGGGAGTCTATGGCATGACCGGCCTCGATCGTGATTTACGGCGACCATACCTGTGACTGAAGTGATCTATGTGAAAGTTGATGCAACTGTTACGTCAGATTGCGAGGTTTGTTCACTCGGAGATCAGGCGAAACGGACCGAATCGTCGACGAGTACGTCAATTCGACGAGCAAGGTCGAAGTCCAGTTCCGTGAGACCGCCCGCCGAGTGTGTCGAAAGCGTGTACGTGACCTTTCGCCAGCGAACGTCGATGTCGGGATGATGATCTGCGGCCTCGGCGACTGCCGCGATGCGTTGAAGAAGCGCGATCGCATCCGGGAAAGTCGCGGAATCGACGGTACGAGTGATCGAGCCTGGCGACAGCTGCCAGGCTGGCAGTTCGTCGAGAGCGCTTTGGATCGCGGAGTCGGACAACAAAGTGGCCATACTCCATCATGGTGCGATGAGTGATGTGCCTGCAAGGGATCGCGAAGTTGTCGCCGGTGCGATCTTCCGTGGGGGAAGGCTGCTCCTCGCGCAGCGGACGAGTCCGCCGGCGTTGGCCGGTCGCTGGGAACTGCCGGGCGGGAAGGTCGAGGAGTTCGAAACGCCGCAGGCTGCGTTGGCCCGCGAGTTGCGCGAGGAGCTTGCGGTAGAGGTTCGATGCGGAACAAGAATCGGCGTCGATGTGCAACTGTCGGCCGCGTTGGTCCTGCGGGCGTACCGGGCGGAGTTGGTGTCCGGCGAACCGGTCGCGCTCGACCACGCTCAGTTGGCATGGGTCGATGCCGATGAACTCTTGTCGATGGATCTGGTCGACAACGATCGAGCCTGGATCCCCGAGCTGCTCGAGGAGTTGAGGGCGCTTACGCCGCGCGGGCCTTCTTGAGACCGGCTTTCAGTTCCTTCTTGGATGCGCCCTCGTTCTCGAGCTTCTTCATCCGCATGATGACGACGGGGCACTTGATGCACCGTGTCTTCTTCCGGCAGCACTTCTTTTTCGGCTTGAGCTTCGAGACCTTGCTTGCCTTGATTTTTCCCATGTGACGCTGCGGCTTTCCTGTTTCACTACGGCGGAGAGCCCGCTCTTGGAACGAGGTTAGCGTACCCTTAAACACCTTGTTTCTCCAGGTCGTAATCCTACTCGCTTCAGCGTGGTGCAGATCACTATTGGCTGGTGGGGGCGGTGATAGAGGCCGCACAATGCAGGAGTATCCGCTCGGAGCGAGTAGTATTTACTAGGCCGCGGTGCCTATTCAGGCGATTCGTGCCCTGATTCGGATCACACACTCGTGCAGCGGCCACCAGAAGAGCCGTGCGACTTGACTTTCGCGTGGCCGAATCAACTCAGCCAGGAGAGCCATCGCGTGACCACCACCAGCTTCCGTAACGTTGCCATCGTCGCACACGTCGACCACGGCAAGACCACCCTCGTCGACGCCATGCTTCGTCAGTCCGGCGCGTTCGAGGAGCGCGCCGAGCTGGTCGATCGCGTCATGGACTCCGGCGACCTAGAACGCGAGAAGGGCATCACGATCCTCGCGAAGAACACCTCGGTGCACAAGCGCAACGAGGATGGTTCGGTCACCGTCATCAACGTCATCGACACCCCGGGCCACGCCGATTTCGGTGGCGAGGTCGAGCGCGGTCTGTCCATGGTCGACGGCGTCGTCCTGCTCGTCGATGCGTCCGAGGGCCCGCTTCCGCAGACGCGTTTCGTGCTGCGTAAGGCACTTGCTGCCTCACTGCCCGTCATCTTGGTTGTCAACAAGACCGATCGTCCCGATGCTCGCATCGAAGAGGTTGTCTCCGAGGCTCAGGACTTGCTCCTGGACCTCGCGTCCGATCTCTCCGACGAGGCCGCCGAAGCTGCCGAGCTTGCGCTCGGGCTGCCGGTTCTCTACGCCTCCGGCCGCGAGGGCAAGGCTTCGACGGTGCAGCCCGAGAACGGTCAGGCTCCCGACGCCGAGGACCTCACCGCTCTGTTCCAGGTTCTGATGGAGTACGTCCCGGCCCCCAAGGGCACGGTCGACGCGCCGCTTCAGGCTCACGTCACCAACCTCGACGCGTCGGCATTCCTCGGTCGCCTCGCGCTGGTTCGCATCCACAACGGCGAGCTGCGCAAGGGCCAGACCGTGTCCTGGTGCCGCGAGGTCGACGGCGAGCCCGTCATCACCAAGACCAAGATCACCGAACTGCTCACCACCATCGGTGTCGAGCGTGTTCCCGCCGAGGTTGCGCTTGCCGGCGATATCTGTGCTGTTGCGGGTTTCCCGGACATCATGATCGGCGACACGCTCGCCGACCTCGACAACCCGGTTGCGCTGCCTCGCATCACTGTCGATCAGCCGGCTATCTCGGTCACGATCGGTACCAACACCTCACCGCTGGTCGGCCGCGTCAAGGGTCACAAGCTCACCTCGCGCATGGTCAAGGCTCGCCTGGACCAGGAGCTGGTCGGTAACGTCTCGCTCAAGGTCCTCGACATCGGACGTCCCGATGCCTGGGAGGTCCAGGGTCGTGGAGAGCTCGCGCTCGCCATCCTCGTCGAGCAGATGCGTCGCGAAGGCTTCGAACTGACCGTCGGAAAGCCGCAGGTGGTCACTCAGACTGTCGACGGTAAGATCCACGAGCCTTTCGAAGAGCTGACCATCGACAGCCCCGAGGAGTACCTCGGTGCCATCACTCAGCTTCTGGCCAACCGCAAGGGCAAGATGGTTCAGATGTCGAACCACGGTCAGGGCTGGGTTCGTATGGAGTTCATCGTTCCTTCGCGTGGTCTTATCGGCTTCCGTACGGAATTCCTCACGGATACCCGCGGAACCGGCATCGCCAACGCCGTCTTCGACGGGTACGGCCCCTGGGCCGGCGAGATTCGTGCACGCCACACCGGTTCTCTCGTGTCGGACCGTTCCGGCACAGTGACGCCGTTCGCCATGATCCAGCTGGCTGACCGCGGAACCTTCTTCGTCGAGCCCGGCGCAGACACCTACGAGGGTCACGTCGTCGGTATCAACCCCCGTCAGGAAGACCTCGACATCAATGTCACCCGCGAGAAGAAGCTGACCAACATGCGTCAGTCGTCCGCAGACGTGATGGAGACCCTCGCGAAGCCCATCAAGCTCGAGCTCGAAGCGGCCATGGAATTCTGCTCCGGCGACGAGTGCGTCGAGGTCACCCCCGAGGACGTCCGCGTCCGCAAGGTGCATCTCAATGCAACCGAGCGCGCTCGCGAGCGTTCGCGTAGCAAGTCTCGCGACAAGGCTGCTCTGTAGTCTTTCGTCGGTTACCACCTGACAGGCGGATGTGCCTTTCAGCCGAGTTTTCGGCGGAAAGGTACATTCGCCTTCATGGTTTCCGGGCGAAAGTTCTGCCCGGAAGTCGAGTGCGAAGGGGCGACGCGGCCCCGTACGGAAGGAATTGTCTGTGGCCTCAGGACGTCGCTACCTGGCGTTGGCAGTGGCAGTGACGGCGTTGTCGCTGACTGCGTGTACGGCCGATCCGCCGCCTCCGGTCGAGAGCACCGAAACCGTCAAGCCCACACCGACTCCGGTTGTTCCGGCGATGAAGCAGGTCACTGTGGCGATCGACGAGGTAGGAGGCGGATTCAACCCGCACCTGCTCGCGGATCAGTCGCCGGTCAACTCCGCAGTCGGCAACCTCGTGTTGCCCAGTGCGTTTCGCCCGATCAATTCGCCGACGCAGCCTGGTGCGACGGAGTGGGCGATCGACGATTCTTTTCTCGTTTCGGCTGAAGTGACGTCAGAGGCTCCGTTCACTATTCGCTACCAACTGCGCAACGAAGCTCAATGGTCGGACGGCGCTCCCATTGCGGCAGAGGACTTTCGCTACCTCTGGCAGCAGATGATCTCGGTTCCCGGTGTGGTCAACCCCGCCGGCTATCAGATGATCGACGACGTGAACTCGTCCGGCGGTGGCAAGACGGTCAACGTCGTGATGCGTGCGCCGTATCCGGCGTGGCGAGAGTTGTTCACCGATATTCTTCCATCCCACCTGATCAAGGACACTCCCGGCGGTTTCAGCACCGGTTTGAGTGAGGGGATTCCGGTGTCTGGAGCCCACTTTCACGTGCGCTCGGTCGACCGTGGTCGAGACGAAATCGTGCTGGAACGCAACGACCGATTCTGGGGCAAGCCTTCAGATCCGGATCAGATAGTTCTGCGACGCGGAGGAACGGCTTCGCAATTGGCGGATGCACTGCGTACCGACGATGCTCAAGTGGCGCAAGTTCATTCGGGTAGTGCCACGGATATTCAGCTTTCTGCAATCCCGGGTGTCAGTACTGCATTCTCCTACGTTCCGCGCACTCTCGACATCAACGTCAATGGGCGCAGCAAGAACTTCGCGGACGTTCGGGTGCGTAAAGGTGTTCTGGGACTGCTCGATCCGGACCTGCTCGCCGTAGTGGCGGCCGGGAGTGAATCGGCGTCGGCCCCGGTGAAAGCTCAGATCCTCGCTCCGTCGGATCCGGGATATGCGCCAACCGCGCCGCCGAAACCGACCAGAGAGCAGGCGCTCGGCGAGCTGACCGCAGCCGGTTACTTGACAGCACCGCCAACCGGAATCGTCACTGGCACTGGAACGGTCGGATCGATCGTCCGGGACGGCGCTCAGTTGACGCTGCTGATCGGCGCTCCCGAAAACGACGACATCGCGATCGCCGTGGCAAACACCGCTGCCGACGAATTGCGTGACGTGGGGATCCTGGCGACCGTCGAATCGGTGCCGCCGGAGGAGCTCTACGGCGAGGATCTGACCACAGGACGCGTCGACATGATCGTCGGTTGGAGCCGAGCAGGCGCTGACACCGCAACTTCACTGGCCTCCCGGTTCAGTTGCCCGACAGCGCCTTCCACTCCTGCGACAGGTTCGGCGGTGCCCACACCGACGCCGTCGCAGTCTCCGGAGCCTGTCCGAACGACAAGCGTCGAGGCTCCGAGCAACCTGTCCGGGCTGTGTGATCCGGCGTTGCAAGGTCGGATCGACGAAGCGCTCAGTGGCATCGGGGATCTCGGGTCGTTGATCGCCGATGCGGAACCCAAGCTGTGGGATCTTGCGGCGGTTTTGCCGATCGTGCAGAGCCGAGCGCTGGTTGCAGTCGGGACCGGAGTCGAGGGCGTGGTCCTCGACGGGCCGGTGCAGGTGGGGATATTCGGAAACGCTACGGACTGGGTGAGGGTGGCAAAGTGACCGCGTCGGCGAAGCGACTTCTGTTGGTGCACGCACATCCGGACGACGAAACGATCACCACCGGTGGCACCATCGCGCGTTACGCGTCCGAAGGCGCCGACGTCACGGTCCTCACCTGCACGTTGGGGGAGGAAGGCGAAGTGATCGGTGACGCGTGGGCAGGGCTCGTGGCTGCCGAGGCCGATCAACTCGGGGGCTACCGGATCGCCGAATTGAGCGCTGCTTTGTCGGCTTTGGGCAGTGCCGCTCCTCGCTTCCTCGCCGGTGCCGGTCGGTATCGCGATTCCGGAATGATCGGCACACCTTCGGCCGCCAATCGCCGTGCCTTTGTCAATGCTCGACTCGACGAGGCAGTCGGCGCGGTGGTCGCCGTCATTCGTGAGATTCGGCCGCACGTCGTGATCACGTACGACCCCAACGGAGGCTACGGGCACCCGGATCACATCCAGGCACACGCGATCACGACTGCGGCCGTGGAAGCTGCAGCAACGACCGCATATCCCGAGACCGGCGAGCCGTGGTCGACTCCGAAGTTCTACTGGACCGTGACCGAGCGCAGCGGACTCGAACGCGGCATCGCTGCGATTTCCGAGTTCCCGGAGAACTGGCGTCTGCCCGAGCCCGGTGAATTGCCGAGCGTCGAGGACGCAGACGTGACGACGGCAATCGATGTTCGAGGCGTCGTCGATGCGAAGGCGAGGGCATTGAGCGCCCACGCCACTCAGGTGACGGTAGCCCCGAGTGGAGCCGAGTTCGCGTTGTCGAACAACGTGGTCCAACCGATCCTGACGGTCGAGCATTTCGTATTGGCCGCCGGCACGCTCGGTCCGGTGGGTGAGGACGGTCGCGAGCGCGATCTGTTCGGCGGGCTGCACAGCTGACCTGGGCGTCGGCTCACAGGCATTGCGATCGACGCCGTAGTGGTGTGTGATGCGTGTCACCGGATGGGTGGTCCTTTCGGTAACAGCAAAGCCTGGGGGCTGAAGAAATGTACAACTGGGACCTGCAGAACCAGATCGTCGCCTTCGTTGATTCGTTGCGTCCGATGGCCGGTTACTACCACGACATGTATTACGGATCGCTCTACGCATTTGCAGATCAGCAAAGTCATCTGCTGACGCTGCTCGGGTTCCCGCCGGTTCCCTGATCGACTTCGTGCTTTTCGGGCGCGAGCCGGGGTGCTTGTCGGGAGGGACCCCGCGCTCGCGCGTTGGCCGTCGATAGACCACTATCAAAACCATGATCACGGCCGAGAACAACACAGACGCTTCGACAGAAACGTCGCTGTCGTGGCTCGACCCCATCATCCTCGGTGTCCTGATTTTCGACGGGTTCTTGTGCGCGGTGTTGTCAGTCCTGTTCTTGCCGACTCATCTCGGTACGACGGCATTTCCGATCAGCATTCTCGTGGCAGCGACCGCGAACCTCGTATTGGTGATCGCCGCCCGCACGGTTACGACGCCGGGTATGGCCGCATTGCCGCTCGCCGGTTGGATCGTCGGGTTCTTGGTGTGCATGGTCGGCGGTCCGGGCGGCGACGTGCTGGTGCTCTCGTCCCCTCTGACGTTCTTGCTGCTGGTCGGCGCGATCGCTCCGGCCGCGGTTTTCCTCTTCAAAGTAGCGATCAACAGGCTTGCCACCCTCAGTTCGCAATAGTTCTCGGCGCGCGCGTAGGAAAGTAACCCATCCATAAGGGACACTCAGCCTGTGGCTGAAGATGATCTGGCGGGCGCGACTATCGCCTTGACCGCAGAACGGCGTGTCGAAGAATTTGCGACGCTCCTCGAACGTCGAGGCGCGGAGATCGTGCGGACACCGGTGATCCATGTGCTGCCGTTGGTGGACGATCGCGACTTGCGCACTCAGACGTCCGCGTTGATTGCCGATCCGCCGGAATTGGTCGTGATCAGCACCGGAATCGGCTTTCGGGGTTGGCTCGACGCCGTCGCGTCGTGGGGTTTGACCGACGAGTTCCTCGGAGCTCTGGCCCGGACGCGCATCATCGCCCGCGGCCCCAAGGCGACGGGCGCCATCCGGGGCGCCGGACTGCGCGAGGAATGGTCGCCTTCGGGTGAGTCGTCCGAGGAAGTTCTGGCGCACCTCGGAAGCGAGGGAGTGGCAGGCTTACGCGTCGCAGTCCAGTTGCACGGCACCATCACCGAATGGGAGCCGTTGACGGACCTGAGCGCCTCCCTCGCCGACATCGGCGCGGTTGTCACCCCGGTGTCGGTCTATCGGTGGATCCGGCCGCCGGATCAGTCGCCAGTCCGCGCGTTGGTCGCTGCAGTTCGTTCCGGTGCAATCGACGCGCTGACCTTCACCAGTGCCCCCGCGGTGTCCTCGATGCTCAGCACGGCAAAAGAGATGGGCGAGCTGGAGCGGTTCGTCGCAGCTATGCGCGGACCGGTACCGACCTACTGCGTCGGACCGGTGACGGCCGCCCCGCTGGAACTCCTCGGTGTTCCGACCATCCAGCCGGAGCGATCGCGTCTCGGTTCGCTGGCGCGGCTCATCATCGACGACCTGCCCAAACGTCGCCACCGCCCGGAGTGACGGCTTCGATCAATGCCCACGCGTTCTCGGCGGGGAGATCGATCACCTCGTAGCTTCCGGTGCCTGCGGGCGTCGCGGCGATGACGGTTGCCACGCCTGCGCGTCGCTGGAAGAACGTCTCGCGCACCGTCCATCCGATGACACCTTCGGATTCGAGGCTGTGACGCTGGCGATCGAGCGAGCCGCTTCGGGTGATCAACCATCCCGGCAGGACTGCGTGGCCGAGGCCGTTGTATCGGTCGTAGGCGAGGGCAACGCCAGCGATGGCGAGTACGGCGACCCCGAACCACGCGTAGATCGGTACATCCAGACCAGAAGCCGCGCACGCCATGCAGACCAGAAACGCTACTGTCGCGAGAAACAGTGCCCTGGTGTACCGGCGACGCCGCGCGGCCGGGCCGTGCGGGATCAGCGGGGCGGACGCCTGACGTGAGTCACCGATGACGGTGGCCATCACTCGCTCGGCTTCCCTGCGTGGTCCCTGCGGGAGCAGCAGCGAAGATTCCTTCTTCTCGGCGCTGACCCCGGTCATGATGGCGTCGAGCCGCGCGCCGCGGGCCAATCGCAGTAGAAGCGGTTCCTTGAGCGTCGTGCCGCGGAGGCGGGCGCGGTCGAGTGTGGTTTGCCGAGTTTTCAACAGGCCGTGACTGACATGCAGGATGCGGCCGTTGTCGGTGAGTTTCATGTTGCCGAACGCGATCAGGTACTGGACGCAGGCGAGTGCACTCGACAGCACCAGCAGCACGACGAGTGCGATGACGACCATCAGCGCGATGCCCAGGCTCTCGAGTGAGTCGAAGCTGTCGCTTACTGCCGACGATTTCGCGACGGCAGTGCCGATGCCGTATTGGAACGAGATGCCGATGATCGCTGCGATGATGGCGATTCCGGTGAACGAAAAGGGAGCGTAGCGAACCCAACTGGGCTCCCAGTGACCGATCTCGGTGTCGACCGGTTCGGCGATGTTCTCGACCGGTGTGCCCGGGGTTTCCAGTCGCCGTGCCTGTTGCGCGCCGGCCAACAGTGCGGCACGTAGGTCCGGAACCAGGGCAGTCGAGAGGGCATTGAGTTCGAACTTGTTCGAATCGTGGCCGATCCCGGCGCGCTGGCCGGTCCCGATGCGCACGATCGACAGCCCGAGCAGTCGGTGCATGACCCCGGCCTCGACGTCGACGGATCGGATGCGGCTACGCGGGACGGAGAGCAGCTTTTTCTGGAATACCCCGGTGCGCAGTTGTACGTGAACGGGCCCGATTCGGTACGTGGTGGTGAAGTACCGCAACAGACCGAAGACGACGAGCAGAGTGACGACGCCGAGTCCCCACCAGTGGTTTCCGGATTGGCTGCCGAGAACTACGGAGACGAGCAGGACCGGGAGCAGTTTGACGACTTCGTTGACGGGGTGGACCAGAAGCATGCGGCGGTCGAGGCGGAGCCATGGCTGTTCCTCCTCGGCTGCCTCGGCAGCTGCCGTTTCCGCCTCGACCGGGATTTCGATCGCGGTCGGGTCGCCCAACTGCTTCTCGTTCACGTTGCGTCTCCCACGTTGGTGCCCGCGATCTCCGTCAGTTGGGCCACTGTGCGGTCGGCGATTTCCTGGTCGAGCGCGGAGATCTTCACAGCCCCGGCCGACGACGCCGTAGTGACGGTCACGGTTGCCAGACCCAACATGCGGTCGATCGGTCCGCGTTCGGTGTCCACGGTCTGCACGCGCGATATCGGTGCGATCCGTCGTTCCTGGGTGAACCACCCCGTGCGTGTGTACACCGCAGTGTCACTGATTTCCCATCTGTGGACGCGATACCGCCACGCCGGAACCATCAGAATGTAGGTGGCCGCGAATAGGACGGTGACTGCGAAGACCAGGCCCACCACCCAGGACGGGATTCCGGGTATCAAGACGGCACAGACGATTTCGGCGACGATGACGGGTACCCAGAACAGCGAGGCAGTGATTGCCCACAGCCTCGGGGCTTTGGCGCTGGGTCGCCATAACGGGTCGGCCATGGTCAGCGGTTGCGGGGCAGTCATGGGCACTACTTTGGTCGAGTGAGGGGCGATCTGTCGACATCGGCCCTATCGTGGAGTGTGGCGACTGCGAAGGGAGCACGTGATGACCGAACAAGATGCGACATTCGACCCGGAGGCTCCGGAATCAGATGCGCTCGAACAATCGACACCCGTAGATCCGAACGCCCCCGAAGAACCCGATCTGACCGACATTCCACTCGACGCGCCAGTGGCTGACGTGGTGGATCAACGAGTCGAGGTCGCGGTCGACGACGACTACCGGCCGTCGTGATCGAGGCCGTGTCGGGGCGGTAAGGCCTCCTACTTCTGGCACCGGGTGGCACTAGTCGTCCCACATGGCGCATGATCGCTAGGTGAACCGAACTGGTGATGACTCCGGCAAACCCACCATGCTTCCGATGCCAGGTATTTCCGCGTCCGCCTCGTCCAGTCCGTCGCCCGGCCCGTCAGCGTCGGCGATGCGGCGAGTTCTCCGTCGCGCACGCGATGGAGCAACCCTGAACGTCGACGAGGCGGCAACGCTGCTGCAGGCGCGGGGAACCGATCTGACCGATCTGTGTTCCTCGGCAGCCAAGGTTCGCGATGCCGGGCTGCTGGCAGCGGGTCGGCCGAACACCGTGACGTATTCGCGGAAGGTTTTCATTCCGCTGACCCGTCTGTGCCAGGACAAGTGCCACTACTGCACGTTCGTCACGGTGCCCGGGAAACTGCGTGCCGCTGGGCACGGCATGTTCCTGGAGCCGGACGAGGTTTTGGACATTGCCAGGGCAGGCGCCGAATTGGGCTGCAAGGAAGCGTTGTTCACGCTGGGTGATCGCCCCGAGGCACGCTGGCCGGAAGCAAAGCAGTGGCTGGACGAACGCGGCTACGACTCCACCCTCGACTACGTGCGGGCGATGTCGATCCGGGTACTCGAGGAGACCGGACTGCTCCCGCATCTGAATCCCGGTGTGATGAGCTGGCAGGAACTCTCGCGGCTCAAGCCCGTTGCGCCGTCGATGGGCATGATGCTCGAGACGACCGCAACCCGCCTGTTCACCGACAAGGGCGAATGCCACTACGGCAGCCCGGACAAGGACCCGGCGGTTCGGCTACGCACCCTGACCGACGCAGGCCGACTGAACATCCCGTTCACCACGGGAATTCTTGTGGGCATCGGGGAGAACTTCCTCGAGCGTGCCGAATCGATCATGGCGATACGCAAGTCGCAGAAGGCGTTCGGGCACATCCAGGAAGTGATCATCCAGAACTTCCTGGCCAAACCTGATACCGCGATGCGCGATACCCCTGATGCAGGACTCGACGAGTTTCTCGCGGCCATCGCCGTCGCACGCCTGCTGCTCGGGCCGACGATGCGGATTCAGAGTCCGCCGAATCTCGTCTCGAACAGCGAGTGCCTCGCGCTGCTCGGCGCCGGTGTGGACGACTGGGGCGGGGTGTCACCGTTGACCCCCGATCACGTCAACCCGGAGCGTCCGTGGCCGAATCTCGAGACCTTGGCGGAGATCAGCGCCGAAGGCGGCTTCACCCTGACCGAACGCACTGCGGCTCAGCCGGCATATGTCCTGGCCGGGGCTCCGTGGATCGATCCGCGCATTGCGGGCCACGTGCAGGCACTGGCGGACCCCAAAACCGGCCTCGCCCTGCCCGACACCAAGCCGGTGGGTCGGCCGTGGCAGGAACCGGACGAGTCGTGGGAATCGAGCGGACGCGTCGATCTCAATACCGAGATCGACACGGACGGGCGCAACACCGAGACCCGCAGTGACCTGGGCAGTGCGTTCGGCGACTGGGAGACCGTGCGCGAACAGGTCCTCGAGCTGAGTGCTCCGATTCGCGTCGACACCGATCTGCTGGCTGCGCTGCGCAGTGCCGAACGCGACCCGGCCGGATGCTCCGACGACGAATACCTGGCCCTTGCCACGGCGGAGGGCCCGGGCCTGGAAGCTGTTGTGGCACTGGCGGATGCGCTACGCAAGGATGCCGTCGGCGAGGACGTCACCTACGTAGTGAACCGGAACATCAACTTCACCAACATTTGCTACACGGGCTGCCGGTTCTGTGCATTCGCGCAGCGCAAGGGCGACGCCGACGCCTTCACGCTGTCGGCAGAGCAGGTCGCCGACCGTGCGTGGGAAGCGCACGTCGCCGGCGCGACCGAGGTGTGCATGCAGGGCGGTATCGATCCGGAACTTCCCGTCACCGGTTACGCCGACCTGGTCCGGGCCGTCAAGAAGCGCGTGCCGTCGATGCACGTCCACGCGTTCTCGCCGATGGAGATCGTCAACGGTGCATCGCGCAGCGGTGAAAGCATCAGGGATTGGCTGACCGCTCTGCGTGAGGCGGGCCTGGACACCATTCCCGGTACGGCAGCGGAGATCCTCGACGATGAGGTGCGCTGGATCCTCACCAAGGGCAAACTGCCGACGGCGGAGTGGATCGAAGTGGTCACAACGGCCCACGAGGTGGGACTGCGGTCGAGTTCGACGATGATGTACGGGCATGTCGATCAGCCGCACCACTGGGTCGGGCACCTGAACGTTCTTCGTGGAATCCAGGACCGTACAGGTGGATTCACGGAGTTCGTGCTGCTGCCGTTCGTTCACCAGAGCGCGCCGCTGTACCTGGCGGGCGCTTCACGGCCAGGGCCGACCAACCGGGACAACCGCGCTGCGCACGCACTGGCACGCATCATGCTGCACGGTCGCATCCCCAACATCCAGACCAGCTGGGTCAAGCTCGGGATCACCGGAACGCAGATGATGCTCAACGGCGGAGCCAACGACCTCGGTGGGACGCTGATGGAGGAGACGATCTCGCGGATGGCAGGCTCCGAACACGGGTCCGAGAAGACCGTCGCAGAACTGCGCGCCATCGCCGAGGGAATCGGACGCCCGGCGCGCGAACGAACCACCACACATGCACGACGCGAAGGAGCGATTGCCTGATGGCCGATGTTCTGGGGGACCGCAAGGTCGTCGAGGTTCTCGATCGAGCGGTATGGGGGATCAATCCGGTTCTCGATCTCGCCTACAGTGATCCGCTCGGTATCAAGCGTCGGACCTTCGAGCCGACCGATCCCGAGCGAAATGCCGCAGCGATGGTGTTGGACGCGGCGGCCTGGGTCCTCGACGTCGTCAAGTTCCCCGGGACGGCGGCGTGGTCGGTGATGACCGACGAGCAGCGCTCGAAGTGGTGGACGACTCGGTTGGGTGCACTCAACACCGTTGCCGTCGCGTTCCCTGGCATCTTCGGCGTCCTCCTCAATCGGCTGCCGATCCAGGACCTCTTGGCATTTGCGAATCAGGCCGTTGTGCTCGTTGCGGTTGCCCGTGAACACGGAGTGACGGAGCGGGATCAGCAGGTGGACCTCCTGGCGTCGGTGCTGTGCCGGCGTGAGACCAAGTCCCGAGATCTGCTCGCCGGTGAGGATTTCGCCGAAAAGTCGGTCAGCGGTGCTGACGAGACCTGGCGCCCGTTCGCGCTCATCGGCACCTTGTGGCGCACGTCCAAGACTTTTCGTGCCATCACGGACGAGCTGCACAAGCGGCCGTCGCGGACAAAACCGTACGAGATTTTCGGCAAGATTCCGGTGGTCGGCGTCGTGGCGGATTATCTCGGTGAGCGCGGCGCTTTGGTCCGCGCGGCTGCCGCGGGGGAGAAGTGGATCGCGATTCGGTCGAGGAACATCACCGCAGTAGGCTGAAATGTGTTACCCCCGCCTGCTCAGAGTCGGTTGGCAGGGGGATAATAGGCTGTTCCCGCGGTACGTGAGAGTCGTATCGGATTTTCGGCCCCTTGCAACTGCGTGTTGCGGCGGCGATGCACGACAGGAAGGCAGGGAGATCGGCAGTGACCTACACGATTGCTGAACCGTGTGTAGATGTGATGGACAAGGCGTGCATCGAAGAATGCCCTGTCGACTGCATCTACGAGGGTGGACGCATGCTTTACATCCACCCCGACGAGTGTGTCGACTGCGGCGCGTGTGAGCCTGTCTGTCCCGTCGAAGCCATCTTCTACGAAGACGACGTCCCGGACCAGTGGAACGCGTACATCAGCACCAACGTCGATTTCTTCGACGATCTCGGTTCGCCGGGTGGAGCGGCCAAGCTCGGCAAGGTCGACTACGACACGCCGTTCATCAAGGCGCTGCCTCCCATGGGTGAGGAATAGAGATCTTGTCTCGTACTCCGGTGGCCGCTGGGCTTCCTGATTTTCCGTGGGATTCGCTCGCCGACGTCACGGCGAAGGCGCACTCTCATCCCGACGGCATCGTGAACCTGTCCGTGGGAACGCCGGTTGATCCCGTTGATCCGGTGATCCAGGAGGCTTTGTCCTCTGTTGCCGAGATACCCGGATATCCGACGACGCACGGCACGCTCGCACTTCGCGAGGCCGTAGCGGAGTCACTCGATCGCCGTTACAACATTCCCGACGTCGATCCGGCAGCGGTCCTGCCGGCGATCGGCACGAAGGAAATGATCGCGTGGCTGCCGACATTGCTCGGTCTCGGAGCCGACGATCTGGTGGTCATTCCGGAGTTGGCATACCCGACGTACGAGGTCGCGGCGAAGCTGGCAGGCGCTCGCGTCCTGCGCGCCGACGGCTTGAACAAGCTCGGTCCCGAGTCGGCGGCGATGATCTTCGTGAACTCGCCCTCGAACCCCACCGGCAAGGTGCTCGGCCTCGAGCACTTGCAGAAGGTCGTGGCCTGGGCGCGCGAGCGCGGCGCGATCGTCGTCTCCGACGAGTGCTACCTCGGATTGACGTGGGAAGCGGATGCACTCTCCATTCTCGATCCCCGTGTCAACGACGGCGATCTGACCGGTTTGCTTGCGGTCCACTCGCTTTCGAAGACGTCCAATCTCGCGAGCTATCGCGCGGGGTTCGTCACCGGTGATCCGGCTTTGGTGTCGGAACTGCTCGAGGTGCGTAAGCACGCGGGCATGATCCTGCCGCTGCCGATCCAGGCGGCGATGACCGCAGCTTTGGGCGACGACCAACACGAGAACATCCAGCGCGAGCGGTACCGCGAGCGTCGCAGCGTGTTGATCGAAGCTGTTCGAGGCGCCGGATTCACCGTCGACAATTCCGAGGCGGGTCTGTACCTCTGGGCGACGCGCGGCGAGGAATGTCGAGCGACGGTCAGTTGGTTCGCCGATCGTGGGATTCTCGTTGCCCCCGGTGAGTTCTACGGTCCGAGCGGGAGCAAGCACGTGCGGATCGCGCTCACTGCAACAGACGAACGAATCTCCGCGGCAGCAAAGCGCCTCTCCGCCTGAACCGTGTGCTTTCCCAGGTGTCAGGTTCCCTGATGTCGGTATCGGTCCGATGTAAGGTCGCGCTGTGACCACCTCAGGGACCGGCGGCTTGGACGCGGTACTGATTTTTGCTGTCGTTGTTGCCTCGGTTGCACTGATGCTCGTGTGGTTGAAAAGTCGTCGAGTTTTCGGAGAATTCCCACTCTCGGCAGCTCTCCTCTGGCTGATGGTTGCAGTGCCGTCCATCCTGCAGGCGCTTCTGATACCAGGACTACTCGAGATGTTTCGTCGTGATCCCGCATTGATTCGCGACGGTCAATGGTGGCGCATTCTGACCTCCGTGCTCGTCCAGGACGGAGGGGTCGCAGGAACCGTCACCAATCTCGTGACGCTGGCCGTGGTTGCACCGCCTGCGTTTCGGCTCTGGGGCGCCGCACGCGGCTGGGCTCTCTTTCTGCTCGGTGAACTGTTGTTCGGTTTGCTCACCACCGCAGTCTTTCCGTCGACCGGCGCAGGAAACTCCGGTGCCACACTTGCTCTGGCAGCGGCGGCCGCGGGGATCGGTGTTCTGGTGCGCCCGCGAATGCCTGAGATTGTTCTGACGGCCGTGATTGTCGTCGGCGGCGCAACCCTGGTGACGGTCGATGACGCGCACGGATTCGCCGTTCTTTCCGGGGCGCTCTTGGGGGCGGCGCTGGTGACGCTGTTCCCTCCGCACTCGATAGATGCGCGTCGGGCAGGAGAAAGTTTGCGACCATCGGCGCTGTGAGATGCTGTCGTGGTGCTGCTGAGATCACTGAACCCCCTTGCTGTCGCCCGCGGTGACGACCTCGACGCCGCCGTGACGATCGGTGACACGGTTCTCT
Source organism: Rhodococcus sp. AQ5-07 (assembly GCF_009707305.1). Classification (NCBI taxonomy): domain Bacteria; kingdom Bacillati; phylum Actinomycetota; class Actinomycetes; order Mycobacteriales; family Nocardiaceae; genus Rhodococcus; species Rhodococcus sp. AQ5-07. The sequence continues at coordinate 2,924,684 of NZ_CP046099.1, read as the reverse complement.
CGCGGAGTGCCATTCTCGGTGCCGCGACCTCGGTCGCGGAACGAGTGGCGCAGGCCGATCGGGTTGCCGTATTGGCAACTCCCACAGCAAAAACGATCCTCGCCGTCGTCGGGGCATTGATTGCCGGTGTCACCGTTGTGCCGGTCCCGCCGGACTCGGGGAAGGCTGAGCGGGAGCACATTCTGCGTGACTCGGGTGCTCAGGCGTGGCTCGGTGAAACGGACGACCACTGCGACACTCTGCCGGTAGTTCCCGTCCGGTTGCACGCTCGCTCGTGGCACAGCTATCCCGAACCGGCACCGCAGTCCACAGCATTCGTCCTGTACACGTCCGGAACCACTGGCCCACCGAAGGGCGTTCTGCTCAGTCGCTCGGCCATCGCAGCCGGGATCGACGCGCTCGCCGAGGCCTGGGACTGGACGTGGCGAGACACGCTCGTGCACGGGCTTCCGCTCTTCCACGTGCACGGACTGATCCTCGGAATCCTCGGCCCCCTCCGGATCGGCAGCCGGGTGATCCACACCGTCAAGCCGACGCCGGAAAATTACGCCCGGGCGAAAGGCTCCCTCTACTTCGGTGTTCCCACCGTCTGGTCGCGTATCGCCGAAGACGAAGAAGCTGCCCGCGCGTTGTCCGGTGCCCGACTTCTGGTTTCCGGTAGTGCGCCGCTTCCTGTGCCTGTCTTCGAAAAGCTGCGGGACCGAACAGGATTGACGCCCATCGAGCGATACGGCATGAGTGAGACGATGCTGACTTTGAGCACACGTTTCGACGGCGAGCGACGCCCAGGGTGGGTCGGCGTGCCGCTGCGCGGAGTCGAGACTCGTCTTCGTGACGAGAAGGGCAACGACGTGCCACACGACGGCGAGAGTATCGGCGGTCTACAGGTACGTGGGCCGATGCTTTTCGACGGCTACTTGAACCGTCCAGTCGCAACCGCCGAGTCCTGGACGCAGGACGGCTACTTCAAGACCGGTGATGTCGCCGTCATCGACGAGGGTGGGTTCCACCGAATCGTCGGCCGCGAATCCCTCGACTTGATCAAAACCGGTGGATTCAGAGTCGGCGCCGGCGAGATCGAGACCGCCATCCTCGGGCACCCTTCGGTGTCCGAAGTTGCGGTGATCGGTGTCCCCGACGCCGATCTGGGTCAGCGGATCATCGCCGTCGTAGTCCGTAAGCCCGGGAGCCCCGAGGTCACCGAAGCTGAATTGGTCGAGTTGGTCGGGGCTGAGTTGTCGGCGCACAAGCGTCCCCGTGAGGTTCGCTTCGCCGAGACTCTGCCGCGTAACGCGATGGGCAAGGTCCAGAAGCGCGAGCTCTTCTGAGAAGAGTGGTTTGCTGAAAAGTCGCTGTGACGCTTGAAGGTTCGTGACTTCGGTCGGACTGTCCCGGAATATGGGCTCGTCGGTTCTCCGACGATTCAGCGCTAGTTGGAATTTCTGTGTTCTTGGCTACACTACCGCCCGGTAGGGATAGCTCCAGTCGCACGCATGCCGTCGGTATGTCCTAGTGCGAGTGGCCTCGGAAGGGCAGATTTCATGGCGGGCGGACGGCATTCGAGTCCTGACAGCGGGCGATCGATCGGGTTCTACGCAGTGGGTGGGTTGGTTGCCGTCGCGGTAGTCGCTACCGGGGTGGTGGTCTTCAAGGCAACACAGTCCGATTCCTGCGAGAGCGTCGACGAGTACTCGCTGGCAGCAGATCCTGCGATCGCGCCTGCAGTCACGGAGATCCTCGCAGAATCGTCGCCGGAGCAGACAGGCTGTTCACGGATCACGGTCACCTCTGCGTTGCCAGGCGACGTAGCGGGAACCTTGGGCAAGGGCGTGGACGCACCGGACATGTGGATACCGGATTCGACAGCGTGGGTTGGCAAAGCTGCACTGACGGCCAAGGGACCGGTCGCTGCCGCCGGCGGTTCGATCGCCACCTCGCCTGTCGTCCTCGCGTCCGGCGGTGGCGAGCAGTTTGCCAGTTGGCTCACGGCGCTTCAGGTTCCCGATCTCGCGCTGGGCAATCCGTTGTTCACCGGGGTTGCGTCGGCGCCCATTCTCGGAGCCCTTGCGGAGACCGGGGCCACCTCCGAATCGGTTCGAGCGGCACTCGTACCCCATGCCCAAGCAGAGAGCGTTCGTACCGAAGATCAGCCGGTAGGGCAGAAGATGCTCACCGAATTGGTCAGCTCCGGGAAGGTCGGTGTTTCGACCGAGCAGCAGGTAGTCGAGTTCACGAAAGCCGAGTCGAAGATTTCCGCGACAGTACCGGCGACGGGAACCATGATCATGGATTACCCCCTGGTGGTCAGTGCGTCGGCACCGGATCGGCACTACGCGGCAGCGAAGAAGAGTGACGCCATCGCTGAGCTGTTGCACAGTGAATCTGCTCAGGAAGTGCTGACACGCAGCGGTTTCCGTACCTCCGCCGGTGGGGCTGTCGAAGGCGGAGTTGGTGACGTGACGGCCTTGACGGTCTCCGAACAGTCGGTGGCCGATCAAACGCTGGGCGCTTGGGCTCTGATGGCCAAGCCGATCCGGACACTCGTTGCGATCGACGTGTCTGCGTCGATGGACTACCCGGCGACAGGCGGCAAGACGCGCATGCAGTTGACCACTGCTGCTGCTCTCGCCGGCAATCAGGTCTTCCCGGACAGTGTCGCTGCCGGTCTCTGGGCGTTCTCCCAAGGTATGAACGGAACCCAGGACTTTCAGGAATTGGTGCCGATCAGGCGCTACGACACCATCGTCGACGGCATGACTCAGCGAAAGTTGATGGCTGATCAGGCGAACCGTCTCACCGAGCTCAAGCGTGGCGCCACCGGTTTGTATGACACGACTCTGGCCGCCTTCCGTAAGGTGCAGGAATCGTACGATCCGCGAGCGGTCAACAGCGTCATCATCTTGACCGACGGTGCCAACGAAGATCCCGACAGCATCAGCCGTGAACAGCTGCTCGATGTTCTTGCACGCGAGCAGGATCCGGCGCGTCCGGTCATCATCGTCACCATCGGCATCACCGATGACGCCGATGCGGCGGCACTCGCCGAGATCTCCCGCGTGACGGGCGGTTCGACGTACATCGCTCGAGACCCCTCGGAGATTTCCGAGGTGTTTGTGAACGCACTTGCTCACCGAGGATCGTGAGCCACGCCGAGGACCTCAGGCCGCGTCGGGACCGGCCCAGGGCGTCGGAAGTGGCGGAGCCTCAGACGAATATCGGTGCCCGGTAGATGTCGTCGTGGTGAAGGTGTGCCGGGTACCTGGTACAGGTTCGGCAGACCAGTCCGAGCCCTGTTTCGCGTAGTTGCATGCCGCGCACAACCCGGCACCGTTGGCTGCGCTGGTGAGGCCACCCCTGGAGTGATCGCGGATGTGGTCGCGGTGGCGAACCGGCGCGTCGCACCACGGAGTGCGGCAGCTTCGATCACGAAGTTCGATCAATCGCGCCAGTCCTTTCGGGAAGGTCCTCGCCGTGGATTCCATTGCGGTCAGTGCGCCGGTGTCGGGGCGTGCGTAGAGCTTTCGAACCGTTGTCATGGTTTCGGAGTCCTCGCCGGACAAGGTGATCCATTCACGTGCGATGGCTGCTGGAACAGGTCCGTACCCGTGGACGTGGGCAGGGTCGGAACCGTCGCCGAGTAGCGACTGGTCGGAGACAATCAGATTCACCGTGACGGGTGTCGGTGTGGCGCGGCCGATTCCGGTGACTCGCTCCACCAGGAGATCAGCCATGATCTGAGCTCGCGTGCGCTCGTCCCCGCCGGCAAGTACGGAATCTGCATCGCGGCCGAGCGTGGCATATACGACGGTACCCGCGGCAGCGGGAAGTAGGACATTGAGCCAGCACATCGTGTCGGGCGCAGGCCGAGACGTCACACGTCTGTCTCGTACGGCTTTGCGTGCTCGTCTGGCAACACTGTCGGCGTCTATTTCCGCAGTGCGTGCGCGGATTCTTTCTGTCAGTTGGTGGGTGCCACATCCGTCCAAGATTGCAGCGTCGCAGCAGAACTCGCGATCCAATGCAGCGCGATCCTGGACTGTGAGACACGCAGTTTCACGCATGAGAATTGTCGCTTGATGCTCACTGATGGAGCCACGGACGAGTAGTCGAAGTGTGTGCGGCATCTCGTCGTTCAGTGCGCGGGCCAGGTTGAGATGCTGAGTTCCGAACCATGCCGACTCTCGCCGTGCGAGGGCAATCTGCGCGTTGATTCCACGGCCCTGGTATGGGCGCGGAACTCCCCGTTCGCCGCGGTCCTTGCGGGTTACCGTGTCGAGATCGGCAGCCAGCAATGCCTGGGCCCCAGCGCAACTGGCCTTCAGCTCTTCCAGTGCGCGTAGTAGATCCACGCGAGCTGCGTTGTCGATGGAACGATCCATGCTGACGAGTGACGCTCGGAATTGTCCGATCGTCTCTTCGGATATCGTCTGATTGGATATCGCCTGTTCAGATACTTTCGTCGTCACTTTTACCCCCCGGTAGTGTCGAACATACATTCGATACTAGCGCCGACGGTGAACGCACGCAACGGCTTTCTCTGTTGGCGTCCGAAAGTTCCGACAGTTCGGTTTTCATGGTTGACTGGTCCTCATGATCGAGTTGACGGGATTGACCAAGGTTTACGGACCGACGAAAGCGGTGGACGATTTGTCGTTCACGGTCAAGCCGGGCATCGTGACGGGCTTTCTGGGCCCCAACGGTGCGGGTAAGTCGACGACGATGCGGATGATCCTGGGTTTGGATCAGCCGACGTCGGGTGCGGCGTTGATCGACGGCAAGCCGTACCGCGAGCTCAAGACGCCGCTGCGGACTGTCGGCGCGTTGTTGGATGCGAAGTGGGTGCATCCCAATCGCAGTGCGCGGGCGCATCTGCAGTGGATGGCTGCTTCGAACGGGATCCCGAAGTCCCGCGTCGACGAGGTGCTCGGGTTGGTCGGGTTGTCCGAGGTGGCGGGCAAGAAGGCTGGCGGGTTCTCGTTGGGTATGTCGCAGCGTCTCGGGTTGGCGGGTGCGTTGTTGGGTGATCCGAAGGTGTTGTTGTTCGACGAGCCGGTCAACGGTCTCGATCCGGAGGGCATCGTCTGGATTCGTAAGTTCATGCAGCGGTTGGCGGCCGAGGGTCGCACGGTGCTGGTGTCGAGTCACCTTCTCTCGGAGATGGCGTTGACGGCGGAGCAGTTGGTGGTGATCGGTCGGGGTCGGTTGATTTCGGATTCGACGGTCGCGGAGTTCGTGGATCGCTCGTCGGAGTCGACGGTGCGCGTGCGCAGCCCACAATTGGACGCTCTCCATGCCGCATTGACTGCCCACGGACTGACTGTCCGCGAGGAGCATTCAGGATCGGAGCCGGTGTTGGTGGTCGTGGATTCGACCACTGATGTGATCGGGGGTCTGGCTGGTTCGCAGGGAATCGTGTTGTACGAGTTGGCGTCTGTGCAGGGGTCGCTCGAGGATGCGTTCATGAAGTTGACCGGAGACGATGTCCAGTACCACGCATCCGATATCGAAGCAGCCCCCGAAACTCAGAATGCAAACACACAGCACGCTATGGGAGGTGCACTGTAATGGCTGTTCTCAGTGCTGAACGTATCAAGATCACCACGACCAAATCACCGTTGTGGTGCACGATCATCATCATCGTGCTCGGGTTGGGACTCGCTACGGTTTTCGGACTGAGCGCCAAGTCGTCGCTCAGTAGCCCCAATGGTGCAATGATGCCGACAGTGTCGGGGGCGCTCAGTGGAGTGACCGGCTTCGGTGTGTTGGTTCTGATGATCATGGCGGCTCTCGCGATCACCAGCGAATATCGCTTCGGGACAATCCGAACAACATTCCAGGCAGTTCCGAACCGCGCTTCGGTGCTCATCGCCAAAGCGGGCCTCATCGGTGGTTTCGGAGCGGTACTGACTCTCGTATTGTCGTTCGGCGCTTTCGCTCTCACGAAGGCCACATCAGGTGACGCCGGAAGATTCCTGACTCTGTCCGGCGACGATAGCTGGCGGGTCGTCTACGGAACACCGATCTACGCGTTCTTCTGCGTAGTTCTAGCCGTAGGAGTGGGCGCGTTGCTCCGGCAGTCTGCAGGCGCGATCGCATTACTGCTGTTGTGGCCCTTGCTGATCGAGAATCTTTTCAACCTGTTCGGAAGTATCGGCGAGAAGATCATGCCGTTCCTGCCGTTCATGAACGCCAACAACTTTCTCGGTTCCGGCGGTAGCGTCGACTTCCACTGGGGACCCTGGGGCAGCCTGGTCTACTTCGCCCTCTTCGTGCTCGTCGTATTCGGCCTCAGCATCGTCGTCGTGAACAGGCGGGATGCATAGGCACACGGATCAGGCGGGCTGATTCTGCTTACGCCAGCGGGCGTTCAGGAAACCCAATGCCGCGATCACGAGGAACAACACGGTGGTCGAGATCAACTGTGCACGGGCATCGGCGTCGAAGAGCATGAGGACGACGAAGACGCCAAGCATCGCGAGGGTCGCGTAGCTCAGATACGGGAACAGCCACATACGAACTGTCAGCTTGCCCGACGCTTCGAGTTGTTTACGCAGTCGCAGATGCGAGACGACGATGAAGATCCAGATGACGAGCAGCGCGGCGCCGACTGCGTTGAGCAGGATGCCGAGCAGGTCGTCGGGGAGCAGCCAGTTGAGCAGGACGCTGACGAAGCCGAAGAACACCGACAGCAGAACGGCATTGGTCGGAACTCCGGTGCTCGACAGTTTCGCCATGAAAGCGGGTCCGTCGCCGCGGCGCGAAAGTGAGAACGCCATCCGGGAGGTGCCGTAGATGTTGGCGTTGAAGGCGGAAAGCAACGCCACCACTACGACGAGTTCCATGAACCCGGCAACACCCGGAATGTTCGCCTTGTTCAAGACGGCCACAAACGGGCCGCTCTCGAGTTCGGGGTCGTTCCAGGGCAGCACCAGAACCATGATGGAGATGGCACCGATGTAGAAGACGCTGATGCGCCACACCACGGAGCGGACAGCGACGGCGATGGAGCGTTCCGGATTCTCGGATTCGGCTGCGGCGATGGTGACGATCTCGATCCCACCGAAGGCGAACGCCACGACGAGCAGTCCTGCGGCAATGCCGGACAACCCATTGGGCATGAAGCCGCCCTGCCCGAACAGATTGCTCGTACCGACCGGATCGGTATCGGGGAGGATGCCGAACACCAGCAGGACGCCGATGACGAGGAAGGCGATGATGACGGTGACTTTGATTGCGGCGAACCAGAACTCGAACTCACCGAAGTTGCTGACCTTCGCCAGGTTCACCACGGCGAAGAACACCACGAATACCAGGGCGACAACCCATTGCGGGATCGACGGCACCCAGTCGTTCACGATCGCCGAGGCTCCGGTGATCTCGGCGCCCAGCACCATGATCAGCATGAACCAGTAGAGCCAGCCCATCACGAAGCCGGCCCACTCGCCGATCCCCAGGCGGGCGTAGTGAGAGAAGGAACCGCTCGCCGGGATCGCAGCTCCCATCTCACCGAGCATGCGCATCACGAACACCACGACGGCGCCCGCAAGGATGTAGGAGATCAGGACGGCCGGGCCGGCCTTGGCGATACCGACACCGGTTCCGAGGAACAGGCCGGCGCCGATGGCCGAGCCCAGGCCCATCATCGTCAGATGGCGGACCTTGAGACCGTGGCCGAGAGCAGTGGTTGTTCCGTCGGAGACGTCGGTGTCAGTCATCAGTCGTTGGCGTGCAAAGCAGCGTTCAGTTCGACGCCGGTGCCCTTCCACGGCACGACCTCGACGGCACCCGAGACCGAGTTACGACGGAAGAGAAGGTTCGACTTGCCGCTGAGTTCCTTGGCCTTGACGACGGTGCCGTCCGGGCCGGTGACCTTGGTGCCCGCGGTGACATAGAGGCCCGCTTCGAGGACGCAGTCGTCGCCGAGCGAAATGCCGAGGCCGGCGTTTGCGCCGAGGAGGCAGCGCTTGCCGAGGGAGATGGTTTCCTTGCCGCCGCCGGAGAGGGTGCCCATGATGGAGGCGCCGCCGCCAACATCGGATCCGTCGTCGACGACGACGCCCGCGGAGATGCGGCCTTCGACCATGGAGTTACCGAGGGTGCCGGCGTTGAAGTTGACGAAGCCTTCGTGCATGACGGTCGTTCCGCTGGCGAGGTGCGCACCGAGTCGGACACGGTCCGCGTCACCGATACGCACTCCGGACGGCACGACGTAGTCGACCATGCGGGGGAACTTGTCGACGCTGAACACGGTCACGACGCCGCGGATGCGCAGACGTGAGCGAACTTGCTCGAAGCCTTCGACGGCGCACGGGCCGAAGTTGGTCCACACGACGTTGCTGAGCAGGCCGAACTGGCCGTCGAGGTTGACGCCGTGGGGTGCGACGAGACGGTGCGAGAGGAGGTGGAGGCGCAGGTAGACGTCGTGTGCGTCGACCGGTGCCTTGGAGAGATCGGCGATGGTGGTGCGGACGACGACCTGCGAGACCTCGCGAGCGTCGTCAGTGCCTGCCAGCAGTGCAAGATCGGAAGGAATGTCTGTTCCCTCGACGTTCTCGGTACCGGTCTTGTCGAATGTTCCCAGCTCCGGTGCCGGGAACCAGGTGTCGAGGACGGTTCCGTCCGCGGTCACGTTGGCGATACCTACTGCTGTTGCTCCCTGTGCGCTCACGGGACTAGAGATTACTGGGTGGTGGGTGCACCGGCCTAGGCTGGTGCGTGTGAGCATCCTCGATCTTGCTTCGGACCCCATCGACTTGACGGCCGCCCTGGTCGACATCCCCAGCGTCTCGCACGACGAATCCGTCATCGCGCAGGCCGTCGAGGATGCGCTGCGTGAGCAGACTTCGGGCTTCGAGATCATCCGCAACGGCAACGCCGTGTTGGCGCGGACCTCGCGTGGTTTGCCCAGTCGCGTCATGCTCGCCGGACATCTGGATACGGTGCCCATCGCGGACAATGTTCCTTCGCGGCGTGACGGCGACATCCTGCACGGCTGCGGGACCGCGGACATGAAGTCGGGCGATGCGGTCTTTCTGCACCTGGCGGCCACCATCGAGAACCTGGCCCACGATCTGACCCTGGTTTTCTACGACTGCGAAGAGATCGCCGCGACGTACAACGGCCTGGGACGAATCGAACGCGAGATCCCGGAATGGCTCGCGGCCGACGTCGCAATTCTCGGTGAGCCGACGGCCGGTTTCATCGAGGCCGGGTGCCAGGGCACGATGCGGGTTCGGTTGACAGCTTCGGGAACTCGCGCACATTCGGCCAGGTCCTGGCTGGGGGACAACGCCATTCACAAGTTCGGCGGTGCGTTGGAGCGGTTGTCGAGTTACCAGCCGCGCTCGGTCGACATCGACGGTTGCGGCTACCGCGAAGGTTTGTCGGCGGTGCGGATTTCTGGCGGGGTCGCCGGAAACGTCGTCCCGGACGAAGCCGAGATGGACGTCAACTTCCGATTCGCGCCCGATCGCAGCGAGGCGCAAGCCGAGTCGCACGTGCGCGAAGTGTTCGACGGTCTGGGCCTCGGATTCGAGGTCACCGACTCCTCACCCGGCGCGCTGCCTGGCTTGGCGAACCCGTCCGCTGCCGCCCTGATCGAGGCGGCCGGTGGTCAGTTCCGTGCGAAGTACGGGTGGACCGACGTGTCCAGGTTCTCGGCGCTCGGCATTCCTGCCGTGAACTACGGACCGGGTGATCCGAACCTCGCACACAAGCGCGACGAGCACGTTCCGGTGCAGCAGATCACCGACGTCGCGGCCGTGCTGAGGAAGTATCTGTCGGCCTGACCGTTAGCCTTGCCGCATGGCACCAGAGAAGAATTCGGCTTCGAAGAAGCAGAGCTCGTCGATCAAGCACCGCGGGCCCGTTCAGCTTCGACGCAAGCGCAAAGACGAGAAGACCACGACCGATCAGCGCTTGCTCGACAAGCGCGGGCCCACGGACTGGGTACACACCGATCCGTGGCGTGTGCTGCGTATCCAGAGCGAATTCATCGAAGGTTTCGGCGCACTCGCCGAGGTCCCGCGTGCGGTGACGGTGTTCGGTTCGGCACGCACCACGGTCGATCATCCCGAGTACCAATCCGGCCGTGAGCTGGGAACGGCTTTGGCCGAAGCCGGATACGCCGTCATCACCGGCGGTGGACCGGGAGTCATGGAAGCTGCCAACCGCGGTTGCAGCGAGGCGGGCGGATACTCGATCGGTCTCGGCATCGAGCTGCCGTTCGAGCAGGGACTCAACGAGTGGGTGGATCTCGGAATCAACTTCCGGTACTTCTTCGCACGCAAGACGATGTTCGTGAAGTACTCCCAGGCATTCATCTGCCTGCCGGGTGGCTTCGGAACACTCGACGAGCTGTTCGAGGCACTGACCCTGGTGCAGACCCACAAGGTCACGCGCTTCCCGATCGTCCTGTTCGGTACCGAGTACTGGTCCGGACTCGTCGACTGGATTCGCGGCACCCTCGAGCGTGACGGCAAGATTTCCGAGGGCGACGTGAACTTGCTGCACGTCACCGACAGTGTGGAAGAAGCAGTACGAATCGTCCTCAACGCCGACAAGGGCGTCGACGAGGCCGCAGATCTGGGGAAAGAAGAAGAATGGTGACCGATTCCGACAAGAAGTACTCGATCTGCGTCTACTGCGCGTCGGGTCCGGTGGACGAATCGTTCCTGGCATTGGCTGCCGAGGTGGGAACCGCGATCGGTCGACGCGGATGGCAGTTGGTCTCGGGCGGTGGCAACGTCTCGATGATGGGCGCTGTCGCCGAGTCCGCTCGCGCGGCGGGCGCCTGGACCGTCGGCGTCATTCCGAAGGCCCTGGTGCACAAGGAAGTAGCCGACGTCGATGCCGACGAGCTGATCGTCACGGACACCATGCGCGAGCGCAAGAAGCTGATGGAAGATCACGCCGACGCGTTCATCACGCTGCCGGGTGGAATCGGGACGCTGGAGGAGCTGTTCGAGACGTGGACCGCCGGCTACCTCGGAATGCACGAGAAGCCAGTGGTGATGCTCGATCCCGTCGGGCACTTCACCGGCCTGCTCGAGTGGTTGAACAAGCTCGACGGGACCGGCTTCGTCGGGCGTCAGGCTTTGGACACTCTGTTGGTGCGGACGGACGTCGAGGCTGCGCTCGACGCGTGCGTCAGATCCTGATCAGACGCCTGCGTGAAACCCTGACCTGGGGCATGGCGGGCTTTATTACCGTGCAGTAAGGTGGCCGCAGACTGGGCGGCCGAATGGGCGCCGGATACGTGTTAGGGGAGCCATGAGTTCGGAAGCCCGTTCGACCGTCGGCCTGCTGGATCTGGCGGCAAAACTGCCGTCGATGATCACCGAGGTGCCGATCCTGGCGCGGGGGGCCGCCGGGCTCACCCGCAAGCCTTCGGCCAAGGAATCGATCGGGTTGATCTTCCAGAAGGCCGCGCACGCGCACCCGTCGCGCCCGTTCATCCGGTTCGAGGGCCACGCGACCAGTTACGCGGAGGCCAACGAACTGGTGAACCGCTTCGCCGACGTCCTCCGCGGACGAGGAGTCGATCGCGGAGACGTCGTCGGAGTGCTGGCAAAGAACACCCCCGAAGCCCTGCTGATCGCGTTGGCCGCCGTCAAACTCGGCGCGGCTGCGGGCATGTTGAACTACAACCAGCGCGACGACGTTCTGGCACACAGCCTTACGCTGCTCGACGCGCGCGTCCTGGTGGTCGCCGACGAGTGCGAAGAGGCCCTCGAATCCTTGCCGGCGGGGTTTACCGGACCGAATCAACTTCTCGTCAGTGAACTCGCGGATCTGGCGAAGACGGCTGATGCCGCCAACCCGGCGGTCACCGCCGAGGTGCTCGCGAAGGAGAAGGCGTTCTACATCTTCACCTCGGGTACCACGGGAATGCCCAAGGCCAGCTTGATGACTCACTTCCGTTGGCTGAAGTCGATGTCGGGCCTCGGGTTGATGGGTGTGCGCTTGCGCGGCTCGGACACTCTGTACTGCTGCCTGCCGCTCTACCACAACAACGCGTTGACGGTCTCGCTGTCCTCGGTGCTCGCGTCCGGCGCGACAATCGCGATCGGTCGTCAGTTCTCCGCCTCGCGGTTCTGGGACGACATCGCACTAAACAAGGCGACCGCGTTCACCTACATCGGCGAACTGTGCCGCTATCTGCTCAACCAGCCGGTCAAACCGACCGACAGCGACAATGCGGTTCGGCTGATGGTGGGTAACGGTCTGCGCCCGGAGATCTGGGCCGAATTCACCCAGCGCTTCGGCATTCCCCGCGTCGCCGAGTTCTACGGTGCCAGCGAATGCAACATCGCGTTCGTCAACGCACTCAACGTCGACAAGACGGCCGGCATCTGTCCGTTGCCGCACGCCGTCGTGGAGTTCGACGAGGACACCGGAAAAGCGTTGCGTGGAGCCGACGGTCGCCTTCGCAAGGTGTCCACGGGTCAGGTCGGGCTCCTGCTGTCGAAGGTCACCGACCGAGCGCCTTTCGACGGTTACACCGACGAAGCCGCGAGCAACAGCAAGCTGGTGCGCGGCGGATTCAAGGACGACGACACCTGGTTCGATACCGGAGACCTGGTGCGCAAGCAGGGATGGGGCCACGTCGCCTTCGTCGACCGTCTCGGCGACACCTTCCGTTGGAAGGGCGAGAACGTTGCCACCACGGAGGTCGAGGGCGCACTGAGTTCGCACCCGGCCGTCGAGGAAGCGGTTGTCTACGGCGTCGAGATTCCGGGCACCGACGGTCGCGCGGGCATGGCGGCGGTGAAGCTACGGGACGGTCACAGTTTCGAGGGCAGCGAAGTCGCGGCTCACCTCTACGGCAAGCTCCCCAACTACGCGGTCCCGCTGTTCATCCGCATCGTGGACTCACTCGAACACACCAGCACTTTCAAGTCGCGCAAGGTGGAATTGCGCAACGAGGGTTACGACGTCGGCGCCGACACTCTGCACGTTCTCGAAGGCCGCGAGGGTGGTTACGTGGACTCGTACGACGAATACGTCGGAAAGGTCGCGGCAGGCTCGGTACCCAAGGGCTAGACCGAGTTCCGTCATGCCAGTATGAGTGGCATGTCTTCACTCTCCGGTTCGACCGCGCAGCCAGGTCCGGCGCCCACCCTGTGTGGGCGTCCGGTCGCGGTCGACCGTGCATTGGTGATGGCGATCGTCAACCGCACTCCCGATTCCTTCTACGACCAGGGCGCGACGTTCTCGGATTCGGCAGCGATGGCTGCCGTCGACAGGGCCGTCGACGAGGGCGCCGATCTGGTGGACATCGGGGGAGTGAAAGCCGGGCCAGGTGACCTCGTCGACGCCGACGAGGAGGTCAGGCGGGTGGTTCCGTTCGTCGCCGCGATCAGAGCCAAGTACCCCGAGCTGATCATCAGCGTCGACACCTGGCGGAGCGGCGTCGCGCGGTTGGCACGCGGCGAAGGCGCCGACCTGATCAACGACACGTGGGCGGGTGCGGATCCGGAACTCGTTGTGGTTGCCGCCGAGACTGGTGCCGGGATCGTCTGCTCGCACACGGGTGGTGCGGTTCCGCGCACCCGCCCGCACCGTGTCCGCTACGACGACGTCGTCGCAGATGTGGTCACCGAGGTCGTGTCGGCGGCAGAACGCGCCCTGGCACTCGGAGTGCCGCGTGACGCGATTCTGATCGATCCCACTCACGATTTCGGTAAGAACACCTTCCACGGGCTCGAGTTGTTGCGAAAAGTGGACGTTCTTGTAAACACCGGGTGGCCAGTGCTGATGGCGCTGAGCAATAAGGACTTCATCGGGGAGACTCTTGGTGTGGAGCTTTCCGAGAGGTTGGAGGGAACATTGGCAGCGACAGCAATGGCCGCGGCTGGCGGCGCCCGGGTGTTCCGTGTTCACGAGGTGGCGTCCACCCGTCGAGTAGTCGACATGGTGGCCGCGATCCAAGGACGCCGTGCCCCGGTACGTACGGTTCGAGGTCTGGCATGAGCATCACCGGTGCGGGCCCGACCCGCGTATGGGCAGAAGCCAACAGTTGGGACCATCCGAGTTGGACGGTCGCCGAACTCGAACGGGCGAAGCGTGGCCGAACCGTCTCGGTGGTGTTGCCCGCGCTCAATGAAGAGGACACCGTTGCTGCGGTGGTCGACACCATTCACCCGTTGCTCGGTGGTTTGGTCGACGAGTTGATCGTTCTCGATTCCGGTTCGACCGACCGTACCGCCGAGCGTGCTCGCGCGGCGGGGGCGACGGTGATCAGTCGTGAGAGCGCAGTCCCGTCCATCCCGCCGACCGCGGGCAAGGGTGAGGTGCTGTGGCGTTCGGTCGCCGCAACGACCGGCGATCTGATCGCATTCGTCGACTCCGATCTCATCAATCCCGATCCGGCGTTCGTGCCCAAACTGCTGGGGCCGCTGCTCACGGTGGACGGCATCCATCTGGTGAAGGGCTACTACCGCCGTCCGCTGCGCGTGAGCGGCACGGAGGACGCCAACGGCGGCGGACGAGTCACGGAATTGGTTGCGCGGCCCATGTTGGCTGCGCTGCGGCCCGAACTCACGTCGGTACTGCAACCATTGGGCGGTGAATACGCGGGCACCCGTGAGCTGCTGTCGGCTGTTCCGTTTGCGCCCGGCTACGGCGTCGAGATCGGCCTTCTGCTCGACACGTACGACACGTTGGGGCTGGCGGCGATCGGTCAGGTCAATCTCGGTGTGCGCAAGCATCGCAACCGGCCGCTCGCCGACCTCGGCGTGATGAGCCGGCAGATCATCGGAACGATGCTCCGGCGGTGCGGGATCGAGGATTCGGGTGCCGGGTTGACCCAATTCCTGGTCGACGGCGATTCTTTCGTGCCCGAGACCACTGAGGTTTCGCTACTCGATCGACCCCCGATGAATTCGATAGTGCGCACCGCGGGGGTCTGACCGCTCACACTCGGGTATGGGAGTATCGGTTCATGATGACGATCCTCCTGTACCTGATTGTCATGGCACTGGTCGGCGCGATGATCTTCCTCGCCGCCAGCGCTGTGTTCGGGCGCTCGGAAGAGCTGCCGCCGCTGCCTCCTGGCACGACGGCGACCGTACTCCCGGCAGAGGACGTCACCGGGGCGGATGTCGACGCTCTTCGTTTTCAGCAGGTGTTGCGTGGATACAAGGCGAGTGAAGTGGATTGGGCCCTGCATCGCCTCGGGTTGGAAATCGATTCTCTGCGTGCGCAACTGGGCCGTGACGAGAAGTCCGAGGTTCTGGTGAAGGCGGATGCTCCGGCCAAGGCCGAAGCAACGCAGGAGGCGCCTGAGACCGAATCCGAAGCGAAGGATTCCCAGGGCTGATGGCAGACGGACTGGTTCGGTGCGGCTGGGTGGTCGAGACGCCCGGTGACTCGCTGTACCGCGACTATCACGACGAGGAGTGGGGGCGTCCGCTGCACGGGCGCGACGAACTGTTCGAGCGGCTCGCCCTCGAAGCATTCCAATCGGGGCTTTCTTGGATCACGATTCTGCGCAAACGCGAGGCGTTCCGCGAAGCCTTCGACGGGTTCGATCCGGACAAGGTCGCAGCGTACGGAGTTGCGGATGTGGAGAGATTGCTCTCAGATGCCGCGATCGTCCGCAATCGCGCGAAGATCGAGGCGACGATTTCCAACGCCCGAGTGCTCGTGAATTCACCCGATCTGGACCTCGATTCGTTACTCTGGTCGTTCTCGCCGCCTCGACGCACCAGACGACTGACATCAATTGCAGAGGTTCCGGCGGTCACTCCCGAGTCGACTGCCATGGCTAAGGAACTCAAGCGACGCGGGTTCAAGTTTGTGGGTCCTACCACGGCTTATGCGCTCATGCAGGCTACCGGAATGGTCGACGATCACGTGGCTGATTGCTGGGTTCCGGCGCAGGTGTGACGGTCGACTGAACACCCCTAAATGTGACTCAGATTCCCGGTTCCTGCATCCATAGGGAACAATGGAGGGTACGAGCCTCGCTGATTGTTGGCGGGGCGCACCGTTAGTCGAGGCGCAGAGCAATGCAGCGCAGATCTGGAGGGAGCAGAGGATGGCGGCCATGAAGCCCCGGACCGGGGACGGTCCCCTCGAAGCAACCAAAGAGGGACGAGGAATCGTCATGCGGGTTCCACTCGAGGGTGGCGGACGCCTCGTCGTCGAGCTGACCCCGGATGAAGCTGCAGCGCTCGGTGTGGAACTCACGAACGTCACCAGCTAGTCGGGTCCAGGTTGTAGCAGTACGAACAACAGCACGTGATTGCACGCAGGCTCCGTATCCGTTTCGGTACGGGGCCTGAAGTGTGCGCACCGCCGGTAGCCGAAAGGACGGATCAATGCTTGCCGCCGTGGTCGATCTACTGTCCTGCCCGCAGTGCGCCGCAGAGCTGGAATTGGTGGACGGCGCCGCCGAGTGCGATCGCGGACATCGATTCGACGTCGCTCGCCAGGGTTACGTGAGCCTGATCAGTGGCGGTGCCACGAAGTTCACCGGCGACAGTGCCGAGATGATCGCCGCGCGTGCACGACTTCTCGGCGCCGGCCACTTCGGCCCGCTGATGGATGCCGTTTCCCGGGCCTGCGCGACGACGGCAGGGGCGGATCCTGCGCGGATCGTCGAAATCGGTGCAGGCACAGGACAATACCTCGCACACGTCGTGGATTCGCTGCCTGATTCTCGGGCAATAGCCTTGGACGTGTCCAAGTTCGCGGCACGGCGAGCGGCGAAGATCCACGAAAGGATCGGCTCGATCGTCGCGGACGTCTGGCAACCACTTCCGATTCGAGACGGAGTGCTCTCCCACGTGCTCTGTGTGTTCGCTCCACGCAACGGTCCGCAGTCCCATCGAGTTCTCGCCGATGACGGCGTTCTAGTGGTCCTGACGCCCACCGACAGGCATCTGCGCGAGCTGATCGACATTCTCGAGATGGTCAAGGTCGACGATCGCAAGGTGGAACGTCTCGAATCGTCAATGGCCGGCTTGTTCGAGCGCGTGAGCAGCGACGAGGTCGAGTTCACGATGTCACTCTCACACCAGGACGTCCTCGACTTGGTGGGGATGGGACCGTCGGCGAGGCACCTGACGCCCGCCGATCTGGCTGCCGCCGTGGCGAAGCTGCCGCAGCCGAGCACCGTCACCGCGTCGGCGACGGTCTCGACCTATCGCAAGATCTGACGCGGATCAGCGTCTCGTGACGGCGTCCGCGTAGACCTCGAGCGTCTGCTTGGCGATTTCGGCCCAGGAGAACTCGTCGATAGCACGGATTCTGCCCGCACGACCCATCGCGTCGGCGCCTTCTCGGTCGGCGACAACGGCATTGACGGTGGCAGCGAGTGATTCCTCGAATGCGTTCGGCTCGTAGGCGTTGTAGTGCACGAGTCGACCGGTGACGCCGTCGGCGACCACCTCGGGGATACCGCCGACATCGGAAGCGACCACGGCGGTCTCACACGCCATGGCTTCGAGATTGACGATTCCGAGGGGCTCGTACACCGAAGGGCAGACGAATACCGTTGCTGCCGAGAGTATTTCCCTGATCTGCTCGGTCGGGAGCATCTCGCGCACCCAGTAGACATTGCCCCGATGTCTGGCGAGTTCGGCCACTGCCTTCTCCGTTTCGGCGGCGATCTCCGGCGTATCGGGAGCGCCGGCGCACAGCACGAGCTGAATCTCCGGGTCGAAGTGGTGTGCTGCCGCGACGAGGTGCCCGACGCCCTTCTGCCTCGTGATCCGTCCGACAAAGGCCACGATGGGTTTTGCGGGGTCGACGCCGATCGACGCGAGTGCGGACGGCGCTCCCGGCGCAGATCCCCCGGGATGCCATACCTCGGTGTCGATTCCGTTGCGCACTACGTGAACGCGACTCGGATCGACGGCGGGGTACGCGTCGAGGACGTCGAGTCGCATACCTGAACTGACGGCGATGATCGCGTCTGCGTGCTCGACGGCGTTGCGTTCGGACCACGACGAGATCCGATAGCCGCCGCCTAGCTGTTCGGCCTTCCACGGGCGTCTGGGCTCGAGTGAGTGCGCGGTGAGGATGTGCGGCACGTCGTAGAGAGCCGACGCGAGATGCCCGGCCAGTCCGGTGTACCAGGTGTGGGAGTGGACGATGTCGACACCGGCCGCGGCGTCCGCCATCCGCAGCTCGGTGGAGAGCGTCGTCAAGGCTGGGTTGGATCCGGCGAGAGCGGGGTCGGGAGAGTGGACGATCGCGCCTTCGCGCGGGGCGCCCATGCAGTGCACGTCGACCTCGCACAACCGCTTCATCTGAGCGACGAGCTCGGTTACGTGTACTCCTGCACCGCCGTAGATCTCCGGCGGGTATTCCTTGGTCATCATTGCGACTCGCACGCGCTAAACCTAACCGCCCGTGGTCGATCCGGCTACCGATCGCGTTATCCCCGACCGTTCGGAGGGGGACACGATCGGACCTCTCGGACTGCTTCGCTAGCGGGAGTTCACCAGTGCGGATAGGTTAGCGGTGTGAGAAGCCAGCCGCATGTGCTTGGAATCGTGCTCGCCGGGGGCGAGGGCAAACGCTTGTATCCGCTGACCGCGGACAGAGCGAAGCCCGCAGTGCCCTTCGGAGGTGCATATCGACTTATCGACTTCGTGTTGAGCAACCTTGTCAACGCGGGATATCTGCGTATTTGTGTGTTGACGCAATACAAGTCACATTCACTCGACCGTCACATTTCGCAGACGTGGCGATTGTCCGGGTTCGCGGGTGAGTACATCACTCCGGTGCCGGCCCAGCAGCGGCTCGGGCCGCGCTGGTACACCGGCAGCGCCGACGCAATCCTGCAGTCGCTCAATCTCGTTTACGACGAGGACCCCGAGTACATCGTGGTTTTCGGTGCCGACCACGTGTACCGGATGGATCCGGAACAGATGGTGCAGCACCACATCGAATCCGGGGCAGGCGTGACGGTCGCGGGTATTCGTGTACCGCGAAGTGAGGCTTTCGCTTTCGGCTGCATCGACAGTGACGAGTCCGGACGCATCACGCAGTTCCTGGAAAAGCCCGCCCATCCTCCCGGCACACCGGACGACCCAAATTCCACGTTCGCGTCCATGGGTAACTATGTGTTCACCACCAAAGTGCTCGTGGACGCCATCCGGGCTGATTCCGAGAACTCCGATTCCGACCACGACATGGGCGGAGACATCATTCCCGCCTTGGTCGCGGCGGGTGAGGCGTCGGTCTACGACTTCAAGGACAACGTCGTTCCCGGCGCTACCGATCGAGACCGCGGTTACTGGCGTGACGTCGGTACCCTCGACGCCTTCTACGACGCTCACATGGACCTCGTGTCGGTGCACCCGATCTTCAATCTCTACAACCGTCGCTGGCCCATCCGCGGCGCCACCGAGAATCTCGCGCCCGCCAAGTTCGTGAAGGGCGGACTCGCTCAGGAATCAGTGGTCGGTGCGGGGTCGATCCTGTCCGCGGCGACCGTGCGCAATTCGGTACTCAGTTCCAACGTGATGATCGAGGACGGTGCGACCGTCGAGGGCAGCGTGCTGATGCCGGGTGTGCGCATCGGCAAGGGCGCCGTCGTGCGGCGCGCGATCCTCGACAAGAACGTCGTGGTCGGTGACGGCGAAATCATCGGCGTCGATCTCGAACGTGACCGCGAACGATTTGCCGTCAGTCAGGGTGGCGTCGTCGCCATCGGTAAGGGCGTCTGGATCTAGAGCTTGCTCGCGCAGAGGAGGCCGTCGCCGAGGGGGAGGAGGACTCGAATGAGTCGCTCGTCCTCGGTCACGGCCTTTGCTGCTTCTCGGACCGCAACCGTTGTCGCGTCGCGAGCGGAGCTGTCGGCAACGCGGCCGTCGGCCAGGGCGTTGTGCAGAACGATGACACCGCCGGAGCGCAGCAGGCGGACACCTTCGCGGACGTAGTGGGGGTGGTCGATCGCGGCGCAGTCGACGAACACCAGGTCGTAGCCGCCGTCTGCGAGCCGGGGAAGTACGTCGAGAGCCCGTCCGTTGATCAGGCGAGTGCGTGCCGGAGCGATTCCGCTTTCGCGGAAGGTCAGCTTGGCCGCCCGCTGGTGTTCGGGTTCACTGTCGATCGTGGTCAGGACGCCGTCGTCGCGCATTCCGTGCAGAAGCCACAGGCTGCTCACGCCGGCTCCGGTACCCACCTCGACGGCCGTCTTCGCGTCGAGCATCCTCGCGAACATCGCGAGCGTCGCACCGACGGCGGGCGTCACCGGATGGGCTCCGAGATCCAGCGCTCGATCTCGCGCCGCGGTCAAAATCTCGTCCTCGGAAACTACGTCCTCGACGTGGCGGAGTATCTGTTCGGCGTGGGTCACGCTCATGAGGTTATCGGGCGGTTCGGATTGTCGCTGCAAGGCGCGCAGTCACCAGGATTCTCAGGAATCCCTCAGGCTCCTCATATGGCGTGCACACCGCGATGAGAAAAGGTGTATACATCGCCGGATCGAAGATCGCACGGCGGTATCGATTTTTACCAAGTTGGTCTTTCGCAGCTCGGTGATCGGGAACAAATCACAGCAACGGCTGGTTCTCCCGAATATCGCGCATTTCGTGATTCGGACAACGCGGTGATCGAACTACGCGATCCCGAGCAGGAGGATCAACTTATTTACCAGGTCAACGACGAGCCTCGCCCTCGAGAGTCGGAAGTTTTGACGACGGAATCGGCTGTGGATTCCGAATTGATCGGCACTGCTGTGTTCGATGCAACTGGTGAGAAGTCCTCCATGCCGTCTTGGGATGAACTCGTGCGTCAGCACGGTGACCGGGTGTACCGCCTGGCCTACCGGTTGTCAGGCGATGCCCAGGACGCCGAGGACTTGACGCAGGACACCTTCATTCGGGTGTTCCGCTCGCTCTCCGATTATCAGCCCGGAACTTTCGAGGGCTGGCTGCACCGCATCACCACAAACCTGTTCCTCGACATGGTTCGCCGACGCAACCGCATCCGTATGGAAGCGCTGCCCGAGGACTACGACCGCGTTCCCTCACCCGGTCCGGACCCCGAGCAGATCTACCACGACGCGCGCCTCGACGCAGGTCTGCAGGCCGCACTCGACTCACTCGCACCTGAATTTCGCGCCGCTGTTGTGCTCTGTGACATCGAAGGTCTGTCGTACGAGGAAATCGGTGCCACACTGGGAGTGAAGCTCGGAACGGTTCGTAGCCGTATCCATCGTGGGCGACAGGCGATTCGTGATCATCTGGCAGCGCAGCGCGCAGCCGAATCCGAACTCGTCGGTTTCTGACGGTCGGGTTCGAGCTGCAGAGCGGGACGTGGTCAATCACCTGGAGGGACGAATGACGGAGGCGCGGGCACATCGCCAGTTCGGTTCGACCGAACATCTGGCCAGCGAGGCAATCGCTGCCTACGTCGACGGAGAACTCCGAATGCAGGCCTACTTGCGGGCCTCGCATCACATCTCGATCTGCGCCGAGTGCGCTGCGGCCGTCGATGCTCAGCAGCAGGCACGTGGTGCGCTGCGTCGAAGCGGCGAGATGACGATGCCGTTGTCCCTGGTGGGACTTCTCAGTCAGATTCCCTCGTGCAACAGTCCGACCACCGGACCCAATTCGGAAAACGCCGACGGTTCCGTCGGTAATCAGCCCGCAGGCTTTTCCACCATCAGCAAGCGGTTGTCCCGTCGCTGGCGCAAATGACACCGCGCGCTGGCGCAAATGACGCCGCGCGCCAGCTTCCCGGCACGGATCAGTGATACTGGACAACGTGACTGACGGAAAGAGGGGGCACTCCGGAGTGAGCTCGGATTCTTCGGCAAGCGGTTCGGCGGATCGACCGGCAGATGCGCCGGTGCTCGACCCCCGGCCGGTGTACCGACCTCAGATCGATCCGGCCTCGCGCCAGGTGTTCGGTCGACCGAGTGGAGTCGAGGGCTCGTTCACTCCGATTGCCACGCGATCGACCCCGTCTTCCGACGTCGTGATCGGGAATCCGGACCCGGTTCTGGCCGAAGCGTTCGGTCGACCCGCAGACGCCACCGCATCAATCGGTCGCGATCCCGAGGCGTCGGCGAACAAGACACCCGACGAAGAACCCCCGCGTGATCCGTGGCGCGATCCTGAATCCGAGGTCTCGCTGGGCAAGCCTGCAGAGTCCGAGGCGCCGGTGCAGTTGCCTCCCGCCCAGAAGCTCGACGTGCGTGAGCTGTTGTTCGGTCGCAAGGTCGCCCCCTCAGCACTGGCCGCGCTTGCGGGCATGGCACTTGTCATCGCTCTTGTCGGTGGCTTGCTCGCCACTGTCATCACCGCCGATCGCAGTTCACTCACCAGCTCACGTGTCACGCTCGTTCAATCCGGCGGCGGGGAACAGCCGGAGTCGCAGGTGGCAAAGGTCGCCGACGCAGTGCTGCCTTCCGTGGTGTCGATTCAGGTCGCCGTCGGTGACCAGGGCAGTACGGGTTCCGGTGTGGTCATCGACGGCGCCGGATACATCGTCACCAACAACCACGTGATCTCCTCGGCCGTACCGCCCGCTCAGGACGCGAAGATCCAGGTGATCTTCTCCGACGGAACCAAGACCGATGCCCAGATCGTCGGACGTGACGTCAAGACAGACCTCGCGGTGCTCAAGGTGTCGGCCAACAATCTGACGGTCGCTCAGCTCGGAAAATCCGAGGATGTTCAGGTCGGCGACGACGTCGTCGCCGTCGGCTCACCGCTCGGATTGAGCAAGACCGTCACCCGCGGAATCGTCAGTGCGCTGAACCGGCCTCTGCGTTTGTCGGGTGAAGGCACCGACACCAACGCCGTCATCGACGCTGTCCAGACCGATGCGGCGATCAACCACGGCAACTCGGGTGGTGCACTCGTCGACGACGAAGCCCGCGTCATCGGTATCAACACGGCCATGCTCAGCGAGTCCGGTGGTTCGGTCGGGCTCGGCTTCGCGATTCCGATCGATACGGTCACCGAGGTGGCGCAGACCATCATTCGCGACGGCAAGGTTCATCACCCCGACATCGGCGTGAATGCCCGCACCGCGGTCAACGACGCGACCAGCGGTGCTGCGGTGGCCAACGTCCGCGACGGCAGCCCAGCTCAACGTGCGGGGATCGTCGAGGGTGACGTCATCGTCAAGGTCGGTGACCGACCGGTGACGAGTGCCGACGAACTGGTGGTTGCGGTCAACGCGACGACCGTCGATCAGCCGGTCAACGTCCAGTTGATCCGCGACGGACGGCAGGTCGACATTTCGGTCACGCCTGTGTCCGACTGATCGGACCCTGCGATCTTCCTGTGAGGTTGATCCGGACATGCGCGCACCGAGCGAGCACACAGTAGGCTGACCCTGTGTTTGGCAACATCGGTTGGGGCGAGTTCATGATCCTCCTCGTAGCGGCTCTGGTCATCTTGGGACCTGAGCGGCTTCCTGGTGCGGTCTCCTGGGTCACGAAGTCCCTGAGGCAGGTGCGCGAATATGCTTCGGGCGCTTCCAATCAGCTCAAGGAAGAACTGGGCACCGATTTCGAGGATCTGCGTAAACCACTCGCAGATCTGAACAAGCTGCGCGGAATGACGCCGCGCGCTGTGATCACCCAGCACCTCCTCGACGGCGACGACTCCATCTTCACAGGCAACTTCGACAAGAAGCCGCAGAGCGGAGTGCAGGAGCCGAAGACGCTGTCGAAGGACAAGCCACTCATCGCGGGCGAACGTCCTCCTGTGGACTTCGACGCAACCTAGATTCGACATACGAAAGGGCGCCTCTCACCGATCGGTGACAGGCGCCCTTTCGCATGCGGGGTTTACAAGTTGCGAACCGTATTGATACCGAGCGACATTCCGGCCAGCCCGCGCTGACGGACGGCCAACTTGTCGGCGATGTCCTTGAGCGCGATGGCTGCGGGTGAATCGGGAGCGCTGAGGACGATCGGCGTCCCGGCGTCACCTGCCTCGCGGACGGACGGGTCCAGCGGAATCTGTCCGAGAAGCGGAACCTTGGCGCCGACGGCCTTCGTGAGGCGATCGGAGACGGTCTGCCCGCCGCCTTCGCCGAAGACGTCCATGCGGGTGCCGTCGGGAAGTTCGAGCCACGACATGTTCTCGACGACGCCGGCGACGCGCTGGCGGGTCTGCAGGGCGATGGCGCCCGCTCGCTCGGCGACCTCGGCAGCGGCCTGCTGCGGTGTGGTGACGACCAGGATCTCGGCGCTCGGGATGAGCTGAGCCACCGAGATGGCGATGTCACCGGTGCCTGGCGGCAGATCGAGAAGCAGCACGTCCAGATCGCCCCAGAACACGTCGGCGAGGAACTGCTGGAGCGCGCGGTGAAGCATCGGTCCGCGCCAGACGACAGGAGTGTTGCCCTGGGTGAACTGCGCGATGGAGATCATCTTCACGTCGTGTGCAACCGGCGGCATGATCATGCGCTCGACCTGAGTGGGCTTGGCGTCGGTGCCGAGCATGCGGGGGATCGAGTGACCGTAGATATCCGCGTCGAGTACGCCGACAGACAGCCCGCGCGCGGCCATTGCTGCCGCGAGATTGACTGTCACACTGGACTTTCCGACGCCACCCTTGCCGGAGGCTACGGCGTAGACGCGGGTGAGTGAACCCGGCTGGGCGAACGGGATGACGGGTTCGGCGGAATCGCCGCGAAGCGACTTGCGGAGCTCGGTCCGCTGGGCGTCGTCCATGACGTCGAGTTCGACGCGGATCGCACCGACCCCGGCGACGTCGGCGACGGCCTTGGTGACGCGTTCGGTGATCTCGGTGCGCATCGGGCAACCGGCGGTCGTGAGATAGATGCCGATGTCGACGCTGTTGTCACTGGAGAGGGAGATCCCCTTGACCATCCCCAGCTCGGTGATGGGTTTGCGGATCTCTGGGTCCAGAACTCGCGCGAGCGCGGAGCGAACGTCGGACTCGGTCAGTACAGACATGACTCCATGGTAAGTCCAGGTAGGTCAGTGGATGCGCGGCAGGTCCGATGCGGCGGGCACGATGCCGGTGGAGTACCCGAGCGACCAGGCCAGAACGTTGGCAACGTAGGCGGCCGAGTTGTTGTAGCGGTGGATCGCGGAGGCAACCTGGGTTACGTCCTGCATGTTGAGTCCGCCGTCGCACAGGTACTTGCCGGTGGTCAGTGCGGAGTCGAAGAGGTTCTGGGGGTCGGCGATTCCGTCACCGTTGCCGTCGCCGGCGTACTGGTTCCAGGTGGACGGGATGAACTGCATCGGGCCGACCGCGCGGTCGTAGACGGTGTCGCCGTCGAGGGCGCCGCCGTCGGTGTCCATGATGACGGCCTGGCCGGGAAGGCTGCCGTTGAGTGGCAGGCCGATCACGGGCTTGTAGAGGTTGCCGTTCGCGTCGGCGTCCTTGCCGTCGTTGGCGTGGCCGGATTCGACGCGGCCGATACCGGCGAGGAGTGTCCAGTGCATGTTGCAGTTGGGCTTCTCGACGGCGAGGATCCGCTCGGCGTTCTGGTATGCGGCGACGCTCACGCTCGGGATTCCGAGTGCGCCCTCGGCCATGGAGGCTGGGAGCGGGGGAGTCGCCTGCACGGGAGCCAACGGCGCGGGTTCCGGCGCGGGGGCGGGAGCGGGCTCGGCGATTGCTTCGACGGCGGGCAGAATCTGCGCTTGCGGTTCCTGCGTGGCTTGCGCGGCAGTGTCCACCGTTTCGGCGGAGCTGGTGTTGAAGAACGGAACCTTGGGAGCGGCGCCGGCCGTGTTGGCTGCGGTGACGAGTCCGATAGGGATGAGTCCGGTGAGCGCGATGACCGAATTTCGACGGATGTGCGAATCTGTCTTCTTGCTGTGCCGACCCACTGTGTATGCCTCCTGAACCTCCGCGAGGAGGTTTTCCGTTCAACTGACGGAGTCGAGGCTACCTGATTTGTTGCGCTTCCGTTATTCAACCGTGATCTGGAAGGGCAGTTTGGGGCATATGCACTGTTCTTTCGTGATTTTTTGGTTACAGAGCGGGCATGCCGGGAAGGCCCGGGAAGAACGGCGCGAATGCCGGAGCCGGGGCCGGTTCCGGTGCGGGGGCCGGTGCGGGTGACGGAGCGGGCTCAGGCGACGGGGCAGCCGGCGGCGAAGATTCCGCGGGCGCTGCGTCGGTGGTGGCGGGTGCCGTGGCGGCTACTGCCATTCCTGGGACCGTGCACGGCAGAAGGATGCCGTCCTGCAAGGCGTCGAGTGCTGCTGGATCCGGAAGGATCACGCACATGTCGTCGGGCCAGCGCCATCCCTCAGCCGTCAGAATCGGCCAGACGAGACCCCGTGAGGTGAGGGCGGGGAGCGGGATGATCGGACCGGGAGCCGCGTTCCGGGCGGCGTTGGGTCCCGGAGTGGGGCTGGTCGGCGTTACTCCCGGCGGGATCAGTGCCTGGATCTCGGGTGAGAGCGCGGGCATGTCGGGCAGGCCTGGGAAGAGAGGGGGGGTGGTGGTCGGAGTCGTCGACGCAGATTCCTTGTCGCCTGCCGCCGGGTCGGTAGCTGCAGCAGCGGCGAGAACGGCCGAAGCGGCGGAGTCTGCCGAGGCGGCGGCGTTGATCGCCGAGCTGCCGGTGTTGATGCCGGTGGTGTACGGGAGCTGGCCGGAAGGAATGACACCGTTCTTGTATGCCGTCGACCACATGATCACGTTTGCCGCGTAGGCGGCCGAGTTGTTGTACCGCAGAACAGCTTTGGTCTCCTGGGCGACATCGCGCAGGTTGAGTCCGCCGCTGCAGAGGTACTTCGCTGCCGAGAGCGCCGCATCGAAGACGTTGTTGGGGTCCTTGATTCCGTCCCCGTTGCCGTCGCTGGCATAACCGGCCCAGGTGGCCGGAATGAACTGCATCGGCCCGACAGCGCGGTCGTGGGTCGGGTCTCCGTCGATCGCGCCCTTGTCGGTGTCCCGAATGACTTCGTTGCCTGCCAACCGTCCGTCGAGGACGGGGCCGAGGATCGGGGTGACCGTCGTACCCACCGACGTCGTCTTGCCGCCGTTGGCGTGACCGGATTCGATGCGTCCGATGCCGGCCAGGAGATGCCAAGGGATGCCGCAGCCCGGCGCCTCGGTCATCATCACCAGTTCGGCGGATCGGTACGCGTTCAGAACGATCTCGGGGATGCCCAGAGAAGTGAGGACGACGGCCGCAGCGTTGGGCGCTGCCGGAGCGCCGGCGACCCTATCGCTGGGTGGGGCCGATCGTTGCGTTCGGACGGTGCGGGGCGTCGGGAGGAAGTCGACAGAGTCCGGCTGCGCAACGGAGGCGGAGCCTGCAAGGGCAATGGGGACCTGCGACCCGCCGGATGGTGCGCTTCCGGCCGTGAGGGCTGCTGGACCTGTTACGACAAGCAGTCCCCCCACCAGTGTGGATGCTGCAATCATTCCGCGTACTCGCACGATTCCCCTTTGCTGGTGCTCCCGCCTCGGAGTACCCACCGTGATAATCCATCCTGCTGTGACTTACGTTACATATCGGTCACGGTGCGTGCAGCAAAACTCAGCGAACGCTCAGCTAGTTGTGACTTTGTTTCGCAGTATTCGAGTCACGGTGCTTCTTCTTCGGGGTCGGTTCGCCGTCGGCGGCAAGGATCGACTTGATCTCCTCGAGCTCCCGCCGCAGGTAGTCGCGGGTGGCGACCTCGCCGACGGCGATGCGCAGCGCTGCGAGTTCGCGAGCGAGGAATTCAGTGTCCGCTTTGGTTTGCTCGGCGCGTGAGCGGTCCTCCTCGAGCGAGACCCGGTCGCGATTCTCCTGACGATTCTGGGCCAGGAGGATCAGCGGCGCCGCGTAGGCAGCCTGGGTGGAGAAGGCGAGGTTGAGCAGGATGAACGGATACGGGTCCCACTGCAGAGCCACCGCGAACACGTTGATCAGGATCCAGACGATCACGATGATCGTCTGGATCGCGAGATAACGCCCGGTACCGAGGAAGCGGGCGATGCGTTCACTGACGCGTCCGACAGCTTCGACGTCGAAATCGAGATTGAACCGGCGGCTTCCGCGAGGCGTTTCCAGTCGTTGCCGTGCGGTCGTGCTCGACGCCCGTTCGCTCATCGGAGTAGTTCCTCGTCGTCGGAGTAGTCCTCACGCCAGTCTTCCGGCAGGAGGTGATCGAGCACGTCGTCGACTGTCACGGCCCCGATCAGGTGGTTCTCGTCGTCCACGACCGGCCCGCACACCAAGTTGTAGGTCGCGAAGTATCGGGTGACCGACGCCAGCGAGTCGTCCGGCGCCAACCGGGGCATGTCGGTGTCGAGTATTCCGCCCACCAGGCTGGCGGGAGGCTCGCGGAGAAGCTTCTGCAAGTGGACGCAGCCGAGATACCGCCCGGTCGGAGTCGCCGTCGGCGGACGTACGACGAAGACCATGCTCGACAGCGCCGGGGTCACGTCGTAGTTGCGGGCGCGGGCAAGGGCCTCGGCGACGGTCGTCGAGGCCGTCAGTACCACCGGTTCGGGCGTCATCAGACCACCGGCAGTGTCCGGGGAGTGCTCGAGCAGGCGTCGAACAGGTTCGGAATCCTGCGGGTCCATCAACTGCAACAGTGATTCGGCTTCGGTCTCGGGCAGCTCGCCCAACAGGTCGGCGGCGTCGTCGGGATCCATCGCTTCGAGTAGATCGGCGGCACGTTCGACTTCCAGGTGCATCAGCAGATCGGTCTGGTCGTCCGCCGGCAGTTCCTGCACGACGTCGGCGAGGCGTTCGTCGTCGAGTGCCACGGCCAGTTCGTGGCGGCGCTTCTCCGGCAGTTCCCGCATGGCGTTGGCCACATCGGCGGGTCGCATCCCTTCGTACTGCAGAAGGAGGTGAGCTACGCCCTGGCCGGGGAGCGAGAGATCGCTCTGGGTGAGGCCGGCGACGTGCTGCCAGTCGACGATGTGAATCGCCGCGCGTCGACCGAGGCGTCCGCGATGGCCGCGAACGGCGACCTTCGAGACGACCCAGTCTCGCGTTCGCGTCGATTCGATCCCGAGGTCGACGACTATCGTGTCGACGCCGTGAAGCTCCTCGAGTTCCGGGTCGTCCACGCGCACATGCGAATCGAGTACCTGCGCCAGCGCGAGTACTTCACCCGGCCGCTGGTTGAAGCGCCGCAAACTGACGTTGCCCGTGGTCAGGGTGACCGCACTCGGCTCGATGGCTGTCACGCGGAGCATCGGAACGAAAATGCGTTTGCGCGTGA
The DNA here is from genome assembly GCF_009707305.1 of Rhodococcus sp. AQ5-07. Classification (NCBI taxonomy): domain Bacteria; kingdom Bacillati; phylum Actinomycetota; class Actinomycetes; order Mycobacteriales; family Nocardiaceae; genus Rhodococcus; species Rhodococcus sp. AQ5-07. The sequence continues at coordinate 2,895,538 of NZ_CP046099.1, read as the reverse complement.
ACATTTCGATCACCAGACCGAGAACCCGCGGTTGCTGGCGTCCGATACGGACCGTGATGACGACGTCGCGCACACGACCGATCGATTCGCCGTCCGGGCCGAGTACAACCAGGCCGGCAAGCCTGGCTGCAAATACCTTGCCTGCTGCTGCCATGATTGCAAGGCTAATTCGTCCAGCGTCAAAATCTGCAACGGCGCCACCGAAAATCGAGAAGGGCAGTCCGCAATGACTTCACGCAACCGTTCCCGTCGATCGGTATTGGCAGTTCCCGGCAGCAGTCGGAAGATGATCGACAAGGCGAAGGGATTGCCCGCCGACGAGATTTTCCTCGACCTCGAAGACGCGGTGGCGCCGTTGGCGAAGCAGGCGGCACGAGAGTCGATCGGCGACGCGTTGGCCGAGGACGGGTGGGGCAAACAGGTCAAGGTCGTCCGGGTCAACGACTGGACGACCGAATGGACGTATGCCGACGTCGTGGAGGTGGTCGGCCGCGCCGGAGCGCATCTGGACGCCATTCTGCTGCCCAAGGTTCCCGACGCGAGTCACGTCCAGGCACTCGATTTGTTGTTGACGCAGGTCGAGAAAGCCAACGGTCTCGAGGTCGGCAAGATCGGAATCGAGCCGCAGATCGAGAACGCGATCGGCTTGACCAACATCGACGCGATCGCCACCGCGAGTCCCCGCGTCGAGGCACTCGTGTTCGGCCCGGCCGACTTCATGGCGAGCTTGAACATGCGAACTCTGGTCGTCGGTGAGCAACCGGACGGTTACGACCGCGGTGACGCGTATCACCACATCTTGATGACCATCTTGATGGCCGCACGTGCACACGGCGTCCAGGCGATCGACGGTCCGTACCTCCAGATTCGCGACGTCGAGGCTTTCACTCGGTCGGCGGCGCGGACGGCAGCGCTCGGCTTCGACGGCAAGTGGGTTCTGCATCCCACGCAGATCGAGGCGGCCAACGAGGTGTTCAGTCCGCGCCAATCCGATTACGACCGTGCAGAACTCATCTTGGACGCGTACGCGTTCCACACCTCGGCCGCCGGAGGAGGGCGGGGCGCCGTCATGCTCGGCGACGAGATGATCGACGAGGCGAGTCGCAAGATGGCACTGGTGATTTCGGCCAAGGGCCGCGCCGCGGGGATGACGCGCACGTCGGAATTCACGCCGCCCGAACACGCCTGACGCTCGCATAGCCGAACGAATCAGGTCTGTAAAGGGCACAATAGGGGTAGATGTACTTGCGTCATCCGCGTGGATGACGTGCCCGAAAAGAGGAGCGCTGCCAGCCATGTCCAATCCGCTCGGTCAATCGTCGAATGGGTCGCGCCGTGGAGCGTTGCCGACACCGCCTTCGGGATGGCCCATCGGGTCGTATCCCACGTACGCCGAGGCGCAGCGCGCAGTCGATTATCTCTCCGATCAAGAATTCCCGGTTCAGGACGTCACAATCGTCGGCGTGAACCTGATGCAGGTCGAGCGCGTTCTCGGCCGGTTGACGTGGGCCAAGGTGATCGGTGGTGGCATCGTCTCCGGTGCCTGGCTCGGTGTCTTCTTCGGCCTGGTGCTCGGAATCGTCACAGGCGGGTTCCTCGCTCCGCTGATCGCGGGCATCGTGGGCGGCATCATCTTCGGTGTCATCTCCACGACCATCCCGTACGCCGCGACGCGTGGGCAGCGGGACTTCGCCTCGACGATGCAGTTGGTCGCCGGACGTTACGACGTACTGTGCGAGCCCAAGACGGCGGAGTCGGCGCGCGACCTGCTCGCCAAGCTCGCCATCTGACATTCTCGCTCGGGCTGCCAACTTGTGTGATCTCGGTTACTTTATGTACACGCGGGCGAGGCAGTACTCCTTCCCGTGACCGTTTGCCGGACAAGGAAATAGGTCCCTTCTCCGGCAAAAGTGCCGATGTGTGGTGCGTCGGCCAGCCGAATCGACTGCGCCGTCTCGCCGCCCGAGGAGGACGGCTGTGCAGAACAAGAGATTGCAGGCGGGGCAGAAGAAGAAATTGAGGGTGGGGCTGCTCGGCGCGGCGACATTGTTGTTGGCGCCCTTGCTCAGTGCGTGTGGATCAGACAATGACGACGGCGTGGTGCTGTCCTTCTACACCGCCGCCGACGGCGCCGAGCAGTATGCGGAGGCCGCCGCCAATTGTTCGGCGGCGTCGAACGGCGCGTACCGGGTCGAGCAGAAAACTCTGCCCAAGGGTGCCGACGACCAGCGACTTCAGTTGGCCCGGCGTCTGACCGGCAATGACAAGTCACTCGATCTGATGACGCTCGACGTGGTGTGGACTGCCGAATTCGCCGAAGCCGGATGGGCATTGCCGCTTCCTGACGACGTGGCGGCCGAGGTCAGCAACGGGACTCTCGAGGGTCCGCTGGAGTCGGCGAAGTGGCAGGACCAACTCTATGCGGCGCCATTGAACACCAACACCCAATTGCTCTGGTATCGAAAGGATTTGATGCCGGACGGGCAACCACCCCAAACCTGGGATCAGATGATCGACATCTCCGAAGGCCTGGCCGCGGAGGGGCGCCCCAGCTGGATCGGTGTGCAGGGCAAGCAGTACGAAGGATTGATGGTCTGGTTCAACACCCTTCTCGCCAGTGCCGGCGGATCGGTGGTGGGGCCCGACGGAACAACCGTGACGGTGGCCGACGGTGATGCTGCCCAGCAGGCGCTGACCGTCATGAAGCGCGTCGCTACCGCGAAGGGTGCGGATCCCTCGATCTCGCAGGGGGATGAAGCGTCGTCGCGACTGGGTATGGAGAGCGGCAAATCTGCCTTCCAGGTCAACTGGCCGTTCGTGCTGCCCGGCATCATGGAGAACGCCGAGAAGGGCGATCTGCCGTACATCGACGACAAGGGCAACGTCACCAGTGAGAACACCGGAAACACGGTGCTCACGGTGAACGGAGAACGGAATTTCCTTGCCGCTCCGTATCCCTCGGTGATCGAGGGTAAGCCGGCCGAGGTCACGATCGGCGGCTTCAACGTAGCGGTGGCCAAGACCAGCCAGCATCCGGACCTCGCGTTCGAGGCGCTCACCTGTCTGCGTAACGAGGAGAATCAGCGCAACAACGCGGTAGCCGGTGGCGTTCCGCCGACTCTCGAGAGCCTGTACGACGACCCGGCGTTCCAGGAGGCGTACCCGGCGTGGCGTGAGGTTCGCGACAGCCTGGACACCGCTTCGGTTCGTCCGGTTTCTCCTGCCTATCAGAGTATTTCGACGCTCATCACTGCCACGCTGAACCCTGTAGGAAACATCGATCCGGAATCGACCGTGAACGATCTTGCCGAGCAGGTACGCAAGGCAGTCAATTCCGAGGGGCTGATTCCGTGACGATCGACAGCGAAAATTCGGGAGCTGCAACAACAGTCGCGACGCCCTCGCCGGAGCCGAAGCACTCCGCGAAGTCGAAGATGTCGGACGGAAAGGCGGCCGAGCGTCGCCTGGGTCTCTGGCTGGTGGCCCCGGCCGCGATTCTCATGATCGCGGTGACCGCATATCCGGTGGTCTACGCCGTTTGGCTGAGTTTGCAGCGCTACGACCTGCGCTTCCCGGATCAACGAAAGTTCGTGTGGTTCGACAACTACGTGTCGGTGCTGACCGACGGTTACTGGTGGCAAGCGTTCGCGGTGACGACGTCGATCACTGTCGTCTCGGTCGTCATCGAGTTCGTTCTCGGACTGACCATCGCACTGGTGATGCACCGAACGATCGTGGGTAAGGGGCTCGTCCGCACCGTTGTGCTCATCCCGTACGGCATCGTCACCGTCGCGGCGGCATACAGCTGGTACTACGCGTGGACGCCGGGGACCGGCTACCTCGCCAATCTCCTGCCCGACGGCAGTGCGCCGCTCACCGACCAGATCCCGTCGCTCGCGATCATCGTCCTTGCCGAGGTCTGGAAGACGACGCCGTTCATGGCGCTGCTCCTGCTGGCCGGCTTGGCGCTCGTGCCCGATGACCTTCTCAAGGCGGCTCAGGTGGACGGCGCTGGCGCGTGGACCCGGTTGGTACGCATCATCCTTCCGCTGATGAAGCCCGCCATCCTCGTCGCTCTGCTGTTCCGCACACTCGACGCGTTCCGCATCTTCGACAACATCTACGTGCTCACGAAGGGAGCGAACGACACCGGGTCGGTGTCGATTCTGGGTTACGACAATCTGTTCAAAGCGTTCAACCTGGGCATCGGATCCGCGATCAGCGTGCTGATCTTCGTGTGTGTGGCCGTGATCGCGTTCATCTTCATCAAACTTTTCGGTGCTTCGGCTCCCGGATCCGATACGGAAGGACGCTGACATGACCGTGACTCCCAGACTCAAGATCAGCTGGTCCGTCGTCAACCTTCTGGTCTTGCTGTACGCGCTGGTTCCCGTCCTGTGGATCGCCAGCCTGTCCTTCAAACCGGCCGGAACGATCAAGGACGGCAAGTTCATTCCGGAGAAGTGGACCCTGGACAACTACCGAGGAATCTTCGACACCAGCGCCTTCACCAGTGCTCTGATCAACTCCATCGGTATCGGACTCATCTCGACGGTCATCGCCGTGGTGATCGGGACCATGGCAGCGTACGCCATTGCGCGCCTGGATTTTCCGGGCAAGAAGCTGCTGGTGGGTGTTGCACTGCTGATCGCGATGTTCCCGCAGATTTCATTGGTGAGCCCGTTGTTCGACATCGAACGACGGCTCGGACTCTTCGACACCTGGGCTGGACTCATCCTGCCGTACATCACCTTTGCGTTGCCGTTGGCGATCTATACGCTCTCGGCGTTCTTCAAAGAGATTCCGTGGGAACTCGAGAAGGCGGCTCAGATGGACGGCGCGACGCCGGGTCAGGCGTTCCGGAAGGTGGTGGCTCCACTGGCCGCGCCCGGTATCGTCACTGCGGGCATCTTGGTTTTCATCTTCTGCTGGAACGATCTGTTGTTCGCGATCTCGTTGACGTCGACCGAACGCTCCATCACCGCCCCTGCGGCCATCGCGAACTTCACCGGCGCTTCACAATTCGAGGAGCCCACCGGGTCGATCGCCGCGGCCGCCATGGTCATCACCATTCCGATCATCATCTTTGTTCTGTTCTTCCAACGTCGTATCGTGGCCGGGCTTACTTCCGGCGCAGTGAAGGGATAAGCCCGTGGCCGAGATCGTGCTGGACAAGGTGACCAAGCTGTACCCGGACGGAGCCAAGGCGGTCAGTGATGTCGACATCACCATCGCCGACGGAGAATTCATCATTCTCGTGGGCCCCTCCGGTTGTGGAAAATCCACGACTCTCAACATGATTGCCGGGCTGGAAGACATTTCGACCGGCGAGCTGAGGATTGCGGGTGAACGCGTCAACGAACGCGCCCCCAAGGACCGCGACATCGCGATGGTGTTCCAGTCGTATGCTCTGTATCCGCACATGACGGTGCGCCAGAACATCGCGTTCCCACTGACCTTGGCGAAGATGTCCAAGGACGAGATCAACGCCAAGGTCGACGACGCAGCGCGGGTGCTCGACCTCACTCAGCATCTCGATCGCAAACCGGCGAACCTGTCGGGCGGTCAGCGTCAGCGTGTCGCGATGGGACGCGCAATCGTGCGCAGCCCGAAGGCGTTTCTCATGGACGAGCCGCTTTCCAACCTGGACGCCAAACTGCGCGTTCAGATGAGGACGGAGATCGCCCGTCTGCAGCAGCGACTCGGTACGACAACGATTTACGTGACCCACGACCAGACCGAGGCGATGACGCTCGGCGATCGGGTAGTCGTGCTGCGCGGCGGAATCGTGCAACAGATCGGTGCGCCGCAGGAACTCTACGATCGTCCGAACAATCTGTTCGTGGCGGGGTTCATCGGGTCCCCGTCCATGAACTTCTTCCCCGGACAGTTGACGGCGGACGGCGTCAGCACGCCGATCGGCGATGTTCGCCTGCCCGCGGCGGCGCAGTCGAAGATCTCGGGCAGCGGCTCGGGCAAGGACGTGGTGGTCGGAATCAGGCCGGAACATTTCGAGGACGTGGCGCTGGTCGATGCAGCGCAGAAGCCACACGGTGGGACGTTCACCGTCGACGTCGACGTGCTGGAATCGATGGGTTCCGACAAGTACGCGTATTTCCTCGCTGGTGGCCCCGCCGTCAATTCTCGTGAACTCGAGGAACTCGCCGCCGATTCGGGAACGGCCGTCGCTGGTGGCGGTCAACTGGTTGCCAGGCTCTCGTCCGAGTCCACGGTGGCCCAGGGCAGGTCTATCGATCTGTGGTTCGATCCCGCCAAGATCGCAGTGTTCGACGGCGGTACGGGAGCCAATCTGCTGCTGTGACCTTTACCCGGGCAAGGTGACCGAATACGTCGCTCCCCAGGGGAGCGGTACCTGTTCGGGGCCGGGCGCTGCGTCGGCCGGCTCGGGTAGGGGGACCAGGCGGCCGAATTGTTCGTGATGGGTGGAGGCCGGGGCGGCTTGCGCTGTTCCGGCGACCACGGCGATCGGCGCCGCTGCCAGGGCGCCGGCGACGGCAAATCGAGTGGCGATGCGGCGCTTGCTTGCTCGGGTCGAGATCATGCGCACTCCTGCGTGGTTTCGAGGTTCGGTGAATGCTGTGCCATTCACGGTATTGCGGGTTGATTGTGAAATCTCGTGTGCGAAGCTCATTCACAGGGAACTGGGATGGGCGGCACAGGAGGACAGATGAACGAATCCTCGGTACGAACCGAGCACCTGCCCGGCGGCCCGGACCTCGAACGGATCATGCGCGAACACGCCTACCGCGGTGCGTACCTCCAACTGACGGTGCGCGGCGCTCTGGTGCTGTTCATCGCCCTGACGCTGATCTTCGTCCCGCCGATGAACGACGCGGGATGGTGTTTCGCGATTCTGGGCGCCTATGCCCTCTGGTCGGCAGCCGTGGCGCTGTGGATCCGCAGAGGCGGCACCGGCCCGGTGACGATGATCTGGCTCGGCTTGTTCGTCGACCTCGCCGTGCTCGCAACTCTGACATTGCTGACCGGTCTCGCAGCCGAGCAGAGTTGGACCGCCGACATCTTGAGCAACGGGCTCTTCGTGATTCCGGTTCTTGCGTGTACGCAACTGCGGACGGACGTGTGTGTCGGCGTCGTTGCCTGCACGATCGGTGTGTTTTTTGCTTCCAGTTGGGCAACGATGACTTCGAATTCCGAGCCGTGGCCGTCGATCCTGCTGAGTACCATGGCCTTGGCCGGGGTGGGTGCGGGCGCAATCGGATTGACTCGGATTCAAAGATCACGAGTGTTGACCATCGGGCACCTCGTCGGCCACCGCACGAGTCTTCTGGCCGAACTCATGGGGCTCGAGCAGCGTGAGCGCACAGAACTGTCCGAGCAACTGCACGACGGGGCGCTCCAGTACGTTCTCGCGGCGCGGATGGATCTCGACGAATTGGCAGGCAGTGCGGAACCCGTCGCATTGGCGCGAGCTGGGAAAGCGCTTGGTGAAGCGACAACGCTGCTGAGGTCGTCCGTCTCGGAACTGCATCCCACAGTTCTCGTCCACGTTGGCCTTGCCCGCGCGATCGGGGACCTCGCGCGCTCGGCGCAGGGACGCGGCGGAGTGGTGGTCGACGTCGACACTTCGGGCTGGAACGACGATTTACGCACGTCTGCCGACGAGGTCTTGTTCGGCGCCACCCGAGAACTTCTGGGCAACGTCGTCAAACATGCCGGCGCGCAGAACGTCCGGATCGAGCTTGCACGACTGGACCACCGTGCGGTGCTCGTGGTCTCGGACGACGGTCGGGGGATCAGCGCCGATCGGATTGCCCAACGACGGGCCGCCGGGCACATCGGACTGCTCTCGCACGAACTGCGTGTGGTTGCCGCTGGTGGCTCGTTCTCGGTCGGACCGGGTGAAGAGTCCGGAACCCTCGCGCGAGTCGAGATACCGTTCGAGATCGTCACCGCCCCTGACCACGATCGTTGAGGAGTTGTCGATGGCTGCACTGATCACTGATCGCGAGCTCAACCTGGCGACTCTGGCGCGGCAGTTCCTGCTGCGGCGGGCCGAGGTCAGCGCGTTGGATGCGATCGAGCACCTGGCAGGTCTGCAGGCCCAGGCGCCGAATCCGCCCTACCTGGCACTGTGGGCGCGGCTGAAGAACTTTGCGGCAGAAGACCTCTCCACCCTTGTCGAGAAGCGCCAGGTGGTGCGGCTGGTTGCCATGCGGGGCACGGTCTTTGCCCTCTCGGCCGCCGATGCGGGTCCCTTCCGGGCCACGGTTCAGACGATCATGGAACGCGATCTCCACACCAACAGCACTCAGCGTGCGGCGCTCACCGGGTTGGATCTCGACGCGCTTGCGCAGGCGGGGCGTGACCTGGTAGCGGACGGGCCGCTTACTCAGATGCAGATGAGACCGATACTGGCAGAGCGCTTTCCCGGCCACGCGGCCGAAGGACTGGCGCACGGAGTTCGAGGGCTTCTGCCGATGGTGCAGGTCCCACCGCGAGGTCTGTGGGGACGATCCGGAGCACCGGCACTGACGACGTTGGAGAATTGGCTTGGCGCAGAGGTGAGTTCAACTCCAGATCCCGACGCGATGGTGCTGCGCTATCTGGCTGCCTTCGGGCCCGCGAGCGTGAAGGATGCGCAAGCGTGGTCGGGGCTCACGAGACTCGCCGAAGTCTTCGAGAGGCTACGTCCGGGCTTGATCACCTTTGTCAACGCGAAAGGGGCCGAGGTGTTCGACCTGCCGGATGCGCCACGACCGACCTCCGGAACACCGCCGGTCAGAATCCTTGCTCCGTTCGACAACATCCTGCTCTCGCACGCCGACCGCTCGCGAATTATGGACGAGCAGTATCGAACTCGCGTCTTCACCGTCAACGGCATAATCAAGCCCGCCATCCTGGTGCGCGGAAAGGTGGTGGGATTCGCGACGGTGACGCCGGCCAAGGAGACCGTCGAGTTGAGCGCGACTCTGTTTGCGCAGCAACCGAAGACCGCGCTCGCGTCCATCGAGAAAGAAGCGCGTTCGTTGCTGAAGTTCATGCACCCGAAGATCCCGACCCGAGAGGTGCGGTTCGCTGTCGCTACGTAGCAGGCTTGTGCTTTCGCGGTGCTCGATCGCGTAGTTCGGCCACGATCTCGTCATTCCACATGTGCCGCCGCACCAGTCGGTACCGCTCCCGGGCGATCCACAAGTACGCCTCGGCGTCGGTGTGCTCGGGCAACATGTCTGCGCCCCTCAGCATTCGCACGACGGGGAGAAACTCCTCGCCGAACCAGCGCCGGGCGACCGTGTCTCGGCCGAGGAACTCACCCTTTTCCTGCATGAGCCGAAAACCCCACGCCTCCACGCACTCACTGAGTTCGGCGTACTCCCACGGGTCGGTGACCTGGACAGCTTCGCGTTGTGAACCCTGCAGCGGAACGCGAGTGAGGAAGAGTCGGCGATGGTCCTTGATGAGCAGATCGGCGCGCTGAGTGATGCCTTCCGGCGAGATGCGCGTGATGATCTCGGTGACGTACGCGTCGATTGTCTTCTGGTGCATCGCACACGCAATGGACACTCGGTGGTGTCCGTCGATCACGAAATGCATGGAGCCGACACGGTACAACTGAACGGGTGGCACCGATTCGCCGCGTCGTTGCGCCACCGCAAGTCGCTCCCAACGAGCGCGCGAATGAGTGGACGTCGGACGGAAGTACCTGTCGAAATCACCTGTGCGGTCGACACTTCCGACTATCGATTCGATGGTGACGACCTGTAGACCCAGAGACTTCTCACCAACCTTGCCGAGCGCTGCGACAACCTCGTCGAACGGCAGGATCGCGTTGACGTCGTCCGGTTCGCGTCGTAGCCAACTGACCAGACGGGCAACGTCGGCGCGTCGACGCTGACGAGCGAAGTCGTTTTCCGCGTCGGCTGTGGGAAATCCGGTGTCACGAGCCATGTCGGCGCCTCACGATCGTCGGCGGAGTACCTGGGGAAATCTCCATCAGCGTGAAGCCGACGGTATTGAGCACGATAGTCCGGCCTACCTCCAGATCGAGAGGTGTTCGCCCGTGCGGGTGGATGTGTCCGTGAATCATGACCGTCGGATCGAGGGTGTGGATCAAGGGGGTGAAGCATTCGAACCCACGATGTGGCCGATCCTCGGCGTCGCCGACACCGCGGGCGGGGCTGTGGGTGAGCAGCACATCCACGCCCGCCCGGCCGCCGGGAAGCCGCGACTGCCAGGCGTTTCGCCAGGTGAGCGAGCGGGCGCGTCGGCTCTGCTGGCGCTCGGACCACTGATTGGGACCCGTGTTGTATCGGATGGAACCACCGAGGCCCGCGATCCGCAGACCGGCGACGGTCACGATGCGTCCGTCTGCGTTGACTGCGCCGGTCGGGCCGGGCCACTGCGCCGGCATACCCGCCCGCATCCAACCGGATCTCTTGTTCGAATATCCGGACAGATCGACGTCGTGGTTTCCGGGAACGAACACGCACGGCGCATTCAGTTGGTCAGACAGGTACTCCAGATACGCAAACGGCAGGTCGCCCGCGCCGAGGATCACGTCGACTCCGAGTGAACGAACTTGACTGCTCCACAGGAATTCGACGGTCTCGTCGCTGACAGCGAGAACGGAGACCATTTCGACGACGCTACCGCCACCGCGAGGTATCTGCGCTGCGAACCTCGCGGGCACGGTGTTTAGATGGACGAGTGTCAGACAGCGTCGTATCTTCCGTCCGGGCCCATCTCGTCAGCAGTATCGAGGGGCCGGACCCCACCGCGGCCTCAGTGACGTTCCTCGGTGTCGAACCGCTGGACGTGCTGCGTTTCGAATCACCCGACGGCCTGGTCCGCTACGTCACACTGGGGTGCTCGCGTCATCCGATGGGCGACCCCAATGAACTGGTCGCAGACCCCACACGCGGTCCTCGCGCCGAGTTGGTGCTCACCCTGCGCGGTGGCACGGGTGTCGCGTCGGGTGTGGCCAGGACGCTCGCGGTGCTGGCTGCGGCGCCGTCCGTCGAAGGCGTCGTGCTGCTCGAGGACGCACTGTTGGACCTGGGCGAGCCGCTGTGGAAGGACACTGCGTTCACGGCGGTGCTTCTCGGTGACAGCGGGATCGCCGACCTGACGCTGCCGGAGCCGTTCGATCCGGTGCGCTTCCTCGGCGTGGTCCCCCTGACCGGTACCGAAGCCGCCTGGGTGCGTCTGCGCGGCGCGGAGGCGCTGCGGGAAGCGTGGACCGAGGCGGGGATCGACATTCGCGATCCGCACCGTTCCGCTGCCTCGCTCTAGCTGCGCCGGCGCTTTGTCCGTCAGATCATTCGGCGTGCACGAGTATGTCCGCCAAGTTCTCGAGACTTACCCGAACCGTCCGTGAAAATGCTTTCGTGACGATCGGGTCGGCCATCTTGCCGAATACGCCTCCTAGTCCGCTTTCGCTGTCGAGTCGGTAGGTGACCCGAGTGCCGTCACCGACTTCTTCGCATGTCGTGGTCTGCGAGAAGCTGACCGGACTTTCGACGGACGTCGATTTCGACGATCTCGGTGGGTCGTACTCGGTGAATTCGGATGTCCACTCGAGGCGCTTGCCCAGGATTCTCGAGACGCCGTGCCAACGGCTTCCCACGCCCATCGGGCCGTCGGTGATCTGTTTGCACTCGACCATCGAATTCTCCCAGTTGGGCCAGTTCTCGGCGACGGCGATGTACTCCCAGACGTCCTTGGGTGGCAACGCGATCTCTACAGACTGCTCGACTGTAGGCATGGTTGTTCCTCCATCTCTCCTGGATCTGAATTTGCTTGTCGCAAAATGAATTTCGGGAACGGAATGAAAATGCGTACCCATATCCATTGTCCGCCTGCGACGGTGGCAAGTACAGGGAGTCAGCGTGCGAGGTTCACAGCCAGTTGTTGCGACGGAAGAGAAAGAACAAGCCGACACACACCGACGCGATGAGGAACAGGATGGACTGATAGCCGTACTTGTAACCGAGTTCCGGCATGTTCTCGAAGTTCATTCCGTAGATACCGGCAACGCCCGTCGGCACGGCGGCGATAGCGACCCAAGCCGAGATCTTGCGCATGTCGGTGTTCTGTTGCACCGCGATCTTCGCGAGTGCGGCATCGACCAGAGAGCTCAACACCTCGTCGTATTCCGAGATACGTTCGGCCACGATCGTGTGGTGATCCCTTACGTCACGGAAGTATCGCCGGATCTCCTTCGGGACGAGGCCGCCCGCGGGCTGGGTCAGCTGGAGCAGTGGCAATCCGAGTGGAGTGACCGAGCGTCGTAGTTCGACGATTTCACGTTTGAGCAGGTAGATATGCTCGACGGCAACGGTGTTCCGCGGGTTGAACACCAACTCTTCCATGCTGTCGACGTCCTGCTCGACGAGTTGAATGACGGAGAGATAGCTGTCGACGACGTGGTCGGTGATCGCGTGCAGCACCGCGAACGGGCCCATGGCGAGGCGCTCGGGATTCTGCTCGAGTGACTTGCGCACGCTTGCCAGTTCGGAGTGATCCCCGTGCCGGACGGTCACCACGAAGTCGGGACCGACGAACACCATGATCTCGCCGGTTTCGACGATCTCGCTCGCCGTCGCCACGGACTCGTGCGGTACGTAGACGACCGTGCGCAGCACCAGGAACATGACGTCGTCGTAGCGTTCGAGTTTCGGGCGCTCGTGTGCATGGACGGCATCCTCGACCATCAACTCGTGGAGTCCGAAAGTTGCTGCGACATCTTGCATCTGGCCTTCGTCGGGTGCATGCATGCCCACCCAGACGAACGCGTTGTCTCGACTACGGACCTCGGCCAACGCGGCGCGGTGCGTGTACTTGCCCGGCAACCGCACGCCGTCAACGTAGACCGCGCAGTCGACGATCGCGCGGGCTGCCGGAACGGGGATCTTGGGCGCATCGGCTTGCGTCGATTTGCCGTTCGACCAATTCGGCAGTGACGGCATGGTTGGCACGCTCGCTCCTTCTCGGTCTGTAGTGCAGGGGAACGGCACTGCAGCGACACGTGATCGAATTGCGCTGCCGCTGCGGCGTAATCGTACGTCAGCTTCCGGCTCGCCCACCGGAGCGCGATGAAGTTGCCGATTGCTGACACACTGGAACAGTGCGAATAGACCTTCACACCCACTCCAACGCATCGGACGGCACCGATACCCCGGCTGCCCTCATGCGCGCCGCAGCCGACGCCGGACTCGACGTCGTCGCCATCACCGATCACGACACGACTTCGGGCTGGGCCGAGGCGGCGCACGCCTTGCCGGCCGGCGTCAGCCTGGTTCGTGGGATGGAGATGTCGTGCGAAGGTCGAGGTGAGCGTGGCTGGCCGGTCGCTGTTCATCTTCTGGCGTACCTGTTCGATCCGACGCACCCCGAATTCGCCAAGGAACGTGAGCGACTGCGCGCCGAACGCGTCGAACGTATCCGGGTGATGACGACCATGATGGCGCGCGACGGTCTGCCCGTCGATCCCGATCAGATCCTGGCTGACGCCGGTCCGTCCGTCGGACGCCCGCACGTCGCAGCGGCCCTGATGCGAGCGGGAGTGGTGTCGAGCATCAGTGAGGCTTTCTCCGACCTGTTGTCCAGTCGAGGGCGATACGACGTTCCCAAGTACGACACTCCGCTCGAGTACGCCGTCGAACTGGTGGCAGCGGCCGGGGGAGTAACTGTCCTTGCGCATGGACGGGCCCGTTCGCGCGGCGGATTGCTTGCGCTCGACCACATCCGTGATCTGGCCGATCTGGGTCTCGGGGGTCTCGAAGTCGATCACCCGGACCATCGCAGCGACGATCGTGGCGTCCTGCGCAGCCTGGCCGTCGACCTGGGCTTGGCAGTCACCGGATCCTCGGACTACCACGGCGAGAACAAGACGATCGGACTCGGCGACGAGCTCACGGACGAGGCCGAGTTCGACAAACTCGTCTCGGCTGCCACCGGCGTGGAGGTACTTGGGCGCTGATGCTCGACACCACGCTCTACCTCACCGTGTTCATCACGCTGTTCGTGATCATGGACCCGCCCGGAGTCATCCCGGTGTTCTTGTCACTGGTCGGCCGCAAAAGCCGTGAAGATCGCAACCGAGCGGCATGGCAGGCCCCCGCCGTCTCCCTTGCGGTCATCTCGGTCTTTGCCATCGGCGGTCAGGCGATCCTCAACTACCTCCACATCGGCATTCCGGCATTGCAGGGCGCAGGCGGATTACTCCTGCTTCTCATCGCACTCGAACTGCTGACCGGAAAGGCCTCCAACCGTCCGCAGGGAGCCGACGACGTCAACGTCGCACTCGTTCCTCTGGGAACGCCGATGATGGCCGGTCCCGGTGCAATTGCGGCTGTCATCGTCTTTGTCGCCCAGGCCGATGGTGAAGCGGCGTCGTATCTGGCGATCGCGTTGGCGATTCTGTCCATCCACCTCGTGCTGTTCGTGGTCCTGCGCTTCTCGACGGCACTGATCCGGATACTGGGTGAGGGTGGCATCAGCCTGCTGGCACGCATCGCCGGTCTTTTGCTCGCCGCCATCGCAGTTCAACTCATTGCGGAATCAGTCCGCGGATTCGTCGCGGGAGCGTAAGAGATGACATACGACGACAGGTACGAGGACGACTACCGGTACCAGGATTATCAGGACTATCAGTACGAAGACGATTACGACTATCCCGCCGACAAACGACAATGGCTGCTGGTTCGCGCTTTACGCGCCCTGAGCGGCACCGTGGCGGCCGGAATCGTGGTCTTGACACTCGTGATCATCGGTTCGGCATATCTGGGCGGCAACCGCGGATTCCCGGGTCCGGGAACAACGTCGATCACCGCGCACATTGCGGCCTCGGTGGTTGCTTTGGCCGCGCAGATCTGGTGCGACCGCAGGCGGGGTATCGCGGCAGTTGCCGGATCGGTGGTCGTGCTCGTGGTGGCGGGGCTGTTGTTGGTGACGCAGTGGTGGGGATGACTGGGTGGGGATGACACGGTGGGGATGACTGGGTGGGATGACACGGTGGGGATGACACGGTGGGGATGACGGCTCGGGTTCGAGTGTGGTGAGGAATCCGACCGCTTGGAGGATTTGATTGTGATCCGACTCTGGTGGCAAACTGGAGTTACTTCGAGGCGGCGCCACAGCCCGGCCCCGAAGTGCAGGTTTCGTCAGAATTTCTCCCGAAACCTAGATTGCATGGATACGCCAGGGCTCACCCGCCCCACACCATGACGCTTCGGATGTATTGCGGCCCACTTTCTCGCGCACGCCGAATGCTCTTCTTCTCAGTAGTCGTTCGCGGAAGAAATGATCTCTGACCGTTGTGAACGTGGTTTCGCAGCGGTCCGAAGGATTACTTCCCAGTAACCCAGCCCCGCTTGAGGCTGGACTAATCAGGAGTGTCATCGTGTCCCTCGTGACTGAAGCCATCAACGTACCCAAGGTCGAGTTGACCGACGAAGAAATCTTTGCCGCTCACGTCGGTGGCAAGCTCTCGGTCGAGACCACCGCGCCGCTCGATACGCAGCGGGCCCTCTCGATCGCCTACACGCCGGGTGTTGCTCAGGTGAGCCGCGCCATCGCTGCAGACGAAACCCTCGCCGATCGATACACGTGGACCAACCGACTCGTCGTCGTGGTCAGCGACGGAACCGCGGTTCTCGGACTCGGCGACATCGGCCCCCGCGCGTCGCTGCCCGTCATGGAGGGCAAGTCGGCACTGTTCAAGAACTTCGCCGGACTGAACTCCATTCCGCTGGTTCTCGACACCAAGGATCCCGACGAGATCGTCGAGACGCTCATCCGTCTGCGCCCGAGCTTCGGCGCGGTCAACCTCGAGGACATTTCGGCGCCGCGTTGCTTCGAGATCGAAAAGCGCGTCATCGAAGCCCTCGACTGCCCCGTCATGCACGACGATCAGCACGGAACCGCCATCGTGGTCCTCGCTGCCCTCAAGGGCGCCGTGAAGGTCCAGAGCCGCGACATCACCACACTCAAGGTCGTCATCTCCGGCGCCGGTGCTGCGGGTGTTGCCTGCGCGAACATCCTGCTCGCCGCCGGAATCAGCGACGTCATCGTGCTGGATTCGAAGGGCATCATCTCGGGTGAGCGCAGCGACCTCAACGACGTGAAGGCAGAACTCGCGGCCCGCACCAATCCCCGCGACCTGCACGGTGGTGCCATCGAGGCTCTCGAAGGTGCCGACGTGTTCCTCGGTGTCTCGGCGGGCAAGATCCCCGAGGAGCTCATCGCTTCGATGGCTCCCGAGTCGATCGTGTTCGCGCTCTCCAACCCGGACCCGGAGATTCACCCCGAAACCGCGTCGAAGTACGCGGCGATCGTGGCTACGGGTCGCAGTGATTTCCCGAACCAGATCAACAATGTTCTCGCCTTCCCCGGTGTGTTCAAGGGCGCGCTCGACGCCGGCGCCCGTCGCATCACCGAAGGTATGAAGCTCGCTGCCGCCGAGGCAATCCTGTCGGTGGTCGGCGACGAGTTGGCGGCGGACAAAATCGTCCCCAGCCCACTCGACCCTCGCGTGGCACCCGCAGTAGCGGAAGCCGTCGCGGCCGCAGCGCATGCTGAGGGCGTGACCAGCTAAGAGGGACTACGAAAGCCCCGATCGGGACCCGCACACAAGGTTCCGATCGGGGCTTTTCGTATGTACCGATCTACAGACGAGTGAGGTCGGGTGTTCGGCGCAGCCTGCCGGTCCCGGGAACCGATGCCCAGACCACCAGCGCCAGTAAGCCGTCCACGACCAGAGCCACAACCGCGACCAGGATTGCGCCGACGACCACTCGGTCGTACTTGTAGAGCGCGAGACCGTCGAAGATGTACCGGCCGAGGCCGCCGAGGTTGACGTAGGCGGCGACCGTTGCCGTGGCAATCACCTGCAGTGTCGCGTTACGCAGTCCGCCGAGAACCAATGGCAGCGCATTGGGTATCTCGACGCGGAAGAGCACTTGGAGTTCGGTCATACCCATCGCCCGCGCGGCCTCGACGACGCCGCGGTCGACGCTGGCAATTCCGGCGTACGTGCCGGCGAGTAGTGGGGGAATGCCGAGGATGACGAGGGCGAGAATCGGCGGCATCACTCCCAGGCCCATGAGAAGAACGAGGAAGGTCAGCAGGCCGAGAGTGGGCAGCGACCGCAGTGCGTTGACCAGACTGACGACCACGATCTCACCGCGGCGCAGATGGCCGATGAGTAATCCGATGGGCACCGCGATCACAGCCGAAAGCGCCACGGCCAGAACGCTGTACCAGAGGTGCTGGAGGATGCGGGTGCCGATTCCGGTGTCGCCGCTCCAATTTCCGGGATCGACGATGAAGTCCCAGGCTCCGGTGAAGATGCTCATACGGGTTCCCCCTCGGCAGCCACGACGGCGGGGACCTTCGACGAGGTCGATGTTCTGGTCCACGGGGTCAGGAATCGGCCGATCAGATACAGGATCAGGTCGAGCGCCAGGGCCAGCACGACAATCGCGATGATGCCGGCAACGATCTGGTCCGGGTAGTCGCGGTCGTAGCCCTGTTTGAACAGAACTCCCAGCCCGCCGATTCCGATCAGCGATCCGACCGAAACCAGCGAAATATTGGTAACGGCAATAACTCTGATGTTCGCGATCATCACCGGCAGTGCCAACGGCAACTCGACCGTCAGGGCGCGTCGTAGCGGTGTGAACCCGACGGCGGTGGAAGCGTCGATGACGTTGTCCGGCACCGAATCGAGTGCTTCGGGCACGGCCCGGATGAGCAGTGCCGTCGCATAGACGCTCAGTGCGATCACGACGTTGAGCGGATCAAGGGTCTTGAGTCCGAACAGCTGGGGGATGGTGACGAACAGCGCGAGCGACGGAATCGTGAACGCAATGCTCGCCAGGGTCAACGTGATTCGGCGCAGCCATCTGACGTTGCGGATCGCTGTTCCGACCGGAACAGCAATCAGGAGACCGATCAACAAGGGCAGCAGCGCCAGATACAGATGGGTCTTCGAGTAGTCCACGACCGTCGAGAAATTGTCGATGAGCCAGCGCATGCCGCTACGCCCCGAATCCCTCGGTGAAGGCGACTCGGTTGCGTTCCTCGTCCTCGCGTCGACGCTGATCTGCCAATTTCGCCACGACTTCGGACCCGAGGATCCCGCCGATGACCGCTCCCTCGCCGTCGACGGCAACGCCGATACCGGAAGGGGACGAGATTGCCGCATCGAGTGCTTGGCGCAGATCACCGCCGGGGGAGAACAACGAACCACCGGCCGACGTCGACTGCGCGAGAGTGCGTCCCGAGCGCAGGCCTTCGACGCCGGTCACGTCGATCCATCCCTGTGGACTTCCGCTGTCCGTGACCACGAGAACCCACTCGCCCAATTCGAGACGCAGAGCCTTCAATTCGTTCTCGACGGCCGTGCGTACGGGGTGTAACGGAACCTCGTCGGCAGCGCGGAACGACAATCCCCGATATCCGCGATCGCGTCCGACAAATCCGGCGACAAAATCCGTTGCCGGTGCGGCCAACACGTCGCGAGGTGCCGCAACCTGCTGAAGCCGCCCGCCGGGACCGAAGACGGCAATGTGATCACCGAGTTTGACTGCCTCGTCGATGTCGTGGGTGACAAAGACGATCGTCTTCTTCAGTTCGCTTTGAAGACGGAGCATTTCGGTCTGCAGATCCTCACGCACCACCGGGTCGACGGCGCTGAAGGGCTCGTCCATCAACAGGATCGGCGGATCGGCAGCCAATGCTCGCGCAACTCCCACACGTTGTTGCTGCCCACCCGAGAGTTGCCCGGGATAGCGGGTGGCAAGGGAGATGTCCAGACCGACTCGTTCGAGTACCCCCAACGCGGCTTTGCGCGCTGCGCGGCGGGACTCACCGCGCAGTACCGGAACTGTTGCGACGTTGTCGATCACGGTGCGATGCGGAAGCAAGCCGGCGTTCTGGATGACGTACCCGATGCCGAGACGCAGCTTCACCGCGTCGGTCTGGGCGATGTCACGACCGTCGACGAAGATCTTGCCCGACGTCGGTGTGATCATCCGGTTGATCATGCGCATCGACGTCGTCTTGCCGCACCCGGACGGCCCCACGAACACCGTGAACGACTCGGCCTCGATGGTGAGATCGAGACGGTCGACGGCGGTGGTGCCGTCCGGGTACTGCTTGGTGACGCCCTCGAATGTGATCACGTGACTACGAGACCGGCTTGTCGAGGCCCTGCGCCGTCACCCACGCCTTGGCCGCCGCTGCAGGCTCCGTCTTGGTGTCGCCGGACACCTGGACGTTGAGTGCCAACAACTCTTCGGTGGTGAGCTTGGCGGACACCGCATCGAGGACTGTCTTCAACTTGTCGGAAGACTTCGACGCGCGCAGCACCGGCACCACGTTCTGAGCCGGGAAATTGTTCTTCGGGTCTTCGAGAACCACGAAGTTGTTTGCCGGGATGGAGGCAGACGTCGTGAAGATGTTTGCCGCCGTGATGTCGCCGGACGAGAGAGCCTTCACTGTTGCCGGTCCACCGCCGTCGGCGATCGGGACGAAGTTGGCTGCCGAGATGTCGAGACCGTAATTGGACTTCAAACCGGGCAATCCGGCTGGACGTTCCTGGAACTCGGCCGGAGCGCCGAACTTGACCTCGGCGGAATGCGGAGCCAGATCGGCGATCGTCTTCAGGTTCCACTTCTCAGCGGTTTCCTTGGTGACGACGACGGCGTCCTTGTCCTCGGCGGATGCAGGCGTCGCAATTGCCAATTCCGACCCGAGAGCTGCGGGAAGAGCGGCGAGGACATCAGCGGAGCTGGTGGCCGTGCTGTCGGGATCCAAGTACTGCAGGAGATTTCCCGTGTAATCCGGAATGACGCTGATCGACCCGTCCTTGAGCGCCGGAATGTACGCCTCACGGCTGCCGACGTTGAACGACGTGGACACATCGAACCCGTTGACACGCAGTGCTTCGGCGTAGATGTTGGCGATCGTCTCGGATTCGGTGAAGTTGGCGGAGCCGACGACGACCGCGTTGGGATCGCTGTTGGAGTCACCGTCACTGCTACCGCACGCTGTCAGTGCAGTGAGAGAGACAACGGTTGCCGCGGCTACGAGCCAACGGTTGGAACGAAATCGTGAGGTGCGCATGAGCGTCCTTCCGGTTTTTCGGGCGTC
This sequence comes from Rhodococcus sp. AQ5-07, assembly GCF_009707305.1. Lineage (NCBI taxonomy): Bacteria > Bacillati > Actinomycetota > Actinomycetes > Mycobacteriales > Nocardiaceae > Rhodococcus > Rhodococcus sp. AQ5-07. The sequence continues at coordinate 2,875,402 of NZ_CP046099.1, read as the reverse complement.
CCGTGTTTCGGGCGTCGGAAACCATCCCCTTGTGGCGAAGCCACCCGAGTGGCTTCGACGGCGCCGCCACCGAGTGGCTGCGTCAGGACTGGTTACCGCGCATCGCCCGACAAGTGTAACGATAGGTACCGACATGGCACGGTTTTCGATCCATGGGATTGGATGTGAGGATTTCGGTGAAGAGCACACGCACGAAGTATTCGACTGTTGTTGCAGCACTGATGGTCCTGCCAATTCTCAGCGGATGCGCAAACGGTGATTCGGTGGTAGAGAGCGCCGGAGCGGAGTCTCGTGACCAGATCGTGGTGGCTGCTGACGCATCAGTGGAGAGTTCGGTGTTGGCCGAGGTGTATTCGACGGTGCTCTCATCCTCCGGTCTGTCGGCTCGCGTCGAATCGGTGGGTGGAGGCAGAACCCAATCACTCGAGGCTCTGGACGCAGCGCGAGTCACCTTGGTGCCCGAGTTCACCGGTGCGCTGCTCGATCACTACGACCCGTCATCCCCGGCCCGCAAGGCCGACGACGTCTTCGAAGCCTTGAGTCGCTCTCTGCCGGAGGGTCTTTCGGTCTCCGACTATGCGATGGCCGAAGATCGTGCGGTCCTCGCACTCGACACCGCATACGCACAGTCGTTGGGAGTGAAGACGATAGAAGCCTTTGCTCCTTCGTGCGCCGCGGCGACGCCGCTCGTCTCCGCGAGATTCGTCGAGGACGGGGCAGTGGAACAGTTGGCCGAGGGCGCCGAGTGTGTCTTCGCCGGCGTCGATCAGGCAACGCCGGCAGACGTACCCGGTGCACAGGTATTCGGAACCACGACGCTGTCAGCGCTGGCACAATCCGACGCCGTCACAGTGCTCGCTGATTCGAATCACGTTCTGGCTGCGCAGAATGTCGTTCCGCTCTTTCGGGCGGGCGCACTGGGAGATTCGGCTGTCAAGGCGCTCAGCGTCGTTGCGGGTGAACTGTCCACCACTGATCTCGCCGCAATGATCGAGCAGGTGCGGACTGGCAAGACGTCAGCCCCGGAAGTGGCCCGAACCTGGTGGGACACCCGTCAGTGACATGGACGGAGTGGGCCACCCGTCAGTGACATGGACGGAGTGGGCCACCCGTCAGTGACTGTTCGATCCCACTGCTGAACTCGAATCATCCTTGGCACGAATCAGTTTCGATGCGATGAACTGGCCGAGGTCGGCAACGGCGTCTGCTGCTTCCTTCACCAGTGACGCCTGTGCGTGAGCCACATGCCACAGTCGTGCGTACTCCACCAGGGACACGTCGACGCCGGCAGCGGAGAGCTTGTCGGTGAACGTCATGATCTGCGGGTAGAGGACCTCCTCGGAACCGACGTGAATCCTGGTGGGCGGCAACCCGTCGAGCTTGCCGTGCGTCGGCGCGTAGCCAGGATCAGTACGGTCGCCGCCGGCAAGGTAAGCGTCGGCGGCATCGAAGGACCAAGCTGTGTTGACCACCAGGTCGGCCTTTTTGGTAGCACCCCGATCGCCGGGATCGACCCACGGCGAGATCAGTGCGAGCGCGCCGGGGGTCACGCCGTGACGCTCGATCAGACGCAGAGCGGTCGCCGCGGCCAAACCGCCACCGGCCGAATCGCCGGCAATGGCAACGCGGTCTTCCGAATAGTCGAACTCGGTGACTAACTGCATGAAGGCTGAGACCGCGTCGTCGAGAGCGGCGGGATACGGATTCTCCGGCGCGAGACGGTAGTCCAAGGTGAAGACCGCACTGGACGACTCACGGGCGAGATGAGCTGCGAGAGAACGGTGTGTGGCCAGCGAACCCAGCGTGTACGCCCCGCCGTGCAGGTAGAGAACTGCGGTGGGGCGCTCGGTTGCGCCGACGGTGATCTTCTCAGCCGGTCGGCAAGCCAGCTCCAGCGGGCGCACGACGGCGCCCGCTGGAACCTGCTGTAGCGGTGCCCCGGCCTCGAGCAGCAGACGTTGAATCCGATACGGCAGCCGCGAGTTGAAAGCCAGACGGAAGTACGGCTTCAACAAGAATGCGACCACGGGCAGCGGAAGGGTGAACGTGCTCACCGGCAGGGCTCCTGACTCTTTATGCGAACTGCGCTGTGAAACGAACGACGCTGTGAAACGAACTCAGCTGGACTTGGGCATCATTCGGCCGGCGACGATCGCGACGATGCGCTGGTAGCCCGATCCTACGAGGCGAACCCAGGCGTCGAGTGCGATTGCGTCCATCCCGATGAGAACTCGCGGCTTGCTCTTGCGAACACCGTTGACGATCGTCTTGGCGGCGTCCTCCGGAGTGGTGCGCGCGAGCTTGCGGTCGAAGAACTCGGAGAAGACCGCAAGATCTTCGCCCGGACCTGCGGTGGCGTTGCGTGCGATGGCGGTCTTGATTCCGCCCGGGTGCACACAGGTCACCTTCACCGGGTGCTTGGCGATCAGCATTTCCTGGCGAAGCGACTCGGTGAAACCGCGAACGGCGAACTTGGCCGAGTTGTAGGCGCTCTGACCCGGCATCGACAGCAGACCGAAGAGGCTCGACACGTTCACGATGTGCCCGTCACCGGAGGCGATGACGTGGGGAAGGAATGCCTTGGTGCCGTTGACAACTCCCCAGAAGTCGACGTCCATGACACGTTCGAAGTCCTTGAACTCGGACTTCTCGAAGGTGCCGTGGTACGCGATTCCGGCGTTGTTGTAGATCTGGTTGACCTTGCCGAAATGGGCGACAACCGCGTCGGCGTACTCGAGAACCGCCTCGCGCTGGGTGACGTCGAGATGGTCCGACTTCACCGCGGCGCCGATGGCCTCCACCAGACGTGCTGTCTCGGCGAGCCCGACGGTGTCCACGTCGGAGATCGCCAACTTGGCGCCCTGGCCGGCCAGGTTCAGTGCGAGTGCGCGACCGATGCCCGATCCCGCTCCGGTGATGACTACGACCTTGCCTGCAAAATCACTCATTGTGCTACTGCCTTCTCGTCGTCGAGGTCGATCTGTGAAGTGGTCGCGGTGCCGACGGCGCCGAGATCCGAGGTGGCGACGCTGCGGTATGCCGCGAGGTCGAAATGCTTGGTGGCATTGCGGAACTGGAAGGTGAAGCCAGGCCACAGGGTGGTGTTGTTTCCGTGCTTGTCCATGTACCAGCTGGCGCAACCGCCGTTGTTCCACACGCTCTTGGACATAGCTGCCTGCAGGTCCTTGTTGTACTTGTCCTGCTTGTCCTTGCGCACCTCGATGGTGCCGATGTCGTACTTGTCGATGGTGGCGATCGCGTCGACCAGGTAGTTGATCTGCGACTCGATCATGAAGACCATCGACGAATGTCCGAGGCCGGTGTTGGGGCCGACCAGGAAGAACATGTTGGGGAAGTTGGCAACTGCCGCGCCCTTGTATCCCTGCATGCCGGTCTCTTCGAAGACCTCGGCGAGCGAGCGTCCGTCCTTGCCGAAGATTCCCGCGAAGGTGGGGGAGTCGGTGACGTGGAATCCGGTCGCAACGACGATGGCATCGATCTCACGGGTGGTGCCGGTCTTCGAGACGATCCCGCTGGCGGTGACCTCCTCGATGCCTTCGGTCACCAGGTCGACATTGTCCTGGGCGAGGGTGGGGAAGTAGTTGTTCGAGATCAGCATGCGCTTGCAGCCGATCTGGAAGTTGGGCATGACCTTCTTACGAAGATCCTTGTCCTTGATCTGAGCCTTCAGGTGACGCTCGGCGGCGAACTGCAGCGGCTTCATGAAGACCGGCGCCTTGGCCAGGCCGACGACCTGCGTCTCTCGCATCCAGTAGATACCGGTGCGGCACAACTTCTGGAAGCCGGGGAGGTACTTGAACGCGAGATGCTCGATCTTGGTGTACTCGCGGTCTGCGCGGGGCAGGATCCACGGCGCCGTGCGCTGGTACACGTCGAGGTGTGAGACCTTCTTGCCGATAGCGGGCACGATCTGGATGGCGGAGGCGCCGGTTCCGATGACGGCCACGCGCTTGCCCGTCAGATCGGCATCGTGGTTCCAGCGCGAGGAGTGGAAGATCTCGCCCTTGAATCCGTCGATGCCCTTGATGTCCGGAAGTGAAGGCTCACACAGTGCGCCGACGGCCGAGACGACGATCTTTGCGACGAATTCACCCTTGTTGGTGCTGACGTGCCACTGAGCCGACGACTCGTCCCATCGGGCTGAGAGAACGTCGCAGTCGAAGATGTGCTTGTCGAGCACCTTGTGGCGGTTGGCCACCGACTGGATGTACTTGTAGATCTCGGGCTGGGTGGAGAAGGAGCGCGTCCACTCCGGATTGAGTGCAAAAGAGTACGAGTACAAATGCGACGGCACGTCACACGCGGCGCCCGGGTAGCTGTTGTCACGCCAGGTTCCACCGACGTCGTTGCCGCGCTCGAGAACGACATAGTCGGTGATGCCGGCCTGTGCCAGTTTGATCGCCGCACCGAGACCGGCGAAACCGCTGCCGATGATCAGTGTGCCGACGTGGCGAGTATCCGCGGCAGGTGCTGAGGTATCTGTAACTGGAAGACTCATGTAGGGAACGATATGCCTTTATTGAGTCATGGTCAATAGCTTATTGACGGATATTCAGTAGTCTATTGGGCATGGACGCAGTAAAGCGAACGCGGCTCGACCCTGCGCAACGCCGAGCGCAACTCATCGACCTCGGGGCGCGCATGCTGGCCGAACGGCCGCTCGAGCAGATTTCCGTCGAGGACATCGCCGATCAAGCGGGGGTGTCGCGTGGGCTTCTGTTCCACTACTTCGCGTCGAAAAGCGAGTTCCATCTCGCCATCGTCCGACACAGCAGTGAACAGATGCTCCAGCGCACGGAGCCGAGCGAGTCGGACGATCCGATGCTCACCCTCCGATCGGTGCTGGCGTCGTACGTCGACTACGTGACCGAGAACCGCAATACCTACGTCTCGCTGCTCCGGGGGACCGCCAGCGGGGATCCGCAGATGCGTGAGGTGTTCGAGCAGACTCGCGACATCATGGCCAAGAGAACCCTCGATCAGCTCCCCAAGATCGGCCTGACTCGAACGCCTCAGGTGGAGTTGGCCGTTCGAGGTTGGATCGCGTTTGTCGAGGAAGCCACCATCAGTTGGCTCCGCGCGCCCGCAATCACCCGCGAGGAACTGATCGACCTGACGGTTCAGTCGTTGCCCGCGTTGGCACTGGCCGCCGTCGGCTTCGATGCCGGGCCGGATCTGGGTCTGCTGCAATCGAATTGACGTGAACGCAGAAAGGCCGGGCCCCACACTCCTTGCGGAATGTGGGGCCCGGCCTTTGGGTACTGCCACTGCTTACTTGGTCGGCAGGAACGCCACTGCTCAGTTGGTCGGCAGGAACGCCTCGTCCAAGATCTCCTGCTGCTCCACCGCGTGCACCTTGCTCGATCCCGAAGAGGGAGCGGACATCGGACGACGCGAGATGCGCTTGATGCCGGTCAAGGTCTCCGGCAGAAGATCCGGCAGAGCCAGTCCGAGGAACGGCCACGCACCCTGGTTTGCGGGCTCTTCCTGAACCCAACGGAACTGATCCGCATTCGGGTAACGGTCCAGGGTCTCCTTGAGACGACGCTTCGGCACGGGGTAGAGCTGCTCCATGCGCACGATTGCGATGTCGTCACGCTCGTCCTTGTGCTTCTTCGCCAGAAGCTCCCAGTACAGCTTGCCGCTGACCAGCAGAACCCGCTTGACCGATTCGCGGGCGCTTTCGCCGCTCTCGAATGCAGGCTCCTCGAAGACCGAACGGAACTTGCCCGTCGTGAAGTCCTCGACGTTGCTGACTGCAGCCTTGTTACGCAGCATCGACTTGGGCGTGAAGACCACCAGTGGACGGCGGATGCCGTCTAGGTGATGGCGACGCAGCAGGTGGAAGTAGCTGGCCGGAGTCGACGGAACCGCAACGGTCATCGAGCCTTCTGCACACAGCTGAAGGAAACGCTCGATGCGACCGGAGGTGTGGTCCGGACCCTGACCCTCGTGACCGTGCGGCAGGAGCAGCACGACGTCGGAGAGCTGACCCCACTTGGCCTCACCCGAAGAGATGAACTCGTCGATGATGGTCTGCGCGCCGTTGACGAAGTCACCGAACTGCGCTTCCCACAGGACCAGAGCGTCGGGGTTACCCACCGAGTATCCGTACTCGAAGCCCAGACCTGCGTACTCGGTGAGTGCGGAGTCGTAGACCATGAACTTGCCGCCGTTTTCGGCGTCGGCAGCGATCTTGGCGATCGGGCTGTACTCGTTGCCGGTCTTGCGGTCGATGAGGACCGAGTGACGCTGCGTGAACGTTCCACGCTTGGAGTCCTGACCGGCGAGGCGGATCAAGGCACCCTGCTCGGCCAACGAGCCGAACGCGAGCAATTCTGCGAACGCCCAGTCGACATGTCCCTCACGGGCCATCTCGCGGCGCTTCTCGGCAACCGGCTTGACGCGCGGGTGAACGGTGAAGCCGTCGGGGACGTTGACGAACGCATCACCGATGCGCTCGAGGACCTCGGGAGCGACAGCCGTGGTCAGGCGAGCCGGGGGAGTCTGGTCGAGTTCGACGGACTCGGACGGTTCGGGCTGGAACTTCTCGAGTTCACGGACCTCGTTGAACACCCGTTCGAGCTGGCCCTGGTAGTCGCGAAGTGCGTCTTCGGCTTCCTTGAGCGAGATGTCACCGCGGCCGATGAGGGACTCGGTGTAGCTCTTACGAACGCTGCGCTTGGTGTCGATGACGTCGTACATCGCCGGCTGGGTCATCGACGGATCGTCGCCCTCGTTGTGACCGCGGCGGCGGTAGCAGATGAGGTCGATGACGACGTCCTTGCCGAACTTCTCACGGAAGTCGACGGCCAGCTGAGCAACCCAGACGCACGCCTCGGGGTCGTCGCCGTTGACGTGGAAGACCGGTGCGGCGATCATCTTCGCGACGTCGGTGCAGTACTCGGACGAGCGTGAATGTTCCGGAGCGGTGGTGAAGCCGACCTGGTTGTTCACGACGATGTGTACGGTGCCGCCGGTGCGGTAGCCGCGAAGCAGCGAGAGGTTCAGCGTCTCGGCGACAACGCCCTGACCGGCGAATGCAGCGTCACCGTGCAGCATGAGCGGCAGGACGGTGAAGCCTTCTTCGCCCTTGTCGAGGATGTCCTGCTTTGCGCGGACCAGGCCTTCGAGAACCGGGTCGACGGCCTCGAGGTGAGACGGGTTGGCGGTCAAGGAGACAGCGATGTCGTTGTCACCGAACATCTGGATGTACGTTCCGCTGGCGCCCAGGTGGTACTTCACGTCGCCGGAGCCGTGAGCGGCTGCCGGGTTCATGTTGCCCTCGAACTCCGTGAAGATCTTGGAGTACGGCTTGCCGACGATGTTGGCAAGCACGTTGAGACGGCCACGGTGCGGCATTCCGATGACGACCTCGTCGAGCTGGTGCTCGGCGGCCTGGTCGATCACGGCGTCCATCATCGGGATGACGGCTTCGGCGCCTTCGAGCGAGAAGCGCTTCTGGCCGACGTACTTGGTCTGCAGGAACGTCTCGAAGGCCTCGGCGGCGTTGAGCTTGCTCAGGATGTACTTCTGCTGAGCGACCGAAGGCTTGGCGTGATGGCCCTCGACGCGGTCCTGGATCCACTGACGCTGATCCGTCTCGAGGATGTGCGTGTACTCGACGCCGACGTGGCGGCAGTACGCGTCGCGCAGCACGCTCAACACGTCGCGCAGCTTCATCTTCTCTTGGCCGTGGAAGCCGCCGACCTTGAACTCGCGGTCCAGATCCCACAACGTCAGGCCGTGGCTGATGACGTCGAGGTCGGGGTGGCTGTGGAACTTGTCCTTGACGAACTGCAACGGGTCCGTGTCGGCCATGAGGTGGCCGCGGTCACGGTATGCAGCGATCAGTTCGAGAACACGGGTGTTCTTGTCGACAGCGCCTTCCGGCACGTCCTTGCGCCAACGCACCGGCTCGTACGGGTTGCCGAGCGCGTGGAAGATCTCGTCGTAGAACTCGTCGCTGATCAGCAGGTTGTGGATCGTGCGCAGGAAATCGCCCGACTCGGCACCCTGGATGATGCGGTGATCGTAGGTCGAGGTGAGAGTCATCAACTTGCCGACGCCCATCTCGGCCAGCTTCTCGTCGCTGGCGCCCTGGAACTCGGCGGGGTATTCCATCGCGCCGGCACCGATGATGGCGCCCTGGCCCTTCATCAGGCGAGGAACGGAGTGAACCGTGCCGATGCCGCCCGGGTTGGTCAGCGAAATGGTGACGCCGGTGAAGTCTTCGCCGGTGAGCTTGCCTTCACGGGCGCGTCGGACGATGTCCTCGTACGCCGCGTGGAACTGGACGAAGTTCATCGACTCGGTGTTCCGGATGGCGGCAACAACCAGTGAGCGGTTGCCGTCCTTGCCGGGAAGGTCGATCGCGAGTCCGAGATTGGTGTGCTCGGGGGTGACCGCGTTCGGCTTGCCGTCGATTTCGGCGAAGTGCCGGTTCATGTTGGGGAACGCGTTGACTGCCTGGACGATCGCGTAACCCAGGAGGTGGGTGAACGAGATCTTGCCGCCGCGGGTACGCGCGAGGTGGTTGTTGATGACGATGCGGTTGTCGAACATCAGCTTCGCGGGGATGGCACGCACGCTGGTTGCTGTCGGAATCTCGAGCGAGAGCGACATGTTCTTGACGACTGCTGCTGCGGCGCCGCGGAGAACCTTGGTTTCCTCGGCTCCGCCGGCGGGAGCGGGCTTCGCGGGAGCGGCCGCAGGCTTGGCTGCTGCAGGCTTGGCGGGGGCGGCCTTCGCGGCGGGCGCTGCCGTCTTCGCGGGGGCCGGTGCGGCCGCCTTGGCAGGCGGCGCAGGAGGTGCGGTCTTGGGGGCGGGAGGCGTGGCCTTGGGAGCAGCAGGCGGAGCTACAACAGCGGCGGGTGCAGCCGCGTTGCCGTTCGAGGCAGTCCCGTTTCCACCTCCCGTGTTCGCCGAGTCCGGCGAGTAATCGGTCAAGAATTCGTGCCAACTGGGATCCACGGACGACGGATCGTCCTGGAAGCGTTGGTACATCTCGTCAACCAGCCACTGGTTCTGTCCGAATTGGGATGTAGAACTGCTGCTCACGGCAGGTGTTCGCCTCGTTTCTATTTCGGTACCCGATCAGAGCGCCTATATATATGAGATTAGCCCGAGCGTGTGACGAGCAATTGTGCGGCACACAATTTGTGAGCTGTCTCACGGAAGTCCGTGATCTTGCGATCGCGCACTACCTCTCGGCGGTACAAATCCGTGCCGACTGTCACGCGACGGGGTTGCCTTCGATGACAGTTCTCGACGTCAGATTATTCCCCTCACGCGCCTGCGATGCATCCCAGAGTCCCGAGTAGTGACCACCGGCATACCGCAGAACATCGTGCGGGCCGTATTCAACGATACGTCCCCGGTCAACTACGACAACGAGGTCCGCTCGGGCAGCTGTCGCGAGGCGGTGAGCTACGACGACGGAAGTCCGTTTCCGGGTGACCGACCGACTTGCTTCGAGCACCATTCGTTCGGTCGCGGGATCGAGCGTCGCGGTCGCCTCGTCGAGGAGCAGAAGGTCCGGGTCGACCAGTTCGGCACGGGCCAATGCGATCAGTTGGCGTTGGCCCGCCGAGAGCCCCTGGCCGCGCTCGCCGACGGGATGATTCATGCCTCCACGCATGTCGGCTATCGAATTCAGTGCGCCGACGGAACGCGCCGCTTCCTCGATCTCCGCGCGCGACGCCGACGGCCTCCCGTACGCGATGTTGTCGGCGACCGTGCCGGTGAACAGATGCGCCTCTTGCGGGACCACGCCGAGGCGACGTCGGTACTGCGAGAGGTGGAAGTTCCGGATGTCGGTTCCGTCCACGTCGACGGATCCGGACGTCGGGTCGTAGAAGCGGGCGAGCAACTTCACCACCGTCGACTTCCCGGCACCAGTTCTGCCGACGAGGGCAACCGTCGTGCCCGGCGGAATCTGCAGATCGAAATCGGAGAGGGCGTCGACGTCCGCACCCGAGTACCGGAACCCGACCCCGTCGAGATAAACGGCGCCGTCGAGCCGTCCGGAGATCGCGATCAGATCCTCGCTGTCGGCTGTTTCGATCGAACTCCGAGTACGCAGAAGGTCACCGATTCGTTGCAATCCGACGTTTGCCTGTTGGTAACCATCGAACACTTGTGAGAGTTGCTGAATCGGTCCGAACAGCAGGCCGAGGTAGAGCACGAACGCGATCAGTACGCCGGGTGACGTCGACCCGTTGGCGATCTGGTGCGCGCCGACGAACACCACTGCGGCCAACGCGAGGTCGGACAGGAACGAGATGAACGGGAAGTAGATCGAAATGGCTCGCTGCGACCGCATCCGCGATCGGCGGTAGCTCTCGGAGCGTTCTGCGAACCTACGCGCCGCACCTTCTTCGCGGCGGTAGGCCTGAGCCGCTCGCAGACCGGCGATGTTCTCCTGGAAGTCGGCATTGACGAGCGAGATCCGTTCGCGGGACTGGCTGTAGGCAACCGAGGAGATCTTGCGGAAGATCACGGTCGCAACCACGAGCGGTGGGATGACGGCCAGCGCCACCAGCCCGAGCGTCACGTCGGTCGCCAGGAGTGCGATCGAAATGCCGCCGACGGTCAGGACGCTCACGATCGCCGTCGACATGCCGGTTTGGATGAACGACGACAGCGCGTCGACGTCGGTGGTCATGCGCGTCATGATGCGCCCGGACAATTCACGTTCGTAGTAGTCCAGACCCAGACGCTGTAGGTGTGCATAGCTGCGTACGCGGAGCCCGAACAACACGCGTTCGCCGGCCCGGGCGGTGAGCACCGTCATGACCGCGACGACGACCCAGTCCGCGGCGACCAGGAGGGCGCCGAATGCCGTCGCTATCCAGAGCGTGCTGCTGTCCGCGGTCACGACTCCGTGGTCGATCGCGTATCTGACGAGGGAGGGAAATGCGATCGCCGCTGCGGAGTCCAGGGCAAGGCACACGACAACCGCCAGTAGAACCCAGCGGACCGGCGTCAAGATCTGTCGGAGTGAGAACTGTGGATTCGATTCGCGCAGGCTCTCAGGAGCGATTCCGGGGTCTTCGCGTGCGGGTGGGAGAGCATCGACTGCTGCCCGCAGGGACGGCGTCACCGCGATTCCGCTGAGCGCTCCGGCCATCGGTCCGCCCGCACCCTGCGTCGTAGCGGCTGTGCTGTCGGCTTCGGATTCCGGTGCCTGCGGCCACAACTGCTCGGTTGTCGGCTCGCTGCGGTCACGTCCGAAAGCATCGGAGTCGACATCGTCGAGTTCGGCCGGTAGTTCCGGCGGCGAGGAGAACAGAGCACGAAAGAGCGGACATCGCGCTTCCAGTTCGTCCACGGTTCCGGAGTCGATGATCCGTCCGCCGTCGAGAACCGCGACCCGGTCTGCGAGCGTCAGGGTGGACCGCCGGTGAGCGAGGATGAGCGTGGTCTGGCGCCGTCTGGCCCGGAACGCGTCGAAGATCGCGGCTTCGGTAGCCGCATCGACTGCGGAGGTCGCGTCGTCGAGGACCAGGATCCGTGGGTCGACGAGCAGTGCCCTGGCAAGTGCGATGCGCTGACGCTGGCCGCCCGACAGCGTCAGACCTCGTTCACCGACAACGGTGTCGTATCCGTCCGGGAGTGCCTCGATGAACGAATCTGCCTGTGCCAGTGCTGCTGCGTCGCGGATGTCCTCGTCGGAGGCGTCCTCGCGGCCAAGTGCGATGTTGGCGGCAATGGTGTCCGAGAACAGGAAGGGCTCGTCGAAGACGAGGCTGACGGCGGCACGAAGTTGCTCACTGCGCAGTTCGCCGATGGGGAACGTCTCGCCGGCGGTATCGACTGTCACCGCACCCGAAGTCGGTGCGTAGAACCGCGGGAGAAGCAAGGACAACGCGGTCTTGCCCGACGCGGCCGGACCCACGACGGCGACGGTCTCGCCCGGTTCTATGCGGAGGTTCAGCCCGGTCAGGACGTCGCGTTCGGTGTCGAATCCGAATGCCACGTCGTCGAAGGTGACTCCGAGAGGACCGTCGGGCAGGTCCACCGGATGGTCTGGATCGGCGATGTCCGGCTGAGCGTTGATGACGTCGTAGACACGCTCTACAGCGGCGCGCGCCAGCTGCGCCATGACGATGACCGACGACAGAGTTCGGGTGACTCCGGTCATCGTCACGATGTAGGTGGCGAACGCGAGAAACGTTCCCACGGTGATCTTGTCGTGCAGTGCGAGATACCCGCCGAGAGCGATCACTCCCACCTGCCCGAGCTGGGGCAAGGCGGCCATGGTTGGCGCGAATTTCGCGTTCAACCACGCGGCGCGAAGGCGCTCGGAGTACAGCGTGCGGCTGTGTTTCTCCAGCTGGTCGACGGCTCGTTGTTCCTGCCCGAATCCCTTGACGACGCGAACGCCGGTGACAGTTTCCTCGACGTGTTGGGCGAGGTCGGCGGCCCGCTGCTGCGCGGACCATGTTGCGGCGAAGAGCATCGGTCGCATCAGGAACACCACCAGCCCTACTGCTGGGATGACGGCGACAGCGACGAGAGTCAACAGCGGCGAGAGCCACGCCATGATGCCGATCGCCAGCACGAATTGCAGGAGCGCTCCCGCGGACATCGGCACCATCGCGAGTAAACCCTGGACGAGCTGCAGATCCGTGATGGACCGGGAGACCACCTGGCCTGTGCGGATCTGATCCTGCCCGCGTCCGTCGAGGCGTTGCAGCGAACCGAGCAGGGCGAGCCGCAAGTCGTGTTGAACGTCGAGCGAGAGTCGGCCGGCAAGCATCCGTCGGCCGTACTGGCACGCGAAGCGGACGATCGCGAGCAACGCGATCGCCGACGCGACGAACCCGATCACCTTGCCCGGGTTCTCCTGGCTTGCGGCGTCGAGCGCATAGCGGGTCAGGAGAGGAAACGAGATGTCGATCGCAGAGGCGATGACCGTAACGAGTAGCGCGCCGATCGCAACTCTTCGGTGCAACCAGCATGCGTGGGCCAAGCGGCGGATCCAGCCCGGAGCTCGATCCACCTCTCCAGCTACCGGACTGTCCGTGTTGATCGTGTTCATCGAGATCCACGGTAGACCCGGCCCCAGACAGCTTTTTCAGGTGATGTCGCGGGTCCTGGTCCGTAGCCAACCGAGCCCGCAGAACAGAACTACCCAAGCGGCCAGCATCATCGGGCCGCTCGGCCAGGACGCAAACGCGTCGACGTTGATCGACGGTGCCGCATTGACCATGGTGCCGATCGTGGCCGACACCGGAAGCGCGGCCCCGATCCCACCGAGATCCATCGCGAGCAGCACGGCGCGGACGATCCATTCACCGAAGACGAACCACAGGATGACCGAGAGGGCACCGGCCATCGACGAACCGGTGAGCAGGGCCACCCCGGCGCCGAGTAGTGCCCACAGCGCACACGCCAGGATGCCTGCGGCGCAGATGGCGAAGAGATCGGTGGTGAAGCTGAAGTCCCGGCCGAAGAGCAACATCGCGCCGATGCTGACTACTTCGACCGCCAGTGCGTAGCCGACGGCGAATACCGCGACGACGGCAAGTTTTGCGCCGAGAACTCCGTCGCGGCCACGAGCTGTGAGGAACGTCGTGGTGAGAGTCTTGTAGCCGAATTCGGATCCGGCGGTGAGTGCTCCGAAGACGGCCGCGAACACCAGGACAAGCGTGTTGGAGACACCGAGGCTGACGCCGGTGGACACGACATCGACGTCGAAATTGGTGTCGGCCGAATCGGCCACGACTTCGACGAACGTCCGAGTCGAGGCAGCAATCAGCACGGCCACGACCACCGGTGCGATAGCCAGTGCCCACCAGTAGCGCAGGGTGAGAACTTTGAGTGTCTCCGCGCGCACGAGCGTGGTCATCTGTGTCCTCCGGAAGGTCCGTATGCGGCAGGGCCGTAATAGCCCGGTCCGGAACCGGGACCGGGTGGGCGGTGGTATCCGACCTGGGGAACCGCGTACTGCGGTGTTGTCATCGCGAGGAACAGTTGCTCGAGATCTGCGCCTTCGGTCGCGACACCGAAGATCGTGACACCGGCCGCCGACGCCACCGGTGGGAGCACCGACGTGTCGGTGCCGCCCACGGCGAGCCGTCCGTCCTGCGTGATCTGGGCGTCGATGATTCCCCGAGCGGCCAGTGCCGTGGCGAGGAGCGCTGGGTTGGAACACGAGACGAGAAGTCGACTGCGCTGGGAGCGACGAAGTTCGTCCATGGTCCCTTGGTAGACGAGTGAGCCGGCGCTGACGATGACCACGCTGTCGACGGTCGCTTCCACTTCACGAAGCGCGTGACTCGAGATCAGAACCGTTCGGCCGGAACCGGCGAAGGTCTGCAGGAACTGACGTAGCCACGCCATGCCCTCGGGGTCGAGTCCGTTCGCGGGTTCGTCGAGCACGAGGATCTCGGGATCACCGAGCATCGCGGTGGCAAGGATCAGGCGTTGGCGCATCCCGAGCGAGAAGGTGCCGGTCTTGTGGGCTCCGACCGAACTCAGACCGACCATGTCCAGCACCTGCGCCGCGCGCTGAGTCGGCGTGCCGATAGCGGCCGCGTAGATCTCGAGGTGTCCGAGCGCCGTTCGTTTCGGATGGAGACTGCCGACGTCGAGTACTGCGCCGACGGTCCGGGCCGGGTTGGACAGCAAACGCATCGGAGTGCCGTTGATCGTGGCCGATCCCGACGTCGGTGACACCAGTCCGAGGAGCATCCGCAACGTGGTCGTCTTGCCCGAACCGTTCGGGCCGAGAAACCCGGTGATCGAGCCCGCCTGAACGTCGAAGCTCAGGTCGTTGACCGCGCGCGCCGCCTTGAACGTCTTCGTCAACCCACGAATCTCGATGGGGGCAGAGAAGGATCCCATTGCGGTGTTCGTCAATGCTGCTCCCGGGTCGGCGGCGAATACGTGATGCGAGCCTACGGCCCGGACGGCTATCTGCGGATGGCCCGGCGTGTCTCCGTCTGGGGAAGCACTGCGGCATCGTCGGCAGGCATCACGATCAGGTGATCGGTCCACCTGGCCGGTGCGGGTCCAAAGGCTTCGCGCGCATTCTTGACGACGCCCTTGCCGATGGCTCGGTTACCCGCACCGCCGATGACCGCACCGATTCCGGCGGGAACGAGCTTGCCGAGGATCAGTGCGCTGCGCTTGGCGGCGTATTTGGTCACGAATTTCCGCACGAGGGTGCTGTTCATTCCCCTCATCGTGGGTCCGGGAATCTTGCTCGTGATTGCCGTTCCCCAGTTCTTGGCCGTGATCCCGGTGGCCTTCTGGACGATCTCCATGCCGGATTCGCCGAGTGCGACTGCCAGTACCAGGGCACGTCGTTGCTGATGATCCTGCACGGAGATTCCGTGGACAGACGCTATTGCCAATGTGAGCAGCGCCGACGCTTCGAGGAAGAAAGCCGATTCCGCACCGACTGCAGCGATGGACGCGACTGTTCCGACGCCCGGCACCGCGGCCGTGGCGCCGACGGCACTGCCGCTTCCGGTCACGGCGAGAATGAACATCTTCTCCATCCGCTCGACGATCTGAGCAGGTGACTCGTCGGGGTGCGCCTTACGGACGTGGTTGACGTATTTGGCTACTGCGGGCGCTTGCAGGCGGCTTCCGTTGTCGAGAACGGAAACGAGGACCTTCTCGATACGCCCGCTGTCGTTGTTCGTCGACTTGCTCATTGCTGCCCCTCCACAGTTGTCCTCCTCTGAAGCGAGGTGGACCGTATCTCGAGAATAGGTGAAGTTTTCGGTAGCGGCGGTGATCGCAGGGGCCATAGGCTCGTACGAGACTCGGTTTTCTTCGTGAGTTTTCCCAGGCAGGAGTTCGAGTGTTATGACCGCCACTTCGGAATCTCGTTCGACGACCATCTGGCCGACACTGCGCTACCTCGACGCCCGGGCTGCAATCCACTTTCTGGTGAGCACCTTCGGTTTCGTGGAGAAGGTCGTCTACGGCGAGGGAGACGTGGTGGACCACGCCCAACTCGACTGGCCGGGCGGTGGCGGCATCATGCTGGGTTCGCCGCGCACCGATTCGGCGATCGCGGGCCTGCCGCCTGGAATCGGTTCGGTGTACATCGTCGTGGACGACGCGGACGCAGCTGATGCACTCCACGAACGCGCTGTCGCGGCGGGCGCCACGATCACGCAGGGATTGCGCGACGAGGACTACGGTTCGCGGGGGTTCACCTGCCGTGATCCCGAAGGTGTGTACTGGAGTTTCGGCACGTACGCAGGGGAGTAGCCGCCGCGACCTATCTGGTGGCCCAGTGCTCTGCTGGAACCACTTCCGACGGGATGGGCGGGTGAGGCGGTGTGCCGTCCCCGAACGGTCGGCCACCCAACTGTTCGCGGCCGTGCGGTTCGAGCCAGTGCGTCAATTCCGGTCCCTTGGGCACGATTCCGGAGGGATTGATCTCGGAATGCACGATGTAGTAGTGCGCTTTGATCTGTGTGAAGTCGATGGTGTCACCGAATCCGGGAGTCTGGAACAGATCGCGTGCGTAGTCCCACAGCACCGGCATCTCGCTGAGTTTGCTTCTGTTGCACTTGAAGTGGCCGTGATAGACGGGATCGAATCGCGCCAGCGTGGTGAACAGGCGCACATCGGCCTCGGTGATGGTGTCTCCCACCAGGAAGCGTTGCCGGGCAAGACGTTCGGTGAGCCAGTCGAGGCGGGCGAACAGCGTGTCGTATGCCTCGTCGTACGCCTGCTGTGAACCGGCGAAACCGCAGCGGTAGACGCCGTTGTTGACGTCGCGGAACACGTACTCGGCCACTTCGTCGATTTCGTTTCGCAGAGGCTCCGGGTACAGATCCGGTGCGCCTTCGCGGTGGTACTTCTTCCATTGCGTCGAGAAGTCGAGGGTGATCTGTGGGTAGTCGTTCGTGACCACCTTGCCCGTCGCGATCTCCACCATGGCGGGCACCGTGATTCCCCTGGGGTATTCGGGATCTCGGGCGAAGTACGCGTCCTCTAGTCGCGGGATCTTCAGTACGGGATCGACGCCGCCCGGGTCGAGATCGAAAGTCCAGCTTCGCTTGTCGTGAACCGGACCGCAGATGCCCATCGACAGTACGTCTTCGAGGCCGAGCAGGCGGCGGACGATGATGGCGCGGTTTGCCCACGGGCAGGCACGTGCCACGATCAACCGGTATCGCCCCGGTTCGACGGGGTAACCGTCGCGACCGTCCTCGGTGATCCGGGTCGGGATGTAGTTGGTGTCGCGTTTGAATTCACGACCCTCTTCGACGAATGTCGGTTCGCTCGCGCCGTCTTCCGTACTCATCTGCGGTCCCTCTCGTTCGAGTGTCATTTCGAGTGTCAACTGGGCAGGTGCACGTGTACCCGAGCGTATGCCCCCAGAACGTCGAATTTGGCTTTACGTGGAAGCGTCGCGGCGATCGCGCTGCCGCGACTCGTGCGTAGCTGGGGGATCAACCCGGAATCGAGAGCGTCCTCCGCAGCGAGAAGCGTTACTGCGCAGCCGATTCCGTGACGGCGATGCGCAGGAGCAGTCAGGGTCGTGAGATCTGCCACGAATCCCTGAAATTCGGAGTATGCCGCGCATCCGAGCACCTCGGTGGAATCGGTGACGGCGGTGAACCACCGCGTCCGGTTCTCGAGGTCGGCCGTGGTGCTGTCGTCGGGTGGGCACAGCGCAGCGACGGCGAGGGCGTCGTCGACCTCGTGGGAAATCAGCAGTTGCTCGTCGGGTGGCGCGTCCGTGTAGTCGCCGAGGAAAGCGAGATCGACGGGACCGGTGATTCGCCCGCCGTGATCGCCGGCGATCTCGAGGAGACGTGTCGGTTGCAGTAGTGCGTCGACGGAGATGCCCTCTGTGCGCTCGATGAACCACTGTGGCCCGACGATCGCACCGGAGCCTGCCAGATCGAGAACGTGGATGTCGTCGCCGACGACCCGGGCCGTGTGCGCCGGACGCAGTGCCGAGTCGCCGAGTCCCAGCTCACGCGCCCAGGCAAGTCGGATGATGTCGAGGTGATGATCGTCCACTCGCTACAGGCTAGTCCGATTCGAACGGGTTGATCGAGACGGACAGAGGTCGTATATTCCATGTGGACTATTTCGGGTGGAATAGTCAAGAAATGGTCAATTAGGGTTCGTCAGGCAACTGCGGCTTGTCAGGGAGGGGGACTCATGGGTGACGTGTCACTGACGCCTTTGGGAATCACCGTGCTGGGCCTGCTGTCCGAGCGTTCGATGCACCCGTACGAGATGTACCAACTCGCCTCGGTGCGGCGGGGCGATCAGCTGGTGAAAATCAAGCCGGGATCGCTCTATCACACGGTTTCCCGGTTGGAGAAGCAGGAACTTCTGGCTTCGATCGGGACCGATCGTGAGGGCAACCGCCCGGAGCGGACGACGTACGAGATCACTGCCCGCGGCCGTGATGCCCTCGAACATCAACTACGCGAGATGTTGGCGGTTCCGGTGCGGGAGTATCCGCGGTTGCCACTCGCGCTTGCCGAGATGCACAACCTCTCCGCATCGACTGCGTGTCAGATGCTTCGGATCCGTCTCGCGCACCTCGACAAGACGATTGCGAAATTCGAGGTCGACTACGAAGCGGTGAAGGCCGCGGAGAAACCACGAATCTTCACGGTGGGCGCGGACTACGCCCACGCACTGACCGTCGCCGAAAGAGAGTGGATCGGCGCGTTGGTGACAGACATCGAGAGCGGCGAAATGCCCTGGCTCTCACAAGAACTTCTCGACCGGCTGGCCGGCTCCGCAGGCTCGTCCGCACTACCTAAGGACTGAAGATGGAAAAGCAGGTCAATCCCTGGCACGCGCTGTGGGCGCTGTGTATCGGGTTCTTCATGATTCTGGTGGACAGCACCATCGTCGCTGTCGCCAACCCCGCGATCATGGAGGACCTCGGCACCGACATCAACAAGGTCGTCTGGGTCACCAGCGCGTACCTGCTGGCGTACGCGGTGCCGCTGCTCGTCACGGGCCGACTCGGTGACAGGTTCGGTCCGAAGAACCTGTACATGATCGGCCTCGTACTGTTTACCGGCGCATCACTGTGGTGTGGTCTGTCCGGCAGCGTCGAGATGCTCATCGTCGCAAGGGCTTTCCAGGGTCTTGGTGCTGCAATGATGACGCCTCAGACGATGGCCGTCATCACACGCACGTTCGCGCCGAACAAGCGTGGCGCCGCAATGGGTCTGTGGGGCGCCGTTGCCGGTGTTGCCACCCTGGTGGGTCCGCTTGCCGGTGGCGTCCTGGTGGACAATCTCGGCTGGGAATGGATCTTCATCGTCAACGTCCCGGTTGGTGTCATCGCCTTCCTGCTCGCCTGGAAGCTCGTTCCGTCGTTGCCGACCAGCGAGCACAAATTCGACATCCCCGGCGTGATCCTCAGCGCCGCAGGCATGTTCCTTCTGGTGTTCGGAATCCAGGAAGGCAGTTCGTACGACTGGAACGGATTCGTCTGGAGCCTGATCGGCGCCGGTGTGGTGTTGCTCGCGGTGTTCGTGTTCTACCAGTCGCGCAACAAGAACGAACCCTTGCTTCCCCTGGAACTCTTCAAGGATCGCAACTTCTCACTCGCCAATGTCGCCATCACCGCGATGGGCTTTGCGATCACGTCGATGGTCCTTCCGCTGATGTTCTACACACAGGCAGTTCGTGGCCTCTCCCCGACGCAGTCGGCGTTGCTGCTCGTTCCGATGGCAGTGCTGACCGGTATCTTCGCCCCGATCATCGGCAAGCTCGTCGACAAGACACATCCGCGCTACATCGCCGGCACCGGCTTCCTGCTGTTCGCCGTCGCCTTGGGCTGGCTGGCACTGGTGATGTCTCCCGACGTCGCGATCTGGGAACTGCTCCTGCCGATCGGCCTGATCGGCTTCGCCAACGCGTGCATCTGGTCTCCGCTCGCGGCCACCGCCACACACAACCTGCCTCCGATGCAGGCGGGCGCGGGCGCCGGCGTCTACAACACCACCCGGCAGGTGGGTGCGGTTCTCGGCAGCGCTGCGATCGGCGCTCTGATCACTGCACGATTGGCGGCTCAGGGACTGACCGGCGGCAGTTCGGAAGCCGGCGTTGGTCACCTCCCCGAGTTCGTCCGTGAACCGTTCAGCACGGCGATGTCGGAGTCGATCTGGCTACCTGCGGGTGTGCTGCTCATCGGTTTCGTCGCGTCGGTGTGCTTCGCCCGGCCTTTACGCGGGGACGCGCACGACGACGCGATGGCCGTCAGTGCCGAAGCGCGTCGGGAAACATCACTGCGCGATTGAGATAGTCGCTCGGGTCAAGGGCTCGCTTGATCGCCCACATCGTGGCTATGTCCTGCGCCGAGAGGGCCAGGTCCAGATAGTTGCGTTTGAGCGAGCCCACCCCGTGCTCGGAACTGACGTTTCCGCCGTGATCGCGAACCAGTTCGAGGACACTGCGATACACGATGTCGGCGTTCGGACAGTTCAGGACGTTGAGGTGGATGTTTCCCTCAGCGACGTGTCCGAACAGGATCGGAATTGCCTCGGGCGCTCGGCTCGCGATCACCGCCGTTGCGTCCTCGGTGAAGGTGGCAAGCGAGTCCAGCGGTAGCGCCGCGTCGAATTTCAGTGGGGGACCGAACAATCCGACCACCTCGGCGAAGCATTCGCGTGCCGCCCACAAGCGCGTCGAGCCGTGGGCGTCGACCGCCACGGCCGGGGTCTGCGGTGGGCCGATGCGTTCGAGCAGCTCGGCCAGGTCTTCCAGCGGATCGTGGGCCGCGGACACCTCGGCGAGGAGGTACCACGGTCGCCCCGTCGGAACCGCGGCGTTCAAATGGCGTGCGGCCAGTTCGAGACCGCGCCCGTCCAACAATTCGAGTGCGTCGACGCCGTCGAGAGTGCGCAACACTCGCCCCGCCTCGACGACGTCTTCGAGTGTGTCGAAACCGGTCAGCGACGTCACGCGGTAGGTCGGTATCTTCCGTAATTTCAGGTCGACGGAAGTGACCACCCCTAGAGTTCCTTCGCTACCGACCCACAGTGCGGGCAGGTTGTATCCGGAGTTGTCCGACAGCACTTTCGGTGACCGACGCACAGTAGTTCCGTCGGGGAGTACCACCTCGAGGCCGAGCACCTGTTCGGCCATGTTCCCGTATCGAACCGTGTGAAGGCCACCGGCATTGGTGGACACCATGCCGCCGATCGTCGCAGTGTCCCGCGAGGCTATGTCGACACCGAACTTCAAACCGGCGGCGGCCGCCGCGGAATGTACCTGCGCGAGTGTCACTCCCGCCCCGACGGTGATCCGCCCGGCGGCAAGATCGACGTCGCCGATCGCCGCGAGGCGTTCGGTGGAGAGCAGGACGTCGTCGTGTTCTGGCACCGTGCCGGCGACCAGGCCCGTTCGCCCGCCCTGAACGGTGACCGGTACACCGCGGGAGCGGCACACGTTCAGCAGTGCAGCGATTTCGGCTGTATCGGCCGGTCGGACCAGGGCGCAGGCACGGCCCGTGTACCGCCCTGTCTGATCGGTGGAACGGGTCGCCAACACGTCGGCGTCGGTGACGACGAACCGGTGTCCCACAACGTCCGCGAGCGCATTTCTCAGTCCGTCCACCCGACGATCGTAGGCCGGTTCGATGTGGCAGTGTGGCGGCATGACTGCTCCCGAATCGCATCCCACCCGTCTCGAGCGCTTCACCACCGATGGTGGTGCCGAGGTAGCTGTCCTGACGTTCGCACACGGACCACTCAATCTGTTCGATCAGGCCATGTTCGACGCGGTCATCGCCGATGTTGCGACGCTGACCGAAAACCCACCGCGCGCGGTGCTTCTGCGCGCCGAGGGCAAGGTCAACTCGGCCGGCGTCGACGTCCATGTGTTCGACGGCCTCGACCCGGAGCAGGGCGCGGAGTTGTGGCGCCAACTGTTCGCCCAGATCTGCCATCCGCTCGAGGCATTGCCGTGCCCGGTGATCTATGCGGCGCACGGGTTGACGCTGACTGCTGCATTCGAGATCTCGTTGGCTTGCGACATCATCCTCGCGGCGCCCAAGGCGAAGTTCGGACTGGTCGAGACAGTGGTCGGTCTGACGCCGTCCATGGGTGGACCGCAGCGTTTGGCCGAGCGTGCCGGTTCCGGACGAGCTCGGGAGTTGGTCATGACCGGCGATCTCTACGACGCCGTAACCCTGCACTCGTGGGGCGTCGTCAATGCAGTTCACGACGATGTCGATGCTGCGGCGCGTGCCCTGGCGACCAGGCTGGCGGACGGACCCACGCGAGCCCACGACGCCACCAAGCAGATCGTCGCGGCCTGGCGTTCCGGCGGGATCGCTCATGCGGATTCGGTGACTCCCGGAGTGTCCGGTGCGCTGTTCGCCACCGATGACCTACGCGGCGCTGTCCGCAGTTTCCTCGACGTCGGACCGGGCAAAGCGGTCTACTCCGGAAAGTAAGTTTGCGACGATTATCGCCAGAGACCTCCACGAACTGTGATCCACGTCATATAGTCGAATGGCCGGTGGGTTGTCAGTGACGTGGAGGTATCGATGCGGTCGACGCTTGTGGAATACCCGTGTTCGAATCAGCTCCTCGCCGACGCCCGCGTCACCCGCGCCGGTGACGGGGTGCTTCGGTACAGCCAACTGGACCCGTCGTTGTCCGAACTACTGGACATCGCCGTCCATCGGTTCTCCTCGCGCGTCGCGGTCGAGGAGGTCGACGGCGAGCAGGTCACCTTCGCGGAGCTGTGGGCCGAGGCGTCGCGGGTCGCGGGAGGGCTGAAGTCGCGAGGCGTCGAGATCGGTGACCGTGTGGCCATTCGTGTCGCAGCTGGGGTGAGATGGATGGAGGCGTGCCTCGGTGTCATCCTCGCCGGCGGCGTTCCGGTCTCCGTCGGTGTGCACTTGAGTGATGGTGCGGCGGACTTCGTCATCGCGGACAGTGGTTCGGTGTTGGTGCTCGATGGGGAACTCCCGCACGGTGTTCCGTTCATCGACGACGGCGCCGCCCCGGACGAGATGGCGATCCTCGCGTACACCGCGGATTCTTCGGGCGAGATGCTTGGCGTCGAGTTGAGCAACGAGAACGTGCTTTCTGCCATCGTCGGAATTCTGCACTCGCGTGACTACGGCGTCGAAGGTGTGCGGAATCTGCTGGTGGACAACGACTTCAAGTCGGTGCGGCAGTTCGTGCACGTGCTCGCGACGTTGGTGGTCGGTGGAACGGTGGTCCTCGCCGGGGACTTCTGGCGTGAGAGTGTACATACCGTCGACATCGTGACCGGGCGGCCCGAGGACTTGCTCGAGCCACGGTTGCTCACGCTCGGACCGGCGGCGCGTGCCGGTTCGAGGTCGGTGCAGTGGATCGATTGCAGCGGGTCGCCGATCACGGCCGAACAGGAATCCAAGCTGCTGACTCTGTTCCCGGCTGCTCGGCATGTGATCGGGTGGGGTAAAACCGAAACCTGTGGGGCTGGTCTCATTCTGCCAACCGAGTCGGCGCCCACCCACCTCGGAAGCGTCGGAATCGCTTTCGGTGGAATGGAAGTGGCGTTGTACGGCCCGGATGCTCCAGGTGGTTTCGGCGAGTTGTTGTGCCGTGGACCGAGTGTCACGCGTCGGTATTGGAACTCGCCGCAAGCGACCTCGACGAGATTCACCCAGGGGTGGTTCTGCACTCACGACACCGCGCAGATCGACCCCGATGGCTTCGTCCGTATTGTCGAACGCAACGTCGCGTAGTCACGCGAGCGTGGTCGACAAACGAGAGGGACATCATGGCGGACGAGGTTCTCACCGAGCGGCGCGGGCGGACACTGATCATCACCATCAACCGGCCCGAGGCGCGTAACGCCATCAACTCGGCGGTCAGTCACGCGTTGGCCGCGGCGGTCGAAGAGCTCGATGCGGACGACGATCTGTCCTTGGCCGTGCTGACAGGAGCCGGCGGAAACTTCTGTGCCGGTATGGATCTGAAGGCATTCGTGGCCGGCGAGAACGTCCTCGTGCCGGGACGCGGTCTCGGATTCACGGAAGGGCCACCGCGTAAGCCGATCATTTCGGCGGTCGAGGGCTTCGCGTTGGCAGGCGGCACGGAACTCGTGCTTGCCACCGACCTGGTGGTGGCGTCGTCCGAAGCGAAGTTCGGTATCCCGGAGGTCAAGCGAGGACTGGTTGCAGGTGGCGGCGGATTGTTGCGCCTGCCCAAGCGGATTCCGTACCAGAAGGCTCTGGAACTGGCGCTGACCGGCGACAGTTTCACCGCCGAGGAGGCATACCGCTACGGCTTCGTGAACACGTTGACCGAACCGGGCAAGGCGCTCGACGGCGCACTGGAGCTGGCTGATCGAATCACCCGCAACGGACCGCTCGCGGTAGCGGTCACCAAGGAGATCATCGTCAAGGCCGGCGGTTGGTCCGACGATGAAGCTTTCGCGAAGCAGTTGCAGGTCATGGCGCCGGTATTCGCATCCGAAGATGCACGCGAGGGTGCGACGGCGTTCGCCGAGAAGCGCGCCCCGGTCTGGAAGGGGCGGTAACACCGACATGGCTACACCTGTCGCAGAACTGCACATGCACATCGAGGGTTCTCTGGAGCCCGAACAGATTTACCGACTTGCCGAGCGCAATCGAATGGATCTGCCGTACAAGGACATCGACGATCTAAAGTCGAGGTACGAGTTCACCGACTTGCAGTCGTTCCTCGATCTCTACTTCGCCAACATGGCCGTCCTGCGCACCGCGGAGGATTTTGCCGACCTGACGCGAGCGTACTTCCGCCGGGCGGCTGCGGCCGGCGTCGCGCATGCCGAGTTCTTCTTCAATCCACAGGCGCACGTAGTCCGTGGTGTTCCGCTGACCGAGGTCCTGGACGGGATCATGGATGCGGTGGCATCGAGCGAGCGCGAGTTCGGGCTCAGCAGCGCGGCAATCGCCGCCATCCTCCGAGATCAGCCCGTCAAGGACGCCGAGGAGATCTTCTCCGAGATAATTCGCCTGCAGGCTCCGATCGTCGGGCTCGGGCTCGACTCCGCAGAGGTAGGCAACCCACCGTCACTGTTCGAGGACGTGTTCGCCCGTGCGCGTGCCGAGGGTTTGCACGTTGTCGCTCACGCCGGTGAAGAGGGACCGCCCGAGTACATCTGGCAGGCACTCGACATTCTCGGCGCCGAGCGGATCGACCACGGAGTCCGGGCACTCGAGGATCCTGCCCTGATCGAGCGTCTGGTCGACGAGGAGATTCCACTGACGGTCTGCCCGTTGTCGAACGTTCGTCTGCGGGTGTTCGATTCGCTGTCGGATCATCCGCTTCGATCGATGCTCGAGATGGGTTTGATCGTCACGGTCAACTCCGACGACCCGGCCTACTTCGGGGGATACGTCGACGACAATTTCACCGAACTGGGCCGAGCCTTGGGTCTGACCGAGGCCGAGCGAGACACCCTCGCCCGGAACTCGATCAAAGCCTCGTTTGCGAGCGATGCACGAAAAGCGGAACTGCTGCGGCGCTGACCGTCAGTCGCCGAGTACCTGACGCAAGTATTCGTTGTCGAACACACGATTCGCGTCGTACTTGTCTCTCACGGCGACAAAGTCGTCGAGTCGGTCGTACGTAGGACGCAGGTCGTCGACGGTCCGGTTGTGCATTTTTCCCCAATGCGGCCGGCCGTCGACGGCGCGGGCGATGGCTTCCACTGCGGCGAAGTATTCGGTTTCGGGTCGTCGGTGGTACTGGTGTACGGCGATGTATGCGGTGTCGCGTCCGTGAGCAGTCGAGAGCCAGAGGTCGTCGGCGGCAGCAAAACGTACTTCGACGGGGAACGCGACGTTAGTTCCGGACTTCTTCATCCAGCGGTCGATTTCGTGGAGTGTCTCGGTGACGTGTTCGCGGGGAATCGCGTATTCCATCTCCTTGAACTTCACCCGGCGCGAAGACGCGAATACTCGGTAGCTGCGATCGGTGAACTCCCGGGCGCCGAGCAATCGAGACGACACGTTGTTGATTCTCGGGATCGCGGCCGGTGCCAGGGTGGCAACGCGGTTGACACCTTCGAAGAGTGTGTTCGAGAGGAGTTCGTCGTCGACGAACGCGCGGACCTTGCCCACTGGATCGGGTTCGGTATCTCCGGGCAGTCGCGTATTGCTCTTCGTCAGGACACGGTCGGTGTGCGGAAACCAGTAGAACTCGAAGTGGTCCAAGCCCAGACGATCGCTCTCGAGGGTGTCCAGTATGTGAGACAGCGTGTCGGGTTCCTCGATTGCGCGAAGTGTGAATCGCGGGACGCAGGCGAGAGTGATCTTCGAAATGATGCCGATTGCGCCCAATCCGAGGCGGCCTGCTTCGAACAATTCGACGTTTTCGTCTGCGCTTGCGGTAACGACGGATCCGTCGGCGAGAACGATCTCGATTCCGCGAATCTGTGTGGCGATACCGCCGAATCGTGCGCCGGTGCCGTGTGTGCCGGTGGACGTCGCGCCGGCCAGTGACTGGACGTCGATGTCGCCGAGATTGGCCATCGCATATCCGCGTTGCCACAAGGCGTCGTTGAGAGCATGAAGGCGAGTGCCTGCAAAAACAGTGACCAGCGCACCGTCGTCGGTCGGCGTGATCGAGTCGATTCCGCTCAAGTTGTCCAGGCTGACGAGGACACCGTCGGTGACCGCGACACCGGTGAACGAATGGCCGGCGCCGACGGCCTTCACGCGTTGGCCGCGCGCCGCGGCCTCGGCGACCAACGACGAAAGTTCACGGGTATTTGTCGGCGTCGCAAAGCGACGCGGCGCGGCACTTTGAGTGCCCGCCCAGTTCTGCCAAGTGTCCGAAGCCATTACGCAATAATGTACTTGGACGGTCGTCCAGGCAAGTATTGCGCGAAGATTTTGTCATTTGCGTTCTACGATCATTGGATGCTGAACAGGCTTCCGGCGGACGAACGCCGCACACAATTGGTCGAGTCCGCTTTGTCTATTGCGGAACAGCGCGGTGTCAGTTCTGTGACGGTAAGGGCGGTGGCAGAGGAGGCCGGCGTATCGCTCGGCGTCGTTCATTACTGCTTCGAGAGCAAGGAAGCGCTGATCGCGGCAATGGGTGAAACGCTCATTCTGCAGCTCAGTGCGTCGATGCAGTATGCGTTCGCGCAGGTCCGCCATGCGCCGGATCTCAGTGGCGTGCAGGGGCTCAGGGAATTGCTGCATATCGGCCTGACCGGAATGTGGCCGACCATCGAAGCAACCCCGGATCGCCAGTTGTTGACCTACGAAATTACCGCGCAGGCACTGCGTAGTCGCAATCTCGGAGCCGAACGTGCTGGGGCAGTTGCATTTGAGCAGTACCGAATCATGGATGAGCTCGCGGTGTCGTTTCTCGAAGAGTGCGCCAAGATATCGGGCACGGTGTGGACGGAGCCGTTGAGTTCGATTGCGCGACTGAGTCTTGCAATGATCGACGGTCTTGTTCTGCGATGGCTGGTCGATCGCGACTCCGACGCGACCATTGCCGAGTTCGGAGAAATGGTTCAGGTAATCGCCAATAAAGCAGTGGTCGCGCCTCAGTAGAACCGCCATCCTGGACATACGTCCAGGATTGGTGATTGACTGGTCGCACGCCGCGACGATTGGATCATCTGTGACCAGGACCCTCGATCGACTCACTGCTGCCACGCGAGAACTCGACCCGCCTCTGGCTGCTCTGGATCTGACCACACTGCGCAGTAATGCAGCCGACCTGGTGCGCCGCGCCGGTGGAACCCCGGTGCGAGTGGCGAGCAAATCGGTTCGTTGTCGTACGGTTCTGACTGAAACTCTCGGTGACACACTGACTGCATCCGGCGGGTTCCGCGGAATCATGGCGTACTCACTGCGCGAGGCTCTGTGGCTGGTCGGGCTCGGCGCACGGGACATCCTGATGGGATACCCGACCGCCGATCGTGGCGCCATCGCGGATCTCGCTGCCGATGACACCGCCCTCCAATCGATCACCTTGATGGTCGACGACGATGCGCAGTTGGATCTCATTCGTTCGGCGTCGACGGGAGATGCGCCTGTCCGGGTATGTCTCGACGTCGATGCGTCACTGCGGATCGGTCCGATCCATCTAGGCGTACGACGCTCGCCGCTGCGCGAACCTGCCGCGGTCGCCGCACTCGCGGCGCGTGCTCGTCAGCGCGGATTCTCCGTCGTCGGAGTGATGTTCTACGAAGCCCAGATCGCCGGCCTCCCGGACACCAGCGCTCCGATCGGTTGGGTCAAGAAGGCCTCTGCCCGCGAACTGGCGTCCAGAAGGGGCGCTGTGGTCGCGGCCGTCACCGATGCCGTGGGTGCACTCGAGATCGTCAACAGCGGCGGTACGGGGTCGCTGGAGGTCAGCTCGGCCGATCCTGTGGTGACCGAGGTAACAGCAGGCTCCGGACTGTACGTACCGACCCTGTTCGACCGCTACCGTGCCTTCCGTCCCGATCCGGCGCTGTTCTTCGCACTGTCGGCCGTGCGCAAGCCGACGCCGTCCGTCACGACCCTTTTCGGCGGCGGATACATCGCGTCGGGACCTGCCGGAGCCACCCGCGTTCCGTCACCGGTCTGGCCCGCTGGCCTCAGACTGCTCCGCAACGAAGGAGCCGGCGAAGTCCAGACACCGGTCACCGGGAAGGAAGCCGGAAACATCGCGATCGGCGACCGCGTATGGTTCCGTCACGCCAAGGCCGGCGAGCTGTGCGAGCGCTTCGACCGCGTGTATGTGGTCGAAGCCGACGGCACCCGAACCTCGGTTCCCACCTACCGCGGCGAAGGGCAGTGTTTCGGGTAGGACAGTGTTTCGGGTAGGACAGGCTTTGGGTGTGAAAACATTCGGCTAGCTCGTCAACCTCATGAACGCGCCGAGCTCCACCAATCCTGCGGGCGTGCTCGGCATGTACTGCGTCAACGCGTGTGATCGGACGATGATCGCGCACCACTTGCCGCGGGAGACAGCAACATTGAGGCGGTTCCGCGACAGGAGGAACGACATTCCTCGCGGGACGTCCTCGACGGCAGATGCGGCCATCGACACGATTGCCACCGCGGCCTCGCGGCCCTGGAACTTGTCGACGGTCCCGACCTCGACCTCCGTGAGACCGGCTTCGGTGAGATCGCGCTCGACGGTACCGACCTGGGCGTTGTATGCCGCGACCACGAGGATGTCCGACTGCTCCAGGGGCCGGGTTCCCTCGAACTCGCTCGGATCGGTCCATGGCGTACCGAGAAGGCCCTGGATCTGGCGAACGATTTCCTGGGACTCTTCCGGGGAGTACGTGGAATTGCCGCGGTGATCGACGAACACTGTGTGCACTCCGGCAGCGAGTCCGTCGAGTTTCCTTGCCGCACTCACGGTTTCCTGAGAATGGAGCTTGCCCTCGTACGACAGTGCGGACACGGGCGCACACAGATCCGGGTGCATCCGCCAAGTCTTCTCGAGGAAGTAGC
This sequence comes from Rhodococcus sp. AQ5-07, assembly GCF_009707305.1. Lineage (NCBI taxonomy): Bacteria > Bacillati > Actinomycetota > Actinomycetes > Mycobacteriales > Nocardiaceae > Rhodococcus > Rhodococcus sp. AQ5-07. The sequence goes on along the minus strand of NZ_CP046099.1, from coordinate 2,845,959 downwards.
CGAGTTCGGGTGGCAGTGCGCCGTGTCCCTCGGCGAGCCAACCGAGCGCCGATTCGTCGACAGGTTCGGGGTGAGTACCTTGGCTCACCTGCGGCAACTGCTGCGGATCGCCCAGCAGCAACAGGTTTCGCGCGGAAATCGCGACGGCAATGGTGTTGGCGAGCGCGAACTGGCCCGCCTCGTCGACCACGAGCAGGTCCAAGCTGCCCGCCGGAACACGATCGGTGTTCGCGAAGTCCCACGCAGTGCCGCCGATGACGCAGCCGACGCCTTCGGCCTCGGCGATGAATCCCGCATATTCTTCGGATGCGATGTCCTGCCATTCTGCGGTCTTGCTGCGGCTGCCCTTCTTCGCGACCAGTGCAGGGTCCACGCCGGCCTTCAGAATGCCGCCGAGCATGTTCTCGACCACCGAATGTGACTGAGCCACGACTCCGATTCGCCACTGATGTTGTTCGATCAGTGTCTTGACGACACGAGCACCCGTGTAGGTCTTGCCCGTACCAGGGGGACCCTGTACTGCCACGTAGGAATCATCGAGGTCGAGAAGTGCGGCGGTGATGGCGTCCGCGTAGTTGTTGTCGGTGCCGACGGGCGGGAGCGGTGAACCCGAGCGTGTCCTCGGGGTGCTGCGCCGGAGAATGTCGACCGCTGCTACGGGTGGCAGTTCGGGCAGGATCTCGCTGGCGCCGGATGCGGCAGCGGCGATGGACTTCTCCATGCGTCCGGTGGGAATCGGACGACCAGGTGCCAATGCGACTGGAGCATCGAGGTATTCGTCACCGCCGAGCAGTTCTTCGACGGTGACCACGTCGAGTCCTTCGGACTTGACCACGGCCGTGACCTTGACGCTGCTGGTGCCGCGTTGGGTGGGGTTCTCGCTTGCAACAGCATCGGGGGAGGGGGTTGCGTAGAGAGCGAACAGATCACTGCCCGGGCTCAAAGACGTTCCGGTGCCGAAACTTCCGGTCAGCTGAATGTGTCGACGGAACTTCTTCTGACGTGGGGTGCTCTTGTGCCAGTCCGCCTCGATTTCGGACTGTTCGACCACCATGACGTCGCGGATGTCCACCAGGTCTTCGATCGGTGTGACCAATCGGTCGAAGTGGGCCCACCAGTACGGCTTCCGCTCACGATTGTGGTACCCCACCGCAGCAGCCAGTAGAGCAGCTGCCTGCTGATCGGGGGTACGCGCCGAACCTGCCTTGTGTCCTGCGAATTCGCGGAGCGCGATCTCCGATTCGGTGAGCTCCTCGAGTGGAATCTTGATCTGCCCGGTCGGCTCACGAAGTTCGACGCCGTGTTCTGCGGCGCGCTCGGCAAGCCAATCACGCAGGCGCAGAGTGGATTCGCAGTCGTACTCGTTGTAGTCGGAGATGCCCTGAAGAAGTTCCCTGGCCTGGTCGGCTTGTCCTCCGTCGCGCAATTGGCAGTAGTCGGCATAAGCGACAACCGAAGCGGCGGCATTGGTCACGTCGCCGTCGCGGCCGTGCTCACCCATGTAGAGCGGCTCGAGTTTCTTGATGCTGTACGAGCGTTGTCCGATCCGCAGGCAGGCGCGGACGATCGGGTACAGGTCCACGAGCACGTTCTCGCTGAGCAGCGTGTCCACCGTTTGCTCGCCGACACCGTGACGTGCGGCCAAGCGCAACAGCGCCGATTTCTCGTACGCGGCGTAGTGATAGATGTGCATGCCGGGGTGAGCTTCTCGGCGCGCGGTGACGTAGTCGAGGAAGTCGAGGAGTGCCTGGCGTTCACCGTCGCGATCGTGTGCCCAGAACGGCTTGAACACGTAGTCGTCCGCCGGTCCTTCGACCACACCGAAAAGGTATTCCAACCCCCAGTCGGTGGATCCGTCCTCGGCCCAGAGGGGATCGCCCTCGAAGTCGAAGAAGATGTCGCCGTCGTCGGGGACGGGTAGTCCGCCGAGCGCCGAGGGTTCGTAGACCTCGAATTCGGCGTCGCCGGATTGTTCCTGACGAAGTTGAACCGCGGCCTGTGCACGGAGTTTGTCGAGTGTTTCCCGTCGAATTCCCTCGACAGGTCCGGTGCTCGCGGCGAGTTCGTCAATTGTCGTGATCCCCGAGACGATCAGTTGTTCACGCTGATTGCCGCGGACGCCCGCAACCAGCAGCAGGTCCCGATGACTTTCGACTTCGACGCTGCAGGTGTTGCATCGACCACAACGCAGGTACCGATCGTCGAGCCACTGTGTCGGTTTCCCCTCAGCACGGTGCTCGTCGAGGACGCGTTCGAGTTCAGCTCTGCGTGCTGCGAATACCGGCGCGATGTCTCCGATGTCGTGCGACGACGTGCTGCCGTCGCCGAGCAGTAGATGAACCTGATCGGAGGCGGCAATTGCATTGCGCTCCAACGCATCCGCGTATGCGGCGAGTTGTAGAAGTGCCGATACCTTGGCGTGCCGGGAGAGCTTGCTGTCGTAGACCGCGTAGGTGTTGCCTTCGCGGACGAGGAAATCGCAGAACCCGAGGAATCGGCCGTCGAAAAAGGTTCCCTGATAGATGACTGGCGCGCCCGATCGTGCTGCCTCGACGGTGGCCAACGTGGCAGCGGTCAGGCCTGCGCGTGAGTGTTCCGGTCGCGGCATGACGACGACGCCGTCTCCGTGTTGATCGATGAACTTCTGAAGCTGTTCGCGCTCGTGCGAGTCGCCGAGGCTCGACGTCCGCTCGAGCATCGGATCCGCCTCGGCCGCCTCGGCTGAGATCAGACCGGTGCGGGCGTCGAGTTGCCGCAACAGTGCGAACTCGCACGAGGCCGCGGCCGAGAGGTCACTGGCGCTGTAGACGATCTGATCATCGAGTAGGAACACACGGAGATTGTGCCATCGCTCACCGACAAGGCAACCCCGCCAGTAATCGCCCACCGCCCGCGGATACCCGTAGGAGAGTGCAGAATGACGACCATGCCCTTCTTCGACGGACGAACCGGTCAGGTGCACTTTCGGCATTGGCCGGCGGCAGGGGGCGCAGTGCCCACTGTGTCTTTGGTCTTTCTGCACGGCCTCGGTCAGCACAGCGGGCAGTATCACCGTTTCGCGGGCGCAATGACGGCGTCGGGGATCGACGTGTGGGCGATCGATCACACCGGGCACGGTTTGTCGGAGGGTGATCCGGGAGTCGGGGCTCCGCTCTCCGATCTTGCTGCCGATGCAGCCGCGCTGGCTGACATCGCCTTGGCGGAACTGCCCGAAGTTCCGCAGGCGGTGATGGGTCATTCGTTAGGTGCCGTGACTGCGCTGACGGTGCTGGCTCATCGCGATCACGAATTCGCGTCCGCCGTGTTGTGCGGCATCCCGCGCAGCGCGGTGGAGCAACACGGGTGGGCGGAACTCTCCGACGCGGGCATCCCAGTCCTGGTCGTTCACGGTACCGACGACCGGATCGCCCCGGTTGATCCCGTCCGGGACTGGGCGCGGACGCTGCGCAACGTCGAGATGCGCGAGTTCGAGGACGCCGGTCACGACCTGCTGCACGAGAAGGTTCACGCCAGTGTCACCAACGTCAGCCGTGAATTCCTTCTCGCGCATTCCAGGTAGTCCTCTCAGGAGAGCGCGCCGAGCACCTCTTTCGACGTGACGGGGTGCGAGAACATCGGGTAGTCGTAGGTGATCGCGTTCTCGTGTTCGGCGACCGAAGTGCCTGCCACGCAATCGGTGAGTGTGATGACCCGGTAACCGTTCTCGTATCCGGTGCGCATGGTCGATTCGACGCAGCAGTTGGTCAGGAAGCCGCCGAGAAGGATCGTGCGAATTCCTTTGCTGCGCAGAATGAAATCGAGGTTTGTGCTGGCAAAAGTGTCGAGTCCACGCTTGCCCTCGATGACGATGTCGCCGTCTTTCGGGGCGAGTTCGTCGACGATCGCAGCTCCCCAGGAACCCTTCACGAAAGCCTTGCCGTCGACGACGCCCTTGAGGATGCCGTACGGATGCGAGGTGATTTCGTTGTACCCCTCGGCGAAGGTGATCGGTGCGTGCATCACGGTGACACCTGCCGCCCGAGCCGCATCGACCAGCGCAGTGGTGTTCGCGAGGAGTCCGTTCGATTCCATGACCGGAGCGACGGCCTCGTGAAGAACACCGCCCTCGGTGGTGAAGTCGTTCTGGTACTCGATGAGCACGACGGCTGTGGTTGCTGGATCCAATTCGAGCTTGTCGGTCATGGTCGACACCTTGTCTGTTGTGGTCCGGGTCACGAATCTCCTCAATTAAACAGTTTGTCAGACAAGCAGGCAAGGGGTGGTAGCGTCGCGGCATGGATACGACTCCGTTGTCGCGCATGCCGCTCAGCCTTGCCGTGTCGGGAAGAATCCGTGCTGCCATACTCGACGGCTCGCTTCCCGTCGGCGAGGCGTTGCCGACCGAACAGGAACTCGCGCAGACCTTCTCGGTGGGTCGATCGACGGTGCGCGAGGCACTTCGTGTCCTGCAAGCACAGGGATTGTTGACCGGCGCGGACACCACCTCTACTGCCAGGCCTCGGGTGACGCACGAGCACACCGCCGATTCTGCGGCCACCGCTCTCAGTACGGCACTGCAAGTGGGCGCGGTTCCGCTCGGCGATCTTGTCGAATTGCGAGTGCTGCTCGAAGCTGCTGCGCTACGAACCGTCACCGCCGTGCCAGAGGGCGCCCGGGCTGCGATCGAGCGAATGCGCATCGCAACCCGGGCCGACGACTCGGTCGCATTCCACGACGCCGACGTCGACTTTCACGTTGCGCTCGCCGGAGCGGGCGGAAACAAGGCGTTCGGGTTGGTCATGACGGTTCTCCGCGACAGCATCGCCGGCTACCTGCTGAGCGAACTCGACTCGCGCGAGAACTCGGCGGCCACGCTCGGCGCACTGCTGGCCGAGCACGAGGGTATCGCCGACGCGATCGAGCGCGGCGCAGCTGACGAGGCCGCCGATTTGGTCGAGCGCCATGTGCGCGGATTCTACGAAGGACGAACGGAATGACCACGAGTATCGATCTGTTGGGTGAACGCTTGCAGAAAGCGGTGGGGGACAGGGCGACAACCGATCCCGACCGAATGGGCGCGTACGTCCGGGATCAATCACTGCTCACTGCAGCCGGAAGGCCCGCCGCGCTGCTCAAGGCGAAGACGGTCGACGACGTCGTCGCGGTTATGACGGTGGCGCACGAACTCTCCGTTCCGGTGGTGACACGAGGGGCAGGTACCGGGTTGGCCGGCGCTGCCAATGCGCTCGACGGGTGCATCGTCTTGAGCGTCGCGGGCATGGATCGCATTCTCGAGATCGATCCTGCCGCGCGCACCGCCACGGTGGAGCCCGGAGTGATCAATGGTGACCTGGCGGAAGCTGCTGCACAGCAGGGTCTTTGGTACGTACCGGATCCGGGAAGCCGGTCCATCTCGAGTATCGGCGGCAATCTGGCGACAAATGCAGGCGGCATCTGTTGTGCCAAGTACGGCGTCACCGGTGATCACGTCGCGGCCCTGACGGCGGTACTCGCCGACGGGCGTGTGATCCGTACCGGTGCACGGACGCGCAAAAATGTTGCGGGGCTGGACCTGACACATCTGCTCGTGGGCTCGGAGGGAACGCTCGCGGTCATCGTCGAAGCCACGATGCGGTTGCGTACGGCGCCCACTGCCGCGACCACCGTCGTCGCCTTCTTCGATTCCGCGGAGTCCGCGATCGATGCCGTCCTCGCCGTGTCGGCAGTGGCCGAACCGTGTCAGATGGAGTTGATGGACGACGTCACCATGGGCGCGGTCAATCGGCTGACGAAGATGGGGCTGGACGAATCGGCCGGGGCGATGCTGCTCATCCAGTGCGACGGTAGGTCGGCGGCCGCCGAGGCAGCGGACTGCGCCGCGGCGTGCGAAAGTGCCGGGGCTCGAGAGGTTTTCCACACCGACGATCCGGTGGAAGGTGAAGAGTTCACTGCCGCCCGCCGGATGGCGTTGCCAGCTCTCGAGGCGTTGGGCACGGTACTTCTCGACGACGTCGCGGTGCCGGTGCCGGCGTTGCCGTCCATGTTGGGATGCATTCGTGAAGCGGCCGATCGCCACGGTGTCACGATCGGAACCTTCGGCCACGCCGCCGACGGCAATCTCCACCCGACCATCGTGTTCGACGCTGCCGAAACGGGAGCGCAGGATCGTGCGCGCGGAGCTTTCGACGATATCGTTGCCGGCGCACTGGCATTGGGCGGAACGATCAGCGGTGAACACGGTATCGGGGTTCTCAAAGCGCCGTACATGGCAGACATGGTCGGCCAGACCGAACGCCAGTTGATGCTTGCGGTGAAGGCCGCATTCGATCCGAAGAGCATTCTCAATCCCGGACGGGGTATCTGAGCGCTTCTTCCGACCCTCACTCGTCGGAAATTGCGCTACCAGACGAACTTGTTGCTGCACGACGCTTTTCGAGTGACGATGGCCGTCATGAAGCTGCTGATGCTCGGAGGAACACGGTTCCTCGGCCGTGCCCTCGTCGACGACGCCCTGGCACGGGGCTGGGAAGTGACAGTGCTCCATCGGGGGCTCACCGGAGCGCCACCACCTGCCGCGGAGGTTCTGTTCGCGGATCGCACCGATCAGCGGGCGATGGTTGAGGCGCTCGGTGATCGTCGATGGGATTTTGTCGTCGACACCTGGTCGGGTAGCCCCCGAGTGGTCGGTGAGAATGCACGCGTCTTGCACGGTCACGTCGACCGGTACGCATACATCTCCAGTGGATCCGTCTACCAATGGGGCTTGCACGTGGACGAGGGCTCGCCGGTGGTTGCCGCATCTGCGACGTCCGATGACTACAGCGATTACGCGTCCGCCAAACGCGGGGCCGAACTCGCTGTCCTGGAATCCTTCCCGGACGCGCTGCTCGCGAGGGCAGGGTTGATCCTCGGCCCGCACGAGGACATCGGGCGGTTGCCGTGGTGGTTGCAGCGCATCGCTGAGGGCGGACGCGTCGTTGCTCCCGGAGCGCCGACCAGACCGTTGCAGTACGTCGATGCCCGCGACATCGCGTTGTTTGTCCTGTCCGGACTGGCGGCCGAAATCAGCGGGACGTACGACGTCATCAGTGCGTCCGGGCACACCACTACCTCCGGGCTCCTCGAGGCGTGCGTGGACGCCACCGGTTCGGGTGCGGAGTTGGTGTGGATCGACGAGGACCGACTTGCAGCAGAGGGAGCGCAACCGTGGACACAACTGCCGTGTTGGGTCCCGCAAGAGGGCGAGTTCGCGGGTTTCCTCGAAGCCGACACTGCCAAGGCGGCGCGGGCAGGGTTGCGGTGCCGTCCCGTCGAAGACACCGTGCGCGATACCTGGGAATGGATGCAACGGGAAACTCTGCCGACCCAGCGGGAGGATCGTGCGGTGCACGGCCTTCCATCCGAGATCGAAAAGGAACTACTCTCCGCCGGAGAGTGAAACGAGTCTGGCCCGGTTCGCATTCGAACCGGGCCAGACTCGTGAAAGACGATCGATCAGGCGTACAGATCGCTGATCTTGGTCTTGTGAGCTTCGTGAATGATGTTGCGCTTGAGCTTGAGCGTCGGCGTCAATTCACCGGTCTCCTGGGTGAAGTCGACCTCGAGGATCGTGTACTTCTTGATCTGCTCGGGGTTGGAGACCTTCTTGTTCGCGTCGGCAACGGCCGAGTCGATCTCGGCGATCAGGTCGGCGTTCTTCACCAGATCTGCGATAGCGGTGCCGGCGGGCAGGCCGTTGCGCTCGACCCAACCGGGCAGAGTCTCCGGATCGAGGGTGATCAGTGCACCGATGAACGGCTGACCGTCGCCGACGACGAGGCACTGGCTGATCAGAGCGTGCGCACGCAGGGAATCCTCGAGGCCTGCCGGTGCAACGTTCTTGCCTCCGGCCGTGACGATGATTTCCTTCTTGCGCCCGGTGATGGAGACGTAGCCCTCGTTGTCGATCGATCCGAGGTCGCCGGTGTGGAACCAGCCGTCGACGATCGATTCGGCCGTCGCCTTGTCGTTGTGCCAGTAGCCGGCGAAGACGACCGGGCCCTGCAGGAGGAGTTCGCCGTCCTCGGCGATCCGTGCTGCATGGCCGTTGATCGGCTTGCCGACGGTGCCGACGCGCTGCGCGCTCGAGGTGTTGACGGTGATTGCGGCGCTGGTCTCGGTGAGTCCGTAGCCCTCGTAGATCGGGATGCCGACGCCGCGGAAGTAGTGGCCGAGACGCGCGCCGAGGGCTGCGCCACCGGAGACTGCACGCTCGCACTCGCCGCCCAGAGCTGCGCGCAACTTCGAGTAGACGAGCTTGTCGAATACCGCATGCTTGAGCTTGAGTGCCAGCCCGGGGCCACCCTTTTCGAGGGACTCGCTGTATTCGATGGCAGTGGCGGCAGCCTTGTCGAAGATGCTGCCCTTACCGCCGTCGACTGCCTTCTGGCGAGCCGAGTTGTACACCTTCTCGAACACGCGCGGTACCGAGAGGATGAAGTTCGGCTTGAAACCGGCGAACTGCTCGAGGAGCGTCGTCAGATCCGACGTGTGCGCGACGGTGACCTTGGCGTCGAAAGCGCCGAAGGAGATCGCTCGCGCGAATACGTGGGCGAGCGGCAGGAACATCAGCGTCTTCTTGCCGGGGACCATCGACTCCGGCATCGCCAGGCGGCAGGCGTTGGACTCGGCGTAGAAGTTGGAGTGCGTCAGCTGGACGCCCTTGGGGCGTCCGGTGGTTCCGGAGGTGTAGATCAGGGTCGCGGGCGAGGCAGCGGTGACCTGGTGACGACGAGTGTGCAGTTCTTCGTCGGTGATTGCCGAACCGCGACTGGACAGCTCGTCGATAGCACCTGACTCGATGACCAGAACCTCGCGGAGGGCTTCTGCACCGTCGGTGACTTCCTTGTGAGTCTCCGCGTGCTTGGCCGTTTCGACGACCAGAAGTGTTGTCGCGGAATCCTCGAGGATCCACTGCGCCTGATCAGGGGAGGAGGTCTCGTAGATCGCGACGGTGCATCCGCCGGCAGTCCAGATGGCGTAGTCGAGAACGACCCACTCGTAGCGAGTTGCTGACAGGATAGCGACGCGGTCGCCGAGCTCGACGCCCGAAGCGATCAGGCCCTTGGCAACTGCGGAGACCTGCTTCGCGAATTCAGCTGCAGTGACGTCGACCCATCCACCGTTCGACGGCCTCTTGAACGGCACGAATGTGGGGTCTTCTTCGGCGTGACGGAACACGGAGTCGGCCATGGATACGTTCTCCGGAATTGAGAACGACTGTGGAACTGAGAACTCGCGCACTATTGACCCCTCCAGTGACTACTGACATTTCTGATGTGCATTGCATCACATTAGTCGTCATTTTGCACTGTCGTTACTATTCGGTAGAACTGGTCGGGCGCTGACCTGCAGTTTAGTGTGACCGCCTGTTTACAGGTACTCAGGCGACGTGTTGGAGCATGCGGCCGTGCACGGACAACCACCGGCGAATTGCGTAGTCCAATCGGTCCGGATCCACTCCGAGTTGCTCTGCAGTAGCTGCAAGGATCTCCGAGGTGTCTCCTGGCAACTCGGTGGTGCCGAGTGTTGCGCTGATGAACGTGTCGGCAGCGGTACCCAGATCGGTGTGTGGAATTCCGGCCAACATCAACAGGTGTGCCCAGGTCACTTCGGAACCGTCTCCGCAGGCGTCCACCCAGGCAAGGTGAACCGCATCGAGAGCGTTGTCGGAATCGGCAGCAGAGAGCAGGTCCTCGACGCTGTTGATCCGCAAGTGATGGAGTTTCTCGGCGACCTGTTGGATGTGACGTGCCTCGATCGGGACACCCGTCGCCGTGTAGCGACGCTTGTACGAGCCGATCTTGCCTGCCCACTGGTCCGAACTCCCGGCTTCCTCGAAGGTGCGGAGTAGTTCGCGTGCGCCGTCCGTGACGGGTTTGTCTTCGCGGGCTTTCCGGTAGGCCAGGTAGCGATCTACGACGGTCACTTCGCTGTGACCCGACGTGGACTGAACGGATTCGATGATGCACAGGGCGAGGCTCTGTCGATAAGCGTCTGACGCAACCCAGGCGGAAGGGTCGCCCAGGCGGTCACGGCACGCAGCTGCGACGGCGTCGACGGTATCGGTCGAGATGGTCACGGTTCCTCCAGAAAGCCGAATTCTTTTTGTTCCATTTGGGCTATCGGCACCGAGGAGCGAAATGTTGCACACATCACAAATTCTCAGAGATCTCTTGGACTGCGCTCAGGCTGGAGGGGTGTCCTCTCAGGCGAGGAAGGTCAGCACTTCGTCGTCGCTGAGTTGATGAAAGTCCTCGAATGCAGCACCGACGCCGCCCAGCAGGGCAGGAACGAAGGGGCAGACGACCCGATCGGCTGAGCACGCGATCACTCTCATTGCTTCAGGGGAGGCAACTGGGACAGCGACGATGACGGAGGCAGCACCCGCGGTGCGCGCGCAGCGGCAGGCAACGGCTGCACTCGCACCCGTGGCCATTCCGTCGTCGACGATCACTGCTGTGCGTCCGTGGAGGGAAACCGGGGTCCGTCCCTCGCGCAGGAGCCGCGCTCGCCGTTCCAATTCGGTTCGTTCGTCGCGTTCGACGGCGGCGAGTTCACTTTTCGAGACGCGAACCGCTGCGATGACGTCGTGATTGAGGACCCGCACGCCACCCTCACCGATGGCGCCCATCGCCAGTTCCGGGTTGTACGGACTGCCGAGCTTGCGCACCACCACGATGTCCAGCGGAGCGTTCAGTGCCGCAGCCACCTCGGCTGCGACCGGTACTCCGCCGCGTGGGAGTCCGAGAACGACAGGCTTGTCGAGACGCAAAGACTCGAGCCGCCCGGCCAGAAATTTGCCGGCGGAAGATCGATCCCGATACTGGGTCACTGCGTTGTCCTCGAGAAGCTCGAACCCCGACCTGTTCGACGCTACCCGCTGCAGGTCACCGCGACGAGACAGTAAACCTCCGCAGCGCGAGAGCGGGATTCTTCTCGCGTACTTCGGCGATGCGAGCGGCCGAAACAGTCGCGGCGGCAACCCCGACCTGCTCGCCCAGTGAACACATCACGACGCCCATCGGGTCGACGATCATGCTGGCACCCGCGCCGCCGCGCGCGCTCTGGTCAGCCGCTGCGATGTACATCGTGTTCTCGATGGCCCGGGCGCGTACGAGAGTGGTCCAGTGGTCTTCCTTGAGTGGCCCGGGCACCCACTGGGCGGGCAGGAGCAGGATGTCCGCGCCGACGTCGACGATGCGCCGGGTGACTTCCGGGAAGCGCAGGTCGTAGCAGGTCTGTAGGCCGAAGGTCAGGCCGTCGCACCCGAAAGTCTGCGGTTCCGTGATGTCGCCGGCACGGATCACGGCCGACTCCTGGTAACCGAATGCGTCGTAGAGATGCAGCTTCCGGTAGGTCGCCACCAGTTCGCCGTTCGGGTCCATCGCGACGAGGGTGTTGGAGATTCTGCTCACGTCGTCGATCCGCTCGTTCATTCCCGCTACGAGGAAGATTCCGAACTCCGCGGCGACCGCCGCCAGTGCCGAACCGAATTCGCCGTCCAGGTCCTCCGCGGACTCGATCAGTCGTTCATCCGTCTTCGGTGCGGTGAACATCGAGTATTCCGGCGCCACGACAACTTTCGCGCCCCGTGCTGCTGCCTCGGAAGCCAGTGATCGCAGTGATTCGAGGTTGGCTTTCTTGTCCGTCCCCGGGGCGAATTGGGCAATCGCGACAACGGTCTGGGCGGGGGTGGCAACGGTGGCTTCGGTCATGCTCCATACGCTAGGCGAAACCCGCTGGGAGGGTGGATCTGTCGTAAATGCACCCCCGGTATGTCGTCGTGTCTATACTCTATCCGCTAAACTGCTGGTCAAATGAGTGATATTGAGCGTGACCCCGAACCCCCAACATTTGCCGACCTCGACATCGATGATCGGGTACTGAAGGCACTGTCAGACGTGGGCTACGAGTCGCCCTCGCCCATTCAGGCTGCCACCATTCCGCCGCTGCTCGAAGGCAAGGACGTCGTCGGTCTCGCACAGACCGGTACCGGCAAGACCGCAGCTTTCGCAGTTCCAGTCCTGTCGCGGATCGACACGTCGATCAAGCAGACCCAGGCGCTGGTGCTTGCTCCCACGCGTGAGCTGGCGCTTCAGGTTGCCGAGGCATTCGGCAAGTACTCCGCGCACATCCCCGGACTCAACGTGCTGCCGATCTACGGTGGCCAGAGCTACGGCGTCCAGCTGTCGGGCCTGCGCCGCGGCGCACACGTCGTCGTCGGTACCCCGGGTCGTGTCATCGACCATCTCGAAAAGGGCACCCTGGATCTGACCAATCTCAAGTACCTCGTTCTCGACGAGGCCGACGAGATGCTCAAGATGGGGTTCCAGGAGGACGTCGAGCGCATCCTCCGCGACACCCCCGGCGACAAGCAGGTCGCCCTGTTCTCCGCAACGATGCCCGGCTCGATTCGCCGGATCTCGAAGCAGTACCTGAACAATCCGGTCGAGATCACCGTCAAGTCCAAGACGTCGACCGCCTCGAACATCACGCAGCGCTACATTCAGGTTGCTCATCAGCGCAAGCTCGATGCACTGACCCGAGTCCTCGAGGTCGAGGCATTCGAGGCGATGATCATCTTCGTCCGTACCAAGCAGGCCACCGAAGACCTGGCGGAGAAGCTGCGGGCCCGCGGGCACTCGGCCGCCGCGATCAACGGCGACATCGTCCAGGCACAGCGTGAGCGGACCATCGGTCAGCTCAAGAACGGCGCCCTCGACATCCTTGTCGCGACCGACGTTGCCGCTCGAGGCCTCGACGTCGATCGAATCTCCCACGTCGTCAACTACGACATCCCGCATGACACGGAGTCGTACGTTCACCGCATCGGTCGTACCGGCCGCGCCGGTCGTCAGGGTGACGCGTTGCTGTTCGTCGCTCCGCGTGAGCGTCATCTGCTCAAGTCCATCGAGAAGGCGACGCGTCAGCCGCTTGCGGAGATGCAGCTTCCCAGTGTCGACGACGTCAACGCCCAGCGCGTGGCCAAGTTCGGTGACTCCATCACCGAGAGCCTGGCCTCGGAGAATCTCGCGATGTTCCGCAAGATGATCGAGGACTACGACCAGGAACACGATGTTCCGCTCATCGACATTGCTGCCGCTCTGGCATTGCAGTCGCGCGACGGCGAAGCATTCTTGCTTTCTCCCGAGCCGCCGGCACCGCCGCGTCGTGAGCGCGAGCCGCGTGAACCGCGTCCCCCTCGTCGTTTCGACGACGGCCCGGCTCCTCGCTCGCGTGGACCCGAGGGCCAGGAGTTGGCCGCATACCGCATTGCAGTCGGCAAGCGTCACCGCGTCGTTCCGGGTGCCATCGTCGGTGCCATCGCCAACGAGGGTGGACTTCGTCGAAGCGACTTCGGGCACATCAGCATTCGCCCGGATCACAGCATCGTCGAGCTGCCGGCCGACCTCTCCAACGAGACTCTCGAAGCTTTGCGTCGCACACGCATCTCCGGCGTCCTGATCCAGTTGCAGCCTGATTTCGGCCCGCCGCAGGGACGTCCGAGTGGCCGTGGCGACCGTGGTGGCCGGGACGATCGCGGTGGACGTGACGACCGCCGCGGTGGCGGACGCGATCGCTACAACGACTGACCTACAGCTTCAACGACTGACATAAAGACTGAAACAGGCGCTGCCCTCCGCGAGGAGGACAGCGCCTGTTTTCTGTGTGGAGGGCAAGGCGCCGCGCGGTATCAGATCGGCGTCGGTGCGAGGGCGCCGTTCTTCCGGGCGTTGGTGTCGAACTGCGTGCGGTACAACTCGGCGTAGCGGCCACCGCGCGCGAGCAGTTCCTCATGGTTGCCGCGCTCGACGATCTGGCCTGCTTCGACGACAAGGATCAGGTCGGCGGAACGGATCGTCGACAACCGGTGAGCGATCACCACCGCAGTCCGCCCGGCGAGTGCTTCGCCGAGTGCTTCCTGAACCGCGGCTTCCGACGTCGAGTCGAGATGCGCGGTGGCCTCGTCCAGGATGACGACGCGAGGCTGGGCCAGGAGCAGTCGTGCGATGGTCAGGCGTTGACGCTCGCCGCCCGAGAGGCGGTAACCGCGTTCACCCACCACGGTCTCCAGTCCGTCGGGCAGCGACGCAACCAGGTCGGTGAGCCGTGCTCGCTCCAGAACCTCGCGCAGATCTTCTTCGGTGGCATCCGGTCGCGCAAGGAGCAGGTTGGATCGAAGGCTCTCGTGGAACAGGTGCCCGTCCTGCGTGACCATGCCGACGGTCTCGCGGATGGAATCGGCACTGAGGTCGCGGACGTCGACGCCGCCCAACTCGACCGAACCGGAGTCGATGTCGTAGAGGCGCGGAATCATCTGCGCCACGGTCGACTTTCCGGCGCCGGACGTGCCGACCAGGGCGACCATCTGCCCTGCTTCCGTGCGGAAAGACAGGTTGTGCAACACGTCCTCGCCGCCGCGGGTGTCGAGGATCGCGACTTCCTCCAGAGAAGCTAGTGACACCTTGTCGGCAGACGGGTAAGCAAAAGTGACGTTCTTGAACTCGACGGACACCGGGCCCTGCGGCACCGTGCGTGCATCGGGCTTCTCGGTGATGAGCGGCGCCAGATCGAGAATCTCGAATACCCGCTCGAAGCTGACCAGGGCGCTCATGACATCGACCCGGGCGCTGGCCAGTGCGGTCAACGGCGAGTACAGCCGCGTCAACAACAATGCCATCGCCACGACGGCGCCTGCGTCCAACTGTCCGCGCAGCGCGTAGAAGCCGCCGAGTCCGTAGACGAGGGCAAGAGCAAGGGCCGAGACCAGCGTCAGCGCTGTGACGAAGACGGACTGCAGCATTGCGGTCCGGACTCCGATGTTGCGCACACGCCTGGCGCGAACCGCGAACTCCGCCGACTCTTGCGACGGGCGGCCGAACAGCTTGACCAGAGTCGCGCCGGGAGCGGAGAACCGCTCCGTCATCTGGGTGCTCATGAGCGAATTATGGTTGGCTGCTTCACGATTGAGTGCTGCAAGTTTTGCGCCCATGCGCCGTGCGGGGATGACGAAGATCGGGAGAAGTAGCAGCGCGAGGACGGTGATCTGCCAGGAGATCCCGAGCATGACGATCAGCGTGATCACCAGGGTGACCAGGTTGCTGACCACTCCGGACAAGGTGTCGCTGAAGGCGCGCTGAGCGCCGATGACGTCGTTGTTGAGACGGCTGACCAGTGCTCCGGTTCGAGTTCTGGTGAAGAACGCGATGGGCATCTTCTGGACGTGATCGAAGACGGTGGTGCGCAGATGCAGGATCAGGTCTTCGCCGATGCTGGCCGAGAGCCACCGGGTCAACAGGCCCAGAGCGGCTTCGAGAAGTGCTACCAGTGCGATCAGGGCGGCAAGTTTGACGACCACGTCGACGGCGTCGCCGCCGACTATCGCGTTGACCACACGCCCGGCCAGGACGGGTGTTGCCACGGCAAGCGCAGCAGTGACGACACTGAGTACGAGGTACCAGCTGAGGTTGCGTTTCTGTGGAACTGCGAACGTCGCGATCCGCTTCAGTGTCGCCTTCGAGAACGGGCGCCGATCTTCTTGCGCGTGCATCGCGTTGTACATCGCGTTCCACGCGGTGACTTCCATACTCATGACTTCGCCCCTCCGGTCGCCGGCCACGAAGATTACGTGGCCGGTACGACACGAAGGTAGAACCTCAACCAAACTTCAGGTCAAGTGCGGCCTCAGCGGGCCACGTCGACCACCACTCGCGGAGGGTCGCTGAGCGTCGTGACCGTGAACGGCTGCTTCTCGGTCACGCCGATGAACGACTGGGTGACTCCCTCGAAGACGTTGGACCCGTTGACCTCGGTCACGACTCCGCCGACGCCGGGGACCGGGTTGGGGCCGGAGTACTGCTCGACTCCGCTGTCGAAGGGATAGGCGGAACCGTCGATCAGGACCTGGATCACTGCGGCACCCTTGATGTCCACGGGCTTACCGCTGCCTTCCTGTGTCGCCGCGTCGACGTACTTGACGCGCCATCCGGGTGTGCCGGTTCCGCCCATTTCGTAGACGACGCGATCGAATCCGTCGTGCTCGCCCACTCGGATGTCGACGACGGTGAGCTTGGATTCGGTGCCCGCAGCCGACGTCTTGTCGGAGCTGTCCGTCGGGACTGGTTCTGTGGTCGACGCTGCTGCACTCGAGGTCGAGGTGACGGCCGAGGTGGCTGCCGTGGGAGTGGTCTCCGCGTCCTGCGAACAGGCAGTCAGGCTCACGCCCACTGCGATGGCAGCGACAGCGGCAAATGATCTCGTCCGGTTCGTTGTCATGACTCGATCGTAGGGCTCGCGTTATCGGGATCCGCGGCGGCGGTGCCCGGAGTTACCTAACCGATATCGCCGTCGACGTAGAGCCACTTGCCTTCTGTTCGCGCAAATCGACTGCGTTCGTGGAGCATTCCCCGCTCGCGCCCGAATGCGTAGTGAGCGCGAAATTCCACGACGCCGTCGGAATCGAACAGCCCGCCCCGTTCGGTGTCCAGGATCTCCAACCGGAGCCATGTCTGGTCGGGGTCGAGATCGAGTTCGGTGGGGCGATGGTCGGGATGCCAAGTCTGCGTGAGATATTCGTCGTCCATCACAGCGAAGGCCGTGTAACGCGAACGCATCAGGGTTTCGGCAGTCGGTGCGTGCGCTTCGCCGCTGATGTACTTTCCGCAGCATTCGGCCAACGCGTTGCCGCTGCCGCACGGGCACGGATCGGTCGGATTGGGTGTGGTGGGGCGGCGCGAAGTCACCGCCCCATTACAGCACGCGAACTCAGACCAGTTTGTGTTCGCGGTTGTCCCAGTACGGTTTGCGGAGGTCGCGCTTGAGGATCTTTCCGGTGGGATTGCGGGGAAGGATCTCGACGACGTCGATACTGGTCGGGCACTTGAACTTTGCGAGGCGTTCCTGTGTGTAGGTGATCAGTTCGGCTTCGTCGATCTGCGCTTCGGCAGTGAGAACCACGACTGCCTTGACGGTTTCACCCCAACGGTCGTCGGGAACGCCGATGACCGCGACCTCGGCGATTGCCGGATGCTCCACCAGTACTCGTTCGATCTCGGGGGAGTAGACGTTCTCGCCGCCGGTGATGATCATGTCCTTGAGGCGGTCCTCGATGAAGACGAAGCCGTCGGAGTCGGCGCGGCCCATGTCGCCGCTACGCAGCCACCCATCTGCGGTAATCGTTTCGGCCGTCGCCTCGGGCTTGCCCAGGTATCCGGGGGTGCACTGTTCGGATCGCCACCACAGTTCGCCGGTCGTTCCGGTGGGCACGTCCTCGAGCGTGACGGGGTCCACCACACGCATCTCGACGCCGGGGATCGCCGTGCCTGCTGATGCCATGCGCTCGACCTGCGACTCGTCGCGGTGAACGTCCGGCATCAACGCGGTAATGACACCTGCCATTTCGGTCATGCCGTAGACCTGGACGAATTCGGTGTCCGGCCAAGCCGCGAGTGCTGCTCGCAACAACGGAAGGGGCATGGGGGCGGCGCCGTAGGTAATGCGTTTGAATGCCTTGAAGGCGGCGACGGCCTGCTCGCCTGCGGCCAGGACTCCGGCAATGACCGGTGGGACGAGAAAGGCGATGTTGGCTCCGGCGGCGAGACCGGCGAAGATCGACGGTCCGTCGGCTTCTCTCGTGAAGTAACAGCGCCCACCGGTGTGAATTGCCATGATGGCGTAGCACGTTCCGCCGACGTGAAACATCGGCATCGCGATCAAGAATCGGTGATCCTCGTGGGCCGGCAGGATTTCGAGCACATTGTTGCTGTGCGCGAACAGGTTTCGATGCGTGAGCTGTACGCCTTTGGGCCGACCGGTCGTCCCGGAACTGTAGAGAACCAGAGCGGTGGCATCGGGGCTCACCTCGGGGCGGGAGTGCAGCGGTGTGACCTCGTCGATCCACGGTTCGAACTCGTCGTGTTCCCCGCCGACGGCGAAGATCGATTCGACGGCCGTCAAGCGGTCGCGCATGGCGACGATCTGGGGGAGTAGTTCGCTGCCGACAAACAGAATGCGAGCGCCACAGTCCGCGAGGACGTAATCCAGCTCTTCGCCCGAAAGTCGCCAGTTGGGAATGACATTCGCGGCGCCGAGCAGTGAGGCGGCGTAGGTGACTTCGAGGCAGGACAGATGATTCTTGTCGACGAACGCGACAGTGTCGCCGGCGCCGATGCCGGATTCAGCGAGGGCGGCGGCGATACGCAAGATGCGGTCTCGCCACTGGGCCCACGTGTATTCGGTCCCTTGGAAGGTCATCGCTGCTTGATCAGGCTTGACCGTCGCCCAGTGCTCTAGCCGATCGAAAATGATTCCAGCGGTGGCGTCGGACATTCGGCCGCCTCTCTCGTGTGATTGGTGTCACAAGATTAATGTGCGCCCGGTCTTCGTATCGCTGTTTCGCGTCAATGCGCACAAGCAGAAAGAGCACATTCCCGCGACCCTGACCGGCTCGGCTGCAGATATCAGGGTGGTCCCCGATGGCGAGCGCGCCCGACACCCGACAGGATGGAACCAACCATTGCGGGCGTCCGTGTTTTCACGGGCGCCCGTCACGCCCACAAGTAGTACCGAAGTGAACAGGAAAGGCGATCATGAGTTCGCACGCCCAGGATGTCGCGGCCCGCGCAGTCGGCCTGTCCAAGACCTACGGCACCGGAGATACCCAGGTGCACGCACTCAGTTCGGTGTCCGCAGATTTCGCCCGCGGTGAGTTCACGGCGATCATGGGGCCGTCCGGTTCCGGTAAGTCGACGCTGATGCATTGCCTCGCCGGTCTGGATTCCGCAAGTTCGGGTTCCGTTCTCATCGGCGACACGGAACTCACGACGCTTTCCGACAAACAGATGACCCAATTACGACGCGATCGCATCGGTTTCGTTTTCCAGGCGTTCAACCTGGTGCCGACGCTGACGGCGCTCGAGAACATCACGTTGCCGCTCGACATCGCGGGACGCAAAGCGGACCAGACCTGGCTGAACAGCGTCCTGACCAAGCTGGGTCTCGGGGATCGCCTCGATCACCGGCCGGGAGAGCTCTCGGGTGGTCAGCAGCAGCGTGTGGCGTGTGCGCGTGCCCTGGCGGGTCAGCCGGAGATCATCTTCGGCGACGAGCCGACCGGAAACCTCGATTCGAAGTCCTCCGGGGAGGTGCTCTCGATCCTGCGGGCGGCCGTCGACGAGTTCAACCAGACCGTGGTGATCGTGACGCACGATCCGCGGGCAGCGGCGTATGCCGACCGGGTGGTGTTCCTCGCGGACGGCAAGATCGTCGACGAATTGCGCGAGCCTACGGCGGATTCGGTCCTCGACCGGATGAAGCGTCTGGACGCTCCGCAGGCGGTCGTGAACGTGGAAGCCGGGGCTTGAGCACATGGCTTCGGTAAGCAACTCGCCGATGCGCAAGGTTTCCCTGCGCAACTTGGCGGCACACAAGGTGCGACTTGCGCTGACGGTTCTCTCCGTGGTGCTTGGCACGGCTTTTGTCGCGGGGTCGTTCGTTTTCACCGACACCCTCCAGAAGACTTTCGATTCGATCTTCGAGAACACCGCCCAGGGCGTCGACGTCCGGGTATCGATGGAAGAACGCAACACCAGTGGTGTTCCGGTGGAGGATGTCGACAAACTTGCGGCGGTCGACGGCGTCCGAGCGGTAGCCCCGGCCGTCAGTGGACAGATCGTCCTGATCAACGCAGACGGCGGCGCTGTTCAGACCGGCGGCGCGCCGAGTATCGGGCAGTCCTACCTACCGCCGGGCCAGGCGATTGCCGAACCCGACACCTTCGTCGAGGGCGCGCCTCCGACGCAGACCGGTCAGGTCGCGCTGAACACCAGCGCCGCCGAGCGAGCCGGACTGAAGGTGGGGGACTCCGCCAAGGTTCTGGCACCGGCCCGCGGAATCGTGGACGTGACGTTGTCCGGCATCTATGAGGGGGCGGGTAGTGACACCGGCGGGTTCATCGGCGCGCTCTTCACCGACGAGCAGGCCCGTGGACTCTTCACCGACGGCCAACACGTCGAGTACATCGACGTCGCGGGCGACGGGGTGTCGCAGACGGAACTACAGCAACGCGTCGAGCAGGTTTTCCCCGATCTCAAGGTGCAGACCGGCGACCAGGTTCGTGAGGAGACCAAGGCCGAGGTCGACTCGGCGCTGAGCTTCATCAACTACTTCCTGTTGGCGTTCGGCGCGATTGCTCTGCTCGTCGGAACGTTCATCATCTACAACACCTTCTCGATGATCGTGGCGCAGCGTCTTCGTGAGCTGGCGCTGCTGCGTGCGATCGGTGCGAGCCGAGCGCAGGTCGGCCGTTCGGTGGTCACCGAGGCGCTCGTGGTCGGACTCATCGGCAGCATCATCGGTCTGCTCGGCGGTATCGGTCTCGCCTACGGATTGCGCAGTCTGCTCAACACATTCGACGTCGGTCTGCCGGAAGGCCCGCTCCAGGTGGGTGCCCGCACGATCATCGTCGCGTTGGTGGTCGGCGTCGTCGTCACGACGCTCAGCGCTTACGCCCCGGCTCGTCGTGCGTCGAAGATCCCGCCGGTAGCGGCCATGCGTGAGGAGTTCGCCTCTACCGGTGACTCACTGCGAGTGCGGACGTTGATCGGTGCGATTCTCGGCGTGATCGGTGTGGCACTGCTCGTGTTCGGCTCTCGCGGTACCGGCGGCGGCGCGGCGCTGATCGTCGGTCTCGGTGCGTTCTCGTTGATCATCGCGGTTCTTCTCGGGGCTCCGGCGCTGTCGCGGCCGATCGTCGGCGCGCTCGGTGCCGTGTTCGCCAAGCCGTTCGGCGCCATCGGGCGATTGGCTCGTACCAATGCGGTGCGTAATCCTCGCCGCACGGCCGCAACGGCATTCGCGCTGACTCTCGGTCTCATGCTGGTGACGGTCATCGGAGTGTTCGGTTCCTCGGCCAAGGCGAGCATCAATGCTCTTGTGGACGTGGGTGTCTCGGCCGACTACATCCTGACCGGTCCCAACGCGATCGGTGTGCCGCGAGGTGCGGCCGACGCGGTCCGGCAGGTACCCGACGTACAGAGCGCGACGTCCTTGCACGGGGTGCGCGCGAAGGTCGACGGTGAGGACGAGCAGGGTGCTTCGTTCGACGGACCGATCGAAGGCGTGCTCGAGTACAAGATCCTCGAGGGCACGGTCGATCTGACCGGCAACAACATGCTCGTCTCGAAGTCGACTGCGGATGACAAGGGCTGGACTGTCGGCTCGACCCAGACGTTGACCGGTCCTGGCGGCGTCGAGTACCAGACCGTTGTCGCGGGAGTGTTCGAGGACAACCAGCTGATCGGCTCGTGGATCGTCTCGGACGAGGCGTACCGGAAACTGATGCCGGCCGAGAGTCTCCCGGACTTCGTGGTGCTGGTGAAGGCGAAGCCGGGTGCGGATCTGACCACGCTGCGATCCGAGCTGGAAACGGCCACGGAGAAGTACGTCGTCGTCCAGGTGCAGGATCGTGAGGAGTTCAAGGGAACTCAGGGCCAGCAGATCAACACCTTGTTGGCGATCCTCTACGGACTGCTTGCACTCGCGGTCGTGATCGCAATCCTGGGCATCATCAACACCTTGGCACTGTCGGTGGTCGAGCGGCGACGAGAAATCGGAATGCTGCGAGCTGTCGGCATGCAGCGCGGACAGATGCGACGCACGATCTACCTCGAGTCGGTGCTCATCGCGGTGTACGGCGCGGCGGTCGGAGTTGTTCTCGGCATCGCGTTCGGTTGGGCCTTCGTGAGCACTCTCGCGGATCAGGGCCTCGACAAGATCACGATCCCGTGGGGTCAGGTGGTCGGAATGCTGATCGGCTCGGGTGTGGTCGGTGTCTTGGCGGCGCTGTGGCCGGCCAACCGAGCGGCCAAGACGAAGCCGCTGGAGGCGATTGCAGACATGTAGGGCCTTCGGCCCCGTGCGCACTTTTGGTAGCGGAAGCAGCCGAAAGTGCGCACGGTACCGTTGCCACATGAGCACCCTTCAAGAAGTCGGCGAACGTGAATCCTGGCGCTGCTGGCTGTGTGACGAACCGGTCGATCCCGACATGTCCGTCAACGATCCGCGCGGCCCGAGTATCGACAGCATCAACACCGCGAAAAAGGGTGGCAAGACCAAAGGTGGCGTCGAACGCTTGGCGCACCGCGCGTGCAACACCAAGAAGGGTGCGGTCAAACCTGTTGTGGAGTGGCCGGATCGGCTGTTCGTCGTGGATCCAGCTCCGATCATCGGGGTCGTGGAGCAACTCGAGCGCAAGGGTGGCCGCGTCGCCGTCGCTCGCTGCCCCGGCAAAGACGACGCCCAGGAAGCGTCGGACTGGCTGATCGATCGGTTGTCACGTTTGGCTCCGTCGCTGAACGTGGAAACGAGCATCGACGCCGCGGGCGGGGGTTACCTGTTGGTCCTCAAAACCGTGTAGAAGGTCGGCCCTGAGTGCCGTCTTTCGCGGTACCTGTTCCGCCTCCATGGTCGTCGGGGTACGGTCGAACCGAACATGAATCCGGTTTCGAGTGCGAAGGAATCCCGATGAACCTGGCATTGACCGACGAGGAACTAGCGTTCCGCGACGAGATGCGGACGTTCTTCCGTACGCAAATCCCCGCGGACATCAGGGAGGCGTACGCCCACGGCGAGGAGTTGGGGCGCGACCGTATGGTCGAGGCGCAGCAGATCCTCAATGCTCACGGTCTGGCGGTACCGCACTGGCCGGTCGAGTGGGGCGGCAAGGACTGGACCCCGGTCCAGCACAACATCTGGCTCGACGAACTTCAGCTTGCGTCGGTCCCCGAACCGTTGGCGTTCAACGCCAACATGGTCGGTCCGGTCATCGCAGCCTTCGGCTCGCAGGAGCAGAAGGAGAAGTTCCTTCCCGCGACCGCGAACCTCGACATCTGGTGGTGCCAGGGATTCTCCGAACCCGAGGCCGGCTCCGACCTCGCTTCGCTCAAGACCCGCGCGGTCCGCGACGGCGACGACTGGGTCATCAACGGTCAGAAGACCTGGACGACGCTGGGACAGTACGCCGACTGGATCTTCTGCCTCGTGCGTACCAATCCCGATGCGCCCAAGCGCCAGGCAGGTATCTCGTTCATTCTGGTCGACCTGAAGACGCCTGGAGTCACGGTCCGCCCGATCAAGCTGATCGACGGCGGCTACGAGGTCAACGAAGTGTTCTTCGAGGACGTCCGCGTTCCGGGAGAGAACCTGGTCGGTGAAGAGAACCAGGGCTGGGGCTACGCCAAGTTCCTGCTCGGCAACGAGCGCACCGGTGTCACCCGCGTCGGTTTCTCGAAGGTTCGTCTGGCCCAGGCCAAGGCCCGCGCTGCCGAGGTCAAGGTCGGTAGCGGGACCCTGCTCGAAGATCCGCTCTTCGCTGCTCGCCTCGCCGAACTCGAAAACGAATTGCTTGCCCTCGAGCTCACTCAGCTCCGGGTGGTCGCCAGTTCCGCTGACGGCCAGCCGAACCCGGCGTCGTCTCTGCTCAAGCTTCGTGGCTCCGAATTGCAGCAGGCGAGCGTCGAATTGCTGATGGACGTGGCCGGCCCTGATTCACTGCCGTACGACGCGGGCAGCGACATCGCCTCCGCGAGCTGGGCGCAGCACACTGCCCCGACGTACCTGAACTACCGCAAGGTATCCATCTACAGCGGATCGAGCGAAGTGCAGCGCAGCATCATCGCCTCCTCGATCCTCGGATTGTGAGGCGTGGCATGGACTTCGAACTGAACGACGAACAGAAGCTTCTCCGCGACACCACCAAGGACCTCCTCTCGCGTAGCTACGACGCCGAAAAGCGCAACGCGATCATCGACTCCGATCCAGGGTGGAGTCCGCAGGTCTGGAAGCAGTTGGCCGAGGTCGGCTTGCTCGGCCTGACGTTCTCCGAGGACGACGGCGGCATGGACGCGGGCCCGGTGGAGATCGGTGCGGTCATGACCGAGATCGGTCGACGCTTGGCACCCGAACCGTTACTCGACGCGGTCGTGACGCCGGGCGGGCTCATAGCCGAAGGCGGCAGTGCAGAGCAGCGCTCGTCGATTCTTCCCGGAGTGTCCGAGGGCACCACGTTCCTCGCGTTCGCCGATCAGGAACCCGGAATCCGTTGGCCGGCAACCGAACGGGCCACCGCGGCGGCCCAGGTCGACGGCGGCTGGACCGTCACCGGCATCAAGAATCCGGTCGGGCACGGCGCGACGGCGGACATCCTCGTCGTGAGCGCTGCGCTCCCGGATGGCGGCGTCGGACTGTTCCTCGTCAAGAGTGATGCCTCGGGCTTGGTACGCAAGTCCTACGCCACTCACGACGGTTTGCGCGGGGCGCAGATCGAGTTCACCGATACTCCCGCCGAAGCGCTCGGTGAGGGCGGAGACGCTTCTGCTCTGATCCAGGCCGCACAGATCCGTGAGCAGGCCGCGCTGTGCGCCGAGGCTGTCGGAGCAATGGAAGAGGCGCTGCGTCTGACCACCGAATACCTCAAGACGCGTAAGCAATTCGGTGTTCCGCTCGCAAAGTTCCAGACATTGACGCATCGTGCCGCCGATCTGTACGTCTCGCTCGAGTTGGCGCGCAGCATGAGTCTGTACGCAACGATGTCCCTTGCCGACGGCGTCGTGGATCCGGTGATCGCTTCGCGGGTGAAGTTGCAGATCGGGCGCTCGGCTCGGCTCATCGGCCAGGAAGCGATCCAGATGCACGGTGGTATCGGTATGACCGCCGAATACCCGGTGGGTCATTACGTGAGTCGCCTCGTCGCCATCGAGCACACCCTCGGCAGCACCGAAGACCATCTCCGGGTGTTGGCCGCCGGCGTGGCTGATCACGAGATGGTCAGCGTCGTCTGATCTTTCACGATCAACCGAAGGGTCGCATTCCGTTCGCGGAGTGCGACCCTTCGTCGTTCAGCGGTGAGAGCGTAAGACGTCCAAGCGGAGTCGACGCTGCTCGATGTTGACCGCACTGTCGGTGAACGCTTGTTGCCAGCCGGGGTCGCTCGTTCTGGACGCGGCGCTGCGGAGCAGTGGTATCGCCTCGAAAGGGAAGCGCGCCTGCACGCTTCGCAGAGTGGAAAAGTGACTGTGTCGCGAGTGAATGCCCAAGTCCTCACCCGTCGCAGCATGCTCCATCGCTTCGTTCTCCAAGGCGTTCAACAACTTTTTGGCGACGGCCAGGGGCCATGGACGGTCGATGCCGTCGAGTAGTGCGCTGCCGTCGACGCCCAAAAGGTATTCGTCCGCGTGGCCGGCGACGATGTATTCGACGCGCTCGCGTGGGTCCGCGATGGCGACGATTCTCCGGTCGGTCGTGCGCCCGTCCCGCTCCAGAAATGCCGACGCCCACGCTGTGTTCTTCTGAAGAACTGTTGCAGCAGTCCATGATTCGATCATCACGGTGCGCCATTGCTTCTCGATGGGGATGGTGAGGGCCTCGCGTGGCGAACCGGCCATCGATTCCCACAGCGTCAGTGGAGTGGCGGTCACGACTTGCCGTAACCACCAGCGCCGGATGCCTTTGTTCTTGTAGTGGACGTCTTCGATGCCGTCACGAAATGCGAGGTCGTCGAGCGAGCCCGGCAATCGGACGGCAAGGCGCGGTCGCAACGGCTTCGTCTCGAGCCGGACCCACGACTTAGCTCGAGTAGCCATGCGAGAGGCAAAAGGAGATCGGGGGAGTTGCCGTAGTAGTTGAATTGCACGGTCACGAACCCGCACGGCTGGATCGTCGAGTGCACGCTCGAGGAGGGTGTGATCGTGTTCACCCAGTCCGACCTCGAGGTGATCGAGGAAGTGCAGGCGGTTTGCGGTGGGCTCGTCGTCCCAGGCGATCTCGAGCTCCTCGCTCGCCAGTTCCGGGTCGACCGTACGTATGTAATCGAACCAGGCCGTACGGTCGTTCGGATCGGGCGATAGCCACAGTTCGTCCCGGCGTGACCCGATCCGCCGCAATTGGGCCCAATCGGGATTCTGCTCCGCCAGGTACTGCCCGCGTCGACCGGCGAGGCGAAGGAGCGCCTCGCGGTGCTCGGGATACTTCAGCGCGGCTTCCATGAAGAGCGGAACACTGGCCGCGGGCGCGAGGAATCCGCGTTGGTCGGCCATCGCGAACCATTCCGCGAGAGTCCAGGAACGTACCTGCAACAACGACTGGAGTTGTTCGATCGCGAGATCGGGAAGTAGTGGTTGAACCGCTGGAGGAGTCCGCGGTGCGCGCGAGTGACCTGCTTGCGCGTCTGATCGCAGGGAGGTCACCCGCCTACGGTATGGCAGAGGTGCGTCGGCTTCGGGAGCAGGGGTCGGGCGCGTGTCGGCAGATTCTGGAACAGTGGTAACCGGCACCCAGCAGGAGGCGTGAGATGACGGATGGCCGTGAGATGGCAGACGGAAATGGCGACGTCTTTGTCGTGGCGTCGGTGACCGAACGGCGAACGCTCATCTCCACCCGAGTCAGGGAGTGGTGTGCGGCGGGGACCGTCGAGTCGAACCGGCCGGAGTTGTCCGATGATGTCGCATTGCTGATCGCCGGCGGCTATGCGGACGAGTCGACGCGGTCGATCCTGGCGAACCGGCGCAGTGTCGGACGTTCGTTCCCCGAGATCGGCGGCTTTTCGGAGTTGAGGTATCTCACCGAGGAGCTGGCCCGCACCAGGCGTCGACTGCTCGCGACACGCATCGGTCCCGTTCAGGTTGTCCTCGAACGGCGGGTGCAGACGCTGGACAAGCGCGTTCAGTCGATGCGATCGGCGATCGTGCATTCCAATCGTCATTTCGCGAGCAGCGTCCGTGCCATCCGCAAGGATCGCCGCGACGGTCTCCATCTCGACGTCGAGCAGCGCGAGGCTCTCTTTGCCGGGCTCACCCGCACGCCGGTTCCGGCCAAGCTGCCGGTGGGTCTCGGTGTCGTGGCCAGCAGTGGAAACGCAGCACTCGACAAACTCGCCGCCCAGTTCGGGAAGGTCCAGGGAACCGGTGTCATCGCCGATGCCGGAAGACGTATCGCGGAAGTCCTCGACGGACTGGTCGATTCCGAACCCGAAGGACGCGCCGGTGAGTACGACGCACTGCTTTACCTAGCCGGGAATCTTTTCGACCGGATCGAGAGTTCCAGCGCGTGGCATTCCGATCACTTCGTCATTCAACGTAATCAACTGGACTTGGCAGACGAGATCACGCAGATCGCGGTCGATACCGTAGCGCTGCGTTCGATACTCGCAGAGCTGGACGACGCGGCTGCGCTGGCACGCGACGAGGGAACGCGAGCCGGAATCGCTTCGCGAAGGGAAGCGCTCGGCACGGTCTGGGACCAGCTGGTCGAGCGCGTCGCGGCGCTCGCGCGGATCGGTGACCTGGTCGCACGGGCCGAGGATCAGTTGAGTTCGCAGCGTGCGGTTGCGCATGCAGCGAGCCTCGACAGCCGGATCGACGACCTCCTCGCGCGCTCTGGTTCACGTGAACTTTCGGCTGCCAACACGCACTACGTCGGGGATCAATTCGACGGTGTGGAAGAACTGATGTTCGCTCACCGGGCGGCTCTTTACGGGGACATTGCACTGCTGACCTCCGGGAACGAGCGTCGGGCGCCGTAGTCAGGCTGTCGCCGGAGCTGTAAGGTCGAAGGTACTGACCGGCCGCACGATCGAAGAACAGGCCGAGAATTCGCTCTTTGCTCGACCCCGATGCCGATCCGGTGATGCGGGCGTACCCGCTCGAGACAGGTCGATCATGGAAGACACCGCAAGCCGCGGCATCAATGCGTTCATTTCCGAAGCTACGCAGCGTGGGGGCAAGGCTGTCCGCCTCACGCACTCACGTCGTAATCCCGTCGAGGTGACGGGCGCAGACGGCATCAGCCGAATCGTCCGAGTGCGTTCAAAGCTCGACGGTGACTGGCAGGCCAGGCGTCAGGACGAGTCGCTCGAGAGCGACGACACGCGCTCCGAGTTCTGGGTATTCGTCGACCTGGCTGCAGACCCGCACGAGTTCTTCATGCTGCCCTCCAACGAGGTCGCGGACGACATCCGTGCCGAGGTCGACCTGTGGATCATGGACAGCCCCGGACGCAATCGCACCGGACATCACGCGATTCCGCGCGGACGCGTCGTACACGGTCACGATCGTTGGGATGCGCTGGGCCTGGCCGCGGTCAAGGATCCGAGCATTTACGTGGAGGCCCCGGTTGCGACCAAGCGCAAGACGTCGCCGGTCGCCGCGAAGAAGCGTCGCGCCAGCGGTGTCGAGGAGATCGAAGTTGTCGACAATCGCCTCGAGATGACGGCTGATTGCCATGGATACCGCTGGGTCGGACGCTTCGACGAAAGCACCGAGGTCGTCGAGATCATGCGCGGACCGATGGAAGGCCGCCGATTCCCTGATCCGACCGCGGCCGCCAATGCCGTGACCGGTCACATTTCAGGCGACACCGAGAGCCATGACGGCTGGTCGTTCTGGACGATCAACAACACGGCCCTCGGCGCTCATCTCAAAACTGCCTGATTTCAGGCGCCGACTGCCGCCGACACCCGTTCGAGAGTGTCCAGTTCATTCGACGACAGCACCAGATTCGGGGCGTCCAGTAGCGCCGGGAGCTGCTCCGGCCGGCTGACGCTCGCGATCGGTGCGGTGATGCCAGGTCGAGTCAGCAGCCAGGCCAGCGCGACGGTCGAGATCTCGCTGTCGTGTGCCTGCGCGATTGTTGCCAGTTCCGCGACGACGTCGAGTCCGGCGTCGCTGAAGTATCCGGCGGTCAGCCGTTCGCGGGAGCTGCCTTCGATGTCCGCGCGGGTCTTGTACTTTCCGGTCAGGAAGCCGGAAGCGAGAGCGAAGTACGGGAAGACGCTGATGTTGTTGTCGGTGGCGATCTGCGCGAGTTCGGGTTCGTACGACTTGCGGTGCACCAGGTTGTAGTGCGGTTGCAGCGCGATGGGCGCGGCGTAACCGTTCTCCTCGGTGATCCGCAGCCACTCCCGGACGCGGTCGGGGCTGTAGTTGGAGATTCCGAGATAGCGAACCTTGCCCGCGACGACCAACGCATTGAAGGCTTCGAGAGTTTCCTCGAGCGGAGTCTGCGGGTCGTCGAAATGTGCGTAGTACAGGTCGATGCAGTCCGTCTGCAGGCGCTGCAGCGACGCCTCAGCTGCGGCCGCGATGTTGTCGGCCTTCAGTCCCTTGAAATCGGGATGGCTACCCACCTTGGTGGCGACGACGATGTCGTTCTGCAGTCCCCGATCGGTGATCCATTTCCCGATGATCGTTTCGGATTCCCCGCCGGAATTGCCGGGAGCCGACGCCGTGTACGAGTCGGAGGTGTCGATGAAGTTTGCACCGGCTTCGGCGAACGAGTCGAGGATCTCGAAGGACGTCTTCTCGTCTGCTGTCCATCCGAAAGGGTTGCCGCCCAAGCTAAGTCGGAAGATGTCGAGGTCCGAATTTCCGATGATCGCCACTGTGTGGAACTCCCGTCGATGAAGGTGGTCGCTGCATCCCGCACCGTACCCTCTCACGGCGCTGACGATGGCGCGCCCTCGCCAGGTTCGCCGAAAAATGTATCGGATCGTGATTGCCGCCGTCGGTGTTGGGTATGGCCTCAAATACTGAATTCTTCGATGGACTGCTGATAGGAGCGTCCGATGATGATTGTCGACGAAGCCACCCGGGTCGTTCGTGGTGTGGCAGACGCAACGACGACGGTGGCTGGAGCCGTCGGTGGTGGAGTGATCGGTGGAGTGACGGGCGGGATACGCGGAACGGCGGAGGGCGTCCGAGACGGAATTCGTGCGGGTAGTTCCTCGACGCCGACCGCGGTTCTCACGATGGCCGCCGTCGGCGCGGCGGGATTGGTGGAGTGGCCGGTGCTCTTGGCGGTCGGCGGCACGGCCCTGGTACTTCACGAATGGGATCGCAAGAGCGCGCGGCCCGATCGTGCGGTCAAGGCGGTTGGGCGCGCGACCAAGACGGAACCGGCAAAGAAGGAATCGAGCGGAAACTCCCACAAGGCGGCCAGTCGGTCGCAGGATCGAACTCACAGTTCTTCGCACACTCGATCCACTTCCTGATGTTCTCAGCGATGGCCCGGCGTGCGGTGTCGGTGGCAACTTTGCCGCCGCGCCTGGCGTTGTCGGGTCTGGCGTTGGTCGGTGGTTCGACGATTCCGCGAACCGCTGTCAGTGACGTGGCGCTGCGGACTGGCACTCTTGCGCTGGCGGGCGTCGGGATGATTCCTGCAGCAGCGGGATCGATTCTTCGTGCGCCGCGAATGCCGGGTTCCGCCTATGTCTCGGCGGCGGCGTCGGCGATCAATTATCAACCCCGGGTGCGTCGGCGAATCGAACAGCGCCTTGGCCGTTCGCTCACCGACTTCGCTTTGGAGTCGGCGACGTCGTTCGCGGATGTTCTGACCTATGCGCCTGCGTCATTGGGTGTGGATTTCGGGCTGCGGACGATGCTGCTACGCGAAACTCTGGCGGCGCGAAACTCTCGTCGGGTGTGGCCATTCGAATCTGGCGGTCGCGGTGCTCCCACGAGGCGTGACCCGAGTGGTCCGGGGGAGCGTTATGCCGACAGGATCGCTGGGGTTCAGTTGGCGGCTGCGGCTGCACTGGCTACCGTGTCTGCCGGCGGTGACACCGTTGCGACGAGCATCAAGGTTTCGGCGCCGCGGCCGCTTCGGATGTCGCGCGAATCGTTCGCTGCTGGTTTGTCATACGGTCTGTGGCGGACGCACCACGTCGCCGTTTCGGACCCCGCGTCTCTACGCATGCTCGATCGTGTCGATACCGTCCTCGTCGATCCGAGTGTCCTTTTCGACGACGCGCTCCGGGTTTCCGACATACGAGAGGTGTCCGAGTCGGACCGCGTCGTGGTGTGGGCACATGCCAGGGAAGCGCTTGACGCCGGCTCGCTCGGGGTCGGAAGACACCGCATCGACGGCGCCGAAGTTGTCGTAAGACCGGTGCGAAAAGGGTTGGCGGAATCACTGATAGGTGAGATACGCGCGAGCGGAGTCGCAGCGGCCACGATCGACGACGACGGGCTCGGATCACTGCGAAGCGGATTCGACGAGCTCTATCCGGCGCCATCGACTCCCGAAGCCGGCCTGCGCGAAGCTCTCTCGGCGTTGGTGGCCGAGGGTCGGACAGTTGCGATCGTGTCGAGTAGGGCGATAGCGGGGCAGGCAGTGCTACGCATCGGGATTTCACCACCGAGTGGCGAGCACGTGAGTGCCGACATCCACACCGACTTGGCCGGGGCGTGGCGGGTCGTCCATGCGCTCTCGGCTGCCCGAACAGCGACGAGGCGCGGCGTCGAACTCTCCTCGGGTTCTTCGGCATTGGGTGCCTTGATTATGCTTCCGGGAATTCGAGGGGCTGGGCCGGGGCCGGTCACGGCTGGTTCGGCCGCGGGACTGTGGACCGGATACACCCTGTCCCGATCTGTGATTCAGGCTCCCGCCCCTGTCGGTGCTCCGAGCGATAGCTGGCATGAGATGGACGGTGATTCTGTCGTTCGCGAACTCGCCGAATCCGTCCGGCATACGCCGCAGCGCGCCGATACTCGTGTGCGAGTGCCCGCACGCTTCAGGTTGATCCGTGACGGATTGTCGGCGTTGCGAACAGAATTGGCGGATCCACTCACGCCGGTGTTGGCAACCGGCTCGGCGGCCAGTGCAGTCCTCGGTTCACCGGTAGACGCCGTCCTGGTCGGTTCGGTTTTGGTCGGCAATGCCGCGATGTCCGCTGTTCAACGACTGCACTCGGAACGCGCAGTGCAGCGACTGTTGCAGATGCAGGATCCGGTAGCTCGGCGAGTAACCAACGCTGGCGAGGTCGAGACTGCGGCAGACGCGCTCGAACTCGGTGACGTCGTGGCCCTCGAGTCCGGGGACATCGTGCCCGCCGATTGTCGACTGTTGAGCGCCGAATCGCTGGAAGTCGACGAGTCGTCGTTGACGGGAGAGTCCATGCCCGTCGACAAGCAGACCGACCCGACCCCGGGGATGCCCCTGGCCGAGCGAAGGTGCATGGCCTATGCCGGGACAACAGTGCTTGCCGGCTCCGGTCGTGGCGTGGTCACGGCCACCGGAGCTCGTACGGTGACCAGGCGCGCCGATGTCGGTGTATCCCGATCCGGACCTGCTGTGGGCCTGACCAACAGACTGCGCGAACTCACCAGGGCGACTCTACCGGCCAGTATCGGCGGCGGAGCGTTGGTGACAGTCGCGGGTCTGATTCGTGGTACCGGTCTGCGCCGCGCCGTCACCGGAGGCGTGGCCGTTGCCGTGGCCGCCGTGCCGGAGGGATTGCCTCTGGTTGCGACCCTGGCTCAGCAGGCGGCAGCTCGAAGGCTCACTGCAGCAGGAGTGTTGGTGCGTGCTCCACGTTCGATCGAAGCGCTCGGCCGTGTCGACGTGGTCTGCTTCGACAAGACCGGAACCCTCAGCGAGAACAAGCTACGGGTGGCCGCGGTCGAACGCGTCGACGGTTGGGGCGAAAGTGAGATTTTGGAAGTTGCGGCGCGCAGTGCTCTGGGAAGTCGCGACGATCGCGTGTTTCATTCGACGGACGCCGCCGTCGTCGATGCAGCCGAACAAGCTCTGGACGAGGCTCGGGTTTTCGGTGATGCCGACGCGCTCAACCTCGTTCCGTTCAGGTCTGGGCGGCCGTACTCGGCAGCCCTACTGGGCAGACGGATCGCACTGAAGGGTTCACCGGAATTCGTGGCGGAGGCAGGGCGGGATCCGAATGCTGTGTCGGCGAGCCACGTTCAGAGCATGGCCGGACGCGGACTGCGGGTGGTTGCCGTCGCACAGCGCGAGTTGTCGGAACACGATGCGCGACGCGCTGCGGAGGACTCGGAATTTCTCGAACAGTGTTGCTCCGAGGGGTTGGAAGCGGTCGGCCTTCTCGGACTCTCGGACACGCTGAGACCCGAAGCAACGCAACTTGTTCGAGAACTTGAAGGCAACGGACAGCAAGTGCGCGTGCTGACCGGGGATCATCCGACAACAGCGGCGGCGGTCGCCACCGAACTGGGGATGGATGTGGCGCGCGAGGACGTGGTCACCGGTCCGGACTGGGAGAACTTCTCTCGCGCAGAACGACGGAACGCCGTCCGCGGCAGCAGCGTCTTTGCGCGCGTGACACCCGAGCAGAAGGTCGAGATCGTGCAAGCGTTGGAGACTGACGGGCGCGTGTGCGCCATGGTCGGTGACGGCGCGAACGATGCTGCGGCGATCCGAGTTTCCAGCGTGGGAATCGGGGTGGCGTCGACTGACAGCGATCCGGCGCGCGGCGCCGCAGACATCGTGCTCCTCGACGGCCGTGTCGGCGGATTGACCGACGCATTGGACGAGGGCAGTCAAT
Organism: Rhodococcus sp. AQ5-07; assembly: GCF_009707305.1. Classification (NCBI taxonomy): domain Bacteria; kingdom Bacillati; phylum Actinomycetota; class Actinomycetes; order Mycobacteriales; family Nocardiaceae; genus Rhodococcus; species Rhodococcus sp. AQ5-07. Next base: position 2,812,592 of record NZ_CP046099.1, on the reverse strand, counting down.
TGTGGCGGCGGGTCAGATCAGCGGTGGGGGTTTTGCTCGGAGGCAACGCGGGTGAAGTCGCATTCGCTCTGATCGGTTCTGCGCTGTCCGGCGAATCACCGCTCAACGCAAGGCAGTTGCTACTGGTCAATCTGATGACGGACGCCTTGCCCGCTGCTGCGCTTGCGGTGAGCACCCCGTCCGAGAACGGATCCGAGAAGTCCGAACAGATGGACACTCATGCGTTGTGGCAGACGATCGCTGTCCGCGGCACTGCCACGGCAATCGGTGCGCTGGCAGCGTGGCTTCTGGCCCGGACGAGCGGCAGGCGGCGGCGAGCGTCGACGGTGGCGTTGGTTGCCCTGGTGGGCACCCAACTGGGGCAGACGCTGCTCGAATCGCGCAGTCCGCTGGTGGTCGCAACAGTTGCCGGGTCCGCTGCGGCGCTGGCGACGCTCGTCAGCACACCGGTGGTGAGCCAATTTCTCGGTTGCACGCCGCTCGGTCCGATTGGGTGGGGACAAGCAGTGGGCTGTGCGTCGGCAGCGACGCTGCTGGCGGCGCTGGCTCCGCGGGTGTTGGAGCGGATCGCCGCAACTGAGGAGACTGGAACTGAGGAGAGCGCGGAAGGTCAGTCGACGATTCGCAAGATCCCGACGCGGACGAGCACCGCGTACACCTCCCGAACCGGGGGAGTCAGCGCTCGCGACAGCGTGGAAATCAGCGAAGCGGAAATCAAAGAAGCGGAAACCGGTGAATCGGACACGCTTGTGAGCGTCGCTGCTGGAAGTGACACGTCGCCGAACTCCCGGGCGACCCGAGATGAATCCTGAGGAATCGTGACATGTCCCAGAACACCGTCGACCAAAGGAACCCCGTCGATCACCGCGCGGTAGTGGAATCCGTCCGTTCGGCACGGAGCTTCGAGTTGGAGCTACCGATCGTCGGTGCCATTCCGGTTCCGAGACCCGAGCAGATCGCCTATTTTGCGGTGATGGGACTGATGGTTGCGTTCGAGATCATCGAGTGGCCCGTGGCAGTCACCATCGCGGCGGGGCATCTGCTCGCAACAGAGCAGCACAATCACGTCCTCGAAGAGATCGGAGAGGCGCTCGAGGGCGTCTGATGCCGGCGCGGTGCGGACACAAATCGAGCGGCCCCGCATTTCGCGGGACCGCTCGACGTGCGGAGAAACTTACTGCGCGAGTGCGCGCTTCATGCCGCGTTCGACTGCTGCGATGATCTGCGGACGCAGTTCTGCGGCAGGGACGATCTCATCCACCGAGCCGACCTCTCGGGCCCGCTGGATGTTGTGGATCGCTTCGAATTCGGATGCCACTTCGCCGAGCTTGTCGGAGCGGACGGCGATGCGCTGAGCGTTCAGTTCGACGCGCAGGTGTGCTTTCTCCGTGTCGTCCTTGGCTGCTGCCAAGTCTGCTTCCAGTTGCTGCACCTTCGGGTCGTTGTTGGTGCGGGTGTTTACCTCACGGGTGAAGACCACTGCGGCGGCGGGGGCGCCGCCGAGTACCGAGGCGAACGAACCTTCGACAGCAAGAACTTCCATGTTGTCGTTGAGCGCACCGGAGAATACGACGAACGCGCCGCCGTGGTAGCGGGAAACGACGCAGAACACGATCGGTCCGTCGAAGTTGACGATGGCGCGGCCGATCTCGGCGCCGTACTCGAGCTGGATGTTGCGCAGTGACTCCGGTGAACCGTCGAAGCCGGACAGGTTGGCCAGCACCACGATCGGACGGTTGCCGCTCGCCGCATTGATCGCGCGGGCCGTCTTCTTCGACGAGTTCGGGAACAGCGTTCCCGACGTCCAGGTGTCGGGACCGTCGGCGGGGAAGTGACCCTTACGCGGGATCGCGCGGGATTCGATGCCCACCACTGTGACCGGATGTCCGGCGAGGTGCGCGTCCAGAACGACCGAGGTGTCGGCGCCGGCCATGTCGGCCCAACGCTCGAGAACTGAGTGGTCCTGGTCGACCACCGAACGCATCACGGTGCGAATGTCGAAGGGCTTCTTGCGATCCGGGTTCTTCGCCGAGGAGAAGATGTCGCCGACCGTCTCGAAGTCGCTCGACGGGTGGGTGTGCGGGAAGCTACGTACGTCGCGATCGACTGGGTCCGTCGTCGCTGCGCGGCGTGGGAACCGTTCGCCGGGAGCGAGGTACGAGTGTGCGTAGTGACGGAACAGGATCTCGCACGCCGCAGTGAGGTCGGGGGCCCAGTACTGCGCCTGGCCGTTGGGGCCCATGACGCGGTCGTAACCACCGATACCGAAGTTGTCCTCGGCCGACACACCACCGGAGTAGTCGAGAGACTGCTTGCCGGTCAGCACCATCGCGCTGTCCGGGGTCATCACCAGAATGCCCTTGGTGTGCATCAACATGGTGGCTTCGGCGTTCCAGTAGGGCTGAGCGCCGACGTTGATTCCCGTGACGACGATGTTGATCTCGCCGCCGTTCTGGGTGAAGGTGATGATCCGGCGCAGGCCACGGGAGACCCAGTCCATGTTCTCGGTGCCGCTCTCCATCGAGATGGTGGCACCCGAGGACAGTGCAAACCACTCGACCGGAGCGTTCAACTTCTCGGCCAGGTCGATGGCAGCGACCACGCGTGAGCATTCGGCCTCGGCCACGGTACCGAGCGCCTTGGTGGGGTCACCGAAGAGCGCGACACGGGTCATTCCCTCGGGATAGCGCGGCGTCGGAGTGTTCACGAGGCCGACGACGATGCCGGCCTTGTTGAGCCCGTACGGACGCTCGACAGGTGAGAGGACGCCCGCTTCGTCGAAGTCGTGCTCGACGAAGGTGCCCTTGGTGCCGGTCAGGAGCGGAATCAGCTCGTACGGGTACACCGTGCCGCGTGCCCGCGAACTCTGGACCTTCTGGGCGTACGCGTCGAGGGGGAGCAGCGGTTCAGTGGGAGGCGTGGTCTTGTTGATGACCACACCGGCACCTGCGCGGTAGGAGAATCGCAGCGCAACTTCCTTGGGCGCGCCGCCCTTTCGGTCCTTCAGGCGGGTGATGAGTGTGATCTCTTCGAGCCCGGCGCCGACGGTCAGTCGGGCTGCGTTCTGAGCGATCACGGAGAAGCGTTCGCTGGGAACGTCGGCGACCGGCCACACGTAGAGCACGACGCGGTTGGCTGCCAGTCGACGCTTGTCGCCGCGCTGAGACTGCGCACGGCGGATGCCGTCGAGGCACGCGGCAAGTGTGCGCTCGATGGCCGGAAGCGCAACCATCTGGCCTTCGTCGTCGAGCTGCGGTGTCACGTCACGGATTTCCGCGAGAGCGATCAGGCGCTCGTCCTTCGGGTTCTCCTTGGCGGAGAGGTGGAACAGGTAGGTGTTCTCCGGAGCCGGCAGACGCTTGCCGTTGAAGTTCTTCAGGCGCCACATGTCCAGACGCTGACCCGTGAGCGGATGCATGTCGCGGATGATGTTGTCCTCGACCAGTTCACCGTCGATCGGGCGGAAGGTGACCCAGCGGACCGGCTCCCCATTCGGATTGCAGATGATCACAGTCGCGCGGCGGGACCGGGTGATCGTCTCGTTGCGCGAGAGTTCGGTGCGCAGCGTCTCGACGAGCGTGTCGCCGTCGGCGGGCTGATTCGGCCAGTCGAGGTAGATGTCGACTACCAGGCCGCGACCGGATGGAGCATCCTGCGCGATTGTGGCGACATCGTCGAGAGCCGTTCCGAGAGCGTCGAATTCGGCCACCGTCGAGACTAGATGTAGCCCGTCGCCCTTGAGGTCGAAGTTACCGGTCACGAAACGGCGGTCGACGTGCTCGAAAACGCGGACGTCTTCGAAGGAGTGAATCTTGTAGTAGCGACGCGTGATGACCTCGAGCAGAGGGCCGCCATCGCGGTTGCCAAGGCCGATCTTTCGACCCAACAGGTCCAGGAGCGGTTCGGGAGTGGCGACGAGGTTGGCGATTCGCTCGTCGAAATCGGCAGCGTCCGGCTGCTCTTCGAGGTAGGCGAGGTTGCCGCGTACTCCGTCGTAGACGTCTTCGCGAACCTTGCGGATGCGCGGCTCGTCGAAGAACCGGAAACGAAGGTTGCGGGCGACGTCGCCGATGACGGGGTAGCGGACCTGCGTCGCGACGATGAGTCGATCGAGAACCTCGTTGAGCTCCTGAGCCGAGCAACCGGGAGCCTTGTCGCCGACGAGCCAGCCTTCGAGAAGTGCTGCAATGACCGGGATCTGGGCTTCCATGCGCTGCAGAGCCAGGAAGAGTCGGTACACCGCTTCCTCGACGGCCTGGCGATCTTCCAGATCGGTGACGTCGTAGTGGCGAAGTGCCCGTTCGAGTCTCGTGCGGAACGACGCCGGCAAACCTTCGCGCTCGGAGTCGAGTGAGTGCAGGAAGGTGTGGAAGTGCTCGCGGGGGCTGTGGACGGATTCGTCCTTCGCGGACTCACCCGAGGTGGGCTTGTTGCGCGAGAGTTCGCAGATGTCGGCGAAGGTGGTCAGCACAGCCAGTTCGGCCTGTACCAGTTCGCGGTCCTCGGATTCGAGTGCGCTGCGAAGTGCGTCGTACTCGGCCAGAACAGCGTTTGCGTGCTTACCGCTGACGTCGTAGCCACTGATCATCGCGGTCAGTGCTTCGAGCTGTGCCAACGCGTCGTCGCGGGCGTCGGAACCGGAAGTTGCTGCCGGAAGATCGAATTGGACTCGCGGAGCCTTCTCCGTGACAGCTTCCTCGCTGACCTGGTCGACGCGCAGGAGCGGCGCGCCGGCATCGACCTGAGAGTTGACGGTAGCGAGAACTTCACGCACCTTGCCCGCGTACGGTGCGCGAACTGCGGTCTCCATCTTCATGGATTCGAGCACGACCAGGGTGGAGCCGGCTTCGACGTCGTCGCCGACCGCGACCGGTACAGCCACCACGACGGCGGGAGCCGGCGCGCGGACCACTCCGGCGTCGTCCTGGCTGATCTGGTGGCTGATGCCGTCGACCTCGACGAGATAGCGAGCCGGGCTCACGACGGAAACGACGTGGAAGCGCCGATCGCCGATCACCAGCCGTGACTCGAAGTCGCCGAGACGATCGACGTCGACCTCGATGTCGCCGGCGTCTCCGTCGACGCGGTAGCGGTGCGGGCCGATACGCCCGACGGTCAGTTTGTATGCCTGACCTTGGTAGTTGAGCTCGACGGTACGGCCGATCGCGTGATTGGCGCGGGGACGGCCGCCACGTGCCGAGGCGAGGAAGGCCGCACGCTCGAGGGACTCCTCGGCGTCGTAAGCATCGATGGCGGTGGCGATCAGTGCGACGTCCGCGCGACGAGTGGTGCCGGTGAGGGCGCCCGTGCGGTCGAGCCAGCCGGTATCCGCGGATGCCGAGATGACCTCGTCGCGATCGAGTAGATCGAGGAGGAACGACTTGGTGGTGGTGCCGCCGTCGAGTACGACTGTGGTTTCACGAAGGGCGGTACGCAGGCGCGCAAGTGCCTCGGAGCGGTTGCGGCCCCAGGCGATGACCTTCGCGACCATCGAGTCGTAGTCGGGCGGAATGACGTCCCCGGCAGCGATGCCGGTGTCGACCCGGATGCCGGAGCCGAGCGGGAACTTGAGGAGCTGAACCGTGCCGGGTGCCGGCGCGAAATCGTTGTCCGCGTCCTCTGCGTTGAGGCGGGCTTCGACGGCGTGGCCGAATGCGGGCGGGCAGTCACCGACCAATTCGTCACCACTGGCGACCAGAATCTGCAGTTTGACGAGGTCGATTCCGGTGGTGACCTCGGTGATCGGGTGCTCGACCTGCAGACGGGTGTTGACCTCGAGGAACGTGAAGAGCTTGTTCTCGGGCTGGTAGAGGTATTCGACCGTGCCTGCGCCCTGGTATCCGGCTGCCTTGACCAATTCGGCGGACACCTTCTTGAGGTGGTCAGACTGTTCTTCGGTCAGGACGGGGGAGGAGGATTCTTCGATGACCTTCTGGTTGCGACGCTGAATCGAGCAGTCGCGAACGCCCGGAGCCCAGACATTGCCGTGGTTGTCGGCGATGACCTGTACCTCGACGTGGCGTGCATCGGTGACAAGCCGTTCGAGGAAGACGACGGGGTCGCCGAAGGACCGCTCTGCTTCGCCCTGCGTGCGCTCGAGTGCAACTTCGAGTTCGTCTTCGGCCCAGACCTTGCGGATACCGCGTCCACCGCCGCCGCTTCGGGCCTTGATGATCAGGGGATATCCGATGGACTGAGCATGACGACGAGCGTCGGCGCGCGTTTCGACCGGTCCGCCGCTCCACGGGGCGACAGGTACGCCGACCTTCTCGGCCAGGATCTTGGCGGCAACCTTGTCGCCGAGCAGGCGCATCGCGTCGGCGCTCGGGCCGATGAACGTGATGCCCAGTTTCGCGACGATCTCGGCGAAGGCGGGATCCTCGGCCACGAAGCCCCAGCCGACCCAGACTGCGTCGGCCTTGGCCGCGAGGAGTGCTCGCTCGAGTTCGGCGTAGTCGAGATACGGGCTGCCGGTGCCGGTGCTGCGCAGGGTCACACCCTCGTCTGCCTGGCGGACGAACATGGCGCGGCGCTCGGCCTCGGTGTGCAGTGCAATGACGCGAATGCCGTAGTCGTGTTCGGCGTTCAGTTCGCGTACAGCCCTGATCAGCCGGACCGCGGCCTCACCTCGATTGACCACTGCGATTCGTTTGAACATTGTCACTGCCACCGTCCTTGATGAGATTCTTCGTCACGTACGTTGCGATATGAGCCGACCGTGTCCCACATACCCGGATTACCTGGTTCGTGAACTACGCCGCGATGCGCTGTGTTTCCCCCGGTTGCGCGTCGGCAAGTGATTGCCCTTCCGGTTCGTAGAGTCCCCTGCGCTCAGGCACGGCGTGCCTTGTACGCCACCCTGCAGGCGTGGACTCAGAACCGCTCCAATCACGAATCAGCAACATATTGTGTCTGCTTCCAGGGAATCCCTGGTTTATCTAAGAATGCAGTATGTCGACGCTCATGTCACCTGGGCGAATTGAAGAATATTAGTCAACGTGAACCACGGTTACACGTATGGCGTTAAATCATTGCAGTGCAATGGAATTCGACCCTGTGACACGGATCACGATGGTAATGAAATTGGCAAGAAAGTGAATACTGACTGGTAACAAAATCGCGTATTCGGAGAATTCTCCCGATTGCTCGATTATTACTGATCGGTACTACTGGCGAGTATTTTCTATGTCCCCTCGGACTGTATTCGAGAAATCGCCTTCGATGGTTGCAATGTGCTGTGCGATCGCGTCGAGTCCTGCGGGAGGGAGCTGCAATGCGTTGGCGAGAGCAAGCGAAGCCCGCTTGAAGTGCTCCACGAGTGGTTCGTACTTCGTGACCAGCCTCAGCCTGTCGGTCTCGCTCAGGTACTTCACGCTTCCCGCGTTGTCGACGAAGTCGCTGAACTTCACGAGGAACACAGCGGGATCCGCGATCGCGCGGATGACGTGATCCTGGTAGCCGGTGGTGTTGTCGTGCGGGTAGTCGATTGGATTGGTCACTGCCTCAACAAGTTCGGAGATTCTATGGCCGAAGTGCGAGGCGATGAGTGTGGACGCACGTTCTTGCGCTTCGGATGCAGACATGTCGTCCGCAGTCCGGCCACCGAGGAGTGCGATGACGGCGTGTGGTCGGTCCTCGACCGTGTCGTGAAGCGCGGTTGCGCTCAGGATCTCGACATCGGAGCACCCGTACCGAAGCAGCCGCAACACATTTCGTAGGGGATGAACGATGTAGGGATCCTCGTCGGACTTGATCCCGTTCTTTCTGAACTGATCGAGGTGCGCGAGGGTCGCGACCTCCATGGCGAGTCGCAAGGTTTCACCCGGGAGTGCCATCTCGTCGACGGCGCTCTCGATCGCGAAGACCAGCGTCGCGGCGTCCATTTCCTTCAGGGGTAGCTGGTCGAATGCAGATCTGATCGGGTCGGAGTGGCTCATGGCGAACAGCCTTTCGTTTGGTGTAGGTGTCGCGACGAAAGTCTTTATGAGAATCTGCCCTCGAACCGTGGTCGTCACCGGACGTGGGGCGGAAGTCAGAATCATCTTGATTCTATCCGGCGACTACGACAGCAAGTGTTCCTAGCGTTGTGATCGAGGTGGGCGGGGAGTTTCGGTCGCCTCCATCACTGGAAGACTTGGGTAGGAAGAGGTTCGATGACCACGGAGGCGACCCTGGCGTCGTTTGTCGAGACTGTTGACACGGATGTCGACATCCATCCACTGGACGATCCTGTGCGACAAGGTCTTCGCGGACATCATGCGCAATTCGCTCGCTGGGCAGGGAGAGTTGCGCGATACGACCCGACAGTCGCTCCGTTTGTCGGTCATCCGCCCGAGTTGGACGCCGAAGACTGGGAGAACCTACGCACACTCGTAGGTCCAGGCGCCACAGTAGGTTTACGAGGATTTGATCATCAGCCGCCGGAAGGGTGGCGCGTTGTGGATCAGTTCGGCTCGGTGCAAATGGACGGTTCCGCACTCGAAGTCTCCGTTGATCCGTCGGTCGAACTTCTCGGAAGGGGCGACGTTCCCGAAATTCTGGCGTTGATCGAGCGCACCAAGCCCGGACCGTTTCTTCCTCGTACCGTCGAGATGGGGAGCTACTACGGCATTCGCGTCGACGGAAGACTTGTTGCCATGGCGGGGGAGCGGTTGCACCCTCCGGGATGGACGGAAATCAGTGCGGTGTGCACCGACAGCGACTTCCGAGGTCGAGGCCTGGGTACGACGCTGATCCGTGCCGTCGCTGCCGGGATTCGCGAACGCGGCGAGCTGCCGTTTCTCCATGCAGTGCAATCGAATACGAATGCAATCAGACTCTACGAATCACTGGGGTTCGTTCTTAGGAAGAGATCCCGGTTGACCGCGGTGCAGGCGCCTGCCTGATCGAATTCTCGCCGACGCCTGTGTTTCGGGCGCTCGGCCACTAGTCTGAACAAATGACAGTCGATCAGGCGTTGGACAGTGATTTCCTCACTCTTGCTGATCCGTACCGCCGCGAGTTGCTGGCGCACTGCTATCGCATGATGGGGTCGATTCACGACGCCGAAGACCAGGTCCAAGAGACGTTCATCCGGGCTTGGCGCGGGTTCGACGGTTACAAAGGCCAGTCGTCGCTCAGGACCTGGCTCTATCGCATCGCGACGAACACGTGCCTGACCGCGTTGGAAGGGAGATCGAGGCGTCCACTGCCGACCGGCCTTGGTGCACCTAGTTCGGACCCGGCCGACGATTTGATCGAGCGCAACGAGATTGCCTGGTTGGAACCGATCGCGGATTCGGCGTTGGGCGACGTCAATGATCCCGCCGTCATGGTGGTCAATCGCGATTCGGTCAGGCTTGCGCTGGTTGCCGCGCTGCAGCACTTGTCCGCCCGCCAACGTGCGGTTCTGGTTCTGCGTGACGTTCTGCAGTGGAAGGCGTCAGAAGTTGCGGAGGCCCTCGACACCACAACCACTGCGGTGAACAGCCTGCTGCAGCGGGCTCGCGCGCAGATCAATCACATCGGGCCCACTGAGGACGATCTCGTGGAACCGACTACCGAGGCTGCCCGGAAGTTGCTCCGCGACTACGTGCACAGCTTCGAAAGCTACGACGTCGAGGCAATCGTTGAGCTGTTCACGCGGGAAGCCATCTGGGAGATGCCTCCGTTCGAGGGTTGGTACCAGGGCCCCGAGGCAATCGGGCAGCTCATCGGAACCAAATGCCCGGCCGACGGACCAGGAGCGATGCGGCTGCTACCGACCGCCGCCAACGGCCAGCCGGCGTTCGGCCTCTATATGCGCGAGCCCGATGGGGTTCACCGTGCTTTCCAGTTGCACGTTCTCGATGTCACCGAGTCCGGGATCTCGCACGTGACGTGTTTCTTCGATCTGAGTCTGTTCGCACGGTTCGGATTGCCTGCAGAGCTGTAGGGGCAAGGAGTTGCGCGAGCCCTCCGGTATGGAGGGACCCGCGCGCCTACTCGTTACTGCTGTTGTTCTGCGTTACTGCTGGGGAACAGTCGCAGCCGGGTCCATCCACATGACCTCCCAGACGTGATTGTCGAGGTCGCGGAACGCGCGTCCGTACATGAAGCCGTGATCCTGGGGTT
>NZ_CP046099.1:1877500-2800000 GCF_009707305.1 Rhodococcus sp. AQ5-07 | reverse complement strand
GGATGGTTGGTTGGCAGAGCCTGTTTCGGATCCACTTGTGGTCCGGCAGGAGCTCATGGGTGGACGCTGACAAACTTGATCGTCGTACGGTTTCTCCTCTGTGGGAGGCCGACGAACAATATATCGACATACTGTTGGGTCCTGAGAGAACACGCGAGTGTTTCCTCTCTAGGAAGTAACGACAACACTGGAATGTGGGTCATACCGCGAATAGGTAACTGAGGTGACTTGGTTGGTGTTCGGCTGGTGCTCACGGGAGTTCTGGGGTTGTGTGTTGTTTGAGAACTGCACAGTGGACGCGAGCATCTTTGTTGTAAGTAATGAAGAGCGTACGGTGGATGCCTTGGCACCAGGAGCCGATGAAGGACGTAGGAGGCTGCGATAAGCCTCGGGGAGCTGTCAACCGAGCTGTGATCCGAGGATGTCCGAATGGGGAAACCCAGCACGAGTGATGTCGTGTTACCCGCGCCTGAATATATAGGGCGTGTGGAGGGAACGTGGGGAAGTGAAACATCTCAGTACCCACAGGAAGAGAAAACAACCGTGATTCCGTGAGTAGTGGCGAGCGAAAGCGGAAGAGGCTAAACCATGGGTGTGTGATAGCCGGCAGGTGTTGCATTCGTGGGGTTGTGGGGTTCATTTTGTCTGTTCTGCCGAGCAGGCCAACAGTAAGAAATCACAGGGTTAGTGGAAGTGGTCTGGAACGGCCTGTCGTAGAGGGTGAGAATCCCGTACACGAAAACTTTGTGACTGTTGTAATGGAAACCCAAGTAGCACCGGGCCCGTGAAATCTGGTGTGAATCTGTCGGGACCACCCGATAAGCCTGAATACTCCCTGGTGACCGATAGCGGACTAGTACCGTGAGGGAAAGGTGAAAAGTACCCCGGGAGGGGAGTGAAATAGTACCTGAAACCGTGCGCTTACAATCCGTCAGAGCCTTCGAACAGTTTACTGTTGGGGGTGATGGCGTGCCTTTTGAAGAATGAGCCTGCGAGTTAGTGGCATGTCGCGAGGTTAACCCGTGTGGGGTAGCCGTAGCGAAAGCGAGTCCGAATAGGGCGATCGTAGTGGCATGCTCTAGACCCGAAGCGGAGTGATCTACCCATGGCCAGGTTGAAGCGACGGTAAGACGTCGTGGAGGACCGAACCCACTTAGGTTGAAAACTGAGGGGATGAGTTGTGGGTAGGGGTGAAAGGCCAATCAAACTCCGTGATAGCTGGTTCTCCCCGAAATGCATTTAGGTGCAGCGTCGCGTGTTTCTCACCGGAGGTAGAGCTACTGGATGGTCTAGGGGGCCCACAAGCTTACCGAAATCAGCCAAACTCCGAATGCCGGTGAGTGAGAGCGCGGCAGTGAGACTGCGGGCGATAAGGTTCGTAGTCGAGAGGGAAACAGCCCAGATCGCCAGCTAAGGTCCCTAAGCGTGTACTAAGTGGAAAAGGATGTGGGGTCGCGAAGACAACCAGGAGGTTGGCTTAGAAGCAGCCACCCTTGAAAGAGTGCGTAATAGCTCACTGGTCAAGTGATCCTGCGCCGACAATGTAGCGGGGCTCAAGTACACCACCGAAGCTGCGGCATTCACGCAATAGCCCCCAGTTGATCCAAGGATTTTCTGGCAGGTGTGTGGATGGGTAGGGGAGCGTCGTGTGGCCATGGAAGCGGCAGGGTGACCTAGCCGTGGAGGCCACACGAGTGAGAATGCAGGCATGAGTAGCGAAAGACGAGTGAGAAACTCGTCCGCCGAATGACCAAGGGTTCCTGGGCCAGGTTAATCCGCCCAGGGTGAGTCGGGACCTAAGACGAGGCCGACAGGCGTAGCCGATGGACAACGGGTTGATATTCCCGTACCCGTGTGAACGCGCCCATGGTGAATCAGTGATACTAACCATCCTGAAGCCACGAGAAGACCTTCGGGTCTCGAGTTGGTGGATGCATGGGACCTGATCTGGTAGTAGCCAAGCGATGGGGTGACGCAGGAAGGTAGCTGAGCCAGTCAGTGGTAATACTGGTGTAAGCGTGTAGGGCGTGACCTAGGCAAATCCGGGTCACATATAGCCTGAGACGTGATGCGTAGCCGATTGAGGCGAATTCAGTGATCCTATGCTGCCGAGAAAAGCCTCTAGCGAGCTTTCACACGGCCCGTACCCCAAACCGACACAGGTGGTCAGGTAGAGAATACTAAGGCGATCGAGATAACTATGGTTAAGGAACTCGGCAAAATGCCCCCGTAACTTCGGGAGAAGGGGGGCCCTGTTTGGTGACGACATTTACTGTCTGAGCTGGGTGGGGCCGCAGAGACCAGTGAGAAGCGACTGTTTACTAAAAACACAGGTCCGTGCGAAGTCGTAAGACGATGTATACGGACTGACGCCTGCCCGGTGCTGGAAGGTTAAGAGGACCGGTTAGTTCCTTCGGGAGCGAAGCTGAGAATTTAAGCCCCAGTAAACGGCGGTGGTAACTATAACCATCCTAAGGTAGCGAAATTCCTTGTCGGGTAAGTTCCGACCTGCACGAATGGCGTAACGACTTCTCAGCTGTCTCAACCGTAGACTCGGCGAAATTGCATTACGAGTAAAGATGCTCGTTACGCGCGGCAGGACGAAAAGACCCCGGGACCTTCACTACAGCTTGGTATTGGTGTTCGGTTCGGTTTGTGTAGGATAGGTGGGAGACTGTGAAACGGTGACGCCAGTTATCGTGGAGTCGTTGTTGAAATACCACTCTGATCGAATTGGACCTCTAACCTCGGACCATGATCTGGTTCAGGGACAGTGCCTGGTGGGTAGTTTAACTGGGGCGGTTGCCTCCCAAAATGTAACGGAGGCGCCCAAAGGTTCCCTCAGCCTGGTTGGCAATCAGGTGTCGAGTGCAAGTGCACAAGGGAGCTTGACTGTGAGACTGACAGGTCGAGCAGGGACGAAAGTCGGGACTAGTGATCCGGCACCGGCAAGTGGAAGCGGTGTCGCTCAACGGATAAAAGGTACCCCGGGGATAACAGGCTGATCTTCCCCAAGAGTCCATATCGACGGGATGGTTTGGCACCTCGATGTCGGCTCGTCGCATCCTGGGGCTGGAGTAGGTCCCAAGGGTTGGGCTGTTCGCCCATTAAAGCGGCACGCGAGCTGGGTTTAGAACGTCGTGAGACAGTTCGGTCTCTATCCGCCGCGCGCGTTAGAAACTTGAGGAAGGCTGTCCCTAGTACGAGAGGACCGGGACGGACGAACCTCTGGTGTGCCAGTTGTTCCGCCAGGAGCACCGCTGGTTAGCTACGTTCGGAAGGGATAACCGCTGAAAGCATCTAAGCGGGAAGCCTGTTCCAAGATGAGGTTTCTCACCCCCTCGAGGGGGTAAGGCCCCCGGCAGACCACCGGGTTGATAGGCCAGAACTGGAAGTGCAGTAATGCATGCAGGTGACTGGTACTAATAGGCCGAGGACTTACCACAAAGAAGCTACGCGTCCACTGTGCGGTATCTGAAACAACACACAGATACTGATGAGAAACTCTGTTTTCTCCGTCATCCATCCACCCGGTAACGGGTTCGGGTTGGTGCACGGTGAAACCAGGTGATCAGAAGTTGGTTACTGTGACAGTTTCACAGAGTTACGGCGGTCATAGCGAAGGGGAAACGCCCGGTCCCATTCCGAACCCGGAAGCTAAGCCCTTCAGCGCCGATGGTACTGCACTCGACAGGGTGTGGGAGAGTAGGACACCGCCGAACACAACTTGAGAAGCCCCCCAACCAGTGATGGTTGGGGGGCTTTCTCGTACCCAAAACACCCCGAAACATCCCGTCGCCGGCACCACCCGGATCGAGCGAACGGTACGTCCGTCGCCTCAGATCGACCCAACGTACCGTTCACACCATCACGAGCGGGAGCACACGGCCGGCACACCCCCGACTTCGAGCGAACGGTACATTCGTCGCCTCAGATCGACCGAACGTACCGTTCGCACGATCAGGGCACGATCAGGGCAGGCTCGGATTCAGGACCGCGGAAGTTGCCATGCGGGATCGCATAGCGACTGGTTAGCCAAGGTACAGATTGTGAACCGTCTCATAGGTGCGAAGTACTCTCCGATTTTGTGCCTTTGTCCCTAGTACTTTGGCCTAGGCTGAGTGTCATGGTGGGGTTGAGCAGCTCGCGGGTGTCGCATTTGCGACTCGTTCCGACGGAACCTGAAGAACTGCAAAGGTTTGTACAAGAAGCTGGCGGAGTGCGTGGGGGCATTCAGATTGCGCGATCGTTACGTTCGAAGAGGCGCGCGGTTCCGGCGCAATACGCGATACGTATCAGCGTCGACAATGTATCCACTCAGATCTGGCGACGAATTCTCGTCGCGTCGGATTTGAATCTGGGTGACCTGCATTCGGTGGTTCAACGGGCAATGGGGTGGAGTGACCGTCATTCGCACGCGTGGTCCAAGTCAGGAACCAGATTTCCCGGCGAGGTCGAAGAGTATGTAGCTTCCGGAAGCAACGCCGAGCAGCGCCTCGCCGGACGAGTGGCGATCGTAGAGTCTGCGGTACGTCTGGACGAGGTCATGGTCTCGCCCGGCGATGAACTTAGATATCGCTACGGACGCTTCGGAAACTGGAGTCACACGCTGACACTTGAATCTTCGGAAGTACTGCCCGACGGATTCCAAATTGTGTGTGCCGCGGGTCGCGGTGCGTGTCCGCCGGAGGAATGCGTCGGGCCTGACGAGTACGAGCAGCTCCTCGGTGTCCTCGCTTCGGAGAAGTTGCGCTCCCACGAATGGACCCTCGAATGGCCGCAAACCGAATTCGAGCCGACACGATTCGAGATCGCTGAGGTCAACAATCGGCTTCATATACCTCGACCGGACGAGATCGTTGCGCCGTACGACACCGCAATGCTCGTCGAATGCCTGGAACCCTCGCGAGTCCCGGAACTGCGCGCGGTCCTCGCCCGAGCCGGCATTGACGATGAGTCGGCAATCGGAGAGTTGGTCCACGTCGAGGCGGGCCAACGCCTTCAAGCGGTCTTAACGCTGATCGGTGTCGAAGGGGTCGACGCTGATGACTTCTTCACGACGGTCGACGCGATGCTCGACGAACCCGAACTGGGACCTGTCAACCTTCCCAAGGGGCGATCACTCTTCGCAGTACTCAAGAGGTTTGGCCTGGTGCGAAAGCACAAAGGGCAGATTGTGCTGACGAAGCGGGGACAGTCAGCGCAGCGGGACGCATCAATCATGTGGTCGGTGATCGTCGACAGCGTTCCGGTTGCGCCGGGCGGCTCGCAGCGAGCAGTGGAACTTCTTGTCCTCCTCGCCGTAGCCGCTGGTTTGTCGCCGGCAGATCGTCATCGCTTCGTCGCGGGAGCACTGGAGTCGATTCGGTCGTCAAGCATCCTCATGTCCGGCGCTCAGACTTCCAAACGTGACACGTCCGGGAGCACCGTAGAGGTGCTCGGTTTGATCGGCGCTACGGGGTACGAGCTGGGGAAGTTCGGCACCAAAGCGGACTCTCCCTGGGCAGCTCACCTGGCGAGGGCGATCCTGCAGCGTTAAACTCGCGCGTTCGATGCAGACAACCGAAACGGGGTTCGATCCGGCAATGCCGAATCGAACCCCGTTTCGTGTCCTGGTAGAGATCAGATGTTGACGCCGTAGTCGCGGGCGATGCCGGCGAGTCCGGATGCGTAGCCCTGTCCGACTGCGCGGAACTTCCATTCGCCGTTGTGGCGGTAGAGCTCACCGAAAAGCATGGCGGTCTCGGTGGAAGCGTCTTCCGAGAGGTCGTATCGTGCCAGCTCGGATCCATTCGACAGATCTACGACGCGGATGTAGGCGTTGGTGACCTGCCCGAAGGACTGGAGTCGGGCATCGGCGTCGTGAATCGATACGGGGAAGAAGATGTTGGTGACGTTGGGCGGTACAGCCGGGAGGTCGACGTTGATGACTTCGTCGTCGCCGTCACCTTCACCGGTGAGGTTGTCGCCGGTGTGCTCGATGGATCCGTCGGGCGAGCGAAGGTTGTTGTAGAAGACGAAGTGCAGGTCGGAAAGAACCTTGCGTTCCGGGCCGGTGACCAACGCGCTGGCGTCGAGGTCGAAGTCGGCACCACTGGTGCTGCGTGCATCCCAGCCGAGACCGACTGCGACCTTGGTCAGATTGGGTGCGGCCTTCGACAGAGATACGTTGCCGCCCTTGGCAAGTGTGACGCCCATTCAGGTTCCTCTCGTTCGAACGAAGTGGATTTCTTCGTTCGGGAGTTCTGTGTTGTCCGTTCTCGACTCACATTACCGTGAGCGGGTAGGTGCGGTTCGACCGAATAGCTACCTCACTCGAACAGCGCGCGAAGATCCTCGGCGTCGAGTCCGGTGCCGAGTGTCCCTTCGGCGTCCATGACATTCGAGAACAATGCCGACTTCTTGGCTTTGAGCGCCATGACCTTCTCTTCGATCGTGTCTTTGGCAATGAGACGGTAGACCATGACGTTTCGTGTCTGCCCGATGCGGTGAGTGCGATCGACCGCTTGTGCCTCGGCGGCCGGGTTCCACCAAGGGTCGAGAATGAAGCAGTAGTCGGCCTCGGTGAGGTTGAGGCCGAAGCCACCAGCCTTGAGGCTGATCAGGAATACGGGGGCTACGCCAGACTTGAACTCCTCCAACACTTCACCGCGATTGCGCGTCGAACCGTCGAGATAGCTGTACGGAATTTTTTCCGCTTCGAGTCGTTTGCGGACAGAACCGAGGAACCCGGTGAATTGGCTGAAGATCAACGCACGGTGTCCGCCCGCAATGACGTCGTCCAATTGCTCGACGAGAGCGTCGACCTTGGCTGAGGGGACAGGTCCGCTTTCCTCGTCGACCAGCGAGACGTCGAGACTGAGTTGGCGTAGCACCGTCAGCGATTGCAGGATCGTGAATCGGTTCTTGTCGACGTCGTCGAGCAGTCCGAGAATCTTCTGCCGTTCGCGTTGCAGGTGGGTGTCGTAGATCGCGCGATGGCTCGGATGCAACTCGATCTCGAGTATCTGTTCCTGCTTCGGCGGCAAGTCTGCAGCCACCTGTTCCTTGGTGCGCCGAACCATCAGCGGTTTGACGCGCCGCCGAAGTTGCGCCAATCGCTCTGTGTCGCCTTCCTTTTCGATGGGGTTGCGGTAGACGTCGGTGAAGGTGGTGGGACTGGGGAACAGTCCTGGTGCAGTGATCGCGAGGAGCGACCACAACTCCATGAGATTGTTTTCCATGGGAGTGCCGGTGATCGCGAGTTTGACGGGTGCGTTCACTGCCGTCGCACACTTGTGGACCTTGGACTTGTGGTTCTTGGCGAATTGGGCTTCGTCGAGTACCAGTCCGGACCAGACGCCCGCCGAATACGCATCGGTGTCGAGGCGAAAGAGAGCGTACGACGTCACGACGATGTCCGCCCCGTCGACGAGTGTTGCCAGGTCGGTTCTTCTGCGCCGCAGAGTATCCGTGATGACAGCGGTGTGGAGGGTTGGTGCAAACTTGGCCACCTCGGATTTCCAATTGGAGACCACGCTGGTGGGAGCAACGATCAGAAAGGGCGGCGCCGCTGGATTCGATTGCCGTGCAGTGCAGATCATTGCGAGAGTTTGCAGGGTCTTGCCCAGGCCCATGTCGTCGGCGAGTATGCCGCCCAGGCTGTGCTGCCGGAGGAAGTTGAGCCAGCGGAATCCGTCGACCTGATAGGGGCGCAGTGTTGCCGTCAACGTGGCGGGGACGTCGACGGGATCGATCCCGGAACCGCCGAGCAATCCTGCGATCTGCTTCTTCCAGGCTGCTGCCTGATGTTCGACTCTTCCCAGTGCCGTCAACTCTTCCCACAGCCCGGCTTGAAACTTGCTGATCGCGAGTTTGCCGGTTGGTCGATCGAGCAGCGACCGCGCTTCGGTGATGAGTCGGTGTAGACCGAGAAGGTCAGGTGCGTCGAGTCGGAAGAAGGCGCCGTCCGGCAGCAGTATGTGAGTCTCACCCTTGCTCAGGGCGGAGAACAGCGTGGTGAACGGAACGCTTTGTCCCGCAACGTCGACGGTGACGTCGAGGTCGAACCAGTCGGATCCGCTGCTCCCGTCGGGGGCTGACGTGCTGAGGCCGATCACGACAGCGTCGTCTGCGGGCCGATAGTCGGCGGGAGTGCCCACGACGGTGAGGTCGACGTCGTCGTTCGCGTCGAGTTGGGGGAGGAGGTCGAGTGTGAACTGCATGGAATCGAGGCCGGTCAACGTTCCCGCGAGAGTGGCCTTCGCCGCGGCCGCACCGAGGCTCTTGGCAATGGCATCTTCGGCAACGTGGTTGCGGATCTCGGACTCGTCGGTGGTTGTGTCTGCGGTAGAAATGATCAGTTCGTCGGCATCGACGGTGTACTTCCATGCCGATTCGATGTCGATGCGGTGGTTGTCCGCGTAAGTGGCCATCAGTTGTAGTCGAGGACCGGACACAGTCGGTGGGTTGTAGGCGCCGTCGGAAGATATGACGGGAGCGACGTTTCCGAGTTTGAACACGAACCGCGAAGTGAATGCATCCCGATGCTCGGCGGGTATGTCGACCGATTTTCCGGAGTCGATCAACTGCCTCAATTGGTGAGTTATCGGCGTGTGCAGTGGTGCGAGAGTGATCGCGTTGGCGGCGTCGAGCGCGAAGACGCCATGTGCCGGCGTGCCGACCAGTCCCCAGTCGGAATGAGTCACGATGTGCCCACCGGCCTGAATTCGGGGCGTCAGGCGGAGGTTGTTGTCTTCCGCTCCGTGGACGTCGAGGCAGATGCTGGCATCGTCGAGTAGGGAGATGTGGCCGAGGCCGGCCTTCGAGTGAACGAGTGAAACGCCCACGCTGATCGCCTCACGAAGAAGAGACCAGAGTTGCGGGCTCGCGAACCCGGCAAGATCGATTTCCGCGGCATTTTGGTTTCTGTAGTAATTGCCGGCGCTGTGGAGGAGATGTATGTCGCGTAGAACCCGGAGGTGATCCGCGGGGAACTGAAAAGTGCTTCCGAGCTTGTTCCAGGCGAGCCCGCCGGAGATCCACCCTCTCGCTCCTGGTTGTACGGGTTTGACGATGAGCCTTGTCGATGCGCCCTTGGTTCGGGTGGTGAATTGAATGCCAAGTCCACGTGTAGTGCGGCCGGCCGGGTCTGGTCGGAGCAACTCCTCGAGCGCGCTGTCCCATCCGAGGTGTTGTGGAGTCTTGTTCGCCTCGGCAACCGCTGCGAGCACCAACGCGACTACGTGCTTGCAGTTCATCCGCACGGGACACGTGCAGAGGCCACGCGTGAACGTTGCTGTACCGGCCGCGCTGCGACTTACCGAAATCGTGCAGGTGTACGGCTCTCGCGCAGTTCCCGATACAGCGCCGGTCAAGGTGTCAGCGGTGTCGTTCCATCCGATGGATTCGACTGCATTCTGCCGCAGGTAGACAAGTCCGCGTTCGTAGGTGGTTGTGCCCACGACAGCGCGAATTCGGTCGAGGTCGAGGGCCCTGACTGAATCCGGTTGCACGGGGGCCAGCCTAGTAGCGGCGACCGACAGATCTTGTCGTGGTCGTTTGTCCAAGAAAGTCCGAACTGCACGGTATGTTCACGGAAACATCTTTGACTGGTTTGGGAGTTTCATGAGGACTGAGCGGCGTGCGTGGATCCGATCTGCGCGCACAGGTGCGGTGTGTTTGGCCGTTTGTGCACTTTCTTTGCAGTTGGGCGGACTGTCGACGGCAGCGCCGAGTTCCGGGAGCTCGGGAAGCTCGGGAAGTCTGGGCAGCGTCGAGGGCAGCGTGAGTTCGGGGTCGACGATCCCAGGACCGCTTCAGGAGGATCCGGGCCCCAAGCCGGAGCTGCGCGACGACATCGTCGTCCCGGCCATCGTCGGCGAGAAGGTGACCGCACCGCAGGCAATCAGGCTGACGGTGGCGTCGCCTGCACTTCGACGCGAGGTCGGCGTCGAGATCTTGCTACCCGCGGACAATTCGGTTCCGCGCCCAGCGCTGTACATGCTCGAGGGCGTCGACGCCGGAGAGAAGAGCAGCGGATGGATGACGATCGGCGGCGCCCCGGCGTTCTTCGCCGACAAGAACGTCAACGTCGTGATGCTCAACGGTGGGATCGCGAGCCTGTACTCGGACTGGGAGAATCCGGATCCGCGGCTGGGACTGCACAAGTGGGAAACCTTCATCACCGAGGAGTTGCCACCGCTGATCGACGCGCGACTCAAGACCAACGGAATCAACGCGATTGCCGGCAATTCCATGGGCGCAATGGGTGCAATGATGCTCGCCCAACGCTTTCCGGACATGTATCGCGGCGTTGCCGTGTTCAGCGGCTGTTATTCCACGATGGATCCGCTCGGCCGAACTGCCGTCCAGGCCACGATTTCTTCTCGAAGCGGAGATCCGGCCAACATCTGGGGTGTGCCAGGGGGCCCGGAGTGGGAGGCACACGATTCGTTGATCAACGCAGAGAAGTTGCGTGGCAAGGAAATCTACGTGTCGACGGCAAATGGTCGTCCCGGATCTGACGAGACGCTGCAGACTCCTGAACTGCTCGAGCGCCTGGTGATCGGCGGCGGCATCGAGGTTGCTGCGCACGCCTGCACCAAGATGTTCGACGCGCGGTTGCAGGAGCTGAAGATTCCGGCGCAGGTGGATTACGAGCCGAACGGCACACACGCGTGGGCGTATTGGCGTGAACGATTGCCGAAGGCGTGGCCGACTCTGTCCCGGGCATTGGGCGTCTGACGGTTCGACAACAGTGCTCGGGTTGTGGGTGCACCACAACCCGAGCGTTGGATCACTCGCAGGCGATGCCGTCGTTGTCCCGGTCGAGATGCGGGGCATATCCGTTCTGGCCCCGGTACAACGGAGCTGCGCCGGCGTTACGCACGGCAGTGCAGTTCTGGTAATACCGCGCCGGTGCGGGAGTGTTCTGCGGCGCCGGCGGGTTCTGGGGCGCTTGCGGAGCGGGCGGTGCAGGCGGTGCGAAGACCGGGGGGAGGAACGGCTGGACTGCGTCTGCAGAGCCAGTCGGAATCATGCGTGCGATCTCGATGGGTAGGAAATCGAAAACCGTGGATGCCTGAGCGGCGGGCGCGGCAACCAGAGTGATTGCGGCGCAACCTGCGACGCTGAATGCCAGACGGCGGAGCTTCATGTGACCTCGTGTTCAACTGGGCAGCCCTTCCACTTCGGAGGGCTGTGCCGGCTGAGCATACTGGTCATAACGACCAAATGGTTTATTTCAGTAAGGGTGAAACCTGGGGTGAAAAGCAGCGTCCCCGCACCGTATTGCTCGGGTGCGGGGACGCTGCTGCTGTCAGCGAGGGTTACGCGTCGACAAGTTCCTCGGCGAAGGGATCACCGTTGCGGGGAGCGTCGAAGCGCTCCTTGTCGAGGATTCCCTCACGCTTTGCGACGATGACCGGGACCAGTGCCTGGCCGGTGACGTTGACTGCGGTACGGCCCATGTCGACGATCGGTTCGACTGCGAGGAGCAGTCCGACGCCGGCCAGGGGAAGACCCAGGGTGGAGAGTGTGAGTGTGAGCATGACTGTCGCACCCGTAGTTCCGGCCGTTGCTGCCGAGCCGATGACCGAAACGACGACGATCAGCAGGTAATCGGTGAAGGTCAGCGGAACGTCGTAGAAGCCGGCAACGAAGATTGCCGCGATCGCGGGATAGATTGCGGCGCAACCGTCCATCTTCGTGGTGGCACCGAGCGGAACGGCGAACGAGGCGTACTCACGCGGAACACCGAGGTTGCGTTCGGTGACGCGTTCGGTCAGCGGCAGGGTGCCGATCGACGAGCGCGAGACGAACCCGAGCTGAGTTGCGGGCCAGACACCGGAGAAGAAGCTTCGAACCGAGAGACCGTGTGCGGCAATCAGGATGGGGTAGACCACGAAGAAGACAATGGCCAGACCGATGTAGATGGCTGCGGTGAAGACGCCCAGCGAGCCGATCGCATCCCAGCCGTAGGTGGCGACAGCGTTGGCGATCAGTGCGGCCGTACCGATCGGGGCGAGGCGGATGATCCACCACAGGACCTTCTGGACGATCGCGAGCAGCGAAGCGTTGAACTCGAGGAACGGCGCAGCCTTGGGACCGATCTTGAGTGCAGCAATGCCGATTGCGCCGGCGATGACGAGCAGCTGCAGGACGTTGAAGCTCAGCGATGTAGTCGCCACGCCTTCGGCGACGGAAGTCTTTGCACCCAACCCCAGGAAGTTGTTCGGAACCAGTCCGGTGATGAACGCCCACCACGAGCCGGAGCTCTTGGGTTCCTTCGCTGCTTCGGCGGCGACGTCGGTCCGTGAACCGGGATCGGTGATCAGGCCGACGATGATGCCGATGATCACAGCGATGAAAGCGGTGATCGCGAACCAGAGCAAGGTCTGGACGGCCAGGCGAGCTGCATTGGCGACCTGGCGCAGGTTGGCGATGGAGCTGACAATGGCGGTGAACACCAGCGGGATCACCGCAACGGTGAGCAGCTTGACGTAACTCGAACCGATGGTCTGCACGGTGCCGACCAACCAGTTGACGTTGCCGTCGGCTGCATCAGGCATTGCCCGGGCGACAAGACCGATGATGACGCCGAGTACGAGACCGGCGACGATCTGCGGTCCGAATGCCGTCGCCCAGGACGGAAAACGGGACGTGGACTTTTCCGGCACGCCGGTGGAGGTGGAGCTGGGCATGACTATGCCTTTCGAAAATCAAGGGAGCGAAACGCAGCGCGGCACCAGAGGCCGGGCAGATTCGAAGAAATGTTTCCTGGTACGCGTCAGGTCAGAGCGAGCGCGTACACATTGCGCTCGCCTGCAGGCGAAGGTCGACGTAACGCCGACTGGTCAGGAACAACACTGTCCACACACTACTCGCAGCTTCAACTACTCGATCCCGAGGGTCGCCGCGGGAGTTCGCTTCGTGTTCGTCGGGCGTGCCCCGATCAGTCACTGTTGGTCGGTTGACTAGTCTCGACGATCAGTAGGTGCCGCACCGGCGCCTAAGCGTCGGCAAGCGGAAGCGAGAGACCGATGAGCGTTCGGAATGCCGAGTACCCGCGTCCGAAGCATTTCCTGGTGCACCTCAGTGACACACATCTGGTGGCTCAGGGGGAGTTGTACGACGCCGTGGATGCGTCGACGAGATTGCGGGAAGTGCTCAGCGGGATCGTGGCCTCGGGCGCACGCCCGGATGCACTGATATTCACCGGCGACCTGACCGACCAGGGACACCCCGACGCATACGCGGAATTGAAAGCCATCGTGGAACCCGTGGCGGCCGAGATCGATGCGCAGGTCATCTGGGCGATGGGCAACCACGACGACCGCTCTACTTTCAGGTCTCTGCTGTTGGGCGAGGACGCCACCGATCATCCCGTCGACAACGTCTACGACCTTGACGGACTGCGGGTGATCACCCTGGATTCGTCGGTTCCCGGTCACCACTACGGTGAGATCTCGGATCGTCAATTGGATTGGCTACGCTCAGAATTGGCGGTGCCCGCGCCCGACGGAACAATTCTGGCGCTGCATCATCCGCCGGTTCCGTGCATTCAGGATCTCGCGGTTCTGGTGGAGTTGCGCGATCAGTCCCGGTTGGCAGACGTCTTGCGTGGCAGCGACGTCCGGGCGATTCTTGCTGGGCATCTGCACTATTCGACGACGGCGACGTTCGCCGGCATTCCGGTGTCCGTGGCGTCGTCGACGTGTTACACCCAGGACTTGAACGTGGAAGTCGGTGGTCAGCGTGGTCGTGACGGGGCTCAGGGGTGCAACCTGGTGCACGTCTACGACGAGACAATTGTTCATTCGGTCGTTCCACTCGGCGCGCACGTGACGGTCGGTGAGCCTGTCGACGCGGACGAGGGAGCCCGGAGGCTCAGCGCTGCCGGTATTCGAATCCTCGAGAGCGAAAAGGCGGCACGCTCGATCATCTGAGGTGGCAGGCGGTTTCCGGCACTCCGGCGCAGTTCTGGGCGATTGCCGGGCTGTCGCGTACTCACTACCGTCGAGGTAGGTGCAGAGCTCCAGCAACAAGGACCGGCTAGCTGGACGGCAACCCTTCATGCCGATGGGGTGCCCCGGAATCACACCTGGCGATACGCGTGGTGCGTGTCGCAAGCGGCAGTCGCCACGAGAACCGTCAGTCGGGTGCTGACGGTTTCTGCGGTCGGCACTGTGCGCTCCCGAGTAGTTCTCGAACAGGAGTATGCGCCGATGACCTCCACCCCCTCCTCTCATCTTGCTCCGTTGCATCTCGCCGTAGCGCTGGACGGTGCCGGTTGGCACCCTGCAGCCTGGCGAGAGCCACACTCGCGCCCGAGTGAGCTGTTCAGCGCGTCGTATTGGACTGACGTGGTGACGACCGCCGAGCGTGGTCTGCTCGATTTCGTCACCATCGAGGACAGTCTCTCGGTGCCGGCCAACCCACTCGAGCCCGTCGACGACGCGGTTGATCGGGTGCGCGCTCGGCTCGACGCACATCTAGTGGCCGCCCGACTGGCACCGATCACGAGCAACATCGGATTGATCCCGACCATCACCACCATTCACACCGAGCCGTTCCACGTGTCCAAAGCCGTTGCCACGCTGGATTACACCTCGCGCGGTCGCGCCGGATGGCAGGTGAAGGTTTCGGCGTCGGAATCCGAGGCAGCACAGTTCGGGCGTCGCGACATCCCCGCGCTCACCGATGCCGACCGTCAGTCGATCGTTTCAGGCGTCCTCCCGGACTTCGTGCGCGACCTGTTCGACGAAGCTGCGGAGGCGGCTGACGTAATCCGGCGACTCTGGGACAGCTGGGAGGACGGCGCCGAGATCCGCGACGTGGAGCAGCGCCGGTTCATCGACCGAGACAAGTTGCACTACATCGACTTCGAGGGAAAGTACCTCTCGGTCCGTGGACCGTCGGTGACTCCGCGCCCGCCGCAGGGGCATCCCGTCGTTACCGCGTTGGCACATCAGCGGGTCGCGTACGAGCTGGCGGCGCGGACGGCCGATCTGGTGTTCGTGACGCCGTTCGACGACGAGCAGGTCACGGCAATCCTGGATGAAGTGCGAGCAGCCGAAGAACACGTGCAGCGCACCGGCGAACCTCTTCGGGTCTTCACCGACATCGTCGTCTTCTTCGATACGCCGGAAGAAACCGGAAAGGAACGGCTCGCTCGTCTCGACGCGCAGGCCGGCGCCGAATACCGTTCGGACGCGCTGACCTTCACCGGCTCTGCTGCGGAGTTGGCGGATCTCCTGCTCCGGTGGCAGCAGTTGGGAATCGAAGGCTTCCGGTTGCGGCCGGGCGTCCTCGTGGACGACCTCGACGCCATCGCAGGTGAGCTGGTGCCTGAACTGCAGCGACGCAGCGTATTCCGCACCGAATATCCGCAGACGAATCTTCGCGGACTCCTTGGTCTACCCATCGACGTTCCCAACCGCTACGCCGCCGGTACTCCGGCCGCCTGACAGACGAGGAATAGATTCTCATGAGTTCTCAGAAGCGTAAGCAGGTCATCCTGGGTGCCTACCTCGGCGGCGTCAACCATCACACTGCGTGGTGGGATCCGCAGGCGGGCAGCCAGATAGAGTTCGATTCTTTCGAGCACACCGCTCGAACCGCCGAGCGTGGGAAGTTCGACTTCTTCTTCCTCGCCGAAGGCCTCGCCCTTCGTGAGCGTGCGGGACAGATTTTCGACCAAGACATCATCGGTAGGCCGGACACCTTCACGGTCCTTGCATCGTTGGCGGCGGTAACCGAACACCTCGGATTGGCCGGCACTATCAATGCCACGTTCAACGAGCCGTACGAACTGGCCCGCCAATTCGCGACGCTGGATCAGTTGTCCGGAGGGCGTGCCGCCTGGAACGTCGTCACCTCGTTCGACGCATTCACCGGCCAGAACTTTCGCCGCGGCGGATACCTCGACCGCGCGCAACGATACGAGCGTGCGGAGGAGACCGTAGCGCTGGTGCGTGAACTGTGGGATTCGTGGCGAAGCGACGACATCGTGGCCGACAAGGCATCAGGGCGCTTTCTCGCGCGACCGGATGCCGGTGAATTCGCTTTTCATGGATCGCATTTCGACGTGAACGGCCGATTCACAGTGCCGCGTAGCCCGCAAGGGCGCCCGGTTATTCTGCAGGCCGGGGTGTCGCCGCAGGGGCGCGATTTTGCTGCCGGCAATGCCGACGCGATCTTCTCACCGTACGGTCAGTTGCCCGAGGCGGCCGATTTCTATCGCGATATCAAAGCACGTGCCGTCGCGGCCGGACGTGACCCGGGTGACATCAAGATCCTGCCGTCGGCGAGTTTTGTTCTCGGCACCTCGGAGGCAGATGCGATCGAGAAGTACCGAGAGATTCGCGACCAGCAGGTCACCGGCCAGACCGCTTTGGTTCTGCTCGAACAGATCTGGAATCTCGATCTGTCGAAGTACGACCCCGAAGGACCACTACCCGATATCGCTCCGGATCCCGAGGCTCCGCCGATCATCCAGGGCCGCGCCTTCATTCACCAAGATCGTTTCGCGACCGTCGCAAAACTGCGCGCGGTAGCCGAGAGCAAGAAGTTGAATCTGCGCGAAGTGGTGATCGATCAGTTCGAGCGTGGACCGATCGTCGGTACACCGCAGCAGGTTGCCGAGAAAATAGATTCGTTTGTCAGCAACGACGGTTCGGACGGATTCATCCTCGGGTCGCACCTCGTGCCGACCGGCCTCGACGAGTTCGTCGACGACGTGGTGCCGCTGCTGCAGGATCGAGGTGTTCTCCGCAGTGACTACGAAGGAACGACGTTGCGTGACAATCTCGGACTGCCCATCCCGGTGCAGCGGGAGCGTGCGACAGCACGCTGATCGACCGAAGTAGCAAGGGCCCAGCCGAAATCGGCTGGGCCCTTGTTTTGTCTAGGCTTCCCAGGGCGCCGGGATGGGGTAATAGCTCTCCAGAAACTCCGTGATCTTGCGTGTGCGAAGTTCCAGATCGATCTCCGGAGCGCTGCCGTCGTTGAGGCAGAAGAAGTCCATGGAGCGCTTGGCGAGCAGTGAGTCCATGTCGCGCAACCCGGCTTTGACCGTCGTATCGACGTACTTGACGGCTGCGGACTTCTGTACCACCGACCGTCCACTCATCAGTGTGTAGTAGTGATACAGCGAATTGGTCACCGAGATATTGGAACTCGCGCGGAAGGTGCTTGCTGCAGTTGCGGCGAAGTCTTCGGCGAACTCGCGTTCCATCTCGGCCATCACGCTTTTGCGTAGTGGCGTCGCTGCGTGCTCCAGATGCCTGGTGGTCATCAGACCGAAGCGGTCCTGGAGTAGCCGGCGGTTGACGCGAGCCGCATTCTCGAACCCGCTGCGGTCGTTGTCGTTGTGTCCCAATCCGATTCTGGTGTCGGCCTCGATGAACATGCTGATCCCACCGGGGGAGAAGAACATGTCCGGGCCAACGGGGCGACCGAAGAACATGTCGTCATTGGAGTAGAGGAAATGCTCTGCCAGACCCGGAATATGGTGCAGCTGGCACTCGACAGCTTGAGAATTATGGGTAGGCAACACACTTGGATCGGCGAAGAATTTTTCGCTGGGCATGAACGTGACTCGCGGATCGTCGGCAAGCCAGTCCGGACGATCGGAATCGGTTGCGACGAAGATCCGCCGGATCCACGGCGCGTACATGTGGATGGATCGAAGCGCGTATTTGAGCTCGTCGATCTGACGGAAGCGCGCTTCTGATTCGTCGCCCTCTCCGACGATGTAGTTCTGCATGCGCTTGGCGCGCTGAGCCTGAAACTCCTTGGAAGAGCCGTCGACCCAGGAAAAGACCAGATCGATATCGAAGCTGATATCGGAGGCATGATCGGCGAACATGTTCTCGATAGTCGGCCAGATCCGGCCGAATCGCTCGACGGTTCCTCGGACAGCTTCTTCGGGGAGGACGGTTCGTCGTGTCAGTGAGTTCTCGACGGGTAGGACGATTTCTTCGTCGGAAATCGACCACAATTCGATTTGAACGCCGATGTTCGCGCCGTAGTTCATGCCGCTTGCGACGTGAACCCGCGGACGGAACAAGCGAAAGATCCGTGACTTGTTGGTTTTCGACAGGGCACCGTCCGCGACAAGGAGCGCTGGGCTCTTCTTCGCGTCGACGGTTTTGGAATAGAAGGGTGCGTTTGCGCATCCCTCGACAAGTGCCTGCCGCAGGTTTTTGCGCTCGGTCCAGCTCACCGCTATCACGGGGCGCTCGTCGTTTCCGCGGACGAGTAGATACTCGATTCCTGCGGCGTCGAGGATGTCGCGGATGAAGAGGAGATCTTCGACCATCGCTTCGAGCGGCGTGGTGGTCGTGATCGCGAGGGCAAAACGATTCTTGAATCGGACGGTCTCGGGTAGCTCGCCCATCCGTGCGCGTGACGCGGCCGACGCCGGTTCCACGGGATTGGGGCTGTCCTGCTCCGGGGGTACGAAGTAGATGTCGTGCGGAGCGGGAGATTCTGTAATGGGATGCCTTCCGATTCTGATCCAGCTGTGTATCTGTCGCCCCCGACGCTGCGAGAGCGTGGTGGCGACGAGCTCAGTCTATGCCGTCGGCGCCGAAAGTCGGACATGAGTGACGGCGATGGGTAGGGCGGGGCGAGTCGGGTACCCCGAGGACCGAAGCGAGAGTGAAGGAGGAGAACCGATGCGTGTGAAAGCGATGGTCGGAACAGGCGCGATGGCTGTTGCGCTGGCCGCCGGCCCAGTTGCGACAGCGTCTGCGGAGCGAACCGAGGCAGCGGGGTCGGAGGGTTCACCGGAGATGCTGACCTGCGAGGTGGTCTTCGATGCACTGGAAGACATGAGCCCGGAATGGGCGGAAGAGGGGATCGATCAGGTCGAAGACTGGTGTGAGTTGATCACCGGCGAAGAAGACTGACCGTCAGCCGCGCGAGATCACTCGTCGCGACAGTCGCCACCGCCCATCTTCGAGTTCGAATTCGTCGGCGTAGCTCCCGACGCCACTGAGCTTGGGAGTTGTGGTCGTGTCGACGTAGAACGTCCACACCGCATCCGCGCGGGCTGTAGTTTCCGACGTCACGTCCACGGCGATCGCCGTGGTGACGTGACGTGTGAACGTGCCAGGCCCTTGAATGCCGGCCGCGCGACGCTCGCGAACTCCAGCAGCAATTTCTTCACGGCCACGTCGTACCTGTGCGGGGATAGCGCGATCGGGATTGGCCGGCATGTTCCATTCGGCCTCGCGGGTGAACTGCTCCACGTAATCCTCGACCGAGCCGGTATCGGCAAGATGGGCGATGCGAGCGAGCGTTGAACGAATCTGTTCGGCAGGGCCCTCGGGTTGCATGCTGTTCTCCGTACGTGTGGGTGCTGTGGTGGATCGCAGGATATTGCCCGTGGACCGACCGAACACCGAGGCGTCCCAGTCAGTGGCAGCAGTTGAGAGAAATTCAGATCACCGTGAGTTCAACTATTTCCCCGATATCAGGGGAAATGGTTGAGTATCCCCTGAAGGCAAAAGCCTTAATTCCGACCGGGAGGTTTCACGCCGTGTCCGTCGCTCCTCGATGTCGGCTCTGACTTCTTCAGCGCCACAACGACTGTCGTAGCAGCTCGCTTTTCTGAATTCCCGGGAGTGAGCATGTCGGAACGACACTCTTTCCCATTCTCGCAAGCGTGTGCCCTGAGAGTGCACAGCTGCGCACCTATTACGAAGGACAACACCTCCGTGAACTCGTCTCTTTCGACGGCCGGTCTCGACCGCCGTGCCTTCTTCCGTGGCAGTGCGATCGCCGCATTCGCCATCTTCGGTAGCGGCTCACTGGCCGCGTGCTCCTCTGCAGTCGGCGAACAACGTTCGGACGCAGGTGAATCAGTTGAGCCGGTTCGAGGTGGGACGCTCACACTGGCGATACCGGACGACGTCAGCCCTGCGGCACTTTTGACCAGCACCACCGTTGCCGGTGTCACGATATCCGGGCTCGTGTACGAGACCCTGACCCGCTATCCACTCGATTCGGTAGTGCCACAGCCAGTTCTGGCCAAGGCCTGGAAGCTGTCCGACGACGGGCTTACGCTCACGCTCAATCTGCGCGATGACGTCACCTTCCACTCCGGCCGGCGCTTCACCTCCGCTGATGCGGAGTTCTCGCTGCGCACCTATGCGGACCCGAAATTCTCGGCCCAGCTCAGGAGTACGGCGGCCGCCATCACCGGCTTCGACTCTTCGGATCCCAATACGCTGGTTCTCACCCTCGCACACCGAACCGGGAACATCTTCGATCTTCTCGATCTAGCGCCGATCTTCGACCCCGAAATGTTCGACAAGGCGGTGACCGGTGAATCCTTCGTTGGTACGGGCCCTTTCGTATTCACCTCACGCACCCCGAACAGTTCCATCTCCTTCGATCGGAACCCGAACTACTGGGTCGCCGAGCGGCCGTACCTCGATCACGTGGAAGCGCGGATCGTTCCGGACGCCCAAGCGCGCCTGACATCGCTGAAGTCCGGACAGGTCTCTCTTGTTGCTCCGGCGTCGTTGCCCTTCCGTGACTCACAGAACTTGGCCAAGACCAGCGGGTTCGTGACAACCTCGATTGAGGGTGCGGAATTACAGATATACCTGGGCGCAAACGTCACCGCCGACGGGCTGACCGATGTGCGGGCACGAAAGGCGTTGGCCTACGCGATCGATCGTGACCGCATCATGAGTGAGGTGTATCGCGATACGGGGTATGCGGTCAATCTGCCGTGGCCGAAGTCGTCGCCCGCCTACGACGCTGCCAAGAACGCGACCTACGCTCGCGATGTCGACAAGGCGCGCGCCCTGGTCGGCGATCTGGGTGCACTGCCGACCATTCCGTTGACCTACACAGGAGCGAGCCCGGATTTCGAAGCAGCCGCGCAGATCGTGCAGGCCAATCTCGCCGAGGCAGGGATCCGCGTCGAATTGGATCCTGTCGAGGCATCCATCTTCGTCAAGCAGTTGATCGGCGCTGAGTTCAAAGGACTTTGGCTGACCAATCACACTTTTGCGCAATATGTTCCGTCAACCCTGACGGTCAGCGCCTACCCGTTCAACGCTGCACACAATGCCTCGAAGTTCAGTTCGCCGGCGTATTCCGCCGCAGCGGAGGGTGCGTGGCAGGTTCCCGACGGTTCGAGCGATGAGGCAAAGAAACTGTATGCCGAATTGGGCACGCAACTGTTGAACGAGTTGTTCTTGATCGAGATCGGTGTTGTCGTGCCGCAGGTATCGGCGGCCGAGACCGTTCGTGGTCTGGCCTGGACAAAGGGTCGCCAGCCACAATTCGCCAACACATTCCTGGCGTAGGGGATTCGATGATTCGTTACATTGCGGGGCGACTACCGTCGGCGGTGGTGGTTCTCTTCCTCGCGTCGATATTGATCTTCTCGGTGATGCGTCTGGTGCCTGGCGACCCCGCGTTGGCTCTCGCCGGCCCCGATGCAACTCCGGAAGCGATTGCAGCCATTCGTCATTCGCTCGGTCTCGACAAGTCGATTCCCGCGCAGTACCTGACCTGGATCGGCGACGTACTGACATTGGATCTCGGGCGTTCGTTCGTTCTCGGGGGCCAGATTTCCGATCTGGTGCTGGCGGGGTTGGGGAACACCGCAGTTCTGGCGGGAAGTGCGTTGCTGCTGGCCGTCGTGTTGAGTCTGGTGCTCAGTGTTGCGGTGGTGGTGTGGCCGAAGAAATGGCTGACCTCGGCGGTGAACCTTCTCAACACTCTCTCGGTTGCTCTGCCCAACTTCGTGACCGGTGTCCTCCTGGTTCTCGTCTTCGCGGTGCTGATTCCGGTTCTGCCATCCGGTGGTGTTCCACCAGGTGGGTATCTCGCTCGTCCCGACATCACGTTCCAGTACCTGCTGCTGCCGTCACTGTGCCTCGCACTTCCTGTCGCGGCCGCTCTCACCAGGTTCCTGTCCGAAGCGCTGCGCACCGAGATGGCGCAGCAGTACGTGATCACCGCTCGCGCAGCCGGTGTGCCACGGTGGAACTTGGTTACACGCAGTGCATTACGCAATGCACTGCCAACCATGCTCACCGTGCTCGGAATTCAGACCGGGCACCTTCTCGGCGGAGCCGTACTGGTTGAGGCGATCTTTGCCTGGCCTGGCATCGGCCAATTGATCGAGCAGGGAATCGGTCGGCGGGATTACCCGGTGGTGCAGGTGCTGCTCCTGCTGTCGGTCACGATCTTCGTTCTGATCCAACTTCTGACCGACATCGTGCATGCCTACCTCGACCCACGAATCAGAATCGGAGGGCAGCAATGACGGTGGCCGATCAGTCTGTTGACGAAAGCGTTCGGCGATCTCGTCCTGTGCGCGCTGCTCTGACGCACGGTCAGGGGTTGGCGGGTGTGTTGATCCTGGTGGTCATCGCAGTAGCGGGAATTGCTGCTCCACTGTTGACTCACTACGGGCCCAACGAGCAGATCGAGGGTGCAAATCTGTTGGGGGCCAGTGCACAGCACTGGTTCGGAACAGATCAGGTCAACCGTGACGTCTTCGCTCGTTCGCTCTACGGAATCCGGATCAACCTTGTCATCGTGCTCGTCGCGGTGCCAGTGGGCGCGATCATCGGTTCGCTCGCCGGCCTGGTGTCGAGTATCAATTCGGTGGCAGATGTCATCGCACAGCGGATCTTCGATGTGATTCTTGCCTTCCCGCTGTTGATTCTGGCGATCACGTTGGTCGCGATCACGGGGCCGGGAGTAGCGCCGGTGATCGCGGTGATCGTGGCTGCTGAAATACCCTTGTTCGGGCGCCTGGTGCGAACGACGGTGTTGAAGGTGCGCGAACTCCCGTTCGTGGAGTCGGCCGAGGTAATCGGTGCGGGGCGGTGGTGGGTACTGCGTAAGCATGTGCTGCCCAACGCCGTAGAACCGCTGGGTGTACAGATTGCGCTCTCCATGTCGGTTGCGGTGTTCGCCGAAAGTGCGATGAGCTTTCTCGGAATCGGCGTGCGCCCGCCGGATCCGTCTCTCGGTTCGATCATCGCGGGCGCCATTCCGAACCTCGATGCCAATCCGGCCTACGCGATCGGACCGTTGGTGATCGTCTCGGCGCTGGTCCTGAGCTTCCTGCTGATCGCCCAGGGACTGGGCAAGGCCCGCCGAATCTGAAACCGCCACCGCCACCACTTCAAGGACGTAGTCATGAATGCAACACCCGCACAGGCAGTTCTCGCCATCCGGGATCTGGTGATCGAGTTCGATGCCGACGGTTCCCGTGGCTCGTCGACAACTGTGGTCGACCACGTCAACCTCGAATTGGGTTTCGGTGAGATATTGGCGTTGGTCGGCGAGTCCGGATCCGGTAAGTCGTTGACCGCACGCGCTGTTCTCGGGTTGTTACCGGACGGCGCGCAGGCCCGCGGGTTGATCCAACTCGGTGGCCAGCAGGTGCTCGGTGCCGACGAGGCGACGCTCAATCAATTGCGGGGGACTCGGGCCGCGATGGTTTTCCAGGAGCCTCAGACTGCACTGAATCCAGTGCAGAAGGTGGGTTGGCAGATCGCGCAGGCGCTGCGGGCACACGGCAAGATCTCGCGTGCCGACGCCAGAGTTCGCGCAATCGATCTTCTACGGATGGTGGAGATTCCGGAACCGGAGCGTCGGGTCGACTGGTATCCGCATCAACTCTCGGGTGGACAGAAGCAGCGGGTTGTCATCGCGCTGGCGTTGTCGGGTTCTCCTGATTTACTCATCGCCGACGAACCGACTACTGCGCTCGACGTCACCGTGCAGGCCGAGATTCTGCAACTCCTGCGTAATCTGCGTGATCGTTCGGGCACTGCAATACTGCTCATCACACACAACATGGGTGTCGTTGCGGACATCGCAGATCGCGTGCTGGTGATGCGATCGGGCAGGGTCGTCGAGCAGCAGTCCGTTTTCGATCTCTTTGCGACGCCGCGTGAGTCGTACACACAGGCTTTGCTTGCGGCCGTGCCACGTCTGCCGGAGGTCGACCAGCCGAAGCCTGTGGTTGCTCTGGTCGATAGCGAAGGCGACGCGCAAGTCCCGCCGATCCTGCGGTTCGACGCGGCCTCCATCGTGTACCCGGCGAGGCTGGGCAACAGAGAGTTTCGTGCGGTCGATCAGGTGAGCCTGACGGTTCAGGCCGGCGAGGTTGTCGGACTGGTCGGTGAATCGGGATCAGGGAAGACCACTCTCGGCCGGGCTGCGCTCGGTGTTATCAGGGCCAGTAGCGGCATCGTTGCTTTCGACGGAACCGATCTCGGAAAGATCTCCGCCGCGAATCTTCGGGGCCTCCGCAAGGGCATGGCCTTGATTCATCAGGACCCTGCGGCATCTCTCGATCCGCGTCGGACGGTCGGACAAAGCGTCGGCGAGCCACTCGAAGTCCATCGCTTTGCCACCGGAGCACTGCTGCGAAACCGGGTGGGGGAGTTACTCGAATCAGTTCGCTTGCCGAAGTCTTTTGCTCACCGGGCACCAGGAGAACTTTCCGGTGGTCAACGCCAGCGTGTTGCGCTGGCCCGAGCACTTGCCCTCGGACCGAGACTGCTGGTGGCCGATGAGCCGACCAGCGCTCTGGATGTTTCCGTCCAAGCCGATGTTCTTTCACTCTTTGCCGATCTCAGGGAGGAATACAACTTCGCATGTCTGTTCATCAGCCACGATCTTGCAGTCGTCAATCAGGTAGCCGACCGGGTAGCGGTACTGCGCAGCGGGGAGTTGGTCGAAGAGGGCCCCGCTGCAGAGGTATTCAGCTCGCCACGGCAGGACTACACAGAACAGTTGGTTGCCGCGGTGCCTGTTCCAGATCCGCGTCGTCAGCGCGCCGGGCGGGAACGGAAATCACTGGTTCCCGACCTGACTGTTGCCGTTTGACCCGCCTCGACATCGAACAGCATTACCACCACTCAGCCTTTTACAGACTCATAGGAGCTTGACATGTCCATCACCGAACTCGAACGCGTCACTCAGACCCCGGAGCAGATCTACGCTGCCGGCGGAATCACTGTCCACAAGGTAGGTGAGCTGATCGGCGCCCGCATCGACGGCGTACATCTCTCCGGGGACTTGTCCGAAGAGACCGCCTACGCGATCAACTATGCGCTGGCAGCGCACAAGGTTGTGTTCTTCCGTGGGCAGCAGCATCTCGACGACACGTCGCAGTACGAATTCGCCGGAACCCTCGGCAGCCCGACCACCACGCATCCCACTCTCAAGTCCAAGGACAACAAGCTGTTGGTGATCGACGGCGCTGCCAGCAGCTGGCACACCGACGTCACTTTCATCGATCGCATCCCGAAGGCATCGATCCTGCGCGCGACCACAATTCCCGAGTACGGCGGAGCAACCACGTGGGCGTCTACCACGGCTGCGTACAACCAACTGCCGCATTCGCTCAAGGTATTGGTGGAGAATCTGCGCGCTGTCCACACCAATGCATACGACTACGCCGAGACTATCGACAAGGTGAAGCAAGGCGACGCTCAACGCGTGACGAACTACTCCGAATTCACTCGCGAAATCTACGAGACGGAGCATCCGGTGGTTCGGGTCCATCCTGCGACAGGGGAGAAGACTCTGCTTCTCGGTCACTTCGTCAAGGAGTTCGTCGGACTGAAGCCTTCGGAGTCGGTTGCTCTCTACCAGCTTCTGCAGGCACGAATCATCAAGTTGGAAAACACCGTTCGGTGGTCGTGGGCTCCCGGTGATGTCGCGATCTGGGACAACCAGGCAACCCAGCATTACGGGATTTCCGACTACGGGACACAGGCACGCAGTCTGCATCGGGTGACGTTGGCCGGTGACGTTCCCGTCGACGTCCACGGTGAGCAGAGCCGCATCATCTAGGGCGATGCATCCGAGTTCTCGATCGTTGCAGACATCGACCGGCTTCCCGGCTTTGCCGCGAACTGATTAGTCGTGCTGCGGGTGATCCGGCGGGAACATCTGTCCCCATGAGTGATTGCATGCTCGGCACGTCCATTCCGGGGTGTCCGGTCCCACGACGCAGCCTGTTCCGGCGAGCCACGGTAGGTGATCGAATGGATGGACCGGCATCCCCGGGGAACACTGAGCGGTTCTGTGTGCACCGCAGTGTGGGCACGGTGGATTTTTCGCCAGCATGTAGTCGATGAAGTTGGTGTGCCCAGACGTGGCCATCCTTCCGGTGCACTTGCGGCACAGGACGGCTGGGTAGTCGTCACCAGATTCAGCCTGCCTGAAGATCCGTGATGCGGAATGAAAGTGAAGGCGATCGCCGCTGTTGAACTTTCGCAACGGCATCGGTGAGCTGCAACCTGTGCGGTTTCCCCGCTCGTTCATCAACGTTCGGGCGTGGGCAGCTGTGGACGTCGGATCCAGCGTGTCGATGTCGCCGAAGTAGTGCGCATAGTGCGACTGGCCGGCCGTGAGAATCCGGTCGGCCAGTGCGTCGTCGACCGGCCCTGGATCCGTGGGAAACGTGATGGACCATCGTTGTTCGAGTTCGGGAACGGTGGGCAAACCGTGGAGTTCGTACGGGCGTTCATCGACTTCCATCCGCGACGTGCCGTCGAACGGCGCAGCCACGGTCTCGGTGCAGAGCAGCGTGCGAGGAGTGGTGTCGAGAACAGTGATCAACAGGTCGCCGATGGCCATCTTTCCGCGCATGATCCAGGGATCGACACGGGCACGGGGTTCGAGAAACGCGACCACGGCATCGAGCCACGGCGTGCCGAGTGCGATGAATACGTGCTGACCGGAGCTCCGCGTGATCATCGAACGATTCTCGCAAGGGCTGCCGACAACGTCAGGCTTTGACCACCTTGCGCCCGAGCAGCGATGCAACCAGTCCATCGACGAAGGTCGCTTGCCGTCCGAGGGGATCGGAAGCCGCTGCCGCGACGCTGCCGATCGAAATCGATCTCGTCAGGCCGGTCTCGCTGATGAATTCGGCGGCGAGGTGCGCTTCTCGGAATGTGAGGCCGCCCAGATGTGTCGTGTCATCGACGCCGAGAACACGCCCGTCGATGATGTCCAGGTCGAAGTGGACGTGGACGCCGTTCACACCCTGGCCCGCCGCGGCGAGGACGCGAGGCATCAAGGCCGCCATGCCATGGCGATCGATCTCGTCGATCGTCACCAGCAATACCCCGTACTCGTCGAGTGCGCGCTTGTGATCGACCGTGGCGTTCTTGACGCCCACCAAGACGGTGTTCCCCAAACTGGGGCCGTGCAGATCCGCTGCCGACGACAGCAATTGTTCGATATCGCCGTGGGAGGCGAAAATGATTGCACCCAAATCGGTTCCGGGTTCGGTGGCGATCGGAATTCTGGTGTTCTGCCAGGCCTCGGTAGTGAGCCACAGCGGCAACGTCGTGAGATCCGCGGCGGCGTTCTCTCCTTGAATGCAGCTGAAACCGATTCCGGACATGTCCTCGCGCAGACCGTGATCGAGGAGATGGCTTGCCAGCCCGCTAGTTTCGAGGTCGATCAATTCAACGGTCGCATTGGCATCGATCGGTTCGGTGCCCAGGGCGTAGCGCTTTTCGACGTAGGGCGATGTCATCGCCATCAAGAGCGCGCCGTAATCGATCGTGAAGTCGACGGTGCCACCCAGTCGGTATTCGTCGCCTGTTTCTCCGGCGTCGACGAGGAGGTGATCGCTACTGGCGCTGATCACCTTCAGGCGCGGATCGATCGGGGTCAAGCCTTCCGGCGAGATGTCTTCGCGGCCGATGGACAAGATCAGGCGTCGGCTCGGCTTGTCCTCGTTGTCGAAGACGGGGCGTCGGCCGAATGCGTCTTTCCCTGAGACTCCATACGGCCGCGACGGCTTGACCTTGGCCTCGATGATGTCCGCGGTGAGAGTGAAGGCATCGTTGTTCAGCAGTTCGTACAGTCCGGGGGGAGTAGGTGATTCGGCCAGAACGATGCTGGCACCCAAACGCAGATGGTTGATCCCCTCGGGCATCGTGCCCGTCTCGAGTAGTGGCAGCGAGAACGTATTGCCGCCGGAAACGATCGGCAGTTCGATCGAGAACCGCTTCGTGATTTCGTCGGCTAGGTAGACCAGATTCGACAGGTTGTCGACGGTCGGTTGGATGCCGCCGACGCAGGCGAGGTTCGCGCCGATTCCGATCAGTCTGATGCCCTCGATGGGAAGGATTTCAGCGACTACGTCCAATGCCTCCGCCGGCAGGATCCCTTCGCGGAGATCTCCGAGGTCGATCATCAGCACGATGTCGTGGACGACTCCTCGCGTTTGTGCTGCTCTGCCCAGAGCAGCAATCGTCGTCAACTCGGAGTTGAGGCTGATGTCCGCGTAGCGGATCGTGGCGTCGATCTCGTTCAGCGACGGTGCGCGGATCAGCATCAGGGGAACGGTGATGCCGTCGCGGCGAATGCGGGCCAGGTTGTCCAGGCGGGAGTCGGCGATCTGCGTGACGCCGCCGCGGACCATTGCTCGTGCCACTTTGGGGGATCCGCACGTAGATTTGCTGACACCGGCCACCGATATGCCGTGAGCGCTGGACGCCTCGACGAGGACGCGCGCATTCTGTTCGATACGACGCAGGTCGACGGTGATGGTCGGTCCGGTCATGATCTCCCCGTTTTCTCCGAAGGCGGTTCACGATCCGGGCATTCCAGACCGGACGGTTGGCGTGAGCTGGGCAACTTTGCTCCAACTGTTGTGTCGCAGGACACTTACGTGCAGTATGAGGATACAACAGTTTCCTACCAGGCACTCTAGAGGAGCGTCGATGGCTACTCTCGTCAAACACGTACTTCGGCGCAAGCCGGCTTTGCAGATAGACCAGGAGACCGGCGCAGATACCAACGGCGGTGAGCTGACCCGCAGTATCGGTTTGGCGCAGTTGTCCATGTTCGGCATCGGCGCCACGATCGGCACCGGTATTTTCTTCGTCCTCTCGCAGGCGGTCCCGGTCGCCGGTCCGGCAGTGATCATCTCCTTCGTTGTTGCCGGTATCGTCGCGGGACTCACGGCGATCTGTTACGCGGAGTTGGCCGGAGCTGTCCCAGCGTCGGGCTCGTCGTATTCCTACGCTTACGCGACGCTCGGAGAGCTTCCGGCCATGGCCGTCGGCGCGTGTCTGCTTCTCGAGTACGGAGTCTCGGCCGCGGCGGTGTCCGTCGGATGGTCGCAATACTTGAACCAGCTGCTTGGCAACCTCTTCGGGTTCCAGATCCCCGACGCGTTGTCACAAGCGCCGGAGCAGGGCGGCATCATCAATCTGCCCGCAGTGATCCTGGTGTGCCTGTGCGGTGTTCTGCTCATCCGCGGCGCCAGTGAATCGGCCAAGGCCAACGCCATCATGGTCTCGATCAAGCTCGCAATTCTGTTGCTCTTCATCGTGGTCGGCATCGCCGGATGGAACAGCAATCACTTCGCCGACTTCGCACCGTTCGGATCCAGTGGCGTCATGTCCGCCGCCGGAATCATCTTCTTCTCGTACATCGGCCTCGACGCTGTGTCCACTGCCGGCGAAGAAGTGAAGAACCCTCGTCGCAATCTCCCTCTCGCGATCCTTATTGCGCTCGTGTCTGTCACCGCGATCTACATCGCCGTTGTCGCCGTGGCGATCGGTGCACAGGATTCCGCATCGTTCGAAGGTCAGGAAGCCGGGCTGTCCGCCATCCTCGAACAGGTGACCGGATCTACCTGGCCGGGAACACTTCTGGCTGCCGGTGCGGTGATCTCGATCTGCAGCGTCACGCTCGTGGTCATCTACGGTCAGACCCGCATTCTGTTCGCGATGTCACGCGACGGCATGATTCCGTCGATCTTCCACAAGGTGAACCCGCGGACTCTGACGCCGGTGCCCAACACCATCATCGTCTGCGTCGTCATCAGCATTCTGGCCGGTTTCATTCCCATCAACTTCCTCGCTGAAATGACCAGTATCGGAACCCTGGTGGCCTTCCTCGTGGTCTCGATCGGGGTCATCATCCTGCGGCGCAGTGACCCGGACCTGCCGCGCAGCTTCAAAGTTCCCGGCTATCCGGTGACGCCGATCCTCTCGATCCTGGGTTGCCTGTGGATCATCAAGGACCTCCGAACCGTCACGATCTACGTGTTCCTCATCTGGGTGACCGTCGCGATCATCTGGTACTTCGCCTACGGTATGAAGCACTCGCGCCTCGGGGCGAAGAACCGCGCCGAATTGGGATCGGAGTCCGAGTCATGACGCTGCTCGCGGGATACGCACCCGACGGTGACAGTTCCGGAACCGTCCATCTGGCAACGCTGTTGGCGCGCTCGTCCGGTGAACCGTTGGTGATCTGCGCGGTGATTCCCTCGCCGCCACCGCCCGGGATGGCGCGTGTCGACGCCGAATACCACCAGCAGTTACGAGCCGAAGCCGAAGCGGCACTGGCGAAAGCGCGGTCAGACATGCCCTCCGACGTCTACGTGACCTATGTCGTGCATGAGGCTCAGTCGACGTCGAGTGGCTTGCTTGATCTCGTTCACGAGCACGAAGCCAAGATGATCGTCCTAGATTCGTCTACGGCCGGGGTGTTCGGTCACGTGGCTCTCGGCAGTGTCACCTCACGCTTGCTGCACAGCTCCGACGTTCCGGTCGCCCTGGCGCCGAGGGGATTTCGAACCAAGTCCGGTGAGGTGGTTCGCCGCGTCACCGCCGCATACTCGGGCACACCCGATCAAGACGATCTGGTGCTCGCCGCCGCGACCGTGGCTGCGCGTGTCGATGCCGGACTCAGACTGGCGGCGTTTGCAGTTCGCGCAAACGCGCAGTACACGACCACACTCGGGACCGAGGGGGATTCACCGATCATCTCCGAGTGGGCCGAGGTGGTCGAGCGCGAGACCAACGCTGCCTTCGAGCGCGTGCGTGCACTGCCCGAAATACCCGACGTCATGGAATCGGTTATCAGCCATGGTCGTAACTGGGCCGAGGCGCTCGAGGGCGTCGAGTGGGACCGAGGTGACGTTCTGACTGTCGGCTCGAGCAAGGCAGGTCCACTGGCGCGGGTGTTCCTCGGCAGTCGGGCGGCGAAGATCGTGCGGTACTCACCGGTTCCGGTGGTGGTGGTCCCGCGATCGGCGTCGACCCGAATAGTCGATCAGGCCGAAGCGGAATAGAGATCAGGGCCGACGAGCGGAGTGCTTGTCGGCCCTGATCTTTCAGATGGAGCGAGCGAAGAGCGCGGGCTCGGAGCCGGGAACCTGAGAGACCTGCTCTCGGGCAACCAGATGGCGAAGGTGAGCTGCACCTTCGGACAACGCCATCGTCTTTCCCATCGGGGAGATCTCGGCCCACGGCTTGTACCACTTCATCTTTGCCGCGACTTCCCACACGGTGAGCTTGTCGTCGGCGAACTCCTGGAGCAGATGATCGAGTCGCTCCTGGTGATGCTCGATCAACTCGCCGGCGCGACCTCCGACGTCGTCGATCGGAATGCCGTGAGCGCCGAGACCGCGGGTGATGTTCATGTTCTGCACCCGTGCGAGCGAGTCGAGGAAATCGGCGAGGGCGTCACGTTCGTCGAGGGGGTACACGAAGTTGCCGACGTGCGGTGTTGTCTTCTGCAGGACGTGGTCGCCGGTGAACATGACGTCGGCGTCGTCGAGGTAGAAGCAGACGTGGCCAGGCGTGTGGCCGGGGGTGTAGACAACGCGGAGGCCGCGGCCGGTGAGTGCGATGATCTCGTCGTCGGCGAGAAGGCGGTCGGGAGCGGACTCGGGGCCCACGGGAGACTCGCCCGCGGCCGTCAATTTGAATGCATCGCGGTCGGCTTTCGGCGCTCCAGCGCGTTCCATGTTCTCGAGCTGATATGCCATCCACTCGTCGTTACGCGCAGTCGACATCTGATCGAACAGGTAGTGGTCGTCCTCATGCATGGCGATCCAGGCGCCGGACGCCTCGCGGACCCGTCCGCACAGTCCGGTGTGGTCCGGATGGAAGTGCGTGACCACGACGCCCTCGATGTCGGTCACCGAATGTCCGATCTCGGCGAGCCCCGCGTTGAGGCCCTGCCAGCCGTTGTCGTCACCCCAGCCAGCGTCGACCAAGATCAGTCCGCCGGGGGATTCCATGGCGTAGACGAGCGTGTGCCCGAGCGGGTTGTCCGTGATCGGGACAGGAATCTGGAATATGCCATCACCGATGGCTGCCGCACCATTCATAACAAGTACCTCTTAACGAGTAAGGGAACGCACTCTTAGTACTTCATGTTTACCGTGCGCTTGATTGGTCGGTGACACAGGTCCTGCCTGGCGGGAGTTCGGCATGTTTTCGGTCGACTTCGGATCGGTGAGAGTTTTATCGACTGAATGGTCTGCTTGAGTCGAAAGTTCCTGCTGAATAGCGTATTT
The DNA here is from genome assembly GCF_009707305.1 of Rhodococcus sp. AQ5-07. Lineage (NCBI taxonomy): Bacteria > Bacillati > Actinomycetota > Actinomycetes > Mycobacteriales > Nocardiaceae > Rhodococcus > Rhodococcus sp. AQ5-07. Next base: position 2,767,674 of record NZ_CP046099.1, on the reverse strand, counting down.
CGCGAATTCGTTGCGTTGGGCGCTTCCTCGGATCGCGGATCCGTCGAGCAGCCGCGCACTAGCCTCCGAGGGACAGGCGCGCTGTGCGGTTATCGAGAAAGACGGGTCATGCGTTTTCAGGTTCTGGACATCATTTTCAACCCACCCCATCCAGTGACCGGCGAGGAAGTTGCCCCGTCCGATCGGCTCAACCGCGTCGTCGAACTGGCGGTTCTCGCCGAAGAACTGGGTATCGATTCGTTCTCGGTGGGCGAGCGCCACGCCGGGCCGGTTCTTTCGTCGGCGCCAACCGTCGTTTTGGGGGCAATTGCGCAGGCCACAGACAGAATCCTGCTCTCGACCGGTGTCACCGTTCTGTCGCTACTGGACCCGATTCGAGTCGCCGAAGATTTCGGAACCATCGATCAGCTGAGCCGGGGACGCCTCGAGATCGTGATCGGCAAGGGCAACGAGGTCCTTCAGTACCCGCTCCTCGGGTTGGATATCGCCAAGCAGTACGAATACCTCACCGAGAACTATGAACTCCTCAAACTGCTGATCAGCGAGGAGAACGTCAAGTGGGTGGGGACTCACCGACCATCGCTCGAGGACGCGACGACGCTACCGCGTCCCTACGACGGACCGTTCCGTATCTGGCATGGATCGGCTACCTCGTTCGAGGCCGTCGAACTGGCGGCGAAGTGGGGCGACCCCATCGTCACCGCCAACGCCTTCCAGCCTCGTGAGAACTACAAAGTGCTGATCGACCACTACCGCGAGCAGTACCTGGCGTACGGGCACGACCCGTCCAAGGCGTACGTCGGCTCGGGTTCGGGCGGATTGTTCCTCGCCGATACCACCGAGCAGGCCATCGAAGAGTTCCGTCCGATCTACGAAGGCGCCGTTGCGCAGGCCGACAAACGCAAGCACGACCCCAAAGCGGTCGGAAAGTCGACGAGCTTCCGGACCATCGAGGAAGCCGTCGACCGCGGGCCGGCGTTGGTCGGGTCTTCGGAACGAGTCGCCGAGAAGATCCTCGATTATCACGAGAGTTACGGCCACGATTTCCAATCGGTGTCGGTCAATCACGTGCTCGACTTCGAGCAGCAGAAGGACACGCTGCGCCGATTTGCGGAGGAGGTTATCCCGCTGGTGAAGGCAGAACTGTCGACGACGCTGTGGACCTCGGCCGACAAAGATCGGGCGAAGGGTTTCACCGCCGTCGACTGAGCGGAGAAGTCTGACTGTCGGGTAAGCAGGTCCGGCGCTGCGACCGCTCACGAGCTGCAGTAACTTGTTACCGACATCGCGGTCGGTTTTGACTGCAATGAAAGTATCCGTGAGTGGGAGTAGTGCGTTGACGTTGGGTGTGAACTCGCTTCCCGCGAACGAGCTGAGTCAGACGCTGTGGGTCGATCTGTTTCCTTGGTTGGACGACTACGTATCCGATCGTGCTGCGCTGCTCGAGCCGCTGGCCCCGTCGCCTGATTGGTGGTTCAGCGAAGCGCCGTCGTTCACTGTTCTCGAGGTCGATCTCGAGAAGGTTCTCTCCGAGCTGGCGTCCCTCTTCATCGCTCACCACGCGGCAGCGGTATTACAAGAGAGCTTTCCGCTCCTTGGTGAAGATCTCCCGCTGGAGGTGTTGAGTCTCGATACTCGCGCAGTGACGGCGTTGTCACGGCTCACCACCGACAAAGCAATCGGCGGTCTACTGACGCACACGACCGCTGAGATCTTCGGCGTGCGCGGAACTAGCGAACAGACGGTGCACGACATAGTGCTCAACCTGTTGGTCTGTGCGGTCATGACGACTCCGCTCGCCCGCGTCGAGACCGCTGAGGAAGCAGTTGCCCCACCCGCGATCACAGCGCTGCTCGACGATCTCGCTCAGCTGGCAATGTGGCGACGGGTCCGAGGCCAGGACAGCAGACCACTCGTCACCGTCGAGATCGACGATGAATCTCCGGCCTCGATTCAGGAAGTTGCCGCCCGGATCTCGGCTCTGACGCCGAACGACTTGCCCGACACGGACCGTACCGACGCGATGGACGAGATCGACAATCTCTTCTCGCAGCTGGATGAGCGGGAGTCGTTGGTGTTGCGTGAGCGGATCGTGGCGCGAGTTCCGCAGCGCAGGGGAGCGATCGGAGCCAAGCTCGGTGTGGGCTCGGGGCGAGTCGGGCAGATCGAGGCCGACGTGAAAGCCAAACTCAACGCGGCGTGCGGATTCGGGACGGCGGTGGGGAACCTGCTTGCCAGCCTGCGAGTCGAGATTCAGCCGGTGGCTTCGCTTGATCGCCTCCTCGACGTGCATCCGAGCATCGCGGCGGAGGTGCCTGGTTACGGAGTTCCGCTGTGGTTGGTTCTGGACCGTCTCGACGACTACTTCGAGGTGACTGACGGTTGGGCTGCCGCTCCGGGCGTCGCGGAGGCCAAGAAACGCACTCAGACCTTGCTGGAAGACTTTGAGTCCCCCAACGGTGTGGTTGCACTCGACGACGTCGCCGAAGTGGTGTCGATGTCACGCGGCGAACTGGAGAAGTGGCTTGCGTGGTGCGGGGTCGTCGTAGTGGCGGAGTCTGCGCTGACGCGTGCGCGTCGGATCTCCGATCTGGCAGTCGGTGCGCTCGAAGCCGTCGGATCGCCGAAGACCGTCGGCGAGCTTGTGGACTTGCTGAAGTCCGATCGCAGTGAGCGGTCGATCGAGCGCGCGCTCGAGGCCGACGATCGCGTGACGCTCGACGGCGCAGTGTGGCGGCTGCACGCCTGGGGAAGTGCGGATTCCGTTGGGGAGGAATCGGTTTCTTCGGGAGAGGCTGAAGGAACCAGTGAGTTCAACATTGGTGGTGACGGGATCGTCCGGCGCAAGCGGACACGTAACACTGCGAAGACGCCAGAGTTGACTCGCCGCCTGTACCGGTCAGGCAGTACGTGGCGGTATCGACTGACCGTGACCTCCGATCATCTACGGGGTTCCGGGTTTGCGGTGCCCGCCGGTGTTGCGGTCGCTGCGGGCTGTGCGCGCGGCGAGACCATCGAGTTGGAGAGCCACCTCGGCGTTCAAGCAGTTCGGTGGACCGGAGCGCAGCCGACGTTCGGCACTATCCGCCGATTCCTGCGTGAACTCTCCGCTGTCGAGGGCGAAGACGTGCTGCTCGAGCTGTGGCAAGACGGAACCTTCCGCGTGGTTCGACCGGCGATCGTCCACTCTGACATCGACCCACTACGTCAGGCACTCGCAGAGGTTGGCAATCGCGAGCCATTGCGAACTGCCGAGAGACATGTGGTGCGTATTCTCGCGGAAGCCGTGTGTCTGGACGGCGAAGATCGTCCACGAAAGATACTGCGCGCGTACGAAGATCGTGGTGAGGACGTGATTCTGGACTTCTTGGAGGCGGCATGGAGGCGCGGCGAAGCATCCGAAATCGACGAGGCAGAGGGTAAGGATCCATCCCATGACTGACGTCGCGGACACCCGCATAGTAGGCACCAAGATCCTTGCGGCGGACGAGTCCCTTGCCGGCGCCATCGGTTTGCACCACACCATCGCGACAGCGCTCGCCGATCTGATCGACAACAGCCTCGACGCCTCGGCCTCCCACGTGCTGATCAGGTTCGTTCAGGACGGCACACGGATCGTGTCGATGATGGTGATCGACAACGGCTCCGGCATGGACAGTGACACCATCGATGCTGCGATGACCTACGGCCGTCGACGCGACTATGCCGCCGAGGACCTGGGTCATTTCGGTGTGGGGATGAAGGCAGCGTCGTTGAGTCAGGCTCGTTTGCTACGAGTGTGGTCTCGAAAGTCGGGCCACCCGACGCAGGGCCGCGAGATCGACTCCGCCTCAGTGCAGGGGCGTCAGTCAGTTTCGGTGATCGAGGACCGGCAAGCCGCCGAATTCTTCGACGCAGTCACGCCTCGCTTTCCGTTCGACACCGGAACTGTTGTCGAATGGCGCGTCATCACAACCTTTCTCATGTCCGCACACGCGGACGAGCAGACCAGCTGGCTCGAACAGACCATCAACGACGTGCGCAGTCATCTCGGCGTCGTATTTCACCGTCTCATCGAATCCGGCCGGATTGCTCTGACTGTCGATGTCTTCGACGTCGAAGCGGGACGCGCCGGCGCGCTGCGCAAGGTCAGCGCCATCGACCCGTTCCGGTATCCGCGCACCGGTGACCTCAACTACCCTCGGACACTTACCGTGTCGATCGCCGGCGGCACAGTAACCGCCGAAGCTCACGTGTGGCCCGCTCGGAGTAATGCACCGGAATTCCGTATCCACGGCGCCCCCGGCCGCGACCAGCAGGGGCTCTACTTCTATCGGCACGATCGACTCCTGCAGATCGGTGGATGGAACGCGATAGTGCGGGGCCGACCGGATTACGGATTGGCACGAATTGCCGTCGATCTGAACGATTCTCTGCTGCAGCACATCACCATCAATCCCGAGAAATCGGGGGTGACGCTTGATGCCACTGCGTCGGCTGCCGTCGACGGGGCCGTCTTCACGGATGGCAACGGTGGATTTCGCTCGTATTTGAGCGACGCCGAGCGCGCGGTGCGGGCAGCCCGAAGTTCTGCACCTCGGCCGATCAGCGTCATCGAGCCGGCATCCGGCTTTCCGGAAGACGTGCTCGATTCCTTCAGCGATGCCTTCGAATTCAGCGTTGGCGATGATCCGGTCGCCGTGAGTTGGCGAGCCTTGGCGCGTGATCAGTTCTTCGAAGTCGACCTCAAAACTCGAACTCTGTGGATCAATGCGCGTTTTCGGCGTGATCTGCTCGGACGTCGCAGTCTCGACCCGGCTGATGCTCCGGTGCTCAAGACTCTTGTCTTCCTGCTGGTGAGTGAGATGTTCGAAGGAACCAGAATCGGCGCTCGTCAGAGGGAAAAGATGCAGGCGTGGCAGGAAGTGTTGATTTCCGCAGTGGCAGCGCACCGGGAGCAGGTAGTGCAGTGAGTGATGAAGTATTCCGTGCGGTTGCACGTGAACTCGGTGACGGGTTTCCGCCCGAGAACGTGCTGTACCCGGTCAACGCGCGCCTGCGAGCGAGCTATCCGGACGGCCTGACCATCGCGGACGTCATCGATGTGTTCCTCGACGACAGTGCTGTCGGTGTACGAACGGCGCTCACCTCGCGTCTGCGGCAGTGGGATGCGGAAAGCGTAGAGACATGGGTAGGTTCGACTACCCCGCAGAGCCCGGAACGGCGAGCTCGGATCTACGACCTGTTGGGACTGCCGGTAGACGCGCACGCCGAGATGGATGCACGCTTCCCTCGCGAAGGTGGGCCCGTTGTCATTGCGGCTCAGCAGCCGTGGGACCCCTGGTACACCTCCGAGCGCCGGCGCGAGCACGACTTCTATTGGCGCGCTTACAAGCGAGTTTTAGCCGACAAGAATTGGGACGAGGCGACAATCGGAAAGCTGGACATCGCAACCACTGAAGTTGTGCACCGGCTCGCGGATCCGACGCGCCCCGAGCCGTATCAGTCCAAAGGTTTGGTGGTCGGCTACGTCCAGAGCGGGAAGACGGCGAATTTCAGCGGCGTGGTGGCCAAGGCGATCGACGCTGGGTACCGCTTGGTCATCGTGTTGACCGGCACGATCGAGATTCTCCGGAGCCAGACTCAGCGACGCCTCGACATGGAATTGGTCGGTCGTCAAAACATCAGTGCCGGCGTGGACGACGACTACGCCAACGACGAGGACTGGCGGCACGGGAACTTTCTCGAACACGAAATCGATCCGAACAAGACGAATGAAATCCCGGCTATCCGTCGGCTCACCACCTCGACCTTTGACTACAAGAGTCTGCTCGCGGGCTTGAGCGCACTGCACTTCGAAACCGTGGATCACTCTCTTCCACTCAATGATCCGAAGAATCTGTACCCGAGCAATATTCGTATCGCGGTCGTGAAGAAGAACGTCTCCAGCCTCAAGAAGCTGGTGGCCGATCTGAAGAAAGTCCCGACCGAGCTCGATCAGATCCCTGCCCTGATCATCGACGACGAAGCCGATCAGGCATCGGTGAACACGATCGATCCGAAGAAGATGAAAACCGAGCAGATCGAGCGGACGGCGATCAACGGTCAGATTGCTGAGATCCTCGGTCTACTCGAGCGTGCCCAGTACATCGGTTACACCGCAACACCTTTTGCCAATGTGTTTGTCGATCCGGAAGACAGCGTCAACGTCTTTCCTTCGGACTTCATCGTCAGTCTCGAGCGGCCCGGCCCGTACATGGGTGGTGCGGACTTCCACGATCTCGACGATCTCGAAGACGACGACAAGACTCCGGCCAATTCGAACCAGAAAGCGTACGTACGGGATCTCCGGGCCGAGTGCGACGAGGATCGTTCTGCCGAACAATTGCGGGCTCTCGACTCGTTTGTCCTGACCGGGGCGATCAAGCTTTTCCGGGAATCGAAGGGCGCCAAGCAGTATCGGCACCCCACGATGTTGGTGCACGAATCGGTGAAGCAGGCCGAGCACGACGCTGTGGCCAACGATTTCAAGGCCTTGTGGAAGTCGGCGGGGTACAGCCAGGCAAAGAGTCTCTCGAGGCTGGAAAAGCTCTGGGCCGGGGACTTTGCCGTGGTGAGTGCTGTGCGTGGTAGCGAGTTGGCTAATCCCAGCTCGTTCGGTGTGCTGGAGGAGTTCATCGGCGCCGCCTACGACAAGATTTCCGAGGGAACCAGCCCCGTCATCGTGGTCAACGGGGCGGCCGAGAAGGACTACAAACAGGATTCCCTCGACTTCCAGGAACGGGGAGTATGGAAGATCCTTGTCGGCGGAACAAAGCTGAGTCGCGGCTTCACAGTCGAGGGCCTGACCATCACTTATTACACGCGTCGCACGGGCCAAGCTGACACGTTGATGCAGATGGGACGCTGGTTCGGATTCCGCCCCGGGTACCGAGACTTGGTGCGGCTGTTCATCGGCCGCACGGTTGGCGGACCCGCCGGCGCGGACTACGACATGTACAAGGCGTTCGAGGCGATCGTTCGGGATGAGCAGGAGTTCCGGAACGAGCTCACCAGGTTCAGCGGCGTGAACGGGAAGGGCGAACCGTGGGTCACTCCACGCGATGTGCCGCCGATGGTATTTCAGCAGCTGCCGTGGCTCAGGCCAACGGCTCGAAACAAGATGTTCAACGCCGATCTGGTTTATCGAGGCATGGGTGGTGAAAGTTTCAGCTTCACGATGCAGCCCCCGCGAGGCGACGGTTCGATCAACGCTCGGCACTTCGACGCGGTTACACCATTATTGAAGTCGTTGGACGAAACAGGGTCCTTCAATTTCGTTGACAAGGATGACGTTTCGCGATCGTTCACTGCGCGATACGGCATCGTCCCTGCCCATGTGGTGTTAGAGGCCGTCGACCAGTTCGAGTGGGCGAACGGGTGGGATTTCGGTCCCCACCGCGAAGCGCTCTCGACCGCAATCGAATCCGGATTGCTCGAAGACTTCGCAGTTCTGCTTCCGTACCCCAAGACCCGGGAGCCGATCGAGATCAAGGGTTGGCACGCGAAACTTCCGATCGTCAATCGCAAACGCCAGGAACGCGAGTACCGAACAGGTTTCACCGGTACGGCCGTTCGTGAGCGCGATGCGATCGAGCACATTGCGGGCAGCCCGAAGAAGAACGGCGGGCCGCTTGCCGGCGCGCTGCACCGTAAGACTCGCGGTGCATTGATTCTGGTATTTGCGAACGATCCGGCTCCTCGTCAGTTGAAACGGGCACAGGCTGGTCCCGTGGACTCGCGCGATTTTGCGACGTTGTTCTCGTACGCGCTTCCGCACGCGGCGGAGCCGTTGGGGCGAATCGGTTTTCGGGTGAAGCAGTCAGGGACAGGGGCGATCGTCGATGCGAACTAGGTGTGTTGTGGTGGGAGACAGGAATGGGTTCTGATGGCTAAGACGATTGCGACGATCAACCTCAAGGGCGGCGTCGGTAAGACGACGATCACCGCGGGGTTGGCCGAGTTCATGTCGCTCGAATTCGGTCAGCGCGTGCTGTTGATCGACCTCGATGCGCAGATCAATCTGACGACGATGATGATCAGTGAGGATCACTGGCTCGAACTCAACGAGCAAGGGCTGACCAGCGCAACCATTTTCCGCGACGCCGTCGATGGCACGTCGAACTTCGATCTCGAAGCCTCGATTCAGCGCGGAGTCTCGCCGGTCAAGCGAGTGACGGGTGTGGATCTGCTTCCCTCATCTCTCGATTTGATCGAGCTGCAGGAGGAGATCAGTGCCCTTCGGGTTGCTGATCGGAACTCCACCAAGCCGGTTGAATTGTTGAGGGATGCCGTCGCACCGGTGATGCCGTACTACGACTACGTCCTGATCGATTGCCCGCCGAATCTCGGGCCGATCACACTCAACGGATTGGCAATGGCAGACGGCTACGTGATCCCTACGATCCCGGATGTGCTCTCCACGTACGGCATTCCGCAGATCCAGACGCACATCGCGAAGTTCGGCAAAGAACTCGGCCGTGAACTCTTCGAACTCGGGTTGGTGATCACCAAGTACAAGTCCAACTCGGCGGTGCACCGCACGACTGTGCGAAATCTTCGACGCGATCCCAACGTCCCTCACGTATTGCCGGAATATCTCGCGGAGTCGAATCAGATTGCCGCGTCGGCGGAATTTCACCCGTACAGCACTTTGAAGGTGAAGTACGGCAACGCAGGTCAGTTCGATCAGATGCGTGCGATCACGCAGAACATTCTCACGGAAGCGCAGGCGAAGCTATGAGTGCGGGTATCGATGAAGCGCGCCGTCGGGTGCAGGTTCAGGAGACCGGTGCCGCTCTCTTGAAGTTGGGTGCAACTAATGCCTCGGCCTCGGTGTTGCTGGCCAAGCTGGTTCAGGTCGTCGCGGAGGAAGCTGCCCGTACCCCGCGCTTCGCGAAGGCAATCGAAAGCGCTTTCGCAGTTCCGTCGGATGGATCCGCCGCCGTGGTACCTGCTTCTGCACCGGCGCCGCGTCGTCGTGCTGCTGCCCCGAAGGTGAAACGGGAGCCGGGGGCTTTCGACCCGTTCGAGGTCTTCAAGGCGGAAGGGGAAGCGGTTCTGCTGGAGCGTCTTTCGACCCTCGATGCCGACGGGATCAAGGACATCATCGCGGAACAGGAAATGGATACGCACAAGGAGACGGGTCGCAAGCGCAAGGTGGATGTGCTTGCGATCTGGACTGTCGAGCGCGTGAAGGCACTGACCTCGAAGGGGAGTGCGTTCCGGTAGGGGCCTGCGGCCCCTGTGCGCCTTTATGGTAGTGGGCGCCACCAGAAAGGCGCACGGGTTCGCGGGCCTGGTTTGCAATTGAGCATCAACTGTTTTCACTGCTACCTGCCAGAGGCATAGCTATGACAAGCACGCTTCGGCAAGCCGAGAGTCACCGACTGCCGGGTCATCATCGCTGGTTGGTGGTCGATGTTGACACGTCAGGCGAACGGGCGTCACATCGCGTGCTCAGCGTCGGTCCGTGGGCTGTGAACTAACTCTGTTCACACGTCGAATCCGGCGTGGACGAGCTGGACCGCTCATGCAATCGACACGCGCCCGCGAGTGATTCTTCGAGTATTGCCGAATAGGGGGTTATGCCGGCTGCCTCGGCTTTGGATGCGTGGTGGCGTCCGGAGGCGCATGATGCCACGGATTTGGGAGAGATCGTTACGGCAAGGTGCGGGTGTGTCATTTCGGGCGCCGGCTACTGTGTGAATGTTGCAGTCAACCTCGATGAGGGAAGTGGATCTTGGCGCCGTTGGCGATTTCTGAGTTTCTCGACCCGACACCAGCGGCTTTGTCAGAGCAGTGGACGTCGGTATTGGCACGCCAAATTCCTCCGCCAAAAACGAACCAAGTGAACTTTGTGCCATCCGAAGTGGTGCTGTCGCTATGCGCTTCCTTGTTGGTCGACCACAGCAGGTTCGGTAGCGGGTCCGCTCATCGTGCAGGCATGCCTGTGCAACACCTAGCGCGATTATTCAAGCGTCCACCGACCAGCTTCATTGCGAAGATGGCAAACCTCGACGGGAGTCGCAGCAACGGGGGTCGGCACGAAGTCGAAGTTGCGGCGCGCATGCTCTCAGACAGCGAGCTTCTTCAAGATATTTACCTACGAATTTTACGGTCGGCCAGGCTACACGGAATCGACGAAGTTGCTTTGCCGGACTTCCTGGGCCTCGAGCACGGTGAAGTACTGTGGCTCGCTGGTCAGGAAGAGCTGGTCGAGAGCGAGATCGAGAAGTCATTGGAACTGACTCTCGAAAAGTGGTCTAAAGTGCGCGACGATATTCCGATAGAAACGACGCAGCGGTTGCTAACTTCCACCGTGCGTGTGGGGCAGCACCGTTTCGCAGAAGGCGTGCTTCGTAATCACCAGCACCGATGCGTGTTTTGCGGACTCAGCGCGAATATCGGCGGACGCCGGCGTCCACGACTTCTCACCGCGAGTCACATAAAACCTTGGCGTGACAGCACCGGTAGGGAACGCCTCGACCACCGGAATGGTTTCACCGCCTGCCCGACCCACGACGTCGCCTTTGACACAGGACTGATCACCGTCGACAAGGAACTCAACCTTCACTACGCACCTGGTGTCGAGAACGAGATGCTGACCGAAGGCCCGCTGCGGGCGGCGCTCGGAAAGCCACCGCTCACAGACCGATTGATACTGCCCGATGCTGCGGACCGGCCAGACATCGCCTACTTGGACTGGCATCGTACGCAGATTTACATCGCATCATAGGGGACTATTCAGTGCGTGGTACTGGTGAGAACCAACTGCAGCTGGCTCGGTGACGACTCAAGGCGTCCGCGTCAGGATGGTGAGTCTTCTTGGTGGGGAGGAGGAGTGGATTACCTTCATGCTTCCAGTATTCTGTGTCGATCAAAGCTGGGTCCACACGAATAAGAAGGCTCTCGTCCACGGTGATCCGTTGTAGATCGAACAAGGTGTGGACATCGGCGCGGAGGAGCAGTCCGTTTGTCACATGATGAGAGTTCTCGCCGAAGTAGCGGTCGATGTGAGCTGCTTCGAGAACGGAAAGCACGCTCGATCCGGTGATCGCGCACCGACCAGCGTAGGCACCTTTCAGGGTGCTCCGGAATTTCGATTGTCCGCGGCGGTCAGCGATTTCAACTATCGCCTTGGTTCGCATATCGTCGCCAAGTTTGTAGATAATTGGACTCATGGGGGTGAACACATCAACGAACGGTTCGATCTTGAAAAGGGTTGGCAAGAACAGCTTGCCCTCAAGGTTCTTGATCTCAATGCTGCCGTTGCTCGCAAGGGCCTTGTTCCCCGTGGCGTCGGACATTTCTGTCCACGTGAGGCGTTGAAGGACTTGTGAGCTTATGACTTTGAGTTCGAAACGATATTTGTAACCACCTGTGCTGACGTCGTTCCACTGTGCGGGAGCATCGTTGGAAGTTAGCTCGAAGATAGAAGTCGTTGCGCGGGCCCAACCGACAAAGGTCCCTTTGGACATCCAGAAGAAGACGTCGTCGCCCTTTTCGATATTGGGCCTCTTGCGAGTGTCCCAAAAACCATCAGACTTCGCGAAATCCCAGTGTTCTGGGAACTCGTCTGTGATCGTCAATATCCAAGTTGCCATTGCGCATGCACCTATCCGGTATCGCACCGGGTGGAGGCATGTCCTGTGGCGGAAGCCTGTCGGGCCGAGCTCGTTTTTCGCTGTCAGAAAGCTGTGGCGCGCAAATGTGTTAGAGGTGTTCGCTCACTAAGGAACGCAATGCTTTTCGGGTCTCTTCATCTGTCGAGTAGATGACAGTCCCAACCATTCCTCGGGTGAGCAGAACTTTGTAGATGTTGCGGATCAGCGATTGAACCGGACGTCACCGATCTTCTTGGTGTTTTTGAGATCCGGGTCGCGGTTGGCGGTGCGAACGGTGGCAAATGCGCCGTTGCGCCAGACGATGTCCGGTCCGAGAATGACACCGTTCCAGTCGTATTCGAAACCCTGCGCGGTGTAGACGCATCCAACTTGGCCGAAGCCTCCGTCTTCCGTAGCCCAAAGCGGGGCCGGAGGTGCGTCTCCGATTCTTCTGTCACTCTTGCTGTTCCAGGGACGGGACCAGTTGTCGATCTCTACGTCCGGCACGAGAGTGCCATCTTTCTCGGCGTTGCTCCACGGCCAGCAATACCCTGCCGTCATGCGAGCCGAGTATCCACGTTCGATCTGTTGTGACAGCAGATGTTCCATCTCCTGCGGTGTGTCGGCGATACGAACTGAGAACTGCGGATCGCCAGCCCAGGCTACGGGCTCACCTTCTGCCAGTCCGAGAAGCTGTTTGACCCAGAGAACGTACTCTTCGCTACCACCGCAACGGAATTGCTCACCGAGGTGAACGTGTTGCGTTTCCAGTCCGAGTGACTTTGCGTGACGCTCGATCTGCTCCAATGATCCCATCTCCCCAGGGCGCACCACCTGGTACTCGTCGAGCAGGAAAACGGGGACGCGTGCTGCTGCCATCAATTCGTCGAGCTGAGGACGCTCCGTTCGAAGCTCTGCTTTGGTGTAGCGGTCGACTGAGGTCTCACGGATACGGTGAGCTTCGTCGAGAACTAGTACGTCTAGTCCGTTGCGGTCAGCGGTCATGAATTGGTTGAAATACTTGAACATCTTCTGCACCCGTGGAGCGCGGGCACCGGCGACCTTGCGGAGTGTCTGAGTGAAAGATCGGGAACCTGTGGCGTGCAATACCGTTCGACCGCGCCGCGCGAGTTCACCGACTAAGGACAGCGCGACGACACTTTTCCACTCCCAGGCCCTCCTGTGACGATAATGACTCGCTTGTGATCGAGTTGGTGAGCTTGATCCACTGCGTGGAGTACGAGGTCGACAGCTAGTTGCTGCTCACCAAGGAGATGGAACTGCGGTCGATCGCGAACCTCGGCGGCAGCTACCTTGAGCAATTGTTGAGAGGGTGCCACTGCGGAACGGATCAAAGTATCACCGGCAGTGTGTCCGGAGGACTCAGGCGAGAGCCGAGATTTGAGGAAGGTTTGCATATCTCCGCGGTCGGCTCCGGTAAACAACCGGCCGCCGAGGGAGACGGGATACGACCGTAGTTCTGCGACGGCTGCGGGATCCGTGGCGTTGTGGAGGTAGGCCACGCCGGCAACCGCATCGGGCTGATCTGCAAGAGCCTTCGCGAAATCTGACAGATACTCGCAATAGCCCTTGACTTGTGCGACAGGGTGCAGTTTGGGTCCACCGGGCATCCCCGGCACATCGACGAGGTCAATGCTGCCTTCATATCGTTGGGCGGCCGACCATTGCTTGAGTTCCACCACGACATATGACGGTTGGCCGCTAGTCGGATGTAGTCCAGCCAGTACGACATCAGCGCGCTGAGACGTGAGAGGTAAGTGGTACTCGACCAACATCTCGACGCCGCCCAGACCGGCTTCGATCAAATCACTGGCTAGAACGGGAAGGCTGCGGCTCCACGACTTCTGCTCCGATTCACTTGCGCGCCGGCCGGTACGAAACAGCATTTGTTCCAACAGCTGTTCCACCAAGGAATCAGGATTCGCCATCGCGCCAATCCTGTTGGCAGAAGTACGAAGCAAGGTCACAGTGAGATCCCCCAGGCAGCACGAATCGAGTCGTGCGGGTGGGGGCATGTCCGTGGCTGTGAATCACAGCGGAAGTCCGTCGGGCCGCGCTCAGTACATTAGCGGAAGCGCGGCCTGACGGATTGAGCGACTCGTGCCGCGCTACGATCCTGCGCGGTAGTGCTCACCGATCTTGATCAACTGACCGGATTGAAGCCCGAGGTGAATGCAAGCGTCGAGTCGTTCCCGGGTTGGAGTGGTCAGTCGCTTCTGATTGAAGACTGCCAAAGTTCGACGATGCAGGGAGTCCTCATCCGACTTGCTACCACAGACCGCCATCATGGCATTCACGATCTCCTCGGGCGCAATGTCCATCAAACTTCGCGTGATCTCCGCCGGGGTGGTGCGGTAGCCACGCCAGTCAATCGGGTTGAGTTCCTTCGGCCAGACAAAGTCGCCGAGTCCTGATTTTTTGATCAACTCGGCCGGAATGCAACGAACGATCGTCTCCCGTTTCCCGGCCGAGACACGGTCGAGACCGAAGCGCCGGCCGACGTCACGGGCCAAACGGTCCATCGAGATCGGGCCTTCGATGTCCACTGTTTCCCGCACGGCACTCAGGATCGTTTGCTGAACCGAAGGTGAATCGACGCGATCGAGATCACCGCGTGGTCCGAGCGTTGTTGTGGGCGCCTCGAGATACGTGGTTCCGCGTCCATCCCAATCCCGGGCAACAGGACTGGCAGGGGGCGTATCAGCTGCAGCCATCCGACCGATCCGGACGGGTTCGTCGGACACTTCAGCGGGGTGGTCGGGCTCATCCGATTTCAGCCAGCGGGTGTTGTCAGCTGAGAAGTCGACCGATATCGACACTTCGAGTTCAGCCAGCGCAGCGGCAGCGATGGCTTCGGCCTGAGCCAGTGCTGCGGCGTCGATCTGGGCTTGCCGTTCGGCCATGCGGAGCTTCGATCTGGTCAGGGCTTCCTTGATTTGTTGGACAACGGATTCGGGGTTGTCGATCCAACTGGGAAGCCACACGCGAACTGAAGCTCCCCAATGCATCATCGACTCGAGAAGCTGTGGTGTCAGATCGCGGTCAGCAACCGTCGGACGCTCAGCCCACGCCGGCCCGTCGAGCAGGATTGCGACCTGCCAACATTCGGATTCTGGTTCACGAAGAACTATGTCCAGAACAAAGTCTGAGAGACCGTAATTTGCTTCGACTTCGTATCCCTGTTGGCGCAAGGCTTCACAGATCGACTCCTGGATCTGATCGGAAGTATTCTGGGGGCGTGGTTGGAACGAGTTCCCGGAGTGATCAGGTTGTGCAGCCAGTTCCAGATATCCGCGAAGATGCGCCATTCCAACCGACTTGGTGCGTGAAAGATCGATGTCCGAAGGCTCGAACGAGGTGAAGATGACAACCTTTCGGCGGGCACGGGTAATGGCGACGTTCAATCGTTTCTCGCCACCAGTACGAGTCAGTGGACCGAAGTTGAGTGGCATCTTCGAATCGTCCTGCTTCTTCGAGAATGCCGTTGTGAAGAGAATGACATCTCGCTCGTCGCCCTGCACGTTCTCGAGATTCTTGACGAAGATTCCGTCTTCCTTGTCGGTGCGCAGTTGGTCGAGGACCAATGGGTCTCCGGTCTTCTCGAGCAAATCGAGCACCAGGGTCTGTTGCTGTGCGTTGAACGTGACGACGCCGATGCTTTGAGACGCCAGATTGGCATTCGACAGGCGCTGGCGAATCTCGGCCACAATCGCTTCCGCCTCGACAATGTTGGTTCGGTGCAGTTGTTTAGTCTCGCGATTGAAATGTCCCGGCACTCTTCGCCATTCGACGCCAGTTGTGGCATCGCCGCCAGGTGAAGGCAAACTCGCGAGGCGTCCCTCGTAGTACTTGCGGTTGGAGAAGGCGATCAGAGATTCGTCTTGACTCCGGTAATGCCAGGATAGCCACAGCCGTGGAACCCCAGATTCAACGGACTCCGTCAGAATGCTCTCGAGATCCTCCGGTATGACCTCGTCATCTTCAGTGACATCGTCGCCATCGCTTGCGGTCACCTGGCCGATTGCAGTCGGCGGCATTTGCTGCGAATCGCCGACGATCACGGCCGAGCGGGCGCGGCCCAGCGCGCCGATGGCTTGAGGGACAGTGACCTGCGAGGCCTCATCGAATACAACTACGTCGAATGTGGCTGATCCCGGCGGCACGAACTGAGCCAAGGACGTGGGGCTGACGAAGAAGCACGGCGTTGCAGCCAAAATGTGGTCTGAGTAGCGAGTCATCAACTGACGGAAGGTGGTTCCACCGCGCTTGGCGTCGAGTTGGCGTCGAAGCTGCCCGATTTCGCCAGACAGCGCACCGGCCTTGAATAGGCGTCGGTCGAGCAATGCAGCGGGCAGGGCTGCGATCTGTTCCTCGCGTTGAGCCGCCGAGGCTCGGGCGTAGTCGAGAGTCTCGCCATCCTTGAGTGCCTTGTTGAAGTTGGTGAGTCCCTGCGTTCTTCTGTGTTCGTTCAGCGAAGCAACTGCCAGGCCACGGATGAAAGCGACTTCAGCGTCCGAAGAGTTGATAGCGCCCGTGAGAAGTTCATGGGCAAAGACATTCAGCTCGGCAGTTTGCAGTGGCTCGAGGAATGTCGACATTGTCGACCACTTGCGAACGGACGCTCCCGCGTCTGCATCGATCGAAAATCTCCAGGCTTCTGAGTCGCGACCCCACGCGGACAGCCAATGGGACTCATCACACCAACGGTCGAACTCGGCGTCGCTGAACCCGAGGAGTTTCTTCCAGGTGAGCCACGCTTGTGACACCGCTGCGAGCGCATCGATGTTCTGTTGGGACACAAGACCGGACTCGACCAGGATCCGCCACATGCCCGGGTGTGCGCGGATGTAGTCACCTGACATATCGATGAAGTCGAACGCCGGCTGAAGTTGCTGTGATGCGTCAGCGTTGAAAGGGTTCCAGACCGGGGGAGCAAATGGCCCGAGCAGGGTGCGCATGTGTTCGACAGTTTGTCGAGTCAATTCGCGTGCGCTGGAAATCGATCGCAACAACGGCAATGCGGTGTCCGGATCGATCGCCACGCCAGGCAATAGTGCCGGTGCAACATCGCGGATGAATTGGTCGGTCCGCTTCTTTTTGCCGAATATGCCCTTGCTGACCTCCTCGGCCGCTACGATTAATGGTTCGACGGAACCAGATCCGATGAAGTTCGGCATGAAAACTGCAGTGAGTGGCGCACATTGCTGTTGGAGCAGGGTCAGCTCACTGAGTAGTGAAGTGCGGGACGTTGTCCATTGGGTGCCCTGCATGCGCTCGACTACGGCCGGGTCGGCGATCATCCAGTTCGACTGCCGGCGGGCCTGCGGCAACAAGACCTCGATCTCGGCGGGAGTGCGCATCCGCTCGATGATCCGCAAAGCAGGCGGGGTCTGCTGTACGAGCGCAAGTGCGGAGTTCATCTGCGCCGAAGCGGAGCGGAACGAGTCGTCCGATGCTGCCGGATCGATCGCTCCGACGATGGTCCACGGATTGACGCGATTTATCGTGACCGACCGGGCAGCACGTTCGAATTGCTGCAATGCGTTGGTGACTGCTCGAACGCTGACCTTAGGGGACGCAACATAAGGCGCAGGAATTGTGGCCGTCGGGCCGTCGCCAAGGCTAAGGACTGTGTCGTAGGCAGTCCACAGTGTGTGCTCGACGCCGTTCTCGGTGTGAATCTTGGACGGATAGTCGTCGAGCGGGACGTGCTTGGCCCGCAACTCAGCGAGCTTTGCTGACCAGGCGCGCTGATTGTAGTGAACAGAATGATCGATCGCGGTCTTCAGCTGAGCGCGAATAGCGTTAGCGCTCTGACTCTTTCCATGTAGGTCCAGCGTGAATTCGGCCAGGCCGACCTTTGTCAGCCGCTTTTTCACCACCTCGAGGGCGGCCTGCTTCTCAGCGACGAACAACACGGTCTTGCCCTGAGCCAGAGTGTGCGCAATGAGGTTGGTGATGGTTTGTGACTTGCCGGTACCGGGAGGGCCCTCCAGGACGAAGGAGTGACCATCCGCTGCCAATGCCACTGCACGGAGCTGTGAGCCATCGGCAGGGATTGGGACGGGCACGTCGAGTTCTTTGACCGGTGCAGCTTCAATCTCGGTACCGTCCGGGCGACGTGAATCTCGGAACGACTCACCAGCATGATGAGTCAGATGACGAACGATGGGGCTCTGCTCGAGAAGGTCCCAGTGATCGTCGAGGTCTTTCCACATGCCGAAAGTTCCGAACTGGCAAATGGCCAGTGACGCAGTTTCATCGATGCGGAAATCCAAGTTGTGCTCGATCATCGCCGAGCGAATGCCCTTGAGAGCTGCGTCGATGTCTATGCCGCTCTCATCGAGAGGTGGCGTCTCCAAAGAAGGAATCGAGACACTGTGCTTGAGCCGTAGCCACTCGACGAGGCAGTAGTTTGGTGTTGATGTGCCGGACGTGTCGACCACAATCCTGAAGGGGCTGCGCCCAGAGCCGCCAGTAACCTTGACGGGCAACAAAAATAGGGGAGCTCGCGCTGGCCGTCCGGTGCTGGTGGCATGCATCAATCCGCCGAATGTCAGATAGAGATTGGCGTTGCCGGTCTCCTCGAACATGGTGTGCGCGGTGCGTTGCAGGTGCTTGAGTCGGGCTGTGTATACGTCGTGCTTGACGACTGCATAGATTCGCTTTCGGTCGCGTAAATAGTCGAGAACCGTTGCATCATCGATGTCTTGGGCTTGGCGTGCGCCTTGGAGTTCGTGGATCGAACTCAGTTCGTCGTGGGGAGTGAGCTCAATGGGAACATCTGCATGCACCAAATCATCGAGTAATGCGAGTCCGCCGATGGGGACATGGAGATCGATGACTTCCCGCGACTCTTTCAAATTGAGCAGACGGTTCCGTGTACTGAGGTCAAGCAGGGATCGCTTCCATTTCTGAACTCGTGGGGGAGAAGTGTCAGTTGCATCGAAGACGGTGTCAACCGAATTCTGTTTAGTGAGAAGGTTATCGGGCAGGCTGAGGTCCGGCTGAATTGTGCCGGCAGCGGTGCGCTCGGATATTGGCGATGCGAATTCGTCGAAGGTTGGAAGCGGCCGCACACCGTCCTTGCGGGCGGATGCGATCGCGACAAGTCCATGGAGGTCGTCCGGCTGGGAGAAGTGGCGTCTAGCATGTGCCACAGCATTTTTGAAGGATCCTTCGGGGCTGCTGTCGTAGTATGCAGCTTCGACGGCTACGACTTTTCCGGAATCGAAGAGATTGGCTATCGCGTTCGACTCGAGAATGACGCTGTGTGAGAGGTGAGCTTCTTCTTGCATGAATCCAGCGAATGCATGTCCCTTGACAAGCCAGATGACCGGTCGCAGTCCGGCCGCTTCCAAACATGCTGCATAGGTGACTGCTAGATCGATGCACGTTCCGAAACGTTCGTCGAGTACCTGTGCCGTCGTTCGGATCTTCTGGCCCGTTCCTTCGAACGAGGCAGGCGGATCGATATAGCGAATCTGACGGAGGCGTAGGGCTTCGTAGGTTGCTGCCGCGATCTCTGCAGCACGTTGTGGTCCGCGCTGATACCCCTCGAGTGAGGTGGAACCGGTGAGGTTGCCAAGAAGCTCGGACGCGGCGTCGAGAACATTGCTCACAGCTCGGGTGTTTGGCTGAACAAAGGCTGCCAGTGAATCGAAGAACTCGGGGGCATTGAACCACTCGTTGTGGGCCAGAACTCTAATCGGCACATTCAACGCGATGTCATCGCCCCAAAGGCGTGAGACGGTGACCGCGATGGTGGCAGGGTAGCTCTCGTTCAGTTCTCGAAGGTGCTGAACAGTTGGCACGACGGCCGCGTAGTCGTCCCAGAACGCCTCGTGACCGGGAGCGAGAGAACCGTCGACGATGTCAGTTCGAGCCGGTGAGAGTTCCTGGCCGGCACCGTGCAGTTGTACGGTTGCTTTGATATCGACGACGGGCGATTCGGAGTTGTTAGTGATCGAGAGCCCCCGTACCAGCGGTACTCCGTTGTGGACCAGAGCCAGGTTCACGGCGGGGTGAGTATGAAGTTCGATGGAGATGCCATCAACTTCCGTACGGCATCGGTCCCGTGCTGATTCACGCTCGTTCACTTTTCCTCCGAATCGTATTCCACAATTTGCCCGGGCGAAGATTCCAACTCCGTACGATCAAATTAATTACGTTAGGGCATGGCACTGACTGGTCTGCAGTGTCTAGGCGTTTTGCCGCACATTCCACTATCGTTTCGCATACTTTTCATGTGAGGTCTGTTATTGTCTGTGACTGATGAACGCGGGATTGCGAATTTCAGAACAGGCTTGGCGTTGCGCGTTCGCCCTGTCTGCGCCTCTTGAGAATTAGGGTCTAGACCCCGAAATATTCGATCCACAAGGCACAGTTACCTGACTCCGATACCTCGGCTACCCAGATGAATGCTGCGAGGAGCGAAACTGCAACGCCGGGTGTCACGGGCGAGGATGCGCAGATCGTAGGTTCGCGCCTGGTACCAGCGAACGCGGCCGGCTGGCGGACCGTAACGAGATAGCCGCGCTTGCATTTCACGGGATCGACTGGAATAGCGTTCGCCGCCGAAGGCTGGATGTTGTCGCTTCCGGCGGTATTGGAAAGTGGCAACATACGTCAGCGCGCGTGCATCTCTGCAATGGCAGAGATGCACGCGCGCAATACTAGGCGTGGGTTATTGCTTACTTGCTGGGCGTCGAGGTGACTGCCCTGATGGCGAGCTCGCCGTCGACGGCGTCTGCTGCATCGCCGCACGCACAGTCACAGTCTCCGTCGCAACCGCCGGGATTGCAGTCTCCGGCGTAGCTGTCGTCGTCTTCGTCGCAGTCGAGGGTGCCGCCGAAGGACTCAGCAAAATCGTCGTCGAGTTCGTGAGTGAAGTCGTGAACCTCGTCGATCAAGTTCAGCAGATGCTGCGGGGCGAAGGGGTCCGCGTCGAGCATCGTGGAGACCAGCAGGTGGTCGCCGCTGAAAGCGAAGCGCAGGCGCGGCCATTCCTGCGCGAGTTCGATCAACCGGGTTGCGGCATGCGAGGGATTGCCGAGGTCCGTCAGGACCGAGGACCAGACGTTGATCTGAGGGCCGTCATCCGCAACTGTCACGTAGACGACAAACCCGTGAACCGGCACGACAATGTCGCCATCGTCATCGGTGGCAGGCTCACTACCCAGTAGTTCGGCGAGGGTCTGGACGCACAGGCGAACCAACTCGTCGCGCTCGTCCGTCACCAAGGCAATTGCGCCGTTGATGTGGAGCGGCTGGTCGGCGGTCGTGTCGTGGTCGCTCATGGATCCTCATGTTCTGTGCCAGTCCGAGCAGGCGCTGGGCACGGTTTTCGTGCGGTAGGTGTCAGGTCTACGGTAATCGGCGCACACTATTGTCCGCGCAGTGGATTATTGAAGATGCCTGGCTAGGTCCGCACTGATCAGGACTTAACAGCCGACCAGCGACGTCATGCGAGTCTCGACAAATCGGACAGCCTTGTGGCAGTGAGTATCTCGGCTGTCGGTAGGTAGATCTAGCCTCCATACATGACGGGTCAGCGAGTTCGGTGAGCTTCACATCTGCGTTTGGTACCTGCATATCAAGCGGCGCAAAGCCAGATGAAGGTCCTTACGCCGAGGCAGATGCGGAATCGGCGTCGACGGCCGGCGGCGGCGAACTTTGTCATGCGGATCGAACTCGATTGCATCACGCCGCCTATTTGGAGACGGTTTTCGGTTCCGTCGAATATCGAACTGGACCAACTTCATTCGATTGTGCAGGCGGTGATGGGGTGGGGAGATCAACACGCTCATCAGTGGGTGAGTGTCCATCATTCAACGGACAATGGCCCAGATCGGTATATCGCGCCAGAGGTGATCGAGCGCGACGGATACCAGGAAGACGAGTTTGGTGAGGACGAAGTCCGGATCGACGAGGCAGTTACCGCGGTCGGGGAGTACGTCCGTTATGAGTACAACGCCCGCGCAAGGTGGAGTCACACGTTGGTTCTCGAGCAGATTGTCGAAGACCAGCCGATTTCTGAGCCATCCTGTCTCGACGGCGAGAGAGCGTGCCCGCCGGAGGATTCTGGCGGTCCGATCGGGTATCGCGAGTTCCTGAACGGGCAGGCGAGTAATGGACTGTTCGATCCCGAACGTTTTGTTCCCGCAGATTCCAATACAGCGGTCACCATTGCAGTGGCATTGCATAAGTCACCGCCTGTGGGAAGCTCGCTGTTCGAGAAGTTCTTGCGCCGCTTGTCTGTTCATTCCGCGCCGAAACTGTTTGCCGCAGTTGCCAAATCGGAGCTTCGTGGCGGATATGACAACTATTTCGAGGTTATGCGTGAGGGAGCAACCCGCCAACTGCTGTGGCTGCTGAACTCCGCGCGAGGTGGTGGGATTGTTTTGACGGCATCCGGGTCACTGCCTCCGGACCTTGTTGCGTCTGCCCGAGACGAACTCGATTGGGGCAGTGACTGGATCGATGTCACGGCAGGGAGTGACTCGCAATTAGCAGTACTCGTTGAAGCCGCAAAGACACTGAGATTTGTCCGGAGACTCCGAGGCACATTGATTCTGACTCGACTCGGCGCGTCAGTGCTTGCATATGAAGGCGAGCTGTGGCGTCACATCGTGACGGCCATGCCGTTGGGAAAGGGCGAGTTGGGGCAGGAAGCCGGCCGAATTCTGTTCCTTACGTTGGCTGCCGGCTTGTCGGAGTCCGAACGTAGTGAAGTGATGATCGAAGGCCTCACGGCATTGGGTTGGTCGACAACAGACGGAACCCGCCTCGGCGACGACGATTGGACGTGGATGGTGCGAGACACTCTCGTGTACCTGCGAATGATCGGGGCGATTGTCTCCAATCCGCTGGACGAGCATGTTTCCGCCGATCCCGAGTGGGGCCGACGGTTTGCCAGGATGGTCCTGTCGAAGTAGCTGAGCGGTCGAATCGAGCATCGATTTCAATCGATGCGGAGTTGTTATATGTGCTGGAAGCGCATGATTTTCCTGCGGCGGAAACATGAATATTTTCGGTTGGAAAAATGTTGGAGTTTTTGTTAGAAATTGCCATCATGCTATGGTCCATTCTCAGTTGTTGAATTGCGTGGTCGAGCCAAAAGCTTGCGCAGAAGATTTATTTTGTGGAGGTTGGGTTTCCGAAAAGACGAAGTGCGTGGTGCTAGTCAATTGAATATGTGACCGGTGTTGGTATGACGGTCGCTCCTAGGGCGTGCAGAAACGAAGCGCAAAGATCCTGAACAGGGGTTTTGCGCTTTGTTCTGCCGATTATGTGCGAAGGATGTGGCATGTGACGGGGTCCGACATGGTCCAGTTCAGTACCTTGGTAATTGTTTCACTGCTTGTTGCTTTTTATGGTGGAACATTTCTGATTTCTCTTCGTATTGGTAAGAAGCAGGAAAATGCCGACGGTTTTATGACTGCCGGAAACAAGTTAGGATTTGGTGTTTCGGCCGCGAGTATGACGGCCACCTGGATTTGGGCGTCGTCGATGTACGCATCCGCCACTTCTGGCTACACCTACGGAATCTCCGGCCCCATTCACTACGGTTTATGGGGCGCGTTGATGATTCTCTTCATTTATCCGTTTGGCCAGCGAATTCGCAAAGTAGCGCCGAAAGCCCACACGCTGGCTGAGGTCATGTACGCGCGGCACGGACGCTCGAGTCAGCTGATGCTCGCGGGCTCCAATATCGTCGGTAGTCTCATCAGTTTGATGTCGAACTTCCTCGCTGGTGGTCTGCTGATCGCGTTGCTTTCGCCGTTCAACTTCATCCAGGGTGTGTTCATCGTTGCGCTGGGCGTTTTGCTGTACACGCTGTGGTCGGGCTTCCGCGCTTCGGTGTTGACCGACTTCGTTCAGCTGATCGGAATGCTCGGTGCGGTAGCGGTTTTGGTGCCGTTCATCTTCTTTGCTGCGGGGTTCCCGGCAGCCTTCGAATCCGGGGCAGGCAACCTTACTGCTGAGCAGGGCAACTTCTTCTCGAGCGTTGCCTTCTTCGAGCAGGGCGCGCCGTACATCGCGGCAGTTCTTGCCTACGCAATCGGCAACCAGACCATTGCCCAACGTCTGTTCGCGGTCCGCGAAGACCTGATCAAGCCCACCTTCATCACCGCAACCGTCGGATACGGCGCAACGGTCATCGGCGTCGGAATGCTGGGTGTTCTCGCTCTATACCTCGGAATCGAGCCGATGGATGGTGACGTCAACAACCTGATTCCGCAGATGGCCGCGTCGTACCTGCCCGGAATTTTGCTGGCTGTCTTCTTTGTCATGATCATCGGCGCGCTGTCATCGACGGCGGACTCGGACCTTGCTGCGCTCTCGTCCATCGTGATGACCGACGTTTACGGCCAAGCCGTCGCAGGCAAGGCTATTGCGAACTCTCGACGGATGCTGCTCATCGGCCGAGTAACGATGATTGTTGCCACGACGGCGGCTATCTCCTTGGCAAGTCTGCAATTGAGCATTCTGGATCTGTTGGTGTTCGTCGGCGCGCTGTGGGGCGCGCTGGTGTTCCCGGTTATCGCGAGCTTCTATTGGGGAAAGGTCACCAACAAAGCCTTCACTGTGTCGGTGCTGGTGGCTCTTGCTGCCTTCTTGCCCGTCCGATTCAGTTGGGTGCCGATGGATGGGATGTTCGGGATCCTCTCCGACATCGTTGCCGTTGTTGGTATCGGAGTGGTGCTGGGGCTCATGGTATTTGGATTCTTCGGTCTGAAGGTTGCGCAGATCGTCGGTGGCCTTGCGATCGTGTTGTCCGCGCCATTCGCGATCGGCTTCCTGCACGACTACCCAACGCTCAGCGGATCTTTGGTGGCCTACGCCGTCAGTACCGTCGTGTGCTTTGCGATGTCCGTCAATCAGCGTGAGACGTTCGATTTCGAACTCATCAAGCAGCGGACCGGAGACTTCGACGAGGAGGAGTTTCCTGCTGTCGGAGCGTCCGGAAAGTAACCGTCGAGACAAGTGGAAGGAATACGAATGAGTACATCTCTACTGACCATTTATGTTCTGATCTGGCCGGCGTTGGTCTTGGTCGTGCTGGGAGTCATCAGCAAGGGATTCTTCAAGGATTGGGCAACTGCTCGCCGCAACGGTGAGGATCTGGTCTAACTCTTCACGCCGCCACCGACGGACTTCTTGTCGGTGGCGGCGGTCATATTGCGTCGGACACAGGGGTCGGCGTTATAGTTGCTCAGTGCAACACGACGGAGCAATGGCGCTCACCGGTCCACCAGCTGTTCATGACGAGCTGGTGCACCTCACGCGGCAGCTGATGACGGGGGATCGGCATTCCGATGACCACCCGTCGATCGCGCAGCATTCCTTCCTCTCCTTCATCGGCCGCAACGACGGCTGTAAGGCCACAGAGATCTCCGAAGTCTTCGGCGTCAATCGTTCGACCATCTCGCGCCAAGTTCGCGGGTGCATCGAGGCAGGCTGGGTATATGCCGATCCGGGATCCGTTCGTCAGGGCAATCCGCTGCATCTCACGGAGGCTGGCCGCAAATACCTCGACGCCGCCGACGCGCGTCGGCTCGACCAAGTCGCCGGCAGGCTGCACGATTGGACCGAGTCCGAGGTCGCAGACTTCGCCCGCGCACTCCACCGCTTCAGAATCAGCATCGAATCGCAGACCAACGGAGATGACACCCTGTGAGTGAGTACAGCGCCAAAGCCCAGTTCACCATCTCCGATAATGAGTCTGTGGTGCACACCGTCTTCACTCACGCCGAGCGCACGCCAGATCTGACGGTGTTCTCCCGCCCCAAGGGAGAGGGTTGGGTAGACGTCACAGCCAAGGAGTTCGCCGAGCAGGTCACCGGCGTCGCAAACGGTCTCATTGCAGCCGGGGTGCAGGCAGGCGACCGCGTCGCACTCCTCTCCGCGACCCGATACGAGTGGACGCTCTTCGACTTCGCCATCTGGGCCGCCGGCGCGGCTACCGTTCCGATCTACGACTCGTCGTCTCAGGGGCAGGTCAGCTGGATCCTCGAAGACTCCGAGGCCGTCATCGCGATCGTCGAAACCGGCGCGCACGAGCAGCTGTTCCAGGACGCGCCAAGCTCTCTCAAGGCCGTCATGCAGATCGACGACGGAGCAGTCGAAAAGCTGACCGCACAGGGTGCCGACGTTGACGACACCGAGTTGAAGAAGCGACTCGCGGGCATCAAGGCCGACGATCTGGCGTCACTCGTCTACACCTCCGGCACGACAGGCCGTCCCAAGGGATGCATCCTCACGCACCGCAACTTCCTGTCCGAGGTGCGCGGGATTCTCACGGCATCGATCGGCAAGGTGGCGGTTCCGGGAAACCGAGTCCTGACCTTCCTGCCGCTCGCTCACGTGCTGGCTCGCGCGGTGTCCCTCGCGACGTTCGAAGCTGGCGCTTCGCAGGCACACTGGTCCGACTTCGCCACCATTACAACTCAATTCGAGCGCTACAAGCCCAACACCATCCTCGGTGTTCCGCGTGTCTTCGAAAAAGTTCGTGACGGCGCAGCACGCAAGGCGGAGTCCGGTGGAAAGATTCCGGGCGCGATCTTCGCTTTCGCAGAAGTCACTGCAAAGGAATATAGCCAAGCCCTCGACAAGGGCGGTCCCTCGCTGATCTTGAAGGCGAAGCACGCAGTGGCAGACAAGCTCGTGTACTCGAAGCTTCGTGAGGCTCTCGGGGGCGAGTGCTGGTTCGCGATCTCCGGCGGCGGCGCCCTCACTCCTGAACTGGGGCACTTCTTCCGTGGGCTCGGAGTTCCGATCTACGAAGGCTATGGCCTCACCGAAACCACAGCAGCGCACTGCGTCAACGTGCCGGGTGCTCAGAAGATCGGAACCGTCGGACAGCCGATGGGCGGCAACGGGGTACGCATCGCCGAGGATGGCGAGATCGAACTCAACGGCGGGGTTGTCTTCAAGGGCTACTGGAAGAACGACAAGGCCACCGAAGAGGCATTCGTCAACGGCTGGATGCGAACCGGTGATCTCGGTGAACTCGACAGCGACGGTTACCTTTCCATCACCGGTCGCAAGAAGGATCTTCTGGTGACGGCGGGTGGCAAGAACGTCTCGCCCGGCCCGATGGAAGACCGTATCCGTTCACATTCCATAGTCTCGCAGGCAGTCGTCGTCGGCGACGGGAAGACCTACATCACGGCGCTGCTGACCGTCGACCCCGAGGTGTTCGAGAAGTGGAAGTCGGAGAACGGCAAGCCTTCCGGCGCCACCGCCGCCGAACTACGTGACGACAAGGACCTTCGAGCGGAGCTGCAGAAGGCCGTCGACGACGCCAATGCAGCTGTCTCGCATGCGGAGTCGATCAAGAAGTTCGTCATTCTCGATCGCGATCTGACCGAGGAAGACGGTGAGATGACAGCGACGCTCAAGATCAAGCGCAATGTCGTCGTCGATCGGTTCTCGAAGGAGATCAAAGGAATGTACGCAAAGAGCTAGGCGCGTTTGGGGAACTGCTCGCGGTAAGCCATCACGTCATCGAGGCGGAACCTGCGGTGGGTGCCGCGTAGTTCGATCGGGAGTTTCCCGGCGTCGGCGAGTTTGCGCACATACGTGTCCGAAACGCCGAGGATCTCTGCTGCCTGCGAGGTGGTGAGGAGTTCTGCGACGGGCCCGAGGGCGACGCTGTCGCCGGCAGCGAGGTAGGTCAGGAGCTGCACGACGGCGTCGCCGACCGATGGCGGAATCTCGATGCTCACGCCGTCGAACACCAGCGCGGTCGTGTCCGTCGAGGTTGCGGCTCTCTCTGCCAGAGCTGTCTTGATTCGCTCGGCAGCGTCGCCGTCGACTGCGGAAACGATGTGGTCGATGCTCACGCGGTGTATCTCCGATCGAAGGCAGTGTGTCGCAAGCATAGACAGCGACAGTGTCCGTCGGCACGCTGGATGGCACTGTGTGCGTTGCATTACATGAGTCCCACGGGTGCAAAACGATTTACCCACGTAGATCGAAATTCGAAGGTTTTGGCGCCCAAAGATATTCGACTCGACGCATATGTAACTCACCAAATTTGGTGTACCCGCAAGTAACATTCTGAGCGTGGCTAGACGATCGGTAACGGTGAGATTCGACGTAGAGGAACTGAGGGCCCTAGAGACCCTCCAAGAGCTCACGGGCGCGGACATTTCCAGCGTCATACGTGAAGCTGTGATCGAACATGCGCGTCGATGTGTTGCGCAGGGAAAGCCCCGCGACATCGCCGAGCGACGCAAATCGCTGACCTTGCAGGAAGCCTTCGCCAAGTACTCCGCGTTGTGCACCGACGAGGAGCGGGAAGCGTCGTAGCGCTCTGTCGATGCGGCGGTGACTGGTTGAGTTCACAGTGATTCTGACTGTGGCGCTAGTTAGTTCGTTCGAGGAATATTGCAGCAACAGAAGTGTTGCGTAGACCTCTGACAGGAGCTGGCCAGTGACGGACGTCCTCGAACTCTCCACCGATGTATTGGTGATCGGTGGTGGCCCCGCCGGCGCATGGGCAGCGTTGCGCGCGGCCAAGGCCGGTGCAGACGTCGTCCTGGTCGACAAGGGGTACTGCGGAACGAGTGGTGCAACGGCCCCCTCCGGAACGGGTGTTTGGTACGTCGAACCGGATACGACTGCCCGTGAGCGGGCAAAGGCCGGTCGTGAGGCGCTCGGCGGATATCTTGCCGACCACCGTTGGATGGACCGCGTTCTCGAGCAGACCTACTCCAACATGGATCTCCTCGCGATAGAGGGGAGATATCCCTTCCCCATCGACCCCAGCA
Source organism: Rhodococcus sp. AQ5-07 (assembly GCF_009707305.1). NCBI lineage: Bacteria > Bacillati > Actinomycetota > Actinomycetes > Mycobacteriales > Nocardiaceae > Rhodococcus > Rhodococcus sp. AQ5-07. The sequence goes on along the minus strand of NZ_CP046099.1, from coordinate 2,739,248 downwards.
CGGGCAAGCAGATACGCACCGGCTTGCAGGGGCCTGAGTACATGCGGCGGATGCGCACCTGGATTCGTCGAGCCGGGGTGCGCATCCTCGACCATTCGCCGGCGCTGGAGTTGTTGGTGGACGACGCCGGGCGAGTTCGCGGAGTTGCGGGCTACCAACGCCACGAGCACCAGGACTACCGAGTCTCGGCAGGCGCGGTAGTGGTCGCCAGCGGAGGTTGTGCGTTTCTGTCCGGTGCGTTGGGCACCAATGTCGATACCGGTGACGGTGCATTGATGGCAGCGGAAGTCGGAGCCGAGTTCTCCGGCATGGAGTTCTCCAACGCGTACGGAATCGCAGCGGCCGGATCGACGATCACCAAGACGGCTTACTACGCGTACGCGACGTTCTTTCACGCAGACGGAAGAGTGCTCGAAGGTGCCGGTTCGGCGAAGGGGAGGTCCGTCATCGCCAGCACGTTGCGGAACGAACCGGTCTTCGCGCAGATCGATCGGGCCGACGCTGAGGTGCAGCGTCGAATGAGACTGGGGCAACCCAACTTCTTCCTGCAATTCGATCGCCGCGGAATCGATCCCTTCACCGACAAATTCGAGGTCGGCATGCTCGCAGAAGGCACGGTGCGCGGCACTGGGGGAATCAACGTCGTCGACGACGATTGCGCGTCATCCGTTCCAGGTCTGTTTGCCGCCGGGGACGCAGCGACCCGAGAGCGAATCTGCGGAGGGTTTACCGGCGGGGGAAGTCACAACGCCGCGTGGGCGATGTCTTCTGGTTCGTGGGCGGGAACCGGTGCTGCGCGCTATGCGCTGTCAGTCGGACGCGGGGCTACCAGTGGTCTACGGGGAGCCGGAACCGTCGGATTGCGTAATCCGGTACGAACCGGGTTTACTGCCGACGATGTGGTGAAAGCTGCTCAAGCGCAGCTGATTCCCTTCGACAAGAACTACCTCCGCAGCGGTGATCGGGTATCCGCAGCGCTCGCTGAGCTCGAATCGCTGTGGGGTGCAGTGAGTGCGGATCTGGGCGCCGATCCAGCAGGTCGGATGGCAGCGCGGCAGGCTGCCGCGATCACGGCCGTCGGTCGCTGGATGTACCACTCGACGTTGGCGCGGACCGAGACTCGGGGAATGAGCAAGCGGGACGATTATCCCGAACTCGATGGAACGCAGCACCATCACGTCCTCACCGGCGGTTTGGATTCGGTGTGGACCCGGACTTCTGAATCTGTCGGGTCTGCACTGGTGGCGTCATGATCGAGCTGGTGTCCGCGCCTGACTGCATCGGTTGCGACAAGTGCGTAGACGTTTGTCCTACAGATGTTTTCGACCGGACACCCTCGGGCGTCCCGGTGATTGCGCGCCAATCGGATTGCCAGACCTGCTTCATGTGTGAGGCATATTGCCCGACGGATGCGCTGTATGTGCATCCGCAATCCACACCGTTGGAAACGGCCGATGTGATCGAGAACGATCACATCGGCCGCTACCGAGAGAAGATCGGATGGGGCAAGGGGCGGGCACCAGGGTCGCTGACCGCGGTGGGTCCCGAGGTGCCCCGTCCGGTCACGACCTGACGAGAATCTTGACCGCAGTGTCGTTGTGCTCGATCAGGGTGGTGAATCCTTCGGAGATCAACTCTTCGAGCTGAATACGACCGGTGATGAATGGCGCCAGATCGACGACACCGTCCTGGACCATCTTGATGACCGCTTCATGGTCACGTACGTACGCGATGGTTCCGCGTAGATCGATCTCCTTGAGGACCAGCTTCTGCATGTCGATGGTCGCGGGCTTGCCCCAAATCGACACGTTGACAACAACTCCAGCAGGCCGGACCGTGTCGAGCATGGTGTCGAGGACCGCGTTGACGCCTGCGCACTCGAAGCCGATGTCTGCGCCGATGCCTCCGCTGAGTTCGAGGACGCGCGCTTTGACGTCTTCGGTGGTGGGATCGATGACGTAGTCGGCGACTCCACTGGAGAGGGCCTTGGCCTTGCGGGCTTCGCTGAGTTCGGTGACGATCGTCGTGACACCCAGACCCTTGAGAACTGCCGCAACGAGGAGTCCGATCGGTCCTGCTCCGCCCACAATTGCGACGTTGCCGCTTTCGGCTCCACTGCGTACGACTGCGTGATGGGCGACGCTCAACGGTTCGATGAGAGCTGCCTCGTCGAGCGGGATGTTGCCGATCTTGTGGATCCAGCGACGGTCGACGACGACCTTCTCGCTGAGCCCGCCACCTCCGCCAGCCAAGCCGATGAACCCCATCTTCGTACACAGGTGGTAGTTGCCCGCCTTGCACGGAGCGCACTCGTTGCACACGAAGTACGGCTCGACGACGACATTTTCGCCGACCTCGACGTCCGTCACACCTTCGCCGACCTCTTCGACGGTGCCGGAGAATTCGTGGCCCATCGTGACCGGCGCATTCTCGTGTGAGAGTGGATGCGGGTGTCCGGGTGCGGAGATGAAGATCGGTCCCTCGAGATACTCGTGGAGATCGGTGCCGCAGATTCCGCACCATGCGACCTTCAGCTTGACTGTTCCTGGCCGCAATTCGGGCTCAGGGATCTCTTCGATCCGGATGTCTTTCTGCCCGTGGAACCGTGCTGCCTTCATTGATCCGCACCTCACTTCGTTGTGAATCCCCTGGTAGATCGACGCTAGGCCGATTATCGGCGTGGGTGAAGGGTTGCAACGGAATGCAATGTCGTGGAACCGATCGGCGCTGGGGAGCGTCCAATACTGTGAGCGGGTCGTGAACGAGGGGAGTGCTGTGGGAGTGAGGGGTGCAGTGGTCTTGGTCGCGGCCGCGTTGTTGGTTGGGGGTTGTGCCTCGACGGTCGAGGGGCATGCGGTTCGCCCAGATGGAGCTGATGGACTCTTCGATCCATGTTCGGCGATCCCGGACGATGTTGTCTCGAGTCTTGGCGTTGACGTCGGGACGGAGGACAATGGAGTGCTCGGCGTACGTCAAGCGGAGTTCGAAATCTGTAGCTGGGAATCCGACTGGTACGCGCTGGGCGTTTGGTCGACATTTCACACGCTTGACGACGTTCGTCGAAATCCCAAGGACACTGACATCCGTGATGCTCCAATGGTTGCTCCCGGCGCTGTCATCTTTCGCGAGGTCACCGACGTCCAAAAAAATCTGTGCATGGTCGCGATTCCAGTTGTTCAGGGTGCGGTGTTCGTAAGAGTGGACGCATTTCTGGGCGAGCGACACCAGGAGGAAGTCTGTGCATTGGCGACCCGCCAGGCGATCGCCCTGCTGGCGTACTTACCAAAGTGATACTTGCGTTGAGAGGGATGGCGGCAATGGTTGAGATGTTTTCACTCGATCCGAAAACTGCGGAACTACTGCGCGATTATTGCGGCGACTGGCTTGCTGAGTTGCGCAACCTCTCCGTTCCCGCTCAGCGATTGGGAACAGTTGACGGCTTTGGGACTCTGGGTTCGGCGCAGGCGTTGCGGGACAAGTTCGCGCAGAAGGCTGTCGGTGGTCCCGATGCGCTGGTCGATGTGTTGGCGAGTCATATCGCGGTCGTGGAGGCAATGCAGGCTCAGTTTCAAGCCTGCATCGACAACGCATTGGATCAGGAGTCGTCGAACGTCTCGACTTTGAGGTCGGTCGACCTGCCAAATTGAGGCAGCGAAGTGTCGCTGGAGTGTCCGGGCAGCGAATGAGGGGGAGTGCTGTGGGAGTGAGGGGTGCAGTGGTCTTGGTCGCGGCCGCGCTGTTGGTTGGGGGTTGTTCCTCGACGGTCGAGGGCGAGGCATTCCCTGTCGATGTGATTGGGATGTTTGATCCGTGTGAGGTTCTCAGCAATGAGGAATTGGAGAAAGTCGGAGTTGACCCGGCAACAAAAGAGGTTGACATCGTTGACACGCATATCGATGGTTTCAACATTTGCTCGTGGAACGGTGAGTGGTACTTCTTGTCTCTGACATCGACCGATCATTCGCTCGTAGAGGTCGAACAGAATCCAGTCATGCGCGACCTTCATCGAGCCCAAATCGCCGGGCGCGAAGTTCTGAAATACCAGGAACGCAATGACAAAACAGATTCTGCTTGCAACGTCGCCTTCGCGACCTCTCAATCCACTGCGATGATCCGCGTCGGCGCCAAGGTCGGTGTGGCGCGCCCCGAGACGCCGTGCACGCTGGTGGAACGAATCGCCGAGACAGTGATTCCATTGCTCCCGTGACAGCGGTCCTGATTGCAGCTACACCCTCGAATACAGGAGTCACATGTCGAATTTGTATCTCGATGCCAAAGTCGCCGGCGAGCTGATCGCGGCTTGCACTGAACTCCGCGCGCAGTTCGAGGCAGCATTGAACTCCGCCGCACTACTCGGTCAATTGACAGGGTTTGGAACCCTAGGATCCGCACAGGCCCTACAGGCTAAGTTCGAGGAGAAGGCCGTCGGTGGCCACGACGCGCTCGTCGATGTGTTGGCGAGTCATATCGCGGTCGTGGAGGCAATGCAGGCTCAGTTTCAAGCCTGCATCGACAACGCATTGGATCAGGAGTCGTCGAACGTCTCGACTTTGAGGTCGATCGACCAACCGAACTGAGTCAGTGGATGTGTTGCTGCCAATCGGCTGGGACACGACCCTTAGGTCCCGGCGTCGGCTGATCTACGGGATGTGAAGTGGGCGCCGCCAATTCAGGTCCGTCGTACGCCTCGTTGGTTTCGAAGCTCCAGAACCAATCCTCACCGGGTTCGTAGCTCTGCATGAACGGATGCTTTGTCGAGGCCGCATGCTTGCTCGCGTGCTGTGACGGTGAGGAGTCGCAACACCCCACGTGACCGCATTGCGCGCATCGACGCAGGTGCACCCACCACCCGCCGCTCGCATCGCATTCGACGCATCCCGCGCCACTGGGCGGCACACTCGGATCGATCCCCGCTGGAAGTCCGTCGGTCATGGTCCACCCTCTCGCTGACTGAAGTCGGTCATTTCATCGTGCGCTTTGCCTACCGGCCGTGCAAGGGCGACTAGTCGTCGCGCGTATCCCGCGGTGGGCCCGCGATGGGCAGCAAAACTCTGAACCGGGTGTTACCGGGCTCAGACGTGACCCGAAGCTCACCACGATGCTTGCCGACCACAATTCGCCACGAAATATCAAGGCCGAGACCGGTTCCCTCACCGACAGGCTTAGTCGTGAAGAAGGGTTCGAAGATCCTGTCGATGACGTCATCGGGAATCCCGGCGCCGGTGTCGCAGATCTCGATGCACACGCGGTCGCCATCGCGGCTTGTCCGAACGGTGAGTGTTCCCGATCCGTCCATGGCAGACACCGCATTGTCGATCAGGTTGGTCCACACCTGATTGAGTTCGGCGGCGTAGGCGTCGATCGGTGGCAGCGCGAGGTCGTATTCCTTGACGACTTCGATTCCGCTTCCGATCTTTTGCCCCAACATGATCAACGTGCTGTCAAGTAGTTCGTGGACATCGATGGTCTGGAAGGGCGCGCGGTCCATCTGAGAATACTGTTTGGCTGCACCGACGAGAGTCGAAATCCTCGTTGTGGAGTCGGCGATCTCGTTCATCAGGAGTTCGGATTCGATGGTGTAATTCAGCCAACGAATTGCGCCTTCTAGCACCGACTCGTCTACGGCTGCAGCAACATTCTCGAGCCAAGCGGTGTCGAGACCAGCCTGCACGAAGGTCGGAGCCAGATCCCAACCCTCTCGAATCGAATGATCCTCGAACCATTCACCCAACGAATCCTCTCGATCCGAGGCTTCGAGGGGAGTGAGCGTCGGCGCCTTGGCGACAACCTCTGCAACTTCCTCTTGAAGTCGCATGAGAGTGACGAGGGCATCGCGGTCGTAGGTGCCCGATGCAACCATCCCCAGTTTGTGGCGCATGCCTGCGACACGCTCGCGCAAAGAGGCTGTCGCTCGAACCGCTGCGGCTGCAGGGTTATTGAGCTCGTGAGTCAACCCGGCCGACAGTGATCCGAGTGCAAGGAGTCGCTCTCGCTGATCGATGATCTGCTGAGTGTTCTTCTTGCCGAAGAAAACACCTTCGAGTAGATGAACCGCCATTGGAAACCACTCGCGCATCGCGTTGCCGAACTTGTCGGCGTCCAGGACGAAAAACGTCGAAGGAGTCGTCACTCGCATCGACCCCGCGTAGACCTGCGGTACACGATCGCCGAGATACGCCGTCCATCCTCCCGAGTAGACGCCGCGCTGGCTGGTCCTGTTGATCTCGATGTCTTCGCCGCCCGACAGCTTGGACAGCACCACCTCGCCCTCGATGAGGACGTAGAAGCAGGTGGCAGGCTCACCTTCGAGGTAGACCTGACCTCGATCGATCTCGGTGATATGGCCTGCCTGGCACAGTGATTCGAGTTGATCGTCGGTGAGCTTCTCGAACAGGAACAGGGTGCGAAGCAAGTCTGGGCTGCATTCAGGAATGGACATCGAATCTCCCTATTGTTGAGCGAGATAGCGGTGGACGAACATCACGGCCATCGCGCCCTCTCCGACGGCCGACGCGACGCGCTTGGCCGATTCGGCGTGTACGTCCCCGGCGACAAACACTCCGGGGACACTGGTTTCGAGATGATGTGGTGCGCGGTCGAGCGGCCACCCGTCCGGTGTGACGCCTTCGGACGGAAGGTCCGGGCCGGCAAGAACGAAGCCATTTCCGTCGCGGACCACCACGTCTCCGAGCCAGTCGGTCAGGGGAGCGGCACCGATGAAGATGAACAACCACTGAGCATCGACAGTGTCTTCTTCTCCGGTGGCTCTGTTACGCAGTGTGATTCGTTCGAGGTGATCGTCACCCTCAGCGCCGACTACCTCCGTGCACGTGCGCACGGTGATCTTCGGATTCTTTTCGATCTGCTGAATCAGGTAGTAGGACATCGATGCTTCGAGCGAGTTGCCGCGAATGAGAATGGTGACGGACCTAGCTCCGCGGGAGAGGTAGACCGCAGCTTGGCCTGCCGAATTGGCGCCGCCGACTATGTACACATCTTGTTCGCTGCACCGAGCGGCTTCGGTGACAGCTGACCCGTAGTAGACCCCTCGGCCAGTGTAGGTATCGAGCCCCGGCGCCGAAAGTTGGCGATAGGAAACACCGGTCGCCAAGATGACCGAGTGGGCGTCGACCGACGAACCGTCGTCGAAACGCACGGTGCGGGCCGAGCCGTTGATTTCCAAACCGGTGACGTCTCGCGCGGTGATGACCTCGGCGCCGAACTTGGTTGCCTGGCGTCTTGCGCGATCGGCCAACTGTGCGCCGGAAACTCCGTCGGGGAAGCCGAGGTAGTTCTCGATTCGTGAACTCTGGCCGGCCTGACCGCCAGTCGCCCGCCGTTCGATGAGAACCGTCCGAAGCCCCTCCGAAGCGCCGTACAGAGCAGCGCCCAGACCCGCAGGGCCGCCGCCGATGACAACGAGATCGTAAAAGTCTTCGGAGAGGGTGGTACTCAACCCGAGTTTGTCGGCGAGTTCGGCGTCAGTGGGCTCGACGAGGACATCCCCATTGGATGCGATGACGACGGGAAGCCGCAGTTCGTCGGTACCGGCAGCCGAGAGCAGTCGTTGGCCTTCCGGCTCGTCCGACATGTACCAGCGATAGGCAAGTTGGTTGCGTGCCAAGAACTCTCGAACGTCGGAGGATCGCTCGGACCAACGATGGCCGATCACCTTTGTTTCCTCGGCGGGGTGATGACTCGAGCTTGCCCAGGCATCGAGCAGCGCATCGATGACGGGGTACAGCTTCTCTTCCGGCGGATCCCACGGCTTGAGGAGGTAGTGGTCGAGGTCGACTACGTTGATGGCGTCGATCGCAGCATCAGTATCGGCGTAGGCGGTCAGTAGAACGCGCCGAGCTACGGGATACAGGTCCATTGCCTGTTCGAGGAACTCGATTCCACTCAAACCGGGCATGCGGTAATCGGCGACGATCACTGCGACTGCATCGCCGCGAAGTTTCATTTCGCGCAAGGTTTCGAGAGCCTGGTCGCCGGACTCCGCACGAATGATTCGGTACTTCTCGCCGTACCGCTTGCGGAGGTCTCGAACGACGGCACGCGAAACACCAGGGTCGTCGTCGACGCTGAGGATCGCTGGTTTGGCCGGGGCTTTCGGTGCGCTCACTCGGTGCCTTCCCGAAGTTGTAGTCAACCTCTCCAGTATGCGACTGCTGAGCTGAGCGTCAATCGCTGGAGATGCGCTCTGAGTGAACCAGCGATCGTGACCTGGGAATTTCAAGATTGCGGGAACCGATCCGGCCTCCGATGCATCCAATACAGTGGGTCCACATCAACAGGGGGTGCCATGCGGGGGTCGGTGGGGGTTGGGCGACTGCTCATGGCTGGGATGTTGGTGTGGGCTGCGGCAGGATGCAGCTCAGTCGTGGAGGGGGCGGCTGAGCCTGCATCCGGCCAAGAGGGTTTGTTCGATCCATGCAAGGACATTCCGGACTCAGTTCTGGAAGAAGTGGGGCTTGATCCGGCTACCGAGGAAGTTGACATCGAGGGCGTCGAACAACCCGGCTGGAAGATCTGTTCGTGGACAGAACCGTGGTACTACCTGATTATTTACTCGAACCGCTTCACCGTGGACGATGCCAAGAAGAACCCCGACTACACCGGTTTTGAAGAGATCTCTTTGAACGAACGTCGTGGCGTTCAGTACCACCGAGCTTCAGACGTCAGAATCGACAAATGTTATATCGCGTTGGAAGCGAAACAGGGTTCAATCTGGATCGTGGTCGACACGAAAGGTATTGCAGAGCAGAAAGGCTCGACGTGTGGTCTCGCGTCTGAGTACGCGCACACATTGTTGGGCGCCTTGCCTAGATAGCGCTGGATTTGCGCCAATGTTGATTTTGGGCGAGCGAGCACTCGCCCCGGAGTGGACCGGATGGGAACGATGACTGGACTGAGTTCTGATCATTTCGCCTTGGATTTCGACACGGCTGCAAGGATGGCTTCGGCTTGCAAGGCGCTGCTCGATGAATTGGCGGCAGCGCTTCGAAGCGTAGAAGTTGTGAAGGACGCTAAAGGGATGGGGACGCTCCAATCTGGAATCGACCTCGCCGCGAAATTCTCCAAGAAGGCCGTCGGCGGTGAGGATTCGTTGGAGAAGTCGTTGAACAGCCACATCCAGGTGGTCACCGAGATGCGGGACTTCTTTCAGAAGTGTCTGGACAGCTACAGCGGTGTCGATGCTTCCAACGCAGTCATGCTTACAGGACAGGACCTTCCAGGCTCGTGAGTTTTCGGATGAAGGCCCGCAGCGTGGTGGCCGTTCTGTTCGCGGGCGCACTGGCAGCCGGGTGTGGCGCGTCGGTACAAGGGTCGCCGCAGCCTGCGTCGGGTCAAGAGGGTTTGTTCGATCCGTGCAAGGACATTCCGGACTCGGTGTTGGAAGAAGTGGGGCTTGATCCGGCGACCGAGGAAGTTGATATCGCCGGCGTCGAGCAGCCGGGTTGGAAAATCTGTTCGTGGGCTGAGTCCTGGTATTACTTTTCGATTTTTTCGACCGAAAGTTCCATCGAGACCACCAAACAGAATCCGAACTACGTGGGATTCAAGCCCGTGACGATCGGCCAGCGAGACGGCGTCGAGTTCCATCTTCAGGCGGATGCCGACCTTGTCCGATGTTTCGTCGCCTTGCCTGCTGCGCAGGGGGCGATTTGGCTCAGCGTCGATACCAAACTTGCTCTTAAGCCCGAAGGGTCGACATGCGAGCTCACGCAACATTACGCGAACCTGCTCGATCAACGTCTCCCCAGTTAAACACGTGTTCTATCGGCCGAGTTGAGGATCTAATGTCTGAGACCCATACCTGGCGAACTCCAAGTGCCCACAGCATTGACCTCGACCCAAATGTTGCAGCACAGCTTGCCGTCGCGTGTGAGGGGTTTCTTGCCGAGTTGCAAGACATGGCAGGCAACTTGAACAGACTTACTGCCTTGGACTGCTTTGGGACACTTCAGTCGGGAAAAGACATGGCTGGCAAGTTTGCCCAAAAGGCCACCGGTGGTGCCGATTCACTCGAAAAGTCTCTTCTCAGTCATGCGCTTGTAATCACCGAGATGCGGGACTTCTTCCAGCAATGTGTCGACCGCTACGGGGAAGTCGACGACTCGAACGCCTCCGCACTGGCAAGAGTCGACACCCCTCGATAGACACAAAAAATCTCGCTGAGTCGATGGCATTCGACTCAGCGAGACTTGGGTAACGACTAGCTGGTGGGCAGGGCCCTCAACGACTTGACGGTGGCGTCGACCGCGCGAGCAGCCTCGGCGCCCTTCTTCACGAAATGCGTGCTGAAGTAGTCGACGTGCTCGGCGTGCTCGTGGAAGTGATGCGGCGTCAAGACCACCGAGAAGACCGGAACGTCGGTGTCGAGCTGCACGCGCATCAGACCGTCGATGACAGCCGTCGCCACGAAGTCATGCCGGTAGATACCGCCGTCGACGACCAGACCTGCGGCAACGATCGCCTGGTAGCGGCCGGTCTTGGCCAACCGCCGGGCGTGCAGGGGGATCTCGAAGGCTCCCGGTACCTCGAAGAAATCAACCGTGTCCTTGGGGTAGCCGAGCTCGACGATCGCGTCGGTGAATCCGTCGCGTGCACGGTCGACGATGTTGCGATGCCACGTCGCCTGAATGAACGCGATGCGCTGTCCCTGGATCTCACTCATAACCATGAAACTAGCGCACTTGGAAGCATCGACGCGACCACCCGTCCTAGTCCTGCTGACGGGGGAAGGCGGTCGAACGACCCCATCCGGCGTCATTGGTGAGGTGCTCGAGGAGAGGCTGAATTCGATACGGAAGGGGATTGGTCAGAGCGATGGTCGTGGTCGAATGCGTGACGCCTGGAAGTGACACGATCTGCTCGGCCAACTTCTGCAGCGCCGCGTGCGTCGAGGTGGCGACGCGAACGAGCAAATCCTCGCGACCGGTTGTGGCGTGAATTTCGATCACCTCGGGCAACTCGGTCAGACTCCGAGCGACTGCGCTGATCTTGCCCTGCTCGAGTTCCAGACCGACAAATGCCTGAATCGGGATACCGACCTCGGGGAGATTGAGATTCGGCCGAAACCCGGTGAGAAGTCCGTTGGATTCCATGCGCTTCATTCGCGACTGGACGGTGTTGCGGGCGACGCCCAACGAGTTGGCCAACTCGGCCACACTCATCCTCGAGTCCTTGCTGAGCAGTCCGAGCAACTGGACGTCGAGCTTGTCGATGCTGAGCACTTTGTGAACCTCTCCTCAGTGATATGGGTCACTGGATGATCGAATTGACTAGTTCAAGAGATTTGCATTGACCAAATCGTAGCTCAGGCAGAGCATTGGTTCCACGAATTGCTCAGCGGGATTCTCTTTGGGTTATTTGTCCCCAATAGTACCCAACGGCCATTTCGTCCCAATATTTCGACTGCACCCCGTTTATCCTTCGGAAAGGTCTATCCCACAATGACTCTCACCGCCGAGCCCGTGAACTCTGTTGTTTCCCATGGCGACACTGCGGGCGTGTTCGATCGCGCCGACTACCTGCGCGATTACCCCCACGAGCAGGTGAGCTTCTTCCAGGATCCCGCGAGCGGCCTCAAGGCCATCGTCGCCATCCACTCCACGACGCTCGGCCCCGCGCTCGGCGGAACGCGCTTCTACCCGTACTCCGACGAATCCGCCGCAGTCACAGACGTTTTGCGTCTCTCGCGCGGAATGACCTACAAGGCTGCGGTTGCCGGCGTGGACCTCGGCGGCGGCAAGGCCGTCATCATCGGCGACCCCGCAACGGCCAAGACCGACGAATTGCTCGGCGCCTACGCAAAATTCGTCCAGACCCTCGGCGGCCGCTACATCACCGCTGGTGACGTCGGAACCAACTCCAACGATCTTGACATCATCGGTCGTAACACCGACTTCGTCGTCGGCCGCAACGCTACGGTCGGCGGTTCCGGCGACAGCGCTCCGATGACGGCCCTCGGCGTTTTCCAGTCGATGCGCGCCGCGGCACAGTCGCATTGGGGCACTCCGTCGCTCGCAGGCAAGACCGTTGGTGTCGAGGGCACAGGCAAGGTCGGCTACGAGCTGATCAAGCTTCTCCTCGCAGACGGCGCAACCGTGTTGGCGACCGACGTCAACGCCGGAGCGCTCGATCGCGTCAAGGCGGACTTCCCGCAGGTGAGCATCGTCGACAGCATCATCGACGCTGATCTCGACGTTTACGCACCGTGCGCGATGGGCGCAACACTCACCGACACGACCGCACGCTCGATCAAGGCCGAGGTTGTCTGCGGCGCTGCCAACAACCAGCTCACCGTGCCCGAGGTCGAGAACATCCTCCGCGACCGCGGCATCACCTGGACCCCCGACTACGTCGCCAACGGCGGCGGCCTCATCCAGGTTGCCGGCGAGCTGAAGGGCAACTCGGCCGAAGAGGTCAAGCTCAAGGTCGAGAAGATCTTCGACACGGTCACCGAGATCTTCGCGAAGTCGAAGAACGACGGAATCCTCGCCGGCGAGGCTGCTGACGCGGTCGCCGAGGCTCGGATCGCCGAGGCAGCTCGCGTAGCCAAGGGCTGACATCCCTCTCGCAGTCATGTAGCGCGGCCGGTCCCGACTAGTGTGGACACCAGACGAGCAGATTTTGCAGATCTGGACCACATCAGCCGGTAGACCGGCCGCTATGCGTCGGACGCCGGAAGGGCTTACATGACTGAACAATTCGCAGTGTGGACCGAGAACGACGTCGAGCAATCGGCCCGTTGGGGTTCGACGAGCAACGCCCCGGTGCCCAAGCGCATCGTCGTCGCCGACGACACGATGAAGGCCGACGACGCCTATCGCTTGGCATGCGAAGGCACGGCGTTGTTGTGGCGCGGAGATTTTCAGAACGCTCGCCAACTGTCGAAGGCCGTCGCGTCGCGCATCGACCGCAAGCCGCGCCGAGCGTCCGACGACCCAGCCAAAGCCTTCCATCTCCACCGGCAGACCCAAGGACGCCGCGCGCAGATCCTCGGTATGCTGCTCATTCCCTTGGATGCAGATCTGTCGATTCCACTCCGGCGAGCCCCGGACGCGCAAGTAGCGTTGACCGAAGCCTTCGGGATTACCGGTGAGCCTTCGGTTCGCTCGTTGCGTGACATCCTCGGCGCGATCGGCGCTCACGAGTGGCACCGCAAAGGTGTTTTCATCGAGGCTCTCGACGCACGAGTGCATCCCGCTTTCGGAGTGTTCTCACCCGTCCGCGGGGAGTATGTCGATCTTGTCGCGTCTGCTCCGCTACCGTCGACGGAATCTGCTTTCGATATCGGAACAGGTACCGGCGTTCTTGCTGCCGTCCTGGCGCGGCGTGGCGTCAAGACAGTGACGGCCACCGACCAGGACCCCCGGGCATTGCAATGCGCGCGCACCAACCTGTCGCGGCTTGGCTACGGCGATCAGGTGAACGTGGTGGAAGCAGACCTCTTTCCCGAAGGCACCGCTCCGTTGGTGGTCTGCAATCCTCCCTGGATTCCGGCCAAGGCCACCTCGCCCATCGAATACGCCGTCTACGACCCTGCTGGAGCGATGCTGAAGGGCTTCCTGACTGGTGTCGCAGCGCATCTGGACGATGGGGGAGAAGCGTGGCTGATCCTCTCGGACATTGCCGAACACCTCGGTCTCCGAACGCGATCCGAACTACACGACCTGATTGCGGCCGGTGGGCTCACTGTTGTCGATCGCATGGACGTCAAGCCGACGCACTCAAAGGTCAGTGACCGAACCGATGCGCTTCACGCTGCCCGGGCACGAGAGACGACCTCGCTCTGGCGGCTTCGCCGTCGCTGAATTCATTCTCAGTCAGCGGTATTTCCTTGCCATGAAATGGTAATGAACGAGTAACAAATCGGGTCTAGCTTTCTTCGCAGTCGCACATCGTCACGCACTCCGGAGGAATCTCGATGGAAAACACTCTTGCCCGCAACGCAGCCGAAGATCTGACGAAAGGTCTTGGCCGACGCGGATTCATGAGGGCAGTCGCGGCTCTCGGTGCGGGAGTAGGCGTTGCGGGTGTGGCTTCGGGATGCGCGCACTCGAACGCGTCGCCGGCTGGATCGTCCTCCTCTGCACTACCGTTCGCCGATGGCATTCCGACTCTGCAACCTGGCAGCGGAAACGTCAGTGGCGATCACTATCTGAGTTCGGATCCGTCGGACGTCATGTGGGGTTATGTACCCAACATCCACACCCGCGAGGTGATGCGGATGAAGTCGGGCCAGACCGTCACGATCGACGCCCTCTCGCACGAGGGAATTCTCGAGGATCAAGGGCGCAATCCTCTCGAATACTTCGGTAGCAAAGGCGTTTCCGAGAAGGACGTGCTCGAAGATGCGATTGCCGTTGCGGCCGAATACAACCGAACCGAACGAAACTTCGACAAGGACGGACCGCACGTCGTCACCGGCCCGGTCTTCGTCGAAGGCGCCCAGCCTGGAGACGTACTCAAGATCGAGACTCTCGAAGCCATTCCCCGCGTGCCGTACGGCGTTGTGTCGAGCAGACACGGCAAGGGCGCTCTCGCCGTCACAGCAGACGGAACCGCTCCAGCGGGAATCACTCTGGACGAAGTCATGCCGCCGGTCGCCACAGACGGGCGCGCAACAAAGGACCCGTTGAAGTACGGCGGTGTTTCCACCTTCACGGCGATCGAAGACGGCAAGGGCGTGATGCCTTTCGGACAGTCGAAGGTGCGGTTTCCCTTGCGACCCTTCATGGGAATGATGGGAGTTGCCTATTCCTCGGATGCCGACCCGACGTCCCCGTCGTCGAACTCCATTCCTCCGACCCTGGGCGGCGGAAACATCGACATCAGGCATCTCGGTGTCGGATCAACCTTCTATTTGCCGGTATTCGCTGAAGGCGCCCTCTTCTACGTCGGTGACCCACACATGGCCATGGGCGACGGCGAGGCAGCGCTGACGGCGATGGAAGGATCGCTGCGCGGCACGTTCCGACTGAGCGTGTGCAAGAAGAACTCCGGTGACGCCCCATTGGTGGCATTCGGATACCCGTTCGCCGAGACCGAGGAGGCCTGGATTCCGATCGGCCTGTCCGACCCCAACGGTTCGGTCGATGGGCAGAACAGTGACCTCAACGGCGCCATGCGGCGCGCGGTGGTCAACGCACTCGACTTCCTCGAGCACGATCGCGGTATGGATCGAGCGACGGCCTACGCCTATCTTTCTGCCGCAGCCGATTTCACGGTCTCACAGGTAGTCGATCGAACCGTGGGCGTCCACGGACAGATCTTCAAATCCCACTTCGAATAGAGGGAAGGCGATCCGTCGTGTCAGGACGGATCGTCGAAGAGACTCTGTTGCAAGGGATCGGCAAACAGGCCCATCTGCTCAGGTTGCGGCTTTGCCGGCGTCTCGGTTCGAGAATTTGGCAGGACCACCAGTCGCAGAGCCCCGCGAAGACGGTCGACCATGAGTTCCCACCCACCGACCTGATCCTCGTATCCTGCAGCCTCTTCGGCGTCCCCGCGACTGTGGGCGTCCACCGCCTGACTACGGAGCTGAATCTGCCATTCGTTACTGATGTGGAGGAGCTGAAGAATCAGATCGCGATCGCGCCCGCAGACATCGGCTACCGCGTCGAGATCCTCGGCCACGTCCAGATCGAGATGCAGCAGGGTCTCGAGTTCGGGAGGCAGGTCCTCGGCCGTCAGATCGGGCTGCAGCGAGGAGGAGTCACCGCTCTTGTTCGCGAAGAAGAGGTCTCCGCCGACGCGTGCGGCGAACTCGTCGTCCACGGTACGCAGGAACGACGTCAAGGCTGCGCATGTATCGGTGAGTTGTTTGGGAACGAATGGTGAGCCCGCCACCTCGAGGAACACCGACAGACGGTCGTCGATCAAGACGAACTTGATGCGCGACCACTTGCGGTTGAGATCGGCGATGACCTCGGCTGCACGAGTGCGGTTGCTGATGTCCTGAACGAGCGGGGAGAACAACTGCACGTCCATGGACTCGGAAAGCGGACCGACGAACATGACCGTCGAACCGACCCGAATTGGTATGTCGCCGTCGCTGTCCCGCTCGGGAAGCGTGCCGAGCATGGGAAGCAAAGCGAGAGTGACCAACTCCTTGAGGTGGTCGACGTCGTTGGGCATGTAGGCCGCGGTGGGGTCGAGTGTCGGAAGTTCTGTCGACTCGACAACCGACGGATCGAAATCCGGAGTCTGCTCGTTGCCGGTGAGATCGCTGGATAGAAAAGCCGGGTGCTGCACACCGAACACATCACGGAACGCAGCGACAGTCATCGCTGCGAGCTGATCGGCCCAGTTCTGCGCCTTGTCGACGCAGAAGGCGGGGGAGTTGTTCGGATCGTCGAGATTCTCGGAAGGCGGATTCCAGCCGAGTGCGATCAACTTTTGTTCGTCGGCATCTTCGAGTCGATAGCGCGGATGAAGGAAGTCGTTGGAAGGAACCTCGCAGCGGACTGTGTTCTCGTCCCACACGAGGAACTGAACGCATGGCGCTGCGCCGTCAGCTGGATCGAAGTCGCCGGTGGACGATTCCACGGCAAGCACGTCGCCGTCGACCATGATGGAAATGTGATCGCCGAGGCGACGTTGAAATTCTGCCCATGCCCGGTCGACACTGACATCGAGATCGAAGCCCATTGCGCTCATCAGCCACCTCCTTCCGCAAAAGCTCAGACCTATACGGTATCGCGAGCTCCCGACAATGCTGCTGTCCTTTTCCGGTCGACCGGATTGCAGCGGGCCACGAACCGTGACGACTAGGAAGGTTGTCGCAGGTAGATCGGGTATTTGAGAGCGGCGACTGAAGTGTGCCTGTAACCGCCGTCACGCCAGGCGGTATGCAGGCGAAAGAGCGAGGACTATCCGGCGAGAACGGGCGAGACCTCGACGACGGGCGGCGTGGACCCGGTCGTGACAACTGGGGTGGTGCTGGTCTTGGTGGTCGTGGCTGTCGCGGTCGGTGACGAGGTCGCGGTAGCCGACGCGGTGGTGGACGAGACCGGTGTTGTCGTACTCGTTGCAGTCGTAGTGGACGTAGCGGAGCTCGTGCTTGTCGCGGTCACCACCAGCGGCTGATTACGAGGAGCAGTCGTCTCGTCGGCGATTCGCCAGGTCGGCGTCGGCGGGATGACAACCGTGGGAACTGCAACCGAGCTGTAGAACGCGGCCGGTTCGATCCCGGCGACGGACTCCACGGAAACCGACGAGACCAGAGCGGGAGGCTTCACCACAGGGCCGCCGGAACCGAATGCGCCGGCTGCTCCGCCGAAAACGAGGCCTGATGTCAGAGAGAGAGCGGCCACTGCGACAGCGCCGATCATGACTGTTCTGTCTTTCATGCACACCTGTCCTTCGGGAGCAGTACGGAAGTACTGTAGGCGAAAAGATGCCGCAATGGAGTATCAGGGCCTGCTGGGCGGGACGCGAATCTGTGTGGCGTAGAACACAAAAGGCCCCGGGCGTCGACGCGGACGTCGGCACCCAGGGCCAGGTCAAGCAGTGAATCAGGCGGGGATCGTCAGTACCTGACCGGCGTTGATGAGATCCGGGTTCGGGATGCCGTTTGCATCCGCGATGCGCTGGTACTGGTTGCCGTCACCGTAGAAACGCTCGGCGATTGCCCACAGGGTGTCGCCGCTTTCGACGGTGTAGCTCTGCGCTGCCGGAGCGGCGGGTGCAGGCTCGGGCTCCGGTGCCGGAGCGGGCTCCGGGGCAGCCTCGGCGGCCGGAGCCTCGATTGCAGTGTCCGAAGACCACAGAGCATTTCCACCGGCGGACAGAACGACGTTGCGATCGTCCTGAACCGAGAGGGAGGCACCGTCGTTGCCTGCGGTCTGCGATGCCCACACGGCGTCGGAGTCCTTGTAGATGACGAAGTTTCCGTCAGCCTGCACCTCGGCGCGGTTGGCGCCGGATCCGTTGGTGCCTGCGGCCCAAACAGCCTGTCCGCCCTCGGACAGAACCAGGTTGCCGTCGTCCTGCAAGGTGAGGGTGTATGCGCCGTTGTCGGACTTGAGTTCCTGGCCGACTCCGAGGCTCTGACCTGACTGCAGTGTGCTCACGCTGTCCCTTTCCAAATCTGTTGCGATGACTGTGCCTCCACGATTCCGCTTTACCGTCCAGTTACCTTCTGGCCGTTGGTCTCGTAGGCGACCGAGTGTACGTTACCGAAGAGTACGGAGAATTGTGCAGCGTTGACGGACTGCGTGTCGAGCGTTCGGATCTTGCTGATATTAAGGCGTTTTGGGTGAAAGTGCCGGATCATGGTACGTGACCTCGTCAGGTTTCGGTGCGCATTCTCCTGAACTCCAGGTGAACTCGAAACTCTCTCAGCGCATTATCAGTAACCGCTAGGGGTGTAGTGACTTGCGCGTCTCGTCGTGGAGAACGGCAAGCAGTTCACGCTCGACGTCGGCGAACTCGGGCGTGGTGATCATGTCCAGCTCGCGTGGTCTCGGCAAGGGAACGTCGACTACGCACCTGACCGTGGCCGGACGCGCAGACAGAACGACCACGCGGTCGGACAGATAGATCGCTTCACGAATATCGTGGGTGATCATCAGCACGGTCCACCGGTACTGCTGCCACACGTCTTGCAGCCAAGCCTGCATCTCGGTGCGGGTCAACGAGTCCAGTGCGCCGAACGGCTCGTCGAGCAGCAGGACAGGTTTGCCCTGAACAACGGTGCGCAGCATCGCCGCTCGCTGGCGCATACCGCCCGACAGCTGTGACGGCCGGGCGTCCTCGAATCCGGACAGGCCGAACGCGGGGAACAACTCACGAGCGCGCTCGCGTGCTTCCTTCTTGCCGACTCCCTGCACTTCCAAACCGAGGGCCGTGTTGTCCAGTACCGAGCGCCAAGGGAACAGAAGATCCTTCTGCGGCATGTACGCGGTGTGCACCTCGGCGGCTGCTTCGGATTCAGTTGCGCGCGTGCCTACACGGACTGAACCCGAGGTCGGGGATTCGAGCCCGGCCAGGACGTTGAAGATCGTGCTCTTGCCGCAGCCGCTCGGCCCGATCACCGACACGAATTCGCCCGCGTCGGCGCGGAAGGACACCGAATCGAGTACGAGACGCGATTCTCCGGCAGTGTCGAACCTCTTGGTCAGGTCCTGAATTTCGACCATTGCCTCCTCGACCGTCGGGTCGGTCATGTCCGCGACCTTTCGTTCATCGCCCATGGTGCAACGATGCGCTCGATGGCGAACGTCAGCAAGTACAGCGTGACGCTGATCAACGCGGTCACCAGTACGGCCGCCAACACCAGATCGGTGCGGAAGGAGTTCTTCTGGGTGCTCATGTAAATGCCCAAACCGGAAGTAGCGCCGACGTATTCGGAGAACACCGCGCCCACGACCGCGTAGGTGATACCGATACGCAGGGCGGTGAAGAATCGCGGAATCGCCGAAGGAAGGCGGACGTATCGGAACTCCTGCCAGCGAGTGCTGCCCATACTGCGCAGGAGAGCGCCCGCTTCACGGTCGGCCGCGGCAAATCCCTCGATGAGTCCGATGGTCATGGGGAAGAACGTTGCAAGTGCGATCACCAACACCTTCGGCAGCAACCCGAAGCCGAACCAGATGATCATCAGTGGCGCAATGGCGATGATCGGCAAGGTCTGCGAGACGACAAAAAGTGGTACCAGCGCGCGTGACAACCACGGTGAAAAGTCCACGACGACAGCAAGAATCCAGGCCAACACCAATGAAACAGTGAAGCCGACCAACGTGACCTGCAATGTCGACCAGGCGTGGCCGGAGATGATCTCGCGGTTGTCCCACCCCTGGGACAGAACGCGACCCGGAGACGGAAGTACTTGCGGCCGAATCCCACTGATCTCGACGTAGATCTGCCACGCCGCTACGAGGAGCACCACCACGGCGAGCGCGGGAAGCGCCCGCCGCATGGCCGAGACCAGCCGTCCGCTCACGTCAGGACGCGTCGAGATACTCATTGGTGAAGTACTCCGACCAGTCCGGCTTCTGGGTCAGCGGCTTCCCGTCCGGTCCGGCGAGCAATCCGTTGTCGAAGAGGAATCCCGAATAACCCGACCAGGTTTCGAGATTCTGGGCGCCCACGACGCCGTTGGCGTCTTTCATGTAGTCGGCGGCGAGCATCCGCTGACTGTCACGGACGAGGTCTTCGTCGGTGAAAGCTCCGGGGTTCGCGTCGATGAGATCCTGCGCGGCCTGGTCCGGGTTGTCGGCAGCAGTCTGATATCCGCGTTGAACGGCCTTGACGAACTTGCGTGCCTCGTCGGGATGGTCCTTCAACCACTGCTGGTTGCCGTTGATCACGATCGAATACGCATCGGGGAAGCCGTAATCGGTGTACTGGAAGTACCGCATCGGAGTTCCGTTTCGCTCCGCTTCGAGGCCTTCCCACGCAAAGTAGGAGACCGTGAAATCGGCCTGGCCCGAGTACACGGCTTCGTAAGCAGACGTACCGAGCGTGACCGTCGTGAAGTTCCCGGTCCCGCCGTCGTTGCGGATGATCTGCTGCAGTGTCTCGACTTCGCCGGGATCGCCGAACCCGGCGTACGTCTTTCCGTCGAGATCACGCGGGCGCGTGATGTCCGCACGATCCGCCTTCACACCGATGCCGGTGGCGCGGTGCTGAAGTGGCGCGATGACGGACGTCGTGGCGGCGCCGGCCGCTCGGGCGAACGTGGCCTGACTCTGTGTGCTGATGCCGAACTCCGCGTTGCCGGCGTCGACCAGGGTGTCGGGCGAGGTGTTGTTGTACGGCAGGATCGAGACGTCCAGACCGGCGTCCTCGAAGTAGCCCTCTTGGAGTGCAACGTACAAACCGGTGTGGTTCGTGTTCGGGGTCCAGTCGAGTGCGAACCGAATGGTCCCGTCGGAAGAGCCGGTGTCAGCGGCGCATCCGGTCAGAACTGTGAATGCGGCTGCGATCGCGGCAGACGTGGCAAGTGTGCGGCGCAGCGCCGCAAACGACATCACGACGCCGGCCAAGGCTGCTGGTGGAGTGCGGAATCCCAAAACATCAACTCGTAGCGACTGGCGATGCGGAATGCTTCACTCATCGCCTCACGCTCTGTCTCGGTGGCTGCTTCGGCCGCAGCATCGACCAGTACGCGGGCCTGCGCCACCGACTCGTGGAATTCGGGTGCGTCGTACGTCGTGACCCACTGTGCGTACGGATGCGACGGATCGGCGTCGAGTACCTCGCGCGCTGAAGCGGCAAGATCGCGGCCGACCTCGGCGTAGATCCAGAAGCAGGGGAGTACTGCCGCTGCGGAGACCGGGTAAGGCGCAGTTGCCGCAGTCGCCGTCAGATACGAGACGTATCCCAGGCAGGCCTGCGAATGCTCGAGCCTTCCCGATCCCGCTGGAAGAATTCCACCGGTGAGAAGTCCGTCGTGAAGCGCAGATTCCACTGTCGCTGCCGTGGACGCGGAATTCGACCAGAAGCCCGCCGACTGCGGATCCGGGGCGTGGGCCGCGACCAGGGACAACGCTTTCGAATACCCCTCGAGATAAAGCTTGTCCTGCTCGATGTACGTGCGGAACGCGTCGAGAGGCAAGGTTCCGTCGCCGAGGCGTTTGAGGAACTCCAGTGAGTCGATCGACTCGCGGAGGACCTTCGTCTCGGCCCAGAGCCGATCGGTGAACCGATCCGTCGACGGCGCTGTGGCCACCGAGTTTTCGGCAGAATTGTATGCAGGCTGCGTAGTAGCCATGACATCCCTTCGTCAGCATTACCTGATCAGGTTCCCGGGTGTGTTCTCAGCCCCGCCCATGCGGAGCACCCCGTGTCAGAACTAGGCGACCTTAACACCGAGCCTCTGCTTCGTCGGCGCCTACCTGGCAGTTGAGTAGTCGGCGCACATCGGCCTTATGTTGGTACGTTTGGTCTTGTTTGCCACACGCGCGGGTCGGGAGGGGATTCAGACATGGAGACCGACGTTCGACCGAATCTGGGCGAGGACGGAACACTCGTGATCCGTGCCCGCGGCGGAGAAGCCCGCGGGTATCCGGATGGCGGAGTATTCGCGTGGAAGGGCATGCCATACGCAGCAGCGCCGGTGGGTGCGCGGAGGTTCCGCGCGCCGCAACCCGCTGAGCCCTGGGACGGGGTGCGCGACTGTCGTGAGTTCGGGCCGATCGCGCCGCAGGGCCAGAGCCCGGCGGTTCCGATCGACCGGGCCTTCAAAATCGACGAGGACTGCTTGTCGATCAACGTGTGGGCCCCGCGCCCCGACGGCACGCCGCGACCGGTGATGGTGTGGATTCACGGCGGCGCCTACTGCCTCGGGTCCGCCGCCCAAACGATCTACGACGGCCGTCATCTGGCTGAAACCGGTGACGTCGTTCTCGTCTCCTTCAACTATCGCGTCGGAGCCCTCGGATTCCTGGACCTGTCTGGATTCTCCACCGCGGATACCGTTTTCGAATCGAACTGTGGTCTGCGAGACCAGATTGCGGCACTCGAATGGGTTCGAGACAACATCGACGCCTTCGGGGGTGACCCGAGTGCGGTGACGGTGTTCGGTGAGTCCTCCGGCGCAGGATCCATCACGACGCTCATGACCTGTCCGAGCGCCGAAGGTCTGTTCCATCGTGCGATTGCCCAGAGTCCTCCCGCGACCTCCGTCTACGGGGCCGAGCGCGCCAAGACCGTGGCGGAGCGGTTTCTCGAACTGCTTTCGATCGACCCTGAAGACGCAGGCGATCTGCTGACCACGGATCTGGGACTGCTCGTCAAGGCAAGCGATGACCTGGTCAACGAAATTCCGACCCGGATTCCGGGAACTTTGGCGATGGCACCCGTTGTCGATCGTGATCTGGTGCCGCACTACCCGGTTGCGGCTTTCCAGAAGGGTTACGCGCACCGAATCCCACTGATCATCGGTTCCAACAAGGACGAGGCGTCGATCTTCAAGTTCATGAAGTCTCCGCTGATGCCGGTGAGCGCGCAGTCGGTCGAGGCCATGCTGCAACTGCTGGCGGATGATCACCCCGACATCTCCGCGACCAAGCTTGCCGAGATCATGTCGGCTTACCCTGATCACGCGAAACCGAGTGGCGCGCTGGCACTGTCGCGGGACGCGGCGTTTCGCATGCCGACTCTGTGGATCGCCGACGCTCACTGCAGGCATTCCCCTACGTGGGTCTACCGCTTCGATCACGCGACGCCGATGCTCAAGGCGGCGCGGATCGGTGCGGGCCACGCGACCGAATTACCTTATGTATTCGGCAATTTCGGAACCCTGAACGTCGACCCCACGTTCTGGCTGGGTGGACGGAAGGCTGCGATGGAGGTAGCCGGCCGTATTCAACGGCGATGGTTGGCCTTCGCGCGGCATGCCGTGCCGGCAGCTCTCGACGGTTCGAAGCACTGGGCGCCGTACGAGGAAGAGAGGCGGTCGACGCTGTTGATCGACTCGGCTGACACCCTCGTCAGCGACCCCGATCACGGACTGCGCGTCGCCTGGGGCAACGACGTGATGGGGTTCAACTGACGTCGGTCGAGTGTCGCGGACGATCCAGTTCGCGAAGCACCGGCAGGGAGGCACAGACTGCGGCGATCAGGATGATCGGAATCGACAGGGCCACAAAGGTCGACGCGATTCCGAGTTGATCGAGCAGAGGGCCGACCGCGAGGTAGCCCAGCGGGCCGGCGGCGTAGGCCGTCGACGTCATGACACCGACGACGCGTCCGCGCATGTGCTCCGGGCTGTGCGTCTGCATGGCGTAGTTGGCGATCGGGCCGACTGGTCCGTAGACGAGCCCCTGCAGTCCGGCGAGCACAAGGATCACCCACAGCGGAGGTAGAAGCGCCATTGCAAGCATCGCTATGCCGAGAACGGCAACGGCAAAAATCATGATCAGTCGCCGGGACATGATCGGTGCCAGCGGAGCGTAGGCGAGAGAGCCGATGATGCCGCCGATCGCCAGTGCCATCAGCACCGATCCGAGTTGCGCCGGTTGATCCAACTCTGTGAAGTACACCGGGAACACGACGCTCTCCACCGGCATGTAGAGCGCGACGACGGCCATGTCGATCAGCGCCAGAGTGCGCAGCAGTTTGTTGTTCCAGACGAACCGAAGACCGTCGAGTGTGCCGTGCCAGATCGATTTCGGACGATGTTCGTGTTCTGGGACTCCGGCGCCAGGAAGGCGGATGAAGGCAACCACGACGATCGAGAACACAAAACCAGCCGCCGTCACCCAGAGCGTGTTCACCGCCCCGATCGTTGCGATCAGGACACCGCCGATGCCAGGGCCGATCAGATATGCGACGTTGAAATTGGCCTCGTACACGCTGTTGGTGCGATCGAGCTTCCACTTGGCTGTCCGAGTTGCTGCAGGCAGCATGGACTCCCTCGCCGCCATTCCGGCGGGGTCGAACACCGCACCGAGCGCGGCCAACGCCGCGATCACCGGGATCGTCAAGCCCGCGGTGGCCGCGATGATCGGGATCGCCGCTACGGACATCGCCGAAAGAGCGTCGGAAATCATCGACGTTCGACGGCGTCCGAATTTGTCGACGAATGTGCCCGAGAACAGGCTCGACACGAGTAGCGGAATGGCTGCTGCGCCGGCAACTATCGCCGCGTCGGTAGCCCTGCCGGTTCGTTCGAGAACAAGCCAGGGGAGTACGACGATGGCGATACCGTTGCCGATCGCCGAGAACAGCGTCGCGAGATTGACGAGGACGAGAGGGAGATAGCTGGGGGTAACTACGTCCTCGGATGCAGGTGGGCGCCGATCTGCTGAGGCGACCACGTTCTTTCCTTCCCCGAGATGGTGCCGACCAGGATTTCGAGAGTTTCGACGACGGCACCATCGACGCTAGCAGCGGGGGTTGCAGGTCCGCGAGTGATTATTCGTGGACCGTCCGCGTTCGGTTATGCCTGGTAAACGGGGTTCTCTGCAACAAACTTCTCGACGTACGAGCACGTCGGAAGGATCTTCAATCCCTCGTTCCGGGTCTGATCGAGCGCTTCCCGCACCACGATGGCGGCAAGCCCGCGCCCGCGAAACTGTGGGTACGTCACCGTGTGGTGGAAATCACGGACACCGGAATGGTCCGAGTACTCGGCAAAACCGGCCAGTTCGCCGTCGACACGGATCTCGAAGCGCGTTTCCGCGGAGTTGTGCGCCACTGTCTCGGTCATCTTCGGGCTCCGTTTCGAAAGGGCGGCCGGTTGCGGCGCGCCGCGTCTGCGTTCTGTGGAGCCACGCTACCTGGCAGGCGGTCCGCAATATCGCTTGCCGGCGTGAGTTCCGTTACTTAGCGCAACTACAACTGGACGACCGTTCAAGGGACCTTGGTCGTGTCGGATCAGGAAGAAAACTGGTCTGTACGTGCCGATTTGCCCGTACTTTTGTGCCCACATTGGGTGATACATATGCATCACGAACGTAAACATCCCAATATGTGGGACTCGTCACAAAGTTTTTTGTCATCTGTTCGGATGGATTAAGTGGAGGGCCTGAAACGGGCAAATTGCAGGTCAGCGGGGCGCGGATTGTGTGTCGGCGAAGGGTGCGAGCGCCCGGAAACCCCAGGGGTATTGCCTTGGTCATCAGATCGTTTCTCGGACGTGATCCCAAAGACCCGCTTGGGGGGTTAGCGTTTGAATCGTCGGGGATAGAAGAAGCGTTACAACTTCGCCAAAAAAACTTTGGTGCGGCTTCGCAACGGTTCGATTTCGAGTCTTCGTCGGACAACTTCGAGGAAGGAACGCACATGATTTTCGGGCAGCGTGAGTCGAACAGTTACTTTGCCGCAATTTTTTCGTACGACTTCCTTGACGAAGGTCTGGGATACGAGACCATCGCACGGATCCACCGGGGCGAGATCTGCGAGTGGATTCGCGATCTCGAGGCGTCCGGGTTGTTCTCGGCTGCGGAGGTCCATGCCGCCGAACTGGCATGGCGCGAAAATCCGCGCCTGCTCCTCGACGCCCTTCTCGAGGACGCCGACGAGGTCTCGGTCAAGCGCTGGGAGATTGCGTGGACGAGGCTAGAGCGTCAGTCGCCGGCAGCCGGAACCGCGGTGGCAGAGCACGGCTGATCCAGTCGGGCCAAGTCGACTCCCCAGTCTGCGTCAAGATCAACCGTCTGCGTCAGATCAGCGGTCGACGACTATCACCTCTTGATCAGTAAGCACGGTGAATTGCGCGCCAGCAGTGGTCAGCGCTGCGACCGTCCGCGCGGTCACCTGCGGATCTTCGAGAAACGAATCGCCGCCGTGCGGCACTATCGCGAAGTCGACCAGCGCGAGCCCGGACCAGATCGGGTCGATACCGCACGTAGGCGTGACTTCAGCGGGGTCGTCCGACGCGTCGAGCCCGATCAGAGTCGGAGTCACCAGACACGCTCCCGCGCTGTATCCCGCATAGGCCACGAGGCCCGAACGAACCAGCATCTCTATGACCCGATCTGCGCCGCTTCGGGCTAGCTGAGCTCGCAGGACAAACGTGTTTCCGCCGCGAACCCACATACAGTCGAATTCGCGAAGTCGGACTTCGAGTGCTTCCGTTGCACCCAGGAAGTCTCGGACGTCAACTTCCTCTGCCGTGAAGCCCGCGGCCCGTAGTGGAGTCAATTCGCTTGTCACTGCCGAACTGCGGGCATTGACGGGCCACGAATCTGCAGCCGCGGCGATCACCGCTATGCGTGCGCCGCGGCCTACAAGATCGACAAAAGCCTCGCGGTGGTCGCCGAAACGGTAGGACGAGAGAAACAGTTTCACTTCTCAGTACCTTCGCGACCTACCCGCCCAGCTCTCAAATCGTGAACGCCAGATTGTCGACGACGCGTGCGCCCACGGTGGTGTCACCGCGAAGCGAGATGTCGGTTCGGTGATCGGACGCCTGGACGCGGCCACCGGCAATCCGGGTGAAGAGCGGTGAGCTCATCGAGATGGTCGTGGTCGCCGGACCGTCGAGCTCCGGGACGAGCGTTGCACGCGCATCGACCGAGATGTGAAGTGAACGGGCAAGTGGCCCTTCGAGTTCGAAAGTGATCCGTGCTCCCTCGGGTGCCTTTCCTCGTTTCCCGACGACAAATCCGAGCGCGCTGGTGATTTCGCCGAATGCAGTCTCCGCGCGCAATCCGCCTTCCTCGCCCGGAATGCCGACTGCATCTCTGATGTCGAGTTCGTGCATCCAACAGTCGAAGGTCCGAATGCGCATGAACCGGCCATAGGGCGCAAGACCGACCGGTGTTTGTGTCTCGGCGTCCCAGTCTGCGCCCGTCATCGAGCGAAGAGCGTCGGCTCGCGTGGCGGTGATATCGCGATAGTGGGCCAACAAGTCCGCGTGCGGCGTCCGCCTCAGGCCTTCGACCCAGCGCTCGTTGAACGCCGCAATCTCGTTGTGGACGTGAGGCAATGCGTGCACGTCCAGGTCGATCGACGGCGGATTGATGCCCGCGAGCAGTGATTCCGTACCGATCAGGTGGGACACGATGTCATGAACCGTCCACCCCGGAAGGTTGGACGGTGCCAACCACTGGTCACCGTCGAGTTCGGCAAGCAGTGCGTCGATGACTCTCCATTCCTCGGTCAACGCGTCGACTACTGCGTCCTGGGGCCAACCACTCATGCGGACATCTCCTGTTTCGGACGGTGCGGTTCTCCTCACTGTATGTCGCGCCGGATAAGTGAGCGGGCATTCCCATGCTTCGAGTCGGTGTCGCCAAACGTCCGAGGGAGGCAGAGTTCCTGTGGTAGACCAGGATTGTCGACGCCGAAGCAGGCTCACGCGGCGTTGTCGTCACCGACAGAGGAGTCTTCGTGTTTCCAGGAAATTTTGTCCAGTCCACGCCGGACAAGCCCGCCGTCATTCGCCCGGCGACGGGTGAGTCCATCACCTATCGGGAACTCGACGAACGGTCGACGCAGTTGGCGCGATACTTCCGAAGTGTCGGTGCCAAGCCTGGGGACCACGTCGCTCTCATCTCGAACAACGATCTCCGGGCGTTCGAGGTGTACTGGGCAGCATTGAGATCAGGTCTCTACATCACTGCGGTGAACTGGCATCTCACGGCTGCGGAGACCGCCTACATCGTCGACGACTGCGAGGCGACAATTCTGGTGGCGTCGGGTCAGGCGTCGACAGCAGTTCCGTTGGACGAGAAGCTGATTCCGCGCGTGCGTCACCGATTGGTGTACGGCGGCGCCCTCGAGGGTTTCGACGACTACGAGGATGCGGTCGATGCTCAGTCCGCCGATCCACTCGACTCGCAGCCACGTGGGGCTGACATGTTGTACTCGTCCGGAACCACCGGCAGGCCGAAGGGGATCAAGGGAGACCTTCCGGAGGGCGAGGTGGACACCACCATGGATCCGTACACCGCGGTGTTCGCGCCGATGTACGGGTTCGATTCCGACACAGTCTATTTGTGCCCGGCTCCGGTCTATCACGCGGCGCCCCTGCGCTTTTGTGGCGTGATCAATTCGGTCGGCGGAACCGTGATCTTGATGGATGCATTCGAAGCCGAAACCGCGCTGGAGTTGATCGGTAAATACGCTGTAACGCACAGTCAGTGGGTACCGACGATGTTCGTTCGAATGTTGAAACTTCCGAAGGAGACCCGCGATCGTTACGACGTTTCGACGGTGAAGGTCGCCATTCATGCTGCTGCTCCTTGTCCGCCTGAAGTGAAGGCGGCAATGATCGACTGGTGGGGGCCGGTGATCCACGAGTACTACGCCTCGACCGAGGGTTCGGGCGCCACCTTCATCAACAGCGAGCAGGCCTTGGCGCATCCGGGTTCCGTCGGTCGTGACGGAGTGATGGGGATCGTGCACATCTGTGACGACGCCGGGCGTGATCTTCCGGTCGGCGAGATCGGTACCGTGTTCTGGGAGCGGGAGACTCTGCCATTCCGGTACCACAACGACCCTGAGAAAACGGCTGCCGCGCAGCATCCGGATCATCCGACGTGGACGACGAGTGGAGATATCGGCTATATCGACTCCGAGCGTTTCCTTTATCTGACCGATCGTGCGGCATTCACGATTATCTCTGGTGGCGTCAATATCTATCCGCAGGAGTCCGAGAACATCCTTACCTTGCATCCGAAAGTGTTCGACGTGGCGGTCATCGGTGTTCCCGATGAAGAAATGGGCGAACAGGTCAAGGCGGTTGTCCAACTGGTGGAGGGAGTCGAGCCGAGTGCCCATGTCGCCGAGGAATTGCTGGAATACGTTCGCAGCCAGGTTGCACATTTCAAAGCTCCGAGAAGCATCGACTTTGCCGACGAATTGCCTAGGACCGCGACAGGAAAGCTCGTAAAGCACAAGTTGCGGTCTCAATATGTGAGCAGTTGATCCTCCGGTGAAATGCTAGGACATCAGAGTAATTCTGCGAGATAGTCGGCAAGGACCTGCGCGTGGCTGTATCGCAGGTCCTTGCTTGCTGTCAGTAGAACAACGGGTCGAGAATCCGATGCCGGTGCGATGCGTACTGCAGGTTTTCGCGTTTGACGCCGCGCGGGCAGAGTCGGTCGACGAGGAGACGGACGGCGTTACATTCGGAAGCCGGTTCGTAAACTCCCTCGACGGTGATTATTCGGCGCGTCATTCTCACGCCTCTTCGTCTTTCGGCCGTTTCAAATAGTGGAATAGCCCGCCATTCGAGTGTGATCGGCGCCACAGTAGGCTTCTCAAGGTATGTCCAAACATACTGTTCGGACTCGATTCAGATGGAGAAAGTGCGTCGTCGGTTTCCCTACGCCGCGGTAACTCTGGCTACTATCAGTCACCATTCACCCAAAAGCGGGTCATCTTCCGCTCATCACATGCTGGTTGCCGCTCGTCGCAGCAGGCGAACCACCAACCGCAGAAGGTAATGGAAAATGGAAACATCGAAGAGCGCACAAGTGCGTCCGACGGTCGGCGTCCCTCGAGAATCGAGTGATGGTGAGCGTCGGGTCGCATTGGTGCCGAAAATTGTGTCCGCTTTGATCGGCAAGGGCGTCGACGTGGTCGTCGAGTCCGGGGCCGGTCTCGGGGCGTTGATTCCCGACGAGTTGTACACCGCTGCCGGCGCGAAGATCGGCGATCCGTGGACTGCTGACGTCGTGGTCAAGGTTGCGCCCCCGTCGACAGAAGAGATCGCCCGGATCAGTACCGGCGCGAAGCTCATCGGTTTCCTGAATCCGCGTAATGCGGACAACCGCATCGCCGAGTTGAAGGCCGCCGGCATCGAGGGATACGCCGTGGAGGCGATTCCTCGTATCTCCCGCGCGCAGGTGATGGACGCGTTGTCCTCGCAGGCGAACGTGTCGGGGTACAAGGCTGTTCTGTTGGCAGCATCGGAGTCGACGCGGTTCTTCCCGATGCTCACCACCGCTGCAGGCACGGTGAAGCCTGCGACCGTTCTGGTGCTCGGAGTGGGTGTGGCAGGTCTGCAGGCGCTGGCGACAGCCAAGCGCCTCGGTGGCCGCGCTACCGGGTACGACGTGCGTCCTGAGGTCGCCGACCAGGTGCGTTCGGTGGGTGCACAGTGGCTCGACCTCGGAATCGATGCGGCGGGTGAGGGTGGATACGCCCGCGAGTTGACCGACGACGAGCGAGCGAAGCAGCAGCAGGCACTCGAAGATGCGATCAAGGGCTTCGACGTTGTGATCACCACTGCTCTGGTTCCGGGTCGTCCGGCGCCGCGCCTGGTCACCGCTGCCGCGGTCGAAGGCATGAAGCCGGGCAGTGTCGTGGTCGACCTCGCGGGTGAAACCGGTGGTAACTGCGAGCTGACCGAGCCGGGTCAAACCGTCGTCAAGCACGGCGTGACCATTTGCTCTCCGCTGAATTTGCCGGCGTCCATGCCTGAGCATGCGTCCGAGTTGTACTCGAAGAACATTTCCGCGCTGATCGAACTGATGCTCGTCGACGGTGCATTGGCGCCTGATTTCTCCGACGAGGTTCTGGCCGGTGCGTGCGTCACCCGTGAAGAGAAGGGCGCCTGATGTACACATCACTTCTGGCGAACATCGCGATCCTGGTGTTGTCCGGGTTCGTCGGTTTCGCTGTGATCTCCAAAGTTCCGAACACCCTGCACACCCCGTTGATGTCCGGCACGAACGCCATCCACGGCATCGTCGTCCTGGGTGCGTTGGTCGTCCTGGGCAAGGTGCACGATCCCTCGATCGGGTTGCAGATCATCTTGTTCGTCGCGCTCGTCTTCGGAACCGTGAACGTTGTCGGTGGTTTTGTGGTCACGGACCGCATGTTGGCGATGTTCAAGGCCAAGCCGGCCGCCAAGTCTGTGTCGAAGGATGGTGACCAGTAATGGAATACCTGGTCAATGCGCTCTACATTGTCGCGTTCTCGATGTTCATCTACGGCCTCATGGGCCTTACCGGCCCGAAGACCGCAGTCCGCGGCAACCAGATCGCCGCGGTCGGCATGCTCATCGCCGTCGTTGCAACTCTGATCTCCATTCGTGATGCGGAAATGGGGAACTGGATCCTCATCGCTGCCGGCCTTGTCATCGGTGTCGTGCTCGGCGTCCCGCCGGCGCTCCGCACGAAGATGACGGCCATGCCGCAGTTGGTGGCACTGTTCAACGGTGTCGGCGGCGGCACGGTCGCGTTGATCGCGTACGCGGAATTCCTGGACTCGGACGGGTTCACCGCTTTCCAGCACGGCGAGTCGCCGACGGTGCACATCGTCATCGCTTCGCTCTTTGCCGCGGTGATCGGATCGATCTCCTTCTGGGGCAGCGTGATCGCGTTCCTGAAGCTGCAGGAAACTCTGCCTGGTCGTCCGATCGGAATCGGTAAGCTCCAGCAGCCGCTCAATGCTCTGCTGCTCATTGCCGCCGTCGCGTTCTCGGTAATCATCGGTATCAAGGCGATCTCACCGGAAGGCCCGACCAGCTCACTGTGGATCGTCGGCGTGCTCGTACTCTCGGGCATCCTCGGACTGATGGTCGTGCTGCCCATCGGCGGCGCGGACATGCCCGTCGTCATCTCGCTGCTCAACGCTCTGACCGGTTTGTCAGCTGCTGCTGCAGGTTTGGCGCTCAACAACCAGGCGATGATCGTCGCCGGCATGATCGTGGGTGCTTCGGGCACCATCTTGACCAACCTCATGGCCAAGGCCATGAACCGGTCCATCCCGGCCATCGTGGCCGGCGGCTTCGGTGGCGGCGGCGAAGCGCCGACCTCCGACGGCGTCGTGCGCACGGCAAAGGCGACCTCGGCCGCCGACGCGGCTATCCAGATGGCCTACGCCAACCAGGTCATCGTCGTACCCGGATACGGACTTGCCGTCGCGCAGGCTCAGCACGCGGTCAAGGACATGGCGAAATTGCTCGAGTCGAAGGGCGTCGAGGTCAAGTACGCCATTCACCCGGTCGCCGGCCGTATGCCTGGTCACATGAACGTTCTTCTCGCAGAGGCGGATGTCTCGTACGACGCGATGAAGGAAATGGACGACATCAACGACGAGTTCTCTCGTACCGATGTCACCTTGGTGATCGGCGCGAACGACGTCACCAACCCGGCGGCGCGCAACGATCCGAGCTCACCGATTCACGGAATGCCGATCCTCAACGTCGACCAGTCGAAGTCGGTCATCGTGCTCAAGCGTTCGATGAACTCCGGTTTCGCCGGTATCGAGAACCCGCTCTTCTTCGCGGAGGGCACCTCGATGCTCTTCGGTGATGCCAAGAAGTCGGTCTCCGAAGTAACCGAGGAACTCAAGGCGCTGTAGCGCTCGAGCTCGGAAGGGGCGTCCACTCGTAACCACGAGGGGGCGCCTTTTTCGTGTCCCTGTGCTGAAACGGCTTCTTGTGCTGAAACGACAAAGGCGCCTGGTCCGAGACGAAACTCGGAACAGGCGCCTCTGGCGACGTTTTACGGGACCTCGGGGGTTTCGGGGTCGGAAGAGAAGCCGGAAAGTAGTTCGATCAACTTCTGGATCAGTTCGAGCGGGTTCAGATCTTCGAGGCTCACGGTAAAGACTCCTTCGCTGTGGAACTACTTGATTCGGACATTTCAGAACATACGTCATGCCCCGCCGTCGCGGGAGGGCTTAACGGCGAGAATCTCTGAATCACAAAGATTTAGGACTAAAGTCGGATGCTCCGGTGCCTTGAGAACGCGATTGCAGCCGTATCCGGGCGTAGCGCTTCACGTTTCGCGGCGATGGGCGATCGCGCCATCAAAATGGCTGCAGCACAGGCCCATACCAGAGCGATCAGAACGCCAGCTATCACTCCGAAAAGGCCGCTCATCTCGGCGGCCAGTGCGCTGGCACCGATCGCAGCAACCCCCACGAATCCGAGACCGGCGACTACCGGACGCCACTGCGGGGCAGAGATCAAGATCGCCGAGCAGTACAGCGCGGTCGCCGCTGCCACATGACCGCTGGGCAACAGGTCCTGGGGCACATCGCGGAGCCAGGAACCGAATGCCGCATTGGTGAGATTGGCGCCCATTCCGAGGAGCAGGATCGCGCCGATGCCGTATGGCAGTCCGCGGACCATCGAGACGACGGCCAGAGCAGTAGTGGCTGCGAGTACAGCGGTGACGTCGAATCGGCCTACCGTCCACTCGGCAAGTGCGCGCACCTGTTCGGGGACGCTCACCCCAGGCGAGGTGGGTCGCACGAAATACAAGACGCCCAGCGCTACGACGGCGATCGCAGCAAAGACGAGGAAGCGAGTGGTTGTGGAGGGAGCGGGGTGCTGGGTGGAGGTCGAGACGGTCACGAGTACCAGCATCCCTGTTGAGTCTGTGCCGATCGTGAGGATCAGCTGTGAGGTCTGTAGGCGGTCGGAGAATCGCGCCGAACGACACCCGCACAAGCCGCTGCGACCAGGACGCATGCAAACGGGATCAACATTGCTGTGGTGAGAGGCACAAGCGTGGTGACCCAGCCGATGGTTGCCGGACCGGCGAGGAATCCGATGTATCCCATGCCGACGACGCGAGACATGTTGGTGCCGGCCGAACCTGAGCCCAGATTTCCCGCCGTTGTGAAGATCTGCGGAATGCATCCCGACAGGCCGGCGCCGAACAGCGCCCAACCGAGCAACGTCAGTGGTAGCCAGCCCGACACCACGACGGTCAGCATTCCGATGGACGAGAGCAACGCACCGTAGCGAACCACTGCCACCGGGCCGACTGCCGCGCTGATCCGATCCGCGGTGAATCGGCCGACGGTCATCATGGCGGAGAATGCACCGAACGACAGTGCAGCAACGGCATTCGAGACACCCAGATCTTCCTTGACCTGCAGTGCGCTCCAGTCGTTTGCCACTCCCTCGGCCAGCATCAGAACAAAGGCGAGGGTTCCGAGGGCAAGTACGCGAGCCGAGAATCTGCCGTGTGTCTTTCCGGTAGTCGACGCGGTTTCGGCATGCACGTCGACGTGAGGGAGCAGGGGTCGCGAGCACAACCAGACCGCGAGCAAGCCGATTGCCGACGCGATGCTGAGCGTGACGTACGGCGGAAGATCCAGTGCGAGAGTGCCGAATCCGATGACGGACCCTAATACGCCGCCGACCGAGAACATGCCGTGAAAGGCCGCCATGATCGGGCGCCGGTACAACTGTTCGGCCTCGACAGCCTGTGAGTTCATCGACACGTCCAACGCGCCGTTCGCGAAGCCGAATACAACAAGTGCGGCGCCCAGTTGCCAGGTGTTCGTGGCAAATCCCGGGCCGAGAGTGGCGAATGCCAGCCCGCTACCCGCCAGGATGACCATGCGCCTGCTGCCGTATCGATCGGCGAGCGGACCGCTCAATTGCATACCGGCAATGGCCCCGACAGCAAGTAGGAGAAGCAGTGAGCCGAGCGTCGAGTGACTGATTCCCACACGGTGTTCGATGGACGGAATGTGGACGACCCACATCGCGAGCAGAAATCCGTTGATGCCGAAGATGCCGAAGATGCCGGCCCGGGCGCGTACCAGGGCGGAGGTGGGGACTACTCGGTCGGTGGGGTTGACGCTCACTCGTTCCTTTTTACAGGTGAGACAGCAACAGGTCCGGGTCCGCGAGCATCTGTGCGACAAATGAGAGGAATCTCGCGGCCTGCTCACCATCGAGTATCCGGTGGTCGAACGTCAACGTCAGTGTCGCGACGCTCCGCGCTTCGATCTTGCGCTCAATTACCCAGGGACGCTCGCTCACTGTGCCCAGGCAAAGGATGACGGCTTCTCCCGGATTGAGGAGCGGAATGCCCCCGTCGACGCCGAAGACTCCGACATTGGTGATCGTGACGGTGCCACCGGTCAGGTGATGGACATCGGTCACTCCCGCGCGGGCAGCGACGGTCAGTTCGGTCACCGCGCGTGCAAGTTGGACCAGGCTCAGCGTCTCGGCGCTTTTGATGTTGGGCACGGACAGTCCACGTTCGGAGGCGACGGCGATGCCGAGATTCACGTGATCGTCGATGACGGCGTCGCCGCGGGCCTCGTCCCAATGCGCGTTCACCATCGGGTGCGACGAGATCGCCGTAACCAAGGCCTTGGCCGCGAGAGTCAGCGGAGTGAGAGAAAGCCCGGTGAATGCGTCCGAGGGACGGAGCCTGCCGAGTAGTTCCATCGAAGGCGTGACATCGGCGGTGAGGAAGACGCTGGCCTGAGGGGCACGGGTACTGGCGACCATCGCCGACGCCATCTGTTTCCGCATGCCGGACGAGACCGGCTGTTTCTGCATACCGGATTCGGCCGGCCGCGGAGCTTCATTCGACGCGGCCTTCAAACGAAGCGCGTCTGCGACGTCCGCTGCCGTGACGGCACCGTCGAATCCACTTCCGGTGATTTCGCTCAGATCGATGCCGGCTTCGCGGGCCGCGCGCCGCGCCGAGGGTGTTGCGGGCCGACGCTCGGTACTCGCCGCGGTTTGCGAGTGTGGCGTAACCCTGTTCCGTCGTCGGCTCGGTCTCTCGGCCGCGGGTCCGTATCCGACCAGCACGCTCGGAGACTGTGAATCACTTGGAGACGGTGAATCTGCAGGCTCCTCGATTCGGATGATCGGAGTGCCGACCGGGACGGTAGAGCCAGGTTCGACGAGGAGTTCTCTGACAACGCCGACGTAGGGCGACGGCAGTTCGACAAGAGCTTTGGCTGTCTCTACCTGGGCGAGAACTTGATTGAGTTCCACCGTGTCGCCGATGCCGACCGTCCATTCGACCAGATCGGCGGACGTCAGGCCCTCGCCGAGATCCGGCAACCGGAATTCGTGCCCGGTACTCATGCTGCCAGCGTCCGGTCGAGTGCTGCGAGGATCCGGTCGGCGTCCGGAAGGTGAAATCGCTCGAGCTTGGCGGGCGGGTAGGGGATGTCGAATCCGGTGACCCGCAGGATCGGTGACTCGAGCTGATAGAAGCAGTGTTCCGCGACGTGTGCTGCGATTTCGGCGCCGACTCCGAGAAACTTCGGCGCCTCGTGGACGACGACCAGCCGGCCTGTCTTTTTCACCGACGCCTCGATCGTGTCGAAGTCGATGGGGGAGAGTGAACGCAGATCCACGACCTCCAGATCGTGGCCTTCTTCTTCGGCGATCCGCGCGGCGTCGAGCGCGGTGGCGACCATGGATCCGTACGCAACTACTGTCGCGTCGTCTCCAGGGCGAGCGACGCGGGCACGGTGGAGCGGAAGCTCGGGCGCGGCATCGGTATTCACGTCGGCGGTATCCCAGTA
This sequence comes from Rhodococcus sp. AQ5-07, assembly GCF_009707305.1. NCBI lineage: Bacteria > Bacillati > Actinomycetota > Actinomycetes > Mycobacteriales > Nocardiaceae > Rhodococcus > Rhodococcus sp. AQ5-07. The sequence continues at coordinate 2,702,585 of NZ_CP046099.1, read as the reverse complement.
GCGCCGTTTGGGTTCGAGGAATATCACCGGGTCGTCGGCCGCAATGGATTGGCGGATCATGTGAAAACCGTCGATCGGATTGCTCGGGTACACCACCCGCAGTCCCGCCGTGTGAGCGAAGTACGCTTCCGGCGACTCCGAATGATGTTCCACCGCACCGATTCCGCCGCCACTGGGAATCCGAATCGTCAGTGGCGCAGAGGCAGCGCCTCGGGTGCGGTAGTGGATCTTGGCCACCTGCGAGACGATCTGATCGAAGGCCGGGTAGACAAACCCGTCGAACTGAATTTCGCAGACAGGCCGATATCCGCGCAAGGCAAGACCGAAAGCTGTTCCCACGATCCCTGATTCGGCGAGGGGCATGTCGATCACCCGAGTATCGCCGAAGTCCTTCTGCAGGGCGTCGGTAACCCGGAATACACCGCCGAGACGGCCCACGTCCTCTCCCATGATGACAACGCGACGATCGTCTTCGAGTGCGCGTCGAAGGCCGGTGTTGAGCGCGGTCACCAGATTCATGACGGTCATGACGAAGCCCCTTCCATGCTGCGGAGATACGCGCGATGCTCTTCGCGTTCAACGTCGATCAGTGGGTGTGCCTCGGCGTAGACGTGATCGAAGAGCGCTGACGGGGGTGGATCGGCGAGCGCGATGGTTGCGCGTCGCAGTCCAGCTGCGACGTCGTCGGCCGCCGCCGCGATGGTGCTGAGTTCGTTTTCTCCGAGAAGATCGCGACGGCCGAGGAACAGACGCATTCGCTCGAGCGGATCGCGGCTTCTCCACTCCGACATGTCGGTATCGGCGCGGTACCTGCTCGGATCGTCGGACGTCGTGTGCGGGCCCATTCGGCAGGTGATCGCCTCGATGAACGTCGGGCCGCTGCCTTCGCGTGCGCGATTGAGCGCCGAGCGCGTGACTGCGAGAACGGCGAGGACGTCGTTGCCGTCGACGCGGATCGCGGGGATGCCGTAACCGATCGCCCGATGTGAGATGGGCGTGCGTGACTGGAGGGATACCGGTTCACTGATGGCCCACTGGTTGTTCTGGCAGAAGAAGACAACGCCGACACGGAAACTGGCGGCAAATCCCATCGCCTCGGCGATGTCGCCCTGACTTGTGGCGCCGTCGCCGAAGTACGCGATCGTTGCGATCTCGGCGCCGTCCAGGTGTGCGCCGAGTGCGTATCCGGTGGCGTGCAGCCCTTGGGAGCCGACGACGATCGCCGGATTGGTGACGTTGAATTGTTCTGGAACCCAACCGGAATGGGAGATTCCTCGCCACATGGTGGTCAGCAATTCGGGGGGAACTCCCCGGCAGTACGCGACGGCATGTTCGCGGTAGCTGGTGAACGCGAAGTCGTCTGGGGCGAGCGCTCTCGCGGAACCGACCTGGGCGGCTTCCTGGCCCAGCATCGGAGCCCACAAACCTATTTCGCCTTGACGCTGCAGGGCAACAGCTTCGGTGTCGATTCGGCGACACACGACGAGATCGCGATACAACGACAGCAGTTCGTCAGGCCCGATGTCTGTTATCAGACGGTCGAATTCGGGACGGCACACTCGTGCGCCGTTCGGTTGGATGAGTTGGACCGGATAATCGAGGTTGTCGATCATCTTCGCTCACCTCGGTTTCTGCTCATGCCCGGCGCGCCTCGTGAGTACGCCGCACAATCCCGATGTGTTGTATGCAGTTGTCGCTCTACCATCAGGATCCCCCTGATTGGGAAATCCGCAAGTATTTCCACTGCCGTATCAGGACCGGAACTGCGAACTGGCGAGTAACAAACGTGTCGGTACGGCCAACCGATCGGAATTCAACCGCTAGCATCGGTGCGGTGACTGCAGTCGGTTTGAACGAAGAAGCTGTTTCCGCGTGGATCGCCGAACTGGGGGTCGGCGCCACGACACCACTGACTTTCGAGAGGATCGGTAACGGGCAATCGAACCTGACCTACTCCGTGACGGATGCGGGCGGAGGACGGTGGGTACTGCGCAGGCCTCCACTCGGCACGTTGTTGGCGTCCGCGCACGACGTCGTTCGCGAGCACCGCATCCTGTCCTCGCTCCAGGGAACCAAAGTGCCGGTTCCGAAGATCCTCGGCATCACGGAAGATCCGGAGATCACGGACGCTCCGCTGGTCCTCATGAGCTACATCGACGGCGTTGTGATCGACGGCGTTCCAGTGGCTCAGAAGTTGACCGAGGACGAGCGTCGCGCGGTTGGATTGGCGATGCCGAAAACCCTCGCAAGCATCCACGGGGTTGACCTGGAAGAGACCGGCCTCGACGATCTGGCCAGCCGCAAGCCCTTTGCCGAGCGTCAGCTCAAACGGTGGTCGGCGCAGTGGGAGAAGTCGAAGACCCGCGATGTTCCTGACGTCGACCGGTTGGCCGAGATTCTGCACCGAAACATTCCGGAACAGAACGAAGTGACCTTGGTTCACGGCGACTTCCACCTCAACAACGTCATCACCGACCCGGTCGAGGGGCGCATCGTTGCCGTCGTCGACTGGGAGCTGTGCACGTTGGGGGAGCCGCTCGCGGATCTCGGTGCGCTACTCGCGTACTGGCCGGAAGCCGGTGACAAAGTTGCCGGTCCGTTCATGGCGTCCACGCTGGAAGGTTTCCCGAACCGCGACGAGCTGGTCGCTGCCTACGTCGAGGCGACCGGCCGCGACGTGTCAGCGGTCGGATATTGGCACGTACTCGCTCTGTGGAAGCTCTCGATCATCGCCGAGGGCGTGCTGCGACGCATTCTCGACGATCCGCGGAACAAAGCCGAGCACGGCGGCCCGACGGTCGCGCTGATCGACGGAATCGTCGCACGCGCCGTCTTGACGGCAGATCAGCTCGGCCTGAGCTAGTTTTCGGTCAAGGTCCCGGCTGCTGATCTGATCGCAGCCGGGATCTCCACCGGCTTACGGGTGTCGGCATCGACGTAGACGTGCACGAAGCGACCAGTCGCGGCCGGTTCCCAATGGCCGTTTTCGACCTCGTGGAATATCGCCAGGGCGTAGACGATGCTCTTGGTGCCCAACTTCTCGACGGAGATACCCACCTGCAACTGCTCGGGGAACGACAGTTCGCTCAGGTACCGGCACGACGTCTCGGCGACGACGCCGATGGCAGGCAGGGTGCGGATGTCGGTTCCAGTGGAAGACATCAGCCAGGCGTTGACCGCGGTGTCGAAGTACGAGTAGTAGGTCACGTTGTTGACGTGGCCGTAGTGATCGTTGTCGTCCCACCGCGTCGGGACGGGCCAGAGAACGGGAAACTCGCTGATCGACGGGGGCGTCTGCGCTGTGCTCACGGCTTCGACTGTAGTGAGGACTTTCGCGAGAGTGAGGGCAGGGTGGTGCCCTGTAGGACTGCACGCACGATCAGCCCCACCAACAGTGCCCAGAATGCCGAACCGATTCCCAGGATACTGACCCCGGATGCGGCGATCAGAAACGTGACCACGGCGCCTTCACGTTCACTCGCCTCGCTCAGCGCCGACGTGAGGGCGCCGGCAAGCGTTGCCAGGAGCGCCAGTCCGGCAACAGTTTCCACGACTCCGGCCGGTGCGGCGGCTACCAGAGCGGCCACCGCGGCCGCGCCGGCAGCGAGAACGAGATACGCCCAGCCTGCGGTGAAGGCAGCGATCCATCGACGTTTGGGATCCGGATGTGCGGTGGGGGCGGCGGCCAGAGCTGCGCTGATCGCCGCGAGGTTGATCGCATGGCCACCGGCCGGTGCGCCGACGATGGTGCCGATACCCGTCACGATCATCGGCGGCCGCCAGGGAACGGTGTAGCCGAACGAATTCATCACGGCCACACCGGGAATGTTCTGCGAAGCCATCGTGACGATGTAGAGGGGAATCGCAATGCCGATCATTGCTTGCCAGGTCCACGACGGCGCAGTGAGATCGATGCGGGGAATCATGGCGCCGGCGTCGAGCACTCGATCCGACGTGACGAGGCTGATCCCGATCACGACCGCTGCTGTGAGAAACGCGAGCGGAACTGCCCATCGCTTGGAGAAGCGCTGCGCGGCAAGCCAAACCAGGATGACGGGCGCGACCGCTGCCGGTGCGTCCCGGACGGCGATGATCGGCGCCAGGCACAACGGCATCAGAACCCCGGCGAGCATCGCTTGCGCGAGGGGCGTCGGGATTGCCGAGATGATCCTTCCGAGCGTCGGCCACAGTCCGGTCAGCACGATCGCGATTCCGACGACGATGAATGCTCCGACCGCGGCCGGCCACCCACCCTCGACCGCTCCGGCGCCGGCGAGCAGAGCGGCACCGGGCGTCGACCAGGCCAGGGTGATCGGCATCCGATACCGGCGTGAGAGCCAGAGCATTCCCAACGCTTGGGTCACACACAGAATCAGCAGTCCGGACGCCGCCTCGGTCGCGTCCGCGCCGACAGCGGCGAGGCCGGTGAGCACCACCGCGAACGAACTGGTGAAGCCGACGAGGGCCGTGACGATGCCTGCGCTCATCGGTTGCGAGTTGCTGCGAACGGCTTCCGGTTCGGTGGTATCTGTGGAGTCCGACATGGTCAGTGATTCTGCCCGACCCGCCCCAGACCCGATTTACCTGTCCGGTCGGATGGGTGAGGTGACCGCTTTGCCGTAGATGAGGTGCGTTTGGGCATGCCAGACTTCGGGATGTGCGGCGAGGTGGTCGATCAATACTCGCTGTAGATGCGCACTGTCACGGACCGCGACGTGGAGGAAGAAATCCTCGGGCCCCGAGACGTTGAAGAGCGCAAGCGTTTCCGGCAGCGCTAGCGCGTCGGCGGTGAACCGGTCGACGAGGTCGCGGCGGTGTGGTCGCAATTGAACGGCGATGATCGCCTGCATCGACCGGCCAACGGCTGCCGGATCGACAACCGCGTGGATACCGCTGATCGTTCCGTGGGCACGTAGGCGTCGTACGCGCTCGTGGCACGAGGAAGTCGCCAAGCCGACTCGATCGGCCAACACCTTGTTGGTGATCGACGCGTCGTTCTGCAATTCGGCCAAAATCTTCCAGTCCACCGGATCCAGAGGCTCATTCTTCGTCATCTGCCGAACTATATCCGGAGTCGTTTTGAACTTCCCGGATCCAGTTGCACACTCCTGGCATGAACATGTGTCTCGAATCAGCTCGGGTGTGAGGTATTTCGGATGAGTGTCGGTCAATGGCTCGCTTTCGGCTCCCTGCTATCCATCGTCCTGTTCACGCCGGGACCGGATTTTGTCCTGATCCTGCGTCATTCTCTGGCAGATCGTCGGACCGGCGCGGTGGTGGCCGCCGGTGTGATTTCCGGGCTCTTCGTTCACACCGCTGCCGCGTCACTTGGTCTCTCCGCACTTGTGGCGACACGGCCACAGTTGCTCTCTGCGCTCACATACGCCGGGGCGGCATATCTGACCTGGCTCGGCATCTCCGCGATTCGAAGTGCTTTCAAAGCCCGAGCCTCGGACGAGGGAATTCCGGCAGCGAAAGAACCGATCGCGGTCACCACGGCATTTCGCTACGGCTTCCTCTCGAACCTGCTGAACCCGAAGGCGCTGTTGTTCTTTCTCGGGCTACTCCCGCAATTCATCGAGCCGGGTGAAGGCGCAGGGCTGCGCACGTTGATGTTGGCGGGCGCGACGGTGGTCGCCGCGGCACTGTGGTGGGCGATCGTGGTGGTGTTGGCGGCCGGAGCCGGCAAGAAGCTGCGTCGTCCTGGCGTCGGCAAGCGAATCGACGTGGTGACGGGAGTGTTGTTGGTGGGTCTCGGTGCCTTCTTCGGGGTTGCATGAGTGGTCGTGTCAGGATGGGTTCATGACACTTCCCGTGCTGATCGACGTCGAAGAACTGTCCGCTCTCATCGAGGCCGGCGCTGCGCCGCGATTGCTCGATGTCCGATGGGCGCTGGGTGATTCGAACGGCGAGCAGCATTTTCGCGACGGCCATATTCCCGGCGCGGTCTTCGTGAACCTCGACGAGGAACTTGCCTCGCCGCCGTCGCCGGACAAGGGAAGGCATCCGCTGCCGAGTCTCGAAGACCTGCAGGACGCTGCGCGTCGTTGGGGAATCGACGACGGTGATTCGGTGGTGCTTTACGACGCCACCGGCAACACGGCCGCTGCCCGTGGTTGGTGGCTGCTGCGGTGGGCCGGGCTCTCGGATGTCCGACTGCTCGACGGCGGGCTACAGGCCTGGGAGTCCGCGGGACTGCCGTTGGCGGCCGGTATCGGTGAGTCGGTCACTCCGGGCAATGTGACTTTCACCGGCGGCAACATGCCGACGGTCGACATCGACGGCGTCGGCGACTGGACGCGTGCGGGCGGTGTGCTTCTCGACGCCCGAGCAGGGGAGCGGTACCGCGGCGAGGTCGAGCCGATGGATCCCGTCGCAGGGCACATCCCCGGTGCGGTGAGCGCGCCGACCGCGGAGAACATCACCGGCGACGGTCGGTTCCTGGACGCGACCCGCTTGCGTGAGCGGTTCGCCGGACTGGGCGCCGGAGACAGTGTCGCGGTGTACTGCGGATCCGGAGTAACTGCAGCGCATGAGATTGCGGCACTCGCGATCGCCGGTTACGACGCGACGCTGTTCCCGGGCTCGTGGTCACAGTGGTCGAACGACAGCACTCGCGCCGTCGACACCGGAGCCTGAGTCAGCTCTTGGTGCGATCAATGAATGACGGCACGAGAAACCACAGTGCCGTGAACATGATCGCGGCGCACGCTGCCAAAACCTTTGCGGCAACTCCGCCGACGGCGACCTCGGCGATCAACAGGACCGTGCCGGTCATGGAGGCGGCGAGAAAGGCTATGCCGCACAGGGCGAATCGGTTGGCGACGGGCAATATGTTCTCGCGGTGCCCACGGCGGAAGAGCATGCGATGCCAGACTGCGGGTGCCATCAGGAACCCGAACGAGATGGCAACAAGGATCACCGTCACCAAGTGGATGCCGCGGATGTACGCCGACGCTTCCTCGTAGCGTTCGGTGAATGCCACGGCCAGCAGGAAGGCAAACAGGATCTGAACACCAGAGAGCGCGACGCGCAGTTCTTGCAACAACTCGTTGAAGTTCCGCGCGAGTTGTTGAGGTGGAGTCTCCCCGGTCTCGTTCACGGCGACGTGGTTCCTATGCCCGTGAGTATTCCGACGCTCGCTGGATCTGCTCCGCGCTCGGACGCACGCCGGTGTAGAGCACGAACTGCTCGGCGGCCTGAAGGGCAATGACCGACGCTCCCGTGATCGCCGTCTTGCCGAGTTCGGTCGCCAACGCGATCAGTGGCGTGTTCGCAGGCATCGCGACGACGTCGAAGACGACATCGGCGTCGCGCACTGCTTGTTCGGGGAACGACAGTGCATCTGCTTCTGCGCCGCCGGACATACCGATCGGAGTGGCGTTGATCAGCACACCGGGACGAAGCTCACCGAGTTCGGCCTGCCAGTCGAAGCCGTAGTGCTTCGCGAGCGACGACCCCACTTGCTGGTTGCGGGCGATCACGGTGACGTCGGTGAATCCGGTGTCGCGCACCGCAGCGACGACTGCTTTTGCCATGCCACCGCTGCCGGCGACTGCGACGGACAGGCTCGTGTCGACGTCGTTGTCACGCAGCAGATCGGCCACCGCCTGATAGTCGGTGTTGTAGGCGTGCAGCACTCCGGACTCGTTGACGATCGTGTTCACGGAGTCGATGGCGCTGGCCGAATCGTGCATGACGTCGATGTGCTCGATGACCTGTTCCTTGAACGGCATCGACACCCCGCAGCCTCGAATCCCGAGTGCTCGTATGCCGGCGATCGCGGCGGGTACGTCTTCGGTGGTGAAGGCTTTGTAGACGAAGTTCAGGCCCAATTCCTCGTAGAGGTAATTGTGAAACCTGGTGCCGATGTTGCTCGGTCGCCCGGAGAGCGACATGCACAGGAGCGTGTCCTTGTTGAGGTCGACGGTCATCGTTCCCACTCTAATCGCGAGTTCGGCGTAGTTCTTGATGGAGGAGTGCACCCATCCGGATGTCCCGCAGCGCCGAATGTCGGGTATCCGATCGAAGCACCACTCGCACCGACAGAGCCGAGACGACATGGTCACGCAGAACATCGACGAGCACCCGAGCACCGAATCTCGTCCACCGCGTCGTAGATGGGCTGCTCACGCGATCTCCGGGGTCTTGGCCGCGGCTGTCGTCCTGGGCGTCGGTGAACTGGTGGCGCTGCCGATCAACCCGGACGCGTCGCCCTTCTACGCCGTCGGGGCAACGACCGTCGACCGAACCCCGGCGTGGGCTCGCGAGTTCGCGATCGACACCTTCGGCACCAATGACAAGCCGGCGCTGTTCATCGGAATGTCGATATTGATCGTTCTGCTCGGCGCGGTGGCCGGGCTGTTGGAACGGCGACGCCGCCCGATCGGCAGTGTCATCCTTGTTCTTCTGGGCGCGGTTGGTGTGTATGCGGCGATGCAGCGCCCGACTGCCGATGCGATGTACGTGTTCCCGACCCTGGTCGGTGTGGTGGCGGGCGTTGCAACACTGCGGCTGCTGATCACACAGTTGGAGGTGCCGCTCTCGCCTGGCGTCGCCGACTCGTGGTTGCCTCGTCGTCAGTTCCTTCTGCTGGCAGGTGCGGCGTTGGCCGTGGCTGCGGCAGCGGGTGCCGCCGGGAAGTTCGTGGGGCAGAGAATCGCCGGAGCAGTAGCGAATCGTGAAGACTTTGTCGTGCCCACCGCCGCTGACCCGGCGCCGCCGATTCCGGCGGGTGCGGACATCGCGATTGCGGGTGCGTCGACGTACATCACGCCCAACGACGACTTCTATCGAATCGACACTGCACTCCTCGTTCCGCAATTGACGACGGATTCGTGGGAACTGCGGATTCACGGAATGGTGGACCGCGAGATGACGTTGTCGTTCGACGATCTGGTGGCGCGAACGCCCATCGAGCGAGTCATCACGCTGACGTGTGTTTCCAACGAGGTGGGCGGCGTTCTGGCCGGGAACGCGAAGTGGATCGGTTATCCCATGAAGGACCTGCTCGACGAAGTCGGTGTCCATCCCGACGCCGACCTGCTCCTGTCGACCAGCGTCGACGGCTTCACAGTCGGCACCCCGGTCGAGATAGTCACCGACGGCCGTGACGCGATTCTCGCCGTGGCGATGAACGGTGAGCCGTTGCCGTTCGAGCACGGTTATCCCGTTCGGCAGGTAGTTCCCGGCCTGTACGGTTTCGTCTCCGCCACCAAGTGGGTGACGGAGTGGGAACTCACGCGTTTCGACAAGGTCGAGGCCTATTGGACCCAGCGCGGTTGGGGTGCGCAGGCACCGATCAAGACGTCCTCGCGTATCGAGGTGCCGGCAGCTTTGGCGCCGATCGAGCCGGGCCAGGTGCTGGTGGCGGGAACGGCCTGGGCGCAGCATCGCGGGATCGAGAAGGTCGAGGTTCGCGTCGACAACGGCGAATGGCAACCGGCGACACTGGCGCAGGAGTACTCGATCGACACCTGGCGTCAATGGTCGTGGATGTGGGATGCAGGCTCAGGTTTGCACACCGTGCAGGTCAGAGCGACGGATTTGGACGGGAACGTTCAGGTGGAAGAGCGCACTCCGCCGATTCCCGGTGGAGCCACTGGATGGCATACGAGGTCGTTCACCGTGAAGTGACAGGTAGATCCGAATGGGATTCGGTATACAGGCGGACGACGCACTGGGCCATCCATCCAGCGATCAGCGTTCGCAGGCCGAAGTCGAAGGTGTCGTCGGTTCGCAGTGGGTTCGCGGACTCACGCGTGACCTCGCTCGGGTTGGAGGATTGAGTCCACGCGACATCCGGCGTCGAGAGTTTCACGACGGATCCGAGAACCAGACTGTCCAGCGTGGAAATTGCGTGACGCGTATCGGTCGAATCGAAACCCCCGTCCGAAAATGCTTGAACCAGTGCAGTATCGATATCAAAAGTCACCTCGGTGCGGACGCTGCGTGTCATGAGTAGCGGGATGAGGCGCCAATGTTCGACGGCAGCTCGGCGATATGCCCACCCCCACGCGCTGATCCGTTCGCTCCACCCTGCGGGTGGGTGGGGGACAGAGATCGACGACATCACGCGGATGCGCATGAGTTCGACGATCTCGGATCGACCCGAAATATGTGTGTAGAGCGAAGACGGAGTCACGTTCAGTTGCTTGGCGATCCCGGGCATGGTGAAGTCGCCGGTTGCGTCGACAGCATCCAGAGCCGCGTCGGTGATGTTTCGCGTGGACAGTATCGGCTGAGTGGGACGCGGCATCGATTCTCCTGGTGAGGGATTCGTCGGCAATCTCGGACTTGATCGATTGATGACAACTCCTTGATTTCGGGAGCCGGTATGCATCATACTAACCGAACCCTATTCGGTATGTCGGCGGAATCTTCCGGCGATCGGTACACGTCGGAGGAACATTCAATATGTCTGTCGTATGGCTGACCGGTGCAACGATCATCGACGGCACGGGCGCCGACCCGATCGAGAACTGCGCTGTTGCCGTGGAAGATGGCCGCATCAGTGCACTCGGTGGAACGCCGCCCGCGGGGGCGGAGGTGCTGGACTGCACCGGGCTGACAATCACGCCCGGCCTCATCGACGCGCACGTTCATCTCGGTGGATCGAGCGATCTCGCACCGAGCCTGCGGCGTCAGATCTCGGTAGCCGAGCTCGCTGCAGACATGTTCGCGACCTGCGCATCGACCCTCGACGGGGGATTCACCACTGTTCGTGACTGCGGCGGAATCGACGGTGGACTCGCCGGAGTTGTCGCCTCGGGCAAGATTCCGGGTCCGCGGATCATTCAGTGCGGCCCGATCCAGTGCCAGACCGGTGGACACGGACACCTGGCGGCCGAGTGGGAGCCGACTTCGGACTGGTCCGATCATGACATCCCCGGATTGCGTTGTATGTCTCTGCTTTCCGACGGTCCGCACGAAATGCGAAAGAACGTTCGCGAGACGTTCCGCAGGGGTGCGGACTTCCTCAAACTGTGTGTCACCGGGGGAGTGGTATCCACTCATGACAAGCTCACCGATACCCAGTTCACGGTCGACGAGATCGAAGTTGCCGTCGAGGAAGCCAATGCGCGCGGTACCTATGTCACGGTGCATGCCCACAACAACGAGGGAATCCGAAACGCTGTCACTGCCGGCGCGAAATGCGTCGAGCACGGCTCAGGTATCGACGACGAGACTGCCAAGTTGATGGCCGAGCACGACGTCGCGTTGGTGCCGACGTTGGCTGTGGTGCAGGCACTCTCGGACAGCGCGGCGTCAGCAGGTCTACCCGAATCGATTTCGGCTCGGATCGGCCAGATGATGCAGGGTCAGATCGACGGGCTTCTTGCTGCTCGAAATGCCGGCGTCAGAGTGGGATTGGGATCGGACCTCATCGGTACCGATCAAACAGGCCGGGGGATGGAGCTTGTCCTGCGCGCCAAGGTCGAAACCCCGATGGACGCATTGGTTTCCGCTACCCGGATCAACGCCGACATTCTCGGCATCGCCGACGAGGTCGGCACCATCGAAGTCGGCAAGTTCGCCGACCTCGTTGCGTTCCGCGGCAATCCGTTGACGGATCCGTCCATCTTCGCCGATCGTGAGCGCATCGCACTCGTCATTCAGAGCGGTCGAGTGGTGAAGGACGGCCGGTAGCTCAACAGCGAGTGGCGAGTTCTGTCAACGCCGAGTGATCCGCCCGGCTGACCGGTAAACCGTAGGAAATCGCGACGGTCAAGTACTTGCCTGCGTAGAAACATCGGTATGCAGGATTGGGCGGCAACCACTCACCGGGCGTGCTGTCGCCTTTCGACTGGTTGTCGGGGCCGTTGACGGCCAACAGGTTCAGTGACGCGTCGTTCGCGAACCTCATCCGAAGCGCGGGCGTCCAGGAGTTCGCGCCGAAGTCCCAAGCCGCGGCGAGTGGGAAGACGTGGTCGATCTGGACGGACTTGGCCTGGCTGCGTTCGAATTCGATGCGATCACCGGAGTACGGGTCGGTCATCGCGCCCGACAGTACGACGCAGTCACGTGTTCCCGGTTTGAACACCACGTCCGAGAGATCTTGGGCCAGAACGTTGTTGCGGGTATCGCACCCGTCGTGGCCACCAGGTGCGTCCTGGTCGTCGGACCAAGCGGGGCCGAAGACGCAAGCCTCGCCGTTACCGCAGCCGCGCTCGTATCCACCCGGATGTGGTCGGTTGTCGACCATCGCGGTCCGGGACAGCAGCTCTTCCAGTTCCGATCGTGTCGGGCTGCCCGGGGCCGAATCGAGACGCTCGTCCCCGAACCATCCGCAGGACGCGACGAGACATACGAGCGCGAGCGTCGACAGGATCGCAGATAACCGTGCAACCACCTGTGCCCCCGCCCGTCGTAGACCGTGATTGAACCATCGCGGGCCGACAGGAATCAGCCGAATTCGGCCACCTGTGGGATCTACCTCGGATGCATGGGCGCTTGAAGTAGTGCCACGACCATTTCCACGATCTGAGCGGGCGTTGGTCCGAGCGACGCCAGGACCCCTTCGCCGTCTTTGGAGCGCTCGTAATCGGCAAGAAGTGCAAAAAGCGTCGTGGCCATCGACGAAATCCTGCTCGAACGTTCGTATGCCGTTCCTTCGCTTAGCTGTTCGGACAGATTCTGCGTGATGGTGGACCAGGAGGATCCTTCGTCGGCTGGCCAGATCTTGACTTGGTGGCGCATGACCTCGAGGAACCGGAAGTAGTGAGTTGCCCCCTGCTGCTCGGTTGCCTCCAGGAGTGCACCCACCAGAATGCCGGTCAAGTGCCTGTTGTCTTTCGTCTCGGCAGCCTCGAGTAGACGAGTTGCCGAGTCCTCCACGGCCGCCAAGCGACGACGTACGACCGCGTCGATCAAACCCTGTCGGTCGCCGAAGTAGTAGTTCACAGCGGAATTGTTGCGTTGGCCCGCGGCGATCGCGATGTCTCTGAGCGAAACGTCAGCGCCTCGCTCGGCAAACACACGTTCGGCGGCGGAGAGAAGTGAGTCAACAGCCATGCGACGGAATCTACCCTTGACACAGTTAAGCGATTTCGCTTAACTGTGGTCATGGAGCACATCGAGAACAACGGATACCGTGAAATCGACTCTGTTGCACCGCGTGATCGATACGCCCGGGGGTGGCATTGTCTGGGCTTGTCCGCCCCGTACAAGGACGGCAAGCCGCATTCGGTCCGTGCCTTCGGAACGAAGCTCGTCGTTTTTGCAGGCGAGGACGGCGAGCTTTCCGTCTTGGATGCATACTGCCGTCACATGGGCGGCGATTTGAGTCAGGGTGAGGTCAAAGGTAATTCGATCGCCTGTCCGTTTCACGATTGGCGCTGGGGTGGGAACGGACGGTGTACTGAAATCCCTTATGCCCGTCGAGTGCCCCCGATTGCGAAAACCCGTTCCTGGAACATTCTCGACCAGGACGGAATGTTGTTCGTTTACAACGATCCGGAGGGCAACAGGCCTCCGGCCGAGATCGCGCCTCCTCGAATTCCCGGAGTTGCATCCGACGATTGGACCGATTGGAAGGGGTTCAGGCAGATAGTCGTACAGACAAATTGTCGTGAACTCATCGACAACAACGTGGATATGGCCCACTTCTTCTACGTTCACGGATCGTTCCCGACACACTTCCGGAACGTCTTCGAGGGGCATGTTGCTGCGCAGTACATGAACGGTCTTGCACGAGAGGATATTCGACCGGTTGCCGCTGGAGGCGCGCCGCAATTGATCGGCAACACGTCGAAGGCCGCCTACTACGGCCCCGCTTTCATGATCGACGAATTGACCTATCACTACGACCAATTCGACATGGAGTCGGTCCTGATCAACTGCCACTATCCGATCGACCTGGACAGCTTTGTTCTCATCTACGGGGTGCTCGTCAAGCACTCCCCGCTGTTGGATCGGCGCGCCAGCGAGCACATGGCCGAGAGTATGGGGAGATACATCACCAAAGGCTTCGAACAGGACATCGAGATTTGGAAGAACAAAACCCGAATCGAGAATCCGCTACTGTGCGATGGGGACGGTCCTGTCTATCAACTACGCCGGTGGTACGAACAGTTCTACGTCGATGTCGCCGACATCAGTGCCGACATGGTCGAACGCTTCGAATTCGAACTCGACATGACCACGCCGGTCGAAACCTGGCGCGAAGTTGTGTCGGAAGGTCTTGCGCTCCGATCGGCAGAGGCGTCACGTTGACACACGTCGAGTGTCGTCGGTGCCGAGCATCGGTGGCGGTGGAGAAATCGAGTTGGCACCAGACTTCAGTCCAGTGGAGCGGTAGGACTGCCCTGTCGTGCCCGTCCTTGACAGCTTCCACGGACTCGCATCCGGCCTTGAGTCGTTGTCCCGATGTGCACGCGAGTATCAAGGCCGCGACGATGGAAGGTTTGATGGGGGAGTTCGATTGATCGCGGAGTTCGTGGAAGCGCTTCGTCAGCCGAACTCGATCACCACTTTGCCGGCGGCATGGCCGTCTTCGACTGCAGCGAGCGCTTCCCCAGCGCGGGAGAATGGGTAACGGCCGGACACGGACGGGTCGAGGGTCCCGTCGGCCACGAGCGCCGCGACCTCCGTGAATACTGCTGTAGTCCTTCGGCGTTCGACACCGCCGCCGCCGAGTCGGCTCGCCGCCAGAGGATCGGCGATGCTCAGGATCGGCGCGTCCGGTCGGGCGAGCTCAGCGCCGCGAGTGAGAGTGTCCCCGCCGACCAGGTCGAAAACCGCGTCCACTCCGTCTGGGTACAACGCGGACACTTCGCCTGCGAAGGCGTCTCCCGACGCAACCCACCGTGCTCCCGCGCCCTCGATCGAGGTTCGCTTGGATTCACTCGCGACGCCGATGACGTCGATGCCGCGAGACACCGCAAGCGCGGTCGTGCTTCGACCAACGCCGCCGCCGGCGCCGAGGAGCAGGAGTGTTGCCCCGGGTTTCAGATCCAGACCGTGGAGAGCGTCGTAAGCCGTTCCCGCCGCAACCGTCAGCACCGAGGCATCGGCCCAGGACACGGTCGGCGGCTTGTGTGCTGCCGAGGAGACGTTGAGCAATGTCGACGCGGCGTAGCCGCCGAAGCCGGTAGCGGTAGCGCCGAACACTTCGTCGCCGACCTCGAACTCGGTGACCCGCGGACCTACTCCGATGACAACACCGGACACTTCGCGGCCCAGAACCGCAGGCAGCGTGACCGGGACAGTATCTTTTCGAGTACCCGCGCGAACTTTCCAGTCAGCTGGGTTGACGCCCGCCGCTCGGACCGACACCAGCAGTTGGCCGGCACCGGGTGGGGGCAGGGTGACGTCGAAGTAGGACTGTGTGTCGGGTCCGCCGTACTCGGTGAAGCCGTATGCCAAAGTCACCCATATAGAAGTACCATGTGACCAGGGCATTCGCAACGATTGGAAGGTACCAGCCATGGCGTCGATTGATGGAGCAGTGATCTACTGCCGCGTGTCCAGCGACCAGTCAGGCCGTGCACGGTCGGTATCGGAACAGGAAGCCGATTGCAGGCGGACCTGCGAGGTCGAAGGCTGGCCGGTGATTGACGTGGTGGTCGACAACGACATAGGCGCATCGCGGTACTCCCATGGCACTCGACCAGGATTTCTGCGCCTGCGGGAACTGTTGCGGCGTGGCGTGGTGCTGGTGTCTTGGGAGTCGTCTCGGATCACGCGCAAGCTCGGTGAGTTCGCAGAGCTACGGGATTTCTGCGCAGACCTCGGCGTGCAGTGGTTCGTCGGCGGGCGGCTGTACGACTTGAACGAGCCGAACGATAACTACATGCTCGGTATCGCGGCTCAGAATGCCGAACTAGAGGTAGCGCTGTCGCGCAAGCGGATCATGAGGGCGAAGGATCGGACCGCTGCCACAGGGACACACAACGGGTGGATGCCCTTCGGCTATGTGCGCGGTCCCGACGGCTGGACTGTGGATTCCGAAGCCGCACCGATCCTTCAAGAGGCTGTGCGCCGACTGCTGGCAGGGGAATCGCTGCGAAGCCTGGCGAAAGAGTTTGCAGAACGTGGAGCACCTGCGCCTAGTCGGGGTGTCGGAAGGCAGGGAAGTGGTTGGGCGAAGATCGGCGGCAAGGGTTTGCGTTCGATGGTGCTCAGTCCGACCTATGCCGGTATCCACGTGCGTCGGCGTCACGACAAGCAAACCGGCGAGAGAGTCGAGATCTCACGCACACAGGGCGATTGGGAACCGCTGATAACCGAAGGCGAACACACTCGACTGGTTGCCATGCTCACCGATCCCTCACGTTCTCGCACCTGGGGAAGCCAAATAACGCATCTACTTTCGGGCATAGCTACCTGTGAGGTGTGCGGCAAGGGAGTCAAGCACTCCAATATGAAATCAGACCTTCGGCCTCGATACCGTTGCCCGGACAGTCACGTAAAGCGCGCTGCAGACGAGCTGGACAGGCATGTGGAATCGGCTGTAGTGGAGTTCTTTTCGGATCATGTGCGGGCCGCTGCCGCTATGTATGGCGACGACAAAGCTGCCAGGGAAGCTGCCGAACTTGCCCGCGAGCTGAGACAGCAACTTGACGCTGAAATTCTGGAGCTGACCAATGCCAATATCTCGGCGGCCACACGGGCACGTATGGCAGAGCAGATGGAACAGTCCCTACTGCCGAAGATCGAAGCCGCCGAAGCCAGAGCGCGTCAGGTAGGTAATCCGGTACTGCAGAAATTCGCTGATGGAGACACAAAAGCCGTGTGGGATTCTCTCGACATTCTGGACAGGCGCGAGGTCGTCAGAGAGTGCTTGAAGGTGACGATTCTGAGAGTGAAGGTGCGCAATCCGCGAAGAGTATTCGACCCCGACACTGTAGAAATCGTGGCGAAGAAGACGATTCCGATTGACTCTGACTGGTGGAGTGCGGACTAGGCGGTATGCTCTCGCGCATGTCAGTTGCCGCCCTTGTGTTGTCGATCGTCTCGCTGGTGTGGAGCTTCGCGCTGACATGGATTCGTTGGCCCAGAATCTCGGTCGAAATGAGGCAATCGGTAAGCGTTGGCTCGCCGTCGAAGGACACGCTGAATCTAGTTGTTCTCAATCTCGGTGCGGAAGCAACCACTATTGCAAACGTCGGCATTCGTTCCGGAGATGGGTCCATTGGCATTGACTACGAAGCCAATCGCGACCCATTCGAGGGGCCTGATCTGCCAGCTCGTATCGAGGGTCATGGTTGCTTGGTATGGACACTCTCGGATGATTCCCTGACACCAATTCCGAGTCAAACCAAAATTGCCGCATACGCTTTTCGATATAAGGCTTACAGAAAGTTCCCGAAAAGCCGTAGAACAATGCTCCGTATAACTGAAGCGAAATACACTACCCATCGAAACGGCGGTATTCTGCCGACTTCGGAATAGGCAATTAATTGGATCAGTAGATTCATAACGGCTATTGGATTTAGTCCCAGATTCACGAATGCCCACCGCACTGCACGCGGTCGATTCGTGTCGTCCCATGGCAGATTCTCGAAATGACCCTGTTTTCGGCCTATTTCGGGCACCTGGGGATACAGCACAAACCAGCGTTAGCACTCTGACCTGCAGTTATGCTGACTCGTTTCGCCTTGCTAAGAATTTTTACATCGGAGAGAGAAATTGGTCGACGCGGGGTGAATGGCCGTTCACCAGGACGCCTGGAATTAGACGCCCCCCTACCGTGAGGGGTAGTGCACCTATTCTTTCGTGTGCGCTCCTACCGATTCACTAATAAAAGAATTGGTGTAGCGTCGTAGATATCGAAGGAATAGATCGCGCATTAGAGCGGTTATGAATTCCAAGTGGAATACATCGAAAGGGGTAAGCGAGCGTGACGACATACATCGAATCAATCAGGGCTGAGCTTCCGCACGGCGACGAGCGTGACTTACTGAAGGCTGCGGCACATCGAGGGCTCAAGCTCGTAGCAGCGTGGCTCTTCACGGTGGCTTGGCTCTCACTGGTGGCTACCAAGCTGGCAGGCTGCGTCGTCGGCACAGTGGTGGTCAACGTCTGGCTGAACGCAACAGGTGGTGGACAGTTGCGCATTGCAGTCATCAGAACGTCATTGCACATGAGTGTGGTTGCATCAGTGTGGAGTTGGGCAACAAGCTAGGCAGACAACACTGCAAGGCAAGGGATCTGCATGCACACATGGTGGTGTGGTGTCACATGGTGTGCATCAGTACAGTGACACAAGGTAGTTGGTACTGAGATGCATTGCAGTGCAAGGCATGAGGTAGTAGCACAAGGCAAGGCACACAAGGCATGCACACACTGACTCACACTAGGCATGGTGCAATGAGTGTGTGTGGTGCATAGCATGAGACAGTGTGTTGGTGTGTGTTGCAATGCATGTCATGTGTACTTATTGAGATACACAGTGGCACTGAGACTCACCAGACTTGCGAGCCTGTGGGCTGCATCATCTCGACCTCGGCATCACCACGAGCACAGCGCGAACTGTTGCAGGCCAGGTGAGTCGGGCGTAGGTTGTCCAGGCTGTATGGCGCACCACCTTTAGCTACGGGTATCCGATGGTCAATGCTGAGTGTCCCTCGACTGCGAGGGGGGGCCTGTGGATTCACTAGGTCGCCACAGATAGCACACTCGTATCCCTCCGCTGGCTCATGTTTCTTGAAGTAGGCGCGGACCTGTCTCCACTCGTAGGTGCTGTAAATATTCGATCCTGACATGACGTGCACTCCTTCAGCTTTCAATATGTCCTAGTCTTTGTAGCAAGTGTGTTGATGCACCAAAGGCCAGGGCATGCAGAGTGATTCACCTCTACGCGCCCCGGCCTAGGTCGGTCTCGATGCCGCACCGAATTAACAGGCGCAATGATTGCCGACTCGGTCGCCGGACCTATCCGAGCTACCAGGGATCGACCAAGGCGCTCGGAATCCGTTGTAGGCCACAGAGAGGGCAAGGCTGGCATAGAACGTCGCCCCCTCTGCGACCTGATGACCGGCGTAGGCTCGCACGCGCTCTGCCGGTCGGCCCCTCCCTTGTCGAGACACTCACGAAGCAACAAGGGAGAGAAGTCGTTACGCCGTGGTAGCGATGTTCAGCAACCGGAACGCGTTGGGATTCACAACGTCTGCGCCCACACGGTAGTGAAGCAGAATGCCGCGCTGACCCGTAGGGCGGTTGTTTGCCCCGAAGAGGTTCTGCACCAGTTCGATTGAGCTACCCAGCTTGTCTACCACGACATAGTTCGACCAGTCCGCGTAAACCAGGGAGTAGTTCGCCTCGGTGGCCGCTGCATTTATCACGCCGTCCATCCCGCTGATTTCGTGGGCAGGTCGGCCCAGCAAAGTCGCCGGAACATTGTGCAACCCTGGGAAGAGCAAACTTCCATTTCCACTCTCCTGCTGGCGCAAGGTGTTCAGGATCGGCAGAGATGCACCGAAACGTGCGTTGGCCTGGAATCGCGGGCCGAGACTGTTCTGCAACTTGTACGGATCGCCCGATGCCAGAACCTCTGAGCCGGTACCCGTTTGGATAGCGGCACCGCCCGCTGCTACGAGTGCGGTCACAAAGCCACGCGGCTGAGTCGTACCGTTGCCGGTCACAAATGCCGCGTTCTGCTGCTGGAGTGCAGCGTCTGCCAACAGGATTCGCAACTGCCCGAAGAGGTCTGCGCTATCTTCCTCCAACTCGTAGCTGAACGGAACGAACGCCATTCCCTTGTGCAGCTTGATTTCCGGCTGAGCCAGCGTCGGGCTGTTGTCGTCGGCCTCGGTTTCCTCGGCAACCCACGAACTCGTGATGCCCGCCGAAGTGACGCCGTGCCAAGCATCGCTCGTCGTGGTGACCACTCGGGCAATCTCGCGGATAGGAGAAGCAGATCCGCTAGAGGTCAACAGAATTGCAGGATCAAGCTCGAACGGCACGATGTACTTACCTGTCCCACCAACACCGCCGATCATGCTACGTGCAGACTCCACGGCGCTGTAGGCTCGTGCCTCCTCGGGAAGCCAGAGCAAGTGCCCCTTGTCAGGATTGCGCACCAGCTTCTCGAATGCACTGCGGTAGCTCGGATCTCCGGTGACTGCTGCCCAGCGTGCGGACACGGAATCGTCCCGTACAAGCGCTTCAACCTTGGCAGCGCCCGCGTCGGTCAACCTACCGGCCTTGTGAGCGGCTTCGGTGTTCCGAGATGCAGCATCGCGCGTCGGATCGGTGCGGGTACTCGTGGCCGTGCGGGTGACCGGCTGACCGTCGACAATGTTGCTGTCGTGCAGGTTCATCAGTCGCTGTTCCTGTTCGCGAATATGGCCCAGCCACTCGATTGCGTCCAGGGCATCGGTGAGCTTGCCGGACTCGTCGGCGGTGAGCGCTTCGCTGCGCGTAGTGAAGGGTTCGACCTCGGCCATCAGTTCGGTGAGCCTGGTTGCCCGCTCGTCGCGGCTGAGATTGCGGAGTGCGTCGAAACGCGCGTCCTTGGGATTGATCTTCATAGCTGTTCCTTAGAGTTGGTATTGCGCCCGTAGCAAGCGAAGTCGTGCATCTGCCTGCTCGGCGGTAATAGTGATGTTCTGTTGACGAACTCCGGCAACCTTGGCCGAATCGAATGCAGGGAACGTGACCAAACTAATCTCGGTGAGCTTGGATTCCGTCAGGGTTCGCTTGGTACGCCCGACATTCCACATCTCGCGGATTGGTTGGAATCCGATTGAGAAGCTGTCGAGAACGCCGTCGCGAATTAATTCGAGTGCCTCGTCGCCTGCCTGAGTGGCGCTGACCTTGAACTCCGCATACAGCCCAGATCGGCGTTCTTCCAACAGGACTGCACGTCCCAGAGGATTTGTTCGCCGGTCGTGCTGAGACAAGAGCTTGATACGATCGCCCCGCTCGGCAATGCTGCGCTTGAATTCGCCGAAGGTGTGAACCTCGTCGTATTCGCCGTCGAAGTCGTGGATCGGTTGTGGATCGTCATACGGGACAACGATTCCGAATACAGTCCGACCGTCATTGCTGCGGATACTGATATCGGTGCTGAGTGCCCGTGTGAGCATTGTGCGTTGCATGGCAGTGTCTTTCGTGGTCGCTGAAGAGAGGGCATGAGAAGCCACTCGATCTACAGGGACTCGATTCCACGGTGGCCGGTAGTTCGACTCCGGTGGGAAGATCCTGTCTCGCTGGCGGTCCCGGCTGAACCGGGCGACCTAGCGCTTCTCATTATAGAGGGAGTTTCGGGATTGCGCTCGGAGCTGTGGGCCGGAACCGATGTGCGGGCAAGGGTTCCGGCTTTCCACAGGGATCGGTCAGTCGTCGGTCAGTTCGCTAATGTCGTCGGGGATCTCGTCGGCGCTCGGAGTGTATTCGAGTTCTGGCCCCGAAGGATCTAGCTCGTCAAAGAGCCATTCGGCGTCGGCCTGGACTAGTACGTTGTCCGGATAAGCGGCACTGCGAAACTCGACCAGCTGGCTCGATACGACTGTGTAAGAGATGCCGGGGTTGTCTGCGATCGCTTGCTGTTCGTCAAAGGGCAGTAGCTCGATCGCAAGCTCGGTAAGCCGTGAGACCTTCCAAGCAAATAGCTTGTCCCCCTGCAATGCTGAGTAGTTGTCGCTAGTCATCGTCTTCAGTTCCTTTGTGTCCGTAGTAATAACCATCGTTCAATCGGTAGACCTGTGCGGCTGGACTGCCTTGCACTTCGTAGGTGATCCGTAGCTGTACCGTGAGCTTCTCTACAGCTGCGATCACTGCCGCCAGGCTTGCGCGTACTCGGTCCGTAGTGAGTTGCTTGTGAATCTCTCCACGTGTCAGGTTCGGGTGTCGCCGAAGAGTCTCGACTACAGCGAATTCGAGTTTGCGTCGGCGGTCTGCTGCCTTGTCGAGTTTCTTCGAACGTCGTCGTCTGGTCTCGGCGGTCACGTCCAGCTTCGTGATGTCGCCATACCTCGGGTCATTCCACGTCGCCGTCACCACATGCCTGCCTCGGTCAGCCGGTATTTCGACGGGTAGCCGCGCCGTGAATCCGGGCACTTCGCGACGAGACCAGCCCTCTCAGATGCCCACAGGGAGGCCGTGACTTCGTCGTGGGGTAATCCGGTGGTGGTGCTCAATTCGAGGGCGGAGCGTGAACCTGGGGCGGAGCGCAGTGCAGTCAGGACCATCAGCGCTGCAACGATCGGGTTGGTAGTCATTGGCCGACCTCGGCTGCAAGTAGTTTCGGCGGTTTCTTGAGATACGGGAACTCGGTGTAGATCGCTGCACTCGGCTCGTCGTCGGGTATGCCGAACAACTTCTTGAATGCTGCAATGTGCTTGCGGTCCAAGGCTTCCAGTGCGGTGGGGCCGAAGTGCTCGCGGTAGTGCCGGATGCAGTAGTGGTCGCCGTCTGCGCTGACTCCGAAGGTTATGCCGCCGATCTTTTCGAATGGCTTCCCACAATCGTTGCAGAGTAGCTTGCCGTTGTTGGTGATCAAGTTGCCTTCTCCTTCATTCGATATGTCCGGCAACCCGTTTGGGCCACAGGGAGGAAAAGCACTATTGAGTTGTGTTGGGGCGCAAGGCGTTTGCTTTGTCGAGCGGAGCGAGATGCCCTTGGTGAGCGGAGCGAACTGCTCTGTGGCTCACTTGGGGAATTCCTGGACCGATCGTTCACTAACCGGTATAGTTATTGGTGCTGCCGGATTACCCGCGTCTGGCATTCTTCGAAAGGTTGTTCGATATGACCGCTGCACTCGAATCCCGTACGGAAACCGTTGGACCGTCCGTTGCCTGGACTGTTCCCGACTACAAAATCGACGGCGTTACCTGGTATCGGCCCGGTGAGAAGATCAACCCCCGGACCGGCCGTCATGTGATGTGCACGTTCTAGGTGAAATAGTGATTGCGAGCCCTCAGATCAATTCTGGGGGCCGTTCTCATGTCCGGGGTCTCCTCGGGTACCGAAAAGTACTTGCGTGCCGCCTGCTCGCGAAACAGCCACTCCCGAATGGCATCCCTCTCCTCGGCCACAGCCCGGTCCTTGGCAGCGACGACTTTTTGCACGGCTTGCTCGATTGGCGTGAACACTTCCCCCGTTTCCATGCCTAGATGCTCCGGGTGATAGTCCATCGGCAGCCACAGGTGGATTCCCTTCTCGGTGACATTCACGATCTGGAGTCGGATGCCCAGCGAGTAGCGCAAGTGCCCACCCATGCGCTCGAAGATCCGCGCCTCGATTCGGTCCGGGTGTAGCCAGTCGTGCAGGTACTCGGTCGGCGGTAGCGCGGTCCACTCGTCGCGGGTAACCATCACCTGCTGAGTCCAACGGTTGTTCCGATCCACCGCGACGTAGCTTTCCTCGGTCGGCCCGTCGTACCCCTCGATGCTGATTGTGATCATCCGACTTCCTTCCATATCCGTTTCGGTGGCGTGTAGTCCTCATCCGGCTCGTCGTCGGCCACAGGTGGGTTCGTGTCTTTTTCCTCGGCAGGTTCTGGGTGAGCTGCGCCCCCTGGCGCGGGCGAGGCCAGGTTCTGGCGTTCATCAGGTTCATCCTCCAGAGTCCTTCTGCCTCTGGAGTCTGAACTCTGACTCTGAGGGACCGGGGGGTGGTCACCTGTGGGGTCACTGTTAGTGCCCTTTCCGGTTACCTTTCGGGTGACCCTTTTCTCTCCGTTCTCGTCGTAGCCCTTGGCCCACTGAGTAGCTTTGTCGCAGTGTGGTTTACGGCAATAGGTGTGGTCGCCGTTTTCGTGCATCTTCGGTATGTCGTGTGTACCGTCTGCCCTGGTCACCGACCGTTTTTCGATGGCTTCTCGTGTGGTCTGCCCGGTCCAGTCGAGTTGGACGTAGGTGTCGGTCACTTCGGTTATCAGGCCCGCTTCGAGTAGACCTTGCAGCGCCGACTTCCACGTCTTGAGACGTAAACTTGATGCCATCTTGGCGACCTCGGCCAGGTCCAACTTGCCGTCCGTTAGATCTGTCTTAGATACCGCCATGAGGGCGTGATAGAGACCGTAAGAGGCCGCTGAGATTCCGTCATGTTTCCTGATGAGCCGGTCGATATCCGTGCGCGCCTTGTAAAACAGTGGGCTGAGATAGGTACTCACGTCGTTTCCTCCTCTCTGGTCTTCTTCCATGCGGTGTAGTGCTTGCGGCAGAGACCTTGCGCGTGGATCTGGTAGGTGCATCCTGTGGCGCTCGCGCAGTGCGGGCCGGTCGCTGGCTCGTCTGTCGGATACTCGAACTCGTCGGCGTAGTGGGTGCCGTTGAATTGGCCGATGCTCTTCATTCGATCCCCATCTCTGCCTTCACCTTGGCTACTCGTCGTTGGACAGATACTTCGTTGGCGGCGTACTGGCAGATCTTGCAGCGCTTGTAGATCGGTACGCCGTCGCGTTTTCTCCAGAGTGTGTTCTCGGGTGTCAGCTCGTGACCTTTCTTGCAATGTGTTCCGTGCGTTGCGGCCATGTCTTTTCCTCCTGTGGTGATCGCGGCCCCTTGGTGGGCTATATGCAAGAACATACTCAGAAACACCGACATCTGTGGAGAGACGCGAGAGCTGGAGTCGTGTGCAGCGCAACAGAATTGGGCTCAGAAATTGGCGGCGGCGTAGTAAGCCACAGGCAGGACAACCGTGCAATGCTGAACCTTGGTTGAGGTTTACAGGCGCAGTCGTCGGCGCGGCGGTAGAGTGGCAGGTGCGGCTAGTTTTGTTTCGCGCTTCGCTGTCACTTAGTAGCAATACATCTACCGCACTGCGATTCTCCTTCGAATGCGGGTCGCACCTAGAAGTAGCTCGGCACCTGGACTTCACCCCTCCAGGCTGCCGAGCTACTTTTGTTTGTTTGGGCTTCAATATGTTTGCAGTGCAACGTGTTCAGCTTCTAGGAGGGAACCTTACTTCTCGAACTCCTGCCACGATATTGAGGACTCGTTCAATTCAACTGCCAATTGGATTAGCGAAAGCTCTCTGCCGTTGTAGCTAATCACCGGCACGCGGATCGCCTTGTCGACAATGACGGTTCCTATCCAGTCGCAGTGGATGTTTTCTTGGTCGGTGTGCACCAGCACTTTGCCGCTGGGGTATCGGCTGTATTCAATCTCCATGGCCGTTTCCTCTCTGCGCCGTGACCCGACCTGCACCCCGACGTACCCAACTACCTGGGGAGTGAAACTGTCCGTGACTTTATGGGAGAATTAGCGGAACGGTAGAAGCCGTATGCCGTCGTCATGACTGCCAGCCTATTGCCCAGCCAGATCGGAAGGGCGGTCCGGAAGGGTGGTGACGAAGAGCGGTGTCGGTGGCACCTGATTGGATGGTCGGATGCTGCATGGACTCTGGTCACCGGGATCGGGGCTCAAACTGTGGGTCGACGGGCACGACGGTGCCGGAACCGACGATCCGCGAGATCCGGTCAGTGCTGTCCTGCATCGCAAGTTCCGTCATCGTGTGAATATCGCTATGCCGCCCGTACCTGGCGGGCCTTTGCAGAGTGAGTACGCAGCTGTCGCGTTGGCGCCGCCGGACGCAGTCGATCTCCTGCTGCGGTTCAAGGCCGACGACCAGCGAATCGCGGGAGACCTGCACTTTCTCGTGCACGTGGCGCGAGGAATCGACCGCTGGGTGCGCGCCGGGCGGGTGGTGCCGGCGCTGACGCGAGCCGAGGGGAGTTGGTGGCCGCGGTGGCAGTTGTCGGTGGGGGAACGCCAGCGCGCCTGGATCGGCGAATTGGTAGTGGCCATGCCGCCGGTGCAGCGGGCGGTCGGCTCGCCGAGGGCGACGATCGAAGACATCACGAACGAACTCACGGACCCGATCGTCCGTCGTGTTCTCGGTGACTCGCATCCGGTGGTGCAGACCCCGGTGTGGCAGGCCGTGTTGTCCGGGGACGCTTTCGACGACGTGTCGGTACGAGCGGCCGAGGGACTCGCCGAATGGGGGTCGACGTTCACCGCCGGAGAGCCGGACCTGGTTCTGCGGCTGATCGAGCCTGAACTCGACGACAATTCCGATCCGGACGACGATGCGCTGTGGCGTCTGCACGTGTGTTTGCGTCCCGAAGGTGAAGCGCCCGAACGTGTTCGACTGCACCGGGCAGATCCCAAACGTATCCAGCTCGGCAGCCGCAAACTCGAAGAGGCGATCAAGGCTTACCCACGTTTTCGCGACGTGCCGCGCGACGAGGACAGTCTCGACCTGTTGCTGCCCACTCCTGTCGTGATGGACCTGGTCGGACACGGCGCGATAGTCCTGCGAGAGCGAGGGATCACGCTGCTGCTTCCGCGTGCCTGGAACGTGGTGTCTCCATCCCTGCGTGTGCGGGTGACCTCGGCGGCGTCTCCGATCGTTGCGGAGAATCGTACGGTCGGTATGGACCAATTGCTGGAATACGATTGGGAATTGGCGCTCGGAGACAAGGTGCTCACCGCCGAGGAAATGACCCGACTGGTCGATGCGAAGTCCGATCTGGTCCAGTTGCGCGGCGAGTGGGTTCAGGCGGACAAAGACGTCCTGGCCCGCGCGGCTCGTTTTGTCAGTCAGCGGCATTCGAGCGGGGACCGGGCGATTGTCGATCTGATCAAGGATTTGATCGCCGACGACCTCAAAGACCTGCCGGTCGAGGAAGTGAAGGCAACCGGATGGGCTTCGGCACTGCTCGATCAGTCGGTAGCTCCGCGGCAGGTCGCGGTACCGTCGACGGTCAACGCGACTTTGCGTCCGTATCAACGACGCGGTCTCGACTGGTTGGCGTACATGAGTGCTCTCGGGCTCGGCGCGGTACTGGCCGACGACATGGGTCTGGGTAAGACGCTGCAACTGTTGGCGTTACTTGCGCACGAGAAGTCCAAGACAGCAACACTTTTGGTGTGCCCGATGTCGGTCGTGGGAAACTGGCAGCGTGAAGCGGCGCGATTTGTGCCGAGCCTGCGCGTCTACATTCATCACGGTTCGGATCGCGCTACCGGGGCGGAGTTGGAACAGGCAGTTCGTGAGAGTGATCTGGTGATCACCACCTACGCGCTCATGACCCGCGACGTCGCGGCGCTCAAGGATCTCGACTGGCGGCGCGTGGTGCTTGACGAAGCTCAACACATCAAGAACGCCAAGACATCTCAGGCCCGCGCTGCTCGCAGCATTCCTGCGGACCATCGCGTTGCTCTGACCGGAACACCGGTGGAGAACCGGCTGGACGAGTTGCGGTCCATCCTCGATTTTGCCAATCGCGGGGTACTCGGCTCTGAGCAGATGTTCCGCAAACGGTTTGTCGTGCCGATCGAGCGGGAAAAAGATCAACTTGCCGTCTCGAGACTGCGAGCCGTCACGTCACCCTTTGTGCTGCGACGGGTCAAGACCGATCCCTCCGTGATCGCGGATCTCCCGGAGAAGTTGGAGATGACTGTTCGAGCGAATCTCAGTGAGGAACAGGCGGCGTTGTACCGCGCCGTGGTGGACGAGATGATGGCGCAGATCAAGGGAACGGAAGGGATGAAGCGCAAAGGCGCCGTCCTGTCTGCGCTGACCAAACTCAAACAGGTGTGCAATCATCCGGCGCACTTCCTGCGCGACGGTTCGCCGGTGATGCGCCGCGGGCAACACCGTTCGGGAAAACTTGGCCTGGTCGAAGATATCGTCGAGTCGGTCACGGCCGACGACGAGAAGGTTCTGTTGTTCACACAGTTTCGTGAGTTCGGGGACTTAGTGGTGCCGTACCTGGCCGACCGGTTCACCACCGAGGTTCCGTTTCTCCACGGCGGAGTGTCGAAAGCCGGGCGCGACGCAATGGTCGAGGCATTCCAAGGTGAAGGCGGCCCGCCCATCATGGTGCTCTCGCTCAAGGCCGGCGGCACGGGTCTGAATCTCACGGCGGCCAACCATGTGGTTCACCTCGACAGATGGTGGAACCCGGCGGTAGAGAACCAGGCGACGGACCGTGTCTTCCGCATCGGTCAGAGAAAGAACGTTCAGGTACGCAAGATGGTGTGCGTCGGAACCTTGGAAGAGCGAATCGACACGATGATCGCGAGTAAAAGTGAACTCGCCGAACTTGCAGTCGGGACCGGTGAGAACTGGGTGACGGAGATGAGCGTCGAGCAATTGGACGAGTTGTTGCGACTCGGCGACGACGCGGTGGGCGAATGAGTCCGCGCGGTAAGGGCCCCGATTTCAGCGAGTACACCGGGTCCCGACGGCGAGCACCCGCGCCGGTCAAGCCTCGTCCAGCGTTCGGGAGAACGTTCTGGGGCAAGGCTTTTGTCCGCGTCGTCGAAGAGATCGGCGACAAACCTCGTGTCACGCGTGGGCGTACGTATGCGCGTTCGGGTCAGGTTTTGGCGCTCGACATCGAACCGGGAGTGGTGACGGCCGAGGTTCAGGGCAGCCAACTTCAACCTTTCGTTTCCACGCTGTCGATCGACACCCTTGATCAATCGGATATCGACGACATCATCACTAAAATCCGCCGAGTGCCGGGAAGCCTTGCCGCACTGGTGTCCGGCACTGTCCCGGACATGCTTGCTGCCCAACTGATACCGGACGGCCCGTCGGCTTTCCGTTTCGACTGCACCTGCCCCGATATCGGCTGGCCGTGCAAACATGCTGCGGCCGTGGCGTTCTTGACTGCCGAGCGAATCGACACCGATCCGCTGAGGTTGCTGAGACTTCGCGGGGTCGACCTGGAGCAGTTGATCGGGGGAGTGGAGGACGAGTCGACTGTTCCGGTAGACGTCGAGAATTGGTTCGGAATCGCTGCTGCCCTCCCCGCGCTACCGAAGGTGCAATTTCGACCGGCGATCGACGATCTGGATATCCGCCGTCTGCGTGAGGCGGTTGCGGCACTGGGATTGGACATGGCTCAGCAGAACGTCGCCTTGGACGAAATACGGTCCATCTACCGACGGTTGGACGGTTGAAATCGGACAACTCCGGACTGATGCTAGTTTCCTACCGTGAATTCCAGTATCGTTAATTGGACCGGTCCGGTCGGGACCTGCCCGCGATTTCAGATCGTTATCGTCGGCGAATAGACGACTATTCATTTCTCGGAGGGACAGTCGCTGTGATGCCCGTTCATTTGCGCGACAGCGCAATACCCAAACATGAGCAGTTGCGCACCATTCTCCTGCGCAAGTGCACCCAAGAACTCCAGCCTGGCGACTTGATGACCAGCGAGCGAAACCTGATGCAGGACTACGGCGTCAGTCGGATCACTGTTCGCGAGGCCATCGGCCAGTTGGTCAATGACGGACACCTCGTGCGTGTGCGTGGCAAGGGCACCTTTGTCGCGCACCGCGCTGTTCAGTCCAAGCTGCACCTTGCGTCGTTCACCGAGGAGATGAGGGCCCAGGGGCATCACCCCACCACAGTGGTCCTGGTCAGTGAGCAGGGGCCGGTCCCCGAAAGCACTGCTGCCGCACTGAATATGAGACCGGGTTCCGAGGGTTATCACGTCAAGCGCTTGCGCCTCGCCGACGGCGAGCCGGTGAGTGTGGACGACGGCTGGTTCAATCCGGAACTGTTGCCTGGTCTACTCGACATGGACTTGACGGGTTCGATCTACCGGGCGACCGCTGACAAGTACGACAAGCCGATCGACCGGGCAGAGCAGACTGTCAGTGCAGATGGTGCCAGTACGGAGATCGCGACTCTCCTCGGCACTCGTAAAGGCGCGCCGGTTCTGTACTTCGATCGAGTGTCGTTCAGTGAGATCGCGCCGGTCGAACACACTCGCAGTTGGTACCGATCCGACCGCTACCAGTTGCAGATGGAAGTGCAGGGCCAGGCGCGGCCCAAAACGCGCGGAGACCAATAGCCATCGTTCGAAACGAAAGGGCGAGCACACCTTCCGGTGTGCTCGCCCTTTGCGTTACGCCGACCAGTCGAACAGAGTGTCGCCTGTGGCGACGTCCCCACCGACGGAAGGGGATTCGACGGTGTCCGGTTTGGAATCCATCACGACAACCGGGCAGATCGCCGAGTAGCCGGTCGTGTCGATGTGCGCTGGATCGAAGCTGACAATGGGATCACCCGCATCGACGGTGTCACCCTCGGCGGCGATGAGCGTGAATCCGTCGCCTTCGAGCTTGACCGTGTCGATGCCGATATGGACCAGCACACCGGTGGCCTTCTCGCCGAAGATCACAAACGCGTGGGGGTGAAGTTTCAGGATCTTTCCGCTGATCGGCGCCACGACCGTGAGCGGGCCTTGACCGCGGGCGGGTTCGATCGCGACGCCCGAGCCGACCATCTGCTGAGCGAAAACCGGGTCCGGGACAGCCGCGAGTGCGACGACCCGGCCGGGCAGCGGGGCGAGGACGACCGTCACAGGATGTCCTCGATGTCCTCGGCAAGGGTGTCGGCTTCGGGCCCGACGATGACCTGGACAACCGTTCCGGCCTTGAGTACGCCGTGTGCGCCGGCAGCCTTGAGGGCGGACTCGTTCACCTTCGCTCCGTCCTTGACCTCGGTACGCAGGCGGGTGATGCAAGCCTCGATCTCGACGATGTTCTCTGCGCCGCCGAGGCCCTTGATGATTGCTTCCGCTTTCGACATTTGCTGCTCCTGATTGTCGGGTTGGTCGTGATCGTTGAACGGTCGTACAGGTGGGCTGACTAGTTGCTGGTCAAGGCTATCCCGGTTACGTATGTCACATTTGGGTGTTGACAACTCGCCTCGACCAGGTAAAACTACAACTGGTTATGACCGGACAGTACCCGTTGGAAGTCCGGCTCCACAACAGTTTCGACAAAACGGTTTTGCCCTCACTTCCGAGCATGAACCGTGACCTGCATTTTCACGAAACCAGCACGTGCACGACACCCGAATTTCCAGAACCAGCGGCCGATCGCGACGCGGCCCGGCGAACGAAGAAGGTCCTTGATGACTCTCGAAGACACCCCGAAGAAGGAATCGAAAGTGTTCGCCGGGGTTCAACGCCTCGGCCGAAGCTTGATGCTTCCGATCGCCGTTCTGCCGGCTGCGGGAATCTTGCTCCGCCTAGGCCAGGACGACCTGCTCGGGCGATTCAGTTCGATGCACAGTGCTGCTGCAGTGATCTCTGCGGCAGGACAAGCAGTCTTCACGTGGCTGCCGCTGATCTTCGCCGTCGGTATCGCAATCGGCTGGGCCAAGAAGGCCGACGGCTCGACTGCCTTGGCAGCCGTCGTCGGCTACATGGTGATCGACGGAGTGTTCAAGGCGATGTCGCCCATCGTCCTCGAAGGGAAGACCGACCCGAACGGGGATCAATCACTGATCAACTACGGTGTGCTCGCCGGCATCGTGATGGGCTTGCTGTCGGCGATCTTGTGGCAGCGGTTCTATCGAACGAAGCTTCCCGATTATCTCGGATTCTTCAACGGGCGCAGGCTCGTTCCCATTCTGACAGCGATCACAGGTCTCGTCGTCGGTGTCCTGATGGCATTCGTGTACCCGTTGTTCAACTCCGGATTGAACTGGGTCGGTGAAGCAGTTGCTTCCAATACCGTTGTGGGCGGCGGCATTTACGGCGCAGCGAACCGCCTCCTGATCCCCACCGGCTTGCATCACATCTTGAACTCCGCCGTGTGGTTCCTGATCGGCGACTACCAGGACGCGAGCGGACAGATCGTTCGCGGCGACCTCAACCGGTTCTTCGCCGGCGACCCATCCGCCGGCACGTTCATGACCGGCTTCTTCCCGATCATGATGTTCGCCCTCCCCGCTGCAGCCTTCGCAATCTGGCGCAACGCCAAGCCTTCTCAGAAGAAGCTCGTCGGCGGCATCATGCTCTCCACCGGCCTGACTGCTTTCCTCACCGGTATCACCGAGCCGCTCGAATTCTCCTTCATGTTCGTCGCGTGGCCGCTGTACGTCATCCACTCGCTCCTGACCGGAACGTCGATGGCCTTGGTCAATGCGCTGGGGATTCACGACGGATTCACGTTCTCCGCAGGCTTCTTCGACTACGTGTTGAACTTCGGCAAGGCAACCAACGCATGGATGTTGATCCCGATCGGACTCGGCTACGCCGTGATCTACTACTTCCTTTTCAGCTTCGTCATCAAGAAGTGGAATCTGCGCACGCCGGGACGAGAAGAAGAGGTCGAGGTGGCCGCAGGTGAGCCCGACGCCGCGCTGCTCGAGGCCGAACTGGCACTGGCTGCCGAAGGTGACAGCCGCACCGACGCCCCGCTCGTCGCCGAACTGGAAAACAAGCTCGACAAGGAACTGGGAGGACGCTGACCATGGCGATCGCAACCACGACAATCGGATCCCGAGTCGGGCTCCACGCACGACCCGCAGCGCTCTTCGCGCGCGCCGCGGCCGACCTGCCGGTCGACGTCACCATCTCGCTGGGCGACGGCGAACCCGTCGACGCCTCCAGCATGTTGTCTGTCATGACTCTCGGAGCCGCATTTGGGGATTCGGTGACGTTGCGTGCTGACGGTGACGGCGCCGATGCTGCGGTCGGTTCGCTCGCAGAGCTTCTCGCCTCCGAACTGGACGAAGCCTGATGACGGCGAGTGTGGACAACCGCATCGCAGGTATCGGAGTGAGCGCGGGTTCGGTCTGTGCGCCGTGGTTGCGATTCTCCACGCCTGAGCCGACTTCGGCGTCGGACCCGATCACCGGCAGTCCCGAGGCGGAGCTGATCAGGATCCGTGAGGCACTGGACGCCGTCGCGGAGGAACTGCTCTCGCGTGCAGAGACAGTCGAGGGCGTGTCGGCGGAGATCCTGACGACGTCGGCTGCGATGGCGCGCGATGCGGGCATCGTGAAGGCGGCCAAGGCGAACCTGGAATCGGGGTTGCCGACCGCACACGCCGTCGCAGTTGCCTTCGACGCATTCTGTGAAAAGCTCACGGCGCTCGGTGGGTACATGGCCGAGCGGGCAACGGATTTGCGCGATCTCGGGCAGCGAGCCGTGGCCGTTCTTCGCGGGGAACCGATGCCCGGAATCCCCGCTCCCGGTCATCCGTACATCCTGGTGGCGCGCGACCTCGCTCCGGCAGATACAGCGACGTTGGGCAACAGTGACGTGGTCGGATTGTTGACTGCCGAAGGAGGTCCGACCAGCCACACCGCAATCTTGGCGAAGTCGCTCGGAATCCCGGCCGTGGTCAACTGCTCGGGAACCGATCTGCTGGCGGAGGGAAAACTCCTCATCCTCGACGGCACCACCGGGACGGTCACCATCGATCCCTCGGCAGAAATGCGCGAGCGCGCTGTCCTCGAAGCATCGTTCGTGGCAGAGCAGTCAGCTTCGGCACATGGTCCAGGACGCACGCGTGACGGGTTCGCGGTGAGGTTGTCGGCCAACATCGGAACCCTCGAGGACGCCGCGCGGGCCGGGGCGGCGGATTGTGAGGGCGTCGGACTGTTCCGTACCGAATTCTCGTATCTCGGGCGCCACGACGCACCTTCGGTGGAGGAGCAAGCGCAGACGTATGCGTCGGTGCTCGGGCACTTCGCCGGACAGAAGGTGGTGGTCCGCACTCTCGATTCGGGTTCGGACAAGCCGTTGCCGTTTCTCGATCTCGGGGTCGAGGAGAATCCGGCCCTTGGTATCCGCGGACTTCGTGTCGGCACGGTCTATCCCGATACCCTCATCAGTCAGCTCGACGCCCTCGCGGCGGCAGGCACCGCGACGGGCGCCGATCTGTGGGTGATGGCGCCGATGGTAGCCACTGCCGACGAGGCGAAAGACTTTGCAGAACTTGCGCGTTCGCGGGGGATCGGCAAGGTCGGAGCAATGATCGAGATTCCAGCTGCAGCGTTGCGAGCGAAGGATATCCTCGAGCACCTCGATTTTGTCAGTATCGGCACCAACGATCTGAGCCAGTACACCTGCGCCGTGGATCGTATGGCCGGAGGCCTGGCGCAACTGCTCGATCCGTGGCAGCCGGCGGTCCTCGATCTGATCGCGATGGTCGGTCAGGCGGGCGCCGACGCCGGGAAACCTGTTGGTGTGTGCGGAGAATCCGCGTCGGACCCGCTGTTGGCTCCGGTTCTGGTCGGTTTGGGCGTGACGAGTCTGTCGATGTCGGTCCCGGCATTGGGCGCAGTTCGCGCGCAACTGGCCTCTCTCGATCTGGCGGTGTGCAAGGACATGGCCGCTGCGGCGCGGGGCGCGCGAAACCCGCTCGAGGGTAGAGCAGCTGTCGCGCGGATTCGCGAGTCAGCATGAGTACATCAGGCTCGGCTGCTGTCGGCGATCCGCTCGTACTGCGGGGAACGGTGATCGGGTCTCCGATCGGCAAGATTCACGACGGAGTTGTGGTCGCGGACGGTGAGAAGATCAGCTGGGTCGGCTCGGCTGCGGACTACATGGCGTCCGCACCGGTCGTCGTCATTCCGGAACGCACCGACACGGTGATCATGCCCGGCCTGATCGATGTCCACAGCCACGGCGCAGCTGGTGCTGGTTTCCCGAACACCGACGCCGATGGTGCGAGCCGCGCTGCGGCGCACCATGGTGAGCACGGCACGACCGGAATGCTGGCCAGCCTGGTCTCTGCACCGCGCGCAGATCTGGTCCGACAAGCAACGATGCTCGCCGATCTGGTCGAACGCGGAGAACTTCTGGGTATCCACCTCGAGGGGCCGTTCATCAACGGCGTTCGCTGCGGTGCCCAGGATCCGGCGGCGATCGTGCCCGGCGATCCGGACCTTCTCGAAGCCGTCTGTGACGCCGCGCGGGGGACCGTGCGGTCCATGACCTTGGCACCCGAGACCGAGAACTTCGAAGAGTTGCTCGCGATCATGCGTCGTCGCAACATCGTGCCGAGTTTCGGTCACACCGATGCGGATGCGGCAACGACATCGGCGCGCATCGATGCTGCGGTGCACGGGGATTGGGCCGGACAGATCAGCGCAACCCACCTCTTCAACGGGATGCCGCCCCTGCACCATCGATCTCCGGGTCCCGTCGCGGCGTGCCTGGCGGCTGCCGCGAGAGGCGAGATGGTGGTGGAACTGATCGCAGACGGTGTGCATCTTGCGCCCGAGACCGTGTCGATGGTCTTCGACGCTGTCGGACCGGACCAGATCGCCTTGGTCAGCGATTCGATGGCCGCGGCCGGAATGGACGACGGCGACTACCAACTCGGTGCGCTCGACGTCACGGTTGCCGACGGAGTAGCAAGACTCGCGACCACCGACGGCAGTTCCGGTGCCATCGCCGGAGGGACTGCAAGATTGCTCGACGTGCTTCGCAGTACGGTCTTCGACGGCGGGGTCGCGCTGGAAGACGCTGTCGCAGCGGCAACTCGGAGCCCGGCGCGTCTGCTGGGACTTGGCGACCTGATCGGATCGCTGGCCGTGGGCTGCCGAGCCGACATCGTGGTCACCGATCGTCACTTGCGCCTGGGGCGTGTACTACTCGGCGGAAAAGCCGCCGGAAAGGAAAAATCATGGAAATCGTAATTCAGCCGACACCCGCGGAGGTCGACTCGACCGTCGCGGACATCGTCGAAGGCTACGTCAGAGCCGGGGCGACGACGCTCGGGCTTGCAACGGGGTCGTCGCCGATCGGAACCTATCGTGAACTGGCAGCGAGGCATCGCGATGCCGAACTCGACTTCTCGCTGGCTCGGGCGTTTCTGCTCGACGAGTACCTGGGCTTGCCGAAACGCCATCCGCAGTCGTACTACTCGGTGATTCGGTCGGAGTTCGTCGATCACGTCAATCTGGATCCGGCGATGGTGTCGAGTCCCAACGGTGAAGCGCCGTGCCCGGAGAAAGAGATCGCGCGATACGACCAGAGCATCGCGGCGGCCGGGGGAGTGGACGTGCAGTTGCTCGGCATCGGCACCGACGGTCACATCGGCTTCAACGAGCCAGGATCGTCGTTGACTTCGAGAACTCGCGTGAAGACGCTGACCGAGCAGACCCGGATCGACAACGCACGGTTCTTCGACGGGGTGGACGACGTCCCACACCATGTGCTCACCCAGGGTCTCGGAACCATCAGCGATGCAAGGCATCTGGTGATGATCGCGACCGGAGAGGGTAAGGCCGATGCGATCGCCGCTGCCGTCGAAGGTCCGTTGTCTGCGTTCTGCCCGGCTTCGGTGATGCAATTGCATCGCCATGTCACCGTCGTGATCGACGAAGCTGCGGCCAGTTCGCTCAAACTTGCCGACTACTACCGGTATGCGCTCGAGCACAAGCCGTCGTGGCAGTCCTTCTGACATGACGGTTCTGGAGCTGGCGGTGCAGGACGTGCGGGGGGCGAGGATCGCACGTTCGGTAGGAGCGACTCGAGTCGAGTTGTGTGCGGCGCTCGGTCCGACGGGGGGATTGACGCCAAGCATTGGAGTGATCGAGGCAGCGTCGGAAGTGGGGATCGCGGTTCACCCGCTGATCCGTCCGCGCGCCGGAGGTTTTGTGTTCTCACCCGACGAAGTGTGGGTGATGGAGCACGACGTACGTGCGGCCGTGGCCGGTGGAGCTTCCGGCATCGTGGTCGGCGCGCTGACAGAAGACAATACGATCGACACCGTCGTGCTGCGTCGCATCATCGGATGCGTGGACCGTGCGAGGGTCGAGGTGACGGTACATCGTGCGATGGACGTGGTGGCCGACCGACTGACCGCGCTGGACGAACTGATCGACCTGGGCGTGACCCGCGTGCTGACGTCCGGGGGTGCGGACACCTGCAGCGAGGGCCTCGACGAGATCGGTCGAATGGTCGAACATGCCGCAGGCCGGATCCAGATCATGGCCGGTGGCGGAATAACCGTCGACGACATCCCGGCAATCGCCGCAGTCGGCGTCGATGCGGTGCATCTCTCGGCACGCAAGGTTGTCGCGGTGTCCGGTGGCCCGGGCGGGGGATCGGACGGATACGACGTCACCGATGCAGTAGTCGCGCAGGAAGCGGCAGCCGCGCTCCGCGCTGTGCGCCTTTATTAACCCCCCGCGGTTAATAAAGGCGCACAGCCCTTGGGCTCTAGACATACATGGACATCCAACTATAGGATGGTAGACATATTCATTGCTGCCTCCTGGGCGGTCCATACGAGCAAGGAATGGGTTAGCACAATGGTTGAAAATGCGACGGTTCACGAGTTGACGCACTTCGTCGGTGGCAAGCGTGTTCCCGGGACATCTGATCGATTTGCGGACGTGTTCGATCCCAACACCGGCAAGGTGCAGGCCCGCGTCCCCCTCGCGAGCAAGGCCGAGACCGAAGCCATCATCGCCAATGCCGAAGAGGCGCAGCAGGTGTGGGCAGCATACAACCCGCAGAAGCGCGCCCGCGTGCTGATGAAGTTCCTGCAGCTCGCTCAGGCCGAGATGGATTCTCTGGCCCGCCTCCTCTCGTCCGAGCACGGCAAGACCGTCGCCGATGCCAAGGGTGACATCCAGCGTGGCCTCGAGGTCATCGAGTTCGCCGTCGGCGCTCCGCACCTGCTCAAGGGTGAATTCACCGAGAGTGCCGGCACCGGCATCGACGTGTACTCCATGCGTCAGCCGCTCGGCGTCGTCGCAGGCATCACGCCCTTCAACTTCCCCGCGATGATCCCGCTGTGGAAGGCCGGCCCCGCCCTCGCCGCCGGTAACGCCTTCATCCTCAAGCCCTCCGAGCGTGACCCCTCCGTCCCGCTGCGCCTGGCCGAGCTGTTCCTCGAGGCCGGACTGCCCGCGGGTGTGTTCAACGTCGTCAACGGTGACAAGGAAGTTGTCGACGTCCTGCTCACCGACGACCGCATCAAGGCTGTCGGCTTCGTCGGCTCCACGCCGATCGCTCAGTACATCTACGAGACGGCCGCAGCTCACGGCAAGCGCGCACAGTGCTTCGGTGGCGCCAAGAACCACGCCATCGTCATGCCGGACGCAGACCTCGACGAGGTTGCCGACGCCCTGATCGGTGCGGGCTACGGCAGTGCCGGTGAGCGTTGCATGGCCATCTCGGTTGCCGTTCCCGTCGGCGAGGAGACCGCGGACGCTCTTGTCGCGAAGCTGAAGGAGCGTGTCGCGAAGCTCAAGATCGGTCGCAGTGACGACGAAGGCGTCGATTTCGGACCGCTCGTTTGCCAGGATGCCCTCGACCGCGTCAATAATTACGTGCAGATCGGCATCGACGAGGGCGCAACGGCAGTCGTCGACGGCCGCGGCTTCACCCTCGAAGGCCACGAAGGTGGATTCTTCGCCGGCGCAACCCTGTTCGACAACGTCACCTCGGACATGCGCATCTACAAGGAAGAGATCTTCGGACCTGTCCTTCAGGTGGTCCGCGCTGCCGATTACGAAGAGGCACTGCGTCTTCCGACCGAACATGAGTACGGCAACGGCGTCTCCATCTTCACCCGCGACGGCGACACCGCGCGTGACTTCACCGCTCGCGTCAACGTCGGCATGGTCGGCGTCAACGTGCCGATCCCGGTCCCGATCGCGTACCACACCTTCGGTGGCTGGAAGCGCTCCGGCTTCGGTGACCTGAACCAGCACGGTCCCGACTCCTTCCGCTTCTACACCAAGACCAAGACGGTGACGCAGCGTTGGCCTTCCGGCAAGAAGGAAGCAGGTCAGGGGGGTCGCTCCGTAGACTCCGCTCCTGACAACCACTTCGTCATCCCCACGATGAACTGATCGGACTACCTTCCATGTTTACTCTGACCGATGACGAGCGGGCGATTCGTGACACTGCCCGCGACTTCGCGGCCGAGCATCTGGCGCCCAACGCAGTGGAGTGGGATCAGACCAAGCATTTCCCGGTGGACGTCCTCCGTAAGGCGGCGTCCCTGGGAATGGGCGGTATCTACATTCGTGAAGACGTGGGCGGCAGTGAGCTGAGCCGCGTCGACGCTGCCCGGATCTTCGAAGAGCTGGCCAAGGGCGATCCGTCGATCGCCGCGTACATCTCCATCCACAACATGGTCACGTGGATGATCGACCAGTTCGGCAACGACGAACAGCGCCACAAGTGGGTCCCCGGACTCTGCTCGATGGATCAACTGGGCAGCTACTGCCTCACCGAACCCGGCGCTGGCTCCGATGCTGCGGGCTTGAGCACCAAGGCCGTTCGTGACGGCGACGACTACATCCTCAACGGCGTCAAGCAGTTCATTTCCGGCGCAGGCACTTCCGACGTGTACGTCGTGATGGCACGCACCGGATCTGCCGGTGCCAAGGGGATCTCGGCGTTCATCGTGCCCAAGGATTCGCCCGGACTGTCGTTCGGTGCCAACGAGGTCAAGATGGGCTGGAACGCGCAGCCCACCCGTCAGGTGATCTTCGAAGACGTGCGAGTTCCTGCGGCCAACATGCTCGGTGAAGAGGGCAGCGGCTTCCGCATCGCTATGA
Source organism: Rhodococcus sp. AQ5-07 (assembly GCF_009707305.1). NCBI lineage: Bacteria > Bacillati > Actinomycetota > Actinomycetes > Mycobacteriales > Nocardiaceae > Rhodococcus > Rhodococcus sp. AQ5-07. The sequence goes on along the minus strand of NZ_CP046099.1, from coordinate 2,663,342 downwards.
AGGGTCTCAACGGCGGCCGGCTGAACATCGCCGCCTGCTCGGTCGGTGGGGCCCAGGCAGCGCTGGAGAAGGCAGTCGCATATCTGGTGGACCGCAAAGCTTTCGGTTCGGCACTGATCGAGTCGCAGGCCCTGCAGTTCCAGCTCGCCGACATGCGTACCGAACTCGAAGCGGCCAGGACGTTGCTGTGGCGCGCCGCTGCCGCACTCGAAGACGGAGCGTCCGACGTCGTGGAGTTGTGTGCGATGGCCAAGCGCTTTGCCACCGACACCGGGTTCGACGTAGCCAACAAGGCTCTCCAGCTTCACGGCGGGTACGGCTATCTTGCTGAGTACGGGATCGAGAAGATCGTCCGCGATCTTCGGGTTCATCAGATCCTTGAAGGCAGCAACGAGATCATGAGGGTGGTCATCGCGCGAAGCGTGGTCGCATCAGGTCAGGGAAAGCAAGGAGCAGCATGAGCGACGAGCTCGAGGTATTGATCGAAAAGCGTGACGGACTGGGGCTCATCACCCTCAACCGGCCCAAGGCGATCAACGCCCTCAACCACTCGATGGTCAAGGCGATGGCCAAGGCACTCGCGGAATGGAAGTCCGACGACGACGTCAAGGCGGTCGTACTCACGGGCGCCGGCGAGCGTGGTCTGTGCGCCGGCGGCGACATCGTCTCGATCTACCACGACGCCAAGGACGGCAAGACCGGTTCGCTCGATTTCTGGCGTGAGGAGTACATCCTCAATTCCGAGATCGCGAACTACCCGAAGCCGTACGTCGCAATCATGGACGGGATCGTCATGGGCGGCGGCGTCGGAGTGTCCGCACACGGCGACATTCGCATCGTGACCGAGCGCTCGATGATCGGAATGCCCGAGACCGGAATCGGTTTCATCCCTGACGTGGGCGGAACTTACCTGCTCTCGCGTGCTCCCGGTGAACTCGGAACGCACATCGCGCTCACCACGGCGCGACTGAGCGCCGGCGATGCCATCGCAGCAGGCTTCGCGGATCACTTCATCCCGTCGGAGAACATCGAGACGTTCATCGCCGCACTCGCGTCGTCTTCGGTTGCCGACGCCGTGGCGCAGTACGCGGAGCCGGCTCCGGTGTCGGAACTGTTGGCCCAGCAGAGCTGGATCGACGCCGCGTACTCTGCCGACGACGTCTCCACCATCGTCGAGCGTCTTCGAGCGAGTGGAATCCCCGAGGCGGAGAAGGCAGCGGAGCAGATTCTCGGCAAGTCTCCGATTGCACTGTCGGTGACCCTGGGATCCCTGCGACATGCCAAGGAAGCAGCAAGCTTGGAAGAAGTCCTCAACGAGGAGTTCCGGGTCTCGACGGCAGCGCTCGCCTCACACGACCTGGTCGAGGGTATTCGCGCCCAGGTAGTCGAGAAGGACCGAAACCCGAAGTGGTTGCCGGCAACCCTCGAAGATGTCACGGCTGAATCCGTCGATGCCTACTTCGCCCCGCTGGGCGACAACGAGCTCGGACTCACCCCTCAACCGCAAGGCAACTGATCACCGCCGAAGGAGCATCACTAATGAGCACCATTGGATTTATCGGACTCGGTCACATGGGTGGCCCGATGGCGGCCAATCTCGTCAAGGCCGGACACAAGGTCGTCGGTTTCGATCTGGCACCCGCGGCGCTGGAGCAGGCAGTCAAAGACGGTGCATCGGTAGCGGATTCGGCGGTCGACGCCGTTCGCGGTGCCGACGTCGTGATCACGATGCTGCCGAGCGGTAAGCATGTTCTGGGTCTGTACGAAGAGCTGCTGCCGGTGGCAACACCGAGCACGCTGTTCATCGACTGTTCCACCATCGACGTCGCCGACGCCCGCGAGGCACACGACAAGGCCGAAGCGGCCGGTCACCGCAGCGTCGACGCACCGGTCTCCGGTGGAGTCGTCGGAGCAACAGCCGGCACGCTGGCTTTCATGGTCGGCGGCTCGGAAGCGGACTTCCAGGCAGCATCACCGTTGCTGGACGTGATGGGCCGCAAGGTCGTTCACTGCGGCGACGCCGGTGTCGGCCAGGCTGCCAAGATCTGCAACAACATGATCCTCGGCATTTCGATGATCGCGATCAGCGAGGCATTCGTGCTGGGCGAGAAGCTCGGCCTGAGCAACCAGGCGCTCTTCGACGTGGCGTCCAACGCCTCGGGGCAGTGCTGGGCACTGACCACCAACTGCCCGGTGCCGGGACCGGTGCCCACCAGCCCGGCCAACAACGACTACCAGCCCGGCTTTGCTGTCGCGCTGATGGACAAGGACCTCGGTCTGGCTGCAAATGCGCTGCGCAACAACGGCGTCGATGCGGAGATCGGGCTCAAGGCCGCGGAACTCTACAGTCGCTTCCACGCCGCGGGCGGTGGCGGTCAGGACTTCTCTGCCATCATCAACGACATCCGTGACCGTTCGACCGAAGGACAGTAGTGACCGACTTCAACACCATCATCCTCGAGCGTAAGGGTCGCGTCGGCGTCATCACGCTCAACCGCCCGAAGGCTCTCAACGCCCTGAACTCCGAGCTGATGAACGAGGTCGTCGCCGCGGTTGCCGACCTCGAAGCGGACAACGGCATCGGAGCCATCCTGATCACCGGTTCCGAGCGCGCCTTCGCCGCCGGCGCCGACATCAAGGAAATGCAGTCCAAGACGTACATGGACGCATACGTCGAAGATTTCTTCACCCCGTGGGACCGCGTCGCAGCCGCTCGTAAGCCGCTGATCGCCGCAGTCTCCGGGTACGCGCTCGGTGGTGGCTGCGAACTGGCGATGCTCTGCGATTTCATCATCGCTTCGGATACCGCGAAGTTCGGCCAGCCCGAGATCAAGCTCGGTGTCATTCCGGGTATCGGTGGCTCACAGCGCCTTACGCGCGCCGTGGGTAAGGCCAAGGCCATGGAGCTGTGCCTGACCGGCCGCAACATGGACGCAGAAGAGGCCGAGCGCGCAGGCCTGGTTGCCCGGATCGTTCCGGCCGCCGATCTGCTCGACGACGCATTGAAGACCGCAACCACCATCGCCGAGATGTCGCTGCCGATTGCGATGATGGCCAAGGAAGCGGTCAACCGTTCCTTCGAGACCACACTCGCCGAGGGCGTCCGCTTCGAGCGTCGGGTGTTCCACTCGACCTTCGCGACGGAGGATCAGAAGGAAGGCATGACCGCGTTCGTGGAGAAGCGGTCCGCCGAGTTCAAGCACCGCTGAAATTCGTTAGCGCTGAACTTTCGAACAGCTGAAACTGCCCTCACACTCGTCGAGAGTGTGAGGGCAGTTTCTTTGTGTGTACGGGTCGTCGGTTCACCACTTGGTGGGCGCGCCGCCGGTATCGAAGTCACCCGCAGTCTTGCGAAGTTCAGTGAGGATCGTCACCAATTGCTCGAGCTTGTCCTGCTGGAGTCCGGGGTGTGCGAACACTTTGCTGTTGAGCATTTCAGTGGCTTCGAGGGCCAGCGCGCGACCCGCGTCGGAGATCTCGATGAGCGTCGCACGTCGATCGCTGGGATGCGGGACCCGCCGAACCAGCTCGGCTTTCTCCAAGCGGTCGACGGCATTGGTGACGCTGGTGGGGTGAACCTGGAGTCGGGCGCTTGCCTTGGCCATCGGGAGGGCGCCCGACCTGGTGAAGGTGAGAAGCGTCAGCAGTTCGTAGCGGGCGAAGGTCAGCCCGAGAGGCTTGAGTACCTCTTCGACCCGCGCCATCATGATCTGCTGCGCACGCATCACCGACGTGACCGCAGCCATACCGTCCGCGACATCGCTCCAACCGTGCTTCGTCCACTGACGATGCGCCTCTTCGATGGGGTCGAGGGGGAGCGGCGCGGGGGGAGACATAAGTTCGATCATCCCATGCTGGCAAGCGGTCGGGTGCCTTGTCTGATTGTGTGTCGCAGCCGCTTACGTCTGTAGAGTCCCACGGGTGATTTCAATCCTCGTAGCGGGTGGCGTCTCGTTGTTCGTCGCGCTCTTCCTGACTCCGTTTCTCATTCGTGTGCTTTCGCGGCAGGGGCTCGGGCACGAGATTCGGATCGAGGGTCCGCAGAGTCATCAGGGCAAGCGTGGCACCCCGTCGATGGGCGGCATCGCGATCATCGCCGGCATGTGGGCGGGCTACCTGGCGGCACACATCATCGGTTTCGGCTCGCGGCTACCGCGGTTGTCTGCATCCGGTTGGCTGGTTCTCGCGCTGGCGACGTCACTGGGAATCGTCGGCTTTCTCGACGACTTCATCAAGATCCGCAAGAAGCGCAATCTCGGGCTGAACAAGACGGCAAAGACCGTCGGTCAGCTGGCGAGCGCCATCATCTTCGGCATTCTGTTCCTGCAGTTCTCCAACAACAACGGAGTCACCCCCGGAAGCCAGTACCTGTCCCATGTGCGAGATATCTCGGTGTTCTCCATGGGTGCCATCGGCTTTGTGGTCTTCTTCTGCATTCTGGTGTTCGCCTGGTCCAACGCCGTCAATTTCACCGACGGTCTCGATGGTCTCGCGGCCGGTTCGATGGGCATGATCCTGGGGACCTACGTCGTCATCGCCGGTTGGCAGTACCGGAACTCGTGTGTCCTCGAGCCTGCCGCCGGTTGCTACGACGTTCGTGACCCCCTGGATCTCGCTATCGTCGCTGCCGCGGCAGGCGGGGCGTGCCTCGGCTTCCTCTGGTGGAATGCCGCCCCGGCTCAGATCTTCATGGGTGACACCGGCTCCTTGGCGCTGGGCGGCCTGGTGGTCGGCCTGTCCGTCACGACGCACACCGAGTTGCTAATGGTCATCATCGGCGCCCTGTTCGTGGCTGAGATCCTGTCGGTGATCATCCAGGTTCTGGTCTTCCGATCGTCCGGCCGACGCGTATTCAAGATGGCCCCGATCCATCATCACTTCGAGTTACTCGGTTGGCCGGAAACCGTCGTGATCGCAAGATTCTGGATCTTCGTCGCGATCTCGTGCGTCCTGGGACTTGCCACCTTCTACAGCGAGTGGTTCTCCGCTGCCGGTTAGACCGATTCACTCTTTCGGGTCGTATCACTCTTTCGGGTCGTAGCCAGAAGAGCGACCAGACCGAGCGACACACACGCCGTCATCGTGACGGCCAGGGCTGTGCTCGTGTTTCCCAGCAGGCCGACGGCCGGCGCGATGGCCGCACCGACGCCGAACTGGAATGCCCCGAGCATCGCCGCGGCAGTACCGGCCGCTTCGCCGTGACGAGCGAGCGCCAGTGCCGGGGCGTTGGGCAGAACGAACCCGATGGCACCGGCCATGACCCACAGTGCGATCACGAATCCGGCGAGCCCGCCCAGTTCCAGGACCGCGACGGCAATGACGACGGCCCCGGAGACAACTGCAGCCACGAGGGCCCACTTGGTGATCTGCTGAGGAGTCCAGCGATCGAGCAGTCGGACGTTGACCTGCGAAGCACCGATCAACGCAATCGCGCCCGCACTGAAGAGCAGTGCGAACTCCTGCTGATTGAGGCCGTACTGATCTTGATAGACAAACGACGCGCCGGAGACATACGCGAACAACGACGCCATACCGACGCTGGAGACGAGCGTCAGGACCATGAACGTGCGGTCGCCGAGCAGCGAACCGTAGGTGCGGAGAACCGACTTCAATCCGCTCGGGCGACGCTTTTCCTTCGGCAGTGTTTCGGACAGTCCGAAAGCACCGATCATCGCTGTGCCGACGCCGATCAGTGCCAGGACGACGAAGATCCCGCGCCAGTCGAGGGCGACGAGGAGGGCGCCACCGATGCTGGGCGCCAGGATCGGCGCAACGCCGAGCACGAGCATCAGCCGGCTCATCACGACGGCAACGGTGTTACCGCTGTAGAGGTCGCGGACGATCGCCATGGTGACCACTGCCGCGGCCGCCGCGCCCATGCCCTGGAAAACCCGCAGGATGCCGAGGACCGCGATGCTCGGTGCGAAGACCGCCAGCAGCGAAGCCAGGATGTGCACACCGATCCCGGCGAGCAGCGGCTTCTTGCGGCCGAGAGTGTCCGAGAGCGGCCCGACCAACAGCTGTCCGAGTGCGAGGCCGATGAGAGTTCCGGTGATCGTCAGCTGAACCGTTGACGACGAGACCCCGAGATCGGCGCCGATATCCGGCAGCGCGGGCAGGTACATGTCGATGGTGAAGGGCCCGAGCGCAGTCATGGAACCGAGGGCAAGAATCTTCCCGACGCTGGGCTTACGGTCGACACTGCTCATTTCCAGCGGGGCTGCCTCCAAGGGCGGAGCTGCCTTCACGGGCGGGGCAACGGCGGTGTTCTCGGCACTCATGAAACCTTCTGGGTTGTCTGGGTCTGGCGAACTGCTCGGTCGTTCGGGCGAAATTCGTATGATCTGCGCCCGCCGAGGGAGTCAGCATCGAGACTGACCGATTTGTTCCCGAAGGGCTCGCAGTTTTCCCAGAGACTGGAACGGCGGGTGGGATCGCACTCGAATCATGCTGAGCGGAACTGTGGTTCGACGCCGTGACTCAGGGCAGAGTTACTCACTGACGCGGGTGTGGCTGAGTGGCTAGGCACCGGCCTGCAAAGCCGTTCACACGGGTTCGAGTCCCGTCATCCGCTCGTGTCGGAGACCGGCAGGCATACCGCCTGCCGGTCCTCCTTGTGAGGTCCCGGTTCACGGGGTCGGCTGCGATAGTCTGGGCTGCCGGAGCGAGCGGACCATATGAGTGAGGCACTGAATTGATTTCGGGACAGGACCTGCGATCACGGCGCTTGGACGTGGGGATCAGTCAGTTCCAGTTCGCCCGTCAAGCGGGAGTCTCGTCAGCCGTCGTCTCCGCGTGGGAACTCGACAAGGCGTATCCGAAGCCACCGGCGGAACGAGCAGTTCTCACGGCCCTCTCCGCGCTGGAAGCGGCCAAGCGTGAGGGTACGTACGCGGCCCCCCGGAAGCGATCGAGCGGCAGTACCCGTGCGCGTCGAGTGACACCGGTCAACGACCCCGCCTCGGTGGCCAGGCGTGCCGTCGCGGGGGCAGGAAGCGGCGGCCTCACCGTATTGACAGCGTTCTCGGGTTGTGGCGGTATGGCCGAAGGCTTTCGGATGGCGGGGTTTTCGGTGGAGGGATACATCGAAGTCGTGCCGGAGGCGCGTGCGACCTTCGATCGGAACTTCCCCGGCGCGAGGTGCCTCGGCGAGGACATTCGGGCGATCGACGAAGCCCGGGTGAAAGATCTTCTGGCACAAGTGGACATCGATGTGTTGGCTGGGGGACCGCCGTGTCAGGGGTTCAGCCTCGCCGGCCGGCGAGACCGCGACGATCCGCGCAACCATCTCTTCCGGAACCTGCTGCAGCTCGCCGAATTGGTGAAGCCGAAGGTCTTGGTGATGGAAAACGTGCGACTGCTGCTCAGCATGAAGGACCCGGACGGTGGGATGGTCGTCGACCGGATTCTCGGCGAGATGGCTGCATGCGGTTACGACGCGTCGGTCAACACGGTCAATGCGCAGGATTACGGCGTCCCGCAGTTCCGGGAACGAGTGTTCATCGTGGCGACCCGCCGCGACAGTAGTATCGGGCCGCTGCGTTTTCCGCCGAAGACTCACGGCGTGAATGGTGTTGCACCGCTGAGGACTTTTCGCGATGCCACCGTCGACCTGGCCCCGTTGGAATCCGGGCAGGCTTGCGAGACGGACCCGCTGCACTGGGCCGTCGAGCATCCCGAGCACGTCTTGCGGTGGCTGCGTGATGTACCAGAAGGAATGTCGGCGCACGACAACGAAGATCCGGCCATGCGACCGTCGTCCGGGTACAACACGACGTACAAGCGCCTCCGGTGGGACGAGCCGGCGTCCACGGTCGGAACCACTTTCGGGATGATCTCGGCTTCACGCAACGTGCATCCGAAACACACACGATCGTTGACCGTTCGAGAAGCTGCTCGCCTCCAGACCTTTCCCGACGACTACGTCTTCGAGGGTAAGTGGGGAGCGGTGCGCACGATGATCGGCAATGCGGTGCCGCCGCAGCTGGCGTCGGTACTGGCAGGAGAGATCAAGAAGGCACTCGGCTGAGATAGAGCACCTACGGAAAATGGGGCCGACAATGTCGGCCCCATTTCGAGTTACGCCCTGGCAGGGGTGTGGTGCAAGCGAATCAGCTGAGGTTGAGCTTGGCGATCAACGGCTGGACGACCTTGATGATGTCGATGACGGCGCTGAGGGTGTTGATGGAACCCATGTTTCGGTCCTCCGTGTCGTATGTACAGGTTTGTATGTACAAGGTTGTGTCTGCGTGGTGTTTCTGTACGACCTTGTGTCGCAGACACAAGTTAGCAAACTGGACGCTTGTTTTGGTCGAAATGACCACTTTGCGCTGAAGTTGCTGAAAAGTTCACGGATTGTTCAGGAGCGGAAACAAAAAACAGGCCGGACTCCCCGAAGTCCGGCCTGTCGATGACGCTTTGCGATCAGCTGAATGCCGAAAGTGCGCTGATGAGGCCGATGCCCGCAACTGCGACCTTGAGGACACTCAAGACGTCTTCGAGCTTGACACCCTCGGGCAATACGTTTTCGACAGACTCCATGTTGGATCCTTCATGTGTTGGGGTCGTGGTCCAGCGCCACTGCAAGCAAGATACCCAATCGTGACCACCTGTGAAACCCCGGCGCGAAGATCACAGTTTTGTTGCGCCGGACTCACTGGCCGTCGCAGCCATGGTGGCCGCCACTATTTGTTCCACGCTGATGCCCGCCGCCGGTAGGCAGTGGTAGAAAATTCGTTCGCAGAGGTCGACCATCTCGCCTCGTTCGAGGGTCGGCTCGTCGATCCAGTTGACGACTATTTCCTCCATGAATGCCTGCCACCCGGCGATGGTCGCCTCGACGGTCGCATTCGATTCGATGCCCAGATTTGTGAGCGCGGCGACGATCCATGTGGTGAATGTTCGGCGCATCCCGCGATAGATCGTGCGCATCCGGACGTCGCCACTGCCGGCCATCCGCATCACGGCGAGGTAAATGGTGGGGTGCTCGATAACGGCATCGACGAAAGTTTCGATACCTGAACGCAGCTGGGACGTGATCGGTAGTTCGGGATCCGGTCGCATTCGATCTTCGAGATCGGCCGAGGCAGCCTCGAGGATGGCGTTCTGGAAACCCTTCTTGTTCTTGAAGTAGTGAAACAGCAGTGGCGGCGAGACACCGGCCTCGGCTGCGACGCGATCCATCGACAGTTGGTCGAAAGGCTCGGTCCGCAACATGTGTACTGCTACCTCGAGGATTTGCCTCTGACGGTCTTCGGGGGAGCGGGGGACTGCGGCCATTCCGACATCTTATGTATTGGTTCGGAAGGTTCATTGACTTTTACTCAACGCTGTCTATAACGTGAGGTAACACATACGTGAGGCGAGGAGTCCGACAGTGTCTGCTTTCGACATCGTGGTCAACGACGGGTTGTGGTTCGACGGGACGGGGGCTCCTGGTCTGCGTCGAAATCTCGGAATTCGAGACGGCGTGGTCGCGGAGGTGTCCACGACGCGCCTGGAGATCGGGCCGGACACCGAGGTGATCGACGCGGCCGGCAAGTGGGTTCTCCCGGGCTTTGTCGACGTCCACACGCACTACGACGCCGAAGCCTTGGTCAGTCCAGGCCTTCCTGAATCGGTTCGCCACGGCGTCACTACGGTCGTGCTCGGCAATTGCTCACTGTCGACGGTGTATTCGACCCCGCGTGAAATCGCTGACCTGTTCAGCCGGGTCGAAGCAGTTCCCCACGACGCGGTGCTGCGCATCCTCGAAGCGAACAAGACCTGGACCGGTCCCGCGGCCTACACCGCCGCACTCGAAGCCCTTCCCCTCGGACCCAATGTCGCGGCATTCATCGGCCACTCCGACATCCGCACGCACGTACTCGGATTGGGGCGCGGCACCGACAAGAAGGTCAAGCCGACCCGCTCGGAACTCGGCCGGATGGGCTCGATGCTCGAGGACGCCATCGATGCGGGGATGCTTGGCCTGTCGTCGATGACCAATGCCCTCGACAAGATCGACGGCGACGAATACCGTTCTCGCTCTTTGCCGTCGACGTATGCACGGTGGAAAGAGTTCCGATTCCTCAACCGCATCCTTCGCGATCGCGGAAAGATCTTGCAGAGCGCTCCGACCATCAACCTGCATCCGAACGTCGCGGCGTTCTTCGCCGAAAGCTCCGCCATCGGACGCAAGAAGCCGCTCAAGACGTCGCTGCTCTCCGGTGCGGATTCGAAGGCCTACCCGGTGATCGTGTACTTCATGCTCGCTGCGGCCCCACTGCTCAATCGCTTCGCGAAGACCGATTTCAAGTGGCAGCACCTTCCGGTTCCCTTCACCGTCTACGCGGATGGAATTGACCTCGTCGTGTTCGAGGAGTTCGGTGCCGGCGCCGCCGCTTTGCATCTCAAGGACCAGGTGGAGCGCAACGAACTGCTCCAGGACGAGTCGTACCGTCGCGCATTCCGTAAGGACTACGACAACAAGTTCTCACCCCGCATCTGGCATCGCAATTTCTACGATGCGGTCATCGTGGGATGCCCGGACGAGACGTTGATCGGCAAGAACTTCGGTCAGGTCGGTGACATCCGCGGAGTGCACCCGGTGGACGCGTACCTCGACCTGGTGGTGAAGTACGGGCGAGATCTTCGCTGGCGCACCACCATTGCCAATCACCGGCCCAAGTTCGCGAAGAAACTCGCCGCGAGTTCCGGTGTGCAGATGGGCTTCGGCGATGCCGGCGCACATCTGCGCAACATGGCGTTCTACAACTACCCGGTGCGACTCCTCAAGCGCGTCAAGGACGCTCAGAGTGACCGCAAGCCGTTCCTCACCATCGAGCGCGCAATCCACCGCCTGACCGGTGAACTGGCGGACTGGTACGGCATCGACGCCGGACATCTACGCCAGGGCGACCGCGCGGACTTCGTTGTCATCGATCCGGCCGGGCTCGACGAGTCGGTGGACGGCCTGTTCGAGGCAAAGGTCCCCGAGTACGGTGGGATCAGCCGAATGGTCAACCGCAGCGACGACGCAGCCGTCGCGACGGTGATCAACGGCCGACTCGTCTACCGGGACGGCGAATTCGCCCCGGGATTCGGAATCGAAAAGACAGGCCAGTTCCTGCGCGCTGGTGAAAAGGCTCCGATCACAGGGGTCACGAAGGCTAGCGTGGCGCTATGACTACACCGGCGGATCGCCTCACCTCGTACTCCCGGTCCGGGCTGACCTTCGACGTACGCGACGAAGGGCCGGCAGACGGTCCGGTGGTGGTCCTCCTGCACGGTTTTCCGCAGGATTCGAGCTCGTGGGATCAGCTCGCACCGCTGCTGCACACCCGCGGCTTCCGCACCGTGGCGCCGGATCAGCGAGGGTACTCACCCGGCGCCAGGCCGAAAGCGCGCTGGGCGTACCGCGGGTCCGAACTCGCCGCCGACACTGTCGCGCTGATCGACGCGCTCGCGGTGGGCAAGGTGCACCTGGTCGGCCACGACTGGGGTGCCGCAGTCGCATGGCAGGTCGCTGCCGAACGGCCGGATTTGCTCAACACCGTTACCACGGTGTCGGTTCCGCACCCGCTGGCCTTCATCAAGGCGATGGTGACCAGCACTCAGGGACTGAAATCGTGGTACATGGGGGCGTTCCAATTACCCTTCGTTCCCGAGAAGATTCTGGCCTCATCATCGCTGGGCGAGAAGTTCCTGGTTTCGAGTGGGCAGACGCCGGAGAATGCGCGGCGCGATCTGAACGCCATGCTCGCTCCCGGCAGACTGCGCGGCGGTCTGAACTGGTACCGCGCGATGTGGATGACCAAGCCGAACCCGGCAGCTGCCCGGGTCACCGTGCCGACCCTGCACGTCTGGAGTGACGGCGACGCCGCCATCGGGCCCAAGGGTTCTGCCCTCACTCCCGCGTTTGTCGACGGTCCGTATCGGTTCGAAGTTCTCCGGGGTGTGAGCCACTGGATTCCCGACGAGGCGCCGACGGAGTTGGACCGGTTGCTCGGCGAGCATTTCAGCAGCTGACCGAGTTGCGTACTGAAGCCCCCGCCGTCCGGCGGGGGCTTCAGTCGTCAGCAAGGTCGTCGACCAACGGTGGTCAGCGAGTTCCGAATCGCTCCTCCACCTGTTCCTTCGTCAGGCCGAACTCCTCGAGCGTGTACTTGTGCGACGGTTTGCGAGCACCCGAGCGGCTTTCCTCGTGCATGGCCTCCATCGACTGCTGGGCGGTAGATGTCAACGGGATGTCGAAGTGCGTGTAGATGTTCTCGACGGTTCCCAGTGGATCGGTGACGAAGTCCTGATAGTCGACGTCGATGAACTGCGCGGGATTGTGGTGTGCGCGTGCACTGTCGAACTGCTCGAGCCCCCTGGCCCACAATTCGAGCTGACTTTCGCCGATCACCTTGTCGGTGAACGTGTTCGACCAACCCTCTGTCGCCTGGGCGGCCAGGCTGCACACCGACGGAATGATCGTCGTAGGGGAGCGGTGAGTCTGGATGACGAGAGCGTCGGGGTACGCCTCCATCAATTCGTCGAGCGCAAACAGGTGGCTCGGGTTCTTGAGGACCCACCGTCGATCCTGATCGGGCAGACCGATCAGCTGCAGGTTCTTCTTGTGTCGTGCATAGGCGTTCGACCACTCCTGGTCCTTCAGCCATGCGGAGTACGTGGGTAGATTTGCCAGGCACTCGTACGACACGGACTTGAACGTCTGACGCAAGAGCTGCCAACATTCTTCGACTTCGCTGGCCGACATGTAGTGCACGCCCATGAATTCGGGATGCTCGACGTGGTGTTGACCGAATGTCTCCTCGATCTTGGCGAAGACCGGGTTCGATTCCCACGTATCGCGAGGCGGGCGAGGCTGAGGGAACTCGGTCAGCCACATCTCGAGGCCCTGGTGAGCCGGGTCGACCGTGAGGAGGCGGTGTAAGGCAGTGGTGCCCGTGCGTGGCAATCCGGTGACGAAGATCGGCCGCTCGATCTTGACGTCGGCGTGTTCCGGATGCTCCTTCCACGCCGATTCGCTGAGGAGACGGGCCACCAAGGCGCCGCGAAGGAATACCCGAGAGATCTTGCTGCCGAAGGGCGTCAGATCCTCGTCGCGGTCGTAAGACTCGAGGAGGACCGACAGAGCCTCGGTGTAATCGTCGACGCCGAAGTCCGTCAGGCCGGTCATCCGCGTCGCCGAGGCATGGAGATCCTCGACGGTGCCGACGTGAGTGCGTTCAGTCATGGTGCTCCTAGTGATGGAATTCGCCGCAGTTGACGTCGATGCATTGGCCGGTGATCGCGCTGGCCATCGGGGACGCCAGGAAGATCGCCGCATCGGATACTTCATCCGTCGTCGGCAGGCGCTTGAGGTCGGTGTTCGACGCAGTGTGCTCGTAGATCTGCTCGACAGTCATGCCGAACTTCTCCGCCTGGTGCGCGAAGTATCCCTTGAGGGTGTCGCCCCAGATGTAGCCGGGTGCAATCGAATTGACACGAATTCCCTGCGGGCCGAGTTCGGTGGCCAGGGACTGCGACATGGCGAGCAGGGCCGACTTCGCCATCTTGTAGCTGCCGTAACGCTCTTGCGAATGCCGCAACACCATCGAATTGATGTTCACCACGGAGCCGTCCGACTCGGCAAGTGCCGGCGTGAACAGCTGAGTCAGGCGCAACGCACCCAGTACGGTCAGTTCGATGCTGTCGCGGATGTGCTGGTAATCGGTGCGAGCCAACGGTTTCATCGACGGAATCGAGAATGCATTGTTGATCAGAGTGTCGACTTTGCCGTAGGCGGCAATGGACTCGGCCACCAGATTCTCGGCGGAAGCCTGGTCGGTGATGTCGGTGGCAACGGTGACGGCGCGCCCACCGGCATCGACTATTTCCTTCGCAACGTCGTCGAGTCGCGATTGCGTACGTGCTGCGAGAACAAGACTCGCGCCGGCCGACGCACATCGAAGGGCCAGAGCGCGGCCGAGTGCCGGGCCGACTCCGGAGATGACTACTACACGGTCTTCGAGCAAGGCGGTCATGATTACCCCAGCATTCGGTTGTCGATGGCGGCCTGGCGCTGGGCAATGCGCGCTGCCCAGTCCTCGGCGGTGATGGTGTTGGTGTCGAAATGCGGCAGGTGCTTCGCAATATCTGCGACGGCGACGATTTCGACGGTGGGACCGTCCTGCGGCGTCAGCTCGCGGGACACGCGCTGCCAACGGAACTGCAGAATGCCGCGCGGATGTCCGACGGTTTCGATCCAGTTGGTGACACCGGGGTTCTTCTCGCTGACCACCATTCGGACCATCCCGTCCGGATCGACCTGTGCCTGGCCGTTGTTGAGGGAGGTCTGATGATTGACGTAGTCCAGTGAGATGTACCAGAGGCTCCCCAGTTGGAAGCCGAGATACGGTGCGTCGGAGGCGGGAACGGTGATGATCATCGCCTGCTCGTCGGTGAGTTCGTAATGTCCCACCGACGAGTACTGCGTTGCCAGCCCGCCCGGTGTCAGGCGTGGTTCGGTCATGGTGTTGACCGTGAGCTTGAGGTAGAACCACTCCGGGAACTGGAGCCACGTCTTGACCCGCGTGACCAGTGCCTTCCCAGCCCTGGCGTAACGCTTCTCGGTCTCTTCGGCGGTGAGAGGTGGCGGCGCGATCCCGATCGAATCGGTGCGCTCGATGCGGATCACGCCGCGCTGCTGACTCCAGTCGCTGTAGACCTCGCGAACGACCAGCTGCGAGGATCCGGGCGCCAGGGTGTAGTAGTTGGCTCGTCCGTCGGCGGGGCCGGGGCCGAACCAAGCGACGAAGTTGCCGTCGTCGTCTATCTCCAGCTCGCGGTCGTCGAAGGCGATTTCGCTGCCGGGAACGTTCGAGTTGGTGTAGTTCCCACTCAACACCTGGAAGCTGAGATCGGCTGTGGTGCCGCGCTTTCCGGTGACCTTGTATTCCTTGTCGTCGTTGATACGGGCGCCGAAGTAGAGGGTGTCCGGGTTGTCGAGACCCATCTTGGTGAATGGTCCGGTGCCCTGGATGAAACTCGGATGGGTCTTTTCGCTGGCCCAGGCGGCATGCGTCGTCGCGATGATTCCGCCGGCCAGATATTGGTATCCCTCCAGTAGATCCTGTTCGGATCTGATGTGCGGCGCAGTCTCGATCAATTTCTCGGCTTCGGCGATCGCCTCGGCAAACGGGTCCGTCAGCACGCTGGCTCCTCACAGTTCCGACTATGTCGCCGGTCCAGAGCGTCGTGGTACAAATATGTACCTATTTGGTAGATGTTGGGTATTTCGACAATAGAACGCGTTCTAGGGAGTGGTCAATGGGTGGACCGGAGAAGACGCCTGAAGCAGCACGCCAGAGGGGGAGACAATCGCCTCCCACCGAACGGGTGGTTCAGGTGCTCGACTACCTCGTCGGCCGCCCTGATCAGCGGTTCGGGCTGTCGGAACTGGCCCGCGCGCTCGAGATCAGCAAGCCCACCTGCTTGGGAATCCTCACGGCGCTGGCTGATCGTGGATACCTGACTCGGGACGAGGTGTCGAAGACCTATGGGCTCGGTCCGGCCTTGATCGCGGCCGGACGTGCAGCTCAGCGAGGATTTGCCGTCGGACCCATTGCCCGCACCCATCTGGAGAAGGTGAGCACGGAGTTCGGGACGACGTGCACGGCGTCCGGTGTGATCGGTGATCAGATCAGCGTTCTCGAAGTGACCGGACCGATCGGAGCGCGTCGCGCTGCCAAGGTCGGTCAGGTGTACCCGTTCGCACCACCGGTCGGACTGATGTACGTCCTCTGGGGTTCGGATCACGACATGGACAGTTGGCTGAGCAAAGAGCCGAGCCTGCCGGTGCGCTTGGATCGCGAGCGTCTGTGGAACGTGGTCCGCGAGTGTCGCGCTGCGGGGTATCTGGTCGAGAGTCTGGATCCAGTCGGGCAGCGACTGCACACGCTGATGGCGGGCGTTGCGACGCACGATCTTCCGCCGGAGGTGCGTGAACTGCTCGGGGAGATGGTGTCGAGCCTGGGTGAGAGGGTGTACCTCGGGCGCGACATCAGCTCTGACGACGAGCATCCCGTCAGTCTCATCGCGGCCCCGACCTACGACGCCGAGGGGCATCAGGCCCTTGTACTGACACTTTATGTGGGCGGGGCGATTACGGGCGCCGAGATCGAGCGAAGGGCTGTGGCGCTGGTTGCGGCGGCGGATGCGGTGACGGCGGAAGTTGGTGGCCGGAGTCCGGTTCGCGGTTTGTGACGTCTGATTGCCGGTCATTGACCTTTGGGTAGAACGAGTTCTATTCTGTGAATGCGTTCAATTTAGAACCAGTCCGGTACATAAATGTACCGATGCGGAAATGGTGTTCCGCACGGAGTACGTGATGCTCAGGAGCGAAAGACATGGCAACACTCCAGACCCCGCCCGCCTACGAGTTGTCGCATTTGCGGGCACTCGAAGCGGAGGCGGTCCATATTTTCCGCGAAGTCGCAGCGACTTTCGAAAAGCCGGTCCTCCTGTTCTCCGGAGGTAAGGATTCCGTCGTGATGCTGCACGTAGCGGCCAAGGCATTCTGGCCTGCTCCATTGCCGTTCGCCGTGATGCACGTCGACACCGGTCACAATTTCGACGAGGTGATCGAGTTCCGCGACCGCACGGTCGATCGCTTCAACCTGCGTCTTGTCGTCTCCAGCGTGCAGGACGACATCGACGCCGGACGCGTCATCGAGGACACCGGAGTCGGTTCGAGTCGCAATCGCCTGCAGACGCACGCGTTGCTGCGCGGAATTCGCGACAACAAGTTCGACGCCGTGTTCGGTGGTGCTCGCCGAGACGAGGAGAAGGCGCGCGCCAAAGAGAGGGTGTTCAGCTTCCGGGACGAGTTCGGGCAGTGGGATCCCAAGGTGCAGCGACCTGAACTGTGGAACCTGTACAACGGCAAACACCGTAAGGGTGAACACATTCGGATCTTCCCGCTTTCCAACTGGACAGAGCTCGACATCTGGCAGTACATAGAGAAGGAACGGATCGACCTTCCCGGCATCTACTACGCCCATCGTCGCGAAGTGGTTCCGCGCGACGGAATGTTGTTGGCACGCACCCGCTTCCTCGAACTTCGTGCCGGCGAGGAGTCCTACGAGGCGTTGGTGCGCTTCCGTACGGTCGGCGACGCAACGTGTACCGGATGCGTCGAATCGTCGGCCGAAACACCGGCCGCTGTCGTGGAAGAAGTTGCGGCGAGCCGTATCACGGAGCGTGGCGCAACCAGAGCTGATGACCGGATTTCCGAAGCTGGCATGGAAGATCGTAAGAAAGAGGGGTACTTCTGATGCCGCAACTGCTGAGAGTCGCTACAGCGGGGAGTGTCGACGACGGAAAATCGACACTCATCGGCCGGTTGCTCTACGACTCCAAGTCGATCTTCGAGGACCAACTCGAGGCCGTGGAGCGGAGCAGTCGAGAACGCGGCGACGAGTACGCCAACCTCGCGCTACTGACCGACGGATTGCGCGCCGAGCGTGAACAGGGCATCACGATCGACGTGGCCCACAGGTATTTCGCGACCCCTCACCGGAAGTTCATCATCGCGGACACACCCGGGCACGAGCAGTACACCCGCAACATGGTGACCGGCGCTTCGACGGCCGACCTTGCCCTGATCCTGGTGGACGCACGCAAGGGTGTGCTCGAACAGACGCGACGGCACGCTTTCTTGTCGACTCTCCTGGGGATACCCCACCTCGTGCTGTGTGTGAACAAAATGGACCTCGTGGGCTGGTCTCAGGAACGGTTCGAGGAGATCAAGGAAGAATTCCGGCAATTCGCGATCAAACTGGACGTCCACGATCTGACGTTCATTCCGGTGTCGGCGCTGTTGGGGGACAACATCGTTGCCCGGACCGAGAACATGTCCTGGTACGACGGGCCTTCTCTGCTGCACCATCTCGAGCAGGTACACATCGCTTCGGATCGCAACTTGATCGACGCGCGTTTCCCGGTGCAGTACGTGATCCGTCCGCAGAAGCAAACAGATGCCGACCTCCACGATTTCCGGGGATACGCCGGAACGGTTGCCAGTGGCGTCTTCAAGCCCGGCGATGAAATTGTGGCTTTGCCTTCAGGATTCACCTCGACGGTGAAGGCAGTCCACGGGCCGGGCGGTGACGTGATCGACGAAGCGTTTGCGCCCTCGGCCGTCTGCATCGAGCTGGCCGACGATCTCGACGTCAGCCGAGGGGACCAATTGTGTCGGCTCAACAACCGGCCGCAGGTCGGGCAGGAAATCGATGCGATGGTCTGTTGGTTGACTGAACAGACCACCCTGTCGGAGAACAACCGCTACTCGTTGCTGCACACCACGCGCTCCACGAAAGCGCAGATCGTCAAGCTCGACTATCGCCTGGACGTGAATTCTCTGCACCGCGACGAGAAGGCAGAATCTCTGTCCCTCAACGAGATCGGTCGCATCTCGATCAAGACGCAGCAGCCGTTGATGTTCGATCCCTACCGCCGCAACCGCGTGACAGGCAGCTTCATCCTCGTGGACGAGACCACGGGCAATACCGTCGCGGCCGGAATGATCAACGGTCCGACACTCAAGGAATCGCGCGTCGTCTGGCACAGTTCGGAGGTTTCTCGCGAGGAACGTGCGACCGCCGGCGCCACCATCTGGCTCACCGGTCTCTCGGCCTCGGGTAAGTCGACGATCGCGGTGGAACTCGAACGCCGCTTGGTGGCCGCGGGTATCCCGGCGTACCGCCTCGACGGCGACAACCTCCGGCACGGATTGAACGCGGATCTGGGATTCAGTGCCGAGGACCGAGCCGAGAACGTCCGCCGAGTCGGCTCGGTGGCGCAGTTGTTCGCTGATTCAGGTGCAGTGGCAGTGGCCTGCCTGATCAGCCCGTACCGCGAAGATCGTGATCGAGTGCGGGCGGCGCACGAGGCCGCCGGGCTGAAGTTCGTCGAGGTTTACGTCGACACCCCGATCGAGCAATGTGAAGCCCGAGACCCCAAGGGGATGTACGCCAAGGCCAGGGCCGGGGAAATCAAGGGTTTCACCGGAGTCGACGATCCGTACGAGGCTCCAGCCAGTGCCGAGCTGGTGATCAGACCCGAAGACGGAACGCCTACCGAACTTGCGCTGCGAATTATGGAAGTGTTGGACCGGTGAGCGAATCCACACACAGCAGAATCGCCGACGAGGCACTCGCGGCGGAATTGGCGCAGGCCGCTGGTGCGATCCTCCTGGGGATCCGAGCCGAGGGCCTGGGTGTCGACGACGGTCGTGAGCTTGGTCGCCGGGGCGACAAGGCCGCCGATTCCTACATCCTCGACCGGTTGGCCGCCGAACGGCCGGAGGATTCCGTGCTCTCGGAGGAGTCTGCCGATGATCGCAATCGTCTGGACGCATCCCGGGTTTGGATCATCGATCCGCTGGACGGCTCCAAGGAATACGGCTTGCCGGATCACGCGGATTGGGCAGTGCACGTGGCGCTTTGGGAGCGCGGTAGCGGAATTACCGCAGCCGCGGTTGCTCAGCCGGCGCTCGGAGCGGTGTACTCCAGTGGCGACGAGGCCGATTCGGTTCCCGCGAATTCGCCGCTCCGCGTAGTAGTCAGCGGATCGCGACCACCCGCATTCACCGAAGCGGTGGCAGCCGAACTCGGCGCCGACGTGGTGCACATGGGATCGGCCGGCGCCAAGGCGATGGCGGTGGTGCGAGGCGAGGTCGACGCCTACCTGCACGCCGGTGGGCAGTGGGAATGGGATTCGGCTGCACCCGTCGGCGTCGCACAGGCGGCCGGGCTGCATTGCAGCCGCATCGACGGTTCGCCGCTGCTCTACAACGAATCTCACCCCTACCTTCCGGATCTCGTGATCTGCCGACCGGAGTTGGCTGAGTCGATCCTGGGTGCAATTGCCAAGCACTCCACGGAGTCTGCGGTCAGTGGGCGCGTCGCCATGGCGCGTGAATACGTGAACGCATTGCTCACTCACGACGCAACGAAGGTCCGATTCGCAACTGACGCCTGGCGGGTCGAGAACGGTCAGCGAACCGGTGACACCGGCGCGTTCATCAGCAACGAGCTCGAACAGGGGCAGCAATATCGCGGAATCGTGGCGATACGTGAACTCGCGCTGCGTGAGTGGGGCGAGAGCGTCGTCGCGCGGTATCTGCTCGACCTCGGAACACCTGGCCAGGCACCGGCCGTCACAGTTTTCGTCACCGAGTACTTCGGGATACCGGCAGGCGAGATCGAAAGCATCCTGGCAATCATCGAACCCTACGACAACGATTCGAAAGAGGCTGGAACACAATGGCATCGGACAAGCTGATCACCGATTTCTGCGCGCTGTGGGCGGCCGCCGATGTTGCAAAGATCGTCGACTACTTCACCGATGACGTCGTTTATCACAACATTCCGATGGAGCCCGTGGTCGGTCGCGAGGCCGTCCGGGCGTTCATCGAGCAGTTTGTCGGTGCCTTCGGCAACATCGACTTTCAGATCAAGCGTCAGGTCGCGGACGGCAACACCGTCATGAACGAGCGCGTCGACGTCTTCACCATCAACGGCGCCGAGGTAGCGCTCCCGGTCATGGGGGTATTCGAAGTCGAGGACGGAAAGATCAAAGCCTGGCGCGACTATTTCGACATGGCACCGATCAACGCGGCAGCCGGCCAGGCCTGATCGGGGCGCCTATTCCGCGATGACAGCGTGCGGGTAGTCCGCCGAACGGTGCTGGAAACGCGTAATGGCGGGATTCACGATGACGCCGTCACGGATTTCGATGGCGCGGTCGACGGTCTCGTCTGCCTTCCAGGCCGTCTCTCCTGCCATCACAGTGGGCAGGTAGGGAAGAAGTGATTCGCTGATCTCCCACGACGCGGAGTTCCACAGGTACGACGGGCTGTGATCGACGCCGTAGTAAGTGATGTTGTCGCCGACGATGAAGGTCGGATCCGCGAACGAGGTGGGACGAGCCCAGCTGAACCCCATGCCTTCGTCGCACGAGACGTCGACGATGAGGCTTCCCGGTTGGAAGTCCATGAGATCTTCCTCGGTCAGGAACGTCAGCGGGGCATCCGTGTTCTGCAGTACGCAGTTGACGACGATGTCGTGCTCGGCCAGGAAGCCCGGTACCGGCACGCTGTGGTTGTCGAGCATGACGTGGCTGCCGCGGACATCGCCGTTGTTGTTGTCGAACGAGACCATTCGCGCCGAGTGGATGGGGGAGCTGACGGCGGTGACGCCGCGCTGAGTCAGTACGTCCACTTCGTGGATACCGTGCGCCTTGAGTGCAGTGACAGCGCCGCGTGCAGTGGCACCGAAACCGATCACGGCAGCAGTGAGACGGCGGCCGTAGTCTCCGGTGGAACCGATCAACTGCAGGGCGTGCAGTACCGAGCAATAGCCGGCCAACTCGTTGTTCTTGTGGAACACATGCAGATTGAACGATCCGTCGCTGTGCCAGAAGTTCATCGCTTCGAAGGCGATGAGAGTCAGTTTCTTGTCGATCGCGATCTGTGTCAGCTCGGTGTCCTGGACACAGTGCGGCCAGCCCCAGAGAACCTGACCCGACCGTAGTTCGGCGAGGTCACGCACCAACGGCTTCGGTAGCAGAACCACATCGGTTTCCGCCAAAATCTGCTTGCGCGTGCGGATTCCGGCCACCAGACGCGAGAGGTAGTCGTCGGAGTAGCCGAAGGGGTGGCCGTAACCCTCTTCGAGGTAGATCCGAGAACGTAGTTCGGCATCGATGCGATCGAAATGCGCAGGATGGATCGGCAACCGGCGTTCTGCCGGTTTGCTCGACTGTCCGATGACTCCAAGGGTGCGTGCGTTGTTCAATTGTGTATCTCTCGATAGGAGCAGGTAGAGATGTCAGGCAGGCGCCTGAGGGACTAGCAGAAGCCGCAGGAACGCTGGCAGATTGCCTCGGCCAGGATCGCGTGAAGGCGTGCCGGCTGCGCTGCTGTCGATCGCCGACGGCAACAGAAAGGCGCGCCGGTATGTGCTCAGTCTAGTCCTGAACGGTCCTCGCCCGGCGGCCGGGCGAGGTGCGGTGCTGCTCCGACGTAGGGCTACTGCTCGCGCAGGCGTGAATCCAGCACGGCCAGTTGAATTTTGCTGGCATCCGTGTGTACTTGACGACCTTTGTCGGTGACGTCGATGAAGACTCCGCGCCGGTCAGCCTCGCACAGTGCTCGCTGAACCAGTCCGGCCTTCTCGAGGCGGGCGACGCTGCGGGAGAGCGCACTGGGACTCAGGTACATCTCCGAAGCCAGATCCTGCATCCGTGGACGCTCACACGAGGTGTCCATGAGTCGGTCGAGGGCCTCGAAGTCGCTCATACTCAGGCCGTGCGCCGACTGCATCTGGCGATCGAGTTCGCATGCGATGTCGTTGTAGC
Source organism: Rhodococcus sp. AQ5-07 (assembly GCF_009707305.1). NCBI lineage: Bacteria > Bacillati > Actinomycetota > Actinomycetes > Mycobacteriales > Nocardiaceae > Rhodococcus > Rhodococcus sp. AQ5-07. The sequence continues at coordinate 2,640,953 of NZ_CP046099.1, read as the reverse complement.
TGGTCGACAACGAGCGCCAGGTGTTGCGCAATTCCGATTCCGACGTCACGACCGCATTCTAGTTGAAGACTCGATTACGTGCAATTGCATTAAATGCTTGTGCATTAAGTGCATGTGCATCTATTCTCGCTGACGTGACTTGCACAGACTCGACACTCAAACCATTCGATTCGCCGGAATCCCCGGGTTCTACGGAATCCACGGATCCGGCCACAGGAGAGGGCTGGTCCCTCAAGCTGTGGGGCATCCTCGCGGTGCTCTGCCTCGTGTTGTTCCTCGACGGTCTCGATGTGTCGATGGTGGGCGTCGCTCTACCGTCCATCGGCAATGAACTGGGCCTGTCCACTACTTCGCTGCAGTGGATCATCAACGGCTACGTCCTCGGATTCGGCGGCTTGTTGCTACTCGGTGGACGTACCGCCGATCTTCTCGGGCGCAGGAAGGTCTTCCTGATCGCGCTGACCGTGTTCGCAATCGCTTCGCTGGTCGGTGGCCTTGTCGACAACGGAACACTGCTGATCGCATCACGATTCGTGAAGGGACTGGCGGCGGCCTTCACTGCGCCGACTGCAATGTCCATTCTCACCACGACGTTCAAAGAGGGCCCGGCCCGTAACCGTGCGCTGTCCGTGTTCTCCGTGTTCGGCGCCAGTGGTTACTCGTCGGGCCTGATCCTGGGTGGGCTGTTGACCAGTGCCGGTTGGCGATTCACGTTCCTGATGCCGGTTCCGTTTGCCGTCATCGCGCTGATCGGTGGGTACTTCCTCATTCCGCGGGACCGTCCCGCAGATACCGGGGGACACGACCTCGTCGGCGCCGTCACCCTGGTGACGGGAATGCTTCTCACGGTCTACACGATGGTCTCGGCTCCGACCCGTGGGTGGGCACACCCGATGACGCTGGGTTCGTTCGCCGTCGCAGCCGTGCTTCTGGCGACGTTCTTTTTCGTCGAGAAGAAGGTGGCTCATCCACTTGTGCGACTTGGGCTTCTGCGCGTCGGCACCATCGTTCGTGCGAATCTGGCCATCATCGCGCTCTTCGGTTCCTACCTGAGCTTCCAGTTCATGATGACGATCTTCCTGCAGTCGGCCCTCGGCTGGTCGCCCCTGAAGATGGCGATGGCACTGCTCCCCGCGGGCATCATCGTCGCCTTCGGATCACCGTTCGTCGGACGGTTGGTCGACCTGTACGGCAGTGCCAAGCTCATCATCGCGGCACTGACCTCGCTCAGCGTCGGGTACCTCTGGTTCCTCTTCGCGGGCAGCGATTCACCGTCGTACGTCGTGGCGATTCTGCCGAGCGTCATCCTGCTCGGACTCGGATTCGCGTTGGGGTACACCTCGATCATGGCCCAGGCCACCTCCGGCGTCGACGATTCGGAGCAGGGTTTGGCGTCCGGGCTGGTGAACACGTCCGCTCAGGTCGGTGCGGCGCTCGTGCTCGCTCTCACTACCGCCCTCGTGACCGCCGGATCGCACACCGCATCCGGTGCCGGTACCGCCGGATTCGAACAGTTCCATCCCGGACTGATCCTGGTTACCGGAGTCGCGCTGGTGGGCTTGGCGATCACCGTCTCGCCGCTGGTACGTGGAAGGTCGCTGCGGGGAAGATCCGTGCGTGAAAGGCGCGCTGAGGAAGAAAAGGAATTGGCCGAGGTCAACTGAATACTTGCTTCATCCGCGAATGCGCTCGGCCGCGCAGGAGACAATCCTGCGCGGCCGAGTTGCTGTGTCTGAACTATCGGGTGGCAGATTTCGGGGCTGCAGATTTCGGGGCTGCGTCTTTCAGGGCTGCGTCGAAACTCGTCGACGTAGCTTGCGAACCGAGAATCAAGGCAAGGCGCACCAACATGGCTTCGCGGTCGGACGGATCAGCCTGGTCGAGTGCGTTCGACAGTGCCAACCAGACGTGCTCGCGGTGGCCCTCGTCGTCGATCACCGCAGTTGTCGCCGACTGTGCCGTATCGAAGTGTGTCGGCGCAGTGCCGGCGGTGAGGTGCTTGGCCACGTCGTTCAATTGCGTGGGAGCGCTGATGCGGCAGAGCGTCAATCCGTCGGGCCGAATCACGAAGATCTCGCCGACATGAGCACCGAGGGCAGATGCGAGATTGCCTTCGGCATCGCGAATCGTGGAGTCGTTAGTTCCCGCGGTGATCACCCGTACGGTTTCCGGTGCAAGGGCCTGAGCGAGAATCTCGGCTTGCGTGTCGAGTTCGGATACCAGCTCAGCTGACAGTCCGAAAGCCAGCAGACCGAATCCAGTACCGCACAGACTGTTCAAGGAGGTTTTCGAACCGTCCGCCGAGACCTGGACGACTCTGTCCTCCAGCGGATCCCCGGGTAGTACGCCCTCGGTGCCCGCAGCTGTGGGCCACGTCAGCGGCGAGAGACGGGCGTGCGTTGCACTCGACTGGCGCGGGTTGATGAGGTGCGCGAATTCGCTTCGCTTGGTGGAGAGTTCGAGTACGGCGTCGCGGGTGGTCCGGTATCCATGACTGCCGGGCGACATGATGAGCGTCGACTTGCCTGCATTGTCGACGTTCTGCTGCCACGCGCTGCGACGTTCCTTCGAATACGCGTCGAGGATGGCGGTATCGGCAGCTCCGTTGATGACGGCCGCCAGTTGCCACACCAGGGTCTCGGCATCTTCCATGCCAGAGTTGAGGCCACGAACACCGAAGATCGGAACGAGATGCGCGGCGTCGCCGGCAAAGAGCACACGGCCGTGAGTGAAATCTTCGAGGGCGAGTGCATGGGCGCGGTAGAAGCCGAACCATTCCAGGGTCCAGGGGATGTCGCTCTCGAGCCATTCGAGGTGACGCGTGATGCGGTCACGGATGCGATCTTCTTGCGTCTCCGCCTCCGGATCGTCCGACGCGTCGAGCTGGTAGTCGATGCGCCAGATGTCCCGTGGTTGGCGGTGCATGATGATCGTGGAGCCCGGGTTGCTGGGTGCGTCGAACCACACCAGACGCTCGGCCGGGAGTTCCGATTCCCAATGAATGTCGGCAATGACGTAGTTGCCCTCGTAGCTGTTGCCCTGCAAGCGGATTCCGCTGAGTTCGCGCATCTTGCTGCGTCCACCGTCGGCAGCCACGACCCACGCCGCACGCAGTTCGCGGGTTCCGAACGCGGTGTCGACGGTCAGAGTTACCTCGTCGTCACCGCCGGAGATGCCGGCGATCGACGACGACCAGTGGAAGTTCACCAGTGGGTGGGCGAGCAATTTGTCGGTCATGATCTGTTCGAACTCGGATTGCGAGACGTTGACCATGGGTCCGCGCGCGTCGTGCTCGGCGGATGCCATCCGGAACTGCAGTACTTCCTGATCGCGGTAGTAACTCCGACCACCCACCCACGGCAGAACGATGTCGTCCAGCTCGGCACCGAAACCAAGGCGTTCGGCAACTTCGAGGCTGTGCCGTGACACGCAGATCGCGCGACTGCCGAACGAGACCTGATCGGCCGCTTCGAGAATCGTGACGGCAATGCCGCGCTGCGCCAAGCCCATGGCTACGCCCATGCCGACTGGGCCGGCTCCGACGATCACGACGGGAAGTGCGTCGGCCGAAGGCGCCAGGGAAGCGAAGTCCTCGGGGGCGTACTTCTTCGGATGAAAGTAGGTCGACATGGTCACGAGGCTTTCTGTGCGGCAGTGTTTTTCGGGATCAGTTGAGGTTCCGGGAGTAGCAGGATGGAAACCAAGCTGATCACGGCAATGATCACGAAGTAGACGGTGATGGCGAACGAGGTGTCGAAGGCGGCGTAGAGCGCGGTGGCGATCATCGGGGCCAGACCGCCGCCGAGGATTGCGCCGATCTGGTAGCCGAGTGACGCTCCGCTGTAGCGGATGTGTGCGGGGAACAATTCGGCGAACAGCGCCGCTTGTGGGCCGGCGCAGCAGCCGAGCGTGAAGCCGAGGGCGATCATCGATACGAGCATCACCGGGACGATCGCCGTGTCGATCAGCGGAAAGAACACCGCTGCCGCCACTACCAGGGCGATCGAACTGCGGATGTAGACGGTTCGGCGTCCGAGAGTGTCCGACTTGTGAGCGCTGAAAGCCATTCCCGCCATCCAGAACGGGCAGGATGCGATGAGGAGGAAGAGCATCGTGGTTTTGCTGAAGCCGAGTTCGGACTCGCCGTATTTGAGCACGTAAACCATGTACGCGTACGCAATTCCGTTGGTGGCGATGAAGGTTCCACCGGCGAGGAGCACTGTCTTCCAGTGTCTGGTGAGAACCTCGAGAATCGGCATGGACTCCGCCGGTGCTTCGGACTTCGAAGCGGTGAACTCGTCACTTTCCTCGAGGCCGAGACGGATCCACATCGCAACGCCCACAAGAACTGCGCTGAGCAGGAACGGGATTCGCCATCCCCAGGAGTTGAATGCATCGTCGTCCATGAAGGCGGCGAGGGGGAGATAGACGAGATTGGCCACCAGTACGCCTGCGGGAACACCGATTTGTGGTGCGCTGCCGTACAGCCCCTTCTTGCCCTCCGGTGCGTTTTCGGTGGCGACCAGAACTGCGCCGCCCCACTCGCCGCCGACACCGAGTCCCTGAACGAATCGCAAGGTCACCAGGAGTATGGGGGCAAAGACGCCGATGGCGGCGTAGTTGGGTAGCAGGCCGATGGCAACGGTGGCGCAGCCCATCAGCATCAACGAGGTGACCAACATGGATTTGCGTCCGATGCGGTCGCCGAAGTGGCCCATCACGATTCCGCCGATGGGACGCGCGACGAATCCGACGGCGAGGGTGGCGAAGGCGGCCAGGGTGCCGGCCAGATCGGACGTGCCGGGGAAGAACTGCTTGCCGAGCACGAGCGCGGCGGCGGTGCCGTAGATGAAGAAGTCGTACCACTCGATGGCGGTGCCGACAAAGCTGCCGAGGGCGGCCTTGCGCGCCTTGACCGTCGCGGCGGTGCGCGTAGCGGTCGGTGAGGCGATGGAGGTCATGAAGTGCCTTTCGAGATGAATGTGGCTTGAAGAAACAATGACGTGCGCCACAACAATTGAAAAGCGAAAGAATTGGAGGTTCTTGCACGGAAAATGCGTGGAATCAGCTCCGCTGCCTGGTAGTGGGACTATTGGGCAGGTTCCGAGGGTGAAACGAATTCTATGAAAGCGCGTGCGACGCGGCTGAGGCGAGTGTTCTGGTGCCACGCGAGAACTACGTGCACCGACGGCACGACAGGGGAAGCGATGGTCTTGACGACTACCTCGAGCCCCTCGTACGTGACGTCCATCTTGGGGCGCTGGAGTAACAGCGTCCAGCCGAGTCCGCGTCCGACAAATGCCCGCGCCGTCTCGAAGTTCGCGGTTCTGTATGCAACCTTCGGGATGAATCCGCCTGCGCGGCAGACGTCGAGCGCGTGTTTGGTGCTCGGCGGCGCGTCGAGGAGAACCATCGGGTGGTCCGCGAGGTCCGGAAGATGGATCGGTCGCTCGGACCGCGCGAGTGGGTGTTCTGCACCCAGGACGATCAAGGGTTCGCGGATGGCCAACGGAACTGTGCGCAATTGTGGAGACAGGTCCAGGTCGTAAGCGATCGCGAGGTCCAACTCGCCGTTCTCGAGATGTGTCTGGAGCCGATTCTGAGTGTCCTCGCGGAACTCCACCTGCGCGTCGGGATTCTCACGGGTGAACCCGGCGATCATCGACGGCAATACCGTCGGCCCCAGAGCGGGATAGCAACCGATCGCGATGGGCCCCGACACGTTTCCGCCGGTTCCGAGCGCATCGGATTCGAGCTCCCCGGCTTGCTGAAGTAGCGCCCGGGCGCGCACCAGAACGGATTCGCCGGTGCGGGTCAGTTGAATGCCGAATGAGCGACGGCGAACGCACAGTTGAACTTTGAGCGCGCGTTCGAGTTCGGTGAGCGACGCGGACAGGGCAGAGGGGGAGAGGTGCAAGCGCTCGGCCGCGGCGCTGATCGTCCCGGTCTCGGCTACCGCGACAAACGCAGCAAGCTGACGCATCGTGTACGAGGGAGCAGGATCGATGCGAGGCATGAGATCGACAGTAGTCGGATAGATTGCCCTGAATATTTTGGTGCGGCACCGTGGAGAAGTCGACGATCAATCGCTGACCTGCGTCTTCGTGGTGCCCCCGGCAGGATTCGAACCTGCGACCTTTCGCTCCGGAGGCGAACGCTCTATCCCCTGAGCTACGGGGGCGCACCGAATACTCGGTGTGCCGATTGGGCTGCGTTAGCGTAGCGCATCACGGGGGGCCAAGACCAAACCGGCACCCGTCTCGGCATGGCGTCGTCGCGGGAGGCAGTCGAGGATGCGGCCGGGGACCATGGTCGTCGAATCATCTGTACCGACTGACTCGGATGCTTTTTACGCCTAGGCTCGGCTCTGAGCACAGGCTCGGGCGGACTGCTCGGGCACCCTCGTGAGGTACGGGAGTCGTTGATGACCGATCACCACTATTCCGAAGACCAGCTCGCGCTCGACCTGAAGTGGTGGGCAGCGGCCAACTACCTGACCGTTGCGCAGATCTATCTGAAAGACAACACGCTTCTGCGGGAACCGTTGCGAGCCGAGCACATCAAGCCTCGACTGCTCGGGCACTGGGGGACCAGCCCCGGCCTGTCGATGATCTACACGCTCCTCAATCGGCACATCGTCACCACTGATGCTGACTGGCTGTACGTCACCGGCCCGGGGCACGGCGGCCCGGCGCTGGTCGCGTCGACGTATCTCGAGGGAACGTATTCGGAGATCTATCCGGAAGTCTCGGACGACGCCGAGGGTATCCACCGGATGTGTCGGCGATTCTCGGCTCCCGGCGGAGTGCCCAGCCATGTGAGTGTGCAGACACCCGGAAGCATCCACGAAGGAGGCGAGCTCGGCTACGCCCTTGCACATGCGGCCGGCGCTGCCTTCGATCATCCGAACCTCGTGGTGGCCTGTGTGATCGGCGACGGCGAAGCCGAGACCGGGCCGTTGTCCGGCTCGTGGAAGCTCCCGGCGTTCCTCAATCCACGACGCGACGGCGCGGTGTTGCCGATCCTGCACGTGAACGGCGCCAAGATCGCGGGCCCGACCGTGTACGGGCGCAGCAGCGACGAGGACATTCAGGCCTACCTCGGCGGCCAGGGGTGGGCGCCGATCGTCGTCTCCGGTGACGACCCCGACGTCGTGTTTCCTCAGTTGTATCAAGCGATCTCGCAGGCACACGAGAAGATCCGCGAGATGCAGGGTGCCGCACGCCGCGGCGACGAGTGGACGGGTTCGTGGCCGGCAATAGTCTTGCGGACGCCGAAAGGATGGACCGGTCCGCACACCGTCGACGGAATCTTGGTCGAGGGCACACATCGTGCGCACCAGGTGCCGTTGTCCGGCGTGCGAACCAACGAATCGCATCTGCGGCAACTCGAAGAGTGGATGCGGTCGTACCGTCCGGACGAGTTGTTCGACGCCAACGGATCACTGGCCGCGGAACTGGCGGCGCTCTCGCCGGCGGGGGACAAACGCATGGGGAGCACTCCCTACGCGAACGGTGGGCGACTTCGCGTCGATCTCCCGATGCCGCCGCTCGAAAAGTACGCGCTTCCCATTCAATCCCCGGGTTCGACCTTCCACGAGACGACACGAGTTCTCGGCGAGCTTCTGCGCGACATCTACGCCGCCACGGAAACCGAGGACAGCGGCGGGATCTTCCGACTCTTCTGTCCGGACGAGACGTCGAGCAATCGCCTCGGCGCCGTGTTCGAGACAACCGACCGCTGCTGGCAACTGCCGATCACCGACTACGACGACGGACTGTCCTCGGACGGTCGTGTCATGGAGGTCCTCAGCGAGCACCTCTGCGAGGGTTGGCTCGAGGGCTATCTGTTGTCCGGTCGACACGGGATGTTCGCGAGCTACGAAGCGTTTGCGATGGTGAGTGTCTCGATGCTCATCCAGCACGCCAAGTGGCTCCAACATGCCGTCGACCTGCCGTGGCGGGCGTCCGTCGCTTCGCTCAACGTGCTGCTGACCAGTACATGCTGGCGCAACGACCACAACGGATTCAGTCATCAGGGCCCCGGCATGATCGACGCCGTTATTCCATTGGCACCCAGTGTGATCCGCGTGTGGCTACCGCCGGACTCCAACACCTTGCTCTCGATCTCGGACCACTGCCTGCGTAGTACCGACCACGTCAACCTGATAGTCGTGGACAAGCAACCGCACCTGCAATACCTCACGCTCGAGCAAGCGCACGAGCACTGCGCGGCGGGCGCTTCGGTGTGGGAATGGGCCGGAACCGAAGCACGCGGACAGGAACCGGACGTGGTCCTGGCCGCTGCGGGAGATGTGCCGACGCAGGAGATCCTGGCTGCTGCACAGTTGCTACGCGATCACACGCCAGAACTGATCACCCGCGTCGTCAACGTCGTCGATCTGATGGCCTTGCTGACGCCAACCGAGCATCCCCACGGATTTGGGGAGCGTGTCTTCCTCGATTTGTTCACCGCGCAGACCGACGTCGTGTTCGCATTCCACGGATACTCGCGTGCGGTGCACGAACTGATTCACGGGCGTCCGAGTCCCGAACGCTTCCACGTTCGCGGATTCAGTGAACAGGGAACAACCACAACACCGTTCGACATGGTTGTCCTCAACAAGATGAGCCGCTACCACCTGGTGATCGAGGCGCTACGACGCTCCAAGCGTCGGCCGGCCGGGGCGTCCGAGTTGGCGGAGTTCTGCCGCACACAGCTCGAAAAGCACTCGCGTTACATCGTCGAGCACCTCGAAGACATGCCGGAGGTAGAAAACTGGGCCTGGTCCTGAAATTCAGGACCAGGCCCAGTTGGGTCTGAACATTCTCGGTTCAGCTCAGTGCAGTGCAGTGCAGTTCAGTTCAGTTCATGGGCAGCGGCACTGCGCCGCGAGCTGCCAACATGTCGGTCATCAGCTTGGACTCGCTCTGCTGCGTGTTGACCATCGTCTGCGCCAGGCTGCGCACCGGACCCTCGGTGGCGTCGGCAGCTGCGTACTCCATCATCGGAAGCCCACCTTCGTGGTGACGAAGCATCAACTGCAGGAACAAGGTGTCGAGTTGCAGGCCTTCCGCCGCGCGGAGAGCCGCGAGGTCCTCGGGGGACGCCATGCCGGGCATGGTGTCGACCGGGCCGGAATGAGCCATGTCCATCGTGGCCGAAGTCCCGTGCGATCCGTGGCCGGAGCCCGAATCCGACGACATCCACTCCATGTACGGCCCCACCTTGGACAGCGGCTGATCCCACATGGTCAGCCACGCCTGCATTTGACCGAGCTGGTTCTGCTGCGTGGTCAAGATGTCGAACGCCAGCGTGCGCACATCGTTGTCGGTGGACTTCGTCAGGGCGATGGACGCCATGTCGACGGCCTGGCTGTGGTGCACGCTCATGTCCTGAGCGAAGCCCACGTCCACCGAATCCGATGCCGGAACGGTCAGTGACGACTTCGCATCGGGTCCGAGGAGGTTGGTCAGTGCGCCGAGGGCAAAACCGACGGCGATCGCGCCGATCAGACCGATGATCAGCAGTGCGGTGCGCTGACTCGGCTTCGAAGGCTGATCGGTGGTCTCTGAACTATTCACCGGACTATCCACCGGCGGGAATCTGCTCGTCGGTGGCCGGGGTAGCGCCCGTGCCGTCCATCTGGATGGCGTCGGCGCCCGGAGGCGTCGGATCGAACGGCGACGTCGACGGGGTGAACAGCGGGTTGGTGCAGCTCGCTCCGACCTCGGGGTAGACGTTCGGGTTCTGGTTCAACGCGGTGATGAACTGATCGATGCGATCGTCGTCGGCCTTGTCGATCTCGAGGCGATGGCCCCACGACTGCAGAGAAATGGGGCTGCTCTGGCCGGGGAACGGCGACATCAGCATGTAGGACTTGCCGTTGACGCGTCCGGCGAGGCTGTCGATCTGGTCCTGGTCGACGAGATCGGGGTTGTACGTGATCCAGATGGCGCCGTGCTCGAGCGAGTGGACGGCGTTCTCGGTGCGAATCGGGTCGGCGTACACGGTTCCGGTGCAGTTCGCCCAGGTGGCGTCGTGCGGGCCACCGAACGGCGGGGTCTGGTCGTACGCCACGCGCTGAGTGGAATCGACGTGCTGGCCGGCCGGGTACTCGATCTTGAGGACGCCGTCGATCTTGTCGGACGGATCCTTGTTCTCGGAGCTGTACTTGTACGGCTCGAGGGCCTGCCGCTCCTCGACCTTGGGCCACAGATTGATACCGAGCACGGCGATGAGTGCGAGCACAGCCACACCGGCGCCGATCGACAGCCAGGGGATCTGGCGGGGAGCGGGGACGCCGCCCTTGCCCTTCTTGGCCGGCCGACTGTTCTTGTTGGCGGCCTTGATGGCCTTGGCTGATTTGGCCCCGGAGTTCTTGTTGGGACCGCGACTATCGGAACCGCTTGGCATCGATTGGGCTCTTTCGGTGTGTGGGCTTGAGGTGTGGCGCGCCCGCGCATGAAGGTACGCGGTGGTAGCTCGGGCATTACCACTGTACTTTCCGAGTCTGAGGGCAAACTTTGAGAGTGGCGTGCGACACGCCACAGCGGCCCCGCGCACGTTCACGGAGAGCGAGGCGTGAGGCGAGTCTCCACTTCCGGTGTGCAGGCAATAGGATGAATACCTGTGACTCCAGCTGACCTTGCCGAACTGCTCCGCGGAACCGCAGCGAGCGTCCTTGCCGATCGTGGCCTCGACGTATCCGTGCTGCCCGAAACCCTTACCGTCGAGCGACCACGCAACCCCGAGCACGGCGATTACGCCACCAACATTGCCATGCAGGTAGCCAAGAAGGTCGGCACCAATCCCCGCGAGCTGGCGGGCTGGATCGCCGAAGCCCTCACCGCTGCCGACGGAATCGAATCCGCCGAGATCGCCGGACCCGGCTTCCTCAACATTCGGTTGGACAAGGACGCCCAGGGCGCGATCGTCGTGTCGGTTCTCGAAGCCGGTGCGTCGTACGGCTCGGGTGACTCCCTCGCCGGCAAGAAGATCAACCTCGAATTCGTCTCGGCCAACCCCACCGGACCGATTCACCTCGGCGGAACCCGTTGGGCTGCAGTCGGAGACGCGCTCGGACGCATTCTGTCCGCGCAGGGTGGATTGGTCACACGTGAGTACTACTTCAACGATCACGGTGCCCAGATCGACCGCTTCTCGCGTTCGCTGATCGCTGCAGCGAAGGGTGAACCTGCTCCGGAAGACGGTTACGCCGGTGCATACATCGCCGACATCGCCGCCTCGGTTCTGAAGCAGCGTCCCGACGTCATGGAGCTGCCCGCCGACGAGCAGCAGGAAACCTTCCGCGCCATCGGCGTCGAATTGATGTTCACGCACATCAAGCAGACCCTCCACGACTTCGGCGTCGACTTCGACGTCTACTTCCACGAGAACTCGCTCTTCGAATCCGGTGCGGTCGAGAAGGCCGTCGAATCCCTCAAGGGTTCGGGCAACCTCTTCCACGAAGACGGTGCGTGGTGGCTCAAGAGCACCGACTACGGCGACGACAAGGACCGCGTCGTCATCAAGAGCGACGGCAACGCCGCCTACATCGCCGGTGACATCGCCTACTTCCAGAACAAGCGCGCCCGCGGGTTCGACCTCTGCATCTACATGCTCGGTGCCGACCATCACGGATACATCGGCCGTCTCAAGGCTGCCGCGGCCGCATTCGGCGACGATCCGGACACCGTCGAGGTGCTGATCGGCCAGATGGTCAACCTCGTCAAGGACGGCACTGCCGTCAAGATGAGCAAGCGCGCAGGCACCGTCATCACCCTCGACGACCTGGTCGAGGCAATCGGCGTCGACGCCTCGCGTTACGTCATGATCCGCTCGTCGGTCGACTCGAGCATCGACATCGATCTCGACCTGTGGACCAAGACCAGCAGCGAGAACCCCGTCTACTACGTCCAGTACGCGCATGCACGCCTCTCGGCGATCGCTCGCAACGCCGCAGACCTCGGTCTGTCCGCCGACGCGAGCAACCTCGCCCTGCTCACCGTCGAGCAGGAGGGTGACCTCATCCGCACGATCGGCGAGTACCCACGCGTCGTGTCGAGCGCGGCGAATCTGCGTGAGCCGCACCGTATTGCCCGCTACCTCGAAGAACTCGCGGGTGCGTACCACCGCTTCTACGGCGCGTGCCGCATCCTTCCGCAAGGCGACGAAGACGCCACCGACGTGCACCGCGCGCGTCTGGCTCTCTGCGCCGCCACCCGACAGGTCCTGGCCAACGGCCTCGAACTGCTCGGCGTCACCGCACCGGAGCAAATGTGAACGCGCACCCCGCCGGCCCCAAGCATGCCGAGCAGTTGCAGGCCCCCGGCTTGCCCGACCGTCCTGCCAGCCCCGAAGCCTTCGGTGAACTCTCACCGCAGGTGTGGCCGCGCAACGCTTCTCGCGGCGACGACGGTGAAGTGACCCTCGCGGGTGTCAAGGTCGGTGAACTTGCCGAGAAGTACGGCACCCCGCTGTTCGTCATCGACGAGGACGACTTCCGCTCGCGTTGCCGCGACATGGCCCGCGCCTTCGGCCCGGATGCCAAGGTGCACTACGCATCCAAGGCATTCCTCTGTGGCGAGATCGCACGCTGGGTCGCCGACGAAGGCCTCTCGCTCGACGTCTGCTCCGGCGGCGAACTGGCGATCGCGTTGCACGCGGACTTCCCGGCCGAGCGAATTGCCATGCACGGCAACAACAAGTCAGTCGCCGAACTGGCCGCTGGTGTCGCCGCGGGCGTCGGACACGTCGTGCTCGACTCGGCGATCGAGATCGACCGACTCGATCGTGTCGCCGGTGAGGCCGGTGTCGTTCAGGACGTGTTGATCCGACTGACCGTCGGCGTCGAAGCGCATACCCACGAATTCATCTCCACCGCACACGAGGACCAGAAGTTCGGTTTCTCGCTGGCCGGGGGAGCCGCGATCGACGCGGTCCGTCGCGTCTTCGCTGCCGACAACTTGCGACTGGTCGGCCTGCACAGCCACATCGGTTCGCAGATCTTCGACGTCGACGGTTTCGAGGTGGCAGCGCACCGCGTGATCGGTTTGCTCCGCGACGTCGTCACCGAGTTCGGAGTCGAGAAGACCAAGCAGATTTCGATCATCGACCTCGGCGGCGGCATGGGGATCTCGTACATCCCCTCCGACGACCCGCCGCCCGTCGACGAACTGGCAGCAAAGCTCGGCCACATCGTGCGCAACGAGTCCGCACTGGCCGGATTGCCGGAGCCGACGCTTGCCGTCGAACCCGGCCGCGCCATCGCCGGACCTGGCACGGTGACGCTCTACGAGGTCGGCACCATCAAGGACGTCACGGTGGGTAGCTCGCTGACACGCCGCTACATCAGCGTCGACGGCGGGATGAGCGACAACATCCGCACGTCCCTCTACGGTGCGGAGTACGAAGCCAAGTTGGTTTCGCGAACTTCCGAGGCTGATCCCGTCGTTGCACGTATCGTCGGTAAGCACTGCGAGTCCGGTGACGTGGTCATTCGGGACACCTGGATGCCCGAGGACGTCGGGCCCGGTGATTTACTAGCGGTAGCAGCGACCGGTGCATACTGCTATTCGATGTCGAGCAGGTACAACCTGCTCACCCGCCCAGCCGTGGTGGCGGTGCGTGACGGAGTCTCACGCGTGATTCTGCGGAGGGAAACAGTGGAAGATCTGCTCAGCTTGGAGGTATCGCAGTGACGAGCGAATCGGCGCATCGCGCTATCGGTGTGGCCGTTCTCGGCCTCGGCAACGTCGGGAGCGAGGTCGTCCGGATCATTCGTGAGCAGGCCGAGGAACTCGAAGCTCGCGTCGGCGCCCCGTTGGAACTGCGGGGAGTTGCCGTCCGCCGTATCGGCTCGGACCGCGGAATTCCCGAGGAACTGCAGACGACGGACGCCGAGTCCCTGGTCGGTCGTGACGACGTCGACATCGTGGTCGAGGTGATCGGCGGAATCGAGCTCCCTCGCAAGCTGATTCTCTCTTCCCTCAACTCCGGTAAGTCGGTCGTGACCGCCAACAAGGCGCTGCTCGCGGACCACACCGGTGAATTGGCGGAGGCTGCAGAGGCCAACTCTGTCGACCTGTACTTCGAGGCCGCTGTTGCCGGTGCGATCCCCGTGATCCGCCCGCTCACACAGTCGTTGGCCGGAGACCGTGTCAACAAGGTCGCCGGAATCGTGAACGGCACCACCAACTTCATCCTCTCCGCGATGGACGAGACCGGCGCCGACTACGAGGAGACCCTCGCCGAAGCCGGACGCCTCGGATACGCGGAAGCCGACCCGACCGCGGACGTCGAAGGCTACGACGCCGCGGCGAAGGCTGCGATCCTCGCGTCGATCGCGTTCCACACCCGCGTCACTGCCGCGGACGTGTACCGCGAAGGAATCTCCACGATCACCTCCGCCGACCTGGCGTCGGCGAAGGCGCTCGACTGCACAATCAAGTTGCTCTCGATCTGCGAGCGCATCGTCACGCCCAAGGGCAAGGAGCGGATTTCCGCTCGCGTGTACCCGGCGCTGGTTCCGCTCAGCCATCCGCTGGCCTCGGTCAACGGCGCGTTCAACGCCGTTGTCGTGGAAGCAGAGAACGCCGGCCGGCTCATGTTCTACGGCCAGGGCGCAGGCGGCGCCCCCACCGCTTCCGCGGTGATGGGTGACCTGGTGATGGCGGCGCGCAACAAGGTTCACGGCGGCCGCGGCCCCCGCGAGTCCAAGTACGCCAAGCTCAAGGTCGCCCCGATGGGCGACATCCTCACGCGCTACTACGTGAACATGGAGGTCGCGGACAAGGAAGGTGTGCTGTCCGCAGTCGCCGCCGAGTTCGCCAAGCACGGCGTGAGCATCTCCGTCGTCCGCCAGGAGGGCGCCGGCGCCGGCGCGCGTCTGGTGGTCGTCACTCATGTAGCAACCGACGCGGCTCTCTCCGAGACCGTGGCGGCCCTCAACGAACTCGAATTCGTCACCGCTGTGACCAGCGTGCTGCGACTGGAAGGCACTGAACAATGACCGGCATCGTCAACCCCGTCCACAAGGCATGGCCGGGTCTCATCGAGGCATACCGGGACCGTCTCGCGATCGGTGACAACTGGAAGACCGTCACCCTGCGCGAAGGCGGCACCCCGCTCCTGCCTGCCGGCCACCTCTCCGAGATCACCGGCTGCGACGTCTACCTCAAGGTCGAGGGTCTCAACCCCACCGGTTCCTTCAAGGACCGCGGCATGACGATGGCCGTCACCGACGCCTTGGCCCGTGGCCAGCGCGCAGTTCTGTGCGCGTCCACCGGCAACACCTCCGCCTCGGCCGCTGCGTATGCAGCCAAGGCAGGCATGACCTGCGCCGTGCTCATCCCGCAGGGCAAGATCGCCATGGGCAAGCTTGCGCAGGCAGTCATGCACGGCGCCAAGATCATTCAGGTCCAGGGCAACTTCGACGACTGCCTCGAGCTGGCACGCAAGACCACGGCGGAATTCCCCACCATCGGTCTGGTCAACTCCGTCAACCCGGTGCGCATCGAAGGTCAGAAGACCGCGGCATTCGAGATCATGGACGTGCTCGGCAAGGCTCCCGACGTGCACGCTCTCCCGGTCGGAAACGCAGGAAACATCACCGCGTACTGGCGCGGATACTCCGAGTACTACGCGGACGGTCTGACCACGGTCAAGCCCCGCATGCTCGGCGTCCAGGCAGCCGGTGCGGCTCCGCTGGTCAACGGCGCACCCGTCAAGGACCCCGAAACCATCGCTACCGCAATCCGAATCGGTTCCCCCGCTTCCTGGAACGGCGCTGTCGCCGCGAAGGAAGAGTCGAACGGTGCATTCCGTGCCGCCACCGACGAGAAGATCCTCGAGGCTTACCGTCTGATCGCCGCCACCGAGGGCGTCTTCGTCGAACCGGCGTCGGCAGCCAGTGTCGCCGGCCTGCTCGCCGCACGTGCAGAGGGCTGGCTCGAGCCGGGCCTGACCGTCGTGTGCACGGTGACCGGTAACGGTCTCAAGGATCCTGACACGGCTTTGAAGGGTATGCCGAGCGTCGAGCCGATCGGTGTCGATCCCGTTGCCGTCGCGGCTGCCCTCGAGCTTGCATAGTGTCCGTGGATTCATCGACCACTCCGCGGAATCCGGTGTCTGACATGACTATAACCCTGCCTATCGGCCTTTCGGTGACTGCTCGCGTCCCGGCCTCGAGTGCAAACTTGGGGCCGGGGTTCGACACCCTCGGTCTGGCGTTGGGGTTGTACGACGAAATCGTGGTCACCACAACGGATTCGGGCCTTCAGATTCGCGTCGAAGGTGAAGGCGCTGCCGACGTACCTTGGGGTCCTTCGCATCTCGTAGTTCGCGCTATCGAACGCGGTCTCGAAGCGGCCGGGGTGTGGGCCAGTGGCCTGGACGTGTTGTGCCGCAACGCGATCCCGCACTCGCGCGGGTTGGGATCCTCGGCTTCTGCGGCTGTCGGCGGACTGGCAGCAGCCAACGGTCTGGCGCGCGCACTCGATGCCGAGATCGGCTTGACGGAAGAGCAGTTGGTTCAACTCTCGTCCGAGTTCGAAGGTCACCCGGACAATGCGTCTGCCAGTGTTCTCGGTGGCGCAGTCGTCTCGTGGAGTTGCCCACCGGCCGTCGAAGGCGACGAGCCGATCTACTCCGCGGCGAAACTCGATGTCCATCCCGACATCCGTGCTGTGGCACTGGTTCCCGAGGAGCGGTCGTCCACCGCACACACTCGTGGCCTCCTGCCCGAATTGGTTCCGCACCAGGATGCCTCGTTCAACGCGAGCCGCAGCGCGCTTGCCGTCGTTGCGCTCACTGCTCGGCCCGATCTGTTGATGGCAGCCACCGAGGATCGCCTGCATCAGGCACAGCGCGCACCCTCACTTCCGCTCACGACGCGATGGATCGGGATCTTGCGCGAGGCGGGCATTGCTGCGACCGTTTCGGGAGCAGGCCCCACCGTGTTGGCGCTCAGCACAGAACCTTTCCCCGTCGAGCTCGCCGAAGCGGCGCGGGCAGACGGACTACGTGTGCTCGAATTGGACATCGCCGACGGCGTCGAAGTATCCACGACGACTGTCTGATTACTGCCTTGGTCCTGGTGATCGCCCACTACCGATCGGTAGTGAACTGACACACCCAGTCGTCCAAATTCTTGCCGGACTCAGGTTTGGACGCTATCCTGGGCTATGTCCGTACATCGTGCGCGTCAGTCGCCGGTGCATCACCAGGGGGCAAAACTCCTTCCCAATCGGGGTCCACAGTCCTTGGCATGATTCTCGCAGGCATGATTCTCACGCTTGTACCTTCTCCGAAGGTTTGAATCCTCCGCGGATCGAACACTCAGAGGTTCCATATCTCTGGGGTTCAACACACGGGGGAGTGAATCGTCGACGAAGGCGCGTTGGGCAGGTTTGCGAGCGCATGAAAAGTTTGAGGCGAGAGTTTCCGACAATCATGTGACGGCGGACAAGCCGGCAGTTCTGGACAGCAACCACGTACGGCACCACCGAGTTCGGTATTCAATCGAACTGCGGGACGAACCCTCGACTTTGCGCAGTGCGAGTGAGGGAAGGAAAGGACCTCCGTGACCGATACGGACCTCATCGCCACTTCTGCACCCGCCGGGTCGGAATCAGGCGACAATTCTCAGGCGTCATCTTCAGCATCGAACGGTGCGGTGGCGACCTCCACGAAGCGTGCCGAAACGCGCCGTGGTGCCGGACTCTCCGGCATGGTGCTCACCGAACTCCGCACTCTTGCGGGTGAACTGGGCATCAAAGGCACTTCCGGCATGCGCAAGGGCGACCTGATCGCAGCCATCAAGGAGCGCCAGGGCGGCAGCGCAAAGGCTGCACCCGCACAGAGCGAACTCACTCTCGACGACGCACCCGTTGCGCGCACTCGTGCCAAGAGCACCCGCGCCGCACGCACCGAAACCCCCGCAGCCGAAACGGCTCCCGCGGCAGAATCCGCTCCTGCCGAGGCAGCGCCTGCGCGTACCGAATCCGCCGAGGATTCCGATCAGAGCGCACCCCGTCGTGGACGTCAGCGTCGCGGCGCCGCTCGTCGTGCAGGTTCACCCGACCAGGGTGAACTGAGCATCGAGCAGGACACTCCTTCGGCAAAGTCCGACGCGGACACCTCGAAGGCCGCCGATACCTCGAAGGTCGCCGAGACCGCCAAGGCTGAGGCTCCGGTCGAGCGTCCTGCGCGCACCGAGGGCAAGTCCGACGCTGATCAGGCTCCTGCCGAGCAGGGCAACGAGCGTCCCCGCCGCGAGCGCAACCGGGACAATCAGGGCCAGCGAGACAACCAGGGCCAGCGCGAGAACCAGGGCAACCGGGGCAACCAGGATCGCCAGGATCGCCAGGACCGTCAGGATCGCGGCAACCAGAACAACGCCGGCCAGAACAACGCCGGTCCGCGTACGGACAACCGCAACAACGGACCGGACGACGACGAAGAGGGTGGACGCGGACGCCGCGGACGCCGTTTCCGCGAGCGCCGTGGCCGTGGTCGCGACCGCGGTGAGGGTGGCGCACCCAACGATTCGCGCGAGACCGAAATCCGCGAGGACGACGTCCTTCAGCCGGTCGCCGGCATCCTCGACGTCCTCGACAATTACGCCTTCGTGCGTACATCCGGGTACCTCGCCGGTCCCAACGACGTCTACGTCTCCATGAACCTGATCCGCAAGAACGGCCTTCGCCGTGGTGACGCCATCACCGGTGCCGTCCGCGTCTCGCGTGACGGTGAGCAGGGCAGCCAGCGTCAGAAGTTCAACCCGCTGGTCCGCATCGACACGGTCAACGGCGGCGACGTCGAGGCAGCGAAGAAGCGCCCCGAGTTCAACAAGCTCACGCCGCTGTACCCGAACCAGCGACTGCGCCTCGAGACCGAGCAGCACATTCTCACCACGCGTGTCATCGACCTGGTGATGCCCATCGGTAAGGGCCAGCGCGCCCTCATCGTGAGCCCGCCCAAGGCCGGTAAGACCAGCGTGTTGCAGGCGATCGCGAATGCCGTCGCCACCAACAATCCTGAGTGCTACCTGATGGTCATCCTCGTGGACGAGCGTCCCGAGGAAGTGACCGACATGCAGCGCAGCGTGAAGGGTGAGGTCATTTCCTCCACCTTCGACCGCCCGCCGGGAGATCACACCGCAGTTGCCGAGCTGGCAATCGAGCGTGCGAAGCGCCTGGTCGAGATGGGTAAGGACGTCGTCGTACTCCTCGACTCCATCACGCGTCTGGGTCGTGCGTACAACAACTCCTCGCCTGCGTCCGGACGCATCCTCTCCGGTGGTGTCGACTCGACGGCGCTCTACCCGCCGAAGCGTTTCCTCGGCGCTGCCCGCAACATCGAGAACGGCGGATCGCTCACCATCATCGCCACCGCGATGGTCGAGACCGGATCCACCGGCGACACCGTGATCTTCGAAGAGTTCAAGGGCACCGGCAACGCCGAGCTCAAGCTCGATCGCAAGATCGCCGAACGCCGCGTGTTCCCGGCCGTGGACGTCAACCCGTCCAGCACGCGTAAGGACGAGCTGCTCCTGAGCCCGGACGAAGCTGCGGTGCTGCACAAGCTCCGCCGCGTCCTGTCCGGTCTGGACTCGCATCAGGCCATCGATCTGCTGATCGATCGACTGAAGAAGAGCAAGAACAACCTCGAGTTCCTGATGCAGGTCTCCAAGACCGCACCGGGTGCGATCGACGACTGATCGACTCGACGTCAAAGGCCCACAACCAGCTGGTTGTGGGCCTTTTGCGTGGGCGGAACAAAACCGAGGGGCAGTGCGTTGACAACTTCGTACAGCCACCCCGAGGCGTGCGAGACGCGGATTATCTGGTGAGGTACCGCATCTGGCATACTGAACGGCCGAGTCCGGTTCCGGTTCACGATGTCGATTGGCGACGTCGACCCGGCGACCATTGAAAGGGACACCATGAAGGCAGGAATCCACCCAACCTACGTAGCGACCACCGTCGTCTGCGGTTGCGGTAACACGTTCGAGACCCACAGCACCAAGGAGTCCGGACGCATCAACGTCGAGGTTTGCTCGCAGTGCCACCCGTTCTACACGGGCAAGCAGAAGATTCTCGACACCGGTGGACGCGTCGCTCGCTTCGAGGCTCGCTACGGCAAGCGCGCAGACAGCAAGGTCCCGGCCACCGAGTCCTAGCTGTTCCGCCGACGCCCGATCTGCCATGCGCAGATCGGGCGTCGGCTTTTTTGTGCCTGCACTCGGTTTGCGCGTTTCCCGGGTCCCGGCGTCGAAATACCTTCAAGCGCGCACCGTAGGAATCGAAACTCAGAGCGGAGCGAACCATGGCAGGCGCAACCCAGCCCTCGGCCATCGACGACATCTTGGCGGAGCACGCCGGTCTCGAAGCGCAGATGTCCGATCCGGCGCTGCACAACGACCCTGCCGCTGCCAGGCGCGTCGGTAAGCGGTTCTCCGAGCTCTCGCCGATCATGTCGACGTACAACAAGCTCACGGCTGCGCAGGACGATCTGGAAGCTGCGCGCGAACTCGCCGCCGACGATTCCAGCTTCGCCGCCGAGATCCCCGATCTCGAAGCCGAGGTCGCGCAACTCGAGCAGACGCTTACCGATCAGTTGGCGCCGCGTGATCCGCATGACGGTGACGACATCGTCCTCGAAGTGAAGTCCGGTGAGGGCGGCGAAGAATCCGCGCTCTTCGCCTCGGACCTGGCCCGCATGTACGTCCGCTACGCGGAACGGCACGGCTGGCGCGTCGAGATCCTCGACGCGACGGTCTCCGATCTCGGCGGATACAAGGAAGCCACGCTGTCGATCAAGAGCAAGTCAGACACCCCGGACGGAGTGTGGGCGAGGCTCAAGTTCGAGGGCGGGGTTCACCGCGTCCAGCGAGTGCCCGTCACCGAATCCCAGGGACGCGTTCACACTTCGGCCGCCGGCGTTCTGGTCTACCCGGAGCCCGAAGAGGTCGAGCAGGTCCAGATCGACGAGAGTGACCTGCGTATCGACGTCTACCGTTCGTCCGGCAAGGGCGGTCAGGGCGTCAACACCACCGACTCCGCGGTTCGAATCACGCACCTTCCGACCGGCATCGTCGTCACCTGCCAGAACGAGCGCTCGCAGCTCCAGAACAAGGCGCGTGCCATGCAGGTGCTTGCAGCCCGTTTGCAGGTAGTCGCCGAGGAAGCCGCGGACGCAGAAGCGTCGGCAGGTCGCCAGAGTCAGGTTCGGACGGTGGACCGTTCGGAGCGCATCCGCACCTACAACTTCCCTGAGAACCGCATCACCGATCACCGCATCGGATTCAAGTCGCACAACCTCGACGCAGTGCTCGACGGTGAGCTCGACGCACTTCTCGACGCATTGGGCAAGGCGGACCGAGAGGCGCGTCTCGCGGCCGAGTAGATGCAGACCATGACTGGCCTCCGTCCCGCCGGGAACTCGGTGAACCGCGTGTCGGTCGAGCGTGGCAGGCTGTACCCGTGAGTCGACTTCCACTTCGTTTGGCGCTGATCGAAGCTGCAAAACAGCTCGACGCCGCAGGTGTGCCCAGCCCACGCACCGACGCCGAGTTGTTGGCATCCCACCTGCTCGGCGTCGAACGCACGCGTCTCGGGCTGATTCCGTTGGTCGATCCTGAGGTCATCGCGGCGTTCGACGAGTTGGTTGCGCAACGCGTGAAGCGGATTCCGTTGCAGCACATCATCGGAGTCGCATCGATGGGCAACATCGACGTCGCTGTCGGTCCGGGTGTCTTCATTCCGCGGCCCGAAACCGAATTGCTCATGGGTTGGGCGCTCTCGTTCCTCGAAGGTTGCGGAAGCAAGCCGCCGGTAGTTCTGGACCTGTGCACGGGATCGGGTGTACTCGCGCTGTCCATCGCCGAGGCCCGTCCAGACGCCGTCGTTCACGCCGTGGAGAAGGAGCCCGCCGCGTTGGCGTGGGCGCGTCGTAATGCTGCCGACCGCGAGGCCGCCGGTGATACACCGATCCATCTGCATCAGGGTGATGTCACCGATCGGAACCTGTTGCCAGGGCTCGAGGGCGGCGTCGATCTGGTCGTGTCCAATCCGCCGTACATCCCCGAAGGCGCGCAATTGCAGCCTGAGGTCATGGATTACGACCCGCACACCGCGTTGTTCGGTGGCGCCGACGGTCTGTCCGTCATCAAACCCATGATCAGCAACATCGCGAGGTGGCTTCGAATCGGCGGCGCGGCAGGCATCGAGCACGACGACACCAACGGCGACGGCGTCGCTGCGCTGTTCTCGGCGCGCCGGGTGTTCGGCGACGTTGCACAGCATCCCGATCTTGCCGGTCGTCCGCGTTTCGTCGTCGCCAGACGTGTCGCCACCGACGTCGAAGCGCAGCGGAATCGAACGCCCGAAGTGCAGAGTGAAAGGATGGCTGAGTGAGCACCGTGTACGACTGCAGTCAGACAGATTCCCGAACCGCAGGCTTGGCCGCCGCGAAGAACGCGCTCAAGGCCGGCCGACTCGTAGTTCTCCCTACCGACACCCTTTACGGACTCGCCGCGGACGCGTTCGACAGCGAAGCTGTCACGAGTCTGTTGCGTGCCAAGGGACGCGGGCGAGACATGCCCGTCCCGGTACTGGTCGGATCGTGGAACACCATCGACGGGCTCGTCTACAGCGTGCGCCCCCAGGCCCGGGATCTGATCCGCGCGTTCTGGCCCGGCGGACTGAGCTTGGTCGTCGAGCAGGCGCCTTCACTTGCCTGGGACCTCGGTGATACCCGCGGAACCGTCATGCTCCGCATGCCGCTGCACCCGGTTGCCCTCGAACTGTTGCGCGATGTCGGACCGCTTGCCGTCTCGAGCGCCAACATTTCGGGGCGTCCGCCGGCAACTACCGTCGAGGAAGCCCGAGATCAGCTCGGCGGATCTGCCAGCGTGTATCTCGACGGAGGCAAGGCCGAACACGCCGTTGCTTCCACGATCGTCGACCTGACCGGCAATTCACCGCGTATCTTGCGAGTGGGTGCCGTCTCGGCAGAATCCATCGCCGAGGTATTGGGCACCAGTCCGGAAAGCCTCGTAGAGGGAGTTTCGTAACGATGGTCGGCGCCGGCGGCGAGCGCGCGGGGGAATCCACGTATTGGGGACCGGATTTCGGTGAGCTTGCCACGGCGGACCCCGAGATCGCGGCTGTTGCGCTGGCCGAACTCGAGCGTCAGCGCGGCGGGCTTCAACTCATCGCGAGCGAGAACTTCACCAGCCCCTCGGTACTGGCTGCCTTGGGTTCGACCCTGAGCAACAAGTACGCCGAGGGCTATCCGGGTCGGCGTTACTACGGCGGGTGCGAGTACGTCGACGTAGCCGAGAATCTGGCGATCGACCGGGCAAAGGCACTGTTCGGCGCCGAGCACGTCAACGTCCAGCCGCATTCGGGGGCCACCGCGAATCTCGCGGTGTACGCCGCATTCGCCAAGCCCGGCGACACCGTATTGGCGATGAGTTTGCCGCACGGTGGGCATCTGACTCACGGGTCTCGGGTCAGCTTTTCGGGGCAGTGGTTCACCACCGTTCCCTATCACGTCGATTCGGCCACCGAATTGATCGACTACGACGAGGTTCGCACCCTGGCTCTGGCCCACAAGCCGAAAATCATCGTCGCCGGCGCGACCGCGTACTCCCGAACCATCGACTTCGCAGCCTTCCGGTCGATCGCGGACGAGGTCGGTGCGATCCTGTGGGTCGATGCCGCCCACTTCATCGGACTCGTGGCAGGCCGGGCGATACCGTCGTGTGTTCCGTATGCCGACGTGGTCTCCGCGACGACGCACAAGGTCCTCAGAGGCCCGCGCGGCGGAATGATCTTGTGCCGCAGCGAGTATGCCTCTGCTGTCGATCGCGCGGTGTTCCCCTTCATTCAAGGCGGCCCGATGATGCATGCGATCGCTGCGAAGGCGGTTGCCTTCAAAGAAGCGTCGACGCCGGAATATCGTTGGTATGCACAGGAAGTGGTTGCCAATGCGTCGGCGCTCGCGCAGTCGTTGGAAGCTCGCGGCCTGCGCACCGTGTCCGGTGGAACCGACACGCATCTGGCGCTTCTCGATCTGCGCGCAAGCGGTGTCACCGGAGTCGACGCCGAGCGTAGGTGCGGACTGGCTTCGATCACGCTCAACAAGAACGCGATTCCGTTCGATCCGCAGTCGCCGGCCGTCACGTCCGGAATCCGCGTCGGATCCGCGGCCGTGACGACACAGGGGTTCAACAGTTCCGACATGAGCATCGTGGGGGAGTTGATCGCGCGTGCAGTCGTAGCGGATCCAGCCACCACGTCAGGGGAGGCCGAGTTGGCATCAGTTGCCGACGGCGTTCGCGAACTGGTACGGGCAAAACCTGCCTATCCCCGCCGGACGGGTGATCTCGCGCAGTGATCACTTCGTACGAGGCGACCACATATCTGGCACAGGGCGGCGGGGGAGCGGGTGTGCCCATCCGTGAACTGTTGCTCGTGCTGTGTACGGCGGCGGTAGTGACATACCTGGCGACTGGCGCAGTCCGGTTGTTGGCGCTGCGGTTCGGCGCCGTCGCCATACCGCGTGATCGGGACGTTCACGTCGAGCCGATTCCGCGCCTCGGTGGCGTCGGAATGTATATCGGCATGGTTGTCGGTCTGCTGTTCGCGCAGCAATTACCGGCGCTCACAAGAGGTTTCGGCTTCGGTAGTCCAGATGTACACGCTGCGCTCGTAGCGGGCGCCGTCATCGTCCTCGTGGGCGTGATCGACGACAGGTGGGGCCTCGACGCTCTCACCAAGTTCGTGGGTCAGGTGACTGCTGCCGGAGTTCTTGTGGTGATGGGCGTCAGTTGGTTCATCATCTACAACCCTTTCGGTGGTGACGGTGGGTCCACGATCATCCTCGATCAGATTCAATCGGGACTGTTCACGGTGGCTATCGCCGTGGCGACCATCAACGCGATGAACTTCGTCGACGGTCTCGACGGATTGGCCGCCGGTTTGGGCCTCATCGCGGCCTTGGCGATCCTCATCTTCTCGATCGGTCTGCTCCACGATCAGGGCGGCGACGCGAGCGTCTATCCGCCGGCGATGATCGCGGCGGCCTTGGCAGGCGCTTGTCTCGGTTTTCTTCCGCATAACTTCAATCCAGCGCGCATTTTCATGGGCGATTCCGGGTCGATGTTGATCGGTCTCATGCTTGCCGCGATCTCCACCAGTGCATCCGGTCGTATTCCGCTCACTGCTTACGGAACCCGCGACCTGGTCGGCCTCCTCGCGCCGTTGTTGCTGGTCGGTGCTGTGATGTTCATCCCGATGCTGGACATGCTCCTGGCCGTGATCCGCCGGACTAAAGCGGGCGTCAGTCCGTTCAGTCCGGACAAGATGCACCTGCATCATCGCCTCCTGCAAATCGGACACACGCACCGACGGGTTGTGCTGGTCATCTACCTGTGGGTCAGCGTCCTGGCGTTCGGTGCCGTCGGATCCTCGCTGCTCAATCGACAGCTGGTTGTCGTACTGGTTGCGGCCGGGTTGGTCATTGCCTTGTTCTTCACCGCGGTGCCGTCCCTGATCGATCGCAAGCAACAGCGTCGCTAGCCAAGTTTCCCGATCCATTACCCTTGGGCATCGTGACGAACACGCCGCAGCCTGTACCTGCCTCGCAACCCATCCCTGATTCGACCGCCGCCATGAAGTCGGCCGTGAAGTGGGGTGTGATGGGGCTGGTCGCGCTGGCTGTGGTCGGCGCGCTCCTGGGCGGGCTCTTCGCCGGCAAGGAAGGCGTCTACGGCGCTTTGATCGGCGCAGCCGTCGGCGGCGGGTTCATCCTGTTCACGGCGCTGGGCGTGCTGCTCACAGCGAAGTTGCCCGCGCTCACGGCGGGCGCAGTTCTTCTCGGCACGTGGCTGCTGAAGATGATTCTCGCGATGGTTGTTCTCTTTGTCCTCTCGGATATGGATTTCTACAACAAGACCGCTCTCGTCCTGGTCATCATCATGTCGCTGGTCGTCGTGCTCGGCGCGGAGACATACGGCGTTCTCGGAACCAAAACTCCGTACGTCGATCCCACTCCCAGCAGCAACGTCGACGACGGCGAGTAGTACTACAAGAGGTAACTAATCGGACTTCCAGGTACCCCATCTACACAATGTCGTAGATGACTTGATAAGGTTCGGTTCAAGCGAGAGCAATGGTGGGCCGAGTAACACTCAGCCGACGATGCCATGTGCTCGCAGGTGGTCGAAATTCTGACCACTGAGTCGACGAGAGTCGCCGACACCGACAGACGCCAGGCCCCTCTAGGGTTCTCCAGCTGCTGACGAATGCGCGAGTCGAACTTGTCGACTTGTAGATCGTCAATGTCCGATCGAACCGCAGTCAATGATGGCTGCGGACCGACTACGGGAGAGAACGCTGAGCGTCACCACCCTGGCCGCGGATGAATTCCATGCGCCGTCACTAGACGATTTTTTCCCGCCCTCCGTGTTGATTCACGCGGGCCCCTTCGAGCTCGACCGTCTGATGCTGATTCGTCTGCTGATGTCGGTGCTGGTCGCAGCCTTCTTCGTGATCGCGATGCGCAGCCCTCGATTGGTTCCCCGTGGGATGCAGAACGCCGCTGAGCTTGCGCTCGACTTCGTTCGTATCAACATCGCCGAGGAGATCCTGGGCAAGGAACAGGGCAAGCGCTTCCTGCCGGTCATCACGACGATCTTCTTCATCGTGGTCGCCAGCAACATGGCCAGCATCATTCCTTTCCTGAACATCTCGCCGAACGCACGAATCGGTATGCCCCTGGTACTCGCGGCGCTCGCCTACATCGTGTTCAACTACGTCGGAATCAAGAAGTACGGCTTCTTCAAGTACGTCAAGAGCAGCATCGTCGTTCCCGGCGTTCCGCTGCCCCTGCACTTCTTGTTGGTGCCCATCGAGTTCATCTCGACCTTCATCCTGCGCCCGTTCACGCTGATGGTTCGTCTCATGGCCAACATGTTGGCCGGCCACATCCTGCTGGTGCTGTTCTTCAGCGCGACGAACTACTTCTTCTTCGTGTCCGGCGGATTCCAGGCGATCTTCGGCGTTCCGTCGATCATCGCCGGTATCGCATTCACGTTCTTCGAGCTGCTGGTCATCTTCCTGCAGGCTTACGTGTTCGCGTTGCTGACCGCGGTGTACATCGAATTGGCGCTCCACGCCGACGAGCACTGACCTTTTACCTCCTCACCAGCTACACCAAGAACTGAGCCTCTTGCCGAATCCGGCAGAGGTCAACAGAAAGGGAATGGAACACCATGAGCATCGCTTACCTCGCTCAGGAAGTTGTCGAGACCAAGTCGCGCGGCTACGGAGCCATCGGCTACGGCCTCGCAGCAATCGGCCCCGGCATCGGCGTGGGCATCGTTGTGGGCAAGGCAATCGAAGGCATGGTCCGCCAGCCCGAGATGGCCGGCCAGGTTCGTACCACCATGTTCCTCGGTATTGCATTCACCGAGGCCCTCGCATTGATCGGCCTTGTCGCCGGTTTCATTTTCTAAGACAGACATGGGAGCCACCTTCGCAGTGCTCGCGGCAACAGAGGAGACACACAATCCTCTCTTGCCCGAGACATACGACATCGTGTGGTCCGCGGTTGCGCTCGTCGTAGTCGGTTTTGTCTTCTGGAAGCTCGTTCTTCCGAAGTTCCAGAAGGTCTTGGCCGAACGCACCGAGCAGATCGAGGGCGGCATCAAGAAGGCCGAAGACGCACAGGCAGAGGCAGCGGCCGCGCTCGAGCAGTACCGCGCGCAGCTCGCCGAAGCTCGTACCGAGGCAGCGCAGATCCGTGAGGAAGCGCGTACCCAGGGTCAGCAGATCATCGCTGACATGAAGGTTCAGGCGCAGGACGAGAGCGACCGCATCGTGGCCGCAGGCCACAGCCAGCTCGTCGCCCAGCGTCAGCAGATCGTCGCTGAGCTCCGCTCGGATCTCGGCAAGACCGCTGTAGACCTGGCCGAGAAGGTCATCGGGGAGTCTCTCGCCGACGACGTGAAGCGCGCCGGAACGGTTGATCGTTTCCTCAACGAGCTCGACACCGTCAGCGCTGATTCAGCCAGGAAGTGAGCAACATGTACGCAGCGAGCCGTGAAGCCTTGGCGCAGACTCGTTCTGCGCTGAGCAGTGCCCTGGGCGCCGTCTCTGCAGGAGCCGCAACTGCTGCTTCTGCTCAGGCTGGGTCCGAGCTCTTCTCGGTGGTCGAGGTACTCGACGGCCAGCGCGCTCTTCGCAGCGCGCTGGCTGACGCTTCGGCACCGGCCGCTGGTCGCCAGGCTTTGGCAGAGCAGTTGTTCTCCGGAAAGGTCGGCGCCGAGGCGCTCGCCACCGTGAAGGCAGCTGCAGGCCAGGGCTGGTCTGCGGCCCGCGACTTGGTCAACTCGCTCGAACTGCTCGGACGCGAAGCTCTGCTCCGCGCCGCAGCCGATCAGAGCCAGTTGGACACCGTTGAGGACGAGCTCTTCCGTCTCGGTCGCATCGTGGCAGGGGATCCCAGCCTGGAGCAGACGCTCTCGGATCTGTCGGTTCCCGCAGCCCGCAAGCGTGAGTTCCTCTCCCGCTTGCTCTACGGCAAGGTCACTGCGGTCACCGAGGCACTCGCCGGACAGGCCGTCGGCCGGTTGAAGTCTGCACCCGCAGACACTTTCGATCAGCTGTCGAATCTTGCCGCAGCGCAGCGCGATACCACCGTTGCTCACGTTCGCAGCGCCTCGGCGTTGAGCTCGGAGCAGTCGGATCGCTTGGCCAGCACTCTTACCCGCACCTACGGGAAGCCGGTAGCAGTACACGTCGAGGTTGATCCAGAACTCCTCAGCGGCTTGGTCGTCCGGGTGGGCGACGAGGTTATCGACGGCAGCGCAGCGGGTCGACTCGCAGCACTGCGGAAGAACCTCAAGTAGTCCTTCAGCCGAACACATACTCCAGATCTTTTCGAAGACCAGACACCGAGAGCAGGAAAAACATGGCGGAGCTGACGATCTCCTCCGACGAGATCCGTAGCGCGATCGACAACTACACCGCGAGCTACTCCCCGGAGGCCTCCCGTGAGGAGGTCGGCACAGTGACCGACACCAGTGACGGCATTGCGCACGTCTCTGGCCTGCCTTCGGCTATGTCCAACGAGCTGTTGGAGTTCCCCGGTGGAATCGTCGGCGTCGCGCTCAACCTGGATGCCACCGAAATCGGTGCCGTCATCCTTGGCGATTACCAGAACATTCAAGAAGGCCAGGAAGTAAAGCGCACGGGCGACGTTCTGTCGGTTCCCGTCGGCGATGCTTTCCTCGGCCGCGTCATCGACCCGCTGGGTGCGCCCATCGACGGACTCGGCGAGATCGAGAGCACCGAGAACCGTGCACTCGAGCTCCAGGCCGCTTCGGTGCTCGAGCGCCAGCCGGTCGAAGAGCCGCTCCAGACCGGTATCAAGGCTATCGACGCCATGACCCCGATCGGCCGCGGCCAGCGCCAGCTCATCATCGGCGACCGCAAGACCGGCAAGACCGCGGTCTGCATCGACGCCATCCTGAACCAGAAGGCCAACTGGGATTCCGGCGATGTCAACAAGCAGGTGCGCTGCATCTACGTTGCCATCGGTCAGAAGGGTTCCACCATCGCGGGCGTCAAGGCTGCCCTCGAGGAGAAGGGCGCGATGGAGTACACCACCATCGTTGCTGCTCCGGCCTCTGATTCCGCAGGCTTCAAGTGGCTCGCACCGTACACCGGCTCGGCCATCGGCCAGCACTGGATGTACCAGGGCAAGCACGTTCTGGTCGTGTTCGACGACCTGACCAAGCAGGCAGAGGCGTACCGCGCCATCTCGCTGCTGCTGCGTCGCCCGCCGGGACGCGAGGCTTACCCCGGTGACGTCTTCTACTTGCACTCCCGTCTGCTGGAGCGTTCGGCGAAGCTGTCCGACGCACTCGGCGGTGGCTCGCTGACGGCTCTGCCGATCATCGAGACCAAGGCGAACGACGTCTCGGCGTACATCCCGACCAACGTCATCTCCATCACCGACGGTCAGGTGTTCCTCGAGTCCGACCTGTTCAACAAGGGCGTTCGCCCCGCGATCAACGTCGGTATCTCGGTCTCCCGCGTCGGTGGCGCTGCACAGACCAAGGGCATGAAGAAGGTTTCCGGTTCGCTGCGTCTGGAACTGGCTCAGTTCCGTGAGCTCGAAGCGTTCTCCGCTTTCGCATCCGACCTCGACGCTGCCTCCAAGGCTCAGCTCGAGCGCGGTGCCCGTCTGGTCGAGCTGCTCAAGCAGGATCAGTACAGCCCGATCCCTGTCGAGGACCAGATCGTCTCGATCTACCTCGCCGGCGAAGGCATCTTCGACAGCGTTCCGATCGGTGACGTCCGTCGCTTCGAGAAGGAACTGCTCGAAGACCTCAAGCACTCGGCTGCTGGCGTCTACTCCAGCATCAACGGCGGTAAGGCACTCGATGCCGACAACGCTGCTGCGCTGATCGCTGCAACGAACAAGTTCAAGGAAGGCTTCATCGCATCCGACGGAAGCCGGGTCGTGAACGAGGCCGAGGCTGACGCTTTGGGCGCCGACGAGGTCGAGAACGAGCAGATCAACGTCAAGCGCAAGACCGTCAGCAAGTGACGTACGCGCCCATGACACTGCGAATTCCGAAGGGAGAGTGATTGATCGATGGCGAGCATTCTCGAATTGCGGTCTCGTATCAAGTCGGTCAACTCGACCAAGAAGATCACCAAGGCACAGGAACTGATCGCGACTTCGCGTATCACCAAGGCTCAGATTCGCGTCGCCGCGTCCAAGCCGTATGCCGAGGAGATCACGAAGGTACTCACCGAATTGGCGAGTGCGTCTGCTTCGCTCGATCACCCGTTGCTCAACGAGCGCCCGGAGCCCAAGCGGGCTGCGGTCCTCGTTGTCACCAGTGACCGCGGCATGTGTGGTGGCTACAACTCCAACGTCCTCAAGCAGGCAGAAGAGCTCATGGCTCTCCTCCGCAGCGAGGGCAAGGAGCCGGTCGTGTACGTGCTCGGTTCCAAGGGACTCGGCTACTACACGTTCCGAGGCCGCGACATCGGTGCTGCGTGGACGGGCTTCTCGCAGGATCCGGGTTACTCGGATGCAGCGAAGGCCAGCCGCCACCTGGTGGAGCTGTTCATGGCTGGTTCGGGTAACCAGGTTGCCGCTCCGAACGGTGAAGGCACGATCGAGGGCGTCGACGAACTCCATATCGTCTACACCCGCTTCGTGTCGATGCTGACGCAGACTCCCGAGGTTCGCCGTATGGCTCCTCTCGAGGTCTTCGTGTCGGAAGAGCGCATCGAACTCGGTGACGACATGCTGACCAACGGCCACGACGACGACCATGACAATGGCCCCGTCGCGGACTTCAGCTTCGAGCCCGAGCCCGAGAAGCTTCTCGGTGCTCTTCTCCCGAAGTACGTCAGCACTCGTATCTTCTCGTCGCTTCTCGATGCTGCGGCATCGGAGTCGGCAGCCCGTCGTACCGCCATGAAGGCCGCGACGGACAACGCAAACGAACTGGTGAACACGTTGAGCCGTCAGGCCAACCAGGCTCGCCAGGCCCAGATCACCCAGGAAATCAGCGAGATCGTCGGCGGCGCCAACGCGCTCGCCTCGAGCGCAGGAAGTGACTAGCACATGACCGCAGCAGTAACCGAAAACAACGGGGCAGGTTCGGCTTCGGCCGTAGCCGGCCGCGTCGTGCGGGTCATCGGTCCCGTCGTGGACGTTGAATTCCCGCGTGGCGCTGTTCCTGAACTGTTCAACGCCCTGAACGCCGAGATCACGCTTCCCTCGGTCGCCAAGACGCTGACGCTCGAGGTTGCACAGCACCTCGGTGACAACCTGGTCCGCACCGTCTCCATGCAGCCCACCGACGGCCTCGTCCGCGGCACTGCAGTGACCGACTCGGGCAAGCCGATCTCGGTTCCCGTCGGTGACGTCGTCAAGGGCCACGTGTTCAACGCCCTGGGCGATTGCCTCGACACCCCCGGCCTCGGCCGCGACGGCGAGCAGTGGGGCATCCACCGCAAGCCACCAGCCTTCGATCAGCTCGAAGGTAAGACCGAGATCCTCGAGACCGGCATCAAGGTCATCGACCTTCTCACCCCGTACGTCAAGGGTGGAAAGATCGGCCTGTTCGGTGGCGCCGGCGTCGGCAAGACCGTTCTGATCCAGGAAATGATCACGCGTATCGCTCGCGAGTTCTCGGGCACCTCGGTGTTCGCAGGCGTCGGTGAGCGTACCCGTGAGGGCACCGACCTCCACCTGGAAATGGAAGAGATGGGCGTCCTCCAGGACACCGCCCTTGTCTTCGGCCAGATGGACGAGCCGCCCGGAACGCGTATGCGCGTCGCCCTGTCCGCACTGACGATGGCGGAGTACTTCCGCGACGTTCAGGGCCAGGACGTTCTGCTGTTCATCGACAACATCTTCCGCTTCACGCAGGCAGGTTCCGAGGTTTCCACCCTCCTCGGCCGTATGCCTTCGGCAGTGGGCTACCAGCCCACGCTGGCGGACGAGATGGGTGAGCTCCAGGAGCGCATCACCTCGACCCGCGGTCGCTCGATCACCTCGCTGCAGGCTATTTACGTGCCCGCCGACGACTACACCGACCCCGCGCCGGCTACGACGTTCGCGCACCTCGATGCCACCACCGAGCTCTCGCGCCCGATTTCGCAGATGGGTATCTACCCCGCTGTGGATCCGCTGAGCTCGACCTCCCGCATCCTGGAGCCCGGCATCGTCGGTGCCGAGCACTTCCGCGTTGCCAACGAGGTCAAGCGCATCCTGCAGAAGTACAAGGAACTGCAGGACATCATCGCCATCCTCGGTATGGACGAGCTTCAGGAAGAGGACAAGGTCCTCGTCGGCCGCGCCCGTCGTATCCAGAAGTTCCTCGGCCAGAACTTCATCGTTGCCGAGAAGTTCACCGGTGAGCCCGGCTCCGTCGTGCCGCTCCGCGACACGATCGAAGCCTTCGACCGCGTCTGCGAGGGCGAGTTCGATCACCTGCCCGAGCAGGCATTCAACAGCTGCGGTGGACTCGACGACGTCGAAGCTGCAGCCAAGAAGATGGCCGGGAAGTAGTCCACGATGGCTGAGATGACCGTAGAACTCGTTGCCGTCGAGCAGCGCTTGTGGTCTGGTTCGGCGACGCTGGTCAGCGCTCAGACCACTGAGGGCGAAATCGGCATCATGCCCGGGCATGAGCCGGTCCTCGGCCAGCTGATCGAGGGCGGAACCGTGTCGATCACCCCGGTCGACGGCGAGCGTATCGTTGCTGCAGTACACGGAGGGTTCCTCTCCGTCACTGCGACGACGGTGACGATTCTTGCCGAGTCCGCGGACATGGCACAGGACATCGACGTCGAGGCAGCCAAGGCTGTCTTGGCCGAGAACTCGGGCGACCTCGAAGCGATTGCGGTCGCCAAGGGTCAGCTCCGGGCCGTCGAGCGCGCGTAAGTTACTCGAGTAAAGCCGCGACGGGAGCCGACGAACAGTGACATTCGGAATGGCTGTGTTGATCATTCTGGTTGTGCTGCTCGCGGTTCTCGTCGCGGCTTTTCTGTATCGTCTGCTGGTTCTACGTCGCGGCGGTACCGCTGCACTGCTTCGTGTTCTGCCATCCCCGGGGGACAGCGGGTGGCGTCACGGAATCATTCGCTACGGCGAAAGCACCTTCGTCTTTTTCAAACTGTCGAGTCTGCGGCCGGGCCCGGACTCCAGGATTGATCGTCAAGGAATCGAGGTCGAGAGCCGTCGCTCTCCCTCGGGTACCGAATTCGACATCATGAGCGACGACATCGTCGTGGTCAAGGTCAACGACGGATCGTCGGCCTACGAAATCGCCTTGGACAGTGGAGCATTGACAGCTTTCCTGTCCTGGGTCGAATCACGGCCGGACGGGCGCGCCCGTAGGCGACGCACCGCCTGACCGGTCCCGCTCAAGCCCCGGCGCCGGGCTTCCAGAGCACATCGCCTTCAGGATTTGCCACTCTTCCCATGATGAAGAGCAGATCCGACAATCTGTTGAGATATTTCGCGGGGAGGACGCTGGTGTCTTCCGGGTTCGCATCGATGGCGGACCAGGCCGCACGCTCCGCACGCCGCGAGACGGTTCTTGCTACGTGAAGCAGGGCGCCCAGGGCAGTTCCGCCGGGCAGAATGAACGAATTCAACGGTGCCAGTTGCTCATTGAGCTCATCGCACCATCCTTCGAGTCGATCGATATAGGCCTGAGTCACTCGCAGCGGTGGGTACTTCGGGTTCTCGACGACAGGGGTGGACAGGTCGGCCCCCGCGTCGAAGAGGTCGTTCTGGATCTGGCGCAGCATCGCGAGCAGATTCTCCGGGGGTGTGCCGAGGGCAACGGCCACACCGATCGCCGCGTTGGTCTCGTCGCAATCCGCGTAGGCGACCAGACGCGGATCGTTCTTGGAGACTCGCGAAAAATCACTGAGGCCGGTGGTCCCGTCGTCGCCGGTCCGGGTGTAGATCTTCGTCAGGTGAACAGACATAGGGCTACGGTACCGGCGCGGTGCCGACGAGGTTGTGGCTCTAGGCTGTGAACCGTGAGTGAGCACTTTCTTGTGACCGGGGGTAACCGCCTCGAAGGTGAAGTACTGGTGGGAGGGGCCAAGAACAGTGTGTTGAAGCTGATGGCCGCTGCGCTGTTGGCCGAAGGCACCACTGTGGTGACCAACTGCCCGGACATTCTCGACGTGCCGCTGATGGCGGACGTCTTGCGAGGGCTGGGCTGCGAGGTCGAACTCGAAGACTCCGAAGTGCGGATCACGACGCCGGCCGAGCCGAAATATCACGCTGATTTTGACGCGGTCAAGCAGTTTCGGGCGTCGGTGTGTGTGCTTGGTCCGCTGGTCGCGCGTTGTCGACGCGCTGTTGTCGCACTTCCTGGCGGCGATGCGATCGGTTCGAGGCCACTCGACATGCACCAATCCGGGCTCCGCCTGTTGGGCGCGCGTAGCGAAATCGAACACGGATGTGTCGTTGCCGAGGCAGACGACCTTCACGGCGCGAACATTCGCCTGGTCTTCCCGTCTGTGGGTGCAACCGAGAACATCTTGATGGCAGCAGTGCTCGCCCGAGGTGAAACGGTGATCGACAACGCTGCACGTGAGCCCGAGATCGTGGATCTCTGCAACATGCTCAACGAAATGGGCGCCAAGGTATCGGGCGGCGGAAGTTCGACGCTCACCATTCAAGGCGTCCGCAAGTTGGAACCGACTACGCACCGCGTCATCGGTGACCGGATCGTTGCCGCAACATGGGGTGTCGCTGCCTCCATGACCAGGGGTGACGTCCGAGTTCGCGGGGTGAACCACAAGCATCTCGGGTTGGTCCTCGACAAGCTTCGGACAGCCGGCGCGGAGGTGACTCCCGAGGTAGACGGTTTCCGTGTCATCCAGCGTGAACGGCCCAAAGCAGTCAATTTCGCGACATTGCCTTACCCCGGATTCCCGACCGACCTGCAGCCGATGGCAATCGGTTTGGCGGCGGTTGCCGAGGGCACGTCGATGATCACCGAGAACGTATTCGAATCGCGTTTCCGATTTGTCGAGGAAATGATCCGACTCGGCGCCGACGCTCGTACCGACGGTCACCATGCTGTGATCCGCGGAGTTCCAGTGCTGTCGAGTGCGCCGGTGTGGTCTTCGGACATTCGGGCAGGCGCCGGACTCGTGCTTGCCGGGTTGGTCGCGGACGGAACCACCGAAGTCCACGACATCTTCCACATCGACCGTGGGTACCCGCGATTCGTCGAGAATCTCCGTGGACTCGGGGGAGTGATCGAGAGGGTGAGCTCCGAATAGGTTCGGTGCTCGGCGTCACACTCGGGCCTATTCGCGATTGGCGGAAAGGCTCAACTGTCTGACCTGGCCCTGGTTAGTGAATCGGTGTTGTGACCAGGCGATTTGTGAATTGATTGAAGGTTCGCGTAACTTATTCCAAGTCAGAGCGACACGGACACCGACTCCCACCTGCGAGGGTGAGTGACACGAGGTTGTACGAAGTGCCTGGCGAACACAATCCAGTTTTTCTTCACGGGGTTCCGGTTTGCGCCGGTGACCTGGTTGGGATAGGCTGGAAAAGTTGCCCCGGAGCGGCGGCCATAGGGTCGTGGTGATGGTGTGTGCGTGTTCTTTGAGAACTCAACAGTGTGTCGATGAATGTCAGTGCCAAATATTTTTTGGTACTTCGCATGTCGGATGATGTTCCGGGCCTTCGGGTTTCGGTTCTGATGTTCGGGGTGTGAGTATTTTTCGTCGGTGATTGTTCATTCTTCCGTCTGAATGGTTGCCGACACATTTTTTGCTAGTTGAGTTTTTTTGCTAGTGATTTGACTCTTTTTGTCTATGACTGATTAGCCGGCCTTCGGGTTGGTGATATCTAGAGTCTTCAACGGAGAGTTTGATCCTGGCTCAGGACGAACGCTGGCGGCGTGCTTAACACATGCAAGTCGAGCGGTAAGGCCTTTCGGGGTACACGAGCGGCGAACGGGTGAGTAACACGTGGGTGATCTGCCCTGCACTTCGGGATAAGCCTGGGAAACTGGGTCTAATACCGGATATGACCTCCTATCGCATGGTGGGTGGTGGAAAGATTTATCGGTGCAGGATGGGCCCGCGGCCTATCAGCTTGTTGGTGGGGTAATGGCCTACCAAGGCGACGACGGGTAGCCGACCTGAGAGGGTGACCGGCCACACTGGGACTGAGACACGGCCCAGACTCCTACGGGAGGCAGCAGTGGGGAATATTGCACAATGGGCGAAAGCCTGATGCAGCGACGCCGCGTGAGGGATGACGGCCTTCGGGTTGTAAACCTCTTTCAGCAGGGACGAAGCGCAAGTGACGGTACCTGCAGAAGAAGCACCGGCTAACTACGTGCCAGCAGCCGCGGTAATACGTAGGGTGCAAGCGTTGTCCGGAATTACTGGGCGTAAAGAGTTCGTAGGCGGTTTGTCGCGTCGTTTGTGAAAACCAGCAGCTCAACTGCTGGCTTGCAGGCGATACGGGCAGACTTGAGTACTGCAGGGGAGACTGGAATTCCTGGTGTAGCGGTGAAATGCGCAGATATCAGGAGGAACACCGGTGGCGAAGGCGGGTCTCTGGGCAGTAACTGACGCTGAGGAACGAAAGCGTGGGTAGCGAACAGGATTAGATACCCTGGTAGTCCACGCCGTAAACGGTGGGCGCTAGGTGTGGGTTCCTTCCACGGAATCCGTGCCGTAGCTAACGCATTAAGCGCCCCGCCTGGGGAGTACGGCCGCAAGGCTAAAACTCAAAGGAATTGACGGGGGCCCGCACAAGCGGCGGAGCATGTGGATTAATTCGATGCAACGCGAAGAACCTTACCTGGGTTTGACATATACCGGAAAGCTGCAGAGATGTGGCCCCCCTTGTGGTCGGTATACAGGTGGTGCATGGCTGTCGTCAGCTCGTGTCGTGAGATGTTGGGTTAAGTCCCGCAACGAGCGCAACCCCTATCTTATGTTGCCAGCACGTTATGGTGGGGACTCGTAAGAGACTGCCGGGGTCAACTCGGAGGAAGGTGGGGACGACGTCAAGTCATCATGCCCCTTATGTCCAGGGCTTCACACATGCTACAATGGCCAGTACAGAGGGCTGCGAGACCGTGAGGTGGAGCGAATCCCTTAAAGCTGGTCTCAGTTCGGATCGGGGTCTGCAACTCGACCCCGTGAAGTCGGAGTCGCTAGTAATCGCAGATCAGCAACGCTGCGGTGAATACGTTCCCGGGCCTTGTACACACCGCCCGTCACGTCATGAAAGTCGGTAACACCCGAAGCCGGTGGCTTAACCCCTTGTGGGAGGGAGCCGTCGAAGGTGGGATCGGCGATTGGGACGAAGTCGTAACAAGGTAGCCGTACCGGAAGGTGCGGCTGGATCACCTCCTTTCTAAGGAGCATTCTCCAATCCAATATCCACACAGGTGGATGGTTGGTTGGCAGAGCCTGTTTCGGATCCACTTGTGGTCCGGCAGGAGCTCATGGGTGGACGCTGACAAACTTGATCGTCGTACGGTTTCTCCTCTGTGGGAGGCCGACGAACAATATATCGACATACTGTTGGGTCCTGAGAGAACACGCGAGTGTTTCCTCTCTAGGAAGTAACGACAACACTGGAATGTGGGTCATACCGCGAATAGGTAACTGAGGTGACTTGGTTGGTGTTCGGCTGGTGCTCACGGGAGTTCTGGGGTTGTGTGTTGTTTGAGAACTGCACAGTGGACGCGAGCATCTTTGTTGTAAGTAATGAAGAGCGTACGGTGGATGCCTTGGCACCAGGAGCCGATGAAGGACGTAGGAGGCTGCGATAAGCCTCGGGGAGCTGTCAACCGAGCTGTGATCCGAGGATGTCCGAATGGGGAAACCCAGCACGAGTGATGTCGTGTTACCCGCGCCTGAATATATAGGGCGTGTGGAGGGAACGTGGGGAAGTGAAACATCTCAGTACCCACAGGAAGAGAAAACAACCGTGATTCCGTGAGTAGTGGCGAGCGAAAGCGGAAGAGGCTAAACCATGGGTGTGTGATAGCCGGCAGGTGTTGCATTCGTGGGGTTGTGGGGTTCATTTTGTCTGTTCTGCCGAGCAGGCCAACAGTAAGAAATCACAGGGTTAGTGGAAGTGGTCTGGAACGGCCTGTCGTAGAGGGTGAGAATCCCGTACACGAAAACTTTGTGACTGTTGTAATGGAAACCCAAGTAGCACCGGGCCCGTGAAATCTGGTGTGAATCTGTCGGGACCACCCGATAAGCCTGAATACTCCCTGGTGACCGATAGCGGACTAGTACCGTGAGGGAAAGGTGAAAAGTACCCCGGGAGGGGAGTGAAATAGTACCTGAAACCGTGCGCTTACAATCCGTCAGAGCCTTCGAACAGTTTACTGTTGGGGGTGATGGCGTGCCTTTTGAAGAATGAGCCTGCGAGTTAGTGGCATGTCGCGAGGTTAACCCGTGTGGGGTAGCCGTAGCGAAAGCGAGTCCGAATAGGGCGATCGTAGTGGCATGCTCTAGACCCGAAGCGGAGTGATCTACCCATGGCCAGGTTGAAGCGACGGTAAGACGTCGTGGAGGACCGAACCCACTTAGGTTGAAAACTGAGGGGATGAGTTGTGGGTAGGGGTGAAAGGCCAATCAAACTCCGTGATAGCTGGTTCTCCCCGAAATGCATTTAGGTGCAGCGTCGCGTGTTTCTCACCGGAGGTAGAGCTACTGGATGGTCTAGGGGGCCCACAAGCTTACCGAAATCAGCCAAACTCCGAATGCCGGTGAGTGAGAGCGCGGCAGTGAGACTGCGGGCGATAAGGTTCGTAGTCGAGAGGGAAACAGCCCAGATCGCCAGCTAAGGTCCCTAAGCGTGTACTAAGTGGAAAAGGATGTGGGGTCGCGAAGACAACCAGGAGGTTGGCTTAGAAGCAGCCACCCTTGAAAGAGTGCGTAATAGCTCACTGGTCAAGTGATCCTGCGCCGACAATGTAGCGGGGCTCAAGTACACCACCGAAGCTGCGGCATTCACGCAATAGCCCCCCTTCACTCTGCGGAGTGTTGGGCAGGTGTGTGGATGGGTAGGGGAGCGTCGTGTGGCCATGGAAGCGGCAGGGTGACCTAGCCGTGGAGGCCACACGAGTGAGAATGCAGGCATGAGTAGCGAAAGACGAGTGAGAAACTCGTCCGCCGAATGACCAAGGGTTCCTGGGCCAGGTTAATCCGCCCAGGGTGAGTCGGGACCTAAGACGAGGCCGACAGGCGTAGCCGATGGACAACGGGTTGATATTCCCGTACCCGTGTGAACGCGCCCATGGTGAATCAGTGATACTAACCATCCTGAAGCCACGAGAAGACCTTCGGGTCTCGAGTTGGTGGATGCATGGGACCTGATCTGGTAGTAGCCAAGCGATGGGGTGACGCAGGAAGGTAGCTGAGCCAGTCAGTGGTAATACTGGTGTAAGCGTGTAGGGCGTGACCTAGGCAAATCCGGGTCACACATAGCCTGAGACGTGATGCGTAGCCGATTGAGGCGAATTCAGTGATCCTATGCTGCCGAGAAAAGCCTCTAGCGAGCTTTCACACGGCCCGTACCCCAAACCGACACAGGTGGTCAGGTAGAGAATACTAAGGCGATCGAGATAACTATGGTTAAGGAACTCGGCAAAATGCCCCCGTAACTTCGGGAGAAGGGGGGCCCTGTTTGGTGACGACATTTACTGTCTGAGCTGGGTGGGGCCGCAGAGACCAGTGAGAAGCGACTGTTTACTAAAAACACAGGTCCGTGCGAAGTCGTAAGACGATGTATACGGACTGACGCCTGCCCGGTGCTGGAAGGTTAAGAGGACCGGTTAGTTCCTTCGGGAGCGAAGCTGAGAATTTAAGCCCCAGTAAACGGCGGTGGTAACTATAACCATCCTAAGGTAGCGAAATTCCTTGTCGGGTAAGTTCCGACCTGCACGAATGGCGTAACGACTTCTCAGCTGTCTCAACCGTAGACTCGGCGAAATTGCATTACGAGTAAAGATGCTCGTTACGCGCGGCAGGACGAAAAGACCCCGGGACCTTCACTACAGCTTGGTATTGGTGTTCGGTTCGGTTTGTGTAGGATAGGTGGGAGACTGTGAAACGGTGACGCCAGTTATCGTGGAGTCGTTGTTGAAATACCACTCTGATCGAATTGGACCTCTAACCTCGGACCATGATCTGGTTCAGGGACAGTGCCTGGTGGGTAGTTTAACTGGGGCGGTTGCCTCCCAAAATGTAACGGAGGCGCCCAAAGGTTCCCTCAGCCTGGTTGGCAATCAGGTGTCGAGTGCAAGTGCACAAGGGAGCTTGACTGTGAGACTGACAGGTCGAGCAGGGACGAAAGTCGGGACTAGTGATCCGGCACCGGCAAGTGGAAGCGGTGTCGCTCAACGGATAAAAGGTACCCCGGGGATAACAGGCTGATCTTCCCCAAGAGTCCATATCGACGGGATGGTTTGGCACCTCGATGTCGGCTCGTCGCATCCTGGGGCTGGAGTAGGTCCCAAGGGTTGGGCTGTTCGCCCATTAAAGCGGCACGCGAGCTGGGTTTAGAACGTCGTGAGACAGTTCGGTCTCTATCCGCCGCGCGCGTTAGAAACTTGAGGAAGGCTGTCCCTAGTACGAGAGGACCGGGACGGACGAACCTCTGGTGTGCCAGTTGTTCCGCCAGGAGCACCGCTGGTTAGCTACGTTCGGAAGGGATAACCGCTGAAAGCATCTAAGCGGGAAGCCTGTTCCAAGATGAGGTTTCTCACCCCCTCGAGGGGGTAAGGCCCCCGGCAGACCACCGGGTTGATAGGCCAGAACTGGAAGTGCAGTAATGCATGCAGGTGACTGGTACTAATAGGCCGAGGACTTACCACAAAGAAGCTACGCGTCCACTGTGCGGTATCTGAAACAACACACAGATACTGATGAGAAACTCTGTTTTCTCCGTCATCCATCCACCCGGTAACGGGTTCGGGTTGGTGCACGGTGAAACCAGGTGATCAGAAGTTGGTTACTGTGACAGTTTCACAGAGTTACGGCGGTCATAGCGAAGGGGAAACGCCCGGTCCCATTCCGAACCCGGAAGCTAAGCCCTTCAGCGCCGATGGTACTGCACTCGACAGGGTGTGGGAGAGTAGGACACCGCCGAACACAACTTGAGAAGCCCCCCAACCAGTGATGGTTGGGGGGCTTTCTCGTACCCAAAACACCCTGAAACATCCCGTCGCCGGCACCACCCGGATCGAGCGAACGGCACGTTCGTCGCCTCAGATCGACCGAACGTACCGTTCACACCATTAGGGGCGGGAGCGCGACTGACGACGACGGGCGCTTTGCCCTGATCACTCGATGCCGTCGGCGGTGGCAGTTGCATACTTCGGCCGGCCAGTGGGCAGATACCGCTGGATCGTCACGCCTTTCGGAGTGGCTCGCGATTCGGCCAACTTGAGTGCGATATCCGGTCCGGTGTCGGGAAAGAGTCGCGTGCCCTGGCCTACGACCACCGGAACGATCAGCAGGATCATCTCGTCGACGAGATCGTTCGCGAGAAGCCAGCGGCACAATTCGCCACTGCCGTGCACCTGAAGCTCGCCGCCGGGTCTGGCTTTCAGTTCGCCGATCGCTGCGGCGGTGTCACCTGAAAGGGCCGTGGTGTTCTTCCATTGCGGATCGGTGACCGTTGTCGAGGCAAGATACTTGGGCCGCGTATTCAAGGCGCTTGCGATCGGGTTGACCTCTGGATTCTCGAACGCGCCCCAATAACCGGCGAAGATGTCATAGGTCCGCCGACCGAACAGGAAGGCGTCGGCGCGCTGGTAGACCTGGACGAGGTAAGACATGGCTTCTGTGTCCACCAGTGGCGCGGACCATCCGCCACGTTCGAATCCGCCGCGTCGATCTTCGTCCGGCCCACCGAGTCCTTGCATCACCCCGTCGAGAGTGACGATGGTAAATGTCGTCAGTTTCATAGTCGTACCCATCTCCCCGGCATCGTCGGATTTCCGCTGTTTCGATATAGACCGTCGGGACGCGGGAAAATCATCGAGCGAACGTGGCGTTCATCGCCTTGGATCGACTGAACGTGCCGTTCGCTCAAGGTGGGCGGTGAGATCAGGGCTGAACGGGCACAGAGTCTGCCGGGGTTGACTCGGACTCCAAGGCGTCGCAGGGAATCGCGAGCTCGGTCTGTTCGAGGCGGCCACGAAGGGTGATGTTCTCCGTGATCGACCACCGTGCGGCTTCGGCGCTGTCAGCGGCGGCCACAGCCCGTCCGGACGCGGCGAGGTTACCTGGGACCGTCTTGGCGACCTCGGACAGTCGCGCTGCTTCGTTGACGGGATCACCGATGACGGTGTATTCGAATCTTTCTCGCGCACCGACGTTTCCGGCAACGGCAATTCCCGCAGCGACGCCGATACCCGCGCTCACTTCCGGAACTTCGGCACGCAGGCGCTGCTGAATCTTGCGGGCGGCGGCGAGTGCACTGCCGGCGTGATCGGCGAGTGTCGTCGGCGCTCCGAAAATCGCCAGCGCTGCGTCGCCCTCGAACTTGTTGACGAATCCGCCGTGTGCATCTACCTCGTCGACGATGACGTCGAAGAATCGGTTGAGTAGAGCGACCACCGCGGTAGGGGAGTTGGTGGCCGCGATCGTGGTCGATCCGATGACGTCGACGAAGAGAACGGCAACGTCGCGTTCTTCACCGCCGAGTTCCGGGTTTCGGCGAACCGCGTTTGCGGCAACCTCGTGTCCGACGTGGCGCCCGAAGAGGTCGCGAATCCTCTCGCGCTCGCGCAGGCCCTCGGCCATGCGATTGAAGCCGGTCTGCAGCAGTCCCAGTTCGGTCCCGTCGTACACGACGACGGACGCGGTGAGGTCGCCACGGGTGACTTGTTCCATGCCTCGGCGTACGGACCGAATGGGGGCCGCGGCTGATCGGATGTTGATGTACGTCAGCCCGAGTCCGACGCACAGAGTGATCCCGCCGATGACGAGGATCGCGGTTGCGAGGGCTTGCCACGAAGCAGGCCGGATGAAGCT
This sequence comes from Rhodococcus sp. AQ5-07, assembly GCF_009707305.1. Lineage (NCBI taxonomy): Bacteria > Bacillati > Actinomycetota > Actinomycetes > Mycobacteriales > Nocardiaceae > Rhodococcus > Rhodococcus sp. AQ5-07. The sequence goes on along the minus strand of NZ_CP046099.1, from coordinate 2,597,340 downwards.
GAAGACCGCTACGAGCATCAAGCCGGTGACGGGGACTCCGCTTCCGAGCAGCCAGACGAGGATTGTCCGGCCGGTCAGTCCGAGAACGGCAGCCTTGCGGGGTGCTCCGGATTCGAGTGCACGCGCAGCAATAGGGCGCAGTGCGAACTCGCTGAGCAGGTAGCAGAAAGCACAGGTGGTGATACCGCTGAAAGCCACGGTGAACAGAACTTTCGGAATGGTGTCGGGGTCGACGATTCCGTACATGGTCGTGAAGGTGATGAGCGCGGCCGTCCACAGGACGGCTTGCACTCGGGTCAGTCGCCACGGCCCGCGCAACGCCGCGCGTTGATTCTGCTCGGTTGGCCGGTGATCCTCGGTGGCCCACCGGAGATCCCTCATGAGGCGTTTGGTGCCCCACAGAAGTCCGATGAGAAAGACACACCCGATGAAGACGGGTACGGCAATAAAGTTGATCCACGCGAATTCGGGGTGGATGATCTCGGGTCCGGGAACCACGAATCCGACGAGCACGATCGCCAGCACCGCTCCGATCAGGTTGGTGACCAGGAGAGGGGCGGTGAGTAGTGCCTGGACGCGGATTCGGCGGCGCCTGGGGCTTTCGTCGGTGGATCCGAGCAGCCACGACCCCAGGGGCGCACTCGGGACACGGCTTCGCTGCATAGTGTGTCGAGAGTAGTCGTAATGATCGCTTAGGGTGGTCCGGTGCGCCTAGTTATTGCTCGTTGCCGTGTCGATTATGTGGGACGCCTGACCTCCCACCTCCCTACCGCAAGACGACTGCTGTTGGTGAAGGCCGACGGCTCGGTCAGCATTCATGCCGACGATCGGGCGTACAAGCCGCTGAACTGGATGAGTCCGCCGTGCTGGTTGGTCGAGACCACCGGCGACAGCGACGACATCTTGTGGGTCGTCACCAACAAGGCGGGCGAGGAGCTTCGGATCACTCTCGAAGAGGTCGAGCACGATTCGTCGTATGAACTCGGTCTCGATCCGGGATTGATCAAGGACGGAGTCGAGGCACACCTTCAAGAACTTCTGGCGGAGCATGTCGAGACACTCGGCCCCGGCTACACGTTGGTGCGGCGCGAGTACATGACGGCCATCGGGCCGGTCGACCTTCTGGTCCGTGACGCGGACGGTGCATCGGTGGCGGTGGAGATCAAGCGCCGCGGCGAGATCGACGGCGTCGAGCAGTTGACGCGGTACCTGGAGTTGCTCAACCGCGATCCTCTGCTCGCGCCGGTCACGGGAGTTTTTGCAGCGCAACAGATCAAGCCGCAGGCAAAGACTTTGGCCAACGACCGTGGGATCCGTTGCCTGGTCTTGGACTACGAGGCCTTGCGTGGTACAGAAAGCACCGAGTTCCGACTTTTCTGACGCTGTTTAGACTCGAACCATGCCGCGCCGCAAACCTTCGCCGAAGCAATCCCGTCGAACGGATACTCGGCGTGCTCGGAATTCGGGCGCGGAATCGCAGTCACCCAGTGGTGTGTTGTTCGGCGGGGCGCTGGTCCGGGAGGAACCGGGGCCGGGCGGTGAAATGTACATGGTGAGGCCGATACCCGGCTCCAACGCGACGAAGTTCTATCGCTGCCCCGGTTGTGATCACGACATCAGGCCCGGTGTCGCCCATGTGGTGACATGGCCTTCGGAACCGGGCGGCGCGAACGAACGTCGACACTGGCACACCGGATGCTGGTCAGGCCGCGGAACTCGCAGCCTGACCAGACGGTGGTCCTGAGCGTCGATCAGTTCCGGGACTGGGCTCGCTGCTCGACGGCGCGGGTGTCGATCTCGGCGGTGTTGGTCTCGTCCGAGTCCTCGAGAACATCGTCTTCGTCGATACTCGGTTCTGAGTCGACCGGATCGGAGTCGGCCTTCTTGTCTTCGATCTCGAGATTTTCCTCGGCTTCGACGATGACCGGAGCGGGCGGTGCATCGAGGAGTTCGCTCTCCCGGTTGACCGATGCGAGCATGGCCGGAACCGAATCGAGTTGTCCCCGAATGCCCAAGAGCTGAGCCAGAATTCGACCACGGAGAACACGCAGTTCTTCGGTGAGTTCCTTCGCGTGAGCGATCTTGCGCTCGGACTGATCGGTGGCGGCCTGCAGCCTGCGCTGAGCCTCGTGCGACGCATCGGAGAGTCGACGCTCGGCCTCTGCCTTGCTCGACGACTCCAGGTCGTTGACGGCGGCGACGACCTTGGCGCGACGCTCGGACATCGAGATGTCGAAGTCTTCGCGGATCTGAGTGCGCTTGGCCTCGGACTCGGCAGCCAGGCGATCCCGCTCGGCCTGTGCGGCTTCGACGATCCGGGCGGCCTCGGTACGGGCCTGCGCCATGGTCTGCTCGTGCATGGTTTCCATCGCATTGCGACGGTCCTCGAGTTCGGCAATCAGCGACTCGTAGTGTCCGCGCAGGCGGGCGCCGTCCTGTTCGGCGATGGAGGTCATCTCGGCTGCGTCGGCCTCGGCCTTCGCGCGCACCTCCGAAGCCTCGTCGGAGGCAAGGCGCAGCATGCGGCTGATGCGATCGCTCATGCCCTCCGCAGTGGTGGGCGGTACCGAGAGGCGGTCGACGTCCTTGCGGAGGTCGTCGATGTCGTCGCGTGCATCGTCGAGCTGCTTGGCAAGGTCACGGGCCTGCGCAGCGGCAGCATCACGATCGGCCGCGGTAACTCGCAGCTCCGCGTCGAATCGCTCGAAGTAGTTACGTACCTCGTCGCGGTCGTATCCCTTCCGTGCGATCTGGAACGGAAGTTGGATCGAACCGCGGTCCTGCTCGTATGCCATGGCGACAATCTACCTGGCATACGAGCTGGAGTCGGGTCTGCTAGTGGCTCGCGTCGGGTTCGACCAGTTCCACCAGGACGCCGCCGGCGTCCTTCGGGTGAATGAAGTTGATGCGCGAGTTGGCCGTACCGCGCCGGGGAGCGTCGTACAGCAACCGAACACCGCGCTCGCGAAGCTCGGCGGAGATGGCGTCGATGTCGGTGACCCGGTAGGCGAGCTGCTGCAGTCCGGGGCCGCTTCGGTCGATGAACTTGGCGATGGTCGAGTTCTCGTCCAGTGGTGCGAGCAGCTGAACGGCAGTGGATCCGGCGGGGGAGCCGACGACGGAGAGCATGGCTTCGCGCACGCCCTGCGATTCGTTGATTTCCTCGTGGGTCGACACCATGCCCAGGTGCTGCGTGTACCACGCGATTGCCGCGTCGAGATCGGGCACCGCGATTCCGACGTGATCGATCGCGACGACGAGGTCGGACGACAAAGGTGCGAGTGCAGAACTGGGGGAGGTCTGTGTCATACCTTTCACGGTAGCGCTACCGTTTGAGGAGTACACGTCGGGATGTGACTTGGCTCTTAGGCCGCACGGAACCGACGACTATGTCTCTTTTGCAGCCGGAGGAAATCGTGACCAGTTCTGTGATTGTTGCGGGAGCTCGTACCCCGATGGGTCGACTCCTCGGATCGTTGAAAGACCTCTCCGGGTCCGACCTCGGCGGCATCGCCATCAAAGGCGCCCTCGACAAGTCCGGAGTCGCCCCCGAACAAGTCGACTACGTCATCATGGGACAGGTCCTCACCGCCGGCGCCGGCCAGATGCCCGCCCGCCAAGCCGCCGTCGCCGCCGGCATCCCCATGAACGTCCCCGCCCTGAGCATCAACAAAGTGTGCCTCTCCGGCATCGACGCCATCGCCCTCGCCGACCAACTCATCCGCGCCGGAGAATTCGACATCGTCGTCGCGGGCGGGCAGGAATCGATGTCCCGCGCACCCCACATGCTCGAAAAAAGCCGCGAAGGCTTCAAATACGGCGACGTCACCCTCCGCGACCACATGGCCTACGACGGCCTCCACGACATCTTCACCGACCAGGCCATGGGCCTGCTCACCGAACAGGTCAACCAACAAGAAACCGCCCACATCACCCGCGCCGAGCAGGACGCCTTCGCCGCCGCCTCACACCAGAACGCGGCCCGCGCCTGGAAAGACGGCTACTTCGACAACGAAGTAGTCCCCGTCTCCATCCCCCAACGCAAGGGCGAGCCGATCGTCTTCGCCCAGGACGAAGGCATCCGCGCCGACACCACCACCGAATCCCTCGGCAAACTGCGTCCCGCGTTCAGCAAGGACGGCACCATCACCGCCGGCTCCGCCTCCCCGATCTCCGACGGCGCCGCCGCCGTGATCGTGATGAGCAAAATCAAAGCCGAAGAACTCGGCCTGACCTGGATCGCGGAAATCGGCGCCCACGGCGTCGTCGCCGGACCCGACTCCACCCTCCAGTCCCAACCCGCCCGCGCCATCGCCAAGGCCTGCGCGAAGGAAGGCATCGACCCCACCGACCTCGACCTCGTCGAAATCAACGAAGCGTTCGCCGCCGTCGGGATCGCCTCCACCCGCGAACTCGGCCTCGACCCCGCCAAGGTCAACGTCAACGGCGGCGCCATCGCCGTCGGACACCCCCTCGGCATGTCCGGCGCCCGCATCGCCCTGCACCTCGCCCTCGAACTGCAACGCCGCGGCGGCGGCATCGGCGCAGCCGCACTCTGCGGCGGCGGCGGACAAGGCGACGCACTCATCATCCGCGTCCCCAAGGCTTGAGTGTCTAAATACACCTGAACGAGCGCTCTCGCTCTGCGAAGCCCCGTGGTTTTGCTCACACAACTACGGGGCGTCGTAGTTGTTCGGGCACAATGGCCTCATGGCGAACATCTTTGACGTATCCACTCCCGCGAAACGCTTCCGTCTGGTGGCGTGGTGGGAAGCTGTGACCTGGGCGGCCTTGCTGGTTGCCATGTTCTTCAAGTGGGTCCTCGGACACGAAGAAGCGATTCGCATCCCCGGAATGGTCCACGGCACCGCGGGCTTCCTGGTGTTCATCGTTGTTGCTCTGCTGACTGCGTGGTCGCTCAAGTGGGATATCAAGACCACGATCCTTGCGCTGATCTCGAGCGTTCCCCCGTTCGGCACCGTCATATTCGAACGCTGGGCAGTGCGAAACGGCAAGCTCGGCGAGCTGTCCACGGAGTTCGAGGCGTCCAAGGGCAACGCGGCGCTCGTCTGAGTGCTGCATCCCTCTACGTAGCTTCGCGCAACTCGTGACAAACTGGGAGTCGTGACTCGACCAGGTTCCAGGCCCCCCGCGCGTTCGTCCGCAGTTGCTGCCGCCATGAGCGGCGCAGTCGACTTGTCCGCCTTCAAAGAGCGGGCCACGGCCCCACCACCGCCGCGTAACACCAGCGGCGACGGGGCCGTTTCTGCTGTCTCCGAGGCAGTGATCGAGGTGACCGAGGAGAACTTCGAAAGCGAAGTCCTGCTCAAGTCGAGCCAGGTGCCGGTCATCGTCAACATCGGTGGCCGCGCATACGAGCCCTCGGTCGTGTTCACCGAAGTTCTCGAATCATTGGCGGCGCGCGCCGGCGGCAAGTGGATTCTTGCCAACGTCGACGTCGACGTGAGTCCTCGCATCGCGCAGGCATTCGGTGTCCAGTCGGTGCCGACGGTTGTTGCCGTCGCAGCTGGTCAGCCGTTGGCCGATTTTCAGGGCGCTCAGCCAGAGGCGCAGCTCAGTCAGTGGTTCGACGCAGTGCTCCAAGCTGTCGAGGGCAAGTTGAGTGGGCCGGTGTCCGACGGGGACGAACCGGTGGAGGAGGTCGAGGATCCTCGCTTCGTGGCCGCTGAAACCGCGCTGGACGAGGGCGATCTCGACGCCGCCATCGCTGCTTACCAGGTGATTCTTGACGCCGAACCCAACAACGCGGAGGCCAAGAGCGCTGTTCGCCAGGTGAAGTTCATGGCTCGGGTTCAGGGCGTCGATCCCGAGTCGATCGCGGCCGCGGATGCTGATCCGTCCAATCTCGAACTGCAGTTCGCTGCAGCCGACCTGGAAATGTTCGCCCAGCAACCCGAGGCTGCGTTCGCTCGCTTGATCTCGGTGGTATCTCGAACTGCCGGCGACGACAAGGCCGCAGCGCGGACGCGCCTGCTCGAGCTGTTCGAACTGTTCGACCCGGCAGAACCGATCGTCATCGCGGCCCGGCGTAAGTTGGCTTCCGCTCTCTACTGACGTGTGGACCGGCAGCCGCTACTCCGTGTAGCGGCTGTCGCACACTTCCCGGCCACCCAGTACACCGGTCCGGAACGCGTCTACGCGTGCAAACCCGCTCGGCACCGTCTCACCGTTGACGTCACTGGCGGCGAGGCCGTCGGTCAGCAGCCCCGATACGGCTTCGTCGAGGTCGCCGGGGGAGAGTGTGACTTGAGCTCCGGACGCCGCAGCGTTGGTGGGACTGAGCGCTGCGGTGATGACGCCGGACAGGCAGGCGGCGCGCAAGGCAGTCTGCGGAGTGTCGAGCGATTGGCCGTTCTCCTTCTGCATCGCGAGGGTGTACCTCGACGCGAGCAGGACGTAGGCGTTGTAGTCACCGGTGATGTTGGTCTGGATCAACTCACGTCGACCGACGCGACCCGGCGTGCCGCGCTCGGCCAGGTCGTCGACGCTGATTCCGATGGTGTTCGTCGACGGGCAGTACGAGACGGGCTCGGTCGCAACGGCGTCGCTGCACCCGGTGTCTGCGCCGGTGAACACGACCTTCGGCGGCTCGGGTAGATCGAAGATCGCTTGGAATGTCTTCACGAACTCGTCGAGCGTTGCCTCGGTGACAGGCAGTTCTCCGGAGTCGTTGCCTTCGGCGAACTGTTGCGGGAGGTCTGCGCGTCGTGACTCGATTTCGTCGGCGTCCATCTTCGCGCAGGCGCCGGCGCCATCGGTGAAGCCGATCTGAGTGGCGGTGACGCGCTCGAACGCCGAACCATGGTGGCTCTCAGGATCATTAGGGTCTTCGTCGCGGATGGCGACCGCCGAGGCCAACACCTTGTTGAGGCCGTCGGAGGTGTTCATCGTGAAGTGTGCGGCCTTGTCCTCGGCGACGTGCCGCAAGAAGGCGCCACCGAAACAGTCGGCTTGCTGTTCTCGCACCAGGGCCGCATCTCGTTTGCCGCCGACGATCCCGGCTTTGCGTTGAACGGCGTGGCCGTACTCGTGCGCGAAAATGAAGGCGACGGCCACTTCGCCGAACTTCTCGCGTACCTCGGGCAGTAGCAGTTCGCGATCCCAACCGATGGTGTGATCGATGCTGCAGTACCCGGCGTTGATGAGTTCTTCGGTGGTCTCTTCGCAGAAGTCCGGGCCGTTCGATTCGGTGGGGTCCCACGAGATCAGCTCGTCAACCGGCTCGAAGGGCTTGTCGAACAGAGCCGGGTACTCGGCGGCCCAGTAAGTTTCGATGTCGGTGATGGCGTTGGCCGCCAGGGCGTCGATGTCCCCGCCGTCGGTACCGGTGATTGCTCGGTCCGCATTGGGGGCTCCCGGGCGCAATCCGCTGGGGCCTGCTGTTGCGTCGAGTCCGGCGACGCGGAACGGATCGTGATAGATCGAGACGGCGTGCCCGTTCGTTCCGCTGGCACAACCGGCGAGCAGTGCGGCCACTGCGAACAGTGACGACGTGACAATGACTACTCGCCGGCCGACCATCAACGCTCCAGACTTATCCAAATCGCTCCAGCAGCTGGCAGCGCCACCTGTGCGGAGGCTGGCCGACCGTGCCACGAACGCGACGTTGCCGTGACCGCTCCGAGGTTCCCGACTCCGGAGCCGCCATACACCTCGGCATCGGTGTTGAGAATTTCCACCCATCGGCCGGGCTCTGGTAGCCCGACGCGGTAGCTCGAGTGCTCACTGCCCGAAAAGTTGAACAGGCAGGCGACAATCGAACCGTCAGTACCGTAACGCAGAAAACTGAGGACGTTGTTCTCGGTGTCGTTGGCGTCGATCCAGGAGTATCCGCCGGGGGAGGTGTCGAGGGTCCACATCGCCGGATGGCGTCGGTACGCGGAGTTGAGATCTCCGACCAGTCGCTGGACGCCGCGGTGGAGAGTGCCGGTGTACTGATCGTCGAGTTGCCACCAGTCGAGGCCGCGTTCTTCGGACCATTCCGCGCTCTGACCGAACTCCTGTCCCATGAACAGCAGTTGCTTGCCCGGATGCGCCCACATGTACGCAAGCAGTGAGCGTAGGCCGGACGCCTTGGCGAAGTCGTTGCCGGGCATCCGGGTCCACAGAGTTCCCTTGCCGTGCACCACTTCGTCATGGCTGATCGGTAGCAGGTAGTTCTCACTCCACGCGTACATCAGCGAGAAAGTGATCTCGTGATGGTGGTAAGTCCGGTGCACCGGGTCGTGACCGAGGAATCCGAGGGTGTCGTGCATCCACCCCATGTTCCATTTCATGTTGAACCCGAGGCCACCGACATTGGTCGCCCGAGTGACTCCGGGCCACGCCGTCGACTCCTCGGCGACGGTGACGACTCCTCGGTGGTTCTTGTGGACGGTGGCGTTCATCTCCTGCAGGAACGCAACAGCTTCGAGATTCTCGCGGCCACCGTGAATGTTGGGAGTCCATCCACCTTCCGGACGTGAGTAGTCCAGGTACAGCATCGATGCGACGGCGTCGACGCGCAGTCCGTCGATGTGGAACTCCTCGAGCCAGAAGAGTGCGTTGGCGACGAGGAAGTTCCGGACCTCGCGGCGACCGAAGTCGAATACGTATGTGCCCCAGTCCAACTGCTCGCCGCGACGCGGATCGGCGTGCTCGTACAACGGCGTTCCGTCGAAACGGGCAAGCGCCCATTCGTCTTTGGGGAAGTGTGCAGGAACCCAGTCGACGATGACGCCTATCCCTGCGGCGTGCAGGTGGTCGACGAACCAGCGGAAGTCATCCGGGGTGCCGAAGCGGGAGGTCGGTGCGTAGTACGAGGTGACCTGGTACCCCCACGATCCACCGAACGGATGCTCGGAGACGGGCAGCAGTTCGACGTGGGTGAATCCGGTTTCGGTGACGTAGACGGCGAGTTGCTCGGCCATCTGCCGGTAGTCGAGTCCCGGACGCCACGATCCGAGGTGCACCTCGTACACGCTCATCGGGGACTGCGAAGGGTCGACACCAGCGCGGGTTTCCAGCCAGGCCGCGTCGTTCCATTCGTGCGAACTGGTGGTCACTCGCGACGCCGTCGCCGGCGGTACCTCGGTACCGAATGCCATGGGATCGGCCTTGTCGCGAACCGAGCCGTCGTGGCCGTGGACCCGGAACTTGTACAGCGAACCGACTGCGATGTCGGGCAGGAAGAGTTCCCAGACCCCGGTGGAGCCGAGGACTCGCATGGGGGCGAATTGCCCACTCCACCCGTCGAAGTCGCCGACGACGGTCACGCCGCGGGCGGCCGGAGCCCAGACGGCGAACGAGGTGCCGTCGACGGGTCCGTCCGGTGTCTCGTAAGAACGCGGATGTGCGCCGAGGATGTCCCACAGTCGTTCGTGCCGACCTTCGCCGAACAGGTGAAGGTCGAGTTCACCGAGAGTTGGCAGGAATCGGTAAGGGTCGGCTGCGAGAACCGTGTGGCCACCCGGGTACGTCACGGAATAGCGATAGTCGATCAGGTCGGGGTAGGGGACCAGGGCCGCGAATATTCCGTTCGAAACATGTTCGAGAGGAAAGGTTTTGCCGCCGATGACGGCGCTGACGGACTCGGCGTTGGGACGCAACGCTCGAAGAACGGTGCCGTCGGCGTGGGGATGGGCGCCGAGAACACTGTGCGGATCGTGATGTTCACCGCGCGCCAACAGTTCCAGATCGTGATTGTCCGGCGCGATACCCGAAGGGGACTTTTCGGTTGGCATCACTTGCCTCCACCTGCGCGGTGCGCATTGCGTGCTTGGTAGGCCAGAGAGATCCGGGCCGGATACGGAACGGGTGGGAGCGCGAGGATGTGCGCCACCGAACGCCAGGGCTCGAGGCGGACGAAATTGGCTTGGCCCCAATTGAACTGCTCACCGGTAACCTCGTCGAGCACGGTCATGTGGTCGTGCCATTCGCGTCCGAGCGCCGGCATGTCCAACCAGACGGTGCCCTCTTCTGCCGCGAACGGGTTGAGGTTGATCACCGTCAGGACGGCGTCACCGGTCGAGGCGTCGAACTTCGAGTAGGCGATCAACGCGTCGTTGTCGATGTGGTGAAAGTGCAGGTTCCGCAACTGCTGCAGGGCCGGGTGTGCACGCCGGATGCGATTGAGTGCGGTGATCCACGGCTCGAGAGATTCGCCTCGCGCTGCCGCTTCGGCGAAACGGCGCGGCCGAAGTTCGTACTTCTCGGAGTCGAGGTATTCCTCGCTGCCGGGGCGAACGGCTTGATGTTCGTAGAGTTCGTAACCGGAGTAGACGCCCCACGTCGGCGCCAGGGTGGCGGCGAGAGCTGCTCGCAGTGCAAACATTCCGGGCCCACCGTGCTGGAGGGACTCGTGCAGGATGTCCGGTGTGTTCACGAAGAGGTTCGGTCGGGCCTCGTCGGCCTTTGCCGCCAGCTCGTTACCGAATTCGGTGAGCTCCCACTTCGCAACTCGCCAGGTGAAGTACGTGTACGACTGCGTGAACCCGCGCCTGGCAAGGCCGTACATGCGCGCCGGACGAGTGAACGCCTCGGCGAGGAACAAGACGTCGGGGTCGGTTTTCTTGACCTCCGAGATGAGTGTCTCCCAGAAGTTGGGCGGCTTGGTGTGCGGGTTGTCGACACGAAAGATCTTGACTCCGGCGTTGATCCAGTGACGGACCACGCGCAGGATTTCCTTGTCCAGACCGCGAGGATCGGTGTCGAAGTTGATCGGGTAGATGTCCTGATACTTCTTGGGCGGGTTCTCGGCGTAGGCGATGGTGCCGTCGGGAAGGACGTTGAACCACTCCGGATGCTTCTGAGCCCATGGATGATCCGGGGCGCACTGCAGCGCGAGATCCAGTGCCACTTCGAGATCCAGCTTGCGGGCCGCAGCGACGAAGGCCTTGAAGTCCTTGAGCGTGCCGAGTTGGGGGTGAACAGCGTCGTGCCCGCCGTCGGCAGAGCCGATCGCCCACGGCGAACCAACGTCGCCGGGTTCGGGGGTGAGGGTGTTGTTGCGACCCTTGCGGTTGATCTCGCCGATGGGATGGATCGGCGGAAGGTAGACGACGTCGAAACCCATTGCGGCGATGCGGGGCAGGTCTTCGGCAGAGGTACGGAACGTGCCGTGCTGCGGTACTCCGTTCTCGTCCCATCCACCGGTCGAACGGGGGAAGAACTCGTACCAGGAGCCGAACAGCGCACGGCTGCGATCGACGACGACAGGGTGGGACTCGCCCTTGGTGACCAGTTCGCGAAGTGGAGTAGCGCGGAGCAGTTCGGCGACGTCGGAGGCGAAGGCCGGAGCGACGCGAGCAGTCAGCGCCTGATCGCTGCGCAGCGACGCCGTGACGGCCTCGAGCCTGGACCTGTTGCCCCGCGGCACTTCGTGCGCGGCCTTTTCGAACAGGCGCGCACCGATTTCCAGGTCGTTGGCCAACTCGGCCGCCCCTTGCCCGACGGCGAGCTTTGCTTCCACGGCGTGCTTCCAGGTGGCGATGGGATCGCTCCACGCCTCGATCCGGAACGACCACATACCTTCGGCGGACGGCGTGAACACCGCGTCGACGGTGTCCGGTTCGGTCCCGGGATCCATCGGAATGCGCAGCGGCTTGGTACCGCGCGGACCACGCACGACAAGAGTGGCGGAAATGGCGTCGTGGCCTTCTCGCCACACCGTGGCGTGCACCGGGAAGACTTCACCGACCACGGCCTTTGCCGGATAGTTACCCGAGATCTCGGGTACCACGTCGTCGATACCGAGGCGTCCTGACACGGGAAGCTCCATTTCTGATGATGGATCGCGGTAAAACTTTCTTTCGCCGGGTTCAACCGTAGTGGGTGCGGCGCTGGAGTGCTGATAACGGCGAAGCCGCCAGGCTGATAACGACGAATTCGGGTCTGTCGGTGGTCAGGTCGGCTCGGGCGTTCGGTTCCACCGGACAGAGTGCAAGGAACTCGACTAGGGTTCGCGGGGTGAAAGCCTTGCGTCGGTTCACTGTCCGAGCCCACATTCCGGAGCGCCTCGCCGCGCTCGGCCCCCTGTCCACCAACCTTCGGTGGTCGTGGCATCCCGAGACACAGGATCTGTTCTCGCGACTCGACCCCGAACTCTGGCAAGCAGTCCAGTTCGATCCGGTCCGCATGCTCGGGGAAGTCAACCCCACCCGTCTCGACGAACTCAGCAGTGACGAGGCATTTCTCGGTGACCTCGACACTGCAGCAGCCGATCTCGATGCCTATCTGAGCACGCCGCGCTGGTATCAGTCCCAGCAGGCCAAGGGCACATCGTTGGCTGGCGGAATTGCGTACTTCTCCATGGAGTTCGGAGTCAGCGAGGTTCTGCCCAACTACTCCGGCGGATTGGGCATCCTCGCGGGCGATCACCTCAAGGCCGCGTCCGACCTCGGGCTGCCGCTCATCGGCGTCGGACTGCTCTACCGATCCGGCTACTTCCGCCAGTCGCTGACCGCCGACGGTTGGCAGGCCGAGCACTACCCGCCGCACGATCCTCAAGGGTTGCCTCTTCGTTTGCTGACGGACGCAGGTCCGGCGTCCGACGACGGATCACCGGTTGTCATTCACGTCGCCATGCCCGGTGGCCGAGTGCTGCGTGCGCGAGTGTGGATCGCTCAGGTCGGACGAGTGCCGTTGCTGCTGCTCGATTCCGACATCGCCGAGAACGACGCGGATCTGCGCGGCGTCACTGACCGTCTCTACGGTGGGGACCAGGATCACCGCATCAAGCAGGAGATCCTCGCAGGTATCGGCGGCGTCCGGGCGGTGCGTGCCTACACCGCGGCGTACGGATTGCCCGATCCCGAGGTTTTCCACATGAACGAGGGGCATGCCGGATTCCTCGGCATCGAACGGATTCGGGAACTTGTGACCACCAGCGGTCTGGACTTCGATTCGGCTCTGGCCGCGGTCCGCGCCGGAACGGTCTTCACGACGCATACTCCGGTTCCCGCCGGAATCGACCGCTTCCCGGCGGATCTGGTCCGTCACTACTTCGGCGGAGCGAACGGCGAGAACGAATCGAGTTTGCTTCCCGGACTGACCGTCGACCGCATCGTCGGGATGGGGCGCGAATCCGATCCGTCGATCTTCAACATGGCGCACATGGGTCTTCGCCTGGGCCAGCGAGCCAATGGCGTCTCGAAGTTGCACGGCATCGTCAGTCGCGACATGTTCAACGGACTCTGGCCGGGATTCGACGCCGACGAGGTGCCGATCGGATCGGTCACCAACGGTGTCCACGCTCCGACGTGGGCTGCGCCGGAGTGGATGGACGTGGCCAGGCGGATCGTGGGGCAGGAGCAACTCGAAGAAGCGCGAGGTTGGGAGCGCCTACACGAGTTGTCGGCCACCGAACTGTGGGAGACACGTAATGCGTTGCGCGGCAAGTTGGTCGACGAAGTCCGTCGTCGCGTCCGAGCGTCGTGGCTCGAACGCGGCGCGACCGAAGCTGAACTCGGCTGGACCACTGGAGTTTTCGATCCCAACGTCTTGACTGTCGGATTCGCCAGGCGCGTGCCTACGTACAAGCGGTTGACGCTGATGCTGCGTGATCCCGAGCGTCTGCGTGCGATGTTGCTCGACGAGAAGCGTCCGGTGCAGTTGGTGGTGGCCGGTAAGTCGCACCCCGCCGACGACGGCGGTAAGGCACTCATCCAGCAGGTCGTACGGTTCGCCGACGAAGCGGATGTGCGTCACCGCATCGTCTTCCTGCCCGACTACGACATGTCGATGGCCCGCTACCTCTACTGGGGCTGCGACGTGTGGCTCAACAACCCACTTCGCCCACTCGAGGCGTGCGGCACTTCCGGCATGAAGTCCGCGCTCAACGGTGGACTCAACCTCTCCATTCGCGACGGATGGTGGGACGAGATGTACGACGGCGAGAACGGGTGGGCCATTCCGACGGCCGACGGTGTTCTCGACGACGTGCGGCGTGACGATCTGGAAGCCAGCGCGCTCTACGAACTTCTCGAGCACGCGGTACTGCCGACGTTCTACGACCGTGATGCAGCCGATCTGCCGACACGCTGGGTCGAGAGGGTTCGCCACACCCTCGAGAATCTGGGCCCGAAGGTGTTGGCATCACGCATGGTTCGTGACTACGCCGTCGACTACTACGCCCCTTCGGCGGAATCAGCTCGAGCGGTAGTGGCGGACGATTTTGCCGGCGCGCGTGAGGTGGCCGAGGTCCGTCGTCGCATCGAATCGCAGTGGCCGTCGGTCGCCGTCGAGCAGGTGGACGGTTCCGGCTTGCCGGACACTCCGGAGATCGGTGCGACCATCTCGTTGAAGGCCAAGGTCCGCCTCGGCGGCTTGTCGGTCTCGGATGTCCAGGTCCAGGCAGTCCTGGGACGCGTCAGTCCGGGCGAGGAACTCACCGACGTGGTGACGTTCCCGATGACACACTTCGGCGCCGAGGAAGGAACCGAGATCTTCGAAGCCGAGGTTGCGCTTCCGGTCTCCGGTTCCGTGGGATACACCGTGCGGGTGCTGCCGCATCACCGGTTGTTGGTCGATGCGTCCGAACTCGGGTTGGTGACCACTCCGAGCGTCTGACGTATTGCATTCTGCCCCGGTCCGTTCGGTCGGTACCGGGGCAGAATTGTGTCCGCGTGAGAACTGGCTCAGGGACGTGAGTCGCGGATGCGGGTGAGCGCCTTGCGGACGACTTCGGGGTTGGTCGTCTCCCAGAAGGGCGGCAGCGATGCGCGAAGGTAACCCGCGTATCTCGCCGTGGCCAGACGCGGATCGAGCACGGCCACCACGCCCTTGTCGTCGGTGCTGCGAAGCAGGCGACCCACGCCCTGTGCCAGGAGCAGCGCCGCGTGATTGGCCGAGACGCTGAGAAAGCCGTTACCGCCATGGGATTCGATGGCTTGTTGGCGAGCCATCAACAGTGGGTCGTCCGGGCGCGGGAACGGAATCCGGTCCAAGATGACGAGGCTCAGCGATGGGCCAGGGACATCGACGCCCTGCCACAGGGACAACGTGCCGAACAGTGACGTGGGTTCGTCCTTGGCGAAGGCCTTGACGAGGGTGCCGGTGGCGTCGTCGCCCTGGCACAGGATCGGGGTGTCGAGGCGTTCGCGCATCGCCTCCGACGCGGCTTTGGCGGCGCGCATCGAGGAGAACAAGCCGAGGGTGCGTCCGCCGGCGGCCTCGACGAGTTCGGCGATCTCGTCGAGATAGACCGGGGAGAGGCCGTCTCGGCCGGGCGTGGGCAGGTGGCGGGCAATGTAGATGATGCCGGCCTTGGCATGGTCGAAGGGCGACCCGACGTCGAGTGAGTTCCAGCGGAAAGCCGAAGCGTCAGAAGGTGCTTCGGTGCCGATGGCGGTACCCGAGTCGGGGCGCACCGACGATTCCGCAGGAAGGCCCCAGTTGACGGCGAGACCGTCGAACGATCCGCCGACGGTCAGTGTCGCGGAAGTGAGAACGACGGTGGATTCGGCGAACAGTCGCGAGCGCAGCAATCCGCCGACGGAGAGCGGAGCCATCCGGACGGAGCGCCGAACCGATCCGCGGAACTCATCCGAGGACAGCCAGACGACGTCCTTGCGCTTGGCCGGGTCTGGTTCGTCGAAGGCGGTGAGAATACGCACGGCACTGTCGTGGACGTCGTCGACGGACGAGAGCGCAGTGTTGCGGGCTGCAGCGGCTTCGGGGTCTGCGGCTGCCATGCCCGGTTTGGCCGGACCGATTGCGGTGCGCAGCGACCAGGCCGCGTCGCGTATCGCGGCCAGTGCGGGGGCTGCCCCGTCCGGGAGGCCTTCCCATCGACCTGGACGCAATTCCTCGAGGAGTCCCGCCCAACCCTCGCCGGCAGCTTCGAGTCGGTCGGCGTCCTGCTCTTCGGCGATCTTGCCGCAACGCCTGGCCGCGGCACTGATCGACGAAGCTGTGAGATCGGCCGTGGCAACGCCGGTGACGCGGTCGACCAACTCGTGGGCTTCGTCGATCACCACGACGTCATGGTCAGGGAGAATCTGGATGCCGGTGATGGCGTCGATAGCGAGCAGTGCGTGGTTGGTGACGACGACGTCGGCCTTAGACGCCTCGACGCGGGCGCGCTCGGCGAAGCAGTCCTCACCGACCGGGCACTGGTTCTTTCCGATGCACTCGCGGGAGGTGACGCTGACCTGCCGCCACGCCTGATCGGATACGCCCGGCACCAATTCGTCACGATCACCGGTTTCGGTGTCGGACGACCATTCGGTGAGGCGGACGACCTCCCGGCCGAGACGCGAGACCGTGAACGGATCGAACAACTCGTCCTCGGGCGGCTGTTCCGACGCGCCGGTGTGAATCTTGTTCATGCACAGGTAGTTGTTGCGGCCCTTGAGGATTGCGAACTCGGCGCGTCGGCCGAGTGGCTTCTTCAGTGCATCGGCCAGCCGTGGCAGATCTCGATCGACGAGCTGGCGCTGAAGCGCGATGGTGGCAGTGGACACGACCACAGTGCGCCCAGACTCGACCGCATGGCGCAGGCTCGGAACGAGGTAGGCGAGTGACTTACCGGTACCGGTGCCGGCCTGGACGGCCAGATGCTCGCCCGTGTCGATCGAGTGCGCCACGGCCGACGCCATCGTCAGCTGACTGGTTCGCTCGGCACCGCCGAGCGACCGCACCGCTGTCTGGAGCAGTTCGGGAACGTTCGGGAGTTGATCGGCCACCCACGAAGGTTAATGGATCCCTACGTCAGAAACGTCCACGGATGATTCCCGGGGTAGTTCCCCGGCATTCGAGTCTTCTTCCGACGACGCCTCGTCTCGCCCGATCAGCTGCACTCCCGCCTCCTGCATCTGTACCAATGCCGACTCGATCGTGGCAGTCGACACACCTGCGGTGAAGGGGAGAAGGACCGTCGTGGCGAATCCCGCGCGCGCCGCGTCGATGGCCGTGGCCTTGACACAGTGATCTGTGGCAATGCCGATCACGTCGACGTCGGTGATCTTGTGGGCGCGGAGCCAGTCCTCGAGTGTCGTGCCGTCCTCGGCTGCTCCTTCGAAACCGGAATAGGCCGCGCTGTAGGCGCCCTTGGAGAAGATCGCCGAACCGGCGACGGAAGCGTCGAACGCCGGGTGGAACTCGGCGCCGGCCGTCCCGACGACGCAGTGAATCGGCCAACTGTCGACGAAGTCTGGGGTCTCGGAGAAATGCGCCCCAGGATCGATGTGGAAATCGCGAGTCGCGACTACGGCGTCGTACTCGTGGGAGTTGACGAAATCGTTGACGGCCGCCGCAACCGCAGCGCCGCCGTCGACCGCGAGAGCGCCACCTTCACAGAAATCGTTCTGAACGTCGACGACGATCAGTGCTTTTGCACTCACTGGTGCTCACCTCCGGAGAATCGAACGGGCACAGCCGAGTCTCCGCGCGAGAGCTTGAGTCCTTCCCACGGCAGGCTCACGAGCCCGGCCTTCAGAACTGCGCGGCTCTCTTCGAGCGTCGGTGCGCTCTCGACGACCTTGCCTTCGCGAACCAACGGGATCAGCAGTTCGGTCGCGCCGTCCGCCTCGGAAACCGGAGCGGGCGAGCCGGCAGGGTAGATGACTTCTTCGACGATCGTTCCGGTCGGGCGAACCACACGCAGTGCCTTCTTGGCGCCGCCGCGAGATGCCTTGTTGGTGCTTCTCTTCTCGACCGCGATTCCGTCGACCTCGACCAGCTTGTAAACCATGCCTGCGGTGGGTGCGCCTGATCCGGTGACCAGTGAAGTACCGACGCCGTACGAGTCGACGGGTTCGGCGCGCAGAGCCGCGATCGCGTACTCGTCCAGGTCGCCGGAGACGACGATGCGTGTCTTGGTAGCACCGAGATCGTCGAGTTGTTGGCGTACCTGACGAGCAAGAACGCCAAGATCGCCGGAGTCGATGCGAACCCCGCCCAGCTCGGGACCGGCAACGGCGACAGCCGTTTTCACACCCTCGGTGATGTCGTAGGTATCGACGAGCAACGTGGTGGATACGCCGAGTGCCGCGACCTGACCGCGGAATGCCGCTGCCTCGTCCGGACCGTCTTCGGTGGTGTGCAGGAGAGTGAAGGCGTGCGCACTGGTACCTGCGCTGGGTACGTCGTGACGCCGCGCGGCTTCGAGGTTGGAGGTGGCGTCGAAGCCGGCGAGATACGCGGCACGTGAAGCGGCGACGGCGGCCTGTTCGTGTGTACGACGCGAGCCCATCTCGATCATCCGTCGACCGCCCGCTGCGCTCACCATGCGGGCTGCGGCCGAAGCGATCGCGCTGTCGTGGTTGAGGATCGAGAGAATCAAGGTTTCGAGGATGACGCACTCGGCGAACGTTCCGCGGACCGAGAGGATCGGTGAGCCGGGGAAGTAGAAGTCGCCCTCGCGGTAGCCGTCGATGTCACCGGAGAATCGATAGTTGCGCAGCCACTCGACGGTCGTGTCGTCGAGAAATTTTGCAACGATCGCCAGTTCCGGTTCACCGAACCGGAACTGCTCGAGTGCGTCGAGAAGGCGTTCGGTACCGGCGACGACGCCGTAGCGACGACCGTCTGGCAGCCGCCGTGCGAATACCTCGAAACTGCAGTTGCGGAAGGCAGATCCGTCGGCGAGAGCCGCCGAGAGCATGGTCAGTTCGTACTGATCGGTGAGCAGTGCGGTGCTGGCACCGGCGTCGCGGATGTCGGAAATTTGCGTAGGCACGCACACAACTCTATGCGCGAGACGACGTGGGTGGGTGTTGTCGCCTCTCGTCGCGCCGTACCCTGGATACATGGTTTTCGGCGGCGCGACCGTGTCCGGCACTTACTCGGCGAACGTAACGATGAGAGGCGCTACGGCTTCTTCTCCTCAAGCCACGCCCGAGCAGTCGGAGGCTGTTGCGACCATCGAAGCCGCAGATCGGCCCTGGGTGACCATCGTCTGGGACGACCCGGTCAATCTCATGCATTACGTGACTTACGTGTTCCAGAAGTTGTTCGGTTACAGCAAAGCCAAGGCCACCGACCTGATGATGCAGGTCCATTCGGAGGGCAAGGCCGTGGTCTCGAGCGGTTCGCGCGACAAGATGGAGGCCGATGTTCGTCGCCTCCACGCTGCCGGTCTCTGGGCCACGATGCAACGCGACGACACCTGAGAAAAGCCCTGAGAAAAGCACTTTTCGACCGATTTGTTCGCCTAACTCGTAGACGGGAGTCCGACGCGTGCGGACGTGGAGTAGGAAGAGTTCACTCGGCGGAGTGAAGTTCAAGTCCGAGATGGACGGCCACGAGGCGGCGGTTCTGCGCTCGCTCGTGGAGTCGGTGGCCGGGCTTCTCGACGAGCGCGCGTCTTCGGCGCCGCAAGATGAGCTCGCCGCGCTGACGGGCCTTCGTACCGGAAATTCGGAGACGCCCGACAATCCGGTGTTGGCGCGTTTGCTTCCCGACTTCCAGCGCACCGATCCGGACAAGGTCGCTCCGGACAGTGACGATCTCGACGACGCCGGCGCCAATGTCAACGGCGCGCTGCGCAGTTTGCACGAGCCCGAGATCATCGATGCCAAGCGTGAGTCCGCTCGCATGTTGTTGGCTTCGCTTCCGGAGGCCGGCGGCAAGGTCGTTCTCACGCAGGAACAGGCCGATGCGTGGCTGTCCTCGCTCAACGACGTCCGTCTCGCGCTCGGAACCAATCTCGGCATCGACGCCGACACCCCGGAGAGCCTCGAACCCGACGACCCGCGCGCCCCGCATCTCGACGTCTATCACTGGTTGACGTGGATGCAGGACTCCCTCGTCCAGGCGCTCATGCCATGACCACGACGCGGACCGGGCCCACTGATTCACTGACAGATGTCGCCGGCCTCGCTGTCGGTCATCACCACAAGCTCGACGAGGGAGCCACTCTCGGAAGCGGCGCGGCCACCGGCTGCACGGTCGTGCTCGCGTCGGCCGGTGTGGTTGCCGGCGTCGACGTCCGCGGCGGCGGTCCGGGTACCCGCGAGACCGACCTACTCGACCCGAGCCATTCGGTCCAGCAGGTCAATGCCGTGCTGTTGACCGGCGGTAGTGCCTACGGACTTGCCGCGGCCGATGGAGTGATGCGCTGGCTCGAGGAACACGATCGCGGGATCGCGATGGGTGCTCCTGGTCAGGTGGTACCGATCGTGCCCGGCGCCGTGATCTTCGATCTGCCGGTGGGGGACTGGACCGTTCGTCCGACCGGAGACTTCGGATTCCTCGCTGCCGACACCGCTTCGCGCGAATTCGCCACGGGCACGGTCGGCGCCGGGGTAGGTGCCAGAGCCGGAGCGCTCAAGGGTGGGGTGGGAACGGCCAGCGTCGTGATCGCCGACGGCCCGGCCGAGGGTACGACGGTCTCCGCGTTGATCGTGGCGAACCCGGTGGGTTCGGTCTTCGATCCCAGAACTGGCTTGCCGTGGGGCGTCGGCTCGGACGGGGCGGAGTCGTTCGGGCTCAGGCTTCCCGACGCGTCCGAACTCGCGGCGGCCAACGCCGTTGCAGCCAAGGGAACAGTCCTCAACACCACGATCGGTGTGGTCGCCACTGACGCCGCCTTGACAAAAGCCGGGTGCCGACGCGTCGCCGTCGCAGGGCATGACGGTCTGGCTCGTGCGATTCGGCCCGCGCATTCGCCGCTCGACGGCGACACGATCTTTGCGCTCGCCACCGGCGATCACACTCCGATTTCGGAGATCGCGGTTCCGGCCGCTTTCCCGAACGATCTGCCGATACTCGACGCGGTGTGTGCCGCCTCGGCGCAGGTTGTCGAACGTGCGATCGTCACAGCGATTCTCGACGCCACGTCGGTAGCCGGAATCCCGAGCTACCGCGAACTCTTTCCGTCGGCATTTCTCTAGGCAGCACTCCTGGAATCGGCGGTAATCTCGAATTGAGCCTGGTCGCGAGTGACCGAATCAGAAAACCGGATCGACGGTGGAGGACGCACACGATGACGATGGATTTCAACAATCCGGACTTCGGCACCCGGACGCCGGCACCGAAATCCGGTCCGCCCTCGGTGTGGAAGCAGTCGGCCGTGTTGGTGGGCGGCTTCGCGATCCTGCTCTACGTGATTGAGATCGTGGATGTCATCTCCGGTCAGAACGTCCAGAACGCCGGCGTCACCCCGCGCACGCTCGACGGCCTGTGGGGAATCCTGTTCGCCCCGGTCCTGCACGACGACTGGGCTCACCTGATTGCCAACACCATTCCGGTCCTGATCCTCGGGTTCCTCGTGCTGGTGTCGGGAATTGCGCGCGGACTCGCGGCGACCGGCATCATCTGGGTGATCGGCGGTGTCGGGACCTGGTTGTTCGCCGGCTCGAACTCGAATCACGTCGGTGCGTCCGTGCTGATCTTCGGCTGGGTCACCTACTTGCTGGTGCGCGGGTTCTTCACGCGGAGCTTCACACAGATCCTGATCGGCGTTGCCGTCTTCGTCGTGTACGGCGGAGTGCTGTGGGGCGTTCTCCCGAGCGATCCACGGGTTTCCTGGCAAGGACATCTGTTCGGAGCGATCGGCGGCGTGGTGGCAGCCTGGGCGCTGACGTCGGGGGAGAGGGCCAAGCGCGCAGGGTCGGCGCCGGCCGTTCGACCACCGAGTTTCTGAACGGACGTGGGTCACACCCTCGCTGCGGTGTGACTTCGACGCGCCAAAACCACCAAGAGCTTTTTTCCAGACGGGTAGACGTGGCAGCATGACCGGTATGCGCATGACCGTCCTGGGGTGTTCCGGCAGCGTCACGGGTCCGGATTCACCGGCTTCGGGATACCTGCTCACGGCACCGGGAACTCCGCCGCTCGTGATCGACTTCGGCCCGGGAGTTCTTGGGGCGTTGCAGCGATACGCCGATCCGGGCGAGGTGACGATCCTGCTTTCGCACCTTCATGCGGACCACTGTCTCGACATGCCCGGCCTGCTCGTCTGGCGTCGCTATCACCCCAACCCACCGGTCGGGCGGGCTCTGGTTTACGGCCCCACCGACACGGCCTGCCGCATCGGAGTGTCCTCCGCCGAGTGTGCCGGCGAGATGGATGACATCTCCGACACCATCGACGTCCGGCTCTGGGCCGAGAACGAGCCGGTGACGTTCGGAGAACTGAGCGTCGTCGCCCGTCGGATGAATCATCCTCCCGAGGCTTACGGTTTCCGGATCACCGGCGCCGACGGCCGCGTGCTCGTCTACACCGGTGACACGGGTATGTGTGACAACGTCGTCGAACTCGCCCGTGGAGCGGACGTGTTGCTCTCCGAAGCTTCGTGGACCGACAGTCCGGATCGCCCCGAGGGAGTTCACCTCTCCGGTAAGGAAGCCGGCCGTGTGGCTGCCCTCGCCGGCGTCAAGGAACTTCTCCTCACGCACATCCCGCCGTGGACCTCCCGCGAAGACGTGATCGCCGAAGCGAAATCCGAATTCTCCGGACCGGTCCATGCCGTCTCCGCCGGAAGCGTCTACGACATCTGATTCCCCTCACATTCGATGCAGTGCCGACCGGGCGACCGCTAGGCTCACGAAGGTGACTACACGAGAAGACGGTAGGGCGGACGACGAGCTCCGCACGGTCAAGATCACCCGGGGGTTCACCAGTCATCCGGCCGGATCCGTTCTGGTCGAGTTCGGGAACACTCGCGTCATGTGCACGGCCAGCGTCGAAGAGGGTGTACCCCGCTGGCGCAAGGGCTCCGGCTTGGGTTGGCTGACAGCCGAATACGCGATGCTTCCCGCCGCCACGCACACGCGCAGTGGCCGCGAATCGGTCAAGGGCAAGGTCGGCGGCCGTACGCAGGAGATCAGTCGACTCATCGGCCGATCACTTCGGGCCTGCATCGATCTCGCTGCGATCGGCGAGAACACCATCGCCCTGGACTGTGATGTCCTCCAGGCCGACGGCGGTACCCGCACCGCGGCAGTGACGGGGGCGTATGTGGCCCTGGTCGACGCCGTGACGTACCTGCGCGCAGCCGACCTGCTCTCCGACCCTCAGCCCATCTCGTGTGGCATAGCGGCCGTCAGCGTCGGCGTCGTGGACGGACGAGTGCGCCTCGATCTTCCGTACGAAGAGGATTCGCGCGCCGAGGTCGACATGAATGTCGTGGCCACCGATACCGGCACGCTGGTGGAAATCCAGGGAACCGGTGAGGGCGCCACGTTCCCGCGCTCGACGCTGGACAAGCTGCTCGACTCCGCTCTGGCTGGTTGTGAGCAACTTTTCGAGATCCAGCGTCAAGCGTTGGCCGAGCCGTATCCCGGGGTGCTACCCGAACCGAAGAATCCGGAACCCAAAAAGAAGTTCGGTGCCTGAGCTGTGAGCGTACGAGTATTGGTTGCCAGCCGAAATGCCAAGAAACTGAAGGAACTTCACCGGGTGCTCGACGCCGCTGGAGTGAACGGAATCGAACTGGTCGGGCTCGACGAGGTGCCGCCGTTCCCCGAAGCCCCCGAGACCGGTGCGACGTTCGAGGAGAATGCACTCGCCAAGGCACGTGACGGCGCGGCGGCAACCGGAATGCCTTGCATCGCAGATGATTCCGGTGTCGAGATCGATGCACTCAACGGTATGCCCGGCGTGCTGTCCGCGCGATGGTCGGGCACTCACGGAAACGACGGCGCCAACACGGCGCTTGTCCTGGCTCAGCTGGGAGACGTGCCAGACGAGCGGCGCGGCGCGGCATTCGTCTCCGCCTGTGCACTGGTGATCCCCGGCGGCGACGAGACTGTCGTGCGCGGCGAATGGCGCGGGGTGATCGGCCGAGAACCAGCCGGCGACGGGGGTTTCGGATACGACCCCATCTTCCGTCCGGACGGCGACACCCGCTCTGCCGCAGAACTCACCCCGGCCGAGAAGGATGCGGCGTCACATCGAGGGCGCGCGCTCGTACAGCTCGTTCCGGCATTGTCCGCACTGGCCGGCTGAACCGAATCCGAAAAGTAGAGCCCTGAACGCGTCTGCGTTCAGGGCTCTACTTTTCGAAACTCTCAGAGCTGATAAGCCTGCTTCACCTGGGCGGTTCGCTTGTGCTCGAACACGAACGACAGGAACGGGATCGTGCCGGCTAGTGCGGTAGCAACCGTCGTAGCGGGCTTCCACCGGGCCTTGATCGCCAAGTCGATCGTGAACACGAGATAGAGCATGTAGAACAGGCCGTGGATCTGGCCGATGTAGAACAACCACGACGGTGCGTCCGCCGAATTGTCGAGAATCAGGTACTTGTAGACCATCTCGCCGGTCAGGAACAGCAGCCAGAGGCCGGTGATCCAGGCGAGAACGCGGTATCGGACGAGCGCCGACGCAACCTTCTTCTGCTTTTCTGCGTTGACTGCGGGGGTAGCGATGCTCGCTTCCGAACCGGTACTCACGTCGTGCTCCTATCGGACTCGCGAGCGGCGAGCTGCGCAAGGTAGTCGTTGTATTCCAGCATTTGGCGGGCTTCAGGGTCGTCGACGTCGAGGTTCACATCGTCGAACTCGGCCTGCGGGCGTTGCGGCAAGAGGTCGGCGGGAATCTCACGCGGCTCTGCGGCGGCTTCCTCGGCTTCGGCCTCTTCGGGGTCCACGTCTTCGAGCTGAACGAACTTGCGATACGCGTACACGACAAACGCCGCGAAGAGCGGCCACTGGAACGCGTACCCGAGATTCTGTCCGGAGCCTCCGACGGCTTCGAAGCGCTCCCACTGCCACCAGCCGAGCGCGAGGCAGCCGGCAGCTGACACGATGACCAGCAGAATCAGCGCAGGTCGGCGTTTAGTAGCGTTCTTGGACACACTAAGACGGTACCTGAGAGCTATAGTGCCTCGCCCTGCGATCTCCGACACGGTGTCGTAGAAGCCGTGCCACGGCGTGTCGTAGAAGCCGTGCCACGGCGTGTCGTGTAGTCCGTGCCGCAGCGCCTGTGCGCTATGCCCATCCTCACCCGCAACGCCAGGCACTGAACACATTTTCCCAGCTGTGCTGCATCGATAACCTCGGGGCGTATCCGAAAGCAGGGGAGTGTTTCATGCACATCAGAGTGATTCGCCCGGTCATCGACACCACGCTGACTCCGGCGGTGACAGCCGAGGTGGAGCACTGGGCGGCGCCCGGCACGACGGTCGATGTCGTGTCACTGCTCTCTGGCACGGCGAGCATCGAGTCCGAGTACGACGAGGCACTGGCCGGCCCCGGGATCGTGCAGCGGGTCGAAGAGGCGGCAGTCGACGGCGTCGACGGTGTATTCATCACGTGTTTCGCCGATCCCGGAGTGCATGCCGCCCGAGAGATCATCGACGCTCCGGTGGTCGGCGGCTTCGAGCCGTCATTTCTGACAGCGATGAGTCTGGGCGATCGCGTCGGTGTCGTGACCATCCTGCCGAACGTCGTGCCCATGCTGCGATCGCTCACTCGGCGGTATGGGCTCGATAGTCGGCTGGGCAGTATTCGAGTCGTGGACATGCCGGTGCTGGGCCTCACCGATCGGGAGGAACTGATTGATCGACTGGCCGCTCAGGCGTCTGCGGCAGTGGAGAACGGCGAGGCCGATTCCGTCGTTCTCGGTTGCACCGGGATGCTCGGTGTGGCCAGTGCGGTCCGAGACAGGCTGCATGGCAAAGGGATTCACGTTCCGGTTGTGGATCCGACGGCGTCGGCGATCACGTGGTTGGAGAGCTCGGTCCGTCTGGGGCTGACGCCGAGCCGGACGACATACATGACCCCGCCGGTCAAGGCTCGAAAGCGCTGAGCCTGATCTAGAACCGAAAAAGCCCCGCCGGATCTGATCCGGCGGGGCTTTTCGTTGTGCGCGAGGGGGGACTTGAACCCCCACGTCCTGAGACACTGGAACCTAAATCCAGCGCGTCTGCCAATTCCGCCACTCGCGCGCGGAATTCAAAGGATACGCGAGTGGAATCGCTCGCGGGCACACCACCCTGGTCGGGATGCGCCCGCCCGCTCTCAGGCCGTTTCGGCGAGTGGATCCGCTGCGGGCGGCGTGGTGGATTTCTTCGACCGGCGCGGTTGCTCGGCCGTGCGTTGATACCGCCACGCAGCGTGGGTGAGTGTCCGAACATCGACATCGAGATGTTCGGCAACCGCAACTAGCAACTCGGCTGCGTCGGTGCTCGACAACAATTCCTCGCTACTGCTTGCTTCGGTGGCGAACCGTGCAAGTAGATCTATCGAAGTTGCCGTCAACTTCCCGGACAGGAACACCAGCGTCTCGAAGGTCCTGGGGCCCAGGCCTGGAACGGAGACGACTGCCGAACGGAGGCCTTCGGTGTCCTCGACGTCGGCACCGCACCGGCAACCGGCGTCGGCGAGCGCTTTGGCCGCACGAGCCGCACCCTCGGCTTTGGTGAAGTAGTTGCCCGGCACGCGCTGGCGATTGCCGAGAATCGTTGCGAGCTCGTCGCCACGGTCGGTGAAGGCGGCGAGAGCGGACAAGCTGTCGAGGTGTTCGCCTGCGGCTACCGAGCGGTGTGTGCGCCAACGGTCGAGGACGGCGCGGACTCCGGTCTTCGGTGTTCCGTAGGCGGCGCGCGACGAGAAGATCGCATCGAGAAGGGCGGCTTCGGACTCGCGCGGCCATCCCTGATTCCAATGCGGCCACGCCTCGCGCGGAAGCTCAGCGCCGATGAATTCGGCCGCTCTGACTACGTCTGTGTCTTTCATGATTTCTCCCCCCGAGAAGTCGTCCGGTGTGGACGCGCTGAACGTAGCGAGGGGGTCCGACAGATGGTGGCCCGGAACGCACGGGATCGACCGTCCGTCAAGGAGGTCACGAATTGGTAACAATAAATATGAGGGGTTCCTCAGGTTTCTGAAAATCCCGGTAACAGTCCCAGGCAGGGCGTTCGCGACCTACTCGCGAGTCACTTTCTCGAAGTCTCGTGAGGAAGATCACGGCCTCGAAAGTCCAGATTTCCAGGGTGCCGACAAACGTGAGGAAATCCTCATGATTCTGTGTAAACCTTGTCTTGCACGAACGCCCTGACTCCGTCGATTCTCTCGACGAATTCGCGAGCACTTCAGCCGGGCAGCACACCGCAAATCCCACCTCGCCGCAGAGGTGACCAGGAGAGGACGTACGCGTGACGATCGATGACACGACACCTACAGGAAACGGACGCGACTCGAAGGGTGGACGCCGTTTCGGCGTCGATGGGGGACAGTCCCGCACGACCAGCAAAGGTGCCCTCGTCGATTCGCTGAACAACGGCGTTTCCTACGCAATCGCTTTCGGTGGACAGGGCGCTCCCTGGCTCACCTCGCTCGAGGAGCTCAGCCGTGACAACGGCCTGGAGCCCGTTCTGACCGATCTGGTCAATGACGCAGCCGCACGCCTCGCGCCCGTCGCACAGGATCTCCTCGTGGTTCGCCCGGTCGGATTCGATCCGATCGCGTGGATGCTCGAAGCCGAGATCGTCGACGAAGAAGAAGGTGAGAAGTCGGCCGGGCCTTCCGCTGCCGCGCTCACCGCAGCTCCGGTGTCACTCCCCGGCGTCTTCCTCACGCAGCTTGCGGCGTTGCGTGCACTCTCCGCTCAGGGTCTGGATGTAGCCGGTAACCCGCCTGCTGCCGTCATCGGCCACTCGCAGGGCCTGCTGGCCACCGCTGCCGTAGCCGCGCAGGGCAACGACGACGGTGAACTCCTCGCCGTCGCACAGCTCGTCGGTGCTGCTGCCAGCTTGGTCGGCCGTCGCCGCGGCGTCATCGCCGGCGCCTCCGCGAAGCCGATGGTTGCGGTCTCGGGCGTCGATCCCGAGCGTCTCGCCGCCATCGTCGCCGAGCTTGCCGAGGGTGTTGCCCCCGAACGCGCGGCTGTTCTCGCCATTCGCAACGGCCGTCGCCGCGTCGTTCTCGCCGGACCGCCCGCTCAGCTGGCACGCGTGCAAGAGCGTTGCGAGCAGATCGAAGCCGAAGAAGCTCGCGAGCGAGAGGGCAAGAAGCGTGGCGGTTCCGTCTTCGCTCCGTCCTTCGATCCGCTCGACACCGAAATCGGCTTCCATCACCCAGCATTGGCCGAGGCCGTCGAACTTGTCGGCAGCTGGGCAACCCGTTGCGGTCTCGATGCCGACCGTGCGCGTGAACTTGCACAGGGTGTCCTCGTCGATCCGGTCGACTGGGTCGAGGCTGTCGACGGCGCAATCTCCGCCGGCGCCAAGTGGATTCTCGATCTCGGACCCAGCGATCAGCTGACCCGTATGACGTCCTCTTCGCTGCGTGGGCAGGGCATCGGCATCATCGCCGCCGCCACCCGCGGCGGACACCGCAATCTGCTCACCCCCGGTGCTGCGCCTGAGGTCTCACGTTCGTGGAGCGAATTCGCGCCGAAGCCTGTTTCGCTTCCTGGTGGCCGCATCGGCGTCGAGACCGCGTTCACGAAGCTGACCGGTCGTTCACCCATCCTGCTCGCAGGCATGACGCCGACGACGGTCGACGCCAAGATCGTTGCCGCGGCAGCCAATGCCGGTCACTGGGCTGAGCTCGCCGGTGGCGGACAGGTCACCGAGGAAATCTTCGAAGACCGTGTCGCAGAGCTGAAGATGCTGCTCGAGCCGGGCCGCGCGGTCCAGTTCAACTCCCTGTTCCTCGACCCGTACCTGTGGAAGCTGCAGCTCGGTGGCAAGCGCCTTGTGCAGCGTGCCCGTACTGCCGGCGCTCCCATCGACGGCGTCATCATCACCGCCGGTATCCCGGAACTCGAAGAGGCCGTTGCCCTCATCGACGAGCTGTCCGAGATCGGCATCACCAACATCGCGTTCAAGCCAGGCACCGTGGCGCAGATCCGCTCCGTGATCCGCATCGCCAACGAGGTTCCGAACTTCCCGGTCATCGTGCACATCGAAGGCGGCCGCGCCGGCGGACACCACTCGTGGGAAGACCTCGACGACCTGCTCCTCGACACGTACGCCGAGCTGCGTACACGTCCGAACCTGGTCATCTGCGTCGGCGGCGGCATCGGAACACCCGAGCGAGCAGCCGATTACCTCACCGGTCGCTGGTCTGCCGCAGCCGGTTTCCCGGCCATGCCCGTCGACGGCATCCTCGTCGGCACGGCAGCCATGGCGACCCTCGAGGCCACCACCTCTCCTGAGGTCAAGCAGCTCCTCGTCGACACGCCCGGAACACCGGATTGGGTCGGTGCCGGTACCGCTGAAGGCGGAATGGCCTCTGGCCGTAGCCAGCTCGGTGCCGACATTCACGAGATCGACAACGCGGCTTCGCGCACCGGACGCCTCCTCGACGAGGTTGCCGGCGATTCCGAGGCAGTGGCCGAGCGCCGCGACGAGATCATCGCCGCCCTCGACGTCACCGCCAAGCCGTACTTCGGCGACGTCGAGACCATGACGTACGCACAGTGGCTGCGCCGCTATCTCGAGCTCACCGTCGGCATCGACGCGGCGAAGGAATTCGATTGCGGCGCAGATCTTCAGGACGCCATCGTCGAGGCGACCTCGAGCCCGTGGCTCGACATCACCTGGCGTGCTCGCTTCGGCGAGATGCTCCAGCGCACCGAGGCGCGTCTGCATCCGGTCGACCGTGGCCCGATCCCCACACTGTTCGGCGACGCCGAGACTCTCGAGCGCCCCGAGGCTGCGATCTGCGCACTGCAGGCGTCGTACCCGGACTACTCGACGACGGTTCTGCATCCCGCAGACGTCTCGTTCTTCACCTCGTTGTGCAAGACGCCGGGCAAGCCGGTCAACTTCGTTCCCGTCGTCGACGGTGACGTTCGCCGTTGGTGGCGCAGCGACTCCCTGTGGCAGGCACACGATCCCCGCTACACCGCCGATCAGGTTTGTGTCATCCCCGGCACCGTCGCCGTCGCGGGCATCACCCGTGTCGACGAGCCGGTCGGTGACCTGCTCGATCGCTTCGAGAAGGCGACCTACGACGAATTGGTTGCTGCCGGAGCCGCTCCGGTTGCACTCGCGAGCCGTCGCCACCAGGATTCCGCACCCGGACTTCTCGACGCCGTCCTCTCCGCTCCCGACCTCCAGTGGGCCGGCCGCCTGACCCAGAACCCTGTCCGTCGCCTCGGCGACCTCGACGAGTGGAACGCAGAGTCTGCCGACAAGGCAGTTCACGGCACCACGGGGTCCAGCTTGACCGTCGTCGATTCCTCGCACGTGCTGCTCTCGGTTCCGTTGGTGGCAGACAAGTCGGTCGACATCACGATCACCATCCCCGAGTCCGTCGTGGACGGCGGCGCTCCGGTTGTCACCGAGGCAGACGCCGAGGGTGCGATGTCCGCGCTGCTGGCAGTTGCTGCCGGACAGGAACTTCCGACAGTCAAGAACGGAAAGGCCCGCCTCAACGTCGCGTGGGTTCCCGATCGCATCGCCGATCACGCCGGTGTCACCGGTTCCGGCCTGCCCACCACGCTCAGTGTCAGCGGCAAGGCTGTTCCGGACGTCGTCGTCGGAGCATGCTGGCCTGCAGTGTTCGCAGTCCTCGGCGCAGCCAAGCTCGACAGTCTTTCAGTCATCGAAGGCATGCTCGACCTGGTCCACCTCGACCACACCGTCGACTTCGTCGGTGAACTTCCCTCCGAGACAAGCATTCTCGTGGTCAATGCCGAGGTCGCCTCGGTTCTCGACACCGACCTCGGTCGCGTCGTCGAGGTCAAGGTCGAGGTCGGTGCCATGCTCGGCGAGGGCCTCGACGCCCCCGCAGTCGTCACCATGACCGAGCGTTTCGCGATCCGCGGACGCACGGGCGCTGGCGAACTCGCCGACCCGGCTCGCGCCGGTGGATCGATCAGCGATGCGGCTGTCGACACCTCGCGTCGTCGTCGCCGTGACGCGAAGATCCTCGCGCCGGTCAGCATGGGTGCGTTCGCTCAGGTTTCCGGTGACCACAACCCGATTCACACCTCCGACAACGCCGCTCTGCTGGCCGGCCTCGGAACCCCGATCGTGCACGGCATGTGGCTCTCCGCCGCAGCGCAACAGGTAGTCACCGCAGTCGACCCGGCCGAGACCCGCGTCCCGCCGCGCCGCCTGACCGCCTGGACCGCCCGCTTCCTCGGGATGGTTCGCCCCGGCGCCGAGATCGACGTCCGCGTCGACCGTGTCGGCATCGACCAGGGCGCAGAAATCGTCGAGGTCGGCTGCCGCATCGACGGCGAACTGGTGATGGTCGCCACCGGCCGCACTGCCGCACCGAAGACCGTCTACGCCTTCCCCGGCCAGGGCATCCAGCGCCCGGGCATGGGCCTCGACGCTCGTGCACGCTCCAAGGCCGCCCGCGACGTCTGGGAGCGTGCGGACAAGCACACCCGCAAGGCGCTCGGATTCTCGATTCTCGCTGTCGTGCGCGACAACCCGGTGACCGTCAAGGCGCGCGGTGTCGAGCACAAGCATCCTGACGGTGTCCTGCACCTGACTCAGTTCACCCAGGTGGCCATGGCCGTTCTCGGTGTTGCCCAGGTTGCCGAGCTGCGCGAGTCCGGAACCTTCATCGAAGATTCCCTTCTGGCCGGTCACTCGGTTGGTGAGTACAACGCACTCGCTGCTGTCGCCGAGGTCTTCCCGCTCGAAGCACTTCTCGAGGTCGTCTTCCAGCGTGGCTCCGCCATGCACCAGCTCGTTCCCCGTGACGAAGCCGGACGCTCCGACTACCGCATGGCCGCTATTCGCCCGTCGCAGATCGGTGTTTCCGACGACGACGTGCAGGGCTTCGTCGCCGGTGTCGCCGAGGCTTCCGGTGAGTTCCTCGAAATCGTCAACCTGAACCTGCGCGGCAGCCAGTACGCCATCGCCGGTTCGGTAGCCGGTCTCGACGCACTCGAGGTCGAAATCGATCGTCGCCGAGCAGAATTCGGTGGCAAGCGGGCATACATCCAGGTTCCCGGCATCGACGTGCCGTTCCACTCCACCGTCCTTCGTGGCGGCGTGGCGGACTTCCGCGTGTGCCTGCAGGACTTGCTCCCGCACGACATCGATCCGGACATCCTGATCGGCCGCTACATCCCGAACCTGGTTCCGAAGCCGTTCTCGCTGCGTCGTGACTTCGTTCAGGAAATCGCCGACCTGGTGCCGTCCGAGCCGCTGCAGGAAGTCCTCGCAGATTTCGACAGCTACGCAACGCGCACTCATGAGTTGTCCCGCATCATCCTGATCGAGCTGCTGGCTTGGCAGTTCGCCAGCCCGGTCCGTTGGATCGAGACGCAGGACCTGCTCTTCGGTGACGAGTCCGAAGGTGGACTCGGGGTCGAACGCTTCGTCGAGATCGGTCTCGGCGCTGCCCCGACCGTTGCGAACCTCGCGTCGCAGACCCTCAAGCTGCCGGGCCGCTTCGGCTACCCGGTCGAGGTTCTCAATGTCGAGCGCGAAGCTGCGATCGTCTACGGCACCGACGTCGACCCCGCCGTCGATGACGACGACGAGATCGAAGCGCCTGCTGCGCAGGCTGCACCGGTTGCCGCGGCCGCTGCTCCGGTTGCAGCTGCTGCGCCGGCTGCACCCTCGGGTGGACCGCGTCCGGACGACCTCACCTTCAAGGCGCCCGACGCCACGAAGGTCCTGATCAGCCTGTGGACCAAGCTCCGTCCCGATCAGGTCGGCCCCGCCGACACGATCGAGGCACTGTGCGACGGCGTCTCCTCGCGTCGTAACCAGCTCCTGGTCGACCTCGGCTCCGAGCTGTCTCTCGGCGCCATCGACGGTGCCGCGGATGCCGACATGGGCTCCTTGGGAGCAACCGTCGACAAGCTCGCCCGTACGTACAAGCCGTTCGGACCGGTGCTCTCCGATTCGATCAACGATCACCTGCGCAAGGTCTTCGGCCCCTCGGGCAAGCGTCCCGGCTACATCGCCGACCGCGTCAAGAAGGTCTGGGAACTGGGCGACGGCTGGGCGCACCACGTCACCGCAGCAGTGGCTCTCGGCACCCGTGACGGCGCCAGCATCCGCGGCGGCGACCTCGGTGGCCTGAGCTCCGGCGGACTGGCCGACGCCGCAGCGGTCGACGCAGTCATCGACAGCGCAGTTGCCTCGGTCGGCTCTGCACGCGGAGTCAGTGTCTCGTTGCCGGCCACCGGCGGCGGAAGCGGCGGAACCGTCGACGCAGCCGCCCTGGGTGAGTTCACCGAGAACATCACCGGGCGCAACGGCGTTCTGGCCTCGGCTGCACGCCTGGTGCTCGAGCAGCTCGGACTGAACGAAGAAGCGGCAGTCGCGACGGTTGAGGACACCGAACTGGTCGACCTGGTCTCGGCTGAACTCGGCTCCGACTGGCCGCGTCTGGTTGCTCCGGCATTCGACGCACAGAAGGCCGTGCTGCTCGACGACCGTTGGGCAAGTGCGCGTGAGGATCTCGCTCGTATTTGGCTCGGTGACACCGCGTTGTCGGTCGAGAACTTCATCGGTGCCGGTTCCACCGTCGCCGCACAGGCCAAGTGGTGGGCCACCCGTGCAACCGACGAAGGCCGCACCGCGGTCGCCGAGGTCTACACCCGCATCGCTGATGCGGCCGTGACGACAGAATCCGACGCACCCGAGTGGGCAGGCGAGGTCGCAGTAGTGACCGGCGCCAGCAAGGGTTCCATCGCGGCAGCGGTCACGGGCAAGCTCCTTGCCGGTGGCGCAACGGTATTCGTGACCACCTCACGACTCGACGGTCAGCGTCTCGGCTTCTACCGCGACCTGTACCGCGAGAACGCTCGCGCCGGTGCAGCCCTCTGGGTGGTTCCCGCGAACATGGCGTCGTACACCGACGTCGACGCACTGATCGACTGGATCGGCAACGAGGCCACCGAGAATGCAGGCGGCGCAAAGAAGCTCATCAAGCCGGCCATGACGCCGACGATGCTCTTCCCGTTCGCAGCTCCGCGTGTCGGCGGCGAACTCTCCGACGCCGGCGCTCGCGCCGAAATGGAAATGCGCGTGCTGCTCTGGTCGGTGGAGCGCCTCATCGGCGGTCTGTCGAAGATCGGTTACGACAGCGATGTCGACACGCACCTGCACGTAGTGCTGCCCGGTTCGCCGAACCGCGGAACGTTCGGCGGCGACGGTGCTTACGGTGAGGCCAAGGCTTCGCTGATCGCCGTGGTCAACCGCTGGAAGGCCGAGCGGAACTGGGCCGAGCGGGTCACGTTGGCACACGCGGTCATCGGTTGGGTTCGCGGAACCGGACTCATGGGTCACAACGATCCGATCGTCGACGCGGTCGAAGCTGCGGGCGTCCGCACCTGGTCCACCCAGGAGATGGCGACCCAACTGCTGAAGACGGCAACCCGCGAGTCGCGGCGCGCTGCAGCAGAGGCTCCGCTCGAGGTCGACCTGACCGGCGGACTGTCCGAGGCCAACCTGGATCTGGGTGCTTTGGCCAAGGAAGCTGCCGAGGTTGCCGAGATCGCCGAGGCTGTCGACGAAGCAGTGGACGAGTCCAGCATCCTGGCGCTGCCCACGCCGGCTCGCATCGACGACTCGGTCAAGGCTCCGAGCTGGCCCGAACTGGACGTCACCCCCGCGGACCTCGTGGTCATCGTGGGTGCCGGAGAGCTCGGACCCTACGGTTCCTCGCGTACCCGCTTCGAGATGGAGGTCGACGAGCAGCTCTCTGCCGCAGGCGTTCTCGAATTGGCGTGGAACACCGGACTCATCGTCTGGGAGAACGACCCCAAGCCGGGCTGGTACGACGTCGAATCCGGTGACCTGGTACCCGAGGCGGAAATCGCCGACAAGTACCACGACGCAGTCGTCGAGCGTTGCGGCATCCGTCGCTACGTCGACGAGGGCGCGATGATCGACAACACCGCTCCGCTGCTCACCTCCGTGTTCCTGGACAAGGATCTGAGCTTCGTGGTCGGCAGTGAGGCAGAGGCTCAGGCCTTCGTCGAATCCGATCCGGAGAACACGACGGCGACGGTTTCCGCCGAGTCCGGAGACTGGACAGTCACTCGCCGCGCAGGCACCGAGATCCGCGTCCCGCGCAAGATGAAGCTGACTCGTAGTGTCGGCGGCCAGATCCCGACCAACTTCGACGTCACCAAGTGGGGCATCCCCGCCGACATGGCAGATTCGGTCGACCGCGTCGGACTCTGGAACATCGTCGCAACGGTGGACGCCTTCCTCACCGGCGGCTTCACTCCGAGCGAACTGCTCCGCTGGGTACACCCGAGCCTGGTCGCCAACACGCAGGGCACCGGCATGGGCGGCATGACCTCGATGCGGAGCCTGTACATCGACACGCTGCTCGGCGAGAACCGTCCGAACGACATCCTGCAGGAAGCGCTGCCGAACGTCATTGCAGCGCACGTCGTTCAGTCGTACGTCGGCGGTTACGGCGCGATGGTTCACCCCGTCGCCGCCTGCGCCACGGCAGCGGTATCCGTCGAAGAAGGCGTCGACAAGATCCGACTCGGCAAGGCGCAGTTGGTTGTTGCCGGCGGGTTCGACGATCTGAGCACGGAAGGCATCATCGGCTTCGGTGACATGTCGGCAACTGCCAAGACCGAGGACATGCACGCCAAGGGCATCGAGGATCGCCGCTTCTCGCGGGCCAACGATCGTCGCCGCGGCGGATTCGTCGAGTCGGCCGGTGGCGGAACGATTCTCCTCGCTCGCGGAGACCTGGCACTCGAGATGGGCCTGCCCGTCCTCGGTGTGGTCGCCTGGGCCGGATCGTTCGCCGACGGTGTCCACACCTCGATCCCGGCACCGGGACTCGGAGCACTGGGCGCCGGACGTGGGGGAGCGGATTCGCAGCTCGCACTCTCGCTCAACGCTCTCGGCGTGAGCGCCGACGACATCGCCGTGATCTCCAAGCACGACACCTCCACTGCCGCCAACGATCCGAACGAGGCAGAGCTGCACGAGCGCCTCGCCGGGGCATTGGGACGCAGTGAAGGTGCGCCGATGTTCGTGGTCTCGCAGAAGAGCCTGACCGGTCACGCCAAGGGTGGTGCCGCAGCCTTCCAGCTGATCGGGCTCTGCCAGGTACTGAGCCAGGGCATCGTCCCGCCGAACCGCAGCCTCGACTGCGTCGACGACAAGATGGCCGAGTTCGAGCACCTCGTGTGGGCACGTCAGCCGCTCAAGTTCGGTGATCAGCTTCCGCTGCGTGCCGGCCTGCTGACCAGCCTCGGCTTCGGTCACGTCTCCGGCCTGATCGCAGTCGTGCACCCGCAGGCATTCGTCGAGTCGGTTCCGGCCGACAAGCGCGCCGACTATGTTGCTGCGGCGCAGCAGCGGACGATCGACGGTCAGCGCCGCCTCGCCAAGGCGATGTGCGGTGGCGACAGCCTCTACGAGCGCCCGGCGGATCGTCGCCTCGGTGCCGACGGAACGCCGGCAAAGGCGTCGCGTCAGCTCGAAGCGGACATGCTGCTGAGCGAGGACGCACGACTCGGCGCAGATCTGGTGTACCGCTCGAATCTGCCCGGCTGCAAGTAATAATCACGGTATGGGAGTTCTGGGTATCGGCTTCGACCTCGTGACGGTGTCGGAGTTCGCCGAGCAATTGAACAGGCCGGGAACGGCAATGCTCGACAACTTCACACCGGGCGAGCGTCGAGACGCCGCTACCCGGAGCTCCGAACCGGCACGACATTTCGCCGCCCGGTGGGCAGCGAAGGAAGCAGTGATCAAGGCATGGTCAACTGCTCTCTTCGCCAGCCCGCCGGTGCTGGGGGAGATGATCCACAATCAGATCGAGGTCATCTCGGACGCCTGGGGTCGCCCGGGCATCCGGCTTCGCGGTGACGTGGCCAAACACCTCACCGGAGTGAAAATTCATATCTCGCTCACCCACGACGGGGACATGGCGGGCGCTTTCGCGGTCATCGAATCCGACCCGGAGTAGCACTGCCGGACACGAAAGAGCCGGTCTCCCAAGGGGAGACCGGCTCTTTGTCGTTCGACTAGTCCTTCGTGCGGGATTCCTTCTCGGCGACGAGGAGATACGCGATCATCAACCTTTTCAGTTCGGCGACGGCGTCGGCATGCGACTGACCGTCCTGAACCGAGAAATTGAGCATCGAATACACCACGTGGACAAGAACTTCCGCCATCATCAGGCGACGATCTCGCCGCGTACGAGGCGTCAACGGACCGAGCATTTTCGCTACGGTCTCGGCGAATTGCTTTTCGTGAATGACTCCGGTGGCCCGCGTGGACGGCGTCGACTGCATCGCCAGCCAGACCTCGCGGCGCGATGGATCGGACGTCCACAGTCCGGCCATGTGATCGACGAAACTGTTCAGGAACCGCAACCAGTCGAGCGAGGGTACTTCGCCGCCGAACTGCGCAAGCTCGTGCTGGACCCCGACGAGGTCCTGGCGGTTCAATTCGCACACGATGACGTACTTGTTCGCGAAGAATTGGTAGAGCGTCCCGATCGGGACGTCAGCACGTGCCGCGACCTCTTCGCAGGTGAACGATTCGAAACCGACATCGGTGAGGAGTTCCCGTGACGCTGCCAGGAGTGCGTCGAATTTACGCTGGCTGCGCTCTTGCGTCGGACGCTTGCGCGGCAGCAGTTCCTGCGGTTCTTCGAGGCTCTGAGGATTCTCCAGTGCTGGGTCGACTCGTCGCCGCGCGCGGTTACGAGTCGTGGGCTGCACGTCTTCCAGGCTATCGGTGTTTTCTGTCGAATTTGGGACTTGTGCATTATCCGGTGTCATCGGCCACCTACTTCGGCGGTCGTGATCGGTCGAAACGCACCGCGCAGGTGCGCGCACACGAGTCCCGATGCTGTTGCCACACCTCGATACTAGGTGACCACCTGTCCAGTAGCTGAAGAGGTTGCTGCGCGGTGTGGCGCAACGGCGATCCTGCCGACTCCCTACGCCCGATTCGGGCACACTGAGATTCTTCGGGCACACCGAGGTTCGATGCCGAGGAGAGGGAGACGATGACGGAAGAACTGCGAACCGCGGTACGTGAACTCATGCCGCGTGCCCATGAGGATCTGAGTGCACTTGTGGCGATGAAGTCCGTCGCAGATGCACGGCAGTACCCGCCGGAAGAATGCGCGGCCGCGGCACATTGGGTCCTGGAGGCATTCCGCGATCAGGGTTTCGCCGATATCGAGGCGATCGAGACCCCCGACGGCTCGGCCGCCGTCGTCGGTCGTCGACCAGGTCCAGACGGTGCTCCGACCGTTCTGCTGTACTGCCACTACGACGTTCAGCCGCCGGGAAACGAAGAGCTCTGGGGCTCGCCGCCTTTCACACTCACCGAGCGGGGTGGACGGTGGTACGGACGCGGCGCTTCCGACTGCAAGGGCAACGTCGTCATGCATCTGACAGCTCTGCGAGCGCTCGCCGCTGCCGGTGTGGATCCGAGCGCACATCTGACGATCGTCGCCGAAGGATCCGAGGAGATGGGCACTGGCGGTCTCGAGGATCTGGTGCGAGAGCGGCCCGAACTTTTTGCGGCCGACATGATCCTGATCGCCGATACCGGCAACACCGAGGTGGGGGAGCCGACGATCACGACATCACTGCGCGGGATCGCCAACGTGGTGGTCCACGTGTCGACGCTCGAGGGTGAGATTCACTCCGGTGTCTTCGGTGGACCGGCACCCGATGCGATCACCGCGCTGGTGCACATTCTCTCGACGCTGCACGACGGCGCCGGAAACACCACTGTCGAAGGCTTGACCAACGACCAGGAGTGGGAGGGAGTCAGTTACGACGGCGATCAGTTCCGCTCCGACGCCGGGGTACCCGAAGGGGTACAGCTGACTGGTTCCGGTTCGGTCGCCGAGCAGGTGTGGGCTCGTCCGGCGCTGACCATCCTGGGTATCGACTGCCCGCCGGTCGTGGGTTCTGCGGCGGCAATCACGCCCCGTGCATCCGCACGCCTGAATCTTCGTGTCCCGCCTGGCACGGATCCGGCGCAGGCACAGAAGTTGTTGACTGACCACCTCCGCGCAGCGGCGCCGTGGGGCGTCCACATCGAGGTCGTACCGGAATCGACGGGATCACCGTTCTCGTCCTCGACGGAAGGAGCGGGTTTCGCGCAGCTGAAGTCTGCGCTGACCGATGCCTACGGCCGCGAAGTGGGGTTTGCCGGCCAAGGGGGATCGATTCCGCTGTGCAGTGCGTTGGCCGAGCAGTTCCCCGACGCGGAGATCGCGTTGATCGGCGTCGAGGAACCGCAGTGCCGCATTCATGCACCTGACGAAAGCGTCGACCCGTCGGAGATCGAGAATCTCGCTTTCGCGGAGGCGCTGTTCTTGAGCAGGTACGGGAGTTAGACGGATAGATCGCGTCGTAGCTTGGCGACATGGCCGGTGGCCCGGACGTTGTACTGGGCCACCTCGATCTTGCCTTCCTCGTCAACGAGGAACGTCGAGCGGATGACGCCCTGGACCGTCTTGCCGTACATCTTCTTCTCTCCGAATGCGCCCCAGGCTTCGAGCGTCGCCTTCTCGGGGTCGGAGAGCAGCGGGAAGGTCAGCTCTTCGGTATCGCGGAACTTCGCGAGTTTTGCTGGCTTGTCCGGCGAGATTCCGACGACCTCCAGCCCGGCGCCGTTCAATTCGGCGAGGCTGTCGCGGAAGTCGCAGGCCTGCTTGGTGCACCCCGGGGTGCTGGCCGCGGGGTAGAAGTACACGATGACCTTGCGGCCGCGGTAATCGTGAAGCGAAACCTCGTTGCCGTCGGCGTCTGGGAGCGTGAAATCCGGCGCGACGTCGCCGGCGGACAATCTACTGTTCTCGGTCACGGGAATCGAGGTTAGTCGAGAAATTGCGCGGCAGGTGGGCGCGAGGGCATTCTGCTCCTCTACGGTAGAGCGAAGTGTCGGCGCGCTGCGTCCGCACAGCAGACCCGCACACAGAGCAGCAGAACACAGACAAGTTGGAGGACACGTGCCCAGGGACACCGAGAGCATCGAACGCGAGATCGAGAAGGCGCGTAACCAGCTCGCGAGCACACTCGACGAACTGACGGTCCGCACCAACCCGAAGCGGCTGGTCGAGAACACCAAGAAGACGGTGCTCGCCAAGCTCAACGAGCCGGCAGTGAAGTACGCGCTGATCGCAGTTGGTTCCGTGGTGGGACTACTCGTGGTCCGGAAGATCATTCGCTGACCCGAGTTTTCGAAGGCAGCACATGAAGAAGGCCCCCACCTGGTGAGGTGGGGGCCTTCTTGCAAGTGCGCCCACAGGGACTCGAACCCCGGACCCAGTGATTAAGAGTCACTTGCTCTACCAACTGAGCTATAGGCGCTCGCTCTTGCGAGACAGAACATTAGCCGACAGGCTCAGGAGTTTGCAAAACGCGTGTTCATCGTGGTGACGATGGTTACATCGCTTCCGGAATTCACGAGTGTGGCGGGCGTGAATCCGGCCAGCGGACGGTGCTTTCCAACTGCTGTGCGACGGCGAGAATCGCCGATTCGCCACCGCTGCGCGCAACCAGTTGGACGCTCAGGGGGAGTCCATGTTCGGAGAAGCCGGCGGGTACCGCGGCCGCCGGGTTGCCGCAGACATTCCAGATAGAACAGTAGGCGGCGATCGGCAACGCCTTGCGGACTGCGGACAGAAGGCCGGTTCCTTCGAGTTGTCCGATCGGGCGTGGCAGCGCGGGCGTCGTCGGCATCAGGACCAGGTCGAAGGTGTCGAAGACCTGGTTGACCGTCGCTGCAATTCGCTCACCTTTGCGGTAGGCGAATTTACCGACGCGCGCGGGTGCAGCTATCCGGCCGATCGAGGCG
Organism: Rhodococcus sp. AQ5-07; assembly: GCF_009707305.1. Lineage (NCBI taxonomy): Bacteria > Bacillati > Actinomycetota > Actinomycetes > Mycobacteriales > Nocardiaceae > Rhodococcus > Rhodococcus sp. AQ5-07. The sequence continues at coordinate 2,556,716 of NZ_CP046099.1, read as the reverse complement.
AGCGCTCGCGTGCGCTTCTCGAGAAGCGCTGGATGATCGACACGAAGCGCTTCGTCGCGGACACCGCCGAGCACCTGCGGGAGAAAAGCGGCAGTGGCATCCGGGTACTCGGGATCATGTTCTTCGACGTGATGTCCCAACACGCTCAACATCTCTGCGATCGAGAGCACCGCGGCAACGATCTCCGCTGACGGACGGACGCCCCGGACCGGACTCCGGGTGGACACCGCGATGCGAAGCGGCCCGGGTGCCGACACGGCCGCGTCGGCAAAGCTGGTTCGGAGCGTTTCGGCCGTGTAGTCGTCGATCTCGGTGGTACCGGTGATTGCGTCGTATACGAGCGCGCTGTCCTCGACCGAACGAGTGAGAGGCCCGAGTGTGCCGAGTCCGCGCCAGAGGTTTCGGTTCGGCGCGGTGCTCACCCGACCGCGTTGCGGCTTGAGTCCGAACAACCCGCAGAACGCCGAAGGCAATCGTATGGAACCGCCGCCGTCGCCGCCTATTGCCGCCGCGACCATTCCCGACGCGACGGCCGACGCAGATCCTCCGCTCGATCCGCCGGTGGATATGCCGGTGTCCCAAGGGTTTCTCATGTATCCGTTTGCGGCAGTCTCGGTGAAGGGCCAGATGCCGAACTCGGGCATGGTCGTCTTGCCGACGATCACCGCACCCGCTTCGCGCAACCGACGGACAACCTCTGAATCGGCCGATGCGATGCGCGTTGCTGCCGCACCGCCGTACGTCGTCGGCGTTCCGGCGACGTCGTTCTCGTCCTTGATTGCAATCGGGACTCCGTGCAGTGGGCCCAGGGTTTTGCCGTCGGCCTGACGTTGATCGAGCCGTGTCGCCTCGTCGAGTGCTTCGTCCGCGAGAACTCGTACAAATGCGTTGAGCGTCGAATCGAGGCGCTCGATACGGCGAAGTGTGGTCTCGGTGAGTTCGCGGGCGGACAAAGCTCCGGACCGGATCAGAGCTGCCTGACCTGCCACCCCGGCAAATGCCAGTTCGCCGCCGGGCGTGAATTCGCGCTCAGTCATCAGACCTCCAGGCCGTGGTTCCGGTAACTGTGAAGTCTATTCACCACGACCTGTCCACCAAGCCACAAAGAAAAATCCCCACCTTCCGAAGAAGGTGGGGACCTTTGCAAGTGCGCCCACAGGGACTCGAACCCCGGACCCAGTGATTAAGAGTCACTTGCTCTACCAACTGAGCTATAGGCGCTCGCTCTTGCGAGACAGAACATTAGCCGAATCGCCGGTTCGGGAGCAAATCGCCAGGTGGCGGCCTCGCTGCCGTAGTCCAATCGGAGGAAATCCGCTGAAAGCGGTAACAAAACGGACGGTTCGGAGCGATTGATACTTGAACGTTACTGACGGCGTGGCCCTTCATGACCGTTGGTAACGAGCGCGCCTGGCATCATTGGTGCAGCGCAGTCATACCGCAAGTCCCACTTGCCTTCCGGTAAGTGGGATTCGCATGTGATGCGGAAGTTAGTCGGAGAAATTGTGAAGCGGAGTCGAACGATGAGTCGTCAAAGGTGGGGTCTGTCCGTGCGCGGGGGGAACGGTCGAGTGTCGAAGAGTGCGGCGATGATCGCGGTGTCTCTCGGTGCGCTCGTTCTGGTCACCGCGTGCACGTCGGGTGGCAAGGACGTCAGCACCGAGGGATCGGCGCCGATCGATTCCAATCCGCTCACCGAACTCATCAAGCCGAAGCTCACCTCGACCGCCGCCGACGGCGCTGTCGGCTTCTCGCCGGGCGACCCGGTCAAGATCAACGTCGCTGACGGCGCCCTGTCCGACGTGACGATGGTCAATCAGGACGGCAAGGCAGTTGCCGGCGCGATTGCTGCCGACGGTGCGTCGTGGACGACCACCGAACCGCTCGGCTACAACCGCAAGTACAAAATCGAGGCCCGCGCATTCGGATTGGGCGGCGCCAGTACGACGGTCACGTCCTTCACCACCAGCGCACCCGGCAACGTCACGAAGCCGTATGTCTTGCCGAACGAGGGCGACGTGGTCGGCATCGGTCAGCCCATCGCGGTGCAGTTCGACGAGAACATCCCCGATCGCAAGGCTGCCGAAGCTGCGATCACCGTCACCACGACTCCGACCGTCGAAGGTGCGTTCTACTGGGTCAACAATCGTGAGGTCCGTTGGCGTCCGGAGAACTACTGGGCACCCGGCACCAAGGTCGACGTGAGCGTCAACGTGTACGGGCGCAATCTCGGCAAGGGAGTCTTCGGGCAGGAAGACGCGAAGAGTTCCTTCACCATCGGTGATGCCGTCATCGCCACGGCGGACGACAACACCAAGCAGGTCACTTTCCAGGTCAACGGTGAGACCGTCATGACCATGCCCACCTCCATGGGCAAGGACAGCACTCCCACCGACAACGGCGTCTACATCATCGGTGACCGCTTCGCGAACATGATCATGGACTCGTCCACGTACGGCGTCCCGGTCACCTCGGCGCAGGGTTACAAGACCCCCGTCGACTGGGCGACCCGAATGTCCTACAGCGGCATCTTCTTCCACTCGGCGCCGTGGTCGGTCGGGCAGCAGGGCTACTCCAACACCAGTCACGGCTGCCTCAACCTGAGCCCGTCCAACGCCAAGTGGGTCTACGACAACACCAAGCGCGGGGACATCGTCGTCGTCAAGAACACCGTCGGCGGAACGCTCTCCGGCACCGACGGCCTCGGTGACTGGAACATTCCCTGGAGCGTCTGGAAGACCGGCAACGCGGACGTCTGAGTGCGTCCCTGAAGCACTGAACGTCAGAATGCCCCCGACCGTCCGGTTGGGGGCATTTCTGCATCTGTAATCCTTTTGTGAGCGAAAGTGCCTCTCGGTCTATCTGAGGCGACGGGAGGTACGTTCGCTCGGCGTCAGCGTCGACCGAAGGCGTCCACTCCGGTCATTTCAGCGGACAGTGCCCACAATCTGCGTGCGTCGTCGCGATCGGTAGCCCAAGGCTTCACGCCGCCGACGCTCATGTCATCAGTCTGCGCGACGTCCGCGATGTTGCAGTCCTGGAGGTACGCGCCGGAGTGATCGGCGAGTATCGGTGCCGTCGCTGCCCACACCGTTGTAGCGGCGCCCTGGGAGGGAGTCTTGAATCCCGGCACGGCGTCGCCATTCGACGTCGTCCATCCGAGATCGTGTTTCTCCGATGCAGAGAAGTGACGTTGAAGGGGAGTGAGGATGCTCCCGGGATGGACGGAGAACGCAGTGATGCCGCGTGAAGCACCGGAGCTCGCCAGCTGTACAGCGAATAGAGCAATTGCAGTCTTGGCTTGACCGTACGCAAGCCAGCGGTCGTAACCGTTGCGGAAATGTATGTCATCCCAACGCACTCCCGACAGAAAATGTCCCGCCGACGAGACAGCGACTACGCGAGAACCGTTTGCGGGCATTGCTGGCACCAGCAGGTTCACCAGTACAAAGTGCCCGAGGTGATTGATCGCGAATTGTGATTCCCAGCCGGAGCCGACACGGAGTTCCGGGCAGGCCATGACCCCCGCATTGCAGATGATGATGTCCGGAGTGATCCGGGATTCGAGAATTTCTCGCGCACACGATCTGACACTGCTCGGGTCCGACAGGTCGCACGCTCGCACTTCGATACCCGGAAGGTCGGCCACCTCGCTCCGTGCCTGTTCTGGTCGGCGGGCAAGAACTACAACTCGCGCGCCGACCGAAGAAAGTGACCGCGAAATTTCGTATCCGAGTCCGGAGTACCCGCCAGTGACCAAAGCAGTTGTGCCGGTTAAATCTTGTCCGGCAAGTACGTCGTCGGCAGTGGAGATTCGGGAGAATCCGGTGTTGATTTTGCGCTGAATGGAATTCATGGCCGCGACCGTAAAATCTGGAGTGCACTCCAGGTCAAGGAAAGGTAGACGGGCAATGCGTGAACTATCAATCGGTGACGTAGCTGTCGAGACCGGAATCAGCATCGATTCCCTTCGATACTTCGAACGTGAGGAATTGCTCGTTCACGAGGTTGCGCGCTCGGCAGGTGGGCGTCGGGTCTACGCCGAAAACGATGTCGCTTGGTTGAAGCTGTGCAATCGATTCCGAGACTCGGGTATGCCGATCGCAACGATCCGCGAATTCGCCGCACTCGTCAGGTCAGGGCCGGGAAACGAGAAGGAACGGCTTTCACTTCTACAAAAGCATGAGGTGTTGATTCGATCCAGGATCTCTGCGCTGCAGGACAACCTGACCGTCATCCACGACAAGGTTTCGGCATACGAGCGACACGTTCGCGAGGGGACCGTCGCAGGTGTCTGGGAGCCGCAACTGTCGCCCGAGTGATCGACGGCTGGGCCATTTGCGGCGATTTCCAGCTACCCCGATGTGAGCGAAAGTGGCTTTCGGTCTCTCTGAGGCGACGAGAGGTACGTTCGCTCGGCCCGGGCACGGGTTGCTCGGGAGCGGGCGATTTGTCGCGGTCGCCCCCCGGCTGTGGAAGGGGGGGATTGGGGCCGGCGCACAAACCAAAAGAACCCCCGAAAATGTCTTTCGACATCTTCGGGGGTTCCGCTTGGGTGAGCGACGGGACTCGAACCCGCGACAGCCAGGATCACAACCTGGTGCTCTACCAACTGAACTACGCCCACCATTGCCTCGGCCACCGGTTTGACCCGGCTGCTTTGACGAAAGAGATACTAGCGCGAAAGTCGGTCAGGAAGCCAATCGGCAGGTCAGGCGGGACCCAAGCCCTCTACGACGGCTGCGATCTCCGCGCTCGACGGTCCGGGCGCCGCGACGAATGCAGTGCCGCGGTAGTACTTGAGTTCGCGGATGGATTCCTTGATGTCGGCGAGTGCCCGGTGGGCGAGACCTTTTTCGGGCTGGCCGAAGTAGATTCTCGGGTACCAGCGGCGGGAGAGTTCCTTGATGGAGCTGACATCGATCATCCGGTAGTGCAGGTATGTGTCCAGCGCCGTCATGTCACGCGAGATGAATCCGCGGTCGGTGGCGATGGAATTACCTGCCAGGGGAGCCGTACCGGCGACGGGAACGTGCTTGCGGATGTACGCGAGCACCTCTTTCTCCGCCTCGGCGAGGGTGACCGTCGACTTACGAACCTCTTCGGTCAGTCCCGACTTCGCGTGCATCTTCTTCACGACGTCGGGCATCGCAGCCAATGCGTCGTCGTCGGCGTGGATGACGATGTCCACACCTTCGCCCAAGATGTTCAAGTCGCTGTCGGTCACCAGAGCCGCAATCTCGATGAGTTTGTCCGACTCGAGTCGCAGCCCGGTCATTTCACAATCGATCCATACCAATTTGTCCTGCACCAGGAACACAGTAGTGCGCGCGGGCGCGGGATAAGGTCTGCGGTGGAAACTCGACGTGTGCAAGACGGCGTTCGGGTGATGACAAGAACTTCGCCGCATTGCAACGAGGAGGGCTTTTCGATGACCGTGGATCCGAAGGACGGAGCCGCGCCGCTGACGCCGGCGGAGAAGGCGAAAGCTGCCAAGGCTGCCGCTGCCGAAGCCGCTCGGATTGCAGCTGAAGCCGCTGCGGCAGCTGAGGAAGCCGAGAAGGAAGCGGCTGCCGCTGAAGCCGAAGCATCGGCCGGAGCCACCCCCGCTGCTCAGGCGCCGTCGGGTGCTGCAGCTGAAATCGCGGCGGGCTATTCATCCGAGGGGCGGGCACTCGAGCTCGGCTCGGTGGTGATCGACGGAGTGGCAGATCCCACCGCGCGGGTGCGGATTCCGTTGGCGACGATCAACCGTCACGGTCTGATTGCCGGTGCGACGGGTACCGGCAAGACCAAGACGTTGCAGGGCATCGCCGAGCAGCTGTCCGCCGCGGGTGTGCCGGTAGTGATGGCCGACGTCAAGGGCGATCTCTCGGGTCTGTCGAAGGCGGGGGATCCGAGCGAGAAGATGAAGGCTCGCGCAGTCGAGACGGGCGACGATTCGTGGACTCCCGCTGGGATGCCAGTCGAGTTCTTGTCGTTGGGTACTGACGGAATCGGTATCCCGGTGCGCGCGACCATCACCAGTTTCGGGCCGATCCTGCTCAGCAAAGTGTTGGGCCTCAACGAGACCCAGGAATCGACTCTCGGACTGATCTTCCACTGGGCCGACACTCAGGGCCTGGCCCTGCTGGACCTCAAGGATCTGCGTTCGGTCATCGCCCACCTGACGAGCGCTGAGGGCAAGGCGGATCTGAAGGGTATCGGCGGAGTTTCCTCCGCGACGGCGGGAGTGATTCTGCGCGCGTTGGTCAACCTCGAAGCCGACGGCGGTGACACCTTCTTCGGCGAACCGGAACTCGAAACCGAGGACCTGCTGCGTGTCGTCGGCGGTGCCGGTGTGATCACGCTGTTCGAACTCGGTGCCCAGGCCGCGCGTCCGGCAATGTTCTCCACCTTCCTGATGTGGGTGCTCGCGGACCTGTTCCAGACGCTGCCCGAAGAGGGAGATCTGGACAAGCCGAAGCTGGTGTTCATCTTCGACGAGGCGCACCTTCTGTTCGCGGACGCGTCGAAGGCCTTCCTGCAGCAGGTCGAACAGACGGTCAAGCTGATTCGCTCCAAGGGCGTCGGCGTGTTCTTCTGCACGCAACTTCCGACCGACATTCCCAATTCGGTGCTGTCACAGTTGGGCGCGCGCGTCCAGCACGCCCTACGCGCATTCACGCCCGACGATCAGAAGGCGCTCAACAAGACCGTTCGTACCTACCCGAAGACCGAGCACTACGACCTGGAAAAGGCACTGACTTCACTCGGCATCGGTGAAGCCATCGTGACCGTGCTTTCGGAAAAGGGTGCGCCGACGCCGGTGGCCTGGACCAAGATTCGTCCTCCGAGGTCGCTGATGGACACCATCGGCAACGACGCGATCAAGGCGGCAGCGTCGTCGAGTCCGCTGAATCAGAAGTACGGCCAGACCATCGACCGCGAGTCGGCGTACGAAAAGTTGACGGCCAAGGTGGCCGGTGCTCCGACGGCGGATCAGTCCGTGGATCTTCCGTCGCTGCCCGATCTGCCGCCACCGCCGCCGGCCGAACCTGAGGGCCCCAACATCGCCGAGCAGATCTTGGGTAACTCGGCCGTGAAGAGCTTCCTGCGTTCTGCGGCTTCGGCTGCAGGGCGGGAGATTTCGCGAAACATCTTCGGTACCGGTAGCCGTCGCAAGCGCTGAGGCTTAGGCGCCCGCGAGGTCAGATTCCGACCTCGCGGGCCAATAGGTCGTTGATCGATTCACGCCTGATCAACGGCCGCGCAATCCCGCCCAGCACAGCGACGACCGGCGGCCGGCCGACGCTGTTGTAGGTGGAGGCCATGCTGTGGTGGTATGCGCCCGTACACGGCACTGCCAACACGTCACCTTCATGTAGGTCGGCGGGAAGCCTTGCTCCGACGGCGATTTCGTCGCCCGATTCGCAGTGCCGCCCGGCGACGGTGACTTCCTGGAGCGGTGCGCTCGAATGCCGGTTCACCAATTCGACGTCGTAGTGGCTGTCGTACAACGACACCCGAGGGTTGTCGCTCATCCCACCGTCGACGGAAACGAAGGTTCGACCGCCGCTGATCGACTTGATGTTCTGTACGCGATAGAGCGTGACTCCGGCACGCGCGGCGATCGCTCGGCCAGGCTCGAGCACGATTTCGGGGCGAGGGAAGCGGTTTCGGGTGCACGCGTCGTCGAGAGTTTCGTCGATGACGTGAGCGAGGCGGGTCAGATCCAGTTGGGCGTCTCCCGGCATGTATGCGATCCCATGGCCACCGCCGAGATCGAGTTCGGTGAGGATGATTCGATACGTGCGTCGTATGTCGTCCATCTGTGCGATCATCGTCTCGATCGCGGGGCGGAAGAGTTCGGGATCGGTGATCTGGGAGCCGAGATGGCAATGCAGGCCGATGAGTTGTAGGTGCGTCGCGTTGGCGACGACGGATACCGTACGTTCCAGTTCTTCGGAAAACGCTGGTAGGCCGAACTTTTGGTCCAAGATGCCTGTGGACACTGCCTTGTGTCCGTGTATGTCGATGCCGGGTGTGACTCTGATCAACACCTTCTGTCGGTGGGTACACACCGACGCGAGCCGTACCGCTTCGCTGGGGGAGTCGAGGACGATCCGGCCGACACCCGCGTTGACCGCCGCCCTCAGTTCGGAAACCGATTTGGCATTGCCGTGCAGGATGATTCGGTGGGGGTCCACGCCCGCGGCAAGCGCGACGGCGAGTTCACCGGCGGAACAGACATCCACCCCGAGTCCCTCGTCGGAGACCCAGGTAGCCATCGCTCGAATCATCAGTGCCTTGCCGGCGTACACGATCTCCGAGTCGGGGAAGATCTCTCGATACGTGCGGCAGCGGTGCCGCACGTCCGCCTCGTCGACGACGTACGTCGGTGTGCCGTACTGGTCCGCGATCTCTTCGAGGGAGACGTCGCCGATGCAGACACGCCCGCTGTGGTCGTGGCGAGTACTGATGGGCCACAACGCAGGATCCATACGCGGTGTCATTGCGCCGCGTAGGGAGGGGAAGATTTCGAGTAGCGTCACGTCGATCTCCTGAAGGTGACCCGCCGTGTTGCGGGCTACCTTCAGATCTACTCCCGAAGATCACCGGTGGGGCGGATCTTGACGCTTACTTGACGCGCCGCCGAACGAGGTTGACGCGGCCCTGACGTCCTCGACTTACTGTGCTCGCCGGCGCTTCCATCCGAACCAACCGAGCACCGCGAGCAATGCCACCGCGGCGCCTCCGCCGATGACCGTCGATCGGTCGGCGGACACACCAACGGACGGAGTTCCGCCGGCACTCGGGGCGTAACCGGCGCCGTACACGGACTCGACCGCAGCTTGGATGTCGAACCCGGTTTCGGTAGCCGGCCCGCAGCTGTGCCCCTCGTGCTCGGCGTCGACGTCGTACGGCGCAGAAACGAACATCAGCTGCTCGGTGCCGAGCACGTAGCTTGTGCCACAACCGTTCCCGTTCGCGAGTGTCCCCACCGACGTCGCCGATGCCAGATCGCCTTTGTAGACCCGGCTGACGTCGAACAGGTAGGTGTCCTCGAACCCGTCCGAAGTTTTCTCCGTCGGAGTCCCGAGGAAAACGGTGCTGGAGACGCTCACGGCTTCTTCCGGGTAGCCGATGATGCGCACGAACATGCATTCGCTGCCGTGGGCAGCAGTAAGGGCAACCCTCCGGTCAAAAGAAGGATTGCCCCGACTGCCAGTGTTCTTCGCATCGCCATTAACCGACTATATGGTCTGCTACGGCCTGCTCTGAGAAGTTTGCGTGAATCAGCCGCCGAGCTTCTTGTAGAACGTGCCCACGATGGGCGCAACGACGGCACGCGGGCTGTAACCGCCCGCGACGGACATCGCCTTGCTCAAGATGCCCGGTACGACGCGCATCTTGTTCTCGGCCAGGCCGTCGAGCGAGACCTTGGCGGTGTACTCGCTCGAGATCCAGAAGAAGTCCGGGACGAGCTTGTCGACGATCGACGCTTCGGCCGGGTCCGGGGTTTCGGTGCGTACGGGGCCTGGGGCGAGCAGGGTGACGTTCACTCCGGTGCCCTTGAGTTCACCTCGCAACGATTCCGCGAAGGTGTTCACGAACGCCTTCGTGGCGGCGTACGTCGCATTGTTGGGGATCGGCATGTTTCCGGCCGCGGACCCGACCATCAGGATGGCTCCGGACTTGCGTGCGAGCATGCCGGGCAGCACGGCCAGCGTGAGATCGTGCACTGCAACGGCGTTGAGCTCGACCTGGTCGCGCTCGTATGCCGGGTCCAGCTCGGCGATCGGCCCGAAGGTGGCGATACCGGCGTTGTTGCACAGGATGCTGATGTCGCGGCCACCGAGTTCCTCGACCAGAACGGCACGCGCCGCGCTGTCGGAGAGGTCCGATGCACGGACCTCCACCTCGACGCCGTGCGCGGCGCGAAGCTTCTCGGCGAGGACCTCCATGACCTCGCCACGACGGGCAACGAGGATCAGGGAATGTCCGCGTGATGCCAGATCAGCGGCCAGTGCCTCTCCGATGCCGGAGGAGGCGCCGGTCACTACGGCGCGGGCTGTGGTTGTGGGTGTCGGCAGGCTCACGATCAGTCAGCGTAGCCGGTCAGATCTTCGCGGCCAGTCGTGTGCCCTGTTCGATGGCACGCTTGGCGTCGAGTTCTCCTGCCACGTCGGCGCCGCCGATGATGTGGGTCACCACGCCCGCGACGGTCAGTTCGTCCACGAGATCGCGAACCGACTCCTGCCCGGCGCAGATGACGATGGTGTCGACCTCGAGGAGTCGGGGCTTCTCGTGCTTCTCACCGAAGGTGATGTGCAGGCCGGCGTCGTCGATGCGCTCGTAGTTGACGCCCGAGAGCTCGTGGACGCCCTTGTTCTTGAGGGCCGCCCGATGGACCCAGCCGGTGGTCTTCGCGAGGCCGGCGCCGATGCGTCCTGGCTTGCGTTGGAGGAGGTAGACCTCCCGCTCGGAGAGCTCCGGTACCGGAGTGGTTAGAGCGCCCGGGGCCATTTCGGGTTCGGTGACGCCCCATTCCTGCTTCCACTCCTTGAGATGAAGAGTGGGGGAAGTGGGGTGCGTGAGGAATTCGCTCACGTCGACGCCGATGCCGCCGGCGCCGATGACGGCGACGGACTTGCCGACGGGCTTGCCCTCTCGGACGACCTCGGCGTAGGTCAGCACCTTCGAGTTCTCGATGCCGGGGATCTTGGGAACGCGCGGCGTCACGCCGGTGGCAACCACCACTTCGTCGAAGGATCCGATGAGATCTGTCGGTGTGACGCGGGTTTCGAGCTTGACCGTCACTCCGGCCACGTCCAGCATGCGGGTGTAGTAGCGAATGGTTTCGGCGAACTCTTCCTTACCCGGAATGAGCTGTGCGATCCCGAACTGTCCGCCGATCTTGTCCGAAGCCTCGAACAACGTGACCGAATGACCACGCTGAGCAAGATTGAGTGCTGCGGAAAGTCCGGCAGGACCGGCACCGACGACGGCGAGGTTCTTGGTCCGCCGAGTGGGGGAGAGGATCAGTGTGGTTTCGCGGCCCGCGCGCGGGTTGAGCAGGCAGGAGACCTGCTTGTGAACGAAGGCGTGGTCGAGGCAGGCCTGGTTGCAGGCAATGCACGTGTTGATCTCGTCGGACGCTCCTCTCTCGGCCTTGTTTACCCAGTCAGGATCGGCGAGCATCGGCCTGGCCATCGAAATCAATTGTGCGTCACCGCGGTTGAGGATCTCTTCGGCGGTCTCGGGCATGTTGATCCGATTCGAGGCGGCTACCGGAATGTCGACGTGCTTCTCGAGCTTGCCTGTTATGTCGACGAAGGCTGCTCGGGGAACCGAGGTGACGATGGTGGGCACCCGTGACTCGTGCCACCCGATGTCGGTGTTGATGATCGTGGCGCCGGCGGCTTCGACTTCCTTTGCCAGTGAGACGATTTCATCCCAGGTCTGACCGCCCTCGACCAGGTCTGCCATCGACAGCCGGAACACGATGATGAAGTTCGGGCCGACAGCCTTGCGTGTGCGTCGCACGATTTCGACTGCCATGCGTCGACGGTTCTCGGAACTGCCGCCCCACTGGTCGGTGCGCTTGTTCGTGCGCTCGCAGAGGAACTGGTTGATGAAGTAGCCCTCACCGCCCATGATTTCGACGCCGTCGTAACCCGCGGACTTGGCCAGGCGCGCGCAGCGAACGTAGTTGCGGATCTGCCAACGCACCCCACGGCCGGTCAGCTTGCGCGGACGGAACGGGTTGATGGGCGCCTTGATCGACGACGCGGAGACACTGAAAGGCTGGTAGCTGTAGCGGCCGGCGTGCAGGATCTGCATGGCGATCTTTCCGCCCGCGTCGTGAACCGCCTTGGTGATCCGGCGGTGACGGCGCGCTTCGATGCGGTTGGTCAGCTTGGCACCGAAGGGCAAGAGCCAACCGGTGCGGTTGGGCGCGTAGCCGCCGGTGATGATCAAGCCGACACCGCCACGAGCACGTTCGGCGAAGTACTCCGCCAAGCGGTCGGTGTCCTTCGCGCGATCTTCGAGGCCGGTGTGGATCGATCCCATGACGACGCGGTTCTTCAGCGTCGTGAATCCGAGGTCGAGCGGTTCGAGTAGGCGGGGGAACTGCGTATCCGTCATGACTGAAGATGTCCTTCCGTGGCGTACTCGCCAGTGTCTTCGATGGCGTACTCGCCAGTGTCTTCGATGGCGTACTCGCCAGTGGGCAATGCGTCCAGAACTTCCTGGCACCAGTCGGTGAATCCTTCTTCGACGCGGATACCGCCGCGAAGTACCAGGTACTGGTGCAGTGAAGAGCCGGAAAGTGCTGCTGGATTGGGGAAGTCACGCTTTTCGATGAGTCGGTAGACGTCGAGGCGGGCGGCGTGGCCGTCGCGGTGGCGAGCGACTTCGCGGCGTAGAGCGGGGAGATCGGCGTGCGCTGCTGCCCTGATCTTGATGGCCAACTCGTTGCGCAGGTGGTTCGGTTCGGACGGCTCGGCGATCCATCGGGTCAGTTCGGCGCGGCCGGCATCGCTGACGCGGTACATCTTCTTGTCCGGGCGGCCGTCCTGCGCGATGGCCTCCACCTCCACCCAGCCTGCCTCGTCCATTCGCTTGAGGACTCGGTAGATCTGCTGGTGCGTCGCGCTGTGGAAGAAGCCGATCGACTTGTCGAACCGGCGTGTGAGGTCGTATCCCGACGCATCCTGTTCGGACAGGGAGACGAGCAACGCATGTTCGAGTGCCATGGAAAAAGTATCTATGCACTCAGGTGCGTATGCAACTAAGTGCGTACTAACTTGGGTGCATAGAACGTCTTGTATGTCGACTCTCGGAGAGAGGCGCCGAGTCGCCCGCGCGCAGTTAGGCTTCGCCGTATGAGCGCCGAGTCCACGAGCATGCAGGCCGAGCCACCCGCAGGCATCGGTGGTGCGGCCACGAAGAGTCAAGTGTTCGCGTGGGGGCTGTGGGATTGGGGATCGGCAGCATTCAACGCCGTGATCCTCACGTTCGTCTTCTCGGTCTATCTCACCGACGCGGTCGGCGACGACCTGCCCGGCACGATTTCGGCAACTACGTGGCTCAGTTGGGCTCTCGGAATCGCCGGCTTCTTCATCGCGATACTCGCCCCGATCACCGGACAGCGTTTCGATGCGTCGGGTAAACGCAAACTCTCGCTCGCGATACTCACCGGCATCACCGTGCTCTCGATGGCGGGTCTCTATTTCGTCGAGGACAACTACCGCTACCTGTGGCTCGGATTGGTTCTGCTCGCAATCGGTTCGGTGATTTTCGAACTGGCCGGCGTGCCGTACAACGCCATGATGCGGCAGGTGTCGACACCGGAGAATCTGGGACGAGTCTCCGGCTTCGGCTGGGCCATGGGATATTTCGGCGGAATCGTGCTGCTGTTGCTGTGTTACTTCGGGTTCATCGTCGGCGACGGCGACACTCGGGGATTCCTGGGATTGACCACCGACGGCGGCATGAACATCCGGATGGTGGCACTGCTGGCTGCAGTGTGGTTCGCGGTCTTCGCGATTCCGGTGTTCTTCAAGGTTCCCGAGTTGCCCAGCCCCGCGGTCGATCCGGGAGCGTCCAAGGCCGGGTTCCTCGACTCCTATCGGGTGTTGTGGCGCGATCTGCGCGAACTCTGGAACGTCGACAGGCGCACGATCTGGTACCTGATCGCGAGCGCACTCTTTCGTGACGGTCTGGCGGGCGTGTTCACCTTCGGAGCCGTGTTGGCTGTCAACGTCTACGGAATCAGTGCGGCCGACGTCCTGCTGTTCGGTGTTGCCGCCAACGTGATTTCCGCAATCGGTGCATTGGTGGCCGGACGCTTCGACGATCGGATCGGACCCAAACAGGTCATCACCGTGTCGCTGGCGTCGATGATCGTGGTCGGCGCGATATTGATCGCGGTGTCCGGGCCGGTGATGTTCTGGATCTTCGGTCTCGCGCTCTGCCTGTTCGTCGGGCCCGCTCAGTCTTCGGCACGAACCTTCTTGGCACGCATCACCCCGCCTGGGCGTGAAGGTCAGATGTTCGGCCTGTATGCGACCACAGGCCGAGCAGTGTCGTTCTTGGCGCCGACACTGTTCGGCCTGTTCGCTTGGCTCTTCGGTGCAGACCGTGCCGGCATCATCGGACTGCTGGTGGTTCTCGGCGTCGGCCTTGCCGCATTGTCGATGGTGAAGGCGCCGGAAGGGGACAGTGCGATCCCCGTCAATCCTTGAAGTAGACCAACTGGTGTGTCGTAGCGAGCAATGCGCCGTCACTGCCCCAAATTTCGGCCGACTGATCGAAGTACCCGTTGCCGAACCGTTGGGTCCGCGCCGTTCCCAGGACGGAATTGTCTGCCTGTTCGGTCAGCGTCTGAGCGTCGGCGTGGAAGTAGATGGTCATCGAGACCGTTCCGGCCGGAGCCATCTTGCCTCGGCGCAAGAAGACTCGTGGGAAGAAGACATCGCACAGTGCGGTCAGCGACGTGAAGTCGAGAGCGCGTGCCGGTTGATCGCGCACCCAGAGTGTCGTGGTCGAGTCGGGATGCTCGCCCGACTCCAGGTCGGGGATCGCACCTTCGACAAAGCGCATCTCGTAGTTCTGTGCCCAGGCGATGAACTCGGGGAACGGCAGCAGCGCAACGTCTTCGGCCGATGGAACCTTCGGCATCGTGATCTCGGTCGACGACCAGGTTTCACGCATGGTACCGAACACTGCCGTCGCGGTAGTGGCGACGGTCCCGTCCTGAGATAGTTCGATGGACCAGTGCTGCGTCGAGCGGTTGGTACGCACCGGCCGGGCGGAGATCTCGAAGGCGCCCTCGGTGATCGGGCCGGCAAAGTTGACGGTCAACGACAGCGGATCGCCGAGGCGTTCGGGGTGCTTCAGTACAGATTCGAGCAACGTGGCAGCGGTGACGCCGCCGAACGGCCCGACCATGTTGTTGTACGCCGGATTGGTTTCGCCGGTCGACAAGCCGGCGGTGAGTGGCGTCAATCCGACAGCGGTGTCGAACGGATGGGGTGGTGCAACGGTCTCGGTCATCGCAGAACTCCTGGTGGTGGAATCAATTCGGCTCTATGTATGACAACATACATAGAGCCGAATTCGTCGCGACGATCAGGATCCTGCACGTGCGAGGATTGCCTCGGCCAACTCTTCGGCTCGCTCTTCCGGAATCCAGTGACTTCCGCCGTCGAGCACGACGAACTCGTAGGGAGCGTCCACGAATTCACCACAGCGTTCTGCGCCTGCGCGGCCGAGCGCTGTGTCGCCGGTGCTCCAGACATACGTGGTCGGCACGGTGGTGCGATCGATGTCGCCGAAGTCGCGAGTCATCGCGCGGTACCAGTTCAAGGCGCCGGTGAGCGCGCCCTCCCCGCTCAGGACACGAATGTGCTCGTCGGCGAATTCAGGATCGATCTGGCCGTCGAACATGGCGCGCAGCCGGCGGAAGTTGTCCTCCGACAACACTTCCTCGGCTTTGCCCTCCTGTCGGAGAAGTCCGATGTACGACGAGCGTTGCTTCTGGTCCTCGTCCTCGCGGAGTGCCCAACCGAAGGCGGTGGGGTGGGGGACCGAGATGGCTGTCAGGCTGCGGATCCGGTTCGGATGGCGACCGGCGACCTGCCAGGCGACCGCCGAACCCCAGTCGTGGCCGACCAGATGCGCGTCGGACAGGCCGAGTGCGTCGAGCAATCCGACGACGTCGGCTACCAGATGCTCGATCTTGTAGGCATCCACCCCTTCGGGGCGCGCGCCGGCGGAGTATCCGCGCTGATTCGGTGCGATCACACGGTATCCCGCCGCGGTGAGCAGTGGTGTGACCTTGCCCCAGGATGCGGCGCTCTCCGGGAAGCCGTGCAGCGCTACCAGCGGAATGCCGTCGTCCGGGCCCGAGATCAGTACGTCGAAGGTGAGGTCGCCAACGGGGATTTCGTATGTACTCGTGGAAGACATGACTCTCACCGTACGTCGAAAAGGTGAACCCGAGGTCAGTTTCGAGGTGGATTCCAGGTGGCCATTCCGAGCATGATGACTCGCAGTTGCTTCTCGGCTCGTGTGATGACGGCGGCTTCGTCGCGATACCCGGCCGTCCCGGCGTCCAGCAGTTCGACGACAGCGCTGAACATCGTCGAGACGATCAGGTCGGCAGCCATTTCCAGATCGTCCGACGACCAGCTTTCCAGTCCGGCAATTCTGGAGAGGTCGATGGTCAGTTCGCTGACGAACAACCGCATTTCAGTGGCTATCGCACGTCGTACCTCACTGACGCCGCTGTAGCGTTCGCGGCAGAGGAACCGAAACTGTCGCTCGTGTGTATGCACTTGTCGCACAAGGATGCCCAGTGACGTAGCGGCGTCCTTGGTGCTGGGATTACGCCTTGCGTCGCGCAGCATCTGGCGCAACATGCGCATGCTCTCTTCGACGAGGACGACACCGACGTCCTCCAGTGAAGCGAAGTGGCGGTAGAACGCCGTCGGAACGATCCCGGCTTCCCTGGCTACCTCTCGCAAGCTGATTCCGGCGAAGCCGCGATCGGCCGAGAGGTCCATGGCAGTGTCCAGGAGCGCTTGGCGTGTGCGTTCCTTCTTTGCGGCACGACTTTCCGGTTCCCTGTTGTCGGGTTCCCTGCGCTCTGGGTTCACCGGTCCGGCCTTCGTCACGACGTCGAGTGTAGGTACAGGCATTCCGGCTCCTTTCGGCAACTCGTGTAACTCGGATCACATTCTTGTTGACATGTACTTGTGTGCACCTGTCACACTATCTTCGGTGAACATTTGTACACTGAATTCACGCCGTCGGGGGAAGCTAGCCCAGCAATCGATACACCCGGCAACCGAAGTACGAGGAGGGTCATGACAATCGCATCTGCTCCTGAGAACACGACACCGAAGTCCACACCTCGGCGCGGACTGTCCTTGGTGGGACTGATCGAAGCCATGGCTGCTCCACATCAGATCGATCGGTACCTCGAGTTGGTCAACCCGATGGCGACCGTTCGTGACATCCGCGCGCAGGTTGTCGCCGTCGATCATCCGACCGCTGACTCCGTCACTCTGACGCTGCGCCCGACTCGCCAGTGGCGCGGTTTTCAGGCGGGCCAGTTCGTGCAGTTGGGCGTGGTGATCGACGGTGTTCGTCACACTCGCTGCTACTCGCCGGCCGGCGGCGCGTCTACGCGCAGCGGGCTGATCGAGCTCACCGTGAAAGCGCATCCCGGTGGCCTGGTGTCGCAGTATCTGTACGCCAACGCGGCGCCCGGACTCGTTGTCAGCCTCTCGCAGGCAGACGGTGTGTTCTCCCTTCCCGTCGACCGCCCGCGTCGGGTGTTGTTGATCAGTGGCGGCAGTGGAATCACCCCGGTCATGTCGATGCTTCGGACGCTGGTGGAGGAGGAGCACTCGGGCGAGATCGTGTTCGTGCACTACGCGAACACCGATGCCGACGTGGCATACACGCGCGCGCTGAAGACCATCGCCGAGCAGAACCCGAACGTGAAACTGGTACTCGTGTACACCGAAAGCGGTGGAGGTGACCTCGAAGGTTTCTTCGATCGCGGGCACCTCGACGCCGTGGCTCCGTGGATCGCCGATCCGGACACGATCGACGCCCAGGCTTATCTCTGCGGGCCTCCCGGTCTGATGCGGGGAGTGCGTGAGGTGTTCCGTGAGCTCGACGTCGAGCACTTGCTCAATACCGAGGAGTTCGCGCCGGCGGTGGCCGAGCCGGGTGAGGCCGGCGGCGAGGTGTCATTCACCAAAAGTGGGGTGGCGGCCGAGAACTCCGGCGAAACACTTCTCGAACAAGCAGAAGCTGCGGGCCTCAATCCCGAATACGGATGCCGGATGGGAATCTGCTTCTCCTGCACCTCCGTCAAGAAGGCGGGTCGTACCCGAAACGTGCGCACCGGTGAGACAGACGACGAGCCGGACAAGAAGATCCAGCTGTGCGTCAGCGCTCCCGTCGGCGACGTCACCGTCGACATCTGAAGTCCCATTTTCCACACGACTGTCTGGAGACCGACATGTTTGGACTTTCACTTCCCACCCTCCCGTTCCTCGGCAACGGTTCCGATGCGAAGGACGACGCTCCCGTCGTCCTGACGTACGAGCAGGTCGAGGAGATCGGCCGCGAGTTGGACGCCTTGCGTGATCGCACCGTCGCTTCGCTTGGGGCCGAAGACCGGGAGTACATCTACAAGATCATCAAGGCTCAGCGCGGGTTCGAGGTCGCAGGTCGCGGCTTGATGTACCTCGGATTCCTACCGCCGGTGTGGCTCGCGGCAGTCGGTGCGCTGAGTGTGTCGAAGATTCTCGACAACATGGAGATCGGCCACAACGTCATGCACGGTCAATATGACTGGATGCGGGAACCCGGGCTCAATTCCGAAGTCTTCGAATGGGATACGGTGTGCCCGGCCGACCAGTGGCGACACTCGCACAACTACATGCATCACACGTACACCAATATTCTCGGCAAAGACCGTGACATCGGATACGGCATCCTGCGTATCGACGACGCGCAGAAGTGGAACCCCTATTACCTCGGTAATCCGGTCTGGGCCTTTGCCTTGATGATGCTCTTCGAGTGGGGTGTGATGATGCACGATCTCGAGATCGAGAACGTCATCCAGGGCAAACGCAAGTGGCACGACGTCAAGCCGCTTCTGAAGGGCTGGTGGAACAAGGCGGGCAAGCAGGTCCTCAAGGACTACGTCATCTTCCCGGTTCTGACGGGGCCGCTGTTCGTGACCACTCTCGCGGGGAACGTCACCGCCAACCTGGTCCGAAACGTGTGGACGTACTCGATCATCTTCTGTGGCCATTTCCCCACCGGCGTACAGAGCTTCACCGAGGACGAGACGGCCGACGAGACTCGTGGTCAGTGGTACGTGCGTCAGATGCTCGGCAGCGCCAACATCGAGGGAAGCCCGCTCTTCCACATCATGTCCGGCAACCTCTCGCACCAGATCGAGCACCACCTGTTCCCGGACCTGCCTGCGCATCGTTATCCGGAACTCGCTCCCCAGGTGAAAGAATTGTGTGGGAAGTACGGTTTGCCGTACAACACCGGTGGGTTCTTCAAGCAGATCGGTTCGGTATGGGGCAAGATCTTCAAGCTCGCTCTTCCGCCCGGTTTGGTCAAGTCGAAGACCCCTCCCGGTGTTATCGTCGAGCGCCAGCGAACTGCAGCCTGAGAGGCACACACTGATGGTCGGGAAATTCGAACGCCGCAAGGACACGGTCCAGGAACTGACCGAAAGTGCAGCCAACCACGTGGGCTCCATCGCGATGATCATCGCCGGGGCTGTTCGAGACGTGACGCGCGAGATCGGTGACTGGGTGTCCGACGGAATCGAGATGCGTGAAGCAGCGAAAAAGGCTGCGGCTGACGATCGTTCGGAGTCCGTGACCATCGAGCACGACGAGACCGATCCACCGGAAGATTGGCGTTGATTCCAACTCTTCGATCGCCGAGACAGTAAGGCCGACGGCCGGATCGCCCAAACCGCGAGCCGTTTCGCCTGAACGACCACGTTGCCCTCCGTCACAGATGACGGAGGGCAACGTGGGTTTCGCGGACTGTTTCGGCGGCCGAAGACGCGGATCGAACACCGATCACAAGTGAGGTCCTAAGCAGCGCTTCCGAGGCTCGCCGAGTCGAAGCTGCCGAGCCCGGTGCTGCCGAGACCGCTGCTACCGACCCCGCCCAATGCGAGCGCATTGCTGCTACCCGCGCTCAGTAGCTGGACGATGATGTTGATGACGATGGGGTCGCCGGTGAGCGGAATTGTAGGCACAGGGGGACCTGCTTTCTGTTTCGAGATGTGGTGAGCAAGGTGAGCGGCGACGGGATCGTCGACGTGGTCAGGCGGGCTGTTTCAGCCACTTCCGGTGCTGCCGAGCGACACGATAGAGCCGTTGCCGAAGCCGAGTGCTCGGGAGAGTGAGCCGAAGTCGATGACCAGGCTGCCCAGGGTGTGCTGGTTTATCACAGTGGTTCCTGTCTGTGCCGCGACTTTGTGATGCGAGCGGGTAAGTCGATCAGGGAGCAGGCGTCGTGGGAGTTTCGCCGCCGCCGCCGCCAATCGGAGAGTTGTTGGTGTAGAGGAAACTGCTGCCGGCGTTGAACATCTGTAGGACGGTGTTCATGACGACGGCCAAAGCGCCTGTGGTTGGTGCGGCGATCATGTGCTTGCTCCTGGTTTCAGCGGTGGCGACGTGGTGGTCACCGTGGTCACCGCCATCACAGTGTCAGGCGGCTTGGAGCGGGCCCTGCGCGAGAGATTCTCTCGCACAGGGCCCGAGATTCGTCCTAGGAGACGCCGCCGCCATCCGTCGAGCCCGTGCCGGTGCTGCCCGCGTTGAAGAGCTGCAGGATGGTGTCGAAGAAGGCACCGAGGAGAGCGTTATCCTGGCCGTTGATCATGTGTTTCCCCTTAATTGTTACTGGTTTGCGCGGTGATTCGCACCACACTTTTATAGCCCGGTTCGGAACGGAAAAGTGGGGTCCAGGCGCCACACGTGGACAGCTAATAGCGAGGATGTGAGTGTTCACATTTTCGCTGGACGATTGTCCACATCAGTGCTTGCGAAAGTCAGAGAGATCATGGCAGCGCGCAGTTTGAGCAGTTCAGAGGGCAGGGCCGGATCCAATCCGGTCAGGGTTGCGATGCGCTTGATTCGATTGTCGACGGTGTTGGTGTGCAGGCCGAGCGCCGACGCGGTGCGCTGACGATGCTGGCCGTTGGCGAGGTGTATGGACAATGTCTGCAGCAGTTCCGGATTGCCGTCGAGTGGCCTTAGAAGATTGATCAAGCTGTCGCGGCCTGCGCCACCCCGAGTGAGTTGATACTCGAGCGCGAGGTCTTCCATTCGGTACGACCGCGCCGGCAGTCTCAGGCGCCGCACGAGTTGCGCCAATTCGTGAGTGGTTGCTTGGGCGGCGGCGATATCTCGTACCGCGGCGTTCTCGGCGATTGCTGTGATCTCCACCCCGACCGTTGCGCGTGCACGTTGGATGACCTCGCACACTGTTCCCCAGTCGGGTGTGCCCTCGATCAGGACCAGACCACGTTGCGGTGCAGGAGCTTCGAGCAGCGCCGACCCGAAGTGGGCCGCGATTTTCGATTGAGCGACGGAGAGGTCACGGTAGGCCTGTATGCGCTGGTGGTTGCCGTTGCGTGCTCCCGGGCGGATGGGCGGCAGGTTCACCAGGAGCCGCAGGACGAGATAGCGGGGTGCGAGTTCAACGCCCATCTGCAACGCAAGCTGGGTGGGATCGTCGCCGTCCAGCATGGCTTTCACGAGAGCGCCGGCGGAGTATTCCCCGAGTTGGGAGCCAGCTGGGAGAGCCGAGAGATAGCTGATCGAGATGAACGAGTGAAGCCGCTGCGCGAGTGCGAACAAGAACTCGTTGAGATCCCCGAGATTGGCGGAGTCCTCGGCGTCGGCCCGGCTGAGGATGAGGGTGCGAAAAGTGCTGATGCCCTCGTTGGTCAAGTTGAGGATCGCGCTGAGTGGCACGCCTTTCAATGCTTGTTGGACGGTCATCGTGTGAATGCCGTCCAACTCTTGGTCGGTGGGAAGTTTGCGGTGATCCAGCAGCTGGATCCCCACTTGGAGCCCCTGCACGATCACCGCAATCAGTTCCCGACGAACTGCCTCCGTTTGGAGGGAAGTCAACGTCGGGTTGGCACGGGACAGGTGATCTACGAGATCGCTTGCCAGTGGGATGACGTCGTAGACCGCTGTGGAGGCGGGCTTGCCTCCCAACATGAGCGGTCCCGGGTTGTTCAGCAGCGCTGGGGACATGGGTGGCCTCCTCTAGACAGGTGCGTCGCCTGGCACAGGCACCCGGAGGCTCGGCGCGTTACGAAGCGGGGTACACGCTGAGGCCTTGTTCGGGGGCATACTCGCCGCTGAAATTTGCGGATCGAATTGCGCCAGGCGTTGTGATTTCTACCACATGAACGATCGTCCAACTGTGAAATGGACAAATGTGAAGATAAGTCCATATGCCCCACGCGCTGCGGACCTAAACAATCGTCCACTTACGGTGTTTTTCGACGTCAGAGCGGAAAACGGATTCGGAGGACACCACGAGTTCCGTCTGGGATCATTGCCGGCGCCGACGGTGCTCGTCGCGGGCGATTTGCTCAGATCAAGCTCGAGGGCCCTGGGTCCTCGAGGACCCAGGGCCCTCGAGGCCTAGGTATTGATTCGACCGGTCCGATGTACGGGAACCGGTTCAGGGTGAAATCACCCCTTTTTGTACTGCTGTCTGTATTGCGGAAATCTCTAGATGACGCCCAGCGAAATCATGGCGTCGGCCACCTTCACGAAGCCGGCAATGTTCGCGCCGTGCACGTAGTCGCCCGGCTTTCCGTACTCGGCAGCGGTGTTGATGGTGCGCTTGTGAATGCCGCGCATGATTCCGGCGAGACGCTCGTCGGTGTACTCGAAGCTCCAGGAATCACGCGAAGCATTCTGCTGCATTTCGAGGGCGGAGGTTGCGACGCCACCGGCGTTGGCCGCCTTGCCGGGCGCGAAGGCTACGTTCGCGTCACGGAAGAGCTGGATGCCGCCGGGGGTGGTGGGCATGTTCGCGCCTTCGGCAACGGCCTGAACGCCGTTGGCGATCAAGGTCTTTGCGGCATCTTCGTCGAGCTCGTTCTGAGTCGCGCAGGGGAGTGCGACGTCGCACGGCACGTCCCAGATGGAACCATCGGCGATGAACTCGGCATGCGGAACTGCGTCGGCGTACTCGCTGATGCGGCCGCGGCGAACTTCCTTGATCTCCTTGAGGAGGTCGAGATCGATGCCCTTCTTGTCCACGATGTATCCCGAGGAATCCGAGCAGGCGATCGCGACGCCGCCGAGCTGGTGGATCTTCTGGATTGCGTAGATGGCGACATTGCCGGATCCGGAGATCACGACGTTCTTGCCTTCGAGGCCTTCACCCTTTGCCTTGAGCATTTCGGCGACGAAGTACGCGACGCCGTAGCCGGTGGCCTCGGTGCGAACCTGCGATCCGCCCCAGGTGATGCCCTTGCCGGTGAGGACGCCCGACTCGTACGTGTTGGTCAGCCGCTTGTACTGACCGAACAGGTAGCCGATCTCGCGACCGCCGACGCCGATGTCGCCGGCCGGAACGTCGGTGTATTCACCGATGTGACGCTGCAGTTCGGTCATGAAGGACTGACAGAAGCGCATGACCTCTGCGTCGGAGCGGCCCTTGGGATCGAAGTCCGAGCCACCCTTGCCGCCGCCGATGGGCAGGCCGGTGAGTGAGTTCTTGAAGATCTGCTCGAAGCCGAGGAACTTCACGATGCCCAGGTTGACGCTGGGGTGGAAGCGCAGGCCGCCCTTGTAGGGGCCGAGTGCACTGTTGTACTGCACGCGGAAGCCACGGTTGACGTGAACGTTGCCCTGGTCGTCGGTCCACGGCACGCGGAAGATGATCTGGCGTTCCGGCTCGCAAAGCCGCTCGATGAGTCCGGCGTCGGCGTAGCGGGGGTGGCGTTCGAGCACTACGTGAAGAGACTCGAAGACCTCAGCGGCGGCCTGATGGAACTCGGGCTCTCCTGCATTGCGAACCAAAACCTGATCGTAAATCTGCGCTACGCGGTCACGTACGGACACCGCTCACCTACCTCGTTGTGAGAACTCTTTTACATTTCCGTTACATACTAGGCGCCCTTATTGCTGTATCGGACAACTGTCCCGTGAAGGTGAAATCGGACACAGCTGTCACTTGTGTCAGTTGAACGGGCGATTTATAACAATTTGCTCAGCTTTCACTCTCTTAACACAGTCCAAATGGTTTGCTTCTGCGGTCGGGGATCACTGTGCCTGTGGTCCGAACGGGAGTCGAAATGATCAGAGGGGCTGCACGTGCGTAAAAAACACTCCATGTCGGCGATGTTGTCGATAGGCGTCGTCACGATTGCCGCGACGATTGCCGCAGCACCGTCTGCGTCGGCGATCGGCGGACCGTGTGGGTCGGGAGGAAGTGGTTCCGCCGGATCGATGACGGGTTCGCTCGGTTCGCTGACCGGATCACTTGGCAGTGGTTCCGCCGGTACCGGCTCCCTCGCCAACGCGTTGCCGTGGATCACCGGCGCGCCCAACGGTGCTCTGCCGGTGCTGACCGGCCGCACCAAAGCGATCGAAATGGTCACTGGCCCAGGCAGTCCCAACAACACGATCGAGCGGTTCAACGTGTCGGGAACCGACCTCGGAATCATGTGGGACAACGGTCTTTCGGGGCCGGATCACGACGTTCTGATGGCATTCGGCGATACGGTTGGCGACTGCGACACCCCGGGTGACGACTGGCGTAGCAACGTGTTGTTTCGCAGCAACGACACCGCCATCGCCGACGGCATGAAGATCGACAGTTCTCCTTTGGACGGCCCCAATCATTCCAAGGAGATCATTCCGGGATTCGGCATTCCGGGCGAGTTCACCACCATCCCGACCGCTGGAATCTCTTACGGTGGCGTGCAGTACATCAGATTCATGTCCGTTCGGTCGTGGGACGAACCAGGGGCCTGGACCACCAACTATTCGGCTCTGGCTTTCTCCACGGACAACGGTGAGAACTGGGAGCTCGATCCGGCGACGGTTCGCGCGAACACAGAAGGACTCGGTATCCCGGGGATTCCGGCGGTATCACCGATCAATTCCAACTTCCAGCAGAGTGCCTTCGTCGACGGACGCGATGGTTACCTGTACGAATACGGAACTCCCTCAGGCCGTTTCGGTAAGGCGATCCTGGCGCGAGTTGCCGGCGCCGACATCAGAAACCTCGGCGCCTACGAATACTGGGACGGCTCCGGTTGGAGTCCGCGAGATACCGATGCCGTTCAGGTCATCAAGGCACCGGTCAGTGAACTCGCAGTGCAGTGGAACGACTACCTGAACAAGTACGTTGCCATGTACACCAGTGCCGAGGGCAACCTGGTGATCCGTCAGGCCGACCAACCGCAAGGCCCGTGGAGTGGTACGCAGACCCTGTTGAGTGGAATCACGTTGCCCGCGTTGTACGGCGGATTCATGCACCCGTGGGCGAGCGGACAGTTCCTCGAATTCGTCGCCACCACGTGGGACCGTTACAACGTCATCTACATGCGGACCGATTTGAACGGACTCCAGATGGCGTCATCGGATTCGCGCGATCGTCCTGACCCCGCGACCACCGGTGAGGCTCGCGTCCTCGAAGTCACGATGCCGGAAGACCGCTAGCCCGAGCAAGATTCGACAACTGTGGCCTGCAACTCGATCGAGTTGCAGGCCACAGTTTTGTGAGCGTTGATTTCGGTGATGCTCAGAGAATGAAGAGCATTTCCTGATACGTCGGGAGTGGCCAGTGATCGTCGGCGACGATGGTTTCGAGGAAGTCGGCCGCTGCACGTACCTCTGCCATGGCGGGCAGGAGTGCGTCCTGTGCGTGCTTGGCCTGATCGAATGGCGACTCGCCGGCGTCGGTGTCGATTGCTGCGCGCAGGGCCGCGAGCGCTGTGCGCAGAGCCGCAACGGGCGCCGACACTTCTTCGAGCGGAGCTGAATCCGGTTCGAGGCCGGCGGACTTCAGTGCGACGAAGTTCTGCGCAACTTCCGTCTGGTGGCGCACTGCAGCCGGAAGGATCAGCGTCGTACCGATTTCGGCGGCCAGGCGTGCCTCGACGCCGATGCTCAGTGCGTACTGTTCGAGTCCGACCTCGTAGCGACTGTGCATCTCTCGGTGGTTGAAGACCTTGTACTTCTCGAAGAGTTCCATCGAGGACTCGGTGATCAGTTCAGGAAGGGCGTCCAGCGTCGTGCGAAGGTTCGGCAGGCCGCGAGACTCGGCCTCGATCTGCCAGTTCTCCGAGTAACCGTCGCCGTTGAAGACAACCGCACCGTGGTTGGTGATGATCTCGGTGAGCAGATTCTGGACGGCGGTGTCGAAATCCGCGCCGTCGGCAACCGCGGCCTCCAGTTCGGTGGCCATGTAGTCCAAGGCCTCGGCCATGATCGTGTTGATGGTGACCATCGGGCCGTTGACTGTTTGCAGCGATCCTGGTGCGCGGAACTCGAAACGGTTGCCGGTGAAGGCAAATGGGCTCGTGCGGTTGCGGTCGCCCGGATCGGTCGGCAGGACGGGAAGGGTGTCGGCTCCGATCATCATGGTGCCCTTGTCCTTCGACGATGTTGCCGCGCCCTTGGCGATCTGCTCGAAGACGTCGGCCAGTTGATCGCCGAGGAAGATCGAGATGATTGCCGGGGGCGCCTCGTTGGCACCGAGACGGTGATCGTTGGTTGCCGATGCGACCGACGCGCGCAGGAGGCCGGCGTATTTGTGGACGGCCCGGATGACTGCGGCGCAGAATACGAGGAACTGGGCGTTGTCATGCGGATTGTCGCCGGGGACAAGCAAACTGCCGAGTTCGGAGTTGCCCAGCGAGAAGTTGACGTGCTTGCCGGAGCCGTTGACACCGTCGAACGGCTTCTCGTGGAACAGACATTCCATGCCGTGCTTCTTGGCGATGGTCTTGAAGGTGGTCATCAGCAACTGCTGGTGGTCGGCGGCGATGTTGCCTCGCTCGAACATCGGGGCGATTTCGAACTGGCCGGGGGCAACCTCGTTGTGCCGTGTCTTGGCGGGGATACCGAGTTTGAACAGTTCCCGCTCGGTGTCCATCATGAATCCGAGCACACGTTCCGGGATCGCCCCGAAGTAGTGGTCGTCGAACTCCTGGCCCTTGGGCGGCTTTGCGCCGAAGAGTGTTCGGCCGGCGTTGAGGAGGTCGGGGCGGGCGAGGAAGAAGTGTCGATCGATCAGGAAGTACTCCTGCTCGGGACCGCAGAACGACACGATGTGCTCGGGGTCGTCGTGGCCGAACAACTTCAGGATTCGTTCGGCGTGGAAACCCATTGCCTGTTGTGAACGCAGCAGGGGAGTCTTGTGGTCGAGCGCTTCGCCGGTCATCGAAACGAACACGGTCGGGATACACAGTGTGTTGCCGTTGGGGTTTTCGAGAACGTAGGCCGGGCTCGTGACATCCCAGCCGGTGTATCCGCGAGCCTCGAATGTGTTGCGCAGCCCGCCGTTCGGGAAACTCGAAGCGTCGGGTTCACCTTGGATCAAGGTCTTGCCGGCGAACTCCGCCAGTGCACTGCCGTCGCCGACCGGCTCGAGGAAGCTGTCGTGCTTCTCGGCCGTCAACCCGGTCAGTGGATAGAAGACGTGGGCGTAGTGGGTTGCGCCTTTCTCCAACGCCCAGTCCTTCATCGCCGACGCGACCGCATCGGCGACCATGGGATCAAGCGGTTTGCCTTGCTCGATCGTCGCCATCACCGACTTGTAGACGAGCTTGGGCAGTCGCTTCTGCATGACCACCTTGTTGAAGACGTTGGCACCGAACACCTCGCCGGGTGTCTCGTCGGTGGTGAAACTGACCACCGGAGGTGTGTAGGCCTCGACGTCCTTGATCGCTTGCAAGCGAACTGCATTTCCACTCATGTGCTTACCCCTCGCCCGGGCCCAGGGCTGCGCTGCTGATTGCGAGCCCGACTTCGGCAAACCCTACGAACCTCCGGTATCGGGGGTGTTTCGTAGATATTGCGCCTGTCCGCAAACTTCGAGTCACAACGGAAATGTCGATCTGTCGGAGGTCTACGGCAGACTTCGAGCCGACGGGCTATTGCACGACAGTCGAATCGGAGAGTCTTTGTGATCAGGGTGTTGGTGCCAACAACGGTGGAGCAGGGCGATCTCGCGGAAGTGCTTCGGTTGTATGACGAACTTGTCACCGAGACCCGAAAAGAGGTCGGCTGCATCAATTACGAGTTACTGCAGCGCACCGACAATCCCTGCGAGCTCGTGTTGGCGGAGGAATGGGAATCGCAGGAGCACCTCGACGCCCACACACATACCGAGCACTTCGTCAGGTTGGTTGAGGCGCTGGACAAGCTCGAGACGGCAGCGCCGGCGCAGATCTTCACGAAGGTTCTGTAGCGGCGGAGTCCGGTCTCAGTGCTCGCTCAGGCGTCGAACGAACATTCCGGAGAGCCTCGAGCGTCAACTAGGCGAGCCGTTCCGACACACGCGGAAACTGGTTTGCATCGACACGCCAGAATCATCGTAGGTCCGTCGAGTCCGATGTAGGACAGCGCCTTCGGGCTCCAGCCGGGCCTTGTGCCGGTGTCGGCCGACCTGCACGGGCGCTCTATACGGTCACGTCGGAGTAGGGCATATGCTCTGACACCCAAGGAAATACGACTTCCATGAGTAGCAGCACCACCGCGACCAAGAGAACGATCGCCAGCAGGGCCTTCACTGGTCGGGGGCCGGGGAGCGCGCCCCAGAGGTAGCCGTACATTCATTGCTCCTGGAATGCCGCGGGAATGGTGCCCGAAGTCTTCGAGATTGTTTCGACGAGAACCGCGTGGACGATCAAGCGTTCGCTGTTCGAGTAGAGCGGATGGCACGTGGTCAGTGTCAACATACTTTCCAGCGTGGCGTCGGGCTCGGCCCAAGGGCTTCCGGGCAGCGGGTTGACGACCGCAACATCCCCGGGCACGGTGATGTGCCGCCCGAGGAGATGGGCGTAGTCGCCTTCGGAAACCCGATCGGCTTGCTCGGGATTCAAGCAGGCTTTCGCCGCAGCGCGACGTTCGGGCGAGGCCTGGTCGAGTGGGAGTAACCGGTACGTCATCCACTGGGACTCGGTCTCCACGACGACGGCATCGCATGCATCGAGTCGATCCAGGTGTTGGAAGACTGCGCCGGAACCATTGCGGTGCCCGGCGAGCGCGAAGTTTCCGGCTTCGCCGGGCATCTGCGAGTCCGGGTAGTGGCCGGGGCCGGCCCGCAGGTCCTCGTTGCGTGTGCCCTCGACGATTGCGTACGCGGCGCCGAGTGTGGGGAAATGCACGCGCGCGAATCCCTCGCCGAGCACAGGGATCAGCGGGGACACCGGCTGACCGTCGATCGCTCCTGGGGCTTCGGGGACTTCGGCCCAGGATTCCTCCAGACTGTTGTTGAGCTCGTCCTGCAGCCGCCCTGAGACGATATTGGTCCAGAACGCCTCATAGATGACGAACAGCAAGATGACGACCCCGGCCGTGAGGAGCAGTTCGCCGATTACCTGGCCTGCGCCCGGCCGCCGACGCCCTGGAACTTTGGTATCGCTCACGGACCGGGGTCTCCTCTTCACAGATCTACCGAGCTAGCTGATGTGTCGAATTGGTGACGTATCGAACTAGCTGCCCGCGTTGATCGTGGCGCTTCCGGTACCGCCGAGGAGATCGTAAAGGAGTACGGACAAGCGACCGAGGCCGTCGATCGCGGCAGAACCAGTGGTCTCGATGCCTTCGATGACGATCGGGAACGGGAGGAATGACATGGTGTTTCTCCTTCGAGGGGTGGCCACGGGGGCGGCCGCGAGATAGATACGTCGTGACGGTGAAACAGGGCGGGGGCGACCAGGCGTAGGTCGCCACCCGCCCTGTTTCGGTATTCCTGGTTGGGAGTTACTCCTGGCCGGGTGCACGCTTGCGGTTACGCAGGGTGAGCCATGCGCCACCGCCGATCAGCGCCAGCGCCAGACCGGCGAGCCAGATGACGTTCGCGCCGGTTACCGGCAGGGACGATGACTGGTCCGGTTTGGCCTGAGCAGGATTTCCTGGAGCAGGCGTGCCCGGAGCACCGTTGTGTCCACCACCGTTATTGCCGGGAGTGTTGTTGCCGGGAGTCGACACGTCGGTGCCTGGTCCTCCGGGCACCTCAGAGCCCGGCCACGTCGGGATTTCCCACGGCGGCAGCGGGATCGGGATGATGATCAGCCCATTGCTGCTGGTTTTGTTCTCGAGTCCCAGGACCACCGACTTGTTTGCTTCGCCGGTGAGCTTGACGGAAGTTGCGGTCGGTTCGCCGTCGATCTTCGAGACGTCCGCCTTGCCTTCCTTGACGCCCCAGATCACTTCACCCCACTTGACGTTGGTGACGTCAGTGTGAGCACCGGTTTCTGTGAAAGTGATGTCGGTGTTCAGCGGGAACTGGACCCGGCCGTCGATGACGGCTGCGTCGCACTGGGCGGTCGGAGTGACCGAAGCGCCCGGTCTGACATCGAGAACACAAGACCGCGCCTCATTGTCGATGTCCGTCCACGTAGCCGTGACCTGGAAGATCGTGGATCCGTCCTTGGCCACCTGGCCGCCCTTGGGGCCGGTCACGATCTTGTCGATATCCACCTCGGTGGTCGGGATCGGGCGGTTGTGGATCTCCACCACAGCCTTCTCACCGGCTACCGCCTTGACGGTGTCGCGGTATTCGGCGTCACCGGCATCCGCGGACACGTAGTAATACGGCCGCGCCCAGTCGATACCGTCCAGGGGCTTGGGGTCGACCTCGGAGAAGGTGATCACGGTGTTCCGCGGCACAACCTCGTCGGACGTCCAGCTCCAGTCGTTTCCGGCATCGAGGGTGATGGTCTGGCCCACTGCCGGGAAATCGGTTCCGGCGGGGAGCGCCGGATCGATTCCGTCGATACGGACTTCGAACTTCGTGCTGTCAGGCAGGTCGGCCTCGGGGGCGCGGACGGGGTTGCCGTCAGCGTCGAGGATGAACTTCGTGAATTCGACCGATCCGAATTTCCATAGCGCCTCGTTCGACAGCGTGATCAGTCGACCGTCGGTCGGGTCGTCGGAGACTATGCCCGTCGCGGTGCCGTCGCGGTTCGAATGCAGCCACGATTCGCCTTCCGGGCTGGTTCCCCAGGAGATGGTGCCCCACTCGACTCCGTCGACATCGGGACGGCCGGTCTCGGTGAAGGTCACCTCGGTGCCGACGGGGAGGTCGACGCCGAGTGGTGTGGTCTGTCCCTGCTTGACGCTCAGCACCTGGGTGCGGTACTCCACACCGTCGCGCCAACGCGCCTCGACCGTGAACTCCACGTCGTCGCCGATGGCCTCGGCGGCCTCACCGCCGACCTGCTTTGCGATGCGCAGAGTGCCGTCGTTGACGTCGACGAAGTTCGACACCTCGATCTTGCGCAGATCCTTGCCGATGGTCACCACGGCTGCGTTGTCCGGATTGATCCTGACATTCCCGGAGTATGCGGGCACGCCATATGCGAGACCGTCACCGTTTGCCGGAACCAGCTCTGTCAGTGTGACTTCGGTGCCGCCGGGCAGGTTCTCGCCGAACGGAACCGCGGTGCCGTCGGACGGAAGAGACAGTGTCTTGCTCTGCGGTTTGTCGTCCGTATCGAGCCAGGTGGCAATCACGTCGAAGCTCGCCGGTACGGCCTTGTCGAACGCCTTCGGGCCCGTGAGTTTCTTGCTCACTTCGAAGGTGCCTTGCGTGATCTTGGCCTCGTTGGTGACGGAGACCGTGTTCGCCGACGCATCGGTGCCGATGGTGAGCATTTTCGGGTTGATCACCGGCTCCGACCAGGTCACGAGGTCGGTGTTCATCGGTTGGACCTCGGTGAAGGTGACTTTCGCTCCGATGGGCAATTTGCCCAGGTCGTAGTGCTGAACGTCCTTCAGAGTGAAGTGACGCAACTCGTTGCCGGCGGCGTCGTCACCAAAGGCGATCTCTGCGTTGACGACGAAGGCCTCGAGTCCCGTGCGCGCTCCGTCACCGATGACGGACTTGGTGATCCGCGCCGATCCCAGACTCGCTTTGTTGAGCAGTGTGACACCGACATTGCTCTTCGGCGTGATGGTCACCAGCGCCTCGGTGCGGTCCCCGTTGAGCGTCACACCCTCTGACTGGCGGAACGTCCCTCTCTCGAAATACACACCGTCAACGGTGGGGAGGTTGATCTCGGACAGTCGGATCTGCCAGCCGGTTCCGCGGGGGTTGATCCCACTGACCGGTGTCCCGTCAGCCTTCACCTTGATCTCGTAGGAGCTCACCGGGGCGTCGGTCGCTGGGTTTTGCCCGGGGGCGAACTCCTCGACTTTCACGGTGAACTCGGTGTCTTGCGGGAATTTCTCGGAGAAGGGAGCGATCTCCTTCAGAAGCGAGAACGAGCCCCGTGACACACCTTGGCCGGTACCGCCGCCGCCCCATTCCTGCTTGACGCTCTGCGACAGCGTCTGCTTGCCGGCATAGGTGAGGGTGTTGGCGTATTCCGTGTCGCGCTGGTCGAGTCCGCCGCTGCTGGTGCACAGGGTGTAGCTGACGAGGTACTTCGTCTGACGGCTGTAACCGTCCGCGTCACGCGGGAGAGTGAGATCGAAACCGCCGTCGGCGCGCGCCACCGAGGTGGCATCGGTGATATCGCGTTTCTTGTTGCCGTCGAAGAAGTCGTGCGCGACGACCTTGAGATTGAGGTTGTTCTTGAGATCGCCGCCGATTTCACACACCGTCATGTTCGGTGAGAACCTGTCGGTGATGACCGCCGGTTCCGTAAGGCCCTCCAGATCGTGTCCGGAGATTTCCACGGTCCAATTGAGGGTGGTGCCTGCCGGCTGCTCCACGCCGCCGACAGTCTGCGACGTGGTGTTGATCGCGCCGTTCTTGCCGCTCGTGAACCCAGGCCCCTCAGTCTTTCCCGTGATCGACGTCTTGTTGACGACCGCCGAGTTGGTGAGATGGTCCTCGGAGTCTGGCACCTCGGTGGTGGTCAGGCAGGTCCGGTACGTGACGTAGTAATACTGCTCTTCGTTGAACGTGTCCGGGTTATCCACAGTGATCGCCGCGGTGAAGGTACTCGCGCCGGCTACTGCGCCGATGGGAGCAATGGTGAATCCTGCGGCAGGAGTGCGGTAGTTGGGTTCGTTCTCCCGCCCTGGGAGGTAGTCAGACTTCTCGATGACTACCTGCACGCCCGAGGCACAGACCGCATGGGGGCCGCCGAAGGTGTCGGTGATGTCGATCTTGTGGTTGTTGGCGGCAATGTCGGTGCCCGGAACCACAATCGTCCAGACGGCTTCCATATTGCGCTTACCGCCGTCGAGGTAGCCACCCTTCCAGGGCTCGGTCTGCGGCGCATAGTCCTGTCCCACGCCATCCGAAGCCACCGTGTTGTCACCGATCGTCACGGAGTTGGTGTACTGAGTCCCCTTGAGATCCACCACGCCGCTGGTCGTGCATGAGGTGTACTCGATGCGGTAGAGCTTGTTGCCCTCGAAGGGCGCGCCGTTGTTGATGTTGATGGTGACCTGATCACCCGCGTCGGGTTGAGTGACGGTGACGCCGCCGGGGGTCTCTTTGAGATCGCCCGGGCGACCGGACCACAGCTTCGCGTTGAGCAGGCTGCCCGCACACACCTTCATGTTGTCGGAGAGCTCGTCGCTCAGGGTCACCGAACCGGTGTTGCCTGCGTCCAACTTGGCCAGATCGGCGCCGGGGATGTCGATGGTCCACCGCACTGACTGCTTGTTGTCCTGGAGTTTGCCGGATTTCGTCGACTCGCCGATTACGCGGCCGTCGGTGATGCCGCCCGTGCCGGGCAGGTCGACCGGCGTGACCTTGTTGTTGATCGTGAAATCCACAGTCTCTGACGTGGTGTACTCGACTGCCTTCGTGTAGACGAAGAAATCGCCTTTCACCTCGTCCGGCCGATCCGCCACAGCGTCGGAGAGCACGCAGGTCATGAGATTGGTGGAAGCAGCCAGATCGCATGTGCCCCAAACCGTCCCATCGTCGCCCTCCAGCGCGATCGTCGGGTTGGACTGAAGCTTCAGCTCGCCAGGGAATTCAATGGTGAACTGGTCGCCCGGCTGCGGACTCGCGCTTGACGCGTCCCAAGTGCCCTTCACGGTGACGGAGTCCCCGACCGTAATCTGCTGGTCGTTCTTTCCCTCGACCTGGACGTCGGTGATTTTCACATCGATGCCGGGATTGACTCCGCGTGCGGCCAGTCGCTGCGCCGCCACAGAAGTCGTAGACGGGGGCGCCGTGGATGTGATCGGCGGTTTCGCAGAAGTGGGTGACTCCGACGTGGAAGTAGGCGGCGCCGTCGTTTTCAGTGGCGCCTCCGTCGTAGTCGCGGGCGGCTTCGTGGTGGTCGGAACTGTTGTGGTCGGAACTGTGGTGGTCGAGGTCCCGATGTCATCTGCCGAGGCAACTTGGACGAATGAGAACGACGATATGACCAGCGCCAGGACCGCAACAATCATCCCCAACGCCGCCCACCGAGACACCACCCCCTCCCCGGCACGACGCGGGAAGGCACGGTTACGCATGACGAACACCTTTCGTTCAGAACACATGATTTAGGCCCCGTTTCCGGGGCCGGCGAATAGCGAAACGGGACCTTGGAGCAGCTCTGTCCTCATAGGGCCTGGAGGCGAGCGTTGGTGATTTACAGGTGACCTACTGCGGAGCCGAACAGTTGGTAATCGGGCCTCGGCTGGCGCAAAGGCAGACTGACGACCCACTGCGGGTGGGGCCGGGAAATTCCAACTGAATTCGACCGCCGGCATTCCCTAACGCGACGACTTACGGGGCTCTAAAGGCCGCGGCTGAGGTTTTTTCCTGCGCGATTCATTGCAGTTCGGGCATGAGCACCATCCCGGATAGCAATAGCAACAGTGCGATGGCTCCGAGGGGGAGTCTTCGTGCTGCGTGCTTTGCTGCCGTGACGGTTTTCATGAAATTCCTTTCTCTGGCACAACGTGAAGAAATTTGCGCGGGGCCGTTCGCGAGAAGATGCAAATTCCGCGCAAACAACGCAGAAGGCGCAAACCGGGCGATGCGCAATCAGGAATCTAACACGGGCAAATCGCATAGCTGGACACGCCATGGACGTCCGTCCATGCAAGAAAAACTCCGATTACCTGGCTATATGTATCCTCCGTTGATTTCTGTCAAGTTAACTGGCTGGTTCATCACAATTCGATCTCGACGATCAGTTGCATGCCTGTCTTGGACCTTGCCGACAATCGGTGAGCGGCCGAGCCGAGTCGACGCTGCTGTACGGAATGAGCCTTTATGCAGTTCACTGCCCCTTATTTGCTGTCGGAATGACAAGGTGTGGAGCGAATTTTCTGTGCGCACACGCTCGACATAAATGCAAATCATTTTTCTGCGTATAGGAGGAGGGTGAATTAGGGGGTGAATTCAGTCGAGGGTCATAGAAACCCCTGTTCTGAAAGGATCCAGAGATGGGGGTCACATTAGATTCGTTTTTCTTAGCAGATTGGATTCCGGCCTGAGTTAACCGTCGATAATGCTTCGGCGGCCGACATGGCATTTCGAGACAAAGAATCGCCCAGCTTTTCGTAGAAAGCCTTCGGTACGGTTACGTCAGTCCAGCTGATCACGCGCCGCAGCGACTTTTGGCGACGCTCGTGTGCGCACGGATGATGCACTACCTGGGATGTGTATGGATCTCGGAAAATGCCACGTCGGAGGTTTCTTCGAAGATCTCGAGACCTCGCAAGTTCAGGTCGTTCTCGCGCACCTCGGCACGATGAAATGGCTTACTTTTCAAGCGCTTTCGATGCCCGGAGTCAAATGGTGACGGTCGTTGCGTAGTCGCTGACGGCGGATGTGGCCGGTTCGATCGGTGCGAAGTCGCCACATCCGAGCAACCGCACCGAGTAGCCGCGAGGTCCCACAGCAAGTACTTTTCGCAGCTCTCTGGACACTTCGCGAAATCGGACCTTCGAATCGAGTTCTCGCGCAACCATTCTGACGCAGCTTGTGTCAATGGTGCTACACCCACGGCTGCCCGCAAGGTTCGACTGCCCCGGCGGCTGTTACACCCTGGGCTCCAGAGCTCAGAGATTCTGTGACACTGTGCGGCGGCTCTGCTTAGCGTGTTGCATGCGACTCAGTTGGCAGTGGTGGATTCTTGGCTACCGGCTCGTTGTCGTAGAACTTCGTGAGACGACCTTGTCGCAGGGGAAGGGCTACAACGATTGGTCGGGTCCGGTCAACGAGGCGGGACCGGTAGTCGGTTGGTGTGCGCCGGTGAACCGCTCGACGACGGATACAACGACGATCGCGAGTGCCAGGATTCCAACGGTCCGGGCGAGTGACTTCAGGGTCTTCGGAAGTGCCTTCTTCATGCGAGGCAGATTACTGCGGACGGCACGTAATTTGTGGGCTAGGTTTCGGTCCGTATCGGACTGCTCTGCCCAGTGGCCGCTCGTCCACGCAGTGTGACTATCCGTGAATCAAATCTTGTGGTGCCCCCGGCAGGATTCGAACCTGCGACCAAGAGATTCGTTGCAGGCCGTTGATGGGGGTTGACGTGAGGGCGTCAAGTTTCAATAAAAGACCAGGTGTGTAATGGTTTTTGATGATCTGCGTTGATTCGAGTTGACGGGCGTTGATGTCAAAACTCTGTGATATTCGTCGAATAAACGATGGGTAGAATGGGTTGCTCGTGGTGTCGAGTTTTATTGGTGCGCAAGGTGTCGCAGCCGTATCGTGAACATCGTTGATGTCACCACCGCTGTACAGGAGTTAGCCGCTATGCCAACCTCGAAAACTACCTTCGATCCGAGGGTGCTGGGCCTCATATTCGCGGCATGGGTGATGCTGCTCGCGGAGGCCCTCTATCCGCCGCTGGCGCACGATTTCAGCTTCCTGGTGGCAGGGATGCTCGGAGGGTATCTATTCGTCGTAGTGACGGATTGGCAGCGTCGTCGCCGCTCGGCGTGACCCAGAGCATGTTCCGACCGTAAGGTCTGGTACCTATTGCTCATGAAGAAGACAATTCTGGCATTGCTTGGGGTTAGCGCAGTTCTGATCTCGGGGTGCAGCAGTGCGGACGATGCAAGTGATGATTCGAAGGCCGAGTCGACATGTATTTCGGCGATCAAAGACAAGGCTGGGCCTATTGGCGATGTGGAGATCGTGGACGTTGTCACCGGTAAGGGGGACGACGGAGCGTTCGCGGTGAAGGCCAAGTTGACAGGCTCGCTTGATTCCGGCTCCGCGGTCAGTTATGACGTGAGTTGTGTGGCAAAGCCGGACGGTAATTCATTTGCGACCGGTGGAGTTACGTACATCTCCACTACGAAGTCGACGTCAGGCGGAGCGACCTCCACGTCCACCGCCGCAAGGGCTGCCGCTCCGGCGTTGCCGACGAGCGGGCAGCCGGTTACCAGTGGCGGGGCGGTTATCACCATCAATAGCGTGGTGGAATCACAGTCGATCACGGCGCAGCCGGAGAATTCCATAAGTCGTGGCGAATACGCTGAGCAGGCCCCGCGGTCTGGAGGCAAGTTCGTGATCGTTGATACGACGGTCCTCAACAACGGGAAAGTCTCGATGGATCTTACCTGTGGATATCCGATCCGGAACAAATTGATCACTGCTGACAACCGTCAATACGATTCCATCGGCAGCTTGTACAAGGTGCAGGGCAACCCAGAATGTAACGACAACCTGCAGCCGGGATTCGACAGTCACATGATGTACGTCTACGAAATCCCCGTGGCAGCTGCGCCTAGCCAGTTCGCGTTCTCGGATACAGAAGGTCAGCCTGGCGGAAGTCAGGCGCTTATCAACATCGCCAACGCAGGTTAGTCCTACGCCGGATGAGGAGGGTGCTAGTCGTGCTGTGCTCACCTGGCGACCTCCAACACTGAAACGACGAAAGCCCCGCTCTAACCGTGAGGATGGGCAGGGCTTGTGGTCTTCCGACCGAAAGTCGGTTCCGATGATGCGAGCGGTTTGCGGCATGCGATGATTCCGTGACTTCAAGAATGAGAATAAGAATAGTCCGGAAGTGTGAGAAGTTCTTCGGACGTGGCGGACAAGGATCGTGTCGAACGTGGATTGGATTGCTTTGCGCATGGGGCGCATGCATCGCTTCTGGAATCCTGGTCAGCGGTGAGTATCAAGCCGTGGGCGTTACCCAAGTGGGGACTCGATGAGAATGGTGCCAAATCCCGCTACAGCTTGTCTTTTATGGACGGTTTGTGTGCGCAAGCAGGGTTGACAGTGATGCCTACCCAGCAGGACTCGGATGTGCACGCGATCGATATGACGGTTTGCTTTCCTGAGAGTCATGCTCAGGTTCAACTGAAGTGCAGCAGTGTCAAGGACATGGATGGCGACGAGGAGCGTATCGACCTAGACGACGAGTGGATCAGCAAATGGTCCAAGTCCATGCTTCCGGTCTTCATCGTGTTGGTCGTGGTGCCCAATGACATGAGGTATTGGCGCGTTGATGCTCCACGCCAGACGGTTCACAATGCACACGCATATTGGGTACAGTTCGACAAGACATCGACTCGAAAGTCTGTTCTAGTTCCACGTACGCAGCGCGTCACTCGTGAAACTCTCGACGAATGGCATGGCATCCTACTCGGTGGATTTGGGGGAACGGTATGACTGCCGTAAGTATCGACCCACGTATCGCCGAGAATGTTGCGTCGTACCTGACGGCGCGAGGATGGACGAGCGAAGCTCGCGGCCCTGTAGGCACACTTTGGCAGGCTCAGGAAGCTGACTATGCCGGAACGCGTCTCGGAGTCCCTGACGCGCTGGCCCGGGACACAGCTGATTTCAAGAGCGTGATTGAACGACTTGCGCATGTCGAACGTCGAGGCGTCGAACAGGTGCAACAGTCAATTCTGCTCTGGGGTGTGGACATTACTTATCTCAGAGCGGCCAACGATTATGTGATTGCTGATTCCATTCCTCTCACCGCTGGAGTGGTCATGTTGGAGTCTGCTCGGATTATGTATCGGTCGTGTGCGACGACAGCGCGTGGACCCCGTACCGAGATCGGCGGAAATTACTCCAAGCCCGGTGACGAAGTGATTGACGATGTGCGGATGGGGCACACGCAACATGGGTCCTACGTTGTGCCCGTTTACGTACGGGTAGGTGCTGCCGGTGAGCAGTCGCAGGAGGAACTATCAGGTATCAATTGGCGAACCAAGTACGTTGAGACGGTAGAACGTCGGGTTACCAGGACTTTCGCAGAGTCTATGCGCGCTGTGGTGGAGCAGGT
The DNA here is from genome assembly GCF_009707305.1 of Rhodococcus sp. AQ5-07. Taxonomy (NCBI): domain Bacteria; kingdom Bacillati; phylum Actinomycetota; class Actinomycetes; order Mycobacteriales; family Nocardiaceae; genus Rhodococcus; species Rhodococcus sp. AQ5-07. Next base: position 2,517,790 of record NZ_CP046099.1, on the reverse strand, counting down.
CGTGACGCCCGATCGATTGCCGCGCGCGGGTGATATACCTGGATTGGTTGGTGCGGGAGCATCTCGTGAATTCGTCCAAGCAATGAGTAGATTGCTCTCCGAGCCTGCTGTTGCCGAATTCGAGGCCCGATTTGAGTGGGCAGAGACTCAACAGGCTGCTTCTCATCTTCCGAAGTCGCTTAGCGCACCTGCGGAGGCGGCCTCGGCGTTAAAGGCGACCGCCAAACTAATGAAAAGGGTGCGGGAACCCGTTTTCGAGACGTTGACCGGTCCGATCATTGAAGTCCGCAAGGAACCTGATTGGGACGTTGTTCATGCAACCATCCAAACGATGCGTGGTGGGCGACATTGCGAACTTCGAGTTTGGATTAAGGGCACCCCGTTGTCGGAAGTGCTGGCATGGATGGACGCGAGTGAGACGATACTTGTGAACGGTCGTGTTGAGCGTTCGAATTCGGTGTTGACGATTCGTTCTCCGGAGTCATGTGGACCTCTGAGAGAGGGGCGCCTTGAAGGAACGTCTAAGGAATGACGGTCAGCGGTGTAGGCAGCCGATCGAGGGGTTCCTGACACACGCGGACTATTGATGCGTCGATCAATCGCAAAAAGCCCCTTGAATTCGCCTCGAAAGGTTGGTGGCTTTGTCGTGCAACGGTTTTGGGTGAATGTGAGGGTGGGCATCTAGCTCTTGCTGCGGTGAATCTGTGCGCGCAGATTCACCGCGCCTGCCAGTCCCTACGGCTGTTACTCGCCGGACGGGTCGTTCCCGTACTCCGGCGTTTGGCCCCCAATCCTCCCCCCGAGGTTGGGGGTCACTGTCATCTGTCGGGTAGACTTTCGTCCCTTTTGCCGGCCTTTCCACTCGCAGTGTCATTCAATGCCGAGCCAATCGCATGACTGAGTCGAATTTTTTTGGAGCGGCAGCAGTATCGAACTTGAGAAAATGCAGAACGCTGAGCGAGGATCGTAATTTCCAGACTTGCGTCTTTTCGTCCGAACGGTCTGGTTTGATACAGGCATGTCCGTTCTGACTTACGCTGGCACCGAATCTGCCGTCACCTTCGATGATGTTGCGGGCACTGTCACCTTCGAGCATCGCTCTAGGAGGCTGTCGAAGAAGAAGCGCGCAGCATCGCCGTGGACTGTGCCAGTTGGCGCAATCGAGGGTATCTCCTGGCGCGAGGTCACGAGCTCGAAGCCTGGTGAGATGCGACTGCTACTGCGTGGCCGGATCGGACACGACAAAGATGGTTCAGCGGACTGGAACTACGTCACTGGCGAGGACAAGATCGGTCAGATCGTTACCGCGATCAATGCCGCGGTGCAGACAGCTACCCCGATCACGAACTTTGGCAATGGGTATGTCGTGCCGCGTGCGCCAGCGCCGAAAGCGGTCTCAACGAATACTGATCAGGCGCGAGTGGAGCGGGCCACCATCCGGTCCATGCCGCCGGGAGCGAGGAATTCGTCGACTTCGGACGTATCGAAATCGCACCGTGAGGTGTCTGGCATTCTCGCAGAGTTCGGCGGAGTGCAGCTGCGCCAAGCATCATTGACGTACCAAGGCATTAGGTATCCAGTGAGTGGTGCCCGTGCATTCGTCGAGATCGGCGGCACTCAGCGTCGAACGACTGCGACTCGCGTCGTTGTCGGCTCAGTCATTACGCTCGGAGTCGGGACACTGATCGGTGCGATGGCGAAGAAGAAGACGAACAACATTTATCTCACGGTCGAGTTCGCGGACGGACGGTCAATTCTGTTGGAAGCCAAGGCAAAAGCTGAAGGCGCGGCTCGCAGTTTCGCGAATGCAGTCAATTCGAGCGGGAGAGTCTGACCATGACGACCAATCAACGTGCCACGATCAACGCGCTGTATGCAGCGGGCGCAATCCTCCTGGTTCTCGGCATTGTGATTCTCGTGGTCGCAGCGAACAGTGTCGAAGAGACTTGCTACCCCGGTGGATTCGCCGCCGACTACTGTGTCAGCGAGCCTGTTTCGATGTTAGGTGTGTGGGTGGCCATCCCCGGAGCGATTCTTTTGGTGGCAGCGTTTGTTGCGAAGCGGACTCTCTACCGGGCTGTCGATTGGTGACCAGTCGCCGCTCTTGAAACACGTCAAGGCCCCACCATTTCAGGTGGGGCCTTGACTATCAAGTGATTTGAAGGTAGGTACCTTCGACCACAGAGTTCGCGAATCCTGTAGCACTCGACCGTAGGGTGATCTGATCTCCGGAAACGACATCCACGTCAGTCGAAGGCATTACAAGTGTTGGAGCGGCACCGGAAGACGCGCCCTTCACCGTGACTGTGGTCCCCGGGATCAGCTCACCATTTTTGCGGAGTTCCGCTTTGTAGTCGATATTGAAATATCGAATCCCGAACACGGCGCTGGCTGAAACTGTGGCTGTTTTGGTGCCTGATGCAGCGAGTCCATTGCTCACGATGGTGCTGCCGAGGTATGCGGGGTCTGTGGACCATCCCGTGACCACAACTGGGATGGACGATGGTGCGGTCGCAAACGAGCCGGATTTGAGCATTCCGGATGGGGCGAATGAAGTGATCGCACCTTCTGATGTGATGTCCACTGATGTGCTCGATTTGATGACACCCACCGGGATTGTCGTCGATGTGGACGTGATGTCCACTGTCGTGGTGCCGACAAAGCTGGTGGTCGGTATGGATACGACCTCGGACTTGATGTCGACGATCGTCTGCATGAGAGCCACCGCAACAGGACTGCCGATGGTTGCAGCCGAGCCGATATGAACCGTGGTCTCGGATATGACTGTGGCAGAGGGCTTCACGTCTGCCGACGACGAGATGCTCGCGACGGTGTTTGACGTGACAACATCGAAGATCTGAATAGCAGTCGACGCGATGTCGGCAACCGTGTTCGTCGCAACCGCCATCGATGCTAGGACCGTCGCCATCGAACCGATTTCCACAACGGTGCCGAACACATTCCACGGCACGCCGATCACAACGCCGGTCGACAGGATGCTTACGTCCGTCTTGGTGTCGATGTAGATCACCGGTACAGGTGGCGGTGGAAATGACACTGTTGCCCTATCGGGACCTGGAAATTGAGTTGTGCCGACATCCGACGCCGGGAACGAGGCGTGCCCCGTGTCCGGGGCCGGGAACCTCACGGTTATGCCGGAAGGGTGTACGGAACGGTGATCTTGTGAGTCACCTTCGCCTCACCGGATGGGCTGATGGTGATGTCAGGGTTGTCGATGACCTCGATCAGCGACGACCCGGACCAGCGGCACATGTGGGTGTAGGTGTTCGCGGCCACGGGGAAGACCATCTGGGCAGTGGAGACGATACCGAGAGTGGCGGTGCCGAATGTGCCGGTCTGACGGGCATATCCGCTTCCTGACGCTTCGTTCGATATACCAGTTGCGCCGGGGCTGCCGGTGTGGAGTGAGAACGATGTGCCGAGAGAGCCGATGTAGGTTGCGAGGGAGTTCGCGGTGGTGACAGGGCAAATTAGTGCCATCTCAGAATCCTGATTCTGTGGGGGATCGCTGCGCATAGCCGACGATCCACGGGTAGTCGTCTGTGGTGCCTGTGTTTCCGTTCGGGTAGCGGACCCAGGCGGTGAAGGTGGTTCGGTCGTGAATCGTTGCGACGATGGCCGATTCGATTCGCCAGGCAATTCGGTCTGCGGTGATCTCACCTGCCCAAGTGGTGCCGTTGGCCCACTTGATTTCGGCAATGGTGCCAGCAGGGAAGGGGCCTTCGTCGCGGGTGCGTTCGAAGAGCCAATCGCCTTCGTTGAGTTCGATGGTGTCGAATTGGGGGATCCATCCCATTGGCATCAGGAAACCTCGTTTTCGGTGAAAGCGCTGGCGAGTAAGGGGTTCAACTGTTCGTCGCAGGCGCGCTGCCAGTCGCCGTTCCATTGCGCGACCCAGTCGGTTTCAGGTCCGGTCATGAGTAGCACCCAGCCGTCGGGGAGATTCTCGTAATCAGCAGAGCGAACGACCGTGGTTTCGCCAGTTGCGACTTCGAGTAGCCACAGGTGCGGTGCAATCGGGCCGAACAACTCAAGGGCGGGGGCTGCGAACTCGGCTACTTCTTCTGCTGTGATGCAGAGTTTTCCGTCGATCATCATGTCGCGGATTCCCCCAAAGCTGCCCACATCAGTTTCGACTTGTCCCAGTTGAAAGAGGTCATGGGAATGTTCGTAGGCAGGCTGTAGAGTCCGTTGATCCAGGCGTGTCGGGCCTGTGGGGTCGTGCCAGCTTCTTCGGAGATGTTCGTGAGGTAGATACATCCGAGGCCGCGGGTTCTCTGGAGTAGTCCAGGCGCAATCTGTAGGGTGCCGACGGCGAAGAGTTGATCGGGTTCAGCCATCAAGGACATGCCCGTTGCGATGTGGTACCGCCGACGTTGAGACGAGAGGATCGCCTTGATGTCGCCGGAGTCCCAGACCTTGACCATCCGGTTGTTCGGCTTGTCGTATCCGTAGATTCCTAGGTACCACGCATCGATGCCGAAGAAACCGCTGTCAGAGCCGGTGATGATGCGAAGGACTTCCAGCGGGGTCGGTCGGTCCAATCCTCCACGTAGAAAAGCGAAGTCGCCGGTCGCGTGCGAGCTGGTCTTAGCCTGGTTGAAAGCCGGAATATTGGAGTCCCACGCCCCGGTATCTGTGGATGTCGTGACGATCTGCATCATCGTGTCTGGGAAGGTGATCAGATCGCGGCCACCGGCAGATGCCCATGCTGGTGTGGTGACGCCTGTTCGTGTCACCCCTTCGAGGTTGGTGATCTGCTGGCCGTAACCGGTGATCAACTGTCCTTGATCGTAGACCTTCTGACGGTTCTTGAGCCACTCGAGACCAGCGGGATTGAACTTGGTGGCAACGCCGTTGGTGTATTCGGCTTTCCAATCGTCTCCGGTCTTGCGTGCGTAGGCAGCGATGCCGCTCAGACCTGAAAGTGAACCGGAGGGGACTAACTGGTTGGGGATTGTGCCGCTCATGTCAGTCCTCCTCGTGGGTCATATGCATGTTGAGGTCCGCTGGCGGTTCAGGGGTCTCGATACCGTTGAGGGAGAGGGTCATACGCAGCTGGTAGATGTAATCCATCGCGGAGATGAGTGCCCGCTGGTACCAGGTGTTCTTCTTGACGAGGCTCTCGTTGGTTTCTTCGACGGTGTTCACGCGCTCTTCGAGTGCGTCGATACGGCGCTTCTGGGATTTCGAACGTGCTGCCATGACGACCGCGATCGATGCGGCGATGGCGGAGAAGGCTGCGCTGATGTCCGGAAGTGTGTTTGTGAGCAAGGTGCCCTCCTAGAGAAGTGGGGGCTACGCTCGGTGCCGACCCTGAGTTGTGGTGATGCTTGAAATGGTTGAGGCAGTGCCGTTTCCGCGACCGAATCCGCTCGAGGCGATGGAGGTCAGAACGGAGAGGACGGCAGCGAGCGCCGATGCCGATGCAACTCCGGTCCAGTCCACGTCCAGGACGCCGAAACCTCCTGCCCCGATGATTCCGACGGCAGACTGTGCAGCTGTTTTGGTGGCACGTTCGGCGACATCGAGGAGGTAGATGTTCATTGCTGCGCTCCTACGAGTTTGAAAGCGCCAGAGGGGTGCCAGAGAAGAGATCCACCCTCGAAGTCCTGGCGACGACCACCGTCCGAGTCGTACTCGTTCGACGTTGGCCAGCCGAGGGTGCCGCGTACGTCGCCTTCGATGCGCCACCGATCTCCGATGACGCCGTGTGCGACGTAGCCGGGTTGTCCGTAGCGACGGGTGATCGTGCCACCCTGGAACTCCTGCAGATCGCCCTGGCCGTCGTAGACGACGTGGTAGCGAGTCGGATAGCCGAGAGATCCCTGCTCCCAAAGTTCCGTCTGCCATGTCTCGTAGACGTGGGTGGGGATGGGAAGTGAGCCGGTGTCTGGATGCCAGTAGATCGAGCCGTGCTCGAAGTCTGCGTAGCGACCGATGGTGTCCTTACAGATCCGTTCTCCGTCGTGCAGGCGAGCACCGAGCCAGTCCGAGAACGAGCGGGTGTGGTCGATCTCGTTGCGGACAACTGCCGGCTCATTTCGGTGATCGAGGATCTCCTGGATGTCCGAGCGGAACTTGTCCATGTTCATCCCACCGGGGTCAAATTTTCCCTGTACAACTGCCCATTCCTTGTGTCCGATGGTTCGGGAGGAGTTGTGACCGAGCCTGCGGAGAATGGCAGCGTTGATGCGGACGTAAGCCCAGTACTGCTCGCTCGACCAGCCTTCGGTGCCGCTGTTCTCGGCTTCGATGCCGATGGTCACCGGGTTCGCGTTGTCCTTCGGTAGACCAGGCCACGAGCCGTTGCCCGCGTGCCAGGCGATGCCGACGCCGCAGATGGTTGCGTGACCTCTGCGGGAGAGATGGATCTGCGATGCCAATCCCAGTGATGGGTGATTCGCAATCGCGCCGGGACCTGGATTGCTGCCTACCGGTGCGCCAGTGTGGTGGTCGATGATGCCCCAGATTTCGCGGAAGTCGCCGTGACCGCGGTCGAGTGCGCCGCTGTAGGACGACACACTGACACCTTCGGCGCGAATGATGTCTTCGAGCCAGGTCGGATCTCCGGTCCATGCCATCATTCGCCCTCCGTTGCTTGTCGGATGAGTTCGGCCTCGAACGCAGCTCGGTCCGCTTGGCTCAGCGACTGGACGACTGTGCGCATAGTGAGTTCGACGGGGTCTGGCGTGTCCAAGGTGACCCACTGGCCCATACCGGTGATCCAATGCGGATCACCGGATCTCGGGGGTTGGTACTTGAGCGTGGGTTCTTCGACCAGACGTGCGCCGAGTTCGTGGAGACGCTTCGAGACTCCTCGGTAGTACTCGGTCGGCAAGAGCATCGGTGCACCCTTGAGGCCGGGAAGAGCGACGAACATCCAGAGGAACATTTCCTCTGGATCCTCGAGGTCGCAGTTTTCCCGAGTGGGAGATTCGTTGTCTTGCATCAGAATGCTCCTAGTTCCTGCATTCCGGCCTTGAAGTACTCGAGGCGGGCAGCGAGGCGTGCGATGGGGTCTTCTTGACCGATGGGGTTGCCTACCGAGATGGCGTAGGCAGGTCGTTGTCCGCGGCTCCAGGACAAGGTCAGTCGGGATACGCGATCGACGTGCATCCGCCGGTTCAGGTCTCCCTTGACCGCAACTACGATGCGGTCGCCCTTCCAAAAGTGGCCTCTGCCTTGGTCTCCGATGAGGTACGGAGCGCCGTCCTGAATCTCGACCGAGGTGGAGAACCAGGTCCGAGTGGCAAACGCACCGGCTCGGATCGCGAGGAGCGAGCTGATCGTGTACGCCTTACCGCTGGATTCGATGAAGTACTCGAAGTACCGGAAATCGCCGGAGGCTCTTGCTCGTTCGAGCAGTTTGACGGCGATCCACGCGAGGATCGTGTCTTCGTAGAACGGCTTGAGCATGGTGTCCACCGAGCCGCCGATGGACCCGACAAGAAACAGGTTGCCGAGGATATCGCCGACGGCTTGGATTCCAGCAGAGATGGTTTCGTTGACACCGGGCATCGAGTGACCACCCGTTGTCATCTGAATGCCGGTGGCAGGTGTCTGCTTGAAGCTGGCTTGTGTGACGCCGGGGGAGTTCGGCGAGTAGTAGACGTACGGCACGCGGGGATCGGTGTTGAGGACTCCCGGTGTGCGATAGGCGGGGACTGCTGGCAGCGTGGTCAGGGGCTGTTCGATGGACTCGGTGAAGTCGTCTGTGAACGAACGCACTGCGCGGGTAAGTCCGCCGAAAAGGGTTCCACCGTTGGCGGTTCCAGCTTCGACACCGGACTTGTCAACGATGTCGATGACGAGGCAACCGTGGCGTAGCTTTGCCCCTGGCCACGGTGCAGGGTCGCCTGTGAACCAGCGCCGCCACTGAACCGACAACTCGGCATCTTCGAGGATCATCTGGGAGGCGGAGTGCCAGTCCTTCCAGCGGGAGAGCAGCAGCGCCCAGACGGTGCCCGCATTCATGTCTTCCATGAAGCTGGTGGGCTTGATCGCGACGGTCCAGTTCGACATGTCCAGGCCGGAGGTCCAGTTGGACAGCTTCATCGGATCGTCGGGGATGGACCACAGGGAGGTTTGCTCGCGGAGGACGTTCAGGAATAGTGCGGTTTTGAGCACCCAGATCGCGGGTCCGCCCAGCATAAATACGCGAGGGGCCTGAATGGCCGCTGGCAGTACAGGGTTCGACCAGAGGCGATACCACTTGAGTTCTTCGTAATCGCTCTTGAACGTGACGATGAGCTTGGAATAACCGCGCTCGTCTGTTTCGACTTCGGCGTCTGTCATACGTCCGGTCCAGCGACCGCCGCAGTAATCCACCGAGAGATGGACGTTGCGCTTCTCGCCGCGCTCCATACGTCCGCGCATATCGTGAATCCATTGCGCGGCTGGTGTATCGAAGTCGAGGACGAGTTGGCCGGGTCCGGTGTCGTTGTCCGGATCATCGAAGGTGGCTTCGTCTTCGGACTGGACGATGTGATGGAGTCTGTAATCGCCATCCCAGAGACGCACCAGGGGAGCGGATGCTCGAATGGCATCCATCTCCACCTGGCGTACTTCGGTGGCGTCCCAGATCGCCTGGCACTGCTCCTCGAGGGAGAGGCCGAAATCAACAGCTACCGCCACTGCAACCCCCAAGGCTTGGACCACATACGTGGTTGGTGAAGTTCGGCGCGAGCACCGCCAGAGGGAGCGCCACTCACCTTGATCGGCAGCAACGTTTCCGGTGTGTAGGGCGGGATTTCGTGCATAAAGTACTGCTGGCCAGCCAGCTCAGCGAGCAGGTTCGTGCCAGACCAGGACTCGACCATCAGCTTCATCGGATCGAGGTTGATGCGAGCACCACCGTGAACTGAGTCGATCGGCAGCAGTGTGAGTTTCCGGTCGGGGAACTCGCCGCCAGGCATGCGCTGACCCTTGGGGCCGCGCCAGGAGAAGTCCGGGATGGTCCAGGTTCCGCGGGTGAGAACCCAGGTTTGCAGCATCGGGCGGTCGGTGGGATTACTGACCGAGATCAGGCCGCTGCCGGACGTGCCGGAGGTCTCCCATGAGGTGACGAGCTTCTTTCCCACCCACATCGGCTGGTAGGCCCGAAGCAGATAGCGGACGTTGCTGTATTCATCGGCGTTCGGGTCCATATCAGGCTCGAAATCCGGAGCTTCGGACTTCTGAACGCTCAGCATTCGAGTGTCCCGCTTCGACTTGACGAAGATACGAGCTAGTTGCTCGGTCGGGTCCCACGGATCAGGCTCGTAGGTGAAGCACTTTGAGAGCGTGTTCTCGAGCCATTCGTATCCGCGGGGGTCATCGTCACCGAAGAGGTGAAATCCGAGGATCAGATCGCGAATCTCGTAGTCGGTGCCGATGTGCTTGCCGCCGATAGCCCTTGCCGCGGACTTGGATTCGGTGGTTGTCGGAGCATCGTAGATGCCCTTGACCTGGCCAGCCGCCAGGATGATGCCCTGGCGACCGGCGTTGGGTCCACTGATATCCAGCCTGGTTCCGTCCGCTCCGATGATCGTGATTTCGGTAGCGGGCATGGTGTGGCTCCTTATGTGTATTGCATGATTGCGAGCCGTTGGCGTTTGGTCTGCTCGCGGAAGAATCCGCCTTGATCAGCGACGGTGATGTGGTTGATCTGTTGGATGCCAGCGTTTTTGGGTGCGCCGGAGGAGACGAGATCATCGATCTTGGCGATGTTCGCTTCGGCGACTTTCCAGTGCGCGTCTTTGAGAACGAGTTCGGGTTCGTTGAGGCCGTTGAAGCCGAATGTGCCTGGCTCCCATACGCCGCCAGTATCGAAGAGGCTCGTGGAGTCCACGAGTTCACGTCCGCGACCGATCATGTGCCCGTACTTGTCGGGCAGACCGGACCGTTGGACGGACTGTGCGACAGCGCCGGGGTCCATTGATTCCCAGCCGTCAGGGAACTTGTCGTAGAAGAGCTTTGCGCTCTCGAACGGATTCATTCGCTGTGCGAGGGTTCCCCATTCGGGGAAGTCCTGCTGTTGGAAGAGGCCGGTCGATGTGCCGTTTGTGCCGACTGCATCGTGTGGAAGGTTGAGCGAGTCCGGCATTTTGGAGTTCGCGAACATCTTCATCGGATCGCCGACCTCCACGAGGGCGGTAGCTTCTCCGATGATGGCTGCTGCCTCACCGAGGCCCATCTCCTTGGCTGCGCGAGCGATCTCGTATGCGTACAGGTCTGCACCTGTGCGCGAGATCGCCGCGCTTTCGACGGCAGGGATGATGTTGGCGTCGCCGCCATCCATTGCTTGAGTTGACTGGGCTATGTCGGCTGCCTTGGCCTCCGCCATCGTCATCGACGAGGACGAGTCCCCGCCAGCGGTGATGGTGTAGCGGTCAGCGAGGTCGAGCCATTCGCCAACCCCTGCAATCTCGATCGTGGCATCCGCCCACACACCAGCGGTGTCGGTGAACATCTGCTTCCAGCGGTCGCGAGCATTGAACGCTTTCTCGACCGCAGGCTCGCCGGATGCCGATGTGCCGGAAGTGGAGTCAGCACCCCAACCGGAGACACTGTCAGCATCCGAGCGAATGTCACCGTCACGCACGTCGTACGGGCTGCCGACATCCTTGACGAAGAACGAGGCCGGCAAATGTGCGAAGTCGGTGGCACCGTTGAGGTTGGCCCCTGCGGCAGCGCCGTTGATCTGGCCGTTTCCGCGTCCGCCACCCATTTCGATCTTGGTTCCGGATGGCAAGGTGGCAGCCGTGTGACCACCGCCGGGTCCGCCGTTGAACCAGGCAACATCGAGTGATCCGGGTCCGCCCTTACCGGGCTGTAGGCCCTTGGCAGCAAGCCACTCGCGGAAGTTTCCGGTTGCGCCTCGCGATCCGAACGGATCATCACCGACAGCGGCGTTCACGAATGCGGAGACGGCACCGGAGCAGTCGCCCCAGTTCACGCCGCCGAAGTTGTACGCATCGCCTTCGAGAGGTTTGGTCGCACCGAGGCCGCGTCCCCAGGCAAACTCATCGAGATCCTTGGCAGAGACGGTACCTCCGCCAGCGAAAGCGGAGAGGTCTGGGAACATCTCTCGCAGATTCAGCGCCGAAGGCGTCCAACCTGCATTGAGAGCTGCAACCAAACTCGAACCGCCACTGTCCATTGCGGACTTGGTGACGATGCCCTCGCCGTTCGAGACGAGAGCGGTAGGTACGCCGTTGGAATCGAGTCCGAGGATCGAGTCCGAGGTTCCGGTTCCCGGTCCGTACAGTGTTCCGTTCCTGCGACGACCTGCGATACCACCGCTCGCGAGCAGTGGAATGTCAGGCACGCCGAGAGTGAATCCACCGAACTTGACTCCGGCGATTTCCACTGACGGGATGGAGAAGTCGAGTCCATTCCACTTTTCGAGAATCCAGTTGATCGCGGACTTGAAGGCATTTTTGAGGCCATCCCACATGCCGGAGGCCGCGGAGCTGATCTTGCCTGGCATCTCGGTGAAGAAGTTGACGATCGCCGTGAACTTGTCGGTGATCCAGTCTTTGACCGAACCAGCCGCGTCCTTGATTCCGTTGAACGCCGGGACAATTGCTTCATTCCACAGCCAGGTTGCCTTCTCGCCGATCCAACCGAGGACCTCAACGAACTTGTCGAAGATCGGTTTGAGGACGTTGTCCCAGACCGCGGAGACCGCGGTCTTGATGCCTTCCCAAGCGCCTTGGACGATGTTACGAAAAGTCTCACTTTTGTTGTATGCGATGACAATTGCAGCAACTAGGCCGACGATGATCGCGACAACGATGCCAATCGGATTGAGTGCCATCGTGCCGTTGAGCATCATCTGGATTGCGTTCCACGCCGTCGTCGCGGCAGTGATGCCGATGACGGCGATCTTGTATGCGGCGAATCCTGCAACCAGGGGAGTGACTACGAGTCCGATGTTCTTGAGTAGCTCGGAGTTTCGGCCAACCCAGTCGGCCATCGATTCGAGGCCCTCAACGAGTCCACCTTGGATCGTCCGCTTGAGCGATTCGAGTGAGGCTCCGGTGTTGTCGTTGAGCGTTGTGCCCATTTCGTCAGCCGCGCCGGTAAATCCGGCCATCGAATTCTCTGTGCCGGAAAGAGATTGGAGGAATGCTGGGATCTTGTCCTTGCCTAAATCCTCCAAAGGTGTTCCGAAGATCGCGGTTGCTGCCGCAGCTTGCTCAGCGGGATCTTTGATCCCCTGCAATCCTGTGACGATCTGCTGAAAAGCACCCTTGGCGGTGCCACCACCAGCGAGGAGTTTGTTCGCCATGTCCGTTCCGGACAAGCCGATTCCTGCGAGTGCTTCCTGTGCTCCGGTATCGCCGAGATCTGTTGCCTTGATTCCGAATTCCTTGAGCGCGTCGCCGGTTTTGTCGAGGGCGATGCCGCCGTTGGCGGATGCGTTCACTAGGAGGCTCATAGCCTCTTCGCCGGTGAATCCGAGTGCAGTGAAGTTTGTGCCGTATTCGTTTATCACTGCCGGGAGTTCGCCGCGCATGGCTGCGGGCACACGTTGGGCGCTGGCCGTGAGCAAATCCATTGCCTCGGTGGAATCCTTGGCGAGGCCGTTCTGAATCAGGAGTGCCGCAGCACCGATGGATTCGGTGACATCCACATCGAAGGTCTTCGCGAAGTTCATTGCACGTTCGGTTGCTTTGTCGAGTGAGACCTCACCCTCGAAACCAATAGTGGGCAGCGAACTTTGAACGGCCCCGATCGAGCTGGTGACCTCTTCCAACGATTCGCCGAACCCAGCGTTATACAGCTTTCCGGCAGATTTGCCGTATTCCTCGGCTAGCTCGGGACTCGCGCCCAGTTGGGCCGCGAGCTTGTCCATGACTGCTTCGTTGTTCAGCGAGGTCATGGCGAGGTCCATCGCGCCACCGATTCCGGCAGCGGCGACAGCCAGCCCGCCGAGTTTCTTGGCAAGGTCTACTGCGCTGTCAGCCTGGCGATCTTGTGACTCTGCTGCGTCGTCTGTCGATGCTGCTTCGTCGTCAGCAGCGTTGGCTGCGCGTGCGCGGGCCTCGGTGAGATTCGTGATGGCACGTCGGTGAGAGTCCACAGCCTTTTCGGCGGCGCTCGTAGCCGACTCTGACTTGCGTTGTGCGGCAGCTAGTTTTTCCTCGGCTGCAGCAATCTGTGATGCGGAGGCGTTGCCCTTGTCGCGCACCTCTTGCAGTTTGAGTTCGGCTATGCGCACGTTTCCAGCTGCGTCGGCTTCTTTGCTTCGTGCCGTTGCAAGTTGCCCAGATGCCTTGGCCACAGCAGCTTTCGCCGAACCAATTCCATCTGCGACAGCTTGCCCAGCAGCTTGTCCTGCCTGCTGACCGCCAGTGCGCATGGGTCCGACCAGTTGGCTGCTGATTTGCCCTGCGACCCCGTTGATTGTCGGGACGATGCTCAGAGATGCCCATCCGATGTTTCCCACGTCCGGGCCTCCTACTATGTAGTTGTTTTGCGTCGCCTTTCGGCGTCGCGTTTTTTGGCGCGTTCAAATGCGCTGGTCTTGCTCTTGGCCTTGGCTGCAGTGTGTTTTGAGCGTTGCGCTTCTCGTTCGGGGTGGGCTTTGGGGGCCTTCCCCTTCTTGGAATTAACCTGAGCGTCTATCAGCCAAAGGTCAGAGAGCAGACGTTCGGATCGCGTCCAGGGGATGTCTCCGTTGTTCTCGGAGATCGCGAGTGCAGAGTCGATGGGGGAGTTAGTGATCAGGACCCAGACCAGGCGTAGCGTCAACTGCGACGAGCCGCCGCCCGGACGCCAAAGGTCTCGCAGATCTATCTGGTAGTACCGCCGAAGATCGGCCTCGATCTCGTTGCCCCGAGTTCTCAAGGCAACGAGGAGGCTGATCAGTTTCCCGGTGTAGAGAATCCGGCCTCTTCAGAGAACATCTGGATAATCTCGAGTGCCGCACCCATCGGCGTCTTGCCTTCTCCTTTGGCTCGTGCGGTGAACCACGCGAAGCGCTGTACGCCAAGCAAGCCCCGCACTAGCAGCAGCGGATTCTGTTCCATGGTGCCGAGATGCCAATCCCACGAATCAACAAGTGCGTTTCGGTCGATCTCGATCTCTTCGTCCCACAGCGTCAGAAGGACAGTCGTATCCTTGGCTTCCGACTGCTTCGCAGACTTTTTCGGCTTGCGGTCCTGAGGCTTCGGTGCAGATGCAGGAACCTTGGCCGCTGCACGTCGCTGACTGCGGTTGCCGGACTTTGCCCGCGCAGCTGCGAGAAGCTTCTCGGCTGCACGTACATCTGTATCGTCACCTCCTTCCGGCTCGTCTTCGTACTCTTCGTAATCGACTGCATCCGAGTCGATTACGTCATCGTCTTCGTATCCGTCGAAATCGTCATATGCGGGCATGTGCAGCTCCTACGTTGGTGCGCCAGATTTCGGGCGCAAGTGCTGCAGCGATTCGTACTGCGGCGTGGTCTGGGATACCGGCCTCGAGGAGGTCGGAGTATGTGGTGGCGATGAGCGTGACGGCATCGGAGGTCGGGCGAGTTGGTTCGTCCTCGGCGTCGAGCTGGGTAGCCAGTTGGATTGTCTTGGCGACTTTGGCTCGCAGGCGCGGTGGCACACTATCGCCGGATTCGATCAGCCCGAGTTCAACCGCTGTGTTGGTGATCTCGGCATCAGTCGGAGTTCGCATGGGGCACTCCTTGTGTAGCGGGTGAAGCCGACCGCCCGCCGGGCTGCACACCAGCGAACGGTCGGTGAATGAGAATGAGTAGGCATGTTGCGGGCAAACACACGTGCAGTAACACACCGGGAAGAAACGTCGAGGTTCAGGTTTCAGGTGTTTGCACGGTTGGGCGATGGCCACCACGTGGATGTGACTTGTGGGGAATCGCGACGGAGTCGAGCAGAGTGGGTGACAATAGCCGGATGAGTCGAATTGAGGGAAGCTGTCGTAGATCGCATCGAATTGAGAATCGTCGCCGAGGAAGGTTCTGATTCATTGGATGCTGGGCGTCTCGATGCGCTGCGTCTGGACAAGGAGGCTGGAATGGCGCATGCGCGAATCAAGAATGGCGTGGTATCGGCTGACGGCTCACGCGGAATCACTTACTGCGCGGTGGATGGCCACGAGAATCCCTGCACAACGATCGAGGAGCTTGCCGACAAATAAGAGATTGTTTACAGCCCCATTGCTCGAAGCTGACCGATCAATTGAGTCGCTCTTAGCTTGTGGGGTATCGGACACAAGAAGTCGTATAGGACGGAAAGGCTGAGCTGCCTGCCCTGTGCAATCAGAAATTGCACAGGGCAGAGTTGCAACTAGGCAGTGACGGTGACCGTGATCGCCTTGGTGGCTGTGTTGGCTGTAGGCGCGGCAGAGTCGGTGACCCGGAACGTGATCGACGGCGTACCAGCCGCGGTCGGGGTGCCGGAGAGGACGCCGTCTGTGGACAGTGTCAGGCCAGCGGGCAATGTGCCGGTCTTGGTCCAGGTCTTCGCGCCGATTCCGCCAGTAGCGGTCAGGGTCTGCGAATACGGGGTACCAACGACACCAGCAGGCAGGCTGGTCGTGGTGATCGCCAGTTCGGTTGCGGCACTGTCCTGGTCGATGACGTGGAAGACATCGCCCGACGAATCGTTCGAGTGATGAACCGTGATTTCGTACGACTCAGGCTCACCCTCAACCTTGGAGAAGCTGCCGAGTTCGAAGAGCGCAGGCCGGGTGGATACCCAGATTTCAGTGGCAACATCCTCATCGCGCAGGACATAGCAGGTGAAGTAGTACATACCCTTCGGTGCGCCGATCTTGCCAGCGGTCGAGCCGGGAAGAACAAACTTCTTTGTCACCGAGTTCTTTTCGAGCGCAGTGAATGCAGTGCCGATTGCGCCCTTCTTGGCCTTGCTGCGGTAGCGGGCCTGACCGTAGGCATCGAAGTGGGTGATCTCGATTTCCGGGTTCACCGGGATACCGGCAGAGCCGTCGAGTAGACCGACAAACTCCCAGCGAGCGTCGAGTTCGTCATCGATCGTGGCGGGCAGAAGCTCGGTGATGTCGGTGACCGCGTTGCGAGGGATGACGTAGACCTCGGCTTCGTCCCAAATTCGAGTGGCATCGGGATTGGTGATTCCGGACATGGCAAATAACCCCTTTCAAGGGCAGAAAAGATGGTGGGACCGCTCAGAGCGGAAGTGTTCTCACGGTGGTGTTGACCGTGAAAGACGCCATGCGCCCACCATTTTGGGGGTCCAGGTCGTCAATGAGGGTGGTGCCGGCGGAGATGTAGGCAACCCCTGGCACGTGTAGCGCGAGTAACCAGCCGAGGCATTTGCCGGCAATGGTGCGGGATCGGGTGCGGCTGTTGGACCACACCGTAATTCGAATCTGTGGATGCGTAGAGATCGGCCACTTCATCGGACCGCTGTCATCGAAGACAACGACTGCAGGTGTTGATGCAACACCGTTGGTTTCAGGTACCCAGTCGTCGTCCAGAGACAGTGCGACATGTACGCCCGGTTCGGATACTGCGAGCTGGACTTGCAGGAAGTCCTTCACGGGCACTGCTGCGTCAGCGGGTACGCGTGCGGCTTTCATCGTGGCTTCACGATCAGTCCCACAGCGGCAGCAGCGCGGGTCAGTGTGCCGTACTTGGCTTGGATTCCGAGTCCGCCAGGGTGAGCCAGCGAAACAGCCGCACAAGCTCTATCGGTCTTGACCGTGCGGACCACGACCTCGACACCGTCCTTAACTTGGACTGCGGCAGCGACCTGTTTGGCTGCTGCCAAGGACATCGCCTGAGCTGCTGGAGAGTTCAGCAGTGCTCGCACGCCAGCGCGGTCGAGTTTGAACTTGCTGTTCGGTGAGGCCATGTTCAACCCCTTCCGAGGACTGCCAGGACCTCGAGTCCGCGCCGACTGGTGCCGAATGCTGAGCGCCAGTCGAGGACGCGAACCGCGTATTCCAGGCCCCGAATCTCGAGCTTGTCGTCATCGGTCAGATCCGGGGCAGGGCTGAGGTACACCGTGAACTGGATGGTTTCGCCGTTGCGCGCAACAGATGCGTTGCGTGTGGATGCGCCCGGAGCGACTGCCTTGGCCTTGAGCGGTACGCGGGTAGTCGATGACGGGGCCGGATCGTTGTTGTCGTCCAGCCCGCCTGGTGTCTTACGGATGCGGATCACTTCTTCGCTCACGGCAACCTCGGCAATCGGTAGCGGTCGAGGACTCGAAGTTCGTGATCGAAGAGCGCCGTGGAGCCTTCCGATGCAGAGAACGAGAACGGGCCGAAGGTCTCCGCGTGTCCGCCGAGTTCCGAGTTGACAGCGCGAGCCGCGGCATCGAGGACGACGCCCAGGAGATCGGCGGGTGCTTCGTAGCCGTGTTCGATGTCAACCTGGATCGAGCGCCACACGTCTGGCCATCGACCACGGAGCGTGCCGTCCTGCGACCACTCCACACCGGAAATCGTGACGCCCTGAACGCGAACAGCGTTAAGAGCGCAGAGCCGCAATGTGGGCAGGTCGAGGATGGTGCCACCGTTGCCGTCGAGAGTGACGGTCTCAGTGAGAACAGGTGCGACGTGCCAGCCGGTGTAAGAGCGGATCGCACCGACCGCGACATTGAGCCGCCACTCTTCGAGACCGTCTCCGGCCATGAGTGCGCGGAACTCTTCGATACCGATCAGCGGTTCCACAATCAGACCGCCTTGTTGCGAGTTCGGTTGCGTGTCTTGTTGATCGGCGCTGTCTTGGCTTTATTCGCAGCGGTGAGTCCGCGAGACTTCGCATCAGCTTCGCTGAGCTGCAGTGTGGTAACTCGTCCGTTGATCTCTACTTCGTAGATATCAAGCATGGCAACTCCTTTCGGTGCCAACCCGACGCCCTGGCCGGAGGTGAATCCAGCCAGGGCGTACGAATTAAGCGTGAGTCGCGACCCTCACGAAGGCGGACGGGCGGGTGACAGCGAATGCCACACGCTCTTCAGCGAGAACGGCAACCATGTTGCGGATGAAGAAATCTGCGTGCGAGTCGGTCACGGTAACTGTGGTCTGCTCGCGATCCCACAGGACAGCCTTCGTGAAGTCACCCAGCAGTGCGGTGCCTGCAGGCTGTGCTTCGCTCTCCACGACCGGGACACCCCAGAGGGTGCGGTTGCCGAATGCGAACGGGCCTCCGTAGACGTAGCGACCTTCGAGATCCTTTGCAAGGTCGATCAATTCGGCATCCTCGGGGGACACGACAATCGCCGTGGGAGCGACGCGACCGACAGTGCGGACCTTGGTGATTGCCTTACGCACCGAGCCGAAGAGGTCGGTCGCGAACGCTTGTGTCTGGACACCGGAGGTAGCGTTGATACCCAGAAGGTCCTCGCCGACACCGGAACCGGTCAGCATCAACGACTCTTCCTTCTCCGCGATATCAGCACGAAGCTCGTCGTTGATCAGGCCCTCGAGTGCTGCAACGTCTGCGAGTGCGCGCTTGGTAGCGGGTACCCATTCGGCGACCGTCTTGACCTCGGCAGTCTTGCGCTCGAATGCCCAGCTGCCTTCGGGCTTGTAACCACCTCCGGTATTGGGGATCAGAGCGCCACCACCGGATGCCGGAGCGGTCGGTGCAGCCGAAGACGTAGCCTCTGGGACAGCCGCTGCAGCGTTGACGTGCGAAGTCTGCGCGACGTACTCCACCAGATCAGAGCCAGTGCGACGGACGCTGATCAGGTCGCGGATCGTCAGCTCACGGCGACCCAGCATTTCCACGATATCGGTGCGCTCCGGAGTGACGAACGCACCAGCGGAAGTGGGGGAGCCGCCAACTAGGAGGCCCTTGACCGAGATCGGGTCAGTCTGGAAGCGCGAACGCTCCGGGACTGCGCCCTTGAACGGTGCGAGTGCCTTCTTGAACTGTGCGCTGCCTACAACCTGCAGGCCGAGGCTCTTGGCCCGTGCCTTGGTTTCACCGTCGGAGGCAGGCTCTGCGACCGGCTCTGCGCCGACCTGCTTAGCTAGGGACTCGGCTGCGGCGATGACCTCTACGTCATGACGAGCGGCTTCGAGGTTCTTGACCAATTCCTCGGCCTGGGCCTTGAACTTGTCGAACTCGCCCTGCTCGTCTGCAGTGAGATCGCGAGCCTCTTCATCAGCCTTGACTGCGATGGACTTCATGTTCTTGACGGCCTCTGCGGCCTCGCCCTTGAGTCGGGCAATACGAATGCTGGATGCCATGATGGCGTACCCCTTTCGAGGGTTAGGAAAGTGAGAGTGCCGCGCTGAGAACATCTGCCACAGCGAGGTTTCGGCGGATAATGGCCGGGGACTTCTCCGACAGTTCTGCCGGAGTGAGGGAGTCGAGAACCTGGCCGATTGATTCGTGCGCGTTGCGCAGTGAATCCTCGTTCTTCGAGGAGATCGCACGACCGGCTTTCACCGAGAGAATGTCCGTTGCCTGGTTCGCGCCGAGGGGAACGATCGAAACTTCGTGCAACGTCAGTTGTTTGAGTTCGATGACATCTTCGGTGCCTCCGCTATCGAGGTCCCGTGTCGCCTTCGCCTGATCGAGTACGTCGTAGGCAAACGAAAGCTGAGTGATACGTCGCTCTTTGATGAGCTTGTAAACGTATGCACCCTTGGGGGATTCGAGGTCAATCTGTCCCGTGACCTTGAGTCCGGTTTCGTCCTCTCCGGCTGAGGTGATGACGCCGATGTTGAAATCGGGGTCGGCCATGTTGTGGCCGAAGAGCAAGGGAATCGGGTCGCCCTTTTCCTCCCACCGGTCCAGGTCAGCGAGGAAGGCTCCCGGCATCACGATGTCGCCGTAGGAATCGACGTTGCCGAAGACGCTCGCGTACGCGGTGAACGCGCCGGTCTCGCCGGAAGCGTCTTCGGCTGGAACGTCTTTGAACTGTGTTGCAGTGCTCTTGATTTTCACTGCGCACCCTCCTCGGGTTCGGCGGCACTCGGTTCGGAGCCGTTGGAAATGCCGGGTGAAGTCGGCGTGATGTCGCTCGGGGAGGCTCGGCCGCCGATGAGTACGTTGAGCGGTGTGATCAGTTCGTCGCCGCCAGGAACAGGTGGGCGGTTGTCTAGTGCTCGTGCTTCGTTGCGGGTGATGTACGGTCCGCCGACGGATGTTTGAATGCTTGCGGCGCGCTCTTCGAAAGAGCCAGAGAGCTTTTCGCGGAGATTGAACTCGACATAGACGTTGTCGTTAGCGAGGTCGGGAACGAGTTGTAGCTCGATCTCTTCCTTGAGCATCTGCAGCCAAGGTCCGAGGGTGTCGCTATACAACATTTTGTGTTGCTCTTGGATGTTCGAGTAGGTTGCCCCACCCATCAGTCCGAGCATCGTCGGCGGCACGAAGTATGCGGCAGCGACCTCTTCGCGGGTGAGCTTGCGCGCTTCGATGTATTGCAGCTGTTCTGCGGTTTGCGAAGCATTCTTGAATGTCAGGCCGTCTTCGAGAATTGGCGTTCCACCTGCGCCGGGACCATTGCCGGAATACTGCGAGCGCCACCCCTTGGCGAACTTGGACTTCGCCTCTGACGACCAGGGTGGAGCACCGATTGGGCGCTCCAGATAGCCGGATACGCGAGCGCCGTTCTTGAGGATCTGCTCGCGCATCTCTCCAGCTGCGTACTCTTCGGCCAGTGTCCGCCGGAGGGATTCGAGCGGAGACGTTCCGCCGATGCCGGTGTTGGAATAGCCGCGGAAGAAGACGATCTCGTCTGAACTGATATCCATCTTTCCGGACGAACCCTTGACCTCGAAGTACTCAGGTGTCAGCCAACTCTCACCCTTCGGGGTGACGAAGTCGGGAGGGATTCGTACGAGTCCTTCAACGCCTTTGTCTGTCTTGACCTTCTGCCAGAACGCCATGTCGTAGACCATGAGATCGTGGACCAGAGCATCCATCAGTCGGTAGCGGGTGGTGTAAGGACTTGGCTTACTGAGCAATCGGGCTAGCGGGTGATCCGTCAGTCGTTGTCGATCGGCATCCCCATTACGTTCGAAGACGTGCAATCCGAGCTGTGCAATGTTGCGAGCAACGAATGAGATCGTCGTATGAACCGCGGGCTGTGTGCGCCACAATTCGAAGTATGCGAGCGAGAGCTGGTCTGTAAGCTGGATTCGGCTTGCTGGTGGAAGCTCCAGCCGTGAAATGCTTTTGAGCTTTCCATCGGAGGTGACAAACGCCATGCGGCACCTCCTAGAGGGCTTGAATGAAGTCCACGTTCGACTTGTCGATGGCGATCTCGCCGTCAGCGGGCATAGCCTCTTGACCGTCTTCGTGGATGTATGCGGATTTGAGAGTGATGAGTGGCCCTCTGGTGGACATGACGACACCGCTGACCGAGGTTCCGGAAAGCAGGTTGACGACCACGCGAGGTTTGGCTTGAAGGTGCTTGTACTGCAACGGTTCCCCTAGACGATGAATAGGTCTTCGGTCTCGTAGACCGAATCTGTTTGAGGCTCTTCGGCTTCGACCCAGAGGCCGTAGCGGGCCAGAGTAACTGCGACGATTGCCGTGATCACGAACGAACCTCGCCGGTCCCATACCCAAGCGCCAGCTGTGCCAATGTTTCGCTTGGATGCGGATTTGAGGGCTTCGAGCATGCGTTCATCGCCGGTGTGCGTGATCCGTCCGTCCGGAAGTTCGTTAACGATGGCGCTGCATGCCTGTGCCATCTGGGTTCCATTGGTGACGATGACCCGGACGCCGTGACCTTCAAGTTCAGGAACGAACGCGTATGCCGGAGAATGGCGGTCGATGACGATGGCGCGGGGTTTCTGCTTGTTCCAGATTGTGACCACCATGTCTACGGGTCCACGTAAAGTGCCGTCGTTCTGACGGACGCGTGCGGACGAGCCGTGGAAGATGACTTCGAGGTGTGATCCGCCATCTTGACGAAAGGTTGCGGCACCGATGGTGCATGTCCCACCATCTGGCGAAACATCCATGCCGATAGCACTATCGGTGATCAGCGATGGGTCGGTTTCTGTCTTGGCAGACCAATCACCGGGCTGGATAAGGTACTCGACCTCAGTGCTCAGATCTGTCGGCCAGTTGCCGACAGAGAGTCGCTCAACGAGAAATCCGGACAGCTGATCCGACATTGCGGCGAGTTCGTTCTCGATGTACTCCTCGTCCAACAGGAAACCGAGGGAAGGATTGGATTCTTCCCATCGTTCGCGGTCGTTGCACCATTCGAGAAGCTCAGCACGGGAGGTGAATTCCGGAGGATCAACAGCAGACCATTCCAACCAGCACAATGACGTATCACCGCCCGCGAGTGCGCGCTTGCGCAGGGACGCCCATTTGTGGCAGTACTCCTGATCCGTCACATCGGCAGCACTTGCCAGGTACCAGATTTGAGGATTGTCGGCAGTGGTCAGCAGCGGCATCAGCGCTTTGATCGACGCCGGGGAGTAGATCATCGCTTCGTCCACAATTAGCCGATCGACCGAGAATCCTCGGCCACCGGACTTGGTTCGGGTCTTGAACCGAATGATCGAGCCGTTGCGGAACTTGATGGCCTCGAATCCGTGAGATCGGACGATGCCCTTTTTGCCGGGCAGCAGTTCAGCTTCGATGAGCGGATTCGACCGGATCAGTGTTTCGAGCTTTTCCATCGATTCCATCGCGGTTGAGAACTCATGGGCCGTATGGAGAATTGAGATTCCAGGCTCTTTGAGCATCCATCCGAGTTCTACGACCTCGATACAGCCGTTCTTTCCGTTTTGGCGTGCGACGAGAACACCGACCTCGAAAGCTGCCCAGCGTTGTTCACCGGTATCGGTGAGCTTGTCTCCCTTAGCCATTCCGTTGCGGACTACGAACTCTTGCCACGGCAGAACGTTGCGATGTGCGATGTTGGCGTAGTCAATTGCATCGTCGCCGGTGGACGTGGTCCAGGCTGGGATGGAACTAACCCGTGGTTCCTGCTTTCCTCGCAGCGCGGGCTTTGGCGAGTTCGTCGGCAAGGGAAGCCCCCTTCTCGGGTTTGGTCCCGTCATCTGCGAAGAATCCGGCGATCTGTCGTAGGACCGTCGTTTGCTGTCTGGCCTCTTGAAGTGCGCCGTCGATCCTGATGACCAACTCAGTGGCGTCATCGCGGGAAGCGACGAGCGTCGCCCATGTGTCGTCGTCGCCGCTTATAGCGGAGTCGAGTCGACGCAACCGGTCAGTGATTCGAGCGCCTTCGGCAATCAGCGACAATTCAGTTACTGATCGGATCTCGGCTGTCATCGCGTCCCAGTACGCTTGGCCCACTTCGCCTAGGTCACATGGTTGGAAGGTCCTTGCCAACGTCTTAGGGTCCATCTCGTTGGCACCTCCGCTGGTTCTGCACGTAGCCTCGGGCTTCGGGGAGAGAGGGCGGAATGGCGGCCGTAAGGGTCCGAGCGGCCGGCTGATCTAGCGATCTGAACGCCCCCACCCTCCAGCTGCATAATCGCAGGTCAGGGGCTTGCGCACGTTCAGTCGAGCCAGTCTCGGGTGCTGGTAGGTCTCTGACCTGCAGTGATGCCGAGGGCTGGCCGGAGGTGGTCACGGCTACCGTCGCCACGGCTGGAGTTGCACCTTGAGTGCAGTAACCGGTCAGCTACCATGCCGCCATGTGCTCGGGCGAGGGTGTGGTCAGCTGCCAGAACGGCTCCGTCGGGGTTGCGAGCGGCTTCGCGGTACATCGGTCCCAGGCACCACCAACAAGGTGAGCCGGGGAGCAGTGCCTCGAGGAGGCGCTTGCGCTGTGCTTCATGTGCGGCACCCAATCCACGTTTGCGTGGCGACACTTTCGGGGTTGGTGGCTTCGATGTCGAAGGCTTGCGAGACGCGGTGTCCGGTGCCTGCGTAGCTGTGCTGCCTCGGTAGTACCGCTTTGCAACCTGCTGGCTTCGCCACGGGCGCTCGGCTTTGGCTCGGGCCATCGTGATGGCCTCGCCTGGGTCAATAGTCACCACGGTTGCGCCGATGGCTCGGTACTTGGCGAGCAGTGAAGCGGAGGGTGTCGAGTGGATCAGGTAGACATCGCAGTCGGTCAGGGTGATTGCCCTGTCGATGGCGGCTTGTCGCGCTGCCTTCGTAACCATCTTGGTTGCCATCGAGTGTTCGTGGCTTCCGCTGTGCCCAGCGGTGAGAGCTACTGCAAGAACATCGAAGTCGATGACGATGTCACCCGGCTTAGCGTTCTTGTGGCACCATGTGCTCTTGCCTGCGGCAGGTGGTCCCATAACTACGAACAGCACGGAACCACCCGCCTGCCTTGGCTAGTCGAATCGGTACCCAGCTGCTTCGAGCAGGGCGACTGCCTGTGAGTAGTACCGGCGACGATCCGCCGCAGCCTCGGTGTCAGATGCGTTGCTCTGCTGTGTGCTCACTTCGACGGCCTCTGTCTATCGGATTGAATGTCTAAGTGTGCGTTAGTTTCCCGGAGCCATAATTTCGTTCTGCTCTACGGAGGGCCAGCCGCACCCCTGGAACGACGAAGCGCGAGAGAGGATTTTCAGATCCACATCTCGCGCTACGCTCATCGTAACATCTCGATCTCGTCAGCGCTACCAATTATGTTGCGCGGGTTCCGATCCAGGATGTCACCGAGTCTGTATGTCCCTCCCTCGCGTGTGATCTTCCCTCGTGCGAGCCACTTGCTAATTACAGCTGCCTTGAGTCGGGGATGTCCCAGCGGCTCCATGAGTCGCTCAGCCTCGATTGCCGTAACCCGTTGCTCGCGAGCTTGGTTCACCAGTTCGGGATCAGCCCAGGTGTCGTTCTCGGCTGGGAGATCGATCACTCGCCAGCATTGGTTCACGGCGCGGGTGATCCCAACCAGGGCCTCCTCGCTGCCTTCGGTCATCGACAGCGAGACGACATGCTGGTCCAGCCAACGTGCCACCCCCAGAAGGTCATCCGAACCGCTGTAGTCGATTCCACGGCTCTCGCAGACCAGGCGTACCCAAGAGGTCAGCTCGGCATGCAGCTCGTGTGCCGCGCTAGAAGCGCCCACGTGGATTGGCATCGGCTGTTCACCAGACCCGTTGCGTACCTTGATCCCTCCACGACCTACGTGATCTTGTCGGCTGGTCGTGATTGCGAGTTCTTCAGCCAGACCGGGAATACGCCGGAGGATCGACACCAGCACGCGTTGGTCTGCTGTCGACATGAAGAAGCTCTGCTCGGGTGCGGGCATTAGACGACCACCAATCGAAGTTCATGAAACCCACGGCATCCGGATTCGGCGAAACAGGACCAGACATTGCTGGTGTCATACGCGCTCGAGGCCTCCCAGAATGTTTGGAAGAGAGTGAATGACGGCTGTGTGCCGCAGAACTGAATCACTGCGAACTGTGCCGATGTCTTGGATAGAGGGCGTGAGTTTGGAATCGCGCACTGTACGAAGTCGAGATGGCTGGTGTGTCGGCGTTCGCAGCGGCATTCGCGCAGTGTTGTGATTTCTGGAAGTTCCCGCGCTGCATGGCGATTCACGGTGCGTCTATCGATGTGGGTGGTCATGCGATCGCTTCGCCTGCTGCAGCGAGGGACCCTGGCGACATCGTGAAGGAATGATGATCGCCACGGCACAGCGCGCCCATTGGGCAGAGTTGAACGGCTGAGTACTTCGCAGCGTTGGTGGCGCGGGATTCTTCGCAGTACAGGCTAAAGCCGAAGGACCAGCACCAAACAACCACGTGTGAGTCGTATTCCGCGAACTCGAGTTCTCTTCGCTCATCCCGGACCCAGAGTGCGCCAAGCAGTGAACAGCGAATAAGGCTGGCGTTGTTGGCGTGTGCTCGGACGCCGTGACTGCAACTGGTGACTGGCTCGGTCGCGGTGAGGCTCTGTTGAATTGTCATCTTGATCCTACGAACAGTCTTGCAATTAGGGTGACCGCTTTGCAGTGACCCGCGCCCATTGTGGGCGCATGACAAAGTCTTCTCTGTTCGATCCTTAGAGGCAATCAATTTGGCGCAGATACAAGGAATCCCTCTCGATGTGAAAACTTCACGTCGAGAGGGATCATGATGCATGAGTCTAGGGAGTGGGCGTCGCAGAAGCCGCCTTTGATTCTGCGCTCCTTACCATGTGTCGAACCCAATCTTGGAAGGTTGCATCTGCTGAATGTAAGTCTGCAAATGTTTCGAAATCGGGTCCCGTGCATCCGAGCGGCTTTTCGCTCTGGTTCACGCCATTCTGGAAGTCCATCATCCGCTTCAGCGCAGTGGTTTTATCGGCTACGGCAGCAGAAGGGTCCTCTAACGTCTGTAATGAAATTTGGTAGTAGACCGAGGATGAAGGAATTACTTTGATATCCCGGCACGCTGCCTCGCGGGGTGTCAGCGTTGGTGTTGGCGCTGCAGCCTCGGCCTTCTCGTCAGGACCTCCGCAGCCAGAAAGCGCGAATATGGATGCAGCAGCCAGGCAGGCAGCAGCGAGCTTGTTCATCTTCAAAGAGGACCCCTGTTGTGTGAGTACCGGATCAGTATCGCGGCGCATCCAATGCTGGAATCGATTAGAGCACGTGTGTAGGACATTTCGGTAATGATTCCTCCGATACATTCCGGAGCGTCTTTACGAGACGAGACTTTGCAGCTTCACTCGTGCTGAAACCAGCTGCTCGAAGAGAATCGGATCCCCGGTCTCCGAGGACGGATGGAAGACCCTGAGCAGTGCGGCGTACACAGCAGCTTCTCGCTGGCTCCCAGCTGCTCGCAGAACGGCCAGCGCCCAATCCCCGGAGCCTGGCTTGGGTCCGGCCTTGATCGCCGGTGCAGGAGCAGGAGCAGTGAACCTATTTGTTGTGCAGTTGATTTGAGTCAGCGCGTGAGCAACCTCCCGCGCCGAGGGCCGTCATCGCGCCGAGGCCTACTACCTACGGTCCTACCTCTCGCCTTCATTTGCTTCTGCAACGCGATCTGGGCGATCCGCAACTGGTGCAGCGTCTCTGGGTCCGAGTGCGCCGTGTTCGGTCCCAGATACATGCTCAGTGCCCCGTACGTAGCCTGCCGTCTTGCCTCCCCAGCGGCACGGAGAACGTCGAACGCCCACCGGACAGACTCATGTGTGGCCTCGATCGGGAGATCCTCCAGAGAGGCTCTGAATTCAGAGGTTTCGTAGCCATGCTGGGGGAGGATCTCGACCACCGAGTCCACCTCCGAGTCCTCGACCAACCAGAGCTGGTTGCGGAGCAGCTCCACACCGGAGCCCTCAGGGAGTACCAGTTCGGCCACCGCCGAGGCGGAGACCCCGTCCGCACCGAGGGGCAGGGTCAGCTGCCAGGCGGTCTCGGCGACGAATCCCTTCGAGCCGGGAGTGCGGGGGATCGGGTTGATGCGGATCTCGTTTGTAGCAGCGTATGTACCCATAGTTACGTTTTCCTTTGCGGTGTGTGAACTTCGTAGGTTTGTTGATCTCGAAAAGCCGTACTCGGTGAAGCGGTCGAACAACCCCTCTGACCCATCCAGTCCCCCTTCCCCCCTATAAAGGGGGTGGGAATGGGTGGGACTACTCATTCCGGGAATGGGTGGGAATGGGTGGGAATGGGTCACGAACAGGGGTTTTAACCTCCCCGAGAGTCCCCCGAACCGGTGGGAATGTGTCAGCGTGGGAA
Source organism: Rhodococcus sp. AQ5-07 (assembly GCF_009707305.1). Lineage (NCBI taxonomy): Bacteria > Bacillati > Actinomycetota > Actinomycetes > Mycobacteriales > Nocardiaceae > Rhodococcus > Rhodococcus sp. AQ5-07. The sequence continues at coordinate 2,490,206 of NZ_CP046099.1, read as the reverse complement.
TGGGTCGTGGAGTACCTGTCCCGACTACCTCCCAACCCCACCGGAATGGGTCGTTCAGGTGGTGGTCGCGGGGTCCTCCGGAAGGGCGGGCCACACCGTAATCCCCTCCGCTGCGTCGGTGATGTGGTGATGTTTCTTGTTCCGGGTACCCATCTCGATCCGCACCAGGCCCCGTTCCTGAGCGAGCAGGCTGGCGTGGGTCATCTCCTCACTGCGGAAGTCGAACTTCTTCCCACCGATCCTGATGCTCTGTAGCCAGCTGGTCAGGTCGCCGATTCCGGAGCCGGGATGGCGGCGGATCCCTTCGACCAGATACGGCAGCAGGGTGGCTGCCCGATCGTCCCGCTTGGCCGCTTTCTTGTCCGCCGCCTCCGCTGCACGACCTCCGAGACCGGAGAGGGACAGCCGGCGGGTTGCCGTGTCGAAGAGGAGCTGGTCCTCGTCCAGCTCGATGTCGCGTCCCATCGCCCGGACGAACCGGCGTCCCTCGGGATCGGTGGTCAGGTTGATGATCGAGTCGGCCCAGTCCTCGATGGATGAGGCACCGCGTGTGCGGTCCTGGTTCCAACCGGCGTGGACCGGGAGGATGACATCGCGGACACCGGCCTGCTCACGGGCGAAGTGGTCCAGGTTGACCAACCAGGTGCCGACCTCGCTGGGGTCGTTCTGGTTGGCCCCGGTGAAGGCGCGTCCGAACGGGTCCACGATCAGCGACTCGACCTTGTTGTCCCGGAGCAGCTTGGCCAACCGTGCCTGGTCCGCCGCGTTGCCGAGCGGGTTCCGGCGTCCACGGAGGTTGATGATGAGGAACCGCTTGGGGTCGATCCCCACGTCGTTTGCCCAACGTGCGGCCTGTTTGGCGGAGACCTCGTAGTTCATGAGGGCCACCTTGGCGTCCTCGGCGATCGGGATGGTCTTGAACTTACCCAGGAACGGGTCCCCCGAGATCAGGCTGTGGGTCAGGTTGAGCACGAAGGTCGTCTTGCCGGTCTTACGGGCTGCCACGATGATCGTGCCGCCCTCTGTGGTCATCAGGCCTTCGATCCGGTCCGCCGGTTCGTCCGGACGCTGCAGGATCTCTTCCAGAGTGCCGAAGTCGAACGGGAGGTTCTTGGAGGGGTCTACCTCGGCGTAGTGCCGCTCCAGCTCCTTGCGGCTCTCGGAGGCGATCCACATCTCCCGTGCCTTGGCGTTCACCAGGTCGCTGGGGTGTGTGAAGAACGGCACGGACATCTCCTTGGCAACCGACTCAGTTACCTCCGAGTTAACCTCGGTGATCACGTCGTAGTTGTCCATCAGGGAGTTCGGGTTGATCTTGAACTCCTTGTACGGCTCGATCTCGTCGTACGCGCAGCCCTCGCAGGCCAACCCCGTGGTGCCACCGAACTGGGGGCCGATGTGCTCGATCACCAGCGGCTCTGTCCGGCAGGCGGGGCAGGTCTCGAACTCGATGTTCACGATCTCGCATTCCGGGTCCACCCCGGTGATCTGGGGGAGGGACAGCGGGCGGTCCATCTCGGTGGCGTAGGCCCGCACCGAGTCGAAGACCCGCTGCACCGAAGGCGGCACGTCGAAGCTGCTGGTGATGTAGATGGGGGTGAACTCCGGTTCCCCTGCAGCGTTTTCCATGTTTTCTCCGCTGACTGCGTTCGTGTGGTCGGAGATGGAGCGGTCGGTCATAGGTGTCTCTGTGGAATTGAGGTCGGCCTCGCGGCGGGTATCGCCGGAGCCTGTCCCGGCGTCTGAGGTGTTCGTGGTGAAGTTTGCGTAGTCCATGTGAGTGTGGGCCGTTCGGTCTTGGAGTTGTGAGGAAGCTGGACTGGTTGGGCTGCTCAGTCGTTCAGCTTCGTGAAGGCCCGCTCGAGTGATGAGATATTGATCCTTATGGTCTTCGTGCCGATCCGGATGACTTCGACGTTGCCGGATGCGATGACTCGTCGGATCAGCTGCTCGCTCACGTCGTACCGGACGGCGGCGCTGGCTGCCGAGATGTAAAGCTGGCCTTCGGAAATGGTGGTCTGCGACATGGCAGATGTCCTTCGGGAAAGGGGTGGTGTCGAAACCTTCCTGCCCTCGGGAGCGCGAGCAGTCGACGTGGTGTATCTATGTTCTCGGCGGGGATGGTGCCTCTTCCGATCCGCTTGGTTCAGACATTACGTCTGATACCTACCGATGTCTACCGAAAATGTGCGGTTGGACCAGGCGTTTTAGTGTCTGACACTTACTGTGATGCAACAACTTTCAGGAATATTGACCGTTAGAGCGTTCGATCTCGCTGTAAGGCGGGTGTTTTGTGAAAAACGCGGTTTCGGCAGTGCGGGAGGCTTTGGCGGCACTCGTGACCAGCATCACGAGCTGGCTTTCTGTGGCGGGCGATTGCCTGTCTCGGAACATATGAAAAGACCCTCAGCCGTGTAATGGTCGAGGGTCCTGGGTGTGGTGGTCAGGCTGCCTGTTCTGCGAGCCAGTCATCTACGTCCTGGGGTGCGTAGCGAACGGAGCGGTCGAAGCGGTGGTACCGAGGGCCGATTCCTCGTGCGCGCCAGCGGCATAGGGTTTCGACGGTCACCTTGAGGCGTGCTGCGAGGTCTCGGGAGGTCATAAGCGATTGGTTGACTTCTGTTGGGGCGGGCTGGAGGCTCTGAGCAGGCACGGTTTCAATTCCATCCGAAGTGTGTAAACGTAATATGTTGTAGAACAACAACATTCATTGTCGAGTCTACGGTACGATGACTTTAAGCGACTGTGATTGACGCGCATTGATGGCGGTTCCGTTCCCGGAGATCTCCGGCACGTGGAAACATGGAGCTGAGAGACCCCGGCGCTGCGCTAACAGCCCGGGGCGTGGTCAAACCTGACGAGAGGCTCGACAATGACTGACCTTACTTTGTGCACCCGTGACGCCGGAACGGTGATTTGAGATGGCGGGGCGTCCGCCGCTGGACATCGGCGCTCACGGCACCATCACGCGGGTCGACAAAGGGCGAGGTGTCTGGCTGGCCAGGTGTCGATACCGGGCAGCAGACGGACGTACGCGAATCGTGGAGCGGCGCTCACCGTCGGGAAGGCCAGATCGGTACGGCGCTGCGGCGGAGGCCGTGCTCCTCGCTGTGATCGCGGAGTTACAGACCACTACCGGGGAAGCTGAGGGCGCAACGACTGGCAACACGAGACTGACCGAGCTGACTGAGCGATGGTTGACCGATCTGAAGTCGCGAAGTGAGTCGGTCAGGACCACGGATACCTATTCGTCGATCATCACCAAACTCGATACGAGAGCTGGCGGACTGCTCGTCAAGGAATGCACGCCACGCAGGTTGGACAGACTGCTGGTTGAACTGGCGGAAGTTCACGGGCCTACGACAGCACGGCAGGCGAAGACGGTTCTGTCGGGCGTATTCACCTTGGCGATTCGAGACGGAGCGGTCAGCCGCAATCCTGTGAAGGACGTTGGACCGGTGCGGGTTCCTTCCAAGACTGCAGAGTCTCCGGACAAGGGCCGCGCATTGATGCCAGAGGAGTTGACAGCTCTGCTCCATGGCTTGGGAACGTCGGAGCTTCCGCTGCCCCCGGAGGGCCGCGGTAAGAAGAAGGTGACAACGAAGACCACGCGCACCGTCTCTCAATGGGCGAAGGATGTTGATCTCATCGACCCGATCACGATGCTCGCCGGGACTGGCCTGCGTCGGTCAGAGATGCTTGGCCTTCGGTGGGCGGACTATGACGCCGAGGCCGGAACGATTGCGGTCACCGGGCGGGTAGTTCGTGGGAAGGGTGTTGGTTTGATCCGAGAGGACGTGACCAAGACGACGACCTCTCGGCGAGTAGTCGCGCTTCCTCTGTTCGCAGTCGAGATGCTGACTCGACGTGCGGATGGGTTTCATCCGAGCGAAGACGGGCTGATCTTTCCATCCTCGGCTGGGACGTTGCGAGACCCAGACAACCTCAACGGTCAGTTTGCTCGGGTGCGCGGCGTGCTCGGATTCGAATGGGTTGCGACGCACACATTTAGGCGGACCGTTGCCACGCTCGCAGACGAAGCTGGACTGTCGGCACGAGTGGGTGCCGACCACCTTGGGCACGCTCGAGTGAGCATGACTCAGGATGTTTATATGGCTCGTGGAAAGACCCACTCGGCGCTGGCTGATGTGCTCGATATCGCCGTCCGCCCGAAGGCTTCGTGAGCAACAAGCGATGAGCAGTCCGCGCTATAAACGATGAATAAGCGATGGATTGGGGTCCTAAAGCCTCATTCGATTTGAGGCTCTAGGGCTTTGACCTCGAAGTTTGGTGCCCCCGGCAGGATTCGAACCTGCGACCAAGAGATTAGAAGGCTCTTGCTCTATCCCCTGAGCTACGGAGGCGCGTGGAACATCATACTCGAGGGTTCGGGATGTGACGCGCGCCGCCCAACTCCGACGCGTTGTCGTAGTCGGTTCGCGAAGGTCCTACCCTTGAGGTATGGCTACACCCGACCTCGCGCCGACAGATTCCCCACCGGAGTCCACACAGCACAGCGGTGCACCCGCTTCTTCGACCGCGATATTCGTGGTCAGTGGACTCATCGCAGGGCTCACCGCAGCCATCGTGGTGGGATTCTCCGCGTCGCAGGCACTGACTCTTCTGGGTATCCCGGATCCAGGCCCGATCACCACGTACGGCCTGCCCGCGATGCGGGCACTGGGGGAGATCGCCGCGGTCATTGCGATCGGGTCACTGCTGCTGGCCGCGTTCTTCGTGCCGCCGCAGAAGTCGGGCGTCCTCGACGTCGACGGCTATCGGGCAGTCCGAACTGCATCGCACGCCGCGATCGTGTGGGCGATCTGTTCGTTCATGATGGTGCCCCTGACGCTCTCCGACACATCGGGTCAGCCGTTCGCCGAAGCGATCAAACCGGCAAACCTCTGGTCGGGACTCGATCAGGTCGAGATCGCCGGCGCCTGGCGCTGGACGGCAATCATTGCGGTTGTTCTGGCGATCCTGGCCCGACTGACACTGCGCTGGTGGTGGACCCCGCTCCTGCTGCTGGTCGGTCTTCTCGGACTGATGCCGCTCGCTCTCACCGGTCACTCGTCTTCGGGCGGGTCGCATGACATCGCTACCAACAGCCTGATCCTGCACCTTGTGGCGGCTTCGCTCTGGGCCGGCGGCTTGTTCGCGCTACTGGCCCACGCGCGGCGCGGCGGCGATTACACCGACGTAGCAGCCCGACGCTTTTCGACGGTCGCATCCATCTGCTTCGTCGTCATGGGATTCAGCGGCGTCATCAACGCGATTGTCCGTCTGCCTCTCGACGACGTTTTCACCACGACGTATGGACGATTGATCGTCGCGAAAACGGTTGCACTGATCATCCTCGGGTTCTTCGGTTGGGCTCAGCGGAGTCGGGCGCTACCGGCGCTGGCGGAGAATCCGAAGAGTCGCTCTGCCCTGATTCGATTTGCCGGCGCTGAAGGCATCGTGATGGCGGCGACCATCGGTCTCGCGATCGGCCTCGGTCGTACCCCGCCGCCCCCGCCGCTGTCGATTCCCTCGATTCCCGAGGTCGAACTCGGTTACAACCTTCCGGACCCGCCGTCGTTCATGGCCTTCGTGACGGACTGGCGATTCGACCTCATGTTCGGCACCGCCGCGATCGCCGCGGCGATTCTGTACGGCATCGGCCTGCGCAAGCTGGCCAAGCGTGGAGACTCCTGGCCCGTCGGCCGAACCATCGCCTGGATGAGCGGTTGCGCGGTGCTCCTGATCGCCACGTCGTCCGGTGTCGGCAAGTACGCGCCGGCAGTCTTCAGCGTTCACATGGGCGCACATATGGCGCTGTCGATGTTGGGCCCAGTCCTGCTGGTTCTGGGTGCGCCGATCACTTTGGCTCTGCGGGCGCTCGATCCGGCGGGCAAGGACGGCGTGCCCGGCATTCGCGAGTGGATTCTGACCGCGCTGCACAGCCCGTTCTCACGATTCATCACCCACCCGATCGTGGCGGCAGTTCTCTTCGTCGGCGGTTTCTACGCGCTGTATCTCGGCGGAATCTACGGCGCGACCGTCGACTCGCACAGCGCTCACCTGCTGATGAACCTGCACTTCATCCTCAGCGGCTATCTCTTCTACTGGGTGGCGATCGGAATAGACCCGTCACCACGCCAATTGCAGCCGGTGACCAAGCTGGCGATGGTGTTCGGCTCACTTCCGTTCCACGCGTTTTTCGGCGTGGCATTGATGAGCACCACCGCAGTCATGGGCGGCGCGTACTTCCGCTCGCTCGGACTCGGTTGGAACAACGACCTGATCGGCGATCAGCAGCTGGGCGGCAGCATCGCGTGGGCGACCGGCGAGATCCCACTCATGGTGGTCATGCTCGCGCTGCTGGTTCAGTGGTCGCGCAGTGACGGAAGGACCGCGCGCCGAACGGACCGTGCCGCCGAGCGTGACCACGACGCCGACCTCGCTGCTCACAACGCCATGTTCGCCGAATTGGCCAGGCGGGACCGCGAGGGGTGGAAACCGCGTGAGGCTGCTGACGCGGAAACTGCAAGCGAGGACTCTGCGGGCGAGACACCCAGCGAGAAGAAATCCGACGAATCCTCCACTAGCACTTAGCTCCGACACTGCCCGGGCCGTTTGGCTCGGGCAGTGCTGTTTCTCCACAGCTGTCCCGCCGATGCACAGGTGGAAATCGAAATCCCGAGCCAGGCGTTTGCCGTTCCACAATCGAAACTGCCGACGCAATGATCGGCCCCGCGACAGTTGGCGGGTTCTGGAGTTCGAAGGGGGATCGGACATGTACGAAACGCATGCAACGGTTGTCGGAACCGTCATCACCAATCCGGTGAAGCGGCAGACAACCAATGGCGAAGAGGTGCTGAGCTTTCGGATGGCGAGCAACACGCGTCGCAAAGACGCGGTGACCGGAGAGTGGACGGACGGAGCGACCCTCTATCTCACGGTCAGTTGCTGGCGGCGGTTGGTCACCGGCGTCGGCGCATCCATCATGAAGGGTGATCCGGTCATGGTGGCGGGGGAGTTGCGCACCAACGAGTACACGACCAAAGAGGGTGTGCCTCGTTCCGATCTCGAGTTGCGGGCGACGGCAGTTGGCGCGGACCTTGCTCGTTGCATCTCGAAGATCGAGCGTCAGAGCAAGCCGACGTCGGCGGAGAATGTCGAGGACGCAGTCGACACCGTCGCTGCGTGAGAACTCAGATCGAGGGTTTCGGGCAGTCGCGGGGCCGAGAGTCGTGCCCCGCGTCCACTCGCTCGAGAAGTTCGGTGAGAGTTGCTCGCTCCGATTCGTCGAGGTCGTCGAACACATCCGAGGATTCTCGTCGTTGAGCTTTCGCGACGTCGGCAGCGAGGGTAGCGCCGGCGTCGGTGAGCTCTAGTAATACAGCTCGCCGATCGTTCGGATCGGGAGTGCGGCGCACCCATCCGGCCTCTTCGAGGGAATCCACGACGTCGGTCGCCGACCGCGGAACGATGCGCAATCGCTCGGCAAGAAACCCGAGTCGAACCGGCTCGCCCACTCGGGTCAGTACTCGCAGCGCTCGGCTTTGCGACGGCGAGAGACCGAATGGTTCCAGCGCTGCCACTTGGCGTCGGCGGATGAGCCGTGCCACGGACATCACGACGTCGGTGAGTTCGCGCTCTCGGGAATGCATGGCGTCAGTCTAGCGTTGTTGGTGTCAGCCTCATAGTGAGGTAACCTCACCAATATGAAACTAGGGTGAGAAAGCCTCCAGGAGGTAGAACGTGAAACCAGATCACATGCGAAACATCGAACGATCCGCTGTCGAGATCACTCCGGCGGACTCCGTACCGGCAAAGCGCGTACTCGGACTGTTCGCGCCGTATCGAACTCAGATCGCCATCGTCACCGCGGTCATCACACTCAGCGCGATCGTGGCGTTGGGCAGTCCGCTGCTCCTACGCGAAATGCTCGACAAGGCGATCCCGGACAAGAACCTCGGACTCGTCAGCGTTCTGGCCATCGGCATGATCGCCATTGCCGTGATCACGAGCTGTCTCGGCGTGGCGCAGACTTGGATGTCCAACAGCATCGGCCAGAAACTGATGCACCAACTGCGTGTGCGGGTCTACTCGCATCTGCAGAATCAGTCGCTCGGATTCTTCGCTCGAACCCGAACCGGAGAAGTTCAGTCGCGCATTGCCAACGACATCGGCGGTATGCAGTCGGTGGTCACCAACACGGCAACGTCCATCGCGCAGAATGCAACGACCGTGGCAGCCACCATTGTTGCTCTGTTCCTTCTGGATTGGCGACTCGCCATCTTCTCGCTGGCGATCTTGCCGGTGTTCATCCGTATCGCACGCAAGATCGGTGACGAGCGCCGCAAGATCTCGGGTAAGCGGCAGAAGCTACTCAGTGATCTGTCGGTCCAGGTGGAGGAATCTCTCTCCGTCAGTGGCATTCTCCTCGGCAAGACGACCGGCGCGAAGTCGGCTCTGACGGATCGATTCACCGAGCGTTCAGCGGAAGTCGCGGACGTCGAACTCCGGGCCATGATGGCCGGCAAGTGGCGCATGGCGACCATGTCGATCACCTTCGCAGCCATGCCCGCACTGGTCTACTGGTTCGCCGGTTTCACTCTCGATCACGGCAACACCATCACCGTCGGCACCCTCGTCGCATTCACCACACTGCAGACCCAGTTGTTCCGCCCCACCATGATGCTGCTCAACACGGGCGTCGAGGTGCAGAGTTCGATGGCACTGTTCAGTCGCGTGTTCGAGTACCTGGATCTGCCGATCGACATCGCGGATCCGGAAGAGTCGAAGAGCTTCGACCGCACCAAGATGTCCGGCGAACTTCGGTTCGACCACGTCGACTTCTCGTATCCAGGAACCGACAGCAAGACTCTCGACAACATCGACCTCGCGGTCCCGGCCGGCGGAACCTTGGCGCTGGTCGGCTCCACAGGTTCGGGCAAGACCACCCTCGGATACTTGGCCGCACGTCTGTACGACCCGACTGCGGGATCGGTGAGAATCGACGACATCGATCTGCGGGACCTCGATCTCGCGACGGTCTCCGATCTGGTGGGCGTGGTGTCGCAGGAGACGTACCTCTTCCATACGACGATTCGTGAGAACCTTCGGTTCGCGAAACCCGATGCCACCGACGCCGAGATCGAGCAAGCAGCGCGCATCGCGCAAATCCACGAGTTCATCTCCGGTCTCGACGACGGGTACGACACCATGGTCGGCGAGCGCGGCTACCGATTCTCCGGTGGTGAGAAACAGCGCATCGCGATCGCGCGCACAGTTCTGCGGAATCCGCCGATCCTGGTCCTCGACGAGGCGACGAGCGCCTTGGACAATCGCACTGAACGTGCGCTGCAGGACGCGCTCGACGAACTGATGGTCGGACGCACCACTCTTGTTGTAGCGCACAGGCTTTCCACGGTTCGAGATGCGGATCTCATCGCGGTCCTCGACCAGGGCGTGGTTGTGGAAAAGGGCACCCACGACGAACTTGTGCAACAAGGTGGGCGGTACGCACAGCTGCTCGCGGCTTCCGGTAGTGACGCGGTCGAACTCCCGTCGGAACTACAGACCGTGTGAGTGTAAGAAATGTCGGCCGTTTCACTTCCGCAAGTTTCTAGAACGTGTTCTACTTTAAAGGTCGTTGATCGACTATCAGTGGAGGCGGAAAGATCATGGGTCAGGTTCTGGACAACATCTCACAGTTCGCCGACGAGATCCGCGCCGACGGAGTCGAGGGCGACAAGCTGATGCGCTTGACGGACGGCAGCGCGAAGCGTTTGCGCGACTCCGGCGTCATCCGGATGTTGCAGCCGAAGGAATTCGGAGGCCTCGAGGCACATCCGCGTGAATTCGCCGAGACGGCAATGGCTATCGGCGCGATGGACGGTGCCACGGGCTGGGTCAGCGGCATCGTCGGTGTTCATCCGTGGGAGCTTGCGTTCTTCGACCGCAAGGCTCAGGAAGAGGTGTGGGGAACCGATCCCGATACGTGGATGGCGTCACCGTATGCGCCGATGGGCGTGGCGAGGCCGGTCGAGGGTGGCTACATCCTCAACGGGCGCTGGTCGTTCTCGTCCGGTACCGATCATTGTGACTGGATCATGATCGGTGCGATGGTCGGTGACGAGTCCGGTAAGCCGTTGATGCCGCCGAAGCACCTGCACGTACTGCTGCCGCGCTCCGATTACGACATCGACCAGGACAGCTGGAATGTCGTGGGGCTGCGCGGAACCGGGTCGAAGGATCTGATCGTCAAGGACGCGTTCCTGCCCACCTACCGCACGATCGACGCCGGAAAGGTTTTCGACGGGACGGCGTGGAAGGAAGCGGGCCGTACGGAGACGTTGTACAAGTTCCCGTTCTCCTGCATTTTCCCGTTGGGGATCACTTCGTCGTTGATCGGTATTGCTGAGGGTGCGTTGGCGTGCAACATGGCGGCGCAGCGTGAGCGTGTGACGGTCAGTGGTGTTCCGATCAAGGAAGATCCGTACGTGTTGTTCGCGATCGGTGAGGCGGCGGCCGAGATCGCTGCTTCTCGGGCTGCGATCTTGGAGACGGTGGATCGTTTCTGGGACATGACCGAGAAGGGTCAGGAAGTTTCGTTCGAGCTTCGTGCGATCGGTCGGCGTACGCAGACTGCTGCGGCGTGGCGTGCGGTGCGGGCGGTGGACGAGATCTTTGCTCGTTCCGGTGGTGGCGCGTTGCAGTTGAACACGCCGATGCAGCGGTTCTGGCGTGACGCTCATGCCGGTCTCGCGCACGCGATCCACGTACCCGGTTCCATCTTCCACGCGTCGACGCTCTCGCAGCTCGGTGGCGAGCCGAAGGGCATCCACCGGGCAATGATCTGAGCCGTCCGGGGGACACCCGGAGGTGTCCCCATCGCGGTTTTCGTGGGGGTCGATGAGCATGTCGGTGAATCTGGTCGATGACCTCGGACTGTCCGCAGAACCCGGATCGGAGTGAGTGCCAACGCGCAATGTGGGTTATAGGACAAACACCGATAGGCTGGCGGTCATGGCTGAGTTCATTTACACGATGAAGAAGGTGCGCAAGGCGCACGGTGACAAGGTCATCCTCGATGACGTCACGATGAGCTTTTACCCCGGCGCGAAGATCGGTGTCGTCGGACCGAACGGCGCTGGTAAATCCAGCATCCTCAAGATCATGGCCGGACTGGACCAGCCGGGCAACGGCGAGGCATTCCTGGCTCCGGGCGCGACCGTCGGCATCCTCATGCAGGAGCCGGAGCTCGACGAGACCAAGACGGTTCGCGAGAACGTCGAGGACGGTCTCGGAGAGACGATGGTCCAGCTCAAGCGGTACAACGAGATCGCCGAGCTGATGGCCACGGATTACTCCGACGAGCTCATGGAAGAGATGGGCGAACTGCAGGAGAAGCTCGATCACGCAGACGCGTGGGAGATCGACTCGCAGCTCGAGCAGGCTATGGACGCCCTGCGCTGCCCCCCGCCGGAAGAGATGGTCACCCACCTCTCCGGTGGTGAGAAGCGACGCGTTGCGCTCTGCAAGCTGCTGCTGAGCAAGCCCGACCTCCTGCTCCTCGATGAGCCCACCAACCACCTCGACGCCGAATCTGTCCTGTGGCTCGAGCAGCACCTCGCTGCTTACCCCGGCGCAATCCTCGCCGTGACCCACGATCGTTACTTCCTCGATCACGTCGCGCAGTGGATCTGTGAAGTCGACCGCGGACGCCTGTACCCGTACGAGGGCAACTACTCCACCTACCTGGAGCAGAAGGCTGCACGCCTCGAAGTTGCCGGCAAGAAGGATCAGAAGCTGCAGAAGCGCCTCAAGGACGAGCTCGCATGGGTTCGTTCCGGCGCCAAGGCCCGCCAGGCCAAGAACAAGGCTCGTCTCGATCGCTACGAGGAAATGGCGAACGAAGCCGAGAAGACCCGCAAACTCGACTTCGACGAGATCCAGATCCCGGCACCGCCGCGCCTGGGTGACGTAGTCGTGGAGGTCTCGAACCTCGACAAGGGCTTCGACGGCCGCGTGCTGATCAAGGATCTTTCGTTCACGTTGCCGCGCAACGGAATTGTCGGCGTCATCGGCCCCAACGGCGTCGGTAAGACGACGCTGTTCAAGACCATCGTCGGTCTCGAGGAGCCTGACGCCGGTGAGGTCAAGATCGGTCAGACGGTCAAGCTGAGCTACGTCGACCAGAACCGTTCCGGAATCGACCCCAAGAAGACGGTCTGGGAGACCGTGTCCGACGGGCTCGATTTCATCGTCGTCGGCCAGACCGAGTTCCCCTCGCGTGCGTACATCAGCTCGTTCGGTTTCAAGGGCCACGATCAGCAGAAGCCGGCCGGCGTCCTCTCCGGTGGTGAGCGCAACCGCCTGAACCTGGCGATGACGCTCAAGCAGGGCGGCAACCTGATCCTGCTCGATGAGCCCACCAACGACCTCGACGTCGAAACCCTCGGCTCGCTGGAGAACGCTCTCGAAGAGTTCCCCGGCTGCGCCGTCGTGATCTCGCACGATCGCTGGTTCCTGGACCGCACCTGTACCCACATCCTCGCGTGGGAAGGTGGCTTCGGCGACAACGAGGCAGCTTGGTACTGGTACGAGGGCAACTTCGAGGGCTACGAGGCGAACAAGGTCGAGCGACTCGGCCCCGACGCCGCACGCCCGCACCGCGTGACTCACCGCAAGCTCACCAGGGACTGATCCGGTGTCCGACGTATACACAGCGCAGATCCAGGTCCGGTGGGGCGATTCCGACCGGTTGGGTCACGTCAACAACACGCGTTACGTCGAGTACATGCAGGAAGCACGCATCCAGTTCCTGGAAGCGAAACTGGCGCCGCTCGGCGGCCGGCCGGGATACCTCGTGGTTCGAAAGATGACCATCGAGTTCCTCAAGCCGGTCACCGATCGGTCCGGTCCGTTGAACGTGGAGATCTTCACGACTCACGTCGGGACTTCCTCGTTCACGGTTCGGCACGTCATCCGTGACAACGCGGGTGTCGAATGCGCCTTCGGCGACGCGTTGATGGTCGGATTCGACACCGTGTCCGAAAAGTCCAGACCGCTGGCGGACAGCGAACGTGCGGTGCTCGAAGCATCGCTTGTTCAGATGACGACATCGTAGATTTCGTTTCTCAGTTCACCCTAGGTACTGGTTGCCGCGGCTAGTCTCGAGTCAGAGATTGGTCGCGGCGATCAGAACCCACAAGGATGTGAGCCAGGAATGACAGACCGTGTACGGCAGCAGGGCACAGGCCTCGACGAAGCGACGTTGTTGACGCGTCTTCGCGAGGCCTTTTTCACGCACATCGACGAGGGTGACAGCGACGACGTCATCAACGGTCGATCGGATCGAGTCCTGCTCGCGCATCTCGCGCTCGGGAGGCAGCGGACGCCAGGCACGGCCGTATGGCGTGTGTACCGCCCGTCAGGATCCGAGGGTCTCGGCGCTGCCGTCCAGATCGTCACCGACGACATGTCGTTGCTCGTCGAGTCCGTTACCGCGATGCTCAACCGACAAGGCGTGGGAATCAGTCAATTCGCCCATCCGATCCTGACGGTTGAACGCGACAACGCGGGCAATCTGATTTCCTTGGGCGACAGCGGTATCCAAGAATCCTGGATGCACGTCCAGTTGGACTCCGAAGTCGAGGATTCCGATCTCGACGCGATCGAAGCCCACCTCGGCAAAGTGCTCGCGGACGTCCGCCAGGTGGTTGGTGATACCCCGGATATGAAGGCACTGCAACTGCGCGTTGCCGACGAGTTGGAGAGTGCTGCAGAAACTGCCTCCGGGAGGATCACCCCCGAAGAATTCTCCGATACCGCTCGGCTGCTCCGGTGGATGGCGGACGGAAACTACGCCGTACTCGGATACCGGCGATTCGAGGGCACGAAGGACGGCTCACGCACGGTCGCCGGCAGCGGGCTCGGCGTGCTGCGCTCCGACGCGGTCACCGAAGGCCCGATGAGTTTGCCTCCAGTTGCAGATCTCCCGGATCGACCGCTTCTGGTCCTGACGCAGGGATCGTTCCCCGCCACGGTGCACCGCGCTGTTTACCCGTACTTCGTGGGTGTCTCGATCCTCGACGACGAGGGAAACATCGTGGGGGAGCACAGATTCCTGGGTGTGTTCACCGTGGTCGCACTCCACGAGAACGTCCTCGCGATTCCTCTGATCGAGCGACGCGTCCGCGAAGTCATCGCGCGTGCCGGTGTCGACCTGCATTCGTACTCCGGGCAGGCGATGCTCGAGGTCATCCAGTCCTTCCCGCGCACCGAGTTGTTCTCGAGCGATGCCGAGACCTTGTTCGAGACCGTCCACGCCGTGCACAGCATCGGGCTGCGTCGACAGGTGCGACTCTTCGTCCGCGAGGACACGTTCGGACGGTTCGTATCCTGCTTGGTGTATCTGCCTCGCGACCGGTATACGACGCGGGTGCGACTGGCGATGCAAAACCTGTTGTGGCGCGAATTCGGCCCAGGCACAGTTGATTACACCGCCCGGGTTACCGAGAACGATCTTGCGCTGTTGCACGTGACGATCCGGCGCGATCCGGACAGTGAGCCGGTTCACCTGGATGTCTCCGAGGCCAACCGCGAGCGAGTTCAGGCCCTGCTGACCGAAGTCAGTCGTAGCTGGGACGACCGCATCAACGACCTTGTTCGCGACATTCCGGGTGTGGATCCGGAACTGGTGCAACGGTATTCGCGGGTGCTTCCCGATGGATACAAGGAGGACTTCGAACCGTCACGCGCGCTGGCCGACATCGCCAGGCTCGAGGCCTTGGCGCCAGGCGCGATCGACGTACTGCTCTATCGCGCTGTGGACTCCGCGCCCGGTGCCTGGCGCTTCACGCTCTTCGTCGGCGGCGACGGTATCTCGTTGAGTCAGGTGCTCCCCGTGCTGCAGTCTCTCGGCGTCGAAGTTCTCGACGAGCGACCGCACGTCGTGCAGCGACTCGACGGCGTTCAGTGCTGGATCTACGATTTCGGATTGTCGGTACCGGCGGATCTTCGGGCGTCGGTCGAGATCGACCTCGATGCGCAGGTGCCGCTCGAGACCAGTACCGCCCCGCTGACCGAGGTCCAGAAGCGATTCACGGCTGCATTCGGTGCAGTCTGGTTCGGCCGGGCAGAAGCTGACCGATTCAACGAGTTGGTGCTGCGGGCCGGAATGTCCTGGCGGCAAGCCGTGGTGTTGCGTGCTTACGCAAAGTATTTGCGCCAGGCCACATTTCCGTACAGTCAGTTCCACATCGAAGGAATCGCGCTAACGCACCCGCAGACCGCGTTTGCATTGGTGCAGTTGTTCGAGGCGATGTTCGACCCCGAGAAACAGGACGACATTCGCGTCGCCGAATTGGACGAGCAGTTGCGTGCGTCCATCGACGAGGTACTCAGCTTGGATGCCGATCGCATTCTGCGTGGAATGTTCTCCTTGGTGAAGGCGACCTTGCGTACCAATTTCTACGTCGTCGACGCCGATGGCCGCTCTCGCGACTACCTGTCGGTCAAGCTCGATCCCTCGCGGATCAGCGAGTTGCCCAAGCCGCGGCCGGCTTTCGAGATCTACGTGTACTCACCCGAGGTCGAAGGCGTCCACCTGCGATTCGGCGCAGTAGCGCGCGGCGGACTCCGCTGGTCCGACCGGCGCGAGGATTTCCGCACCGAGGTGCTCGGCTTGGTGAAGGCTCAGGCCGTCAAGAACGCGGTGATCGTGCCGGTCGGCGCCAAGGGCGGCTTCGTCGTGAAGAATCCGCCTCTGCCGACGGGTGATCCGGCGGCTGATCGAACGGCGACGCTGGAAACCGGCAAGGCCTGCTACACCACGTTCATCTCCGGATTGCTCGACATCACGGACAACGTGCACGCGGCTACCGGCGAAGTTGTGACGCCGGATCGAGTGGTGCGCAAGGACGATCAGGATCGCTACCTGGTGGTCGCCGCGGACAAGGGCACGGCGACGTTCTCGGATCTCGCGAATTCGGTTGCCGCCAAGTACGACTTCTGGCTCGGCGACGCGTTTGCCTCCGGTGGCTCCGTGGGATACGACCACAAGGGCATGGGAATCACCGCTCGCGGCGCCTGGGAAAGCGTCAAGCGGCACTTCCGCGAACTCGGGGTCGACACGCAGACGCAGGATTTCACGACGGTAGGCGTCGGCGACATGAGCGGAGACGTGTTCGGCAACGGAATGCTCCTCAGTCGGCACATCCGACTGGTGGGTGCGTTCGACCATCGACACATCTTCCTCGATCCGAACCCGGATGCAGCGCGTTCGTTCGTCGAACGTCAACGACTTTTCGAGTTGCCACGGTCGTCATGGGCCGACTACGACAAGAGCCTGATCAGTGAAGGTGGCGGCATCTGGGACCGCACGGTCAAGTCGGTTCCGATCGCCGAAAGCGTCAGGATCGCACTGGGTCTGGCCGAGGGGGTCACGAAGCTCTCGCCGCCGGAATTGATGCAGGCGATTCTGTCGGCACCGGTGGATCTGCTGTGGAACGGCGGAATCGGTACGTACGTCAAGGCTTCGACCGAGACGAACGCGCAGGTCGGAGACAAGAGCAACGACGCGGTGCGAGTCGACGGTCAAGACCTGCGGGTCAAGGTGATCGGTGAGGGCGGCAACCTCGGCGTGACTGCTCTGGGACGAATCGAGTTCAGCGCCAACGGCGGTCACATCAACACCGACGCCATCGACAACTCGGCAGGCGTCGACTGCTCCGATCACGAAGTGAACATCAAGATCCTTCTCGATTCGCTCGTGCGTTCGCAGTTACTGCCGACTCAGGAACGGAATCCGTTGCTGGCGTCGATGACCGACGACGTGGCGGCGTTGGTGTTGGCGGACAACATCGCCCAGAACGCGCTGCTCGGAATCTCCCGCGTGACCGCGTCGCAGATGCTCGGTGTTCACCGCCGTCAGTTGACGGATCTGACCAAGGCACGTGGCCTTGACCGCAAGCTCGAGGCGTTGCCGACCGACAAGGAGATCGAGCGTCGACTCGAGGCCGGTGTGGGTCTGACGTCGCCGGAATTGGCGACGCTGACGGCGCACGTGAAGCTTTCACTCAAGGACGATCTGCTCGCAACCGAGTTGCCGGACAACGATTTCTTCGCCCAGCAGATCCCGCAGTACTTCCCGACCGCTGTTCGTGATCGGTTCGAAACGGAGATCAAAGCACACCCATTGCGGCGGCAGATCGTCGCGACGATGCTCGTGAACGAAGTGATCGACAACGGCGGAATCACGTACGCCTACCGCTTGGCCGAGGAGACCGGAGCGAGCAGTACCGACTCGATCCGTGCCTACGCCGCTGTGCGAGAGGTCTTTGCGCTCGACGAGGTGTGGTCGCGAATCCGCTCGGCCGGCGTCAGTGCAGAGATCGAAAATGAACTGATCGTGGAGTCATGCCGCCTGCTCGACCGCGCGTCGCGCTGGTTCCTGGCCAATCGACCCCAGCCGATCGCCGTCGGCGCCGAGGTAGCGCGCTATTCGGCGGCGTATCGGGCGACGGCGCCTCTGGTTCCAGGGCTGCTCGCCGGCCATCAGCTCGACGATCTGCTGGTGCGGGCCCAATCCGTGATCGATCGTGGGGCTCCGGAAGCGTTGGCACTGGACGTGTTCCGACTGCTCGACGTCTACTGCCTACTCGACATCGC
The DNA here is from genome assembly GCF_009707305.1 of Rhodococcus sp. AQ5-07. Classification (NCBI taxonomy): domain Bacteria; kingdom Bacillati; phylum Actinomycetota; class Actinomycetes; order Mycobacteriales; family Nocardiaceae; genus Rhodococcus; species Rhodococcus sp. AQ5-07. The sequence continues at coordinate 2,472,539 of NZ_CP046099.1, read as the reverse complement.
GGATATCGCCGACATCGCAGATCACGACATCACCGAAGTCGCGGAGCTGTATTACGCCTTGGATGCGCATCTGGGAATCGACTGGTTGCTGAGCGCCGTTTCGGGACTCGAGCGCGGCGATCGCTGGCACTCGCTCGCGCGGCTTGCGTTGCGAGACGACCTCTACAGTTCGCTTCGGCAGCTGACGATGGAGGTTCTGGCCGGCGGCGAGCCGGGGGAGTCACCGCAGGAGAAGATCGACGAATGGGAATCGACCAACGCCTCGCGGCTGAGCCGAGCGAGGGCAGCTCTCGTCGAGATCTTCGAGTCTGGGACGCTTGACCTCGCGACGCTCTCGGTGGCGGCGCGTCAGGTTCGTAGCATGGTGCGCAGCATGGGCACCCGATCGGAGGTAGGACGTTGAGCGAAGGATTCCACGCCGAAGTTGTGGTTCGGTGGTCCGACATGGATGCCTTCCAGCACATCAACCACGCACGGATGGTGACGTTGCTCGAAGAGGCGCGGATTCCTTGGTTGTTCGAAGACTCGCGCCCGACGGTCACCCTGCGTGACGGGGCTGTGATTGCCGATCTCCATGTGCGGTACCGCGGGCAACTGCGGCACGACGATTCACCGCTCGATGTCTTCATGTGGGTGGAAAAGGTTCGCGCGGTGGACTTCACCATCGCGTACGAGGTTCGCCCCCGCGGCGCCGATCTCAGCGTCCCGCCGTCCATCGTGGCATCGACTCAGATCGCGGCCTTCGATATCGACACTCAACGTCTGCGCCGCCTCAGCGGGCCCGAGCGGGAGTACTTGGAGAGCTGGCAACGTGCATGAACGTGTCCTGACCGTGCCCGAGGAGGCCGAGCGAAAGAACTTGGCCGGCTTCATCGGTCACGCCTTGCGTTTGGACGAGTCCGCGGTCATCCGAATGCGTCGACGCGGCGATGCGCACCTGAGCGTCTGGGCGTCAACGGGTTTCGACGCTCTGGCGACGCGAACCGTGGCGGGCACCATCAACCCTGACGACACGTCGGCTGCCGGCGATCAGTTGCTCTCGGCGGTGGAGCAGGCAACTGGTGAGCTGATCGATCCGGGGTTCGCCATGGATTCGGCGTGGCGTGGGGCGTTGCCGCCGATGGACGGCTTCGAGCACCTGGACGACGTACCCGCCCGGGTGTTGATCGAACTGGCGCAGCGGGGCAACGCCTTGGCGCTCGAGCATGGAAGTAGTCACGGGCCGCCGGCGTCGTTGCTCGATCAGGACGTGCTCGAGGTCAGTGGTCCGTCAGGCACGGTCGGGATCTCGATGCGAGTTATTTTTGCCTTGACCGCAATGGGATTCGTTCCGCACGCCGGATCCGAAGCGATGACTGCGGACATCGATCTCGAACAGATCGACGCGTCGGAACTGGTTCGGGTGCGGGCGAGTAGATCGTGGGTGCGCCTCGATGCACGGTTTGGTTCGATCTACCGTCACCGCGGTGGTTCGATACCGCTGATGGTTGCGCGGTAGGAGTTCAGGCGACGGCCACCACCAGCGCGATGGGGCCGCCGCCTGACGACGTGCGAGAGTGTTCGGTCAGATCAGCCACGCCGCAGCGTTGACGGGCAACTGACCGTCGACGAGTGGTGCGCTGCTCAACAGCAGCTGCCCGCTCGGCAGTGCGATCGGCACCTCCGTGGTGTTGAGAGCGCAGATCAGACCGCCGCGTCGACGGAAAGCGAGGCAGCCGGGGGGACTGCCGTACCAATCGATGTCGGTGCCGGAAAACTCCGGCCTGGCGCTACGAAGTTCGAGGGCGGCGCGATACAGCGAGAGCATCGAGTCCACATCCTCGATCTGAGCCTCCACGGTGAGCGTCGACCACTCGGCCGGCATCGGCAGCCAGGTGCTCGCACCGGTGGTGAATCCGAAAGGCGGCTCGGTTCCTTCCCAGGGGAGGGGCACTCGGCAGCCGTCGCGTCCTCGCTCGGCATGTCCGGATCGTTCCCAGACCGGGTCCTGTAGTGCGTCATCGGGCAGGTCGACGTTCGGCAGGCCGAGTTCGGCTCCGTTGTAGATGAAGCTCGCGCCCGGAAGCGCCAACTCGACGAGGATCATCGCCCGTGCGCGTTGCGTTCCGATCTCGCCCCCGCCGTAGCGAGTGACTTCACGTTCGACGTCGTGATTCGACAGTGTCCACGTGGGCACACCCCCGACCTCGGCGACGGCCGCGAGGGAGTTCTCCACGGCCTCTCGGACGGACTCGGCGGAGAATTCGGTTTCTGCAAGCCGGAAGTTGAATCCGAGATGCAGTTCGTCTGGCCGGATGTATTCGCCGAACTTCTGGTTGTCCTTCACCCAGATCTCGCCGACGGTCATCGCCTCCGGGAACTCGTCCATGACCTTGCGGATGCCGCGGTGGATTTCGTGAACTGCCGGATTGTTGAACCGCGGGTCGTCGTCGGAATTGCGCATGAGCTCGTTGAGCTCCCAGTCGTGGTCCGGCAAACCGTCGGGCTTGGCCATTCCGTGGGCCACGTCGATGCGGAATCCGTCGATTCCGCGCTCGAGCCAGAAGCGCAGAGTCTTGGCGAGGTCGTCGAAGACCTCGGGGTTGTCCCAGTTCAGGTCCGGCTGTTCCTTGGCGAAGATGTGCAGGTACCACTGGCCGGGTGTTCCGTCGGCTTCGGTGACGCGGGTCCATGCCGGGCCGCCGAAGATGCTCGGCCAGTTGTTCGGCGGTTCGTTGCCTTTTTCACCTTTGCCGTCTCGGAAGATGTAGCGGGATCGCTCCGCAGAACCTGGCGCCGACGCCAGGGCTGCCTTGAACCACTCGTGCTGATCACTCGTGTGGTTCGGGACCAGGTCCATGGTGACCTTGATTCCGCGCTCGTGGGCTGACGTGATCAGCGAATCCATCGTCGCCAGATCACCGAACAGGGGATCGATGTCGCGAGGATCCGAGACGTCGTAGCCGTGGTCTGCCATCGGTGACTTCATCACCGGGCTCAACCAGATCGCGTCGATGCCGAGCAGTTCGAGGTAGCCGAGTTTCTCCTCGACTCCGCCGAGGTCGCCGATACCGTCACTGCCCGAATCGGCAAAGGAACGCGGATAGATCTGATAGAAGACCGCCTCGTTCCACCACGGGGCTTCGGGCCGGCTTACAGAGGACGAATCCGCGGGGGTGCTCACAGCAGTTCATAGTGCCAAACGTCTGGCACTCTCACGACTTGGACACGGCAAAAGCGTGACTCTTTACCTAGCCTTGGTGTACTTTGCATTCACGCGGTGACTCCATGTGGCAACTTTGGTGTTACTGCCGGGGGAGAAGTATCGAGAATTCAACTAAGGGGGCTTGGCCTTGACTTTGTCGGCAATCGAAGCGGTCAGTTTGGATCACGTACTGCTCGACGATGATCCGATCAACCGGGACTGGATAATCTTCGGCACACCGGTTGCACGGTCGGCGCAATGGTCGGCGAGTAAAGACGGGACCACGACTACGCACGTCTGGGATTGCACGAAGGGGCGCTTCCGCTGGTACTTCCATGCGGACGAAATCGTGCACATCATCGAAGGGTCGGTCACCGTTCAGGGCGACGGAATCGCGAAACGAACTCTGGGCGTCGGCGATGCCGCACTGTTCCGGGCGGGCAGCTGGTCGGAGTGGGAGGTCGAAGAGTACGTGCGCAAGCACGCAATCTTGAGTTCTCCCCTGCATCCCACGGTGTCGTTCGGGGTACGGGCAGCCCGCCGGATCGCGCGTGTGTTCAGGCCGAAGGCGAAGTAAACGGTCAGATGGCGGAGTTCACCATGGACGCAGCAGCCATCTCCATGTAGTCGATCAACTGCTTGCGGTGCACCGGGCTCAGGGTCTTCTCGTCGATGGACGCGATGGCGACGTGCATGCACCGAAGCCACGCATCACGCTCGATCGGGCCGATCACGAAAGGATTGTGGCGCATCCGCAGACGCGGGTGCCCACGCTCCTCCGAGTACGTGTGCGGCCCGCCCCAGTACTGCTCGAGGAACATCCGCATCCGCCGCTCGGCCGGGCCGAGATCCGCCTCGGGGTAGAGCGGGCGCACAACCTCGTCCTTCGCGACTTCTTCGTAGAATCGCGCGGTGAGCTTGTGAAACGTCTCGGCTCCGCCGACGGCGTCGTAGAAGGTCTGCTGCACGTCGTGCTGTACGTCATTCATGGCAAGTTCCATTGTGCCTGACGGCCGTAGTGGTCGGTTTCCGGGTCGACGACGGTTGCATCGGGTCGGAATGCGTACCCATTCACCGGAAATTCACCGGCCGTCCTGGCAATTTTGTTCGAAATGGGAGTGCGTAACGCGATCATCCGTGGTCAACTTGGGGGCAGTCTCCCGGAGGTCGTATGAAGAACCGACATGCTGCACGCAATCACCGACAACTCCAGCCCACTAGCGCGCGGAACGACCACGCGTTAGGGGCTGTTCTGGAAGTTGTTCCTGACGGGTTCGCGCACACTGCTGACCCACTCTTTTCCGAAGAGCATTCTCACCTCGAGATGTTCCCTCCCGATCGCGTTGTGCCCGAGTGGGTAAAACGTCGGGTGCTACTGCTCAACGTCACGTACGAACCGCTGACCGCCCTTCCTGCCAGGCGCGCGGTCGTACTGATGGCCTGCGGCAAGGCCGATACCGTCCACGAGGACGAACAGGGCCCGGTAGTCCATTCTGCGGACTGGTCGGTGCAGGTTCCCTCGGTCATTCGATTGCGCACCTACGTGCGCGTTCCGTATCGCGCCCGCATCCCCATGACCCGTGCCGCACTGATGCATCGTGACCACTTCCGATGTGCGTACTGCGGAGCCAAAGCCGAAACCATCGACCACGTCGTTCCTCGCAGCCGAGGTGGCGGGCATTCGTGGGAGAACTGCGTCGCGTGCTGTGCCCCCTGCAATCACCGCAAGGCCGACAAGATGCTCAGCGAACTCGGATGGACTCTCCGTGCGGAATTGGTTCCCCCGTCCGGTCCGCATTGGCGTCTGCTCGCGGCGACCAAGGAATTGCATCCGGCGTGGATGCCGTATCTCGGCGTGGGCGCAGCCTGAGCTATGTGTCGGCGTGGGCGCAGCCTGAGCTATGTGTCGGCGTGGGCGCAGCCTGAGCTATGTGTCGGCGTGGGCGCAGCCTGAGCCGCGTTCTGTCGTCACCGAAACGAAATTGCCCGAGAATTTGTGGCCCTGACGCTTTCCTTCCTGGCGTTCTGGGCTACGTTATCTGGTGTGAGCATTCTCGAGGTAGTACTGATATACGTTGGGATTCCGGCCTTGATCACCGCGTTCTTCGCGGCTGCGTCCTTCCTCGGGAAGAAGACGCCGGGACCGGTTCCGCCGGCGTTCCATCTCGGTGAGTCGTGGGATCACGCTCCCGTGCTGTGGAGTGCTGTCGACGAAGTCACCGTTCGCGGTGGCCATCACGGCAGTGCACACGCAATCGAAGCCGGTTCGGCTGATCTGATCGGAGGGTCCGCAAGTGGCAAGTGGTGATCATTCGACCGCGCTCGCAGTAGCGCCCGAGGACCTGCCCGTCGGCAGCGTCGTCACGTCCAGCGGACGCGTTTCCGGTGTGCACCGCATCGGCGAGCCGTTCACCGACGATCTTCCGTTCGAGACCATGGATCTGGTCGCGCTCGACGTCGCGATGACCGAAGCGACGCGGGCCACCAAGGTGCGATTCAACGCCTACATCGGTGATCTCGGTTCTGATCCGGCAGCGGGTGCCGACGCACTGTTCCCGACCACGCCCGAAGCCGAGCGTTCCGTGCTGATCGCCGTCTCGCCCAACCAGCGCACCGTCGAGGTACGCAGCGGGCGGGCAATCGCCGATCGGGTCACTGATCGCGTTACCCAGCTCGGAGCAACGGCAGCTGTTGCATCCTTCAGTGAAGGCAACCTGATCGACGGACTGATCAGTGCCATCCGCGTTATGGCAGCCGCAATTTCAGCGCCGTAACTGTTTGTCAGACACCGGCCGGTGCCCGCGTCGATTCGTGAGAATCGACGCGGGCACCGGCCTTTCGCATGTCAGCTCGCGTCGAACTTTCGTGCTGCGAGTGAACGAACCACACCGGCCTGGCCTTCGACGACCAGACGACGTAACGCGGGAGGGATGTCGCCTTCGAGGAATCGGTCTGCCGCCGCGACGGATTCTGCGGAGATCGACCACGCCGGGTACAGCCCGATGACGACGGTCTGTGCCACTTCGCTCGAGCGTCGTTCCCACACCGCCGCGATGTCGGCGAAGTAACGGGAGACGAAGGGTTCGAGCAATTCGTCCTGGCCTTCGCGAGCGAACCCGCCGATGATCGATCGTGCGGTGATGTTGGGCACCGAGTCGTCGCCTACGACCTTCGCCCAGACCTCTTCCTTGACCGCGGCCTGCGGACGTCCGGCTGCGGCCGCCGCGGCCTGACGAGCGCCCGCAGCGGTCGGGTCACGCTGGGCTTCGGCGTCGATGAACGGAGTTGCGGTTCCTTCGGCGTCGATCTCACCGGCAGCTGCCAGTGCCCCGACGATGCGCCAGCGCAGGTCCGTGTCGACGATCAGGCCGTCGAGCCCAACGGTGGAGGGATCGGCGTCAAGCAATTCGCGCAGTACCTCGGTGTGCCACGGGGAGAGTGCTGCACCGGTGAGTGCGTTGACGAATGCCAGCTGGTGGTCGGACCCGGCCTCTGCCTCACGTGCGAGTTCGAGCAACCGATTGGCGAAGCTCGCCGCGCCTTCGGCCTCGGCCCAGGCCGGATCTGCGTAGGAGCCGATGGCGGTTTGGGCTTGGAGCAAGAGACGTTGCACCACACCGACTTCGGTCTCCGAACTGATGCCGCGCTCGACCAGCGCGACGAAGTCGCGTGCCTTCAGTTCGGCCTGACGGGTCATTTCCCACGCCGCCGACCAGACCAGGGTGCGGGGGAGTGAGTCGGTGATGTCGCCGACCCGCTCGATCGCCGTCGCCAAAGATTCGGGATCGAGTCGCACGGAGCCGTAGGTGAGATCGTCGTCGTTGACCAACACGAGTGCACCGCGGGCGACGCCGACAAGTTCGGGGACATCCGTGCTTTCCACGGCATCGAGGTCGAGTTCGACGCGATGGCTTCGTACCAACTTGCCGTCGACGTCGTCGTAGATGCCGATGGCGATCCGGTGGATTCGCCGCTCGCCGGCGCCTGGTGCCGCACCGTCCTGCAGGACGGCGAAGCGGGTGAACTTTCCGTCTGCGTCGACATCGAAGTCGGGGCGCAGGATGTTCAAACCGGTGGTCTTGAGCCACTGTCGACCCCAGTCGGAAAGGTCACGGCCCGAGGACTTTTCGAGTGAGCCCAGCAGATCGTCGAATGTTGCGTTTCCGAATGCATGCTCACGGAAGTACTCACGCAGTCCGGCGAGGAACGGCTCGAGTCCGACGTATGCGACCAACTGCTTGAGGACGCTGGCGCCCTTCGCGTAGGTGATGCCGTCGAAGTTGACCTCGACGGCAGCCAGGTCCGGAATGTCCGCGGCAATCGGGTGCGTCGACGGCAACTGATCCTGGCGGTATGCCCACGACTTCTCGACGTTGGCGAACGTCGTCCAGGCGTTCGTGTACTCCGTGGCCTCGGTCTGGCACAGGACCGAAGCGAAGGTCGCGAACGACTCGTTGAGCCACAGGTCGTCCCACCACGCCATCGTGACGAGGTCGCCGAACCACATGTGCGCCATTTCGTGCAGCACCGTCTCGGCACGACGCTCGTACGAGTAGCGGGTCACCGTGGACCGGAAGACGTAGTCCTCGAGGAAGGTCACGGCGCCGGCATTCTCCATCGCGCCCGCATTGAATTCGGGGACGAAGAGCTGGTCGTACTTGCCGAAGGCATAGGGAACACCGAAGTTGCGGTGGTAGAAGTCGAATCCCTGCTTGGTCTCGGTGAAGAGCCGCTCCTCGTCCATGAACTCGGCCAGCGAAGCGCGGCAGAAGATTCCGAGCGGGATGTCGCCGTGCTCGTCGGAGTAGTTGTCGGTCCACTGCGCGTAGGGACCGGCGATGAGCGCCACCAGGTACGTGCTCATCTTCGGGGTGGTCAGGAAAACGTGCTTGCCGGGATCGGCGGCAAGGGTCTCGACGACCGCGGAGTTGGAGATGACCTTCCACGACGTGGGAGCGGTGACGTGGATGTCGAACGTGGCCTTCAGATCGGGCTGATCGAAGCACGCGAACATGCGCTTGGCGTCAGCCGTCTCGAACTGTGAGTAGAGGTAGACGGCGTCATCGGTCGGGTCGACGAATCGGTGCAGTCCCTCGCCGGTGTGGGAGTAGATGCAATCGGCCTCGATGACCAACTCGTTGTCGGCAGCGAGGTCGGGAAGGCTGATGCCCGTCGACTCGTCGTAGTCGGAGACGTCGAGTGCGGTGCCGTTGAGGACCGCGGAATGGACTCGGGCCGCGACGATGTCGATGAAGCTGCTTGCTCCGGCCGTAGCCGTGAACGTGACGGTGGTCTTCGAAGAGAACGTCTCCTCGCCGGGTGCGTCGTTGCCGTCGGTGAGATCGAGTTCGATCAGATAGTTCTCGACGGTCAGGATTGCTGACCGTTGCGCTGCGGTTTCGCGTGTCAGGTTCGGTGCGACCACAAAGATCTCCTCGTAGATGGTGCGGATCTATTACGTCCATCCCATCACGAAGAGAACGGCTTTACTCAAGCGGACACTTCTGCCAGCGGAATCTCCGGATCGGCCAGCCGCTCCGGATCGACAGGACGCGAAGAGGCGACCAATTCCTTGATGGCGTCACCGGCATCCCAGATGTTCACGTTCATGCCGGCGAGCACCTTGTTCGCGGAATCGAGCCAGAAGGCCAGGAACTCGCGCTTGTCGACGTCGCCGCGAGTGACGACACGGGAGTAGCCGCCGTGCGGCGCGTGACCCACGTATTCCATCCCGAGGTCGTACTGATCGGTGAAGAAATACGGCATGCGCACGTACTCGGCGGGCCGACCCAACATGGTGTCTGCGGCCGTCTCGGGTTGGTTGAGTGCGTTTGCCCAGTGCTCCACCCGAATTCGTGCATTCAGAATCGGATGCTGTGCGGCCGCGATGTCGCCTACTGCAACGACGTCGGGGTCGCTGCTCTGCAGACCGGCGTCGACGAGAACTCCGTTGTCGACGTCGATACCCGCCTCCGACGCCAACTCGGTGTTCGGCAACGCGCCGACAGCAATCAACACGGCGTCGGCCGGAATCACGGTGCCGTCGCTCAAAGTGACGCCGGCGGCGTGATCGCCGTCGACAGAGATTGCGCTGACGTCCGTGCCGGTGCGCAAGTCGACGCCGTTCTGGCGGTGCAGAGCGGCGAAGACCTCACCCATTTCCGGGCCCAGGGTCGATTCGAGCGGAAGGCCGGCATGTTCGAGCACGGTGACGTCGACGTCGAAACCGCGAGCCGACGCGGCAATTTCGAGACCGATCCAGCCGGCACCGATCACGACGAGTTTCTTGTCGGCGGCCAGGGTGCGCAGTAGCGCAGCGGCTTGATCGACTGTTCGCACGTAGTGAACGCCCTCGGCGTCGGACCCCGGGATGTCGAGGCGCCGCGAACGTGAGCCGGTGGCCAAGGCGAGCTTGTCGTAGCTGATCGTGGAACCGTCCGGAAGTGACACGGTGTGCGCAGCGGGGTCGATGGCCGTTGCCGTCGTTCCCGGACGAAGATCGATGTGATGGTCGCGGAACCACTCGCCGTCGTGGACGGTGAATTCGGGGAGTGTCTTCTTGCCTGCGAAGAACTCTTTCGACAGCGGCGGCCGCTCGTACGGAAGGTGGTCTTCTTCGCTCAATACGGTGATCTCACCGTCGAAATCTCTGTCACGCAGGGCTTCTGCGATCTTTGCGCCCGCGAGCCCGCCGCCGACGATCACGAATCTCCGGTTGGTGCTCATTACTGAACCACTCCTTCGTACTCGTTTCTTTTCGACACTACTGCGATCGGAAGGTGGTTCGGGGGAAAGCGCGGGAAGGATTGCGGGTTCATGATTGTTGGCAGAACGGGAGTATGTCCCCGAACTGACAGAACCTGACCGACATGAACTGATAGGGAGTTTCTTCGTGAGCGCAACCTCGAGTAAGACCACGGACACTGCTGACTTCTGGTTCGACCCGCTCTGCCCGTGGTGCTGGATCACCTCGCGCTGGATTCTCGAGGCCCAGCAGGTACGCGACATCGAGGCCAAGTTCCACGTGATGAGCCTTGCGGTTCTCAACGAGGGCCGCGACCTCCCCGACGAGTATCGCGAGATGATGACCAAGGCCTGGGGCCCGGTCCGCGTCGCTATCGCTGCAGCGCAGCTGAAGGGTGACGAGATCCTGCTGCCGCTGTACACGGCCATGGGTACGAAGATTCACAACGAGGGCAACAAGGACTTCGCCGACGTCATCAAGTCGTCGCTCGCCGAGGTCGGACTGCCGCCCGAACTGGCCGAGGCTGCCGACACCGACAAGTACGACGAGGCACTGCGTGAGAGCCACCACAAGGGCATGGACGCCGTCGGACCCGACGTCGGAACCCCGACGATCCATGTCAACGGCGTGGCGTTCTTCGGTCCCGTGCTGTCACGTATCCCGCGCGGCGAGGATGCAGGCAAGGTGTGGGACGGCGCCGTCGCGCTGGCCGGCTACCCGCACTTCTTCGAGCTCAAGCGGACCCGCAACGAGGATCCTCAGTTCGACTGAGCGGTAGTGAGCGCCGGATTTCGGTAGAGCTGACCGGGCCGGAAGAACAGATGCCCTGAGTGCGTGCGGTTGCGAAGCGCGGCCGCACGCCAGGTCAGCACCGGATGCGACGACAAGATGTTGACGAACCACGGGAAGAAACCGGATTCGAGTGTCGCGCGATCGGCGAGTTCGTCGAATCCGACCAGACCCACGAGATACTTTCCGGCGCCGAGGACACCCATGGCGCCCGGTGCTCCCTGTGGGCGCATGTGAAAACCGAAGTTGTCTGCCGTGTACTCCATGGAACGCGACAGCGAAGATCCGATCACCGGAATGTAGTTCGACGCGAACTGTCCCCACTGGCGCCAGTACGACGCATGCCCAGCAGCGATGTGGCCGACCTCGTGACCGATGATGAATGCGAGCGCATCGGGCTCGCGGGCCTGCCCACCGACCTCGAACAGGTCGCTGTAGACGACGACGAAACGCCGAAATCCGTGCCCTGACGCAAATGCGTTGATCCGTCCGTTCCCCAGCACGACGTAGGCATCCGGCGGAGTTTTCATGCCGAACCGTGCCGCGGCCTCGGCAACCAGCTGATACCCCTCCGGAAATTGCGAAGGCGTCATCTTGATTCCGTTGACCTGCTGCGATCCGTACAGCTGACCTCGCGCGAGGAACAGCAGGATCGGAGCCGCGAGCACCACGAGGATCCACGTCGACAGATCACCCGCAGCGATCAGAACGATCGCCACCACATAGGTGACGACTGTCGTCAGAACGGCGAGCACGAGTAGCGGGATTTCCCACGGGTGGCGAACCGCGTCACTGCCTGGTGACACACGAACGGCGGGTGCAGCGGCCTGGCCGTTGACGGGGTACATGGGCACCACGATAGGTGCGCTCGCGCGGCGATGCGTGTTCCTGAAAGTGTGACGTCGACCCGGGTGCGCCCGGCTGGTCGAGCCTGAGAGAATTGTCGCCATGCGCGTATACCTGGGTGCCGACCATGCCGGATTCGAACGTAAGAACGAGATCATCGAACACCTCAAAGCGAACGGCCACGAGGCCATCGACTGTGGTGCTCACGAGTACGACGCCGTGGACGACTACCCGGCATTCTGCATCGAAGCCGCAAAGCGCGTCGTTGCCGACGAGGGCAGCCTGGGAATCGTCCTGGGTGGCAGTGGCAACGGTGAGCAGATCGCCGCGAACAAGGTTCCCGGCGCACGGTGCGCTCTCGCTTGGAGCGTCGAAACGGCGAAGCTGGCCCGCGAGCACAACAACGCTCAGCTGATCGGCATCGGTGGACGTATGCATTCCCTCGAGGAATCACTCGCCATCGTCGACGCTTTCCTCGCCACCGCATGGTCGGGTGAAGAGCGTCATCAGCGTCGTATCGACATCTTGTCCGAGTACGAGAAGACCGGCGTCGCACCGGCTCTGCCGCAAGCCTGATCCGAAAGTTGTTCCGTGCCTGAAGGTCATACCCTGCATCGACTGGCACGGTTGCATGCCCGCAAGTTCGTCGGTTCACCGGTCCGCGTCCTCAGCCCGCAAGGCAGATTCGCCGAGGACGCGCGTCTGGTGGACGGACACGTACTCACGTCCTCGGATGCCTGGGGGAAGCACCTCTGGCACACCTATGACAACGGATTGACAGTTCACGTACACCTCGGGCTGTACGGAAAGTTCACCGACTCCGCCCTGCCGATGGAAGAACCGGTAGGCCAGGTCCGGATGCGAATGGTCGGTGCCGATTTCGGCACCGACCTTCGTGGTCCCACCGCCTGCGAAGTCATGCTGCCGCCTCAGGTTGCCGCGATCGAGGCCAGACTCGGGCCGGACCCACTGCGCCGAGGCGCGGATCCACACCAGGCATGGGTGCGAATCTCCAAGTCCAAGAAGGCGATCGGCGCGCTGCTCATGGATCAAGCGGTCCTGGCGGGTGTCGGCAACGTCTATCGCGCCGAACTTCTCTTTCGTCACGGAATCAGCCCTGAACGACCGGGGAATCTCATCTCTCACGACGAATGGACTGCCATGTGGGCAGATCTTGTCGAATTGATGAAGGTTGGTGTCAGGCGCGGGAAGATGCACGTCGTTCGCGCCGAGCACGACAACGGTGATCCGGCGTACGCGAAGGATCGTCCGCGGACTTACGTTTACCGAAGAGCAGGATCGCCGTGCCGCGTGTGCGGCACACCGATCCTGCATTCCGTCATGGAGGCGCGAAACCTGTTCTGGTGCCCGGTGTGCCAGTCGGTTTAGAAGTCGAAGCCGCCGAAGTCTCCGCCGCCGAAATCGCCGCCTCCGAAGTCCCCGTAGTCGCTGCCTCCACCGTCTGCGGTGAAATCGGTGTTGTCGACACTTCCTTGTTCCGCGCCGGAGTCACCGGCGTCCATACCCTGATCTCCCGAGTCGCCGGCTCCCGTATCGCCACCCTGCGCGAAAGCTTCTGCGCCGTAAGGAACCCCGGCCATGCCGGAGAACATGGTCGAGAACAGCATCATCGAACCCAGACCCCAGGCGCCGGCGACGAGGGCAGGCTTCCACCAGGGTTCGGAATACCAGCCGGCCGGGACCGGGCGTCCGGCGACTCGGCCACCGGGGTAGTAGTTGGGTGTGTGCGACGACGGATTGGGTGATGCCGCGACCTTGCGGCCCTCGAATTCGACCTCACGGTCTTCGGTGACCGAACCCGCAGCCTTCTGTCCGTCGATGGAAGGAACTTCCGGTCCCGGATCCATGCCCATTGCCACCCGCGCCGCGCGGATGTAGTAAAGCCCTTCCAGCGCAGTCTGTTTCGCGAGACGTGCCTGCGCCGGCGTTGCGGCCTGATCGATCTGCGAGCCTGCGGCGTTGTACCGTTCGGCCGCGTCGGCGAGGGCTTGGCGCGACGCGTCGTCACTGCCGGTCAGGTTGTAGACCTGACCGCCGAGGCGTTCGATCGCCTGCCTGGCATCGGCTTTCGCGTCGTCGAGTTGTGTTGCGCTGTGGCCGGAACCGCGTTGCTGGCTTTTCATGACCAGAAATACGACTACGGCCAGAACGACGAGTATGAGAAGAATCGTGGTCACGAGTGGCCTCCCGAGCAGAATCGATCCGGACAACTCCAGGATACGGACCACAGGGGAGTGGCCTGAGTGCACAAAGTCTGAACACAAAAAATCCGCACCGGCCAGGCCGATGCGGATTTTTGTGGAGTTTCCCTCCTCATGGAGGGGATGACGGGAATCGAACCCGCGTGATCAGTTTGGAAGACTGAGGCTCTACCATTGAGCTACATCCCCGTGCATACGACAACTCGGGATCGCCGTGTTCGTCGTCTGCGATACGAAACTGTACCCAATGCCCCACCGGATTTCATAATCGGGGGGTTGGAGAAGTTCGATACCGTCGTTCACCTGGGGAATTGCCGAAATGCCCGGCGAGTCGGGGTGTCTTGCCTTGCGGCCCGGCTTCTAATTCCGGCTGTCATCACGTTTCGTTCAGCCAAGGCTGTATGTGGCGGCGGTCGGATGACATACTGACGGGGTCGGACAGGCGGGCCGTGTACAAACGACGGTCGGGTTCGTGAGAGAGTAGTGAGCGCGATAGGGTTGTGCGCGGTCACCGATGGTGGCTGCCTTTGTGGCCCGCTGTCTTTGTGGCCTCGGATGGCCGTATCGTGTGTTTCATGTGATCGGAAACGGGATGTAGCGCAGCTTGGTAGCGCATCCGCTTTGGGAGCGGAGGGTCGCAGGTTCAAATCCTGTCATCCCGACAAGTACGTACATGGCACTTCACCTCCAGTAAGTCCGGGAGTGAAGTGCCGCGCCAGACAGCAGTACCGAACACCCGCAGTACCGAACACACAGCAGTACCGATTCAACACAAGTTGTGAGCAAGACCAGACGAAGGAGCGAAGTTTCGTGAAGAGCACCGTCGAGCAGCTCAGCCCGACGCGAGTCCGTATCAACGTTGAGGTGCCCTTCGCGGAACTCAAGTCTGATTTCGACAAGGCCTACAAGGCCCTCGCGCAGCAGATTCGTCTCCCCGGCTTCCGTCCCGGCAAGGCTCCGGCTCGCCTCCTCGAAGCACGTGTCGGTCGCGGCGCTGTGCTCGAGCAGGTCGTCAACGACGCTCTGCCGTCGCGTTACTCCGAGGCTGTCACCAGCGCCGGCGTGAAGGCCATCGGCCAGCCCGAGATCGAGGTCACCAAGATCGAAGACGGCGAGCTCCTCGAGTTCACCGCCGAGGTCGACGTGCGCCCCGAGATCGAGCTCCCTGACTTCAGCTCCATCAACGTCGAGGTCGATCCGATCGAGATCACCGACGAAGCCATCGAAGAGCAGTTGCTTTCGCTGCGTCAGCGTTTCGGCACCCTCACCGGCGTCGACCGCGCAGTCGAGGACGGCGACTTCGTCTCCATCGACCTGTCGGCCACCGTCGACGGCGAGAACGTTGCCGAGGCAACCGCTAGCGGACTGTCGCACGAGGTCGGATCGGGCCAGCTCATCGAGGGCCTCGACGAAGCCATCATCGGCCTCAAGGCGGGGGAGTCCAAGGACTTCACGTCGACGCTGGTCGCCGGCGAGTACGCGGGCAAGGAAGCTGTTGTCACCGTGACCGTGCAGACGGTCAAGGAGCGCGAGCTTCCGGCTGAGGACGACGAGTTCGCTCAGCTCGCCAGCGAGTTCGACACCCTGGAAGAACTGAAGGCTGACCTCCGCGAGCGCGTCGCACGCGTCCGCAAGGTCGAGCAGGCCGGTCAGATCCGCGACAAGGTTCTCGAGCAGCTGCTCGAGACCGTCGAGGTTCCGTTGCCGGAAGCCGTCGTCAAGGCTGAGGTCGATGCTGCACTGCACGACGCCGTTCACGGTCTCGATCACGACGAAGAGGCACTGAACAAGCTCCTCGAAGAGCAGGGCAGCAGCCGCGAAGAGTTCGACAAGGATGCCCAGGAAGCCGCTCAGCGCTCCGTCAAGACGCAGCTCTTGCTCGACTCGATCGCCGATGCGGGCAACGTCACCGTCGGTCAGGACGAGCTCACCGAGCGCATCCTGTTCCAGGCGCAGCGTTACGGCATGGCTCCTGAGCAGTTCATCCAGCAGATCCAGCAGGCCAACCAGCTCGGCGCCGTCTTCGCAGACGTCCGTCGTGGCAAGGCTCTCGCGTCCGTCGTCGAGTCGGCCGGTGTCAAGGACACCTCCGGCGCCGTTGTCGACACCGCTGAACTGTTCGGCAGCAGCGAGGACGAAACCGAAGCGGATGCGTCTGATTCCGCCGAGAGCGAAGACAAGTAAAAACGCAGGCGGACGGGTGTTTTCACCACGATCGACTGCACCGAGTTTTCCGCTTTGAGCGAAGTAGGGCGGCACCGGGACTCCGGTGCCGCCCTACTTCGTTACTGTCTGTGTCAGTAGAAGTGTTTCGCATAGACGATCCACCGCACAAGTAGATCCACATAGAAGGCAGGTACCGTGACTTCCAATCACCTGGAGACTTTGCAGAGTCCCGCCATGACTTCAGCGACCGCTGGGTTGAACCTCAGCGACTCGGTGTACGAGCGCTTGCTGCGAGAGCGCATCATTTTCCTCGGTACCCAGGTCGACGACGACATCGCCAACAAGCTGTGCGCGCAGATCCTGCTGCTCTCGGCCGAGGACCCGACGCGAGACATCTCGCTCTACATCAACTCGCCCGGTGGATCTGTCACCGCAGGTATGGCGATCTTCGACACGATGCAGTTCGCCGAGTGCGACATCGCCACCTTCGGTATGGGCCTTGCGGCGTCGATGGGTCAGTTCCTGCTCTCGGCAGGCACCAAGGGCAAGCGTTACGCACTGCCTCACGCCCGCATCATGATGCACCAGCCGTCCGCCGGTATCGGTGGTTCCGCCAGTGACATCGCGATCATGGCCGAGCAGTTCAAGCACACCAAGCGCGAAATGGCCGAGCTGATCGCTCAGCACACCGGCCAGACGGTCGAGCAGATCACCGCGGACTCCGACCGTGACCGTTGGTTCACGGCGAAGGAAGCTCTCGAGTACGGCTTCGTCGACCACGTCGTCTCCCGTGCGAATCAGGCCGGCGGCACCGGCAACTGAGCCGGTTCGTCCATCCTCTCGCTGCCCAATTCATACTTTGGAGAACTGATGACCAATCTTTTCGGAGCTAACTCGCTGGGCGGCCAGGCGCCGTCGGGCCCCCAATCGCGTTACATCCTGCCCCAGTTCACGGAGCAGACCAGCTACGGCGTCAAGACGTCCGACCCGTACAACAAGCTGTTCGAGGAGCGCATCATCTTCCTCGGCTCGCAGGTCGACGACGTCTCCGCCAACGACCTCATGGCACAGTTGCTGGTTCTCGAATCGCAGGATCCGGACCGCGACATCACCATGTACATCAACTCGCCCGGTGGTTCGTTCACCGCGCTGATGGCGATCTACGACACGATGCAGTACGTCCGTGCCGACATCTCCACCGTCTGCCTCGGTCAGGCTGCTTCGGCAGCTGCTGTGCTTCTCGCCGGTGGTACGCCGGGCAAGCGCTTCGCGCTCCCCAACTCGCGCATTCTGATTCACCAGCCGGCCACGGGCGGCATCCAGGGTCAGGTTTCCGATCTGGAGATCCAGGCTGCGGAAATCGAGCGTATGCGTCGACTCATGGAGAGCACGCTGTCGCTGCACACTGGCAAGGATCCGGAGACCATCCGCGTCGACACCGATCGCGACAAGATCCTCACGGCCGAGCAGGCCAAGGAGTACGGCATCATCGACGACGTGCTGGCTTACCGGAAGCTCAGCGCACAGAAGTAGTCGATTTCCGCCTCGTGTCGAGGATCTGTATTCCGATTCCCGACACGAGGCGGACACGTCGAGAAGTGCCTGGTGGAGCGCTCGCCAGGCTGAGATCTCGACTCTTTTCTTTTTTATCCGCAGGCGAAACGCCGAGAACAGGTCGACCCCGTTCGGGATCTGCGGGTACCGTCACTTCACGGGCTGGTTCTCGACCGGCGTTCTGCGATTGTTCGACCAGATTTGTTCGATCGGTTTGTTGATCAGTTTGTCTGATCCGACAACTTCTGATCTGACAACTTCTGATCTGATACCGAGTACTGCGGAGCGTCTCGACCGATCGAGTGGCGGCGAGTGCACGTACATGATGGAAAGTAGGGACCTCACGAGATGGCACGCATCGGCGACGGCGGGGATCTGCTCAAGTGCTCTTTCTGCGGCAAGAGTCAGAAGCAGGTCAAAAAGCTCATTGCAGGACCCGGGGTGTACATCTGCGACGAGTGCATCGACCTCTGCAACGAGATCATCGAAGAGGAATTGGCCGAGTCGAGCGAGGTCAAGCTCGACGAGCTTCCCAAGCCTGCGGAGATCCGAGAATTCCTCGAGAACTACGTCATCGGTCAGGATTCCGCCAAGCGGACGCTGGCCGTGGCCGTCTACAACCACTACAAGCGCATTCAGGCCGGAGACAAGGGCCGTGATGCGCGGGGTGAGACGGTTGAGCTCGCAAAATCCAACATCTTGATGCTCGGCCCCACCGGCTGTGGCAAGACGTACCTCGCTCAGACTCTCGCGAAGATGCTCAACGTCCCGTTCGCCATCGCCGATGCGACGGCGTTGACCGAGGCCGGCTACGTCGGTGAGGACGTCGAGAACATTCTGCTCAAGCTGATTCAGGCTGCCGACTACGACGTCAAGCGCGCCGAGACCGGAATCATCTACATCGACGAGGTCGACAAGATCGCTCGCAAGAGCGAGAACCCGTCGATCACGCGTGACGTCTCCGGCGAAGGTGTTCAGCAGGCGTTGCTGAAGATCCTCGAAGGTACGCAGGCGAGCGTCCCGCCGCAGGGTGGTCGCAAGCATCCGCACCAGGAATTCATTCAGATCGACACCACGAACGTGCTGTTCATCGTCGCGGGCGCTTTCGCTGGTCTCGAGCGGATCGTCTCCGATCGTGTCGGCAAGCGCGGTATCGGTTTCGGCGCCGAGGTTCGGTCGAAGGCCGAACTGGATACGGTCGATCGTTTCGCCGAGGTCATGCCGGAGGATTTGATCAAGTTCGGTCTGATTCCCGAGTTCATCGGCCGTTTGCCGATGATCGCGTCGGTGACCAACCTCGACAAGGAATCGCTCGTTCAGATCTTGTCGGAGCCCAAGAACGCTCTCGTCAAGCAGTACCGTCGTCTCTTCGACATGGACGGCGTCGAACTCGAGTTCACCGAAGAAGCGCTCGACGCTATTGCCGATCAGGCGATCTTGCGTGGAACCGGCGCTCGTGGCCTGCGCGCCATCATGGAAGAGGTTCTTCTTCCGGTGATGTACGACATCCCCAGCCGTGACGACGTCGAAAAGGTGGTCGTCACCGCGGAGACCGTCAACGACAACGTACTTCCGACCATCGTTCCGCGTAAGCCGGAGCGTGGCGAGCGTCGCGACAAGACGGCGTAGAAACTTCAAAACGACTGTGGCCCGGTATCTCTCGCGAGATGCCGGGCCACAGTCGTTCGTGCAGGGTGTCTGGGGGGTGTTCGGCTAGATCGGGTTGCCGAGTTCCTTGAGGGGAGTGCGGAACGTCTCCTTGGCGGTGAACGCGGAGATCGCGCAGATGACGCAGGCCACCGATGTCAGAATGGCAACGGGCATCCAGTGTGTCTTGTCCCCGCCCATGAGGGCGTTGCCGATGGCGGGCGCAAAGCCTGCGAGGGCGAAGCCGACCTGGGTGCCGATCGCGATGCCGGAGTAGCGGACCTTGGTGTTGAACATTTCGGAGTAGAACGACGGCCAGATGGCATTCGGGGCAGCGTAGAAGACGGACATCAATCCGATTGCGGCCAGGAAGATCAGCGGGACGTTGCCGCTGGCGATTGCGCCGAAGTACACGTAGATGAACACCGCGCTACCGAGGGCGCCACCGATGAACAGCGGCCTGCGACCGATCCGGTCGGAGAGAATCGCCCAGGCGGGCTGGCTGAGCAAGGCCACGGCGTTGGCTGCGATAGCCACCCAGAGCATGGTCGACTTCGGGATCCCCACTTCCTCGGTGGTCGCGAAGGCGAGTCCGAAGACGGAGAAGATGGTCGAGACGACGGCGATGAAAGCGCAGCAGATCACGCGAATCAGATTTGCGCTGTGGGTGCGAAGGAGATCGGCAACAGGCAATTTGGCGACGGCCTTCGACTCCTGCTGCTCGGTGAACTCTTCCGGCTCTTCGAGCTTGAGACGCATGATGTATGCAGCCACGAGAACGATCAGGCTGCCCCAGAACGGGATTCGCCAGCCCCACGTGTAGAGGATGTCGTCGGGGAGTGCGGCGATGGGCAGGAAGACGAGGCTGGCGAGGATGAAGCCGGCCTGGGTGCCGTTGAGGGTCCAGCTGCAGAAGAATGCCCGTCGACCTTCGGGAGCGTGTTCGAGAGTCAGTGAGCTGGCGCCACTCTGTTCGCCAGCGGCGGAGATGCCCTGAGCGATTCTCATCAGGACCAGCAGTATCGGTGCAAGAACTCCGATCGAATCCGCGCTGGGAATACATCCGATGAGGAATGTTGCTGCGCCCATCATGATGAGCGTGAGCAGCATGATCTTCTTGCGGCCGACGCGGTCACCGAAATGGCCGAGGACTACAGCGCCGAGGGGACGCGCGACGTACGCGACACCGAAGGTGGCCAGCGAAAGCAGTGCCGCATGTCCGCTGTCCGGGAAGAACACGGTGGGGAAGATGAGTGCAGCGGCGGAGGCGTAGATGTAGAAGTCATAGTACTCGAGCATGCTGCCGAGAAACGACGACGTTGCGGCGCGCTTGACCTTGGTCGTGTCCGGCCTGGCCAAGGATCCCGCCTCGGGGCCGGACGGTGTAACCGTGCTAGCTGACATGCTCATCTCCTGGGTGGAAGCGTCGTGGAGGCTCTACATCCGCCGATGATGTTCGTCGAGGGTGTTCGTATCGAGAACGTCTGTGCGGAGAGCGATACAAGGAATGTAACCGACGCCACAGCAACTACACAAGATTATTAACCAAATAGTTCATAAAAATCTACCGGCGGACTCTTCGCACGTCGAAACCGCAGTTCAGGCGGTCAGGAGCCTGGCTGCGCGGCGGCCGCCACCAACTGCGCCACCTGTTCCTCGGTGATGCCGAGGCCGAAGGTGGCGAGTTTTCCGAGCGGCATCGAGCCTGCGAGTGCCATCATCTCGGGGCTGACCGCCTGTGCACCGTCGCCCGCTGCGGCAGCCATGGCGGCGCCGAGAACTGCGCTGCCGACGGGATGGGCGAGCCATTCGCCGATGGTCGACATGGCGTCGAGCGTGCCGACGCCGACGTTCCCGGCCAGGGTGATCGTGTCGGTGGTTGCGATGTCCCGAGACGAGAAGCCGACGCGGATCTCGTAGTCGCCAGGTTCGATCGCCCAGTCCTGCGCCGCGACGGACCAATAGGCGAATGCCCTGGTGTCGAGCGTGATGGCCACAGTCGCGGATTCGTCGGGGTCGAGGTAAACCTTGGCAAAGCCCTTCAATTCCTGCGCGGGTCGATCGATGCTTGCCGAGGCGTCGTGGACGTAGACCTGAACGACGGTGCTGCCCGATCGGTCGCCGCTGTTGCGCACGGTGACGGTCACTTCGGCGGAGTTCTCACCGGCCTCGACGGAGGTATCGGTGATGTCGAAGGTGGTGTAGCTCAGCCCGAACCCGAACGGGTACGCCACTTCGCGCAGCGCGGAGTCGTAGTAGCGGTATCCCACGTACAGGCCTTCGCCGTAGCGGACGTGCTGCTGTGATCCCGGGAAATGCAGATACGACGGATTGTCTTGGAGGCGAAGCGGAATGGTCTCCGTGAGGCGGCCGGACGGATTCGTGATGCCGAACAGAAGATCGGCAATCGCCGAGCCGCCCGCCTGGCCGAGTAGCCAGCCCTCGAGGATTGCGGCGGCATGATCCTTCCAAGGCTCGATCGAAACCACACCGCCGTTGGCGAGCACGACGACCGTGTTCGGGTTCGCGCCGTGGACCGCTTCCAGCAGGGCGATCTGGTCAGCCGGCAGTTCGATGTCGGTTCGGTCGAATCCTTCGGATTCTGTGGCGGACGGTAGTCCGAGGAACAGCACCGCGACGTCAGCGCGGCGTGCGGCGTCGACTGCCTCGGTGACCATGTGGTCGTCCGGAGTGCCGTCGAAGGTGAAGCCCGGTGCGAAAGTGACGCGGTCGGCGCCTTCGAGGTCGAGGATCGCGTCCAAGGCATTGTCGAGCTTGGTTGGAACCACCTGTGAACTGCCGGCCCCCTGGTACCGCGGGCTGCACGCGAATTCGCCGATCACCGCGACAGTTTGCCCGCCGGGGGTCAGCGGCAGTAGTTCTCCGTCGTTGGCCAGTAAGACAGCGGACTCCGCTGCAGCGGTCCGTGCCAGTTCGTGGTGACGCTCGACGTCGTACGTGTGGCCTTCCGTGCGCGCGGCGGCGGTGCGTTTCACCAGCGTCGACAGTCGTTCGGCGGCAGTGGTGAGCACGGATTCGTCAAGGTCGCCGCCGCGCACGGCGTCGACGATCTGGGTATCGGTTCCGGTCGGCGGCATTTCCAGGTCGAGGCCCGCGGCGAGTGCCGCCACGCGGTCGTTGACCGCTCCCCAGTCCGAAACGACGAGGCCGTCGAAGCCCCACTGTTCGCGGAGTACCTCGGTGAGCAGCCAATGGTTCTGGCTCGAGTACACACCGTTGATCTTGTTGTACGAGCACATGACCGTCGTCGGGGCCGCGGTCTTGACGGCGTATTCGAAGCCGGCCAGATAGATCTCGCGCAGCGTCCGTTCGTCGACGTCGGCACTGACTCTCATCCGGTCGTGTTCTTGGTTGTTGGCAGCGAAGTGCTTGAGCGAGGTTCCGACGCCGCGAGACTGGATGCCGGTGATCAGCGCTGCCGCGACGCGGCCGGAGAGGAATGGGTCCTCGGAGACGTATTCGAAATTCCTGCCACACAAGGGTGATCGTTTGATGTTGATGCCTGGGCCGAGGAGGACCGAGACCTGTTCGGCTTTGGCTTCGTTGCCCAGAGCCTCACCGACCTGGCGGATGAGGTCGAGGTTCCACGACGAGCCCAACCCGACCGCCGGTGGGAAACACGTCGCTGGAATGCTGTGGCCGAGTCCGAGTGCGTCGCCGCCCTCGGGTTGTTTCCGGACTCCGTGCGGACCGTCGGTCAGGAGTATCGATTCGATTCCGGCAACGGACTGGCTGTGCCAGAAATCCGAGCCGGACGTCAACGACGCCTTCTCCTCGAGTGAAAGCCCGTCTACGTAATTCTCGGTCACGTCATTCCTCCCGGTGGCAGCTGTGAGTTCCACTCACCACCGTAGGGGGATTTTTCGGACTTCGGGGTAGGTCAGGACGGCGCCTTCGAGGTCAGGAACGCAACAACCATGTCGCCGAGCATTGTTCGAAGATGCTCACGATGCGTCGAGTCGGTCAGATCGCGGTCGAAGAGCGCTTTGAAGGTGTACCGATTGGCGATACGAAAGACGCAGTAACTGCTGATCAACATGTGAATATCGAGAGCATCGACGTCGGAGCGGAATGCCCCAGACTGCTGCCCGTCGTGCAGGATCTGCGAGACCAGGTCGGCGGCAGGGGCGCCGAGGCCGCTGAGTAACTCGGATTTCTCGATGTGCTCGCCGCGGAGCATGTTCTCGTTGGCCACGAGTCGAATGAAATTCGGGTGCTGTTCGTGGTGGTCGAAGGTGAGTTCGGCCAAAGCGCGGACTGCTGCCGTGGGGTTCAATCCCTCGAGGTCGAGTTCACGTTCCTGCGCACGAATGACGCTGTACGCATGCTCGAGTACCGACTTGTACAGCCCTTCCTTGTCGGTGAAGTAGTAGTAGATCATGCGCTTGGTGGTATGCGTCTTGGTTGCGATCTCGTCGACTCGGGCGCCGGCGAAGCCTTTGTCGGCAAACTCCTCGGTGGCGACGGCGATGATGTTCACCCTGGTCAGATCGCTGTTTCGGCGTCGTTTCTCCGGCTTCGACACCACGGAGTTCACTGACTGCTCGGAAACCATGTGCTCACTCTATCTGCCAGCAGTTTGTCGACTTTGCTTGTCGAGTTCGCGTCGGGGGAGTAACGTCCAGTGAACTAACTCACTAGTTCGTACATTAGTTTCGAGCGTCAACCCCGAGGTGCCCCTGATGACTCCATCTCTACCGGTTCTGGTCCTCAACGGACCCAACTTGAATTTGTTGGGCCAGCGCCAACCGGAGTTCTACGGGAGAGACACCCTGGACGACGTCGTTTCCCGCTGTGAAGCGGCGGCCGAGAAGTTCGGAGTGGTGGTCGAGGCAAAGCAGTCGAACCACGAGGGCCAACTGATCGATTGGGTCCACGAGGCCAGGGGAAATGTCGCGGGCATCGTCATCAATCCCGGTGGGTACTCGCACACCTCCGTTGCGTTGCGCGACGCTCTGGTCACACTCGATGCCCCCGTCGTGGAGGTGCACATCAGCAACATCCACAGTCGCGAAGATTTCCGTCACCACTCGTATGTCTCCGGCATCGCCGACGCCGTCATCTGTGGATTGGGAATCGACGGATACAGCGCCGCAGTGGAATTCGTCTGCATCCGAGAAGGGAAGAACTGATGAGTGATTCGATCCTCTGCGGTCTGATCGGCACCGGAATCGGAGCCTCCTTGACTCCGATCATGCACGAGGAAGAAGGGCGCAGACAGGGCCTGCCGTACGTCTACCGCATCCTCGATCTCGACGTGATGGGAATGGCGCCGTCGGACATCGGTGAACTTCTCACCTATGCAAGACGTTTCGGCTTCCGCGGCCTCAACATCACTCACCCGTGCAAGCAGTTGGTGATCGAACACCTCGACGAGCTCTCGCCGGATGCGAGCAGGCTCGGAGCGGTGAACACGGTCCTCTTCGACTCCGGCAAGGCGATCGGACACAACACTGATTGGTCGGGCTTCGGCCGCAACTTCGACGACGGACTTCCCGGAGCACAGCTCGATCGCGTCGTGCAGCTCGGTGCCGGCGGAGCCGGTGCGGCGGTTGCCTATGCAGCGCTCACCCGCGGTGTCGGGACACTGACGTTGGTCGATTCGAGCCTGCCTCGCGCGGAGGAACTTGCACAAACCTTCGCGCAGCAGTTTCCGGCGCAGGTTGTCGAGGCGCGGCACACGAACGACCTCGCCGAAGTGCTCGGCAACGCAAACGGATTGATCCACGCGACGCCGATGGGAATGGCGGCTCATCCCGGAATGGCATTCTCGCCAGATCTGCTCCGTCCAGATCTGTGGGTAGCGGAAATCGTCTACCGCCCGCTCGAGACCGAGCTGTTGCGTCAAGCGAGGTTGATCGGAGCCCCGACGCTAAGCGGAGGCGGAATGACTGTCTTTCAGGCCGTCGACGCGTTCCGGATCTTCACGGGCATCGAGCCCGACAGTAAGCGGATGCTCGCGCACATGACGGAACTCGTGCACGGCGAACAGACTGCGGCAGCGCTGTGAGTGCCCCGGTCCGGACGTCGATCGCGACGGTATCGCTCAGTGGGACTTTCGAGGAGAAGCTCGACGCCATCGCTGCTGCCGGCTTCGACGGCTTCGAGGTGTTCGAGCCGGATTTTGTCGCTTCGCCGTGGTCCCCGAAGGAATTACGAACGCGGGCTGCGGATCTGGGCTTGACCCTCGATCTGTATCAGCCGTTCCGTGACTTCGACACGGTGGACGAGGCCCAATTTGCTCGGAATCTTGTTCGAGTGCAACGCAAATTCGAGCTGATGGATCAACTGGGGTGCGAGACGCTCCTGGTGTGCTCCTCGCCCCTGCCGACCGCAAGTCACGATGACGGTCAGTTGACAGAGCAGTTCGGAGCTCTCGCCGAACTGGCGTCCGAGCACGGCAAGAAGGTTGCCTACGAGGCGCTCGCGTGGGGTGCCCACGTCAATACGTACGGCCATGCGTGGCAGATCGTCGAGGGCGTCGACCATCCTTCGCTCGGTACCTGTCTGGACAGCTTTCACATCCTCTCGCGCGGTGACGATCCCGCCGGAATTCGCGAGATTCCCGGCGAGAAGATCTTCTTCCTCCAGTTGGCGGACGCTCCGTTCTTGGCGATGGACATCCTCCAGTGGAGCCGGCATCACCGAAACTTCCCGGGGCAGGGCAGCTTCGATCTCAGTGCGTTCGCTCAGCATGTCTACGCCACCGGTTACGACGGACCGTGGTCGCTCGAGATCTTCAACGACGTATTCCGCCGCGCGGACACCCAGCGGACGGCAATCGACGCTCATCGGTCGCTCCTCCATCTGGAAGAACAGGTCGCCGCCGCGAACCCTGCCGCCGGTGGACCCACGCTGTTCACCGCCCCGGAGCGCACCCCGCTCGAAGGGATCGTGTCTCTGCGAATCGCTGCGGGTCCGGCTAAACAGGACCAGGTGCACTCGATGCTCTCTCGCGTCGGTTTTCATCTGGTCGGACGGCACCACGATCACGACTTGCAGTTGTGGCGGCACGGACCGCTCACCGTTGCCGTCGACGCGACAGCGGGCACGGCGTGGACGGCGCCCGGACTGCCCGCGGATCTGCCGGTTCTCACTCAGATCGGCATCAGGGCAACCGAACCCGAAGTGTGGGGAGAGCGCGCTCTGGCTCTCGAAGTACCGGCGACGCGCGTGCAGTTGCCCGGTTCGAGCGACGAGAACTCCGAGGTACCGGACGTCGTACGCTTGAAGGTCACCGATGCGACATCGATCGACCTTCGTGGCCCCGGCAGCGCTGCAGCGTGGGAATCGGCATTCGAGATCTACCCGCTGCCCGCCGAGCGCAATCGTGAACAGAGCGCAGTGTTCACCGGGATCGACCACGTGGCACTGGCAGTTCCGGCCGAGAGTTGGGACGGCATCATGCTGCTCCTGCGGTCCGTGTTCGAGATGCAACCGCACGAGGGGCAGGACGTCACCGATTCGGTCGGACTCATGCGGAGCCAGGCACTTACGCTCGTTCAGGACGGTGACGGACATACCCTGCGGATCTCACTGAACATGGTGGAGGGCAGTCGAAGCGGGCTGCCGACGGTCCGTCGCGGCGGCGTCAGCCACGTCGCTTTCGCGTGTGAGAACATCTTCGGTGCCGCTGCGTCCATGCAGGACTGGGGCTTTGCTCCGCTACCCATTTCCCCGAACTACTACGACGATCTGGACGCACGTTTCGGCCTGAATTCAGAACTGCTCGACCGGATGCGCAGCGCCGGAATCCTTTACGACGCTGACGCCCGCGGTGAGTTCTTCCACCTGTTCACCCCGACGGTCGGGGGAGACCTGTTCTTCGAGGTCGTGCAGCGAGTGGGTGGATACGAGGGCTACGGGGAGGTCAACTCCGCTGTGCGACTGTCGGCTCAGTTGCGCGCGAATCAGACGTGACCTCGACTCGGTGCGGGTGCGAGTAGATATTCATCGAATCGCCGCGGATGAAACCGGCGAGGGTCAACCCCGATTCCTGTGCCAACTCCACGGCCAATGACGACGGCGCGGAGACTGCGCCCAGAATCGGAATGCCCGCCATGACGGCCTTCTGGACGAGTTCGAACGACGCCCGCCCACTGACGATCAGGATCGTGTCGTAGAGCGGCACTCGGCCGTCGGTGATTGCCCAACCGATCACCTTGTCGACTGCGTTGTGCCGGCCGACGTCCTCGCGCAGCGCCAGGAGTTCGCCGGTGGCGGTGAACAATCCGGCTGCGTGCAGGCCTCCGGTGCGCTCGAAGATCCGTTGGCTCTCCCGAAGCGTGACCGGCATGGCCGACAGGACGGTGGAGGTGACGGAAGTCGTGTCACCGACCAGGGGATGCCGCGTGGTGGTTCGGACGGCATCGAGTGACGTCTTGCCGCACACGCCGCACGCGGAACTGACGACGGTGTTGCGATCGGTGGTGTGATCGGGCAACGGCACTCCGGGAGCGAGCGCGATGTCGAGGACGTTGTAGGTGTTCGCGCCGGTTTCGTCGACGCCGTCGCAGTACCGGACGACGCTCACGTCGTCGCGGGTACCGATGACGCCTTCGCTGAGAAGGAATCCGTGGACGAGGTCGACGTCGTTGCCTGGTGTTCGCATCGTCACGGCCAGCACCTGACCGCCAACCCTCATTTCGAGTGGTTCTTCGACGGCCAGCGTGTCGGGGCGCGTGACGACCCGATCACCCGAGATTCGAACGACCGGTGTTCGTGCGGTGACCCGTCCCATCTCAGGCGCCTGATGCTTCGAGTCGAACAGTGACGGCCTTCGAGACCGGCGTGTTCGACTTGGCTGCAACGTGTTCGAGGGGAACGAGCGGATTTGTCTCGGGGTAGTACGCCGCCGCATTGCCGCGGGGGGTGTCGTAGGAGACGATGCGGAATTCCGTGACCCGACGCTCTTCGAGTGTTCCGTCTGGTGTTGTCCACTCGGACACGATGTCGACGAGATCGCCGTCGCGGAATCCGAGTGCAGTGATGTCTTCGGCATTGACGAGGATGACCTTGCGTCCGCCCTTGATACCGCGGTATCTGTCGTCGAGGCCGTAGATCGTGGTGTTGTACTGGTCGTGGCTGCGCATGGTCTGCAGAATCAGGCGCCCGCTCGGAGTGGGTATCCAGTGCAGTTCGTTCACGCCGAAGTTGGCTTTGCCGGTGTGCGTGCGGAACTCACGCGAGTCACGCGGTGGGTGTGGGAGCTGGAATCCATCCGGCTGGCGAACCCGGGTGTTGTAGTTTTCGCATCCGGGCACCACTCGTGAGATGGAGTCGCGAATCAGGTCGTAGTTGCCCTCGAAGGCCGACCAGCGGACGGAGTGATCGCTGCCGAGTAGTTCGCGGGCGAGTTGGCAGATGATGGCGACTTCGCTACGTAGGTACGGGCTGACCGGCGTGAGGCGTCCGCGCGACAGGTGCACCATGGACATCGAATCTTCCACGGAGACAAGCTGCTTTCCGCCGGCCTGGACGTCGAGGTCGGTGCGTCCGAGGGTGGGGAGGATGATTGCGGTCTGCCCGTGAACGACGTGGCTTCGGTTCAATTTGGTGGAAACCTGAACGGTGAGTTCGCATTGGCGCAGCGCGGTTTCGGTGGCTGCGGTGTCCGGGCTGGCCTGGATGAAGTTGCCGCCCATCGCCATGAAGAAGCTTGCCTTGCCTGCATTCATCGCGCGGATCGCGTCGACGGTGTCCCACCCGTGCTTGCGGGGGCTCGAGATCGAGAACTCGGTGTCGAGCGCGGCCAGGAACTCCTCCGGCATCTTCTCCCAGATGCCCATCGTGCGGTCACCCTGGACATTGGAGTGTCCTCGCACCGGACAGACCCCGGCACCGGGTTTGCCCATCATTCCACGCATGAGCAGCAGGTTGACCGCTTCTTCGATGGTGGCGACTCCGTGTGTGTGCTGAGTGATGCCCATGGCCCAGCAGGTGACGGTTCGCTCGGATCGGGCAAGCGCGGCAGCCGTTTCCTCGAGCTGCGCCATCGACAGGCCCGTCGCCTCGAGTACCGTGTCGAGATCGACCGCGCGGATGTGCTTCTCGTATTCGTCCCAACCGGCGCAGTAGCGGTCGACGAATGCGCGATCGACCACGGTGCCGGGAGCGCGATCTTCCTGCGCGAGCAGCAGCTTCCCCAGACCTTGGAACAGAGCCATGTCGCCGCCCAGCCGGATCTGCAGGAACTCGTCCGCGATGTCGACTCCGTGCCCGATCACGCCGGAGACTTTCTGCGGATCCTTGAACCGTCGCAATCCCGCCTCGGGGAGGGGATTGATGGCAATGATCTTGGCGCCGTTGCCCTTTGCCTTCTCGAGTGTCGAGAGCATTCGAGGGTGGTTGGTGCCGGGATTCTGTCCGGCGATGAGGATGAGATCGGCGTTCTCGAGGTCGGGAACCGTCACCGAGCCTTTGCCGATGCCGATGGATTCGGTCAGTGCGCTTCCGGACGACTCGTGACACATGTTGGAACAGTCGGGCATGTTGTTGGTGCCGTAGCTACGAATCATCAACTGGTAGAGAAACGCTGCTTCGTTGGACGTGCGACCGGAGGTGTAGAACACTGCTTCGTCCGGCGACGCGAGGCCGTTCAGATGTCCGGCGATCAGTGCGTACGCGCCGTCCCAGTCGATCGGCTGGTAATGGGTTGCTCCCGGGGTCAGGACCATCGGGTGCGTCAGTCGGCCTTGTTGGCCGAGCCAGTAATCGGTCTTGCCTTCGAGGTCGGCGATCGAGTGCTCCGCGAAGAATTCAGGCGTGACCGTGCGAAGCGTTGCTTCCTCGGCAACGGCCTTCGCTCCGTTCTCGCAGAACTCGGCGGGCTTGCGATGTCCGGGAGTCTCCGGCCACGCACACCCCGGGCAGTCGAAGCCGTGACGCTGGTTGAGCCTGGTGAGCGTTCGGGCGGTCCGCAGGGCTCCCATCTGCTCGATTCCTCGTTGCAGCGACACCAGAACGGCCGGCACTCCGGCGGCGTAGTCCTTGGGGTGCGTGACTTCGAGATCCGATTCGTCGATGTCTTTCGAGGGGCCCTGGCGCGTCATGTCTCCATACTGGCCCGAACGGCGCGGTACTGCCATCGAATGGGCCGGTCGAACTCACCGGAATGCGACATTCATCGGCTAGCCTTACCTACCGAACGAGCGGACTTAAGGGGTAAGAGCATGGATCGAACGGACGCAGGTCGGCTGACCCGGCGCGGATTTCTGATCGGCACGTCGGGAGCGTTGCTGGCATTCGCCGCAGCCTGTTCCAGTTCGAACGACGAGGACACGCCCCCCAGTGGCGACTCTGCGGGATCGATCACCCACAAATTTGGGGCTACCGAGCTGCCCGAGGATCCGCAGCGGATCGTCAGTGTCGGATACAACGATCAAGATGCGATCCTCGCCCTCGGTGGGACTTTGGTCGGAACCTTCGACTGGTACGGCGATTACCCCTACGGTGTGTGGCCATGGGCGCAGCCGTTGTTGAACGGGGCGACTCCCGAGATCATCGGAACCGCGGGCACCACCATTCAGATGGAGAAGGTCGCTGCCACGACACCCGACCTGATTGTCGGCACCTACTCCGGGCTCACTCAGGCGCAGTACGACAAACTCAGTGCCATAGCGCCGACGGTGGCGCAGCCGAAGGAGTTCGCGGATTACGGAATCCCCTGGCAGAACCAGACGACCATCATCGGCGAAGCGCTGGGGCAGCAAGGAAAGGCCACCGAGCTGATCGCCGGCGTCGACAAGAAGTTCGCCGACGTGAAGACGGCCAATCCGGCGTTTGCCGGCAAGACCGTTCTGGTCGGCGCGTTGAAGGGGCCGGGGCAATTCGGGGTCTACGGACCGGAAGACCCCAAGGTGAGGTTCTTCACTGAACTCGGATTCGTGAATCCGCCTGTCACCGATCAGATCACGGGTAACTTCGCCGAGATCAGCACCGAGCAACTCTCGCTTGCGGACGTCGACGTACTCGTCTGGTACGCCGGTGGTGGCTACGGCGACAAGCTTCGGGCGGAATTGGACAAGACCCCGATCTACCAGGAACTCGACGTCGTGAAGGACGGCCGCGCGATCATTCTGGAAGACGCTGCTGCCGAAGCCATGACGTGGAGCACCGTACTGAGCTTGCCCTATGCGCTCGAACAGATTCCGCCGCGGATTGCGGGCTTGCTCGTCTGATCGGTTCAAGGTCGGGTCGGTTCAAGGACAGCGCTGTTCAAAGTCCAGGGATTCGGACAGTCGGCGGTACTCTCGCCTCATGGGTGTACACGTGCGGCCGGCTGTCCGATCCGATATTCCGGCGCTGTCGGCGGTGTTGGCCGAGGCGTTCGAAGATGATCCCTTGATGGCCTGGATGTTGCCGGACGAGGACTCCAGGGCTGAGCGCCTGACGAAACTGTTTGCCGCAGAAGCTCGTTACCACCACTTCGCCGGTGGCGGTGTCGAGGTGGCCACCGATGACAACGGCGTGATCGGCGGGGCAACTCTGTGGGATCCGCCGGGGCGGTGGAAGCAGTCGTGGATTTCCGGGCTCGTGAGCCTGCCCGCAATGGTGCGTGTCTTCGGCAGGGGGCTACGACACGCGGCCGAGGTCAGCTCCGTTCTCGAAGGAGCACATCCGAATTCGCCGCACTGGTACCTCGCGACGGTCGGCACCGGCAGCGCGGCGCGCGGTGGGGGATACGGCAAAGCACTACTGAACTCCCGGTTGGAGCGTTGCGATCGTGAACACGTCGACGCTTACCTCGAGAGCAGCAAGGAATCGAACATCCCGTACTACAACCGCTTCGGTTTCGAAGTGACCCGCGACATCGTGATGCCAGGCGGCGGGCCGACGATCTACGCAATGATGCGTCAACCGCGGGGCGCGTGATACCAACTAGTGGTGACCCAGATTCCCGAGCTCCACGCAGGCACACCGTTCGACGAACTCGACGACTACATCGCTCTGGCCAGGTTGTCCGGCCTGGTGTTGTCACCTGACGGTTCGCTACTGATCTGCGCGCGCGCCGTTCTCGACGACGAGCGCGCCGCATACGTGTCCTCGTTGTGGGAGATCGACCTGGAAGGTCGGCGTCCGGCGCGTCGGTTGACCTGGGGTTCGACCAGCGAGTCCGATGCTGCCTTCGCGTTCGACGGCGACGTACTCTTCACTGCCACGCGAGCCGTGCCGGGCGAGAAGGATCCGCAACCAGCACTCTGGCGCCTACCCGCGGCGGGCGGAGAAGCTCAGCTGCTGATCTCGCGTCCCGGTGGTGTCTCGTCGGTATCAGCGGCCAAGGCGGCGCCGACGTTCGTGGCACAGACGTCGGTCATGGCCTCGGCGATCAGCCTCGACCAGGACGATCAGGTGCGATCCGCGCGCAAGGACAAGAAGGTCACGGCGATGCTGCACACTGGTTATCCGGTGCGGCACTGGGACCACGACCTGGGCCCCGATCATCCGCATCTGGTTGTCGCCGAGACGGATTCGAAGGAATCCGTCGAGTTGCGGGACATCACACCGACTGCAGGCGCGGCGCTGCGAGAGACGTCGACCACGATTTCCGACGACGGTCTCTTCGTCGTGACAACGTGGACTGTCGGCGATGCGAGTGCCGCCCGCCGATCGACGTTGGTTCGGATCGACACGGTGACCGGCGACCGAACCACCCTTGTCGACGAGGCCGACGCGGACGTCTACAACCCGGTGCTCTCGCCGGACGGAACCAAGCTCGCGTTCATCCGGGAGACTCTCACCACGCCGGAGTCCGCACCGCGAATGACTCTGCAGCTCTACGACTTCGGATCCGGTGCCGTGACCGGCGTGGCCGACGGCTGGGATCGCTGGCCTACCTCACTTGCCTGGCTACCCGACGGATCCGGGCTGGTGGTCACCGCCGACGACGGCGGCCGAGGGCCGATCTTCACCATCGACCTGTGGGGCCAGCCGGTGCGCCTGACAGCCGACGACGCGGCGTACACCGATGTTCGAGTGGCGCCGGACGGCGAGTCGATCTACGCGTTGCGAGCCTCGTACGAAGCGCCCCCGCACGTGGTGCGGGTGGATCTGGGATCCGGTGAGATCACCGCACTTCGTGGACCCGACGCATTGCCGGAGCTGCCGGGAACACTGACCGAGATCACCGCTCGCGCCGAGGACGGTTCGACAGTCCGGAGTTGGTTGGCACTGCCGACCGGCGCCGCACCGCACGCGCCGGTGCCGTTGCTCCTCTGGGTCCACGGCGGTCCACTCGGTTCGTGGAACACCTGGTCCTGGCGGTGGAACCCGTGGCTGCTCGTCGCCAAGGGCTATGCCGTACTGCTGCCCGATCCCGCACTCTCGACCGGATACGGGCAGGACTTCGTCCAGCGCGGGTGGGGTCAGTGGGGCAAGGCGCCCTTCACCGATCTGATGGCGATCACCGATGCTGCCGTCGCGCAGCCCGAGATCGACCCCAAGCGAACCGGCGCGATGGGTGGTTCGTTCGGCGGTTACATGGCCAACTGGATCGCCGGCCATACCAACCGTTTCGACGCGATCGTCACCCACGCAAGCCTCTGGGCACTCGATCAATTCGGCCCGACGACGGACGCGGCCTGGTACTGGCAACGCGAGATGTCGCCGGAGATGGCCGTCGAGAACTCGCCACACCTGTACGTCGCGGACATCACGACTCCGATGCTGGTCATCCATGGCGACAAGGACTACCGGGTTCCGATCGGTGAGGGCTTGCGACTCTGGTACGAACTGCTCGCCGAGTCAGGTCTGCCCGCCGACGACGACGGGAAAACGGACCATCGCTTCCTGTACTTCCCCGACGAGAATCACTGGGTGCTCAAGCCGCAGCACACCAAGATCTGGTACGAGGTGGTCACCGCGTTCCTCTCCGAGCACGTTCTCGGCGAAGATGTCGCGCTGCCGGAGATTCTGGGCTGAACGCGCGCATGCCTCGTTCGGCTGAAGCAGCCGAACGAGGCATGATCGTCTTCGCGCGGATCCGGACCGGACTCAGGCGCCGGGGCAACGAACCGTGTACGACCACTCGGTGTGGTCAGGGCCCGTGACGCGAACCAGAACGGACGACGCCCCACCGGCGGGCACGTTGACGACAGCTGAACCAGTTCCCTCGTTGATGTTGTCGCCGATGTATCCGGTGCTGTGGATCAACCGACCTTCGTAGTACACCTCGATCAGGTCCGGGATGTCCTCGGTTTCGTAGCCGAGCACGAACGAGGTCGGGCCACCGCGGCCGAGTTCGTGCTTGGTGCTGGTGATTCCTGCGCCGCCCGAGACGGTCGAGGCGTCACACCGTTGCGTCGGAGCAAACGATCCGCCGCCGCCGCTGCCGCTGGCCAGGCCACTGAGAATGTCCCTGACGTTGCCACTGGCCAGGCCGTTGACGATGTCCGTCGCGCTGGTCGAGCCGGCGTTCAGGCCGCCGAGAACGTCGTTGAGGTTCCCAGTGGCGATCCCGCCGACGATGTCGCCCACGCTGCCGCTGGCGATGCCGTTTGCGATGTCGTTCCCGATATCGCCGACGCTTCCGTTGATCGTGGCGCTACCACTGTCGATGCTTCCTTGCACACTTTCTTCGATGCCGGGGGCAGCGGACGCAGTCGCCGGAAGCACGAGGGCAACCGCCGCTCCGATCGTCGCGGCCGCCGCCAAGGTTCGAACGCCGGGACGGCGAGAACTCCAGTTGTTCAACATATTTGCTCCACAGGTAGTTGGTCGGTCGTCCTTCAGAGCGATCCTGTCAGCGGAGCGGATCGGTGAATATCGTTTGTTCGGCTGACCCCGGACTGCGGGGCAGTCGTTCGTGTGCGCCGCGGCGGCCGACGGGCGAATTCGTTCACGACGGGGGAGTCATTAGGATCAAGTGGTGACCAGTGCAGCTCCAGAGAACCCCCAGACCCCCGCCGACGCCCTACCCAAGAGCTGGGACCCCAGCGCTGTAGAGGCCGATCTGTATCAAGGCTGGGTAGACGCCGGGTACTTCCAGGCCGACGCGACCAGCGACAAGCCCGGCTACTCCATCGTGCTGCCGCCCCCGAACGTCACGGGCAGCTTGCACATGGGCCATGCCCTGGATCACACCCTCATGGACGTGCTCAGCCGTCGCAAGCGGATGCAGGGCTACGAGGTGCTGTGGCTACCTGGCATGGATCACGCCGGTATCGCCACGCAGTCCGTCGTCGAGAAGCAGCTCGCTGCCGACGGCAAGACAAAGGAAGATTTCGGCCGCGAGCTCTTCATCGACAAGGTCTGGGACTGGAAGCGCGAATCCGGTGGAACCATCGGGGGCCAGATGCGGCGCATCGGTGACGGCGTCGACTGGAGTCGCGATCGTTTCACCATGGACGAGGGCCTCTCGCGCGCCGTCCAGACCGTCTTCAAGCGCATGTTCGACGAGGGTCTGATCTACCGCGCCGAGCGTCTCGTGAACTGGTCGCCGGTGCTGCAGACCGCGATCTCCGACATCGAGGTGAAGTTCGAGGACGTCGAGGGTGAGCTGGTTTCCCTGCGCTACGGCTCGCTCGACGACAACGAGCCGCACGTCATCGTCGCGACCACTCGCGTCGAGACGATGCTCGGTGATACCGCAGTGGCGGTCCATCCCGAAGACGAGCGCTACAAGCACCTCATCGGAACCACTCTCGATCATCCGTTCACCGGGCGTCAGATTCCGATCATCGCGGACGACTACGTCGACCCCGAGTTCGGAACCGGCGCAGTGAAGATCACGCCGGCTCACGACCCCAACGACTTCGAGATGGGCCTGCGGCACAACCTGCCGATGCCCACCATCATGGACAAGACCGGCAAGATCGCCGACACGGGAACCGAATTCGACGGTATGGACCGCTTCGAGGCTCGCGTCAAGGTTCGCGAAGCTCTCGCCGAGCAGGGCCGCGTCGTCGCCGAGAAGCGCCCGTACCTGCACAGCGTCGGGCACTCCGAGCGTAGCGGCGAAGCCATCGAGCCTCGTCTCTCGTTGCAGTGGTGGGTCAAGGTCGAGACGCTCGCCAAGGCTGCGGGTGACGCGGTTCGCAACGGGGACACCGTCATTCACCCGGCGAGCCAGGAACCGCGATGGTTCGACTGGGTCGACAACATGCATGACTGGTGCATTTCCCGCCAGCTCTGGTGGGGCCACCGCATTCCGGTCTGGTACGGCCCCGAGGGTGAAGTTGCGTGCTTCGGTCCCGACGAAACGGCACCGGAAGGCTGGGTCCAGGATCCCGACGTCCTCGACACCTGGTTCTCCTCGGGACTGTGGCCCTTCTCGACGATGGGCTGGCCCGACAACACGCCCGAACTCGAAAAGTTCTATCCCACCAGCGTTCTCGTCACCGGCTACGACATCCTGTTCTTCTGGGTCGCCCGCATGATGATGTTCGGCACCTACGTGTCCGAGGACGAGTCGATCACCGCCGGTCCGGGTAAGTCCGGCGCGCAGATGCCGTTCAAGGACGTGTTCCTGCACGGACTGGTCCGCGATCAGTACGGCAAGAAGATGTCGAAGTCTCGCGGCAACGGTATCGACCCACTCGACTGGGTCGATCGTTTCGGCGCCGACGCCCTGCGATTCACACTCGCACGCGGCGCCAACCCGGGCAGTGACCTGTCCGTCGGTGAGGATTCGGCGCAGTCCTCGCGCAACTTCGCGACCAAGTTGTTCAACGCGACCAAGTTCGCACTGATGAACGGCGCTGCTCCCGCGCCGCTGCCTGCTCGAAGCGAACTGACCGACGCCGATCGTTGGATCCTCGACCGTCTCGACACGGTCCAGGCCGAGGCGGACGCCGCATTCGATCGCTACGAGTTCAGCAAGGCGTGCGAAGGCTTGTTCCACTTCGCGTGGGACGAGGTCTGTGACTGGTACCTCGAACTCGCCAAGGTGCAGTTCGCCGCCGACGAGGCTGTCGCCGCGAACACCCGCGCCGTGCTCGGCAACGTTCTCGATGCACTGCTCCGCCTCCTGCACCCGGTCATTCCGTTCGTGACCGAAACCCTGTGGAAGGTGCTCACCGGTGGTGAATCCGTCGTCGTCGCCGACTGGCCGACGTTGTCCGGTGTGGCAGTCGACACCCAGGCCGCCACCAGGATCGAAGACACCCAGAAGCTGATCACCGAGGTGCGACGTTTCCGAAACGATCAGGGGCTCAAGCCTTCCCAGAAGGTTCCGGCTCGTGCGTCCGGGCTCTCGGAGGCAGGCATGGACGGCCAGTTCGCCTACGTGGCGGCGCTTGCCAAGCTGACCGAACCCGAAGAGGGATTCACCGCGTCGATCTCCGTCGAGGTGCGTCTGAGCCAGGGCACCGTCACGGTCGACATCGACACCTCGGGCACCATCGACCTCGGCGCGGAGAAGAAGCGGCTCGAAAAGGACCTCGCGGCAGCGCAGAAGGAGCTCGTCACCGCTGACAACAAGCTGGCGAACGAGGCCTTCCTGGCGAAGGCGCCCGACGCCGTCGTCGACAAGATCAAGACACGTCGCCAGATCGCCGTCGAAGAGATCGAGCGCATCACAGGACGTCTGAAGGAGTTGGCCGACAAGTGAGTTCGTACGAGCCGTCCCAATTCGACGCTCAGAGTTCGGTTCCGACTCCGGTCGACATCGCCGAACTGGCGCTGGTGGAAGCAGAACTCGACAAGCGTTGGCCTGAGACCAAGATCGAGCCGTCACTGACTCGTATCGAGGCGCTCATGGATGTCCTGGGCTCACCGCAGCACAACTATCCGTCGGTGCACGTCACGGGAACCAACGGCAAGACGTCGGTGACGCGCATGATCGACTCTTTGATGAGCGCTCTGCATCGTCGTACCGGCCGAACCACCAGCCCTCATCTGCAGATCGCGACCGAGCGGATCAGCATCGACGGTCATCCGATCTCCCCGCGGCTCTACGTGGACACGTTCCGCGAGATCGAGCCGTACGTGCAGATGATCGACGCACAGTCGCAGGAAGCCGGGGGACCGGCGATGAGCAAGTTCGAAGTGCTCACTGCGATGGCCTATGCGGCATTCGCGGAGGCTCCGGTGGACGTCGCCGTGGTCGAGGTCGGCCTCGGCGGACGCTGGGACGCCACGAACGTGATCGACGGACAGGTCGCGGTGATCACGCCGATCAGCCTCGATCACGCCGAGTACCTGGGCACCGACCTGGCCGGAATCGCGGAGGAGAAGGCCGGGATCATCAAGAAGGGCCGCGAGGACTTGGTTCCGGTGGACACCGTCGCGATCATCGCCGAGCAGACTCCAGAAGTGATGGAGGTATTGCTGCGCCGAGCAGTCGAGGTCGAGGCCGCGGTCGCGCGTGAAGGCTCGGAGTTCAAGGTGCTTGCTCGCCAGATCGCGGTAGGTGGACAGCAGCTCGAACTTCAAGGCCTGAGTGGTGTGTACACCGACATTTTCCTCCCCCTTCACGGTGAGCATCAGGCGCGCAACGCCGCGCTCGCGCTCGCTGCCGTCGAAGCGTTCTTCGGCGCCGGTCCGGATCGACAACTGGATCAGGACGCAATCCGCAACGGGTTCGCCTCGATCGTCAATCCCGGTCGCCTCGAACGTGTTCGGAGTGCGCCGACGGTCTTTCTCGACGCCGCCCACAATCCTGACGGTGCGCGTGCTCTCGCCGCCGCACTGGCCGCGGAGTTCGACTTCCGCAAGCTCGTGGGAGTTGTCAGCGTGATGGCGGACAAGGACGTCGACGCCATCTTGACCGCATTCGAATCCGTCTTCGACGAGATCGTCGTCACCCACAACGGGTCACCCCGGGCGATGGATGTCGAGGAGCTGGCGAACATTGCCGTCGCGAAGTTCGGCGACGAGCGCGTCGTCGTGGCGCCGGTGCTTGCCGACGCGCTGGAAGTCGCGATCGAAATCGCCGAGCAGGTCGCCGAACCCGGCGAAGCCGTATCAGGGGCAGGTGTGGTGGTGACGGGATCCGTCGTGACCGCAGGCGCCGCCCGCACGCTGTTCGGAAAGGACCCCGCGTGAGTACCCCGTCAGATGCCAATCCCGAGTCCGGAGGCCACGAGCCCGGAGACCCCGAGTCCGGAGACACTGCCGGCGAGTTCGGGCCTCCGACCAAGGACCCCTGGAAAAGTTTCCGCGGAGTGATGGCCGGAACCCTGATCCTCGAGGCGATCGTCGTGCTGCTGGCTTTGCCGGTTGTCGCGGTCGTCGGCGGTGGCCTCACCGCGGCCTCCGCGGGATTCATCATCGGGTTGGCGGTACTGATGATTCTGGGAGCCGGCGTCCAGGGCAAGCCGTGGGCGATGGGGTTCAACGTCGCACTGCAGGTGATTCTTCTATTCGGATTCTTCGTCCACCCGTCGATTGCCGGTGTGGCGATCACCTTCGGGATCGTCTGGGGATACCTCGTCTACCTGCAGAGAGACATCAAGCGCCGGATGGACAAGGGCCTGCTTCCCGGCCAGCGGGACTGACCATTTAGGCTGTCCGCTGTGACTGAGCGCACCCTCGTACTGATCAAGCCCGACGCCGTTGCCCGTGGATACGTAGGAGAAATCCTCAGCCGTATCGAGCGCAAAGGCCTGACAATTGCAGCACTCGAACTCCGTGTAGCTTCCGAAGAGGTGGCTGGTAGCCACTACGCAGAACACGCCGAGCGCCCGTTCTACCCGAGCTTGTTGGAGTTCATCACCTCCGGTCCGCTGGTGGCCGCAGTGCTCGAAGGCCCCCGCGCCATCGCTGCTTTCCGTCAGTTGGCCGGCGGAACCGACCCGGTCGACAAAGCTCTTCCGGGCACCATCCGTGGCGACTTCGGACTCGAAGCGCAGCAGAACCTCGTTCACGGCAGTGACTCCGTGGAGTCGGCAGAGCGCGAAATCGCTCTGTGGTTCCCCGCGCT
This sequence comes from Rhodococcus sp. AQ5-07, assembly GCF_009707305.1. NCBI lineage: Bacteria > Bacillati > Actinomycetota > Actinomycetes > Mycobacteriales > Nocardiaceae > Rhodococcus > Rhodococcus sp. AQ5-07. The sequence continues at coordinate 2,432,505 of NZ_CP046099.1, read as the reverse complement.
GTCGTCCATCTGAATCTTCGATCGGGGCCTCTGGCCCACATGTAACGGGCCTCTGGCCCACATGAACGGGCCTTCGGCCCACATCTCCACAGCGAATTCTCGGCACGTATCCCACATCGGTGCGCCCTTTGCAGTTGCAGGCGCGTTGGTGTGGGATACTGCTTTCAGTTGAACCGCAATTTGTTTTACGCACGTTCAACCGGATGACACCTAGGTTCGATGCCCTTTCATCGCTGCTCCAGGTCAACAGGAAATCCCTGGACCTCTGCATGCTGGATGATCAGGCGCTCGCGCACAGGACAACGGCCATCCAGCCAGGCACTTCATGTGCTCGCAGTGAATAACGGGCATTGCGGACCATGCGGAGCGAGACCTTACAATCTCGCACTCACTTCTGAGTGCGAGTACACACAGCACGCTCCCGCGTGGCCGCGTGACAACTCGACTTCTGGGTTGGACGCGCCCGGGGGCTGAGGAGACTTACGTGGCCGATCAATCCCCAACCGAATCAGATTCCAGCACCACCCCGGAATTTCCCGACAAGATGCGCGTACACGCGCTGGCGAAGCTGCTCGGTGTCACCAGCAAGCAGGTCCTTGCCGAAGCCGCAGCGCTCGGTACCGAATTGCGCAGTGCGCAGTCGAGTCTCCAACGTGACGTTGCCCAGCGGATTCACGCCTCGCTGACTTCCGCGGCCGAGGCCATCGAGCCGGTCGTCGCCGAGCTCGATAGCCTCATAGACCCGGTTGTCGAGGCCCCGGTTGTCGAGGCCCCTGTTGCGGAAGAGCCTGCTGCAGAGGCTCCGGCCGAGAAGCCTGTCAGGGCTCGTCGCACCCGCAAAAAGGTCGTTGTCGAAGAACCGGCCGCCGAAGAACCTTCAGCAGAAGAAGCAGTGGATCCGGCTGTCGCCGAGATCAGCGCTGGACTCGACGCCGCTGCTGCGCTGCAGAGCAAGGAAGCCGAGCAGTCCGATCTGTTCACTTCCTTCGAGGCGCCGCAGACCCATCAGCCCGAGGTGGCTCCCGCCGCGCCGCAGGTCCCGCTGTTCCTGCAGCCGGATCTCGAAGCCGCCGAGGTAGCTCCGCGTCGCCGTCGCGCACGCCGCGAGCCTGCTGCACCGGCGGTCGTCGAAGAGAAGCAGACAACTGCGGAAGCCGAAACCGTCGTTCCCGAGGCAGCACCGGTTGCAGTTCCTGCCGTCGAAGAGCCGGCTGTGACCGCACCGCAAACCGAGGGCGAGAGCGCCGAGTCCGAGGACGAGGACGACGATCAGCCGCGTCGCCGTCGTCGTGGACGCCGTGGACGTGGACGTGGTCGCGGTGAACAGGGTGGCGAGCAGGGCTCGGACGAAGAGTCGGATACCGCTACCGAATCGGAGCAGGAATCTGCCCCTGCGGCAGTCGAGAAGCAAACCGACGACGCTGCCGGCGAAGAATCCGGTGATAAGTCCGAGTCCACCGCTGATGCGGATTCCGAGAATGCCGACGATTCCGATCTCGATGCCGACGGATCGAGCCGCCGTCGCCGCCGTCGTCGTCGTCGCAAGACCGGCACCGACGGCGCCACCGACGCGACTGCGACGTCCGAGGACGATCCGCCGAACACCGTCGTTCACGAGCGCGAACCTCGCAACAAGACCCGCGTCAAGGACGAGGTCCAGGGCATCAGTGGTTCGACACGTCTGGAAGCGAAGCGTCAGCGTCGCCGCGACGGTCGTGACGCCGGTCGTCGTCGTCCGCCGATTCTGACCGAGTCGGAGTTCCTCGCGCGTCGTGAGGCCGTCGATCGCGTCATGGTTGTGCGTGATCGAGCAGACAGCGGTCAGCCGCATGCGACTACACAGGTAGCAGTCCTCGAAGACGGAGTGTTGGTCGAGCACTTCGTCACCAACTCGGCGTCCGCGTCGATGGTCGGCAACGTGTACCTCGGACGTGTCCAGAACGTGCTCCCCAGCATGGAAGCGGCGTTCATCGACATCGGACGTGGCCGCAACGGCGTTCTCTACGCCGGTGAGGTCAACTGGGAGGCTGCCGGTCTCGGTGGCAACTCGCGCAAGATCGAGCAGGCCCTCAAGCCGGGCGATCAGGTGCTCGTTCAGGTCAGCAAGGATCCGGTCGGCCACAAAGGTGCTCGACTGACCACACAGATTTCGCTTGCCGGTCGTTTCCTCGTCTACGTGCCCGGTGGTACGTCCACGGGTATCAGCCGCAAGCTTCCGGACACCGAGCGCAAGCGTCTCAAGGAAATCTTGCGCGACATCGTTCCCGCCGACGCCGGCGTGATCATTCGCACGGCGTCCGAGGGCGTCAGCGAAGAAGAGTTGGCGCGCGACGTGACTCGTCTGCAGGCTCAGTGGGCCGGCATCGAGGAGCAGGCCGCGGCTGCGGACACCGGTAAGTCCGGCAACCCGCAGGCGCTGTACGAAGAGCCTGACATGCTGGTCAAGGTCATTCGTGATCTGTTCAACGAGGACTTCTCCAAGCTGGTCATCGAGGGCGAGAAGGCGCATACGACGGTCGAGAACTACATCAACTCCGTTGCGCCCGATCTGCTTCCGCGACTCGAGAAGTACACGCCGAACAACGGTATCGACGTCTTCGCCGCTCGCCGTATCGACGAGCAGTTGGCCAAGGCACTCGATCGCAAGGTGTGGCTGCCGTCCGGCGGCACCTTGGTGATCGATCGCACCGAGGCCATGACCGTCGTCGACGTCAACACCGGAAAGTTCACCGGAGCCGGCGGAAACCTCGAAGAGACTGTTACCCGCAACAACCTCGAAGCAGCCGAGGAGATCGTTCGCCAGATGCGCCTGCGGGACATCGGCGGAATGATCGTCGTCGACTTCATCGACATGGTCCTCGAATCGAACCGGGACCTGGTCCTGCGTCGGCTCACCGAATGCCTGGGTCGCGATCGCACGCGCCATCAGGTGTCGGAGGTCACGTCACTCGGACTCGTGCAGATGACGCGCAAGAAGTTGGGCACCGGATTGGTCGAGGCCTTCTCGACCACCTGTGAGCACTGCCACGGCCGCGGCATCATCGTCCACTCCGAGCCGGTCGAGGTGAAGTCCTCGGACGACGGGGGATCGCGTTCGGGCTCGCAGCGAAGCGAATCCGGCACCTCGCGCAAGAACAAGCGAGGCCGCGGAGACAAGTCGCCTTCGACCGAGTCCAACGGACAGGAAGCTCCGGCGCCGGAGGTTCCGGCTGTCGACGCGACCGTCAAGCGGGCTCATCCGGTGGCATTGGCGATGGCCTCGCACCACCACGACGACGACGAGACCGTCGCGGCCGACTCGATCGAGTCTGATTCCACCGGTACGTCTTCGGGGGATGATGCATCCAAAAGTGCCGATCGGCAACAGGATCGGCCGATCGATACTCCTGCTGCTACTGAGCGCCATGACGTTCCTGTTGTGGACTCTGCTGCGGAAGAAGTATCCGCAGTGGACAACGAGTCGGCGACAGCTTCGACCGAAGCAGCTCCGCGCGGTCGTCGGCGTAGTCGCCGGGCGTCGCGGGCAGCGTCGGCACCGGTTGCCGAGGCAGCTCCCGAGGTGGGTACGGTCTTCGTGATTCCGACTCCGGAACCCGTGGCAGAAGCGGTCGTGGAAAACGTTCCGGCTCCGGCCACCGAAGTTCCGGCTGAGGAAGAAGTTGTCGTCGTCAAGCGACCCCGTCGCAGGCGTGCAGCAGCACGTCCCGCAGGTCCTCCGGTAGACGGAGAGTAAGAACTACTGGCTTTCGGTCGGTTGGATGACTTCGCGATGAGCGGGGACATCCAACCGTTATCCGAAGTTTCAGCTGGTAGAAGCAGTACAGAGTAGTAAGCACCACCCCTCGGCGGGGCGGTTTGACCCTGACGGTTGCTTTCCCGTAACCTTGGAGGGTCGCCACCCGGCGGTAGAGATTCCGTGTGCCTAGAGTGCGCGTGAATGTCCCGGTACGTCAGTGCCGAGCCGAGGTGACATAAACCAGACCAGTCGCGATGCATTTGAAGCCTCAGGCAGCAGCGCGAGCAAGTTCGAAGAAGCAAGGGGTAGCCCTCCGATGGCAACGTACGCGATCGTCAAGACCGGCGGAAAGCAGTACAAGGTCGCTGTTGGTGACCTCGTCAAGGTCGAGAAGATCGAGGGTGAGCCCGGCACTGCTGTCTCGCTTGCTCCCGTTCTCGTGGTCGACGGATCTGACCTGACCACCGACGCGGCCAAGCTGGCCAAGGTCGCAGTCACCAGTGAGATCGTCGAGCACACCAAGGGCCCGAAGATCCGCATCCACAAGTTCAAGAACAAGACCGGTTACCACAAGCGTCAGGGCCACAGGCAGCCGATCACGGTGCTCAAGGTCACGGGCATCAAGTAACCAGTTCTTTCTAGCTAATTTCACCCGAGGAGGGTCAATAGCATGGCACATAAGAAGGGTGCATCCAGCTCCCGTAACGGTCGCGATTCAAACGCCCAGCGCCTCGGCGTGAAGCGCTTCGGCGGCCAGTCGGTCAGCGCAGGCGAAATCCTGGTTCGCCAGCGCGGCACGCACTTCCACCCCGGCGTCAACGTCGGCCGTGGCGGCGACGACACCCTGTTCGCTCTCGCTGCCGGTGCAGTCGAGTTCGGCCAGAAGCGTGGACGCAAGACCGTGAACATCGTTCCGGCCGTCGTTGCGGCTGAGGTCTAGTCTTTCTCGCTAGTTGTGCGTCACCGGTTCTACTTTCGGTAAGAGAGTGACGCGTTCCAAGCTCCCGATAGGGGCGGACCAGGGTTGAAATAACCCGGTCCGCCCCTATCGTTTGTTTAAGCAGTGCCAGTTTTACCCCGAGCAACCCTGCTCACCAGAAGTTCAGCTCATCGCGTGAGACCCGCAATTGACTGAGGAAGGATCCGGCAGTCATGTCCCGATTCATTGACCGTGTTGTGCTGCACGTCAGCGCTGGAAAAGGCGGCAATGGTTGCGCCTCCGTACACCGCGAGAAGTTCAAACCGCTCGGCGGTCCGGACGGTGCCAACGGAGGTCGCGGTGGCGACGTCATCCTCGTGGTCGACGAGAACATCCACACCCTCCTCGACTTTCACTTCCATCCCAACGCGAAGGCGACCAACGGCAAGCAGGGCGCCGGCAGTAACCGCGAGGGTGCAAACGGTGAAGACCTCATCCTCAAGGTCCCGGATGGAACTGTGGTTCTCGATACCGACGGCAACGTCCTTGCCGACCTCGTCGGTGTCGGCTCGCGCTACGACGCCGCTCAGGGCGGCCGCGGCGGACTCGGCAACGCAGCACTCGCCTCGAAGGCTCGAAAGGCCCCAGGTTTCGCACTCCTCGGTGAAGACGGTGTCGAGCGTGACCTGGTTCTCGAACTCAAGTCGGTAGCCGACGTCGGTCTGCTCGGATTTCCCTCTGCCGGTAAGTCTTCGCTGGTGTCCGTTCTCTCGGCGGCCAAGCCGAAGATCGCCGACTACCCCTTCACCACTCTGGTCCCCAACCTCGGCGTCGTCTCGAGCGGTGACACCACCTTCACCGTCGCCGACGTGCCCGGGCTGATCCCCGGTGCCAGCGAAGGCCGCGGTTTGGGCCTGGACTTCCTGCGCCACATCGAACGCTGCGCCGTATTGGCGCACGTGATCGACTGCGCCACCCTCGATCCGGGGCGCGACCCGATATCCGACATCGACGCCCTGGAAGCAGAGCTGGCCGCGTACACGCCCGCGCTCTCCGGCGACTCGGGACTCGGTGACCTCGACAAGCGCCCGCGCGTCGTCATCCTGAACAAGACCGACGTTCCGGAGGCAGCCGAGCTGGCCGAAATGGTCACACCCGAGATCGAAGCTCGCGGATGGCCGGTCTTCACCATCTCGGCTGTGAGCCGAGAAGGTCTGCGACCGTTGACATTCGCGCTGGCGAAGATGGTCCGCGACTATCGCGAAGCCCATCCGAAGCCCGAGCCGAAGCGCCAGGTCATTCGCCCGGTCAAGGTCAAGGATTCCAGCTTCACCATCGAGAAGGATCCCGATATCCCCGGTGGGTTCGTCGTCCGAGGCACCCGCCCGGAGCGGTGGATTCGTCAGACCGCCTTCGACAACGACGAGGCCGTTGGTTACCTCGCCGACCGTCTTGCACGTTTGGGCGTCGAGGACGCATTGGTCAAGAAGGGCGCTCAGCCAGGGGCTTCCGTCACCATCGGTGACGTCAGCTTCGAGTGGGAGCCGATGACGCCGGCCGGTATCGATCTGACCCGTACGGGCCGTGGAACCGACCCGCGTCTCGATCAGGTGGAGCGCATCGGCGCCGACGAGCGCAAGCATGCTCGTCGCGTCCGCCGCGGGCTGCTCGACGAAGACGCCTGACTCACGCGATTTCAGGACGAAAACCGAAGAGAGGGAACGGGACTGTGCTCGGGTCCACCAGGGAGTCGATAGCGTCGGCTCACAGTATCGTCGTGAAGATCGGGTCGTCTGCGCTCACCAGTCTGGTGGCGGGACTCGACACTTACCGACTTGATCTGTTGGCCGATGCCATCGAGGCCCGCATGCGCGCGGGCTCCGATGTTGTCGTCGTCTCGTCCGGTGCCGTCGGCGCCGGACTGGCGCCGCTGGGACTGACCAAGCGACCGCGGGATCTCGCGACCAAGCAGGCCGCGGCCAGCGTCGGTCAGTTGGCGCTGGCTCACGCCTGGGGTACGTCGTTCGCACGTTACGGGCGTACCGTCGGGCAGGTTCTACTCACGGCGGACGACATCGCTCGACGGACGCAGCACCGCAACGCCCAACGGACACTCGATCGTCTACGGGCATTGCACGCGGTCGCGATCGTGAACGAGAACGACACCGTTGCCACCACCGAACTTCGATTCGGTGACAACGATCGGTTGGCTGCTCTGGTTGCTCATCTCGTCGGCGCCGACGCGTTGATCCTGTTGTCGGATGTGGACGGCCTGTACGACGGGGATCCCCGAAAGGGCGATGCCACACTGATTCCCGAGGTCAACAGTCCGGAGGATCTCGACGGTGTGGTTGCCGGATCGGGTGGCGCTCTCGGTACCGGAGGCATGGCGTCAAAGCTCTCAGCAGCACGCCTGGCCGCTGATTCCGGAGTGCCGGTGCTGCTCGCGGCAGCATCGGACGCTGCGCAGGCACTCAGTGGTGCCGATGTCGGAACGGCATTTGCGCCCCGTCCGACGCGATTGTCGGCTCGCCGATTCTGGGTACGTCACGCCGCTGACACATCGGGTGACCTTCACCTCGACGAAGGCGCCGTTCGCGCGGTGGTGTCCAAGCGTCGAAGCCTGCTGTCCGCGGGCATCGTCGGGGTGTCCGGCGATTTTCACGCCGGCGATGTCGTGTCGCTGATGGGACCGGGGGAGAAGCCCGTCGCTCGGGGTGTCGTTGCGTTCGACGCTACGGAGATCGAGGAGATACTGGGGCGTTCCACCGCCGATCTACCGGCCGACATGCAGCGTCCCGTGGTTCACGCGGACGACTTGGTGGCGCTGTAGCTGTCGTACTCGACCAGGGCGGAAAGTGCTTCAGCACAACCGGCTTCGAGCTTGAGGTCGGCGTATTCGTCACCTCGGGTCGTTCCGCGATTGACGATGGCGATCGGCTTCCCGGTCTTGGCGGCATGCCGCACGAAACGCAGACCGGACATCACCGTCAACGACGACCCGGCTACCAGCAGTGCATCGGCTTGGTCGACGAGGCTGTACGCCCGGGCCACACGTTCCTTGGGGACGGATTCACCGAAGTAGACGATGTCCGGCTTGAGTAGCCCACCGCACACGGCGCAATCTACGACGCGAAAGTGTGCGGTGGATTCGATCACGGCATCTGCATCGGGCGCGATCTCGACTCCCGTTGCAGCAGCCACAGTTTCGGCAAATCCGGGGTTGGCTTCCTCCAGTCTCTCGGCGAGAGTGGCGCGGGAGATCAGCCGCTGGCAGCTCAGGCATCGAACCTGCGCGTAGGTGCCGTGGAGGTCGATGACGTTTCGCGCGCCGGCCTTGGTGTGCAGCAGGTCGACGTTCTGGGTGATCACACCGACGGCTCGCCCTGTTCGCTCGAGTGCCGCGACGGCCCGGTGGCCCTGGTTGGGCCGCGAGCTGTCCATGTATCGCCAGCCGATGTGGTTACGCGCCCAGTAGTGACGTCGAAACGCCGGATCGCCGATGAACTGCTGGAACGTCATCGGATTGCGCGGGGGTGAATCGGGGCCACGGTAGTCCGGGATTCCGGAGTCGGTGGAGATGCCTGCACCCGTCAGAACTGCCAGGCGACGGCCGGACAGGAGCTCGGGAAGGGCGTCGAGGCGGCTGTTGTCGGTAGGCACCGTTCCAGGATAGGCGCGTGTGCGAGACGGCGGCGCGGAGGAAGTCCGAAATGTTCAATAGAACGCGTGTACGACTGTCGATACTCGTAGACATGAACACAGTGAACCCAATTCCCGCTGGTTACCACACGATCACTCCCTACCTTGCGGTGCCGGACGGCCATGCCGCACTCGACTACTACAAACGAGCACTCGGGGCTGAGATCGTCGATGCGATGAATGCACCTGACGGCACTCTCATGCATGCCGAGATTCGGATCGGTGATTCGATGCTGCAGCTTTCGCAGGAGATGCCGGACTTCGGTCTCAGGTCGCCGCAGGACGGCTGGGTGCATTCGTCCATCGTCGTTTACACCGAGGACACGGATGAGTTCGTCGATCGGGCCGTCGCCGAGGGAGCCACGCTGGTCACGGCGGTCGCCGATACGTTCTCGGGTGACCGGCACGGAGTGTTTCTCGACCCATTCGGCCATCGGTGGGCCGTATGCACGAAGGTCGAGGACGTACCTGCGGAGGAGGTGGCTCGCCGGGCGCGGGCGCTCTTCTTCCCGGATACGGATTCGCCACAGTAACTTTCGGCAGCTTTCGCCGGATCATTCAGGCTGCGGCGGCGTGCTCAGTATCCGGCGACCGGGTCGACGAGGGCAGCCAGTGCCTCGCCCTTCGCGAAGCGGGTCACGTTCTTGGAGACGTGATCCGCAAACGCGGCGGGGCGAACTCCCGGCGGATTGGAATCGTGGGGTGTGATGATCGCATTCGTCAGATCCCACAGCGGGTGACCGTCCGGGAGGGGTTCGGGTTCGGTGACGTCGAGACCGGCGCCGCCGATCTGCTCCGACTCGATTGCCTCGACCAGCGCGTCGGTATCGACCAGTGATCCGCGCGCGACATTGATCACCCAGGAATGGGGTTGCATCGCCGCCAACTGCGCGCGGCCAACGAGGTGACGGGTGGCCGGGGTGGCGGGCGCAGCGATCACGAAGTGATCTGCGCGAGAATAGATTTCATCCATCCTGGATGCGGGGTACGTCGAGATGGCCCCGGGAACCGGGCTACCGGAACGATTGACTGCGATGCTGTCCGCCCCCTGCGCGGCCAGCATCGGAATCAGCGCGCGGCCGATACCGCCTGCGCCGATGATCGCAACCGTCGAGCCACGAAGGGTGCCGATCTTGGGAAAGAACTCGAACTGACGCCACGTTCGAGCTTCGATGTGTGCGGGCAGGTGACGAACTCCGGCCAACAGCAGCATGAGCGCGTGCTCGGCCACCGAGGCCGAAAACGCGCCGGCCGCCGAGGTCCACGTGATTTCGGTGTCCTTCGGAATCACACCGGAGTCGAACCAATCCTCGATTCCCGCCGACGGCAGCTGCACCCACCTGACCGACGCCGGTAACTCCGACGGAAAAGTTTCGGGTGAGCCCGCCCAGATCAGGGCGTCGGCAGTGTCGATCGGACTGATCAGACCTCCGCCCCGAAGCACCGCGCTGTCGAGCAGTGCATCGGGGACGGGGCCGATCGCTACGCGTGGAGAGGTGTCAGTCGCCATGACTAGACGCTACGCGGGGACCTCCACCAGTGGGTAGACACCGTTCTCGTCGTGTACCTCACGCCCGGTGACCGGCGGATTGAAAACGCAGAGCATGCGCATCTGCGTATCGGGCTCGACGCGGTGACGCTCGTGACCGTTGAGCAGGTACATCGACCCCGGTGCGAGATCGTATTCCTTGTTGTTGTCCAGGTCGATCAGCTTGCCGGTGCCCTCGACGAGCCAGACCGCTTCGACGTGGTTGGCGTAGTGGAACTCGTTGACCGAACCTGCCTTGATGGTGGTTTCGTGGAACGAGAACCCGACGCGGTCGCCGCCGAGGACGATGCGCTTGCTGCGCCAGTTGCCGTCCTCGCTCGTGATGTCGCGGTCGGTGTCGGTGATCTCGGTGGTGGTGCGAACGATCATGGGAGAGTCCTTCCTCTAGCTGCAGACCTTGAGTGTCGCCTCGGCCAGGATGGAGAGGCCGTGCTCGAGCTCGTCATCGGTAATCGTCAGTGCCGGAAGCAGTTTCACAACCTGGTCGGAGGGTCCGGAGGTCTCCGCGAGCAATCCCTCGTCGAATGCCAGCTGGCAGACCTTGCCGGCGCGCTCGGGCTGATCGAAAACGAGGCCCTGAACCAGGCCGCGTCCACGGTGCGAGACCTCGCCGGGGAACTGATCGGAGAGATTGGCGAAGCATTCGCTGATGCGTGCGCCCTTCTTCAACGTCGTCTTCGTCAGTGCGTCGTCGGACCAGTAGTGGTCGAGTGCAACCCTTGAGGTGACGAACGCCGGGTTGTTGCCACGGAAGGTGCCGTTGTGTTCGCCCGGTCCCCAGACGTCGAGTTCACGCTTGAACAGCGTGAGCGCCATCGGCATTCCGTAACCGCTGATCGACTTGGACAGCGTGACGATGTCGGGAACGATTCCGGCCTCTTCGAAGGAGAAGAACGGGCCGGTGCGGCCGCAGCCCATCTGGACGTCGTCGACGATCAGCAGGATGCCACGATCCGAGCACAGTGTTGCCAGCGCCCGAAGCCATTCGGGGCGAGCGACATTGACGCCGCCTTCACCCTGAACGGTCTCGACGATCACTGCCGCGGGACGGTTGATGCCGCTACCGGAATCATCGAGAACGCGGGAGAACCACTGGAAGTCCTCGGTGACGCCGTCGAAGTAGTTGTCGAAGGGCATCGGTGTCGTGTGCACGAGCGGAACACCGGCGCCCGCGCGCTTCATCGAGTTGCCGGTCACGGAGAGTGCACCAAGTGTCATTCCGTGAAATGCGTTGGTGAAGTTGATGACTGCCGAACGTCCGGTCACCTTGCGGGCCAGCTTCAGTGCAGCCTCGACGGTGTTCGATCCGGTCGGGCCGGGGAACTGGACCTTGTAGTCCAGGCCGCGCGGCTCGAGGATGTTGCGCTGAAAGGTCTCGAGGAACTCGCGCTTGGCGACTGTCGACATGTCGAGGCCGTGCGTGATGCCGTCGCTCACGATGTAGTCGACCAGCGCCGATTTGAGCACCGGGTTGTTGTGGCCGTAGTTGAGGGCGCCGGCACCGGCGAAGAAATCGAGGTATTCGCGTCCGTTTTCGTCACGAATCCAGGATCCGGATGCGCTGGTGAACACTGCAGGCCAGTCACGGCAGTAGCTGCGGACCTCGGACTCGAGGGTTTCGAAAATGCTTGCTTCGTTGATATTCATATCTTCTTTGTTCCTCCGGGGCATGCTGTATGCCGAGCGCGAAATGCGCTAGGCGCCGATCGTGTAAAGATCTTCGGCTTCGTGTCCATCGGGAAAATCTTTGGGCGAGAACAAGTTCTGCCTGGTTATCGGTACTTCGCGTCGACGTGCGAGCGCAGTGAAGAGTGCGATCGAAGCCTCGTTGTCGGGGCTGATCGTCGTCTCCAGATGTGTAACACCCAGTGGGGCAGTGCGATCCATCAAGTCGGACAGCATGCGAGCAGCAATTGCCTTGCCGCGCTGGTCCTCGTCGACCGCGACTTGCCACACGAACAGGGTTTCCTGCGCGCTGGGACGGGTATAACCGGAAACGAATCCGACTACGCGGCCGTCTACCTCTGCGACGATGGACGTCGCGCTGAAATCCCTGCACCACAACAGGTATGCATAACTCGAATTGAGGTCGAGCACCTTCGAATCACGTGCGATCTCCCAGAGCCGGACTCCGTCATCGATCTGTGGGCTTCTGAACAACACCGCGTCCGGCGCGGTGGTCGGGATAGCTCTCGTATCAACAGGCTTCATCGGTCATCTGAACGTAACAATCATTGCTGTCGAAGTCATGCAGATGTCCGTTTCGGGCCGTGCGGAACCCGTTGCGCCCCAGGTGAGGACATGAATGTGATCGTGCTCACATTATGTAACTTTTGGTGTTGTCCGAGCGACTATTTCGGGCCAAAACTCGCTATTTGGGGCTCGCGAGCGCCAATGGGAGGACCGAATGCGCCCCCGCCTGCCGAAGTGCGCGTGCGGCCATCGTGAAAGTCCAACCGGTGTCGGCGATTGCGTCGACAAGAAGTATCGGTCCCTGATGGATACTCATGTCCGGGACTTCCCAAACATCGACCAGTCCGGACACGCGATAGGCGGAGTTCGCTGCCGACACCGGAGGGCGGTCGGGTCGCAAGCGAAGGGTGCCCAGGTCGGTCAATCGCCCGACCTCGGCCAGCTTGGCAGCCAGGCTCGACACCAGCAACGGATGCGTCGTGGATTCGAGGGCCATGACACCGGTGGGGCGCTCGGCCCAATTCCAGGCGGCCAGAACGCTGATACACGCGCTGACCACCGCATCGGGTACCTCGGCGTCGGGTCCGTCGAAAAGCGCGCGGAGACGTTGGCCCCAGCCCAGGTCCGACATCCGTCCGAGAATGCGCCCGGTTTCCGGTCCCTCGGTGATCTTCCCGGACAGCTTGACGCCCAGCTTGCTCAGGCCGGTCGGCCACATCTTGCGCGGCTCCAGGTCGAATCCGGGGCGCTGCAAGCGCGCCCGAGTCTCGTCGAGGGCGGTGGTGTCGACAGTGGTGTCGTAGCGATTGCCGGTGCAGTTGTCACAGCGTCCACACTGTGAGTTCTCCGATGTCAGACCAGGATCGTCGAGTTGTTCACGCAGGAAGGTCATTCGGCACGTGGTGATGCTCTGGTACTCGACCATTGCAGCTTGCTCGGCCTGGCGAGCGTCGTCGAGTCGACCGTAACGCTCGGCGTCGTACACCCAAGGTTCTCCGGTGCTGATCCAACCGCCCTTGACTCGTTTGACCGCGCCGTCGACGTCGAGAACTTTGAGGACCATTTCGAGACGGGTGCGATTGAGCTCCACCAGCGGTTCGAGTGCCGGTGTCGACGTGGCCTTTTCGGTGTCGAGGTGCTCGATGACGCTGCGGACCAGATGCTCGCGGGGGAAGGCGACCGAGGCGAAGTAGCTCCAGATCTGCTTGTCCTCGGTGCCCGGCAGCAGGATCACGTCTGCCCTGTCGGTGGAACGTCCGGCGCGGCCCACCTGCTGATAATACGAGATAGGTGACGACGGTGCGCCGAGGTGGACGACGAACCCGAGATCAGGCTTGTCGAAGCCCATCCCGAGGGCCGAGGTGGCCACCAGAGCCTTGACGCGATTGCCCAACAGGTCCTGCTCGAGGGATTCACGTTCGGTGGGATCGGTCTGGCCCGTGTAGGCGGCGACGGTATGACCGCGCTCGGAGAGCAGGCTTGCGAGGTCGCGAGCGGCCGAAACCGTCAGCGTGTAGATGATGCCCGATCCCGGCAGCGTCTCGAGTATGTCGGCGAGCCAGGCAGCGCGCGCCGTCGCCTCGGGAATGTGAACCACGGAAAGGTGAAGTGACTCGCGCTCGAGCCCGCCACGAAGTACGAGAGTTTCCTCGCCGCCGACGCCGAGTTGGGCGGACACGTCCTCGACGACGCGGTTGTTGGCCGTAGCCGTGGTCGCGAGGACAGGAATGCCCTCGCCGAGTTCGGCGATCAAAGTCCTGATACGCCGATAGTCGGGACGGAAGTCGTGTCCCCAGTCGGAAACGCAGTGAGCCTCGTCGACCACTACCAAGCCGGCATCAGCTGCCAGGGACGGGAGAACCTGATCGCGGAAGTCGGGGTTGTTCAGGCGCTCGGGGCTGACCAGCAGTACGTCGAGATCGTTGGCTGCAACGCGGGCGTGGATGTCGTCCCACTCTGTGACATTGCCCGAGTTGATGGTCGCGGCTCGCACCCCGGCACGCTCGGCAGAACTGACCTGGTTTCGCATCAGGGCCAACAACGGAGAGACGATGACAGTGGGGCCATGACCTGCTGCCCGGAGCAGCTTCGCCGAGATGAAGTAGACCGCAGACTTGCCCCAGCCGGTCCGCTGGACGACGAGGGCACGCTTGCGTTGCACCACCAGCGCCTCGATGGCCGTCCACTGGTCCTCGCGTAGGCGGGCATCCGGCCCCGCGAGTTCACGGAGCAGTCGCTCGGCTTCGTCGCGCATGGCTGGGGCAGTGGCGGTGGTCATGGACCCCATGGTGCACGACCCTGCCGACACGTGCGGGCTTCAGGCCTTGGCAACAGGTTCCTGCAGCTCGGTGACCCAGCCGTCGACGTCCTCCGGGCACGCCAGCGTGACCTCCCGGCTGGGGCCGGCATTGCGGTATCCCGCTGCGTCGATCCACTGAGCCAAGGCTTGATAGGCGGGCAGGCAGTTGTCCATCGACCCCTTGTGCAGCAGCGAGGCCACCTGAGCTTCGGCCTGCAATTCGACGACCGCGAACTCGTAGTCGCCCTCGGGATCCGCATCGACCGGTAGCGCGGCATGCACGACGACGTTCTCGTCGTCACCGGCATCCTCGTAGTACGCGAGCGCAGGTCCGATCGCGGCGATACCGGCACGATCCAAACCGGTGCACAGGCGCTCGTACAGCCCGCGAACCACCGGACCGATCGACGACGGATCCATCGTCTTGGCGGTACCGGTCAACTCCGCGACCCGCAGCGCCGGAACGGACTTGATCACAACCTCGTATGCGGACATCTGTCCCTCACTTTCGATGATGCGTAGGCGCGCCTGTACATGCGCCAGTCGCGCGGTGTCTTCCTGGATTCGGGTCTCGAGTTCTGCTCGGCGAAGCGTGAGCATCCCGCGGATTTCGTCGACAGTGACCGCCGACTCCACCACCTGCTGGACCTGGGCCAGGGTCAGGCCCAACTCCTTGAGAGCGACGATGCGGTTGAGCAGCGCCAACTGGCCCGCGGTGTACGAGCGGTACCCGGTGGATGCGTCGACCCTCGCGGGCGTGAGCAGGCCGATGGCGTCGTAGTGGCGGAGCATGCGCACGGACACGCGACCTGCTCTCGCGAAGTCTCCGATGCTCAACATGGTTACTTGCCCCGTTTCTCCCTCACGAACCCGACACCTACAGGTTTAGAACCTCACACGGTGTCAGAGTCAAGCTGTCGGTTCAGGACTTTTTCGATCTCAGCGCGAGTGGGCGACGACACCGACGCGCCGCGAACCGTCGTCGCCAGACTTCCCGCCGTGGCAGCGAACTGCAGGGCGCGGTCCTGGTCCTGCACCCACTCCACGGCGAAGGCCCCGGTGAAGGCATCGCCGGCGCCGGTGGTGTCGACGGGTGTCACGGCCGGGGAGTCGGCGTGAACGGTCTCGTCGCCGGTCTTCAGATCCGCGCCGCCCGCTCCGAGCGTCGTGACGAGGTGCGCGACGCGACCGGTGACCGCGGCCAGCTGCTCCGACTCAGTCTGGTTCACGATCAAGATGTCGACTGCATCGATCAGTAGAGCCGGAAGTTTTTGCACGGGAGACGGATTGAGGATGACCGTCGTCCCGTTGGCGTGCGCGTGCTCGGCTGCCGCTGTAACTGTCTCGACCGGGATCTCGAGTTGGCACAGGAGGATGTCGGCGCGGGAGATCGCGTCGAGGTCTGCTTCGGTCAACGAAGAGATCGAGGAATTGGCGCCCGGGACGACGATGATGTTGTTCTCCGCGTCTTCGCTCACGGTGATGGCCGCGACGCCACTCGGGCCGTCGACACTACGCAGCAGTGCGGTGTCGACCCCGGCGTCTTGCAGGGTCTCGCGCAACTGGGTGCCGAAACCGTCGTCGCCGACCGCGCCGATGAACGACACGTCCCCACCGGCCTTCGCGGCGGCGATGGCCTGGTTACTGCCCTTACCTCCGGCCGCGGTGGCAAAGGCAGTGCCGAGCAGCGTTTCTCCCGGAGCGGGGAATCTGGCCACCGACGTGGTCAGATCCATGTTGATACTGCCGACGACGACGATTCGAGGCGTGCTCATACCTCGAGGTTATCGGCCTTCATTCTCTTGCGGCGAACCTTGCGGATGATCCGGCGTGCTTCCTCGTCGGTGGCCACGGCGGGCGGAGAGCCGTCCAGTGGCTTCCGTGCGGTCTCGGGGATCATCAGGACTGCGATACCGCCGATCACCGCGGCGATCATCATGTACATCGGTGCGACCAGATTGCTGCCCGTTGCACTTTCGAGAGCTGTCAGCACCAGGGGAGTGGTTCCACCGAAGATCGACACCGCGAGGTTGTATCCGATTGCCAAGCCGCCGTACCTGATTCCGGTCGGAAAGAGTGCGGGAAGCACGGACGGGAACACCCCGACGAACAGCAGGAGCAAGCCGCCGAGAATGGCGAGTCCCAGGAAGACCGTCACGTAGTTGCCGATGCCGATCAACAGGTAGGCAGGCAGGGACAGGACGAAGAATCCGATGAAACCGCTGAGCAGCAAGGGTTTACGCCCGACGCGGTCCGAGAACTTTCCGACGTAGCTGATTCCCATCATCATCACGATCATGACGATGATCATCAGAACGAGTCCGTGGGATTCGTCGTAACCCAACGTGTTGGTCAGATACGTCGGCATATAGCTGAGCAGGCCGTAGTGAGCGATGTTGTATGTGGCCACCAGAACGATGCACAGAACAAGCGGACGCCAGTTGTCGACGAGAGTTTCGCGTAGTTTCTTGCCGGTGGATTCGTCTGCGAGGGAAAGGGAACGCTCTTCGGCCTGCTCCATCATCTGGAATGCGGGAGTTTCCTCCAAACGTAGACGGAGGTACAGGCCGATGAGACCCAGCGGTCCGGCAATGAGGAAGGGGATGCGCCAGCCCCACTGGAGGAGGTCCTCGGCGCTGACGACGGTCTGGATGATCGTCACGATGCCCGCTGCCGCCACATATCCTGCCAGAGTCCCGAATTCGAGGAAGCTGGCGAAGAAACCGCGCCGCTTGTCCGGCGCGTATTCGGCAACGAACGTACTGGCCCCGCCGTATTCGCCGCCCGTGGAAAAGCCCTGCAACAGGCGTAGGAGTACCAGCAGGATCGGGGCGGCGATACCGATGGATTCGTAGCTCGGGATGAGGCCGATGGCGAAGGTACTGCCGGCCATCAGAATGATGGTGGTGGCCAGGACCTTCTTGCGTCCGATGCGGTCACCGAGTGGACCGAAGAACAATCCGCCGAGAGGGCGGACGATGAAGGCAGCCGCAAAAATTGCAAACGTCGAGAGGAGTTGAGCGCTGCCGCTCGCGTCCGGGAAGAACACTTTTCCGATAGTGGTAGCTAGATATGCGTAAACGCCGAAATCGAACCACTCCATGGCATTTCCGAGCATCGTTGCCTTGACAGCGCGCTTGACGGACGCATTGTCGGTGACGCAGACATCGGGTGATTCGGCCACTTCGAGAGCGCTGATCGAGTTCTCTGGTGTAGTCATGACATGCGCTCCCCAGCGCAATCATCGAACCGAGCGGGGCACGTACCTGATGCACGCATCTTTTCGTTGCCCACTCGCCGATGAGCCGGTCGGGAAATCGAGCGTCCGCGTGCCCTGTGGCTCGTTGCGACCCCCGTCGCACGGCTCTGGCCCGCGGCAGTGTCCGGAGCCCACAGGGCTCCGGACTACCGGCAAGTAAGACGCTTACGCTATCAAAGTTGGGCGCGGGAGCCGATTTTCGGGCTAGAAGGCGCGGGCGTACTGCGTCGGGATATGTGGTCCGACCTCGGCGTTCAGTTCCCGTGCCGCCCGGCGCGCCCAGTACGGATCACGCAACAGTTCGCGGCCGAGGAGCACCGCCACTGCGCTTCCGTCCTCGACGATCTTCTCGGCCTGTTCGGGTTCGGTGATGAGGCCGACGGCGGCGGCCGGTAACAGGCTCTCGTTCTGCAGGCGACGGGCGAACGGAACCTGGTATCCCGGTTCCACCGGAATCTGTGCCGCCGGTGAATTGCCGCCGGTGGAGACGTCGACGAGATCGACCCCGTAATCGGAGAGGATGTTGGCCAGGGCAACAGTCTGATCCGCGGTCCAGCTGTCGACCTCGAGCCCACGCTCTTCCGTCAGCCAATCGGTCGCCGAGACCCGGACGAAGAGCGGCAACTCGGCCGGCCACACCTCGCGGACTGCTGTCAGGATTTCGAGGAGCAATCGAATGCGGTTCTCGAAGCTGCCTCCGTAGCGGTCCGTTCGCTTGTTGCTCTCGGGGGAGAGGAACTGATGGATCAGGTATCCGTGGGCCGCGTGAATTTCCACGACCTTGAATTCGGCCTTCAATGCGCGGGTAGCCGCCGCTGCGAAGTCCGCGACGACCTTCTCGATGCCCTCCGTGGTGAGCTCTACCGGATCGGCAAGGTGACCGAACGGAACCGCGCTCGGGGCAACCGTCTGCCACGAGAGTCGGTCGTCGGCGGGCAGGCTCTTGCCGCCGCGCCACGGAACCTGCGTCGACGCTTTGCGTCCGGCGTGGGCCAGCTGAATTCCGGGCACTGCGCCGAAGTACGCGAGTTGCGCGTTGATCTCGGCGAAGGCTTGCGCCTGCGTGTCGTTCCAGATCCCCAGATCAGCTGCCGATATGCGGCCTTCGGGACTGACGGCCGTCGCCTCGGTGAGAATCAGGCCGGTGCCGCCGATTGCACGGCTCACCAGATGCGTGCGATGCCACTCGTTGGGCACTCCGACCTGGTCGCCGATGACGTCGGCCGAGTACTGGCACATCGGTGCCATCCAGACGCGGTTCGGGATGGTGACACCACGCAGGGTCAAAGGCTCGAACAACACACTCACGGATGGCTCCTGACTCGAAGAAGAAGGTCGGTGGGTGCAACAGCGCCGCGCATCGGAATTGTTCCCCAGCGGTCCGCCGAAATGTTCGCAGGCGGTCCGCCGGAATGGTCCCGGGTGGTCACAGCCTCGTTCCGCCGAGCAAGCCGCGGAGGTGGGTGGTTAATGTGTATTCATGACCGCTGTGACTTCCAACGCAGAAACCGTCGACTCGAACGCGTCCGACACCAAGTCCGTCGTGCACGACGCCGCACGCCGAGCCCGTAAGGCTTCGCGCGTCCTGGCTCTGCTGACCACGGCGCAGAAGGATGCTGCTCTCCACGCCGCAGCCGACGCAGTTCTCGCGGCAAGTGATCGGATTCTCGCGGCCAACGCTCTCGATATCGACACCGCGAAGGCGGGTGGCACCGAGGAATCGCTGCTCGACCGTCTTCGTCTGACCGCTGACCGCATCGAGGGCATCGCGTCAGGTCTGCGCCAGGTTGCCGGACTACCTGATCCGATCGGCGAAGTTCTTCGCGGCTCCACTCTGCCGAACGGTTTGGAACTACGGCAGCAGCGCGTTCCGCTCGGTGTCGTCGGCATGGTGTACGAGGCTCGTCCCAACGTGACCGTCGATGCCTTCGGGCTCACCCTCAAATCGGGAAATGCTGCGCTGCTTCGTGGTTCGTCCTCGGCGGTCAAGTCCAACGAAGCGTTGGTAGCGGCCCTGCGTGCGTCGCTGGTTGCTCAGGGACTGCCCGAGGACTCCGTTCAACTTCTGCCAAGTGCGGATCGCTCCACGGTCACTCATTTGATTCAGGCCCGTGGCCTCGTCGACGTCGTCATCCCACGAGGCGGCGCCGGCCTGATCAGCGCCGTAGTTCGCGATGCCACCGTTCCCACCATCGAGACCGGTGTCGGTAACTGCCACGTCTACGTTCACTCGGCCGCCGATCTGCTCATGGCCGAGAAGATTCTTCTCAACTCCAAGACCCGTCGGCCCAGCGTGTGCAACACCGCGGAGACTGTGTTGGTCGACGCCGCCATCGCCGAGACGGCCGTGCCGAAGTTGCTTCAAGCGCTTCAGATGCACGACGTCGTCGTGCACGGCGATCTGCCTGGACTCGTCCCGGCCACCGAGGACGACTGGTCGAAGGAGTACCTCACGCTCGACGTCGCGCTCAAGGTCGTCGAGAACCTGGACGCTGCAGTCGAGCACATCGACCAGTACGGGACCGGCCACACCGAAGCCATCGTGACTTCCGATCTCTCGGCTGCCCGTGAGTTCACCGCTCGCGTCGACGCCGCGGCAGTGATGGTCAATGCGTC
The DNA here is from genome assembly GCF_009707305.1 of Rhodococcus sp. AQ5-07. Taxonomy (NCBI): domain Bacteria; kingdom Bacillati; phylum Actinomycetota; class Actinomycetes; order Mycobacteriales; family Nocardiaceae; genus Rhodococcus; species Rhodococcus sp. AQ5-07. The sequence goes on along the minus strand of NZ_CP046099.1, from coordinate 2,412,232 downwards.
GACTGCCTTCACCGACGGTGAGCAGTTCGGATTCGGCGCCGAGATCGGCATCTCCACCCAGAAACTGCACGCGCGTGGCCCCATGGGGCTACCGGAACTGACGTCCACCAAGTGGATCGTCTGGGGCGACGGGCACACCCGACCCGCCTGAAAAGTTCACCAGACTTGCCCCACCCTTTTTAGGAGTTAACCGTGGACCGAGCTCTTCCCGATACAACACCGTTCTTCTCGAGCGTCGACGACGTGATCGAGCGTTTGGCCGAGACGGGTTACCTGTCCGACAAGGGCACTGCAACGGCAGTGTTCCTGGCCGACCGACTGGGCAAGCCCCTGCTCATCGAGGGCCCGGCCGGTGTCGGTAAGACGGAACTCGCCCGCGCAGTCGCCCAGACCACGGGCGCAGAACTGGTGCGTCTGCAGTGCTACGAGGGCGTCGACGAGGCTCGTGCACTCTACGAGTGGAACCACGCGAAGCAGATTCTTCGGATTCAGTCGGGCGGGGCGGGCGGAGCGAGGGGTGATGTCGCGGTCGACCACAGCTGGGACTCGACGAAGGCGGATGTCTTCTCGGAGGAGTTCCTGCTCGCACGTCCACTGCTCAAGGCCATTCGCCGCGAGGACCCGACGGTGCTGTTGATCGACGAGACGGACAAGGCAGACGTCGAGATCGAAGGTCTGCTCCTCGAAGTGCTCAGCGACTTCGCGGTCACGATCCCCGAGCTCGGAACGATCACCGCCACCCGCAAGCCGTTCACGGTGCTGACGTCCAACGCCACGCGCGAACTCTCGGAGGCTCTTAAGCGTCGTTGCCTCTTCCTGCATCTCGATTTCCCGGACGCCGACCTCGAGCGTCGCATCCTCGCAAGCCGGGTGCCGGAGCTTCCTGAAGCGATTGCCGAGCAGCTGGTCAACACCATTCGTGTTCTTCGCGGAATGCAGCTCAAGAAGGTTCCGTCGGTGTCCGAAACCATCGACTGGGGACGCACCCTTCTCGCTCTGGGCATGGACACGCTCGACGACGACGCCGTACGCGCCACGCTCGGTGTCATCCTCAAGCACCAGTCCGATCAGGTGCGCGCCGCCGCTGAACTTCGGCTGAACTGAGGTCTGTCATGGCTCCCGCAGGATCGACGTCGCCGCTCTCACCCGGCGGCCTGGCAGCGCCGCACGGGATTCCCGGTCACCTCGTTGATTTTGTCGAGGCTCTGCGACGACGCGGAATCATGGTCGGCCCGTCCGAGACCGTCGACGCCGGTCAGGTCATGTCGGTTCTCGACCTGCTCGATCGTGAAGCGCTTCGTGAAGGGCTGGCATGCTCGCTCCTGCGTCGACCTACCCACCGGGCGACGTTCGACGCCGTCTTCGACCTGTGGTTCCCCAAGGCGATCGGTGACCGTGCGGTCGGCGACGTCGACGTCACACTGCCGCGCAAGCCAGACGGCTCGATCGACCTACAGGCATTGCGTGAGCTGATCGCCGAACTGCTGACAGACGGCAGCGACGAGGCGATGGAGATGACCGAACTCCTGACCGCCGCGATGGTCGAGGAACTCGGGCAGTACCAGTCGAGTAACGGCCCGTCGTTCTCCGCCTATCAGGCGCTGCGCGACGTCGCCCCGGAGACGTTGCTCAACAAGATCCTGCAAGGTCTACTCGGCAACCAGGAAGGCGCGGGGTCCGAGGGCAAGGACAATTCCGACTATCAGTCCGAGGTCGCCAAGCGCACGGCAGCGCAGCGCATCGCGGACTTCCGCAAGATGGTCGAGAAGGAAACGCGTCGACGCACCGCCGAGAATTTGGGTAAGGAACGCGTCGCCACGTACGGCGTTCCGAAACTCGCCGAGGAAGTCGACTTCCTGCGGGCCTCCGACGCCGAACTCACCACACTGAAGAAGAACGTCGCACCACTCGCTCGTCTGTTGGCCAGCCGTCTCGCGGTGCGTCGTAGCCGCTCCCGCTCGGGTTCGATCGACCTGCGTCGCACGTTGCGCAAGTCCATGTCGACGGGCGGAGTGCCGATCGATCTGGTGCAGCGCAAGCCGAAGCGAGCGCGGCCGGAACTTGTGGTGATGTGTGACGTGTCGGGTTCGGTGGCGGGATTCAGCCATTTCACCCTGCTCCTCGTCAACGCGTTGCGCGAGCAGTTCTCACGAGTGAGGGTGTTCGCGTTCATCGACACGACCGACGAGGTCACGCGGTTCTTCGACTCGAACGCAGACCTCGGGTCCGCGATGTCACGGATGGTGCGTGAAGCCGAACTGATCACCTACGACGGCCACTCCGACTACGGGCACGCCTTCGGGGTCTTCCAGGAGAAGTTCGCGCAGTCGATCACCAGTCGCACGTCGCTGCTGGTACTCGGCGACGGTCGCAACAACTACCGCGATCCCAACCTCCAGTCGCTGTCGCAGATGGTTGCGGTTGCCAAGCACGCACACTGGCTCAACCCTGAGCCGAAGGGGCAATGGGGAACGGGTGACTCCGCGGCGAAGGTGTACAACGAGGTCATCAGCATGCACGAGTGCCGCTCGGCCCAGCAGCTTGCCGACGTCGTGTCCCGTCTGCTGCCGGTCTGACCCGTAAGCTCGACACTCGTGCAGAAGGGACTATCGGTGGAACGTGCTCGACGCCTCGGAGTGATGGGTGGCACCTTCGACCCCATTCACCATGGCCACCTCGTTGCGGCCAGTGAGGTCGCCGACCGGTTCGGACTCGACGAAGTGATCTTCGTCCCCACCGGGCGGCCCTGGCAGAAGCAGGGGAGGGGCGTCAGTCCTGCCGAGGACCGGTACCTCATGACGGTCATCGCCACCGCCTCCAACCCGCGGTTTTCCGTCTCTCGGGTCGACGTCGACCGTGAAAAAGTGACGTACACCGTGGACACACTGCGAGACCTCCGGGCCTACCATCCCGACGCCGAACTCTTCTTCATCACCGGTGCCGATGCGCTGGCCAGCATCCTTTCCTGGCAAGATTGGGAAGAGTTGTTCGCATTGGCGAAGTTCGTCGGGGTATCGCGACCGGGTTTCGATCTCAATGCAGAGCATCTGGCCGGTCACCTCGACACCATGCCCGCCGACGCGGTCACGTTGATAGAGATTCCGGCACTTGCCATTTCGTCGACCGAATGTCGGCGTCGGGCAAGTGAAGACCGCCCCGTCTGGTACCTGGTGCCGGACGGAGTGGTGCAGTACATCTCGAAGCGGAACCTGTATCGACCTGTCGACGCGGAGCGCCGCGACGGAGCTACAACGATGTCGGAGCCCGCACCGGGGAAGTCGGAAGCCGTCCCGGGCGCCGAATCGAGCTAGCCGAGAACAACAAGTACTTTCTGAAGACGAAACTGGAGAACATCGAGTGAGTGCAAACACCGAAGCCATCGACATGGCACGCATCGCGGCCTTGGCAGCCGACGAGAAGCTGGCCACCGAAGTGGTGGTGCTCGATGTGTCCGAACAGTTGGTCATCACGGACTGCTTCGTGATCGCATCTGCGACCAACGAGCGTCAGGTCAACTCGATTGTCGAGAACATCGAAGACCGCCTCCGCGAAGCGGGACACAAGCCGGTCCGCCGTGAAGGCACCCGCGAGGGCCGCTGGGCACTGCTCGACTACGCCGACATCGTCGTCCACGTCCAGCATGACGAGGAGCGCAACTTCTACGCTCTCGATCGTCTGTGGAAGGACTGCCCGACGGTCGAGGTCGAAGGCCTCGGACAGAACCGTCCCGGCCCCGCCGATGCCAACACGGTGTTCGAGACCGACACGGTTTCCGAGCCGGACGCGCAGGATCCCTCGCTGTGACTTCGTCGGCGCCCAGTGCGGCGTCGAACCCTGTCCGCCGGCTCATCCTGCTGCGTCACGGACAGACCGAATACAACGCCGACTCTCGGATGCAGGGGCAACTCGACACCGACCTGTCGGAGTTGGGACGCACGCAGGCCAAGAGTGCAGGTCCGGTGATCGCCGATCGCAGACCGTTGACGATCGTGTCCTCGGATCTGCGGCGCGCGTATTTCACGGCAGTCGCTGTCGGTGACGCCGCCGGACTTCCGGTCCTCACCGACACGCGTCTGCGTGAGACACACCTGGGTGAATGGCAAGGCCTGACTCATCATGAGGTCGACGAGCGCACTCCCGGTGTGCGATCTGCCTGGCGAGCGGATGCCACGTTGGCGCCGCCCGGCGGCGAAAGCCGAATCGACGTCGCGAATCGCAGCCTCCCCGTAGTTCACGAATTGCTCGACACGCACCCGGACTGGGCCGAGCGGCCCGTAGTTCTGGTGGCGCACGGAGGCTTGATCGCGGCACTGACAGCGGCATTGCTCGACTTACCCGTCGATCGCTGGGCCGTCCTCGGCGGATTGGGAAACACCAGTTGGGTGCAACTCAGCGGACACGGTGACGTCAAGTCGATCGAGTGGCGACTCGACGTATGGAATGCTTCTGCGAGTGTCGCAAATGACGTCCTCTGAAAGTGCCGACGGGCAGCGCCCCGTCCTCCTCGTGCTCGCGGATTCGCTGTCGTATTTCGGCCCCAAAGGCGGCCTCGCGGCAGATCATCCACGCATCTGGCCCAACATCGTGGCCGACGAACTCGGCTGGGACGTCGAGTTGGTCGCCCGTATCGGCTGGACGTGCCGCGACGCGTGGTGGGCACTGACTCAGGATCCTCGTGTGTGGGCGGCGGTGCCGCGGGCCGGCGCCGTCGTGTTCGCGGTCGGCGGTATGGACTCGCTACCGTCCCCATTGCCTACCGCGCTCCGCGAGACCATCCGCTACGTTCGGCCACCCGCGCTTCGACGCGTGGTGCGCGAGGGTTATCAGTGGCTGCAGCCGCGGCTTGCGCCTCTGGGCCGCCCGGTCGCACTTCCGCCCAAGCTGAGCGTCGAGTATTTGGAAAGCTCGCGAAATGCGTTGGAGTACATGCGGCCGGAACTGCCGATGATCGCGACCCTGCCGTCGGTGCACCGCAGCGATGCCTACGCGAGCGTGCATGCCGGCCGGCCTGCCGCGGTGTCCGCGATCACCGAGTGGGCTACGGAGAAAGACGTTCCCGTAGTCGATCTCGCGGATGCAGTGCGTGACAACGTCTTTTCCGAGAACGGCAACCCCGACGGTATTCACTGGGGTTGGGACGGTCATGTCGGTGTAGCCCGCGCGATGATCGCTGCGATTCGCGGGGTGGAGTCGAAGAAAGTGGTTTCGCCGCAACTGGTATCACCGCCGAGCGAAGTCGGGTAGCAGAATGCCGGTCGTCGTCGTCACGGATTCCTCCGCCTGCATCCCGCAGGAGTCGGCCGACGCATGTGGGATTCAGGTGGTTCCGCTCCATGTGCTCCGTGACGGCTGCGACTTGCGTGAGGGTGTCGACGCAATGCCGAGCGACCTGTCAGGAGTGACAACGGCCGGAGCGTCGCCCGCCGAGCTGTCCGAGGCGTATGCACGCGCCCTGGACATGAGTGACGGTGACGGCGTTCTCGCCGTGCACATTTCACGGCAACTCTCGGGAACGTGGGAAGCCGGACGAGTCGCAGCCCAGGAGTTCGGTGGAGCCGTCCGGATCGTCGATTCGCAGTCGGCCGGAATGGGTTTGGGCTATCCCGCTCTCGAAGCTGCGCGCTTGGCCGAGAAGGGTGCGTCACTCGAAGAGGCGTACGGCCGGGCGGTCGACGTCGCGAGTCGTGGGCGCTGCTACATCGTCGTCGACAAACTTGATCAATTGCGTCGGGGCGGACGAATCGGAACCGCAGCCGCGTTGTTGGGTACTGCGTTGGCGATGAAGCCGATCCTGCATCTGGTGGACGGCAAGCTCGTGCTCGGTGAAAAAACACGTACGACCACCAAAGCGCTTGCACGCTTGGTGGATTCGGCAGTCGAGCGCGCCGGTCTCGGCCGCGTGGCGATAGCCGTGCATCACATGCGAGCGCGAGAGCGTGCCGATGCGATAGCGGAACAGTTGGCCGAGTGCATCCCCGATGTGGCGGAATCCGTGGTCACCGACTTCAGCGCGGTTATCGGAGCGCACGTCGGTGTCGGCGCGATCGGTGTTGTCGTGTGTCCGCTGCCGGAGATCGACAGCGCGGTGGACGCGAACACCTGATCGTTTCTCCACAATCCGCGAGTTCTCCACAGATTGAAATTGCTCGTCTTCGGCGGCATGGTCTCTCGTTAGCGTCCAGTCATGAGGATCAGCGAGGAGCGCGAGCGGGCGCGTGATCGCCTCGCGGCGATGGACGGGAACTACCGGCAGCGACAGGCCGTGGACGACTTCGAGGATTCAGCGTCTTTCGAGAGGTCCCCGCAGCCATTCGAGAGGTCCCCCGAGTGGCTTCAGGACTTCGACGAAGACGAATACGAGGCTCAACCCGACTCGTCACGGTTCGATCGGCTGCCCGAGCGCTGGCGCGGTATACGTTGGCGCCCGAGCCGATCGGCGACCTGGGTGTTGGCGATCGTTGCAGCCCTGGCCACGGCAATCGGCTTGTTCACGGTGTGGTGGGATTCTCCGAGTTTGCAGGCGGTCCCACCGTTGCCCTCGCCCCAGAATGTCACGGAGCAGAATGTCACGGCGCAGAATGTCACTGCCGACGATGGTGAATCAGCCAGTCCCGTACCGACCGGCGTCGTAGCGGAGCAGCCGCCTGAGGCTTTGGTGGTCAGTGTCGTCGGACTCGTGCGCACGCCTGGGCTCGTCAACCTACATTCGGGCTCGCGCATCGCCGACGCGCTCGCTGCGGCAGGTGGAGTGCTCGAGGGCGCAGAGACGGTGGGCCTGAATCTGGCACAGAAGCTTGCCGATGGTGATCAGATCGTGGTGGGGGCCGCCGATCAGTCCGGTGGTGTTTCAGCGAGTTCGAGTACCACTGCGGGAGGGACCGGCCCCGCCGCCGCGGGGGAATCCGGCGGGGCTGGTCTGGTGAACCTCAACACCGCTACCGAGGCCGAACTGGACGACCTTCCCGGGGTAGGGCCGGTAACGGCTGCGGCGATCATCTCCTGGCGAACTTCCAACGGAAAATTTACGGACATAGAACAATTGGGGGAAGTCGACGGGATCGGCCCGGCAAGGTTGGCCAAACTGCGAGTGCTGGTATCGGTGTGAACGAACCGGAAGTCTCGCCGGCCCTCGACGCTCGACTGCTACCGTCGGCCGTCGCAGTGTGGGGGAGCAGTGCGGTGGGGATCCTGTTCGGCGCGGTCGCCGCGTGGGTACTGGCGGTGGCATGCGCTATTCCAGCGGCAATCCTCACTTACGCGGTTGTGCGCCGGACATCAGCGGTGTGGGTACGAATCATGTTGGTTGCATTGCTGTTCGGTGCCGGATGCAGTGTCGTCATCGGGTGGCGGGCGACCGAGGTCGAGGGGCACCCACTGACCCGGGCTGCCCTCGAGGGAGCGTGGGTGAGTGTCGAAGTGGAACCCTCGGAGGATCCGCACGCGGTCTCTGGCGCGGCGGGTCAAGGTCAGGTTTTCTTCAGGGCAACCGTCAATTCGGTGACTGCCCAGAATCACAGGTACTCCGGAGGCGGCTTGGTCACCATCCGGGCACCCAGTTCGTCGTGGCTCGAAGTTGTTCCAGGGCAGAGCCTGACGGTTCGCGGCCGGGCGAGTCAGCCATGGCGTAGCGATTCCACGCTCGCCGTGATCACGTCCGAGGGGCCTCCCGTCGCGGTGGGAGAAGTGCCCTGGTATCAGCGATGGGCGAGTGTGGTGCGTACTCGTTTCGCCGCTGCGTGCTCGGCTGCGCTCCCGCCGGATCAGGCAGGTCTACTGCCTGGCCTCGTCGTCGGAGACACATCGGCGTTGTCGCCGGTGGTGAAGGACAACTTCACCGTTGCCGGGCTTTCCCATCTCACCGCGGTGTCCGGCGCCAATATCAGCATTCTGCTCGGGGCGGTTCTGCTGCTGGTCAGAGCCGCGGCGCTCAGTCCGCGCGTCGGCGCTGCTTTGGCGCTGGTAGCCCTCGTTGCGTTTGTTGTCGTCGCGAGGCCGTCGCCGAGTGTTCTGCGCGCCTCGGTGATGGGCCTGATCGGCCTGCTCAGTCTGGTGACCGGTCGACGCAAACAGGCACTGCCTGCTCTTTCCGCAGCCGTCATCGTGCTGGTTGTCGTGATGCCCGAACTTGCCGTCGACTGGGGGTTTGCGCTGTCGACCACGGCCACGGGCGCGTTGGTGATCATTGCTCCGGTGTGGGTGGAGATGCTTCGTCGAAGAGGTTGGCCCCGTTGGTTTTCGGAGATGACAGCCGTCTCGAGTGCTGCGTTTGTCGTGACTGCGCCACTGGTGGGCGCCATGGCGGGAACCTTCAGCGTGGTCACGATTGCCGCGAACATGGCCGTGGCGCCTGTGATCGGAATCATCACGGTGTTCGGTGCGGTGATTGCCTTGTGTGCGCTGATCTGTCCACCGATCGCGGTGTTCATCACGCCGCTGGTCCGGCCGCCGATGGGGTGGCTGCTGTACGTGTCCGAGCGGGCGGCGGCGCTTCCCGGAGCGTCGGTGGTGGTGCCGTCAGGGCTCATCGGTGCTCTGGTCGTCGTGGGCGTCTTACTGGCCGCGGCCCTGACGCTGTGGAATCGGATCTCGAGATGGGTGGTCGGCGTCCTCGTTCTGGGAGTTGTTCTAGCCCTCGTCTTTCAGCACGTGTTCGGCGGTGGTCGTATTGCTCCGGGATGGGTACTGGTGATGTGCGACGTCGGTCAAGGGGACGGTCTTGTGCTCTCGACTGGAGACGGCAGGGTGATCGTCATCGATGTCGGTCCTGATCCCACGTCGATGGATCGTTGCCTGAACATGTTGGACGTCAACGACATCGCGTTGCTGATGATCAGTCATTTTCATGCCGATCACATCGGTGGATTGGAAGCAGTTCTGGGTGGGCGTTCGGTCGCTGCGGTCGGAGTCGGGTCGATGTTGTTGCCGGAGTTAGGTTTTCGGGCGGTAAAGGATGCCGCCGAGTCGCACGGCGTTCCGGTTGTCTCGTTGCGTACAGGTATGGAGTTGACGTTGGGATCGGTGAACGTGGAGGTTCTCGGACCGTTGCTTCCGGCTCCCCGCGATACGGGGGACGGCGCGGACGCCGCCAACGATCAGTCGCTGGTGGTGATGGCGCACACGGGCGCGGGTCGCATTCTGTTGACGGGCGACGCCGAAGTTGCGGGGGAGGACGCCATCCTCCGATCGGGAACGGACGTGAAGGCCGATGTGTTGAAGCTGCCCCATCACGGTTCTCGGACCACGTCGTCGGCATTTCTGGAAGCGGTGCGTCCGAGGTTGACGATGATCAGCGTCGGCGACGGCAATAGTTTCGGGCACCCGAATGAGGAGGTTCTCGACGAACTGGTTTCGTTGGGCGGGGCGGTGGTTCGGACCGACGTCGACGGCACCGTCGCTGTGTACGGCGGGGGCGGCGGGTCTGTGTCGATCGTGTCGGTTCCTCGTGGGACCATCTTCGGGTGAGTAATCCGTCTGGAGTCGATCCGCTGCATCTTGTTCTCGGGGACGACGAATTCCTGATCGACCGCACGGTATCGCAGCTCATCAGAGCCGTCCGCGGTGACCGCGGCCAGGGTATTTCGGATCTCCCGGTAACCAAGATGCGTGCCGGAGACACCAATGCTCCCGAGTTGGCCGAGTTGCTCAGCCCTTCTCTTTTTGCCGAAGACCGTGTGATCGTCCTGGAATCGGCCGCAGAAGCAGGCAAAGATGCCGTAGCTCTTGTTCTCGAGGCGGCGCGTGAGCCGGCAGAAGGCGTCGTTCTGATCGTCGTGCACTCGGGCGGCGGTCGCGCGAAAGCGTTGGCGCCGGCTCTCGAGAAGCTCGGCGCGACGGTTCACAACTGCGGAAAACTGAACAAGAGTCAGCTTGTCGACTTCGTCCGGGGTGAGTTTCGGACCGCCGACGTCAGGGTTGCGCCCGATGCGATCGCCGCGATGATCGAAAGCGTCGGCTCCAACCTTCGCGAACTTGCGTCGGCCTGCTCGCAATTGGCGGCCGATACCGGCGGCAAGATCGACGTGGATGCGGTCCACAAGTACTACTCGGGCAAGGCCGAGGTTTCCGGATTCGATGTGGCCGACAAAGTTATCGTCGGCGATACCCGGGGTGCGCTCGAGGCTCTGCGATGGGCTGACCAGATCGGAACGGCGCACGTACTGCTCGCTGACGCCCTCGCCGATGCAGTCCACACCATCGCGAAGGTCGGCCCGTTTGCACGGGGCGGTGACCCGTTCCGGTTGGCGTCGGATCTCGGGATGCCGCCGTGGAAGGTCAAGAAGGCGATCAAGGAAGTCGGCGGTTGGGATCCAACGTCGATCGGCGCTGCGATGCAGATCGTCGCCGCTCTCAATGCCGACGTGAAGGGCGCCGCAGTCGACTCGTCCTTCGCTCTGGAGATGGCAGTGCGGAAAGTGTGCGCGTTGCGGAAGAACTGAGGACAACATGGCCTATCGCGCGGCCGGCCAGAAGTAGTCCGACGACAGTGGCGGCCGTGGCCTCGGCCACCCGGTAGTCGAGGCGTTTCACGCAGGCTTGCTCCAACTGGGTGTGCGGAATGGACTGAGGCCGTGTCGTTGGTTCACCAGTCCTGATGTCGGTCACTCGTAGGGAGTCGTTCGGCGCCGGATTCATCACACTGCCGCAGACAATTGTTTCTTGGCCGATGCTGTCTACCGGCACCTTCACGGTGGTGAGAAGCGCTCGTCCAGTGGCGAGAAACGCCAGAATCGCAACGAGTGAACACATCACGCCGAAGAAGATCCAGAATTCGCCCCGTTGCCTGCGCTTCCACCATCCGTAGCTTGCTGCGACTCCGACGACTGCAACCGTCAATGATTCCCACCAACGAGGGATCCCCAGGGCTGCCAATACGCCGAAAGCGACGACCGCCCAGAAGACAGTCGTGAACAACCAGCTGCGAGGGCGTTTCCCGTTGACCGCCATCATCAGATGGTCGCAGCCCGATCCACATATTCCGTGCAAGACATGGATGGCGGGTTTTTGCTCTGATCCGATTGAGCACGCAAAATAGCCGCCTGGTCTTTCGACCTGGCGGCTATCGAGACGAACCAGTATGACGGCGAACCGTCACAGTGGAAACGTCAGAGCTTGTTGGCAGCCTGCGAGAGTGCAGACTTCTTGTTGGCAGCCTGGTTGGCGTGAATGACGCCCTTGCTGGCTGCCTTGTCGAGCTTGCGGCTGGTGGAGACGAGGAGCTCGTTGGCCTTGTCCTTGTCACCGGCTGCCGCAGCCTCGCGGAATGAACGGATCGCGGTACGCAGCGAGGACTTCACCGACTGGTTACGGAGTCGGGCCGCCTCGTTGGTACGGATTCGCTTCACCTGGGACTTGATGTTGGCCACGCGTAAAATCCTTGTCGTCTTTAGCTGGTTACGGTCGAGAAAGCTGTGGGCGCACTGATGCACCGACTGGCAAGATTACCAGCCGAGGGCCCAAGAACCCAAACCGTCGCACGTTGCGTCTGTCGAGAAGAGTACACCGAGCGCCCGATTTCTCGCCGCGCTGCCGAATAGCCCCACTTGTAGCAGCATGTTGCCCTATGACGCCGCCGCCTTCGAAAAGTTCGAGTAAAACAGGTTCGACCACCACCCGAGCGCGTCCTGCCGCAGTGTTCGACGGATATTCAGACATCGGTCGCTACGAGTTGGCTTTCGACGAGATGTTCGAGCCCGACGGCTCGGTGCGTGCCCCGTACAAGGGTGTGTACAAAGCCCTGGCGCCGACGAGCAGCGCCGACCTTGCCGCGCGTGCCGACGCACTCGGACGCGCATTCATCGACCAGGGCGTGACGTTCTCGCTTTCCGGGCAGGAACGACCGTTTCCCTTGGATCTGGTGCCGCGCGTCATCGCCGCGCAGGAGTGGTCGCGGCTGGAAAAGGGCATCAAGCAGCGGGTGAAGGCGCTCGAGCTGTTCCTTGCGGACATTTACGGCGAGCAGCGAATCCTGCGCGATCACGTATTGCCGCGCCGCCTGGTGACCTCGTGCGAGCACTTCCACCGTGAAGCAGCCGGCATCGTGCCGCCCAACGGTGTGCGAATCCATGTCGCGGGTATCGACCTGGTCCGAGACGAGGCGGGAGAGTTCCGAGTTCTCGAGGACAATCTGCGATCTCCGTCCGGTGTCTCCTATGTGATGGAAAACCGTCGCACCATGACTCGGGTGTTCCCGGATCTGTTCATGTCCCATAAGGTGCGGGCGGTGGGTGACTACGCAACACACCTGCTGAGGGCGCTGCGTGCGGGTGCTGCACTCAACGAAGCGGACCCGACAGTGGTTGTTCTCACACCGGGTATCGCCAATTCCGCCTATTTCGAGCATTCATTGCTCGCTCGTCAGATGGGTGTGGAACTCGTCGAAGGTCGCGACCTGTTCTGCCGCGACAACATGGTGTACATGCGCACGACGGAAGGCGAGCGTCAGGTCGACGTCATCTATCGCCGCATCGACGACGAGTATCTCGACCCGATGCACTTCCGTCCGGATTCGATTCTCGGCGTCGCAGGCCTACTGAATGCGGCGCGAGCGGGCAACGTGGTGATCTCGAGTGCCGTCGGCAACGGAGTCGGTGACGACAAACTCGTCTATACCTATGTTCCGCAGATCATCGACTACTACCTCGGTGAGAAGCCGCTCTTGCAGAACGTCGACACGTTCCGCTGTTGGTTGGACGAGGAGTGCGAGCAAGTCCTCGACCGCGTCGCCGAACTCGTCATCAAGCCGGTGGAAGGGTCCGGCGGCTACGGAATCGTCTTCGGACCCGACGCGAGCCCCAAGGAACTGGCCGCGATCACCCGCAAGATCAAGGCAGACCCGCGCGGGTGGATCGCGCAGCCTCTCGTGCAGTTGTCCACGGTGCCGACCAAGATCGACGACGTTCTCTCTCCGCGCCACGTGGACTTGCGACCCTTTGCCGTCAACGACGGTGAGGACGTGTGGGTGTTGCCCGGCGGCCTGACCCGGGTGGCACTTCCGGAAGGTTCGCTGGTGGTCAACTCCAGCCAGGGCGGCGGAAGCAAGGACACATGGGTGCTCGCCAGCCGCAGCTCGGACGAGGACCCAGAGCTGTCCGGTGAGGAACTGGTGTCCGAGCCCCCGGAATCCGCGGAGCCGGTGCAGGGACCCGAACTGAGCACCTCTCAACAGCAGCAGCAACAACAGTGAACACCTCAGAAGTGCCCAGCTACCAAGAACTAGAACTATCAGCGAACGGAGCGTGGTGACCGATGCTTGCTCGCAACGCAGAGTCCCTCTACTGGATCGGCCGCTACGTCGAGCGCGCCGACGACACCGCTCGGATCCTCGACGTCGCCGTCCACCAACTGCTCGACGACGCAACCGTCGACCCGGACCGCACGTCGCGTCTGCTCCTGCGTGTCCTCGGCATCGAAGCGCCGGAGGAGAAGCTCGACGTACGCTCGCTCACCGATCTAGTTGCGTTCAGCCGCAATCAGGTTGGATCGATCGTGGACTCGCTGGCAAGTGCCCGTGAGAATGCTCGCGGAGCACGTGAGGTCACGTCGAGTGAGATGTGGGAGTGCCTGAACACCACGTACAACGGACTGGCGGAGCGTGAACGCGCGTCACGCAGGCTGGGGCCACACGAGTTCTTCCGCTATGTGGAGGAACGCGCAGCGATGTTCGCGGGGCTGGCGGATTCCACACTCAGCCGCGACGACGGTTACCGGTTCCTTCTGCTGGGCAGGTCGATCGAACGTGTCGACATGATTGTGCGGATGCTCCTGGCGCGCGCCGGTGACCGCCCGTCGTCGCCGGCGTGGGTCAGTGTTCTTCGCTCGGCAGGCGCACATGACACGTATCTGCGTACGTATCGCGGAGCGCTCGACGCCAACCGCGTCGTCGAGTTCATCTTGTTGGACAGACTCTTTCCGCGCTCGGTGTTCCATTCGATCAGGCAGGCCGAGAAGTGCCTGCAGGAACTCGACCCGCAGCCGGGCAGTCGCGTCGGAATCCGGGCGGAGGCGCCGCGGCTTCTCGGCCGCGCACGCAGCGAACTGGAGTTTCTGCCGCAGGGCGTGTTGCTCGAAGATCTGCAAGGACGGTTGCTCGGTTGGCAGGAGACCTGTCGCGAACTGGGTGAGGCGATTGCATTGCAGTACTTCCACGCTGCGCCGTGGGTCGCGTGGACGGATGCCGGCGCCGCGTATGCGGAGTCGACGGTGGAGGGAGAGCTGTGAGCTGGCGAATGAGGGTCGTGCACACCACGGGATATGCGTACGACGCCCCGGTGACGTCGTCGTACAACGAAGCGCGATTGACACCCCGCGGCGACACCAGGCAGACGGTGATCCTCACGCGCGTCGAAACCCAGCCGGCAACGCGTTCCTATAGGTACACCGATTACTGGGGCACCGCGGTGACCGCCTTCGACTTGCACGCGCCGCACACGGAGTTGGAAGTGACCGGACTGTCGGTGGTGGAGACGGAACCGTTTGTTCAGCCCGAGGAAACCGTCGACTGGGATGAATTGTCGGGAAACGCGATTAAAGATCGATTCAACGAACAACTGAGTTTCACGAGATATGTTCCGCGTGATCGTAAGCTGACGACAATTGCCAAGGAATTGCGCAAAGATAAATCACCTGAAGATGCAGTAGTGGCTGCGTCGCAATGGGTTTACGGTGAAATGTCATATGTTCCGGGTACGACCGGAGTGCATACGTCGGCGGTCGAGGCCTGGTCGGCCAGGAAAGGCGTCTGCCAGGATTATGCACATCTGACCTTGGTGTTGCTTCGAACGATGGGCATTCCCTGTCGGTACGTTTCCGGCTATCTCCACCCCAAACGTGATGCGGCAGTCGGGGACACGGTGGTCGGGGAATCGCACGCGTGGATCGAAGCGTGGACCGGCGCGTGGTGGGGATATGACCCGACCAATGCGATAGCTGTGAATGAACAGCATGTCTCGGTCGGAATAGGAAGGGACTATTCGGATGTGCCGCCTTTGAAGGGAATCTTTTCCGGTGGACGCTCCACAGATCTCGAAGTTGTTGTGGAGATCACCAGGCTTGCGTAAAGTCCGGCAAATCTAGGCGCGTGAGCATTACTACCGTTCGATGAGAAGAAGGTGGGAATATGTCTCCAACTGCACAGGAATTGACTGAGATCGAACCGATCTCGGATGTGAAGAAGTATGCGGCCGAAGCGGTGGGGACATTTGTGCTCGTGTTCTCCGCGGTCGGAACTGCCGTCTTCGCAGGTGCGAAAGTCGGCAATCTCGGAGTTGCCTTCGCATTCGGCTTGACCCTGCTGTTCCTCGTATATGCGATCGGACCGATTTCCGGTTGCCACGTCAACCCAGCCGTGACTCTCGGCCAATTCGTGATCGGGCGCATCTCGGCCGTCAATGCGGCGATTTACGTTGTCGCGCAAGTGATCGGCGGCTTGGTCGCCGGCGTCGTGATCTACACGGTGGCCAACAGTCTCCCGGCGTACAACCGGGCCGCAGACGGACTCGGCGCAAACGGTTGGGGCGCGCACAGTCCGTCGGCCGAGAAGAATCTTCTCGGACAGGTGGTTTCCGACGGTTACGGCATCGGTGCCGCGATGATCATCGAGATTCTCCTGACCGCTCTGCTCGTGTTCGTCGTTCTCGCGTCGACCGACCAGATCTCCGACGTGCCGCTCGCCGGGGTGTCCATCGGCTTCACCCTGGCCGTCATTCACCTGATCTCGATCCCGATCGACAACACCTCCGTCAACCCCGCTCGAAGTCTCGCTGTCGCGCCGTTCCAGGACGGTGCACTCGGTCAGGTGTGGTTGTTCATCGTGTTCCCACTGATCGGCGGTGCACTCGGTGCACTCATCTATCGAGCACTCTTCGGACGGTTCAACCGTCTGGACAGCTGATCGATACTGTTTCCATCGTTCGGGTCGGCTTCAGCTCCAGCTGAAGTCGGCCCGAAGTTTTGCCGCGACCGCGTCGAACTTCTTGTGATCCATGACGGCGCCCTCGCGCCGAATCCCGCTCTCGGGAACGTCGAGCACCCGGTCGAGCCGGACCCAGCTGGGCCTTCCCTCGCCGTCCCACGGGCCCGAACCGATTGCGAGCCAATCACGCTCGCCTTCGCGTTTGCTCTGCGAGGACAGCATCAAACCGAGCAGCGTGTTGCCGTCACGGCCGACAACCAGCACCGGGCGGTCTTTGCCCTGGGTCGGATCCTCCTCGTAGGCAACCCAGGTCCAGACGATCTCGCCCGGATCGGCCTTGCCGTCGAGGTCGGGGGAGTACTCGACCTTGCGGGCGCGATGTGCGGTCGGAGACGTCCGCGCGGCGATCGGCCGGCCGGACGGACCCGGCTTCGAGGCAGACGACTGAGACGTGGACGACTGCAGCTGGCGCAGCAACGCAGGGCCCTTCTCCACCGCGAGGGCGCCGAGGGTTCTGCCGATCTGCTTCCACATGCTTGCCATAGCGTTCGAGCATAATCACCCACCCGTGGGAACCCCTGGTACGGCGGCGCCGAGACTTGGATATCCTGAGGGTTGACAGTGGCCCGGATCCGGGCCGGTGCCGGTCCGACTAAGGGGTCTCCCATCAGCAGCTTCGCCGACAAGACGTTCACGGATCCTGCGCAGATCCGGAACTTCTGCATCATCGCGCACATCGACCACGGTAAGTCGACGCTGGCAGATCGCATGCTTCAGCTCACCGGCGTGGTCGAAGAGCGGGCGATGCGTGCGCAGTACCTGGACCGCATGGACATCGAGCGTGAACGCGGCATCACCATCAAGGCCCAGAACGTTCGTCTGCCCTGGACCGTCGACGGCGAAGAGTTCGTCCTCCACCTCATCGACACACCCGGCCACGTCGACTTCACGTACGAGGTCTCCCGCGCGCTCGAAGCATGTGAGGGTGCAATTCTGCTGGTCGACGCAGCTCAGGGCATCGAAGCTCAGACGCTGGCCAATCTGTACCTGGCGATGGAGAAGGATCTCAAGATCATTCCCGTCCTCAACAAGATCGACCTCCCGGCCGCGGATCCCGACCGCTATGCCGAAGAGATTGCGCACATCACCGGCTGCGAGCCAGGCGATGTCCTGCGCGTCTCGGGCAAGACCGGCGTGGGCGTCAAGGAACTGCTCGACGAGGTGATCAAGCAGGTACCTGCACCCGTCGGCGATGCAGACGGCCCCGCCCGCGCGATGATCTTCGACTCCGTTTACGACGCGTACCGCGGCGTGGTCACCTACGTGCGTGTGGTCGACGGTCGGATCCGTCCCCGCGAGAAGATCACGATGATGTCCACGGGCACCACACACGAACTGCTCGAGGTCGGCATCATCTCGCCCGAGCCGAAGGCCAGTATCGGTCTGGGCGTCGGCGAGGTGGGCTACCTCATCACGGGTGTGAAGGACGTCCGCCAGTCGCGCGTCGGTGACACCGTCACCACAACCCGCAACGGCGCGACCGAACCGCTGGTCGGCTATCGCGATCCGAAGCCGATGGTCTATTCCGGTCTCTACCCGATGGACGGCTCGGACTACCCGGTGCTGCGCGACGCTCTCGACAAGCTCCGTCTCAACGACGCGGCCCTGGCGTACGAGCCGGAGACGTCGGTTGCCCTCGGATTCGGCTTCCGCTGCGGCTTCCTCGGCCTGCTGCACATGGAGATCACCCGCGACCGCCTCGAACGTGAGTTCGGCCTCGAACTGATTTCCACTGCGCCCAACGTCGTCTACCGCGTCGTGATGGAGGACGGGGCCGAGGTCATCGTCACCAACCCGTCGTACTGGCCGGAAGGCAAGGTGCGCGAGGTCTACGAGCCTGTCGCCAAGTGCACCGTCATCGCCCCGAGCGAGTACGTCGGCGCCATCATGGAGCTGTGCCAGTCCCGTCGCGGTGAGCTCGGCGGCATGGACTACCTCTCCGAGACTCGCGTCGAACTGCGCTACGAACTGCCCATGGGCGAGATCATGTTCGACTTCTTCGACGCCCTCAAGTCCCGCACCAAGGGATACGCCAGCCTCGATTACGAGGAGGCCGGTGAGCAGCAGGCCGACCTGGTGAAGGTCGACATCCTTCTGCAGGGCGAGGCCGTCGACGCGTTCTCGTCGATCGTGCACCGCTCCAACGCCGGTGCCTACGGCGGACGCATGACGTCGAAGCTTCGTGAGCTGATTCCGCGCCAGCAGTTCGAGGTTCCGATTCAGGCTGCGATCGGCGCGAAGATCATCTCGCGCGAGAACATTCGCGCAATCCGCAAGGACGTTCTTGCCAAGTGCTACGGCGGCGACATCAGCCGTAAGCGCAAGCTGCTCGAGAAGCAGAAGGAAGGCAAGAAGCGCATGAAGACCATCGGTCGCGTCGAGGTGCCGCAGGAAGCATTCGTGGCGGCCCTGACGTCGGAATCGGTCGGCGAGAAGCCCAAGAAGTAGGAGCGCATGGTCACCACCTGGTTGTCCCGAGAGTTCGGAATCGAAATCCCGGTTCTCGGGGCGCCCATGGGTGGTCGCGCGGGCGGCGCGCTCGCCGGAGCTGTTTCGGCGGCCGGTGGGTTGGGTCTGCTCGGTGCGGCCCGGTACAACACACCGGAGTGGATCGAGGCCGAAGCCGAAGTGGCCCGCTCGATCGGCGGAAAGTTCGGCGTCGGCCTGATGACGTGGTCGCTGCCCGAGAACGAGTTGATGCTCGACGCTGCGATTGCCGTCGAGCCGAGCATGATCACCTTGTCGTTCGGTGATCCCGCCGCGTATGTCGGACGAATCCACGATGCGGGCATTCCCGTTGTGTCACAGATCAATACGCTCGCGGACCTTCGCATTGTCGAGGCCGCAGGTGTCGACGCTGTGATCGCGCAAGGCGGTGAGGCAGGCGGCCACACGGGCCGGATCGGCACCTTGCCGCTGCTGCAGGAGATCCTCGAAGCGACATCACTTCCGGTGCTGGCAGCCGGCGGAATCGGAACCGGACGCGGTTTGGCCGCCGTCCTGGCAGCCGGCGGCGAAGGCGTGATGATCGGAACGGCGCTGCTCGCCAGCCCGGAGACGGTCGGGCCGGACTATGCCCGCGACCGCGTCGTCGAAGCCGGAAGTGCGGACACGATTTACACCTCGGTATTCGACCGAGCGCGCAGTCAACCATGGCCGCAGCGGTGGGGTGGCCGCGCGGTGGCCAACGAGTTCACTGCCGCGTGGCACGGAGTCGACGCCGACGAGGAAACGCTGGCACAGGCGTACGACCCGTCGGATCCGCACAGCGGAGTCGTCTACGCCGGAGAAGCTGTCGGACTCGTGCACGGAACCCATCCGGCCGGCGACGTGGTTCGACGCATCGGCGCCGATGCGGAGCGTCTGCTCTGTCGTTTCGCCTGAAAGCAAGGTCGGACACAGCCGGGTCCCATATGAGAAGGTAAGCCTCTACTAACTAGTGGAGGAGTATTTTCGTGCGTGCGATGAAGTTCTCGGCGGTGGCTCTCTTGGGAGCACTGGTCGTAGGTATCAGTGGATGTTCGTCCTCGGACGCCGACGAGATCGCGGACGGTCGGGTCACCACGATCGATCACAAGTTCGGCGCCACCACGATCACCGGGACGCCGACGCGTATCGTCGCGGCCGACACCCAGTGGCTCGACGCTCTGCTCGAACTCGGAATCCAGCCGGTGGGGTACCTGGCTGCCGGCCCGATGGGCGACGAGCGTGGCCTGTTCCCGTGGGAGAGCGGCGTGGACGCGTCGGCGAAGGAACTTGATCGCTCGGCGATCCAGCAGTTCGGTGTCCCGCTCAAAGCAGAAGAAATTGCAGCCTTGGATCCGGATCTGATTCTCGGCGGGTTCTCCGTCGCCGATCAAGACGATTTCGACCAGTTGAGCAAGATCGCTCCGACAATTGCCGGTCTGTCCGACGTCCAGGTCGATCCGTGGCAGGACCAGGTTGACATTCTCGGTCGAGTTCTCGACAAGGAGTCGCGCGCCGACGAGATCGTCGAGACGACAAACGGGCAGATCGATGCGCTCGCACAGCGACTGCCAGGCCTGAAGGGCAAGACGGCGCTTCTGTCGCAGTACGTCTTCCCGACGTCGCAGTTGGTGATCGTCGCCGATCCCAAGGACGGCGCATCGGGATTGTTCACTAGCCTGGGAATGTCGTTGCCGCCCAAGCTGGTCGAAGAGGCGGGCGTTACCGGTGGCCGGCTGATGCTCAGCCCTGAACGGGTCGACGCTCTGAGCGCCGACGTCGTGGTGTTACTGCCGAACGGCGGAACGCTGGAAGACATGATGAAGCTGCCGGGGTTCGCCGACCTACCCGCAGTCAAGAGTGGCGGTCTGGCGATCGTCGACTATCCGACAGTTGCCGGGTTGAACACTCCGTCGTCGCTGTCGCTGAAGTACTCGCTCGAATCGATCACGCCGCAGCTCGAAGCGGTAGCCGGCTAGCATTGCTGTGCGCCTTTATTAACCGCGGGCGGTTAATAAAGGCGCACAGCAGGGGGTCTAGGTCGCGTTGTGCGCGGGCTGGAAAGCTCCGGCTTCAGCAGCTTCCTCGGCGCGGATCACGTGGACCACGGCGTTGATCAGCGCCAGGTGTGTGAACGCCTGAGGGAAGTTACCCAGATGACGACCGGTGTGGGCGTCGATCTCTTCGGCGTACAGCTTGAGCGGGCTCGCGAACCCGAGCAGGCGCTCGCAGAGATGCTTTGCCCGATCCAGTTCGCCGATCTCGACGAGGGCGGAGACGAGCCAGAAGGAACAGATGGTGAACGTGCCCTCCTCTCCGCTCAATCCGTCGTCGGTGGTGTCGACGCGATAGCGCAGGACCAACCCCTCCTCGGTGAGCTCGTCGGCGATCGCCAGCACCGTTGCCCGGATGCGCGGATCGTCGGCCGGCAGGAAGCGCAGCAGCGGTGCCAACAAGAGCGACGCGTCGAGTGAATCGTGGCCGTACCGCTGCGTCAGAACTCCACGCGAGTCGACTCCGTGCGCGAGGATGTCGGCCTTGATCTCGTCGGCGATGGCCGTCCATTGCTGCGCAAAGCTCTTCTCGCCCTGCATCTCCGCCAGCTTGGCGCCGCGATCGAGTGCGACCCAGCACATGATCTTCGACGACGTGAAGTGCTGTGGTTCACCGCGCACCTCCCAGATCCCACGGTCGGGTTGGCGCCAGTGCTTGATCGCTTCTTCGACCTGCTTCTTGAGTAGCGGCCACAGCGCTTCGGGGACACGCTCGCGGGTACGGATGTGGAGATACACCGAGTCGAGCATGGTGCCCCAGATGTCGTGCTGCTGTTGATCGAATGCGCCGTTGCCGATGCGCACCGGACGGGCACCGTCGTATCCGGAGAGATGGTTGAGTTCGGATTCCTCGAGTGTGCGCTCGCCGCCGATGCCGTACATCACCTGCAAGGGATGTGGCTGACCGTTGTCCGAACTCGACACGTCGTAGATGAAGTTGAAGAAGTCGTTGGCCTCACGGTCCAACCCGAGCGTGTAGAGGCCCCACAGTGCGAAGGTGGAATCGCGAACCCACGCGTAGCGGTAGTCCCAGTTACGTTCTCCGCCTGGTGTTTCCGGTAGCGACGTTGTCGAAGCCGCGAGCAAGGCTCCGGTCGGTGCGTAGGTGAGCCCCTTGAGGGTGAGCGCACTGCGCTGCAGAAATCCGCGCCACGGGTGATCGGGGAACTTGCCGATCGTCACCCACTCGCGCCACGACTTGGACGTCTGCCACATCTTGTCGGCGGCCTCGTCGAACGTCTGCGGCGCGGGAAGATCCGACCACGAGAGCGCGACGTACACGTTGTCGCCTTCGACCAGTCGCGTCCGGGCCCGTGCCTCACGACCTTCCAGGCCCAGTCGTAGGTCGGTGGTCAAGCGCAGAGTTGGGTGGTCTCCGGGCTTGGCGGAGCGACACGTTGCCGTTGCTTCCTCGTAGACCTTTCCGGTGTACTCCCAATTTGCCGTGCCGCGGTGATAGTCGAACGCGGGCTCGCAACTCATCTCGAGTTCAACGGTGCCGCTGACGCATTTGACCGTACGGAGAAGGGTGTGTTCGGCATCCCAGTCTGTGGGTGTGCGCTTGTGGGTGTTCGATCGCTTGTCGACGTTGTGCCAGGGACCGAGAACCAGGGCGTCGCGAACGACGAGCCAGCCGGTCTCGGTCTGCCAGGTGGTCTCGAGAATGAGTCCACCCGGCAGATAGCGCCGAGCGGCCGGCACGTTCTGGCCGTAGGGGCCAATACGGAAATGGCCTGCGCTGCGGTCGAGGATGGCACCGAACACGCTGGGGGAGTCCGGGCGGGGAACGCACATCCACTCGACAGATCCGTTACGGGCAATCAGGCACGAGGTTTCGCAATCGGAAAGAAACGCGTAGTCGTCGATAGGGGGAAAGTTGCTTCGATGGTGACCCGTGGAGGCGGGAGGAATAGTCTGCACCACTTCGTCGTCAGCACTCATTCGGCCATCATCCGGCCAGAATCGACACACGTCCAATCCACACGCTGTCGGGCCCGTATCGTCCGAAGGATAGGGTGTTGGCGTGGATCGGATAGCGGATTGGTGGGACAGCTTCGAGCTGTGGATGGCGGGGCTCCCGTTCATCCCGCAGGTCGCGTTGGTCCTGATCGTCGTCGTTCCGCTGTGCCGCCTGGTGGCCGTCGGTCTGGATCGCGCGTTGGCCGCTGTTCTCGCTCTGCCGCTCTTCGGCTGGTTGCGTAGGAATTCTCGAGAAGTAGAGGAAAGCTGATGCCCCGCTCACGGGTCACTCTCGCCCTGATAGCCCTGATTCTCCTCGTGATCGTCGCGTGGCTTCTCACCCGTTAGTTCTCCCGATTAGAGCGGGCGCCGGTGCTCTGCTAAAGTCCACCGCGTGTCCGAAGCAACAGCTCCCGTAATCCGCCATCAGTTGGCGTTGATTGCTGTCGGCATGCTCGACGTCGCTGACGTCGCCTGTTGTTGATTTCCTGAGTTCGACCTCTCCGGTGGTGCTGCGCACCCCACTCGAACTTCTCTGCGCGTAACTCGCGCCCCCGATTCAGGGCTCATTGCCCGTCGGCTCTCCATGTCTGAACATCCCGATGGAATCAGCCCCAGAGGTCTCGGACTTGTCGTTTGACCAACCCTCGTTTGTCAGTCCTTTCAGGAAGGTATCTGCAATGAAACGCCGTTCCCGCACACTTCTCACTGCTATCGCGACCATGGGGGCCGTGGTACTCACAGCGTGCAGTGGTGGCTCGAGCGACACCGTGGGTGGTGACAGCGCCGCCAGCGACGGTAGCGCCGGCACGATCAACCTGTTCGCCTACGCCGTGCCGAAGCCCGGCTTCGACAAGCTCACCGCAGCCTTCCAGGCGACAGACGAGGGCAAGAACGTCAACTTCAATCCTTCGTACGGCGCCTCGGGCGACCAGTCGCGCAAGGTGAAGGACGGCGCCGAGGCAGACTTCGTCAACTTCTCCGTCGAGCCCGACATCACCCGCCTGGTCGATGCCGGTCTGGTCGATCAGAACTGGAACCAGGACGCCTACAACGGAATTCCGTTCGGATCGGTAGTCACCATCGTGACGCGTCCGGGGAACCCGAAGGGCATCAAGGACTGGGACGACCTGCTTCAGCCCGGCCTCGAGGTCGTCACGCCGAACCCGTTCAGCTCCGGCTCGGCCAAGTGGAACCTCTTGGCGCCGTACGCCGCCAAGAGCGACGATGGCAAGAACCCGCAGGCGGGTCTCGACTACGTCACCGCCTTGGTCAACGATCACGTCAAGATCCAGCCCAAGTCGGGACGCGAGGCTTCGGAAGCCTTCCTGCAGGGCAGCGGTGACGTTCTGATCAGCTACGAGAACGAGGCACTGTTCATCGAAGGCAACGGCGACCCGGTCGAGCACGTCACCCCGCCCACGACCTTCAAGATCGAGAACCCGGTTGCCGTGATCTCGAACAGCAAGGTCCTCGACAAGGCGACCGCGTTCAAGGACTACCTGTACACGACCGAGGGTCAGACGCTCTGGGCCGAAGCAGGATTCCGTCCCGTTGATCCCGCCGTCGCTGCCAAGTTCACCGACAAGTTCCCCGAGCCGACCAAGCTGTGGACCATCGCAGACCTCGGCGGCTGGAAGGCCGTGGACAGCGCTCTGTTCACCAAGGACACCGGTTCGATCGCAGTGATCTACGACAACGCGACCAAGTAAGACTGACGTGACTGACACTATTGACCCCACCCCCGTGGCTCGTCGGCGAAAACTCGCGCGGGTCACGGGGAGTGTGGGGCCGCTCGGAATCGGAGTGGCCACCCTGTGGCTCTCCGTGATCGTTCTGCTTCCGCTCGCCGCGTTGACCGCCACCGCGTTCGACGAGGGGATCTCCGGATTCTGGGACGCCATCACCGCACCCGTCGCCTTGGCGTCGTTGCGCGTGACGTTGTTGGTCTCGGTGATCGTGGCATTGATCAACGTCGTGATGGGCACGATCATCGCGTGGGTGCTGGTCCGGGACGACTTCCCGGGCAAGCGCATCGTCAACTCGATGATCGATCTGCCGTTCGCGCTACCCACCATCGTGGCGTCGATCGTGCTGCTGTCTCTCTACGGCCCGCAGTCACCGATCGACATCCACCTCAATGCAACCCAGCCCGGACTGATCGTGGCATTGGCCTTCGTGACCTTGCCGTTCGTGGTTCGCTCGGTGCAGCCGGTGCTGATGGAGGTCGACCGCGAAGTCGAGGAAGCCGCTGCATCGTTGGGGGCTTCCAACTGGACGATCTTTCGTTCCGTCGTTCTTCCGACGCTGGCGCCTGCCGTCATCTCCGGCGCGGGGCTCGCATTCGCCCGAGCGATCGGTGAATACGGCTCGGTCGTTCTGATCGGCGGCAACATCCCACGCGTGACACAGATGACGTCGCAGTACATTCAGCAGCAGATCGAGATCGATCGTCCGACCAACGCCGCTGCCGTCTCGGTAGCGTTGCTGGCCATCGCATTCGTGACGCTGTTCGTCCTGCGAATCTTCGCCTCGCGGGGACAGCGACGTGAGGAGAGTTCCCGATGAACGTGTCCAGAGGATCGAAGATCGGTCTGCGGACCATCGCTCTCGTCTACCTGTTCGTGTTGTTGGTCGTGCCGATCGGTGTGATCCTGACGCGAACGTTCGAGAACGGAATCGGCCCGTTCCTCGAATCGATCACGACACCGGCAGCGATCTCCGCGCTGAATCTTTCGCTGATCATCGTGGCGATCGTGGTCCCGATCAACGTGGTGTTCGGTGTTGTCACGGCTCTGGCACTCGTGCGTGGGCGTTTCCCGGGGCGGGGCGTACTGCAGTCGGTGGTCGACCTGCCCTTCGCAGTCTCGCCCGTCGTCGTCGGTGTGTCGTTGATTCTTCTGTGGGGTGCCAACGGTTGGTTCGGCGGCATCGAATCGTTGGGGTTCAAGGTCATCTTCGGCTTGCCAGGCATGGTGATCGCGACGATTTTCGTGACGCTGCCCTTCGTCGTCCGGGAAGTCGAACCCGTACTTCACGAGATCGGCGACGAGCAGGAACAAGCAGCCGCGACGCTCGGTGCTTCGGGCTGGCAGACGTTCTGGCGGATCACCTTGCCCGCGATCCGTTGGGGCTTGACGTACGGAATCGTGTTGACGGTGGCGCGTTCGCTCGGTGAATTCGGCGCAGTCATCATGGTCTCTTCCGGCTTCCCGGGGGTATCCCAGACACTGACATTGCTGGTGCATTCGCGATACATCGACGACCACAACACTTTTGGTGCGTATTCGGCGGCAACGCTGCTGATGGGCATCGCCATCATTGTCCTGTTGCTGATGACGCTGCTGGACCGTAAGAGGAGCACCACATGATCACAGTGACCGGGGCCCGCAAGAACTACGGTGACTTCGCGGCGCTCGACGACGTGACGGTCAGCATTCCCTCGGGTTCGTTGACGGCATTGCTCGGGCCAAGCGGCTCGGGAAAGTCGACGTTGCTGCGTTCGATCGCAGGGCTCGAAGAGCTCGATTCGGGAACCATCACCATCGCAGGCAAGGACGTCACCGGCGTCTCGCCGCAGAAGCGTGACATCGGTTTCGTGTTCCAGCACTACGCAGCGTTCAAGCACATGACGGTGCGAGACAACGTGGCGTTCGGGCTCAAGATCCGCAAGCGCCCGAAGCCGGAGATCGAGAAGAAGGTCAACGAACTTCTCGAGATCGTCGGCCTCGACGGCTTTCAGCATCGGTACCCCGCGCAGCTGTCCGGTGGTCAACGCCAGCGCATGGCGTTGGCGCGCGCTCTGGCGGTGGATCCGCAGGTGCTCCTGCTCGACGAGCCCTTCGGCGCCCTCGACGCGAAGGTCCGTGCCGACCTGCGCACGTGGTTGCGTCGCCTGCATGACGAGGTGCACGTCACCACCGTCCTGGTCACACACGACCAGGAAGAGGCTCTCGACGTCGCCGACCGCATCGCGGTGCTGAACAAGGGGCGGATCGAGCAGATCGGTGAACCTGCCGACCTGTACGACCGCCCGTCCAACGACTTCGTGATGTCCTTCCTCGGATCCGTCGCGAAGCTCAACGGTCAGTTGGTCCGTCCGCACGACATCCGTCTCGGCCGCGATCCGAGCATGGCTCTCGCTCAGGAGTCCGGAACGGCCGAGTCCCTCGGCGTCACACGCGCAACCGTCGAGCGCGTCGTGTATCTCGGCTTCGAGGTTCGAGTCGACCTGCGCAACGAGGCAACCGGTGAGTTGTTCTCGGCTCAGGTCACCCGCGGTGACAGTGCAGCTCTGCACCTCGAGGCGGGGGAGACGGTCTACGCCCGGGCTACTCGGGTGCCGGATCTGCCGGAGACTCCGGTGGTGACGCCGGAGCAGGAGCCGGTGACGGTGAGCGTCGTCGGCCAGGTATGACCTGCTTGCCCTGTTTGACCTGTTTCACCCCCACTCCTGTTTGAGCGAACGGCACTTTCGGTCTCCTGATGGCGCCGAAAGTGCCGTTCGCTCAGAGTTGGGGGTCGGGGGCAACACCGAGACGAGTTCAGCCCTCTCGGCAGACGAGGACCGGGCATTGGGCGTGGTGGATGAGGCTCTGACTGGTCGATCCGACTATCGACGCCATGAACGGGCTGCGGCCGTGGCTACCGACGACTACGAGTTGCGCTTCCGCTGAATGCTCGAGCAGTGCCTTCATCGGTCCGCTGCGCTGGACACTCCGGGTGACTTCGACATCGGGGTACTTCTCCGTCCAGCCGGCGAGGCACTCGGACAGCAGAGCGTGCTCATGCTGTTCGTACGGTCCCCAGTCGACGAAGCGCCTGGCTTCGGAGTACCCGCCGAGCGAGGCGTGCTCGTTCCAGGTGTGGACCGCAACCAAGGGCGCGCCGAGGAACGCGGCAAACTCGAAAGCATGCGCGACGGCGAGTTCGCTGAGCTTGCTTCCGTCGACGCCGACGACGATGGGCCTGGTGTCGGCTACCGCGTGCTCGCCGGTACCGCGGAACACCGTCACGGGGCAGTGCGCCCGGTTGACCACTCGAATGGTGTCGGAACCGAGAAACACCGATTGCATTTCGCTGGTACCGGCCTGACCAAGTGCAACGATGCGAGCGGATTTCGAAAGTTCGACGAGTGTGGTTGCGGGAGTGCCGGTCACGAGGCCGCGTTCGACGGTGACGTCGGTGTGATCGTCGCGAATGGCGTCCTCGGCCTCGTCGAGTAACTTTGCACCCTCGACGCGAAGGTGGTGGTCGAACATCTCTTCGTCGGTGACGTTGGTACCGCCACCTGACTCGGGTTGTCCCGGCAGAACGTGGGTCAGTCGCAATGGTTCGTCGAATCTCTTTGCAGCCGATGCTGCCCACCTCGCGGCGTTGACCGCGCTTGCCGAGCCGTCGATGCCGGCCACGATTCCGTGTCGAACAGATGCACTGGTCATGGAAGTCTCCTCGCGTCGCCTCCCTACCAGTGTGTCCCTGGTCACCCCGGGTTCGCTACAAACTCGTCAGCTCCCGCGGTGCGAGAACGTCGGTAGGCACTGCTGCGCGAGTTCGACGCGGGCGCAACGACAACAGAGCGGTGATGAATCCGTTACCGGGCAGTGTCAATTCCACGTTCTTCAACACGGTTCGGCGCATCAACGCGAGCAGGGCTGCGACGCCGGTGACTGCCATCCACATCGGCAGCGGGTACAGCGTCAAGCGTTCACCCAAGCCGAAAGTGAGGGTTCGTCCGAGAAGCAGTACGGCGCCGACGATTCCGGTGGCCGCGCACAGTCCCGACCATACTGCGATCCATTTGCTGTGCTTCCAGAATTGAATTGCCATGAGTACGAGAACGGCATGACGGGCGACGAAGCCGGGAAGTACTGCGGTCCAGTGAACGAAGGTCCCGTCGTTGGCCGGGAAGAGGCCGGTAGCCGCGGTGCTCAGTGCAACGACGACGGCAAGGCCGAGAATCCACTTTTTCGCACGACCGTCCGGAATGTACTTGTGCAGCAAGGCTGCACCGAGGATGGTGAGCGCGCCGAGGATCATGAAGGCCGCGTTCATGACGTCGTGCATCGGCGAACACGAATCCACGCTGCATGTCGTCACGCCCAGCGAACTGATGGAGTCACGCGCGAAGCTGTACGGCGTCTTCCAGGCTCCGGCCGTGAAGATCTCGACAAGCAGGTAGAGCACCGACAGGACCCAGGCGGTGCCGGCTGTGCCGAGGCGAAGATTGTGAGTGATGGTGTTCCCTCTCGCGGCGCTCTGAGGGGATTGCACCCAAAGATCTGTTTCGCAGGCGAAGGATGAACCTTCGCAGGCTGGACAGATCCAACACTACGGTAACAATCTGATAACGGCCTGTGAAACCGGATCAGGCGGAGCGGACCAGAGGGTCGGGTAGTGCATCAGCGACTTGTCGGTAACGGTCGATCATCGTTTCGATCAGTAGAGAGTGCCCACCGATCGTTTCGGCGAAACGCGCGCGCGGACATACCGTTGCTGCTGCAGCGCTGAGTCGGTCGGTCAGTAGGCCGGGAGCCAAGAACCAGGGTGCGACGACAACGCGTTCGGCGCCGTTCTGCTCGAGAGCGGAGATCGCCTGGGCAACTGTTGGTTCCGCGGATGTCGCGAAACAGATTCGAACGCCCGACCAGTTGGTTCCGCTCAGGAGAGTGGACGTCAGTTCTGCGGTCGCGGCGTTGGCACGCGCGTCGGACGAGCCGACTGCCGCAAGAGCGACACCGACCGACGGATCGTCCGGCCGGGCGCCCGCTTCGAGGATTCGCTCGCGCACTGCCTCGATAAGCCGAGCATCGCGACCTAGTACGTCTGCTTGGAACATGGTCAGTTGGGGGTGGCGTGTCGCGGCAGCAGCCAAGAGCCCGGGCAGATCTACCCGAGCGTGGAAGGCGTTGCCCAGCAGCATCGGAACAACAACGGCGTGAGTGTGGCCGTCGTGTGCAACTCCGTCCAGGACCTGATCGATGGACGGTGCATTGAGATCGAGAAACGCCAGCCGGACATCGAGGTCTGGCCGGGCTTCACGAAGAGCCGCCACGGCAGCCGCGATCACCCGAGCAGAACGGGGATCACGGCTGCCGTGCGCAACAGCAATGAGCGGAACCATCGACTTAGACGCGCTCGCCCAATTCGACAGCGGAAATGACGTCGCCGACCAAGCCGGCTGCGAGAGTGTTTCCACCAGCGGGATCGATCAACAGGAAGCTGCCGGTGTGGCGGTTCACTGCGTAGTCGTCGGCCACGATCGGCTCGGCCACGCGGATCGAGATCTTGCCGATCTCGTTGAGCTCGAGAGTGTCCGGGCCCTGATCCGTGGTGAGATCCTGCTCGTTGAAGCGCTCCACCAAGCTGCCGACGATGGCCTGCGTCGTGCGCGTGCCGTGCTTGAGCAGCAGACGTGCGCCGGGGCGCAGCGACTTCTCGGCCAACCAGCAGACAGTGGCGTCGAATTCGCCGATCGGCTCGGGTGCGTCAGACGGCGAGGCGATGGTGTCGCCGCGAGAGACGTCGACGTCGTCGGCCAGGATCAGCGTGACGCTGCGTCCCGCGTGGGCGACGTCGAGTTCACCGTCGGCCGTGTCGATACGAGTGACGGTGGTGCGCGTACCCGAGGGCAGGATCACCACTTCGTCGCCGGGTACGACGGAACCGGCGGCAACCTGGCCGGCGTATCCGCGGTAGTCGAGGAACTCGGCGGTACGCGGACGGATCACGTACTGCACCGGGAAACGCAGGCCGACGCGATGCGGCTCGGCGTCGACCGGAATCGACTCGAGGTGCTCGATCAGCGTGGGGCCGGTGTAGTACGGGGTCTTGTCGGAGCGGATGGCGACGTTGTCACCGTGCAGTGCCGATACCGGGATCTCGACGACGTCTTCGCTTGCCCAGCCCAGTGAGCTGGTGAGTTCGTTGAACTCGGCGGAGATCGAGGTGAATACCTCTTCGGGGTTCTCGACGAGGTCGATCTTGTTCACGGCGAGAACGAGCTTCGGGACACCGAGCAACGCGAGAACCGCTGCGTGCCTACGAGTCTGCGCGATGACGCCCTTGCGAGCATCGACCAGCAGGATCACGAGCTGAGCCGTCGAGGCACCGGAGACCGTGTTGCGGGTGTACTGCACGTGGCCCGGTGTATCGGCAAGCACGAAGGTGCGTTTGGGGGTCGCGAAGTAGCGGTACGCCACATCGATGGTGATGCCCTGCTCACGCTCGGCGCGCAGTCCGTCCACCAGGAGCGACAGGTCAGGGGTGTCGAGACCGCGGTCCACCGACGCACGGGTCACGGCGTCGATCTGGTCGGCGAGAACGGATTTCGTGTCGTACAACAGGCGGCCCACGAGTGTGGACTTTCCGTCGTCGACGCTGCCGGCAGTTGCCAGTCTGAGCAGATCGCTCATCAGAAGTAGCCCTCTCGCTTGCGGTCTTCCATGGCCGCTTCGGAAACTCGGTCGTCGCCACGGGTCGCGCCGCGCTCGGTCAAACGTGATGCCGCAACTTCGGCGAGAATCGCTTCGTTGTCAGCCGCATCGGAGAGAACAGCACCGGTGGTCGAACCGTCGCCGACGGTGCGGTAACGCACCGAAAGGGTCTGCAGCTCTTCGCCGTCAGCCGGACCACCCCAGACTCCGGGGGTCATCCACATGCCGTCGCGCTGGTACACCGGACGCTGGTGGGCGTAGTAGATGCTGGCGAGTTCGACGTTGTCGCGGGCGATGTAACGCCAGATGTCCAGCTCGGTGAAGTTGCTGAGCGGGAAGACGCGCACCTGCTCGCCGGGGGAGTGGCGACCGTTGTAGAGGTTCCACAGTTCCGGGCGCTGCTTCTTGGGATCCCACTGGCCGAAAGCGTTGCGCAGCGAGAAGATCCGCTCCTTGGCGCGGGCGCGCTCCTCGTCGCGGCGAGCGCCACCGAAGACGGCGTCGAAGCGGTTCTCGGAGATCGCGTCCAGCAACGGAACGGTCTGCAGCGGGTTGCGGATACCGTCGGGGCGCTCGGTGAGGCGACCGTCCGCGATGTACTCCTCGACGCTGGCCACGTGCAGGCGCAGGTTGTACTTGGCCACGACGTGATCGCGGAAGTCGAGAACTTCCTGCAGGTTGTGGCCGGTATCGACGTGTAGCAGGGTGAACGGCAGCGGCGCAGGCCAGAAGGCCTTGATCGCCAGATGCAGCAGCACGGTGGAGTCCTTACCGCCCGAGAAGAGAATGACCGGGCGTTCGAACTCGCCGGCTACCTCTCGGAAGATGTGGATCGCTTCGGACTCGAGGGCGTCGAGAGTATCGAACTGTGTGCCGTCGAGCTGAGGACGTGAAAGTGTCAAGTCAACTGTCATGATGCGTGCAACCCGCATTCTGTCTTGGAGGCACCGGCCCAACGACCGCTACGCGGATCGCTGCCGGGGGCTGGCTTGCTGGTGCAGGGTGCGCAGCCGATGGACGGATAGCCCTCGTCGACAAGAGGATTGACGAGGATGGAATTGGTGTCGATGTAGTTCTGCATCTCCTCGTCCGACCACGGAGCGATCGGGTTGATCTTCACGAGGCCGAAGGCGTCGTCGAAGGAGATCAGGGGAGCGTTGGCGCGGGTGGGCGCTTCGACGCGGCGGATGCCGGTCACCCACGCGCTGTAGCCGGACAGTGTCTGCTTGAGGGGTGCGACCTTGCGCAATGCGCAGCAGCGGTTGGGATCACGGGCGAACAGATCCTTGCCCTCGGCGACATCCTGCTCGGCGACGCTTGCCAGCGCGCGTGCATTGATGACGTTGACGCCGTAGACCTGCTCGACCGCGTCACGTGTGCCGATGGTCTCGGGGAAGTGGTAGCCGGTGTCGAGGAAGAGTACGTCGACGCCCGGATGAACTTGTGCGGCAAGGTGAACCAGCACTCCATCCTGCATGTTCGACGCAACAATGTAACCGCTACGATCCCCCGTCGCTGCGCTCGCCCCGTCACCGAACGTGTCCTCGGTCCACTGCAACAGTTCCTGTGCGCTGGCTCCGTCGAGTTCTACGGCACCGCGCTCGGCGATGGACCGAAGCTCGTCGGCGGTTGCTCGCGAAATGTCCACTGTCATCGCAAATCTCCTTCGTCTGCGCGCACTGCCCATTCGGCGAACCGTTCACCTTCGTTGCGGTTCTTGACGAACTGACGTACGACGCGGTCGATGTAGTCACCCATCTCGACGCTGGTGACCTTGTGCTGGCGCAGCTTGCGTCCGAAGGCGCTGTCGAATCCGAGGCTGCCTCCCAGGTGAACCTGGAAACCCTCGACTTGATTCCCCTCACCGTCGTCGACGAGCTGGCCCTTGAAGCCGATGTCGGCGATCTGCGAGCGAGCGCAGGAGTTGGGGCAACCGTTGATGTTGATGGTGATCGGCACGTCGAGCTGGCTGTTGATGTCGGCGAGACGCTGTTCGAGTTCGGGCACGAGCACCTGCGAACGCTTGCGGGTCTCGGCGAACGAGAGCTTGCAGAACTCGATGCCGGAGCAGGCCATCAGGTTCTTGCGCCAGTGCGACGGACGGGCGGGAAGGCCCAGCGCGTCGAGATCGGCGATGAGCGGCTCGAGGGTCTCGTCGGCGACGTCGAGGATGATCAGCTTCTGGTACGGCGTGAAGCGGATCCGGTCGCTGCCGGCTTTCTCCGCGGCGTCGGCGACCTGAGCCAGGATGTCTCCCGAGACGCGGCCGGCGATCGGAGCGAAGCCGACTGCGTTGTGGCCGTTGCGGGTCCTCTGGATGCCGACGTGGTCGATCGGGCGCTTGGGCTTCTCCGGCGCGGGGCCGTCGATGAGCGGGCGCTCGAGGTACTCCGTCTCGAGAACCTCGCGGAACTTTTCGATGCCCCAGTCCTTGATGAGGAACTTGAGCCTTGCCTTCGCGCGCAGACGGCGGTAGCCGTAGTCACGGAAGATCGAGACGACACCCTCCCAGACATCGGGGACCTCGTCGAGCGGAATCCAGGCGCCGACGCGCTGCGCCAGCATCGGGTTGGTGGACAGTCCGCCGCCGACCCAGAGGTCGAGGCCCGGGCCGTGCTCGGGGTGGTTCACGCCGATGAAGGCGATGTCGTTGATCTCGTGAACGACGTCCTGCTGACCGGAGATGGCGGTCTTGAACTTGCGCGGCAGGTTGGAGTACTTGGGGTCGCCGATGTAGCGGCGCACGATCTCGTCGATCGCCGGGGTGGGATCGAGGACCTCGTCGAGCGATTCGCCGGCCAGGGGAGAACCGAGGACGACGCGGGGGCAGTCACCGCACGCTTCGGTGGTCTTGAGTCCGACGGCTTCGAGGCGCTTCCAGATCTCCGGAACGTTCTCGACCTCGATCCAGTGGAACTGGACGTTTTCGCGGTCGGACAGGTCGGCGGTGTTCCGGCCGAATTCCTTCGAGATGCCGGCGATGGTGCGCAGCTGCTCGACGTTGAGAGCGCCGGCGTCGCAACGCACGCGCATCATGAAGTATTTGGCCTCGAGCAGGTCGATGTTCTCGTCGCCGGTGAAGGTGCCGTCGTAGCCTTCTTCGCGCTGGGTGTAGAGACCCCACCAGCGGAAGCGGCCGCGAAGGTCGCCCTTGTCGATGCTGTCGAATCCCTGCTTGGAGTAGATGTTCTCGATGCGGGCCCGAACGTTGAGCGGGTTGTCGTCCTTCTTGGCCTGCTCGTTGGCGTTGAGCGGCTCGCGGTAACCGAGGGCCCACTGACCTTCGGCGCGACGCTTGGCGGGACGCGCAGCGCGTGCGGGCCGGGCTTCGGCAGGTGCTGCCGAATCGGCGGGTGTGGCGGCGTCGGTGGTCGACGTCATCGATGAACTCCTGGATCTGGGCGGTTGATCGGCACGCGGCACGCACTATCGACGAACTGTGGCGGTGTCTGATCGGGACGCACCGGTCCGTGTCGGAAATCGAGGGGGCTGTCCTCGGTCTCGGAAAGCTCGCGGCCGGCAGGTGTGCTCACGAAAACGAACAGCTGGAGAAGCTGTATCTCTGAAACGACGTGTCTCTGCAGAGAGTTGTTTCGGTGAAGCAGATGGAGATGAGCGGGAAAGGCTGGAAGATCAGTGAAAGATCAACAGCTACACAGGTGCAGACACGACGAGCTGCACACACGCTTGAAGTCGACATGGCGACGCGCCACAAGTCGCACTCCGAGTCCGGTCATGCGGACCATTGTGCCACGTCAACTCGATAATTCCGACTCGGGCGCATATTTCCACGAAAAACGGGGGAAATATCGAGTTCAGGCCACGCGCCGACCTGCATCGCAGGCTGAATAGGTGTGCGTTCCGGATGCTGGGACACTGGAGGCGTGAATGCCACCAGCACGACTACCGCTCGACAGAGCGAGGCGACGCCCTTCGCCTTGCCCGCGCGATCGCTCGAGGGTGTCGGGAAACGGCCGTTCGGGATCTACATCCACGTCCCGTTCTGTGCCACCAGGTGTGGGTACTGCGATTTCAACACCTACACGGCCGGTGAGCTCGGAACCTCGGCGTCGCCGCAGTCGTGGCTGGAGGGTTTGCGACGCGAACTCGATCTCGCGGCCGAGATGACGGGCGCCCCGGCGGCCGAGACGGTGTTCGTGGGCGGTGGAACGCCGTCGCTGCTCGGTGGCGACGGGCTGTCCGACGTGCTGTCGGCGGTTCGCAGCAGCTTCGGCTTGGCGTCCGGCGCCGAAGTGACCACGGAATCGAACCCCGAATCGACGTCGCCGGAATTCTTCGACGCTCTCCGCAGTGCGGGATTCACCCGCATTTCCCTCGGCATGCAGTCCGCGGCTCAGCACGTCCTGAAGATCCTCGACCGCACCCACACTCCCGGCCGCGCCGTCGCTGCCGCGAAAGAGGCTCGCGCAGCTGGTTTTTCGCACGTGAACTTGGATTTGATCTATGGAACGCCAGGGGAGCGAGACCAAGATCTGGACGCCTCACTCGATGCGGTTCTCTCCGCCGATGTCGACCACGTCTCGGCCTACGCGTTGATCGTCGAGGACGGCACCGCCATGGCTCGCAAGGTCAGGCGCGGCGAGCTGCCCGCGCCGGACGACGACGTGCTGGCCTCACGATACGAACGAATCGATTCACGCCTGTCCGAGGCCGGCTTGCACTGGTACGAGGTCTCCAACTGGGCAAAGGCGGAAACCGCGGACTCCGGTGACACCCGGTGCCGTCACAACCTCGGCTACTGGGACGGTGGTGACTGGTGGGGCGCCGGACCGGGCGCGCACAGTCACGTCGGCGGAGTGCGGTGGTGGAACGTCAAGCACCCGGCACGGTACGCGGAACAGTTGGCCCTCGGTGAACTTCCCGTCGGCGGCAGCGAAGAACTGACCGCCGAGGACGAACACATGGAGCGCGTCATGTTGACCGCGCGGTTGCGTACGGGACTTCCGTTGTCGGAACTGTCTGCATCCGAACGCCTTTCGGCCGACCAGGTGGTAGTCGACCGGTTGGCCGTGATCGAGAACGATCACGTGGTTCTCACCGACCGTGGCCGCCTGCTCGCTGATGCGGTGATTCGCACGATCCTGACCTGACGCGGCACCATCCTTTGCCGCGTAATGTGGCCGTGGTGGCCATCATTCATCGTGCGCAGCTGAATCCGTCCAAGAACGACCTGCTCCGAGCGTGGGTGCCCAAGCAGCCATGGATCGGGTCGGTCGACTGTTCGACGCTCGAACGCGTCGACGCCTATCGTTTCGACGACCCGGACGGTGAGGTCGGAGTCGAGACGCATCTGCTCCGCTCTGCCGACGGTCGAATTCTTCAGGTCCCGCTCACTTATCGTGGTGCTCCGCTGGACGGGGCGGAGACTGCGCTGATCGCAACCATGGATCATTCGGTACTGGGCGAGCGGTGGGTGTACGACGCTTGCTGCGATCCGGTCTACGTGAGCGCGGTGGCGACTGCGATTCTGACCGGTGGGGTCGGAGTCGATCTGGTTTTCGCGGACTCCGCCGATCGCATCCCGGTGACGGCTCACGTAGTAGGCAGCGGTACGGCCGGCGCTTCCGTACCGGAAGTCGAATCGGTGACCTGCTCGACAGTCGGCACCGACACGATCATCAGCGCGGGAGAACTGGAATTGACCGTGGTGAGAGTGATCGACGCAGATCGAGTGTCAGGCTCGGCGACGCTCACCGGAACCTGGCCGGGGCAGCCGAATCCCGCACTGCTCGCGTTCGTCGGTTGAGTCTCGGCGCCTGAGTCGCGTGAGCGTCAGCGGACGCCCTCGATGACACCGGGCATCGCGTCGAAGTCGAAGACACGCGCGTGCAGCACGACGCGGTTTCGCAGGGCCGAACGAACCGCTCGGTGCAGGCCGTCCTCGAGGTAAAGAGTGCCGCGCCACTGCACTGCGTGAGGGAACAGATCGCCGTAGAAGGTCGAGTCCTCCGACAGCAGGCGATCGAGTTCGAGGACCTTCGTGGTGGTCACGATCTCGTCGAGTCGAACCTGACGTGGAGGGAACTTCGACCAGTCGCGTAGAGACAGTCCGTGATCGGGATACGGTTTGCCGTCCATCACGCCTTTGAAGATCATGTGCCGCCTTGTCCATGGTTGTGCGATCGACCCTTCGCCGATCTCACTCCACAGTAAGGGCAACAGCCGTCTCTGGCGCTCGGGCGATTAGACTGCCAGTGGGAACCGATGTGTAAATGTCGGTGTTCGTTCTGTTCAGGAAACGGAGGTGGCAACGATGTCGAGTACCGACGACAGGCGTTTCGAGGTCTTACGTGCAATCGTGGCCGATTACGTCTCCACCCAGGACCCGGTGGGATCCAAGGCCCTGGTCGAGCGTCACAACCTCGGAGTGTCGAGCGCCACTGTGCGCAACGACATGGCATTCCTCGAGGCCGAGGGCTACATCGCCCAACCGCACACCAGTTCCGGCCGCGTCCCCACCGACAAGGGATACCGCGAATTCGTCGATCGCATCGCCGACGTCAAGCCCATGTCCGGACCCGAGCGACGAGCGATCCTCGAGTTCTTGGAGTCGGGTGTCGACCTCGACGACGTTCTGCGCCGCGGTGTGCGACTGCTCGCGCAACTGACCCGTCAGGTCGCGGTTGTCCAATATCCGTCGCTGTCCGCGTCGTCGGTTCGCCACCTCGAGGTGGTCGCATTGACGCCGGCGCGCCTGCTTCTCGTTCTCATCACCGATTCCGGGCGAGTCGATCAGCGAATCGTCGAGCTCGGGGACGTCCTCGAAGACGAAGACCTTTCCCGGTTGCGCGCGCTTCTCGGCGGGGCCTTGGAAGGCAAGCGCCTGGCCGCCGCGTCGATTGCCGTGGCGGAACTGGCCGACGAGTCTCCGGCCGACCTGCGCGACGCCGTGATCCGGTCGGCAACGGTTCTGGTCGAGACCCTGGTCGAACATCCGGAAGATCGCCTCGTTCTGGGCGGAACCTCCAACCTCACGCGCAACGCCGCCGATTTCTCCGGTCTGGCCGGCTTCCCCGGTTCGCTGCGCGCAGTGCTCGAAGCACTGGAAGAGCAGGTAGTGGTCCTCAAACTGCTCGCTGCGACGCAGAATTCCGGCACGGTCACCGTTCAGATCGGTGAAGAGACGCAGGTCGAACAGATGCGCGGAACCTCCGTGATTTCGACTGGCTACGGCGCGGCCGGTACCGTTTTCGGTGGTGTCGGTGTGCTCGGACCCACACGGATGGACTATCCGGGAACAATTGCATCGGTTGCCGCCGTTGCCAGATACATCGGCGAAGTTCTCTCCGAGCGATGACGGACGTCGACATTTGGTCGGCACACCTCCTCGCGAGGACTGAGGAAAACCTAGAAGTAAGAGAAGGACGAGAGACTCAACGTGGCACGGGATTACTACGGATTGCTCGGCGTCGGCAAGAACGCGACAGACCAGGAGCTCAAGCGCGCTTACCGCAAGCTGGCACGCGAACTGCACCCGGACGTCAACCCTGACGAGGCGGCGCAGGCCAAGTTCAAGGAGATCTCGACGGCCTACGAGGTCCTGACCGACCCGGAGAAGCGTCGCATCGTCGATCTCGGCGGAGACCCGCTCGAGTCCGGTGGCGGCGGAGGTGGTGGCTTCGGCGGCGGATTCGGTGGCGGTGGCCTCGGCGACGTCTTCGAAGCCTTCTTCGGCGGCGGTGGCGGCGCAGGTCGTGGGCCGCGCGGTCGCGTTCAGCCCGGAGCCGACTCGTTGCTTCGCACCAAACTGACCCTCGCAGAATGTGCGACGGGCGTCAGCAAGCACGTGACCGTCGAGACGGCCATTCTGTGCGACAGCTGCACCGGAGCCGGAACCAACGGCGACTCCAAGCCTGTCCGCTGTGAGACCTGCAACGGTGCCGGCGAAGTTCAGTCCATCCAGCGCTCGTTCCTCGGTCAGGTCATGACCTCGCGTCCCTGCCCGACGTGCCGCGGTGCCGGTGAGACCATCCCGGATCCCTGCCACAAGTGTGGCGGCGACGGCCGAGTTCGGGCCAAGCGCGACATCACGGTGAAGGTTCCGGCGGGCGTTGCCGGTGGCATGCGCATCCGTTTGACTGCGCAGGGTGAAGTCGGCCCAGGCGGCGGACACCCCGGCGACCTCTACGTCGAGATCGTCGAGCAGCAGCACGACGTCTTCGTTCGGGACGGTGAAGACCTGCACTGCACCATCCGTGTTCCCATGGTCGACGCAGCACTGGGTACCAGCGTCACCGTCGACACCATCATCGACGGCCCCAAGGAAATCACCATCGAGCCAGGCACCCAGCCCGGGCACGTTGCTGTTCTTCGCGGTCACGGTATGCCGAAACTGCGGTCGGGAGTGCGCGGCGACGTCCACGCTCACCTCGAGGTGGTCATCCCGAGCCGCCTCGATCACAAGCAGTCCAAGCTGCTCAAGGAATTCAAGCTGCTCCGCGATCGTGACGAGGCCGAGGTCGTTTCGACGACGTCGCAGAACAGCGGTGGTCTGTTCTCGCGTCTTCGCGAAGCATTCAGCGGCCGCTGACGGTGGCCGCAACGGTCTTCTTTCTCGACCCGGTTCCCGGCGTCGGTGAAATCGCAGTTCTGGACGGGCAGGAGGGCCGCCACGCGGCCACTGTCCGCCGGATCGGTGTCGGCGAGCGTTTGGTGTTGGCCGACGGCCGTGGCCGGGTAGCCGACGCCGAGGTGACGAGCGTCGGCAAGGATCGCCTCGAACTGTTGGTCAGCGACGTTCAGGTTCTCGAGCAGCCCAAGCCGTTGGTGACCCTGATTCAGGCACTGCCCAAGGCCGAGCGCTCCGAGTTGGCCGTCGAACTGGCCACCGAGGCTGGTATCGACGCCGTGATTCCGTGGCAGTCCCTGCGTTGTGTCGCCAAATGGGAAGGCCCGAAGCTCGCCAAGGGCGTCGCACGCTGGCGAAGTGCCGCAGTGTCTGCGGCGAAGCAGTCCAGACGCGCGTTCGTCCCGGAGATTTCGGATCTGCACAAGACGGCGGCGGTGATCGCGTTGGTTCGCGACGCCGTTGCCCGCGGCGCTGTGGTTGCGGTGCTTCACGAATCGGCGACGACGCCGTTGGCCGGCTTGCCGTTGGCGAGCGCGGACGAGGTATTTCTCGTTGTCGGTCCCGAAGGTGGGCTCGACGATTCGGAGATCAGTGCGTTGTCGGAGGCCGGGGCCACTCCGGTGCTTCTCGGGCCGACGGTCCTGCGCACGTCGACTGCCGGAGCCGTCGCTCTGGGCGCCATCGGAGTGCTGACCGATCGCTGGGGACCACAGCCACTGCACTGATCTTGTTGTGACTGCACTGACGTTGGTGTGATCCCGAGCTGAATCGGATCCGGCGCTCAGCGAAGTGTCAGATTTGCGCACTATCGTAAGGACGTCGGGGGTCGCCTTCGGCGCGAGTTGGTTCGGGGATTTCAGGAGGCCAGATGTTGTCACGTGCGCATATGCGAATTGCCGGAGCGGTGTGTGCCGCGGCGGCGATGATGCTGGTTGCGGGGTGCACGGTCTCCACCGGAGACAACCCGGGCTCTTCCGGTAATGCCGTCACCACCACACCGACCAGCGAGGCGCTCGTCACCGTCACTCCCGCCGACGGCGGAACCCCCGTGAGCCCCCTCGATCCCATCGAGGTCCAGGTCGCGAAGGGAACACTGACGACCGTCGCGCTGACCAATCCCGAAGGTAAGGAAGTCGCCGGTATCACGACGCCTGACAAGACGTCCTGGAAGCCGAACGAACCACTCGGATACGGCAAGACCTACAAGCTTGTCGTCGATGCCGTCGACGCGAATGGTGTTGCCACGACCAAGAACACGACGCTGACCACCGTCGCGCCGAGTAATCAGACTCGCGCGTACATCAACACCACCGGTGGCGCCTCGATTTCGGACGGTGGCACGTACGGCGTCGGCACGGTCGTCGCCGTTCATTTCGACGAGTTGATCGGTGACAAAGCCGCGGCCGAGAAGTCTCTGGTGGTCACCACCAATCCGCCCGTACAAGGATCGTGGTACTGGGTCGACGGTCAGAACGTTCACTGGCGCCCGCAGAATTACTACGCACCAGGCACGACGGTCTCGGTGAACGCGAACATCTACGGCAAGCAACTCGGCAACGGACTGTACGGCCAACAGGACGACACCGTGTCCTTCAAGATCGGCGACTCCCACGTCTCGGTCGCCGACGACAACACCAAGATGGTGACCGTCTACGAAAACGGTCAGGTGATCAAGGAAATGCCGACCTCGATGGGTATGGGCGGCACCGAAACGATCGGCGGCACGACGCTCTCGTTCTGGACCCAGCCCGGCACGTACACCGTGATGGACAAGGCCAATCCCGTCATCATGGATTCGTCGACCTACGGTCTGCCGATCAACTCGCGCCTGGGCTACAAGGAATCCATCAACTGGGCCACCCGCATCAGCACGGACGGTATCTATCTTCACGAGTTGGAGAGCACCGTCTGGGCGCAGGGAAACACCGACACCTCGCACGGTTGCCTCAATCTCAGTGCGGCCAATGCCAAATGGTTCTTCGATTTCTCGCAGCCAGGAGATGTCGTCGAGATCAAGAACACCGGCGGGGCTCCGCTGGAGGTGTGGCAGAACGGCGACTGGACCCTCTCGTGGGCAGACTGGGCCGCAGGCAGCGCCCTCGCCTGAGATAGATTTCCTCGGTGCCTCGATTCAAGATTCCGTACGGCCGACACGAGCAACAGTTCGGGCATCTCTACGTTCCCGACGAGGCGGTTGACGGCCCGATCCCGATCGTCATGCAGATCCACGGCGGCTTCTGGAGCGGGCAGTACGGATTGAATCTGGGCACCGCATTTGCCGTCGAACTCGCGCGGCACGGCGTCGCAGTGTGGAACATCGAATACCGCCGCCTCGGGGCGGGCGGTGGTTGGCCGGAAATGTCCGCCGACGTGAAAACGGCGTACGACGAAATCCCCGGACTGGTTGCCGCGAAGTCCTCGGCCGAATTCGATCTGAATCAGATTCGCCTGCTCGGGCATTCGGCCGGCGGACATCTTGCAGTGTGGCTGGCGGGAGAGAAGGACACGTTCACCCGGCCTGAACGGGTAATCGCGCAGGCTGCCGCACTCGATCTGGCGTCGGCAGGCGAGCGTGGACGACGGATCAGCTTCATCGAGGATCTGTTCGGCGTTCCGTTCGAAGCGGACCCGGATCTGTATCGCAATGCGTCGCCACAGCATCGACTGCCGATCGGCGTTCCCGTTGTGTGCGTCACGGGTGCGGAGGATCTGCAGGTGCCGGCCAAGGTGAGCTCCCGGTATGCGAAGGCTGCCGAAGCGGCTGGTGATCCCGTGGCACTGCGTGTGACCGAGGGCGAAGGGCACGACGCATTT
The DNA here is from genome assembly GCF_009707305.1 of Rhodococcus sp. AQ5-07. NCBI lineage: Bacteria > Bacillati > Actinomycetota > Actinomycetes > Mycobacteriales > Nocardiaceae > Rhodococcus > Rhodococcus sp. AQ5-07. The sequence goes on along the minus strand of NZ_CP046099.1, from coordinate 2,369,944 downwards.
CTCTCACCCTCGACCGAGTCCTGGCGGGTCTCCCGCGAGTTGGTTCTCGCCGAAGACCCGCTGGCTCCGAGCACGTCAGACTGACACGGGGCCTTCTTGCACAGGGGCCTTCTTGCCCGGCAGGATGAACGCCACGACAACTGCCCCCACGAACAGTGCAAGGCCGCCCGCCCAGCTGGCCGCCGAAATCGCGTCGGCGTAGGCACTGCCGGCGGCGTCGAGCAACGGCGCTGCCTGAGCTGCAGCCAAGGGGTTGCCTGCCATCTCTTCGGCGACCAACGAAGCGCCGCCGACGGATTCTCCCGACACCTCCATCGCGTACGCGGCCTGTTGCGCCAGCTCACCCGTCAACTGTGGAACCTGCATACCGCTGATGAATCCTGCGATCGAATCCTTGTAGCTCGCAGCGAGGATCGAGCCCAGGATCGCGATTCCCAGAGAGCCGCCGAGTTCGATGGCGGTGTCGTTGAGGCCACCAGCAGCGCCGAGATCGTCCTCGGAGAAGTTGTCCATGATGGCGTCGGTGGCCGGCGGTTCACTCAAGCCGATGCCCAGGCCGAGCAGGATCAGTGGGACAGCGAACATCCAGTAGCCCGAATCGCCGTCTACCTGCGTGAGAATCAGAACACCGACCGCGGCGACGACCATGCCGCCGACGATGGATGCCCGGACGCCGATCAGCGGAGTGATCCGGCCACTGACCACGGCGCCGATCGAAACGGCAATTGCCAAGGGCAGCAGACGAACACCGGTTTCGAGTGCGCCGTAGCCGAGGATGAACTGGAACTGCTGTGAGATGAAGTAGATGGCACCGAAGGCGGCCAGGAAGAGCAGAAGTACGGCGAGTGTCGCGCCGCCGACCATGCGCTGGCCGAGTTTGCGGACGTCGAGCAGTGGCTGCGGGTGACGCAGTTCCCAGACGACGAACGAGACGAGGCCGATCGCAGCGAGCATGGCGGCGCCGATGGGTCCGCCGGTCCACCCGAAGTGGAATCCGTTGATGATCGAGTACACGAGCGAGCCGATGGTGACCACCGAGAGTGCTCCGCCGATCCAGTCGATCCGGCCCAGGTGCTCGGCCTTGCTCGGAGGCACCAGGATTACGGCGGCGACGGCAGCGACTGCGGCGATCGGGACGTTGATCAGGAAAGTGATGCTCCAGGAATGGCTGTCGAGAATCCATCCGGCCAACAGCGGGCCGAGGGCAATCGCCAGACCCGACGTCGCCGCCCACGCCGCGATGGCGCGTGATCGCTCCGCCTTGGGAAAGGTCGCGACCAGAAGCGAAAGCGTCGCGGGCATGATGATCGCGGCGCCGACGCCCATGATCATTCGTGCCGCGATGACGGCGTTGGTGGTGTCCGCGATACTGCCGAAGACGGCGCCGCCGGCGAACACGGCGAGTCCGGCCAGAAGCGCTCCGCGGCGACTGTACTTGTCACCGATCACGCCGAACAGCAACATCAGCGCGGCGTAGGGGACTGTGTAGCCGTCGATGACCCATTGCAGTTGAGTGCTGGTGAGCCCGAGGTCTCTGGTCATGTCCGGCGCCGCGACGATCAGCGCGGTATTCGCCATCACGACGATCAGCAAACTCAGGCATAACACCCCGAGCGCGGCCCACCGCCGTGAGTACGGCTGGTCCATCTCCGAGACAGGTTTGCTCATGAGTGTCGTCATGACGCGACTCCGTTCCTGATGATCGAAGAGACTCCTCGATCTATTTGCACACTGATGTGTAAGTTAATAACTTGCACACCGATGTGCAACTATGATTGACCTAGATCACAGTTGGGCAGTCGAAAGAGGTGGAACGCGCGTTGACGCATTCGGGCACAGTCGTTTCGGGAACTGCCGAATCGGGCGGAAGGCAGCGTCGTAGTCAGGCCGCGGCGAATCGCAACCGCATCATCGAGGCGGCGATCACGGCGTTCGCTGCTGATCCGGATGCGAGCATGGACGACGTCGCAAAGGCTGCCGGTGTGGTCAGACGAACCGTGTACGCGCATTTCGACAGCCGTGAGGCGCTGATCAACGGCATCGTGGACGAGGCGTCGACCGATCTCGTTGCTGCGCTGAGCCAAGCCGGTGAGCCGCCCGAGCGCCCCGATCTGGCGACTGCCGTACTGGCATTGCTGTCATGGCCGGTCGGTGATCGATTCCGGATGTTGCTCAGTTTTGCTCGCAAAGAGTTGGGGGAGCAGCGGATTCTCGATTTGATGGAGCCCGCGCGCGCCGTGAGTGTCAGCGTCGTCGAGCGAGGTCAGCGTGACGGCACCTTCTCGACATACCTGCCGGCTGAGACTCTGGTAGCGATGACCGAGGCGATCACGATCACTTTGTTCGATCAGGCCAACAGTGGGCTCATCACCGACTCTGGCGAATCCTTTGCCGCCGTATGCCTGGTCATCGCGGGTATCAGTCCGGACAGAAGCGCCGAGATCGTCGCCGAAGCGTCGGAATGGATCCGAGAATCGCTGCCGTCCGGTCGCCGCGAGGATTAGGCCGGGACGATTAACAAGTGGGCCGTGTCCGACTCTGGCGCTAGACTTCGAAGTATCGAGGCTCACGAGTCGAGTGGGCTGATCGGACCAGAAAGCAGGCCATATTCACCACGTGAGTGAACACAGTGAACTCGACGGGAACCGTGTAACCACCATCACCGATCGCGCTCTGCCCGCAGAGCGCACCGTCCGTTCGAGTATGGATCTGGCGCCGGAGACCGTGCGCCAAATCCTGGGGGCGACGGACGAGAATCTCACCGCGATCGAACGTGAGCTTCGTGCCGACATTCACGTACGTGGCGGAACTGTCTCCTTGTCGGGGACGGCTGCAGACGTTGCGCTGGCAGAACGTGTGTTCAGTGAATTGGCGTCGCTGGCCGGTCGGGGGCAACCCATCGCACCGGATGCTGTTCGACGAACCATCGGCATGCTCACCAACGAGGTCGGCGAGTCTCCGGCCGAGGTGCTCTCCCTCGACATTCTTTCGCGTCGGGGCAAGACGATTCGGCCCAAGACCCTCAACCAGAAACGCTACGTCGACGCCATCGACGAGAACACCATCGTGTTCGGAGTCGGCCCGGCCGGTACCGGCAAGACCTACCTCGCCATGGCCAAGGCCGTTCAGGCGTTGCAGGCCAAGCAGGTCTCTCGGATCATCTTGACCAGGCCGGCAGTCGAGGCCGGCGAGCGACTGGGCTTTCTGCCCGGCACGCTGCACGAGAAGATCGATCCGTACCTGCGCCCGCTGCACGACGCGTTGCACGACATGATGGATCCAGAGGCGATTCCGAAGTTGATGCAGGCCGGAGTCATCGAGGTCGCTCCGCTCGCCTACATGCGTGGCCGGACGCTCAACGACGCCTTCATCATCTTGGACGAAGCGCAGAACACCACGGCCGAGCAGATGAAGATGTTCCTGACCCGTCTCGGGTTCGGTTCCAAGATCGTGGTCACCGGAGACGTGACCCAGGTCGATCTACCTGGTGGGGCCCGTTCGGGTCTGCGTGCGGCATCCGAAATCCTCACCGGGATCGACGATATTCATTTCGCCACCCTCGACAGCAGTGACGTCGTACGTCATCGGCTGGTCTCTCACATCGTCGACGCTTACGAGCGTCACGAATCGGATCGGTCCGGAGAGTTGGCGGTCGGAAACCGGGCGCAGCGCCGCGCTGCACATGCTCATTCACCGCGACGGTAGGCTGATCGACGCATCAACCCCTACTTTTCCCAGGAAAGAGCGTCGCACATGAGCATCGAGGTCTCGAACGAATCGGGCATGGACATCTCCGAACCGGAGTTGATCAGCGTTGCCCGTTTCGTGATCGCTCGGATGGATGTCCATCCGGCGGCCGAGCTGTCGATGGTTCTCGTCGACTCCGCGACGATGGCGGATCTGCACGTTCGCTGGATGGACCTGCCGGGCCCGACCGACGTCATGTCGTTCCCGATGGACGAACTCGAGCCGGGTGGCCGTCCTGATTCCCCGGAGCCTGGACCGTCGATGCTCGGTGACATCGTGTTGTGTCCGTCTTTTGCCGCGGATCAGGCTGACAAAGCCGGGCATTCACTGGCCCACGAACTTGCCCTCCTGACCGTCCACGGTGTGCTGCACCTCCTCGGCTACGACCACGCGGAGCCGGAAGAGGAGAAGGAGATGTTCGGCTTGCAGAACAGCCTCCTCGAAGAGTGGTACGAAGACCTTCGCCGTATCGACCGCGAAGCAGCACTGGCCGAACGCGATCAGAAGCTGCTCGGCAAGACCGGTTTCGTCGACGGAGTGGACCGATAACAGGCATCCGGGGGTTCTGTAGTGAGTAGCGCCATAGCGCTCTTTGTTCTGGCGATTGCTCTTGTCCCGGTCGGTGGTGTCTTCGCGGCCGTCGACTCGGCGCTCAACACCATTTCGTCGGCGCGCATCGACGAGATGGCAAAGGAAGAGCGAGCCGGCGCCGCGCGCGTGCAGCGCATTCTGACCGATCGTCCGCGATACGTGAATCTGATGGTCCTGCTTCGCATTTTGTGCGAGATCACGGCCACCGTCGTACTCGTGGGCGGTCTGATCGACATCCTCTCGTTGGGCTGGGCGCTGACCGTCACCGCGGTGATCATGGTTCTCGTCTCGTACGTGGTCATCGGTGTCGGACCGAGAACGCTTGGGCGCCAACATGCGTACTCCATCGCGATGGCCGCGTCGTTGCCACTGCTGTGGATCGGTGTTCTGCTCGGGCCGATCAGTCGCGTCCTGATCCTCGTGGGTAACGCCTTGACCCCGGGTAAGGGCTTCCGCAACGGTCCGTTCGCTTCGGAAATCGAGTTGCGTGAACTCGTGGACATGGCGCAGGAACGCGGTGTCGTCGCCGACGAAGAACGCCGAATGATCCAGTCCGTCTTCGAACTCGGAGATACGTCGGCACGCGAGGTGATGGTGCCTCGCACCGACATGGTGTGGATCGAAAATGACAAGAATGCCGGACAGGCGACGTCGTTGGCCGTGCGCAGTGGTCACTCGCGCTTGCCGGTCATCGGGGAGAACGTCGACGACGTGCTCGGTGTCGTCTACCTCAAGGATCTGGTCAAGCAGACCTACCACCTGCCCGACGGCGGCCGGAACGTCAACGTCTGCGACGTCATGCGGCCGGCGGTCTTCGTTCCCGACTCGAAGCCACTCGACAGCTTGCTGGCCGAGATGCAGCGCGACCGCAATCACATGGCGATCCTCGTCGACGAGTACGGCGGAATCGCCGGGCTGGTCACGATCGAGGACGTCATCGAAGAGATCGTCGGTGAGATCGCCGACGAGTACGACGAGGACGAGACGCCGCCCATCGAGGATCTCGGCGACGGAATGTTCCGCGTATCCGCGAGACTTCCCATCGAAGACCTCGGCGAATTGTTCGATCTCGAACTCGAACTCGACGAGGTGGAGACCGTCGGCGGGCTGATCGGATACGTACTCGGCCGAGTTCCGCTTCCTGGTTCCGAGGTGGAATACGACGGTTTGATCCTGCGCGGTGAGGGAACCAACACGGGCCGAGGTCGGGTACGCATCAGCACGGTGTTCGTGCAGCGTATCCCGCCGTCCGAAGACGAAGAGACAGAAGACACCGATGACTGAGCGAGTGTTCAGCGAGGAGCAGTTATGAGCAAGAACGAATTCCGGTCAGGCTTCGTGTGTTTCGTGGGTCGACCCAATACGGGTAAGTCCACGCTGACCAATGCGTTGGTCGGCAGCAAGATCGCGATCACGTCCTCGCGCCCGCAGACGACGCGCCATACGATTCGTGGCATCGTTCACCGCGAGCATGCGCAGCTGATCCTGGTGGACACCCCTGGACTGCACAAGCCGCGCACATTGCTCGGGCAGCGCCTCAACGACCTGGTTCGCGACACGTACTCCGAGGTCGACGTCATCTGCCTGTGCATCCCGGCCGACGAGGCCATCGGGCCCGGAGACCGCTGGATCGTGCAGCAGATCCGTCAGATGGCGCCCAAGACCAAGCTGGTCGGCATCGTCACCAAGATCGACAAGGTCAGCCGCGACGCCGTCGGAAAGCAGTTGCTTGCGCTGTCCACCTTGCTCGGTCCCGAATCCGAGGTCGTTCCGGTGTCCGCGAAGTCGGGCGAACAGGTCGAGATCCTGGTCGACGTCCTCGCCGGTCTGATGGACGAGGGCCCGGCCTTCTACCCGGACGGTGAATTGACGGACGAGCCCGAAGAGGTGCTCATGGCCGAGCTCATCCGTGAGGCTGCGCTCGAGGGTCTCGGTGAGGAATTGCCGCACTCCCTGGCCGTGGTGATCGAGGAGGTCATCCCGCGCGAAGGACGCACCGAGAAGCAGGGCGAGATGCTGGACGTCCACGCGTTGCTCTACGTCGAGCGGCCCAGCCAGAAGGGCATCGTCATCGGTAAGGGCGGAGCGCGTCTGCGGGAAGTCGGTACCAGTGCGCGCCTGCAGATCGAGAAGCTGCTCGGTGTGCGGATCTTCCTGGAGTTGCACGTCAAGGTTGCCAAGGACTGGCAGCGCGACCCGAAGCAGCTTGGCCGGTTGGGCTTCTAGGGCCTCCGGCCCCGTGAGCGGTTAAGGAGTCCAGGGACTGCCTAACCACTCACAGGGGCCGTAGGACCCTGAGGATCGCCGCGCCGATGTCCTGCTCGTCGACGCCGGTGGCCAGGCGTCGGAGTTGGAGTCCAGTGATGACGGCAACGAGCGTCGATGCAATCGATTCGGGATCCGGTACGCCGAGTGCCGTCAGAATCGTGACGGTCAAATCGTCGTAGGCGGCAAAGCATTCGACCGCAACTTCGTGGAGTTCGTGGTCGCGGCCGGCGGCGATGTACATCTCGAACGGCGCGATCCGCTCGGCCGAGAACGAAAGATCTCGCGTCACCTTCTCAGCTATTGCCGCGGCATCCTCGACGCTGAGACCTTTGTCGCGGTACTCCTCGGCCAAGGCGCGCAGGCGCGTCGTCTCGTCTGTCACGAAACGAGACAGAGCAGCGCGGAGCATGTCCGACTGGCTCGCGAAGTGATACGTGATCGATCCGAGTGAGACGCCGGCCTGCGCGGCGATGCGCCGGTTGCTCACACCCGGGATGCCGTCGGTACCGACGACGTGCAGAACGGCATCGAGTATTCGCTCGCGAACGTCCCGGTTACTCATCGGGTCACCACCACGGCTCGGGGCGGATCTGATCCCAACGCAGGACCGATTCCAATTGTGAAGCGAGGGAGACCAACAGAGGTTCGGTGTTCTCGTTGCCCATCAACTGCGCACCGATGGGCAGGCCGGCCTTGCTGAATCCGGCCGGCACGTTGACCGAGGGCCAGCCGAGGACGTTCCACGGCCACGCGTACGGGCAGGCGCCGGTCATGACCTTGTCGGTGTCCCAGCCACCGATGCCGTCGATCGCGGTCGCCATGATCGGTGGAGTTGCCGTCGTGGGTGCCAGGACGACGTCGTAGGTGTCGAAGATCGCTCCGATCCGCTTTCGCATCCGCGGTTCGGCCGCGCGGGCCGCGCGCAGTGGTGCACCACGAAGTAGCTTGCCGTTCTGTGCATTTCCGCGTGTTCGGGCATCGACCAGTGTCGGGTCGGGAACGCGTCCGAGCCAGTCGTGGACCCCGACGAGTGAGCGGGGCAGAAAGTTCAGGCCGAAGATCAGGCCGTATGCGGGATCGTCGACGACGACGTGGTGTCCGAGTTCCCGCAGCGTGTCGGCGATCGAATGCACGGCCAGGCGCACTTCCGGGTCCAGCTTCACAGGAGTGGCGGTGAACGGATTACGAAGGGAAAGAGCGATTTTCAGCTTTCCGGGGTCGCGTCCCACCGCGTCGCTGACGGTGACCGGTGTCGGCTTGTGGAGATCGCCGTCGTGGTTGCCGGCAGCGACGTCGAGCAGCAGTGCCGCGTCGGCGACGGTGCGAGCGAGCGGGCCGTTGACCGTCAGGCCGTAGAAGGCTTCGGCGTCGGGCCAGGTGGAGATGCGCCCGCGCTGCGGCTTGATTCCGACGAGGTTGGTCCAGGCCGCGGGGATTCGGATGGAACCGGCTCCGTCGGAACCGATTCCGGCGCTGACCAATCCGGCAGCGACGGCCGCCGCGGTGCCGCCCGACGATCCGCCTGGAGTGTGGTGACGCGACCACGGATTGCGCGTGTAACCGAAGGCTGAACCGCTCGTGAGCGGCCACTGGCCCAGTTCCGGGCTGTTGGTCTTGCCCACGATCACTGCGCCGGCGTCGCGGAGGCGTCGAACCATCTCCGAGTCCTCGGTCTTGGCCGGGAAATCGCCAGGGCAACCGAAGGCGGTGGGTTCGCCGGTGATGTCGACGTCGTCCTTCACTGCGATCGGCACGCCGAGAAGAGGTAGGCGCTCGCCGAGTGCGAGACGCCTGTCGGCCTCGGCTGCTTCTTCGAGTGCCTTCTCGCGCCGCACGATCTTGAACGCATTGAGGTGAGGCTGAGTGGCCTCGATCCGGCTCAGCGTTGCCTCCGTGGCCGCGACGGACGAGGTAGCACCCGAAGCCAGACTCGCAACCTGGTCGACAAGGCCGGGGGCGAGATCGTGGTCGGTTCGAGAAGTCATCCGGTTCCCTTCGCAAAACTGTTCGTTCGAACGAACAGTAACTTGTTTCAGTATTAGCGAACTTGGGTTCCGCGTCAAGATCGCGTCAAGACGCCAGGTCAGTGCGTAAGTGGATCGTCAGAGACACGGAATCGGCCTCTCTGGAGGTCGAAGCTGAGAGAGCGCATCCGGTCGAGGGCGACCGAGCGTCATGGCTGCGATGCACAGCAGCACGGCAAAAGATTTCGAAGAGGGAAGCTCATGGCCGATCTGGCCTACGTTGCTCTGATTCTCGGTGGTTTTCTCGTGTGCGCGCTGGTGCTGCGCGCCCTACAGGCGAGCGCTCCCAAATGACGGTTGCCGGTGTGGTCAGCGTGGTTCTGATCGCCGTCGCCGCGGCATTGGTCATTTATCTGCTCGTTGCACTCGTAGATCCTGAGAGGTTCTGATGTCGCCCGCTCTTGCAGCCGGCCTGCAGATCGCTTTTGTCCTCGCCGTTCTGGCAATTGCCTACGTTCCGGTGGGCGACTACATGGCACGCGTTTACTCGTCGACGCGGGATCTGCGGGTCGAGAGTGTGATCTACCGCGTCGGCCGGATCGACTCGCGGGCCGAGCAGACGTGGTACGGCTACGCCGCAAGCGTTCTCGGATTCTCGTTGGCGAGCGCATTGTTCTTGTACTTTCTCCAACGGATTCAGGGTGTACTACCGCTGAGTGACGGACTGTCCGGCGTCAGCCCTGCCGTTGCCTTCAACACCGCGATTTCCTTTGTGGCGAACACGAACTGGCAGTCGTACACGCCGGAAACGACGATGAGCAACTTCGTGCAGCCCGTCGGCCTGGCGGTGCAGAACTTCGTCTCTGCCGCAGTCGGGATGGCGGTGGCCATCGCATTGGTTCGTGGCTTCATTCGGGTTGCCCGGGGCGGCGAGATCGGCAACTTCTGGGTCGATCTGACGCGTGGTTCTCTGCGCATCCTCCTCCCGTTCTCCTTCGTGATCGCCCTGATCCTGTTGAGCCAGGGAGTGATTCAGTCGTTCCACAACGGTTTCGCCTCCACCGGCCTCGACGGCAATGCGGTGACCAATGCACTAGCTCCCGTCGCGTCCCAGGAAGCGATCAAGGAACTCGGCACGAACGGCGGCGGGATCTTGGCTGCCAACTCGGCGCACCCGTTCGAGAACCCCACCCCGCTGAGCAATATCGTCGAGATTCTGGCGATCCTGTTGATTCCGGTCTGCCTCACACGAACATTCGGAACTCTCGTCGGTGATCGTAGGCAAGGCCTCACCCTGCTCGCAGTGATGGGAATCCTGTGGAGCGGACTGCTCGCGGTGACGCTCGCTGCCGAATCCGGCGCACGCGGTGTTGCCGCCACAGCAGCTGGTTCGATGATGGAGGGCAAGGAAGTTCGCTTCGGAATCCCCGGATCGGCATTGTTCGCGGTGGCGACCACGGGAACGTCGACGGGTGCGGTGAACTCGGCCCACGACAGCATGTCGCCCCTCGGCGGCGGCGCGGTCCTGCTCAACATGTTGCTCGGCGAAATCGCGCCGGGCGGAGTCGGAACCGGCCTCTACGGGATTCTCGTGCTGGCGCTGATCGCAGTGTTCGTCGGCGGACTGTTGGTCGGTCGCACGCCCGAATACCTCGGCAAGAAGTTGGGTCGACGCGAGATAACCCTTGCGGCGCTGTCGATCCTGGTCATGCCCGCACTGGTCCTGATCGGTACCGCCATCACCGTGATCCTTGGTTCGACCACCGGTTATCAAGGCAACGGGGGAGATCCGGGCACGCCGGGATCGATCCACGGGTTCAGCGAGGTGCTCTACGCTTTCGCTTCCGCCTCGAACAACAACGGCAGCGCGTTCGGCGGTCTGACCGTCACCAGCGACTGGTTCCAGTCGTCTCTCGGAATCTGCATGCTTCTGGGCCGATTCCTGCCCATCATCTTCGTTCTCGCTCTGGCCGGTGCGCTGGCCTCTCAGAAGAAGGTGGCGCCGACGGCCGGCACCCTCCCCACATCCGGTCCGATGTTCACCGGCCTGTTGACCGGAACCGTCGTTCTTGTTGCTGCACTTACATTCTTCCCGGCCCTCGCGCTGGGCCCGCTAGCGGAGGCTCTTCAATGACCGTGCGTATCAGTGAGAAACCCGTGGTAGCGCAAGACGCTGCCGACAAGGTTGATCCAGGGCAGTCCCGTCAAGTACACGCAGGCGTATTCAACCCGCGGCAGATGATCACCGCGTTGCCGGGGGCCGTACGCAAACTCGATCCACGCCACTTGGCGCGTAACCCGGTCATGTTCGTGGTGTTCGTCGGTTCCGTCATCACCACCGTCATGGCGATCGCCGATCCCTCGGTGTTCTCATGGGTGATCACCCTGTGGCTCTGGTTCACGGTGATCTTCGCGAACCTCGCCGAATCCGTGGCCGAAGGGCGAGGCAAGGCTCAGGCGGCCAGCCTGCGCAAGGTCAAGCAGGACACCACAGCACATCGGATCACGATGAGCGGCGCGATCGAATCGGTTTCCGGCACCGAACTGGTGGTCGGCGACCGGGTGATCGTGGTTGCCGGCGAGGTCATCCCCGGCGACGGCGACGTGGTCGAAGGTATTGCCTCCGTGGACGAATCGGCGATCACCGGTGAATCCGCCCCGGTAGTCCGTGAATCCGGTGGCGACCGCTGCGCCGTCACCGGTGGTACGACGGTTCTCTCCGACCGGATCGTCGTGGAAATCACCGCAGCACCGGGCAGTTCGTTCGTGGACCGGATGATCGCGCTCGTCGAAGGCGCCTCGCGTCAGAAGACACCCAACGAGATTGCGCTCAACATCCTGCTCGCGTCGTTGACGGTCATCTTCCTCCTCGCCGTCGTAGCCATCGGCCCGATGGGCTTGTACGCGGGGCACGAGCAGGATCCGATCAAGCTGATCGCACTCCTCGTCTGCCTGATCCCGACGACCATCGGAGCGCTGCTCTCGGCAATCGGTATCGCGGGCATGGACCGCCTCGTCCAGCGCAACGTTCTCGCGATGTCGGGGCGTGCCGTGGAAGCTGCGGGCGACATCGACACCCTGTTGATGGACAAGACCGGAACCATCACCTTCGGCAACCGCCGGGCGACCGCGCTCCACCCGGCACCCGGCGTATCCGCCGACGATCTTGCTGCGGCAGCGCGCTTGTCGAGCCTGGCTGACGGAACTCCCGAGGGACGGAGCATCGTCGAGTTGTGCGCAGCAGAGTTCTCTCTCGCGGCCGAACCGACGCTCGACGAGGAACGCGCCGAGTTCGTTCCCTTCACGGCACAAACGCGGATGAGCGGACTCGACCACTCCGGACGCCAAATCCGAAAGGGTGCAGCAGATGCGGTGATGAACTGGGTCGTCAGTGGCGGTGGACATGCAGAGACCGCGGTGACCGATACCGTGAACGACATCGCCCAAGCCGGCGGAACACCACTGGTAGTTGCCGTCAAGCACGGTGAGAGCACCTCGATCCTCGGCGTGATCGCGTTGTCCGACGTCGTCAAGCCGGGAATGGCTGACAGGTTCGCCGAACTCCGGGCGATGGGTATTCGCACGATCATGATCACCGGCGACAATCCGTTGACCGCGAAGGCGATTGCCGATGAGGCGGGCGTCGACGACTTCATGGCGGAGGCCACCCCGGAAGACAAACTGGCCCTGATCCGGAAGGAGCAGGAAGGCGGACGTCTCGTCGCGATGACCGGTGACGGGACCAATGATGCGCCCGCCCTTGCCCAGGCGGATGTCGGGGTCGCGATGAACACGGGAACCTCGGCAGCCAAAGAGGCCGGGAACATGGTCGATCTCGATTCCGATCCCACCAAGCTGATCGAGGTAGTGGAAATCGGCAAGCAATTGCTGATCACCCGCGGCGCCTTGACCACATTCTCGTTGGCGAACGACTTGGCGAAGTACTTCGCAATCCTGCCGGCATTGTTCAGCGGCATCTACCCGCAGCTGGACGCGTTGAACATCATGCGGCTCGCCACCCCCGAATCGGCGATCGTCTCGGCCGTGATCTTCAACGCCTTGGTGATCATCGGGTTGATTCCGTTGGCGCTCAAGGGTGTTCGATACCGCCCGTCGACAGCATCGCAGTTGCTCGGACGTAACCTGCTCGTCTACGGTCTCGGCGGTGTGATCACACCGTTCGTCGGTATCTGGTTGATCGATCTCGTCGTGCGTTTGATTCCTGGAATTGGGTGACCTGACATGCGTTTCACTATCGGTTTTGCCAAACAGGTGTGGGCGGGTTTGCTCGTATTACTTGCACTCACGGTCGTTCTCGGTGTGATCTATCCCGCCGCGGTGTGGGGGGTCAGCCGGATCAGCTCCGGATCTGCCGAAGGCTCACCGGTCACTGATGCCGCCGGTTGCGTGGTCGGCAGTGCCTGGGTGGGTGTTGATCCGCAGGTTGCCGAAGGGCAGCAGGACCCGTTCTTCCACAACCGCGTTGTCGGATCCGTTTCGGACGAGGATCCTTTTGCCACCGGTGATCCGGCTGCGGCACTGCCGTCCAACCAGGGGCCGAGCAGCGAGATTCTGGCCGGATTCATCATCGAGCGCCGGGCAGCCATCGCGGCGCGTGAGGGCGTCGACCCGGCATCGGTTCCCGTCGACGCAGTCACCGGTTCGGGCTCGGGTATCGATCCCCACATCAGTCCGGCGTACGCCGAACTGCAGGTCGCGAGGGTGGCGGCGAACAACGGCATCTCGGAAGACCAGGTGCGGGACTTGGTGGCTGAGCACACCGACGGTCGGCAACTCGGATTTCTCGGAGCCGAGCGAGTCAACGTCCTGGAATTGAACCTGGCACTCGGATTGACGGCACCTACGTGTGCTGCGCCGACGACTGGTGGATGATTGTCACGTGAGTTCTTCGGAGAAGGTCGGTCAATCTTTCGGTAGGGCACGCAAACGTGGTGAATTGCGTATCTACCTCGGCGCTGCCCCCGGCGTCGGAAAGACCTTCGCGATGCTCGGTGAGGCTCATCGACGTCGAGATCGTGGCTGTGACGTGGTCGCGGCCGTTGTGGAGACACACGGCCGCGCCCGCACCGCGGCGCAGATCGGTGACCTCGAGATCATTCCGCCGAAGCTGGTGGACTATCGCGGAACACGGATGCCGGAACTGGACGTCGAGGCGGTGTTGGCTCGGCGGCCGGCCCTTGTCCTCGTGGACGAGTTGGCACACACCAACACGCCGGGGAGTGAGAATCACAAGCGCTGGCAGGACGTACAGGAACTGCTCGAAGCCGGGATCGACGTCCTGTCCACGGTCAACGTGCAACACCTCGAAAGCCTCAACGACGTTGTCGCGCACATCACCGGCGTGGTTCAGCAGGAGACGGTTCCGGACGCGATAGTGCGTAGTGCGGCGCAGGTCGAGTTGGTCGACATCACTCCGGAGGCGCTGCGCCGCAGACTTTCTCACGGAAACGTGTATTCGCCGGAGCGTGTCGATGCGGCATTGGGTAACTACTTCAGACGCGGAAACCTCACGGCGCTACGCGAACTGGCTCTGCTGTGGGTGGCCGATCAGGTGGACGCCGCCCTGGCGAAGTACCGGGCCGAGAACAAGATCACCGATACCTGGGAGGCGCGCGAGCGTGTCGTCGTTGCCGTGACCGGGGGACCGGAGTCGGAAACGCTGGTACGACGCGCATCCCGTATCGCGTCGAAATCGAGTGCCGAGCTGATGGTGGTCCACGTCGTGCGCGGTGACGGACTCACCGGCGTCTCGGCTCCGGAGATGGGCAAGGTGCGCGCGTTGGCCGTCGGGGTCGGCGCCACGCTTCACACCGTTGTCGGTGACGACGTACCGTCGACGCTTCTCGAATTCGCCCGCGAGGAGAACGCCACACAGTTGGTTCTGGGAACGTCTCGACGTTCTCGGCTGGCGCGCATCCTCGACGAGGGGATCGGCGCCGCGGTGGTTCAGCAGTCCGGCGGCATCGACGTTCACATGGTCACCCATGAGGAAACGACTGTCCGTCGGCGGATCTCGCTGTTCGGCCGATCCGAGTACCGCTTGCTGTCGTGGATTGCGGCAGTGGTGGTTCCGACGGCCGCAGCCGGACTCATGGGTCTGATCGACCGGATCTCCGGCGTGCAGGGTGAAAACGCGTTGTTCTTCGTGGTGGTGGTTCTGGTCGCGCTGCTCGGTGGTGTCGGGCCGGCAATGCTGTCTGCTCTGCTATCGGGACTGCTGCTCAATTACTTCTTCACCGACCCCAGGTACAGCTTCACGATCGCCGAACCCGACAACTTCATCACGACGGTGGTGCTGCTGATAGTGGCTGTGGCAGTGGCCGTTCTGGTGGACGCTGCCGCCAAAAAGGCTCGGGAAGCGAAGCGTGCTTCGGAGGAAGCGGAACTTCTGACACTGTTTGCGGGGTCGGTTCTCCGCGGTGCTGACCTGTCCACGCTGCTCGAGAAAGCTCGTGAAATCTACCGTCAACGTGGGGTTTCGGTGGTGCATCATGAGGATGGCGTAGTCGCGGCCGTGGGTGCAGAACCGCCGGCACGTGAAGCTGATGCGGATTCCGTATGCGAGGTGAACGACGGCGAATACGCACTGATGCTGTCGGGGCCGGAGTTGAGTGCGCGTGATCGTCGGGTGTTGACCGTTGTCGCGCACCAGGCGGTCGGCATGATCCGTCAGGACAAGCTCACGGTCGAAGCGAGCAAGGCGGCTGCATTGACCGAGGCTGATCAACTGCGCCGAGCATTGCTTTCGGCTGTGAGCCATGACCTTCGGACACCGCTCGCCGGCGTGAAGGCTGCTGTGTCGAGCTTGCGCAGCGACGACATCGAGTTCTCACCTGAGGACACGGCAGAACTACTGGCCACCATCGAGGAGTCTGCGGATCAGTTGACCGCGCTGGTCGGCAACCTTCTTGATTCGTCCAGACTGGCTGCGGGAGTGGTCAAGCCGACGTTGCGGGCGGTGTACCTCGACGAAGTTGTTCACCGGGCGTTGCTGGGATTAGGCATCGGCGGCCGGTCGGACTCCCGGTCTCACAGTGTGATCGTCGACGTGGGTACTGTTGCCGTGCAGGCCGATCAGGGTTTGCTCGAGAGAGTGATCGCCAACCTCGTCGACAACGCATTGCGGTACGGCGGCACAACACCGGTGCGAGTGGGAGCAGCACGCGTCGGAGACCGCACCGTCATCACCGTCGCAGATACCGGCCCCGGTGTACCCCGTGGTGAAGCCGAATCGATGTTCGAGCCGTTTCAGCGAATGGGGGATCGCGACAACACGGGCGGCGTCGGACTCGGGCTGTCCGTGGTGCGCGGATTTGTCGACGCGATGGGCGGAACGGTCAGTGCCACCGACACTCCGGGCGGTGGGTTGACGATGATGGTCGAACTGGCCGGTGCAGGAACGAATGGAAGCGAGTCATGAGCCGGATACTGGTTGTCGACGACGAACCGCAGATCTTGCGGGCACTACGCATCAACCTCACTGTGCGTGGATATGACGTGGTGACGGCGTCCACCGGAGCAGGGGCCCTGCGCGCTGCAGCGGAACGGCCGCCGGACGTGGTGATTCTCGATCTCGGACTGCCGGACATGGACGGCACCGAAGTACTTGCAGGCCTGCGTGGCTGGTGCACGGCGCCGGTCATCGTGCTGTCGGCGCGCACCGACTCCGCGGACAAAGTCGAGGCCCTCGATGCCGGTGCCGACGATTACGTCACCAAGCCCTTCGGGATGGACGAGTTTCTGGCCCGCGTGCGCGCAGCGGCGAGGCGTGGAACCTCGGCGGCCGATACCTCGGAACCGTCGGTCGAGACCGCGTCGTTCACGGTGGACTTGGCTGCCAAAACGGTGAGCCGGCGCGGTGAACAGGTGCACCTGACTCCGACCGAGTGGGGCATGCTCGAGATGCTTGTGCGCAACCGCGGAAAGCTGGTCGGGCAGAAGGAATTGCTTCGGGAGGTGTGGGGACCGGCTTACGACACCGAGACTCACTATCTGCGTGTCTACCTGGCTCAACTTCGTCGCAAGCTCGAGGACGACCCGGCCAACCCCAAGCATCTGATCACCGAGGCGGGGATGGGTTATCGATTCGTGGTGTGAGAAACCAGGTGTGAGAAACCAGGTCAGATCATCACCACCAATTTGCCACGAGCCGTACCGGCTTCCATCTTGGCATGTGCTTGCGCGATGTCCTCGAACGCGAACACCTCGTCGATCGGTACCACCGCCTCGCCTGACGCGACAGCGGAGAGGAAGTCTTGCAGTACGTCGGCAGGCAGGTCGGACGCGTCCCCGCCGTACGAGGTCAATCGCACTCCGCGTGGAATGTAGTCGATCGGATAGAAGTCCTTGACTGTCCACTCGTTGGACAACATGCCCGTGAAACACACGGTCCCGTGAACGCGAGTGGCGCGCAACGTGTCGGGAAGTGTTGGTGTTCCGACTAATTCGAGAGCCAGATCAACACCGTCCGGGAAAATGTCTCGCACCTGGCCTGCCACGGCACCGTCGTCGAGGACAACGTGGTCGACCCCGATCGCGGTCAACGATGACGTCTTGCTCGCATCGCGGGTGGTCGCAAGGACCGTGAGCCCCCACTGCTTCGCCAGGACTGCGGTTGCCATGCCGACCGAGGAGGTTCCGCCTCGAATCAGTAGGGATTGACCGGATTTCGCATCCAGTCCCACCGTCAGAGAGCCGTACGACGTCTGCAGCATCTCGGGAACAGCTCCCACTGTCGACCAGTCCAGTTTGCTGGAGAAGGGAACGACCTGGCTGACGGGAACGCACGTGTACTCGGCATATCCGCCGTCGAAGACCCGACCCATCCCGCCCATCATGGCGGCGACCTGCTGCCCTTCGGTCAACTCCCCGCCGGGGCAGTTCACCACTTCGCCGACGGCCTCGATGCCCAGCACCCGCGGGAACGTCACGCCTTCGGCGAGGCCGAGGCGGGTGTGCAGTTCGGATCGATTGAGACCGAAGGCCTTCACACGGATGAGTACCCAGCCGGTGGTAGGCGCCGGTATGGGAATCTCCTTGATCGTCAATGCTTCTGGCGGGCCGGGGGCGTCGAGCACGATTGCGCGCATTGTGTCGGTCATGCTTTCTCCTTGGTGATGAGTGTCAGTCGACGGTTGGCTTCGCGCAGCGTGGCCAGTGTGGCGCCGAACCGATCGAGAGCCTCGGGCGTCAGCGCGGAACCGAGACGGCGTGCCAGTTCGTCGTCGAACGTGGACTTCGCCCGCTGCAACAGGCCAATGCCGTCGGGGGTCAACGCGATGAGTGAGGATCGTTTGTCGGCGGGATTGGATTGTCGACGGCAGTGCCCCGAGGACTCGATCCGATCCACCAATTTGCTCGTGCCACCGACGGTGATCGCGAGGGCTTCGGCAATGTCGAAGACCCGACAGGAACCTAGCCTGTCGATGATCTGCATCGGTTCGAATCGACTCAGTGGCAGGTCGTGCTCGATTCGGAGTCGCTGGTCGACGGCCGTCCACAGTTCGGTTTCGAAGCGGACGAGGTTGTCGAAGTGACCGCTCAGGTCCGACCCCGTCATGAGCAGACCCCGAACCGATATGCATTCCGTGGAATCATTCGTTCACCGTACGCCCGATTCGCGATTAATTCCATGGAATCTATTTGCGGCCTTTCGTTGTGTCGGTGGCGCATGGGAACATATGTTCGTGTCGCATGAACCGCTGGATCGAGAAACGCCAGGTAATCACCCTGGCGGTGCTCGTTCTGGCGGTAATCATTCTGGGGGTAGTCGACCTACGGGTGACGCAACGATCCTCCATGCGGACCTCGATTCGTTCTACGCATCGGTCGAGCAACGTGACGACCCGACTCTGGCGGGCAGGCCGGTCATCGTCGGTGGTGGAGTGGTCCTGGCGGCAAGCTACGAGGCCAAGGCATTCGGGGTTCGAACTGCGATGAGTGGTGGTCAGGCTCGATCACTGTGTCCCCAGGCGATCGTCGTTCCCCCGCGAATGTCGGCGTACTCGCAGGCGAGCAAAGACGTGTTCGACGTCTTTCACGACACGTCGCCGCTGGTCGAAGGAATCTCCATAGACGAGGCCTTTCTCGAGGTCGGCGGGCTCGCCAAAATCGTGGGAAACCCGCTGCAGATCGGGGCCAACCTCAGACGCGATGTGGCTGAGCAGGTCGGACTACCGATCACGGTCGGGATCGCACGCACCAAGTTCCTGGCCAAGGTCGCGAGTGCATTCGCGAAACCCGACGGATTGCTGCGAGTGCCGCCGGAGGGCGAGACCGAATTCCTGCATCCGTTGCCGGTCGAGAAGCTGTGGGGCGTCGGCAAGATCACGGCCCACAAGTTGCGAAACTTCGACATCGTGACGGTGGGTGACATCGCTCGGCACGACGAATCCTCGATCGTCTCGATTCTCGGGGGCGGCGCCGGTCGCCATCTCTACGCGCTCTCGCACAATCGAGATCCGCGCCCCGTCCGCGCCTATCGTGGCCGCAGTTCGATGGGTGCTCAGCATGCGCTTGGTCGCGGATCCCATTCCCGCGCAGAACTCGATGCGTCGTTGATGTCCCTTGTCGACCGTGTCAGTCGACGCATGCGTTCGGCGCAGCGGACGGGGCGCACGGTCACGCTCCGGCTTCGCTTCGCGGATTTCACGCGGGCAACTCGATCTCACACGCTGCGCCGGTCCACCGCCGACACAGCGGAATTGCTGAACGCCTCGATGGTGCTGCTGGACGAAGCGGTACCGATGATCGCGGACAAGGGCATCACGTTGATCGGTGTCGCTGTCTCCAACCTGGATCGGGACGGCGCCGAACAACTCGAATTGCCCTTCGACGGTCCAGGATTCGCGGGTCCGGACACTGCCGCCCTCGACTCGGCGATGGACAGCGTCCGGAAGAAGTTCGGCTCGGCGGCTCTCACGAGGGGAGTGCTCCTGGGACGCGATCCGGACCTGTCGGTGCCGCTACTGCCGGACTAGGTGAGGTTTTCTCGCAGAGTCGCTCCCTCGTATTCGCGTCGGAACAACCCACGCGCCTGCAGCACTGGAATCACGTGATCGACAAAATCTTCCAGGCCCTGCGGATAGGTCGGCGGCATCAGATTGAAACCGTCGGCACCGCGGCCGTTCAACCAGGATTCCATCTCGTCGGCAATCGACTCCGGTGTGCCGATCATCGTTGCGTGGCCACCACCCGCAGCGAGCGTCCCGAGGAGTTCCCGCACAGTCGGTGCGTCCTTCTCGACGATCCGCAGAATAGTTGCGTAGCGTCCTTGCGGCCCGCTGAATGCTTCGAGTGGAGGCAACGGGGGCACGGGCCCGTCGAGATCCCAGTCCTCGCAATCCTGTCCGGTGAACAACGAGAGTTGGCGTATCGACTGTTCGGTGGGCAGCAGGCGATCAAGTTCGGCCTTCTTGGCCCGCGCCTCGGCGACAGTACTTCCGACGTAGGTGACCAGCCCCGGCATGACGGCGACCGAGTTCGAATCCCGGCCGGCGCGCTCGATTCTCGACTTCACGTCCGCGTAGTAGCTCTGCGCGCTGGGTAGGTCGTAGGCAACTGAATAGATCGCCTCGGCGCGCTGCGCAGCCAGATCGCGACCCTGCTCGGACGCCCCGGCCTGAAACAAAACCGGTCTGCCCTGCGGGGATCGAGGAACCGTCAACGGGCCGTCGACACGAAAATGCTTGCCGTCGTGATCGATGCGAGAAATCTTGCCTGCGTCGGCAAAACGTCCCGCCCGGTCGAGGATCAGCGCGTCTTCCGACCACGAATCCCACAATGCGAGGGCCACTTCGACAAATTCGTCGGCTCGTTCATATCGGGATGCGTGATCGGGCATCGCCTCGAGTCCGTGGTTGCGCGCCTCCTGGTCGAACATCGAGGTCACGACGTTCCATCCGGCCCGTCCGCCGCTGATGTGGTCGAGCGATGCCAAAAGTCGTGCCGCGTGGAATGGCGTGTAAAAGGTCGTGGAGATGGTGGTGACCAGGCCGACGTTCGCCGTCGCTCGTGCCATGGCTGTCAACGCGGTGATCGGTTCGAGAAACCACGACGCACCAGACTCGGGTTCTCGAACACTGTGACCGTCAGCGAAGAAAACGGCGTCCAGCTTGCCGCGTTCGGCGATCTGGGCGAGCGACTCGTAATACGTGATGTCGCCGAGACTTTCGACCGGTGAGTCGCGGTGTCGCCACGCCGCACTGTGATGCCCGCAACCGAGCAGGAACGCACCTATCCGTAGCTGTGCGCCCATCAGTTCTTGACGAGTCCGCCGTCGACAACCAGATTCTGGCCGGTCACGGCCCGCGACCATGGGGAGGCGAAAAAGAGTGCAGCGTCGGCAAATTCGTCCGGCGTCGTGACTCGGCGCAGGGGAGTGCTTGCCGCGATCATGTCGAACACGGCTTCCGGTGTCGCGGCACTCGCATCGGTGGTGCGGAGCAAGCCGCCGGAGACCATGTTGACTGTGATCCCGTCCGGACCGAGGTCGGCGGACAGCGTCCGTGTCAGTGCCAACAGTGCGGCCTTGGCAGCGGTGTAGTCGTGGTAAGGAACTACCGGATTCTGGACCAGATTGGTTCCGACAGTGATGATTCGGCCGAAGCCGAGTTCGCGCATGCCTGGTAGCGCTGCCTGGGTGGTATTGAGTGTTCCGGCAACAGCTCCGCGTAGTTGAGAGTCGAAGTCGGCCCAGGTGATCGTGTCCGCGTTCGGCCGGGCATCGCCGTTGAACGAGAAGTCGACCAGTGCATTGTCGACCACGGTCGAGATCGGTGCGTCGAATCTCTCGCGTGCAGCGGAGAACAACTGGTCGACGGAACTGCGGTCCGTCACGTCCGCCTGGACTGCGAAGGTGCGATCCTCACCCAGTTCGGCGACCAGGGCCTCGGCGGCATCGCGGCTCTTGTTGTAGTTCACGATTACGCGGGCGCCCGAGCGGGAGAATGCTCGGCTCAGTGCGGCGCCGAGCCCGCGGGCGCCACCGGTGATCAGAACGATCTGCTCGTCGAGGTTCAATGCGCGCTGAAATTGCTGTTCGGTCATGTCGACATCCCTCCGCCAGTGCTAACTGGTCAGGTTCATCGGGTCTGATCTCAGCCGACTTTTTCGGCACCCCGTGTCACCGTCCATCAGACCACGTGAGGTGAATCGTCCTGAACGCCGGGTGCGTAGTAACGGCCGGCGCGATGAGTTTTCGATCGCTCGGGAGTCGTAATTGCAAGCGAAGTGGCAACCGGCCGCTCGCCTTCGCCCCAGGAGATTCCGATGACCACCCAGCCCGTCCACAACGAAACTGTTTCCGGTAACGCCACGACGACGACACCTTCGGCCACGGCTCGCAAGGTCGGATACGTCCTGAGTGGGCTGTTCGTCGTTTTCATGCTCTTCGACGGCATCATTCACATTCTCAACCTTCAGACCGTCAAGGACGCCTCCGCCGAACTTGGGTTGCCGGACTCGCTGGCATTGACGGCCGGGGTGGTGCAACTGATCTGCCTTGCGCTGTACGTGATTCCGCGAACGTCGATACTCGGCGCGATTCTGCTCACCGGTTACCTGGGTGGAGCCGTGTTGACCAACCTTCGAGCGGAACAGCCTCTGCTGAGCACGACGCTGTTTGCCGTCTATACCGGAATCGTCATGTGGGCGGGTCTGTATCTCCGAGACGAGAAGGTTCGCGAGATCATCCCGGTGCGGCGGGCCTGAAATCAGGCCCCTGAAGGGTTGCGTGGGACGCGGTGTCCCATTATGTTTGACCTCATTCAAGTCCGTCGACTCCAATCGACGGACTGGCCGTGAGGAGACACCGATGGCTCGGTCAGCGTCGATCGAAGTGGAAAAGCCGTACCGCCAGGTACTGCAGACTTTGTCCGAGGGCTCAGTTGCCCGCAGTTTCGATCCCTATCTCGACATCGACTGGGATTCACCAGAGTTCGCGATCGATCCGCATGATCCGAGGTGGGTACTCTCATCCGTGTCGGATCCGCTCGGAGCGACGCAGTGGTATCAGGATCAGTCGTTGGAGCGTCGAATCGCCATGGGAATGTGGCGTCAGGCGAATGTGACCAAGGTGGGTTCGGCATTCGAGAGCATCTTGATCAGGGGAATGCTGCAATACATCATGGCGCTACCCAACCAGTCGCCTGAGTTCCGGTACTGCCTGCACGAGATGACCGAAGAGTGCAATCACATCCAGATGTTCCAAGAGCTCGTCAATCGTATGGACATCGACGTACCAGGTATGCGACCGATGTTCCGGCGGCTGTCGCCGATCATAGGAGTGCTGGGAGCAAAGTTCCCGGTCATCTTCTTCATCGGCATTCTGGCTGGTGAAGAACCGATCGACCACTTCCAGAAGGATCTCATCCGCGAGGGTAAGGACACGCCGCCGGCGATGCTCCGCACCATGGAGATTCACATCGCCGAAGAAGCGAGACACATCTCGTTTGCTCACGAGTTCCTGCGCAATCACGTCCCCAGGCTCAGTCGTACGAGTCGAGCCATCACATCGGTCGCCTTCCCCGGCACGATGCGTTGGCTCGCGGGCGAAATCATGTCACCGCCAAAGGAATTCGCCGAAGAATTCGGAATCCCGGACGAGGTGATGAAGAGCGCCTTCTGGGGGAGCCCACATTCACGCCGCATCCTGGGTAACTACTTCGGTGAAATGCGAGCCCTGGCAGACGAACTCGGATTGATGAATCCGGTGTCGAAGCGTGCGTGGCGAAAGCTGCGCATCGACGGCGACTACGCCCGCTACCGCGGCGAGCCGAAGCGTTCCGACAAGACCCGGATCTAGTCCGGCCGCGAAGTTCCTCCGTCGGAGGACACCAGCTCGGCTATGAGCGTGGACAATTCGACATGGGGATCGATCTGTAGCCCGCTCGAGCGGGCAACGCCGTCGAACATGTACCAGGTGTATTTCGCGAGGTCGGCGACGATCTCTTCGCGGCTCGGGTTCGGATCGGTGCTTCGGACCCAGTGGGTGAGCGTGCCCTCGACCATTGTCACCACTGCGAACGGTAGTGAATCGAAGGGTGAGGAGTCGATCCCCACGGATCGACCGACTTCGGTGATAGTGGTGCGGGCCGAGTCGGCGATTGTCGCCTTCAGGCTGCTGATCGCGTCGATGCTCTCGTCGTCGTAGTCGGTGGGGCCGGTACCCATGAACTCGTGAATCCGCGGATGCTCGGTGATCCACTCGGCGACGGCGCTGATGGTTCGGGTCAGGATCTGGTCGAGAGTGCCTACCGAAATGCTCATCGACGCATCCAGGGCCGCCGCAAATTGGCCGAGCACAAACGCTCGGACTCGTCGATCGAGGTCGTCTCGGCCGCTGAATTGTCGGTACACCACCGACTTGGCGAGGCCGGCACGGTCGGCGATCTGCTGGACGGACACCTCGGCACCTGCCGCGCGCTCTTCGATCAGTTCGACAGCCGAGGTGAGTATCCGTTTCTGACGCTCGGAGTTGTGTCGCTCCCACCGCGCTTCGCGACCGGTCAACTCTGTAGTGACAGGTTGCGCAATTGCGTCGCTCGGCATCGGGCCAGTCTATCCGGACGGACCCGCCGTATTTCCGACTTGTCATCGGGCGCGGCATCGGGATCGGTCGTCGGTACAACGTGGGACACTGGTCGAGTGAGGTTGTATCGAGACACGGCGGTGGTGCTGCGCCTGCACAAACTGGGCGAAGCCGACCACATCGTCACGTTGCTCACCCGTCAGTTCGGGTTGGTACGTGCCGTGGCCAAAGGTGTCCGCCGGACCACCTCCAAATTCGGTGCCAGACTCGAACCGTTTGCTCACATCGACGTGCAATTACTTCCGGGCAAGAATCTCGACATCATCACTCAGGTGCAGACGGTCGATGCCTTCGCCACTGACATCGTCGACGACTACAGTCGGTACACCACGGCCTGCGCCGTACTCGAAACTGCCGAGCGGTTGGCCGGCGAGGAACGTGCGCCGGCCCCGCAGCTTCAGCGATTGACGGTGGGAGCACTGCGTGCGATCGCCGAGCAAGCGCGGCCGGTCGAGTTCGTGCTCGACGCGTTCTTGTTGCGAGCCATGGGCTATGCGGGTTGGGCGCCTGCCCTCGAAGAGTGCGCCCGCTGCAGCGCTCCGGGACCGCACCGTGCATTTCATGTCGCCGCAGGCGGAGCCGTCTGTACCTACTGCCGCCCGGCGGGTGCTGCGACGCCGTCGCCCGGAGTGCTCGACTTGATGGAAGCCCTGCTCCGAGGGGAGTGGGAGGGCACCGATTCGGCGCCCGCGACGCTGCGGACGCAAGCCAGCGGACTGGTCGCGGCACACCTGCAGTGGCATCTCGAGCGTCAATTGCGGACGTTGCCGCTGATCGAGCGTTCGAGGCCGCATGCAGCCGTCGAGGTCGACTTGCCCGTGAGGCAGGATGGAACCCGTGATTCGACGACGCGAACCGCGAACTCCGCTTGATCCTGCTGCTGAACGGGTGATCCGGCCACCGGACCCACATCCGTCCGGGGCGACCCCGCCGATCCTGCAAACCGAACTCATCCCGCGCCACGTCGCGTTGGTGATGGACGGCAACGGACGGTGGGCGCAGGAGCGCGGTCTGCCGCGAACCGCCGGGCACGAACGCGGTGAAGCTGTCCTGATGGATACCGTCTGCGGTTGCATCGAGATGGGTGTCGAGTGGCTCTCCGCCTACGCCTTCTCCACCGAGAACTGGAAGCGCAGTCCCGACGAGGTTCGATTCCTGATGGGCTTCAACCGTGACGTCATCCGCCGCCGACGCGACGAGATGAACGAAATGGGTGTGCGTGTTCGCTGGGCCGGTCGTAAGCCGCGCCTGTGGGCCAGTGTGATCAAGGAACTCGAGATCGCCGAAGAACTGACCAAGAACAACACAGTCATGAACTTGACCATGTGTGTGAATTACGGCGGGCGGGCCGAAATTGCCGATGCGGTAAAGGAAATCGCGAAGCGTGTCGCGGCCGGTGAGATCAATCCGGACAAGATCACCGAGGCGACGGTTGCCAAGTACCTCGACGAGCCCGACATGCCCGACGTCGATCTCTTCCTGCGTCCGTCGGGGGAACAGCGGACATCCAATTTCTTGATCTGGCAATCCGCCTACGCCGAAATGGTGTACCAGGAGAAGCTGTTTCCCGATTTCGACCGCCGCGATCTCTGGGCCGCCTGCGTCGAATACGCCTCACGCGACCGTAGATTCGGTGGCGTCAAATGACAGGGGAGAACATGACCGACACCACCGACGAAGCAGCCCGCCTGCAAGAACGCGCGGCCGCCTCGCTGGCGCATTTCGTGACGGTCGATGTGGCTGCGGACGGCTCGCTTGGTTTCCAGTACTCCGGCGCGCTGTGCTCGATCCAGGCGATGAATTTGTCCGAGGGTCTGGACGTGCTGTCCATGACGTGTGTCCTCGCGTGGGACCGACCGGTCAGCGCGGCACTGCATCGCAAGGTGGCCGAGCGGAACCGGACCATCCAATTCGGTTCGATCGCGGTGTTCGGCCACGGCAGTCTGGCGGACGTGATCCTGCGATACACGTTCCCGGCGGCCGGACTGGACGACGAGGCACTGACCACGATGTTGCTACTCGCGCTGACCGGCGCCGATACCGCGCGTCAGGGTTTGATTCCCTGACGCTGTCAGCTGGCGGCGCAGTCGCGGCAGGTGCCGAAGATCTCGACGGTGTGACTCACTTCGGTGAAACCGTTGTCCTCGGCGATGGTCTGTGACCACTGCTCGACCGTCGGGCCCTCGACCTCGACGGTGAATCCGCAGTTGCGGCACACCAGGTGATGGTGGTGTCCGGAGGAGCAGCGTCGGTAGACGGACTCACCTGTGTCGGTGCGCAGGACGTCGATGGTTCCGGCGTCGGACAGTGCCTGCAGCGTGCGGTAGACGGTGGTCAGGCCGATGCCTTCACCGCGCTTGCGCAGTTCGTCGTGCAGTTCCTGTGCCGACTTGAATTCGTCGATGTCGTCGAGAAGGGCGGAGATGGCGCTGCGCTGTTTCGTGGAACGAACGCCGACGGTGGCCGGTCCACGTTTCGAGGTCGTACTGCCCGGGGTGTTCATGCGGTGGAATCTCATCCTTCTTCGGCGTGGGCGACAGCGTCGACGACGATGTGTGCGAGGTGATCGTCGACGAGTCGATAGAGAACTTCTCGTCCGTTGCGTTCGCCGCGGACGACGCCCGCTGCTTTGAGAACGCGCAAATGCTGGCTGATGAGTGGCTGAGTGACGCCGAGAGCGCCGACGAGTTCGTGAACGCAACGCTCCGACTCGTGGAGCTGAAGCACGATCGCGATGCGAACGGGTGCAGCCAGCGCCCGCAGAATTTCGCCGGCGGCCGCCAAAGTTTCCTTGGGCGGCACGGGCGCGGGGGGTGCGGCTTCGAACGGGTCGTGCGTGTGTCCGAGGTCGGAATGATCATGGCTTTTGTGGAGATCGCCGGTATCCGCAATGCTCACAGCGAGGCTCCTTCGAGGGGTAGATCATGATGTCCGGGCATAGCCATCTCACCACATTATTGCAAATCACTTTCATTTTGATATGCACAAGTATGCATGTCAACCTTGGACGGAAGTGCGTGGCAGCCGCCAGATAGGCTGATGGTGCGAAAAGCGCACGAAAATCATGCATCTATTACCCAGATGGAGAGCAATCGAGTGGCACCCAAGTCCAAGATCGAAGCCGTTGTCAATCTCGCCAAGCGGCGAGGCCTGGTCTACCCGTGCGGTGAGATCTACGGCGGTACCAAGTCCGCATGGGACTACGGCCCATTGGGTGTCGAGCTCAAGGAGAACATCAAGCGTCAGTGGTGGCGCAACATGGTCACCAGCCGCGAGGACGTCGTCGGCCTCGACTCCTCGGTGATCCTGCCCCGCGAGGTGTGGGTCGCATCCGGTCACGTCGGTGTCTTCAACGACCCGCTCGTCGAGTGCCTCACCTGTCACAAGCGTCACCGTCAGGATCACCTGCAGGAGGCGTACGCGGAGAAGAAGAAGCTCGACAACCCGGACGACGTCTCGATGGATGTCATCGGTTGCCCCGATTGCGGCACCGTCGGCCAGTGGACCGAGCCGCGCGACTTCAACATGATGCTCAAGACGTACCTCGGCCCTGTCGAGAGCGAAGAGGGCATGCACTACCTTCGCCCCGAGACCGCACAGGGCATCTTCGTCAACTTCGCCAACGTGCTGACCACCTCGCGTAAGAAGCCGCCGTTCGGCATCGGTCAGATCGGCAAGAGCTTCCGTAACGAGATCACCCCGGGCAACTTCATCTTCCGCACCCGCGAGTTCGAGCAGATGGAGATGGAATTCTTCGTCAAGCCGGGCGAGGACGAGCAGTGGCATCAGTACTGGATCGACTACCGCCTGGACTGGTACACCGGCCTCGGCATCAACAAGGACAACCTGCGGCTGTACGAGCATGCGCCGGAAAAGCTTTCGCACTACTCGAAGGGCACGACCGACATCGAGTACCGCTTCCACTTCCAGGGCAGCGAATGGGGCGAGCTCGAAGGTATCGCGAACCGTACCGACTTCGATCTCTCGACGCACTCCAAGCACTCGGGCACCGAGCTGAACTACTACGACCAGACGACGGGTGAGCGGTACACCCCGTACGTCATCGAGCCGGCGGCAGGTCTCACGCGTTCGCTGATGGCCTTCCTGGTCGACGCGTACACCGAGGACGAGGCTCCCAACTCCAAGGGCGGCGTCGACAAGCGCACGGTGCTGCGACTGGATCGTCGACTCGCTCCCGTCAAGGCCGCAGTGCTGCCGCTCTCGCGCAATGCGGATCTGACGCCGAAGGCAAAAGATCTTGCGGCGCAGTTGCGTCAGAACTGGAACGTCGAGTTCGACGACGCCGGTGCCATCGGTCGTCGTTACCGTCGCCAGGACGAGATCGGCACACCGTTCTGCATCACGGTCGACTTCGACACTCTCGAAGATCAGGCTGTGACGGTGCGTGAGCGTGACTCCATGGCGCAGGAACGCGTCGCCCTCGATCAGGTGGAAAGCTACCTGGCTGCGCGGCTGATCGGTTCCTGATTCGTTCGAAGCTGACGGGCGGTTCTTCTCATTCGAGAAGGACCGCCCGTTTTCTCTTTCCATGGTGGATCTTCAGGCGCAGGATCGAAGTTATGAGAAAACTCAGCGTGACCAACAGCGTGACTCTCGACGGTGTCATGCAGGCACCTGGCGGGCCGGACGAAGATCGTCGTGGCGGATTCGAGCACGGTGGATGGGCGGCACCCTTCAACGATTCCGTCATGGCACAGAAAATGGGGGAGGGGATTGCGAAGAAATCAGAGTTGCTCTTCGGACGCCGAACCTATGAGAACTTCGCCTCGTACTGGCCGTTTCAGACGGACAATCCGTTTACCGAGGTGCTCGACAACACGCAGAAGTACGTAGCGTCAAGGACTTTGGGTGAACCGCCGCCGTGGAAGAACTCGACTGTGTTGAAAGGCGATGCCGCCGACGCGGTCGCCGCGCTGAAGGAAAGCGATGGCCCGGATCTGGTGATTCTGGGCAGTGGCGACCTGATCACGTCATTGGCCGAACGGCGTCTCGTCGACACCTACACTCTGCTGATTCATCCGCTGGTTCTCGGAACCGGGCGCAGATTGTTCCCCGACGGTGCTGCGCTCGCTCAGTTCACCCTCACCGAAAGTGTTCCTACGACAACAGGCGTCATCATCGCGACGTATCAGGTGAGTTGAATACATCAGGGAACTCGCCGAAATGCTGCTTCTGCCAGCGCTGGGTTCTGACGGCTTGCACACTGGTCGGCGTGACCCAGGGCGGATAGACCCGGATAGCGCGCTTGCCGCCCGAGAAGTTCGTCGACACGATGTCGTGTTCGACGAGGGTTTCGGTGGGAAAGACGAAGTGACCCAGATGTTCTTCGTCGTAGACCTTCACCACAAACAGCGCGACGCCGTCGCTGGTGTCGAATGGGCGGATGGGCCCGGCCTCGGAACGGCGCCACAGCGTGACGAACTGACCGAGCTTGGTCGGCGTCGTCTTGGCGGATCGATAGACGGAGGGAAGGCCGTTGACGGTCAGCGTGTGAGCGCCGTACTCAGCACCCTCGGACTCGGGAATCGGTGTGGACCAGGTAAATCCGTCGGCGTTCATCGGCAACGATGATGCCACGGACCACCGACAGCCTTCGTGGCGAAGGCTGTCGGTGGTAGACGCACTTCAGGCCGTAGGTACCTTGTCGAGAAACCCGAGGACAAGCGTCACCCGGCCGTCGTCGTCGCGTTCGAGTACGTCGAACCCGTCGATCAGTGACTCGGCCCCCGCCGGGCCGAGAGCCCAACCGAATCGAGCCTGTCGGTGGTGCGCGTCCACGGGTCCGATGAGGGTGAAGTGCATGCCCGGAAACTGTTGCTGCACAGCGTTGATCATCGCGTCGATCTGATCGTGTCCGGTGACGTCCGCGAGCGGATCGGTGTAGCGGCCGCCGGGTGCGAACAATTGCTCGATCCGTGCTCTACGGGCGGTGGTATCTGTTTCGTTCCACATGTCGATATAGGCGTCGGCGATTGCGTCGAAGTCGCTCATGGTCGCTCCCTTGATCAGTTCCGGTGGTGAACATCCGGCGGTCTCGCCGGCTGAGACCACTGTTCCTCCGAAACTGCTTCGGGTCGATTACCTCCGAGGTCATGGTCTCGGCTACCTCGGGTCGCTAACTTGAAAGAATGACCTTCGAGACGATGGACGTTGGCACCGAACTCAAGCGGTGGCGGGAGCGGCGAAGGCTCACTCAGTTGGGTCTCTCGGCAGCGGCAGGAGTGTCGACCAGGCACCTGAGCTTCATCGAAACCGGCCGCTCCAAACCCAGCCGGGACATGATCCTTCACCTGTCCGAATGCCTGGATGTTCCTCTACGACAACAGAACACGCTTCTGCTGGCAAGTGGCCACTCGCCGGAGTACTCGCAAAAATCGTTGGCGGAAGCGCCGATGTCAGCGGTGAGCGAGGCCATCGATCGCATCATCGACGCGCATGACCCTTATCCGGCCGTGGTGGTCGATCAGCAATGGGAGATGATCGCCGGGAACCAGGCCGTGAGAATTCTGACCGAGGGCGCCGCTGAATTCCTCCTGGAACCACCGGTGAACGTATTGCGTTTGAGCTTGCATCCCGAGGGCATGGCGCCGCGGATCGTGAACCTCGCGCAGTGGCGGACCCACCTGCTCGCCAGGTTGGCGCGGGAAGTGGAGGTCAGTGCGGATGCGCAGTTGGCGTCCTTGCTCGACGAGTTGCGCACTTATCCGAGCGGCGGAGACTGGCACGACGACCGCGCGAATTCCCTGCTGGTTCCGTTGCGCGTACGCGCGGGCGATACCGAATTGGCGATGTTCAGCACCACCACCGTGTTCGGTACGCCGCGCGACGTCACGCTTGCAGAGATCGCGATTGAGTCGTTCTACCCGTCGGACACGCAGACCGCCGATTATTTTCGATCAGCCGCGCAGGTCAGAGAGACTTCTTGCCGAACTTGAGCTTCCACGGCACCAGAGCGGACTCCAACTGAACCGAGAGGCTCATCTTGGAGACACCTTCGGTGCGTTCCTCGAAGCGGATTGGCGTTTCGGCGATCTTCATGCCGCGCTGAACAACTCGGTAGTTCATCTCGACCTGGAACGCGTAGCCGTTGCTCTGCACCGATTCGACGTCGATGTCGCGCAAGGTCTTTGCATGCCACGCCTTGAAGCCTGCAGTTGCATCCTTGACGTGCAGTCGCAGAATGGCGTTGACGTAAAAGTTCGCCCAGGCGGACAAAGCCTTGCGATGCCACGGCCAGTCGCCGGCAACTGCGCCACCTTCGACGTAACGGGAGCCGAGAACGACTGCCGCATCGGTAGTGGTGAGGATCTCGATCATGGCGGGGATCGCTTCGGACGGATGGGAGAGATCCGCGTCCATCTGAATGACGATGTCGGCGTTCTCCGCCAGAGCCCGGCTCATACCCGCGACGTAAGCACGGCCGAGTCCGTCCTTGACCGTGCGGTGAAGTACTCCGACCGGGATGGGTCCATCGATACCCAACTTGTCCGCAACCTCGCCCGTGCCGTCGGGGGAGTTGTCATCCACCACGAGGACGTGCAGGTTCGGGATCTTCAACGCGGCGAGGCGATCGACGAGCTTTGGCAGGTTCTCACGCTCGTTGTATGTAGGTACAACGACGGTTATCTGCGGGGCGACGCTTTCCATAACACCTTCGTATGATCTGTGATCCCGACTTGCCGGATGAAGCGTACGACGAGTGCGGTCGTGAACAAAGTAGGGATTTTACTACCTCGACGGGATCCGTCAGAACCGGCCGCCGCCGCCTCGACTGGTTCGGCCGCCGCCGCCACCGCCGAAACCACCGCCGCCGCCACCGCGACCTGAGCGTCCGCTGCTGCTCGGTCCGCCGTACGAGCGGGGCCCGCCGCCACCTCGCAGAATGCTGTTGATCAGGATGCCGCCGAGGATCGCTCCCGTCGCATCGCCGCCGCCACCGCGGGGTCGTTGGTTTGCTTCCCAGGTGTTGACGTCGTTCTGCGCGGCGCGAAGTGAGTGCGTCGCCAAGGTTGTCGCGGCCTGGGCGTGTTGCAGTGCCTTCGACGGATCCGAAGCCTGCAATTGCTGGGCCGCCTGCAGGTGCCGCTGAGCCTCCGCGTAGCGAGTGCGCGCCTCCGCCCCGATCGCGCCGCGCCTGGTTCCGAGGAAGTCGCCTGCAGCGGTCACCTGAGCCTGTGCGGCTAGAATGTCCTGGGCGAGGCGCTGCTGTGCACGTTCGAGCTGCTGCTTCTGCTCCTGAGCGTCGGCAAGCAGTGCGTCGAGTTGGGCGTCGGCCGCGACGATCTGGTTGAAGGCTGTCAGCGGATCGCTGTCCTTCGACGTCTGAGCATTCGCCAACGCTGCCTGGGCTGCGGCCTTCGCGTCCGCCAACTTCTGCCCGCCCTGCGCCAGGTAAGCGTCCGCAGCAGTGATGCCCTGCTGGACGTCGTCCATCGCGGACGGAAGAGTCGCGATGGCGTTTCGGATGTCGTCGGCGGCGTGATCGACGCCGTCGAGCAGTTTGCGTGCCTGATCGAGAGCCGCTTCGGCAGTGCGAATCGCGGTGACGGCAGCGCCTTGCTTACCGGCCGGCAGCGCGGTGGCATCGCGGCCTTCCTCGATCGACTTCTCGGCGAGCGTCAGGCGTTCGCTGGCCATCGTGACGTTGTTCACGACAGATGCCAGCGTCGGCGCGGGGAACTGATCCTTCAATTTGGTCAGAATCGCCTCGGATTCGGGCAAGCGCACGCTGAGAGAAACAACACTCTGCGTCAACGCATCGAGACGTGCGGGGGCGTTGATGAGAAGGTCGCGAAGCCCGTCGAACTCCTCGACGCGAGCTTCGAGTTCTTGGTCGGCTCGACCGCACGAGGAAATGATGTCGATCAGCATCTGGCGGCGTTGATCGGGAGTTTCCGGGATGGCGTCGTCGAGTCGCTGCCTGATCGCGAAGGCTTCGGCGAGGGTGGCCTTGGCCTTGTCGAATGCTGCCGAGAAGGGTGCGACGGCGGAATCTCCGAACTCGCTGCGGGCCAGATCGAGCTCCTCCTGGCTGCCGGCGATCGCGTTGTCCGTCTCGACGAGGATCTCCTTCGCGCGTTCGTCGAGCGTCGGCAGCGGGAGTGCGTTGAGGCTGGCGATGTCGTCGGGGGAGATGTTCTTCGCGGCTTCGACGCTTGCCTTGTTCTTGTCGTTCTTGCGCTTACGTGAGTACAGGACCACACCGCCCGTCCCGACCACCACAGCGCCGCCCGCGATGAGGAGTGTTCCGACTCCCATTCCGCCGCTCGTGTTGTTCGCGTCGCCGAGTGCTCCAGCCGCGGCAATTGCCGCGCCGGTCCAATCATCCTCGGCGAGAGCTGGTTCCACCGCGTCGGAATTGATCGATTCGATGTCGGAATCGGTGATGTTGCTCAGCTCAGCGGGGACGTCGAGGTAGTAAGCACGCTCCGCCGTGGCAACTGCAAGCAGGACGGACTTGGTACTCAGCGTCGACTTCGTGGCTGTCTGCTGTGCCCACGCCTGGCCACCCAGGTTGTTGAAATCGGGGACGAACGCGACCCACAGATCGATCTGGTGGTCCTCGCTGAGTTGATCGATCGCGGCTTGTATGTCGCTGCGTTGCCCGGCGTCGAGAACCCCGGAGGTGTCGGTGATGTGATTCGGCAACACCATCGGGGCGTCTGCCGAGGCGAGCGCAGGACTGAAGACGAGCGCCAGCAAAGCGAAAATCGCAGCGACGGCGGCGGCGCTTCCCCGACGGCGAACGGGTCGGGTGATTGTCCGACTCTGCTCTACCGAGGACAACTGCGAGAAGTGTGGTGCGAGGGCCATGACGCAAATCTATCCGTTGTGGCGCGTCGGCATCGGAGGTGATCGCCGCGAACTGGCAGAATTGCGGGAGTGAAACCTGCTTTCGGTAACCGCCCCCACGACCCATCACCCTCACGGGCGGGCGGCTTCGGGGCAGGATTGGCTCGCTGGACGCGCCGACTGATCGCCGGTGCCGTGTTGATGGCCGTGGTTCTGGTCGGGGGTACTGCGTTCCGGGTGTGGCAGGTGGCGCGCATCGACGACACGCGGCCGGCCGACGCGATAGTCGTTCTGGGCGCGGCTCAGTATTCCGGCACTCCGTCGTCCGTCTTCGAGGCCCGACTCGAGCAGGCGTACAAGCTGTACAAGCGCGGAGTGGCGCCGCAGATCATCACCGTCGGCGGTAAACAAGAAGGTGACGAGTACACCGAAGCGGCGTCGGGAAAGATGTATCTGACCGATCGCGGAATTCCGTCGAGTGCGATCACTGCTGTGGAGACCGGTTCGGACACACTTCTCAGTATCGACGCGGTGAGCGCCGAGATGTCCTCGCAGGGAATCAATTCCGCTGTCCTGGTCAGTGACCCGTGGCACTCCTTGCGAACGCGGACGATGGCCCGCGACACAGGACTCCAGGCGTGGACCGCACCTACTCGTCAGGGCCCGGCTGTCTTCACCCGCGAATCCCAGTTGCACGGAATCGCTCGCGAAACCGGCGCGCTGCTCTGGTATCAGCTCACGCACTTCTCGGCAGACTTCCCCTACACGGCAGGGCAATAGAGACCATGACAGCTCACACCACCTACGGAGGCGGCACCTACTCCGAACACGACCTCGAACGTCGTGTCGTCGAGGCGCCGAAGCGTGCGGGGTTGCCGGGTTCGCAGATCGCAGCGGCGCAGCATCGTTCGGACTTCTCGCGAGATCGGGCGCGTGTCCAACACTCCGCGGCTTTGCGGCGCTTGGCCGACAAGACCCAGGTTGTCGGCCCGCGCGACGGTGACACACCTCGCACGCGGTTGACGCACTCGATGGAGG
Organism: Rhodococcus sp. AQ5-07; assembly: GCF_009707305.1. NCBI lineage: Bacteria > Bacillati > Actinomycetota > Actinomycetes > Mycobacteriales > Nocardiaceae > Rhodococcus > Rhodococcus sp. AQ5-07. Next base: position 2,334,913 of record NZ_CP046099.1, on the reverse strand, counting down.
TCGCACAGATCGGGCGAGGGATCGCCGACGGACTCGGTTGCGATCCGGACCTGGTGGACCTCGCCGGTCTCGCGCACGACATCGGGCACCCGCCGTACGGTCACAACGGCGAGAAGGCCCTGGACGAAGTCGCCAAGGACTGCGGAGGTTTCGAGGGCAACGCGCAGAATCTGCGGATATTGACCAGCCTCGAACCCAAGATCCTGCGCCCCGACGGTCTGAGTGCCGGCCTCAATCTCACCAGGGCATCACTCGACGCAGCCATCAAGTACCCCTGGACCCGGCCGCAGCCCGGCGCGAAGTTCGGGGCATACGACGACGACGCAGAGGTGCTCGCCTGGGTTCGAGAGGGGGCGCCCGAGCGTCGGCAATGCCTGGAAGCTCAGGTCATGGACTGGGCCGACGACATCGCGTATTCCGTGCACGACGTGGAGGACGGGGTGATCGCAGGCCGTATCGACCTTCGCTCGCTTGCCGATCCGTCCGAGCAGCGCGCACTGGCAGAACTGGGGGCCTCCGAGTTTCGGGGATTGGTAGTCGACGATCTGATCGACGCCGCTCAACGGTTGTCCGAACTCCCCGTCGTACGCGGGGTCGGAAGTTTCGACGGCACACTCGGAAGTTCCGTCGCGTTGAAGAATCTCACGAGTGAATTGGTGGGTCGCTTCGCCACCGCGGCGATCGCCAGCACCCGGCTGACACACGGTGACCGCCCCCTCTCGCGGTATCAAGCCGACCTCGACATACCCGAGGCCGTCGCATCCGAGGTGGCGTTGCTCAAGACCGTGGCGCTGTACTACGTGATGTCCGACGCCGGACACAAGGCGCGTCAGGATCGGCAGCGTGATCGTGTTCATCGCGTCGCGGAATGGCTGCTGGCAACTGCGCCGGCCGGGCTCGATCCGATCCTGCTGCCCGCGTGGGAACGCGCCGCGGACGACGGTGCTCGGGTCCGGGTAGTGGTGGATCAGATCGCGTCGTACACGGAGAGTCGGCTGGAACGGGTGGACAAAGCGAGCCTGGGCGCGCAGGCCAGCTGGGGCTGAGCCGCTTACGCCTTCAGCAGGTCATCCGCGTCGACGGGTCGGTAGTGGTATCGAGCCACTTGCCGTAAGCGTCGCCGCCGGCTGCGCGAACGTCCTTGCAGATCTTCGACTCGGTGTTCCCGGATTCGCGATACACCGTGTAGATCGCCGTCCCCGAATCGGAGACTTGACGCAGTGACGGGCAGGACTGGTCTGTGCGTAGGTATTTCGAGCCGGGGAACGCGTCGAGGTAGTTCTGGATCTCGCTGGCGTACGTTGCCGGATCGGTGGCATTGGCCAACACCACGATTCCGGTTCCTTTGCACGAGGGGACGGTGATCGGCTTGCTGACCCCGAGGTCGCCATTTCTCGCGCCCGGGTTCGACGCCCGGGTGGTCGTGGTCGCCTGCAGTCCGGCGGTGGGTAGCGGCTCGAGCTTGGGCGTTCTGGCCGGCTCCTGAGTGGGTGCCGGTGCCGACGTGGCGATGGAAGCTGCTGCAGTGGTGGGTGATTCGGGTCCCGAGTTCCCCAGCATCACCCAGGCCGCCGTGCCTCCTGCGGCCAGAACGAGTGCAACTCCAGCCGCACCGATCGCGATCGGGGCTCGGTTTCGCTTGGTCTTTGTCGCGATGTGCGTGTAGTTCCCGTGAGCGGGATTCGCCGTGGTGTAGATGGGCGGCCCGACGATCGTGGGGTGCAATCCGCCGGCGGCACCGGGGGTGTGGGTCGTCGAGAGGGCCTGCCGCGCTTGGAGTGCGAGCGCTCCCGTAGTCGGATAGCGGTGTGCGGGATCCTTTGCCATGCCGCGAGCCACGATGGCGTCAAAACCTTGCGGGAGCGACGGAACCGTCAGTGTGGGGCGCGGCGGCGGAGCGTTCAGGTGCGAATTGACCAGATGCTCGATGCTTGTGGTGTTGAAAGGTGTTGTTCCGGTGAGTGATTGGTAGAGGACACAAGCCAGGGAATAGACATCCGCTGCGGCCGTCGGCGTTTCGATTTCGAACCGCTCCGGCGCCATGTACGCATAGGAACCGACTGCGCTTCCCTCGGTGGTGATCTTCGTGTCCGTCTGTGAGTATGCGATTCCGAAGTCGACGAGGTAGGCGAAGCCGTTGTTCGTGAGAATGATGTTGTCTGGTTTGACGTCGCGATGGATGAGCCCGCGGGCATGTGCGGCGTCCAACGCCGAGGCGATTTGCGAGACGATGTCGACGGCTCGTATAGGCGTGAGTCGGCCGAATTCGGCCAACTCGGCGCGCAACGTATGACCTTCGACCAAACGCATGTCGATGAAGAGGACTCCGTCGATTTCGCCCCAGTCGTGTACCGGGATCACGTGCGGTTCGTTCAAGGCGGCGGTGGTGCGAGATTCTCGGCGGAAACGAGCTTGGAATGACGGGTCGGCCGCAAGTTCGCGATGGAGCAACTTGAGTGCGACCAGGCGATCCTTCGAGGTGTCGTACGCCTCGTACACTTCACCCATTCCGCCTCGGCCGAGGAGGCGACGCAACTCGTACACGCCGAATCGGGTTCCTGATCGCCCTTCGTGCGAGCTCGAGGCGTTTTCAGTCATCGTCGGTCCCATCGCTGCGGTGCAGAGTCGGCCATCAACATATCGTTGTCAGGAGGTGCCGGGGGACCGCCTAGACTGATGTACGTGGCGGGCCGAATTTCTGACAGAGACATCGCGGCCATTCGCGAACGCACTCGCATCGAGGACATCGTCGGTGAATACGTTTCACTCAAGCGTGCCGGTGGCGATTCGATCAAAGGTCTGTGTCCCTTTCACGACGAGAAGTCGCCGTCGTTCCATGTGCGACCCAACCACGGCCTCTACCACTGCTTCGGCTGCGGTGAGGGCGGGGACGTGTACTCGTTCCTGCAGAAGATGGATCACATCAGCTTTGTCGAGGCTGTCGAGCAGTTGGCGGATCGGCTCAGCTACACGATTTCGTACGAGGGTGGTGGGCCGTCCGTTCAGCGCGATCGCGGCACTCGTGCACGCTTGATCGCGGCAAACGCGGCGGCTCAGGAGTTCTACGCCGCTCGTCTGCGCGAACCCGATGCCCAGGCGGCTCGCGACTACCTCACCGAGAGAAACTTCGACGGTGCCGCAGCACTGCAGTTCGGGTGTGGATACGCGCCCGAAGGTTGGGACACTCTCACAAAACACTTGATGTCCAAGGGCTTCGAATTCAAGGAACTCGAAGCAGCCGGGCTGTCCAAAGAGGGGCGACGAGGTCCGATCGACCGGTTCCATCGCCGTCTTCTGTGGCCGATCCGCAGCGTCGCCGGTGACGTCATCGGCTTCGGTGCCCGCAAGCTTTTCGACGACGACACCATGCCGGGTAAGTACGTCAACACGCCGGAAACAATTCTCTACAAGAAGTCTCAGGTCTTGTTCGGCTTGGACCTCGCCAAGCGCGACATCGCCAAGGGACACCAGGCAGTAGTCGTCGAGGGCTACACCGACGTCATGGCGATGCACTTGGCCGGCGTCAAGACTGCCGTCGCTTCGTGCGGAACCGCCTTCGGTGAGGAGCACCTCGCGATGCTCCGCCGACTCCTGATGGACGACAGCTACTTTCGCGGTGAGATCATCTACACCTTCGACGGTGATGCCGCGGGGCAGGCCGCTGCGATGAAGGCGTTCGAGGGTGATCAGAAGATGGCCGGGCAGACTTTCGTCGCCGTCGCGCCCGACGGAATGGACCCGTGCGATCTGCGACTGAAGTCTGGTGACGCCGCCGTTCGCGACCTCGTGGCGCGGCGCACTCCGATGTTCGAGTTCGTGGTGAAGTCCATCCTCACCGAACACGATCTGGAGACCGCTGAAGGTCGCGTCGAGGCACTGCGTCGCACCGTCCCCGTCGTTGCGCAGATCAAGGAATCAACTCTGCGCGACAGCTACGCGAATCTGTTGTGCGGATGGGTCGGTTGGGACGATCTTCCGTCGGTTCGACGACGCGTGCGTGACGAAGCTCGCAAACGGGCGTCGACGCGCGGATCTTCGCCGGCGCCCAAGCGTCGTCAGGTTGTCGAGGCACCTGCTGCCGATGCGCTCGCGCTGCCGATCGGAATTTCCAGGCCCCGGCCCAACGATCCGGCGCTCTCGACGCAGCGAGCTGTCCTCAAGGCCGCATTGCAGCACCCTGGCATCGCCGGCAGTGTCTTCGACTCGTTGCCTCCCGAGACATTCACCCACCCCGCCTACGTTGTCATCAGACAGGCAATGGCTGACGCCGGCGGAACGAGCAAGGGGCTCGGTGGCGCCGAGTGGATCGAAGTCGTCACCAAGGGCGTCGAGGACATGACGGTGGCCTCGGTTGTATCTGAGCTGGCCGTCGAACCGATGCCGTGCGACGAAGACACGGTTCCGCGCTACATCAACGGAGTGCTCGCACGACTGCAGGAAGCGTGGGTGGGCGAGCAGGTTGCCGACCTCAAATCCAAGCTTCAGCGCGTTTCACCTGCTGCGGCCCCCGAGGAGTACAACTCACTGTTCGGAGATCTCGTGGCGCTGGAGCAGTATCGCCGACAGCTGCGTGAGCAGGCTGTCGGCGACCAAAGCGTCTGACCTAGCGGTTTTTCTTCAACTGGTCGTGGGGGACCAGAATCGTGGTCTCCTCGTTGATCGGCTTCATCGGCTCGAGCTTGGGCTGAGTACTCAGTGAGTCGGCCAGCTTCTGCCGTGACGCGTCCAACACCTTCTTTGTGGCCGGACTAGTGGCCACCGCCTTCGCGGCCCGGCTGATCTGCTCGTATCGTGCGCGGCCCGCTTTGGTTCCCAGGACGTACCCAGCTGCAACACCGATCAACAAACGCATCATTCCTGCTTCCCTCCAGCACCGATCGTCCTGACTCCATCCTGCCTGATGACTCGCTGGGCAGGCGATTTGGTACTTCGGTGGAGGATTCGCTACAGTTTCTCAGGCAACGCCGGAACGGGCGAAGCGAGCAAGACAATCCCCTGTAGCTCAATTGGCAGAGCTTCCGACTGTTAATCGGACGGTTGCTGGTTCGAGTCCAGCCGGGGGAGCAGCAAAGCCCCTCACCTGAGAAATCGGGCGGGGGGCTTTCTTGTATTCGTCGCCGCTAGTGCGTTTGCAGCAGACCCACCGATCGAAGTGCCGATTCGACGTCTGCCGCCTTGTTTGCTTGTTCGCCGCGAATTCCCAGCCGTCGAGCGCTGAGGACGTTCACCGGACTGTCGTCGACGAAGAAGGTCTGCTGTGGACGCGCATCGAGAAACTCCAGCGCAGCCAGGAAGGCCGCAGGGTCGGGTTTGGTAGCTCCGAGCATGCACGAGAAAACATGCTCGTCGATTGCCACTGGAGTTACAACACTTTCGATGGCGGCCAACAGGACAGGTCCATTGTCGTTTTCAGTGACGCCGATGGCCGCTGCACCCGTGATCGCGACGCGTAGATATTGGAGACAGATACACCAAAGCCCGACGCAAGTGTCTGCGTCGGGCTTTCGGTGGAACCGTCGAACTGTTTGACCGGTGCGCTTACTTCGCTGCGCGATCCGACGGCTCGAACAGCCGGATGATGTGGCTGGGGTTGATGTAATAGACACCATTCGGAGAATTGAGGACGAGAGTGTCTTCGGTGAAATCGGTGACGGTGCCGTTCAGCTTCGCGCCGTCGGACATGATGATCCGGATCGTGGCCTTCGAGTTCTTGAATTCGGTCAGTGCAAGCTTCATGTGGTGATCCTGTTCCGTGGGGTGTGCACTCCCACGGTATCGGCTCATCGCTCCTGTGCCGACCAACCTTGGAAGACTCGACTCGAAAGAGTGCAACGCGTCACCGCCTGCCCGATTGTGATCCGCGTCGGATGTGCCGGTAACATTCGGATTCGCCGCGATGCATCGCATCCGGATGGGGCGGTAGCTCAGTCGGTTAGAGCCGTGGACTCATAATCCATTGGTCGCGGGTTCGAGCCCCGCCCGCCCCACGTTCAGGTGCCGTGAGCCCGCGGGTCAGCCCCAATGATTTTTGTCGAAAATCATGCTGCAGACGATCGCCAAGGCGACTAGTGCGCAAAGTGCAATCACCAGGACAGTTGCCCACACGTTGTTGGGATTGAATCGCCTGGCAATGCGCCTGCGGTTGCGTCTGAGTCGAGCGTTCGTGGTCACACAAGGAATCGTCGCATCATGATCGTCGATCGCAGATGAGGCGAAAGTCTCGGATCCAGATGACCGATTTCCCGACAGTGTCGGATGTGCAACGCTTCTGGACGTGACCGAGATGGCGACCACTCGGAAGACGAGGGAAAAGTAGGTACCTATCCAGGTATTTCAGCGTATGTGCTCAACTAGCCGAAGTGTCACGCTCTAGATGTACCTACGCACGGCGATCGAAGGTGATTTCGACGATCGAACTCAGGGGTCACTGAACAATTGTCTGTACCTGCCGGCGCGAGCCCGGCCCACAGGTGACGACGATGCGTTCCAGTGACCCCCTGAGCGTCGACGCACGCTGGTTAAGCAGACAGCTGGCAAGAAACCATCTTCGCCTGGTGTAAGTGCAGGCAGTCGAGCCGACCCCCCGCGGCTCGACTGCCCCCAACACGCGATGTGGGGTCCGAATGGCGGCGCCGAATTGGCGATTGGGGCGCCCGTCTGCGAACCGAATGTCAGTGAATGTAGAAGTTCTCGGAATTTCATTGGGAGACAGTAGGTTTGTTTGATCCCCAGGTTGAGGGAGTCTGGGGATCGCCTACCTGTGATTGGGGCACTCACGAACTGTGACGGAAAGGTCCGCTCCCGGATATTAGATTTACGGTGCGTCCGAACTGGCCGGAGATACTTGACGTGGAGTTTCCGGCGCCGACGTTCTACCGATATCGGGCCTTCTGCCCAGGACTCGCTTGGTGACCCATACAGCAGGCGCCGACAGGAACGGCAGATACACGAAGATATAGCTGTCGAACTCGATGCCCAACGCGAGATAAACCCCAAGGTGAAACCCGAGTAAGACGACGATCCCGATTCTGAACAAGACAGGGAAGAGCACGGCAACGATCAACCAGCCTTCAGCGAAGACAGTGGCGTAGTCGAGTGCCTTCCATAGCCACTCCGAATGGATGTCGAATAGTTCGTGGGTCAGCGGACCGAGCTTGGTGGGGTCAGCGACGTCTCGTGCAACGTAGCCCCGGGTTGCCTGCAATTCGGGGTTCAGCCAGCCGGACGCAGCTTTGGGTAGTGCCGCTGTAAACAGGGCGTAGGCGACCGTCACTGCCCAGATGAGCATGGGCAGTCCGCGGGTTTGAAGTGCTTTGCGTTGTGTGCGTGAACGTCGTGCGTCGAGGGACCATGCGGCGCCCCATCCAGCGGCTGCCATGGCCACCGGCAAGATTTCGAAAAGAATGAAGTGGTCGACCTTGCCGAAGGAATTGACCAACCCGCTGCCGGTCATGAGCGTGAGGGTCATTGCGATGGACGCGGCCGTCGTTCGATATCCGACCAAGATGGCGATCGCCAGGATGAATCGGGCGACTTCGAGTCCGACGAGGAAGTTCTCGGAGGGTGGTGACGACAGCAGGGAGAACGGACCGGATTGCGGATGAAACAGAATCGAGGGAACCTCGCCCGCCCACGTGTAGTCGATGGGAAACGCGATCACATATAGCGCGAAGAGAATTCGAATGACAGCGAGGAACCTCGCATCCCCGCGGTACGCCTCGCACAACTGATCGATGTGGTCGCGCAGGAACAACAGAGTTCCCGCACGGGCACTCATAGATCAACCCTTGTCGTTTCGCACGGGTCAGTTGACGCATCGGTTCCGTCGGTGATGTCGATAATTGTTTTGCGCCAGCAGAACTCGATACTGTCCGGGATGGCACCACTCCCGACTTCGACGCTGCGGTTTCGGAGCCATTCGACCAATTCAGGGTCCGCGGTTCGGGTGTTTCGGTCGCCTGCCCCGCTGGGGCGGAACGCATAATCGAGTGATGCTCTCGCGGATGAGTAGCGAATATCGCCGGCGAGATCCACTGGGTTGGGACTGATCGTGGATCCGTCGGTGTAATGGAGAGTGATATCCAAGCCACTTCCACTGAACTCGCCGTCTGCATTGGGCACGCCACCGAAGCTGGGCATGCGAATTGTCGGGTACGGCTCAGGGCGGACACCGAACGAGTAGGCGCCTTGCACGAGGAGTACGACTGCGAGTGCTGCGATCGCGATCAGTCGCCGATTGCTGCGCTTTGCTTCTGTTTCCGGCATGTCGACGTTCTTCCTGGCACCTGGTGCCGGTTTCTTCGAATGAGAAAAATAGAGGGGATTGCCGAGCGAGGGGACTGGGTGTTGTCGCGCGTCTGTGCAGATGTGCCGAAAGTAGTTGAAGTGTCGACGAAATATAGCTGCGCGATTGCCGCTTGTCGCAGTGTTGATTTGATAATGGACTTTGGTCCGTCGAATGGGGGACGGTGTGCCCTGAATGCTTTGCCGCGCCTTAACTTCCAGCAAGCTTGGCCCCAGTCTGCTGTGAGAGCGGGATTTCACTCCTTCGTTGATGGCCGATTCAAGCGGAACGACAGATGCTTGACACTCGCTCAGAGGCAACATGATTCGACCCCGTATGTTTATGGGGTGACCAAACCCAACAAGCGAACTGTCGCCGTCATCGGTGCCATGGTTTTCACCGTCGTAGCGGTGATCGTAGGATTTGCGTACGAGCAATCCCGAGACAGTCGGGCAACTGCCTCTGTATCGCAGCCTGACAGTTCGGCGCCGGCGCTGAATGCCCCTACCGACGACTTCGACACGGTCGCAATTTTGGGGGACTCCTACTCGATTCCGAACACGACGGGAGATCATTGGCCGGCGCTGCTCGCCTTCGATCGTCGCTGGTACCTGGCAGATTTCGCGAGCGGTGGCACCGGCTACGTCCAGGGAAACGAGGAAAAAGGCAAGCTACCGTTCGGTGCGAAAATTGATCAGGTCGTTGCGGTGAATCCCGAGGTCGTCATCATCGCCGGCGGTCGGAACGATGTTTCGTACCCGCTCGAGGTGCGAGATGCGACTCGGGAGTTGTATGCGCAGCTACGAGATCGGCTTCCTCACGCCAAGGTTGTCGTCATCGGCCCCATCATGGACAACCGGCCTCCATCCGAGACCGCTGTCAATGTCAACGATCGAATCCGTTCCGCCGCTGAGCAGTACAAGCTGCCTTTCATTGATGCGCTCGCCGAGAACTGGCTGTCGGACCCGACGTTACTCAAGGAAGACGGCATGCATCCCACGCCGGCAGGTCAAAGGCTCATGTTCGAGAAGATCAGCGAGCACCTTCACTCGCTCGGTCTCTAGCTCTGAAGGAAAGCGAAGAGGACCCCGCAGGCGCGGGGTCCTCTTTTTCGTGAAAAGTATTGTCGGACTTAGGTCATCAGTAGCGAGGACTTTGGGCGCAGTCTTGGCCTGGCCGGCTGCCTCGCACGGTGATGGAAAAGTTCGGGTAAGAAGGCTCTCGCGGGCTGTGTCGCCGCCCCTATCCGCGTTGCGGCTTTTGTGAATCGCAGTTCACCGCAGGTGATGCACGCGCGGCGATACCTACGCTGGGAGGTCGTCGGCGGAATGTCGTTTCTTGTGCCTTGCCGGTGGCTCGACCATCACTGCAGCCTGAACGGAGATGGAAGGGGCGGCGTAGATCATGTCGACAAGTTGGCCACCCTTGATGTTCTGCGCCACCCGTGATCAAACCGGGCAATCGGAACGAAGTGCTTGTCGAAGAGTTACAGTTGATGTTAATATGTAACGATAAGTCGCAAAATGAACATCGGCTTCGAGGTCGCGCTACCGGAAGCCGATTGGCGCCGGGGGAGATTGGTCTGCTGTCGATGGACGCGACGCCCGTTGGGTGGCACAGATCAAGGCTCTGCGAGTTGCTCCCGGTCGCACCTCTGATCAACCTGACAGACCAACGTAACGGAGAACATACTGTGGCAATCAAGAACTCGATCGCGCCTGGTGTCATAGCGGATCATGGAAACAGGCTGTTCGGCAACACTATTCGATCAGCTGAAGGTGAGGAACTCGTCCAGCGGCTGAATGCCATGTTCGAGCGAGCGAACAGCACAGGTCAGGTGGTGAATCAACGAGAACTCGCGACCGTGCTTTCTGCGCGGAGATCCGAGGATTCCCCGGGCGACCGGTCGATTCCGGCGCCTGACAGGCTGATGCATGCAACCGAGGGACTCTCGTACGAATCCCTCTCCTTGTTGATTTGTGCGGCCGAGCATTTGCTGCGTTCGGAAGGCGTACATGTCGACTCGGCGCCCTTCACCTGAGGGACGACGAGACTCGTCGAAGCCTCGGCCACGAACGCGTCACAGAATCTTCGAAAAACGAATCGAAAACCCTGGAAAATCGAAGTGGCCGGTCCTTCGCTGACGAACGAATATTTGTCACGAACGGAATGACGTTCATACGTCGTTGTTTGTAATTCCGTTGTGCGATAGGCGAATCGGACGCCCCGCGTTGCTCAACCGCAAGATCCCGATTCCGCAGCTTCGAAGGCTTCCTGGATGCGCTGACGCCCCTCAGCGTCGAATCCCCTCCAGTCGCGGTATGGTCCGCTCATGTATTCGCGGACTCGATCGATCGGTGACGCGGAATCGCTAGGAGTACGTCCCAATTCTTCGGCCAATCCGAGTATCGACTGGCAGATCTTTTCGACGGAGTCTGGTACTTCGAGCCTTCGGACCCACGTTCCGCCCGTTTCGGTTGTTGTCGTTGCGGTGTCGGGTTGCTGCACTGTCTGCGACCCGCAACCCGCAATCAACAAGCCGGCAGCGAGAGTGGACAAGGCGAGCGAAGAGCGCATGTTTCGAATCAAACCAGATGCCGCAAACGATGATGGAAATACGGATCAACATTCGCCCCGGGCACTCGAATGAAGTGAATTGACGACCACTGCCTGCTCTTGCTGTTGCGCGGCTCGGGTGCGCCCACTTCCGCGCCACACGCGGAGAGCGTCAGCACGAAGGTAACCGCAATACCGAGCATGATTCGCTTCATCGGCCGATCGAAGCAGACTGACCCCGCCCTGGCGGACTATTCTCGATCCATGCCGATCACCCCGGATACAAAGAACTGGACCTGGGTCCTCGAACGCCCATGCGGCGAGTGCGGGTTTGATTCGTCCGCTGTTGCGTTCGCGGATGTTCCAGATCTTGTGCGTAGCAATGCCGTCTCGTGGGCCGAGGTACTGGAGCGCGAGAATGTGACGGAGCGACCGGACACCGAAACATGGTCAGCGCTGGAGTATTCCGCCCACGTACGCGACGTGTTCAGGATCTTCAAGGTGCGGTTGGAACAGATGCTCGAATTCGACGATCCGCGATTCGAGAACTGGGATCAAGACGCAACAGCTGAGGCCGAGCGGTACAACGACCAAGATCCGGCAACGGTGGCATCGGAATTGTCCGACGCCGCCGCGGAGGTCGCGAATGCCTTCGAAACCGTGCCAGAGGGTAGCCGCCAACGACGGGGTCTCCGCAGTGACGGATCGGCGTTCACCGTCGAATCGTTGGCGGCCTACTTCATTCACGATCCGATCCATCACCTGCACGACGTCTCGGCGTAGTCAGAGCCCGCGCACCTCCTCGAGGGTTCTTCTGGCTCCGACGGAGTGCAACGAGTCGAGGGTCTTTCGGAAGCTTGCGACAAATCGGCGATCGTCCACGAGATCGCCGAACACTTGGCGGTACCCGATGAAGGCCAACGGGTCGCTCGACTGTTTCTGGGCGAGCGGCACCAGAGCGTCCGACAGCTGATCGACGACGGTGATGGGATCTCCGTTCTCGTCTGTGCCCTCGGCGTAGCGGGCCCAGCTGGCGACAATTGCGGTGGACAGGTTGATCGACCCACCGGTGTCGAGTTGGGTCCGGATGACGGGCAACAGCCACTTGGGAATTCGATCGGACGACTCGGCGCACAGACGCGCAATCGTGTCGCGGACCTGGGGGTTCGAGAATCGTTCGATGAGGGTCTTCTTGTACTGATCGAGGTCGACGCCGGGTACCGGATCAAGGGTCGGCGTCGCTTCCAGATTCATGTAGTCGAGCAGGAACCCTGACAAGAGTTCGTCCTGGCATGCCTCGTGGACCAGGCGGTATCCGGCAAGGTAGCCGAAGTACGCGATGCCTTGATGGCTGGCATTGAGAAGGCGCAGTTTCATCAGTTCGTACGGGCGAACATCCGGCACGAGATTGACGCCGGCATTCTCCAGAGGTGGCCTGCCTGAGGTGAACTCGTCCTCGAGGAACCACGCGGTGAACGGCTCAGCTGCGACCGGCCACTGATCGTCCATGCCAAACGTCTCGGCGATCTCGGTGGTCACCTCGGCTGTCGTGACGGGTGTGATCCGGTCGACCATGGAGTTGGGGAAGGCGCCGTTCTCGTCGATCCACTCCGCAAGTTCGGGATCCTTCAGGGCGGCGAACGCTCCGACTGCCGTCCTGGCGACCGATCCGTTGCCTTCGATGTTGTCGCAACTCATGATCGTGAACGGGGCGAGGCCCCGGTCGCGACGGAGTGCGAGTGCAGCACAAATCAGACCGAAGGTGGTGCGCGGGAGTGTTCCCGGCTCGAGATCGTGCATCACATCGGGATGGGACGCGTCGAACTCGCCCGTAGTGTGCGAGATGTTGTATCCGCCCTCGGTGATGGTGAGAGATACGATTTTCGTCGATTCGGATGCCATCTTTTCGATCACCGCCTCCGGATCGTCGGGCGCGAACAGGTACTCGACGATCGACCCGATGACCCGGCCCTGGAGGGTTCCGTCAGCATGCTTGAGCGCAAGCGTGTAGAGGCCGTCCTGCGCGCGGAGTGCGTCTTTCATTCGCTTGTCCGACGGCATCACTCCCACTCCGCAGATTCCCCAGTCGAAGGCTTCACCTCGTCGCAGGAGGGTATCGATGTACATGGCCTGGTGTGCACGGTGAAAGCCTCCGACACCGAAATGCACTATGCCGGTGGTGACTTTGCTCCGGTCGTAGGTCGGCACTTCGAGTGCAGCATCGAAGTCGAGCAAGGTCTTCGTATTGAGTTCCATGAAAGTTCTAGTCTCCTTCGGCGACGATGACTACGGCTTTGATGCTGCCGGGAATGCGATCGGCCACCAGGGCCTCTTGCGATCGTTCGAGTGAAAAGCGTGCTGTGACCATCGAATCCAGGTCGACGCGCCCGGCAGCGACCAGTGCGGCGGCGATCGGCCACGTGTTGGCGTACCGGAACACTCCGGTCAGCATCAGTTCGCGATTCTGAATGATCGGGACCGGCAACGGTATCTCGTCGGCACCCATTCCGACCAGAACGACGGTTCCAGCGGGCCGAACTGCGTAAATCCCGTCGATCACTGCGGCCGTGGCACCCGACGCGTCGATGAACGCATCGACGGCCAGCGAGCGTACGTCGCTTTCACGAGGATCAACGACGGTTGTTGCGCCGAATTTCAGTGCCACATCACGCCGGGCCGCATCGATGTCCGAGACGATGACTTCCGTCGCGCCGAATGCCTTGGCCACCTGCGTCGTCACGATTCCTACCGGGCCGGCGCCGGCGATCAACACACGAGAGCCGGCAGTGATTCCCGCTTTCTGGGCTGAGGCGATCCCTACGGAGAGTGGCTCGAACAGCGCAGCTGCCTCGTAGGACACGGAATCTGCGATGGGATGGGCGAAGTCGGCACCGATCGTGACGTAGTCGGTCAGTGCACCGTCGATCGGCGGCGTCGCGAAGAACTCCATATGAGGGCAGAGGTTGTATCTGCCTGCCTTGGATTCGGGACTTGTCGGATCGGGCTTCTGAGGCTCGATGGAGACGCGCTGCCCGATGCGTCTTGGGTCGACGCCGTCACCGACTGCGGCGATGCGTCCAGATGCTTCGTGTCCGAGAACGAGCGGTGAGTTGACTACGTAAGGGCCGATGCGACCTTCGTGAAAGTAGTGCGCGTCCGACCCGCACACGCCCACTGCATGGATGCGAACGAGGACTTCACCCGTCTTCGGGGACGGTCGTGGTCTCTCGACCATCTGCATCTTTCCGGTCTCAACGAGGACATTTGCCCGAATTGTCGCAGGTAGATCGACGGATTCTCCGGAAACTGTTGTGTGGGTCACAACGTAGATGTTAGCTTAATGAGCATAAGAACATCTAGTGAGCATCTGCTCACGATCAAGAAACTTTGAACCTGATACACAAGGAGACCGTGTGAACCAGTCGGCTCAGCCCGCAGGACTCAAGTCGTCGAAGTTGCCGGCTTCCGAGGATGTGCGGCTCGCCTTGCGGGCAGCGACCATGTATCACCTCGAAGGCGCTACTCAGGCGGAGATTGCAGCGAAGTTGGGCGTCTCGCGGCCTACGGCCGGGCGGCTGTTGGCCAGGGCGCGGACGCAAGGTTTGGTCAGGGTCGAGATTATGGTGCCGCCGGAGCTCGAAGGTTCGGTGAACACGGAGTTGGAATCGAAACTGGAGAAGCACTTCGGGTTGGCCGAAGTTTTGATTGTGCCCGAAGCAAATTCGGACTCGGACGATCCGGACTTCGACGCGCTCGGCCGGCGAGCAGCGGAAGTTCTGGTTCGTCGTCTGCAGCCGTCGAGCGTTCTCGGGTTTACCTGGGGTCCGGAAACCGTTGCGGTAGCAGGATCTTTGCCAGACAAGGCGGCGAAGTGCTCGGCTGTGGTACAACTTGACGGCTCCATGACGGTGACCGACTACCAAACCGGTGTCGACTTCACCATCGGCCGATGTGCACAACAGTTGCAGGCCAATCCTATTCGCCTCAATGCTCCGCTATATGCCGACCCGGCGACTGTGGAGTCGATGCGAAACGACTCGGTCATCTCGAAGGCGCTGCAAGCCGGAACTGATTCCGACATCATGGTTTTCGGAGTCGGTGCCGTCTCGACTGCCACGACCTTGTTTGCCGGTAGCTTCGTCGACTCGACCATGCTGGACGAGTTGGAAAGTCGAGGCGCTGTCGGTGAAATCGGCGGCCGTTTCTACACGATCGACGGCAATCCAGTGGAGGGGCCACTGCCTGAACGAACGGTCTCCGTATCGCTCGACGCAGTGAAATCCTGCGATCAGACGATTCTGATTTCGGGGGGAACACACAAACGCCAGGCCGTTCTGGGCGCATTGCGCGGAGGTTTGGCAAACGTACTCGTCACCGACGTCGAGTGCGCCCAGTGGCTGCTCGAAGGCTAGCGATCTCACGAGTTTCGCTGTCCGAGCGCGCGACTGACACGCAAGTGTGAAGGAAGGTAATCCGTGAAAACAGGAAGACGAGTGTGGGGCGCTGCCGCGGCGGCGCTCTGCCTCCTGGTGTCGGGATGTGCGGGCGCTGGCGCGCTCGGTGGTTCCGGCGAACGAACAGTCACCATCGCGATGGTGTCGAACTCGCAGATGCAGGACGCCATCAAACTGGCGCCGGCTTTCGAAGCCGAGAACCCTGGCATCGACCTCAAATTCGTCAGCCTTTCCGAGAACCAGGCGCGCGCCAAGATCACAGCGTCGACGGCAACCGGCGGCGGTGAGTTCGACGTCGTGATGATCAGCAACTACGAGACACCTCAGTGGGCCGCCAACGGTTGGCTCACGAACCTGTCCGAGTATGCAGACAAGACGCCCGGTTATGACGAGGACGACTTCATACCGTCGATCAAGACTTCTCTGTCGTACGAGGACAGTATGTACGCGGTCCCGTTCTACGGGGAGTCGTCGTTCCTGATGTACCGCAAGGATCTGTTCGATCAGGCTGGGATAACAGTTCCCGAAGACCCGACGTGGCAAGAAGTTGCAGGTTGGGCAGCGCAGTTCGACAACCCGGATGCCAAGATGGCGGGAATCTGCTTGCGCGGAAAGCCTGGCTGGGGTGAGGTACTCGCACCGCTGAACACCGTGATCAACACCTTCGGTGGACGCTGGTACGACGAGAATTGGAATGCGCAGTTGACCAGTCCGCAGGTCGAGGATGCGGTTCAGTTCTACGTGGACACGGTCAAGGAGCACGGTCAGCCGGGTCCTGCCACAAGCGGATTCGGTGAATGTGCAACACAATTCGCGCAAGGCAACACGGCGATGTGGTACGACGCGACGTCGGCTGTGTCAGTTCTCGAGGACCCTGCGTCGTCGAAGGTAGTCGGCAACATCGGATATGCGAAGGCCCCGAAGGTCGAGAAGTCCGATCCTGGTTGGCTCTACACCTGGGCGCTCGGAATCCCGGAGTCGGCAAAGAACAAAGATGACGCCTGGAAGTTCATTTCCTGGATGACGAACAAGGACTACATCCAGAAGGTCGGAACCGAACTCGGCTGGTCGAGAGTTCCTCCGGGAAGTCGCCTTTCGACCTACGAGATTCCGGAGTATCAAGAGGCCGCACAGGCATTCGGGCCGATCACCCTCGAATCGATCAACAATGCAGATCCGAAAAACCCGACAGTGCAACCGGTTCCGTACACCGGCGTCCAGTTCCTCACAATCCCTGAGTTTCAGGACCTGGGCACTCGCGTCAGCCAGCAGATCAGTGCTGCCATCGCGGGTCAGAAGAGCGTGAAAGAAGCGCTCGAACAATCCCAGCAGTATGCCGAGGTGGTCGGCAAGACCTATCAGGAGAACCGATGACTACGGTTGCCGAGCCCAGAACTACGGTGGACGACGCGCCACCGGTCCGTGTCGAAAAGAAGATCTCCCGCGCCGAGGGTTGGCGTCGTAGAGGTCCCCTGTTGCCGGCGTTGATCTTCTCGATCGTCGTCACCCAGATTCCGTTTCTGTTCACCCTCTACTACTCGACGCAGTCGTGGAACCTTGTCCGGCCGGGATCGCGGCACTTCAACGGGTTCGACAACTACATCGAGGTTTTCAAGGACAGTCAGTTTCGGGAAGTCGCGGTCAACACGGTCATCATGATCGTGGGTACGGTCATCGTTTCGGTGATCCTCGGACTCGCGTTGGCACTCCTACTCGACAGAGCCTTCCTCGGTCGCGGGATCGTGCGGACACTGCTGATCACGCCATTTCTCATCACCCCCGTCGCTGGCGCATTGCTCTGGAAGACAACAATGTTCGACCCGGTATTCGGTATCGTGAACTTTGTCCTCCAGCCGTTCGGTGTCGGCCAGGTCGACTGGGTCAGCAAGTTTCCGCTCGCCGCCGTCATGATCAATCTGATCTGGCAGTGGACGCCTTTCATGATGCTGCTCATTCTGGCCGGCTTGCAGTCCATGCCCCGAGACATCCTCGAAGCCGCACGGGTGGACGGAGCCAAGCCGTTTGCGATGTTCCGCGAACTGACACTGCCGCACCTGCGCCGCTTCATCGAACTCGGTGCAGTTCTGGGTGCGATCTACCTCGTGAACACCTTTGACGCGGTGTACATGATGACGTCGGGCGGGCCAGGCGTGGCCAGCTCGAACCTGCCGTTCTACATCTACCAGCGCGCATTCCTCGGCTTCGACGTAGGTCAAGCTGCGGCGATGGGTGTCGTGACAGTGATCGCGACCATCATCGTCTCGACACTTGCGCTCCGATTGATCTTCAAGAGCTTCACCGGCAACGAGGAGGCGGCGTGATGACTGCCGTAGAGACGACAAGCGCGACGACCGACAAACCCGTCGTCAAGAAAAAGAAGAGCAGTAAGTTCAGTCCGTGGTCGGTCGTGGCGTGGATCGCCGCTCTCGGGTTCTTCTTCCCGGTCTTCTGGATGGTCCTGACCGCGTTCAAGACCGAGGCAGACGCCTACACGGATCCGCCGAAGTTGTTCTTCACCCCGACACTCGAGCAGTTTCGTGCCGTTCTCGATTCCGGTCTAGGTACCACGCTGGCGAACTCGGCATTTGCCACAGGAATGTCCACCATTCTTGTTCTGCTACTGGGTGTTCCGGCTGCGTTTGCATTGTCTCTTCGCCCGGTGAAGAAGACGCAGGATGTGCTGTTCTTCTTCATCAGTACCAAGATGCTCCCAGTCGTCGCCGCAATCGTGCCGCTGTACGTGATCGTCAACGACATCGGATTGCTCGACAACATCTGGGCGCTGGTCATCTTGTACACATCGATGAATCTGCCGATCGCAGTGTGGATGATGCGTTCGTTCTTTCTCGAAGTCCCCGGCGAGCTTCTCGAAGCCGCCAGCATGGACGGCGCGAGTTTGTGGACCTCGGTTCGAGAGGTGATCCTCCCGCTGATCTCGCCCGGAATTGCTGCGACTGCGCTGATCTGCGTGATCTTCTCGTGGAACGAATTCTTCTTCGCAGTCAACCTGACAGCTGTTCAAGCGCAGACGATTCCGGTCTTCCTGGTCGGGTTCATCACCGGCGAGGGCCTGTACTGGGCTCGGCTCTCCGCGGCAGCGACCATGGCGGCATTGCCCGTCATCCTGGCCGGTTGGTTCGCCCAGAACAAACTGGTGCGCGGCCTGTCCTTCGGTGCAATCAAATAATTCTCCTCACCCTCTCAGGAGTTCGTCATGGCTGAAATCTCGTACCAGAAAGCGTCTTGCATCTACGAAGGTGCCGAGACCCTCGCTGTAGATTCACTCGATCTTGACATCAAGGACGGGGAGTTCATCGTGCTCGTCGGTCCGTCAGGTTCCGGAAAGTCCACGGCCCTGCGCATGTTGGCAGGGCTCGAGGACATCGATTCCGGTGCGATCACCATCAACGGCAAGGACATGACCGATGTCCCGTCGAAGGATCGCGACATCGCAATGGTCTTCCAGAATTACGCGCTGTACCCCAATAAAACCGTCGGCGAAAACATGGGGTTCGCGTTGAAGATGCGCGGTGTGCCCGTCGAGGAGCGCAAGAAGAAAGTTGCCGAAGCGGCCAAACTGCTTGACCTTACGGAATACCTCGACCGCAAGCCGGCCAAGCTTTCCGGCGGCCAACGGCAGCGAGTTGCCATGGGCCGAGCAATCGTTCGTGAACCGCAAGTGTTCTGCATGGACGAGCCGCTCTCCAACCTCGACGCAAAGCTACGCGTCCAGACCCGCACGCAGATCGCGGCGTTGCAGCGTCGTCTCGGAACCACCACCGTCTACGTCACGCACGATCAGGTGGAAGCGATGACGATGGGTGATCGCGTGGCAGTGCTCAAGGGCGGCAAGTTGCAACAATTCGCTTCTCCGACCGAACTTTACGATCGGCCGGCCAATGCGTTTGTTGCAGGCTTCATCGGATCTCCCGGTATGAACTTGGTAACGGCGCCGGTCAGTTCGGGTGGGGTGCGTTTCGGCGACGTCGAGGTTCCGCTGGACCGCGAGCAGATGGCGGCAATCGCCGCGGCCGGTCTGGCTTCGGTCACAGTGGGAATTCGGCCCGAGCAATTCCAGGTGGTTGCTGCCGGAGACGGAATCGCAGCTCAGATCGACCTGGTAGAGGAACTGGGCAACGAGTCGTACATCTACGCACACGTGCCTGGTACCGAAGCCGACCCGATCTCGCTCGTTGCACGCACCGGCGGGCGATCGAAGCTGCAGTACGGCCAGACGCTGGGCTTCGAGCGGGTGGACGGTCCTGTTCACCTCTTCGACCCGACTACGGGTGAGCGCGTGGGTAGCTGAATCCCACCACAATCGTGACCTGCTCGGCACCCGAACTCGTTCGTGCCGAGCAGGTCACATCCATCTTCGACTGGTGAGAAGGTTAGGGTCTACCGATGAGTGATACACGCGAACGATCCGTCGTGGTGTGTGGTGAGGGACTGGTTGATCTGGTTCCGGTGGGGGAGAACTTCTCACCCAAGTTGGGCGGTGGACCGTTCAATGTTGCGATCGCGGTGGGTCGACTCGGATCCGACGTGGGATTCGTCTCTCGCTTGTCCACCGACGCGTTCGGAGATCGGATGATCGACTCGCTGGCCGCGTCGAATGTCGACACGACCGGAGTCGAACGTGGGCCCGAGCCGACAACTCTGGCCGTCGTGAACCTTGCCGCGGACGGAGGTGCGCGGTATTCCTTCTACCTCGAGGGAACGGCGGATCGACAGTTCGCGCTGCCGAAACTTCCCTCTGCCCGGGCATTCTCGTTTGGAACGCTGTCGCTGGTGCTCGAGCCGGGGGCCTCTGCCTACGAAGCCATGCTGCACGAAGCACACGCCCGCGGTCGACTCACCATGGTGGACCCCAATATTCGTCCGGCGGTGATCTCGGACCCGGAAGCATATCGACGACGATTTCGTTCGTGGTTGCCCGCCATCGATATTCTCAAAGTGAGCGACGACGACGCCAAGTGGTTGGGTTCGGTCGACGGCGCCGAGTGGCTCGACGAAGGCGTCGGCGCCGTACTGCTCACCCGTGGCGGTGACGGGTTGCGGTTGATCACCAAGGAACTCGATGTTTCGGTGCCCGCGCCCGCAGTCGACGTCGCGGACACGATCGGTGCGGGCGATACCGTTCACGGAGCCCTGCTGGCCTACCTTGATCGTCACGACGCACTCGACGTCGCCGTTGTGCGCGGGTTCTCCGAGGCAGATTGGTCGGCCGCGTTGACCTTTGCCGCACGCGCGGCAGCCGTCACCGTGTCACGACCAGGGGCGGATCCGCCGTGGTCAAGGGAGTTGGGCCTGCCCGTCTAGCACTGGGGACCACCGCCCTACTGCGAGCGCAGTACGTCGAACTGCCTACCTGTGCACGATGTGCGACGGGGTCGTGTATCGGCACAGTGATACGCATGTCGATATTCCTGTACAAACTCTCGCGACTCGCGTTTCGTCGTCGCTGGGCAATGGTGGGCTTCTGGGTCGTCCTGCTGGTGGCGGGCGGAGTAGGCGCAGCAACGCTGTCCGGTCCGACCGTCAATACATTGTCGATCCCGGGCACAGAATCGCAAGCGGCACAGGACCTTCTGGCTGAACGGTTCCCGGAATCGTCCACCGGCGGAGCCAGTGCTCGCATAGTCTTCGAATCTCCGGCGGGCACGACGCTCGCCGATCCGGCCATTCGACAATCCGTCAGTGAATTGGTCTCTGCGCTCGGGAAGGACCCCGAGGTTGCAGCGGTATCGGATCCGTATGCATCCGGCGGAGTGTCGCCGACTGGGACGATCGGATACATGCAGGTCTCCTATACAGCCGACTCGATGGACTTGCCGGACAGTTCGAAAGAACTGCTCGAGTCCGCTGTCCACGACGCCTCGGATTCAGGGCTGGCAGTCGATGTTGCCGGCAACGTGCTGATGGAAAGCAGCGCCGAATCGATGGGAGAGGTGATCGGAGTCGCGATCGCCGCGGTGGTGCTGACCGTCACCTTCGGTTCCTTGGTTGCGGCGGGGCTTCCTTTGATCAGCGCGTTGATCGGCATCGGCATCGCGATCTGCACGATCACCATCGCAACTGGTTTCATCGAATTGGGTTCGAGCACAACCGTCCTGGCAATGATGCTGGGGCTCGCCGTGGCGATCGACTATTCGCTGTTCATCGTCTCGCGCTACCGCTCCGAACTACGTGACGGACATGATCCGGAAATTGCTGCGGGCCGCGCAGCGGGGACTGCGGGTTCGGCCGTAGTGTTCGCGGGGTTGACCGTCCTTATCGCACTGGCCGGACTGTTCGTCGTGAACATCCCGTTCCTGACAAGCATGGGTCTGGCTGCAGCATTCGCAGTTGCTGTTGCAGTGGTGATTTCACTGACGCTGCTGCCCGCCACACTCGGATTTGCAGGGTCGCGCGTCCTGAGTCGGTCTGATCGTCGACTGCTGGCGTCCGGCGGTGAACTGACACACCGGAAACAGTCGGAGGGGGCGGGCTCGCGATGGGCCAAGTTCGTGATCCGGCGTCGAGTTCCGGTTTTGCTCGCGTCAGTCCTCGGGTTGGGATTGCTGGCGATCCCCACCTTCGGAATCAACCTGAGTTTGGCGAGCCCACCAGTGCCCGACACAACTGCCGCCAGGGCTACCGACCGACTATCCGAGGGGTTCGGTGCCGGGTTCAGCGGTCCGCTCATGGTGGTCGTCGACGTTGCCGACGCCACCGATCCGGCAGCGGCATTGAGCGGCGCCCAGGAAAAGCTCGGTGCTCTGCCCGACGTAGCGGCAGTGACGCCGCCAGCACTCAATCAGGCCGGCGATACAGCAGTCATCACGGTGGTTCCCTCGAGTGGCCCGGAAACCGAGGCAACAAAGGCGCTCGTCGCAGATATACGTGAGGTCGCCGGATCACTGACCGACGAGACCGGGGCCACGATGTCGGTCACCGGTCAGACAGCGTTGACGATCGACGTCTCGGATCGCCTGGCTGATGCCCTCGTTCCCTACCTCGCATTGGTCGTCGGCCTCGCCTTCATTCTTTTGATGCTGGTGTTCCGCTCGATCTTGGTACCGCTCAAGGCAACTCTCGGATTTCTGCTCTCGATCGGTGCGACGTTCGGTGTGCTGGTCGCGATCTTCCAGTGGGGTTGGTTCGCCGGCATTCTCGGAATCGAAGGCCAAACCGGATCAATTGTGGCGATGTTGCCCATCTTCATGATCGGCATCGTCTTCGGGTTGGCGATGGACTACCAGGTGTTCCTCGTGACCAGAATGCGTGAAGCGTTCGTCCACAGTGACGGACCGGACGAAGCAGTCGTGAAGGGCTTCGACCAGGGCGCGCGAGTCGTCACGGCCGCGGCGCTGATCATGATCGCCGTTTTCGCGGGCTTCATCTTCGGCGGCGACGCCTTCATCATGCAGATCGGACTCGGACTCTCGTTCGCGGTTCTGTTCGACGCCTTCGTGATTCGTATGACCGTCGTACCGGCCGTCATGTCCCTGTTGGGCTCGAAGGCATGGTGGTTCCCCTCATGGCTGGACCGGTTGGTCCCGAACGTCGATGTCGAGGGGGAGCAGTTGACTGCGCTGCTCGCAGATTCGAAGGAATCCAGTGAACCCACGAGCGACAAGTTGTCGGTATGACCCGGATACGGTAGATCGATGACTTCGACATCGACGTGGGGTCGATGGTGTGCGGAACACCCGCGCACCATCGACCTGGCACTGACGATCCTCGTGCTCCTTGCCACGTGGACGGCGCACCGCATCGCGCTCGATGGCAATGACACCCGCGAAGTAACAGTTGTGGGAGTCCTTGTAACAGCGATCGCAGCGGCAACCATCGTATTCCGGAGGCGCTACCCGTTCTCGGCGCTGGCGGTGGCAGTACTTCTCGGCGTATTGATGATTGCACTGTCAGCGCCGCCGAATGCCGGCACAGGTTCCGCGGCGATGGTGTGCCTCTACTACGTTGCCAGCACGAGTGACCGCCGGAGGACCTTCTTCGCAGCGGCGAGCACAGTCAGCTCGCTGATGCTCGTCACAATCTTCCTGGGAGTGGGGAACAATCTCCTGCAGGAGGCACTGGGGTTGTTGGCCTGGTTGCTGATGGCAAGTTTCGCCGGCGCCGAGGTCCGTTCTCGCCGAGCCTATCTGGAGTCCGTCGAGGCGCGCGCGGTGCAAGCGGAAAGAATGCGCGAGGACGAGGCCCGACACCGCGTCGTCGAAGAAAGGATGCGGATTGCGCGAGACCTGCACGACGTTGTCGCGCACCACATTGCCTTGGTCAACCTGCAAGTCGGGGTCGCGTCGCACTTGATCGGAAAAGACCCCGAGAAGGCGACGACTGCACTACGCGGAGTGGAGGAAACGTCCAAGGCGGCACTCGATGAAATTCGGGCCACGGTCGGAGTTCTCCGTGACGCTCAGGACGGTGATCGCTCGATGAAACCGGCTCCGGGGCTTTCGGATCTACCGGCGCTGGTGGATCAATTCGTCAGTGCGGGAATGGAAATCGAAGTGCGCGCAGTGGGTTCGCTGCGCCCTCTCGGGCCAGCAGTAGACCTCACGGCGTACCGAATTATCCAGGAAGCACTCGTGAATGCGAGCAAGCATGCGTTGCCAGGGGCCGTCACCGTGTCGTTGTCGTACGAAGCCGAGGTTCTGGTGCTGTCGGTCGAAAACTCCGGAACGGCAGTGCCTTCGACGTCACCGCCCGGGTACGGACTGCTGGGAATGAAGGAGAGGGCACAGGCAATGGGAGGCGAGGTCTCAGCAGGATTCCGCGCGGACGGGGGATTTCGTGTGGACGCCCAACTGCCGCTGGTCTCGGTCTCCAGCGGTTCGGAGCGTGAGGAGTCGTGAGTATTCGGGTGGTAGTGGCAGACGATCAGGCGCTCTTCCGTCAAACGCTTGCGCTGCTGATCGGTTCGGAAGACGACATGGAGGTGGTCGCCGAGGCGGCAGACGGAGAGCAGGCATTCCAGGCGGCGCTCGAGCACCGACCCGACGTTGTTCTGATGGACATTCGCATGCCGGGCACCAGCGGAGTCGAAGCGACCGCCATGATCGCCGATCATCCGGATTTGACCGACGTACACGTACTGATCCTGACGACCTTCGAAGTGGATGAACATGTGGCACAGGCGGTCCGGGCGGGAGCGAGCGGCTTCATCGGCAAAGGAATCAGAGCTGAGGATCTACTCGATGCTGTTCGGACGGTCGCAGGTGGGAACTCTTTGTTGTCGCCGATTGCGACCAGCGCGTTGATTTCTCGATTCCTTTCCACTCCTACGCGGGCCGACTCGACTTCTGGGATTTTCGGTCAATTGACACCACGCGAACTCGAAGTAGTAACCCTCGTTGCCCTCGGGATGTCCAACGACGAAATCGCCGCGGAATTGGTGATCAGCGCGGTCACGGCAAAAACCCATGTGAATCGGGCGATGACAAAACTGGATGTCCGCGACCGCGCGCAACTGGTGGTTCTCGCCTATCAATGCGGTGTGGTGATTCCGGGACGCTCGGTGGATTGACTCGAGAAACTCTTGACTCGAACTGATGTTCGAGTATTGTTGGGGGTGGGGATCGGGGGATTCAATGAGTGTCTTGTTGTCGGATGTGGTGTCTGGTTCTGCGGTGGGGTTGCGTGGACGTCTGTGGCGGTTGTCTGCTTCTGAGTTGCGTGCTGCTGCTATCGGGGCGAGTGCGGAGATTCTTCGTCTCGAGGCTGTTCGGGTGGCGGTGGTGGACGAGTTGTCGTTGCGGCCGGATGATCAGGTGATTGCCAGCCGTGGGGTGGGTTGCTGGTTGGCGGCGAACACGATGCTGCAGGTTCGGGATGGGAAGAAGATCGCCGCGTTGGGTGCGGCGCTTCGGCCATTTCCGGCGGTGGCGGCTCGGTTCGATGTCGGGGACTGCTCGTTCGAGCACGCGGTGTTGATCGTGGCGTTCTGCGAATCACCGCCGAAGGGCATGCCGGAGGAGGCGCTCCCTCGCTGTATCGATTTGTTGTTGGCTGCTGCCTCGGGGGTGGAGGCGACAACGACGAAGGTGCGGAATGTGATCGCGACTTTGGAGCGAGTGTTCGAATCGGATGAGATTCCGCCCGCCGAGGATGTGGATCGGAACGAGTTGCGGATCGCGTCGACGTTGAATGGTCGGGTGGTGGTGCGCGGTGATTTCGATGCTCTCACCGGTGAAATGTTGTTGTCGGCGTTGTCGAATCTGACGATGCCCACCCCCGCTGCGGATGGAACCCCGGATTCTCGGTCTGCGGCGAAGCGGACGGCGGATGGGTTCACCGAACTGATTCGGCGGTATCTGGATTGCGAGAAGACCGGTGTCGATGGTGGCCAACGTCCGCACGTGAACGTGCACATCAACGCGCGTGATCTCGCGGAGCATCGGGACTGCGCCGCAACACCAACTGATGGTGGTGGAGTGGCTGTGCCGGATCTTGATGTCGGGCACATGCCCTGGCTGGGGCCACTGTCGGTGTCGCAGACCAGGCTTCTCGGCTGTGACTGTTTCCTGTCGACCGTGCTGCTCGACGATCACGGCGCGCCGCTCGATGCGAAACCCGGAAAGCGATTAGTGTCCGCGGAGCAGCGAGTGGCGTTGATCGCCCGAGACAAAGGTTGCGCGTTCCCCGGCTGCACGTGCGTGCCCGCGTGGACGGATGCGCACCATATCCGGCACTGGGCCAACGGCGGCCCGACGGTGATGAACAACCTTGTCCTACTGTGCCGTTCACATCATCGATTGATGCACCGAAAAGCCGGGTTCGTCGGGAAATGGGTGATCCGCATCGGGGTTGACAACAAACCGTGGTTCATCCCACCACCCTCGATCGACCCCGGGCAGCACCCTCGGCCGGCGAACACCACATTCAAAACCTGAGGGGTCAAACCTCACATGCACCAGAACATGTCCAGGCCTGTTTCAGACCCGCTGCTCTGTGTCCGACCGATTGGGGGGAGGTGGAGTCGAATGGGTGCGTGCCTTCGGGGCGGCTCTACTTTCGGGTGCCCGTGTGGCCTGTCCCACCCAGTGGGTCATTCTTTCGTCGTCGCCAAGCCGGTTGTGCCAGGTCATTTGGACGTCTGACCTGCAGTGCAAAATCTTTCGTTAGAACACGTTCCAATTTCGCGGATTTGTGGCTATGGTCACAGAGATAGATGCGGGTGTGCGAATGAAAGGGTGAAGTGACGTGAAGACCAAGGGTGCAATCCTGTGGGGCCTCAATGAGAAGTGGTCCGTCGAGGAGATCGAGATCGGCGAGCCGGTAGCCGGCGAAGTTCAAATTCGCATGGAAGCGGCCGGAATGTGCCACTCCGATCACCACATCGTCACCGGCGCGACCCCGATGCCGTCGTTCCCGGTCATGGGCGGGCACGAGGGTTCGGGCGTCATCACCAAGCTCGGCCCGGAGGTCAAGGGGCTGGAGGTCGGCGACCACGTCGTTCTGTCCTTCATTCCGGCTTGTGGAACCTGTCCGGCGTGTTCGGCCGGACATCAGAATCTTTGTGACCTCGGGATGGGTCTCCTCAGCGGCCAAGCCATCAGCGACGGCACGTACCGGATCCAGGCTCGCGGCGAAAACGTGATCCCGATGTGCCTGCTAGGGACGTTCTCGCCCTACATGGTCGTGAACCAGTCGTCAGTGGTGAAGATCGACAAGGACATTCCGTTCGAGGTTGCCGCACTCGTCGGTTGCGGCGTCCCGACCGGTTGGGGATCGGCAACCCACATCGCCGATGTGAAGCCCGGCGAAGACGTTGTGATCATGGGCGTCGGCGGCGTCGGTATCAGTGCGCTCCAGGGTGCGGTTGCATCGGGCGCTCGGTACATCTTTGCCATCGACCCCGTGCCGTGGAAGCGTGAGCAGGCTCTGAAGTTCGGCGCAACGCACGCTTTCGAAAGCGCTGCCGCTGCCATTCAGCCGATCATCGACGCCACGTACGGACGCATGGCGCAGAAGACGATCATCACCGTCGGCGAAATGAAGGGTGAGTACGTCGAAGAAGCCATGATTCTGACGGCAAAGGCTGGTCGTTGTGTTGTCACTGCAATGGGGCACCTGACGGACATGGATGTGAAGCTGAACCTGTTCCTGATGTCGATGCTTCAGAAGGACCTTCAGGGCAATATTTTCGGCGGTGGCAACGCTCGCCAGGACGTGCCTAACCTCCTCGCGATGTACAAGGCAGGCAAGCTGAACCTTGACGACATGGTCACTCGGACCTACACGCTCGAAGGCGTGAACGACGGGTACCAGGACATGTTGGATGGCAAGAACATCCGCGGCGTCATCCGCTACACCGAAGCTGACTGGTGATCGAAAGCGCAACTCTTGTGCCAGTAGTCTGATCGGGTGCCCAGTACTCACAGTCTCGACGTAATCCAGCAGTGGCCGGTCGACAATGCGGCAGCGGTCGTCCTCTCCGGGAATAATCCGGGTGAGGGCGACCGCATTCGTGGTTTCAGCGGCGACCAGTCGCATGTTTTCCCCCTGGCTTCGGTGACAAAACTGTTGTGCGCCTACGCGATTCTGGTGGCGGTGGAGGAAGGGGCGGTCGAGTTGGATGGGCCGGCCGGGCCTGAGGGGTCGACCGTTCGTCATCTCCTCGCACATGCTTCCGGGTTGGCATTCGCCGAACGTGTTGTTCAGGCGCCGGTGGCGTCGAAGCGGATCTACTCGAGTGCGGGATTCGAGGTGCTTGCCGAGTTGGTTTCCCGGGAGACCGAGATCGAATTTGCCGACTATCTTGTTGAGGCGGTGTTCGCGCCGTTGGGGATGGCCAGCGCGGCTCTTGTCGGTCCTGCCGGTCACGGTGCACAGGCATCGGCAGACGACTTGGCCAAGTTCGCGGCTGAACTGCTCTCGCCGACCCTGATCTCGACGCAGACGTTCGCAGAGGCGACAACCGTGCAGTTCCCGGGGCTCAACGGAATTCTTCCGGGTTACGGCTCTCAGCGCCCCAACGACTGGGGACTCGGATTCGAAATTCGCGGCGACAAGCGTCCGCATTGGACAGGTCTCGAGAACTCGGCCGCAACCTTCGGTCATTTCGGCCAGTCCGGGACGTTCCTGTGGGTCGATCCCACGATCGATACTGCGTGCGTCGTGCTTACCGATCGCGACTTCGGTGATTGGGCCAAGCCTTTGTGGACTGAATTGTCAGATGGCGTGATCGGTGAAGTTTCGCGATAGAGCACAAATTTCTCTCCTTCCACTGGCGCAACACGGGTAACACAAGGCACACTGTTCAATCGAGCGTGCTGCACGAACTCGACAGAGGTCGTTGGGGAAGACGTCCCTCGTCGAAGCAGGAGGCTCGAGTGCGCGAAATGAATCAATTCGCGGACGTGACGACTGGTGTGGTTTACATCCACTCGTCGCCCGCGGCGCTGTGCCCGCACGTGGATTGGGCTTTGTCCGCCACGTTGGACAGCCCTGCCAAGCTCAGATGGACCTCACAGCCTGCCTACGACGGACTTCTGCGTGCGACGACGGACTGGACAGGTCCCGTCGGAACCTGTGCCCGCCTGGTCGATTCGCTACGGGCGTGGCCGATGTTGCGGTTCGAGGTCACGGAGGACCCGAGCCATGGCGTCGACGGCGAACGGTACAGCCATGTGCCCGGTCTGGGCTTGTGGCGCGGATCCACCAGTGCGAACGGTGATGTCGTCGTTGGGGAGATGAAACTGCGGTCCATCATGAATTCCGGTGGAGACATCGCCGCGGAGATCGATCGGGCGATAGGCGCACCGTGGGACGAGGAACTCGAACCCTTCCGGAGTTCAGGCGAAGGCGCCGAAGTGACATGGCTGCGAAGGCGTGTCAGCTGATTCGGGTCCATCCTGAAACTCGGGGCGACCCTTTAGCTGGAATGACACAGACGTGCAGACAAAGACTTGAATGACAAAGGTGGGCCCCGCCGTATCGGCGAGGCCCACCTTGCTGTCCAGGGTTGTCAGAGCGGAATGTTCTTGTGGCGCGCACGGACAGATGGTGCAGACGCGAGCGCAGCGGTGACGATGCTGCGAGTCTTCGCCGGGTCGATTTCCTCGTCGACGACGCCGATTTCGACAGCGCGGTCGACGCCGCCTGCGATCGCCTCGTGTTCGGCAGCGAGACGGTCGTGCAATGCTTCACGCTCGTCGTCCGGTGCCGCAGCGAGAGCCCGCTTGTGCAGGATGCCGACAGCAGCCTTCGCGCCCATCACGGCCACTTCGGAGTTGGGCCAAGCGAAAACGGCCGTGGCTCCCAGTGCTCGCGAGTTCATTGCGATGTATGCGCCGCCGTAGATCTTTCGAGTGACGACGGTGACGCGGGGGACAGTCGCCTCGGCGAAGGCGTGAAGTAACTTCGCGCCGCGCCGAACCACGCCTTCCCACTCCATCGACACGCCAGGCAGATACCCGGGAACATCGACGACGACTACGAGCGGCACGCCGAATGCGTTGCACAGTCGCACGAATCGAGCGGCCTTCTCTGCACTTTCGGAGTTCAGGCACCCCCCGAGTCGCAGTGGGTTGTTCGCGATGACGCCAACCGTGCGTCCGGCCATCCGGCCGAAACCGGTGACGATGCTCCGCGCGTAATTGCCTTGCAGTTCTTCGAAGCTCGACTCGCCTTCGACGTTGTCGAGCATTTCGTGAACGATGGGACGAACGTCGTATGCACGTTTTGCGGACGCAGGCATCATGGCGCGCAGATCGCTGTCGCCGAGTTCCGCTGCCCGCTGATCGAATTCGCCCTGCTCGCACATCATCGAGACCAGGCGTCGTGCGCGGTGCAATGCGTCGGCCTCGTCGTGTGCGGCGATGTGCGCGACACCCGACTTCTTGGTGTGTGTGTCCGGACCGCCGAGTGACACCATGTCGACCTGTTCACCGGTGACACTGCGAACTACGTCTGGGCCGGTGACGAACACTCGGCCTTCCGGCGCCATGATCACGACATCGGTGAGGGCTGGACCGTACGCGGCTCCACCAGCGGCAAAGCCGAGCACGACGGAAATTTGAGGTATGAGACCCGACGCACGGACCATGGCCTCGAAGACCAGTCCGACTGCGTGGAGTGCTTCGACGCCTTCAGCCAGACGCGCGCCACCGGAGTGCCAGAGACCCACGATGGGGGACTCTTCCTCGATGGCGGTATCGATGGCTTTGACGAGGTGTTTGCAACCGTCGACGCCCATTGCGCCGCCCATGACGGTGGCATCGGAGCAGTATGCGATGGTGCGGACGCCGTCGATGTTTCCGGATGCAGCGAGCACGCCGGACTTGTCACGGGCGTGGAGGGGCACTGTTGTGCCGGGGTCGAACAGATTTTCCAGGCGCGCAAGAGGATCGCGCGGGTCTGTCGATGATTCGGACTTTGTCACGGGGGCCAGGATGGTCATCGCGTCCTCCTTCAGTACGAGCCTTGGGTGGAACGAAAGGTCGGTGTTGTCCGCGGGTGACGTTGTGTTGCAACGACACCCGCGGACAGGTGCAAACCGCGGTTCGGGCTAGGCCCGACCGAAGGCGAGCGCGACATTGTGCCCACCGAAACCGAACGAGTTGTTCAGTGCGAAATCGAAAGAGCCAGTTCGGGGTTCACCCTTGACGACATCGAGATCGATTTCTGGATCCTGGCTGTCAACATTGAGCGTGGGCGGGATGATCCCGTCACGCACCGCCAGAACCGTGAGGACTGATTCGAGGGCGCCGACAGCGCCGATCGAGTGTCCCAGCGCGGATTTCGGGCCGTACACCGCAGCGTGATTGCCGACCGCTGCGTTGATTGCCTTTGCCTCTGCGATGTCACCGATCGGCGTAGCAGTGGCGTGGGCGTTGATGTGCTTGATGTCGGACTTCGTCAGTCCGGCCATCTCGATTGCTCGGGTCATGGCTCGCGCCGCGCCCAGGCCTTCCGGATGCGGTGCCACGATGTGGTACCCGTCCGAAGTGATTCCGGAACCGAGCAGGCGGGCATGAATGGTGGCCCCGCGTGCCTTTGCGTGTTCCTCGGTTTCGAGGATCATCAGTGCGCCGGCTTCGCCGAAGACAAATCCGTCACGGTCCTTGTCGAAAGGACGTGAAGCTGCGGCCGGATTGTCGTTGTTGGTGCTCATTGCACGCATCATGGCGAAGCTCGCGATCGGAACCGCGTCGATGAAGCTCTCGACTCCACCAGCCACAACCATGTCCGCGTCACCCATGACAAGCATGCGGTGAGCGTGAGCAATTGCCTCGGAACCCGACGAACATGCCGAGACCGGGGTGATGACGCCACCTCGGGCCCCGAGTTCGAGCCCGACCGTTGCGGCAGGTCCGTTGGGCATGACCATCTGCACCGAGAACGGGGACACCTTGCGGTATCCGCCGCCACGGAGTTTGTCGACGGCGTCGATGAGCGTGTCGCCGCCGCCGAGTCCGGTGCCGATGACAACCGCGAGGCGGTCCTGATCGACTTCGGGGCTGCCGGCGTTGCTCCAGACCGTGCGACTCAACGTGAGGGCAAGGCGTTCCACCCAGCTCATCCGTCGAATTTCGACGCGGGACAAGCCCTCGTCTGGTGAAACCTTCAGGTGCCCGCCGATGCGAATGGGAAGGTCGAACTCGTCGATGAACGGGTCATCGAGGATTCCGATGCCGCTTTCGCCGGCGAGTAGCGCCTTCCACGTGCCATCCACATCACCAGCCACCGAGGTCGACGTCGCGAGGCTCGTGACGACGATGTCGGGGAATTTCCCTTTGCGGGTAGAAGCGGAAGTCACGGTCGGCTCACTCTGCGTTCTTGGCTTCGGCGCCTTCGGCTTCGAGCTTCTGGATGTACGCGACGATGTCGCCGACGGTGCGCAGGCCTGCGAGATCCTCGTCGGGGACCTTCACGCCGTACTTGTCTTCGGTCTGAACAGCGATCTCGACCATGGACAGGGAGTCGATATCGAGGTCGTCCACGAAGGACTTGTCAACGGTGACCTCGGAAGGCTCGATACCGGTGACCTCCTCCACGATCTGGCCGAGTTCCGCGATGATTTCTTCCTGAGTGTGGGCCACTGGTGTGGCTCCCTTCTTGATCGATTGAGGTGGGGTGAAACGTCCGGCCGCCGTTCGGGCTGATCGGCCGGGTGGGCGTCCGAGCTAGGTCAGCTCGGACAGTGCGGAGATATCCTCCGGGTTCTTGAGGGCCACCGTCGGCGTGCCACGCATTTCGCGCTTGGCAATTCCGACGAGGGTTCCGGCCGGCGGGAGTTCCACGATCGCGCTGACTTCTGCTGTCCGCAACGACGCGGAGCAGAGGTCCCAACGAACGGGGCGGGTTACCTGCGCGGCAAGTTTGGTGAGGGCGTCGGCGCCCGAGGAGACGGGTGCGCCATCCGAGTTGGAAAGCAGCGTGCGCGTCGGATCGGACGGGGTGATCTTGGCGGCAGCAGCTGCGACGGCGTCCTGTGCAGGTGCCATGAAGCGGGTGTGGAAAGCGCCGGCGACGGGCAGTGCGCGGACTCGGGCCTTTTCGGGTGCGTTTGCTGCGAGTTCTTCGAGCGCGGTGAGCAGTCCGGCAGCCACGATCTGGCCGGCCGCATTGCGGTTGGCCGCTTCCAACCCGAGTTCTTCGAGTCGTGCGAGCACTTCGGCTTCGTCGCCACCGAGAACGGCTGACATGCCGGTGGGCTCGAGCGCGCAAGCCTTGGCCATCTCGGCGCCGCGGAGGGCGGCAAGTGCGACCGCGTCGTCAGCGGAAATAACACCGGCGACCGCAGCAGCGGCAAGTTCACCCACTGAATGGCCGGCAGCGATGACGTCGGCGCCGAGGAGCCCGCGTGATTCGATTTCCTCGTACGCCAGCAGAGCAGCGGCAACGACGAGGGGCTGGGTTACCGAGGTGTCGGTGATTTCTTCTGCAGTCGCGGTCGTGCCGAGTCGGACGAGGTCAAGGCCGGCTGCCTTCGACCACACTTCGAGGCGGTCTTGCGCTCCGGGCAGTGCCAGCCATGGGCTGAGCATGCCGGGTGTCTGAGAGCCCTGTCCCGGGGCGAGCAACGAAATCACTTACTAAGAGAACACCGCCGCGAGTGACCTGCGAGATGTCGGTCGCGATGAACTCTGGCGAAGTGTTTTGTAGGGTTCCCACAAAATCCCACGTCGCGCTCGGCCATCGAAATTGGACGCTCGGGGGTTACAGGTTTGTTTGTCCGGATGTTAAAGATGTGACTGAAGTAACCGAATTGTTCGATTTGAGATCGATTTGTGTCAATCGGCCCACGGTAGCGGCGATCCGTAGTACGTATGCGTCGCGTGGATTCGTAGGATCCCGGCCGGTAACTTCCGCGATTCGCTTCAAGCGGTACCGAACGGTATTTGGATGAACAAACAGAAGACGTGCACAAGTCTCAACCGCACCTCCACAGTCGAGATAACTGTCTAAAGTATCGGTCAAGACTGTGCCGGATTCCGCTAAAGGTGCGACCAGGAAATCGCGAAGAGCCTTTACGGCAGCGTCGTCTCCCAGTAGTGCCCGTTCCGGGAGCAGTTCAGTCGCGAAAACGGGACGAGGTGCGCCGCGCCACCCGGCGACGGCCTTGATTCCCGCGAGAGCTTCGGACGCACTGAAGTGTGCTGCGCTCAACGAGGGCGTTGTCGGGCCGATCACCACCGGCTCGTCGGCGAAACTCATGAGCAGGTCTTGAAGGAATTGGCTGCCTTCCGTCTTACTGCTCAGCTCGCCGCTGACGATCATCACCAGTCGCGGACCCTGCACCACGGCGAGAACAGCGCGCCCGTGCGCGGCGGCAGTGGCGTGGACGGTGCCGGCAACCGAGACCCGCTCGTCCGGCGGAGGAGACCCGACGATGACGGTGGCCGGAGCCGTGGCGTCCCAGTTCAACGTGGCTGCGCGGGAGAGCATGTCCGATCCGGTGTCTCCCTGCACGACGGCGTCGACGACGAGCGCTTCCAGCCGCGTGTCCAGGGCGCCTCGCGACTCGGCGGCGCTTGCGTACACCGTCGCTGCTGCGAAACCGAGTTCACGCCCGTAGCGCAGGACGGCTTCTGTCAGCGCGATCAGCTGCTGATCGTTGCGGGCGAGAGCGGGAAGCCATTTCTCGAAGAACTCCATCGCCACCCGGACCATGTCGACGGTCTGGCGCAGCGTGAGCTGTCGAGCAAGATCCTGAGGGATGACCGGAAACGACTCGTATCCGAAGCTGATCTCCGAGTCGAGTTGCCGCAGCCATTCCAGGAAGTTCACCACCGACGTCTGCACCAAGAGTTGAACGTCGGCACGTTGCGACGCGTCGAGACTGTCGAAGAACGGAAGCTGCTCCTCCATCACGGTCACGGCCTCGGTGGAGAGCCGACCGGAGAACTGTTTGACGCGGCGGAGCAAGGCTTCTGGAAGTGGATCGCGAACCTGACGACGGCGGGCGAGTACAGCCTGCAACCCGGACGACTGTGGTCGAGTGCGGCGTACGCCCTCTTCGGGTTTCTCGGGATCAGGTTCGGGCATGAGAAAAACCTACGCCCATCGCCGCAGCGGATGTCGAGATGACACCCGCGGCGATGGGCGTAGGTCTGTTTTCGATCGCTGGGACTGTTGCCCTACGACTTAGGCGCTACCGGTGTCCCCGGTCTGCTCGGGAGCAGCATTCACGTCGTCGATGCGGTATCGGCTCGCTGCTTCGACGGCCTTCGACCGCTCGATCGATCCTTCCTTCGCCAAACCGATCAGCACGGCAACGACGATGGACTCGGCATCGACGTTGAAGTAGCGACGCGCTGCAGTGCGTGTGTCGGAGAACCCGAATCCGTCCGTGCCGAGCGTGGTGTAGTCGCCGGGAACCCACTGACGGATCTGATCCGAGACCGCCCGCATCCAGTCCGAAGCCGCGACGACAGGGCCTTGGGCCGAGGACAACGCCGTGGTGACGAAAGGAACCGGAGCATCCTCGGACGGATTGAGCAGCGCTTGACGTTCGCATTCGACGCCTTCGCGGCGCAGCTCACCCCAGGACGTGACCGACCAGACGTCGGCAGAGACGCCCCATTCGTCGGCGAGCAGCTTCTGCGCACGCAGACCCTCGGGCATCGCGACACCGGAGACGAGGATCTGTGCCTTCGGGCCGGCTGCTTCGGACGTCTTGTAGAGGTAGATGCCCTTGAGCAAGCCCTCGACGTCGAGACCTTCGGGCTCGGCCGGCTGAACGTACGGCTCGTTGTAGATGGTCAGGTAGTAGAAGATGTTCTCGCCACCGAAACCGTCGACGCCCTCGGTGCCGCCGTACATGCGGCGCAAGCCGTCCTTGACGATGTGCGCCAACTCGTACGAGAACGCGGCGTCGTACGTGACAGCGGCCGGGTTGGTCGATGCCAGGAGCAGCGAGTGTCCGTCGGCGTGCTGGAGACCTTCACCGGTCAGAGTGGTACGACCGGCGGTCGCGCCGAGAACGAATCCGCGAGCCATCTGGTCGGCGGCCGCCCACAGGCCGTCGCCGGTGCGCTGGAAACCGAACATCGAGTAGAAGATGTACAGCGGAATCATCGGTTCACCGTGGGTGGCGTAGGACGTGCCGACTGCGGTGAACGATGCCGTCGAACCGGCCTCGTTGATGCCCTCGTGCAGGATCTGGCCGATCGGGCTCTCCTTGTAGGCGAGCATGAGTTCGGCGTCGACGGAGGTGTAGAGCTGTCCGTTGCGGTTGTAGATCTTCAGCGACGGGAACCACGAGTCCATACCGAACGTGCGGGCCTCGTCCGGAATGATCGGCACGATCCGCTTGCCGATCTCTTTGTCGCGCAACAGTTCCTTGAGGATGCGCACGATCGCCATGGTGGTGGCGACTTCCTGCTTGCCCGAGCCCTTGCGGATGACGTCGTACGTCTTGTCCTCGGGGAGCTTGAGCGGCGCCGCATCTGTGTTGCGTGAAGGCAGGAACCCTCCGAGTGCTTTACGACGGTCGAGCATGTACTTGATCTCGGGAGCGTCCGCGCCCGGGTGGTAGTACGGAGGCAGGTACGGATCCTTCTCGAGCTCGGCATCCGAGATCGGGATGTGCTGCATGTCCCGGAACGCCTTGAGATCGTCCAGCGTCAGCTTCTTCATCTGGTGTGTGGCGTTGCGGCCCTCGAAGTGCTTACCGAGGGTGTAGCCCTTGATGGTGTGCGCCAGGATGACCGTCGGCTGGCCCTTGTGTGCCATGGCCGCTGCGTAGGCGGCGTGGACCTTGCGGTAGTCGTGGCCACCGCGCTTGAGGTTCCAGATTTCCTGGTCTGTGAGGTCCTTGACCAGTTCCTTGGTGCGGGGGTCACGTCCGAAGAAGTGATCGCGTACGAACGCGCCGTCGTTGGCCTTGTACGTCTGGTAGTCACCGTCCGGCGTCACGTTCATCAGGTTGACCAGTGCGCCGTCGCGATCGGCGTGCAGCAGCGCATCCCACTCGCGACCCCAGACGACCTTGATGACGTTCCAGCCGGCACCGCGGAAGAACGATTCCAGTTCCTGGATGATCTTTCCGTTGCCGCGGACCGGGCCGTCGAGGCGTTGGAGGTTGCAGTTCACGACGAACGTGAGGTTGTCGAGGCCTTCGGTTGCCGCGACGTGAGCGAGGCCGCGTGATTCGGGCTCGTCCATTTCGCCGTCGCCGAGGAACGCCCACACGTGCTGATCGGTGGTGTCCTTGATGCCGCGGTCGTTGAGGTAGTGGTTGAACCGGGCCTGGTAGATGGCGTTCATCGGGCCGAGGCCCATCGAGACCGTCGGGAACTCCCAGAAGTCGGGAAGCAGCCGGGGGTGCGGGTAGGACGGCAGTGCGCCGCCGAAGTCGGCGTGGGACTTCTCCTGGCGGAATCCGTCGAGCTGTTCCGCGGGGATGCGGCCCTCGAGGAAGGCGCGTGCGTAGATGCCGGGGGAGGCGTGACCCTGGATGAAGATGTGGTCGCCACCGCCCGGGTGGTCCTTGCCGCGGAAGAAGTGGTTGAAGCCGACCTCGTACAAGGCTGCCGAGGATGCGTAGGTGGAGATGTGACCGCCGACGCCGACGCCCGGTCGCTGCGCGCGGTGGACCATGATCGCGGCGTTCCAACGGATCCAGGCGCGATAGCGGCGCTCGACCTCTTCGTCGCCGGGGAACCACGGCTCGTTTTCGGTCGGAATCGTGTTGACGTAGTCGGTCGAGGTGAGCGCGGGGAGTGCGACGTGCTTCTCACCGGCGCGTTCGAGCATGCGGAGCATGAGGTAGCGGGCACGCGTGGGTCCGGATCGATCCAGAAGTCCGTCGAATGATTCGAGCCATTCGGTGGTCTCGTCCGGATCGATGTCCGGCAGGTACGACGCAACACCTTCGCGAATGACGCGAACGCGACCGTCGGTTCCCCCCGGCGTGTTCGACGCGGGCGAACCCGACTCGCCGGCGGCGCCGGAATCGGCGTTCTGCCCGGACGCGGGACCCTGGATCAGGTCAGACAACGTGTGCTCCTCATTGGTTTGGGGACGCGTGGTGGGGCGTCCTTACATAGGTGATCGAGGCCTTGTTAGGTCCGACGCACTTCCATCGTGAATATGGCGCGTACCTCATCTTTCACCATCCCGGTCGGTCCGGCACACCTCGCCTCTGGTTACTCTCGGGTAGCGTTTTTCGGCGTGACGCAGGGGTGTGATGGTTCCCCGTAGTCACAGGCTTGGGGGATCGATCGGAACGTATGAAGGGGTGGGAAAAAATAAACAAAGAAATCAATTACGGCAGGGTCGGGGCGTGGGTCTCGGTCGGATCGATCGCAGTGGGACTGTCGGTGATCGTGGGATGTTCGGCGGCGGTGACCGGATCGGCAGTACCCAATGAAGCGCACGTGGCTGCATACCAATCCGAGGTGAGTATTTCGATGGCCGCCGCGTCCTCGTCGAAAGCGGCGGCAGATGCGGCAGAGGCAGTTTTCGCGATCTGTGAGGAAGCGGTCTCTCGATCGAAAAACGACGTGGTCGCGTTCAATGCCTACGTCGACGCCGGAAATCATGGTGAGACCGACCTGAGAGCCGAAGCAAGCGCTGCTGCTTCGTCGGCCAGGGACACCGCGTCGTGGTTCGACTCGGTCGCGAGTGAACTTCCGGCGCAACTTTCCGGACTGTTCGACGAATTGGCCGCGAACCTACGTTCATCTGCAGTCGTGATCGAGAGTGATCATTCGGCGGATGAAATCAATTCGATCAGCGATACGAGCAATTCGATTCGCAAGTCGATCTTCGATGAATGTGGATCCCTGTGACCTGCGGTAATCCGCAGGCGTAAGGTTCGCCGTGTGTCAGAAGACGATCTTTGGTGAAAGTTTTCGGCGTGGTCGGCTTGCGCTAACGCCTCAGACCATGTTCGCTTTCCCTAATTGATCGTCAAACGGTAGGTGTGCGGGGTCGCCACACACCATCAACAAAAGGAGGACCCCACCGTGGTCGCCGCGGCGGATGCCCAGAACTACGCTCAGAAACTCGGGATTACCACTGACATGGTGGTGCAGGAACTGGGCTGGGATGAGGATACCGACGACGGCATTCGTGCCGCGGTTGAGGAAACCATCGGCGGGGAAATGCTCGACGAGGATTCCGACGAGGTCATCGACGTCGTGCTGCTGTGGTGGCGCGACGAGGACGGTGACCTGGTGGATGCCTTGATGGATGCCATCGGGCCCCTCGCCGACGAAGGCTTCGTGTGGGTTCTCACTCCCAAGACCGGTCTCGACGGACATGTCGAGCCCAGCGAGATCGCCGAATCGGCGCCGACTGCCGGCTTGACGCAGACATCGGCAGCCAACCTCGGTGACTGGTCGGGAAGTCGACTGGTTCAGCCGAAGGCTCGTCCGGCCAACAAGCGCTGACCCGGCCCTTTCCGCACTTTCCCAAGGAATTGCACATGCCTCTCGAAGTTGGTGCCCAGGCACCGGATTTCACCTTGAAGGACCAGAACAACCAGGAAGTCTCGCTCGCAGATTTCCGCGGTAAGAAGAACGTTCTGCTGGTCTTCTATCCGTTGGCCTTCACCGGGACTTGTCAGGGGGAACTCTGCAAGGTCCGTGACGAGCTTCCGAAGTTCGAGAACGACGACACTGCCATTCTCGCGATTTCTGTCGGGGCTTCGCCGACTCACAAGATCTGGTCAGCTGAGCAGGGATACACATTTCCCTTGCTGTCGGACTTCTGGCCGCACGGTGAAGTCGCTCAGAAGTACGAGGTGTTCAACGACAAGTTGGGCTTCGCGAATCGTGGCACCTTTGTCATCGACAAAGACGGAGTCATTCGTTTTGCCGAGATGAACGGCCCCGGAGAAGCCCGTGACCACGGACTTTGGGCAAACGCGCTTGCCGCGCTAGAGTCTTAGAGCACTCCCGGTGAGGGTCTCACCGGGAGTTCGGGCGTGTAGCTCAGTGGTAGAGCTCTGGTTTTACACACCAGCGGTCGGGGGTTCGAAACCCTCCGCGCCCACCGAAGAATTCAAACCCCGATCTGCTTGTCGACGCAGATCGGGGTTTTTTCATTTTCGGCAACGAATTGTCCGCAATACGCCATCCTGGACGCATGTCCAGTTCTGTGATCGAAGTAGCCGTCGACCCGACGCGCGTGCATCCCACCCGTCCGCACATACATATCGCCGAGATGCCCAGTCTCAGTGTTGCGTTGTTCCCGGGGCAGACGATCCGGGTTCGTTCCCAAAGCGACGCACTGGCGACCGGGATTGCCCGCGTTTGGGAGATCAACCGAATGCACCGCTTGATCTATCTGACGATCGACTGGGACGGCTAGAGATCAGCTCGGGCAGACACGTGACGGTTGGCCAGAGAACGAGCGTGGCTGCTACAACTACGCTCGTGCAAATTTCGGTTCGCTCGTCCCAATCTCGATTCAATGCGCGAGCTGCCGGGCTCCTCCTCGGCTTCGTTGCGGATCGGGCATTCGCCGATCCGGGGCGGTTCCATCCGGTCGCCGGCTTCGGAACCGCAGCTATCGCGCTGCAGAAGATGTCATACCGGGACTCGCGCGCGGCCGGAACACTTCATGTCGCCGTGCTCTTGGCCGGCACCGCAGGACTTGGCCTCACAGCCGAAGCAGCGTCGCGCCGGGCCGGTTGGGCGGCCGTGACGGGTACGACGGCGATAGCTACCTGGGCCGTGCTCGGCGGGACGTCGCTTGCACGCACCGGCATCGACATGGCCGCTCGATTGGAGGCGTCACAGGTCGACGGCGACCTGACGAAAGCGCGTGAGCTACTTCCTTCACTGTGCGGACGCGATCCCTCGGTGCTGGGCGAGGAGGGCCTCACGCGTGCAGCACTGGAGTCGGTTGCCGAGAACACCTCGGATGCAACCGTCGGCGCAGTGTTCTGGGGCGCAATTGCGGGCGTGCCAGGTCTGTTCGTCTACCGCGCTGCCAACACACTCGACGCGATGATCGGCTACCGCTCCGAGAAGTACCTCAGATTCGGGTGGGCTGCGGCGAGGTTCGACGACCTGGTCAACATCGTCCCCGCTCGGCTGACAGGTGCGCTGACGGCTGCGTGTGCACCGGTGGTGGGCGGCTCGGTTCAGGAATCACTGGCAGCGTGGAAACGCGACGCAGCGGCTCATCCAAGCCCCAATGCGGGCGTCGCGGAAGCGTCGGCGGCAGGGGCGTTGGGCATTTCGTTGGGTGGTCGGACCGAGTACGCGCACGGGGTGGAGATGCGTCCCGTCCTCGGCCGCGGGCCTGTGCCGACGCCGAACGATCTGCGCCGCGCGGCGAGGCTTTCGTCGGCGGTGCAGATCAGTGCAGCTGTGGTGTCAGCGGGTATTTCAGCGGGCATTGCCGTATCGATCGGCAAGTTTGGCTTCCTGCGCCGTGAGCGGCACTGATTCCGGCTCGGGCTTCTTGCGACGGCTGAAGGTACGAGCCGGTTCGCCGGGGGGTGCGGCAGGCGCGGACACTGCCGCTTCCGGGGTCGTCTCGGCAGCGGCGTCGTCGGCTGCGAAACCGTCCACAGCTGCTTGAGCTGCCTTTTCCTTGCGACGTTCGCGCCACTCGGCGCGAATGAAGTAAGCCAGTCCGAGCGGCGCCATGATGCCGAACGCCAGCCATTGGAACCCGTACGAGAGGTAGGGGCCCGCGTCGAGTTGGGGGAGCGGGATCGTGCCGAGACCGCCGGGCTGGTCGGGTTCGAGTTGGATGTACGCGTCGATCAGGTCCGTTCCGATGAACTCGCCGATCGGCTGTGCGTCGATGGAGTAGACCTGCTTCGCGCCGTCCTCGAACATCGGAACTCGGCCGGGAGCAGTGCCTTCCGACAGGCGCACACGGCCGTTGAGAGTGACCGGATCGGTCGGCGGCGCAGCGATGGGCGGTGCCTCGGCGCCGTTGATCGGCCGAACGTATCCGCGATTGACGAGGATCGTGCGGCCGTCGTCCAGGCGGAAAGGCGTCAGGATCTCGTACGACGGCGCGCCCTCGATGGACTGCAGGCGGACGAGGATATCGGCGTCGGGCAGATAGGTACCTGCCGCGGTGATGTTTCGCCATTCGTCGTCCGGTGCGATCGTCGAATCGGCGATGACATCACCGATCGGCACGGTCTCCGCGTTGATCGAGTTCGAGATCAGATCATTGCGGTGCTCGGTCTTCGTGTTCTTGCCGAGCTGCCACGGAGCGAGCACGGTGAAGCACAGGTAGGCGAAGAGCCCGACCACAGCTGCCAGTACCAACCAACCGGGCCGCAACAGGAATTTCAGTCTTCGCACACGTCCACGGTATCCGTTGCCCGAACGGGAGTGAATTTTGCTCCGGGTTCAGGCTCGCTCGCGGATCCAGTCGAGTATGTCGGGAATGGCCGCTTCGATCTGGTCTCGAACCAGTTCGAAGTCCTCCTGATCCCCGTAGTACGGGTCCGGAACCGATTCTCCGTCCGCCTCGGGGTCGAACGATCGCAGTAGGCGCCGACGCTCGGTGGGCACGCCGAGATGAGCAAGCTCACGTTCGTGCCCGGTGTCGAGGGCGACGACAAGATCGGCGGCGAGATGATCTGCATTGACCTGCGCGGCGCTGTGGCCCGTCGGATATCCGGCCGCTCGGAGCACGACGTTGGTCCGCTCGTCGGCCTCGCTACCGGTGTGAAACCCCTCGGTACCGGCGCTGCTGACACGCACCCGGTCGGCAAGGCCTTCACGGCCCAGATGCGCGAGCAAGATCTTTTCGGCCATTGGTGACCGGCAGATATTGCCGGTGCACACAAACGTCACGTGGAGTGGTTCAGTCACACGGAGTGGTTCAGAGGCGGCCATCGAGAAGTCCTCCCAGTTCGGATGCCGACGATACGGAGCGAAACGCTTGCCGCGCTTCCTCGGCGGAACCGTAGCCCCATTCGACGACGACGGTGGGGATGCCGTACTTCGCGGCGCCGAGCACGTCGTGATCACGATCGCCGATCATGAGTACGTCGGGGGTTCCGCCGTCGGCGGCGAGGACGGGAGTGATCCCGAGTGAGGTCAGCGAGTGCGCGATCACATCGGGTTTCGCCCGACGAGTTCCGTCGTCACTTGCGCCGCCGATGAACTCGAAGTGCTCGGCCAGGCCGAAATGCTCGAGGATTCGAATGGCGAATCGCTCCGACTTCGAGGTGGCGACGGCCAGTCGGGTGCCGCTCGCGCGAGCTTTACCCAGGACGACGTCCATACCCTCGTACACCGAGTTCTCCTGCCACCCGGTCGCGTCGTAACGCTCGATGTACGCGGCGATCGCCCGATCCACGTCCGCCGGGGCCATACCGAGTGACCTGAAGGTATCGACCATCGGCGGGCCGATCACCGATGCCAACATCGCTTCCGTCGGCTCCGGATGGCCGACAGTTGCCAACGCATGTCGGAAGCCGCCGTGAATGCCGGGAGCGGAATCGGTGATGGTTCCGTCCAGATCGAACAGAACTACAGGAAAACGGTCGAGGGGTGGTGTCATCACGGCACTCATTGTCCCGGACGGCAGGGGTGATGTCCGCGCACGGTGCTCGACCGTAGGCTGACCGGGTGAGTACCGGAACGGTTGACCTGGAGAGCTTGCGACATCACGGCGATGTCGAAGCGGAGCCCGGGTTACTCGATTTTGCCGTCAACGTTCAAGGCTCCGGCCCACCGAAGTGGTTGCGGGATCGGCTGGCCGCAGGACTGTCCACGCTCGGTTCGTACCCGTCGGCTGCAGCGGAACTGAAAGCCCGCGAAACCGTCGCGCATCGGCACGGGCGACGGCCCGAAGAGGTGTTGTTGCTCTCGGGCGGTGCCGAGGGATTCGCGATGCTGCCGCGCCTGGGCTCTCGGTCGGCAGCGCTGATCCATCCGTCCTTCACCGAGCCGGAACTGGCGCTGCGAGAGGCCGGTGTACCGGTGACGCAGGTGATTCTGGAGCCGCCTTTCGCGCTTCGGGCCGCGCAGGTACCAGAATCCGCGGACCTTGTCGTTCTGGGCAATCCGACCAATCCGACGTCCGTGCTTCACCCCAAGGCCGATGTGTTGGAGTTGCGTCGGCCGGGCCGGATCCTGGTGGTGGACGAGGCATTCGGCGACGCGATCCCCGGCGAAGCGGAGAGCATCGCAGGTGTCGAGTCGGCGGATGTACTGGTGCTTCGGAGCCTGACCAAGACGTGGGCACTCGCCGGATTGCGGTGTGGGTACGCGATCGGCTCTCCGGATCTTCTCGCTCGATTGGCTCACGGCCGAGCCCACTGGCCATTGGGCAGTCTGCAGATCGAGGCCATCACGGCGTGCTGCGAACCGTTCGCGGTCGAGCAGTCGAGGATCAAAGCCGAAGCGATTGCGGCAGACCGCCAAGACATGTCCCGGCGACTGACCGAGATCGGGATTGCCGTGCACGAACCCGCTGCGGGGCCGTTCGTGCTCATCGACGTCCGCGACGGCGCCTCGATGCGAGAGCACCTGCGAGCCCGCGGTATCGCCGTTCGCCGGTGCGACACCTTTCCCGGACTCGGGCCCGATCAGTTGCGCGTTGCCGTCCGTCCAGCCGAGCAGGTCTCGGTACTGATCGAAGCGATGAAGGAGATCTTGTGAGCGGCCCAACTCTTGCGGACGTCATAGCTGTGCTGGAATCTGCTTATCCGCCCGCCCTGGCGGAATCGTGGGATTCGGTCGGTCTGGTCTGCGGCGATCCTGCGGACGCGGTGACGAGAGTGATTTTCGCGGTGGATCCGACCGAGGCAGTGGTCGACGACGCCATCGCCTCCGGTGCCGACCTTCTGGTCGTTCACCATCCACTTCTGCTG
Organism: Rhodococcus sp. AQ5-07; assembly: GCF_009707305.1. NCBI lineage: Bacteria > Bacillati > Actinomycetota > Actinomycetes > Mycobacteriales > Nocardiaceae > Rhodococcus > Rhodococcus sp. AQ5-07. Next base: position 2,290,362 of record NZ_CP046099.1, on the reverse strand, counting down.
CGTGGGGTGGACACCGTCGGTGCTCACACACCCAAAGGTGCGTTGGTCCACAAGCTCATCAAGGCGGGGTGCGCACTGTTCTCGGCGCACACCAATGCGGACTCCGCCGACCCTGGAGTGTCCGACGCGTTGGCGCAGGCTCTGGGCCTGACCGTGCTGCGCCCGATCGAACCCAAGCCGACGCAGCCGCTCGACAAGTGGGTCGTCATGGTTCCGGTGGAGAATGCATCGGCCGTGCAGGATGCACTTTTCGAGGCCGGGGCTGGGCGGATCGGCGACTACAGCCAGTGCAGTTGGACGGTCACCGGTACGGGTCAGTTCTTGCCAGCCGACGGTGCGAATCCGACGATCGGGACTGTCGGCGCTGTGGAGCAGGTTCGCGAGGATCGTGTGGAAGTGATTGCCCCACGCGGAAAGCGAAGTGCGGTGCTGGGCGCATTGCGTGCCGCCCACCCGTACGAGGAACCAGCCTTCGATGTCTTCGAACTCGCAGCGTTCCCCAGTTCGCTCGGTCTGGGGCGGGTGGGTGAGCTCGAGCACCCCGAAACATTGCGAGAGTTCACGGCGCGAGTGGCGCGCTCACTGCCCTCGACCGAGTGGGGTGTTCGCGCTGCCGGAGATCCGGACGCGACCGTTCGTATCGTGGCGGTGTGCGGCGGTTCCGGCGACTCGTATCTGGACGTGGTGGCGGCGCTGGGCGCCGACGTCTACGTCACTGCGGACCTGCGGCATCATCCCGCGGACGAGCATCTTCGTGCCGGTGGCCCGGCACTGGTCGACGTCGCCCATTGGGCTAGTGAATACCCGTGGTGTGCGCAGGCGAAATCGGTGCTCGACGCCGCGTTTGCCGACAATCCGGGGTGGGAAAGCCGGGTTTCGACAATTCGCACCGATCCGTGGTGTTTGAGTGCGCATTAGTGCAGCGCTCTGCAAGGTACGGTTGCACGAACAATTCAAGAGCAGTTCTTCGAGAGCCGTCCTTCGCGAGCACTGCCGACATCGGACTTACAGCAGGAGTTATACAGCGTGAACGTCGAACCACAGGTGCAATCCAAGCTTCTCGACCTCGCCGGGGTGGATGCTGAGCTCACTCGGATCACCCACCGACGCGGAGCGCTTCCCGAGCAGAAGGAAGTCGAACGTCTCGAGGCCGAGCGAATCAGCCGTAAAGATGCGTCCGTAGCCGTCGAAATCCAGATCGACGACATCGATCGCGACATCCGCAAGCTCGAAGGCGAGGTCGACGCGGTTCGTCAGCGCGAGGATCGTGACCGCACTCTGTTGCAGAGTGGGTCGGTCGGGGCGAAGCAGCTCACCGAACTCGAACACGAACTCGGCAGCCTGGTCAGGCGTCAGGGGCTCCTCGAGGACGAGTTGCTCGAAGTGATGGAGCAGCGTGAGGCGTTGCAGGCCGATCACGATCATGCCGGTGCCCAGCTGTCCCAGGCCGAAGAAGAGCTGATCGACGCCAAGCGTCGCCGCGACGACGCCGTCGCCGATCTGGACAAGGCGCAAGAGCGTTGCGCCGCCGATCGTGAACGACTTGTCGGTGAATTCCCCGCCGATTTCCTTGCTGTCTACGAGAAGCAGCGCACCCTGGGCGGACCGGGCGCGGCGCTTCTGCAGGCACGCCGATGTGGCGCTTGCCGGATCGAGATCGACCGCGGCGAGATCTCCCGAATCGCCGCGACACCGGCCGACGTCGTCGTTCGTTGCCCAGAGTGCAATGCAATCATGGTGCGTACCAAGGAGTCCGGTCTGTGACTCCCACGCAGGTCATCGTCGAGGCCGACGGTGGATCGCGCGGCAACCCCGGCCCGGCCGGCTACGGCGCCGTGGTCTTCGACTCCACCCGCTCGGTGTTGGCCGAACGCAAGGAAAGCATCGGAATAGCGACCAACAACGTCGCCGAGTACCGCGGGCTGATCGCAGGGTTGACCGCTGCCGGTGAACTCGGAGCGTCGACGGTCGACGTCCGTATGGACTCCAAGCTGGTCGTCGAGCAGATGTCCGGGCGCTGGAAGGTCAAGCACCCGGACATGATTCCGCTGCAGCGACGCGCAGCCGAGTTGGCGACGCAGTTCTCGCGAGTGACCTACACGTGGATTCCGCGCGGCGAGAATTCTCATGCCGATCGTCTTGCCAACGAGGCGATGGACGCTGCTGCCGGCATCGAAACCGCGACCCCCGCACCAGCTGCACCCGCCGCGCCGTCAGAAGAGACGTCGGAACCGCAGATCGCCGGCTCTCCGGGATGGATCGCCACCACCGGCAAGCCGACACGAATGTTGTTGCTACGTCACGGACAGACAGCGATGTCGGTCGATCGCCGCTACTCCGGACGCGGCAATCCTGAGCTCACGGAATTGGGCCGCGCGCAGGCCGCCGGCGCGGCTGCACGCTTCGGGAACCGCGGCGGTATCGACGCCATCGTCTGCTCACCCCTCGGCAGGACCCGTGAGACGGCAGAGGCATCGGCCCGCGTGCTCGGTCTTCCCGTCGTCGAGCACAAAGGTTTGATCGAAACCGATTTCGGCGACTGGGACGGACTCACCTTCCGCGAGGCAGCCGAGCGCGATCCGGACCTGCATCGCGAATGGCTCTCGGACACTTCTGTGCGCCCACCCGGCGGCGAGAGTTTCGACGAGGTACGAGAACGAGTCGTCGCCGCGCGTGACGACCTGATCTCGACCTACGGCGGCGCGACGCTGTTGGTCGTTTCTCACGTCACCCCGATCAAGACGTTGGTGCAGCTGGCCCTCGATGCCGGGCCGTCGTTGCTGTACCGGTTGCATCTGGATCTGGCGTCGCTGAGTATCACCGAGTTCTATCCAGACGGGGGAGCCTCGGTCCGGTTGGTCAACGACACGTCACATCTTCGCTGAAAATGCCCCGACTGCTGATCAGCCGTTGATCAGATCACCAACCACAGGGCACTCACGGCGGCGAGCAGCGTCAGGGGCGTCGTGATGACCCCGAGCAGAGTGAACGTCGCAAGCGTGGGCGGTGCACCCGCGCTGGTGGCAACTCGTCGCCAGAGCATTGTCGCGAGAGAGCCCACGTAGGTGAGGTTGGGCCCGAGGTTGACGCCGATCAACATCGCGAGCACCAGGCCTGGAGGTGCTCCCGTCCCGAGCGCCGCGATCATCAGCAAGGTTGCCGGCAGGTTATTGACGAGGTTGGACGCGAGCGCGGCGACCACGGCGACGAATAGCAGTGATCCGTAGCTGGTGTCGCCTGGCAGGATCTGCGCAATCCATTCTCCCACCGGCCCGTTCGCGACTCCGGCGACGATGATCCCGAGAACCAGGACGAACGCGCAGAACCAGAGGTCGGCAGCGTAGAGCATCTTGGCGGCGGTCGTACGGTGCCGAGCCAGAGCGATCGCTCCCAGAACACTCGCACCCACCACAGCGATCCAGGCGGGTTCGATCCCGAAGAAACCCGAAACCGCGAAACCGACCAGCGTCAGTCCGATCACCGCCAGCGGCAGACTCGGCGCAGGCGAGGAAGTTTTACTTGCCGGTGGCTCTGTGTTTTCCGAGCGGACGAGTTCGGAACGGAAGAACAGTCGGAAGATCAGATATTCGACAGCGATCGTCACGACCCACGGCAACGCCATCAACGCGGTGAAGTGCAAGAACGTCAAACCTGTTGCAGCAAAAGCGATGAGGTTGGTCAGGTTCGACACCGGCAGAAGCGTCGACGCCGAGTTCGACAGGTGCGCACTGGCATACGAATGGGGCCGCGGACTTGCTCCGATGGATCGTGCGGCCGCGATCACTGCGGGTGTCAGAAGTACGACGGTGGCGTCGAGGCTCAGGACCGCGGTGGTCAGGGCAGCCGCGCCGAATACGTAAATCAGCAACCGGTGCGGATCGGCGAGGGATTTTTGCTGCAGGATCTGGCTGACCCAGCGAAAGACGCCGAGAGCGTCCGCGGCATGAGCGAGAACCAGCACGGCAACCAGGAAGACGACGGTGGGTGCCATGCTCGTCAGTTCTTCGCGGGCTTCGTCGAGAGTGACGACACCGGTCAGGAGAACGACGACAGCTGCCGGCCCGGCGATGACGATCTCGGGAAGCCCACGTGGACGCACTATCGCGAAGACGAGGACGACGGCGACGAGCAGGATCGGTAGAAGAGTCACGCGCTGGTGCTCCGTGTCGGGGCGAGCGTCATTTGAGCAGTTTGTAGAGCGTGTTCAGGTTTCGGGTTGTGGTGAACGCCTTGAACTTCGGTTTTCCGGTGTTCCGGCCGAACGCGCTCTTGACGGTCTGCCCCTTCTCGACCTCCCAGTACAGGACTCCGTCGCCGGCCACCACGCGTTCGACCGAGGCATCGAGTTGCGCTGCCGCAGCACTCAATTCCTCGAGGATTTCCGGCTCGGAGGCAACCATCGCGTAAGCATGCCAACCCTCGCGTTCTCGGTCGAACGGGTAGTTGTCCACGATCGCTTGCAGCGTCGGAATGTCGAGGACGAATACCCAAGCCTCGTAGCCGAACTCGCGGGCGAGGGCAGATTCGATCTGTTTCTTCAGCGACGAGATGTCGGTGCTCGGACTGTCGAACAGAACGTTGCCCGAGGCCAGGACGGTTTTCACGCCTTGGAATCCGAGGTCGCCGAAGACTCTCGCCAGGTCCGCCATCTTGATGTTGATGCCGCCCACGTTGATACCGCGTAGCAGGGCCACGTACCGAGTCATAAGGTGACCATAGTGCCGGCCACCGACAGGCGCCCGGTAGCATACGGGGGCGGACGAGTTGGCCGGGCGGCCGCGGCTTCTGGAACCAGCGTGTACCACGCACAGGCCTGGGGCCGAGGAAAGTCCGGACTCCACAGAGCAGGGCGGTTGTTAACGGCAACCCGAGGCAACTCGCGGGACAGTGCCACAGAAAACAGACCGCCTGCCTTTCGAGGCAGGTAAGGGTGAAACGGTGCGGTAAGAGCGCACCAGCACCTCGGGTGACCGGGGTGGCTAGGTAAACCCCGCCCGGAGCAAGGTTGAAGGTCGCATCGCTCGCGGTGCGGCTGCGCAGGTGTTCGAGGGCTGCTCGCCCGAGCCTGCGGGTGAACCGCTCGAGGCACCCGGCGACGGTGTGCCCAGATGGATGGTCGCCACTCGGCACTTCGGTGCCGCAGGACAGGATCCGGCTTACACGCCGACTCGTCCGCCCGCGATCTGCACAGTGAGAAAAGAAGACCCCCACCGGATCGGTGGGGGTCTTCTCTTGTTCGAAAAGCTGTCAGACAGGCTTGATGACCAGCAGCGTAGCCCAGTACGTTGCCGCGTCATGGCCCATGAGCGGGAGGAGGTAATCGTAAAGAATTGCGGACATGCGCACTCCATTTTCTGTTCGTAGCTTGTGTTGGGCATTCAAGCAGAACTCACCGTTCGAATGTCCGGTTCTCACCTGCCAGGCCAAGTAGAAAGAATATCAGTCTCACAGCGATCTACAAGCTTCTATCTCACTCTGATGTCACACTGTGGATATGACTGATGAAGATCGACTCTGGTACTTCGACGTGTCCGACGGTTCCGTCACGCAGGGAAAGGGCGCGTCCTCGTTGACGAGGATGGGGCCGTACCCTGATCGGGACTCTGCCGAGCATGCATTGAAGATCGCTGCCGAACGCAACAAAGCCGCCGATCGGGCAGACGAAGACTGGAACAACTGAGACTTGGAACAACTGGGACTCGAACAACTGGGACCGGTACAGCTGCTACACCGGCCCGAACCGATCATGGAGGATGCGTGCCCGCAAGTCGAATGATGGTGCAGGGAATCGACTTCGGAGTGGTTCGGGCGGAGTTCGACTTGCCGGGAGCATTCTCGGCCGCGGCGCAGGCCGAGGCCGAGAATGCCGTGGATCGTTTCGGTGTCGGGCGCGTCGACGAAACGGGTATCGCCTTCGTGACCATCGACCCTCCCGGATCGATGGACCTCGACCAGGCAGTGCACATCGAGAAGACCTCGACCGGGTACGTCGTGCACTACGCGATCGCCGACGTCGCGGCGGTGGTGACGCCGGGCGGTGCGCTCGACGTCGAAACCCGCAAGCGTGGCCAAACCTTCTATCTCCCGGACGGTTCCGTTCCGCTGCATCCTCGGGCGTTGTCGGAGGGATCGGCGAGTCTGCTGCCGGACGTGGTTCGCCCCGCAGCACTGTGGCGTATCGAGTTGGACGCCCAGGCCGAGCCCACGTCATGGCAGGTGAGACGCGCTCTGGTGAAATCGGTGGCGCGTCTGGATTATTCGACCGTGCAACGTGACGCCGACGCGGGCACCTTGCATCCGTCGATCGCCGCACTACCGGAATTCGGACGATTGCGCAGTGCCTCGGCGGTTGCCAGGGGCGCCATCGAGCTGAAACTGCCCGAGCAGTCAGTGGTTCGGGATCAGCCAGAGGACGAGTCCTCGGCTCGCTGGCGGATCGAGCTCGAGCCACGCACCGAAGCGGACGACTGGAACGCAGAAGTGTCGCTGCTGACCGGGATGTGTGCCGGCCGCATGATGATCGACGCAGGTATCGGGCTGCTTCGCACGCTGCCGCCGGCCGAGGAGTCCGCGGTTCGCACCCTGCGGAGAACTGCAGTGGCGCTGGGTATCACGTGGCGGGAGGGTCGAAGCGTCGGGCAGATTCTTGCCGGACTCGATTCCAACGAGCCGTCGACGATGGCGCTGATGTCGGTTGCGCCGTCGTTGCTGCGCGGCGCAGACTACGCGGCCTTCGACGGCCAGCTACCGGAGTTGACGGTGCATGCGGGGATCGGAGCGCCCTACGCTCATGTGACGGCTCCACTGCGCCGGCTGTCCGATCGCTTCAGCACCGAGGTGTGTCTGGCGATCACAGCTGGTACGCCAGTACCGGAATGGGTGCGCACCGCCCTTCCCGAGTTGCCCGACATCATGAGTGGGTCCGACTCACTGGCGAACAAGGTCGACCGCGCGTGCATCGATCTGACCGAGTCCACGCTGCTCGACGGTCGGGTCGGCGAGGTCTTCGACGCGGTGGTGATGCGCGCCAAGGACGGAAAGCGCTCGGCGGAAGTGTTTGTCCCGTCGGTCGCAGTGATTGCGAAATGCGTCGGAACGCCCGACGACGGTGAGCGCGCAAAGGTGCGACTCACCGCCGTCGACACGGTCAAACGGACGGTGGAATTCACGTTCCCGGCGTAGGGCGCTACCGGTACGAATCGGTGGCTTCCACCAAGTGATGTGCGATGCCGGGCTCCATCGCGGAGTGTCCCGCGTCGTCGACGATCACGAGCTTGGATTCGGGCCACGCCTTGTGCAGCGCCCAGGCGCTGGTGGCGGGGCAGACGACGTCGTAGCGGCCCTGGACGATCGTCCCCGGAATGCCGTGCAGTGCGGAGCTTTTGCGTAGGAGCTGGCCCTCGTCGAAGAATCCGCCGTTGACGAAGTAGTGGTTCTCGATACGAGCGAAGGCCAAGGCGAACCTGGTCTCGGAGTTCTGTTCGATCTTGTCCGCCTGGGGGTACAGGTAGCTCGTCGATCCTTCCCAAGCCGACCAGGCGATCGCTGCCCGGGCCGCGACGTCGGGGTCTTCGGAATGGAGCAGTTGGTGATAGACCGCGACGAGGTCTTCGCCGCGGTGCGCCTCGGGTACCGGTTCGAGGAATTTGTCCCAGCGCTCCGGGAAGATGTTTCCCGCGCCGCCGTTGTAGTACCAGTCGATCTCGCTACGACGCAGGAGAAAGATCCCGCGCAGAACCAGTTCCGTGACGCGCGTGGGAAACGTTTCGGCGTAGGCGATGGAAAGCGTGGAACCCCAGGACCCCCCGAATACCATCCACTTGTCGATCGAGAGATGTTCGCGCAGGGCTTCGATGTCGGCCAGCAGCTTGTCCGTGGTGTTCACCGACAGGTCGGCGCCGTCGGCAACGTGCGGGGTGGATCGCCCGCAGCCGCGCTGGTCGAGTAGAACGATGCGATATGCGGCCGGATCGAAGAACTGGCGTATCGCCGGTTGTGCACCGCCACCGGGGCCACCGTGCAGGAACACCACCGGCTTGCCGTCCGGATTTCCGCTGACTTCCCAGTACATGCTCTGGCCGTCACCGACGTCGAGGAAGCCGGTGACAAAGGGTTCGATCGGGGGATAGAGACTCCTCAGAGCCGACGGCGGTGCTGACGTTTCGCTCATCAGAAGCCCACCAGCCCGGAGGCGAGATCGGGGATCTCGAGTGCGGAAATCGCGCCGCTTCGGACGTCCGGGCATGCGGCCGAGGTTGCCGCGTCGATGCTTTCGCGGTTCTGGGCGAGATCGAGCAGGTTGATGCCGTTCTGCGTCGCCCACGTGATGACGATCGTGTTCAGTCCGCCCTTGCCGAGCGTCGGGGTGACGGTCCGCCAGTTCTGCAGCTGCCCTTCCATATCCGAACACAACTGCTGGACCTGAGCGTCGGTGAACGTCGAACCGGACGCGGAGGTTGTTGCCGGCGCCGTCTTGGTGGAACTCGCGGGCGTAGTGCTGCTGGGCGCGGGAGAGTTGGTGGACCCTCCCGCGCATCCGCTCAGCACCGTGACGAGAGCTGCCGCGCCGACTACAGCTGCGGCAGTAGAACTTCGACGGTTACCGATCATTGAACGCACCCCTGGCTGGTTGAGAGACAGGCGGCGTTCGCCGGTCTCGGATCAGAAACTGTGTTCTGCGGCCGGGAAAGCGCCAGTGCGAACTTCTGATGCATAGGCGGCGGCTGCGGAACGCAGTTCGTCACCGACGTTACCGAAACGCTTGACGAACTTGGCTGTCTTACCGCTCGTGTAACCCGCCATGTCCTGCCAGACGAGTACCTGAGCGTCGCATTCGGAACCGGCCCCGATGCCGACGGTGGGGATGGTGAGTTTGCGGCTGACCTGGCCCGCGATCTCGGCCGGAACCATTTCCATGACGACGGAGAACGCTCCGGCTTCCTGGACTGCAATGGCGTCCGCCACAAGCTGCTCGGCCGCGTCGCCGCGACCCTGGACGCGGAATCCGCCGAGCGAGTTCACGCTCTGCGGGGTGAATCCGACGTGAGCCATGACGGGGATGCCGGCCGAGGTGATAGCCGCGATCTGCTTGCTCATCCGCTCGCCGCCCTCGAGTTTGACGGCGTGCGCGAGGCCTTCCTTCATGAACCGTGTCGCAGTCGCAAGGGCCTGCTCGGCGGAACCCTCGTAGGTGCCGAAGGGGAGGTCGGCGACGACGAGTGCGTGCGGGGCGCCGCGAACCACGCCACGCACGAGCGGGAGCAGTTCGTCGACGGTGATCGGCACGGTGGTGTCGTAGCCGTAGACGACGTTGGCGGCAGAGTCGCCGACGAGCAGCACCGGGATGCCTGCGTCTTCGAAGATGCGTGCCGTGGAGTAGTCGTAAGCGGTGAGCATCGACCAGCGTTCGCCGTTCTGCTTCATCTCGGCGAGGTGGTGAATGCGCGTCTTACGCTTCGGTGCATCAGTAGAGCTTGCAGTGGGTACAGAACCATAGAGAGGTGTTTCGGACATCGTTGTCCCTTTCTGGCCTCGAGGCCCTGAGCGTTGATCGCCTTCGGGTCCCCGGGTGTGGGTGATGACGTGTTCAGTCTGCCACCGGACATCGCCGACACGAATAGTTGACGGGGTGCAATGGGTCACATCGCCGCGTGCCTGTCAGTTAGGTGCCGAACCGAGGCGAACCGCTGGCTACCGAGGTTTCCTGGCACCATCAATGGCATGTCGAAGTTCGTTCGCCTCTCCGGTGCCCTCGCCGGAAGCGCAGCAGTGCTCGTGTTGGTTGTCGGTTGCACCAGTTCGGAAGGCACGCCCGAATCAGTGGAACCTGCTGGTTCTGCCGCGTCCGCGGTGCCGTCCGGCCTCGAGAAATTCTACGAGCAGACGCTCGACTGGGGTTCGTGCGACCAATTTGTCGAAGAAGGAACTGCGCCGCTGGGGCGTGGGGTCGACTGCGCCGAGGTGAGCGTTCCCGTCGACTACGCGAATCCGAACGGCGACACCGCGAAGGTGGTGATCTCGCGTTCGAAGGCAACCGGCGACCGCATCGGCTCACTGTTGCTGAACCCCGGCGGGCCGGGTGGGTCCGGGCTGTCGATGGCGACATCGGGTTCGGGCACCGAACTGCAGGAACGTTTCGACATGATCGGCTTCGATCCGCGGGGGATCGGGGCATCGACCCCGCAGGTTCGGTGTTTGACGCCGGAGGAGACCGACGCGGAGCGTGCGGAGGTCAACGTCGACATGACGCCGGAGGGCATCGCTCTCGCCGAGGCGGACAGCAAGGACTACGCCGCCAAGTGCGCTGAGCGGACCGGTACGGAGTTCCTCGCTCATGTCAGTACCTACGAGGTGGTGCGAGATATGGACGTCATTCGGGGCGTTCTCGGCGATCCGAAGATGAACTACCTCGGGTTCTCGTACGGGACCCGGCTCGGATCCACGTACGCGGAAACCTTTCCGCAGAACGTCCGAGCGATGGTCCTCGACGGCGCGCTCGACCCCGAGCAGGATCCGGTCGACGAAGTGGTCTTGCAGGGGCAGGGCTTCCAAGGCGCGTTCGACGCCTTTGTCGCCGACTGTGTCTCGCGAACGGATTGCCCGCTGGGTGATGATCCGGCGCAGGCGCAGGCACGCTTCCAGGCACTCGTCGATCCGTTGATCGAGAAGCCGGCACAGACCACCGATCCGCGCGGGCTGAGTTATTCCGACGCGATCACGGGCGTGCAGCAGGCTCTGTATTCGCCACAGTTGTGGACGCCGCTGCGTGGGGGTCTGTCGAGTCTGGCCGACGGACGCGGCGACTCGCTGCTCAATCTCGCCGACATGTACGAAGGCCGTGAGGATGACGGCAGCTACTCCAACATCAACGACGCGTTCAACGCCATTCGCTGCGTGGACGATCCGGCAACCACCGACCGCGCCGAGGCCGGCGAATCCGACACTCGGTACCGCGAGGCGGCGCCGTTCCTCGACGACGGCCGCGGGACGGGTCAAGCGCCGCTCGACCTGTGCGCGTTCTGGCCCGTTCCGGCTACCGGCAGCCCCCACGCGCTCGACCCCCAGGCGCTCGCCGATGCCGGCCTGCCTCAGTTGGTCGTCGTCTCCACGACGCAGGATCCGGCAACGCCGTATCAGGCCGGAGTGGATCTCGCCAAGCAGTTGGGCGCTGCCCTGATCACGTTCGACGGAACCCAACACACGGTGGTTCTGGACGGAAACTCCTGCGTCGACGATGCCGTCGTCGACTACTTCGTTTACTTGAAGGCACCGGAAGAGGGTCTGACATGTTAACCGGCGCGACGCCGTACGCTGCGCCTATTCGATGGTGACCAATCACTCTGTTAACCGGGACCACTGATGTAACACAGATTTAACGTGGCTTGCTTAGTCTCGCGTGCATGGATCGCCAAAAAGAATTCGTGCTTCGTACCCTGGAAGAGCGCGACATTCGGTTTGTCCGCTTGTGGTTCACCGATGTTCTCGGGTACCTCAAATCGGTGGCGATCGCCCCCGCCGAACTCGAAGGCGCCTTCGAGGAGGGAATCGGATTCGACGGTTCCGCCATCGAGGGATTCTCACGAGTCTCCGAAGCCGACACCGTCGCTCGGCCCGACGCCTCGACATTCCAGATCCTGCCGTGGGCCCACAAGGACGGTGCGCAACATTCCGCGCGCATGTTCTGCGACATCACGATGCCCGACGGTTCGCCGTCGTGGGCCGATCCGCGCCACGTACTGCGTCGCCAGTTGAGCAAGGCCAGCGACTTGGGCTTCAGCTGCTACGTCCACCCGGAAATCGAGTTCTTCCTTCTGGAGAACGGCCCGATCGACGGCACTCCGCCGATCCCGGCCGACTCGGGCGGATACTTCGACCAGGCCGTGCACGATTCGGCTCCGAATTTCCGCCGCCACGCCATCGACGCACTCGAGTCGATGGGCATCTCGGTCGAGTTCAGTCACCACGAGGCCGCGCCGGGTCAGCAGGAGATCGATCTGCGCTACGCCGACGCACTCTCGATGGCCGACAACGTCATGACGTTCCGATACGTCGTGAAGGAGGTCGCGATCGGTGAAGGCGTCCGGGCGAGCTTCATGCCCAAGCCGTTCAGTGATCAGGCCGGCTCCGCGATGCACACCCACATGAGCCTGTTCGAGGGCGACACGAACGCCTTCCACAATCCTGACGATCCGATGCAGCTCTCCGAGACCGGCAAGGCGTTCATCGCCGGCATCCTCGAGCACGCCAACGAGATCAGTGCGGTCACGAACCAGTGGGTCAACTCGTACAAGCGACTCGTCCACGGGGGAGAGGCACCCACTGCTGCGTCGTGGGGCCCGTCCAACCGATCGGCTCTCATTCGCGTCCCGATGTACACGCCCAACAAGGCGTCCTCGCGCCGCGTCGAGATCCGAAGCCCAGACTCGGCCTGCAACCCGTACCTGACTTTCGCGGTCCTGCTTGCTGCCGGTCTTCGCGGCATCGAGAAGGGCTACACCTTGCCGCCCGAGGCAGAAGACGACGTGTGGTCGTTGACCTCCGCCGAGCGCCGCGCCATGGGTTACAAGGAACTGCCGAGCAACTTGGACAGCGCTCTGCGCGAGATGGAGAAGTCGGAACTGGTGGCCGAAGCACTCGGCGAACACGTCTTCGATTTCTTCCTGCGCAACAAGCGTCGTGAGTGGGAGGAATACCGCAGCCACGTGACGCCGTTCGAGCTCAAGACCTACCTCGGTCTGTGACGGTGAAACCGCCCGCTGCGAGATCAGCAGTTCCAGGACCGGGTCGACTCGGGCTGGTCGAGCCCACCGCTGCCGACGAGTTGCGTCAGCTCGGTTGGGTCGACGCCGAGAGCATCGAACTCTTGTGGTCGCTTTCGCGTGCCGCGAATGCCGACCTCGCTCTGCGCACCCTTGTGCGGATCAAGGACGGGCTCGACGACGGGTGGCGCGAACTCGATCAGGCATTGCGCAAGGACAAAAGCCTGCGAGGCCGCTTGTTCGCACTCGTGGGTGCGTCGTCGGCCTTCGGCGATCACCTGGCCGCGGATCCGATCGGCTGGAAATTGCTCGACGGAACCGCTCTGCCGACCAAGGACGAGGCCACCGCAGCGTTGCTCGAGGCCGTGGGCGCCACCCTCGACGAGGGCGCTACCGAAGGCTCACTGACCTACCGCGCCACCCTGACCGGGCCGGAAGCTGTTGTTGCTCTGCGCAAGAGCTACAAGGACCAGCTGATGCTGCTGGCTGCGGCTGATCTTGCGGCGACCGTCGAGAACGAACCAGTAGTTCCGTATCAGACTGTGGGTCACCAGCTTTCCGATCTCGCGGACGCTGCCCTGACCGCCGCACTGGCGGTGGCTATCGCAACGGTGTGCCCCGAGGGCAGTTGTCCGATCCGGCTCGCCGTGATCGCCATGGGCAAATGTGGTGCGCGCGAGCTGAACTACGTCTCCGACGTCGACGTCGTGTTCGTCGCCGAACCGGCCGATGCGACGGCCAGCCGCGTTGCCGGCGAGATGATGCGTATCGGTACTTCCGCATTCTTCGAGGTCGATGCTGCGCTGCGCCCCGAAGGCAAGCGCGGAGAACTGGTTCGCTCCCTCGAATCCCACATCACGTACTACAAGCGCTGGGCCAAGACCTGGGAGTTCCAGGCACTGCTCAAGGCTCGTCCGATGGCCGGCGACATGGAGCTCGGTCGCCAGTACTCCGAGGCGATGAGCCCGATGGTGTGGATCGCCTCCGAGCGCGAGGACTTCGTCCCCGAAGTCCAGGCCATGCGTCGACGCGTCGAGGAAATGGTTCCCCCCGAACTGCGTGAGCGTGAACTCAAACTCGGCCGCGGAAGTTTGCGCGACGTCGAATTTGCCGTCCAACTCCTGCAATTGGTGCACGGGCGCGCCGACAGTTCGTTGCATGTCCAGAGCACGGTCGATGCACTGACCGCATTGGCGGCGGGTGGATACGTCGGCCGCGACGACGCCGCCAACCTGACTGCGTCGTACGAATTCCTGCGCCTGCTCGAGCACCGTCTGCAGTTGCAGAAGCTCAAGCGCACACACACCCTGCCGCCGCCGGACGACGAGGAAGCGCTGCGTTGGCTGGCCCGCGCCGCGCACATGCGGCCAGACGGTCGGCTGGATTCCCTGGGAGTCCTGCGCGCCGAGATCAAGCGGAATTCGCATCGGATTCGCCGCCTGCACGCCAAGTTGTTCTACCGCCCGCTTCTCGAATCGGTGGCGCGGATGGACAAGGAAGCGCTGGTCCTGGGACCAGAAGCCGCGGTTCGGCAGTTGGCCGCTCTGGGTTACACGGCACCCGAGCATGCTCTCGGGCATCTGACTGCACTGACGAGTGGCGCTTCACGCAAGGGTCGCATTCAAGCGCTCCTGTTGCCGACTCTGCTCGAATCACTCGCGGACACACCGGATCCCGATGCAGGTCTGCTCGCTTACCGCAGGCTCTCGGACGCGCTCGTCGACCAGACGTGGTTCCTGCGCCTGCTCCGCGACGAGGCTGCGGTGGCCGAGCGTCTGATGACCGTGCTGGGCTCGTCGGCGTACCTACCCGACCTGCTCATCAAGGCTCCCGACGTGATTCGCTTGTTCGCGGATTCGCCGAGTGGACCGCGCCTTGTCGAGCCGAAGCCCGAGGACGTCGCTCGCGGAATACTCACCGCCTCCGGCCGACACAGTGATCCCAATCGTGCTGTTGCCGCGGCCCGCTCGCTGCGGCGACACGAACTTGCGCGCATCGCTTCGGCCGACATCCTCGGCATGCTCGATGTTCCCGCCGTCTGCAAGGCGCTGTCCTCGGTGTGGGCCGCGGTGCTCAATGCATCGCTCTCCGCGGTGATCAAGGCCAGCGTCACTGAACTCGGGACCGAGGCGCCGGCCAGTTTCTCCGTCATCGGCATGGGCCGACTCGGCGGCGGCGAACTCGGCTATGGATCCGATGCGGACGTGCTGTTCGTGTGCGAACCCCGCGAGGGCGTCGACGAGACCGTTGCGGTCAAGTGGGCCAACAGCATTGCCGACAAGGTGCGCAAGCTTCTCGGGGCACCGAGCACGGATCCTCCGCTCGAAGTCGACACCGGATTGCGTCCGGAAGGCCGCAACGGACCGATGGTTCGCACGCTCGAGTCGTACGACGCGTACTACGCGAAGTGGGCTCAGGCGTGGGAGATTCAAGCGCTGCTTCGTGCGCACCCGGTTGCCGGTGATCCTGAACTGGGACTGCGGTTCCTGCACATGAT
The DNA here is from genome assembly GCF_009707305.1 of Rhodococcus sp. AQ5-07. Lineage (NCBI taxonomy): Bacteria > Bacillati > Actinomycetota > Actinomycetes > Mycobacteriales > Nocardiaceae > Rhodococcus > Rhodococcus sp. AQ5-07. The sequence goes on along the minus strand of NZ_CP046099.1, from coordinate 2,275,107 downwards.
CGACAAGACGCGCTACCCCGAAGGCGGCGTCAGTGACGCGGCGGTGCGCGAGATCCGGCGCATCAAGGCGCGCGTCGATTCCGAAAGGCTCCCGCGCGGAGCCGATCCGGCGACGCACACCAAACTGGGTCGCGGTGGCTTGGCCGACATCGAGTGGACTGTGCAATTGCTGCAGCTGCGCCACGCCGACAAGATCGAGTCGCTGCACAACACGTCGACGCTCGAGACTCTCGACGCCATCGGCGCCGCGGAACTGCTCAGCGAAGGTGACGTCGAACTGCTGCGTGACGCCTGGATCACCGCGACGAAGGCACGCAACTGCCTCGTTCTGGTGCGAGGCAAGCCGACCGATCAGCTTCCCGGCCCGGGCCGTGTTCTCGCGGCGGTGGCGCAGGTCGCTGGATACGGCGACGACGCAGGGGAGTTCCTCGACAACTACCTGCGCATCACACGACGGGCAAAAGCTGTGGTGGAGAGGGTCTTCGGCGGGGAGTAGCGTTTTCGCTCAGTCCTGCCGAACCGGCGCGTTAGCGGCGAACTTGCGGACTTCGGCGTCCTGCCACACGTGGGCGGGAACGCCGCCGCCGAGTAACTCGCGCGCGAGCGCGGGTTGCCCGCCGATCGGTACGTCGCTGCCCGCGATGATCATGTTGCCGTAGCGACGGCCCTTGAGCATCGCGGGATCGGCGATGATCGCCATGTGTTCGAACTGCGCACCGATCGTTGCGGCTTCACTGCGCGCGCCCTGAAGATCCGGGGTGTCGCCGCAGTTGACGATGTAGATACCGCCCGGTGCCAGCACGCGTCGTACGTGGGTGGTGAATTGCGCTGTTGTCAGCGGAGTCGGAGTTGTGTTGCCGGCAAAGACATCTCGAATCACGACGTCTCGGGTGGACTCGGTGAGAGTTTCGGTGACGGCGCGGGCTTCACCGACACGAATGCGCAGCAGCGGTGCGCGCGGTAGGTCGAACCAATCGCGCACCAGTTCGGCCAGGGCGCCGTCGATTTCGACAACCACCTGACGCGCGTCGGGGTAAGTGGCGGCGAAGTACCTGGCCATGGAGCAGGCTCCGCCGCCGAGATGCAGAACCCGCAGACGCTCGGTCTTGTCACGTTCGGAATCGACCAGATGCGCGATCCACCGCATGTACTCGAAATCGAGCACCGTCGGATCTGTGACGTTCACGTGGGAACTGGGCACTCCGTTGATCTGGATGATCCAGCTGTCGTCGGAGTACTGGTCGCGGACAAGTTCGCACGTCCCGGTATCGATCGGAAAAGTACCGGCGACGGGACCGGACTCGCCTCGCTCGGGAGTACCGCTGCGAGTTCTTGTCTTGCGAGTTCCCTTGGCCACTGTGTTGATACTAGCCGTGCGCGTTTCCGGTAGCGCCGAGTACCAAAAGGGCGCACGGACCGGCGGTATTCTCGAGTAGTTTCAGGCACACTCGTAGGTGGAGTGTGATCGGCGACACAAATGCCGGCGCGTTCTTTCGTCGTCCGTGCATCACGAAGAATTTCGAGGAGTGCAGGTGAAGGTCAAGGCAGCGGTAGTCAAGGCGCCAGGTCAGGCATGGGAGATCGAAGAGGTCGAGCTGGGGGACCCCGTCTCGGGTGAGGTACAGGTCCGACTCGCCGCATCGGGGCTGTGCCATTCGGACGAACATTTGCGTACGGGCGCCAGCCCGCTGCCCTTCTACCCGGCCTTGGGCGGGCACGAAGGCGCCGGAGTGGTGACGAAGGTCGGCCCGGGTGTCGCGAGCGTCGAAGAAGGCGACCACGTGGTTCTCGCCTTCATCCCGGCGTGCGGACGTTGTCCGTCTTGCGCGAAGGGTCTGCAGAACATCTGCGACGAGGGAGCCGGCCTGTTGACCGGGCAGGCGATCTCCGACAAGACGTACCGCGTCACCCTCAACGACGAGCCGGTCATCCAGATGTGCCTGCTCGGAACATTTTCGCCGTACGTGACCGTCAACGAGGCGTCGGTGATCAAGATCGAGAAGGACATCCCGCTCGACAAGGCGGCCTTGCTCGGCTGCGGTGTTGCCACCGGTTGGGGATCGGCCACCGCGATCGGTGGAGCCAAGGTCGGTGACACGGTGGTGGTCGTCGGCGTCGGCGGCGTCGGAATCAACTCGGTGCAGGGTGCGGCGTCAGCCGGAGCACGATTTGTGATCGCGATCGATCCCGTCGAGTTCAAGCGCGACAAGGCAAAGGAATTCGGCGCCACACACACGTTTGCCTTCCTCGAGGAAGCGCTACCGGTGATCGGCGAGATCACCTGGGGCAAGATGGCCGACGTCACCGTGATCACCGTGGGCGAGATTCACGGCGACATCATTCAGCCCGCGCTCAGCGCGACGGGCAAGGGCGGGCAGGTCGTGGTCGTCGGAATGGGGCACTACGCGGATTCGCAGGTGACGCTCAGCCTCTTCGAGCTGACCCTTCTACAGAAGCGTTTGCAGGGAGCCATCTTCGGCGGGGTAGGACCACGGTCCCAGATTCCCAAGTTGCTCGATCACTACCGAAGCGGCGCACTCAAACTCGACGAGTTGGTGACCAAGACCTACAAGCTCGAGGAGATCAACGAGGGTTACGCCGACATGCTCGAGGGAAAGAACCTGCGCGGAATGATCGTCTACACGGAGGACGATTACTGATCGTTCCCCCTCTGACTGAAGGGTCCGGCCCGACACCACACTTCGTGGTGTCGGGCCGGAGTCTTCTGCCCCCATGCAGATTTCTGTCGATCGATGAGTCGACTGCCCCCGTAGTGGGCACTCGCAGAGTGAGGAAACCGGGCGCCGCGTCCAGACCTCAGTCCACGACTCGACAGAGAAGAGCAGAACATGCCCTACATCACCACTTCCGACGGAACCGAGATCTACTACACCGAGCACGGCGTCGGCCGGCCGATCGTCCTCAGCCACGGGTGGCCGCTGAGTTCTGACGCGTGGCAGGTCGAGATGAAGCTGTTCGCCGACGCCGGATACCGGACCATCGCGCACGATCGTCGAGGGCACGGTCGCTCGTCGAAGACGTACACCGGCAACGACATGGATACATATGCCAAGGACCTGGCTGAGCTGATCGACACACTCGACCTGAAAGACCTGATCCTGGTGGGCCATTCGACCGGCGGCGGGGAAGTGGTCCGTTACGCGGCGCAGCACGGCAAGGGGCGCGTGGACAAGGTGATCACCGCCGGCGCCGTTCCGCCGATCATGGTCAAGTCGGACAGCAACCCCGAAGGCACACCGATCGAGGTGTTCGACGGCATTCGTGAGGGAGTTCTGCGAGATCGATCGCAGTTCTACAAGGATCTCAGCGAGAGCTTCTACGGCGCGAACCGCGAAGGGTCCGACGTCTCGCAAGGGGCGAAGGACGACTTCTGGCGACAGGGGATGTTGGTCAACCTCGCCGCGGCCTACGACTGCGTCAAGGCATTCTCGGAGACCGATCAGACCTCCGATCTCGAAGCCATCGACGTTCCGTTCCTCATCGCTCAGGGCGACGACGATCAGATCGTGCCGATCGGCGCAGCGGCGGAGAAGGCGATCAAGCTGGTGAAGAAGGGCACGCTGAAGGTATATCCGGGCGCACCGCACGGAATTTACGGCTCGTATCAGCAGACCCTGGACCGGGACATCCTTGCCTTCATCGAGGACTGACGTCAGCGATTCGGAAGGATAAGAGTCGAAAGGATCAAAGGCCATGTCCACACACGTTGCCTCGCTGCGCGATGGTCCCAGTGTCTTCGAGAACGAACTCGGATCGATCTCGCAACTCGACACGAGTTCGTTGCCGATCCTGTCCGGTCTGTCGATCAAACGAATTGTTCTCGGCCCCGGCGCGATCCGCGAACCACAATGGAACGTCAACGCGAACCAGATCGCGTACGTCACCAGCGGAACCGTGCTCGTCTCGATGTTGGGCAATGCCGACGAGTTCGCCAGTTTCGTGGTGCGAACGGGGCAGATGTATCACGTCGAATCCGGCGCGATTTATCACATCGAGAATGTCGGAGGGGAGGAGACGGAGATCATCGCTGCCCTGCGGACGTCTCTCCCGCAGCACTTTTCGTTGCAGAGTAGCGTCAGCGCAATGTCGAACGCGGTGCTCGGCAATACCTACGACCTCGCCGCGTCAGCCTTCGACGTCTTCGGTAGGGCCGATGCGTCCCAGATAGTTCGGCGGGACGGCGCCGCCGTCGTTCCCGATACCGCCGGCTTTCCCAACGCGCATCTCTTCGATCTCGACGGCCAGATCGCGCCTCTCGCATACCCGTACGGACAGGCGAAAGTGGCGCGCAAGCAGTATTGGGCGGCGCTGGACGATCTTTCGATGTACTCGTTGACTATTCGCGAGAGTGGAATGCGTGAGCCACACTGGCATCCCGTCACTGCCGAAATGGGATACGTGCATCGTGGTCACGGGCGGATGACGGTCCTCGATCCGGTCGGTTCGCTCGACACCTACCTACTGGAGCCCGGTCAGGTGTATTTCGTTCCGCGTGCCTATCCCCATCACATCGAGGTTCTAGGTGACGAGGACATCAACTTCCTCATCTTCTTCGACCAGCCGACGCCGGGCGACATAGGCTACCGTGCAACGGCTTCCGCGTTCTCGCGCGGCGTTCTCTCGGCCTCGTTCGGTGTTCCGGAACGCGATCTGCCGCAATTTCCTTTCACGCCGGTCGATCCGCTCATCGTCTCGCGTAACAATCCGATCGACCGCCAGCACTGACCGGCAAGGACGCCCATCATGACCGACTCGCTGATCGTGACCGATCACGGTACGACGCTCGACTTCACGTACGACGATGCTCTGCGCTATCACGGGCCGCAGGCACCGGGAGGCGTGGCGCATGCCTGCAAAGTCCTCGAGCGCGCACTCGGTGTGCTCGGCGGGGAAGGCTCCGTCGAGCGTCGCGAGTTGGTCGTCACCACTGCACACGGCGGACCAGGAGTGCGCGACGCGTTCGAGTTGGTCACGCGCGCAGTGACCGAAGGGCGGTACACCGTCGACAGTTCCCTGGCCCGGCCTGAACGAGGAAATACGCTCGCACTGTATGTCTTTCGGGTCGGCTATCGCGGCGCGAGCGCCACGCTGACTGTTCGGGAGGGATTTGTCGTCGACGAGTTGATCACTCTCTCCCGCAAGACTGACCGGACAGCCGAAGACGAGTCACGGCTGACAGTGCTCAAACAGGAGATGGCGGACCGAGTGATGTCGAGCCCGGCCGAGAGCGTGTACGACGTCGAGATCGGCACGCTCCCCGCCTGACTGACGGCGGCATAGGCGTCGGTATGCAGAACTCTGGGCTGTCTGGAGTCAGCGGCTGGCGAACATCCTTATCCGCTGGTCGCGACTGCGCTCGAGATGGTTGCGCATGTGGCCACGCGCGGACGATTCGTCCCTGGCGCGGATGGCGTTCAGGATCTCTTGATGTTCCGAATTGAGCAGGTCCGGTTCGCCGTAGTTCGACGGCGGGCCGCTGTCGTAGATTCGCAATTGGGTGGTGAGGCGGATCAGCAGTGAGGTGATCGTGGAATTGTGGGCGGCCTGCCAGAGGGCCTCGTGAAACTTGAAGTTCCCGGAACGCACCTCGGTGCCTTCGGTTGCAGTGCAGCAGAACTCGTGTAATCCGTCCAGGCGAGCAAGGTCGAGATCGCTGTGGCGTAGTGCCGCGGCGCCTGCCGCTTCCGATTCGAGGGCTACCCGCGCCGCGTAGATCTCGATGACGTCCTCGGGTGTGCCGGAACGGACACGAAAACCGCGAGCGGCTCGTTCGAGTAGTCCGTCGTGTGCGAGCCAGTTGAGTGCTTCCCGGATCGGGGTGCGGGATGCGCCGTACGATTCGCATAATTGAGTCTCGTGCAGCGGAGCGCCCTGGGGGAACTTGCCGGCCAGGATGTCGGCTCGCAGGCGCAGGTACTGCCGCGAGGTCTGATCGGACCGGCCGAGCGCAGCCTCCGGCACCAGCAGATCGGTGGTGCTCGTATCGGCGTCGAGATCCATGTGTCCCCATTCCTGTGCATGCAAGTAGAGCGCGTTCGATTATGCCATCGACGACGAGTGAGTACTTGCGTATACGCTAGTACTCATTTAGGTTCGTGCTTGTTCGTTTCCGAGGGAGAGGGTCCGAAGTGGCTGGAGAGACCGCGTCGCCGCTGGTGAGTGCCGTTGAACTCGACGCGATGCTGCGTGAGGGAGGCGTCGCCGTGCTCGACGCGACGGTTCATTTTCCTCCCGCGCGATTTGACGGCGACTACCGCCCGGAATCCGGGTACGGCGGCTGGGTCTCCTCGCACATCCCGGGTTCGCGACATGTCGACCTCCTGGACGTCTTCTCCGAAAGGGAAGCGGCGCTGCATTTCACACGCCCGCCAACGGAGCAGTTGGTTTCCGATCTCCAATCCAGTGGTATCGAGCCGGGCGCGACAATCGTGATCTACGACCAGGGATCGACCACCTGGGCATCACGGCTCTGGTGGGTGTTTCGCAACGCCGGCATCGAAGCAAGAGTTCTCGACGGTGGCCTCGCCGAATGGACTCGACGCGGCTTCACGCTCGCGAGCGGCGACGACGGAACCCACACGTCGGCGTCGACGCGTTGGAGCGTGACGGATCTGGGTCTGTGGGTCGATTTACCTCGCGTTGCGTCGCTGTCCAGCGGAGGCGAAGCCGGAAAGCTGGTGTGCGCTCTCGCGCCTGAGCAGTACGAGGGAACCGAGAAGACGCGATACTCGCGACGCGGACACATTCCGTCAAGCGTGAATCTGTCCGCGAAGAGTCTTCTCGACTCCGACTCCAGGATGCTTCCGGTCGAGAAAGTCTTGTCGAAATCGGCCGACGTTCTACCAACCGCCACCGGCCCTGTCGTGATCTATTGCGGTGGCGGAGTTTCGGCGTGTTTGACCGCACTTGCGCTGATCCGCAGCGGCTACGCGGACGTCAAAGTCTACGACGGTTCGTTGGAGGAATGGACTGCAGATCCGGTTTTGCCGATGGTTGTCGGCAGTGAGCCCGGTGGCGCGAATCCGGATGTGCGATGTCCGCGGTCCTGAATCGCCGCAGTCCCCAAATACCTCCCGTCCTGAAGGAATTCTCATGTCTGACACTGTCTCTGTCGAAACCGTCGCGTCGGCGATCGACGCACTCCGCGATCAGGTACCGCTTGTCCAGTCGCTGACGAACATCGTTTCGGCGAACTTCTTGACCAATGTTCTGCTCGCTGCCGGCGCAAGCAACGCTCACATCGACAACGTTCATGAAGCGGGTGGGTTCGCTGCCGTCGCCGGGGGAGTGCTCGTCAACCTCGGAACGCCGGACGACGGGACAGCCGAAGCCTTCCTGATTTCCGCAGAAGCGGCCCGAACTGCCGGTACGCCATGGGTTTTGGATCCAGTCGGTGTCGGCGGACTACCCTGGCGGAGCGGTATCGCTGTGGATCTGCTGCGCTTTCACCCCAGCGCCATCCGCGGGAACGCATCGGAGATCATCGCTCTGGCCGGACTCGGGGGTGACACCCGCGGCGTCGACAGTGCCTCGGACTCCGCCGACGCAGTGCCCGCCGCTCTGTCACTTCTGAAGCATGCGGATGCCGTGTCGGCATCAGGCCCGGTCGACTACATCGTCGGCCGCGATGGTGGCGGCGACGTTCGGGGCATCCGAGTCTCCGGTGGCAGCGCTCTGTTGCCGCGCGTGACCAGTACCGGTTGCTCTCTGGGAGGCCTGGTCGCTGCCTACCTCGCCGTTACGCCGACCGCGCTGGACGGATTGGTTGCCGCGCATACGCACGTTGCCGTGGCATCGGAGATCGCCGAGGAAAATGCCTCAGGTCCTGGTTCTTTCGCGGTCGCGTACCTCGACGCGCTCTACACCGTGAATGCGGACACCATCCGCTCACGTGCCCGAATCGAATCGTTCGACCTGCCGGCTGGAGTGCAGAACTGATGGGCGTCAAGACATTCTGGTATCTCACCCAGGCCGACGGGGACTACCCGTGGAGCCCCGGTGGGCTGTTCCCCGTGGACGGGGCCAGGCAGATCGAGCTCGCGAAGACCATCGACGACGGCGGATTCGAAGGTGCGCTTGTTGCCACCTGGCCGAACGATCCGTTCATTTCGGCGACGTGGGCGGCAGCGCACACCACGCGCATGAAGTTCCTCGTCGCCGTCTACGCGAACATGACGCCGGCGCGACTGCTGGCGGAGAAGGCATTGACTTTCGACGCCTTCAGCGGTGGCCGACTGTTGATCAACTCGGTCAACGGACGCGAGAACATCCTGACCAAGTACGACATGAACGTGCCCCACGACGACCGTTACGAGTTGGGGGAGCAGTACTGGGCGGACTTCCGCCGCATCTACGCCGAAGGCACGGAGTCGAACTTTCCCAACACACCACTGCGTATCGATGCGCCCGCTGGGCATCAGGTTCCGCTGTGGGGTACCGGTGATTCGCCTGCAGGCCTGGCGAATTCAGGCAAGGTGCTCGACACCTATCTGGCGATGTTGCGCGAGACTTCGTTCATCGAAGACAAATTCTCTGCCGCACGGGCGGCGGCGGAGGCAGCCGGGCGCGAGTTCACTGACTTCGGTGCGCTGACCGGTGTGATCGTTCGCCCCACCAAGGCGCAGGCGCACGACCGGTTCCGTTCGTTGTTCGAGAAGACGGGCGTCGAGCAGATCGCTCATGTCTTGGACAACGCAGTGCGTCGTCGTACTCAGGGGAAGCAAGACCTCAAGACTTTCACCGCTCGCGACGCACAGCGGCAGGGCTGGGCGGACAAGATTGCTTCCGGCCGACTTCCGGAACCGGAGGAGTTGTACGTCGGTGACGGGCTGTACGCGGGTATCACAGCGTGGTCGCCTCTCGACATCTTCGGCACCGGGTCATCGGCGGTGTACTACGTCGGCGATCCGGATTCGATCACGGACTCGGTACGCACGCTTCGCGGCCGAACCGGTTTGACTGCACTGATCCTGGCAGGTTGGCCGCTGATCGAGGAAGCGAAGTGGGTTGCGGAGCATCTTGTTTCGCGATTCGACGAACTCAGCTGACTTCGCGCCGCAAGACAGTGGTACCGAGACCCAAAGTGTCGCGGAGAAATGCTGCGGCAGTGCCGATTTCATCGGCAGTGCAGTCGAGAAGGATCTTGACTTCCACGTCCTTCTTGTCGATGTCGGCAATAACGGCCATGGCAACAACGCCGTTGCCGACGGCAGAGCCTCGGAACAGATCGATCCCGTCGCCGTCCGCGCTGACGGTCCCGTCGAGATAGCCGTAATCGAGCGGATAAATCGCAGCGGGGTAACGCGGGTGTGCCGACCCTCGGGGGCGATCGATCACGACAGTTGACGTGGCAGCCAGGTGATCGAGGGCGGAGAACAGGTCTTCGCTCATCGTTATCGGTGCTCGCGCAGTAGCTGAGTCGGTGTCAGGCCTGTCAGCGCTCGCGTATCGCGCGCGAGGTGGGCTTGGTCGGCGTAGCCGGCGCGACCGGCCAGCGACGACAGCGTGAGATTTGCATCGCGGCTGAGAGTCAACACGTCCTGGATACGTTGCACTTTCTGAATCATTTTGGGGGACAGCCCGATCGACGACGTGATCGAGCGTCGAAAATGACGTTCGGAAACACCGAGGTCTGCGGCGATCTCTCGTATCGGAGTCGAAGGGGAGGAGATGAGCGCGGAGTAACCACGCTCGATTCCGTGGTCGGGTTCCAGTCCGCGCCACAACTGGCCCAGTAGGTGAGCGTCGACTGCCTCGTGGCTAAGGGCGTCGGCAAGTACCCGCGCTTGTCTGGAAGTGAGGATGTCGTCGAAGGCGATCTTCGAATCCTGCACCGCGTCGGCCGCTGTGCCGAGCAGGCTCCGCAGAGCCGGCGGATTGATCCGGATGCCCCACATGGTTGTACCGGCGGCGACCGAAACCAGATCGGCACCGGTTGCGGGTCCGACGAGCCACGACTTTCCGGTGCTGTCGACGATGAAGTCTGCGCAGAGATCGGGAAGAATCCGCTTTGCTTCCGTGGGCGCATGGGGGTCAGTAGTGCTTTTCCACGCGCAACTGAAGAGGCCGGCCGAACCGGTGATCCGAGTCTCGACATAGGTGTGGCCGTTTTGTTCAAGACTCGACGCTACCGTCCGACTACCGTCAAGAGCGAGGGTGTCAGTGCCGGTCATCAGATCATCGTCACACACTCGCCGATCACTTCTCGACCCGAAACAGGAGAAATACCGTGTCCGTCTCTCCGAGACTCGATCTCGTCGGAATCGTCACCAACGATCTCGCGCGTTCCCTCGCGTTCTACCGAACCCTCGGGCTCGACATTCCGGAAACACCCGCTGACGCTCCACACGTGGAGTTCACTTTCGACAGTGGGCTTCGGCTGGCCTGGGACGCGCTGTCCACCATCGCGAGCTTCGATCCTGACTTCGTTGTCGGGGAAGGTCGACACCCCGTCGCTTTGGCCTTCGATTTCGGGACACCCGCTGCAGTCGACGAGGCGTATCAGCGCATCACAGCCGACTTCCCCGGACACAAAGAGCCATTTGATGCCGTGTGGGGCCAGCGCTACGCCGTTCTTCTCGATCCCGATGGCAATACCGTGGATCTCTTTGCCGCGCTCTGATTTCGAACGACGCAGGCCCCGACCGAAATTCGGTCGGGGCCTGCGATTGTCGGTGATCGAGTCTTTGTCAGTTCACCAAGCGTTGAGGGTGTCGAGGATCTGGCCTCGGGCCTTCCACAGTTCCGCGCCCCAGTACGGCCACGAGTGAGTGCCGTTGGCCGGGAAGCTGTACGTTGCCGGAATTCCCAGGGAGTTCATGCGCAGCTGGAATGCCCGTGAGTTCATCAGGGCAAGGGCTTCGAGGCCGATGGCGCTACCGGTATTCACGAAGTCGACGGGACGACGCGGTTGATCGAACTGCCCGGGTAGGCCGCTCGCGGCGGAGATGTACAGAGAGAGCCCAGCCAGCTCGGGTGCAAACACGAAGGGGTCGTTGCGGAGCCAAGCGGGGTTCCATGGCGGTCCCCACATGGCATCGACATTGAAGGACCCTGCGCTGACCATGGCCACGCGGATTGCTTCACGCATGCCGGGAGCTGAGATGTTGAGGTATCCCGAGAGCGATCCGGCGAACTTGAACTGATCGCGGTGATAGGCGGCGAGCGTCAGTGCCGCGCTGCCACCCATGGACAATCCGAGCACACCGTTGTTGGTTCGGGAGACGCCGCGCGATTCCAGATATGCGGGAAGTTCCTGGTTGAGGAAGGTTTCCCATTTGTACGTGACCGGCTGGCGATTCAAATTGCTGTTCGCATACCAGTCCGAGTAAAAGCTGGACTGCCCGCCGACCGGCATGACCAGGGTGACGTTGTCGCCGCGATACTGCTCGAGAGCGTTGGTCTCGAAACTCCATGCGTTTCGGTCGTCGCGTGCTCGTAGACCGTCGAGAAGATAGAGCGCCGCGTTGCCGCCGCGCGAAGCCCACTGGATCTGAACCTTGATCGGCCCCATCGAGGAGTCGACGAACACTTCCTCGTATCCACCGGCCGGGGCGGTGCGCGCGGGCGCTGCGGTCGCTACTGATCCGCTGATCAGGCCTGCGGTCAGGGGGAGTGCGAGTGCTGTCGCGGCGAGGCCGAGGATCCGACGCTTGATTCGTTTCGAAATGCGGTTTCTCGAAATATCCGGGTTCGAAATATCTGGGTTCTTCGCCAAATCTGTGTGAGCCTCGTGCATGTATTACTCCCGCCCCAAAGGTGCTTGCACACCGAAATCCGACCGAGCCCCCCGAGGCACGGAATTCCTGATGACACTAAGTGGTCTGTATTGACGTCGACGGCTCCGTTACCGTTTCGTTATCAAACTGGTCTGATTCAGGTAGTGCCGTCATGCGTCGTCGACCGGAGGTTGCGCGTCGATTTGCCACCCTCCACGAATCAGGTGTTCACGTACCCGGGCGACGTCCGATTCGTGCGGAATATCGTCGGTGACCTTGGTGATGAGGACGCCGATGTCGATCGGATCGACTGGAACCGGAAAGTCGGCGACGAGATCGTCGGCAAGAACGGCGATCTCGTCGTCGGACAGCTGTCGCCGGAGCAGGGCCATCAAAGGGACGTAGTCCTGCTCCGGCACGCCGTTCGGATACCCGGCACGGAGCCAGCCGAGTATCGAAGCCAGAAGTGGTGGAAGACTCAACGAATCGAGCTTCAGTCGTTGTCGAGATCAGCGAGGGGCCACCCGGCGGCGGCCAGGACGGAGGCAACGCGCGCGATGTCCTCGTCCGAGGGAGTCTGGCTCGTGAGATCGGCGATCTGAGCGCTGATCTCGTCGCTCGAGATCACCTGGTCGCTGTTGACGTCGCTCAGTTCTGCGAGTGCAGCGCCGATGGCAATGTCTCGAATTTGCGCGTCCGAGAGCTTGCGTCGTAGCAATGCGACCAGCGGAATGCGGTCCTTGGGCGGTATGCCTTCGGGGTAGCCGGCGCGAAGCCATTCCAGAATGGACTGAGGAAGGGATGGAGTCGGTGCAGTCACGGTGATGTCTTTCCGCTCGTGAGGGCGCAAGGGATCAGAAGATCTCGATGCCGAATGTGTGGCTGAGGAAGCCCTGCATGATGAAGAGGATTCCGGTGACGATTGCGATGAGCACTACCGCGAAGCACACCACTGCGCCTGCCACGGCCAACGGACTGCGAGCCGCGACGGCAGTGCTCCCGCCGCCACTGCCACGTTGCCCGGCGTCGAGGGACTTCAGGCCGATTGCGAAGATCGCCGGAAGTCCGGCGCCAAGCAGGAGGCCGACAAGCACGACCTGCCAGAGCGAGTCGACGGTGTTTTTCAAGATATCCATGTCGATTCCCTCTTTCAGGCTTTGACGTCGGTGGTGACGCGGGCGTCCGGACCGGGGACCTCTGCAGGCACCAGGCCGCCGTCCCACTCGGCGTTGACATTGCTCGGATCGATGGGCTCCTTGCGGGAGCGCAGGTACATCCAACCGGCCAGGGCGATGAGCACAGCGAAGACGACCAGGACACCGGGCAGGCCGCCGACGATGTTGGCCAGTCCCCAGCACAGAGCGCCGACGATCGCAGCGGACGGGAGAGTGATCAACCAGGCGACCGCCATACGTCCGGCGACGCCCCAACGAACCTCGGCGCCCTTGCGTCCCAGACCGGTTCCCATGATGGAACCCGTCGCCACATGGGTGGTCGAGAGTGGAAGACCGAGGTGGCTGGAGGTGAGAATGATGGCAGCAGAAGATGCTTCGGCCGCCATGCCCTGCGGCGCGGCGATCTCGACCAGGCCCTTGCCGAGTGTGCGGATGACTCGCCACCCGCCGAGGTAGGTTCCGGCAGCGATCGCGAGTGCGCAGGTGAGCTTGACCCAGAACGGCATGTCCGCGTCGGCGGAGATGGTTCCATGGGCGACCAAGGCGAGGAAGATGACGCCCATTGTCTTCTGAGCGTCGTTGGTGCCGTGGGCGAGGGAAACGAGTGAAGCCGAACCGATTTGGCCGAGTCGGAAACCCTTGTCCTTGGTTTCCTCACCGACGTTGGAGGTGATGCGGTAGATGAGCCAGGTTCCGGCCGCTGCAACCAAGCCGGCTACGACGGGAGCGAGAACTGCGGGGATGACAACCTTGCTGAGCACGCCGCTCCAGGCGACACCGCTCATTCCGAGGGACGCGATGGCGGCGCCGATCAGGCCGCCGAACAGTGCGTGTGAGGAACTCGAGGGGATGCCGAGCAACCACGTTGCCAGGTTCCAGATGATGCCGCCGACAAGGCCGGCGAAGACGATGGTGAGCAGCGCTTGGCCACCCACATTTCCGAGGTTCACCACGCCCTTGGCCACGGTGGCAGCAACCTCTACCGAGAGGAAAGCTCCAACCAGGTTCAAGGAAGCAGACAGAGCGACTGCCACCTTGGGCTTGAGGGCGCCGGTTGCAATCGACGTGGCCATAGCGTTGCCAGTGTCATGAAAACCGTTGGTGAAGTCGAACCCCAGAGCGGTTACGACGACGACGAGGAGAACGATGAGTTCCGCATTCACGAGAAGTCATGTTCCAACACCTGCGGGCCACAAATCGACCTGAGACGTGGTCGTTCCGCGACATTTCCATCACTCGGCACCTGTTGTTCATCTTCGTCCGGATAATTGTCCGTTTCGAAACGCGTGAGGCATAGAAAATTCATTCGTGTGCATGGTCGTGGAGTTTGTGGAGGCATACGCCAATTGCCGGACGGACGTATCGGGTTCTGGACTTCCTCGAAATCGGGTAAGGCCAAGCGGCTGCGGAACAACCCACGCGTCACCGTCGTGCCGTGCAACAACCACGGAAAGGTTGCCGACGGCTCTTCGCCGGTTGCCGGGACCGCTCAGTTGGTGAGCGGTGGAGCTGAATTCGACGAGATCCGCAGCAAAGTGAAAGCGAAATACGTTGTGATGGTGCCTATTTCGAAATTATTCAACACCCGCGGTCACATCGGCAATGGTCCGTTCCCGTACGGCGACACCGGCGTGATCATTTCCGTCGATGCGTAGTCGGGATTGCGCACCGGAGTAGCCTGAAAGTATGGAACCCACGACCGGGCGCCTCTGCCTGACGGTTCCACGAATCCTCCGTTAAGGAGCCTCGTCATGGCGCACATCAGCACTCTCGACTATGCAATGGAAGCGCCGCAGCGCCATGTCGGGCAACCTTTCCCGTCGCCGACGCGGACTCCGCGGTTCCTGCTTCGTGGTCAAGGTGCCGTCAAGGCATCGGTAGACGGCGCGTGGTTCCCATGGACCACCAACGTCACGGCGGAGCTTCACGACCTGATATCCGCACTTTCGCTGAGGTTGGGGCCGATCGCGCGGGTTGCGTTCGACTGGAACACGATCAGCAGCGCGCAGCGTCGTATCGACGAGGTCGACGGACTGGAAGTGCGGGGTCCGTACCCTGGCCAGCCTCACGATTTGATGTATCTCGACGACATCTATGGTCGTCAACTCGTTCTGATGATGATTCCGCCGTACACGGATCCGGACCGTGCGTACGAGATCATGCGGCGGTTGGTTGATCCTGGCCGTAGCGAAACCTATCGGGTGCAGTGAGATCTTTCTGACGTGCGGGGTCGAATCTTTCGATTCCTGAACATGCGTCCAGTTTGTCTGGTTTGATGGTTCTCGTAACCACAATCTCAGGCGCATTCCTTCAGGTCAGCGCTTGGGCGCGGCAGCTTGACTCCCTGCCGTGTCGTCGGTCCGGCATGTCCACCACCCTCCCACTGTGCGTGAGCGCCGGATCGAATGAAGCCCCGCCCTCCCCACGGGGGTGGGGCTTCTACTTTGTACGGGCTGACCGGCGTTCGCATCGCCGAATCCGCCGGGTCGTTTGGAAGTTCGGGACGCCCTGGTCCGTAGCATCGCCACTGTGAACATTTCTCTACTCGGTGCGGCGGGGCTTCAGGACTGCGCCGACAGTGGAATGGACTGTATGGACGGATTTGGGGCGTTCGTTCTTCTGTACGTCGGCGGATTCATTCTCACCTTGATATGGATTTCCCTGTGCCTTGTCGGAACGGCCGATGTGGTTTCCGTGTCCCGGCGAATCGGTGTGTGGCGAGCAGTCGCCTTCTTTTTCGGCATTTGGCTTGTGCCCATCGCCGGGTTGAGTGCATGGCTTGTTTTCCGACGCTCTCGTTGATTCTCGAAAGTGGAGCCGGAGAGGTAGACGCGTTTCCGGAACCCGTTAACTTGTTGGATCAGAGGCGATTTGAAAATGTGGCGAGAGGCTCTTGTCGATGCAGCAGGCGACAACGTCCATCCAGGCCATGCCGGAACTGGTTGGGCCTGGGCCAACTGGCAGTGGGTGGTCGGGACCGCCCGCTACGGCCGAGTGGATCTGCTCGGCATCGACGAACTCGGTTACATGGAACTCGACAAACGAGGCGCCGAGCTGCTTTTTCAGGTGTTGACCGAACGGGAGGAAAAGAACTCCGTCGCCATCGCCTCCAACGCGTCGTTCTCCGGCTGGACGACAATGTTCACCGACCCACGACCTTGCGCCGCCATCGTGGATCGGCTCACCTTGCGGCGGCAACATCATCGAAACCGCCACCGACTCTTACCGACTCGTCCACATCCGAGCTCAGCAATCCGCTTGATACACACAAGGTGGGTCCGGATCACGCCCCCTATCGGACTTGAATGAGACTGACATTTTCACTGAGACCCGCACCTAGCCTTGAAACTATGTGGCATCCTGCCGCTCCAGCCAGTTCAAGATCGCTTGGTTGGTCTCTTCGGGTCTTTCTTGCTGGATCCAGTGACCGCAGTCGAGATTGACTACTTCCACATTGGGCACGAACTCTGTCAGGTTCTCAGCTCTCGCGATCGCGTCACGGTCGCCGTAGATCATAAGTGCGGGCTGTTGGATAATCGGGTCCACCTCCGCCAGCAAATGCCAGTTGCGGTCAAGGTTCCTGTACCAGTTCACACTGCCCGTGAATCCTGTCGATTCGAAGGCGGAGACGAAAACGGCCAATTCGCTATCGCTCATCAGAGGCTCACCGAGTGGTGTCTCTGCTCTGGCGAGATCGATCAGTGCCATACCCGGCTGAGGCTCCCTGAGGGGTTCGTTCTTCCGGTACAGGTTGCGGAGGAACCGGAAGGTGTTGTCTTCGAACACCGCGTCCGCGACGCCCGGCTGTCGATTGAAATGGACGAAGTAGAAATCACCGCCGAGCACGGCTTCCATGAACTCAATCCAGGGCTGCTCTCCGCGATCCTGGTAGGGCAGGCTCAGGTTGATCACTTTGTTTACCCGGTCCGGGTGCAACAGGGTCAGGCCCCACACGACAAAGGCACCCCAATCGTGACCGACAAAGGTGGCATCTTCGTAGCCGTAGTGATCGAGAAGTGCGATGAGATCACCCGCCAAATGTTCAATGTCATAGTCCGTCACTTCGGTCGGACGTGATGAATTGCCGTAGCCGCGTTGGTTCGGGACGATGACGTGGTAGCCCGCCTCGACAAGGGCGGGCACCTGGTATCGCCAGGAATAGGCGTGCTCTGGCCATCCGTGACACAACACGATGGGTTTCCCGGCATTGTGTCGCCCTGCCTCGAAGACTTCGAGTTCCACGCCGTTGACTTGGATGAGGACGGGCCTGGGGAAGTCGGATGGATTCACGGATGCTCCTTTGAGTTGAGTACCGATCTCGTGTCTGGATCGACCGGTTGCTCCGACGTTAGGGAGCATCGTGGACACATAAAGTCCTAGATCGCTGGCAATCTGAAGAAATGCGGAACGATCCCACAGGCCGAGCACTGCAATTGCTCTCGCTCCTTCAGACCCATCGCTTCTGGCACTGTGCCGAACTTGCCGCACGACTCGATGTCACGCAGCGGACGGTGCGCCGCGACATCGATCGCCTACGCGACCTCGGTTATCCGGTCGATTCCACGTCCGGAAAGTACGGGGGCTACCGACTTGCAACGGGGGCACACGTGCCGCCCCTGATCCTCGACGATGACGAGTCCGTGGCGGTAGCCGTCGGACTGCGCTACGCCGCCGAGGCCGCCATCGGAGGCATCGAAGAAACATCGCTGCGCGCGCTGACCAAGATCGAAGCACTCCTGCCCCATCGACTACGCCGACGTGTGTCGGCACTGCATTCGAGCGTCAGTTCCATGCGGCGGGCAGATGACGACATCGTCGACCCCGAAGCACTCAGTGTGCTCGCTGCGGCATGTCGCGACCACGAGCACGTTCGTTTCGACTACCGGCGAGGTGACGGCGAGAGCAGCAGACGGCTCGTCGAGCCGCACCGCCTTGTCACGGCGGGACGTCGTTGGTACCTCGTAGCATGGGACCACCATCGTGCGGATTGGCGAACATTTCGACTGGACCGGCTCTCGGAGCCCTGGCTGGCAGGCAGTCATTTCACGCCACGCGAGATCCCGGGCGGTGACGCGGCAGCCTTCGTCGCGAGATCAGTCGGCTCGCCACCCCGTCACCACGATGCAAAACTCGCCATCGAAGCTACGTTCGCCGACCTCGAGGGCGTACTCAGATGGATAGACCACACACCGATCGAGGTGGCAGCGGACCGCTGCCTTGTCGAGATCCGCAGCGAAGATCTCGGCAGGCTCGCCATGACGGTTGCGCGCATTGCGCTCACCGCCCCAGTGGTCGTCATCGAACCAACCGAGCTTGCCGACACCGTCAGTCGGCTCGCCCTTCACCTCAGGGTCTCGCCACCATGACAGTCAGAAGAGGATTGTGCGACAAGACCATTCATGTCCAGGTTGCCGCGGGGACGTGTTCCCTGCGCAGGCCCCTCGTCTATCGAGACACGTATCCGTTTCCCTCTGAGCTCGGAGAGTAAGTGACCAATTCGAAATCATCGCCGGCTTCCATCCACCCCCCGACGTGGAAGTTCGACTACCCGATCATCCACGCCGAGACTCGGGAACAGTGGCGAACTTGGCTGACGGACAATCACACGTCAGGCCGAGGTGTGTGGTTGTGCTCCTGGCGCGCCACCACCAGCCGACCACGCTGCCCCTACCCTCAGGCCGTTGAGGAAGCCATCTGCTTTGGTTGGATCGATTCCACCAACACCATCCTCGACGAAGAGCGCAATTTGCAACTGTTCACGCCTCGTAGACGCAAGAGTTCCTGGACCCGTCTCAACCGCGAACGCGCAGCTGATATGGAAGCGCGTGGCCTTATGACCGCTGCTGGTCGCGGTGCAATTGCTGCCGCGAAATCCACTGGTTGGTGGACGATTCTCGACCAAGTCGAAGACCTCGAGGAACCATCTGACTTGCAGGCGGCGCTGGACCTGGACCCGCAAGCTCGAAGCAACTGGGACAGTTTTCCGCCCAGCGCCCGCAAACAGATGCTGTGGTGGATAGTCTGTGCCGCTCGAGACGCAACACGGGCAGGTCGAATCGCCCATATCGTCAACAATGCGGCCATCGGCGAACGTGCTCGCGGCTGATCCGCGATTCGACCGCGTCCGGTATGAAGGCCGGTCATCATCTGTCCGAGGGGTTTCCCTCGGACCGAAACAAGTCCACCCGCCCCGCAGAAGCGGGACGGGTGGACTCGGTACTCGCAGGTCTGACTTACGTCAGGATGCGGATCACACGTCGTAGTAGAGCTCGAACTCGTACGGGTGCGGACGCAGGTTGACCGGAGCGATTTCCTGCTCGCGCTTGAGCGAGATCCAGGTCTCGATCAGGTCGGTGGTGAAGACGCCACCCTCGGTCAGGTACTCGTGATCGGCTTCGAGGCGGTTGATGACCGTCTCGAGGCTGGTCGGAGCCTGCGGGATGTTGCGAGCCTCCTCCGGGGGAAGCTCGTAGAGGTCCTTGTCGACCGGAGCCATCGGCTCGATCTTGTTCTTGATGCCGTCCAGGCCGGCCATCATCTGTGCAGCGAAGTTGAGGTACGGGTTACCCGAGGAGTCGGGTGCGCGAAACTCGAGACGCTTTGCCTTCGGGTTGTTGCCCGTGATCGGGATACGGACAGCTGCCGAGCGGTTGCGCTGGCTGTACACGAGGTTGATGGGGGCTTCGTAGCCCGGCACCAGACGGTGGTACGAGTTGATCGTCGGGTTGGTGAAGGCCAACAGCGACGGAGCGTGGTGCAGGATGCCGCCGATGTAGTGGCGAGCCATGTCCGAGAGGCCCGCGTAGCCGGACTCGTCGTGGAAGAGGGGCTTGCCGTCCTTCCACAGGGACTGGTGGACGTGCATGCCCGAGCCGTTGTCACCGAAGAGCGGCTTCGGCATGAAGGTCGCGGACTTGCCGTGCTGCCAGCAGGTGTTCTTGACGATGTACTTGAACAGCTGCAGGTCGTCAGCAGCTGCGAGCAGCGTGTTGAACTTGTAGTTGATCTCCTGCTGTCCGCCGGTACCGACCTCGTGGTGGCCGCGCTCGAGCTCGAAGCCCGCGTTGGTCAGGTTGGTGGAGATTTCGTCGCGCAGGTCCACGTAGTGGTCGTACGGAGCGACGGGGAAGTAGCCGCCCTTGGCGCGAACCTTGTAGCCGAGGTTTGGGGAGCCGTCGGCGTTGGTCTCTGCGCCGGTGTTCCAGGAACCGGAGATGGAATCCAGCTCGTAGAACGCGGAGTTCATGCCGGAGTCGTAGCGAACCGAGTCGAAGATGTAGAACTCGGCCTCGGCGCCGAAGAATGCGGTGTCCGCGATGCCGGTGCTGACCAAGTACTCCTCGGCCTTGCGGGCAACGTTGCGCGGGTCGCGGCTGTAGGACTCACGGGTGAACGGGTCGTGCACGAAGAAGTTGATGTTGAGGGTCTTCGCCTTGCGGAAGGGGTCGATCTGCGCCGTGGTGACGTCGGGAAGCAACATCATGTCGGACTCGTGGATCGACTGGAATCCGCGGACCGAAGATCCGTCGAATGCGAGGCCGTCCTCGAACACGTCCTGGTTGAAAGCAGACGCCGGGATCGAGAAGTGCTGCTGGACGCCGGGAAGGTCGCTGAACCGAATGTCGACGTACTCGATGTTCTCGTCCGCGATGTACTTGATGACCTCTTCGGCCGTGGTGAACGCCACGCTTGTGCTCCTTAAGTCGCTTCAGCCAAGTGATGTCGGTTGAATCCGTCGAGGCAGACGGTAGGGAGCTGGTGTTGCCCGCTCGTCAACCCTTTGTTTCGGCAGTGTTACGCGTCGCAGCATCCTGGGGATTTCCGAAGTCCATGTGACCGGCCACACAGTTAAAACCCGGCAAATCTGGACTACGGTGCTGCGACGCCTATCCTGGACAGCATGGCACGTATCACCGGAACTTGGCTCTCTGGGCCGCAAGCAGCTTTGCCGAAGAGCACGGACGGCCGTGAGCAGTCGTACCGTGGCGAGTTCCTCGGTTTCCCTCAGGAGGGGCCGGGTTCGCTGGTCGGTTCGGGCCGTCGTATCGCCGCACTGTTGGTGGATTGGGTCATGGCCGTGGGAGTGGCCTCGCTCATCACCGGAGACTTCTTCGACGGTATGACCTCGACGGTCACACTGATGGTGTGGTTCGCCGTCGGTGTCGTCACCGTGGCTCTGTTCAACTTCACCCCGGGGCAGTTCGTCCTCGGACTTCAGGTTGCGCGAATCGAAGGCCCGATCCGTGTGGGCTTCGTGCGCGCGTTGGGGCGCCAGGCGCTGCTGGTATTCGTCATTCCCGCGACCATCACCGACATCGACGGTCGCGGTATGCAGGACCGCGCGACCGGCACTTTGCTCGTGAAGTCGCGCTGACACAAACTTCTCGAACGAAGAAAGACCCGGGTCCGTATGGGCCCGGGTCTTTCGTTTTGCTGTGGGGGAGTGTCAGCGACGACGAATGGTTCGCTGCATTCCCTTCATCTTCGCGCCTCCGGGCATCGGGCCCTTGGGAAGCGCTGCTCCGCCGCCGCGTGCGCTGAGCGCAGCGAGGCGACCTTCGATGTTGTCCATGCGCTTGGTGTCGATGTTGCGGGGCAACTTGTTCAAGTAGCGCTGGAGCTGCGAGAGCGGAACCTGGCCCTCGTCGTTGCCGATGATGATGTCGTAGATCGGAGTGTCGCCGATGAGGCGGGCAGTCTTCTTCTTCTCCTGCGCGAGGAGGCCCTTGACGCGTTGCGGCGAACCCTCGGCGACGAGGATGACACCCGGCCGTCCGACGACGCGGTGAACGGCGTCGAGCTGGGTGGTGCCGGCGACGGCATTCGTGACGCGCCACGCGCCCTGCATGTTGTCTAGCGCCCACGCAGCGGCACCGGCCTGGCCTTCAGCCTTCTTGTACACCGATTTCTGGACGCGGCGACCGAAGATGATGAACGCGCCGAGGAGACCGAGAACGATGCCGATCGGCAGCAGGAACCACTGAAGGCCCCAGATGAGACCGACCAGGAAGAAGACCAGAGCAGCACCGACGAGGGTGCCGATCATCAGCGGAAGGAGGAGCTTGTCGTCCTTGCGCTGCATCTGGAATGCCTGCCAGAGCTGAGTTCTACGTTCCTTGGAAGCCTGCTTGCGGGCAGCCTTCGCTGCAGCCTTTGCCTCTTTGGTGGGTTTGCCCTTACCGGATTTGCTGCCGTTCGCCATGTACCCAGGATACGTCCATTGCTGTGCGCCTTTACTAACCGCCCGCGGTTAATAAAGGCGCACAGCAAAAAGTGGATCAGCGATTCAGGCGCGCCATGAGTGAGCTGGCTTCCTGGGAAGCGTCTCCGCCCTCGGTCAGATGACGCTGCGCCTCGGGCAGTTCACGGCCGTGATGTGCCATAGCCTGCGCATACAGGCGGCCGGCGCGGTACGACGAGCGAACCAACGGACCGGCCATGACGCCGGCGAAGCCCATCTCTTCTGCAGCCTTGGAGTGTGCGACGAACTCCTCGGGCTTGACCCACCGCTCGACGGGGTGGTGCCGGGGCGAGGGTCGCAGGTACTGGGTGATGGTGAGGATGTCGCAACCGGCGGCGTGGAGATCCGCCATCGCCTCGGTGACCTCTTCAGGGGTTTCGCCCATACCGAGGATCAGGTTGGACTTGGTGACCAGTCCGTAGTCGCGTGCTGCGGTGATGACGTCGAGGCTGCGCTGGTACCGGAATGCCGGACGGATCCGCTTGAAGATGCGGGGGACGGTCTCGAGGTTGTGTGCGAGTACCTCGGGGCGTGAGGCGAAGACCTCGTCGAGCAGTTCCGGCTTGCCGTTGAAGTCCGGAATCAGGTTCTCGACGCCGGTGCCCGGGTTGAGTTCGTGGATCTTGCGGACGGTCTCGGCGTAGAGCCAGGCGCCTCCGTCGGGGAGGTCGTCGCGGGCGACGCCGGTGATCGTGGAGTACCGAAGCCCCATGGCCTGAACGCTTTCCGCGACGCGACGGGGCTCGTCGCGGTCGAGGGCTTCAGGCTTGCCGGTGTCGATCTGGCAGAAGTCGCAGCGGCGTGTGCACTGCTCGCCGCCGATCAGGAACGTGGCTTCGCGGTCTTCCCAGCACTCGTAGATGTTGGGGCAGCCTGCTTCCTCGCAGACGGTGTGCAAACCTTCACGCTTGACCAGGCCCTTGAGCTCCGTGTACTCGGGGCCCATCTTTGCGCGGGTCTTGATCCAGTTGGGTTTGCGTTCGATGGGCGTCTCCGCGTTTCGGATCTCGAGACGGAGCAGCTTACGTCCTTCTGGGGCGATAGTCACGACAGTGATCCTACGCCCGGTGATTACTGCAACGGGGTTCGGGCGAGCCCGTCAGCTGTACTGAACGGTAGTAAAAGTCGGAGTAGGCGAGGCGCTTTCGAAGGTGACGCGCTCGACGTTCCGTTCGGTGACGGGCATGGTTCCGTCGAGAGCAGCGATCACTGCCTCGGTCACAGCGGGAGTGACTTCGTCCACGGTGACGTCGCGACCGAGTTCGTCCGACAGCGTCGTCACCCCGGCGTCACGGATGCCGCAGGGAATGATGTTGTCGAATCCGGTCAGGACCGAATTGCAGTTCAGGGAGAAGCCGTGCAGTGCCACGCCACGTTGGACGCGCACGCCGATGGCAGAAACCTTGCGCTCGGGCTTCCATTGCCCGTTTGCGAGTTCGGCGGGCAGCCAGACGCCGGAGCGGCCGTCGATGCGCCCGCAATTCAGCCCGAGGTCCGTGCACACCGTGATCAGTGCTTCCTCGATGCGTCGGACATACCGCACCACGTCGATGGGCTCGGCCAGTTTCACGATCGGATATCCGACCAGCTGGCCGGGGCCGTGCCAGGTGATCTTCCCTCCGCGGTCGACGTCGATGACAGGTGTGCCGTCGACGGGACGGTCTTCGGGTTCCGTGCGTCGTCCTGCCGTGTACACCGGCGGGTGTTCGAGGAGCAGTAGCGTGTCCGGTCCGATGTCGTCTGCCCGCGCTGCCGCGAGCTCGCGCTGGCGGTCCCACGCGGCGTTGTAGTCGATCAAACCGAGTTGCTCGACGGCGATCGGCAGTTTCGAGAACCGGGCGGAAACGTCAGCGCTGCTCATGGACGTAGAGATTACGCCCGACTTCGGAATCATCCGAGTGCGGCCGCCAGCGCTTCGCCGATCGTGTTGTGGCGGAAGGAGAATCCCGCCTTTTCCAAGGCCGCGGGAATGGCGCGCTGGCCACCGAGGATGCCGCTCTTGGCGAATTCTCCGATCAACGCTTCGAGTGCGAACCCGGGAACGATCCAGGGAGCGGGTCGGTGGACCGCGCGGGACATAGCGTCATTGAACTGGGCGTTGGTGACAGGGGCCGGACCGGTCAGGTTGACGGGACCGGAGAGTTCGGAATTCGTGAGCGCGAACTTGATCGCGTCGCACTCGTCCTCGAGTGAGATCCACGGAAAGTACTGGCGACCGTTGCCCAGTCGCCCGCCGAGACCGAACGAATAAATGCGCCGAAGCCGACCGAGCATGCCGCCGTGGGGTGAAATCACGACGCCCGAGCGCAGATTGACCACGCGGGCTCCCGCCTTGCGTGCAGGCTCGGTGGCAATTTCCCAATCGCGACACGTCGTGGCGAGAAAGTCGGTGCCTGCCGGCGAATCCTCGTCGACGATCTTGTCGCCGGTGTCGCCGTAGTAGCCGACGGCGCTCGCGTTGGCGAGTACGGGAACCTTCTGACTTGCGACAGCTTCGGCCAGGACATCGGTCGCGACGATGCGGCTGTCACGGATCGCCTGCTTGTAGGAACCCGACCACCGTTTGTCGCCGATGCCGACGCCGCAGAGGTTCACGACGGCGTCAGCGCCCTGTAGGACGGAGAGGTCCAGACGGTCCTGGTCCGGGTCCCAACGCGATTCGTCGGGTCCAGCGGTCGAGCGTCGCACGAGACGTACGACGTCGTGGTTGTCGGAGCGCAACGATGACACCAAGGCCGTTCCGATCAAACCGGACGAGCCGGCGATGACTACTCGCATTCGGAAAGCCTCCTTCGATTCAGCCTGCTTCGATATCCGACCGTGTATATCCGACCGTACTGAAAAAGCCGGGGCGCCACCTCCTGATGGAGATGACGCCCCGGCCGGCCGAGCAGTTGCTTACACGCCCAGATCAGCTTCGAACGAGGCTTCTTCCAACCGCTGCTTCACAGTGGTGAGGAATCGGCCGGCGTCGGCGCCGTCGACCAGACGGTGATCGTAGGTCAGCGGCAAGTAGATCATCGAGCGAACGCCGATGGACTCGTTGCCGTTCTCGTCGGTGACCACCATCGGGCGCTTGACGATCGCGCCGGTTCCGAGCATGGCCGCCTGCGGCGGTACCAGGATCGGGGTGTCGAACAGCGCGCCCTGGCTGCCGATGTTGGTGATGGTGAAGGTTCCACCCGATAGCTCGTCCGGCTTCAGGCCACCCGAGCGTGCACGCTTCGCGATGTCGGCGATGGCGCGAGCCAAACCGGCAAGGCCGAGATCGCCGGCGTTGTGGATGACGGGGGAGAGCAAGCCCTGATCGGTGTCCACTGCGATGCCGAGGTGCTCAGCGTCGTAGTAGGTGATCTGCTTGGCAGCCTCGTCGTAGCTGGCGTTGATGTTCGGGTGCGACTTCAGCGCCTCGACGACTGCCTTGGCGAAGAACGGAAGGAACGTCAGGTTGACGCCTTCGCGCTCGATGAAGCCGGCCTTGGCGCGGGCCCGCAGGGCGACGATCTTGGTGACATCCACCTCGAAGGTCTGCGTGAGCTGAGCGGTGTTCTGCAGCGACTCACGCGTCTTGGTGGCCGTGATCTGCCGAATACGGTTGGCCTTCTGCGTGGTTCCGCGCAGGTGTGCCAGTTCCGGTCGGACGCCTGCGGCTGCGGTGGCGGCCGGTGCGGCCGCGGATGCTGCAGCAGGAGCAGCGGCGGCGGGAGCCTTCTTGGCCTCCGCAGCGGCGAGCACATCCTGCTTGCGGATGCGGCCGCCGACGCCGGTGCCGGTGACGGTCGCGAGGTCGACGCCGTTGTCCGTGGCGAGCTTGCGCACAAGCGGGGTGACGTACGGGCTGCTGTCGCCGGAAGCTGCGGGTGCGGCCGCCGGTGCGGGAGCTGCAGCAGGCTTCGGAGCGGGTGCGGCCGGTGCGGCAGCAGGCTTGGGTGCCTCGGCCTTGGGTGCTTCGGCCTTGGGTGCCTCGGCCTTCGGTGCTTCAGCCTTGGGTGCCGGCGGAGCGGCCGGTGCTGCGGGAGCGGCCTTGGGTGCCGGAGCCGCGGCGGGTGCGCCGGATCCGACGACGGCCAGCTGGCCACCGATCTCGACGGTGTCGTCTTCCTGCGCATTGATCTCGAGCAGGATTCCGGCGACGGGGGACGGGATTTCGGTGTCGACCTTGTCGGTCGAGACTTCGAGCAGCGCCTCGTCGACGGCAACCTCGTCGCCGACGGCCTTGAGCCAGCGGGTGACGGTGCCTTCGGTGACGGACTCGCCGAGGGCGGGCATCGTCACGGCGGTGCCTTCAGCGGAACCGCCGGAAGCAGCGGGTGCCTCGGCGGCGGGAGCTTCGGCAGCCGGGGCTTCCTCGGCGGGAGCTTCCTCTGCGGCGGGGGCGGGTGCCTCTGCCTCGGGTGCTGCGGCTTCGCCGGCTTCACCGATCTGGGCGAGCTCGCCACCGATTTCCACGGTGTCGTCTTCCTGCGCGACGATCTTGGTCAGGACGCCGGCGACGGGAGACGGAATCTCGGTGTCGACCTTGTCCGTGGAGACTTCGAGCAAGGGTTCGTCGACTTCGACCGTGTCTCCTTCCTGCTTGAGCCACCGTGTGACAGTTCCCTCGGTGACGCTCTCACCTAGGGCTGGCATCTGGACGGAGAAGGCCATGTCTTTTGACTCCTCGACAGTTGTGTTCGGGTTGTTGAATTTTGTCGACTTGTGGTCGTAATGCATTGTGCTCGAGTGGCGCGCGACGTGCGGCTACTTGTAGCTATTTTGCCGATGTCGACGCGCGGGCGCGGCGTCACCGTCGTTCATCTTTCCATTGATACGCCGGGCGTGTCCGATGAGGGGGATGCCGTCCGTTTCGGGTGTGTCGGCTACTGGCGAGTAGGTATGCGTTGGGGGTCCGGCTGTAACGTCGTAAGCGGACCAAACGGTATGTCGTGCGCAGGCACAACGGACATCGCCTGGCAAACTTGACATATCGCCGGGGTGCATCCGCGGCGTCGGTACCGAGGAGGGTACGACCGTGGGACTGTTCGATCGTTTCAAGCGTCCGCCGAGTGCGGCTCAGGCCGCAGCGCAGAGTGATGCGGATCATCTGGCGAATTGGGCGCACTCGCACGAAGGCGTCGAGGCATATGTGGAACCGCAGACGACGGTGACCGAGGTGACCGTTGTCCTCGTCGCGAAGGACGGGGAGTGGACTCGTCGTCGTGTCGCGGCGAACGTGGTGCCCGCAAATTGGGACAAGACCTGAAGATTCCGGTCTACGACGTCCGAAAAACGGGATATCCGCAGCGTATGCGCGATCACGACGAGCGTAAGCGAATCGAACGCAAGCGGGCCCGAGAGCAGGAATTGCGCGACGGCGCCTGAACTGCTGTGCGCCTTTATTAACCTCCCGCGGTTAATAAAGGCGCACAGCAAGTGGTCAGCCGTTGACCGCGATGTCCTCCAGGACCGAGATCATCGTGCGAACCGGAACGCCGGTGCCGCCCTTGCCGGTGTAACCCCACGGCCCTGACGTGTTGTACGCCGGACCCGCGACGTCGATGTGCGCCCACTGGACACCCTCGGGAACGAATTCCTTGAGGTAGTGAGCGGCGACCAGCATGCCGCCCCAGCGGTGCGGGGTGACATTGGCCATGTCGGCGACCTTGGAGTCGAGATCTCCGCGCAGTTCCTCTGGCAGCGGCATGGCCCAACCGTTCTCGCCGACGCTCTGCGAGATGGAGGCGACGCGGTCACGGAACTCCTCCGTGCCCATGACGCCGGGGGTGCGGTTGCCGAGCGCCACCATCTGCGCACCGGTGAGGGTTGCGGTGTCGATCATGTAGTCGGGGTTGTCCTCACCCGCGCGAACCATCGCGTCGGCCAGGATCAAACGGCCCTCGGCGTCGGTGTTGACGACCTCGATGGTGATTCCGCCGTACTGGGTCAGCACGTCGCCGGGACGTTGGGCGGTCGCGGACGGCATGTTCTCGGCCATCGGGACGTATGCGACGACGTTGACGGGCAGACCGAGCTTGGCGGCAAGCACGACGGTGGAGATGACGGCTGCGGCGCCGCCCATGTCCGAGGTCATGTTCTCCATTCCGGCGGCAGGCTTGATGGAGATTCCGCCGGTGTCGAAGGTGATGCCCTTGCCCACCAGTGCGACCTTGCGGGCTCCACGCTTCTTCGACGCGTATTCGAGGCGGACGAGACGCGGCTGGCGTGACGAGCCCTTGCCGACGCCGATGATTCCGCCGTAGCCACCCTTCTCGAGTGCCTTCTCGTCGAGCACCTGGACGGTGAGCCCGGCCTCGACGCCCAGTGCCTTGGCGCGCGCGGCGAACTCGGCGGGGTAGAGGTGGCTCGGGGGAGTGTTGACGAACTCGCGTGCGGTGGCGACGGCCTCGGCGATCGCTGCCGACCGTGCCAGCGTTGCCTTGGTCTCCTTGGTGCGCGGCGAGGGCACCAGAAGTTCGACGCGGGCCAGTGGCTGCGAATCAGGACCGGGAGCCGTCATGGACGACTTGAATTCGGTGAAGCTGTACGCGCCCAACGCAAATCCCTCGGCGGCTGCGCCGAGATCGAGGATCGAGAGCGTGGTTGCGACGGTGTCGATGCCAGACAGTGAGCGCGCTGCAGCACCCGCGGACTTGCGGATCTGCTCACTGTCGAGCTTGTCGGCGGAGCCGAGTCCGACGGCGAGGACGCTGGTGACCGACAGCGCGCTCGGTGCCGGGACGCGGGTGAGCTGCTCGGGCTTGCCGGTGGCGCCGACGGCGATGAGGCTGTCGAGGATCTCGGCGAGCACGTCTTCGGCGACGATGCCTTCGCTGAGTGCGATCTCGGGGCCGTCCGGACCCGACGTCAGACCGACGACCAATATCTCTGCGCGCTTGGCGACTGTGCCGGCGAGAACGAGGTCGGGTCCCAACGATCGGGCTGTGCGAGTGCTCAAGGTGTCTCCTGTGAGGTGAGTGTGCGATGCGTCCGGTTCTGGCGGATGCCTGAGTCGATGTTAGGCCCTTTGCCGTTTGCGGACGGGGCGATCGTCGCGGCCGGGTGAGCTCTCGCTGCGGACATGTTTCGATCGGCGAAGTCCGATAGGTTGTGGGCCATGACCGACGAACAACTGTTGCAGGGCCCGATCCACCCCGTCCACGTCGAACTCGGCGCGACGTTCGCGCCGTTCGGGGGATGGCAGATGCCGGTTTCGTACGCCGGCGTCGTGGCCGAACACACCTCTGTGCGTGAGAATGTCGGACTCTTCGACGTCAGTCACCTCGGCAAGGCCGTCGTGCGTGGCGCGGGCGCCGCGGAATTCGTGAACTCCGCACTGACCAACGATCTGAACAAGATCGGGCCGGGTAAGGCTCAGTACACGTTGTGCTGCAACGAGTCCGGTGGTGTCATCGACGACCTCATCGCGTACTACGTCAGCGACGACGAGATCTTCCTCGTCCCGAACGCGGCCAATACCGCGGACGTCGTTGCGGCTCTGGTCGCCCTCGCACCGGACGGAATCACCGTCGAGGATCAGCATCGTGCCTACGGTGTGCTGGCTGTGCAGGGTCCGAAATCGGTGGCGGTTCTGACGGCGCTGGGACTTCCCACCGAGATCGAGTACATGGCGTACGAAGATGCGGAATGGAACGGCGTGCCTGTTCGTGTGTGCCGCAGCGGTTACACCGGTGAGGTCGGCTACGAACTCCTGCCGCGGTGGGAGGACAGCGAGCCGTTGTTCCGTGCGCTTCTCGAGGCAGTGCGCGCCGAGGGTGGGCAGGCCGCCGGACTCGGCGCCCGTGACACTCTTCGTACCGAGATGGGTTATCCGCTGCACGGGCATGAGCTTTCGCTCGAGATTTCTCCGCTCGAAGCGCGCTGCGGATGGGCGATCGGTTGGAAGAAGCCGACATTCTGGGGCAAAGAGACCTTGACCGACGAGAAGGCTGCCGGCCCGGCTCGCAAACTCTGGGGGATCAAGGCTCTCGATCGCGGCGTGCTTCGTGCCGGCCTCGGTGTTCTGCGTGACGGCGAGGCAATCGGCGAGACCACCTCGGGGACGTTTTCGCCTTCGCTCAAAGTGGGAATTGCGTTGGCGCTCCTCGATTCCGGCGCCAATGTTTCGGCCGGCGACGAGATCGAAGTCGACGTCCGTGGTCGTGCTCTTCGGTGCGTCGTGGTGTCTCCTCCGTTCGTGGAGACCAACACCAAGTAGAGAGCTTTTTCACGTTCGATAGGATTGCGCCCATGACAGGTGCCGCCGATTTCGTTCGTGTTCAGAGCTCGTCCCCGAAGTCCGACGCCGAGCGCCGTGACATTTTGGCGGCGCCCGGCTTCGGGCGGCACTTCACCGACCACATGGTCTCGATCGACTACACCGCGGGCAAGGGCTGGCACGACGCCCAGGTGTTGCCGTACGGAAACATCGAGCTCGATCCGGCCGCAATGGTTTTGCATTACGGACAGGCCATCTTCGAGGGCCTCAAGGCATACCGTCAGCCGGGTGGCGAGATCAGCTCGTTCCGCGTCGAGGCCAACGCCGAGCGTTTCGCAGCATCTGCGCGCCGTCTGGCCATGCCGGAGCTCCCGTCGCAGATGTTCATCGATTCCATCACCGAACTGATCGACGTCGATCTCGACTGGGTTCCCGCAGCCGGTGGCGAGGACGCGCTCTACCTCCGTCCGTTCATGTTCTCCACCGAAGCCGGACTCGGTGTCCGTCCCGCCGACGAGTACCGCTACCTGCTGATCGCCTCACCCGCCGGTGCGTACTTCCCGCGCGGCGTCAAGCCGGTCAGTGTGTGGCTGTCCACCGAATACGTTCGCGCGGCCCCTGGCGGTACCGGCGCGGCCAAGTTCGCCGGCAACTACGCCGCTTCGCTCCTCGCCCAGGCGCAAGCTGCCGACGAGGGTTGCGACCAGGTGGTCTGGCTCGACGCCATCGAGCGCACGTACGTCGAGGAAATGGGTGGAATGAACCTGTTCTTCGTCTTCGGCTCCGGCCCCGACGCTCGCCTCGTGACGCCGTCGCTGTCCGGTTCGTTGCTGCCGGGCATCACGCGCAACTCGTTGCTCGCCCTTGCCGCCGATTCCGGTTTCGCCGTCGAGGAGCGCAAGATCAGCACCGACGAATGGCGCACCAAGTGCAAGAGCGGTGAAATCACCGAGGTCTTCGCTTGCGGCACAGCAGCAGTCATCACCCCCGTCGGACGCGTCAAGTCCGCCGAGGGCGAGTTCACCATCGCCGACGGCGAGCCGGGTGAAGTGACGATGGCACTGCGCGACACCCTCACGGGCATTCAGCGCGGCACCTTCGCCGACACCCACGGCTGGATGACCAAGCTTCACTGATCGCTGGTTCGTTCCGCGAGCAACCGCTCGCGGAAGAACTGCAGAATCTCGTCTCGAGCGACGGTGGTGGGCGATCCCGCCTCGTCGACGAGATGAGCCGTCACCACGCTGTGTGGATTGGCAATGACGTGTTCGAAGAACGGTGACGTTGTCGCGTTGGCCGCTTCGTCGGGCAGTACCTTTCCGACGAAGCGCTCGCCCATGGCCTTCGAGTAGGCCGCGAATCGCTGTGCGCGGCAGAACGGGTCACCTTGAAACCGGTATGCGAGCACCGTGAGGTCTTCGGCCTCGAGTCTCGAGCGCACGGCTTCGAGTTCTTCGGGCCCGCTGTCGGTTTCGTCCGGTCGGTCGAGCGGTAAC
The DNA here is from genome assembly GCF_009707305.1 of Rhodococcus sp. AQ5-07. NCBI lineage: Bacteria > Bacillati > Actinomycetota > Actinomycetes > Mycobacteriales > Nocardiaceae > Rhodococcus > Rhodococcus sp. AQ5-07. Next base: position 2,243,263 of record NZ_CP046099.1, on the reverse strand, counting down.
GACGGTTGGGCGAGAACCGGCGCGATGACCGAGGGTTCGAGCATCATCGACAACGCGAAGTTTCCGGTGAAGCACATCCCGATCACGCCAACGCCAGGACCGCCGCACTCCTCGTGTGCCGAAGCGGCGAGTGCACGCAGCCAACGGACCGCCGGACTCGGTTCGTCGACAGCGAGGGCGCGGAACTCCGCACTGACGCAGGCTCTCTTGAACACCGTCAGCCCCTCGTCCACTGTGGGGACCGCTCCGGCGCGCCCGAACAGTGACGGAACGAAGACAGTGAAACCGGCGTCGCGCACCCAGCGGGCAAATCGCGCTACATGCGGGCTGATGCCCGGCATCTCCGGCATGACGATAACTGCGGGACCGGCGCCGGCCACGTACACGGACTTCGACACTGCGCCGATCGTGATCGTTCGACGGTCGAAGTCTTCGAGTGGATTATCTTTTGTCATACTTCGGTTCGGCACGATGAGCCCTCCCAAGTAGTCGAAGTAATTCCTCTGCACAGTCTTTCGGTGCGGGATCAACTACAGAAGAGGGCGGTTCGCCACGTTTTCGGGCGGGCTCGCCACGCACGGCCTATCCGGCGCCGCCGTTGCGGAATCGCTTTCGGTAGTCGGCCGGGCTGATGCCGACGCGGTCGGTGAACAGGCGACGGAAGGTTCCAGGATCCTGATAGCCGATGTGCCCCAGGATCTTTCCGAGAGACCAGTCGGTCGATTCCAACAACCGTTTCGCTTTTCGGATCCGTGCACGCTGCAGATAACTGCGCGGCGATTCCCCGGTCTCGTCCTTGAACTTCCGAAGCATGGTTCGAGTGCTGAGGTGAAAAGCATCCGACAGCAGATCCAAGTCGTATGGCTCCGCCATCCGTTCGACCAGCCAACTTCCGACGTCGTCGGCGAACTGTGTGTGTTTGACGGGCAGTATCGAGTCGACGATGTACGGAGATTGACTGGTTCGGTTTTCCGGCGCCAGAGTAATTCTCGCAGTCGTTCGCGCAATCTTGTCGCCGAGATGCTCGCGCACGAGTGCTGTTGCGAGGTCGAGCGCCGCAGTGAACGCCGCAGTGGTGGTGACGCCGTCGTCCTGGACGATCAACGAGTCGGTTCGAACCATCGCACCGGGGTAACGACTTGCGAGGTCCGCACCGTACAGCCACGACGTCGTACATCGGCGTCCGTCGAGCAGTCCCGCCTCGCCCAGCAGATACGCGCCGACGCAGACCGACGACACCCGAACGCCGCGCGCCTCGCACGCACGGATGAACTCGATTTCTCTGTCCCACAGCGACAAACGCGTCGCAGGGTCTTCGGACGGCACGAGGTCGAACCCCGGCACAACCAGGTGATCGATGTCGTGATGCCCCTCCTGCACGCCGAGCGAAAATCCACCTGCCGCAACGACGGGCGTGCCGGACGCTGCGATGACCGATACCTCGAAGGGGTCAGCGGACGCTCCATCAGCGACCCGATTCGCGATCAGGAGAAGGTCGGTGAAAACGAAGATCTCGGCCGCGAGGCAACCTTCGTACGCAAGGACACCTACTCGCACGACGTCGGATCACAGTCCGAGAGTGAGGCCGACGGCCGTCAGCGTCACAGTGAGTTCGAGCGCGAATCCGAGAACGTCTCCGTTGAGTCCGCCGAATCTACGGACGCAGTGACGCACGCACAGCACACTGATCACCAGCGCCGACGCGGTCACGAGAGGGCCGAGCCACCACCGGTCGGTGGCAAAGGCGGAAGTGGCGATCAGCGGAACCGACCATACGATTGCGGCCCAGAGCGGTTGTGAATCGGCGACGAGCGCACCGAATCCGCTCGGGCCAGACGCGAGAATACCTCGGCGGCAGGCAAAAACGACGGCCACACGACCCGCAGCGACAGATACGAGAACGGCGATCCACTGCGTGGGGGAGTCGGCAACAGCGAGGACGCCGAGGGAGACCGATTGCAGCCCAAGGAAGATGAACAGTGCCGCGACCCCGAACGGTCCGGCACCGCCGCTGTGCATGACCTCGCGGGCGCGCTCCGGTGGACCGTAACAACCCAGTCCGTCGACGGAGTCTGCCAGTCCGTCCACGTGCATCCCGCGTGTCCCGAGAGCGAGCGCACCGACCGTCAGCAAGCCTGCGAGATAGGGATTCAGGCCGATACTGGTTGTGCCCCAAAGCAGAAACGTCGCGGCAATGCCGAGTGCGATCCCGGTGAGCGGAGCTGCCGCGATGGCGCGACGACCGGCAGTTCGGTCGATGTCGGAGGGACCACGAACCGGAAGGACCGTCAGCCACGAGAAGGCCAGAGGCACTCCGGACAGCGGGCCCGCCATGCTCACTCCGCCGTATCGGTCTTGGTCAGGTCGATCGACTCGGGTTCGTCGGCAGGTGCGCTGCCCTGAGTGCTGACACCGGCTTCGGAGAATGTCGCCATCTTGCCCAGGATTGCCACTGCGCCCTGAAGAATCGGGAGCGCTGTGACTGCACCTGAACCTTCACCGAGACGCATGTCGAACTCGACGATCGGGTCGAGACCCATGCGTGTCAACGCGATGGTGTGCGCGGGTTCTGTGGAGCGGTGTCCGGCGACCCACCATTCACGTGCGCCGAAAGCCAGTTCGTCGGCAACCATGGCGGCTGCGGTGACCACTACGCCGTCGAGGATCACCGGCGTACGACGCGAAGCTGCCTGGGCCAGAAAGCCGGCCATCGCGGCGAGGTCGGCACCCGAAGACGTGCGCAGCAGCGCGACTGTGTCGCGAACGTGCGGACGGGCGCGACGGAGAGCGTCGCGAATCGCTGCGGTCTTGCGGATCCACCCGGCGTCGTCGATACCGGTACCTCGACCCACGACCGCGACGGGTTCACTGTCCGTCAGCGCTGCGATGAGTACGGTTGCGGGCGTCGTGTTACCGATGCCCATGTCACCGGCGATGAGAAGATCTGCGCCCCCGTCGATTTCCTCGTCCGCGATCGCTCGGCCGGCGGCGATGGCCTGAAGGGTTTCCTCGTTCGACATGGCGTCTTCGCGGTCGATGGACCCGGAAGACCTACGCACCTTGTAGTTCGCGACGGACGGATCGGTATCGCCGTCCACTGCGATGTCGACGACCCGTACCGTGGCGCCGGCAACCTCGGCGAGGACGTTGACTGCCGCGCCGCCCCCGCGGAAGTTGGCGACCATCTGTGCGGTCACTTCCGGCGGATAGGCGGAGACGCCGTTGCGGGCGATTCCGTGATCACCCGCGAAGACGACGACGCGAGGCCGAGCGAAAGCGTGTGGGGGACAAACTCCTTGGCAGGCTGATGCCCAGCCGGCGAGAGCCTCCAGTCGGCCCAGCGAACCGGCCGGCTTGGTCAGATCACGCTGACGCGCATCGGCCTGCGCACGCACCTCGCGGTCGGGCGGGGTGACGGGTTCGAAGTCGGCGCTACTGACTGGCGCGACGTCAGGGTTGGCATCTGGATTCGCCCCTGAAACGGCCCCTGGATTGGCCTCGGTACTCACATCGTGCCTTCCGGTTGTGCAGCAGTATCTTTCAAGATGAGCGGTAACCCTGCAACCACTAGTACGACACGATCGCACACCGCGGCGATACGAGCGTTGAGAGTGCCGATCTCGTCGCGGAACAGTCGTCCCGACCGTGTCTCGGGGATGACGGCCAAACCCACTTCGGGGCTGACCAGCACCAGGTGTCCGCGGTAGTTCTCGACACTGGCGACCACGCTGTCCGCAGCGGGAGTGACGGTGCCGCGCGGAGCGTCCCAGGCGCCTTGCCGATCGAGTTCCGTGGTCAGCCACGTTCCCAGATCGTCGACCAACGTCGCTGTGTGTGAATCGCTTTCGAGTTGCGCCGCGAGGTCACCGGCATCTGCGGTTTCGACAGTCGACCAATGGGAAGGCCGTCTGCTGCGGTGCTGGTCGATCCGGCTTTCCCAGTCTGCGTCGGAGACATCACGTCTGGCTGTCGCCAGGTACCGGATCGGTGCCGAACTTTCGGGTAAGTGGCCTGCACAAACCAAATCCTCGGCGTGCGCGGACTTACCAGACCGCGCGCCGCCGAGGACCAAAGTTCTATAGGTGTTCGTCACGCTCAGATTGCGTCGCCCGGCCCCACACGAGGCTTCGGTGCGCGCAGCTTACGGATCTGCGACGCGCGAACGAACGCGTACCAGCCGAGCTTGAATCCGCCGTCGGTGCTGTCGGGGAAGCGCTCGGCGACGCGGTTGTTGATCATGCGACCGAGCCAGATGCCTTCGCCGACCATGAAGAGCATCATCACGAGCATTGCCAGCGTGACGATCTGCTGGAGTGCGGGCGTGACGAACATCGTCATGATGAGGATCAATGCGAGCGGCATGAACAGCCCGACGAGGTTGCGGCGGGCGTCGATGAAATCACGGACGTAGGCGCGAACCGGTCCCTTGTCGCGGGGGAGCAGGTACTTGTCCTCGCCGGCGAGCATGCGGGCGCGGCGGTCTGCCGACGATGCGCGACGCTCGGCGGCTTCGGCCTTGCGGTCCTCCTTGGAGCCGCGGGTCGCCTTACGGCGGGCGCGGGCTTCCTTCGCGGTCAGCGGGGCAGGGGCAACGGGGCCACGCCTCTTCGCCTCGGCGTCACGACGCTTGGGTGTGGGGCGGCCCTTGCCCACCTGCTCGATGGGCGCCTCTTCGGAGGCCGAGGATGCCTCAGTGCCCTCGACGTCACGTTTGTCGGAGTTGTCTGAGTCACCGCGGCGTAGCAATTTCACACCTCCAGGCTATTGGATAAGTGCACGGTCTGGGAAACCGACCTCGGTCTTTCTGAAAAACCCGATCGCCCGAGGCACTGAAACGCGCGAGATCGTGAAACATCGGGGTCATTCGGGACTCTTAGACTTCCGCTATGCGGGTAATAGTTGCTCCAGATTCGTTTGGTGAGACGTTGACTGCCGTCGAGGCGGCTGAGTCCATTTCTGCCGGTTGGCGACGTGGCCGACCCGAAGACGACGTCGTCACCGCGCCACAATCCGACGGTGGGCCGGGTTTCGTCGACGTCTTGGCCACGGCTGGGGGCGACCTCCGGACCGCACGGGTTCCTGGGCCACTGACCGTGGGCGTCGACGCCGCGTGGCTGTTGGATTCGGACACGGCGTACATCGAGTCCGCCGAGGCTGTCGGGCTCGGTCTGCTCGGAGGTCCGCCGACACGGGACAGCGCACTCGCCGCGCACAGTCGCGGTGTCGGAGAACTGATCGCTGTCGCGCTCGAGGCAGGCGTGAAGACGATTGTCGTCGGACTCGGTGGGAGTTGCTGCACCGACGGGGGACGTGGGCTGGTGGAGGCGCTGGGCGGTCTGGAGGCCGCAACGGCGGCTACGGCGGGCATTGCGTTGGTCGCGGCCACCGACGTCGAACACGTACTTCTCGGCGAGCACGGTGCGGCAGCGGTGTTCGGCCCGCAAAAGGGCGCCGACGCCGATGCCGTCTCTGTCCTCGAAGCGAGAAACGTGAGATGGGCCGAACAGTTGGAGTCCGCCACCGGAAAACGAGTGTCGGATTTTCCGGGTGCCGGCGCCGCGGGTGGTATCGGTGCTGCGCTGTTCGCCCTCGGTGCACAGCGGCGATCGGGGGCCGACGTCGTTGCCGATCGCACCGGCCAGGCGGCGCTATTGGCTTCCGCTGACCTGGTGATCACGGGTGAAGGCAAGTTCGACCACCAATCTCTGCGCGGCAAACTCGTCACGACGCTTGCTTCGGCCGGGGCGGCACACGGAGTTCCGACGCTCGTCTTTGCCGGTCAGGTGACGCTCGACGCGGCGGACTATTCGTCAACCTCGATAGTCGCGACAAAATCGGTGACGGAGTTCGCCGGGTCGGTGGAACGTGCGATGGAGGAAGCGTCGGCGTGTCTTGAGGGACTCGCCGAACACACGGCACGGGAGTGGAAGATCTGGCGCGGCGCCCGGAGCTGAGGATCCACAAGCGTCGACGCGCCGTTGCCGTGTCGGGAAGACCGGATAGGATGAAGACGAATCGCACCCGGTAAGGACTGGCGGGAATAAGTCGGCAGCGGCGTACCGTTGAAGCGTTCACGGGTTGGTACGAACATTAGGGAGAGCCCATGACTGTGCAGAACGAGACCGCCACCCACGGCGTCAAGATGACCGAGGCCGCATCCGCCAAGGCGAAGGCACTCTTCGATCAGGAGGGTCGCGACGACCTCGCGCTGCGTATCGCAGTGCAGCCCGGCGGCTGTGCCGGACTGAAGTACCAGCTGTTCTTCGACGACCGCACGCTCGACGGTGACCTCACTGTCGACTTCAACGGCGTCAACCTGGTTGTCGACCGGATGAGCGCGCCGTACGTCGAAGGTGCGTCCATCGACTTCCTCGACACCATCGAGCAGCAGGGCTTCTCGATCGACAACCCCAATGCAACAGGCTCCTGCGCCTGCGGTGACTCGTTCAACTGAGTCTGTCGATCACAACTCAATTCACAAACAACTGACGCGGAACCGACATTCGGTTTCGCGTCAGTTGTCTGTGGTGACTCGTACGTAGACCGTTCCGATCTGACGGTTCGGGCGCCGATGACGGCGCTACGGGCGGTAACGTGAACTTTTGCTCCTCTTTCATTCTTGTACTCACTTCGCTGAAAGGCCACGATCCGTGACTATTGCGGTAACCGGTTCCATCGCCACCGACCACTTGATGCGCTTCCCCGGCCGATTCGCCGATCAGCTCCTCGCCGATCAGCTCGCCCACGTTTCGCTGAGTTTCCTGGTGGACGATCTCGTGATTCGCCGCGGTGGTGTCGGCGGCAACATCGCTTACGCCATGGGCGTGCTCGGTGGGTCCCCGCTACTCGTCGGCGCAGTCGGTGCCGACTTCGCCGAGTACCGCACGTGGCTCGAGGACAACGGCGTCGACTGCAGTGCGGTACGTATCTCGGACAAGGCACATACGGCGCGTTTCGTGTGCACCACCGACGAGGACATGGCGCAGATCGCGTCGTTCTACCCCGGTGCGATGAGCGAGGCCCGCGAGATCGAACTCGCGGCAGTGGCCAAGACTGCGGGCGCAGTCGAGTTGGTGCTGATCGGCGCCAACGACCCCGAGGCCATGGTTCGCCATACCGACGAATGCCGTCTGCTCGGAATCCCGTTCGCAGCGGATCCGTCGCAGCAGCTTGCTCGCCTGTCCGGTGACGAGGCCAAGGCGCTCATCCACGGTGCGAAGTACTTGTTCACCAACGAGTACGAGTGGGGTCTGCTTCAGCAGAAGACTGGTCTGAGCGAGGAAGAGATCCGTGCGCAGGTCGGCATTCGTGTCACCACCCTCGGCTCCAAGGGTGTGGAAATTGTTGACGCCGAAGGTAATTGGGTGCGCGTCGACGTAGTGCCCGAGACCGGCAAGGTGGATCCGACGGGCGTTGGCGACGGCTTCCGCGCCGGGTTCCTGCTCGCACACGGCGCTGGCCTGAGCTTCGAGCGCGCCGCACAGCTGGGATCTTTGGTCGCTGTGCTGATCCTCGAGACCGTGGGAACGCAGGAGTGGGTGTTCAATCGCGACGAGGCCCTCAAGCGCCTTACCGACGCTTACGGCAGTGCGGCTGCGGACGAGATCGCGACGATCCTGCCGAAGTAGGGCTCCGCCCCGTGAGTGGTTGAGGAGTCCGGAGACTCCCTGACCACTCACGGGGCCGAAGGCCTAGATGTTGACCGGGTACACCGGTTCCTGGATCTGCGGCACGATGCGCTTCTCCACGAAGATCCCGTGCCAGACCATGAACGTCAGCACGGTCCACAGGCGTCGGCTGTGGTCGGACACGCCCTCGCGGTGATCGTTGAGCATCTTCACGACGGCCTGCTTGTCGAAGATGTGGTCGGTACCCGACTCCTCGATCTGCAGATGTGCCCAGTCGAAGAGTTCGGTGCCGCGCAGCCAATGGCGCAGGGGAACCGGGAATCCAAGCTTCGCACGGTGCAGAACATGGTGCGGCACAATGCCTTCCAGGGCCTGACGCAGTGCGTACTTGGTTGTGTCCTTCGTGATCTTCTGATCGAGCGGCACGCGTGACGCTACGTCGAAGACCTCGGGATCGAGGAACGGCACACGCAGTTCCAGCGAGTTGGCCATCGTCATCTTGTCGGCCTTGACGAGGATGTCGCCGCGCAGCCAGGTGAACAGGTCGAGATGCTGCATCCGGGCAACCGGATCCCAGTCCCGTGACTGCGCGTAGATCGGCGCGGTGACGTCCTGGTGAGTCCACTCGGGGCGGAAATCGCGAAGGACGGCGCGGAGCTGAGCGTCGTTGAAGCTACGAGCATTGCCGTAGTAGCGCTCCTCGAGGGTCAACGAACCGCGATTGAGCAGACTCTTGCCGCGAGTACCGTCCGGGATGCGTTCGGACAACTTGCCCGCAGCCCGACGCAATCCCTTGGGGAGGTACTCGAAAGGCTTGAGCGACAACGGCTCACGGTAAATCGTGTAGCCGCCGAACAGCTCGTCGGCACCCTCGCCGGACAGCACGACCTTGACGTGCTTGCGGGCTTCCTTCGCGATGAACCACAGCGGAATCAATGCCGGATCGGCTACCGGGTCGTCGAGGTACCAGACGATCTCGGGAATGGCAGCGGCGAACTCGGCGGGGGAGACCACCTTGACGACGTGCTTCGCGCCGATCGCCGCGGCAGATTCTGCAGCGACGTCGACCTCGGAATAGCCCTCACGTTCGAAACCGGTCGTGAAGGTGATCAGGTTGGGGTTGTGGCGCATCGCCAGTGCCGCGATCGCCGTGGAGTCGATACCGCCGGACAAGAACGAACCGACGGTGACGTCGGCGCGCATGTGCTTGGCGACCGAATCCTCGAGTGCCTCGGCGATTTCCTGGTAGCGCGCCTTCTCGGTGCCAGGTGCAAAAGGCTTGGCCGGGAACTTCGGCGTGAAGTACCTCGTGAACGTGGGTTCCTCGCCCGGACGCACCCGGGCGAAGCTGCCCGACTCCAGGCGTCGGATCTCCTTGTGCAGTGTTTCCGGCTCCGGTACGTACTGCAGAACGGTGTAGTGCTCGATGGCGCGCGGATCCAGCTCGGTACCGATGCCGATCAGATCGGTGAGTTCGAGCAGGCTCTTCTTCTCACTGCCGAACGCGGTGCCGCCGGCGCCGGTAGCAATGAACAGCGGCTTGATCCCGAACGGATCGCGCGCGATGAACAGCTCGCGTGTGTCGGTGTCCCAGATCGCGAACGCGAACATTCCGCGTAGGCGCCGGACCGCATCCTCACCCCAGTAGTGGAATGCAGCGACGATGGCCTCGGAGTCGCCCTCGGTGAAGAACTTGGCGTCGTGGTCCTTGACCAGTTCGGCGCGGATCTCCAGGTAGTTGTAGATCTCGCCGTTGAACGTGAGCGCATAACGCTCCGGGTTCTCCGGCGGGCCCCAACGCAGCGGCTGGTGGGAATGAGCGATGTCGATGATCGCCAGGCGGTTGAACCCGAAGACGAGGTGGTCGTCGTTCCACGTCCCGTGTTCGTCCGGCCCGCGGTGACGAAGGCAATGCATCGCCTGGTCGACCCGCGAGACGGCGTCCTCGCTGGTTCCGCCAGATGTCAGTAGCCCGAGCAGTCCACACACAGCGTCCGGTTCCTCGATTCAGAATTTTTGTAGAGAAGGCTCCCGGACACGAGTGTCGGGGAGAGGTCAACGAACTCTTGTCGAAAGTATGCCGCAGATCGACGTCCCTGCCGATCGCGGCGGAACGAATCGACGTGATGTGCGTCGCCGAAACGACCTGAGCCGTTCCTGAGCAGCACCTGAGAGAGCTGTGTGACGTCCGCCGCGACACGGGCGAGGACCCGAGGATGGATAGCGCCCGGCTTTGGTCTACGCTGCGTAGTAATTGGGCCTTCCCTCCGGGCATGCCCTAGTTGAATTTTGTGGCGATCAGGAAGGCGTGAACGTGGCGCAAGGTCGGATCCTTCGGCGAGCGGGGCTGGCAGTATCTCTGGGCATTGCTGCCTTGCTGCTGTCGGGTTGCTCCATCGACAACGAAGTGCTTCGTTTCGGGTGGCCTTCGGGCATCACCCCGGAGGCGACGCGCATGCGTGAGCTGTGGACGTGGTCGGTTGTAGCCGCCCTCGTCATGGGTGTGCTGGTGTGGGGGCTGGTCTTCTGGGCCGTCATCTTCCACCGCAAGAAGAAGGACTCGCCGGAATTCCCGCGTCAGACGGCATACAACGTGCCTCTCGAACTCGGTTACACGGCAGTTCCCTTCGTCATCATCGCGGTTCTCTTCTACTTCACCGTCATCGTCCAGAACCATGTTCTGGACAAGACGGACAACCCTGACGTCGTCGTAGACGTCACGGCATTCCAGTGGAACTGGAAGTTCGGCTACCGCTCCATCGAGTTCGGTGACGGCAGTGCCAAGTACAACGGCATCGACGTCGAAGCCGAAGAGGCTGCCAAGGCCGAGGGCTCCACTGTCAACGATCACGGCGAAGAAGTTCCCGGCCCGATCCACGGCAACAGCACCGAGGACCTGAGCTACCTGCACTACGACAAGATCGAGACTGTCGGCTCCAGCCAGGAGATCCCGGTCCTCGTTCTGCCCACCGGCAAGCGGATCCAGTTCGAACTCGCTTCCTCGGACGTCATCCACGCTTTCTGGGTGCCTGAGTTCCTGTTCAAGCGCGACGTTCTCCCGAACCCCAAGGAGAACCACTCGGACAACATCTTCCAGATCAGTGAGATCGAGAAGGAAGGCGCGTTCGTCGGGCGTTGTGCAGAAATGTGTGGCACGTTCCACGCGATGATGAACTTCGAGGTTCGTGCGGTTTCGCCCGAGGACTTCGCCAAGTACATCGAACTGCGCAAGGGCGACGCGGAGGGCAAGGGTGGTCTGACGACCGCCGAGGCCCTGCAGGCAATCGGTCAGTCGCCGGTGGCTACGTCGACCACGCCGTTCAACACCGACCGCGAGTACCGTCAGGCAACCGTCGCCACTGCAGGCAACTGAGCCGGCCAGCCTCTTCACTGAACAAGGACAAGTGCTGATATGAAGATCGAAGCCAAGCTCTTCGAGATCCTGACGATGTTCTTCATTCTCGTCGCGATCATCTACGGAGTGTTCACCGCTCTGTCACGCACAGGTATCGAGTGGGCCGGACTGACGGCCATCGTCCTGTCTGCAGGTCTGACGCTCATCGTGGGTACCTACTTCCGCTTCGTTGCCCGTCGTCTGGACACCCGTCCCGAGGACTACGACGACGCAGAAATCTCGGATGGTGCAGGAGAACTGGGCTTCTTCAGCCCGGGTAGCTTCTGGCCGATCCTGCTTGCGGCCGCAGCTGCACTCGCGGCAGTGTCGCTGGCGTACTTCCAGCCGTGGCTCATCGCAGTCGCAGTTGTCTGTGTGCTCGCCGCAGCCGCAGGCCTGGTGTTCGAGTACTACACCGGACCCGAGAAGCACTAGTTTCACCCGCACTCGAACAGAGGCGCCGCACCCAGCCGGGTACGGCGCCTCTGTTGTCGTATCTACGAGTTGCGGTACGAGGGCGCCGAGTACCCAACCGCTCTTTGTCAATCGTGGAGCGAGTATTCGAGGTCGTAGCGGTGCAGCCCGTCGACGATCTCTAGCTCGAGAGTGCCCGAGATGCCCTTCAGCTCGCCGGTTCCGGACCCCGGCACGATCTCGTACAGCAGCTTCTGCGTTCCGTTGATCATCTGACCGAACTGCTGCAGGGCGAACGATCCCACAGCTTCGTCGACCTGCCCGGTGACAAACTCCAAAGCGACGTAGCCCGCTTCACCGGTTGTCGGATCGCCCGCGGACAGCATGAGTCCGGTCGATGTGCCCTCGACGCCGCCGATGAACGTCTTGTCGAACTCGAAGCGCCCGACGCGTCCGGAGAGCTCAGGATCGGCGGGGCGGAGATCGATCTCGAAGGTGCCGCGTGCATGGGATGTCATGGTCCGAGTATCTCACCAGGCGGCAACGGCTCGAGGGGACTCCCGAGAACGTGCAACACTCCGTAGATGATCCTCGAACATGCCGTCCTGCAGGTCGATCCGTCGCAGTCAGCGCGATTCGAGGCCGCGTTCGATGTGGCCCGAACCATCATCTCCGAGGTCCCCGGATTCATCAGGCTGCGGCTCTCGCACTGCCTGGAATCGCCGGAGCGATATCTCCTGCTCGTCGAGTGGGAAGACGTGGAGTCACACACCATCGGGTTCCGTCAGTCCACGGGATACGAGAAGTGGCGAGAACTTCTCCACCACTTCTACGAGCCGTTCCCGACGGTGGAGCACTATTCAACTGTGCTCGAGGTCTAGCAAGGCGTCGTGCCCGCTGTTGTCGGCGCTCAGACGTCGAACCGGGGGAGTGGTGAACTCACTAGAGGTTTGTACATATTGAATCGCTCAGAGAACGAGTGAGGCCCCGAACCGGAATCCGGTTCGGGGCCTCACTCGTCAACTGTCGTTCTTAGTGGAGTTCTCCACTCGAACCATCGGACTTGCCGTTGGTTCGGTTCTGGTAGTCCAGAAGGATCTGAAGCTGCTCGTGCTCAGCTTCGTGATGAGCGGCTTCGAGAGCCTCGCTCTCCTCGACTGGGTCAGCGGTGATCAGGCTACCGCTACCGGGCTTGCCGGCGAGGCCGAGCTTGTTCATCTTCTTCGGGACAGCAGCACCCTGGTACTCGAGCGGGATCGGGTGTCCGTGCTCGTCGACGGGGCCGAGCGGCTGGTGGATCTCGATGTACTGGCCGTTCGGCATCCGCTTGATGATGCCGGTCTCGATGCCGTGTTCGAGGACTGCACGGTCACTGCGCTGCAGGCCGATGCAGAACCGGTACGTCACGAAGTACGCGATGGGCGGAAGGATGACCATGCCGATACGGCCGATCCACGTCATTGCGTTCAGCGAGATGTGCAGGTGGTACGCGATGATGTCGTTGATGCAGGAGATCGTGAGCACCAGGTAGAACGCGATGGACATCGCACCGATAGCGGTACGGACCGGCACGTCGCGCGGGCGCTGCAGGATGTTGTGGTGAGCGTCGTCTCCGGTGAGACGCTTCTCGATCCACGGGTACGCGATCAACAGTGCGAAGACGAGGCCCATGATCAGGGCGACGGCGAACACAGCGGGGATCGTGTAGCGGCCGAACAGGTAGATCTCCCACGCCGGCCACAGTCGAGCAAGGCCGTCCGTCCACATCATGTAGATATCGGGCTGGGAACCTGCCGAGACCTGTGACGGGTTGTACGGACCGATGTTCCAGACGGGGTTGATCTGGAACAGACCACCGAGCAGTGCGAGCACGCCGAAGGTCATGGCGAAGAACGCGCCACCCTTCATTGCGAAGACCGGGAGGATGCGGACGCCGACTACGTTCTGTTCCGTACGGCCGGGGCCGGGGAACTGCGTGTGCTTCTGGTACCAGACCAACGCGAGGTGGCCGGCGATCAGAGCCAGGATGATGCCCGGGAACAGCAGCACGTGAGCGACGTAGAGACGCGGGATGATGAGGTCGCCGGGGAAGTCGCCGTCGAAGATCAGCCAGTGCATCCAGGTACCGACGATCGGGATACTCATCGTGATACCACCGAAGGCGGCGCGAAGGCCGGTGCCCGAGAGCAAGTCGTCGGGGATGGTGTAGCCGAAGAAGCCTTCGAACATCGCCAGGATGAGCAGCAGGCAGCCGATGACCCAGTTCGCTTCACGCGGACGACGGAATGCGCCGGTGAAGAAGATGCGAGCGAGGTGAACGATGATCGACGCCGCGAACATCAGTGCAGCCCAGTGGTGAATCTGGCGAACGAAGAGACCGCCGCGCACCTCGAAGGAGATGTTCAGGGTCGTCTCGTAGGCGCGAGACATCGTGACACCACGAAGCGGCTGGTACGCGCCCTGGTAGACGACGTGTGCCATCGACGGATCGAAGAACAGTGTCAGGAACACACCGGAGATCAGCAGGATCACGAAGCTGTAGAGCGCGATCTCGCCGAGCATGAAGGACCAGTGCGTCGGGAAGACCTTGTTGATCTGCCGGCGCATGCCTGCGGCGAGGTGGTAGCGGGAGTCCATAGCCTCCGCTTGTCCAGCCGCTGCCGCGCTGATCTTGGACGGTTTGGTTGTTGTTGTGGTCACGGTCGACGCTCCCAAAATGCCGGGCCGAGTGCTTCGATGAAGTCACCGTCGGCGACCAGGAAGCCCTCTTCGTTCACTGTAATAGGCAACTGCGGAAGTGCGCGAGCAGCGGGACCGAAGATCGGCTTGCCGTAGGTCAGTGCGTCGAACTGCGACTGGTGGCAGGGGCACAGAATACGGTTGCTCTGCTGTTCGTAGAGCGAGGTGGGGCAACCCAGGTGGGTGCAGATCTTCGAGTACGCGAAGTAATCGCCGTAGTTGAAGCTCTCCTGGCCCTTGCGCTTGGTGACACGCGCGGTGTCTTCCGTGCGGAGGCGGATGAGCATCACCGAGTTACGAATGCCGCGCAGTGCTGCGAGCAGAGCGTGCTCGTCGCCACGGTCGGACTCGCGGAACGGGAAGACCGTTTCCATCGAACCGGCATCGAGATCTTCCGGGCGAACGAGGACGATGTCCTCGGGACGGCCGGTGTCACGACGCAGGTAGATGGTCTCGCCCGGGTAGTTCGGGGTCCAGCCGGACACCCACAGGGGTGAGTCGTCGCCCTTGGCCCACGGGTTCTTGATGAGGCCGCCGAGAGGCATGACCATCATTACGCCGAGTGCGCCACCGCCGAACATCAAGCTGCGCTTGATGGCCTTGCGGCGGGGGAGGGTGGACGTATCGAGGGTGTCGCCGAGCTCGGCGACGATCGTGCGACGATCGACCTCGGTGGAGCCACCGTCGTGGCGGTCCTGGATCGAGACCTCTTCGGGGATGAACTTCTTGGTGAACTGAACGGCACCGATGCCGACGCCGAGGATCGCCAGACCCATGGTCAAGCCGATCAGCGGGGTGTACAGGCTGTACTTGCCGTAGTTCTCGTCACCGGCGCCTGCATACTCCCAGGGCCAGAACAGGTAGATCGCGATGAATGCGATCGCCGAAACGCCGGCGAGGCCGAACCAGAAGGCGACGTTGCGCTCGGCGCGCTTTTCCGCCCTGGTGCCCTTTACCGACCAACGATCACGGCGGTAGACGACATCGACGCCATCGAGATTGGTACCCAGCTTGACCAGGTCGTCGCGTGACATCGCGTCGAGCTCTTCATCTGTGTACTTCTTAGGCGTATCGCCGCCATGCTGGCCAGCGTCGCTCATGACCTTGCTCCGATCCACAATGCTGCACCGACGACAGCGATGATTCCGACGGCCCACATGGCGAGACCCTCAGAGGCCGGACCGAGGCCACCGAGCCCGTACCCACCGGGGTCCTTCGACTCGCCCGACGACTTGACGTAGGCGATGATGTCCTTCTTCTCCTCGATCGTCAGCTGACGATCCGAGAACTTCGGCATGTTCTGGGGGCCGGTAACCATGGCAGCGTAGATCTGCTGCTCGCTGGCCGGATCCAGGACCGGGGCGTACTTGCCCGAGGACAGTGCGCCACCGCGGCCGGTGAAGTTGTGGCACGACGCGCAGTTGAGCCGGAAGAGCTCACTGCCGCGTCCGATGTCGCCACCGCGCAGCGAGGACTGGGCGATTTCGCCGTTCTCGTCGCGGATGAGCGTCGGGCCGCCGCCGTTGGCCTGGATGAAAGCGCCGAGGGCGTCGGTCTGCGCAGCATCGAACTTGGGGTCCTTGCGTGCAGCCTGGGCCTCGTTGCGAGCTGCGGGCATACGACCAGAGGAGACCTGGAAGTACACGGCTGCTTCGCCGACGCCGATGAGGCTGGGACCGCGGTCCTGCACGCCTTGCAAGTTCGCGCCGTGGCACGTGATGCATGACGTGTCGTAGAGCTGCTTGCCTTCACGAATCAGGGCTGCTGAATCGTCGCTGGCGGTCGCAACCTGCGGAGCTGGTGTCAACGCCGAAGCGAGGAAACCTGCGCTGATCAATCCCATCATCAATACGAGCGCGCCGGTAACGCGCCGGCGGATTTTCCGCTGGCGACGCGACTTCGCGGCATTCGCTGAGTTATCGGATGCGGGAGGGGGGGATGAACTCATCTGTATCCCTTTGGTATGTCGGGACGGAACTGGACGTCAGGGGCTGCCTGGGGCGTACAGCTGATTAACGGATGAAATAAATCGTGGCAAACAGCGCGATCCACACGATGTCGACAAAGTGCCAGTAGTACGAAACAACGATCGCGGCGGTGGCCTGGGCGGGCGTGAACTTGCTGACCCGGGTACGTGCGATCAAGAAGACGAAGGCGATGAGACCGCCGATGACGTGCAGGCCGTGGAAGCCGGTGGTCATGTAGAACACCGAGCCGTACACGCTGCTCGAAATCGTGGTGCCCTCGTGCACAAGGTGGTAGTACTCGTAACCCTGGCCGGAGACGAAGAACGCCCCCATGATCAAGGTGATCGTGTACCAGCGACGAAGTCCGAAGACGTCGCCACGCTCAGCCGCGAAGACACCCATCTGGCAGGTGAACGAAGATGCGATAAGCACCAAGGTCACCGGCACGGCCAGATACAGGTTCAATTCGGTTGGCTCCGGCGGCCAATTTCCGTTCGCCTGAGCTCGTGCCACGAAGTACATGGCAAAGAGCCCTGCGAAGAACATGAGCTCACTTGACAACCACACGATGGTGCCAACGCTGACCATATTCGGCCGGTTCAGCGAGTGCACGCGTTGGGTGATTGCCGATCCTGAAGTCCCTACTGCGCTCGTCACAGACAGAAGTATGACGCTTCGTCGTAAGAGACGACCACTCGGGTCCACCATCGGCGCGTCGCTCGGCTCGAGTTCGCGGGATCGGGCGGCGAACGCGCTGGTGGCGTGGTCGGAATATGCTGGCGCGATGGCAGCTACACACAAGAGTAGACCGTGGTTCCTGAGAATTTTCGGCACGAAGATTCCGACGCCGCTCGACGCGGGGCGGTCGGATCTGGTCGTCGTTGCCGAGGGCTTCGACGACGCCGAGGCGAGTTCGACCGCACTCGAACGTGCCGGCTCCACCGAGCCGGAGTTTCGGGCGGAGTCCGAAGTGGTTCTGCGGCACCATCTCGACCTGCCGGAGGACTCGGTTGCCGATGCCGAGAACATCGTCGCTCAGGACGGATATGTGCGAGGCGCGAGTCGGCCCGAGGACGTGACTCAGGCGGTCGAGAATTCGGTTCGCGTCATCTTCGAGCGTGTCCAAATCCTCGACGCCCTGCATTGCTCCCAGGAGCGATCACGAATGGCCGGTCTGGCGCAGCGACTCGGTGGTTCGGTCGCCGGGTGGGACGCGCTCCAGCCCCCGATTCTTGCGGAGGCGACGCCCAAACGCGGTCGCCGAAAGACCTGAGCGGCCCTATTCGGTTTCCTTGCTACCTCACTGACTAGGCTGCGAGGGTCATCGGCAGCACAAAATGGCAGCACGAAACGACAGTACGAAACGACAGTTCGAAATCCAGCCCACATGAACGACAGGGGACCAAGGCACTATGGCCGGCACCGACGCATCCAACGCCGTGAACGTCGATTCGAGTGCAGTGGTGCGGTCGTGGCCGATGATTCTCGGTCTGCTCACGGACGGCAGTGACTTGTCGGAAGCCGACAGTCGGTGGGCGATGGGCGAGATCATGTCGGACAATGCCACTTCCGCTCAGATCGCCGCTTTCGGCGTCGGGCTGAAGATGAAGGGCGAAACCCCCGCGGAGTTGGAAGGGCTCGCCGGCGCGATGCTCGAACACTCCCGGCGCGTGCCGGTCGATTCCGACGTCGTCGACATCGTCGGCACGGGTGGCGACCGCTCCAACACGGTCAACATCTCGACGATGGCCTCCATCGTGGTTGCCGCGTCCGGTGTGCGAGTTGTCAAGCACGGCAACCGCGCTGCTTCGTCCAAGAGTGGTGGCGCCGATGTGCTCGAGGCGCTCGGCGTTCGCATCAACCTCGGCCCGGAGCAGGTTGCGAGGTGCGTCGAAGAGGTCGGCATCGGTTTTTGTTTCGCGCCGGTCTTCCATCCCGCACTGCGCTTTGCGGCGGTGCCTCGCAAGGAAATCGGCATCCCGACGGCGTTCAACGTGCTCGGTCCACTGACCAATCCGGCTCGTCCGCGTGCCGGGCTGATCGGGTGCGCATTTCCGAAGCTGATCTCGGTCGTCGCGGGAGTCCTTGCGCAGCGGGGTAATTCGGCGTTGGTGGTGCGTGGAGACGACGGACTCGACGAACTGACCACATCGACGACTTCGACGGTTCACATCGTCGGCGGTGGAAGTGTGCGAACTGTCACGCTGGATCCGCGCGACCTCGGAATCGACCGCGTTCCTCTCGAAGAGTTGCGCGGAGGAGACGCCGAATTCAACGCCACCGTCGCCCGAACGCTGCTTTCCGGACAGAAGGGGCCGGTCCGGGACGCGGTCTTGCTGAACGCGGGAGCGGCCATCGCGGCGTTCAACGGTGTCGGTGACGATCTCGAGGGTGCGATCTCCGCCGGGATGACTGCAGCCGCTGCCGCGATCGACAGCGGCGCCGGCGCTGAACTGCTTCACAAGTGGGCGGCACTCACCGCCGAACTGGCCGACCAAGCCTGATCGACGAGCTACTCGCCCAGCGAGAAACCGGCCTCGACGTCTGCGCTGGAGAATGACTGGAAGGCGATGTGTGTGGCGGTTCGGAGAACGCCGGGCACCTTGTTGATTCCTCCGGTGACCACGTCGGCGATCTGGGCGTGGTCACGTACCTTCACGATGGCGATCAAGTCGACGTCACCTGCGCACGAGTAGACCTCCGTCACTCCGGACAGGTCGGCGACGGCCTGCGCGGTTTCCGGGATCCGAGCGGACTCGGCGTGAATCATGACGATGGCGTTGATCATTTCTCTCCTCGATTTCCCGGTGGGTTGTGATGACCCGGTGGTTTCGATCGAGCTTAGGGGTGCCGCTCCGTCGTTACGTCATCGATGTTCGGATTCGGTACCGGCCCGCGCGAGTCGGCACCAGGCTTCCCACTTGCCGGCGCCGCCCGCAGGTTCGACGTAGCCGGATGTCGCCGACACGATTCGGACACCGTCCGATGCGAGCCACCGTGCGATCAGGCCCAGTTCTTCGGGTGACGCGCCGCGGAACGGTGCGTCGTCCGGTAGGACGGTTTCGGCTGCCGCGGTGATGGCGTCGACGACGGGCATCGGGTGAGTTCCACGTCTGGCGAGCCCGGCGGACGCGAGACGTCCGGAACGGATCACCGACAGCTCCCAGCCGCCGTCCCCGGTGGGACGGGCGAGAATCAGTTGTTCGATCGCCGCGACTGCTGCAAGTCGCTGAGTGCGCCGCACTGCGGTAGAGACTGCGACCGTTCGGTCACGCAGACGAGCAGCATTCTCGAACAACGCGTGTTCGGACAGCTCGTCTATTCGCGCCTGCATTTGTTGGAGGGGAGCGTCGTTGGTTCCCCGGAAGAATCCACGCACAGTCTCAGGGGCGGCCGCGTAGTCCTGCGCAGTGAGTTCCGGTGCCCAGGAGGCGGGACACGCCCCCAGTTCGCGAGCGGGGCAGTCAGGGCCGTGAACGGCGCCGCGCCCGAGACGTTTGGTGCACGTGCGTAGGCGGCTGAACTCTGCGACGGTGTCGGCGACTTCGACTGCGTCGCCGCGAGAGGTGAACGGGCCGATCGAATCGGCCGTAGGCGTGCGAACCACGGACAGTCTGGGAAACGCCTCGTCGGTGAGAGTGATCCACCATCCTCTTTTGGGGAATTTGGAGCGACGGTTGTACGGGGGTGCATGCGCGCTCAGTAGTCGTAGTTCACGCACTCCTGCCTCGAGCGCATGGGCGCACTCGACGTGGTCCACACGGGTGGCGAGCGCGACCATTTCCTTCATCCGGCCGCGGGTCTCCGAACCGGTGAAGTAGTTGCGGACGCGGCGTCGAAGGTCGGTAGCAGTTCCTATATAGAGGGCTTCGTCCGAAGGGCCTCGGAAAAGGTAGACACCCGGGCTTCGCGGCAGGTTTGCGGCGAAGGACCGTTTTGCGCGCTGATGTGAGGAAATGTTGGGCAGGTAGTCGACGAGTTCGCTGTAACTGTGGACGCCTTGGTTCCCGACTCTGTCGATCAACCCGTGTAGGACGTCGACGGTCGCACGCGCGTCGTCGAGCGCGCGGTGCGTCGGTTGGGTGGTCACCTGGAAGAGATGGGCGAGTGCGGAGAGTTTGACCGAAGGCGCCTCGTCGCGGGTGAGCACGCGTCTGGCGAGCTTCACAGTGCACAGCACACGGAACGACGGCCACGGGCGTGCGCTGCGTGACGCCGCTGCTTTCAGGAAGCCGATGTCGAAGGGCGCGTTGTGTGCCACCAGCACCGCACCCTCGGCGAATTCGAGAAAAGCCGGTAGGACACGTTCGATGGGAGGTGCGCCGATCAGCATGGCGGTGGTGATTCCGGTCAGTTCGACGATGTACGGCGGAATCGATCGGCCGGGATCGACGAGTGTTGCCATTTCACCGAGCACTTCGCCACCGCGGATCTTGACGGCGCCGATCTCGGTGATGGAGTCCTGGTCGGCGCTTCCACCTGTGGTCTCGAGGTCGACGACGACAAACGTCGTTTCGCTCAGCGGTGTGTCCAGCTCGTCGAAGCTCAGTTGCCGCCCGACGTCGAACTTCTCCCCGTCGGAGAACGGGGACGGAGACGGAAATTCTCGGGCCGAGGCGGGACTCACACCGCAGACAGTAGAAGGACCCCCCGACACGAATTCGAGAGTGCATACGCGGAATCCGGCTCACTGCGACTTCCATTGGGAAAGCAACGGATTGACCCCCGACAAAAGTATGAGAGACGAGGATCACACTTGCGGTGGGAACTCGCGAATGCGGTCTCCTACCTACTTACCGGTAGGGCGATTCGTGAGGGTGTTGCTACGGCGATCAGTCGCCGAAACCGCCTGATTGATCGAAACGGGTTCTAGTTTCAAGTAATCGGCGTTGAACTGCATGGAAGATCGGATTGTCGGGTTTGGTGACCCTTGCCAGTGGGTAGCAAGCGCAGGTTTGCGGGCCAGGTGAGCCTCGCCGAACAGACCTGTTGTTATCTCTTCGTGACCCGTCCGGCGTATCGCGGGCGCGGCAGCATGATTTCCGGCGAATCGGGCGCGATTGTCACGAAGCGGTCGACATCGTCGCGATCATTTCGTAACCTTCCTGAGACCTAACGAAGTCTTGCCGGACCAAACAGGACCGGCATCGTCAGGAACCGCCTAATCGGGATCTCCGCGAGGAACCCGAACCGGGAACCCAAGTTTCCACTGGGGTGAATCCCGCCTGGGGTGCAGCACGCATGATCGCTGCGGACCACGCGGGTAGGGCTGATCTTCCCAGCCCGAACCCGTCAGCTAACTCGGTCGGCGGATGAATGGAAGAAATGGAGCACCCCTTAAGTGGCGTCACAGAGTTTCAAGCGTTCAGCGCAGTTGGCAGTAGCCGGCGCGCTCGCAGTCGGAGCATTTGCTGCAACCGCTGCACCTGCCTCGGCAGACCCCATCACCATCCCCGGCGTCGGCACCTTCGAGGTTCCGGGCGTTTCTATTCCTCAGTTGCCGGTCATCCCGGGCATCACCGACATCGCACCGGCCGCTCCGGCCGCTCCCATCTCCAGTGTTGGTGAGCAGGCAGTTCGCGCCGCAGAGAGCAAGCTGGGCTCCCCGTACGTGTACGGCGCATCGGGCCCGGACGCATTCGACTGCTCCGGTCTGGTCCAGTGGGCATACAAGCAGGCTGGTCTGAACCTGCCTCGCACGAGCTACGACCAGGCCGCAGCCGGCGTTGCCGTTTCACAGTCCGATCTTCAGGTCGGCGACGTGATCTCCTTCTACGGCGGATCGCACTCGGGCATCTACGCCGGCAACGGCAATGTCATCCACGCGTCGACCGCTGGTCAGCCCGTGAAGCTCGCACCGGTGTCCTCGATGCCGTACGACGGTGCTCGCCGTTACTGATTTCTGAACACGCTCGACGGCTGTCTCCGGTAGACGGTCGGAACGATCCGCCGCTGCAAGGCGGCGGAGCTCGGGGGAGCTCCGGATCTTCGAATGTGGGCCTCGAATCTTTGATTCGAGGCCCACATTTTCGTTTCGCGACAATTCGCCCGGTACTTCACCCCGACACGCCTACCGGCGAGTAGACACAAACGTATGCCGTTCCGTAACCTTATCGAGACATTGCGCGGCCGAGACAGGTACTGTGGATAGTTGACAGCCAGCTAACAGATCGTCGACCGGTCCCGGTCGACGTCGCTTCACCGAGACGGAGAGTTGCATTCCGTGGTTTCATCGAAAAACAACAGTCGAGTACGCGCCGCATTGACAGTGGGAGTGCTGGCGTTCGGACTCGTCGCAGGGCCTTCGATGCAGGCCGGTGCCGACCCCGTCATCACCAACCCCACCGAGGCGCTCGACAAGCTCGGTGAACTCTCCCGGGTATCCGAGCAGACCAACGAAGCGCTGCACAACGCACAGATCGACCTCGACGCGAAGCTGGCGGTCGCGAATGATGCGGACGCGCGTTCGGCAGCCGATCAGGGTCTTCTCGACGCGGCTTCGGCACGTGTCGCCGAGTTCGCTCCGGCGGTAAACCGTATTGCCACAGCGAATTACCAGGGTGCGCGGACCAATCGCCTCTTTGCGTTGATGGTGAGCGACTCGCCGCAGCAGTTGCTCGATCAGATGTCCGCGCTGGACGTGATTTCCAACGACGCGGCAGTGCAGGTCTCACAGTTCAACCAAGCCACTGCCGAAGCGCGTGCCGCCTCGGAAGCATCGAAGCGTTCGGCCGAAGAAGCGCGGACCGCCGCCGATCAAGCCCGCGCACTCAGTGACGATTTGCAGCGCAAGCAGAGTGAACTGCAGACGCAGATCGCCGACGTGACCAAAGCTTTCCAGAGCCTCACCGACGACGAGCGTAACCAACTGAGCGGTACGCCATTCCCGCCGGACGTCGATCTCAGCAAAATTCTAGCTAACTTGACGCCTGGTTCGGGTGCTGCTGCTCTGCAGGCAGGCCTCACGCGGATCGGTGACCCGTATGTCTGGGGCGCGACCGGCCCGAACGAGTTCGACTGCTCAGGTCTGGTCGTATGGGCCTATAAGCAAATCGGGAAGACTCTGCCGCGTTCGAGCCAGGCGCAGGCGCAGGGCGGCGTACCGGTGTCGAGGGACCAGTTGCAGCCCGGTGACGTCGTGACTTTCTACAGCGACAACTCGCATGTCGGTATCTACGCCGGCGACGGAAACATTCTGCATGCGTCGACGTTCGGCGTACCGGTGAAGGTTCAGTCGATGGCAGGCATGGAGTTCTCCACTGCGCGTCGTTACTGACGGCTTGCTGCGCCCGAGTGGCGTGTGGCCAGCCGCCGTGAAGCGTCGAGTCGAGTTCTCCTACACTCGGCACCGTGCCGACTGAACCGATGACGACGCCCGACGTCGGCGCAGATCGACCACGCCGTTGGGAGTATCCAGCCCTCGTGGCGCTCGGCGTTGCCGTGGTGCTCGTTCTAGGTTTGACGATCTTCCTGACGAACAGGTCCGATTCCGACGAAAATGCGGCCAGTGAGCAGGACGCCGAACGCACCGCGCAGGTACAAGCATTTCTCGATGCATGGGCTGCGGCGCAGATGTCCGACGATCCCTCGGGGCTGGCGAAGTTCGTCGACAGTGCTGCGGCACCCGGTGTGCTCGAAGCGGAAGTTCGACGAGCCACCGCAGCGGGAGCGCTCGATTTCTCCGACTGGGGATACGAGATTCCCAGCGGCGGCCTGACACCGGCGCCGCGAACCGGTGCACCGGACGGAGACGTCGAGGTCTGGAATGCGCAGGTTCTGTTGCGATACGCCCTCGACGGCGTTGACGCATTGCCCACTCGCAAGGCAGTGTCCATGACGCTCGCGAAACGCGGCGATCAGTGGTCGGTTCTTGCGGACGGGTCGATCGTCGGACTGGACGGAGCCCGAACGGCGGGCGAATCCTGGAACGGCCCTTGGGACTTCGGCCCGCTGGCCGTCGCCGAAAATGCAGCGGGCAATGCACTCGTGATCGGTCACCCGGGTCAGCAGGCGTTCGTCGACGCTTTGGCGGCCGATGTGGACTCAGCCATCGAAAACACGACGCAGTTGTGGGGGCCGTGGTGGTCCGAGCGCGCGGTGCTCATGGTGGCGGGGTCCGCGGAGGAGTTCACCGCACTGGTCGGCTCCCATCACGACGGCGCTTCGATTGCCGCAGTGTCGGTCGCGGATGCAACGGCGGACGGGTCTTCCGACGTGAGCGGCCAGCGGGTGGTCTTCTCACCTGCCGCGGCTTCGAGGCTGACCGACATCACCAGGCGAACGGTGTTGCGCCACGAGCTCATGCACATAGCCGCCCGATCGAAAACCCGTGACGGGTCGCCGATGTGGGTGTTGGAAGGGTTCGCCGAATACGCGGGAAATCGTGGATCCTCGCGGGCCTGGGGTGAGATCGCGCCGACTCTGGCAGCAGCGGTCCGCTCCGGCGATACTCCGACAGAGTTTCCGGACGACACACAGTTCGGCGGTGTCCCGGTCGTGAGTTCACTGGCGTACGAATCGGCGTGGTCTATCAACGCGTATATCGCTGATCGATTCGGCGAGGCGAAGCTGACCGACCTCTTTCGCGCCCTCGCCTCCGGAAAGATGACGGCCGAAGACCTCGACTCGCGGATCCGAGCGGTCCTCGGCGTCGGAACCGAGGAACTGCGAGTCGGCTGGGTCGACTGGACCAACAGCCATCTGGGCTGAGCAGTTCGCGGCTGGGTCAGTTGCAGCGGCGAGGTGAGCTTCGCAAGTCTCGAAGCACTGCGTGCCCTTGTCACGACTCCAAGCACAGCGTGCCCTACGGTGGACGGATGCGCCGGACCCTCTTGGTGACCAACGATTTTCCTCCTCGCCCCGGAGGTATCCAGTCTTATCTCCACACGTTTGCCGGGCACCTGCCGGCGGACAAGTTGGTGGTGTACGCACCGCGGTGGCGGGGCGACTCGCACAAGAAGTTCGATGCGGCACAGCCTTTCGAGGTCGTTCGGCACCCGACGACACTGATGCTGCCGTCGCCCTTTGTCGCTCGTCGGGCCGCGAAGCTGGTCAAGAAGCACGACTGTGAGTCGGTGTGGTTCGGTGCGGCAGCGCCCTTGGCGTTGTTGGCGCCGGTTGTTCGACGCGCCGGAGCGAGCCGAGTGATCGCGAGTACTCACGGCCACGAGGTCGGGTGGTCGATGATTCCCGGTGCGCGGCAGTCGTTGCGTGTTATCGGCGATCACACGGATGCGGTGACGTTTGTCAGCAAATACACCCGTGGACGGTTCTCGGCGGCTTTCGGCCCGCAAGCGGCGCTCGAGCACCTTCCGTCCGGAGTGGACACGTCGGTGTTCCACCCGGACTCGGTCGTCCGCGCAGAACTGCGCAAGCGATACGGGCTGGGAGAGCGGCCCACGATCCTGTGCCTGTCGCGGCTCGTGCCACGCAAGGGGCAGGACATGCTCATCAAGGCGCTGCCGACCATTCGCAAGAGCGTCGACGGGGCGGTACTGGTGATAGTCGGCGGTGGACCGTACGAGGACCACCTCCGTCAATTGACACGTAAGACCGGGATGGACGATCACGTCGTCTTCACCGGCACGGTGCCCGCCGCAGAGTTGGCGGCTCACCACACGATTGCCGACGTGTTTGCCATGCCGTGTCGCACGCGAGGCGCGGGATTGGACGTCGAAGGACTGGGAATCGTCTACCTCGAGGCCTCGGCGACCGGCGTTCCGGTCATCGCCGGCCGCAGTGGTGGCGCTCCGGAAACCGTGCAGCAGAACAAGACCGGGCTCGTAGTCGACGGCACCTCTGTTCGGGACGTCGCAGAATCCGTGATCGAGGTGCTGTCCGATCGTGATCGAGCGGCCGCGATGGGAGCAGCCGGCCGGGAGTGGGTTGCCGAAGACTGGAAGTGGGACACGCTCGCTTCGAAGCTGCGTAATCTGCTCGGCTGAGCCACCGGGACTCGAACGCAAACGGCCCGCACCGAATTCGGTGCGGGCCGTTCGTTGCTGCGAGAAGCTGCTTGCCGAAAACCTACTTGGCGTAGATCTTTTCGATGTCGGCGGCAAAGCTCTCGTGCACGACGTTGCGCTTGAGCTTCATCGTGGGCGTGAGTTCGCCTGTGTCCTCGGAGAAGTCGACCGGAAGAATGCGGAACTTCTTGATCGCCTCGGCGTGTGAGACGAGCTTGTTGGCCTCGTCGATGGCGTCCTGGATTTCACCGACCAGTTCGCCGTCCGAAACCAGGTCGGCAGCTGTGGTTCCCGCGGCCTTGTTGTTGCGCTCGTTCCAGGCGGGAAGTGCCTCGGCGTCGATGGTGATGAGAGCGCCGATGAAAGGCTTCTGGTCGCCGACCACGATGGCCTGGCTGATCAGGGGGTGTGCGCGAAGGGAATCTTCGAGCTGAGCGGGGGAGACGTTCTTGCCGCCTGCCGTGACGATGATCTCCTTCTTGCGACCGGTGATCGTGATGTAGCCGTCCTTGTCGACGGTGCCCAGGTCTCCGGTGTGGAACCAGCCGTTCTCGATCGACTCGGCGGTCGCCTTCTCGTTGCGCCAGTAGCCGGTGAAGACCACCGGTCCCGAGAGGAGGATTTCGCCGTCTTCGGCAATGCGAACGGAGTTGCCGGCCAACGGCTTTCCGACAGAGCCGACCTTCTGTGCGCCGATGGTGTTGACGGCGAACGCTGCGGTGGTCTCGGTCAGTCCGTAGCCCTCGTAGATCGTGACGCCGATACCGCGGAAGAAGTGGCCGAGTCGAGCGCCCAGGGGTGCACCACCGGAAATGGCCAGCTGGCACTGTCCACCGAGTGCAGCGCGCAGCTTCGAGTACACGAGCTTGTCGAAGAGGGCGTGCTTGGCCTTGAGAACGATGCCCGCGCCGCCCTTGTCCTGAGCCTCGCTCCACGCGACCGCGGTGTCTGCGGCCGCGTCGAAGATCTTGCCCTTGCCGTCACCGTGCGCCTTGGCGCGTGCGCTGTTGTAGACCTTCTCGAATACGCGCGGCACCGAGAGGATGAAGTCGGGCTTGAACTCGCCGAACGTCGGAACGAGGTTCGGGATGTCGCTCGTGTGTCCAAGCGCTGCACCGGCATCGAACGACGCGATGCTGACTGCGCGAGCGAGAACGTGCGCGAGCGGCAAGAACATCAGGGTGCGAACGCCGGGAGTCTTGAGCAGCGTCCCGAGGTTGGAGTCGAGGATGCCCTTCGACTCCGCAATGAGGTTGGAGTGCGTCAGCTGGCAGCCCTTGGGCCGGCCAGTGGTGCCCGAGGTGTAGATGAGGGTGGCGGGATCGGAGGCCTTCAGTGCAGCGACGCGGGCGTGGACGTCCTCGTCGGAGATGTCGGCGCCCAGTGCGGTCAATTCCTCGACGACACCCTTACCGGCTGCCGCGGCATCGATCTGGTAGACCGTGCGCAGCGCGGGTGCGGCTGCAGCGACGTCCTTCACGGTCGCGGCGTGAGTGTCGTTCTCGACGATGAGGTCGATTGCTTCGGAGTCCTCGAGAATCCAACGAACCTGCTCGGCTGCGGAGGTTTCGTAGATCGGAACCGTCACGCCACCGGCTGCCCAGATGGCGTAGTCGACGAGCGGCCATTCGAAACGCGTCGCCGACATGAGGCCGACGCGGTCGCCCTGCTTGACGCCGATCGCGATGAGGCCCTTGGCGACTGCAGTCACCTGGGCGGCGAAATCGCCTGCAGTGACATCGACCCATGCATTTCCGACTTTGCGCTTGTAGACAACCGCCGCCGGCTTCGTCTTCGCGAAGGCGAAGACCGAGTCGACCGCGGAGGCATCCTCGGGAATGGTGAACGTCTGGGGTGCGCTGAACTCAGGCACGAAATACCTCCGACACTGCGAAATACTGACGAGTAGGGTTTTCGTCTCCTACTGTAGTCGCATGTCCGACGCAGTTGTGGCCAGGCTTACAGTCTGTCCGGTATGTAGTGGTGCGACACCCCTCGACGCTTCGCCGACGCGATATGTGAAGCTACTTCGGTGAGCAGCATTCAGGTCGCAGACCAGACTTTCATCGCCGCCCCGCCCGAGCGGGTCGCCGAACTGTTGTCCTCGCGCGCGCGGTGGCGTCGCTGGTTCAGTGATCTTGCGCTCGAAGTCCGGGAAGATCGCGGTCCCGCAGGATTCCGTTGGGGAGTGTCCGGTCAGCTGGTCGGCACCATGGAGGTGTGGCTCGAACCGGTCATGGACGGGACGATCGCGCACTACTTCCTGCACTGTGAACCGGTCGGCGTATCACCGTCGGATCTGGCGAACCTCGACCTCGCCGGGATGAACCGAAAGCGTCGGGTCGACGGCAAGGTCATGTCCTTCCAGCTCAAGCGCGAACTCGAAGCAGGACGTGCCGCCGGGGTAGCACCGGACTGATAATCGAAGTAGTGCTCGTTGTGCAGGTTCTGGACTTTTGACGAAGGAAGGTAGCGCAGTCGTATGGCCGAGAAGACCAAGGGGTTGATCAGCATCGACGCCCCTGCCGACGCCGTGATGGACGTCATCGCCGATTTCGCGCAGTACCCCGAATGGGTGGCCGCGGCGAAGTCCGTCGAGGTGACGGCGCCGGGGCAGGGCGGCCGCGCGGACCGAGTGCGTTTTGTCCTCGACGCGGGGATGGTGAAGGACACCTACGAACTGCAGTATTCGTGGGCGCCTGACGGGATGGCAGTGAGCTGGGAGCTGATCTCGGGTGAGATCCAGAAGTCCCAATTCGGTTCGTACACACTCGAGCCCGGCCCGAACGGCACCACCTCTGTCACCTACGAGTTGACGGTCGACCTGACGATTCCGATGATCGGTCTCTTCAAGCGCAAGGCCGAGAAGATCATTACCGACACAGCTCTGAAAGAACTGAAGAAGCGAGTCGAGGGCTGAGTGCCGGAGCAACGATCTCGCGTCCAACTGTTCGTCGGTAAAGGCGGAGCAGGCACGACGACGCTTGCCTCGGCGACGGCTGTGTCGGCTGCGTCCGACGGGGCACGAGTGCTTTTGGTGTCGATCGATCAGGCAGGTTCTCTCGCGGATGTCGTGGGCGTGCCGGCGCTGCGAACGACTACACCTCTCGCCGAGCGCCTCGACGTCCGGCAACTCGACACTTCCGAGCTCCTCGAGGAAAAGTTCCGAGGACTGTCGGGATTGATCGATGCTGCAGGAAATTTCGGAGCGGGAGATCACGAACACGGTTCGTCGTTCGAGGGGTTGGAACCGGAAGAGTTGACGGGATCCCTGGGGATCCAAGACATACTCGGACTCTCCGAGATCGTCGATATCTCGAGCAGCGGTGACTACGACCTCGTGATCGTGGACTGTCCGGCCGCAGCCGAAGCACTGCGGATCCTCGGGTCGCCGTCGATGGTGTCGGAGTATCTCGAGCGATTGTGGCCGCGGCACAGGCGGATGGTCGCCGTGACGGGCTCGGACATGCGAGTGTTGCTACTCGTGTCCGTCATCGAACGCGTGCTCGCGTCGGTGGATCGAATCGCCGTTCACCTCTCGGATCGGGAGAACACCAGCGTGCGCGTTGTGACGTCGGCCGATGGCGTGTCGGCCGCGGCGACTCGCCGGACGTTGTCCGGTCTGGCTCTGGCCGGATTGCGAGTCGACGGGATTATGGTCAACAACCTTGTCCCGCAGTTCAACTCGTCGGCCGGGAAGGGTGTCGACGATTCGCCGGCGGCGCAGTGGCTTGCTTCGATCAGGGCGTCACAGGCACTCGTCGTCGACGATTTGCGTGGATCGACTGATGGAATGTCCGTCACAACGGTCGAGCGCGCCTGCGCCGAACCGGTAGGGTTGGCGGCTCTGGGCGAGATCGCGGCCACGTTCGAGGGTGGAACGGGCACGGATTCGGACACCGTCGACACAATCGACGCTGTCGACACCGCGGACAACATCGTGGTGTCGTTGGAGTCGGGGGCCGGAGTCGATTCGGTGTACGTGATGCGGATGTACCTTCCGCTCGTGGATCCGTCGTCGTTGTCGTTGGGCCGGGTGGAGGACGATGTGCTGGTGGGAGCAGACGGCGTACGACGCAGAGTTCGTTTGGCGTCGGTGCTGCGTCGTTGTGTCGTGAACGGGGCGGAGTTGGACGGCAGTTACCTGATCATCCGGTTCAGCCCGGATCCCGCGGTGTGGCCAGTATGAGCGAAGAGCACGAGCGCCTTGTCGCGGAATTTCGCGCGCTGGCGGATACCGTTCTGACGCGCCTGGAACCGGTCTTGCAAAAGGCTGCAGCAGCGACGGCCGACGTTGCGGGTGACTCGGCGTCAGCGGACACGCAGCCGGTGTTCACCGGCTGCAGTTGGTGCCCGGTGTGCGCTCTCGCTGCACTGGTTCGCGGTGAGCACCACGAACTACTGGCGTTTCTCGCGGGTCACGCAGCCGCGTTCCTCGCATTGCTTCGCGAGATTCTCGACGAGTTTCTCGGGGGGCCGTCCGGCCCGGATCGCGGACCGGACAGCGGAGCGACGACGCCAGGTGCCGAGCGAACTCGAACGGCGGCATTTGTCCCGATCAACGTGACGGTCAAGGACTGACTTAGTACCCCGGGTAGAGCTAACGGCCCGAGATGAGCACAATCGACACAATGGTCACCGACGCACGAGGCACCGATACAGGGTGCGCACTCCAGCGGGCGCCGCTCGCGCGGGAATTGGCGCGATGAGCGCGCGCCGCTTGAAAGCGGTCTCCGACTCCACCATGGACGACATCTTGACGGTCGGCATCGACGTCGGCGGAACGAGCATCAGGGCCTCCGTCGTGGACGTCGACGGACAAGTGCTCGAGATGATTCAAGCCCCGACCCCGCAGTCCGCACGCGCTCTCGAAGACGGCCTCGATCGCGTCGTACGCGAACTGGTCACCCGGCACGAGGTGTCTGCCGTGGGGTTGGCGGTCGCCGGCTTCATCACCTCCGATCGAAGCTCGGTTCGGTTCGCGCCGCACTTGCCCTGGGTGGACGCGCCGGTGGGCAGTGACTTGAGTAAGCGGCTCGGATTGCCGGTCGTTCTCGAGCACGACGCTAATGCAGCGGCGTTCGCGGAGCACCGATTCGGCGCGGCCGCAGGTGGCCGCAATGTCGTGATGGTGGCAATCGGGACCGGAATCGGCGGTGCGCTGCTGATCAACGGTGAGCTGTACCGGGGCAGTCACGGCGTCGCCCCCGAACTCGGCCACATCCAGGTCGTGCCAGGCGGGCGTCAGTGTGCGTGTGGCAAGCGTGGGTGTTGGGAGCGCTATTGCAGCGGAACGGCGCTCGTGGACACGGCAATCGAACTGCTGGCCGCCGACCCGGCTGCGTCGACGGTTCTGGCGCGCGAAGTAGCGGTGGATCCGGGTTCCCTCACCGGTCGCCGGATCGCCAACGCCGCGCAGGACGGTGACCCACTCGCTCTGGCAACCATTGCCGAGTTCACACGTTGGCTGGCCGTCGGATTGGCGATGGTCGGGGACGTCTACGATCCCGATCTGGTCGTGATCGCAGGCGGCGTCGCGAGTTCTGCCCCACTGTTTCTCGACGACGCCCGTGAGCAGTACGCGACATTGTTGACCGGCGCGAAGCACCGCCCGCTGGCACGAATCCGTTCGGCTCAACTCGGCGAAGCTGCGGGCATGGTGGGCGCCGCCGCATTGGCGCGTTCGGTAGTGCCTCAGGATCTCGGTGGGGTCGACGGCGCTGGAACCACGTCTGCCGGACTGTGATCGGGTCGATCCTCCAGGGGCGTGTGTAGCGGGGGTTACCGGTCGGCAGTAAGGTCGTACTCAGCGAAATTCAGCTGTGAATGGGAGGGACGCCGTGTGGTATTGGCTCTTCAAGTATGTGTTGCTGGGGCCGATTCTCTGGCTGCTCGGGCGTCCGACGGTCAAAGGTCACGAGAATATTCCGACTGACGGAGCGGCCATTCTGGCCAGCAATCACCAGGCGGTTCTGGACTCGTTCTACCTTCCGCTTCGCGTCAACCGCCGCATCACCTTCCTTGCCAAGAGCGAGTACTTCACCGGTTCCGGCCTGAAGGGCGCTTTCCAGAAGTGGTTCTTCACCGCGGTCGGACAGGTCCCCATCGACCGAACCGGCGCGGATGCGGCGCAGGATGCGCTCAACGCCGGTCTCAAGGTTCTCGGTTCGGGCAGTCTGCTGGGTATCTACCCCGAAGGAACGCGTTCGCCTGACGGTCGCCTCTACAAGGGCAAGACCGGAATGGCGCGCCTCGCGCTCGAATCGGGCGTCAAGGTGATCCCGGTTGCGATGGTCGGCACCGACAAGATGAATCCGATCGGCTCACGGATGTGGCGCCCAGCCAAGGTCACCGTGATCGTCGGCGAACCCATCGATTTCTCCCGCTTCGAAGGCATGGGCGGAAACCGCTTCGTCGAGCGGGCTGTGACCGACGAAGTGATGTACAAGCTGATGAAACTCTCCGGCCAGGAGTACGTGGACATCTACGCGGCGAGCCTCAAGAACCAGGCGCCCACGAAACCCGAAGCTGCCGTCGATGTTCCGGCGGAAGGCGGCGAGTCGGTTGTCGATCTCGTGGCCTCGGCCGAGTCGAAGGAGTCCGCGAAGACCGACAAGGATTCGCTCCCGGACGCACAGGCCAGCTAGAGATTTCCCACACCTGCCGCACGCGCATTGGCTCCAGAGCCTGCGCGTGCGGCATAGTTTTCGGACGTGCGCTATTTCTACGACTGTGAATTCATCGAAGACGGTCGAACCATCGATCTCGTGTCCATCGGCGTTGTCTGCGAGGACGGCCGAGAGTATTACGCGGTCTCGACGGAGTTCGATCCCGCCCGTGCCGGTAGTTGGGTGCGCAAGAACGTGCTGCCGAAGTTGCCGCAGCCTTCGTCGCCGCTGTGGAAATCACGCGAGAAGATCCGCGACGATCTTCTGAAATTCTTCGTTCCGCGGCCGATGGTCGTTCCGGAGCTCTGGGCGTGGGTAGCCGCATACGACCACGTCGCGCTGTGCCAGTTGTGGGGCGATATGACCGAACTACCGCAGTCGATGCCGCGGTACACCCGCGAACTCCGACAGTTCTGGGAAGACAACGGCAGTCCTGCCCTCCCGTCAGCGCCCGCCGACGCACACGACGCACTTGCCGACGCCAGGCACAACCTCGTGAAGTTCGACGCGATTTCGGCAGCACGTTCACTTCGCTGACTCAGGTTTCGGTGCGCGAGAAGTGTCCCGATTGGGCTGCGATCGAGAGCCTGTGTGACGCGCCGACGGGCGAGCGAATATCCTGTAGAGGTGAACTGGACTGTCGACGTGCCGATCGACCGCTTGCCCGAACTCCCGCCGCTGCCTGCCGGACTGCGTAAGCAGCTCGACGAGGCACTCGCGAAGCCCGCTGCTCAGCAGCCCTCGTGGCCCGCTGACCAGGCGGCCGCCATGCGGACTGTGCTCGAGAGCGTGCCTCCCATCACGGTGGCCAGCGAGGTCGAGGCGCTGCAAGAGCGTCTCGCGCAGGTCGCGCGTGGTGAAGCATTCCTGCTCCAGGGCGGTGACTGCGCCGAGACATTTGCGGACAACACCGAGCCGCACATCAAGGGAAACATCCGCACGTTGCTGCAGATGGCCGTCGTGCTCACCTACGGTTCCTCGATGCCGGTCGTCAAGGTTGCTCGCATCGCCGGCCAGTACGCCAAGCCGCGTTCTGCCGACATCGACTCCCTGGGGCTCAAGTCGTACCGCGGCGACATGATCAATTCGCTCGTCGCCGACGAGGCAGTCCGTGCGCACGATCCTTCGCGTCTGGTGCGCGCATACGCCAACGCCAGCGCCGCGATGAACCTGGTTCGCGCACTGACCGGCGCCGGCATGGCCGATTTGCACAAGGTGCACGACTGGAACCGCGAGTTCGTCGCAGCTTCGCCGGCGGGCGCACGCTACGAGCAACTGGCAGCCGAGATCGACCGCGGCCTGCAGTTCATGAACGCGTGTGGCGTCACCGATCCGAGCCTGCACCAGGCACAGATCTTTGCCAGCCACGAGGCCCTGGTTCTGGACTACGAGCGCGCGATGCTGCGTCTCGACAACGACAGCGACCACCCCAAGCTCTACGACCTGTCGGCCCACTTCCTCTGGATCGGTGACCGCACCCGTCAGCTCGACGGCGCGCACATCGCCTTCGCCGAGTTGGTCTCCAACCCGATCGGCCTCAAGATCGGTCCGAGCACCACGCCGGAAATGGCGGTGGAATATGTCGAGCGTCTCGACCCCACCAACAAGCCGGGTCGGCTGACTCTGATCTCGCGCATGGGCAACGGCAAGGTCCGCGACCTGCTGCCGGCGATCATCGAGAAGGTCCAGGCCACCGGCCACCAGGTCATCTGGCAGTGCGATCCGATGCACGGCAACACCCACGAAGCCTCCACCGGGTACAAGACGCGCCACTTCGATCGCATCGTCGACGAGGTTCAGGGCTTCTTCGAGGTCCACAACGGCCTCGGCACGCATCCGGGTGGAATCCATGTCGAGCTGACCGGTGAGAACGTCACCGAGTGCCTCGGCGGCGCGCAGGACATCTCCGATCTCGATCTCGGTGGTCGCTACGAGACGGCGTGCGACCCCCGATTGAACACCCAACAGTCGTTGGAGCTCGCGTTCCTCGTGGCCGAGATGCTGCGAGGCTGAAACCCTGCTTCGCCGAAGCTGATTCGCACGGGCACTGATTTTCGGCAAACGCCCTCACCCGCTCGCGCAGGTGGGGGCGTTCGCTATTTCGTGAATCGTGTGACGAATCGGCGCTGCCAGGGCATTTCGACGGCGCGAGGTGAGTAGCGTGCGCGAACGTACGCGGTGGCGTCCTTACTCGGCACTCCGTCCATAATGGCAAGAGCGGCCAAAGCTGTTCCGGTGCGGCCGAATCCGCCACCGCACGCGATCTCGACTCTTTCGGTTTCCGAACGCACCCACACTTCGTGCAAGGCGCTGCGCAGCGCGTCGGGATCGCTCGGCAACCAGAAATCTCGCCAGCGGACCCACACCGAATCCCACTCGGTGGCGGGAGGTTCTTTACCGGTCAGGTAGACACCGAAGGTGGGGAGAGGCCCGGAAGGAAGTGGATTGCGGAGTCCTCGACCCCGAATCGATCTCCCCGACGGCAAGTCGAGTATCCCTATGCTCTCGGGTTCCCACGTGGCCATGAATTCAGACTAGGCCGAAGCGGACTGTCAGGGAATTGCGACGACGCTGATGTCGGTGCCCTTGGCAACGAGGTCGTTCTTGACGCTCTGGCTGATGATGACCGAGCTGTCGTTCTGGGTGAGCTGACGCACGGTGATCTCGAGGCCGAGGCGGCCGAGTTCTTCGCGTGCTGAGGAGACGGAGCGGCCGATCAGCGAGGGAACCTTGACGGAGTCGGAGATGAGGAGAACAACGGAGGTGCCGGCGTTGACGGAGGACCCGACTGCGGGATCTGTGCCGATCACGCTACCGCCCTCGACGGCGTCGTCGAACGTTGTTCTGGTGGTGCTGACGGAGATACCTACCTTGTCGAGGGCGGCGCGCGCAGCGTTCTCGGACATGCCCTTCACATCGGGAATGTCAACGGGCGGTGACCCTTTGGACGTGATGACCTTGACCGAGGAGCCCACGGCAACCTCGGTTCCCGGCGCCGGGTCGAGCGCCGCCACGCCGCCGATCGGGATCTTGGAGCTGAATGTGTCCCCGCCGTCGACCGCGACGAGAGTACGGTCGGCGAGTTGTGCGCCCAGGGCCGAGACGTCGCCGCCGGCCGGAATGGGCGGAACAGTCGGACGCCCGAGCGAAGTCAGCAGCGCGACGGTCGAGCCTTTGGTAACCCTGGAGCCGGAGGCCGGGTCTGTCCCGATTACCGTGTCGATGGGTTGGGCGTCGGAGTACTGACCCTGGACGTCGGGGGAGAGCCCGGCGTCCTGCAGGGCGGTGACCGCAGTGTCCTTGGTCAGCCCGTCGATCGAGGGAACAGCTGTATAGCGGCCCGAGCCCATCCACCATCCGCCGAAGCCCAACGCAAGCGCGAGGACCGCGATGACGAGCAGCCAGATCAGGGTGGCTCGTCGAGACTTGCGTCGTGCTTCGACAAAATGAGCGTGCGGATCGTCAGGTCCCAGTTGGTCGTCGCCGAAATCGGAACCGTCGTCGAAATCCGAGTCGCCGTCGACCGTGGCCGGACGAGCAGTTTGTGCGGTGACCGCGCGAGTGTGCTGAATGCCACCGGGGGGAGGAGAGCCCGTGCCGAGCGCCGTGGTGGCTGCCGCAGCCGGGGCCACGCCGGACGCCAATACCGTCGTGGCACCAGGGTTCGGGCGCGCAGCAGAGTTCGGGTGTACATCCGTCGGGGGCGCAGGCGCCGGTTGTGGCCGAGCCGGGGCAACCTGCGCGCTCTGGTGCTGGGCGCTTCGACGCGGAGCCGGAACGCGGTATGACGGAAGTTCCAGTTGCTCGCTCACACTGCGAAGTGCAGCTGCCATCTCACCAGCGTCGGCGAAACGATGTGCCGGCTCGCGGTGAGTGGCTTCGGCAACCAGGCGATCGAACTGCGCCGGTACACCGGGGATGCGTGAACCGGGGCGCGGGACATCGTCGTGGATGCGTTGGTAGGCGATGGAGAGTGACGTATCACCGGTGAACGGTGTTGTACCGGTGAGAAGTTCGAACATCAACACGCCGGTCGAATAGACGTCGCTTCGAGTGTCGGCAATTCCTGACGTCACCTGTTCCGGCGACAGATAGGCTGCGGTGCCGAGGATCACGCTGTTGGAGGTGGTGGTTGCTGCCGCGGCTGCACGCACCAATCCGAAGTCGGCGATCTTCACTTCGCCGGTGTCCGAGATCAAGATGTTCTCGGGTTTGACGTCACGGTGAACCAGTCCCGCTCGATGCGCCACCGCCAACGCGTCCAGGACAGGTGCCACGACTGCAGCGACGGCGTGAGGCGGCATCGGTCCGCGCTCACGAAGGAGTTCGCGCAAAGTTCCACCGTCGACGAGTTCCATCACGAGGAACACGTGATTGCGATCGCTGCCCTGGTCGTAGACGGCCACAAGGGACGGATGCTTGAGTCTGGCCACGGCCCGGGCCTCGAACTCGAAACGAGTCAGGAACGCCGGATCGCCGGCAAACTGCGGGTCCATCACCTTGATCGCGACAGGTCGATCCAACCGTGTATCGAGGCCTCGATACACGGTCGACATACCGCCGCGCGCGATCGGTGCGTCCACTCGATAGCGGCGCTCGAGCATTTCGCCGATCAACCCTCGACCTCCGTAATGACTATTCCTCCGTGCTTGCGATCTGTGTGGTTGTGCTCTGGGCGGTAGCTGTCAGCATGTAAGTGTGGCCCCCGCCGTACGGGCGCCGATTCGCGGTCACCACGAAATCCCAGTTCACGAAATCCCGGTTCGCGAAATCTCGGTTACTGATACGCCGCATCCCGTCCATCGTAGCCAGCGATACCGACGCGGAAGTCTCGAGAACGTCACAGAGCGCTGTGACCCAAGCGGAGCGGCGGTTTCGAGCATTGCACCGGGCGGTACACAGCGGGCTCGCCGGACCGGATAAACTTCTCGCGGTGAGCGCGATTCCTTATTGTGATGATGTCCTGGATTCTTCGGTTTCCCTGTTCCAGCTGGTGGATGTGGCGAAGAACGTCGGGTTGCCGGTGAGCAAGGTTCACCAGTTGCTTCGCGATCACAAGATCATCGCAGTCAAGCGGCATGGCGTTCTCGGTGTCCCCGAAGTGTTCTTCGGCGAGGACGGCCAGATCGTCAAGTGGTTGCCCGGTCTGCTGGCGGTGCTGCACGACGGCGGCTACACCGATATCGAAATCCTTCGCTGGTTGTTCCTGGCCGACGATTCCCTGCCGGGGCGCCCGGTGGACGCACTGCATGGTGATCTCGCGCGTGAGGTCATCCGCCGCGCACAGGCCATGGCTTTCTGAGATGCCGGCCTTCTGACAACTCACCTCATGCGGTTTTTCGCCGCGTAGGTTGCCGACCGGACCAGACCCGGCGCAGCGACTCGAAGTCGCGTGCGTCCGGGAACGGACACTCGTCGATGCAGTATCCGGAAGTCGGCGCGCTCGACCTGGTCGAGAATTGCTCCGTACAACACGAAAGCCGTGCGGATCGACGGCTGGACCCGCCGATCGAGCATCGGGATGCCGGATTCGGCAGACCGATACCGCCCCCGCGTCACGGCAATGAAGTGTGCCAGCGCGCGCTTGACCCGAACGTCCACCGTTCCGGTTCTGCGCCCGTGCTCGAGCATCTCGATGTCGACCCCGAATGCGGCGAACTCGCCCGCCGGGAGATACAGACGTCCCCGGTCGAGGTCTTCACCGACGTCGCGGATGAAGTTGGTCAGCTGAAACGCCTCACCGAGATTCGACGCGGGCACTACAGCTTCCTGCTGCGGAACGCTCACTCCGAGAATCGGGAGCATCTGCAAACCGATGACGACGGCGGAGCCGTACATGTACTCGCTGAGTTCGTCCATCGTGTTGTAGACGGGTCGAAACTTCGCCGTGTCGGGGGCGTCCATCCGCATGGACTCGAAGAAGGCGTCGAAGTATGCACGCGGAATGTCGAACGTCTTCACAGCATCGGCGAAGGCAGGGAGTACGCGTGTGAGGTCGAGGGGAACCGTCGACGGGAAGCCACCTGTCGCAGTGGGGTTGTCGAGTGCGGTGACGGCTGCACGTTCGACGTCGGCAAGCACCGTGCCTCGTTCATGCGGACCCGAGGGTTCGTCCACGACGTCGTCGACGACGCGAGCAAATGCGTAGAGAGCGTGAACTGCGCGGCGTCGAGGCTCGGGCAGCAACCGAGTGGCCAGAAAGTACGTTCGGCCGTGTTCCCTCGTCACGTCCTCGCAGAATTCATAGGACGCAGACAATGCGTTCATGACACGCGGATCACGCAGATTCTGACGTCGAGGGCGCCGAGGCGGCTGACGTCATTTCGATCGGTTTCTCGTGTTTGCGTCCACGAAGTCTGAGTGGATCTTCCGTCTGCAAGGACATAGCCGCGATCACGGCAGCGACGATGGCCAGAGCCACATGCGGGAAGGTGTAGAGGCCGATCGATCCGTCAGGCTGGAACACCAGCATCAGCCAGGTGGACAGCCCTGTCAGTACGGCGAGAGTCGTCGGCGACATTGCGAAAACGGCCGCTACTGCCAGCGGCCAGGAGTAGTACCAGGGGAGTGCTGCGGGGGACAGAACGACGATGGCGACCATCACGATCACGATGCCCATGACGGCGTCGCGCTCGGTCTTGCGGTAGCGCCACCACACGACGGCGATGATCGCGATCAACACAACCGCCGAGATGGTCCGGGAGACTTCGAGGATGTCGTTGAAATGGTCACCGGCGAACCAGGAGGTGGCCATGGTTCCGATGTGCGCCACGATCGTGGGCAGCGAGAGCCAGTTGATGATCTTTGCCGAACCCGAGAGTGCGGTCGTCCAGCCGAGGCCGACTCCGGCGATCAGTGAGGTGGATCCGAGTACCGCCACGAATACCGCGAAACCTGCACCGGCCGTTTTGACGAACGATCGGATCGGTGACGCCGGTTCGCGCCCGGCCGCGGCCGCGTCCTCCCGCTCGTGGATCATCCAGATCCAGACGATGAAGGGAAGTGCGACGCCCGCGGTTGCCTTGATCGCGACGGCGAGTGCGATCAGCCCAATTCCGAACAGGTGCTTGCGTTCGAGAGCGAGCGCAATGCCCGCGGCCATGAGGCCGACCATGAGCATCTCGTTGTGAACGCCGCCGATCAGGTGGATCAGGACGAGGGGATTGAGTACTGCGAGCCACAGGGCGATCGAGGTGTTTCCGCCGAGCTTCGTCGCGAGATGGGGAACGGCCCACATCATCAGGGCGAGTCCGGGCAGCATCGTGATCCGCAACAGCATCGTGCCGGCGATGACGTTCTCGCCGGTCAGCCGAACGATGGCGTCGGCAAGGAGAAGGTGAACCGGGCCGTACGGGGTAGTTGTCGTCGTCCACACGTTGGAGACGTTGTCGAGCAGGATTCCCGGATTGACGACGGGGCCGACGGCATACGGGTCGAAGCCGTTGCGTAACAAGGCGCCCTGTGCCAGGTAGGAGTAGGCGTCACGGCTGAACATGGGCACCGCGAACAGCAGCGGAAACGTCCAGACCGGGACGACGTAGCGCAGGCCGCGCAACGAGACGTCACCGCGCAGAGTCGAGCGGCCCAGTCGAACCCAGGCAGCGATCATGCACAGGACACCGATCCAGACGATGGCCGCCGACAGAATCGATCCGTGTCCGAAACGGAGCCAGGACAGATGCATCGACTCGAGCAGCGGATCTTGGCGCCGGACGCTACCGGCACCGAATCCGCCGAACGTGATCATGACTGCGCCGAAGAAACCGAGCAGTGCACTGTGACCTTCGGGAGTCCGAAGGAAATTGGCGGCCCTTAGGTGCCACGGTCTTTCAGTGGCTGCGGCAGAGGACGTCATCGGTGCAGGTTCCTCCCCCGAGGAGATCGGTGTCGATCGGCGCATGCAGCGCCCGAGTCGGTGAATCGTGGATGAATGGTCGGTTACGAGGGGCTAGTTTAGTTGCTCGCACGAGTGCCCACCGCGCTGGCTCGCTCGCGTGTACCGGTAATACGTTCGGCGGCGAGCCGGCCGGACAGCAGAACGGTCGGTACTCCCACCCCCGGAACGGTTCCCGATCCGGCGAGAACGACGTTGTCGAAGCCGCGGGCGAGGTTCTTGCGTCGGAACGGCCCCGTCTGGGTGAAGGTGTGTGCCGCCGCGAACGGGCTACCCGCGGCCATGCCCTTCTCGAGCCAGGTCTGCGGGGTGTCGACGTGATCGATATCGAACCCCTCGACCAGTCCCGTATAGCCACGTTCTTGCAGCGTGAGGATGATTTCACGCACGTAGGCCGGGCCGAGAACTGCCCAGTCGAGCGGCGCACTGTCCAGATTCGGGCACGGCGCGAGGACTGACAGCGGTTCACGGATCCGGCCGTCTCGCGAGAAGGCCAGGCTCGGGTCGGTCTGCGCCGGTCGGGTGACGAGCAGTGACGGATCACTCATCAATTGCCCGCGGCCGCGGCGTGCCGTGATCTCGGCGAAGGTGCGCTTCCACGCCTCGCCGAAGTCGATCATGTGGTGTCGCTGCGCGGGCCATCCGTCGGCGACGGCTGAAGAAACAGTGCCGTGAATCACGACCGCGGACGGCGATGTACGCACCGGTCGCGGGCGCAATCGCGTATGCGGGCGCAAGAGGGAGTCCGTGACGGCCATGTCGGGGGTGAGGACTGCGACATCACAGTCGTAGCTCTCACCGTCGCGTGTGTGTACGGCACGCACGCGACGGTCGCTCGCCTCGAGTCGTTCGACCGTGCGGCCGAGATGCAGAATTCCGCCGGCCTCGGTGAAAGCGTCGGCCATCGACTCGGCGATCGTGCGCATCCCGCCCTCGGGAAAGTAGACGCCCAGTGAGGTGTCCATGTGAGCGATCGCCCCGTACACCGCGAGGGCTCGAGACGGAGCAACTCCCGCATACAGCGCTTGGAAAGTGAAGATCCGCCGGAGGCGAGGGTCGCGGATCTTGCGATCCACCTGCCCGCCCAGTTTCCCGAATCCTCCCAATGCGACGAGTCGGCTCAGATCCTTGACTGCTTCACGCGAATTGACCAGTCCGAGGGGAGAATCGAAGTCGGCGTCCATGAAGCGGTCGAATTCCGCGTCGAAGATGCGGTTCAGCCATCGCCGCAACGCACGGTATCGCTGCGCTTCTTCCGGCCCGCAGACACGGGAGACTTCGGCAGCCATGTCTTCGGGGTCGGCGTGAACATCGAGAGCGGTGCCGTCTGCGAATCGCGCGTGGTACGTCGGATCGAGCTTGTGCACAACGAATTTGGGGTTTGTCGAGTCGGGGTCGGCGCCGACGGCCGCAAGAGCGTCTTCGACGAGTTCGGGCATCGTGAGCACCGTTGCGCCGTTGTCGATGCTGTAGTCACTGCCCTGGTAGACACCGACTCGCCCGCCGACCGAGCCGTTGCTCTCGAGGATCGTGACGTCGCGGCCGGCGCCACGCAGATACAACCCCGCAGACAGTCCGGCAAGTCCCGCGCCGACGATCACGACTCGATCGGTCGGCGAGCTGACGGTTCGAGTGCGGTGCACGTCTGCCACGGTCAGTAGCTTCGCTTCGTGGCCGCGATCGCCATATCGGTCAGGCGAGCCTTGGACTCGGCCGTTGCCGTGCTCGAGTCGAGGGCGTTCGCAGCTGCCTCGACGAGGGTGTCGATCTGCGTTTCGACGTCGGTGACGGCGCCAAGATCGGTGATCACCTGACGCAGAGTGTCGACTTCGTTGTCGGTCAACTGGGTGCCGATTCCGTTGCGGAGCAGTTCTGCTGCCGCCGGATCTGCGGCGTCGGCGCGGGCAAGCGCCATCGCGAACAGGACA
Source organism: Rhodococcus sp. AQ5-07 (assembly GCF_009707305.1). Taxonomy (NCBI): domain Bacteria; kingdom Bacillati; phylum Actinomycetota; class Actinomycetes; order Mycobacteriales; family Nocardiaceae; genus Rhodococcus; species Rhodococcus sp. AQ5-07. The sequence continues at coordinate 2,200,666 of NZ_CP046099.1, read as the reverse complement.
GTCCGCTTGCCGGCGATGAGATCGTCGCCCGACGGTTTGCCCGTGACGGACGGATCTCCGAAGACACCGAGCAGGTCGTCGCGAAGTTGGAAGGCAATCCCGATGTCGGTGCCGAACGTCCGGTAGGCATCGATCAACTCGGCGTCTGCACCGAACAGTGCGGCGCCGAGGTGCAGGGGGCGTTCGATCGTGTACGCGGCGGTTTTGTAACGGTTGACCCGCATGGCTGCCTCGACGGTCTCGTCTCCGCGGGCTTCGTTGCTGATGTCGAGGAATTGGCCACCGAGCACCTCGGTGCGCATTGCCGACCAGACCGGGCTCACTCGTGCGGCCGCGTCGGGGCTGATCCCGGATTCTCGGATCATGTCGTCAGCCCAGGCCAAGGCCAGGTCGCCGAGGAGAATGGCGACGGCCTCGCCGAAGTGCGCGGAGTCGCCGCTCCACTCCTCGCCTCGGTGCTGGTCCTCGAATTCGACGTGAACGGTCGGGAAGCCGCGCCTGGTCGTTGATGCGTCGATGATGTCGTCGTGGACGAGCGCGCAGGCCTGCACCAGTTCGAGGGCCGCGCATGCACGAATCACCGCGTCCGCGTCGCTCCCGTTCGGGTCGCCTCCGGCGCCGAGCCATCCCGTCCAGGCGAACGACGGCCGGACGCGCTTTCCTCCGCGCAGGACGAAGGCTTCGAGGGTGCTGACGGCTTTCTCGTATCCACCGCCGATGTTCGAGACGAGTTCGCGGCGTGAATCGAAGAAGTCGCGGAGCGCTCCTTCGAACATGCCTGGCAGTTCGAGTGAGGTCGGATGCGGTGCGGTGTTGGTCGAACTCTGTCCAACGCGCGCGGTTCCTGCGGACAGGGTGGCCTCCAAGATCGGTATGTTCTCGCGCCGGAGGGTTACACGGAAGCGAGCTTGAGGCCCAGCTTAGTGGGGGTTGGAATCAACGGGGGTTCGGGCCGTGAACTGCGTGATCCTGACATTCGGGATACGCGGTCCTGGGCGATGAGCTTGTTTGCAGCTGGAAAACATATGCTTGACCGGTGACATTCGATCCAGTCAGGGGCCGCTCCAGCGAGGGGTGGGCCACCCGAACACCGTCGATCGTCGATCGGATCGCTTCCTCGACAGGTAGCCGTATTCCGTTCTCGGTCGAGTTTTCGCCGCCGCGCGACGCTGACGCCGAAGCGCGCCTGTGGCGTGCGGTGCGTACCTTCGAGCGGCTCGGACCGGCGTTCGTCTCGATGACTTACGGCGCAGGTGGCTCGACGCGCGATCGTACGGTGCGCGTCACCGGCGAACTGGCCGAGGAGACGACCCTGCTGCCGGTTGCTCACCTGACTGCCGTCTCGCACAGCACCGAAGAACTTCGCGCCATGGTCGGTGCGTACGCCGATCGTGGGATCAGCAACATCCTCGTGTTGCGCGGCGATCCGCCCGGCGATCCGCTCGGCGAGTGGAAGAAGCATCCCGAAGGCGTCGAGTACGCCGAGGAACTCGTGCGGATGGTCCGTGACTTGGGCGACTTCCATGTGGGCGTCGCGTCGTTCCCCGAGGGGCATTACCGCGCTCCGGACTTGGCGTACGACACGAAGTACCTGGTGTCGAAGTTGCGTGCCGGCGCCGAGTACTCGATCACGCAGATGTTTTTCGACGTGGAGGACTACCTGCGTCTCCGTGACCGGGTGAGTGCATACGACGCAGAACAGGGCGCCAAGCCGATCATCCCGGAGATCATGCCGGTGACGTCGCTGCGCTCGGTGAGGCGCATGCTCGAGCTCTCGGGCTCGTCGTTGCCTCCCGCCCTCGAACGCCGATTCGACGCCGCGGCCGGAAGCGGTCCGGAAGAGAACCGTGCAGCGGTCCGCGAACTCGGCATCGATCTGGCCACCGAGATGGGAGAGCGGTTGATCGCCGAAGGCGCTCCGTGCCTGCACTTCATCACGTTGAACTTCGCGCGCGCCACCAGCGAGGTCCTCGAGCGACTCGGTCTCACCCCCGATACCTCTGTCGGGACAGCACAAGCCGTCTGATTTCCGGTTTCCCCGCTCGACACCAATCGAGGGGGCAATCGTCAGGCGCTACTTCGTGGTGTTTTTCGGATTCCTGTTGTCAGCTTGCCTGCTGACAGGTGATTTCGTGACAGGCGTCTTCATGGCCGGTGCTTTCGCGGCGGGCGCGCGCTTGATCGGTGCTCGATTGCGCGCCATCCAGGCCATTGCACCGACGATAATCGCGACACCGAGCGCCAGCCCGGCCATGATTCCTGCCCACCCGGCGAAGCTTCGGGTGCTGGGGTCCGCGTAGTTGACCTCGGCACGCATTGTCGACACCTCGCCGGCGGGCAAAGTCCACGACACCCGGGAATCGCCGTCTCGTGTTCCGTTGGTCGTGCCGACCCGTGCCGGGAAGGCGATGCTGACCTGGACGTCGGCGCCCTGAGTCGGAACCGTCTTCAGGTCTGCCTTGCCGTCGAGCGTGACGGTGTCCCCGGATCGCTTGAGGGTGATCTGGAACGACCCGGATCCCTCGGCATACATCGAGCCCAGTTGGGCGACGTCACCGAAGGACAAGTCGCTGAAGAACGCCTGGCTGCCGACGTATCCGTCCTTCTTGTATTCCTGAACCCGTATCTTGTCCTCCAGCGAGGAAGGCGGGGTCAGCTGCGGACCCTTGTCCGCCTCGTTCGCCGGAATAGCGGCAGCTACCACCTGTCCGGTCACACGATCGTTCGCGGACACTCCCATCGACACCTGCACGCGGATGCACCCGGCAAGCAAGGGAACAAGCATGAGGGCGAGCGCGGCAACCGTCAGGAAGCGTTTCCGACTGGTCGGCTTGGCGGCGGGATCGGTGGACTGTTGCACAGTGGTCATCGTGCCAGCCGTGGCGTAGCCAGTCATCGAGGCGGGGGCGTGTCGGCGGGTGAAGTTCGGCGGGTGACCTTCACGACCTGCTCGAACGACGCAGCCACTGACTCGCTTTACCCCGGCGGCTGTCGGACAGTGCGATTCGAGCCGCACTGCGACCACTGGCTCCGGACACACCACCACCGGGATGCGTCGAGGCTCCGGTCAGATACAACCCGTCTGCTCCCGGAACGCGATGGCCGGACAGTTCGGGAAGCGGTCGCCACAACATCATCTGATCGAGTGACATCTCGACGTGCATGACATTTCCGCCGATCATCCCCAATTCCGACTCGATGTCGCGGGGAGTCTGAATGAAGCGGTCGAGGACGGAATCGGTGAATCCGGGTGCAAAAGCCTCCATCTCGCCGACGATCCGGTCGGCCTCGGCCTCGGCGACCGACGCCCAATCGCGATGTCCGCTGAGACGATACGGCTGCCACTGCGACCACAGTGTCACCTGATGCCGCCCGGCCGGGGCGATCGTGGGATCGATTCCGCTGAAACTCATTCCGAGAACCGCAGGGCGAGGAGGCAGTTCCCCTGCCAGTGCTGCGCCGTGTGCAGTGCGCAAGTGGGCGCGATCGGAAACGAGTAATTGCAATCCCGAGGTACTTTCCCGTGTCGTGGCGTCGCCGCGGTAGGACGGGAGCGCAGATGTCGCCAGTCGCAATACAGCGCCGATGCCGGGGCCGACCCTGATCTTCCGCCGCCAGTGATCGAGCGTGGTTCGGTCGAAGCCTCCGTTGCCCAGGAGATCGAGTGTCGTGAGGATGTGGCAACCCGCGATTACCTTGCGAGCGTGAACTTCTCGACCGCTCTCGGTTGTGACAGTCCAGTGATTCGAGTTCCGGCGGATCGACGTCACGCCGTCACCGAGCGCGACGGTGGCGCCGTCGACAGCCATCCGGGATGCCAACGCAGCACTCAGTGCGCCGCTCCCTCCGACTGCTCGCCCGGGCGGCAGGACGTGCATGAGGGCCGCGAAGCCGACCATCGGAGCGGTTCCCGGTTCCGACATCGGAGGCCCGGACTGGGCGCCGAACCACGCCAACGCTGCCTTGAGCGCCTCATTGTCGAAATACTCGTCCAGCAGCGCGTCGCCCGGCGCGAGGAACTGCCGCGACAGTTCGCTGTTGCCGCGCGCGGTGGCCAGTCCTCCGAACGCACCGATCAGGTTCGATCCGGTGGGCGGTGTGGAAAATGCCTTCATCACGTGTCGGCTGCGCTCCGACCAGACCGCGACGAACCGCCGGTACGCGTCGGCGTCCTTTGTCCCGCAAGCTCGTTCGATGGACCGGCAGGTTGCATCGAGATCGCGATGAAACACGATGCCCGGCCCGTCGGTGCCAGGGGCGGGCGGAGCGAACGCCCACGGGTCACAGTCGATGTAGCGAAGGCCGTGCGCGCCGAGTCCGAGTTCCTCGATGATGCCGCTGTGTCGGATCATGAGGTGCGCAGACGACCCCCGGTCCACCTTGTATCCGGGAAATCGCTCGACGGTCGAGACGGCACCGCCGAGAACCGTGTCCTTCTCGAGAACCTCGACCGACCAACCCTCGCGTGCGAGATACGCGGCCGAAACGAGCGCGTTGTGGCCGGAACCGACGACGACGGCGTCGAGAAATGCGCTCACAGCGGCAGTCCACGGCCGAGGACCGCAAATGGCCGGTTGTCGCCGGCAAAACGAAATCTGCGGAGCACGTCGCAAAAGCCGAGGCGGCGGTACAGCCGCCAGGCTCGGTTGTCCTCGTCGAACACCTCAGGTGTCGACAACAGAACGCTGCGTTCGGTTCGATCGACGAGGAGGTGGCGCAAGAGCGATTCGCCCAATCGGTGACCTTGACCGTTCGGATGCACGTGGAGTTCGGTGAGTTCGAAGTAGTCGCTCAGAATCGCGTCGATCTCGCTCTGAGGGCGACCCGAGCGCCGAAGCCCGTGCAGTACCTGTTGATGCCACCACTGGTCCGGGCTCCCGCGATACCCGTAAGCGATCCCCACCAGCGGCAGATTTTCGTGTGACGGTTGCTGGGGAACCGCCAATGCGCCGACGGCTTTCCAGCCAGGCCGGTTCGCGTGCTCCTGCCACATCGGTGCGCGATGGAACTCGGTTCCTCGCGGATAGTCCATCGCAGTGACGTACACGGCCAGTGCCTCGTGGAGTCGACTCGCGAATTCTTCACGATCGAGGTCGACCGTATGTGGTGTCCAGGCGATCTGCGGGTCGACCGGTCTCACCTCTTCTCTTGACGGCGTGTCGGTGGGTGCAGTTATATTGAATAGGTCGAACAGATGTTCGATGTGGGTGATCCGGAGATGCCCGAAGGGAAGCGGGCATCTCCGGCCCACCTGGCCTTGGATCCTTACGGTGCAGGAGGTGCCCCGATGTCCGAGCATGTAAAGCCTGATCGTGTGAAGTGCCAACGAACTCTTCCGGCCGAGTTGTCGAGCCCGTCGGATGCCGCAATCTCGCGATTGCCGATATCGGCGAGGCGGTCCTTCGGTGCGACGGACGCCAGCCACCGCACTGCGCAAGTGGGAAAGTCCGGTGTGGCGTGGGGGCTCCTCCGGAAGGCGGATGCGCTTCTCGAGGAAGCGATTGGGGCGGGCGATCCTGCCGACCGGTTCCGGTGTGCCTATCTGGCAGCACTACGTGGTGCCGGGGCAGTGTTGGCCGCCGCTCCTGCCGGTGCCGGATCGAAGCGCAAGCGAAGCGGAAACGCGTGGGTTCTGATGGACGCCGCAGCGCCCGCGTTCGGAGCGTGGTCGAAGTTCTTCGCGGGGTGGTCCGCTGCGCGTGCGGCCGTGGAAACCGGTGTGTCGATCGTGATCACGGACTCCGATTCCGATGCATTCTTCGCCGAGGTCGGTCGTTTTCTCACGGCGGTCGAAGATTTCATCGGTCAGGACGCGTCCGAGCATTTGCGAGCGTCGTGAACAAATGGTCCGTGTTGGCAGTTGTTTCCGGGGAATTTCCTGGTCCGCACAGGCAAATGGAGCCGAATCGGGGCCCTTCGGCACGAATACGTACGCTTGTGGCGGAACTCGTACCCGGAGTTGGTGGTCCGAGACCTAAACTGCTCGTATTATGAAAACAGGTAATCGTCCAACTTGATTACCCGCCGCCCCACACCGTGGGGTGGTTGCCAAACTTCCAGTGCCGGGGGAGGTACCGTGCCACTCTCCGAGCACGAGCAGCGCATGCTCGATCAGATCGAGAGCGCTCTCTATGCCGAAGACCCCAAGTTCGCCTCCAATGTGAGGGGCGGCCGTATGCGGGCGCCGTCGAGTAGACGGCGGTTCCAAGCAGCGGCTCTATTCGTGCTGGGTCTGGTCCTGCTGATCGCGGGGGTTGCCCTCCCGCTCAAGCCGGGCGGTTTTCCGATCATCAGCCTGTTCGGTTTCTTGTTCATGTTCGGCGCAGGGGTCTTGTTCCTCTGGGGTGGTGGACGCAAGTCCGCAGCAGCAGCCGAACCCGCTTCCGAAGGTGGCAATCATCCCTCCGGTCCGCCGGGTAGGGGTAGTGCCGGTGGATCCGGGCGGGGACGCGGCCGCAAGTCCGGCGGCGGATTCTCGTCGCGGATGGAAGATCGATTCAAACGCAGGTTCGAGCAGGACTAGCTCTCCCGCCCTCCTTCGGGCGTACTTCGAGAGTGGTGCAGTTCGGACATGACGCCCTCTGTAGGGCACGGACGACCACACGTGTGGCGGTCGGCAACCAAGGTTGCCGACCGCCACACGCCGTTGGTGTGGGTGTTGTACGTGTGTGCCGGCAATCCATCGAAGTGAATCAGTGACGCGCGAGCGAATCACTCGCCACCCACGGTCGCCCCTAGGCAAGCCCGCGGGCTTCCTCCACTTCGCTCCACTCGGCCCTCCACTTTCCTCCACCCTGGTCGAACTGCAACGCACGACCAGACCTCGTCCCGCTCACGTCTATTCGAAAACCGCGCTTGTACTGCGATTTTGTCTGGGGGAGCGACAAATCGTGGCGTGAAGGGTCGATATGACGGCGGTGTGGGCCGGGACACGGTTGCAAATTTCCCCCACGTATCCCCACCTGCGCTGACCTGCTATTTATCAGCAAATGATGCTGAATAGGGACCATGTGCTCCTTGTTTGTGGGGGAAAGTGGGGTACTGTGGGTTCGGGCGGAGAGCTGAAGCACGATCCGCTCGATAGGGAGGGTTTCAGCGCAAGCTCGCAGGAGGTGTCGAGTGTTCCTCGGTACCTTCACGCCGAAGCTCGACGACAAAGGTCGGCTCACGTTGCCGGCAAAGTTCCGAGACGAACTGGCAGGAGGATTGATGATCACCAAGAGTCAAGATCACAGCCTCGCCATCTACCCCCGGGACGAGTTCGTCAAGCTTGCTCGAAAGGCAGCGGCAGCTCCACGCAATGATCCGGCAGCTCGGGCGTATGTACGTGCCCTGGCCGCCGGTACAGATGAACAGCACGCCGATGCCCAGGGGCGAATCACCCTCTCGGCTGATCATCGGCGTTACGCAAACCTGTCCAAGGAATGCGTAGTGACCGGCTCCGTCGATTACCTCGAGATCTGGGATCTAGCAGCCTGGGAGAGGTATCTCGGAGACAACGAAGAGGACTATTCGCAGGCAACAGGCGAATCTCTCAGCGAGATCGTCTAGGCGAAGAGCCCCCGGCGAATGCCGCGAGGCCTCTGCCCGGAAAGACCCTGACGCACTTCCCCAGCGCCAGGTTCTCCTTCGGGCAGGGACCTCGAAGCATTCGCCTTCTCGAACAGTCATCGCCTTCTCGGAAAGTCAGCACCTTTTCGAAAAGTCATCGGAAATCATGAAAGTAGGAGCCGGAGCAATCATGGTGGATCACGAGGTGAACGAACCCTCGGATGCCGATGGCTTCGCGCACGTCCCCGTACTTCTGCATCGTGCCGACGATCTTCTCGGCCCTGCCATCACCGCCGTCGGTGACGGTGGCGAAGGCGCATACATGATCGATGCGACGTTGGGGCTCGGTGGCCACTCCGAATTCTTCCTCGGCAAGTACCAGGGCCTTCACCTCATCGGTCTCGATCGCGACACCAACGCACTCCGCATCGCTTCCGAGCGTCTGGCGCCATTCGCGGACCGAACCACGTTCGTGCACACCACGTATGACGGGATCGAAGACGCGCTCGAACAGGCAGGTCTGCCGTCGACGGAGTCGGTTCACGCGATCCTCTTCGATCTGGGTGTGTCGTCGATGCAGTTGGACGAAGCCGACCGAGGTTTTGCGTACTCGATCGACGCCCCTCTCGACATGCGGATGGATCAAACGGTCGGGCTGACCGCGGCAGAGGTCCTGAACACCTACAGTCACGGCGACCTTGCTCGCATTCTGAGCACGTACGGCGAAGAGCGGTTCGCCGGAAAGATTGCGTCCGAGATCCTTCGGCAGCGTGAGCGTGAACCTTTCACCACCAGCGCAGCTCTGGTCGAGTTGCTGTACCGAACAATCCCGGCGGCCACGCGGCGTACGGGTGGACACCCGGCCAAGCGCACCTTCCAAGCGCTGCGGATCGAAGTCAATGCCGAGTTGGATTCGCTTCGCGCGGCCGTTCCTGCCGGGCTCGATGCACTGGCAGTCGGTGGGCGAGTGGTGTTCATGTCCTACCAGTCGCTCGAGGATCGAGTTGTGAAGGCGGAGTTGGTTCCCCGCTCGAAGTCCACCAGTCCTGAAGGTCTACCGGTCGAGTTGCCGGGTATGGGGCCGGAGTTCCGCATTCTCACCCGTGGCGCAGAACGTGCGTCTGAGCAGGAAATCGAAGAGAACCCACGATCAGCTCCGGTGCGTTTGCGTGCCGCAGAACGCATTTCCAGGAGGCGGGCATGAGTCGTCAGGGCAAATCCGGTGCAGCGCAACGCGCATACGACAAGCGCACCGCACGGGCGGCAGGCCGGACCGGAACTGCCGCTGCTGCCGGCCCGTCGATCTCTCCTCGGGCGATGCTCAAGGGGCGGGTACCGTTCGTGGCCTCCGTTATCGGACTTCTGTCCATCGGTCTCGCGGTGACTCTGCTGCTGACCACTCGCGCTGCCGAGGATTCGTACCAACTCAGTGATGCACGTGCATACAACCAGTCTTTGGTCGAGCAGAAAGCAGCGCTCGAACGTGACTTCCAGTCGCGTAACTCGGCTCCGGAGTTGGCAAATCAGGCAAGCGCTCTCGGCATGGTCCCCGCCAAGGACCCTGCACGTCTGGTAGTTCATCCGGATGGTTCGGTCGAGGTCGTCGGAACGCCGACTCCCGCGACTGCCGGCGCGATGCCGCCGCTCGATGCGCCAACATCGGTGCCCGCACCGACCGCGACACCGCCGCGCACCACAACGCCGGTTGTTCCTGGAGCCACGCCGAGCGTTCCGAATAACACGCGAAACCTCGCGCAGAGTGAACAATTGGTTCCTGTGATCCCCACGACGACAGCACCCGCCACCACGACGGCGGTGCCTGCTCCGCCTGAGGAACGTCGGTGAGTCAGAACTCCCGTAACAACCCCGGTCGGCGTCCGCGCCGCTCGGCGACTGCCTCATTTCCGTTTCGTCAGCGAGTCGGTCGTATCACCATGTGTGGTGCGCTCGCCGTTGCGGCATTGCAGCTCTTGTGGATTCAGGGAATCGATGCGCCGAGCCTGGCTGCGGAATCTGCGAATCAACGAACCACGACGCAGGTCGATCCGGCCGTGCGCGGCTCGATAACCGATCGCAACGGAAACCCCCTCGCGTTCACCATGGAAGCCAAGGCGCTGACTTTCCAGCCGGTGCGAGTACGCAAGGAACTCGAGGAAGCGCGCGCGAAGAGCATCGAGCAGGGCGCCGAGGGTGACAAGCAGGCGCCGGAAGTCAGCGATCGCCTCGCCGAGATCGCCGCCGGAATCCACGCCAAGCTCGGCGATACCGTTCCGGAAAAAGATCTGCTTCAGAAGATGAACAGCAACGAGACTTTCACGTACCTCGCTCGCAGCGTGGATCCGGCGGTTGCTGCCGAGATCTCGGACAAGTTCCGGGAGGTCGGCCTCGAGCGACAGGACATCCGCGAGTACCCCGGTGGCTCTCTGGCGGCGAATCTCGTCGGCGCGACCGGCTGGGACGGGCACGGTTTGCTCGGCCTCGAAGATTCGATGGACTCCACGCTCGCCGGAACCGATGGATCCGAAACGTACGACCGCGGTTCCGACGGCGCTGTGATCCCTGGTAGCTGGCGTGACAAGCAACCGGCCGTCAACGGTTCGGGCGTCGAGCTGACCATCGATTCGGATCTCCAGTTCTACGTTCAGCAGCAGGTCCAGATCGCCAAGGACAAGTCGGGCGCCAAGAACGCTTCGGTTGTGGTCATGGACTCCAAGACGGGACAGGTGTTGGCCATGTCCAACGACAGCACCTTCAACCCCGCGATCGGCATCGACAAGAACGCGCCGACAGCCGAAATGGGCAATCCGTCGGTCAGTACGCCGTTCGAGCCCGGATCGGTGAACAAGATCGTCACCGCAGCAGCGGCCATCGAGGACGGTAAGACAACTCCGGACGAAGTTCTGCAAGTCCCGGGCAGCATCACGATGTCCGGTGCCACAGTCAAGGATGCGTGGGATCACGGTGTGGCCCCGTATACCTCTACCGGTGTGTTCGGAAAGTCCTCGAACGTCGGCACCTTGATGCTCGCTCAGCGAGTGGGCGAGGATCGTTACGCAGACATGCTGAACAGGTTCGGCCTCGGACAACGCACAGACGTCGGACTTCCCGGCGAGAGCGCCGGCAGCGTCCCGAGTCGCGATCAGTGGTCCGGCGGAACCTTCGCGAACTTGCCGATCGGGCAGGGTCTTTCGATGACAACCTTGCAGATGACCGGGATGTACCAGGCCATTGCCAACGACGGTGTGCGAATTCCTCCGCGAATCGTGAAGTCGACTGTCGATTCTTCCGGCACTCGGACCGAGACGCCGCAGCCCGAGGGTGTCGAGGTGGTCAGCGCCCAGACAGCGTCGACGGTTCGGGACATGTTCCGGTCGGTCACTCAGGAAGACACCGGCAACCAGCGAGGAACCGGTGTTGCCGCGGGCGTCGAGGGATACCAGGTCAGCGGAAAGACCGGCACCGCGCAGCAAGTGGATCCCGCGTGCAAGTGCTACTCCAACTCCAACTACTGGATCACCTTCGCGGGAATCGCGCCCGCGGACAACCCCCGATTCGTGATCGGAATCATGCTCGACGCACCGGTTCGCGGTGTGGACGGCGGCGGCGGTCAATCGGCAGCACCGTTGTTCCACAACATCGCGTCGTGGATGCTGCAGCGTGACAGCGTTCCGATGTCGCCGGACCCCGGTCGCAAGTTGGTGTTGCAGGCGGACTGATTGCGGTGTGTCGGTTTCGACAGGGTCTTCGGGTGAATCCCGGACACGGTAATCTCAAACGTCGCAGTAACCTCATTCATCGCAGTACGCCGAACTTTGCTTGCGCTGCGACCGCCAAAGAACAACGACAATTGCCAGGAGTCGAGTGACAGTGCCGAATCGTTTGCAATCGTCGAACTCGGACGGCGCTCCCGGGACGCGTCCGACACAACCGGTTGCTACCGCGATCACGGCGCTCTCCGAATTGTCCGGAGCTCGCCTCGAATGGGTCGGGCAACCGGGATCACAGTCGTCGGAGGTCGTCGTCAAGGGCGTCGACCTGCGTGCGCAGGGAATCGTGGCCGATGACCTCTTCGCCGCTCTGCCCGGTGCCAGGACGCACGGCGCTCAGTTCGCCGTCGACGCTCTGGGGCGCGGTGCGACCGCGATCTTGACCGACGAGGCCGGCCTCGAATTGATCGAGGCCGCCGGCAAGGCGCCCGACCGGTCCGTCCCGGTTCTCGTTCATCCGAACCCGCGGGATGTGCTCGGTGAGATCTCAGCGGAGATCTACGGCCGGCCATCGGAGAAGATGCAGGTCGTCGGCATTACCGGCACATCCGGCAAGACGACGACGTCGTACTTGCTCGAAGCGGCGATTGCCGGAGCCGGCCGCAAGCCCGGTCTGGTTGGCACCATCGAGACTCGGATCGACGGCCGCCGAGTACCCAGCGCTCTGACCACGCCGGAAGCTCCGCAACTCCATGCTCTGTTCGCCGTGATGGCAGAGCAGGGGATCGATACCGTCGTCATGGAGGTGTCCAGTCACGCGCTCGCTCTCGGACGCGTCGACGGCATCCGCTTCGACATCGGCGCGTTCACCAATCTTTCGCAGGACCACCTGGATTTCCATCGGGACTTCGAGGAGTACTTCCAGGCCAAGGCTCGGCTGTTCGATCCCGAGTCGACGGTGCGAGCCGAGCATGCCGTCGTCTGCGTCGACGACTTATGGGGTCGACGGATGGCTGAGTTGGCCGCGACCGACGAGAGCGATGCGGTGACCACGGTCTCGACCTCGACGGCCGAGGCCGAGTGGAAGGTCGGCGCCGTCGAGGTTGCCGAGGACGGCTCGCAGACTTTCGAGTTGGTCGGGCCGGACGGACAATCGTGGCCCGTCTCGCTTCGCCTCCCCGGTCGATACAACGTGGCCAACGCAGCCTTGGCACTGACTGTCAGCTTCGCGGCCGGACTCGATCCGGACGCTGCTGTTCGAGCACTCGGAACGGTGGATGTCCCCGGACGGGTCCAGCGGATCGACCGTGGGCAGAGCTTCCTGGCAGTCGTCGACTACGCCCACAAACCGGCGGCACTCGAAGCCGTGATCGCCACCCTGCGCAATCAGGTTCCCGGCCGAGTGGCTGTGGTCGTCGGTGCGGGCGGGGACCGCGACGCCGGCAAACGCACCCTCATGGGCGAAGCTGGTGCGAGGGGCGCAGACCTGCTGATCGTCACCGACGACAACCCGCGCACCGAGGATCCCGCGAAAATTCGCGCTTCGGTTATGCAAGGCGCCATCGACGTTCCCGAATCCGAACGCGGCGAGATTCGCGAAGTGGGGGACAGGGCGCTCGCGATCGAGCAAGCAGTCCGGTGGGCGCAGCCAGGCGACGTAGTACTGGTGGCAGGCAAAGGCCACGAAGTGGGTCAAGAAATCGACGGGGTCAAACACCCATTCGACGACCGCGAGGTGTTGGGCGAAATGATCGGCCGATTCGCGATCAACACAGCACATGGAGGCAAGCAATGATCCCGATGACGCTCTCTCGGATCGCCGAGATCGTCGGAGGAACCCTGCATGACGTCGACGATCCGTCGACTCAGGTGACAGGAACCGTCGAATTCGATTCGCGCAAGGCTGGGCCAGGTGGACTGTTTCTCGCACTCCCCGGCGCACGCGTCGACGGTCACGACCATGCGGAAGCGGCGGTGGCCGCCGGTGCGGTGGCGGTGCTCGCAGCGCGGCCGGTCGGGGTTCCGGCGATAGTTGTCCCGTCGGTACCGAACGACGGTCCGAGCGCTGTGATGTTGCTCGAACATGACACAGACGGATCCGGGGCTGCCGTCTTGCATGCCCTCGGCCTCCTGGCCAGGGCCGTGGTCGACGAACTGGCAGCAGAGAGGTCGGCTTCGGGGGGCGGGCTGACGCTGGTCGGTGTCACTGGTTCGGCAGGCAAGACCTCGACCAAGGACCTGATTGCGGCGCTGCTTCGCGAACGCGGTGAGGTGGTCGCCCCACCAGGCTCGTTCAACAACGAACTGGGTTTGCCGTGGACTGTGCTCCGCGCCGACGAGAAGACCCGCTTCCTGGTCCTCGAGATGTCGGCCCGCGGGGTCGGTCACGTCGGCGAACTGACCAAGATCGCGCCGCCGAAGATCGGCGTCGTTCTCAATGTCGGCACCGCCCATCTCGGTGAATTCGGTTCGCGTGAAGCGATCGCGGTCGCCAAAGGTGAACTGGTGGAAGCACTCCCGTCGGCAGCCGACGGTGGAGTTGCGGTCCTCAACGCCGACGACCGCATGGTCGCCGCAATGGCGAGTCGAACCAAGGCCCGGATCGTATTCGTCGGTCAGTCCGAAGACTGCGACGTTCGGGCGACCGACGTGGTTGTCGACGACCAGGCCCGGGCTTCCTTCACGCTGAACTGTTCACAGGGTTCTGCGCGTATTCGCCTGGCCGTTCACGGCGAACATCACGTGAGCAACGCTCTTGCCGCTGCGGCCGTCGCACTCGAGAACGGCCTCGCGGTTGCAGACATCGCTCGTGTCCTCGAGGGCACGAAGGCAGCGTCAGCGAGGCGGATGGAAGTCACCGAGCGCGCCGACGGCGTCACCGTCGTCAACGACAGTTACAACGCAAATCCCGATTCCATGCGCGCTGCGCTCAAAGCGTTGGTGTCCATGGCGCGATCGGATCGGCACTTCGGGCGCCGTAGCTGGGCTGTGCTCGGTGAGATGGGTGAACTCGGGCCGGAATCGGTCGTCGAGCATGACGCGATCGGTCGCCTGGCCGTCAGACTCGATGTCAGCAAGTTGATCGTCGTCGGAACGGGCCGCACCTCGCGTGCGATGCATCAAGGTGCGGTGATGGAGGGGTCGTGGGGTGACGAGTCCGTCGTCGTGCCAGACGCAGCTGCGGCAATCGCCATTCTCGAAGCGGAACTTGAACCGGGCGATCTCGTCCTGGTGAAGGCGTCCAAGTCGGTTGAACTGTGGACGGTCGCCGAAGCGATTCTGGCCGCAACGCCCAGCGACAACACCGGTGACGCGAACACCGATGGCGAGAACGGCGGGGATTCGCAGTGATCCAGATTCTTCTCGCCGCAGGCATCGCGCTGGCGGTCTCCATCATGCTCACGCCGATCCTGATCAAGGCGTTCTCGAAACAAGGTTTCGGGCAGGAGATCCGAACCGAAGGTCCAGCCAGTCACCAGGCGAAGCGCGGCACTCCCACGATGGGCGGCGTCGCGATCCTGACCGGAATCTGGGCCGGCTATCTCGGCTCACACCTCATCGGTCTCGGCATGGACAACGCGGAGGGACCGTCGGCGTCCGGCCTACTCGTTCTCGGTCTGACCACCGCGCTCGGTGGAGTCGGTTTCCTCGACGACTTCATCAAGATCCGCAAGCAGCGCAATCTGGGACTGAACAAGACAGCGAAGCTGGTCGGCCAGTTCGTCGCTGCCATTGCCTTCGGAATCTTGGCCCTGCAGTTCCGCGGTGACGACGGGCTGACTCCGGGCAGTGTTCATTTGTCGTACGTTCGCGACATCGCCACCGTCTCACTCGGTTCCGTGGTCTTCATCGCCTTCTGTTACCTACTGGTCAGCGCCTGGTCCAATGCCGTCAACCTGACCGACGGCCTCGATGGACTGGCCGCCGGAGCGATGAGTTTCGTTCTCGGCGCCTACGTCATCATCACGTTCTGGCAGTTCCGCTACTCGTGCGAGACGAATCCCGGTAAGGGTTGCTACGACGTCCGAGACCCGCTCGATCTCGCGGTGCTCTGCGCGGCCGGCGCCGGCGCGTGCATCGGTTTCCTTTGGTGGAATGCCGCACCCGCCAAGATCTTCATGGGCGACACCGGTTCTCTTGCCCTCGGCGGCATGCTCGCCGGATTGTCGATCACCACAAGCACGGAACTGTTGATGGTCGTAATCGGTGCACTGTTCGTCGCGGAGGCCGCGTCGGTGGTGATCCAGGTAGCGGTGTTCCGGTCCAGCCGACGGCGGGTCTTCCGAATGGCACCGTTCCATCACCACTTCGAACTCGCCGGGTGGGCTGAAACCACGGTCATCATCAGATTCTGGTTGCTGGCGGCTATTGCGTCGGCTATCGGATTGGCCCTCTTCTACAGCGAATACCTCGCAGCGCTCGGAGGCTGAAAACCATGACCAGCTCAGCGGATTCCGAGAACGACCTGTCCTGGCTCCGCGGTACGCGAGTGCTGGTCGCCGGTGGGCGGGTGTCCGGTCAAGCGACCATCGAACCTCTCGTCGCGCTCGGCGCTGTCGTGACGGTCGCCGATTCGACCCTCGACTTCGCGCAGCGCTGCGCCGAACTCGGCGCGGACATGGTGACCACCACCTCGATCGAGGATGCCCCGGATTCGATCACCGAGTACGGGCTCGTCGTCACCAGTCCGGGCTTTCGGCCGGACGCACCGATCCTTGCAGCGGCCGCCGGTCACGGGATTCCCATCTGGGGAGACGTCGAGTTCTCGTGGCGCGTCGACCACAGCGGACACTTCGGCGGACCCCGTAAATGGCTCGTCGTGACGGGGACGAACGGAAAGACCACGACGACGTCGATGCTGGCCTCGATTCTCGACGCCGCCGGAGTTGTCGGCCGAGCCTGCGGGAACATCGGGCTTCCGATACTCGAGGCACTCGCCGAGACGTCGCCGCGCGTGGAGTACCTCGCTGTCGAACTGTCGTCTTTCCAATTGCACTGGGCACCTTCGGTGCGTCCGGATGCCGGCGTGGTCCTCAATGTCGCCGAGGATCACCTCGACTGGCACGGCGGAATGAGCGCGTACGCCGAGGCCAAGTCGCGGGCGCTGAGTGGAAAGGTCGCGGTGGTCGGCCTCGATGACGCAATCGCTTCCGAACTGGGAACTCGCGCAACTGCAGACATTGTCACCGGGTTCAGATTGGGTGAACCGGGCGAAGGAGAACTGGGTGTCGAAGCGGGGCACCTCGTGGACAACGCTTTCGGCGATCACGTCCGCTTGGCCGAAGCAGCTTCCATAGATCCGGCCGGCCCGGCAGGCGTCATGGACGCGCTTGCCGCTGCCGCTTTGGCGCGGGCACTCGGATTCGAGGCCGACGTCGTCGAACGCGGTCTGGCAGCGCACAAGGTCGGCCCACACCGAGGGGCCCTGGTCGGTCGTGTCGGGTCCGTTGTGTACATCGACGATTCCAAGGCCACCAATCCGCACGCAGCCAGGCCGTCGATACTCGCGCACGACCGCGTCGTCTGGGTTGCAGGCGGTCTACTCAAGGGCGCAAGCGTCGAGCAGTTGGTGAGCGAAGTGGGACCGAGACTGTCCGGCGCTGTTCTTCTCGGCCGTGACGCCGGTGTGATCGAGGACGCGCTGGCGCGACACGCGCCCGATGTTCCCGTGGTGCACGTGCTGTCGGGGGACGATGAAGTGGTGAGCGAAAACAGCAGCAACTCGACTCTCACCATCCGGCTGCCGTCGGGTGCCGACGCGGATGCCGTCATGGCCGCAGTGGTCGTCGAAGCTGCCGAGTTGGCGTCCCCCGGTGATGCAGTTGTACTTGCCCCGGCCGCCGCGTCCTTGGACATGTTCGCCAGCTACGGACATCGTGGTGACAGTTTCGCCGCCGCCGTAGCCGCATTACCCGATCCGTTCACGGATTCGCCTGGCCAAGCCGGGAACTTGCGATGACCAAGGGTCCCAAGACCCGAATCGGTGCCTGGTTGGCGCGGCCGTTGGCGTCGTTCCACCTGGTGGTGACGATTGCCACGATGTTGACTGTCTTGGGGCTCGTGATGGTTCTGTCGGCGTCGAGCGTCGAGCAGTACGTGTCCGGTGGCTCGGCATATTCGTTGTTCACCCAGCAGTTGATCTTCGCGATTCTCGGGGCGGTGCTCTTCTACGTCGCGCTGCGGATCCCGGCGAGAGTGCTCCGGCAGTATTCGTTTCCGCTGTTCGTCGTCGTGCTGATCATGCTGGTACTCGTTCTGATTCCGGGAATCGGCACCGAAGCGCAGGGTGCGCGTCGCTGGTTCAACGTCGGTGGATTCTCGGTGCAACCATCGGAAATCATGAAGGTCGCCTTGGCGATCTGGGGCGCGCATCTGTTGGCCTCGAGGCGTCCGGACGACCGATCCGTGAAGTCGATCCTGATTCCGCTCGTGCCCGCTGCGATGCTGGTCTTCGCCTTGGTCGTCGCGCAGCCGAACCTCAGTACGACCATCGCACTGGGAATCATCGTCGGGGCCTTGCTGTGGTTCGGTGGGCTTCCACTGAAACTCTTCGGCTCGATCGCGCTGACAGGCGTTGTCGGCGCCGCTGTCCTGGCCATGACGGCCGGGTATCGATCCGACCGAGTCCAGGCCTTCTTCAACAAGAGCGATGACCTGCAGGGCAACAACTATCAGGCCAAGCAGGCCTTGTATTCGCTCGCTGACGGCGGCGTTTTCGGTCGCGGACTCGGGCAGAGCGTCGCCAAATGGAACTACCTACCGAACGCTCACAACGACTTCATCTTCGCGATCATCGGCGAAGAGTTGGGATTTGTCGGCTGCGCTGTGGTGATCGGTTTGTTCGCTGTATTCGTGTACACGGGATTGCGGATCGCAGCCCGCAGCATCGATCCGTTCTGGCGGCTCCTGTCGGCCACCGCAACTACCTGGATCGTCGGCCAGGCGATGATCAACATCGGTTACGTCATCGGACTGCTACCGGTGACCGGACTCCAGTTGCCCTTGGTCTCCGCCGGTGGTTCGTCCTTGGCGATCACGCTGTTCATGTTCGGGGTCATCGCCAATGCAGCGCGCCACGAGCCAGAAGCAGTTGCCGCTCTGAACTCCGGGCAGGACGGCAAGATCTCGAAGTTGCTCAGACTGCCCAAGCCGGTGCTGTACCACCCGCCGTCAGGGGGCCGGCCTATCCGTCGACCGAAGCCCGCACGACAGATCGAACCGGCACGCGGACGCGACGGCCGGCGCGCGATCGAGACGGGCGATCGACGCAAGCGGGCAGATCAAGGCGCTCGCCCTTCCTCGGATTCCAACCGAGGTGCGGCCGCTGGGTCACGGAAGCGCACCGCGGGAGGGCAGAATGGTCAGCGTCGGCAGGCGCCGACACGTAGGGCACAAGATCCACGAGAAGTTCGAGAGCGAGGAATTCGTAGGTGAGCGGCAACAAATCGGCTCTGTCGGTAGTGGTGGCAGGGGGAGGCACGGCTGGTCACATCGAACCCGCACTTGCGGTCGCGGACGCGGTCAAGGCCGCTCAGCCCGACACCAGGATCACCGCACTCGGGACAGCACGTGGTCTCGAAACCACCTTGGTGCCTGCCCGCGGGTACACACTCGAGCTCATTCCGCCGGTTCCGCTTCCTCGTAAGCCCACGATGGATCTGGTGAAATTGCCGACACGCATCCTCGCCTCGGTGCGCAAGACCCGTGAGGTACTCGATTCCGTCGACGCCGACGTGATCGTCGGTTTCGGTGGTTACGTCGCGCTTCCGGCGTATCTTGCCGCACGTGGCGGTGTTCTTCGGCGCCGCCGCAAGATTCCGATCGTCATCCACGAGGCGAACGCCAGTGCCGGCATCGCGAACAAGATCGGTGCTCGCCTGGCGACGCGGGTGCTTGCCGCTGTTCCGGGTTCCGGAGTGAAGAACCGCGGCGATCAGGACGCCGAGATCGTCGGCATCCCGGTTCGCGCGTCGATCGCCAATTTCGATCGAGCGGGACTCCGCTCGCAAGCTCGCGAGTACTTCGGACTGCCTCAGGACGGTCCCGTTCTGCTCGTCTTCGGCGGATCGCAAGGCGCGAAATCGCTCAACGACGCGGTGTCCGGAGCAGCGGAAGAACTGGCGAAGGCCGGGATCTCGGTCCTTCACGCACACGGACCCAAGAACTCCCTCGAGGTCACGCAGTACTCGGAGACGGCACCGTATGTGGCTGTACCTTATCTTTCGCGGATGGATCTCGCGTATGCCGCAGCCGACGCGACGATCTGTCGTTCGGGCGCGATGACGGTCGCCGAGGTCTCGGCGGTCGGACTACCGGCCGTTTACGTTCCGCTGCCGCACGGCAACGGTGAACAGGAACTCAACGCGAAACCCGTTGTCGCAGCGGGCGGCGCGATCATCGTCTCCGACAACGAGCTCACGCCGACGTTCGTCGCCGGCACCGTCGTCCCGATGCTGAGCGACAGCGCGCGTCTCGACAAGATGAGCAGTGGCGCTGCCAATGTCGGGCACCGCACGGCGGCAACAGAGATCGCACGGATCGTGCTCGACATCGCGGCAAAGGAAAACGCCGTCCAGGAAAATGCAAGGGGAAACCGATGACCGCGCTGCCCGCCCACCTCGAGCGAGTACACATGGTCGGAATCGGCGGTGCCGGTATGTCCGGCATCGCTCGAATTCTGCTTTCCCGCGGGGGCCTTGTCTCGGGTTCGGACGCCAAGGAGAGCCGAGGAGTCCTGGCGCTTCGTGCACGCGGGGCACAGGTCCGGATCGGCCACGACGCCGATGCTCTCGACCTGCTGCCAGGTGGACCGACCGTCGTCGTCACGACGCACGCAGCTATTCCGAAGGACAACCCGGAACTCGTCGAGGCCGCTCGCCGCGGAATCCCGGTGATTCTTCGGCCGGCTGTCCTTGCATCACTCATGCAGGGCAATCGCACGTTTCTGGTTTCGGGAACACACGGCAAGACGTCGACGACGTCGATGCTCGTGGTCGCCCTGCAGCACTGCGGTTTCGACCCCTCGTTTGCCGTTGGCGGCGAACTCAACGAGGCGGGCACGAATGCCCATCACGGCAGCGGTGACGTCTTTGTCGCCGAGGCCGACGAGAGCGACGGGTCGCTGCTTCAGTACGACCCCAACGTGATCGTCGTGACCAACATCGAGGCCGATCACCTCGACTACTTCGGCAGCGTCGAAGCGTATGTGAAGGTGTTCGACGATTTTGTCGACAAGCTACGTCCGGGTGGACTTCTGATTGCTTGCCTCGACGATCCGGGATCTGCGGATCTCGCGAAGCGAATCGTGGCCTCGGGTCGTTCGGACATCCGTGTGCTCGGTTACGGATCAGCGGATGCGCAGGAAGTAGAAGCGGGCACTGCCTTCGAACCTGTCGACGGCGTCGAGGTCGGAGTCCGACTACTGGGCTTCCATGCACACGACGTCGGGGGAGTCCTGCAGTTCCAACTGGCCGGCGAGAGCGCCGCGCGAACCGTGCGGATGGCAGTGCCGGGTCGGCACATGGCGCTCAACGCACTTGCCGCCCTGCTGGCCGCCCGTGATGCGGGCGCCGAGACCGAGGAGATCGTCGAGGGGCTCGCCGGATTCGGTGGCGTCCACCGCCGCTTCCAGTTCACCGGCCGCGAGCGTGGTGTCCGGGTGTTCGACGACTACGCCCACCATCCGACCGAAGTTCGCGCGGTTCTCGGCGCGGCCGCGGATCTGGTTCGACCGGAAGATGATTCGTCGTCGACCAATTCGGCAGCCGGACGTGTGATCGTGGTCTTCCAACCTCACCTCTATTCGCGCACAGCGGCATTTGCCGTGGAGTTCGCGCAGGCACTGGACTTGGCCGACGAGGTAGTGGTTCTCGATGTCTACGGTGCTCGCGAAGAGCCGATGCCGGGAGTCAGCGGTGCGCTTGTCGCTCAATCGGTCACCAAACCTGTTCACTATCAACCCGATCTGTCGCAGGCACCGAAGCAGGTGGCGGCGTTGGCTCACCCCGGCGACATCGTCATCACGATGGGCGCCGGTGACGTGACCATGCTCGGCAAACAGATCCTCGATGCTTTGCGTTCGGCGCCGCATCCCGCGCCGCGATGACACCCGACGCACGAAGTCGTCGCGGGCGTCGAGATCCTCAGGCCAGGCGAGCCACCAGTACGCGTCGGCGCAGTACTCGCACCGAATCGCGATACTCGACGCGGTCGACGGAGCCAGCTCCCGAACCCACGCCGACTCGTAAGTGGTTCAAGCGACCGCTGATCGTGGCACCGCTGGCAATCGTGCTGGTGGTGGGAATTGCGCTGACGGCCTGGTTGTCTCCGGTGCTCTCGGTCCGGGGCACCGAAGTTCTCGGTGCGACGACGGTCAGTGAGGAACAGATACTTTCGCTCCTGGCAGTACCGACCGGTCAGCCGTTGATGCGGGTCGACACCGGCGCCGCCGCCGCACGTGTAGCGACGATTCCGAAGGTGGCCTCCGCCCGAGTGCAGCGGATGTATCCGTCGACCATTCGCGTCACCGTGACCGAACGGGTACCGGTTGTCTTCGTCGACTCACCCGAGGGGGCACACCTGCTGGACGAGAAGGGTGTCGACTTCGAGATGGGCGTCCCGCCGCCGGGGGTTCCGCGTCTGGTGACACCGACGCCGGGATGGAACGACGAGCCGACGCTTGCCGCGCTCGAGGTGTTGTCGGTGCTGCCGCCGGATCTGAGATTTCAGGTGGGAGAGGTTGCCGCTCGGTCGATTTCGAGTGTCACGCTGACTCTGCTCGACGGTCGCGCCGTAAACTGGGGCGGTGTCGAGCACTCGGATCGTAAGGCTGCCGTGACGCTTCCTCTGTTGACTCAACCGGGGCAGACGTACGACGTGTCCAGTCCTGATCTTCCGACGGTCCGATAGCGCACGGTGCACCCGTGCGCCGGTGCGTGGCAAATACTTCGGTGTGTCTCGGCGCGCCTAATGGCGGAACGCGACGACGGTGCATAGCGTTTCGTTTCAGATCGAATACTTGACATAACTCTAACCCTGTGGTTGAGGTTTAGGGTTTATCTCGAACACCAGCAGTAACAAATACACCAGCAGTTACAAATACAGCAGCAGTAAAAAGACAGCAGCACTGACAAGCAGCGTGAAACACGACACGGAAGGCGAGAGCCGATGACGCCCCCGCACAACTACCTCGCCGTAATCAAGGTCGTCGGCATCGGCGGCGGCGGCGTGAACGCAGTCAACCGCATGATCGAACAGGGACTCAAGGGAGTCGAGTTCATCGCGGTCAACACGGACGCGCAAGCCCTTCTGATGAGTGACGCCGACGTCAAGCTCGACGTCGGTCGTGAATTGACCCGTGGCCTCGGCGCCGGTGCTGACCCTGAAGTGGGTCGCAAGGCAGCCGAAGATCACAAGGACGAGATCGAAGAGGTCATCAAGGGCGCCGACATGGTGTTCGTGACCGCAGGCGAGGGTGGTGGCACCGGAACCGGTGGTGCCCCTGTCGTGGCAAGCATCGCCCGGAAGCTGGGCGCACTCACCGTCGGCGTCGTGACTCGGCCGTTCTCCTTCGAGGGCAAGCGTCGTGGGGGACAGGCGGATACCGGAATCCAGGCGCTCCGCGAGTCCTGCGACACGCTGATCGTCATTCCCAACGATCGCCTGCTCCAGTTGGGTGACGCGGCCGTCAGCCTCATGGACGCCTTCCGCAGCGCCGACGAGGTTCTCCTCAACGGTGTCCAGGGCATCACCGACCTCATCACCACCCCGGGTCTGATCAACGTCGACTTCGCGGACGTCAAGGGTGTCATGTCCGGTGCAGGCAGTGCGTTGATGGGCATCGGATCCTCACGTGGTGAGGGACGCGCGATCAAGGCGGCGGAATCTGCGATCAATTCGCCTCTCCTCGAAGCATCGATGGAAGGCGCCCGCGGCGTGCTCCTGTCGATCGCCGGTGGTAGCGATCTGGGTCTGTTCGAGATCAACGAGGCGGCTTCGCTGGTGCAGGAAGCCGCGCACATCGACGCCAACATCATCTTCGGAACGGTCATCGACGATTCACTCGGTGACGAGGTTCGTGTGACGGTCATCGCTGCGGGATTCGACGGAGGAGCTCCGGCTCGTCGTCCCGTGGAGTCGACCGCACAGGGACGTGGAGCTATCGGCGCCGGGCGCGCGGGTGAGGTCGGCCGGTCACCGGTGGCCGCCGAACCTGCTGGCGAGCAGCCGATTTCCGCAGCGCGCGAGACGACGGGCTCGGGTAGCTTGCCTCCGATCGGTGGCCCACGCCATGCGCCGGTCCAGGAAGACGAGGGCGACGACGACGTCGATGTGCCGGTCTTCATGCGTCGCTGACGCAGGGCTACAAACAGTTTCGAGAACAGGGTGCCCGGAATTTCTGGGTACCCTGTTCTTGACTGGATGTCCGGTCACGTCTGAGCCGGACGACAACTTTCGACGTTTGTGAGCACACTTATCTTGAGTACCGAGAAGTCGACCACCCGCACCCGCGTTCGCCGCGTCGTGACCAGCCGAGCCGGTGGTGTTTCCGCGTCGCCGTACGAGTCGTTCAATCTCGGCGATCACGTCGGAGACGATCCGGCAGCCGTCGAGGCGAATCGCCGTCGTCTGGCACGCGAAATAGGCGTCGAGCCTGACCATCTCGTGTGGATGGAACAGATCCATTCGCGCAACGTCACTGTCGTGACGGAACCGACCGACGAAGTGATTCCCGTGACGGACGCTCTGGTCACCACCGTTCCCGGCCTGGCGCTCGCCACCCTCAGCGCAGACTGTGTTCCCGTTCTGCTCTCCGACGAGGAGGCCGGTGTGATCGCGGCAGTTCATGCCGGACGGATCGGTGCCCGCATCGGTATCGTCCCGCGTGTCCTCGCGGAGATGGTGCGACAGGGCGCGGACGTCTCACGTATCGGTGCCTTCCTCGGCCCGGCAGCGAGCGGACGCCAGTACGAGGTTCCCGCCGCGATGCGTGCGGACGTGGAAAAGCACTTGCAGGGCAGCGCAACTCGCACCGAGAAGGGCACGCCGGGACTCGATCTGCGTGCGGGACTGCGTAAGCAGTTGCTCGCCGCGGGTGTGTCCGGTGTTGCCGAGGACCCGCGGTGCACGATCGAGGATCGCGCGTTGTTCAGTCATCGCCGAGAATCTCTGACCGGGCGTCAAGCTGCAGTGATCTGGATGGAAGCGCCCGCAGCGCAGGAAACCGTCTAGGCAGAAATGCGCCAGACGGATATGCGGCTGACAGAAATATCGACGGCACTCGACTCGGTGCGTGCGCGGCTGGCGGCCGCCTGCCTTGCCGCCGGTCGTGAAGTTTCCGACGTAGCACTGCTGCCAGTTACCAAATTCTTTCCGGCGTCCGACGCCCGAATCCTGTACGAACTGGGTTGCCGTGAATTCGGTGAGTCTCGTGAGCAGGAAGCAGTGGAGAAGGTCGCGGACTTCGACGGCGCTGCACAGAGCGGCGCGATAGACGATCCGGTTCGCTGGCACATGATCGGGCAGTTGCAGCGCAACAAAGCGCGTTCGGTAGCGAAGTGGGCCTACGCAATTCACTCGGTGGACAGTGCACGACTGGCCGATGCACTCGATCGGGCGGCGCTCGGAGCTTTGTCCGACGGGGAGCGTAAAGCGCCGCTGCGGGTGCTCATCCAGGTAAGTCTCGACGGAGACCCTGCGCGTGGCGGAGTTCCGACGGGAGAGCTAACCCCTCTCGCCGAGCGGATCGAATCAGCCGAAGGTCTCGAATTTGCGGGACTGATGGCCGTCCCGCCGCTTGGATCAGATCCGGACGAGCAGTTCGAAATCCTCCGCAGGGCACATCTTTTGATTCTCGAATCGCATCCCCGGGCAACCGAACTCTCGGCTGGCATGACCGGTGATCTGGAGGCCGCAGTGCGCCACGGATCAACGTGCGTGCGTGTCGGAACCGCACTGCTCGGCTCACGACCAGTAATCTCGAGGTGATCGCTCAGGTGATCGCCCAACCCGTCCACACCGCTGCGACCGGTCGCAGTCGGATTGATTCCGCCGCGCCAAGGAAGGTCGATCAATGAGCAACCTGCATAAGTTCAAGGCTTACTTCGGCATGGTCCCCCTCGATGACTACGAGGACGAATACGTGGAGGAGCCCGATCAGGCTCGCCGCGCACCCCGTCGTAGTCACGACGGCTATGCCGAGCGCGACGACCGCGAGTTCGTCGAACCTGCCTTCTCGAAGGCGAGCTACGCGCCCAGTCGTCGTGACGAAGAGGACGCGGAGTTCGATCGCTACGATTCCCGGCCCCGCGTCGACACCGTTAGCCGCAGTAGCCGCCCGGCGATGGCGCCGCGTCCGGCAAGCCGTGGAAACCTCGCGGTCGATGCCCGTGCAGAGCGTCCCGAAGCGCGACGTGCGCCTGTTGTCGATGACGGCGGCCCGCTCGCCAAGATCACGACACTGCGTCCGCAGAGCTACGCAGAGGCCCGCACCATCGGTGAGCGGTTCCGCGACGGCACTCCCGTCATCATGGATCTGGTCGACATGAGCAACGCCGACGCGAAGCGTCTGGTCGATTTCGCGGCCGGCCTGGCGTTCGCATTGCGTGGTTCTTTCGACAAGGTAGCCACCAAAGTGTTTCTTCTCTCACCGGCTGACATCGACGTTTCCGCTGAGGAACGCCGTCGTATCGCGGAGACGGGTTTCTACAGCCAGAAATGATGGTCTCGACCGCAGTCCGGCCCCTGAGCAGGGGTGACGTGAGCACATTCGAACGGTGGCCCGTCTCGGCGGACGCCGCATTCGGACCCATCGCCGGCCGTTACAAGACGGACTCGATGCGGGCCGGTTCCGGAATTGCTGCGGTGTGTCTGTTTTGGACACACCGCAGAAGTCAGGCAGAGTGAGGGTGTGGACGCGCTTCTCTCTGTGATCTATCTGGTGCTGGTTGTCTTCTGGCTGTTGCTGATCGGCAGAGTGATCGTCGAGTTCGTTCGTTCGTTTGCCAGAGATTGGCGACCGACCGGATTGGTCGCAGTCATTCTCGAAACCATTTTTACGATCACCGATCCTCCGGTGAAACTGCTCCGCAGGTTGATCCCCCCGATCAACCTCGGTGGAGTTCGCTTGGATCTATCCATCATGGTCTTGCTTTTCATCGTCATCATCCTGATGTCGGTTGTTCGCTGAGCGCAGTCCGAGTGAGTGGTATGCCAGAATGGAAGCCATAACTCATCCGGTGGTTCGCCACTACGTAGACTGTGTTGCAACTGAATGCTTGCTAGACCGCCAAATGACGCGTGAAGGGATCCTTCCATGCCGCAACTGACTCCAGCTGACGTGCACAACGTTGCGTTCAGCAAGCCGCCTATCGGCAAGCGTGGCTACAACGAGGACGAGGTCGACGCATTCCTCGACCTCGTCGAGCAGGCGCTGTCGCAGCTCATCGAAGAGAATGCGGACCTGCGCCAGCGCGTAGGTGAGCTGGATCAGGAGCTCGCGGCTGCCAAGAAGTCGCCGGCACCTGCTCAGCAGGCAGCACCCGTCGCAGCGCAGCCCAAGCCGGAGCCCGCTCGGGTCGTCGAACCGCCCAAGCCTGCACCCGTTGCAGCTCCGGTTCCCGCCGCCGCTGCCGTTGCAGCGCCGCAGAGTGGCGACACCCACATGCAGGCCGCGAAGGTCCTCGGACTGGCTCAGGAGATGGCGGATCGCCTCACCAACGATGCCAAGACCGAATCCGAGCAGCTGCTCGGCAGTGCTCGCACCAACTCCGAGCAGCTCATGAGCGAGGCTCGCAGCAAGGCCGACGGCATGATCGCGGATGCGCGCAACAAGTCGGAGGCAATGCTGACCGACGCTCAGACTCGCTCCGAGACCCAGCTTCGCCAGGCTCAGGAGAAGGCAGACGCTCTCAAGGCAGACGCCGAGAAGAAGCACACCGAAATCATGGCGACCATCAACCAGCAGCGTTCGGTCCTGGAGGGCCGTATCGAGCAGCTCAAGACGTTCGAACGTGAGTACCGGGTGCGCCTGAAGTCCTACCTGGAATCGCAGCTCGAAGAGCTCGAACAGCGTGGCTCGGCCGTTCCGGTCGACGGTGGACAGGATTCCTACAGCCCGTCCTTCGCCAAGGGAAACAGCTGACCGAGAGCGCCTCGTCGGCTCAGCTATCGGACCGGACAAAGGTTGATACGTGCTGGTCGTGACGTTGGTTCTCGCGGGAGTTGGCTTCGCTCTCCTGATCGTTGCCCTGACCACAGGGTCGCTGATCTGGGCGTGGGCATGTATCGCGATTTGTGTAGCAGGTGCCGTCCTCCTGCTGGTCAGTGCGCTGACCAGCAGGAAGGCGGTTCCTTCGTTGGATGACCCGATATCGGGCAGCGGCGTGTCGTCGCCTTACGGTCGAGTCGAGAGTTCCTCGGATTCCTCGACCGATGATGCAGCTACTGCCAACGACGACAATCAGGGAAACCACGGCGGGTCGCCGGGTGCCCCCGACAAGACCTAGGGCGAGTTCCGACAAGGTCCAGGACGAGTATTAGACTGTCCAACACGAATACCAGGCTGTGATCCGGCAATCACCGGGGAGCTTTCGGAAGAACGGTTGTCGACGCTTTCGTACGTGTCGAGGACCCAGTAGAACCGAACGGGTGAGCCCGTCACAGCTCGATCGAGTGGCAGCTCGAGATCCGGTGTGAAAGCACGGATCTGCGGGGTGCAAACGGGGTGGTACCGCGGTGTCGGCGCACAAGCGTCACGTCGTCCCCGTGCCGAGTCCGACTGGCACGAGGAGATCGCCATGGCGAGTAACGGGTATCCCAAAGTCGACTACGGTGTCCCCGCCGACACCGGAGTCAAGTTCCCCGAACTGGAACAGAAAGTCCTGAAACAGTGGGACGACGACGACACCTTCCGTGCGTCGGTTTCCAATCGGGACGGTAACGAAGAGTTCGTTTTCTACGACGGACCGCCATTCGCAAACGGTTTGCCGCACTACGGCCACCTGCTGACGGGGTACGTCAAGGACCTGGTGCCGCGCTTCCAGACAATGCGTGGACGCAAGGTCGAACGACGCTTCGGCTGGGATTGCCACGGCCTTCCGGCAGAGCTCGAAGCGGAGAAGCAGCTCGGCATCAAGGACAAGGCCGAGATCGAAGTCATGGGTCTGGCCAAGTTCAACGAGTACTGCAAGGCCTCGGTGCTCAAGTACACCGACGAGTGGCGTGACTACGTCACCCGCCAGGCGCGCTGGGTCGATTTCGACAACGACTACAAGACCCTGGACGTCGACTTCATGGAGTCCGTCATGTGGGTCTTCAAGGAGCTGCACGACAAGGGCCTGATCTATCAGGGCTTCCGTGTGCTGCCCTACAGCTGGTACGAGCAGACTCCGCTGTCCAATCAGGAGACTCGTCTCGACGACGCGTACAAGATGCGTCAGGATCCTGCAGTCACGGTCGACATGCCGCTGGTCGCTCCGGGTTCACCCCTCGACGGCGCAAACGCGATCATCTGGACCACGACTCCGTGGACACTGCCGTCCAACTTGGCCACTGCGGTTCATCCCGAGGTCGACTACGTCCAGGTGCTCGGCGAGGACGGAAAGCGGTACGTGCTCGCAGAAGCACGGGTAGCTCATTACGCACGTGAACTGGGGGAGGACCCCGAGGTCGTTTCCCGTCACAAGGGCGCCGAGCTGGTCGGACTGTCGTACACTCCGCCGTTCGACTTCTTCCTCGGACATCCGAATGCGCACGTCGTGCTCTCGGCGGACTACGTGACAACCGACTCCGGAACCGGAATCGTCCACCTCGCACCGGCTTTCGGTGAAGAGGATATGGACGTGGCCACGGCCAACGGTATCGAGGTCGTACAGCCGCTCGATCCGGGTGGAAAGTTCACCTCGATGGTTCCGCCGTACGAGGGCCTGATGGTGTTCGACGCCAACCCTGTCATCATCAAGGACCTCAAGGCTGCCGGAAAGCTGCTGCGGCACGAGACGATCGAGCACTCGTACCCACACAGTTGGCGCAGTGGGCAGCCGCTCATCTACATGGCGGTTCCCTCGTGGTTCGTCGCGGTCACCAAGTTCCGAGATCGCATGGTCGAGCTGAACAAGGACATCACGTGGGTGCCCGAGCACATCCGTGACGGTCAGTTCGGCAAGTGGCTCGAAGGTGCACGAGACTGGAACATCAGCCGAAACCGTTACTGGGGCAGCCCGATCCCGGTGTGGGTGTCGGACGATCCGCAGTACCCGCGTACGGACGTGTACGGATCGCTCGATCAGTTGGAGGCAGACTTCGGCGTGCGGCCGACCGATCTGCATCGCCCGATGATCGACGACCTGGTCCGCCCGAACCCCGACGACCCGACCGGGAAGTCGATGATGCGCCGCGTTCCCGAGGTGCTCGACTGCTGGTTCGAATCCGGTTCGATGCCGTACGCGCAGGTGCACTACCCATTCGAGAACCGTGAATGGTTCGAGGGCCATTTCCCGGGCGATTTCATCGTCGAGTACAACGGGCAGACTCGCGGCTGGTTCTACACGCTGCACGTACTGGCAACCGCACTCTTCGATCGTCCGGCGTTCAAAACCGTTGCTGCGCACGGCATCGTGCTCGGCGACGACGGACTGAAGATGAGCAAGTCCAAGGGCAACTACCCGGACGTGAAGGAGGTGTTCAACCGCGACGGCAGCGATGCCATGCGCTGGTTCCTGATGTCTTCGCCGATCTTGCGCGGCGGAAACCTCATCGTGACCGAGCAGGGCATCCGCGAAGGCGTACGTCAGGCGTTGCTCCCGCTGTGGAACGCCTGGAGCTTCCTGCAGTTGTACGCGCCGGAATCCGGTGTGTGGCGTACCGATTCGGAGAACATCCTCGATCAGTACATCCTGGCCAAGCTCGCTACCACCCGCGACGTGATCACCGAGGCCCTCGAGGTCAACGACATCGCCGGCGCGTGCGACGAGCTTCGGTTGTTCTGTGATGCGCTCACCAACTGGTATGTGCGACGGTCTCGTTCGCGGTTCTGGGACGAGGATCGCGACGCGATCGACACCCTGCACACCGTGCTTGAGGTCGTGACGCGTCTCGCTGCGCCGCTGTTGCCGCTGGTATCCGAGGTGATCTGGCGCGGGTTGACCGGGGAGCGCTCGGTTCACCTGGCTGATTGGCCGGAGGCGTCGGAGCTCCCCGCGAACCCCGAGCTGGTAGCGGCGATGGACGACGTCCGGACCGTGTGCTCCACGGTGCTGAGCCTGCGCAAGGCGCAGAATCTGCGAGTTCGACTTCCGCTGCCCGAGGTTACGGTTGCGGCGCCGGATGCCGAGCGTCTGCGTCCGTTCCTCGGACTGATCGCCGACGAGGTCAACGTCAAGAAGGTCGATCTGACCGATGACGTCGACGTGCACGGGCGCTTCGAGATCGCGGTCAATGCGCGTGCAGCAGGACCGCGTCTGGGCAAGTCCGTTCAGACTGTCATCAAGGCGGTCAAGGCGGGCGACTGGACCGAGAACGCTGACGGCGTCGTGGTTGCGGCGGGCATCGAACTGCTGCCCGAGGAGTACACGCAGAAACTGGTTGCAGCCGAGCCTGATTCGACGGCGGCATTGCCAGACGGTGCGGGACTCGTCGTACTCGATTCCGTCGTGACGGAGGAACTCGAAGCCGAGGGCTGGGCGAAGGACCGTATCCGTCAGTTGCAGGATGCGCGTCGTGCCGCCGGTTTGGACGTCTCGGACCGGATCAACGTCGTACTCGAGGTTCCGCAGGACTGCAAGGAGTGGGCGGAGCGTCATCGCGAATTGATCGCCGGTGAGGTTCTGGCCACCTCGTTCTCGGTGGGTGAAGCGGGAGACGACGCCGTCGATCTCGGTGACGGTATCCGCGCCGCGATCACGAAGGTCTAATACCGCCGTAACTACTCCGGCTCCCCGATGAATGTCTGTATGTCGGGGTGCCGGAGTAGTTTGCTCTCATGAGTACGAGCAAGGAAACCGTGGCGCGCATTCTCGAGCAGTTGGAACCGCTCGACGTGCGGGCAAGGGCGATGTTCGGCGAGTACGGATTGTATTGCGACGAGAAGATCGTGGGCTTGATCTGCGGAGACGTTCTGTTCGTCAAACCCACCGAGGTCAGTACCGAGTTCGGATCAGAGGCCGATCTGGCTCCGCCGTACCCGGGAGCGAAGGATTACTACCGGGTGACGGAGGAACGGCTGCAGGACCTCGATCACCTGCACGCCTTCATTCAACGAACTGCCGACGTACTACCCCTGCCGAAGAAGAAGTCGCCCAAGAAGAAGGCGCGGACGTAGATTCTGCACCTACTTTTGAGAGAACCGTAACGCCCGATGAATCAAGGTGATCCCACACGAAGTCGCAGGTGGGTGCTGCATCTCGACATGGATGCGTTTTTCGCTTCCGCCGAGCAGTTGACGCGTCCCACGCTGCGAGGCCGGCCGGTGCTGGTCGGCGGCTTGGGTGGGCGCGGAGTGGTGGCCGGGGCAAGTTACGAAGCGAGAGTTTTCGGTGCGCGTTCGGCAATGCCGATGCACCAAGCACGCCGGATGGTCGGTGGCGGAGCGGTGGTATTGCCGCCGCGGATGTCGTTGTATTCGGTTCTGAGTAAACGCACCTTCGACGCGTTGCGCCTTCGTATGCCGATCCTCGAGCAATTGTCGGTGGACGAGGCCTTCGGCGAACCAGTGGAATTGGCCGGAGTCGGGGCCGACGAGGTCCGCGCGTTTTGCGAGGACCTGCGGGCGTTGATCAAGGCCGAGACCGGGTTGGTCGCCTCGATCGGTGCCGGCGCAGGTAAGCAGGTCGCCAAGATCGCGTCGGGACTGGCAAAGCCCGACGGCGTCGCAGTGATTCCTCCCGGGATGCAGCACGAGTTGCTCGATCCTCTTCCGGTGCGAAAGCTGTGGGGGATCGGTCCTGTTGCCGAGGAAAAGCTCAAGCGTCTCGGCATCGAAACCATCGGAGGGTTTGCCCGCACTCCCATAGCCGAGGTGGCGTCGATACTCGGAACCACTGTCGGACCGGGGTTGCATCGGCTTGCGCAGGGGATCGACGATCGGCCGGTCGCCGAGCGTGCCGAATCCAAGCAGATCAGCGCGGAATCCACGTTCGCCGCAGACATCGTCACGATGGCACAATTGCGCGCGGCCGTCGAAAGTAGTGGTCGTGCAGCATTTTCCAGGCTGGAGAAGGACGGAAGAGCTGCTCGCACCGTCGTACTGAAGCTCAAGAAGTCCGATATGAGTATCTTGACTCGATCCGTGACGCTGCCGTTTGCCACGATCGACCGCCAAATCCTTGTCGCGACCGCGCAGAAACAGGTCATCGATCCACAGGAATTGGGGCCGATTCGCCTGGTCGGTGTGGGATTCGCGGGTTTGTCCACCGTTCGGCAAGGATCACTTTTTCCCGAGTTGGATCAGGACGTTCCCGGCTATCCGGTCGAGACTCTCACGGGCGCCCTCGATGAGGCCGAACTCGACGTTCCGGTGGCCGCACGCGTCCCTCAGCGCTACTGGCACCCTGGTTTGGACGTGAAGCATCCAGAATACGGACACGGTTGGGTGCAGGGTGCCGGGCACGGAGTGGTGACAGTTCGCTTCGAAACCCGTTCCAGCGGAACGGGAATAGCCAAAACCTTCGCCGAATCGGATGAGGTGCTCGAGGTAGCAGATGCGGTCGACAGCCTTCTCTGAGGATGTCCTTAGACTTTTTCCGCTTACCGTTGGGTAATGTTGTCGACGATCCTCGAGCAAGCACGATGTTCGACTGACGCTCGAATGTGAACACCCGAATGGATAGGACTGAGAAGTTGAAGCTTCAGAAGATGACCGTTGCAGCCGTGGCGATCGCAGCAGCCCTGACGATGACCGCTTGTGGCTCGGATGACAAGACCGACTCACCCACCACGACGTCCAAGAGTGCGACGGCCACCACCAGCACCACGGACGTTGCAGCTCCCGAGCTCCCGACGTCTGCTGAGCTCAACGGCAAGGTCGCTCAGGCACTCGACGAGACCGTTCCGGCCGCAGACAAGGTCAACCTCGTCCAGGGCGCCGAGCAGGATCCCGAGCTGATCAACCAGGTCGCCGCTGCCGCCAAGGCTGCCGGCGCGCAGGTCGAGATCCTCGACCCGGTCACCGACACGGGTAGCGAGACGGCCGCAGCTTCGCTGAACATCGTCGTCAACGGCCAGCCGCTGCAGCAGGGTCTGCAGGCTTCGTTCGTCTACGAGGACGGCGTCTGGAAGCTCTCGAAGACCACCGCTTGCCAGATCGTCGGCGTTGCAGGTCTGACCTCGCCTGCTTGCGCTGCTTGATCTCTGCGCAACACCTGAAACACCAGAGCGGCCGTCGACTCCCGAAAGGGAGTCGGCGGCCGCTCTTCATGCAGTGAGCGTCGTCAGTGATGGAATCCCTCGGTGACGCGTGGCCGCGGCATCGGGCTGTCGAGTTCGTCGAGGAACGCGGTTTCCTCTTCGATGATGCGCAGCAGATTGGCTGCCAGGTCCATGCTCAGTCCGTTACGAACCACGATGCGCTGCACTGTCAGATCCGAGAGATCGTCCGGCATGGGATAGGCCGGCACCAACCAGCCCTTGCCCCGCAGTCGGTCGGACAGGTCGTACAGCGTCCAGTTGGACGTGTGGCCCTCGGCGAGGCGCCACGCGAAGACCGGGATGTCGGAACCGTCGTTCCACAGTTCGAAGGCGTCCAATTTCCCGATTCCTTCGGCGAGGAATTTCGCCACGTCCTGTGAGGACTGCTGGATCGCGCGATAGCCGTCGTGGCCGAGACGCAGGAACAAGTAGAACTGCAGGATCACCTGAGCGCCGGGCCGCGAGAAGTTCAGCGCGAAGGTCGGCATACTGCCGCCGAGGTAGCTCACCTTGAACACGAGGTCGTCGGGAAGTAGATCCTGCGATCGCCAGACCACCCAGCCGAGGCCGGGGTAGACGAGTCCGTACTTGTGCGCCGAGGTGTTGATGGAGTGCACGCGTGGGAGCCGGAAATCCCATTCGAGTTCGGGCTGTAGGAACGGGGCGATCATTGCGCCGGAAGCGCCGTCGACGTGGATGGGAACGTCGAGTCCCGTCTTTTCCTGGATCGCGTCGAGTGCCTTCGAGATTTCCAGGACCGGCTCGTACATCCCGGTGTACGTGACACCCATGATCGCGACGACGCCGATCGTGTTCTCGTCGACGTACTTGTCCAGATCGTGACCGTCGAGGGTCCGGTGTTCCTCGCTGATCGGCACGTAGCGCGCCTCGACGTCCCAGTAGTTGCAGAATTTCTCCCAGCACACCTGGACGGCGGAACTCATGATGAGATTTGGTTTTTCGGTCGACTTGCCCGCGGCTTTTCGTGCGTGCTGCCAGCGCCGTTTCATCGCCAGGCCACCGAGCATGCACGCCTCGGACGAACCGATCGTCGAGGTACCGATTGCGTCCTTGGGGGAGGGCGAGTGCCAGAGGTCGGCAAGGATGCGCCAGCAATAGGTTTCGATCGCGGCGGTCTGTGGATACTCGTCCTTGTCGATCATGTTCTTGTCGAACGACTCGGTATACAGCTTGGTGGCGTGATCGTCCATCCACGTGCTGACGAACGTCGCGAGATTGAGCCGCGCATTGCCGTCGAGCATCGTTTCGTCGTGGACGATCTGATAGGCGGTCTCGGGAAGCATGCCGTCGGGTTCGAGTGTGTACTTCGATGCAACCGAATCCTCGCCGGGCCTCGAGAAGATCGGATTGACGGCTACGTAATCGGTGTGATCTGACCTTCTGGGTTCCGGCATGAACTCTGGCTCCTCACATCAGTGTGTCGCGTTGGTCTGTTTCGTACCTACTCTCACCGTTCAGTGTGGACGGGCAGTTGTCAAAGGGTCTGTGGTCCCGAATCATTCGCGTAAGGCCGAGACGGGTCTAATCCGCTCGTTGTCAGGGCGTTTGTGCGCGCAGGCGATCGGCGGCAGCCGATGCCATCGAGTGCAGCACGTCGGGGGCGATCGGACTCGGCGCAGTTGCGGACACCTGGGTCAACGTGGTCCCGACTGCGGCCACGATCGCATCGGCGACCAAGGTGAAACCGCCACTCTCCGTGATGATTCGGAAAGCGAAAGACGCGTCGCCGACGTTCGGGTCCGATGCTCCGCCGACGCGATAGGTGATTGTCGTTCCGTCGGCATCGGTTCCTGAATACTCCGCACACCCGGCCAGCGTGGTCTGAAGTTTCTCGAAAGCTGCTGCTGCCGCTGCGCCGTCGGCGTACGAAGCAGAGTCCTGATCGATGCTCGTGAAATCGGGGCCGGTGAACATGTCGGAGAGGTCGGCGACGGATCCGGCGGCCTGGGTGGCTATCGGTGCCAGAACCTGAGCGCAGACGGCAGGGTCGGTGCTCGACTTGTCCGCCTCCGAACTCTCCGGCGCCGGTGCGAGGCCGAGGTCGTCGACCGGGTCGGGAACTATGTCGAAGTCCGCAGGTAGTTCGGAGAGGGTGAGCGCGGCTCGTTGCAGCGCATCACGGTCGAGCGGTGCCCCGCTCAGCGGTGGGGCCGGAGCAGCTGTGAACGGCGCCAAGCCGACCTGTGGGGCGGAAACCTGCGTAGTTGTGTCAGCACTAGGAGAGTCGTCCGAGCCGCAACCGGTGACGACGAACAGTGCCGCCGTTGTTGTCAGGCCCAGTGCGAGCGACCGGCGTGTCACGATTCCCACCGAATGCTGTTGGAGATCGTCTGCCGGATCACCGAGGAGCTGTCCGGATCGCCGTACGCCTGGTCGCCGCCGACGGTCATCTGTCCGGCGATCGGCAAGGGGAGTGAGAGGTCGACGGTGAGGTTTCCGGAGCCGGCCATGACGTACTGATCGATGTTCAGCGTTCCGGCGTCACCGGCCAGGTTCCAGACCGGGCTCTGCGGGGTCTGCGATACGTCCACCGCGAGCGAAAGCCGATTGCCCTCCCGCGCGGTGAGCGTGACGGTGGTTGTCTGATCGAGCAGGATTTCACTGCTGACTTGTTGTCGAACCACCCAACGTGCGCCGACACCGACCGGAGCGTCGGGGAGTGCAACGGTCCGGTAGACCGCTTGGCCGAGCGCCTGTTCGATTGCAGCGCGGGCAGCATTGGCCGAGTTGGCGGACGGCTTCAACCGTAGGGCGGTGATGGCGCCCGAATCCGTGACCGACAATCCGGCCGCAGATCCGTCGGCCCCGCTCAGCGCTGCCTGCAGCGTTGCATCCGGCGAGGTCATCGACGACAGCGTCAGGTCTACGACAGCGGTGGGATCGTCAGCGGTCACGTTTGCCGAGAGCGGGATCGTGATCTCCGGCGAAGAGAAATCTTGTGCCGGCTGTTGATCGATCTGCTGACTCACGACCGCCTGGGTGACGAGCGTCGCCGTCTGCGTGGTGCCGACAGGCAAGTTCATGCGCAGTACCTCGCGCGGTTCGCTTCCCCCATCGAGTACCTCGACGGTGGCGGCGGTCACCGGAACAGTGACTTCGCTCGGCGACGAGGTAGGTGCGGTGGGAGGTTGATCCGAGTCGCCGCAAGCGGTGAGAACGGTGGTGAGAGCGAGGGCAGCGAGGGCGAACGGAACTCGTCGGCCGGTCGTGGACAGCAGTGGCACGCGCTCCAGGCTAGCCGCAGTTGCAGAGTGCGTGACCCGGTGCGGTGAACATGAGGGATGATGGTTGCGTGAGTACAGACCACCCAGACCGAGATGTCAACGCGGAGGATCAGCCGATTACCGAAATCTCGAAGGCCGACGAGCCCGAAACCGTGAAACCGGAAGCCGTGAAATCGGAAGACGGTGACCTGGCGGTTGCGCCGGTCGCAAAGCCCCGCCGGCTGACCATGCTCATTGCCATCGCCGCTGTCATCCTGCTCTCGGACATTCTCACGAAGGTGTGGGCCGTCGCCGCGGTCAAGCCGGGGCAGCCGATCGAAATCATCGGTGACGTGGTCACATTCACGATGGTGCGCAATCCCGGTGCAGCGTTCTCGATGGCGACGTCGATGACGTGGATCCTCACCCTCGTCGCCATCGGTGTCGTCATCGGTGTGATCAAGATCGGTCGCACGCTCCGATCACCGTGGTGGGCGCTCGGTCTCGGCCTCGTTCTCGGCGGCGCGCTGGGTAACCTCGTCGACCGATTCTTCCGCTCTCCCGGAATCATGCGCGGACATGTGGTGGACTTCGTCTCCGTCGGTTGGTGGCCCGTGTTCAACATCGCGGATTCCGCGATCGTCTGTGGCGCGATCCTGCTCGTCGTACTGACTCTTTTCGGCTTCGAACCCAACGGTGAACGCCTGCGTGATCACAAGGCGGACGACAAGAAGCTCACCGAATCGAAGGCCGCAGCCGAGGGAGAAACCAAGTGAGGGAATCCCGTTCGATGCCCGTGCCCGACGGCCTCGACGCCATGCGGGTTGATGCCGGCCTGGCGCGCCTCCTCGGACTCTCGCGCACCGTGGTCGCGACACTCGCGGAAGAAGGCTCGGTACTCGTCGACGGTGTGGCCGTCGGCAAGTCCGATCGTCTGACCGCAGGATCGTGGCTCGAGGTTGTCCTGCCCGAACCGCCGCGGCCCTTGACCATCGAGGCGACACCGGTCGAGGGGATGGAGATCCTCTACGCCGACGACGACGTCGTTGCAGTCGACAAGCCCGTCGGAGTTGCCGCGCACGCCAGCGTCGGGTGGACGGGACCGACCGTCATCGGCGGACTTGCCGCGGCCGGTTTCCGTATCTCGACGTCCGGTGCCCACGAGCGTCAGGGCATCGTCCACCGTCTGGACGTCGGAACGTCGGGTGTCATGGTGGTTGCCACCTCCGAGCGCGCATACACCTTGCTCAAGCGCGCTTTCAAGCAGCGGACCATCGACAAGCGCTACCACGCTCTCGTGCAGGGACACCCCGACCCGAGCAGCGGAACCATCGACGCCCCGATCGGACGCCACCACGGGAACGACTGGCGATTCACGGTCACGGCCGACGGCAAGCCCAGCGTCACGCACTACGACACCATCGAGGCGTTCCAGGCAGCGAGTCTGCTGGACGTGCACCTCGAAACCGGTCGCACACACCAGATCCGTGTCCACTTCTCGGCGTTGCGCCATCCGTGCTGCGGCGACCTGACCTACGGCGCGGACCCCCGACTTGCCGAGAGGCTCGGTCTCGAACGCCAGTGGCTGCACGCAGTCTCGCTCGGCTTCGCCCACCCGGCGGACGGTCGTTGGGTCGAGATCAAGAGCAAGTACCCGAAGGATCTCGAACACGCACTCGAAGTTCTCCGGTCCTCATGACACCGCGCGGGCTTACCCCCGCGCTGGCCGTCGTCGCGGTGGTGGTCGGCGTGGCGGCGGTGGTGGGCGTGGGGTTCGCGAATCCCGTGCCGACCCCGCCGATCACGACGGACACTCTCGGTCCGGACAGTGGGGAAGCTGTGCCGGGCTACCTCGAGCGAGCGCGAGATTCTGTCGCGTCGGTCGACGGGCCGGTGTGGGCGTTGGTCTCGTTCACGAAGGCACTCACCGTCGACGAGGTCATCACGTCGACCAGCAGTGTTCAGGTGCCGGGCGCTGAGGTCTCGGGCGTTCGCGTGTCCAGGGTCATGTTCCGAGTTCCGATCGAGCGCGTCCAGACGCCGCTCATGTCCGTGCCCGTTCCCGACAACGACGAAGCAGTGCGCAGATCGCCCGGTGTTGCAGCCACGCGACTGATCTCGCTCGGCGGCGACACCGATCGTCAGCAACAGGTGGCGCTCGCGTCGGCGAAGCAATTGTCCACCGGGTGCGCCTGCGCGGTGGGCGTGCTGGTGCGAGCTACTCCCGAAGGACTGGACGCGATTACACGTGAGTCGAATGTTCGTGCAGTGGAAGCATTGCCGTCCGACGCCTCGCCGTGGTTGGCGGCCATCCGTCCCTTGCTGCCGGAGTACGTGGACGTCGTTGCTCCCGGCCCCGACGACGGTCCGGTCCCGTGAACTCCGGTTCTGTGAACAAGGACGAACGCGCTAGGTCCGGTTCGTCCTCGGGGATCTTCTACGGTGTGGCGGCTTTCCTGTTGTGGGGAACGTTCCCGGCATTCTTCGGGCTACTCGACTTCGCCGATCCGGTCGAGAT
Source organism: Rhodococcus sp. AQ5-07 (assembly GCF_009707305.1). Taxonomy (NCBI): domain Bacteria; kingdom Bacillati; phylum Actinomycetota; class Actinomycetes; order Mycobacteriales; family Nocardiaceae; genus Rhodococcus; species Rhodococcus sp. AQ5-07. The sequence continues at coordinate 2,161,265 of NZ_CP046099.1, read as the reverse complement.
CCTTGCGCACCGGGTGGTGTGGACCCTTCTGTTGATGCTGATCGTGTTGGCCTTTGCCGGCCGCCTCGGATCGCTTCGCGGAATCAGCGCACGCACCTGGCTGCTGGTGACCGCGGCATCAGCGGCGATCGCGGTGAACTGGGGGACGTACATCTATGCCGTGGTGTCAGGTCGCGTCGTGGAGGCGGCCCTCGGGTACTTCATCAACCCGCTGGTCACCGTGTTGCTCGGCGTCGTGATCTTCCGCGAACGATTGCGCCGCGCTCAGATCGCCGCCCTCGTCCTCGCCGCCACGGCAGTTGTCGTGATCACGGTCGATTTCGGAAAACCGCCGATCGTCGCATTGGTGCTCGCCGGTTCGTTTGCCACCTACGGGCTGGTCAAGAAGGTGGTTCCGCTCGATCCCCGAACCAGTTTGACTGCCGAGGGAGTCGTCGCCGCACCCTTCGCGGTCGGCTACCTCGTGTTTCTCGGCCTGACCGGGGCCGGTGCATTCATCAGCAGCGGCGCCGGACACAGCCTGTTGCTGCTTGCCGCCGGCCCGATCACCGCACTGCCACTGCTCCTGTTCGGAGTCGCCGCTCAGCGAGTTCCGTTGGCGACGATGGGCATGCTGCAGTACCTCACCCCGGCGCTGCAGATGGCGTGGGGTGTGGCCGTCATGCACGAGGACATGCCGGCCTCTCGCTGGATCGGCTTCGTTCTGATCTGGGCTGCGCTGGTGATCTTCACGACAGACACCTTCGTCGCCAGTCGACGTTCTCGGCGTTCGATGAGGTCGAGCGCCGAACCTGAGGTTCCGGTCACGTGATCGGAGGCGGCACACTGCGACTCCACGATGGCGGTCGCCGAACGTGTCGGCAACGCGGCATACACTCGATCTCGCTCCCAGACCTTCAGAGAGGCGCACGTGGCTGACTCGTTCGTACATCTTCACAATCACACCGAGTACTCGATGCTCGACGGTGCGGCCAAGGTCGGCGCCATGTTCGAGGAGGCCGCTCGTCTCGAAATGACCGCTGTCGGCATGACCGACCACGGAAACATGTACGGCGCCAGCCAGTTCTACAACGAGGCCAAGAGTGCCGGCATCAAGCCGATCATCGGCATCGAGGCGTACATCGCACCCGAATCCCGCTTCAACACCAAACGAGTTCTCTGGGGAGATCGCAGCCAGAAGTCCGACGACGTCTCCGGTAGCGGTGCGTACACGCACATGACGATGGTGGCCGAGAACGCCACGGGGCTCCGAAACCTCTTCAAGCTGTCTTCTCTCGCGTCAATCGAGGGACAGCTCGGCAAGTGGCCTCGCATGGACGAGGAACTCATCGCGGCGCACGCCGAGGGCATCATCGCCACCACGGGCTGCCCTTCGGGTGAGATCCAGACGCGCCTTCGTCTCGGCCACGACCGCGAGGCTCTCGAAGCTGCCGCGAAGTGGCAGGAGATCTGGGGACCGGACAACTTCTTCCTCGAACTGATGGATCACGGTCTCTCGATCGAGCGCCGTGTGCGCGAGGGTCTGCTCGACATCGGCAAGCAACTCGGTATCCCGCCGCTTGCCACCAACGACTGCCACTACGTCACCAAGGACGCCGCCGAGAACCACGAGGCGCTGCTCTGTATCCAGACCGGCAAGACGCTGTCCGACCCCACGCGCTTCAAGTTCGACGGCGACGGCTACTACCTCAAGTCCGCTGCCGAGATGCGCGCCATCTGGGACAACGAAGTACCGGGGGCGTGCGACAACACCGTGGCCATCGGCGAGCGAGTGCAGTCGTACGAGGACGTGTGGGCGTTCCACGACCGCATGCCGATCTTCCCGGTCCCGGAGGGTCACACGCAGCAGACCTTCCTGCGCGCCGAGGTGATGCGCGGACTCGATCGCCGCTTCCCGAGCGGACCTCCGCAGGAGTACCTCGCCCGCGCCGACTACGAGATCGGCGTCATCAACGAAATGGGCTTCCCGGCCTACTTCCTGGTGGTCGGCGACCTGATCAACCACGCCAAGGACGTCGGAATCCGCGTCGGGCCCGGCCGTGGATCGGCTGCCGGTTCGTTGGTGGCCTACGCGATGGGTATCACCAACATCGACCCCATCCCGTACGGGTTGCTGTTCGAGCGATTCCTCAACCCCGAGCGTGTGTCCATGCCCGATATCGATATCGACTTCGATGATCGCCGTCGCGGCGAGATGGTTCGCTACGCGACGGACAAGTGGGGCAACGACAAGGTCGCCCAGGTCATCACCTTCGGCACCATCAAGACCAAGGCTGCCATCAAGGACTCGGCTCGCGTCCAGTTCGGCAAGCCGGGCTTTGCCATCGCCGATCAGATCACCAAGGCGCTCCCGCCGCCCATCATGGCCAAGGACATCTCGGTTTCCGGTATCACCGATCCGAAGCACGAGCGGTACAAGGAGGCAGTCGAGGTTCGAGCGCTCATCGACTCCAGCCCGGACGTCGCGAAGATCTACAAGACCGCGGTGGGTCTGGAAGGGCTGATCCGCAACGCCGGTGTGCACGCCTGCGCGGTCATCATGTCGTCCGAACCGCTCACCGACGCAATCCCGGTCTGGAAGCGCGCCCAGGACGGCGCCATCATCACCGGGTGGGACTACCCCTCGTGTGAAGCCATCGGTCTGCTCAAGATGGACTTCCTCGGTCTGCGAAACCTCACGGTTATCGGCGACACGCTCGAGAACATCAAAGCCAACCGCGGCATCGATCTGGACCTCGACACTTTGCCGATGGACGATGCGGCAACATACGAACTGCTCGCCCGCGGCGACACTCTCGGTGTGTTCCAGCTCGACGGCGGCGGTATGCGCGAGTTGCTGAAACTGATGCAGCCCACCGGATTCGGCGACATCGTCGCCGCATTGGCGCTGTATCGACCGGGGCCGATGGGTGTGGACGCCCACATCTCGTACGCCAAGCGCAAGAACGCCTTGGAAGACGTCAAGCCGATTCACCCCGAGTTGGAGGAGCCGCTCGCGGAGATCCTCTCGGAAACGTACGGCCTGATCATCTACCAGGAGCAGATCATGCAACTGGCGCAGAAGGTGGCCGGTTACACCCTGGGTCAGGCCGACTTGCTGCGTCGCGCCATGGGTAAGAAGAAGCTGTCCGAGCTGGAAAAGGCCTACGCCGGCTTCCGGCAGGGCATGTTGGACAACAACTTCAGCGAAGCGGCCATCAAGGCGCTGTGGGACACGGTCCTTCCCTTCGCCGGGTACGCGTTCAACAAGTCGCACTCCGCCGGCTACGGACTCGTGTCGTACTGGACTGCGTACCTCAAGGCGAACTACCCGGCCGAGTACATGGCAGGTCTGCTGACCTCCGTCGGTGACGACAAGGACAAGTCCGCGATCTATCTCGCCGACTGCCGCAAGTTGGGCATCACCGTTCTCCCGCCGGACGTCAACGAGTCACGCGTCGACTTCGCGACCGTCGGCGACGACATCCGTTTCGGTATGGGGTCGGTGCGCAACGTCGGCGCCAACGTCGTTGCCTCGATCATCAAGGCGCGCACGGAGAAATCGAAGTTCACCGATTTCTCCGACTATCTCGGCAAGATCGACGCGATGGCTTGCAACAAGAAGGTCACCGAATCTCTCATCAAGGCCGGTGCTTTCGACTCGTTGGGTCACCCGCGCAAGGGCCTGATGTTGGTCCATGCCGACGCCATCGATTCCGTGATGAGCACCAAGAAGGCAGAGGCGATCGGACAGTTCGACCTCTTCGGCGGTGCCGAGGCGGACGAGTCGATCACCTCGGTGTTCGACGTCAAGATTCCCGAGGAGGAGTGGGACTCCAAGCATCGCCTGGCACTCGAACGAGAGATGCTGGGGCTGTATGTTTCCGGTCACCCGCTCAACGGCGTCGAGCACATTCTTCGCCAGCAGTCCGACACGTCCATTGCCGCGATACTCGAAGGCGGCGTTCAGGACGGTGCCCAGGTAACTCTCGGCGGCATCATCGCCTCGGTGGACCGCCGGGTCAACAAGAACGGTCTGACCTGGTGCATCGTGCAGCTCGAAGATCTCGTGGGTGGAATCGAGGTGCTGTTCTTCCCACAGGCGTACGCGGTGTACGGAATGGACATCGCCGAGGATGCCATCGTGTTGGTCAAGGCTCGCGTCTCGATCCGAGACGATCGGATGTCGCTGATCGGCAACGACCTTGCGGTGCCTGATATTTCGGCGATCGGGGTCGCACGCCCCCTGTCGGTCTCACTGCCCCTTCGGCAATGCACCAAGGACAAGCTCAGTGCTCTCAAGCAGGTGCTGACGAGGCACCCCGGAACGTCCGACGTCCATGTCCGGCTGATCGGCGGAACCGAGATCAGCTTGTGGAAGGTCGACGACGTCCTTCGGGTCGAACCGTCCTCGGCGCTGATGGGCGACCTGAAGGCATTGCTCGGGCCGAGCTGTCTGACGGTCTGACCGCCGATCGAGCGGATCTGAACCGAACGAAGGGACCTTGCTGCATCAGCAGCAAGGTCCCTTCGTGGTTCGCGGGAGATCGGGGAGTGGGGTGATCAGGTGGTGCGTGAGTAGTACACGCGACGCGCCCACCAGGTGACCACGGCTGCTGTTGCGGCAGTCAGTACGGCTACCTGCATCGACTGGGTGACAGCTCCGGCGACCACGAACAGCACAAAACCGACCGCGAGAGCTTCGATCTTGTACAGCGGCCACCGAGTCCCGGCCAGATCGACGAAATGGTCGGACGAGGGGCGTGATTCGCGAGTGGAGATATCTGCGGTAGTCATCTCGTCCCTTTCTCGGTGCAGTCTGTTCTCGCTGCGGCCTGGTTAGCGATACGGCTGTTCGAAGCTGTGGTTTCAGAGTAACCAGAGATGAGAGTTCGGGCAAGCGAACTTTATTGATCGGCAGCTCACTTAATCGATCAACCAGGGGAGTGTGCCGACGACGGACCTGGTCGGTGTGGTTCGGTGGCCAAGGTGCTCGAGTGGGTGTTCACTGGTACACATGCCAATCACAGGTGAGTACGAACCCAGTCCAGCGTCGTGGGCCGCCGATCAGGTCGCACGCATCGAGAACTCCGGTGGCACCGAGGGAAACGACATGAACGGCATGCCCGTCGTCGTTCTCACGACCGTCGGGGCAAAGTCCGGCAAGGTCAGGAAGACGCCGCTGATGCGCGTCGAGCACGACGGCTCGTATGCCGTTGTGGCTTCGCTTGGTGGCGCTCCGAAGAATCCGGTTTGGTACTACAACGTCAAAGCCGATCCGCACGTCACGCTGCGTGACGCGACGCAGGTCTTCGACCTGGTTGCTCGTGAAGTCACCGGAGACGAGAAGGCGATCTGGTGGGAGCGCGCTGTCGCTGCGTACCCCGACTACGCCGATTATCAGACGAAGACCGATCGTGAGATCCCGGTGTTCGTGCTCGAACCCAAGTAACGCACTGCAGTCCTCACGAAACGGCAGTCCACAAGAAGCACTGCATAAACCACAAGCAAATCGTCACTCGCGGGGGTCGGCGATCCCGACTCCCGTGAGTGTGTCATGGAGGTCTGATGAGTCCGAAAACCGTTGCAGATCAATTGGTTCAGCAGCTCGTTGACGCGGGTGTCAGTCGGATCTACGGAATTGTCGGTGACAGTCTCAATCCCATCGTCGATGCGGTACGTCGCACCGGTGGTTCCGAAAAGGGCGGAATCGACTGGATACACGTCCGTCATGAGGAAGCAGCTGCGTTTGCGGCCGCAGCGGATGCCCAGATCACCGGAAAACTCGCGGTGTGTGCCGGATCCTGCGGTCCCGGAAACCTTCACCTGATCAACGGCCTGTACGACGCTCATCGTTCGGGCGCCCCGGTCCTCGCGATCGCCTCACACATCCCCAGTGCCCAGATCGGAATGGGCTACTTTCAGGAAACGCATCCCGAGCGGATCTTCATCGAATGTTCGAGTTACACCGAACTCGTCAGCACGGCAGTCCAATCACCTCGCGTGGTGCAGTCGGCGATTCAGCATTCGGTGGCTCGAAACGGCGTCTCGGTGATCGTGCTTCCCGGGGACATCGCCGATTGTCCGGCAGAAGGCACCCCGCCGACGCTCGTCGAAACCCGAAGGCCGACAGTCGTTCCGGATGCCGGTGACGTGTTGGCGTTGGCAGATGTGATCAACGGTTCGCGTAAGGTTGCGATCTTCGCCGGCGCAGGCGTGCGAGACGCACGCGCCGAGGTGTTGGCGCTGGCCGAAACCGTCGGGGCTCCCATCGGGCATTCGCTGCGCGGCAAGGAATGGATCCAGTACGACAACCCGTACGACGTCGGGATGACCGGATTGCTCGGTTACGGTGCGGCGCACGACGGTATCCACGGCGCCGATCTTCTGCTCCTCATCGGAACGGACTTTCCTTACGACCAGTTCTTGCCCGATGACGTTCGTACCGCTCAGATCGACATCGCGGCCGAGCGGTTGGGGCGTCGAACCAGCCTGGACCTGGCGGTGCACGGTGACGTCGCGAGCACCTTGAGCGCACTGATTCCGCAACTCGATCGAAAGACCGACCGCGGGTTCCTGGAGGATACGCTCGCAAAGCACAACACTCTGATGACCAAAGTGGTTGGTGCGTACACGGATCCGGTCAAGCAGCGCACACCCATTCATCCCGAGTATGCGGCCTCGATCCTCGACGATCTGGCGGCCGACGACGCGATCTTCACCGCCGACACCGGGATGTGCAACGTGTGGACGGCGCGCTATCTCAATCCGAACGGATCGAGACGCTTCATCTCCTCGGCGCTGCACGGATCCATGTCCAATGCGCTCCCACATGCGATGGGTGCGGCATGGTCGAGTTCGGGGCGTCAGGTCATCTCGGTGTCGGGCGACGGTGGATTGTCGATGCTGCTCGGTGAGTTGGTCACCGTCGCGATGTACAAGTTGCCGGTCAAGATCGTGGTGTTCAACAACTCGACGCTCGGAATGGTCAAGCTCGAGATGCTGGTCGACGGCCTTCCGGATTTCGGGGTCGACGTGCCCGCGGTCGACTACGCGGCGGTTGCTGCTGCGCTCGGCATCTTCTCGCGCCGAATCGAGAATCCCGCGGACATCGAAGCGGGCCTACGCGCCGCGCTCGATCACGACGGTCCGGCCTTGGTTGATCTGGTGACCGATCCGCTGGCATTGTCGTTGCCGCCCACCATCACCGGTGGTCAGATGAAGGGCTTCGCTTTGGCGATGTCGAAGATGGTGATGAACGGCGGCGTCGGCGAGGCTGTGCAGATGGCCAAGTCGAATCTGCGGAACGTGCCACGTCCCTCACAGTTGGATCCTCGCGGCTGACCTACCCGCCGCCCTGCCTCGCAGACCATGTGGGGCGGGGTGGTGGGAAGGTTGATCCCCGACGTGCGAAAATGGCGGAGTGTCTAACTCGCCCGATGTCGTAGTAACGAAGTCCACCGTCCCCGCGCTCGACGCGCAGGAGATCGACGCGGCCATCGAGCGAATTCAGCACGTCATTGCGGCGACACCCCTGCAGTACAGCGACCGTCTTTCGGCGTTGACCGGCGCGCACGTGTACCTCAAGCGCGAGGACCTCCAGGGCGTTCGTTCGTACAAGATTCGTGGCGCGTACAACCTGATCGCTCAGCTCAACGAGGCCGAGCGCGCGGCCGGCGTGGTGACTGCCAGTGCCGGTAACCATGCGCAGGGTGTTGCCTTCGCGTGCCGAACGATGCAGATCAAGGGTCGGATCTACGTTCCGGCAAATACCCCCAAGCAGAAGCGTGATCGCATCCGCGCCCACGGTGGAGCGTTTGTCGAACTGTTCATGATCGGTGAGACCTATGACGCCGCCGCTGCTGCGGCCGCGGAGGACGTAGCCGAAACCGGCGCAACCATGGTTCCCCCGTTCGACGACGTGCGCACCGCTGCGGGGCAAGGAACCATCGCAGCGGAGATTCTCACGCAACTGGACGCACCTCTCGACACGATCGTCGTGCCGGTCGGCGGCGGCGGTTGCATCGCGGGCATAGCCACCTATCTGCACGAGCGATCGCCCAAGACGTCGATCGTCGGGATCGAGCCGTCCGGCGCGGCGTCCATGACGGCCGCTCTCGTTGCCGGGGGCCCGGTGACTCTTCCCGACGTCGATCCATTTGTCGACGGGGCAGCGGTCAAGAGGATCGGCGATGTTCCCTACGAGGTCGTCTCACGTCTGGGTGCCGCCGTGGTGTCGCACGCGTCGTTGCCGCTCGTGGCTCGTCAACTTCAGACACGGTCCGGTTCGGGATCGTTTGTCGTCAATCAGATCGACGAGGGCGCTATCTGCACGGCGATGCTCGAGCTGTATCAGAGCGAGGGCATCATCGCCGAACCCGCGGGAGCGCTTTCCGTTGCGGCACTTCAGAATTTGACGTTCGAGCCGGGTTCGACCGTCGTGTGCCTGATTTCCGGTGGCAACAACGACGTATCCCGTTACGGCGAAATCCTCGAGCGTTCGCTCGTTCACCTCGGGCTCAAGCACTACTTCCTGGTGGACTTTCCGCAGGAACCGGGAGCGCTCCGTCGCTTCCTCTCGGACGTGCTCGGGCCGGACGACGACATCGCGCTGTTCGAGTACGTCAAGCGAAACAATCGCGAGACGGGTGCCGCGTTGGTGGGTATCGAACTCGGTTCCGCCGACGGGTTGGCGGCGTTGCTCGAGCGGATGGAGCGCGCGCCGATGCAGTCCGAGAGGCTCGAGCCGGGAAGCCCGGCGTACCGCTATCTGACGTAAGGGACGCCCCCGGTCAGGGCCGCAGTCGCTCGACCACCTGTCGATGCAATTCGGGATCTGGCTGGGGGAGCCCGAGCATGGCCGCCAAGTACAGACCGTCGCCGACGAGTCGGATGATCTCGGCTTGTATGGGATCGGCGATCTCGGTCTGAAGGCCCTTGTCCCAGCTGCGCATCACGTGGGTAACGGCTTTCTGGATCTCGTCGTGTTGTCCGTCGACTGTTCTCAGTGCCGCGATGATCGACCGGAAGAGTGAGAGTTCTTCGCTTTCGTTCGCATCGGGGATCTGCAGATAGAACTCGGTGACCGTCGTACCGCCTGCTACGGCGTCTTCGAGTTGCTGATCCGAGCGTTCTCCGAGTCTGCGGACCATCGCCGCGAGCAGTGCTTCCTTGCTGGGGAAGTGATAGAGAAGTCCGCCCTTGGAAACCCCGGCTTCGGCAGCAACGCCTTCGAGCGTGACTTGGGCAACGCCGCTGACCAGCAGCAGCTTCTCCAGTGCGTCGAGAATTCGATCGCGAGTGTCGGCAGCCATGTGATATGACCCTACCCGGAAATAACTTTACCGCTTGGACGGTTCACTGTTACCGTAGACCTACTGTACCGGCTGGACGGTTCAGTGAAATCTTTTCGAAAGAACTCAGAGAAAGTCGCAGGGGAGCAATGTCAGTGTCGGCAGATCAGACGTCTGCAATCAATCCCGACGAGGTTCGGGCGACAAAGCGTGACTGGGCGGGCTTGATAGTCCTTGCCTTTGCTGTGTTGCTCATCGCAGTCGACGGCACGGTGCTCGATCTTGCGCTTCCGTTCATCAGCGCCGATCTCGAGCCGAGCAGCACGCAGTTGCTGTGGATCATCGACGTCTATTCGTTCGTGCTCGCCGGTCTGCTCATCACCATGGGTACGCTCGGTGACCGGATCGGTAGGCGAAAACTGCTCCTGATCGGCGCAGTCGGCTTCGGTCTCGCCTCGATCATCGCCGCTCTTGCTGTCAGTCCCGAGATGCTCATTGCCGCCCGCGTGCTGCAGGGTATTTCCGGTGCAACGCTGATGCCGGCCACCCTCGGTCTGATCCGCACGATCTTCGTCAACCCGCGTCAGCGCACCGAGGCAATCGGTGTCTGGGGCGCGATGGCCGGTGGCGGTACAGCGGCAGGCCCTTTGGTCGGTGGTTGGTTGCTCGAGCACTTCTGGTGGGGTTCGGTCTTCTTGATCAACATCCCGGTCATGATCGCGCTGGTAGTACTCGGCCCGATCCTGATCCCGGAGTCGAAAGACCCCAACCCGGGTCGATTCGACCTCATCAGCGCTGGTCTGTCGATGGCGACCATGTTGCCGTTGGTGTACGCGGTCAAGGAATCCGTGGTGCACGGCGTCAGCATCACGTTGCTGGTGATCGGCCTTGTGGGTCTCGCCGCCGGCTACGTGTTCGTGCGTCGTCAGCGGATGCTGAAGGATCCGATGTTGGATCTGAAACTGTTTGCCAATGCGTCGTTTTCCACCGCCGTCATCACCAACCTGCTCTCGATCTTCGCACTCGCCGGTGTCCTGTTCTTCGGCTCGCAGTACCTGCAGTTGGTGCTGGGTAACTCGGCGCTCGACGCCGGCCTGCTGATGCTCCCGGGTATGTTGCTCAGCGCATTCACCGCGGTTGCGGCGGCCTGGTTGATTCGCCGGTGGTCGGTGTCTCACGTGCTCAGCGCAGGCCTCGCGGTTGCCGGAATCGGTGCTGCGATGCTGCTCGCCCTCGGGGTGGACAGCGGCCCGTTGATGTTCGTGATCGGCTTCGGTCTGGCCGGTGCAGGTGTCGGTGTCGCACTGACCCTGACGTCGGATCTTGTGGTCAGTTCGGTGGAACCCGAGCGTGCCGGCGCTGCGTCCGCGGTGTCGGAGACTGCGTACGAACTCGGTATCGCGCTCGGTGTGGCGATCCTGGGCAGCGTGGTGATGGCGATCTTCCGCAAGGGAATCGACACGTCCATGCTCGAAGCAGATCAGGCGCACGCTGCGCAGGGCACCCTCGGCGGTGCGCTGCACGAAGCGACGTACCTACCTGGTGAACTCGGTTCGGTGCTTGCCGATTCCGCGAAGGCGGCGTTTGTCGACGGTATGCACGTTGCCGCCGGCGCAACCGCTTTGGTTCTGTTCGTCAGTGCCGCATTGGTATTGCGGATGCTGCGGAGTACACCAGAGAACGCGAAGCGTTGATGCGTGTAACAGTAGAACGCGAAGCGCTAGCTCCTGCAGAATCCGGGTAGTCAGCTTTCGAGTACGACGAACGAGTGCCCAGGCACGACTGTTGCGGACGCGGTCTCGTCCTGTGTCGGCGGATCCCACCAGAGGATGGGGGTTCCGCCGGCTGGGACCGAGGCCGCGTCCGTTCCCAGATTGCACACGATCTGTAATGCGCCGCGGCGCAGGGTGATCCACTGGTCGTCCTCGTCGTAGTCGACGTGCAGGTGCCCCAGCCAGGGGTCGGTGATCTCGATTCGCTTCTTGCGCAGGGCAAGGAGATCGCGATAGCACGCCAGGACGCGAGCATGTGTCTCGTCGGTTCGCTCGTCCCAGTCCAGTTTCGATCGCAGAAATGTCTGTGGATCTTGCGGATCCGGAATGTCGTCGCTGTTCCAGCCGTGTGCCGCGAACTCCGCCTTACGGCCCTTGGCGGTGGCCTCGCCGAGTTCCCGTTCCGGATGCGAGGTGAAGAACTGGAACGGAGTGGAGGCTCCCCATTCTTCTCCCATGAACAGCATCGGCGTGTACGGCGAGAGCAGGACCAGTGCTGCCTTGATCGCCAATTGTCCTGGCGTCAGATAGGCGCTCGGGCGGTCGCCGATCGCTCGGTTGCCGATCTGATCGTGGGTGCACGTGTATGCAAGCAGAGCGCTGGCGGGCTGATGCGTGATATCGATCGGCCGGCCGTGAACCCGCCCACGGAACGAGGAATACGTTCCGGCGTGGAAGAACCCGCGCCGCAATGTACTTGCAAGGGATTCCAAGGATCCGAAGTCGGCGTAATAACCCTGACGTTCGCCGGAGACGGCTGTGTGAATGGTGTGGTGGATGTCGTCGTCCCACTGCGCGTCCAAGCCGAACCCGCCCGCCGCTCGTGGCGTGATCAGAGTGGCGTCGTTGAGATCACTTTCGGCAATCAACGTGAGCGGTCGGCCCAGATGGGCCGACAGTGTTTCCGTTCGGACGGCGAGTTCCTCGAGGATGTGCGTTCCGGTGTGATCGACCAACGCGTGGACGGCGTCGAGGCGTAGGCCGTCGATGTGGAAATCACGCATCCATCGCAGGGCATTCCCGATGATGTATTCGCGAACCTCGCCCGACTGCGGGCCTCCGATGTTGATCGTTCGGCCCCAGGTGTTCGCGCCATCGGCAATGTAGGGGCCGAACTTTTCGAGGTAGTTACCCGACGGGCCCAGGTGGTTGTAGACCACGTCCAGGATCACGCCGAGTCCACGTTCGTGGGCCGCATTCACCAAGCGCTGTAACCCGTCCGGGCCACCGTAGATCTCGTGGACCGTGTACCAGAGCACACCGTCGTAGCCCCAGTTGTGAGTTCCGTTGAAACCGTTGACCGGCATGATCTCGACGAACCCGACGCCGAGGTCCACGAGGTGATCGAGACGCTCGATCGCGGCGTCGAAAGTTCCTTCGGGGGTGAACGTTCCGATGTGCAGTTCGTAGACCGACGATCCTGGGAGTTGCCGTCCGGTCCACTGAGAGTCGGTCCAGGAGGACTCGTCGAGTTGGTGCAGTTGGGAGCGGAGATGCACGCCTTCGGGCTGGCGTGGTGACCGCGGATCCGGGAGTATTTGACCGTCGACGACAAAGCCGTAGCGAGCTTCGTTGTCGCAGTCGACCTCGCCTCGCCACCACCCGTCGTCGGTCCGCTCCATGTCGTGCGTGATGCCATCGACTTCGACCCGGACCGATTCCGGCGTTGGCGCCCAGACCTCGAAAGTATGCACACGATCAGCATGCCTTGTTCGGTCGGATGTGGCAGCCCGGCGGGGTGGATCCGTCGTCATGGACTGTTTCTAGCCGCGGGTGTTGCCAGACGGAGCGGACAACGTGATCAGTTCCGGAGTGGGTGCGCCGCAGCATCCGCCCTCGGCTTCCCCGCCTTCGGCTTCCGCTGCGTCAGCTTCGTCGAAAACACCTGCACCGCCGCAGACTCCGGTCTCCGGAAGGATCAACTCGACCCGGGCTGCCGCTTCGTGATCGCCGGCGAGTTCGGCGGCGATGCTGCGAACCTGCTCGTAGCCGGTCATCGCCAGGAAGGTGGGTGCCCGGCCGTAGCTTTTCATTCCTGCCAAGTACACGCCTGGCTCCGGATGGCGAAGCTCCTTCGCGCCATGCGGGTACACCGTGCCGCACGAGTGGACGTTCGGGTCGATCAGTGGAGCCAACTCGACCGGTGCTTGTAAGACCGGGTCGAGGCCGAGTCGAATTTCCGAAAGCCAGGAAAGATCGGGGCGGAATCCGGTCAGCGTTATGACGTTGTCCACGTTCTCGATGCGATCACCGGCATCGGAGGCAAGTACGAGTTGTCCCGAAGGGGTTGTTGTCACCTCTGCGGTGCGGAAGCCGGTGACCACTCTCAGTAGTCCGTCCTCGACGGCCTTCTTTGCGCGCAGTCCCAGGGCGCCGCGCGCGGGCAGTTCGTCAGCTTCGCCGCCACCGAACGCTGAGCCGACGTTTCCTCGGCGGACCGCCCAGATGATGCGGGTGCTCGGAGCCTGCTCCGCCAACCCCGACAGCGCAACGATCGCCGTCAGCGCAGAGTGGCCGCTCCCCGCGATGACCGTGTGTTTTCCGGCAAACTGTGCACGCACCGCCGGATCGTCGAGATCAGGAACCCGGTACCTGATCGCAGTGCCCACAGCGCCCTCGCCGAGGGCGGGAAGACCTTCACCGCCGAGCGGGTTGGGAGTACCCCAGGTGCCGGATGCGTCGACAACCGCCTGGGCGAACACGCGGTCCTCGGTTCCGTCACGGCGGCGCAGATGAATCGAGAGGGGTTCGGTATCGCGGCCGGCGTCGACGACCAGGTCACGTCCGCGTCGGGCTACGCCGATCACTTCGGTGTCGAACTGGATGGCGTCGCCGAGTGTTGAGGCGAGTGGCCCGAGGTAGAGGTCGCGCCATTGCCGGCCGGTCGGGTACGTCTCAGCGTCGGGAGAGCGCCATCCATTCTGCTCGAGGAGTCGCTGCGCGGCGGGGGAGACGAGTTCGGACCACCGGGAGAACAGTCGAACGTGATTCCACTCGGAGACCGCAGCACCGGCTGTGCTTCCGCGCTCGAAGACAAGGGGTGTGAGTCCGCGTTCGCGCAGTTCTGCTGCGGCCGCCAGGCCGATCGGGCCGGCCCCGATCACGACAACGGGTAGGGGGTTCATCTCGTACCTTTCATCGACGATTATCGATCTTAGTGGAACTGTATCGACAATCATCAATGTAGGCAACCATCGACAGCTGTCGATATAGTGGAGAGATGACATCGCTGCAGACTCCGACGGTGCGCGTCGGTGATTCGGACCCGGATCAGATTGGTTCTTCCGTCCTCGCGCAGGGCGATGCCGATACCTACGCGCAGTGGTTCGCCTGCCTTGCCGAGCCGATGCGCGTCCGATTGCTTCACCGGGTGGCGAGCGCGGTCGGTGGTATTACCGTCGGAGCGCTCGCCGAAGCGTTGGGGATCGGACAACCGACGGTGTCGCACCACCTGCGCAAGCTCGCCGATGTGGGTTTTGTGACCATGCGTAAGGAGGGGACGAGCACGGTCGTCGCGATGAATCCGACGTGTTGCGTTGCCCTGCCGCAGGCGGCGGACGTGGTGATGGGAGTCCTTGCTCCGCGTCCTTGCAGCCCGAGTGATCTGCCCGACGATGTCTCTGTCCGGGCCATGATCGACGACGACTGGGATGCGGTTCGCCGTATTTACGGCGAGGGTATCGACACCCGAAATGCCACCTTTGCTACTGAGGTCCCCTCGCGTGAGCATCTCCACGAACGGTGGCTGTCGCAGCATCGGTGGGTCGCGACTATCGAGGGTGTTGTTGTCGGTTGGGCTGCGTTGAGTCCAGTTTCCGAGCGTGACTGCTACCGCGGGGTGGCGGAAAACTCCGTGTACGTCGCGGGCGGAATGCGTGGTCGGGGTGTCGGAAAGGCGTTGTTGCGCAAGCAAGTCATGGCCGCTGATGTCGACGACCTCTGGACACTGCAGACGTCGATATTTCCCGAGAATCGCGCCTCCATCTCGCTGCATCATTCGGCCGGGTTCAGAACTATCGGTCTCCGCGAGAAGATTGCCCAGCTCGACGGTGTGTGGCGTGACACCGTTCTGCTCGAACGACGTGCGGTGACCGCCGAGGGGTGAGTCCGGGATCGGGCCGACCGGGCACTCGATTGCGCGTGGATTCGATATCTGTCAATATCGAAGAATGTCGAATCAAGAGTCACCGGAGTCCGAGGCTTGCTGCACCCCGCTCGTCCGTGAACCTCTGACCGAGGATTGGGCCGGCGACCTGTCGCGGATGTTCAAAGCCCTCGGCGATCCGGTTCGCCTCCGCTTGCTCAGCTTGGTGGCAAGTCACGAGGGTGGTGAAGCCTGCGTCTGCGACATCTCCGACTCGTTCGATCTGTCTCAGCCGACTATCTCGCATCACCTAAAGGTGTTGCGTCAGGCCGGGTTGCTCGACTGTGAACGACGCGGGACCTGGGTGTACTACTGGGTTATTCCGGCTGCGCTGCAACAGCTTTCCGCCGTTCTACTGGTTGAAGGTACGAGCGTGAGTGTCGCGGACGCGTGCTCAGAGGTCACCGCATGAGCAACACCGCTGCCACCACCGGACACCCCGCAGTCGTCGGAAAACTCTCCACCCTCGACCGCTATCTGGCGGTCTGGATCGGCGTGGCCATGGTCGTCGGCCTGCTGGTTGGACGCTGGATCCCCGGTGTGAACACTGCCCTGGACAAGGTGCAGATCGACGGCATCTCCCTGCCGATCGCCCTCGGCCTGCTGATCATGATGTACCCGGTGTTGGCGAAAGTTCGCTACGACCGCCTCGACACTGTCACCGGGGACAAGAAACTCCTCGCCGGCTCCCTGTTCCTGAACTGGGTTCTCGGCCCGGCGCTGATGTTCGCCCTCGCCTGGCTGTTTCTGCCTGACCTGCCGGAATATCGCACCGGGCTGATTATCGTCGGTCTTGCTCGCTGTATCGCGATGGTGATCATCTGGAACGACCTGGCCTGCGGAGACCGCGAAGCCGCCGCGGTGCTGGTCGCCATCAACTCGGTGTTCCAGGTGATCATGTTCGCCGTGCTCGGTTGGTTCTACCTCTCGGTCCTGCCCGGGTGTCTCGGCCTCGAACAGACCACCATCGACACCTCGCCCTGGCAGATTGCGAAATCGGTCCTGATCTTCCTCGGTATCCCGCTGCTGGCAGGTTTTCTGTCCCGCTTCTTCGGTGAACGCGCCAAAGGCCGCGACTGGTACGACAACAAGTTCATCCCCAAGATCAGCCCCTGGGCGCTCTACGGTCTGCTGTTCACCATCGTCGTGCTCTTCTCGATGCAGGGCGAACAGATCACCTCCCAGCCTTGGGATGTCGTCCGGATCGCGCTGCCCTTGCTCGCGTACTTCGCGCTCATGTGGGGCGGAGGCTACATCCTCGGCGCCGCAATCGGATTGGGCTATGAACGCACGACGACCCTGGCGTTCACGGCCGCGGGCAACAACTTCGAACTCGCGATCGCCGTAGCCATCGCCACCTACGGCGCCACCTCGGGGCAAGCTCTTGCCGGTGTTGTCGGCCCGCTGATCGAGGTACCGGTGCTCGTCGGGCTGGTCTATGTCTCCCTTGCTCTACGCAAACGCTTTGCAGTCGAAGAGGTTTCATCCAGTCGAGAAAGTGCGAGGTCATGAGCAAACCATCGGTGTTGTTCGTCTGCGTCCACAATGCCGGCCGATCTCAGATGGCCGCGGGATTCCTGAGCCATCTCGCAGGCGACGCCATCGAGGTCCGTTCCGCCGGATCCGCACCCGCCGAGACCGTCAATTCGGCAGCGATCGAGGCGATGGCAGAGCACGGTATCGATATCTCAGCTCAGTTTCCGAAGATCCTCACCGTTGACGCCGTCCAGGATTCGGATGTCGTCATCACCATGGGCTGCGGCGACACGTGCCCGATCTTCCCCGGCAAGAGCTACCGAGACTGGGTTCTCGACGATCCGGCCGGACAGGGCCTCGAAGCGGTTCGCCCGATCCGTGACGAAATCGAGCGTCGCGTTCAAGCCTTGATCGCTGAACTCACCACTGCCGCGAAGTCTCCCTGACCGATCGGGGAATCGACAGGATCATTCGTCGGCGGGCTCGATGTGTTCGGCACCGAGGACCGAGAGTCGGTATTCCTGTGCGTCCTGCTCGGTTTCGAAATCTTTCTCTTCGAGGAGGTTTCGATCGGCGTCGAGGTATCGGTAGGTAGTCATTCCTCCACCGTGCCACTGATGTCCGATTCGTGCTCGGATACCGGTTCGATTTCGTCGACGACTGTTTGAATCAGACTTCCGTAGCGCCGGATCAGGTCCTTCGACGACAACGAATCCTCACCGAGGAGTTCGAGCGTCCGCATGCCAGTGGCAAGTCCGAGCAACAGTGAGACGACGACCTGGCTGCGAACCAAACCGGGCTCGGTGTCGCCGATGCGTCGTGCGATCCCGTGAACGTATCGTTCCTTGATCTCTGCCCGGGCGGCGTCCGGATCTGGCGCCTCGTGAACGTGTACTGCGAGCATTGCCCACGGATCGGTTTCGTCGGATTCTCTACGAGCGACAAGTTTCTCGACCAGTTGACAGCCGATGTTTCCGGTGGCGTCGGCATTGGGATCCTCGTCCATCGGAGGTGCGGACGGGATCGCAGCCGAATACAACCGAGCTTTGCTGCCGTAGATCTTCATGACCAGGGCAGGGGAGTAACCGGCTGCGACCGCGATGTCCTTGATGGTCGTCGATGCGTAACCTCGTTCCGCGAACAAGGCTTTCGCTGCTGTGAGGATGCTGGCTTCACCGCTGCTCATGCCGCTCGCCTCGATACCCGATCGCCATGCGTTTGGTTGCTCATACTGTCGTCAACGGCTCGGCATCGACGGGTACGTCGAAGTCGACGACGGTGGACTGCGCGATGACCGCTATCTGACGAGCCAATGTGCCGTGTCCACTCTCGGTCAGTGCGGTCAGGATGTACCGGCCGGATGTCGGGAGTGCGATTCCGTAGTGCCCGGTTCCGTCGGTGACGGTGGATGCGACGAATTCGCCGGTCGGTTTCGTGAGTGTGACGACGGTTCCCGAGGTTGTTCGGCCGTCGACTCCGACCTTGCCGGAGATGGTGAGGCGGTCACCGAGTTCGACGGTGTGCGTCGATTGCGCGCTGTCGAAAGCGATCACCTGCGACCGAGGGGACCAGCCGTCGGCACTCGTCACCACCAAGTACCGTCCGGGCCGGGGTAGTGCGAGGGAGAAGTTGCCCTCGTTGTCGGCGCGACTCCAGTCGATCGGTCGCCCCTCCATGTCCATCACGGTGACAACAGCCTGCCGGATCGGTCGGCTGTCGGCTCGGACCACACGACCGGCAACCACAATTTCCGTTTCGGACACGGCGGCGTCGGGAAGCTCGAACCCTTCCGGGGTCACCGGGCGAAGCGCCGTTTCCGGTTTTGCGCCGCGGCGAGGAATGAACGCAGCGGCAGCGGCAGCAGCCACGGCGGCGAGGGCGGCCAGCCAGAAGATGTTCTTGAAGGCGTCGATCGACGGAAGGCCCTCGCCCGGCCCGGACGGGATGACCATCGAGGTGAGCATGGCGGCAACCACTGCGCTGGATGTGGACGTACCGACTGAGCGGAGCAGCGAATTGAGGCCGTTTGCGGACGCGGTTTCGGTGATCGGAACCGATCGCATGATCAGCATCGGCATCGCGGAGTAGGCGATTGCAGTTCCGATGCTGACCACCGCCGCGCTGATGATGATCAGTGTTATCGAGCCGGTCAGGAACACGCGCGCGATGTAGGCGAGCGCGAGCACAGTGCCGCCGACGATCAGGGTGATCTTGGCTCCGAATCGCTTCGTGATGTTCGCGGAGACGGGAGCGAAGAAGACCATCGCGAGGCCTGCCGGAATCATGCACAGTCCGGCCGCCATCACTCCCAGTTCGAAGCCGTAGCCGGAGATCTTCGGCATCTGGAGTTGCTGAGTGGTGGAGAGGTTGTTCGCATACATCGAGAAGCCGACGAGGATCGAGGCGACGTTGGTCAGCAGAACGGGCCGCTTGGCCGACGTTCGCAAGTCGACCATCGGCTGGGTGACCCGGAGTTCGTATGGGAACCACAGTGCGAGCGTCACGATTCCGATGACGAACATGAGCAATGTCAGTTCGCTCGTCCATCCCCAACGGGCCCCCTTGGAGATGGCGAGGAGGATCGCCGTGAGTGCTGTCGAGAGCATGACCGCGCCGAGGAAGTCGAATTTGCCGCGGGTGCGAACACTCGATTCCGGGACGACGGCGGCTACCGCGATGATCAACAGGACGCCCACGATCGCCGAGAGCCAGAAGATGGCGGGCCAGCCTAGATGCTCGAAGATCAACCCGGACAGGGGGAGCCCGAGTGCGCTGCCGATTCCGAGAGTGGCGCTCATCAAGGCTGTTGCCGACGCCACCTTCTCCTTGGGCAGTTCGTCGCGCATGATGCTGATTCCGACGGGGATCATCGAGATCGCGAAGCCCTGGAGGCCACGGCCGATCAGCAGGGCGACAAAGTTGCCGCCGATCGCCGCGACCAGTGATCCGACCACGATCATCGTCATCGAGATCAGCATCATGCGCCGTTTTCCGAACATGTCCGCCAGGCGGGAGACGATCGGAGTGGCGACGGCGCTCGTGAGGAGTGTGACGGTGACGAGCCAGGAGGCGTCGTCAGCGCTGACGCCGAGGATTTTCGGGAAATCGGGCAACAACGGAATGACCATCGTTTGCTGCAGCGCGACCACGGTGCCGGAAAGACAGAGAATTGCGGTGATGAGCCGACTTGAACGGCGAGTGGTCGGAGACGAGTGCAATGCCAAGAGACGGTCCTTCACGCGGAGGTGGTGAACGGGAATTCACCCATGAGTGAACCACTGTTCACCCCTCGCTGTCACCTTCGGTGAATATGCGATTCCTCACGACGGCAACCCGTCCAGGGTTTCCAAGTCGGTATCGCGGGAACAACGTCAGTGGTTGGTCTGCGCCCGCGCGAGCGGGCAGCGAGGAGGAGTGATGCATGCCGAAGTGGGTGACCGTCTCCATGTCCAGGGGCGCGTGGTTGGGCAGGCGGAGGTAACTGCCGAGGTCCTCGAAGTCCACGGGGAGGACGGAGGGCCGCCCTATCTGGTCAGGTACGACAACGGGCACGAGGCGTTGGTGTTTCCCGGTAGCGACGGCTGGATAGATCACCCCGGAAAAGGCTCTTGAACTGCACGATTCTTTCCATGCATGGCCGTTGCATCGAATGCGGCTAAAGTGTGCGCAATGGAGGGCAGACGCCAGTACCACTCCCGCGTGCGTGAAGCTTCCGCACAGCGAACGCGTGAACTCATTCGTGATGCGGCGACGACCTTGTTTGTCCGAGACGGATACGTCAGTGCCACCGTCAAACAGATTGCCGACTCGGCCGGCGTCGCCAATCGGACGGTGTTCACAGCCTTCCCGGGCGGGAAGCTCGAGATCTTCGAAGCGGCCCTCGCCGCGGCGCTCGATGCCGACGAGGTTCCACTCGGCGCGCCGAACCTGGCCTCGGACCCCGATGACGTTCGCCGGATCGTCTCCCAGATCGTGGCACAGGGCATCGGACTGCTCGAACGTGCCGGCGCTCTGATGATGGTCGCGGTCGAATCGTCAGGTGCGGATGCCGACATGCGGCGACTGTCCGAGGAATCGTCGGATCAGTCGGCCGTCAATGCGATGTCGATAGCTGAGGGTCTATCCGAGCACGGATTGTTGAGGCCCGAGATTTCGCTCGAGAAAGCCGCGGGCATACTTGCCGCTTTCGTCTCGCCTCAGCTTCATCAGCAATTGCGTCGAGTCAGTGGATGGGATGTCGATGCATACCGAGGATGGCTCGAGTTCAACATTCGCCAGAATCTAATGTACTAATCGGTCTGTTTTCGTTAGCATGGCGAGGGTTTTTTATTCTCGGGAGGAATCGCCAGCGTGCCCTATGCCTTGTTCGGCCTCATCACGATGTTGCTGTGGATTTTCTGCATCGTCGACGCCATCACGAGAGATGACGCCTACATCCAGTACCTACCCAAGGTCGTCTGGATTCTGATCATCATCTTCCTTCCCACCTTGGGGTCCGTTCTGTGGCTGGTGGTCGGGCGCGGACAGAACGCGCCCCGCGGTTACGTCGGCCCAACCGGTTACGGCGAATACGAGCGTCCGGGACGCGCCGTTGCGCAGGATCCGGCGGCGGACGAAGCATTCTTGCGTCAGTGCCGCGAGCGGGCGGAAGAGCAGCGTCGAATTGCCAAGCAGCAGCGCCGCGACGGCGACGCTGATCGGATTTGAGTTATCGGTAGGCCGTGAGACGGTCCAGCACGAGCCGAAGCGGCGGCCACGACGATCGGCCGCGACGCGTCACCGCATAGGCGGTGAGGATGACAGGCGGATCGGTCAGCGGCACGACGCGTACGCCTTCGCGGGTCTTGCGTTCGAGTGGCATCAGCCCCACGCCGTAACCACTGAGTATCAAGAGTTCGACCAAGTCGAGACTGTCGATCTGGTGAGTGATCCGAGGGGTGAATCCAGCCAGTGACGCGAGGGTTCGCACAGCGCGCTCGTCGGCTGTGTTTCGTGAGTTCACTATCCATGGTGTGTCTGCGAAGGCACGGAGATCGATCCCGGATTTCGTGGACTCGTCGGGTGTGCGGGCGTTGTCGGGAACGCATAATCCCCACGGCGTCGACCAGAGTGGTAGTGCTTCGAGTAACGAGCTCGGGGATGCGGGGGCGAGGTTGTAGTCGTACGTCAGCGCGAGGTCCAGGTCATCTCGTTCGAGTAGGTCAAAAGCCTCGGCCGGTTCGTACTCGCAGATCACCACGTCTACCTGTGGATGGCTGTGTTGCAGGCTCAGGGCGACGGGGAGCATCGCGGTTCTGACGGCAGTAGCGAATCCGCCGACTCTCAATGTCCCCTCCGGTTCGGCGGTCGGATCGAGGTCCAGGCGAGCTGCATCCACGGCTGCCAGGATGGTGACGGCATGATCGGCGAGTCGTTGACCGGCAGGTGTGAGGCGAACGCGTCGGCCTTCCGGTTCGATCAATGCAGTACCGGTTTCCGCGGTCAAAGCCGCGAGCTGTTGGGACACTGTCGATGTCGTGAGGTTGTGAGCTTCGGCGACCGCGCGCATGGAACCCAAGCGGGAGAGTTCGAGGAGGAGATGGAGTCGACGGGTTTCCATCGTTCGATCATTCACTAATCGTGAACATAATGTAGGTCAAAATCGCGTGGACACGAACGGTTGGCGTCCCGTTCAATTCAGCTATGGATACGAAAGCGCGGGCCGGAGTGGGCCTGGCTGTTCTGGCGATGTTGTGCGTGCAGCTCGGGCTCGCCGTGTCGGTGGGTCTGATCGATCAGCTCGGAGCAGACGGAGCAGCGTGGATACGTCTCGCCTGGGCGGGCATCATTCTTCTGATCATCGTCAGGCCCCGTCCCTCCGCGTTCACTCGCAAGGCGTTTCTGGCCTGCGTGGTCCTGGGTGTGGTCACCGCCGGCATGACGCTGTTGTTCATGGCGGCCGTCGAGCGTCTTCCTCTGGGAACGGCAAGCGCGCTGGAGTTCTTGGGTCCGCTTACGGTTGCTTTGCTCCGGGGGCGTGGCCGCGTTCTGTGGCCGGTTCTGGCAGGCGTGGGCGTAGTGCTTCTCACCGAACCGTGGGCAGGGACAGTCGATCTGGTCGGTGTGGCGTACGCACTTGGCGCGGCGCTCTGCTGGGCGATGTGCATACTGCTCACCCAGCGGGTCGGCGACGAGGTTGCCGGTATCAACGGGCTGGCGGTGTCGATGGCGGTTGCCGGGTTGGCCGCGACAATTGCCGTGGGCCACTCGGCCATTGGGCGGCTGACCCCGCACCTGGTTCTCGTGGGCCTCGGACTTGCGATCTTGCTGCCCGTCGTGCCGTTCGTTCTGGAGATGGTCTCACTGCGGCGGCTGTCGACGGCAGCATTCGGCACGCTGATGAGTCTCGAGCCCGCTTTCGCGCAGCTCATCGGTCTTGTTGTGCTGCAACAGGTTCCGAGTTTGCTGGCGGTGGCAGGTATCGCGTGCGTCGTCGTCGCGGGGATCGGCGCGGCCCGCGGTGGCACTCGGGGTGGTGGCGGGAAGCCGGCAGGCCCACCGTCCGATTCCGAGCGAACGTACCTTTCGGCGCCTTCATGAGACCGAGAGTGCCGTTCGCTCAGGGTGTGTCGGCTCAGTGCGCGGCCGCCGAAGCGATTGCTCCGTCGAACACGTCGGCGACCTCGCCGAGCGAATCGAGGATCGGCTGACCTGATCGTTCGACGCGAGCCCGCACCAGCGAACCCTCGAGTGCGGACACTGCCAGGACGGCAAGCCGTTCCGCTCGAGTGCGTTCGACACCGGACTCGATCAGTGAGTCGCGCAGTAGTGAAGTCCACTGTCGGTAGACCGCCTGTCCTGCGCCTGTCACGCTCTCCGAATCGGGGGCAAGTTCCAACAACACCGTCGTGATCGGCGAGCCTTCGTGGAAGTCCGAATCGCTCACCCATCCAGCGAGCAGTCGCGCATACTCGCGCAGCAGTGCTCCGGCGTCCGGTTGACTGTCGGCGAGTTCGGTCAGAGTGTCGGTGACCAACTGCCCGCCGACGCGGACGACCTCTTCGCCGATCTGCTCTTTGCCGCCGGGAAAGTAGTGGTAGAGCGAACCTTTCGGGGCGCCACTCGACTTGAGGATCTCGTTGAGTCCCGTAGCCGCATACCCCTGGCGGCGAAACAGATCGGCTGCAGCTCGTACCAGTGCTTCGCGGTGTTTCGGGGGAGTCGCCACGAGTTGGAGCTTAAACACCCCAGCGATCCACCACAATCTATGTAGACTGGTCTACATGGAACATTCGGAAATGCTGGAACAATTGCGCGCAGTCAACGCCTCGGCGGCCTTCAACCGGTGGGCCGGATTCGAAGTGACGGGGGCCGAACCAGGACGTGTCTGCCTGCGGCTCGAATGGCGTGAGGATCTCGGCCAGTACTCGGGACACTTGCACGCTGCGCTTGTGGCGGGACTTATCGACACTGCGTGCGGATTTGCCGCCTTTACACAGGTTGGTGTCGTGGCGGCGTCCAACTGCGCGGTCAATTTCGTGAACCCGGGAGTCGGAACGGCATTCGTCGCCACGGCACGCTCGGTCAAGGCTGGGCGCAAGCAGGTGTTCGTCACTGCCGAGGTACATGCCGAACGCGAAGGCGAATCCGTGCTCGTCGCGTTCGGCACTACCCTCTTGGTTCCACTCGCCGTTCAGGCTTAGGGAACCTCAGGGAATGAGGATGAACTTCCCGGCGGGATGAGAACCCTGCAACTCGGTGTGAGCGAGTGCGACGTCTGCGAGCGGGAAGGTCTTGGCGATCTTCACGGTGAGGTGTCCCGACCCGGCTTGTTCGACCAGTTCGGAGCGAGCCTTCAAACGTGCTTCGGCACTTGCCGGGTTGCCTCCGCCGACAGACGCGAAGCCGTCGGTCTGGGCGCGTCCGAACGCGACGATGGTGACGATACGGCTCTTGTCGGTGACCAACGCCAGAGATGTATCGACGGCTTCGTCAGTTCCGGCGGTGTCGAAAGCGGCGTCGACACCGTTCGGTGCGAGTTCACGAACGCGGGCTTCGAGGCCCTCGCCGTAGAGCACCGGCGTGGCGCCGAGCGAGCGCACGTAGTCCTGATTCGATGCTCCCGCAGTGCCGATCACGGTGGCACCGCGTGCTGCGGCGAGCTGAACCGCAATAGCGCCGACGCCACCGGACGCGCCGTGGATGAGGACGGTGTCCCCGGAGCCGACGCGAATGGTGTCGAGGGCGTCGACTGCAGTTCCGCCGACGAGAAGGAGTCCGGCCGCCTGTTCCCAGCTGATGCCGGCGGGCTTCGCGGTGATCGAGGAGACCGGAACGACTACCTGTTCGGCGTAAAGACCGTTGCCGGGGCTGACGATCACCTCGTCGCCGACTGCAACACCGGTAACGCCGTCGCCGACCGCCGAGACGACGCCCGCTGCCTCGCCGCCGAGGCGGATCGGAAGTTTCTCGGGATCAGTGCCGAAAGCACCGCTGTAGAGCTTGAAGTCGAAGGGATTGACGCCGATCGCCTTCACGTCGACCAGGACTTCACCTGATTTCGGCGCCGGTAAATCGATGTCCACCAGCTCCAGGACCTCGGGCGTGCCGTACGTCTGCGCTACAACAGTTTTGGTCATGTCTCGCGCAACCGTCCTCGGGGAAGCGATATTCCCCGAGGACGGGAAAAACTCGAGAAGATTCGATCAGCGGATCAAGGTGCCCAGATCGAGCGGCATCGCGATGCCGGTGATGTGATGGGCCTCGTCGGAACCGAGGAACGCGACGGCTGCGGCGATGTCCTCCGGCTGGCTGACCGGGTCTGGCAAGGTCTGCATGAAGATCGGACCGAGGGTGTGAGCGTTGGCGTCGATGAGCGGCCGCATGTCCGTCATCTGCATTCCGGTTTCCACGCCGTGCGGGTGGATGGTGTTGACCCGAATGTTGTACTGCCCCAATTCCGAGGCCATCGTCTTGGCCAGACCGGTGATGCCGTGTTTGCTCGCGACGTAGTGGCCGAGGAAGGGGAGCCCACGCAGGCCGGCGACGGAGCTGGTGAAGATGATCGAGCCACCGGTGCCTTGCTTGATCAGGTGCGGGATCGCTGCCTTGGCGGTGTGAAAGACTCCGGTCAGGTTGACGTCGAGCGTTTCCTGCCACTGCTCGGGCGTGATTTCCCAGGACATGTTGGCAGAACAGATTCCGGCGTTCGCGACGACGACGTCGAGGCGCCCCAGTTCGTCGATGCCGGCATCGAGCGCCGCGGACAGCGCAGAGAAGTCGCGGACGTCGGTCTTGGTAGCGACAATTCGTCGGTCCAGAGCCTTGACCAGTTCGACTGTCTCGGCCAGGTCGTCTTCGGTGGCGCCGGCGTAAGACGTGGATTCGAATTGAACACACGCGTCGACGGCGATGATGTCTGCGCCCTCTTCTGCCAGCCGGACAGCTTCCGCCCGCCCCTGACCGCGGGCTGCTCCGGTGATGAAGGCAACTTTTCCGGTGTATCGATTGGCAGTCATGCTCAAACCTCCGAATAGTGGTGACGATCTGCTCTTCGGAAGTTAGCGCGACGAAGTTCTTTTCGGGGGTGAATGTCCAGTCAGCGGAAACCGCTCAGCACACCCTGGTCAACAGGGCACATGGTCCGTCGGCGAAGACATCGCGCGCATCTGCGGACGTGACGGGTTGTCCGCTCAGTGCGTCGAGCCATTCGCCTTCGGGAAGGTCGATTCGGGTGTCTCGCCAGCCGTGCGACGAGAGTCCGAGCGAATGTCGCGTCGCCAGAGCAACGACCATGGGCGGATCACCTGCCGGGCCGCGCGAGAAGCCGACCAGATGACCGGATCCGGAACCTGAAGCGAAGATGGGCCGGTACTCACCGTGATCGAACCACGAGGGGTTCTCCCGCCGCAGTGTCAGTGCCGTGCGAACGAGGTGCAACTTTGCGGTTCCTGTCGCGTCGATCGGCGCGGCGCCGGATTCGAGCAGTGATCGCCTCGTTCCGTAGTCGACAACGCGCCGGTTGTCCGGGTCGACCAGCGAGTCCTCCCACAGCTCCGTGCCCTGGTAGACGTCGGGAACTCCGGGCCCGAGGAGTTGGAGCAGCTTTTGGCCCAGAGAGTCCGCCCAGCCGTGACGCGCGATCCGGCCGACGAATTCGCTGACCGAATCAGCGACAGGTCCGTCGAACACCTCGTCGATCCAGCGGTGCACTGCCGACTCGAAGCCGACGTCCGGATCGTTCCAGGAAGTCCTGGCGCCGGACTCGCGGACGGCTTTCTCCGCATAGGCGTGTAAACGCTCGCGCAGCTCTGGAACCGAGGCTGCCGAGCGGCCGTCCGCCGGCCACACACCGATGATGTTCTGCCACAAGAACAATCCGGTCAGCGGATCAGGGCTGGGGCAGACGTTTTCCCACTCGCGAATCAGCCGGGACCACAGGGTCGGCACCTGAGACACAACACCGATCCGTGCCCGCACGTCCTCGCCGCGTTTGGTGTCGTGAGTGGACAGACTCGTCATCGCCCGCGGCCACCGCTTCGCTCGGTCCGCGTTGTGGAGATGGAATTCGGCGACGGAGACGGCAAGTGATGCAGGGTTGCCGCCGACTTCCTGACGTGAGACCAGTCGCGCCGTCCGATAGAAGAGTCGATCTTCGACGGACTTCGCCATGACGGCGCCGCACACCTGCTGGAAGCGAACCGCCGCTTCACCGCCGTTCACCAGGGATTGCGCCAGCACGTTGAACGCCGCTTCATGCCCAGGCGCCAGTTCGTGCATGTCGCCGACGATACGAGCGGCCAAACCGGCGAGCGGACTGTAGTCGGATCGATAGACCGGCATCCGAGCGATCGCGACGACAACTGCGTCGTTCAGTTCGGTCTCACTGCAACGACTTCCGGTTTCGCGTCGGATTGCGCGCACGAGTCTGCGAACCTCGGGTGCAAGGTCACCGCGCCCGGTGTCGCGTTTGAACTGACGTTCGGTGTGATGCAACCACGTACTGTCCCCGTCGTCGCCGGTCAGATCTGCGGAGAGTTCGGTCAATTCGAGTTCGGCGGCGGGATCGACGAAAATGCCGCCCAGTTGATTGAGTGCGTCGTATCCGGTGGTGCCGTCGATCGGGAGCAGAGGATCGAGTGGTTCCGTATGGCCGAGGATCTTTTCGATCACGAGCCACTGATCTGGTCCGATCAGTTCCCGCAGGCGCCCCAGATACTCCGCCGGATCGGCGAGTCCGTCCGGGTGATCGATGCGAACGCCGTCGATCAGTCCTTCATCGACCCACGACTTCAATTGCCGATGGCAGAGTTCGAAGACTTTGGGGTCCTCTTGGCGCAGTGCAGCGAGTTCGTTGACGGCAAAGAACCGTCGGTAGTTGATGATTCCGGCGTTCCACGGTACGAGTCGGTACGACTGCCTGGAGTGGACCTCCTGTGGAGATCCGAATTCGGTGCCGGAGGCGACAGGGAAGCGGTGCTCGTAGAACGCGAGAAGTGTTTCCTCACCATCCTTCTCGACAGTCAGTGCGTCGAGATCGTCCTGGCTGCCCAGCACCGGGAGCGAGAGTTTGCCGTTGGCTCCGTTGGCTCCGTTGGCTCCGTTGTCCTCGGCCCAATCGATGTCGAAGAAATCCGCGTACTCCGACGACTGCCCGTGCGTGAGAACGTCCCACCACCAAGCATTTTCGCGAGGTTTGGCGACACCGACATGGTTGGGGACCAGATCGACGATCAGGCCCATCCCACGTGATCGAACCGCGCGCGATAGCTCCACCAAAGCCTCGCGGCCACCAAGTCCTTCGGACACGGTCGTCGGATCGGTGACGTCGTAGCCGTGCGTCGACCCGGACGTCGCAGTGAGGATGGGGGAGAGATAAAGATGTGAGACCCCCAATGCCTCGAAGTAGTCCACCTGTGCGGCCGCATCACGAAGAGTGAATGCATCCGGTCGCAACTGCAGTCGGTAGGTGCTGGTTATCGGGGCCATGTGCACGTCTCCCTCAGGCGGTTCTGCGAAGTACCGTCAATGCTCGCGCTTTTACATCCAATGTTGTTCCGGCCTTGATCACGGTATCGCTCTCACCAGTGGGGACCGAGGTGTCGAGTACGACGGTCCACTCCGACGCGTAGTCCGCGTTGGGGGTGGAGAATTCGAGATCTTCGTAGTGAGCGTTGAAACACAGGAGGAACGAATCTCCCGTGACACGCTCGCCGCGGTAGTTCGGTTCCGGGATCGCGTCGCCGTTGAGAAAGACGGCCAACGACTTACCGAAACCGCTGTCCCAGTCGGCCGGAGTCATCTCCTCGCCCGACGGCGTGAGCCAGGCGATGTCTCGGCCCTGATCGCCACTTCGAATGGGTCGGCCCTCGAAGAATCGACGACGCCGGAAGACCGGGTTCTTGGCGCGCAAGGCAATTGCGCGCTTGGTGAACTCGACGAGGTCCGCATTGGTTTCCGCGAGAGTCCAATCCATCCATGACAGTTCCGAATCCTGGCAGTAAACGTTGTTATTACCCTGCTGAGTTCGGCCCATCTCGTCGCCGTGAGCAAGCATCGGGGTGCCCTGGCTGAGCATCAGCGTAGCCAGGATGTTTCGGCTCTGACGTCCACGCAGTTCGAGGATTTCGGGGTCGTCTGTGGGGCCTTCGACGCCGCAGTTCCAGGATCGGTTGTGCGATTCGCCGTCGTTGTTGTTCTCGCCGTTGGCTTCGTTGTGCTTCTCGTTGTACGAGACGAGGTCGTGCAGGGTGAAACCGTCGTGGGCGATGACAAAATTGATGCTCGCGCCGGGGCGACGTCCGGTCGCCTCGTAGAGATCAGAGGATCCGGTGAGGCGGGAAGCGAACTCGCCCAGCGTTGCCGGCTCACCACGCCAGTAGTCGCGGACGGTATCGCGGTACTTGCCGTTCCATTCGGTCCACAGGCCTGGGAAGTTGCCGACCTGGTAACCGCCTTCGCCGACGTCCCACGGTTCGGCGATCAGTTTCACCTGACTGACGATCGGATCCTGTTGCACCAGATCGAAGAAGGCGGAAAGGCGGTCCACGTCGTGCAGTTCACGGGCGAGTGTCGAGGCCAGGTCGAAGCGGAAACCGTCGACATGCATTTCGGTGACCCAGTACCGCAGCGAGTCCATGATCAATTGCAGGGTGTGCGGATGACGGGCATTGAGGCTGTTGCCCGTTCCGGTGTAGTCCATGTAGTGCGCTTCGTCGCCGTCGACCAGTCGGTAGTAGGCGGCGTTGTCGATTCCGCGGAAGCTGATGGTCGGCCCCATGTGGTTGCCCTCGGCGGTGTGGTTGTAGACCACGTCGAGGATCACCTCGATACCCGCCTGGTGGAAACTGCGCACCATTGCCTTGAATTCCGCCACGGCCGCATCGGGTTTGGCGGCCGAGGAGTAGTCGGTGTGCGGAGCAAGAAAGCCGAAGGTGTTGTAGCCCCAGTAGTTTCGCAGTCCCTGATCGAGCAGCACCTGGTCGTGCATGAACTGATGGACCGGCATCAGTTCGATCGCCGTGACACCCAGATTGGTGAGGTGCTCGATGATCACCGGATGCGCGAGTCCGGCGTAAGTGCCGCGCAATTCCTCCGGAACTCCGGGGTGCGTCGCGGTCATACCCTTGACGTGCGCTTCGTAGATGACCGTCTCGTGGTACGGACGCTTCGGCGAGCGGTCGGATGCCCAGTCGAAGAACGGATTGATGACGACGGTCGACATCGTGTGACCGAGCGAATCATGTTGGGGGAAAGGGATGGTAGCGGGTTCGTCGACGAGCGGTTCGGGATCGAAGGGTTCTGGGTCGAGGCTCTCGTCCGATTCCTGATCGTCCGTGGGTGACTCGTCTTCGAGGCCCACCTCGCCCGATTCGGCCTCCGAACTCGTTTCGTCGGTGGCTTCTTCCGGCTCCACGGCAGGAGTTTCGTCGTCTCCAGCAGGTTCGGGGTCCGCCGCCGACTCGACGTCGTACGAGAACAGTGAACGATCTCCGTCGAAGTCTCCGTCGAACGCTTTTCCGTACGGGTCCAGCAGGAGTTTGCTCGGATCGCAGCGCAGACCTGCAGCCGGATCGTACGGCCCGTGCACGCGGTAGCCGTATCGCTGGCCGGGGGACACGGACGGAAGGTACGCATGCCAGACGTAACCGTCGACCTCGTCCATCCGAATGCGGGTTTCGGTGCCGTCCTTGGCGATCAGGCACAGTTCGACGGCTTCGGCGACCTCGGAGAAGAGCGAGAAATTGGTCCCCGCGCCGTCGTAGGTGGCACCGAGTGGGTACGCACTGCCAGGCCATACCGGGATGGGAGTGGCTGAGGGCGCGCTCGGCGGTTGATCCATGAATCAGACCCTATCGGGTGCAGCCGATCGAATCTTGTCGACTGTCTACGCCGCTGATCACCGTTTCGCCTGGCTGCGGGCGGTTGCAAGCATTCCGGCTGTGATCTGTTCCACCTCCGCGTCCGAACACAGGTACGGAGGCATCGCGTACACGAGGTTGCGGAACGGTCGAAGCCAGACCCCGGCGTCGACGGCCGCATCGGTGGCGCTCTGCATCTCGACCGGCTGCTCGAGTTCGATGACCCCGATTCCGCCTTTGACTCGAACATCCACCACCCCGGGAATTGTGACGGCTTCGGCGAGGCCGCGAGTGAGGCCACGTTCGAGGGTTGCGACGTCACGCCGCCAGTCCATTGCGAGCAGAAGTTCGGTCGACGCGACCGCGACAGCGCACGCGAGTGGATTGCCCATGAAGGTGGGGCCGTGCATCAGTCCGCCGCCCTCGCCGGCAGTGATGGTCTCTGCGATCTCCGTGGTGCACAGCGTTGCCGCCAGACTCATGTACCCGCCGGTCAGTGCCTTGCCGACGCACATGACGTCGGGACTGACGCCGGCATGATCGGCGGCGAACAGTTCACCGGTGCGTCCGAATCCGGTCGCGATCTCGTCGAAGACCAGGAGGACTTGGTATTTGTCGCAGAGGTTACGGAGGTCGATCAGGTATGCCGGGTCGTGAAAACGCATTCCGCCGGCGCCTTGGACTACCGGTTCGACGATCACCGCGGCGAGGTCCTCGTGATGCTCGGCCAGCAGCGTTTCCAACTCCTGCACGTATTCGGGGAGATAGTCCGCCGGGGGAGTCTGCGCGAAGACCTGAGGGCGAAGGACGTCGGTCCAGAGAGAGTGCATGCCGCCGTCGGGGTCGCAGACGCTCATGGGGGTGAATGTGTCGCCGTGATATCCGCCGCGCCAGGTCATCAAACGATTTTTCGACGGTTTTCCGAGGCTCCGCCAGTACTGCAGGCACATCTTGACTGCTACTTCGACGGCCACCGAACCGGAGTCGGAGAGGAACACTTTGTCGAGGTGAGGTGGTGTGATGTCGACGAGTAGTCGCCCGAGGCGAGCGGCGGGTTCGTGCGTCAGTCCGCCGAACATGACATGACTCATCTTGCCCAGCTGCCGTGCAGCAGCAGTGTCGAGCACGGGATTGCGGTATCCGTGAATGGCGGCCCACCACGAGCTCATTCCGTCGACCAATCGGCGGCCGTCGGAGAGCGTGAGGGTAGCCCCCTGGGCAGAGTCGACGATCAGCGGACGAGTCGACGCGGGAAATGATCCGTACGGATGCCAGAGGACATCGGCATCGATGGCGGAGACGTCATGGGGATCAAGTCCGGTTGTGAGCACGGATGCACCCTAACCATTGAGTTGAACGGTGTTCAAGTATGGTCGGAAAAGTGAACACCTCGCTGAATTGGCTCACTGCCGTCGAAGCGGACCGTAGGGCCGCTGGACTGCGCCGCGAACTCCGTCCTCGCACGGTCGACTCCCCGTTGATCGACCTGGCGTCGAACGATTACCTCGGACTCGTGCGGCACCCCGACGTGATCGAGGGTGCAACGGCGGCTCTGCGCCGTTGGGGCGCGGGCGCCACGGGTTCGCGTCTGGTCACCGGCACCACCACCGAACACGAACTGCTCGAAGTCGAACTGGCCGAGTTCGTCGGGGCGGACTCCGGACTGGTCTTCTCTTCCGGCTACACAGCCAATCTCGGCGCGGTGACGGCGCTCTCGGGTCCCGGATCGTTGATCGTCTCCGATGCGGGATCGCATGCCTCACTCGTGGATGCCTGCCGCCTGTCACGTGCCCGGGTTGCGGTAGCTCCGCATTCGGACGTGAGCTTTCTCGCCGACACGTTGCGCAGCAGAGTGGAAGAGCGAGCGCTGGTCGTCACGGATTCGGTCTTCAGCGCCGACGGAGACCTCGCGCCGCTGCGGGAGATGCATCAGGTGTGCCGCGAGTACGGGGCGATCCTGCTGGTCGACGAGGCGCATGGCATCGGTGTGCGCGGTGCCGGTGGACGTGGACTCGTCCACGAGTCGGGCCTGGCGGGTGAACCTGACGTCGTCGTGACGGCAACGCTGTCCAAGTCGCTCGCCAGCCAGGGCGGAGTTGTACTCGGCGACAACAAGATTCGCGCGCATCTCATCGACGCGGCAAGAACGTTCATCTTCGACACCGGTCTCGCTCCCGCCGCTGTCGGCGCGGCCAGAGCTGCACTCGCCGTACTCCAGCGCGAGCCGACTCGAGCGCTCGACGTCCTGGCCCGGGCATCCGAACTCGCCGACGTCACCGGTGCACCGTCGCCTGAATCTGCTGTCGTCTCGGTCGTTCTCGGCGATCCGCAACGGGCGTTCGATGCCGCGTCGGCGTGCCGGGACCAGGGGTTGCATGTCGGTTGCTTCCGCCCGCCGTCGGTTCCGGAAGGAACGTCACGGCTGCGTCTGACCGCACGAGCGACGCTGTCCGCATCTGAGATGGAGCAGATCGCTCTCGTACTGCGCGACGTCTTGGCCGGTGCCCGAGCATGAGCATTCTCCTGGTGACCGGAACGTCGACCGACGTCGGAAAAACAGTGGTGACAGCCGCATTGGCATCGGTGGCCTTGCAGTCGGGCAAGTCGGTTGCAGTGCTCAAACCGGCCCAGACCGGCGTCGACGTGGACGGTGCGGGTGATCTGGCCGAGATCGAGCGTCTGACCGGTGGCGGCGTGACGCTGGTCGAGTTGGCGCGGTATCCCGAACCTTTGGCGCCGGATACTGCTGCACGTCGAAGTGGTCTCCCGTTGTTGGAGCTCGACGACGTAGTCCGAGTTGCTCGCGACCTGGACACCACCCACGACTTGACCCTGATCGAAGGTGCCGGCGGCTTGCTGGTTCGGTTGGGGGTGGACGGGTTCACCGCGCGCGATCTCGCCGCAGCTCTGGCAGCACCGGTAGTGCTGGTGGTTGCGTCCGGCCTGGGCACGCTCAATCACACCGCTCTGACCGTGGAAGCGCTGGGTGCATCCGGTGTGGAATGCGCCGGGTTGGTGATCGGTTCGTGGCCGCAGGAACCGGACCTCGCCGAGAGGTGCAATCGCGAGGATCTTGTCTCGGTCAGTGGTGTTCCCCTTCTCGGGTTGATGCCTGCGGGAAGTGGCAGCGAGAGTGTCCAAGAGTTTGCTCAGACCGCTTCGGGCGCGCTCGGTAAATCTCCTTTGGCCATCTGACGCCGTAACATCCGATTTGTCTGCATCGATAGCCAAGGCACAGTAGGGCGAATTGTGAGTAGGTCAGCCGAATGTAGGTGGTGAGCACGGTCGAAAAGTCGTTGTCGTCATCGGCCGTACGTCGCGCACTGCTTATCGGCGTAGTCGTCTTCGCCTCGTGCCTGGTCGGAATTCTGAGCCGCCTACCGGGCACGCTTGCTGTCTTCTGGCCGGCCAATGCGCTGCTTCTCGGGATTCTCTTTCGATCGCCGCGCTCGGCCACACCGCTCACCTGGATCTGCGCTGCAGCCGGCTACGTTGGAGCCGACCTCATCACGGGCGGGGCGTGGGAGTCCACGGTGTGGCTCAACGCGGCCAACATCGTCGGTGTTGCGAGTGGCTTTTACGCCTTCCGCTGGGTGGGCGGCGACGATCGTCGACTGACCAGTATTCAGTCCGTCGGCTATCTCGTGTCGATGACTGTCGTGGCCGCGTCGATGGCGGCGCTCGTGGGCGGAATCGCGAACCGCGTGCTGTTCGGCGGGCAGTGGTGGGACGGCTGGTTGCTCTGGTTCTCGAGTGAGTTCGTCAACTACATGACCATCGTCCCGTTGGTGCTGAGTTTCCCTTCGCTTCGGCGGGTGGATCGAGACCCGAAAGCTGTTGCCACACTTCTGCGTCGATCAGTTGTTCCGACAGCGCTGCTGGCCATCTGCATCATCTTGGAGTGGGTGATCGGCGGCGCCGGAGCGATCGCGTTTGCCATGCCGGCGCTGGTGACTGCCGCTTTGCTCACCAATGTCTTTGTCACGTCGGTGCTCACCGCCGCATCAACTGCCTGGACGTTGGTACTGACGGCCGACGGGCATCTCGGATTGTCCAGCGAAGGCGTCTCGCCCGTCAGTGCGTCCGTCCAGATCGGATTGTCGTTGCTGGCGGTAGCGCCGATCGCGGTGGCGTGTGTGATCCTCGAGCGCCGCCGCGCGCTCGAGGCACTCACACAGGCCGTCACCCACGACGATCTCACCGGTGCGTTGCGCCGGGACGAGTTCTTGCGGCGAGGCGGCAGCGTGACGGGTGCGCCCGATCCGCGTCGCCACTCTGGTCGTCCGGTGAGCGTCCTGATGATGGATCTGGATCACTTCAAGATGGTGAACGACAACCTCGGCCATCGCGCCGGCGATACCGCGTTGGTGAGTTTTGCCGATCAGGTGCGGCGGAACCTCGATGACAAGCATCTCTTCGCCCGGTTGGGCGGTGAGGAGTTCGTCGTACTGATGGCCGGCGTCGATCTCGAGGGTGCGACCGAAACGGCCGAGATGATTCGACGCGCACAAGCGGAGAATTCGTCGGCGGTATTGGGTGAACTCGGGCCGACGGTCAGCATCGGCGTCGCATGTTCACCCCACGGCGACGCAGACCTGACGCAATTGGTCGATTGCGCTGACGAGGCGTTGTACCGAGCGAAGAAGCTGGACCGGAATCGAACCGTGGCTCTCACGGTCGGTAGCTGAAGAAACACGTGCGGACCCACATTCTTGCGGGTCCGCGCGTGTTGGTGGAATCCAGCGAATCAGAACAGATTGATCAGGGCAGGAACGCTGAACAGCGCCACGTAGTAACCCATGAACAGAACACCGCCGTGAATCTTGAACAGGCGCCCGAGAAGGCCACCGACCAGGCCGACCGTCACGGTGATCAGAAGCCCGAGGATGCCGCCCTCCCAGATGCTGATGACCACAACCAGTCCCGTGAACACCGCGATCACAGCTTCGTGACTGATGTGCTTGGCCACCGCTGACGCAGCGCGGTACGCGTAGTTCATGGCAAACGGGTACGCGATGACCGTTGCCGTGACCACTGCGAGCAGTCCGTAGAGCAGGAACTCCCACTGCGTCAGGTACGAGGAGAGATTGTTGATCACTCCGGTTTCCTGATTGGTCTCGAAGACCGGCGGAGCGTTGAACAGAGGGGCCGCGGGACCTGCTGCCAGCGGGCTGAGCGGAAGGCCGAAGGCCACGAGAGGGATGAGGGTTTCCGCGATGTAGGTGGATTCCGTCGTACCGTTCTTTGCCGAGACCATGGTGGTCAGTCGGTGATATCCGTTCTTGATCCGCGCACCTACCAGCTCACCCATCAGAACTGTCATGGCGACGGGGCTGAAAACGAACGTTGCGCTCGACACCGTGGAAGCGGCTGCGGTGTAACCGATCTGCTTGCGATCGAGGACCTTCAGAGGATTGGGGAAGTATCCCGTCCATCCTTTGATGTCCGGGGCCAGTGCGACGGTCTTGGGTTCGCTGCGTTCCATGTCCTTGCGGCTCGACGGCCCCAGGGTCAGCGCGAGGTCGGCGATCAGCGGCCCGACCGCAATGGCCAGGAAGTAGCTGATGTTCAGCGACACATCGTAATTCGACGTCAACGCGCGGGCGCCGAGGATCAAGATGACAAACGGAACGAGGGCGACCACCCCGGCCCAGCGGCCTGGTGAGGCATAGGCGATGCCGATGGCGGCGACCAGGAACAGCCACGGTGCGATCGACTGAACGGTGTCGGCGAACGGCGCGAGGATGGTCGCGAACAGGACGGCAACCGGCACGGCGACGAACGCCGAGATCACTGCTCCCGAGATCGCCTTGCGGAGTGCGATGTGCGGGATGCCGAGTGAGCGCATCATCTGCGCTTCCGGCAAGAGCGGAATCGCCATCGTGTCGCCGGGAATGCCCAGCAGCATCGTCGGCACCGCATGCGTCATGTGTTTGGCGATCGCACCGGAGAGGAAGAACGTGAAGACTGCCGCCGGGGGAGCGCCGAGCAGAATCACGAGCAGAGTCAGCGGTGCGATGGTGGCGGTCTCGTCCGTGCCGGAGATCAATCCGATGAACGTGAACGCGACAGCACCGATGATGCCGAAGAGAACGGCGATGAGAATTTCGTTGGTCAGAACCGAACTCATGCGCGCCCACCGTCCTTCGGCGGGTTCGAGGGCGATGTCTTCGAGGCCTGTGCGTGCTCGGCCTCGGCAGCGGCGAAGTGGTCGTACAGACCGAGTTCGCGAAGTTCCTGTCGACTCTGCTCCGGAATGTCGGCGAGAGTGCCCAGACCCTGACGCTGCTCACTCATCGTCGTGATGACACCGTCGATCGACTCCGCGTCGGCGGCGGCCAAGGCGACTATCCGCTTCGGCTTGATGAAGATTCCGCAGACGACGCCGGCGAGCAGGCAGGCCGCGATCCCGACCAGCAGGCTGTACGCCTGGGCCAACGAGGGTTCGCTGACGACCCGTTCGAACAGCGACTGGGCCGCAAGCAGAGCCGAGGCGCCCACGACACTGCCGACTGCGACGGAGATCGCGAGGTGTCGACCGTTGACAGTGTCGCCCCAGACTTCGAGGTATGTCTGCTGATCGGTCGGCGCGGTTGTGGTGGTCGGCGTCGTTGCCGACTGCGGTGGTGACATCAGTCTTCTCCAGTGTCATGCATGGCAGGGGGTCGTACAGGGAGGGGCTTGCGTGCGAGTGTCAGGTACGTGCTGCGCGGAGGGCGGTGACGACTCGGGACGGACTCGAGTGTCCGATCTGTTCGGCCATCCAACTACTTGTGTCGGTAAGGGAATCCAGGTCGATGCCGGTGTCGATCCCGAGGCCGTGGAGCATCCACACCAGATCCTCGGTGGCGAGATTCCCGGTCGCGCCCTTGGCGTACGGGCACCGTCCGAGACCACCTGCTGAACTGTCGAATTCGGATACTCCAGCGGTCAATGACGCATAGACGTTCGACAGCGCCTGGCCGTAGGTGTCGTGAAAGTGCATGGCGATCTGCGATGTGGGGATGCCACGTTCTCGGAGGGCGTCGAGTAAGGCGAGCACATGGCCAGGTGTGCCGACGCCGATGGTGTCGCCGAGTGAGAGTGACGTGACACCGCTGTCGACCAGGGTCTTCGCGATGTCGGCGACACGTTCGACGGGCACAGTGCCTTCCCAAGGGTCGCCGAAGCACATCGAGATGTAGCCGCGGACGGGAAGTCCCAGAGCTCTTGCGGCGGCAGTGACCTCGGTGGCCGCGGCTATAGCGCCGTCTACCGTCGAGTTGAGGTTTCGTCTAGCGAATTCCTCTGTAGCGCTGACGAATACTGCAACTTCGCGCGCTCCGGCGGCAACGGCCCGCTCGAGACCCTTGCGGTTCGGGACAAGAACGACCGTACGTACCGAGTCCTGCAGGTGCAGCCGATCCATCAATTCTTCCGCGTCCGCGAGTTGCGGGATCCATCGAGGTGAGACGAAGCTCGTCAATTCGACAGTGCGGGAACCGGCCGCGACGAGGCGTTCGATGAACTGGGCTTTCGTCTCGGTCGGGATCACCGCCGTCTCTGCTTGAAGTCCGTCGCGTGGCCCGACTTCGTAGATCCGGACCGAGGTCGGTAGTCCCGGCGCCGGCACTCGATGAGGCGCCGGCTTCCACACTGGTGATCCTGCAACTGTTTCGGTCATTGTCGTCAGTTTCCGCCGCGGATCTCGGTGAGAACCTTCTCGGCATGTTCGACGCGAATGCTCTTGTCCGCGATCAGGCGTGCGACCACGGCGTCGATCTCGCTCTTCTGCGCTCCGGCGGTGGCAGCGATGTTGCGGGCGTGCAGTCCCATGTGTCCGCGTTGGACACCTTCACTGGCCAGAACGCGGACAGCGGCCAGGTTCTGCGCCAGACCGACTGCCAGGATGATGCCGGCGAGTTCCTCGGCGCTCTCGACGCCGAGCATCTTGATTGCGGCCTGCGCTACGGGGTGCACTTTGGTGGCCCCGCCGACGAGGCCGACCGGCATGGGCAGCTCGAGGGTGCCGACGATGTTTCCGTCGGCATTCTTCTCGAAATGCGAGAGCGAGGAGTAGATTCCGTCGGCGTTGACTGCATGGGAGTGGCATCCGGCTTCGACTGCGCGCGTGTCATTTCCGGTGGCCAGCACTACGGCGCTGATGCCGTTCATGATGCCCTTGTTGTGCGTCGCGGCGCGGTAGGGATCCAGCTCCGCCAAGCGCGCGGCATGGATCAGGTTGTCCACAACCTCTGCGCCGCCGATCAATTCGGCGTCGAACACGGCGCGCACGCGCGTCAGCCGCAGATCGGCCTTGTTGGTGAGAATGCGCAGGACGACGTGTCCGCCGCCGATCTCGGCGACTCGATCCGCGATTGCCTCGGCCATCGTGTTGACGGCGTTGGCGCCCATGGCATCTCGTACGTTGACATGAAGATGGAGGACCACGTAGGTGGCCTTGTCCGAAGGAACGATGCGAACCGAAATGTCCTTCACACCACCGCCGACGCTGACCAACTTCGGGTCCTGCTCGTTGGCGAGTGCAATGATTTCCTCGCGAGCCTCGAGGAGTCGGATTCGGGCGGCCGCCGGATCCACGACGTCGACGAGTTGTATCTGGGCCTGCATGATCGGCGGGGTGCTCGAGACGTGAAAGCCGCCGAGTCCGCGTGCGATGCGGGCAGCGTTACTCGCGGCTGCGACTACCGACGGCTCCTCGGTGGCGAGAGGGATCAGGTAGTCCGTGCCGTTGATCGTGAAGTTGGTGGCGACGCCGACCGGGATGCCGATGACACCGACTACGTTCTCGACCATGCGATCGGCCTGATCGATGGTGAGACCGTCGGCAGCGTCGTAGACCGCGATGTCTGCTTCGGTCAGGTCCGTCTGGCGGACGATCTCGGCGCGCCGTGCGGCGACATCGTAGGACCGGAAATTGGCGATACGGCTATTGATAGACCGGCTGTTGATTGACACGGGGGGTGGTCCTCCTGAAGTGATTCTGTGCTCCGCTTCACAGTAGGGAGGGTGATGGCTGCCAGGCCACGTGCTCAGGGCACATCGATCGGTCGAAATTGTAGTGTCATGCACCACCGTCTTTGTCGACGGTCTCGCCCTCGGCCTCTTCGGCGCCCACTTGCCGAAGCTCGTCGAGCCTCGTCGCCATGGACACCCGAAAGAAGTTCTCGTCTTCACGCCACGAGTGACCGAGGAGCGTGCGGATGCGCTCGAGACGCTGAATGACGGTGTTCGGGTGATAGTTGAGGGCGCGGGCAGCCTTGGTCGGGCTTCCTTCGTTGCGCACGAGGGCGCGCAGGGTCGCAGTCAGATCGGTGTCCTTGTCGCGGTCGTAGGCGAGTACCGGGCCGATCACGTCGTCGATGAACTGATGAAGTGATTCCGGATTTTCGCCGAACAGAACGGTGTACGGCAGATACGACGCCGTCGTGACCGCGCCGTCGGTCTTGCCCAACGCCGAGAGCAGGCGAGCAGTACGCAGGGCAGAGGTGAAGCGCGCCGGGAGGTCTTCGGGACGCTCCGCCGTTGCCGGCGCAATCACTACGGCGTGAGGTCCCACCGAACCGGTGATCTGGCGGTGGACGACGGTCGCCGCGGCTGCCGGGTTCCCCGAGCGCGAGACCACCGCGATCAATCCGGCGTGCTGCGACGCCAAAGCCCCGACCGGCAAACTCTGCCCGATTGCGCGGAGCGCAGCGGTGCGGAGTTCCGGAGCAACCGACACCACGAGGACGGTATCGAGTTCGCCGAGGGAGATGCCGAGGTTGCGGGTCCGACGTTCGAGATCGCGCCTGCGCTCGGGCGCAGTGCTCAACAGATCGGCGACCAGTTCGTCACGCGCGCGACGATCCGCTGCTGCCGCCGCCGTGTGTTGCAACACGAGGATCGCAGTAACCTGAGCGGCCCGTTCCACGGTCCTGAGTTCGACAGGTCCGATCGGCGCGTCCGAACGATTCAGCAAGATGGCCCCGAGGAATGATTCGCCGGCGGTGATGGCGCTGACGAGTTGGATCACGGTTTCACCGTCATCGGCGACAAACGTGCATCGGCCGCTTCGGCGACTCTGGTCGATGGCCTCGGACACGGCGCGAGGTAGAGACAACGGCACCGTCGTGATCTGCTCGCCCGAGGATTTGACCAGAGGGCGTAGCTCACTGTCGACCACGACGGTGCCGCGCTCGAGTGCGCTGCTGAGGGTTCGTGCAACCTGGGCGTATCCGCCGCCACGGAGAACGGCGTGGATCAGATCCTGGTGGACGATGTTCGATTTGTCGCGCGCGGACACGTGCTCACGCAGTTCGTCGAGTGCTCGCCCGGTCTCGGCGGCGGATTCCTCGGCGCGGTCGAGCGCCCGCGCGGTTTGCAGGACCACCGAGGCATGATCCGCCAGCGCCGACAGCAGGGCTATCTGATCGGCAGTAAATCGTCGTTCCCGGCGGTCGGCGGCAAACAGAACTCCGAGGATCTGGCCGTCCGAGAGCATCGGCACGCCGAGAATCGCCACCAGTCCTTCGGCGACTATCGCGGCGTCGACCACCTCGTCATGACGCGACTGCGTGTAGTCGCTGTAGTTCTGAACCCATTGGGCTGCTCGAGATTCGGCAATCGCACTGACCAGTCCCGCGCCGGCAGGAACCTGCAAATGCTGTAGCTCCGGCGAGACGGCGCCTGCTGTCTTTCGAACATTCAGATCTCTGGTGACCACATCGAACTCGGAGAGGTACGTGACGTCGGTGCCCATGATGTCGTGTGCTCGGTTGACGAGTCGCTGGAGCAGAGTGTCCACGTCGCGAACTTGCGCGAGTTCACGCGCACTCGAGTAGAGGACCGCCAATTCGTTCTCGCGACGGCGCAGTCGGCGAAATTCCGACCGACTGGCCCGGATGCGGGCCGCGGTCTGCGTGATCTCCGTTGCGCCGAGGCCGAATTCGGAAAGTACCTGTTCGACATGTTCGTCACCGACGGAGTCGGACGTCACGTCGAACAGTGCGGCAATCTCGTTGGGTTCTGAGTCGGAGTCTGAATCAGGGGCGGTCACACCGAACAAACTACAGACCTGCGGACCTACCGAACTCGTCGAGCGGCGGGGATGTGTGACTGTTGTTGGCTTCTAATGCATTTCGATCCGTGCCCGTGCCTCCCAGTTCTTCGTGCAGCCTGTCCATGTCCTTCTCGAGCGCGCTGACCTTTGTCTCGAGGGCGAGAACTTTGCGGTTCAATGCTTGAATGCTCGCCATGCAGACGCCGTTTGCATCGACGGCCGAGATCCGACGGGTGTTGGACCCCAGGCCGAAGACTGCGGCAAAATCCTGTGCCATCGGTCCGAGATGACGGATCGACTTGTGGTCGAAACCGTAACTCCACGTGCTGATTCGGAGAGCCGTCAGCCGGTCGAGCACGTCCTGGGCACTGGTGGGAACGGCTGCGTCTGTGTCCACGCCGCGGCGACGCGTGGCGTGCGAGAGCACCCACTGCGCTGGGTGGCGCATCGCCGCGTTGACCCGAGTGCCCAAATAGTCAGTGCGCTCGCCCTCGTCAGGCAGTGAGGTCACGTCGCGCAGTTTTGACGGTCTTGTCGCTCAGCAGTATTCCCGCTCCCGCGCCCAGTAGTCCGAGGCCGATTCCGACAGCAGCGCTGCCGAGGCCCAAAGCAATTCCCAACATGATTCCTCCAAAAATTGTGCGGTGAATTGAGGGGCCAGGTGTCCGACGAAAGTGCTGCCGACCTGCTCCGCGCTCATCTTTCACATTGCTCCGCCGTGCGGGCGATGACAACCCGTCTGGACCGAATTTCTCGTGGAAAACACAGGCGTGCAACACTGGGTCAAGAACTGCTGGGTCATCGGCGCCTTGTCGGCGCCGTACGGGCGGCAGTAATCAAGTAGCCATCGACCGATCTCTAACGCAGGTTTATCTGCGCGCGGCAACGATGACCAGGCAAAAGGGTGGCATGTGAACGAATCGAGCAATGGCTTGTTTTCCGACCTCAGTGCGTCGGAGCCCGTTGTCGACGCAAAAAGCGCCGAGCAACTGGCGGCCGAGCGTGAAACTGCGGCAGCAGAACGCTCGAACACCGACACCGCTGAACAGCGGCAGTCACAGCTGTTCAGCGGTTAAGCGCGTCAGGACTCCTTGATTACCGACAGAACATTGCCGGCTGGATCGGTGAACCACGCGATGTCGGGGCCGTTGCCACGCATGATGCCTCGCGCATCCTGGGGGAATCCGTCGTATTTCAGAAACTCCACGCCACGTGCGGTCAGTTGATCGACGGTTGTGTCGATGTCGTCGACGACGAAGTTGAGAATCGTGTACGTCGCCGCTTCGTGATTCGGTTTGGGATAGACGAGGATTTCGGTTCCGCCGGCAAGTTGTAGCCGAATCAGCCCCATGTCTTCATCGGTCACTTTCAGCCCGAGTATTTCGCCGTAGAACTTCTTTGCAGCATCGATGTCTGTCACCGAAAATCCGCTGAATGCTTTGGTGTCCGCAAGCATGACTGTCTCCGTTCCTAGCTGTTGTCGGACTAGGTGGGTTGGGAATCCGTCATTCCGGATTCCATGTCGGCCCTGGCTTCCTCGCTGAACTCGATGATCTGAACGTAGTTTCCGTCGGGGTCGATCGCGGTGGCGAACAAACTGCCCCCGCGGACTTCGAGCGGAGCGTGCCAGTTTCCGCCGAGTGCGTCGATGCGCTGTGCGATCGACCGGGCGTCGTCGGTCTCGACGTTGAGGAACATGCGACCCGGTTGGGGGTTGGTCTCACCGACATCGTCGCGTCTGTCGAGCATTACGTAGAAACCGTTGAAGTCGAGGACGTCGTAGCCAGGGTCACCGGGAGTCCGGTCGACCTTCGGGGCGAACGCCTCGGCGTACCAG
This sequence comes from Rhodococcus sp. AQ5-07, assembly GCF_009707305.1. NCBI lineage: Bacteria > Bacillati > Actinomycetota > Actinomycetes > Mycobacteriales > Nocardiaceae > Rhodococcus > Rhodococcus sp. AQ5-07. Next base: position 2,117,384 of record NZ_CP046099.1, on the reverse strand, counting down.
TCGCGCAAGCGTTCGGGGTTGGTGCTCGAGAGCAAAATGCTGCTGATGCTGGATCCGGACATGGGTCCTCCTGCTGTCGGTCGTTACTGTCGTCGGCAATCGAGGCTCTGGCCACATCACCTCCCAGATACAGACTTCCCGCAGCGGCGAAACTCATCGCGGCTCAGATGTGTTCCGACACCATGGTCGCCGTCGTCCCTGGTTCGAGCGCCCGAAAGATATGCTCCTCGTCACCGGGATAAGCGAGATAGTCGCCCGGGCCGAGCTCGATCGGATCTGCAGTGGGCCCGACCTCCGCTCGCCCGGTGCCGATCACAACGTGTTCGGTGGTGCCGCGCGCATGCGGAGTCGAAATACGCGGCTCGCCCGGTTCGGCGACTATCCGATACAGATCACGTCGTGCGTTCGGTGGGCTCGGCGCCAAGAGCGTCGCGATGTACGACGCGTTTGCCGAAGCAATTGCGGGACCTTCTCCGGCTCGAATCAATTGAACGGTCTGTGCCTGCGAGTCGACGAGTTGTGAGAACGGCACACCCAACGCGTTGCCGAGTGCCCACAGTGTTTCGAGGCTCGGGTTCCCGAGGCCGGATTCGAGTTGGGAGAGTGTGGATTTGGCGATGTCGGCGCGCCGCGCCACCTCCGAGAGGCTCAAGCCTGCTCGGGCACGTTCGCGTTTGAGTGCGACGGCGACCAGTTTCTGAGGAGTCTCCGCTGTATCCGTTTCATTACTGGTCATCGTTCGATTCTCCGATCGGTCGTTCTACTTGACGAACGGTGTCATTTCGTTCAACATAGAATACATGCGTTCTTTATGGCGAACAGTTGATCGAGACACGGTTCGGGTGAGCGTGCTGATCTGGCTCTCCGTGGCCATCGTCGGTGTGTCCTACGGTGTGACGGCAGGATCGGCTGGTTTCTCGTTGTGGCAGCTTTCGGCGTTGGCTGTACTCGTTCTGGGAGCGTCTTCGGAGTTCTTGTTCATCGGAATCATCGCAGCCGGAGGCAGTGCCACCGCTGCTGTTGTGGCGGGCTTGTTGATCAACTCACGTAACTTCGCCTACGGGATGTCGGCAGGATCATTTCTCGGCAGGGGTCGCTACAAAGATTCAGGCTGGCGCAGTATGGTCGGCGCGCACCTGGTCAACGACGAAAGCGTCGCGGTCGCCATGGCGCAGGAATCGGTGGAGCGCAAGCGTGCGGCTTTTTGGTTCTGTGGAATCGGGATCGCGGTGTCGTGGCCGATCGGAGCGCTGCTGGGCGGGCTGCTCGGCGGCGTCGTCCGAGACCCCGGCGCGTTGGGATTGGATGCCGCGTTTCCGGCTGTCATTCTGGCCCTTGTCCTGCCTGCGCTGAAGGAAAAGGTGACGCTGCTTGCCGCCCTGATCGGTGCAGCAGTCGCGGTGGCCACGTCGCCGTTCCTGCCGCCCGGTACCGCGCCGCTCGTAGCGCTGCTGAGTATCGCAGTGACGATACCGTTCCGGGAGAAGGTTCGATGAATACCGCGTCGGTCTGGATCGGTATTGTTGTGTTCGCTTGCGGCTCTTACGCTTTGCGGGCAAGTGGCGTTCTGCTCCGCGCTCGGGTGAAGCTTTCGAGCTTTGCCGAGAAAACCCTCGATCGTGCTGTCGTGGTGCTGCTGCTTGCAGTGGTTGCGACATCGACGATCTTCATCGGGCATGACGTTGCAGGGCCGGCGCGGATGCTCGGTGTGGTGGCCGGAGGCATCTGCGCCTGGTTCAAGGCGCCATTGGTACTAGTGGTGATTGCCGCGGCCGGCACTACTGCATTACTACGGCTGTCAGGGGTGTCGTAGAGCCGATTCGGTGCGCGTTGAATGTGTGGTCGAATTCAGGCGAGTGCGGATGCCGTCGATGAACAGGTCCAGGCCGAACTGGAAGCGCACTGTCGGATCGCCGTCGAGGAGGTCCTCGTCGGAACCGCCGCCGATCACCTCGGGGGAGTCGGGGGAAATGGGTGCTCGGGTAAGTGCCCCCATTTCTTCCATCTGTGCTCGGGACTGCTCGTCGACGGTGTGGCCGAGCACGTAGTACAGCAGGGCGTACGCCGCGAGTTGGGCATGCTCGCGTGATAGCCCGGATTCTTCGCCGGCGTGTACGAAGTGCTCGCGCACCTTGCTGCTTGTCATCCGCGAGGCGAAGGTGGCACTGACCAACTCGGCGCCGTCGCGGTGCGTCAGCAGGGCAGACCGAAGTCTGTGTGCCAGTTCGGAATACGCCTCTTGCCACGTGTCTGCGTCTACGGGGGTGTCGAGGTCTTCGAGGATCTTGTCGACGACCGCACCGAGCAAGGTCTGCTTGTTCGGGAAGTGCCAGTACAGGGCGCCGGGTTGGACACCCAGTGACGTTGCGAGCCTGCGCATCGTGAGGTCGGCAAGTCCGAACTCGTCGAGTATCGCCATGGCGCCGTCCAGCACGTCGCCGCGTCGCAACTGCACTTGTTGTTCCCCTCGTTTCGTCCCGCTGTGGGGCGCTCGCGATCGGATGTCGATCGGACCCGCCTTTGACAGTATTCCACCACGTCTCTAACGTGAACACCGTTCAACTTGTACGGTGTTCAATTTTGCTGGTTTCGAAGGAGACGTCTGTGACCCCGCCCCCGATTAGCACGGCCCCTGCGACGGTCGACATCCTCGACCAGGCGCGTGAGCAAGTTCTCGAAAGAGGAGTTGGCCTGACCGAAAGCCAGGTGCTCGACGTACTCCGACTCGACGACGACAGGCTCGAAGACCTGCTGGCTCTCGCCCACGATGTGCGTATGAAATGGTGTGGACCGGAGGTCGAGGTCGAGGGCATCATCAGCCTCAAGACGGGCGGTTGCCCCGAGGACTGCCATTTCTGCTCGCAGTCCGGACTCTTCCAGTCGCCGGTTCGCGCGGCCTGGTTGGACATCCCGAGCCTGGTGGAAGCTGCCAAGCAGACTGCGAAGTCGGGCGCCACCGAGTTCTGCATCGTGGCCGCCGTCCGCGGACCTGACGCCCGGTTGCTCGCTCAGGTAGCGGCAGGTATCGAGGCGATCCGCAATGAGGTCGACATCCAGATAGCCTGCTCGCTCGGCATGCTGACCCAGGAACAGGTCGACCAACTGGCCGCCATGGGTGTGCACCGGTACAACCACAACTTGGAGACCTCGAAGTCGCATTTCCCGAACGTCGTGACCACACACTCGTGGGAAGAGCGGTGGAACACGCTTCGGATGGTTCGCGAAGCAGGCATGGAAGTGTGCTGCGGCGGAATCCTCGGTATGGGTGAATCATTGGAGCAGCGCGCAGAATTTGCCGCGAACTTGGCTGAACTCGAGCCGGACGAGGTCCCGCTCAACTTCCTCAACCCGCGTCCCGGCACCCCCTTCGGGGATCTGGATGTGCTGCCCGCCAGCGAGGCGCTCAAGTCCGTGGCGGCATTCCGTCTCGCGCTGCCCCGCACGATCCTGCGCTTCGCGGGTGGACGCGAGATCACTCTCGGCGATCTGGGTGCCAAGCAGGGCATCCTCGGCGGAATCAACGCCGTCATCGTCGGCAACTACCTGACCACCCTCGGGCGTCCCGCCGAGAAGGATCTGGATTTGTTGGTGGATCTGCAGATGCCGATCAAAGCACTGAACGACACTCTGTGAGCACTCCGATGACCGAGGAGCGGTACAACCCGTTCACCGGGCGTCGGATCGTCGGCGGTGTCGACGATCCGACGCCGACTGCGGCGTCGATGGGGCTAGAGCCGCCTCGCTTCTGCGAGCAGTGCGGGCGCCGCATGATCGTTCAGGTCAGCCCTGACGGATGGTGGGCGAAATGCTCCCGACACGGTGTCGTCGACTCGATCGACGCCGCCCGCAGGTAGCGTCACTCTGTGTGATCTCTCTTCGGCAGACTCGTCTGCGCACCGCGATCGTGATCGCCGCAACCACTGCGGGCGTGAGCGTGCTCGTCGGTGTGGTGTGGGCGTTCTTGGCTCCGGCCGAGCACCTGTTGGTGGTGTCCGAGGGGCGCGGCGTCGCGTTGACGGGTGAGAGCCTCCATCAGTTCGACGCGAGTGCTGTGTTCATCTGGCTGGCACTGATCGTCGGTGTGCTGTCGGCAGTAGCGGCGTGGTTGGCGCGTCTGAGTCGAGGCCCGTATGCCCTGGGCGGGTTGATAGTCGGCTCGGCGGCAGGTGCCGGACTGATGGCACTCGTGGGTTCGGGCGTGACAAAACTGCGTTTCCCCACCGCCGACAATCCGGCGGTCGGGGAGATCATCGCGCGTGCACCGAACATCGGCACGTTGCTCGTGCTTCTGTTTCAGCCGCTTGCGGCGTGCGTCGTGACTTTGGTTCTCGCAGTGCTCAATCCGTACGACGACCTCGGTGTGGGGGACCACCCGGAATCTGGGGATCCGGAATCTGGAGATCCGGCCACCGAGGCCGAACAGACCGACGACGAGGTCCAGCCGAAACTCCCGTAGCCGTTGCTTCTATACAGCCGACGCTTCTCTATACCGCCGACGTCGACGGGCGGTTCGCTGCGGACTTCATTCGCACGTCACCCAACAGTCGACCCGAAATCAACGCTCCCAACCGGCGGGTTGCGAAGCGAGTGCTGATCGAGGACACCCAATTCGGCAAACCTGATACGACTGTCGGCGGTGCGTTGCGTCGATCCAGTGCCCGGAAAGCTGTATCCACCACCTGAGTTGCCGTCTGCATTCGCCCGACCGCAGCATCTTCGGAGCCGACGACGTCGAAGAACTCGGTTCGTGTCGGGCCGGGGCACACCGCCAATACGGTCAATCCGCTGCCGCGAGCTTCTGCCCAGAGTGCTTCGGTGAAGTTGAGTACAAAAGCCTTGGACGCGCCGTAGACGGCCATGCCAGGGGTCGGCTGGAACGACGCCGTGCTCGCGATGTTGACGAGCGCTCCACGTCCGCCCAGGAGATCGGGCAGGAAGGTGTGCGTCAGTTCGACCAGCGTGGCGATGTTGAGCTGAATTTCGGACGTGACGCGCTCGAGATCTTCGTCCACGAATGCTCCGTGTGTTCCGAATCCGGCGTTGTTGATCAGCGAGGTGACGGTGATGCCACGGTTTGTCAGCTCCTGGTGCAGTGTTGCGCCGACGCCGGGCGCCGCCAGGTCGGCAGGCAGAACTGTGACTGTGATGCCGTGGGCGACGCGGAGTTCGGTAGCGAGGGCTTCGAGGCGATCTGCCCGCCTGGCGACGAGAACCAGATTTGCACCGCGAGCGGCGAAGCGGTGAGCGAATTCCACTCCGAGCCCAGCGCTGGCTCCGGTGATGAGGACGGTGGTTCCGGCTACGTCGATGGCCATGGTGGCTCCTTCGGTTCGGGTGATCCCAAATGTAGGCACTGACACCATAGTTGTCAATGACAACATTTTGATATGGTGCCACCATGCCCGCCCACGAACAGCCGTACCACCACGGCAGCCTGCGACAGGAACTCCTGGCGTCAGCTGAAGCGACCCTCGAGCGTGATGGCGTCGACAAGTTGTCGCTGCGGCAGCTTGCGCGCGAGGCGGGCGTCAGTCACGCGGCCCCTGGCAAGCATTTTCGCGACCGTCAGGCTTTGCTCGACGCCTTGGCTGAAAGCGGATTCCATCGGATGACCGGTGCACTCGAGCGAGCAGTTTCGGAGGCGCCGCCGACCGCGAAAGCCCGGTTCTCCTCGCTCGCCAACGCCTATGTGGATTTTGCGCTCGAGCATCCGGGCCTGTTGTCTCTGATGTACAGCAACAAGCATGCACCCGGTGCGGCCGAGACTGTCGTGAACGCGGGGCACGCGACGATGGATCTGACCGTTCGGCTCGTATCGGAAGCGCAGGCTGCGGGTGACATTGCCGCCGGCGATCCGGAAAGTATTGCGCTGGTTGCCTTTGCGACGTTCCATGGCGTCGCGACGCTGGCCGCGGGCGGAATGTTGGGCGACGTGCCGGTCGGCGATGTCGTGAACGCGGCCTCGACGGTCTTCTGGGCGGGGCTGTCTCGATCTGCCTGATGTGTGGGGCGCGGAATCCCCAGAGTTCTCACAGAACCAACACAAGGGAGCCACAAGATTTCGGACTTACATGGGAGTCAAGAAGTTTGATTCCGAGTGGAGGTTTCGCAATGAGCGTTTCGGAGATCGCCCCGAACAGGGGAGTTGTACTTGTCACGGACATCGGATTCGAGCACGGTGCGCGTATCGCCACCGAGTTTCTCGACGCCGGTTGGAGCGTGGCGGTCACTGCGCGGACGGTGACAGAATTGGTGCGCATCATGGCGGGAAAACCGACCCATCGCTTCTTTGCGATAGTCGCTGATCCGACGGATCGTTGGCAGGCCGATCGGATTCTCGATCGGGTGACGACGCGGTTCGGCGCAATCAATCGGGTCATCGATCCGGCCGGCGCGGTGACCTCGGCGTGGCTGCAACGCGGAAGTTTCGAAGCCGTTGCCTGAGAACCTGATCGACGTCAGCTCGGGGGACGCAGTGCAGCGAACTCGTCGGTGACTCGCAAGGTGGAGTCGGTGAAGCGGTACAGGGCCGGTGGGCGTCCGCCCGACTTGCCGGACGGTGCGGTGTTGCCGGTGGGAGTCAGTACGCCTCGGCGACCCAGTACGCGTTGCAAGTTGGTTGCGTCGACTTGGTAACCGAGTGCAGCGCAGTAGATTTCACGCAGCGTCGACATCGCGAACTCTTCGGGAGCCAGCCCGAATGCGATGTTGGTGTAGGAGAGTTTTGCAGCCAGTCGATTACGCGCGTGCCGTACGACGGTTCCGTGGTCGAACGACATCTCCGGCAACTTCGAAACGGGGTGCCAGGCCGTGTCGGGTGGAAGTTGTGGGTCGGCGCTGAGGGGAACGAGTCCGAGGAAGGTCGACGCGATGCGGCGCGGGCCCGGCACTCGTTGTGGATCACTGAAGACGGAGAGTTGCTCGAGGTGGGCGACCTTTCGTAGGTCGACCTTCTCGGCGAGGAGTCGTCGAGCGGAGGTCGTCAGGTCCTCGTCGTCGCGCAAAGTGCCCCCGGGCAGTGACCATGTGCCTTTCTGCGGGTTGAGTGCGCGCTGCCACAGCAGCACGGCCAACTCTTCACGCCCTTGTGGGCAGTGATCGCCGTCACCTGCGGCGATGCTTGCGGGGAAGGTGCGAACTTGGAACACCGCTGCAAGCACTTCGTGGGTGGTGTTACTATTGGGCACGTTTTCGATCCTAAGTCGAAAACCTCGAATACGGAAATCCGGGCCAGCCCGTCCGGATTTGAACTGGGTGACGAGCCCGGGTTCACGGTGAAGGAGAACGCCATGACGACCACGACGTTATGGGAGGGATCGGCCTCGCAGATTCACGACGGCCCCGGCGGATACAACGGAGTCGAAGCGACCCCCGAGTGGGCCGCTGAGATCAAACGTCTGGCTCGCGAACGCGGCGCGACGATTCTTGCGCACAACTACCAGCTGCCTGCGATTCAGGACGTCGCCGATCATGTCGGCGACTCCCTGGCGCTTTCGCGAATCGCTGCCGAGGCGCCCGAGGACACGATTGTCTTCTGCGGTGTGCACTTCATGGCCGAGACCGCGAAGATCCTGTCGCCGTCCAAGACCGTGCTGATCCCGGACGAGCGTGCCGGCTGCTCTCTGGCCGACTCGATCAATGCCGAGCAGCTTCGTGAGTGGAAGGCCGACAACCCGAACGCTCTGGTGGTGTCGTACGTGAACACGACGGCAGAGGTGAAAGGTCTCACCGACATCTGCTGCACGTCGTCCAATGCCGTCGACGTGGTCAACTCGATTGATCCCGACCGGGAAGTTCTCTTCCTCCCGGACCAGTTCCTCGGAGCTCACGTCAAACGCGTCACAGGCCGCACCAACATGCAGATCTGGGCCGGTGAATGCCACGTCCACGCGGGTATCAACGGTGACGAGTTGACGGCGAAGTCCAAGGCTCACCCCGATGCCGAGCTTTTTGTGCACCCTGAATGCGGTTGCGCTACTTCGGCTCTGTACCTCGCCGGTGAAGGCGCGGTCCCCGCGGACAAGGTCAAGATCCTCTCCACCGGCGGAATGCTCGACGCTGCCCGCGTCACCAAGAGCAAGCAGGTTCTGGTCGCCACCGAGATCGGGATGCTGCACCAGTTGCGCAAGGCAGCGCCCGACGTCGATTTCCAGGCCGTCAACGACCGCGCGTCGTGCCCGTACATGAAGATGATCACGCCTGCCGCGTTGCTTCGCTGCCTTCTCGAGGGCAAGGACGAGGTCCACGTCGATCTCGAGATGGCCAAGCGTGCGCAGAAATCGGTGCAGCGCATGATCGAGATCGGTAATCCGGGCGGCGGCGAGTGACCAGCCCTGCCGGGCGTTTCGCCTGGGAGGCTCATGCCGACCTGGTCGTCGTGGGAGGCGGTGTCGCGGGCCTCACCGCTGCGCGCACCGCTTCTCTGCGGGGGCTGAAAGTACTCACGGTCAGCAAGGGTGGTCCGACGGACACCTCGACTCAGTACGCGCAGGGCGGCATCGCAGTCGTCGACGATCTGAATACGGATTCCGTCGAGTCGCACGTTGCGGATACGTGTGAGGCCGGCGTCGGCTTGTGCGACGAGGAAGCCGTCTATTCCATCGTCGAAGCTGGTCACGACGCAGTTGCGGCGCTGGCCGCGTTGGGCGCGGTCTTCGATCGCGGGCGAGACGGCGAGGTGTCGCGCACCCGCGAGGGTGGGCACAGCACGCGTCGGATCATCCATGCGGGCGGCGACGCCACGGGCGCGGAAGTGCAGCGGGCTCTCAACGCTGCCGGCCTCCCCGTTCTGTTCGGTGCAGCGGCAGTCCAGGTGGTGACCAACCGGCGCGGGGTGTGTGGACTCATTGTCTCCTCGCCGGAAGGGCTCGGAGTGATCCATGCGCCCGCGGTACTGCTCGCTACCGGTGGACTCGGTCAGCTGTATGCCTGCAGTACAAATCCGCCCGGCGCAACTGCCGACGGAATCGCGTTGGCGCTCGAAGCAGGTGCGGCAATTGCGGATCTGGAATTCGTTCAGTTCCATCCGACGGTCCTCTTCACTCCGGGTGGAGTAGGTCGCCGGCCCTTGATCAGTGAGGCGGTCCGCGGCGAAGGTGCGATTCTTGTCGACACCAACGGCGATTCGGTCACCGCAGGTGTTCATCCGCTGGGTGATCTCGCCCCGCGTGACGTGGTCTCGCGCGCAATCGCAGCACGCCTACGAGATCTCGGCACCGATCACGTCTACCTCGACGCCCGCAAGCTCGACGGCTTCGATTCGCGGTTCCCGACGATCACCGCATCCTGTCTCGAAGCGGGCATCGATCCACGCACCCAACTCATTCCGGTCGCTCCGGCCGCGCACTACTCGTGCGGTGGAGTCGCCACCGACGTCCATGGACGAACGGGAGTGCCTGGACTCTACGCAGCCGGCGAAGTGGCTCGCACGGGATTGCACGGCGCGAATCGTCTTGCGTCCAACAGCCTTCTCGAGGGTTTGGTGGTCGGGGAGCGTGCCGGAATCGCAGCTGCCGAGCGTCGCGAGGTTCATGCCGAAGTGGTCAACGTGGTGCGCAAGCCGATGCCGATCCTCCCACGAGAGACTGTGCAGTCCGTCATGACAGCACACGCGTCGGTGGTTCGCGACGGAGGCGGTCTCCTGACTGCGCGAGCCGCGCTTGCCGACGCCGATCAGACAGTGGCGGTGGCTGCTGGGGACCTCGAAGACGCGGCGCTCACACTGACCGCGACAGCGTTGGTCGATGTAGCCGTGGCACGAACCGAGAGCCGAGGCTGTCACACCCGCACCGACTATCCTGAAACAGATCCGAATCAGCGTCGCAGCACTCGGATCAAGATGAGTGCCGATGGAGCGCTCGAAATACTAGACATGTTGTTGACAGGAGTTCATTGATGACCGAGCAGAAGATCCTGCCCGCGCCGCTCGACCGTGACGAACTGCTCACGTTGGTCAGGCTCGCTCTGGACGAGGATCTGCGCTATGGCCCTGATATCACTTCTACCGCAACGGTTCCCGCCGATGCGGTCGCGAAGGCTTCGGTCGTCTCACGCTCCTCGGGTACTGTCGCCGGCATCGACGTCGGACTGCTTGTTCTCGACGAGGTGATCGGCGCGGGTAACTACGAGGTCGTTGATCGGGTGGCCGATGGAACTCGGGTTGCGCCAGGTCAATCGGTGCTCACCGTCGTCGCGCCCACCCGCGGCCTTCTCACGGCAGAGCGGACGATGCTCAACCTCGTCTGCCATCTCTCGGGAATCGCCACGGCGACGTCGCAGTGGGTCGACGCCATCGCCGGCACTCATGCCAAAGTGCGGGACAGCCGAAAGACACTGCCCGGACTGCGTTCTCTGCAGAAATATGCAGTCCACGTGGGCGGAGGCGTCAACCACCGCATGGGATTGGGTGACGCGGCGTTGATCAAGGACAACCACGTTGCCGCTGCCGGTTCGGTGGTCGCAGCACTTCGTGCGGTCCGTGAGCTCGCCCCGGACATCGAGTGCGAAGTCGAGGTCGACAACCTCACTCAGCTCGACCAGGTGCTGGCGGAGAACGTGGAACTTGTTCTGCTGGACAACTTCCCGCTGTGGCAGACGCAGATCGCGGTCCAACGCCGAGACGCTGTTGCCCCCGAAACCAAGCTCGAGTCATCCGGTGGTCTCACCATCGACGTTGCCGCAGAGTACGCCCGAACCGGCGTCGACTACCTCGCTGTAGGTGCCTTGACGCACTCGGTGACAGTGCTCGACCTCGGGCTCGACATGTAGGTGCCGCTATCGCTCGGCGTCCAGCAGTTGCGGGACGGCCGAGCGAAGCGCGCTTGTCACGGTTGCGACCGCCGGGTGAGCGTCGGAGCCGGCTCGGTGTGCGATCTTGGTCCTTCGTCGAATGGGCATCGGCGTCAGGCGCACTCCGAGTGGCGGATGGATGGCTCCGAGTTCCGGGACCAGTGAAACGCCCTGCCCTGCAGCGACGAGGGCGAGAACGGTGGCGAACTCGTCGATGTGGTGTCGCACTTTCGGGGTGAACCCGGCCGCTTGGCACGCGCGAATGGTCATTGCATGACAAGCAGTTCCGGGGATCGCAGTAATCCAGTGCTGCTCCACGCAGTGGGTCAGCGCGGTAATGGTGCTGTCGGGATCTGTAGCGGTGTCGTTCGACGCCAGATAGACCGATTCGCTGCACAGAGGCAACGCTGTCAGGCCCGGTTCGCTGGGACGAGGGACGAAGTCGTAGTCGTGAATCAACGCCAAGTCCAGATTCCCAGCTCGTAGGGCGTCGGCGACGTCCGCTGGGTCGATCTCCGAAACCATCGGTTCCAACCCGGGATGCTCGCGAGAGAGGGCGATCAATGCCGGCGGGAGGATCGCCCGTGCGGCGGTCGGGAACGTTCCGATGCGCAGCGGCCCCGCCAGTCCACGACGCGCGTCGACCAATTCACCCGACGCCTGCTCCAGGCGTTGCAGGATGACTTCGGCATGACGTGCGAGGTTCTCACCGGCCGGCGTGAGGCGGACGCGACGGCCTGTTCGTTCCAGCAGCGGCACGCCGGCTTCACGTTCGAGGACGGCCAATTGCTGCGACACCGCGGAGGGACTGAACGACAGCGCCTCGGCAACGGCAACGATGGTTCCGCGCAGCGCTAGTTCGCGCAATAGCTTCAGTCGACGAACATCGAGCATCAGCTCAGCTTACGCTCGACGATGGAAATGCGAACTAGACCTACAAGGTCTGTTCGGTGAGGCTGAGTTCTATGACTACGACTCGAGTTGACCTGGCCGGAATCCATGTACCACTGATCACGCCCTTCGAGAGCGACGGTCGTGTTGCAACCGACGCACTCGAACAGCTTGCGCACCAGGTCCTCTCCGACGGTGCGGTCGGACTCGTTGCACTGGGGACTACAGCGGAAACCGTAACCCTCACCGAGCAAGAGAGAGTGACCGTTCTGGATATCTGTGCGAGCGTGTGCCGTGCGAGAGGTGCGACGTTGATCGTGGGCGCGGGTAGCAACGACACGGCGGGCAGTGCGCAGGCGCTCGGGAGGCTGACTCGGTGGCCTGACGTCTCGGCGGCCTTGGTGCCGGTTCCCTCCTTCACGAGGCCGTCGAAAGCCGGTGTGGTGGCGCATTTCGCGCATCTGCAGTCGTCGAGCCGCGTGCCGCTGATCGTCTATCACGTGCCGTACCGAACTGCGTGCGATCTGGACAGCGGCACTTTGCGGGAGCTGGGTGATTTGCCCGGGGTAGTTGGTGTGAAGTATGCCGCGGGCGGTATCGACGCAGCTGCCGTCGAACTCTTCGCGGATCTTCCGGACGACTTCGCCGTGCTGGCGGGGGATGATCTGTTCCTCGCGCCGCTTCTGGCCTTGGGTGCGTCAGGCGGAATCTTGGCGTCCGCTCATCTGTCGACCGCCGAGTTCGTGCGCCTGGTGAAGGCTTGGGACAGTGGAGATGTGGGCAGTGTTCGCGATCTTGGGCGACGGTTGTCGACGCTGTCAGGAGCTCTCTTTTCCGAATCGAACCCGACTGTCATCAAGGGCGTGTTGCATGCATTGGGGCAGATTCCGACTCCCCATGTGCGACTGCCGTTGCTGCCTGCGAGTGACGAATCGGTAGCGCGGGCGCTCGAGGTCTACCACTCTTGACTCGAACGAGTGTTCGAGTATTGTCTGGGGTGGGGATCGGGGGATTCAATGAGTGTTCTGTTGTCGGATGTGGTGTCTGGTTCTGCGGTGGGGTTGCGCGGACGTCTGTGGCGGTTGTCTGCTGCTGAGTTGCGTGCAGCTGCGGTGTCGGCGAGTGCGGAGATTCTGCGTCTCGAGGCTGTTCGGGTGGCGGTGGTGGACGAGTTGTCGTTGCGGCCGGATGATCAGGTGATCGCGAGCCGCGGGGTGGGGTGCTGGTTGGCGGCGAACACGATGCTGCAGGTTCGGGATGGGAAGAAGATCGCCGCCCTGGGTGCGGCGCTGCGGCCTTTTCCGGCGGTGGCAGCTCGGTTCGATGTCGGGGACTGCTCGTTCGATCATGCCGTGTTGATCGTGGCGTTCTGCGAATCACCACCGAAGGGGATGCCGGAGGAGGCGCTCCCTCGCTGTATCGACTTGTTGTTGGCTGCCGCGTCGGGCGTGGAGGCGACGACCACGAAGATCCGGAATGTGATCGCGACCTTGGAGCGAGTGTTCGAATCGGATGAGATTCCGCCTGCCGAGGATGTGGATCGGAATGAGTTGCGGATCGCGTCGACGTTGAACGGTCGGGTGGTGGTGCGCGGTGATTTCGATGCTCTCACCGGGGAAATGTTGTTGTCGGCGTTGTCGAATCTGACGATGCCCACCCCGGCACCCGATGGAACCCCGGATTCTCGGTCGGCGGCGAAGCGGACCGCGGACGGGTTCACCGAACTGATCCGCCGCTACCTCGATTGCGCCAAAACCGGCACCGACGGTGGTCAGCGTCCGCACGTGAACGTGCACATCAACGTCCGTGATCTGGCTGAGCATCGGGACTGCGCCGCCGCACCCTCGCCCGATGGTGGTGGAGTGGCTGTGTCGGATCTTGATGTCGGGCACATGCCGTGGCTCGGACCGCTGTCGGTATCGCAGACCAGGCTTCTCGGCTGCGATTGTTTCCTGTCCACTGTGCTGCTCGACGGTCACGGGGCTCCGTTGGATGCGAAACCCGGGAAACGGTTGGTCACCGCGGAGCAGCGAGTGGCGCTGATCGCCCGAGACAAAGGCTGCTCCTTCCCCGGCTGCACATGTGTACCGGCCTGGACGGATGCGCACCATATCCGGCACTGGGCCAACGGCGGCCCGACCGTGATGAACAACCTTGTCCTGCTGTGCCGTTCACATCACCGGCTGATGCACCGAAAATCCGGGTTCGTCGGGAAATGGGTGATCCGCATCGGCGTCGACAACAAACCGTGGTTCATCCCACCGCCCTCGATCGACCCCGGCCAGCACCCCAGGCCGGCAAACACCACCTTCAAAACCTGACTGAGTGGTGACACCCGTTCAGGTACACAACTTCACGTCGATAGGCTTCAACTCGGAGATACATCCGGGTTGGGGCCTGGAGGCCGTGGTGTTGTGAACGGCTGCAGATATGGGGGAGGTCATATGGTTGTGGACGTTGTGCAAGCGGTCGAGAGCGATGGGCCGAAGATTCTGGCGCTGCGGCACGCGGCAGAAGACTGGTTGGCAGAACGCGGAATCATCCAGTGGCGCCCGCGTGAAGTGTCTGTCGAGCAGGTCGTGGAGCAGATTTCGAGAGGGGAGTTCTTTGTTGCGCGAGACCGGGCGCAGTCAAGGATTGTCGGCGCCCTGCGGTTGATCTGGTCAGACCCCGTGGTCTGGCCCGATTCGAACGAGCCTGCCGGCTACGTGCACGGATTGGTTATCGATCGAGAATTCTCGGGCAACTCGTTGGGAGAACGCTTACTCGTCTGGGCCCATCGACGGTCCGCGGAGGAGGACGCGCAGTACTTGCGGCTCGATTGTGTCGAAACGAACGTGCGGTTGCGCCGTTATTACCGAGACGCGGGTTTCGCCGAGGTAGGGCGTCGTGACTTCGGAGATGTTGTCGACAACGGTTGGTTCAGCGTCGTGCTGTTCGAGCGTTCCCTGACCTGATTCATTCACAGCAACTTTCCAGCCGGCTCCCAGTGCCGCCGGGGTTGAACGCGCGATCGTTGGCAGGACAGTAACTCGCGAAGGGACTTCCTGATGACCGCCGTTCTGCATCCGGCCCCGCCTCAGCGGCCGACACCAACTGCCCATCGAGCCGAGCCCTCGCCGTCGTGGTTCCGCACTCGCCGTACAGGATTGGCGCTGACGATCCTGTTGGCAGCAACGGCGGTCTTGTATTTGTGGAATTTGACCGCGAGTGGCTACGCCAACACCTTCTACGCTGCGGCGGCGCAGGCCGGCTCCCAGAATTGGAAAGCGTGGTTCTTCGGTTCCCTCGATACCTCGAATTTCATCACTGTCGACAAACCGCCCGCTTCATTGTGGGTCATGGGTCTGTCCGGACGAATCTTCGGATTTTCGAGTGCCAGCCTTCTTGTTCCGCAGGCGTTGATGGGCGTCGGATCGGTTGCGCTCGTGTATGCGGCCGTCAAACGAGTGGCGACGCCGGCTGCGGGTCTTGTGGCGGGAGCTGTGTTGGCAGCTACGCCCGCTGCCGCCCTGATGTTCAAGTTCGACAATCCCGATGCATTGCTTGTTCTGCTCATGACTCTCGCCGGCTACTTCGTGATTCGCGCCATGAGCACGGCGGTGGGTCGACGAGCCGCAATGTGGGTGGCGCTCGCCGGAGTCGCGCTGGGCTTCGCTTTTCTCACCAAGATGTTGCAAGGGCTGATGGTGTTGCCTGCATTTGGTGCCGCGTATTTGATTGCCGGACAGGTGCGCTTGCGGACTCGCCTGTTCCACCTGGTGATCGGTGCTGCGTCCGTTGTCATATCGGCTGGGTGGTGGGTGTTGGCAGTGTGGCTGTGGCCCGCTGATTCTCGCCCGTACATCGGCGGATCGACCAACAACAGCGTCATGGACTTGGTACTGGGATACAACGGATTGGGTCGACTTTTCGGGAAGACCGGTGGCGGAATGTCCGGTGGTAGTAGTGGAATGGCTGGTGGCAGTGCAGGTTCCAGCTTTGGGGGAAGTGCCGGACTCGATCGGCTGTTCGGCAGCGAGATGGGTATCCAGATTTCCTGGCTGATTCCTGCGGCACTGATCGCGTTGGTGTTCGGACTCCTCGCCCGTGGGCGTGCACCGCGCACAGATCTTCTCCGTGCGTCGTTGATCCTGTGGGGTGGTTGGTTTCTCGCTACCGGCCTGATCTTCAGCTACATGTCCGGAACGATCCACCCCTATTACACAGTTGCGCTGACGCCTGCTGTTGCGGGGATGATCGGCGTCGGTGGATACGCCCTGTGGTTGGTGCGTGCCCGCTGGATCGGACGCTGCGGCTTGGCAGCGATGATGCTGGCCGCAGGAATTTGGAGCTGGGTGTTGTTGCACCGCAATGCCGAATGGCTGCCGATGCTGAAGTGGATTCTGTTGGCGGGCACTGTCGTCGGCGCGATCCTGGTTCTGGTGGAAGCCAAGGGTCGATTTCGCAAGCTCGCTGTCGCTGGATTGATCATCGGGTCGTTGGCAGGGATAACCGGTTCGGCGTCTTACGCGATTGCCACTGCCGCTACAGCGCATGGTGGGTCCATCCCGACGGCAGGACCAACCGGCGCCGTGTCCGACTCCGGAATGGGCGGGGGAGGAGGCATGAGTGGGGGCCAAGGGCAGGGAGACGGTGGGGCTCTGCCGAACTCTGATGACGCGAGCAGTAATCCGACGGCGAGTGGGCCAGGAACAACGAGTGGGCCAGGAACAAGCAGTGGTAGCGAAAGTACTTCCGAGTTGACGGCAATGTTGGTCAATGCGGGCACCACGTGGTCGGCCGCGACCAACGGATCGCAAAGCGCAGCAACCTACGAGTTGGCCAGCGATACTGCGGTGATGGCGATCGGCGGTTGGAGTTCTGATCCCGCACCGACGCTGGACCAGTTCATCGAGTACGTGGCAGACGGCGAGATCCACTATTACATCGCCAGTGGCCAGGGCGGAAGCCCGAAAGACAGCCAAGGCGGGGACAGTACGTCGAGTGCTATTCAGGAATGGGTCGAAGCGAATTTCTCGTCGACAACGGTGGGAAATTCCACGATCTACGACCTCAGCGGGTATGTCGGATAGCGACGTAGTTGTTGTCGTAGGCAATGATCGAGAAATGTCTGGGCGCACCGCACACGAGTCGAACCGTCGCCGCGAACAATGGACCTGGCGCGACGGGCTGGTGATCGTCTCGATCGTCGCATTGGGAACTGTTGTCGCAGCGGTGACGAACGAGGGCACGGGCACGTCGATTCCCGGCTGCGAGTCGGTGGAATCGCCAGGTCCGCCGGTGCGCATCAACTACGGTTTTACCGGTGAGCCCGGTTATGACGACCCGGACTATCCATGGTTCTCGGGACCGAAGGCCACCGCCATGAGCGACGCACTACTCGAATCGTTGCCTTCCGATGTCGACGTTGCATTTGCGAGTCCATCGAAATCGCTCGAGTTCGCGCCGATCCAGAATTACCGTGGCGTTTCGTTTCCCGACGGGGTCGACCCGATCGAGTTCAGCGGTTCGACGTCGGCGAAGGGAACCTTGACTCGCGTCGGGCGGACTGCGGATATCTCGGTTCAGGTTCGTGCATGGGATCAGCCGGTGCCACCGTGCCTGGAGGGGCTGGTGGATCGGCGGGAGTATCTCGCGAACGGAACGGTACTCGACATCGCAGATTTCGAGGACCGAGCAGATTTCGAAGACAAAGACGGTTCGGAAGTCGGGGGCGAGCGCGGTGTAGTCGCGTATCTCGGTGACGGATCCAGAGTTGTTGCGAGCATCGACACGTCGACCGGCACTTCGACGGATACTGGTCCGCTTTTGACGATGGACGAACTGATCGCGGTCGCGACAGCGCCCGGGCTCGCTGTGACTGAGCCGGTCCCAGACTCGACGCCGCCACCGATGGCATCCTGCTACACCGATTCCGTGAATGCCGGTCCACCTGCGACGCGCATGGATATCGACCGACTGAATCAGTTGCTCGATGCACGTTGGAAGGATCTCGGCGCAGAAGAGGTCACTTTGGAACGCCCGCTCGGTTCGCTGGTTCCGGATGACTACGGACGGGGAGGGGCGTGCGAACGAATCGTCGTCTCGACATCGGACGGCCGCGGTGATGTCGAAATATCGATTGGTACGGCCGTCCCGGAACCAGGCGCGATCCTGACGTTGCCCAACGCCACCACGGTGACTCGCCTGGTCGATCCCGATGGCTCGGGCGATGACACGGTCCGGGTTGTTCACCCCTCCGGCGAAACAGTAGTGGTGACCCAGTTCGTGACATCGGCTGGCTCCACATCGGCGTCGCCTTTGACGATCGAAGAGCTCGAGTTCATCGCAACTACACCAGGATTGTTGATTTCGCGGTAGTAGTGGACGCGTCTCGGTTACCGTGTCGCGAATGGCAGGGGAAATTGGTCGGTGGCGTCTGTTGATTTGCGTAGTAGGCATGGCTTCCTCGATCGGACTCGTGGGATGCACAGTCGATCTGGAGCAATCGTCACCCTCGCGGGCGACACCATCCGGTGGTCTTTCTGCAGGTTCAGAGTGCCCAGGAGCCCCCATTGTGGAGGCGGCATTGGCTGACGCACTGCGCTCACGAGCATCCGAGTTACCTACTGGATTGACAGTCGGCGGCGGATCGTTTGATAGTGAATCGCGAAATGTCCGCCTCGATCTGTGCGTCGTGGATACCGACCCGCGCGACTCGGCTTCGTTGACCGCCCGGGCCATTCAGGCTTCGCCTCTTGGTGATTCGGTGAGCTCGATGGTCGTCCAAGTCCGCGAGCCGAATGGGTCGGCGACGACGGTGACGTGTGCCGACTTCACAGCGCACGACTTCTCGGGCGACCCTGCGGCGACGCGGAATGCGTGGGTGTAGGCATCAGCTGGCAGAATCGGAAGTCAATGTTCTTGTTGTCGAGTGACGTCGGAGGCTCAACGAATGGGCGATGCCAGCCCTGCTCGCGGTGACGACTTCTCCACGTGGTTCATTGACCAGTTCTCAGTGTACTGGCAGTCCGGTGGTGGAGCTCGCATCGAGGGACGCATTGCGGGCTATTTGTTGATCAGCGAGTCGCCAGGGGTCAGTGCCGAAGAGTTGGCGCAGGCACTGGGCGCCAGTCGCGGATCGGTGTCCACTTACATTCGCCGGTTGATCGACCGGGGGTTCGTCAAGCTCACGCGCAAGCCTCGGGATCGGACTCACTACTACGTCATGGATTCCGACGTGTGGGGCGGATTCCTCGAAACAGAGCACGTGTATCTCGAGAATCAACGCAAACTCGCGACTGAAGCACTGCAGTACGCAAATCCCAACGGCCCCGCCTACATTCGTGTCCTCAACATGCGCGATTACATGGGGTGGATCATCGACAATCGAATGTTGAGTAGCGAGTGGATGCGATTCAAAGCCCAACGCGACGGCAAGAAGCCCGCATCCGAATAGGACGCGGGCTTCTCGATCGCGCGATGCTGATCTACATCACTTGTTCAGCTTTGCGATTGCCTCGTCGATCATCGGCACGTAGCGCTCGAGCGACCAGGGCACGGTCAGAGGGTTGATCATCGAGGAACCGGTGACGAAGGGCTGTTCGGTCGGAGCGATGACAGTTCCCCGAGCCACAGCGGGGATGGCCTTGTAGGCGGGCTGCGCTTCGATCTCGGCCCGATTGGCCGGGTCCGAGTAGAAGGTGAAGAGCAGGTCGGACTTGTCGAGGAGGTTTGCGTTCTCGAGGCCGATGACGGCGGAGTCTGTTCCTTCAGATTCCGTCAAGGTGTAGACGACGGGATCCACCTGCAAGCCGAGTGCGCGGACCATGGCCACGCGCTGCTCTTCGGCGAAGAAGACGCCGAGGGTTCCTGGGCCCGTGTTGTAGATGAAGGAGAAGCTGACGTCGGCGTAGTTCGGATGTGCTTCAGTCGATTCCGCGAACTGCGACTTGATCTTGTCGATTTCGGCTGTCGCCTTCTCGGATTCGCCCATGGCTTTGCCGATGACGTTGATCTGGTCTTCCCACGTGATGGTCCACGGACTCTCGGCGTAGGCGACGGTCGGCGCGAACGCGTTCAGTGAGTCGAACTGCTGCTGGGTGATGCCGGACCAGGGGGCGAGGATCAGGTCGGGCTCGAGGGCGATGATCGCTTCGATGTTGAGGTCGGTGCCGCCGGTGAACTGCTCTGACAGTTCGCCACCCTGCTTCGTGACCGCTTCGTGCACCCACGGCAGATATCCGGTGTCGTCGCTGCCCCATGCGTACTTTTCGACGCCGACGGGGATCGTGCCGAGCGCGATCACGGTCTCCGCCGACCCCATGCCGAGAGTCACGATTCGCTCGGGCTTTTCGGTGATGACGGCGTTTCCGAGCGCACTTTCGATGGTGACGGTTTCGAAGTCGCTGCTGCTTGATTCGGTTGCGGTGTCGTTGTTACTGCATCCGCCGATTACCAGGGCGGCAATGACCAATCCGCTCAGGGCCACAGTTCGGCGAAGTGAGCGCACACGGGCGTATCGCATGGGGAACCTTCCGTTGTCGATGCGCCGAGGAGTGAGACTCCGACGGATCGCAGCCGACGGCCGGTTCCAGGCGCGTCAGGAAGCATAGGCTAGCCTTTGCCAAAGTTTCAAATCTCTTGAAAGTTCACGAGGCGGCAAACGCCGACATGACAGGGGGATCCGTCGGCGTTTGCCGGTCAGGCTCAGCAGGTAGGCACGTCGACCGTGATCTTCGGCTCGTCGACCAGCGGCTGGACAGGGACACGGGCTTCGCCCTCGGCTGTGGGCTCGGTCAGATCGAACTTCAGCTCTACGGTCTGCCCTCGCGGAATGACGGCCCTTGTCATGAATGCCGGGTGGCCCTGTTCGGTTCCGTTGACGGCAAACGAAATCTGCCCGCCCACGGAGACTGCGTCGAGTTTGGCGCCGGTCGTTGCCAGCAGTGTGACTGCAGCCACGTTGGTGCCCTTGGGTAGTCGTCCGGGGTTGTCGACGATCCCGCTGACATATTCGGTCAGGTCGGCGTCGGGCGCGTTGTTTGTCAGTCGAACGGTGACCGTTGTCTTTCGGGTGTCGCCGGTGCACGTCTGGGCTGTGTAGGCGATTTCTCGTGTGAGGTAGTAGTCGAGCTTGTTACCGGCTTGGTTGTTGATCACCACACCGGCGTACGGAGCGGCATCATCGGGAATGGTGTGCCCGAGGACGGTGTCGGCGAGAACCGATTGTTCGTCGGGGTGAGAGCTCCACACGGCGATTCTGCCCTCGCTGACGCCCTTGCCCAGAGCTTCCAGCAGTGCGCTCGGCGACTTGATGTTCCCGGTCATCTTCTCCACGACACGAGCTGCGATTGTCTGCAGATACTGCTTTCGTGCCTTGTTGTCGGAAGGGAAGCGAGCGTACGCAGTCGACTCGGTCAGTTCCACGACGTTGTCGGCGGTGACCGACTCTCCGTCGGGCATCTTGATCGGTCCTACCGCTTCGAGGATGTAACTCAGGGCGATCGGATCGGTCGCTATCGCACCGTCGACCATCTCACCCCCGGACTCCTGTGACCACAGGGACTGCCAGATCTGCGCTGCGTAGGGAAAGTGCGAGCTGAGGTTGCTGTTGCGAGAATCGGTGGTCGGGCGACTGTTTCCGTACAGCTGGTTGAAGTCAGGACCAAGGTCTATCGGTTGATTGTCCAGTGTTAGTTCGGAGTTGGGGGAGAGCGTGTCCACCCGAGCGGCGCCGTTGTCGACTCGGACGATGCCGTATCCACCCAACAGACCGCCGGTTCCTCGGGCTTCGGCATTGGTCTGGAAACCGATGAAGTAATTGCGCGGTCCGTCGGTGCCGAGCATCGCCGGTGCGATGCGCGCCGCGGTGGCGGTGTTCGTCAGGAGGGTAGCCAGTTCGCTTGTCTGCGACTGCAATTCTGCTCTGGCATCGTTAACTCGGCCCAGGTACTTCGATTCGCGAACTTCCTGTGCCTGCGACGACAGCAATTCCGCGGCGATAGCTGTTTCGGCCAATTTCGGTTCCGCTTCGCGTAACGGTGCGAGTGCCAAGCGTCCACCAGGCTGGACCAATTCCGTTGGTGCGAGTGAAGTTCCGACAGTGACAGCGGGACCGAGAACGTCACGCGTGAGTCCCTGAACGACCTCGGTCATCTGACGCGTCGTGTCGAAGGGCGACCCGATGACCGGAATTGCGGCGGCGATGTTCCAGGGGAGTGAATGGGTGTTGTCGTACGCTGCGGATGCATTTCGATCGGCTTCCGCCGCGGCGGACTCTGCGACCCCGGTATCCCCGGCCAGAAGTGCACTCTTCGCCGATTGTGCATGGTCGCGAGCTGCTTCAAGGTTGTCTTTCGCCTCGTATGCCGTGTACCCGAGCCAGGCCACGAAACCGCCCACCACCAGTGCCGTTCCCGTGATTGCGAGTGCAGTTCGACGGCCTCCCGGCAGTGTGACCGTCCTCTTCGTTTCGCGCTCCGGGCCCCTCGGTGGGATGGTGTTGGAGCCGCTCGGTTCAGCCCCGGAATCGTCGTCGGACTTTGGTCCCACCGTGTCGTTGTTCATCCGCTGAAGCTCCTGACGTTTGAGTGCGTGAAAGCTGCGTCGACATGTCTAGCAGTGTTGGCCCAGTGGTGAAAACTTAGACGAGACAGTAGGGTTCGGTTCGGCCGTTCGTGGTGTTCGCTCCCATGGATTCACGTGATCAGCCATCGAATGTTCGTGAAAAACAAGGCTGGTGAAATGTGAGGTGACGGGTTGAGTGCTTTTCCGTTGTCTCGGGCTCAGCTCGCGCTGTGGTTTGCGCAGCAACTGAGTCCGTCAACTCCGTTCGTGGTGGCTCAGTACGTGGAGCTACGAGGGCCGGTTGACGTCGACGCTCTGATCGAGGCAACGAACACGGCATGTCATGAATTGGAGTCGCCGTTCGTTCGCCTCGTCGCCACTGATGCCGAGCCGGCGCAAATTGTCGATCACTCGATCGTCGACGATCTCGCATACCTCGACTTACGCAGCGACGACGACCCGGTTCAGCGCGCGAACGAGTGGATGACAGCGGAATACTCACGGCCACTTGACGTGATGTCTGACCGCCTGATCTCGGCGACTTTGCTTCATCTGGCAGACGATCACTATTTCTGGTACTCGCACGCCCATCATCTCGTGCTCGACGGACATGCGGCGATGACACTCACCGCGCGGGTGGCCGAGCGCTATTCGCATCTGGTTCATGGCAAGACGCTGACTCCGTTCGGTGGTGTCGGGGTCCGTGCACTGCATGACCTCGACGTCGACTACCGATCCTCGTCGCGGTATCGATCGGACAAGCAGTACTGGACGGAGATGTCCGAAGGCCTGCCCCGCCCGGTTCGCCTCGCCGACGGCGCCGGCCTGACGTCCATGCCGCAGCGCATGATGGTGCGGACACTGAATCCAACTCTTGCAAAACAGCTTTCGGATGTCGCGACCGAGTGGACTACGTCCGAGGTGGCGGTCCTCGTCGGTGCATTCGCGTCCTATCTCGGTCGCATGACTGATTCCGATGACGTAGTCCTCAGCTTGCCGGTGTCCGGCCGCACCACGGCGACGTCGAAACGTTCAGGTGGGATGCTGTCCAACATCGTGCCTGTTCGTGCGCAACTCGAACGGGATCTGTCGCCACAAGAACTGGTGCGTCAGATCTCGGTTCAGATGACCGGTGCACTACGCCACCAGCGATTCCGCTACGAGGACATGGGCTTCCAGGAGGGGCAGGGCGGATCCCGTGAGGCGGCGGGCCCGGCCGTGAACGTCATGATGTTTCACGAAGCGATTCGGCTCGGCGACGTCGTCGGCGAATTTCACGTCCTCACATCCGGACCCACCGAAGATCTGTTCTTCAGCATTTATCCGTCGATCGCGGGGGAGAACGTTCGCCTGTCCTTCGAAGCCAATCCACGCCTGTACAGCGAACGTGACCTGGCGATGCATCATCGTCAGTTCGTTCGGTTTCTCGAGGGATTCCTCGACTCGGCTACCCGTGCGCTCGGTGACCTCCGCATCCTCTCGACGGACGAAGCGAAGGATCTGGTCCCCGCGTTAGGTCCGCGGACGGACGGATTCGCGACGCTCGATTCGGTCGTCAGAGGCGGCGCAGGGCAGGGGAGCGCCGTCGCGATCCGCGAGCAAGGTGTGGACATCACTTACGACCAGCTCGGCGCTCGCGCGGATGCACTGTGCGCCTTGCTCGTGGAGAACGGCGTCGAACGAGGTGACGTCGTCGGGATCCTCACCGAGCGCTCGACCGATTCCGTAGTTGCATTTCATGCAGTAGTGCGGGCTGGTGCTGCCCTTCTTTTCGTGGATCCTCAAACACCCTCCGAGCGTGTCGCTTTCATCCTCGACGACGCCGACGTGTCCGTTGTGGTCGGTGGCGAACTCGTGAACGTGCCGGCTTGGGTCTGCGTCGTCGACCCCAGGGAAGACGAGACCGTCGAAGGGCCGGCGAATCGACGCGTGGGGGCGGGTTCATCTATCGCCGACCTGTCTCTGGACGACACCGCCTACGTGGTCTACACGTCGGGGTCGACCGGACGGCCGAAGGGCGTCGCGGTCACGCACCGAGGCATTGCGCCGTTGCTGCGTTCTCACGCCAGGCGACTGAACATCGATAGTTCCTCCCGCGTCGCGCTCCTGGCAGCTACCTCGTTCGACGTGGCGATCCTCGAGATTCTGCTTGCTCACGGCTGCGGCGCGACCGCCGTGATCGTTCCTCCCGGATTGATCGGCGGAGTGGACCTCGAAGACTATCTGCGGCTCGAGGGTGTCACGCACCTGATCTCGACACCATCGGTTCCGCTGACGATGGATCCTCGGAAACTGCCGGATCTTCGAGTGTTGAACGTCGGCGGCGAGCGACCGCCGGTGGCGCTCGTGGATGTGTGGTCGAGTCATGTCGACATCGTGAATTCGTACGGACCCAGTGAAGCGACCGTCGCGGCATTCATGAGCGAGCCACTCGAGCCTGGCGGTGATACTCCGATCGGGCGTCCGATCGACGGCGTTGCCGCTGTGGTGTTGGATTCGTGGTTGCGACCGACTCCGGTCGGCGCCGCGGGCGAGCTGTACGTGATGGGACCAGGACTGGCGCGCGGGTACCTTTCCCCGACGCTGACCTCGGAGCGTTTCGTAGCGGCGCCCTTTGGTGCCACTGGTGCCGGCGAGCGCATGTACCGCACCGGGGACGTCGTGCGATGGAACGATGCCGGTCAGCTCGAGTTCTTGGGCCGCTCTGATCAACAAGTCAAGATCCGTGGAGTACGCGTCGAACTAGGCGAGATCGAGGCTGTGCTCCTGTCGACTCCCGGTGTTGCGCAAGCAGCGGTGGTCGAGCGATCCGGGTCGCTTGCGGCGTACGTGACTGCGGCCGAAGGTGAGGACGGCACTGCTCATCTATTGAGTCAGAAGGCGGTCCGCGAACATCTGGCTTCACTACTTCCACGTTCCATGCTTCCGGGTTCGGTGACGATTCTGGCAGCGTTGCCCGTCACGAGCCATGGAAAGACGGACCGTTCAGCGCTTCCTGAACCGACATGGTCCGCGGTCGCCGAGCAGCACTCGACCGTGCACCGTCCGATCGAGTACGACGAGGAATTGATTGCCTCGGTGATGGCCGAGGTCCTGGGCGTCGGAGTTCTCGGACCGCACTCCGACTTGTTCGCCTGGGGCGGTAGTTCCCTCGACGCCGTGTATGTTGCAGCGCGCGTGAGTTCTGCACTCGGTAGACGAGTTGGTGTCAGGGACGTGTTCGGCGCCCCGACTCCGGCGCGTCTGGCCCAGAAGATTCGTGAGGACCGGTCGGACTGGGTGGTGGAGCCCGAGCGCATTTCGGACGAGGTCACCGTCGAAATCGCTCCGGCGCAACAACGTCTATGGCTGCTCAACCGTCGCGATCCCCAGTCGTCGGCGTACAACATCGCGTTCGAGGTCGCGTTCAGTGGTGCACTGGATACAGAGGCGATGAGGGCGGCGGTAGCCGACCTGACCGATCGCCATCTCGTCTTGCGTACCGTGTTCTCGTTCGAACAGAATCACGACACGTGGCCGATCCAAGTTGCGACTGCGATTCCGGTGACTCTGATCGAGGTTCCGTCCGAGGATTACGAGGCTGCGTCAGCGGATTTGGTTGCGGCAGGTTTCGACCTGGAGACCGATGCGCCGCTTCGTTTGATCCTCACCTCCGGCAGCGATGCCGACCACCGCTTGACCGTAGTTGCGCATCACATAGCCTTGGACGGCCTTTCGTTCGCCACGATCGTTTCTGACCTGATCTCCGCGTACGACGCTCGCGCCGACGGACGGTCGCCGATCTGGCCTTCGCCCGCGCTCGACTACCGTGACTATTCCGCTTGGCACAGAACCGTTCTCGGTGATCCATCAGATCCACAGAGCTTGGCACGTCGCCAGCTGGAATTCTGGTCCGACGCACTCGCCGGCGTTGATCCGACTCTTGAGCTTCCCGTGGACAGATCCCGCCGGCCGGACCAACCGTCGTCCGCTCGGGACGTGACTTTCGAATTGCCCTCGCCCGTCCACGCGGCGCTCAACGAGATCGCTCGAGCGCATCACTGCACAACCTTCATGGTGTTGCACGCCTGCCTTGCGATTGCGCTGAGCAAGATCACCGGTGCGTCCGATGTGGTCATCGGAACCCCGACGTCCGGCCGAACACACCCTTCGTTCGACGGCGCCGTCGGTATGTTCGTCGGGACCGTGGCGCTGCGAACGCTCCTTCGCGGCGGAGACACCTTCGGTGAGTTCTTGAGTCGGGTACGCGAGGCTGACGTGGCAGCTTTGTCCAATGCCGACGTCCCGTTCGACTGGGTGGTAGACCGCGCGGTCGGTGGGGCCGCAGGCGACAAGAGTTCCTTCCTCAGAGTGGTTCTCGCTGTCGATCCGGTAGCACCGGATTCCGAGCTCGCGGTGGGAACTTTGACGGCCCACGGCACTCCGCTACCTCCCGCGCACCCTCGCTTCGACCTCGAAGTGACTGTGCGCGAAGATCGTACGATTGACGGCGACGCAAGCGGTATTCGCGGCACTTTCCGATATGCCGCCGATCTGTTCGATGCGGGCACCGTGCAGAGCTGGGTCGAGCGACTGCGTCGAGTATGTGACTCGATTACCGAGAACTCGTCAATCATGCTGCGCGACATCGATGTTCTCAGCGTTGCGGAGCGCGAAGAATTGCTGGCTTGGGTGCCGGGGCCTTCGATTGTCGCGCAGTCGCTGCCCGACCTCTTCGGGGCCGTCGCAGCCCGGCATCCGAATGCAATCGCGGTGTCGAGTGGCGATACTCGCGTTACCTATGAAGAGGTGCGAGTTCGTTCGGAGGGCCTTGCCGCCGTATTGATCGATCGAGGAATTGGAGTCGGGGATCGCGTGGCGGTCGCCCTGCCTCGATCGGTCGACCTCGTCGTAGCCATCATCGCCGTCGTTCGCGCGGGCGCTGCGTACGTCCCGATCGACTTGCAGTATCCCGACGCTCGCATCCACTACATACTTGCCGATGCAGGCCCGAAAGCGATTGTGTCGACGGACGAATCAGCTGGGCGGTTCGTTGGGTACGAGCAAGCTGTCGTCCTCGTCAACGAGACGACTGAAGCGACGGCCGGTTGGCCTGTTCCACAGTCGGACGCCGCCGCCTACGTGATCTACACGTCCGGATCGACCGGAGCGCCCAAAGGTGTGGTGGTGACTCAGGACAACGTGTTGGCTCTGCTGGCCTCGACTCGCGAGATCTTCGACTTCGGCGACGAAGACGTGTGGTCGATGTTTCATTCGCACGCATTCGACTTCTCGGTCTGGGAGATGTGGGGTGCGTTGACTACTGGCGGATCCCTGGTGATCGTAGACGGTGACGTCGCGCGCTCTCCCGAAAGATTCGCGGATCTGATTGTGCGGGAGAAAGTCACCGTTCTGAATCAGACCCCGGCCGCCTTCTATGCGTTGGGGGAAGTTACGCAGGAAATGCTGCTTCCGCTCCGGACGATTGTTTTCGGCGGCGATCGCCTCGACGTCGGGCGCGTGCAGGGTTGGTTCGATCGGCACCCGGACGTGCGGGGTGTCAATATGTTCGGAATCACCGAAACCACGGTCCATGTAACCAATTTCGATCTCATCTCCGGTAACGAGACTGTCTCGCCGATCGGGTCCCCACTACCAGGGTTTCGCAGCTACGTGCTCGACGCGTCGTTGAAGCCCGTCCCGCCGGGATCTGTCGGCGAACTGTACGTGGCCGGTCCGCAGGTGGCCGAAGGCTACTTGGGTCAACCAGGGATGACGTCTTCCCGATTTGTGTCTGAACCCGGATTCGAAGGATCGCGGATGTACCGCAGCGGCGATCTGGTCCGTCGGCGAGCCGGTCGACTCGAATATGTTCGCCGCGCCGACGGTCAGATGGCCCTGCGCGGTTACCGCGTCGAACCGGGCGAGGTCGAATCCGCGCTGTTGGCTCACACGTCGGTGGAGCAGGCCACGGTGGTGGTGAGAGAACTCGACAGTGGGCCGACTTTGGTCGGTTACATCACCCCTGAGAACGGACACGACCTCGACGGTGTGTTGCGGACTGCTCGTTCGTTGTTGCCCGCACATATGGTCCCGTCGGCATTGATGCCGCTTGCGTCATTGCCGGTCACGATCAACGGCAAGATCGACCGAGCATCACTGCCGGACCCGACGTCGCAAGTGCAGCCGTCTCGGCAGTCGCGAGACTTCTTCGCTCAGACAGTTGCAGCCATTCTGAGCGATTTGATGGAAGTTCCGCATATAGATCCGGTCCGGAATCTCTTCGATCAAGGGGCCAATTCCTTGATCGCCACCCGTCTCTCGTCGCGCCTGAACTCCGCTTTGGGCTGCAACCTCGACGTCCGCGATGTGTTCGAGCACCCATTCGTCGATCAGCTCGCCGGCATCGCTGCCGCCCGAATCGGCACGGGGCAAGCGTCTCCGTTGTCTTTGGTACCTCGTCTGTCTTTGGTACCTCGCCCAGGCACTGCGGAGGTGCAGCTGTCGGCTCCCCAACACCGAATGTGGATTCTGAATCAGTTGGATACAGAGTCCTCCGGCTACAACATCCCGATCTTGTTACGCCTGACGGGTGAATTGGACGTAGCTGCAGCCGAACTGGCAATTCGCGACCTGATCGATCGCCATCGCACTCTGCGGACCGTATACCCGGTTGTCGGCGAGCGTCCGGTTCAGACGGTGCTCGACGCCGAGGACGCGATGCCGCTGTTTCATCCCGAGGCGCTCGCCGGCGACGACGCCGAGAATCGTGTTGCAGAACTGGTGGGTTCGGGCTTCGATGTCACCGTGGATCCGCCCGTACGTGCGGCACTTCTCCAGCTTTCGCCTGACGAGTACATCCTGGCTGTTGTTGTCCATCACATTGCCGCCGATGCTCGATCGCTCGAATTGTTGGTACGTGACTTCACGGCGGCGTACATCGCTCGCTCGGCGCAGCAAGCTCCGACGTGGTCGCCGCTCGCGCTCGAATACTCCGATTACAGCGCATGGCAACGGGAATCGGGGATTCCCGAGACGGTATCCAGCTACTGGAAGCAGGCTCTCGAAGGCCTTCCCGAGCAGGTGACGCTACCCCTGGACCGTCCGCGTTCGACGTCCGCCCGCGCGTCGAGTTGCCGGGTAGAGATCTCGGGTTCGGTACGGACGGGCCTTCAAGCACTCGCACGATCGAACAACGCAACCATGTTCATGGTTGTCCACGCTGCACTCGCGGCGCTGCTGGCGAGGTACAACGACAGCAATGACGTAGCTGTCGGCACTGTTGTGTCCGGACGCGTCACACCTGAACTCGACGAGCTGGTCGGCATGTTTGCCGGCACGATTGTTCTTCGGACCGAAGTCGATCCGTCGAAGTCGTTCGGCCGGTTGGTCGAGCAGGTTCGTCAGCGAGACGTAGCGGCGTTCGCGCACGCAGAGATGCCCTTCGAATCGCTGGTTGATCTGATCGACCCACCGCGATCGCGTTCGCGACATCCGTTGTTCCAGGTGGCGCTCTCGTTCCAGACAACTCATTCCGCCGCGTGGTCCATACCGGGGTTGTCCGTCACTCAGATCTCGCCCGATGTCAGGCAAGCAAATTTCGATCTGCAGCTCAACGTCACGGACGAGGGGATCGGGGGTGGTCTCGGTCTCGAATTCGTTTACAACGCTGATCTATTCGATGATCTGACGGTATCGAGCTTTGCGGGTCGGTTCGAGCACCTCCTGAATCAAGTGTCTGTCGACCCCAATGTCGCGGTAGGGCGAATCGACCTGTTGACGAGTGCGGAGCGAGCTCTTCTCGTCCCCGCACACGGCGCGGTCGACCGGCCCGATGCATCTCGGTGTTCCGGTACGACGCTTGCCTCGATGCTGCGATACGGCGTCGAATTCGCTCCGGACGCCGTGGCGGTCGAAGTTGAGGGCAACACACTCACTTACCGAGACCTCGATGCACAGTCGGACGTCGCAGCCGACGAGTTGCGTTCCGGGGGAGTCGGAGTGGACCACGTCGTTGCCTGGACTGCCGATCGGACCATAGCGTCGATCGTGCAATTGTGGGCGATCGCGAAGGTCGGTGCAGCTCCGGCATTGGTGGACCCGGAACAGCCGCAGGCGCGAGTACGCGATGTCCTCGAAGCGCTGGGCGACGGCGCGGTCTGCGGCCTCGACGCCGGTGGTGGCCAGGACGCAGACTGGGTGCGACAGCATTCCGAGAACCTCGCGGCCTACGTAGTTTTCACGTCAGGAACGACTGGAACTCCGAAGGCCGTGGTGGTGACCAACGGCGGGCTCGGCGTGATCGCCGAAGACCTGCCCCGTCGATTCTCGGCTGGTCCGGGTTCGCGCGTATTCCATCGCGGAGCGCCAGGGTTCGACATGACTTTGCTCGAGGCGCTCATTGCGAGTGCGTCCGGGGCGACGCTCGTTCTGGCGAAGGACGACCAACTGTTCGGCTCGGGACTTGCATCAGCACTGAGGCGCGAGCGAATTACTCATCTGTGCGCCACACCTACTATCGTCGCCTCGATCGGCGATCCGTCGCTGCCGGACCTTGCAACGGTGATGTTCGGGGGCGAGCGACTCGGCGGTGCGTTGGCGAAGCGCTGGCAAGCCGGACGCAGAGTGATCAACGGATACGGACCTGCCGAGTCCGCGATGTATTCGCTTGCTACCGAACCACTGTCGATCGACCATCTGTCAGCTGACACTCACGACGGATCCGTCGGGTATCCACTGGCCGGGGTCGACGCCGTCGTGCTCGATGATCGACTCGAACCCGTGCCGCCGGGAGTCGCCGGTGAACTGTATCTCTCCGGTCGAATGCTCGCGCGCGGTTACGCCGGCCAACCGGCCCGAACCGCGGAACGATTCGTGGCAACCAGTTCAGGAGCCCGGATGTACCGGACCGGCGATCTGGTGATGTGGAAGCCGGAAAGCCCCAAATCTGAAGGCAATACGTATCGCCTGCATTATCTCGGGCGAACCGACGTGCAGGTGAAGGTCAACGGTGTCCGGATCGAACCGGGTGAGATCGAGGCAGTCATTCAGTCTGTCGCGAACGTCGATTTCTGCGTCGCCGGGGTTCGGTCGGCCCAGGGGGGAAGTCCTCTGTTGGTCGCCTACGTGCGAAGCTCGGATGCCGAAAGAGTTGACACGGGTCAACTTCGCGCCGCTGTCGCAGAAGTCCTTCCGACGTACATGGTTCCGCATGTCATCGTCGAAATCGAGGGCGCGCTTCCGATGCGGAACGGCAAGGTCGACTTCGCCCGTCTCCCGGCGCCGACACTGGAAGCTTCCCGTGCAGAGGGGCCGGCCACTGCCACAGAACGCCTTGTTGCCGAAGCTTTTACTTCGGTGCTCGGCGGGAATGAGGACGACCGCGACGCAGACTTCTTCTCGCTCGGCGGCAACTCGCTGTCGGCCGCGGAGGTTACCTCGCTCTTGAGTAGTTCCCTTGGGCTGGTTGTTCCGCTCCGGACCGTATTCGAGCATCCAACAGTTGCGGCGTTGGCGGCCCGGATCGATTCGCTCGAGCAGAGTGGCCCGGCGACCGATGTTGTCCGACTGGAACCGCGGCGCGACCCCACGCCCGCACCTCTGTCACGGAACCAGCGTGCGATGTGGGTACTTAACCAGCGGAACACGTCGAGCGGTGCGTACAACCTGCCGATCTGCATCGAGATCGACGGTGAACTCGACGTGCCCGCGCTGCGTCACGCAGCGACGGATCTTGTCGGCCGTCATGACGTCCTCAGAACCCGGTATCCGGGCACTCCACCGGTTCAGGTCGTGGATCCTCCGACCCCCCTGACAATGGAAACGCGACTGGTCGCCGACATCGAGGTCGAGGTGCTGCTGCGAGAGTTCGGCTCGCGCGGTTTCGATGTAGCGGCAGACCTGCCGGTGCGCTGGATGCTGCTCCAGGTGTCACCGGTCAGGCACATTCTGGCAGTGAGCTTTCATCACATCGCAGTCGACGGGGTGTCGATGCGAACGGTGGTCGGCGACCTGCTGACCGCTTACGGCAAGCGACGAGCTGGACTGGATCCGCAATGGTCTCCGCTGCCGATCCAGTACGGGGATTTTGCCGCGTGGGAGGCAGCACGTGACGTTTCCCCTGTCGTCGAGGAGTTCTGGCGCCGAACGCTCGACGGTGTGACATCTGTGTCGCCGCTGACGGTGGATCATTCTGATGGCGGGCCGGATTCCGTAGCGCAGCGAGTGAACTTCGTGATTCCAGCCGTCATCACCTCGGCACTGCAGGCGCGAGCCGATCGATTGAAGGTCTCGCTGTTTGCGGTGGTTCATGCGGCGTTGTCCGTGGTGCTTGCCAAGCTGAGTGGAAATCCCGATGTCGTGATCGCGACAGCTGTCGACGGACGGCGTACGCCTGAGCTCGACGGCGTGGTCGGCATGTTCGTGGATACGGTGCCTCTTCGCCTTCGGATCGACGGGGACGTGCCGATCGACCTTCTATTGGGTGCAGCTTTCCATGCTGATGTGGCAGCATTCGAAAATAGCTCTGTTCCTGCCGAATTGGTTGGTGAGCTGCTCGGCGGACGAACTCCCCAGATTGCGCTGGGTCTGCAGAACTTCGCGATCCCTGCCGTGGAGGTGGCCGGTCTCACGATTGAGGCTCGCGAAATCGAGACCGCGACAACGAAGTTCCCCATGCACGTCTCGCTCGCACCCGCTGTCGACGGATCATTGACCGGAGCGCTCATCTATGCCGCGAGCGCGTTCGATCCTTCGAGCGCCGTTGCTGTTGCTCGACAACTGTCGAGAGTGCTCACCTCGATGGCCGAGGATGTGCCAGTACTCGTTTCGGATCTCGCGGTGGGCGCGGCGCCCAGTTGGACTGCTGTCGAGGTCGATTCGTCCCGGACGCTGACCCAGATTTTCGCCGCCACAGCGGCGCAATTCCCTGACAACATTGCTCTCGACGACGGGCAGCGCACGGTGACGTATGCCGAACTCGACTCTGCCTCGGATGCCCAAGCCTGGGAACTGGTGGCTCGGGGCGCAGGACCGGGTGCCGTGTACGAGATTCCGGCGGTACGGACTATCGCGTACCTGGTCCGAATGTTGGCGATCTCGAAAACGGGCGCGGCATTCGTGCCGATCGACCCCGACCTGCCGCCGGCACGGCTGAAGCAACTGCGCACAGTGCTCTCCGACCGCAGCCCCGTTCCCGGTCGGCAGTATCCGGATTCAGTCGCGTACGTCGTTCACACGTCCGGGTCGACTGGTGAACCGAAAGGCGTTGCAGTCACCCACCGAGGACTGGGCCTTCTTACCGACGACGCAATCCGGAAGTACGGCGTGACTTCGGACTCGGTTGTGCTGCACGGTTACAAACCGACGTTCGATGCGGCGATTCTCGAGATGATGTTGGCGATCGGTGCCGGGGCTACCTTGGCGGTCGCTCCTCGGGAGGCTTTCGGCGGAAGGGCACTCGAAGAATTCGTCGCAGAACGCGGCGTCACCCACATGTTGTCCACTCCGGCCGTACTCGACACCATGGCTCCGGAGCGGTTCGACTCATTGGAGGTGGTGGCAGTCGGTGGCGATGTGCTCTCACCTTCCACCGCGCGTGCATGGAGTCGCCGCGCGCGAATGCTCAACGCATACGGACCGACGGAATGCACGGTGGTCACGACCGTCGCCGAGGTGGATCATCGGGTCACCATCGGAGTTCCGCTCGCCGGAATCGGTGCAGAGGTACTGGATACGCGACTGCGTCCGGTGCCGTGGGCCGGGATCGGTGAGTTGTACGTCAGCGGGCCCGGGCTTGCGATGGGCTATGCCGGAGATCCCGCCGGCACCGCCAGCTCGTTCGTCGCAGCACCAGGTGGACGCCGCCGTTATCGGACCGGTGATCTGGTTCACCGCCGCACCGATGACACGCTCGGATTCGTCGGACGCTCCGACCGTCAGATGAGCGTGCGAGGAATCCGCGTCGAGCCCGCCGAAATCGAATCAGCTCTGCGGCGGTGCACGGGCGTCGAGGCTGCGGCGGTTGTCCTCGTCGACGAGATCGCCGTTGCGTGCGCGGTTGGCGATGGTGTGGAGGCGGATCAGCTGACAATCGAGTTGGCCGCGATGTTGCCTGCGTATCTGATGCCCGGCCGCGTGGTCGTATTGGAGTCGATCCCGCTGACGACGAACGGAAAACTGGACGCAGATGCGTTGCGGCGCCATGTGTTCGAGAGCCAGGCGCCCGATGCAGCAGTGACGGTTTCGGAGGAACTCGTCACCGCTGTCATGTCGGAACACGTGTCCGGAAGTTTCGGCGCTCTGCACAACCTGTTCGAATCAGGTGGTGATTCGTTGGCCGCAGCAGCGGTGGCAGGTCGACTCGCCTCGATCTTCGCGCGGGATGTGCCTGTTCGCGCCGTCTTCGACAATCCGTCGCCGCGAGCGATGTCTCAGTGGCTGTCGGCGAGCGCGTCCGATGGCAAGCGCCGCGAACTGACTCGACGTGATTCCGGCATGCCGGCCCCACTGGCGCCCTCGCAACAACGACTTTGGCTGATCAATCAGCTTCAGCCGGAATCGACTGCGTACAACCTGACGTTTGCAGCGGTCCTGGCAGACGACATCGATCGTTCGGTTTTGAGCAGCGCCCTCGGTGACGTCGTCGATCACCATGCCGTGTTGCGAACTGTGTTTGTTCCGGGTGAACTCGGTCCACAACAGGTTGAAAGAGACTCTGTTGCAGTCGATCTCACCGCTGAGTGCGTCGACGATATCCGTGCGAGCGCTTCGGCCTTCGCGACTGTGCCGTTCGATCTCGAACGAGATGTTCCGTTCCGTGTGCGTGTGTTCAGCGAAAATGCAGGAGCCGATTCTGCAGGATTGACTGTCCTGGTACTGGTTGTTCACCACATCGCAATCGACGGTGCGTCGATGGGCCCGATCCTTGCCGATTTCGCGGCAGCCTTCGAGGCGAGGGTGCGCGGAAGGGAATGGGATCGCTCCGCTGAGGGGATCAGCTACGGCGACTACAGTCTCTGGGCGAGAGAGAGCTTGGGCGATCCGGAGGATCTTCTGAGCGTGGCGCATCGGCAACTCGACTACTGGTCGAACGCACTTGGTGGCGTCGAGGATGTGTTGGCTCTACCCGTCGACAACCCCCGGAGTCCGGTGTCTTCACGATCCGACGAGATGGTGACGGAAGTCCTCGATGGTGCCACCTATGACGCGTTGTCGGCGTTGGCTCGTTCGCATGGCGTTACGGTATTCATGGTTGTCCACAGCGTGATTGCCGTGCTGCTCGCTCGCGAGTGCGTCACAGACGACGTCGTGGTGGGAGCAGCTGTGAGTCTGCGGAACGATCCGGCGCTGCTGAGCGTGGCCGGCATGATGGTGGGTACTGTCGCATTGCGCACGAGGATCAACTCCTCCGACCGCTTCGCTGCTGTCCTGGACGAGGTTCGCCGTGTCGATCTGGAGGCAATGGCGAACGCGGACGTCTCGTTCGACGATGTAGTTGCGAAGGTCGATCCGCCGCGCAGGATGAACGAGCATCCCCTGTTCACGGTCATGCTGGCATATCGGCGAGCGCTCGACGTGCCGCAGATCGACGGCATCACCGTCTTCGACATCGACAAGACAGGGTCGTCGACCGGTTACGACTTGACGTGGGACCTGGTCGACACCGGTGACAGTCTGACGATTCGATTGCTGTATGCCACAGACAGATTCCGCGCGTCGACGGCGGAACTGTTCATGCAGCGGGTGACACGTATCGCCGAAGCAGTGACAGGTGAACCCGAGATCGTGGTCGGGGAGATCGAATTGCTGTCCGGTCTCGAACGCTCGGCGCTGACGGCTGCGAATCCTCGACACGTCGAACCGCTGACGATTGCGGACATTTTCGAACGCGCGCTGCGGCAGGCACCCGACGGCATCGCGCTGGAAGAGAACGGCAGGCGCTGGACCTATCGCGACCTGCACGAGGAGTCGTCGCACTGGACTCGCGAGTTGGCGGTCCGAGGAATCGGACCCGATGACGTGGTGGCCGTTGCGCTCGGTCGCGGGCATCTGTGGATCGTTGCGCTGTGGGCGGTAGCGCGGGCAGGCGCAGCGTGGCTGTCGCTCGATCCGGCGCTGCCGACAGCGCGCCGACAGACGATGGTCGAGGAGTGCGGTTCGGTTGTCGGTTTGACAGCGCGAGGTGCATCCGAGAGTTTGCCGGACTCCGTCGAGTGGGTGGCGATGGATGAATCCTGCACTGCTGGTGGGGCTGTCGAGGTATCGGCAACGCCGGCTCATCCCGACAACCTCGCCTACGTCATCTACACGTCGGGTTCCACGGGAAGACCCAAGGGTGTCGAGGTTTCACACCGCGGCATCATGAACGTCTACACCGCGCACGCCGAGATCGCCGAGCTCGATCGTGGCCCCCGAGTCCTGCAATTGGCGTCGTCGACCTTCGACGCGTCGGTGATCGAGATTCTTCTGGCGGCGGCAGGGTGTGGAACGTTGATTCTGGCTCCTGACTTCGTCTACGGGGGAGAGGAACTCACGAATCTGCTGATCGCTGCCGACGTCACACATCTGATCGTGACGCCAACGGTCCTGGCCACAGTCGATCCGGATGCAGTGCAACCGTTGATCGTCGAATCGATGGGGGAGCCGCTCTCTGCCCGCCTTGCGTCGGCGTGGTCACCCCGACATCGCATCGTCAACGGATACGGACCGACCGAATCAACGATCGCGGCATCGATTTCCGCGCGGATCACTGACGGGGACGTCACCGTCGGCACCCCGGTACCTGGCACGACGGCGTTTGTTCTCGATCAGAGGCTCCGACCGGTTCCGGATGGCGTTGCGGGAGAACTATTCCTCGCCGGCGAGAATGTGGCACGGGGGTACGTCGCCTCTCCGGGTCTGACTTCCGAGCGTTTTGTCGCCAATCCTTATGCGGTGGGGACTCGGATGTATCGCACGGGTGACCTCGTGCGTCGTAGGCGTCACGACCGAGCGCTCGAGTACCTGGGGCGCAACGACGCACAGGTGAAGGTGCGGGGTGTCCGCGTGGAACCGGCGGAGGTCGACGTGGCTCTGTCAAGCCATGGAGCAGTGATCTTCTCGGTTACCGTCGTCTCTGACGACGGGCACGGATCCGCTGAACTCCGGTCGTACGTAACGCTGGCGGAAAACGGTTCGGTGACGGAATCGGAGCTTCGCGGGTTTGTCTCCGGCCTGCTGCCGAAGCACCTGCTGCCTTCTTCGGTGACGGTGATGGGAGTGGTCCCGTTGCTCGCTTCGGGGAAGATAGACGTAGCGGCACTTCCTGCTCCTTCGCCGCAGGTAGGGTCGAGTGTGGATCGACCCGTCTCGGATACCGAACGTCAAGTGGCACAGGCATTCGAGGGCGTGACCGGCGCGAAATCGGTGGGCCGCTACGACGACTTCTTCGAGCTCGGCGGGACATCCATGGGTGCAGTTCGAGTGGCTTCGCGCTTGCGTGAGACCCTGAACAGGGATTTCCCGGTTCAATGGATTTTCACCGATCGAACTGTGGCGGAGCTTGCCTCTCGGATGGATCTCGTTCATGCCGACGTCGTGGAGGGTGATTCGTTCCATTCGGATCCGCTGGACACGATCGTCATGTTGGGCGGCAATCCTGATGACCTAAGGCCGCCGTTGTTCTGTGTGCATCCGGTCAGCGGAATTGCCTGGTGCTACGTCGGACTCGTCGGTCAGCTCGAAGGTCGACGGGTATACGGCATCCAGGCAACGGGTGCAGGTGAGCTACCCGGCACGGTGGCGGAGTTGGCGTCGGGGTATGTCGATGCCGTACGGAATGTGCAGCCGTCGGGTGAATACCATCTACTGGGTTGGTCTGCCGGTGGAACGATCGCGCTCGAGATGGCGAGCCAACTCGAAGAGACGGGCGATCTGGTCGGTTCGGTTGTCATGCTCGACGCGCTGTTGCCGGAGATGATGCCATCGGTACAAGCGGCTCCGAAACCTTCCGAACTGTTTGCACAGATCGGACTAGCTGAGGTTGAAACTGAAACTGCAGCATTGACTTTCGTAGACGTTGCGGCAGAGATCCGAAGGCAGACCGGTATGGATTTCCTTTCCGATACGGTTCTCGAATCCGTAGTGGGGCGGGTTGAAAAACTGTCGCGAATCGTTCGGGACCACACGCCGCGGCGCTATTTCGGCTCAGTGGAATTGTTTGTGGCGCAGCATGATCTGCCTGAACATCGTCACCTGGTCGAAAAATGGTCCCAACTGGTGGGGCCACTGCGGCCGTACCTGGTCGACTGCTCTCACGCGGAAATGTCGAGCATGGAGGCTTTGGCGAGTGTTGCGAAAGTCCTCGTCGACAATCCTGAAGGCGTCGAATCCGAAGCGGGGGAGAGCAATCATGCTGGGGTGCAGTAGATCTGCGGTGCCGGGACTTTGGTCCGGAGTTGTCACACTCGGGGTCCCCATGCTTCCGTTCCACAAGTAGAACCCGTAGCATTTTCCTTGTGGCAGTAAGCCATTCAGAAACTATCTCCGGAGGATCGTATGTTGGGTTCCCTTTTTTCCATCAGCTCTGAAATCGGTGTCCCGTCCGTTGATGCGCTCTTCGAGGCTGCTCGGACCATCATCGGCGCGATCTTCGGCCTGAGCTGACACGTCGCAGCGACCTTCCCCCGCGGTGAAGAAAGTCCCTGTTCTCCGATAAGGAGAACAGGGACTTTCGTGCAGCGTGCCGGTGAGTGGTTGCGTGGCGGCGAGTTAGTGTCCTACCGGCCGTTCTGTAGATACGCGATGGCTTTCAGCGATCCGACTTCGTCGTTCACGTCCTCGGTGCTGGTGAGCCCGATCTTGTGAGTCGACTGCCCGGGAGCTTTGGCCGGCACCAGAAGTTCGGAACCGGGGGCCTCGACAAAACGTAGTCCGAGGTCGACACGGGCTTTGGTGGCCGCTGACGCTCGCGGCTGCGGTCGTGGTGTTGTTCGGTCTGTGGGGATCGATCGACACGAGCTGTGACGGACCCGCGGAACGAGACATGGCCGGTGGCGGATGGCTGGTGATCGCGACGTTGTCCGTGTGGTCCGGGGTCTTTGTCGTGTGCGCGCTTCGCCTCCGCACCGGAACTGGGGCCGTGCTCGCGGTGCTGTCGGTGGTGTTGTCGACCGTTGTCGTGGTCAACATGCTCGCCACAGCTTCGAGCCTGTGCTGGTGAGTGTCGAATCCTGGACGCAGCGCCGTAGACATAAACGCCGGGTGGCGCGGGGCGGTAACGAATGGGGGGAAACCGGCGACACGGTGTGCACACGTATCAATCCCGGCGGGCTGGAGGTCTCGATGTTCACGTTCACAGGGCGCGGAGTCCTGGTGTGCGCAGCTGTTGCCCTCACCGCTCTCGTGGCGGGTTGCTCGTTGGACTCGCCCGCCGGCGCCCCCGCAACCTCGATCACCACGGTCGCCCCGTCGGATGGGACAGGCCCACCTCCCTCGGAGTCGGATGCTGCTACCGTCGATGGCGGTTCGGGCCGGCCGCCGATCGAAACCGCCCCCGAGGCCGCGTCACTGCCGCTCTCGGCATTCGTGGAGGGGTCGGGATACTCGTTCGGCACCCCGAGTAGCCAAATTCAGTGTCGGGTGTCCAGTTCGACGTTGGCGTGCCAGACACGAGGTCGGCCGCACACGGTGATGACCGACAGTTTGTGCAAGATCCGTCTTGGTGACGAACAGGGCAGAGCGGATCTGTTCGGGTATCTGGAGGGCGGGACGCTTCCGTGTGCGACCGTCACGCAGGGCGAGGTCTACGTATCGCCGCACACTCTGGGATACGGGCAGCGGGTGACTTTCGAACTCACCCAGGGCATCGCCGTCACCTGCGGATCGGCGACTGACGGACTCACCTGTACCGACACCGACCCTTCCAACGGAGCCGGGTTCTTCCTGTCGGTCGATTCGTTCACGCAACTCTGAGGGTCGGCATGCGGTCGAGGGAATCAGGAGTTCGAGTGCTGAAAATGCCCAACCCGCACACCGCGGTCGGACCGCAGAACCGACAGGGGTTACCGACATCTGCGTGTGAGCGTGCACGGCGAACGATGGACGAGCCCACTTGGCGGCTAGTGACCGGGCTCGTTGTGTTGGCTCGGAGGTATTCTTAACTGGTGTTCTGCCAGTTTAGGCGTCGCGGAAGTTCCCGCTCGGATCCGTTGGCACCGGAAGCGAACGTACTGTTTTTTCAGTCGCAACAGTGGCGCTGCCCCGATCGGTGCGCCAACGCCGCCGATCAAGGAATTGAGGCAAGGACCCTGATCGTCATGATGGATGTCACGGATTCTCAGAACGCGCTTCTGGTACAACATGGTCTTCGGCGTCGTGAGACCACAGAATTCTTCATGGACTCAGGAAGAACTAGCTCAGATCGAACCGTTGCCACAGCATGGCTGTGAAACTGAAATGACTGCACTCGACTCCGTCCATCGCAATAATCGGCACCGCGATACCTGGTCAGAGGCACTCTCTTTCGTTCGGAAATCGACGGCATGAATCCTCTGCCCTGGGTCGTCCAGGCGGAACATCTCAATTCTTTCCCGGCTCGTAGTGTGCGGAGTCATGTTCGCTTCATCGCAACAGGCGGCGTCGGCATGTGTAAATTTCAACTCGGTGCATTGCGAGATTTCTACGACATACTGCGCGAATTCGATTCGGTGCTGGAATACAACCCACAGGTGCGCCCGCTCCCCGGTTTTTGCTTCGATGGAGGCTTCAGGTTGGTAACCCGAGCGTCTGCCGATCGCAACCTCGTCATTCGGATGAACGAATTCACAATCCCGCAGGAATTGGGCGCAGAGCTGTGGGCGATACCTGGGCGCATGCCTGCGTTCATGCGGTAGGGGCGGCACATCCGCTGTAAACGCCCGGGTCAAGCATTCCACAAGCGTTGTCTCCGGGCTGTTCTCAACCGTGCGGTGGTTCGCGGGTTGGCAATTCGAATAATTTAGCGGCGCTTCATATCCAGGCGACACCATACAAGGTCGGATTGCCCACTGGAAGAGCTATCAGCGCGATTTTGTGCCCCTAACAAGAGGGCATTGGCGGCGCGTGCGTTTGTGTGGGCTGTTTGGTTCATGTTAGATGCAGGGGACGTGGACTGTCAGGTCCCCCGGAGAGGATTCCGTGCTCATTTCCACAGCACCTTCCGTTACTCATACGGCCCTCTTGGGGCTGGGCGTTTACCGGCCCCGACGGAGTGTCCCCAATTCCGAAATCGTCGATCGTATCGACTCTTCCGACGAATGGATCCGCACCCGGTCGGGAATTGCAGCGCGCGGGTGGGCGGAACCGGACGAAACCATCGTGGCGATGAGCGTCAGCGCCGCTCGCAGCGCACTCGCCGCGGCCGGAATCGCCGCCGAACAGATCGATGCAGTCGTACTCGCGACATCGTCGCAAATGGTGCTCGGCCCCTCCGCGGGCGCGGTCGTGGCGACGGAACTCGGATTGCACGACACCGCAGCGTTCGACGTCTCAGCTGGGTGCGCGGGCTTTTGCTACGCGCTCGGCAACGCCGCAGCCCTCGTCCGCGCGGGTCAGGCACGCCATGTTCTGGTGATCGGCGTGGAACGGCTTTCCGATCTGCTCGATCCGACCGACCGTACCTGTGCGTTCATTTTCGCGGACGGGGCTGGAGCAGTCGTGGTCGGTCCGTCCGAGTCCGAAGGTATCGGTCCGGTCGCATGGGGTTCGGATGGAAGCCAGACGTCTGCAATCAAGCAGGACAAGGACTTCACCCAGTATTTCGCCGAGGTCGCTGCGGCCGAGCAATCCGGCGAACGCAGTGAACGACCGTACATCCGAATGAACGGCCAGGCTGTATTTCGCTGGGCAATAACCTTTTTGGAGAAGGCCTGCCGCGACGCACTGGACAAAGCTGGAATCACGGCCCACGACCTCGACGCGTTCGTTCCACACCAAGCCAACAGTCGCATCACCGACGCGCTCGTACGAACGCTGGGACTGCCCGACACCGTCGCAGTTGCCCGCGACATCACCGAAAGCGGAAATACCAGCGCAGCATCGATTCCGATGGCCATGGAACAACTTCTCCGTTCCGGCGAGGCCCGACACGGAGACACGGCGCTGCTGCTCGGATTCGGTGCCGGCCTGGCTTATGCAGGACAAGTTGTCCATCTCCCACCTCTGGCATAACCCAACCGATTCGAATGATTCGGTTCAATGACCGATCGAGATGCGCTCCAGGGGCTGGCGAAGTGTGCCCCGTTCGTGGGCTTCGAGGGCGATCCGAGATAGTTTGCAGTGGAACGGTATTCGTCTTGCATGGTCAGCCAGAAGCCGAAACTCGCTCCGGAAGCTATGGTGTGGGCTCGCGGTTGGTGACGGTTCCAATCGCCCGTCATCCGAATCCAAGGGACTGTTTTAGGGTGGAGATGCCGGGTGGAACAAAGAGCCCGGCGCAATAAGTGGGTCTCCGCGATGTGTGCTCAACACGGGGACGTCTCACCTCATGGAGTCCCTGACCGGCATCGGCCGGTGGGGGCTCCACTGAGAACGTACGCCGTATTGATGTGTGTGCAGGTCACGGAAAATGTGTGCTTCCGTTGCCCTTCTTTGCACGATGCTGCCGGAGGTGTTGCGCAGAACGTGCGAGATACCCGCTCACGTGCATGATCTCGATGCTCGTTCCGCCTTTGCGGCTGGCGTTGTCACGGCTTGGAGTACGCGCCACTGGTGTCCGGGGCAACCTGCGCGAGGCGACTCC
This sequence comes from Rhodococcus sp. AQ5-07, assembly GCF_009707305.1. Lineage (NCBI taxonomy): Bacteria > Bacillati > Actinomycetota > Actinomycetes > Mycobacteriales > Nocardiaceae > Rhodococcus > Rhodococcus sp. AQ5-07. The sequence goes on along the minus strand of NZ_CP046099.1, from coordinate 2,074,417 downwards.
ATTTTCGAACTGACATTGCGTTGTGGTTGTAGGAACGGTTGTTCGTCGATCATGATGGGAACATTGGTTCGTGCAAGAGTTCGAGGTGGCTCGGCGCGGGATGACTTCCGGCGGCTCCGTGTGCGTTCGCTCTCGGAATTGGCTGCCGTCCGCGCGTCCGGCGCCGCGCCATCATGATTGTCGTGTCCTACTGACCGCCGTAACATGCACTGCACCAATTGTTTTGCTCCATTTGTCCGAATGTATCGGTGCAGTTCAACGCTTTTGGGAGTAAGTGCATTCTCCTCACCTGCGGTTCGGAAGTGAATTCCTGTGAAATGTGGTTTCGTTGCGGTGGTTTCTGTGCTGATGGCTCGAAACCTGGCTTTAATCGATCCGGATGTCGTGATTTCGATTCGCATCCCGCTGATGTCACGCCCGAACCGGTTCGTCCTCTCGCTGCTGTTCCCGATCGTCATGCGCATTCTCTGTGACGCCATCGTCATCCCGCCGAAGTCCTTCTGGAAGCAGTTCGACATCCCGAAGTCCGTGAAGAAGGACCTGTTCTGGGATCTGCCCGAGTCGCGCCAGACCCTGCGCAACTACTTCGGTGACGTCCGCATGCTGGCCACCGACACCGGCCTGATGAACCGTGCCTCGCGCCTGGTGTGGAAGGCCTGCAAGATGGACGGCCGCGCATCGCGCTTCCGTAGCGAACCTCACCGCAGCTCGCACAACGCTGCTGCCTAGCATTGGGGCGGCGCTTCTCCCTGGCGGTTGCGTTACAGGATCGCCTTAATTCCCTCGTCTACCAGCAGGTGTCGCGTCGTGGCGATTTTGGCGCGTGGCGGCCGGTTGCCCAACATTTGTTTCGTCGCACTCGGGCGCGAACCTCCTCTCAGCTAGCCGCATCTTTGGGCGAGAGGGTCGAGTGACTGCAATTCGTCGAAGTGGGCTTCGCCGCTTCGGGGAGCGTGTCGCCGAAGTGATCGTGGAACTGGTCGTTGATGCCGTCGTATCGCAGTTGCGTTGATCGTATGTTCTGCTCGCAGGATCGTCCCGAGGCAGGGAAGTCCATGCGCTGCAACGTGACGCCTACGACGTGTGCCAGAACCCCCGACGTCGAACATCATCGCCGCGGCCTTGTGCTGAAATTCCTCGTCAACCGTTTGGCAGAAGAACCCTTCGGCCTGACCTCGGCGGAGCTGGCGTCACTGAATCCTAGATTGTTTGCATGGCAACGTAACTCGTATTCGACCGTGTGTACTGTGCAGAAACGGAGCGAGCCGGGGCCTGTGGTTGACACGCCCCTAGGCTGATACCACGGCAATTTTGTTCTCGATCTATCAATGCCACTTCCAAAGGTCGGCAATGAACCGGGATAGTTTCTGGACTATGTCGCGTCAGTGCGTTCGGGCTTCACATCTTCGATCGACCGGCTAGGACAGTCAGGGAGCGATGCGCTTCCTGGCGGATCGCGGGGTTCGGATCGTTGTGTTCGATGCCGGTCAGCAGCGTATTGATCGCCTCGTTGTTGAAGCTTTGGAAGCAGCGAATGAGCTTCCATCTGAGGAGTTCGTCGTCCTGGGCCCGCGGGTAGAGGGCACGCAGCGCCCGTGAGGCGATTCCCCGCCATCGACGTCGAGGCGAGTCGCTCCGGATTCGTTCGAGTGCGTTCCGTGTGTCCCTGAGCTTCTTTCTCGACACGACGAGGAGGACGCCGAGGGCAACGATCGCGGCGAGCTCAACTACGGCTGCGATTATCCACATGGTCACGCGTCTATTCTGACCTCGATTTCATGGTCAGTTACGGGCCGCCCATGCCGACGACAGTGAGGGTCGTCCTGATTGCCGAGGGAAAGGTTCGTCCTGTGTCGCCTCTTTTCCAGTCACACAATGTTCGGGTTACGGCAATCGCCGCCGAGGACATGGTAACGCTGACGTGCCGTAACGCCACGGCACGTGCCGGTCCAATGCCCGCACACTTGCCACATGGTCACAGATGGACAGAGGAGGGTAAAGACGAATTCATGTGGGCGATCGAAGCTGTGCCCAAGGTCGCGGTGTTCGATCTTTTGGCGATCTCCCGCTACGCGTGGTCGGTTGCGTTGGGTGATAGGGGGTTTGAGCCAACTGCTGCCTCTCAAAAGTCCATACCACTGCAGGATTGGAATAGGGGCCGGCGGCGAAGCCTATTCAGCGGCGAACAGCAGGTAGCCGCCTCGCGTGGCCGCTCGGCTTATTGTGCGTGAGTGAGGAATTGTGGGCCGGGACGTATACCCCGATCAAACTTGAATCTCGGCGTCGGCTGGGGTCGTTGCCGAATGCCTGGTGAGTTGGTTAAGCCGTCCAGCGGCCCGATAGGCACAGACCTAGCGACAGTCCCCCTCCACTGAGGTCGGGCCTCTGCCCGAAGCCCCAATGATGGTGGGGGAATCACTCGGTTTCGTGCATCCCGTTGGGTACGTTTGCTTGGTTGTTCCGAGGGCGCCGGATAGCGGTGTTCACAGAGACATGCCTCCGTCGACGGGGATGATCGCCCCGGTGGTCCAATTGTCTTCGAGGGCTAGGCGTGCGATCCAGATCGCGGCTTCTTCGGGGGTGCCGGCGCGTCGAAGTGGGAGTGTGGCTGTTCGGGTGTCGAGGAGCTCGTTCTCTTGTGCTTCGGTCATGCCGGCGTTGCGGAACAGTGATGTTCGAATGGGGCCTGGCGCGATGGCGTTGACGCGTATGCCGTCGGGGCCTAGTTCGAGGGCCCAGCATCGTGTGAGTTGGGCAAGTGCGGCTTTCGAGGCTGCGTAGTGCGAGTTGCTGGCTGTGGGTTTGAGTGCCACGGTGCTGGCGACATTGACGATGGAACCGCGTGATGAGCGTAGAGCGGGTAGGAAGGCTTGCACGACGAGGGTGGGTCCGATGATGTTGAGGTCGTGGAGTTTTCGGATCTGTTCGGTGGTTGTTTCTTCGAGGGAGGTATAGAGATAGGCGCCGGCGCAGTTGACGACGAAGTCGATTCCCTGGTGGTGGGAGATTGCTTCGGCAGCGGCGGTGCTCACGTGAGATTCGTCGGTGATGTCGACAACGTGGGTGCGCACGTGTTCGTCGGTGGGAAGGGTGGCGAGCGTGTGTTCGTTCTTGTCCCATGCTTCGACTGTTGCGCCGAGTTGGCGGAGCTGGGTGACGGTGGCCCGTCCTAGTCCTGAGCCTGCGCCGGTGACGATTCCGATCTGGGGGGTGTGCATTACACGCTCATTTCTATTCTGCATGAGTGATTTGGTGTGGGGTCGTGTAATGATATGCGTTCGCCCAAATAGGTCAGGTTTTCGCCCGGCGCTTTGTTTCTGGTATGCATGGGATGTTCGGAGTCGTTGCGGCTCAATAATGTTCAGTGCGCTGAACTCGTCGTGCCGCTCCGGGTGAGGTTGAGCATTGTTAGGGCTACTACTCTTCGGCCTGCGAAGTTTGGTTGGAGGGGGCCAGCTCACGCGGGCTCGACGTCAGGTGAGTGCCGACCTGAATGAACGCGGGTACGAAGTCCGGGGTGCCTGTCGCGGGGGAGAGGATGTGGGCTCCGAAATGAGCGACGACCAATTCCAGGTTGCGCGAGATCAAAAGTCTCTGGCCGTGGATTCCGCTTGCCATAAACGATCCGAACGGGTCGTTGAGGATCCACCAGTAGTCGTGGTAGCTCATCGTCGGGGGAGAGTCGACAGGTGCGCGCGGGCTTCTGACTTCCGAGGGATAACCTGCGGGTACGTCTGCGGTCAGGGATCGCGCGATGCTGGGTGGGATCACCTGACGATCGCTAACGGCGCCGTCACAGCGGATCATCTCACCTACTTTGGCTACGTCTCGAAGGGTTGCGCTGAAACCGCCGGCCGCCATTTCTGTTCCGGATGAGTCGACGATGTAGAACGCATCTTCCTCGGCTCCGATCCGAGACCAGACCAGTTCGCTAAGAAGTTCGGCGAGAGAAGTCCCGGTCACGCGGCGCAATACTTCGCCTACCGTCTCGACATTGCCATTCTCATAGCGGAATTCGGTGCCTGTCGGGCCTGCGGTTCGTGCGGTGGCGAGGTGCTCGAGGATGGTCTCCGGGCCGCGATAATTCGCAGGGCGCAGGTTCGGGGCGACAACGGCCCAGAATCGGCTGGCTTCGACGGTGCGATAGAACTTTCGGTCACTGTAGGTCACATCGGTGCCCATGTGTAACAGGTCTTGAATCTTGCTGTCTCCGAACGCAGTTCCTGTCAACTCGGGAATGAACTTCGATGCAACGTCGTCGCGGCTGAACAGTCCTTGTGCTTCGACGAGTGCGGCCATCAAACCAACGTAGGACTTCGCCATCGAAGCATTCAGGTGCGGTTCATGGGCTTTGCATCCGTGCAGGTAGCTCTCGTACACGAGGCGGCCGCGATGCACGACGGCGATGCCGTCGCTGTGCGCGCCCGCCAGGAAGTCGGACAACGACTGCTCCGGTTGATTCGGAAGGTTCAGAGGGATGCCGGACAAGTCGGTGTAGTCGGTCGGCAGGGTCCATGTGGGTCCGTCGCCACGCCACACGCGGCGGGTCGGTAGCATCTCTCGGATCGTCGTGGCCTGTTGGCGTACGTCGGCCGGGTCGGTGAATCCGCGGGCCCAGCGAAGGTCGTCCATCGCGATGGTTCGTGTCATCAAAGGTCCTCTTCTGAGTTGATTTGTCGAGTTTCGTGCGGTGGGGGCGAAATCACCTGACCTCGGAATGCGCATTCTGGTCGTGGAGAGACGTGACTGCGGTCAGCAAGGCCACGCTGTCGCGGGCGTACGGCCGATACAGGGCGCCCGAAGCGACCCCGTTGAGGGTCGTCAGGACGACGGTGACGATGAAGAGCGCACCCTGCAATCCCATTCTGTCACCGAGGATTCCGACGAGGAAGGCGTAACCGGCGTACGCGAGTGCTTCGACGGTTGAGAGCGATACTGCGAAGGCGAGTGCTCGTAGTTCCGGGCGGACCACCGCCATGATGATCGGCCGGTTGACCACAGGTACCTGACCTTGAAGGACGCCGACGATCGCGAACATGACGGCGTAAGCCCCAATGCTGTTCCAGGAGATCTGTGTAGCGACTAATGCGGCAAGGGCAAATCCGAGTTGGCTGGCCTGCAGCATGAGGATGCGTCCGCTGCGCGGTCGCATGACATGGACGGCATCGTTGACTCGCCCTCCGACGAAAGTGCCCACGAGGTAACCGATTGCGAAGGGCGGGGCGATGATCGATGCCGTAGTGGTAGTAAATCCATGCTCCTCGACGAGAAAGACGATACTGAAGCTCATGATGACGTTCTGGCCGGAGAAGATGCGTTGGATCAGAATGTATCGGTATGTCTTGATGGCGAGGAGCTCTCGTATACCTTCACGCCAGAATCGGGTTTTGGTCTCGAGATCCTCGCTGGTCGTCTGCGGGTGTGTATCGGAGGATTCAGGATCGTCGAGGAAAATCAGGATCAGCACCCCGATGATGATGCAGATCGCGCCGGTGATGATGTAGCCGTAGCGCCACCCGTCTTCGAAGCGCGCTAACAGTCCGAATACGGGAGCGGTCGCGCCGGTGATGACGGCGACACCTCCGTACATCAATCCGGTTGCGCGACCACGGCGCGCGTCTTCGTACAAATCGCCGAGTATGGACAATGCGATCGAGCCGGCTCCGGCGAAACCTGCAGCACCGATTGCATACAGAACGAGAAACTGAGTGAAGCTGCCGGACAGGCCGGCCAGGATCACCCAGGCGCCCCAGAATCCTGAACAGACGGCAAGTACCGACTTGCGAGAATATCGGCGGGCCAGGAACGCCCAGGGAATTGCGGTGAACACCCCGACTGCTTTCGATACGGCGACGATCGTGCCGAGTGCAGCTGACGAGAGCCCCATTGCCTCGCGCATCAGCGGGAACATCACGGACGTCACGCTGCTCTCGGCGTTGTCCATTGCCGTAGAGCCGGTCAGGAGAGCGAGGTTCTTTCCTCGCCGACCGCGCTGAAACTGGGTAGGCGACGCAATTTCTGTGGTCATTGTTCCTCCGGAGGATGCGCTCGCTGCCTATTCGCAAGTTCGGCGTGCGCGCAGAATGATGTGCACTGAGTCACATAGATTAATATTGGCGAGACTATACATAAATAGACATGATGTCTAGAGGTGGTCGACGCATCTTCCCGCCGTCGATTCAGGAATGACTAAGTTCCTCACCAGGCGCTCACCGCCGCGCATCCCCCGGCAAACGCAACACTCATGGCGACAACGGAGAGCAGCAGGTGGGGGAACGTGCGCGAATCCTCGGCGTCGAGCACGGTGCGTCGACGGCGCACGACGATGCCCGCCGCGATGCCGGTTGTCGTGAGCATCAGTACGACGAAGAGTGCCCACCCTGGGATCGACGGATCCAGAGCGATCTCACGGCCGGCGATCACTGTGACCGTCAGCGAGGTGAGGGCGGTGCGTCGCCAGGCGAGCACGGTTCGCTCGGGCTGCAATCCAGGAGGCTCGCTGTCCGTCACAGCACGGTCATTCCTACGCTCAGACCCGCAACGAGACACACCCCGCCCACGAGAAGCGGGATCATCGGCGATTTGGGTAAGGGATGATCACGCCGCATCGCGGTCTGAGTGGCTTTCCAGTGCCGGAGCGCGCCGATCGCTATCACCGACGCCACCACGGTGCACACGACTCCGAGCATTCTGTGCATGTTGTCGTCCTTTTCGGGTACGTAGAACTGGCCGACTGCGACGCCGCCGGCCAGCAACCCCAACGCCGTTCGGATCCATGCGAGAAATGTTCGCTCGTTCGCAAGACTGAATCTGTAGTCCGGTTCGTGCTCGATCACGGTGGTTGCCTCTGAAACGTCGAGTGCCCGCCCGGTCGTCACATCGAGCGTGAGACGACCTGACGGGCACGGATTGGACACGAATGTGGGTGAATGATGTTCAGGTGGTGAGTAATTGGTGGGCGATGCCGTTCTTCTGGATCTCTGATGATCCGGTGAGGATTCGGAACATGCGCAGACGTTGAAACAGCGATTCGATCTCCGAACCGCGTATGACGCCAGACTTGCCGTGGATCTGAACTGCATGGTCAGCGATGGTGAAGGCCTTCTCTGCAACGAACAGTTTGCACATGAAGGCTTCGATCCGCGGACGTGCACCGGTGTCGAGTGCGGCGAGTGCGTCATAGGTCATCGACCGCGCGGCGTAGTAATCGGTCGCCATGTCGGCGAGTTTGTGTTGGATGGACTGCAACATCGCAAGAGGAGCGCCCTGCACCTGGCGAGTCTTGCTGTACTCCAACGACAATTCCAGCGCTCGGCGGGCTCCGCCGAGCGCGGTCGGGCAGTGCAGGAGCCGATTGACCGTCACTCGTCCCAGCCCGATCCGCAAGCCCTCGCCGACATTTCCGAGGAGCTGTTCCGGACCTACGTAGCAGTCGTCGAGGATGATGTCCGCTTCGATGTGCTGGCCGGACATCGGGACATCACCTTCGGCCACGACGCAGCCAGGAGCGTCCAGGTCGACCAGGAAGGCCGAGTACGAATCCGGACCGTCGCCGTCGCTGCTGGATGCCATCTTGGCGATCAGGACCGAGAAATCGGCGAACGGGCCGGCGGAGGAGAACACCTTGTGGCCGTTCAGGCGCCATCCGGCGCCGTCCGGGGTTGCGGTGGTGAGCATGCCGCGAACGTCGGAACCGGCGTCGTTCTCGGTGAGGGAGAAGCAGCATGCCTTCTCGCCGCGCAGCACTGGCAGCAAGTACTTTTCCATCTGGTGTTCGGTGGCGTATTGGAAGATCGATCCAGCTCGGAGCGGGCCGCCCATGTCTCCGAGTACCGACGTAGAGAGGACCCGCGGCGATGCGCCGACCTCTTCCTTGAGCGCGGCGAGTTCGGTAAAGGTGAGGTTCTGGCCGCCGAGTTCGGTGGGAAGATGGATGCCGTAGAAGCCGAGTTCGCGGCTGCGCTTCCATACTGGCTCGAGCGTCTCGCGGGTGTAGTGGGATTCCTGGGTGAGTCCCAATCCTGCTTCGTACGCGGCGAGTTCGCCGTCGAGATACTCGCGCAGACGCTCGACGAGTGATTGAAGTTTGGGATTGTCGTCGTAGGTAGGGGTGAGAGCGAATGACATGTCTATTTCCTGTCAGTTGACGTGACGGTCAGCAGTGGCCCAATAGGTTGCGCGAACGGCGCGACGATCGATCTTGCCGTTTCGGTTGACAGGCAACGAATCTGCGAAGTCGACCGAACGTGGCTTCTTCATGCTTGCCAGACGAGTCGCGCAGTGGTCGATCAATTCAGTTGCTGTGGTCTGACTTCCACTCCGACGTACGACAATCGCTTTGACCGCCTCGCCCCACTTAGGGTCGGGGACTCCGACGACGCAGACTTCGGAAACGGCCGGATGTTCGTAGAGTGCGGCCTCTACCTCGCTGCAGTAGATGTTGAATCCGCCCGAGATGATCATGTCCTTCTTGCGGTCGACGATGAAGAGGTAGCCGTCCTTACGGAAGTAGCCCACGTCGCCCGTGTGAACCCAGCCGTTCCGGAACGTCTCGGCGGACAGCTCGGGTTCGCGGAAGTACTCACGTACGCAGTCCGGGCCTCTGACGACGATCTCGCCGATCATGCCCGCCGCGACCTGTTCACCGTTGTCGTCGACCACGCGGACATCGGTGTCGTAGGCAGGTCGTCCGCACGAGAGAAGAAGGTCGGGGTCGGAATCGATGCCGCGCACAATGTCGTCGGCAGTCAAAACAGTGACGACGCTCGTTGTTTCGCCGAGTCCGTAGCCCTGAATGACGATGGGACCGAACAGTTTCACCGCGTCACGCAGTCGTTGCGGAGAGACGGGTGCGCCGCCCACCCCGATGCAGCGCAGCGAACTCAAATCGATACCGGTAACCGACGGATGATCCATCAGCAGGTTGAGCATCGTCGGGACTACCAATGTGGTGCTGATGCGCTCGCGTTCGATGGTCCGCAAGAAGGACTCGGTATTCCAGGACCGAAGAACCACGACGGTTGCACCTCGTGCAAACATTCCGAGCATCACCATCCCGGATGCGTGTGTGATCGGGCCGGGGGCGAGGTAGCGATCGCCCACTGACGGGGCGCCTTCAGGACTCATCAATCGCTTGCGCAGATTGGCCAAGCGGTTGCCCTGACTCTGGATCGCAGCTTTGAGCTTTCCGGTGGACCCGGAGGTGTAGTTGAGAACTGCTGGGGCGTCGATGTCGACGTCCATCTCGACGTTGTCTTCGCTGCCCGTAGCCAGCAGTCCGTGATAGCTGTCCGCGCCGGGAGTCGAAGTGCTGTAGTCAAACACCTGGCAGTTCAGCCCGGCGTCGGCGACGACTTTCAGTGCCATACCGGCGTGGGCGGCGTCGACGAACAGAACACGGACATCGGCGTCGGCGAGGATATGCGCGAGTTCGTCCGTGCCCAGTCGTGCGTTGATCGGTACCCGGACGAACCCTCCCTTGCACAAGGCCATTTCGGTCACGACGAGTTCCCCGCAGTTTCCGGCGAAGGTGCCGATCATGTGTCCCGGCCGTGCGCCGGCAAGTGCGAGAGCGGACGCGAGACGGTTTGCAGCCGTGTCGAGTTCGCTGTATGTCCACCGATCGTCGCCGCAGACAAGGGCTTCGATATCCGGATGGAAACGGGCGCTTCGGGCGAGATAGGTACCGAGGTTCATGAACTCTCCAATAAAATTCGACATCACGAATGTTATTGGACAGTGTGTCTATATTCAATCGCCCTGTCAATGTTGGACTATGCTGCCTACAACAGTTGCGAAGGAAGGGAAGCCAGTGCCTCCAGAAGACAGACGTGTTCGGCGTACCCGACGATTGCTGCGGGACGCGCTGGTGTCCCTGGTTCTGGAACGCGGATATGCAGGGATCACCGTCGAGGACATCACAGACCGCGCGGATCTGGGTCGGGCAACCTTCTACAGCCACTACACCGACAAGGATGACCTGCTCGGGCAGGTAGTTTCCGATTTGAGCGCGGACCTGCACGAGCGACTCGGTCCACTCGTACCCGCCTCCTCGGTCGGCTTCACCGGCAAGCCGGTACTCGAGATGTTTCGACATGCGGCGGAGGAACGCGACGTCTACCGCGTGATATTGCGCGGGGAGGGGGACGGTAAGGCGCTGCGAAAATTCATCGAGGACCGCAGTGCCGCAGCGGTACAGATATTCTCCGCGCGGGCGGAAGCGCTCGGAGTGACCCCGCGAATCGACATCGAAGTTCTCTCCCGGGCGTGGGTGGGAGAACAGATCGCAGTCATGCAATGGTGGCTCGAATCCGACCCACCGCCGCTGACCCCGGAAGAGGTCACCGAGATGCTGCTCGAACTTTCGCTGCGAGGACGCTACTGGTCCTCGGGCTTCGACGGCGAGTTGAAATCCGAATAGCTGTTCCCACCTGTGCGTTGCGGCGGCGAGCTCACCGCGAATCGCCTCGGCGTGCTCACCGACCTGCGGCGTCTACAGTCGAAAAGTGTTGAATCCCAAGCTGAACTGCGCCGGGAATCTCTACTGGGGCAAGCTTTCGTCATCGTCGTTCGAAACCCTCGCTGATCAGGTCGCGAGCGATGACAGGGGGATCGCTCACAGTTGGTCTGCGTCGGTGAGCACCGGTGTGCAACGATTCCTGTCCGCTTTCGGGCGCATCTCCCCGCACTTTCGCCCGCGTCGTAATCGGATGACGTCAGCGATCACTGCACCGAAAGAGCCCTCCTATTCAGGTGTGGGATCAGGTCGCCGAAAAGTCCCGCGCTGTCTGAACGGCTGCTCCGTGTGATGGCCTGCTGGACTCGAAAGCTGTTGCACTCCAATTAACTTGACTATGCCCGGCGAACAGCGCCACCGGCCCTGACGCTCGACTAGGCGGTGCTGCTTTACTTGGTGATCGGCTACATGCTCGTCACAGTTGCACCTTCGCCCCGCTGAGGTGAATTGTAACTCGACACTCGAAGTGTGTGCCCCCTAAGGCCTCCCTGGGGGCATATATATTTCGGTCGGGCTCCAACTGACTCGATTGGATTCGAGTCGGGTTACCTCATCGCCGGATTGGACAATCTCAGCGCGGTACCTTTGCTGCAGGACAGTGCAGGTCCACGATGGAGTGACGTACACGATCGTTAAGCGTGTTGTGCCGGTGCGGTTTTTGCCTTGATCCTCCCTGCCGCATGTGGAGTTTCGACGAGATCCGGTATCGGGGATGCTCGCCCGAAATCGTGGCGGCTGTAAAGCGGGTGGGCCGCAAACGGTAAAAGAGGTGGGGCTCAGCACTCGTCAAGTACCCGCGCGCTGCCTCGACCCTATGTGCCGGCGGTGTCGCGCAAACCCCGCCCAGCGAAATCGATATGGCGACTCTACGGTCTAACCACGAATGTTCGTATTTGGCCCATGAATCGACTCGAATCGGTGTGATCGGGCGACCCGGCGAAATTGTCGACCACTCAGATCAAACATGAAGTATCGCAACCTAATTATTCATCGATCGAGATTCGGCTAACTTCAAAACTTGCCGCGCCGGAGCAGGAACTAGTCAACCTCGACACCACCAGTTCCACCGCCGCTGGAGCCCGAGGTCGACCACCAGCTCATGAACAGCTGCACGGTCTGCCATCACGGCAACAGACCAGAAGGCGCTAGCAGGATGTCCGCCGGTTCCGCGCTGTGGTCGACCATGGACGAGTCTTCCAAAGAAGATAAAGAAGCCGCTGGTGTGGTCCGGCACTAGTCGCTTCGTCATGTTCGCAAACTTGCCGCGCTGGCATGGGTCACGCAGCTGACCCGTCCGATGATCTCAGTAGTTGCATTTCTATTGACGCCTCGGCGGTCATCGACGAATGTGTGTCGCACGGCGGGGATGTCTTGGTTACACTTGGGTGACGTAAATATGTTGTGCCCCTGTATTTATCGGCAAACGGAGCACCATCCTACCGATTGGGCGGAGAACCCTAGGTTAGGATTGGTCCCGCCTGGCCAGACGGTTGTGTGCCCCCCGGTGCAGTTGGGTCCCGACCAGAAATCCATTGCTTTGCCAGACCCGTTGACTGCGGAGCTGACGGAGATCACGGTGGTTCCGCAGAAGGCGTTCGGATTGGGGTTGAACATTCGGTACGAGCCTGTGTAGTTCGTGCCCGACCACGTGCAGACTGTGTTTCCGCCACAGGTTGGGGCAGCTGATGCTGCGGGGGCATTCCATCCGATAGTCATGGCGGCAGCTAGGGCCGTCATTGTGAGGTACCGCATCGCTGTTCTCATGTTTCCACCTTCGGTGTGATTTGGACGATTTACGCAAAGCAAACTGTCCTGTTTTGTATTTGGGGCAAGTATCGTTGAATATGCGCCTCGATGACCGTCAGGGTTAACAGAAGACGCGCCAACGGGATTGGGGCGATGATCTGTTTGAGAATTTGATATAGCGTTCGAGTACGAAGCTTGGTAAGTACACCGGATGTTTCGTTGCCGTCATTGCGTTGTCGTCGTGCGGTGAACCTTCAGTTCCGCCGATCTCCTCGGCTTCCTCGACTGCATCGGATTCGCTGGGGTGTTGTGCCGGTGTGCCGCAAGCAGGGGCGTTGGTTGCTGGGAACCCATTCCCGCCCCGCCCACGAACGGTCCCGATGACACTTCATTGCTGACACTGACGTCGATCGATCTCAACCAATCGGAGGTCGGCGAGGAGGTTATCTATCAGTTTCAAGGTGCTGGCCGCATCGCCTGGTCCCTGCGCCCTGTTTCCGAGGCGATTGCATACGGCGGACGAGGGGCGCAGTCAGTCTCTGGAAACGCCATCATTCAAGTTGATTTGGCCGAAGTGAAGGTTTCGGGTCCTGCTGATGGTGATCTGCAGCGACACGCCGCTAACGCCGTCGGCAATGTTGTCGAGGTGATCGAGATGCCTCAATTCGACAGGGTTTCTCAATCATTTATCGGAGTACGCACCAGCGTGACTCGTGTCGACGTGAGCGAGCGGACAACCTCGGATGGCGCCCAGTTGGTCGTGGCTTTGGTCGACGAAACACATTGATATGGAACATAATATCCTGAGCTGAGATCAGTGGAAATCGGTGGATCGAAGGACTGAGGAGTCCCTAACCGGGGACTGGAACTCTGCGACTGGTTGCCGTGGAAAGTGTTCGAGCGCGAAACTGTGCATGCATATCTACCCGCTTCGTCGTCGGAGAATGGCCTCGATCGACATCCTCGTCGAGGAGATGAGGTCTCGGCACGGCAATCAATTTTCGGTGGTAGGACACAGTTCGTAATCGTTGCAGGCAAGCAGGATCGGACGGATGACGCATTGGCTTGTCGCCGTCTCTCGGGCATTGTCAACTTAACTGGGCCGTCAGTCAGGGATGATCGTCGAATGAGCTTTGGGGACGAGACACGGGTGGATTCGACGCGGTCGCCGTACAAACGACACCGCTATCCCGCGGCGATCGTCGCCCACTGCGTGTGGCTGTACTACCGGTTCACCTTGAGCTTGCGAGACGTCGAGGAGTTGATGCTCGCCCGCGGCATCGTGGTCTCGCACGAGACGATCCGTACATGGTGCGCGAAGTTCGGGCCCGAATATGCTGCGTGGCCTGCGCCGACGTGCTCCCGAACCCGGCGATAAATGGTTCCTGGATGAGGTGTTCGTCAAGATCGGCGGTATCCGGAAGTAACTGTGGCGGGCGGTCGATCAGAGCGGCAATGTCCTCGACGTCCTGGTTCAGTCACGACGCAACGCGAAGGCTGCGAAACGCTTCTTCGGCAAGCTGATGCGCAAGCAGGGGCGGGTACCGAGGGTACTGGTGACCGATAAGCTCGCCAGCTACGTTGTGGCGCACCGGGAGTTGATGCCATCGGTGGAACATCGGCGCTCGAAGTACCTCAACAACCGGGACGAGAACTCGCACCAACCCACCAGACAGCGAGAACACGCGATGACGGGCTTCCGCTCATCCGGTGCGGCTCAACGGTTTCTGGCGGTATTCAGCGCGATCTCGCCGCACTTCCGGCCCGGCCGACACAAGCTCACCGCGAGCGATTACCGCTCCGAGATGACCACCCGATTCGCCACCTGGGACGACGTCACAAATGTACCGGTCGTTTGAACCGGGTTCCCACCAACAGAATACAGCTTGGCTGAAGGCTGTTGATCCCCAGTCGCGTTCAGTTAAGTTGACAAAGCCGCGCTGGGTGGCCCATCTGACGTGATCGACGTGCAGGTGTGAGAGGACGACGGTGGAGACGTCATCCGGGGTGAAGCCGGTGTTGGTGAATTCTGTGAACCAAGAGGGGTCCAGATGGTCGAATTGGCTGCGGTTGCGGGGTTTTCCGGATCCGACGCAGCCGTCGATCAGGATCACTTCGTTCTCGGTGACCACCAGAAAAGCTAATGGCAGCAAATTGGCGAGCGCGAACAAAGGGCGTGTATGTTCCGCGGCCTTCGACTCGAACATCGGTTCCGAGCTCTTCGATCAGACGTCGGGCTGCATCGAAGATGGGTCGCAGTGCTGCCTTCGGGCCGCGGTACTGCTGGTCGATGTATTGCTCGACGGTCGGCTCCACCCATCCGGACTGTTTGGCAGTCTCGAATGCAATTGCCCACTGCGAGTTCTGCGGTACACCGTGCTCTGCTTTCAGCCACTTGCGGACTTCGTTCTGATCGAGCGGGTCGACCCCCGACGTGCGTACAGCCTCAACCCATTCTTCGAGAGTGCGTCCGGTACGGTCGCGCGTGGACGAGGTGACTGCGGCCATCATGTCGGAGGGTTCCATGTGTCTGTTCTACCGGTTGCCGCTGTGTGCACGGGTAGCTCGCTCAGTCGATGCCCAGCATCGCCCTGAGCGCGTCTGCGCCGGTCACTTCGACGGGGTACGGCGGTGCGACAAAATCTTCGCGCCTGAGGGTGAAGAGTCGACGCACGGTCATTCGGCCGTCGGCAGCCAACTCCTCTACTGTGCCGTCGGCGCGGTACCCGACTTTGGTCGACACCGTGATCGAGGCGGGGTTGTCCGTGAACGCCGACGACACGACGCTGCGTGCGCCCAAAGAGTCGAATGCGAATGCGCAGATTGCCTGTCGGGCAAGAGTGCCGATGCCCCGGCCTTGGAACCCGCGCCCGATCCACGAGCCGGTTTCACCGGTACGACTTTTGGGAAAGTCCGTCGCGGCGAACGCCTGGCAGCCGACAATTTCTCCGTCGACGACAATGGCTGTTTCGAATTTCCAGTCGGCCGTGGTCATCGCTCCGCGGACCGACCAGTGGTATTGGATGAATCTTCGCGACACTTCGGTGGGAGTGCCCACCGTCCAGGGGACGAGAAACGGCATCTGTTCGGCAGGGTGAATGCCGGCTCGGACCAGCGCAGCGAGTTCGGGGAAATGGTCGTCGCGCACAGGGACCAAGGTGACGGGCCCACACGTGATCGTGACTCCGTACGGAGGCCAGATCTCTGTCAGTGGACCAACCATCGTCTTCAGGCTTTCGTTCGTGTACGAATCGGTTCACAGTCTGGCATGCCCGGCCCGTCCGAGTGAGCGACTTCTGGTCATCGAGATTCTTTTGCCCTCGCGGTACGGAGTCGTGACATTAGTGTGTGGACGGTGACTACAGACAAACCGGTACGTCTTCGTGAAGGTAGATCGCCTGACAGGCTTTCGCGCGGCGTGGTGGCCGGATACGCAGCGGGAAGTGTCGGCACGGGTGGATTCGGCGTGCTTCCAGGTCTGGTACTGGCGTACTACCTGACCGATACGCTCGGCGTGGCCGCGGCGCTCGCGTCGCTTGTGGTCATTGTCCCGAAAATCGCCGACGTTCTGATCGATCCGCTGATCGGGTCGATCAGCGATCGAAGCTCTCATCGAACTGGTACGCGAGTGCCACTCATGCTCGCAGGCGCTCTGGGACTGCCGTTGCTCTTCATTCTCACGTTCTCAGCCCCCGTGTCTGCGGGCCCCGGAGTCGGGGCGTTGTGGGTGCTCGTCTTCTTCCTGCTCGCGGCGAGTGCGTACAGCCTCTTTCAGGTTCCATATATCGCGTTGCCGACCGAGTTGACCGGCGATTACCACGAACGCACTCGTTTGGTATCGGTTCGAATTGCGGTGTTGGCCCTGACAATTCTGGTCATCGGCGCTGGTGGACCGGAACTTCGCGACGCTGCCGGGGGCGGAGCACGCGGTTATCTGGTCATGGCCATCGGGGTGTCGGCGCTGATGTGTGGGGCAATGATCTGGGCAGTTCGCGGAGCGGCGCGCCACACGGTGACTCACGCGGACGCGCCGGTCGGCTCGTTGCTCTCGCAGTACCGGGACGGGTTCGACGCGATACGACGTACCCGCGCGTTCCGATTGCTGGTCATCGTCTTCGTGCTCCAAGCACTTGCCACCGCTGTGATGTTGGCGGGTGCGCAATATCTGGCGACCTATGTGATGGGCAGCGAAGGCGCGCTCACCGGTCTGTTCGTTGCACTCGTCGGACCAGCTCTCGTCGTCATGCCGCTGTGGTACCGGTTCTCGCATCGGTACGGAAAGCTTCGCGGCTACGTCGTGTCCTCGGTTCTGTTTGTCGTCGCGACGGCGTTGTTGACCCTTGCGGCTGTCAACGCCGGTTCGTGGATCTACGGTGCCGTCGCCCTTGCCGGCGTCGGATATGCCGGCATGCAGGTGTTCCCGTTGGCGATGCTTCCTGACGTCATCGAGGACGACGCGCGAATCGGTGGACGCCAACGTGGTGGTTCGCTCAGTGGTATCTGGACAGCCTCGGAAACCGCAGGCCTTGCTCTGGGGCCCGCGGTGTTCTTGGGTGTACTCGCGGTGACCGGCTTCGTTTCGAAAACTGCGGGCGAGACTGTCGTGCAACCGGAATCAGCGCTGACCGGGATAGCCCTTGGCTTCTCGGTCGTCCCGGCGATCCTGGTTGCGATCAGCCTGGTCGTATTGCGGAATTACCGCACCGAACAAGAATCCACTCACGAGAACGTAGGTGAACGATGAGTTCCACTCAGGCCGAGGAACTTCAGGGCAAGATCGTCGAGAGCGCAAACCTCGAGAAGAGGGCGGCCGACATCTTGACTCGGCTGCGTTTGCTTCGTGAGCAGGACGCTCCGACGCACGGAGGCCGGGTTCTGTCGTACGTGTACGACAGTGGCCTCGCGGCCCTCGACGAGTTGGCAGCGGACGCAGCTCGATTGGTTCAGCCGGTCAACGGTCTCGACCCGACGGTGTTTCCCTCCACGGCGGTGATGGAGCGTGAGTTGGTTGCGTTCGCTCGCGAGTTCCTCCATGGAGCTTCAGACCCAGCCGCAGATACAGATACAGACACAGGCGCCGGAGGCGTAGTCGTCGGAAATGTCACCAGCGGCGGAACGGAGAGTTGTGTGTTGGCCGTCAAGGCAGCTCGCGACTTCCGCGGGCTCCCGCCGGGTGAGGGTTCGCTGGTTCTTCCGACCACCGCGCACGCCGCTTTCCACAAGGCAGCGCACCTACTCGGACTGGAACTCATCCTGGTACCCGTAGATTCCACGTCGGGGCGCGTGGGCGCACAAGATATTGCGACGGCAGTTCGGAAGGACACGGTTCTGATCGTCCTCTCGGCGCCCAACTACCCGTTCGCGGCGCTCGACCCGATCGCCGACGTCGCGGAAGTTGCTCGTGCACATTCGATTCCACTACATGTCGACGCCTGCATCGGTGGGCTTGCGTTGCCGTGGTGGGGTGATCTGCCGCCCTGGGATTTCCAGGTGCCCGGTGTCACCAGCATGTCGGTCGACTTCCACAAGTACGGATACTCGCCCAAGGGCGTCTCGGTCTTGCTGCACCGAGGGCGTGACCTGCATCGCAAGCAGTATTTCGGGCTCACGGACTGGCCGGGGTATCCGGTGGTCAATCCCACTCTTCTCGGTTCCAAATCCGTTGCTGCACTGGCCGGAGCGTGGGCGATTTCGCAAGTTCTCGGGCAATCCGGGTACGCCGAACTGGTGTCCCGGGCGCAGCGGGCCACCCGTGCGCTGATCGAGACGGTCCAGAGCATCGACGGGCTTCGCGTCGTGGGCTCGCCGGTGGGGCCGCTGTTCGCGGTCGCCACCGATGGTTCGGTGCCCCTCGAACGTCGAGTCGATCCGCATCGCTGGGTAAGCGCTGTCGGTGCCCGCGGCTTCGTCCTTCAAGGGCAGCCGGCGTCGACGCAACCTGACGGAACTGTATTGCCTCGAACAACCCACCTCACCGTCACCCCGGTGACCGAGTCGGTGCTCGGCGAGTTGACCAATGCGCTCGTCCTCGGTGCCGACGACGTTCGCGGCTTGGCGGCAGCCGAGGCGCCGCCGGCACTGGCAGAGTTGGCCGGAGCATTCGAACGTGGCGATGTCACCGTCGCCGATGTTCTTGCGTTGCCAAGTGACGCTGTCGCGGCAGCTTTGAGGTCGGCGGGGCTGGATCCTCGGGGTTCTGCTGATTCTCCCTTGGACATGGCGGCCGTCCTCGCGGCAGTGGAATCGCTGCCACGTGAGGTGACTAAGAGACTGCTGGTGGAATTCCTCGCCGGGCTGGTGGAGCCCTGACACCGCTATGAATACCGAAACCTCGATGAATACCGAAACTGCTGTGAACACTGCCCAAAACTCGGACAAATGGCGCGAAAGATTCGCGAATCGGGCGTAAGTTTTCTGTCATCGGCTAACCATCTTTGTCGGAGGGGTTGATCTGTGACTGGTGCCGCGACCAAAATTTTGACGGTTTTCGAGGAAGTGATCGGGGTTCCGCTTCCGGTTCGCGTGCGATGTTGGGACGGTTCGGAGGCAGGTCCGCCGGACGCCGCTGCGCGGGTACTTTTCCGGAATCGGCGTGCCCTACGTCGAGTCCTGTACTCTCCCAACGAATTGGGGCTGGCGAGGGCATACGTGTCCGGCGATCTGGACGTAGACGGCGATATCTTTGCGCTCCTCGATGTCCCGGATCTGGTCACGCGGCTCGGTGAGAATCGTTTGTCGGCGTTGCCGTTGCGCTCGCTGGTGCGCGCCGCCGGTACTTTCGCCGGCTTGGGGGCGGTGGGTCCACCGCCATCGCCTCCGTCGATCGAGATGCGTCGTAAGCGAGGCAAGCGGCACAGTAAATCACGCGATTCGGCCACGGTCTCCCATCACTACGACGTCGGGAACCGCTTCTACGAAATGTTTCTCGGGCCGAGCATGGTCTATTCGTGCGGGTACTGGCCGGAAGGGGTCGAATCCCTCGAAGCTGCTCAGTACGCGAAGCTGGATCTGATTTGCCGCAAGCTCGATCTGAAGCCGGGAATGCGACTGCTCGACGTCGGTTGTGGCTGGGGATCGATGGCACTGCACGCTGCCCAGAACTACGGCGTCGACGTCGTCGGAGTGTCACTGAGCAACGAGCAGGTCGAGTACGCCAAGGGACGAGTTGCCGACGCGGGTTTGGCCGATCGTATCGAGATTCGGGTGCAGGACTATCGCGACGTCGACGACGGCCCGTACGACGCGATTTCGAGCATCGGCATGTCCGAGCATGTGGGCCTGGCCAATTTGCCGGTGTACACGGCAAAACTCTTCGACCTGCTCGCGCCGCAGGGTCGTCTGCTCAATCACGCCATCGCGGCGGTGAAGTCTTTGTCGGACAACGTCGATGACGGACGCAGTTTCATCGACAGGTACATCTTCCCGGACGGTGAGATCCTTCCGCTGAGCAAAACCATTGATGCGCTCGAACTTTCAGGTTTCGAGACGCGTGACAGCGAGGCGTTGCGCGAGCATTACGCCTTGACACTGCGCGCGTGGGTACAGAATCTTCGCGAGAACTGGGACGCATCGGTCCTACAGGTCGGTGCTCCCCGCGTGCGTACCTGGTTGCTGTATCTCGCTGCCAGTGCCCTGGGTTTCGAGGAGCCGCACAGGCTTACGATTCATCAGGTCCTGGCCGTGAAACCAGGGGATCGGGGGGCCAGTGGCATGGCCCGCTCGCGTAGCAGTTGGTATCGATCGATTGAAGTCCCGCAGATCGAAACCGGTCCGCGCGTCGACTGAGGCCTATACGTTGGATTTCCATGAGCACCCGGAAGGTTGTCCTCGCGGCACTGAAGGTTTCGGCCGTTGCGGTATCGGCGCTGTTGTCGACCTCGCTACTGTTCACACCGATATCGAACGCCGAACCTGTGAACGATTTCTACGACGCGATTCCGGGCGACGTCGGTGATCCGGGCTCGGTGATTCGGACGGAACCGCTGCCGCTGGCCGGTGCCGTCGGCGGAGTGCCCGGTGTGGGGACCCGGATCCTGTATTCGAGTACCGACACCCACGGATCCAATGTTGCTGTGTCGGGCTCGTACCTGGAGCCGGCTGCCCCGTGGTCAGGCGCGGGCCCGCGCCCGACGGTCGTGATCGGTCCGGGCACGCAGGGCCAAGGTGATCAGTGCGCGCCGTCGAGGATGTTCCCCACTGCCGGTCAACTCCGCCTGGCGGAACCCGGGAATCCGTCGAACTACGGTGCCGGTGTGGACAGTGTCGGTGTCAACTACGAGTCCGCATTTGCTTTCGCATTCCTAGCCCAGGGCGTTCGCGTGTTTGTCACCGACTACATCGGACTCGGAACACCCGGTATCCATACCTACGTCAATCGCGCCGAGGAAGCCCACGCGATGTTGGACGGTGCACGCGCTGCCCGAGCCTTGGCGAACGCAGGAGAGGACGATCCGATAGCGCTGTGGGGCCATTCGCAGGGCGGCGGCGCCACTGCCGCTGCAACCGAACTGGCACCCGAATACGCGCCTGAGTTGAATCTGGTCGGGAGTTACGCGAGCGCGCCCCCGGCAGACCTGGCAAGCGTTCTGCGTCATATCGACGGTACCGGCCTGATGGCCGCGATCGGCTACACGATCAACGGCGTCCTCGACCGATATCCCGCCGCCCGAGAGCCGATCGAATCTCGACTCAACGACTACGGCCGGTCCGTGCTCGCCGACGTCGCCGGGCAATGCCTCATCGATTCCCGAACCAAGTACGGGAAGCAGTCGACGGCGTCGTGGACCACAGACGGCCGGCCACTTGCCGACGTGGTGGAATCGGTACCGGAGATCCAGCAGGTGATCGAGGAACAACGCATCGGGCGGCGAACCCCGGCCTCGCCGATTCTGGTCAACGGAGCGCTCAACGACGATTTCATCCCGTACGAGCAAACCCGGCGCCTGGTTCAGGACTGGTGCGCGCGCGGGGCCGAGGCGACGTTGTTCACCGACACCCTGCCTGCAGTGAATCCGGGGAGCGGTAACAATCACCTCGCGCCGGCCGTAGCGGACTTCGGTGTCGGATTGCAGTACGTGCTGGACAGATTCAACGGCAAGCCTTTGGTCGACACCTGCAACGCCTGACACGCCTGCTTCTCGATTACCTTGCGGCGTAACCACCGTCTCACTGCGAACGGTGGTTGACTGAGCCCGTGAACGATCGCACGCACGACCTGCCGATCAACCCGGTTCCGCGGAGTGAGCTGGGTGCCGGGCCAGCGCTGAGAGTGTCGACAGGTCTGGTGCTCGGTGTCGCTGGAGGCGTCGTCACGGCGTTGGTCGGCTACCCCCGGTTCGCCTTCCTGATCGGCTGGGATGTCGCGGCGATGGTGTTCACGGTCTGGACGTGGATTCTGGTCTGGCCCTTCGATGCGACGCTCACCGCGAGCCACGCAACGCGGGAAGAACCGGCTCGCAACGTCGCACACCTGCTGATTCTCGGCGCTGCCGTCGCGAGCCTGGTCGGTATCGCGTTTCTGCTCTTGGCGGCACCCGACGGACATCACTACCAAGTCGTGGCGGCATCGGTTGCAGTAGGCAGCGTCGTGATCTCGTGGCTGGCGGTCCACACGCTCTTCGCCCTCGGCTATGCGCGGCTGTACTACTCCGGCCCCGACGGCGGAATCGATTTCAATCAGGAAGAACCGCCGCGGTACAGCGATTTCGCCTACGTGGCCTACACAGTCGGGATGAGCTTCGCGATTTCCGACACCAACTTGAAGTCGTCGGACATGCGCGCGATGGCGCTCGGCCACGCATTGCTCTCGTACCTGTTCGGTTCGGTGATCGTGGCGTCCGTCGTCAACTTGATTGCAGGCCTGTGACCGATCAAGCCGTGTGACCGATCAAGCCGCTGCACGTCCGATGCTTGAGAGGAAGCCGGCGGCTCCGAAGAACAGGCCGGCGAACACTCGATTGGTGGTTCTCTGCTGTTTGGGGGATCGCATCAAGGTGAGCACCCGTGCGGCCAGCCCGGTGTATCCGGTCATCACGATCACGTCGACTGCGCACATCGTGGCGGCGATGATCAGATACTGCGGAAGCAGCGGTGCCGACGGGTCCAGGAATTGTGGGAGCACTGCGAGCATGAAAACGACAGCCTTCGGGTTGCTCGCGTTCACGAGAAAACCGCGAAGCATCATCATCGGGCCGGAACTGCTCGCGGTTGCCTCGTCGGTCTCCACCTCGGTGGGCGCCGATCGCCACTGCCTGATTCCCAGGTAGACGAGGTATGCCACACCGAACCACTTGATCAAGGAAAAGGCCACGGTCGAACTGGCGAGAATTGCACCGACCCCGGCCGCGACAATTCCGATCTGCAGCAGCAATCCCAACTGCAGCCCGAAGATGTTCCAGTATCCGCGCCGCAAGCCGTAGGCAAGCCCTGACGACATCGACGCAATGGCGCCGGCCCCCGGTGACAGGCTGATCACCCAACTTGCTCCGAAGAACGCCAACCAGACGTGCCAACTCATGTCGAAAGTCCTTTGATCGGGGAATACTCCCGACAACCAGCACGCACGGGATCAGAAAAGTGTAGACGGACTGTCCTGCTCACTGCTCGCGACAGTGCAATGATCGGGAGATGACGTCGTATCCCGTACTCGACCTGACACCCGACGAATTACTGACCACAACGCGGACGGTTCGAAAGCGTCTGGATCTGACACGTCCCGTGCCGTTGGACCTGGTGAAGGAATGCCTCCAGATCGCCCTGCAAGCGCCCTCCGGTTCGAATCGCCAGGGGTGGCAGTGGATGGTGGTGACCGATCCGGCACTGCGTGCAGCAGTCGGGCAGATCTACAAGGAAGTCACCGACGAGTACCTTGCTTCTCACGGTTCGGCGGCAAAACTCTTCGCCGATGATCCCGATCGCGCGCCGATCCAACAGCGAGTAGGCACCAGCGTCGCGTGGCTCGGTGAGCACATGGGCGAGGTGCCGGTTCTTCTCATTCCGTGCATCAAGGCGGGTAAGACGTTGCCGGAGGGGAACCAGGCCGGTCTGTGGGGTTCTCTACTCCCGGCCGCGTGGAGTTACGCTCTGGCCGCACGGGCACGTGGACTCGGTACGGCGTGGACGACATTGCACCTGCAGCGTGAGGCGGAAGTTGCCGAGCTGCTGGGTATTCCGGCCGGATTCCATCAGGCGGCGCTTATCCCGACGGCGTACTTCACCGGCGAGACGTTCAAACCCGCCGCCCGTGAACCGGTCGACAACGTGCTGCACGTGGACCGATGGTGAGCCTGATCTACTCGGCGATCTGCTCGATCGACGGGTATGTGGCTGATGAGCAGGGGAACTTCGACTGGGCGGTTCCCGACGCGCAGGTCCATTCGTTCGTCAACGAGCTCGAGAGGGGAGTCGGCACGTACCTGCTCGGGCGCCGGATGTACGAGACGATGATTCCCTGGGAGACAATGATTCCCTGGGAGACAATGGCACACGAGGACCTTCAAGGTACTTCCGTGTCGGTAGGTTCTTCGGTGCCGGACGAGTTTGCCGGAATCGAGTCGGCGACAGTCGAGTTCGCTCAGATCTGGGGTGGCATCGATAAAATCGTGTACTCCACGACGCTGAACGAGGTGTCGACGGCGCGCACAACGATTGCCCGGGACTTCGACGCCGACGCCGTTCGTGCGCTCGAGAGCGAAGCGGTACAAGATATCTCGATCGGCGGGCCGACGATCGCTGCAAGTGCATTCGCGGCGGGGCTGGTCGACGAATGCCGACTGTTCGTCTGCCCGGTCAGCGTAGGAGGCGGATTGCCTGCCCTTCCGCGCGGGCGACTGGACCTGCGGCTGCTCGAAGAGAAAACCTTCGACGGCGGCGTCATCTATCTGCGGTACGCCGTCCGCTAAGCCGCGATCATCACCGCCGTGACTACTGCGAGTAGAGCGATGTAGGCGGCGGCATGGATCCGGTCCGGGATGGCGCCGACAATTCGCCGGCTCAGTGCAATCGCAGGTAGAGAGCCGGCCAGTAACGCGCAAACGGCGAGAAGGTCGATTGCGCCGACCCTGCCCGCTGACAGATCCGAGGCGGTGCTGTGCCCTGATGAGGCCGCGTACACCGCAGTCGCGACGACGGCGACAGGCAAGCTCAACGGGTTGGCGCTCGCGGCGGCGTCGGCCATCGGAACTCCGCCGCGACGCATCATCGGAACCGTCATGACGCTCCCGCCGACTCCGAGGAAACTTGCGACGGCGCCGATGCCTATCCCGACAGCGCGGACGCCGTGACGGTCAAGATGTTCTCGAGGTTCAGGTGGTGTCAGAAACCCTTGTCGCAGAAGGCTGTCGAGGATTGTGACCACGAGGTAGAGGACGAACAGAATCCGAACGGCGCCGTCGTCGACGTGACCTGCCGCAACCGCTCCGAGGCCTGCTCCGACTGCGACGGGGCCGATCAGTGGTCTGATGTACTCCGCCCGAAGCCGTCCTGACTTCCTGAATGCGATTGTGGCACTGAGTGAATTGACCACCATCACTGCCGCCGAGGATGCGACGGCGACATGCATCGGATCGATGGCGTCCGCCCGAAGTGTGGATGCAGCGTAAACGATTGGGACGGTGACAAACCCGCCACCGAATCCGAACAGAACGGTGGTGACTCCGGTCAAGGCGCCGAAAGCGAGAAGGATGAGGGCGTAATGAAGCACTTGATGAACGGTAGCGATTTCTCCGCTGGCGCACATTCGAAGGTTCGCCACGTTCCATTGTCAATCAGACACGGACTCGGTAGGTTCCTCCGGTGCGCAACATTTCGATCAACGACGTCGATCACTCACCTCGCGGTGTTCTCGCAATCGGAAGCGACTACCCACCCGGTCACGTGTTGGCCGCCCACGAACATCGACGAGCCCAGTTTCTCTTCGCTGTGAACGGTGCGATGAACGTCGAAACCGATGACGGTGAGTGGACGGTTCTGCCGTCCAATGCGGTCATGATTCCCGCCGGTGTCGCTCATGCCGTGACAATGGACGGCGTAAGCACGCGAAGCCTCTACATCGAACCGTCCGCAGCGCCGTGGTTCCCGGTCAGGTGCCGAGTCGTCGCGGTGTCGTCGCTCCTGCGTGAGCTGCTCGTCGCTGCAGTCGACATGGATGTCGAGTTGAACGTGGAGGACGACTTCCCGGCACACGGACGCGGCGCCGCGGTATTTCAGCTGATCCTGCACGAACTTCGCGATCTTGCGCCCCTGCCTGTGGAACTTCCGCTGCCTCGGCACCCGGGATTGCGGGCGTTGTGCACGCGGTATCTCGCCGGCCCGTCGATCCACGACTCGCCCACGCGGTGGGCCGAGCAACTCCACATCAGTGAACGAACACTGCACCGCTTGCTGATCTCGGAAACGGGGATGAGCGCGTCGTCGTGGATGCAGCGTGCCTGCATTCTTCACGCGCTCCCGAAACTCTCTGCCGGTGCCAGTGTGACAGCCGTTGCGTCTGAACTCGGATACTCGACGCCGGCTGCCTTCGCAGCGATGTGCACCCGAGTTTCGGGTGCACCGCCCAGTAGCTATCGGGCGCGCGTCACGACACAGACACCGGGATGATGTCGGCGACGACGTCGTGGATGAGACCGTCACGGACTTCGAAGGTTTCACGAATCTCCACGGTCATGAGGCGAGTGCCACCGATTCCCGCGTCGAGCAGATAGGTGGTCGAGACGATGTCCCCGGCTTCCGACATCTCGAGGTCTCGGACACCCTGGATAACGCGGTATTGGATACCGTTTTCGAGGTCGGCGGACATCTGTGGTCCGGAGAACCCCGTCTTGAGTCCGGCTTCGACGCGCGTCGCATCCGGGGCGAAATGAACATCGGAAACGTCATGGGAGACCAGGGCGTCGATGTAGGCGCGTGCCTGCGCCTCGCGGGGTGAATCGGCCGGGTTGGGGGCTGCTGTCGCAGCGCCTCCGGCAACCAGGATCAGGGCAGCCGTGGCAGCGGCAGTTCCGGCGATATTTCGCAGTGTTCGCATGGGACATCCTAACGACGAGGTGTGGAGGAATTTCGGAAAACGGCCGTCATCGAGTAGCCGTACAGCTGCGGGGAGGATCGACGAGCGAGCAGAAAGCCGGGGCCATGACGGGCACGTAGTCGGCCCCGACGCCGTTCTCGTGAATGATCCGGCCGTAGGCGTCGACGCCGTCGGTCGGGATTCGCGCCGCAGTGGGATCGCCGAGAACATCGACCGTGTAGAGGCCGAATCGAGGTCGGTACGAACCCCATTCGTAGTTGTCGGTGATGGACCAGTAGTTGTAGCCGATCACGTCGGCACCGTCTTCTCGGGCGCGTTCCATCCAATAGATGTGATCGCGTAAGTGATTCGCGCGTGTGTAACCGTCGGCGCGCGGCGCTCCATTGTCGGTGGGCATGCCGTTCTCGACGATGTAGAGGGGGAGCTCCGGATACTTGTCCGAGTACCGCATCAATGCGTCGTAGAGGCCTTCGGGTTGTGGTGTGACGTTGTAGAACTCGTCGAGTGCGGCGTACGCGGCAGTCGGATTGTTCAGGGCCACACCGTAGTAGTAGTCGATCCCGAGAAAGTCGAGCTTGTCGCGCACCCGATCCGTGAATACCGAATCGATCGCCTCGGACACGCCGGGAATGAAGGAGAAATTACTGCTCACGCGGGCACCGGGATCGAGAACATGGATGCGGTCGTAGATCGCCCGGTGGGCTCGGACCAATGAATCGAACATCGACGGTGCCTGGGTGAGTGCGATTCCGCCGTAGGTCAATTCACGCTGAACATACACAGTCGGCTCGTTGATCGTGATCCACAGCGCCCCGATTCCGGAGTACCGCTCGACTACCTTCTCTGCGTTGACCAGCCAATCGGCTTCCGTCTTCGGATTTGTCCAGCCGCCTTGATCGACAACCCATCCCGGATACACCCAGTGGTCGAGCGTGATCATCGGAGTCATGCCCCGCGCGCGGATGTGAGCCACCACGTCGTCGTAGTACGCGAATTCGGCCTCGTTCCAGCTCCCGGCGGCGGGCTGAACTCGCGCCCACTCGACGCCGAATCGGAAAACCTTCGATCCCAGATCGGCCGCCAGGTCGATGTCCTCGGCGTAGCGATGCCGGAAGTTGACCGAATCACCGATTTTGTCGTGGGTTCGTCCGGAATCGGAGTATCGAGACCAGTTGCTGTCCGGTGACGAACCTTCTGATTGGAATCCGGAGGTGGCAACGCCCCAGAGGAAGTCATCCGGTACCTCCGCCGAGGCGCGAGTGAGAAAGGCGAGCGCCCCGAGCAGGCACGTCAGTGCCATGAGTGCAGGCGTAATAGACCGTGACAGGGCTCCCATGCCTGGGAGACTAAGTCATACAAGTGTCCAGTCGCAGGCGTTTCGTCCGATCCGCCCGCGACTGGATCGTGTCACTCAGTGACCCAGCCGCTCAGAAATTCCGCTCAGAAAACCATGGTCATCGATCCCGGATTCCACGTCCCGGAGCGCTGAACGGTCGCTTCGTCGACCTGGGCAGGCACTGCACTCGGATCGATCGGTGTGTACTTCTCGATCGAACCCCAGTCGCGAGCCCAGTCGTTGTCGAGGTACGACGGAATGGTCTGAGCGGTCAGGAGCAGATCGATCCACCCCAACGGTCCACCGCCGTAGTGGTCCTGCCAGGCGCTGGTCACGAGCGCGCCGGAATGGTCGGGAAGGATCCGATACTCGGGGACCTCGGCGATACCGACCCGATGATCGAAGGGGCGTTGGCACGGGAATGCCAGTCCGACAGCCCAATCCAGCATGACGGGCGCCTGTGAACCGACGACGTCGTTGAGCTTCTGTGTCTTCGGAACCCGCGGCGGGGTGACGGCCACCCATTGGTCGGGCTTGCTGTCGTAGTCGCTGACGACAAGTCGAATGCTGTTGGCTTCGACGGGAATCTGGTCCAGCGGCACACGCAGGTTCCGCCATGAGGGTGCCGGACCGATGTCGAGGGGCGCGATCTTTCCGAGTGTTTCCACAGCGTCTGTTTCGGCATCGTCGACGCCACGCGCTGTTCCGTATTCGACCTCGACGTTCTGGCCGTAGGTGACGATTCCGTCCTTGTCGACCGACCGAACACGACCAGCGGTTGCAATCGAGATGATGTCTCCGCGTGTGGCGTTCTCGCCCACGTCGGGGAGTTGGTACCAGTCGCTGGTCAGAGTGCCGGGGGAGGGCTGACCGTAACTACCCATGACGGGTGTTGTCGCCGGGTCGAGACCGAACGGCAACGCGACCGAACTACCGTTGACTCCGGTCTGTCCGGCGCCACCGCCGGTTCCGGCCGAGTTACCGGCGGTGTCCTCGGAGGTGTCGACGGTGTTCGCGCCGCCGGTAGCCGTGGCTTCCTTGTCTGCTCGAAGGTCGGAGGCGACGCCATTCGGATCGAATCCTGTAGCCCCACCGGCGGAGAGTGCTGTGGCGACGCTGCCCGAGAGGGGCGTCAGCATCGAGGCGTTCGGATCGGTCTCGAGCAGAACGTCGTTGGCGAGTCCGCAGTGTTGGCCGAGAACGGCGTCGACGTTTGCACGGCCCACCGAATAGGCCGGGTACTGGGTGACCGCGCCCTTGGCCATGGACAGCACCTCGAAGAGGACCACGGCACCTGCGGCAATCGTCAGTGGCGAGATGGCAAGCAGTCGAGCGTGCTTCGCGGACGGTTCCTTCCCGGCGGTGTACGGCTCACGGAAGAAGTACCACGCGGCGACGCCGAGCATCAGCACGGTCAGCCCGAGGAGGACGGTGCTCGCGCCGAGTCCGCTGATCGACACCGGCTTGTCAAACCACGGAACGCTGTAGCTGGACACGTAGTAATAGCTGTTGCTGCCGGTGAATGCGACGGCCAGGAGAAACAGTACGGCTGCCGCGAAGAGGGCCCGATTGCGCGGCGAGCGCAGGAGTTTTGTTCCCACGGCGACCGCCGTCATCATCGCCAGAACGGCGGTGAGTCCGGCAAAGATTCCGAAGTGGTGCGTCCACTTGGTCGGCGAGAACATCAGCAGCGGCAGTGCGCCGATCGTCAGCCCCACGACGCGGCGTGACGGGCCGGCGGCCAAACCGGGAATCCGGCCGCCCTTGCGCAGCATCATCGCGGTGCAGACGCCAAGGCACAGAACCATGACGAACACACCGAATCTGCGAGTCAGAGAACCGTCGACGGAGATGTTGAAGAGGTATTGATAACGGAGGTACTCGTCGAACCAGGGCTGGTTCGGTGAGATCGAGTGGACGCGTTGCATCTCGATGACGGCAGCCAGACTCTGATCGCCGAACGCGGGGATGAGGATCGACAGTCCGGCAGCCAGCAATGGTCCGACAGCCGCGACGTAACCGGTGGTGCGGGCACGTTCGATGATGATGCGCATGATCGGGCGGATTCCGGCGATCAGTGCGGCGAAGCAGATGAGGCCGGAAGGCCCGGCGGTCAAGGTGAATCCGGCGATCAGTATCGCGACTGCGACCGGCAGAAGTCGTCTCGTCGCGACTGCCCGCTCGATCGAGCACCACGTCAGCAGGACGCCGAGAGCAACGATCGGTTCGGGACGCAGTCCGTTGTTGAACGGAAGCCAGAATGCAAGGAAGACAAGCGCGCCGGTCCAGAGGGCGAGTCGATTTCCGCGAATTGCGGCGCCCAGCCGAGGCGCAACCTCGCGTCTGATGACGAGCCAGGTGATGATGCCTGCCAACAGAGCGGGCAGACGAACCCAGGGGCTTGCAGTGCTGACGTGCGCCAGGAGTCCGAGGATGTTGTAGTACGGCGTTCCGAACGGGGTCTCGGGGACCGCGAACCACCGGAAATAGTTGGACATGTAGCCCGATTGCTCGGAGGCCCTTGCCATCGTGAACTGGTAGCCGTCATCGGTGGTGGTAGCGCCGATGAAGTGCCACAGCACCAGAGTTCCGACGACGACGCCGTCGAGGACGGTGAACTTCCACCATCGGGCGGGCAGAAATTTGCGTGTGCCCCGGCCGTCGCGGTTGTCGAGGCGGTGCAGCGCGAAGAGGGACACGACAGCCGTGAGTGCCCCGAGAATCATGGCGAGAGTCTTGATCACCGACGGACTCGACGTGAAGCGAGAGTCCGCCTCGATCGAGACGTTCAAACCGGCTGCCGCCGAATCGAGGTCGCTGAAGACGCCGACTACCTGTGGTCGGCTGTCGCCCTCGATGACGCGCGGTTCGGAACCGGTGGCGCTGAAGGTGGTTCGGGTCGGCTCGGCGGCGAGCGTGAGCGCGCATCCAGTTTGCAGATCAGCAACGGGTGTCGAGAGCAGCACTTGATCGCGCAGGACAACGTCGACCCGAGCGGGAGCGTCGGCGGATTCGGGGGAGACAGTGGCAACAAATCCGTAGCGGCGCGCATCGGCGGCACCCGGGGGAGCAGTCGAGACGAGTGTTCCGCCGGTGGCCGCCAACTCGCTGATCGACGCGCACGGAATCGATGCCTCCATGCGCAAAGGTGTGTACGAGACCAATGGCGCCTCGACGCTTGTCGTCGACCCGGCCTGCGGCCAGTTGACGACGGCTGTGTCCTGCTCGATCGGCAGGAACGGCACTGATCCGCACAAAACTATGCCGAGGATCGATGCGACAATCGCAACGATCCGTGCTCGGTTCGGTCCGCTGGATCGCTGAGGGGTCGGCAAGGCCGGAGGTGCGGTCGTGGCCACGTCACTGTCTGTCACGACTTTGGACCCTAGCTGTGCGTGACGTGTTTGTTATAAAAGCGCGAGTAATGGGATGGTCGTGTTCCCGGTGCCGTTCCGCGGTGCGGGGGTTGTCGGCGATCGAGGCGGGGGTGCTGTGCACGAAGTTCACGAGTCCATTTCGTTGAGCCCACTTCTGCGGCGTTCGACGGCCGCATTGTGCGTCGTCCTCGGAATTGTCCTGGTGATTGTCTGCGGGTTCGCGGCGATCGTGGAACACGACCCGGCGGGCTACGTCGGCGCAGTGTTGTCCGCGGTCCTGTCCTTCGGGTTGGCCGCGTACATGTGGAAGGTGCGCGTGATCATCACCACAGACGTCGAACGAGTGTCGATCGCGCTGTCTCCGGGGCTGCGTCAGGTATTTCGGTGGGACGAAGTTGTGTCTGCAACTGCAGTACATATCGGGATGGGCTCCGGAATCGGTTATCGAATGACCGGCCCAGGTATGCGGGTAATTCTCGCGTCACCCGGCGCCGGGGTCCGCTTTCGTCTGCACGACGGACGCGAAATCTCGGTGGCGACCGACCGAAGGGACGAGCTGATCGAACTCGCCCGGCGGCGGGCGCCGGACCTGCAGTGAGCGTCGCAGGTGGACCGGTGAAAAATGGGGTGCGCCTATCCTGGATAATTGACATCAGTTCTGTGTTTCAGGCGCGTTGTTCAGGCCTGTAATGCCGGACCGGTTTGCTGCCGCTTGCACAGGCACCCCGTTTGCGTACGAGAGGAACTCTCATGCTTGCCCGCACCGACCTGCGTGGTCGTACCCCATCCACGGCCGAACTTCGCGCCGCGCTTCCCCGAGGTGGAGTGGATGTGGACGCGGTGCTGCATCAGGTTCGCCCGATGGTCGAAGCTGTTCGTGATCGCGGGGCAGAAGCCGCCCTCGAGTTCGGCGAGAAGTTCGACGGCGTTCGTCCGGCTTCGGTTCGTGTACCCGCAGCCGAGCTCGAGCGCGCACTTCGTGAACTCGACCCCGCAGTCAAGGAAGCCCTCGAGGTTGCGATCGAGCGCACCCGCAAGGTGCACGCCGATCAGCGTCGCAAGGACACCGTCACCGAGGTCGTTCCGGGTGGCACGGTCACCGAGCGTTGGGTGCCGGTCGAGCGCGTCGGGCTGTACGTACCCGGCGGCAATGCCGTGTACCCGTCGAGCGTTGTCATGAACGTCGTGCCGGCTCAGACGGCCGGCGTCGGGTCGCTTGTTGTCGCCTCGCCGCCCCAAGCCGACTTCGGCGGATTGCCGCACCCGACCATTCTTGCCGCCGCAGCCATGCTCGGCGTCGACGAGGTGTGGGCCGTCGGCGGCGGGCAGGGCGTCGCCCTCCTTACCTACGGCGGAACCGACACCGATGGAACCGAGCTTGTCCCGGTCGACCTCATCACCGGTCCCGGCAACATCTACGTCACTGCGGCCAAGCGTCTGTGCCGCGGACTGGTCGGCATCGACGCAGAAGCCGGTCCCACCGAGATCGCGATCCTCGCCGACCACACCGCTGACCCGGTCCACGTTGCCGCCGACCTCATCAGTCAGGCCGAGCACGACGTGATGGCCGCCAGCGTTCTTGTCACGACCAGCGTCGAATTGGCCGACGCGGTCGACAAAGCTCTGGCTGCGCAGCTCGAGATCACCAAGCACCGCGAACGCGTCACCACGGCACTGACCGGCAGCCAGTCGGGCACGGTACTGGTTTCTGATGTTTCCGCTGGTCTGCGCGTCGTCAACGCTTATGCGGCCGAGCACCTCGAGATTCAGACCGAGGACGCAACCGGTGTCGCAGCTCAGGTCACCAGCGCTGGTGCCGTGTTCGTCGGCCCATGGGCGCCGGTCAGCCTCGGCGACTACTGCGCCGGCTCCAACCACGTTCTGCCGACGGCCGGGTGTGCACGTCACTCCTCCGGTCTGAGCGTGCAGACCTTCTTGCGTGGGATCCACGTGATCGACTACTCCGAGTCGGCTCTGAAAGACGTTGCCGGACACGTCATCACGCTCGCCAACGCGGAGGACCTGCCGGCTCACGGCGAGGCTGTGCGTCTACGATTCGAGGCTCTGCGATGAGTAGTGCTCCTGGAGAATCGATTTCGGTCGACGCCCTTCCGGTTCGCGAGAACCTGCGTGGAAAGTCGGCATACGGCGCACCGCAGTTGACGGTGCCGGTTCAGCTCAACACGAACGAGAACCCGCATCCGCCGACGCAGGCGCTCATCGACGATGTCGCCGAATCCGTGCGCGAAGCCGCGAAGGAACTGCACCGCTACCCCGACCGTGACGCTGTCGCGTTGCGGACGGATCTGGCGGCGTACCTGTCGAAGCAGACGGGTGTACCGGTCACCGTCGACAATCTGTGGGCGGCAAACGGATCGAACGAGATTCTGCAGCAGCTGTTGCAGGCATTCGCAGGTCCGGGACGTAGCGCGATGGGTTTTGTTCCCTCGTATTCGATGCACCCGATCATCGCCGACGGTACCGATACCGAGTGGGTCGAGGTCTTCCGTCGGGACGACTTCGCACTCGACGTGGATGGTGCCGTCACAGTGATCGAGGAACGTCGACCGGACGTCGTGTTCGTGACCAGTCCCAACAACCCGACCGGACACAGCGTCGGTATTGCGGAACTACGACGCATCCTCGACGTGGCGCCGGGCATCGTGATCGTCGACGAGGCGTACGCGGAGTTCTCCGCTGCCCCCAGCGCGATGACGCTGATCGACGAGTTCCCGGCCAAGCTGGTTGTGACCCGCACCATGAGCAAGGCTTTCGCGTTTGCCGGTGGCCGACTCGGCTACCTCGCCGCCGCTCCCGCGTTCATCGACGCACTGTTGTTGGTGCGCTTGCCGTATCACCTCTCGGTGGTCACGCAAGCGGCGGCACGTGCCGCCCTGCGTCACGCCGACGAGACCCTCGGCAGTGTCCACGCCTTGTCCGCCGAGCGTGATCGGGTGTCGAAGGCACTGGCGGACACCGGTTTCCGAGTGATTCCCAGTGACGCGAACTTCATCTTGTTCGGTCAGTTCACCGACAGCGCACAGGCGTGGAAGGAATACCTCGACCGCGGGGTTCTCATCCGCGACATCGGCATCCCCGGATATCTGCGGGCCACCGTGGGACTCGAAGCCGAGAACGACGCGTTCATCAAGGCCAGTGACGAAATCGCAGGCACCCAGCTGGTCGACACGAATTCAGGAGAGACGGCATGAGCGATCGCATCGCGCGGATCGAACGAACAACTCGGGAATCAAGCATCGTCGTCGAACTGAATCTGGACGGGACCGGCATCGTCGACGTCTCCACCGGCGTTCCGTTCTTCGACCACATGCTAAATGCCTTGGGTACGCACGCCAGCTTCGATCTGGACGTCAAGGCGAAGGGTGACGTCGAGATCGACGCCCACCACACCGTCGAGGACACCGCGATCGTTTTCGGCCAGGCGCTCGGCCAGGCTCTCGGCGACAAGAAGGGCATCCGTCGTTTCGGCGACGCTTTCATCCCGATGGACGAAACGTTGGCGCACGCGTCGGTCGATGTCTCCGGTCGCCCTTACTGCGCGCACACCGGTGAGCCCGACTACATGGTGCATTCCGTCATCGGCGGGTACCCGGGCGTTCCGTATCACGCGGTGATCAACCGCCACGTGTTCGAGTCGATCGCATTGAATGCACGTATCGCACTGCACGTTCGGGTTCTGTACGGCCGCGATCAGCATCACATCACCGAAGCCGAGTACAAGGCCGTTGCGCGCGCTCTGCGTGAGGCGGTCGAGCCGGATCCGCGCGTGAGTGGCGTGCCGTCGACGAAGGGCACACTGTGAGCGTCCTCTTCACCTACCTGCTGTTCATCGGCGCGGGTATTGCCGTGGGCGGCGCCTACTCGATGTTCAAGGTCAACAAGCTTGCGTCGGGAATCCTTCTGGCGTTGGCGGTTCTGGCGGCGGTAGCGGGCGCACTGCGTCTGTGACGCGAAAAGTGACTGCGTCTGTGACGCGAGATCCTGCTCCATCGCCGGGGTTGCTTCGCACTCCGGGCATGATCGGTGTCCTGATCATGGCGGCGGCAGCTTTCGGTGGCTGGTCGTTGCTCTTGCCGGTGGTGCCGTTGCTGGTTGCGCATTCCGGCGGATCGGATGCGCTCGCCGGATCGGTGACCGGTGTCTTCATGGCGGCCACGGTCGTGACGCAACTGCTCGTGCCTCGGTTGTTGCGGACGCAGGGCTACCGGCGCGTGCTGGCGGTCGGATGTCTGCTCCTCGGTCCACCGTCGTTGGTGCTGTTGATCTCGGCCGACGCCGGCCCCGTCCTGGCGGTTTCCGCGGTGCGAGGAATCGGTTTCGGCATGCTGACGGTTGCCGGCAGCGCGCTCGTGGCGGAGTTGGCGCCCAAACGAATTCTGGGCCGTGCCACCGGCGCTCAGGGAATCGCGATCGCAGCGTCACAAATGGCGGGGCTTCCGCTGGGGCTTGCGATCATGGAACGGTGGTCGGCGACACCGGTGTTCGTTCTCGGTGCGCTGATCCCGGCACTCGCGCTGGTGGCCATTGCCGGGTTGCCGAAGATCTTCGCCCAGCCCACCGGCGAATCCGCCCGGTTGAGTGTGTTCGTCGTCTTGGTCCCGGTGCTCGCTCTGGCGTGTGTGTCCGCGTCGTTCGGCGGGCTGTCGTCTCTACTGCCGATCGCAATCTCGGAGCGCGCGGCCGTTGCAGGTGTGGTGTTGGCGACCGCCAGTGGATCGATGTTGATCGGCCGGTACTCGGCGGGCCTGATCGCCGATCGTCTCGGCAGTGGTCGGACACTCGCGCCGGCATTGGCGTCGTCGACCATCGGATTGGTGCTGTTCGCGATCAACGTCGACGGTGGGTCGACGCCGGTCTTGTTCTGCGCGGCGGTCCTTTTCGGGCTCGGGTTCGGGGCGGTGCAGAACGAATCCTTGGTCATGGCGTTTCAGGCTGCCGGCCCGAGGCAACTCGGATCCGCCAGCGCGATCTGGAACATCGGCTACGACGCCGGCACCGGAATCGGTGCATTGGCGTTGGGATTCGTGGCCACGACTGCCGGCTATGCGTGGGTCTTCGCGGTCTCCGCGGTCGTTGTCGCTCTGCTCCCGGCACTGGCCGCGGGCGGCAAAGTGATCGGCAGCAGGGTTGCCCGATAGAGTTGGGGCATGAGCGCTTCCACGATTGCTGTACTCGATTACGGCTCCGGCAACCTGCATTCGGCTACTCGCGCACTGGCGCGCACCGGGGCGCAGGTGGAGGTGACCAACGATATGAAGGTTGCATTGGCGGCCGACGGTCTGGTGGTGCCCGGCGTCGGTGCGTTCGCGGCCTGCATGGAAGGTCTGCGCGCAGTCCAGGGTGACCGAATCATCGGTAGACGCTTGGCCGGTGGCCGACCGGTGCTGGGTATCTGCGTCGGCATGCAGATTCTGTTCGACCGCGGAGTCGAATTCGGTGTCGAGGCGGAGGGCTGCGGCGAATGGCCTGGCACCGTCGAGAGGCTGCAAGCAGAGGTTTTGCCGCACATGGGCTGGAACACCGTGGAGGCTCCGGAGTCGAGCACGCTGTTCAAGGGTATCGACGCCGACACCCGCTTCTACTTCGTTCACTCGTACGGTGTGCAGAGTTGGGAACTCGCGCCGTCCGAGCACATCGCACCTCCGAAGCTGACGTGGGCAGATCACGGCGGAAAGTTCCTCGCTGCCGTCGAGAACGGTGCGTTGTCGGCAACGCAGTTCCACCCCGAGAAATCCGGCGACGCAGGCGCCGAGTTGCTGAGCAACTGGGTGCAGAGTTTGTGACCGGGAGTTCCGGCCCGAACCGCGGCGACGACTTTTCCCTCGCTCGTCTGGCGTTGTTCTCGCTCGGCGCCGCTGTGGCTGCGTTGGCGGTCGCCACCGTCGTCATCGTCGTGCTCAAACCCTCGCCGGGTGTCGGTCTCGCGATCGGTCTCGTGGGGGTCGTTGCTGCGATCGCGGCAATGGGCGTCGTATCCAAGCGGATGACCCGAAAAGCGTTCGGTGACCCGGAAGACGGTTCGAGGTCCTGACCTACTAGGGTTACCGCACGTGAGCCTGGTCCTTTTGCCTGCTGTAGATGTTGTCAACGGTGAAGCTGTTCGCCTCGTGCAAGGAGAGGCGGGAAGTGAGACCGGTTACGGGTCGCCCCGCGACGCTGCTCTTGCGTGGCAGAACGACGGTGCCGAATGGGTGCATCTTGTCGACCTCGACGCCGCTTTCGGGCGTGGGTCCAACAGTGAACTGCTGGCAGGCGTCATCGGCGACCTGACGGTCAAGGTGGAACTCTCCGGAGGAATCCGCGACGACGCTTCCCTGGAAGCTGCACTGGCCACCGGCTGTGCCCGCGTCAATCTCGGAACCGCCGCTATCGAAGATCCCGAGTGGTGTGCCCGTGCATTGGCCAAGTACGGCGACAAGATCGCCGTCGGCCTCGACGTTCGTCTGGTCGACGGCCAGTACCGCACCCGTGGGCGCGGCTGGGTCACCGACGGCGGCGATCTGTGGGAGACCCTGGCCCGTCTCGATCGCGACGGCTGCACCCGTTACGTCGTCACCGACGTCTCCAAAGACGGCACGCTCACCGGTCCCAACCTCGAACTTCTCAGTCAGGTCTGCGCTGTCACCGACGCTCACGTCGTCGCCTCCGGTGGTGTGTCGACCATCGAGGATCTGCTCGCCATTTCCAGCCTGGTTGATCAGGGTGTCGAGGGCGCGATTGTCGGCAAGGCGCTGTATGCCGGTCGCTTCACTCTCCCCGAAGCGCTGGCAGCAGTTTCCGGATAGATTTTCCAGATGACTCCGACGCGTGACCTCGACGAACTTCTCGCGATTGCGGGTCGGCTTCTCGATGGCGTCCACGATCAGTTCGTCGCCGGTGTCGGCGCCCCGAGTGCGGTCCGCAAGGGCTGGGGTGATTTTGCCACCGAGGTCGATCTTGCGCTCGAGAAGCGGTTGACCGCGGAGTTGTTCGAGCAGACCGGCATCGAGGTGCACGGCGAGGAATTCGGCGGCCCAGACGTCGGTTCGGGGCTCGTCTGGGTTCTCGACCCCGTCGACGGTACTTTCAACTACTCGGCCGGATTGCCCACTGCCGGAACACTGTTGGCGCTTCTCGACGATGGTGTCCCGGTACTCGGATTGACCTGGCTTCCATTGATCGGGCACACGTACGCCACTCGTGCCGGCGGTCCGTTGTTGGTCAACGGAATCGCCGTACCGCCGCTGGAGCCAACCGATCTGGCGTCGTCGATCGTCGGATTGGGTGCCCTCAACGTCAACAGTCGCGGCCGGATCCCCGGCAGTTTCAGGCTCGACCTCCTCGCCGAGATCAGCAAGGTGTCCTCGCGGATCCGAATACACGGCTCCACCGGAGTCGATCTCGCTTTCACGGCGGCCGGCATCCTGGGCGGAGCGATCGTCTACGGCCGCAACGCGTGGGACAACGCGGCCGGGGTCGCGCTCGTTCGCGGTGCGGGCGGGGTGGTCACCGATCTGGCCGGAAACCCGTGGACCGTAGAATCGGAGTCGGTGCTCGCTGCCGCCCCGGGCATCCACGGTGAGATTCTCGATATCCTCAACGCGCTCGGTGATCCGCGCGCTTCGTCCTCAGGAGGACCACAGTCATGACCCTCGCAGTTCGTGTGATTCCGTGCCTCGACGTCGACGCCGGACGAGTGGTCAAGGGTGTCAACTTCGAGAATCTTCGCGACGCCGGAGATCCCGTGGAACTCGCGGCAGCGTACGACGCTCAGGGCGCCGACGAACTGACCTTCCTGGACGTCACCGCCTCCACGTCGGATCGTGGCACGATGCTCGACGTCGTAAGTCGTACTGCCGAGCAGGTTTTCATTCCTCTGACCGTCGGCGGTGGAGTACGCACGGTCGCGGACGTCGATCGTCTGCTGCGTGCCGGTGCAGACAAGGTCAGCGTCAACACCGCGGCGATTGCGCGCCCGGAACTGCTCAAGGAACTGAGTGAGCGTTTCGGCTCGCAGTGCATCGTCCTCTCGGTCGACGCCCGCACCGTTCCGCAGGGGCAGCCGGACACACCGTCGGGGTGGGAGGTCACCACGCACGGGGGCAAGCGCGGCACGGGCATCGACGCTGTCGAGTGGGCCGAGCGTGGTGCCGAGTTGGGAGTGGGGGAGATCCTGCTCAACTCCATGGACGCCGACGGCACCAAAGCGGGCTTCGACCTTCTGATGATCCGCGCTGTCCGGGCAGCAGTCCACGTACCGGTGATCGCCAGTGGCGGTGCCGGCCTGGTCGAGCACTTTGCCCCGGCAGTCGAAGCGGGCGCAGACGCAGTTCTCGCAGCGAGTGTCTTCCACTTCGGCGATCTGAGCATCCCGGAGGTCAAGGATGCGATGCGTGCCGAGGGAATCGTCGTTCGCTAGGCGTTCTCGGCGCGGATTCCGTCGAACATGAGGCGGCTGATGGCTTGGTTCAGCGTGGTGCAGTCGACGGACGAATCGGCTCGCAATCCTTGAATCGCACTTGCCAGCATCATGCCGTTGACGGCCTGCGCAGTGTTGTCGACGTCGAGGTCGGCGCGTAGATAGCCGCATTCGACTCCGTGATGCAGGTACGCCGCGGTCAACGATGCCGACTGGTCGAGTAGATCGAGCATCCGGCCAGTGAGATCGGCGTCGACGCCTGTCGTCTCGAAGAGCAGAACCCGCGGAATACGCGGGTCGTCGAAGAAGATGCGGGGGAGCGCTTCGGCGATGCGACCGACCTGGGCGCGGTACTCGTCCAACGTATTTGCTGCGTCAGGGGCATTTTCGACGGCGAGTGCGCTGATGATCTTTGCGATCAGATCGTCGATGACGTGGTCGATGATGTCGCGCTTGTTCTCGAAGTATCGGTAGAACGTGCCGTGACCGATTCCGAGAGTTGTTGCGATATCGGCAATTCCGGTCGCGTGGTAGCCGCGTTCCGCGAAGCAGTCGAAAGATGCGTCGATGATCTCGCGGCGCAATTCCGCTTTTTTTCGTTCCGCTCGGGTCATGGCCTTCGTCACGTCTGGAATGATACCGTTCTCAATAACGGAATGACGTGTCAGTTTCTGATGTGCAGTTCACGGGTGCGTGGTTCATGGGTGTGCAGTTCATGAGAGGGATTCTCCGATGGCAGTGCAGTACGACGCAGTAGTGGTGGGGGCGGGCTTCGGCGGAATGGGTGCGGCCATTCAACTCAAGCGGATGGGCCTGGACAACCTGGCGATCCTCGAGCGTGAGGACGATCTGGGTGGAACCTGGCACGTCAACCGCTATCCCGGTTTGGCTGTCGACATCGCGTCGGTCACCTACTCGTATTCGTTCGAGCCCAATCCGAACTGGTCCAGGCTCTTCGCACCGGGTGCCGAACTCAAGAAGTACGCCGATCATGTCGCGGACAAGTACGACCTGCGGAAGCACATGACGTTCGGTGCCGTGGTCAACGGAGCCCGCTGGGACGAAGATTCCTCGCACTGGGTCGTATCCGTGGAGGGGGCACCGGACATCACTGCCAAGTACCTCCTGACTGCGACGGGTTTCCTCTCGCAGCCCCATCGACCGGACATCTCCGGTATCGACGAATTTGCGGGCAAGATCATCCACACCACCGCCTGGGACGATTCCTACGACTTGTCGGGCACCAAGACTGCAATCATCGGAACCGGCGCCACCGCCGTGCAGTTGATCCCCGAGGTGGCGCGGCAGGCCGCAGAGTTGACCGTCTACCAACGCACCCCGATCTGGGTCGTTCCCAAGATCGACGTCCCCATTCCGAGCGCAGTGCAGAAGCTGTTCTCGCGCATTCCGCTCACCCAGCGAATCGCCCGCGCTGTCAGTTCGTCGATACTCGAAATGATCATGGTCAGCGCGGTCCTGCATTACAAGCAGGTCAAACTGTTGAACAAGGGCGCTGCAGCCGCATCGCGAGCGTTTCTGCGGTCGCAGGTCCGTGACGCGCATCTCCGCAAGCAACTCACACCGGACTACGACTTCGGGTGCAAGCGACCCACGTTCTCGAACAGCTATTTCCGTACCTTCACCAAAGACAACGTGCACCTCGAAACCACGTCGATCGACCACATTGCTGCAGACGGAATCGTCACGGCCGACGGCCGCAAGACCGAGATCGACACGCTGGTGCTGGCAACGGGATTCAACCTCTGGGATGTGAACTTTCCGGCCATCGAGGTTATCGGCCGTGAGGGCCGAAACCTCGGTAAGTGGTGGCGCGACAACCGTTTCCAGGCCTATGAGGGGGTCGCGGTTCCCTACTTCCCCAATTTCCTCACGCTCGCCAGTCCGTACTCGTACAGCGGGTTGTCCTACTTCACGACTATCGAATCCCAGATGCAGCACATGGATCGACTGTTCGGTGAGGTGAAACGGCGTGGCGCGGAGACGTTCGAGGTCACCGAAACCGCCAACGCCGAGTTCCTGGACCGGATGACGGAGAACCTCGCGGACTCCGTCTTTTACGGCGGCAGTTGCCAGACTTCGCGGAGCTACTACTTCAATCAGCACGGGGAGGCGGCGATCCTGCGGCCCACGTCTACACGCAATGCGTTTGTCGAAGCGAAACGCTTTCCGCTCGAGGATTATTCGATCAGCTAGGCGGGCATGCCCCGTGTTCGGCTATCTCGCCGATCTGACTCCGCTCGGAACCGATATCACGGGATAGCGGTTCTGCCGGTTCAGTCGGGAAGAGACCGAGCTGTGTATCAGTTGGCTCACCGCGGAGGCAGCGCCTTTTCGCGGTGAGCCGATCACGATGGTGAAGGCGTCGTACTTGTCCGCGGTCGCGAGGATGACACCGGCCGGGTCGCCGTAGGTGCAGTCGTATGTCCAGGTGTCCGTGTGCGAGGCAAGTGTCGAGGTTGTCTGTTCGCGTTGCGACACCATCTCGTAGTGCAGACGCGTTTCGAACTGTGGTGAGTCGGTTTCGACAGGCAAGTCCTCGGACGTGATGCAGTGAACGACGTGGAGTGCTGAATCCTCCTTGGCGGCAAGCGTCAATCCGTAGCTGACGACATTCTTGCTGCTCAGGCCTGTGCCGATCCCGACAACGATGTGGCGGGCCGGGACGCGATCGGTGCTCGCGTTCACGAGGTGGCAGGTGTACTCCGGGTGTGGGCCGTCATGACGTTGATGGTTCATGTCGGATCCTCTTCCAGAGCGAGAAGCGAAGAAACTTTCATTCTACGGCGACCAAGCAGGGGAATTCCACGGAAGTCACAGGTGGAAGGTATAAACATCATATGAGTCTTGATCCCGCAATCGCGGCGAAGCTGAAGCGAAACGACGCCGGACTGTTCAGCGCGGTTGCTCAGGAGAAGTCGACCGGTGATGTGCTGATGGTCGCGTGGATGGACGACGAAGCGCTCGCGCGAACACTGGAAACCCGTAAGGGGACGTACTATTCGCGCTCGCGCCAGCAGTACTGGGTCAAGGGTGAGACGTCGGGGCACACTCAGTACGTCCACGAAGTGCGACTCGACTGTGACGGCGATTCGGTCTTGCTGATCGTCGATCAGGAGGGCGCCGCGTGCCACACCGGCACTCACACCTGTTTCGACACCGACGTCCTACTCGCTGCGGAACAGTGACACGAGATGGCCGCTGACAAGACTCCACAACCGCTCGATTACGCCTTCACCGCTCCCATCGAGAAAGACGGGGCGTTCGCGACATTTCTGACGGTGCCTGGTTCGGCGGAACTTCTGGGAACCAGGCGCGCTGTGAAGGTGGTCGGGACTCTCGATGGTGAACATCCCTTCGAGGCGACGCTGATGCCGTCCGGTGACGGTCCACACTGGCTTCCGCTGCGCGTGGCGCTCTGCAAGGCGATCGGCAAGAGCGCCGCTGGAGAAGAAGTATCGGTACATCTACAGCAGCGACTGAGCTGAAGTTTTCCCGAACCAAGGAGCGTCGTGGTCGACAGAGCGGTTGATTCGTTGCATGTGGTAGCGCGAGAGCTGAGCCCGTTCGGCGGTGACGAGTCGAAAACACGCACGTTGCGCATGTCGCGGACCCTCGCGGCGCCCATCGGCACGGTCTGGGCGGCGATCACCGAGTTCGACCGCATTCCCCAATGGTTCATGCCGGTCGGGGGAGAAGCCAGGATCGGCGGCCACTATCAGCTCGAGGGCAACGCCGGCGGCGAAATTTTGGCGTGCGATGCTCCTCGAACACTTCGCATCACCTGGGAATACGGCGGCGATGTGAGCTATGTGACTGTGAATCTCGCCGAAAAAGGCAGTGGTGCAACGCTGTTCGACTTCGAACACGCCGCGGACGTGGCGCCGGATCGGTGGGCCGAGTACGGTCCAGGTGCCGTCGGTGTCGGGTGGGACATGGGACTGCTCGGGCTGGCTCGACACGTGGAACTGGGGATCGCGACGCCACTCGAGACACCCGAGTGGTCGGCGAGCGACGAGGCCAAGGCATTTATCGCGGGAAGCAGTGAACTGTG
The DNA here is from genome assembly GCF_009707305.1 of Rhodococcus sp. AQ5-07. Taxonomy (NCBI): domain Bacteria; kingdom Bacillati; phylum Actinomycetota; class Actinomycetes; order Mycobacteriales; family Nocardiaceae; genus Rhodococcus; species Rhodococcus sp. AQ5-07. The sequence goes on along the minus strand of NZ_CP046099.1, from coordinate 2,030,928 downwards.
GGCCGAAGCTGCGATCGCATCGGGCGACGACCCGGATGCGGCTGCAGCCGCCGCTGCTCGCACGACCGCTGCATACACCGGGTAGATCACCTCTACGAGGACTAACATCGGATTAGTCTGGTTGTTGCGGGACTTCCGCGCCACGAGCGGAGACGACGATGGTGTATCGGCTCATCGAAGTAGTGACGGTGTTCGTCCACTTCGGGTTTGTCCTCTATGTGGTGCTGGGTGGGTTCGTGGCGTGGAAGTGGCGTCGTACCATCGGTTTCCACCTTCTTGCAGTCGTCTGGGGAGCCGGTTCGATAGCGGTCGGATATGACTGCCCGCTGACCAATCTCGAGAACTGGGCCCGCCGAATGGCCGGTATCGCGGAGTTGCCGTCCACCGGATTCATCTCGCACTACATCACCGGCGTGTTCTATCCGGCGAGTATCGAAGGCCTGGTACAGGCGCTCGCGGCGACAGTGGTTGTCGGATCCTGGGTCGGATACGTGCTGCTCGGACGGCATTCGAAGGCTGAGGTCAAAGCGTCTTCAGTGTCGTGATTCCGTACAAACGATCCCTGCCGTTTCCGGATGGAAACGGCGGGGAGGCGCGATCAGGATTTACGCGCGAGTCAGTGCCACCACCGGAATTGTGCGGATCCCAGCTGTCTTCTCCGCGTATTCGGCAAATCCCGGGTATCGGCTGGCCTGCTCGTCGTAGATGCGGTCATGCTTCTCGCCGGTTACTTCGCTGACGGAGACCGGGTATGTTTCGGTGCCGATCTCGACCTCTGCCTGGTCGGTGGCAACGAGGTTGTAGTACCAGTCGGGATTGGTCGGGGCACCGGCCTTGGATGCAAAAACGTAGATGGTCTTCGGATCCTGCTCGTCTGCCAGATACATCATGGGACTCACGAAATCGCGTCCGGATTTGCGTCCTGTGTGGTGGACCAACACCATGGGCGCACCTTCGAAGGGGCCACCTACCTTGCCCTCGTTCTCCCGAAATTCCGCAATGATTCCTGCGTTCCAATCGTCGGTACTCATCGTTGTCTCCCGGTCTGCGAGTGGCGAAGGGCTCTGCCGCCAAGCTTTGCACAACTGGTGAATCGACGAGAGGTCATCTACGGCGTCCAGCATGATCTACTATCTACGTATGAACGCAGATAGTGATATTTGTCGCCGCAAGCTTCCCGATGATCAAGTCGACCTCGTAGTCGAGGTGTTCCGCATGCTGGCCGACGCAACCCGTGTGCAGGTTTTGTGGGCATTGGTAGACCGCGAGTGCTCGGTGAACGAACTGGCGGAACGCGTCGGCAAGCCGGCGCCCTCGGTGTCGCAGCACCTGGCGAAATTGCGCATGGCAAGGTTGGTACGAACGCGCCGCGATGGTACGACGGTGTTCTATCGTCTGGAGAACGACCATGTGCGCCAACTGGTTACGGATGCGGTCTTCAATGCCGAGCATGCCGGACCAGGATTGCCGGGGCATCACCGTAGTGAAGGTGAGCTTCGGGAGATACACCCGGAGCGCTCGGCGAAGGTCGATCGTAGCGATCAAGAAGAAGGTGCGTCATGACGCACGAACCAAAGATGTCCCACGGCCACGGCCACGGCCACGGCCACGGCCACAGTTACGGCCACGGCCATGTCCACGGCCCGAAGGGGTTTCGATCGGCAGTTCGCGAAGTGTTCTCCCCGCACAGTCACGACGCTGCCGACAGTGTCGACGACGCATTGGAATCGAGCGCAATCGGCATCCGGGCGGTCAAGATCAGTCTTGTCGCGCTCGGAGTCACCGCAGTTGCTCAGGTTGCGATCGTGGCGATCTCGGGTTCGGTGGCGCTGCTGGCGGACACCATTCACAACTTCTCCGACGCGCTCACGGCAGTCCCACTCTGGATTGCCTTTGCGCTCGGTCGGCGCGCTGCAACCAGGCGCTATACCTATGGTTTCGGGCGTGCGGAGGATTTGGCCGGACTGTTCGTGCTCGCCATGATCGCACTGTCGGCAGTGATCGCCGGTGTCGAGGCGGTGAGGCGATTGATCAACCCGGTCGAGATCGAGCACCTCGGTTGGGTAGCGGCGGCAGGTTTGATCGGTTTCATCGGAAACGAATTGGTGGCGTTGTATCGGATCAGGGTCGGCAGGCAAATCGGTTCAGCGGCCCTGGTGGCCGATGGATTGCATGCTCGGACAGACGGATTCACCTCGCTCGCAGTCCTTCTGGGGGCGGGGGGAGTTGCGCTGGGTTTCCCGTTGGCAGATCCGATCATCGGCCTTGTCATCACCGTGGCCATCGTGGCGGTGCTGAGGACTGCAGCGCGAGACGTCTTCCGGCGGTTGATGGACGGCGTCGAACCGGAGTTGGTGGACGGCGCCGAGCATGCATTGATGCACGAACCCGGAGTCCTCGGTGTTCGTGATCTGAAGATGCGGTGGATCGGACACCGACTGCATGCCGATGCAGAACTCGACATCGATCCCCGGGCAACGCTTGCCGAAGCTCACGCGATTGCACACAGCGCCGAGCATTCGCTCACTCACGCGGTACCCAAACTCGCTACCGCCTTGGTGCATGCGTACCCGGCGCATGACGCGCCGAACTCCGAGGTCGGATACCGATCGCCTTCCCGGTGATCTGTGCCTGATGTCAAGCGGACGCGACTTCCCAGGCGAAACCGTCAGGATCCGCGAAGGGTTCGGACGCACCGGTGATGGTGATTCGGTGCGATCCGGTGCCCTCGGGAGCGAGCCCGGCGTCCTTTGCCAGGGCGCCTCGGCCGTACAGTGCCAGCGTGACATTGTTTGCTGCGCTGGTGAATTCGACGTACTTGCGGCCGAAGCTCTTCGACACCTCGAGGCCGTGGTCGAGGTAGAACTGCTTGCTGGCCTTGACGTCTTCGGCGCCGAGCAGCAGCACGAGGCTGTCGATTGTGCGGGTGGCGGGTTCATTGTTCTTCTTCGACGACGTGGCGATCTTCCAGATCGAACCGTCCGGAGCCTGAAGGACTCCGCCGTATCCCCAGAGGGATTTCTTCACCGGCTTCAAGACGGCGGCACCGGCTGCGAGTGCGGCGCCGACGAAGGCGTCGACGATGTTCGGTTGGGAGACGACGAGCGAAAGGGTGTACCCACGAAACCCGGTTGTCGGTTCGTTCGATTCGCGTAGCTGGATTCGATCTCCGACGCCGAGAGCGTTGTAGAAGGCTTCGGCTGCGACGAGGTCGGGTACGTCGAGGATCACGGATTGCGCGGTGGTCATCCGGGCGCTCCCTGCTGATGTGTGGATTGACGACGTGTGGTCGGAAGTGGACTTCTGTGGTGTGTTCATGTGTTTCAACGTAATTGCGGGCCCCTTGGCTGTGCTTCTCGATTTCTGATCGGTTTGCTGAGACTGCTTGCAAGGTGCAGCGCTCGAGCGGGCACTAGGTGGGCAATTTGTCGTGAATGTACTGTTCAGCCGATGTTTTCTCGATAGGCTGATGAGCGCTGATCGGACGTATCTCACGCCACCATGGAACGGGGAAACCAGTGATCGCACTGCGAGGAAGGTCGTTAGCCGCAGCAGTAGTGGTGTCCATGACGATGGCGTTGGCCGCGTGTACGTCCGCTGAATCGGCGCCCGAGGTGGGCGCCAACTACGGCTCGGACGGAACCGCCGTCGACTACCGGGAGCCGGTGAAACTGAGTAGCCGAGATGGTGTTCTCGAGGTGCGCTTGTCCGCTCATCAGGGAGTGATTCCGCTCGATACCGCTTCGGCGCCCGTGTCGAATTTTCTGCTCTTCGGGTACGAGGTCATCCGCGGTACGGCGTCGGACGGATCGACCTCGGCGAGTGACGTCTATCCGGCGCCGACTCTCCGCGTCAATCCCGGAGAGCGATTGATCATTCATTACGACAACGATTTGCAGGATCTCACGATCGAGGACTTCTACGATCCGGCATTCACACCGGCGGGCGGGGACGTGCCGATCTATCCGCCGGCGCTGACGTCGGGTCCGCTGAATCTGCACACGCACGGAGTGCACGTGAGTCCGGACGGCAATGCGGACAACGTGTTGCTCAACATTCCCGCCGGCCAGGGAAACGTGTACGACTACGCGATTCCGGGGACGATGCCGAACGGTCTCTACTGGTACCACAGTCACCGGCACACCCTCACCGCCCAGCAGACGTACATGGGCTTGGCCGGGCTACTGGAAATCGGCCGGCCGGACGGGAATTTGCCTGTCGTGACGGCAAACGACGTTCCGATTCGCGATATGGCACTGCAGTACAACTTCGTATTCGACCGCAAAGGAAAGGGCCGACAGCTCAACGACGCGAACTGGCCGCAATTCGTCAGTACGTTGACGCCACCCGCCGGTACGGAATTAGCCGACGGGACGTACCGTCCGAGCCTTGCTCCGGTGAATTTCTCGGACACTACCGAGGGCGCGCAGTATTTCACCAACTGGTACGCGGGACCATTGTCCCCGGCCAATCATCGTGGACAGAATCAATTCGTTCCAGGCAATCTGCAGAGCTTCGTGGGTGAATCGACGAGTGTTCCGGCCGATCCCTCACTACCGGACAACCAACGCGATGTGCAGTACACCGTGAACGGTCAGTTCCAGCCGTCGCTGAAACTGAAGCCGGGGCAGACCGAGATCTGGGTGCTTGCCAACATCAGCGACTTTGCCTACATGCCGGTTACGTTGACGGAAACCGCAACCGGCACCCATCCGAAGTTCGCAATCGTGGGGCAGGACGGAAACCCGTTCGACGAGGTCAGGCCGCCCGTGGACGGGGACGGAACCAGGCTGGTGATTCCGCCGGCCTCGCGCTATGCAATCGCCGTGACGATGCCGGAGTCCGGCGATCTGGTGCTGGAGATGCCACCGCTGGAAGGTGCGAAACCGGTGAGCAATCCGGGCATTCTCTATACCAACAACGGTACCGACAATCCGCCCGCCGAACTCGGAACCGTCACCGTCGACCCGGCGGTGATCAGTTACGCGGACGGATTCTTCACGTTCCCGACTCAGCAGTTGATCCGCGCGACGCCAGACAAGGGCGAAGGAAAGACCACTCCCTTCGAGTTCGGACAGAAGCTCGATACCTACACCTCGTTCGTGGATACAGCAGCGATGACGCCCGACGTGACCCGCAACCTCACAGTGTCCGGTGGGTTCGGAAACGAGAAGGCCAGCAACAGCGACCCGAAGGCCTTCACCTACGAATTCGCCGACAACACGTTCCCCAACATCCCGCTGATTCAACCGCGGCTGAAGTCCGTTGAAGAATGGAAGATCACGAACCTCAACAACGACGAACACCCGATGCATATTCACGTCAACGACTTCCAAGTGATGGAAGTCGTTGATCCCGTCGCAGGGACGACGACGGGGGTTCAGCCCTGGGGGATCGACAATGTGAACGTGCCTGCTCCGGTGACTGACGAGAATGAGAATGCTCTCGAGCCTGCGTCAGTGACGTTACGAACGAAGTTCACCGAGTACACCGGAACCTTTGTGATTCACTGCCACCGACTCAATCACGAGGACAACGGTTTGATGGCTACCGTCAGCGTGATTCCCGAGGTATCGACGTATGCCGTCGCGATACCTGGTTCGGCCGGCGTGCCCGCCAAGGTGCAGATATTCGATGCCAACGGCGACAAACTGATCACCGCTGTGACGCCCTTCCCGTCGTTCGAAGGCACCCCGAGTGTTGCGATGGCGGACGTGAACGGAGACATGGTGCTTGATCTGGTCGCTGGAACAGGTGCAGGCTCGGCTCCGGAAGTGGTGGCGTACAACGCAGTAGGCGGCGTGCCGTTCACCGACGAGTTGGCAAGATTCGCCCCCTTCGATGTGGGTTTTCGTGGCGGAGTGAACGTCGGCGGCGTCGATATCGACGGAAACGCATTGGCGGACAACATCATCGTTGCGTCGGGCCCGGGGATGGAGTCGCAGGTCAAGATTTACTCCACCGACCTTCCGGCGGACAAGAGGTCCGCACCCGCAGAATTCGGTTCGTTCTCGCCGTACCCGGGATCGAGTAGCGGAGTCACGTTCGCAACCGGAATGGTCGACAGTCACTCCGGTCGAGCGAGCATCGTGACAGCACCCGGTGCGGGCGAGGAGCCGTTGATCAAGACGTTCCGCTACGACCTGTACGAACCGACGGCGGCTGCGAAGGGCGACTCCGATGAACACGCAGGTCATACGGTTGGTCCGGTAACGACATCACAGTTCTTGGCCTTCGACCAGGGCTACCGCGACGGGGTGTCTCTGTCGACGGGTTGGGTGGCCGGCGCCGAGGGCGGCGCAAAGTCGATAGTGGCAGGCATGCTCGGAGGAGAAGGATCAATCCGCGTCTTTTCGAGTGGATCCAGGCTCGACGGTGCACCCGAGATGTACCTCGAGAGTCCAGATCACCATTCGACGGACGTGGCGTTTCGGGAGGTTGCAGCTTTCGACCCGTTCACCGCTCCAGGGTCGGGTGTGGGAGTGGCCACGACGAGCACGACTACCGGCGCGGATCTCCTCGTCAGCGGCAGCAACGGAACGGGTGCCGAAGTTCGGAAATTCACTCTCGGTCGTGCCGATCCGTTTGCGACCACATTGACACCGACGCTTGTGGGAACGCTGCCGCCCTATCCCGTCGGCGGGGGAGTTCTGCCGCTCGGTGGTCGATGATCAGGTTTTGAGATTTTCTGAAAGTAGTTACATATCAACCGGTCTCGAGTTCGATGTTTCCTGAAACCTGTCCGTTATGTCTCTGGCTCTCGAAAGTGTGTTCGATTAAACTCTCTGCATGGACAGTCGGGATGCGTGGCAGCTGGATGGCGAGGACCTCAAGAGTGAGGTTCTGGATCTGGTGCGTGTCCGGCATGAGTTGCAGTCGCGGATGGTGTTGTTGATCGTGGAGATGTTTTCCCGTGAGGTTCTCGGTGGGAAGGGGTTTCGGGTGATCGCGCAGTGGTTGCATGGTTCGACGAATCTGGAGATCGGTGAGTGCAGTCTGCTGGTCGGGTTGGCGCGGTTGTTGATGCTCGAACCTGTTGTGGCGGATGCGTTTCACCGCGGTGATGTGGATGCGTTGAAAGCACGGCAGGTGGCGTCGTTTTGTCAGCATCCACCGAAGAACATGACCCTGGCGGATGTGGACAAGGCCCGCGGGATTCTGCTCGGGTTGGCGTCGAAGAACATCGCCGATTGTGATGCGGTGCGGGCAGCGATCCGCCGAATCGAGAAGCAGTACGGCAAGCGTGAGGACGGTGTTCCGGTCGGCGAGGATTCCGAACGTAACGAGTTCTACGCCTCGAAAGGCCTGTACGGCAGAGTGACTGTGAAGGGTGATCTGGATGCTGTGAACGGGGCCCGTCTGATCACGTTGTTGTCGAGTTTGTCGGCGCCGACGCCGGAGAAGGACGGCGTCAAGGACACGCGTACTCCGGCATTACGGCGTGCGGACGGGTTTTGTGAATTGTTGCGCCGGTATGAGCGGGCGGGGTTGGGTCCGATCGAGGGCGGCGTGAAACCGCACATCACGGTGACTGCGTCGGCGAAGGACGTGACGGATCTGCAGGCCTTGAAAGACCTCCTGCCGTCCACTGAGGAGTTGGGGTTTGCGTGGACGGATTGGGTGGGTCCGATCAGCCTCGACACTGCCCGGATGCTGGCGTGCGACTGCACCGTGACGCGGATTTTGTTGGATGAGAATGGTGTTCCGCTCGAGTGCGGTAAGGAAGCGAGAACGGCGACGGTTCCGCAGCGGCGGGCGTTGGCGGTTCGGGATGGTGGGTGTGCGTTTCCGGGGTGTGGGACGCCCTCGGGGTGGTGCGATGCTCATCATATTGTTCACTGGAATGATGGCGGCCCAACGGATCTCGACAATCTGATCTTGTTGTGTGGTCATCATCATCGGACGCTGCATCACACCGAGTGGCGGGTGGAGATCGGTCCGGATCGGAAGTCGGTGTTCTATCCACCGATGTCGGTTGATCCGCACCAGCATCCGATCGGCGGGAACAGCCCACCGACAGCCGCCTGAACGGCCATAACTGGAAATGCCAGCGTATGCACCGGGGAAGAATCATGGCCCGGTACATGCGCTGGCATTTCGCGTTCTGGAGAGCTCAGGGCAGCGACCAGAACTGAGTAGTCACCAGATAGAAGACGACCACCCAGAACAAGGTCACCGCAGCGACGATCGCCACCCCTTGCGCGTTGGTTTTTGCGACAGGAATCCCTGGAGGTGGACGCAGCCAACGGTGCAGGAGCCGATTCACGTAGTACGGCATCGTGAAGAAACTCATGATGAAGCTCGACAACAGGTTGCCGATCAACAATCCGAGCCAGAGTGGCAGCTTCAGCGGTGACAGCGCCAAAGTTAGCAAGACGACAGTCGGGTAGAGACCGACCCAGACCGCGATCGAGGTTTTTGTCTCCGAAGGTGGAGGGGCCTCGTTTCCGTTCTCGTCGAAGGCAAACCAACTGCCGAACGAATTGTCCACGGTTCGCAGTTCGAAGTCGTGGAACTTGTGACCCTCGGCGAGAAGCTGTTGTCGCTCAGGGGAAGTCAGCCACGTGTCGAGATGGGCAGCATTGTCGAAGCGATACAGCAGGGTCCACTCATCCTGCACACCGTCGACTGGGCGAAACAACTCGGTGCCGCGGAATCCGTCGAAAGCACTCTCCACCTCCCGAAGGCGATCCTGCCAGGCAAGGAACTCGTCGATACTGTCGTCACCTACTCGGTGCGTCACTACGACAGTCAGCAGTGGGTCCGGAGGCCTGATCCCGCCGCTCACTACCTGCTGCGTGGCCGGGCCGTCGAAGAACTGACGACCGCTGTCGAGGTAGTCCTGCCTCGTCGCGCTGTTGATCCACGCCTGAACATGAGCGATGGAGTCGAATCGGTACACGATCACCCAATCAGGTTGGGTGGGCGTCGGAGCCGCGATTTCTGCCCCGAGGAAGCCTGCATAATCTGCGGCCGCCCGGTTGAGATCTTTCTGCCAGACCTCGAATTCTTTCTCCAGTCCGGCACGCACGCGCTGGCCGATGATGACCGTCGCGGCGCTGTCCGCCGACGTGTTCGCGGTCATCGGTTCAGGCCTGAGTAGATGCGTTCCGGGGTGAGCGGTAGTGACCGGAATCGTGACCCGGTGGCATCCTGCAGTGCGTTCGCCAAAGCAGGGGCAACCGGATTGATGCAGCACTCCGCCATGCCCTTGGAGCGGAGTGGGCCGTCGGAGTCTGATGACTCGACGAGGATCACCTCGGTGCGTGGGACATCTGCATAGGTCGGGATCCGGTAGTTACGTAGATTCGGGTTCATCATCGCGCCGTTTGCGTCTACGTGGAAGTTCTCGGTGAGTGCGAAGCCGATGCCCTGGGCGACGCCACCTTCGATCTGTCCCCGCACCTGCGCCGGATTGATGATCACCCCAGCGTCGGTGGCTTGGACACTGTAGAGGATGCGGATCTCGCCGGTGATGCGATGGACGGCGATCCGGAAGCCATGAGCGTTGGACACCACGCTGCGCGGCGACCCGTACGCTTTCCGTGCTTCGGTGAATCGGATCCCGCGCGGGCGTGCAGCCTCGAGTACCTCTTGCAGTGTTAATCGAGTACTACCGCAGACGATCTTGTCGTCGTCCATCGAGCACTGGGCAATCGAGACGCCGGTGTGATGTGCGGCGAAGGCCAGTAGTCGATCGCGGAGCGCATTCGACGCGCGAAGTACCGCGTTCCCAGCGACAAACAGGCCGGCGCTGGCGAAAGCGCCTGTGTCGAAACCGGTTCGGTCGGTGTCCGACTGAATGATTCGTACACGTGACGGTGTTGTGCCCAGCTGATTCGCGGCGATCTGCACGTGGGCGGTAGAAGTTCCCTCACCGAATTCGACTGTGCCGATGGCAAGTTCGTATACACAGTCTTCGCCGAGGGTGAGCCAAGCCTCGGAAATGTGCTCGGTGGGTGGCGCGGTCTCATGTAGTGAACTGGCGGTACCGGTGCCGATCAGCCAATCGTCTCCGAGCGAGGGAACCGGTTGGCGCTTCAACGCGGCGTCGATCAAATCGATGCATTGCCCCAGTCCGTCTTCGGTGAAGATCACGTCGTCCGGGCCGTCTTCGAGTGCGACGAGCGAATCGCCCGGTCGGACGATATTGCGTCGACGCAGTTCGAGCGGATCCATGTTCAGCGCGATGGCCAATTCGGTCATGGCCGATTCCACGGCAAAGGCCGGTTGAGTCATCCCGTACCCACGCAAAGCGCCGCTCGGGACGTTATTGGTGTACACGGAATACGCATCGAACTTCTTGTTCGCACAGCGATAGAGCGAGACTGCCGCGCCGCCGGCAAAGAGTGTCTCTCCGCCGTGGTTTCCGTATGCACCGGTGTTCGAGACGTTGCGATAGTGGAACGCGGTGAGTGTCCCGTCCGACTTTGCTCCGAGCTTGATTGTGAGTTTCATCGGATGACGCGGTGACGCGGTGGTGAACTCTTCTTCTCGGGTGAATTCGAGGCAGACGGGACGACCGGTGTCCAGGGTGGCGAGCGCCACCAGATCTTCGCTGATCACTTCCTGTTTTCCTCCGAACCCGCCGCCCACGCGTTTGCAGAACACGCGCAGCTGATCCGGGCGGAGGTCGAAGAGATGGGCGAGTTTGACCTTGGCGATGGAGGGGGACTGCGAACTCGTGCGAACGTGAAGGCGTCCGTCTTCCATCCATGAAATCGAACCGTGCGTCTCGAGATGTGCGTGCTGCACTCGCGGCGAGAAGTAGGTGCCTTCGTGGATGACGTCGGCCTCGGCGAACCCGGCCTCGACGTCGCCCACGTGACCGTGAAGTTCGAGCAGGATGTTGTGCTCGGGATCTCGAACAAAGGGATCGTCGGATCCGTGCAGGGCTGGAGCGCCGTCGGCCATGGCCTCTTCCGGATCGAACACGGAAGGCAGGATCTCGTAATCGACCTTCACCTTCCGACGGCCTTCTTCCGCAGCGACGACGGAGTCGGCGAGGACGGCCACCACCCGCTGACCCACGAACCGCACGACGTTGTCGAGGATGTACGTGTCGTCCGGATCAACAAGGTGGTCGGTATGAATTGCCGTTGTAAAGAGCTTGCGCGGCACGTCTTTCCAGGTGTAGACGCGATGGACACCGGGGACGGCGAGCGCCTCGGTGGTGTCGATGGAGGTGATGCGTGCATGCGCGTGGGGCGAGTGCAGCACTTTCAGGTGCAGCATGCCGTCGATCGCGGTGTCCATAGTGTATTCGGCTCGGCCGGTCACGACGTCGGTGGCCGCCGGCGCCCCGACGCTGGTCCCGACCGCCTGTCCGGGGAGGGCAACTTCGACAGCGCCGACACCGTTGACCGCGTCTTCGATGGATCGGTAACCGGTGCAGCGGCACAGGTTTCCCTTGAGCGCTCGCGGTAAGTCTTCTTTCTGCGCGTCGGTGAGCGCCGCGGAGGTCATGATCATTCCGGCGGTGCAGAACCCACACTGAAAGCCGGGTGCATCCCGGAACTGTTGCTGAATCGGATGGAGATCTTCGGGCGTACCGAGTCCCTCGATCGTGGTCACCGCGCGACCGTCGGCGCGAAAGGCGGGCGTGATGCAGCTGTGTATCGGCGCTCCGTCGAGCCACACTGTGCACGCCCCGCAGTCCCCGCCGTCGCAACCCTTCTTCACCCCGTGGTGTCCGAGGTGTCGAAGAAACGTCCGGAGACACTGCCCCGGGAACGGTTCCTCGTCGAACTTCCGGTCGTTCACCGTGTAGCTCATGACTGGCTCCCCGTGAGTTCGATTCGGAGCTCGTCGGCGTAGTGACGGGCGAGGTGCAGGCGGTGGTCGGGGGTTCCGTTGGGATCGTCGAACCAACTGTCGGCCGAAATGGAGTCGACAGCTCGTCGCAGAGAGTGCTCGTCCGGCATCGTGTCGAACGTCAGCCGGATCGGATGCGTAGTGCCGGCGGTGATGGTGAGGTGAAAGTCGTCGGCTCCCGGAGTCTGCGTCGCGATCATGAAGATCGTCGAACGGCCGAGGTGCGTGAGACTGAAGCGGCGGTGGGCGTGGCGTTTGGTGAGCGCGTGCACCGGGAACTCGATGCTCCGAAGAACTTCGCCCGGCTCCAGGACATTCTGGTGGTCACCGGTCACGAAGTCGCACGCGTCGACGGTTCTCACTGTTCCGGCGGTGGCCCACAGCGTGAAAGTAGCCTCGAGTGCAACTGCCAGGGTGATCATCGGTCCGGCGGGAAGCGACATACAGATGTTGCCGCCTACGGTGGCCGAATTCCACACCTTGAAAGACGAGAGGAAGTACTCGCAGCTGACGCGAATAAGCGGACTCGCACGCCAATTGTCCGGCGGGACAAACGCATACAGTTCGGCAACGGTGCACGTAGCTCCGACACTGAAATGAGTCGCGCCGACCTCCAGTGGTGTCCAACCGAGCGCGGTGAGGTCGACCAGTCGACGCGTGTCGGGTTGTTCCGCTGAGAACAGCCACGTTCCTCCCGCGAGCCAGGCGTCGCCGGGACGCCACACGTCCCCTGGGCGATCCGGTGGTCGGCGTATCACGTCGGTAATGGTGGTGATGTCCATGCGCCTGCTCCCCTCGGGGGATGTGTCGTCTCGGAGTGGGACATTACCGAGGTGACGGGACACATTCACACTTTTAGTGCATATCGGGCACGTGAAACATGAGCGATACGTACGTGACATCACCTGGTGGTCCGTGCATGTGCTTGCCGATTCTGGGTACGACTGCTTGAGAGGCGCGATCAGCCTCTTGCTTTCGCGCTGTTGATTCGGACGCGGCTACGCACTCGGCGGCCGCGGAGATCATGCGGGGCGGGGCGCTGTGAAACCTCTCGAGGTAAGACGGACCGACCCTTTCGATGAGACCCTCTTTCCGCTCTCGGCCGCCCAACGGGCAACCTGGTTCGCTCAGCAATTCGATCCCGAAGTCCCGATTCTGATAGCGCACTACGTGGAGTTGCGCGGCGAACTCGACGTCGAATTACTGGATCGCGAAACGCGGGCAGTTGCTTACGAGTTTCAATCTCCCATGCTCAAAGTGATCGAGGTCGATGGTCAGCCGATGCAGTACGTGGACGAGAAGGCCGAAATCTCGGTCGGTTTGGTCGACTTCCGCTGGACCGAGGATCCCTTCGAGGCTGCGCTCGAGTGGATGCGTCGAGATTGCCGGACGCAGCTCGACCTGGCAGTCGACGGAATCGTTGCGACCGCTGTGCTGCGCGTGGGTGACGCGCACTATCTGTGGTACAGCCGTATCCATCATGTCGCGCTCGACGGTTTCGGTGCCATGACCATGATGAACCGCATTGCGCATCGGTACTCGGCCTCGGCGGCGAGAAAAGATCTGCAGCCGAGTCGTGCCGCGACACTGCGCACGCTGTACGACATCGACGAGCGGTACAGACAGTCGGATCGATTCGCTGCCGACCGTGAGTACTGGGCAGGGCGCAATACAGTCGGTGCCGGATCCAGCTTGGCGGAGGCTTCTGGGCCCGCACACATCGAGAGCCGACTCGAAAGCACACTGATGTCGGACCGGAGCTGTGCCCTTCTCCACGAATCCGAGAACCACGCTGCAACGGTCATCGCTGCGCTCGCGTTGTACCTCTCGCGAATGACGGCGAAAGAGACTGTCCAGATTCATGTTCCGATGTCCGGACGGACTACGGCGGTGTTGCGGGACTCGGGCGGCATGATGGTGAACGTGGCGCCGCTGCTCATCAGTGTCGCCGCCGTCGACACCGTCGGTGAACTCTTCGCCCAGGTCCAGCATGAGCTCATGGGTGCATTGCGGCACCAGCGCTGCAGCCTCGACGACATCCGTCGGGACGCAGGCGTGACGAGCGGTCTGGAAGGCGAAGACTCATATGCCGGGCCCATGGTCAACGTCATGCTGTTTCGCCAGGAGGTGCAGTTGGGCGAGGTGGTTGGGGAGTATCACATCGTCACCTCCGGGCCGGTGGAAGACCTTCTGGTCAACGTGTATCCGAGTGGCGACAGACTGCGTGTCGACTTCCGGGCAAACCCGATCCGATACGAGGAGGCGGGTTTACGCGAGCACCACCGGAATTTTGTCGGCTTGCTGGAAGAGTTGATCGCGTCTGATTCCGGTGCCGAACTCGCAGACATTCACGGCCCGACGGCCCGGGAGGGCGAGCGACGACAACGCGAAGTGCGGCACCTCGAGTATTGGAGACATGAGCTCACCGGGGCGCCCGAACTGTTGCAACTTCCCTTCGATCGACCCAGGCCTGCAACGCAATCGCTGGACAGTGCACAGGTTGAGGTCGTGATCGCCGCAGACACCCACGCGCGGATTACAGAAATGGCAAGTGATCTCGGGACGGACACACGCGTGGTCCTACATACGGGCTTCGCGCTAGTGGTGAGCCGATTGTCCGGGGCTTCGGACGTGGTAATCGGTACGCCGACAGGATCCGACGCGAACATCGTTGCCATCCGGAGTCGCATCGATCTGGAGACGCCGTTCACGGCGCTCCTGGGCAGTGTCGTCGAGGTTCGAAGTAATGCGCTGCCGCACAGTGGGATACGGCTCGAGCAGGTGGCGCAGTCGCTCGAGGTGGAGGATGTACCTGCGTATGCGCCGGTTGTACAGGTGACGTTCGAGTCCGTCGCCAGCGCTGACGAGCACCCTCCCGACCTCGGCCGCTTCGATCTCGGAGTGTCTGCAGTCGAACTGTTCGACGAGGTGGGTACGCCGTCCGGAATCACGGTGACGCTCGCGTTTGCCACCGACCTGTTCGACGCCGAGACGGTACGTGGCCTCGGTTTGCGGTTCGCGCGCGTCCTGGAATCCGTCACCACAGATCCGGCAATGATGGTCGGCGACATCGACATCTTGTCCGACGACGAGCGATCCGCGATGCATCCTGTCCGCAGTGACCCTCGCGCTTCGCACCGCACCCTGGCCGAACTGTTCGACGGTGCGGCGCGCACACACCCCGACGGCGTGGCCCTGTCGTATCTCGATGGCGAGTTGACGTATCGAGAACTCGACGAGCGTTCGTCGAAGTTGGCCCGAGTCTTGATCGACCGCGGCGTCGGTCCGGAAAACAGTGTGGCGCTGGGTTTGACGCGTTCGGTCGAATCGGTTGTCGCGATGTTGGCGGTGACCAAAGCCGGCGCGGCATTCGTGCCGGTGGATCCGACCTATCCGGGTGAACGTGTTCGCTTCATGCTGACCGATTCCGGCGCCGTACTGGGGCTCACGGTCGTTTCCGAACTTCATCGTTTGCCGGATTCGATTTCCTGGCTAGCGATCGACGACGCTGAGTTCGGTGGCCGACTTGCACGGTTGTCCGTGCGCTCCATCTCCGATGTCGATCGGGTGCACCCGATCCGGCCCGACAATCCTGCATACGTGATCTACACTTCGGGTTCCACCGGACTCCCCAAGGGGGTGACGGTCTCGCATCGTGGACTGGAAGCGCTTGCTGCCGAACAGCGTTGGCGGTTCGGTGCGACCCAGGATGCACGAACATTGCACTTCTCGACCCCGAGTTTCGACGCCTCGATTTTCGAATACCTGCTGGCTTTCGGGGCCGGAGCGACCATGGTGATTGCACCGAGCACGATTTACGGCGGTGACGAGCTGTCTCGCTTCCTCGAATCCCAGCGTGTCACGCATGGTTTTGTCACTACTGCGGCGCTCGGAACAGTTTCGCCCGAGGGCCTTTCGGACTTCGGCGACGTGGTGGTCGGTGGTGAGGCCTGTCCGCCGGATCTTGTGCAGCGGTGGGCTCCCGGCCGACGGCTGTGCAATGCCTACGGGCCGACCGAGACGACCGTCATGTCGAACATCGGCGAGCCGATGGTGTCGTCGGAGAACATCACAGTGGGCGGTCCGCTCCGCGGTTTCGAGGAGATCGTGCTCGATCAGCGATTGCACCCCGTCCCCGACGGTGTTGTGGGTGAGCTGTACATCTCGGGAGACGCGCTCGCACGTGGATATCACCGGAAGTATGCGTTGACCGCAGGACGATTCGTGGCCGACCCGTTCGGTCTCCCGGGCCGGCGGATGTATCGAACGGGGGACTTGGTGCGGCGGCGCCGTGGCCGTGCACTCGAGTACGTCGGTCGCAGCGATTTCCAGGTGAAAGTTCGCGGATTCCGTATCGAGCTCGGGGAAATCGACAGCGTCGTGCAGTCGTGTCCGCAGGTCGAGAATGCAGTTACCGTGGCGCGTGCGGCTCCCTCCGGTACAACGATGATTACCACGTACGTCGTGCCTGCCGGCGGAAGTGTGCTCTCGACGGCCGATCTGACGCAGTACGCCGCGAGCCGTGTGCCGTCGTACATGGTTCCTGCGGCCTTTGTTCTTCTCGGCGAGTTGCCGGTAACTCCATCGGGAAAGGTCGATCGCGCTGCCTTACCGGCACCTCGGTTCGATGCTCGGTCGGACAACTTTCGACCGCCCGAGGGCGCCGAAGAACTACTGCTGGCCGAGATTTTTGCCGACGTTCTAGGTGCCGAGGCGGTGGGTGCGGGTGACGACTTCTTCGAGCTGGGTGGGAACTCTCTGATCGCCACAAAGCTGATCGCACGAGTCAATGCCGCTGAAGCAATCGATTTCGGGGTGCGGACTTTGTTCGAAGCACCGACGATCGAATCACTGGCCCTCCACGTGCGTGACGCGAAGTCCTCCGGCGTTGATCCCTCGCGTTCGAAGCGTCCAATCCTGCAGGCACATTCGTACAAGGACAAGATTCCGGTGTCTCTGGCGCAACAACGCCTGTGGTTTGTCAATCAGTTCGACACGTCGTCCCCGGCCTACAACATCCCGATGGTGGTCCGACTGTCAGGGGCGTTGGATGTGGCTGCGCTGAAACTCGCGATGGGAGATGTTGTCGATCGACATGAATCGCTTCGCACCGTCTACCCGGCGTCGATCGACGGTCCACATCAGGTCGTGGTTCCTTCGGAACGTGTGACGTCGGAGATGGCGTGGGAAGTATCCGTTGACGAGGAAGCCTTGGACAGGCGCGTCGCCGATCTCGCTCGCGAGGGGTTCGACGTGAGCGCGAACGTGCCCGTGCGCGGCTCCCTTTTTCGAATCACTCGGGACGTTCATGTCCTCGCGTTGGTGGTTCACCATATTTCGGCGGATGGAGCATCACTCGAGCCGCTGGCCCGCGACCTGACCCGCGCCTACGCGGCGCGGGCTGCCGGTCGGGCACCGGACTGGCCGCCTTTGCCTGTGCAGTACGCCGACTACAGCCAATGGCAGATCGAACTGCTCGGCAGTGACGCCGATCCGGACACGCTCCAGGCGAAGCAGTTGGACTACTGGACGTCCACCCTGTCCGGTCTACCTGACGTGATCGACCTTCCGCTGGATCGACCGAGGCCGGCGGAACGATCCATGCGCGGTGAATCGGTCCGATTCTCGGTGCCCGCAGACGTGCACAGTGACCTCCTTGAACTCGTTCGGAATCACAACGCGACACCGTTCATGGTGATGCACGCAGTGCTGGCCGTTCTGTTGGCACGGCTGAGCGCCTCGCCGGACATAGCGATCGGCATTCCGGTGGGAGGGCGCGCCGAGCAAGTCCTCGACGATCTGGTCGGGATGTTCGTCAACACGGCCGTCCTGCGAACCGCCGTTGATACCGCCGCGACTTTCGAGGAAATCCTTTCACGAACTCGCGAAGTTGATCTGGCAGCGTTCGGGCAAACCGAGGTGCCGTTCGAGCGAGTCGTCGATGCAGTTGCTCCGGAGCGTTCACCATCTCATTCACCGCTCTTCCAGGTTCTGTTGGAATTTCAGAACACCGCAGATCCTCACCTCGAACTACCAGGACTCGGTGTCGATGTTGTTTCAGTTGACATCGGTGTCGCCAAATTCGACTTGCAATTGTCGCTCTCCGAAAAGCGTGGCAGGGACGGAATCCCGGTGGGTTTCGACGCCGCCTTCACCTATGCCTCCGATATCTTCGAGCGCACCACAGTCACCGAATTCGGGGAGCGCTTCGTCCGCCTACTGCGGTCGGTCGTATCGGATCCAACTGCCCCAGTGGGTGATACGGAGATTCTGGGTGCGCCCGAGCGTGGGTTGGTGGTGGGTGGTTGGGATGGTGTGGGGGTTGCGGTGGGGGGTTTGACGTTGGTGGATGTGTTGGATGGGCGGTTTGCTGGTGTGGGTGGTGGGGGGTTGGTGTGTGGTGGGGTGGTGTTGTCGTGGGGTGAGTTTGATGTTCGGGTGAATCGTTTTGCGCGGTTGTTGATTTCGTTGGGGGTGGGTCCGGAGTCGCGGGTGTGTGTGGTGTTGTCGCGGTCGGTGGAGTTGTTGGTGGCGGTGTTTGCGGTGGTGCGGGCTGGTGGGGTGTTTGTTCCGGTGGATGTGGGTGCGCCGGTGGAGCGGGTGGGGTTTGTGGTGGGGGTGGTGGATCCGGTGGTGGTGTTGTCGCGGGGTGGTGATGGTGGGTGTTTGCCGGTGGGGGTGGGGTTTGTTGATGTGGGTTGTGTTGATGTTTCGGGGTTTTCGGGTGATCCGGTGGGGGTGGGTGATCGGTTGGGGGTGTTGTTGCCTGAGCATGCGGTGTATGTGATGTTCACGTCGGGGTCGACGGGTCGTCCGAAGGGGGTGGTGGTTTCGCATGCGGGGGTGGTGAATCGGTTGTTGTGGATGCAGGGGGAGTTTCCGTTGGGTGTGGGGGATGTGGTGTTGCAGAAGACGCCGGTGTCGTTCGATGTGTCGGTGTGGGAGTTGTTTTGGCCGTTGATGGTGGGTGCGCGGTTGGTGGTGGCGGATCCGGGTGGGCATCGTGATCCGGTGTATTTGGTGGGTGTGATCGAGCGGTGGGGGGTGTCGGTGGTGCATTTTGTGCCGTCGATGTTGGAGGTGTTCGTGGGGGAGCCTTCGGTGGTGGTGGGGTGTTCGAGTGTGCGTCGGGTGTTTGTGTCGGGTGAGGGTTTGTCGTCGGTGTTGGCGGGGCGGTTTGCGGGGGTGTGTGGTGCGGAGTTGGTGAATTTGTACGGGCCGACGGAGGCGTCGGTGGATGTGACGTTTCATGTGGTGGGTGGTGTTGTGGGGGTGGGTGTTCCGATTGGTCGGCCGGTGTGGAATACGCGGGCGTTGGTGTTGGATTCGCGGTTGCGGCCGGTTCCGGTGGGTGTGGTGGGGGAGTTGTATGTGGGTGGGGTGCAGGTGGCTCGGGGGTATGAGGGTCGTGTGGATTTGACGGTGGGTCGGTTTGTGGCGGATCCGGTGTCGGGGGTGGTGGGTGCTCGGGTGTATCGGACGGGTGATGTGGTGCGGTGGGGGTGTGGTGGGGTGTTGGAGTTTGTGGGGCGCACGGATTTTCAGGTGAAGGTGCGGGGGCAGCGGGTGGAGTTGGGTGAGGTGGAGGCGGTGTTGGCTGCTCAGGTGGGGGTGGCTGGTGCGGTGGTGGTGTTGCGGTCGGGTGTGGGTGGGGATTTTTTGGTGGGGTTTGTGGTGGGTGAGGTGGGGGTGGTGGTCGATGAGGTGGTGGTGTTGGAGGGGGTGCGGAGGTCTCTTCCGGGGTTCATGGTGCCGTCGGTGGTGGTGGTGTTGGGGGAGTTTCCGGTGACGGTGCATGGGAAGTTGGACCGTAAAGCCCTCCCGGACGTCAACTTCGAACCTCGATCGCTGCAGTATGTTGCGCCGCGAACGCCGGTCGAGGAGACGGTTGCCGCAATCTTCGATGATCTGTTGGGAACGTCGACGGTGGGCGTGTACGACGACTTCTTTGCCCTTGGTGGGAACTCTCTGAGTGCAGCCAGGTTGGTTGCGCGAGTGAATTCTGTTCTCGGCGAACGGATCGACATCCGCGACGTCTTCGATGCTTCTACCGTTGCAGCGCTGGCCGAGTTGGCGCAGTGTCGCGGAGGAGAGGGGGCCAAGCCGGCGTTGAGGCCGCGGGGTACGACGACGGATATCCCACTTTCGCCGGCGCAGGAGCGAATGTGGTTTGCGAATCAGTTCGACCCCGAGTCCGCCGCCTACAACGTCGCGTGCGCGTTGAGGCTCGACGGCACAGTGAATCTGAGTGCACTTCACGCGGCATTTGTCGACGTCGTCGAGCGGCACGAGTCCTTGCGCACTGTTTTTCCTCTCACTGACGACGGCCCGCGTCAAGTGATCATGTCTACCTCACAGGTGGTATCGGATCTCGCACCGATACTTGTGCAAGGAGAGGAAGAACTGCGCGAGCGTTGCCGGCAGATCGTTTCGGATGGTTTCGACGTCATGCAGCAGGTCCCGATGCGCGCCACCTTGTTGCGGCGAGACGACCAGGTCCACTCGCATGTCCTGGTGATCGTGATTCACCACATCGCCGCCGACGGATTCTCCACGGTACCGCTGGCCCGAGATCTCATGAGCGCGTACACCTCCCGTGTGAGCGGTGAGGCTCCTCGGTGGGCGCCGCTCGAGATCCAGTACGCCGACTATGCGTTGTGGCAACGTGGTTGGTTGGGTTCGGAATCCGACTCTCGGTCTTTGATCTCGAAACAGCTCGCCTATTGGGTCGAGAATCTTGCGGGTGCACCGGAAGTTCTCGACATTCCGACCGATCGACCGCGCGGTGATGTGCGTTCGCTTCGACGCGGACGGATTCGGTTCGCGTTCAGTCCGGAGGTTCATGCCGGTGTGGTTGCCCTGTCGCGCAAACATAACGCCACCGTCTTCATGGTTGTGCATGCAGCCTTGGCAGTGCTGCTGGCGAGGCTCAGTGATGAGGACGACATAGCCGTCGGAACTCCCATCGCCGGGCGTGGGGAGCGCGAACTCGACGACCTGGTGGGCATGTTCGTCAACACGTTGGTCTTGCGCACTGCAGTGGACCGCGGCGCGACTTTCGGGGAGTTCCTCGACCAGGTCCGAAACGTAGATCTGAGCGCCTTCACTCATGCGGACGTGCCGTTCGAACGAGTCGTCGAGATAGTGAATCCTTCACGTTCGACGGCATACTCGCCCCTGTTTCAAGTCATGTTGGAGTTCCAAGACATCGAGCGACCGACACTGGAACTTCCCGACCTGCAGGTGACCGACGTGGGTGTCGAGATCGACACCATCACCTTCGATCTGCAGTTGACGGTGGCGCAGAACACTGGCACCGCCGGTGAATCGGATGGTATTCGTGCTGAATTCGGATATGCCGCAGATATTTTCGACGAGGAAACAGTAGGGGGCTTCGTCGACCGCCTGCAACGGATTCTCGAGTACGTCACCACGGATCCGCAATCGCGGATCGGAGATATCGATATCCTCGACGCCCGTGAGTCAGCCGAACTGGTACCCGTGCGAGGTGTGATCTCCACCGCTGTTCAGACCCTTCCCGATTTGCTCACTACAGCAACAGATATGGCGACCGCCCAGGATCCCGGCGCCGTCGCGCTGGTGTTCGAGGAACGTGAAGTGACGTATCTCGAACTAGACGCACGGTCGAATCGATTGGCCCGCATGCTGGTCGAATCCGGAGTGGGTCCCGAATCGGTGGTGGCGATGTGTCTCCCACGCTCCGTCGAGTCCGTTCTGGCGGTGTGGTCCATTGCCAAGACAGGTGCGGCATTCCTTCCCGTGGACCCGGGACTTCCTGCTGCACGTATCGAGTACATGCTGGGCGACTCCGGTGCAGCGTGGGGGATAACGACCCGAGCTCACCACGCAGCATTGTCCGGCCTCGTGCCGTGGCTGGTCCTCGACGATGCCGGTTTCGAGGAACGGCTGTGGGCGTACTCGCCATCGAAAGTCACCGACGAGGATCGGAAGGCACGGATTCGAATCGACAATCCGGCCTATCTGATCTACACCTCGGGATCAACGGGAACACCCAAGGGGGTGACGGTCACACATCGCGGGTTGAGCAACTTTGCTCTCCAGGAGCGCGAGACATTCGCCGCCACGACCCGATCCAGAACTCTGCACTTCGCTTCGCCGAGTTTCGACGCTTCGGTTCTCGAACTCATGTTGGCCGTTGGTGCGGGATCCACGATGGTGATCGTGCCACCGACCGTCTACGGCGGGGCGGAACTGGCGGCGCTACTGGAGCGCGAGCGCGTCACCCATTGTTTTGTGACTCCGGCGGCTTTGGCATCCGTCGCCCCAGACGGACTCACCACTGTCGGTTGTGTCGTGACAGGTGGGGAGGCGTGCCCGCCGGAATTGGTGGCCCGCTGGGCGCCGGGCAGAAAGATGTTCAACGCCTACGGTCCTACCGAGGCAACTGTGGTGTCGAGCATCAGTGCGGCACTGGCTCCGAGCGACCCGGTCACCATCGGCGCACCTACTCGCGGATTCAGCGAGGTAGTGCTGGACTCGCGTCTGAGAGCGGTACCGGTAGGTGTCGCGGGAGAGTTGTATCTTGCCGGGCCGGCTCTCGCTCGCGGCTATCACCGGCGATCCCCGTTGACCGCCACGCAGTTTGTCGCAGATCCCTTCGGTGCGCCGGGAACGCGGATCTATCGCACGGGCGATCGCGTGCGGTGGACGCCCGACCGACAGCTGGAGTATCTCGGGCGCACCGATGCCCAAGTGAAGGTCCGCGGGTTCCGCATCGAACTCGGGGAAGTCGAGGTGGCACTGCAGGCGCACCCGCGCGTGGCCCAGGCGGTGACGGGCGTCTGGAACGGCGACGGCAGGGATCGGTTGAACGGCAGGGATCGGTTGATCGGATACGTGGTTCCCGATCGCGGAGCGAGTGTCGATCCGCGAGACGTCCTCGCGCATGCAGGCAAGCGTCTGCCGTCGTACATGGTGCCTGCGGCGGTGGTGGTGCTCGACGCACTTCCGCTGACTGTTCACGGAAAACTGGACCGCGCAGCGCTTCCGGCACCCGATTTCTCGTCCACGGCCACACCCGACCGGACACCGCGAACGGAAACCGAGAATCTTCTTGCCGCTCTGTTCGCGCAGGTTCTCGGCCTGGACACCGTAGGAGTGCATGATTCGTTCTTCGAGCTCGGTGGAGACAGCATCATGTCCATCCAATTGGTGGCCCGCGCTCGCGATGCTGGTGTGATCATCTCGCCCCGAGACGTATTCGACCACAAATCTGTTGCCGCGCTTGCCGAGTCGGCGCACGTGGAGCAGGACGGTCCTGATGTGCTCGCGGAGCTACCAGGGTCCGCTGTCGGAACTGTTCCACTGAGCCCGGTGGCGCAGTGGATGCTGGACCGCAGCAATGGCGGCCTGAGTGGCGGCGAATTGAAACGGTTCTCCCAGGCGCTCTTGCTGACAGCTCCCGCTGATCTCACCCAGGACCTCCTTGTCCGTGGTGTCCAGGAGTTGCTGAATCGCCACGGAATGCTGCGAGCTCGCTTGGGCGAGAGTGACCGGGTCATGGAAGTCCTACCACCCGGCTCGATCTCGGCCGAAGGACTGATCCATCGAGTAGCTGTCGGTTCGGTGGACGACGAAGGTTTCAGGGCCTTGGCGTCGGGAGAGCTCGAGGCCGCTGCCGACAGCTTGGATCCCGCCGCGGCTGACATGGTGCGCGTGATCTGGTTCGACCTGGCCGACAAACCCGACTTGTCGAACCAGCGGGGCCGACTACTCGTGGTGATTCATCACCTGGTTGTCGACGGCGTCTCGTGGCGCATTCTGGTCACCGACCTGGCGACGGTGACAGCACAACTCCGGGCCGGTGTCACGCCCGAACTGCCACAGATCGGAACGTCGTTCCGGCGATGGGCGCACGGGCTTGTCGAGCACGTGGGCGATCGGAGCGTCGAACGGGACATGTGGAAAACGATCCTTGACGGCGATGACCCGCTGATCGGTTCGCGCCCGCTCGATCCCACGATCGACGTCGACGGCACGGTCGACACCGTCACAGTGGACATCGCGCCTCCGGTGACCAGGAACCTACTCACCACGGTTCCTGCGGCATTTCACGCCGGCGTGAACGACGGACTCCTCACTGCTGTTGCGTTGGCCTCGATCGAGTGGCGACGACGCCGCGGTATGGATACCGCTGCCGCCCTGGTCACGCTCGAAGGACACGGCCGCGAGGAAGGAGCGGTTCCTGGCGCAGACCTCGCGCGCACCGTTGGTTGGTTCACCACGCTCTACCCGGTGCGCGTGGACCTCGGCGGAATCGACGTCGACGACGCACTGGCAGGTGGCGCCGACGCCGGACGGGCTCTCAAAGCCGTCAAGGAATACGTGCGTGCGATCCCCGATCATGGAATCGGATTCGGGATGTTGCGCTACCTGTCGGGCGAGAGCGAACCACTCGGCCGATTCCGTTCTCCTCAGATCAGTTTCAACTATCTGGGCCGGATCAGTTCCTCTGACGGAACACAGGACTGGCTGCCGGTGGAGGGCAATCGAAAGCTCGGCGGAACCCAGAATCGGTCCATGCCTGTGGCGTCCGTGATCGACATCAACGCGGCGGTTGAGGACCATGTCGACGGGCCCTGCCTGACAGCATCTTTCACCTTTCCCCGCGGAGTGCTCGACAGGTTTGACATCGCGGAGTTCGCGGAACTGTGGCGTCGTGCGCTCGACGGACTCACCGCGCACGCATCGCGACCTGATGCGGGCGGTCTGACGCCGTCGGACATTCCCCTGGTCTCGGTGGATCAACAACAGATCGAACGCTGGGAGAACGACTTCCCCGGATTACGTGATGTCTGGTCGGTGTCGCCCCTTCAGGCCGGGCTGATGTTCCATGCCTCACTGGCGGCGACGTCGACGGACGTCTACACAGCGCAGTTGTGCGTCGAGCTGGAAGGAGCGGTTGATTCCGAGCGTTTGCGCGGCGCTGCTGCCGGACTACTGGCAAACCACCCGAATCTGTGTGCAGCGTTCGGCTACGACGTACACGGACTACCGGTGCAGTTGATTGTGGACGATGCAGTGATTCCCTGGACCGAGGTCGACCTGAGTGATTGCGGATCGGCAACCGAAGCAGAGCTGGAGCGTCGCCTCGACGAGGATCGCAGTGCACTCTTCGACCTCGCCTCGCCGCCACTGCTTCGGCTGACGTTGCTGCGAACTCCGACGACGAGGTGCGTGTTGGTGGTGACAAACCATCACATCGTTCTCGACGGTTGGTCGATGCCGTTGTTGGTACGCGAACTGCTGATGAGATACGCGGACGACAGTCTCCCGGTCGAGAGCGTCCCGGCCGATCAGCCCCAGACTCCGTCGTACCGCACCTATCTGGAATGGTTGGCGCACCGCGACATCGAGACCTCGCTCGCGGTCTGGGAGGACGCCATGGAAGGCGTCGACGAGCCGACGTTGTTGGCGGCTTCGGCGCCGACCGCCGATCAGGTGGTACCCGAAGAGGTCACCGTGGATCTGCCCGATTCGGTGCTCGACGGACTCGGTGGGCTGGTTCAGCGGAGCGGGATCACGATGAACACGGTGATCCAAGCGGCGTGGGGTGTCCTGTTGTCTCGAATGCTTTCCCGTGAAGACGTAGTCTTCGGCGTCACAGTCTCGGGCCGCTCACCTGAATTGCCTGGTGTGGAAAACATGATGGGGCTGCTGATCAACACATTGCCTGTCCGGGTGCAACTGGATCCGGACGAGACGTGTGCACAGCTGTTCGCTCGACTACAAGGCGAGCAGACAGATCTGCTCGATCATCACTATGTCGGACTCGGCGCGATTCAATCTGCCGTAGGGACAGGCAATTTGTTCGACACACTGTCGGTCTTCGAGTCGTATCCGATCGATACCTCGGGGATGGACGGGAACACCGACATAGCCGGTATGCGCGTCACCGCTGTGAATGCCCGCGACGCCACGCATTACCCGCTCACCGTGCTGTCGGTCGCGGAACCGACGCTGCAGGTGAGCCTGCGGTATCAGCCGGCGGCATTCGACCGCGCCGCGGTCGGCACCATTGCACAGCGAATGTCGCGAATTCTTGCCGCCTTCGCAGCGAACGCGGATACACCGGTCGGTGAGGTCGACGTGTTCGTCGCGGGTGAGCGTGGGTTGGTGGTGGGTGGTTGGGATGGTGTGGGGGTTGCGGTGGGGGGTTTGACGTTGGTGGATGTGTTGGATGGGCGGTTTGCTGGTGTGGGTGGTGGGGGGTTGGTGTGTGGTGGGGTGGTGTTGTCGTGGGGTGAGTTTGATGTTCGGGTGAATCGTTTTGCGCGGTTGTTGATTTCGTTGGGGGTGGGTCCGGAGTCGCGGGTGTGTGTGGTGTTGTCGCGGTCGGTGGAGTTGTTGGTGGCGGTGTTTGCGGTGGTGCGGGCTGGTGGGGTGTTTGTTCCGGTGGATGTGGGTGCGCCGGTGGAGCGGGTGGGGTTTGTGGTGGGGGTGGTGGATCCGGTGGTGGTGTTGTCGCGGGGTGGTGATGGTGGGTGTTTGCCGGTGGGGGTGGGGTTTGTTGATGTGGGTTGTGTTGATGTTTCGGGGTTTTCGGGTGATCCGGTGGGGGTGGGTGATCGGTTGGGGGTGTTGTTGCCTGAGCATGCGGTGTATGTGATGTTCACGTCGGGGTCGACGGGTCGTCCGAAGGGGGTGGTGGTTTCGCATGCGGGGGTGGTGAATCGGTTGTTGTGGATGCAGGGGGAGTTTCCGTTGGGTGTGGGGGATGTGGTGTTGCAGAAGACGCCGGTGTCGTTCGATGTGTCGGTGTGGGAGTTGTTTTGGCCGTTGATGGTGGGTGCGCGGTTGGTGGTGGCGGATCCGGGTGGGCATCGTGATCCGGTGTATTTGGTGGGTGTGATCGAGCGGTGGGGGGTGTCGGTGGTGCATTTTGTGCCGTCGATGTTGGAGGTGTTCGTGGGGGAGCCTTCGGTGGTGGTGGGGTGTTCGAGTGTGCGTCGGGTGTTTGTGTCGGGTGAGGGTTTGTCGTCGGTGTTGGCGGGGCGGTTTGCGGGGGTGTGTGGTGCGGAGTTGGTGAATTTGTACGGGCCGACGGAGGCGTCGGTGGATGTGACGTTTCATGTGGTGGGTGGTGTTGTGGGGGTGGGTGTTCCGATTGGTCGGCCGGTGTGGAATACGCGGGCGTTGGTGTTGGATTCGCGGTTGCGGCCGGTTCCGGTGGGTGTGGTGGGGGAGTTGTATGTGGGTGGGGTGCAGGTGGCTCGGGGGTATGAGGGTCGTGTGGATTTGACGGTGGGTCGGTTTGTGGCGGATCCGGTGTCGGGGGTGGTGGGTGCTCGGGTGTATCGGACGGGTGATGTGGTGCGGTGGGGGTGTGGTGGGGTGTTGGAGTTTGTGGGGCGCACGGATTTTCAGGTGAAGGTGCGGGGGCAGCGGGTGGAGTTGGGTGAGGTGGAGGCGGTGTTGGCTGCTCAGGTGGGGGTGGCTGGTGCGGTGGTGGTGTTGCGGTCGGGTGTGGGTGGGGATTTTTTGGTGGGGTTTGTGGTGGGTGAGGTGGGGGTGGTGGTCGATGAGGTGGTGGTGTTGGAGGGGGTGCGGAGGTCTCTTCCGGGGTTCATGGTGCCGTCGGTGGTGGTGGTGTTGGGGGAGTTTCCGGTGACGGTGCATGGGAAGTTGGACCGTAAAGCCCTCCCGGACACTACTTTTACAGCCGCGGACTATCGGACGCCGAGCACACGAGCCGAAGTTATGGTCGCTCGAGCCATCGCCGAGGTGCTCGATCTCGACCAGGTGGGCGCCGACGACAATTTCTTCGAATTGGGTGGAGACTCGCTCAGCGCCACTCGCGTCGCAGCGCGCATCAGATCCGAATCGAGCACGAATGTCGGTGTGAAGGCCTTGTTCGACACTCCCGTGGTCGCTGATCTGGCGGCATCGATCGATCAGCTGCAAGCTGTGCTGCGAGGTTCGGGGCCGGAAGGTTCGGGGCGGGAAGGTTCGAGGATTTCAGAAATCGCGGGTAAGACCCGGCCAGAACACATTCCGCTATCGCTCTCACAGGCGCGCATGTGGTTCGTCAACCAGTTCGACACCTCGTCTCCGCTTTACAACATCCCCGTCGCACTACAACTGGACGGCTTCCTGGATTCGGGTGCGCTCCAAGCCGCACTGGGTGATGTGGTGGAACGGCACGAAACCCTTCGAACGATCTTCCCGACGTCCGCGAACGGGCCCCACCAGGTGATCGCCGAACCAGCGCTCGCTGCTCCTCGAATCCACCCCGTCCCGATTTCCGGTGAGCGGCTTTTTACGGATTTGCACGCGTTCTTCGACGTCGGATTCGATGTGGCCGAAGAGTTCCCGCTGCACGTGAGGTTACTCCGAATCGGGCCGGAGCAGCATGTTCTTGCGATCGTCGTCCACCACATCGCCGCGGACGGTTTCTCGATGGCGCCACTGGCACGTGACCTGATGCGCGCCTATACATCCCGTGCTCAGGAGCAGAATCCGGACTGGGAGCCACTGCCCATCCAGTATGCCGACTACAGCCTGTGGCAGCGGGAGATCCTCGACGCAGAAGTTGGTCCGGGAACGTCGACGTCGGATGAATTCGATTACTGGACAGCGAAGCTGTCGGATATTCCAGAAGTCTTGCCGCTCCCTCTCGATCGACCACGAACGCCGAAACGGTCTACCGAGGGCGCGGTGGTTTCGATGGACTTCTCACCCGAGATCCATCGAGTTTTGACCGACCTCGCACACCAGAATGCTGCGTCCCTGTTCATGGTGATGCATGCGGCGCTCGCGGTGTTGCTGGCACGGCTTTCGGCGTCGGACGACGTAGTGATCGGCACTCCGGTCGCAGGGCGCGGTGCTTCGGTGTTCGACGATGTGGTCGGGATGTTCGTCAACACGCTCGTGCTTCGCACACCCGTCGAATCCGGAGCAACCTTTGCCGAGGTGTTGGCCGCGGTGCGGTCAACGGATCTCGGTGCACTCGACCATGCAGACATTGCCTTCGAGAGGTTGGTGGATGACCTCTCGCCCGACCGTTCCACCGCGCATTCACCCCTCTTTCAAGTACTCCTCGAATTCCAGACCGATACGGGACTGCGCTTCGAATTGCCGGAACTGACGGCTCGCTCGCTCGACATCGATCTCGCGGTTGCAAAATTCGATCTACAACTGAGTGTGATGGAACACGTCGACGAGCACGGTGGGCCGGCCGGTATCAGCGCCGGTTTCCGTTATGCAACAGATATTTTCGATCGAGTATCGGTGACGCGCATCGCGGAGCGCTTCGAGAGAGTGATCGGCGCCGTGATCGAGGATCCGTCGGCAGTCGTCGGCGACATCGACATACTTCTGGCCGGCGAATACAGCGAGATGCTGGTTGCGCCATCGGCCTCGGCCTCAGGCTCGGCCTCGGTCTCGGGCGTCGGAACCCACGAGGATTCGCTGTCGGATCTCTTCGATCGTGCGGTGCTGACGTCCGGTGATGCCGTGGCGGTGCGCTGCGACGGATTGTCCGTCACCTACCGCGAACTCGACGAGCGAGCAAACCGCCTCGCTCGACTGTTGGTGGCTCAGGGTGTGGTGCCGGAAACCCTGGTGGCAGTCGCGATGACCCGCTCGATCGACCTGGTGGTGGCATTGCTGGCGGTGGTGAAGGCGGGTGGCGGATACCTACCGGTGGACCTGACTTCTCCGGTCGACCGCGTGGACTTCGTGCTGCGTGACTCCGCACCCAAGTGCGTGCTGACCACTCGGGCCGACGGCGACGACATACGAGACAATGACGCAATCGCAGACAACGAGATTCCAGTGATTTCCGTGGACGACCCGGCGATTCTCGAAGCGCTGCACAGGTTTTCTCCGCTTCCGGTGACCGACCAAGACCGGCTGCTACCGCTCCGACCCGATTCGGTGGCCTACGTGATCTACACCTCGGGGTCTACTGGGCGTCCGAAGGGGGTGCAGGTTTCCCACCGCAGCGTCGTGACGTTGCTGGCAAACACCGGAGCGCTCTTCGGCTTCGACAGCGGCGATGTGTGGACGATGTTCCATTCCGAGGCATTCGACTTCTCGGTCTGGGAAATGTGGGGCGCACTCGCACACGGTGGCCGGCTGGTACTGGTCGACTACTTCACGGCCCGTTCACCAGAGGCATTCCTCGAATTGCTACGGCACGAACGTGTCACGGTGCTCAATCAAACTCCCACTGCCTTCTATCAATTGGCGGAAGCCGACCGGCGTATCGGGAGCGCGGCCCTGTCATTGCGCTACGTGATCTTCGGTGGAGAAGCCCTCGACTTCGGACAGTTGACGCGCTGGTACGCCCGCCGCGGGACTTCGTCACCAGATCTGGTCAACATGTACGGCATCACGGAGACCACGGTGCACGTCAGCCACCTACTGCTCGATCGTGAGCTGGCGCGTGACGGATCGGCCTCGGTGATCGGTCGGGCGTTGCCCGGATTGCGTGTGTATGTGTTGGATCAGCGGTTGCACCCGGTGCCGCCCGGTGTGGTGGGTGAACTGTATGTCTGCGGCGATCAGGTTTCACGCGGATACCTCGGCCGGTCCGGTCTGACCTCCGCGCGGTTCATTCCCGATCTCACCGTCAGTGGGGCGCGTATGTATCGATCCGGTGACCTGGGGCGCTGGAACGACAGCGGGCAGCTGGAGTACCTCGGACGAAACGATCTGCAGGTGCAGGTGAAGGGGTACCGAATCGAACTCGGCGAGGTGGAGGCTGCGCTGCTCTCCGGAGTGGGCGTGTCTCAGGCGGCGGTCGTGGCTCGCAGAGACCGGTTGGTGGGCTACGTGGTGCCGGAGGCCGTTGCCACTGTCTCTCCGGCGGCGTTGCTCGAGTATCTCTCACAGAGGTTGGCGGCACACATGGTCCCCGCTGTCGTGACGGTTCTCGAGGCGTTGCCGCTGACGGTGAACGGCAAACTCGACCGGAAAGCGTTGCCTGAAACTGACTTCGGGCTACAGACAACCGTGAGTCGTGGCCCCGCCTCCGAGACGGAAAGCATCCTTGCGGGCCTGTTCGCCGAGGTTCTGGGACTCGGCGAGGTGGGGGTCGACGATTCGTTCTTCACTCTCGGCGGTGACTCGATCATGTCCATCCAGTTGGTGACGCGAGCCAAGTCTGCGGGAGTTTTGATCTCACCGCGCGAGGTATTCGAACGCAAAACCGTTGCGGCGCTGTCCGAGACGGCCGGTACGTCTGGCGGTCACGCTGTTCTCGACGAGTTGCCCG
Organism: Rhodococcus sp. AQ5-07; assembly: GCF_009707305.1. Lineage (NCBI taxonomy): Bacteria > Bacillati > Actinomycetota > Actinomycetes > Mycobacteriales > Nocardiaceae > Rhodococcus > Rhodococcus sp. AQ5-07. The sequence continues at coordinate 1,999,853 of NZ_CP046099.1, read as the reverse complement.
GTGGCGGCGTCGGGGAGATCGAGTTGACACCGATCGCGGAATGGATGCTCGATCGCGGCGGAGACTTTCGGCGGTACTCACAATCTGTTCTCCTCGCGGTTCCTGCCACGCTCGACGAGGTCACGCTGACACAGGCGATGCAGGCCGTGCTGGACCACCACGACATCCTCCGCGCGGGCATCCGGGCGACGCTGCATCCTGAATCCGCTCGGCGGATGGACGTTGCGCCAGCAGGTACGGTGCGGGCGGAGACCGTCGTACGCCACGCGAGCCTAGAGGGTGCTGCCGCGGAGACGGTCTCGGCTGAACTCGACGCAGCTCTGGGGCGGCTCGACCCGGAGACAGGTGTGATGGTGCAGGCAGTCCTGCTCGACACCGACGGACAGATTCAAAAGGAAGGACAGCGCCAGAAACGGTTGCTACTGGTAGCGCACCATCTGGTGACGGACGGTGTTTCCTGGCGAATCCTGATCCCCGATCTTGCACTTGCTTGTGCGCAGGTGCAATCAGGCGTCGACCCGTCACTGGCTCCGGTCGGGACCTCGATGCGTCGATGGGCACGTGGCCTCGTCGACGCCGCGCGCGAGCCGGATCGGGTTGCTGAACTCGACTATTGGCGAGAGGTGCTCGCGGGTCCAGATCCGACTCTGGGTGTGCGCGCCCTGACGAAGAGGGACACCGCCTCCGCCACCACTTACATCGAAGTACGAGTTCCCACGGCATTGACCGAGGCCGTGTCGACGACAGTGCCGCAGGCGATTCACGGGAGCGTCGAGGACGGGTTGTTGACGGCTTTGGCTCTTGCGATGGTCCGCTGGCATAGGGAGCGCGGGATCGAAAATCCGGATACATTGATCAGCCTCGAGGGACACGGACGCGAGGAACAGGTGGTTCCCGGGGCAGATCTTGCTCGCACAGTGGGATGGTTCACGTCGATCTTCCCGGTGCGGATCGATCTGAGCAGAGTGGATCCGAGCGACGCCTTCGCCGGCGGCCCGGCTGCGGGCGTCGCTGCCAAGGCCGTCAAGGAACAACTCCGGGCGGTGCCGGACCGCGGCATCGGCTTCGGGTTGCTGCGCTATCTGAACCGCGAAACGGCACACACACTTTCGCAACTTCCGGAGCCCCAGATCAGTTTCAACTACCTCGGACGCGTCGGTGGATCCGAGGCCGACGCTACAGCGGGATGGGTACCGATCCGCGACGAGGACTTGCGGACGGTTACGGCCGTCGATCTCCCACTCGCCAGCGTCCTCGAGGTCAACGTGATGACCGTCGACGACAGCTACACCGACAACAGTGACACCGACGACGGCCCGCAGCTCGTTGCCAGCTGGACGTTCCCACCGGACATTCTGGGCGCGGACGACACGCGGCAACTGGCGCAGTGGTGGCTCGACGCATTGGCCGGGCTCGGTGAGTACGCGGCGGGCGGCGGCGGATTCACACCTTCGGACTTCGATCTGGTCGATCTTCGACAGGACGCGGTAGACGACCTCGAAAGCCGGTGCCCCGACCTGAGCGACGTCTGGTCACTTTCTCCATTGCAAGCGGGGTTGTTGTTCCATGCCGAACTGGCCGAACGATCGGTCGACGCATACCTCGTACAAGTGGCTCTCGATCTAGCCGGCGCAGTCGATTCGGAGCGCCTGCGTCACGCCGCCGACGCGCTGCTCGACAGGCATGAGAACCTGCGTACCGCCTTCCTTCACGGCGCGGACGGCCGTGCCGTCCAGGTGGTCCGAAGCGCCGTGGCAGCGCCATGGCAGGAAATCGACCTCACTGGTGCAACAGATCAGGATCTTGATCGAGCACTGGCGGAGGACCGAGCGCGCCCGTTCGACATGGCGCAGGCGCCGTTGATCAGATTCACCCTGATTGCTCTCGCCCCCGAAAAGTTCACGCTGGTGCTCACCAACCATCACATCCTTCTGGACGGCTGGTCCATGCCACTGCTGATTCGGGAGTTGGCGACGCTCTATGCCGCTGACGGTGAAGTGGCGGCCTTGCCTCACGCGCGCGCGTATCGCGACTATCTGACCTGGATGAGCCGCCGCGATCAGCAAGCTTCTCGAGCTGTATGGGCGAGGACGCTGAGCGGAGTCGAAGGACCGACGCTGTTGGCTCCGGCGGTTCGATCTCGTCGACTTTCCACCATGGCGGCCGAGTGGGTGTTCGATCTGGACGAGGAGTTCACAACCTCACTTCGCGGGATGGCGCGTGAACTCGGGCTGACGATCAACACAATTGTTCAGGCATCGTGGGGGATCGTCCTCGCTGCACTGACCGGGAGAGACGATGTGGTGTTCGGGGCGACGGTGTCGGGTCGACCTCCCGAGCTGACCGGGATCGAAACCATGATCGGGCTGTTTATCAACACAATTCCGGTCCGAATCACTCTGCGCCCGAGAGAAAGTATCGGCACACTCCTCGCGCGGATCCAGGCCGAGCAAGCAGAGCTGTCGGATCATCACTATCTCGGGCTTTCCGAGATCCAAGTAGCCACGGGGCCGGAGACCGGATTTGACACGTTGACTGTCTTCGAATCGTATCCCGTTGACCGTCAGGGCCTTTCGTCCGATACCGATATTGCGGGGATCCGGATCACCGATGTCGAAGCCAAGGACGCTGCCCACTACCCGCTCAGCCTGGTGGCATCGGTCGACACCAGACTCCGCCTGAAATTCGAGTACCTACCCGAGGTTTTCGGTGCCGCCGACATCGAAGAGATCGCCGGACGACTGCATCGTGTACTCGAAGCGTGTGCCCAGCCGGATCGCCCCTTGGCTGTGGTGTCGGTGCTCGCCCCGTCCGAACGTGCCGAATTGGTGCCGGCCCGTGGCACGGCTGGTGGGTCGTCGCGCGTCTTCCCGGAGATCTTCGATGCGGCAGCCCAGCGTGATCCGAACGCGCTCGCCGTGGAATCGGCGGACGGCAGCCTGACCTACGGCGAGCTGGACATCCTCTCCAATCGCATTGCTCGCGTGCTGGTCTCGCGAGGACTGGGAACCGAGGACTACGTAGCAGTCGGTGTCCCACGTTCTCTCACGTCCGTGGTGTCGATACTTGCCGTCGCCAAGACGGGCGCTGCATTCGTGCCGATCGATCCCGCCTATCCCGACGAGCGGATCAATCACATGCTGATCGATTCGATGGTCAGCTTCGGATTGACCACCACCGCGGGCCGAGATCGATTGCCCGATATCGCGGAGTGGCTGATTCTCGACGATCCGCATTTCACGAAGAAGTGCGAGGAATTCTCGGGGAGCCCGTTGACCGACAACGACCGACTCCGTCCGATCGGGTTGGATTCAGCTGCCTACGTGGTCTACACCTCGGGGTCGACCGGCGTGCCCAAGGGAGTCGTGGTCACACAGCGAGGGCTCGACAACTTCACCCGAGACCAGGTCGAACGCTACGGCGCAACTCCACAATCACGCACGCTGCACTTCTCCACTCCGAGTTTCGACGGGTCGCTCTTCGAATATCTGCAGGCTTTCGGTGCCGGGGCGACGATGGTTATCGCTCCACCCGGGATCTACGGGGGCGAGGACCTGGCGCAGCTTCTGGCCGAGCACGCCGTCACGCATGCGTTCATCACCACGGCGGCATTGGCAACGGTGGACCCGGCTGGGCTGGAACAACTTTCGAAAGTCGTATTCGGGGGCGAGGCGTGCCCACCCGATCTCGTCGCTCGCTGGGCACCTGGCCGCCGCCTGTACAACGCATACGGACCGACCGAAGCAACGATCATGTCCAACGTCAGTCCGCCGATGACCGCCGGGGAACGCATCACGATCGGTGGACCTGTCAGTGGCGTCAGCGAACTGGTGCTCGACGCTCGACTTCAAGCGGTTCCCGTCGGGGTCCCCGGCGAGCTGTATCTGGCCGGACCAGGCGTGGCGCGGGGATATCACCGAAGGCCGGGGTTGACGGCAGAGCGCTTTGTTGCCAATCCGGCCGACCCAGGAACGCGGATGTACCGCACCGGCGACATCGTGCGATGGACGGCGGACATGTGTGTCGAGTACGTCGGGCGAAGCGACTTCCAGGTCAAGGTTCGAGGCTTCCGTGTCGAACTCGGTGAGATCGACAGTGTGCTGATGGCGGAGCCCAACGTCGGATTTGCCGTTACGGTTGCCGATTCCGCCCCCACCGGAGACACCCGACTCGTGTCGTACGTCGTGCCGACCGCGGGTCGACTGGACACCAGGCTCCTGATTCGCGCCGTGGCCCGGCGCTTGCCTTCGCACATGGTGCCTGCCGTTCTCACGGTGCTGGAGAACATACCATTGACCGCTGTCGGAAAAGTCGACCGTTCGGCATTGCCCAGCCCCGAAATCGAGACGACCACAAGGGATTTCCGTCCCCCTGTCGGCCCGGTCGAACAGGCAGTGTCGGACGTGTTCGCCGAGGTGCTCGGCCTCGAACGAGTCGGTACCGACATCAGTTTCTTCGAGCTCGGTGGAAATTCTCTGAGCGCCACTTCGGTCGCGGCGAGGCTACGGGCGGTGCTCGGAGCTACCGTCGGCGTGCGGGACCTGTTCGAGATGCCGACGGTGGCCGAGTTGGCCACGGTGATCGACCAGTCGGTCGCCGAACGGTCGGAGCGACTGGAACCGCGCCCCCGACCCGACAACATCCCCTTGTCGTTTGCTCAGCAGCGGATGTGGTTCGTCAATCAACTCGACACCAGTTCTCCTGCATACAACATTCCGCTCGTGGTGCGGTTGAGCGGTGAACTCGACAAACCGGCCTTGAGATCAGCGATGTCCGATGTCATCGCCCGCCACGAATCGCTGCGAACGATGTTCCCGGTCCACGGCGACGGACCGGTCCAGCACATCGTGCCCACCGAAAGCGCCGCGCTGCCACAACTGGCCGAGACATCGGTGACCGACGAACATCATCTCCGCGACGAGCTTGCCCGAATGGTCTCGGCCGGTTTCGACGTCGCCGCACGAATTCCCCTGCGGGCAGCGTTGTTCACCATCGATGAGCGCGAACACGTACTTGCCGTAGTGGTGCACCACATCTCGGCTGACGGCTTCTCGATGTCTCCACTGACCCGAGACGTGATGATTGCATACGAGGCCCACGCGCACGGCGGGGAACCCCAGTGGACGCCGCTTCCAGTCCAGTACGCCGACTTTGCGCTCTGGCAACGGGAGATTCTGGGCTCCGGCGACGACCCTGGGTCGGTGATCACCGAGCAGTTGGCTTACTGGCGACGCGCACTGTCAGGCGCTCCCGACCTCTTGGAACTTCCCCTCGATCGAGACCGGCCGACACAACAGAGTTTTCACGGCTCGCGGATTCACTTCTCGATCAGCAGTGATCTTCACCGCCGTATCCGAGACGTGTCGAGGCAGCAAGAGTCCACTGCATTCATGACTGTGCATGCAGCGCTCGCGCTCTTGCTGGCACGTTTGGGCAGCACCGACGACATCGTGATCGGAACGCCGATCGCCGGCCGGGGAGATCGTGCCCTCGATGATCTGGTCGGCATGTTCGTCGGCACGCTCGCACTGCGCACACAGGTCGACCCGGCTCAATCGTTCCGGGAGTTGGTTGCGCATTGCCGAGAAGTCGACCTCGCCGCGTTCGCGCACTCCGACGTTCCCTTCGAGCGGGTAGTGGACGCGGTCGGGCCGAAACGGTCGAGCGCCTATGCACCGATTTCCTCGGTGTCGCTGGAATTCCAGAACAACGATCGGCCGATTCTGAAGCTGGCGGGACTGGAAGTCCGCGGGATCGACCCAGAACTCGAGGTAGTGAAGGTAGACCTGGAATTCCTCCTCGCCGAAGAGTACGACGATCGCGGTGCACCGGGAGGAATGAGCGGAGCCGTCGACTTTGCCACCGATCTCTTCGACCCCGGTACGGTCAGCGGGTTTGCCGACATGTTCGTTCGTGTACTCGAGGCCGTGACCCGGAATCCGCAGGTACCGATCGGTGACATCGACCTACTCGGCGATCTTGAACGTCGCGAGTTGACGCCGGCGCATGGGCTCCCCGAAGTAGCTCCGAAATTGTGGCCTGAGTTGTTGGCGGACGCCGTGGCGATCGATCCGGACTCGGTGGCCCTGTCGCTCGAGAACCGGCAGCTCAGTTATCGCGACCTGGACGAGTGGTCGAATCGTGTTGCCCGGGAGTTGTGCGGTCGCGGTGTGGGCCCGGAGACCTTCGTGGCACTGGGAATGCCTCGCTCGATCGAATCGGTGGTGGCGATCTGGTCGGTGACCAAAGCCGGAGCGGCTTTTGTGCCTGTCGATCCGGCCTATCCGCGCGAGCGCGTCGAATACATGCTCGCCGATTGCCGAGCCTCGCTCGGTTTGACTGTTCAGTCCAGCCGAACTCACCTACCCGACGTTGTTCCCTGGCTGGAACTCGACGACCCACACTTCGCCCGGCGGGTAGCCGCGCTGTCGCCGGAACCGATCACCGATGACGATCGAACCGGTGTACTGAACCTCGATCATCCGGCCTACCTGATCTACACCTCGGGATCTACCGGGAAACCCAAGGGAGTGAACATTACTCATCGAGGTTTGGCGAGCTTCACGGCCGAAACTCGTGAGAGGTTCGAGGTCACTCACGACTCTCATGTCTCACAGCTGGCATCGCCGAGTTTCGACGCTTCCATCTTCGAGTTGACGATGGCATTCAGCGCCTCGGCGCAAGTCGTGATCGTTCCGCCTGCTGTGTACGGTGGCGCCGAATTGGCCGATGTTTTCCGGCGCGAGCAGGTCACTCATGCCACCATTACACCGACCGCGCTGGCGGCGTTGGGTGACAACGGTTTCGAGGCGCTCCGTGTTCTCGATCTGGTGGGCGAGGCCTGCCCGCCGGAGGTCGTCGCGCAATGGGCGCCGGGTCGGAGGCTGCACAACGGCTACGGCCCGACTGAAACCACCGTGCAGGCGAGTGTCAGCGATTCGATGAAACCCGGTGCGGGAGTGAACATCGGCTCGCCGGCAGTGGGCTTCGGCTTCCTGGTGCTGGACGAGCGTTTGCAGCCCGTACCGGTGGGCGTGCCGGGGGAGTTGTACATCATCGGCCCAGGTATGGCACGTGGGTACCATAATCGGGCGTCGCTCACGTCGGAACGATTTGTCGCTTGCTTGTACGGATCGCCGGGGCGCCGGATGTACCGCACCGGAGATGTCGTGCGTTGGCGTGAATCCGGCGGTGACAGTGCCAAAATCGTTGGGTCCGGAGATGGAGTGCATCACACACTCGAATACATCGGGCGCAGCGACTTCCAGGTCAAGGTCCGTGGTTTTCGGATCGAACTCGGGGAAATCGATGCAGTTCTCTCACGCCATCCGTCGGTGGACTTCGCCGCGACTGTCGGCTACACGGGACCGTCGGGTGAAACGGTCCTGGTGTCGTACGTGCGTGCGTCAGCTGCCGACGCCTCCGACAGCGACGAGATACGGGCGTACGCAGCCGACCGACTTCCCTCGCACATGGTTCCGTCGGCAGTGGTACTTCTCGAGCGGATTCCGATGACACCGGTGGGCAAGCTCGACCGAAAGGCTCTACCGGAACCCGAATTCAGTTCGGCTGCAGCCGAGTTCCGCGAGCCGGTCACCGACACCGAGCGCGCCGTGGTCGACTCGTTTGTCGAGGTTCTGGGTGTCAGCCGGGTGAGCACTACCGACAGCTTCTTCGACCTGGGCGGGTCCTCCCTGGTAGCCACCCGAATCGTCAGCGCACTGCACTCCCGTTTCCAACGCAGAATTCCGCTTCAGTGGATGTTCCTCGACCCGACACCCGCTGGAATCGCTCGACGCCTCGACATGCCGACAGTGGACGCCGGCATGGAAGAGCTTCTCGCCGTGGTTGTTCCGCTGCGGACAGTAGGAAGTGGGCGACCGCTGTTCTGTGTGCACCCTGGTATCGGCCTGTCCTGGGGGTACGCCGGCTTGGTGCGGTATCTGCCCGAGGACCGACCGGTGTACGGACTTCAGCTACCCGCACTCAGCGACGACGGTGACTATCAGTCGATCGAACAGTTGGCGCATCGCTACGTCGAAGAGATGGAAGCCGTTTCGCCGGACGGGCCGTACGACTTGCTCGGTTGGTCCCTCGGCGGAGTCATCGCGCACGCCATGGCCGTCGAACTGCAATCGTCCGGCCGCGAAGTTGCCACACTGACGATGATGGACAGCTACCCCGACAACGGCGATGCCTCTGCGTCAGCCGCACTCGACGTCCGAGACCTACTGCGAGGACTCGGCCTCGAGATCGAGACCGGCCGAGATCTGACCTTCGACGAGGCGGCGGCCGTGCTGGCCCGGAGGCTCGGGCCCGAGACGGGAGTCGAGGGTCGGGACCTCGAGCGGATTGCCAGAGGGTACGAGACTTCGCAGAGAATCACGCACCAGTTCGTTCCCCAGATCTACGAGGGAGACCTGCTGATCTTCCCGGCTGACGGAAAAGACGACACGATTCCGCGGGAAAGGTCGCCACAGGAATGGCGTCCGCTCGTGACGGGGCGGATCGTGGAGGTACCGGTGCGATGCGGACACAACGAGATGATCGAGGCACCGGCCATGGCGGTCATCGGACCGGAGATGGCTCGGGTGCTCTCGATGTTTTCCGGATACTCCGAACGGGCATGACAACTTGAAGCCACTAAGCCACCGAGCCGCACGCCCGTGAAGCGAGCGCCACCGAGCTGTTGCCGGGCACCGCAATCGAGCACGAGGAGCGGCAATGAGAAGGATCGGACGTACTCGGGCGATGCTGGTCGTCGCCCTCGTCGCATGGACGGGATTGTTCGGTGAAGCGGCGCTTGCCTCGGCTGATCAGGCGCGAACATCCCCTCCAGACAGTTCAGCTCTCGATCACGTCGAGGAAATCAACGCCCGTCAGCTGACGATGTACGTCTACTCCGCTGCAATGGACAAGGTGATCCCACTCGAGGTGATTCGGCCGGCAGACACGAGTGCGCCCCGGCCGACTCTCTACCTGCTCAACGGCGCGGGCGGAGGCGAGGACACGGCGACGTGGCAGACACGCACAGACGTCGTCGACTTCTTCGGCGACAAGAACGTCAACGTCGTCAACCCGATCGGCGGTGCCTACAGCTACTACACCGACTGGGAGAAGCCCGATCCTGTTCTCGGGCTGAACAAGTGGACCACGTTCCTCACCGAGGAGTTGCCACCGATCGTCGATGCCACGCTCGGGACTACGGGTGTGAATGCCGTCGCCGGCCTGTCGATGGCAGGTACCTCGGTTCTGAGCCTGGCCGAGGCGGCGCCATCCGTTTACCGTGCCGTCGGTGCTTTCAGCGGGTGCGCCGAGACGAGTACTCAACCCGGTCAGGACTACGTGAGATTCGTCGTCGGATTCCGCGGCGGCAACGTGGACAACATGTGGGGTCCTCCCGGCGGTCCGGGCTGGGTAGCCAACGATCCTGTGGTCAACGCCGAGAGATTGCGGGGCGTCGACCTCTACATCAGCAATGGATCGGGCCTGCCCGGCCCACACGAGAATCTGGGCGGACCGATGGTCAACGGCGACCTCGGCGTTCTGGCGAACCAGGTGATCGTGGGTGGAGTCATCGAGGCCGGGACGAACCAGTGCACCCAGCGTTTGGCCGAGCGGCTCGACTCCCTGGGCATCCCGGCCACCTATGATTTCCGGGCAACCGGCACTCACTCCTGGGGTTATTGGCAGGACGATCTTCACAACTCGTGGTCGATGATTGCCGAGTCGATCGGTGCGCGTTAGCCGGTGAACCCGAGGATCGGCGGCTGAGTTGTTTCTCACTTCGGGGCCCGCTCGCCCCACCTAGCCGACCGAACTGCAGGTCAGCGGCGTTATAGTCGCCACATGAGTTCAGAAGCACTCGCGCCCCTCGACACCGATGTACTTGCGCGCAGGTTTGCGTGCCTTGGTGATCCGACGCGGCTGCGAGTGCTCCGACTCGCTGCCGGCGGTCCGATCGACGTCGACACGATTGCACACGCCGCATCACTCGCGCCGTCGGCGCTGAGTGCTCACCTCGAGGCCTTGATCGAGGTCGGTTTTGTCGAGGCTTCGGTGCGTGAAGGCACTTCGGTTGTCAGTGTTGCCGGAACGGCATACTCCGATCTGATGGCAGCGGCCGCCGTCGTGGCTGCGCGTGGCCCGGTCGAAGACACACTGGGAGTTCTTCCCGACGATGTGGTGCTTCGCCGCATGGAATCCGGCGACTGGGATGCCGTGCGCTCGATCTACCGCGAAGGAATCGACACCGGAACCGCGACGTTCACCACGTCGGTGCCGTCAGCCGAGAAGCTCGACGCGCAATGGTTGCCCGATCATCGATGGGTCGCCGAGATCGACGGCCGAGTCGAAGGCTGGGCGAGCCTGAGCCCGGTGTCCTCGCGTGATTGCTACCGCGGGGTCGCCGAGAACTCCATCTACATCAGTAGCGGCGCTCGCGGGCGCGGCGTGGGCAAGCTGCTGCTTCGCCGACAGGTGCAAGCCGCCGACGCCAGTGAGATATGGACGGTGCAGTCGTCGATCTTCCCGGAGAACCGGGCGAGTGTCGCCTTGCATCAGGCCGTCGGATTCCGAATCGTCGGCACTCGCTCGCGTATCGCTCAACTCGGTGGCAGGTGGCGTGACACGTTGTTCCTCGAACGTCGCAGCGAGGACGCTGACATTGAGGACGCTGACATTTGAGAAGAGACGCTCAGCCCTTGGCAGCGCTGATTCCCGCGCGTCGCCCGTAGAAGCTGCCGTCACCGAGGGACGTTCCGGAGGCGTATCCACCGGCGCAGACGCCGGCGGTGCAGCGTCCAGCGGCAAACAAACCCGGGATCGGTTCGCCGGAGACGTGGATGACCTCCGAGTTGATCGACGTGCGCAGGCCGCCGAGCGTGAATCCGGCGGTGAAATTGCGAAGATCGAGCGCAGCGACGGGTGAGCCGATCGGCTTGACCCACTCCTTCTTCTTACCGAGTACCGGGTCTTCACCACGGGCGGCGTGCCGGTTGTAGACCTCGACGGTCGACTGAAGGGTGCCTTCCGGCAGGCCCATGTCGGATTCGAGTTCCTCGACGGTCTCGGCCACCCACTTGGGCTGGAATCTGAAGAACGGTGTGGAACTGTCGGCGGCGCAGCCCTCTTCGTAGGAAGCTTCGTCGATGATCAGGTAGGCCTGATTCTCGTTGCGCAGCAGCGTCTCCTGGCCGATTCTTCCCGGGTACGTGTCTTCGTTGACGTAGCGCTGGCCGCGTCCGTTGACCAGGATGCCGCGGATCATCAACTGGGGGTCGCCGAAGAATGCGACCTCGGTTGCGTCCATGTGTGCGAGGTCGGCCCCGAGTGCCTGCGCCATCTGGATGGCCTTGCCGTCGTGCTCTTCGATAGCCGCACCGGGGCGCCCGATCAGCCGTGGGGCGTACGACTGGATCATCGCTTCGTTGTAGGCGAAGCTTCCCGTCGCCAGTACGACACCCGTGCGTGCTCGAACTGCCACTTCCTTGCCGTACTGCTTGGCGATGATGCCGACTACTCGATCTCCGTCGACGACCAGGCGCTGGACTCGCATGTCGTATTCTGCTCGTACGCCGAGGCTTTCGGCCGTCTCGATCAGTGGCTTCATCAACATGAAACCACCGCCCTTCTCCCCGGTGCGCTTGCCGCTCATCTGCGGCACGTGCCCGCGAGGGGCCGGTGTCGCGATCGTGTTGAACGGTGCCGAGTTCTCGCCGCCGGAATACATGAGTCCGTCGTCGAAGGGTGTTTCCCAGCCGGGTTGGCCGTAGAAACTCTCCTTGAACGGCACACCGTTGTCGACGAGCCAGTTGTAGTGCTCGACACTGCCTTCGCAGTAGTCGGTGATCTTCTCCTCGTCGGCGCCGGGCCCGAGTGCGGCCATCATGAACGATTTCATGTTGGCGGGGGAGTCCTCGAACCCGAGTGCCTGCTGCAACGGGGTCCCGCCGCCCAGATAGATGAATCCGCCTGCCAGCGCCGCAGCGCCGCCCCAGCCGCTCGTGCGCTCGAGCACCAACACGTCGGCGCCCGCTCGCGCGGCCTCGATCGAAGCACTCACTCCGGCAATGCCGTAGCCGGCGACGACGACGTCAGCCTCGAAGTCCCACTGCTCGATGCTTGCGGCGGACTGCGGACGGATTGAGCTGGCCTCGGCCATGGATTCGGATCCTTCGTTCTTCTGGTTGGTTGGTGGGGGAATCGGTGGGTGTGATTGATGCCCTGATGGCAGTATCTCGACCGAAAGTCAGTCGGTGTCCGTTTTCGCGGAATCGGCCGCGGCCTTCTCCTTGGCGCGCGCGGCTTTACGTCTGTCGGCCTTCACGGCGATCAGCGCATTGTTGAGTCCGGTGGCCAGCGGCCAGCCGACGTAGTGGCACAGGAAGATCGCGGCCTCTTCGAACTGCTGCTCGGTCAACTCCTCGTTGTGGAGAGCAGCGTTGATCTGGATCTTTGCCACATCGTTCTGCCCCTGGGCGGTGATGGCGCCGATCAGGAGTAGTCGTCGGTCACGCACCGACAGTCCCGGTCGCGTCCAGATGTCGGCAAAGAGGTGGTCGGCGGTGACCGCGAAGAAGTCGCCGGGAACGTCGGCGGGAAGCTCCCAGCCGTACACCTCGTTCATCTTCGCGACGCCACGAGCGCGGGCCTCGGAGATGCGGCTTTCGTCGGTTCCACCGGCATCGGTCATGTGAGTGGTGTCGGTCATGCGTGCTCCCGAGTAGTAGATGCCGAAGATGCCGTTGAAGGTTCGGCCGGCCTGTCTTCGCTGTCATTCCCGACGCCCAGACCGGCACCGAGTCCGGCGAGCGCAAGGTGCGCGAGCGGCAGGTCGAGATTCAGCCGATCACCGAGGTCGATGGCCAAGGCCAAGTCCTTCTCCCCGAGATTGCGAACATGCCGCAGTATCGAGAACCACGGGTCGTCCTCCGAGACCGGTGCGGTGGTGTCGCGGAGCATGATCGCGCCCGCGCCACCAGTGATCGCATCGGTGTGCCTGACGACCTTTCCGAGCGTGCGGAGATCGAGTCCTGCTGCTTCGGCGAGTCGCGCGGCCTCGGTCGTGGCGGTGAACGAGACGAAGTGAAGAAGGTTGCGTGCGAGCTTCATTCGCGTTCCCGCGCCGACGTCACCGGCGTGAACCACCAGCTCGGCCCAGGATCCGAAGGGCTCGCGGACGGCTTCGAACGCCTCGTCGGAGCCGCCGATCATCACTGCCAGCCTGCCCTGCGCTGCGCCGCCGGCACCGCCACTGATCGGCGCGTCGACCAGCAGAACACCACGCTGGTGACAGATGTCAGCGAGTTCCACCGCCGTGGAGTCCGAGATAGTGGAGTGAATCGCGACGACAGTGCCTGGCTGTGCGGTCGACAGGATCCCGTGCGGCCCGTACACAACCTCGCGTACCTGCGCGTCGTCGAGCACCGTGACGGAGATGATGCTCGCCTGCGCTGCAACGTCGGCGGGCGTCGATGCTGCGCTCGCGCCCGCAGTGGTGAACGGTTCGAGCGCTTCTGCGCGGGCATCACACACCACCAGTCCGCCCGGCCAGTCCAGGAGGCGCTGCGCCATCGGCGCGCCCATGTTGCCTAGGCCGATGTATCCCAGTCTGGTTTTCGAAGCGCTGGCTTTCGGCGCCGATTCCGTCATGACCGGTACACCTGGCCTCCGTCGACGTTGAAGATCTGCCCGGTCACCCAGCCTGCGTCGTCGGAGAGAAGGAACAGGCACATGCCGACGAGATCCTCCGGCGTTCCCATGCGCTGCAACGGGATTCGCTTTACCATGTCCTTGACGATGTTGCCGGGGGTGACGGTTCGAGTCGCCTCCGTGTCGATGGGACCGGGAGCGATGGCGTTGATCCGGATGTTCGACCAGCCGAGTTCGGTCGCGAGTTGTTGTGTCAGGCTGTTGACGCCGGCTTTCGCGAGTCCGTAGTAATTCGAGTACAGCCAGGCTGCTGTGGAGGACTGGTTGACGATCGAACCGCCCTTCGCGCGCATATGAGGTACGACCGCCCGGCACACGTGCAAGGCGCCGTCCATGTTGACGCTCATGAACTTTCGGTAGTAGTCCCAGTCCACCGTCAACAGGGAATCGATCTTCATTCCGCCGTAGATGGCAGCGTTGTTCACCAGATGCTCGATGCTGCCGAACTGCTCGATCGTGAAGTCGGCAAGTGCCGCAGTCGACTCCCCGTCGGCGACGTCGACGTCCTTGAACACGGCACTTCCACCGTCCGCCGTGATCTGCTTGGCGACAGCTTCACCGAGTTCGCGATTGAGGTCCGCCACGACCACGTTGGCCCCCTCCACGGCCAGAGCGCGGGCATATGCCTCTCCGATACCCTGCGCTGCTCCGGTGACTATCGCGGTGCGACCGTCGAAACGTCCCATGTCGACCTACTTTCGTGGTGATGATTCTGTGGTGAGGGTGTGGGGTGAGGGTGTGGAATGTCAGGAAGGTGAAGCGACGAGCTTGGTTTCGAGGTATTCCTCGAAACCGGCGAGGCCCATTTCGCGGCCGATCCCGGATTGTTTGTAGCCGCCGAACGGTGCGTCGGCCGAATACCAGACGCCGCCGTTGACGCTCAGCGTTCCGGTTCTGACACCGGCAACGACGTGCGCGACGCGATCGGGATCGGAGCCCCACACCGACCCGGACAGGCCGTAGGGGGAATCGTTGGCAATCCGGATAGCGTCGTCGTCGTTGTCGTACGGAATGATCACGAGAACGGGCCCGAAAATCTCCTCCTGCGCTACGCGAGACGAGTTGTCCAGCCCGGCAATGAGAGTGGGTTCGACGAAGAAGCCGCTCTGGTGATCGTCGGGTCGGCCTCCACCCGTCACGATCGTGCCGCCCTCTTCGACCGCGAGGGCGAGGTAGCTCTCCACCCTGGCGCGCTGGCGCGCGGAGATGACCGGACCACACACCGTTCCGCGCGCGCTGGGGTCACCGGCTCGGATACCCGCCATCGCGGCGGAGGCCGCTGCCAGAGCATCTTCGTACCGAGCGCGCGGCACAAGAAGTCTGGTACTGAGTGCGCATCCCTGACCGGCATGAACGCACACGGAGAACGCGGCAACCGAGCATGCACCCTTGATGTCCGCGTCGTCGAGGACGATGAATGCGGACTTGCCCCCGAGTTCGAGGAAGACCTTCTTGAGGGTTTGCGCGGCCGTGGCCATCACCGTGCGTCCGGTGGCGGTGGAACCGGTGAAAGACACGAGATCGACGCGCGGATCGCTGCACAGCTGCGCGCCGAGAGAGTGATCTGTCGACGTCACCACGTTGACGACGCCCGCCGGGATCTCGGTTTCTTCTGCAATCACCTTGGCGACCAGCGCGGCGCACCAGGGCGTGTCCGGCGCGGGTTTGAGAACGATGGTGTTGCCGGCCGCGAGGGCGGGGCCGAGTTTGGCGAAATTGATCTGGTGCGGGAAGTTCCACGGTGTGATTGCGCCGACGACGCCGACCGCTTCCTTGAGCACGCGGCGATGGGTCGGAATCCCCATGGGTGACGCGTGCCCGAGATCTTGTTCCCACGAATAGGTTTCGATCAGGTCAGCCCAGTAGCGAAGATCTTCGATCGGGCCTTCGAGTTGCGGACCGCTCGTCAGCATGACGGGTGCGCCGACCTCGGCGACGGTGATCTCACGCAACTCCTCGATGTGGGACTGGAGTGCGTCGCACAGTTGGCGCAGGCAGCGAGCGCGAAACCCGTGATCGCGTGCCCATTCGGTCTCGTCGAACGCACGGCGCGCAGCGGCAATGGCCGCATCCATGTCCACGGTGGTGCCTTCGGCCGCACGGCCGATCAGTTCCTCGGTGGCCGGGTTGAAAACTTCGAAGGTTCCACCCGATCCGGGAACCAGCTTTCCGTCGACGAGAAGTGCAGAACTGTCTGCGGGTCGAAGCGTCATAACGCGAACCCTCTCTTTCTGGACATGTGTCTGGACTCTAGTTCACACTCGTGGTTGAGGCAATGGTTTCTGGGGCATAAGAGATTTCGAGAGCGTCTCGGGATCTGCTTCGGTGAAAAGCGCCTCGTGTCCGGGGCGGCGCGGCTACGGTTCACCGCACATTCACAACCACGCCTTCACATCCACGCTTTCACATGCACGCCTTGACATACACGCCTTCACGTACACGGGAGAGAGGTCGAAATGAACAGAGTTGACGGAAAAGTGGTGCTGGTGACCGGTGCTGCTCGAGGTCAGGGGCGCAGTCATGCCGTTCATCTCGCACGGGAGGGCGCGCACATCATCGCCTTCGATCTGTGCGCAGACATCGCCAGCAACGAATACCCGCTCGCCAGTCCTGCCGATCTCGAGGAAACGGCTCGACTGGTGAAAGAGACCGGACAGCAGGTGGTGACGGCACGTGTCGACGTCCGCGATCGCGCCGGACTCGAAACGGCACTTGCCGAGGCGGTAGGTCAGTTGGGCGGATTGCATGTCGTCGTGGCGAACGCCGGTATCTGTCCGCTCGGCAAGCACGTGTCGACTGCCGGTTTCGTCGACGCGTTCGATGTGAACTTTCTCGGTGTCGTCAATACAGTGCACGCGTCGATGGAATACCTCGGCGAAGGGGGTTCGATCATCGCGATCGGCTCTGTTGCCGGTCTGGTGCCACAGACCGGATTCAACGGGCAGCAGGCGCTCCAGGGTCCGGGTGGCGACGGATACGGACTGGCCAAGAAGCTGATTCAGGCATATACCAGTTCGTTGGCACTGACTCTCGGGCCGAGTTCCATTCGCGTCAACGCGATTCATCCGACCAACGTGAACACCGACATGTTGCAGAGCATGCCGATGTACCGCACGTTCCGTCCCGACCTCGAGAATCCGACCGCCGAGGATGCGGCAGTGACGTTCCCGTTCATGCAGGCGATGCCGACCCCGTGGGTCGAGCCCGCGGACATCTCGCATGCGGTCGTGTACCTGTCCTCGGACGAGTCGCGATTCGTCACCGGCCAGCAACTGCGCGTGGACGCTGGTGCCGGGATGAAGATCGGTCTGTAGTAGAACTTTTCGCTTCGTGGCTGCCTGTGAGTGGTGAATTTTCGAAGTTTCCCCATTTCGTTGCCCTGGACAGGGTGCTGTAGTAACGTCCAGACACGTGTCCAGCAAACGGGGCGATTCAAGTGGCGGGGGATCGATTGTCTATGAATCCACTCGCAGGCGCCTCACGGGCAAACAGGCGGAAACTGTGGCCAGGCTTGCCGAAGCAACAGTGAAAGTTCTACGCAAACAGGAGTTTTCCGGACTGACTGTCCGTTCGGTTGCGGCCGAAGCGGGTGTAGGAACTGCGACCGCCTACACGTATTTCGCGTCCAAGGAGCATCTGGTCGCAGAGGTTTTCTGGCGAAGACTTCAGAACTCGTCGGCGCCTGATGGCTCAGGGTTGGATCGCACCGCGCACGTGCTGTCTGTACTTCGAAACATCGCGCTGCTTCTCGCGGACGAACCGGAGGTATCGGCCGCCGTGACCAATGCACTGCTCGGATCCGATCCTGAAGTGGAACATCTTCGCGGGCGGATCGGACTCGAGATCCATCAACGACTCGCTTCGGCGCTGGATCCGAATGGCGAACCCGAAGTGTTGGAAGCGCTCGAAATGCTTTATGCCGGGGCGCTTCTGCGAGCAGGGATCGGCTACGGAACCTACGCGCAAATCGCTGGACGCCTCGAGGCCTCAGCTCTACTGATCCTGGAGAAATCATGACAGAAGCTTTGATCGATCCGGTGGTCTTCAATCCGTACGACTACCACTTTCACGACGATCCGTATCCGACGTACAAGCGTCTGCGCGAAGAATCACCGTTGTATCACAATCCGGACGTTGGCTTTTGGGCGTTGTCGCGATATGCGGACGTGGTCGACGGATTCAAGGACAACAAGCGTCTCTCGAGCGCCAACGGGGTATCGCTCGACCCCGCAGCCTACGGTCCACACGCGCATTATGTGATGTCGTTTCTCGCGATGGACGATCCCCGCCATATGCGGTTGCGCCAGTTGGTTTCTCGCGGATTCACGCCGCGACGGGTTGCGGAGCTCGACGGCCGGATCCTCGAACTCACGAAGCAACATCTGGTACCTGCGTTGGGCGCGGGGGAGTTCGACTGGATTACGGAGGTGGCGGGAAAGCTGCCGATGGACGTCATCTCCGAACTCATGGGGGTCCCCGAACCCGACAGAGCCGAACTGCGGCGCAAGGCGGATCTGGTGGTGCATCGAGAGGCGGGTGTTCTCGACGTGCCGCAACCTGCGGTGGAGGCTTCGATCAGTTTGATGGGCTACTACAAGGAGATGATCGCGCAGCGTCGCCGATCGCGGACGGACGATCTGACCTCGGCCTTGCTCGATGCCGAGATCGACGGAGACAAACTCTCGGACCAGGAGATCCTCGGATTCATGTTTCTGATGGTCGTGGCCGGAAACGAGACCACGACCAAGCTTCTCGGAAACGCTCTGTACTGGGGTTCGCACCACCGGGAGCAGATCACACCGGTTCTCGACGATCCCGAACGAGCCTCGGAATGGGTGGAAGAGACTCTTCGCTACGACACGTCGAGCCAGATCGTGGCTCGGACTTCGGTTGTCGACCTCGAATATCACGGACGCACCATTCCGGCGGGGCAGAAGGTCCTGCTCCTGATCGGATCGGCCAACCGAGACGCCGACGTCTTCGAGGATGCCGACAGCTTCCAGATCGGCCGGAGTTCGTCGGGAAAACTCGCGAGTTTCGGTGGTGGCGTGCACTTCTGTCTCGGTGCCCACCTTGCCAAGCTCGAAGCCAAGATCGCCCTCGCAGAGTTCGGGCGTCGGGTCAGCGACTACGAAGTCGACGAGTCCGGAATCGAGCGTGTTCATTCGACAAACGTCCGGGGCTTTGCGGCCCTGCCGGTGAAAGTGCAGGTGCGCTGATGCCTCGTTTCGAACCCAATCCAGTTCGCCGGCCGGCATTGATCAGTGGTGCATCGTCGGGAATCGGCACCGCTACTGCGTATGCCCTGGCCGAACTCGGCCATCCGGTTGCGCTCGGTGCGCGTCGAGTCACCGAATGCGAAGCCATCGCCGAGAAGATCCGCAGCAATGGTGGTGAAGCGTTTGCCCACTTCCTCGACGTCACGGACGGTGATTCGGTCGACGGATTCGTCTCGGCCGCAGAGGCAGTCCACGGTCCCACCGAAATGGTCGTCTCCGGTGCCGGTGACCTCGAATTCGGGGCTGCGGACGAGATGGATCCAGAGGCGTTTTCACGGCAGATCCAAGTCCACCTCGTTGGTGCGCAGCGATTGGCGCATCGCGTACTCCCCGGCATGAGGCAACGACAGCGCGGTGACTTCGTACTGATCGGCTCGGATTGTGCCGAGCGCCAGCGTCCACTCATGGGTGCTTACGACGCGGCCAAGGCCGGGCTCGAAGCAATGGGGCGCCAGATGCGAATGGAGCTCGAAGGAACAGGCATTCGCGCGTCGATCGTGCGACCCGGGCCGACACTGACCGGCATGGGGATGGACACGACGCCGGAGATCATCGGACCGGTTGGGGAATCGTGGAGTAAGTGGGGGTTCGCCCGCCATGGTTACTTTCTGCGCGCCTCGGACATCGCCAATGCCATCGTCGCCGTTGTGTCGGCGCCGCGAGGAGCACACATCGTGCTCGTCGAAGTTCAGCCCGAGGCACCACTGGACAAACTTCCCACTGCGAACTCACAGGAGACGACATGACGCACGGAGTGCAGGAGACGTCGCGAACACTGCCCGAGCCGCCGCGGGTGTCCGGCGGGGATCTCCCGCACGGGCATCTCGAGGAACTGCGAACCGACCCGATAGCGCTCATGCGCCGGGTGCGTGAGGAATGTGGTGACGTCGGCGCCTTTCAACTTGCCGACCGCACAGTGATCTTGCTGTCCGGAGCCGAGGCAAACGAGTTCTTCTTCCGCTCCACCGACGAGGATCTCGACCAACAAGCTGCGTACCCCTTCATGAAGCCGATATTCGGTGAAGGCGTCGTCTTCGATGCCAGCCCGGAGCGGCGTAAGGAGATGCTCCACAACTCGGCTCTGCGCGGCGAACAGATGCGCGGGCACGCCGCCACGATCGGCCGCGAGGTCGAGGCGATGGTCGCGCAGTGGGGAGACGAAGGCGAGATCGATCTGCTCGACTTCTTCGCCGAGCTGACCATCTACACCTCGTCGGCGTGCCTGATCGGCAAGAAGTTCCGCGACGAACTGGACGATAGCTTCGCCAAGCTGTATCACGAACTCGAACAGGGAACGGATGCATTGGCTTTCGTGGATCCGTACGCGCCGATCGAGAGTTTCCGCCGCCGCGACGAGGCCAGGTTGGCGTTGGTCGCTCTGGTACAGGACATCATGAACGGGCGCATCGCGAATCCTCCGCAGGGCAAGGAGGACCGCGACATGTTGGACGTGTTGGTCTCGGTCAAGGACGAGAACGGCGACCTCCGGTTCAGTGCCGACGAGATCACCGGCATCTTCATCTCGATGATGTTCGCAGGCCACCACACGACTTCCGGCACGGCAGCGTGGTCGCTGATCGAGATGTTGCGGCATCCCGACACCATGACGGACGTCGTCGACGAACTCGACAATCTGTACTCCGACGGCGCCGACATCAGTTTTCATGCCCTGCGCCAGATTCCGGTTCTCGAGGCCGTGGTCAAGGAAACCCTTCGACTGCATCCGCCGTTGATCATCCTGTTGCGGGTGGCACGTGGAGATTTCGAAGTGGGCGGCTTCGAGATCCGAGAGGGCCATCTTGTCGCCGCGACGCCCGCGATCTCCAATCGAATCGCCGAGGACTTCCCCCGACCGGACACCTTCGATCCCGGGAGGTACATCGACCCGAATCAAGAGGACATCGTCAACCGCTGGACGTGGATTCCGTTCGGAGCCGGCCGGCATCGCTGCGTCGGTGCTGCATTCGCCCAGATGCAGCTCAAAGCGATCTTCTCGATCCTGCTGCGGGACTTCGAGTTCGAGATGGCGCAGCCGTCGGAGTCCTACCGAAACGACCACAGCAAGATGGTCGTCCAGTTGCTGCAGCCGTGCGCGGTGAGGTACCGGCGCAGAACACGTCCCGGGCGTGAGGGGTGATCATGCACGTCGAAGTCGACCTCGACCTGTGCCAAGGCCATGCGGCGTGTGAGCTCGAGGCACCGGAGATCTTTGTCGTCCCGAAGCGGGGGAAGGTCAGTCTTCTGGACTCGGACCCACCTGAGTCGCTCCGCGGTGAAGCCGAGCTGGCGGTCAGGTACTGCCCGACCGGCGCCCTGAGAATTGTCGACTGATTACAGCGGATTGTCGATTGATTGCAGCGAATTCAAGTACTCGAGGGAGGAAGTTCAGATGACGGGTTTCGACCGCGCAGAGCTCGACGAGATGGTCCAACGCTGGATCGAGGCGAACAAGAAGGCCGAAGCCGCCGGTGATTGGAAACCGTTGGCGGACATGTACACCGAGGACGCCACGTACGGGTGGAACTACGGTCCCAAGCAGGATTTCATGGCAGTGGGGCGCGAGGAGATTCGCGAAGTCGCGCTCGGCCTCGAGATGAAGGGCCTCGAAGGTTGGGAGTACCCGTATCAAGACTTTGTGATCGACGAACGTAGCGGAAACGTGATCGGCTTGTGGAAGCAGATTTCCGATGCCAAGCGTGAGGACGGGAGCAACTACTCCGTCTACGGTATCGGCGGTAGTTGGTTCCGCTACGGCGGGGACTTCCAATGGTCCTGGCAGCGTGACTTCTTCGACTTCGGGAACGTGTCGGCACTGTTCATGGAGATGATCGGCAACAACGCTCTCTCGAAGGGGATGCAGGGCCGGATCCAGCGATCGATCTCGGGCGACCCGCTACCGGGCTGGTATCCGGTGGGCACCGCGCCGGTCCCGCTGTGGTGAGTCCGATGACGGTGCGCGATTCCTTCGAGACACTCTCGCAGCGCGACCTTGCCGTGTTGGTGCCCGAGTTGCTCCTGTGTGGGCAGCTGATCGATCGCTCGGGCATGGCGCATCTGATCGTCGAATTCGGACGCGAGGGTATGGCGCAGGTGGCCGTCGAGGAGTGGGAATCGGCCAGCCCCTGGTACACCCGCCGCATGCAGAAGGCTCTCGGATACGAGGGCGACGACGTCGTGACGATCTTCAAAGGGTTACAACTCGACATCGGCGCTCCGCCACAGTTCATGGACTTTCGATACCGGGTCGACGATCCGCTGCACGGTGAATTCTGGCTCGATCATTGCGGAGCACTCATGGACGTCGAGCCGTTGGGCGATGAGTTCGTGACCTCGATGTGTCACGACATCGAGGATCCGACTTTCGATGCGACGGCCATCGCGACCAACCCGCACGCCCAGATCCGGCCGATTCACCGACCACCGCGCAGGCCCGCGGACCGACATCCGCACTGCGCCTGGACCGTTGTCATCGACCCGTCGCACACGCCTCCCGTGATGACCGCGCACACCGAGCAGATCGGACGCACCGCCGCGGTGACGGTCGAGCTGAGCCCGATCGATCACGGTGGGGACGGTAGGGCGGACTACTCGGGTCCGTTGTTGTCCGACCTGAGGTTTTCCGACTTCTCGCGATCAGCCTTGGTTCGTATCGCAGAGGAGATCTGCGTGCAGCATCATCTGTTGGCGTTGGGCTTTCTGGCAGCGGTTCGCCGCCGTGCCGACGAAGACAAGGCGCGCGAGATCACGCGAAAGCAATTGACCGGAATCGCGGGAGTTGCGGCACAGCGTATTCGAGATGCGCTCGGGCTTCCTTCGACTCTGGAATCGTTGGCATTGGTCCTGTCCGTGCATCCCTTGCTGAATCCGAAGCAGTATGTGGAGAGCGAGATCCGACCGGACGGCGGTGCTCTGGAGCTGTGGATCTCGCGAGACGCTCTTGTCGACCGCGACGGCGGTTGGCCGACCTTGCTCGGCAGCGAGCACCTCGATCCCCTCCAGGCTTTGGTCCGCGGCGTGAATCCGCACTTCACCGTGAGAGTGGTGGCCGAAGATGCCGCGGGGCTCCTTCTGGCCGTCGACATCACCGAAGCTCCCGCTCCGGAATGCGTCGAAGTCGCCATTACGAAGGTCAGTACCGGCGCGGCATTCGTATTCGAAGATCGCGGAATCCCTTTGCCTCTCTTCGTCGTCTGACCGGCCGAACCCGAAGGACTCAACCTATGGCGTACACGTTTGCAGACCTGTTCGAGCATTCCGTCGATGCGATGCCCGATCGCCGAGCGCTGATCGTTTCCGGCGAGGAGGTGACATACCGTGAGCTCGACGAGCGGGCCAACCGATTGGCGCATTACTTCCAGTCCGTCGGGTTGGGTGTCGGTTCGCACATCGGTATTCAACTGCACAACTCGATCGAGGCGATGGTCGCTGTCCTCGCGGCCTTCAAGATCCGCGGCGTTCCCATCACGGTGAACTACCGCTACACGAGCGACGAATTGGTTTATCTGTACGAGAATGCGGATCTCACGGCGTTGGTTTTCCATCGTGGTTTCGCTGAGCGGGTCGCCGAGGCGTTGGTGTCCGCGCCGCGGGTCAAGTACGTGATGGAGGTGCCGGACGAACTCGCTCTCGGGAACGAACCGTCGATTCCGGGGGCAGTGGCGTACGAGGATGCGCTCGGCAACCAATCCCCGCTGCGCGTAGGTGAACATGCTTTTCCCGAGCGTTCCGGCGACGACGTCTACGTTCTCTACACCGGCGGAACAACCGGACGACCGAAAGGCGTCGTCTGGCGGCAGGAAGACATCTGGCGCGTGTTGGCCGGCGGTTACGACTTCTATTCGGGTGAGCCGATCGCCGACGAGTACCAGCAGTCGCGCGGTGGCGCCGCGGCAGCCGAACCGATGCGGTGGTGCATGCTTCCACCTCTGATTCACACCTCGGCACTGATGCCGACGTTCAACGCTCTGTTCTCCGGAAACACCGTCATCTTCGAACCGAAGTTCGATGCGGCACAGGTCTGGAAAGTCGTCGCCGAGTATCGGCCCCAGGTCATGGTCATCACCGGCGACGCCATGGGCCGTCCACTGGTCGAAGCCCATCACGAATTGCAACCGGATGCGTCGAGCCTGGCTGTGCTCGCCTCCGGCGCTGCGCTCTTCTCCGGATCGGTCAAAGACGCGTTCTTCGACGTCTTTCCGAATCTGATGATCTCCGATTCGGTTGGATCGTCCGAAACAGGCTTCGGCGGAATCGGATTCGCAACCAAAGGGCTCGAGCAGCGTGGCGGACCCAAAGTGGGCGCCAACAGATTCACGGTCGTCGTCGACGACGACAACCGTGTGTTGGAGCCGGGTTCGGGGGCCGAAGGATGGTTGGCGAAACTCGGCAACGTCCCACTGGGCTACTACAACGATCCGGTGAAGTCGGCGGAGATATTCCGAGAGGTGAACGGCGCGCGGGCAGTGGTGACCGGAGACCGAGCGCGGATCGAGGACGACGGCTCGGTCACTCTCCTCGGCCGGGGAAACATGGTGGTCAACACCGGCGGTGAGAAAGTCTTCGTGGAAGAGGTCGAAGCCGTGGTGAAGGCCCATCCCGACATCTACGACGCAACAGTGATCGGCATTGCCGACGAGCGGTGGGGCAATCGGGTGGCGGCGGTGCTCCGCGTCCGCGATGGTGTGGAACCGGATTTCGATTCCATCGAAAAACACACCCGCACTCAGCTTGCCGGCTACAAGATTCCGCGTTCCTTCTGGATCGCCGACGAGGTCGTTCGAGCGCCGAGCGGCAAGCCGGACTACCGCTGGGCCAAGGAGTTCTCACAGAACAGCGACCCGGTCCACCGGATCGACTAGCGCTCACACGCAACACCCGGCACCCGGCACCCATCCGTAAAGGAGCATCTGCAATGCCTGAGATCGACCTTCCCGACGGGTTCGACGTGACCGACCCGCATCTGTACGGCGAGCGCGTCCCGCTTGCCGAGTTCGCCGAACTACGACGATGCGCTCCGGTCTGGTGGAACGCCCAGGAACCGGGTACCGGCGGATTTCACGACGGTGGTTGTTGGGTTGTCTCCCGCCACGCAGACGTCCGCGACGTCTCGTTGCGCAGCGAGGAGTTCTCGAGCAACGTCAACGGCTGCATTCCGCGGCATGAAGACAACATCTCGGCGGAGGAGTTGGAGGCGACAAAACACGTCCTCATCAACAAGGACGCCCCTGAGCACACACAGCTGCGCAAGTTGGTGGCGCGCTTGTTCACTCCGCGGTCGGTGGAAGCGATGCGGGCCGGGCTGGAAGCGCGGGCAGAAGACATAGCGTCGGCTGCCGTGGCGGAAGGTAGCGGTGATTTTGTCAGCCAGGTCGCCAGCGAGTTACCGATGCAGGCGATCTCGGAGCTGATCGGTGTACCGCAGGACGGGCGCCGTCAGCTGTACGAATGGTCGAATCAGATGACGGGATACGACGACGAGTCGCTCGCCGGCGAGTCGCGGATGGCGTCGGCGCAGATCCTGGGCTACGCCTATCAACTGGCCGAGGCGAGACGGGAGGAACCGCTCGACGACATCATCTCGCGCTTGGTGCATGCCGACATCGACGGGCAGAAACTCACCCCGGAACAGTTCGGTTTCTTCGTCATCATGTTGGCTGTCGCGGGCAACGAAACGACGCGCAACGCAACGACACTCGGCATGATGGCATTTCTCGAGCATCCGGATCAGTGGGAACTGTACAAGCGTGAGCGTCCGCGCACCGCCGCGGACGAGATCATCCGCTGGGCTTCGCCACTGACGTCCATGCAACGAACAGCAGTGGTGGACACACAGATTGCCGGCACGGCGATTGCGAAGGGGCAGCGTGTCGTACTGCTCTACGGCTCGGCGAACTTCGACGAAACCGTCTTCGAGAACCCCGACGTCTTCGACATCACCCGAGACCCGAACCCGCACCTCGCGTTCGGAGGAACCGGACCGCACTACTGCGTCGGCGCCAACCTGGCCAGAATGGAGGTCGATCTGATCTTCGGCAAGATCGCCGATCACATGCCCGACATCAGCAAGCTCGGCGATCCGAGCAGGCTCTCGTCCGGTTGGCTCAATGGGATCAAGGAATTCAAGGTCGACTACGGCAACTCCACGTCATGTCCTTCGGGGCATTGACGTGTACAGCGGAAGAGTTGCACTTGCGGGCCCGATGCGCGAACTCGGCCAGTTCTACCGGATGGGCGCCGATGTCGCAGTGGGCTTGTTCCGCACCCGCTTTCAGGTGCAGGAGTTTCTCGAGCAGAGTTGGATGATCGCCCGGGTGTCGATCGTGCCGACAGTGTTGGTAGCCGTGCCGTTCACGGTCCTGGTGAGTTTCACCCTCAACATCCTTCTCCGCGAAATCGGTGCCGCCGACCTCAGCGGCGCCGGGGCCGCGCTCGGTGCCGTGACTCAGGTCGGTCCGGTGGTGACGGTGCTGATCGTGGCAGGTGCGGGCGCGACAGCCATCGCCGCCGATCTGGGATCGAGAACGATTCGTGAAGAGATCGACGCCATGGAGGTGCTCGGGATCGATCCGATCAATCGGTTGGTGATTCCGCGGGTGGTCGCGTCGACCGTGGTGGCTTTGCTGCTCAACGGACTCGTCTGCGTCATCGGCATCGCCGGCGGTTACGCCTTCTCGGTGTTTCTCCAGGGCGTGAACCCTGGCGCCTTCGTCGAGGGAATCACGTTGCTGACCGGCCTGCCCGAGGTGGCGTTGTCGATGGTCAAAGCTGCACTGTTCGGGATGCTGGCGGGATTGGTGGCCTGCTATCGCGG
Source organism: Rhodococcus sp. AQ5-07 (assembly GCF_009707305.1). NCBI lineage: Bacteria > Bacillati > Actinomycetota > Actinomycetes > Mycobacteriales > Nocardiaceae > Rhodococcus > Rhodococcus sp. AQ5-07. The sequence continues at coordinate 1,973,051 of NZ_CP046099.1, read as the reverse complement.
ACTGTCGGTACGGGGTGGGCCGAAAGGCGTGGGGGAGGCCGTCAACGAAACGGTGGTGTACGCATTCATGGCGTTGTTCGTCGTCAACACCATCGTCACCGCGGTCGGCATCCGATTGACGGCGGGGTGATCGAGGTGACGCTGTCGGATTCGCTGGCACAAATCGGCAAGTTCGGACGCACGCGGGCGCGGGTGGCTCGAACGTCACGCTCGATCGACGACGTCGGGCGACAAGCTGTCTTCTTCGCGCGCGCCATCGCTCACATCCCGTGGGCAATTCGCAAACACCCGAAAGAAGTGTTGAGGCTGGTAGCCGAGATCAGCATGGGCACCGGAGCTTTGGCAGTGATCGGCGGCACGGTTGCGGTCGTAGGATTTCTGACTCTAGCCTCGGGCGGCACCATTGCGATCCAAGGTTTCAGCTCGCTGGGAAATATCGGAGTCGAAGCGCTCACCGGATTCTTCTCCGCCTTCATCAACGTTCGTATCGCTGCGCCGGTCATCGCGGGAATCGGCCTGTCGGCCACGATCGGAGCAGGTTCGACCGCGCAGATCGGTGCCATGCGCATCAGTGAGGAAATCGACGCCCTCGAATCGATGGCGATCAGTTCGGTCCCGTACGTCGTCAGCACCCGCGTCACCGCAGGGATGATCGCGATCTTGCCGCTGTACTCACTGGCGCTCGTAGGATCATTTCTGGCCGGACGATTCACCACGGTCGTGCTGTTCGGTCAATCCTCGGGTCTTTACGACCACTACTTCACGACGTTCCTCGATCCGGTCGACGTCGCATGGTCCTTCGTTCAAGTGCTCGTGATGGCACTCCTGGTGATGCTGATCCACACGTACTACGGATACAACGCGTCCGGGGGACCGTCGGGCGTGGGAACTGCAGTGGGCCGCGGGGTTCGGCTCTCGCTGATCTGCGTCGTGGCGGTGACCCTGCTCGTCTCACTCGCGCTCTACGGCGGTTCCGGCAACTTCAATCTGTCCGGTTAGGGGGACTGCGTGCACAGATACGGCTACAAGTTGGCTGCTCTGGGCTTGGCTGCGGCGATCGTCGGGGTCATCGCTTTGTCGGTCGCGTCTTTCAACCAGGTGTTTGTCGCTCGCGTCCCGATCACGGTGATCGCGGAGCGCGCGGGGCTCGTGATGGATCCGGGCGCGCGGGTGAAGATGGCCGGGGTGACCGTGGGCTCGGTGGAGTCCATCACGCCGACTGACGACGCTACCGCACAACTGTCGTTGTCGATCGATCCCGAAGCGCTCGAATCGATTCCGTCAAACGTGAATGTGGCGATCACGTCGAACACGGCCTTCGGCGCGAAGTTCGTCAGCCTGTCCTCGCCGGAGCAGCCGAGCAGCGCGCGACTTGCCGCCGGGGCGACGATCGACGCATCCCGGGTGACTGTCGAGCTGAACACGGTGTTCGAGAAACTCACCACCGTGCTCCGGACGGTGGACCCGGGCAAGCTCGATTCGACATTGGGTGCCCTCTCGACTGCTCTGCAAGGACGCGGTGAACGGCTCGGCGTCGCACTCGAACAAGCAGATTCCTCGTTGCTCGAATTCAACACTGCACGTGAGGCTCTCGATCATGTGTTGACTGATTTACCAGCCGTCACACAGACCTACCGCGACGCTGTTCTCGACTTGATGGACACCCTCGACTCGCTCACGACGACGGGAACCACTGTTCTCGACGAGCAGCAGAATCTTGATCTCCTCTTGCTCAACGTGATCGGGGTCGCCCGCACCGGAGAAGATGTACTGGGAGCCAACGCCGACGGTATCGACACCGTTCTGTCGTTACTGCGGCCGACCACCGCACTGCTCGAGGAATACTCCCCGGTGATTCCCTGCATGTTCCACGGACTGCAGGAGAGCAAGAAGATCGGCGACGGCGCCTACAACGGACAACCAGGAATCAAGATGTCGATCGGTCTGATCGCCGGAACCGAACCGTACCGATATCCCGACGACCTTCCGAAGGTCGCGGCAACAGGTGGCCCGCAGTGTATGGGTCTTCCACTGCGCGACCCGAACGTCAATGCTCCGTACCTGGTGACCGATACCGGGGTGAATCCGTTTGCGCCCGAGCGTCAGCCGAATGGTGGGCAACCGATGAACACGGTCCCGGATCTGATGAGCTACCTGTTCGGGACGGAGATCCGATGAAAGTTCGTGGGTACACCGTCAAGTTCGGAATTTTTGTTCTGGTGATGATCCTCGTCAACGCCGGGCTGATCCTCGTGTTCGGCCAGATGCGAGGTGGCGACGCGAGGTCGTACTCGGCGGAGTTCGTCAACGCCTCCGGGCTCAGAGCCGGCGACAAGGTGCGCATCGCGGGTGTGCCGGTCGGTTCTGTCGGCTCCGTCGAATTCGGTGGGAATCACCGTGCCCACGTGAGTTTCAGTGTGGATACGGGTGACACCGTGACTGTATCGACCAGAGCCGCTGTTCGATATCAGGATCTGGTGGGTAATCGATACCTCGAACTGCTCGACGATCCGGGGATCGCGGAACCGCAGCCACAGGGCGAGAGCATTCCCGTCGATCGCACCGCGCCGGCACTCGACCTCGATGCGCTACTCGGTGGTTTCAAGCCGCTGTTTCAAGCCCTGGACCCAGAGCAGGTCAACGCGTTGTCGATGTCCTTGCTCGAGGTGTTTCAAGGCCAGTCCGGAACGGTGGCATCGGTGCTGGCGCACACCGGATCGATCACGAACACTCTCGCAGACCGCGACCAACTGATCGGTCGAGTGATCGGCAACCTCGACGGTGTGCTCAGTGAATTGCGCAGCCGCGGTGGTCAGTTCAGTGACACTCTCGACCACCTACAACAGCTGGTCAGCGGGCTCGCGGCGGACAGGGAGATGATCGGGACTGCCGTCGAGAGCGTGAACACCGCATCAGGCACCTTCGCCGATCTCCTCGCCGGAGTTCGCCCGGACATCGCGGGAAACCTGTCGAAGCTGGACGCAAGCCTGAATCCGCTGATCGAGCAACAAAGTGAGCTCGATCGGATTCTCGCGTCCATGCCCTCGAACTACAAGCAGCTGATCCGAGTCGGCTCGTACGGGTCGTTCTTCAACTTCTATCTGTGCGGAATCGCACTGAAGGTCGACGGTGCCGACGGTACGCCGCTCACTGTCGACCTGGTGGATCAGACGACCGGAAGGTGCGCACCACGATGAGAGAGATGGCACAGAGCCAGGCCGTACGCGTGGGGGTCGTGGGATTGGTCGTCACGGCCGCCGTCGTATTGGCATCGCTCCAGTATCAGAATCTGCAGTTCCTGAAATCGGGCGTCGGGTACAGCGCGGTGTTCGCCGACGCCAGCGGTCTCGCGCCGGGAGACGAAGTCAACGCCGCCGGAGTGAAGATCGGAACGGTGGACCGGATCGAGGTCGAGCACGGACTCGCGCGCGTGGACTTCACACTGGAAGGCTCGATCGGTTTGGGAGAAAGCACGTCGGCAGCCGTCACCACGATGTCGTTGCTCGGCAAGCGAGCGGTATCACTCGATCTGGACGGTACGGGAAGGATCGCGGTCGGCGGCGAGATCCCGGTCGAGCGAACAAGATCGGCGTACTCGCTGCCCGACGTGCTCGGTGACCTCACCACGACGGTCGAGGACATCGATCTCGACCAGCTCTCCGAATCACTCGACGCAGTGGGGCAGGTGATGTCCGACAGTGCGCCGAACCTGAGGCCGGCGCTGGACGGTGTCGCACGGATCTCCGACAGCGTCAATAGACGCGACGACATGTTGCGCACCTTGCTGTCCGATGCAAACGACGTCGCCGGGACGCTGGCCGAGCGTGGACCACAGGTCAACGCGCTACTCGTCGACGGCAATGCCTTGTTGGGAGAACTGGATCGGCGAGAGGCGGCGCTGGGGGAAGTGATCACGAACATCTCGGCGTTGTCGACCCAGCTGAGCGGACTCGTCCACGACAACGAGGCGCAGTTGCAGCCGGTCCTCGGCAAACTCGACACGGTTGTCGGCATTCTGCAGAACAACAAGGACAACCTTTCTCAGGGAATCGACGGTCTCGGTACGTACGTGGGCACGCTCGGCGACACCGTGGCCAGCGGTCCCTTCTATTACGCCTACGTCCAGAACCTGGTACCGGCGCAATACACCCAACCGTTGATCAACGCGATGTTCGGGCTACCACCTGCGCCGCTACCGATTCCGGAGGTTCGATGATGGGTGCCTTACGAGTTCGCAAACCGGTGAACTGGCGTCGAATCGCCGTCGTCGGTGGAAGCGTCGTCGGCGCGGCGATCGTCGTCGCGTCGGGATACCTTGCGGTGCAACATCTGCGCTACTACAACGTGACCGCCTACTTCACCTCGACGACTGGTCTGTATGTCGGTGACGACGTTCGTGTCGTGGGAGTCGACGTCGGCCGCGTCACCGAGATCGCCCCACAGGGAGATCGAATGCGCGTCGAACTGAAATTGGCGCGCGAGGTTCCCGTCGCCGAGGACGCGAAAGCGGTGATCGTTGCCCAGTCACTGGTCTCGGCCCGCTTCGTGCAGTTGACGCCGGCGGTGACGGACGGCGCCGACGCACTGAATGACGGTGCGGAGATCGGGCTCGACCGAACGGCGGTCCCGGTCGAGTGGGACCAGATCAAGGAACAGCTGGGCCGGGCTGCCGATGCTTTGGGTCCCGACGGGGACGATCGCGGTCCCGCCGCCAACTTCCTCGACGGTGCCGGATCCGCACTGGCCGGCAGCGGGGAAGCGCTGGGGCGCTCGGTGACCGAACTCTCGGAGGCTATGAGCACACTCGACGAAGGCGGAGCCGATCTGTTCGGCACCATCCGCGGCCTGCAGACCTTCACGACCGCACTCGCCGCAAGCGACGAACAGATCGTTCAGTTCCAAGGACGGCTGGCAAATGTCTCGAGTGTGCTCGCCGAGAGCCGGACGCAATTGGCTCCGGCTCTCGCCGATCTGGACGCCGCCGTCGTCGACGTACAGCGGTTTGTCGAACAGAACCGAACCGGCTTGACGGAGCAGATCGCGAAGTTGGCCGACGTGTCCCAGGTATTGGTCGACAAGCGCGCAGGTCTCGAGAAGGTACTGCATCTGGCTCCGACAGCGTTGTCGAACTACTACAACGTCTACCGGCCGGCCCAAGGAGCGATGGTGGGTGTGCCCGCATTCCAGAACGTCGGCAACCCGATCGACTTGATCTGCGGCGGAATCGCCGGCCTGGCCAACGACACCTCGAAGAAGGGCGCGGATTTGTGCATCGAATACCTCGGCCCGTTGCTCAACACGATCAAGGCGAACTACCCGGACCTGAGCATCAATCCGACCCGGGCGCTCGGCGCTCTTCCGGACCAACTGGTGTACAGCGAGCCTGATCTGGAACCGACTGGCGCCTTGAGTTTTCCGACGGTACCGGTGGCGTCTGATCTGACCGGCTTGCTCATGCCGTCGACAGGATCACGATGACTGGCCGCCGGTGGGGAACAGTGTGTGTGGCGGCGAGCGCTGTGCTCGTTCTGACGGGTTGTCAATGGAGCGGGCTGAATTCGGTGTCGCTGCCGGGCGCGGCCGGCCGCGGTGAGGGAAGTTTCTCGGTCGTGATCGAGATGCCGGACGTCACGTCGATCAGTCCCAACTCTCCGGTCATGGTCAACGACGTGACAGTCGGAAGTATCAGTGCGATCGAGACCGACAACTGGCACGCACGGGTGACGGTTGCGCTCGACGGTTCGGTGTCGCTGCCCGCCAACGCGACTGCCAAGATCGGCCAAACCAGTCTGCTCGGATCCAAACACGTCGCGCTCGCGCCGCCCACCGAGGTGGCGCCGGAAGGGCGGTTGTCGGAGGGATCCGTGATTCCCCTTGCATCGGCCAGTGTCTATCCCACCACCGAGGAAGCGTTGACGGCACTGTCCTTGGTGCTCAACGGCGGTGGGCTGGCCCAGATTCACAGCATCACCACGGAACTGAACACTGCTCTCGGCGGGCGGACCGATGCGGCGCGCGACCTGCTGAGCCAGATGGACACCGTGACCGAGACACTCGACCGTCAACGCGAGGCGATAGTCACGACCATGGAGAATCTCGACGTGTTCGCCGGCGAGATCACGGCTCAGCGAGACGTTCTCGGTGAGGCGTTGGAGACCCTTGATCCGGCCTTGGCGGAACTGAGCGCCCAACGCGTCGACCTGACCACCGCCCTCGATGCGGTCGGCAGGTTCGGGGACGTCGGGACCGATCTGGTCGACCGGACCCGCGACGATTTGAAAGCCAATTTGAGCGCCTTGGAATCGACGCTGCAGAAGGTGGTCGAAACAGGACCGGACCTGATCAACAATTTGGGCAATCTGAGTACCTTCCCCTTCCCTCAGACGACCATCGACGACGGAATGCGCGGTGATTACACCAATTTGTGGGCGCTGATCGACCTCACGAGTAATCGCCTTCAGTCAGGTCTGGGCTTCGGTACTCCGTTCGGGGCGCCGCAAACTCCGGTGGAGAACGGAATACTGGTCGATCCTTTGACCGCGCCTCTGAGTGCCGGGCGGACCGACCCAAGTAGCACAGGGCGGACCGCCCAGGACGGTGGACGATGATTCTCACGAAGTTGGTGCGAAGGCAATTGACAATCTTCGCGATCCTGGCGGTGATAGGCATGAGCGCAGCGGCTATCTCGTACCTGAGAGTTCCGACCATGCTCGGCATCGGGCGCTATTCGGTGACAGTCGAACTGCCCGACGCCGGCGGCCTGTATCGGAACGCGAACGTGACCTATCGCGGCGACACCATCGGTCAGGTCAGGTCGGTGCGCCTCTCTCCGGGAGTGGTACGCGCCGAATTATCTTTGGAGAGTGCGGTTCCCGTTCCCTCCAGCGGGCTCACAGTAGCGGTGCGAAGCGTGTCGGCAATCGGTGAGCAATACGTCGACATGCAACCGAGCACCGCGGACGGACCCTTTCTGGCCGACGGAGACGTGATCGGCCCCGAAGCTGTCACGATCCCGACCGAGATCGGACCGGTCCTCGATCAGGCGCAGGCGATGCTCGCATCCGTACCGCAGGACAAGTTGCGATCGGTGATCGACGAGTCCGCGGCAGCTTTCGGAGGCAGGGGAGAGGATCTGGCCCGTCTGCTGGATTCGACCACTTCGTTCGTCGATCAGATGTCCGCTGCCACAACGCCGGCTACGACGCTCGTACAGCAGTTGGATCCGCTCCTGCAGACACAGGTGGTGACGGGCGATCAGATTCGCCAGTGGGCGTCCAGTGTCGCTCAGCTCAGTGGACAGTTGGAGGTCGCCGACGGGTCCGTGCGCAATATCCTCGAGACCGGACCGGGCTTCGCGACTGAAGCCGACCAGCTGTTTCAAGGCCTCAAACCCACTTTGCCTGTGCTGCTTGCCAATTTCACCAGCACCGCTCAGGTGGCTTTGACGTACAACGCCGGGTTGGAACAGGTGCTCGTCATCTTGCCGCCACTGGTCGCGGCACAGGAAACCGTCGTACAACGCGGGCAGGTGGACGGCGCCGCGAACGTCAACTTCCACCTCCAAGCGCAGGACCCTGCGGCGTGCTCGACCGGTTACCTTCCCGCCGATCAGCGACGGGACCCGACCCAGACGAGTGTGCCGGACACCCCGGCTGATCTGTACTGCAAAGTGCCACAGAACTCGGTCTTCGCCGTTCGTGGATCTCGGAACATTCCCTGCATGGAGGTACCGGGCAAACGAGCACCGAGCCCGGAGATCTGCCGGAGCCCCGAAGCGTACGTGCCGTCGGGGACCAATGCGCCCGGCGAGTTGTACACCGGGCCTGACGGAGCCGACTATCAACACACGGAGTTGGCTCCGGCTGACTCCGGTCCGGGGGAGGGTGAGCCGTGGCAACAGTTGCTGACGCCGACGAATCGCTGAGAGGTGAGGTGCTGGATCCGGTCCGAGGGAAGCGCGGTGTACTCACTGCCCTGGTCTGGATTGCACTCGCGGCTCTGAGCGTCGTTGTCGTCTTCGGTTGTCTGGCAGTTCGATCGGACCGCGTGCGAGAGTCCCAGCGTCAAGGGTTCGTCGACGGTGCTGTCGCAGGAACCCTTGCTCTGATCGACGTTCACTCTGCCACGCTCGACGAGGATCTCGCGGAGCTGAAGTCGCTGACTACGGGAACTTTTGCAGACGAACTGAAGTCCGGTGAATCTGCGTTCGTCGCATCGATCCGTGATTTCGCCGTCGATTCCGACGGTCATGTCGACACCGCAGCCCTGGCATCGGAATCCGGAACCTCGGGGGTGGTACTGATCGCGGCATCGGCTCAGGTCGGCAATTCGGCGGGAGAGTCTTCGGCGCGAACCTACCGTCTTCGCGTCGGTGTCGAAGAGGTCGACGGTCGGGTACTGATGTCGAGTGTGGAGTTCGTCCCGTGAAGCGCGTGGTCTTGGCGTTTGCAGCGCTGATCTTGGTGGGAGTCGGCGGGACTCTGCTCTGGAGTCACCACCGTTCGGCAGCCACTGAAACCGCACGTGTCGAGGTGATCGGTGTGGCGCCGATGCTCGTCGAGAATCTCTTGAGCTACAACAGCGACACGGTGGACGAGGATCTTGCACATGCTGCCGAGGGTGCAAGTGGAACATTTCAGGACCGCTTCGCCGAATTCGGATCGAAAACCGTTGCACCCCAGTCGAAGGAGCAAGGAATCAGCACGAAGGCGCGAGTAGTCGACGTGGGAGTGCTCTCCGCTGCTGCAGACCGAGCGGAATTGCTCCTGTTCGTCGATCAGATCACGACGAGTATCGCGCGGCCGGCACCAGCGTCGACGTCGAGCCGAGTCGAGGTGACACTCGATCGAGTCGACGGCACATGGTTGGTGAGTGCCATGACCCCCGTCTAGTGAAGGTTGTCGCGGCCCGCCATGATCAGCCTGGCAGTGACTTCGAGCCGGTCTGCGATCTGCGAATAGGACTCGTAACCCATGCCGGCTCGGACAAGCGCTCCGGACCAGGAGATTTCGAGTGCTTCGAGTACGTCGGGATCGTATGACGGCCCCAGCGCCTCGATGAGCCGCTCGCGGATGTTCTTGCCGATACGTCCCCGAAGGTGTTCGACGTCGGGATCATTGCCCATCATCGCCGTGGTCACGGCCGCGGCCAGCTCCGGTTCGTCGGAAACGAGGAGTGCGACGCTTCGAAGGACCGAGCAGACCTGCGCTTCTCGTTCCGCCTCGGGGGAGGGCTCGTGCGGTACTGCGTCGAGTCGGCGCCAGAACAGTTCTGCCACAAGGTGACTCTTGGACGAAAAATAGGTGTACGCCGTGGCTGCGGCGACACCGGCTTCCGCTGCCACCATTCGTACAGTCAGATCGGCAAACCCTTTGTCGCGCAGGACCGTGATCGCTGCCGCGGTCAATCGATCGACGGTTTCGGCTTGCTGCTGTGTGAGCCGTCGACGAGTGGACTCGAACTTGGTCTTACCAGACATGTGTCCAGACACTACGGGATCAGACCCGTGCGAGCAAAGTGTGCGCTATCGCTGCTCGTTCTCGCTCCCCGCTCGGTGTCATGTCTCGCTGCCCGCTCGGTGTCATGTCTCGCTCCCGCTCGGCGTCATGTCTCGCTCCCGCTCGGTGGGACAGAATTTCGATCCCCCGCGATCGCTAAGTCCATGTGTTAGAACGATTTCTAGAACACGTTCGGAAATGTGCCCAGGATCGGAGAGGCTGATTATGACGAAGTGGGACGAGACATGCGACGTACTCGCTGTGGGATCGGGCGGCGGACTCGCCGGCGCGTACACGGCAGCACGCGAAGGCCTCGACGTCATTGTGATCGAAGCGACCGACAAGTACGGCGGAACAACGGCGTACTCGGGCGGCGGCGGAATGTGGTTCCCGTGCAACGCCGTTCTTCGCCGGGGCGGGGACGACGACACCATCGAAGACGCGCTGGAGTACTACCGTTCGGTGGTGGGTGATCGGACACCTGCCGACGTCCAGGAGGCATACGTTCGAGGCGGCGCCGGGCTGATCGACTATCTCGAAGAGGACTCGAATTTCGAGTTCCAGATACTGCCGTGGCCCGACTACTTCGGGGAAAAACCCAAGGCTCGCGCGAGCGGTCGACACATCGTTCCCAAACCGATGAACGCTAAGAAGCTTGGTGTGCTTCGTGATTCACTTCGATCGCCGCTCGCGACGGAGCGGTTGGGAGAAGAGTTACCGGCGTACCTCGTCGGCGGGCAGTCGTTGATCGGTCGATTCTTGCTGGCACTTTCGACATTCGCCAACGCCGCCATGCACCTGAACACCACTCTCGAAGAATTGGTCGTCGAGGACGGATCGGTCGTCGGCGCGGTCGTCGAACAAGGTGGTCGACGTCGAACCATCCGAGCCCGCAGAGGAGTGATTCTGGCCGCGGGCGGATTCGAACAGAACGAGACCCTGCGAGCCGAATTCGGTGTTCCCGGCTCTGCGCTCGACACGATGGGTTGTCCCGGCAATCTCGGCAAGGCGCATCAGGCGGCTATCGCCGTGGGCGCCGATACCGACCTCATGGGGGAGGCCTGGTGGTCGCCGGGGCTCACCCATCCGGATGGCCGCTCCGCATTTGCGCTGTGGTTCACCGGCGGAATCTTCTTGGACGACAACGGTCGTCGATTCGTCAACGAGTCTGCGCCGTACGACCGCTTGGGTCGCTCCGTCATCGAACACATGCGGACACGAAAAGTAACCACACCGTACTGGATGATCTACGACAACAGGGAAGGTGCAGTGCCGCCGGTGAAGGCGCCCAACGTGCCCATGGCACAGACGGAGCACTATGTGGATGCGGGGTTGTGGAAGAGTGCCCAGACGCTCGAAGACCTCGCCGCCCAGATCGATGTTCCCGCAGCGGAACTGGTGCAGACCGTGAAGCGATTCAACGAGTCTGCGGCGACCGGCGTCGACACGGACTTCGGCCGAGGAGACACTGCGTACGACCGTGCCTTTTCGGAGGGGGCTTCACCGCTCGTACCGATCGACCAAGGACCGTTTCACGCTGCCGCTTTCGGTATCTCCGACCTCGGGACCAAAGGTGGTCTACGTACCGACGCAACCGGGCGGGTGCTCAAAGCCGACGGTACGGCGATTGCCGGGTTGTACGCGGCGGGGAACACGATGGCAGCGGCCAGCGGGACTACGTATCCCGGAGGTGGAAACCCGATCGGAGCGAGCATGCTGTTCAGTCACCTGGCTGCACTCGACCTCACGAAGCCGCCGTCGTAAGGATCGGGCCGCTCGTGTCGGGAAAGGGGTCAGGCCTTGCCGAGTCCGGCGGCGATTCCCTTGTCCAGTTGGCTGAGCATTGCAGTCCCCAAGGACGAAAGCTGGGCGACCTGGCGATCATCGAGGCCCTCGAAGAGGAGACCTTGAACCGAGGCGACGTGTGGCGGCGCGGCCGCGACGACCTTTGTCATTCCTTCGTCGGTGAGTACTGCGTTGGAGCCGCGGCTGCCGCGAATGACTTCCCGTTTCACCCAGCCGGCTTTCTCCATCTTCGTGATGACGTGCGAGAGGCGGGACAGGGAAGCGTTCGCGCGCTGGGCCAGTACCGACAACTGGAGCTTGTGGTCGGGGGCGTCCGAGAGTGCGGCGAGCACGAAGTATTCGAAGTGGGTGAGTGCCGAATCGCGTTGCAGTTGAGTGTCGAGTGCGGCAGGCAACCGTGTCACGAGAGCGATCAGTGTCAGCCAGGCTTCCTGCTGCTCGGCTGTGAGCCACTTCGTCTGAGACTGCGCGTCGGGCTGCGCGGTCGGTTCACTCATCGGTGACTTCTCCTTCGGGTCGAGCATTCTTCGTGCACGGAGCGTGCTGGTGTACAGCGTCTCAGACGCATGTCCAGAAGAATATTGCGGGGAATAGTTGCGGGACGCAAGTGTTGAGTCCTATATTAGGTTGAACCTTCAACTTAATGACGAATGTCTATCCCGAGGAGCCCATATGTCCACCACAACCATGCCTGCGCTGTATCTCAGCCACGGTGCTCCGCCGCTGGTGGACAGCGCGTTGTGGGTCGACCAATTGGGGGCGTGGGCCGGCGATCTTCCGCGGCCGACGGCAATCCTCGTCGTCTCGGCGCACTGGGAATCAGCACCGCTGACGATCGGTTCGACGACCACGGGCACCCCGCTCATCTACGACTTCGGTGGTTTTCCCGAGAGGTTCTACCGCGCGAAGTACAACTCTCCCGGCGCTCCGGAACTCGCCGCTCAGGTCGCCGCGTTGATGCCGGACAACGAACGAGTGGTTCAGCAGCCGAATCGAGGACTCGATCACGGTGCCTACGTGCCGCTCACGGTGATGTACCCGGACGCAGACATCCCGGTACTGCAAATTTCGCTGCCAACCCTCGATCCCGAGCGTTTGCTCCATCTCGGAGAACGCCTGCGGCCACTCCGTGAGCAAGGTGTACTGATCGTGGGATCCGGATTCACCACGCACGGGCTGCCGTTCCTGCGCGATCCGTCACCGGAGGCGCAGGCCCCGGGATGGTCGGCGGAATTCGACGCGTGGGCAGGGGAGAGGTTCGCTGCCGGAGACGTCGATTCGTTGATCGACTTCCGCGCCCAAGCTCCCGGGATGCCGTACGCGCATCCGACCATCGAGCACTTCGCCCCGTTGTTCGTCACGCTCGGTGCGTCGTCCGATCCGGAGCAGGTGCCCACCCAGGTGATCGACGGATTCTGGATGGGACTTGCGAAGCGCTCGATTCAGGTCGCCTAGAGAATCAGGTTGCCCAGAGAATCATTTCGCCCAGGTGAGTCAGCTTCGATTGCGAAGGAACTCGAGTGCCTGGTCGCCGTGCGTGTTGGCGCGAAGTTCACTCGAGATGACTTTGAGAACGGTGCGGTCGGTGTCGATCACGAAGGTCGAGCGTTTGACCGGAGCCAGCTTGCCCAGGAGTCCGCGCTTGACGCCGAACTGTTCGGCTACCTTGCCGTCGGTGTCGGCGAGCAGGGGGTAGTCGAAGGATTGTGCGGTGGCAAAGGTGGACTGAGCTTCGACCGTATCGGTGCTGATACCTGCCCGCGAAGCGCCCACCGCGGCGAATTCGCTGCCCAGGTCACGGAAGTGGCACGCCTCGGCGGTGCACACCGGCGTCGAGGCTGCCGGGTAGAAGAAGAGGACCAAGGGGCCGTTCGCGAGCAGGCTCGTCAGCGAGCGCGGAGTTCCGTCCTGGTCGGGCAGCGAGAAATCGGGGGCGAGTTGGCCTGGTTTCATTCGGCCGAGGTTACCCGCGCACGACGACCGTGTGGGGGAGCCTGGGATGATGGAGGCATGCACGGCGAGCCCACCTCCATGTCCGCACGGTCGTCCGACACCGCGATCGTCGGTGACGCGTCCGATTCCACCACCACTCGGGAGCAGTTCCGTGCCCTCGCAGCTGAGCACCGGGTCGTTCCGGTCACTCGGAAAGTGTTGGCGGACTCCGAAACTCCGCTCTCGGCGTATGAGAAGTTGGCCGGCAATCGTCCAGGCACCTTCTTGCTCGAGTCGGCCGAGAACGGTCGTTCGTGGTCGCGGTGGTCGTTCATCGGCGTCGGGAGTCCGGCTGCACTGACCGTCGTGGACGGAGAGGCGGCTTGGTACGGCAATGTTCCGGCCGGTGCTCCGGCCGGCGGTGACCCGATCGATGCACTCGGTGCCACCCTCGAACTACTTCGTTCGGAGCGACTTCCCGACCTACCCCCGCTGACCGGCGGAATGGTCGGGTTCCTCGGTTACGACGCGGTGCGGCGCCTCGAGAGATTGGGTGACTCCGCGGTTGACGACCTGCAGATACCCGAGATGGTCATGCTGCTCGCTGCCGACATCGCCGCTGTCGATCACCACGAAGGGGCGATCACCCTCATCGCCAATGCGGTCAACTGGGACGGCACCGACGAGCGTGTCGACACGGCGTACGACGACGCGGTCGCCAGGTTGGACGCGATGACTCGCGCTCTCGCGGCGCCGGCGAAATCGACGGTGTCGACATTCTCGAAAGCGACTCCGAACTACCGTCGTCAACGCACCACCGAGAGCTTCGGTGTCGACGTCAAAAAGTTGATCGGCGACATCGAAGCGGGCGAGGCATTCCAGGTAGTTCTCTCGCAGCGATTCGAGATCGATTGCACTGCAGCACCGATCGACGTGTACCGGATGCTGCGCGCGTCGAACCCCAGCCCGTACATGTATCTGCTCAACGTGCCGAACGGTGACGGAGAGACGGCGTTTTCGATCGTCGGTTCGAGCCCTGAAGCACTGGTCACCGTCGCCGAGGGCGTCGCGACAACACACCCGATCGCTGGAACCAGATGGCGCGGTGCCACAGAGGAGGACGACATCCTGCTCGAGAAGGACCTCCTCGCCGACGAGAAGGAGAACTCCGAGCACCTCATGCTCGTCGATCTGGGGCGAAACGATCTGGGTCGTGTCTGTCGCCCGGGCACGGTGAAGGTGCACGACTACCGGCACATCGAGCGGTACAGCCACGTGATGCATCTCGTATCGACCGTCACCGGTCATCTGGCCGAGGGAAAGCACGCTCTCGACGCGGTCACCGCATGCTTCCCCGCTGGAACCCTGTCAGGGGCACCCAAGGTGCGTGCGATGCAGCTGATCGAAGAACTCGAGCCCACCAGGCGGGGTATCTACGGCGGCATCGTCGGCTACCTCGACTTCGCCGGCGACGCCGACACCGCGATCGCGATCCGAACGGCATTGATCAAGGACGGGATCGGATATGTCCAGGCGGGCGCCGGCGTCGTCGCCGACTCCGACCCGGTCTACGAGGACACCGAGGCCCGCAACAAGGCGATGGCAGTGCTGAGCGCCATCGCATCGGCGCACACCCTGCGCACCATCGGAGGTGACGATCAGTGAGTGAGAACGAGTCGATTGCAGCGGAGCAGCCTACAAGGGCTTCTCGTGGCACCGCTGTGCCGAGGACGCTTTTGCTTGCACTGTCGGCAGCAGCTCTGTGGGGCAGCTCACGAATGACGTGGGTTCATCTGACCTCGAGCGACGGCAAGACGCTGGAGCGGACGACGGACCTCGACGGCAGCACCTGGGCGGCGGCGATGACTCCGCTCGCGCTCGCGCTTCTGGCGGCGATCGCGGCGTCGTTCGCGGTGCGAGGTTGGGCCCTTCGTGTGGTCGGACTGTTGGTGGCACTCGTCGCCGTCGCGGTAGCGGTTCCGGCGGTGCAGTTGTTGGTGTCCGGAGCCTCTGCGGACCGAGCGGTGGAGTTGGCCGAGCTGTCCGGTCACCCGGAAGATCTCTCGACGACTGTTTCAGTACTGCCTGCCTTGCTTGCGTTGCTCGGAGCGGTGGCGGCGCTCGGCGCAGCAGTACTTCTGATGCGCAAACCTCCAGTGCGAGGCGGGTTGTCGTCGAAGTACGACAACCCTGCCGCCCGCCGCGAAGCTGCAGCCAAGCTCGGTCAGGGAGACACACCCGCGTCGGACGAGCCTGTGACACAACGGATGTTGTGGGACGCGCTCGATGCCGGCGAGGACCCGACAGTGGCTGACGGGGACGACGGAGCTGGGGGAGGCAACGGTGCGAAACCGGGGTCGTCGCACTGAGTAAGACTGAACCCTCACCTGCGTGGGTACCCCGGCGGAGTAGCAAAATTTCGTCCCACTAGGCTGAGACCACCCTGATGACGTATCTCACATCGGGCTCTTGCCCAGAAAGGATTCGGGCCACGATGACCGTACTCGACTCGATTCTCGACGGGGTGCGCGCTGATGTCGCCGCCCGCGAAGCCGTACTCGACTTCGCTGCAGTCAAGGCTGCTGCGGCCGCTGCACCGCCTGCACTCGATGCTGCAGCAGCACTTCTGGAATCGAGCATCGGCGTCATCGCCGAGGTCAAGCGAGCGAGCCCCTCAAAGGGTGCGCTGGCCGACATTGCCGATCCCGCAGAGCTTGCCGCGGCTTACCAAGCCGGTGGCGCACGCATCATCAGTGTTCTCACCGAAGAGCGCCGTTTTCACGGCTCGTTGGCCGACCTCGACGCAGTCCGTAAAGCGGTCACCATTCCGGTGCTGCGCAAGGACTTCATCGTGGGGCCGTACCAGATTCACGAAGCTCGCGCTCACGGCGCCGACGTCATCTTGCTGATCGTCGCGGCACTCGAACAGCAGGCGCTCGCCTCGCTGATCGATCGCACCGAATCTCTGGGAATGACTGCCCTCGTCGAGGTGCACACCGAGGAAGAAGCCAACCGCGCGCTCGAAGCCGGCGCCAAGGTGATCGGTGTCAACGCGCGCAATCTCAAAACCCTCGAGGTGGACAAGAACACCTTCGGTCGCATTGCTCCCGGTCTGCCGACCGAGACGATCAAGATCGCCGAATCGGGTGTTCGCGGAACTGCCGATCTGTTGGCGTACGCCGGTGCGGGCGCCGACGCAGTGCTCGTCGGTGAAGGCCTCGTGACCAGCGGCGACCCTCGCAAGGCCGTCGCAGATCTGGTCAATGCCGGTGCACACCCGTCCTGCCCCAAACCGTCTCGATAAAGCGCTTCACCCGCCCGGCGTGCTTTGATGCACCCGGGCGGTGACCAGCGACACCGTTGGGGCAGACTGGTGGGGTGACTTCACGTACTCAGGAACCAGGCTCCGGTGCAGTATTCAAGGGCGGCAATCTGCCGCCGGCCAGCGCGGGACTCACCGAGCGCTCTCACGACCCGGATGCCGGAGGGCATTTCGGCGTCTATGGCGGACGGCATGTGCCGGAAGCCCTCATGGCGGTTATCGAGGAAGTCACTGCGGAGTACGAAAAGGCTCGCGCGGACGACACGTTCTTGAACGAACTCGATCGCTTGCAGCGCGATTACACCGGGCGTCCGTCGCCGATTTTCGAGGCAACACGAATGAGCGAGTTCGCCGGTGGTGCGCGCATCATTCTCAAGCGTGAAGATCTGAACCACACCGGTTCTCACAAGATCAACAATGTTCTCGGTCAGGTTCTGCTGGCGAAGCGTATGGGCAAGACCCGCATCATCGCCGAGACCGGAGCGGGCCAGCACGGTGTGGCATCGGCCACCGCCTGTGCACTGCTCGGTCTCGAGTGCGTCATCTACATGGGTGCTGTCGACACCGAACGTCAAGCACTGAACGTCGCACGCATGCGCCTGCTCGGCGCGGAGGTCGTCTCGGTCGAGACCGGTTCGCGCACGCTCAAGGACGCGATCAACGAAGCCTTGCGCGACTGGGTTTCCCACGCGGACAACACCTATTACTGCTTCGGTACCGCGGCAGGCCCGCACCCGTTCCCCACCATCGTTCGCGACTTCCAGCGAGTGGTCGGCCTCGAAACACGCGTCCAGGTTCAGGCACTGACCGGCCGCCTGCCCGATGCAGTCACAGCCTGCGTCGGAGGCGGCTCCAACGCAATCGGAATCTTCCATCCGTTCATCGACGATCTGTCGGTACGTCTGGTTGGCTACGAAGCAGCCGGCGACGGTGTCGAAACCGGAAGGCATGCAGCAACGTTCGCCGGCGGTACCCCTGGCGCATTCCAGGGTGCCTACTCCTACCTGCTCCAGGACGAAGACGGTCAGACCATCGAATCGCACTCGATCTCTGCTGGTCTGGACTACCCGGGCGTCGGACCCGAGCACGCTTACCTGAGCGATATCGGGCGTGCCACCTACGAACCCGTCACCGACAGCGAAGCGATGGATGCTCTACTGCTGCTCTCGCGCCGCGAAGGCATCATCCCGGCCATCGAATCCGCCCACGCCGTTGCCGGCGCGCTCCGACTGGGCAAGGAACTCGGCGAGGGCGCGATCATCGTCGTCAATCTCTCCGGTCGCGGTGACAAGGACATGGACACCGCCGCAAGCTGGTTCGGTCTCTTCGACGGCGCCTCGAGTCAGACAACCGCTCCGGCTGATGCAGCAGACCAGAACGACAACACGGAAGGCTCGGACAAGTGAGCGAACGACCATCACGCCTCGCACCCACCTTTGCAGCGTGCAAGGCTGACAAGCGTGCCGCCCTCGTCGGTTACCTGCCTGCCGGTTATCCGACCGTTCCCGAATCGATCGACGTGTTCAAGGCGATGGTCGACGGTGGCTGCGACATCATCGAAGTCGGTGTCGCGTATTCCGATCCGGTCATGGACGGTCCGACCATCCAGCGTGCAGCCGAAACCGCACTCACCAACGGCGTTCGCCTTCGCGACATCTTCACCGTGATCGAGCAGATCAGTTCGGTCGGCGGCAAGGCCGTCGTGATGACCTACTGGAACCCGGTACTGCAGTACGGCGTCGACAAGTTCGCACGAGACCTCGCTTCCGCCGGCGGGCTCGGACTCATCACCCCCAACCTCATTCCGGAAGAAGCAGGCGCCTGGATGGAAGCATCCGAGGAGCACCACCTCGACCGGATCTTCCTTGTCGCCCCGTCCTCGACGGAAGAACGGCTCGCGATGACACTCGACGCGAGTAGTGGATTTATCTACGCGGCCTCGACAATGGGTGTCACCGGCGCTCGAGACGCCGTGTCTTCGATGGCTCCGGAACTGACCGCACGAATCCGCGCGCATTCCGACATTCCCGTCGGCGTCGGATTGGGTGTTCGGTCCGGCGCACAAGCTGCCGAAATCGCGGCGTACGCCGATGCCGTCATCGTCGGCTCGGCTCTGGTCTCCGCGGTCGAGAACGGCTTGGGAGCGGTTCGCTCGCTCACCGAAGAACTCGCCGAGGGCGTCCGCTCGGCTACCGTGGCGTCGTGACCTCAACTGTGGACCTACTGGCCTATATCCCCAGCCCGCCCCAAGGCGTCTGGTACGTCGGACCGGTAGCGCTGCGCGCCTACGCGCTCTTCATCATCCTCGGCATCATCGTCGCGATCGTGTGGGGAGATCGTCGTTGGGTCGCCCGCGGCGGCGAGAAGGGGACCGTTCTCGACATCGCGATCTGGGCTGTTCCGTTCGGTCTGATCGGTGGCAGGCTCTATCACGTATTGACCGACTGGCCCGCCTATTTCGGCGAGAACGGTCAGCCTCTCGATGCACTCAAGGTGTGGCAGGGAGGCCTCGGAATCTGGGGAGCTGTGTTCCTCGGCGGCATCGGTGCGTGGATCGGCTGCCGTCGACGCGGCATTCCGGTTTCCGCGCTCGGTGATGCGATTGCGCCCGGAATCCTGCTCGCGCAGGCCATCGGTCGTATCGGCAACTACTTCAACCAGGAGTTGTACGGTCGCGAGACCACCGTCCCATGGGGCCTCGAGATCTTCGAGCGTGTGAACTCCTCCGGCCAGCTCGATCAACTGGCAGGTGTCTCCAACGGAGAAGTCATTCGGGTCGTTCACCCGACGTTCCTCTACGAAGCTGTGTGGAACGTCCTGATCGTGATCCTGCTGGTCCTCGTCGACCGCCGATTCAAGATCGGTCACGGACGCCTGTTTGCTCTGTACGTCGCGGGTTATTGCCTGGGCCGGTTTGTCGTCGAACTGATGCGCGACGATTTCGCATACGAGATCGCCGGCATTCGAGTCAACACATTCACTTCGGGGATCGTGTTCTTCGCCGCACTGGCCTACTTCTTCCTGGCGAAGAAGGGTCGTGAGGATCCGGCTGATTTGAAGTCGAAGGACTACGTCGCTGCGGTAGCTGCCGGCGAAGCAGGAGTCGCGGCGCCAGTTACCGAAACTGATTCGGCGAAGGCCGACGCGAAAGGCGCCGACGCTGAAGATTCTGAATCCGATGCTGCTGAATCCGCTTCCAGTGAGGCAAGCGCCTCCACGGCAGCGTCGGATGAGTCGTCGGACGCGGTGAAGCTGTCGAAGAAAGACAAGCCGTGACAGGTCCCTATTCGCAAGGGGGATTCCCCGAGGATCAGGGACCGGTCTACGGCGCGCCCAATCCGTACGGATATCAGCAGCCACTGCCCGCTCAATCGATGTACGGGTTCGGAGATCCCTATGCGCCGTACGGTCGGCACCCGGTAACGGGGGAACCGTATTCCGACAAGTCGAAAGCTACAGCTGGACTGTTGCAGATCTTGCTGGGCTTCTTCGGAATCTGTGGAGTCGGTCGTCTTTACATCGGGAGCGTCGGCATTGGACTGTGCCAACTGCTCGGCATGTTCTTCGCGCTGTTCATGTCCGCGTTCCTCATCGGAATTCCATTTGCCATCGGAATTTGGATCTGGGCGTTCGTCGACGGCATCGTGATACTTTCGGGCAATGCGCGGGACGGTGTTCGCCGGCCGTTACGAGGATGATCCGGGAGCACGAACCGAGGAAAGATCTGTGGGGGACCGGCCACGCGAAGGCCGAACCCGTCTCGTGGCCCGATAACAAAAGCTATTACGTACCGTCGTCGAATCGAAGGAAAGTACGTTGCCTAACTTGAACAAGAATCCGGAACCGTCCGAGTCGGGGGACTCGTCAGGATCGCAGCCGCCGGTTCCACCCCAGTTCGGGTCGCCGTTCGACTACGACGCGACGGCAGATGCGTCGTTGACGGAAACCTCGGCGCCAACGGAAAAGACTCCGTCGACGGAGACCACCGGCACCGGTCCAGGCTGGGACACGTATTCGGGAGTCGGGAACGGCCCGGGCTGGGGAAACCACCCCATCTACCCGCCGCCGACCGGAACCGAATCGACTACAGCGTTCCCCACTGCCGATTCTGATTCCACCCCGAGTCAGCCCACGGCGCCTTACACGTCGCAGGAAAGCTACGCCGCCCAGAACTATCCGGCGACCGACCATCCGGCGCCGGACTACTCGAGGCCGACCCAAACCCCGACGGACGGTCCCGTCTACGGTGCGCCGGCAGATCAAACTCCGAATCCCTACGCGGCTCCGCCGCAGGGCTACCCCGCCGCTCCGCCGCAGGGAAGCCAGAATTACGGTCAGCAGCAGGGCTACCCCCAGCCTGGATATTCGCAGCCCGGTTACGGTCAGCCTCAGGGGTACCCGCAAGGTCAGGGTTATCCTCAGCCTGGTTTCGGCCTTGTCGATCCGTCCGCACCCTACGGACGTGACCCGATGACCGGCGAACCGTATTCGGACAAGTCGAAGACGACCGCCGGATTGCTGGGCATTCTGCTCGGCGGTTTCGGAGCAGGACGTTTTTACCTCAACCAGCCCGGCATGGCTGTCGCACAGATCGCGGTCACTTGGTTGACGTGTGGAATCGGTGGCATCTGGCCGCTCATCGACGGAATCATGATGTTGACCGGCAGTGTGCGCGATCAGTACAACCGACCTTTGCGTAGCTGATCGAAAACGATGTTCGGAACTGTGGCCCCCTGACGCTCGTCGTCAGGGGGTCACACTTTTCTCTCGCGACCTGCGGTTATGTGCTGATAAACTAACGAACGTCGGCTGCATGACCGTGTGGAGGTCGCCGAGTGCCGTTTTCTCGAATACCTGATCCTCGAGGCCTGTACGACCCCGATCAGGAAACCGATTCATGTGGTGTAGCCGTAGTAGCAGACACCTCTGGACGTCACCTGCATTCCATTGTCGACGAGGCGCTCGCGGTCCTGGCCAATCTCACCCACCGTGGCGCGGTCGGGCGCGAGTGCAACAGTGGTGACGGCGCGGGCATCCTTCTTCAGCTGCCGACGGAATTCTTCGACGCGGTGACCGCGTTCGAGCTTCCACCACCCAACGCGATGGGTGAGAACACCTACGCAGCCGGAAACTGCTTTCTCCCGGTGGATCAGGAAGCACGTGGGCGCGCGGTAGTTCGGATACACCGGTACGCAGCGGCAGAAGGACTGCGGATTATCGGGTGGCGGGAGGTCCCAGTCGACCGTGACTGCGTCGGAACCGTTGCCGCGCAGTGCGCTCCGTACATCAGTCAATGTTTTGTGACGTGCGCCGAGCCAAGAGATCGCAGTGTGGGCGGAATTGCCTTGGACCGACGAGTGTTCGCGCTCAGGAGACAAGTCGAGCGAATTCATTCGGCCGATGATGCGGTGTATTTCCCCTCGTTGTCCGCCCGAACCATCGTGTACAAGGGCATGCTCACGCCGACGCAGTTACCCGGTTACTTCACCGACCTATGCGACGCCCGAATGCGAACTGCCTTGGCGGTCGTGCACAGTCGGTACTCCACGAACACTTTTCCGTCGTGGTCACTTGCTCAGCCGTATCGCTGCATCGCTCACAACGGCGAGATCAATACGATTGTGGGAAACAGGAATTGGATGCGCGCTCGCGAGCCGATGTTGCGGAGCGCACTTTTGGGTGGGGACATCGATCGCATGTTTCCGATCTGTACCCCGGGTGGATCCGACTCTTCGTCGTTCGACGAAGTGCTCGAGTTTCTGACGCTCGGGGGCCGCAGTGTGCAGCACGCCATCGCGATGATGATTCCCGGTGCCTGGGAGAACGATTCTTCGATGCCAGACGAGATGAGGGCCTTCTACCAATTTCACGCTTGCCTGATGGAACCATGGGACGGTCCGGCGTCCGTGACGTTCAGCGACGGCACTGTTGTCGGGGCGGTGTTGGATCGTAACGGTCTTCGCCCCGGGCGATGGTGGCGGATGAGGAACGGCCGTATCGTGTTGGCGAGTGAGAGCGGTGTGTTCGACGCTCCGACGTCCGAGGTGTTGGAGAAGGGGCGCCTCGAACCGGGTCGAATGTTCCTCGTCGACACCGCTCGCCGTGGCATCGTTTCCGATGCGGAGATCAAATCCGAACTCGCGAGCACAGCCCCCTACCGGGAATGGGTCGAGGGGGGATTGGTCGATCTCGAGGAAATCCCCGAGTCGGCGCCTGCCCGAGGCGATCCGGCTCCGCTGTTGCACAGGCAGCTGCTCTTCGGATACCAGGCAGAGGACTTGCAGGAAGTTCTCCTTCCAATGGCTCGCACAGGATCGGAGCCGTTGGGATCGATGGGAGTCGACACACCTCTCGCCGTTCTCTCGGATCGGCCGAAGCTGTTGTACGACTACTTCGTCCAGCTCTTTGCTCAGGTGACGAACCCGCCTTTGGACGCGATTCGCGAGGAAGTCGTCACTACGCTTGGTGTCACCCTCGGCGCTGAGCAGAACTTGTTCGAAGCGTCGGCGCTGTCGTGCCGAAGGATTGTTCTCGATAAACCGGTGATCGGACCGGGGAAGATGGCGAAGGTCGCCGAACTATGCGGCGCAAGAACTCCGAGAAGCGCTGTCCTACGGGGAGGTTTCGATCCGAGAGGCAGTCTCGGCGAAGGCGTCGAGAGGCTTCGTGAGTCCGCCCGAACGGCCGCCGCAGCCGGAATCGAGATTCTGGTGATCTCCGACCGTGGATCGGGCCCTGAGCAGGCTCCCATTCCGTCATTGCTCGCAGTATCTGCCGTGCACCACGATCTGGTTCGGCATGGCCTGCGAACCAAGGTTTCCCTCGTCGTCGAGTCGGGTGACGCGCGCGAAGTTCATCACATCGCGCTGCTGATCGGCTACGGTGCGGCGGCTGTCCACCCCTATCTTGCTCTTGAATCGGTAGAAGCACTCAGCGAGCAAGACGAGCTTCCCGGGATAGATTCGAAAATGGCATCGGACAACTATCTGAGAGCGGCAAATTCCGGTGTGCTCAAAGTGATGTCGAAGATGGGAATCGCTACGGTTCACTCCTACACGGGCGCACAGGTATTCGAGGCAGTGGGCTTGGGCCGAGAATTGGTCGACGAATACTTCTGCAACACACGGAGCCGGATCGGCGGGATCGGTATCACCGAAGTCGCGCGAGAGGTTCTGATGCGTCACGCGGCCACGTATCGTACGGTGCAGCATCGTCAGTTGAGCAGCAGTGGAGAGTTCCGGTATCGCCGCGGTGGTGAATTGCATGTGTTCACACCCGAGTCCGTGTTCTTCCTTCAGCATGCGACCCGGACGGGGCGAAGTGAGATGTTTCGTCGCTACAGCGATGAAGTCGATCGACTGAGCGCGCAGGGCGGAACACTTCGGGGATTGTTTCGATTTCGGCGTGAGATTCGTCAGCTGATTCCCCTCGATCAGGTCGAACCCGTCGAGATGATTCTCGCTCGATTCAACACCGGTGCGATGAGCTACGGTTCCCTCTCTGCCGAGGCGCACGAGACGATGGCGGTTGCGATGAATGCTCTCGGCGGACGTTCGAACACCGGTGAGGGCGGAGAGTCACCGGAGCGATTGCGTGACAACAAGCGTCGAAGCGCAGTCAAGCAGGTCGCGAGTGGCCGCTTCGGGGTGACCAGCGATTACCTGGTCAATGCCACCGACATTCAGATCAAGATGGCCCAGGGCGCCAAGCCCGGTGAAGGAGGGCAGCTTCCGGGGTCCAAGGTGTACCCGTGGATCGCGGAAACCCGGTACTCGACACCTGGAGTCGGCCTCATTTCTCCGCCCCCGCACCACGACATCTATTCGATCGAGGATCTCGCCCAATTGATCTACGACCTCAGATGCGCAAACGATCGTGCGCGGATACACGTGAAGTTGGTCAGCGCAGTCGGAGTCGGGACAGTTGCGGCAGGTGTGGCCAAAGCGCACGCCGACGTGGTGCTGATCTCCGGTCACGACGGCGGGACGGGCGCGGCGGCACTCTCGTCCATCCACCACGCTGGTACGCCCTGGGAGATCGGGCTGGCCGAAACTCAGCAGACCTTGGTGCTCAACGGGTTACGCGATCGGATCGTCGTCCAGTGTGACGGGGGTCTGCGCACGGCGCGGGACGTCGTCGTCGCCGCGTTGCTGGGGGCGCAGGAGTACGGGTTTTCCACGGCGCCACTCATCGCGGCCGGCTGCGTCATGATGCGGGTATGCCACCTCGACACCTGCCCCGTCGGAGTAGCAACGCAGAATCCCGAACTGCGCGAGCGATTCACCGGCCGGCCGGAGTACGTCGAGAACTTCTTCCGCTTCATCGCCGACGACGTACGACGTTTGTTGGCAGAACTGGGGTTTCGAAGTATCGACGACGCTCTGGGCCACGCAGACGTATTGGAAATGTCTCCGGCGGTGGCGCATTGGAAGAGTCGCACGTTGGACCTCTCACCACTCTTCGACGTTCCGGCCGCGCCGACCGGCGCGGCCTACTCGCCGTGTGTACCTGTTTCGAGCGAACTCGATCGCACCCTGACCGAGTGCGCCGCGAACTCACTCGAGGACGCTCGACCCGTGCATATCGAACTGCCAGTACACAATACGGATCGGGCGGTGGGAACGAGGCTGGGCGCAGAGGTGACCAGACGCTACGGCGCCGTCGGGCTACCTCAAGGCACCATCGACGTCGTGCTCAGTGGAACGGCAGGCCAGTCACTCGGTGCGTTCCTGCCGCCCGGCATCTCGCTGGTCGTCGTCGGCGATGCAAACGATTACGTCGGGAAGGGGCTCTCCGGTGGACGAATCGCGCTTCGGCCGAGTGAGGACGCGCCCTTCGTGGCGGAGGATCAGGTGATTGCCGGCAATACGCTGCTGTACGGCGCTACGAGCGGTGCGCTCTATGCCAGGGGGCGTGTCGGGGAACGATTCGCGGTGCGCAACTCGGGCGCGGTCGCTGTGGTGGAAGGCGTCGGAGACCATGCGTGCGAGTACATGACCGGGGGTCGCGTCGTCATCATCGGCCCAACTGGTAGGAACCTTGCTGCGGGAATGTCGGGCGGAATTGCCTTCGTACTCGACGTGAAGGCAGAGAAGGTCAACGGCGACATGGTCGTTCTGGAGCGGCCTTCGGCGGAAGACTGCAGTCAGCTGGTCGAAATTCTCGGCGAGCATTTGGCTGCGACCGGCTCGCCGGTGGCGGCAAAACTTCTCGACGACTGGGTTGGCCAGAGTCCGAGATTCACCAAAGTTTTGCCTGTCGACTACCGGAAGGTCGTGGAAGAGAACGAACTGGTGGAGCCGGCTCATGCCTGACGCACGCGGGTTCCTCAACGTGAAACGATCCGGCTCACCGACCAGATCGACCGATGTGCGTGTCGGCGACTGGGCGTCGGTATACGAGTCACTGGATCCCGTCGTGCGAAATCGAGACGTATCTGCACAGGCCTCGCGTTGCATGGACTGCGCTGTGCCGTACTGCCATTCGGCCGACGTGGGGTGTCCGCTCGGCAATCTCATTCCGGAATGGAACGACCTGGTTCGGCGTGGACGGTGGTCCGAAGCCTCGGAGAATCTGCATTCCACCAACAATTTCCCCGAGTTCACCGGACATCTGTGCCCCGCACCGTGCGAAACGGCGTGCGTTCTCGCACTCGACGGCGAGCACACGTCGGGGGGTGTCACCATCAAGCGCATCGAACAGGCAATCGTCGACAACGCCTGGGAGTCGGGTTGGTTGGGGCCGCAGGCACCGGTAGTTCACAGCGGAAACCGTGTTGCGGTTGTCGGGTCGGGACCGGCGGGACTGGCCGCGGCTCAACAACTGACACGAGCCGGACACAGTGTCACGGTGTTCGAGCGGAGCGATCGGATCGGGGGACTGCTTCGCTACGGAATTCCGGAATTCAAGTTGCCCAAGGCCCTCATCAACCGGCGGCTGGACCAACTGACCGCCGAGGGGACCAGATTCGTCACCGACTGCGCCGTC
The DNA here is from genome assembly GCF_009707305.1 of Rhodococcus sp. AQ5-07. Taxonomy (NCBI): domain Bacteria; kingdom Bacillati; phylum Actinomycetota; class Actinomycetes; order Mycobacteriales; family Nocardiaceae; genus Rhodococcus; species Rhodococcus sp. AQ5-07. Next base: position 1,946,507 of record NZ_CP046099.1, on the reverse strand, counting down.
GGAGTGAACGTGAGCGCGCACGACCTCTCGACGGAATTCGAGGCGGTAGTCCTGGCGGTCGGGGCTGATCGTGCCAGAGACACCGACGTACCGGGTCGTAGTCTTCGCGGAATCCATCGTGCGATGACGTACCTGCGTGCGGCCAACCGCGAATGCGAGGGTGACGGTGCGTCGAGCATCTCGGCGCGAGGTAAGAACGTCGTGATCATCGGTGGCGGCGACACGGCCGCCGACTGCCTCGGCACGGTGCATCGCCAAGGCGCCCTCTCGGTGACGGAATTGGATTACCACGTCCCACCTCCGGCACGCCGCGATCGAGATCGCGACCCATGGCCGTTGTGGCCGCGGGTCCTACGCAGCTCGCCGGCAGACGAGGAGGGCAGTGACAAACGATTCCGATGGGCGGCGCAGGAATTTCTCGACGACGGTGAAGGGGAGGTCCGCGCAATCCGGATGGTTCCGGTAGCCGCGTCACGAGCGAAGGACGGACAACGGACCCTGGTGGAGACCGGCGACACGACGGATCTGGTGTGCGAGATGGTCCTGCTCGCTCTGGGTTTCGACGGCGTCGAAACCGCCCCACTGCTCACCGACCTTGATGTCGGCACCGATCCACTCGGCAGAATCGAGTGTGATGTCGGGTGGCAGACCCGGACACCCGGCGTATTCGTCTGCGGCGACGCGCATCGCGGGGCGTCGCTGGTGGTTTGGGCGATTGCCGAGGGACGGTCGGCCGCACGTGCCGTCGACATGTTTCTCACAGGCGAGTCGGCGCTTCCGGCTCCGGTTCATCCAAAGGCATTTCCGCTGTTCGTGAACTGACCAACTGAATCGAGTAAGTACAGAAAGTGCAGGTCGCAAATGCCGGATAGAAGTGCGGTGGGGTAGCGACTAGGCTCGAGCCGTGAACCGACGGACAAAAATTGTATGCACACTTGGACCTGCGACAGCTTCTGGCGACCGCATCCGTGAGCTCGTGGAGAGCGGCATGGACGTGGCGCGCCTCAACTTCAGCCACGGCGAGCATGCCGATCACGAAGAAAACTACATTCGCGTCCGCGCCGCGTCGGACGCCACCGGAAAGGCCGTCGGTGTTCTCGCCGACCTTCAGGGGCCCAAGATTCGCCTCGGCCGATTCAAGGACGAGCGGACCACCTGGGCCAACGGTGAAGAGGTTCGTATCACCGTCGACGACGTCGAGGGAACGCACGATCGCGTCGGGACCACGTACAAGGAATTGGCGCGCGACGCCAAGGCCGGCGATCGACTGCTGGTCGACGACGGAAAGGTCGGCCTGGTCGTCACGTCCATCGACGGCAACGACGTCGTCTGTCGGGTCACCGAAGGCGGTCCGGTCAGCAACAACAAGGGCCTCTCACTGCCCGGTATGAACGTCTCCGTTCCAGCCCTGTCGGGCAAGGACATCGCCGACCTCGAGTTCGCTCTCAAGCTGGGTGTCGACTTCATTGCACTCTCCTTCGTTCGCTCACCGGCGGACGTCGAATTGGTTCACGCCATCATGGATCGAGTCGGGCGCCGCGTTCCCGTCATCGCGAAGCTCGAGAAGCCCGAGGCCATCGACAATCTCGAAGCCATCGTGCTCGCGTTCGACGCCGTCATGGTCGCCCGCGGTGACCTCGGTGTCGAGTTGCCGCTCGAGCAGGTCCCGCTCGTTCAGAAGCGCGCAATCCAGATTGCTCGTGAGAACGCGAAGCCGGTCATCGTCGCGACGCAGATGCTCGAGTCGATGATCGAGAACTCACGTCCCACTCGCGCAGAGGCATCCGATGTCGCCAACGCCGTTCTCGACGGCGCCGACGCAGTCATGCTCTCGGGCGAGACTTCGGTGGGCAAGTACGTCATGGAAACCGTTCGCACCATGGCCCGCATCGTCGAGGCCGTCGAGAACGAATCAACCCGTGTCCCACCGTTGACCCACGTCCCGCGCACCAAGCGCGGAGTCATCTCGTACGCAGCACGCGACATCGGCGAACGTCTCGACGCCAAGGCCTTGGTTGCGTTCACTCAGTCCGGTGACACGGTGCGTCGACTGGCTCGTCTGCACACGCCGCTGCCGTTGCTCGCCTTCACACCGCTGCCCGCGGTGCGCAGTCAGTTGACGCTGACGTGGGGAACCGAGACGTTCCTGGTCGATGCGGTGGCCACCACCGACGAGATGGTGCGTCAGGTGGACAGTGCGTTGCTCTCCCTCGGGCGGTACGTCAAGGGTGACCTCGTGGTCATCGTTGCCGGATCCCCTCCGGGAACTGTCGGTTCCACCAACCTCATTCACGTCCACCGTATCGGCGAAGAGGACCACTGAGTGACCCACGCGAACGCGTCCACCGACCTCGGTACTCTTCTCGGTCTGTTGGATCTGGAGCAGATCGGTGACGACGCGTTCCGTGGATACCACCCGAAACAGGTAGGTTCGCGGACGTTCGGCGGTCAATTGGTGTCTCAGGCACTGATGGCCGCCGGACGGACTGTCGACGGTGATCGCCCCATCCATGCCGTGAACGCCCATTTCATTCGGGGCGGAGATGTGAAGGCGCCTATCGAGTACCGGGTGGAGCGTCATCGTGACGGGAGGGCATTCGCCAACCGTCAGGTGACTGCCTATCAGGGTGAGAACGAATTGTTCGTGATGCTCGCGGCGTTCCAGGACTCCGGCAAGGGGCTCGACCATGCTGTCGAGATCCCGGATGTTCCACTTCCGGAGTCGTTGCCTCCCATCGGCGATCATCTGGTGGGGTACGAGGAAAAACTGCCGCATTTCAGCGCGGCGCTCAAGCCGATCGACATGCGGTACGCCAACGATCCGGCGTGGATCCTCAAGGGCACCGGCGAGAAACTCAACCACAATCGGGTGTGGATGCGCCCCGACGGTGATCTGCCGGACGATTCGCTCATTCACGCTGCGACGCTGGCATATTCGTCCGACACCACCGTGCTCGATTCGATTCTGACCACTCATGGTTTGTCCTGGGGTCATGATCGTATCGTCGCGGCGACGGTCAATCATTCGATCTGGTTCCATCGCCCGTTCCGGTTCACCGACTGGGTTCTGTACGCCACCGAATCGCCGGTCGCCGCAGGTTCGCGCGGTCTGGCAACCGGACGGTACTTCTCGGTGGAAGGACTGCTGTTGGCGACGGTGGTCCAAGAAGGAATGATCAGGCATTTCCCGCGTAAAGGGGAATGAGATGCGGGCCCGAGACTGAACTCGGGCCCAGAATCAAGCAGACTTGCGATATTGCGGTGAGAGTTCGTCGGCGCGGTCCCACGGAGACCAGTCGACTTCGCGTCCATCGAGTTGGGCCGCAACAACTTCCAAGCCCGCGTGCCAGCCGGCAGCGTGGGCGTACGCGGACTCTTCGTCTTCCATCGTGTGGGTGAGGGTCAGCCAGCAGCCGCCGGTGCCGTCCGGTGCCAGTTCCCAATGCAGAGTATCTGCGTCCCAGAGGAATTCGAGAATTCGGTGCGGGTGGACGCTGATGACCGTCCCGCCCGTCACGTGATCTGCGGGCAGTCCGAATCGCTCGACTTGTTCCGGGGTCACCTTGAACAGCAGATCCGCGCCTGGAGTGAGATTGAAATCGACGTCCGCCGGGAACCAGGCGTCGAGGTACTCGCGTTCCGTTATCACTTTCCAGACCTTGTCCGGTGCGTGCGGAATTGCCAGTTGGAAGCTCAGTGACACCCGACCGTCATAGGTCAGGTTTATCTTGCCGTTGTCCATCGGTGCCTCCAATGCTTGGTGCCCGTGCGGTTGCCCCCATCGTGCCATCTAATTGCTTAGGATGGAATAACTGCAGGTCAGATCGTTACCTATTGATAGGTTATGTCGATTTGTCTCGTTTTGAGAGCGGCGTTCCGGATGCGTTTCGTGGCAGTGAGACAAACGCGCGGTACGCTGACCACGCACGACTGGCGCGGGTGGGAATTACCACCGGGGAGTGCACATCGCGAGGCATCGACCGCCTGGGTGCTTCACACATCTTGTGTGAAGGGGATTCATGTCTACCGAAGATCTGTCTACTGAAAATCTGTCTACCGAAAATCTGCCCAGCCAGAACGTGGCCGCTCGAATAATCGACGGACGCGCAATTGCCGATGCTGCGCTCGCGGACCTGTCAGTGCGCACGAGGCAGTTTCGTGATGAGACGGGGCACGTTCCTTGCCTGGCCGCCGTCATCGTGGGAGCGGACCCGGCCTCGAAGGCGTATGTACAGATGAAGGCCAAACGGTCTGTCGTCGTCGGAATGACGTCGCGGACGGTCGAACTCCCGGTGAGTACAACCACCGAAGAACTAGTCGACGTGCTGAGAGCGTCGTCGGCGGACCCTTCGATCGACGGCATACTGCTGCAACACCCGGTGCCAGGCCACATCGACGAACGGGCTGCGTTCGATGCCATCTCGGCCGACAAGGACGTTGACGGCGTTACCTCGGCAGCGTTCGCGGCAATGGCGTTGACCGGTGGGGGATTCGAATCATGTACACCGAGTGGCATCCTGCGCCTGCTCGACGCCACAGGCGTCGAACTCTCCGGAAAGCTTGCTGTCGTGGTCGGCCGAAGCCCGATACTCGGATTGCCGATGGGAATGCTCCTCCTGCGTCGAGGCGCAACGGTGACATACTGCCATTCGCGAACCGTCGACCTGGCCGCCCACGTCGCCTCGGCAGACATCGTCATCGCGGCCGTCGGTGTTCCGGAACTGATCAAAGGGGCGTGGATCAAGCCTGGGGCAGTGGTGATCGATGCGGGGTACAACGCGGGCAACGTCGGAGATGTGGAGTACGCCGCCGCGCTCCCACATGCCGGTGCGATCACACCGGTGCCGGGTGGCGTCGGCCCCATGACGGTTGCCGTCCTGCTGGAACAAACACTGGCAGCAGCAGTTCGCACAGCGGAAGTTCGGGCATGCAGTGAGAGTTCGGGCATGCAGTGAGAATCATGACAGTCGTGTTGGACCGGACCCAGCAATCGCCTCGGATCGATTGTGAGACCTCGGTTTCGAGACGGAGTATTCATCCGCCCCTCGATAACCGAATTACCGCGTCGAGCACCGCTGCGCTGGAATGGCTGAGCTGAGCGCGCAATTGGGTATTCGACAGTCAGCTGTCTGCCGTGGGGATGTCGATCATCAACTGGGACGGTGAATCGGATGTCGATACGGTGTATGCCGGACGGGTGTCGACCGTGCCGACAAACGACTGCAGGATCGCACTGTTCCTGGCCGCACTGTCTATGCGCGTGATGTTTTCGCCCTCGTGAGATACGGAGTTGAGCGACGAATCCGATTGGACTCCCATCAGGTCGACTTGAAGTATCGATCGACTTCCGACGTCCACGACTGTGCTGTCACCCGCTCGGATTGCTTCGCTGACGTATTCGGTTTTCCAGAACACTGATCCATTTCCGTCGAATCGGTAGGTGATTCGGGTGAAACCATCGTGATCGGTTACGTCGATCTCGGTCACGTCGACGCGCGGATTCGGTGAAGGGATCTCCGTGTCGTTCGGGAACGGAGCAAGCGTGGAGATCTCGGTTGGTGGGGCATCGATCGGGGGAGTGCCGACCTGAAGGGTGCCTGTCTGTGTTGCAGCATCGAGGACGGTCTGGGTGGAAGATTCGCCGGCAGTGTTGGATTCGCCGGCAGTGTCGGATTGGTCGTCAGTCTGACACCCGGTGAGCAGCGCGAAAACAGGTATGGCTCCGAGCAGAGCAATCAGGCGACGACCGTTCATGGATCGAATCTAACTGCGGTCGATCTGGGGTACAGCCGAATGCCGAAACCTTGCGGTACGGCCAACTGCGGCAGGTGGTGCCCTCGGTGAGACTCGAACTCACACTGGACGGGTTTTGAATCCGTTTCCTCTGCCAATTGGGATACGAGGGCTTGTTGCGATGACTACATTAGAAGATGCGATTTCAATGTCAAACACCGGTACCCTCTAATCGTTCGCGTCTCGTGTCGGGGCGGTTCGATGGAGGAGGATGGTGGCCATGAATTCGCCGCAGCCGCAAGGCAATCAGCTCGCACCCCGTCGTGTTGTCGTCGCTGAAGACGAGGCGTTGATCCGCATGGATCTGGTCGAGATGCTCCGCGAAGAGGGCTACGACGTCGTCGGTGAGGCCGGTGACGGGCAGGTTGCGGTGGAGTTGGCCGAGTCGCTCAAGCCTGATCTGGTCATCATGGACGTGAAGATGCCCAGGAGAGACGGCATCGACGCCGCTTCGGAGATTGCCGCCAAGCGGATCGCTCCTGTTGTCATTCTCACAGCGTTCAGTCAGCGCGAGTTGGTCGAGCGCGCACGCGATGCCGGCGCCATGGCTTACTTGGTCAAGCCGTTCTCGATCAGTGACCTCGTTCCCGCTGTCGAATTGGCGGTCAGTCGTTTCCGCGAGGTGACGGCGCTCGAGCGTGAGGTCGCTGATCTTTCCGACCGGCTCGAAGCACGCAAGCTGATCGAGCGAGCCAAGAGTGTTCTGATGGTTCGCCAAGCGCTCACCGAACCTGAGGCGTTCAAGTGGATTCAGCGCGCCGCGATGGATCGGCGCTCCACGATGAAGGCGGTCGCACAGGTCGTACTGGAAACTCTGGGCGGTGAACCGGACGCTTGAGCAAAGTGTCCGGGTTATCCGGCTGCACTGAGTGGCTGCGTCGACCGTCGAAACGTCGCGCAGCGCTACAGCCGTGTAAACACTGTGCGCCTTCAGATAACAGTCAGGTCACAGGGCTTTCTTGAAGGATCGCGAAACGGTTCCAAGGTCTAGCGTCTGATCCCACAGCGAGCGCCAGTTCGGGTGGCGCGAGCACCGGCTGATCTTAGGAGCGTGGGATGGCTAGACGAACACTTGTGCGTACTGCTGCAGTTCTCGGCGCGGCATCACTGGCACTTGCAGGCTGTAGCTCGGACAAGTCGGATGACTCGTCTTCGAGTGGCTCTACGTCCGGCGCTTCCGCCGCGACGACATCCGTCACGACTGATTGCACCCCGGAGCAGGCCAAGGCCGGCGCCACCCCGTCCACGGAAGCGCTGCGTATCGGTACGCTACTTCCCGATACAGGCAGCTTGTCGTTCCTCGGGCCGCCGATGGTCGCGGGCACCCAGCTGGGAGTCAACGACGTCAATGCTGCCGGAGGCGTTCTCGGCCAACCGGTCCAGCTGATTCCCGGCGATTCGGGTGACACCACAACGGACACCGCCAACACCACCGTCGACCGCGAATTGGCTGCAGGCACTCAGGTCATCGTCGGCGCCGCGTCGTCCTCGGTTTCGCTCAAGGTGATCGACAAGATCGCCAGCGCAGGCGTCGTGATGTTCTCGCCTGCCAACACCTCGGACCAATTCGTCTGCTACCCCGACAAGGGCATGTACTTCCGCACCGCTCCGACGGACGTACTGCAGGCTCAGGCCGTCGCACAGCTCATTTCGGACGACGGTGGTCAGCGCGTAGCAATCATGGCCCTCAACGACCCGTACGGGACGGGTCTGGCGGACAACATCGAAAAGAATCTGATCGATTCGGGCGTCCCCTCCGATCAGATCGAGAAGATCATCTACGACCCGAACGCGCAGTCGTTCAACTCCGAAGTCGATCAAGTCAAGAACTTCAATCCGGATGCAGTGGCATTGGTGGGCTTCGAGGAGTCGGCGAAGATCATCACGCGCATGCACGAAGTGGGCATCGGCCCGTCGGACGGAATGGCGATGTACGGCGTCGACGGCAACATGGGTAACGCGCTCGGCGAATCCGTGGCGAAGCCGTTGCTCGACACCATGCAGGGAACCACGCCCCTGACGGACGTCGGAGCTGCCTTCCAGGATCGTCTGAAGGCTGTGAACCCCTCTCTGATCGACTTCAACTACGCCGGAGAGTCGTACGACGCGGTGGTGATCTCAGCGCTCGCTGCCGAGCAGGCGAAGTCGACGGCCGGTACCGACATTGCAGCCAACATCAACAGCGTCACCGAAGGTGGCACCAAGTGCACGTCCTATGTCGAGTGCCTGCCGTTGGTGAAGGCGGGAACCGACATCGACTACGACGGCATCACCGGTGAGTTGGACTTCAACGATTCGGGAGAACCGTCCATCGGTTCGTACGGAAAGCTCAAGTTCGGCCCTGAGAACACGCTGACCACAGAAGGATTCGTGGTCGTGGGCAAGTAAGCAGCCAACGAGAATGGGCCAGGGTCGAGAGACCCTGGCCCATTCTCGTGTCTGTTCTACTTCTCTTTGCTGCCAGCGAGCGTTCCCAAGTACAACTCGATCACCTTGGGGTCGTTCATCAGATTGGCGCCGGTGTCGGTGTACGCGTTCTTACCCTGATCGAGTACGTAGCCGCGGTCGCAGATCTGAAGGCAGCGGCGCGCGTTCTGCTCGACCATGATGACCGAGACACCCGCAGCATTGATCTTCTTGCAGCGGATGAACACCTCGTCCTGGAACATGGGGGACAGGCCCGCGGACGGTTCGTCGAGCAGCAGCACCGACGGATCCATCATCAGGGCCCGGCCCATCGCGACCATCTGGCGTTCGCCGCCGGAGAGTGCGCCGGCCTTCACCTTTCGTCGTTCACTCAGAAGAGGGAACAGTTCACTCACGAAGGCGAATCGTTCCGCGAATGCCTTGGGACGCAGATAAATGCCCATTTCGAGGTTTTCTTCGATGGTCAGAGTCTGAAAGACGTTCTGTGTCTGAGGGACGTACCCGACTCCCTTCTGAACGAGGACGTGAGCGGGTGCAGACGTGATGTTGTCCTCGCGTAGGGTGACCGACCCTTCGCGTACCGGTATCAGTCCGAACAGTGATTTCAGGAGTGTCGATTTGCCTGCGCCGTTCGGTCCGATGATCCCGACGATTTCCCCTTCCTTCAGGAAGAAGTTGCATTCACGCAGGATGTTGACGCCGGGAATGTAGCCCGCGACGAGGCTGTCGGCGCGGAGTAGGGCACCTGCCGACAGTCGCTGATGCTCCTCGGCCGTCGCGGCGAACTCTGCAGGCGTGAGTGAACGTGCGTGGTTCTCGCTCATGGCTTCTCGTGCCTTCCGCGCGGTTCCTCGGGACTCGATTCCAGCGTCGCGGCGAGATCGGCCGGAAGGTTGTCGACGTCGGGTTCCGACAGGTCCCCGCCCGACTCGAGGGTTTCGACCTCGGCTTCAGCCAGGGCGGCGGCCAGAACGGCCGTCTCGCCCACCGGATTTCCGTTGTCGTCGAACTCGAGGGCCTGGTCATGGTGGCTGCCCAGATATGCGTCGACGACGGCTGTGTTGGACGAGAGTTCGTCCGGGGTGGATTCGGCGATGACGCTGCCCTGCGCCATGACCACCACCCAATCGCTGATATCTCGGATCACGTCCATGTCGTGCTCGACGAACACGACCGTCATTCCGTCGTCGCGCAATGATTTGATGTGTCCGAGCAGGCTTTGCGTCAGAGCAGGATTGACCCCCGCCATCGGTTCGTCGAGCATCACCACCGAGGGCGAGGTCATGAGTGCGCGAGCCATTTCGAGCAGTTTGCGCTGCCCACCGGAGAGTGAACCGGCGAGGTCGTCTGCCTTGGTGTCGAGTTTGAATCGTGCGAGGAGTTCGTTGGCGCGTTCGGTGATCTCGCGTTCCTGGCCTTTCCAGATCCACGGAACGAGGGATGCAAAAATGCGTTCACCTCGTTGGCCGGTGGCACCGAGACGTACGTTGTCCAGCACGGTGAGTTTGGAGAGCGCCTTGGTCAACTGGAACGTCCGTACCACTCCTTTCCTGGCTACCTGGTGGGGATACATGCGGCCCAGCGATTGACCGTCCATCGACCACGTACCGGTGTCCGGCCGGTCGAATCCGGTGAGGAGGTTGAAGAGCGTCGTTTTTCCGGCACCGTTTGGACCGATCAGACCCGTGATGCACCCTCGTTGAATCTCGAGGTGATCGACGTCGACGGCCTTGAGACCGCCGAACGTCCGCGAGACGTTGTCAGCGACCAGTACCGGGTCGGGTTTCGCCGATCCGGGAAGGTGAGGAACGTCGGCAAAGATCTGTGCTCTGGTATCGGCGTCAAGCATTGAGTTGCACCTCCCGCTTGTTACCCAGTATTCCCTGCGGTCTGAAGACCATCAGGAGAGCAATCATCAATCCGAGCAGGACATACCTGGTGGCTCCGACTTGCTGTTCCGTGAGTGAAAGCAGCGGATTTTCGCCGGAGATCGCCTGACGCAACAAGGCATCAGGGATGGCGAGGAGGAACCAGAACAACATTGCGCCGACCACCGGGCCGAATACTGTTGCCGCCCCGCCCAGAATCAGTGCGCCGAACGCGAAGAACGTCTGCGCGGTCGAGTAGAAGTCCGGGTTGATGGACTTGGTCTGCAAAGCGTTGAACACACCGGCCAGACCACCGATCACACCGCCGAGAACCAGCGCCTGCATCTTGTACACGAAGACGTTCTTGCCCAACGATCGCGCTGCGTCCTCGTCTTCGCGAACCGCCTTGAGGACGCGCCCCCACGGACTGTGCGTCAACAGGTAGACAAATCCGCACAAGATCAAGACCAGCGTCCACCCCACGACCATCGACCAGAGGTCGTCTCCGTAGAACTTCACGCCGAGAAATGAGTACTGCTTGGCCGAGTCGAAGGGGCTCAGTGCGGTGAACGGGTCTGCGAAACCGAACAGGCCATTGGTGGAACCGGTCACCGAATCCGACGCGGTCGAGCGGAAGATCAGACGCAGGATCTCCGAAGCGGCGATGGTCACGATGGCGAGATAGTCGGCGCGCAGACGCAGCGTCGGGATACCGAGCACGAGCGCGAGGAGCCCGGCTGCGGTAAGTCCGACGAGGATGCCGAGCCACAACGGCTGGTCGTAGGTCACGGTCATGATGCCGACGCCGTAGCCGCCGAGGAGGGCAAAACCGATCTGACCGAAGTTGAGCAGTCCGGCGTAGCCGAAGTGCAGGTTCAGCCCGATTGCCAGCAGTGCGTAGAAGATTGCCGACGGCCCGATCAACTGGGCGAAGGAAACCTGGAAAGCTCCCATGATGTCCATGTTCGTCACCCGATCCTTTGTCTGGATCCGAGGATGCCCTGGGGGCGAACCACGAGGATCACGATCAAGACGAGAAGTCCGCCGATGTATTTGAGATCGGGGTTGATGATGAGCGTCGAGAGTTGGACCAGAAGTCCCACGATGACGCAGCCGAGTAGCGCCCCGTACGCGGTTCCCAGACCACCGAGGGTGATTCCGGCGAACATGAGCAGCAACAGTTTGAAGCCCATTTCCCACTGGACGCGTCCGCCGAGTTCGGAGATACCGAACAGCACACCGCCTAGGGCGGCCAGTCCGCCGCCGAGACCCCAGACGAACATGATCACGCGCTCGACGTTGATACCGGACGAAGCGGCGAGATCACGATTGTCGGAGACGGCACGCATGGCCTTTCCGATGCGAGTCTTCTGCAGAAGCAGTGCGACGCCGACCAGGACGACAAGACTGACGATCATGACTATCGCGTTGGCGTCGGTCAGTGCGATCGGGCCCCAGTTCTTCTCGACCTGGCCCTGGTAGTCGTGGAACGGTTCGGCGCGGTCGGAGAAGAAGATCAGGATCAAGTAGCGCAATGAAATCGCGAGACCGATCGAGACCACCAATTGCGCGATCAACCCGGTCTTGCGCTTACGCAGTGGTTTCCAGACGATTCCGTTGGTCAGCAGGCCGATGCCGATGCCGACGAAGATCGCGAGGATCGTGGCGGGAATCAGCGGAACGCCGAAGGACGTGTTGATCACCCAGGCAGCAACGGCTCCTAACGTCACCATCTCGCCGTGAGCGAAGTTGGTCAGGCCAGTGGTGCCGTAGATCAGGCTCAAACCCACACCGGCGATCGCGATCACGAGGCCGAACCGCAGACCGTCGACCGTCGTGCGGATCAGCTTCTCGCCGAAGCTGACATTCGAGGCGGTACGTACCTCGCCGAACGAGAAGATCACGGTGTTCGCGCGGCCGGCCACCACCTCGCGTTCGACAGCGGCTTGCACACTGACCCCGTCTGGAAGTGTGTCGGCAACGATCTCGAAGGTGTAGGTGCCCGGTGCCACGGCCAGTTCCCAACGGCCGTTCGATGCCGATTCTCCGGTGGCGACTTCCGTACCGGAAGAATCGAGCGCACGGACGGTGACGCCCTCGAGGCGTGTGCCGCCGTTGTTGAGATTGCCGCTGACGGGGACAGCGTTGTCGGGAACCGGTGCTGTCGGTGTTGCGGGTGCTGTCGGGGTCGGCGGTGTAGGGGAAGTGGTCGGTTCCTGAGCCGAAGCAGTTCCGGCCAGGCTGAGTAATGCGAAGAACGTCAGTAATGCAAAGGCCAGTAGTCGGCTGAGTGTCGCGAGGGTCTGCCGTTTCACTACGGGTGGGGCCACGTACGTCCTCCGAGCGGGTCGGGAATAGCGCGTCTGGACAAAGGTGCCGCGCAGCACAGGGATTGTTTCGTTGCTGCGATTTCCGGACTCTAACGGCTCCGTTCGCTTCAGATGGGGTTCTGAGATTTCCGGGATGTTTCGGTTCCGTATCGAAGGCCGAAGGCTGCATCAATTGTCCGATTCTTGTGTCTGTTCCTGCGTAAACAACGGCGAAGGCGTCGATGTCGGTCGCGATCCCTAGACTGATGAACCGTGAGCCCCGCAACCACAACTCGGTCCAGCACGTCCACCGCTTCAGCCGGCACCACCGGCAAGGCGGACGATCGCCCTCTTCTGATGCTTCTCGACGGGCATTCGTTGGCATTTCGCGCCTTCTATGCGCTGCCTGCAGAGAACTTCAAGACACACAGTGGGCAGGCCACCAACGCGGTGTACGGCTTCACGTCGATGTTGATCAACCTTCTTCGTGACGAGCAGCCCACCCACTTGGCCGCGGCTTTCGACGTGTCGCGTCAGACGTTTCGCGCCGACCTGTTCCCCGAATACAAGGCGCAGCGCGCGAAGGCTCCGGACGAATTCAAGGGCCAGATCGACATCACCAAGGACGTTCTCGGCGCGCTGGGCATCCCGGTCATGGCCGAGGAAGGTTTCGAGGCCGACGACGTGATTGCCACGTTGACCACGCAGGCGGAGGCACTCGGATACCGGGTTCTCGTCGTGACCGGCGACCGCGACTCGCTGCAGCTGGTGACCGACAACGTCACTGTGCTCTACCCGAAGAAGGGTGTCTCGGAGCTCACCCGATTCACGCCGACGGCCGTCGAGGAGAAGTACAGCCTCACTCCGTCGCAGTATCCGGATTTTGCTGCCCTGCGCGGCGACCCGAGTGACAACCTCCCCGGTATCCCCGGCGTCGGCGAGAAAACCGCTACCAAGTGGATCCGTGAGTACGGTGACCTGCAGGGACTGGTAGACAACGTGGACAAGGTCCGCGGCAAGGTGGGCGACTCACTACGAGAGAACCTCGCAAACGTCCTGCTCAATCGTCAGCTCACCGAGATGGTTCGCGACGTTCCGCTGCCGTACACGCCCGAGCAGTTGGTGTTGGCCCCGTGGGACCGCGAGAAGATTCATGCGTTGTTCGACGATCTCGAGTTCAAGGTTCTCCGCGATCGACTGTTCGCGACCCTGTCGTCGTCCGAGCCCGAAGCAGAGGAAGGGTTCGAGGTCAGCGGCGACGCACTCGCCCCGGGTGCGGTTGCCGCGTGGCTCGATGCCCACGCGCGAACCGGTGAGCGTCACGGCGTCACAGTGCTCGGAACCAGAACTCCGTTTGCCGGCGACGTCACTGCACTCGCGATCGCGGCCTCCGACGGTGAATGTGCATACATCGCGGCGTCGACGGCAACACCGGAAGACGAAGCAGCTCTCGGTGATTGGCTCGCCGACGCATCGCAGCCGAAGGCGCTGCACGAAGCCAAGTGGGCGATCCACGCTCTGCGTGGGCGTGGTTGGACGCTCGGTGGACTGACCAGCGACACCGCTCTGGCCGCATACCTCGTCCGGCCGGGCCAGCGCAGCTTCAATCTCGACGACCTCTCGCTCCGCTACCTCAAGCGTGAACTGCGCGCCGAAACATCCGGCCAGGAACAGCTTTCACTGCTCGACGACACCGAACAGCTCGATGCCGAAGCAGCCGAGACCGCGATGCTCAGCGCTCAGGCCGTTCTCGACTTGGCAGCTGCACTGGACACCGAGTTGGAGTCGATCGAGTCCAAGTCGCTCCTCTCCGACATGGAACTGCCGTTGACGATCGAGCTCGCTCAGATCGAGGCCACCGGCATTGCCGTCGACAGCGCGCATCTGCACGATCTTCAGAGCCGTTTCGCCTCCCAGGTCGCCGACGCCGCAAACTCCGCGTACGAGGTGATCGACAAGCAGATCAACCTGGGTTCGCCGAAGCAGCTGCAGGTGGTCTTGTTCGAAGAACTCGACATGCCCAAGACGAAGAAGACGAAGACCGGCTACACCACCGACGCCGAGGCGTTGCAGGGTCTGTTCGACAAGACAGGACACCCGTTCCTCGAACACCTTCTCGCGCACCGTGATGCGACGCGTATGAAGGTGACCGTCGACGGTCTTCTCAAGGCCGTGGCCGAAGACGGTCGCATCCACACGACGTTCAACCAGACGGTTGCCGCGACCGGGCGTCTGTCGTCGACCGATCCGAACTTGCAGAACATCCCGGTGCGAAACGACGCGGGGCGCGAGATTCGCGACGGATTCGTAGTCGGGCAGGGGTTCGACGTTCTGCTCACTGCCGACTACAGCCAGATCGAAATGCGCATCATGGCGCACGTGTCAGGCGACGAGGGGCTGATCGAGGCATTCAACACCGGTGAGGACCTGCACAGCTTTGTCGGCTCGCGCGCATTCGGTGTACCGATCGAAGAGGTAACTCCTGAACTGCGTCGCCGGGTCAAGGCGATGTCCTACGGTCTGGCCTACGGGCTCAGTGCCTACGGATTGGCGTCGCAGTTGAAGATTTCGACCGAAGAAGCGAAGCAGCAGATGGATGCGTACTTCGCTCGTTTCGGCGGCGTGCGGGATTACCTCCACGCGGTGGTCGAGCAGGCACGTAAGGACGGCTACACCTCGACGCTCTACGGTCGTCGTCGCTACCTGCCGGACCTCAACAGCGACAACCGTCAGCGTCGTGAGGTGGCCGAACGTGCTGCCCTGAATGCGCCGATCCAGGGCACCGCAGCCGACATCATCAAGGTCGCGATGATCAATGTTCAGAAGGCTCTCGCCGAAGCCGGATTGAAGTCGCGCATGCTGTTGCAGGTGCACGACGAATTGGTGCTCGAAGTGGTCGCCTCCGAGTTGGAGGAAGTCACCGCACTGGTCAAGGACAAGATGGCCACAGCCATCGAGTTGTCGGTACCCCTGGATGTTTCGGTGGGAACCGGTCGAAGCTGGGACAGCGCGGCTCACTGAGTCGGCGTCAAGACAGTCTGGCTACGAAAAGAGCGCGCTCCGAATCGAATTCGATTCGGAGCGCGCTCTTTTCGCTATTCAGCTGATGCGGTCTGCTCTGCGATCTGCTTGCGGACCTCGTCCATGTCGAGTGCCTTGACCTGAGTGACGAGCTCTTCGAGCTGAGCGGCGGGAAGAGCGCCGGCCTGGTTGAACACGAGTACGCCTTCGCGGAAGGCCATGATCGTGGGGATGGAGCGGATGTTGGCGGCCGCTGCGATTCCCTGCTCGGCCTCGGTGTCGACCTTGGCGTGAACGACGTCGGCGTGCTTCTCCGAAGAGGCTTCGAACGTCGGTGCGAACTGGCGGCACGGGCCGCACCAGGAGGCCCAGAAGTCCACGAGGACGACGTCGCTGCCGTTGATCGTTTCGTCGAAGTTCTGCTGGGTGAGTGTCTGGGTGGCCACAGGGGTCCTTTCCATTGTGCGGGCTGTTGGTGTGTGCAACGCCCCGGAACCGCTGATTCTTCCCTGAGCCGATTTCAGCTTGCGTTCTCGGTCGCCCGAAACGTCCGGCGGTAGGCCTGGGGCGTGGTGCAGCGAAGCCGGATGAAGTGCTGGCGAAGCACGGCGCCGCCGCCGAAACCGACGCGTTCTGCGATGACATCGACGGAGAGGTCCGAATTCTCCAGGAGTTGCTGGGCGGCCAGTACTCGCTGATCGCTGAGCCAGCGGGCGGGAGTTGTTCCCGTTTCCGCTTGGAAACGGCGGGCAAATGTGCGAGCGGACATGTTCGCTCGGGCCGCGACCATTCCGACAGTGAGGTCGAGGGCGAGATTCTCCGTCATCCAGTCGAGGAGTGGGGCAAGGGTTGCACTCGGCGTCGAGGTGAGGGGAGTGGCGACGTACTGGGCCTGCCCACCGTCACGGTGGGGTGGCACCACCATCCTTCTCGCGATGCCGTTGGCGACACGAGAACCCTGTTCCTTTCGCACGATGTGCAGGCACAGATCGATTCCTGCCGCGGTGCCTGCGCTGGTGAACACCGGATCTTCGTCCACGTACAACACGTCCGGATCGACCTTGGCTTCCGGATACGTCTGGGCAAGCCTCTCTGCGTGCCGCCAATGCGTCGTGCATCGCCTTCCGTCCAGTAGTCCAGCTGCGCCGAGGACAAACGCTCCGGTGCACAGGCTCGCCACCTTGGCGCCCCGGGCTACGGCCTCGTTGAGTTTGACCAGCAGGGGATCGACACTCGAGTCGGGACTCGGTGAGCACATGTACGCGTCGCCGGCGTCGTAAGTTCCGCCGGCGGAAACGACGATGAGGTCGGCGTCGTCGAGAGAATCGAGGTTGTACGGAACATCGATGTTGTAACCGAACCGCGTTCGGATCGGGCCCGGAACTGCGGCTATCAGAGAGAAGTCGTAGGTGGGGAGGCCGTCGTCGGATCGGTCGAAGCCGAAGACTTCACATGCCACGCCGAGTTCGAACGCCTCGGTCATCGGCATCAGTGGGACCACCACTTTCGCGAGCATCTTTCGAGTGTGACAGAAAAATGGGAAAGTGGCAGAAAATCGTCCAAGTCTGGCTTTTCTGCCACTACTGCCACGTGGGACATTCCGTCAGGCTGAACACATGGCAATCATCGTCGTCAGCCTCCTGGTCCTACTGGTCCTGAACGTACTAGCTCTTGCCGGCCGAACGCCCGACACTCGTCACGACGTCAGTCCGCACGGAGACTTCACCCTTTGAGGGCAAGTCTGGCCTTTCAATACACCGCAGCTGCGGTGGTGTGGGGAGCCAGTTTCCTCTTCATGAAGATCGGGCTCGAAGGTCTGTCCTTCACGCAGGTAGTTCTGTGGCGCTTGGTCTTCGGTGCGCTCGCGCTGGTTCTCGTGTCAGCGGTCAGCCGGATCGGCCTACCGAGGGAATTTCGTGTCTGGAAGCACCTGGCTTTTCTCGCAGCGACGCAATGCATCGTGCCGTGGCTGCTGTTCAGTTGGGCGGAGCAAAACATGTCCTCGGGACTCGCGAGCATCTACAACGCCACCACGCCACTGATGACTATGGCTGTCTCCCTTGCCTTTCTGCCGGGGGAGACGCTGACGCGATACAAGTCGCTGGGGTTGCTTCTCGGATTCGGTGGGGTGCTGATCGTGTTGGCGCCGTGGAATCTCGGCGTTGGCGGAAGTGTGAGTGCTCAGGTCGCTTGCCTGGGAGCGACTGCGTCGTACGGGATTTCGTTTGTCTACCTCAGGCGTTTCGTGCTTCCTCTCGGCGTCGACACTCGTACGGTCGCGCTTGTGCAGATCAGTATCGGTGCTTTCGTGATGGTTCTGGCCTCTCCGGTCGTCGCAAACACGCCGATGCACCTCACGCCGGCAGTCGTCCTGTCGATGATCGCTCTAGGCGCACTGGGGACCGGGCTCGCATTCATCTGGAACACCAACGTCGTTCAGGGGTGGGGGCCGACTGCGGCGTCCACCGTCACTTATCTCAGTCCAGTGGTGGGCGTCGCTCTCGGCGCAATAGTCTTGGACGAAAGCGTTGGCTGGAATCAGCCGGTTGGTGCGCTGGCGGTGATCGCGGGAATCCTGGTAACCCGACGTGCAACCCGCTCTGTCACACCGGCGGTGTCAGTAACCATTCCGTCTTCTGTTCGCCGTCCCAGCGCCTGATCCCGCCGCTGCGCCCTTGAATCACGTCGGTGCCCAGCAGGGCGATGGCTTCACCCAGACGTGCAGGTTCGACGCGTCGGGCGAGCGTCACGTGAGGCGTCCACGCGCCGGGCTCGACGTGGGCGGGAAGTGCCGTCGAGCCAACTGTTGACTCGGCTATTTCTCGGTGCAGGTGAAGGAGTGCACGCGAAGGAACAACCGAGCGCGCCAAGACCATCTGCTTGCCGCCGAACACGACGTAGCCACCCAGCCGGACCTCGAAGTCCGGGGCCGAGAAGCGCCGCACCAACAGTTCGTCGATCTCCGCGGGGATCTCACGGGCGACGAACAGCGTGATGTGCGGACGGTTGGACGGGCTGTGATGAGAGGCCTGACTCGGTAATCCGGCGTCGGCGAGTAGCTGCCATTGTGCTCGCACTGCCGACTCACTCACCGGATCGAGGAGCAATTCCACCGACTGGACCATGGTGAGCAATGATTGCCTGATGACAGGTGCGAGCGCAATCGGTACTCCGGCCATGCGGCTGGGACTCATGCACGGCGACGGAATCGGCCACGAAATCGTCCCGGCGACACGGCAGATCGTGGATGCGGCGCTGTCATCGGTTCACGCTCCGCCCGTCGAGTGGGTCGAGCTTCCGCTCGGGAGTACGGCCATCGACACTCACGGCACGCCAATTCCCGACGAAACCATCGATGGGTTGGGGCAGCTGCAAGGCTGGATCCTCGGACCCCATGACAGCGCGTCGTATCCCGAGAGGTTTCGCGGACAACTCACCCCCGGCGGCGTCATCCGGAAAAAGTTCGAGTTGTTCGCGAACATCCGACCGGCAGCAGCGTTCCCCGGCGTCAAGGCGATGGTCCCCGACATGGATCTGGTGATCGTCCGCGAGAACACCGAGGGGTTGTACGCGGATCGGAACATGGCAGTCGGCAGCGGCGAATTCATGCCGACGCCAGACGTCGCCCTGGCCGTCGGTGTGTTCACCCGCGCTGCATGCGAACGGATCGCACGCACTGCCTTCGCGTTGGCGTCGCGTCGGCGCAATCACGTCACGATCGTCCACAAGGCCAACGTCCTGACACTGACCACCGGCCTCTTCCGCGACGCCTGCCGAACCGTCGCCGCGGAGTACCCCCACGTAGTCGTCGACGACGAGCACGTCGACGCGATGGCGGCGCACCTCGTTCGACGCGGCGGAGACTTCGACGTCGTGGTGACCGAAAACATGTTCGGCGACATTTTGTCGGATCTGGCGGGCGAGCTGTCCGGTTCACTCGGAACCGCGCCGTCGATCAACGCTGCCGAGACGCAGGTCATGGCTCAGGCTGCGCACGGTGCAGCACCCGACATTGCCGGGAAGAACCGGGCGAACCCGACGGCACTGTTCCTCTCGAGTGCGATGATGCTCGACTGGCTCGGTGATGCGCGCGGAGATCGGTTGTTGTCTGCGGCGGCACGCCGCATTTCAGACGCGGTTCGTACGACCATCGCGTCGGGTATCGCGACCGCCGACCTCGGCGGTTTGGCATCGACCAGCGAATTTTCCGAAGTCGTGTACGCACACACTCTGCGTCGCTGATTCTTGTACGACAGGCCGGAATCTTGCGAAGTCGGCGACGGTGGAACTCCTGCCGTAACCTACCGTTCGACTGAATTTCGGATGGACGTTGCAAGTGCGGCGATCGACGAGTGGAGAGCAGAGTCGTGGTCGATGAAAACGCACGGGCACCAAGGCCACGTGGCGTGGGTTATGGCTCGAGCAGTGGCGGGCGTATCCGCACCAACGTGGTGCGAGTCTTGTTGGTGGGCTTGATCGTCGCACTGTGCGGCGGGTGTGTGACCAACAACGAGGGCCTCGTTCCGGAGGGGCCGCCACTTGACATCCAGAAGGTGCCCGAGATCGCCGCCCTGTTGCCCCCGAACGTCAGGGAGTCGGGCAAGCTGCAGGTCGGGGTCAACATTCCTTACGCACCAAACGAATTCAAAGATGAGAATGGCAAAATCGTCGGCTTCGACGTCGACATCATGAACGCAGTGGCGACTGTGCTCGGGGTCGAAGCTGTCTATAACCAGGCCGACTTCGACAAGATCATCCCCGCTATCCAGTCGGGAAGCTACGACCTCGGCATGTCTTCGTTCACCGACTCCAAGGAGCGGGAGAAGTCGGTCGACTTCGTCACGTACTACAGCGCAGGTATCCAGTGGGCTCAGCGGCCGGACAATCCCGTGGACCCGAACAATGCGTGTGGGTTGCGAGTGGCGGTACAGACCACAACTACCGAGGACATCGACGAAGTACCCGCCAAGAGCGAGGCATGCGTTGCTGCGGGCAAGCCGCCCATCGAGAAGATCAAGTACGACAGTCAGGACGATGCGGCCAATGCTCTCATCCTGGGTCGAGTCGACGCGTTGTCCGCTGATTCGCCAGTGACCGGCTACGCGATCAAACGGAGTAAGGGGCGGATGGAAGCTGCCGGTGAGCCCTTTGATTCGGCGCCGTACGGCTGGCCGATCGTGAAGGGTTCCGCCCTTGGTCCCGCCCTGCAGCAGGCAATGCAGTACCTGATCGACAACGGTGTCTATCAACAGATCGCGCAGACCTGGAGTGTCGAGGCCGGCGTCATCGAAGTATCCAAGATCAACGGCGCGGAAAGCTGATGAACATGACAACAACTGAGACTGGCGATCCGGCGCCGATCAAGGCGATCCCACTGCGCAGACCGGGCCGATGGGTCGCAGCAGTCGTGGTGGTGGTCCTGGTGGGGCTCTTTATCTACGGTTCGGCGACCAATGAACAGTTCGGCTGGGCGACTTACCGCCAGTACCTCTTCGACGCTCGAATTTCGAAGGCCGCCTGGGTCACCATTCAACTGACAATTCTGTCGATGGCAGCCGCGATCGTTCTGGGCATCGTCCTCGCGGTAATGCGGCTGTCGCCGAACCCGGTGCTGAAGTCCGCTGCCTGGGTGTATTTGTGGGTCTTCCGCGGCACGCCCGTTTACGTCCAGCTCGTCTTCTGGGGTCTCTTCCCCTCCATATACAAGAGCATCGATCTCGGCGTTCCGTTCGTCCATCAGTTCGTGCATTTCGACATGCAAGATCTCCAGGCGGCGTTTCTCTTCGCAGTCATCGGACTCGCATTGAACGAGGCGGCGTACATGGCCGAAATCGTCCGTGCAGGTATCGCCTCGGTCAACGAAGGTCAGACCGAAGCGTCAGTGGCTTTGGGAATGACGTGGGGCCAGACGATGCGGCGAACGGTCCTTCCCCAGGCGATGCGGGTGATCATCCCACCGACCGGCAATGAATTGATCAGCTTGCTCAAGACGACTTCGCTGGTGACCGCAGTGCCGTTGAGTACCGAACTCTACGGACGAGCGAGAGACATATCCGGTGCAAATTTCGAGCCGATCCCACTCTTGATGGTCGCGGTTACGTGGTACCTCGCAATGACCAGTGTTCTCATGGTCGGCCAGTACTACGTCGAACGCCACTATTCGAAAGGGTCGACGAGGACGCTTACCACTCGCCAGCTTCAGGCACTCGCCGACGCACAGGGCAAAGAAACGGTAGTGGAGACACTCCCGGATATTCCAGGAGGAGAACGCAGATGACACCGATGGTCAAGGCAGACCGGGTCTGTAAGAACTTCGGCGCGCTCGAGGTTCTCAAAGGGGTCTCACTCGAAATCGATCCCGGCCAAGTTCTGTGCCTCGTCGGGCCGTCCGGGTCGGGCAAGTCGACGTTCTTGCGCTGCATCAATCACCTCGAGCAGGTCAACGCCGGCCGACTGTACGTCGACGGCGACCTGGTGGGCTACTCGGAGAAGAACGGCAAACTGTACGAACTCCACCCGCGAGCAGCGGCCAAACAACGCCGCGACATCGGGATGGTGTTTCAGCACTTCAACCTGTTCCCGCACCGCACCGCTCTCGAGAACATCATCGAAGCGCCGACGCAGGTGAAGCGCGTCAGTAAGAAGAAGGCTGTCGAACGAGCGAAGGACCTCCTCGATCAGGTCGGGTTGAGCGCCAAAGCCAACGCCTACCCGGCCCAGTTGTCGGGTGGTCAGCAGCAAAGAGTTGCCATCGCCCGCGCTCTCGCGATGGACCCGAAGCTCATGCTGTTCGACGAGCCGACATCCGCGCTCGACCCCGAACTCGTCGGTGAAGTTCTCACTGTGATGAAGCAATTGGCCAAAGAAGGCATGACGATGGTGGTCGTCACCCACGAGATGGGTTTCGCCCGCGAGGTCGCAGATCAGTTGGTGTTCATGGACGGGGGAGTTGTGGTCGAGGCAGGCGAGCCCAGGGAACTCCTGGCCAATCCGCAGCACGATCGGACCAAGGCGTTCCTGTCGAAGCTGCTGTAGCCGTCAGGGTTTGACGGCGCTGAAAATTGCAGTGCCCGGAAAGAGTTGGCCGCGCAGGGGACTCCACTGTCCCCATTCGCGGTCCAACCACTCCGGCCATTCGGGCTCGATGATGTCGCGCACCTGAAGTCCGGCCGCGACGATCTCACGAACCCGGTCGCCGATGGTGCGGTGATGCTCGACGTAGGTGGGGACTCCGTTGTCATCGACCTCGACATACGGGGTGCGGTCGAAGTAGGGGAGGGTCGCGGTCAAGCCCTTCGGCCCGGGATCGTCGGGGAAGATCCATCGGATCGGATGGTTGACGGCAAAGACCCACGATCCGCCGGGACGCAGAACCCGGGCGACTTCGTTCATCACTCGCTGCGAATCGGCAACGAACGGGACGGCGCCGAACGCGGAACAGACGATGTCGAAACTCTCGTCGGCAAACGGCAGGAGTTCCGCACTTGCCTGAATCAACGGGACTGCCGGTCCGCCGGCATTCATCGCGTCCTGCCCGCGGGCGAGCATCCCCATCGAGATGTCGAGACCGACGGCCCGAGCACCGTGTCCGGCGAGCCATCGGGCACACGGCGCCGAGCCGCAACCCACTTCCAATATGTCTTTGTCGACTATGTCGCCGAGTAAGTGGTGATCGCCCTCGTGCAGCCCTTCGGGGCACCAGACGAATTCACCTTCCGCGCTGTTCACGCCCAGAAACTCGCCGTGGGTTCGGTGGTAATCGTCGGCGTCGGCGTCCCACCACGCACGGCTGGCACGGTCGCTGGCGCTGGAATCGACACGGACCCGGCCGACACCGCTGGTGCCGAGAATGGAATTGGCGGCGGCATGGCGCTCGTCAGACATGTACAACACAGTAGAACGGGTGATGCGGGCGCAGGGTACCCGGGTTTGCCCGGCAAGATAGCCGACGCGTAGTCTTACTCACGCGAGTGTCTGTCATCCGACCGATTGTCTATACGGGATCTTTACCAAGGTCTCGGAATCAGTTGGACCGAGGGAGCTCGCGGTGCGCTTCCGCGGTGTGGAATGTGATCCGGTATTCGGTTGTTCGTTATTGATGCAGCTGGGTACTTCGATCTAGTACTTCACAAAAGTACTTCCAACATTTGTACGCCACAGTTGCGCATCTCGTCCGACAAAATCCATCAACCGACCACAACTCGTCCGGAGCAATTCAACATATGCCCTCCACAACCGTCACCTCGCCGCAGGTTGCCATTAACGACATTGGCTCCGCCGAGGACTTCCTCGCCGCCATCGATGCCACGATCAAGTACTTCAACGATGGTGACATCGTCGAAGGAACCATCGTCAAGGTCGACCGCGACGAGGTTCTGCTCGACATCGGTTACAAGACCGAAGGCGTCATCCCTTCTCGTGAGCTCTCCATCAAGCACGACGTCGACCCCAACGAGGTCGTCTCCGTGGGAGATGCGGTCGAGGCTCTCGTCCTCACCAAGGAGGACAAAGAAGGTCGACTGATCCTGTCGAAGAAGCGCGCTCAGTACGAGCGTGCCTGGGGCACCATCGAGGAGCTCAAGGAGAAGGACGAGGCCGTCAAGGGCACCGTCATCGAGGTCGTCAAGGGCGGCCTCATCCTTGACATCGGTCTTCGTGGCTTCCTCCCCGCTTCGCTCGTCGAAATGCGTCGCGTCCGCGACCTCCAGCCGTACGTCGGCAAGGAGATCGAGGCCAAGATCATCGAGCTCGACAAGAACCGCAACAACGTGGTCCTGTCGCGCCGCGCATGGCTCGAGCAGACTCAGTCCGAGGTTCGCAGCGAATTCCTGCACCAGCTCCAGAAGGGCCAGGTCCGCAAGGGCGTCGTGTCCTCCATCGTCAACTTCGGTGCATTCGTGGACCTGGGCGGCGTAGACGGTCTGGTTCACGTTTCCGAGCTGTCTTGGAAGCACATCGATCACCCGTCCGAGGTTGTCGAGGTCGGCACCGAGGTCACCGTCGAGGTTCTCGACGTCGACCTGGACCGCGAGCGCGTCTCCCTGTCGCTCAAGGCAACGCAGGAAGATCCGTGGCGTCAGTTCGCCCGCACGCACGCCATCGGCCAGATCGTGCCCGGCAAGGTCACGAAGCTGGTTCCGTTCGGTGCATTCGTGCGCGTCGAAGAGGGAATCGAAGGCCTCGTTCACATCTCGGAGCTCGCTGAGCGCCACGTCGAGGTTCCGGACCAGGTTGTCGGCGTCGGCGACGATGCACTCGTCAAGGTCATCGACATCGACCTCGAGCGTCGTCGTATCTCGCTGTCGCTGAAGCAGGCCAACGAGGATTACAACGCCGAGTTCGATCCGTCCAAGTACGGCATGGCCGACTCGTACGACGAGCAGGGCAACTACATCTTCCCCGAGGGCTTCGATCCCGAGACCAACGAATGGCTCGAGGGCTTCGACAAGCAGCGCGAAGAGTGGGAGAACCGCTACGCCGAGGCTGAGCGTCGCCACAAGATGCACACCACTCAGATGGAGAAGACCGCTGCAGACGAGGCCGCTGAGGCTGCCACCGCTGCTGCCGGCTACTCCTCGGAGACGGCTGCTGCAGACGATGCTGAGGCTCCGGCTGCTGCCGGCTCCGCTCCGGCAGAGTCCGCTGGCGGATCGCTTGCCAGCGATGCGCAGCTCGCCGCACTTCGCGAGAAGCTGTCGGGCAACGCATAAGGATTACCGCTTGATCTGATCAAGCGAGATCTTTGAAGAACCCCGCCCCTGCACTTGCAGGGGCGGGGTTCTTTTCTCGGTCAGGTACCACTGGCGCGCGAAGAACTCAGTGAGTGAACACAGAAATGACCGGCACCGTAGGGTTGCCGGTCATTTTGTACTTCGTGAAAAAACTCAGTTTGCGGGAGCAGGCACCCAGTAGGTGGCGGTCGCTTCGGCTGTGCGCTTACGCATCGATGCGAAGCTGTGTCGGCCTTGGCTCACGAGCATCGTGAACCACGTACGACGGTGCTCTGCCAGGGCAAAAGCAACTTCGGGAAACTCTATGCAGTGCACGCCGTTCGGCATTCCGAGGCGGTGCTGACCGTGATGGTCGCGATCTGCTCGCATGGCGTCCACTTTCTCGAGAAGGTGCAGGTACAGGTGCGTTCGCTAGAACATAACCGCACGGTCACCGAAATTGTGGTATTTGAGCCTCGAACGCCTCGGCGTGTTCGATCGGTAGGCGTGTCTCAATCTCTCGGGCGCGGAGATGAGAGACTGTCGAGTGTGTTGAGAGTAGGCCTCACTGGAGGCATCGGAGCCGGTAAGTCGACAGTGTCGAAAATCCTCAGCGAACTGGGAGCCGTCATCGTCGACGCCGACCTGATCGCCCGAGAAGTGGTCGAGCCCGGTACTCCTGGCCTGGCCGCTCTGGTCGATGCATTCGGCGACGGGATTCTGTCCGAGGACGGCAGCCTCAACCGCCCCGCGCTGGCCTCGTTGGCGTTTGCCGACGACACGTCACGCGGAACTCTCAATGGCATCCTCCATCCACTTATCGGTGCGCGGACGATGGAGCAGATCTCGTCTGCGCCGTCGGATGCAGTGCTCGTTCAAGACATTCCGCTGTTGGTCGAGGGTTCGATGGCGCCGGCGTTCAACCTGGTCGTCATCGTCTACGTCGACGAGGAGGAACGAGTTCGACGCTTGGTGGGCTCACGCGGTATGCCGGAATCCGACGCTCGTGCGCGCATCGCAGCGCAGGCACATGACGATCAGCGTCGTGCGGTTGCCGACGTGTGGCTCGACAACAGCGGAGAGCCGGGTTCACTCGACGACGTGGTCCGCGACCTGTGGGCGAATCGCCTTGTACCTTTCGAGAAGAATCTCCGCGAGCGCACGGTAGTACGTGCACTGCCGGAGCTGGCTCCAGCTGACCCGTCGTGGCCGGCACAGGCCGAACGGATCATCGGCCGGTTGTCGCTGGCGTCCGGCGACCGCGCGCGCCGTATCGATCACATCGGATCGACCGCGGTGCCTGGTCTCGATGCCAAGGACGTGATCGACATTCAGATCACTGTCGAGCACCTCGGCGTTGCCGACGACCTCGCGGAAGATCTGGCCGCTGCCGGGTTCCCCCGGATCGAGCACATCGCCGCCGACGACCCGAAACCGTCGTACCTCGGTGGTGAAACCGATCCGGCGGTGTGGGCAAAGCGGATTCACGGCAGTGCCGATCCAGGGCGCCGCGCGAATATTCACATTCGGGTGGACGGTTGGCCCGGTCAGCAGTTCGCGATCCTCTTCCGCGACTGGCTTCGCGCCGATGCGTCGGCGCGTGCCGAGTATGCCGAACTCAAGGTCAAGGCAGCCGAGAGTGCCGCAGGCATCGACGACTACGCCGCTGCGATCGACGCCTACCTGGGCGTCAAGACGCCGTGGTTCGACGCCGCTTTCCACCGGGCGTGGGAGTGGGCCGAGAAATCAGGCTGGTCCCTCTAACTGCTCAGCGCCACGTGACCGGCATGCCCACCGAGGTGAGCCAGGCTTCGAGATCGTGACCGTGGGCGGCGATGCCGTCGATAGCGCGGGCCGCGTTCAGCATCGCGCGCTCTGACGTCTTCGGGTCGAGAATCCCGGCGGTGTTCGCCTCGAGCAATTCGTCGACGTCGAGCAATTCGATGCTGCGTCCGGTCTGCACGATCAGGTCGAGGTAGTGGTCCTCGGATGTCCAGACCTGCTCACCGCGGGTGAAGTCGCCGATGTCGACATAGAAATCCCAGTCGCGGACATGCTCTGGTGTGAAGTGGAAAATCGATGCTCGAATTCCGAGTTCGGGAATGATCCAGGACTCCAGGTAGTGAAACCGGGGATGGTCGGCGTGGCGCGCCATGTACAGCCCCCACGGTTCTTCGCGGTAGTGCTCGACCGGGCGAACGAAACCCTTGGGATCGACGTTGGTGCGAGCTGCGATGTCGAAGGTTTCGACCTTCGGCCGGTGAATGTGGGGACGTTCCTCGCTCATGGTCGAAGAACCTACCGCCGAACTGCATTTTCGGCTGAACGCGGACGAGCAGGCATTGTGTCGGTGGGTGCGCCTACCCTGGTTTCATGGCGTTTGCTTCCGAACATCCCGTGGTCGCGCATTCCGAGTTTCGGCCGGTTGGTGACATCGAGCGCTCAGACGCGCGCTTCGAGGTCGTCAGCCCGTACGAACCGGCAGGCGATCAGCCGGCAGCTATCGCCGAGCTTGAAAAACGGATCAATGAGGGAGAGAAGGACGTTGTCCTCCTCGGTGCGACCGGTACCGGTAAGTCCGCGACAACAGCGTGGTTGATCGAAAAGCTGCAGCGCCCGGCTTTGGTGATGGCTCCGAACAAGACCTTGGCGGCTCAGCTCGCGAACGAGCTTCGGGAAATGCTTCCCAACAACGCGGTCGAGTACTTCGTCTCGTACTACGACTACTACCAACCCGAGGCGTACATCGCCCAGACGGACACTTACATCGAGAAGGATTCGTCGGTCAATGACGACGTCGAGCGGCTTCGCCACTCGGCAACGTCCAGCCTTCTGTCACGACGGGATGTGGTCGTGGTGGCCTCGGTGTCGTGCATCTACGGCCTCGGTACACCGCAGTCGTATCTCGATCGCTCGATTCAGCTCGACGTCGGTGTCGAGGTACCGCGCGACGCGTTCCTCCGTCTGCTCGTCGACGTTCAGTACAACCGCAACGACATGGCGTTCACGCGAGGTTCGTTCCGCGTGCGCGGCGACACGGTCGAGATCATTCCTTCCTACGAAGAGCTGGCGGTCCGCATCGAATTCTTCGGTGACGAGATCGAGGCGCTGTACTACCTACATCCACTGACCGGGGACATCGTTCGCCAGGTCGACACGGTTCGCATCTTCCCGGCGACGCACTACGTCGCCGGTCCTGAACGCATGGAGCGTGCAGCCAAGGACATCGAGGCGGAACTGGAAGAGCGGCTCGCGGAACTCGAGGGCAAGGGCAAGCTTCTCGAAGCTCAGCGTCTGCGCATGCGAACGCAGTACGACCTAGAGATGATCAAGCAGGTCGGATTCTGCTCCGGCATCGAGAACTACTCGCGCCACATCGACGGCCGTGGCCCCGGAACTGCCCCCGCAACTTTGATCGACTATTTCCCCGAAGATTTCCTGCTGGTCATCGACGAGTCACACGTGACCGTTCCGCAGATCGGCGCCATGTACGAGGGCGATATGTCGCGCAAGCGCAACCTGGTCGAATTCGGATTCCGGCTACCGTCGGCAACCGATAACCGCCCTCTGACTTGGGAAGAATTCAGTAAGCGGATCGGTCAGACCGTCTACCTGTCGGCGACACCCGGTAAGTACGAGTTGGGTCAGTCCGGCGGTGAGTTCGTCGAGCAGGTGATTCGCCCGACCGGATTGATCGATCCCGAGGTCATCGTCAAACCCACCAAGGGGCAGATCGACGATCTCGTTCACGAGATCCGTGAGCGTGCCGAACGTGACGAGCGTGTGCTGGTCACGACGTTGACCAAGAAGATGTCGGAAGACCTGACCGACTACCTTCTCGAACTCGGAATTCGCGTCCGGTATCTGCACTCGGATATCGATACACTCCGGCGAGTCGAGCTGCTCCGGCAGCTCCGCCTGGGCGAGTACGACGTGTTGGTCGGCATCAACCTCCTGCGTGAGGGACTCGACCTCCCCGAGGTGTCGCTGGTCGCGATCCTCGATGCCGACAAGGAAGGCTTCCTCCGTAGCTCCACCAGCCTCATTCAGACGATCGGTCGAGCGGCTCGAAATGTTTCCGGTCAAGTGCACATGTATGCGGACAAGATCACCGCATCCATGGCGCAGGCCATCGAGGAAACCGAGCGGCGGCGCGAGAAGCAGGTCGCCTACAACGAGAAGATGGGCGTCGACCCACAACCTCTACGCAAGAAGATCGCGGACATTCTCGATCAGGTGTACGAGGAGGCAGAGGACACTGCGGCGTCCGTGGACGTCGGTGGTTCGGGTCGCAATGCGACGCGTGGTCGGCGTGCGCAGGGTGAGGCCGGTCGTGCGGTCAGTGCCGGTGTGTACGAGGGGCGCGACACCAAATCGATGCCTCGGGCCGAATTGGCAGATCTGGTCAAGGAACTCACCGATCAGATGATGAACGCTGCACGCGACCTTCAGTTCGAGTTGGCTGGGCGATTGCGAGACGAAATCTCGGATTTGAAGAAGGAGCTCCGAGGGATGGACGCCGCGGGTCTCAAGTAGGTCGCCTCGCGTGGGTTCGTGCTCTCGACCGCTACGGTTTCAGGTATGGATGCACAGACTGCAGGCAAGACCGCGCGGACGCTCGAACTTCTCCACTCGTTGGCGTACTTCGTCCCGGAGACGGAGAAGGAGCTTGTCGGCGTCGGGTTGGAGCCCGGCCGAATGGTGTACTTCGCGGGGCGATCAGCACCGCTCGGCGCTCCACCCGCGACTGTCGTCACGGCCACCTTCTTCAACTTCAATCCCGAACTGATCGCCAGCGTCATCCCACGTGCCTGGGAATTGGCAAGGCCCACAGAGGTTGTCGCCGCGCGGTATCGGGCAATCGACGCGGCGTACGTCCGCCTGTTCGGTGCGGACGTGACAGGATCGGCAGACATGGCCGAGGCCGCCGAACTCGTGTCGATCGCGGCTCAGAACATCCCCGGAGTGGACGGCCGCCCCCTGTACGCGGGTTGGGCGTCGCTCGACTGGCCGACCGAACCGCACCTGCGTTTCTGGCACGCGCTGACACTGCTGCGTGAGTATCGCGGCGACGGCCACATTGCGGCTCTTCAGACCGCGGGATTGAACGGCCTGGACGCGTTGATCACGCACACCGCGACGGGAATCGGGTTTCAGCGCAAGTTCGCGCAGACTCGCCGCGGATGGTCGCAGGAACAGTGGGACGAGGCCGTCGAGAGTTTGAAGGACCGCGAACTGCTGGATCGTTCGTCCGGTGCACTGACCGAGGACGGGCAGGAACTGCGTGACGTCGTCGAAGACCTGACAGACGACCTCGCTTTGGCTCCGTGGGATGCGCTGGGTGAGGAGGGTGCCAAGCGGTTGCTGGAATTGGCGACGCCGTGGCGTACCGCCCTGGTCGAGCAGGAAGTTTTTCCGGCGGCGCTGTTCGGGCCCCGCTTCGGCAAACTTCGCTGAGTGGTCACCGCCGCACAAATGTGTCTGTGACGAAGAATCACATTCATTGTGGGCTTGTGGCGTGTACTGCAAATAACACTATCCGCGGCACAATCCCGCTAATGTCAGCGCAGCGGTTGTCGAGCGGGCGCAACAGCGTTGCGCTCGGTGCCGGCCGTACCGTCCGTCCCGTAACCATGGAGGAATGAATGAGTGCCTACCGGACCGTTGTCGTAGGAACCGATGGCTCCGAGTCGTCACTGAAGGCAGTCGACAGAGCTGCCGCCATTGCCAGTGGCTCGGACGCTCAGCTCGTCATCGCATGTGCGTACTACCCGGCTGATCCCAAGGACGTGAGCGCTGCCGCTGATGCGTTGGGTAACGAGGCCTACCAGGTCACCGGTTCCGCTCCGACCTACGAGATCCTTCGCACCGCTCGTGAGCGCGCACATGCCCAGGGTGCCAAGGATGTTGTCGAGCGCGCTATCGTCGGCGCTCCCGTCGAATCGCTTCTCGCCTTGCTCGACGAGGTCAAGGGCGACTTGCTGGTCGTCGGAAATCGCGGATTGAACACACTGACCGGGCGTCTGCTCGGATCGGTGCCTTCCGATGCGGCGCGCAAGGCGACATCCGATGTCCTGATCGTGCACACCGTTCGCTGACCTACCGGCAGTAGTCGGCCTCGGCCGCATCGACGAACACTTCAGCCAGCTGATCGGCGCTGGGGGGCGTTGTCGATGCGGCCGAGTCGTTTCCGGTGGTGACCATCGGTTCGCTCGCGCCGTTCAGCGATACCGTCCGCAGATTCGCGATGATCATCGCTCGATCCGTGCCGGCCGCGAGCTGCTGGCAGACACCGTCACCGAGCGCCTGCAACATGTCGTCGGAAAAGGCTGGCTTGACCCCGGTAGATGCAAGCGCCGCCCGCAGCCGTTCTGCATCGTCTACCGGTTTTTCGGTCGGTGCGGCAGCAACGGCAGCGATGTCGTCGCTGCCTGCAGCAGCCGTTGAACTCGAATCATCCTCTGAACAACCGGCTGTCACCGCCGCAAGCATCCCGACACCGATCACCACGCGAGCGATCTTGCGGAAGGGTGCGGCGGAACTTGCGGGCAGGCCAAGCACGAGGGGTCATTCCTTCAGTCGTCGACACAAATTGGGGTGACACCACGATTCGTGGTGTCACGCACGAACCTACTCCGTGAGGCTCACGAATCGAAGGCCAACTCTGCTGCCGCGACGCCGTCGAGAACCGCGGGGAGCGACTCGACGTGAATGATGCCGAGCCTCTGGGTAGCGCGGGTCAACGCGACGTAGAGGTCGTTCATTCCGCGTGGTGACTCGTCGAGAATGTCGGCAGGTTCGACGATCAACACGGTGTCGAACTCGAGTCCCTTGACGTCCTTGACCGACAGGACACTTACGGTCTCACTCGCAATGCCCGCCAGATCGGCAACGACCTCGGAACCGGCGATCACTGCGGTGATACCGGGATGCGACTCGGACTCGATGCAACGGCGCACGGTCGATTCCAATTCTTCGGCCGTGGTCTTGAGTGCCCACGGCGCGAATCCGCTGTCGCGTACCGACCGGGGCACGGATTGCTCCGGGTCGATCTCTTCGAGCACACGGTGCGCGACATCCATGATCTCCGAGGGAGTTCGGTAGTTGACGGTCAGTTCAGTGAGCTTCCAGCGCTTGGCGACGTAAGGCTCGAGAATCTTCTGCCAGGACGAGGTTCCCGCGGGATCACCGGTCTGAGCTGTATCGCCGACCAACGTCATCCAGCGATTCGGTATGCGCCGCATCAGCATTCGCCACGCCATTTCGGAGAGCTCTTGGGCTTCGTCGACGATCACGTGACCGTAGGTCCAGGTTCGGTCGCCGGCAGCGCGTTCTGCCGTGGTCTGGCGCTGGCCCTGATCGTGGCGCTGGGCGAGTTGGCTGGCGTCGATCAAGTCGTACGCCATCAAGATCTCGGGGTCCATCTCGTCTTCGAGATCCTGTGGTGCAGAGCCGGTGAGGATGTCGAGGGCGCCCTGGGCGTCGGCGATCTGCGCGCGCCATTCACGTTGTGCGCGTTCGCGTTCGGCGGCATCGTCGACTCCGAGGATCTCGGCCAGTTCATCGAGGAGGGGAGCGTCTGCCGCACTGAAACCCGGTCCGACGCTCTGCAGAAGCTCGTCGCGTTGGGCGTCGTCGAGTTGCGGCGCTGCCTTGGCCAACCTCGCCGGAGAGGTCCACAGTTCCGCGAGGATTTGCTGCGGCGACAATTCAGGCCACAGCTTTCCGATGGCGGACATGATGTCCGCGTCCTCACGCATCTCGTCGCGAATGTCGGCGATGTCGTCGCGACTGAGGAGTGAGCCGCCGTCGACGAGGTTGCCGCCGATGAGTTCGGCCATCTGCAGTGCCAACGCCTCGATGACTGCTGCCACGAAGATCGGGCGCGCCAGGTTGTGTGGGCGACGCGACGACCGAGCACGTCCGCGAGCCTTCGTGACAGTCTTGCGATCCAGCTTCAAGTCGTACGTGTCGAATCGAAGGGTGATCGGCTTCGACGGGACTTCCTGCCGATCCCGGACGGCGTTCTTGAGTACGTCGAGGATCGCGAGGGAACCCTTGATCTCACCGGCGGCGAGGGAATCCGTACGAGTCGCACGCACTCCGGGGTACAGGTCCCCGATCGTCGAGAGCAGAACTCCGGTCTCACCGAGTGAAGGAAGGACCTGGCTGATGTAGTCGAGGAACGTCGCGTTCGGCCCGATGATGAGAACACCGGCCTTGGCCAGTTGCTGGCGGTAGGTGTAGAGCAGGAACGCGGCACGGTGAAGGGCGACCGCGGTTTTGCCGGTACCCGGACCGCCCTGGACCACCAGAACGCTTTTGTGCTCGGAGCGGATGATGGCATCCTGCTCACTCTGAATGGTCTCGACGATGTCGTTCATCTGACCCGTACGCGCTGCGTTCAGAGCGTCCAGGAGTGCGCTCTCACCGGCGACGCCGCCGGCTTCGGTCACCACGCCGGCGGCTCGGGCAGCGTCGAGGTCCAGGTATTCGTCGTTGATTCCGGTGACTGTTCGGCTCCGACTGCGGATATGGCGTCGTCGTTTCACGCCTTCAGGTGCCGCGGGCGTCGCCAGATAGAACGGGCGTGCCATCGGAGCTCGCCAGTCGAGCAGTAGCGTTTCGTAGTCGTTGTCGGTGTCCAGAATGCCGAGTCGGCCGACGTAGCGTCGCTCGTCGTCGAAGTCGATGCGTCCGAAACACATTCCGTTCTCGGCTGCGTCGTACTTGGCGAGATCCTCGGTGTACATGGCATTGAAGGATTCGCGTTCACTGCGTGCTTGCGGGGTTCCGCCGGTCTCGAGGAGGACCGTGCTCAAGCGAGTTTGGGCATACTTTCGAAGATCGTCGAGACGGGAGTACAACATCGTCACGTACTGCTGCTCGAGCTCTTGCTCGTTCAGTGACGGGTCCGCGTCGGGCAAAGGATCTCCTAGGCTTGATGAGAAATTCACGCGCTGCAAAAGCGCCAAGACAGTCTAGTTCCCCCAGATGAACTGCCGCATAGATACAGGTCAGGCCACCCGAAGGTGGCCTGACCGTGTTTTTCGGTGCACTCAGTGCGTCAATTCGTCCTTCTTGGCGCGAGCCTTTTCGAGCGCCTTCTCGGCGCGCTTTCGGGCACGCTTACCCAGCACCTCGGTCTGCTCCGACGCCGTTTCTGCCCACTCGTTGCTCTTTTCGAGCGCGAGTTCGGCGAACTCGGAGCTGCGCTTGCTCGCCAGCTCTGCCAGTTCGGCGCTGCGCTCACGTGCGGTCTCGGCCAGTTCGGAGCCGC
Source organism: Rhodococcus sp. AQ5-07 (assembly GCF_009707305.1). Lineage (NCBI taxonomy): Bacteria > Bacillati > Actinomycetota > Actinomycetes > Mycobacteriales > Nocardiaceae > Rhodococcus > Rhodococcus sp. AQ5-07. The sequence goes on along the minus strand of NZ_CP046099.1, from coordinate 1,912,099 downwards.
GCTTCTGCGCGACTTCGAGGATGTCCGGGCCGCGTTCTTTGGCGACCTCTCCGAATTCCGCGGCACGCTTGCTCGCGATCTCCGCGAACTCGGAGCTGCGCTCCTTGGCAAGTTCGAGCCAATCCGTGCCGTGCGCCTTCGCGGTTTCGGCAAGTTCGGAACCGCGTTCGGACGCCACCGACAGAGCGTGTTCGACGCGATCGCTCGTGTGATCGGTCTGCGATGCGACCAACGGAAGTGCCGCGGCGATAGACGCCTGAGCCTTCTTCGCGGCGCGGCGGCCACGCCAGCCGAGCGACGGCTTGCCCTCGGTGTCGACGGACGCGATCATCAGTCCGCCGAGCAGGCTGACGTTCTTGATGAAGTTGGTCCGCTGCATCGCTCGCAGTGACGGATCGGTTTCGTTCCAGAAGTCGTGACCGGCAAGCGTGGTCGGTACCAGGCTCCCCGCGAGGACCAACGACGCGAGGCGCGGCGCCTTGCCGGTGGCCAGCAGGGCACCGCCGCCGATCTGGACGGCGGCGTTGATCTTGACGAGTGTTTCCGGATCAGCAGGCACCTTCTGCGTCACTGCTCCTGGCAGCGTCTCGACGGATTTGTCGATCAGCGGTGACGCTTTGGCTGCTCGCTGAGCGGGGTTGCGCAAAGCATCGATTCCCCCGGCGATGAAGATCGTGGAAAGCAGTGGACGAGCAATTCGACGTACCAGCATGTTTCAAGCCTCCCGATGTAGGTTCGTTTTCCACCCTAGCGATCTCACAAGGAATTGGTCCGGTTCGGCGATCCCGCGACGCCTGACCCGGTTGACGGATTCCTGGTCGCCGAAGCGCGCTGTACTGCGTCGATGACTTCTCCACCGATCCGGACACACCGTTCTGAAGTATCCGTTACCGCGTATCCGCATACGGCGTGTTCGACGGTGTCACACAATGCGCACCGTTCGAGCACGATGGTGTTGTGACCACGAAGGTATCGCTGAGCCGACGCCGGCCGTGGTCTTCGATTTGGGTGCGGCGCCAGCTGCGACTCCAGGGGCGTGGGCCGCTCGCGTGGATGCGATCAACGCCGAAGCGTTGCGCTGTTTTGTCACCGATTGGAACGACGATCCCAACTTCGTCGTTCTGGACTGGCAGCATCCGGGCTACACCTTCGACGCGGAGGCGCATGCTGCCGCGAAAGAGTTGGCGGAGTGGCGTGTCCCGATCTATCCGAACGGCGACTACTACATATTCAGTCGTGACGACTTCACGGAGGGGACCTTCGGCCATCCGTGGGAACGCACGCTGTGTGTGTTCGGGGAACGGATGGTCGAAGGACTCGGCCGGACTCTGTCGACCTGGCTTCCGCGACTTCGCGTCGACGGTGAACAGGTCGATAGTCAGGAAGTCGGTTAGCGGGGTCTAGTACGGAACAGGTGAAACGTCACCAACCGCGCTCGCGCCATTCCGCCAGGTGCGGGCGCTCGGTACCCAGCGTCGTGTCCTTGCCGTGCCCGGGGTAGACGACAGTCGCGTCGTCGTACCTTCCGAACAACTTGTTTTCCACGTCGTCGAGCAGGGAAGTGAACTTCTCGGGGTCGGCGGTCTTGCCGACGCCGCCGGGGAAGAGTGAGTCGCCGGTGAAGAGGCGGACCTGCCCGTTCGGTTCGGTCAGAGCCAACGCAATGGAACCGGGCGTGTGGCCGGACAGGTGGATGACGTCGAGGCTCAGATTGCCTACTGTCACCTTGTCGCCGTCTTCGAGGAGTACGTCCGGGGTGACGGGAAGGACCTCCGCGTCGAGAGGGTGAGCGGCGGTCGGCACCTTGGTGGCAGCGTGGACGTCCTGCAAAGCCAACCAGTGATCGCCGTGTTGATGGGTGGTGACGATGGAATCGAAAACAGGTGCTTCCTGTTCGATGAGCGCAATGATCTTCTCGGCCTCGTTGGCCGCATCGATCAGGAGAGATTTCCCGGTCGCGGAACAGACGACGAGGTAAGTGTTGTTGTCCATGGGGCCGACCGACATCTTCGTGATGACGGCACCGTCGACTGTGCGCCGCTGAGGGGCAGAATCGGGGGAGACCTGACCGGTGTAGGAGTCGTCGATCACGATGGGCTGATTCGTCATGAAACGCAGGCTACCTTCGAATAGGGGCAGGTAGAGCGATGGGCTCGCCTGGTGAGAAAAACGTGTCGGTGGCTCGGCTTACGATGACGATCGCTCGAGGACTCGCGTTTGCGCGGCCACTCGAGACTTCTCCGGGGGGACGGCCCCGGACGATTGACAATGAAGGGAATTGGTGTGGCGGATCGCCTGATCGTGCGGGGTGCGCGTGAGCACAATCTGCGAGGAGTCGATCTCGACCTCCCGCGAGACAGCCTGATCGTCTTCACCGGGTTGTCCGGCTCCGGCAAGTCCAGCCTCGCGTTCGACACGATCTTTGCCGAAGGTCAGCGTCGCTACGTCGAGTCACTCTCGGCATACGCGCGTCAGTTCCTCGGTCAGATGGACAAGCCCGATGTCGATTTCATCGAGGGTTTGTCGCCGGCGGTGTCCATCGACCAGAAGTCGACCAACCGCAACCCCCGTTCGACGGTGGGCACGATCACCGAGGTCTACGACTACCTCCGGCTCCTTTATGCCCGCGCAGGTTCGGCGCACTGCCCGGTCTGTGGTGAGAAGATCGCACGTCAGACCCCGCAGCAGATCGTCGACCAGGTGCTCGAGATGGAAGAGGGCATCAAGTTCCAGGTCCTCGCACCGGTAGTCCGTACCCGTAAAGGCGAGTTCGTCGACCTTTTCGATCAGCTCAATACCCAGGGCTACTCGCGCGTGCGCGTCGACGGAGTCGTCCATTCACTCGCAGATCCGCCGAAGCTCAAGAAACAGGAAAAGCACGACATCGAAGTAGTGGTCGACCGATTGCAGGTCAAGGCGAGCTCGAAGCAGCGCCTGACCGACTCGGTCGAGACCGCACTTCGATTGGCCGAAGGCATCGTGGTCCTCGACTTCGTCGACCGTGAAGAAAATGCACCTGATCGTGAGCGTCGTTTCTCCGAGAAGCTGGCCTGCCCGAATGGCCACGCACTCGCGATCGACGATCTCGAACCGCGCTCGTTCTCCTTCAACTCGCCCTACGGCGCCTGCCCGGAATGCACCGGCCTCGGTATCCGCAAGGAGGTCGACCCGGATCTGGTGGTTCCCGATCCTGACCTGAGTCTCGAAGACGGTGCAATCGCGCCGTGGTCGATGGGCCAGAGTTCCGAGTACTTCGGACGCCTGCTGTCCGGCCTCGGCGACATTCTCGGATTCGACATGAAGACGCCGTGGAACAAGTTGCCGGCGAAGGCCCGCAAAGCAATCCTCGAAGGCAGCGAAGAGCAGGTGCACGTCCGGTACAAGAATCGATACGGCCGTACCCGTTCTTACTACGCGGAGTTCGAAGGTGTGATGCCGTTCTTGCACCGCCGGCTCGAACAGACCGAATCCGATCAGATGAAGGAACGCTACGACGGGTACATGCGCGACACCCCGTGCCCGGCGTGTGGTGGTGCTCGCCTGCGCCCCGAAATCCTGTCGGTGACTATCGCGGCGGGAGACTTCGGCAGTAAGTCCATCGCCGAGGTCTGTGAACTGTCGATCTCCGATTGCGCGGATTTCCTGAACAGCCTCACTCTCGGCTCGCGTGAAGAGGCAATCGCGGGTCAGGTCCTCAAGGAAGTTCAGGCGCGCCTCGGCTTCCTGCTCGACGTCGGCCTGGAATACCTTTCCCTCTCGCGAGCCGCGGGCACGTTGTCCGGTGGCGAAGCCCAGCGAATTCGCTTGGCAACGCAGATCGGATCCGGACTCGTCGGTGTGTTGTACGTGCTCGACGAGCCGTCCATCGGGCTGCACCAGCGTGACAACCGGCGACTGATCGAAACCCTGACGCGCCTGCGCGACCTCGGCAACACGCTGATCGTCGTCGAACACGACGAAGACACGATCCGTACATCCGACTGGGTGGTCGACATCGGACCGTACGCCGGCGAGCACGGCGGCAAGGTCGTCCACAGCGGACCGTACGAAGAACTGCTGACGTGTGAAGAGTCTTTGACAGGCGCCTACCTGTCGGGTCGCAGCTTCATCGAGGTTCCGGCCATTCGTCGGCCGGTGGATCGCAAACGTCAGGTCACGGTGGTCGGAGCTCGCGAGCACAATCTCGACGGCATCGACGTGAGTTTCCCGCTGGGTGTTCTCACCGCTGTCACCGGTGTCTCCGGTTCGGGCAAGTCGACGTTGGTCAACGACATTCTCGCGACCGTCATGGCGAACAAGCTCAACGGTGCACGCCAGGTGCCTGGCCGTCACACACGAATCAACGGTCTCGATCAGCTGGACAAGCTCGTGCAGGTCGATCAGTCTCCGATCGGCCGGACTCCGCGATCGAATGCGGCGACGTACACCGGTGTGTTCGACAAGATTCGAACCCTGTTCGCGGCCACCACGGAAGCGAAAGTCCGCGGTTACCAGCCCGGCCGATTCTCGTTCAATGTCAAGGGCGGACGCTGCGAAGCGTGCTCCGGCGACGGAACCTTGAAGATCGAGATGAACTTCCTGCCGGACGTGTACGTGCCCTGCGAGGTATGCCACGGCGCTCGGTACAACCGCGAAACGCTCGAGGTCCACTACAAGGGCAAGTCGATCGCCGAGGTACTCGACATGCCCATCGAGGAAGCAGCCGAGTTCTTCCAGCCGGTCACCTCTATTCACCGGTACCTCAAGACGCTGGTCGACGTCGGACTGGGCTATGTCCGACTGGGTCAGCCGGCTCCGACCCTGTCCGGTGGTGAGGCGCAGCGCGTCAAGCTGGCCGCCGAGTTGCAGAAGCGGTCCACCGGTCGCACGGTGTACATCCTCGACGAGCCCACCACGGGTCTGCATTTCGAGGACATCCGAAAGCTCCTGATCGTGATCAACGGTCTGGTCGACAAGGGCAACAGCGTGATCGTGATCGAGCACAACCTCGACGTGATCAAGACGTCGGACTGGGTCGTCGACATGGGGCCCGAAGGTGGATCCGGCGGCGGAACCGTTGTGGCGCAAGGTACACCGGAGGACGTTGCCGCGGTCCCCGAGAGCTACACGGGCAAGTTCCTCAGTGAGGTTCTCACCGCACAGCACGCGCCCGTCAAGGCCAAGCCGATCACCAAGAAGCGTGCAACGAAGGCAGTTGCCGCAAAGAAGGCGGCGCCACGGAAGAAAGCTGCTTCCGTGAGCTAGTAGAAGGTGAGCAAGTAGCAGTCGGTCAGTGATGCCGGGTCGGAATCCGATCCGGCATCACTGCTTTGTCGATCAGGAAGCGGCGGCCTCGAGGATCACCTGGGCGACGTCTTCGGGGCGCGACCACATCGGCCAATGGCCGGTCGGGAGGTCGACGTACGTCACGGGGAGTTTCGCCAGTTCTGCGGCCATCGGATGACCTCCGTCGGCCATCTGGGCAATCACCGCGGACGGGAACGTGCTGCAAACGACGGTTGACGGCACCTGGTAGCGCTTTTCGTTCGTCAGGACAATTGGCTCACGCGCCGGCCCGGCCGGTTCGGGGACGGCGTTGGCGCGAAACGCCTCGAGAGCCTTCTCGTCGAGTCCTTCGAGGCTGCTGCCGTCTGCTTCAAGTTCTGCCCACGTCGGCAGCGGTATCTCGACGACGTCAGCGGCCAGATCCGGTCGCAGCGCCGCGCCGTCGGGCATGGGACCTGAATCGACGTAGACGATCCGCGCGACCCGATCCGGGATGCGATCGGTTACCGCGTATCCCACCGGGCCGGCGCCGCTGTGCACGACCAGGACCGTACGTTCGTCTGAATCCGATACAGCGTCGATGACTGCGCGGACGTGGGCGTCGAAGGTGACCGCTGATCTATCTGCATCGACGGCGTCGAGTCCGGGCAGCGTCAGGCTGGTCACGCGGGTGGTGTCGGAGCGCTCGAGGTGGGGGAGGACTGCGTCCCAAGCCCATGAGCCGAGCCAGAATCCGGGAACAAGAACGATGTGAGTTTTCATGGACTCACTGTGCAATCAGGTTGGTGACAACAGAGTGTCACCAATTATGTCACTGTTTGGTATCGAAATCTGCGACACTGGTGAACGTGAATCGAGCTGCGAGATTGCACGCTCTCGTCGAAGAGCTTCGGCGACAGGGCGATCGAGGGGCTACGTGTTCCCGATTGTCCGAGGAATTCGGTGTCACCACCCGGACGATCAAGCGGGATATCGAGACTCTGATGATGTCGGGCGCGGCGATCGAGGCGCGCTCGGGCCCCGGGGGTGGATACCGACTCGTAGGTCGCGCCACGCTACCGCCGGTCAATTTCACTGTTCCGCAAGCAGTTTCAATCGCGTTGGCCTTGACGGCGGCCGGTGACGCCCCGTTTGCGCCGGACGGACGAGCAGCTCTGGCGAAACTGCTCGACGTGATGGACGAGGAGAGTCGTCGTAAGGTCGCCGAACTCGGTGGCCGTGTGTGGATTCGCGGCGACGGCGGGGTAGTAGCGGATTCGCGCACGAACCGGCGGGCCGTCGAGCAGGGGCTCGAACAGAGTCGCGTCGTGTCGTTGCACTACGTGGATGGGGACGGTGCGGAGACGGTGCGGGCAGTTGAGCCGCACATTCTGGCGCAGGACCGTGGGCAGTGGTTTCTCATCGGCTGGTGTCGCCAGCGCGACGCGGTGCGGTGGTTTCGACTCGATCGAATGCGTCGGGCCACGCTCACGAACGATCACTTCACACCACGGGATTCGACCCTGTTCGGCCAACCGCCCGAAGACGCTCGGCCTGTAGCCCCACGAAGGTGACCTGTTCAGTCGATCATGTTGCGGGCTGCGGCAACGGAATCCGCGATCAGTTCGGTCAGGACTGCCATGTCGACGTCGCTCAGCCGTTTGACGTACAGGCAGCCCTTGCCGATCTTGTGCTTGCCGAGGCGCGCCAGTGTGTCGGTGTAGTCGTCGAAGTTCAGCGACAAGTACAACGTGAGCGCGGTGGCCCTGGGGGAGAACCCGATCAGTGGGGTGTCACCTTCGTGGCCACTCGCATACCGGTAGTGCCGTGCCCCGAAACCGATGATGCTCGAGCCCCACATGACGGCAGGCTCGCCGGTCGCGGCCGACAGCAAGGAGATCAACTCCACGCTGTCGGCACGCTTGCGGTCGTCGACGCGTGAAATGAATGCGTCGACGTCCTCGGGCATCGGTTGAGTTTTGTTGGCGGTTGCCAACTCAGTAGACCGGACCGGTGAACTTCTCGCCCGGTCCCTTTCCTGGCTCGTCCGGGTGCGAGGAGGCCTCACGGAATGCGCGCTGCAGGGCTTGAAGGCCTTCACGGATGGGTCCGGCGTGGGGGCCGAGGTATTCGACCGACGCAGTCACGAGTCCGGCAAGCGCCGTGATGACTCGACGAGCTTCGTCGAGGTCCAGATAGGGACTGGAAGACGGATCGGCGTCGGAGAGGCCGAGTTTTTCGGCAGCCGAACTCATCAGCATCACTGCCGCGCGGCTGATGACCTCGACCGCGGGAACTTCGGAGAGTTCGCGGACGTCGGGGTTCGCGCCGTCGGTGTTCTGATCTGCCTCGAAGTTCTCACTCATGGTTGTAAGGATTCCATCAGGCCGTGGCGGTGTTGAATCGGGCCTCTCCCGGCAGCACTGGGAGCGGCACCGATTTCTTTCATCTGTGGCGACCTGTTACTCTTGTTGCAACGACCGCCTCCGACTTGTTCGGGGGCAGCAAGTGGAGTCCGACTCCCACCTCTGCACGGCAGGTGAAACTGCAGTTCAGTGGTTCCGGTCACCTGTTATCGGAGATCAATTCTTCGTCAGGTTCCTCGCTCAGTCGAGGAGATAGGTTTCGGCGTGAGCTGGATCTTATGTGATCGGTCGACATCGGGCCCCGCGGATGAGCAATCATCACAGCGGGGCTTTTTTGTTGGGGTGCGGGCGGTACGGGCTGCGTGCGGTCATGAAGACCGCACCGTTCAACCTAGGAGGCCCCATCAGCACTGAGACCCGCATCAACGATCGTATCCGCGTTCCCGAGGTTCGTTTGGTCGGACCTGGCGGGGAACAGGTAGGCATCGTGCGTGTTGAAGATGCACTCCGCTTGGCCCTTGAGGCCGACCTCGACCTGGTCGAGGTAGCTCCTGATGCCCGTCCACCGGTCTGCAAGATCATGGACTACGGCAAGTTCAAGTACGAGGCTGCACAGAAGGCACGTGAGTCACGTAAGAACCAGCAGCTGACGGTCATCAAGGAGCAGAAGCTCCGACCCAAGATCGACGACCACGACTACGAGACCAAGAAGCGCAACGTCGTTCGCTTCCTCGAAGCCGGTTCCAAGGTCAAGGTCACGATCATGTTCCGCGGACGTGAGCAGTCACGCCCCGAACTCGGCTACCGCCTTCTGCAGCGTCTGGGAGCAGACGTCGCAGATCTCGGATTCGTCGAAACCTCGGCAAAGCAGGACGGCCGAAACATGACGATGGTCCTGGCACCGCACAAGGGCGCCAAGACTCGCGTCAAGGCGCAGGAGAGCGCTCAGGCGCCAGTGGCTCAGGCTGCTCCGCGTCCGGCTCCGGCCGCACCGGCTTCCAGTGAAGCAGCTCCGGAAGCACCGGCGACCGGCGATGCCGCTCCCGAGGCTCCGGCCAGCTAGTCGATTTCCCAAGATCCACCACGTAACAAGAACTGAGGACTCCATGCCCAAGATGAAGAGCCACAGCGGCGCCTCGAAGCGATTCAAGGTGTCCGGCAGCGGAAAGCTCATGCGCCAGAAGGCCGGCCGTCGCCACCTTCTCGAGCACAAGTCCAGCAGGGTTACCCGTCGTCTCGACGGTGTCGCTGTTGTCAGCCCTGACGACGCTCCGCGCATCAAGCGCATGCTCGGCATCTGAGTCGCCCCCTTACTGACCACCCGGGGCCGTACTTTCAGCCCCTAGATTGACAGGATTTTTCAAGTGGCACGCGTAAAGAGGGCGGTCAACGCCCAGAAGAAGCGTCGTTCAATTCTTGCTGCATCCAGCGGCTACCGTGGACAGCGTTCGCGTCTGTACACCAAGGCCAAGGAGCAGCAGCTCCACTCGCTCACCTACGCGTACCGCGACCGTCGTGCGCGCAAGGGCGAGTTCCGCAAGCTGTGGATCACGCGTATCAACGCTGCAGCTCGCGCAAACGACATCACGTACAACCGCCTCATCCAGGGCCTGCGTCTGGCAGAGGTCGAGGTCGACCGCAAGATCCTGGCCGAGCTCGCTGTCTCCGATGCCGAGGCCTTTGCCGGCCTGGTCGCACTCGCGAAGGCCGCTCTGCCGGCTGACGTGAACGCTCCTGCCGGAGAAGCAGCCTGATTCACGCATCACAGCAACGGCCCGTGGACCCGCTCACCGAGCGGACTCCGCGGGTCGTTTCTGCTGTCAAGCTCCTGCGCACAGCAGAACGACGCAAAGCAGGACGTTTCCTCGTCGAGGGCGAGAACTCGGTCACCGAACTGTTGAACAGTGCACTCTCGAACGGCGAGGCCCGCCCGGTACACGACCTCTTCTACACCGAGGACGCAGCCGAGCGCTATCAGCACGTCATCGATCGGGCGCTGACCGCTGGAGTTCGTGTTGCTCTTGTGACCGATCGAGCAATCAAAGCTCTGAGCGACACCGTCACGCCGCCCGGTCTCGTTGCCGTCAGCGATCTACTGGATGTACCGCTGAGCGCAGCCGTCCATCAGGAGACCCGACTGCTCGCAGTGCCGGTCGAGGTCAACGAACCAGGTAACGCGGGCACCGTCATTCGCATAGCCGACGCAGTGGGTGCCGATGCGGCAATCCTCGCCGGTGACAGCGTCGATCCGCACAACGGCAAGGTCGTTCGTTCGTCGGCGGGCAGCCTCTTTCACCTGCCAGTCGTCCGCGATCGAGACACGGTGTCGGTGATCGAGCAGATTCGCGCAGCCGGCATTCAGATTCTCGCGACTGCAGCTGACGGCGAGGTCGATCTCGACGAGGCCGACGAGTTGCTGAGCAAGCCGACGGCTTGGCTGTTCGGTAACGAAGCTCACGGTCTCGATCCGGCGATCGCCGCGCAGGCTGATCATCGGGTCAGGATTCCGATCCATGGCCGCGCCGAAAGCTTGAACCTCGCGACAGCGGCGGCAATTTGCCTGTACGCAAGCGCGCGGGTGCAAAATCGCGCCACCGATCACGGCTGAAAACGCACGCGAAGACCTCACGGAATCCCATTTGCGGAAGCCTGAGACAATACAAGAGCAGAGACAATGCTCGAGCGAGTTCGAATGCTCGCTCGCAGTACAAGAAGTAAGCAGTACAAGAAGCACGCAGTACGAGAAGTAAACCGAGAAGCGACAGGAGCGTCACAGCCGTGGCCAAAAATGAGGGCGCGACACCGCCGGAGGTCGACGCGAGTGTACTCACCGAAGAGGCGTTGACCGCTGCGGCTGAGAACGCCGAGAAGGCGCTGGCGGACGCCGCTGACCTGGACGCGCTGGCGCACGTGAAGGTGGAGCACTTGGGGGACAAGTCCCCGATCGCCCTCGCGCGCCGGGGACTCGGCAGCCTTCCGGGCAAGGAAAAGGCGGACGCCGGTAAGCGCGTCAACATCTTCCGCACTCGGATCAACAACGCGTACGACGCTCGTCGTGAGGTCCTCCTCGCCGAGCGTGACGCCGCGGTGTTGGTTGCCGAGGCAATCGACGTCACTCTGCCCTCCGATCGCCACCCCGTCGGGGCGCGTCACCCGATCAGCCTGATTTCCGAGCAGGTCGCCGACGTATTCGTCGCGATGGGTTGGGAAGTTGCCGAGGGTCCGGAGGTGGAGACCGAGCACTTCAACTTCGACGCACTCAACTTCTTGCCGGATCACCCTGCGCGCACGATGCAGGACACCTTCCACCTGGCACCCGAGAACTCTCGCCAGGTGCTGCGTACCCACACCTCGCCGGTGCAGGTCCGCACCATGCTCTCGCGTGAGGTGCCGATCTACGTGGTGTGCCCGGGCCGCACGTTCCGCACCGATGAACTCGATGCGACCCACACGCCTGTCTTCTCGCAGGTCGAAGGCCTGGCCGTCGACAAGGGCCTGACCATGGCCAACCTGCGCGGGACTCTCGACGCGTTCGCTCGTGCCCTTTTCGGCCCCGAGACGCGTACCCGTATGCGCCCCAACTACTTCCCGTTCACGGAACCGTCGGCCGAGGTCGACGTCTGGTTCGCGAACAAGAAGGGCGGCGCCGGCTGGGTCGAGTGGGGCGGCTGCGGCATGGTCAACCCGAACGTTCTGCGCGCCAGCGGTATCGATCCCGACGAGTACTCGGGTTTCGCATTCGGCATGGGCCTCGAGCGGACCCTGCAGTTCCGCAACGGTATCCCGGACATGCGCGACATCGTCGAAGGTGACGTGCGTTTCACGCTGCCCTTCGGTGTCGCAGGCTGACCGATCCGGTCCGCGGAACCTTCACAAAGACTTATCGACAAACGAGAGAGCTGAGCAGACGTGCGAGTAGCGCAATCCTGGCTGACCGAGATCCTGCAGCGGGCAACTCCGGACTGGGAGGTGACCCCGGAAGAGCTGGACGCCGGGTTCGTCCGGGTGGGACTCGAAGTCGAGGAACTCGACACACTCGAGGCGATCGACGGCCCGTTGGTCGTCGGCAAGGTCGTCTCCATCACCGAACTGACCGAGTTCAAGAAGCCGATCCGCTTCTGCCAGGTCGAGGTCGGCGAACCCGAGCCTCGCGGCATCGTCTGTGGCGCGCGCAATTTCAACGAGGGTGACCTCGTCGTCGTTGCGCTGCCCGGCGCGGTGCTGCCCGGCGGATTCGAAATCGCCACTCGCAAGACGTACGGCCAGGTGTCCGACGGCATGATCTGCTCCGTCTCGGAACTCGGTATCGGCAAAGACCATTCGGGCATCTTGGTGCTCGAGCCTGGTACCGCCGAACCCGGCGCCGACGGCAACGAGTTGCTCGGTCTCGGTGACACGATCATCGAACTGAACATCACCCCGGACCGTGGCTACTGCTTCTCGGTCCGCGGTCTCACGCGAGAGCTCGCGTGCGGCTTCGATCTCGAATATGCCGATCCCGCTTCGGTTCCCGCGCACCCGGCTGAGGGTGAAGCCTGGCCGGTGCGCCTCGAACCGGAGTCCAAGGCTTCGCGTTTCGTGATGCGGAAGATCACGGGTATTGATCCGCAGGCAGTGAGCCCGTGGTGGCTGCAGCGTCGACTTCTGCTCTCGGGTGTTCGCCCGATCTCGCCGGCCGTCGACGTCACCAACTACGTGATGCTCGAACTCGGCCAGCCTCTGCACGCGTTCGATGCGACCTCGGTGCAGGGCGACCTGGTGGTCCGTCGCGCCAAGGCGGGGGAGAAGCTGACGACGCTCGACGACGTCGAACGCACGCTCGATCCCGAAGACGTTGTCATCGCCGACGATTCCGGAGTCATCTCGCTGGCTGCCGTCATGGGCGGCGCAACCACCGAGGTGGGAACGGCAACGACGGACATCCTCCTCGAAGGAGCTACTTGGGATCCGCTCGCAGTCTTCAAGACGGCGCGCCGGCACAAGCTGCCGAGTGAGGCGAGTAAGCGTTTCGAGCGCGTCGTCGATCCGGCGATTCCGCTCGCGGCCGTCGACCGCGCAGCCGCTCTGCTGGTCGAGATTGCCGGCGGACGGATCGAGCCGGTCCTGACCGACGTGGGCGATGTTGCCCCTCGCGCTGCCATTCGCATGGATATCGACCTGCCCGATCGTGTCGCCGGAGTCACGTACCCCAACGGCACCGCAGCTCGCCGCCTCACCCAGGTTGGCTGCAACGTCGAGGTCGGCGTCAGCGAAGAGGGACACGGCCAGTTGGTCGCGACGCCGCCGTCGTGGCGTCCGGACCTGGTGCAGCCTGCGGACCTCGTCGAGGAAGTTCTTCGCCTCGAAGGTCTCGAGCAGATCCCGTCGGTGCTTCCCGCCGCTCCGGCCGGACGCGGATTGACTCCGTCGCAGCGGCGTAAGCGCACGGTGTCGAAGGCCGTGGCTCACGCCGGTTACGTCGAGGTACTTCCTCCGGTCTTCCTGCCCACCAACGTCTTCGACGTCTGGGGCCTCGACGCGGATGATCCGCGCCGCAACACCAGCAAGGTCCTCAACCCGCTCGAAGCCGATCGTCCGGAGTTGGCGACCACGCTGCTCCCGGGTCTGCTGGAGATCCTGGCTCGCAACGCTTCTCGCGGTCAGCGTGATCTTTCGCTGTACGGCATCGCGCAGGTTGTCCTGCCGGGCCCCGATACCAAGCCGGTGGATGCATTGCCGGTGGATCGTCGCCCGACGGACGAGCAGATCGCGAACCTGATCGCGTCGTTGCCGGCTCAGCCCGTGCACATCGCTGCAGTGTTGAGTGGTTTGCGTGAGCCGAGCGGCCCCTGGGGTCCTGGCCGTCAGGCCGAGGCTTCGGACACTTTTGCAGCAGTGCGGGTCATTGCAGCTGCAGCAGGCGTCGAGGTGGAACTGCGTGCGGCGCAGTACCTGCCGTGGCATCCCGGCCGTTGCGCCGAGGTTGTCGTTGACGGCAACGTAGTCGGTCATGCGGGCGAACTGCATCCGGCTGTTCTCGAGCGTGCGGGATTGCCTGCGCGCACTTGTGCACTGGAGATCGACCTCGACGCTTTGCCGTTGGTCGAGAACCTGCCGGCGCCGCGCATTTCGCCCTTCCCCGCAGTGCTCCAGGACGTGGCGGTTGTTGTCGATCGCGATATTCCTGCGGCGAAGGTCCAGGAAGCTCTGCGTTCCGGCGGCGGCGAACTTCTCGAAGACATTCGCCTCTTCGACGTCTTCGAGGGCGAGCAGGTCGGTGAAGGCCGCAAGTCGCTCGCGTTCGCGTTGCGATTCCGTGGTGTCGACCGGACACTGACCGAGGACGAGGCAAGCGCGGCTCGCGATGCCGCGGTCGAGGCTGCCTCCAAGGCCGTCGGTGCGCAGATGCGCGGCTGATTTACTCAACTGATCACAGAGCCCACGTCCACTCCCGGTGGTCGTGGGCTCTGTCGTGTTATCGGTTTTCCGGTGAATCGGTGCGGCTCGGCAACCACACATCCGGGGCGATAGTCGAGGTTCTGCGCCCGTTCTGATCGAGTACGTGACCGAGCAGTTTGCGCAGGTGCAGCACGATGGATCGTTCGGTGACGTAAAGCCCCGAAATCTCCTTGCGCAGACGAATTTCGAATGCATCGAGTTCGGCAGGAGAATGCAGCCACAACTGAACCACCAGGTTGTCGGCGCCCACCACCGCGAAACAGTTTCGGACTTCCGGCGCTCGGCTCAGTAATCGGCCCGCAGTATCGAGAAGTTCGGGTTCGACGCGGCACCACAGTGTGGCGAGCACGGGAAGCCCGGCCAGCGGCCGGGCAAATTCACACCGCAGCGCCACCAACCCCGAAGACGTGAGCCGGTCGATCTGGCGTTTGCACGCAGCCGGACTGACACCGATCGCGTCGGCCAACTCCTTCATGGGAGTGCGCCCGTCGTAGGCGAGGATCGTGAGAACCTTGCGATCCTTTTCGGAAATGCCGGTCGACCGAGCGCGCACGGCAGTACGGTTTTCGCTGGTGGTCAGCACACCCTTCTCGGACGGTGCCAGCGCATTGAGTCTCCATCGCCCACCTTCGGTGAACCAGCGTGTGATGATCGAGGTTCGTGTCGCGAGTACGCCGTCGATGGTTGCGATCTCTTCCGAGATGAAGCGCGACATCGACGCCAAGTCTGCAGTACCGGCTGTGACGAGCAGATCGGCTCTACCTGTTGATACTTCGATGGTCACGGCGTGGGCCAAGACGGTGAGACGTGCCGCGACGGTGTCGAGAAGTTCTGGTGAGCAATCGATTTCGATGATCGCTGTGACGATGGTGCCCAGCACCTGTGGCCCCGGAGTAACCGTGACCCAGGCCAACGACGATTCGGACAGTCGATTCCAACGCCGGGCGAGAGTCGCGGCGTCGAGTTCGAGTGGGCCGGCCAACGCAAGCCACTTCGATCGCGGTGCGAGCTGCAGCGCATTGATTATCCTCAGATCGATTTCATCTATCCCGCGATCGTTGTCGGCATCGAGTGCGCTCATAACGTCATTATCCTGCACATTGCCGCAAGATTCGAACTATCTGCGACGCTCGACCCATGAGCACAGAGGGCAAGTACGCGCTGATCGGAGCGGGTCCGTCTGGATTGGCCGGCGCACGAAACCTCGATCGAGCCGGCATAGCGTTCGACGGCTTCGAGAGCCACGACGACGTCGGTGGGCTCTGGGACATCGACAACCCGCACAGCACCGTCTACGAGTCGGCGCACCTCATTTCGTCGAAGGGCACCACCGCATTCGCGGAGTTCCCGATGGCGGATTCGGTTGCCGACTACCCGAGCCACGTCGAACTTGCCGAGTATTTCCGCGACTACGCCGATACCCACGATCTTCGCAAGCACTTTGCCTTCGGCACTACCGTCATCGACGTTTCGCCGGTCGATTCGCTGTGGCAGGTCACCACGCGTAGTCGCAGCGGTGAGACGACAGTCGCGCGGTATCGAGGCGTGATCATCGCGAACGGAACGCTGTCGAAGCCGAACGTACCGACGTTCCGGGGCAACTTCACCGGCACGTTGATGCACACGAGCGAGTACCGCAGCGCCGAGATCTTCCGCGAAAGGCGGGTACTGGTCATCGGAGCGGGCAACAGTGGATGCGACATCGCCGTCGATGCCGTCCACCAGGCCGAGTGCGTCGATTTAAGCGTTCGGCGAGGCTACTACTTCGTCCCCAAGTATCTGTTCGGACGACCCTCGGACACCTTGAATCAGGGAAAGCCGTTGCCGCCGTGGATCAAACAACGCGTCGACACCTTGGTACTCAAGCAGTTCACGGGAGATCCGGTGCGGTTCGGATTTCCGGCACCGGACTACAAGATCTACGAATCGCATCCGGTCGTGAACTCGTTGATCCTGCACCACATCGGGCACGGTGACGTGCACGTGCGCGCTGACGTCGACCGGTTCGAGGGGAAGACGGTGCGGTTTGTCGACGGATCGTCTGCCGACTACGACCTCGTTCTCTGCGCCACGGGGTATCACCTCGACTATCCCTTCATCGCGCGCGAGGACCTGGACTGGTCGGGTGCTGCCCCGGACCTGTTCCTCAACGTCGCGAGTCGCCGCCACGACAATCTCTTTGTTCTCGGCATGGTCGAAGCATCCGGTCTCGGGTGGCAGGGCCGTTTCGAGCAGGCCGAGTTGGTGGCCAAATTGATCATCGCACGTACCGAAGCCCCCGCCGCGGCACGGGAATTCTCGGCGGCGGCGGCCGGTCCTCCTCCCGATCTGTCCGGGGGATACAAGTACCTGAAGCTGGGACGAATGGCCTACTACGTGAACAAGGACGCCTACCGATCGGCGATCAGACGGCACATCGGACTGCTCGATGCCGCTCTGACGAAGGGAGGACAGTGATGCCGATCGACGACGTGGTGCTCAACTTCAACCCGGGATCGTTGATGATCCTCAACGTGGTGCTGGCCGCGATCATGCTGGGGATCGCCCTCGACACCTCGGTCGACGACTTCCGTCGTGCGCTCACCAAACCCAAGGCGATGGCGGTGGGTATCGCTGCCCAGTTCCTGCTGCTGCCGGCAGTGACCTTTCTGCTGACGCTGATTCTCTCGCCCGCTCCCTCGGTAGCGCTCGGCATGATCCTGGTGGCGTGCTGCCCGCCGGGCAATATCTCGAATGTCCTGACTCACCGGGCGGGCGGCGACGTCGCACGCTCGGTGTCCATGACGGCGGTGTCGAACGTCCTCGCGATCTTCCTCATGCCGCTCAATCTCGCGTTCTGGGGGAGCCGACGCCCGGAGACCGACGCTCTGTTGCAGTCCGTGAACCTGAATGCGCTCGAGATGGTCGCGCAAATCGCCCTGATCATCGGCGTGCCGTTCGTTCTCGGCATCTGGGCGGCACAAAAGTTCCCGGAGATCGCCGCGAAAGCGCAGCCTTGGGTGAAAAACGGTTCGTTGGTGGCGTTGTTGATCTTCATCGTCGCGGGTGTGTCAGGGAATGCGTCGTACTTCGTCGACTACATCGGGGTGGTACTGCTCGCGGTCTTCCTGCACGACACGGTTGCCCTCGCACTGGGATACTTCTGCGGCGCCGTCACCGGGTTGAACGAATACAGCCGTCGCGCCGTCTCTTTCGAGGTCGGCATCCGCAATGCCGGACTGGGGCTTGGCCTGGTGTTCACGTTCTTCGACGGGCTCGGTGGCATGGCCGTCGTGGCCGGCTGGTGGGGGA
The DNA here is from genome assembly GCF_009707305.1 of Rhodococcus sp. AQ5-07. Taxonomy (NCBI): domain Bacteria; kingdom Bacillati; phylum Actinomycetota; class Actinomycetes; order Mycobacteriales; family Nocardiaceae; genus Rhodococcus; species Rhodococcus sp. AQ5-07. The sequence goes on along the minus strand of NZ_CP046099.1, from coordinate 1,894,760 downwards.
TCTGGGACATCATCGCCGGGTTGGCTCTGGCGACGATCTGGTCCAAGCGACGCGCCCGAAAGGCGGTACCGGCATGACCGTCGCACTCGTCACGGGCGGGAACGGGTTCCTGGGTACCGCTGTCATCGACGCACTGATCGCGCAGGGCATCACCGTCGTCTGTGTCGACCTCACCGTCAAGGACACGCCGGACGATCGCATCCGCCGCGTTAGGGCGGACGTCTGCGACCCCACAGAATTGGGGCGGGTGTTCGGTCAGTACCGACCGAACGTCGTGATCCACCTTGCGTCCATCGTGAATCCCGGCAAGAACACGACAGCAGAGCAGGAGTACCACGTCGACGTCGACGGGACACGAAACGTGCTCGCGGCCTGCGTCGAACACGGGGTTGGACGGATCGTCGTGTCTTCGTCCGGAGCGGCGTACGGCTACCACTCCGACAACCCACCGTGGATCACCGAGGACGTACCTGTCCGAGGCAACGACGAATTCACTTACAGTCGCCACAAACGCCTGGTCGAAGAGATGCTCGCCGAATATCGCGTCGAACACCCGGAGTTGGAACAAGTTGTCTTCCGGATCGGCACGATCTTGGGTGAGAGCGTCGACAATCAGATCACCGCGTTGTTCGATCGCCGCAAGCTGCTCAAGGTTGCCGGGAGCGACAGCCCCTTCGTGTTTGTCTGGCACACCGATGTCGCGGGCGCTTTTGCGGAGGCCGTGACCGGAAACCAAGTGGGCATCTTCAACGTCGCGGGCGACGGCGCGCTGACCGTCGACGAGTTGGCTTCCCGGATGGGCAAGCGCACGGTGACGCTTCCTGCATGGCTGTTGCGAGGCGTTCTACGCGTCGGACGGCGATTGGGCGTAACGGAACACGGTCCGGAGCGGGTCGGATTTCTCCAGTACCGACCCGTTCTCGACAATCGGCGGCTCAAGGAACAGTTCGGGTACGTCCCCGAATATTCGAGCGAGGACGCGTTTGCCGCTTACCTCGCCTCACGCTGACCCCTTCGGCAGACAGTCGTGGAAGGATCGGAGTTGTCCGTCGGCATTTCGAGAAGGGACTGACAGTGTCACGAAATGATGGGCCCGAACATGATGGGTCCGAGCACGATGGGTCCGAGCACGATGGGTCCGTGCACCAGGTAGTCGAGGCCGCCAGTGCACTCGACGACAAGGACTTCCTCGCGGTCGTCCGCGCAGTGGTCGAGCGTCGTCCGAGCTTGTCGGTCCTTCTTTCCGTGGTGGACACCGCTGCCGCGAGCCTCGAGCCGCACCGTGTAGAGGACGACAACACGATCACCGACGCCGAAGAAGTCGAACTGCCCGACACCGTTGTGGAGGTCGACGAGATAATCGACGTCCCGGTGGTACTTGCGACCGACCCGAGAGTTCCCGAACCCGACTACACCGAAGGGGGAGTCCCCACTTTCGACCGTGTCCGGGAGAAGATAGAGGGGCGCTTCGGTACTTCCATAGGTTCGGCCGAATTGGCACACGAGAGTTCTGCCGGAAAGTCCGTCGACGAGCAGTGGGACGAGCGCCAGAAGGCCGCAAAAGCCAAGCTCGAGGAGATCCGGCGATCCATGGGTAAGTAATTATGCATTCCGATGCACAATGATGCATACTGTGTGACATGACTGAAGGTGGTACGACCGAGAACGCACGCAAGCCGATCAGAGTCGCCGTTGCCGGCGCCAGTGGGTACGCCGGTGGTGAGGTTCTGCGTCTGCTCCTCGGGCACCCGTCCTACGCCGACGGCAGTCTGGTGATCGGTTCGCTGACCGCCGGTGGCAACGCCGGTTCGACGCTCGGTGAGCATCATCCGCACTTGCTCCCACTCTCTTCGCGGGTACTCGAAGAGACCACTGTCGAAATCCTCTCGGGTCACGACGTCGTCTTCCTCGGTCTCCCACATGGAAATTCGGCTCAGTACGCCAAGTTGCTGCCCGAGTCGACGGTCATCATCGACTGCGGCGCGGACTTCCGGCTGCAGGATCCCGTAGCCTGGGAGAAGTACTACAAGAGCACTCATGCCGGTACCTGGCCATACGGTCTTCCTGAATTGCCCGGTGCCCGTGAGAAATTGGTAGGCGCAACCCGCATTGCCGTTCCGGGCTGCTACCCGACGGCAGCGAGCCTCGCGCTGGCCCCCGCCGTTGCCGCGGGGATCGTGGACTCACACGTGAACGTGGTTGCGGTCAGTGGCACTTCGGGCGCCGGCCGGGCGCCGAAGGCCGATCTGCTGGGTTCCGAGGTCATGGGCTCCGTCCGCGCATACGGTGTCGGAGGTGTCCATCGCCACACCCCTGAGATCATTCAGAATCTCTCGGCCGCAGGCGGCAAGGACATCAGTGTTTCTTTCACTCCAGTCCTCGCGCCCATGCCGCGCGGCATCCTCGCGACCTGCACGGCAGCCACCACGGCCACCGAAGAGCAAGCGCGCGAAATCTACGAAAAGGCATACAACGACGAGCCGTTCATTCACGTGCTGCCTGCCGGAGTCTTTCCGCAGACCGGTGCCGTGACCGGATCCAATGCCGTGCAGATCGGGGTCACCGTTGACGCCGACGCCGGTCAGCTCGTTGTCATCTCGGCAATCGACAATCTCACCAAGGGCACCGCCGGTGGCGCGGTGCAATCGATGAATCTCGCCCTTGGCCTACCCGAGACCGCAGGTCTCTCTACCGTGGGAGTAGCTCCGTGAGCACCGACAATCCGCAGCAGATCGACAACGCAACCGAGCCTGACGCGACCGTTGCAGACGTGGTTCACGTCGCCGGGGGACGGCTGCTCCGCACACAGGGCGTCACCGCACCTGCCGGATTCCGCGGTGCCGGAATTGCTGCCGGTATCAAGAAGAGTGGCAAGTCGGACCTCGCATTGGTGCTCAACGAGGGACCCGATCTGGCCGCTGCCGGTGTCTTCACCCTGAACAAGGTCAAGGCCGCTCCGGTGCTGTGGTCTCAGCAGGTTTTGACGACGGGCAAGCTGCGCGCGGTCGTGCTCAACTCGGGCGGCGCAAACGCGTGTACCGGTGCAGGCGGATTCCAGGATGCGCACAAGACTGCCGAGGAAGTTGCCTCGGCACTGAGCAATTGGGGAACCGAGACGGGCGCGATCGAGGTCGCCGTCTGTTCGACCGGCCTGATCGGTGACCGCTTGCCCATGGACAAGCTGATCCCCGGTGTCACCGAGGTAGTGCACGAACTGGCCGGCGGAATCTCCGGCGGCACCGACGCGGCATACGCGATCATGACCACCGATACCGTGCCGAAGCAGGCGTCGCTGCACCACGCGAACAAGTGGAACGTCGGCGGAATGGCCAAGGGTGCAGGCATGCTCGCGCCCGCACTGGCGACGATGCTGTGCGTCGTCACGACCGATGCTGTCGCAACGGCCGAGCAGCTCGATACCGCTCTGCGCGCCGCCACCCACCTGAGCTTCGATCGCCTCGACGTCGACGGCGCCACGTCCACCAACGACACGGTGCTCCTGTTGGCCTCCGGCGCCAGCGGTGTCACACCGACCCAGGACGAACTCAACGCCGCGGTCTTCGCAGTGTGCGACGATCTCGCGGATCAGTTGATGGCAGACGCCGAGGGCGTCACCAAGCGGGTCAAGGTGACGGTGCGCGGCGCAGCGTCCGAGTCCGATGCGTTGATCGGCGCTCGGACCATCGCCCGCGACAGCCTGGTCAAGACGGCACTGTTCGGATCCGATCCGAACTGGGGCCGCGTCCTCGCAGCAGTGGGTATCGCTCCCATCGAGCTCGATCCCGATCGAATCAGTGTGTCCTTCAACGGGAGTCCCGTCTGCATCGACGGCGTCGGCGCTCCGGGAGCGCGTGAGGTGGACCTGAGCGGGATCGACATCGAACTCGACATCGACCTGGGAATCGGCAACGAGTCCGTGAGCATTCGCACCACGGACCTCTCGCACGCGTACGTCGAAGAGAACTCGGCGTACTCGTCATGACCGAGACGTATCCCGTGATCAGCGAGCATCAGAAGGCGCATGTCCTCGCCGACGCGCTGCCGTGGCTGCAGCGATTCCGAGACAAGGTGGTCGTGGTCAAGTACGGCGGAAACGCCATGATCGACGAGACACTCAAGACGGCCTTCGCCGCGGACATGGCGTTCCTGCGGACTGTCGGCATCCACCCCGTCGTCGTGCACGGCGGCGGCCCGCAGATCAACGCGATGCTGGCACGCCTTGGCATCAAGGGTGAGTTCCGCGGTGGTTTCCGGGTCACGACGCCCGAGGTGATGGACGTCGTCCGGATGGTGCTCTTCGGTCAGGTGGGCCGTGAACTCGTCGGCCTGATCAACGCGCACGGTCCGTACGCGGTCGGTATCTCCGGTGAAGATGCGCACCTGTTCACCGCTACTCGACGCACTGTTGCGGTCGAGGGGGAGCAGACCGACATCGGCCTGGTCGGAGACGTCACCACCGTGAACCCAGACGCGGTACTCGATCTCATTGCGGCAGGACGCATTCCGGTGGTCTCGACCATCGCGCCCGATGCCGACGGCGTCGTCCACAACATCAACGCCGATACCGCCGCTGCCGCACTGGCCGAGGCGATCGGTGCCGAGAAGCTCGTTGTCCTCACCGACGTCGAAGGCCTGTACACCGATTGGCCGGACCGATCCTCGCTGGCCACCGAAATCGACACCGACGCCCTGGCCCAGTTGTTGCCGAGTCTCGATGCCGGCATGGTGCCCAAGATGGAGGCCTGCCTTCGCGCGGTGCGCGGAGGTGTGCCGTCGGCGCACGTGATCGACGGCCGGCTCGAACATTCAGTCCTACTCGAACTTTTCACCGGTGAAGGAATCGGCACGATGGTCGTGCCCGGCTCCTCGGTCGCCGGTCCCCAGCAGGGAGCTACTTCATGAGCACGATCGATCTGCAGCAGCGGTGGTCCGCTTCGCTGATGAACAATTACGGCGTACCCCGGGTTGCTCTCGTCCGCGGTGACGGCGCCGTACTCACCGACGCCGACGGCAAGCAGTACGTCGACTTCCTTGCCGGAATCGCCGTCAACATCCTCGGACACGGACATCCGGCCGTCGTCGAAGCCGTCACTACTCAGGTGTCGACACTCGGCCATGTTTCCAACCTGTACGCCAGCGAGCCGGTCGTCGAGTTGGCGGAGCAGTTGCTCGCTCATCTCGGCAACGTCACCGGGCGCGCGTTCTTCTGCAACTCCGGTACCGAGGCGAACGAGGCTGCCTTCAAGCTCGCACGCGCTACTGGCCGGAAGAAGATCATCGCGGCCGAGGGCTCTTTCCACGGTCGCACGATGGGGGCACTCGCTCTGACGGGTCAGCCGGCCAAGCGGGCGCCGTTCGAACCGATGCCCGCCGGTGTCGAGTTCGTGCCGTACGGCGATGTCGAGGCTCTGGAGCGGGCAGTCGATTCCGACACCGCTGCTGTGTTCCTCGAACCGATCATGGGTGAGGGCGGCGTCGTGGTGCCACCCGAGGGATACCTCGTCGAGGCTCGGCGGATCACCGCCGAACGCGGGGCGCTGCTCGTACTCGACGAAGTTCAGACCGGCATCGGCCGGACCGGCTGGTTCTACGCACATCAGGCAGTCGGCATCGTGCCGGACGTCATCACTCTTGCGAAGGGACTCGGCGGCGGAATGCCGATCGGCGCCTGCATCGCGACCGGAGCAACGGCAGAGTTCTTCGGACCGGGCAAGCACGGTACGACGTTCGGTGGCAATCCGGTGTGCGCTGCGGCGGCGCTTGCCGTGCTGAAAACCATTGCAGCGGAAGACCTGATCTCACGCGCCGACAGCTTGGGCAAATCGATCTCGGCGGGCATCGAAGATCTGGGCCATCCGTTGGTCGACTACGTACGGGGATCGGGACTGTTGCTGGGTGTCGTGCTGACCGAGGACGTCGCGCCGGCGGTGGAAAATGCCGCGCGCGAAGCCGGGTACCTTGTGAATGCAGCGCAACCCGGAGTGATCCGGTTGGCGCCGCCGCTCATCCTCACGGATGAGCAGGCCGAGACCTTCGTGGCAGCACTACCTGCCATCTTCGACAGTGCACTATCGGCTGACCAGCCGGGGGAGAAGTGACTACCGTGGTGAAACACTTTCTCAGGGACGACGATCTGACTCCGGCGCAGCAGGCCGAAGTTCTGGAACTCGCTGCGATTCTCAAGAAGGACCCGTTCGCTCGGCGTCCACTCGAGGGTCCTCGCGGAGTCGGCGTCATCTTCGAGAAGAACTCGACGCGTACACGTTTCTCGTTCGAGATGGGCATCGCGCAGATGGGCGGCCACGCCGTCGTCGTCGACGGGCGCAGTACCCAACTCGGTCGTGAAGAGACGTTGGCGGACACCGGACGCGTACTCTCCCGCTATGTCGACGCCGTCGTGTGGCGCACGTTCGGCCAGAAGCGCTTGGAGCAAATGGCAACGGGTGCAACGATTCCCATCGTCAATGCGTTGTCCGACGAATTTCATCCCTGTCAGGTTCTGGCCGATCTGCAAACGCTGATCGAGCAGAAGGGTGAGCTCAAGGGACTGAAGCTGACCTACCTGGGCGACGGCGCCAACAACATGGCTCACTCGCTGATGCTCGGCGGAGTCACCGCAGGCATCGACGTCACCATCGCAAGTCCCGCTGGCTTCGAACCGGCGGACTGGGTAGTAGCAGCAGCGCGCACACGCGCCGCGGAAACCGGTGCAACCATCACGCTGACGCAGGACCCGCAGGCCGGCGTCGTCGGTGCCGACGCGTTGGTCACCGATACCTGGACCTCGATGGGTCAGGAGAACGACGGGCTCGATCGGGTCGGACCTTTCCGCCCGTTCCAGATCAACAAGGAACTGCTCGCCAAAGCAGATCCGAAGGCTGTCGTCCTGCACTGCCTGCCGGCCCATCGCGGCGAAGAGGTCACCGACGAGGTTCTCGACGGACCCCAGAGCGTCGTCTGGGACGAGGCGGAGAACCGTCTGCACGCCCAGAAGGCGTTGCTCGTGTGGCTGCTGGAACAGCGAACCCAACTGGACCAGGCGTGAGCGTCGCTCCCACTCGGGCCGGTCGCCAGTCGCGCATCATCGCGCTGCTGGCGGCGCATCCCGTCCGAAGTCAGACGGAGTTGGCGGCGTTGCTCGGTGCCGAGGGCATCGAAGCGACGCAGGCCACCCTCTCGCGTGACCTCGAAGAGCTGGGAGCGGTGAAACTGCGTGCCGCTGACGGCGGCGCCGGTGTTTACGTGGTGCCGGAGGACGGGAACCCGGTACGCGGTGTGTCCGGCGGTACCGACCGCCTCTCACGGCTGTTGGGTGAGCTGTTGGTCTCCACCGATTTCAGCGGCAACATGGCGGTTCTCCGGACACCGCCGGGAGCCGCGCACTACCTCGCGAGCGCACTGGATCGGTCCTCGATGCCCGACATCGTGGGAACGATCGCCGGAGATGACACCATCTTCGTGGTGGCCCGAGAACCGCTTTCCGGAGCGGAACTCGCGGCCATGATCGAATCGCTCGCCTGACCCCTTATTCTTTGATAGAGATTTTCAACCGAAGGAGCACAAAAACCATGGCCGATCGCGTCGTACTCGCCTACTCGGGCGGGCTGGACACTTCTGTTGCCATCAGTTGGATCGGTAAGGAGACCGGCGCTGAAGTTGTCGCCGTCGCCATCGATCTGGGGCAGGGTGGCGAGGACATGGAGGTCGTGCGTCAGCGCGCGATCGACTGCGGCGCAGTCGAATCCGTTGTCGTCGACGCTCGCGACGAGTTCGCGGACGAGTACTGCCTGCCGACCATTGCGGCCAACGCCCTCTACATGGACCGCTACCCGCTGGTCTCGGCCATCAGCCGTCCGCTGATCGTCAAGCACATCGTCGAAGCTGCACGCTCGCACGGCGGCACCATCGTCTCGCACGGTTGCACCGGGAAGGGCAACGACCAGGTTCGCTTCGAGGTCGGATTCGGCGCCCTCGCGCCAGACCTTCAGGTCATCGCACCGGTCCGCGACTACGCCTGGACCCGCGAGAAGGCCATCGCCTTCGCCGAAGAGAACAACATCCCGATCAACGTCTCCAAGAAGTCGCCGTTCTCGATCGACCAGAACGTCTGGGGCCGCGCCGTCGAAACCGGCTTCCTCGAGGATCTGTGGAACGCACCGACGAAGGACGTCTACGACTACACCCAGGACCCGACGGTCAACTGGAACGCGCCCGACGAGCTCATCATCAGCTTTGACAAGGGTCGCCCGGTTGCCATCGACGGCCGCCCGGTGTCGGTTCTCGAAGCCATCCAGGAACTGAACAAGCGCGCAGGCGCTCAGGGCGTCGGTCGCCTCGACGTCGTCGAGGACCGTCTCGTGGGCATCAAGAGCCGTGAGATCTACGAAGCTCCCGGCGCCATGGTTCTCATCACCGCGCACCAGGAACTCGAGCACGTCACCCTCGAACGCGAACTCGGTCGCTACAAGCGTCAGATGGAGCAGCGTTGGTCCGAGCTGGTCTACGACGGCCTCTGGTTCTCGCCGCTCAAGGACGCACTGGATACGTTCGTCAACAAGACGCAGGAGCGCGTCACCGGCGACATTCGTCTCTTCCTGCACGGTGGAGCCATCACCGTCAACGGTCGTCGTAGCCCCGAGTCGCTCTACGACTTCAACCTCGCGACGTACGACGAGGGCGACAGCTTCGACCAGTCCGCATCGAAGGGCTTCGTCGAGATCCACGGTCTGTCGTCGAAGGTCGCCGCGAAGCGCGATCTGGGACTCTGAGCCATGACGGCTCACGGTGACGGAGACGCCCAAAAACACGGCACCAACGAAGGCGCGCTGTGGGGCGGACGGTTCGAGTCCGGACCGGCCGCTGCCATGGCGGCGCTGAGCAAGTCGACTCACTTCGACTGGGTCCTCGCTCCGTACGACGTGCGGGCGTCGCAGGCGCATGCTCGCGTACTGAACAAGGCAGGCCTGCTCAGCGAGGCCGACCTCGCAACAATGCTCGACGGTCTCGACCGTCTGGCGGCCGATGTTGCCAGTGGCGCCTTCGGACCGAGTGATTCGGACGAGGACGTACACGGCGCACTCGAACGCGGTCTGATCGAGCGTGTCGGGCCTGAGGTCGGCGGACGCCTGCGTGCTGGTCGTTCGCGAAACGACCAGGTGGCCACGCTGTTCCGAATGTGGCTTCGGGATGCGGTTCGCCGCATCTCCACCGGTGTTCTCGACGTGGTCGACGCATTGGCGACTCAGGCCGGGGCTCACCCGGATGCCGTGATGCCGGGCAAGACGCACCTGCAGGCTGCTCAACCGGTCTTGTTGGCACATCACCTGCTCGCCCATGCGCATCCGCTGTTGCGCGACGTGCAACGTCTTCGCGACTTCGACGTACGAGCTGCGGTGTCCCCGTACGGTTCCGGTGCACTCGCCGGTTCCTCGCTCGGTCTCGACCCCGAAGCCATTGCAGCGGAATTGAAGTTCGACAGCTCGGCCGAGAACTCGATCGACGCAACCGCTTCGCGTGATTTTGCGGCCGAGGCAGCGTTCGTGCTTGCGATGATCGGTGTCGATCTCTCCCGCATGGCGGAAGAGATCATCATCTGGAGCACACCGGAATTCGGCTACATCACGCTTGCCGACGCGTGGTCGACAGGTTCGTCGATCATGCCGCAGAAGAAGAATCCGGATGTCTCGGAACTCACGCGCGGTAAGTCTGGTCGTTTGATCGGTAACCTCACCGGCCTGCTGGCGACGCTCAAGGCTCAGCCGCTGGCGTACAACCGCGATCTGCAAGAGGACAAGGAACCGGTCTTCGACTCGGTTGCGCAGCTGGAGATGTTGCTCCCGGCCATCACCGGCCTGGTGCAGACTCTCGAGTTCCACACCGCGCGTATGGCGGAACTTGCTCCGGCAGGGTTCACGTTGGCCACCGACATCGCGGAGTGGATGGTGCGCCAGGGCGTGCCGTTCCGGGTTGCACACGAGGCTGCTGGAGCGTGTGTGCGTGTCGCCGAAGCGCGAGGCGTCGGACTCGAAGATCTCACGGACGAGGAACTGGCCGGCGTCGACAGTGCGCTGACACCCGCTGTTCGTGAGGTGCTGACAGTCGAGGGTTCCATCGCTTCGCGTAATGCGCGAGGCGGCACCGCGGGGGTGCGGGTAGCAGAACAGTTGGACGGAGTCCGAGCAGTGGCGCAGTCGCTGCGGGAATGGACCCTCTGACCTTGCGGTCACGAGTGTTTCCCCTCTCTTTTCGGCAGTAGTCCTTCGGTCGTACGCGGTCAGGGAGCAGAATTTGCTCCCTGACCGCGTACGCGTATTCGTCGTCAGTAGGCTTGTTGCGCGCGGGAAAAATGAGACTGACGTCACATGGTGAGTAACTTGGGAGTGAAATGGTGGGATTGAATTCCAAGTCTGTGCTGGGCCCGATTCGTCGGGTGGTTGCGACAGCACAAAACGGCCTCGAGGTCGTCCGGTTGGGTGGGCTGGAAACGGATGCGACCACGTCGCCGTTCGAGATCGTCGAGCGCGCAGCGATGTACCGGCTTCGCCGCTACTTCCCGGACAGCGATCCGGAAAACGTCGGTGCACCGATCGTGCTGATCCCGCCGATGATGATGTCGGCGAACGTGTACGACGTGACTCGCGACCAGGGTGCTGTGGGAATTCTGCACGAGATGGGCCTGGACCCCTGGGTAGTCGATTTTGGTTCGCCCGACTCCGAAGAGGGCGGTTGGGATCGCAATCTCGCCGATCACATCATCGCTCTCAGCGACATCATCGACCACATCCACCGTCACACCGGTAAAGATGTTCACATCTCCGGCTATTCGCAGGGCGGCATGTTCGCCTATCAAGCTGCCGCGTATCGGCGTAGTCGAAACATCGCCAGCGTCATCACCTTCGGCAGTCCGGTCGACACACTCGCCGCGTTGCCCTTCGGTATCCCGGCCGGATTGGCCACCAAGGGTGCGGATTTCCTCGCCGATCACGTCTTCAATCGCCTGGCGGTCACCGGGTGGATGGCTCGCACCGGGTTCCAGTTGCTCGATCCCGTGAAGACGTTGAAGATGCGCGTCGACTTCCTGCTTCAACTGCACGACCGTGAGGCTTTGCTGCCGAGGGAGCAGCAGCGACGCTTCCTCGCGACCGAGGGTTGGGTCGCGTGGTCCGGGCCCGCGGTTGCCGAACTGCTCAAGCAGTTCATCGTGCACAACCGAATGATGACCGGTGGTTTTGTCATCAAGGATCAATTGGTCTCGCTCGCCGAGATCACCTGCCCCATCCTGGCATTCGTCGGCGAGGTCGACGACATCGGTCAACCTCAGGCGGTCCGTGGGATCAGCCAGGCGGCACCGCGAGCCAAGGTCTACGAATCTACTTTGCGCGCAGGTCATTTCGGTTTGGTTGTCGGTTCCACCGCGGCCAATCACACCTGGCCGACCACCGGTGAATTCGTGCAGTGGACCGAGACGGGTGGACCCCTCCCGGACCGTATCGCGAACATGGTCTACGGCGCCGACCTCGAAGACCAGACCGGTGTGTCGATCAGCAATCGGATCATCCACACTGTCGCCTCGGTCGCTGAAGTAGGTGCAGGAGTCACCAAGGGAATCAGTGACCTTGCAGCTGGTGCGTTGCGCGGGACTTTCGAATTGTCCGGTGAAGCGGCACGCGCGTTGCCACGTCTGGCGCGACTCAACCAAATTCAGCCGCACACCAAGATCTCGCTGAGTCAATTGCTCGCGGAGCAGCGTCGAAAAGCGCCGAACGGCGAGTGCTTCCTCTTCGACAATCGTGTGCACACCTATGAAGCGGTCAACGCCCGCATCGACAATGTCGTGCGTGGATTGATTTCCGTGGGAGTGCGTCCGGCAGCGCACGTCGGTGTCCTGATGGAGACCCGCCCCAGCGCGCTCGCGGCCATCGCGGCCCTGTCGCGCCTTGGTGCCGTTGCCGTCATGCTTCCGCCGGGGTCCGACATCTCGGCGGCGGTCAAGCTGGGATCGGTTGATCGGATCATCACCGATCCGGAGAACGTCGACGCTGCGGTGGTCACCGGTAGGCCGGTCTTGGTACTCGGCGGCGGCGATGCTCGAGGCCTCGAGGTGGATCCGTCACACGACGTGATCGATCTCGAACAAATCGATCCGACGAAGGTCAATCTGCCCGGTTGGTACCGGCCGGATCCCGGCGTCGCCCGTGAACTCGCATTCATCATCTTTGCGGAATCGGGCGGTGTGCTCGAAGCCAAGCAGATCACCAACTACCGGTGGGCATTGTCTGCCTTCGGAACGGCCACGGCGGCAGATCTCGATCGCGGTGACACCGTGTACTGCCTTGCACCACTCCATCATTCGTCGAGTCTGCTCGCGACCATCGGTGGCGCCATGGCCGGTGGCTCACGGATTGCGCTCTCACGCGGACTGAATCCGGCTCGATTCGTCGAGGAAATCCATCGCTACGGTGTGACCGTCGTGAGTTACACGTGGTCGATGATGCGCGAGATCCTCGACGAGGATCTTCTTCTCATCGACGGTAGCCATCCGGTCCGACTGTTCATCGGTTCGGGAATGCCCCACGGGCTGTGGAAGCGGACCACGGAGGCGTTCGACCCCGCGCAGGTGCTCGAGTTCTATGCGTCGACCGAAGGTGACGTGATTCTTGCCAATGTCGCGGGCTCCAAAGTTGGTTCCAAGGGCCGCCCGTTGCCGGGTAGCGCGCAGGTGCGGTTGGCGGCATACGACCCGCTGAGTGGTCGGCTCCTCGAAAATGGAAACGGATTTGTCCGTGAGTGCGCCGAAGACGAAGTCGGGTTGCTACTCGGGCGCGCGGGATTCACTGCCGATCTCTCGGGCGGAGCCATGCGGGGACTCTTCCAAGCGGGTGATTCGTGGATTCCCACGGAGAATCTCTTCCGCCGGGACGCCGACGGCGACTACTGGCTGATCGATCACAAGAACACGGTCATTTCGACGCTCCGCGGTCCCGTGTTCACCCAGCCGATCGTCGACGCGTTGTCGAGTGTGGCGCGGGTGGATCTTGCCGTCGCATACGGCGTCGGTGACGCGCCGCATCAGCTGGCGGTCGCTGCCGTGACATGGCGTCCGGGGCGGCAGTTCCGTTCCGCCGAGCTTGCGGAGGCTCTCTCGCGCATCGCTTTTGATGCGCGCCCGGATATCGTGCACGTGGTAGACGAGATCCCGGTGGGTTCGTCGTACCGTCCGAGTTCCACTGCGTTAGCTGCGGCCGGATTGCCGGCGCCAGGACCACGGACCTGGTTCCTCGATTCCGAGACGCAGTCGTACAAGCGGCTGACCAAGGCAATTGCCGCGCAGTTGATGCCGACGAGGGTGGGCACCGGAGCACGGTAGCCTGAGGACATTCTGTTTGATCGGTTCGAGAGGACTCACGTGGCTATTGATTCGACGTTGCTCAGCATTTTGGCCTGCCCCCAGGACAAAGGCCCGCTGTTGCTGGTCGGGGACGAGTTGCTCTACAACCCGCGCCTGCGGCGTGCATACCCGATCGAGAACGGCATTCCCGTTCTGTTGATCGACGAAGCACGCGATGTGGCGGACGACGAGCACGAGAAGTTGCTCGCGCGGGCTGAAGGCTAGATCGGTAATTCACCGGTCAGGTACCGCTGGAGGTTCGGAGCCACCAGCGGTACCAACGCGTCAACGCTCAATGATGCGAGTGGTTCGAGTCCGAGCACATATCGCGTGACCAGCAGTCCGGCCATCTGAGATGCCACCAATTCCGCTCTGATCAAGCCGGTACCAGGTGGTGTGTCCACCCGCGGAATGATGTCGCGCAATACGACATCGAGCAGAAAGCTCTGGATCAGCTGCGATCCGTCGCCGGAAACCGCCGATCGAAAAGCCGCCATAATCGCCGGCTGGTGTTCCGATTCCCACAGCCCGATCACTGCTCTGAGTAGATTTTCGCCGAGATTTTCGGTCGGAGAGGCGTGAACCGGTCCCAATACCTGGACTGGATCGATCGGTAGCGCGATCGCAGCGGTGAACAACTGCTCCTTGCTTCCGAAATGATGATGAATCATGGCCGGATCGACGTCAGCGGCCGCAGCTATCGATCGAACGGTTGTTCGTCGAAAACCGTTCTGGGAGAACGCCCGTCGCGCCGAATCGAGGATCTGCGCGCGAGTCTCCGACTTGCCCGGTCGTCGCCCCGAGCGTGCGGGCGCCGTGTCGTTGTCGGTCATGGAGTGCGGCGATCGAGTGTTGCCGCGGCCAGCGAGAGTGCTGCGGCGGCGAAGCCCGCCATGACGGCGAGATCACGCCACATCTGACCCGTCGCGTCGGCATGCATCGATACTTGTTGAAGTGCGTCGACGGCGTAGCTCAAGGGGAGGACGTTGCTGATCCATTCGAGCCAGGTCGGCAATTGGTCGCGGGGCACGAGGAGTCCGCAGAGGAACAGTTGGGGGACCACAACTACCGGCATGAACTGCACCGCTTGGAACTCGGTCTTCGCGAATGCGCTGGCCAACAGGCCGAGCGCAACGCCGAGTATTGCGCCGAGAACTGCAATGACGATGACCCAGGCAAGACTGCCGGCGATGGTGAGTCCGAGAAATCCGAAAGCAACCGCGCACGCGAGAGCGGCCTGAGCGGCGGCCGAGAGCGAAAATGCCGCGCCGTATCCCGCCAGAAGATCGAGTTTGCCCATCGGGGTAGTGAGCAGGCGTTCGAGTGTTCCTGAACTGCGTTCGCGCTGCATGGCGATGGACGTGACCAGGAACATGACCACAAACGGCAAGATTCCCAGCATGGTGATCGCCACGCGTTGGAACAGTGAAACCTGGCCGGGCGGCGTGGGTACGTCTTGGTAGAGGAAATACAGCAAAATCATCAACAACGACGGGACCAACAAGATCATGGCCACCGTGCGATGGTCCTGGCGGAGCTGAAGCAGAATGCGTACGGTCGTAGCACCGAAGATCCTGATGCTCATGATATTTCGCCTCCGACGGGTGAAGTCCGAATCAGCTCGAGAAAGGCGTCCTCGAGCCGTTCACATCTGGTTTTGGCGCGCAATTCATCGGGTGTGAGTTGAGCGAGGAGATGCCCGTCTCGCATCAGGATCAGTTCAGCGCAGTGGTCGGCCTCATCCATGACGTGGCTGGAGACCAACAGGGTGGTTCCGCTGCGAGCAAGGTCGGCAAATCGTTCCCACAATTCGACACGAAGCACCGGATCGAGACCAACGGTCGGTTCGTCGAGGATCAACACATCAGGTGATGCCACCAACGCGCATGCCAGCGAGACTCGACCGCGTTGACCTCCGGACAGATCGGCGGCGGTCTGGTCGGCGTATCGGCTCAATCCGACGGCGTCGACCGCTGCTGCGACGTCTTCGCCGGACTTGCCGTACAGAGCGCCGAAGTACTGGACGTTTCGAGTGACCGTCAGGTCGCCGTACACGCTGGGGGATTGGGTGACGTATCCGACCCGGCGGCGAAGAGCAACGGACCCCGCGAGGTCGCCCAGGACTCTGACCTCACCACTTTCGACGACCTGGGTTCCGACTATCGCGCGCATCAGGGTTGTCTTGCCGCAGCCGGACGGGCCGAGCAGTCCGGTGATCGATCCTGCCGAAACCTGCAGGTCGAGTGAGTGAAGAACTTCGTGCTTGCCGCGAATGACTCGTAGTCCGCGGATGTCTATTGCCGGCGTGGTGGTCACGGTTCGCCTCATTTCGATAATTCATCACTTGTTGAATTATGCGACTCGGCCGACCGATGAGTCAACGGCGTGGGCACAATCGAAGGGTGAGTATCGAGACCTTGGAAAATGTGAAGAACCCGTTGGAAGCGGGCCTGACAATTCTCGGCTCGACCCTGATCGTCGACGACATCTCGCTGAGGATTGTCGAGGTCGAGGCGTACGGAGGGGAGAAGGACGGGCCCTGGCCAGATCCGGCAGCACATTCGTATCGGGGGCAAACGCCGCGGAACAGCGTGATGTTCGGGCGGGCGGGCCGTCTCTACGTCTACCGCAGCTACGGAATGCACTTTTGTATGAACATCTCGTACGGCCCGGATGGTGTCGCGGGTGGTGTTCTGCTCCGAGCGGCCGAAATCGAGGCCGGTCACGATGTGGTGTCTGCTCGGAGATCGCCGGATCGACCATCTCACCAATGGGCCAGAGGGCCAGGTAATCTCGGCGCTTCCGTTGCAATCACGTTGGCGGACAACGGAACAGACGTGTTCAACCCTGCCTCGCGGGTTCGGCTCGAATTGGGGGAGTCGAAGGAATGGGTCAGTGGACCGCGGGTGGGGGTCAGTACTGCGGCCGAGGTCCCGTGGCGCCTCTGGATTCCGGACTCGCGAGCTGTGTCCGCGTACCGCCGAAGCCCGCGAGCGCCGGTCATTTCGTGAAGATGGGATGATCGAGTCCGTGACTGAGAATATTCTCGACGAACTGACCTGGCGTGGGCTGATCGCCCAATCAACTGATCTCGACGCTTTGCGTAAAGATCTCGAGGCCGGACCGGTCACGTTGTATGCGGGCTTCGACCCGACCGGACCGAGCCTGCACGCAGGTCATCTGGTTCCGCTCCTCGCGCTCAAGCGGTTTCAGCGTGCCGGTAACCGTCCGATCGTTCTTGCCGGCGGCGCAACAGGCCTGATCGGTGATCCCCGTGACGTCGGGGAACGGACGATGAACTCCGCCGATACCGTTGCGGACTGGGCAGGTCGCATCCGTGGTCAGCTCGAACGATTCGTGGATTTCGACGATTCACCGACGAGTGCGGTCATCGAGAACAACATGAACTGGACCGGCAAGATGTCGGCCATCGACTTCCTGCGTGATGTCGGCAAACACTTCTCCGTGAACGTCATGCTTGCGCGTGACACCGTGAAGCGTCGTCTCGAGTCGGACGGGATGTCGTACACCGAGTTCAGCTACATGCTGCTCCAAGCCAACGACTACCTGCACTTGCGACGCGATCTCGGCTGCACTCTGCAGGTCGGTGGGTCCGATCAGTGGGGCAACATCATCGCGGGCGTCGAACTCAACCGTCGTGTCGACGGCGAGAGTGTTCACGCAATGACCGTTCCGCTGGTGACCTCGGCTGATGGGAAGAAGTTCGGAAAGTCGACCGGTGGCGGAAGCTTGTGGCTCGACCCCGAGATGACCAGCCCGTACGCGTGGTACCAGTACTTCGTGAACACCGGCGACGCCGACGTGATCAAGTACCTGCGCTGGTTCACGTTCCTGACCGCAGACGAACTCGCG
>NZ_CP046099.1:0-1872500 GCF_009707305.1 Rhodococcus sp. AQ5-07 | reverse complement strand
AACTATAACCATCCTAAGGTAGCGAAATTCCTTGTCGGGTAAGTTCCGACCTGCACGAATGGCGTAACGACTTCTCAGCTGTCTCAACCGTAGACTCGGCGAAATTGCATTACGAGTAAAGATGCTCGTTACGCGCGGCAGGACGAAAAGACCCCGGGACCTTCACTACAGCTTGGTATTGGTGTTCGGTTCGGTTTGTGTAGGATAGGTGGGAGACTGTGAAACGGTGACGCCAGTTATCGTGGAGTCGTTGTTGAAATACCACTCTGATCGAATTGGACCTCTAACCTCGGACCATGATCTGGTTCAGGGACAGTGCCTGGTGGGTAGTTTAACTGGGGCGGTTGCCTCCCAAAATGTAACGGAGGCGCCCAAAGGTTCCCTCAGCCTGGTTGGCAATCAGGTGTCGAGTGCAAGTGCACAAGGGAGCTTGACTGTGAGACTGACAGGTCGAGCAGGGACGAAAGTCGGGACTAGTGATCCGGCACCGGCAAGTGGAAGCGGTGTCGCTCAACGGATAAAAGGTACCCCGGGGATAACAGGCTGATCTTCCCCAAGAGTCCATATCGACGGGATGGTTTGGCACCTCGATGTCGGCTCGTCGCATCCTGGGGCTGGAGTAGGTCCCAAGGGTTGGGCTGTTCGCCCATTAAAGCGGCACGCGAGCTGGGTTTAGAACGTCGTGAGACAGTTCGGTCTCTATCCGCCGCGCGCGTTAGAAACTTGAGGAAGGCTGTCCCTAGTACGAGAGGACCGGGACGGACGAACCTCTGGTGTGCCAGTTGTTCCGCCAGGAGCACCGCTGGTTAGCTACGTTCGGAAGGGATAACCGCTGAAAGCATCTAAGCGGGAAGCCTGTTCCAAGATGAGGTTTCTCACCCCCTCGAGGGGGTAAGGCCCCCGGCAGACCACCGGGTTGATAGGCCAGAACTGGAAGTGCAGTAATGCATGCAGGTGACTGGTACTAATAGGCCGAGGACTTACCACAAAGAAGCTACGCGTCCACTGTGCGGTATCTGAAACAACACACAGATACTGATGAGAAACTCTGTTTTCTCCGTCATCCATCCATCCGGTAACGGGTTCGGGTTGGTGCACGGTGAAACCAGGTGATCAGAAGTTGGTTACTGTGACAGTTTCATAGAGTTACGGCGGTCATAGCGAAGGGGAAACGCCCGGTCCCATTCCGAACCCGGAAGCTAAGCCCTTCAGCGCCGATGGTACTGCACTCGACAGGGTGTGGGAGAGTAGGACACCGCCGAACACCCGTTAACCGAAAGGGGACCCAACATATTGGGTCCCCTTTCGTGCGTTGTATGAGAGGAATGACTGTGTCGGAGAATGGCGACGAGCGTCGGTCCTTCCGTGGGGGAGGAGCGCCTCGATCAGGTGGCCCCCGTCGTGACAACGACGGGCGTGGATCACGCGGCGCTGCAGGCGGAGACCGCCGCGGTGGTGCCGGAGACAACAACCGTGGCGGTGCTGGAAACAGTAACCGTGGCGGCGGATTCAACGGCGGACAGCGTCGCGGCGGCGAGGGTGGGTTCACCCCTCGTGGACGCGACGGTGACCGCAACCGTCAGCAAGCACGACCTGACGAACCGGATTTGCCCGACAACGTAGAGCCCACCGAGTTGGATCCGGCCGTGCGTCGAGATCTACTCAGCCTCGACAAGGACAACGCCAACACAGTTGCGCGTCACCTCGTCATGGCAGGCAAGCTTGTCGACGAAGACCCGGAACTTGCACTGCTCCACGCGCGCGCTGCTCGTCAGCGCGCCGGCCGAATTGCGGTCGTTCGTGAAGCTGCTGGAATCACCGCGTACCACGCCGGTGAATGGGCTGAAGCTCTCTCCGAGCTTCGCGCTGCCCGTCGAATGGCTGGTGGACCGGGTCTGATCGCTGTCATGGCCGACTGCGAACGCGGTTTGGGTCGACCCGAACGCGCAATCGAGCTCGGTCGTAGCGACGAGGCTGCCCTGCTTTCCGGCGACGAGGCTTCTGAGTTGAGGATCGTGGTCGCCGGCGCCCGCATGGATCTCGGTCAGTTCGATCAGGCAGTTGTCACACTGCAGACCAAGGATCTTGACGCAGCGCGTACCGGTGAAGCGGCGGCTCGGCTTTTCTATGCGTACGCTGATGCCCTCGTTGCAGCCGGTCGTGTCGAAGACGGATTGAAGTGGTTCCTCAATGCTGCAGCTGCAGACCTCGAGGGTGACACGGATGCTGAAGAACGGGTGGCCGAGTTGACCGGAGAAGATCAGTGACCGTGCTTCGTACTCAGTACGACGTACTTTTGCTCGATCTCGACGGCACGCTGTACGCCGGAGCTCATGCGATTCCCGGCACCCAGGCTGCGTTGGGTCAGGGTACGCAGGCTCTGTACTACGTGACCAACAATGCGAGTCGCTCGCCTTCGGCAGTGTCCGCACATCTGACCGAACTCGGTTTCGATTCCGAAGACGATCGCGTGGTCACCAGTTCTCAGACGGCGGTGCGCCTGTTGGCTGAGCGTCTCGAACCCGGTGCCGCCGTACTTGTCGTCGGTACCGACGCCTTGGCCGACGAGGTGACACGCGTCGGGTTGTTTCCGGTGCGCGAATTCGCGGATTCCCCGGTTGCAGTCGTCCAAGGACATTCGACGGAGACCAACTGGTCGATCCTCGCCGAGGCATGCTTGGCGATCAGGGCCGGGGCGCTGTGGGTGGCTGCGAACCTGGACACCACACTGCCGTCGGAACGAGGTTTGGTGCTCGGCAACGGCTCGATGGTGGCGGCTCTGCGCGCCGCCACGAGGCAGGAACCCTTGGTGGCAGGCAAGCCTGCTGCTCCGCTGATGGAGGATGCGCTTGCACGCAGTGGGTGCTCGCGTCCACTGGTCGTCGGTGATCGCTTGGACACTGATATCGAAGGCGCACATGCTGTTTCGATCGACTCACTGTTAGTACTGACCGGTGTGAGCACGCCGGGCGACGTAGTGCGGGCTCCGATTGAGCAGCGCCCCACCTACATTGCAGCAACTCTGGATTCGCTCAATCAGCCGGCCGTCGAATCGCTGGTCGGTGCGGACTCCAAGTGGTCTGTCTCCGTGAACGGGTCGGCGCTGGTTGTCGACGGCCCGGTTGTCGGGGACGAAATGTCACTTCTACGTGCGGTTGCGCCTGTCGCATGGGCTAATCCGTCGTTCCAGACGCTGGAAGCGTCGGATGCCGGCGTGGCGGATCTGTTTGCTTCCTGGCTGGCCTGATTTCTCGCATATGTGTTCGACTCGCGGGGGTGCGGGTGTATGCGCAACCGAGAGTCATGCACTAACGTTGTGCCCGATGAGCACGCCGACACCGCACCCCGGAAACTCGAGCAACGGATCACCGTTGCCCGGGTCACGCCCTACCGTCGATCCGGAACGAATACGTTCTGACGTCGACGGTTTGCTGGCACGCCTCGGCGGCATCGAACACGATCCGAACGATCATCACGGAGCAGGTGTGATTCCGCAGAAGGCACATATTTTGGAACAGGCACACGAGGTGCTCGTCCAGGCACTCGCCTCTGTGGACAGGGCTTGACGTGGCACGTAGAGCACGGGTGGACGCCGAATTGGTCCGTCGCGGTCTGGCACGATCGAGAGATCATGCGCAAGAACTGATCTCCGCGGGCCGAGTTCTCATTTCCGGAGCCGTTGCGACCAAGCCCGCGACGGCGATCGAAGCCGGAACGCCGCTTCGGGTCGTCGAGGTGGAGCAGGAAGTCTCGTGGGCGTCGCGCGGTGCTCACAAACTGATCGGTGCCCTTGACGCCTTCGGTGCCGAAGGATTGACGGTCGAAGGTCGCCGGTGCCTCGACGCCGGCGCTTCCACCGGCGGGTTCACGGACGTTCTGCTGACACGCGGTGCGAAGGAAGTTGTCGCCGTCGACGTCGGTTACGGCCAATTGGTGTGGCGCCTGCAGTCCGACGACCGAGTGCATGTCATCGACCGAACCAATGTTCGCGCTATCGATGCCGAGACGATCGGCGGAACTGTCGATCTCGTTGTCGCGGACCTGTCGTTCATCTCTCTCAAACTGGTACTCGGGGCGTTTGTCGCCTGTACCGCTGACGGCGCGGACCTGGTTCCGATGGTCAAGCCTCAGTTCGAGGTGGGCAAGGACCGCGTCGGTGCCGGTGGCGTCGTACGAGATCCGGAATTGCGAATCTCCGCTGTGCTCGACGTGTCGGAGGCTGCTGCAAAGGTGGGTCTGCGGACGTTAGGTGTCGTGGCCAGCCCATTGCCCGGTCCGTCGGGAAATGTCGAGTATTTCCTGTGGCTTCGAAAGACGGGTACATCCGGCGACGAAGAGACGGATACCGACGCCGAGACGAACACCGAGGGAATTCCTACGGTGGAGGACATGATTCGCAAGGCTGTAGAGGAAGGGCCCCAGTGAACGCGGTCACGAACGGCGAGTCGCGCGAGATCCTTCTTGTCGCACACCCTGGTCGACGTGACATCACGGAAACTGCCAAGCGGGTCGGGAAGATCTTCGAGCGCGCGGGAATCGGACTGCGAGTCCTCGTCGACGAAGCAGACAGCTCGCGCATCGAAGCAATGACGGAACCCGAGGGTTTCTCTGCGCCGGGTCTCGACGTCACGGTTGTTCATCCCGGCCCTGATGCTGCCGTTGGATGCGAGTTGGTACTTGTTCTCGGTGGCGACGGCACGTTTCTGCGCGCCGCCGAACTCGCTCAAGAAGCGTCCATTCCGGTACTGGGCATCAACCTCGGACGGATCGGATTTCTGGCAGAGACCGAGGCCGAGCATCTCGACGAGGCTCTCGCACAGGTAGTTCGCAAGGAATATCGCGTCGAGTCCCGTATGACACTCGACGTCGTGATTCGGGTGGACGACGAGATCATCGACCGCGGGTGGGCGCTCAACGAGGCCAGTATCGAGAACCGTTCGCGTCTGGGAGTTCTCGAAGTTGTCCTCGAAGTCGACGGCAGACCGGTGTCCGCGTTCGGTTGCGACGGTGTTCTCGTGTCCACTCCCACAGGCTCGACCGCTTATGCATTTTCCGCAGGCGGCCCCGTCGTGTGGCCCGAACTCGAAGCGTTGCTCGTCGTACCCAGCAACGCGCACGCGCTGTTCGCGCGGCCGTTGGTCACCAGCCCGAATTCGATTATCGCGGTGGAGACCGTCGCCGGTAGCCACGACGGCCTGGTCTTCTGCGACGGCCGTCGTACCTTGGAACTGCCTGCCGGCGCTCGCGTCGAGATCGTTCGCGGCGCTACTCCCGTCAAGTGGGTCCGGTTGGACTCTGCGCCTTTCGCTGATCGGATGGTTCGCAAGTTCGAGCTTCCGGTTACCGGATGGCGAGGAAGGAAGCCTTAATCGTGCTCGCAGAGATCCGTATCGACAGTCTTGGTGTGATCTCCGAGGCCAGCGCCCAGTTTCACGAGGGCCTGACCGTCCTGACCGGTGAAACCGGCGCAGGTAAAACGATGGTCGTCACCAGCTTGCACCTCCTCAGCGGAGCGCGAGCGGATGCCGGTCGAGTGCGGTTGGGCGCGTCGCGGGCCGTTGTCGAAGGACGATTCATCGCCGACGACGTCTCGCCGGCCACCGAGCGTGAGATCGTCCGAATCCTGGAATCGTCCGGCGCCGAGCGCGACGAGGACGGGACCATCATCGCTGTTCGGACAGTCGGCAGCGATGGGCGGTCACGGGCTCATCTCGGCGGACGAAGCGTGCCGGCGGGAGTTCTCTCCGAATTCACGGACCCACTTCTGACTGTCCACGGACAGAACGATCAGCTGCGATTGCTTCGTCCCGACCAGCAACGCAACGCGCTGGACCGCTTCGGGGACAAGGCAATCGGAACGCTGCTGACGAGGTACCGCAAACACCGTCGTGAGTGGCTCGATGCTCGTTCGGAATTGATCGAGCGCACGTCGAAGGCTCGTGAACTGGCGCAAGAAGCAGATCAGTTGACCTTCGCGCTCAACGAAATCGACGGCGTGGCACCCGAGCCCGGCGAGGACACGGCGATCGTTGCCGAAGTTCGTCGACTCAGTGAACTCGATTCGCTCCGCTCGGCTGCGGAAGAGGCGCACGCTGCGCTCGCCGGTAATGACGACATGGCAAGCGGCGACGTCGGTGTCATGCCGGCGCTAGACCTGATGTCCGAAGCGAGGGCGCGCATCGAGTCGGTCACCGACGCCGATCTGGATGGCCTCGGTTCCCGGTTGGCCGACGCTATTGCCGTCGTCACCGACGTTGCCGGTGACCTGAACACCTACCTGTCCGGGCTGCCCGCAGACCCGGGTGCTCTGGACTCTTTGTTGTCGCGGCAATCGGAACTGAAGACTCTGACTCGCAAGTACGCCGCCGATGTCGACGGTGTTCTCGAATGGGCAGATACTGCTCGCGCTCGTCTATCCAAACTCGACGTGTCCTCGGATGCGTTGTCACTGTTGGCCAAGCAGGTCGAGGAGACGGCTGGTCTGACCGCGGAGGCCGCTACCAAGCTGAGCGCCGCGCGAGTCAAGGCGGCGGCAAAGCTCGCCAAAGCCGTCAGCGCGGAACTCGCTGGTCTGGCGATGGGACGTGCGGGCCTCGAAGTGACTGTGCGTTCGCAGCCTGCCGGCCCACAGGACTCGGCGCCGCTCAGTGTCGGGGGAGTAGACCTTCATGCCGGGTCTGCCGGCGTCGACGAGGTGGAATTTCGCCTGTCCGCGCACAGTGGGGCACCGTCACTTCCGATCAGCAAGAGCGCTTCCGGTGGTGAGCTGTCACGCGTCATGCTGGCGCTCGAGGTTGTTCTCGCTGGTAGCGACACCGGTGCGACGATGGTTTTCGACGAGGTGGACGCGGGGGTCGGTGGCCGCGCTGCTGTCGAGATCGGCCGCCGATTGGCGAAACTTGCTCGTACGCATCAGGTTATCGTTGTCACCCACCTTCCGCAGGTTGCTGCGTTTGCCGACACCCACCTCGTGGTGGACAAGGTCGACGACAAAGGCGGAGTGGTCAGCAGTGGCGTGCGGACCTTGTCGGATTCGGATCGGGTGGTCGAATTGGCCCGTATGTTGGCAGGGCTGGACGACACCGAAACCGGTCGTGCGCACGCCGAAGAACTGCTCGAGATCGCGAATGCGGCCCGCGTCACAGATTGAAGGTTCTGTGGTGTTGGTGTGACTGATGTGGTAGTTGTCGGCGCGCCTCCACCGGTCAACGCGGTTTCAGGTTCATCATCGAAGCCATGAAGATGCCCGGATTGCTCTCACGTAACACCGAATCCTTGCCTGGGATCAGTGGCATCGCCAGGGCCGATCGGAACACGGCGAAGCTTCTACGCCGTGTCGGTCCTGGAGACATCGTGATCCTCGACGAAGTCGACATCGATCGCCGGACCGCCGATGCTCTGGTGAAAGCCGGAGTCATGGCCGTGGTCAACGCGTCGCCGTCGATTTCGGGGCGGTACCCCAACCTCGGACCGGAAGTGATCGTCGCCAACGACATCGTTCTCATCGATGCTGTCGACGGTGATGTCTTCAAGAACATCAAGGACGGAAGCAAGATCCGCCTGCACGAGGGTGAGATCTTCAACGGCGAGAAGAGCCTCGTCAAGGGTGACGAGCAGACCGAGGCCGAAATATCCGACCGGATGATCGAGGCCAAGACCGGCCTGGTCGATCACTTGGAAGCGTTCTCGGGTAACACCATCGAGTTCATCCGCACCGAAAGCCCGTTGCTCATCGACGGAATCGGTGTTCCGGACATCGATATCGACTTGAAGGACCGCCATGTCGTGGTCGTCTCCGACGGCCCCGAACGCGAGACCGATCTGAAGAACCTCAAGCCCTTCATCAAGGAGTATTCGCCGATCCTGATCGGTGTCGGCGCAGGTGCGGACGTGTTGAGCAAGGCCGGATACCGCCCCGATCTGATCGTGGGCGACCCGGAAGAAATCACCAGTTCCACGCTCAAGTCCGGCGCGGAAGTTGTTCTGCCTGCAGACCAGGACGGTCATGCGGCGGGGCTTTCCCGAATCCAGGATCTCGGTATCGGGGCGATGACGTTCCCGGCGACCTGCTCACCGACCGACCTTGCCCTGCTGCTTGCCGATCACCACGGAGCTTCACTGATCGTGACGGTCGGCAACGTGGTGTCCTTGGACGAGTTCTTCGACCGTGGGCGTCGTGAAAGCAATCCGTCGGCGTTCATGACACGGCTCAAGGTTGGACCGAAACTGGTCGATGCCAAGGCTGTGGCAACGCTGTATCGAAGTCGAGTGTCCGGCGGCGCGATCGCGCTCCTGGTGCTCGCCGCCCTGGTGGCAGTGATCGTCGCCCTGGTCGTGTCCAATGCCGGTAGTGAAGTTCTCGACTGGGCAATCGCAACGTGGAACAGCTTCGCGCTGTGGGTTCAGGGGCTCTTCAAGTGATTTCGATGCGTCAACATGCAATTTCCATAGCGGCAATCTTTCTGGCACTCGCGATCGGCGTGGTGCTCGGTTCCGGAATGCTGTCGAGTGGATTGCTGTCCGGTCTGCGTGACGACAAGGCGGACCTGCAGAACGAGATCGAAGACCTCAATCAACAGTCCAATCAGCTTCAGCAGCAACTCAATTCCGCGGACGGCTTCGATGCCGCTGTCGGCGGTCGCGTCGTGCGTGACAGTCTCGCTGGTCGCACCGTCGTCGTCATCACGGCACCGGACGCGGATCCCAGTGATCTCGACGGTGTCAACCGACTCGTCACTGCCGCCGGCGGTGCCGTGACCGGACGCGTCTCGCTCACCGATTCGTTTGTCGACGCCACCGGTGGTGACCGCTTGCGGACCGTCGTCACCAATGTCATCCCTGCGGGGATCACCCTCAAGACCGGTGCGGTCGATCAGGGCAGTCTCGCGGGTGATCTGCTCGGTTCGGTTCTGCTTCTCAACGGGCAGAACAGCGAACCGCAGAGCACTCCGGACGAGATGAATCTCGCGCTCGACTCGCTGCGTAGCGCCGGTTTCATCAGCTACGACGACGGAGCGGTCAAGCCGGCTCAGCTCGCGGTGGTTCTCACCGGCGACAACAAGAGTGAATCCGACGCAGCCACGGGTAACCGCGGCGCCGTCATCGCCCGGTTTGCCGGTGCTCTCGACGGACGCGGCGCAGGAACGATTCTCGCGGGCCGACCTGGCTCGGCCGAGGGCAGTGGTCCGGTTGCCGTCGCACGTGCGGACGCGGCGCTCTCAGCGGGCTTGACGACCATCGACAACATCGATCGGGAATCGGGCAAGATCACGACGCCGTTGGCACTTCAGGAACAGTTGAACGGCGGCGCCGGCCGCTACGGCACGGGACCGGGAGCGGCGGCGGTTACCGTCGGCGCACCCACCAACTGAACACCCCGGTATTGATACGCCGGTCACATCGGGGGCGGAAAGTCGGCGCGTTGTAGGCACCGACCCCCGATAGGTGTTACCGTGAAATCCCGTGGGTCGGCAGGCCCCAGCATGCTTCATCAGACCAAGCCCTGCACAGTCGTCACGGGAGTCCCTTTGCCACAGTCACGCACTAACACGCGTACCGCCACCAAGCACATCTTCGTCAGCGGAGGTGTAGCTTCCTCGCTCGGCAAAGGTTTGACCGCCTCGAGCCTGGGACAGTTGTTGACCGCGCGGGGAATGCGCGTGACCATGCAGAAGCTCGATCCCTATCTCAATGTGGATCCGGGCACCATGAACCCCTTCCAGCACGGCGAGGTCTTCGTCACCGAAGACGGTGCCGAGACCGACCTCGACGTCGGGCACTACGAGCGGTTCCTAGACCGTGACCTATCCGGTCAGGCGAACGTCACCACCGGCCAGGTGTACTCGACGGTCATCGCCAAGGAACGCCGCGGCGAGTACCTCGGTGACACCGTTCAGGTCATCCCGCACATCACCGACGAGATCAAGCGTCGCATCCTCGAGATGAGCGGTCCGGATCTGCAGGGACACCGCCCGGATGTCGTGATCACCGAAATCGGTGGAACCGTCGGCGACATCGAATCGCAGCCCTTCCTCGAAGCCGCTCGCCAGGTCCGCCACGACGTCGGCCGCGACAACGTCTTCTTCCTGCACGTCTCCCTCGTGCCGTACCTCGGCCCCTCCGGAGAACTCAAGACCAAGCCCACGCAGCACTCGGTTGCGTCGTTGCGCAGCATCGGCATTCAGCCCGACGCGCTGATCCTTCGTTGCGATCGTGACGTTCCGCAGGGCCTCAAGAACAAGATCGCGCTGATGTGCGACGTGGACGTCGACGCCTGCATCTCGACGCCCGACGCTCCCTCGATCTACGACATCCCGAAGGTTCTGCACCGTGAGGGCCTCGACGCTTACGTCGTTCGCCAGCTCGGTCTCCCGTTCCGCGACGTCGACTGGACCGTGTGGGGCAACCTCCTCGATCGTGTTCACCAGCCGCGTGAGACCGTGCGCGTCGCGTTGGTCGGCAAGTACGTCGACCTGCCCGACGCATACCTCTCCGTCACCGAGGCACTGCGCGCCGGTGGATTCGCGAACCGGTCCAAGGTCGAGATCTCCTGGGTTCCGTCGGACGCCTGTGAGACCGAAGCCGGAGCGCAGGCCGCTCTCGGTGACGTCGACGGTGTTCTGATCCCGGGCGGCTTCGGCATCCGCGGCATCGAGGGCAAGCTCGGCGCGATCCGTTTCGCACGTTCACGCAAGCTGCCGCTGTTGGGTCTGTGCCTGGGTCTGCAGTGCGTCGTCATCGAAGCTGCTCGCAGCGTCGGCCTCGACGATGCCAACTCGGCCGAGTTCGAGCCGGACACCAAGCACCCGGTCATCTCCACGATGGCTGATCAGGAAGACGTCATCGCCGGTGACGCCGACCTCGGTGGCACCATGCGTCTGGGTGCTTACCCGGCCGTGCTGACCAAGGGTTCCGTCGTCGCTCAGGCCTACGGAACCGAGGACGTCTCCGAGCGTCACCGTCACCGCTACGAGGTCAACAACACGTACCGCGACCGGATTGCCAAGTCCGGCTTGCAGTTCAGCGGAACCTCGCCGGACGGTCACCTGGTCGAGTTCGTCGAGTACCCGCGTGAGCAGCATCCGTTCTTCGTTGCCACCCAGGCACACCCGGAGCTCAAGAGCCGCCCGACGCGCCCGCACCCGCTGTTCGCCGCCTTCGTCGAAGCAGCGTTGACGTACAAGCTCGAAGAGCGCCTGCCCGTCGACGTCCACGGTGACGAGAAGATCGACACCGCTGCCACCGAGACGGCGCTCGACGCTGCAGTCGAGAACGTGGAAAAGGTCTAGCCACACATGAGCGATCCCGGTCGGCACGAATTCGACACCCTCGGCTCCAAGACGGTCTACACCGGCGCGATCATCGCGTTGCGCGTCGACACCGTTGCGATGCCTGGTGGTCAGCGTGCCGATCGGGAAGTCGTCGAACACCACGGCGCCGTTGCCGTCGTGGCACTGGACGAGCACGACAACCTGGTGCTGATTCACCAGTACCGTCACCCGCTCGGGCACCGGTTGTGGGAAATCCCTGCCGGTCTGCTCGACGCTGCGGGGGAGAGCCCGGTCGAGGCGGCGGCGCGTGAGCTGGGCGAAGAAACCGGACTCGGCGCCGATCGATGGTCGGTGCTGGTCGATGTAGCTCTCTCACCCGGGTTCACGGACGAGGCGGTTCGCGTCTTCCTCGCCGAGGGACTGCACGAGGTGGAGCGCGACGATCCCGAACACGAAGAAGCCGATCTCGAGATTTCGCGAGTTCCGCTCGCCGACGCCGTCGACATGGCGCTGCGCGGCGACATCGTCAATGCCACCGCGGTATCGGGCATTCTCGCGATCGCTACCGCACGCTCGACGGGAAAGCCGCTGCGCCCCGCCGACGCACCGTGGCCCGATCGTCCTCGCGCATTCGGAGAACGCAAGTCGCGAGCCTGAAGTGCTTGCCCGACAGGTGGACTCGTATCTCGACCATCTAGCGGTCGAGCGAGGATCTGCGCGCAACACTCTGCTTTCGTATCGCCGCGACCTGAATCGGTACGCGGAGTATTTGAACGGGCGCGGCATCGACGACGTTGCGGGCGTGACGGAGAACGACGTCACCGAATTCGTGACTCATCTGCGCCTGGGTGACAAAGATGCCGGAGTCGTACCGTTGGCGGCCAGTTCGGCAGCGAGGACCCTGATCGCGGTCCGCGGATTCCACAAGTTTTCCGCCGCCGAGGGCCTGGTCGGTGTCGATGTGGCTCGGACGGTCAAGCCGCCGACGCCCGGACGCAAGTTGCCCAAAGCTCTGCCGCTCGACGACGTGATCGCCCTACTCGACGCTTCGGGTGGCGGTGCGGCCGGTGACGGGCCCCGCGACCTGAGGGATCGCGCTCTCTTAGAGGTTCTGTACTCGACCGGAGCACGCATCACCGAGGCGATCGATCTGGACGTCGACGACATCGACACCGAAACCCGTTCCGTGCTGCTCAAGGGCAAGGGCGGCAAGCAGCGGATCGTCCCCGTCGGCAGGCCGGCGATCGCCGCCGTCGACGCGTATCTCGTCCGCGGGCGCCCCAGCCTCGCGACGCGTGGTGTTCCTGCCCTCTTTCTCAACGCGCGCGGGGGACGCCTCTCGCGTCAGAGTGCATGGCAGATTCTTCAGGACGCGGCCGCGTCGGCCGGAATCAAGGCGGACGTCTCACCCCACACGCTCAGGCACTCGTTTGCCACGCACCTGCTCGACGGCGGCGCGGACGTACGCGTCGTGCAGGAACTTCTCGGTCACGCTTCGGTAACCACGACGCAGATCTACACACTGGTCACCGTCACAGCGCTGCGCGAAGTGTGGGCTCAGGCACACCCACGCGCCCGTTAGGCGTTGGTTGGCTCATGCGTGTCTGCGAGACCATTCGGTGATGTAAGCGGTAGCGTTCAAGGAGCGCGAGCGGCCTCCACCGCAGTTTCGGGGGTTTGCCGGCGCCGAGAGCAACCGCCGAAAGAGTAGGGGAGCATCGGACCGTGTCGACATCGCAGCCACCAGCGGCGGAGTCCGCGCCGCCGCATGTCAATGCCCAACTCTTCGAGCGCGTGAACGAATCAGCACCAGCTGTACCCTCCGAACCAGAGGCGATGTTCGAAATAGATACGACGCCAGTAGCCTCGCCACCTGCGGAAACCCCTGCTGTTTCCACGGAAGAACTCGGTCCGACGGGCCGGCCGGTCCGCGAGGTACCCCAACCGACACCGTTGGCGCACCACGGACCCGCGATGATCATCGCGATGTGCAACCAGAAGGGCGGCGTCGGCAAGACGACGTCGACCATCAACCTGGGCGCGTCGTTGGCCGAATACGGTCGCCGAGTGCTCTTGGTGGATCTCGATCCCCAAGGAGCGTTGTCTGCTGGTCTGGGCGTTCAGCATCACGACCTGGAACTGACCGTCCATAATCTCCTGGTCGAACCGCGTGTGTCCATCGACGACGTGTTGATGCGCACTCGGGTGGACGGTCTGGACCTGCTCCCCAGCAACATCGACCTTTCGGCCGCCGAGATTCAATTGGTCACCGAGGTCGGGCGTGAGCAGACTTTGGGGCGCGTGCTGCACCCGGTTCTCGATCGGTACGACTACGTCCTCATCGACTGCCAGCCGTCGCTTGGCCTGCTCACGGTCAATGCGCTGGCGTGCGCCGATTCGGTCATCATTCCGATGGAATGCGAGTACTTCAGCCTGCGCGGCCTGGCGCTTCTCAACGACACCGTCGAAAAGGTGCACGACCGTCTCAATCCGAAGCTCGAGTTGGCCGGCATCGTCGTCACGATGTTCGACGCCCGGACCCTGCACGCTCGTGAGGTGATGGCGCGAGTGGTCGAGGTGTTCGGCGACGTCGTCTACGACACGGTGATCAACCGCACCGTTCGATTCCCCGAAACCAGCGTTGCCGGTGAGCCGATCACGACGTGGGCGCCGAAATCGGCTGGCGCCGAGGCATATCGAGCCTTGGCCCGCGAGGTCATTCACCGGTCTGGTCGTTAGTGGAACTGATTGCATCGCAAGAAGATCCGGTCGAAGTCGAGCCGGATTCGATCGATCCGAACGTGCCGACCGACGCTCAGACCGCAGCCAAGGCTGCCGGTTTTCGAGTCACTCTCCGGAACTTCGAAGGCCCGTTCGATCTGCTGTTGAACCTGATCAATCAACGGCAGCTCGACGTCACCGAAGTCGCCCTTCACACCGTCACGGACGATTTCATCGCGTACACCAAGGAACTCGGCAGTGCGATGGGCCTTGATCAGACGACGGAATTCCTGGTCGTCGCAGCTACGCTTCTGGATCTGAAAGCGGCCAGATTGTTGCCCGCCGGGCAGGTCGAGGACGCGGAGGATCTGGCGCTTCTCGAAGCACGCGATCTTCTCTTCGCGAGACTGCTGCAGTATCGGGCGTACAAACAGGTTGCGGCGCTGTTCGGTGAGTTGGAGGAAGCAGCGCTGCGGCGCTATCCGCGCTCGGTTGCCGTCGAGGATCAGTTCACCGAACTCCTGCCCGAGGTGTTGTTGGGCGTCGACCCTCAGCGTTTTGCGGAGATCGCGGCGACGGTGTTCACACCGCGTCCGGTGCCGACAGTGGGCCTCGATCACCTCCATGTGTCCAATATCTCGATACCCGAACAGGCCGAGCGAATTCTCGAGTTGCTGCGCGAGCGAGGCATCGGGGAGTGGACACCCTTCGGGGACCTCGTTGCCGAGTGCGAAATCACCGTCGAGATAGTGGCAAGGTTTCTCGCATTGCTCGAGCTGTATCGCCGGCAGGTCATCGTGTTCGAGCAACCCGAGGCCCTCGGACCGCTGATGGTGAGTTGGACCGGAGACGACCCGGCCGCGCCGGTCACAGAGGAGGACTACGGATGAACGCCGAACCGACGGAATCAGAGTCTTCGCAGCTAGACGAGATGATCGAGCCTACCGACGACGCCTCGGAGTCCGAAGAGTCTGCACCCGATTTCGACCTCGACGACGATCAACTCGACGCAGTGCTGGAGTCGCTTCTGCTTGTCGTGGATTCGCCGGCCGAAGTGAACCAACTCGCATCTGTCACCGGAACCGCGCCGGAGCGCGTCGAAGAACGCCTGACGTCGATGTCGGCCGCATTGACCGCTCGCGGCAGCGGAATGGACCTTCGCTACGCGGGCGACGGATGGCGTCTGTACACGCGACAAGAGTTTGCCCCGTACGTGGAAAAGCTGCTATTGGACGGCGCACGCACCAAATTGACCAGGGCGGCATTGGAAACTTTGGCCGTAGTCGCATACCGTCAACCGTTGACTCGTGCGCGGATCAGTGCGGTACGAGGCGTCAACGTGGACGGGGTGGTACGCACCCTCCTTGCCCGCGGACTGATCGCGGAAGCCGGGCCTGACCCGGACACCAACGCGACACGGTACTCCACGACCGAACTGTTCCTCGAACGGCTCGGGCTGGCCTCGCTCAGCGAGCTCCCGGAGTTGGCCCCGCTCTTGCCTGATGTCGATCTCATCGACGACATCAGCGAAAGCCTGGAATCCGATCCGCGATTTGCGAGAATGAACAAGGCAGACGTGCCCACTGAGGTAGTGGACACCGAAGTCGACGACTGACCGGAATTCCGGCCGTCGTCAGCACCGAGAAAGACCCGACCACGCTCGGGAAACAGTAGAAAACTGACAGGAAAAAAGTGAACAATCCCGCTCGCCGAGATGGCACACCGGACCGTAACAACTCCCGCGACAACCGCGGCGCACGCAGCGATGCCCCCCGTGGTGGTCGCAGCGACGCCCCCCGCGGCGCACGTAGCGAAGCGCCCCGTGGTGGACGCAGCAACACTTCCCGCAGTACCTCCGGATACGACCGCAACGCCGGATCCGACCGTCCCCGCACGGACGACCGTCGCGGTGGATTCAATGATGACCGTCGCCCTCCGCGCAGCGATGACCGTCGCCCTCCGCGCAGCGACGACCGTCGCCCCGCACGTACGGAGGACCGTCGCGGTGGCTACAACGACGATCGGCGCGGACCGCGCACTGACGACCGCCGCGGACCCCGCAGCGATGACCGCCGGACCCCCCACGTAGACGCCCGTCGGGCACCGCGCGGTGGCGCCGACCGTCGCAGTGACGATCAGCGCGGCGCACGCCCCGACGCTCCTCGCGGCGGCGCGTGGTCGAACGCACCTCGTGGATCCAAGTTCGACGGACCTCCGCGCAAGCGCCCGGCAGCTCCCACACCGCCGGCGACCAACAAGCGTGGCAAGCCGAAGACCGAGAAGCCGCAGCGCGTCGTCTCTCAGAACCCGTTGGTCTCCAACGCCAAGCCGGCACGTCATCAGCATGCCGAGATCACCAAGCACGACGGCCCGCCGAAGGGCGACGGCGTCCGCTTGCAGAAGGTGCTTGCTCAGGCCGGCGTCGCATCACGCCGTGCAGCTGAAGAACTGATCGACCAGGGGCGCGTCGAGGTCGACGGCCGCATCGTGGTCGAACAGGGTCTGCGTGTCGACCCCGAGAATGCAGTGGTTCGTGTCGACGGCGTCCGCGTCGTCGTGCAGAAGGACCTCGTCTACCTCGCGATGAACAAGCCGCGTGGCTGGCAGTGCACCATGTCCGACGATCTCGGTCGTCCGTGCGTCGGTGACATCGTCTCCGAGCGCGTTCAGTCGGGTCAGCGGCTCTTCCACGTCGGCCGTCTCGACGCCGACACCGAAGGCTTGCTCCTCTTCACCAACGACGGCGACTTGGCTCACCGCCTGATGCACCCGTCGTTCGAGGTTCCGAAGACGTACCTCGCCACGGTTCACGGCGTTGTCGAGCGCAGCACCGGCAAGCAGCTGCGTGACGGTGTCACTCTCGATGACGGTCCGGCGAAGGTGGACGCGTTCACCGTGCTCGAGATCAACGAGGGCAAGACGCTCGTCAAGCTCGTACTGCACGAGGGCCGCAAGCACATCGTGCGTCGTCTCCTCGATGCCGTCGGTCACCCCGTTGTCCGTCTGGTTCGCACCAACGTCGGAGTTGTCGCTCTCGGCGATCAGCGTCCGGGAACGCAGCGCGTCCTCGGACGTAGCGAGGTCGGTGGACTGTACGAGGCGGTCGGCCTGTGACCGATTCGTCCATGCCGCTGGTAGTCGCTATGGACGGACCGTCCGGAACCGGCAAGTCCAGCGTCTCTCGCGCGTTGGCGCAGCGTTTGGGTGCTCGCTACCTCGACACCGGAGCCATTTACCGGATCGCGACCCTGCACGTGCTTCGTCAGGGAATCGATCTGGCTGATTCCGCCGCGATCACCGCTGCCGTTGCGGCATTGCCGTGGTCCATCGGTACCGATCCAAGCAGTGAGCAGGTGCATCTCGACGGCGCGGACGTCAGTGAGGAGATCCGCGGCGACGCGGTCACCAAGGCTGTCTCCGCGGTCTCGGCTGTGCCCGAGGTTCGCGACCTGCTGGTCGCCACTCAGCGTGAGTTGGCGGCCGGTGCGGAGCGGATCGTCGTGGAAGGTCGCGACATCGGAACCGTCGTACTCCCCGATGCAGACGTCAAGATCTTCTTGACCGCATCGGCGGAAACCCGTGCAGCACGGCGCAATACGCAGAACGTCGGCCAAGGCCGTGAAGACAATTACGAAGCGGTGCTGGCTGATGTGCAGCGCCGTGACCATCTCGATTCGACTCGGGCAGTGTCGCCGTTGCGCCCTGCCGAGGATTCCATCCTGGTGGATACGAGCGAATTGGGAATTGAAGATGTGATCGCCAAGTTGCTGTTGGTGGTCAGCGACAGAACTGGAGCAGTGCAGTGAGCGACGATCTGGTAACCGAATATGCCGGTGACGGAACTTGGTCCGAGGAATCGGAGTGGGATTACGCCGATCTCGAAGCGGACGGCGAAGGCGAAGCGCACATTGCCGTCCCGACCTTGGCTGTTGTCGGTCGACCGAACGTCGGCAAGTCGACGCTCGTCAACCGCATCATCGGCCGTCGTGAAGCGGTAGTCGAGGACATCCCCGGCGTCACTCGTGACCGCGTCTCGTACGAGGCGAACTGGGCCGGACGGCGCTTCCTCGTCCAGGACACCGGCGGATGGGAACCCGACGCAAAGGGTCTTCAGCAGGCCGTTGCCCGCCAGGCCGAATTGGCCATGGGAACGGCTGACGCCATTCTCCTGGTCGTCGACGCCGTTGTCGGCGCTACGACGACGGACGAAGCTGTCGCTCGAGTGCTTCGCCGCTCGAAGACTCCGGTCATCCTCGTTGCCAACAAGGTGGACGACGGACGCACCGAGTCCGAGGTTGCAGCGCTGTGGTCCTTGGGTCTTGGTCAGCCGTACTCCGTGAGTGCGACGCACGGGCGCGGCACCGGCGACCTGCTCGACGAGGTTCTGGAGAAGCTTCCGGAAACCCCGCGTGAAGGTATCCCCGGCGGCGGTCCGCGTCGTGTTGCTCTCGTCGGAAAGCCGAACGTCGGCAAGTCCAGCTTGCTCAACAAGCTGTCCGGTGATGAGCGGTCCGTCGTGCACAACGTTGCCGGCACCACCGTCGACCCGGTCGACTCCATCGTCGAACTCGGCGGGCGCCCTTGGCGTTTCGTCGACACAGCTGGTCTGCGCAAGCGCGTCAGCCATGCCAGCGGTGCGGAGTTCTATGCGTCGCTGCGTACGAAGAGCGCGATCGAGGCCGCCGAGGTCGCGATCCTGCTGATCGACGCACACGAGCCGATCACCGAGCAGGACCTCCGTGTTCTGAGCATGGTGGCCGACACGGGTCGTGCATTGGTGATCGCATTCAACAAGTGGGACCTCGTGGACGAGGACCGTCGACTCATGCTGGACAAGGAAGTGGACCGCGATCTGGTCCGCGTTCCGTGGGCTCAGCGAGTCAACATCTCCGCCCACACCGGTCGCGCTGTGGCGAAGCTCGTGCCGGCTCTCGACACGGCTCTGGAGTCCTGGGACAAGCGCATCCCCACGGGTCGCCTGAACACCTGGCTCAAGGAAGTTGTGGCGGCCACACCGCCGCCGATGCGTGGTGGCCGCCTGCCTCGCATTATGTTCGCGACTCAGGCAAGCACACGCCCGCCGACATTCGTTCTCTTCACCACGGGCTTCCTCGAGGCCGGCTACCGCCGCTTCATCGAGCGGCGTCTGCGTGAAGAGTTCAACTTCGACGGCAGCCCGATCCGCGTATCCGTACGAGTGCGCGAGAAGCGTGACCGTAAGGGCCGCTGATTCTGCGTCCAAATCGGTACCGAAAAGGCTCTGACCAGCCGATTGGTACTTCGGCCCGTCCCTGATGTAATCTTTCCAAGCGCCCGAAACAAGGGCGTGGGACGGGCTGTGGCGCAGCTTGGTAGCGCACTTGACTGGGGGTCAAGTGGTCGCAGGTTCAAATCCTGTCAGCCCGACCGGCGTTAGATCAAAAAGGCAGTTTCTCAGAAATGAGAAACTGCCTTTTTTGTATGTGCCTCACAGGTTCGGCAACGGATCTCGTGGAAAGTCCTGCGGTGACGTGATCTCCCCGTCGGCAGCATTCACGACTGCAGCATATTCTTCATCGATCTCGTACGTTATGCCCGCCACGACGAAATGCGACGTGGACGCAGTATCGACCAGGCCGAGGACGGTCATTCTCGGAAACTGGGTGAGGATCGACCTCGGCACTTTTCTGGACCGAAAGCTCGTCGAGAAGACGGTGATCGCCTTTCGGCTCACCACGACAAACACACTCGGTTTCGCGCTCATCAGAACGTCCGCTGGAAATACGTACCGGATCTCGTCATCTGGATCCAAGTAAGACCGAAGGCGTTCGCGAACATCCGCAGAATCCGGCACGGGTGGAAGGTTAGCAGCACGAGCACAAGAGCTTGCAAAGTTCGTGGTGTCGACCGGCCGATAAACCGAGTATTTCTACGGCGCTTATCCACCGTTTGGCTTTTGCTCCTATTTCCCGGCGATGGAGCGGGCGCTGGACCTTACCGATGTCAAGGCGACGTTGATCTTGCTGTCCGGTCATCAGGTGCTGGAGGAGATACCGCGGTGGTCGAGTCAGTGGCCGGCTTCAGTCCGGTGCTCGGAGCGGAAGTCCTCGCTGTCACTGGTGGTGATCTCACTGCGTTCGGAACCCCGGATCGGTTGGCGCGCATCGCGGGTCTGGACCGGAACCATCTGATTCGGGTCGGGTGAGCGGAAACCTGTGGCGGCAGAGGCGATACGACCGCCGCCTGTTGCGGGCGTTCTACCTCGCCGCCCAGTTGAGCCTCCAAGTTGTCTGCGTATCGCAGACCTCCTAAGCCTGGAAACGATTCCAATAGAAACGTCACACCCAACTCGTCCTTTGCTCTAGCGTGGCGGCGGTTGAATGTGTTGTCGGCGATGGTCGTGACAACGCTGCGGTCTAACTGCCAGGACCAACTGCCGCATTGGCGGTAGGCATCTTCGGAAGAGATCATTTACAGACCCGACTCAACACCATCCTCAACCTACGGATCGCCCCGAAACCCGAGTCCGCCGAAATGCGCCACCGCACCGCCATCGCATCCATCACCGGCCCCCTCCCGAGGTTCTCGATCGTGACCATCGCCAACCCGAAAGGAGGAGTCGGCAAAACCCCACTCGCGGTAGGGCTGAACGCGATCATCGCCGAACACCGCGGCGCCGCAACCACAGTCTGCGTCGACGTCGCCGACGTCGGCGGCAGCCTCGCCGACCGCGTCAGCATCCCACCCCGCGACGGACACGACGTGCGGTCACTGATCGCCGCCGGCGCAGCCGCGCCCGGCAGCATCCGACCCTCGGCGCTCTCGCAGTACCTCACCCGCCAACCAGGCGGCGACGACATCGTCGCCGGCAACAACGGCGCCCACGGATCCAGTCTCGGCTACGACGACGCCCAATCGGCGGCACAGATCTTGTCCCAACACCGCGAGATCCTCATCGCCGACACCGGCAACAACCGCCTCGCCGGCAGCTGGCACTGGGCAACCACCCACGCGGACGTCCTCCTCGTGCCCGTCCCGCTCCGCCGCGACGCCGCCGCAGCCGCACACCGCATGCTCCTCGACCTCACCACCACCGCCGGCCCGGCGATGATGGCTCGCACCATCGTCGTCATCACCGACGGACCCGGAGACGCACCGATGGTCGAAATCGACGCTGTCGACGCCTTCCTCGACGCCGGCGTCCACTCGGTCGCCCGGATGCCGTTCGAACCACTCTTCGCCTCCGGAGAGCGCATCGCGCCCTCGAAGCTCCGGCGCAGCACCACCGAAGCCCTGACCGTGATTGCCTCGACCGTCATCGATCTCATCACCCACGCCGCTGACTGACCCCCTATCAGCCGGAGCCGCACACCGACCCCCTCCTAGTACCCATCCGCTACCTCCTGAACGAAAGGCACCACCATGAGCAACGACACCACCGTAGGAAACCGAGCGAGCCGCCGCGCACACCAACACGGCCGACACCGCCGCCACGCCATCGCCCGCCAAAGCGCCATCGCCGTCGTCGCTGCCGCAGCAATGGCAGCCGGAATCACGCTCGCACCACCGGCAATCGCAGCGCCCAGCCAGGCCGGCATCACCGACGGAGGAGGACAAGCCGGCATCAACGACGGCGGCAGACAGTCCGGAGTAACCACCGAACCCACCCCGCCGCCGGCCACAGAACCTCCAGCCCTCACAGAGCCCATCTACTGGATCGACCCACCCACGCAATACCAGAACATCGACTACCAGCCGCTACTGAACTGGGACTACGACACCAACACCTACACACCACCCACCTACACCGACACCACACCAACCGACTACACCCAGCTCCATCTCCCCGGCCCCGTCGACGCCGTCGCCCCGATCATCGCCCCACGCGACACCCTCCGCATCGGAACCTTCCACATCGCACAACCGAACTGGGTCTCCGACGTCGACCTCGAACGAACCAACAACACCACCGCCATCATCGAATCCGGAGTCGCCACCGGCTGGAACTCCTTCGGCGTCCCCGTCGACAAAGCCAGCCGCGACGCCGCCACCCAAGTCGGCGGAGCCGCCGCCGGAGCACTCGCCGGAGGAATCAGCCTCGCGACCCCATTCGCCATCGGAGGAGCACTGATCGGCGGCACCGTCGGCGGAAACATCGGCCTCGGACTAGGCAACGTCTTCGTCCCC
This sequence comes from Rhodococcus sp. AQ5-07, assembly GCF_009707305.1. Classification (NCBI taxonomy): domain Bacteria; kingdom Bacillati; phylum Actinomycetota; class Actinomycetes; order Mycobacteriales; family Nocardiaceae; genus Rhodococcus; species Rhodococcus sp. AQ5-07. The sequence continues at coordinate 1,850,343 of NZ_CP046099.1, read as the reverse complement.
GGAATCGGCTGGGTAGCAGGCGGGCTCGCCGGAACCGCCGCCGGCGCCGGTACCGGCGCCCTCCTCGCCGGCACCCCCGCATTCGTTCTCGGCGGACTGGGCGGAGGAATAGCAGGATTCACCGCCGCCGTCGCGTACGGCGCAGGCGAACTCGGCGAACCCGTCGAAATCGAGGTCCTCGACATCGACCAACCCGCCGTCACCAGCCAGACCCAACACACGCTCACCGACTGGGAGAACTCCGGCCCCATCGGTGAGGCCGTAGCCACCACCGTCCGCGACACCGTCGCCGCAGCCCCTGCGATCGACCAGCAGGCCCGCGACTTCGTCGCAGCCCAGCCCGGAGGCGAGCAGATCATCGAACACGTCGACACCGCACTCACGGACTTCCTCACCAACGCCACCCCGGGCCTGGCGTCCTCGCTGATCAGCGACGCAGTCGGCGCAGGTATCCCGGCGTAACGCTCGCCCGGTCAAGCACGTTCAGCAGAACCAGGCGCGAGCACCGAAAGGACGACAGCGATGACGAACACGAAAAGACACCCCGCAGTAGTCGACCTACTCGGCGGCACACCCCACGGGGCAACCACCGACACGACTGAAACAGTCTCCGCGCTCAAGCCTCAGAAGACGCCGAAGCCGCTGCGCAAGAAGGAGCCTCGATCACCTCGCCTGCACTACATGGCTGCTCTGATTGTTGTGGTCGCGCTGCTCGGCTGGTTCGTGCTGCGTCTCCTCTCCGGCAATGACGAGCGCGCACAGGCAAGAATCGCCGACGAGACAGACATCCCGGAAACGGCACCTACCCTCGACGTCACCCCACCCGCTCCCGCCGCTGCTGAAACCGATCCAACGGCATGCCGCACCGACCCCGGCGACCAGAAAAGCGGCCCCGGAGTCATCGCAGCGTTCGAATACGCCTACTACGTCACCCGCTCCGGAACAGCCGTCCGTGCACTCACCACCCCCGACACCTCCCTGCCAGCGAAGGAGAAGATCCAAGCCGGAATTGACACCGTCCCAAAAGGAGCCACCCACTGCGTGCGCATCACACCCGTCACGATCGGGATCTACAACGTCGCTCTCACCGAAATGCGACCTGGCCAAGCGTCAGGTCAGTTCTCGCAGACCATCACAGCCAAAGACATCGACGGCCGCTGGTTCGTTGACAGCATCAGCTGACCCACGACGGCGACGACATGCTTCGAGAGAGGTGAATTCCCAATGAATAACTCTGCCAACCGAACCCGCCGCGCCGTAACTGTCGCGGTCGCCGTAGTGGGGGTTATTGCCGCACCGCATGTCAAAGCGACGACACGAGTGCAGTCGCCGGGATGCCCGCCGCTACCAAGCGGAACGGCCGTCACAGACTCCACCGACGACTGCCCGACCAGATCGACATCAATACCGCCGCCGACGCGCCCGTCGACTGGAAAATCCCTATTCGTAGTAGGGCACTTCTACTTGTTCTTCCACATCGACTGCACCTGACCAGGAGAAGAGACTACGAAATGCGCTCCGTAGATTCCGAACAACCTGCCAGCGTGAATAATTCACGTACTTAAAAGCACGTCGTGACCTGCTGACAGGATGAACACGCCGAGATCAACAGGGGGAATTCAGTGTCCAATAACTTGACCGTCATACCGGGCAACGAGGGCTCGCCGGTCATCATCCATGTTCCGCATTCCTCACATCTGATCCCACCTGCAATCCGCGCCGACCTGATGCTCACCGATAAAGAGTTGGCCGACGAGCTGGACGAAGCCACCGACACCGCCACCGATCAGATCGCGCTCACTGCCCTCGCCCACGTTCGCGTGCGGCCCACGATCGTGATTAACGAGCTTTCACGTCTGGTTATCGACCCCGAACGGTTCCCCGACGGCGATCCGGCAGAGGCGTTCGGTCGCGGCGCCGTCTACACCCGGTCCTGCTCTGGGTTGCAGTTGCGCGCCGAACCGTATACACGTCGGGCGGAACTGATCGAGGCCTACTTCCGTCACTACGCTGACGCCGTCACCGATGCCGTGGAGAACCGGTTGAACGCTTGCGGGCGGGCGATCGTCATCGACTTGCACTCATACCCAGAGGGTCCGTCCGGATTTGAGGACGCTGCCGCGCCGAGGCCATCGTTGTGCATCGGCACCGACCCGGTGCATACACCGCCGTGGTTGATCGACTCCGCCCGTGACGCTTTCACGTCCCTCGGTAAGATCTCCGAAAACACGCCCTATAGCGGAACGTACGTGCCCCTAATGCATTACGGCATCGACGATCGGGTGTCGTCGGTGATGATCGAATTGCGCCGCGACACCTACCTGGCCGATCCGCGCACCCCCCATCTCGAACGCCTCGCGCAGCTCGGCCGGGATCTCGCCGCTTTGATCGACACAGCGACCGCCCGAGTCGCTGATGTGTAAACCCAAACCCGGCCCACGCTGCACCCGGTATATACGCGTACGCCTCGAGAATGCCGCCGTCCGAGGCGATGTGGCTCGCACCGCGCTCGAGGAGAACCCCAGCCACGCACGCCTGCAACGGCGCGTAGCCACCGCCGAAGCCGCCTATCGCGACACCCTAGAGGTCTATGACTCCACCCCCGGTGGCCAGAACGAACTCCGCGCAGCAATGACCGTCGAACCCGAACCAGACCGCCGCGCCGAGCTGACGCGGCGACTGACCGCCGGAGAGCAGCTACGCGCCGAACAAACCGAGGCCCTGCGCCGGATACAAGGCGGCGTGGACAATGACAACGAGAGAAACAAGAGGGGAACACGATGGACGAACCGATGACGCAGGAACGCCGCGAGAAGTTCTGGAGGAAGTACGGCTGGAGCCCGGAACTCCCGGAGAACCAGCGCAAAGCGATCGAAGCACGCTTCCCGGACTGGGGGATCGAGGAAGCCGAAGCCCTCGGCTCTTAATTGGCGACCGCCAGATCCAACCGGTCACCGACCACACCCTCCCTGCCGACGAACACGAAAGCTTCGCCGCGCGCGGACTATCTGCTCCCACGCTCTACGAACTAGTTCCCGCCGACGCCGGCGTCTAACGCGAGCAGATGCTCGAGCTCACCCGAAAAAATCCCTATGCGGCGTCGGTCCACGTCTGCGAGGAAACCGAGTACCGGCAGATGCGGCTCCTGGTGACCGACGACGGAAAAGCCGGCGTCGCACTCAAAGACGACGAAGTCGTCTCGGTGTTCGCGCACAAGGACAGCGCGCACTCTGATGTCGCGCAGTCGATGCTCCGACAGGCAACCACCCTCGGAGGTCGTCGTCTGGACTGCTTCGACACCGTCCTGCCAACGCTCTACGCGGACGCCGGATTCGTCCCTGTCGCGCGCCTGGCTTGGAACGACGACTACGCACCCGACGGCTGGGATTACCAACAGTTCGGCCGATTCAACGGCGGTCGGCCCGATGTCGCGTTCAAGGCCTATGACCCCGACCGTGTCGGCGGCATTTACACGCCCGGGGCGGGGGAGTACGTCGACGACTACGACATCGGCATCGCCCGATCTCAGGCGTACCAGCCAGACATGTCGAAAAACTGAATGCGCAAGCACTATGACCGGTATGCCGAGGGAATCAGGCGTGTCCTGAATTATCAGATACTGCAGATAAGTTGTCGCGTTGACCGACAAAACGAAACTCCGGAATCCTGCCGGGGGGATGAACGCGCCGACGGCCGCTACTGAGGTCACCATGCTCGGTGTTCGCCCCACGAGCGGTGAACACGAGCGGTGAAATCGACTGGGCCCGCAACGACGTTCTCACTTCGATCACGAGTGTCCCGGCGTTGACGGACACAATTCCCGCCTAGCTCGTCCCGAAGACCGCAGCGGACTGCACTACGACATCGAATCCGGCCACGGAAACATTCGGCCTCAACGCATCCACGGGGGTCGCGAAGTGGTCGATCGACCTTTCGGCTCTGCCTGGCCCCCGCGACAACAAGAGCACTTGCACAGCGGACGAAGTTGCCGTGGTGAATCTTCCAGCAGTCCAGATTACGCGTGCAGCTGTGCCGGACGTGGGGACCTTCTACGGTGACGCCAATTACAACCTGCGCACGAACGTCCTCGCCGAAACCGGACAGCCGTTGAGTGGTTTCGAGCACTCGAAGATCACCGCGAAGACGTACGGCCCGGTCAACAATTTCGCGTCGTTCACGGCGGACAAAGGCGCTGGTACTGACTCCTTCACCTACGTCGTAGACCGGGTAAGCGGTGAGGTGAAGGCTACGGTCGACACCGCTGCGATCAGCGCAGTCGGCGGCGAACTACAGAAGCTGTTCGACGGTATCGTCTACGTCAAGAACGGTGACGAAGTGTTCACGCTGGACGCATTGACGGGAAAGGAACGGGGCCAGGTGAAAACGATTCCTCTCCGTGAAATCAACGGTTGGATTCTCCACGCGGAAGGCACCCTCATCAAATCCGAGTAGGCGACAGCTCAGCCCAAAACAGCTTGGTGCCGGTCGTGTCAGTGGGCCTGCCTAGCGTAAAGAATGCGACGAGCACCTGGTCGCCACATCCTGCCCCCTTTGATCGTAATGTTCGTCCGCGGTCCTGACCTGATCTTTCGTGATCAGGTTGGCAGTGTGTGGCGACCTGGTCTTTTCTCCCTTCAATCGCGTCATGTTTCTAGCAGTGTGAGAAGTGGACTGGTTTCCCGGCCGCGGGCCGCTGAGCTTGGGGTGCCGCACCTGCAATCTGGCGGTGGTCAACTCTGGTCATGACACATCAGCAGTCAAACCGAATCATTTTCCGCACCGACGGGACCGAAGTTCGCAATGTCCTCGACCTGCTTCCTGGCGATGTCTTGAGCATCAAGGATGCTGATGGCATCGTCACCGAACCAGCGGTCAATCACGTCACGCGAGTCGACGAGCGAATGTCCACGTCGAAATCGTCGACAATGCAATCGACATTCCTGTCACCTTGTTCCTTCGGCCGGAATCACCTGTGACGGTGGTACATCCGTACGAGTGTGTAGTCGGAACGTCGAACCCGACGATTGTGGAGAGGGACGCCACGTTGCAGTCGATGGGTTTCGATCAATATTCGACTCCTGTCCCACCGACCGAAGCTGATCGGGACGCGCTAATTCAGGTGGCAAACTTCCGATTCCAATCAGAATCAGAAACCGACAAGCAAACCCGGATCAACCAGGACGTGATGCTTCTACTCGAGCACGGCACTCTCTTGTGGGACGCGAATCATCTGAGGGCCCGAATCTCTGCGTTCACGACCGACGAGGGCGATTACCTCGCGTTTCATGTCATAAATTGCCTCAGAAACGAAGAATCGAGAATCGGGGAATGGCCGGTAGATCTCGAAGACCGCAACGAGACAGCTCGGTCGGCATGGCATCTCCTCGGGTTGCGCTAGATCAGATCGACAGAGCTGCGCGACAGTCCTCACGCACAGGTGTCGACGTCGTAGGTGGGGTCAGGACAGGAGAACTCGTATAACGGGCACCGGGAGTATTGCCGGAAGCTGCGCCCATCGGTGCGTCAGCAACCCAATTGAGTGGGTAGGTGGTCTGAACCCGCCATATCGCCCACAGCAGAGTCTCTTTGCCGGATTCACCCTGACACCCATGCCTCCTCACCGGATTGAGGTGGCCGCACGTTAGTTCCGCAGTTGTCGGGACGGGATGGTCAAATCTCCAGATGACGCGCACCGCTCTTGAACCCGATGTCTTTGTTCACCACTCAGCAAATGTGATGGCCTGGCAAGCGGTCTCCACAATGGTGGGGGTGTTTGCCTGTGCGAGCGCCGTATATGTGGGCGGGATACAGCCGGTCGAGCCTCTTTGGCTAGTCGCTGCGATCCCTCTGGGAATCTTTGCTCTGATCGCGACTCAGCTCCTCGGCTACCTGTATGTCAACGCTGCCGATCGCCGCACCTTCCTCCATCCGCGACCCACTGGTGGGATCTTCGCCATGCCTCAGGTGCGCAGCCGCTGGCTGCCAGCGCAGGTTCTGCTGTGGGGAGCGATCACTCCTGTGGTCCTGGTGTACGTACTGTTCACAGTGCTTGATCCGTGGTTGCGTTCGGTTACAAATATCGCGGCGACGGTTGTGGGGGAGGACCGAAGCGCTTGGTACACCGATGTCCCCGCGGCCTGGATGGCGTTGACAATCTTCGCCGGTGTTGTTGTGGAAGAGATCGTATTTCGCGGCCCAGGGATTCTGCTGTGGCAGCTCCGAGATCGTGTCGAGAGCCGATACGCGAGGATCGCTCTCAGCGTCACTGCTGTCGTGGGTGGCGGGCTTCTGAGCGCGGTCGGATTCGGCTACTTTCACAGTTCGTACGGAGCCTGGAATGTATTGATCGCGGCGACCTTCGGGTTCCTGTTCTACCCGCTGGTCCTGGCCACCAAATCGCTGTGGCCAGCAATCATCGGCCATTTCGTGTGGAATCTCGACTCATTCCGTGTGCTGCCTTGGATTCACTAGTTCCTCGGGGAGGTCAGGGGGTCCGATACGGTACGAGGTATGGATCCGTCAACGATTCCGAATCTCCCAGCCGCAGCCCAGGGCCTCGGACAGCTTTCGCCTTGGGAGGGAGGGGAGAAGAAGCGAAGGCCCGAGTCGTCGCTGCAGTCAGCCAGTCGCAGGCATCTTCGACCACTCGGCTTATAGGTCTGACTGGAATCGCTTCGCCCACTGGTGCTCTTCGAATGATCTCGTAGCGTTGCCGGCCGCACCTGAGACCGTGGCGTCGTATCTCGCAGAAGCCGGCACAGCGAATACCGGGACGGACACCAGGCTGACGTACTCACCTGCGACGCTGCGACGGTGGGTGGCGGTGATCAATTTCTTCCATCGGGTGGCGGAAGCACCTCCACCAAGCGTGAGTCAGTTGGTAGCGTCGACGCTGGCAGGACTACAGCGTAAGGCGTGATCCGAACTCACTTAGTCGGCAACGTGATGCACTGCTGCTCGACGACATTGAGCAAATCTTGGTGACAGCTCGTGAGGGCTGCTGCGGTTGGATTGATCAGGTATGAGAGCGCCACGATTCAGCGCTACTGCTACTCGCGCTCGCGGGAGCTTTCCGTCGTTCAGAACTTGCAGATCTCAGGTCACCGAACTACGCCACACTGCCTGACCGACTGCTCCGGATGATGGCCTGTTGCGCTCGAAAACTGCTGTACTGCAAACAGCTTGACAGCACCTCGTCGAAACCCGAGCCCGGCTGGTCACTCCGATCTTGGCCCGTTAGGTTCGTCGGCGGTGAGCCAATCGGTGGGTATCAGGGCGACGCCGTTTCGCCAGTTGTCGATCACTGAGTCGGCGAACCATGGATCCGAAAGGTTCGCGTGGTCACACACGATTACTTGGAGATCTCCATCCAGTGAGGCCACCACATCCCGCATGAGTGTGAATAGTTGTCGCACTGCCGTCCAGTCGGCATCTTCATGGTCGGCAGCATCGACTACCTTTTCGGGAAAGAACGCTTGGGTTGGCTGGTCGAACATCACAAATCGCGGGACCGGTCGGTCATGCGTGACGAACCAGTGATGTAGCGCCAGATGGGCGACAAGATGGTACCCAATCAAGTTTGCGGCGCTTCCCATTCGGGCGAGAGGAATCCGGCCGCCCGGTCGCTGAATCACTACCGTTAGTTCGGATGGGTCGAGTCGTACGGTGTGCTGGGACCCCTCAAGCTCCAATGCCTGGGCGTAATCGGTCATTAGTTCGGACAGAGAGTCCATCGCGCCTTCGAGAGCAGATGCGGGATTGTCGTCCTCGTATGCGTGCTCCAACCGAGCGACGTGTCCGCGTGCCAACCGCGCGCTGTCTCTGAGGGCTCCGAGATCGTCGGTGAAATCGACTCCTCGCTCCAGTTCTTGGCTAACTCGGCCTTGAAGGAACGCGATCTGTTCACCTCTCTCACGGCCAGCTGCGATCTGAGCTTCTTGTTGAGACAACGCGTCCAAATCAATTACGTTATCGCCGATCGCAGCGACTATTTCCTTCCGCACACCGCCGATACGTTCAATGGTTGCCTCTCGCCGAGCGGTAGCTCCGCGAGATGCTGATAGGCGCTCTTCGAGGGTGGCTAGTAGATGCCGAAGGTCAGAGATGGATTCGTCCGGTGTGTGAAGGTCCTGATCGCATAGTGGGCATGTTGATGTGGCGTTGTCGGTCCCGTTCTTCTTGGGGAGGAGAAGGTCCAGCGCACGTAGTCGGTCATGTTGGAAGCCGTATTCGACGTCAGAGCTGGACTGGTCGTTCTGAAGTCGTTTGAGCAACACGATTTGATCGTCAATCTCGCGGAGTCGGCCACGAAGAGCCCGGCCTTCTTCGACCAGATCCCCACGGCGAGAGACAGTTTCATCCTCGACGAAGCCATTCCGGGGATACGTAAAGGATAGTGCTTGGGACAATAAATTTCGGGCGGGTGCAGCCGAGTCCGCAGCGGTTTCGGGAAGCAACCCAAGACCGATGGCTGACCGAATCAGTTGAGCTACCCGAACTTCTCGAACATCCAAGTCTGCTTCCGCTGCTTGCAGTCTATTTTCAATGCCTCGCAATGTTCGTCGAGCCGAAACAAGTTGACGCCGAATATTTGCCTGTTCCGGAGTTGATACGCCCAAAAAGTATGGCAGAGATTCCCGTAACGCTTCCTTTACATTCCTGTCTGCCTGTCTATGAAATAGCAAGTTTCTACTTGCAATCTCATCCTGAGACTGAAAACACATAAAAAGGGCTTGCCTGACTGATACCTGAAATGATGTACGTAAGGAGCGTTGGTCCGGTTCGACGGTAAAACGTTCTATTTCAAGGCGTTCGCTGAGCACATCTCGTAGGACGTCCGTATCGGCGTTGACCTCAAGATCTTGGAAATCTGGCGCAGTTAGTTCGAGATCGCCGAATCGAATCATCGCTCGGTTCGTGCTGGCTGTACTCGGATTTGGCCGACAGAGAAGAACCCGCTCATTTTTGAACTCTACTATCAAATAATACCAGGCAGCATGATCGCTGACTGTCCCTGCAGAAATGGTAACTTCATCGCGACCGAGACAGAACTCGACAATATCGAGGACTGCGGATTTTCCCGTCCGCGAGCGACCAGTGAGAATATTCAAGGATCGCAGTTTAAAAAACAGATCTCGTCGATCTCCGAATTGGTTGTATACACCCAACGAAATTAATTGCACTTCAACTCCCAATTCCGAGAAGCTCGAACGCTGATTGGACTTCTATAACATTGAACCAACGTCCGCAGATGCGAGCAGCGCGCACGGCTTCGGTGAGTTCTGCCGGCCAAACCTTGCTCGGGTTCCGTGGTCGAGCGGTTGCGACAAGATCCGTTCCGTCGAGGCGAAGTCGTCCGGCTCGAATCCCATGCCTGATAGCTCGTTTGGTAGGTGTCACCATCGTTGCAACGCGATGATCCATGTCGGCGATCAGGTCAGGGTGGCGGACTGCCCACCCTGCCAACGAGACAGTTGACTTCGTCGGCAATGTCGCGCGCGTGAGGGGATGAAGAGTCAATGGCAGTACTACAAACGCCGCAGGCCAACACAGTCCACGAACACCATGCTGCTGCTTGTGCCAACATGCATTGACAAAAAGCTCGGACGTTAATGCGACATTGAAGAGAGCGATCGCTTCGGGTGCTCTACCACCAGTAGGTGCGGGTTCTGATTCAGCTTGCGACATCGGACAGAATTTCTTCTAGCTTGGACACGAATTCTGGATGCCATCCGATCTGTTCGCCAACTTCGCCATCCGCGAGGGCATGGAACATTCCGCGATTGAACCAGGGAGCTTCAAATCGATCCCGAAGTTTCGCTCGCGATTCGTGGGCTATCATCGTGAATATTTCTTGACCAACGGCTTCGAAATCTATTCGCCCATCTCTCGTCATCTCATAAACACGAGTATCGAAAATTTGCTCCCACTCGTCGTGCAGTTGAAAAGCGAAGCGATCGAGCTCTGTTTCTGAGAGAAGTTGGTGCCTTAGCCAGAATGAGCGTTGCGTAAAAGATCGATGATAATCGCGAATAGCCTTCCATAGCCGCGTATTATCGAGCGCAATCCAAGAAAGTTGTTGCACAAAGCGGCGTGACCGGTAAGGGCCTGTAGATGATTCGCTAAAAGGTTCAAGGGCAGCCGGGTCTATCGGAAGAGTATCCGTTCTTAGCTGGTCAACGATATCAGATATCTGAACGATCAAGTCATTTCCAGTGACGGATTCGAGCGATCGGTCGAGAAGGCGTACCGCTATCCCAGTCCACCATCCGCGCAGAAGATCATAGAATACTGCTTCCTGTCCGGGGGTAATTGCGTATCTGAAGGTTAATGTCAAATTTTCTTCCAGTCGTGCTGCCTGTGGGGAAGAATCGTTCAGAACGATATTCATCACCAAGGATTCACGCTCGGATGGATCAAGCGCGAGAAATCGATGTCGCCATTTTTCGGTCGCTTGATTCGTAGATGTTTCTGCAGCGTTGGTCAACGCGTCAACGGCGTCGGCAGTGTTCCTATGCTCACCAAGCCGAAGGCCAGCTAGGTCTGAATCTGAAGGGAGGATCGATGTGGTCACGAGGCGCAGAATGGGGTTCAAGTCGCGGGGGAGGTCCATCCAAACGTTCAGAGTCCGCCACACGTCGACGCTGGTAGATGTTATAGCTTTTGGAGCGCCGACATGGTGCTTGGTTTGGAGAAGTTCTGTGGGCGATCCGGCCTGATCGAACTGAAGATCGTCCAGAGCCTCGAGTCGCAGTTCTACCATTGGATCAACGGACGCGCGTTTGCCGAGTTCGATGAGAGCCCACATACATTGGTGAAAGTAACCTAGTGCTTGACCGGCAGCGCCATGCACAGAGAGGGATTTTCCCATCGTTTGGCCCTTTCGTATGTATCCGCGAGGTTTGACGTAGCTGCTGCAGCATACATTTCACGAGATTCTAGGTCGGCGGGATCGTCTGTGAACATTATGAACACCTGACGAGTACGGTGGCGCAGCGGGTTGTCGTCAGTGCCGGAAAGTGGATAGGGCCGCATCCCGGACGACGTTATTTTCTAGGTTTGCGCGCGGCGGCGTAGGCGCTGTTGTAGGTCGTCCGACACTCGCGGCACCTGCGTCCTCCGCCATCGCTGCGATGGATCGTGTTCTCTGGCGTGAATTCATGACCACGCTTGCAATGCGAGGCGGGCACGCGGGCGGGGCGGTTCTCATTCTCCGCAATTCGACGTTCGAGTTGCCGGGCAAGGACCTGTTCGCGATGCTGGGCGTAATAGCGCTTCCCCTGCAATCGCGCGAGAGCACGCCGCTTCTCACCGTCTTTCGCATACCGCTCTCGGTCACGAGCACGCGTGCAAATTGCGCACCTTCTCTTGCCGGAGTCCATGAAAGTGTTCTCAGGTGTGAACTCGTGACCCTTTTTACAATGGGTTCGGCGATTGGCTGCAACGGCGCGCCGGGTGTTTTCGGCGCGGGTCACTGTCTCAAGATGATCGGGATTGACACATGCGCGGTTGCTGCATACGTGGTCAATTGTGAGACCTTCCGGAATCTCCCCGACATACAGTTCGTAGCCGAGGCGATGCGCCCGGCGGTTGTGACCAGCCACCGTGACCATGCCATACCCCGAGCAATCTTTAGTCCCAGTCCATAGCCAGCAGCCGGTCTGGCCATCTGCTTTCCACTTCGAATCAAACCGCTCGCGAGCAGTCCTATTGACGATGCGTCCGGCCTTGACTGCGTGGTGACGTAAACGCCGGCACGCCCGGCAGCGTCTCTGCCCGTTAAGGACGTACGCGTTTACTTCGTTCAGCTCGTGGCCGCGCTTGCAGTGAGTCTTGGACCTGTTAACCGACCTGCGCGTCTGCGCGCGGCGGGTGTTTTCCCCGCGCGCCACGACTTGAAGGTGCGCCGGATTGACACAGAGCAGGTTGTGGCATCGATGGTCGATGGTCAGCCCGGCTGGAATTGCTCCGACGGCGAGCGTGTAAGCCATGCGGTGCGCTAGCCAGGTCCGTCTATCTTCACGGTTGTAGACGTTGCCGTATCCGGCTGGGTGCTTTGCCCCAGTCCATTCGAGGCAGTGTCCAGTCACATCGGTGGCGTCTGCAGGTTGGCCGGGCGTCGTTCTTTTTGCGAACCATTCTGGGAGTTCGTCAGTCGTCATGGTTGCATCTCGATTACCTGCAATCGCAATTTCCCTTAAGATCACGCCGTATCCACCATCGTAGTAGGCGGAGCAGCAAAACCGTCACGAACGCTTTCCCTAATCGTCATGAGGTTGGTCAAGCGGTTTATGTCCTGTGAAATGCGGGAACGGAACGGCGCATGGATTTGGGTAATTTGCCAGTTCGGTGCTGCTTCTCATGCTCTAGGAAGTGCTTGTCGGTGAATCGCACCGGAGTGTCCGGAGACTTCATCCTTTGGGAAAGATGGAGTCATGTCGTCAGCAACGAACAAAAGGTACCCGCCCGAACTGCGTGAGCGGGCGGTGCGGATGGTCGCAGAAGTCCAACACGAGTACCCGTCGGAGTGGGCCGCGGTCGAATCCGTGGCCGACAAACTCGGTATCGGAACAGCGCAGACGCTGCTTAACTGGATCCGGAGAGCGCAAACCGACGCCGGGATGCGTCCCGGCGTGACGAGCGAAATGGCGGCGGAGATGCGCAAGCTTCGCGCTGAGAATCGGGAACTCGAGCGTGCCAACGAGATCCTGAAGTCGGCATCGGTTTTCTTCGCAGCGGAGCTCGACCGCAACCACAAGTGATCATCGACTACATCAACCGATACAAAAGCGAGTACGGCGTCGAGCCAATCTGCAGGGTGCTCAGCGAGCACGGCTGCTCTATTGCGCCGTCCACCTACTACGAAGCCCGCAACCGCGCGGCATCCAGGCGGGCCGTTCGCGACGAAGAACTCAAAGCCGAGGTCAGCCGTGTGCATGCCGAGAACTATTCGGTCTACGGCGCACGCAAGGTGTGGCTGGAAATGCGTCGAGAGGGTATCGACGTGGCCCGGTGCACGGTCGAACGATTGATGGGTGTCCTCGGACTCTAAGGGGCACATCGAGGTAAGACCAAACGCACCACCATCTCCGATCCACAAGGTCGTCGCGCGGACGATCTGGTGCAACGGAAGTTCAACCCGGTGGCACCAAACATGTTGTGGGTAGCCGACTTCACCTACGTTTCGACATGGTCGGGTTGGGTCTATGTCGCGTTCGTCATCGATGCATATTCATGCCGAATTCTCGGATGGAGGACGGCGACGACAATGACGACACCGTTGGTGCTCGATGCCATCGAGCACGCAATCTGGACCCGACGCCGAGAAGGGATCACCGACCTGTCCGGGCTCATTCACCACAACGACCGCGGGTCGCAATATACGTCAATTGCGTTCACCGACAGGCTCATTGAGGTCGGTATCGATGCCTCGATCGGGGCTACCGGGTCGAGCTACGACAACGCTCTTCCCGAGACGATCAACGGCCTTTACAAGACCGAGTTGATCAAGCCTCGCGGGCCGTGGCGAACGGTCGAACATGTGGAAATCGCCACGTTGGAGTGGGTGGACTGGTTCAACCACCGACGACTCTACGAGCACTGCGGGGATGTGCCTCCGGCCGAACTCGAGGCGTTCTACTACGGTGAACACAGAACTACGCGAATTGCGGAGTTCTCAAATCAGTAAGTCTCCGGACTCGCCGGTGCGATTCACTCAGGTCGTTTCCGAATGCTCGAAGACAAGCCCGCAACAAAGATGGCTCTGTCCTGGTTGTGGAAAGACTTGCAGGATCTCGGTTGGATCGAAGGCCACTTTCCAGCTCATCTGTAGGGAATGTGGCGGCTCATCGCCCTCACCTGAATGAGAGCCTCGCTCGTCTGGTTTGTGTGTGGCGGGAATCGTCGGTGGGAATGGCGACATCCGGGAGAGATAGCCGCATCAACCGAACCAAAGACACCCGATCTCGTCCAGGAAAAGATGACGCCTACGCTGTGACGTCCATGCCGCAGCAGGTGGCTCCTTGGCGTTGCCACACTGAAGCTGTGTGTTAGGTGAAACCGTGAGCTTAGACGATGCGGTGGGCGCATCTTGCGCTGGTGGTGATGTCGTCGGGAGAGGGCTCGATGCCGCGGTGCGCTGCGTTGTTTCGGGCGTTGACGAGCACGTCAAAGTCTTGATCGACCGTGTAGAGGATCGGCTCGTGTTTCACGAGCCAGTTCGACCATGTGTGCAGATTTGATTTTTTGCTTGGTTTGGATGCAGGGGCGGTGCTGGTCTGGACGATTCGGCTGAGGCAGACTTCAGCTGCAGTTGCGTAGTCGATCATCGCTCGCCGGTAGTAGCCGCGGTCGACGGCTTTCGCGGCTTGGACAAGTAGCTGCCATTCGAGCGGTGGCCGCTTGCATTCTCCGATGTGCAGGAGTGTTTCTCTCCATGCGCTCAAGTCGATTGGTATGACTGTGGGGATTTGGTATCGGGATGCCGATATGTTCCACGACTCGCCCTGCCATACCCGTAGTCCAGGGGCAATGAGTGATGCGTCGTAGATCCGATGGTGGTGGTCGAGGTCTTGTTCGGTCAAGACGGTCACCCATTCGGCGAGCCGTGTGTACCAAGCTTCAATGTTGCGCCCGGCGACGTCTGCGATCCGAGCAGTAGGTGTCCCCTGGATGGAATAGCGGGAGGTGGACTCGTGATCGCCGATGGCGCTGTGTATGTCGTTATGAATTGGAGCGGCAGGACTTTCGCTCAACTCGATACAGACGGCACGGAGTGCGGTGGCACCACCAGTGTGATGAGCGGCGTACTCGGTGGCCCATTCGGGATCTATGCCGGTAGCGCTGGCTGGATAGGCGTCGAGTCGGTGTGGACGTTCACCGAGTAACGGTGCGAGTGCGTTGTGAGGAAGGTCCGAAAGTTTCGGGGCGATTACTCGGCCTCCGTCAGCTATCGGTGGCGTGATTATGCTGGCAGACAAGGGGCCGATATGGGTCTCGAACCGTCCTCCCAGCACGTTGTGATCCACCCAGATAGGTTGGGGGAATTCGTATACAGCTATGACAGGCCGTGAGGTGGTCATAGGGGACTACCATAGCGTCGGCCGCTTTTCGGGCCAGGTGGCTATGTCGTGTAGGCGATCTCCTCCGAGGTGCCGCCTCAGTCAGTTGTGATTGCGCGGATTTGCACCTGTTCGGAACATCCCAGGGTGCGGAGCATGTGGGCACGGGCAACCCGTTCGAGGATGTCGGCCACGGCGCTCAGTTGTTGAGGAGGGTAGCTGCGGTTTCCGTGGGCGAGGTCGTTTCTTAGTCGGGCCAACGCGCTGTCGACCTTGCGGTTGGATGCGTCAAAGGTGGTAAGGACCTCTTCGATCAGCGAATTGGATGCGAGTTCGTCGAGAAGTTTCTCGGCGCCGACTTGTCCGAATAGAGTTCGGAGTGCCGCATCCAAGTTCTCCGGGGGCGCTTCGAGATGCGGGTTTTCACGAATTTCAAGTCGGCAGATTCGAGTTTTGCGTCGGGGTTGTCGGCGAGGGCCTGCAATCGGGTGAGCACTCGTTCTCGGGCCGCTAGATGCTTTTCTGTGCGTTCTTGGAAAGTTGCGCGGTTCTGATAGCCGGAGAGGCCTTCGAGAGCTTGTATAAGCAGTAGAAATCGTGATCGTGGGTGTTGGTTCCGTCGGAGCAATACAGGGTCGTAAGTTTCAAGAATCGGGTTCTTGTCGTCGAGTTGACGACGCCACGTTCGGACCAACTCCAGCAGGGACAACTCGTCACGGGCAGTGGTGAAAGCGCTGCGTGCTTCTCTAACTGACGAACCGCGAGATGCGAAGGGTTTCTGAGTGATGCCCGATCCGAATACGTGAAGTCCGCTACCGGGCTCTCGGCAGGTCTTGTCTTCTTGGTGAAGTGAGAGATATGTGATGCGCTCTTCCCGGCCGGTGGCGACGGACGTGATCCGCTGAACGGGGGTGATCCAGTGGTCAATCCAGTCGCGAAGGGTCAGGGCTTGGCCAACTTCGATCCTGACCACAGGGGTGAATCCAACGCGGAAGAAGTATGGGTCGAAGGCTGTGTAACTGATGTTGTACTCGTGGGTGACCTCGGCGCCGTCGTCGTTCCAGATTTGGGTGCTGTTGCCGTTGCCGGTGGCTTTCCATTCTCCTGATCGTGGGTTGGATCCGGCTGGAGGATGATTTGTTTTGAGTAGTGGTGTGAATCCTCCGATCGCGTCGATTCCGGATATTTGGCACTCCGCTCCGAAGAACCGCGGGGAATCTTCGGGGGGGAGGTCGACTCCGACCAGCGCGGTTGAAGCGCGAAGGTCAGTTTGCCCGGGTGTCCAGGTGGACAGTGTTACGTCGAGAAGGAGGATCTCGCTGGCGGAGTCTTCGATATAGCCGCGAAGAGCGGGCAGATGGAAGTATTGGGGAAATGAGAAACTAGCTTCCCCTGTCTCTGGGGTGACATGCAGTCCTGGCATCCACTCGTAAAGAGTGCCTTTGGGCGCCTGATCGGCTTGGAGGTCGACTTCCCCGGCGAAGCTATCGGCGGTTAAGTCGGCTGCGGGTTCTTCAGCAACCGGGGACTGGAGCGTTTCAGAGGAACGATCACTACGGCGGCGAATGCGTGACCAGAAACGTGTCGGGCGACGAGTTGTCACCTCGTCCATTTTGGCATGGCCGTCGACTACGACGTCGTCGAGTGCAGCAGCAGGATGCTCGACGCGCCCAAAGCCGGCAGGTATTTCCCATCGACAGCGGTAGACGCCGGGTTTAGGGCTCACGTTCAGTGCTATGCCGTTTTCCATAGTGTTACATCATGCACAGCGTGTGCAATCAGCAGTGGAGTGGTCTTGATAACCCTTGAAGAATCCCCGGGCACTGTGAAGTCCATGGCTCCGGAAGGCTCGACACGCGTTGCGGTTTTCGGGAGCAGGCGACCCACCTTCCTGCGAGTGACCAGCGGGCTGGTGGACGCCTGTTCGCGACGTACCCGAACCGTTTGCCGCGCCAAATTGCTACCTCGTGGCGAACGCCCTCCAACATCATTGGTGCGTTGTGCGACCGATTTTTCGGGGGGCTCCCGCGGACAGGGAGTTCGTCGACGAGCGCCTTCAGCGGGCTCGGCAATTGCTCTACTTGGAGAACTATCTATTGAAAGCTATTGCAGCACTGTATATTTGGATTCTCAGGGCCAATGTCACGTATGCACAATTTTCACCCATTCTGGGTCGTGTTGCTATCGAGTTCGAGTAGTGTGCGGGGTCGAGATTCGGCGCAATTTAGTGATGAAGGGTCGGGGCGGGTATGGATTCAGGGGAATTGATCCGGCGCAAGACTGTTTGTGCAGAGACGATGGATCGAATCAGTTCGAGCACTGATTCTGTGCATTCTGTACCGACTTTGAAGTTTGTGAAGAAGTCGGGTCGTTGTGGTTTCTACAATCGCAAGAAGAACGAAGTTTCGATCCGTGAGAAGGATTTCCTGTCTGAACCGTCGACTTCGGATGGGGTGGTCGAGGCTGTGGTTGTGTACGAGTTGGGGCATTGGGCGGATCCGAAGTTTGACACGAGGTGTCGTCGAAGTTCAGTTGCGATTCTCATGTCGGTGATGCCGGCCGGGTTGGTTGCTCTCGGGTTTCTAGTCGTGAAGCTGTTCGGCGGGTCGGATCTGTTTTCCTTGTTGGCAACGGTCGCGGTGATGCTCGGTGTTCTGGCACTGCATGTGGTTGTGCCGTTTTTCTCGTGGAGTTCGGAGTACGAAGCTGATCGTTTTGCGGCTTCCATCATGGATAAGGGCTCGGTTGTCGAGTTCTTGGAGTCTCTGGTCGGGCAGCGGTTGCCTAGACCTTCTCATCCAAGTCCTGCGAGTCGTGCCGCTCGTGTGCGAAGCAGTTAGATACTGTTTTCGACGTCGGTAATATTACCGCTCGATATCGGCACCGGGTGTGGAGCTGAGGGTGAGGCATGTAGCCTAATCGGCTAATCGATCGCGGTCGGATGGCCGAACCGCAGATGCGCTGTCTCCTATAGGCGCGCGACCTGGTGAACGCTTCGTTAGGCTATAGACGACGACCTTATAGGTCCGGTCTGAATGGTTCGTCCGGTCTGAAACAATAGGCCGGTGAAAGTTGATGGTGTTGACGGACAAGGTTTTCCGCGCGTGCTGACCGATATCTGGTTCGACGCACAGAAGGCTCCCCGCTGCCTCGCGTTGAGTGTGCGCCTTCCGATGCTTGTTCCTCTCGACCAACCGATCGAGGTCGACATCGACACCGCGCGACTTCTGCGCAGCCCTCATCGTGACACTCCGATCGACTGTGCCTGGCTCGATATCCCGATTCCGATCCGTCTCTTTTGGACCGCGGCGCAGGTAGACGTGCCGTGCACAACGACGCCGACTGATCATTTGGGCTTCTTGATCGGCTCATTGGCTCCGTCCTCGGTGACGATGACACCGCGGACACGACGCGTTTCCGTGGTGACCGCTTTCGTTCCCGTCGGAGTGTTCAATCCCGTCGACGAGCAGTTGCGTCGCCGAGATGTTCTTGGTCCTCTCGATGTTGTCGTCTGGGCGATCGCGGACCAGATCCGAGCGACCCGTCTTAGTGGACACGCTCTGCGGGATATCAGCGTGGAAGTGTTGCCTGAACAGAGCATCCCGTACACCTACGCGGATGTGTCCGAAGGCAAACTGATCTGGACGGGTCAATGGGGGACGTACCACCATGAAGGGCCGCGGGCTGACTCCGTCGGCTATCACGAAGCTCCGCTATCGAAAGCGGATCAAGACGAGATCAGACGCCGGTTCGCAGACCTGAGACACGGAACAACGTCGGCGGTGATGGCCGATCTGCTGATGCGGGCGCATATCGCGCTCGATGCAGGACTGCCCGAAATGGCAATCCTGGGCTACGCCATCGCGTGTGAAAGCTGGATTACCAACTTGGCGCTGTCACTGAAATGGGAAAATTCCGAGATCGAAGCAATCGCCGCGGCCAAACTTGGCCTCATCAATTCCGGACCGCACACCCTCCTGCGTAAGTGCGACGAACTCGGGGGTGGGTCGTGGGACGATGACAAGGAAGGCCACATCCGCGCTTGGCTGCGCGACGTCGCAGGTGAACGCAACCGAATCGTTCACCGTGGTGAACGGGCAACGATGGACCAAGCGGACCGTGCGAGGGAGGCTGCCGGTCAGCTGATCGAGCTGCTCAAGCGAAGGATCGTGAGCAGTTCGAAGTTCCCGAGAACCCGGACGCTGTTCGTCGGCGAGCGCAGCGTCGACGAATACGGCTCGAAGAAGCGGAAAGAGCAACTGCGAGTCGCCATCTCGGGCACGGCGGCTAATCTCTCCAACGAAGAGGACTTCCGTGCTTGGCGAGAGAAGGTGCTTGACCTGACCTATCGCCGAGCGGACCGATCCGTCTGAACCTTCCGGAACAGCTCTCGGGCGATCGTCGAGCTCCGTCCCTTACCGGATTCGCCAGTTGTACTGGCTAGGAATCGGTTTTGCGACAGAAGTTCAGCGACAGAAAGGGTAGGCCGCTGCCGATGGCGGCTTGACTCCGGCGCCCGCAGACCCGATGCGATCGGTCGTCCCCTGAGTTTCTCCAATTCGATCAGATCGCGGACGGGAGCGGCCCCACGTCGTTGCCGAGAGTAGTTGACATTCGGAGAAGAAACGTGAAGGCGTTTGGCTGGGAGGATGATCTGCCAGCGATCGGGCTGTGCCCGTCGAATAGCGGCCGCATGCTCGCTGTCCATGTTGCGTTCGTGTCGACCGCGAGGGTCTCGTCTGACGTCAGCTGATGACATGTGCCAGAACGGCTTCCTCGTTTCGATGAGGAAATAGTGCGAGGTCGAAATAGACTCGGTGGCCGTCCTCGTAAGTGGTCCACGCGATCGACCGGGGCCCGGTTGAAGGATGGAGGGGAAAGTCAGGTGCCGGGGCGCAAATTGGATTGCACCTGAGGTCGTTAAGTTTTTGCTCTTCGTTGGTGCTCAGTTTCGTGCGGTTGTGAGTCACTAAGAAGATGTTGCCGCCGTGCAGGCGATAGGCGCCGACCACAGTGATCAGTCCTGTCGTACGACTCGTGTATCGGAACGGGCGTGCAGATGCGGTGCTCTCGACAAGGAAGAACCGGAACTCGGAGCATTCGCCTGCTGGAGGTTGTGTGATCCACCTCGTCACATCGGACAGTTTGGTCGGGTCGTTCGGAACATGGACGATGTCTTCGCTGGGAATCAGTAAGGTGAAGGCCTCGATCCATCCGTTGACGGGCGCCGGTCGAGTCCAAGCGTCTAGCACTCGCGATGACGGGTCGGGGCGCCGAACCCAGTGTACTTTTGGGTGTGCCGTCCGTTCGAAGGCGATCTGATGTCGCCAGTCGCCCGACTCATGCAAGCTGATCTTCGTGAAACTTTCTTCCGACATTGCTTTGACATAGACATCGTCGGACTTTTTCGTGGACCAGATTCGCCATAGTCCTGAACGTAGATTTGGAGATCCGACTGCGAACTTGATTGGTTTGTCCGGTCGAGCTCGTCCAATTAGGGTGTCTCGATAGATATCCGGCGTTTTATAGACGCGAACGAGTGAACCACTTACCGGGCTGTCTTGGAAAGCGATGACCGCACATTGATCTTCCACGCAATGATGCTACGGCGTTAAGATCCGATGCAACCCGTGGAGGGGTCTGGTCTACGGCCTGGTAGGGACGAAGTAAAGGCCGTGGTAGGCAGGGAATGCCATCCGGAGGGTTCTTGCCTGCCGTGCCGCATGGCCACAGCCGAACTCTGCCTTGAGGACCGGCTCGTACTACTGCACAAGCACGTGGGCTTCACCTCGTAGCGCAGATCCATGTTCGGCTTCGGGTTGCCTGGCCCAGGCAGTTTTTTGGGGGGGACTCGAGTTCCGGCGCGTTCGTTGCGAGTTTGTTCATCAGATCTGTTCGTCGGTGCTTGGGAGGCCCGAGGTGACGTACCTGCATGGTCCTCGCAAGTTATTGTCGTCGTAGTAGATTAGGTTCCTACTCGCATCCGACTGCGGTGATTGGCCCTGTATGGCGGACGCTTTTGTTCGACGTTCCACGTTCGTCGCTGTTGACGGGGATGAACGTCGATACTTCAGTCAGCGTTGTCGGGATACTGCGGAGCGCAGTGAGATCATGTCCGCTGCGAGATTCCGACGATTGGAATCGCCAGGTTGTTGACGTCCATGCCGTAGTGCGGTCGGTCGGGAAGGTGCTCGTTTGGCCATTCATTTTGGGACACACGCAATTTGAGGACGTTTATTTCAAACGGCACCAGGCGGGGAACCGCCGGCGGAGGTGTTGCCAACTGTGACGAGGCGTGGTGGGATCCCCACGAGGTCAAGGCCGTATCGGTGACGTATTGCCGGATGGCGCGGTTCGGACCTGTTCGAGCAACGTGGGCTGGGTGTACACCCACATTCAGTTTTTGGCTACTGGGCTGGGATCTGGCAACTCGGCGCCGTGATCGCGAATCGCAGTGACGAACCCGTCCGTGGATCCGGTCTCGTGTGCGTTTTTGCTACGCGCTAGAGTCTGGTTCCTGGGATGACCTCATCTCTGTGGCCAAATATTCCGCACATCGCGCATCTTCGTGAGGTGTTAGGCAATGTTTCCTCTCGGTTGTGCTGCACCCGTACACCTACCGAACAGGATTTTCGCCCTCGATCTCATCATCTGGTCCGGTATTCTCGGCCGCTAACGATTCCATGTTGGCTATATGCTGACGATCGCTCTGATGCAGACCCTCATCCAGCGCGAGCTTTCCAAACGGAGTAACGCGAAAGATGACTCGTCCCGACTCGTCCGATGGGTCGGAGCTTTCCAGAACTCCGAGTTCTTCCAGCCGTCGAGCCACGTCATGATAAAAGTCGCCATGTTCGGTCTCTAGCGTTTCAGTTAACGCAATATGTTGTATGTGGACGCGAGAAAATGTCGCCAAAATTTGAGCAGCGGCACGATCTACCTGTAGGGATTTTCTCTCGCTACGGGACGAGAAGATGCCCACCGAAACGGTTGCTACGGCAGCTACGAATCCCACAATTACGGGGGAAGAAACTCCCACGATTCGTATTCAATGACCGAAATTATCCCCGCTGTCAGCCCACCTATTGCTAACACGACCAACATAACGTCTGTGTTCACTCGAACCTGTGCAAATCGTTCCCTGATTCCTGCCCAAAATCCCCGCTGATCTGCTGGCTCAACTGCACCCAATCATCGTTACACGATGCAGTACAGGGGAATTCGACTCCAAAGGCTCGATCGTCGTCGCCCAGGTCCCGCATCAACCGGTCTTCGCCGGCGGCAGAGGTCATCGGCTGTGCTCGATTCGGGACTTTTGTTACAGGGCAGTTTTGGTCCACGAGTGTTGATCGGTGATCGCGGCATCGCCACTCGCCAGCCACGCTTTCATCATGTCGACGACCTCCGGCGCCGCCAGCACTTCGGTATCGAAATGCTGGTCTGTAGATCCTGCTCGGTGTTCAACCGCGAAGCCGTTGATATCGATGCGTGTGGTTTGTATGTAGACCTCGTCACTGGTTTCGACGACGACGAAATCGTCCACTTTCATTGCTCCAACGAAGTGGTCGATCAAATCTGGAGTGATCGTGGGAAAGGTCCCTTCGCGAGAGGTCGAGACTTTTCCGGCGACCGACCTGCGCGGACTGAGCACTATGTCGAGCTGTGGGTCGTACATGCCATAGTCGGCGGCGAATGCTCGAGGCACCATCACATCGCGAGCATCCTGTATGCGTCGCCACGGAGATGGAACAAACACCGCGGCGCCGGTTCCACTCAATGGAGTGACCGACAAGAATCCCTGTTCTTCTGTCAGATCTGCGTTGACTGCGCTGATGTCCGCGGCAAGACTGGAGGCAATCGAGGTCGCCGGTTCGTCGGCCTCGTCCTGCGCCAGTGCGAAGGCACGGGCGGCTGCGGCGGTTTGGCAGTGCTCGGCGGGTAAAAGCCAGAAATCGTAGCTCATCTCACGATGTTAGTCATTTCCCGGGCCGCTGTGAGGCAGGCGTTGTCCCAGCGCGGCGCGAGCTTCTCAGCGGGCTGGATCGCCTACGAGCTCGAGCCTCAAAAGCATGAACGCCGACCGCAAGATGTGTGCGATGACCCCCGAAGTAGTAGGTCGACGCCCGCCGGAAGGCTGGCGCGGAGTCAATCCTCACATCGGCCACTTTCGCGAGCCTTGTTGCGGGATGCGCTGTCGATGCCGGTACCTCGACTGTGGCAGGCACCGGCTCCGACACTTCCGGCGTCACAACTGCTGGGGCGACTACGACTGCTCCGGCGATTCGCCCACCGTTGCGCGGATCCGATGTCGCTGGTTTGGTGGCCCACGAGTCGGTTGCGCATATGGCGGGTGCGAGCCGCGATTTCCAGCCGGCCTTGGAAGATCCGTCCCCGGAGCGGTTGTTGTGTGTTTGGGACTAGCGTTGGGGCTCTGTCTATTTCCGGTCCTCGTGCTCCGTGCGTCCCGGGCGTTGGACATTGCTGATCCCTTTGCGACTCCGGGTCCGACGCCGACGTCGTACCGGGTCTTACAACGGGGCTGGGGCCGGTTCAGGGGACGATGGTCGAATCCGTGCGAGGGCTGATCTAAGCTGAAATACCAGAGCAGATTCGGCCAGACCTGCCCGTCGAGGACATGGCCTATCTGCTGGTTCGCGTGGGTGAGTCGTTCATCTACAACGATTTGCTCACCGGTGGCACTCCGGACGCAGAGAAGGCTCGCCTGGCGTTCCGGCTCATCCTCTCGCGTGACTAGCGCGCCGAGTTTTCGTTTTCTAAGTTTTCGTGAAAGCGCTTCGAATGCAAGCTATTTCACAGCTACGCTGGTTGTGTGGCAAACTCAGGCGGGTGGGATCGGCGCGAAGTTCCGCATCTCGTCTCGTCCGGGCCGGATGACGCCTGCGGCGGACTCGGGAACCTCGTTCCATGCTCCGGGAAGGTCGCGCAGAGGCTCGGATACGACGATTCGGGTCTCCTCACTCAGATGGTGCAGGGCATCCACCTCAGGATGGAGCTTGCGCAACGTGGAGATCTCGGTGGAGAAGAACAATGACCTCGACCGGTTCTCGCTCGAATAGCGAAAGATCCAGGTGGAGATGCCATCCGACGTGGCAACGGTCATCTGCACCGGATTGTCGATTCCCTGCGAGCGAGCCGTGTGCTCGACGAATCCAACGGCCCTCGCGACACCTTCGAAAGGATCGTCGGTCAGGCCGAACGTCTGCGCGAGGAAGAACAAGGTTTCCGAGTCCGTCGATCCTTCGAGATCCGGAAAGAGCGACGGATCAATGGCAGTCACCAATTCCCTTTTCATGTCGTGGAATCCGTGTAGTGAACCGTTGTGCATCCACAACCAATTGCCGTGCCGAAATGGGTGGCAGTTGCTGCGCTGCACCGCAGTTCCCGTCGAAGCGCGCACGTGGGCGAACATGAGCGGGGTGCGCAGTTGCGAGGTGACCTCGCGCAGGTTCGAGTCGTTCCACGCGGGTTCGATGCTCTTGAACACTGCTGGTTGGGACCCCTCGCCGTACCAACCGATTCCGAAGCCGTCACCATTCGTCGTCGTTGCCCCGAGTTGAGAATGCAGGCTCTGGTCGATCAGCGAGTGCTGTGGCCTGAACAGCAAGTCATGGGCGAGTATCGGTTCTCCCGAATACGCCATCCACCTACACATGCTTTCAACTCAAACAGATTGAGTCGGCGTTGTCGGTGCATGCGCAGCGGCGTGCGTCGTCTGGGTGGGCTTCCATGTCGACACAGCCCAGATCACGACGATGTTCAGCGCGATGATGAGAGTCGACCACCAGGGGTAATACGGCAGCCACAAGAAGTTCGCGATGATCGAGATCGCACAGATCACGACTGCCGATACCCGCGCCCACGCCGTTCCGGTGAACAGTGCGAGACCGACGAGAGCGACGAGCGCGCCCAGCACGAGATGGATCCAACCCCACGTCGTCAGGTCGAATTGATAGACGTAGTCGATCCCGACTACGAACACTTCGTTTTCGGCGACGGCAGCGAGTCCTTGAAAGAACTGCACGATGCCGACCGTCACCAGGATGACTGCTGCCCCGATTGATGTTCCTACCGCGAAACCCTGCTTGACTGACGTTGTATCCGACATGGCGGTTTCCCTTGATTCGGTGGGGTGACCGGACACGTGCCCGGCACGTTGTACCGATCGTTGTTCCACCGGCCGACTGCCGTGAAACGGAAATGCCGGTCCGGTTCGGTGAGAAATCAGTGCGTTCTGCTCCGATGCGCGGATGAAATGTAACTTCTGGCCCCTGTTGATGCGATGTACCCCTTGCCGGAATGCGTGTGCGGAGGAATTGCTCGTAACCGAAGTTCACAGAAAACAAGAAGAATTCGGCACGGATTTCGACCTATTTGTCCAGCTGTGCTGGTATTTTGACTGAATTGACCGGAAGCTACGGTCCGCGGAAAAGAGTAGCGAGAGAATGACGATCTTCGGCAGGCGTTCCGCGGGCATCTCCGCGACGGCCTTCGTCTTGGCAGCTTTTGTATCGACGGCACTTCCCGCGGTGGGATCGGCAGCACCAGTCGCACTCACCCACGCGTGCACTCCCGAGATCAACGACAATTCGATGTCACTCGATCCGGCAGTGATTGACGGTTGGTACGACATCTCGACTGGTTCGCCGGGAACGAAAATCAACTCGATCGAGGCGTGGCGGACAGTGCCGGGAGATATCCTCGAGTTTCGCGCATCGGTGACGATCAGAGCCCACGGAAGTCCCGTCCGAGGGACCCTTCGGATCGACGGCGCCGGCTTGACCGGAGATCAGGATTTGATCTCCAGAATGACGTTGACCCAAGATCTCGGTCGCTCGGGATCAACGGTCACCGATGCCGACGACGGCTCGGTCATTCCGGTTCGTGCCAAGCTCGCATTCGACGTCACAACGCCTGGGCAAGTGGCACAGAACGAGACGGTCAACCTCTCGGCAGTCAAGATTGTCTTGGCAGGCGATACCACCGATCCGGGAGGTGAATGCCCCGGCCCCGGCCCCGGCCCGGGCCCCGGCGGCGGCGGGAATGGAAGCGGTGGCGGAAGCGGTGGCGGTGACAACGGTTCCGGTGGGAACGGTGGGGATTCCGGTGACGCACTTCCCGGTCGTGACGTCGGAAACCGAGTACCAATTTCCCAGATTCCGTCCGGCCCGACTTCTCGCCCGTGACAGCGGCACCTGGATTCACGGACCGTCGAACATGGGCCGCCGCAGTAGTGGCGACAATGCTCTTGATCGGCGGATGTTCTGACGACGGTGACTCGCCGACCCGCGTCCTCGCGACCGGCCAACAAGATTTGCCGCCAGAGATTCGCGCTGTGGTCGACGGTCCGGATGTCCCGACCACGCTTCGCATAGTCGACAGCACCGCTGACGTTCTGTCGATCAAGACGACGACAGACGGCTCGCTCATTCCGCCTGAGGATGTCAGTGAGATCGGATGGTGGGCAGATTCGGCATTCCCGGGTTCGGGCGCGGGCACCGTGGTGATCACCGGACACATCAACGACATCTATCAGGGTGACGGTTTCGGAAAGAAGTTCTCGACACTGGAAATCGGCTCGATCGTGACCGTGGCGGGCGCCGGGGGACAGACCTGGAACTACCGTATCGATGCGGTCGATCACTACGGCAAGGACGGCGAGCTGCCGGTCGAGAGATTGAACAGCCTCGACGGACCGGAAACCCTCGCGCTGATCACCTGCGGCGGCGAATTCGTCGGTCCACCCTTCGGTTACGAGGACAACGACGTCGCGTGGGGAACTCCGGTGCCTGCATAGGCGAAAACCAGACGTCGGAACGATTGATAAACTGGGCCCCGCGTTCGTGGCCATCCACGCACGTTTCGAAAGTCCGAAGAAGGAGATTGTGCTGTGGTTGACCTCGCCTATGTCATCGCTGGGTCCGAAGCGACTGGCGGTGCCGGCCTGCAGGTCGACCTGAAGACGTTCCAGGCATTGGACGTCTACGGCGTAGCGACCACCACATGCATCGTCTCGTTCGATCCCAAGAACAACTGGGGTCATCGCTTCGTGCCGATCGCTCCTGACGTGATCGCTGATCAGATCGAGGCTGCCACTGCGGCTCACGATCTGGACGTCGTCAAGATCGGCATGTTGGGCACTCCCTCCACGATCGAGGTTGTGGCAGAGGGTCTGCGTCGGCAGTCCTGGCGCCACGTCGTCCTCGACCCGGTCCTGATCTGCAAGGGCCAGGAGCCCGGCGCGGCTCTCGATACCGATACAGCACTTCGTGATTCGATCCTCCCGCTCGCCACCGTCGTCACACCCAACCTGTTCGAGGCACGTACCCTCGCCGGAATGGACAGTATCGAAAGCGTGGACGACCTCATCGAGGCCGCACGTCGTATCCATGACCTGGGACCCAAGTACGTGCTCGCAAAGGGTGGTGTCGAACTCGCCGGTGGCGACGCTGTCGACGTGTTGTTCGACGGGACCGACGTGACGGTTCTCTCGGCCCCCAAGGTCGGCGAAGAGCGCGTCTCAGGTGCCGGTTGCACGCTGGCCGCCGCAGTGACCGCCGAACTGGCAAAGGGCGCCGACGTGGGAGAAGCCGTCGCTCTGGCCAAGAAGTTCGTCACGGCGGGCATCGAAGGCCGCGTCTCGGCACACACGCCGTTCGACACCGTTTGGCAGGGCGCTTTCAAGGGATAGGCACACTGCGGCTCACATCGCCGCGCGCGGCCTGGCAGGATCGAGTGCGTGAGTACTGCGAACCTGAATCGAAGCGAAGTCGCCGAACGATCTCGAACCATCGACGTCACCGGGTACCGGGTGGAGTTGGATCTGCGATCGGCGGCGGACTCTGCCGCGAAGACCTTTTCGACCGTCACGATAATTGATCTGACGTCGTCGGCGGAGTCCACGTGGCTCGACTTCATCGGTGCTGCAGTCGATTCCGTAGAGGTCGACGGTGCGTCGATTCCGGTGGAGTACGACGGATCCCGGATTGTGCTGCGCGGACTCGGCGGATCGAACGTCGTTCGGGTGGCAGCTCACGGCCACTACAGCCGTTCCGGTGAAGGGCTGCACCGATTTGTCGACGACGCTGACGATCAGACGTATCTGTACACGCAATACGAGCCCGCCGATGCCAGGCGTGTTTTCGCCTGCTTCGAGCAACCGGACCTCAAGGCGCCCTTCACATTCGAGGTGACAGCACCTGACGGCTGGGAAGTCCTGTCGAATCAGCCCGCGACACAGACGCTCTCCGTCGACGGTGCGCAACGCGTCACTTTCGCACCGACGCTGCCGATCTCGACTTACATCACCGCGATCGCGGCCGGGCCGTATCACCGCGTGGCCTCGTCGTGGAGTCGCGGCGAACTCACTATCGAGTTGGGCGCTTTGTGCCGGGCGTCGTTGGCTCCACACCTCGATGCAGACAACGTTTTCGACATCACCCGTCAGGGGCTGGACTTCTACGCCGAGCACTTCGACTATCCGTATCCGTTCGGCAAGTACGACCAGATCTTCGTCCCCGAGTACAACCTCGGCGCCATGGAGAACCCGGGACTGGTGACCTTCACCGAGGCGTATGTGTTCCGCGGCACCGCAACCGACGAGCAGCATCAGCGTCGCGCCAACACGATCCTGCACGAAATGGCGCACATGTGGTTCGGCGATCTCGTGACCATGGTCTGGTGGGATGACTTGTGGCTCAAGGAATCCTTCGCCGACTTCATGGGATCGCTGGTCAGCGCCGAAGCCACTCGCTTCACCGATGCCTGGGTAGCATTTGCCATCAAGCGAAAGGCGTGGGCGTACCTCCAAGATCAGCTGCCGACCACGCATCCCATCGTCGCCGACATCGTCGATCTCGAAGCTGCAAAGCTGAACTTCGACGGAATCACCTACGCCAAGGGTGCCAGTGTCCTCAAGCAACTCGTGGCGTTCGTCGGCCGTGACGCGTTCTTCGAAGCGGCACGACGGTACTTCAAGGCCCACGCCTTCGGGAACACCACGCTGGTTGATCTGCTCGACGTGCTCGCGGAGACTTCCGGACGCGATGTGCGCGAATGGGCCCGAATCTGGTTGCAGACCACCGGAGTGTCCACGCTGTCGCTCGACGGAACAGACCTGGTCCAGACGGACCCGAGGCCGCACCGGCTCGCAGTCGGAATCTACGACTACAACGAGTCCGGAGATCTTGTTCGCACCGAACGCGTCGAACTCGACATCACCGAATCCCGCACGTCGGTCGACCTTCCGCCCGGAGCGCTCACACTGCTCAACGACGAAGACCTCACCTACGCGAAGGTGCGATTGGACGCGGAATCTCTGTCCACGGTCGAGGCGTCCCTGGACCGCGTGAGCGATCCGCTTGCGCGCGGTGTGATCTGGTCGTCGCTGTGGAACTCGGTGCGCGATGCGCAGCTCTCGGTGTTCCGATACCTCGACATGGTGGAACGATTCGCTCCCGCAGAGACAGATCTTGCGATTCTCAGCGCGATCCTGACCGATGCCCAATACGCGGTTCTTCACTACGTTCCGAAAAGCTTGCGGCCCAATGTCAGTGCGGGCTGGTTGGAAACGACCTGGAAGGCGTTGTTCGAAGCCGAACCGGAGTCCGGAAGACAGCTGGCATGGGCACGGGCTCTGTCGGCCGCCGCAGCGGTCAACGATGCTCGCGCCGGCGAGCTGCGGTCGATACTCGACGGCACGTGCCCGGGACCGGTCGGACTGGCTCTCGATCCTGATCTGCGGTGGGCATTGTGGATCGCCCTGTCCGCGACCGGGCATGCGAGTGTAAGCGACTTCGACGGTGAGCTGAGCAAGGACAGCACGTCAGCGGGTCGAACGGCGTACGTCCGCGCCGCGGCGTCGATTCCCGATGGCGAGACCAAGGCGGCTGCCTGGGCGTCGGCGACCACCGATGCCTCACTCTCGAACGACCGCCTGGATGCGACGATCGCCGGATTCCGTTCGGGCACGGACCCGTCGTTGATCGAGGGATATGCGGTCGAGTACTTCTCGTCCCTGGGGAAGTGGTGGTCCGAACGCAGCATCGAGATCGCGCGACGGTTGGTGAACGGGCTCTTCCCGGCAGCTGAAGACACCTCTGCTGTCGATTCCTGGATCCAGGCCAATGCGGAGGCGCCCGCGTCGCTGCGGAGGCTTGTTCTCGAGCGTCGGGATCACCTGGCCCGAGACCTACGTGCCCAGGCGTCGAACGCAGTGATCTGACGCCATCAGCTCCGAAATGTCCTGTTCTTGGATATTGTCTAAACAGGGCTGCGACGGGAGACGACGTGCACACGATCACGGATCTTTCGCTGGTCACGGGCCCGGTTCCGCCCGTGGTGACGGTGCTCGGAATTCTGGCACTTCTGTGGCTGATCTTCTCGAGATCGAGGCGTCACGTGCTGATCTCGATTCCGGTCTGCATCGTCGCGGCAATTGCGATCACTCTCGTGCTGTACTGGCTGATCGAGAAGGTGTGGCACCCGTTCCCCGATCCGATTGCCCGTCCGGTCTACGTGTGGATCGGGTTGGGCATTCTCGGCGTGCTGCTGGGTGTTTCGCGGGTCTTTGCGGCGACGCGGATCGACGGCCGCGTGCTCACCGTGGTCTCCGTGCTCCTGGTGGTCGTGTCGAGCGCGGCTCACGTGAATCTGCAGTTCCAGTCGTATCCGACGTTGGGAACAGCGCTGGGACTCTCGGACGCGGAGAAGGTTTCACTCGCCGACCTGGACGACGGCAAGGACGGGGCGGTACCGGTTTCGCAATGGAAGGCTCCAGCGGACATGCCGTCGGCCGGCAAGGTCAGCACGGTCACGATTGCGGGGACGGTCTCCGGATTCAGCGCCCGCGACGCCGAGATCTACCTACCGCCCGCGTATTTCACCAACCCACGACCGGAGTTGCCGGTGTTGGTACTGCTTGCCGGCCAACCAGGCGCGCCCGAGGACTGGCTACAGGGCGGACGTCTCGTCCAGACCATGGACGCCTACGCCGCTGCGCATTCGGGCTTGGCTCCCGTTGTCGTCGTTGCTGACGGGACCGGGTCGGAACTGGCGAATCCGCTCTGCGTCGATTCCCAACTCGGGAACGTCGCAACGTACCTTTCGCGCGATGTTCCCGACTGGGTGCGCGGGAACCTCCAGGTGGATCCCGACCCGAGGAAGTGGGCGATCGGGGGACTTTCCTACGGCGGTACCTGCGCGTTCCAGATGGCAACGAACTTCCCCGCGGAGTATCCGACGTTCCTGGATCTGTCCGGTCAGATCGAACCCACCCTCGGTGATCGGAAGCAGACGGTCGATGCAGCGTTCGGCGGTAACGAAGCCGCGTTCGTGGCAGTGAATCCGCAGGATCTGCTCCGGGAGAAGAAGTTCCCCGACAGCGCCGGAGTGTTCGTAGTCGGCAAACAGGACAACGACTACCGCCCAGGTCTTCAAACGCTCTACGAAGCCGCAAAAGCCGCAGGGATGGACGTCCAGTACGCCGAGGTCGACGGAGGACACAGCTTCCAGGTGTGGTCGGCTGGATTGGCGAGTCAATTAGGTTGGCTGGGAACGCGACTCGGCCTGCCCGGATGAACGTTCGTCTGGAAGTTCCGAAGACCCGATGATCAGCGGGTGAATTCTTCCGGTCGCCCCGGCTTCGGAGCCCAATCCCTGCGGATCTGCCACACTCGCGAGCCGAAGGTCGAGTGCGCCGGTCCATTCTCGGGTCAATTGCGCATCGAGTGCGTCGACGCGCTCGAGTAGCGGAGGGTGCTGGTCCGGCGGGCAGGCTTCGAGCAAGGTCGCGAATACCGCGCGTAGACGACGCTGGACCTGCGCGGAATTGGTACTGAAGTGCCGGATCTCGTCGGTGGCGACGGACACGTAATCGGTCCAGGTGCGTTGCTGCCCTCGGATCAGCGTGAGATCCGAGGTTGACGTGTCGAAGCGGACCCGCGGGGCGAGAAGTACCAGAAGATCTTCGATGTGGTCGAGAGCCTGCACCGCTCGGCCAGGGTCGTTGATGGCGGGTGACAGTGCCTTGAGTGCGATGTCCACGATCGACTGAAGCGCTGCACCGGGGCTGACGACCGGGCTGTGCGTGTCACCGAAGATCAAGCACGACATCAAGGTGTCAGGACGTACCTTCAGCGACGGTCCGCGTACCTCGAAGAGGGGCGCGTTCTGGGCGACGAACTCGCCGATGCTGGGGACGACCTCGACTGAGACGTCCCAGCGGCTCGCCAACCGCTGCAGTCGTGCGAGATCGATCGCCAGCAGAATCCGGCCGTCGGGTGAGAGGTGGCGCAGGCGAATCACCAGTGCGTCGGCGCTCTCGGAGGTTTCGGACTCGCGCGGTTGTGGGAGGGGGAGCGGCTGACTGGGTTTCGGTGCGCCGGAAGGTAAGTCCTCGTACAGCGGATAGGCACGAATCGTCGCGCTGCGACCCTGGGCCGCTATCCAACGCAGCAACCGACTGGAATTGAGGATCGACCCGACCTTCGCCACCAACGCGATGAACAGGATCGCACTGGCCAATGCCAGAAGGAGTGCGATCGCCGTGGAGATGGTCGGTGAGGAATTCTCCGAATCGAGCGCCAGATCGAGCGCAATGATCAAGGAGAAGACGAACGTGGCCAGAAACATGCCGATCGACCACCGCATCACTCGCTGTTGCGCAAGCATCGGGACCACCCGCACCGAAATCTGCGAGGCGCCGAACTGCATTGCGAGGGTGATGGCGGTGAACACCAGACCGGTGAGAGTGATCATCCCGCCGGCGATGACGCTGAGCAGCGTTGCGGTGGCCCCGGCGTCCACGCCCTCGGAAATGGTACCGACGTCGCCGTCGCTCACCAGGTCTCCGTCGATCCCGACGAGGATGTTCGCGGTGACGACGGACAGCACGACGAGGATCACGGGGAGGCGCCAGACCGGGACTGTTCGTAATCGTCGGCGAGTTCGGCGCCAGCGAATTCTGTCCGAAAGCCGCCGTGATAGTCCGACTTTCGTCGTAGGCGTCGTGGTGTCGACGACTGGGAGTGGTGGTGGGGTCGGAGGAGTGGAACCGAAACTTCCTGACACCGTTTCCTGAACGTAGATCTTCGCGTGGATCATCGGCTCGCGATACCGCTGCTCACGGGCGACTGCCCGGCTCATCTTCGCGGGCTTGTCGCGGTAACGCGAACGCGCCCACGGCGCACCCGGGCGACTCAACCGAATTGCTCCGACCAACAGAAGCGGGGTGAAGAACAGTCCGATCAAGCCGGTCCAGAGTTTGCCCTTCATCAACGTGATCACGGCGAGTCCGAGTTGGATCACGATCGCGACGACAACGCCGATCAACGTCGCCAGGCTACGGTCCTGCTCATACGGGTCGAACTCTCCCGCGAACCCGATCGGGTGGACTCCGAGAAGGAAAAGGAACGAGATCGCGATGGCAACGAACACCGCGTCGATGGACGAGCGACCCTCTTCGGCCCAGTAGACGTCGCGCAGATGTAGCACGAGTGCGTACTCGTCGAGGACCAGCGCGCTGCCGATACCGAACACCGACGCAAGAACACAGTTGGCGATCGGGGTGTGATAGTCGGCCAGAGCGATGAAGGCAAAGCCGGACACGAGCATCATCATCAAACCGAAAACCATGTGGTGGATGTGCATTCCACCGGGCGTGACATTGCCTGGCCACCACGAGACCTCAGCTCGGATCATTCGAACGCTGAACCGAATGAACAGGAACGTCAGGACAAAGGCGAGCAGAAGGAAGAACAGTGGGAGTCTGCCGGTGTCGACGACCGTGTGCTCGAACCAGGACCGCACGGCGTCAGCTCTTGCTGGTGGCGAGCTTGATCAGCTGAGGAGCTGTCGCGTCCGGAAGGTAAGCACGCGTGAGCGCGATTCCGATTCGAGGCAGGTCGGCCTCGTCGCGGAAACACAGGAAAACGGGTTCGTATCTCGGCTTGAACTTCTTCTTGAATGCGTGAAGAGACCGGAAGCCGTAGAGCGGTTCCATCGCGGCTCCGAGCATGTCGAGCAGGCGGTCCATCGATGCGGCGTCGGCGCCGTCGTCGCTGCGGGCCAGCGGCGCGCCGGACAGTGAGACGAATTGGGCACCTTGTTCTTTGAATTCGAGGGCCGACGATGCGATGAGGAACTCGACCACCGGCCGGAAGCCG
This sequence comes from Rhodococcus sp. AQ5-07, assembly GCF_009707305.1. Taxonomy (NCBI): domain Bacteria; kingdom Bacillati; phylum Actinomycetota; class Actinomycetes; order Mycobacteriales; family Nocardiaceae; genus Rhodococcus; species Rhodococcus sp. AQ5-07. The sequence goes on along the minus strand of NZ_CP046099.1, from coordinate 1,816,103 downwards.
TCCGGGCGTCGACGCATGACGTCGAGCGTCCAACCCCGGACCACGCCGCCTTCGCCGTACACCGGCAACCACGAGGTGACGCCGTGAATACTTCCCGTCGGGTCGACGGCCAAACCGACCCGGACGTCGCGATCGAGCGCCTCCTCGACGCTGCCGAGGGTGAACCCCATCTCGGGGAGTCCCTTGTCGCCCACCCATTCCTCGGATATAGCGCGCACTTGAGCCAAGACGGAAAACGGCTCGTCTGCCAGTGTTGTCATCCGGAAGGTGATGTCGTCCTTCTTGGCCTTGTTGAGCGCCGAGCGGATGTCCTGCCAGGACTTTCCGGTGAACTGCAATTCCGGCAGGTCGACGATCGTGTCCTCGGCGACCTGAACGGTGCGCCACCCGCGCCGTGTGGCGGCATCGGCTGTTTCCTTCCCTACGGAGAACAAGCAGGGAGTGAGGCCGTTGGCTTCGGACATCGTCGTGAATTCGTCGACCGCCGCGGCAAGTCGGTCGGGGCTCGCTATCGGATCGGCCAGCACTACGACGACACCGACATGCCGTTGGAATGCAACGACGCTCTCACCCGACTCGCCGAAGTAGTAACTGTTGCCGTCCCACGTCGTCATCCACGACATGGTTCCGCCGCCGTGCTGTTTGAGCAGTTCCCGAGCAGTGGCGCGAGGATCGTTCCCGGACAGCGGTCCGCCTCGAATCTTGCGCCGCATCGGCACGTGAAAAGCGTGACGGCCCTTGATCAGCAAGATGAGTTCGAGAAGCCAGAGCAGCGCGGTACCGACCGTGACGGCTCCGGCGCTTTCGTAGTCGAAGAAGATGACCGAACCGAGGACGAGGGCGGTGGCCAAGACCGTCAGAGAGCCGAACACCACGGCAACCCACCAGGCCCAGCGGCGACCTCGTCGCAACTGATCCGCGATCAGTGCAACGATGATCACGTCGACCAATGCGGTCCAGCCCGAACCGGTTTCGGCTTCCGTCGGCCCGAAGGGTCCACTGCCGGGGAACAACCACACGGCGATCTCGACCACTCCGATCAGGAGCAGGCCGATGAATCCGAGCAGACGGATCTCGCGTCGCGTTCGGGGGATGAACCCGCGCTCTCCGTCGCCGAAGAACTTTTCGCCGACCGGAAGGAAGATCGCAACCGCGATGAGGTGCTGTACGTCGGCGAGGCGACCTTCGAAGAGAAAGGCGATCGCGATGTACGCGCACAGGATGGCGCGCACTCGCATTCGCCAGGGCGAGCGCAGAGTTGCGGTGGTCGCGGCGAGTGCGGCGATGATGGCGGTGGTGACACCGACGTCGCGGTGGGTGGCGAGGTTGCGAGCCCAATCCCAATCGGTGTGGCTGCCCGCCCAGAGGAGGAGCGATGCACCCAGTTCGCCCGCCAACTGACCGCTGATCGTGACGATGGCCGCGTTCTTGGTTCCCAGGCGCCACTCGCACCAGCCGACCGCGAAGGCAAAAACGACGATGATCGAAACATACTGACCCGGCGTCAAGCCGAAGAACCAACCCGTGACGAGAGTCCACCACTTACCTTCCTGCAAGGCAGGGACTCCGTAGGCGATGTCGTCGAACCACGAGTAGGTACGGACGTGATTCCACAAGGCGCCGGTCGCGATCCCGACGACGGTGATGGTGAGCACGACGATCGAGGTGAACGGCACGCGCCGCAGGACGCTCAGCGCGTCGGAGGCAAAGCGAGAGGCCCGATTCGGCGCGCCTGGCGCGCTCTGGTCGGTCTGCGGGGTGGGGGTCTGGGACTGCTCAGCCATCGAGGTTCTCTTCTCGCCATGCCGCACGGTGGATTCTGCCTGTTCAGCATGACAGGAATACAGACCGATAATCAGGCGAAGCGGTCAAAATGGACGAGACTGGCTGGGGGTCTCAGTCTCGTGGCGCTACTGTCGAGCCATGGTGAACGGAGATTTACTGAATCGGGACCACCTGGTCGCCTCACTTGCCGCTTTCGAACCTCGGTCGGTCGAATTGGACGGAAGGCGCTCGGCGTCGGTGGTCATCGTCGTCATGCGGACTGCGGACGGAACACCCGTGTTCCCGGTGACGAAGCGGCCGAGCAAGATGCGCGCTCACCCCGGTCAGTTCGCGTTGCCAGGCGGAAGCGTCGACCCGGGTGAGTCTTCCGAACAAGCAGCGGTTCGGGAGCTGTCCGAAGAGTTGGGCGTCGACGTCCCTGAGTCGAACATCATCGGCCGGCTCGACGACTACGTCACCCGTTCGGGATTTGTGATCCGACCGTTCGTCGTCTGGTCCGGTGAGGACATCGGGGGACTGGTACCCAATCCCGACGAGGTGGCCCAGGTGTATGCCGTGACGTCGGAGGAACTCGACGTGGACTCGCGATTCGTCACCATCGAGGAATCACCGAACCCGGTGATCCAATGGCCTTTCCGAACGAGCCTGATCCATGCGCCGACCGGAGCCGTCATCTATCAGTTCCGCGAAGTGCTGAACGGACGGAACACGCGCATCGACAACCTCGAGCAGCCGGTGTTCGCCTGGCGATAAGGTCAGCTCGACACGTTCGGGACAGTTCGGGCTACGGCGCCTCGGCGAATAGTCCGTCGTGCTGTGGAAAGCTGGCCGCACGGCAATCGAAAGACGCGAGGTGTGTGCAGTGAACTCTGGCGAACAAGAACTGGTCCCCACGGATCGGATTCTCACTGTTCCCAACGTGCTCAGTATCGTGCGTCTACTCGCTCTGCCGCTGTTCGCCTACCTGCTGCTCGTCACGCACTCGGACGGCTGGGCATTGGCGCTGCTGATGCTCAGCGGGTTCACCGACTGGCTCGACGGCAAGTTGGCCAGGGTGCTCGGGCAGACCTCGCGTCTGGGAGCGCTTCTCGACCCGTTGGTCGATCGCCTGTACGTCGTGACGACACTGGTCACCTTCGTTGCCCGCGATTTCATTCCCTGGTGGGTCGCGGCGATTTTGATCGGCCGTGATCTTCTACTCGCGTTGACGCTGCCGATCTACCGCCGGCGTGGACTGCCGCCGCCCGAGGTCATCTACCTCGGCAAGGCTGCGACCTTCCTCCTGATGTTCGCGCTGCCCTTGATTCTTGCCGGACACGGAGACTGGGCCATCGGACCGTTCACCCATGCCTTCGGTTTCGCTTTCCTGATCTGGGGAACCGTCCTGTACGTGTGGACTGCTGCGATCTACGTGCTCAAAGCCGTTGACGTTGCGCGAACGCACGAGGTCGTGCCTCGATGAAGTCGACCGGGGAGGACGTCCGTCGTAACCCGGTACCGTCGCTGCTTCGGTCGCTCATGACCGAACATCTCGATCCGGGCTACGAAGCGACGGCATTCGAACGCCAACACGAGCACACGACGAACAGATCCTCGAAGACGGGGCCGTGGCTGGCCCTCGGTGCACTGCTGATCGGGTTCATCGTCACGGTCTCTGCAGTTCAGGCCACCAAGCAGGTGACCGGCACCGAGGAGGTTCGAAGCGAGTTGGTCGCCAAGGTCCGTGACGCGGAGGATCGAATCGATTCGCTGGCCGCGTCCCGCGATTCACTCGGCGGCGACGTCGACGCCGCCCGTGGCGTAGCGCTCGAAGGCGATGCCAGAGGTAGCGCGGTCCTCGATCAATTGCGAGCGGTCGAATCCGGCGCAGGAGCCGAAGCTGTTCACGGGGAGGGGCTGGTGGTGACGTTGACGGACCCGGCCGGACGCCCGAACCTCTCGGATGCGTCCCAGCGCAGCGTCGGCGGTAAGACAGTTGTCCTCGATCGCGATCTGCAGACCGTCGTCAACGCCCTGTGGGCTGGCGGAGCGGAGGCAATCGCCGTCGGCGGCGTGCGAATCGGGCCGACGGTGACCATCCGTCAGGCGGGCGGCGCGATGCTCGTCGACAACCAACCTGTCTTCTCGCCGTACCGCGTCGAGGCGATCGGCGACACGCGCGCGCTGCAGCGAGAGTTCGTCGTCAGCGACGCCTACGTGAGAATGTCGAGCGTCTCGCAACTGTACGGAGTCGGTTTCGCAGTGGCCGAGGACGACTCGTTGACACTGCCGCCCGCGACGCCTCGTGCGGTCCGGGTGGCAACAGAACCCACAGAACCCAAGTGACAGAAGGAGTTCGATGAAGGCCGGTTCCGCCCTGTACGGACTCGCAGCACTGGTCGTCGGCATCGTCTTGGGCGTCGTTTTCAGCCCGCAGGTGCCCGACGTCATCCAGCCCTATCTTCCGATCGCTGTCGTTGCGGCACTCGACGCCGTCTTCGGCGGGCTACGCGCGTATCTGGACGAGATATTCGACGCAAAGGTGTTCGTGGTCTCCTTCGTCTTCAACGTGCTCGTCGCGTCGTTGATCGTCTGGCTCGGCGATCAGTTGGGTGTGGGTACTCAACTCTCGACGGCAATCGTCGTCGTGTTGGGTATCCGGATCTTCGGCAACGCAGCGGCATTGCGACGACGACTGTTCGGAGCGTGAGCCATGTCCGACCACGCCACGACTGACCCCGAAGAACCACCGGTGACGACTACGGGTGAAGGTCGTCACGAGTTGCGTTCGCCGTCGAAACATCGCACGAACGTCGTGTTCGCGATCCTCGCCGCCGTGCTCCTGGGTGTGCTCGGTGTCGCGATTGCCACACAGGTACGCAGCACCGTGGCCGGAGATTCACTCGACGCCGCGCGCCCTGCCGACCTCCTGGTGGTTCTCGACAACTTGAATCGGCGTGAAGCCGCGCTGAGGCAGGAAGTCGCGAATCTTCAGGAATCGCTTGCCACTTTGGAAGCCGGCGGCAACACGGGAGCAGCGCTCGACGAGGCGCGGGGGCGGCTGACCTCGCTTTCCATTCAGGTGGGGACCGCTCCTGCTACCGGACCGGGTGTGACGATGACCCTGACGGATCCAGCAGGGGGCGTCGGCTCCGAAGTGATTCTCGATCTCATCCAGGAACTACGCGCTGCCGGTGCCGAAGCCATCTCGATCGCAGGTGCGAACGGCGAACCCATTCGTATCGGCGTGAACTCGTGGGTGAGCGGGCGCGGCGGCGAGATCGAATTGGACGGAACCCGGATCGAGCAGCCGTACACTGTGACCGCGATCGGGGATCCACCGACGTTGGCAGCAGCGTTGAACATTCCCGGAGGCGTTTTCGACAACGTCGCACGCAACGGCGGAACTTCCTCAGTCGACCAATCGCAGCAGGTCACGATCTCCGTCTTGCGACAATTGAATCCACGCCAATACGCTCAACCCGGAAATTGATCTTTTGCGTCCGACTTTCGGACGGCCTGTGAAAGGAAGCCACTGTGAGTGAGCTCGATACACCTACCGATCTGCGCTACACCGCGGAGCACGAGTGGGTGAAGCGGACCGGCCCGACCTCAGTTCGAGTCGGTATCACCGACTTTGCTCAGTCGCAGCTCGGTGACGTCGTGTTCGTCCAGCTTCCTGCTGTCGACGAAGACGTGACCGCCGGTGAATCGCTCGGTGAGGTCGAGTCGACCAAGAGCGTCTCCGACATCTTTGCTCCGTTCACTGCGAAAGTTCTTGCAGCTAACGGTGAATTGGACGGACAGCCTGACCTCGTCAACACCGATCCGTACAACACGGGTTGGTTGGTCGAGCTCGAGGTCGCCGACGAGGCCACACTCGACGCCGCACTCGCGGCAACGCTGGACGCGGAGGCATACAAGGGACTCACGTCCGAGTAGAAAACCTGCGCGTGGACCGGCCAACTCGTGTTGTGTCGCGGCCTGTCTCGCTGCACGCGGCGGTCTGCGCAGGGTACGGTCGTTAGGTACGCATGTGCCGAGTCGGGGCGCAGGGCCGTATCGAACGTGACTGTGAAAGATGCTCGTGAAGAAAGTGCACTGCGTAGTCCAGTGATTCATGATCTGGATGATTGACCCAGGAGGAGAAACAGTGAGCGAGAACGGTAACGACGCGGGCTATGGGGAGTCGCCGGCGGAGACCACTTCGGTTTTCCGTGCGGACTTCCTCAATGAGCTCGACAACACCTCCTCTGCAACACCGGCCGCCGAGCAGCCGGTTTCGGGCGTGGAAGGCCTTCCCGCCGGAGCCGCCCTTCTGGTGGTCAAGCGGGGACCGAATGCAGGATCCCGCTTTTTGCTCGATCAGCCGACGACGTCGGCAGGTCGGCACCCGGACAGCGACATCTTCCTCGACGACGTGACCGTCAGCCGTCGTCACGCCGAGTTCCGTCAGGAAGATGCAGATTTCCACGTCGTCGACGTCGGAAGCCTCAACGGCACCTACGTCAACCGTGAGCCTGTCGATTCGGCAGTTCTCGCGAACGGTGACGAGGTTCAGATCGGCAAGTTCCGTCTGGTGTTCCTCACCGGCCCTCGTGCCGGCGGTTCGCAGGTTGGCGAGTCGTCAGCAGGTGCGGGTAGCTAATGACGGCAGTGCGGCAGCAGAGCCAGCCCGGAATGTCGATTGGTTCCGTGCTGGATCGGTTGCGTCCAGATTTTCCCGACGTGACGATTTCGAAGATCCGTTTCCTCGAGTCCGAGGGCTTGATCAGCCCACAACGGACACCGTCGGGATACCGCAGATTCTCTGTCGAGGACTGCGAGCGTCTTCGCTTCGTGCTGACCGCTCAACGCGATCAGTACCTGCCGCTCAAAGTGATCAAAGAACAACTCGAAGCGATCGACAGCGGCGCAGCGACGGTGAGTGCAGAAGTTCCTGCGCCTCGTCGTGCTCGCGTCCTGTCGATCGCTACGGGCGATGTCTCACCCGAGGCGTTCCGGGTCGATCGCGAAGTTCGAGTCGGTCGTCAGGACCTTCTCGCTCGCGCCGACATCGACGATCGGTTTCTGACCGATCTGATCCGCACCGGTTTGGTCGTTCCCGGCGCAGCGGGCTTCTTCGACGAGGACGCCGTGACGCTGGCGCGCACCGCGAAGGCGATGTCCGAGTACGGCTTGGAGGTTCGTCATCTGCGGGCGTTCAAGTTGGCTGCTGATCGTGAAGCGGGACTCGTGACCCAGATCGCCGGACCGGTTGCCAAGGGTCGTGACGCCGGAGCACGTGATCGTGCCGAGGAAATGGTCCGGGAACTGGCTGCGCTGTCGCTGACTTTGCACACATGTCTGGTCAAGTCGGCGGTTCGGGGAAGTCTCGATCGCTGAGTTCCTCGATCAGCGGGGCACACTCGAATAGAATTTCAGTACGACCGCATCGGAGTCGGTCGGCTGGATCACGTCAGGTTGGAGGCAAGCTCGATGGGCGAAATGCGTGTGATCGGAGTTCGTGTCGAGCAGCCTCAGAATCAGCCGGTCCTGTTGCTGCGAGAGTCCGACGGCGATCGGTACCTGCCGATCTGGATCGGGCAAACCGAAGCTACCGCGATTGTTCTCGAACAACAGGGAGTCGAGCCGGCGCGGCCGCTGACTCACGACCTGATCAAGATCTTGATCGAATCATTCGGTCGGAGCCTCAAGGAAGTGCGGATCGTGGACCTGCAAGAGGGCACCTTCTACGCGGATCTCGTCTTCGACGAGCAGACCACCGTCTCGGCACGTCCGTCGGACTCGATTGCATTGGCCCTGCGCATCGGCGTTCCGATCTTCGCGTCGGAGGCTGTTCTCGCCGAGGCCGGTCTGGTCATTCCCGACGAGCGTGAAGACGAGGTCGAGAAGTTCAAGGAATTCCTTGACACCATCTCGCCGGACGACTTCAAAGCCACTGACGGTTAGTCCTGTTTGTCCGTAATCAGGCTTTAGTCTTCAACTCTCAAGTAGAGGTTGAGTCTCGGTCGGCGTGTTGCGTTGACCGAGCACCCTCGTGGTCTTACCGTTGCGTGCGGTGGAGATCTTCTCGCCTTGTCGATCGAGGCGTACTCTGGGTAAGTCCACTCATGGAATTACCTGCCTTGGATTCACATCTGAAAGTTCGGTCGGCACGGGATTCTCGTGACTGCTGATAGCACAGGTTGGTTACATGATGGCGAAGCGAGAGGGAGACGGCAGTGGAAGAACAGTCGAATAAGCGCGGAACGGGCATAGCCGATAGTGCCGAGCCGACTGCAGAAATGTCTTCCGAAGAGCTGCAGCCAGGCCTGTTCCCGGACGATTCCATCCCCGACGACCTCGTCGGATATCGAGTACCCAGTGCGTGCCAGATCGCCGGGATCACGTACCGCCAACTCGACTACTGGGCACGGACGTCGTTGGTTGTTCCGTCAATCCGCGGCGCTGCCGGATCCGGTAGCCAACGTCTGTACTCCTTCAAGGACATCCTCGTTCTGAAGATCGTGAAGCGTCTGCTCGACACCGGCATCTCACTGCAGAACATTCGCGTTGCCGTCGATCACCTCCGTAAGCGCGGCGTCCGCGATCTTGCCAACATCACCCTGTTCTCCGACGGCACCACCGTGTACGAATGCACGTCTCCCGAAGAGGTCGTCGACCTCCTCCAGGGTGGTCAGGGCGTATTCGGCATCGCCGTCAGTGGAGCGATGCGTGAACTCACCGGAACGATCGCCGACTTCCCAGCCGAGCGGGCTGACGGCGGCGAAAGCGATCCCAACCCGGAAGACGAGTTGGCTTCGCGACGCAAGAATCGCGCCAGCCGCAAAACCGGATAACGTACGTCACATCTCTTTGGAGGATGCCACGGTGCAGGTAGGCGTTTCGGTCAACTAGACTGGGCCTGCGTCGCCGGCGTACGGGAGAGCCTCGGATACCGATTCACCGAACTTGTCTTTGTCTCAAAGGCCAGTCGTGAGCGGGATCAGGGCGCCGAAGGAGCAATACCTCCCCGTCAATCTCTCAGGCACCAAGGACCGTACGGGCTCCGACGCCTCTGGAAAGCGGTGGGACAACCCACCCGCCGACGGGGAAAGGCTGTGGCTTCCGTCTTCGGCGGATCACTACCGAATCTCTCAGGCGCTCGGGAATCGAGCATGCGACAGAGGGGGAGGAACGCACCGCAGTTCGGTGTGTGTCCTGATCCTCCGATCTGTCTGGGAGTTGTCGTGATCGACGCTGCAAGCCGTATATTTGCCGACCGCCATGTCGGTCCGAACGCCGCGGAACTCGCGCGCATCCTCGAACTCGTCGGGGTCGATTCACTCGACGAACTGGCAACCAAGGCCGTTCCCTCCGTCATCCTCGACGCTGCCCCGAACGGCATCGCGGCCGGACTCGACGCTCTGCCGCTTCCGGTCGGAGAGCACGAGGCACTTGCCGAACTGACTGCACTCGCAGCCCAGAACACTGTCGCGACGTCGATGATCGGCCTCGGCTACTTCGACACGTTGACGCCGCCGGTGTTGTTGCGCAACATCATCGAGAACCCGGCCTGGTACACCGCGTACACCCCGTATCAGCCGGAGATCAGCCAGGGCCGCCTCGAAGCCCTCCTCAACTTCCAGACCATGGTCGCCGATCTCTCCGGCATGGAACTGGCCAACTCGTCGATGCTCGACGAGGCCACCGCCGCTGCCGAAGCCATGACGCTCCTGCGCCGCGCGAACCGCAGCAAGTCCCCACGCTTTGTCGTCGACGCGGACCTGTACCCGCAGACCCTCGCCGTCATCGAGACACGCGCCGAGCCGCTCGGCATCGAGATCGTCTCCGCAGATCTCACTGCCGGACTGCCCGAGGGTGATTTCTTCGGTGTCATCGCGCAGATCCCGGGCGCTTCGGGACGCGTCGTGGACTACACCTCGATCATCGCGGAAGCTCACGAGCGCGGCGCACTGGTTGCCGTCGGCGCCGACCTTCTTGCGATGACGCTCATCACCTCGCCGGGTGAACTCGGTGCGGACGCGTGCTTCGGCACCACCCAGCGCTTCGGTGTTCCGATGGGGTACGGCGGACCGCACGCCGGTTACCTGGCCGTGCACTCCAAGCACGCGCGTCAGCTGCCCGGCCGTTTGGTCGGCGTCTCCATCGACGCCGACGGAGACAAGGCATACCGCCTCGCGCTGCAGACACGTGAGCAGCACATTCGCCGCGAGAAGGCGACGTCCAACATCTGTACCGCGCAGGTGCTCCTCGCGATCCTCGCTGCGATGTACGCGAGTTACCACGGCGCCGAGGGGCTCAAGGCGATTGCGTTGCGCGTCGCTGCCCGCGCACATGCGTTGGCAAACGGCCTGCGCGAGGGCGGCGTGACCGTAGTCCACGATTCGTTCTTCGACACCGTGCTGGCTCAGGTTCCGGGCAAGGCAGCCGACGTCGTCGCTGCGGCCAAGGAATCCGGGATCAACTTGCGTCTGGTCGATGCCGATCATGTCGGTATCTCCTGCGACGAGGCCACCACCGCCGACCACGTCCTTGCCGTGCTCGACGCGTTCGGTATCGAGGATGCTGTTGTCGCCATCGAAGCCGAGGGCAACTCGGTTCGGGCTGCTCAGGAGCGCACGTCCGACTACCTGCAGCACGAAGCCTTCACCCGTTACCGTACGGAAACGGCAATGCTTCGCTACCTGCGCGCGCTCTCCGACAAGGACATCGCCCTCGATCGCAGCATGATCCCGCTGGGTTCGTGCACCATGAAGCTCAATGCGACCGCCGAGATGGAATCCATCACCTGGCCCGCGTTCAACGCGATCCATCCGTTCGCGCCCACGTCGGATGCACCCGGTCTGCTGAAGATCATCAAGGATCTCGAAGACTGGCTGGTCGCGGTCACCGGCTATGACAACGTCAGCCTGCAACCCAACGCCGGCAGCCAGGGGGAGTACGCGGGCCTGCTCGCGATCCGCAACTACCACCTCAGCCGGGGCGACGACCACCGCGACACCTGCCTCATCCCGTCGAGTGCTCACGGCACCAACGCGGCGTCCGCCGTCATGGCCGGGATGCGCGTCGAGGTAGTCGCCTGCCGTCCCAACGGTGACGTCGACGTCGACGATCTGCGCGCGAAGATCGCCGATCACGCCGAGCGTCTCGCCGCGATCATGATCACCTACCCTTCAACACACGGTGTCTACGAGCATGAGATCTCCGACATCTGCGCAGCGGTACACGACGCCGGTGGACAGGTGTACGTCGACGGGGCCAACCTCAATGCGCTTGTCGGCCTTGCCCGTCCGGGCCGATTCGGCGGCGACGTCAGCCACCTGAATCTGCACAAGACCTTCTGCATCCCGCACGGCGGCGGCGGACCCGGCGTCGGCCCGATCGGTGTGCGCTCACACTTGACGCCGTTCTTGCCCGGACATCCGATGGCCCCCGAACTCGGTGGTAGAGGCACGATCTCGGCAGCGCCGTACGGCAGTGCGTCCATCCTGCCCATCACCTGGACCTACATCCGGATGATGGGTGCTCAGGGCCTGCGCCGCGCCAGCCTGACCGCCATCGCGTCGGCCAACTACATCGCGCGTCGACTCGACGAGTACTTCCCGGTTCTCTACACCGGCGAGAACGGCATGGTCGCGCACGAGTGCATCCTCGACCTCCGTGGGTTGACCAAGGACACTGGCGTCACCGTCGACGACGTGGCAAAGCGTCTGGCCGACTACGGTTTCCATGCACCGACCATGAGCTTCCCCGTGGTCGGCACACTGATGGTCGAGCCCACCGAGAGCGAAAACCTCGAAGAGATCGACGAGTTCTGCGAGGCGATGATCGCTATTCGCGGCGAAATCGATCGCGTCGGCGCCGGCGAGTGGACGGTGGAGGACAACCCGCTACGCGGTGCTCCCCACACTGCCGGAAGCATTGCAGCGCAGTGGGATCACCCGTACTCGCGTGAGATCGCCGTCTTCCCGCGAGGCAAGGCTCGCCCGAAGGTGTGGCCGTCCGTGCGTCGTATCGACGGTGCACATGGCGACCGCAACCTGGTCTGCTCGTGCCCGCCGATCGAAGCGTTCGCAGGCAACTAAGGCGTGTGCCCGCCGGAGATCATCACCTCTCGCGTACGAGTTCGAGAACGGTGATCTCCGGCGGTGCGCCGACGCGCACCGGCGGGCCCCAGGCCCCGGCGCCACGCGTCGTGTACAGCACTGTGTTTCCGACCCTGTCCAAGCCTTGCACCGAAGGTTGCTGCAGCGGAACGAGATAGCGCAGCGGCCACATCTGACCGCCGTGAGTGTGCCCGGACAGCTGCAGATCGATACCCATCTCGGACGCCTCGATCGCTTGACGCGGTTCGTGCGCGAGAAGCAAGGCGAAAGTATTCGCATCGCGACCTGCGAGCGCGGCAGTAAGGTTCGGCTCGTACGGGGCCGGCGACGTGTAGTCGTGGATGCCCACGATGTCGATGGTGTCGCCGTCATGCTGGATCGAGGCGCGGCTGTTGCGAAGTGTGGTGATCCCCAATGTTTCCCACACGTCGAGCCATTTGCCACCGTCGTCCGCGTAGAACTCGTGGTTTCCGCTGACTCCGAAGATTCCGTCCGGCGCCTGAAGATCGGCGAGCGGAGCAAGATCGGGAGCAACTTTTGCGACGGTGCCGTCCACGAGATCGCCGCCGATCGCGATCAGATCGACATTCTGCGAGTTCACGATCTCGACCACTTTGCGGGTGAAGTCGACCCCGCGGGCCGGTCCCACGTGCAGGTCGGTGATCAAGGCGATCCGGTATCCGTTGAAGCGCTCAGGTAGGCGAGCAAGCGGCACGCGGACGCGTGAAATCTTGGGGCCCGACGCCTCGTAGACGCCGTAGCCGGCGGTGCCGATCGCCGCGAGAGTGACTGCTGCTGTAGCCAACTGCAACGTACGACGCTTGGCCGGGTCGACTTCGGTCGTGGTATCCGTGCGGCGTGCACGTAGTCGACTGATCCCGGCAAACAGGCCGATCACGAGCAGTCCGGGAATCAGGTACAGCCACGAAGCCAGCCAGACCCATCCGAGAAATCCGATCGGTCGCGCCCAGGACGTCGGGAAGATTTCGCCGCTGCCGACCCCGATGAGCGTCGAGACCGCCAAGACGACAAGCGCAGTGTCGGCAAGACGAGCCCATCGCCTCGGGATGCCGGTGGCGCGAACGAGTCGGCGGTGCAGGAACCAGGTCAGAAGGGCGAGAAGGACTGCAAAAACCGCGACGCGCCCCATCAGGACAGCATCTTGGTCACTGTGGCCGCGAGAGCGGGGTCGGACGTCGAATCGACGCGAACCAAGGTTCCGCCGGTCCGATCCGAGACGTCTTGGAGTGTGGAGACGTCGTCGCCCGCACCGACGACGATCACGTCGACCTGTACCGGACGCGACGGATTGCCCGCAGCGGCGATCGCGCTGAGCAGTTCGGCTCGCGTCGTGGTGGATTCGTCAGGTGTACTCGAGGTGATCAGCAGCACCGAGTTGACTCGTCCCGCGTCGAAACCGTCAACCGCGGCTTTGTAGGAGCTGGCAAGCGCCGGATACTTGGAGGTCTTTCCGCCGGCTCGAAGCCCGTTGAGGAAATCGGTGATGGTGGCGCGCCGATTCGGCTCGGACAGTGAACCGCCCGGAACCAGGATGCGCTCGGACGGTTTTCCGTCGGTGCCCGTGCTGAACTCGCGAAGGCCGATGTCCGAAGCGTCAGGGCTGCGACCCAACTGGGTGTTCACTGCCGCGGCAACGTTCGCCAAGCGGGTAGCGCCACCGTCGTCGGTACCCATCGACGCCGACGTGTCCATCAGGATGGTGGCACTACGCGGAGAGACCGGATTGGCGACGATGTCACCGAGCGCAGCTGCGGTTTCGGCCGAAGCCGGTTTCAACGTGGACGAGATCTTGGCCGGAGACACCGCACCGAGATCGGGAAGATCTTGACCCTCGACCCGGAAACCGGCGCCGACGAACAACTGTGACTGATTCGGCTCACGCATGAAATCGGCAAACTGCGCCGCTGCGCGCGAGGCGGTTTCGTCGATCCCGCTGCCCGAGACGATGACCGCCGGATAGTCCGCGACTGGCGTTGCGCCGGCGGGGGAGTACGTCGTCATCGCCGCGTTCGCGCTCTGCGCTATCGACTGTTCCGTGGCCGGAACGGCTTTCACCGAATCCGGTGTTCCGGCGCTCAGTGCTCCGAGGGCTTCGGCGGTGGACGTGGGGGGACTCGGCAAGGATTGGAACTGCAACGCCCGCGCACTGAGCGCAGCGTTGACCTGCGCGGACTTCGCCTGATCCGTCGTGATCGGACCGGCACCCGCATCGGCGACGTCGGCAGCGATCGCCTGTGCGGCCATCGAGGTTTCGGTACTTCCGACCGGCAGGGCGACCGTCAGATCGGAAGGCAATGACTTCCAACTCGATGCTGCGCCGACCAATGTTGTCGCGGTCTCGGGGCCGGTTGCCAGAACGATCGGGGAACTCGCGAGCGAGCGAGGATCACCGTTGATCACGGCCTTGCCCGCCAGCGGCGCGAGTTCGAACGAGCTCGTCGGGATCCACAGGGAGGGACGCTGTCCCAATGCTGCGTCGTCCCAGGGTGCCGCCGGACCGGCTTCGAGTGCCGTCGAGACCGACGCGGACGGCGCACCGTGCACCACGACGGTGATGCAGTGATCGCGCACGACCGGAGAGGTCTGGGTGTACCGCTTGGCCAGTTCCTCGATCTGTGGGGCGATGGACGGATCCGCGGTGACGTCGAGTGTCTTGTTGCCTTCGACGCACGTACCTGCTGCCTGCTGGCCCTGATCGTCGATCCGGTTGCTGAGGGCCTTCCACCCGAAGAAGCCTGCAACGATCAAGACGATCAGCACGACGACGAGAATCGGCCCCTTGCTGATACCTCTGGCGCCTGACCCGCCGCGATGTTCGCCCACGTACCTTGCCCTACCTTGGTCACTCGAAGAATGTCTGCTGAACGGACTGTGTCCTCGGCCAGTCTAGTGACGAATCTTCGGGGCCTACGCGAACAGCCTCGACACCGGTAGCGGTGCCGAGGCTGTTCGGGTTCAGCTTCGAGTTCGAAGAAGGTGAAATCAGGCGTTGGCAGCCTTGTACTCGCGCCGGCGGCGATGCAGGATCGGCTCCGTGTATCCGCTGGGCTGCTTCGCGCCTTCGAGGATGAGTTCCTTGGCAGCCTGGAACGCGATGTTGGAATCGAAATCAGGTGCCATGTTGCGGTACTCGGCGTCGCCCTCGTTCTGACGGTCGACAACCGGGGCCATGCGCTCGAGTGCACTGACAACGTCGCTCTCGCTGACGATGCCGTGACGCAGCCAGTTGGCGAGCAGCTGGCTCGAGATGCGCAGGGTGGCACGGTCCTCCATGAGCGCGACATCGTGGATGTCGGGAACCTTGGAGCAGCCGACGCCCGCGTCGATCCAGCGGACGACGTAGCCGAGGATGGACTGGCAGTTGTTGTCGAGCTCTTCCTTCTTCTCCGCGTCCGTCCAGTCGGTGCTGGGAGCGAGCGGGATGGTCAGGATGTCGTCGACGCTCGCACGCGGCTTGCCCTTCAGGCTGTCCTGAACAGCGAACACGTCGACGCGGTGGTAGTGCGTCGCGTGCAGCGTTGCGCCGGTCGGCGAAGGAACCCACGCGGTGTTGGCGCCGGCCTTGGGGTGGCCGATCTTCTGCTCGAGCATGTCTGCCATCAGCTCGGTCATGGCCCACATGCCCTTGCCGATCTGCGCCTTGCCCTGCAGGCCGCAGGCCAGTCCGGTGTCGACGTTCCAGTCCTCGTACGCACCGATCCACTTCTGCTTCTTCATCTCGGCCTTGCGCACCATCGCGCCGGCTTCCATGGAGGTGTGGATCTCGTCGCCGGTGCGGTCGAGGAAGCCGGTGTTGATGAACACGACGCGGTCGACTGCTTCCTTGATGCAGGCAGCGAGGTTGACTGTCGTGCGACGCTCCTCGTCCATGATGCCGACCTTGAGCGTGTTCTCGGGAAGCCCGAGGACCTGCTCGACGCGGCCGAACAGTTCGGTGGTGAAGGCAACTTCCTCGGGGCCGTGCTGCTTGGGCTTGACGATGTAGATCGAGC
The DNA here is from genome assembly GCF_009707305.1 of Rhodococcus sp. AQ5-07. Taxonomy (NCBI): domain Bacteria; kingdom Bacillati; phylum Actinomycetota; class Actinomycetes; order Mycobacteriales; family Nocardiaceae; genus Rhodococcus; species Rhodococcus sp. AQ5-07. The sequence continues at coordinate 1,800,214 of NZ_CP046099.1, read as the reverse complement.
CGGTGCGGCTGTTGTCGAGCGGGCCGTTGGCGTCACTGATCGAGAGGCCGTGCACTGCACAGGTGCTGGTGATCAAAGCGTCGAGAATGCCCTCGGGGACCTCGTTGCCGTCGGCATCGAGGATCGCGGGGTTGGTCATGAGGTGACCGACGTTGCGGACGAACAGGAGCGAACGACCGTGCAGGCTGAGTTCGCTGCCGTCGACGGCGGTGTACTTACGGTCGCCGTTGAGCGTACGAGTGAAGGACTTGGCGCCCTTCTTGATCTCCTCGGACAGATCACCGCGATTGAGGCCCAACCAGTTCCGGTAACCGACAACCTTGTCGTCGGCGTCGACAGCGGCGACCGAGTCCTCGAAGTCCATGATCGTGGTGACGGCCGATTCGAGAACGACGTCCTTGACACCGGCGGCGTCGGTGCTGCCGATCGGGGAGGACGCGTCGATCTGGATCTCGGCGTGCAATCCGTTGTTGAGCAGCAGGATGCTCGTCGGTGCGTCCTTCTCGCCGAGGTAGCCGACGAACTTCTCCGGCTGGGCGAGGGTGGTGACCGTACCGTCTGCCAACGTGATCTTCAGTTCACTGCCGTCGATCACGTACTTGGTCGAATCTGCATGCGACCCCGACGCGAGAGGTGCTGCCGCGTCGAGGAATTCACGCGCCCAGGCGATGACCTTGTCGCCTCGGACCTTGTTGTAGCCGGAACCCTTCTCGGCGCCGTTCTCCTCCGAGATGGCGTTGGTGCCGTACAGCGCGTCGTACAACGAACCCCAGCGGGCGTTGGACGCGTTGAGAGCGAAGCGCGCGTTGAGGATCGGCACGACCAACTGCGGGCCGGCCGTCGAGGTGATCTCGGTGTCGACGTTCGCGGTGGTGACCGAGAACTCGGCAGGCGTCGGCAGGAGGTAGCCGATCTCCTGCAGGAACGCCTTGTATGCGGCAGCGTCGATGGGAGCGCCGGCATGATCGCGATGCCACTGATCGATCTGAGCCTGCAGATCGTCACGCTTGGCAAGCAAATCGCGGTTCTTCGGTGCGAGCTCGGTGATGACCTTGTCGGCGCCGGCCCAGAACGTCTCGGCGTCTACACCGGTGCCGGGAAGAGCCTCCTCGACCACGAAGTCGTAGAGAACCTTGGCAACCTGAAGACTGCCGACCTGAACGCGCTCAGTCATGAATAGCCTCACTTTTCCGAAAGCGGAGCACCACATATGGATGCCATGAACCAACATCAATGTTACCTGGGAGTATTCCCACCGCTGTCCGCGCCCTGAGCTGCGATAATCGGGCGCGAAGAGCTGAAACGATCAAGTGAAATTCGTTCTGTCTAGAGTTTGCGCGCGGAAATCTCGAAACCAGCCGCGCGTAGACGCTCGACCAGGACGTCGCCGAGCGCTGTCGCTGGAGTCAGAACGCCGGTGGCCGGGGGGAGATCCTTGTGGTCCTTCGCCAATGACAACGCAGATTCGCCGAGCATTACCGCCGTCGCGCTGTATCCCGGGTCGCCCTTCGCCTTCACTCGTGAGGTGTATCGAGCGCCGGTCGTGGTCGTGGTGAACACATCGAGCGTGAAGTGCCCCTTCTTCTGGGTGCTCTCGCTCGGGCCCTCGCCGGGTGCAGGCAATACCTTGTCGAGAAGGAAACGCGTCGGAGGTAGAGCGAGTCCGGCGACCAGCGCGCCGAGGCCGACTGCGACACCGCCCGCGATTACCGGTGACACCACCGAGGAGCCGACGCTCATCACCTCGCTGTACTTGAACTTCTTGCCGTACGCCCACTCTCGGAGCGCATTGCTGCGACGGACGACTCGTGTGTTGTACGACGCCATCACGAACGGTGCCTTCCATCCCTTCAACGACGGATCGATCTTCTTGCCGTCGACCACGCTCACGTCGTTCTGTCGTCCGAGGTCCGGCTCCCGGTCACGATCGGGGCTCAGTGAATACGGCGAGGCAGCGAGTTTCCGCAGGCGCGCATCGTCTTTCGACACGTCGATCTGATTGCGAAGCGAATCGATCGTGCCACCGCTCACTCCGCCGCGCAGCGCCGTGACCACCAGCGTTGTGTCGGTGAGCTCACCGGCGCCGTCGGCAGTGACCTTCTCGTGGAGGACGTGAACTCCGAGATCGGAAGGGATGGAATCGAATCCGCAGGAATGGACGATCTTTGCGCCGGTCGAGACCGCCAGCTCATGGTTGGCGTCGATGCTCTCGCGGTGGAACAGCACCTCACCGGTGAGGTCGACGTAATGAGTTCCGGCGGAGGCGCATTCGTGAACAAGGGTGTGACCGTACTTGGCGTACGGGCCGACCGTGGTGGCGACGACCCGAGTTCGCTGCGCGAGCGCCTTCAATGCGGTGGCGTCGTCGGCGTCGGCGATGATCAGGGGGAGATCGGCAGCGGCGGTACCCAGATCGGCGCGAGTGGCTGCCAACTTCTCGAGGGAGCGGCCACCGAGGCCGATCTTCGTGCCTTCGGGAGCATGTTTGACGAGGTAGTCGGCGAGTAGCTTTCCGACGAAGCCGCTCGCTCCGTAGACGATGATGTCGAGTTCTCGGGCGGGCGAGGTTCCAGTCATGGAGCCAGCCTACAAACGCGCACTCGAAAGTGATGTGACCGTGGTCACTCAGCAGGGAGGGGTTCCTTGACGACGAGGATCGGAGCCTCCACTTCGAGCAGGAGACGCTGCAGCGGGCGTTCGAGGAGGAACTTGCCGATGGGGGACATCCGGCGTGTTCCGACGATCAGGAGATCGACACCCGCGCCGTGGACCAGGTTCACGAGCGCGGTCACCGGATCGCCGTCGTGCTCGGTGGTGCGCAGATCCCACTTCGTCTCCGAGAATCCACCGGCGTCGAGCGCTGACTGAATCTCGCCGCGAAGAGCGGCCCGATCGTCCTCGGTGTCTCCGGTGTCGGCCGTGTCCCCGATGTTGACATCGTCCAGGACGTGCAGAACCAGCAGTTCCTCGCTTCGACCCACGGATTCCCGTGCGGCGGCCACGATTGCGGCGCGGCCTTCCGGGCTGTCCTTGTGTACGACGGCGATCGTCATGGTTCCTCCGAGTCGGTGAGCAGGTTCGCAGTCCATTATCGCCTGCAATGCTGTGCCCTACCTGAATTGAGCTACTCGACACGGGGGTTTGGCGGTGACGAGATCGCCACATCGGGGCGCCTAGGTGCTGCCTGTCACCACTGCGGGGTGCCGCCCATCACCACGGCGAGGGTTTGTAATCCTTGAGGAAGCAGCCGTGCAGGTCGACGCCCAACTCGCCCTGAACGATGGGGTCGTAGACGCGGGCTGCACCGTCGACAAGGTCGAGCGGCGCGTGGAAACCTTCGTCGGCCAACCGCATCTTGGTGAAGTGCGGGCGTTCGTCGGTGATCCAGCCGGTGTCGACGGCGGTCATGAGGATGCCGTCGTCGAGCATTTCCTTGGAGCTGGTGCGGGTCAGCATGTTCAGTGCTGCCTTGGCCATGTTGGTGTGCGGGTGGCCAGGGCCCTTGTATGCGCGGCTGAACTGGCCTTCCATGGCGGAGACATTCACGACGTACTTGCGTCGCGCAGCTGCCGCGGCCATCGACGGGCGCAGGCGTGAAACGAGGATGAAGGGCGCGACCGAGTTGCAGAGCTGGACTTCGAGAAGCTCGATCGGATCGACTTCCTCGACGGTCTGGACCCAACTGTTGGTGTGCGCGAGGTCCGGCAGCAGCCCGCCGGCGTCGATGGCGATGCCTTGCTCGATGCGATCGGGTGAAGCCGACTTGGCGACGAGTGCGAGTGAACTGACCGCGTCGGCGGACAGATTTCCGGAGGTGATGCTTGCGACGTCCGACAGCGATCCGGCCAGAGCCGCGGGGTGAGCGTCGCTCGTCTTGCCGAAGGTCAGGACATCAGGGAGTTCACCGGCGGGCAGTGCTCCGGACTCGGCGTCAACCAGAGCGCCGTAGGCACCGGGGGAGCGTCGGACGGTCTGCGCGGCGTTGTTGATGAGGATGTCGAGCGGACCCTGTGCGGCAACGGAATCCGCGAGTGCAACAACCTGGGCGGGGTCGCGGAGGTCGATGCCGACGATGCGCAGACGGTGAATCCAGTCGTTGCTGTCTTCCATCGCCTTGAATCGGCGGATCGCGTCGTTGGGGAATCGCGTCGTGATGGTCAGATGTGCGCCGTCACGCAGCAGGCGCAGCGCGATGTACATACCGATCTTCGCGCGGCCGCCGGTCAGAAGTGCGCGTCGGCCGGTGAGATCAGTGCTCGCATCACGTTTGCTGCGGCTGGTGGCAGCGCACTCGGGGCACAGTTGGTGGTAGAAGGCGTCGACTGCGGTGTAGCGCTGCTTGCAGATGTAGCACGGTCGCGCCTTGATGAGCGTGCCGGCGGAAGCGCCGGCGGTGTTCGACTTGATCGGAATGCCTGCGGTCTCGTCGTCGATGCGATCGGGTGAACCTGTGGCAGTCGCGGCGACTACTTGGCGGTCCGCTTCGTTGACGGCTGCGCGCGAGGCGAGGCGGCGCTTCTTCTTGAGTCGCTTGAACAGATGGCCGACAGCGCGCTGCATGGTGATCGAATCGGGATGCTCGTCGTCGAGTTCGGCGGCTTCGGAAAGGACCTTCAGGCAGATTTCGAGTTCTGCGGGGTCGAGGCCGGTGAGTTCGGCTCGAGCAGATTCTGAATCGGCTGTTTCCAGCGAATCTGCCTGCAGTGCATCCGACTTCTTGGTGTCTGTATCCACTTCGAACTTCTGTTCCATCTCGATCGCCGCTCGCGCGGACTGTTCCCTGGTGCGGGAACTTCGCCAATTACGAGAAAAGCTCCGGTTCGATGAACCGGAGCTTTTCCTGTCTGTCTCAACACAGAGTGTCCGAGGGGGGACTTGAACCCCCACGTCCGTTAATAGGACACTAGCACCTCAAGCTAGCGCGTCTGCCATTCCGCCACTCGGACTCGGCCCCGATTTCTCGGTGCTGGGAAAGAGTATCCGATGCCATCGCCAGGTCCCAAATCGCCCCACTGCTGTGCGCCTTTATTAACCGCCGGGGGTTAATAAAGGCGCACAGCAAAAAGACCCCAACCTGATCAGGCTGGGGTCTTTTTGCTGTATTCGAGTGTCCGAGGGGGGACTTGAACCCCCACGTCCGTTAATAGGACACTAGCACCTCAAGCTAGCGCGTCTGCCATTCCGCCACTCGGACTCGGCCCCGATTTCTCGGTGCTGGGAAAGAGTATCCGATTAGGTCAGCTGCCCCAAATCGCCAGGTTGCGGGGCATTCCGGTCGCCCGCGTCGTTTGATTCGATGGTAGGAAAGTGGAATGACCACAACCCCGAATAATCCGAATCCGAGCAGAGCCGAAGCAGAAGTAGTCGAACTGGTCAGTTCTCTCATCCGCTTCGACACCTCGAACACGGGAGAACTCGAAACCACCAAGGGTGAGCGTGCGTGCGCGGAGTGGGTTGCCGCGCAGCTTCAAGAAGTCGGCTACGAGACGGAATACGTCGAGTCCGGTGCGCCCGGCCGCGGGAACGTCTTTGCTCGCTTGAAGGGAGCTGAGTCGGGTCGAGGTGCATTGATGCTTCACGGTCACCTCGACGTCGTTCCGGCCGAGCCCGCCGACTGGAGCGTCCATCCCTTTGCCGGCACCGTCCAGGACGGTTACGTCTGGGGGCGCGGCGCCGTGGACATGAAGGACATGGTCGGGATGATCCTGGCCCTCGCCAGGCAGTTCAAGGCGGAAGGCGTCGTACCGCCGCGTGATCTGGTGTTCGCCTTCGTGGCGGACGAGGAAGCTGGCGGAAAGTACGGATGCCAGTGGCTGGTCGAGCACCGCCCGGATCTGTTCGAGGGAGTGACCGAAGCCGTCGGTGAGGTGGGCGGTTTCTCGCTGACGGTTCCGCGGCCGGACGGAACCGACCGACGGCTCTACCTCGTGGAGACTGCGGAAAAGGGCCTCGGTTGGATGCGTCTGACGGCCAAGGGACGCGCCGGGCACGGCTCCTTCCTCCACGACGACAACGCAGTCGCGACACTCGCCGGCGCGGTCTCGAGACTCGCTGCTCATCAGTTCCCGATCGTGATCTCGGATTCGGTTGCCGAGTTCCTCACCGCCGTCGGCGAAGAGACCGGATTGGACTTCGATCCGGGATCACCTGACATCGACGGGACTCTCGCGAAGTTGGGGACGATCGCCAACATCATCGGGGCGACGTTCCGTGACACGGCGAACCCGACGATGCTCAAGGCCGGATACAAGGCGAACGTCATTCCGCAGACTGCCGAGGCGGTCTTCGACTGCCGCGTGCTGCCGGGACGGCAGGCCGAATTCGAGCGCACGGTGGACCAACTGATCGGCCCCGACGTAACCCGCGAGTGGATCACCAAGCTGGATTCGTACGAAACGACGTTCGACGGACATCTCGTCGATGCCATGAACGAGGCGATCCTCGCGCATGATCCGGAAGCTCGCACAGTTCCGTACATGCTCTCCGGCGGAACCGACGCGAAGGCATTCGCGAAACTGGGCATTCGCTGCTTCGGCTTCGCACCTTTGCAGTTGCCACCCGAGCTGGATTTCAGCGCGCTGTTCCACGGCGTCGACGAGCGAGTTCCGGTGGACGCACTACTGTTCGGGACACGTGTTCTGGAACATTTCCTGCTCAATTCCTGACGAGCACGTAGATAGATCCGTGAGCTCGACGCACATCGAGCTCTCTTGTCACAGAAAGGATTCGCATGGCGCACGATCCGTACGAACCATTGCCGAAGTTGCCGAGTTTCGAGCTGACCAGTGACGACATCACTGCGGGCCAGCCGCTGAAGCTTACTCAGGCCAGTGGAGCTTTCGGTGTTCCCGGTGGCGAAGACATCTCACCGCAGCTCTCGTGGTCCGGCTTTCCGGCCGAGACGAAGAGCTTCGTGGTGACGGTGTTCGATCCGGACGCACCGACGGCGTCAGGATTCTGGCACTGGGCCGTGGCGAACATCCCCGCTTCCGTCACCGAACTCCCGGCCGGTGCCGGCGCAGCGGACAGCGATGTCCTGCCCGCCGGAACCGTCACCCTCCGCCACGACGGTGGCGGGTTCGGTTTCATCGGTGCAGGCCCGCCTCCCGGGCACGGTCCGCATCGCTACATCGTGGTGGTGCATGCCCTCGACGTGGAGACGCTCGACGGAGTCACCCCTGACTCGTCGCCGGCGTTCCTCGGTTTCAACGTGTTCCATCACGCGATTGCGCGTGCAACCCTGACCGGGACGTTCGAGGTCGAGTAATCACTTTGCTGTGCGCCTTTATTAACCGCGGGCGGTTAATAAAGGCGCACAGCAGTTTCTAGCGAGGGTTCTCAGCTCCCACAGCCTGGGCAATTGACGAGAAACCGGCTGCGCGGACCCGCTTGGCTATGCCCTTGTGGATGCTGCGAGCCCAGAACGGTCCGCCGTAGATGAAGCCGGTGTACCCCTGCACCAGCGTCGCGCCGGCGAGGATGCGTTCCCACGCCTGGTCGGCTGTCTCGATACCGCCGACCGAGATGATGGTCAGCTTGTCGCCGATGCGGGCGTACAGGCGCCGGAGCACCTCGAGCGAGCGGTCGGCAACCGGTGCACCGGACAGCCCGCCAGCGCCGAGTGCAGCTACCTCGGCATCCGGGGTCTTCAAACCGTCGCGGCGGATCGTGGTGTTGGTCGCGACGATTCCGGCAAGCCCGAGCTCGACTGCCAGATCGGCGACAGCGTCGACGTCCTCGTCCGAGAGATCGGGCGCGATCTTCACCAGTACCGGCACGCTGACGGTGTCGAGCACGGCCTGCAGGATCGGGCGCAGAGATTCGACGGCCTGCAGATCACGGAGTCCGGGCGTGTTCGGCGAGCTGACATTCACGACCATGAAGTCGGCCAGCGGACCCAGAAGCTGGGCGCTGGCCGTGTAGTCGGCAGCGGCGTCGGCAGCTTCGACGATCTTGGTCTTGCCGATGTTGGCACCGATCGGCACCGTGACGCGGCGCTGTCGCAGGAAATTCGCCGCGTGACCAGCGCCGTGGTTGTTGAAGCCCATTCGGTTGATCAGAGCGCGGTCGGCCGGAAGTCGGAAGAGACGCGGCGCGGGGTTACCGGGCTGAGCTTGGGCCGTTACTGTTCCGACCTCGGCGAAACCGAATCCCAACGGGCCCCAGGCGTCAACTCCGGTGGCGTCCTTGTCGAATCCTGCGGCCAGACCGAGAGGTGCCGGGAACGTCAGACCGAAAGCCTGACTGCGCAGAACCGGGTCGTCGACGACAAGGACTTTTGCGACCAGCCAGCGAAGGGGAGCGAACCGTGTCACCAGTTTCATCGCGGTGAAGGCAATGTGGTGGATGCGTTCCGGTGGGACTCGGAACATCAGGCTCAGCAGCAGTTGGTACACGATTCTCCAGCTCTTCGATGGTGTGATTTTGTCAGCGGTTTCGATAGCGGCGGGTTCTGGTCGTCTGTTGAACGATCAGTGCTGAATGCCGTCCGGATCGGTCACGTGCAGCGGCGTCTTCTTTCGCTTGAGGAGCACGCGACGACTGCCGTCGGGGTAGAGACGGACTCGGGAGAGTTCCCACCCGCCGAACTCGGCGGAGATCGCCAGGCGCATCGACGCCGTGACCCGCGAAACGTTCGGCGGTAGCCGGAGCGGCACGTAGTCGAACTTGTCGTCCGACGTCTCCCACTGCGCGGGGATCCCGCGCGTACGCTTTTCCATCAGTTCTCCCGTGACGGGATGACCTGCAGCCCGTCACCGGTTGCCGATCCGACGATCAGATTGCCGTTGGAAGAGTCTACGGCCAACGAATTCGGCTGTCGCACCGTCTTGAACCGCCCGGTCTCCACGGGGATGCCGGACGACAGATCGAAGCCGACCACTTCGTTGGTCGCCGTCAGTGTCACCCACACCCGATCCGCGGTCTCGTCGTAGGCGACGGCGTAAGGCGATTCGCCGACGGGGTAGCGCTGGTGCATCAGGAGCGGATCGGCCGTGAAGACGAGCAGTTCGTTGCCGGTGGTGTCGGTGACAAGGATGCGTCCGAAGCGATCGGTGGCCAGATGAGTTGCGCCCTCACCGGCGCGAAGAGCGACGCCGAGTTTGCCGTCTTCGAGATTGATCGCCGTCAGCGAGGTCTGACGGTGATCGAGGGCGCTCAGGTTGTCGCCGGTCACCGCAAGTTCGTCGACGGATGCAAACCCCGAAACCGTCTGTGACTGATCGGTCTTCGGGTCGACGATGTGAACTGAACCATTGTCCGTGCCGATCGCGATGCGGCCGTCGGTCAGCTCAACCGCGGAGTTCGCCTGGCCGTCGACCGGTATGGACGTCTGTTCGCCCGATGTCAGATTCAGCTTCACTACCTGGCGATCCATCGCCAGCAGAGCGCTACCGTCGGAGCCGATCGAAACGTCGCGTACGTCTGAATCCAGAGCTATCGGACGACCTGCGGAGGCGGGGTCGGCGCCGGCCAAACTGTCCGAAGGAACGACCAGCACCGATTGTGGGTCGTTGGCAACCAGAACAGCGCTGCGCGTGATCGGGTCGAATGTGATGGAATCGATCAGACCTGAATACGGGTGAACCACGCCGTCCGGGGTGCTGGTGGTGGCCGGTGAGACCGCTGCCGTAGCGGGATCGATCGTGATGAGGTCGTCTCCGCCATCTCCGGAAGAACATCCTGTGACCAGCAGAACCGCCGCCCCCATTGCTGCTGCAGTGGTGCGGATCCCTAGGCGAGCCATGTGTAGTTCCTCTTTTTCTTGTCATCTGTTCTTCACGCAGTGCGACTGTCATCGATCATCCCTGATCGCAGTCGGGCGCCGTTCATCGCGTCGAGGAACTACCGACCATTCCGCTCACACCCTTGACGCGATACCGTACGAACAGCGGTTGCGGTTGACGCTGCAATCACCGAGGAGATCATTGTGATTCCCACAGAACCCACCGATTCCGGCGCACAGCCGCCCGAACCGGCGCGGCCGGGCTTCGAGATCGAGGACCTCACCGTCGGCGCTCATGCACACGGTTTCGGCAGGTCCGACGGTCGAACTTTCGCGTTCCGCGTACGCAAGAGCGTGCTGTTCGTCGAGGTTTACGGCGAATACTGCGAGCACAGTGTGCCGACCCCTTCGGACGTTGTCGCCACGGCGGAGCGATCGGTCACCGACATCGATCTGACCGACGAGCGAAGCATCGCCGGTGTGGTCCGCGACGCAGTTCTCTCGACCGAGACTGATTGGTCACATCCGGACGTCGGTGACGGCGTTCGTCAGGGCGAGGGTCGCAGCCTACCGACGGTGAGAGCAGTCCTGAACAGGCTGGGATCGATCATCGATTCTGTTCGGTGAATTCTCGGCGCGGGATAACCAGCGTTGCTCCGGTTGTCGGATGCGGGAACACCTCGACCGGATAACCGTAGACGCGGGTCAGAAGCTCTTCGTGTAGCACCGATTCCGGGGGACCGTCGGCGGCGATGCGTCCATTCTCGAGTACGACGATTCGGTCGGCATACGCCGCTGCCAACGCGAGATCGTGCAAAACGACGACGACGGCATCGCCGTCCGCAGCGCGAGCGCGCGCCACGGACATCACCGCTTCCTGGTGTCCGAGATCGAGTGCTGCAGTCGGCTCGTCCAGCAGGATGGTCGACGTTTCCTGTGCCAGTACCCGGGCAAGAGCGACCCGCGCCTGCTCGCCACCGGACAGCACGGCGAACGGCCGATTGGCGAACCCCTCGACATCGCAGGTCTTCATCGCCGCGGTGATAGCAGCGCCGTCGCGGTCTTCTCGGCGCGTTCCGGCCCATGGCGCACGTCCCATGCGAACGACCTGGCGAGCGCTAAACGAAAATCCGATCGTGTGTTTCTGGGGGAGAACCGCGCGTCGGCGCGCCATGTCGATCGGCGCCCACTGAGTGAGGTCGGTGCCTTCGACGTCCACCCGCCCAGCGATGACGGGCTGATCACCGGCCAACGCCGCAAGAAGAGTCGACTTACCGGCGCCGTTCGGTCCGACGAGGACGACGAGCTCGCCTGCCCGGACTTCGATGGATACGCCTTCGAGAATGTGTCGACCACCGCGTTCGACGGTGATGTCGCGCGCTTCGAGGGTGACATCACCGACGCCAGGGCTTTCCGGTTCGGGGGTGACGCGGCCGAACAGTTCGCGCCAGTTTCTTACGAGGCTGCTCATGCCCACCCGCCCTGTTGCGCGCGTGTTCGTCGGAGAAGCCAGAAGAAGAAGGGGCCGCCAACCAGAGCGGTCAGCATTCCGAGGGGCAGGTCTGCGTTGTCGATCAGCGACCGCGAGCCGAGATCTGCGACAAGCAGAACCAGTGCGCCGGCAAGGGCGCTCGCCGGAATCAGCGCGCGGTGGCCGGGGCCGACAAGAATGCGCATCAGGTGCGGAACGATCAGTCCGACGAAGAGGATGATGCCGGTGAAGGCAACACTCGCCGAGACCAGGAGAGCGACGATCAGAACCGCGAACTGGCGCAGCCGTTCGACGTTGACACCCAGGTGACGAGCTGCATGTTCACCGAGTGCGAGAAGGTCCAGACGTGGCGCGATCATGACCGTCGCGGCAATTCCGACAACGGTCATCGGCGCCACGATCATGACGGCATTCCACGACGCTCCGTTGAGTGAGCCGAGTTGCCAGAACACGATCTGATCGCGAGCGGACGGGCTGGCGACGAAGGTGAAGAACGCGATGAGTCCGCCGGCGAACGCATTGATCGCGACGCCGGTCAGCACCAATGTCACTACTTCGGTTCGGCCTTCGTGGCGCGCAAGCAGGTAGACCGCCGCGGTGGTGAACAGCCCGGCGACGAACGCTGCCGCAGCAACGGCCCAGCCGGCCACGAACGTGCCGCCGACGACGATGACAGCGCTCGCGCCAACTGCAGCGCCCGCGGACACTCCGATCACCCCGGGCTCCGCGAGTGGATTGGAGAACACACCCTGCAGGAGCGCACCGGAACATCCCAGCGCCGCGCCGACACAGATGGCGAGCACGACGCGGGGGAAGCGAACCTCCCACAAAGTCACTTCACCGCTGGGATGGGCGGGCATCGGACCGAGATCGATCCCGATGCGGTGCAGGATGCTGCCCAAAACCTCGAGAGGCGATGTCGGAACTTGACCGATGCACGCCGACAGCACTGCGGCGATCACCAGGGCGAGAGTCAAGCTGACCAGAACCGCACTCACCCGCGACCGCGACGCGGGGCCAGACGCCGATTTGTCGGCGCCCCCGACGTCATGTGAATCCTCGGCTGCGGACACAGACTTACCTGCTTCGGAACTACCTGTTTCTGTACTCACGAATCAGCACTCACAAATCTTTGCTCACGATCCACCGGGCTCGTAGATCGCTTCGGCGAGTGCCGCCATGACGCGTCCGGTGTTCGGCCCGAAGCTGAGCAGGACACCGTCCTCCATGTCGACTACTCGTTTGTTCTTTCCGGCCGGCGTCTGAGCGATGCCAGGGACCTTTTCGAGGCCGTCGATTCCGCCGATCGATGCCAATCCGTCCGTCATCATCAGCAGGGCGTCAGGCGCTGCGGCGATGAGCGCTTCGCTGGTGATGGGTACGAACTGTTGTGTGATGCCCGAGGCGGTACCCGCATCTGTGGCGCCGAGGGCCTCGATCAAGGAATCGGCACCCGAACCTTCACCGCCGATCATGGTGATGGCCGATCCGCGCATGTAGAGGAACGCGATCTTCAGTGGATCGCCGTCGTTGGGAACCAGATCGCGCGCAGCAGCGATCTCCGATTCGGTTCGATCGATCAGCGCTGCGCCCTGGGCCGGAACGCCGAGCGCGTCGGCGACTGCTTGGATCTGCCCCGGCACACCTTCGAGGGTTCGGGTCGGGTCGAAGAACACCACGGGAACACCGGCGGCGCGCAACTGATCCTGGACGCTCTTGGGCCCGATGCTCGTGTCAGTGAGAACCACGGTGGGATTCAAATCGAGGATGGCTTCGGTATTGAGCGATTGGCCGCCGACCGTGACAACCGGTACGTCCGCGACCGCGGGGAACTTGGCGGCGGTGTCGCGGCCGACAAGGTTGTCACCGAGACCGAGCGCCACCGTTGTCGTTGCGAGCGTCCCGTAGCGGTCGGCCGCAACGATCCGGCTGTTGTCGGTGATGGTCACGTCGACGCCGTCGAAGCTCTTCACCGTCACGGGCAGCGTTGCGGTCGGGTTGTCGGACACGGGAACCGGGCTGGAATCTTCGAGTACTGCGGTCCGGGCACCCTGAGATGTCGTGGAGTTGTCGCTGGATCCGCAAGCCACCAGACCGAAACCGGCTGCTGCGACCAGTGCCGCCGCGGCCAAGCGCTTCATCATTTGACGAGGTAGCTCTCGATGTCGCCTTCGAGGTCGGCGAACAGGTCACCGTTGAGGCGGTACGCCAGATTCACCTCGTCGATGAAACGCTGCTGTTCTTCGGCCGGAATTTGCAGCGCATCCAGATTCGAGCGGTAGTCGTCCTTGAAAGGCTTCGGCTTGGGGATGCCTTCGAAGATGTAGAAGCGAAGTCCGTCGGTCTCGAATCCGTAGGCGCGCTCGAGCATCCGGCGGATGATCTGTCCGCCCGAGAGGTCACCCATGTATCGCAGGTAGTGATGTGCGACGAAGCCGGCGGGCCAGTCGAACGCCACTTCCTTCAGGCGGGCGATGTAACGCTCGGTTGCCGGCAAGGCCACGAGTTCGTCGCGCCAGTTCGGTCCGCCGAGGAACTCGAGATCGGCTTCGAGCGAAGCCACCCGCAACAGATCCTCGGACAGGAACGGAGCGACCAACTCGTTGTCGGCGTGTGTGCGGCCGGCCTCTTCGAGGCTCGTGTAGACGAGGTACGTCTGTCCCAGAAGAGCGGCGTAGCCAGCCGTGGTCAGCTCACCGCCGAGAAGCGCGCCTACGAATCGGGACTGCTCCGTCTCGCGGTGTGCTGCGTCCGTCTCGGTCTTGATTCGTTCGGAGAAGGCGGGGCCTGCGTCTGCGGAAAGGCTGTCTACGTCGAGCGTGGTCATTGATTCTCCTGAGGCTGTAGTCAAGCGTTGCCTACTAGGTTAGCCTGCCCTCGCCAACACGATACCTTCGGTATTTCGATCAGCGGGACAGATCAAGCGCTCACATCGTCGAGAGCCGCGGCAATCGCTTTCGGAAGTTCCAATTCTTCGGTTGCCAGTACTCCTGTCAACTGGGCGAGATCCCGCGTGCCGACGACGGCGCTGGCCACCCCGGCGCGATCGCGCGCCCAGGCCAGTGCCACCGCCAGTGGGGAAGTACCCAGACCGTCGGCGGCGGTAACGACGGCGTCGACCACCCGGATCGAGGAATCGGTCAGATAGCTCTGTACATCTTGCGAATGTGCTTCGTCGGCGCCGCGGGAATCGACGGGAATGCCGTCGCGGTACTTGCCGGTCAGAACACCGCCCGCCAGGGGTACTGCGGCGAACACTCCGACGCCGTGGTGGGCCGCCGCTGCGAACAATTCTTCCTCGACGCCGCGCGCGAGCAACGAGTACTCGGCCTGCGTCGCGGCGAGTGTTGTTGCGCCACCGGCTCCGACGGCCGTCGCGAGCTGCCAGCCGAGGTAGCCGCGCACGCCCACATACCGCACCTTGCCGCTCGAGACCGCGTAGTCGAGGGTTGCTGCAACCTCGTCGACGGGCGTGAGCGGATCCCAGGTTGCGACCTGCCACATGTCGAGGAAGTCGGTTCCGAGTTCACGAAGAGTCGCGTCGAGCTGGCGGAGCAATCCGCGCCGCGAGCAGTCGACGCGGTCGGTGCCGATCGGAGTGGGATCGATGCCGGCGCTCGAGCTGATGATGAGTTCGTCACGTGGAACGACGTCGTCGAGCAACTCGGCGAGGATCCGTTGCGCCGCACCGGCGCCGTATGCGGGCGAGGTGTCGACCAAGGTTCCGCCGGCCTCGGCGAAGGCGAGCAGCTGCGCCGCAGCCTCGTCGCCGTCCGTGTCGCGTCCCCATGTCAGTGTGCCGAGCCCAAGTCGCGAGACCCGAAGTCCGCTCGTTCCGACAGATCTGTGCTTCATAACCGCCTGCATCTCGCGCCCGACTCGTGTGCGCAAGTGCGGCACCCGAGAGATCTCACCACGTGCAGACTAGTAGGCGCTCGCCTCGAGTCGGGGTATTCGGACACGGACGTGCCGGGCGCGGCGCGGCGTCGTGGGCCCCGGTAGCGTGGCGCCGGTGAAACGTGAACCCGACACACGAAACCTGTGTGCAGTAACCCCATTCGAATCAGCCGGGATCGGTGAGTGATGGGCGAAGCGATGACCTGGCTCCAGGCCGTGATCCTGGGCCTCGTGCAGGGATTGACCGAGTTCTTGCCCATCTCGTCTTCCGGACATTTGCGAATCGTGTCGGAGATATTCTTCGGCAGTGACGCCGGTGCGTCGTTCACCGCGGTGACGCAGCTCGGCACCGAACTAGCTGTGTTGATCTACTTCGCGCGCGACATCGTGAGGATCATCACTGCCTGGTTTCGGGGTGTGTTCAATGCCGAGCACCGGGGCGATCTCGATTACCGGATGGGCTGGTACGTCATCATCGGTACCATTCCGGTCGGCATCCTCGGGTTTCTGTTCAAAGACCAGATCCGTACCGGCGCACGCAATCTGTGGCTGATTGCCACGATGTTGATCGTGTTCGCGCTCGTCATCGCCGCTGCCGAGTACTACGGACGCAAGACGCGCCCGATCGAATCGCTCACAGCGCGCGACGGCATCATCATGGGTTCGGCTCAGGCGCTCGCGCTCATCCCGGGTGTCTCACGTTCGGGTGGCACGATCAGTGCCGGTCTTTTCCTCGGACTCACCCGTGAGGCCGCAGCTCGTTACTCGTTCCTGCTGGCGATCCCGGCGGTTCTCGCCTCCGGTTTGTTCAGCCTCCCGGATGCCTTCGAGCCGGCCGGTGAGGGTCTGAACGCGAGCGGTCCGCAGTTGCTGGTGGCAACCGTCATCGCCTTCGCGGTCGGTTACGCAGCGATCGCCTGGCTGCTTCGATTTGTTGTCGATCACTCCATGTACTGGTTCGTGGGATACAGAATCGCTCTCGGCGTAGTCGTCCTTGCGCTGCTGGCCACAGGGGTCGTGTCCGCGACATAGAGCCCGTTTCGACGTCGACCACCCGTCCGTGCGGCCACCGCCCCATTAGGGTTGTGGAATGACAGTTGTCCTACTGCGGCACGGGCGGTCGACGTCCAACACTGCCCATACCTTGGCCGGTCGAACGCCGGGTGTGGAACTCGACGACCACGGCCGGAAACAGGCCGAAGGCGTCGTCGATCGGCTGGTCGGTCTGGACATCGCGGAGATCGTCCGCTCGCCGCTGTTGCGGTGCGAGCAGACGGTCGGCCCCATTGCCGTCGACCGTGGTCTGACGCCGGTGGTCGAGGATCGCCTGATCGAGGTCGATTACGGCGACTGGACGGGTCGCCCGCTCAAGGAGCTGTTGGAAGAACCGCTCTGGAAAGTGGTGCAGCGCCACGCTTCCGGCGCAGTCTTTCCCGGCGGTGAAGGGCTGGCCCAGGTACAGGCGCGAGCCGTTGCCGCGATCCGAGAGCACGATGCACGGCTGGCCGAAGAACACGGCAAGGACGTCGTCTGGATCGCCTGCACACACGGTGACGTCATCAAATCGGTTCTCGCCGACGCGTTTGCGATGCACCTCGATTCGTTCCAGCGGATCGTCGCCGAGCCGGCCTCGGTCAGCGTGATTCGCTACACGGCCACACTGCCGTTCGTTCTTCGAGTCAACGACACCGGAGACGTTCTCGCAGCGATCAGTGCAGCGAAGACCGCGACCAACGGTTCGGCTCCCGCGCAGGAGTCCGTACCCGGCGGAGAGGTCGGTGCGTGAGCTGTGACGGATAATGGGTATTCAGTGATGTTCTGCTCGAACTCGAGGAGGTGCAATGTCGCGCGCGATTCACGTATTTCGCACTCCTGACCGATTTGTCGCAGGAACGGTGGGCGAGCCCGGTGACAGGTCTTTCTATCTCCAAGCCGTGCACGATTCACGGGTGGTGAGTGTGCTGCTCGAGAAGCAGCAGGTTCAGGTCCTCGCCGATCGCATGGGCCTTCTCCTCGAAGAGGTACATCGACGCTTCGGAACCGAGGTTCCGCCGCAGGCCGACGATGTCTCCGATCTCAGCCCGCTGGTCACACCGCTCGACGCGGAGTTCCGGGTCGGCACGATGGGGCTCGGTTGGGACGCCGATGCCGGTGCGGTCGTCGTGGAGTTGCTTGCCGTCAGCGAGACGGAGTTCGACGAATCGGTTGTCCTCGACGACGCCGACGACGGTCCGGACGCGGTCCGTGTGTTCCTGACCCCGGAACAAGCGCGCGAATTCTCGCTCCGATCCGAACGCGTCATCGCGGCGGGACGCGCGCCATGCCCTCTGTGTGGTGAGCCGCTGGCGCCCGAGGGGCACGTGTGCATCCGAACCAACGGATACCGGCGCGGCGAGTCCTTCGGTTTTGCGATCGACGACGCAGACGACGACGAGGTCTGACGTCGTGTCCGAACCTGGAATGCCGGACGTTCTGCTCGAGGGAGATCTGACCCTGATCGGCCAGATAACCACGGCAAGCAACGCCACGCTGGTGTGCGAGTCGACTCTGGGGGAGCAGTCCACCCGTGTGGTCTACAAACCGGTGCGGGGTGAACGCCCACTGTGGGATTTCCCGGACGGCACTCTGGCCGGGCGTGAGGTTGCGTCGTACCGCGTGTCCGAGGCGCTGGGCTGGGGAGTGATTCCGCGAACAGTGTTGCGGGACGGCCCTTTCGGGACAGGCATGGTGCAGCGCTGGATTGACACCGTCGATCGCCGCGCGGATGGATCTGGCGGACTCGAGATGGTCGACCTGTGCAGTCCCGGCAATGTTCCGCCAGGGTGGTTCGAGGTCCTGCAGGCCTTCGACTCGGAGGGCGAACCAGTCTCTCTGATCCATGCGGACGATCCACGGCTGCAGCGAATGGCCGTTCTGGACGTCCTCATCAACAACGCCGACCGCAAAGGTGGTCACGCCCTCGAAGGCGTCGACGGCTCGGTGTACGGCGTTGATCACGGAATCTGTCTTCACTCGGAGAACAAGCTGCGGACTGTGTTGTGGGGGTGGGCGGGGCAGCCCGTACCCGGTGCTTTGATCGCCGACGTCGCCGAATTCGCGACAACTCTCGATGGAGATCTCGGGGACGAGTTGTCCGAACTGATCACCGAAGAGGAAATCGTGGCCTTGGCGGTCCGGGCGATGCAGTTCGCCGAGTCCGCGGTAATGCCCGAACCGAACGGCCATCGAACGATTCCCTGGCCGGCTTTCTAGTCTCGAGACGTTTCCTGCTGTTCGCGAGTTGCCGTCTTCAACCCGGGTGAGCGAACCAATCGCAGTAGTTGTTCGCGCAGCGCGGCGACGTCCCCGACGCCGACGGTCAACGCCGCATCTTCCTTCTCGAGCGTCAGTAGTCGCTCGTACGTCAGTCTTCCGGCGTCGGTTATCGCGATCACGCGCCGGCGCTCGTCCCGCGGATCGGTGTCACGCGTGACGTAACCCGCTCGTTCGAGACGGTCGATCGTGCGGCTCATCGTTTGATCGGTGACGCGGGCGTTCTTCGCGATGTCGCGTTGAGATGCCGCCCCACCGGCGATCGAGTGGAGCACGATCAGGCCCGCGTGCGTCATGTCCTGAGACCGCAGAACCTTCTCCCACGAGTGCTCTACCAGGCGCGCAGCGGTGGACAACAGCCGGCCGGTTGGCCAGTCGTCCAGGCCGTCGCTGCTCATGTTTTTGCCTTCCGTTTGCAATTACTCAGCATGCTGAACAAAATAGTCGGCAAGTCCTCTCTGCTGCCGATCCCTGGAGACCCAGTGAGCACACCAGTACAAAATCGTCCTGTTCGTCGCCTTCGATGGATTGTGCCAGCTCTCCTTGTGATCGGCTGGCTGGCAATCGGAGGATTCGGCGGCCCGTTCGCCGGAAAGCTCAGCACCGTGCAGCAGAACGACAACACGTCGTTCCTGCCGGCGTCGGCCGAAGCCACCGAGGTGGCAAAGCTTCAAGAGAGCTTCACGGACACCCGCTTCGTGCCGGCCATCGTCGTGGCGGAACGACCAGGTGGCCTCGAGCCCACCGACTCCACCTTCCTGTCCCAGACCGTCGATTCGTTTGTCGGTACCGAGGGATTCGGTGACGCGTCATCGCCGCCGATCCCGTCGGCCGACGGCCAGGCGTTGCAGATGTTCCTGCCGGTCGACAGCACCCTCGAGGTCAAGGACAGCGTGAAAGCGCTGCGCGCGGCGCTGGAGTCGAGCCCTGACGGACTGACAGTCAAGGTCACCGGCCCCGCTGGGCAGGTTGCGGATCTGTCGGCAGCATTCGCCGGTATCGACGGACTGCTGTTGTTGGTAGCCGGATCCGTCGTGATCCTGATCCTGATCATCGTCTACCGGAGTCCGATCCTGCCGTTCGTGGTGATCTTTTCGGCGATCTTCGCACTCGGATTGTCGAGCTTGCTCGTGTATCTGCTCGCCGACGCGGACGTCATCGCACTGAACGGTCAGAGCCAGGGCATCCTGTTCATCCTCGTGTTCGGTGCCGCCACCGACTACGCGCTGCTTCTGGTCTCTCGCTACCGGGAAGAATTGCGGATCGAGAAGGACAAGTACGCAGCAATGCGGACTGCGTGGCGCGCGACGCTCGAACCCGTCGCGGCATCTGCCGGAACGGTCATCGCGGGCGTTCTGTGCCTGTTGCTCTCCGACCTGAACTCGAACCGCGGACTCGGTCCGGTGGCCGCCATCGGTATCGCCGCGTCCTTCCTCGCATCGATGACGTTCCTACCCGCTGTCCTCGTTCTGTTCGGGCGGACTGCGTACTGGCCGACCAAGCCGAAGTTCGACGCCGACCGCGAGCACCACGACGAGGCGAACGATCACCGGTTCTGGGCCGGGCTCGCTGCTCGAATCGGACGGCACCCGCGCCGCTTCTGGGTGGCGTCGACGCTGGTGCTTGTGATCTTCGCGCTGATGATCCCGCAGTTCAAAGCCAGCGGTGTCTCTTCGTCCGACATCTTCTTGCTCGACGTCGATTCGGTTGCAGGCCAGGAGATTCTCGGCGAGCACTTCGACGCGGGTTCGGGTTCCCCGGCCGTGGTCATCGCGAATGCTGATCAGGTGGACGCCGTCGCGGCAGCCAGTCGCGTGGAGGGCGTCAGCGACGTAAGCGTCGTGCAGAACGGGGGAGCCCCACTGGTTGTCGACGGACGAGTCTCCCTGCAGGCGACGTTGACTGACGCTGCCGACTCACTCGAGGCCGAAGACACCATCGTGCGACTACGTGATGCAGTTCACTCCGTGGACGGCGCCGACGCGTTGGTCGGTGGCGTCACTGCGACCGACCTCGACACGAAGACCACCTCGACACGGGACCGGACACTCATCATTCCCGTGGTGATCATCGTGGTGTTCGTGATTCTCTCCCTGTTGCTGCGTTCGCTTCTCGCACCGCTGCTTCTCATGGGCACCGTTGTGCTCTCGTTTGCTGCGACACTGGGCATTTCGTCGCTGGTGTTCGACCACGTCTTCGGGTTCCCCGGCGCGGATCCAGTGGTCCCGCTGTTTGCGTTCGTGTTCCTCGTGGCTCTGGGAATCGACTACAACATCTTCCTCATGACGAGGGTGCGTGAGGAAGCGCTGAAGATCGGCACTCGGGCGGGTGCGCTGCGGGGACTCACCGTGACCGGCGGGGTGATCACGTCTGCCGGAGTTGTTCTGGCAGCAACCTTCTCGGCGTTGGCGGTGATCCCGCTGTTGTTCCTCGCGCAGATCGCGTTCATCGTGGCGTTCGGTGTCCTGCTCGACGCTCTGATCGTCCGATCCTTGCTGGTCCCGGCCCTGACCTACGACATCGGTCAGAAGATCTGGTGGCCGAGCAAGCTCGCGTCGATGCCCGAACCGGAGCAGGATCAGCCAGCACCTTCCCAGCCTCAGAGCAGTCTCCACTAGGCTCGGCAGCATGCAGTCTTGGTCCGATACCGCACTCCCGTCCGTTCCCGGTCAGGGGCCGCCGTTGCGGCTGTACGACACAGCCGACCGTCAGGTTCGCCCCGTCACCCCGGGCAAGAAAGCGACGATGTACGTCTGCGGCATCACCCCGTACGACGCCACCCACCTCGGTCACGCGGCCACCTACCTCACGTTCGACCTCGTGAACCGCATCTGGCGCGACGCCGGACACGACGTCCATTACGTCCAGAACGTGACCGACGTGGACGACCCGCTGTTCGAGCGCGCCAATCGCGACGGCGAGGACTGGATCGTCCTCGGCATGCGTGAGACCGCGCTCTTCCGGGAGGACATGGAAGCGCTGCGCGTGCTTCCGCCGAAGGACTACATCGGCGCCGTCGAATCGGTGAACGAAGTAGTCGAGTTGGTGGAGAAATTCGTGGCGTCCGGCGCCGCGTACATCGTCGACGACGCGGAGTTCCCCGACGTCTACTTCCGCGCCGACGCGACCGAGCAGTTCGGCTACGAGTCGGGCTACGACCGCGCGACGATGGAGAAGTTCTTTGCCGAACGTGGCGGAGATCCCGATCGCGTCGGAAAGCGCAATCCGCTCGACGCACTCGTCTGGCGGGCGGAGCGTGCGGGCGAGCCTTCTTGGCCGTCGCCCTTCGGACCGGGACGCCCCGGTTGGCACATCGAGTGCGCGGCCATTGCGCTCAACCGCATCGGCTCCGGCTTCGACGTCCAGGGCGGTGGCAGCGACCTGATCTTCCCGCACCACGAGTTCTCGGCAGCACATGCCGAATCGGCAACGGGTGATCGCCGTTTCGCGCGGCACTACGTGCACACCGGCATGATCGGCCTCGACGGCGAGAAGATGTCGAAGAGTCGCGGAAACCTCGTCTTCGTCTCGAAACTGCGCGGTGAAGGGGTCGATCCCGCAGCAATTCGTCTCGGATTGCTCTCCGGCCACTACCGCCAGGATCGCGCGTGGACCGATCAGGTCCTCGAGGATGCTCAGTCGCGTCTGAAGGTATGGCGCGAGGCAGCGGCTCTCGATTCCGCGCCGTCAGCCACCGACACTGTTGCGCGTTTGCGTCAGCATTTGGCCGACGATCTCGACACTCCGAAGGCGCTCGACGCGCTCGACGGTTGGGCACGCCGCGCCATCGAGGGCGGCGGATCCGACACGCAGGCACCCGGCGAGTTCGCCGATGCCGTCGACGCCCTACTGGGTATTTCGCTTCGCTGAATCCCTGCTGTGCGCCTTTATTAACCCCGGGCGGTTAATAAAGGCGCACAGCAGTTTCTAGGCGTAGTCCAACGCACCTTCGGCTGGTGTCGGCACCCGGCGCCGTAGCGGCGAGCCCAATGCCCGCGCCAGATCCGTTCCGTCGTGCTCGGCGAGCAGCTCACCGTTCGACCACACCAGCAGCGCGGCGCTGACAGCTTGTTCGGCCGTGGAGTGCGCGAGGTCGTAGTGCGCACAGCCGGGGACGTCTGCGTACGTGATCCACAGGTCGTAGCCGGTCATGAAGAGATCCAGGTCGAACTGAACGCTCAAGCCGAGCAGCTCGCTGCGTCCGTTGTCGTCGACACCGGCGAAGGCCTCGTCCAGTGCCAGCAGACGTGGGGCGTGCGGGTCGGCCGAGTCCAACATGACGTGCGCCGCGGCGAACAAAGGAAGGTGCAGCGAAACCGACTGCTCGCCACCGGACAGTGCGCTGTGCCGCGCGACGGTAAGGCGGTCTTCCTTGCCCTCACCGCTGATGAGGGTGAACGAGAACACGCGCCACTGCCTGTAGTCGAGCGCCGAGGACAGGATTTCCGGGTACGAGCGTTCGGGGTGCGCCGCGCGGGCGGTACGGATCTGGGTCGCGAAATGAGCTCGCAGAGTAGCCAGTTCATCGACGCCGAGGGCCGACGCGTCTCGATCCAGCAGCTTGGAGATCGCCCGCGAGCTGTCGTCGAGGTTGTCGGCGAGCACCCAGTGAACGCCGATGGTGTTGCCCGAGGACATCCGACGCTCACGCATCTCCGTGCCCATCTGTGCGATCAACACGCGTGCATCGACCGTGCGCTCGTGGATCTGCTGAGCCAATCCGGTCAGCAGGGCATCTTCGAGAATGCGACGCTCGGATTCGGTGAGCAACTGCTCCTGATCGCCACGAGCATCGTGGATCCGCGTTGCGAATTCACCGATCGACGAATAGCCCTGATCGTCCTGCACTCGTACGACGGTCAGTCCGTCCGGTGCATCCCACTGCAGGCGGTAGTCCTGTCCGGCCGCTGCGAGTTGGGCGTCGAAGTCCTGCAACGCCGAGGTCAGTGCCGTGCGGGTTGCCTTGCGGGCTCCGTCGGTGACGCGTACCGCCGAGGTCGCAGCCTCGAGCGCTCGGTACAACTTGTCGACGTCTTCGGGGAGGACGGGCGGGTGGGCCGCGTCCTCGCTGCGGTCTTCGTTCTGGATGCGGTAGACCAACTGATCGGGGCTCATCCACGCCGCTGAACTTGCCGGCCAGCTCAGATGTTCCTTGACGCCCAACAACTCGAGAAGGTCCGGGCGAGCATAGGGTGCGAGTCGCTCTGCATCACTGCGGGTTTCGGTCAGGGTGTGGCGCAACGTCTCGACGGCGGTGTTGTACGCACCCTCTGCCGTGCCGATCTGGAGTACCGCAGCGTCGTACGCCTTTCGCGCAGCACGCTGTTCGACCTTGCATTCTTCGATCTTCGCGCGGGCTTTTGCCAGGTCGAGGTCGATCTGCTCGGCGCTGGCCCCGAGGGTGTCGCGCAGTGTCTCGAGGCGCTGGACCTGCTGAAGCAGACTCTCCTCGGCGATGGCGGCTTCCTCGGCGAATTCCTCCGCATTGGCGCGTGATTCGTCGAGACGGTCGCGAGACTCGCGTTCGAGTTCGACTTCCTTGGCATGTTCGCGTCGGCAGCGCAGCGCCAGTTCGCCCTGCTTCTCGAAATGACGGATCGCCGCCGCGAGGGAGTCGAGTTCACGGCCGATATGCGGGGTCCGGTGCTGCGACGCCGTCGCCCGGAGTTGCTTTTCCTTCGCCGCGAGATCGGCGATCGCCGCATCGAGTTCGCGTTGCGCTGTTTCCGTGGCCTCCGAGCGAGTGCGGAGTGCACCGGCGGATTCGGTGACAGTTTTGAGTGCGCGGAGGATCGACCCTGTCTTCGGCAATTCCTTTGCCGCAGAGTTGATTCGGCTCAGCTGCTCGTTGGTCTGCGTCACCAGTGCCTTGGCTGCATCGACTGCCGCGGCAAGTTCTTCCAGAGCCGCGTCGATCTCGGTGATCCGAGCTTCGCGTCGACGCGCCCGCGCTGTCGTGCCGATGTACTCGGCGTCGGCCTTGACGTGCCGGCCACGCGCGACGCCCTGCCAGAAGCGCCCGTCGACGCCGATCGCGACGCTGGCATCGGAGTCGCCCGGTGCCTCGACGAGACTGATCGACGCGAGAATGTCCTGTACCCGAGCGTCGGGTACGTCGGCATTGCCTTCGACCTCGAGGACGTCGGCCAGCGTTCGTCCCTTCGGGCGCTGCTTGACCGGCAGAGCGGTCAGGAACTGCTCACTGACGTGATCGGGAATCGTTTCGTCGGGGCAGACCCAGCCGTCCAGCAGATTTGCCGCCTGGAGTGCGGATTCGATTCCCGTAGCCACGTCTGGTTCGACTGAATCGGCGAAGCGCACCAGCTGCCACAGCGGTGCCCCACCCAGATCACTGCGGTTGTCGGTCCGTGCGTGGAAGGCCGGCGGAGCATCGTCGTGTTCCGCCGAGACGGCCTTGCGCTCGGATTTCAGAGCTGCGATGGAGGCGTGTGATGCAGATATTTCAGCTTCGGCCTCACGACGTCGCTCGCGCAGCGTCTCGGTGCCTGCCTCGGTGTGCTCGGTGAGAACTGCGGACAGCGCCGGAGCGTCCTCGTCGCCGACCTCGGCGAGCGCCGCGTCGAGAGCCTCGAACAGCGAGGTGTCGGCGCCGACAGCCGAAAACAGGGAGGAGTGATCGGTCCACCACGCGCGCAGCCCACTGGCGCACTGACTGCGTGCGAGTTCCACGGCAGCTTCGCCTTCGAGCACAGCGGCCTTGGACGCTTCGAGCAGCTCTTGTCCACGGCGCGAGCTGTTTTCGGCCCGGGTTCGTTCGGTAGCGGCCTTCTCGACGGTCGCGAGCGCAGTGCGGACTACGCGTACGTCGCCGTCACGCTCCTCGGCATGGCCACGCACTGCTGCGGTGATCTGGTCGCTGCGTGAGCCGTCGGGCAGGGGAGTCCAGACGATGCCGGCGTCCTCGGCGGCTGCCTGCAGTTCGTCCTCGGCACGTGAGAGTGCCTCGGCTGCACGCTTGACCGACGATGCAGCCTTGTCGGCTTCGTCGCCGCGCTGCGCGAGTGCAGCCTGCGCCTTCCTCGACTTGTCTGCCTGTTGCTCGGTCGAGAGCTTGAGCGTCGAAACGGCCTGAGCGAGATCGTCGAGTTGCTGTTTGCCTTCGTAGGCGCTCGAGCGTTGCAACGCCTCGACATTGGCGCGCGCGTTCTCGAGTGCCTGCTCGGCCTGGTTGAAGCGCTCCTCGGCTGCTGCCCGGGCTTCACGGCTGCGGGTCTGGGCGAGCGACGACTCGTCCATGGCGGCAACGCCTCTGGTGACTGCTGCGAGGCGGGTGCTGACCTGTTCGATCTCTCCGCGCGACTGCTGACGCAGGTACTTGGTGTAGACGCCGATGAAACTCTGCGCTGCCTGATCGGCGGCTGCGAGCCCCTCGAGCGCGCGGCCGACCTCTTCCATATCGCTGAACGAACGTGCAGCTTCGAGGACGAGTTGGTCGTCGAGTGGACGGAGGCCGTCGGTGAGCGCTTGCGAAAGGCCCTTCGGATCAAGGTTCTTCGCGAGCTGGGGACGGCGAAGCGTGAGAATGAGATTGATCAGCTGGTCGTAGCGCTGCACTCCGAGACCGAACATTCGCGCGTCGATCGCGGTGCGGTAGTCGAGGGGACGGTCGGTGATGGAATCGCTGCCGAGTTGTTCGGCCAACTGCTTCTTGGTGAGAGGACGATCGTCGTTGCCGATCAGCGAGAAGTCGACTCCGACGCGGCCGTCGGCGACGAAGTACCAGCGGGTGACCTTGTCGTTGGTGCGGGTTGCCCGCATGCCGATTCCCACGGTCACCGACTCGGGATCTTCGAGGGAGCCGCGGCAGAACTCCATCCACACGTAGGAGTGCGCGCTGTCCTGGCCCCGGTAGAGAAGGTTGGACTTCATCGTGCGCTCTTCACCGGCGAAGGGGTTGAGGCGCCGCGGTTCGATGCGGCCGTCGAAAACGAACGGGAACAAGACCTCGAGGGCCTTGGTCTTACCGGATCCGTTTGGCCCTCGTAGGACCAGTCGACCGTCGGCGAACGAGAACTCCTGGTCTCGGTAATCCCAGAGGTTGATGATTCCAGCCCGAGTAGGTCGGAAGCGGGCGTTGCTCATACGTTCTCTACCTCTGATAGTTCGCCGTTGGTGGAAGATTCGGGGCCGAATTCGTCGACCGGATCCGGTGCGGAGTTGTCTACCGCGAAGTCGATCTGAGGATCGCGTTCGCGTACGGAGACCACGACGTCGCGGTACCGGGCAAGGACGGGCAACACCAGTACGCCGCCGTCGACCGCATGCGTCAGGCGCAGACGTTGCAGCAACCCGAGCGCCTGCTTGCGCAGCCCGTTGTGATCGGCCTGCCATTGCGCTGCAAACGTGCGACCGAACTGGTCCACCAACTCGGTGACCTTGTCGGCGAGCCAGTCGTCGTCGATCATCGGGTACGTGACGGGTTCCGGGGGCTCGGCCGGTTCGCCGGCGGGCAGCACGAAATCGTCGTCCTCGTCGGCGAGGTCCTCGAAGATCCCGGCCTCGGGGATGGCGGCATCGAGTTGTTCGATCAGGTGATCGTCCGACACGTGCGGGATCGGAAGTTTCGGCAGCTCCGGAGCGTCGACGTCGAGTACGCGGTCGGCAATCTCGCCGGCGAGGAGTAGCGCTACCTGGGCGATCGTTCCAGTGCTCGGGAAGCGGACGTCGGAGAGGCGACCGGTGGGATCGATCATCGCGATTCCCTCGGCGCGACGCTCGGCCACCAACCCCGTCAGTAGTTCGACTTCCGACGCGGTCTTGGGCTGCGCCAAGGCGATCAATTCGTGCTGATCGAGTTCACCGGCCAGTACGACCGGCCGCTCGACGAGAGCCCGACGCACTCGGCGTCCGATCTCTTTCGCGTCCACGGGAATTCCGTCGTCCTCGGCAGCGCTCGAGGTGTCGGCGGCCAGGAGTCCGCGGATGGAGTGGAGGTGCTGCAGGGCGCGCGGCGGACGGAACAGGGCTACGACGACGGAACGGTCGATGTCGTAGAGCGCTTCTCCCGCTTCGGGATTGGACGCCCAGCCGTTTGCGTCACCGTCGGCGAGGGCGATGGCGCCTCTGACGCCGAGCCAGCCCACTGCGTCGACGAAGGCGTCGCGGTCCGACGCACGATCGGTGGAGAGTTCGACGCCGTCGACTTGTGCAGCATCGGCCGCGACGTGATCCGCCAACTCCGACAACGTGATCTGGTTCCCGGCGCGGCCCAACGCGGCCAGGCACAATGCCAGGTAGGCGTAACGGGTGCGATCGAAGGTTCGCTCGGAGGCAGTTCGGGCCGGTGCCGACGGGTTGAGTCGATCCGACACCGTGAACAGGCGCGCGGTGGTCTCCGTCACCTCGAGGCGATAGCCGAACAGTTCGAGTAGGTCGTCACGCAGCTCGGTGGCCCAACGGCGCAAGAGCGGCAACGCAATTCGATCCGGGTACGTCGAGGTGATCAGGTGGTTGGACAGGATCACCCGCGCCGCGCGTTGATACGAGTCGAGGGCAAGGGGCGTGATCTCGCGAGCTCTCATCGAACACTGACCTCGATGCCGTCGAGGTGCATACGCCCGCGGGCGGTCTTGATGGTGGTCGAACCGTCCGAGGGACTGAGCGTCAGCTTCACCCCGTTCTCACTACCGGTGGAACTCTTGACGCGTCCCACCACCGGAACACGCGCGGTCAGTGCTGCATTGAGCAGACTCAGCAAAACTTCGGTCTCCTGCTCGTTGAGTTCACGCTGATAGACGCCGTTCGACGCGAGTGATTGCGCCGCGGCGCTGCGCGTACGTTGCGCTGCCAACTGCTCTTCGCGTAGGCGGCGGATGCTGCCGTCGTTGCGGGCGACCTTGCTCGGCAATCCTGGTGAGGGCGGGCGGCCGGTTTCGGCGAGTGTTCGCGCGATCTCGACCGGCGGTGCCTCCCACCACGAACGTGAGTGAGAAATGATGTCGGCGTCCGGATGCACCATCGAGAGGTGGCGTGGACGGCCGAGGTCGAACACTGCCTGGAACAGAGCATGAGCTGCGTCTTCGGACGGCGTGGCGGCGAACCAGCCGGCGAGGTGCCGGAGCTGGCTCTCGCGGCTGACGCCGCCGCGACGGGTTTCCGTGACGCGGCGAAGGAGCGCCAGAACCGCGGCGATCGCGCTCATCGTGCCCTCACGTAGACGCTCGGACTCGCTGATCCCCGATTCCGCGGAGACGAACCAGGCGGTCAATCCTCGCCAACGCGCAGCCCAGTCGTCTTCGCGTTCGGTGATCGGGACGAACACCCGTTCGTCACTGGCGGCGGCGAGGCGGATCATGCGATCGACCCCGGTGGATTCGACGTGCTCGATCGCTTCCTTGAGCTTGGGGGCGTAGCGCGCCAGATCGGAGCTGAACTCCCGCATATGCGTGAGCAGAGCGTCCTTGTGCGTGAGGAAAGCCTGCGGAGTGATCTCCGTGGTCCGTACGAGGTCCCCGAGGGTCAGATAGAAGTGCGCGGCTCGATCGGCCATGTCGGAGAGCGTCGAGTCGAGGCGCTTGAGCTTGCGGAAGATCAGGTCGCCGTCGGAGCTTCGGTTGGCCTCGGCGAGTTCGGACATATCTGCGAGCAGGTCCGGCAGAGCGAGGCGCGAGAGCGAGGCCGAGTCCAGGCGTGCGGCGAGAACGTCTTCGACTGATCGATAGACCTGGTATCCAGCCTGACCGAACTGGTAGACGAAGTGGCGATTGCGGTACTCGGCCAGCGTGGCCGCGCGGGTTCCGTCGTAGCTGCGCTCGAGGATCTCCCACACATGGAGCTGATCCAACAGGGGAGTGACCTCTGCTGCCGACAGATCGGCCGCCGGATCCGATCCACCGATCTTCTCGAGGATTTGCGCGACGGCTCCGGCATGCAGCAGGACGGTGTAGTTGGCGCGAGCATGGTCGAAGGCACGAAGTACCCAGAGGTACTCGGCCCGTTTTTCCGCGATCGTGAACGAAAACAGCTTCAGTCGATTGGTGTCGGCGTACGCGGCGTAATCGGGCGCACTCGTTTCTTCCACCATGACAGGGTAGGCGAGAGACGCCCCCTCTTTTTCCTACGGGCGATCCGTAGCAGGGGATGCGGCGCGTCGCCACTGCGATTCGTTCTCGATCATCCATGTGAGCAGGTGCTCGGCCGCCGCCTCGTCGGAGTCCGGGCCGACCAGCAGATCGGCGAACGCTTGGCTGGGGGCGACGATGCGGATGCCGTCGCGGGTGAGCAATCGGTCGAAGGCAGACGGTGAGAGGGGAGCGGTGATCCACACGTCACCGCCGGATTCCACCCGCCGTAGTCCGAGAGCGTCGGCGAACTGATCGACGTTGTCGGCATGGAAGTGGGCACGTCGAGTGGGCGCGTACCGAGCAAAGGGTGCCGCGGCCACCGAGGCGGTACCGGCGTAGATGTGACCGCTGAGCTGACGCAGTTGATCGAAGAGTGCTTCCAACCCGTCCGGCGCGTGAAAGCCGTGAGGCGTCGGCGCTTTGGCGCCGGCTTCAGCCGCCCATTCACGAAGCATCTTCGGCCAGCGGACGTCACCGATCCCACCGCGGGGGAGCCTGGTCACCAGTTCACGATCCGACAGTGTCTGAACCACCCGATAGGTTGCTCCCGTCGACGCACCGGCCAGGCGCACCAAGGCAGTGATCGCCAGTGGCGCCGCGAAATCGGCAAGCGCACGCACGACGCGAGCTGACGGATCGCCCGTCAACTGTCCGGAAGGACGTCCGGGCCCCCGCCACGGATCGGCGTCGGCTCCGCGTCCACGCACCCAGACGGCAGGTCGATCAGCGGTCAACGACACGTTGCCCGTGGCGTCTGCGTACGAGATCGCGTGGGAATCGAGCTGCCGGCGGACCGGCTCGGACAGATATTTTGCGCACACGAAGCCGGGTTGACCGGTGGGGAAGCGATCGGCGATACCGGGAACGTCGCTGCTCAGGACACCGTGAGCGGCGTAGACGCCGAATTTGGCCACCGCGCCGTCAGGGGAGCGGAGGTCGAGTCGGAGTGGCGCCTCGGACAGGTCGGGGGAGCGCTGTGTCGACAAAGACCAGGTAGGAGGCAAATTTTCTTCGATGACGGCAACCGATCGCCGAAAAATGTCGATCGGCCGTTCCGGTTCCGACTCAGATTCGCTCATGTTCCAATGGTATCAATATCTGTCGACGACGGAAACACAAGATTTTCCGAATAATGTTCACCCTGACAGCGTCGCTACAACGGTGGTCGCTTTCCCCGAGAAACTCACTACCTACACAACTTCAAATTCGAAACTGCCGAGACCGATCAGCGTTGCTTCGGCATGATCAGGGGAGCGACGACGGCGAGCAATAGTGCGGGGATCAGGAAGCTCGCGGCAGGCGAAGAGTCGTAAATCGGTGTCAGGGCCAGGGGAGCAAGAGCGGCGCCGCCGAAGCGCATCGCTTGGACGACCGACACGGCGCCGCCACGGTTGGGCCCCGCGGATCCGAGCACCGCCGCGTTGACGCCGACAAGGACGAACTGGCTCGCGACACCTGCGACCAACCATGCGATCGCGATCACCGGCACCAAGCCGGCAAGGCCGACGACGGAGACCAGAACTGCTCCGCCCAGTGCACCGATCATCACGGAGGAGCGTGCGCCGATGCGATCGATGAGGATTCCGATGCGCCGGGCCGAGAGGATGCCGGCCACGCCGAAGACGGTGAGCAGTAGGCCGCGGACGGTGGGGGACAGCCCGAACTCGTCTTCGAAGCGGAAGGCGAGCAGGAAGCTCAGTCCACCGAGGGCGCCCCAGCCGAGCAATGCAGCGATACCGATGCGGAGCACTTCGGGGCGTAATGCATCGCGGAGACGGGCGGGGGTGGTCGCTGCCGGTGCTTCGGACTTCGGGAGTCCGACGGCTCCCAGAATGCCCGCGACCACTGCGATGACGAGAAAGGCCAGACGCCAGTCGAATTCGGCCGCCAGTCCGCCGATCAACGGAGCCGACGACTGCCCTGCCGCCTGGAATGCGCCGAAGGCACCGAGGGCTCGACCCAACCGAGCCTGCGGAGTTGCGGCCGCCAACGAAGCAAGCAACAGCGGCGTGGTGAATGCGTTCGCGGAGCCCTGCAGTACCCGGGCGGCCAGGAAGATCTCGAGTGTCGGGGCGAGAAAGCATGCCAACGACGCGAAGACGTAGACGCCGTATGCGATCCGCACCGTCCGGACCTTGCCCCACCGTGTCCCGAGCGTCCCCGACACCAACATCAGAGCGGCGAAGGGGAGCAGGTACGCGGTGAGGGAGGAGGCGGCCGCCGACGGTCCGACCCCTAGATCGTCACCGATCTCGGGGAGGATCGAAGCAACCACGCCGCCGCCGAACGGGCCGAGGAACCCGCCGGCGTACAGCGCGATCAGTTGAAGCCGGAGGCGCAGTGGGCGCTGTGTACTTCCACCTTCTTCTGGAGTGTTCTTGCTCACAGTCCGAAGCTGCCGGGTCCTCGCCGTCTGAGGTAGCGCTCGAATTCCGCGGCGATGGCGTCGCCGTCGATCTTGGAGATTGCTTCGCTGATGTCGGTTTCGGCGTCTCCCCGCTCTTCCAGGGTGCGCACGTATTCGCCGATTTCCTCGTCGTCCGCGGTCATTTCGTTGACCGCTTCCTCCCAATCCTCCGACTGAGCTGGGAGTTCACCGAGGGGGACCTCGATGTCGAGAACATCCTCGACTCGTTGAAGGAGGGCCACTGTGGCCTTCGGGTTGGGTGGCTGCGAGACGTAGTGCGGAACCGCTGCCCAGAACGAAATAGCGGGTACACCAGCACGAACGCACTCATCCTGAAGAACTCCGGTGATGCCTGTCGGGCCTTCGTATCGGGTCTGTTCGAGGTTGAATCGTGCAGCGGATTCGCTGCTGTACGCCGTGCCCGTGACCGGCACCGGGCGGGTGTGCGGAGTATCGGCGAGCAGGGCGCCGAGGATGACCACCGTCTTGACGTTCAGTTGGTCGATCAACTCGAGCAGATCCTCGCAGAAACTACGCCACCGCATGTTGGGTTCGATCCCGCGAAGAAGGACGATGTCGCTCTCACTGCCTGGAGGCGAACAGACCGACAAACGTGTTGCCGGCCAAACGATTTCGCGAGTGACACCGTCGACCTGACGGACCGTGGGACGGTTGACCTGGTAGTCGTAGTAGTCCTCGGAATCGAGTTCGGCGAGCGGCTGGGCATCCCAGATCAGCTCGAGATGTTCGACCGCACCGCTGGCTGCGTCACCGGCGTCGTTCCAGCCCTCGAAAGCTGCAACGAGGATGGGCTCACGTAGGACTGGGATGTCGCCCTCGAGGCGGTCGCTGCTGTCGACGGCAAAGCCGTCAGGGCTCTCGAAGGCCGCCGAATCGTCGAAATCGACCGGGCCGTCGGGAGTGACGGGGAACTCACTTGGACTCACCCACCCAGCCTACGGCCAGAGCTTGTCGGTGCGCCCACTACTCTGGACGGCATGTCTGCCCCATTTAACTCTGCCCTGCTTGATGCGCTGAAACAGCGCGTTGTCATCGGCGACGGAGCGATGGGCACCATGTTGCAGGCCGCGGACCTCACCCTGGACGACTTCCTCGGCCTCGAGGGGTGCAATGAGATCCTCAACGACACCCGTCCCGACGTGCTCAAAGACATCCACCGTGCGTACTTCGCCGCTGGTGCCGATGCCGTCGAGACCAACACCTTCGGTTGCAACCTGCCCAACCTCGCCGACTACGACATCTCTCACCGGATCCGCGAACTCGCGGAAAAAGGCACTGCTCTCGCCCGTGAAGTAGCGGACGAGATGGGACCAGGCCGCGACGGCATGGCCCGATTCGTACTCGGCTCGATGGGACCGGGAACCAAGCTCCCCAGCCTCGGACACGCACCGTACGCAGTCCTTCGTGACGCGTACGCCGAAGCCGCGCTCGGCATGATCGACGGTGGCGCCGACGCCATCCTCGTCGAAACCTGCCAGGACCTGCTTCAGGTGAAGGCGGCCATTCTCGGCAGTCAGCGCGCGATGGAGCAACTCGGACTGCGGTTGCCGATCATCACGCACGTGACGGTAGAGACAACTGGAACGATGCTCCTGGGCAGTGAGATCGGTGCGGCGCTGACGGCACTCGAGCCACTCGGTATCGACATGATCGGCCTGAACTGTGCCACCGGGCCGGCCGAGATGAGCGAACATCTCCGGCACCTGTCCAAGTACTCGACGCTGCCGGTGTCGGTCATGCCCAATGCCGGCCTGCCGCAGCTCGGCCCCAAGGGCGCCGAGTACCCGCTGACCGCCGACGAATTGGCCGAAGCCCTCAGTGGTTTCGTTTCCGAGTTCGGACTCGGCCTCGTAGGCGGCTGCTGCGGTACGACACCCGAGCACATCAGCGCGGTCGCCGACGCGGTCCGTCAGGTCGAGAAGGCCCAGCGCACCCCGATCCACGAGCCGAGTACCTCTTCGCTGTACTCGGCGGTGCCGTTCGAGCAGGACGCCAGCATCCTGATGATCGGTGAACGCACGAACTCCAACGGCTCCAAGGCTTTCCGCGAGGCAATGCTCTCCGCGGACTACCAGAAGTGCCTGGACATCGCCAAGGACCAGACCCGCGACGGCGCACACATGCTCGACCTCAACGTCGACTACGTGGGCCGCGACGGTGCCGCCGACATGTCGGAACTGGCCAGCCGTCTGGCGACGTCCTCGACGCTGCCGATCATGCTCGACTCCACCGAGCCTGCCGTGTTGCAGGCCGGTCTCGAACACCTCGGTGGCCGCTGCGCTGTCAACTCCGTCAACTACGAGGACGGCGCCGGCCCCGAATCGCGTTTTCACAAGATCATGACGTTGGTCAAGGAGCACGGCGCGGCAGTCGTCGCCCTGACCATCGACGAAGAGGGCCAGGCTCGCACCGCCGAGACCAAGGTCGCCATCGCCAAGCGTCTGATCGAGGACATCAAGGGAAACTGGGGACTCGCCGAGTCCGACATCATCGTCGACGCCTTGACCTTCCCCATCTCCACCGGTCAGGAAGAGGTGCGACGCGACGGCATCGAGACCATCGAAGCCATCCGTCAGCTCAAGGCTGCGTACCCGGAACTGCACTTCACCCTGGGTATCTCGAACATTTCGTTCGGTTTGAACCCGGCGGCACGTCAGGTCCTCAACTCGGTGTTCCTGCACGAGTGCACCGAGGCCGGTCTGGACACGGCGATCGTTCACGCGTCCAAGATTTTGCCGATGGCGCGAATTCCGGACGAGCAGCGTGAAACCGCACTCGACCTGGTCTACGACCGTCGTAGCGAGGGCTACGACCCGCTGCAGAAGCTGATGGCTCTGTTCGAGGGTGTCTCGGCTGCGTCGGCGCGCGAGTCCCGTGCGCAGGAACTCGCCGGACTTCCGTTGTTCGACCGGCTCGAGCGTCGCATCGTCGACGGCGAGCGCAACGGCCTCGACGACGATCTCACCGAAGCAATGACGGTCAAGTCCCCGATCGAAATCATCAACGAGACACTGCTTTCGGGCATGAAGACCGTCGGTGAATTGTTCGGTTCCGGACAGATGCAGTTGCCGTTCGTTCTGCAGTCCGCCGAGGTCATGAAGGCAGCAGTTGCGTTCCTCGAGCCGCACATGGAAGCGACGGACGACGACGGCAAGGGCCGCCTCGTCATTGCGACGGTCAAGGGCGACGTCCACGATATCGGCAAGAACCTTGTCGACATCATCTTGAGTAACAACGGTTACGACGTCGTGAACCTCGGCATCAAGCAGCCCATCGCGACCATTCTCGATGCTGCGATCGAGCACAAGGCCGATGTCATCGGCATGTCCGGACTGCTCGTGAAGTCGACAGTGGTCATGAAGGACAACCTCAAGGAACTCAACTCTCGCGGTGTCTCGGAACAGTTCCCGGTTTTGCTGGGTGGTGCCGCGCTGACGCGTTCGTACGTCGAGAACGATCTGCAGGAGGTGTACGAGGGCGACGTCAGCTATGCCCGCGACGCTTTCGAGGGTCTGAACTTGATGGACCAGATCATGACGACCAAGCGCGGCGGCGGCCCGGCGCCGGACAGCCCGGAGGCCATCGCTGCTCGCGAGAAGGCTGCCGAGCGTAAGGCTCGTCACGAGCGTTCCAAGCGCATCGCCGAAAAGCGTAAAGCTGCAGCGGTTCCCGTCGTCCTGCCGGAGCGTTCCGATGTCGCTACCGACATCGCGGTGCCGACACCGCCGTTCTGGGGCTCGCGCATCGTCAAGGGAATCTCTCTGTCCGAGTACTCGGGGCTGCTCGACGAGCGCGCTCTCTTCCTCGGCCAGTGGGGCCTTCGCGGTCAGCGCAAGGGCGACGGTCCGACGTACGAGGAACTGGTCGAGTCGGAAGGCCGTCCGCGGCTCCGGTACTGGCTCGATCGGCTGACGTCCGAGGGCATCCTCGCGCACGCCGCGGTTGTGTACGGCTACTTCCCGGCGATCTCGGAGGGCGATGACGTCATCGTGCTCACCGAACCGAAACCGGATGCACCTGAACGGTTCCGGTTCACCTACCCGCGTCAGCATCGCGACCGTTTCCTGTGCATCGCTGACTTCGTGCGCTCGCGTAAGGAAGCAGAAGCGACCGGCCAGGTGGACGTTCTTCCGTTCCAGTTGGTGACGATGGGTCAGCCGATCGCGGACTTCGCCAACGAGTTGTTCGCGTCGAACTCGTACCGTGATTACCTCGAAGTTCACGGAATCGGCGTCCAGCTCACGGAATCTCTGGCCGAGTACTGGCATCGACGCGTTCGTGAAGAGCTTGTGCTTCCCGAGGGGCATACCGTCGCGGAGCAGGACCCGACCGAGGTTGCCGGTTACTTCGATCTCGAGTACCGCGGCGCTCGTTACTCGTTCGGATACGGCGCGTGCCCGGACCTCGAGGATCGTGCCAAGTTGGTGGCGTTGCTCGAACCCGAGCGAATCGGTGTCGAATTGTCCGAGGAACTGCAGCTGCATCCCGAGCAGTCCACGGACGCTTTTGTCCTGCACCACCCGGAAGCAAAGTATTTCAATGTCTGAACTGTTGACCGAGGTATCCGAATCGACCCTCGGTGGTGTCCTGTGGGACATGGACGGCACCCTGCTCGATTCGGAGAAGCTGTGGGACATCGCGCTTCGTGAGTTGTCCCTACGCCTGGGCGGACCGATGACGGAAGCGACACGCATCGCCGTCATCGGTGCGTCGAGCCCCTTCGCCCTGGCGACGGTGTTCGACGCCCTCGGCTTGGAGAAGCATCCCGATGCCGTCGCCGAGGCGAAGGACTGGATGTACACCCGCGTCGGCGATCTGTTCGAGGACGGCGTGACCTGGCGGCCGGGTGCTCGCGATGCACTGGCGACCGTGCGTGACGGTGGTCTGCGTTCTGCACTGGTCACCAACACCGAGCGAGTACTGGTCGATCGGGCACTCGGCATGCTCGGCCGTGAATTCTTCGACCACTCGGTGTGCGGCGACGAGGTTCCCAACGGAAAACCGGCGGCGGATCCGTACCTGCGCGGAGCGCATCTGCTCGGACTCGAACCGGCGCAGTGCCTCGCGATCGAGGACTCGCCGACCGGTACTGCGTCGGCAAGCGCCGCGGGTTGCGCGGTGCTCGTCGTTCCGTGTGAGGTCGATGTCCCGGAGGGGCCTGGACGCGTGTTTCGAGAGTCTCTGGTGGACTTGTCCATTCACGATCTTCACGACGTTCACTCGAGCGCGGCACGTTAGGCGGGATTTGCTGTGGCTATTCCGAAAATTGTTCTGTTCTACCAGTTCACGCCGTTGGCGGACCCGGAAGCGATCAAGCTGTGGCAGCACAGCCTGGCCGAGTCCAACAACCTGACGGGCCGGATCATCGTCTCGCCTCACGGAATCAATGCGACGGTCGGCGGAGACATCGAGGATGTCAAGCGATACGTCCGCGGAACGCGTGGCTACGAGCCGTTCCGTACCGCTGACATCAAGTGGTCGGACGGACTCGGAAACGACTTCCCTCGCCTCAGCGTCAAGGCTCGCTCGGAGATCGTGACGTTCGGAGCCCCCGACGAGCTGAAAGTCGACGAGAACGGTGTTGTCGGTGGCGGAGTTCATCTGGCGCCCAAGGAACTACACGAACTCGTCGACAGTCGCGGTGACGACGTTGTGTTCTTCGACGGCCGCAACGCCTTCGAAGCCGAGATCGGCCGCTTCCGGGATGCGGTAGTTCCGGACGTCGCCACCACCCGCGATTTCGTCGACGAACTCGACAGTGGAAAATACGACCATCTCAAGGGCAAAGCCGTAGTCACCTACTGCACTGGCGGAGTGCGCTGTGAGGTGTTGTCTTCGCTGATGCGCTCACGCGGCTTCGACGAGGTCTACCAGTTGGACGGCGGAATCGTCCGTTACGGCGAGACTTTCGGCGACCGGGGCCTCTGGGACGGCTCCCTGTACGTGTTCGACAAGCGGATGAACATCGAGTTCTCATCCGAAGCCAAGACACTCGGCGTGTGTGTCGATTGTGGTACTCCGACACCGCGGTACCGCAATCGGATCGACGGCGACGGCCGCACCCTCGAATTGCTCTGCGAGAGTTGTTCACCAGACCTCGAGCAGGACTGAGTAGTGCCCAAGGCTCCGTTGCCGATCCGAAACGGTCTCGGACCCGACCGGCTGCGGATGCCGGCGGAGTCGTCGGCGCATACCGTCCTCGAGCATCTGATCGGCGAGCACCCGGGGGAGCGGGACCTGTGGGCGGACCTCGTGAATGCCGGAGACGTCGTCGACGAGCACGGGCGGAAGATCACGAGCCGAACGCCCTACCAGCCGACCCGTTTCGTGTACTTCTACCGCGAGCCGGCCCCCGAGATTCCGGTTCCGCACGAGATCGAGATCTTGTACCGCGACGACTCCATTCTCGTGATCGACAAACCGCACTTCCTGGCGACCATTCCACGGGGAGCGCACATCGTCGAAAGCGCCGTCGTGCGACTGCGTCGTGATCTGGATCTTCCGGATCTTGCGCCCGTTCATCGCCTCGACCGAATGACGGCGGGTGTCATCGTATTCACGGTGACACCGGACCTACGACGGCCGTACCAGGAACTTTTTGCCGAGCAGCGGATCGTCAAGGAATACGAGGCGATTGCAGGCTTCGATCCGGAACTGACTTTCCCTCGCACGGTGCGTAGCCGCATCAACAAAGTTCACGGCGAGATGACGGCTACCGAGATCGATGGCGAGCCGAACAGTGAGACTTCGATCGAACTGATCGAGACGATCACCGACTCGGCCGGCCGGACTCTCGGTCGATACAGGTTGCTGCCACGGACCGGCCGTACCCATCAGCTTCGGCTGCACTTCAACTCGCTGGGCGTCCCGATCGTCGGTGACAATTACTACCCCGAGTACCTTCCCGCGGTGCCCGGCGACTTCTCGACTCCGTTGCGATTGTTGGCGCGGGCGTTGGAATACCCGGATCCGATCACCGGGCAGACTCGCAGGTTCGTGAGTTCGCGCAGCCTCGACGCAGGCCTGTGAACACCGCTGTTCGTGGGCGTGTGCAAACCGCTTCCGTCCTCGTGAAAGAATGTGTACCCGTGAAGACCTTCGAATCCTTGTTCGCCGAATTGACCGAGCGTGCTGCTACTCGCCCTGAGGGGTCCGGCACTGTCGCCGCCCTCGACGCCGGTGTGCATGCTCAGGGCAAAAAGGTCATCGAGGAAGCCGGTGAAGTGTGGATCGCTGCGGAATACCAGAGCGATGAGCAGCTAGCCGAGGAAATTTCCCAGCTGCTGTACTGGACGCAGGTGTTGATGGTCGGTCGCGGACTGACCCTCGAGGACGTGTACCGACATCTGTGATCGGAGCTGACCAGCGAGATGTTCGCCATCTCGCTCGTCCAGGGCTTCCGATTCATGTCGTCTCACGTCACCCACACCTTCCGAAAGGACATCCACCATGCTGCGCGTAGCAGTTCCCAACAAAGGCTCACTGTCCGAGTCCGCCGCCGAAATTCTCAGCGAGGCCGGCTACCGTCGACGCACCGATTCCCGTGATCTGACGGTCCTCGATCCTGCCAACCAGGTCGAGTTCTTCTTCTTGCGTCCCAAGGACATTGCGATCTACGTCGGCTCCGGTGAGCTGGATCTCGGCATCACTGGTCGTGATCTCGCCGGCGACTCGGGCGCTCCCGTATCCGAGCGTCTGTCACTGGGCTTCGGCCGTTCGTCGTTCCGCTACGCAGCACCGGCAGGCAAGGACTGGGCCGTTGAGGATCTGTCCGGCCTGCGCATTGCGACGTCGTACCCGAACCTTGTCCGCAAGGACCTCACCGACCGCGGACTCGACGCAACCGTCATCCGTCTCGACGGAGCAGTGGAGATTTCGATTCAGCTCGGTGTCGCCGACGCGATCGCCGACGTGGTCGGGTCGGGTCGTACTCTCCGCCAACACAACCTCGTTGCTTTCGGTGAATCGCTCTGCGATTCCGAAGGTGTCCTGATCGAGCGCACCGGCGCTCCGCAGGACGATCCCGCACGCAATCAGCTCATCGAACGCGTACGCGGAATTGTCTTCGCGCAGCAGAATCTGATGATCGACTACGACTGCCCGCGCACCATCCTCGACGACGCCATCAAGATGACTCCGGGTATGGAGTCGCCGACCCTCTCGCCGTTGGCTGACCCCGACTGGGTCGCGGTTCGCGCGATGGTTCCGATCAAGGGACACAACCAGGTGATGGATGCCTTGGCGGAACTCGGCGCCAAGGCCATCCTCGCGTCGAACATCCGCTCGGTACGCGCTTTCTGATCACTGCCTGAATAGATTTACGCGCATTCGCGCCCGTTCCTGGAAATCAGGAACGGGCGCGAATCTGCAAAGTCTGGGCGATACGGCCGACGGCACCCTGCTCGTCGTAGAGCACTCCCGCACACATGCCGACGCCATCCGGACCGGTTGTGGTTTCGGCGGCGACACCGACCCACTCGCCCTCGGGCACACGGAAGATATGCACCGTGAGATCGGTGTTGAGGAACGTCCAGTGCTCAGGGTCGAGCTTGGCGCCGACGCCGTTGGAGATGTCGGCCACCGCGAACAAACGCTCGAGGGCAGACATCTTCTCGCCCTCGACCAGCTCGGGCTTGGGGCGCGCCCAGACCTTCCCGGTTCCCACGCACCCGATCGGAGCAATCCAGGACCAGTCGAGGGTCTTGAGGTAGCCGACGCTCCAGAGACCCTCGAGAACGCCCGGGGTGCCGCTGTCACGGGGTTCGAGCGGGGGATCGACTACGTGGACGACCTCGCCGGTATCGACGGTCTCCATCCGCCATGCCGTACCGCGCGCAACCGCGCGGGCAGATCCGTCGGCGGTGGTTGCCCACAGCTCGGCGACGATCAATTCGATTCGGCGACCGGGGCGTTCGATCCACGACCGGACTTCGAGGTCGGCAATCGGAATGGGCCCGAGAATCTCGACGACGACGCGCGTCAGACGGGTTTCGTCGCGCGCACCGCACCGCTCGAGGGCTCGTACCAACAGCGCCGACGGGGGAGCACCGTGCTGCAGTGTCGGGCCCCAGATGCTGACAGTCGCCTGCGTGCTCGCGAACCGCTCGTGCCCTTCCTCCGTGGTTCCGAGGTAGCGGTAGTACGAACTGTCCGTCATGTTATGAATTCTCCTTTGCAGCAACAGGTTCGGTGCTCAGCAGGTCCGGCCAACCTGGATACGGCGGTGGTGTTCCGCCGAACGAGGGGCACAGTGACTTGTGATCGCACCAGTCGCACAGTTTGCCAGGCTTGGGTCTGAAGTCTCCGGTCGCACCTGCCGCGAGGATCGCCTTCCAAATGGCGGAGAGGGTCCGCTCGAATCGAATGAGCTCGTCGTGATCCGGGGCGTACGTGAGAATCGAGCCGGAGGCCAGATAGATCAGGCGCAGTTGCGCGGGAACGATTCCGCGAGTGCGCAGTAGTACGAGCGCGTAGAACTTCATCTGGAAGAGCGCTTTGGACTCGGTGAACTCGCGGGGTGCCTTTCCGGTCTTGTAGTCGACCACCCGCACCTCGCCGGTCGGTGCAACGTCTATCCGGTCGACGAAGCCGCGGAGTCGAACGCCGTTCTCCAACTCGGTCTCGACGTAGACCTCGCACGCCTCGGCATCGAATCGAGTGGGATCTTCGAGCGTGTAGTACGTCGCGACGAGCTTGCCGACTTCGCCGAGAAACGCGTCCAGCTCGTCTTCCGGAATCAGATCAGCTGCCTCGGGAGACTCGGCACTGACACGTTCCCACGCGGGACGGACGAGTTCGGCTGCGCGATCGGGAACCCGGTGACCGGTCGGGAGTGCAAAAAGCGCTTCCAAGGCCGCGTGGACGACGGTGCCTCTGACCTGGGCTCTGGTAGGTGTTTCCGGAATTCTGTCGACCGCTCGGAACCGGTAGAGCAGGGGGCATTGCTTGTAGTCACCCGCACGCGAAGGAGAGAGCGCCGGCCGACTACGCGGGCGCTCCTGTGATGTTGCACCCGTTGGAGTGGGGGTTGGCAATTCGACAGAGCTCACACCTGGCAGGCTATGCGGTTGGTCCGACAACTCCGTCGGAGCCGGTGGCGAGGACACCGGAAACAAGCGAACAGGGATCATCTGCGCATGGCGAACGAGCTGCAACCAGAAGAAGGCACGACCGAAGTGGATGAGGTTGTGCAGTCCGCTGTCGCCGAGATTCCCGAACAAGAGCTTCCAGAAGCTGATCTCACTGCGCCGGGCAAGCGGCCGTCGGGGCCGTTTCGCGTCGGCGACCGAGTCCAGCTGACCGACGGCAAGGGACGCCACTACACGATCGTTCTCGAGGCGAACCGCGAGTACCACACCCACAAGGGCGGAATCGTTCACAACGATTTGATCGGCGCCGACGAGGGCAGCGTCGTCAAGTCGGTCAACGGCACGCCCTACCTCGCCCTGCGCCCGCTACTGGTCGACTACGTGCTGTCCATGCCGCGCGGTGCACAGGTCATCTACCCGAAGGACGCAGCTCAGATCGTCCACGAAGGCGACGTGTTTCCAGGAGCACGCGTGCTCGAAGCCGGAGCCGGCTCCGGCGCACTGACGTGTTCACTACTGCGTGCCGTCGGACCCGAGGGCAAGGTCATCTCCTACGAGGTCCGCGACGATCATGCCGAACACGCGGTTCGCAACGTCGAGACCTTTTTCGGTGAACGTCCGCCGAACTGGGAACTGACCATCGCCGATCTGGCGGAGTTCGATCCGGAAGCGCACGGCGGCAAGGTCGATCGCGTCGTACTCGACATGCTGGCTCCATGGGACGTCCTGCCCGCCGTCTCGAAGGCGCTCGTGCCAGGCGGCGTGTTGATCGTCTACGTCGCGACCGTTACTCAGCTCTCGAAGGTCGTCGAAGCGATGCGTGAGCAGGAATGCTGGACCGAGCCACGGTCGTGGGAATCGATCGTGCGCGGTTGGCACGTCGTCGGATTGGCGGTGCGTCCCGAGCATCGGATGCAGGGCCACACCGCGTTCCTCGTGAGCGCTCGTCGTCTGGCCGAAGGAACGGTCACCCCGAAGCCGCAGCGGCGCGCGGGCAAGGGCTCGAACACGGCAGCCAAGTAGTCACACGAAAACAACAAGAGCGGCGATCCGGATTCCGGATCGCCGCTCTTGTCGTAGCTGGAAGTTATGCGGTGCAGGAAGCGCGGCCCATTTCCAGGAGCACGCATGCCGAGGTGTCGGACAGCTTCCAGGAGCCGTCTTCGAGCTCCCAGGTCCACGGGGTGGCGGGTGCGGCGCCGTGCGGGCTGACGACGGCGACGTCTGCGGTTGCGGTCTGACCGTCGACCTTGACGTTGTCCACGTTGAACGTGATCGCGTAGGCCGGGTTACCGCCCAGCGCAGCACTCATCGTCTCGATGTTGGCCTGACGCTTGGTTCCGTCGACCACCAGAGCGGTCTTCTCCTCGATCGGCTTGGCCGGATCGATCAGAGCGACGAGCGAAGCGTTGAGCTCCTCGGCCGTCGGAGCCGTTGCGGCAGCGGCAGCAGGCGTCGTAGCGGAAGCCGAGGCCTTGGCCGTGGTGCTCGAGGCGGCGACCGAAGTCGCGCTGGCAGCCGTCGAATCCTTGTTGTCGTCCGAGCTGCATGCGCCCATGGTCAGGACGGCAGCGACGGCACAAGCGCTGATGAGAGTCTTGCGGATGATCACAGCGTTACCTTTCGTTGTAAAGAGAGACAGGCGCTGTCTCCATCTTGTAGGCAAGGCTAACATGACCAAAACCTGGCTCGAGACCAGTCGGCACGGTCCGTACTCACGTGTGAATTCGCACTCGCGCACCGTGTCTGGCGACACTTAGGGCCTTATGCCGGTAGCGTTGATGGATCGCACTGGGAGGAGACGCACATGAGCTCGACAGAGAACCCGGATTCGGTTGCGGCAGCAGAAGAACTCCACGCGCTACGAGTGGAAGCACAAGTACTGCGCCGACAACTTGCACAATCGCCGGAGCAGGTGCGTGAGCTGGAGTCGAAGGTGGACTCGCTGTCCATCCGAAACAGCAAGTTGATGGACACCCTCAAGGAGGCCCGTCAGCAGCTCATCGCACTTCGTGAAGAAGTCGACAGACTCGG
This sequence comes from Rhodococcus sp. AQ5-07, assembly GCF_009707305.1. NCBI lineage: Bacteria > Bacillati > Actinomycetota > Actinomycetes > Mycobacteriales > Nocardiaceae > Rhodococcus > Rhodococcus sp. AQ5-07. The sequence goes on along the minus strand of NZ_CP046099.1, from coordinate 1,756,155 downwards.
TCAGCCGCCGAGCGGTTACGGAGTCCTTCTCTCGGTACACGAGGACAAGACCGTCGACGTGTTCACGTCGGGTCGCAAGATGCGATTGACGTGCTCACCGAACATCGACACGGACACCCTTGCCCTCGGACAGACGGTGCGCCTCAACGAGGCACTCACCATCGTCGAGGCCGGCACCTACGAGCAGGTCGGTGAGATCAGCACGCTCCGTGAGGTACTCGACGACGGCTTGCGCGCACTGGTGGTCGGTCATGCCGACGAAGAGCGCATCGTCTGGCTCGCAGCACCGTTGGCAGCCGTCTTCGCCGACCCCGAAGCCGACATCATCGCGTACGACGCCGATTCTCCGACCAGGAAACTGCGTCCGGGCGACTCGTTGCTCGTCGACACCAAGGCCGGGTACGCCTTCGAGCGCATCCCGAAGGCCGAGGTCGAAGATCTGGTTCTCGAGGAAGTTCCGGATGTTCACTACGACGACATCGGTGGTCTCGGGCGTCAGATCGAACAGATCCGTGATGCCGTCGAACTCCCGTTCCTCCACAAGGACTTGTTCCACGAGTACTCGCTGAGGCCGCCGAAGGGTGTACTGCTCTACGGTCCGCCTGGTTGCGGTAAGACGCTCATCGCCAAGGCCGTCGCCAACTCGTTGGCCAAGAAGATCGCCGAAGCTCGCGGTCAGGACAGCAAGGACGCCAAGTCCTACTTCCTGAACATCAAGGGCCCGGAACTTCTGAACAAGTTCGTCGGCGAAACCGAGCGTCACATCCGGATGATCTTCCAGCGTGCTCGTGAGAAGGCGTCCGAGGGGACGCCGGTGATCGTCTTCTTCGACGAGATGGACTCGATCTTCCGTACCCGTGGTTCGGGAGTCTCTTCCGACGTGGAGACAACGGTCGTCCCGCAGCTGCTCAGCGAGATCGACGGCGTGGAAGGGCTCGAGAACGTCATCGTCATCGGCGCTTCCAACCGTGAGGACATGATCGACCCGGCCATCCTGCGTCCCGGCCGACTGGACGTGAAGATCAAGATCGAGCGCCCCGACGCGGAATCCGCTCAGGACATCTTCTCGAAGTACCTGGTGGACGGTCTGCCGATCAATGCGGACGACCTTGCCGAGTTCGGTGGCGATCGCACCGCATGCTTGAAGGCGATGATCGTTCGTGTCGTCGATCGCATGTACGCGGAGAGCGAAGAGAATCGTTTCCTCGAGGTCACCTACGCCAACGGCGACAAGGAAGTTCTGTTCTTCAAGGACTTCAACTCGGGTGCGATGATCCAGAACATCGTCGACCGCGCCAAGAAGTACGCGATCAAGTCGGTACTCGACACCGGTGCTCCTGGCTTGCGTGTGCAGCACCTCTTCGATTCCATCGTCGACGAGTTCGCCGAGAACGAGGATCTGCCGAACACCACCAATCCTGATGACTGGGCACGTATTTCGGGCAAGAAGGGTGAGCGGATCGTCTACATCCGCACACTCGTCACCGGTAAGAACGCCAGTGCCAGCCGCGCGATCGACACAGAGTCGAACACGGGCCAGTACCTGTAGCGAAACGAACACCGATCGGGCCGGCCACTCCTCGGGAGTCGTCGGCCCGATCTGTGCGTCGCTGCCGTTCCCTCCGTTGCGATTGGACCGGTCGGTCGCGCTGGTTTAGAGTCCCGCCGTGCAGATACATCTTCGACACAATCCGTCGTCCACTGTCGCTCGCTGCTACCTCGCGCCCGGCGAACCGCTGCGCGTGGAGAGCGGGGCAATGCTCGCGCATTCCGCCGGCGTAGTTCTCGAAGCGAAGGCGCAGGGCGGCGTCCTGCAGGGACTCAAGCGGTCGATGCTCAGTGGGGAGTCGTTTTTCGTCACGACGTATACCGCTCCGCCGCAAGGTGGTTGGGTCGACGTGACCGGCGTGCTTCCCGGCGATCTGATCCCACTGACCATCACGTCCGATCGCCCGTTCTTCCTCAACCGTGGAACCTGGTTGGCCAACTCCTACGGCGTGACCGTCGAGTCCAAGTGGGGAGGCATGTCCAACCTCTTCGGCGGTGAGGGTGGATTCGGTCTGCGGGCAAGTGGCGACGGTGAAGTAGTGCTGGCCGTCTACGGCGCGATCGACGTCATCGACTTGCAGCCAGGCGAGACGGTCACGATCGATACCGGTCACGTGGTCGCCTACGACCTCGGGATGAACTTCAACATGCGGCGCGCCGTTCAGGGGCGCACCATTCAGTCGATGAAGTCCGGTGAAGGATTTGTCTTCGACTTCACCGGCCCCGGACGCGTTCTCGCGCAGACCCGCAACCCCAGCGCGTTTGCTGCTTGGCTCTCAGCGATCACCCCGGGCTGATCACGGTCGCGGCAGTGTTCAGTCGCAGCGGTGTTCAACTCCAGCGGTGTTCAACTCCAGCGGTGTTCAGCTCCAGCAATAGTCGGCCAGCAGCGCGCGTGAGTCCGGAACGAACGGCCACGACGGGTCCTGCAGGTGGGCGCCGAGTTCTTTCGGCGTCCACCACCAACCTTCGGCGATCTCGCTGGGTTGATGTGCCATCGGCCCGTCGTATCTGAGTTCGAACGCAAACAGGTGACAGCGCAACGGAGAGTTGTTCCACTCGCCGTCCCAGGAGATTCGAGCGATCTCCGTCAGTTGGAGTGGCTGATCTGCTGTTCCGAAGATTCCGAGTTCTTCACCGACTTCACGGATCGCGGTTTCCTGCGGCGTCTCACCTGGATCAACGACACCTCCGGCAAGACAGTCGTGATAGCCCCCGAACACCGCTTTTGTATCGGTTCGGCGATGGACGTAGATGCGGGAGCCGTCCCCGGTGCGAACCAGGACCCCCGCACTCGCGTGCCAGAGCCCACCCGAGTAGACGACGGAACGTGGTGCTCGGCCGATCGGATTACCCGTCCGGTCGTACACGGCGACTACCTCGTCCGCGGGATTCAGGTCTGCGGTGAGAGGTTGGTGCATTCCTCCAACTGTGCCACGCCTGTGGGTGCCGCGCCGCAATCACATAGGCTCTTGTGTCATGCAGCGGATCATCGGTGTCGAGGTCGAATACGGAATATCTTCACCCAGTGAGCCGTCGGCGAATCCGATTCTCACTTCAACCCAGGCGGTGCTTGCCTACGCCGCCGCAGCGGGCGTGCCACGGGCCAAGCGCACACGCTGGGATTACGAGGTCGAATCTCCGCTGCGAGATGCCCGAGGCTTCGATCTGGGGCGAATGAGCGGGCCCGCACCGGTCATCGACGCTGACGAGATCGGCGCCGCGAACATGATTCTCACCAACGGGGCACGGTTGTACGTCGACCACGCCCATCCTGAGTATTCGGCCCCCGAGGTCGCCGACCCGCTCGATGCCGTGATCTGGGACAAGGCCGGCGAACGAGTGATGGAGGCAGCTGCGCGGCACGCCTCCAGCGTGCCGGGTGCCCCACGGTTGCAGTTGTACAAGAACAACGTCGACGGCAAGGGTGCGTCGTACGGCACGCACGAGAACTACCTCTGCTCGCGTGACACCCCGTTCGCCTCGATCGTGACCGGCTTGACGCCGTTCTTCGCGTCCAGGCAGGTGATCTGCGGTTCCGGTCGTGTAGGTCTCGGTCAGTCCGGCGACGAGGCCGGATTCCAGCTTTCGCAGCGATCCGACTACATCGAGGTCGAAGTAGGCCTCGAGACCACGCTCAAGCGCGGAATCATCAACACCCGCGACGAACCGCACGCGGATGCGGACAAGTACCGCCGGCTGCACGTCATCATCGGTGACGCGAACCTCGCGGAGATGTCGACCTACCTCAAGGTGGGAACAACCGCGCTGGTACTCGACCTGATCGAGGCGGGCGTCGACCTCACCGATCTGCAACTGGCACGTCCGGTCACCGCCGTCCACCACATCAGCCACGACCCCACTCTTCGCAAGACCGTTGCGCTGGCCGACGGTCGTGAACTGACGGGGCTTGCGCTGCAACGTATTTACCTCGAACGTGTCTCGAAGTTCCTCGATCGCGAGGCGGATCGTGATCCGCGAGCGGACGATATCGTCGCCAAGTGGGCGATGGTTCTCGATCTCCTCGAGCGCGATCCCATGGAGTGCGCGAACATCCTCGACTGGCCGGCCAAACTGCGCCTGCTCGAAGGTTTCCGCAATCGTGAGGGACTCGCGTGGTCGGCTCCGCGATTGCATCTGGTGGATCTGCAGTACTCCGACGTGCGACTCGACAAGGGCCTCTACAACCGTCTGGTTGCTCGCGGCTCCATGGAGCGGCTTGTCACCGAACAGCAGGTTCTCGACGCGGTCACGAACCCTCCCACCGACACTCGCGCATACTTCCGTGGCGAGTGCTTACGCCGATTCGGGGCCGATATCGCGGCCGCGAGCTGGGATTCGGTCATCTTCGATCTCGGAGGCGAGTCGTTGATCCGCATCCCCACCCTCGAGCCGCTTCGAGGTACCAAAGCGCACGTCGGAGCGTTGCTCGACTCCGTTGACAGCGCCGCGGAACTGGTTGATCAGCTCACTCACTGAAACAGCCGATGCGGCTCGCCGTCGCGTCTCTCCACACCTGACGGTGCCGCTCGGTAGGGTGAAGGTCCGAGCGGGATCAGTTACCGACTCTGCTGGGCCGAACAGGATGCTCGCGAGAGCTCCCTTCACACAAGGAGGTCGACGGCGATGGCTCAAGAACAGACGCAGCGTGCCGGTGGCGGCGAAGACGACGAAACCACTGGTGGCGACGGCAGTGCCGGCCAGGAACGTCGTGAGAAGCTCGCTGCAGAAACCGACGACCTGCTCGACGAGATCGACGACGTGTTGGAAGAGAACGCCGAGGACTTCGTCCGTGCCTATGTCCAGAAGGGCGGCCAGTGACGGTGGATCGCGCGCCCCGGATCACCGACGGGGACACACGGTTGAGCTTCGGCTCGAATCTGTCGTCATTCTCGGAATACCTTCGGGTGCATGCACCGGAGCATCTTCCGCAGAACCGCTTCGCCGACACAGGAGGTGTTGTCATGGGCGGGGGAGACGTAGCTCCGCACGGCACCACCATCGTCGCGATCAGCTATGCGGGTGGAGTTCTGCTCGCGGGTGATCGCCGAGCGACGATGGGCAACCTCATCGCCAGCCGTGACGTGCAGAAGGTGTACGTCACGGACGACTACTCGGCTGCGGGTATCGCCGGTACGGCCGGGATCGCAATCGAACTGGTCCGGCTCTTCGCGGTCGAGCTCGAACATTACGAGAAGATCGAAGGCGTCCCACTCACGTTCGACGGCAAGGCCAATCGACTTTCGTCGATGGTTCGAGGAAATCTCGGAGCAGCGATGCAAGGCTTGGCGGTCGTGCCACTGCTCGTGGGTTACGACCTGGACGCGGTCGATCCGTCGAGGGCAGGTCGCATCGTCTCCTACGACGTCGTCGGTGGGCGATACGAGGAGCGCGCGGGCTATCACGCAGTCGGATCCGGTTCCCTGTTCGCGAAATCGGCGCTCAAGAAGCTGTATTCCCCGGGAATCGACGAGGACACCGCGCTTCGGTTCGCAGTCGAGGCGCTGTACGACGCGGCAGATGACGATTCGGCTACCGGTGGTCCTGATCTGACACGCGGGATCTATCCGACAGCGGTCACCATCACCTCGGCCGGTGCCGTGGAGTTGTCGACGGCCAAGGCTGCCGAGATCGCAAGGGAGATCGTCGCGGCTCGTACTGCGACAGCGAGTCCGGAAGGGGAGTCTGCGCTATGACGATGCCGTACTACGCATCAGCCGAACAGATCATGCGCGATCGTTCGGAATTGGCGCGCAAGGGAATTGCCCGCGGACGCAGCGTCGTCGTTCTCACCTACCGTGACGGAGTGCTCTTTGTCGCCGAGAACCCGTCGAGGGCGCTGCACAAGGTCAGTGAACTGTACGACCGTCTCGGATTTGCGGCAGTGGGCAAGTACAACGAGTTCGAGAATCTGCGCCGCGCGGGCATCGTCCACGCCGACATGCGTGGGTACTCGTACGACCGTCGGGACGTCACGGGGCGTTCCCTCGCCAATGCGTACGCACAGACCTTGGGAACGATCTTCACCGAGCAGCCCAAGCCGTACGAGGTCGAGATCTGCGTTGCCGAGATCGGCCGTTTCGGGAGTAGTACGCCGGCTCAGCTCTACCGGATCACGTACGACGGTTCCATCGCGGACGAGCAGGAATTCGTGGTCATGGGCGGTACAACCGAACCGATCGTGACGGCGATGCGCGAGTTCTACCAGCGAGACCTCGACCTCGAATCCGCGGTGCGGCTCGCGGTCGGGGCGCTTCAAAAGGGCGGTCCGGCGCCGGCCGGAACCACTGAGGCGGAACCGCGAACACTCGATGTGAGTGCACTCGAGGTTGCCGTTCTCGACAGCAACCGTCCACGCCGTGCGTTCAAAAGAATCGCTGGTTCGGCATTGGAAGAGATGCTTCCAACTCCGGCAGCAACTGAGGACGCGCCGCCGGCAAACGGCGACGCACCCTCGTAGTTGCTGCGTCGGTCTGGGAGTTACTGCAGGTCTGGAGTTACTGAGTGATTCTGTAGACGGCCACCGCGCCCGGTTCGGTGTCGAAATCGAACCGGCGCGCGTCTGCCACCACTTCACCGTCGGTGGCGATGGCGACCGGTGAATCGGCCACTCGAACCGACATCGAGGACACGAGTTCGCGAACGTAGACCCGCGAGCTGCCCAATGTTCCTGTGGCAGCAGCAAACAGCAGGCGTGAACGCGAGAACTTCTTGTCCGCGCGCAAGTAGCGGACGTCCAGCAGTCCACGGTTCATCTCCGGACGCGACATAGGCACCTGATCAGCGGGGGAGTATCGCCCGTTTCCGACGAAAAGCATCCAGATGGTGGTCCGCTTCCCGTCGATGGTGACAGTCATCGGCTCTGCCGCTGCGAGAACCCGGATCATTGCAGCACCAGCGGCCGGCCACTTACCGAAACGCGGTTCCCACTTTTCCCTCAGACGCACAGCGTCCGGGTATCCGCCCAGGCTGGCTGTGTTGAGAAACCGTGCAGTCACTCCGGAATCCGTGCGCACCACCGCGTGGTCGACAAATGCCGCCTGACCGGACTCGACTGCCTGTGCGGTCTCCTCGACATTCACCGCCCCGACGTCGCGGGCGAAATGGTTCAACGTTCCGCCGGGAAAGACCGCAAGTGGTAGCTCGTGCTTTGTCGCCGCGGTCGCGACCGTGACCACTGTTCCGTCGCCGCCGCATACTCCTAACGCTTTCGGCGAGAGTTCGGGGATCTTGGCATCGATCTGCATGTCGAAGTCGATGTCCGCGTCGAACTCGTAGACGATGGCCTCCGGTAGCAGTTCTCGAATCGATTCCACGATCCCGTCGTCCTCGGAGCCTGAACCAGGATTGGTGAAGACCAACAAGCCTTCTCCGCGCGCGAGCGCGGGAACCACGCACTCGGGTCCGAGTTCGGCGGGTTCTTCGTCCCGCACCGCCCACCAACGACGCGTGCCGGCAGCGATTGCGCCGCCTACCGCGAGGCCTGCGAAGACGTCGGACGGCCAGTGCACTCCGTTGTGAACGCGTGAGTACGCCACTGCTGCGGCCAGTGGCGCGAGTGCGGCGCCCGCCGCCGGGGACTCCATGGCCACTGCCGCGGTGAATGCCGCGGCAGAAGACGAATGCCCGGAGGGGAACGAGGACGACGTCGGAATGTCGACGCCTCGCTTCGGGCTCAGCCAGACACGCGCCGGTGGGCGCCGCCGAGGGAAGAGGGGCTTGAGTATGCCGTTGGCCAGCGCGCTCGAACCTGCCAGCGCGAGCATCCCACGTGCCGCTGCCCTCCTGGGGCGGCCACCGATCATCGCGAGCAAGGCTGCGACAACCATCCACAAAACGCCGTGATCGGCAGCTCTGGAGAGAAACCGCATGGTCGGGTCGAGCACGGAAGGGCGCAGTGCTCCAGTGCTTTCCATGACTTTGACGTCGCTTCGGACAACTTTTCGGCGAATAAGGCTCACACCGTCACACTATGCCGCCGCCCGACGTTGTCGAGTCGTGACTTACGACGCGATCGAAGTACACGGGTGAACCTCGCATTCTGGTTGTAGTGTCGAAGTGTGCAGAGACGAATCATGGGTATCGAGACGGAATTCGGCGTTACCTGCACCTTTCACGGGCACAGGCGACTGAGCCCCGACGAGGTTGCTCGTTACCTCTTCCGTCGTGTCGTGTCGTGGGGTCGCAGCTCCAATGTCTTCCTCCGTAACGGAGCCCGCTTGTACCTGGATGTGGGTTCGCACCCGGAGTACGCGACCGCAGAATGCGACAGCCTCATCCAGTTGGTCAATCACGACCGTGCCGGTGAGCGAGTGCTCGAAGAACTGCTGATCGACGCCGAGGCGAGACTCGCCGAGGAGGGGATCGGTGGCGACATCTACCTCTTCAAGAACAACACCGACTCGGCCGGAAACTCGTACGGATGCCACGAGAACTTTCTCGTCGCGCGCGCCGGTGAGTTTTCCCGCATTTCGGATGTCTTGTTGCCGTTCCTCGTCACGCGCCAGTTGATCTGCGGCGCCGGCAAGGTGCTGCAGACGCCGAAGGCCGCGACGTTCTGCCTCTCGCAGCGCGCGGAACACATCTGGGAAGGTGTCTCGTCGGCGACCACTCGCTCGCGCCCGATCATCAACACCCGCGACGAACCGCATGCCGACGCCGAGAAGTACCGCCGACTGCACGTGATCGTCGGCGATTCGAACATGGCCGAAACAACGACGATGCTCAAGGTCGGTTCTGCAGCACTCGTGCTCGAGATGATCGAAGCCGGGGTTTCGTTCCGCGATTTCGCTTTGGACAACCCGATTCGTGCCATCCGCGAGGTGAGTCACGACGTGACGGGTAAAAAGCCTGTCCGTCTAGCTGGTGGTCGTCAGGCCAGTGCCCTCGACATTCAACGCGAATACCACGCCAAGGCAGTCGAACACCTGCGTAACCGCGAACCGGACCCGCAGGTCGAGCAGGTAGTCGACCTGTGGGGTCGCACCCTCGATGCCGTCGAAGCTCAGGATTTCGCGAAGGTCGACACGGAAATCGACTGGGTCATCAAGCGCAAGCTGTTCCAGCGTTATCAGGACCGTCACGGTTTCGACCTGTCCGATCCCAAGATCGCGCAGCTCGACTTGGCGTACCACGACATCAAACGCGGCCGGGGTGTCTTCGACGTGCTGCAGCGAAAGGGCTTGGTCAAGCGGGTCACCGAGGACGAGACGATCGACGATGCCGTCGAGAATCCGCCGCAGACCACGCGCGCCAAATTGCGAGGCGACTTCATCACTGCAGCCCAGGCCGCAGGCAGGGACTTCACGGTCGACTGGGTTCACCTCAAGCTCAACGACCAGGCGCAGAGAACGGTGCTGTGCAAGGATCCGTTCCGTTCCGTCGACGAGCGTGTCGAGCGTTTGATCGCTTCGATGTAGGTCACTCATTTTCACGATTTACAACACGGCAGGTCTGTTTTGCGGCGACGCGCCGGGCACGAAAGTGTCCGGCGCGCGTTCGGTTATCGGATAGCCACTAGGATTTCGGCGTGGCGACATCAAAAATCGAGCGGTTGATGAACCTGGTGATCGCATTGCTGTCCACCAGACAGTTCCTCACGGCGGAGAAAATCCGCGACAGTGTGGCCGGGTACAACGATTCCGCGAACTACGAAGCGTTCAGTCGCATGTTCGAACGCGACAAGAACGAACTTCGTGACCTGGGTGTCCCGTTGGAAACCGGTCTGGCAGGACGGTTCTCGACGGTCGAGGGTTATCGGATCAATCGCAATGCCTATGAGCTTCCGGACGTTGACCTCACCAGCGAGGAATCTGCTGCGGTTGCTGTCGCCGTGCAGTTGTGGGAGTCGCCGGAACTGATTTCGGCAGCCCAGAGTGCACTACTCAAACTCCGAGCGGCCGGCGTCCAGGTCGACTCAGAAGTCAGTGCCGCGCCGGTCACGGCGATTCCCGCGCGCACCCGCGGTTCGGAGCCCGCGCTCGGCAAGCTGCTTGCAGCCGTCGACGCCGGACGAGCAGTTCATTTTCAGCACCGCGGCGCGTTGAACGAACCGTTCACCGAGCGCACCGTCGAGCCGTGGGGCGTCGTCACGCACAACGGCAAGTGGTATCTGGTCGGGCACGACGTCGACCGTGATGCGGTGAGGACCTTCCGGCTCTCCCGGATCGGTGACGACGTCAGGGAGTTCGGCCCGGCCGGTTCGGTTCACAAACCCGAAGGTGTTGATCTTCGCGAGGTCGTCGACCGCGTGACCGGATCGGGAGTCGTCACCGGAACCGCCACGGTCTGGGTCGCAGACGGCCGCGCACATGAGCTTCGGCGGCTTGCGACGTCGTCGTCCGATCGGCGGCTGACCGATCGTGATGGCAGCGTGCTGGCCATTCCCGTCCGATCCTGGGAATGGACCGCTCGGTTGATCGCCGGTCACGGTTTGGATGCACTGGTGTTGGACCCACCGGATTTGCGTGCGGAGGTCGTCGCGAAGCTTCGCGCCGCCGCGGCGAGCCCGGCCACCAGCAATGACGGACAGGGGGACAACTGATGAGCAATCGACTGTCATCGCGGTTGGCACGGCTGCTCAACCTCGTGCCGTACTTCATGGCGAATCCGGGCATCAGTCCCGCCGAGGCCGCCGAGGAACTCGGCGTCAGCACGACTCAACTGATGACCGATCTGAATCAGCTGTGGGTGTGCGGACTGCCCGGGTACGGTCCCGGCGATCTCATCGACCTGTCCTTCTCCGAGGAAAGTATCGAGGTCACGTTCTCGGCCGGGATCGATCGCCCGCTGCGCCTCACCTCTACCGAAGCGACGGCATTGCTGATCGCCCTTCGGTCGTTGGTGGAAATGCCGGGCATGGTCGATCCGTCGTCGGCCCAGCGCGCTATCGCGAAGATCGAGGACGCAGCAGGCTCGGCCGCGGCACGAGCTATCGGTCAGGACCGGGATACATCGCCGGCGCCGGACATCGCCGAAGACCCGATCGCCGCGACGGTCAGAGCCGCGCTCGCAGACAAGACCGCCCTGCGATTGACGTATTATTCGGCCTCGCGTGACGCGGTCTCCGAGCGCATCGTCGATCCCGTTCGTATCGTGTTGGTCGACAACTACAGCTACCTCCAGGCCTGGTGCCGTCAGGCCGAGGGTGTGCGGTTGTTCCGATTCGATCGGATCGATGCCGCCGTCCAACTCGACGAGCCCGCCGACCCGCCGCCGCAGGCCCTCGAGGAAGATTCGAATCTCGAGTTGTTCAGCGGCGACGGTTCCCTTCCGGAAGCACGGTTGTTCATCACCAAAGAGTGGGTGTGGATGCTCGACTACTACCCGATGGACGTCGAGCACGTGAACGACGACGGGTCGGTCGAGGCGACGATGAGTTTCGGAACACTCGAATGGATGGCAAGGCTGGTGTTGGGATTCGGTGAGGGAGTTCGGGTCCTTCATCCGCCGGAACTGGTCTCCGAAGTCCATGATCGGGCCGTTGCGGCACTCGACGCCTACGACGTAATCGGTTCGTAAAAGTTGGGGAAACTCCGCGTTCAGTGGGTTCGCAGGAAACAAACAGGTAAAAGGTAGCTGAAGTAAGTGCTTTGACACCTCCGAGCGCCGGTTGTGTCCGGTAGCATCGAGGAATCTGATCATGGGAGGTCGTTATGGGTGCAATGCAGCCGATGCATTGGCTGATTGTCGCTGTTGTCGTCGTAATTCTGTTCGGGTCGAAGAAGCTTCCCGATGCAGCACGCGGTCTGGGTCGTTCACTCCGCATCTTCAAGAGCGAAGTCAAGGAAATGCAGAACGACGATGCGGCGCCCGCAAGCGCGCCGGTCGCACAGCCTGCTCCGGCACAGTTGCCGACGGCCAACACCGCGGTGGTCGCAAACGGTGCAGCAGCACCTGTTGCGCAGCCGACCGAAGTCAAGCCGCTCTAGTACACACTGCGTTCTAGCCGGGGTGAAATATTCGTTCACCCCGGTTGTCTGCTGACCAAGACCAGGATGCACAGTGCGTATTCCGTTAGATCCGCGTAACCGCAAGCGGAAGGTCAACCCAGACGGCACCATGTCGTTGGTCGACCACCTGTACGAATTGCGGACTCGTTTGTTGTTCGCATTCCTCGGCGTGATCATCACCACGGCGTTCGGCTTCTTCTGGTACTCACACTCGATACTCGGTCTCGAGAGTCTGGGCGATCTGCTTCGTGGACCGTATTGCGAGCTTCCGTCCGAGAGTCGCGCCAACCTCAGCACCGACGACGCGTGCCGATTGCTGGCGACCGGGCCGTTCGAGCAGTTCATGCTGCGATTCAAAGTGGCGCTCACCGCCGGCATCGTTCTTGCCTGCCCAGTGTGGCTTTACCAATTGTGGGCATTCATCACCCCGGGGCTCTACGCCAAAGAACGTCGATACGCGGTCGGATTCGTCACCGCTGGTGCCGCACTCTTCATTCTCGGCGCGATCCTGGCGTACCTCGTCGTTGCGAAGGCTTTGCACTTCCTCCTGACCATCGGTGACAACGTCCAGATCACCGCGCTCAGTGGTTCGGAGTACTTCGGCTTCATCATCAACCTGCTGCTCATCTTCGGTGTCAGCTTCGAAATTCCACTGCTCGTCGTCGTGCTGAACTTTGCCGGCATTCTGACGTACGAGCGTTTGAAGGCCTGGCGTCGAGGATTGATCTTCGGGCTTTTCGTATTTGCTGCAGTCGCCACGCCGGGTTCGGATCCGTTCTCGATGCTGGCGCTCGCGCTGGCCCTGACGCTTCTCTTCGAGGTCGCTGTTCAGATCGCTCGCCTCAACGACAAACGTAAGGCCAAGCGAGCCGGTGAAGACTGGGGCGCACTGTCCGACGAGGAAGCGTCCTCCATCTCGTCTCCGTCCGATCTGAACGAGGCTTTCGACAATCCGACCAAACCCAAGGCCGAATCGAGTGGTTTGTTCGGACGTAAGTCCAAGTCCAAGGCTCCGGTTGCGGAGAAATCCGACACCGGCGGCGACAACGCGCCCGGTCAGGATTTCACTGACACCCTCTGAGCGCCGTGCCACCACGTCGGCGGCGTGTGAAACCCTGACGAGGTGGTTATGAACAAGAGTGAACTGAGCACGTTTGCGTCCAGCCTGAAGTTCGAACTCGATCCATTCCAGGTGAAGGCATGCGTTGCGCTCGAAGCGGGCCACGGAGTCCTTGTCTGCGCGCCGACCGGCGCAGGCAAGACCGTGGTCGGCGAGTTCGCTGTCCACCTGGCTCTCGCGGCGGGCCGCAAGTGTTTCTACACGACGCCGATCAAGGCGTTGAGTAATCAGAAGTACGCAGAACTCGTCGAGCGGTACGGCCCGAGCGAGGTCGGCCTGCTGACGGGTGATTCGAGTATCAACTCCGACGCACCGGTGGTCGTCATGACCACTGAAGTCCTGCGGAACATGCTCTACGCAAATTCCGAGGCACTGCGCGGGCTTTCGCACGTAGTCATGGACGAAGTGCACTACCTGGCGGACCGGTTCCGTGGTGCGGTGTGGGAGGAAGTGATCCTGCACCTGTCCGAGGATGTTCGGCTGGTGAGTTTGTCGGCGACCGTGAGCAATGCCGAAGAATTCGGCTCCTGGATGGAAACCGTCCGCGGCGACACCACCGTGGTCGTCGACGAGACGCGGCCGATCCCGCTGTGGCAGCACATCATGGTCGGTCGACGGATCTTCGATCTCTTCGACAGCCGCAGTCATCCTGCGGCTGGGCCGAAGACCGTGCTCGTCGATCAGGATCTGGTTCGCCACGTCAAGCAGCGTCAGGCTCTCGAACGCGTCGAGAGCTGGCAGCCGCGTGGCCGCGGGCGTCGTGGCAGCTACCAGAGTTCCAACGATTTCCGACCCTTGCCACGACCTGACGTCATCGCGCAGCTGGACCAGTCCGGACTGCTCCCGGCCATCACCTTCATCTTCAGCCGCGCCGGTTGTGATGCGGCTCTTGCACAGTGCCTGCGGTCCCGACTGGATCTGACTTCTCCGGAGCAGGTTCGCGAGATCGACACCATCATCGAGAAACACACCGGGGAACTACCCGAGGAGGATCTCGAAGTTCTCGGATATCGGGACTGGTGCAAGGCACTGCGACGCGGACTGGCCTCTCACCATGCCGGCATGTTGCCGGCATTTCGCCAGACAGTCGAGGAACTGTTCGTCAAAGGTCTCGTGCGGGCGGTCTTCGCGACCGAGACGCTGGCCCTCGGCATCAACATGCCGGCACGCACGGTGGTCCTCGAACGTCTGGTCAAGTACAACGGTGAATCGCATGCCGAACTGACACCGGGGGAGTACACGCAGCTGACCGGTCGGGCAGGCCGACGCGGCATCGACGTCGAAGGGCACGCTGTGGTCCTGTGGCAGCCAGGGGTCGAGCCCACGGATGTCGCCGGCTTGGCGTCGACCCGGACTTTCCCGCTCCGCAGTTCGTTCCGCCCCTCGTACAACATGTCGATCAACCTCGTCGAACGCATGGGCGCGGCCGATTCACGGAAGCTGCTCGAGCGTTCCTTCGCACAGTTCCAAGCGGATCGCTCGGTGGTCGGCCTGGTGCGTGGCATCGAGCGAAACGAAGAAGCACTGAAGGGTTTGCAGGAGAAACTCGGCGGTGCGGACGGCGAATACTTCGAATACGCGTCGTTGCGTGAGCGGCTCAGTGCGCGCGAGCGCGCGCTCGAACGTAAGGGCCGCGAAGACCGACGCGGAGATGCGGTGGAGTCCCTCCGTGCACTCGCCCGCGGTGATGTGATCGCAATTCCCATCGGTCGTCATTCCGGGGTGGCAGTGGTCCTCGTCCCGGACAACGATCCGAAGGACCCGCGTCCGCTGGTTCTGACTGCCGATCAGTGGGCCGGCCGACTCTCCTCGGGTGATTTCCCGGAAGCAGCCGACGTTCTGGGAAAGATGCGCCTGCCCAAGCATGTCGATCACCACACCGCAAGGATCCGGCGCGATCTGGCCTCGGCGTTGCGTAGTACCGGGATCAGTGCCCCCCGGCGGAAGAAGCGCCACAAGGCGGGCGCGTCCGAAGACGCCGAGGTCGCTACTTTGCGACGCGCTATTCGCTCGCATCCGTGCCACAGCTGGCCCGATCGTGAACATCTGAGCCGGATCGGTGAGCGCTACAACCGGCTGGCCCGGGAAACGCAGTCGATGAGGGAAAAGGCAGCGGCCACGACCAACTCGTTGGCGCGGACGTTCGACCGCATCATTGCGCTACTCAAAGAGCGTGAATACATGACTGCCGAAGCAGCGCCCGAAGTCACCGAATCCGGACGACGACTCAGCCGCATCTACTCGGAAAGCGACCTTCTGGTCGCCGAGTGCCTGCGGACCGGGGCGTGGACAGGTCTCAGCCCGGCCGAGTTGGCGGCCGTCGTCTCCTCGGTGGTCTACGAATCACGTCGGGACGGCGACACCGTTGATCGGGTGCCGACAGCGGCGCTTCGTCACGCCCTCAACGACACTCAACGATTGTGGAGCGAACTGCGGTCGGACGAGATTCGCCACAAGCTGCCGCCGACGCGGGAACCGGATCTCGGATTCGTCACCGCCGTTTATCACTGGGCGAGTGAGAACTCGCTTGTCGACGCACTGATCGCGGCCGGAGTGCAAGGCCGTGCGCTGTCTGCGGGTGACTTTGTACGTTGGTGTCGTCAGGTGATCGATCTCCTCGATCAGGTCCGCCTGACATCGACGGATGCCGACGTCGCGAAGACTGCGGCGCGGGCGGTAGCTGCAATTCGTCGCGGGGTAGTTGCTGTCGACGCAGCATGACCGCAACTATGTGGTTTGATTCGCAGACTGGTATTTCGAGTGGGAGGCGAACATGAGCGGGCCTTACGGACCGAACGATCCGAATCGGCAATGGGGTCCTGGTGATCAGCAGCAGCCGAACGAGCAGCAGTGGGGGCAGAATCCTCAGCAGCCGGGCGGTCAGCAGCAGCCTGGTCAGCAGCCTGGTCAGCAGCAGCCGTGGGGTCAGCCTGGTCAAACACCGCAGCCCGGTCAACAACCCGGCCAGCAACAGCCGTGGGGACAACCTGCCTACGGCCAGCCCGGGCAGCCTGGTGGTCAGCCTGCGTACGGTCAGCCGCAGCAACCTGGACAAGGACAACCCGGCCAGCAACAGCCGTGGGGACAACCCCAGCAGCAGCCTCCCGCTCAGCCGTGGGGTCAGCCCGGGCAACAGCAGGCACCTGACGCGACCCAGGCCTGGGGTCAGCCGCCTGCTGCCGCACCTCAGCAGGCATGGGGCGCCGCGGCTCCCGGCCAAGCGCCGGGACAGCAGAATCAGTGGAACCAGGCTCAGCCGTTCCCGAGTCCCGGTGCGCCCGGAAACCAGTCGGGTAAGTCGAAGAAGCCCTTGATCTTCGGTGCGATCGGTGTTCTCGTCGTACTTGCTGCTGTCGTGGTGGCCCTGGTGTTCGGTGTCTTCGGCAAGAACACACTCGATCAGAGCGCGGCTCAGGCCGGCGTCGAGAAGATCGTCACCGAGTCCTACGGGGCAAAGAACGTGAGCAACGTTCAGTGCCCCGCGGACCAGGAAGTCAAGTCAGGCAACAAGTTCACCTGCACGCTTTCGATCGCGGGTGTGAAGTCGAACGTGACTGTGACTTTTGTCGACGACAACGGCACGTACGAGGTCAGCCGCCCGAGCTGACGCTCTACTGGTCGGAACGGCCTGCCGCCGCAGCCGCGAGCGCGGCGGCAAGCCGTCCGGCCGAGCGCTCGATGTTCAGCGAGGCCGCTACTTCCTCGAAGCGTGCGGGATCGGCGGGGGTCGCCGGGAGTTGGTCGTCCTTCGAGAACTGAACGTCCGCGTCGCGAACCACTCGTACTACCGGCAACGCAGCATCAAGGTAAGCGATGGCCTCTGGTGAGGTGAGTTTTGCGCGAATTCCCTTGGCCATGTCGGATTCCGGATCAGCTGCGGCCGCGCGAAGTCCGGCCAACGAGCCGTAGCGCAGCATCAGCGTCGACGCAGTCTTCTCACCGACACCCTTGATGCCGGGTAGACCGTCGGAGGCGTCTCCGCGCAGTACCGCGAGTTCGGCGTATGCCTCGCCCGCACGATCACCGGGTACTCCGTACTTCTCGGCAACCTCGACCGGTCCGAAGAGTTCTGCCTTGGACAAGCCACGGCCCACGTAGAGGACACGAACGGGCACGTACTCGTCGGTGACGACCTGCAGAAGGTCTCGGTCACCACTGACGACGACGGTGAGATCTTCGCGCTCGGTGGCGGCAAGCGTTCCCAGCACGTCGTCGGCTTCGAGTCCGACGGCACCCGCCGTCGCGATTCCTGCTGCTGCGAGCACGTCCATGATCATGTCGACCTGAGGCGTCAACGTGTCCGGAACTTCTTCGGACGAACCGTCAGAGCCTTCTTCGACGCGATGCGCTTTGTACGTCGGGACTGCATCGACGCGGAACTGCGGTCGCCAATCCAAGTCCAGGCACACCGCGAGACGACTCGGCTGGTGTTTGGTGATCAGGGAAGCCACCATGTCAGTGAAACCGCGCACGGCGTTGACAGGTCTTCCGTCGGGGTCGACGAATGACTCGGGCAGCGCGTAGAACGCACGAAACCACAGGCTGGCACCGTCGAGGAGAAGCAATGGCCCACTCATGGTCACCATCCTGCCAGTCGGCACTAACCTGTAAGCCATGACGTCTCCAGCCGAACAGGATTCCCGATTCTCCAGCGCCGTCTACGGCGCACGTATCGCTCGCGCCGCGGAGTTGGCTCGATCAGCAGGACTCGACGGTCTGGTGGTGACTCCAGGCCCGGATCTGCGGTACCTGACGGGTTCTCGGGCCGACTCGTTCGAGCGCTTGACCGCGTTGGTCATCGCTGCGGACACGGCGAAGGCGTCTGTCGTGCTTCCTCGCTTGGAGTTGGCGTCGTTGAAGGAATCGGCGGTGGGCGATCTCGGGCTGACCGTCCTCGACTGGGTCGACGGTGTCGACCCGTATGCGATTGTGGCGGCGCAACTCCCGACCGGCGCCAAGGTTGCGGTGACGGATGCGATGCCTGCATTGCACCTGATCCCGCTCGCAGACACCTTGGGCGCGTTGCCGATCCTCGCTACCGGCGTATTGCGTGAATTGCGGATGGTCAAGGACGACGCCGAGATCGAGGCGTTGCGACGGGCCGGTGCGGCGATCGACCGTGTTCACGCCCGCATGGCCGAGTTCTTGATCGTCGGCCGTACGGAAGCCGAAGTGGGCGAGGCAATTTCGGAGGCGATTCTCGAAGAGGGGCACACCGAGGCCGCGTTTGTGATCGTCGGATCAGGCCCGCACGGCGCCGATCCGCATCACGAGGTTTCGGACCGGGTGATCGAGAGCGGCGATATCGTGGTGATCGACATCGGCGGACCGGTCGAGCCCGGCTACAACTCGGATTCCACCCGCACGTACAGCATGGGGCAGCCGTCCGCCGAGGTATCAGCGCAGTTCGCGGTACTCGAAGCGGCACAGCAGGCTGCCGTCGATTCGGTGCGGCCAGGAGTATCCGCAGAATCCGTCGACGTTGCCGCCCGCGAAGTGCTTGCCGCACAAGGTCTTGCGGAGGTCTTCGTTCACCGCACCGGTCACGGTATCGGGCTGTCCGTGCACGAGGAGCCGTACATCGTCGAGGGCAACACCATCGAACTCGTCGAAGGTATGGCCTTCAGCATCGAACCGGGAATCTACTTCCGCGGCAGTTGGGGTGCCCGTATCGAGGACATCGTCGTCGTGACCGCGGACGGTTGCGAGTCGTTCAACAACCGTCCGCACGGCCTGACTGTCCTCGGCTGATCAGCTTTCCTTGAACGCCGCGGACCCGAGGATGCGGGTGACGTCGATTTCGATGACCACGCGCGCTGGGTTGACCCGTGGCTGGCGGTACCGCTCGGCATAGCGCCGAACGGCGTCGGCCACGGAGTCCTCGTCGGCGAGCACGCGTGCCGGCCCTTCGAGCGTGAGCCAGCGACCACCGTCGACCGAACTGACTGCGGCGTATCCGCCACGCGCTGCGTTTATCGCCTTCTGTGAACCACCGCTGGTGATCACGCGCGCCTTTCCGGCTTCCTGGTCCCAGGTGAACCCGACGGCCACGACGTGTGGGGTGCCGTTCGGACGCAACGTCGTGAGTGTCGCGAGGTGGTATTCACCGACGAACTTCAGCCCGTCTTCGGTGAGAGTCTGCTGTGCCGATGGCGTGGTGGAGGGGGTGAGCGTCATGCCACGACGGTAATCCAGGACACTGGAGCGGTGACTGCGGGTGCGAACGTGAATGACATCGAGACGGTACTGCTCCTCGGCGGACGAAGTGAGATCGGCCTCGAGATCGCGGTCAGGCTCGCGCCGGGCCGCAACATCGTTCTGGCTGCCAGACGCAGCGGCGAGCTGTCGGAGCAGGAGCAGATGCTCAGGAACGCCGGAGCGGTCGGCGTCTCCACCGTCGAGTTCGACGCCGACGCCGTCGACACGCACGGAGACCTCCTGGACGCCGTAGTCGCCGAGCACGGTCGGATTTCGGTTGCAGTACTGGCCTTCGGAATTCTCGGCGATCAGGCGCGTGCCGAAACCGACGCGGCGCATGCGGTCGCGGTGGTGCACACCGACTACGTGGCGCAGATCAGCATCCTCACGCACCTCGCGGAGATCACGCGCCGACAGGGAACCGGAAAGATCGTGGTGTTCTCGTCCGTCGCCGGCGTTCGGGTTCGCCGCGCCAACTACGTCTACGGGAGCGCAAAGGCCGGCTTGGAAGGTTTTGCCAGCGGTCTGGGCGACGCGCTGCACGGTTCGGGCGTGCAGTTGATGTTGGTACGGCCAGGGTTCGTCATCGGGAAGATGACCGAGGGAATGTCGCCTGCCCCGATGTCGAGCACTCCGTCGCAGGTCGCCGACGCCGTCGTACGGGGACTGAACTCCGGGGCGACTCGGGTGTGGGTTCCGCGAATTCTGCAGCCGGTGTTCTTCGTCATGCGGCTTCTGCCTCAGACGATCTGGCGCCGGATGCCGCGATGACCGCACACCCGGTGGTGATCGTCGGCATCGGCGCCGACGGCTGGGACGGGCTGTCCGAGAGCGCAAAGGGCGCAATCCTCGGTGCGGAGGTCCTGATGGGATCGCCGCGCCAGTTGGACTTGGTCCCGGCGGCACATCTCGGGGCACGGCGTGCGCCCACCCGGCTCACCTGGCCGTCTCCGATGATTCCGGCGTTGCCGTCGATGTTCGCCGAGAACGCGGACCGCAAAGTATGTGTTCTCGCCAGCGGTGACCCGATGTTCCACGGCCTCGGCGTCACGTTGGTCCGGCTGCTCGGCGCGGACAACGTGCGAGTGATCTCCCACCCGTCGTCGGTGGCGTTGGCGAGCGCGCGAATGGGATGGGCATCGTCCGAGGTCGACGTCGTGAGCCTGGTGAACCGAGACTCGGCGACCGTCTTGGCGGCAGTGGTCGATGGCGCGCGCCTGTTGGTTCTGAGCAACGGGCGCTCGACACCGGGGGAGGTGGCACGTCTGTTGTCCGGCGCGGGCTTCGGACGATCGACTCTGACTGTACTGGCCCAGCTGGGCGGGGCCGAGGAATCGCGGACCGTCACGGTGGCGGACGAGTGGGATCACGCGGACGAGGACGTGGACGCGTTGAACGTTCTGGCCGTCGAGTGCATCTCGGTCGATCATCCGTTGCGGCTGACTCGAATCCCGGGTCTACCGGATGCTGCCTTTGTCGGCGACGGTCAGATGACCAAGCAGGAGATCCGCGCATTGACGTTGTGCGCACTCGCACCGGCGCCGGGAGAACACCTCTGGGACGTCGGCGGAGGGTCGGGAACCGTCGCTATCGAGTGGATGAGAACCCACCCGCGTTGCACTGCAACAGCATTCGAGAAGGTGGCGAGCCGGGTATCGCAGATCGGTGCCAATGCACTCAATCTCGGCGTGCCTGCGTTGGCCGTGAAAGGGACCGCGCCCGAGGCGTTTGCGGACGAGGTTCGGCGTCCCGATGCGGTGTTTGTCGGCGGCGGCGTCACGCAACCGGGAATGCTCGAAGCGTGCTGGGAGCAGTTGAGCGTGGGCGGGCGTCTGGTTGCCAACGCCGTGACTGCCGAGTCCGAATCGTTGCTGCTCGGCTGGATGAGTCGCCAGGGTGGGACGCTGCGACGCTTTCAGGTGCAGCGCGCCGAGCCTTTGGGTGCGTTCAACGTTTGGCGACCGCAACTTCCGGTGGTCCAATGGTCCGTCACAAAAAGTCAGCCGTCTGCAGGCGCAGACACAGATACGCCGGAGGAATCCACACAATGACCGTTCATTTCATCGGTGCGGGTCCCGGTGCGGCAGATCTGATCACTGTCCGCGCGCAACGCATCATCGCTGCGAGCCCTGTGTGCTTGTACGCCGGAAGCCTTGTCCCAGCGGAGTTGCTCGAGTGGTGCCCGGTCGGGGCGCAGGTCGTGGACACCGCTCGCCTGAGCCTGGACGAGATCACCGCAATCCTTGTCGAAGCGGATTCCGCCGGGCTGGACGTCGCGCGTCTGCACTCCGGTGATCCGTCGATCTTCAGCGCGGTGGCCGAGCAGGCTCGTCGCCTGGACGCCGCGGGTGTCGATTTCGACATGATTCCCGGTGTTCCTGCATTTACCGCGGCAGCAGCTGCACTGGGGCGTGAGCTGACCGTCCCAGGCGTCTCGCAGACCATTGTTCTCACCCGAGTCTCCACCTTGTCGACGGCAATGCCGGAGGGCGAGGATCTGCGGTCCCTGGGCCGCAGCGGCGCAACGATGGTGATTCACCTCGGCGCTCATCGCATCGAACAGATCGCATCCGAGTTGGCCGACAATTACGGCGAGGACTGCCCGGTGGCGGTCGTCGCCTTCGCCTCGCGGCCTGAGGAGATCGTTGTTCGAGGCACTTTGAAGACGGTCGTCGAACTTGTTCATGCAGCCGGCATCACGAAGACGGCCGTTGTGATCGTCGGCCGAGTGTTGACTGCTGAAGGATTCCCGGACAGCTATCTCTACTCGGCGGCGCGTGAGAGAAGCACACACTGACCTCGGCGGGTACTCGTCGTCGCGTGCTCTTGCTCGGCGGCACGGGTGAAGGCCGAGTGATCGCTTCTCGGTTGGCCGGTTCAGCCGACCTCGAAGTTGTCACATCGCTGGCCGGCCGGGTTCGTGATCCTCGATGGCCGGAGGGGGAAGTGCGCATCGGTGGGTTCGGGGGAGCCGAAGGACTCTCGGAGTGGTTGTCGGCCAACGATATTCGTACAGTGCTGGACGCCACGCATCCGTTTGCCGCTCGCATCACCAAAAATGCATTCGACGCGTGCCGCGCGAATTCCGTTCCGTACGCCATGTACCGACGCCCCCCGTGGCGCGAGCAACCCGGCGACACCTGGCTTCCGGTACGCGATCTCGATCACGCCGCAGAATTGGTGCCGACGATCGGCTCACGCGCTTTTCTGACGATCGGGAGGCAAGGAGTTTCGGCGTTCGACCGCGTGAAGAACGTCTCGTTTCTCGTGCGTTCCATCGATCCGCCTTCAGGGACATTGCCGCCTCATTCGCAATTGCTGCTCGCACGTGGCCCATTCGACGTCGAAGCGGAAGTCGATCTGATGAGAACTCACGGCATCGACGTCGTGATCACCAAGAACAGTGGCGGCGAGCAGACGTACGCAAAGATCGCCGCCGCCAGGCAATTGTCGATCCCGGTGATCGTCGTCGAACGACCACCGATCCCGGCGACCGCTCCGGCATTCGACACCGAAGCCGGGGCGGTGGACTGGCTCACGGCTTTCGGTAGTGGAACGGCGCTGTGAGGCCGACATCGCGTTCGCTTCAGGTTCGTCTAAGGTTCCGTGACCATACTGGAGGGATGTTGGGATCTTTCGACGCCGCACTGCGGGACCGCGCATGAGAGTGTCGGTTCCCGGAATGAGCCGTCGAAAACCATCGGGAATTCACGTGCGGACGCTCCACGCGCGCGTAAAATTGCTGACTGCAGGGCTGGTGGCGATCGCGGTGATCGTGTCGGCGTCGGCGGTGTACATCGTGTTCAACGCGTATTTGCAAGGCAACGTCGATCGACAACTCGAGCGCACGAGTGACGCGATCACCGACACCGTCAATTTCGGCGGTGTCACACCGGTTCTGGGATTGACGGCCGGCGCGGATACAGCGGTCATCCAGGCGGTGGGGCTTCTCACTGCCGACGGCGCCTTGGTGACGGCGACTCCCGGTCTGCCGCCGTTCAGCACCAGCGCAGACGCCATCAGGTCGATCGCAGACGGCAATTCGTCGCAGACGATCGCAACCGTCGATGCGTATCGAATTCTTGTCGAGCCCTCGGTTGCGGGCCAAACTTTGGTTGTCGCCCAATCCTTGGGGCCGACCCGTTCGGTCCTCAAGCGACTCGCAGTGGTGTTGGCGGCACTCGGGGCGGCCGGCATCGCACTCGCCTATGCGGCCGGAGATGCTGTGGCACGCACAGGATTACGACCAATTGCGCGACTCACTGCGGCAACGCGGCGGGTTGCCGAAACGGATGATCTTGCGCCGATTCCGGTGACCGGCGACGACGAGTTGGCGTCGTTGACAGTCAGTTTCAATCGGATGCTCGGGACGTTGTCGGAATCGCGGGCGCGCCAGAGAAGTCTGATCACCGAAGCGGGCCAGGACCTTCTGGCTCCGTTGACTGCACTTCGCACCAATATCGAGTTGTTGATGTCTTTCGATACCAAGTCCGGCGCGATTTCCGAGGCAGATGCAACGCAGTTGCGTGAGGAAATCACGGACCAGATGATGGAGTTGACGCTCCTAGTCGGAGACTTGGTGGACCGTGCGCGGGTTGACGAAAGCACGTTGGGGAGAGGAGATTCCCTCTAAATCGGACGTCTGACCAGCGCCTTTGTTGCATTCGTAATTGAAGCAATGGAAGGAGCGCTGGTAATGTGGGGCAATTGTGAAGTTTTTGGGTATAGCTGGAGTGTGGCGCGAACCGTGGGGTTTGCTGGGCGGGGGCCTTTGGAGGACGAGAGGGATTCAGTGGTCAAGCAAGCACGCGCCGAGCTGACTCGGCAGCAAATCGTTGCCGGCGCGGCCGCGCAGTTCGAGAAGACTGGTTACGGCAGCACCAGCATGGCCGACATAGTCTCGGGGGCCGGTACTACCAAGGGCGCGTTGTACTTCCATTTCGCGTCGAAGGACGAGCTCGCGCAATTCATCATTGCCGAACAGCATCGGCTCTCGATCGAATCGGTGCAGGCGATTTCCGCGACGGGCAAGGACCCGTTGGAACAGATGATCATGCTCACGCACGAAATGGCACGTCAGATTGTCGACGAGCCGATCGTTCGCGCGGGCATTCGCCTGACGCTGGAACTGAGCACGTACGAGGGGCCGGTGGAACCGTACGCCGAATGGATCTCGGCAATCACGGATCTCACCGCCAAAGCTCAGGCGGAAGGTGAAATCCGAAAATCGGTCAGCGCAGAATCGTTCGGCAGGTTCATGCCCTCGGCATTCACCGGGGTACAGCTGGTTTCGAACGTTCTCACCCGACGCTCGGACCTTCCGGATCGTGTCGACGAGATGTGGCAGATCCTGCTTCCGGGAATCGTCAGCGACGAACTTTCCGGTGACATCGAGCGCCTCGTCAAGTCGCGGTGGACTCCGGCGGCGGCGTAGCCTGCGGGACATGGCCGTCACGCGGATAGTTTCGGATCTGTCGAGTAGTTCACTCGAGGCCGCGCAGCGCTTCTACACCGAAGTGCTGGGCCTCGAAGTTGTCATGGATCACGGGTGGATCGTGACGTTGGCTTCGCCGACGGATCCGTCCTTGCAGATCAGCGTCATGACGCACGACGCTCATGCCCCCGTCGTGCCGGACGTCTCCGTCGAGGTGGACGATCTCGACGCAGCGTACGAGGCCGCGGTGCAGCGCGGCGACACGATCGTCTACCCCGTCACCGAGGAGCCGTGGGGTGTGCGCAGGTTCTTCGCTGCCGACCCCGACGGTCACGTGATCAACATCCTCAGCCACCGACGCGAGCAGTGATGGTGTCCGGCCCGGGCGGACTGACGTACCTCGAGGTGGGCGCGACGGCAGGCGTTCTCCCCGCTGGCTATCACCACGTTCACGAGAGCGCGACCGTCGGATCCGGACGTGAAGATTTCGAGGTCGCAGCTCGTACCGTCCTGGAATGGGGAATGCACCGCGGAGCCGGTCTGACCGTCCGTACGGCAGCCCCGACCGCGGTGGCAGGTCAGGATGCGACTTTCGGACTCGGTCCGGTGACTATCCCGGTTCGGATCGTCTATGTCGTCGACGACCCCAATCGCAAGGGCTTCGCGTACGGAACCCGCGCAGGCCACCCCGAATGCGGGGAGGAGTTGTTTGTCGTCCAGTTCGACGAGACCAGCCAAGCGGTTCGTATCGAGATCGTCGCATTCTCCAAGCCTGGAACGTGGTGGGTGCGTCTCGGCGCTCCGATCGGACGTCGAGTTCAGGCGTTTGTGACGCGCCGCTACATCCGTGCCGTCCGCGCGAGCGTCGACCGATCGCGGGTTTGACCCGTTGTAGGCGTCAATTCAATCCAGCGTACGAGTGCAATCCCGACACGACGTAGTTGATTGCAAACATGTTGAAAAGCATGGTTGCGAGCGCAGCAACATTGATCCATGCCGCACGCATGTTCTTCAACCCTGCGGTAGCGCGCGCATGGAGGTACGCGGCATAGAGAACCCAGGAGATGAACGAGACCGTCTCTTTGGGGTCCCAGCCCCAGAAACGTCCCCACGCGGCTTCCGCCCAGATCGCCCCGCAGATCACCCCGATGCTGAACAATGGGAACCCGACGACCGTTGTTCGGTAGGCCACGCGGTCAAGCAATTCGGATGACGGCAGTCGTGCCGCAATCCAACGCAACGCGCGTTTCTTCGACTGCGGACCCACCTCGGCAATCATGAAAAGTGCGCTGACCGCACTTGCGAACGTAAGGATGCCGGAGGCGGCGACGATGATCGTGACGTGCACGCCGATCCAGTACGAACGAAGAGCGGGTACGACCGGCGCTGCCTCGGCATACATGCTTGCGGCGGCGACGAACAGAAGCACCACGGTGGGTGACAGAACGAAGATGGTCAACGATCGAATCGGGTACCGCCGCAGAATGACCAGCCAGCATGCCACCAATGCCGCGCTGAGGAAAAGCGCGTACTCGTAGAGGTTTCCGAGAGGCCATCGGTGCGTCGAGATGCCGCGAAGTGCAAGCGCGGTGACGTTGAGCACCAGGGCGACGACGATGAGAGACATGGCAGCGCGACCCGCACGATGGGCGCGGGTTCGATTCGGCGGCAATGCGATCCGGCCGGGCAACGCCGGATTCGATGCACTTCCGGCATGTGCGAGTGCCGGTCGCACTGTGGCAGAGAGGGGTGCGCTGGCGAAGTCGACGACGGAAAGAACCAGGGCGAGAACGTAAATCGCGAAAGACGACGCGAAGGCGTAGTCGCTGTACTGCGCGAGAACTGGATCGACCGACATCAGGCTCCTCATAACGACCGGTTGGTTGTCATTTGGAATCTACTACACACGATCGTAGAACTGGCAGGGCCGTCTGTCGGATCAGTGGTCCGGAAAATGATTGGACGAGCTTCGGTTCGGATTGATAGCTTGTGCGAGACCGTGACAACACGCCAGGAGGTGAGACCCATGAACGCTGTAACCATGTGGGTGCTCCCACTCGTGTTCACGGATCGGCGATTGACGTAGGTGTCGCCGGGAGCGCCTCGAGTAGGCATCCCGAAAGGTAACACCATGCAATCCAATTCTCAGACCATCGAATTCACTTCCGAGACGACGTTGAACGGGGTCGTCGAACGCCATTTCACTCTGGACGACATCACCGGTGTGCTCTGGTCACCCGCGTCCGGATCTGTCGAATCACCCCTTCTGCTGTCCGGGCACTCCGGCGGCATGCACAAGAAGGCACCAGGACTGGTTGCCAGTGCGCTCCACAGCGTGAGCTCCCACGGGTTCACAGTCGCCGCGATCGACGCGCCCGGACACGGCGACCGGCCGCGGAACACACAGGACGAACAGTGGGTCGAGGCGATCCACCAGGCTAGGGCGGCCCACGAGCCGATCGCCCCGATCGTCGTCGAGTACAACCGATCGTTGGCGGAGCGTGCAGTGCCGGAATGGCAGGCGACCATCGACGCTCTGCAAACACTGCCCGACGTCAACGCCGACGCTCCGATCGGCTTCGGCGGCGTGTCGCTAGGGGTCGTGACCGGGCTGATGTTGGCCCCGGTCGAATCCAGGATCGCTGCCATGAGCTTCGGGGGAGTTTTTGTGGACGACTCCCTCATCGAGGCAGCGCGAAAGCTCACGGTCCCGGTCGAGTACCGGATCCCTTGGGACGACAAGGATTACGACCGCACGTCAGGGGTGGCGTTGTTCGATGCCTTCGGTTCGAAGGAGAAGACGCTGCACGCCTACTCGGGCAGGCACTATCCCGTGCCCGACTACGAGCGAGACAGTTCGGCTCGGTTCTTCGCCCGCCACCTCGGCGGGAGCGGTGGCGCTCCTGTGAGCTGACGTGAACACGTATCGGCGTCCGGCCTGTGTCGGACGCCGATACGATTTTGATCCTTCGCTCGCTAGTAGCCGTCCAGCTTGGCCATTTTTGCTGAGGCGCGCGAGGGTGCGCGCAAGCATGGCCCTCGACCGGGGGTGCTTACAGCTCGAGGTGCAGTGCCCGTGGAATAGGGGGCCAGAGTGTTCGATAGCGACGAGTGGTCCTTACGGTCCGCCGGGCGGAACGAACTTGTTCGTGATCCAGTTCGATACTTCGATCTCGTCGAGGATTGTCCGGAGAACTTCGGTGGCTAATGCTCGTGCTGTGCCGAGTATCCGGTCAATACCGAACACCGAACAAGACTGGAAACTCTTCTCGCGTCCGAACTGAGGCGACGACATGTGGTTTCAACCGCGCATGTCCAGCCATGCGTCGACTACCCGTCCGATACCTGACCCGGGGGCGGTATTTGAGTGGGCCGATATCGCACGGCGACTGCACCCGACTGGAACTCGTGGCGGTCGACGAGCTCAAGCTGGATGCGCTCGTGCAGACCGGCGAGCAACGTCGGTCCGTGTCCGGCAAGGACCGGTTGCACAACGAACTCGTACTCGTCGATCAGTCCCAGGTCTGCCAATGCCAGGGGGAGTGTCACGCCGCCAACCCACAGACCTTCGCCGGGCTGCTCCTTGAGCCGTTGAATCGCTGACCCCAAGTCGCCTTGCACGAGTTCGGCATTCCAATCGACCCCGCTCAGCGTGCTCGACACGACGTACTTCTTAGCCCGGTCCATTGCCTCGGCGAACGGGATCTCCCACTCGTCCATCCAGTCAGGCCACGCCCCCGTTGCGGGCCGCCGCCACGCCGACTCCATCATCTCGTAGGTCACCCGGCCGAACAGCAAAGCATCGGCTCGTTCCATCTGAGCGGTCCAGTAGCGCATCGACTCCTCGTCGGGTGGAAGCCCCGCCTCGTGATGGCAGCAGCCGTCGAGGGTGACGTTGATCGAGTATCGAAGTGGTCTCATCTCGTTGTTCTCCCCTGATACGCGCAGAGTGACAGCACCGGACCGTACTCAGACTACTGCCGGGCCGTCGGTGTAGATCAGGTTCGGGACCTGGAGTCACGCGGGGGTCGACCGAACAGTAACCAGACGAGCGCACCGAGTACAGGCACCGCGATCACCAGTGCCGACCACCAGAATTTGCCGCCCGAGCGGTCGAAGTCGGTGCGCACGATCGCCACGAGCACGCTAATCGTGATGAAGATCCAGGCAAGAACGAAGACGGTGAAGGTGATGTCCACCCAAAGCGGAATGGTGGGGTTGTGGATCGATTCGTTCACGCTTACAAATCCCTTTCAACCGCTGTGACTTGATTGGAACAACACGCTCCAGCGCTCGGGCTTACTGCGAGATCGACGTTCCCTCGGTGCCCCGTTGATTACGCGGACGCGAGACGTTCGGAGACCAACGCGTTGAGGGAAACTCCTTCCTCGGCGGCTGCTCGTGCCAGCTTGCGGTGCAAAGTCGGGGTGATTCGGACCTGGAACTTGCCCGAATATCCGCGCTCGCTCAGCGGTTCGGGGATCCGCTCACCTGTCTCTGCCATGTCCGCGAGCGTCTCGGCCACCGCTGTACGGATGCCGTCGAGGGCGGCTGCTTGAGTATCCGCGAGCCACGACAGGCCAGGGAACTCCGTGCAGGTTCCCAGGAACTCTCCGTCTGGTTCGTACCACTCGACTCGGTATGTGTAGTGCTCCACTGCGGGGATCACGGCGATTCTCCTTCCATGCGTTCGATTGCTGCCAGAACTTGCCCTACCTGGTACTGCTTGGCCTTACCGCCCGAACCCTTTTGAATGTTGATGCGTGGTCCCGGCCACGGCGTCTGGAACTTGGCGTGAGACCCGGCGTTCTGCCTGGCCTGGCCGAAGACATCGATGCAGAGTGCGAACAGTTCGTCGTAGGTGACGTTCTGCGGCGCGGTCCGCATTTGCGCGAGCAGCTTGTCTCTCTTCCCCATGCAATATTGATACTGCATCTAGTATCACCGTGGGTCAGCGGAGTGCGCAAGGTGTAAGTGCCCACACCGTGCAATTCTCTCTCCCGAGGCGGAGGTGGAGCTGTTCACGCTTCCAAACCACTTTCGACGACTGTGCCTTGATGAAACAACACACTCCATCGATTCTCGGCGAACCGCCAGATGGATGATCGCTCGGTGACACGATGCGCCTGCGCCAGCCGGTACGTCACCAGATAGGTGTCAGGCGCGATCCTGCTCAGCGCTGGCCGGTCAACCGTCCACCCGAGTTCGGCGGCGTCGTTCACCTCGCCGCGGAGGCGTCGGCGCTCAACTACCGACTGCACGTAGTCGCGGGTGTATCGAGCGCCGGAGGCTCCGATCTCCCGGAACTCCGGGTCGACGACCGCATCGAACTCGTCTCGTGACATCGCTACTCGAGTTCGGTGAAACAGAGGTTCGAACTCCATCAACTCGTCGAGGATCGGGCGCAACTCGTGCGGGGTCGTCACGACTGCTCCGAGAACTGCGCCCTCATCTCGATACCTATCTCCGCGTGTCGCAGGAGGAAGGCCTTCTCGTCATACCCCTTGCGCCGCAACCAGAGAGTGACCTCGCTGTTGCATTTGCTTGCATTGCACGAGCGGCACGCCGGTGCGATGTTGTCGAGCGTGTAGCGCCCACCACGGGAGATCGCCAGCACACAGTCACGCTGCGGCGACCCGTCCGGCTCACCGCAGTACGCGCAGCCACCCCAGGCCGCTTTGAGCGCGGACCACTGCTCGACGGACAGGTCGTGCTCCACCAGATCCATTCGGCGTTTGCGTTTGCGCGCGTATCTGGCTTTCCGGGTCCGGTTGACGGGCATGACGCCATGCTATCGCCGAGTGGTGGTTACTCCGGGTAGCGCCGCGGGGTGAACACCTGACGGCCCGAACCGGTTTCGACGACCGTGGTCATCGACGATCCAACGATCAGCAGAGTCCGCATGTCGATTTCGGAAGGCTCGAGCTCGCCGAGGGTCACGACGCGAACTGATTCCTCGGCGCCGGCAACGTCGCGCCCGATGACAACAGGAGTCTCGGGGGAGCGGTGCTCGAGCACGAGGTCTTTCATGGCTTGGACCTGCCACGTCCGGGACTTCGACGCCGGGTTGTAGACCGCAAATGCCATGTCTGCGGCTGCAACTGCCGAGATACGGCGAGCGACGATATCCCACGGCTTGAGGCGATCGGACAACGAGAGCACCGCATAGTCGTGCCCGAGGGGAGCGCCGACGCGACTGGCGACAGCATTTGCCGCCGTCATACCGGGAAGGATGCGTACCGGGACGTCGCGCCACTGGTCTTCGGCGGCAACTTCGAGAACTGCTGCAGCCATGGCGAATACGCCGGGATCTCCCGACGAGACGACAGCTACACGGGCGCCGTTCTTCGCCAGGTCCAACGCCATCGCGGCGCGTTCCGCTTCGACGCGGTTGTCGCTGGAATGGCGCCGCTGGCCCGGACGCGTCGGCACGCGATCGACGTACGGGCCGTAGCCGACGAGGTCGGTGGCCAACGAAAGCTCATGCGCCACTTCAGGTGTGGTCCAGGCGGTGTCGCCCGGCCCGAGTCCGACCACGACCACCTCGCCGCGGGATTCGGTTGCAGGTCGAGGGTTGTTCGACGGGCTCGGAACGATGGCGATCGAGAAGTACGGAACTCCGTCCGGGTCGACCTCGGCAGCGGATTCGACGCGTTGACGTGTGGTGCTCGCGCGCTCGACGTAGTGCGCTTCATCCAAGCGGCCGGAATCCTCGAGCGATTGCAGGACCGGGGGGAACGTACGTCCGAGCTTGAGGATGGCTGCGGCGTCGGTTTCCTTGAGTCGCCTGGTCAGCTCGGCCTGCGGCAACGTTCCGGGCAGGATCGTCAGGATCTCTTCACCCTCGACCAGCGGCTTTCCGAGTGCCGCAGATGCCGCGCTGACGGAGGTGACGCCGGGAATCACCTCGGCGTCGAAGCGATCGGCCAGCCTCTTGTGCATGTGCATGTAGGAGCTGTAGAAGAGCGGATCGCCGGCGGCGAGCAACGCGACGGTTCGACCGGCCGCGAGGTGAACTGCCAGCCGTTCGGCAGCCGCTTCGTAGAATTCGTCCATCGCGCCCTGGTATCCGCCGGGATGATCAACGGTCTCGGTGGTCACGGGGTAGACGAGGTGTTCTTCGATCTGTCCTTCGCGCATGTACGGCGCTGCAACTCCGCGGGAGATGCTCTTGCCGTGCCTCGCGGAGTGGAACGCAACCACATCGGCCTCGCCGATGACGCGGGCGGCCTTGACGGTCACCAATTCGGGATCGCCGGGGCCGATACCGACACCCCAGAGCTTGCCTGCACTCATTCGACTTCGCTCGCAATCGCGTTGACGACGGCCGCGGTGATCGCGCTGCCGCCGCGTCGGCCGCGGAGAACGAGATGATCGATCCCGCTGGCGTGTTCGATGAGGGCTTCCTTCGACTCGGCAGCGCCGATGAAGCCGACCGGACCTCCGACGATGGCGGCCGGACGGGGTGCGCCGGCTTCGATGAGGTTCAGGAGATGGAACAGTGCGGTGGGTGCGTTTCCGATCGCGACAACAGCGCCCTCGAGCTTGGCTCCCCACAGTTCGAGAGCAGCCGCCGAGCGAGTGTTGTCGATGGTCGACGCCAGCACGGGAACCCGCGGATCGCCGAGGGTGCAGATGACGTCGTTACCGGCGGGCAGACGCTTGCGCGTGATGCCGGCAGCCACCATCTGGGCGTCGCAGAAAATCGGCGCGCCGTCGCGCAGAGCTGCGCGCGCAGCCGAGACGACACCGGGTGTGAAGGCGACGTCGTCGACGAGATCGACCTGGCCACTTGCATGAATCATGCGCACTACGGCTTGCGAGACATCCGCCGGGAAACGGCTCAGGTCGGCTTCGGCCCGAATGGTGGCAAAGGACTGGCGATAGATTTCCGCGCCGTCACGGATGTACTCGATCATGTGCCACACGATAGAGGCATCACCGATCGGCCGGATTCACCCGGTAACCGTCACCCGTCGCAATCACATCCGCTACGTCCCCGCGGGGACGTCCGCAGCTGCGGTCGCACCCGGCCCAGTGCTGGCGCCCGACGACGGGCAGTTCTGCCTGCTCGACGGCGGTGATTGCGTCGGTGCGCACATCGGCGAGCGACTTCTCGCATCCCGGGCTTCCGGTGCAGGCGGTGACGTCGAGCCACGGTGAGTTCTCGTCGAAGATCAACCCCATCGGCGCCAACACCCGGACTACCTGCTCGGCAGCCCATTCGTCGAGGTCGAAGATATGCACCGATCGCCACGGCGTCACGACAACGGGCTTGTCGACGGCGGCCAGGAACTCGGCCAGCCGAGCGTCGAGCAGCCCGAATCGCAAGCCTCCGCCCAGGGCTACGGTCCCGTCGCGCTGCTCGAGCCAGCCGATGGTGGGCCGTGCATCCGGCGTGAGGTCCGCAGCACCGGTGGACTCGGCGCTCAGACCCAGCTGCTCGAGGGTGCGTTCGATTCCGTCCGGAACCTCGGCCAGGCGCCAGTGCTTGTCGCGGACGTCGAGGAATGATCGAGCCGCCTCGAGGAGCAATTCGACGGCGTCGTCCGCCTGGACGAGATGAGTGGTGTGGTGACCGGCGAGCACCAGTGAATGCTCGGTGGCGCTGCGCGCATGGAGTCCGAAATCGCCCCGTAGCCCGGTGATGTCTCCGCGCCCGTCGTCGAGGGTGAACAGGGTTCGCCCTGGCAGATCCGCCAATGCTTGATCCGCTTGGATCGCCGAATCGAGACGGTGGACCAGTTCACGAATGTCGGCTACGCCCCCGATACGGCCGGACAGTGGGGACGCGAGGATGTTGCGCACTCGCTCGTGCGTCGCGGACGGCAGCAGGCCGGCCGACGCGATTCGCGCTGCGAAGGCTTCGGGATCCGAGACCGAGCGCAGTTGGACGTTGCCCCTCGAGGTGAGTTCCATCTGCCCGTTGCCGAGATCGCGCGCTGCGTCGGCGAGCGTCTGCAATTGGACCGGGGTGAGGAGTCCGCCGGGTAGGCGCACGCGTGCCAGTGCGCCGTCGGCGGCGTGGTGAACTTGCAGTGCACCCGGGCACGCGTCTGGCTGTGAACGGTCCGTGGGCATGGCTCCAGGGTACGACCTGTCATGAGTGCCTTCTGCGGACCGGTAGCATCACCACCACCAGTGACGGCAGTTGAGGAAACCGGTGAAAGTCCGGTGCGGTCGCGCCACTGTGAGTGTTGCTTGAGCGGGACGTGTTTCCGCTCGGAAACACGAGTCAGACCCTCAACCGCCGTCGATGACAGATCTGTGCCACGGGGCGCGAAACCCCAGGAAGGCTTCACCCGTGATTCTTCTGCTCTCCACGTCCGACACCGATCTGCTGAGCGCCCGCGCCAGCCAGGAAGCCGGCGACGGCGTCTCCTATCGCTGGGCCAACCCCTCACGCTTGCTGGTCTCGGAGGACTTGCCGCCCTTGCTCGACGGCGTCGACCTCGTGATCGTTCGTATCCTTGGCAGCCGTCGCAGCTGGGAAGACGGCTTGGAGATGGTCCTCGCCTCCGGACTCCCCGTAGTCGTTCTCGGCGGCGAGCACGCGCCGGATGCCGACCTCATGGAGTGCTCGACGGTCTCCGCCGGTGTTGCTGCCGAGGCGCACAACTACCTGGCCGAGGGTGGCGCACAGAATCTGGCACAGCTGCACCACTTCCTCTCCGACACCGTCCTGCTCACCGGCCACGGTTTCGAGCCGCCGGCCCACCTGCCTTCCTGGGGAATCGCTGATTTCGCGCCCGATCTCGACTCGGCGAGCGGTCCGGTCATCGCAGTTCTGTACTACCGCGCCCAGCATTTGGCCGGAAACACCCGGTACATCCAGGCGTTGTGCGACGCGGTCGCCGAGGCCGGTGGAACCGCGCTGCCGATCTACTGCGCATCTCTGCGAACCGCAGAAGCCGAACTTTTGAGCACGCTCCGCCGCGCCGACGCCATGGTCGTGACAGTTCTTGCTGCCGGCGGCACCAAGCCCGCCACCGCGTCCGCTGGTGGGGACGACGAAGCCTGGGATGTCGCCGCACTCGCTGCACTCGACGTCCCGATCCTGCAGGGGCTGTGCCTGACCAGTAGCCGCGCCACCTGGGACGAGAACGACGACGGACTGTCGCCTCTCGACGTCGCGACGCAGGTGGCGGTGCCGGAGTTCGACGGTCGCATCATCACCGTCCCGTTCTCCTTCAAGGAAATCGACTCCGACGGGCTGTCCACGTACGTCCCCGATGTCGAGCGCGCTGCCCGTGTCGCCGGTATCGCCGTCCGTCACGGCAAGCTTCGTCACATTCCGACCACCCAGCGTCGCGTTGCTCTGATGCTCTCGGCGTACCCGACCAAGCACGCCCGCATCGGCAACGCCGTCGGCCTCGACACTCCGGCGAGCGCAATCGATCTGCTCACCGAAATGCGTTCTGCCGGTTACGATCTCGGTCCGGTCGACGGCCCTGACGCAGTTCCCGGCCTGGCAGCCAAGGACGGCGATGCGCTGATCCACGCCCTGATCGCGGCCGGCGGACAGGATCCCGACTGGCTCACTGCCGAGCAGCTCGAGGGCAATCCGATCCGCATCTCGGCAGCGAAGTACCGCGACTGGTTCGCCACCCTGCCCGAAGAGTTGCGCAGCGGAGTCGAGGAACACTGGGGCACAGCGCCCGGCGAGCTGTACGTCGATCGCTCGCAGGATCCGGACGGCGAAATCGTCATCGCGGCACTGCGATTCAACAACATCGTCCTCATGGTCCAGCCGCCACGGGGATTCGGTGAAAAGCCTGTCGCGATCTACCACGACCCGGATCTGCCGCCGAGCCACCACTACCTCGCGGCCTACCGCTGGATCGCTGCCACCCCGGACAACGGCGGATTCGGCGCCGACGCCGTTGTGCACCTCGGCAAGCACGGCAACCTCGAATGGTTGCCGGGCAAGACGCTAGGCATGTCCAGCAACTGCGGCACCGACGCAGCGCTCGGCGACCTGCCGCTGATCTACCCGTTCCTGGTCAACGACCCGGGCGAGGGAACACAGGCCAAGCGTCGTGCTCACGCGACGCTCGTCGATCACCTGATCCCGCCGATGGCCCGTGCCGAAAGCTACGGCGACATCTCCCGCCTCGAGCAACTGCTCGACGAGCACTCCAACATTTCCGCACTCGATCCGTCCAAGCTCCCGGCTATTCGCCAGCAGATCTGGACACTGATGCGTGCCGCCAAGATGGACCACGACCTCGGCCTCGCCGAGCGGCCTGAAGAAGACGTGTTCGACGACATGCTCCTGCACGTCGACGGTTGGCTGTGCGAGATCAAGGACGTCCAGATCCGCGACGGTCTGCACATTCTCGGCCGTGCACCCCAGGGCGACGCCGAAATCGAACTGGTCCTCGCCATGCTGCGTGCCCGTCAGATGTGGGGCGGCGAACAGAGCGTCCCCGGTTTGCGTGAAGCACTCGGGCTCAGCGAAGACGGCGACGAGTCGCGCAGCCGTGTCGACGACGTCGAGGAAAAGGCGCACGCACTGGTTCGCGGCATGTACGACGCCGATTGGAACCCCGCTGCGGCAGAACAACTCAGCGACGACGAGACCGTCGTGAAGATCCTGCAGTTCGCGGCCACCGAAGTGGTTCCGCGTCTGCGGCAGACCGACAACGAGATCAAGCAGGTCCTGCACGCGCTCGACGGCGGATTCATCGCCGCGGGTCCGAGCGGTTCGCCGCTGCGCGGCCTGATCAACGTTCTTCCCACTGGTCGTAACTTTTACTCCGTCGACCCCAAAGCAGTTCCTTCACGCCTGGCGTGGGAGACCGGTCAGGCGATGGCCGAGTCGCTCGCCGCTCGCTATCTCGCCGATCACGGCGAATACCCGCGCTCGGTGGGTCTGTCGGTGTGGGGAACCGCCGCAATGCGTACCTCCGGCGACGACATCGCCGAAGTGTTCGCGCTCCTCGGTGTTCGCCCCGTCTGGGACGAAGCAAGCCGACGCGTCGTCAACCTCGAAGTCATCGATCTCGAAGAACTCGGCCGCCCGCGCATCGACGTCACCGTCCGCATCTCCGGATTCTTCCGTGATGCGTTCCCGCACGTGCTCGCACTGCTCGACGACGCCGTTCAGCTGGTCGCGGCACTGGACGAGACGGACGAGCAGAACTACGTGCGCGCCCACGCACAGGCCGACCTTGCCGAGCACGGCGACGCCAGGCGTGCGACCACCCGTATCTTCGGTTCGAAGCCCGGAACCTACGGCGCCGGACTGCTGCAACTCATCGACTCCAAGACCTGGCGCGGTGACGACGACCTCGCCGAGGTGTACACCAACTGGGGCGGCTTCGCGTACGGCCGTGGGCTCGACGGAATCCCGGCAGCCGACGACATGCGCAGTGCTTACCGTCGAATCAACGTGGCGGCCAAGAACACCGACACACGTGAGCACGACATCGCCGATTCGGACGACTACTTCCAGTACCACGGCGGCATGGTTGCCACCGTGCGCGCGCTGACCGGAAAGTCGCCCGAGGCATATATCGGCGACAGCACTAGGCCGGAATCGGTTCGCACACGCACACTTTCGGAAGAGACCGCACGTGTCTTCCGGGCGCGCGTGGTCAATCCCCGCTGGCTCGACGCGATGCGCCGTCACGGGTACAAGGGTGCCTTCGAGATGGCAGCCACGGTCGACTACCTCTTCGGATACGACGCCACCACCAACGTGGTCGCGGACTGGATGTACGAAAAGCTCGCCGAGACCTACGTTCTGGACGAGCAGAACCAGAAGTTCATGACGCAATCCAACCCGTGGGCCCTGCACGGAATCGCCGAGCGGCTCCTCGAAGCCGCCGAGCGCAACATGTGGGAGCACCCCGAGCAGAAGACACTCGACGGCTTGCGTCAGGTGTACCTCGAAACCGAAGGCGAACTCGAGGGGGAGTAAACCTCGAGAATCACCGGCAGGTCCGGGCGCTGAAGTGTTTCAGCGTCCGGACTTGATGATCTGAGCGATGTTCCGCTCCGCCAGAGCAGTGATGGTCAGTGACGGATTGACGGTGCCGGTGCTGCCCGGAATGGCAGCGCCGTCCATCACGTACAGGCCGTCGTAGCCCTTGACTCGCCCGTAGCCGTCAGTGGCCTTGCCCAGAACCGCACCGCCGAGGGGATGCGCGGTGAACGAGGAATTGACGTCCTTCGCGAACGGCAAGGCGGACGGCAGCGTGGTGCCGGCGAAGGCCATCTTGTTCTGGACGGCGCGCAGGGCCTCGACGGTGGCGTCGTTGCCGTTCTTCGGCCAGTTCAGCACCACCCGATCGTTGCCCCCGTCGTAGGCGAAGTCGGCACGCTGCGAATCGAGGGTCATACCCAAGGTTCCGAGCATGCCCATGTTGACGGGTAGCCCGGGGACGTACCAGTTTTCCAGGGAGAGGGGCATTCCCGACTCGTCGACGATCCGTGATGCCGACGGTGCGGCTTGCGCAGTGCCGTCACTGAAGCCGAACGAGCGCACCATCCCGGCGTCGCCGTTCGTTCCCCAGCCCTTACCGACGTGTTCGTTGAGGTTCGGCAGCGCGCCCGTCGCCTGGGCGCGTACCAGCAGTTCGGAGGTGCCGATCGAACCGGCGCCGAGGAACAGACGGTCACAGGTAAGAGTCTTCCGGGCCAGAACGCCACCCGTCGGATCCGTCGATTCGACGTCGACGACGTAGCGTCCATCACGTTCGCGACTGATCGCGAGCACCTGATGTCCGTAACAGACGGTGGCTCGTCCGGTGGCTTCGGCGGCAGGAATGTAGTTCTGTGTGAGGTCGAACTTCGCGCCGTTGGAGTTACCCATGTTGCTGTCACCGACAGTGGCCGAGGCTCGGGTTCGGCCGTCGAGTTCTGAGCGCACCACGTCCCAGTTCCAGATCCCGTCGATCCGCTGCGGATCGAATCCGGCACGACGAGCGTCCTGATCCCAACGACGCGAGTGGCCGAAATTCGGGGTTTGGTAAATATCTTCGGGCAACGGGCTCAGACGCAGCATCTGGCGCACCTTGGGGTACCAGGTGGACGCCATCTCGTCGTAGTCGAGGGAGTTGCCGAAGACTGCGTCGAAGAATCGGCGCTCGGGCGCGATCATCACGCCGGTGAAGATGATGGAACCACCGCCGACTGCAGCGCCGCGCCAGACCGAGATGTGTTCGTAGTCGGTGGCATCGAGGACGCCGCTGAAGTAGTCGCACACCACCGGGAGTCCGGTGAGGTTGGTGAACGATGTGCGCCGGAAAACTCCGCGGCCGTCGGCCAGCATGTCGGAGGTGTGAATCTCCCGCTGCGGATCATGCGGCCATCGGAGTCCGCGTTCGAGGATGGTGACCTGGGTGCCGCTCTGCGCCAACCGGAGAGCGGTCGCGCTGGCGCCGAAACCTGACCCGATGACGATGGCTTCGGAATGTTCCGGGGGAGTGGGCGAGAGTACGAACAACTCGGGGACGAGTGCGCGGTAGTGATCGGCACCCATCGGTAGCGCACGCAGAGGCGCGGGGGCGGCGTGGCTGATCGAGGTCGACATGAGCGGTGTCGCGGCTGCAACTGCTGCCCCCACTCCGGCCGCTTTGAAAAAGTCACGACGCTGCATGTCACGACGCTGCATGTGTTTGTTCGACTCCCCAGTTCGACGATTTGCCTCAGAATAACTCGAGATGCAGTTTGGGGACGAAACGGCATGTTGAATGCGCACAGAAACCGAATAAAACGTGCATAAGTGGCATGTTTCAGCCGATTGCGGAAGGTCGCCGGGTAGTCGCCGAGGCTCATCGGTGTCCAGTGAGAGGTTCCCGCCCCTATCCTCGAGGAGTGAACTCCGACTTCAAGCGCGTCTCCGAGGCCAAGTACGTCCTACTCACTACCTTCCGCAAGGACGGAACGCCGGTGGCGACGCCGCTCTGGGCCGCGCCGGACGGCGACAAGCTCCTGATGTGGACCGTCACCGATTCCTACAAGGTCAAGCGCATCAAGCGAAACCCCTCGGTCACAGTCGCCGCGTGTGACGCGAGGGGAAATCCGAAGGGTGAACCGATTGCCGCCGTCGCCGAGATCCTCGACGCGCCGGGCACCGATCATGCTCGCGACGCGATCGCGCGTCGCTACGGAATCCTTGGCTGGATCACCATGAAAGGCAGTCTCCTGCGCCGCGGCAAGACCGGAACGATCGGACTTGCCATCACTGCAGCTTGACCGCGTCAGTTGCCGAGCAGATCGTCCAACGCTGAATCGAACCGCGGATAGGTGAAGGGGAAGCCGTTGTCCGTCAGCACTTTCGACACGGCGTGACGACCCGTCAGGCCCAAGGCAGCGTCGCTGCGCAGCAGGAACGCGCCGAATCTGACCATGACAGCGGGCGTCGGCGGCGCAGGTGGCCGGTGAAGGTGCTTGCGCAGCCCGGCCATCAGTTCTGAATTGCGGACGGGATCCGGGGCAGTCGCGATGACCACCCCCGAGGCAGCCGAATCGGGTTCGAGGGCCCAACGAACGATCGACAGCCAGTCGTCGATGTGAATCCAACTTGTCCATTGTCGACCTGACGCAACGCGTCCGCCCAGACCGAGACGTACGAGCAACAGGAGTCGCTCGAGCGCCGGTGTGCCCTTCTCCAACACGACGCTGGTTCGCAGGATCACTACTCGTGACGTGTTTGCTCCCTCGACCGCTGCCTCCCAGTCCTTTGCGACGTCGGTCATCTGAGGTGGTCCGTCAGCGAGTGGGGAAGCCTCGTCGAGTCGGGTCTCTCCGGCGTCGCCGTAGATTGCGAGCGTGCTCGCCTGGATCCACACCGGAACAGGGTGCGCCAGTAGTTTCGACGCTTCGACCAGTGCGCGGGTCGGATCGACTCGGGAACTGGTGAGCAGTGCGATGTTTGCCGGGGTGGGTCGGCGATCGACCAACTCGCCGGCGAGGTTGATCACCGCGGCGCCGTCGAGTTCTCCTGCCCAGTCGCCGACCGTGACACCGTCCCACTGAACCTGCCTGTGCCTGCCGGGTTTCGGTGACCGAGTCAGGACCACGACGTCATACCCGCGGTCGGCGAGATCGTCGCTGATTCGGCGGCCGAGAGCGCCGGTACCGCCGGCGATCACGACCTTCGTCATCACTGCGCCTGGCTGACCGAGGACATGTGGAAGTCGGGAATCCGCATCGGCGGCATGGCCGTGCGGGTAAACCAGTCTTTCCACTCGCGGGGAAGCGTGATCTCGGTGCGTCCAGCCTCGGTGACCCGCCGCAGGAGATCGAGCGGGCTCTCGTTGAAACGGAAGTTGTTGACGGCGCCGACGATCTTGCCGTCCTCGATCAAATACACCCCGTCACGGGTGAGTCCGGTCAACAGCAGCGTCGTCGGATCCACCTCACGGATGTACCAGAGGGTTGTGAGCAGTAGCCCCTTCTCGGTACCTGCGATCATGTCCTCGATCGAGGTGTCGTCACCACCGGTCAGGATGAGATTGTCGCCGGGAACTGCGACAGGTCGACCGAATTCTCGTGCAGCGTGGCGCGGGTACGCCAGTGCATTGACGACGCCGTCTCGGACCCAGTCGACGGGTTCGATCTCCATACCGTTGTCGAACAGTGAGACGGATTCACTCGACGACGTCGTGATCACGAACGGCGCGGACTGCAAGCCCTCGGCGCCGGGGTCGGAGGTGAGTGTCAGTGGCAATCCGAGCTTTTCGCCGATCCGGGTACCACCGGTGGTGGAAAGTGCGGTGTGGCCCTCTTCGGCGCCGCGCCCCTCCATGGTCCACATCAGATAGATCATCAGGTCCGCGACAGCCGAAGGCGGAAGAATCGTCTCGTAGCGGCCGGCGGGCAGACTGACCGAATTTTCCGCCCAGTCGAGTCGAGTGGTCAACTGCGACAAAGGATTCGGCACTGAAATGTCAGTGAAATCGACAGTTCCGGATCCGACCCAGGCGCTGGCGTCGCCGCGCTTGCCGTTGATCTCCACGGAGCCGGTGGCCTGAGCCGTTCTACGTCGCACGCCCGTCGAAGTTCCGAGCCAGGTGGTGTGCAACTGGTGGTGAGCGAAGCCGAACAACTGGTCGTCACTGTCGAAGGCCGTGGACAGGTCGGCAGCCAACTGCGCAAAGACACCGATGTCGGTCAGGGCGGCCGGCAGGTCCCAGTCGGTCTCTGCCGCCGACTGCGTGATCAGGTCGGACGCGTCGTCAGCCGGAGTGGCTGTGCGCGCAGCCTGTTCGCTTGCCTGTACGAGTGCGGAAATCTGCTCCGGATCGACACTGCTGGAACTGACAGTGCCCACCTTCGCGATGTCACCCTCGCGCACGATCGAGATCACCGTCCACGTCCGGGACAGCGAAACTCCGTTGGTGGTCATCGAATTGTTGGCCCACCGCAGCGACGCCTCACTCGCATCGGTCACGATCACCAACGATTCGTCTACCGTCCTCGCGGCCAATGCACGCTCGACGACCTGCTGCGGATCGATCACTGCTGAGCCTCCGAACGAGTATTGAGGATGTTGACTCCGCGGAACAGAGCGGACGGGCAGCCGTGGCTGACCGCCGCAACCTGACCGGGTTGCGCCTTGCCGCAGTTGAACGCGCCCTGCAGGCGCCAGGTCGACTCACCGCCAACGGCCTCCATCGAGCCCCAGAAATCCGTCGTCGTCGCCTGATACGCCACGTCACGTACCTGACCGTCGAGTTTTCCGTCACGGATCTTGAAGAACCGCTGACCGGTGAACTGGAAGTTGTAGCGCTGCATGTCGATCGACCAGGACTTGTCACCGACGACGTAGATGCCGTTCTCGACTCGCGAGATCAGGTCTGCGGTCGAGGTGTCCGTAGAAGGGTCAGGGGAGAGCGAGACGTTGGCCATTCGCTGGATGGGAACGTGATGTGCGGAGTCGGCGTACGAGCAGCCGTTGGAACGCGTCAGCCCCAGCCTCGGCGCGAACACGCGGTCTAGTTGATACCCGACCAGTGTTCCCTCTGCCACCAGATCCCACCGTTGAGAGGCGACGCCGTCGTCGTCGAATCCGACGCTGGCCAGGCCGTGCTCTTCGTTGCGATCGGCGGTCACGTGCATGAGTGGCGTTCCGTATTTCAGCGTTCCCAGCTTGTCCGGCGTCGCGAACGACGTACCGGCGTAGGCCGCTTCGTAGCCGATCGCCCGGTCGTATTCGGTGGCGTGTCCGATGGATTCGTGGATCGTGAGCCACAGATTGGTCGGATCGATCACGAGGTCGGTCGGACCCGCTTCGACGGTCGGTGCCTTGGTCTTCTCGGCCAGCCACTCCGGGATCTGCGCGAGCTCATCGCCCCAGTTCCACGTGCTCTGCGCCCCGAGGTACTCCCATCCGCGACCTACCGGCGGCGCCAAGGTGCGCATCGATTCGAAGCTGCCGGCCGACTTGTCGACGGCGGTCGCCTCGAACTCGGGGTGCAGACGCACCCGTTGCTGGGTGATCGACGAACCGGCCAGATCCGCGTAGAAAGTTTGCTCCTTGACCTGGAGGACACTCGCCGTGACGTGATCCACGCCGTCAGCGGCTTGAAGCCGTCCGGAGTAGTCGACCAGCAGCGCTACCTTGTCGGCCGTCGGTGTCGCGAAGGGATCTTCGAGGTACGGGGACACCCACGTCGCGTCGGCGTAGACGGGCTCGTCGGCGAGGGTGACCGGATCCCGATTGAGCGAGCGTAATGCCTTCGCAACCTCGACCGCTTGGCGTGCCAGCGCAGCCGCGACGTCAGGGGATACCTCGGCGTGCGAAGCGAATCCCCACGTGCCGTCGACGATCACACGGACGGCGACCCCGATCTCGTCTCCGTCGGACACCGCCTGAACTACGCCGTCGCGCAAGCGGATCGACTGTGTGAGCACGCGGTGGACACGAACATCGGCGTGCTGAGCGCCGGCTGTTCTCGCTGCCGACAGCGCCGCATCAGCGACAGCTCGCAGCGGGAGGGCGAGGAAATCTGCATCGACATCTCGGGTGACGGTCACGCACACGACGCTAGCCGACGACCGCCGATCTCAACCGAACTGCTGCCATCCGAGGCGAATCACCATGGCGATCACGACCACCAACAGCGTGATCCGGACGAATCCGGATCCCTTGCTCAGCGCCATCCGCGAACCGATGACCGCGCCGAGAACGTTGCACACCGCCATCGCCAAACCCAAACTCCACCAGACATGCCCGGTGACGGCGAAGTAGGCGAGCGCGCCGAAATTGGAACCGAGATTGATCACCTTCGCCATGGCTGCGCTC
The DNA here is from genome assembly GCF_009707305.1 of Rhodococcus sp. AQ5-07. NCBI lineage: Bacteria > Bacillati > Actinomycetota > Actinomycetes > Mycobacteriales > Nocardiaceae > Rhodococcus > Rhodococcus sp. AQ5-07. Next base: position 1,712,146 of record NZ_CP046099.1, on the reverse strand, counting down.
CGAACGAATTCGGTTCCGAGGAAGGTGGCGAAGCTGATGATGAGGAAAGTGCCGGTACCGGGTCCGAGCAGACCGTCGTAAAGCCCGATGAGTCCGGCGGAGAGCAGCAGGACGAGGACGGTCTTGCGCTGCGTCGGACGATGAGTGGCGATCGTGGTGCCCAGCGTCGGCCGCATTGTCACGAAGACGGCGACAGCGACGAGTACGACCATCACGATCGGAATGAAGTACTTCTTGTCGATCAGTGAAACGGCCGCCGCCCCGCACGCGGACGTCACCGCAGCCAAGGCGGCTGCCGGCGCCATCTGCCGCCATTGCATCGGGATTCGACGCGAGAACGTGTACACCGCAGCACTCGTCCCGGTGAATGCCGTCAGTTTGTTGGTGGCCAGTGCGGCCTGCGGGGTCAATTGCGGGGCGACCAGAAAGAGCGCGGGCAACAGAATCAATCCGCCGCCGCCGACGACGGCGTCCACCCAACCCGCCGCCGTTGCTGCCGTCATCAGCAGTCCCCAATCAGCAATATCCACGGCGGTGACTCTTTCACAGCTGTGACACTCTTGAGCACATGCGGAGGTTCAGCCTGTGGCTGCGAGGAAAGCCGATGATCGCGGACAGCGCGCTGGCGCTCGTGTTCTTCGCGCTCGAGGTAGTCACGTTCGTCAGTTCGCCGCGTGAGGAGCGGTGGCCTCAGCTCGTCGTCGGATTTCTGATCTGCCTTCCCGTCGTGTGGCGTCGCAAATATCCGCGTGTGTCCGCTGCATCCATATTGTCGATGTCGTACTTCGCGACCCTGATGATGTGGGCGACCGGGGATCCGGCTGCGGAACATCCAGGCCTGCTGGCGCTCGGAGTTTCGCTCTACACACTCGTTGCGTACGTCGATCGGCGTACCGGGGCGATATTCGCGTGCTTCCTTGCCCTGGACATGACTTTCTCGTTGCTCGTCATCCGCCAAGACGTGATCCTGACGATCATCATCGCGACGCTGCTCTATGCATTGGCCTGGATCACCGCCGAGTTCTTGAGCGCGCGACGTGCCTACGACGAGGAAGTGGCCGCCAGACTCGAAGTGGCCGAATACGAACGAGACCGCCGCGCCGAGGATGCGGTGGCGACGGAAAGAACCCGGATCGCCCGCGAACTCCACGACGTCGTCGCACACGCGGTCAGCGTGATGATCGTTCAGGCGGACGGCGCCTCGTACGCCGTCGATTCCAATCCCGCGTTGGCGAAGAAGGCGCTCGGCAACATCTCCAGCACCGGACGTGACGCGCTTGCCGAGCTTCGCCGGACCGTCTCGCTTCTGCGCACCGAGGTCAGTAGCGATTTGATGCCGCAACACGGAACGGCCGGCATCGCCAAGGTCGTCGAGATGATGCGGGCTGCCGGTCTCGGCGTGCGCCTCGAGCTGACCGGCGAGCTCGACGACGTCAGTCCATCGGTCAGCCTGGGCATTCATCGCCTCGTTCAGGAATCACTGACCAATGTCCTCCGCCACGCCGGCGCGAACCCGAAGGCCCGAGTCACCGTGCGCCGCACCGAGACCGCGGTACTGCTCGAGGTCGTCGACAACGGAACGTCGAGCTCGACCTTCGCTCACGGTTCGGGCAACGGACTGGTCGGCATGCGTGAGCGGGTGGCGGTACTGCACGGGACACTCGAGACGGGACGACGCCCCGACGGCAGTTGGCGTGTGTACGCAGAGTTGCCGCTCGAGATCCACGATTGATACCGGCTCGCCGCAATCGCATTGGCACCGACGTCTCAGGCCCGATAGGTTTACGCCGTGCCCATCACCGTGCTGCTAGTCGACGACCAGGAACTCATGCGGATGGGCCTGAACATGGTGCTCGAAGCACATGAGGACATCTCGGTCATCGGTGAGGCCGGTGACGGAGCCGCGGCGGTCGCAGCGGCGGTGGCGCTGAAGCCTGACGTCGTGTTGATGGATGTGCGGATGCCGATTGTCGACGGGGTGAAAGCGACGGAGCAGATTCTTGCCTCCGGGATCGAATCCAGGGTCCTGGTCATGACGACGTTCGACCTGGACGAACACGCGCTCGGCGCCCTGCGTGCCGGAGCGAGTGGGTTTCTTCTCAAAGACACCCCGCCCGAGGACCTCGTGTCGGCTATCCGCAGCGTGGCGGCCGGTGATGCGGTTGTTTCCCCGAAGGTGACACGTCGTCTGCTGTCGAGGTTCATCGTGGACGGTCCGGCGCCGCGACGCGATCCGGTGGTTCTCGACGTCCTGACCGAACGCGAACGCGAAGTCCTCGGGCACGTGGCCACGGGACTGTCGAACATCGAGATCGCACAGCAGCTGTACCTGTCCGAATCGACGATCAAGTCGCACGTCGGACGCATTCTGACCAAACTCGATCTGCGTGATCGTGTGCAGGCGGTGGTGCTGGCCTACGAGACCGGACTGGTAACTCCGGGCGCGTAGGCCAGCCGCCTGTCAGGCAGCGAGCGTTTCGCTCTGCTCAGGCATCAAAAGCGCCCACTGTTGGCAGCACGATGCAGGTCTTCCCGTCTGCGTAATCGACATTGCCGAACAGAGCGGCAAACACCTTGCCGTCGCCGGTGTCGACGACCTTCGAGAGCAACGGCGTATCGAGTACGGGCAACTTCTCGTCCAACGGGACGATGCCACCCTTGAAGGTGCCGACGTTGATCCAGGCAACACTCAACCCTGAGGTCTTGGGTATGCCGACGTAACCCGGGATTGCCTGGAACCGGAGATGGTCGGCCTCGACCCACGGCGGCAACGGGAAGTTCGGACCGGCCTGTGCGGAGCTGAGGGTGACGGTGACAGGTTCACCGGCCACGCCACACCCGACCGTCGGTGCGGGGTACATGAACGACTGCGGCTTGGTGACGCCGATGTCCGGGAGATCGAGGGCGGTCGTGATCTGATCAGCGCCTGCCGTGCCGATCAACTGCTGAACAGCAGCAGAGGCTTCGGGGGAGATGGCTGCGGCCTGCGCGATCAGCGCGGCAATTCCTTCGGGTACTACCGGTTCTGCGGCCGCGGTTCCCGCGCTGATCATCGTGCTGCCGGCGGTGAGTGCCACGACGGCGGCAGTGCCGGCGATGGCAGCGGGAATGCGTCGGGCGAGTGTCTTGCCGGGGAGTCGGCTCATGTCGGGCTCCTTCATTTCATGAGGCCGGGAAATGCGGCCCGAAGTGACTTGACCATGCGCATAGTCTCAACGTCAACTTGAGGTTTAGAATCGTTAGCGGAGCGTTAGTTAACGCCAGGCAAGTCGCACGTGCGCGAGAGAAGGCCCGTGTGACTCACGGCACTCGCCTGTTTTGCACCTCTGCGTCGTTGTCGGGAGAAAATCCGGCCCCTCGAGCGTTGAACGGATAGACCGTCTGAAAGGGGACGTCATGATCGCCGCCGTATTCCTCCTCTACGTGATCGTCGAGATCGCCGCATTGGTCATCGTGGGCAACGCCATCGGTGTCGCCTGGACAGTGCTGCTGTTTCTCGCCGGTTCGCTTGTCGGATTGATCCTCATGCGTTCGCAGTGGCGACGAGTCATGGACGGATTCCGCAAGGCAACGCGAGGTGAGGGATCGCCGTCACTGGCGGTCGCCGACGGCGCCTTGGTCGCGGCGGGCTCCGCGTTGATGTTCGTACCCGGACTCGTGACTTCGGTTCTGGGCCTTCTGCTTCTGATTCCGCCGACCCGGTGGGCGCTCCGCCCGCTTGCGGTGCTCCTGGCAGGCAAGCGCGCAGCAGCATTTGCCGCCGGTGGTGACGCCTTCGCCGGAACCGGCGGCTACGCGGCGCGCATGCGCGGAAACGGCGAGGTGATCGACGGCGAGATCATCGTCGAGACACCCGAAACCACCGAGTACGTAGCAAGCAACGGCAAGGAACTCGTCCTCGAGGGTGAGATTCTGGACACGGATACACCCACCCGTTCGCGGGGGCCGCAGTACTAACAGGCAGACTGGGTGCTCGTGACTACTCGTCTGCTGGTCAACGGCCGGATCTACAGTTCATTTGCACCTGACGCGACCTCGATCGCCATCACCGACGGCACCGTCGTGTGGGTCGGCGACGAGCGCGCCGGACGGGCGTTGCACCCCGCCGCGGAGATCGAAGACCTGGGCGGTGCGTTTGTCACTCCCGGGTTCGTCGACACCCACGTCCACATCACTGCATTGGGACTCAATCTCGTCGGTCTCGATCTCGTGGGCGCGAACTCACTGGACGAATGCCTCTCGCGAGTACGAACATTCGCAGCGGCAAACCCCGAAACTGCCCATCCCGACGCAGTCATCTGGGGACACGGTTGGGACGACACCGAGTGGGCAGATCAGACGCCGCCCTCGACCGCGGATCTCGACGCGGCTGCCCCTGGCCGCAAGGTGTATCTCTCGCGGATCGACGTTCACTCGGCCGCGTGCTCGAGCGCATTGCGCGACGGGATCTCCGGCCTCGCCGACACTGCCGGATACTCGGCCGACGGCCCGCTGACCTTCGACGCACACCACCTGGCGCGCAATGCGGCTCGGAACCTGCTGACCGAATCTCAGCGCGCGTCTGCTCGTACCGCGGCGCTCGATCTGTGCGCCTCCCGCGGGATCGTCGCAGTGCACGAGTGCGGGGGACCGGACATCTCGGGACTGACCGATTTCCAGGAACTGCTGGCCCACGACCACGGAGTGGAGGTTCGGGGCTACTGGGGTGAGCGCGTCGACACCGAAGAGGATGCTCGTGCACTCCTCGACAAAACCGGAGCAGACGGACTCGGCGGGGATCTATTCATCGACGGTTCGCTCGGTTCGCATACCGCGTGGCTGCTCGAACCCTATGCAGACCAACCTGATTCGACGGGCAACGCCTATCTCGACGTCGACGCGATCGCCGCACACATCCGGGCCTGCACCCTCGCGGGTGTCCAGGCCGGCTTCCATGCGATCGGTGACGGTGCCGTCTCGTCGGCAGCGGCCGCGTTCCGCAAGGTCGCCGACGAACTGGGTGGCCCGAAGGTCGCCGCGTTGGGTCACCGCCTCGAGCACGCGGAAATGATGTCGATGGCCGACGCGGAAACCTTCGCGGCCTTGGGTGTCATCGCGAGCGTCCAACCGGTGTTCGACGCACTGTGGGGCGGTACCGACGGTCTGTACGCCACGCGCCTGGGAGTCGACCGCGCAGCAGCGTTGAATCCGTTTGCACCTGCTGCCGGTAAGGGTGTCTCGCTCGCATTCAGCTCCGATGCCCCGGTCACCCCCATCGAGCCGTGGGCGATGCTGCGCGCCGCTGTCCAGCACCGCACCGACGGAAGTGGAATCTCACCGCGTGCGGCCTTCTCCGCCGCAACGCGCGGCGCCTGGCGCGCGGGCGGAGTGCGGGACGGCGCCGCGGGAACGCTCAATCCGGGTGCACCCGCCTCCTACGTGTTGTGGGAGGCAGGCGAACTCGAAGTCAGTGCACCGGCCGATTCGGTCCAGCGATGGTCTACCGATCCGCGCTCGCGAGTACCCGCTCTGCCCAGGCTGGCGGAAGATGCGCCGATTCCGGTCTGCATCAAGTCGGTGCATCGCGGACGCGTCGTCTACCAGCGCGGCTCGACGAGTGAGTGAGGCCGGCGCAGAGGCGCCCAGCAGTGATCGCTCCCGCGTGAGCGCTGTGCTCACCGGTTCGGCATGGCTACGTTCGCTGTACGCAGCCGCAGGCGGATTCTTGATCTTCGCCGGGTTCCCACCTCGTCCGCTGTGGTTTCTGGCGCCAGTCGGGATCGCTCTTCTGACGTGCGTGTTGACGAACTTCGGTCGAGGCGGATTGCGTCTTCGTGCCGGCTTCGGTTACGGGTACCTGGCCGGTCTCGGATTCCTGGTGCCGTTGCTTCCGTGGATCGGTGTGTTCGTGGGCGCGGTCCCGTGGATCGCGTTGGCCGCGGTGGAGTCGTTGTTCATCGGACTGTTCGGGTTGCTGGCGGTACTGGTGGCGAGGTTGCCTTGGGCACCTTTGTGGATTGCCGCGACCTGGACGCTTACCGAGTGGCTTCGTTCCAGCGTCCCTTTCGGCGGATTTCCTTGGGGCAGGCTCGCATTCGGTCAATCCGAAGGATGGCTCCTCCCACTCGCGAGTATCGGCGGTGCGCCGCTGCTCAGCTTCGCGGTGGCCCTGACCGGTACCGGCTTGGCAGCAGTCGTCGTCGTTGTCGCGGCAAAACGATGGGACCGAGGATTCTTCGGAGCCGTTGCCGCCGCCATCGTGCCCGTGATCGTTGCTCTCGTGGTGTCGCCGTTTCTTGCCACCATGGATTCCGGCGACCGAACGATCACCGTCGCCGCGATCCAGGGCAGCGTTCCGCGGTTGGGCTTGGACTTCAACTCGCAACGCAAGCAGGTCCTCGACAACCACGTCACCGAAACTGTGAAACTGGCAGCCGAGGTGGACGCGGGCCGCGTCGATCAGCCTGACGTCGTGATCTGGCCGGAGAATGCCTCTGACATCGACCCGCTGCGAAACGCCGATGCCGCGGCCGACATCACCCGAGCCTCCGAAGCGATCGGAGCCCCGATTCTTGTCGGCACCGTACTCGTGAATGCCGATCGGACGACCACCAATTCAGTGATCGTGTGGGACGGCGCCAATGGTCCTCAGGAACAGCACGACAAGAAGATCATCCAGCCGTTCGGTGAATACCTGCCATACCGAAGCTTCTTCCGGAACTTCTCCTCGTACGCCGATCGTGCGGGCAATTTCGTGCCCGGCGATGGCAACGGCGTTGTCCACGCAGCGGGTGTACCGATCGGCGTCGCGACTTGTTACGAGGTTGCGTTCGACCGGGCGTTCCAGGAATCGGTGCGCAATGGTGCGCAGCTGCTGGCAGTACCGACCAACAACGCCACCTTCGGGGACACCGAGATGACGTATCAGCAGCTGGCAATGTCCCGTGTGCGGGCAGTCGAGCACGGCCGTGCCGTCGTTGTGGCCGCAACCAGTGGTGTCAGCGCCATCATCGCTCCCGACGGGGCAGTGACTTCGCAGACCGACCTGTTCGTGCCGGCGGCACTTGTGGCCAAGGTGCCGCTCTCGACCAGCTCCACCCTCGCTACCCGAGTAGGTCCGGCGCCGGAGATCGTGCTCAGCATCATCGCGGTCGGTGCGATTTCACTGGCGCTGGTAGCCCGGCGCCGAGATCGGGCCGAGCAATCACCTGAGGAGACTGCGGCAATCTGACCCGAGCAACGGATATCGGGCTGCCGATGTTCCGAGGGGCGCCTACGCGGGTACTCGCTGTGCCACCCGTTCCTGCGTAAAGGCGGCCTCCTGTGACCGAGCCAGACAAGACCGAGCCAGACAAGACCCAGCCTGAGAAGACCGGGCCCCAGACTGCAGTTCGCAAGACCAGTGTCGTCGACGCGGTGCTGCAGTCACCGCTCGCGGGGCTGTCACCGTGGATCCTGCTGTCCTTGCTCTCCGGGCCGGGAAGGTTCGAGGAATCCGCGGCCGCCGCGCTCGGGTTGTCACTGCTGATCTTGGCGGCCAGTCACCGGCGCGGCGGCACGGTGAAGCTGTTGGAGGTCTTCGACGTCGTGTTCTTCGGCGTTCTGGCGGCCATCGGCCTCCTCGCGTCGGCGAACACGATTCGGTGGTTCGAACTCTGGGGAGGCGAACTGACCAACATCGCGCTGGTGGTCTTTGCCTTCGGATCGATCCTGCTCCGCAATCCTTTCACTTTGCAGTACGCGAAAGAGTCGACGCCTGAAGAGTATTGGACGACGCCACTGTTTCTGCGCATCAACTACGTCATCACCGCAGTGTGGGCGCTCGCCTTCACATGGTCGGCCGCAGTGGGCCTGTTCGGAGACGCACTGCTGCACGACGGAGACAACTTCTGGACCGGATGGATTCTGCAGTTGCTCGGAACCTTCTTCGCGATCTCCTTCACCGAGTGGTACCCCGAGTATGCGCCGAACAAGGCCGCTCAGGCTCAGGGCCTCGAAACCGAACCACCGCAGTCGATTTTCAGGCTGTTCGACTTTTTGCCGGTGTTCGTAGCCGTGACCGGCATCGCGGGGTTGGTGACCGACTCCGTTTCCGTGACCGCAGGCGTCACGTTGATTCTGGTCGGCGTGTTCGGACATCTGGCGATGCGACGGTTCACCGTCGACTAGGAGCTCTCGGTGATCTCGCGCCGACGGGAACTTGGTGCACGATCGTCTCGATGACCGGCAGGTGCCGGCTGATGCACGGAATTTGTCCGTTTCTGCGATAGTCAGTGCACCTGCCGTGCAATGGAAACGAGGGAAATTGAGCGTTATTTCGAGTACTGCACACAAGCACGAGCCCATACACGGACGACGTCCACCAGCGGATCACCGCTTCCTCGGACTCGACACACGCGTCTTCCCACACGCCCTCGCGATCTTGGGGGTGTGGATGCTCTGGACCGTGATCGTGCCCGCCATCGATTCCGCTGTCTCCTCCGAAGATCCAACCGGCGCCGGAGACCGAATGGCCGTGACCGAAACGGTCTCCTTCGCCGCACCTGCGGGCTGGAATGTCGAGAGTGGTTTCCGAACCGACCAACATGGCGCGTCCGATTCGCTCCCACGTGTGACGTTGACCGGCGGCACCGTCACCGTGAGCGTCGACGCCGACACATTCAGTGGAACTGCCGACGAGCTCCTCTCCCAAACAGATGCCGTGAGTCTTGCGACGAACGGCAGTTCCGTGCTTGCGGTCTCCGGTACACGCCAGCCGATCAGCACCGACGGGGGTCTGAGCGGCGTCCAGGTCAGCTTTGACACTCCGCGGTCCGCCGGATCGGTGACCACATTCGTCACCGACGGCGAGGGAATTCGGGTACAGGTAGTCGGCCCACCCGATCAGATCGCCGCCCGCGGTCGAGAAATCACCGACATGATCGCCTCCATCGGCACACATGAGGGAGACACCAAGTGAGCAGCGATCTCCTCGAAACCCGCTCCCGCGCATTCGATACGACGGCCTGGGGCGAGAAATTTCGCTTCTTCCAACCACGCAACGTCGTGTTCTGGATATACCTGTGGATGTGCGGATTCGGCCTCGTCAAAGGCTGGCAGATGTTCGCCCCCTTCGCCGGATACTTCGGGCGCGCACTCCTCGTTGCCGGCATCGTCGGCATCATCAGTGCCGCGGTCTGGACATGGTGGTTCCGGCACATCGACCGCTACGAACGCCAACCCGTAGGACTAGTGGTCACCGGCTTCATCTGGGGCGCCACCGCAGCAACGTTCACTATCGCAGTACCCGCGAACGGAGCAGTCGGCTCGCTCTACACGAAGATTTTCGGGCAGGTATGGGCTCAGGACTGGCATGCGGGCCTCTCTGCACCGTTCGTGGAGGAAACCGCCAAAGGCATCGGCATCGTCGTCCTCCTCGCGCTTGCACCGCGACTGGTGCGCACCGCAACCGACGGCCTGCTCCTCGGCGCTTTCATCGGCTTGGGATTTCAGACCAGCGAAGACTTTCTGTACTCGATTGCCGGCGCGACGCAGGGCTTCGGCGCCCACCAAACCGACGGCCTGATCGGTTCCATCGCCACCCGCACCTACTCCGACATCGTCTCTCATCCCCTCTTTACAGCCCTTTTCTGCGCCGGCGTGATCTATCTGATCGGCACCCCGGCCCAGCCCCGGCGGATCGGACGCGGATTGGCGTTGATCGTGGCACCCATCCTGATCCACGGCGTGTGGGATTCGATGCTCGCGATCGCCGGCGGCAGCAGTTCGCTCGTGTTCGTCATCATGATCGGCGACATCGTCTTCGCTTTCACTGCCTTGTGGATCGCGTTCGTCTGGGCGCACCCACGTGAGTCCCACTTCGTCCGTGACATTCTCGCCCCGGAAATCGAGTCCGGCGTCCTGACCGACGCCGAGGTGACAGCCGCCGGCGGATGGCGACAACAACGCACTTACGCGAAAGCCGCACCCACTCGCACCGAACGTCGCCAACGACGACATATCGTTCGTGCCGCGCTGGATCTGTGCAGCGACCTTGCTGTCAGCAAGGGCGACGACAGCTCCCAGGTCGTCGAATCACGCAACGAAATCACCCGCCTCCGCCAAGGAACCGCGGCACAGAGCATCGCTCGGTGACCGCGAAGTAGCGGAAGTACCGTTCAGCACCGTAAGTCATTTACCCACACCCCAGTCGGCCGGGTTGTTTGCCAACGTCACTTGGCAAGCAACCCGGCCGAGTGACTGGGCTACCAGTTCACGATCGGCGTGAGCGGGGTACCGAAGTTTGGTGTGTCGCGGGGTGGGGGATACAGCTCACACTGGTGCACGAAGCAGTGCCGATGGTTCTCCAGCGCGAATCGCGAATCCGCGCACTGTCGGCTCGCGAGTGCGCCTGGATGCTGAATGACGTTGTCCTGAAGTGCCTTTGAGGACCGCGAAGCATCCTGAAGTTGCCACGTCGAAGAAGGGCCGAAGTATGACGTCGACTTGTGAACGATCACTCCCCGTAGAACGAGAAAGACCGCCCGGTGTAGAACCGGACGGTCTTGATCGAAGTGCTAGTTCATGCGCCGCGACGCTTGGCCTTCAGCAAATCGAGACGCTCTTTGAGGAGCTCTTCGAGTTCCTCGACCGAGCGACGCTCGAGCAGCATGTCCCAGTGGGTGCGGGGAGGCTTGACCTTCTTGGCTTCGGGGGCAGTTCCCTCCATGAGGGCGCCTTCGAGGCCGTTGCGGCACAACCAGGTGCCGGGGATCTCGGCTTCGTCCGCGAACGGGATGTCGAAGATCTCGCCGTTCTCGCACTTGTACTTGGCCATACGACGGGGCGCGAGGTCATGGTCACGGTCGGTCTCGTAGCTCACAGCTCCGAGACGGCTACCTCGAAGTACGCGATCTGCCATGGTGGTGTCCTCTCTTCGTTCGTCACCGCTGGTGGGCGCCCTGACTTGGGGAGTAGACGCTCACACTCATCTACAACGCCACGAGCACCCGATTGGTTCCCGTGTGGCGAGAAGACGCAACCTCTCCATCTTACCGGGTACCGCGCGCGTTCAGCGAAGGCGTCCGAATCTCGAGTACAGTGTCGACTCATGGCTGAGAGCACACGCGTCGGATCACCGCAGACTGCGCGTTCCGGAAACCCGTGTGTGTGGTGCGGCCGCGAGGTCGCGGTGACGGGAGTGGGTCGTCGTCGCCGGTACTGCAGCCAGTCTTGTCGCCAGCGCGCGTACGAGCAGCGCAATGCCGTCAAGGGCACGACGATCCCGGCTGACGCCGTCATCTTGACCGCCGTCGAGGCCGTCGAACTGGTGGATCGGATGTTCGAGGTTCGCTGCGCCGCCGAAGATGTGGCGACTGCTGTTGCCGAGGGAGCCGAAAGTTCGGAACTCGCACAGTTGTGTGAACGGTTGACCGAACTTGCCCGTGAAGCCGAACGTTTCCGGTGAAGCAGGTGTGGGCAACCGGTTTCTAGCCTTGCGTTGAGCACCGCAGCACTGCGGTGCGCCTGACGCCTGACGACGACAAATTCTGATCCTGAGTTCGGACCTTCGGGGAGGTTCGGACTTCGAAGCGACCCTTCGTCGAGGTCGATGACCTTCGGCTGCGCTCTCGCAGGATCGCCACATGGTTTCCACTCGATATCGAGGCGGTGCGATGTTTCTCTTCAATCCCCTAGCCACAGTTCCCGGCGCTGATCGTCACAACGCTGTGTGGGGGTGGTCGTGATGGATACCGACAAGAGGATCGATCCGCTGACCGGATCGCGAAGCCTGCCGGCAGGGGCGTTTCCCCTGTCAGCGGTGCAGCGCAGTATGTGGTTTGCGCAGCAACTTCACCCGACGGTGCCGTATTTCATTGCGCAGTACATCGAGTTCCACGGCGACCTGGACATGCAACTGCTCAGCCGCGCTGCAGTGGAGGCCGCCCACGAGTTCGAGTCGCCATTTCTGCGGTTGATGTACCCCGATGGTGAGCCGTGCCAGATCGTGGACTTCACGATCGATCCGGGTATCGACTACTTCGACTTCCGCGAGCGTGAGAACCCTCGGCAGGCTGCGTCGGAGTGGATGGACAACGATTACGCGACGACGCTCGACTTGACGCGTGATCGTCTCGTCGAGATGACAATTCTCCAAACTGGCGATCGAGACTACTTGTGGTACACCAGGATTCACCACGTTGCTCTCGACGGATACAGCGGAATGACGATAGTGAATCGCATTGCCGCGATCTACACCGCAGCAGTCGAGGGCCGGGAGCCTGCGGTAAACAAGGCGCTCGACGTCACGACGCTGTCCGAACTCGATCAGAAGTACCGCGAATCGAGTCGGTTCGAGGCCGACCGCGAATACTGGGCCCAGCGAGTGTCCGGCGTCGAGCACGGTTCTACGTTGGCAACGCGTGAGGGACCTCCGACCGCGCGTAGCGAACTCGTCAGTGCCGCGATGTCGGCGAACAGCCTTGTTGCCTTGGACGAGTGGAATTCGCGTTCCGGTGCCACTGCGGCGGCGGTGCTGATTTCTGCACTGGCGTGCTATTTGTCTCGCAACACCGGCTACGACGACGTTCTGATAAATCTGCCGGTCTCGGCGAGGACCACGGCACCGCTGCAACGCTCCGGCGGAATGCTGGTCAACGTCGCGCCCCTTCACATCCACGTCGACCCCGACGAAAGCGTGGACGATCTGGTCGGGCGGGTCCAACTCGAACTCCTCGGCGCGCTTCGTCATCAGCGATGCAGTCTCGAAGACATCAGGCGCGATGCGGGCTTGGCGGTCGGCGATGCACGACTGTCCGGTCCGATGATGAATGTGATGCTCTTCCGGCAGGAGATAACACTGGGATCACTGACCGGCGAGTTTCACATCGTCACGTCGGGGCCCGTCGAGGATCTCCTGGTCAACGTGTACCAGAGTGGCGACCCAGCTCAGACGTTGATCGACTTTCGTGGCAACCCCAATCGCTACGGTCACGACGAACTGGTTGAACACCACCGGGCGTTCACCGAGTTGGTCGCAGAACTGACAGCAGCACCGGCCGGTACGCCGATGAACCGGATTCATCCGGCAAGCGCCGAGGCCGGGGCACGCAGTGCGCAGCGGAGGGAAACCGAAAGGTTCTGGGCTGGATATCTGGGGGACTCCGACGAGGGTTCGGCGCTGGGGCTCGAGCGAATCGACGCAGAATCGGAGCCGACCACTACGAATCGGCTCAGCTTCCCGCTCGATCCCGCGGTCGCCGAACTTGCACGTACGGAAGATGTCTCACTCTTCGCCGTTGTCCACGCGGCATTTGCGGCATTGTTGTCGAGATCGACCGAGCGCCGTGACGTGTTGATCGGAACGAGGACCGAGTGGGGGACTTCGCCACTGCGCTGCGAGGTCGATCCGGCGGCGCCGTTCGACGAGTTCGTGAGTTTTCTTGCTCGAGAACGCGACACGTTGTTGGTTCGATCGGCGGCAGGTATCCCCGAGCTGCCCGAGTTGCACGTCCATCTCAACGACGGCTCGCAGGAGACCACGATTGCCGGCCTCGATGTGGCGATCGACGTCCACGCGGATACCGGCGCCCTCGAGGTGGCGTACTCCACGCAGCACTACGCCGAATCCACGGTCCAAGCCTTCCTCTCGCGACTGGTGCGGATCCTTGCGGGCGCAGCGGCAGCCCCGCGAACGTCGGTCGGAGATCTCGATCTTCTCGACGAGTTCGAGCGTGAGTCCCTGGTGCCGGCACAGGGAGCGACCGCGTCCGCGCCGTTGACCCTGCCCGATATCCTCCGCCGGGCCGCGGCTGTGAACCCCGATGCCCCAGCGCTCGTTTTCGGTGATCGTGAGGTGAGCTACCGGGAACTCGACGCCGAGTCGAACACACTCGCCCGCGAACTGATCAACAGGGGAGTCGGCCCAGGCACCTACGTCGCCCTTGCACTGTCGAGGTCGATCGAATCGGTGACCGCGACGTGGGCAGTGGCCAAGACCGGCGGCGCCTTCCTTCCGATCGATCCGCACTACCCCGAGGATCGTATTCGGCACATGCTCACCGATTCGGGAGCTGTTGTCGGAATCAGCGTGGGGGAGCACCATGCCGGGCTCGCCGATTCGGTGGACTGGCTGCTTCTGGACGAATTCAGCACCGACGAACCGAACGCGTACCGCTCGGACGCACCGCTCGACGATGGCGAACGTCGCTCACGCGTGCGCTACGACGACCCGGCTTACCTGATCTACACCTCGGGATCTACCGGCGTCCCCAAAGGCGTCGTGGTCAGTCACCGCGGGCTGAGCAGCTTCGCCGACGAAGAACGAATCAGGTTCGGAGTCGAACCAGGCGACCGCACCCTGCATTTCTCGTCGCCGAGCTTCGACGCTTCGGTACTCGAACTTCTCCTTGCCTTCGGCGGCGCGGCGACGATGGTGATAGCGCCGCCCACCGTGTACGGCGGCGACGAACTGGCCCAGGTGATGCGCGTCGGCCGGGTGACACACGCTTTCGTCACCCCGGCCGCGCTGGCAACAGTTGATCCCGCCGGCCTACCGGATCTACGAGTGGTCGTGACCGGCGGCGACGCCTGCTCGCCCGCGCTGGTAGATCAGTGGTCACACGGACGCTCGATGTTCAACGCGTACGGACCGACCGAAACCACCGTCGTCGCCACCCTGACCGGACCGCTGAGCAGCGATGTTCCCGTCACCATCGGAAAGCCGATGCGCGGCGCCGCGGCCGTCCTCCTGGATTCGCGGCTTCAACCGGTGCCGATCGGTGTCGCCGGCGAACTCTATGTGAGCGGTATCGGTTTGGCGCGTGGATACCACGCGCGAGCCACGATCACGGCCGAACGATTCGTCGCCGACCCCAACGGCGTTGCGGGAGAGCGCATGTACCGCACGGGTGACCTCGCGCGGTGGAACGGCGCGGGTGAGCTGGAGTACCTCGGACGGAGCGACTTCCAGATCAAGATCCGCGGTTTCCGCGTCGAACTCGGCGAGATCGACGACGTACTGCGCCGCCATCCGAGCGTCGCGCAGGCCGTCACCGCCGGAGTTTCGGGCCCGAGTGGGGAAACACTGTTGGCGGCGTACGTCACGGCGGCTGAGGGCACGCACATCGACAACTCCGAATTGATCGCCCACGCCGGATCCTCGTTGGCAGCGCACATGGTTCCGTCGCGGATCGTCGTACTCGATTCCATTCCACTGACTCCCGCCGGAAAGATCGACAGGAAAGCATTACCGGACATCGATTCGGCTGGCGGCACGGCCGAATACCGTGCCCCCGAGACCTCGACCGAGAAGCGAATTTCTGCGGTGTTCTGCGATCTGCTCGGCATCACCAGGGCAGGAGCAGACGACAGTTTCTTCGACCTCGGCGGTGACTCGCTGATCGCGACCCGAGTCGTGTCGAGGGTCAACGGAGCACTCGGGACGACGCTGAGCGTTCTCGACCTCTTCGAGGCGCCGACCGTCTCCGCTCTGGCTGCTCGCGCAGACCTCGCGGACTCGCGGAACACGCGCGCCCCAGCACTGACGCGTATCGATCGCCCTGACCGGATACCGGTATCTCTGGCTCAGCAACGTATGTGGCTGACCAATCAACTCGATCCGAGTTCGCCGGCGTACAACATTCCGATCGCGGTTTCGATGACCGGCGATCTCGACGTCGACGCACTGTTCACCGCACTGCGGGACGTGATCGTTCGGCACGAGGTCTTGCGGACCGTTTTCCCCGAGAGCGCCCGTGGTCCGGTCCAGCACGTTCTCGGTGTGGACGAGATGTTCGATCATCTCGAGGTGGAAACGGTGCCTGCCGCAGCGGCCGCAGCGCGGGCGAGCGAACTGGCACGAACGGGATTCGACGTCAGCGAATCGGTGCCGATCCGCGCCACTCTGCTCGAGGTGAACGAACGCGAGCACACGCTGGTCCTCGTCGTTCACCACATTGCAGCGGACGGCCTGTCGATGGCGCCGCTGGCTCGTGACGTGATGGTCGCTTACGCGTCGAGGGCGAGCGGGCGTGTACCGGCGTGGTTGCCGCTCGAAGTGCAGTACGGCGATTTCAGCGAATGGCAACGAGGAGCGCTCGGCGAAGCGTCCGACCCGGATTCGATTCTCGCCGAGCAGTTGCGGTTCTGGTCGCACACGCTCGCCGAACGCGGTGAGCTCGCGGAACTGCCGATGGATCACCCGCGGCCTGCAGGTGTCTCGCTGCGCGGTGGAGATCTCGATTTCCGGATCGACTCCGCGACGTACCGCCGGGTCGGCGAGATCGCGGCGCGATGCGACGTCAGCGTGTTCATGGTGATCCACGCCGCGCTGGCCGTCCTGCTCAGTCGAGAATGTGGAGCGAACGACATCACGATCGGCACCCCGGTGGCCGGGCGTAGCGAGCGCGCCCTCGACGACGTCGTCGGAATGTTCGTCAACACGGTGGTGCTGAGGACGGTTCTCGACGGGGGACTCACCTTCGGTGAAGTTCTCACCCGCGTCCGGGACGTCGACGTGGCGGCCTTGCAGCACACCGAAGTGCCGTACGACGTACTCGTCGAATCCCTCGCAGAGCGCCAGGCACCGCTGTTCCAGGTCATGTTGGTGATGCAAGGCGCTGCTCCCGCCGAGGTCACCTTGCCCGAGCTCGACATCACTGTTGACGAACTGTCCACGGGTGCAGCGAAGTTCGATCTTCAGGTCATTCTCACCGACCGCGGCGACCATCTCGACGGCCAGTTGAACTATGCCAGCCAACTTTTCGACTCGGACACCATGTCGGGCCTCGCTGATCGCTTCACGATGCTCCTCGACGCGGTAGCGGCCGACCCCGAATCAATCGTCGGCGACGTCGATCTCACAGCTGTGGGCGAGGCGGAACTGGTCCTCGAGCGCTGGAATGCCACCGAACACGCCGTACCGATCACCACCCTCTCCGACCTGGTGGCGGAGCAGGCAGCCCGGACGCCCGAGGGGGCCGCGCTCATCTACGGCGAGCGGACACTGACGTATGCGGAGTTCGACGCGAGGGTCAGTGAACTTGCCAGAACCCTCATCGCCCACGGTGTCGGCCCGGACATGCGCGTCGCGGTGTCGATTCGCCGGTCACCCGAACTACTCGTCGCGGTCCACGCCGTGATCCGTGCCGGCGCGGCGTATGTCCCGGTGGACCCCGACCATCCGGCCGAACGTATCGCGTACGTCTTCGACATCGCCGCACCGATCTGTGTGCTGAGCCGGCCCCAGGACCACGGCGCACTTCCCGCGCGAGTCCCGATCGTCGACGTCGATCTCGATCGTCCCGTGTCCACGACGGTGCCGATCACCGACGCTGATCGGATCCGACCCCTCCTCCCGGACAATGCTGCATACGTGATCTTCACGTCCGGATCGACCGGTCGGCCGAAAGGCGTTGCAGTATCACACCGTTCGATCGTCAATCGCCTTCTGTGGATGCAAGACGCGTACTCACTTCACGCGTCGGACGTGGTGCTGCACAAGACTCCGGTGACCTTCGACGTCTCGGTGTGGGAACTGTTCTGGCCCCTGCAGACTGGTGCGCAGTTGGTGATCGCGGAACCGGAGGGGCACCGTGATCCCGGGTACCTGTCGGCGTTGATGGCCGAAAAAGGCGTCACGACGGCGCACTTCGTTCCGTCGATGCTCGCGGAATTCGTCGCGGTCGCGACTGCCGGGCAGTGCGCAAGCCTGCGTCAGGTGTTCTGCAGCGGTGAAGCTCTCGCTCCCACCACCGCGGAGGCGTTCACCCGTCTGAGTTCTGCAGGATTGTTCAACCTGTACGGACCCACGGAGGCTGCCGTCGACGTGAGCGCCGCCGAATTCACCCCAGACATGACCGTCACCGTTCCCATCGGTGCGCCTGTGTGGAACACCCAGCTCTATGTCCTCGACGGGCGGCTGCATCCCGTTCCGGTCGGCGTTCACGGCGAGCTGTACCTGGCGGGAGTGCAACTGGCGCGTGGATACCTCGGGCGCAGCGATCTCACCGCCGACAGATTCGTGGCCGATCCGTACGGCCCGGCTGGCACCCGGATGTACCGAACCGGTGATGTCGTCCGGTGGCGCGCCGACGGGCTGCTCGACTACGTCGGTCGACGCGATTTCCAGGTCAAGATCCGCGGCCAGCGCATCGAGCTCGCCGAGGTCGAAGCAGCGTTGCTCAGGCTGCCCGGTGTCACGCAAGCTGCTGCTCTCGTCCATCACGACGACGTGGTCGGTGACAGCTTGGTCGGCTACGTCATCGCCGAGACAGGCACCTCGATCGACACGGACGGCATGCGCGCCGAGTTGAGAGGTCTCCTTCCCGCCTACATGGTTCCCGCAGTGGTCATCGCCCTCGACGTGTTTCCGCTCGGCTCGACCGGCAAGCTCGATCGGAAAGCTCTGCCCGCGCCCAGCTTCGACAGTTCGCAGACGTATCTGGCGCCGAGAACACCGCTCGAAGCACAGTTGGCGGCGATCTTCGAGGAGCTTCTGGAATCCGGGGCAGTCGGTGTTCACGACAACTTCTTCGAGATCGGCGGAAACAGTCTCGTCGCTGCCCGAGCCGTGGCGCGCGTGAACGATTCACTCTCGTTGAACCTGTCGATCAGAGAGTTGTTCGACGCGCCGACCGTTGCGCAGTTGGCGGTCGAGTGCGCCACGGCGCGAGGGGGAGCAGCCGTTCTTCCGCTCGAGGCGTTTCCGCGGCCGCAGTCGATTCCGCTGTCGCTGGCCCAGAAGCGCATGTGGTTCGTCAATCAATTCGACGTCACCTCCGCGGCGTACAACGTGGCCATAGCGATCAGGCTGAGAGGCCGGTTGGACGTTGCGGCCTTGGAAGGCGCGATCACCGATGTGCTCGATCGCCACGAATCGCTGCGCACGCTGTTTCCCATGATCGAGGGAGTGCCGGCGCAGGTAATCGTGGAACCCGGTGAAGCGTTGGGGTCGCTACCGATTGTCGGCGCGAGCACCGAAGCGGTACTCGGGGAGATCGAACGCGTCACCTCAAGGGGCTTCGACGTGACGCAGGCTCCACCGATCAGGGCGGAACTGATCGAGGTCGACGCAGAAGATCACGTCCTGGCTGTGGTCGTCCATCACATCTGCGCCGACGGATTCTCGATGGCACCGTTGGCGTGCGACGTGATGAGCGCGTACTCGGCACGGCATCGAGGTGAGGCACCCGACTGGTCTCCTCTCCCGGTCCAGTACGCGGACTTCGCGATCTGGCAGGAAAGGGCTCTCGGACGGATAGACGAAGCGGAGAGCACCCTCGCCGGCCAGCTCGAGTACTGGACACGTCAGCTGGCAAGTGTGCCCGAGCTTCTCGCGCTCCCCGCAGATCGTCCGAGGCCGCGTGTACAGGATCTCTCGGGCGGCGTCGTTCGATTCGACATCGATGCCGGCATCCATCGTCGTCTGAGCGAAACCGCGATCGAACACCGAAGCAGTATGTTCATGGCGATACACGCCGCGTACGCGGTGCTCGTGGCCAGATTGTCCGGCCTGGAAGACATCACGATCGGCTCGCCGATCGCCGGACGCGGAAATGCCCTCCTGGATCCGATGGTCGGTATGTTCGTCGGAACGTTGGTCCTGCGCGCCGATGTCGACCCCGCAGCCTCGTTCACCGATCTGTTGGCCAGAGTTCGCAGCACCGACCTCGACGCCTTCGCTCACGCAGACGTCCCCTTCGAGCGCGTCGTCGATGCACTGGCTCCGGAGCGGTCGACTTCGCATTCCCCGTTGTTCCAGGTGATGCTGGAGTTCAAGAACACCAGTCGACCAGCAGTTCGTCTGACGGACCTCGAGGTCGAGGTCCTCGAACTCGAATCCGCCGTCTCGAATTTCGATCTGCAACTCACGCTTGCCGAGACATTCGACGACGACGGCCGGCCGGCGGGAATCGAGGCCGGGTTCACCTACGCGAGCGCCCTGTTCGACGAGTCGACGGTCGAAGGCTTCGCTCGATATCTTGTTCGGATCCTCGGTGCGGTGACCGAATCACCGCACACGCCGGTCGGCGACATCGATCTCGTGGTCGACACCGACACGATGAGCGTCGTGTCTGCACCGGAACTTCCCGGCCAGGTTCACTTCTCGACGTTGCTCGAGCGGAAGTACGTCGACGAACCGCAGAGAACTGCACTGATTTTCGGCGACCGACATCTGACGTACTCCGATCTGGACCGCCGGGCCAATCGGCTTGCACGACTGTTGATCGGCCGCGGGGCAGGTCCGGAATCCGTTGTCGCCCTGGCATTGCCACGCTCACTGGAATCCGTGGTCGCGATCTGGGCGGTTGCTCGGACCGGCGCCGCATTCGTACCCGTCGACCCGGCGTACCCCGTCGACCGCGTACATCACATGATCAACGACTCGGGAGCGGGCGTCGTCCTCACCACCGCCGAGCATGTGGGTGTCGTCCCCGACGAGGCAGACGCAGTTCTGCTCGATCAGGCCGAGACACTGGTAACCCTCGAACAGTTCGGAGATCAGCGGCTGGAGGCCTCGGAACTGGCGGGGACGGTGTCTCTGGACAATCCCGCCTATGTCATCTACACCTCCGGTTCCACCGGCGTCCCCAAAGGTGTCATGGTCACTCACCGTGGGCTTTCGGCACTCGCCGAACAGGAACGTACTCGATACGGGGTGGAATCGACTTCGCGCACGCTGCATTTCAGCTCACCGAGCTTCGACGCCTCGATTCTCGAACTCCTGATGGCCGTTGGTGCCGGGGCCACGATGGTCATCGCTCCACCGAGCATCATCGGCGGAACCGAACTGACGAGCCTGATCGCCGATCAGCACGTCACGCACGCCTTCATCACCCCGGCCGCTCTGGCCACGGTCGATCCGAGCGAACTGAACGAGCTGGTTTGCATCGGAACCGGTGGCGACGTCTGCCCGCCCGATCTCGTCGCCGCCTGGGTCAGTGATCACCGGATCATGATCAATGCCTACGGACCGACCGAATCGACGGTCGTCGCCAGCATCACCGAGCCGATGTCCCCGGCCGATCGAGTGACGATCGGTCGCCCGTCGACAGGCATCACTGCGTGGGTCCTCGACAATCGCCTGCACCGCGTCCCGGTCGGAGTGACGGGGGAGCTGTACGTCAGTGGCGACGGACTCGCCCGCGGTTACCGCAACCGCGCCGGCACCACCGCCGAACGTTTCGTGCCCAATCCCGCGGGCAGTGCGGGCACACGGATGTACCGCACCGGCGACCTCGCCAGGTGGAACAAGAACGGCGAACTCGAGTACCAGGGCCGAGGTGATTTCCAGGTCAAGATTCGTGGGTTCCGCATCGAACTCGGCGAGATCGAAGCAGTTCTGGCTCGTTACCCCGGGGTCGCGCATTCCGTGGTGACCACGCTCGAACGTGACGGAGGCGCCGCGCGAATCGTCGGATACGTCGTGCCCGCCAACGATGCTCAGACTGTGGATCCCGAGGCCGTCATCGCGTTCGCGGGCTCGGCTCTGGCCCCGTACATGGTTCCTGCGGCGGTGGTCGTGCTCGACGAACTGCCGATGACTGCCAACGGAAAGCTCGACCGCCGAGCCCTGCCGGTTCCCGACCTGCGAGCAACCCAGGCACGCTCGCGGGCTGCCGAGTCCGATACCGAGCGCACGCTGGCCGCCTTGTTCGTCGATGTCCTCGGTGTCGAATCGGTGGGCGTCGACGACTCGTTCTTCTCGATGGGCGGCGATTCGATCATGTCGATTCAGCTCGTCGCCCGTGCCCGCGACGCCGGGCTCGTGTTCACCCCGCGTGACGTCTTCGAGGTGAAATCGGTCGCCGGTCTTGCGGTTTTGCTGGCATCGACCAAGGACGACGAACCCGAGGTGCTCGAGGAACTTCCCGGAGGCGGCGTCGGCCACGTGCCGTTGTTGCCGGTGGCTCAGTGGTGGCTCGACCGGCTCGGCTCCGATCTCCAGGGGCTCGATTCGTTCTCCCAAGCGACTCTTCTCAATGCGCCGCACGGGCTTCGCAGTGCGGAGCAGTTGACCGCAGCGCTTCAAGTTGTTCTCGATCGTCACGACATCCTTCGCTCGCGTCTCGAACTCGACGGCGAGCGCGGGCTCGTTGTCGACGATCCGGGATCTGTTGCAGCCGAGGACATCTGCCGGGTAGTCGAGGTCGAGGCCGAGCCGGGCTCCGCAGTGTTCGACGCGGCGATCGTCGCTGCCCTGGGTGATGCACGTCGAGAACTCGACCCCGTCCGGGGCGAGATGGTGCGGGTCGTCTGGTTGTCCGGCGTACGCAACACCGGCCGGTTGATCCTGGTGATCCACCACCTCGCGGTGGACGGCGTGTCCTGGCGCGTGCTCGTACCGGAACTTGCGTCCGCTTTCCACCGGATCGACGCCGGCGAGGAGCCGGAGCCGTCGTATTCGGGCACGTCGGTTCGTCGTTGGTCGCATGCGCTCCGTGACATCGCGCCCGATCGAAGAGTCGAATTGCCCCGGTGGCGTTCGATCCTCGAAGGTGACGACCCTCTGATCGGAACCCGGCCGCTGGACCCGCGGCTCGACACGTTCGATTCGGTCGGCCGAGTTGTCGCCGACGTGCCCGTCGAACTGTCCGACACAGTCCTGACCACGCTTCCCGCGCTCTTCGGTGGATCCGTCAACGACGGTCTCGTTGCTGCTCTCGCGCTGGCACTGACGCAGTGGAGGCAGGCACAGGGCATACGAACCGACAACGTGCTCGTCTCGATGGAAGGTCACGGACGCGAGGCTCACGTGGTGCCCGGTGCGGACGTCCTGCACACCGTCGGCTGGTTCACCAGTGTCTTCCCGATGCGAATCGACCTCGCCGACATCGACATCTCGAACGTGTTGAGCAGCGGCCCCGAGGCAGCGGTGGTTCTCAAGCGGGTCAAGGAAGAACTGTTGGGAGTTCCGGACAGCGGCATCGGGTACGGAGTTCTGCGTTATCTCGACGAGGTGGGCCGAGCGGAACTGGAAGATCTCCGCCAACCGCAGATCTCCTTCAACTATCTCGGTCGTTTCTCCGGCACCGAGGCAGGAGAGTCGCTGGGGGACTGGGCACTGGCCCGTGACGTCGATCTGGAAGCGGCAGCTCGGTCCGAGATGCCCGTGGGTTCGGTCCTGGACGTCAATGTCGTCACCACCGAAATCTCGGGTGCACCGCACATCGGTGCCACTATCGCCTATCCCACCGGCGTGCTGGCAGAGCGCGATGCTCGCGCCATCGCCGAACTCTGGGTGCAGTCGTTGCGCGCTCTGGCCACCTACGCCGAACACAGCGAACGCGGGGGACTCACACCGTCGGACATCGACCTGATCGAACTGGACCAGGAGTCCATCGACCACCTCGAGCGCGAGTTCCCGACACTGACCGACGTCTGGTCCCTTTCACCGCTGCAATCCGGACTGCTCTTCCACGCCCGCTACGCCGAACACACAGTCGACGCGTACACCGTCCAACTCGCACTCGAACTCGACGGCGTCGACGCGTCCAGGTTGCACCGCGCCGCACAGGCGTTGCTCGACCGTCATGAGAACCTGCGAGCTGCGTTCACGACCGACACCGGTGGGCGATCGGTGCAGGTGATCAGCGCCGACGTGGACGTGCCGTGGACCGAGATCGACATCTCTCCGTTGGCCCCCACCGAACAGGCAACCGAGATACGCGAGCTCCTCCATGCGGATCGGGTGCGAGGCTTCGACATGGCCACGCCGCCCCTGCTGCGGTTCCTGCTTCTGCGAACCGGAGACGACGCGTATCGGTTGATCCTGACCAACCACCACATCCTCCTCGACGGATGGTCGATGCCGCTGCTGGTCCGTGACCTACTGACGCTCTACGCCACCGACAGTGATCACAGTGCCATCCCACGCGTGCACCCCTACCGGGACTATCTGAGCTGGATCAGCACTCGCGACGACAGCGTGTCGATCGAAGCCTGGGGCGAAGCGCTCCGCGGACTCGGCGACCCGACGCTGCTCACCGGAACTCACGCCGTCGACGAGGACGGCGCCACCTCACGCTCGACCACCACAGCCCTCGGAGAACGTGAGACGGAACTTCTGCGTGGATTCGTCCGCTCCCGTGGCCTGACGACAGCCTCCTTGATCCAGGTGGCCTGGGGAATCGTGCTCGCCGAACTCCTCGGCCGCGACGACGTCGTCTTCGGTGGAACCGTCTCCGGCCGACCACCCCAGGTGTCTGGCGTCGAGTCGATGGTGGGTTTGTTCATCAACACTGTCCCCGTCCGAGTTCGCCTCGACCCGCGAGAGTCACTGGCAGCGCTGTGCGTTCGTGTCCAAGCGGAACAGGCGCGGTTGTCCGATCACCATCATGTGGGGCTTTCGCACATCACTTCGGCAGTGGGGGCCGCTGCATCGTTCGACACGCTGACTGTGTTCGAGTCGTATCCCGTCGACCGCGGTGGACTCTCCTCGGGCACCGACATCGCCGGAATGCACGTTCTCGACGTCCACGACGCCGAGGATGCCGCGCACTATCCACTCGCGATCGTTGCCTCTGCGGCAGACGGGCGACTGCGGCTCAAATTCGAGTATTTCCCGGGAGTCCTGGGCGATCACGACATCGACGCGATCGCGGACCGGCTGCTCCGCACCCTCGAACTGATCACCGCACAACCGGATCTTCCGCTGGCGAAACTGCGTTTGATGCCGGATTCGCAAGTGCAGCAATTGGTTCCCGCGCGCGGCCGGCAAGGCCGCTCGGTAAGGACACTCGATCGCATCTTTTCGGACACCGCGAGCAGATTCCCCGAACGGGTCGCACTGTCCTGTGGTGACAGAAAGATGACCTATCGAGAGCTGGACGAGGCGTCGAATCAGTGGGCGCGCGTGCTCATCTCGGAAGGCGCGGGCCCGGACTCACGGGTGGCGATCTGTGTGGAACGGTCCTTCGAATCCGTCGCAGCGGTCTGGGCGATCACCAAGACCGGCGCCGCCTTCGTGCCGATCGATCCTCGCTACCCGAGTGACCGGATCTCGTTCATGCTCGAGGACTCGGCATCATCGCTCGGAATGACCACGGCTGCACACGCACCGGCCGGCGGTGGCGCAACGAAGTGGCTCGAACTCGACGACCCGGAGAACGCCACTCGGCTCTCCGGAGTGTCCACGTCACCGCTACGCGAAGACGAGCGCCGGGGAACCCCGCGGCTGGAGAACACTGCCTACCTCATCTACACCTCGGGCTCGACCGGCCGGCCCAAGGGTGTCGTCGTCACGCACACCGGTCTCGAGAACTTCGCCGACGAACAGCGTCATCGCTACGGTCTCACGGAGAATTCACGCGCACTGCATTTCGCCTCGCCGAGTTTCGACGCCTCCGTTCTCGAGTATCTGCTCGCCTTCGCCGTCGGCGGCGAACTGGTCGTAGCTCCCACCACCGTCTACGGAGGGGCCGAACTGGCCGACGTTCTCCGAGAGGGACATGTCACGCACGCGTTCATCACGCCCGCAGCGCTGACGTCGGTGGATCCCGAGGGACTCGACGATCTGACCACCATCACGGTCGGTGGCGAGGCTCCCTCGGCGGACCTGGTGCGCACCTGGGCGCCGGGAAGATCGTTCGTCAACGTCTACGGACCCACCGAAACCACCATCTCCTGCAACCTCAGTGACCCCATTCCAGCCGGTGAGAAGGTCTATCTCGGGCCGCCGAACCGCGGCTTCAGCGAGGTCGTCCTCGATCGCAGACTTCAACCGGTGTCCGTCGGAGTTCCCGGCGAACTGTATGTCGCCGGAGTTGGACTCGCGCGCGGCTATCACGGGCGTTCATCGCTGACGAGCGAACGATTTGTCGCCAACCCGTACGGCGAGCCGGGGGAGCGGATGTACCGCACCGGAGACGTGGTGCGCTGGCGCAGTGACCGCACCATCGAGTACCTCGGACGCAGCGACTTCCAGGTCAAGATCCGCGGGTTCCGTATCGAACTAGGCGAGGTCGACACGGCGTTGGGTCAGCTGCCCGGTGTGGAGTACGCGGTCACATTGGCGGTGCGCGGACCCTCCGACGAGCAGGCCTTGGCGGCATATGTCGTCTGCGACGACGAACGCCCGGTGAGCGCCGAGGACATCCGGGCGGCGGCACGGGAGCTACTGCCGGCACACATGGTGCCAGCGAGCGTCGTCGTGCTCGACGAGCTACCACTGACCGGCGTCGGCAAGGTCGATCGGGCTGCTCTTCCGGCACCTCGCTTCGACACCGATGCCGAAACACTCGCTGCACCGGCGACCGAGCTCGAACGGCTGGTCGTGGGCGTTTTCGAGGACGTGCTCGGAGTGTCCCCGATCGGTATCGATACTCACTTCTTCGACATCGGCGGAAACTCACTGACCGCGACCCGCGTCATCGCCCGCGTCAACGCACTTCTCGGCACCGACATCGGCGTTCGAGGATTGTTCGAGTCTCCGACAGTTCGGCAGCTGTCTCGTCTGGCGGAGAGTGTCGGCCGCGGCGAGAACCCCAGACCACCGTTGACTCGGCGATCTCGCCCGGATCCACTGCCCGTGTCATTGGCACAGAAGCGGATGTGGTTCCTCAACCAGTTCGACGTGACCTCCCCCGCCTACAACGTTCCCCTGGCAGTGCGCCTCGACGGCGATCTGGACTTCGCCGCATTGCAGGCCGCGGTAGCGGACGTATTGGGTCGCCACGAGAGCTTGCGGACGAAGTTCCCTTCGATCGACGGACAGCCGGTGCAGCAGGTGATGCCCAGCGACGAGGTCATGCCGATCCTGGAGCCGGAAATCGTCACTGCTGCCAGAGCGTCCGATCGAATCCTCGAGCTGGCCTCGGCAGGCTTCGACGCCTCGGCCGAAGTTCCGATCCGCTGCGCGGTCCTGCGCGTCGACGGGGACGAGCGCAGGCACGTACTCGTGATCGTCGTCCACCACATCGTCGCCGACGGGTTCTCGATGAACCCCCTGGCAGCGGACGTGGCAGCGGCATATGCGGCCCGCAGCGCCGGCAGTGCGCCGAGCTGGTCGGAACTGGCCGTGCAGTACGGCGACTTCGCTGTGTGGCAGCACGAAGTGCTCGGCTCCGAGGAAGATCCGGACTCGGCTCTGACCCGTCAGCTCGATTACTGGAAGGACCGACTCGCGGGACTGGGCGAGCCGATCGCCCTGCCGACGTCGTTCCCACGTCCGGCAAAGCCGTCCATGGTCGGC
This sequence comes from Rhodococcus sp. AQ5-07, assembly GCF_009707305.1. NCBI lineage: Bacteria > Bacillati > Actinomycetota > Actinomycetes > Mycobacteriales > Nocardiaceae > Rhodococcus > Rhodococcus sp. AQ5-07. The sequence goes on along the minus strand of NZ_CP046099.1, from coordinate 1,684,995 downwards.
TCTGTCCACCGGTTCGCGGTATCGCCGCAGACCCATCGGGCGCTGACCGATCTGGCCCGCGAGCACGGCAGCACCATGTTCATGGTCGTGCACGCAGCACTGGCGGTACTTGCGGCACGCCTGGCGGGTACCGAGGACATCGCCATCGGTACACCCGTCGCCGGACGCGGAGAGGCCGAACTCGATCACCTGGTCGGAATGTTCGTCAACACTCTTGTGCTGCGGACACAGATCACGCCCGACGCGTCGTTCGAGGACGTACTCGCCCAGGTTCGCGAAGGCGACCTCGGCGCGTTCCAACACACCGACTTGCCCTTCGAAAGGTTGGTCGACGCACTCGCCCCGGAACGCTCGACTTCGCACACTCCGTTGTTCCAGATCCTCATCGAGTTCCGTAACAACGCGCTACCGCAACTCGAACTGCCAGGGCTGTCGGTCTCGGGAGTCGAGTTCGACCTACCCGTCGCCAAGTTCGATCTGCAACTCTCGGTCACCGAGCGTTACGACGCGGATGGCGGAACGGATGGAATCGACGCCGAATTCATCTACGCCACAGACCTGTTCGACGGTAAATTGATCGAATCGTTCTCACGCAGGCTGCTCACCCTCCTCGAGGCGGTCTCCCGAGAGCCGTCGACTCCTACCGGTGACATCGACGTCGTGGGCGCCGGCGAGCGTCGACAGATGCTGACCGAGTGGAACACTCACGCCGAACCGGCTCCGGCCGACAACATCGCGGACCGATTCTTCGAAGCTGTTGCAGCACATCCGTCGTCGACCGCGGTCAACGACAGCGACGGCGCCATGACGTACGCCGAACTGGACGGGCGCGCGAACCGCCTGGCGCGGCTCCTGATCGGCCGCGGTATCGGTCCGGAATCCGTGGTTGCCGTTGCGATGCCCAGAACCACCGATCTCGTGCTCGCCCTCGTCGCCGTCATCAAAACCGGGGCGGCATACCTGCCGGTCGACATCACCTACCCGGCCGAGCGCATGCGATTCCTCTTCGACGACGCGCGGCCGGTATGCCTGGTCACGACCGGAGACTTCCGAAGCGACCTACCTTCGGAGATCATCGAATCCGGCATCGACATCGTCGAACTCGGATCGCCGGAGATCGCTGTACGCCTCGATCACTCCGCGCCACATCGCATCACCGACGCGGACCGGACGACACCACTTCTGCCCGACGCGATCGCGTACATCATCTACACCTCCGGATCCACAGGGCGCCCCAAAGGTGTCCAGGTCAGCCACCGAAACGTCCTTACTCTGATGGACAACACCTCCCCGACATTCGGGTTCGACAACACGGACGTGTGGACGATGTTCCACTCGTACGCATTCGACTTCTCCGTCTGGGAGCTGTGGGGGCCACTGCTGCACGGTGGCCGGTTGGTCGTCGTCGACTACTACACGACCAGATCGCCGGACATGTTCCACGAACTGCTCCGCCGTGAGCGAGTGACGGTGCTGAACCAAACACCCACCGCCTTCTACCAACTCGCCGAAGCCGACCGTGCGTACTCACCGAACGGCACCGGTCTCGACCTTGCACTGCGCTACGTCGTCTTCGGTGGAGAAGCGCTCGATCTCGGGCAATTGCGCAAGTGGTACGACCGGCGGGCCGACACGGCGCCGACGCTGGTCAACATGTACGGGATCACCGAGACGACAGTGCACGTCAGTCGAATCGCGCTCGACCGCAACGACAGCGAGCACGCGTCGGCGAGCATCATCGGGCGAGCAGTACCAGGATTGTCCGTCTACGTACTCGATCGGCGACTGAACCTGGTGCCACCAGGTGTTGTCGGCGAAATGTACGTCGCCGGTGACCAGGTGACTCGGGGATACCTCGGGAAACCCGCATTGACTTCGGTGCGGTTCCTTCCCGATCCATTCGGTAGTTCGGGGGATCGAATGTATCGGAGCGGGGACCTGGCGAGGTGGAACGACGCGGGGCAGTTGGAGTACGTGGGCCGCAGTGATTTCCAGGTGAAGGTGCGTGGTTTCCGCATCGAACTCGGAGAGATCGAAGCCGCAATGCTCCGCTGCCCCGGCGTCGCTGCCTCGGTAGCACTTGTTCGCACAGAGGGAGCGTCACCGCGGATCGTCGGGTACGTGGTCGCCGAAACAGGCAGTACCGTCGATTCAGCGACGGTGACCGACTTCGTCGCCGCCGAACTCGCGGAGTACATGGTGCCCACCGCGATCGTCGTCCTCGAATCGCTTCCACTGACGGTCAACGGAAAGCTCGACCGACGCAGCCTCCCGGCTCCGGACTTCACCGTGACGGGAACAACCGAGGCGACGCGGGCACCAGCCACCGCCACCGAAGCGGTCCTCGCGGACCTCTTCGGAGAGGTTCTGGGGCGGGGCGGTATCGGAGTGGACGATTCCTTCTTCGGCCTCGGCGGCGATTCGATCATGTCGATCCAACTCGTCTCACGGGCGAAGTCCGCAGGCCTCATCTTCACTCCGCGGGACGTCTTCGAAGCGAAAACCGTGGCCGGCCTCACCAAGGTCCTCCTCATCGAATCATCGGAAACGGCACCGGTTCTCACCGAGCTACCCGGCGGGGGAGCCGGCCCGCTACCGCTCACACCGATCATGGAGTGGCTCGTCGAACGCAGTCGCGGTGACCTGAGCACGATCCGCAGTTACAGCCAGAGCGCGCTGATCGCACTGCCCGCGGATGTGTCCGGCCCCGCGCTGGAGCGCGCACTACAAACGATCCTCGACCGCCACGACGTACTGCGGGCACGTCTGGAGGCCGTGACTCACCAACTCGAGATCAGCGAACCCGGCACCGTCGCAGCCTCCGACATCTTGCACCGAACCCCCATCGTGTCCACCGGCGGCGAAGAATTCCTGCGCGCGGCAGAAGCCGCGATGCAGGACGCATCCAGCCGACTCGATCCCGAGCACGGCAAGATGATCAGCGCAGTCTGGTTGGATCCGGTCAGCGCGAACGGCAACCGGCCTGAGGCGGGACGGTTGCTCCTGGTACTTCATCACCTCGCGGTCGACGGTGTGTCCTGGCGAATGCTGGTCCCCGGCCTGGTCACGGCATATGCGTCGGCGTTCGACGGCGAAACACCGATTCTTCCGCCCGGCGGAACGTCGATACGTCGCTGGGCGACAGCGCTCGCCGAGACCGCCGCAGATCGACGCGACGAGATCGACCTGTGGTCGAGGATGCGGACCGACGAACCAATGCTCGGAACGCGCGGGCTAGACCCCGCGGTCGACGTCGGAGCCACCGTCGACCGCGTCAGCGTCGACGTACCGACCTCGGTGACCGAGAACATCATCTCGGCGGTGCCACGACATTTCGGAGGCTCGGTGAACGACGGGCTGCTTGCTGCTCTCGCGATTGCCGTCACCGCCTGGCGTCGATCGCGCGGACAGCGCAGCGGGGAAGTGCTCGTCAATCTCGAGGGACACGGGCGCGAGGAGAACGCAGCGCCTGGCGCAGACCTCTCGCGCACAGTCGGTTGGTTCACCACCTTGTTCCCCGTCCGGATCGATCTCACCGGACTCAATGTCGTCGATGCACTGTCCGGGGGATCAACCGCGGCCTCCGCTGTGAAAGTCGTCAAGGAAACGCTGCTCGGTCTGCCGGACAACGGCATCGGGTTCGGGATGCTCAAGTACCTCGACCGAAACGACGAACTACAGGAGTTGCCCACACCTCAGATCTCGTTCAACTACCTCGGACGTTTTGCCGGCTCGGACCCCGAGCACGGCGAGGTGCCGTGGCTGCCGATCTCGGAAGTGACGCTCGACGAAGCGCACAGCGGAGATCTTGCCGCCGCGTCGGTGCTCGACATCAATGCCGTCACCACCGACACCGCGCACGGTCCGATTCTGCGCGCTACGTGGTCCTTCCCCCGCGGCATCCTCAGCGAAGCCGAAGTCACGGAACTGGCGGAACTCTGGTCCCGAGCACTCGGCTCGTTGAGTGAATACGTGGACGAACACTCCGAGCGCGAGCTCACGCCCACCGATCTCGATCTCGTCACCGCGGATCAGCAGAGCATCGAACAGCTCGAGCGTAGGTTCCCCGACCTGACCGATATCTGGTCACTGTCACCGCTGCAGTCGGGCATGCTCTTCCACGCCCAGTTCGACGAAACGGAAATCGATCCGTACATGGTGCAACTGACCCTCGAGCTCGGGGGTCGGGTGGAGGCACCGCGCCTGCGTCGCGCCGCGCAGGCCTTGGTTGATCGTCATCCGAGCTTGCGCGCGGGATTTGCCTCCGCGCCGGGAGGGCGGGCGCTGCAGGTAATCCGTTCCGGTGTCGAGATCGGCTGGGCCGAGATCGACCTGTCCGGGACCGAGGACAGTGAAGTCGCGTTCGCTCAGCTGCTCGAGCGTGATCGCGCTCAGCGTTTCGATATGGAAACAGCACCCCTGATCCGGTTCATGCTCGTACGATTCGGACCGGACACAGCACGCTTCGTCGTGACGAACCACCACATCCTGCTCGACGGCTGGTCAACCCCGCTGTTACTTCGCGACCTGCTCACTCTCTACGCAACCGACGGCGACCCTGAGATTCTGCCCAGAGTTCAGTCGTATCGCGATTACCTCACCTGGATCTCGAAGCAGCACCCCGACTCTTCTCTGCGAGCCTGGCAGGAAGCGCTACGAGGAGTGGACTCATCCACCCAACTCTCGCAAGCGAGCACCGCCGCCGAAACCGTTGCCAGTGACATTCACTCGTACTCGCTGCCGACCGAACGAGCCGAGACCCTTCGGGCGTTCGCGCGAAGCCGCGGATTGACCATGGCGACCCTGGTCCAAGTGGCCTGGGGAATCGTGCTCGCCGAACTCCTCGGCCGCGACGACGTCGTCTTCGGTGGAACCGTTTCCGGACGCCCACCACAGGTGTCCGGTGTGGAATCGATTGTCGGCTTGTTCATCAACACAGTGCCCGTGCGAATCCGCCTCGACGCCCGAGAAACCCTCGCGGAACTGGCCATTCGCGTCCAATCCGAGCAAGCGTCACTACTCGACCACCACCACATCGGACTGTCGGACATCGCGGGAGCAGTGGGCGCCGCCGGTTCATTCGACACCCTGACGGTATTCGAGTCGTATCCCGTCGACGAGGCAGCCCTGACCGCCGAAACCGACATCGCGGGAATGCACGTCCTCGGCATCGACGGACGCGACTCGGCGCACTATCCGATTGCCGTTGTCGCGTCGGAAAGTGACACGCTGAACCTGAAGATGGAGTACTTGCCGACGCACTTCTCCGCCCGCGAAGTCGCGAAGATCACCGAGCGCGTGGGCATCGTCCTCGAGCAGCTGGCGTCGGCGCCGGATCAGCCGCTGGCCCGCCTGCAGGTTCTCACGGAGTTCGAGAGCCGTGATCTTGCGCCGGTCTTCGGATCCCCGGGTCGCTCCGCTCGTACGCTCCCGGAAATACTCGCCGACGTCTCCGCCACATATCCCGACCGCATCGCGCTCTCGGCAGGCAGCCGTTCCATGACCTACATCGAACTGGACCGACGCTCGAACCAGTTGGCCAGAGCCATGATCCGCCGCGGCGCCGGGCCCGAGACGTCGGTCGCCATTGGCATCGAAAGGTCCGTCGAATCAGTACTCGCGGTGTGGGCAGTGGCCAAGACCGGCGCAGCGTTCGTCCCCGTCGACCCCACCTATCCGGCCGACCGAATCGAACACATGCTCAGCGACTCCGAGGTGTTGTTCGGGTTGACCGTCGTCGACGCCATCGACACATTGCCACCCATAGTGTCCTGGTTGGTGCTCGGAGAGGAAGCATTCGACGACGACGTCGCCACAAGCTGCACGCTGCCGATCGCCCAGGACGAACGGCTTGCACCGGTGGTCATGGACAACGCCGCCTACGTGGTCTACACCTCGGGATCCACCGGCCGACCCAAGGGAGTTGTCGTCACCCACACCGGACTCGACAGCTTCGCACTCGATCAGCAACGTCGATTCCACGCCGATCACCACTCTCGGACCCTGCACTTCGCCACCCCCAGCTTCGACGGTGCCATCTTCGAGTACCTGCAGGCATTCGGTGTCGGAGCAACCATGGTGATCGTCCCGACCGACATCTACGGCGGCGCCGAACTGGCAAGTCTGATCCGCCGCGAACACGTCACTCACGCGTTCGTCACCACGGCGGCACTCGCCACCGTCGATCCGGCCGGCCTGGACGAATTCCGGCACGTCGTCGTCGGGGGAGAGGCCCTGCCACCACATCTCGTCGGTCTGTGGGCACCCGGGCGGGAATTCGTCAATGCCTACGGCCCCACCGAGACAACCGTCATGGCAGACATCAGCGAACCCATGACAGTGGGTGCACCCATCACGATCGGTGGCCCGATCCGCGGTGTGCACGAGATGATCCTCGATTCGCGGCTGCAACCGGTGCCCGTCGGAGCTCCCGGTGAGCTGTACATCGCCGGCATCGGCCTGGCTCGCGGATACCACCGGCGTCCCGGCTTGACCAGCGAGCGATTTGTCGCCGACCCCTTCGGCAAGCCAGGCGACCGGATGTACCGCACCGGTGACATCGCCTCCTGGCGAAGCGATCACACCATCGAGTACGTCGGGCGCAGCGACTTCCAGGTCAAGATTCGCGGATTCCGTATCGAACTCGGTGAGGTGGACGCCCAGATCACTGCAATGGCAAGTGTCACGAACTGCGTGACACTCGGCGTCGACGGACCGGCTGGCGCAACCGTTCTCGCGTCTTACCTCACCGTCGAGGAAGGGTCGACGCTGACCGGCGCAGAGATCACCGCGCACCTCGCCGGACGTGTTCCCTCGCACATGGTTCCGGCCAGTATCATGATCGTCGACGAGCTACCGCGCACCGCGGTCGGCAAGCTCGATCGAAAAGCGTTGCCGACCCCGGAGTTCACCGGAACCGGCGTGGAATTCCGGGCTCCCGGCACCAGCCTCGAGCGTCGGATCGCCGACGCCTTCATCGATGTACTCGGCGTCGAGCAGGTAGGCGTCGACGACAACTTCTTCGAACTCGGCGGCAACTCGCTGATCGCCACTCGTGTGGTCTCGCGGCTCAACTCCGCACTGAACATCGACGTCGGGGTGCGAGTGCTCTTCGAGGCACCGACGACAGCTCAGCTCGCCGAACGGCTTTCCGACGCTGTCACTGCCGTCGGCACTGTGCCGCTCACTCCCATGGAGCGCGACGGTAACGTCCCGCTCTCGTTGGCGCAGCAGCGCATGTGGTTCCTGAACCAGTTCGACACACGCTCAGCCGCGTACAACATCCCACTAGCTGTTCGCCTCACCGGTGACCTCGACGTCACCGCCATGCAACAGGCGATCGCCGACGTCGTCGAGCGGCACGAAACCCTGCGGACGGTGTTCCCCGCCGTCGGCGGCGATCCGATTCAGAAAGTGCTCACCGCCGACGAGGCCGTACCGCCGGTCCGTGAAATGACGTTGGGAGAGCACGAACTCGCAGAGCGCATGCAACGACTCGCCACGACCGGTTTCGACGTGTCGGTGGACCTGCCGCTGCGCGTCGCGCTCTTCCGCCTCGACACCGATGAACCCGTTCACATTCTGTTTGTCGTGGTCCATCACATCTGCGCCGACGGTTCGTCGATGGCGCCGCTCGCACGCGACGTGATGACGGCCTACCTGGCGCGCACGGCAGGAACCGAACCCACCTGGGCGCCACTCGAAGTGCAGTACGCGGACTTCACGTTGTGGCAGCACCGCGTACTCGGATCGGAAGACGATCCGGAATCCGTCATCAGTCGCCAATTGCGCTACTGGAGTGAGCAACTCGCCGGCCTCGACGACGTCATCGCACTGCCCACCGACCACCCGCGGCCCGTGCAACAGACCTTCCACGGCGACCGATTCACCTTCGACATCGACGCCAACACCCACCGCGCCCTCGCGGACCTCACCAGGGCAAACGGAGTGACGATGTTCATGGCTCTGCACGGCGCACTGGCCGTGCTGATGTCGAAGCTGTCCGGCGCCGAAGAGGTCACCATCGGCACACCGATCGCCGGCCGCGGTCAGGCAGCGCTCGACCACCTCGTCGGAATGTTCGTCAACACGCTGGTCCTGCGCACAGGCGTCGACCCCGACATCACGTTTGCCGAACTGGTGGAACACATCCGGGAAATCGATCTGGCCGCATTCCAGAACTCGGATCTGCCATTCGAACGGCTCGTCGACGTCATCAATCCGACCAGATCCACGTCGTACTCACCGTTGTTCCAGGTCGCCCTCGAACTTCAGAACAACGAACCAGCGCATTTCCACTTGCCCGGCCTCGATATCGAAGGCCTCACCGTGGAAACCGAATACGCGAAGGAAGATCTCGAACTGATCGTCGACGAGAAGTTCGACGAGTCCGGCGCCCCGGCCGGGATGTCCGCTGCCTTCGACTTCGCAACCGATCTCTTCGAACCCGCCACCATTCGGCGCTTTGCCGACCGCCTGCGTCTGATCCTCGACACTGTCGGACGCGAACCCGCAACACGTATCGCCGACATCGGCATCCTCGCCGCCGACGAAACAGCAGCCCTGGTGCCGGCATCCGGTGCAGCAGCGACTCGCGTGCAGGTGTGGCCGGAGATCCTCGCCGAGGCAGTCGCCTCGAACCCGGATGCTCCAGCTCTCTCGAGTCGCGAGGGGTCGATGACCTACCGCGAGCTCGACGAGGAATCGACGAAGCTGGCTCGAGCGTTGTGCCGGCGCGGTGTCGGACCCGAAGATTTTGTGGCGCTGGGTCTGCCGCGGTCCACGGCGGAGATCGTCGCCATCTGGGCGGTCACGAAAACCGGAGCAGCATTCTTGCCGGTCGACCCGAACTATCCAGACGATCGCATCAACCACATGCTCGACGATTCGCGGGCCGTACTCGGCATCACCGACGACGCTCACCGCAGTCAACTTCCCGACACTGTCGAGTGGATGGTCCTCGATGAAGCGCAGACCGTCGACGAGATCGACGGCCAGAGCGCCGCCGCGATCACCGACCTCGACCGCACGATCCCCTTGCATCACGGGCATCCCGCGTACCTGATCTACACCTCGGGTTCAACCGGGAAGCCGAAGGGCGTCATCGTCACCCACCTCGGTTTGTCCAACCTCAACGCCGAGGAACATCAGAGATTCAACGTCCAGCCCTATTCGCGTATCTCTCACTTGGCATCACCGAGCTTCGACGCCTCGGTCTTCGAACTCATGATGGCGTTCGGCAGCGGAGCCTGCCTGGTCGTCATCCCACCCACGGTCTTCGGCGGATCCGAGTTGGCCGAAATCTTTGCCGACGAACACGTCTCACACGCGTTCATCACGCCGACCGCGCTCAGCTCCATCGAAAGCTCCGCGCTGCCAGAACTCCGCGTGCTCGCAGTCGGTGGCGAAGCCTGCCCACCCGAACTCGTGGACATCTGGGGCCGAGACCGCCGCATGTTCAACGGATACGGACCTACCGAATCCACCATCCAGGCCAGCGTCAGTGAACCCATGCGGCCGGGCAAGGACATCAACATCGGCCGACCGGCCATCGGCTTTGCCGGCCTGGTCCTCGACGGGCACCTCAAGCCCGTGCCAGTGGGAGTCATCGGGGAGCTGTACGTGACCGGCCCCGGACTCGCCCGCGGGTACCACAATCGTCCCGACCTCACCGCCGACCGATTTGTCGCCGATCCGTTCGGCGAACCCGGCCAGCGGATGTACCGCACAGGCGACCTGGTGCGCTGGCGCTCCGACAGCACACTCGAATACCTCGGCCGCAGCGACTTCCAGATCAAGGTCCGCGGATTCCGCATCGAGCTGGGCGAAATCGACTCAGTCCTGATGGCACACCCATCCGTCTACTTCGCCGCAACACTTGGGCACGAAGCACCGTCGGGGGAGACGATGATCGCCTCCTACATCCAGCCTGTGGAAGGACAGACCGTCGACGACTGGGAGCTTCGCCGCCACCTGTCTTCTCGCCTGCCTGCGCACATGGTTCCCGGCGCGATTGTCGTCGTCGACCGAATTCCGGTGACACCGGTCGGCAAGCTGGACCGTAAAGCACTGCCGACGCCGAGCTTCGAGCGTCGTACTGTCCCGTACGCGCCGCCGACCAATGACACCGAACGAACGGTCGTCGACATCTTCGAGACCGTGCTCGGTCACGAGCACATCGGTGTCGACGACGACTTCTTCGAACTGGGAGGAACGTCGATCGTCGCCACTCGAATAACCATCGAACTCGAGAAGCGCCTCGGGATGCGAGTGCCGTTGCAGTCGCTTTTCCTGGATCCGACACCGGCCGGTGTCGCCCGGGCGGCTGACGGAATGGACGCACACACACCGGACGATTCTTCGGATCTGCTCGCCCCGATGATCACGCTGCGCGCCGGATCCGATCGAGCACCACTGTTCTTCGTCCATCCGGGTATCGGATTGTCCTGGGGTTATGCAGAATTCGTCAAGCACCTCGAGCTGGATCAACCCGTATACGGTCTTCAGCTACCGTCCCTGAGCGGCGGACCCAGCTTCGACTCGCTGACCGAACTCGCCGACGACTACGCGAATCGCATTGCAGCCGTGGCACCGACCGGCCCGATCCATCTGGCTGGCTGGTCGCTCGGCGGCGTCATCGCACACGCCGTGGCGCACAGTCTCACTCGGAGCGGACGTGACGTGACGTTGTCGATCCTCGACAGCTATCCGTCGTCGGATTCCGATCAGCCCGCAGAACTCTCGGTCTCCGAACTACTGGCCGGGCTCGCGATGCCGGCGGGATCCGAGACCGTCGAAACCTTCGAAGAAGCGGCGGAATTGCTGGAGCAGACCCTGGGCGCCGGAATCGGAATCGAAGCGGAGCATCTAGCGCGGATCAGTCGCGGTTACTCCCACTCCGTCGAATTGACGAATCGGCACCAACCGCCTGTCCATCTTGGGGCCATCGAGTTCTTCGTAGCCGGAAGATCTACGGAGAACGGACACGACGTGGCCGAATGGCGAAGGTTTGTACAAGGCGACATCCGAGTCACCGAAGTCGACTGTGAACACAACCAGATGATCGAACCGGGTCCGGCGGCAACCATAGCTGTACGATTGCGGGAAGTTATCGCTCAGTGGGGTGTCTGAACCAGGTTCGACATGGGTATGAGTGAAACACACAGGGTGATGGACCCCGGGTGGGTCCGGACGAGGGGAAAACGTTGAAACTGCGAACCAGACGCGTGTTTACCGGATCGATGCTGACTGCTGCTGCACTGACTGCCGCACTTCTCTCCGGGTGGACTGCACAAGCAGATCCCGCATATCCGGCACCGGACCCTGACCCGTTCTATTCGCAAGCAGCGGCCGAGGGGACCGCCGGCACGCCGATCTCCGTGCGCCGGGCCCCTGACCTGATGACTTTCCCTGGTGTCGCGATCTGGCAGGTCAGTTATCGGTCCACGAACTCCGAGAACAAGCCGATCGCCGCGGTCAGCACGATCCTGGTCCCGCCGAATCAAGCGCAAGACGGCCCGTTGCTCTCCTATCAGCACATCGTCAACGCACTCGGAACGGGATGTGCGCCATCTCGCGCGCTTTACGCATCGGATCCCAACATCGTCATCCGTGAAGCGCCCATCCTCAACGTCGCGCTTCAACGTGGATGGACCATTGCCCTTCCCGACCATCTCGGACCCAACAGCGCCTACGGCGCCGCACGCCTGGGAGGACAGATCACGCTCGACGGTATCCGCGCCGTTCAGAAAATCCCCGAATTGCGTAGTGCCGCCAGCCCAGTCGGTATGGCCGGTTACTCCGGCGGCGGAATGGCCACCGCCTGGGCGGCCGCACTGGCCCCGACCTACGCACCCGAGGTCAACCTCGTCGGTGTAGCCGAGGGCGGCGTTCCGATGAATCTGTCCAAGATGGCCAACGGCCTCGGACAGGATCCGCACCCGGCATTCGGCCTCGCGTTCGCCGCCGCAATGGGCCTTGAACGCGAGTACCCCGACCTTCTTCCGCTGAGCAACCAACTCAACGACCTCGGTCGGTCGATGCGGACCGAACTCACCAACGCGTGCACCAACGACATCCTGAGAGTTGGCGCAGGACGCAGCGCTTCCCAGGTGTCGACGTCGACTTCCCTGTTGTCCAGCCCCGAAGTGCGAAAGGTTATGGACGACAACAGCGTCGAGCTCTATCCGGGTGTGCCGACTGCCCCGGTATTCGAATGGCACACGCCCGACGACGTCCTTATCCCCATCGATTCGGTGGTCAACACGATTTCTCGGTACTGCGCCGCCGGAGCCACGGTTCAATCTCAGCTGTTCCCCAGCCCGGACCACCTCACCACTGCGGTCCTCGGTCTGCCCACCGCGTTCGAGTACCTGCAGGACCGGTTCGACGGAGTGCCGGCCCCGCGTTCGTGCTGAATGTCTCCGGAGTGATGTATCGAGCAGGCGCGGCACATGGCCAACTCGGTGTGCCCGTGGCATCGTTGATCGTATGAGCGACACGGATGACACCGGCGCGGCCGGCAATGGCGATTACAGTCTCGATCCCGACGACCAGCTTCAACCCGAAGACACCCTGATCGATCGAGGCGTGGACGACATTCTCGACGAGGGAATCTCACCACCGGAACGCCCATTGGGCCTGGACGCCCACGGGTTGACCGGCAGTGAAGAATCGGCGGGGGAGACCCTCGACGAGCGCCTGGCCGAGGAAGAACCGGATCCGTACGCGTCACTGGGAGATCCCCTGAAGGATCCGGCAGATGCCGACGAATTCGAACGGGAAGAAGAATTCCCGAACGGTGACGAAGTCGGAAATCGCCGCGTCGGGCGTCTCGTTGCCGAAGACGAGGGCCGATACGAGGACGAGGAAAGCGAACTCATTGCCGGAGACGTCGGAATCGACGGCGGCGCAGCGTCGGCGGAGGAAGCCGCGATGCATCTGATCGAAGAATCAGACGACTGACCGACCGCCTGACTGTTGTGGCTGTTGATCGGTGAGAACGATGGAGTGGACGTGATTTCCACCCATCCTCTTGCTTTCGTACATCGCCGAATCGGCTAGGCGATGTAGATCGTGAACGCCGCTTTCTGCTGCTTGCACGTCTGGCCAGCCGCCGTTGTGTATGGCTATGCCGATGCTTGTCGTCGAGAGTGGTTCGCCCGTAGGGGAGTTCATGATGGGGGCGATCCGTGCGAGCAAGTCGCCGACGTACGGCAACGGCATGATCTGAACGACGACGAACTCGTCACCGCCGATACGAGCGATCGCTGCGTCCGATCTGGCCCAGTCGTGGAGTCGATACGCCGTGCGCAGGATGACGCGGTCGCCGACGTCGTGACCGTAGGTGTCGTTGAAGTGTTTGAAATTGTCGATGTCGATCACCACCACCAGCAAGGACTGGTCGAGGCTGGATTTCGCTTGCAGGAGTTCGGAAGTCCGCCGTGAGAGTCCACGCCGATTCAGCAGGTCCGTCAACGGATCGAGTTCGGAGCTTTGAGCGTCGTTGCTCAGGAGCGCCAGAGCAATCTGCGTGACCACCGGTATGACGGTGATGACAGGGATGGCAAAGGCAATGCGTCCCAGGACGTCTGAGAGGCCGGAAGGTACATCGGTGAACACGCCAATGCTGGCGATAACGATGACCGCCCCGGAAAACAGCAGGTGCCACAGCTGCGCTCGAAGATTGTGAAAGAACGCTATATATGAGCCGACGAGTCCGAAGACGAGGCACCCCAACAGCCTTTGATCCGGATTGGCCTCCGCCAGCACGATCACCGCAACAGCGAGGTCGCCCGCGATGACGAAAAGGTACGACCGTTCCCGGGTCGTCGCAGTGAACGGCAGCGCTGTTCCGCCGATCATCACGAGCACTGCGATGACGACGTCCAACGGAAATCCGATGGTCTGTACCGAATGGGTGCCCAGTCGCTTCAGCAGAATCGTGACTCCCAGGAGGAAAACCAATATGCCGATGCCTATCCGAGTCGGCATCAGAATTCCGTTGTCGCGCAAGAATCGCGTGAATCGGTCGAACTGGTCTGGCACTGCAAGCCAGCGGTGCACGGCCTTGGGTGTGTCACTCATCGCGGCCACTGATCATTCGAAGCGGCCGGTCGAAATAAAACACATGCGGCGATAGTAGTCCGTGGCGATGACAATGGAACTGCACCCGCACGCAGCCTGTCGTCCCCAATACGTCACAGTGACGAATTGAGGCGGGGTAGCTGGGAGTGGGCGAGACTCATCCATCAACATCAACCCGCGTCAGGCGGCCTGCCGCGCGGCCTGGACACCTGAGCGGCAGGGTTGCTCGGTGGCCGGCCGGGGTCGGACGGCGAGCGACGATTGATTGTCCGACGACGGGCACGCCAAGATGATCAGCTCACGCAATGCGTCCAGCGGTTCAGGGCGGAAGCACGCGAATGGTCGACAGATACATCTACGGATCGACGACGCAGGAAACGGATCATGAGCCGATATCGCCAGGTCGACAATTTGCCGATAATCTACATTATGTCAAGTAATGGTTATTCGAACGTCCCCCGTCAGCCTGTCCGCTAGCTTTACCCACATGGATTCCGTTGCACTCGTCCTCGGTTCACCGCGTGGCCGTCGCTTCTGTGCGAACGTCGGGCACGCGTGCCGCGCCGGCGCACGCACATCCGGTGGACACTGGCCTCAATCGCCGGAACATGCGCTCGAAGTTCTCGGCGCTGTTGATATCCGGGCAATCGGCGAGATGTCCGAACTCGAGATTCTGCACTGTCTTGCGTATGCCGTGGATTTTGCACGCTACTGGGAGCCGCCGGACGAAGAAGACCTGATCTTCGTCCGGCCGGATGTCGCAGCGGCGCTGCGATCGATTGCCGGAGCCCTACTCGACTCGCCACACACCGCCTGGTGGACCGAGCCGATCGACCGCCTGAACCAGAATCTGGTTGAAAAGCGAAACCCCATTTACGGCTGGTCGGTCCTACCCCTGCGGATTTACCCCACGAAGGACGGCCTCGAACAGTGGCGCGCTGAGGCACTCGACAACGAACGTCAGTTTCTGGAATACCAGATCGAAGATCCGGACCGTAACATCGGAGGCGAATGGTGGTCTACCCCTTTTGCCAACGGCACATCCGAAACAACCAGGGCCCGCGACGGTATCGGGGCCCTCGGGGTGTTTCTCGAAGAAGACAGCTCCTCGAACGAGGCGCGGGTGCAGCCGGTAAGGATCTACGGCGCGCCCCGCATCTACGAGATCACCGGTCCGCAGGACTGGGCGAATCTGGTCGATACCTATCCCCTGCCAGTGCCCGCTTCACGTCGCTTCGTTTGGTACGACACGACCGGTGAATACCGTGACTGGTTCATTCCGGACTGGGTTTCGGTGGCCGCAGATTACGACGCCGTCCATCTGACCTTGATGGCTTATCTCACCACGCCAGGCATCGCGATCCCGTTGTCGGCCAACTCGGGGGCCACCGTGCTCGCCGGGTGGGATCCGGACGCCACATTCTGGCTACGAAGCAACAACATCACCGTCGAGGGCGAGCCACCAAGCTGACGCTCAGCGGCGCAGAATTCAGCCGGTGCGCCCGTACGGCCAGCCACCGTGCAGTGTCCCCGATCCCCTGTTCCAGGGTGAACGTCGGAACCCACCCGAGTAGTCGTAACGCACGATCGTTCGACGCATAGGCGCCGGCAGTGTCACCGGTGCGTCGGTCGGCAGCGACCACGTCGACGTCTTCGCCGAGCACGTTCTCGAATGTGTGTACCAATTCCCACACCGTCGTCCCCCGCCCGCTGCCCAAGTTGACCACAGTCATGCGTGATGAATCAGCGGTGACCCGGTCGAACCTTTCGAGTGCTCGAACATGAGCGTCTGCAAGGTCCCAGACGTGAACGTAGTCACGCACTCCCGATCCGTCGCGCGTCGGCCAATCCGTCCCCGTAACCCTGAAAGGCGTTCCTGTCGAATATGATTCGAACAGCTTTCCGAGTGCGTGGGTCGGGCGCGCCGACGCTGGTCCGCTTCGCAGCTCCGGATCTGCCCCGACAGGGTTGAAGTAGCGTAGAGATATTGCCGATAATCCTGTGGCCGCCACGATGTCGTCAAGCATCGTTTCGAACTGAGCCTTGCTGTGCGCGTAGGGACTCTGCGGTGCGATCCGCCAATGTTCGTCGACACACCCACCGTCGCTCGGCGCGTACACCGCAGCAGAGGAACTGAACAAGAAGCGCTCACAGCCGTTCCGAAGGACACTCGATACCAGTGTCAGTGACTTGGATACGTTGTTCTCGTAGTACCGCGCCGGGCTACTCACGGAATCTCCGACCACGATCAAGGCCGCACCGTGAACTGTGGCAACGATATCGGGATGATCTGCGAATATCCTGTCGAGCAGTTTCTCGTCCGCGATGTCGCCGCAGTAGAACGGGAATCTGTGCGCAAATTCGGCACGGCCGGTCAGCAGGTTGTCGAGAATCACGACATCGATCCCGGCGTCGACGCACTTCGACGCCACGGTGCTTCCGATGAATCCCGCTCCGCCGGTGATCAGTACTTTCACGCTGCTCCCCCGGCATCTTCGACGGCAGCCCTCGCACGACGGACGAAGTGGGATACGCGTGAGCGTGCCAAGTCCCATCCACGTAGGTCGCGCCCGTCCCGGATGGAAAGCCGATCACGGTCGAGAAAGAGCGGCACCATGACCAGATCGCGGTAGAGCGAGTGCAGACGTGGGCGATCGGCCAACCACAGCGTGCATTGCCACCACCAACGCGCCGACGTAGTCGTCACCCCGGTATTCACTCCGAAGATCGATTCCACCGCAGCCCAGTGGACGTTCACCGCGCGACGGACATCGCGCGGCAATCGGCGTCGCGCGAGCATCGCCGGGAGTGACGGCTCGGAGTCGAACAGGTACCCCACGTCGAAGACGCTGTTCAACGCCAGATCAGCGCGAATCAAGGCGCGATCGGCAAGCCGCGCGTGAGCGATGACATGAAGCGTGACATCGGCAAGGGCAAGTCTGGATCCTTCGGTCTCCGCGCTGAGTCCTCGGACCGCGGACTCGCGGGTCAACGCGTGACGGGCGAACCGCGGAAGCAAGTGTGAATGGATTTCGACGGAGCCGTGACGGTCGTCGCGAAGGAGCGCTGGTTCCTGATGATCGTCGTGATCGATGGAATCCCTTGCCACCTCGTCCGGGCGAACCATTCGATAGCCGAAGTCGATGATCGCGTCGTTGGCTGGAACGGCGTGTGCGGGATCTACGACCAAGAGGTCGATGTCCGTCATCCGTCGTGCCGCCGGGTTCGGCCAGATTCTTCGCTCGAGAAGAGCAGCACCTTTCAGCGCGACAGTCGGAAATCCGCTGCTGTGTAACAACTCTTGCAGGTCTACGCGCTGCGCATCGAGGTCCGCGATACGAAGCGCGTTTCGGTGATGGACAAGGCTCAGCGTCAATTCCGGACTCGACGCGCTAGCTGCGGATTCCGACAGCATTTCGGCGAAACTCGCCGGCAGGACCGATGCGAAGCCGGCATCGACTGCGCGGGCGGCCAGCAGCGGCAGCACCTTGTGCCTGGCAGCGGCGTCGATGACTCGCGGCCAATCTTGCTGCGAACACGAACGGATGACGTCGGCCCCGCGCTCGGGTTCCAACATGGAAATCAGGTACCGGGTGTCACGCATGACGCCACCAGTTCCTCCACGGTGTCGGCGCCGGTGTCGCCGTGGTGCCGGATCATTCTGTAGCACGGGGCATTCGAGAGCAGGGCAGCGATGTTTCTCAGGGTCAGTCCGTGATTGTCGGACCACAGAGCGGATTGCTCGGCCAGCGACTGTATCGCCTGGGGTGCGGGCATCGGCGCGACACGAGTAGGACCCCCGTCCCATTTATCGAGAATCAGCACCAGATCGATTCCGCGAACCGCCGAATCGACGTTGGGAGTCGCGGGCAATGTCGACGGGTCCAGTGCCCACACCGAAGGGGTATACGGGAGATACAGCGAATCGTGCGCCTTGATGTCCGGGAGAACGTCGAACGTACCGGCTTTCAGGTGGACCCGGCGCGGCAAGCCCACCGCTTCGGTACCGCGAATGAAGACCCCTTCGTCAGCTCGCAGTTGTGCACCCCGTAAGGCAAGGGCAAGCGCCAAGGTGGTTTTACCCGCCCCGGAGTGCCCGGCGATCGCCACTCTCACACCGTTGCAGTCGACCAGAGCGGCATGCAGGCGTGTCCACAGTTCGGTATCTGCGGCCGTCATGACATCCCGGTGCACAGTGCGGTAAACGTTCTCCGCGAGGTGGAGTCCGTCGAGACCGATCAGCGGTTCCTTTCTGCCTCCGATGGTCGAGTCGATGGTGGCGTCCCAGCGACCGAACGTCGATCGATTCCGCTGAATCCGAACTTCGATGTTGTGGTCCGCAGGCCAGGGGCTGGCAATTCGATGCTCGATGACACCGAGTTCGGGTATGGCAGGGCCGCGCACGATCGCATCAACCCATAGGTAGTGCGTTCGGAATTGTGGTACGTGGCTGCCTGTCACGGGATTCTCACACCAGCAGACGCGAGGCGCTCAGCTGTCCATAGGTCTCGCTGACCACCGACTCCGCGTCATGGTCAGGGATCTCGAGTACCTCCGACACCGCCTGGACGATGTCACTGACGGTCCGGCCGTCACACAGTTCCCACACCAAAGTCGCGACGGGGTTGAGGTGATGGGCAACCTCGCTGGAACTGTCGTACAGCACGACACCGTCGGTGAGATCATTGCTCTCCACCGTCTGTGAGCGCTGAGGCCTCGCGTCTTCGAGTAGTTCCGTCAAGATATCTCCTTGTTCCAACCAGTCCGATATTCGTGTTGAGCTATTTGCGTTTGCGGTGGTGTCAGAGCGAGAAGCGTCGTGAGTATTCGGATTCGATTGCGCCCGAACGAATCAGGCTGCGTGTGGAGGCGATGCCGGGTGCGAGCGTCAGACACGTGAGCGCTCCCCCGGCGTTCGCATCCACCAGGTAGTTGCCCAAAGTTTTGTAGTGGCCCGCCCATTTTTCGAATGCTTCGGGGTCTACCTCCGGATCCGCAATCGCGTCCAGAATTCGTTCGAAGGCGCGCGAATGAACGAGGACGGCGTGAACTCCACGGTTCTCCGGACTGGTGCGCAAGAGCGCCGAACCGTCGATCAGCGCTCCGTCGGCCGATTTCGCGTCGTGTCCGAGTTGGACGACATCCCAATCGCGGTGATCGAGGTCTTCACGTGCGTGGTCCAGGATCGACGCAGCCGCATCCAGCAAACTCACGTCGTCAGCTGCAATGAGGACCGAATCCCAGCTCTTCTCGGTCGCCCGAGAAACCGCGCGACGCCACGAGACGGCAAAGGCCGCTTCCTGATTCATCACGTCCTCGAAAGCTGATTCTCTCTCCACCGCTGTTACGCGCGGTAAGCGAATGAATCGATGCCAGGACGCCTTCCATCTGTCGATATCGAGGTCAAGATTCACGACGACAACACCGAGGTCCGACTTCGAATCCTCGACAGTCAGGGTGGGTTCTCCCCCTACTCGGGCAGGCGACAGTGGGCGATCGAGCACAACGTCGACTGCGCCCCGCTCGAGCAGATAGGTCGCCAGTGAAAAGTCGGACCGCACGGGTCCGTCCATGCTCCGAGAGAGTTCGTCTCGCAAGGTTCGGTATGCCGCGGCGCGAACAATCAGTGCAGCCCCGACCAGGTCTTCGCCGTGTGCGTGGATGACGGCCGCATCGGCTTCGGCGGGGAGGTCGTCTGTTATGTTCCGCAGCTTGTACATAACCGCGGGTTCGATCACGCGAGCCTCGTCCAGGAAGACCACCGACTTCCAGCCCAGCAGAATCGCCTTGTCGAGTCCGGCGACGAACGCTGAGGCCGTCCTCCACCCATCCGGACCGTCGTCCTCCGCCGGAATGGCACGGTGAACGGTCAGTTCGATCGACTCGGCCTCCGCCAGGCATGAACGCCACGGAGCTACTCGGCCGTCGTCGCTGAGAACGATCACCCCGCCGAAGACCAACTCGGGTCGCTGGACGCTCAGTTCGGCACGGCGACGAATCTCGGGATACGAATCACCGAGGTACCTGGAGAACTGACGATGGAGTGAGTCGAGATCCCATCCGACCTCATTCCAACCGAGCAGGTAATTGTGAACGCGATCTTCCCAATTTATTCGATACGGGACACCCGCCGGGCGCTCGAATCGATGGTGCCAACCAAATGTCGGAAGGCAGACGACCTTTCCGCCGTTGATCCGGAACTTCTCGTGGATGTATCCCTCCTCACCGCCGAATCCGGTGAAGTGCGAGTTCAATCCCGGCCATGCCTCACGCCTGCAGGCAAATGAGCCGAGGCCCTGCATGATGATCTCGAAAGGCACGTCCGGGTGTTGCTTCGCTCGCGGATCAACTCCCCAGGAGCCGAACATTCCGTTGCGCCACTTGGGGTCCATGTGGGTGGCCGCGATGTGCGAGGAATCCTGGGAGAGCATCGGTCCCTGGATCAGATCGTCAGTTTCCGGATTTGCATCGAAATACGCCAGCAACGCCGACAACGATCCCGGTGCCAGGATCACGTGGGAGTCGAGGACCAGGACATACTTTCCGGTGGCCTTGCGGAACAGGACGTCCCGCACCGCAGTCGATCGAACGTCGGTGAACGGGATGTAGCGGAACCGATCGATGTAACCGGCAAACGATTCGAGCATCGGCGCCGGCAACCCCTCGGGGTTGTTGTCCAACAAGACGAATTCGACTCTGTCCAGAATCTCGCGATGATGGACCAGGATCGAGTGGATCGTGAAGTATGCGCCGTCGAAATCGTCGTAGGTCGCGATTGCAATGGTGAGGTCGGCAGATTCTCCGTGCGGCGGAGTTTCTTTCACCTGTACTGGCACCGCGCTCTGAAGCCTCTTCAGAGCGCGGTGCAGGGCGTCGTCGAACTCGGGCATCGGTGTGCTCCCTGGGAACCCGTGGCGTTGTATCGATTACGTCGGTTACGCAGGTTCCGTGGGATCTGTCGGCTTGGTCGGGCTGGTTGGGAACGTCGGCTCGGTGCGAGTGGTCGGCACAGTTGGGACGGTTGGGACGGTCGGCTCTGTCGGCTCCGTCGGCCCGGTGGGCTTGGCGGTCGTCGTTCCACCCGAACCTGACGAGCTACCGGTTGATCCGGAACCTGTGGAACTTCCAGACGATCCCGAACTCCCGGAACTACCCGAACTTCCCGACGATCCCGAACTTCCCGACGATCCGGGGTTGCCCGGCTCGTTTCCGCCCGGCTGGTTCCCTCCCGGAGTATTACCACCGGGCTGATTCCCGCCTGGTTGCTCGCCGCCTGGTTGATTCGGATTCTGCTGACCACGAGTAGGAGCTCCGGAGAGGTTCGGCGTGTCACCGGCTGCGAAGGCCGGTGCCGCACCACCGAGGCTGATCGACGTCACGACCGGAACAGTTACCGCCGAGGCCGCTAGAACTGTCTTGACGAACTTGCGTCGATCAACCGGAACATTCTGAAAAGCGTCGCCGCCCATAGCGTTTCTCCCATGCGTCCGAGACGAGGTCGTCCTCACTCGATGTCGGGCAAAACGCTAGCATCCTTCCGGCAACTTTACAGACTGAACGCGCCGATATTTGACGGGTATGCGAATTTGAGTCCGGACTGCGCCGACTGTTCGGACAGAAGTACGGCGATCTCCTCCTGTTCAGGGGACTCGTTTGTCCCGGTCGACAACCGTCAACCGACCGGCATCTCCCACGGCGCCACCGGAAGAGTATTTCCGGTCTCGAGGTAGGACTTCAGATTCGACAGCACCGCCGACCATCCGCCCGCTACCTCCATGCGAGCCGATTCGTCTGCCAAATCGGTGTGCTTGACGGTCAATCGCACGATCGCGCCGAAGGCTTCGATGTCGAAACTCACCCGCGAGATATCGACGCCCGGTTCGCCGTTCGGATCAGCCCAGGTGGTGACCAACCTGGACGGTGCGCTGCTTTCGACTACGGTGCCGACTACATCCGCGATGTTCGAACCGTCGATCCGGCGGTGCTCCCACGTCGATCCCGGCTGCCAGTCGGAGACGTTGCTGTGTCCCCAATACTCTGCAGTGGCCCCCGCGTCCGTGAGTGCTTTCCAGACGTTCTCGGCCGTACTGGCGATGTAGGTGACATATACAAAACTGGGCTTGTCGGTCATGGCTTCCTCCGCGAGTTTTTTGACGGCACTGAGCGCATGCAGGCGCGGTACCTCGAACTTGTTGATCCATCGCTCTCGAATCTCCTCGAGCGCAACGGGATTGAGATAGTGAAGTTTCGTTCTCCCCTGCCGCACCGTGCTGATCAGATTTGCATCCTCGAGCGCCGTGAGGTGTTGCGTGACAGCTTGGCGACTCATGTCGAGGCTCTCGCACAGCTCACCGAGCGACTGCCCGTTGGCTACGAACAGGCGGTCCAGCAGAAGTCTTCGCGTGGGATCGGCAAGTGCTTTGAAGGCTGCATTCATCCGGTCGTTCACAACTTCACGATATGCAAGCATTTGCTTGCATGTCAATGGTTGGGCGTGCCGGGTTTCGGAAGTAGGGATAAATAGGGTGTGATGTCTTCAGGCAGATGTGATCTGAATCCCGGATCACACCGTAAGAGAGGTTGAGCACATGGACTGGGCAGCAATTGGAGTGGGTGTCGGGTATGCCTCGGTGGCTCTGTCGATCCTGGTTTTCGTCGGCGGGTGCATCGCACTGTTCATTTTGTCGGTCCGCCAGTAGCTGACACCTCGACAAAGTGGTGAACACCCCCGGCGCGAGGATGACACGCGTCTCGGGGTGATCGCCGCCGGAGGCTGCTTGATCGATTCGGACACACCGGCGCGCGTCGGACTGCTCGCAGAGAAGCTCGGCCGCGGTGGGACTACCGTAGGACTGTCGCCTAGAACTCGAGGAGTACGGAATGAGCATCCAGTCGGTTGAACCGCACCGCCACCGCGTAGTGGTGATCGGTTCCGGCTTCGGAGGATTGTTCGGCACTCAGGCTCTCAAAAAAGCCGATGCCGACATCACGATGATCGCGCGTACAACCCACCATCTGTTTCAGCCGCTCCTCTATCAGGTTGCGACCGGCATCCTCTCGGTCGGTGACATCGCTCCCGCCACGAGACTGGTGCTGCGCAAGCAGAAGAACGCCCAGGTGCTGCTCGGTGAGGTCGAGACCATTGATCTCGAGAATCAGACCGTGACCTCGCGTCTGCTCGAACGCGTCACGGTTACGCCGTTCGACAGTCTGATCGTGGCGGCAGGTGCCGGTCAGTCGTACTTCGGCAACGATCAGTTCGCGGAGTTCGCCCCCGGAATGAAAACGATCGACGACGCCCTCGAACTGCGCGGACGAATCCTCGGGGCCTTCGAACAGGCCGAACTGTCGGACGATCCCGCCGAGCGCGCGCGCTTGCTCACCTTCGTCGTGGTCGGCGCCGGCCCCACCGGGGTGGAGTTGGCCGGGCAGATCGCCGAGCTTTCCCGTCGAACGCTGGACGGCGCCTTCCGCAAGATCGATCCTCGTGAAGCGCGCGTCGTGCTCCTCGACGGCGCCCCTGCCGTGTTGCCCGTGTATGGCGGGAAGCTCAGCCGCAAGGCTGCCGAGACGCTCGAGAAGCTCGGCGTCGAGATCCAGCTCGACGCAATGGTCACCGACGTCGACAACGACGGTCTGATCATCAAGGAAAAGGACGGCACTCTTCGCCGCATCGAGTCGCAGTGCAAGGTCTGGTCCGCCGGCGTGCAGGCCAGCCCCCTCGGCAAGCAGCTTGCAGAGCAAAGCGGCGGAGAAACCGACCGCGCCGGCCGAGTGATGGTCAATCCTGACCTGTCGCTTCCCGGACACCCCAACGTCTTTGTCATCGGCGACATGATGTCGCTCGACAAGCTTCCAGGACTGGCTCAGGTCGCCATGCAGGGCGGCAAGTATGCGGCCAAACAGATCAAAGCGTCACTGGATGGAAAGTCCCCGTCGGAACGAGTTCCGTTCAAGTACTTCGACAAGGGCAGTATGGCGACGATCTCGCGCTTCAGCGCGGTAGCCAAGGTGGGCAAGCTCGAGATCAGCGGCTTCATCGGGTGGGTTGCCTGGTTGGCAATTCACCTCCTGTACCTCGTCGGATTCCGTTCACGCGCCTCGACGCTCTTGTCGTGGGCAGTGACGTTCTTCGGGCGTGGCCGTGCTCAGATGGCGTCCACCGAGCAGCAGGTCTTCGCGCGAAACGCGATGGGCGAGTTGGAGAAGAAGAACAAGGAAGCGACGGAGTCCGGCAGCACTTCGAATGGCGAAGCCAAGAAGGCTGCCGGCAAGCAGCAGAAGGCCGCCGGCTGATCGATCAGCACCTGGGCGAATAACGAAGGGCGGCTGTGGAGTTCAACTCCACAGCCGCCCTTCGTCATTTGATCGACTGCCGCGTGGTCAGTTTCCGATCTTCGCCACCTCGGTGATGTTCGCGAGGCGAACCTGCCCCTTGGAAACGAGTCGGCCGTTCTCGTCGGTGATGCGAACTTCCCAGAGTTGCTGGGTGCGTCCGCGATGAATCGGGGTGGCTTCAGCGGTGAGAGTGCCCTCCCGCGTTGCGCGCAGGAAGTCGGTGTTGTTGTTGACTCCGACTACGTGTCCTCGCTCGCCCAGCCACACGGTGCCACCGACGCTGGCGAGAGACTCCACCACCGAGCAGTACACACCCCCGTGCTGTATCCCGGCGGGCTGGTGCAGCGTGGGCTTGACCGTCCATTGCGCCCTCACACGGTCTGGGCTCAGTTCGGTGTATTCCAGGCCGATGGTGGCGTCGAAGCCAGTCCCGAGCCGTTTCATCATCTCTGCGGTCTCAGCAGTGTCGACCATGCCATCTCCATCTGTGATTCTCTGGCGCCGGTGTGGCTGCCACTCCCTACCTGATTACACGAGAGGTAACTCGAGCTTGGAATCAGGTCTGGAAAAAGAACCGGCGGGTTTCCCATCATTCGATGGGAAACCCGCCGTGGGAAGGACCGGGAGTCTCTGCAGCCCTCAGGACTCCGGCGCGGTCCGGCAGTTTCGTCACTCTCGCGTCGTGTAGCTCTCTGCGAGGTGTTCCATAATCATAGGCAAGGCTGACCTAATTTAGCAAGCCCTTCGTCGAACTGGTTCCAACGAGGGCGTAGCGAGACCTTGCGGCGCGCACGAACCGGCAGCCCGGCGGCGACAAAGGCGTCCAGCAGTCCCTGCCCTCGACGCTGAGCGGCCGATTCGCCCTCACCGGCCAAGATGGGGACGTAGGCCGCTGCACCCAGGATCGACTCCCCTACCAGGCCCCAGAATCTGAACTGGTCGACGGGCGCACACCTGGCGACGGCGTCATAGATCGCTCGGAGTGAAGTCAGGCAACGGTGCGCGGTCCAGACAAGGAGCGCTTCTTCACATGGCATGTCGACGACACCGTCACTGCCGGACTCCCGTCCGTTGGGCGCAACGCGCAGCGTTTCGTCGACCACGCCGGCCCAGTCGATTCCGCCGTCGCTGTCCATGTGGATGAACAGGTTCTCGAGCCCCGGGTCCCATGCGGACCCCTCGGAGACGATCGACGCGGCCACCCTGCCGACCACGGCATGAATAAGTGACGTTGCAACCTGGATCGCCGCAGCTTCGGCGCTGTCGAGATCTTGAAGTGAACGGGCGAACATCTGATGCACCCGATCCCCGCACAGGCCCTCGCTCAGTTGCCACCAACGCCGTTTACCTTCGCCCGCCATGGCGGCAACCGCGTAGACGCGCGGATAGTCAGGGTTGAGTGCTCGTAGGCGAACGCTGGTGCGGCTCAATGCGTTCGACCGGAGTTCGAATTCACGAACATCCGCATGCTGGGTGGTCAAGGTGATGGTCACCGTGCACTCCAATCGGCCGAAGTTGTCTTGTGGTTCTTAATGTAGGTTAGCCTCACCATAATTCAAGAGTAAAGAACTGTGACGCTGGGCACCGCATATTCACAGGAACGTCCCCCGCAGGAAGCGCACCCGCATAGGGTTCCGTAACCTAAGATGCGAATTCCCTGCGCACCAAGACCAGGAGCTCGAACCGCCAGTGACGATGATCAAATCTCTCGGGAACGGACATCCCCGAGGACCCAGCGAGACGTACGGACGGCGCATCGTGCCGCGCGGCCCCGCTCCTGTCCGAATGCGTGTCCTGGCTGGACTTTTCGACGCGGCGGTGTTCCTACTTCCGTTGATCGTCGGCTGGTACATCGTCCAGTCGCTCCGTGACGACAACGGTGGCGGCGAGGCCGATCGAGCAGTCTTCGGCGGGACAGCAATAGCGATCGCCGTCGGTCTGCTTGTGTGGAACCTCGGATTCCGTGAGGGGGCCACCGGTCGGACCTCGGGGAAGGGATGGGTTGGCCTGGTCACGCGTGACGCGACCACCAAACAGCCCATCGGTGTCCGCCGGGCTCTGCGCAGACCGTTCGACCGAAGCGGCATCGAGGTGGTCCGAGAAAGCACGGCCCGCGACGAGGGCTTCGAAGAACTCGCACGCGACAACAGTGTCGGTGCAACTCGCCGGCGCCGCCTGATCGGACTCGCGGTCCTCACCGTGCTGCTCGCGCTTGTGATGCTCGCGAGTATCGCGGTGGGTGCTCGTCCACTGACGTTCGCCGAGATCTTCCACGCGCTCTTCAATTCGGACGGAACTCAAACGGACATCATCGTGCGGACGTTGCGCGCCCCACGAACGATTTTGGGTCTTGTTGTCGGAATTGCACTCGGTATCGCCGGTGCCTTGATTCAGGGACACACGCGCAACCCGTTGGCGGATGCCGGTCTACTCGGCCTCAACGCAGGCGCGGCGTTCTTCGTGGTCATGGCGATCTACCTCTTCGGCTTTACGGCGCCGAGTCAGTACCTCTGGTTCGCGTTCGCAGGATCCTTCGTCGCCAGCATCGTCGTTTTCGGCTTGTCTTCCATCGGAAACGGCGGCGCAAGTCCTCTGAGTCTGGCTCTGGCGGGCGCAGCCGTCGCGTTCTTCCTGCAAGCCATGACCAACGCCGTGATAATCCTCGACCAGACGAGCCTGGACGCCTACCGTTTCTGGGTTGTCGGGTCGGTGTCCGGTCGCGGGTTCGACGTCCTCTGGCAGGTCCTGCCTTTCCTGATACTCGGATTGGTCATCGCCTTGGCAAGTACGCCGGGGCTCAACGTCCTCAGCTTGGGTGAAGACGTCGCAAAAGCCTTGGGAACTAACATCGCGTTCAGTCGCACACTCGGCATCGTCGCGATCACCCTGCTGACCGGCGCCGCCACCGCGGCGTGTGGTCCGATCGCGTTCATCGGTTTGGTGGTCCCTCACGTGGCCCGGGCCATCACCGGACCCGACTACCGCTGGCTGGTCCCGTACGCGGGCTTACTCGGCGCGGTCATGTTGATCACCGCGGACATCATCGGCCGCGTGGTCGTGCGCCCTGGTGAGTTGCAGGTCGGCATCATCTTGGCCCTGTTCGGCGCTCCGTTCTTCATCGCTCTCGTACGCCGCAGGAAGTTGGCAAGTCTGTGACGCTCAAGCAGGAACTCCGGGTACTCCCCCGGACCGTCCCCTCACGTAAGTCGATCCGCCTCGGTGGATTCTCGCTGGTCTACCGCCCACTCGCGGTGTCGGTGAGCATTGCCCTCGCAGTTGCGCTGTTCCTTCTGCTTTGCATCAACATCGGGCGGGGCGACTATCCGATCTCGATCCCCAATGTCATTTCGGTCCTGCTCGGCAATGGCAGCAAGACACAGAACCTGATCGTCTTCGACCTTCGACTTCCTCGGTCGCTCACCGCGCTCTTCATCGGTATGGCACTCGGCATTGCCGGTGCGGTCACCCAGACGATTGCGCGCAATGCCCTCGCCAGCCCCGACATCCTCGGAATCACGGCTGGATCGAGTGCCGCCGCAGTGGCACTCATCGTACTCGGCGGGGGTGGCTCGTTCGTGGGACTGCTTGCCACACTGGGGATTCCGTTGGCTGCGCTCTGCGGCGGCCTACTGACAGCAGTGGTGATCTACGCCTTGGCGTGGCGCAAGGGCGTCGAGGGGTTCCGCCTCATCCTGATCGGTATCGGCATCAACGCCAT
This sequence comes from Rhodococcus sp. AQ5-07, assembly GCF_009707305.1. Lineage (NCBI taxonomy): Bacteria > Bacillati > Actinomycetota > Actinomycetes > Mycobacteriales > Nocardiaceae > Rhodococcus > Rhodococcus sp. AQ5-07. The sequence continues at coordinate 1,656,854 of NZ_CP046099.1, read as the reverse complement.
GCTGGTGGCAGCGACGGGATGGCTCCTCATCTCGGCGGACATCAACGACGCTTCTCGCGCACAGGTGTGGCTCAACGGTTCACTCAACGGTGCCACCTGGAATCAGATGTGGCCGGTCGCAATCGCCGTCGCAGTAGTCGGCGGCTACGCGGTGATCGCATCGTTCACCATGGGAGCGCTGCGGTTGGGCGACGACAACGCAACCTCACTCGGTGTTCGCTTGCAATCATCACAGGCCAAGTTGTTGCTTTCCGCCGTGGCACTGGCCGCCATCGCGACCGCAGCAGCAGGTCCGGTCGGCTTTGTCGCCCTGGCTGCGCCACAGGTCGCCATGCGTCTGGTGCGCTCCGCCGGCCCGCCCATCGTGGCTTCCGCGCTGACCGGTGCTGTACTGGTGGTAGGCAGCGACGTCATCGCTCGAACAATTCTGCCTGTGGAACTCCCCGTCGGAATCGTGACTTCCGCACTGGGCGGCCCGTTCCTGCTCTACCTGTTGGTTCGTAACAATCGGAAGGTCACAGCATGACCACCATCGCCCAGTCCACCGATGCTCCTTCGCGTCTCGTCGCGCAGAATCTGACGCTCGGGTACGGGGATCGCATCATCGTCGACGGACTCGATCTCGAGATCCCCACCGGCGTGATCACGACGGTCATCGGACCCAACGGTTGCGGCAAGTCGACGCTCTTGCGCGCGCTCGGTCGTCTGCTCAAGCCAAAGGGTGGATCGGTCATCCTCGACGGCAAGGCGATCAGTTCGATGAAGACCAAGGAAGTCGCGCGGGTGCTCGGAATGCTCCCCCAGACTCCGGTTGCGCCGGAAGGGCTCACCGTCGCCGATTTGGTCTCACGTGGGCGCCACCCGCACCAGTCGTGGATCAGGCAGTGGTCCGCGGACGACGAGGGCGAGGTCGCCGAAGCGCTCGAGCTGACCGGTGTCTCGGATCTCGCCGATCGGCCCGTCGATCAATTGTCCGGCGGTCAGCGTCAGCGAGCCTGGATCTCGATGGCTCTCGCCCAGGGAACCGACATCCTGCTTCTCGACGAACCGACTACCTATCTGGACCTCGCGCACTCGATGGAAGTCCTCGACCTGGTGGATCAACTCCACGAGGAAATGGGGCGCACCGTGGTGATGGTTCTGCACGACCTCAATCTCGCGGTCAGATACAGCGATCATCTGATCGTGATGCGCGACGGCGCCGTCGTCGCTTCTGGTGTCCCCAAGGACATCATTTCCGCGGAACTTCTGCTCGAGGTGTTCGGTCTCGAAGCTGCGGTCATCGACGATCCCGTCTCGGATCGGCCGCTGATCGTTCCGATCGGAACCCGGCACGTGTTCGGCGCCGTCGGCGGGCCGGCAAAGCCTGCGTGACGATCGCGAATCAGCGACCCAGAATCGTCCGAACGAGTTTGAATCCCTGACCGATCGTCACGGTCGGCAGGTATGCCCGTCCGACCGCGTTGCCGATGCTCGGCAACGCGGCTGGATCGGCGAATGTCATGTGCATCGGCACGTATCGCGGCTGGAACTTCGATTTGAAGGCCAGCAGCGATCGAAATCCGTACACCGGTTCAAGGGTGCGACCGAGTAGGTCGAGCACGCTGTCCATCATCGCCGAGAAAGTCGTGGCCTCCGGTTCGTTCGCATTCCTCTCGGAGTCACCGGCGATTGTTGCCAGCGGTGCACCGGACAGACTGAGGAACTCGACGCCCTCCTCCTCCAATTTCAGTGCAGCGGAAGCGATGAGGAACTCCATCGCGGGACGGAACCCTTCGGAGCGTCGCCTCATGAAGTCGAGTGTCCACCCGACGACTTTGCCGTCGCGGTACACCGGTAGCCACGATGTGACACCGTGCACGGTGCGATCCTCGTCGACCGCGATCAGGCATCGCACTTGTTCGTCGTCGACCTCGTCGAGTCCGCCGAGGGTGAATCCCATCTCGGGCATCCCCTTGTCCGCTACCCACTCCTCCGAGATGGCGACTATCTGATCCTTGATCGCGAGAGGTGCATGAGGGAAGGAAATCCACTCGGCGGTGATACCGGACTTCTTCGCCCGGTTCAGTGCTGTGCGCACGTCCTGGAACCGCTTTCCTGTGAACGCGACTTGTCCCAGGTCGAGCACGGTTTCCTCGGCGACCTGTAGACCGCTCCAGCCCATCGAATCGGTGATGGTTCGGGCGTCGTCGGTCACGGAATAGAAGCAGGGAATCCAACCGTTCGACGACGCGAACTCGGCGAACCCCTCGATCGCCGCGCGCATGCGATCTGGAGGACCGACCGGATCACCGGTGGTGAGAGCAACGCCGGCGATGACGCGATACGCGACGTAACTCGAACCGTCCGCGCTGAACCAGTAGGTGTTCCCCTTCCACGTCGTCATCCACGACAACGGGCTGCCGGTACCGGCGATCAACATGGATCGCGCTCGTTCGGCGGCTTTGGGATCGGCGGTCTTGACCGGCTTGAGGAAACTCACGAACACCAACAAGGCGGCAACGCCCCAGAACACGACGCCGGTCCACTCGAAGAGCAACGTCGACTCGATGTCCACGGGAAGCAGGCGCGGGTCGATCAACTGCAGGTACACCGGCGGTACAAGGCGCTGTGGGAAGTCCGCGAGCAGCATCGTGACCGTGGGCTCGCGGTCGAACCCGTGCCTGGCGAGCATTCCGCCGCCGACGTAGATCACGGCGAGGACCGCGAGCAAGGTCACGATCGCAGCACCGAGACGTCGATACGTCTTGGCCGGGGCCGCGACGTCGAAGTATCGACGTGTGGCGATCAGCAGGATCAGCACGAAGAGCGGTGTCAGGAACGGCACCAGAGTTCGATACACGTTCGGATCGCTGATTCCGTAGAACAAGCTGTCACTGTCGACTGCGTCGACGAACCTGATGACGAAGTTCCCGATCGAGAGGACGAGTAAGACGACCTGAGCACAGACAGTCGCAATCCAGGCGAATCTGCGGCCACGACGGAGCCCATCGCTCAACACCAGCACAAAAATCGACGGCATCAACGAGAGCAGAGTCGGCCCGATCCCCGAGAGTCTCAGCTCGAGGAGGCCGCGTCGGCAGTCCGGATCCGACGCGGATTCGGCGCACAGCTCACGTACTTCTGCGACAGTCCAGGGAACACCACGGAAGAGATCGCGGAGTACGGCGAGTGGGCCAACCGCCTGTGGGGACAGCGCGGCGATCATCGGGCCGATCGCACTTGCCGCGACGACGATGGCGACCAGGACGCGGCCCTCTCGCTGTGTCCCGGCGATGCGTTCACCGCGAGCCGATCGTCCGACGATCCACTGTCCGATGACCAAACCCACCACAGCGGCAAAGAATCGGATGACATCTTGCAGCTGACCACTGAACAGGGCCAAGGTGATGGTCAAAGCCAGGGTTCCGACGCGGATGCGGCGACGCCACAATGTCCCCATGTTCGAGCTGGCGGCCATCGCGGCGCCGACGATCCACGCGCTCGCGCCGACAGCGGAGCCGACATGGAGGCGGAACCCCCAATTGGAGTCGAACACTTTCACGAAGGATGCCCAGCCGAGCCCGAGCAGAACTCCCAAGATTTGAGTGCTTGCGCCGGCGATCGCCAGCTTGATCGTTCCCATCCGCCGTTCGAGGGGTGCAGCGACCGCAATCAGGAGCACGCTCGCGCCGATGTACCCGAGCAGGTTTCCTGCCCACAGCGCGGAGCTCAGTGGAATCCAGACATGTCCGTGCTGGATCGAGCCCATTCCCGCCCCGATCGTGTGCTCGAGATCGCGGGACGGTCCGTGAACGATGCTGCCGGTTACGGCGCCCAGTATCCACATGGTGAGAAGTAGGACGACCGTCAAGGGTGCGTCGCGAATGCCGAAACGGATGATGCCGGCAGCTTTCTGCGTGACTACCCGCGCCCGTGATGTCGATTCTTCGGTGCCCGGCGAACTGTCGATCGTCATCTACGTGCGGCTACTTTCTGCGGATCGACTGTTGGCTTGCAATTATCGGGCATCGTCATTGTCGGGACTTTGGTCGTCTCACACCACCGTAACCGTCACGCAGATCACTATGGCCAATACCACACCCCCACCGAGGCGGTTACTACTACCAGTAGTACGTATTTCGTCGTGGAAGTCCGTAGAATCGAAGAATGGCAGGTCTAGGTGAACTCGAACGCGCGGTGATGGATCATTTGTGGTCCACATCGGAACCGCAAACTGTGCGACAGGTGCATGAAGCACTCGCGACACATCGCGAATTGGCGTACACGACGGTAATGACCGTTCTGCAGCGCCTGGCGAAGAAGCATCTGGTGATTCAGCAGCGTGACGATCGCGCCCATCGTTATCTTCCCGTCAACAAGCGCGAAGAACTGGTCGCGAGCCTGATGGTCGACGCTCTGGCCCAGGCTCCGGAGTCCGGCGGTCGCGCTGCGGCACTCGTCCACTTCGTGGGACAGGTCAATGCTGACGAAGCCGATGCTCTCCGCGAAGCGCTCGCTGCCCTCGAGGTGCGCGAGTCCGCGAAAAAGGCTGCGCAGCCCGGAATTTCTAGGCCGAACTGATTTCGTCGTGCATGATGTGTAGGACATGAACGCCACTACTGCACTGGTTTTCGGACTGCTTGCCTTGTTGCTGGCCGGTCCGGTTCCCGCACTCCTGAGCCGCTCCACGTGGCCTTACCGCGCTCCACGCGCGGCGTTGGTTCTGTGGCAAGCCGTCGCAATTGCTGCGGTGCTGTCGGCATTCAGCTCGGGCCTGGCCATTGCCAGCCAGCTGCTCGTTCCCGGCGCTGACGGTAGGCCGACGACGGCCCCGACCGCCGAAATCGATGCACTCGGGCTCCCGCTGTGGATTCTGTACGTGGTTGTTTTTGCCCTGACGCTTCTGATCGGCGCGAAGCTGATCTTCTCGATAATCCAGGTCGCTGTGAGAACCCGACGTCGCCGTGCACGTCACCGCGTGTTGGTGGACCTTCTCGACGACTGCGCCATGCCCGCGTCGGTGGAACGCACACCCGATCTGCGGGTGCTGGACGTGGACGAACCGATCGCATACTGCCTGCCAGGTCTGCGCCAACGCGTGGTTCTCAGTCAAGGCACTCTGCAGAACCTCGATCATGCCGAGGTCAAAGCAATTCTGACGCACGAGCGTTCACACCTGCGAGCTCGTCACGATCTGGTCCTCGAGGCTTTCACGGCCGTCAACCACGCGTTCCCCCGTTTCGTCCGTAGCAAGTCGGCTCTGGGATCGGTACAACTGCTGGTGGAGTTGCTCGCCGACGATTCAGCTGTGCGGGCTACCGGTCCCACTCCCCTCGCGCGGGCACTTGTCGCGTGTGCCGGATCGACGGCACCCCGCGGAGCGATGGCAGCGGGCGGCCCGTCGACGCTCATCCGAGTGCAGCGCCTCTCGGCCGACGATGCAGATCCCCGCATCGCAGTTTTTGCGTATCTCGGGGCGGTCGCGATTCTCGTTGTTCCCACGGTTGCGGTGGCTGTGCCCTGGCTCACCGAACTTCGACTGCTTTTCAACGCATACTGAGTCTTGACCTGCGCAACCCCGTGTAGTAGTGCAGGTCACAGGCGGGGCTACCTGACTTCGGTGTCCCCGGTGGCGTAGAGTGGACCACGGCCACCATCGTGGTCCGTCAACATATAACGGCACACAGCCCAATTCCCCGCAGTATGCGTTCGGATTGCCAGGTGACATGTGCCCTGGCTCGTCCCTTTGCGAACTGTGTCGTGTATTTCAGCATGGCTTCTTCCGCTCCGCGACGTGCCCGTAGTCCGGAGAGGTTTCCGCGTGACCAACGCTGTCCAAATGTCGTCTTCCGAGAACATCGAAGACCCCACCGTCAACACCCCCGCTGCCGAAGAAGCAGTCGCCACCGAGCCGGGTATCACCTTCGCCGAGATCGGCCTGCCCGAGCAGCTTGTTGCCGCATTGGCGCGCAACTCCATCACCGTCCCGTCCCCCATCCAGGCGCAGTCCATCCCGGACGCGCTCGCCGGAACCAACGTTCTCGGCCGCGCACAGACCGGATCGGGTAAGACCCTCGCCTTCGGCCTGCCGATGCTGACCCGCCTCTCACGCCACGAAGATCGCCCGGCCGCAAAGCGTCCCCGCGCACTCGTGCTCGTCCCCACCCGTGAGCTTGCTTTCCAGGTGGTCGACTCCCTCAACTCCTACGCCGGCGCACTCGGACTCACGGTTCGTCCCGCTGTCGGTGGAACGCCGTTCGCCAAGCAGGTCGATCAGCTTCGCCGCGGCGTAGACGTCCTCGTCGCAACGCCGGGTCGCCTGGGCGATCACCTGCGTCAGGGCACCTGCATCCTCGACTCGGTGGAAATCACCGCACTCGACGAAGCCGATCAGATGGCGGACATGGGCTTCCTGCCCGAGGTTCGCTCGATCCTCGGCGAGACCCCCGCAGACGGACAGCGTCTGCTGTTCTCGGCAACCCTCGACCGTGAGGTCCAGTCGCTGGTTCGTCAGTTCCTGGCCAACCACGTCACCCACTCCACCGAAGACGGCCGCGCAAGCGTCGACACGATGGAGCACTACGTCCTCCTCGTCGATCGTGGGCAGAAGGATTCCGTCCTCGCCGAGATCGGTGCCCGTGACGGACGCACCATCATGTTCGCCCGCACCAAGCTCGGTTGCGAGGGAATCACCGATCGCCTCCGCGCAGTCGGCATCGCTGCCGAGTCGCTTCACGGCGGCAAGGCACAGAACCAGCGCACCCGCGTCCTCGAGCGTTTCAAGAACGGCCGCACCCCGGTCCTCGTCGCAACGGACGTTGCAGCGCGCGGTATCCACGTCGACGGCATCGACCTCGTCGTTCACGTCGATCCCCCGGCCGACCACAAGGACTACCTGCACCGCGCTGGTCGTACCGCTCGCGCCGGCGAGAAGGGCACCGTTGTCGCCATCGTGCTGCCCAACCAGAAGCGTCAGTTCAAGCGTCTGACCGGAATGGCCGGCGTCAATGCCGCAGCCGTTGCCGTCACCCCGGGTTCTGCTGAACTTGCTCGCATCACCGGCGCCAAGAAGCCGACCGGAGAACCCTTGCGCGAGAGCTCTTCTCGTGGCGAGCGTTCCTTCGGTGATCGTGGCGGAAGTCGTGGCGGCTACCAGGGAAACCGCTCTTCCGGCGGCTACCAGGGCAACCGCTCTTCGGGTGGATACCAGGGCAACCGTGACGGTGAGAGCCGCGGCGGATACCAGGGTGATCGCTCCAGCGGTGGTTACCAGGGCAACCGCGACAGCCGCCCCTCGACCGGATACCAGGGCAACCGCTCTTCCGGTGGATACCAGGGCAACCGTGACGGTGAGAGCCGCGGCGGATACCAGGGCAACCGCTCTTCCGGTGGATACCAGGGTGATCGCTCCAGCGGTGGTTACCAGGGCAACCGTGACAGCCGTCCGTCCTACGGAGACCGCGACAGCCGCCCGTCGACGGGTTACCAGGGCAACCGCTCTTCGGGCGGATACCAGGGAAGCCGTGACGGCGAGAGCCGCGGCGGATACCAGGGCAACCGTTCGTCCGGTGGTGGCTACCAGGGCAACCGCGACAACACCCGCTCGTACGGCGATCGCGACAGCCGCCCCTCGACCGGATACCAGGGCAACCGCTCTTCCGGTGGCTACCAGGGCAACCGCGACGGCGGCGACAACCGTGCAGCCTCGACCAGCGGTGGCGGCTTCCGCAGCCGCACCGACCGTCGTAGCTATGACGGATTCGACGGCCCGAAGCGCGATCAGCGGTAATACCTGCGCTGAGCTGCGGCTCGACAACTGAACACTGAGAACCTTCCGGCTGTGCCGGAAGCTGTATCGAGACGGATGCAGGTCACTGCAATTAAAGTGATCTGCATCCGTGTTTTGTATGCACGGTCTGATGTTCACGCGCGTCGCGGCCGCACCGTTTTCGGCTGCGCACAGCGCATGATTTCACAGCCGCGGACCGAGAGGGAAAGCTGTAAGTATGTCAACCACTAGCACCGAATCACCCCGAGCTCAGATCGGCGTCACCGGCCTGGCCGTCATGGGTTCGAATATTGCCCGCAATTTCGCCCGCCACGGTCACACCGTTGCCCTGCACAACCGCAGCATCGCGAAGACCGATGCCCTGATCGCCGAGCATGGTTCCGAGGGCGATTTCGTGCGCACCGAGACCGTCGAGGAGTTTGTTGCCGCACTGCAGAAGCCGCGACGCGTCCTGATCATGGTCAAGGCCGGTGCCCCGACCGACGCCGTGATCGAAGAGCTCGCGAACGCCATGGAGCCCGGCGACATCATCATCGACGGTGGCAACTCGCTCTACACCGACACGATCCGTCGTGAAGCAGCGATCCGCGCCCGCGGTCTGCACTTCGTCGGCGCTGGTATCTCCGGTGGCGAAGAAGGCGCACTCAACGGTCCGTCGATCATGCCCGGCGGCCCGAAGGGGTCCTACGAGGCTCTCGGCCCGCTTCTCGAGTCCATCTCCGCTCACGTCGACGGCACCCCGTGCTGCACGCACATCGGCCCCGACGGCAGCGGTCACTTCGTCAAGATGGTGCACAACGGCATCGAGTACGCCGACATGCAGCTCATCGGCGAGGCGTACAACCTCTTCCGCGACGCACTCGGTTACGACGCCGGTCAGGTCGCAGACGTCTTCACCGAGTGGAACAAGGGCACGCTCGAGTCCTACTTGATCGAGATCACCGCCGAGGTGCTCCGCCAGGTCGACGCCGAGACGGGCAAGCCGTTGGTCGACGTCATCGTCGACGCTGCCGAGCAGAAGGGCACGGGCCGCTGGACGGTCAAGTCCGCTCTGGATCTGGGCGTGCCGGTCACCGGTATCGCCGAGGCCGTTTTCGCTCGCGCACTGTCCGGTAGCCGCAATCAGCGCGCCGCAGCTCAGGCGCAGGGTCTGGCCGCCGGCTCTCTCGGCGACAAGCCTGCTGACGCCGAGCAGTTCGCCGCCGACATCCAGGCCGCGCTGTACGCGTCGAAGATCGTGGCGTACGCGCAGGGCTTCGATCAGATCGCTGCCGGCAGCGCCGAGTACGACTGGAACCTCAAGCCTGCCGACCTGGCGACGATCTGGCGCGGTGGCTGCATCATCCGTGCGCAGTTCCTCAACCGCATCAAGGACGCGTTCGACGCGGATCCGAGCCTGCCGAGCTTGATTCTGGCGCCGTACTTCCGCGAGGCCATCGAGGCAGGCATCGACAGCTGGCGCCGTGTGGTCGCCACCGCGACGATGCTCGGCATTCCGGTACCGGCGTTCGCGTCTTCGCTCTCGTACTACGACGGTCTCCGCGCGGAGCGTCTGCCGGCCGCCCTGACTCAGGGGCAGCGCGACTTCTTCGGCGCGCACACCTACGAGCGCATCGACAAGCCGGGCAAGTTCCACACACTGTGGAGCGGTGACCGCAGCGAAATCGAGGCCTGATTCACAGCGGGTATCGGTAGATGCGGTCATCTGCGTCTACCGATACCCGGTAGCCTGGACAAATGCAGGAATCGACGATCGACTCGCCCACCTCGACCGAAGGGCGTTCGTTCGTCGACCTCGGAATCCCCGCCGTGATGGTGCACGCGTTGCGCCGTAGCGGCATCGATGCCCCCTTCCCCATTCAGTCGGCAACCATCCCCGATGTTCTTGCCGGCCGGGATGTCCTCGGGCGCGGCGCGACGGGTTCCGGAAAGACTCTGGCCTTCGGGCTTCCGATGCTGGTGCGCCTCAAGGGTGGGGCGAGCAAGCGGAATCGTCCGCGCGGTTTGGTGCTCGCTCCCACCCGTGAGCTGGCGATCCAGATCCACAAGGCACTCGACGACGCTGCTACCGAGATCGGTTTGCGTGTGGCAAATGCGGTCGGTGGCGTTCCGATCAAGCGTCAGGCCGACATCCTTGCCCGCGGCGTCGATCTCCTGATCGCGACCCCAGGGCGCCTACTCGACCTACTCGAGCAGAAGTCGGTGATTCTCGACGACGTCGTGATCACGACCATCGACGAAGCCGACCACATGGCAGACATGGGTTTCATCGACGAGGTTGCGAAGATTCTCGACACGACACCGAAAGACGGTCAGCGCCTTCTCTTCTCGGCAACACTCGACGGCAAGGTCGACGATCTGGTCGCGGGTTACCTGCGCAATCCGGCGTCGCACTCGACTGCTCCCCCGGTTGCCACCGTCTCGACCATGGAGCATCACCTGCTCTTCGTCGACCGCGACGACAAGAGATCCGTTGTCGCACATATCGGTTCACGGGCGGGGCGGACCATCATGTTCGTCAAGACCAAGCACGGTGTGGATCGTCTTGCGCAGCAACTGCATTTGATCGGTGTCTCCGCAGGCGCCCTGCACGGCGGCAAGACGCAGAACAATCGGACCAAGACCCTCGCGTCGTTCTCCGACGGGACGACACCGGTCCTGGTCGCCACTGATGTCGCCGCGCGCGGAATCCATGTCGACGACGTGACGCTCGTCGTTCACGTCGATCCCCCGGCGGAGGCGAAGGACTACCTGCACCGGGCCGGCCGGACGGCACGCGCCGGGGAATCAGGCGTCGTCGTCACCATCGTCACCGACGAAGAACGTGATTCGGTCGAGAAGTTGACCAAGCAGGCAGGTATCAAGGTTCACGGCGTGCGGGTCCGCCCCGACGATCTGGAGCTCACGCGCATCACCGGCGCGATGGAGCCGACGGGAATACCGGTCGAAGCTCCCGATACGACGGTCGCCGTCAAGCACACCGCCAAGCGCGGCCGTCAGGAACACGACACTGCAGGCCGGACCGCTGCCGGAGGCCGGATGAAGAAGGACGGCGACAAGCGCGCCGCTTCCTCGCGGCGCGTCACCGATCCGAAGAGTGTGAAGAAGATCCGTGCGGACGGCACTCCCGTCCCGACCCGTTCGGAGCGACTGGCGTCCAAGGGCTTGACCCCGCGTCGCGGCGCACCCGGCGCAGGAAAGCCGTCTGCCGGAAATCGGGCGGGCAAGCGCGCACACTGAGGGAATGGGTGATCTTCCACTGATCTCGGTTCTCTGCGCACTCGTCGCCGCGCTTCTCTTCGCGTGTGCCTCCGTCGCTCAGCAGCGCGCCGCGTCTGCGGTTCCGGAGGGCGAGGCGTTGGTGGCGTCGTTGATTCGCAGTCCTCGGTGGTGGGCCGGGCTGATCGGTGACGGCGGCGGTTACGTCATGCAGGCCGTTGCACTGTCGTTGGGTTCGGTGTTGGTGGTGCAGCCGCTGATCGTGACCTCGCTGCTGTTCGCGCTGCCACTTTCGGCCAGGTTCTCTGGAATTCGCATCACCCGTTCTGCGTGGTCGTTGGCGATCATGCTCGCGATTTCCTTGGCGATCTTCCTCGTAGTCGGCGATCCCACCGAGGGAGACAGCAACGCTCCGTGGTCGGATTGGGCTGTGCCCCTGACGATCACGGTCGCAGTGGCCGTGGTCGCAACTATCGGCGGCTTGTCCAAACTCGACGGTGGCTGGCGCGCACTGCTTCTCGGCTCCGCGGCCGGAATCTTCTACGGCGTGGCCGTCGCTTTCACCAAGTACGTCACCGACCTACTCGGGCACGGTGTCGTCGGGGTGATTTCGGCATGGCAGACGTGGGCGCTGATCGCCTCGGGCGCAATCGGGGTCTACCTCCAACAGCGCGCGTTCCAGGTCGGGCCCCTGTCGGCGTCGCTACCCGCCCTGACGATCGGCGAGCCGATCGCGGCCATCTTCCTGGGGATGACGGTTCTCGACGAACGCCTCCGCGTCGACGGTCCCGGAATTGCTCTCATCGGGTGCGCCGTCGCCGTCATGATCATGACCACGATCGCCCTCTCCCGCTCACAAGCGCGCGATACCGAGGGCGCTACGGCGGAATCGACGGTAGGCTCGTGAAACGTGCAGTTCCTCGAAGGGCAACGCCCCCCATACGACCTGACCTACGACGACGTCTTCCTCGTCCCTAACCGGACCGAGGTCACCTCTCGGTTCGACGTCGATCTCAATTCTTCCGACGGATCCGGAACGACCATTCCCGTCGTCGTCGCCAATATGACCGCAGTCGCCGGCCGCCGCATGGCCGAGACTGTCGCCCGCCGCGGCGGACTGGTCATCATTCCGCAGGACGTCCCCACTGACGCTGTCGCCGAGACCGTGGCGTTCGTCAAGAGCCGCCACCTCGTCGCTGATACGCCGGTCACGCTGAGTCCGGACGACGCCGTCTCCGATGCGCTGGCGCTGCTACCCAAGCGTGCACACGGCGCAGTCGTAGTGGTCGAGGACGGCAAGCCTCTCGGTGTCGTCACCGAGGCTGCCTGCGCGGATGTCGATCGGTTCACTCGCCTACGTACCGTCGCGATCACCGACTTCGTCACCGCCCCGGTCACCGCCACACCGCGTGAGGTCTTCGAACTGCTCGAAACCAAGCACGATCCGTTGGCCGTCATCGTCAACGAGGACGGAACCCTCGCCGGCGTCCTCACTCGCACCGGCGCGATTCGTGCCGGCATCTACGACCCCGCAGTCGACGATCGCGGCGCACTCCGAGTCGCTGCTGCGGTCGGTGTGAACGGTGACGTGGGCGCCAAGGCCAAGGCACTCGTCGACGCCGGTGCCGACGTGATCGTCGTGGACACGGCTCACGGTCACCAGCAGAGAATGATCGATGCGCTCACCACGCTCAAGGCGCTCGACCTCGGCGTCCCGTTGGTTGCAGGCAACGTCGTGTCCGCACAGGGAACCCGTGATCTGATCGCCGCAGGCGCAGACATCGTCAAGGTCGGCGTCGGGCCCGGAGCCATGTGCACGACTCGCATGATGACCGGCGTCGGACGCCCGCAGTTCTCGGCCGTCGCGGAATGTGCTGCAGCAGCACGCGAGCTCGGCAAGCACGTCTGGGCCGACGGCGGCGTTCGCCACCCTCGCGACGTTGCACTCGCCCTCGCGGCGGGCGCGTCGAACGTCATGATCGGCTCGTGGTTCGCCGGCACGTACGAGTCCCCCGGCGATCTCAAAGTCGATCAGGCGGGCAACGCGTACAAGGAGAGCTTCGGTATGGCCTCCAAGCGCGCTGTTGCCGCTCGCACCGCCACCGAAACGGCTTTCGATCGCGCCCGTAAGGGATTGTTCGAGGAAGGCATCTCCAGTTCGCGGATGCGTCTCGATCCCGAGCGTCCCGGAGTCGAGGACCTGATCGATCAGATCTGTTCCGGCGTACGCAGTACCTGCACGTACGCGGGTGCGCGCTCACTCGAGGAGCTGCACGAGAAGGCAGTTCTGGGAGTGCAGTCCGCCGCCGGATTCGCCGAAGGACGGCCGCTTCCGTCGGGTTGGTGAACCACGTTTTATGACAGTCGGCGGGTGCTCGGGTCCCTACTCCCGGGCACCCGCCGGTATCATTGGATCCGTAAACAGGAAACAAAACTCGGTCGGGTGCCCATCGGCGACCCGACCGAGCCCGCTACAGCCGAGAAATACTCGGCTTCGACGAGAGGAACCCGGTGCCCGAGGCACCCACACACTTACCCGGCGCTACACCCGTCGTTTTATCCGAGGAATCGTCTGATTCCGCTGGTTCGGAGGGCTCCTCTAGCGAGCCGGGAGACAAACCCGGCGGCCCCCTTGCACACCTCAGGTGGCGATGACACATGGACATCGTTTTCACCATTCTCAGCCTGGTCGGCTTCATCGCGCTGACTGCAGGCACCGCCCTCTTCGTGGCGGCCGAATTCTCACTGACCGCGCTCGAACGCAGCACCGTCGACGAAGCTGCTCGTGGCGGCGACCGACGCTCGCGGCAGGTTCAACACGCGCACAAGACTCTCTCGTTCCAGCTCTCCGGCGCTCAGCTGGGTATCACGATCACAACCCTGATCACCGGTTACCTGGCCGAGCCCGTTCTGGCACGGTTCATCACACCGGTCACGAAGGCCGTCGGGCTCAGCGAATCCGCTGCCTCGACAACGTCTTTGATCTTGGCGCTCGTGATTGCGACCTCGTTCTCCATGATCTTCGGTGAGCTCGTACCGAAGAACCTCGCAATCTCCAAACCGATGCCCACCGCCCGCGCGACTGCGGGCCTGCAAGCGGGCTTCTCGCTGATCTTCCGGTGGGCCATCAACGGCCTCAACGGAACCGCCAACTGGATTGTGCGACGCCTGGGCATCGAACCCGCGGAAGAATTGCGCTCGGCGCGATCACCGCAGGAACTCGGGTCCCTCGTGCGGACGTCCGCGCAGCGCGGGTCCATCGACAAGGGCACGGCGATGCTCGTCGACCGTTCGCTGCAGTTCGGTGACCGCACCGCAGAAGAGCTGATGACTCCGCGAGTGAAGATCGAATCGCTGGAACTCTCGGACACCGTCGCAGACCTGATCGTGACGGCGTCGCGAACTGGCTACTCGCGCTTCCCCGTCGTTCGCGGCGATCTCGACGACACAGTCGGCGTCGTACACATCAAACACGCGTTCACCGTTCCGGCCGAGCGCAGGCGCACGACGCGCGTCGACAGTCTGGCTCAACGTGTTCCCGTCGTGCCGTCGAGCCTGGACGGAGACACCGTCATGGAGCGGATCCGCTCCGACGGCATGCAGGTCGCTCTTGTCGTCGACGAATACGGCGGAACAGCCGGCATCGTCACGATGGAAGACCTCATCGAGGAAATCGTCGGTGATGTGCGCGACGAACACGACGAACCCGAACTCGACGTACAGCGCGTCGGCGACGGCTGGTCGTGCTCCGGTCTCCTGCGCATCGACGAGGTCACGTCGGCAACCGGATACACCGCGCCCGAAGGCGACTACGACACGCTCGGCGGTTTGGTGCTCACCGAACTGGGCCGAATCCCCGACGAGGGTGACGAAGTGGAATTGCCCGACGTCGACTCGTCCGGTGATTCCCGCGGCAAGTGGATCGCCCGAGTGACCAGTATGGACGGCCGTCGTATCGACCGAGTGACCATCACGCCGGTCCCGGCACATGTCGAACCCGAATCCGCAGACGACGACACGA
The DNA here is from genome assembly GCF_009707305.1 of Rhodococcus sp. AQ5-07. Lineage (NCBI taxonomy): Bacteria > Bacillati > Actinomycetota > Actinomycetes > Mycobacteriales > Nocardiaceae > Rhodococcus > Rhodococcus sp. AQ5-07. The sequence continues at coordinate 1,641,843 of NZ_CP046099.1, read as the reverse complement.
AGGAGTCCGACGATGAATAACCTCTTCGGTGTACTCCTCACCGTCGTGCTGCTCGCCGGTAACGCATTCTTCGTCGGTGCGGAGTTCGCGCTGATCTCCGCACGACGCGACCGCCTCGAGGCACTTGTCGCGCAGGGTAAGAAGCGGGCACTCACGGTCATCAAGGCCGGTGAGAACCTCTCGCTGATGCTTGCGGCAGCTCAGCTGGGCATCACGATCTGCTCGATCCTCCTCGGTAAGGTCGCCGAGCCCGCCATTGCGCACCTCCTCGAGGTGCCGATGGAAGCCGTCGGCCTTCCCGACGGATTGCTGCACCCGATTTCGTTTGCGATCGCGCTCTCGCTGGTCGTCGTGCTGCACATCCTGCTCGGCGAGATGGTGCCCAAGAACATCGCGTTGGCGGGCCCCGAGAAGACGGCCATGCTGCTCGTTCCCGTGCATCTGGCGTTCATCAAGATCGCTCGCCCGATCATCGCGTTCTACAACCTCTGCGCCAACGGAGTACTCAAGCTCCTGCGCGTCGAACCCAAGGACGAACTCGATGTCACTGTCTCGGCGGTGGAGTTGTCCGCGATGATCGGTGAATCGCGATCCGAGGGTCTGATCGACGCCGAAGAACACCGGCGCTTGAAGCAGGCACTCGAATCGACAGATCGCACCGTCTCCGAGGTCCTGATCACCCTCGACAAGGTGCGGACCATTCCCCTCACGCCGTCGGGAACAACACTGGGTGAGATCGAGCGTGCGGTCATCGAGACCGGATACTCGCGTTACCCGGTCCGAGCGAGCGACGGATCGCTGGCCGGGTACGTGCACCTCAAGGATGTGCTCGACGAGGTGCTCGACGAAGCTGCCGGGCCGGACACCGTCGTTCCGACATCGGATATCCGCCCGTTGCCCATCGTTCCGCTCAGCACGCCGCTGGCCGAAGCGTTGGCCGGCCTTCGTCGGGCCAGCTCGCACCTCGGAGCAGTCACGGACGCCGACGGAGTCGTGATCGGTATCGTCGCGCTCGAGGATCTGCTCGAGGAGTACGTCGGAACGGTTCGCGACGGCACGCACCGCGGCACAGATGCTGTTCCCGGACAAAGAAACAGCTGATCGATGACACGTTCGGTGCATTCACTCGCACTCGCGCAGAGCGAGTGGACGGTTCGGCGGGCACTTCACCTCGAGGAGGTGGAAAAGCTCGTCGAGCCGCACCGAGCGCGTCGTAGCGCCGGTATCTCTCACCCGGTGCACGACTTCCTCTTCACGTACTACAACTTCAAGCCCGCGCAACTGCGCCGCTGGCACCCCGGGTACGGAGTCGCACTCGAGAACGCCGGCGAATACGCAGCCTTCTCCGGCTACCGCGTCGACGAATCGGGTACCGCGACGGTCGAGGCCGCCGTGCTGGAGCGTCGGCGTCACACAGTCGAATTCGTGTGGAATCTGTTGAATCAGACGTCGGCGCGGCCCGCTGTGCTGGGCTGTTTCGGCCTCCACGAATGGGCGATGGTCTATCGCGGCGGCGAGGACGCGATCCGTCACCAGTCAGTGCCGCTGCGGCTCGGGTTCGCCGGTACCGACGCGGTAGTCGAATCCCTGCCACTCAAATGCACGCACTACGACGCGTTCCGGTTCTTCACACCGGACGCGGCCCCCAAGAACTCGCTCCCGCTTGCACGCGAAACCCAGATCGATCACGAACAGCCGGGCTGCCTGCACGCCGGTATGGATCTGTACAAGTGGAGCTTCAAGTTGTTGCCACTCGTGGATTCCGATCTGGTGATGCGGTGCTTCGAACACGCGCTCCTGGCCCGTGAACTCGACATGCGCGCGAGCCCATACGACCTCGCCGAGTACGGGTACTCCCCCATTCGTATCGAAACTCCCGCGGGCCGCGCCGAATACGTGCGTCAGCAACAACAGTTGGCGGATCGTGCTGCGCCGCTCCGCGATACGCTGGCAGAGAAGTGCCGGGAGCTTCTCGGCCACTGAACTGCCGAAAGGCGCCACATGGATCACGGGTACGGGTTCTATCTCGACGAATACCAACGTGACGTCGGGGTGCACACCGACGACCGACGCGGCCACATCGAATGCCCGGACTCGGCGGGCTTCCTTGCGGCGCACTTGCCGGTGTTCGACCTCGCTGCAGGCTCAGTCGCGGCCTTCGCCTCGGCAATTCATCGGTCAACCAGCCCGGGCGACGGACACTGGACCCTCGATCCCGAGCGCATCGCCGCGTCCTTCTCGAGCGATCGACTGTTCCGGATCGGCGGCGAACCGATCAACGGATTCTCCGAATACTCGGGGTTCTTTGCCGCCCGCGACGGTTGGGTCCGCACGCACGGCAACTATCCACACCATCGCGACCGCCTGCTCGCCATCCTCGAACTCGACCATGGATCACCTAAAGATGCAGTGGCGCAACGGATATCCGAACTCAGCGCCATCGAGATCGAGCAGCAGGCCGCCGAGATCGGCGCCATCGCGGTCCGTGTTCGTACCGAGACCGAGTGGCGCCTGAGTGAGCAGTGCGCAGCTGCGAGGTCTGAGCCTCTGGTATCCATCCGAGTACGCGACGAGGGAAAACCCCGCACGCATCCGACGCGCCCACGTGTTCTCGACCTGACCCGCGTCATCGCCGGCCCGGTCGCGACCCGTGCCCTCGCGCTGGTCGGCGCTGACGTTCTGCGGATCGACCCTCCGGCGATCCCCGAGATCGGATGGCAGCACCTCGACAGTGGCCAGGGCAAGCGGTCGGCGCTTCTCGACCTGAAGTCCTCGGCAGAAGCGGCAGCATTCCGCGAACTCCTCGACACCGCAGACGTACTGGTCACCGGCTACCGTCCGGGCGCACTCGAAGCACTCATCGGGCAGGATCTTCCCGCCCACCTGATTCACGGGCGCGTCAGCGCATGGGGATGGGAAGGTCCGTGGGCGAATCGCCGCGGCTTCGACAGCATCGTGCAGGCCGCATCCGGTATCTCGTTCCTCGAGGGCGGCGAGAAACCGGGCGCACTTCCAGCGCAGGCCCTCGACCACTCGACCGGATACTTCTTGGCAGCTGGGATCCTCGACGCGTTGACGCTGCGCTCGCACGACGGCCGTGGCCGCGATGTCGACGTGTCATTGGCCAGCACCGGCGCCCGTCTTCTCGACGCACCCGGCCGAACCGTCCATCCCGGTCTACCGACCGCTCCCGGCCTGAATGCTGTTGTCAACCATGCCGACGTGACCACCGCACGACCCGCGCTGGCAGAGTTCGAGGACTACCCCGAACCATCCCATCCGTGGGGATCGGATCGGGCGGAGTGGGCACACTGAGGGACCGGCACATTCAGGGCAAGATGGACCTGTGAAGTCACATACCTACACACTCGACCTTCAGTGGACGGGCGATCTGGGAACCGGAACGTCCAGCACGCAGGGATATTCGCGCAATCATGCAATATCCGCGGTCGGAAAGCCGGAACTTCTCGGCAGCTCCGATCCCTCGTTCCGCGGTGACGCGCAGCGATGGAACCCCGAGGAACTGCTCGTTGCCTCCCTCGCCCAATGCCACATGCTCTGGTACCTCGGTCTGGCAGCTGCCGCTGGGGTCGTCGTTCTCGACTACAGCGATCAGCCGGTCGGCAGCATGATCGAGGAATCCGATGGCGGCGGCCAGTTCATCGAAGTGACGTTGAATCCGACGGTATTGGTCGCGGAGGCGTCGATGGTCGAGAAGGCCGAGGAGCTTCACGGCCCCGCACACACGAAGTGCTTCATCGCTCGGTCGGTCAACTTCCCTGTCCTGCATTCACCGACGATCCTGGTGGCCACCGATGAGTGATACGCACAAGCTCATCGTCGACGTCGACACCGGCATCGACGACTCGTTGGCGCTTCTCTATCTCCTTGCCAGCCCCGAAGCCGAGATTCTGGGGATTGCGAGCACCGCCGGCAACGTTCCGGTGGAACAGGTCGCGGCCAACAACTTGAACTGGCTTGCGCTCTGCGGCGCCCCGGACATCGAGGTTGCACTCGGCGCCCGCGAGCCACTGGTCATCCCGTTGCGCACCACCGAGGAGACTCACGGTCCGCAAGGGATCGGCCATGCCGTCCTCCCCGATTCGGGTCGCAAGCGCTCGGTCCGAACGGCCACCGACCTCTGGGTGGATCTCGTGCGTGAGTACCCCGGACAACTCACCGGATTGGTGACGGGGCCGCTCACCAACCTTGCGCTGGCGATCAGACGTGAACCCGATCTGCCGTCTCTGCTGAAGCGACTGGTCGTGATGGGTGGGTCGTTCAACTATCCGGGCAACACGACGCCGACCGCGGAGTGGAACGTCTCGGTGGACCCGCACGCCGCCAAGGAGGTGTTCGACGCGTTCTCCGTCGTACCCGCGCACCGGCGCCCGATCATCTGCGGCCTCAACGTCACCGAATCCATCGAGATGTTCCCCGAACATGTGCGTCGGCTCGCCGACGCTGCCGGGAGCACTCCGGAAGAGATCATCTCGCCTGACGACGGCCCCGACGTCCGCAGTTCCGCGTCCAACAGCGTGATCAGGCATATGTCCGACGCGATCCGGTTCTACATGGAATTCCATCGTGAATACGACCAGGGCTTTCTTGCTCACATGCATGATCCCTTTGCTGCTGCCGTCGCGCTCGATCCGAGCTTGGCGACGCTGAAGCCGGCAACGGTAGATGTCGAAACCGAGAGTCCACTGCTGATCGGAACGACGGTCGCGGACTGGGTCGGGCACTGGAAGCGTGAGCCCAACGCGGATATCGCGGTCAGCACCGATCCGGCGGAATTCTTTGATCGACTTGTCCACCGAGTGGGAAATTACGCCCGCGTCGTGGGTTGACCGAGCCGGGCACCGGCTATGCTCGCATGGACAGAACACCAACGAACGAGAACAAAGGACCTGACGTGCAGATTTCCAGCCACGATGCCTCCCCGGCATTTGCGCTCGGATTGATGGCGTTCTGGCCCACTCGTCGTAGCGCATGCTTCGATCAGGCGTGTTGCTGAGCGGCGATTCTCGCTGCCTGCACCCCTGACTTTGTCGCTTCTTCGCTCGGAGTCTGTCTTCTCATGTTCAACCTTCTTTTGTTCACCCTTGTCGGCGTCGGCGCCCAGCTCGTCGACGGCGCCCTCGGTATGGCCTTCGGTGTCACCGCAACCACTCTGTTGATGATCGGTGGCCTCGGTCCGGCTCAGGCCAGCGCCGCTGTTCACCTGGCCGAGGTCGGCACCACCCTCGCTTCGGGCGTGTCGCATTGGAAGTTCAAGAACATCGACTGGAAGCTCGTCGCCAAGCTCGGTGTGCCCGGCGCAGTCGGTGCATTCATCGGCGCAACCGTGCTCTCGGGTCTGTCCACCGAAGCGGCAGTCCCCATCACGGCGACGATCCTGCTGGCCATCGGTATCTATGTGGCACTTCGCTTTTCGGTCCGCCCACCGGCCGTCGCGGATGCTCGTACCACTCCGCACACTGCACGTTTCCTGTCCCCACTCGGCCTGTTCGGTGGTTTCATCGATGCATCCGGCGGTGGTGGTTGGGGTCCGATCACCACCAGCACGCTGCTCTCGCGGGGCAAGACCGCGCCGCGCACCGTGATCGGCTCGGTCAGCGCCTCGGAGTTTCTGGTCGCGTCAGCCGCGTCGCTGGGATTTCTTGTCGGATTGGGTCGTGAGTCTGCTGGAAACCTCCTCGTTGTCGCCGGTCTCGCGCTCGGCGGTGTCATCGCTGCCCCGTTCGCGGCGTGGCTGGTCAGCCGCGTGCCTGCAACCTTGCTCGGAACGGCGGTGGGCGGCGTCATCGTGTTGACCAACGCACAGAAGCTGTTCAAATCCTTCGACATCACCGGGGCGGTCACAGTGGCCGGCTACCTGGCCATTCTCGGCGCGTGGGCAGCGTTGCTGTTTTACGCGTGGAAGCGGTCCACGCTCACCCCAGCCGAGGCAGAAGGCGATTTCACGGGAGTCGAACTCGCTGTCGAGAACGAACTCACCGAGCCTGCGGTCAAACGCGAACGATAGCTCGTCACAGAAGAAATCCCGGGTATCCGCTGTCGGATACCCGGGATTTTGTTTTTTCGCCCTAGTTGCTTCCGTCGAACGCGTCGAGAATTCGCCCCGCCGCCAACGCTGCTGTCAGCGAACCGTCACGCACGCTCTGCTCGACGTCGGCCCGGATCGCACGCACCCGATCGTTGCTCGAGAGCCTGCGTAGCAGCTGATCGTTGACCATCGTCCAGGTCCAATCGACCTGTTGCTTGCGACGCTTCTCCTCGAACTGTCCTGCTTCGGTGAGCACCTCACGGTGTTTGGTGACAGTTCCCCAGAACTCGTCCAGCCCGACACCCTCGAGGCCGCTCATCGTGATGACGGGCGGCTTCCAGATGGCGTCGTGCGGGTAGATCAGGCGAAGCGCTCCGGCCAATTCGCGGGCAGCACCCTTTGCCTCGCGCTCATGCTTTCCATCGGCCTTGTTGACCGCCACCAGATCTGCGAGCTCGAGGACACCCTTCTTGATGCCCTGGAGCTGATCACCGGTACGAGCGAGGGTCAGGAACGTAAAGCAGTCAACCATGTTGGCAACAGTGACTTCGGACTGGCCGACACCCACCGTCTCCACCAGGATGACGTCGAAACCGGCAGCTTCGAGAAGCACGATGGTCTCGCGGGTTGCCTTGGCAACACCACCGAGCGTGCCGGACGTCGGTGACGGCCGGATGTACGCATTCGGTTCGACGGTGAGCCGAGCCATGCGTGTCTTGTCGCCGAGAATCGAGCCGCCGGTGCGGGTGGACGACGGATCGACCGCCAACACCGCAACCCGATGTCCCTTGCCCAGCAAGTACATTCCGAGCGCGTCGATGAACGTCGACTTGCCGACGCCGGGAACGCCGGTGATGCCGATCCGGTGCGCTCCCCCGGCCTCGGGCAGCAACTTCAGTAGAAGCTGCTGCGCAAGGGCCCGGTGGTCGTCGCGAGTGGACTCGACGAGGGTGATCGCCCGAGCGAGGCCGGCACGCTGATTTCCGCGTACCGCCTCGGCGAGGGAATCAATGTCGATGGGCTGACGTGCCATCTTCAGTGACCCCCTTCTCAGCTGTGGTCGTGACCCAGTTGGGCGGAGAGCTTCTCCAACAATCCGCTGGCAGCGTCGGCGATGACGGTGCCGGGCGGGAAGATGGCAGCAGCGCCGGCCTCGTAGAGTTCGTCGAAGTCACCGGGCGGAATGACGCCGCCGACGACGATCATGATGTCGGGTCGACCGGCCGCAGCCAGAGCCTCCCGCAGGGCCGGCACCAAGGTGAGGTGACCGGCTGCCAACGACGACACACCGACTACGTGGACGTCGTTGTCGGCCGCCTGATTGGCGACCTCTTCGGGGGTCTGGAACAGCGGTCCGACGTCGACGTCGAATCCGATGTCCGCGAAGGCCGTGGAGATGACCTTCTGGCCACGGTCGTGACCGTCCTGGCCCATCTTCGCGACGAGAATACGGGGACGACGTCCCTCGTCCTCGGCGAACTTCTCGACCAGTTCCATCGCCTTGCTGATGTTGCTCACCGTTCCTGCCTCGTCGCGGTACACACCACTGATGGTGCGGATCTCGGCCTGGTGGCGTCCGTACACTTTTTCGAGGGCGTCGGAAATCTCGCCGACGGTAGCCATCGCGCGGGCGGCGACAACAGCGAGGGCGAGGAGGTTGTTCTCCATGCCGCCTTCGGTGGATGCGGCAGCGCGGGTGAGGTTCGCGAGTGCGGCCTCGACGGCTTCCGGATCACGTTCTGCGCGAAGGCGAACCAGCTTCTCAAGCTGTTCCTTGCGGACCTTGGAGTTCTCGACCTTGAGAACTTCGATGGTGTCGACCTCGTCGGGAACGTACTTGTTGACGCCGACGAGCGGCTGCCGACCGGAGTCGATGCGTGCCTGGGTGCGGGCGGCAGCTTCCTCGATGCGCAGCTTCGGGATGCCTTCGTTGATGGCCTGAGCCATTCCGCCGGCTTCCTCGACCTCTTCGATGTGCTTACGAGCCCGGTTGGCGAGTTCGTTGGTGAGCCACTCGACGTAGTACGAGCCGCCCCACGGGTCGATGGGACGCACGGTGCCGGATTCCTGCTGCAGCAGCAACTGGGTGTTACGGGCGATGCGGGCGGAGAAGTCCGTCGGCAGTGCGATGGCCTCGTCAAGTGCGTTGGTGTGCAGCGACTGAGTGTGGCCCTGGGTGGCAGCCATGGCTTCGACGCAGGTACGCGGAACGTTGTTGAAGACGTCCTGCGCGGTCAGGGACCAGCCCGAGGTCTGCGAGTGGGTACGCAGCGAGAGCGACTTCGCGCTCTTGGGATCGAACTTGGCAACAAGCTCGGCCCACAGGAGGCGTCCGGCGCGGAGCTTGGCGACCTCCATGAAGAAGTTCATGCCGATGGCCCAGAAGAAGGACAGGCGAGGTGCGAACTTGTCGATGTCCATACCGGCGTCGAGGCCGGCGCGGATGTACTCGACGCCGTCCGCAAGGGTGTACGCCAGTTCCAGATCGGCCGTCGCTCCGGCTTCCTGGATGTGGTAGCCCGAGATGGAGATGGAGTTGTACTTCGGCATTTCCGCGCTGGAGTACGCGAAGATGTCCGAGATGATCCGCATCGAGGGCTTGGGCGGATAGATGTAGGTGTTACGAACCATGAACTCTTTGAGGATGTCGTTCTGGATCGTTCCGGCCAGCTTGTCCGGGGTGACGCCTTGCTCGCCTGCCGCGGCGACGTACAGCGCGAGAATCGGGAGCACAGCGCCGTTCATCGTCATCGAGACCGACACCTGCGAGAGGTCGATTCCGTCGAAGAGCTGACGCATGTCGAGGATGGAATCGATTGCGACACCGGCCATTCCGACGTCACCCGCAACGCGAGGGTGATCGGAGTCGTAGCCGCGGTGTGTGGCGAGGTCGAAGGCGACCGAGAGGCCCTTCTGACCGGCCGCGAGGTTACGACGGTAGAACGCATTCGACTCCGCGGCAGTGGAGAATCCGGCGTACTGGCGAATGGTCCACGGCTGGTTCACGTACATGGTCGGGTACGGACCACGCAGGAACGGCGCTGCGCCCGGGAAGCTGTCGAGCGGGTAACCGGACTCGGCGGCGGCCGTGCGGTCCGCACCGGTGTACACCGGCTTGACGTCGATGCCTTCCGGGGTGGACCAGACAACCTGCTCGGCGGCGTAGTTGTTGGCGTTTGCGCCCTCTTCGATGAGCGCCTGTGCCTGCTCGACCGACGGCGGTGTGGGTGCCGGAGACTGCGGGTCCTCGAGTGGGACCTCGGCGAAACTGCCGATCACGTGCTTGACCTCTCGTGTCGTCACTTGGAGCTTCCCGTCTCGATGAAGTCGAGCAGTTCGGTCAGAGCCGACACTGCGTCGATGCGGGCTGTGAGGAATCCGTCCGGGCGAGAATCGCCGGTCGCGTCGGCGACTGCCTTTTCCGGTCCTGCGAGCAGCACCTTGGTGATGCCGGCAGCGCGAAGTTCGGCGACGGCCGCTGCGGCGCTCTCGCCGTAGCGCTTGTCCGTGCCGCACAGCACCGCGACGGTGGCACCGGAAGCCTTGACGGCTGCGGAGATGGCTTCTGCGCCTACCTCGAGGGGGCCGGGGTTGACTGCGTCGATACCACCCGAAGCGAGCAGGTTGGACGCAAACGTGGTGCGCACGTTGTGTTCTGCAACCGAGCCCAGCGGCGCGAGAAGCGCGGTGGGACGGGCGCCGCCGGCGGCGAGGAACGCGTCCGAACGGTCACGAAGCGCTTCGAATGCAGCTGCGTAGCGGGCGACGGACTGGCCGGGCTCGACGGCTTCGGCGGACAGCGGCGTTTCGCCGAGGTTCGGGAACTCGTTGACACCGGTGACCGTGGTCTTACGGTGTGCGATGTCGGAGTCGCGCTTGGCCTTCGTGGCAGCGATACGACCGGAGACGATTCCCGCTTCGAGTGCCGCCAGATATCCGCCGGCTGCTTCGATTTCCTGGAAGAACTCCCACGCGGTGGCGGCGATCTGCTGCGTCAGGTCCTCGACGTACCAGGAGCCCGCCGACGGATCGAGCACGCGGCCCAGGTGCGACTCCTCGAGGAGAAGCAACTGCGTGTTGCGCGCGATGCGCGAGGAGAAGGACTTGCTGACACCAAGGGTGCCGTCGGCCAGGGCGACGTCGAACGGAAGAACAGTCACTGCATCTGCTCCGCCGACGCCGGCGCCGAATGCGGCGAGGGTCGTGCGCAGCATGTTCACCCAGGGATCACGCTGAGCCATCATCGCGGCGGAGGTGACTGCGTGCTGCGGCGCTCCACCGAAGTCGGAAGCTCCACAGACCTGAGCGATGCGGGCCCACACGAGACGTGCGGCGCGGAACTTCGCGATGGTCTGGAACTGATCGTCGGTTGCCGAGTAGCGGAAAGCCAACTGCGACAACGCAGCACCGATGGTCAGACCGCTCTCTGCGGTGAGTGCGCGGAGGTATTCGAGTCCGGCGGCAATCGCGGCTCCGAGTTCCTCGGCGTCGCCGGCACCCGCGTTGTGGAAGGCCGTGCCGTCGACGGTGATCGCGTGCACGGTTTCCGCGCGAGCTGCAGCGAGGGCGGCCAACTCGACGGCGCCTGCAAATTCGACGTCGGCTGCGCCGGAGAACGAACTGGTCAGCGGCGCTGCACCGAGGTGGACTCGGATACTGCTGCGATCACTGACGCCGTCGCCGGCTTCGCCGCGAGCATCGAGGAGAGAGAAGAGTGCGCGGGCTGCATCGTTCACCTCGGCGCCTGCGTCGAGCGTGAGCGGTGCGAGGTCGAGAAGAACGCCCTCGAGCGCAGCGGCGAGGTCGGTGACCGGAACGCCGTCGGCGCCCACCTTCAACCAGAGTGCGCTGACTCCGTTTTCGAGGGCGTCCAGGATGGCGCGATTAGTCTCGGCCGCCGAAGCGGTTCCGAATGCAGCGGAAACCAACCAACCGGCATTGACATCACGGTGAGCGTCGACGCCACGCACGTACGGAAACGTGCCCGGCAAGCTCTGCTCGGGACGCTCGTCGCGTGGGCTGTAGAGCGGTGCGACAGTGACACCGTCGTAGGTGACGGTTTCGAGCAGTTTCTGTGGCTCGGGGCCCAGCTCTGCCGCATCGACTCTGCGGGACTTGGCGAGCACACCGGCTACGGAGCGCTGCCACTCCGCGTACGCCTGCTCGACAGCCTCGGCTTCTGAAGCTAATGACACTGTGTCCGCTCCCTCTCATTTTTTGCGTGAGCGCTTTACCGATAATCGGATTTGTTCGTTAGTTCTGTGATGCTAACCCGCGGTTGAGCCCAGATATCGTGAGGATCACGTCATGTTCTTCACAGGGCTGTTCGCGGCCACTTTCCGACCGGTCAGACGACGTGCAGATTCGGTCGTTCGTGCACGTGTGACCGGCCCTTACCTAGCGATTGTTCAGCATGTTTACGGGTTACCCGCGAGTTCGTTTCACTGGCCGGGACTACAGGTGAAGGCCACTCCGAAAGCCTAGTGGTTTTCGTCACAGCGCCGTTTCATTGTCGCCTGGAGCACGTCGCTTTCCCGCCCCCGTGGCAATGTTCGACTCACGATTGCGGGTCGGCAGTCGGCCCGGTTCACCGTTCGCAGGTAGCCTTGTGACCTGTGATGGGACGCCTGCTGGACCGAAGATTGATCGCAATAGTCCTGGTAGTGCTCGCTTTGTTCCTCGCAGCCCTCCTCGCCCCACATCCCACGGTGTCCCAGGTGCGAGAGTGGGCGGACTCGGTTGGCCCGGCGTTTCCCCTCGTGTTCTTCCTGGTTCATTCGATAGTCACCGTCGCGCCGTTCCCGCGCACTGTCTTCACCCTCAGTGCGGGGGTTCTTTTCGGCTCGGTGACCGGCATCGCCCTTACCGTGGCGGCAACGACTGTGAGCGCGGTTCTGGCCCTCTACCTGGTCCGCGCGATCGGCCGTGACGTCGTGTGGCAACGGATTTCGAGTCCGACGATCCGGCGGGTGGACGAACGGATCGAAAAGCGGGGGTGGCTGGCCGTCGGCTCTCTGCGCTTGATCGCGTTTGTCCCCTTCTCGGTGGTGAACTACTGCTGCGGCATTTCGTCGATCCGGATCGTGCCCTACATCCTTGCCACCGTCGTCGGCATCTTGCCCGGCACTGTTGGGATTGTCGTTCTGGGCGATGCGCTCTCCGGCGAAGCCGATCCTCGTCTCCTGATTCTGTCCGGGATCTGCATTGCGATCGGCATCGCCGGTCTGGTGTTCGACGCTCGCCGTCAGCCTTCGCCGGGCGAAACCATCGTCGACAGCGGTCAACCTCAAGAGGTTGATTTGATTGAGTCAACCCAAAACGATTGACTATTGACAGTCAACTATCTAGCATTGACCAATGTTCGTACTGACAGTGGATCAGCGAGGTAGCCGACGCGATGTCGACCGCGTCGGGGACATCATCGACGACATGGCCGATCGCAGGCTCCTGCGGCCGTTCGAGCGCACGGCGGGCGACGAGATTCAAGCGGTGACCGACGATCCGGCTCTACTCGTCCTCGTCGCACTCGAGCTGATTCGGCGCGAGCACTGGAGTGTCGGGATCGGGATCGGTCCCGTCGAGCAGCCTCTCCCACGGCAGACCCGGGCCGGACGCGGACCGGCATTCGAAGCTGCTCGGATCGCCGTCGAGCGAGCCAAGCGAGCTCCGGCCAGAATTGCCGTCGAACAGGCGCCGGCCGACAGCTCACGCGACGAACTCGCCGCCGATGTCGATGCCGCGTTCACCTTGCTCGGAACGATTGTCACGAGACAGACGAAGGACGGACGCGAAGCCATCGCTCTGATGGACAGCGGACTCACTCAGGTCAGCGCGGCGGCCCACCTCGGAATCACCAAACAGGCCATGTCCAAGCGACTCCTGACAGCCGGGTGGCACGCAGAACTCGCCGGGCGCAGACTCGCAGAACGACTTTTGGTCAGACTCCAGCCCTAGACTGCTCACGCTCGCACCGGTACAAACTCGTCGACACAGCAGGGGGCTCGAATACATGGTCGTTCTGGCGTTGATCGCGCTCGCCGTCGCCGCCGCGGCACCAGCAGTTGCAGCGGCACTGGGACCGCTCAGTCGTGGTCGACTGGAAGTCCCCGAATGGGCGTCGTCCGTGGTGGCTCTTCCGGCGCTGGGTGTTGCCGCACTGGCATCGACCCGAACGACCCCGGTCACCGGTTTCGCTCTCGGGGCGACGCTTGTCCTGTGCGTACTTGCCGCCGCCACGGCCGGTGCACCGTTGGTACTTGCCACCTTCAAGATCGCTCGTCGCCAACCGGACGGGAGCCCGGCACCGGACGCCGGACCTCTTCGCGGCGGACGTGTGATCGGCATCCTCGAACGGCTCGCGGTGGCGGCGTCGATTCTCGCAACCTGGCCGGAGGGGATCGCGATCGTCTTGGCAGTCAAGGGGCTCGCACGGTACCCGGAACTTCGCGAACCTCACGCGTCCGAGCAGTTCATCATGGGAACTTTCGTCAGTGTCCTCTGGGCGATCGCTGTATGCGGAACGGGACGGGCACTCATCACGTAGGTGACGAGTGCCCGTCCCGATTACTACGAGAGGAGCCTACCGGCGCTGGCCGCCCTCCGGCGGCTGATCCTGGTAGGGGTACTTCTGCTGGAACTCTTCGCGTTCGGACGGCAGCGGTAGCTGACCGGGCCAAGGATTTTCACTCTGCTGCGGCAGCGCGGGATCTACGAATCCGGGCTGCTCGGGCGCACTTTCACGGAGGTGCCTGACCGCAGCTGCCGGATCTTCGACGGGAGTACGTGCAGCAACTTCAGCGGCGCGGACTGCTTCTGCGATAGCCGGATCGGATTTCGTTTCGAACCACTCCGCCACCTCAGCTGAATCGTCCTCAGGGTTGGGAAGATTCTCTTCGGCGGCCGGCGGCTCGTAACGGAAGACACCGTCCTGCCCCTGCGCGCCAAGCGTTTTCGCAAATCCCTTCAGTGCGTCACCGAAGTCGCTGGGCACGAGCCACACCTTGTTCGCATCGCCTTGCGCCATCTGCGGCAACGTCTGAAGATACTGGTATGCAAGCAATTCCGGAGTCGGCTTACCGGACTTGATAGCAGCAAAGACCTTCTCGATGGCCTTGGCCTCGCCTTGGGCCTGCAAGTACTTGGCCGCGCGGTCACCTTGAGCCCGAAGAATCTGGGACTGACGCTCACCCTCGGCGTTGAGGATCGAGGCCTGCTTGTTGCCCTCGGCGGAAAGAATCTGGCTCTGCTTGGCACCCTCGGCTGTCTTGATAGCGGATTCGCGGTGGCCTTCAGCCGTCAGAATCATCGCGCGCTTCTCGCGGTCCGCCTTCATCTGCTTTTCCATCGACTCCTGGATGGAGGGCGGAGGATCGATGCTCTTGAGTTCGACGCGGGCCACTCGCAGGCCCCAGCGGCCGGTCGCCTCGTCGAGGACACCACGAAGCTGACCATTGATGGAATCACGCGAGGTCAGCGTCTCTTCGAGGGTCATTCCGCCGACGACGTTTCGCAGCGTCGTGGTTGTCAACTGCTCGACGGCAGCGATGTAGTTGCTGATCTCGTACACCGCAGCTTGCGGATTGGTGACCTGGAAGTACACCACCGTGTCGATGGACAGTGTCAGGTTGTCCTGGGTGATCACCGGTTGCGGTGGGAAGGAGACCACCCGCTCACGAAGATCCACCTTGGCGCGCACACGATCGGCGAACGGGATCAAGAATGTGAGCTGACCGGACACCGTCTTCGAATACCTACCGAGCCGCTCGATCACCGCGGCTTCTGCCTGCGGTACCAGTGCTACCGACTTCGCGACCACCAAGATCACGAATAGCACCAACACACCGAGCACTATGAGTGCTGCCATTAAGGTCCCCTCCAGACGACTGCTGTTGCGCCGTTGATTTCCATCACCGTCACCTTGGTGCCCGGCGGGTACACCTCGGTGGTGTCGTACGGCCTGGCAGTCCACACCTCGCCGTCCAACTTGATCTGCCCGGAATGCTCGCCCACTTCTTCCAGAACCAGAGCGTGCTTACCTTCGAGTGCCTGAATTCCGGTCGGGGTCGGTGGCGGACTACCGAAGCGACGCAACATGATCGGTCGCACGCCCAGGACGAGGGCGGCGGAGAACACTCCGAACATGACGGCGTCGACCCACACCGGGAAGTCGGTGACAGCACTGACACCGGCAGTAGCGAGCGCCCCACCGGCGAGCATCAGCAGGAAGAAATCCCCCACCAGCGCTTCGGCCCCGGCGAGCACCAGTGCTCCGATCAGCCAAATAAGTGCAGCCACAACACCATCTAACCAGAATGTGTGACCCAGGCCGCCGCTACGTCAGTTCGGCTCGGTAACGAAATCGACAAGTTGTTCGACGGCACCGATCAAGGGAGCTTCCAGATCGCGGAAGCTCTCGACCGAGTTGTAGACCCGCCGCCAGCCCTCCTGAGGTGTCCCCCAGCCCAGTTCGCGGCAGATTCCCGTCTTCCAATCCTCGCCGCGTGGAATCTTCGGCCAGGAGGCGATTCCGACAGATTTGGGACGAACGGCCTCCCACACGTCGATGTACGGATGTCCGGTCACCAACACGTTCGGGCCGAGGCCCTGAGTCAGTTGGGTTTCCTTGGAACCGGTGACCAGGTGGTCGACGAGGACACCGACACGGCGGCCGGGGCCCGGCCCGAATTCGGCAAGCCGCTCCCCCAGATTGTCGAGCCCTTCGAGATGTTCGACGACAACACCTTCGACGCGAAGGTCATGGCCCCACACCCGCTCGACGAGGGCAGCATCGTGTACTCCCTCCACCCAGATCCGGCTGGGCAGTGCCGTGCGTGCACGTAAGCCTTCGACTCGGGTCGAACCCGAAGCCGATCGTGCGGGTTTGGTGGACGCGGGCTTGGGGGCCGGGCGAACGAGGGTGACCGGTGAGCCGTCGATGAGGAAGGCCGCCTCGCGCATCGCGAACAACCGCGTCCGGGAACGCCCGTCCTCGAGTCGCACGAAATCGCCGTCGTACGTGCGCTCGAAACCGACTACCGCACCGCAGAATCCTGTCGCCGCATCCTCGACGACAAGATCACGTTCGGCCGCCACTTCAGGCGTCACGCGCTTCTGTTTGCGGGTATGACCCGCAAAAATGTCACCGTATCCGTTGCCACCGCTCACGCCGGATCACGCTAGGTCACAACGCCGGGGCCGCGCATGTCGCCACGCCGAACTAAACTTCACGGTCATGAGTTCTCCCAGCGCAACCCTCACCGTGTGGGCAGCGTCATGGCTCGCGGGCGACGCTGCGCCGGACGACGTCATCGACGCCCTTGCCGCGTGGGCGCCGATGCACCTGATCGGCGCCGCCGATGCGGAAACCGCGGTCCGCCACGATCTCGAGTGGCCGGGAGTCACGGCTTCGGGTGTGTCCACCCTGTTGAGAATCGCCCGCTCGGAGGCTGCTGAAGTCCGCCTGGTCCTTCCTACGGCCGGCGATGTACGTGGCCTGCCCACTGGCACCGAGTTCGCACGCGCTGCGATCGCAACGGGTGAAGGGATACAGATCGGCGCCGTCGGCAAGCCGGGAGTCGGCCTCGTGCCGTCGCAGGAAGGTCCGGACGTCTTGCGGTGGACGGTTTTCTCCATTCCCGCTGTGGCGGGCAGCGCCGAATCGATCGGACTCCGTGAAGCCGAATACGAACTGCGCCAGGCTGTTCGGGACGCAGCGGAGGTGCTCGGCGGGCTTCCGGCCGTAGCCACCGGAATGCCTGGGGGCGACGCTCGTACGCTGGTCGCCGAAGCGCTGCAGGCCCAGGCCGGGTACCGCTGGCCGTCGACACTGTCACCTCGGCATCTACAGGTGATCGACACCGCCGACAACGTGGCAGCCATTCTTACCGTCGCTGCGTCGGTCTCGACCAATCAGGCCCCGAGCGTGTCCACTGCGCAGAGGCGTGACGACCTGCTGCGACGACTGTGGGACGTCGTTCGCACTGCCCGTGTCGCGTCGGCGAACAGCGTGTCGATCAGAGCTTGAGCACGAAGTTCCGGCGTTTCTCGGCAAACCCGTTGCGGTCACCGAACATGTCGATCTTCATCTCTTCGAGCTCACGCTCCTCGTAGGGCTCCACCGGATCACGTTCCAGTCGAAGACGTTTGCGCTCCAGCATCGATTCCATCCGATCTCCTTCGAGCAAGTCGGTGGCGACCTCGAGCAACCACGCCTCGAACAGATCCGGCCGTCTGGGGCCGATCGCGTCGACAAGTCCGATGTCCAAGGCTCGACGGATACCGATCGCACTGCACTCGGCCAGCAGGCTGCGGGCCTGCTCCTCGCCGACCCGAGCCGGAAATGTGTACGTGTGCAGTTCCGAGCCGAACAGGCCCATCGTGGCGTAATGAGGATTGAGAACCACACCGTCCCTGGCCACGACTACGTCGGCTCCAAGCGGGAGCATGACCCCGCCGGCACCGGCGTTGCCTGTGAATGCCGCCACCACAACCTGTTCCGTACAGGTGACGATCGCTTTCGCGATCTCGTTGATGGCTTTGATATTGGCCCACGCTTCTCCGGCTTGATCCGACGCTGCCTCGATGACGTTGAGGTGGATACCGTTGCTGAATCTGTCGTAGTCACCCGTCAGGACAAGGATCTTGGTGTCCTGCGCGATCGCCCAGCGGAGCCTGGCGGCCAGTCGGGCGCATTGCTTCGTACTCATAGCACCGTTGTAGAAGCGGAACGAGAGATATCCGATTTCGCCGTCGCGGTGATAGTCGGTCTCGGGGTAACGACTCTCCCAGACCTGTGGAACGAACACGTCCGGACGTACGACCGCGGTCGACGGAAGTTTGACATTGCCGGCGCCGACGAGCCGCGCATGTCCGATCCATACGGAGCCCGCACCGGTGGCGACACGTATCGCCTGGTGGAAGTACTCGACAATTGTGCCGGGCGCTGCATCGACGTGGGTATCGGGGTGAGCGTCGTAGACGTAGACCCGGTCGAGCCCCAACTGAACGGCGACGCCGGGAAACCCGTCGGCGGCGTTGACGGCGCGGACGATGCTCGACGCGTCTTCCTCCCAGCTGAAAACGCGATCGGCCTGTTTCATGCTGGGCCTCGATCGGGCCGATGCCACGGGCCGCGCAACTCGGTCCGATGGGATCGCCTTGAAGTCAGGAGTACGGAAATGTTCGACGACCTCCGTAATGCACTCCATCGCCGCGTCGGTGACTGCCTCGTTGTATACCGAAGATTTGGTTACACCGCTCTGGAGTTCGAATGTCCGCCACGCCCACACCGCTCCGGCATCGAGTTCCTCGGCGGCCTGCAACGCGGTCACTCCCCAGATCGGTTCGCCATCCGTTATCGCCCAGTCCAGCGACGACGGTCCGCGATCACCGGGCGGGCCGGGATGGATGATGATCGTTGTCCACCGCTGCCAAATAGATTCCGGTACATAGGCTTTCAGAAACGGGCAGATGATGAGATCAAAATCTCCCGCAGACGTCGCGGCCAGCACTGCGTCCGCGTCGGCGACGACGGCGGTGCGGACTTGGTGCCCCGCCTCGCGAAGAACAAGACCAGCCCGCTGCGAGAGACCATTGTCGGAGGTGACGAGAAGAAGCACGCTCAACGGTGGCGCGGAAGCCGCGCGTGGGCGTGAGCGCCGGAACAGCGCCGCCGTCGCCGCTCGCAGACGACCCCTGCCCGTTGCATCTTCGCGTAGCTTCGTCGTTGCTCCAGCGCTGGAAATAGCCACAGAAGTCGTGAGTGCGGCCGATTTGGGCATCGGTCTAACTTCGGGGGTCGAAACCATGGATTCCTGCTCGCATGCTCGGGTATCTGCAGCGCAGACCGAACTCCCCCCAGAGCAGGACCGACGCACCGATAGATTGATTGAGGTATTTAGGGACTTTATACCTACCGTCGGTTTGTTTCAATAGCTATTTTCAGGCAAACCGATTGATCGGTCAACCCGCAGTCTTGTGATTGATCGCGATATGGCGGTCGATGCGAATATGTTCGTCCAGCGTCGGGTAGCGCAAACCGGTGTCCTGGCTGTACCCCTGACGGCGCAACCAATCCAGGACATCGCCCCAGAACCAGATCCCCCCGGCGACCGAGTTGTACGGAATCGGAAAGGGAGTGGCCGCCTGCCGGACCCCTCGCACCCATTGTCCGACAGCCTGCCTCGTCACTCCCGCACGGTCGGCAATGTCCTGACGTGACACCAAATCGGGATGCGTCCGCTGGGGACGCACGCCTGCAGCCACCAACTGGTCGACCACGGTGATAGCCGTCGTCGCCGCTCGCATACCTTCCGAGGTGAGCGTCAGCAACTGCAGTCCACGCCGGTCCTCGACCTTTCCGCCCAAGCTCTCTTCGATCGCCTGCTCTTGCGAGACTGTCAGCATCTGAACGATGAATGTGAATTCGTAACGGTGATAGAGGTCTTCGGCCACGCAATGAACATAGCCGTAAGCTGCACTGTTTCCACATGGACACACCCGGATCCCGCCCTCGCACGCACAATGGGCAGATGATCGACGTGGACGACAGTCAGTTCGAGGACATGGTCAAGCGGGCGCTCGACAGTCTGCCCCCGAAGTTGGGTGCGGAGATGGCCAACGTCGCGGTGACCGTTCAACTCGAAGGGGGACGACCGGGGTTGCTCGGGTTGTATCAGGGCATCCCACTGACCAAGAGAACCACCACGTACGCCGGCGTCCTCCCCGACCGCATCACGATCTACCGCAGGGCCATCTGTGCGATCTGCAGCACCGAAGACGAGGTGATCGAGCAAGTTCGCCGAACCGTGATCCACGAAATCGGCCACCACTTCGGGATCGGAGATCCCCGGTTGCGTGAACTCGGATGGTGACAACCGACTCATCTACAAGTCGGAAATCAGCTAGAGGTTGATAATCGGCGAATTGTCATGTCAGCTGTACCAAACCCGCAAAAATTGAACACTTACAGGAGTTCGCATGGTCAATTTGATCCAGATCGCCCCGAAGAATGCCCCGACGTTTGCGATGAGCCGACAGAAGGCCGCCGAACTGCTGGGCATCTCGGTCGACAGCGTCGCGTTTCTCCTCAAGTCTCGCTATCTCCCGGATCTGGACGCCGGCCGGTTGATCTCGATGGCCAACCAACCCTGGTTGTACTCGGACGGCGACTTTCCCGTGCTGCAGCAAGGTGCATCCGAACTTGCGCCGAAGAAGATGCTCCCCGCCCGTAAGTACATCGGCGAGAGCGCAATTCACTCCGACGCCGAATGCGTGGAAGCCAACCAGGGGCAGTGGGCGGGATTCAACGTCGACCATGTGCTCGGCGCCCGCTTCCTGCCTGTGACGCTGCGCAAGTTTCCGGTGTCGGTGCTGCAGATCCACGACGTCAACGACGATGACGAAGAACGAGTGTCATTTGTAGCGACCCTCGCCGGGCGAGTCCGCGAACTGGGGGCGCCCAAGCTCAACTACATCGACCCGTCACTGAGCCCCGAGGATCGACAGATCGTCGAGACGCTCCTCACCTCACGCAGCACGTCCACCGTTCCGGGACCCTGCGGAAAGCTGAAGCAGCCGAACTCCTGAGCGTCGGAAAGCTTCCGTCAGCGGGGGCGCTGAACGGCGGCGCAGCAGTTCACCGCACACGAGAGACCGTTGGTGGTCGAGCCGAGCAGCGGCTCGACCCCCAATCGCAGTGGCTGCTCGGCGTCGGCCAGTTCCCGAACGAGCGTCGGCACCAGCTGCGCAAAACGCTGATCGCGGCCGGGTGTCGCGGCGCGCACGAAATCCATACCGAGTTCGGCCGCCTTGTCCTTGGCCTCGGTGTCCAGGTCCCACACCACTTCGAGGTGATCGGAGACGAAACCGACAGGACACACGATCACGGCGCGAACGTCCTTGGCGGACAGCGTATCCAGGTGATCACAGATGTCGGGGTCGAGCCACGGAACCTGCGGCGGGCCTGATCGCGACTGCCACACCAGATCAAAATCTTCGACGCCGACGGCCTCGGCAACCAACTTCGCAGCCTCGGCAACCTGTCGGCTGTAGAGGTTTCCGCCCTCTGCCGGCGGCCCTGCATTGCGGTCTGCGGCACTCGGGACCGAATGCGCCGTGAACACCAGGCGCGCGGTATCGCGAGTCGCTTCGGGCAACTCTGCGCGGGCCGCGCGCACACCGTCGGCGAACGCGCCGACGACGAGCGGATGGTCGTAGTACTGGCGAAGTTTTGTCAGCGTCGGTGCGCCGTCACCGACGGCTTCACGGGCACGGACGATGTCCTCGTGGTACTGCCGACATCCCGAGTAACCGCCCCACGCCGACGTGGCGAACACGGCGGCATTGCGGACACCGTCCTCGCGCATCTTGGCGACGGTGTCTTCGACCATCGGGTGCCAGTTGCGGTTGCCGAAGTACACGGGCAGGTCCACGCCGGCTGCTGCCAACTCACCTTCGACCCGTTCGATCAGGTCTCGGTTGAGCGCGTTGATGGGCGAAACTCCACCGAAATGCATGTAGTGCTCGACAACGGCGTCGAGCCGCTCCGGTGGCACTCCCCTACCGCGCGTGACGTTTTCGAGGAACGGCCGTACGTCTTCGGGTTTTTCGGGACCGCCGAACGACAAAACGAGAAGAGCATCGAACTGCATGTCCATACTTGCGGTCATGCGTTCAATCTTGCGTGATGCCGTTCGGCGGGGGTCACCCGGGTACTCACCTGTGTAGTAGAAGGGGTGCTACTAGCCGACCATCGCGTGGAAGCCGCCGTCGACGTAGATGATCGACGCGGTCGTGCCGGGCAACCAATCCGAGAGAACGGTGCAGACCGTTTTGGCGACCGGCTCGCGATCGTCGACGTCCCAGCCGATGGGCGCAGCACCGTCCCATGCGGTGTTCAGCTTGTCCAACTCCGCGCCCGGACCGGTGCTGTCGCCGGCAATGGCCTTGGCGGCCAGGGTCTTGATCGGGCCGGAGGACACCAGGTTCGAGCGGATGCCGCGGACGCCGACCTCTTTGGCCACGTAACGGTTGACGGCCTCGAGGGTTGCCTTGGAGACACCCATCCAGTTGTAGAAGGGCATTGCGCGTGCCGGATCGAAGTCCATTCCGACGATGGACGCGTTGTCGTTGAGCACTGGCAGCAAGGCCTTGGCCAGTGCGCTGTACGAGTATGCGGACACCTCTAGCGCGACCGCCACGTCTTCCCACGGCGCGTCCATGAACGGGCTTCCCAGGCAGGAGCGGGGAGCGAAGCCGATCGAGTGGACCACGCCGTCGATACCCTCGGGAGCCAGCTCGCGCACACGCTCGGCGAGAGATGCGAGATCCTCCGAGCTCTGGACGTTGAGCGAGATTGCCGGCGGCACGGGCTGCGGCAGGCGCTGGGCGATGCGATCGATGAGGCGCAGACGATCGAATCCGGTGATCAGTACCTTCGCGCCCTGCTCCTGCGCGACCTTGGCCACGTGGAACGCGATCGACGAATCGGTGATGATGCCGGTGACAAGAATGGTCTTACCCTCGAGCAAACCGCCCATGAGATGTCCTCCTGATTTCAGACGTACGAGAAAGGTGTGTGTGCGAAAAGCGGGTCAGTGCCCCATGCCGAGTCCGCCGTCGACGGGGATGACTGCACCCGAGACGTATGCCGAATCGTCGGAGGCGAGGAAACTGACAACTGCTGCAACATCTTCCGGCTTTCCGGTCCGCTGCAACGGGATGAACTCGGTGGCCTTGTCCTTCACGTCGTCGCCCAGTGCTGCCGTCATGTCGGTCTCGATGAAACCCGGTGCGACGACGTTGGCGGTGATCGAACGCGAGCCGAGTTCCCTTGTCAGGGAACGAGCGATACCGACGATGCCTGCCTTGGACGCGGCGTAGTTGACCTGGCCGGCTTGTCCCGCCAGACCCACCACCGAACCGAGGAAGATGAAGCGTCCGAAACGCGCGCGCAGCATCGACCGGGTCGCACGCTTCGAGAGGCGGAACGTACCGGTGAGGTTCGCGTCGACGACGCTCGTGAACTGCTCTTCGCTCATTCGCATGATCAGTGTGTCGTCGGTGACGCCGGCATTGGCGACGATGACCTCGACCGGCCCCTGGTGCGCTTCGACCTCTTTGAATGCACGGTCGATCGACTCGGTGTCGGTGACGTCGCAAACGACGCCGAACAACCCTTCGGGGACACCGGAACCGCGATGAGTGACGGCTACCTTGTGGCCGTCTGCGGCGAGCCGCTGAGCGACGGCCAAGCCGATTCCGCGGTTACCGCCGGTGACGAGCACCGAGCGCGGTGTGGTGACGGTCCGTTCGGAAACCACTGTCGTGGGAGGGGTAGACATGGCGATCAACCTATCAATTCTCTGCGGGCCGCGTACCAGCGGTATTTGGACAATTCGGAACTGCTCTCGATCAGGGCAGACGCTGCCTGCGTACCAGGGCAATCGTCAGACCAGCGGTCGCGAACACGACGCCGAGGACCAACCACGGTCGACTCGCATCGCCTCGTGTCGTCTCGAAACCGATCTGCTCTTCGAGCGTGTCGTACACCTGGCGCAGTTCTTCGAGGCTCGATGCCGTGAAGAAACTTCCGCCGGACAGGTTGGCGATCTCCTTCAGTGACGCATCGTCGACCGGGACGGGGATTCGGTCTCCTTCGATCTCGACTCGCCCGTATGTCGTTCCGAAGGAAATGGTCGAGATCGGAACGCCCTTGTCCTTGGCCTGACGGGCAGCGGTGAATCCGCCCCGCGGATCGTCCGAGTTCTCGGGAACGGTCTGCTTACCGTCGGACAGCAACACGATGCGCGCCGGTGGCGCCTGATCGCTGCCGCCGAGAACAGCCGACAGCGTGTCGATCGACTGCAACGAGGTGAAGATCGCCTCGCCCGTCGCCGTCCGCTCACTGAGCTTGAGGTTGTCGATGGCGACCTTCGTCGCGTCACGATTCGTGGTGGGCGACACCAGAACCGAAGCCGTTCCGGCAAATGCGACCAACCCGAGGTTGATGCCGGGAGTCAGACCGTCGGCGAACGACTTCGCAGCTTCCTGCGCTGCTGCCAATCGCGTCGGCTCGACGTCGGTGGCCTGCATCGACAGCGACACGTCGATCACGAGGATCACCGTGGCACGGTTTCGCGGGACCTTCTTGTCTGCCGTCGGACCGGCAAGGGCGACGGTGAAGAACACCAACGCGACGACCATCAGAATCGCCGGAATATGACGCCACCGCCCGGGCCGCGAAGGCGCCACCTTCTCCAACAGTTCGAAGTTCGTGAACCGAAGTGTGTGCTTGGCCCGCTGCTTCTGCACCAGTACGTAACCGACCACCAACGCGGCGATGACAGCAAGGAACAGCAGCCACCACGGTGCGGTGAATTGAGAAAGACTCACGAACGAACGCCCCCAGTTCCGGCGCCGGCACCATAACTGTGTCGGCGTGCCGAGATGAATCTCACGACGTCGGCGATCCAGTCCCGATCGGTGTGCAGGGACATGAGCGGTGCGCCGCAACGACGTAGAGCTTGCCTGACCTCGACGCGATGCTCGGCGGCGACTCTGGCGAAGTCGGCGCGCAGTTGCGGCGTCGTGGTGAATTCTCTGGTCCGGCCGGACTCGGGATCGTGGAGCACCACGTCGCCGACGTCCGGAAGTTCGAGGTCGCGCGGATCTACCACCTCGACGCCGAGCACGTCGTGACGTCCCGAAATGGCGCGCAGCGAGCGTTCCCAGTCGATCGGCCCGAGGAAGTCGCTGATGACGACCGCGAGTCCGCGCCGACGCTGTGGCCGTCTGAGCGCTTCGATAGCGCCGACCAGATCACCGCGTACCCCGTCCGGAGCGTGCGGAGTCGTCGCGATCTTGCGGAGCATCGCCTGTGCGTGAATGCGCCCACCGCGGGCCGGAATTCGAGTTGTCTGGGCGCCCGTCGAGATGATGGCGCCGACGCGGTTACCGCCCGAACTGGTCAGGTGAGTGATCGCCGCGGCTGCGGCGACAACCAGGTCGCGCTTCTCGCATCCGGCGGTCCCGAAGTCGAGACTTGCAGACAGGTCGATGACAAGCCACGTCTCGAGCTCACGATCCGCGACCGACTGGCGCACGTGTGGGTGCGTCGTCCGTGCAGTCACGGACCAATCCATCTGCCGCACGTCGTCGCCCGGCTGATACTCGCGGGCGTCACCCGGTTCGGAACCCGGGCCGGGAATCAGGCCGAGGTGATCGCCGTGCAGCACACCGTCGAGGCGACGACGAACCGTCAGCTCGAGGGTGCGCAGCGCAGCGGTGAGTTTGGGATCGCTGAGCTCGCCGGATCGGAACGACGGCGGCGAACCGGTGGATCCGGCGGGTGTCGCCTGGCCACCGTCGCGGCCTTCGGTCACTGCGGGCGACTCATCGTCTCAGCGGTCGCGATCGGCGCGCCGTTTCCCTGTGGATTGACTGTGCCCTGTGGATTCGCGGTGCCCTGTGCGTTGAGCTGAGGTGCCTGCGGTGCGCCCTGCTGAGGCGGACCGGGAACGGTAGGAACAGGCCGCGCGGCGATCTGCGGCAGTCCGACGGTCTGCAGCACCCGGGCGATGACCGCGTCGGGAGTCACCTCGTCGGCCATGGCGTCGTAGGAAAGAACGAGGCGGTGGCGCAACACGTCCGGGATCACCTCGATGACGTCTTGCGGCACGACGTAGTCGCGGCCGCGGACGAGAGCGAGAGCCCGCGACGCGGCGATGATGCCGAGCGTCGCGCGGGGTGAGGCGCCGTACGCGATCCAGCCCGCGACGTCCTCGAGTCCGACCTCACGCGGCGTACGCGTAGCGGCGATGACCCTGACCACGTAGTCGACGAGCGCGTGGTGGACGAAGACGTTGCTGGCGACGCGTTGGAGCCTGACCAACTCCTCCGGACCGAGGATCTGGTGCGGCTCCGGGGCTGCCACACCCATCCGGTAGACGATTTCGCGTTCTTCCTCGACAGTCGGGTAGTCGACGAGGATCTTGAACAGGAAGCGGTCGCGCTGCGCCTCGGGGAGCGGATAGACACCCTCGTTCTCGATGGGGTTCTGCGTCGCCATCACCAGGAACGGATCGGGCATGTGGTACCGCTTGCCACCGATCGAGACGTGGCGTTCTGCCATCACCTCGAGGAGCGCGGACTGCACCTTGGCCGGGGCACGGTTGATCTCGTCGGCCAACACGAAGTTGGCGACGACGGGTCCGAGTTCGGTGTCGAACTCCTCGCGGCCCTGACGGTAGATGCGCGTGCCGATGAGGTCGGTTGGCACCAGGTCGGGGGTGAACTGAACGCGGGAGAACGAACCGCCGACGACCTTCGCGAAAGTCTCGACGGCCAGCGTCTTGGCGACACCGGGTACGCCTTCGAGGAGGACGTGCCCCTTGGCGAGAAGTCCGACGAGAATGCGCTCGACAAGCCGGTCCTGCCCGACGATGACTCGCTTGACCTCGTAGATCGCTCGTTCCAAGGTCTGAACGTCGGCTGCCAGGGAAGGTGCTGCTCCGTCCGCACTTCCGCTCGCCTTGCTTACGTCGACCGTTCCGACCGAATCTTCACGTGAGGTCACCAAGAATCCATCGCTTTCACCTAGAAAAGTACCGACAGTAACGTGTTCCCCGTCAACTATTCCAGGTAGTTGCGCTCGATGCCGTAACACCACGTCGGGAACTTGATAGTTCCCTGACAATGCGGGTGTCAGCGGCATTTCCTCTGACGGTCAGGACACCAGTCGGACGGCGTACGGCGTCATTCCGCCCCAGCGAACCGGGGAGACCATGACACTCGAACCGGATTGTGGTGCCTCGAGCATCTGCCCGTTACCGAGGTAGAGCGCCACGTGCTGGCTGGCGTTGGGGCCGTAGAAGATCATGTCGCCGCGTTTCATCTCCGAAGACGGAACCTGCGTGCCCGCGGTGTACTGATAGCCGGTGTAGTGCGGCAGCGAGATTCCGATGCCGGCGAAGGCGTAGATCATCAAGCCCGAGCAGTCGAACCCGACTTTGTTGAAGTCGCCGTAACTGTCGGCGACGCCGCCGTCACGGATGCCTCGCGTCGGACCGTTTTCGTCGCCGCCGCCCCAGGCGTACTGCACGCCGAGCTGAGACATTCCGCGGTCGATGACGGATTCGATTGCAGCGCTTCCGGTAACGGAAGGCTTCGGCGTGCTGGGCTTCGGCGTCGTCGGCTTGGGGGTGGTGGGCTTGGGCGTCGTGACCGTTTCCTCTTCGGTACCGGTCTCTTCGTCCGTGCCTGTTTCCTCGTCGGTCCCGGTTTCCTCGTCAGTCCAGGTGTCGTCGTCGTCCGGGATGACGGTCGGAGTCGGGTCTTCCACAGCGGTGTGCGGACGCTGAGCCGCTGCCAGTGCTGCAGCTCGATCCTTGGCGGCCTGGTCGGCAGCTGCGCGGGCAGCAGCCTGTGCGGCAGCTTCCTTGGCGGCAGCTTCGAGAGCCTTCTGATGAGCTTCCTCGGCGCGACGCTGCTCGTCCCACGTCGCATACGCCTGGCGTTGGCCCTGCAAACCTGCGACTGCATTGCGGGCGGCGTCGAGCTGAGCCTGAGCGGAGTTCCGCTCGGCTTCGATCGCGGCCTTCTTGGCAACCTGCTGATCGAGAGCGTTGCGCGCGATCTGAATCGCCTGCTCGGCCAGATCCTTCAGTTGTGCCGCGACCTCGGCGGCGGCGTCGGCCTGCTGCTTTGCCTGGCGGGTCGCGGAGTCCTTGTTCGCCTGCTCGGTACGTGCTCGTTGGAGACCGTCAAGCACTGCGCTCTGCGTATTGCCGAGCAGTTTGAGGACCTGCGCGCGGTCGAGGACATCGCCCGGGCCCTTGGCGTCGAGGAACGACGAGATGGACGCGGTGTTGGTGCCCTTGACGTAGCTCGAGCGTGCGTACTTGTCGAAGTCCGTCTGAGCGACCTCGATCTGCGCCGACGCGTCCTTAAGAGCTTGTTTGGTGACGCCGACGGCCTGCGCTGCGGTGTCTGCGGCGCCGCGAGCGTTCTGCAGATCCACGAGCGTCTTGTTGACGTCTTCACGCTTGATCGCAACTTCGTTGTCGAGTGCCGACAACTGTTCGTTGGCCGATGCGACTTGATTGATGAGCGCGCTGACGGTGCCGACGCTCGACGAGACCTGCGAATCGGCCGCAGCGATGTCCGAGTCACTCGGATTCGGCGGCGGCGGTGGTACGGCCGAGGACATGGCGGGCGTACCGACGATCAGGGACCCGACAATGCCGAATCCGATGACCAGTTGCGCCAGGCGCATCGACTTACGGGAAGGACCACGACGGGACTCGCCGCCACGTGTTACTTGCCTCACAAATAACTCTCCCTCGCGTGTAACGCCACGGCCCGCTGGGTCGCCGATCCGTGCGGGGAGGGAATGCGCAGACCAAGCACCGGTCGCCCACAGCCCGAGAGCTGCTCGTCGACCTGGACGTGCCGTACGAACGCCACCGTCGACACCTCGAGAACAAGGCAACCGACAAGTACGCGTCGAACAACATCAGCCTGTCTGCGACACTTCTTCCCCAAAAAGTGCCAGTTGTACCGTACGACACTCAAGCGTTCTTTGGAAACTTTAGCCACAAATAACACAAACGGTATTTGAGCTGGTCGAATGGCATGCAGGTACCAAAAAGGGCAGGTACTCACCGCAAACAGCGGTGAGTACCTGTTTTCGACGAGTTACTGAAAATCTCGCAAAAGGACCAAGGTCAGACGGAATCGGCCCGGTGGTCGGAAGATGTCGCCGTTTCTGAAGTCGAGGCGATATGTCTGGTTTGCGCGTTTTCCGGCTCTCGCCGCCACTTGACGGCAAAGGTAATTCCGGCAATAACCGCAACCAGTGCGATGACAAGGACCGTGTAAAGCGTCCACGGCGGACCCGGCGCCACGATCTCGTGCGAGAAGCGGTCCGCGGTCACGCTCGCACTTTCTCCG
The DNA here is from genome assembly GCF_009707305.1 of Rhodococcus sp. AQ5-07. Classification (NCBI taxonomy): domain Bacteria; kingdom Bacillati; phylum Actinomycetota; class Actinomycetes; order Mycobacteriales; family Nocardiaceae; genus Rhodococcus; species Rhodococcus sp. AQ5-07. Next base: position 1,612,844 of record NZ_CP046099.1, on the reverse strand, counting down.
AAAGATCGGTCCTGCGCGGTTTCGAGCTGCACGCGACTGATCGAGTCGCTGTAGCTACCCATCCAGTCTGGGCTCAGAACGAGAACCGTGCCGCCTTCGGTTTTGCCGACCGTCGTGGCCAGGTCGCGAAGATCGGACGGCCGGCCCGGATTTGCGTCGACCACCACGACGCTCAAGTCGACACCACGTTCACGGGCGTCGGTCACCACCGCAGTCAGCCCCACAACATCGGACTCCGGGGCGGAGACGCCGTCCGTCGAAAGGTCCGCGAGCACGTCGTCGAGATCGACATCCGACGGAACAGCGACGTGCAACGGGGACTTCACGTGCACAGGCGCAAAAGCGTGATTGGTAGGAGCAGACATCTCTCATCCGGGTGCTGTTCGGATTCCGTCCACCGCTGAGATGCGGGGAGTTCTTCCGAGGTCGTTTTTCGGCGGCCGACCCGCGACGGGCCTGCATGCAGCCTACTTCAGGTCGACTGCCACCAGGCGTCACACGCAACCGCCGCGCGTGCCGCCCGAGCGATAACTGTGGGTGTGGTCACCCAGCCAAGCCTGCGTTGCGCAGGCCCGCAGTCTGCATGAAGATTGTTTCGGTCGACTTGCCCTGAATTCTCACAGGACAAGCGTACTGTTAGACTTGGACCAAGAGGTACCACCGGTCAGGACAGGTTCTACTGCAGCTCCGATGTTCGGACAGTTCTCACGCGAACTGTGCGATTGGCGTGAGCTACGGAGGGTCTTCCCGGCCGAAGTACCTCGCTTCAGCTGCCGACACAGCCCCGTCGGTAGCGACCCTCATAGACGAGTGGAGCAGACGTGAGCACCAGTATCGATTCATTCGGAGCCAAGGGAACCCTCGAGGTCGGTGAGAACTCTTACGAGATCTTCCGCCTCTCGGCCGTCCCCGGCACCGAGAAATTGCCCTATTCCTTGAAGGTTCTCGCCGAGAACCTTCTCCGCACCGAAGACGGTGCCAACATCACCGCGGATCACATCCGCGCAATCGCGAGCTGGGATCCCTCAGCCGAGCCGAGCATCGAAATCCAGTTCACGCCTGCCCGCGTGATCATGCAGGACTTCACCGGCGTTCCTTGCATCGTCGACCTCGCCACCATGCGTGAGGCCGTCACCACCCTCGGCGGCGACCCGAACAAGGTCAACCCGCTCTCCCCCGCCGACATGGTCATCGACCACTCGGTCATCCTCGACGTCTTCGGCCAGGCCGACGCACTCGAGCGCAACGTCGACCTCGAATACGAGCGCAACGGCGAGCGTTACCAGTTCCTCCGTTGGGGCCAGGGCGCATTCGACGACTTCAAGGTCGTCCCCCCGGGAATGGGCATCGTTCACCAGGTCAACATCGAATACCTGGCGCCCACCGTCATGTCCCGTAACGGACAGGCATACCCCGACACCTGTGTCGGCACCGACTCGCACACCACGATGGTCAACGGCCTCGGCGTGCTCGGCTGGGGCGTCGGCGGCATCGAGGCCGAGGCAGCAATGCTCGGCCAGCCCGTCTCCATGCTGATCCCCCGCGTTGTCGGCTTCAAGCTCTCCGGTGAGATCAAGCCCGGCGTCACCGCAACCGATGTCGTGCTCACCGCCACCGAGATGCTCCGTAAGCACGGCGTCGTCGGCAAGTTCGTCGAGTTCTACGGCAACGGTGTTGCCGAGGTTCCGCTCGCGAACCGCGCAACGCTGGGCAACATGAGCCCCGAATTCGGTTCCACCGCAGCGATCTTCCCGATCGACGCCGAGACCATCGAGTACCTGCGCCTCACCGGCCGCAGCGACGAGCAGCTCGCTCTCGTCGAGGCGTACGCCAAGGAACAGGGCCTGTGGCACAACCCCGACAAGGAACCCGTCTTCTCGGAGTACATCGAGCTGGATCTGGGAACCGTTGTTCCCTCGATCGCCGGCCCGAAGCGCCCGCAGGACCGAATCCTGTTGTCGGAGTCCAAGACTGCGTTCCGCAAGGACATCCACAACTACGTGGAAGAGAACTACCCGACCGAGCACACCCAGCTCGACGAGGCCGTCGAAGAGTCCTTCCCGGCTTCCGATCCCGCGGTTCTGTCGTTTGCCGACGACGGAGCGGTCGACGTTCTCTCTGCTGCCAACGGTGCAGAAGGCCGTCCGAGCAAGCCGGTCGTCGTCAAGTCCGACGCCGGTGAGTTCGTTCTCGACCACGGCGCCGTCGTTGTTGCAGGTATCACCTCCTGCACCAACACGTCCAACCCGTCGGTCATGCTCGGTGCTGCACTGCTCGCACGCAACGCCGTCGAAAAGGGCCTCGCCACCAAGCCGTGGGTCAAGACCAACATGGCTCCCGGTTCGCAGGTCGTCACCGATTACTACGAGAAGGCCGGCCTGTGGCCGTACCTCGAGAAGCTCGGTTACTACCTCGGCGGTTACGGCTGCACCACGTGCATCGGTAACACCGGACCCCTGCCCGAGGCAGTCTCGAAGGCCATCAACGACAACGACCTCTCGGTCACCGCGGTGCTCTCGGGTAACCGTAACTTCGAGGGACGTATCTCCCCCGACGTCAAGATGAACTACCTGGCTTCCCCGCCGCTCGTGATTGCATACGGCCTCGCCGGAACCATGGACTTCGACTTCGAGACCGATTCGCTCGGTAACGACACCGACGGAAACCCCGTCTACCTCAAGGACATCTGGCCGTCCACGCAGGAAATCGAAGAGACGATCAAGTCCTCGATCGACCAGGACATGTTCCGCAAGTCGTACGCAACCATCTTTGCGGGCGACAGCCGCTGGCAGAACCTCGAAACCCCGAAGGGTGACACCTTCGAGTGGGACGTGAACTCCACCTACGTGCGGAAGCCACCCTACTTCGACGGCATGACGATGGATCCGGCTCCGGTCAAGGACATCAAGGGCGCTCGCGTCCTCGCACTGCTCGGCGACTCGGTCACCACCGACCACATCAGCCCGGCAGGTCCGATCAAGGTCGGTACCCCCGCTGCGCAGTACCTCGACTCCCACGGCGTCGAGCGTGCGGATTACAACTCGCTCGGCTCGCGTCGCGGTAACCACGAGGTCATGATTCGCGGAACGTTCGCGAACATCCGTCTGCGCAACCAGCTCCTCGACGACGTCTCCGGTGGTTACACCCGCGACTTCACGCAGGAAGGCGCACCGCAGGCATTCATCTACGACGCGTCGCAGAACTACCAGGCAGCCGGCATCCCGCTGGTCGTCCTGGGCGGCAAGGAGTACGGCTCCGGATCCTCGCGTGACTGGGCAGCCAAGGGCACCAGCCTGCTCGGCGTCAAGGCCGTCATCACCGAGTCGTTCGAGCGCATCCACCGCTCCAACCTCATCGGCATGGGCGTTGTCCCGCTGCAGTTCCCGGTCGGCGAGTCCGCAGGTTCGCTCAAGCTCGACGGCACCGAGACCTTCGACATCGAAGGCGTCGAGAAGCTCAACGAGGGCGTCACCCCGAAGACCATGAAGGTCACGGCGACGCGCGAGAACGGCGAGAAGGTCGTGTTCGACGCAGTCGTACGCATCGATACCCCCGGCGAAGCGGATTACTACCGCAACGGTGGCATCCTGCAGTACGTGCTTCGCAACATGATCCGGGGCTAGTCAACCGAGCCCTGCTCTAACCCACGTGGCGGACTCAGCGAGGTGCTGAGTCCGCCACGTGCGTTCAGAGCACAAAGAAAGCGCGAGACGAGGACAACAACGTGCCCAAGGTCAGTGAAGACCATCTCGCGGCACGGCGCAGTCAGATCCTTGACGGCGCCCGCCGCTGCTTTGCGGAATACGGCTACGACGGCGCCACAGTTCGCCGTCTCGAAGAAGTCACCGGTTTGTCCCGAGGAGCGATCTTTCATCACTTCAAGGACAAGGACGGCCTGTTCCTCGCTCTCGCAAGCGAGGATGCGAGCCGGATGGCAGATGTCGTCGCCGAAGAGGGACTCGTCCAGGTCATGCGGGACATGCTCGCGCAGCCCGATCAATTCGATTGGCTGGGAACGCGACTGGAGATAGCGCGTCGACTGCGCAACGACGCCGACTTCCGCGAGAAGTGGTCACAGCGCTCCGTAGAACTGACGGAAGCGACCAGTGCGCGCCTCGCCAGACAGAAATCGGCCGGTCGGCTCCGTGACGACGTTCCGACCGAAATCCTGATCGGGTATCTGGATCTGGTGATGGACGGCCTGGTCGCGAGAATCGCCTCCGGCCACGGCGTCGACAACCTGTCAGCTGTTCTCGATCTGGTCGAGGAATCGGTGCGGCGGCGAGATTGAGGGGCTTCGCCCCTGTGAGTGGTTGAGGAGTGCGGGGACTCCCTAACCACTCACAGGGGGTTAGGCGAGCTGGATCAGCTCGAGGTATTCCTGCGACCAGTGGTCCTCGTTGCCGTCGGGCAGGAGGATGACCCGCTCGGGGTTGAGTGCCTCGGCAGCGCCCGGATCGTGAGTGACCAGGACGACGGCACCGGTGTAGCTGCGGAGCGCGTCGAGCACCTGCTCGCGTGAGATCGGGTCCAGGTTGTTGGTGGGCTCGTCGAGAAGCAGAACGTTGGCAGCGGACGACACCAGACCGGCCAGAGCCAGACGCGTCTTTTCACCACCCGAGAGCGTTCCGGCCGGCTGTTCGAGCTGTGGGCCGGTGAACATGAAGGCACCGAGCAGAGAACGCAGTTCCTGCTCCCCTGTATCCGGCGCAGCGTGGCGGATGTTCTCCCACACGGACGCGTCGTCGTCGAGGGTGTCGTGCTCCTGAGCGAAGTAGCCGACCTTGAGTCCGTGACCGGCGATCAGCTCACCCGCGTCCGCCTTCTCCGCGCCCGCGAGGATGCGGAGCAGTGTGGTCTTACCTGCACCGTTGAGTCCGAGGATAACCACACGAGACCCACGATCGATCGCGAGATCGACACCGGTGAAGATCTCGAGCGAGCCGTACACCTTGGTGAGGTTCTTGCCCATCAGCGGAGTCTTGCCACAAGCGGCGGGCTCGGGGAAACGAATCCGCGCAACCTTGTCCGAGACACGTTCGGCATCGAGGTTCGCCATCAGCTTGTCGGCTCGCTTGGCCATGTTCTGAGCCGCGACGGCCTTGGTTGCCTTTGCACCCATCTTCGCAGCCTGAATCCGCAGCGCACCGGCCTTCTTCTCGGCGTTCGCGCGCTCGCGGCGACGACGCTGCTCGTCCGTGGCACGAGCGTCGAGGTACTTCTTCCAGTTCATGTTGTAGACGTCGGCCTCACCGCGGACGGCATCGAGGAACCACACACGGTTGACGACGTCGTTGAGCAGGTCGACGTCGTGACTGATGACCACCAGTCCGCCCTCGTGGTTCTGGAGGAATCCACGCAGCCAGGTGATGGAGTCGGCGTCGAGGTGGTTGGTGGGCTCGTCGAGCAGCAGAGTCGTGTCCGAGCGGGCGCCGCTGCCGTCGGAGGCGGCAAAGAGGATTCGCGCCAATTCGACACGACGACGCTGACCGCCGGACAGCGTGCTGAGCGGCTGCCCGAGAATACGGTCTTCGAGGCCGAGGCTGCTGGTGATACGTGCGGCTTCGCTCTCGGCTTCGTAGCCGCCGAGGGCCGAGAATCGATCCTCGAGCTGGCCGTACTTCTTGACCGCGCGGTCCTGAGATTCCTGATCGAGCACCTCGCCCATCAGGATCTGCTGCTTCTCCATCTCGCGGAGCATCGTGTCGAGGCCGCGGGCAGAGAGAACCCGGTCCTTGGCGAGGATGCTCAGGTCGCCCTCTTTGGGGTCCTGCGGGAGGTATCCGAGTTCACCGGTGCGTACGACGCTTCCCGCATATGCCTCACCTTCACCGGCGAGGATGCGCAGAGTGGTCGTCTTTCCGGCTCCGTTGCGTCCGACGAGTCCGATCCGGTCGCCCGGCTGGATGCGCAGCGAAGGCCCGGGAGCTGTGAGAAGGGTGCGGACACCGGCACGAACTTCGAGGTCAGTGGCGGTAATCAAGCAAACTCCTCAGGAAAAACGACGAATACGGGTAAACAATGCCTGACTACAGACACAAGAACTATCGATTTTACCGTGACCTGACGGTCGTTCCGACCAGGAGCGTGTGAGTCCGCTAACGTTCGGGACATGACTAGCGAAAACAGCACTCGTCCTCGCGACCTCGAAGGCCGCGCCGCCATCGTCACCGGCGCAAGTCGCGGAATCGGCAAAGCTGTCGCCGCCGAACTCCTCGCTCGCGGCGCCGACGTCTTGATCACAGCCCGCAAGCCGGAGCCCCTCGAGGCTGCTGCATCCGAACTGTCCGATCTGGGGCACGGCGGCAAGGTCGTCGCATTCGCGGGCAACGCAGCCGATGCCGAGGCCCGATCCGGTGCCGTCGACCGCGCCGTCGCCGAGTTCGGTTCGCTCGACATTCTGGTCAACAACACCGGAATCAATCCCGTCTTCGGTTCGCTCATGGAGGCGGACCTCGACGCCGTGCGCAAGATCTTCGACGTGAACGTGGTTGCCGCCCTCGGTTACGTCCAACAAGCACATCGGGCGTGGATGGGCGAACACGGTGGAGCCGTCGTGAACCTGGCAAGTGTGGCCGGGATCCGGTCGACGGGCGTCATCGCGGCGTACGGCGCGTCGAAGGCTGCGCTCATCCGGTTGACGGAAGAACTGGCCTGGCAACTGGGACCGAAGATTCGTGTGAATGCCGTAGCTCCCGGGATCGTCAAGACGCAGTTCGCGGCAGCCCTGGTCGCTGCCGGCGAGGACAAGGCGTCGGCGGGCTACCCGATGAAGCGGCTCGGCACTCCCGAGGACGTTGCCGGCTTGGTCGGCTTCCTCGTCTCCGACGCGGCGGCATGGATCACCGGCGAAACGGTCCGGGTCGACGGCGGTCTGCTCGCAACGGGATCGATGTAGTGCGCCGATCATGAGCACACTCGACTCCTCCGCCGACGTGGTGATCGTGGGCGGAGGGCCGGCGGGGCGGGCACTCGCGACGCGCTGTATCGCCCGGCAACTCACCGTTGTCGTTGTCGATCCGCATCCTCATCGGGTGTGGACGCCGACGTACTCGGCGTGGGCAGACGAGTTGCCGTCGTGGCTGCCGGGCGAGGTGATCGCGAGCCGGATCGAGCGCCCGAGCGTGTGGACCAGCGGGCAGAAAACGCTTGATCGCATCTATTGCGTATTGAATACATCTTTACTGCAATCATTTCTCACCGGCACATCCATAAAGGTCAGAGGCTTACGTGCTCAAACACTGTCCCCTACCACCGTCGTGTGCGTGGACGGATCGCAGCTGACGGGATCCGTCGTCGTCGACGCCCGAGGCACCGATCTGGCAGTGACAACCGCGCAGCAGACGGCCTTCGGAATGATCGTGGACCGAGCTCTGGCCGATCCGATTCTGGGCGGCAGCGAGGCCTGGTTCATGGACTGGCGAACAGACAACGGCACCTCCGACGCCGACACTCCGTCGTTTCTCTACGCGGTCCCGCTCGACGACGAGCGAGTCCTCCTCGAGGAGACCTGCCTCGTCGGCCGGCCGGCGTTGGGGTTGCGCGAACTCGAAACACGTCTGCGCACCCGACTTCACAATCGGGGCTGCGAAGTCCCCGACGACGCGCCGGTCGAGCGAGTCCGTTTTGCGGTCGAAGGCCCGAAGGACTCGTCCCCGGACGCTGTCCTCCGGTTCGGCGGGCGAGGCGGTCTGATGCATCCGGGAACCGGATACAGCGTTGCCTCCTCACTCGCCGAGGCCGACACTGTCGCGAAAGCAATCGCCGACGGTGAGGATCCGAACGCGGCACTCTGGCCTCGCTCGGCCAAGGCGGTATCCGCTCTCCGCCGCGTTGGTCTGAACGCACTTCTCACCCTCGACTCGGGCGAAGTCACCACATTCTTCGACAAGTTCTTCGATCTACCGGTCGAGGCTCAGCGGTCATACCTTTCCGATCGGCGGGACGCGGCCGCGACGGCGAAGGTGATGGCAACACTGTTCCGATCGTCACCGTGGCACGTGAGAAAGACGTTGATGCGCGCGCCGTTTCTCCGGTGACTAGATCCGCACCGACTACTGATCCGCACCGACTACTGCGCTCCCATCGAGCCGGCGATCATCGGCCACGAATTGTGGAGGTCGTCCTGCCAGTAACCCCACGAGTGGGTTCCGCTCGGCTTGAAGTCGAAGGTCGCGGGGATGCCCAGTGCGTTCAGTCGGTCCGCCAATCCGTGTGTGCACCCGTTGACCGCGGATTCGATGATGCCGCCGACGATGATCTGATTCAGGAGTGCTCCGGGATTTCCGTTCACATCGGGCGCCTGAAGGTTGTCGTGCGGACCTGGCAGCCCGGATCCGGTGGAGACGTACAGTTCGGTCCCCCGCAGCTTCTCCGCGTTCACGACGGGATCGTTCTCGCGCCATCCCGGACCGTCGAACGGTCCCCACATGTTTGTCGGATCAGCGCCACCCCGCGCACCGACCACCAGTCGCACGTAGTCCTGACCCGGCTGGGTGGAAGTCTCCGCGCACCCGCTGTAGGCCCCGACACTCCGATACAGCCCTGGGGCTGAGATCGCGAGATTGAGTACCGAGGTCGCGGTCATCGAGATCGCCGCGATGGAGTTGACCCCGTTGGTACCGAACTGCGCATCGATGACTGGCGGCAGTTCACGCGTGAGGAACGTCTGCCACTTGTTGCGTCCGAGTACGGGATCGTCCTTCTGCCAGTCGGTGTAGTAGCTGAACGCTCCTTCCAGCGGCGTCACGACGTTGACGTTCTTGTCGGCAAAGAAGTCCAGGACATCGGTCCGTCCTTCCCACGTTGCACTGTCCTCGCCACCACCGGCGCCGTTGAGCAGATACAACGTGGGCCGTGGGGCGCTCGTGTCGGCGGGGAGGATCACCTCGAGTGGAATGTCGCGGCCCATCGCATCGGAGTGGACGCTGATGGTTACGGTGCGTGCCGGATCTGCGTTCGCGGGCCAAGGCGCAAACAGCAGTGGAACCAGTGAAATTGCCAGCGCTGCTGCTACGCGTCGACGGTAGGTTCGGATACTCATCGGAGTATGCCCCCAGGTGTGCGAGTCGGATTCTCGGAGCGGATACCCGCTCGCCGCGCCTCGAACCGGCCCACCCGGACGCAACGGTTCGGGATCAACCGTGAGCGTTTGCCTCGCGCAATCGGCTGGGGGCGACCATCATGGGAGGCATGCGCTCGATTTGGAAAGGCTCGATAGCCTTCGGTCTGGTCAACGTTCCGGTCAAGGTGTACTCGGCGACCGAGGACCACGACATCCGATTTCACCAGGTCCATGCAAAAGACGGTGGCCGCATCAAGTACAACCGTGTGTGTTCCGAGTGCGGAAACACGGTTCAGTTCGCGGACATCGACAAGGCGTACGACTCGGAAGACGGATCGCGCGTCATCTTGAGCGACGAGGACTTCAACAAACTCCCGGCCGCGGAGAAGCACGAGATTCCGGTGCTGGAATTCGTGCCGAACGATCAGATCGATCCGATCTTGTTCGAGAAGAGTTACTTCCTCGAACCGGATTCGGCGTCGCCGAAGGCGTACGTCCTGCTTTCGACTGTGCTCACCGAGAGTGATCGAACGGCACTGGTGCATTTCACTCTGCGACAGAAGACGCGCCTGGCCGCGATGCGCGCTCGCGACGGCGTCCTCGTGATCCAGACGTTGCTGTGGCCCGACGAAGTTCGCGCAGCAGAGTTCCCTTCACTCGACGACGTGGAGAAGCCGAAGGCCAAGGAACTGAAGATGGCGCAGACGCTCGTCGAGAGCATGGCGGGCGATTTCGATCCGACCGAGTTCACCGACGACTACCAGCTCCAACTGCGGCAGTTGCTCGACGAGATGATCGAGAACGGCGGCAAGAAGGTCATCCCCGCCGCCGAGGTCGACCAAGAGGGCACCGATGCAGAGGTGGTCGACCTCGTTGCCGCACTGCAGCGCAGTGTGGACGAAGCGAAGTCGAACGCCTCCAAGGCCGGCTCGTCGAAGTCGACGACGTCGAGGAAGAAACGAGCCTGAGTCAGCCGCGCACGTCTTGGATCTCGATCAGAGCGTCCAACTCGGCGTCGACGTCCGGGGCCGCGTGACGACCGGTTCCGACCGCCAGGTTGATCACGGGCCCGATCGCCTCCAGACCTGCCTCGGTGAACATTTCGGCGTGTGACGTGGGCACCGGACGGTCGATGATCACCCCGGACACGAACGGTCGCCACGCCGACGCCGTTCGCAGCGGGTCGAAGGTGTCGGTCTGTGCCGAGAAGAACAGCAGATCGCCCACGAACTTGCCCGGGCGGTACCGGTGGGCAAGCTCCGCGCCTGCGGAGTATTCCTCGAACAGTCGCTCGATCCGATCGCTCGAGACCAAAGGGTGATCGCCGATGGCTTCATGCAAGAGCGCTTCGGCATCCTCCGGTGTCAGATCACGCTCGTCGGCGTCCGGGACCGAGATCCCCAACCCGCCGATCAGTTCGGCGAGAGAAGGCTGCGCGCCCGCCATCGTCGGGTCTTCGAGAACGAAGCTGTCGAGAAGAATCAGGTCGGCGACGCTCTCACCCGCGGCTTGCAACTGCACCGCCGCCGCATGAGCGATCAATCCCCCGATCGACCACCCCAGCAGGTGATACGGACCGTGCGGCTGAACTCCGCGAATTTCCTCGACGTACCGCGCTGCGAAATCCTCGATCAGCTCCGCCCGGAATTCGGGGTCCGTCAGAATCGGCGACTGCAGGCCGTAGAGCGGCCGGCTGGAATCGACGTACCGATCGAGTGCCCCGTAGCACCAGGCCAATCCGATGGCCGGATGGATGCAGAACAGTGGCTCGGCGCGGCCTTCCGGGCGTAGTGGCAGGACTACTGCAAGTGCGGAGGTATCCGCGTCACTTGTCACAACTGTTGCCTCGAGTTCGAAGAGTCTGCGCGCCAATGCCTCCGGCGTCGGGTCGGAGAATATCCACGCGACGGGGACGGTCATGCTGGTGCGTTCCTTGATGGCAGCGACCAAACGCGTTGCCATGAGCGAGTTTCCGCCGAGTTCGAAGAAGCTCGAATCGGCGTACGTGTCTGCGTCGGCGAGATCGAGGACCTCCGCGAAAGCAGCGCAGATCGCAATCTCGTCGCTGCCTTCCGGACTGCGTCCACTCGGCGCCTCCCAGAGGGGCGCAGGCAGAGCTGCGCGATCCAGCTTGCCCGCCGGTGTGGTCGGGACTGCATCGATCGTGACAAAAGCGGACGGGATCGTGTGCGCAGGTAGGGATGTGCCTGCGTGGCGTCGTAGTGCGGTGACGTCGACGTCCCCGTGTGCCGGGACGACGTACGCGACTATCCGAGCGTCGACGCCGTCGCCGACGACCACGCTCACAGCCGAATGCACGGACGCCTCCGACGCCAGCACCGCGTCGATTTCACCGAGTTCGATCCGGAACCCTCGAACCTTGACCTGGTGGTCCGCGCGTCCGAGATAGACAAGCGACCGTGCGCGATCTTCACGCACAAGATCCCCGGTGCGGTACATCCGAGAGCCTTCGGGTCCGTGCGGGTCGGCGACGAACCGCGCTGCCGTGAGCGCGGGGTTGCCGAGGTACCCGCGGGCGAGACCGTCGCCGCACACGTAGAGCTCACCGACGACCCGTCCGGGGACCGAGTGCAGTCGGGAATCGAGAACCATCGCATCCACGCCTCGGATCGGACCGCCGATCGTCACGGTCTCCCCCGCGACGAGTGAATCGCTGATGGTGACTGCGACGGTGGCCTCGGTCGGGCCGTACGCGTTGAACATTCGGCGCCTCGGCGCCCACCGAGATACGAGGTCGGCGGTGCAGGCGTCGCCACCGACAACGACGGCCTCGAGATGGTCGAGACCGGCGGGATCGACAGTCGCCAGGGCGGCCGGAGTCACGAATGCATGGGTGATCATCTGCTCGTCGAGCAGTTCGTGCAATTCGACACCGCCGAGAACCGTCGGAGGCGCAATCACCATCGTTGCGCCGGCGCCGAATGCCAGAAGGAGCTCGAGAACCGACGCGTCGAAGCTCGTCGAGGCGAAGCTCAGAGCGCGAGAGTGCGCGGTGACGCCGAAACGTTCCCGCTGTTCGTCGGCAAACGCGGCCAATCCCGCGTGAGTGACCAATACGCCCTTGGGTTTTCCGGTCGAGCCCGAGGTGTAGATCAGGTAAGCCGGGTTGTCGAACTCGAGTGGCGCGTCCGGCAGTGTCTCGGAATGGGCTGCCTCGATTTCGGTGGTGAATTCGACCGCGTCGAGCTCGATCCACGACGTGGCGCCCGGAAGGCCGGCCACATACTCGCCCATGGTGATACCGAGTACCGCCCCACTGTCGGTGAGCATGTGCTCGATCCGCTCGGCGGGGTACGCCGGGTCCACGGGAAGAAACACTCCGCCGGCTTTCGCTACGGCCCAGAGCGCGATCACATAGTCGGCCGACCTCGGAAGCGCGAGTGCCACAATCATTTCCGGCGCAATCCCGCGAGCGATCAACGCAAACGCCATTGCGTCGGAGCGTCGGTCGAGTTCGCCGTACGTGAGCGTGGCGGAAGCCGCGACGTCGACGATTGCCGGAGCATGCGGATCGGCCGCGCCGCGAAGCAGCAACTCCGGCAAGGTCAAAGCATCGCCGGCCGGACGTCCGGGCAACGCACGCAGGCCACGCCCCGCAAGATCCACGTCACCGACGACGGCGGAGGGCTGGGCAGTCAGTGTCTCGATGATCGTTTCCAGCATCACCGCAAACGACTCCGCCGTATCGGTGTCGAAGAGGTCCTTCGCGTATGTGAGGGAGGCCTCGTAGCCGCCGCCTTCCTCCGCGATCTGTTCGACAACGGTGAACTGCAGGTCGTACTTGGCGATGTCCGGTGTGATCTCGTGGGCACGAACGGCAAGTCCAGGCAGGTCCCACGTCGTCGGGTGGGCGCCGTGGAACGAGATCATCGTCTGGAACACCGGATGACGGTCGGTGGTCCGGGTCGGCGCCACAACGTCCACGACCTGCTCGAACGGAATGTCCGCGTGGGCGAAGGCGTCGAGATCGACGGAGCGGACAGTACGCAGAACGTCGACGAACGTCGACCCGGGATCGACCGTCGTGCGCAGTCCGACCGTGCCCACGAACATTCCCACGAGGTCGTCGAGAACTCGGTGTCCTCGCCCGGCGACCGGAGATCCGATCACGATGTCCGTGCTTCGACTCAGCCTGGACAGCAGCACGGCATAGGCAGCGTGCAACACCATGAACGGCGTCGCCGCATTCGAGCCGGCGACCGCCTCGACCGCGATCCGGGTGTGCGCCGGAAGCGAGACCGCGGTGTGGCCGCCACTCAACGACTGGGTGAGCGGGCGCGCTCGATCGCTCGGAAGGTCGATCAGCTCAGGTGCTCCCCGCAACGTCTCCCGCCAGTACGACGCCTGTGCCCCGAGCACGCTCTCGGATTCGTTCACAGAGCCCAGCGCTTCCCGCTGCCAGATGGCGAAGTCCGCGTAGTGCACCTCGAGCGGGGTGAACTCGGGAGCGCGTCCCGAACTTCTCGCGACGTAGGCGGTGAGTACGTCCTTCATCAACGGCGCGATCGACCATCCGTCCGCCGCGATGTGGTGGATCACGATGACAAGTGTGTGGTGCTGCGGCGTCGACTCGAGCAGGAGCGCGCGAACGGGAGATTGGGTCGTGATGTCGAATCCACGCGACGCGAATTCTCTGGCGAGCTCTGCCGGTTCACGGGTGTCCGCATTTGCGTACTCCAGCGAGGTGAATGCATCCTGGATCACCTGGTGTGGGCCGGTGTCGGAGTCGGGGAACACCGTGCGCAGGATTTCGTGCCTTTCGATCACGTCGAGGACCGCAGCTTCGAGGGCTGGGACGTCGAGTGCACCGTCGAGGGAGATCGCGGCGGGGACGTTGTACGCGGGTGAGCCGGGATCCATCTGGTTGAGGAACCAGATGCGGGCCTGCGCGTAGGACAGCGGAACTTGCTCGGGGCGGTCGACGGCGGTGATCGGTGGTAGCGCCTTCGCCCCGGCGGATGTGTCGAGCACGGTGGCAAGTTCCCGAATTTCGGGGTGCTCGAACAGCATTCGGACAGGTACCTGCCTGCCCAACGATTCGCCCAGTCGCTGGGCCAGTCTGGTGGCGAGCAGTGAGTTGCCGCCGAGTTCGAAGAAACTGTCCGACGCACTGATCTGTTCGATACCCAGTAGTTCTGCCACGACGCCGGCAACCTGGAGTTCGGTCGCGGTGGTCAGCGGCTCGACACTTCGCTCGGACGAACGCAGTGTCGGCGCCGGCAGTGCCGCTCGGTCGAGTTTCCCGACGGGGGTCAGCGGAACGTGCTCGATCGGGGTGATCGCCGACGGCACCATGAAGGCGGGCAGTGAGCGGCGCGCATGGATCAGCAATTCGTCCATCTCGACCGCATCGGCGCCGAGTACTACGTACGACGCCAACATCGTCTCACCGGAAGCTGCGTCGATGCCCACGGTGACCGCGAACTCGACGCCGGGGTAATCGCTGAGGACGGAGTCGATCTCGCCCAGTTCGATGCGGAATCCGCGTACTTTCACTTGGTGATCAGAGCGTCCGACGTATTCGATCGTCTCGAGCGGCGTCCACCGAACCAGGTCACCGGTCCGGTACATGCGGGCGCCGGCCGGGCCGAACGGCGCTGCCACGAATCGCGTCGCCGTCAACGCGGGTTGGTCGAGGTAGCCGCGGGCAAGTCCCAGGCCGGCGATGTAGAGCTCACCGGTGACCCCGACGGGTACCGGCTGAGCCGAGCCGTCGAGAATTACCGCGGACACGCCCCGGACGGGTCCGCCGATGGTCACGGTCTCCCCCACCGTCAGGGCATCGCTGATGCACACCATGACCGTGGTTTCCGTCGGCCCGTAACCGTTGAACAACCGGCGACCCGGTGCCCACTTGCGGACCAGTTCGGGTGAACAGGCCTCGCCGCCGACAACGATCGACTGCAAGACGTCCAGCCCGGTGGGATCGACCGAGGCCAGCGCTGCCGGCGTGATGAACGCGTGGCTCACCTGCTGATCGGTGATCAGTTTTGCGAGGTCCTCGCCGCCGTACACATCGGGAGATGCGATCACCATCGTCGCGCCCTCACCGACGGCGAGCAGCAGTTCGAGGATGGATGCGTCGAAGCTCGGTGAGGAGAAGTGCAGCGTCCTCGACTGCGCCGAGATGCCGTAGCGCGCCGTCTGCTCGGCGGCCAATGCGCTCAGGCCACGGTGAGTGACGCTGACACCCTTGGGCTTTCCCGTCGATCCGGAGGTGTAGATGATGTAGGCGAGGTTGTCGATTCGGATCGGCGCGGCAGGAACCGGCTGCCAGACACCGTCGCCGTGGATGTCGTCCATCGTCATCCACGGAACCGGACGGGGCAGTGATTCGATCACCGCTTCCGTTGTCACTCCGCGAGTGGCTCCGGAGTCGGTGAGCATGTGCAGAATGCGATCGGCTGGGTATCGCGGATCGACCGGAACGAACGCGGCGCCGGTCAAGGAAACGCCCCACAACGCGACGATCGAGTCGATCGAACGCGGAATCGCTATCGCCACAATGTCTTCGGCGCCGATACCTTCTGTGGTCAAACGGCGGGCAAGCGCCGATGCACGGGCGAAGAGATCTCGGTAGAGCACGGTGGTGTCACCAGATCGAAGGGCCACCGAATCGCCTGAACGGGTGGCGGTCCGCGTCAATATTTCGGCCAAGGTGCGCGAACTGGTCCACGCCGGACCGCGTACCGGCATCAGCGACGCACGCTCGAGGGTGCTGAGGAATTCCATGTCGTCGATTGCGGTGTCCGGGTCTGCGGCGACGGCGCGGGCCACCGACTGCACACGTGCGGCGATCGTTTCCGCAGTGGAAATGTCGAAGAGCGCCTCGGCAAACCTGAGCGACCCGGTGATCTCCGCGTTCTCGGAATCGCCTGCCAGCAGGGTGAACTCGAGGTCGAACTTCGCGACGGACGGTTCGAGCGCTTGCGCCTCGAGATGCGCGTCGTGGACGGTTACCTGCGGCGAGACCACATTCTGGTGGTACGACAGCATGACCTGAAACAGCGGGTGTCGCGTAGTTGACCGGTCGAGATCGAGGGCGTCGACCAGCACCTCGAATGGCAACTCGGGGTGCGCGAGGGCGGCAAGGTCGCGTTCACGGACGACCTCGAGCAGGGAGGTGAACGACGCTCGGTGATCGACCGGTGTGCGAAGCGGTACCGAATTGACGAACATCCCGATCAGGGAATCCAGTTCGGGTCGGCCGCGGCCAGCCACCGGAGTGCCGACCACCACGTCGTCGGTAGCACCGAGACGCGCCAGAACAACCGTCAAGATCGCGTGTACGACCATGAATTGCGTCGTGCCACTGCGCCTTGCCAAGGCGGCGAGCCGCTCCCCGGTCGCCGCGTCGATGACGATCGGCACCGATCCGACGGCGGTCGTGGTGACAGATCCGCGTGGGCGATCCACTGGTAGCAGTACCTCGTCCGGGGCACCGGCCATGGCAGCGGTCCAGAAGGTCAGCTCGCGGGCAACCAGAGACTCCTGGTCGTCGATCTGCCCGAGCGAGTCTTGCTGCCACACCGCGTAGTCGGCGTACTGCACGTCGAGCGGTGTGAAAACCGGGGCGTCTCCGACGACGCGTGCGGAGTACGCCGCGACGAAATCTGTCGCGAAGGGAGTCAGGGACCAGCCGTCGAAGGCGATGTGGTGGATGACGACGACCAGTACGTGAGCGAAAGTGTCCTCGCGCACCAGCATGGCCCGAATCGGCAGATCCGAACCGAGATCGAACCCACGCGCCGCGAACTCCGTCGTCGCGGATTCGATACCTTCGGATCCGCGGTAGCGCTCGACGGAGAACTGCACGTCGGAAATTGCTCGGATGACCTGACTCGGGCCGTCGGCGCTGTCGACGTAGATCGTTCGAAGCACCTCATGGCGTGCAATGACGTCCGCAAGCGCCTCCTCGAGTGCATCGCCGTGGATGTCTCCGGTGATCCGGATCGCGAACGGAATGTTGTAGACCGCGGACTGCGGGTCGAAGCGATTGACGAACCACAGCCGCTGTTGCGCAGCGGAGAGCGGTAGTCGGTCCGGGCGAGCACCGGCGCTCAGGGCAGGTCGATCGTCTGATTCTTCGGCGCTCGCCGCCAGACGTGCAGCGAGCGCTTCGACGGTCGGCGCTTCGAAGATCGAGCGCACGTCCACAGCGAGTCCCGTCGCTGCGCTCAACCGCGCGGACACCTGCGTCGCGACGAGGGAGTTGCCCCCGAGATCGAAGAAACTGTCTCCGGCCCGGACATCGGGTACGTCGAGCAGTGAAGCGAACACGTCGGCGACGGTGCGTTCGGGCCCGGCCTCGGGTTCACGACCCGTACCGAGGACTTCGCGCGGTATCGGCGTCGGCAATGCTCTCCGATCGAGTTTGCCGACCGGAGTCAACGGAATCGCGTCGATCGGGGTGATCGACGACGGAATCATGTACCGCGGCAGCGTGTCGGCGAGTGCCGCAAAGAGCGACTCGATATCAGCGTCGCCGCTGAGCAGCACGTACGACGCCAGAGTGGTGCCTGCGGCGGATTCGACGGGAATCGTCGTGGCGAAGTGAACGAGAGGGGAATCCATCAGAGCAGCGTCGATCTCGCCGAGTTCGATGCGGAACCCGCGGATCTTGAGCTGATGATCGCTGCGGCCCACGTAGCGGAGGGTCAGGTCCTTGGTCCAGCGGACCAGGTCACCGGTTCGGTACATCCGGGCACCGGACGTCGAGTACGGATGCGCGACAAAACGATCCGACGTCAGCGCGGGACGAAGGTGGTAACCACGTGCAAGCCCCGGCCCACCGATGTACAGCTCGCCGACGCCGCCGATCGGGACCGGTTGCAGCCGAGCGTCGAGCACCACGGCGTCGATTCCGCGGATGGGACCGCCGATGGTGATCGGCTCGCCCGGTGAGAGTGGGTCACTGATGGCAACCATGACAGTGGTTTCGGTCGGGCCGTATCCGTTGTGCAGTCTGCGCCCGTTGCCCCAGCTCGAGACCAATTCCGGGGTGCACACGTCGCCGCCGACGACTACGCATTCCAGCGCCGTCACGCCCGCCGGATCGACGGTCGCCAGAGCAGCCGGAGTGATGAAGGCATGAGTGACATCGCGGCTTCGGAGGAACTCGCTCAACGCCTCCCCTCCGTAGATGTCGGGAGGGGCGATCACCATCGTCGCGCCGGTCGAACCGGCGAGCAGTAGCTCGAGTACTGCGCCGTCGAAGCTCGGTGACGCAAAATGCAGAGTCCGCGACCCGGCGGTGATCCGATACCGATCCTGTTGTTCGCGAGCAAGATTGGCCAAACCTGCGTGAGTGACGACGGTGCCCTTCGGCACTCCGGTCGAGCCGGAGGTGTAGATGACGTACGCAGCCGCCGCAGTGATCGACGCTGTTCTGTCCGCGTCGTCGATGGCAGCGTCGTCGATGGCAGCGTCGGAGTAGGCGGCACATTCTGCAACCGTGTCCGCGTCGCCGAGGTCGATCCAGACTGCGACGTTCCCGCCGGTTGCCGGACCGGCCGCAACCTCGGCGGACCGAATTCCGATCCGCACACCCGAATCCTCGAGCATGTGCGCAACTCGATCTGCGGGATAACGGGGATCGACCGGGACGAAAACGCCACCGGCTTTGGTGACCGACCAGACTGCGAGCACGGAGTCGACCGATCGGGCGACGGCCAGTGCGACCGGTGTCTCGGGGCCGACGCCCAGGTCCATGAGGTATCGAGCGATCCGATTCGATCGACGCTCCAGCTCCCCGTACGAGAGTGAGCGCTCGGAGTCTTCGAGGGCGATCGCGTCGGGATACGTACTCGCGGTATCCCCGAGGATCTGCGCCAGCGTCGATTCGCCCACCGAAGCCACGCCGCGCCGCGGCAATATCGCGGCACTCTCCCGGGATCCGAGTACACGAAGATCACCAACCGGTGCAGTCGGTTCCGACACTGCCGATTCCACGAGGGTCACGAAGTTTCGCGCCAAGGCTTCGACGGTCGCGTTGTCGAACAGGTCGGTGGAATAGGTGAACGTGGCATCGATTCCTGCTGCGGCCCCGGACTCGTGACGTTCGGTGACGGTGAGCTCGAGGTCGAACTTGGTCAGCCCCGTCTCGACTGCCCGCGCCGTCATCGACACCCCGGCCAGTTCGGCTGTGTGAGCGGTGGTTATCCGAGAGGTGATGGCAGCTTGAAAGACCGGATGGTGCGCAGGCGAGCGGTCCAGTTCGAGCGCGTCCACGACGACGTCGAAAGGCACGTCCGCATTGTCGAAGGCATCCACGTCGACGGCCCTGACCTGCGACAGGTGTGCGGCGAACGTCGCGTCCCGATCGACGACGGTCCGCAAGGCCAGAGTGTTGACGAACATGCCGACGAGCAGATCGAGAGATCTGTCCCCTCGTCCTGCCACCGGTGTTCCGATGACGATGTCGTCCGTGCCGCTGTACCTGGCCAGAAGCAGGGCGAAGCACGCGTGCAGGGCGATGAACGGCGTGGCGTCGTGATCGCCGGCAAGTACAACGAGCTTCTGATGAGTGGAAGCGCCAATTCTGATGTCGACTCCGGCCCCGCGCATGGTCGGGTCGAGTGGGCGCGGACGGTCCGTCGGCAGGTGGAGTTGCTCGGGCGCTCCCGCCAGCTGCTGCTTCCAGAACGCGATCTGTGAGTGGGCAAGCGAATCGGTGGATGCCGCGTCGCCGAGGTGTTCTCGGTGCCAGAGCGTGTAGTCGGCGTACTGCACCGGAAGGGGCGCCCACTGCGGGCTGTTGCCGCCGACGCGGGCGGCGTAAGCGCCGGTGAGATCAGCAGCCAACGGCGCGAGCGACCAGCCGTCGGCCACCATGTGGTGCAGAACTACGACGAGGACTGCTTGCTCGTCATCGCCGTCCTTGCCATCGCCTTCCTCATCGTCGGCGACAGTGATCAGCAGGTAGCGGACCGGGCGTTCGCGGACCAGATCGAAACCCGCCGAGGAGAATTCGAAGATCACACTTTCGAGATTCTCGCGTTCCACTTCGATCGACTCGAGCCCCGCGATACCCTCGCCCAGGCCCAGAACCTTCTGCGTTGCGTTGTCCCCGATTTGAGGAAACACGGTGCGTAGTGACTCGTGACGTGTCACGACGTCCACGATCGCGGCGCTCAGTGCGTCGGGATCGACGTCGCCGCGCAACGACACCGCCAACGGAATGTTGTATGCACCTGATTCCGGTGCGACGCGGTTCAGGAACCACAGTCGCTGCTGCGCGGGAGCGAGAGGTAGTACCGCCGGCCGGGCCACGACCTGGATACCGTCAGCGTCCGGGGTCTGGGCGGCACGCTCGATCGTCGCCGCGATCCCGGACACCGTGGGATGGTCGAAGAGCGCACGCAGTGGCATACGAACTCCGGTGGCTTCGGTCAAGCGCGCCACAGCCGTCGTCGCTACCAGCGAGTTTCCGCCCAAATGAAAGAAATTATCGTCGAGCCCGAGCGGTCCGCTACCCAGGATGTCAGCCAGAACCGCGGCTACCTTGCCCTCGGTCGGGGTCGTCGGGGGCCGGAAGACCCTGGTGGAGGCGAGGATCGGCGACGGCAGCGCACGCCGGTCGAGTTTTCCGTTGGTGGTCAACGGAATCGAATCGATGACCATGAAGGCATCGGGAACCATGTAGGTCGGGAGGGCTTCGGCGGCGTGCGCGCGAAGGGCTTCGGCGTCCACGGCGTCCGAAGCGGTCACATAGGTCACGAGAGCGCCGCCGGCCGGCGTCGGAGCCACGACGGTCACGGCGTCGTCGATTCCCGGCGCGCCGAGGATCACGGAGTCGATTTCGCCGAGTTCGATCCGGAATCCGCGGATCTTGACCTGCGCGTCGCCGCGTCCGAGGTACTCGAGTTGTCCAGGCGCAATCCATCGTGCGCGGTCACCGGACCGGTACAACCGTCGTCCGCCGGCATTGAACGGATCGGCAACGAACCGGCCCGCGGTGAGGTCTGGTCGGCCCAGATAGCCACGGGCGAGTTGACCGCCGGCGACATAGATCTCCCCCGCAATCCCCACCGGGACCGGGGAGAGATGCTCGTCGAGCAGGTACACACGAAGTCCGTCGATCGCGTCACCGATCCGGCTGCCGGTAACCGCACTCGCGCTCGCCCGGTCGATTTCGAGATGGGTGACATGCACCGTCGTCTCGGTGATGCCGTACATGTTGACGAGTGCGGGCCCGGATTCCGTGTGATCGTCGTAGCCCGCGTGATTGTCATACCAGCGCCCGAGGCGACGAAGATCCAAGGCTTCGCCACCGAAGATCACGTACCGGAGCCGGGTCGCCGAATCGGCCCGAAGGTCGGCTTCGATGTACTGGTAGAAGGCCGAGGGCGTCTGATTGAGCACGGTGACGCCTTCTGCGGCGACGAGCGCGCGGAAGGCATCGGGGTCGCGTGAGACTTCGTGATCGACCACAACCAGCGTTCCACCGTGGAGCAGCGCGCCCCACATTTCCCACACCGAGAAGTCGAAGGCGAACGAGTGGAACATCGTCCACACGTCGTTGCCGTCGAATCCGAATTCGACCTGCGTGTTCTCGAACAATCGCACCACGGTGGCGTGGGTAACCGAGACGCCCTTGGGTCGGCCCGTCGACCCCGAGGTGTAGATCACGTACGCCAGATTGTCGGCTCCGTGCCCGCGCGGGCACTCATCGGTTTCCAGACCCTCACCGGAGTACTCGTCGGAGTCGACCCCGACGACCACCACGTCAGAGTTCGGAAAGGCGGAGTTCGGGAAAGTGGAATCGGAGATGACGCACACCGGTTGCGCATCCTCGACCACGTATGCCAAACGCTCGGCGGGGTGCGCACGATCGAGTGGGAGGTATCCGCCGCCGGCCTTCACTACCGCGACAGCGGCAACGATCATGTCCACGGATTTCGGCAGCATGATTCCGACCAACGACTCGGATTGCACGCCATGCTCGACGAGCTTGCGCGCCAACTGATTCGATCGTCGATCGAGTTCGCGGTACGACACGCGCTCGCTACCTGCGACAACGGCGATCGCTTCCGGGGTCGCCCGAATGCGGTCGGAAAGGATGTCGGAGAGCGTTCGGACCGGGGTAATCGGCAGAACGGGCGGCACCAGCGCCTGGCGCGCGTCCGGGCGGAGTAGATCCACTGAGCCGAGCGCCGAGTGCGGAGCACCGACCATCGCGGTCAAGATTCGTAGATAACGGTCGGCGAGGTCCTCGGCTTGCTCCTTCGTGCCGAGCCAATCCAGAACACCGGAGATCGGCTGATCGAAATCGGCATGCTCACCAGTCGGAATCGCCAGGGAGACAAACAGTTCCGGCACGGTGGCCAGATCCGATCCGATAGGCGCACCGACCATGAGCCCCGGAAACCTCGGGTGAGCATCCAGCGGCTCCTCGAAGCAGACCATCGCCCGGAACAACGGGCCCGTCTCCACCCAGCGGCCGTCACCGAGTGCGGCGGTTACTGAAGACAGAAGAATGTCTGCGTGTTCGAAAGCTTCGATTGCGACGGTGTCCACCGCACCGACCAGGTCGTTGAGCGTCATGGTGTTCGACACCGTCGAGCGAAGCACCAACTGGTTGGCGAACATCGAGACGAAATCGTCCGGGTTCGAGGCGCCGTACCCGCGGACCGAGACGCCGATCGACACCTCGTCAGCCGAACCGACGCGGCGCAGCAGTCCGGCCATCGCAGACTGGAACAGCACGAACAGACTCGTGTTCATCGTCGTCGCCATCGTCTCGAGGCGGCGGCAGAGGTCTGCCTCGATCTCGAGGGGCGTGGACGTCCGACCGGATCCGGCGACGACCGGCAAACCCAGATCCTCGGCGGGGTTCGACAATGTCGAAGACCAGTACTCGACGTTGCGGGCGTGTTGAACTTCGGCGATCCACTTCCCCGCGGCGTCCGGGTCGATGTCCATCAATCGAGTTCCCGATTCCGCAGCGCAGAACAATTCGAGGAATTCGAGGAAACGTCGGTGGTGACGCGTGATGTCCTCGTTGGTGTAGAGGTCTGGATTCGCGGCGAAGTCGATCTGGATCTCTTCGGCTGCGGAAGTCTGATAGACGTTGACCGAGAGGTCTTCGATCGGCCCGGTCGAGATCACGTTCAGTTCGCCGTGCGCGTCCCCGAGAGTGATTCCCGAGTGGAACAGCATGAGGTTGATCAACGGCCCGTGGAAGCCGCGTCCGTCGGCGATGCTGTGATCACCGGCGTTGAGGTCGCGTCGTAGGTCCTCGTGGCGGTACTTCTGATGACGCAGTGCGCCGGTGAGTTCGATCTTCACCTCGTGCAGCAAGTCTCCCACCGCGAAGTGCGGATCGACACTCGCACGTATCGGGACGACGTTCGACATCATTCCGCCGGACCGGCGAGCAGCTTTTGTCGTCCGCCCCGAGACCGGCAAGCTGAGGACCACGTCGCGGGTCCCGGTGGCCCGGGCGAGGTAAGCCGCCAGTGCACCGATCACCACTGACGACGTAGTCACGTCGTGAGCGACGGCAAGCCTTTCGAGGGAGCTTCGCAGTTCCGTAGGTACCGTCGCCGACCGAAGGCGTGACCACGCCTGCGACGGAGCCGTCGAGGACGCGAGCGAGGTTCCGCCCGGCTTGTCGGCCATCTTGGTGTTCCAGTAGTCGCGATCGCGTTCCCACCGGGAAGAGCCCAGATAGTCGGCCTCTGCCTTCACCAACGATTGGAGGGGGGCAGTTACCGCTGGGGGAACTGGCAGATCCCGCACCGCGGCGGTGTAGATCTCGGCTGTGCGGTTCATCATCGACATCGCGCCGAAACCGTCGAGCGCCACATGATGAATACGGCTGTACCAGTAGTAATGGTCGTCGCGAAGCACCAGGACTGCCAGCCTGACCAGGCGATCGGTGAACGGATCGATGGCAGCAGTGTGCTCTTTGCGCATCCATTCTCGCGCCGCCGATTCCGGATCGGATTCGGCGCGCAGGTCGACCACGTCGAGAGAGTCGTCCATGTCGAGATCGAGCCACTGACGCGCAACCCCGTCCAACTCGACCAGGCGCAGGTATCCGGAGCCGATCTCACGGCCGGTCTGTTTACTGGCAGCGGTCAGCAGCTCGATGTCGAGCGGACCGTCCACGTCGACGTACTGAGCGATGCTGACGGGAATCTCGGGTCGAAGCTGTTGTGCGACAAGCAGGGAAAGTTGCGCGGCAGAAAGAGGGAAGGTGAGTTCGTCGTCCGGACGAGCTGCGGAAACGATTCCTCGGTCGGGACTGCCATCCACACGAATCTCCCTCTTACAACTTGATCATGATGCAAACAGGTATATGCGTCCGCTGGACGCTTCGAACTGATCGGGGCACTTCGAAATGAGACGAATACATTGGAAAGCTCGGGTGGAAACTGGCAAATCGCCCGCCGGAGATCACATCGTGACAATCAGCTGCGATGTTACCGATCAGTCAGCTTCCAGCAAATATTCATCAAACAACCATTTGGGACTATTGTCCTGAATATCATGGCTAAAACGGCCCTATATAACAAACCGAAGCGCCGGTACCCGACGAACGGGCACCGACGCTCCGGTGAAATGTATTCAGTTGGTCGTGCAGCGAGGCTGCTTGTCAGACCGTGAAGCCGAGTGCGCGCAGTTGCTCGCGTCCGTCTTCGGTGATCTTGTCCGGTCCCCACGGCGGCAACCACACCCAGTTGATCTTCATGTCGGTACACAGATCGCTACGCACAAGTGCGCCGCGCGCCTGGTCCTCGATCACGTCGGTCAACGGGCACGCCGCCGACGTCAAAGTCATGTCGATCGTGACGACACCGTCGTCTTCGAAGAGTCCGTAGACCAAGCCGAGATCGACGACGTTGATTCCCAGTTCGGGGTCGACGACGTCGCGCATCGCTTCTTCGAGTTCGTCGAGTCGCTCAGGCGACGGGACAGTGCCACTGCCCTGTGCGCCACCGAATTCCGCAGTGGAATCGGGATTCGGATTCACCGGAGCGCCGACCTCGGCGTCCTGCACTGGTTGTGTCTCGGTCATGATCCCTGTCCTTCAGTCGTGTCGACCAATTCACTGCTGCTGTCCGCCGTCGTCACAGCACTGCCGTCGACAATCTGGACTACAGCATCCTTGAATGCCATCCATCCGAGCAAGGCGCACTTCACGCGTGCCGGATACTTCGAGACACCGACGAACGCGATGCCGTCGCCGAGAACGTCCTCGTCCCCCTCGACGGTGCCCCGACTGCTCACCATCTCGTTGAACGCCGTCACCGTCTTCAGTGCGTCGGTGACCTGCATCCCGATGACGAGGTCGTTCAGCACCGACGTCGACGCCTGGCTGATCGAACAACCCTGCCCGTCGTACGAGACGTCGGAGACCGTTCCGTCCTCGGATATCTGGACGCGCAACGTCACCTCGTCGCCACACGTCGGGTTGACGTGGTGCACCTCGGCGCCGAACGGCTCACGGAGTCCGCGGCCGTGCGGATGTTTGTAGTGATCGAGGATCACTTCCTGATACATCTGCTCCATGCGCATGATTCAGTTCAACTCCCCTGCGACACCGAAAAATTCCTGCGCACGCTTGATCGCTGCAACGAGAACATCGATTTCCGCGGTGGTGTTGTAGAGCGCAAGCGACGCACGGGCCGTCGCAGCGACACCGAACTTACGATGCAGCGGCCACGCGCAATGGTGTCCGACGCGGATCGCGACGCCCTCGTCGTCGAGGATCTGTCCGAGGTCGTGGGCGTGAATACCGTCCACGACAAATGAAATCGCTCCGCCGCGGTTCTCGGACGTCTGCGGTCCGATGATGCGCAGACCTTCGATCGCCGACAACTTTTCGAGAGCAGCCTCCACCAACACGTGCTCGTGCGCAGCGACGGCGTCCATCCCGAAGGTGTTCAGGTAATCCACGGCAGCGCCCAGTCCGACCACCTGTGAGGTCATCGGTACGCCGGCTTCGAAACGCTGAGGCGGCGGCGCGTAGGTGCTGACCTCCATGGTGACCGTCTCGATCATCGACCCGCCGGTGATGAACGGAGGCATCGCTGCCAGCAGTTCACGACGGCCGTAGAGAACTCCGACCCCCGAAGGGCCGAGCATCTTGTGGCCCGAGAACGCCGCGTAGTCCACTCCCAGTTCGTGGAAGTCGACGGCCATGTGAGGCACCGACTGGCACGCGTCGAGCACGACGAGTGCACCGACGGCGCGTGCTCGTCGCACCAATTCCTCGACGGGCGCGATCGCGCCGGTCACGTTGGACTGGTGGGTGAACGAAACGACCTTCACCGCGTCTGTCAGCTCCAGCGAATCGAGATCGATCCGGCCGTCGTCGGTGACGCCGTACCACTTGAGCGTCGCACCGGTTCGGCGCGCAAGTTCCTGCCAGGGAACGAGGTTGGCGTGGTGTTCGAGTTCGGTGATGACGATTTCGTCGCCAGGACCGACATGGCGGTCGAAGCGATCGTCCCCGAGAACGTAGGTCACCAGATTGAGAGCCTCGGTGGCGTTCTTGGTGAACACCAACTCGTCCGAATCCGCGCCCACGAAAGAAGCGATGGTGGCGCGAGCATTCTCGTACGCGTCCGTCGCCTCTTCTGCGAGCTGATGAGCACCCCGGTGTACTGCCGCGTTACACGTGGTCAGGAAGTCCCGTTCGGCATCGAGAACCTGGACCGGACGCTGCGAGGTAGCGCCGGAATCCAAGTACACCAAAGGTTTTCCGTCGCGCACGGTTCGCGCCAGGATCGGGAAGTCGGCCCGAACCGCTGTGACGTCGAGCTCGCGCACCGAGGTGGTCATCGTGATTACGCTCCCTGGGTAGCTGCGGTGTCCGCGGTGAAACGAACGTAGCCGTTGGTCTCGAGCTCGTCGGCCAACTCCGGTCCACCGGACTCGACGATGCGGCCACCGACGAACACGTGAACGAAGTCGGGGTTGATGTAGCGCAGAATGCGCGTGTAGTGCGTGATCAGCAGAACGCCGCCGTTCTCGCGCTCCTTGTAGCGGTTGACGCCTTCGGAGACGGTGCGCAGAGCGTCGACGTCGAGGCCGGAGTCGGTCTCGTCGAGGATCGCGATCTTCGGCTTGAGCATGCCCAACTGCAGGATCTCGTGGCGCTTCTTCTCGCCACCGGAGAAGCCTTCGTTGACCGAGCGCTCGATGAACGAGGGATCGATCTCGAGCTCGCTGAGGGCTTCCTTGACTTCCTTGACCCAGTGGCGAAGCTTGGGAGCCTCGCCTCGCACGGCCGTGGCGGCGGTGCGCAGGAAGTTGGACATGGAAACGCCGGGAACCTCGACGGGGTACTGCATTGCCAGGAAGAGCCCGGCACGTGCACGCTCGTCGACGCTCATTGCGAGGACGTCTTCACCGTTGAGGGTGATGGAGCCGGATGTGACCTGGTACTTGGGGTGACCGGCGATGGCGTACGACAGAGTCGACTTGCCGGAGCCGTTGGGGCCCATGATCGCGTGGGTCTCGCCGGAGCGGACCGTCAGGTCGACGCCCTTGAGGATCTGGATGGGCTCGGCGTTGGCATCGGAGTTGGCGACCTCGACGTGCAGGTCACGAACCTCGAGGACCGAGGTGGTGGTGTTGTCACTGGTAGACATGAAATTCCTTCAAGATGAGGCGGGCGAGCGTAGCGACGGGGTGGTGTCGCAGGCGGGGCGGTCAGGAGCCGACGGCTGCAAGTTCGGCTTCGACTGCGGCTTCGAGGCGATCGCGCACCTCGGGAACAGCGATCTTGTTGATGATTTCGTGGAAGAACCCACGTACGACCAGACGACGAGCCTGATCCTCCGGGATACCACGAGCACGCAGGTAGAACAGCTGCTCGTCGTCGAAACGTCCCGTTGCACTTGCGTGGCCGGCTCCGACGATCTCACCGGTCTCGATTTCGAGGTTCGGAACCGAGTCGGCGCGGGCGCCGTCGGTCAGCACCAGGTTGCGGTTGAGCTCGAACGTGTCGGTGCCCTCCGCTGCGGCGCGGATGAGAACGTCGCCGATCCACACGGTGTGCGCGTCGGGCTTGCCGGATCCGGGATCGCCCTGAAGCGCACCCTTGTAGACCACGTTGGACTTGCAGTTGGGCTGCGAATGATCCACCAGCAGACGCTGTTCCAGATGCTGGCCGGCGTCGGCGAAGTACAGGCCGAGCAGTTCGGCGTCGCCGCCCGGTCCGTCGTACTTGACGGTGGCGGACAGGCGAACCAGGTCGCCGCCCAGGCTGATCGAGGTGTATCGAAGCACTGCGTCGCGGTTCAGGCGAGCGTGGTGTGACGTCACGTGAACTGCGTCGTCCGCCCAGTCCTGGATGGCCACCACGGTCAGCTGCGAACTGTCACCGAGAACGAATTCGATGTTCTCCGCGAAGGTTCCGCTGCCGCGCTGGTCGATCACGAACGTCGCCTTGGCGAACTGTGCCAGGTGAATCTGGGTGTGTCCGTAGGCGACGTTGTCGACTCCGGGGCCGGTCATGGTGACCACGACTGGCTTCTCGACCTCGACCTCGGCGCCCACCGAGATGACCGTTGCAGTCTCGAAGCTCGAATACGCCTGCGCTGCAATGCGATCAGCGGGAACGCCGGCTTTGCCCAGACGCGCGTCGTCACGGCCGACGGTCTCGACGGTGATGTCGCTTCCCCCGTCGACCTCGACGGTGACCTGTCCGTTGGCGACGGCGCTGCCGTCATGCAGTCCCCGGAGACGACGCAGCGGGGTGAACCGCCAGATCTCGTCACGTCCGCCGGGAACCTCGAATGCATTGACGTCGAACGAGGAGAACTGCTCGCCCTTGTTCGTGATAGGTGAGCCTGTGGCTGCACCCTTTACAGGAGCGGTCGGGTTCTCCCCGGCAACAGCTCCGATGACTCCGGTCTCTGGCGTGGTCACTAACCCACAGCCCCTTCCATCTGAAGTTCGATAAGGCGGTTGAGCTCGAGCGCGTACTCCATCGGGAGTTCCTTCGCGATGGGCTCGACGAATCCACGCACGATGGTGGCCATCGCCTCGTCCTCGGTCAGTCCGCGGCTCATCAGGTAGAAGAGCTGATCGTCACTGACCTTGGAGACGGTGGCCTCGTGACCCATGGTGACGTCGTCCTCGCGGATGTCGACGTACGGGTAGGTGTCGCTTCGGCTGATCTGGTCGACCAGCAGAGCGTCACACTTGACGGTCGACTTGGAGCCGTGGGCACCCTTGTTGACCTGCACCAGACCGCGGTACGACGCACGTCCGCCACCACGGGCGACAGACTTGCTGATGATGGTCGAGGACGTGTGCGGCGCGAGGTGGAGCATCTTGGCGCCGGTGTCCTGGTGCTGGCCCTCGCCGGAGAACGCAACGGAGAGAACCTCACCGCGGGCGTACTCGCCCATCAGCCACACGGCCGGGTACTTCATGGTGACCTTGGAGCCGATGTTGCCGTCGACCCACTCCATGGATCCGCCTGCCTCGACCTTGGTGCGCTTGGTCACCAGGTTGTAGACGTTGTTGGACCAGTTCTGGATGGTCGTGTAGCGGCAGTGGCCGCCCTTCTTCACGATGATCTCGACGACGGCCGAGTGCAGTGAATCGGACTTGTAGATCGGCGCGGTGCAACCCTCGACGTAGTGCACGGAGGCATCTTCGTCGACGATGATCAGGGTGCGCTCGAACTGACCCATGTTCTCGGTGTTGATGCGGAAGTACGCCTGCAACGGGATGTCCACGTGGACTCCCGGCGGAACGTAGATGAACGAGCCACCGGACCACACGGCGGTGTTCAGCGCGGAGAACTTGTTGTCGCCGGCCGGGATGACCGATCCGAAGTACTCCTTGAACAGCTCCGGGTGCTGCTTGAGACCGGTGTCCGTGTCGAGGAAGATGACGCCCTGCTCCTCGAGGTCCTCACGGATCGAGTGGTAGACGACCTCGGACTCGTACTGAGCTGCGACGCCGGCAACGAGGCGCTGCTTCTCCGCCTCGGGGATGCCGAGCTTGTCGTACGTGTTCTTGATGTCCTCGGGCAGGTCTTCCCACGACTCGGCCTGCTTCTCGCTGGACCGGACGAAGTACTTGATGTTGTCGAAGTGAATACCTTCGAGGTCGCTGCCCCAGTTCGGCATCGGCTTCTTGTCGAAGGTGCGCAGCGCCTTGAGGCGGATGTCGAGCATCCACTCGGGCTCGCTCTTCTTGGCGGAGATGTCCCGCACGACAGCCTCGGACAACCCGCGCTGCGCGCTGGCTCCGGCTTCGTCGGAATCGGACCAGCCGTAGCCGTAATGACCGAGGGACGCGATGGTCTCTTCCTGCGTGAGCGGCTCGGTGCCTGCTGCCGCAGTGGTAGTCGCCTGGTCTGATGTGACGGTCATGCGAGCTCCTTCCGGAGTCTTGTTTCTTGACGGCTGCTCGGGTTCAGCGAGGGCTGGTCGCTGTGGTCGAGCAGTTCTGACTTTGAAGAACTAGCTGAAAAATCTCAATTCGAACGCTGCACGGCGGCAACGCTCGGTAGAACACTGTGGTCCGGTCATCTACTCCCGGTGGACACGAGGGGCACGTGCGTCGTGCAGGCGCAGTCACCGTTGGCGATGGTCGCCAGACGCTGGACATGAGTCCCGAGCAATTGCCGGAATGCTTGCTGCTCTGCCTCGCACAGTTCCGGAAACTCTTCTGCCACATGGGAAACCGGGCAATGGTGTTGGCAGATCTGCACGCCGTTGCCGACTGGCCGGGTCGACGCTGCGAACCCCACCGCGTTGAAGGCTTCGGCGATTGCGTCCGCTGTCGCCTCGACGTTGTCGACATCTGTCGGATCAGCCGGTTCGACGTCTCCGACGATCGCCTGGACCCGACGCTTGGCGAACTCCTCGATTGCCGCGTCTCCGCCGATTTCACGGAGTTGCCGCATCGCGGCTCCCGCCAGATCGTCGTAGGTGTGGCCGAGGCGGCCGCGACCGGTCGCGGTGATCTGGAACTGCTTGGCGGGACGACCTCGTCCGCGCTGACGCAGCGACGACGCCGAAGCGGTACGGGCTTCGCCGGACTCGATCAACGCATCCAAGTGACGTCGGACACCTGCGGCACTCAAACCGAGGCGTGTGCCGATTTCGGAGGCGGTAATGGGGCCTTCTTCGAGTAGCAGCTTGACCACTGCCGCCCGCGTCTGACCTTCGACGCTCACCGTCACCGGATTTGCGGCAGCACTCGGCGAGGCCGCTACAGTGGGCTGACCTGCAACTTCCTTGCTTCGTGGGTCTGACGCATTTCTTTTCACAACACAAGTGTGACGGAATTCTTTTCGCAGGTCTACTAAGGGCAACCTGCATTACATTCGGGAATATCCGGACAACCTACGTTGTTTGTGCTTGTCTGTCCGGCTGGATGGAGCCGCTACGCTGCCTGGTGTGCCGCAGACCCCCGAGAAGACGACGACCGCGCGATCGGCGCGCGCGATCCTGCTGGAAAAACCCAAGGCACTCGCGCTTTCCACAATCGGCGTTCGACCTTTCGGATCCGCTCCCCGGCAGAGTATGGCCGCGGTGCTGCACGGCGACGAGGACGAGCGCCCGGGCCTGAACGCGAAGGAAACCGCACAACTGCGAGGGATCCGCCGATTCGGCGCGACCGGCGCGGTCTTGATGGCAGTCGGAGCGCTCGGCGCCGGCGCACAACCCGTCCTGCAGAATCCGACCGCAGGACTTCGAGTCCTCAGCCTTCCCGGACGTATGCCGACGGTCTCACTCACCATGACGATGACCGGAACCGTGCTCGTCGTTCTGGCCTGGCTGATGATGGGCCGATTTGCAGTCGGGGACATACGCAGCCGTTCCGGCGCACCGCGGCGCATGACCCGTTCCCAGTTGGACCGCACACTCCTGCTGTGGATCCTGCCGCTCTCGGTCGCACCGCCGATGTTCAGCCGCGACGTCTACTCGTATCTGGCTCAAAGCGAAATCGCGGCCCGTGGACTCGATCCGTACGCCATCGGTCCCAAGGCGGCACTGGGTGTCGACCACGTTCTCACCCGCACGGTTCCGACGATCTGGCGCGACACCCCGGCTCCGTACGGACCGTTCTTCCTGTGGCTGGGACGCGGGATCAGCTCACTGACCGGCGACAACATCGTGGCCGGAATCTTCTTGCACCGCTTGCTCGCATTGGCCGGCGTCGCGCTCATCGTGTGGGCGATACCTCGACTGGCCAAGCGATGCGGTGTCTCTGCCGTCAGTTCGCTCTGGCTCGGTGCCGCGAACCCGCTGTTGCTCTTCCACTTGGTGGCCGGCATCCACAACGAAGCGCTCATGCTCGGGTTGATGCTCGCCGGAATCGAGATCGCCCTCCGCGCAGTCGAAGGGTCCGGGCCCATCCGTGGCCGAGCGCTGTTCTATCTCGTTGCGGGATCAGGTTTGATCGCATTGTCGTCGACCGTCAAAATTCCGTCCTTGCTTGCCTTGGGATTTGTCGGCATGGCCTTGGCTCGGCGTTGGGGTGGAACCTGGAAAGCCCTGGCGGGAGCCGCGATCCTCCTGGGCGTCGTTGCCGCTGTCGTCACGTTTGTCATCAGCGTGGCCAGTGGGCTCGGTATGGGTTGGATCAACACCCTCGACACCGCCACCGCAGTCCGGAGTTGGATGTCCATCCCGACGCTCCTGGGCGTCGGCACGGGATTGGCCGGTGTACTGCTCGGACTCGGCGATCACACGACGGCGATCCTCACGATCACGCGGCCCATCGCGACTCTCGTCGCCATGCTCGTCACCGCACGGATGATGATCTCGGTGTACATGGGCCGCATACACCCGGTCGGTGGACTCGGCATCGCACTCGGAGCGATCGTTCTCCTGTTCCCCGTTGTTCAGCCGTGGTACCTGCTGTGGGCGATCCTTCCGCTGGCCGCGTGGGCCACCGCACCGATTTTCCGCATCCCTGCCGTCGTTTTCACCTCGATCGTCAGCGTCATGTTGATGTCCAACGGCGCCGAATACCTTCCGTTCATGATCGTGCAGGCCGTCATCGCGACCATCCTCACCGCCGGAACGCTCATCGTCTTCACCCGCAATTCACTCCCCTGGCGTAGCGACAAGCCAGTAGCGGAGATCACGAAAGGCGGACCGGTAGACGAAGACAACTCGGCGGGGGCTTACGCTGATTCCCCGTGACCTCGAGAGCCTCCAGATCGTCGACGCCGGCGGTACAGATCCAGGGTGTCGTCAAGTCCTTCGACGGTGTTCGAGCCGTCGACGGTATCGATCTCACTGTCGAGACGGCCCAGGTCGTTGCCCTGCTCGGC
The DNA here is from genome assembly GCF_009707305.1 of Rhodococcus sp. AQ5-07. Classification (NCBI taxonomy): domain Bacteria; kingdom Bacillati; phylum Actinomycetota; class Actinomycetes; order Mycobacteriales; family Nocardiaceae; genus Rhodococcus; species Rhodococcus sp. AQ5-07. The sequence continues at coordinate 1,579,494 of NZ_CP046099.1, read as the reverse complement.
CCCAACGGAGCCGGTAAGACAACCACCGTCGAGATGTGCGAAGGGTTTGTCACCCCCGATGCCGGCACGGTTCGAGTGCTCGGTCTCGACCCCATCGCCGACTCCGGTGAAGTCCGCTCACGAATCGGCGTCATGCTGCAGGGCGGCGGCGCGTACCCCGGGTCCAAGGCCGGGGAAATGCTCGACCTCGTGGCCGCATACTCGGCCGACCCGCTCGATCCCGCCTGGCTCCTTTCCAAACTCGGCCTCACCGATGCGCGCAAGACCCCGTACCGCCGTCTCTCCGGAGGCCAGCAGCAACGACTGTCCCTGGCGTGCGCGCTGGTCGGCCGCCCCGAATTGGTATTTCTGGACGAACCCACCGCTGGACTCGACGCTCAGGCGCGCCTGCTCGTGTGGGAACTCATCGACGCTCTGCGACGCGACGGCGTGAGCGTCCTGCTCACCACACACCTCATGGACGAGGCCGAAGCACTCGCCGACGAACTGGTCATCATCGACCACGGCAAGATCGTCGCATCGGGAACGCCGGCCGAGGTCACCAGCAAGGGCGCCGAAGGACAACTCCGTCTGACGACGGTTCCCGGTTTGAGCCTCGATTCGCTGGCCGGTTCACTCGCCGGGTTCCGCATCGAGGAATCCAACCCAGGCACCTACGTCGTCGAAGGTGCAATCGATCCGGCAACCGTGGCAACAGTTGCGACGTGGTGTGCCGATCAGGACGTGCTGATCAACGACATTCGCGTCGATCAACGGAGTCTGGAAGACGTCTTCCTCGAATTGACGGGCCGGGAACTGAGGGGATGACGGAGATCAAGGTCATGAACGAAACAGCGTCGAACGGCCAGAGCAGTCCCATCAGCGTTGCCCGAGACCGGCGGCTCGCCGAGAACCGCTTCGAGCCAGGCACCTTCTCGCCGGATCCCCGCCCCAATTCGGCGGCCAAGATGCTGGCGGCGCAGACCAAACTGGAGCTGACACTTCTGCTCCGCAACGGTGAGCAATTGCTGCTCACCATGTTCATCCCGATCACCCTGCTCATCGGACTGTGTCTACTTCCGATCGGCGATTTGGGCGATTCTCGGGTCGATACCGTGCTCCCCGGTGTCATGATGGTTGCCGTGATGTCGACGGCGTTCACCGGACAGGCCATCGCCGTCGGATTCGATCGCCGATACGGCGCGCTCAAACGACTCGGTGCAACGCCTCTACCGCGGTGGGGAATCATCGCAGGCAAGAGCGCTGCCGTCATCATCGTCGTGGCGCTGCAGTCGCTGTTGCTCGGCGCTATCGGTTTGGCGTTGGGGTGGCGTCCGTCGTTCGTCGAACTTGTACTCGGCGCAGTGGTCATTGCCATCGGTACTGTCACATTTGCAGCGCTTGGCCTGCTGCTCGGCGGTACATTGCGAGCAGAAATCGTTCTCGCGCTCGCCAACGTCCTGTGGTTCATCATGGTGGGCATCGGCAGTGTGGTCTTCGCCAGCGGTGAACTCCCGACCGCTGTTCACACGCTGGTGCGCATTGTTCCGTCCGGCGCCCTGGCACACGCACTCGAAGCGGCCCTCGACACCTCGATGGACTGGTTCTCGATTCTCGTACTTCTCGTCTGGGCCGCAGTGGCCGGAGTCTGCGCAGCAAGGTGGTTCAAGTTCACGTGAGTACACGACGGACAGCTCAGATCGTCGGCTGTGTGGCCGCAACAGTGATGTTGTGTGCCGGACCCGCAACGGCGACCCCTTCGGTGTCCGGTCCACTCGCACCTGCAAATCCGCACCTCGGTCCCGTCGGTACTTCCACCATGCACGGTGACGCGGGCTCGTCCGACGTCACGCCGCTGCCTGGTCCAGGAACCGGCCCACACGAGGTGACAGCTTTCCCGATGATGGCCGCCTGCCCGACGGTCCTCCAGGGGTCCGACGGCATGATCGTCTCGCTCTGCACGACGATGATCGGCCAGATCCCGACCATCCATTTGATCGATCCGAAGGCCGACGCCACACCCTTGGGACGGTCGGTCGCGCAACTGCCGCTCGCGAAGGGCAGCCTGCTCGGCGGCGTCTACGCCTACCTCGACAACGAGAACCGTCTCGTAGCCGTCGACGGAAACCGTCAACTGGTCCGCATTTCCCATGCGCAGAATCCGGACGGCAGTTGGCGGCTGGAACTCGCGGATGTCATCGATCTCAGTGGTGCGGTTGCCGCCGACGACAACGTCACCGGCCTCGCTCCGGATTGGGACGGCAATGTCTGGTTCGCCACGGGGCACGGCACCGTCGGGTACGTCGGCGCGGATCGAATCGCGCACAGCATTGCGCTCCCCGAGGGTGAGCAGGTGCAGAACAGCATCTCCACCTCCCCGACGGGCACTGCCGTCGCAACGACCCACGCGCTTTACCAACTGAAGCGAAGTGGCGACGAAGTCGTCATCGACTGGCGTCAGCCGTACGACCGAGGGCCGGCCCGCAATCCGGGTCAGCTCAGCTGGGGAACCGGATCGACTCCGACGTACTTCGGCCCGTCGACGGGCAGCGATTTCTTGACCATCGTCGACAACGCCCACCCGACAGTGAGCTTGCACGTCTATCGCGCTGACACGGGCGCCGAGGTGTGCACGCAGCCGGTGTTGTCCGCGGCCAGCAAGGACGGCTCACCGAGTGGCAGCGAGAACTCCCCCGTCGGCATCGGTCATTCGGTCTACGTGGCCGGCACTTACGGATACCCGTACCCCACGACTCCTGAAGGTGCCGGTCCAGCGGTCCCCGCCACGGCACCCTTCAACGGCGGAATGACCCGGGTCGACATAGATCCGGTCGGCTGCCATGTCGTGTGGGACAACACGATTCGTAGCTCCGCGGTACCGCACCTCTCGACGGCGGACGGCTCGATCTACACCGTCACGCGGGACGGTAATCCGAGCACCTCTCCGCTCGACGGGTACTCGTTCGCGGTGATCGACTCGAAGGACGGGTCACAGATCGGTTCGACTCCGCTGCCGTCGACGATCCTCAACGACACCCTGCAGATGTCGGCACTCATCACCGAGTCGGGCGAGTACTTCCAGGGAACGATCTCGGGAATCGTGCGCGTTCGCGCGAACTGACGCGAGCTGGTCCCGACGACGCGGGGCAGCTCGCTTCGCGCCTGCTTCAACGCCTGCCCCCAACGACACTGTGTAGTTGATGGGGAACTACGATCGTTGGCGTGGTGAATCGTGTGTATGCCGGATTTTTACGCTTGGTGGATCGACTACCTCTCCCCTCGCTGAAAACGCAGAAAATCATCGCGTTCATCGTGATCCTGACGCAGGGCGGCATCGCTGTCACCGGCGCGGTGGTGCGCGTGACGGACTCGGGACTCGGTTGCCCGACGTGGCCGCAGTGCTTCCCCGGTAGCTTCGTCCCGGTCGGCCACGGACAGGTCGCGGTGATTCACCAAGCCGTCGAGTTCGGCAACCGCCTACTCACGTTCCTGGTCGTCATCGTCGCTGCCGCAATCGTGCTCGCGGTGACTCGCGCTCGCCGCCGCAAAGAGGTGCTTGTCTACGCCTGGATGATGCCGCTCGGCACTGTCGTTCAGGCAGTGATCGGCGGTATCACCGTCCTCACAGGTCTCCTGTGGTGGACGGTCGCCATTCACTTGGTTGCGTCGATGCTGATGGTCTGGGTTGCCACGGTGATGTACGCGAAGATCGCGGAACCCGACGAGGCAACAACTCTGGTCGTGATGCCGAAGCCGCTGCGCTGGCTTACCGCGCTGTCAGGTGTCGCGCTCGCCGGCGTATTGGTCGCCGGAACTCTCGTGACGGGTGCAGGTCCCCACGCGGGCGACAAGGGCCTGGACCGCACGGTTCCGCGCCTGGAGGTCGAGATCGTGACGCTTGTTCATCTGCACTCACAGCTGCTGGTCGGATATCTCGCGCTGGTCGTGGGTCTGACATTCGGTCTATATGCGGTCGGGACATCTGCGGCCGTGAAGATCCGTCTGAAGGTCCTGCTCGGACTGATCCTCGCCCAAGCGCTCATCGGGGTCGTGCAGTACTTCACCGATGTGCCGGAAGTTCTGGTGATCATGCACGTCGCCGGTGCAGGACTGTGCACGGCTGCGACCGCAGCAGTTTGGGCTGCGGGTAAGACCCGCCAGTACACGCCGACCGATTCGCCGATACCGGCTCTCTGACGCTTCAAGACACGTGTGGGGCGTAGGAACACCAAGAGGTGTTCCTACGCCCCACACGTCATTTCAGGCTTCGTTGCGTGCTTTCGGGAACCGGGTCTGGTTGGCGACCCAACCGGCCATCTTCTTGAAGTGGCCTTCCTGGGGGGTGACGATGCTCGTCAGCTCACGCTCCCACTCGGCAACGGTGACGGTGTCGAACGACGCAACGACGGCATTGGCCGTGGCGAGGTCCTCGACAACCTGATCACCGAGGATGCCGTCGGCACCCACGAGAGTGATGCGAACGCCGGCCAGGCCGACCGGCTGAATGACGGCGCTGGCGGAGCCGCCGTGCTCGGCGACGAACTTGGTGATGGCGTTCACCGTGGACTTCGGCAGTTCCGGCGCGGACGGGGTGGCGTCCGACTTCTCGGTATCGGTGCTCATGACTCGACAATACTGGTCGGTAGCCCGGAAGCGACACCAGGCATGGACTGAGCGTCGGCCGTCCCGGGTGTAGAACAGAAACCATGCGAGCCATCTACGTGACCGAGACCGGCGGACCAGAGGTTCTGACTCTGACCGAACAACCCGAACCGACACCCGGCCCAGGCGATCTACTCGTCAGGACCGAAGCGATCGGCATCAATTTCATCGACACGTATTTCCGAATGGGCCAGTACAAGCGCCCGCTCCCCTATATTCCCGGCGACGAGGGCAGCGGCGTCGTCGAAGCTGCCGGTTCCGACGTCACCGAATTCGCCGTTGGTGACCGTGTCGCGTGGGCGGCCGCCACGGGCAGCTACGCCGAGAAGGTGGCTGTTCCCGCCGCAGTCGCGGTGAAGGTGCCCGACGGTGTCCCGGCATCGGCCGCAGCGTCGGCGCTCCTGCAGGGGATGACGGCGCACTACCTCGCTAAGTCGACGTATCCGATCCAGAGCGGCGACACCGTGCTCGTGCACGCGGGCGCGGGCGGCGTCGGGTTGATCCTGACGCAGATGGCCGTCAGCCTCGGGGCGAAGGTCATCACGACTGTGTCGTCGGATGCGAAGGAAGAACTCTCGCGCGGCGCCGGTGCCTCGGAGGTCCTGCGGTACGACGAGGACATCGCAGCGAGAGTCCGGGAGTTGACCGGCGGCGAAGGAGTAGCGGCGGCATACGACGGCGTCGGCGCGACAACTTTTGATTCGAGCCTGGCTTCCGTCCGTATTCGCGGCACTGTCGCATTGTTCGGTGCGGCCAGTGGCCCGGTTCCGCCGGTTGATCCGCAGCGGCTCAATTCATCGGGTTCGCTGTTCCTGACGCGTCCGACGCTTGCGCATCACATTCGCACTCGTGAGGAACTGACCTGGCGTGCCGGCGATGTCTTCGACGCCATTGCGGCCGGGAAGCTCGATATTCGCGTCGGCGCCGAGTATCCCCTCGCCGACGCGGCAACAGCCCATCGGGATTTGGAAGGTAGAGCAACGACCGGGTCGATCGTTCTGATCCCCTAGCGAAGTGCTGTGCGCCTTTATTAACCGCCCGCGGTTAATAAAGGCGCACAGCAGAATCAGCTGAGCATGTCGCTGATCGTCTGGAGTCCGAGAACCGAGTCGACAGCGAGGCCGACGAAAACGATCGCAAGATAGTTGTTCGACTGCAGGAACAGGCGCAGCGGCTTGACCTGAGCACCGCCGCGAACGCTGCGGTACAGCTGATGAGCCATGAGCAGGAACCACGCACCGGCGACGATGGTGATTGCGGCGTAGATGACGCCCGACGCGGGGACGAGGACAAGCGTCGTGACGACCATCGCCCAGCTGTAGAACAGGATCTGCTTGGTGACGTGCTCCTCGGTGGCGATCACCGGAAGCATGGGAACGCCTGCCGCCTTGTAGTCCTCTTTGTATCGCATCGCGAGTGCCCAGGTGTGCGGCGGCGTCCAGAAGAAGATGATCAGGAACAGCACGACGGGCTGCCAGCTCAGTGACCCGGTGACAGCGGCCCAGCCTACGAGGACGGGCATACATCCGGCTGCGCCACCCCAGATGACATTCTGCCAGGTGCGACGCTTGAGAACCATCGTGTAGATGAGGACGTAGAACGCGATCGTGATCACGACGAGGATGCCGGCCAGGAGGTTGGCTCGCCACCACAGCCACAGGAACGACGCGAGTCCGAGAAGAAGGCCGAAGACGAGTGCGTTACGGGTCGGCACCGCCTCGCGGGCCAACGGACGCTTCGCGGTGCGCTTCATCACCTTGTCGATGTCGGCGTCGACGACGCAGTTGAGCGAGTTCGCACTCGCTGCGCCCATCCAGCCACCGAAGAGGGTGCTGAGGATCAGAACGATGTCGACCGTTCCGCGATCTGCCAGCAGCATTGCCGGAATGGTTGCCACCAACAGCAATTCGATAACTCGCGGCTTCGTGAGCGCGATATAAGCCAGAACCTTGCCCGTTGCGCGACCCCACACCGTATCGGTATTGGTCGCCCGCGGGGCGGCACCTGGGCTGCCGAAGCCATGTCCGCTCGGCTGTTGCCCTGTCCGCACGTTCTCTCCTTGCACCACGCGTTACCGCACTAACTGTTCACGACACACTGCTGACACTGTCCTCTACTACGAACGATGGTAGACCGCAGCCATTGAGGAACCGAATCGACCCGGACAGCCAGGACCATTAGGCTGGGTTACGCAGTGGAGGGACACCCCACCCTCGCAATCCACGTACACCATGTCAGGAGACATCTGCCAGTGTCGATCACAGACGAGATCCACGTCCTCACGCAACCCGTCCACCCCTCGGACTGGACCGACCTGGACACCAAGGCTGTCGATACCGCCCGCGTGCTCGCCGCCGACGCGGTTCAGAAGGTCGGCAACGGCCATCCCGGAACTGCAATGAGCTTGGCGCCGTTGGCATACACCCTCTTTCAGCGCATCATGCGCCACGATCCTTCGGATGCAGAATGGGTCGGCCGTGACCGCTTCGTTCTTTCCTGTGGCCATTCGTCCTTGACGCTGTACACCCAGCTCTACCTCTCGGGCTACGGTCTCGAGCTTGCTGACCTCGAAGCTCTCCGCACGTGGGGCGCACTGACCCCCGGTCACCCCGAGGTCGGCCACACCGTCGGCGTCGAGATGACCACCGGTCCGCTCGGCCAGGGCCTTGCGTCCGCAGTCGGCATGGCCATGGCTGCGCGTCGTGAGCGCGGGCTGTTCGATCCGGAGACCCCGGTCGGCTCCTCCCCCTTCGACCATCACATCTACGTGATCGCGTCCGACGGTGACATCGAGGAAGGCGTCACCTCCGAGGCGTCGTCTCTCGCGGGTGTCCAGGAACTGGGCAACCTGATCGTCTTCTACGACGACAACAAGATCTCCATCGAGCACGACACCGCCATCGCTCTCGGCGAAGATGTCGGAAAGCGCTACGAGGCGTACGGCTGGCACGTTCAGCACGTCGATGGCGGCGAGAACGTCTCCGGCATCCTCGACGCGGTTGCCGCAGCCAAGGCCGTCGTCGACCGTCCGTCCATCATCTTGCTCCGCACCATCATCGGTTTCCCGGCGCCGAAGAAGATGAACACCGGCGACGTTCACGGCTCTGCACTCGGTGCCGACGAGGTCGCCGCGGTCAAGGAAGCCCTCGGGTTCGATCCGAGCAAGTCCTTCGACGTCGACGCCGACGCTCTGGCTCACGCCCGTGAGGTCGTCTCGCGCGGAGCCGACGCACACAAGGCATGGCAGGTCGAGTTCGACGCGTGGGCCGCACGTGAGTCCGAGCGCAAGGAACTCTTCGACCGCCTGTTCGCCGGTGAGTTCCCTGCCGGCTGGGCCGACGCTCTCCCGACCTACGAGGCCGACGCCAAGGGCGTTGCGACTCGCAAGGCCTCCGGTTCGGCACTCAACGCGCTCGGACCGATCCTGCCCGAACTGTGGGGCGGTTCCGCCGACCTCGCCGGCAGCAACAACACCACCATCAAGGGCGCAGATTCGTTCGGCCCCTTCTCCATCTCCACCAGCGACTGGACTGCGCAGCCTTACGGCCGCACGCTCCACTTCGGTATCCGTGAGCATGCGATGGGCTCGATCCTCAACGGCATCGCGCTGCACGGGCCCACCCGCCCGTACGGCGGAACCTTCATGGTCTTCTCCGACTACATGCGTCCGGCGGTTCGCCTGGCTGCACTGATGAAGACTGCCGTCACCTACGTCTGGACCCACGACTCCATCGGTCTCGGCGAAGACGGCCCGACTCACCAGCCGGTCGAGCACCTCGCTGCTCTTCGAGCGATCCCGAACCTCGCCGTCGTCCGCCCGGGTGACGCCAACGAGACCTCGTTCGCATGGCAGGCAGCACTCGAGAACAAGACGGGCCCGACGGCTCTGGCGCTCACCCGCCAGGACATCCCGGTTCTCGAAGGCACCAAGGAGAAGGCTGCCGAAGGCGTCAAGCGCGGCGCTTACGTCCTCGTCGACGCTGCCAACGGTTCGCCCGAGGTCATCTTGCTTGCGACCGGTTCCGAACTGCATCTGGCCACCGAGGCTCGCGAGACCCTCGAAGCTCAGGGCGTCGCAACCCGCGTCGTTTCCGTGCCGTGCCTCGACTGGTTCCTCGAGCAGGATCAGGCGTACCGCGACGAGGTCATTCCGCCCGCCGTCCGCGCACGCGTGTCCGTCGAAGCCGGTATCGCAATGCCGTGGTGGCGCATCCTCGGCGACGCCGGTCAGGCCGTCTCGCTCGAGCATTACGGCGCTTCCGCCGATTACAAGACCTTGTACCGGGAGTTCGGCATCACCGCCGACGCGACTGTCGAAGCCGCGCAGCGCTCCCTCGCATCTGTGAAGGGATGATCTCGATGACACAGAACGTGAATACCGAAAAGCTCTCCGCTGCAGGCGTTTCCATCTGGCTCGACGACCTCTCGCGAGATCGCATCCAGTCCGGCAACCTGCAGAACCTGATCGACACGAAGTCGATCGTGGGTGTCACGACCAACCCGTCGATCTTCCAGGCGGCACTGTCCAAGGGCTCCGACTACGACGCTCAGGTTCGCGAGTTGGCCGAGCGCGGCGCCGATGTCGACGCCACCATCACGGCCGTCACCACCGACGACGTGCGCGCTGCGTGCGACATCCTGGCCCCGCAGTTCGAGGCATCGAACGGCGTCGACGGCCGCGTGTCCATCGAGGTCGATCCTCGTCTGGCGCACGACACCGACGCGACTGTCGCGCAGGCGATCGAGCTGCACAAGATCGTCGACCGCCCGAATGTCCTCATCAAGATCCCCGCAACGCTGGCCGGTATCCCCGCCATCGCCAAGGTGATCGGTGAAGGCATCAGCGTCAACGTCACTTTGATCTTCTCGGTCGAGCGCTACGAAGCTGTCATGGGCGCCTACCTCGACGGTCTGGACACCGCCAAGGCTGCCGGCCGCGACATCTCGTCCATCGAGTCGGTCGCCTCGTTCTTCGTCTCCCGTGTGGATTCCGAGATCGACAACCGCCTCACGGCGATCGGCACGCCGGAAGCTCTCCAGCTTCGCGGCAAGGCTGCACTCGCAAACGCTCGTCTGGCGTACAACGCGTACCAGCAGATCTTCGAGGTGCAGCCGCGCTTCCAGGCTCTCCTGGCCGATGGCGCCAAGGCTCAGCGCCCGCTGTGGGCGTCGACCGGCGTGAAGAACCCGGATTACCCGGACACGCTCTACGTCACCGAGCTGGTTGCGCCCAACACGGTCAACACCATGCCGGAGAAGACGCTCGACGCTCTCGCCGACCATGGTGAGATCACGGGCGACACGATTTCGGGCACCGCTCAGGACTCGCAGGTCGTCTTCGATCAGCTCGCAGCTGTCGGCATCGATCTTGCGGACGTGTTCAAGGTCCTCGAGACCGAGGGCGTCGACAAGTTCGAGGTGTCCTGGAACGAGTTGCTCGACGCAACTGCCGAGCAGCTTCGCGCAGCAACCCAGAAGAGCTGAGCCTGTGAGCGATTCCGCGGCGGCATCAGATTGGGTGAATCCCCTTCGGGACAGCACCGACAAACGGCTTCCGCACATTGCGGGGCCCTGCGCCCTGGTGATCTTCGGTGTTACCGGCGACCTCGCCAGGCGCAAGCTCATGCCAGCCATCTACGACCTCGCCAACCGTGGACTGTTGCCGCCCGGATTCGCTCTGGTCGGGTTCGCCCGGCGTGAATGGACGGACGAGGACTTCGCGAACGTCGTCCTCGAAGCAGTCAAGGACGGTGCTCGCACCAAGTTCCGTCAGGACGTCTGGGAGAGGCTCGCCGAAGGTATCCGGTTCGTGGAGGGCAGTTTCGACGAGGCCGAGGCCTTCCAGAACCTGTCCGAGACGTTGGCCACGCTCGACAACGAACGTGGTATCGGCGGCAATCACGGGTTCTACCTTGCGATTCCGCCCAACGCGTTTCCTCAGGTGCTCGAGCAACTGTCGGCGTCGGGCCTCGCGCAGGCCGAGGACGGTCAGTGGCGACGAGTTGTCATCGAGAAGCCGTTCGGTCACGACCTCGAGAGCGCTCGCGAACTGAACGCCGTCGTCAACAAGGTGTTCCCCGAGGACACGGTCTTCCGTATCGACCACTACCTCGGCAAGGAAACGGTCCAGAACATCCTGGCTCTGCGCTTCGCGAACCAGTTGTTCGATCCGATCTGGAACGCGCACTACGTCGACCACGTCCAGATCACGATGGCCGAGGACATCGGCCTCGGTGGGCGTGCCGGGTACTACGACGGCATCGGCGCGGCCCGTGACGTGATCCAGAACCACCTGCTCCAATTGCTCGCGTTCACGGCGATGGAAGAACCCATCAGCTTCGAACCGCTCAATCTGCAGGCGGAGAAGATCAAGGTTCTTTCGGCAACGCGTCTGGCCGAACCACTCGACGAGACCACTGCCCGCGGACAATACGAAGGTGGTTGGCAGGGCGGGTTGCCGGTGGTCGGGCTCCTCGAAGAAGAGGGCTTCGCAGCGGACTCCACAACGGAGACCTTTGCCGCCATCACCCTCGAGGTCGACACCCGTCGCTGGGCGGGCGTGCCATTCTACCTGCGCACGGGCAAGCGTCTCGGCCGCCGCGTCACCGAGATCGCAGTGGTCTTCAAGCGCGCACCACACCTGCCGTTCGACAAGACCATGACCGAAGATCTCGGCCAGAACGCACTCGTGATCCGCGTGCAGCCTGACGAGGGCGTCACCATGCGGTTCGGCTCGAAGGTTCCCGGATCGAGCATGGAAGTCCGTGACGTCAACATGGACTTCTCGTACGGTCAGGCTTTCACCGAGTCGTCACCGGAGGCGTACGAGCGACTCATCCTCGACGTGTTGCTCGGCGAGCCGTCTCTCTTCCCCGTCAATGCCGAAGTCGAATTGTCTTGGGAAATCCTCGATCCCGTCCTCGAACACTGGGCAGCCGGCGGCAAGCCGGAACCCTACGAGGCTGGAACGTGGGGACCACCGTCTGCGGACGAAATGATGCAACGCACCGGACGCGAATGGAGGCGACCCTAGTGATTCTCGATTTGCCCTCCACCACCACGGTCCAGGTCAGCAAGAAACTGGTCGAGGTACGTAAGACCGGCGGCGCTGTCACCTTGGGACGTGTGCTCACGCTTGTCGTCTGCACCAGGGACACCGGGAACGCCGAGGCCGCAATCGAGGCCGCCAACGAAGCAAGCCGCGAGCACCCCTGCCGCGTCATCGTGCTTCTGCGTGGCGACGAGCAGAGCGAGCCTCGGCTCGATGCTCAGATCCGCGTCGGTGGGGATGCCGGCGCCTCTGAGGTCGTGGTGCTGCGCCTCTACGGCCCCCTGGCGGACCACGAGAGCAGCGTCGTCATCCCGTTCCTGCTCCCCGACACACCGGTAGTCGCGTGGTGGCCCCTCGAGGCACCTGAGATTCCGGCGAAGGACCCCGTCGGAAAGCTTGCGATCCGTCGCATCACCGACGCCACCGGTGCCCCGGATCCGACTGCCACCATCAAGGGACGACTCGCGTCGTACACCGCCGGTGACACCGATCTCGCCTGGAGTCGCGTCACCTACTGGCGCGCACTGCTCGCGTCGGCTCTCGATCAGCCGCCGCACGAGAAGATCACCTCAGCGGTGGTCTCCGGTCTCAAAACCGAACCGGCACTGGATATTCTCGCCGGTTGGTTGGCAGCCAAGATCGACGGTCCGGTCATCCGACGTACGGGTGAGCTCACCGTCGAGCTGAAGCTGGAGACTCGCAGCATCTCCATCAGCCGCCCACAGGAGGGTACGACCGCAACCCTGATCCGCACCGGTCAGCCCGACTCGCTGGTCTCGCTCGGTCGTCGAGAGACGCGCGATTGCCTCGCCGAGGAATTGCGTCGGCTCGATCCGGACGAGATCTACGAAGAAGCGCTGGCTGGATTGGAGAAGGTGACCTATGAGTGATGTTGTCGTAGAGAAGTTTTCCGACGCCGGCCAACTGGTCGATGCCGCTGCCGCACGCCTGGTCACGACAATCGTTGATGCCCAGAAGGCTCGCGGGTTCGCATCCATCGTGCTGACGGGTGGCGGAACCGGGATCGCACTTCTCGAGAAGTTGCGTGACGCTCCCGGCGACATCGACTGGTCGCAGATCGATCTGTACTGGGGCGACGAACGGTTCCTGCCGTCCGGCGATCCCGAGCGGAACGAAGTCCAGGCTCGTGAGGCGCTTCTCGATCATGTGCCGGTCGATCCCGACAGGGTGCATGCGATGGCCGCATCCGACGGTATCTACGACGGTGATCCGCACGGGGCGGCGACGGCATACGAACAACTGCTGGGCGCTCAGGCACACGGCAATCAGGTTCCGACGTTCGACGTGCACCTGCTCGGCATGGGTGGAGAAGGACACGTCAACTCGTTGTTCCCGCATACCGACGCCGTTCGCGAAGAAGCTCGTTTCGTTGTCGCGGTGACGGACTCCCCCAAGCCGCCACCGGTACGGATCACCCTGACGCTGCCTGCTGTTCGGCGTGCCAAAGAGGTCTGGCTGCTCGTCTCGGGTGCTGCAAAGGCCGAGGCCGTTGCCGAAGCCGTCGGAGGTGCTTCGTCCGAGGACTGGCCGTCCGCCGGCGCCACCGGTTTGGTGGCGACGCGTTGGTTCCTCGATACGGACGCTGCCTCGCAGCTCTGATCTGATTTCACGGATCTGATTTCACACCGGGCCGGGAATCGTCTTCAGGCGATTCCCGGCCCGGTGGTACATCGAGGACATTTTCACAGTGGCGAGTCATGACTACCCGCTGAGTCCGGAGCCGATGCGAATTTCCTTTTGACGGAACGGAACTCAATCCCGAGATCCCTTGTCTCCAACGGGCACTCTGCCCTGCACAACGATTCATCTCTCCCCCTGTCTCGTTCTTTCGAGCGATTACTACCTTGGACGCCGCGAAGTAGGGTTCGGTTCCGTAGATCGCTTTCACTCTTGAACGAATCAATCCAGGCGAGAACAATCGAACAATGTCGTGGACACCGAATCCGGATGCACTTCGCGGGCGAGTGGCTGTTGTTGCCGGGGCGACGAGGGGCGCCGGACGCGGAATCGCCGCAGCCCTGGGTGAGGCCGGTGCAACCGTCATCTGCACTGGCCGGAGCACATCTGCCGGAATACTTCAGTCGGACTATCCGCGCGGCGAAACCATCGAGGAGACGGCAGAGCTTGTCACCGAACTGGGCGGCGTCGGCGTGCCGATTGCCGTCGATCATCTCAAGAGCAAACAAGTGGCTGATCTCGCCGAACGCTTGCGCGCCGACTATCAACATGTCGACATCTTGGTCAATGACATCTGGGGCGCGGAACTACTCAAGGGTGGGCCGGCGGAGTGGAACACGCCGGTATGGGAACACGATCTGGACAAGGGCTTTCACATTCTGCGCCTGGCGATCGACACCCACATCACCACGTCGCACCACCTCCTGCCGCTGATGATCGATCGGCCAGGCGGACTGGTCGCCGAAATAACTGACGGCACTACCGGATACAACGCATCGAACTATCGCATCTCGGTGTTCTACGACCTGGCGAAGGTGTCCGTGAACAGGCTTGCATTTTCGCAAGGCCACGAACTTGCCCCGTTCGGCTGTACTGCCGTCGCCATCACTCCGGGGTTCCTGCGATCGGAGATGATGCTCGACAATTTTGGTGTCGGTGAATCGAATTGGCGTGACGCTTTGTCGCCGGAGCGGGATAGGCCGACTGCACCTCCGGATTTTGCCCGCTCCGAGTCACCAAGATTCACAGGACGTGCGATCGCCGCCCTCGCCGCCGATTCGAATCGGAAGCGATGGAATCAGCGTTCGGTCAGTTCAGGCGAACTCGGAACGGAATACGGGTTCACCGACACCGACGGCAGCCGCCCCGATTTTTGGCATTACCAACGCTGAGCGTGACTAGTCAACGGTCTTCCGACGAGCCGTCTACCTCGCGGTAAGACCACCCCCGCAGAAAGCGCCTTGCGTTGGTCAGGTAGGCGCGCACATGCGTGAGCATGCCGGCGAACTCCCAAGGTTCCAGATTTTTCATACCTAATGGTCTCATTTGTCCCCCAAGTCGCCGCCAGTGGGAGTCGGAGCGCGATTAGGATCCGCTCATGGCCGAATTCGCGACGATCGACGATTACATCGCGTCGTTTCCCACCGACGTGCAGCGATCCCTCGGGAGCATCCGCGAGACGATCCACAGCACTGTTCCCGGCCTCGATGAGACCATCAGCTATCAGATGCCGACCATGACGGTGAATGGGAAGAACCTGGTTCACTTCGCAGGCTGGAAACACCACATCTCGATGTACCCACTCCCGGCAGGTGACGCAGAGTTCGAGAAGTCCGTCGACCCGTACCGGGCTGCGAAATCAACCGTGAAGTTCCCGCTGAACAAACCGATCCCCCTCGATCTCGTGGCTCGAATCATCGAATTGCTCGCGCAGCGCCACTAACCTCAGTTCCCGTCGGAGCCTTGTGAGAGCGTATGGCCGTGCAGAGACAACCCATCCGACGCATCAAGGCCGGGACATCGTCGGGCGCTGACGTAGGCAGCTGGCCGATGACGGTGCCCGCGGTTGCGCAGATCGTTCGGGACGGTCTTGAACTTCCACCGGGTGTCACCATTCTGGTCGGCGAAAACGGAGCGGGGAAGTCGACCGTCATCGAAATTCTTGCCGCCGTTCTCGGTCTCAATGCCGAAGGCGGGTCTACCAATACGCGACATCAGACCAGATCGAGTGAACCGAGCGGCCTCGACCTTGTGGTCGAGCGGAGCCCCGGCGCGTCGAAGTGGGCGTACTACCTCCGAGACGAAACCTTGCACGGGTTGTACACGTATTTGGAGGACAACCCCAATCCCAGGCGACCTGAACCGCTTTACCATCACCTTTCACACGGTGAGGCGCTGCTCGAGATCTTGTCGTCGAGGACCTCCGACGGCGGCTTCTATCTGATCGACGAACCCGATGCCGCACTCTCATTCCAAGGGACCTTGACGCTGGTCGCACTGCTCGGTGAGCTGGTGGCATCCGGCGCGCAGGCGGTGATCGCGACGCACTCGCCGATCATCGCGGCACTGCCGAACGCCAATCTGCTCGAGATCGGCGAATGGGGAATCCGAGCCGCGAGCTGGGAGGACCTCGATCTGGTCTCGAACTGGCAGCGGTTCCTTCACGACCCGCAGACGTACCTGCGCCACCTGATCTAACCTGGAACTCCACCCCAGGAGGCCTCCATGGCATACGACAAGGCGCTGGCTGAGCGTATCCGCGATGCGCTCTCGGGCGAGAGCGACGTCGAAGAAGTAAAGATGTTCGGTGGGCTGAGCTTCATGGTGAACGGGAAGCTGGCCGCCAGTGCGAACTCACACGGCAACATCATGGTTCGGTGTGACCCCGATCGAGTTGACGAACTCCTGACGCACAAGGGTGCAAGTTGGCCCGAGATGCGGGGTAAGCCGATGAGCAAGGGATGGATCGTCGTCGACCGAACCGGGACGAGTTCGAACGTCGAGTTCAATGCGTGGATCAAGGAAGCTCTGGACTTCGTGCACTGACTGGTACTGCCGGTTCGATCAATTTCGCTCGATTCGGCAAAAAGTGAAGTGGGCGGCCCTAGACTCCGAAAAAGCATTGGATTGGGCGCCACGACGGCGCGGAGGAAAGGTGGTCCGTCGCGTGACGTTCACACCCAATCAGCCGGATCACCAACGCGCCTTCGGGTTTCAGTCGCCGTCAACCCGCACGATTCCCTCCCTCATGCCCGACCGTTACGGACCTAGCCTCATCGGATCGCTGTGGGCGTGCGCCGGGATCGTCGCCGGAAGCCTCGGCCCGTGGACGTCGTCCTCCGCCCTCGACCACAGTGGTATCGACGAATGCGGAGTGATCACACTCGTCCTCGCTCTGGGCGCGGTAACCGCGCTTATCACCCTCATGGTTCGAGACGTCACGCCCGAGATGAAGAATCACTGCACGGGACCGCTGGTGGGAATCGCCGTCTTGATCGTTGCCGTCGGAAACGCCGCGTCCATTGTGCGACGTAGTACGGAGGTCGCAGGGCACACCGCCGGACCGTCCATCGGGTGGGGATTGTGGGTGGTCATCGCGTCCGCAGTGATCCTGTGCATCACGTCGTCGACCGTCGCGCACATGATCAGGTTTCAGGCAGCAATGATCACAAGGTCTTGATCAGACCGCCGTCGATCACGAAATCCGCGCCCGTCACGTTCCCCGCGCGATCGCTGGCGAGGAACAACACCAGGTCCGCTACCTCTTCGG
Organism: Rhodococcus sp. AQ5-07; assembly: GCF_009707305.1. Classification (NCBI taxonomy): domain Bacteria; kingdom Bacillati; phylum Actinomycetota; class Actinomycetes; order Mycobacteriales; family Nocardiaceae; genus Rhodococcus; species Rhodococcus sp. AQ5-07. The sequence goes on along the minus strand of NZ_CP046099.1, from coordinate 1,562,554 downwards.
GAAAGGTGAAGCGGCCCGTCTCGGCGCCGGCGGCCGCACTTTCGACGATATCGTCGGCCGCTGAACCATTCGCCTTCGCCAGCGTCGAGGCCACTCCGTGCTTGCCGAGCCACAACTCGGTCTGCACCGGACCAGGGCTGACGGTATTGACGCGGATCCCCTTCCCGCCCAGTTCTTTCGACAACGACTTCGAGAAGTTGGTCAACGCCGCTTTGGCGGCGCTGTAGTCGATCACCGTGGGGTCAGGCAAGAATGCGTTGACCGAACTGATCGTCACGATGCTCCCGCCACCTCGGCGGATCAACTCCGGCAGCGCAGCGCGAACAGTGCGTACAGCCGACAAGAACGTCAGACTGAACGACGACGCCCACTCTTCGTCCGTGATAGCCGCGAAGCCGCTCGTTCTCGGAGTGACGGCGCCGACGTTGTTGACCAAGATGTCGACGCCGCCCCTCGCTGCTGCAACCTCGAGCAGTCGGGTAGATCCTTCGACACTCGCGAGGTCGACGCCGACAAAGGTGACGGCGCCGCCGGACTGCAGCGATTCGAGTTCCGCCGAGAGCGTCCGCGAGCCCGCGACGACGTGGACTCCCTCGGCCACCAAGGCCCGAGTGATCGCCAACCCGATACCTTTTCCCGCGCCGGTAACCACGGCAGTTCGTCCGTCCAATTGCAGATCCACTGCGGTCCCCGTTCGGTCCGGTGCGCAGCGTTGGGTGTGCGTGCGACAGCTCTAGAGTCGCCGCACGCACACCCTGGTAAACCTGCAGAACCAGCCGCTGTTACCTAGCCACTGTTACGAAGCGCAGTGGCCAGGCCGTTCATCGTCAGCTGGATACCCCGACGCACCTGATCGCTCTCGTCGCCGGAACGGTACCGACGGATCAGCTCGACCTGTAGATGGTTGAGAGGTTCGAGGTACGGGAACCGGTTGTGAACCGAACGCTCGAGGCCCGAGTTGTCGGCAAAGAGGTTCTCGTTGCCTGTGATTGCCTTGTACATGCGAATTGTGCGTTCGTGCTCGTCGGTGATCATTCCGAAGACTCGATCGCGCAGTTCGGCGTCGGGCACGAGGTCCGCGTAGCGGGCCGCCAAACCGAGATCAGACTTCGACATCACCATGGCCATGTTCGAGAGCACGGTTCGGAAGAACGGCCACTTCTCGTACAGGGCCGTCAACGTGGCAAGCCGAGTGTCGTCTCCGTCTATCCATCTTTCGAACGCGGCGCCGGTTCCGTACCAACCCGGAAGCATCACGCGAGACTGACTCCACGAGAGCACCCAGGGAATGGCACGCAGATCGGAAATCGCCTTGGTCTGCTTGCGAGAGGCCGGACGAGAGCCGATGTTGAGTGCTCCGATCTCGGCGACCGGTGTCGACGCTTCGAAGTACTGCACGAATCCTGGTGTGTCGTGCACCAATTCGCTGTACGCGGTACGGGCGAGTGCCGCCAACTCGTCCAACACCGCGTAGGCCGCATCTGCGTCGCTGCCAAGACCTTCGACATCGAGCAACGTCGACTCGATAGTCGCGGCGATGAGTGTTTCGAGGTTGCGGTGCGCCAGACGCGGTTCGGCGTACTTGGCCGCAATCACCTCACCCTGCTCGGTGATTCGCAGAGAACCAGCGACTGCGCCGGGGGGCTGCGCGAGAATCGCTTCGTAGCTCGGTCCGCCGCCACGTCCGACGGTTCCGCCGCGGCCGTGGAAGAGCCTCAACCTGATTCCGCTCTTACGCGCGGCATCGACGAGGTCGAGTTCGGCACGGTACAGCGCCCAGTTGGCGGCCAAGTACCCGCCGTCCTTGTTCGAGTCGGAGTACCCGAGCATCACTTCCTGACTGTCACCGCGCGAACGGACGATCGCACGATAGATCGGGATGTCGAGCGTCGCCAGCAATGTGTCGGCGCCGCCCTGCAGATCCTCGATCGTCTCGAACAACGGGACGATGCCGATCGGGCAGGAGGGTTCGCTACCGACGCCCGGATCGAGCACCCCGACCTCTTTGAGCAGCACCGCAGCTTCGAGCATGTCGCTGACCGAGGTACACATGCTGATGATGTAGTTGGGTACTGCGCCCGCTCCGAGAACCCGCACTGCCTTGGCGCCGGCCGCCATGATGGCCAGTTCCTTGGTGGTCAATTCGCTGAACTCGGCGTCCGGCGAAGTCAGTGGTCGCCGCGTCGTCAACTCGGCCGACAGCAGTTCGACTCGATCGGCTTCCGGCAAGGACGTGTAGTCCGGGTGAACTCCGGCCCACGCCAGAAGTTCTGCGACGACGCTTTCGTGTACCTCGGAGTTCTGCCGCATGTCCAGACCGGACAGGTGAAAGCCGAACACCTCCACCGCTTCTCGGAGCCGATCGAGTCGATCGTCGGCGATGGTCTCGTCGCCGAAACGACGCAACGAGGTGTCGATGATTCCGAGATCCCGCTGCAGCTGTGCCGGGTCGGTGTACGCCTCGAGTCCGTCGTCGGAGCCGTGGGCGGGCAACTCCCCCAGCACCGTCAGTGCGGTTGCGCTCAATCGCCCGCGGATGCCGCGAATCGCGCGACGGTACGGCTCGTCGGCCCGGAATGCAGAATCGTCGCCGGAGGTAGACGCCAGCAGATCGAGTTCGGGCGTGACGGACACCAGCCGCGCCGACATCGACAGTTCACGCTCGAGATGTTCGAGTTCCTCGAGATGATGCTCGAGAGCAGTCGCCGCAGCGCGCGACGTGGCGCGCTGGACGATTTCGCCGGTCACGTACGGATTGCCGTCCCGGTCACCGCCAATCCACGAACCCGGCCTCAGGATCGGTTCCGGCAGGAGCCCGGCGTCCGGCCAACGCGTGCGTAGAGCTTTGCGGACCTCGGCATTGATCTTCGGAATCACCTCGAACAACGCCGCGTCGTAGTAGCGCAGGCCTACCTCGATTTCATCCTGGATACGGAGGCGGCTGAGCCGGATCAGAGCCGTCTGCCACAGGGTCAGGATCTGACGGCGCAATTGCAGATCGACATCAGCGGTTTCTGCGACGCTCAGCGCCGTGCGCTCGCGGTATCGCATCAACTCGGTGATCCGACTCTGCGTCTCGAACACCGTGCGGCGTCGAGTCTCCGTCGGGTGAGCGGTGATGACGGGTGAGACCAGGGCGCCCCGCAGCGCTTCTTCGACGGTAGCCGAATCGATATCGGCTGCATCGAGTTTGGTGTACGTGGCGGCGAGAGTGCTGTCGCGGGGCGGTTCACCCGCGTTGACGTGGATGGCCCGTCGACGCTCGCGGTGGATGTCCTCGGCCAGGTTGGCGAGCAGCGCGAAGTGACTGAACGCACGAATGACGGGAATGGCGTCGTCCGTACTGATTTCGGCGAACAGCGACACCAGTTCGGCGCGGTCGATCTCCGACCGACGGACTCGGAACGACTCGACACGGGCTCGCTCGACCAGATCGAAAACATTGTCGCCGGCTTGCTCTCGCACTATTTGTCCGAGTATTCCGCCGAGAAGCCGGATGTCTTCGCGCAGCGGCTCGGTGGCCTCTCGCGGTGTTTCTCGATGCGACGCGGTTTCAGTCATCACTCAATTATCGACCGAAACAAAGAACCCCGCTCGATAGGCGGGGTTCCGTGTCTGAAATTCGTGTGTGAAAAACTACCGGCTGCAAGTCATGAGCCGAGAATCAGGCGAACTTGATCTCCAGGCCGATGCCGACGATCGAAATGAGCCAGATCAACGCGGTGAAGACCGTCAACCGGTCGAGGTTCTTCTCGACAACAGTCGATCCGGACAGGCTGGACTGGACACCGCCACCGAACAGACTCGACAAACCGCCGCCCTTACCGCGGTGCAGGAGCACCAAGGCGATGAGGAGCAAGCTGGTGATGACCAGCAGGATATCCAGGAACAGTTTCATGTCTGTCTACGTCCACCAATCCAATAGGGACAACTACAACCGATAACACCATACAGGCGCGCACAGATAGCCTGACCACATACCCGCCTCGCACATGACTTTGCACCCGGCCAGGCACGACTCTTGGTCAGTGGCATCGATCACACTGTCGAGATACCGATTCAGTAGTTTTTCAGTTGACGCGACTCTACCTCCGAAAGGCCGGCTCCATGCTTTCCGACACTGCACTGCCAGACATACCCTTGCCTGACACACCACGTCTGGCTTCGATTCACAACTTCCGCGACGTGGCCGGCCCCGGGTACGTCACGACCAGCGGACAGGCGATGAGCCGCGGAGTTTTCTACCGCGCAAACGTGCTGACGCCCTCGCCTGAGGATCTTGCGATCGTGGAATCGCTGGGGCTGACTGCCGTCTACGACGTGCGCTCCGAAACCGAAGCGAACGAAACTCCCGACACCGTGCCTACGCCGGCTATGTACGCCCACATTCCCATCCTGTCCGGCAACATCCACGCCGAAGCGATGGCTCTCCGAACAGCGGACGCTGCAACAGCTTTCATGCAGAACATCAATCGCAGCTTTGTCGCAGACCCGGTCACTCGCAGCGGATTCTCGCAGTTGTTCGCCGCCCTGGCCACTACCGCCGGGCCGCAACTCTTCCACTGCACGGCAGGCAAGGACCGAACAGGCTGGGCAGCAGCACTACTGCAAACACTCGCCGGTGTACTGCGCGAAACGATCATGGCGGACTACCTGCTCACGAATACGTACTCGGCCGAGTACATCGATGCGACGGTCGCAACGATCGCCGCCGCCACAGATGCAGACAAGGGCGAGGTGATCCGGTTGCTGCTGTCCGTCGACGCAAGTTACCTGGGCGCTGCCTTCGAGCAGGTGGAACACCACTACGGGACCGTCGAGAACTATCTGACCACCGGGTTGGACCTTGCTCCCGAACTCGTCGGCGCTTTGGAAACCAAACTCGTGCGCTGAATCCGGCGAATCAAAAAACTGCGGGCGTGTGACCTACTCGGTCACACGCCCGCAGTTCAGTGTCATGCAGTAACAGTGTCCTGCAGTTTCCAGCTCACGACCCGATCACATCACGGGAGTGGACCGCCTGCAGCGATCGCAGACAGTGTCGCGAACTCGTCAGCCTTGAGCGACGCGCCGCCGACCAGAGCGCCGTCGACGTCAGTCTGGCCGACGATCTCTCCGACGTTCTTGGAGCTGACGCTGCCGCCGTACAGAACGCGAACGCCGGCTGCGACCTCGGCGTCGGCAAGTTCGGCAACTGTTGCTCGTACCGCAGCGCACACTTCCTGTGCATCGGCGGCAGAAGCGACCCGGCCGGTGCCGATGGCCCAGACAGGTTCGTACGCGATGACGATCTTGGAGATCTCCTCCGCGCTCAGGCCCGCCAATGAACCCTTGAGCTGGTCGACGTTGTAGGCAACGTGATCGCCCGCTTCGCGGATCTCGAGGCCTTCACCGATGCACACGATCGGCGTGAGGCCGTTCTTGAGAGCGGCCTTGGTCTTGGCGAGGACGGTCTCGTTGGTCTCACCGTGAAGGGTGCGACGCTCCGAGTGGCCGACCACGACGAAGGTGCATCCGAGCTTGGCCAGCATGGAGCCGCTGATCTCACCCGTGAACGCACCCGAGTCCTGAGCCGAGACATCCTGCGCGCCGTACGTGAGGAGGAGCTTGTCGCCCTCGATCAGCGTCTGGACGCTACGGATGTCGGTGAACGGCGGGATGACCGTGACGTCCACTTTGTCGAAGTACTTCGCAGGCAAGGAGAAAGCGATCTTCTGCACCAGGGCGATAGCCTCGAGGTGGTTCAGATTCATCTTCCAGTTGCCGGCGATCAACGGCTTACGTGCCATGTCGGATCAGCCTTCCAGAACTGCGATGCCAGGCAGCTCTTTGCCCTCGAGGTACTCGAGGGAAGCGCCACCACCGGTGGAAATGTGCGAGAAGCCCTCGTCCGGGATACCGAGCTGACGAACGGCTGCTGCAGAGTCGCCGCCACCGACGACGCTGAAGGCGCCCTTCTCGGTTGCCTCCACGATTGCCTCGGCGACACCGCGGGTGCCTGCCTCGAACTTCGGGAACTCGAACACGCCCATCGGGCCGTTCCAGAACACCGTCTTGGCGCCGGTCAGGATCGCGGCAAAGCGCTTGACCGACTCCGGTCCGATGTCCAGTCCCATCCAGCCGTCGGGAATCTTGTCGAACGGAACGATCTTCGACTCGGCATCGGCCGAGAAGGAGTCCGCGACGACAACATCCTGAGGGATGTGGATGACGTCGGCGTACCGGTCGAGGAGACCCTTGCAGGTCTCGATCATGGACTCTTCGCACAGCGAATTGCCCACGGAGACACCCTGAGCCGCGAGGAACGTGTAGAACATTCCGCCGCCGATCACCAGAGTGTCGACCTTCGGTGCCAGTGCCTCGATGACGGCCAGCTTGTCCGAGACCTTCGAGCCACCGAGCACCACCGCGTACGGACGCGCAGCGTCCTGCGTGAGCTTGGCGAGCACCTCGACCTCGGCGCCGACCAGGTAACCGGCGTAATGCGGGAGCAGCTTCGCGACGTCGAAGACCGACGCCTGCTTACGGTGAACAACACCGAATCCGTCGGAGACGAATGCGCCGTCGTCACCGACCAGCTCGACGAGAGCCTTGGCGAGCTTGACCCGCTCGGCTTCGTCCTTGCTGGTCTCGCGAGGGTCGAAACGGATGTTCTCGAGCATCAGGACGTCGCCATCGGTGAGTCCTTCGGAACGAGCCAGCGCGTCCTGTCCCACTACGTCACCGGCGAGTTGCACGTTGCGACCGAGGATTTCGGCCAACTTCGCAGCAACCGGTGCGAGGGAGAACTTGGGATCGGGCTGACCGTCGGGGCGCCCGAGGTGCGCGGTCACGATGACCTTCGCTCCACCCTCGGCAAGTGCCCGCAGGGTGGGAGCGGACGCGACGATGCGGCCCGGGTCCGTGATTTCTCCGCCATCCAACGGGACGTTGAGGTCGGAACGCACCAGTACGGTGCGCCCCTCGACCCCAGCGTCCAGCAGATCCTTCAGCGTCTGAACTGCCACTGTTATCGAAACTCCGCTCAGAGAGACTTGGCGACGAGGCCGATGAGGTCGGCGAGGCGGTTGGAGTAGCCCCACTCGTTGTCGTACCAGGAAACGATCTTGACCTGGTCGTCGATGACCTTCGTCAGACCCGAGTCGAAGATCGACGAGTGCGGGTCGGTGACGATGTCCGAGGAGACGATCGGTGCGTCGGTGTACTTCAGGATGCCCTTGAGGGGTCCTTCGGCAGCGGCCTTCATCGCGGCGTTGATCTCGTCGGCGGTAGCCGACTTCTTCAGGTTCGCGGTGAGGTCGGTGACCGAGCCCGTGGGGATCGGCACGCGCAGTGCGTAGCCGTCGAGCTTGCCGAGCAGCCGCGGGAGAACCAGGCCGATTGCCTTGGCTGCACCGGTGCCGGTGGGAACGATGTTGAGGGCAGCTGCGCGGGCGCGACGGAGGTCTGCGTGCGGAGCGTCCTGCAGGTTCTGATCCTGGGTGTACGCGTGGATCGTGGTCATCAGACCCTTGACGATGCCGAACTCGTCGTCGAGAACCTTGGCGATGGGGCCGAGGCAGTTGGTGGTGCACGACGCGTTGGAGATGATGTTCTGGCTGCCGTCGTACTTGTCGTCGTTGACGCCCATGACGATGGTGATGTCTTCACCCTTGGCCGGAGCCGAGATGATGACCTTCTTGGCGCCGGCTTCGAGGTGTCCCTTGGCCTTTGCGGCGTCGGTGAAGATGCCGGTGGACTCGACGACGACGTCGACGCCCAGCTCGCCCCAGGGAAGCTCGTTCAACGGGCCGCGGTGTGCGAGGGCCTTGATGCGCTGATCGCCGACGACGATCGTGTCGTCACCGTCGAGCGACACGTCGTACGGCAAACGGCCGAGGATGGAGTCGTACTTCAGCAGGTGAGCGAGCGTCGCGTTGTCAGTCAGGTCGTTGACTGCCACGATCTCGATATCGGTGGTTCCGAGCGCCTTCTGCGCATCCACCGCCCTGAAGAAGTTACGTCCGATACGGCCGAAACCGTTTACGCCAACCCGGACAGTCACAATTCGCTCCTTTGACCATGATTCTGGTGTGCAACTTGACCCACGCATACTCCGAATCCGTGTGTGCACGACGCGGACGTGGGGTTCATCGGTCGATGTGACTCATACCCTAATGCGCGTGGCCCGAACGTGCGCAGCCCACCCTGACGGAGGGCAGGTCACCCCTCTTCGAGTAGCTCCACATTCACTGCGGATTCGGTGTCGGGTATGCCCGTTTCCTTCGCCTTGCGATCAGCCATGGACAGCAGGCGACGGATACGTCCGGCAACGGCGTCCTTGGTCATCGGCGGGTCGGCCAACTGGCCGAGTTCTTCGAGGGACGCCTGCCGATGCTCAACGCGCAGTGCGCCCGCCGCCGCGAGGTGATCGGGCACGTCCTCGCCGAGGATCTCCAACGCACGCTCGACGCGCGCAGCAGCCGCAACGGCAGCGCGAGCAGAGCGTCGCAGGTTTGCGTCGTCGAAATTGGCGAGACGATTGGCGGTGGCGCGGACCTCGCGTCGCATCCGTCGCTCCTCCCACACCAGGCGTGTGTCCTGGGCTCCCATTCGGGTCAGGAGATCGCCGATGGCCTCACCGTCGCGGATCACCACACGATCCGTTCCGCGAACCTCACGTGCCTTCGCCGAGATCCCCAGACGCCGCGCAGCTCCGACCAGAGCAAGTGCAGCTTCCGGGCCGGGGCAGCTCACTTCGAGCGCCGACGAACGGCCGGGTTCGGTCAGGGAACCGTGCGCGAGGAACGCACCGCGCCAAGCTGCTTCGGCGTCGCCGACACTTCCGCCGACGACCTGCGCAGGCAAGCCGCGAACCGGGCGCCCGCGAAGATCGAGCAGTCCCGTCTGGCGCGCGAGGGCCTCACCCTCCTTCGCCACACGCACGATGTAGCGAGCGGATTTTCGAAGCCCGCCCGCACTGAGTACGTGAACATCGGCACTGTAGGTGAACAGGTCGAAAATCTCCCGGCGCAGACGTCGCGCCGTAGAGCCCAGATCCACCTCTGCTTCGACGACCACCCGGCCGCCGACGATGTGGAGCCCACCGGCAAAGCGCAGCAACGCGGAGACCTCTGCCTTGCGGCAGCTGACCTGAGTCACCACTAACCGGCTCAGTTCGTCCTTGACCTCCGCTGTCATTGCCACGAAGCGTTCTCCCTCTGTTCTTCGGATTGCTGTTCTTGCAGGGAAGACTGTGTCGAATCCCCTACTGCCGCACTGCTCGACAGTTCAGCCAGTACATCGGCCAGTTTTGCCGGATCGTGTACATGCGCTGCGCCCGGTGAGGTGTCCGCGACATCCGCGTACCTGACTTCGGCTGAAAATTGATCCGCCGCACGCTGCAGATGTTCACGTTCACGCCCGGCCGGTACCGACGCCGAGTCGACCACCACGTAGTCGACCCGAAAATCGGGCACGTGTTGGGAGAGTACGTGCAGGTGACGCTCTGCGGAGAATCCGGCGGTCTCCCCCGGCTCGGGTGCGAGATTGAGCACCAGCACCTTTCGAGCATTCGTCGACGACAGTGATTCGACAAGTTCGGGTACCAGTACGTGCGGGATCACGCTCGAGAACCACGATCCCGGGCCGAGAACCACGAGATCGGCACGATCGATCGCAGTCACAGCCTCGGGACACGCGGGCGGATTGGACGGGAGCAGTCTCACACGCCGAACCTTGCCCGGCGTGGTCGCGACGGCGACCTGTCCACGAATGCAGCGGCTGACGCGTGGGTCCTCTTCGAGTCCTTGAACGTCGGCTTCGATCTCGAGCGCGATCGGCGACATCGGCAGCACGCGGCCACGGATTCGCAGCAGTCGCGCCATCTCGTCGAGCGCGACGACCGGATCGCCGAGCACCTCGGTGAGTCCGGCCAGGATGAGATTGCCCACCGAGTGCCCGGCAAGTGCGCCGACACCGCCGAAGCGATGCTGAATGGTCCGAGTCCAGTCGACTATCTCGGGTTCGTCCGACGCGAGAGCCGCGAGCGCCATCCGGAGGTCACCGGGCGGGATGACGCCGAGTTCGGCGCGCAGCCGGCCCGACGAACCACCGTCGTCGGCGACCGTGACCACTGCGGTGACGTCGACCGTCAGGCGTCTGACGGCCTGGAGCGTGGCGAACAATCCGTGCCCGCCGCCGAGCGCGACGATGGCCGGCCCATCTGGCTTCTCCCGCGAGCTATGTGTCGGTTCACTCATTCGCGCCCCAGATCCCGGTGCACGATGCTGACCGAGATGTCGTCCTCGGAACCCAAACGCCTCGCGAGAGCTTCGGACATGGCCACGCTTCGGTGCTTACCGCCGGTACACCCGACCGCAATTGTCATGTAGCGCTTTCCTTCTCGCCGATATCCGGCGATCGTCAAATCGACCAGATGTCGGTAGGTGTCTAGGTAGTCTTCCGCACCCTCGCGGGACAACACGTAGTCGCGGACGTCGGCATCCTGACCGGTGTGCGGGCGAAGTTCAGGGATCCAGTGGGGATTGGGCAGGAATCGAACGTCACAGACGAGATCGGCGTCCATCGGCAGGCCGTACTTGAATCCGAACGACTGGACCGTCACCTTCATCGTGCGGTTGGCATCGTTCCCGAACGCCGTTTCGATCTTCTGACGCAACTGATGTGCCTTCAGCGCCGACGTGTCGATGACCAGATCGGCGGCCGCCTTCACCACGGCCAACTGCCGACGCTCGGCTGCGATCCCTTCGGACAACGTGCCGTCGATGCCGTCGTTCTGCAACGGATGACTGCGGCGAACCTGTTCGAACCGTCGGATCAACACGTCGTCGGACGCTTCGAGGTACAGCACCCGAGTGTGGATCGGCTCCGCCTCGAGTTCGGTGAGCACCCACCCGAGATCGCCGGTGAAGAGTCGACTCCGCACGTCGATCACGACGGCGAGACGATCGACCGGCGGATCGGAGGTCAAGCTCAGACCGACCATCCGGGAAATGAGCTCAGGTGGCAAATTGTCCGCGACATACCAGCCGAGGTCTTCGAGCACCTTGGCAGCGGTACTCAAACCGGCTCCGGACAATCCCGTCACCAGCAGGAAATCCATCGTTCGACTGTCTTTGGCGCTGTCGGTAGTCACTGTGCACTCGGCCCCGTCGTCGGCATGGACAATTCTCGCGACTCGGAGCCCTCGTCACCGCTACCGGATTCGGCGCTTGGCGCGTCAGCAGAGGTAACAGACGATTCGGATTCCTTGTCCAGCTCATCATCCCCTACCGCGGCTGGCAGCGCTCGAGCTTCAGCACCCGCATCGGCTGCAGCCGAATCCGTGCCGAGTGCGGCCAGAACTGCTGTGGCTGTGGTCTCACCGATACCGGGGACCTGCATGATCTCCTCGACCGTTGCCGTTTTCAGCTTCGCCACGGAACCGAAGTGAGCCACCAGAGCAGTACGGCGAGTTTCACCGAGCCCCTTGACCGAGTCCAGAGCCGAAGCCGTCATCCGCCTCGAGCGCTTGCTGCGATGGAACGTGATCGCGAAGCGGTGGGCTTCGTCTCGGATGCGTTGCAGGAGGTACAACGACTCGCTCGTTCGGGGAAGGATGACCGGATCTTCTTCCCCCGGTACCCACACCTCTTCGAGTCGCTTGGCCAAGCCGACTACCGCGACGTCGGTGACCCCCAGCTCGTCGAGGACCGCCGCTGCGGCCGTGACCTGGGGGGCGCCGCCGTCCACGACGAACAGATTGGGTGGATAGGCGAACCGCCGAGGCCGGCCCGTCGCCGGGTCGATCGCCGCTTCGGGAGCCAGATCCCCACCGTCCGCGTCCATGGTCGACGCCGACGCAGCGAGAATGCCCAGGTCGCGGTTGTGTCGGAGGAACCGCCTGCGAGTGATCTCGGCGATACTCGCCACGTCGTCGGAATGACCGTCGCCGGCAGCTTCCTTGATCGCGTAATGGCGGTAGTCCGACTTACGCGGGAGCCCGTCTTCGAACACGACCAGTGACGCCACGACGTCGGTTCCCTGGACATGACTGATGTCGATGCATTCGATTCGTAGCGGAGCCGAGTCCAGGTCCAGTGCTTCCTGGATGCCCTGAAGCGCCGCAGAACGCGAGGTGAAATCACCGGCGCGTTTGAGCTTGTGCTGCGCCAGAGCCTCTTTCGCGTTTCGCTGGACCGTTTCGGCGAGGTCTTTCTTGTCGCCGCGTTGCGGAACCCGCAGTTGCACTTGCGATCCCCGAAGCTTGCTCAGCCACGCCTGGATCTCGGTCGCGTTGGCGGGCAGGACCGGCACGAGAACTTCCTTGGGAACGGCGCTGATCCCGGCCTCGGAGCCCGCTCCCGGGTCGAGTGCCGCCTGCTCACCGTAGAACTGGGTGAGGAACTGCTCGACCAGGATCGGCAGGTCGGACTCGGCGTCGAGTGCGGCCCAGTCGATGGCATCGCCTGCCTTCTCCACGACCCATCCACGCTGACCCCGCACGCGTCCGCCGCGCACGTGGAACACCTGAACGGCGGCTTCGAGATCATCGGTGGCAAAGGCTACGAGATCGGCGTCGGTGCCGTCACCGAGTACGACGGCCTGCTTCTCGAGCGCCTTGCGCAAAGCCCCGATATCGTCACGCAGACGGGCTGCAGTCTCGAAATCGAGGTCCTCGGAAGCCTGCTGCATGCGCTTTTCGAGATCTTTGACCAGCTTGTCCGTGCGGCCGGCGAGGAAGTCGCAGAAATCTTCGACGATCTGACGATGCTCCTCGGCGCTGACTCGTCCGACGCAGGGCGCCGAGCACTTGTCGATGTAACCGAGCAGACACGGCCGGCCGATCTGGTTGTGTCGTTTGAAGACTCCGGACGAGCACGTTCGTGCGGGAAACACTCGCAGCAGCAGATCGAGTGTTTCGCGAATCGCCCAGGCATGCGAGTAGGGACCGAAGTAGCGGACGCCCTTGCGCCGCGGACCGCGGTAGACGAACAGCCGCGGGAACTCTTCGTTGAGCGTCACGGCGAGAACCGGATACGTCTTGTCGTCGCGGTACCGCACGTTGAACCGCGGATCGAATTCCTTGATCCAGTTGTACTCGAGCTGAAGCGCTTCGACTTCGGTACTGACGACGGTCCACTCGACGCTGCCGGCGGTGGTCACCATCTGCCGAGTACGGGGATGAAGTGTCGTGACGTCCGCGAAGTACGAGTTCAAACGTGAACGGAGGCTTTTCGCCTTTCCGACGTAAATGACCCGACCATGCGGATCGCGAAATTTGTAGACGCCCGGCGCAGCCGGAATGGTTCCGGTAGCGGGGCGGTAAGTCGAGGGATCCGGCACGGTTTCAGGTTAGTCGCCGCCACCGACCGACTCGGAAACGCGCAGGATGCGGGCACCGAACCGGTCGGAAGACGTCAGTTGCTCTTGTGCGCGACCGGTGCGTAGCGGTCGGCCAGTTCGCGGAACTTGCCGACCGTGTCGACGGCGTACTCACGGTCGTTGGACTGGATCGCCATCACTGCCATGTACTCGTCGTCGGGCAATTCGATGCGTGCCCAGGCGGCGCCGTCGGGGAACGAGAGTCCCTCGAACAGATCCCAGTCGACCATCTTCTCGCCCAAGATGTTTCGTACGGCGATTCCCTGCTTGCCCACCTTGACCCGGGGCCGCGTCAACATCAGTACACCGAGAGCCAGAATGGTGCCGATGCCTGCCATCGCAAGTTGGTCCGCGGCTCGGAAGTACACGCCGGTGGACCCCTGGCGGAGCAGGAGTGCAAGTGTGACGTGAACGATCACCAGGAGGACAGCAACTCCGATCGCGTATCGCGTCGACTTACGCGGTGACGCAATCAGTTCCCAGTTCTCGTTGTCGCCGGGTGTACTCATCGAAACGAATCCTCGGTCCATGGTGCTCGGAGATGGCGCAGGGTCACTGCGGTGTCCAGTGCGGCGGCGCAGGCCTGTGCGCCCTTGTCCTCGACGCTACCCGGCAGCCCCGAACGGTCAAGAGCCTGCTGCTCGGTGTCGGTGGTCAGGACACCGTTCCCCACGGGAGTGCTTTCGTCGAGTGAGACGCGTGTAAGGCCCGCGGTGACCGCGTCGCACACGTACTCGAAGTGCGGCGTGCCGCCGCGGATGACAACACCGAGTGCGACGACGGCGTCGTGCGTGCGCGCCAATGCCTGCGCAACGACCGGCAGTTCGATCGCACCGGCGACACGGACCAGTGTCACGTCCTTGATCTGTGCCTCCTGCGCGACGCGCTGCGCGCCGGCGATCAGAGCCTCGGAGATCGTCGCGTGCCACTGCCCGGCAACGATCGCCAGCTTCAGATCCTTGGCCTCGGCGATCGCGAGCTGCGGCTGACCTTCGCCGCTCACAGTGCGGTTCCCGGCTGTGCGGTGTTCTGGTTCGCCTCGTACTCGTCCAGTCCGATCAGATCGTGACCCATCCGATCTCGCTTGGTGCGCAGGTAGGTGAGGTTCTCCGCATTCGCGCGCAGCGGCATCGGAACGCGATCGGTGATCTGCAGGCCGTAGCCGTCCAGACCCACACGCTTGGCCGGGTTGTTGGTCAGCAGACGCATCGACGAGATCCCCAGATCGACGAGGATCTGCGCACCGATGCCGTAGTCGCGGGCGTCCGCCGGTAGCCCGAGTTCGAGATTGGCGTCGACTGTGTCGGAACCGGCGTCCTGGAGCTGGTAGGCCTGCAGCTTGTGCATGAGGCCGATGCCACGACCCTCGTGTCCGCGCATGTACAGGACAACGCCGCGGCCTTCCTGGGCGACCATGTCCAGTGCGGCGTCGAGCTGTGGGCCGCAATCGCACCGCAGCGAACCGAAGACGTCGCCGGTGAGGCACTCGGAGTGAACGCGGACGAGTACGTCGCTACCGTCTCCGTCGGGGCCTGCGATGTCGCCGCGCACCAGCGCAACGTGCTCGACCTCGTCGTAGATGCTGGTGTAGCCGACAGCGGTGAACTCACCGTGGCGGGTGGGGATGCGGGCCTCGGCGATGCGCAGTACGTGCTTCTCGTGCTTGCGACGCCATGCGATGAGGTCCGCGATCGAGATCAGAGCAAGGTTGTGTTCGTCGGCGAAGACTCGCAACTCGTCGGTCTGAGCCATCGCGCCTTCGTCCTTCTGGCTGACGATTTCGCAGATGACGCCGGCGGGACGCAGGTCCGCCATGCGGGCGAGGTCGACTGCAGCTTCCGTGTGGCCCGGACGACGCAGCACTCCGCCTTCCTTCGCGCGGAGCGGAACGACGTGGCCGGGACGAGTGAAATCGTTGGCACCGGATTCGGGGTTTGCGAGCAGACGCATCGTCGCAGCGCGGTCCGATGCCGAGATGCCGGTACCGATTCCTTCGCGGGCGTCGACGGTCACGGTGTAGGCGGTGCCGTGCTTGTCCTGGTTGGTGGCGTACATCGGGGGCAGGCCCAGCCGATCGCAATCGTCACCGTCGAGCGGCACGCACAGGTAGCCGGAGGTGTACCTGACCATGAACGCCACCAGTTCCGGGGTGGCTTTCTCGGCGGCGAAGATGAGGTCGCCCTCGTTCTCGCGATCCTCGTCGTCCACGACGACAACAGCTTTACCTGCAGCGATATCTGCTACTGCGCGCTCGATACTGTCGAACCTGGTCACGTGCTCGCACTCCAAAGTCTTGACTTTTAACATCATCGAATACAACAAGTGCATCCGACGGATGCACTGACAACCCTACGACCAATCGGACGGGTCCGATCAGCCTGGTCCTACCGACCGGCAGAGTGAAGCCGCTCGACGTACTTGGCGATCACGTCCACCTCGAGGTTGACCGGCGTACCGACCACAGCGGTTCCGAGCGTCGTCAACTCGAGCGTTGTCGGGATCAGCGAGATCTCGAAGTACTCGAACCCGCGGTCGCCACCCAGCGCGGAGACCGTCAGCGAGACTCCGTCGACAGTGATCGAACCCTTCTCCACCACGTATCGGGAAATGGAGTCCGGCAGTGCGATCCGCACTACCTCCCAGTTCTCGGAAGGCGAGCGGGAAATGACGTGGCCAGTTCCGTCGACGTGCCCTTGAACCAAGTGGCCGCCGAGTCGACTGTTCAGCGCCGCGGCGCGCTCGAGGTTGACGCGAGAGCCGACATCCAACTTCGCCAGGCTCGAGCGGTTCAGCGTTTCCTGCATGACGTCTGCGGTGAACGAACCGTCGGCAAGCACATCGACGACCGTCAGGCACACGCCGTTGACCGCGATCGAATCGCCGTGACCGGCGTCGGAGGTGACCAGTGGCCCGCGCACCGTGAAGCGTGCAGCATCGACCAGTTCTTCCTTGGCGACAATTTCGCCGAGTTCTTCCACAATTCCTGTGAACACGCGCCCTACTCCTCGTTCCCCGGAGCAGAACTCTCCGGAACCAGACTCAACAAAATATCGGGGCCGATCGTTACCGCGGACTCCAAACGGAATCGGTGAGCGTCGGTGATGGTGTGCACTCCGGCATCGACGAGCGCGGAAGCGCCCGCGCCGAGCAGTATCGGAGCGATGTACGCCTCGATGACGTCGACATATCCGGCGGCGAGGAATGCTCCGGCCAGACGGGGCCCACCCTCGAGCAGTACGTCTGTGTACTCCCCCAACGCCTCGACAACTTCGTCGATGTTGTCGGTGTTGAGCAACAGAGTCGGTGCGGTGTCATCGAGAACGCTTGCCGTCGAAGGTATTTCACGCTTTCCGACGACGACGCGTACGGGCTGATGCGCCGCTAGCTCACCGGTGGGCTGACGCGCCGTCAGCCATGGATCATCGGCGAACACGGTGCCGGTGCCGACCACGATCGCATCGATCTGCGCCCGCTGAGCATGCACGCGCGCCCTCGCCTGCGGACCGGTGATCCACTGACTCGTTCCGTCCTCGGCGGCGCTGCGCCCGTCCAGACTGGCCGCGTACTTCCACGTGATGTGCGGGCGACCGGTGCGCTGTTTGTGCAGCCAGGCTCGCAGTGGACCAGCTTCCACCTCGGGTGCTCGCAGTCCGGCGGTGACGCTGATTCCAGCTCGCATGAGCGTCGCTGCGCCGCCGGAAGCCTCGGGATTGGGATCACCGACTGCGTAGACGACCGCCGAGACCCCGGCGTCGATCAATGCCTGCGAGCAAGGGCCGGTTCGCCCCTGGTGATTGCACGGTTCCAGTGTCACCACGGCCGTTCCACCACGTGCCGCATCGCCAGCCTCGTCGAGAGCCACGACCTCCGCGTGCGGTCCACCGGGCGGTTGCGTCATACCGACGCCCGCGATGGTGCCGTCGGCGGCGAGGATGACAGCGCCGACCGGCGGGTTGGGGCTGGTGAATCCGCGCGCAGAATCGGCTGCGGCCAGCGCAATCTGCATCGCGGCGTCAAGATCAGCCGTCGACGCCTGTCCACCCTTTGCCATCGAGCGGCTCAGACCGACAGCGTCAGGTGCGGCGACGCCGAGGCGGCCTGCGCGCGGAGCTTGCGCACCGCCTCACCGGGATCACTCGCCCCGTACACCGCCGAACCGGCGACGAAGCAGTCGATCCCTGCTTCAGCGGCCTGCTCGATCGTGGAAGCGTTGATGCCGCCGTCGATTTCGACGAGGAGCGTCAGCTCACCCGAGTCGACGAGCTTGCGAACTGCGCGTGCCTTGTCGAGCACCTGAGGCATGAAGGACTGACCACCGAATCCGGGTTCGACGCTCATGATCAAGAGGGTGTCGAAGTCCTTGAGAATTTCCAGGTAGTCGTCGATCGGGGTTCCAGGCTTGATGCTCAGCCCCGCCTTGGCACCAGCTGCACGAATATCGCGGGCAACCGAACGCGGGTCGTCGGTGGCCTCGGCGTGGAACGTGACGTTGTACGCACCGGCCTCGGCGTACGGCGGCGCCCAGCGCTCCGGATTCTCGATCATGAGATGGCAGTCGAGAGGAATGTCCGTCGCCTTCAGCAGACTCTCGACCACCGGCAGACCCAGCGTGAGATTGGGAACAAAATGCGCGTCCATCACGTCGACGTGAAGCCAGTCGGAGCCGGACACGGCAGTCGCTTCATCGGCGAGTCGAGCAAAATCTGCGGACAAAATGGACGGTGCAATCATCGGGGAAGCCACGCCGCCGAGTTTAGCTGTGACTCATCGCCGACCGTGCATGCACATCGGCTGTGCTTCATCGCCGACCGTGCATGCACATCGGAGCCGGTGAAATCCGATCAGTTCTTGACGACGGTGCGGAGCTTTCGCACCTTGGCGGGCGCCTTGATCCGCCACGCATCTTCGAGCATCTCGCCCAACTGCACCTCGTCGATCAGTTCGAGGTGCACGAGGATCGATCCGTGCCCGTGATAGTGATCTGTGGTGAAGAAAGCCGCCTCGCCACTGGCGAGTAGCGCCTCCTTCTCGTCCAGACCGCACATCACGACCAAAGCGCCCTCCGCTTCGGTGCGGAGCCGCGCAAAAGTTTTACCTGCCACCTTGAGTGCCGGGGTGTTGTACGAGGTCGACTCTTCCACGGAGGGAAGAGCCGAACCCAGTACTACAACCTGTTCCCACGTAACCATGTAGGCACCATACGACTACCGATGCCCAGAAGTCATCCGATCAGGCCAGCGGCTTGCGCAAAGCGGCCATGAACATAGCGTCCGTGCCGTGTCGATGCGGCCACAACTGAACCGACGATCCGTCTCCGACGTCCGGGACACCTGGCACCAATTCCTTGGTGTCGAGTTCCACGACGCCATGACGCCGCACCGCATCGGCGACC
This sequence comes from Rhodococcus sp. AQ5-07, assembly GCF_009707305.1. Classification (NCBI taxonomy): domain Bacteria; kingdom Bacillati; phylum Actinomycetota; class Actinomycetes; order Mycobacteriales; family Nocardiaceae; genus Rhodococcus; species Rhodococcus sp. AQ5-07. Next base: position 1,543,797 of record NZ_CP046099.1, on the reverse strand, counting down.
ACTGCCAGCGTTTCCGACAAGTGCGGCGAGCACGTGGAGTACAGCACCACTCCGCCGGGGCGAACCAGTTCGATTGCGGCAGCAAGCAATTCACGCTGCAACTTCACGAGCGGAGCCACATCGGACGGCTGGCGACGCCAACGTGCCTCCGGGCGCCGACGCAGCGCACCCAACCCGGTGCAGGGAGCGTCGACGAGGATGCGGTCGTATCCGGGTTCGAGCCCGGATTCGCGGCCGTCCGCCACGTGTACGTCCACGGGAAGCTCGCGAGTGGTCTTGCGAATCAACTCGGCACGGTGTTCGACCGGCTCGACGGCGTCGAGTCGACCACCTTCGATGCCGGCAAGAGCACCGAGAAGTGCCGCTTTTCCTCCTGGACCTGCGCAGAGATCGAGCCAGCGTCCGGAGTCTTCACCTTCGAGAGGAGCAATGCTGAGGGCGCGGGCAACCAGCTGACTGCCCTCGTCCTGCACTCCTGCCAGGCCTTGGCGGACCGCCTCGAGTTGTCCGGGGTCACCGCCGTCGAGATGCACGGCGTACGGCGAGTACGGCCCGATCTCGCCGCCGGTCACCAGTGCGAGCTCCTCGGCGGAGATCTCACCGGGGCGGGCGACGAGGTGCACGGCGGGGCGGGCGTCGTCGGCGATCAGGACGTCTTCGAGCTCTCCGGCTGCAGCGCCGAGCGAGTCGGCAAATACCTGCGCGATCCACAGGGGATGCGCGTGCTCGAAGGCGAGTCGGCCGACCGGGTCCTTCGGGGCTAGCAGCTCGACCCACTCGTCCTGGGTGCGTTCGGAAACACGGCGCAGGACCGCGTTGACGAATCCTGCTCGGCCCTGGCCGTTTTCGGCGCGAACGAGGTCGACCGAGGTGGCAACAGCAGCGTGCGGTGCGACACGAGTACGCAGTAGTTGGTACGAGCCGAGTCGGAGTACATCGAGCAGGGTTCCGTCGATCTCTTCGATCGGCCGACCCGCCGCATGCGCGATCACCGCATCCAGGAGGCCCTGAGCACGTGCCGCGCCGTACGCGAGTTCGGTCGCCAGCGCCGCATCGCGTGCGTCGAGTTTGCGGTCACGCAGGAGCCCGGGCAGAACCAGGTTCGCGTATGCGTCACGTTCACGGACCGCGCGCAGGACGTCGCGCGCAGCCAGGCGCGGCTGATCGAGCCCGGCGGTTGCCGGATCCGGCCGCTTGGCCTGCTTCGGCTTGGTGTTCTTGCCGCCGGTTGCATTCTTGGCTCCGGGACCCTGTGTCCGCCGTGCCGGTCGTCGTGATTCGGTCACTGTGCTCGTACCTCCGCGTCGAGTCGGGCACCGCGTGCCCAGTCCCCTGCCGACATCAATTTCTTGCCCGGGGGCTGAATCTGCCCGAGTCGTACCGCGGTGGTCGCGGTACCGATGTACAGACCATCCTTGCGTACCGAGATCTCACCGACTGCCAGGGTCTCGTCCGTAACGGTGACCGGGCCGACCTTGACTCGAAGATCACCGATCATCGTCCAGGCCCCGGGTGCGGGTGTGACTGCTCGGATGTGCCGGTCCACCGTGCGAGCGGGCAATTCCCACCGCACGCGGGCCGCGTCCACAGTCACCTTGGGGGCGTACGAGACGCCGTCGGCAGACTGCGGAACCGCGTTGATCTCTCCGGCCTCCAGGCCGTCGAGTACCGATTCGAGCAGGGCAGCGCCGTTTTCCGCCAGACGCCCGAGCAGGTCGCCTGCCGTATCGGTGTCGCGAATCCGCTCGGTCATCACTCCGTACACGGGGCCGGTATCCATGCCGGCTTCCAAACGGAACGCACTGGCGCCCGTCACCTCGTCACCGGCACTGATCGCGGCCTGCACCGGCGCGGCGCCGCGCCACGCCGGAAGCAGCGAGAAATGCAGATTGACCCAACCGTGTTTCGGAATGTCGAGGACGTTCTGCGGCAACAGGTTTCCGTAGGCGACGACGGGTGCGCAGTCCGGTTCCAGGCGGGCGAGTTCGGCTGCGAAGTCGGGATCGGACGCCTTGACCGGGGTCAGGACCGGGATGCCGTGCTCGTCGGCAAGCAGACCGATCGGCGAGCGGGTGACTTTGCGACCGCGGCCCGCCACAGCGTCCGGACGCGTGACGACGGCTACCACTTCGTGGTTGGCGGACTCGATGAGACGCCGCAGTGAAGGAACCGCGGGTTCGGGCGTTCCGGCGAACACGACGCGCATGTCAGCTCTCCCGTTTCGTTGGGCTCTTCGGACTCTGATCAGCCGATCGGCCTGTCGAACGCGGTGGACTGCAACTCACGAAAATGCTCCCGGATGTGTCGGTGGGTGGAACTGTCAGTCTAAGGACTGCGGGAGCTACGACCTACCTCGCGCCACACCGAACCACTTTCTCAGCAATTTCTTTGATCAGAACCCTGCAGATTCACCGGTCCTCGGTATTGACTGTCTCTGTCGTCGCCACTCGGCGGAGGCTGATACGGGATACACCGATCACACGGAGGAACTTAGATGGCAGGCATCGACAGTAAGTTCGACAAGGCCTACGCAGGAAAGTCCGTCGAAGAATTGGCGGACGCCCCGGTCGCGGCACTCAACGGCGTAAGCGATTCGGACGCAGAACATTTGAAGGCAGCGTTCAACATCAAGACCGTCCGCGACCTCGGAACGAACAAGTTCTTCCTGTGGGCGCAGGCCACTGCCAAGCTCGCCGAGTAAACATCCCGACCCACGTGGTCTCGGTGCTCACGAATTTGCAGCTCACGAATTTGCGTCGATGACCACTTGCGGAATATCCGTGCCGAGCGGCACCGCGCTGCACGAAGCGTGCCGCTCGGCATCGGGGTCGAGGACCGTCCGGATGACGTCGATCACGTAGGGGTCGTACGGCATGCGGAAGTGGCCGGTCAGGTTCGACGGGCACAGATCCTGGAGGACGATGTTTTCTGCACCGGCGTCGCGGAGCGCGATGTTCGAGGACGGCTGGATCATCTCGTCGACAGTGGACCCGATAGTCGTGTAGCGCACTCCGGGTACGGTATCGCCGCCGTCGTTGAGGGCGTTCAACGTATCCGACCCCTGCATCTGCTCGCGGACAGCTCGCGAAAAGACATCTTCGACAAAGTCTTCTCCGCCGGGGATCGCACGGACGATGGGAACCAACCCGAACATCACCCCGCCGTAGGTCGGCGAAGCCAAGCCGACCCAATGATCGACGTAGGCGTCGCCGCCCATTTTGTTGACGTAGTACCGCGTCACCGTCGCGCCTTGGGAGTAGCCGATCACGTCGACCTTGTCCGCTCCGGTCGCGGTCAGCACCTGATCGACGAAAGAACCGAATGCGGTCGCACTACCGACTATGTCGCCGACGCCGTAAGTCTCGTGTGCGACGTCCCCGTCTTCGTCTTCGATCGCACCGCCGTAATTGAGGGCGAAGACGCAGTAGCCGTCAGCTGCCAGTGCCGGCGACAGGGCCGCCCAATCCGCGTACGCCTCGGTGTCGGTTCCGTGGGCGAGTACAACCGGTCGGGGATGCGTGGCGGAAGGCTCACAGCCGAAATCGTTCGACCCGGCAGGCGCGGATCCTGGATGAGCATGCGCATATGCCGTGGCAACGGAACGAGTCGCCTGACCCGGACCGATGTCGAGAGGAACGTCCATCGCGTCGGCACTCGCAGACGGGAGCGTCGGTGCGGCAGCCGATATCGCCGGCGGTGCTCCGATCAGCAGCGCCACTGCTACCGAAAATGTCAGTCCCACAGACCGTTTGACGCCAGCCATTGTTCCTGCTCCTGCTCTGATCCTACGAGGGAGCTGACCGTAACACCAGAAACTTCGGGGCGCATACCCTACCGAACAGTAGGTATCCGACGTCTCAATTGCCGCCTTCATCGGCGTCATCACCGGCAAGCACTCGGTAGAGCGACTTGCGCGCCTCGACAAGCACGTCGGCTGCGGCCTTGACCTGCGCTGGTGTGCCTACAGCAGCCACTTGACCGGCCGCGCCCATCAGCTGGCCGATCAGTTCACGAAGGTCCTGCTCCGGCTCCCCTACGCTGAGACGAACGTCATCCCACGGTGCCCCGAGATCGGCGCGATGCTCCTCGACGTACGCGACGCCTTCCTCGGTCAGCTTGGCGGTCTTGCGGCCGGCGACCTTTTCGATGATGACCAGTCCCTCGTCCTCGAGTTGGGACAGCGCGGGATAAATGGAACCCGGACTCGGCTTCCAGACGCCGCCGCTGCGCTCGACGATCTGCTGAATCAATTCGTAGCCGTGCATCGGCTCTTCCGCGATCAACAACAGAATCGCAGCGCGCACATCTCCACGACGACCTCGTCCGCCACGTCCTCGCCCGCGACCGAACTGAGCGCCCGGACCGAAGCCGGGGCCGGGTCCGCCGTCTGGACCGAAACGCCCCCGCCGATGGCCTCTGCGTGGCATGTCACCGAAGCCCGGCCGCTCGTGCGGTCGACCGCGTCGTCCACCGTCTCGATCGCCGGGACCATCGCCCGGCGCGCCGTCGTCCGTCGGCACCCACATCACAAATGGTGGCCGTTGCTCACGGCCGAAACCGCCGAAGAAACCGCGTCGGCCGAACATCCCCTCGTTCGGGAAACTTGCATCCACTGTCGAACCTCCATCACTATCGTTGATAGTTCGACGATATATCGCCATATCGGGTTGCGCAACATTTTTGCTGCACACAAGCATGCCTTGGAGAACTCGAAAATCAGCCGATGCGGCGTGGGTCGATCTGAATGCGGACCGGACCCGATGACTTCCGCGCACTGCGCGCGGCCCTCGCATGTGCCAGAGCGTCCGCAAGGCCGCGACCGTCCTTGCGTGGAACGCGGACCAGCATTCGCTCCGGCGCGACACCGCTCTCGTCCTCACCGGAATACGGAAGCCTCTCCCCCGCAGGCAATTCCACTGGTCCGAGTAGTACAGCACTTGCCGGCAGATCAGCTGAGTCCACCAACTCCGCAATTGCTGCGGATCCACCGTCGATCGCAGCCATGTGAACGGCCGGAGGAAAGCCGACCTCGTCCCGTTCCTCGAATTGAGACTGTGCGTGCCCCACCGGATCCCATCGGACCAACGCCTGCACCGTCGGGATACCCGAGTCTGCGACAACCACAACTTCACCACCTTCGGACAGCGGAATCACCATGGCAGCAGCCGACATCCAGCGTCTGAGTGTTTCCTCGGCGGCGCGAAGATCGGGCCGACCGAGCAGTGCCCAACCGTCGAGCAAGAGCGCGGCGCCGTAGCCGCCGGTCATCACCGGCTCCGCACCCACCGTCGAGACCACCAACGCGGGCCCGTGTGGCAGTTCCTTGACCACATCACCGCCTCCGGACAGAACCACTTTCACACCGGGAAAAGCGCGCCCGAGTTCTTCGGCGGTCCGGCCGGCACCGACCACCACCGCGCGCAACGCTTTCGCCCCGCACGCGTGACATCGGTAGGCGGCATCGGCAACCCCGCACCAGCGGCACGCCGGTGTCCCGGCGCCGTCGGGACCTGCCGCAGCGGGAAGAGCCAGTGGGCCGTTGCACCGACGGCACCGTGCCGGGGCACGGCACTTTCCGCAGGCCAGGGTCGGTACGTACCCCCGCCGAGGCACCTGCACCAGGACTCCGTTGCCCTCACCCAGAGCGCGCCGGGCGGCCGCGAATGCAATAGCGGGCAAACGAGCCGCTCTGGCTCCCGGATCGCGGGCCAAGGCTTGATCGCTGTCGGCAAGCGCGGTGATCTTGGGTGCGTGAGCACGAACGACGTCCCGCGTAGCGACCAGATCGTGCGCCCATCCCGAGTCGACGAGTACCTGCGATTCTGCCGTACGGGAGAACCCACCGATCACGACGGCGCACCCGGCGACGTAGCCACGCAGGACGGCAACTTCGCGGGCATGTGGATACGGCGACCGCGGCTCGGACAAGTTGTCGTCGCCGTCGTCCCAGACGACGACAAGACCGGTCTCGGGCGTCGGCGCAAAAACTGCACTGCGCGTGCCGACGACGATCCGGGCGGTCCCGCGCAGTGCAGCGAGCCACCTTCGGTATCGCATGGCCGGCCCCAGGCCTGCGGACAGACCCACCACTGCATCCGCTCCGGAGAGTTCGGTACATGCGGCGACGACGCGGTCCAGGTCGCGTTGATCGGGCACAACCAGGATCGCGGATTTGCCACTTGCCGCTACAGCCCCGGCCAATTCGGCCAGGCGCAGTGGCCAGTTTTCACCAGGCAACGCCTGCCAGACCGCACGCGGGCTTTTCGACTCGCGAATCGCGGACAGGAAGGCGTCACCGAATCTGTAGAGATGCCAACCATTTTCGATCGGTTCAGGAGCGGACGGCGGCTCGGCGGGCTCCCACGGTTCCGCCTCGACCTTCGCGTGGCGCGGCGGTACCGCCAAACGGAGAACGTCAGCACGGGTTCCGGCATAACGCTCCGCCACACGATCGACGACTTGCGCGATTTCGGCCGTCAGGACCCGCTCGGACGAGATGACGCGTTCGAGCCAGCCGAACTTCCCCTGATGGTCACTGGTGGCCTCGCGCGAGACGATGAAACCGTCCACCAGACGACCAGCGAAGCGGATGCGCACCCGGACTCCGGGCTGCGCATCCGCTTCGAGTTCACGAGGAACGAGGTAGTCGAATTCACGGTCGAGGTGAGCGAGCGGGAGCATCGGCAGCACCCGGGCGACCGGATCGACTTCTGCCGCTACTCTTTCCGCGCCCACCCGCGCCCCGTCTGTACGTCAGTGATCAGAGACCAGCTGCGCTACGCAGCTTGTCGGCGCGATCGGTGCTCTCCCACGGGAGGTCGATGTCGGTGCGACCGAAGTGACCGTATGCCGCCGTCTGCGCGTAGATCGGACGCAGCAGGTCGAGGTCGCGGATGATCGCTCCCGGACGCAGGTCGAAGATCTCGGTGATCGCCTTCTGGATCCGTGCCGGATCGGTCTTCTCGGTGCCGAAGGTTTCGACGAAGAGTCCGACCGGAGCTGCCTTGCCGATGGCGTATGCGACCTGAACCTCGATGCGGTCGGCCAGACCTGCGGCAACAGCGTTCTTGGCCACCCAACGCATGGCGTAGGCAGCGCTTCGGTCGACCTTTGACGGGTCCTTGCCGGAGAACGCGCCGCCGCCGTGGCGAGCCATTCCGCCGTAGGTGTCGACGATGATCTTGCGGCCGGTCAAACCGGCGTCACCCATCGGGCCACCGAGGACGAACTTGCCCGTCGGGTTCACCAGCAGACGAACATCGGAGGTGTCGAGATCGGTGAGGTTCACGTCGGTCAGCACCGAGTGAAGCACCTTCTCGCGAAGATCGGGCGTCAACAGGTTGTCGAGGTCGATGTCAGCGGCATGCTGGGTGGAGATGACCACGGTGTCGAGACGGACAGCCTTGTCACCGTCGTACTCGATGGTGACCTGGGTCTTACCGTCCGGGCGCAGGTACGGCAGCACGCCGGACTTACGGACCTCGGTCAACCGGCGAGAGAGACGATGAGCCAACGCGATGGGCAGCGGCATCAGTTCCGGCGTGTCGGTGGTGGCGTAGCCGAACATCAGGCCCTGGTCGCCCGCACCCTGACGGTCGATCTCGTCGTCGCTGATTCCGTCGACGCGAGCCTCGTGCGAGTGATCGACACCCTGCGCGATCTCGGGCGACTGCGCGCCGATCGCGACGTTGACGCCACAGGAGTTACCGTCGAAGCCCTTTGCCGAGCTGTCGTAGCCGATCTCGAGGACCGTGTCGCGCACGATCTTCGGAATGTCTGCGTACGCAGTGGTCGTGACCTCGCCGGCTACGTGAACCTGGCCGGTGGTGACCAGAGTTTCGACGGCCACGCGGGCGCGCGGGTCCTGGGTGAGCAGCGCGTCGAGGATCGAGTCGCTGATCGCGTCACAGATCTTGTCCGGATGCCCCTCGGTGACGGACTCGCTGGTGAATAGCCGACTGCCGGACTTGCTCACAGATCTCCCTCTCGACGACTGAGTTCTTGACTACAGCTTATTGAAGTATCCGAATCACCGTTCGGTGACCGTTTTGTCATGCTTTGTTAGCTGGGGGCTGAGCCGACGATAACGGTTGGACCGCCTGCGCAACACCCTTGTGCTCACCCGATTATCGTGGGGTAACTCTCACCATCGGGCGCGTGTCGCTACTCGGGGAAGAGCTTGACCAGGGCGTCGAGTACTCGACTGGCCATCAAAGCCTTGGATCCGTGCTCGAGCGCGGACTCCGAGCCGTCGGAACCGAGCAGCCAACCGTCGTTGTGATCGACCTCGAACGCCTTGCCCTCGCCGACCGCATTGACCACGAGGAGGTCGCAACCTTTGCGGGCAAGCTTGGAGCGGGCGTAACTGAGAACGTCACCGTGGGCGTCACCGGTCTCTGCGGCGAATCCGACGATCACCGTTCGAGCGTCCAGATCGCCGTCACGACGCGCTTCGACGAGACCGGCGAGGATGTCGGCATTTCTGGTGAGGCTGATCGAGTCGGGTTCGTTTGCGCCCTTCTTGATCTTGCTGCCTTCGACGGTGGTGGGGCGGAAGTCCGCGACAGCTGCAGCCATGACGACTCCGTCGTGTCCCGGTGCGTGCTTCTCCACTGCCAACCGGAGATCTTCGGCCGTCTTGATGTGCACGACGTCGACAGCGGCGGGGTCGGCAAGATCGGCCGTGTAACCGGCGATCAGCGTGACGTGAGCGCCGCGTTGGGCGGCCAGACGGGCGAGCGCGTAGCCCTGTTTGCCGGAGCTGCGATTACCGAGAAAGCGCACCGGATCGAGCGGCTCGCGAGTACCGCCGGCGGTGACCAGAATGCGGCGACCTTCCAGGTCGCGCGGCAACGCGTCCGAGCGCTCGAGGAGCAACGATGCCAACCCGACGATCTCGTCGGGTTCGGGAAGTCGACCGGCTCCGGTGTCTTTTCCGGTCAAACGCCCGGAGGCAGGTTCGATCACGTGGACGCCGCGCGAGCGCAGTGTCGCCACGTTGGACACCGTTGCGGGGTGCTCCCACATCTCGGTGTGCATTGCGGGGGCGAAGACGACCGGACAGCGTGCGGTCAACAAGGTGGCTGTCAACAGGTCGTCCGCGCGGCCCATGACAGCTCGCGCCATCAGATCAGCGGTTGCCGGCGCGATGACAACGAGATCGGCTTCCTGTCCGAGGCGGACATGCGGAACCTGCGGGACGTCGCTGAAGACGCCGGTGTGAACCGGGTTGCCGGAGAGTGCTTCGAACGTGGCGCGGCCGACGAACTCCAGAGCGGATTCGGTCGGAATCACGCGGACGTGATGACCGCTCTCGGTGAAGCTGCGGATGATCGAGCACGCTTTGTACGCGGCGATACCCCCACCGACACCGACGACAATGCGCTTACGTATCGATGTGGGCGCGTCGGACACTCCCCCGACACCCGAACGAGGTTCGGGTGCGGCAGACGTGGTGCTCACTCGCCTTCGGTGTGCTCGAGGAGATCAGCGTGGATTTCACGCAACGCGATGGACAGCGGCTTTTCCTGCAGACCGGGCTCGACCAGAGGTCCGACGTATTCGAGGATGCCGTCACCGAGCTGGTTGTAGTAGTCGTTGATCTGGCGCGCACGCTTGGCCGAGTAGATGACCAGGGCGTACTTGGAAGAGGTGCGTTCGAGCAACTCGTCGATCGGCGGGTTGGTGATGCCGAGCGGGGTGTCGTAGGCAGGCAGAGCGCCCTGACCTGCTGCGGACGCGGCTGAAGTGCTGCTCACTCTTGTGTCTCCTGAATTAGATCTTCATTGAAGAACTAGTTTTATCGATCCGGATATCTGAGAAACGGGGTGGAAATCGGTTCCCGAAGGGTGCGGAATCAGTTCCCAACCAACAAGGATACCAACTCATCGCAAGCACGGCTTACATCCTCGTTCACGATGACCGTGTCGAACTCGTCCTGCGCGGCCAATTCCACTCGGGCCGTCTCGAGTCGGCGTGCCACGACGTCTTCCGTTTCGGTTCCCCGTCCGGTCAGCCGTTGCACCAGAACGTCCCAGCTCGGTGGAGCCATGAACACCAACAGAGCTTCGGGCATCGCCTGGCGGACAGCTCGTGCTCCGGCGAGATCGACCTCGACGAGTACGGGCTTTCCAGCTTCGAGCGCTTCTTCGATCGGCGCTGCCGGGGTGCCGGAGCGCTGTAGACCGCCGTGGATTTCCGCCCATTCGAGAAGTTCACCGGAGTCGATCATCCGTTGAAATTCTTCACGGGAGGTGAATCGGTAGTCCTTGCCGTCCACTTCACCGGGACGGGGATCGCGAGTGGTCGCCGAAACGCTGAAAACGAGTTCAGGCAACCGAGTTCTCAGCTCGCGAACGACGCTGGACTTACCGACAGCCGAAGGGCCGGCCAGTACAACCAGCCGACCCCTCCGCACTGCGGTCTTGCTCTCTGACACTGTTGCGTCAGCAATCATCAGACACTGCCGCGTCAGCAATCATCACTTGTCGGCTCAGGCCTCGAAGTCAAACTTGGTGAGCAGAGCCTTGCGCTGCCGATCACCGAGGCCACGAAGGCGACGGGTCGGTGCAATCTCCAGCTCGGTCATGATCTCCTGAGCCTTGACCTTGCCCACCTTGGGCAGCGCCTCGAGCAGTGCCGAAACCTTCATCTTGCCCAAGATTTCGTTGTCTTCGGCGTCCTTGAGGACCTGCTTGAGGTCGGTGCCGCCACGCTTCAGGCGCTCCTTGAGCTCAGCCCTGGCCTTGCGGGCAGCAGCTGCCTTCTCCAAAGCAGCAGCGCGCTGCTCATCAGTCAACTGGGGAAGGGCCACGGTTCCTCCGTCTCGTCGTGTGCAAATTTTGTCTATTCCGCTGATAACCAGCAGCGATAGCGACCGTACTCACGCCTGGCGCGAATTGCTAACCCACCCCCCGCGGTCCGATGCAGATCGCGGTGGGTTATGCGCGTCGAATCGATGTCACACATCGTCGCCGTTTTCGGCTGGATCGAGACGGATTCGACGCAACACGAACGTGCGTGCAGTACCGAAATAGACTGTAACACAAAGCATTTCGATACATCGGGTGCGACGTCCCCATGCGTGTGTGCGAAATCGTTACCTGCGGGAATGAACGTGGTCGCCGACACATCCAAAAATTTCGAGCATTTTCGACGCCCATGCGCGTGTCGCGGCCTGTTTTCAGGTCGGCAGCGACGATTTCGGATCGTCGGCATCGACCGTGTCCGGTTCGGTGCGGCTCACGCCGGGGGCGGCCAGAGCGAGTACTACCGCGAGGCTCGCCCAGAGCAATGAATTCTCCAGGACGAAGCCGACGACCGGGATATCCATGTCCGCGCCGACCCGAGGAAGCCGAAACAGCACGACCGCAGCGGTGAGACCGATCGCGATCCAGGACCACGCGGGTACCGATCGGGTGTCCTCCCCCACGCCCGACTTGATCGGAACGAGGAGCACACCCACCGCCGGCACCAACCACACGAAGTGGTGGGTCCAGGCAATGGGAGTCACGATTGCCGCCAGCAGAGCAACCACCGTGAAACCGGCAAGATCACCTCGCAGGCGCTGAGCGCGCCGCGTCGCGACAATTCCGAGGACACCCAACACTGCACAGGCGACGAGCCATGCCGGACCCACCAGGCCCTCGGGGAGTAGCCGTAAGGCCATTCCACGCACGGACTGGTTACCGAACACGGACGGGTCACCGACCGCGACGCGCCCCGAGAGTGAGGCGATGTCACCGAAGTAGTCGATCGTCTGGCGCGGGAGAACGGCAAAGCCGAGTGCCGTGGCGCCGAGGAAGCCGGCGAGGCCGCCCGCAACTGCTTTCCAACGCCCGGTGATCACGTAGTAACCGATGTAGACGAGAGGCACCAGTTTGACGGCCCCGGCGATCCCCACCAGCACACCCTCGGGAATCCACCGTGGTCGAGCCAGCACGTCGATCAGGCACAGGAGTGTCAGGAACAACCCGACCTGCCCGTACCCGAGGTGATCGGAGATCGGCGATGCCGCCGTCCACAGGACCAGGAAACCCACGTAGACGACGACGGGCCGCCTACGTGTGAACGGGACCTCGCGATAGCTGAGCACGATGATCGCGGCCAGCATCAGGAGGCTGACGAAACTCCATCCCCACTGGACCGCACCCCAGGAACCCAAGGCGACCGGAACGGCGACGAGCGCAGCGAAGGGCGGATAAGTGAACGGCAGTCTCGCGTTGAACGACTCGTCGTACAGGTTCGAGCCGTCGAGGACGGCTTGACCTGCCGTCCGGTACACGGCGAGATCGTCGCCGTGTACGCCGGTGACGGATTGGAACCCGGTGGCGAGCAGCGCGCACGCCGCGACGAGAAGTCCGATCTGCCACCAACGATTCACCGACGGACGGTACCACCGGGTTCCACCGCTCGAACGAGCCTCGAGGTCACTCACGGATCAGTGCGCCAATGCGGCTTCGATCTCGTCTCGGTCACGCATTGCTGCCTCCCGAAGTGCCGATACCGAAGGACCATGCTTGAGCACCCCACGGGAAGTGTTCGGCAGCAGGAGCTCGGTCGATCCCGCGAAGATGTCTGCGAGATCCGCTGCCGTCGCACCCTGCGCGCCGAGCCCCGGAGCGAGAATCGGGCCGTTGAACTGCGACAGGTCCAGACCGTGGTCCCGAGTTGCACCGACCACCAGTCCGACGGTGTCACGGCCGTCGGAGTTCGCGTCGACCGCAGCGTTGACGATCGACTGAGCCACGCTCACACCGTCAGCCGACGACTGTTGAAGTACGCCGCCTTCCGGATTGGAGGTTCGTGCCAGCACGAAGATCCCGCGTGCGTTCTGCCTTGCCAGTTCGAGTGTCGGAGCCAACGCCCCGAATCCCAGGTACGGCGAAACGGTGACCGAGTCGGAGGCCAACGGCGAATCACCCAACCAGGCTTGCGCGTACGCGTCCATCGTCGAACCGATGTCACCGCGCTTGGCGTCCGCGACGACAAGCGTTCCAGCATCGCGAAGAACCGAGATGGTCCGCTCCAACACGGCGAAGCCGGCGCTGCCGTACGCCTCGAAGAACGCAACCTGAGGTTTGACGAGTCCAACCTCACCGGTGAAGGCCTCGACGCAGATCTCGGCGAAAGTCTCCAGACCTTCGGCGGTACGTGGCAGTCCCCACGCGTCGAGAAGCGCGGGATGCGGGTCGATACCGACGCACAGCCGCCCCCGGTCCGCGATCGCGGACCGGAGACGATGCCCCCAACTGTGACTCACGACTGCTGTGCCGGCTGACGAAGACCTGCGTGCAGTTCCTGCAGGGAGTGAACTCCGATGTCGCCGCGGATGGCCGCTTCGATGCCCTGCACGGCTGCCGAGGCGCCCTGGACCGTCGTGATGCACGGGATGTTCGACGCGACTGCTGCGCTTCGGATCTCGTAGCCGTCGACACGCGGACCGTTGTTGCCGTACGGGGTGTTGATGACCATGGCGACCTCACCGCTGCGGATCTGGTCGACGATGGTCTCGGCACCGGCCGGAACATTCTCACCCGACTGCTTGTACACCTGCTTGCACTCGATACCGTTGCGCCGCAACACATCTGCGGTTCCTTCGGTGGCAAGGATGGTGAATCCGAGATCTGCCAGGCGCTTGACCGGGAAGATCAGCGAACGCTTGTCCTTGTTGGCGACCGAGACGAACACCGCGCCTGTGGTGGGCAACGACCCGTAGGCGGCCGTCTGCGACTTGGCAAAAGCCGTACCGAAGTCGAAGTCGATACCCATGACTTCACCGGTGGACTTCATTTCCGGGCTGAGCAAGGTATCCACGCCGGTACCGTCGGCGCGGCGGAAGCGGTTGAACGGCAACACAGCTTCCTTGACCGCGATCGGTGCACCGGCCGGGGTGTTTCCACCGTCGCCGGTCGCCGGCAGGATGCCGCTTGCGCGCAGGTCGGCGATGGATTCGCCGAGCATGACGCGGGCGCATGCCTTGGCCAGCTGGACGGCCGTCGCCTTGGAGACGAACGGAACCGTACGGCTGGCGCGGGGATTTGCTTCCAGCACGTAGAGGATGTCGTCCTTGAGGGCGTACTGGACGTTGAGCAGGCCCTTGACGCCGATGCCCTTTGCGAGAGCCTCGGTGGAGCGGCGGACGTTCTCGAGGTCCGCACGGCCCAGAGTGATGGGCGGGAGTGCGCACGCCGAGTCACCGGAGTGAATGCCGGCTTCCTCGATGTGCTCCATGACGCCGCCGAGATACACCTCGGTGCCGTCGCACAGAGCGTCGACGTCGATCTCGACCGCGTCTTCGAGGAAGCGGTCGACCAGGACCGGACGATCGTCGGAGATCTCCGTGGCACGCGAGATGTAGTCGGCGAGTGAAGCCTCGTCGTAGACGATCTCCATGCCGCGCCCACCGAGCACGTACGACGGACGCACCAGCACCGGGTAGCCGATGCCTGCTGCGATCTCGCGGGCGCCGTCGAACGTGGTGGCGGTACCGAACTTCGGTGCAGGCAGACCGGCTTCGGTGAGCACGCGACCGAATTCGCCGCGGTCCTCCGCCAGGTCGATGGCTGCGGGGCTGGTTCCCACGATGGGAACGCCGGCAGCTTCGAGGCGCTTCGCCAATCCGAGCGGGGTCTGGCCGCCGAGCTGGACGATGACGCCGGCAACGGTGCCCGACTGCGCCTCCGCGCGGTAGACCTCGAAGACGTCCTCGAATGTCAGCGGCTCGAAGTACAGGCGATCAGCGGTGTCGTAGTCCGTGGAGACGGTCTCGGGGTTGCAGTTGACCATGACGGTCTCGTACCCGGCCTCGGACAGCGTCTGGGCAGCGTGGACACACGAGTAGTCGAACTCGATGCCCTGGCCGATGCGGTTGGGGCCGGATCCGAGGATCAGAACCTTGGGTCGCTCGGTCTGCGGAGCAACTTCGGACTCGGCCTCGGGATCAAGCTCGTAGGTCGAGTAGTGGTACGGCGTCTTGGCCTCGAACTCTGCGGCGCAGGTGTCGACGGTCTTGTAGACGGGGCGCACGCCCAGCTGATCACGCAGAGCGCGAACGGCGTCCTCACCTGCGTGCGTGTCACCACCGAGTTCGGGGCGCAGAGCCGCGATCTGGCGGTCCGAGATGCCGTGGTACTTGGCCTGACGCAGGGCAGCCTCGTCGAAAGACTCTGCAGCGCGAAGCTTTTCACCGAGCTCGTGAATCTGCTGGAACTGGTCGAGGAACCACGGATCGATCTTGGTGGCGTCGAAGAGCTGCTCGACAGTTGCGCCGAGGGCGAATGCCTTCTCGATGCCGTACATGCGGCCGTCCTGCGGAACGCTCAGATCGGCGAGCAGGGCGTCCAGGCTCTCCGTCTCGATGTCGGCGCCGGTCCAGTAACCCGCACGCTTGGTCTCGAGTGAACGCATGACCTTGCCGAAAGCCTCGGTGAAGTTGCGGCCGATGCTCATGGCCTCGCCTACCGACTTCATCGTGGTGGTCAAGGTTCCGTCGGCACCGGGGAACTTCTCGAAAGCGAACCGCGGAGCCTTGACGACGACGTAGTCGAGTGTCGGCTCGAAGCAAGCCGGGGTTTCCTTGGTGATGTCGTTGACGATCTCGTCGAGCGTGTAGCCGATGGCAAGCTTGGCGGCCATCTTGGCGATCGGGTAACCGGTCGCCTTCGACGCCAGCGCCGACGAGCGGGAAACGCGCGGGTTCATCTCGATGACAACCAGGCGGCCGTCCTTCGGGTTCATCGCGAACTGGATGTTGCAGCCACCGGTGTCGACGCCCACCTCACGCAGAATATCGATGGAGAGGTCGCGCATCGCCTGGTACTCGCGGTCGGTCAGCGTCATCGCGGGAGCGACGGTGACCGAGTCTCCGGTGTGGACACCGACCGGGTCGACGTTCTCGATGGAGCAGACGATCACGACGTTGTCGCGACTGTCGCGCATCAACTCGAGTTCGTATTCCTTCCAGCCGAGGATGGATTCCTCGATCAGGACGTTCGCCGTCGGCGACGCGGCCAGACCGCCACCGGCGATGCGGTTGAGATCGTCGACGTCGTACGCCATGCCGGAACCGAGGCCGCCCATGGTGAAGGACGGACGCACGACAACCGGGTAACCGAGTTCGGCGACCGTGGCGTGTACTTCGTCCATCGTGTAGCAAACTGCGGACTTCGCGGATTCGCCACCGACCTTGGCGACGATGTCCTTGAACTTCTGGCGATCCTCGCCGCGCTGGATGGCGTCGAAGTCGGCGCCGATCAGCTCGACGTCGTACTTCTCGAGGATGCCCTGCTCGTGCAGCGCCACTGCGGCGTTGAGAGCGGTCTGACCGCCGAGCGTCGCGAGGACGGCGTCGATCTTGTTGCCCTGCAACGCTTCCTTGGCGATGACCTTCTCGAGGAACTCGGCCGTGATCGGCTCGACGTACGTGGCGTCGGCGAACTCGGGGTCCGTCATGATGGTGGCCGGGTTGGAGTTGACCAGGCTGACGCGTAGGCCCTCCTCCTGGAGGACGCGGCAAGCCTGGGTGCCCGAGTAGTCGAACTCGCAGGCCTGACCGATGACGATCGGACCGGAGCCGATTACCAGGATGTGCTTGAGATCTGTACGGCGTGGCATTAGTTCTTGACTCCGGTTTCTTTCCGTGCGGAGAGCAGGCTGGTGAAGCGGTCGAAGAGGTACGCAGCGTCGTGCGGGCCGGCTGCCGCCTCCGGGTGGTACTGCACCGAGAAGGCCGAATCGTCGAGCAGGCGAACACCTTCGACGGCTCCGTCGTTGGCGCAGGTGTGGCTGACCACCGCGCGACCGAACGGGGTGTCGAATTCCTGGCCGGCTTCGCCTTCGAGCGCGAAGCCGTGGTTCTGCGCGGTGATCGCGATGCGACCGGTCTGATGCTCGATCACCGGGATGTTGATGCCGCGGTGGCCGAACTTCATCTTGTACGTGCTCAGGCCCAGGGCGCGGCCCAGGATCTGGTTGCCGAAGCAGATACCGAACAGCGGCAAGCCCTGTCCGATGACCTCTTTCGTCAGGTGCACTGCGCCGTCGGCGGTGGCCGGGTCACCGGGACCGTTGGAGAGGAACACTCCGTCGGCCTTGAGGTCGAGGATCTGTTCGAGACTCGCATTGGACGGCAAGACGTGGACGCGGATACCGCGCTCGGCGAACATGCGCGGGGTGTTTGTCTTGATACCGAGATCGATCGCGGCAACCGTGTACAGCGCCTCCCCGCCCTTCGGCTCGACGACGTAGCCGCTGGTGGTGCTGACTTCACCGGCAAGATCGGCGCCGAGCATGGTCGGCTGATCCTGAACCCGTCGGACCAGTTCGTCATCGGCGGCGATGGCTTCACCGGAGAAGACGCCTGCCTTCATCGAACCGCGAGTACGCAGGTGGCGAACCAGGGCACGAGTGTCGATCCCGGCGATTCCGACGATGCCCTGCTCTTCGAGCTTGGCCTGCAGCGAACCGGTTGCACGCCAGCTCGAGGTGACGCGCGAGGGGTCACGAACGACGTACCCGGCAACCCAGATCTTGGCGCCGGCACTCTCGCCGGTCGGTCCGACCGACTCGTCGTCTTCGTCGTTCCAGCCGGTGTTGCCGATCTGCGGCGCGGTGGAGACCACGATCTGGCGGTGGTAGCTGGGATCGGTGAGCGTTTCCTGGTAGCCGGTCATGCCGGTGCTGAACACCGCTTCGCCCAGGGTCTGTCCAACCGCACCGAAGGTGGTTCCGCGGAACACCCGTCCGTCTTCGAGGACCAGTACTGCGGGGCTGTTGCCAAAGCCGCTCATGCGTTCTTTCCGTTCTGCTCGATGTCGCCAGAGCTTGCGTCTTCGTTGTCATTCGTCTTGTTCGAGGCAGTCTTGTTCGAAGCAGTTACCGGCTTGACCCAGTCCGGATAAACCGTCTTGTCGTCACCGCGCACGCCCGTGTCGATCTCGGTTCCGCTCGGCAATTCCCAGCGCATCACCAGGACGCCGTCCTTGCTCATGACCTTGCCGGCAAGACCGTTCTCCGTGCGGATTGCGCGGATCGACTTCTCCGGAATCCAGATTGCCGACGCACCGTCACGCTCGACCAGAATTCCGCCGCTGTAGCGGCTGATCTCGCAGGTGGCGCGGAAACCGAGGTCGCCGACGGCGATGCGGTCCTGCCAACTGGGTGCGATGGTGCTACCGACGTACAGGCCGGTGGTCGGCAGGACGAGCAGTTCACCCAGGGTTGCCGGTACCGTCGGCAGTTCGCCGATCTTGTCTTTCTGCCGTCGAGCGCGTCCACGCCAGCCGACGTACATCAGGCCGATCATCGCGACCCAGAAGATCGCCAGACCGATGATCCACAGTGCTCTGTCCATGACGCGCTACTCCTCGCTACTCCGCAGCCGCACATTCCCGTCGTGTGCGGTGATGCGGCCACGTAACAGTGTGGTCGTGACCCGTGCGGGCAATGTCATCGACTCGTACGGAGTGTTATGCGCGACACTCGCCAGGTCGGGGCCGTGGACCGTCCACTCGGCCGACGGATCGACCAATGTCAGGTTGGCCGGCTCCCCCACCTCGATGGGACGGCCTTGATCTTCGAGTCCGACGATCGCCGCTGGGCGCTCGCTCATGACCCGGGCAACACCGCGCCAGTCCAACAGGCCGGGCTGGACCATCGTCTGCACGATGATCGAGAGCGCGGTCTCGAGGCCGAGCATTCCGGGGCGGGCGGCCGCGAATTCGCAGCACTTGTCCTGCTCGGCGTGCGGTGCATGGTCAGTCGCGACGCAGTCGATGATGCCCTCGGCCAGACCCTTGCGCAGGGCAGCAACATCGCTGGCCTCACGCAACGGCGGGTTGACCTTGTTGATGGCGTCGTACGTCTCGAGACGTGAATCATCGAGGAGCAGGTGATGCGGGGTGACCTCGGCGGTGATCGAAATCCCTTGGCTGCGAGCCCACTTCACGAGTTCGACGGTTCCGGCGGTGGATGCGTGGCAGATGTGAACGCGGGCGCCGGCGTCACGCGCGAGCAGTGCGTCACGGGCCACGATCGATTCTTCGGCTGCTCGCGGCCAACCGGCCAGTCCGAGACGCGCGGCCGTGGGACCCTCGTGGGCGACCGCACCGACCGTCAAACGCGGTTCTTCCGCGTGCTGCGCGATCAGGACGCCCAACGAGCTGGAGTATTCGAGCGCGCGACGCATGATCAGTGGGTCGTAGACGCAGTGACCGTCGTCGGAGAACATCTTGACCTTGCCGACGCCTGCGGCCATGGTCGCCATCTCGGCGAGCTGCTTGCCCTCCAGGCCTGCGGTGACTGCGCCGACGGGGTGGACGTCGACGAGGCCGACTTCCTGTCCGCGTCGCCAGACGTGATCGGTGATGACCACCGAATCGGCGACGGGGCTCGTGTTCGCCATCGCGAAGACCGCGGTGTATCCACCCAGAGCGGCCGCGGAGCTTCCGGTTTCGATGGTCTCGGTGTCTTCGCGACCAGGCTCACGTAGATGGGTGTGCAGGTCCACGAAGCCGGGAAGCAGGATCTGCCCGCCGGCATCGATCACCTCGGATGCCGTGGCCGGATCGAGGTCCACGCCGATCTCGAGGATCGTGCCGTCGCCGACGAGTACGTCGGTGGGCTCACCTTCTCCGTAGATCAGGACTCCGCGGAGCAGGACACTCACGGGTGATTCTCCGTTCTCGTTTCTGGTCACAGCGCACCGTCCTCCGACCCGACCAGCAGTCGGAACAAGACAGCCATGCGCATGTGTACGCCGTTGGTAACCTGTTGCAGTACAGCAGTTTTCGAGGAATCGGCGACGGCGGATGCGATCTCCATGCCGCGCAGCATCGGACCGGGGTGCAAGACCACCGCGTGGTCGGCCAGCATCGCCAGTCGCTTCTCGGACAGGCCGTAGTTGATCGAGTACTCGCGCTGCGAAGGGAAGAAGCCGCCGTTCATGCGTTCGGCCTGAACCCGCAGCATCAGCACCGCGTCGAGTCCGGGCAGTTCGGCGTCGAGCGAATGCGAGACCGTGACCGGCCACGTGTGCGCGCCGACCGGCAACAGTGTCGGAGGCGCCACCAAGACGACCTCCGCGCCGAGCATCGAGAGCAGCAGCGCGTTGGACCGGGCCACACGGCTGTGCAGAATGTCGCCGACGATCGCGATCCGCTTGCCCTCGATGTCGCCGAGGCGCTGGCGAAGGGTCAAAGCGTCGAGAAGCGCCTGAGTTGGATGCTCATGCGTGCCGTCACCTGCGTTGATGACTGCCGGGCCACCGTCGTCGGCCGCTCCGGTCCACTTGGCGATCTGATGGGCGGCACCCGAAGCCGGATGCCGCACGATGAGGGCGTCGGCACCGGCCGCGCGCAGGGTCATCGCGGTATCGCGCAGGGATTCGCCCTTGGACACCGAGGAACTCGATGCGCTGACGTTGATGACGTCCGCGCTCATCCACTTGCCGGCCACCTCGAAGGACACCCGGGTGCGCGTCGAGTTCTCGAAGAACACCGTCATGACAGTGCGTCCGCGCAGCGTCGGGAGTTTGCGTACTTCGCGGCCCAGCAGCGCCTGCTCGAAGCGTTCTGCCTCGTCGAGAAGTTCTACCGCGGACTCACGATCGAGGTCCGCGATGGAAAGAAGGTGCTTCACGCGCTCTTACCTCCGGAGATGACTACCGCTTCCCTGCCGTCGTGTTCCTGGAGGAGAACCTTGACGTCTTCTGACCTCGCGGTCGGGACGTTCTTGCCGACGTAGTCGGCGCGCAGCGGCAGTTCGCGATGACCGCGATCGACCAGCACTGCGAGTTGGACGGCCCGGGGGCGACCGAGATCGCGCAACGCATCGAGGGCGGAGCGCACGGTGCGACCGGAGAAGAGGACATCGTCCACCAGGACGACCAGAGCATTGTCGACGCCACCTTCGGGGACGGACGTGCGCTCGAGCGGGCGATGCGGCTTGGTGCGGAGATCATCACGGTAGAGCGTGATGTCGAGAGATCCGATGGGAAGACGCACACCGGAGAATTCTTCGATCTTGGCGCGCAGTCGCGTGGCGAGGGTGGTTCCGCGCGTCGGGATGCCGATCAGGACCACACGAGGGGCTGTTCCCTCGGGTCCGTCGAGTGCGGTTTTCTCGATGATCTCGTGAGCGATCCGCGCGATGGTCCGGCCCACATCCTGGGCGGACAACAATTCACGGGTCTCACTACTTGCCTCGGCACCAGCGGATGCCTTGGCGCTGCCTGGACCTGCAAGATCGGATGGGCGAGACCCTTCGGGCACGCTCATACAGCGACCTCCTTCTCCGCCTCACTGGACGGATCGTTAAAGGATGTCTGACGGTCCCCACCCTATCAGCCGACAGACCTGATCCCGCCGTGCGAGCAGCGACTGAGACCGGTTGTGTGCAGACACACAACGCGCACGGTGACACTCGCACGGCGGTGGTGGAACAGAACTTGCTACTCGGTACCCGAATCCGATTCCTGCGCGCGCTGCGAGGTCGCAGCTGCAGCCGATCGAACCTGCGGCGCAACGAGAACGACCTGACCGAGGATTCCGTTGACGAATCCCGGAGAGTCGTCCGTCGAGAGCTGCTTCGCGAGTTCGACGGCCTCGTCCACGGCGACAACCGGCGGAACGTCCGTCGCATGGAAGAGCTCCCACACGGCGATACGCAGAATCGCACGGTCGACGGCGGGCAGACGCTCGAGCGTCCAATCCTGCAGATGCGAGGAGATGACCTGATCGATCCGGTCCAGATTCTCCGCAACGCCGGACACCAACGTGACGGTGTAG
Organism: Rhodococcus sp. AQ5-07; assembly: GCF_009707305.1. NCBI lineage: Bacteria > Bacillati > Actinomycetota > Actinomycetes > Mycobacteriales > Nocardiaceae > Rhodococcus > Rhodococcus sp. AQ5-07. The sequence goes on along the minus strand of NZ_CP046099.1, from coordinate 1,522,012 downwards.
GCCGCGACGGGTGCTACCGCGTCGTCCTTGACGGACAGATCGGAACGCTCCGATGCGAGCGCGACCGGATCGAGGTCACGTGCCTCGGCTTCGAAGAGGAAGTCGACGGCACGCTTGCGCGCCTTGTGGCGTGCACCGAGTTTCTTATGTGTGCCGGACACTCAGGAATTCACACGCCCGAGGTAGTTGCCGTCACGGGAATCGACCTTGAGCTTGTCACCGGTGTTGATGAAGAGCGGCACGTTGATCTCGGCACCGGTCTCGAGGGTGGCAGGCTTGGTGCCGCCGGTGGAGCGGTCGCCCTGCAGGCCCGGATCGGTGTGCTTGACGACGAGCTCGACCGTGACCGGAAGCTCGACGAAGAGGGGAACGTCTTCGTGGGTCGCGACCTGGACGGCCATGTTCTCGAGCAGGAAACGCGACTGGTCGCCGACGGTGGATTCACTGATCGACACCTGGTCGTAGGTGTCGCCGTCCATGAAGATGTAGTCGCTGCCGTCGTGGTACAGGTAGGTCATGTCACGACGGTCGACCGTGGCGGTCTCGACCTTCACACCGGCGTTGAACGTCTTGTCCACTACCTTGCCCGAGAGCACGTTCTTGAGCTTGGTGCGCACGAAGGCAGGGCCCTTGCCGGGCTTGACATGCTGGAACTCGATGATCGTCCACAGCTGGCCTTCGATCTGCAGAACCAGACCATTCTTGAAATCACTGGTGGAAGCCACTTGCTTCGCGTCTCCTAGGGGTCGGGAAACCGTCTCAGACGACGGTAAGGTCTTTTGCGGTCAGTGTGAGCAGCTCTGGCCCCTGCTCACGAACAACGAGCGTGTCCTCGATCCGTACACCTCCGCGCCCGGAGAAGTACACGCCCGGCTCGACGGTCACCGCCGCGCCGGAAAGAAGTGTACCGGTGCCGAGCTTGCCGATTCCCGGTGCTTCGTGGATTTCGAGGCCGACACCGTGGCCGAGGCCGTGCAGGAACAACTCGCCGTAGCCTGCATCGTCGATCACCGAACGGGCGGCGGCGTCCACGGCCGCACATTCGACACCCGGAGCGAGGGCATCGCAACCGGCAGCTTGTGACCGCGCGACGAGTTCGTAAATCTCCCGTTGCCAATCGGAAACGGACTCGAGCACGTACGTCCGGGTCATGTCCGAGTGGTACCCACCGACCTGTGCGCCGAAGTCGAGTTTCACGAAGTCACCCGACGCCAGGATCGCGTCGGTCGGTCGGTGATGCGGAATCGCCGAGTTGGCGCCTGCCGCCACGATCGTCTCGAAGGAAATACCGTCTGCGCCGTTGTCGAGCATCAGGTTTTCCAGTTCACGACCGACCTCTCGTTCGGTTCGGCCAGGTCGCAGACCGCCGCGAGCGATCAACTGCGCCAACGCGACATCAGCTGAAGTGCATGCGGCGCGCAACAACTCCACCTCGTGCTCGTCCTTGACCATGCGCAACTGTTCGACGAGTCCACTCGCCGGTTCGAACCGGATCTTCGGTGCTGCCTCGGTCCATGCGCGATGTTCGGCGAACGTCGCGACGTGTGACTCGAACGCGAGAACGGGCATCGTCGACTTCTCGATCAAGTGCGCAGCACTCGAACGGGCGATTTCAGCGCGCAGGTCCGGAACCTGCTCCGCCACCTGCGTCACGTAACGACCGTCGGTGCAGATCACCGTCGCGCGTTCGTCGGACGCCGAATCGGACGCACTGACGACGAGCGCCGCATTGGAACCGGTGAAACCGGTGAGGTACCTGATGTTGAGGAGATCTGTGACGAGAATCGCGTCGAGTTCGCGCTCCGCGAGGAGGCGTCTGAGGGATTCACGGCGTGTTCTGAAGTCGACCGGCATCCCTCGAACCTACCGCCCTGGCAGACCTGCCGATCAACTCGAAACTCACGGTTACAGCAATAAGTGTGGGTTAGGCCACAAGGTGCAATGGGTTCTAGTTAGGCTGTACCCATGAATGCGTGGTTGGTACGTGGCCTCGGCATGGCCCTGATACATGTTGTGTTTCGTGCGTTGCTCGGTGCAGCAATCGCACAGTGGCCACTTCAGGGGTCCACCCTGCGCTGGCTGTCCCTGTTGATCGTCATCGTCTTCGCCGCGATCTGGGGTGGTATCGACGGCATTCGCGACCGCCGAAACTTCCCCGAACCCGAGGACGGCGCCGATCTGACCATGCTGTGGCTCAAAGCTGCTTTGGTCGGCGGATTCGTCGCCGGCGCTGCCAGCTGGGCACTCAGCCTGGTCCCCTCCCTCGAACTCACTCAGCAGGGCTTGTTCTTCGAGGTGACCTCCGGTGCGGCGTTCACGATCCTTCTCATCTTCGTCCCTGCCATGATCGCCATCACCGTCGGACGTTTCTTCGTCAGTCGTGAGCAGCGCAAGAACGGAACCGCTCCGCAGACCCCGTCCCACGAGCGTCACCACGAACCGGTGCCCGTCAGCGAGGGCTACGACTCCCCCACCGAGCAGCACGCATACAGCGGAGCCGCCATGTCCGTCGAGGAATCCGACGCCGATACCGCGGTCTTCCCAGCGATCGATCTGGGCAAGCGCGAGCAGTAACGCCCGCCGTCCACACAACCGAATGCGGCCCCGAGGAAATTTTCCTCGGGGCCGCATTCGTGTGGTCGGCCTTTCGACTTCCCTCGTTCAGCCTCGCTCGGCGAGGAACCTGATCGCCAGCGGATACGCGGCGACGCCGAGTCCGACGATCACGCCGGTCGCAATCGGACTCAGGTAGGAATGGTGCCGAAACTCTTCTCGCGCATGAACGTTCGAGATGTGCACCTCGACGAGACCTGCGGTCAGTTCGGCGCATGCATCTCGCAGGACCACCGACGTGTGCGTCAAGCCACCGGCATTGAGGATCACCGGTTCCCCCGCGTCCGCCGCGTCGTGGATCCAACCGAGCAGATCGCCTTCGTGATCGCTCTGACGGACGATCACCTCGACGCCGAGGTCCTTACCTGCCGCGACGCACAATTCGATCAGATCGTCGTGTGTGGTCGCGCCGTAGACCTCGGGCTGACGCTTACCCAGACGCCCCAGATTGGGTCCGTTGACGACGTTGATCCTCACAGCAGGACCGTTCCGCCGGCCGGCCTGGGATCACGGGCGATCGCGGAGTACGCCGCGACCAGCAGGCTCGGATCCGGCCCTTCGAGGCGGCCCGGCTTGGCGAGGCCGTCGAGGACCACGAAACGGAGTAACCCGGCACGGTTCTTCTTGTCGGTCTGCATTCCCTTCATCAGATCGCCGAACGCATCACCGTCGTACGACGTCGGCAGCCCGACGAGATCGAGGATCGACTTGTGACGATCGGCGGTGGCGTCGTCGAGTCGGCCCGCGAGCCGTCCGAGTTCGGCAGCGAAGACCAGGCCGACGGAGACAGCGGCACCGTGGCGCCACTTGTAGCGCTCACGACGTTCGATCGCGTGGCCGAGGGTGTGGCCGTAGTTGAGGATTTCGCGCAGATCCGACTCGCGCAGATCCGCGGCCACGACCTTGGCCTTGACCTCGACGGAGCGCCGAATCAGCTCGGGCAGAACAGTTCCCGACGGATCGAGAGCAGCCTTGGGATCGGCTTCGATGAGGTCCAGGATCACCGGGTCGGCGATGAATCCGGTCTTGATGACCTCGGCCATGCCTGCAACGATCTCGTTGTGCGGCACAGTCTCGAGCGTCGCGAGATCGATGAACACCGCTCCCGGCTCGTGGAACGAACCGACGAGGTTCTTGCCCGCTTCGGTGTTGATACCGGTCTTGCCGCCCACTGCTGCGTCGACCATCGCGAGCAAAGTGGTGGGGACGTGAACAACCTTGACACCACGCATCCACGTAGCCGCGACGAAGCCGGTGAGGTCGGTCGCCGCTCCCCCGCCCAAGCTCATGATCGCGTCGCTGCGAGTCAGGCCGATCCGGCCGAGCACGTCCCAGCAGAAGCCCGCGACGGCAAGATCCTTACCGTCCTCGGCGTCGGGGATTTCGATGCGGTGAGCGTCGATTCCCTTCTCTGCCAACGCAGCCCGTACAGCCTCCGCGGTCTCTGCCAGCGGCGGCTGATGGAAGATCGCGACAGTGCGCGCGCCGTCGAACTCGGCAACAAGGTCACCGAGCAGGCCGCGGCCGATCACGACCGGGTAGGGACTTGCGGTCTTCACCTCTACACGTACGGGTTCGGTCACTGCTCCACTACTCCGCTCCGGTTGTTCATTTGTCTTGAAGTTTCGACACCAATTGCCCGACGACACGCGCCGGGCTTCGGCCGTCGGTCCGAATCCGAATCGTGGCCGAACGCCGGTACAGCGGACGACGACGCCTCATCAGCTCCTGGTACTTGACCTTGGGATCTCCGCCGGCCAGCAGCGGACGATGATTGTTCGCCCCCGTGCGGCGAAGCCCTTCGGCGACACTGATCTCCAGGTAGATGACCGTGTGACCCTGGAGCAGTTCGCGCGTGCGATCGGACAGGATCGCACCACCGCCGAGCGAGACGATTCCGTCGGTGGCCTGCAACGCGTCGCGAACCACCGATTCCTCGATCTCACGAAACCGAGGCTCTCCGTCATGGGTGAAGATCTCCGGGATCGTTCTACCCGTGGTCCGTTCGATCTCGGCGTCGGTATCGACCAATTCGAGTTCGAGTGCCTGCGCGAGACGTCGACCGATGGTCGATTTGCCGGCACCGGGCGGACCGATGAGTACAGCCTTCGGCTTCATCGATACGTGAGTCCTATCGAGGCGGTCGGGCTGCGATGCCCTCGGCGTAACGACGGTAGTTGGCAGTGGTTTCAGCAATGGAATCACCACCGAACTTTTCGAGTGCGGCCTGAGCCACGACAAGCGCAACCATCGACTCGGCGACGACGCCGGCGGCCGGAACCGCGCACACATCGCTGCGCTGGTGGATGGCAACCGCTTCCTCGCCGCTCTCCATGTCGACCGTCGCCAGAGCGCGCGGAACCGTCGAGATCGGCTTCATCGCGGCGCGAACTCGAAGGGCCTCACCATTGGTCATGCCACCTTCGATACCGCCTGCGCGGTTCGTGGAACGCACGATGCCGTCCGGGCCCGGGCGGATTTCGTCGTGAGCCTCGCTGCCACGACGACGCGCGGTCTCGAAGCCGTCACCGACCTCGACACCCTTGATGGCCTGAATTCCCATGAGAGCTGCGGCAAGTCGTGAATCGAGACGCTCGGCGCCACTGACGAAAGTGCCGAGTCCGACCGGCAGGCCGTGGATGACGACCTCGACGACGCCGCCGAGGGTGTCGCCGTCCTTCTTGGCCGATTCGATCTCGGCGATCATCGACTCTTCTGCAGCCTTGTCGAATGCGCGGACCGGGCTCGCGTCGATCGCGTCCAGGTCCTTGCCCTCCGGCACGGGCCCGACGTAAGGCTCGGAAGCACCGATGGAAATGACGTGTGAAACGACCTCGGCACCGAATACCTGACGCAGGAACGACCGTGCGACTGTTCCGGCGGCTACACGGGCTGCGGTCTCGCGAGCGCTGGCGCGCTCGAGGACGGGACGCGCGTCGTTGAAGCCGTACTTGAGCATGCCGCTGTAATCGGCGTGACCGGGACGCGGGCGCGTCAGCGGGGCATTGCGAGCCTGATCGGCGAGCAGGTCCGGGTCGACCGGGTCGGCGGACATGATGGTTTCCCACTTGGGCCACTCGGTGTTGCCGATTTCGATGGCCACGGGGCCACCGAGCGTAAATCCGTGGCGGACACCACCGATGATGGTGACCTTGTCGGCCTCGAACTTCATCCGCGCGCCACGGCCGTAACCGAGTCGACGACGGGCAAGTTCGGACGAGATGGCCTCAGAGGTCACTTCGACCCCCGCGACCATGCCCTCGAGCATCGCGACGAGGGCGGGACCATGGGATTCTCCGGCAGTTATCCAACGCAGCACGCCGACCATCTTTCCACGTCGCAGACCTCAGTTGTCACAGTGGCCCTCCGGGTGAACGCAGATGGCCCACACGCACGATGCGTGTGGGCCATCTCAGAGGTTCCTGCGGGCCTAGAACAGGCGGAATCCTCCACCGTTGGCATTGATGTCAGCCAAACCGATGTTGATGTCTGCCGAGTTGTCGGGAGCATGGAACGGCGGCGGGAGCGGCTCGAAGCAGTACGGTTCGAAGCCGTTGCTGATCAAGCCCACCAGGCGATCGCCGACGACGAGTGGTCCACCGGAGTCTCCGGGAATCGAGCACGTGTGCTCGACAATTTCACCGTAGACGGAGTCGTAGCCCCAGGTGATACCGCACGTGTTGCCGGTCGAACGGCCTTCCTTGCACACGATCGTGCCCGGTGCCGGCGGAGCGCCGATTCCGTTGATCGTCGTGCCGCCGACGGTACGTAGCGGGGCTACCTTCGCGTCGTCGAGATCGATCACCGCGATATCCGAGACCGGACTCGAGTAGGAGAACCGACCGATGGGGCCGGCTTCGGGCAGGTATTCGGCGAACACCCGGTCCCCGACAACTCCGCAGTGTCCGGCGGTGAGTGCCACGAGCGAGCCGGCGTTGTCGTATCCGACCGCGGTCAACGTGCACGCCGCAACTTGCTCCGGATCGGAATGATCCACGTCCGGCAGCAGGATTCCTGAGCCCCCGCCCAGTGCCACCGACGAAGGTGCAGGCGCGGCGCCGGCGACGCCCGCCCCTGCAGCCACAGCCGCCAAACAGGCTGCCGCAGCGACGAAAAGCCTTGTGCGCATAGGTTCCCCCGATAATCGAGTGCGAAACGAGATTCGTTTTGTCCCATTTCCGAAGCCTCAGTCAACGTCAGGGAGTGGACATTCGGCAAGTCCGACTCGCCGCATACTGGGACTGCGCGCCTGCGATACCCGCCTTTATGAAACCGACGGTTACGTCTTTCCTGCAGATCACGGTCCGTCGTTGAACAGTCAATAACGCAAGGTTTTCCGCGGATGTTGCACTCGTCACGTCAACCAGGCAAACGCCGTCGAACCGCAGGCTGCCAGGCACATCGAGGGACCGTGCGCGATGGGCGAATTGTGGGCTACCGGCTCCGACTGTCGCCGGCCCAGTTTTCGCAGTTCGATCACGACACCCAGGGTTGCGGTGAGCACCGATGCAGACACCAACGACCACAGCCAGGCGTCAGCGCCCACCAATCCGGTCAGAGCGCCCAACGGAAGAGAGAGCTTCACATCGCCGAGACCCATGGAACCAGGCGACATCACGTGCGCCAGGAGGTGGATTCCGGCGAGCAGTGCCGATCCCACTGCAGCAACCCACACCGTTCCCGACGCCGCCGCGTAGACCATCACGACGACGTAACCCGGCAGCGTGAAACTGTTGGGCAGCCGGCGCACGGCCAGGTCGACAGTCGAGATTGCGACGCACCACCACACCACGGCAAGACCTGAGATCAGTTGCACCACCGAGGTATTCAGTGCGCCGACGGCAACCCAACCTGTGGCGACACCGCACTGGGGCACACAACAGAGAGCCACGACTGGTCGATAACCGTGTCGTCGCAACCAACTGTCGACGATCGCCCGAGCACCGGCACCAGCGACTACCCCAGCGCCTGCCAAGACCACCAACGTCCACATGGTTTCGAGCTTGGTGTCTGGCGTTCACCAGCGGCACTCTACGAATCGCCTTGTGGACTACCTCGACACTGTGAACAGAGCTAAGCGATAGCGGCTGCCATCGCCTCTCGCGGAGCGGGCTTGCCCGTGAACTGCTCTACCTGCCCGAAGGCCTGATTGAGCAACATCTCGAGGCCACCGATCACCGTGCCACCAGCCGCCTCGACAACCGAAGCGAGTGGCGTCGGCCAGGGGTTGTAGATCGCGTCGAGGACAAATCGTGCCCTCCCCAGTTGCTGGGCGAAAGGCGCGGCCGCTTCTGCGGGAACGGTGCTGACCAAGACCGAGGATTCGGCACAGATCCCACCGAGTCGTGCGTCGTCGAAGGTGACCAGATCAATTTCCAACCCGACCGCGCCGCCGCATTCGACGGCCCCGGACGCACGTCCCGGATCACGCGCGACCACGGTGACTGCCCGAACTCCCATGTCGGCCAACGCGACCAATGCCGGCCGCGCGGTGCCGCCCGCGCCGACGACTACCGCCGAAGTGCCGCTGAGATCGCCGACGCCGCCGGCGATCAACGCACCGCTGACTCCGTCGACGTCCGTGCAGTCGGCACGCCAACCGCCCTCGATGCGAACCAAGGTGTTGGCCGAGCCGATGGTCACCGCTCGCGGTGTGCGTTCGGTGGCATAGTCGAGTGCTGCGATCTTGCCCGGCATCGTCACGGAGAGGCCGACCCATTCGGGGCCGAGTGAGTCAACGAGGGCAGGCAACTGCTCGCCGGTGCATTCGATCCGCTCGTAGGTCCAATCGCTCAGACCCAAAGCCTCGTACGCAGCAAGGTGCAGCAACGGCGACTTCGAGTGAGCGATCGGGCTTCCGAGAACTGCCGCCTTACGCGGCGTCGCGAGCGAAGTCGCGGTACTACCGTCCACTGTCGAGAATCCCACTTTGCTGTGCCAGTTCGATGTTGGCCAGATGCTCCTCGTAACTCTTGGTGAAGAGCGTCTGGCCTTCCTTGTTGATCGTGACGAAGTACAACCAGTCACCGGCCGCCGGAGATTCCACGGCCTTCAGCGCGTCGATGCTCGGTGAAGCAATAGGCGTCGCAGGCAGACCGGGCATTGCGTACGTGTTCCAGGGGGTGACGCGCTCACGGTCGGCATCGGTCGTGGCGACCTCGGTGGTGTCGAGTGAGTAGTTGACCGTGGAGTCGAACTGCAACGGCTGATCGACTGCGAGTCGGTTGACGATCACCCGCGCGACCTTGGCCATGTCACCGGGCAATGCCTCACGTTCGACCAGCGACGCTGCCACCAACAACTGGTACGGCGACATTCCGACTCCGCTGCCGGCTGTCAGAATCCCGGTGGCCTCGTACTTGGCGGCGCTACCCTCGACCAACGACCGCAGGATCTCGGTAGGCGTCGCAGTGGGATCGAAATCCCAACTGCTGGCGGCGATCAAACCTTCGAGCTGGCGATCCTTGTCCGGAACACTCTTGACCGACGACATCGCCCAGTCCGGCACGCCGAGCGAAGCCAGATCGGAAGATGCTCCCGCAGTGTTCAATTCGTCTGTCGAGACACATTTCTGAGCAGAAACCGGGCCGACACAACTCGCCTCGGAAATCAGGTTGTATATGCCCTTCTTGAGCGAGCCGGTCTGCGCGTCCGAACTGTCGTGCAGCTGACGCCCTTCGGCGATGACAACACTGCCGACTCGGGAGTCCGGGGCAACCAAACTGTCGAGTGCGCTCGCGGCACTACTCTGCACCGGCACCTGGTAGAAGCCGGGTTGTACCTTCTGGATCTCCGACGGATTGGCGATCGCAGCGTTGTAGAAAGCAGCAGAACTCGCGACGACGTTCTTCGCCTCCAGCGTCGCACCGATCTCCGATGCGGTTTCTCCACTGTTGATCTGGATGACCACGGGTGCGCCGCCCGGGCCGGCGAAGTCCTCCGCGGCCTTGTTGCGATCCATGTACCAGAGGGCGCCGTAGGCACCGACACCGAGAACCGCGATCACCAACACCAGGAGCGCGAGAACACCAACCTTCTTACCTCGCTTGGCGCGCTTGTTGCGCGCTTCGCGTTGCTTGCGTGCCTCCGCTCGCGACATATGCGGCGGATCGATGTTCTGCGGCAACGCACGCATGACCATGGTCTCGTCGTTGTCGAAGTCGAACGAACTGGTGGGCCGGCTTCCGCCGCCCTCATCCCACCGCGCGTTCACAGATCGCCCTCCAGTGCAGCGTCCTTCGACGACTCCCCTGGTTTCACAGCTCTACTCCGCTCGTCCAGCCAGCCTTGCAGGATTTCCACCGCCGCAGCCTGATCGATCATCGGCCGCTGGCCGCGAGCCTTGACTCCACTTTCGCGGAGGTTGCGCGCAGCCGTGACGGTCGTCAGTCGTTCGTCGGACAATCTCACCGGGATCGGTTCGACGGCCCGCTGCAGTCGTTTGGCGAATGCAGTCGCGATACCGGCGGCTTTACCTTGCTCACCGCGCAGCGTCTGTGGCAGTCCGACGATAACCTCAACGGCCTCGTATTCGGACACGATGGCGATAATGCGCCGGATATCCGGCGCGTCGGGCCCACGCTCCTTCGAGCGTGGAACCGTTTCCACCGGTGTCGCGAGGATGCCGTCGGGGTCGCTGGACGCGACGCCGATGCGAACACTGCCGACGTCGATGGCGATGCGCCGCCCGCGACCAGGGTCGTCGATGCCGGGGCGATCGGGACCCTGCTGCGTAGCCACCACCGTCAGCTGCCGCCCGCCAGCTCTCCGACTCTGTCCCGGATCGCATCGAGCGCCGCCGGGATTCCGGCAGAGTCCGAACCCGAACCCTGGGCCATGTCGGGCTTTCCGCCGCCGCGGCCACCGATCTTGGGACCGAAGGACGCGACAAGCTCGCCGGCCTTCACACCGAGACCCTGGGCCGCCTTGCTGGATGCGACCACGAACGGGACCTTGCCGTCGACGTCACCGAGGAGAGCTACAACGGCAGGTTCGGAGCCGAGTCGGCCCTTGATGTCCGTGACGAGGCTGCGCAGATCGTTGCCGCCGACTCCCGCGGGAGCAGGCTCGGCAATGACCAGGACGCTACCGATGCGCTTGGCCTTGGCGACGTACTCGCCTGCCGACGCCAGCACAGCCTTGGCCTTGGTCTGCTCGAGTTCCTTCTCGGCCACCTTGAGTCGCTCGACGAGCGCCTCGACGCGGGCGGGTACCTCTTCCGAAGGAACCTTCAGTGAGGAGGAGAGTCCGGCGAGGAGAGCGCGTTCCTTGGCGAGGTAGCGGTAGGAGTCCAAACCGACGTACGCCTCGACGCGTCGGATTCCGGAGCCGACCGACTGCTCACCGAGCAGCGTGACCTGACCGATCTGGGCGGAGCTTCCGACGTGAGTACCGCCGCACAGTTCCATCGAGAACGGACCGCCGATTTCGACGACACGAACCTCGTCGCCGTAGTTCTCACCGAAGAGTGCCATCGCACCCATCGCCTTGGCCTTGTCGAGATCCGTGACAAATGTGTTGACCGCGTAGTTGGACGCCACGGCTTCGTTGGTGAGTGCCTCGATGTCCTGCTTCTGGGAGTCGGACAGCGCACCCTGCCAGGAGAAGTCGAAGCGGAGGTAACCCGGCTTGTTGAGCGAACCCGCCTGAACGGCGTTGGGGCCGAGCACCTGACGCAGCGCCGCGTGCACCATGTGGGTACCGGAGTGCCCCTGGGTTGCACCCTTGCGCCACTCGGCGTCGACGTGCGCGAGCACGACGTCGCCCTCGGTGATCTCGCCCTTCTGCACCGTCACCTTGTGCGTCCAGACCTTCTTGGCGATCTTCTGCACGTCGTTGACCTTGGCTTCGAGACCCGGCGCGGTGAGCGAACCGATGTCGGCGATCTGTCCACCGGACTCTGCGTAGAGCGGGCTGCGGTCGAGGATGACCTCGACGTCCTGACCTGCCTTCGCGACCGGCACGCGGACACCGTCGACGATCAGTGCGAGGACGTGAGCCTCGGAGACGAGCTCGTCGAAACCGGTGAACTCGGTGGCACCTCGATCGAGCAGTTCCTTGTAGACCGTGAGGTCCGCATGCGCGTGCTTGCGCGCTTGAGCGTCGTCCTTGGCGCGCTTGCGCTGCTCGGCCATGAGCGTGCGGAAGCCGTCTTCGTCGACGGTGAGACCGGCCTCGGATGCCATTTCGAGCGTCAGGTCGATCGGGAAGCCGTAGGTGTCGTGCAGTGCAAACGCCTGATCGCCGGCGATGACCGACTTTCCGGACGACTTGACCGTCTCGGCAGCATTCTCGAACAGGGCCGAACCGGACGCCAGCGTCTTGAGGAACGCGGTCTCCTCACCGACGGCAACGTTCTCGATGCGCGTGAAGTCGGTTTCCAGAACCGGGTACGACGGCGCCATCGTGTCGCGGACGACGATCATGAACTCGCGCATGGTGGGCTGCTCGCTGCCGAGCAGTTTGGCCGAGCGCACGATGCGACGCAGCAACCGGCGCAGGACGTATCCGCGGCCGTAGTTGCCGGGGTTCACACCGTCGGCGATCAACATCGCGGCGGTGCGTGCGTGGTCGGCGATGACGCGGAAACGGACGTCAGAAGTGTGATCGGTCCCGTACACGCTGCCGGTCAGTTCGGCGGCCTTGTCGATGACGGGGCGGAGAAGGTCTGTCTCGTAGACGTTTTCGACGCCCTGCAGGAGGAACGCAACGCGCTCGACGCCCATGCCGGTGTCGATGTTCTTCTTCGGCAGCGGTCCGAGGATCGGGTAGTCGCCCTTGTTGGTGCCCTCGCCGCGCTCGTTCTGCATGAACACGAGGTTCCAGATCTCGATGTAGCGATCCTCGTCGGCTTCCGGGCCACCCTCGACGCCGTACTCGGCGCCGCGGTCGTAGAAGATCTCGGAGCAGGGGCCGCACGGTCCGGGAATGCCCATGGACCAGTAGTTGTCCTTCATGCCGCGGCGCTGGATGCGCTCTTCGGGCACACCGACCTCGTCGCGCCAGATCGAGAACGCTTCGTCGTCGTCGAGATAGACGGTTGCCCACAAGCGCGTGGGATCGATGCCGTATCCGCCGTCCTCGACCGAACCTGTCAGCAACTGCCAGGCGTGGGAGATGGCTTCCTTCTTGAAATAGTCACCGAAGGAGAAGTTGCCCGCCATCTGGAAGAAGGTGTTGTGGCGGGTGGTGATGCCGACCTCTTCGATGTCCAGGGTGCGGACACACTTCTGCACAGACGTCGCGCGCGAGTAGGACGGCGTCTGCTGCCCGAGGAAGAACGGCACGAACGGAACCATGCCCGCGTTGACGAACAGAAGGTTCGGGTCGTCGAGAATCAGCGAGGCGCTGGGCACCTCGGTGTGGCCGGCCTTGACGAAGTGGTCGAGGAATCGCCTGCGGATCTCGTGGGTTTGCACTAACCGGTCCTTACCTTCAAGAGCGTCGAGCTATGGGTGTCCAGACTAACGCGTCGACCGGTGGAACCTGGCAGGCGTCAGCCACGAACGATTCGGCGGAGTTTGCTCACCCGATCGGCGATCTCTCGCTCGTTGCCGTGTGCGGTGGGCTGGTAATAGTCGACACCCACCAGATCGTCCGGTGGATACTGTTGCCGCAGAACACCATCACGTGTGTCGTGCGGGTACTTGTATCCGACTGCGTTGCCCAATTGCTCGGCACCCTTGTAGTGCCCGTCACGCAGATGCGGCGGTACCAGTCCGGATTTTCCGGCGGCCACGTCGGCCATGGCTGCACCGAGAGCGGCGATCACCGCACCCGATTTGGGAGCCGTCGCCAGATGAATGGTGGCCTGTGCCAGCGCCAGACGAGCCTCCGGCATACCGATCAGCTGCACTGCCTGGGCAGCGGCGGTGGCAGTCTGCAGCGCCATCGGGTCCGCCATGCCGATGTCCTCGCTGGCATGAACCACCAGACGCCTCGCGATGAAACGAGGGTCTTCGCCCGCGGTCAGCATCCGAGCGAGGTAGTGCAGGGCGGCATCGACGTCGGAGCCGCGAATGCTCTTGATGAAGGCGCTGATGACGTCGTAGTGCTGATCCCCGGCACGGTCGTACCGAACCGCGGCCTTGTCGACACTGGCCTCGACGGTCGCGAGGTCGAGCACCACCGGGCCCGGAGCGTCACCGGCCGTGTCCAGTGCAGCTCCGGCAGCGGCCTCGAGTGCCGTCAGGGCTCGGCGTGCGTCACCGGCTGCCAGACGAACGAGGTGTTCCATCGCGTCGTCGTCGATCGCGATCGCTCCCCCGAACCCGCGCTCGTCGGTGACCGCACGCTCGAGCAGTTCCTGGACATCCGCAGCGGTGAGCGATTGCAGTTGCAGGACCAACGAGCGCGACAACAGCGCGGAGACGACCGAGAAGGACGGGTTCTCGGTGGTCGCGCCGACCAGGAGCACGATCCGGTTCTCGACCGCGGCGAGCAAGGCGTCCTGCTGGGTTTTGGAGAAACGATGGACCTCGTCGATGAACAAGACGGTCTGTTCGCCGTTCAGCAGACGACGGCGGGCAAGTTCGATGACACCGCGGACTTCCTTGACGCCGGCGGACAGGGCAGACAATGCCTCGAACCGACGGCCGGTAGCGCCCGAGATCAACGACGCGAGCGTGGTCTTGCCGGTGCCGGGAGGTCCGTACAGAAGTACCGATGCAGCGCCGGACCCCTCGACCATTCTGCGCAGCGGAGCACCAGGGCCGAGCAGGTGCTGTTGACCGACAACTTCACCGAGAGTGAGGGGGCGCATGCGGACAGCCAGAGGAGCACCAGGCGGCACCGAGGACAATGCGCGCTCGGCGACAGACACGACATCGGGTTCGTCGACGATCGCGGATTCCTCCGGAGTTGCCTCGAACAGGCCGTCTTCCGCCACCACGCCGTCTTCCGCCACCACGCCGTCTTTCGCCCCCACACTGTCTTCCGCTTGCCAATCGCTCACGAATCGACGCTACTAGAGACCACCGACGCTTGACACAACCCGCAGTTCCGCCAGCCCTCACGTCCTCGGCAAAGGCGCTGTAATAGCGTTGTCGCCATGAGCACCTCCGAGATCGCCACCGTCCTCGCGTGGCACGATGCACTCAACTCCCAAGACATCGACACGCTTCTGCAGTTGTCGAGTGACGACATCGAGGTAGGCGGCCCCAAGGGCGCGAGCCAGGGACTCGCTGCCCTGCGCGAGTGGGCCACCAACGCCGGCATCACGCTCGTCCCCGGGAAGATGTACGTCCACCATGGCGTGGTCGTCGTCGAACAGACCGCAACGTGGGCGGCCGAACCGGACAAGTCCGCGACCCTGGCCTCGGCTTTCCGAGTCGTGGCCGACCAGGTGACGTCGACGTTCCGCCATCCTGATCTGGCGACGGCGCTCGCGGCGACGGACCTGTCCGAGAACGATCTGGTCTCCGACAACTGAGCGGACTCGACCGAAAAAGGGCGCTCGTGCTGCATGCACGGGCGCCCTTCTGCGTGTGATCAGTCAGAAACTCAACTGAACTCGGTGCGCAGCGCCGCCACGACGTCGCGGGCGTGTGCCTCGACGGCGTCGTTGCCGGCGAGCTTCGCCGAACGCGCGAGTCTTGCCCAGCGTCCCACCAGTGCGTCGGCCCGTGGAATCGAGAGATAGTGCTCGCGGACAGCGGCGATACGTGAATGATCCTCGGGCAGGTACAGATAGGTGCTGAGCCAGACCCAGATGAGTTGGGCCTCGACGATCCTGCGCCCCAATTCGGCCTCGTCGGCCAGGGCCGGCCACATCCCGACGACCTCGGCCCGCCAGGCATCGACCATCGCCGACGCCCGCTCTTCGGTCAGGTCGATGTTGCACAGGCAACCGGGGAACGACACCAACGCGTAGGTGATGTCGAGGAGGGCGTCCCGGTAGCCACCCCACTCGTAGTCGAGGAACTGCACGCCGTCGTCGTTGACGATGATGTTGTCTGGGCACAGGTCCGACGGACTGAAGGCGCGGAATCGACCGCCACTGAACAGTGTCTGCGCGTGCTGAACCTGCTCGAGAATGTCCGAACTCACATCGATGCCGAGACTTTCCACCAACATCGCGGGAACACCGGCCACTGCGCGTCCCACCTGATCCGCCACTTCATCGGAGCAATGGGCGACCTCGGCTCGACGCAGCAGTGCGGTGAAGTCGTCCTCACGGCCGACGGTCGCGGCGTGCATGCGCCCCATGGCCTGCGCCATGGCCATCAGCGTGTGAGTGACGGTGTCCGGGTCGGAGTCTTCGAGTCGGACGCTGATTGCGGTGGCGTCGCCGAGATCACTCAGGATCAAGAGGCGAGCATCGAGGTCGGACGCCAACAGTTCGGCGCCGGGGCGTGCGTCCTTGGCAAGCGCGTTGGCGAACTGATACGACACCGCTTCACGAAGGAAAGCGGTCTCGACGTCGAAGTCACCTTCGGACGCGGCGGGGAGCGCAATCGCGGTTTTGGTGGCTCCCTGGAAGTTGTCGCGGACCTGCTTGATCACCAGCGTTCGAGGCAGCGAGAACGGGTTCTCGGCGACACGTACGCGTAGCACGACGGTGCGGCCACTCCCCCCGAGATCGACTGGATCCACCAGGGTTACGGGTGCCCCTGTGCGGCGTGTCAGCAACTGCTCAGCAGCTGCGACGACTTCGGAAACGGGGTCTGCCAGTAATGCGGTCATCACCGACCAACTTACCCGTTAGTGACTCCGATCATGCCCAGCTCATCCACTCACAGCGGCGAATTCAAGCTCTCACAGCGACAGAAATTGCCGCCTACCTGCGGTGATGACAAAAGTCCCTAATCGCCACACCGGCACACAGTTCTCGCGAGAATTCTGCTGTCGGTGAGCAGAACTCCGAACCGGCGATGTCATGGAGTTTTGTCCTCGTCGACAAATCGAGAAATGCCTTTCAACGCTGCTTCGAATTCCTCGTCGGCCCGGGTTCTGACCCAGAGGACGAGCACGCAGGCAGTGACGATCCCGACCAGGTTGACAGCCAGTTGCAGCGACGACAACCCGGCGATCCGCCATTCTCCGTTTGCTGCCGCAACCACCGCGAAACCGGCGGC
This sequence comes from Rhodococcus sp. AQ5-07, assembly GCF_009707305.1. NCBI lineage: Bacteria > Bacillati > Actinomycetota > Actinomycetes > Mycobacteriales > Nocardiaceae > Rhodococcus > Rhodococcus sp. AQ5-07. The sequence goes on along the minus strand of NZ_CP046099.1, from coordinate 1,505,324 downwards.
AGGAACCGTGGTGACGGAGATGAACACTCCGACCAAGGCAGCGGACTTCGACGAGACGAGTGCCAGCATTCCAGCCGCACCGGCAAGAAGCGCGACGACAAACGAGATGGGCCCGACCTTGTAGACGAAATCGACCTCGTGGAGCGATTCGAGACTCACGACGTCCATCCACCCGAAGAACTTCACCACGAACGTTGCGGCGAGAGTCACGCCCATCGCGATGGGGAATCCGACGGCGAGCGCGAGAATCGAACGTCGACGCAACCGTCGATCCCGCCGTACGAGTGCCACAGCCAGCGCGGCCAGCGGCCCGAACTCCGGGCCGACGACCATGGCGCCCACGATCGTGATCTGAGAGTCGGTGACAACGCCGATTGCCGCGAGCAGACATGCGATCGTCAGGAACGCGACGAACAATCCGTTGAGAGTTGATTCTTCCCGAGTGCGGGACAGCAATTCCTCCCACACGACGGAATCCGCGGGATCACCCGGCACGTCGCGCTCAGCTTTGCGCGCCGCCGCCGACAACACCGTCTCGACTGGTACGAGCGTCATTCCGCCGTCCTCGGCGACGCCGAGAGCGGTCAGAGCATCGACGACGTCGTTGGCCGCCTCACGGGCGACGTCGGCCTCCACCATGTCGCCGGCGGGATGAACCGCGACATCACGTAATACGACGATGTGTGTCGCGCCCCGCTGCGACGCGAGCGCACCGAGAACTTGCTCGGTGCGCTCGGTCGGGCAGATCACCCGCAAATGCAGCATGGCGATCCGGTGTCGGCTCTACTTGGCTTCGACGGTGTCGCCTTCGGACTTCTTGTCCTCTGACTTCTTCTCGGGCTTCGCATCAATACCCGATTCCTTGCGCTGCTGCGCAGAAATCGGTGCCGGAGCATCCGTCAGCGGGTCGACGCCGCCACCGGACTTCGGGAACGCGATGACCTCACGGATGGAATCCATGCCGGCGAGGAGAGCGGTGATGCGGTCCCAGCCGAAAGCAATTCCGCCGTGCGGAGGCGCGCCGAAGGCGAAGGCGTCGAGAAGGAAGCCGAACTGCTCCTGCGCCTCTTCCTCGGAGATACCCATCACCTTGAACACTCGTTCCTGAATGTCCTTGCGGTGGATACGAATACTGCCGCCGCCGATCTCGTTGCCGTTGCAGACGATGTCGTAGGCGTAGGCGAGAGCGGAATCCGGATCGGTGTCGAACGTGTCGAAGAACTCCGGCTTCGGCGACGTGAACGCATGGTGCACGGCGGTCCAGGCGGAGTGGCCGAGAGCAACGTCACCGGATGCAGTGGCGTCGGCGGTCGGCTCGAACATCGGAGCGTCGACGATCCACACGAAGGCCCACGCGTCGGGATCGATGAGATCCTTCTTGCGGGCGATCTCACCACGGGCAGCGCCGAGGAGAGCGCGCGTCGACTTGGTCGCGCCCGCTCCGAAGAAGATGCAGTCGCCCGGCTGGGCTCCGACGTGAGCGGCCAGGCCCTCACGCTCGGCGTCGGTCAGGTTCTTGGCAACGGGACCACCGAGAGTGCCGTCTTCGCCGACCAACACGTACGCCAGGCCCTTGGAGCCGCGCTGCTTCGCCCACTCCTGCCAGGCATCGAGCTGCTTGCGCGGCTGGCTTGCACCACCGGGCATCACGACGGCGCCAACGTATTCGGCTTGGAAGACGCGGAAGGTCGTGTCCTTGAAGAACTCCGCGCACTCGACGAGTTCGATACCGAAACGCAGGTCCGGCTTGTCGCTGCCGTAACGACGCATTGCCTCGTTGTAGGTCATGCGATCGATCGGCGTCTTGATCTCGTGGCCGACGAGCTTCCAGAGCGCCGTCAGGATTTCCTCGGCAAGCAGGATGATGTCGTCCTGGTTGACGAAAGCCATCTCGATGTCGAGCTGAGTGAACTCGGGCTGACGATCGGCGCGGAAATCCTCGTCGCGGTAGCAACGCGCGATCTGGTAGTAGCGCTCGATGCCGCCGACCATGAGTAGCTGCTTGAACAGCTGCGGGCTCTGCGGCAGTGCGTAGAAGCTACCGGGCTGCAGGCGTGACGGTACGAGGAAGTCACGGGCACCCTCTGGCGTCGAACGCGTAAGCGTCGGAGTCTCGACCTCGACGAACTCGTGGTGCGCGAGAACGCCGCGCGCTGCGGCACTTACCTTGGAACGCAAGCGAATTGCGGATCCGGGCCCTTCACGACGCAAGTCGAGGTATCGGTACTTGAGGCGTGCTTCTTCGCCGACCTGATCGTCGAGCTGGAACGGCAGCGGTGCGCTTTCGTTGAGAACCTCGAGTTCGGTGGCGTTGACCTCGATTGCTCCGGTGGGGATCTCGAAGTTCTGGTTGCCCTCGGGGCGAACCTCGACCGTTCCGGTTACGCGAACGCAGTATTCCGCGCGCAGACGGTGCGCCTGCTCGGCCACGTCACCTGCCCGGAAAACTACCTGCGCAACTCCGGATGCATCACGGAGATCGATGAAGATCACTCCGCCGTGATCACGACGCCTGGCTACCCAACCGGTGAGCGTTACGGTCTGCTCTGCCTGCTCGGGTCGCAATGAACCGGCGAGATGTGTGCGCAGCACGGGATTCCTTTCGAACTACTTCCAATAACCGATGACCGACTACTTTGCCTGCGATCCTACGGAGCGAACTGCGCAGAGCGGAAACGCGGACCCGCATCGCATGCGAAGCTATCTCCAGAAGTGACGGCAAGCACTTGTTCACGACAGCAGAAAGCGGACATAGATGACCTTCAACGAGGGGGCCCGCGGCGAAGCGGGACGCGTTCAGGTTCAAGGCGGCGGGGGCGGCGGTGGCCGCGGCGGCAAGATCGCGATCGGCGGTGGCGCGGGCGGCATCATCGTTCTGATCCTGGCGCTGTTGTTCGGCGGTGACCCCGGCTCACTACTGGGCACGTCCACCGAAACTTCGAGTTCGTCGACCGGACTGTCGTCGGTCGACGAGTGCACCGGCGCTCAGGCAAACGCCGATGTGAACTGCCGCGTCACACTGACCGTCGGAAGCCTCGACGACGTTTGGGAACAGCAGTTGGTCAAGCAGACCGGCACGGCATACGTGCGACCCGAAGTCATTCTGTTCAGCGGTTCGGTCAACACCGGTTGCGGCCAGGCGTCGAGTGATGTCGGTCCGTTCTACTGCCCGGCGGACCAAACGGCGTACTTCGATACGAGCTTCTTTCAATTGCTCGTCGACCGTTTCGGTTCCAGTGCCGGACCGCTCGCACAGGAGTACGTGGTCGCTCACGAGTTCGGACATCACATCCAGAATCAGCTCGGCGACATCGGCCGCGCGCAAGCTGACCCACAGGGCGAGCAGTCCGGCGCGGTTCGCACCGAACTCCAGGCCGATTGCTACGCCGGCGTCTGGGCACATTTTGCGGACACGATTCCCGACGAAGCGACCGGTCAACCATTCCTGAAGCCCTTGTCCGAGAGCGATATTCGGGACGCCCTCTCGGCGGCGTCATCGGTGGGCGACGACCGCATCCAGAAGTCCACGACCGGTCGGGTCAACCCCGAAGGTTGGACACACGGTTCCTCCGCACAGCGGCAGGCGTGGTTCAAGACCGGATACCAGACCGGCCAGATTTCGTCGTGTGACACGTACTCGGCGCGGGATCTGAACAATCCGCCCGATCTGAAGCGGTAGAGAACCTCCGAAATACCATCCCGCCGACAATTTTTTCTGTCTTGACAGATTTGGTTGTCGGTGGGATGGTTTTCTCATGTTGGAAGTTGCAGTCATCGATCGTCCCGCAGCTGCCGAGGCCTCGCTCGATCCGATCCGCCAACGGATTCTGGCTGAACTGGCAGTCCCGGCATCAGCATCCTCGCTGGCACCCCGAGTGGGCTTGACGCGCCAGAAGATCAATTACCACTTGCGCACTCTCGAGGAACACGGACTCGTCGAACTCGTCGAGGAGCGCAAGCGGGGAAACATGACGGAGCGGATCATGCAGGCCAGCGCCGCGTCGTACGTCATCTCCCCCGCTGCAATGTCCGCGCTCGCGCCGGACCCGAGCCGGTTCCCGGATCAGCTCTCGGCGCGCTGGCTCGTCACTCTCGCGGCGCGGATCGTCCGAGAGGTCGGCGAACTGATCGCCGGCGCAACTGCGGCCGGAAAACCGTTGGCGTCCTTTGCCATCGACAGCGACATCACCTTTGCCACGGCGGCCGACCGCGCCGCCTTCGCCGGCGAACTCGGCGAGTCGGTCAACTCACTCGTGGCCAAATACCACGACGGCAATTCCGAAGCCGGGCGCAATCACCGCTTGGTTGTCGCCCTGCATCCCAGTCTCACCACACCCCACGTCACCACACCCGAAACGGAGCAGTAGCGATGTCCGAGAAATTCGAAATCCGCCGCGAGGTGGTCGTCCCCGGAACTCCCGAGCAGATCTGGGCCGCAATCTCGGCAGAGACGGCCGGCTGGATGTTCCCGTCCCCGCTCGAAATCCCTGCGGACGGCAGTAGTCCGGACAGCCCGATCATCGCGACGTGGGAGCCGCCCCGCGAGCTAGCCATCCACATGCAAGGCCCCGACGGCTGGTTCAACAACCTCGAGTACGTCGTCGAGGCCCGCGACGAGAGCACCGCCGTTGTCCGCTACGTCCACGCCGGAGTGTTTGCCGAGGACTGGGACAACCAGTACGACGGCGCGAGTAAGCACACGGACTTCTACCTGCACAGTCTCGGCCAATACGTGCGGTACTTCGCCGGCAAACCCGTCACCTATGTCTCAGCCGAAGGCCCGGAATCCTCGTCCTCGCCGCAAGCGATGGGAACGCTTCGCAGCGCCCTCGGAATCACCTCGGGCACCGCTGTCGGTGAAGCCGCGTCGGTGGAAGTCCCCGGAATCGGAACCGTCGACGCGATTGTCGACTACATCAACGACTGGTTCATCGGCTTGCGTACCGAGGACGCATTGCTGCGGTTCTACGGACGAAACGCCTTCGGCGGCACCGTCGACGCGGCCCATCACCTCTTCGCAGAGGGCGCTGACGGTGGATCAGCAACGGCAGCGTGGCAGGCCTGGCTCGACGGCGTGTTCGCCTGAGTCGTCACACTCCCCGCTCTGCTGACACGCGACCGTCGTCGATCGCGGTCAGCAAAGCGGCATGATCGCGTGCGTTGCGTTTGGCGTAGGCAGCCGCGAACTCCCCGATCGCGAAATCGAATTCGGTTCCGTCACCGAGATATTCGGCGATCGCAATCCGATCGGACGAGCGAGCATGCGCATAGGCCAGGACCCTCGCGCATAGTCGCCCGTAGAGTTCCATCCCTTCAGGTTTCATGGTTTCGATGACCGCTGATCCCTTGCCGTCCCGAAGTTGGCGGATGTAGAAGTCGTGCTCATCCTCGTCGAGTCCCGGTCCGCGCTCCCACCCCAGGAAGATGTCACTGGTGGCCTGCATCAGGCGCTGCCCGTTCACTACTCGTTCGCCCTCGTTGGAGAAGGTGGGGCCATCGACGTACGCCGAGAGAACGGACGGCTGCGCCTCCTTGACCTGCAGGATCAACGGATCGTCGTCGTCGACGCCTTTCATCAGGATCATCCACGCGCGCGTTCCGACGCTCCCGACACCGACAACTTTCCGCGCGATGTGCGTCATCTCGAAGCTTTCGAGCAACACCCGACGGTCCCACTGCAACGTGCTTCGATAGGAACGAACGCGCTGACGTAGCAACTCCTCGATCTGAGTGAGGTCGGTGCCCGCGAACAATTCCTCTGCCGGCACGATCAGCGGCGGGTCACTGATGAACCGCCTTCTCCCGTCGACGATTTCGGTGAATTTGCCGGCAGCCTGAGCGCTGTCTCGGCGACGAGCCTTGTCCAACGTCGCCTGGGTCCGCTCGAGCATTCGCTTCTTCAAATCGACGCGAAGTTCTTCCAGTCCGTCTTCGGGTGCGATGTGCGCGTACCAAACTGCGAGGTTCCCCAATCCTGCCTGAGCGATCAGGGTTTCGCGATACTCGGCCGCACACCCGCGAACGATCTTCTTACGCTCTTTGCCGGAGTATCCGTTGTCCTTCGCTGCGATCGCCAAACTGGCGGCCAGCCGTTTCACGTCCCATTCGAACGGCCCCGGGTACGTTTCGTCGAAGTCGTTGATGTCGAACGCGAGCTTTCGCTCGGGCGTCGCATAGATACCGAAGTTGCTCAGGTGTGCGTCGCCGCAGAGTTGGCTGTTCAGGCCGGAATCAGGGCTTCGGGACAAGTCGTCCGTCATCACCAGGGCAGCACCACGGAAGAACGAGAACCGGGACGCCGACATGCGCCCGTATCGGATGGGCACCAGGTCCTGTACCCGCGACTTCGCCTGCAATTCCAGCAGTGATATCGGATCGCGGTCGCTCTCTGTCAGATCCGCGAGCGCGGCCAATGGCGTATCTCTACGCGCCTGGCGGCCGCGCGCCCGCCTCTCGTCGACAGTGGGATGCTCGGTACGCACTGCTGTCATCTGCCCGACCTTTCACTCGCAACGGCTATCGCTACGAACTCGACGCGTCGGGCGTCGTTCGGCCTCCTGATCCGCGCGCTGCGCGTACCAGGAGTTCCGGACTTGACACCAACGCCTTGCGCCACGGAAGTACCCCGTCGATCTCGATCTGAATCGACAGGCTCAACACGGTCCGAATCAGAACGATCATGCCCAGAACTGCGGCGTCGGTCAGCGACGGTGAAGACGTCACAGTCTTCACCAGATCAGCGGCGACAAGGATCTCGAGCCCGAGAAGGATGACCGCACCCATCGTCTCGCGCAGAGTGCGAAACGCTGAACTACCGTCGCGCGTTCGACTCCAGGCGCGCCCCGCGATCACGAATGCGAACACGAACCCGAGGACCATGGCGACAACACCGAGTACTTCGAACCATTCGGTGACAAGCTCGAAGAACCTGATTTTGTCCATGATCATGATTCTCGAGGTAATGCACCGATAAGTCGAGGTGACACGACGGAGTCAGCTGAAGATCCGCTCGATGTCGTCGAGTCGCAGCTCGGTCGCGCGAGGAGAATAGCCCGAGCCCCACAGGCTGTCGTCGACGCAATGGACGTTCCCCGAGCGGACAGCGGGAAGACGCTCCCAGAGCGGGTTCATTGCCAACTGCGCGCGGACGTCCTGCTGGTCCTGGAATGCACCCACGATGATCACGTCGCTGGTCACCTGATCGAGTTGCTCCGCTGTGAGTGTGCGGGTGAACTCCTCCGATGTAGCTCGATCGCCCGGGAAACCGAGAGCATCGAGAAGAGCGTCGACCTGGTTGTAGACGACACCGTTTTCGCCGGTACGCAGCAGCGTCACCGACGGTAGCGAGCCGAGGGCCGAGAGCCGATCCTTGATTGCGAGGAGGTGCTCTTCCGTTCTCGCGTTCAATTCCGCAGCAGCTTCTTCCCGTCGGACCGCGACGCCCATCGAGGTGACCAACTTCTTCATCTCGTCCCACGTGAGGTACCCGTTGAAGCCGGCGAACACTGGAACACCGGTCGCAGAGAGTTCGTCGTAGGACTTTGCCGCATAAGCATTTCCGGCGGTCAGGAGCATGACGATCAGATCCGGCGACGCGCCGATGATCGCTTCCTTGTTCCACGTTCCCGCCGTGCCGAGGTTCGGGATGTTCGCCGCCTCCGGCATCGTGCGCAACACCGCGTCGCCGCCCACCCCTTCGAGACCGAAGAAGCCGCCGACGATCTTCTCCGGCGGCACACCGAGGTCGAGGACCGTCGCCATGGCGCTGACGTGGGCGATGACCATTCGCTGCGGATCCGACGGAATCTCGACACTGCCCGTCTCATCCTGCACTGTGACGAGACCACTTGGCGCCGAGCCGTTTTCGTCGCTGCTGCACGCTGCCAGCAATGTCGCAGCCGCGACACCGAGCCCGGCGCCGAACAATCCCCTGCGTGTCAGCGCATCGACGATGCGTTCCCACTGCTCGTCTGTATCGAGTGTGGTGTTATCGAGTGCGGGCGCCAGGCAGATCGAGTTCGGCACAGTTCGGTCCATTCGTTCGAGCGGTCGAAGATCTCCTCGATTGTGGCTATCGAACCGTCGAAACTGAACAGGATTTCGAGCCGACATCTATCGCTGTCCGGTCACACCTTCTTGACGACACTCGACTTCAATTGCATCGGTCCGATGCCGTCGACCTTGCAGTCGATGTCGTGGTCGCCAACGCCCTGAACAAGGCGGATGTTGCGCACTTTCGTACCTGACTTGATGCCGGTCGGACTGCCCTTCACCTTGAGTGTCTTGACGACCGTCACCGTGTCTCCGTCCGCAAGGATGTTTCCTACGGCATCTTTCACCACACCCAGTTTCACCACACCCGAGTCCTCGCCGGCACTACCGGTCGGCGCCCACTCGTGCGCGCAGGACGGGCAGACCATCAACGCGCCCATCTCGTAGGTGTATTCGCCGGCGCATTCGGGGCAAGGGGGCAAGGTGTCTTCCACGCGGTTCATCTTATCCACCAGGCACCCGATCCCCATTTTTGCATTTCATGAGGCATTCTTGGGCGAAATATTGCATTCGATGAAACTTTGCACTCTGTGCAATTATGGATGAAATGGGAACCGAAACTCTCGGATTGCGCGAACGAAAACGAATTGCGACGAGGCAGTTGATCGAGCACACTGCCGTCGAACTCGTCCTCGACCTGGGCTATGACGAAGTGACCGTCGAGAAGATCTGCGAGGCCTGCAATCTGTCGACCCGCACGTTCTTCAACTACTTCCCCACCAAGGACGCGGCGATCGGTGGGCTCATGCTCGTCGTGCCAAGTGAGGCAACCATGCTCACGCTCATCGGCGAGCACCCGGACGATCCGCTGCGCGGCGCCCTCGCGGTCTTCGAGGCGGCGATGCAGATCGTCGACGAGCGACCCGATCTGCTCGCGCATCGACGCGAATTGTTCGAACGTCATCCCACGCTGTTGCAACAACATCTGGCCACCTTCCACGATCTTGAAGACACGCTCACCCGGATCCTCACGCGGGAGTTGTCGCACAGAACCGAGTATCGCCGCCTGCACTCGGATACAGCCGCTGCCGACGAAGCCACGGCAACGGTCATCACCGCAGGCGCCGCGATGCGTTACGTCTTCCGAAAATGGCAGAACAGTGAACGGGCAAGCCCCAGAACCGACTTGCTTGATCCGGCACTACTCCTGATGGCTCGAATACTCAGGTCCGAGAGCTGATCCACACTCTCTCGCACCAGCTGTCACTCAACTAAGGAACTACATGTCCACTCGAGAAGCTGCGACCGTCGAGCCCGACGGCACGCATACCGATACCGAGGCCGCGCCGGACAAACGGTCGATCATCCTCGTTTTTGTCGGGCTTATGATCACGATGCTTCTGGCATCGCTCGACCAGATGATCTTCAGCACCGCGCTCCCGACCATCGTGGGCGAATTGAACGGCGTCAACCACATGGTCTGGGTGACGACGGCATACATCCTCGCCTCGACCGTCATGATGCCGGTGTACGGAAAACTCGGTGACCTGATCGGGCGCAAGGGCCTCTTCATCGGCGCCATCAGCATTTTCATCGTCGGTTCGGTGATCGGCGGTCTGTCCCACGACATGACCACACTCATCGCTGGTCGAGCCGTGCAAGGACTCGGCGGCGGCGGATTGATCCTGCTGTCCCAGGCGATCATCGCCGACGTCGTCCCGGCCAGGCAACGCGGCCGGTACATGGGTGCGATGGGCGGCGTGTTCGCACTGGCTTCGGTTGCCGGCCCCCTTCTCGGTGGATGGTTCACCGAGGGCATCGGCTGGCGCTGGGCATTCTGGATCAACATCCCCCTCGGGCTCCTCGCAATCGCGAGCGCAATGGCATTCCTTCACCTGCGGAAGCCGAACCTCGGCAAACCTCGCATCGACTATCTGGGAATGATCCTCGTCGCAACGGCCGCAACCTGTCTGATCCTGTTCACCACCTGGGGCGGCAACACCTACGCCTGGGGGTCAGGCGTCATCATCGGGTTGATCATCGGCTGCATCGTGACCGCAGTGGCGTTTGTCTTCGTCGAGAAGCGTGCTGACGAACCGGTAATTCCGATGCACCTGTTCGCTCAACGAAACTTCGTGTTGACCACGGTCGCGGGTCTGATCATCGGCATCGCGATGTTCGGTGCGCTCGCATACCTGCCGACCTACATCCAGATGGTGACCGGTAAGAACGCCACCGAAGCAGGACTGATGATGATTCCGATGATGGCAGGCCTGCTGGTCGCCTCCATCGGATCCGGTCAGCTGGTCAGCAAGACCGGCCGCTACAAGATCTTCCCCATCGTCGGAACATCCATCGTCGCAGTCGCTCTTGTCCTGCTCTCACGTCTGACGCCGTCGACCTCACTGCTGGTCTTCGGTTGCTACATCGCACTCATGGGTATCGGCCTCGGCCTCGTCATGCAGATCTTGATCTTGATCGTGCAAAACACCTTCCCCGCGGCCGAAGTGGGAACGGCCACCGCGTCGAACAACTTCTTCCGTCAGATCGGTGCGTCGTTGGGCAGCGCGATCGTGGGCAGCCTGTTCGCCTCGCGTCTGACCAATCTCCTGGCCGAGCGACTCCCCGCGAATGGCGGCGCGGTCGGTGGTGACGAGAACTCCTTGACCCCGGGAATCCTCTGGAAGTTGCCCAGCCAGGTTCGCGAGATCATCGTCGGTGCGTACAACGACGCGCTGGCGCCGATCTTCCTGTACCTCGTCCCCTTGGTCATCGCGGCAGTTGTCCTGTTGCTCTTCGTCAAGGAGAAGCCACTCGCGACGACGATCGATCGCTCGGCACCCCCGCTCGAGTAATTGACTATCGTGGCGTGATGTCGCACGCACCGAATACGCCCAGACGCACTCTCGCTGTTCTGGGCGTATTCGGCGTTGTGGTGGTCGTAGCTGTCGCCGGCGCACTGTGGTGGTTCGCGCGCGGCGACGACGCTCTTGCCGGCGAGAATCTCGATTCGTTCCCGGCCGTCGACCACGGCATTCTCAGCGCTCAGCAGAGTGCGCTACTGGGCGTCCTCGAGCAGGAGTGGGAGTCAGGGAGTCCCGGCACCAAATACGCCGAGGGTGTCGAAGAATCGTGGTGTGCCGATTTCGTGAGCTGGTCGATGAACCAGATCGGCACGCCGTTCTCGAACCCCAACTCAGGGTCGTGGCGCATCCCCGGGGTGTACACGCTGCAGGAGTATTACGAGTCCGTCGACGCGTTTGTCCCCTACGGTCAGGACTACCAGCCCAAGGTCGGCGACACGATCCTGTACGGCGACTCGAGCCCCTTCGGCCAACACGTCAACGTCGTTCTGGTCAACGACGGCGGCACTCTGACGACCGTCGGCGGCAACGAGAACAACAAGGTCATGCTCCATCGCATCGTCCCGTCGGAAGTCCCGGGGATCGTCGGGTTCGGCGTCATCTGAGCCACCCCCGCCGTCTTTGCGTGATGAAACTTGATTGTTGCGAGCGGTGAGATTTCCGAATTGGTTCAACCGTTGATTGGTGCAAACTGATCGACATTGTTCGGATAATTCAGTGTTTCCGTCGTCGACAGATATCTATATCGAACGAAGGATCTGACCTGACAACTAGATTCATATCCAGCTGCCCCCTACCTCAGACAGGAATTCGATGCGCCCTGGTGAGCTGACCACCCTCGAGCAGATACAGCTCATGGCCCGCGCGGCTGCTGCGCAGGCCATGAGCACGCCGTCGATGCTCCGGCTGCGGCTCGGCCGCTACCCCACTCGCACACCCGAGCTGCGCAAACGCCCACTCCCGGACACCAAGCTGTGCAGCGAAGCGCTCGATCACGCCAGAGGAACCCTCTCCCCCGCGGTCTTGAACCACAGCCTGCGCTGCTGGATCTGGGCCGACGCCTTCGCGCAGATCGATGCGATCGAGTACGACCCCGAAGATCTCTTCACTGCGTGCGCCCTTCACGATGTCGGACTGGGCGCAGAAGGATCGGCCGAGCACGGGTGTTTCACCTACATCAGTGCCGCAGACGCAGAAGAACTCGCGACCCGAGTGGGAACTTCGGAGAGGTCGGTACGGCGAATCGGCGAAGCGATCCGTCTACACATGGATCTGACCGTCGACCGCGGCGCGGGCGCTGACGCCTATCTATTGCATGCCGCAGCGCATTTCGACGTTGCCGGTCGGCGTGCGCCCGAAATTCCGCGAGCAACTGTTGATGCAACAATCGCGGAGTACCCGCGAACAGGGTTCACCGACGAGTTCGCGCAATCGATGCGGCGCGAGGTCGAGCTCCGTCCGCACTCTCGCGCGGCGACGCTCTGGAGATCGGGAATGGCCCTGCCGTTGCGTACCAATCCCCTGGATTGGAAGAGCCGGTAACTACGAAAAGTCCTCGAGCACTGCAGTTCGCGGTCCTCCGACGTTCCCGGTATTCACCACGCCGACGGGTTCGATCAACATCACCTCCGCTTCTTCCTCGGCGATCGGGCAATGTTCGACTCCGCGAGGTACCACGAACAGTTCACCGGGCCCCAGTGGAACATCTCCGTTTCGGAGTTGGATTCGAATCTGCCCCTTCGTCACCAGGAACATTTCGTCGGTGTCGGTGTGGGAGTGCCAGACGAATTCACCTTTGATCTTGACGATCTTGATCTCGTAATCATTGAGGACCGCAATCTTCTTGGGCGACCAGTGCTCGGTGAACTGACCGAACTTCTCGCGGAGCGATACCGCTGTTGCCGAACTGTTCATGTTGTTCCTCCCTCGGGCGCGCCACCACCGCGATGACGACCCCGCCACTCTTCGTCACCCGCGGCAGCTGCGTCTTGTACGTTTCTGACATGGATCCCCGCGGCGCACAGATCACCGCGTGGGCACCGGGCCTCGCGGGAATCACCGAGGTCTTCCATGCCGATTTCGTCGGACACGCCTATCCCAAACACACGCACGATCAGTGGTCTCTGATGCTCGTCGACCGCGGCACGATTGCATACGACCTCGATCATCGCGCTCATGGCGCAGCACCCGAGATCGTGACTCTGTTGCCGCCAGCCATCGCACACGACGGAGTTCCGGTCACCGAGGCCGGATTTCGTCAACGAATCCTTTACCTCGACACGTCAGTTCTCGGCGAGGTCCTCATAGGCCCGGCGGTGGACAGCCCCGAGATTCGAGACCCTCTACTGCGCCACCGCATCGATCAACTGCACTCTGCACTCGGCCCGGACGGCGAATCACTCGAAGCCGAAAGTCGCCTGAGGTTCCTCGCTGAAAGATTGAACAAGATCCTCACACCGGCCACAGGTCGATCCCTTCACACGCCGACCGTTGACGAACGCGTTGCCGATCAACTTCGGGACCTGCTCGATGCGCGACTCACAACGGGAATCACGATGCGGGAAGCGTCGAACATCCTGCAACGGAACCCCACGTATCTGATCAAGAACTTCGCGAAGCATTTCGGGCTTCCGCCTCACAAGTACGTGACGGGACGTCGGATCGATCTGGCGCGACGCGCAATCCTCGCCGTTCGCGAATTGGCGGACATGGCCGTCGACGTCGGATTCCACGATCAATCCCACCTGTCGCGGCACTTCGTCAAGCATGTCGGGGCGCCGCCCGGTAAATACGCACTAAACGTGGTCGGCAGAGCGCGCTAGTCGAAGCACCTGGCACCGGTTTCGTCGAGCAGACACTGGTTCCGGTCAGCTGGTGCCTGTGTCCACTGAATGAAAACGGTGTCAGGTCCCAACGATCAAGCAGCCGTCTCGAGGTCGACCAGGAGGAGGTCCTCGCGCCGCGGCCCGTATTCACGATCGGTCAGCTGATACGAGCGCAACGCGCGAGGCGCGCGGGCCAATTCGTAGAACCGCTCGGACCCGGACACGAACTGCCTCGATGCCCAACCCCAGTTCGGGCCGTGCGGAAACTTCGGGTCGGGCAGCATGTCGGACTCCATCGACATCAGCCGTAGACGGCGAACCACTCCGGTAGTAGAGGCATTCTCGTCGAAATCGGTCCACGCCTGACGGGCATTTGTGTCGTCACGAGGAGTTCCGGCGCGTAGTTGCAAAGCGCCCGCGGCTTCGATCCGAGACGGCAACGGTAGTTCGGCGTCGAACATGAATTGCAGTGCGCCGACGCGAGCGATCGCCGGCTGGACCGGCTCCCGGATGTCTGACCCGTCGCGAGGCAGTCTCCACATCAATGGTTTCGAACTCGTTCGCACTTCCGCCGTCAAGACCCACGCCGGCTCGACTACCACCCACCTGCTCGGGCTGTCGACATTCCAGGAAAGTCCCCACCGGACGGTCTCCCCCAATTCGGGAGGAACGAACCACCGAAGACGCAGAGCGTCGACCACTACCGGCGTGATCATCGTGTCGAAGTTCGCCGACGCACCGACCACTCGACCGGCTCCACCGCATCGTCCAGCCCGAGAACCACGCGAGCTGCATTGCGCCCTTGATCGAACAGGGACTGGCGAACTGTGGTCAAGCCGGCGTCCGATGCGGCTGTTGTGTCGTCCCATCCGACGACTGCGACATCGTCGGGCAGCGCGAGGCCGAGTTCACGGATCGCGTCCAGAACCCCCAGAGCCAGTTCGTCACTCATCGCCAAGATGACATCGGGCCTTCGGCTCTCGGGAACGTCGAGCAGGGACCGAGCCATCCGCGCACCCTCGCTCCGCTCGTTGACGGTGACGACCCCCACCCGCACCGAGGGCCAATCGAGGCCCGCGTCGCGGACGGCGCGCTCGTAGCCCTCGAGCCGATGGCGGGACACCGGAAAGAACGCTTCACTTGAAACCACGTCCATCCGAATCTCGGACCGACGCTCACGATCCCACGGAAGGCTGATCACCGCGGGGCGCTGCGCCCCCGACAACCCGACTGCCGCGATCGCAACGGCGCCGGCAACATCGTCCATCCCGACGAGATCCACACCCTCGTGCAACGGCCCACCCTGGATGCATGCGGGTTTTCCGGTGCCGACAATCGCGTCAAGGATGGGATCGTCGAAGACGGTGGTCCAGACGACAAAGCCGTCTACTGCCGCGTCGCGAACTCTGTCGACGTCTCCCGGTTTCCCCGAGTTCGGCAGCATCATCAGCCCGGCGTTCGCATCCAGGCACGCTTCGGCGACTCCCGAGAGGAATCGCCGAGCTACTGCGTCTTCGAAGGCGTACGTCAGCTTCTCGCTGAAGACGACCGCGATGTTGTTGAATTTCCCGCTCCGCAAGGACTGCGCCGCCCGGTTAGGGCCCGCGTACTCGAGCTCTTCGGCGGCGGCGAACACCTTGGCCCGCGTTGATTCAGACACGCGCTCGGGCTGCGCGAAGGAGTACGACACCGACATCACCGACACGCCTGCGGCCTTGGCGACGTCGGCCATCGTCGGACGACTCGAACGCTGCGCACGTATGGCCATGAGCATCAGCATAGCGAGTGCAAAATATCCATTGCGCAGGTGTGTATCGATACATGTATCGTTACACAACATGACTGTTCGACTGCCGAAGGCAACCACGCTACGGCTGATGACACTGGCCGGAGCAGCCTTCGCCTACGTGACGGCCGAAATGCTCCCCGTCGGACTGCTCAGCGAAATCTCGACGGACCTCGACGTCACCGAAGGGCGTGTCGGCCTACTGCTGACCTTCTACGCATACGGTGTCGCGGTCTTGACGCTTCCGCTGATCGGAGCGGTCAAAACTTGGCCGCGCCGACGTGTTGTCGTTCTGACGGTGGCCACCCTCGCGGTGTCGCAACTGGTCGCAGCATTGGCCGTCAACTATCCGATGCTGGTGATCGGACGATTGCTCTGCGCTGCGACGCACGGAGTGTTCTGGGCTGTCGTTGCCCCGGTCGCAGCCACTCTGGTTCCGCGCGGACAACAGGGCAAGGCAATCGCGATGGTGTATGCCGGTACGTCTCTCGCTTTTGTTCTCGGAGGTCCACTGTCTTCGGCGATCGGCCAATCCTGGGGTTGGCGGACTGCGTCGGCGGCAATCGGTGTGGTGGCAGTGGTCATCGCTTTCTCACTGCATCGTGCGTTGCCCGAAATGCCGGTCGATCAACACCATCGGAGCAAGCGAGACAAACCGAAGCCGACACCGGCGATGAAACGGGCACTCGCCGTCATCTGCGCGGCAACGCTGTTTGCCGCCCTGGGGCAGTTCGCTTCGTACACGTTCTTCACACTTCTGGTGGAGGAAAGCCTCGGCTCGTCCGGTGGCATCCGTACCGCGATGCTTCTGGTCTACGGCGCCGCCGGCGCAGTCGGAGTGTGGGTCGCCGGCAAGTACTACGACCGCCGACCGCGTCTCTTCACGCTCATCTCGATCGCGACGGTGGCAGGCGCGCTGGCCATCTTCTGGCTCTTGGCGCCGTCGATGGGAGCGTTCGCAGTTGTCGCCACGATCTTGTGGGGTGCGGCGTTCACCACCGTTCCGATCTGCCTCCAGTCCTCGGTTCTGCGCGCCGTCCCGATCGGGACCGACCGAGCCTCCGCCGTCTACGTGGTCGTTTTCCAAATCGCGATTGCTACGGGTGCCTTGCTCGGCTCTGCCGTCGTCGACGGTGGCGGGCTCTCACATCTGGCGGGCATCGGGGCCACTCTGATGATCGGTTCGTTGGTGATAGTCGGGTTCGGCCGACGCGCATTTCCCCGCGAACCGCAGCGGTCTACTCACTCCCCCACCGACGCGGCAGCGACGGTCGCGTCGTAGATCAGGGTGTATCGCCAGAACAGTCGTCTCCTGATCCGGCTACCTGGCAAATACAACGCGGCCGCGCGTCGGACGTCAGCCATCGACTCACTCGGTTCCGCGGTGGGAACCGTCATCGCCTTCAGTGGCTCGGAGGCAACCCGTCGATGCTTGACGACGCCGACGACGGGATTGCACACGGTCGCCAACACCGACAGGAGTGCGTCGGTGGCTGTGGTCGATCGATAACACCCGACCACGACGAGCCGGCCGCCCGGTTCGAGCAGGCCGCTCAGCCGCTTCATCGACTCTTCGAGTGGAAGATGATGCAACGCCGCGACGACTGTGATCGCGTCGTACTTCGCCTCGGATGCAAAGTCCTCGATCCGCCGTGCTTCGATGATCACGTTCTCGTCGTCGACAAACCTTGCGCGCACGGCGGCAGACGTCGTCAGGTCAGGTTCCACACCGACCACCACGTCGAACCGCCGCCGCAAGAGGTCGATCAGATTGCCGGTCCCGCTCCCCACGTCGAGAGCGCGACCCGACCTGACTCCGCGCAGATTACGTAGAACCCACCGGCCGTAGTGATCGTTGTGACTCCACGGATGGCGTCGGTTGAAACCGTCCAAGCGCGCAATCACACCCATACCCGACGGTATCAATCCGAGCCCGGGCACCGGCCGTCACAACCGCGGGTCGACCGGCTCCGATTCGAGAGCCAACACTGCGAACACGGCCTGGTGCGCTCGCCACAATGGTTCACGGTCGACGAGCCTGGATACCGCCTCCATGCCGAGCGCGTACTCGCGCAGCGCCATCGACTGCTTGTGTCCGAGGTTGCGGTTACGCAATCTCGCAAGCGTCGACGGTTCGAGGTAGTCGGCACCGTAGATCAATCGCAGGTACTCCCGGCCGCGAACCTTGATCCCCGGCTGAACCTTCGCGTTGTACCCCCGCGGTCCGTGAATCTGATTCGCCAGCGGTTTGACGACCATCCCCTCACCACCGTCACCGGTGAGCGACTCCCACCACTTCGTCGCTTCGGACACCGAGTCTTCGGAACCGAGATCGACCACCAGGCGACGTGTAGTGGTAAATCGACTCGGGTCGGCCGCGGCCAGGCGGTCCGAAATACCCAGGTGCCATTCGTGATCCCGTTCCCCGTACGACTTGCCCTCGGCCGCCAGAATCTGGAACGGCGCGATGGTGACGCCGTCCAGTCCGTTCGTCGGCCACACGTACCGTCGGTACGCCTCGCCGAAGCGCTCGATACTGGCGGCCCGAACAGTTGTCTGTTCGAACATCTCCGCCACGTCCAGGCCCCGCGACCCGGCCCGCGCCAACACGGCCTCGCGAGCTGTGAGGTCTGATCGCCCGGCCGCGGCGACCGACGCGTACTGCGAGCGCAGCAGACCTTCCGCTTTGACGTTCCACGGCAACAATTCGCAGTCGAGGAGCAGCCAGTCGGTGCCCAACTCTTCCCACAACGCAGCGGAGGTGACTGCGGCGGCGATGTCGTCGATCAACTGCTGAGTCAGGTCGTCGTCGAAGAACTGGCGGCCGGTGCGGGTGTGCACCATCCCGCTGAGCGCATCCGGTGCGTCGAAGCGGGACTGAGCAACCGATCGATCACGGCACACGAGCACCACTGCCCGCGAACCCATGTGCTTCTCTTCGCAGATCACTGTTCCGATTCCGCCGGCCCGGTATGCGTCGAACGCGGTCGACGGGTGTTCCAGATAATCATCGGATTGGGCGCTCGCGCAGGGCGCCATGGTCGGCGGTAGGTACCGCAGCCATTGCGGCGCGACGGCGAATCGGCTCATCACTTCCAAGGCGCCGGCAGCGTTGTCGGTGCGAACGGACACTCGACCGCGCAGTTCGGTGTCGACGCCGGTTGTTTCGAGGACGTCGGCGAGATCGAGCACATCCGGATCACGAGTCGGCGGTGCCAGCGGTACCACCGGCTCGTACCAAACCTGCTCCGCCGGAACCGACACGATCTCTCGTTCCGGGTATCGAAGGGCGGTGAGGGATCCACCGAACACACAGCCGGTGTCGAGGCACGCGGTGTTGTTGATCCATTCCACCTCGTGCACCGGAGTGTGACCGTAGAGGACCATCGCTGATCCTCGGTAGTCCTGCGCCCACGGGTATCGAACGGGCAGGCCGAATTCGTCCGTCTCACCGGTGGTTTCACCGTAGAGCGCAAAGCTTCGCACTCGGCCGGACGCCCTGTTGTGGTAGTCCTCCTTGAGACCGGCGTGCGCGACAACGAGTTTGCCGTCGTCCAGGACGAGGTGCGCGACGAGACCGTCACAGAAGTCGACGACGCTTTCGCGGAACTCCGCCGACTCGCTGGCCATCTGCTCGAGGGTCTCGGCGAGTCCGTGACTCGGCGTGACCTTCTTACCGCGCAGCGCCTTGACGAGTTTGTTCTCGTGGTTACCCGGAACCGCTATCGCATGTCCCGCCGCGACCATCCCCATGACCAGACGCAGCACACCGACCGAATCCGGTCCCCGATCCACGTAGTCACCGAGGAAGACGGCAGTTCGCCCGACCGGCGGCACCGCATCGACAGCTCTGCCATCCGTCCCGAAGTCGACGGTGTAGCCGAGTTTCACGAGGAGCGTCTCGAGCTCACTTCGACATCCGTGGATGTCACCGATGACGTCGAACGGACCACGCTCGACACGCAGATCGCTGCGGAGCGGGTGGCGCAAGAATGTGGCTTCGGAAACCGCGTCCTCACCTCTGAGGATGTGAACCGAACGGAAACCTTCCTTACCCAACCCGCGGAGCGAGCGAGTCAACTGTTGGTGCTGGCGACGAATCACGTCGCGTCCGAACGTCCGATCAGAGCGTGCGTCGTTTCGTGCAGAACAGACCGATTCCGGAACATCGAGCACGACTGCCACCGGCAGTATGTCGTGCTCGCGAGCCAACGCAACGAGTCGCTTGCGCGCAGCGGGCTGGACGTTGGTCGCGTCGACCACCGTGAGGCGTCCGCGTCGCAAACGCTTGGCCGCGACGAACTCCAGCACTTCGAAAGCATCGGACGTCGACTCCTGTGAGTTCGGATCGTCACTGACCCACCCTCTGAATGTGTCACTCGAGAGGGTTTCGTACTCACCGAAGTGGCGCGCCGCAAAGGTCGACTTTCCCGAGCCACTGACGCCGATGAGTACTACCAGGGCGAGATCTGGAATCTCGTACACCGTCATGACGTTCGTGCCTCCTTCGTGAAGATTGCCATCTGTGTCGGCCCGCCGAGGACCGGATCAATTGCTCCGATAAATTCGAACTCCACGCAATAGCCGTGGACTCGGGCCGTTTCGGTTGCCCAGTCGTCGAATTGGGTCCGTGAGAACTCGAACCTGTGATCGGGGTGCCTGAACTCTCCCGCGGCCAATGCCGGATACAGCACGTTGTAGTCGGCATTCGGAGTAGTCAGCAGCACATACTGCGGTTCTGCGTCCACGAAGACCGATCTGACCAGCGCCGGCAGGCGCGCCGTGTCGACGTGCTCGACCACCTCCATCAGCACGGCTGCGTCGAAGCCTTTCAAGCGTGCGTCGCGGTACGTCGCGGACGACTGCATCAAAGACACACGTTCACGCTGGACGTCGGACATTTCGGTGAACTTCAATCTGCGTTGCGCCCGTGTCAGTTCGCGCGCGCTCACATCGACGCCGACAAGTTTGTCGAATTGAGCGTGCGGCATCAGCGCCTCGAGCAATTTACCTTCGCCACAACCGATATCGACAATTGTTCTCACGTGCAGTCGCTGAAGCGTCGCCAAAACTGCGTCGACGCGAAGGCGTGCCAGCGGCGGATCCGGTCTCGGTGCTTCGATCTGCGCCTCAGCTTGTTCGGGAATCAGTCGATCGACCACCGATTCGACCAGGTCGCGTCGACGAGCCAGGTAGCGGGACATGATCAGCGCGGAATCCGGATGCGACGCCAACCACTCTCCAGCGACGCGGATCAATTTGTCTGCCTCGTCAGGTCCCACCCAGTAGTGCTTCACATCGTCGAGGACGGGCAACAGCACGTAGAGGTGCCGTAGGGCACTCTGCACCGTGTGTTCCCCGGTAAGTGTCAGCGACACGAAGTCGGAGTTTCCCCACGTCGGTAGGTGCGGATCAAGCTGCACCGGTATCGCGGTCACGTCCCAGCCCAGCGGCTCGAACAGCCGACGAGGCAATTCCGCATCGCCGCCACACGGAACCACCGGAATCGAGACGGTCAACGCGAGTTCGGCTCCGACGAGTTCCGGGTGCGACTTGCACGTTCCCGTCAACGCGGTCCGAAACAGCTTCGACAGAGCAACCGAGAGTATGGACGACGCCGCATACGGCCGATCGTTGACGTACTCCCCCAGCGAAAAGTTGTCGCCACTCTTGCCGCGGCGATACCTACTCTGCACAAGTTCGATGGGGTCGACGTCCACAATCACTGCCACCGTGGTCTTTTCGGCCGAGGCCTCCGGGTACAGAACCGTGGCGGTGCCGATCGCCAAGTCGAAGGTTTGCACGCGGTCGGGATGTTTGTGCAGCAGGTAGCTCAACGCGGTCGCATCAGGAGTCTGCGGGGTCGGGGTGGACGTCAGTGTGAGTAGCACCAGGCGAATGTAGCCCGGCAAACGTCCGGGGCGCCTCCGATTTACGCGCCCGCGGCCGTCAGAACAAAGTGAGAGCTGCTCCCGCACCCACCAGTTCCCGAGGCGCCTCACGCGGTTCACTGCCAGCCGCACTGACGTCTCGATGCTCCGAACGACCACCCAACCCATGACGCTCGACCAATGGCTCGACACGGCTTGCGAGCCAACGCTTGTATTCGGGAGTGACATACGCACCCCGCCCGTACAGCTCGCGGTAGCGACGGATGAGTGCCGGATGTTCCTGAGCAAGCCAATTCATGAACCAACCCCGAGTACTCCCCCGCAGGTGCATCGGGAAGACCGTCACACTCGTCGCACCGGCTTCGGACAGTGCCTCGAACAGACCGTCGAGGTGACTGGTGGAATCGGTGAGGAACGGAATGACCGGCGCCACCATGACATTGCACGAGAATCCCGCGTCGGTGATGGCCCGGATCATCTCGAGACGCGCCCGCGGTGACGGGGTACCAGGCTCGATCTGCTTCTGAAGTGCAGCGTCGTTGATCGCCAATGACACTCCGATTCCGACGTCGACCTGCGCCGCCGCCATCTTCAACAGCGGCAGGTCCCGTCGGAGCAGAGTTCCCTTCGTCAAGATCGAGAAGGGAGTTCCCGATTCGGTCAACGCGCGAATAATGCCGGGCATCAAGCGGTATCGGCCCTCCGCTCGCTGATAAGGATCAGTGTTGGTACCCAGTGCCACTGCCTCCCGTTTCCAGGACTTTCGCGCCAATTCCTTGCGGAGCACCGCGGCAATGTTCGTCTTCACGACCACTTGGGAATCGAAATCCGCGCCGGCGTCGAGGTCGAGGTACTCGTGACTCGGTCTCGCGAAGCAATATCGGCATGCGTGCGAGCAACCACGAAAAGCGTTGACGGTGAAGCTGAACGGCAACGTCGACTCTTCGGGCATCTTGTTGAGCGCGCTCTTGCAGAGCACCTCGTGAAACGTAATTCCCTCGAACTCGGGAGTCTGCACGGAGCGAACCAACCCGGCCCGTTCGAGTCCGGGTAGCGCTCCGTCATCTGCATCCAATGCCTGACCCGACCACCTCATGGCCCCAAGTCGAACACTTGTTCTAAGGTATGTCAAGATGGAGCGAATACCCGACCGTGCCTCACCACGGCCGGGAAGTTGTTGGCAGAATTCGGGGCATGTCGAACAGAATCAATATTTCGTCCGGTTCCGAATGGGAACCCAAGATCGGTTACTCCCGTGCCGTGCGCATCGGTAACCAGATCGCAGTCTCTGGCACCACCGCTCCTGGTGAGACCCTCACAGATCAGACCCGCGCAGCGCTCGAAACTATCAAGGCAGCACTTGCCGAGGCCGGCGCCTCGCTCGACGACGTCATCCGCACTCGCATGTACCTGCGCGACATGACGCAGTGGGAGCAGGCCGCTCTCGCGCACGGTGAAGTGTTCGGCGAGATTCGTCCCGCCACGACCATCCTCGAGGTCAGCTCGCTGATCGACCCCGCTCTGCTCATCGAGATCGAGGCCGACGCGGTTCTCAGCTGATCGCCAATCCGGACATTTGTGAAATGGGCGCCTAGTCTGAGCCGATGAAACCGATGCGGCTGTATCCGTTGACGCTCGCGCTCGGCATCACCGCCGCTTTCCTCTCGCCCGGTTCTGCACTCGCAGATCCGGGCGAGAGTCTTTCGACGGCTTGCGGCAGCCAGTTGAGCAATGCCGAGGTGGGCCGGATTGCCGAACTCAGCGACGTCACGACGCTGAACGGTGCCGGACTGCCTCGGCTCGAGACCGCTGTCGAACGTCATCGTGAGATCACGTCGATCCTCGTCTCACACCACGATTGGCGAGGCTTGTTCTCCATCGGCCTCGACGCTGTCGAACACGAGGCGGTGATGCCGCTGCAGCGAGACCCTGCGGCCTTCGCCGATGACGAGTGGGCCCATTCCGTCAGCTTCGAATTGCTGCGCAGGTACCTGGTGAACGTCCATGCGGAGTTCACCGGTACTCCCACCGATCCGGCGTGGACCAACTACTTCGCCCTGACACGTCAGTGCGACGCCAGTCCAGCACGGGTTGCCATGGCCGGCTACAACGCGCATCTCACCGTCGACCTCGCTCACGCCGTCGCCACGTCCGGAACCACTGCGGAGGATGTCACGGATTTCTACAAGATCGTCGATTCCATTGCCGTCAAGGGTGGTTCGATCGTGACCCTCACCAAGGCCGAGTACGACGCCGATCTGGGGCCGCTCTGGCGGTTCTACTTCGTCGGCGAAGGACTCGACCGATTGGCCGGAAACTCGCAGCCCTCGGAACTGCTGCTCCGCGCCGCCGACAGCGGATACAACACCATCACACTGGCCAACGGATTCGCCCTCCAGAATCCGCAGACACGTCCCGGCGCAGAACAGGAGATCGACGCACTCTGGCGTACTACGGATTCCGCTCTCGACGTACTCTCGCGACTCGGCGGTCTCTGACATCTCACCCTCCGCTGCCTGAAACGGACACACCTGCGACAATGACCCCATGACGGGGCACTCGGCGGGGCAAGGCATCCAGAGTCCCGCCATGCGCCGGGTGCGAGACCTGTTGCGCGGGCCCGCAATTGTCTGCGACGGCCAGGCAACCATCCGCGAGGCCGCGAAGTTGATGACCGATGCGGGCCGCCGTGCTGTTGTGATCCCGACGGAGACAAGCGATTTCGGAATCTTCACCGAAGGTGACCTACGCGCTCGCGTGGTAGTCGGTGGTATCGACAGCAATCAGCCGGTATCAACAGTGATGACGCCGTCAGCAGTGACAGTCGATCCGGATCGATTGGGCGCCGACGCCGTGACCGACATGCTCGAGTACGGATTGCGCCATCTCCCGGTCGTGACCGAGGCAGGCGCACTGATGGGTGTGCTCGAACTCAGCGACCTCCTGACTTCGGCCACCAATCAGGGTTTCGAACTGCGCGCAGCGCTCGCCACAGCACAGGACGACGCCCACCTCGTCGAAACAGCCCGCGCGGTCCCTGTTCTGGTGACGGAATTGGTGGCCTCACGGGTCTCACCGCTCGACATCGGCGCGACGCTGGCCGTGCTGATCGACGTGACGGTCAGGCGAGCCATCGAATTGGTGGTGGGCGGAGACGAGCGACCGGATTTCGCGTGGCTGTCGCTCGGCAGCGTCGCCAGGCGTGAAGCGCTCCCCTCTTCGGATATCGACAGTGCGCTGGTGTGGGGCGGCGAATCTCATCACGAGGGAGCCGACGCCGCGAAGACCATCCACGACATCCTCGATCTCTGCGGGTTCCCTCGCGACACCAAGAACGCCGTCGCGACCCAGGCCAGGTTTGCTCGGACGCTCCCACAATGGCGCACTGCGCTGCGGAAATGGGTATCCAATCCGTACCAGGACCAAGCCCTGGTCATGTTGTCGATGCTGGCGGATGCCCGCGTCGTCGCAGGCGATCCGGCGTTGGATCCTCGCCCTGCGGCGTTGGATCAACTGCGACTGCACCCGGCCGTCATGCGACTGCTCCTTCGCGAAGCGGTCGGAGACAAGGCAAAGCTCCATTCGTTCAAGGACGTGATGACGCGTCGGACCGGAACCGTCGACCTCAAAGCCAGCGCCGTCCAACCGATCGTGAACATCGCTCGATGGGCGGGGATTTCCGTGGGCGCCCGCACGAGTTCGACACTCGAACGCCTCAAGGCTGCAGCGGGAAGCGGTTTCCTACTCGACGACGACGCCCAGGTACTGATCGAATCTTTCGAGGTGTTGCAGCAGATTCGTGTCCGCCACCAGACCGATCAGTTCGCGGCAGGTCGGCCACCGACCGACGAAGTCGTGATCTCCGAACTCACTCCGCTCTCGCGGAGCTTGCTGAGCAATGCAGTGCGCGAGGTCGCAGGTGTGCAACGACGACTCGAATATGCCGCGTCCGCGTCGGCGCTACCCGACATCGACCCGTGAATCGCACTGCGCTCGAACAGGTTCTGGCGGCGGAGCGCCTCGAAGGCTGGGATCCGAGTAACGAGCAGATCGCGGAACTCGAGGCCGTCATGATCGGGATGCTTTCTCGGCGTGAGTATTTCGAGCAGGAATTAGCGCGAGCCGTCGGCCTGTCGTCAGCAATTCCCCCGCGGATCCGCTGGCGAAGATCAGCGCCGTACGTCTATCGCGGTACATCGGTGCTCGAGAACAATTTCGACGTGCGAGATCCCGCCGCACTGCAATCACTCGAGTTCGCGGCGACCGCGCTTCGTCTGGGTGAGGCGCATCTCGGCGGCGACCTCGTACCGCACACGCGAGACACAGCCGAACTTCTCCTACTTCACCAGCACGTTTTCCAAGATCTGTACCAGTGGGCCGGACACATCAGAACCGTCGACATCAGGAAAGGTGCGGCAACATTTGCTCCGGTCTCGGCGATTCGGCACTACCTGTCCGAGGTGGAAGAGATCATCGCCGCCGTCGATTGGGTAGCGCTCGATCACGGAGCTGCGTCGTTCGCGCTCGCATCGGTGTACTCGACGCTCAATCATGCCCACCCGTTTCGGGAAGGAAACGGGCGAACCGGAACTCTCTTCCTGCACCGACTCGCCGCCGACACCCGATATCAGCTCGACTTGTCGCGGGTGAGCAGAACCGAGTGGGTATCCGCGTCCAGGGATTCTGCGCCTTTCCGGCCCACCGGGACCCCGTCGCCTCGCCCGTTCATCGATCTGTTCAATCGCGCGCTGACTCGCTGACGAGCCCGGTGAACGGAGCGCCGCTTTGCACTATCACCACAAGCATCCCGTCATCCGAACCGGACTCGTGGATCTCGCCAGGGCTCCACAACACTGCCTCGCCTGACGCCATCGAGACCCGTCGACCGTCGTCTTCGGCTACCCAGCCCGAGCCGTCCACGACGACGTACAGCTGCCAGAGGTTCGCAGAGTGCTTCCCCAACAGGCTGTTCGGCCGACACCACGCGAAGTGACTCCTGAATTCTCCACCGTCCGCCGAACGGGCGAGCTGCATCATGGTGATGTTCCGGCTGCCGTACTCGTCGGCGTCCAGGCTTCCTTGGGGCAGAGTCACGAATCGCATGGCTGAGTGTCGCTCACGTCGTCGACCTCCACAATGACCAACCATGAATGACCAATGATGACAACCACCGCGGACTGAACACCGTTACTGCTGAGTGAGCACCGCTTCCGACACTCTGGAAGCGGTGCTCACTCTAAGACGACTGTGCTCACTCGACCATCAACCGGGTAGCGCGAACTCTCCTGCGTCGGACCAGCGCTGACGCTCGGCTCCGAATGCGACGGACTGCATCGCGCGGAACTCCTCGATCGAGTGCGAGTTCGACGCGAGAAACTCCTGATGCTCGGCCAGCGAGAAGCTGCCGTCCTCGATCTCGACTCCCCCGCCGCGGCCGGCGGCGGTGTCCGCGCGCAGATCCATCAGCTCTTCCGGCTCGACGGGGTACCAGGAGATCCGGTCGAAGAATCGCAGCAACCACGGAGTGCCCTCCTCGAACGGGCCCGACTTCGCGGGGTGGCGGTGATTCCACACCTGCGTCGTACGCCCGACGAACTGGTACCCACCTGGGCCTTCCATGCCGTAGATGCAGAGGTAAGCCCCACCGATCCCGACGGCGTTTTCGGGGGTCCAGGTGCGGGCGGGGTTGTACTTGGTCGTGACAAGGCGATGACGTGGGTCGAGCGGCGTCGCGACCGGAGCTCCGAGGTAGACGTCGCCGAGTCCGAGCACCATGTATTCGGCGCCGAAAACGGTGTCGAACACGTCGTTCACGGATTCGAGACCGTTCATCCGGCGGATGAACTCGATGTTCCACGGGCACCACGGCGCGTCCGCGCGCACTCCGTGCATGTACCGCTGGATCGCTTCGCGCGTAGCCGGGTCGTCCCACGACAGTGGCATCCGCACAGTGCGACTGGGCACAACGAGTTCGTTGGCCGCAGGCAAGGTGTCCTCCGCCTCGGCGAGCATTCCCATCAGTTTGCCGACAGGCAGCACGTCTGGGTCGACGCGGACCTGCAGGCTACGGATTCCCGGGGTGAGATCGAGTAGTCCGGCCGGCTTCTCGGCTTCGAGTCGCTGATGCAGTGCATGTGCACGCGCACGTAACGCCAGGTCGAGATTCATGTCGCCGTATTCGACCAACACATTGTCATCGCCTGAGCGCCGGTACGTGACCGCGGTGTCGCCGTCACGGCGGGCTATGACGCCGTCGTCGCCGTCACCACCGGAGGAATGCACAACCGAATTGGACGCTCGACGCGATACTCCGAGGTCACGGCGGGAGGCTGCCCGGTCGGCGCGGACCGGCACTAAGCGAATCTTGTTCCCGGGAGCCAACTGTCCAAGCTTCCAGCGATCAGCAGACACCACCGTGATCGGGCAGACGAAGCCGCCGAGGCTCGGTCCGTCGGGTCCGAGGAGGATGGGCGTGTCGCCGGTGAAGTCGAGTGCACCGATCGAATACGCGTTGTCGTGGATGTTCGAAGGGTGAAGTCCCGCTTCGCCGCCGGTGGTTCTGGCCCAGTCAGGTTTCGGACCGATCAACCGGACTCCGGTGCGGTCGGAGTTGAAGTGGACCTCGTACTCGGTCGCGTACAGCGTGTCGATGTCGGAGCGGGTGAAGAACTCCGGCGCCCCGTGCGGGCCCTCGGTCACCGCAAGTTCCCAGCACGTGTGTATCGCCGGAACATGCTCGGCGGGAACACCTCCCGCTGCGCCGGTCGCCTGTCCAAGTTTGAGAACGTCCCCCGCCCGCAAAGTCCTACCTTCGTGTCCACCGAACCTGCCCAGGGTGAAGGTCGACGCACTGCCGAGATAGTCGTCGGTCTCGATTCCGCCCTGTACGAGTACGTAGATGCGCAGTCCTGGGCCGCTGAGCGTCCCGACGTCGAGCACCGCTCCAGCGGGGACGAAAACAGGACGCCACTGACCGTGGGCGATGCCGTCGACGGTCACAGACACCGGAGCGCCCGTGACGCACACCGTGGTGTCCTCGTCGAACGTCATCGCAGGTCCGGCCATCGCGCATTCGATGCCGGGTGCGCCTTCGGGATTTCCGAGTGCGGTGTTTCCCAACCGAAACGACAGGTCGTCCATCGGGCCCGACGGTGGGACACCGATCTGCCAGTACCCGACGCGCCCTGGATAGTCCTGAACCGTCGTCAACATTCCGGGACGCACGATGGTCAGTTTTGCGTTCATTCGTCTGCCTCCGGCCGTGTGACGATCATGCGGACGGCCGTCGGATCGAAGCCGTTGCACGGGTTGTTGATCTGCGGGCAGTTGGACACGAGGACAAGCGCGTCGCGTTCGGCACGCAACGCGAGCCGCTTGCCTGGCGCAGACAGTCCGTCGACGATTCCGAGTGTGCCGTCGGGGTCGACCGGGACGTTCATGAAGAAGTTGATGTTGGACACCAGGTCCCGCTTACCGAGCCCCCATTTGGCGCCCTCGACGAGGAAGTTCTCGACGCACGCGTGCTGATGCTTGGTGTGGTGGCCGTATCGCAGGGTGTTCGATTCCTGTGAGCACGCTCCGCCGACGGTGTCGTGGTTTCCGACCTCGTCCGCGACCAGGGTCATGAGTGGAGTTCCGTCGTCACTGCGGAGCACGGATCCTGTGGTCAGAAACAGATTCTGCTGCGCTGTGACCGTCGCTGCTGCCGAGTACCGAACGCTGTGATCGTCACTGGCGTAGACGAGTGTGTCGACGGCTTGATTTCCGTGCAGATCGACGATGGTCAGGACGTCGCCGGCGCGTACAACTGCGGACCACGGCCCGAAGGCTTCAGTAATCTCGTCGAGGATCACCGTTCCGGGAACGAGGGCGGGGACATCCAAGGTGGTGGTCATGCGATCTCCTCCAGGTTCGAAGCCGTCCAGGCGTCTTCGGTATTGAGCACTGCGCGTTGGTATTCCGGCCCGAGATCGTCAAGGCTGCAGAGTTCGTCGGCCGCGTTCCACGCGAGCACTTCGAGGGACGTGGTGGGAAACTCCAGCGCCGGATCGAGTGGGTGCGCGGTGTTGGCGATCATCACGATGACCGGCAGGTGGATCAGAAGGTCGACCGTCGCGCCGGCGCCGGCGGAACCCGTACTGGTGAGAGCGCCGTCCGCCTCGACGCGGACACCATGGAAGAGGGACAACGGCGGCGCAATGTCCTGCGGCCCGAGTCCGTTCTTCGCGGCAGCGACGGTGAACAGTTCACGACCGGCGGGTGAGGCACTGTGCAGCGAACCCTGCCCGTACTTCGCCTCGTTGGTAGCGCGTGACGTCGTTCCGCAGAACGCGTCGTGGTGACCCGACGTGTCGGCGACCACCGTCGCGAGTACTCGCCCCTGATCGGAGAGCAACGGGTGCCCGACACCGAGATAGGCCTGCCATGGCACCTTGACGGTATCGGCGACGTTGAGACGCTCCCAGGGGGCGTCGGCGCGGTAGAGCAAGATGTTTGCACAGGCGCTGCCGACGATGTCGCGAAGTCGCAATCGGGTTCCACGGGCGAGAACCTTGGTCGTGTATCGCCCACCCGGCACTGTTTCAGCCCAGGTCAGACGTTCGGGAGCGACGTCGTCGGGCGGGTTCGGCCAGCGGGTGGCCGGCAACACCGGCATGGAGTCTGTGATTGTTCCGGCCTGGGACCGGGCATGCTCGCGCGCTCCGGCGGTGGTCTGAGTACTCATGGTCAGGCTCCGATCGTGACGGGATTCGGGGTGGCGCGGCCACGTGGGAAGCAAGCGACTCCCAGCCCCACGACCAGCGCTATCGTGATGGGCGCGGCCCACTGCAGAATGGGGTACTCCCCCGTGGGGTTGAAGATCTCGGCTCGTGGCCAGGACAGGTTGATCACCATCAGCGCGCCGTACACAACCGCGGCGATGTTGACCGGAACTCCCCAGATGCCCAGGGAGAAAAGCTTTTTGCCTTCGGCGTCGAACTTGGGGCCGACTGCCGTGCGAGGCCATCCCTTGAGACGCTGAACCAGCAGCGGCACCGTCACCATGAGGTAGGCCAAGTAGATCAAGATGATGCATACGCTGGACAGGGTTGCGAAAATTGCCGAGTTGCCTACGTTGACGGCCAGGACGGCAATGCAGACCAGACCGATGAGGACGGACGGCGCGATAGGTGTTCCGGTGCGGGGGTTGACCTTTGCCAGTACCTGCGAGGCAGGAAGCCGCCCGTCGCGGGCCATGGAGAACATCAGCCGTGAAGCAGCAGTCTGAATGGCCAAGGTGCACACGAACACTGCGATCGAGACGTCGATCAACAAGACCGTGCCCCACGGCGAACTCAGAATGGAGGTCAGTACGTACGGCAAACCTTCCGTGGCCAGGCGTCCGTCGGTGAGTGAGGGCGCTGCCATCAACGCGCCGAGGATCATCAAGCCGCCGCCGAGTGCGGAAGCGGAGAGTGCAAGGCGGATCGTACGAGGTGCGACGCGTCGGGGGTTGCGGGTCTCCTCGGCCAGTTCGCCTGCCGAACCGAAGCCGACCATGACGTAGGCAGCCATCAGTCCGGACATGATCCACGCCCAGGCGTATCCGGGCTGACCGCCGGCACTGCCGGTGTCGAAGACGACGTCCGGTCCGCGCTGAGCGTGGGTGAAGAACATCCCGATCACCGCGATGACACCGACGATTTCGCAGGTCACGCCGATGTTGTTGATACGCGACATCCAGTTGACGCCGATGCAGTTGATGAAGGTGGTCAGAACCAGAAGTACCGATCCGAGCAGCACGGCATTGGCAGCACCGCTCGAGGAGGTGAGTGCACTGTCCTCACCGATGATCTGGAACCCGCTCCACACATTCGGGAGCACGACCTGCAAGGCGATCGCGGCGGCCGACGCGGTGACGATCTGAGCGAGAATCATGAACCAACCCGCGAACCAGCCGACGATTTCACCACCCATCCGCCGCGACCACTGGTAGATGGCGCCCGAAATCGGATATCTGGCAGCAAGTTCCGCGAAGTTGAGAGCAACCATGAACTGACCGATGAAGACGCCGGGCCAGGTCCAGAAGAACGCCGGACCCGCGAAACCGAAACCGAGGCCGAACAATTGGAAGATCGTGGTCAGGATGGAAACGAAGGAGAAGCCCGCGGCGAACGACGCGAACTTTCCCAGCGATCGATGCAGCTGCTGCTCGTAGCCGAACTCCGCGAGGTCACCGTCGTCGTGAGGCGAAGAGGCGAGTGCGGATGCGGTGGTGGGCTGCGCAGCCGGGGTGGTTGCACTCAACGGCGTACTCCTTCGGCGAAGCGATTCAGAGGCGAATAACTGTCGATTGATAGTTTTCGCGAAATCCACTCGCCGCAGGTGACGCCCGCGTATACGATTCGCCTGATTCTGTAACAGGCTCGTTGAGTACGTTTCGAGCACGTGACCGAATGCTCACAGCGACGGCCACCCCGCATGTAAGGCCAGAGCCTGCCACTATGGAAGGCGTGACCAACGCCGGCCCCGGACGACCCCGCCTGACCGCTCGCCGACGCCCGGGTGGGACTGCCCGGGCGGAGATCTTGGATGCAGCCGCTGAACTGTTCACCACCCGAGGCTTCGCCGCGACGTCGACACGCCACATCGCCGAAGCAGTCGGAATGCGTCAGGCGTCGCTGTACAACCATTTCGCCACCAAGGACGACATCCTGGTTGCACTGCTCGCCGACACCGTGACTCCGGCGCTGGACTTCGCGGAGAATCTCAGGCCACTCGGCACCTCACCCGAGGTGAAGCTGTACGCGCTTTCGTACATCGACGCGGCCCAACTGATCACCGGACGGTGGAACCTCGGCGTCCTCTATCTCTTGCCGGAACTGAGAAGCGACAGGTTCATGTCGTTCCGAGCCGATCGCGATCGGCTTCGCGAGCAATACCGGGCCCTCGCCCAGGCAGTGCTCGACGCGATTGACGATCCAGCATCAACTCACCTGGCCGAGCTTCCGTTTCGCCTGGTGGAAAGCGTGATCAGCGCGCGAGCCGACGCACTCGAAGGCACCCCGATCCCCGACTCCGCCGTCATCGCCGGGTCGGCACTGCACATTCTGGGGTGGCGCCAGGATCTTGATCCCATCCACACGGAAGCAGCAGAGCTCATTGCGAACGCAGAAACGTCGAAATTGTCCGGGGCTGCATCAGCTCCGGACAATTTCGACGCAATGAGGACCTAAACGGCCACGAGACTAGACCGAGAGGGACTGTCCCGGGAAGATCAGGTTGATGTTCGGGACCTGGCTGGCGAGGTTCTCGAGCGAGATGCCGTGTGCAGCAGCGATCTTCGACAGGGTGTCGCCTGCCTTGACCACGTAGTTGCCGCTTCCGGTGCTTGCTGCCGGAGCCGACTCGACGGAAGCCTCAGCGGTGACGGGGGCTGCTGCGGCCTCGTAGTTGCCTGCGGTGGTGCCGGTGGTCAGGTACTGACCGCAGACGGGCCATGCGCCGACGCCCTGGCCTGCGAGAACGTTCTCGGCGACACGGATCTGCTCAGACTGGCTGGCGTTGGCAGCGTTGCCCGATCCACCGAATGCGTTCCAGGTGCTCTGCGTGAACTGCAGTCCGCCGTAGAAGCCGTTTCCGGTGTTGGCGGCCCAGTTACCGGAGGACTCGCAGTTTGCGACTCCGGACCAGTCGTGGCCGGCTGCCGAAGCGGTGCCGGTGCTCATGGCGAGCGGGATTGCGACGACTGCGCCTGCGGTTGCAACTGCGCCGAGGGCGCGCTTGAAGGTGATGCTGGTCATTGGGTAAATCCTCTCCGCTACCGCGGACGAGGTCGGCCCGGACGCTTTCACGTCTCGTCGATCGACTCGCCTGTTTCACTCCTGCCCCGCGAAGGTTTCGGGAGTACCGGACCCGCGGGGCAGAAGCACGCAGTTGCGGGTCGGTGTTTGCCCGGTTGTTTCGGGCTGTCAACGACCGTAGGCGATGGTCACGGATTGGTCACGGGGCAGTTTTCCGGCACTGCCGTACCAGATTCAGTCGAGATTCAAGAAATAACCACAGGTCAACTAGTTGATTCGAACTTCAACCATACCGATCGTTATCCGTCCGTTATGTGGCAACCGTCACTGCGATTTTGTGACCCACCGCACCGAAACGGGCGTGTCGGAACGCAAAACAGCCCCATTCAAATGTTAAGAGAGTCCTGGCAACGAGCAAAAACCAACCGCCCCAATCATTATGGAGAATGAACTGGTGATCGTCGCAGTAGAAGGACCCAGCGCCGCCGGCAAGACCACCTGGTGCCGAACCCAACTCGGTGGACAAACCGCAGCGGAAGGATTCGTCGCCGAGTATCAGCCCACGGGGCGCGAGCCGGACGGCACGGATCTCGACGTCCAGGCAAGTTACTGGGCAACGGTCAATTCGAAGCGATGGTCGCAAGCGGAAGAACTCGAATCGAGAACCGGGATCGCGCTCTGCGACAGCGACCCGCTGAAACTGCACTACAGCTGGTGTCTCGCCGCGGTGGGCGCAGCACCTAGGGAGCGATTCGAGTACGAGCTCGAGGCAGTCGAGACGGCTTTTACGCGCCTCGAACTGGGTCTCGCGGATCTGACCGTCATCTCGATACCGTCACCGAAGCAACTTCGACTGCAGCGCGAAGGAGACCCCAGCCGCCGACGACGGCATTTCGAGCTTCACGCGGCGCTCGCCGAGCCGCTCACCCACTGGTACTCGGCGGTGGACAGGGTGGATCCAGGTCGCGTTCTGTGGGGCTTCCCGACACTGCTCGATCTTTCGCGCTGTCCCCCACCTCGATCGGATCGCAGCGATCCGGGCCTCCTGCGCGCGATGATCAACGAGTTGCCGCCACTCCCCAGATAGCAAGCGGCTACTCGATCTCAGCGCGCTCGTTCGACCCTGGCCTCGTCCCACACCGGAGACTCGCTCTCGTACACGTTCCCGTCCGATCCGAAGACGAGGAACCTGTCGAACCCGCGCGCGAACCAACGATCGTGGGTTACCGAGATGACGGTGCCGGCAAACTGTGCGATGCCCTGTTCGAGCGCGTCAGCCGAATGAAGGTCGAGGTTGTCTGTCGGCTCGTCGAGCAGCAACATCGTGGCGCCGGAAAGCTCGAGGAGCAGAATCTGCAGGCGCGCCTGCTGTCCGCCGGACAGGTCGTCGTACTTCTGTTCGGCTGCTTGGGACAATCCGTAACGGTCGAGCGCGCGGCTCGCCGCTTCACGCCCCATTCCGTTTCGGTGTTCGTCGCCCATGTGCAGGATCTCGAGCAGCGTGTTCCCGGTCAGATCAGGCCTGGAATGGGTCTGCGCAAACAATCCGGGACGTACCCGGGCACCCAGCGTCGCAGTACCCCCGTGCTCGACCGGCGCGATGTCGAGCGCCTCGACGGGCAGATGCTCGGTCCCCGGATCGGTCCCACCACCCGCCAAGAGACGAAGGAAATGTGACTTCCCGGATCCATTGGAGCCCAGCACGGCAACCCGATCTCCGTACCAGATCTCGGTGTCGAAAGGCTTCATCAATCCGGTCAGCTCGAGATCCTGACATACCAACGCGCGCTTGGCGGTTCGCCCGCCCGCCAGCCGAACTGTCACCTTCTGCTGAAGTGGAATCGCTTCGGGTGGCCCTGCCTCCTCGAACTTCGCCAACCTGGTTTGCGAGGCGTGATACCGCGCAGCGACGCCGTCGTTGAACTTGGCCTTTTCACGCAATCGCAGAACCAGGGCACGCAGTTTCGCGTGCTCCTCGTCCCAGCGTCGACGCAGTTCTTCGAATCGAGCGTTGCGATCCTCGCGGGCCTGGTGGTAGCTGGCCAGCCCAGCGCCGTGGGTCCACGACGTTGCGCCGCTGATTCCAGGCTCGAGCGTCACGATGTGGGTGGCCGCGTTGGCGATCAGTTCGCGGTCGTGGCTGACGAACAAAACCACTTTCGACGATTCCGAGATCGTCTTTTCCAGCCATCGTTTGCCCGGAACATCGAGGTAGTTGTCCGGCTCGTCCAGCAGGAGTGCGTCGTCGGGCCCAGCGAACAGTGCTTCGAGAACCAACCGTTTCTGCTCG
Organism: Rhodococcus sp. AQ5-07; assembly: GCF_009707305.1. Classification (NCBI taxonomy): domain Bacteria; kingdom Bacillati; phylum Actinomycetota; class Actinomycetes; order Mycobacteriales; family Nocardiaceae; genus Rhodococcus; species Rhodococcus sp. AQ5-07. The sequence continues at coordinate 1,469,893 of NZ_CP046099.1, read as the reverse complement.
CCACCGCTGAGCGAGTTGGCCGCGCGCCACTTCGCACGGTCATAAGGAACACCGAGAGCCGCGGTAGTGACCTTGTCCCAGAAGTCTTCGGTCTCGTAGCCGCCCGCATCGGCCCAATCGGCCAGCGCGTGCGAATACTTCATTTGAGTTGATTCCTCGTCGCGCTCGATCATCGCGTTTTCTGCCGTATCGAGCGCCAGTGCTGCATCCCGGATCCGCGCCGGAGAGACGGACAACAGAAGATCGCGCACGGTGGACTCGTCGCGAACCTGGCCGACGAATTGCCGCATCACGCCCAGTGTTCCGGATCGAGTGACAGCGCCCTCGTCAGCGACGGCGTCTCCGGCGACAATGCGAAGCAATGTCGTCTTACCAGTCCCGTTGGGCCCGATCAGTGCAGTTTTTGCACCGTTTCCGACCCGAAAGCTGACACCGCTGAGCAGTTGTCGACCATCAGGAAGGAAGTAGTCGACGTCGGCGATGTTGAGGTGGGTCACGCTCTCAAGGGAACCCTACCCACGGCGATCTGCCAAACCATTATTCCTGCCTTCGGTGTCGAGTTCACGACCGTCATGGGATCGTCCGACCGCATCGAGCGCGGCCAGATATCCGAAAACCATTGCGGGACCGATAGTTGCACCTGGACCGGCATAGGTATGACCCATGACCGGCGAGCTGGTATTACCTGCTGCGTAGAGCCCGTCGATGACCGAACCGTCGGCGCGCAACGCTCGCGCGCGAGCGTCCGTGTTGATGCCGCCTTTGGTCCCCAGGTCTCCGGGCACCATCTTCGCGGCATAGAACGGACCCTTCGTGAGTTCTCCGAGGCTGGGGTTGGGCTTGTTGGTGCAGTCGCCGTAGTAGTGGTCGTATCTGCTTGTCCCACGGCCGAAGTCGCGATCGACTCCGTCGCGCGCGTGACTGTTGAATCGTGTGATGGTGGCGGACAGCGCATCGCCCGGCACTCCGATCTCGGCAGCGAGTTCGGCAATCGATCCAGCTCGCACGATCGCACCCGATTCGATCCACGACCGAGGTATCGGCCTGCGCGCCGGCACTCCCGCGAACAGATAACGGTCACGGTACGTCTGATCGAAGATCAGCCAAGCGGGGATGTTTTCAGCGGGTCCTTCACCTCGGCCGTACTTTCCGCCGAACATGGCGTGCGCGGCTTCGACGTAGGGAAGCGACTCGTTCATGAAGCGCTGACCGCTGGCGTTGACCATCAGGCTTCGAGGCAACGAGCGTTCCGCCAAGGCGAACCACGGGCCTTTGGGTAGCGGAATCGACGGGGCCCACCACGCGTCGTCCATGTACGAAATTGCCGCGTCGACGCGTAGAGCTGCACGGATACCGTCTCCGGTATTGGTCGGTGCCCCGAGAGTCCACTGCGCACTACTCGGCCGGCGCTGATACTCGCCTCGCATGTCGTCGTTGTTGTCGAACCCGCCGCACGCGAGGATGACACCGCATCGAGCGTGCATGGTTCTCTGCACTCCCCCGGACTCGAGTCGCGCACCCACGACACGATCATTGTCGGCAACCAAATCCACAAGCCTCGTTCCGAGCTCGACCGTCACTCCGGCGTCCCGAACTCCGAGCATCAGTTCCGCCATGAGCGCCGGCCCGAGCCCGATCAGCTTCTTCTTCCGAGCTTTTGCGACCAGGGATCTCATTCCCACCCGAAGCATTCGCACCGGCCCCCGCCAATGCCGAACCCCCGTGCTCAGCCAACGGTAATCAGATTGTTGGACAACCATGTTGAGCGGCACCTTCATGTACGGCGGATGAAGGGTCGCGAGATCGTCGCCCAGAGCTCGCGCGTCGAACGGGCGCGGCTCGCACGAGCGGCCGCTTGCAAGTCCGCCAGGTGCCTCGGGAAAGTAGTCGGAGTAACCCTTCACCCATTCGAGCTCGAGTGCAGAGTGCCGAATCAGGAAATCGAGGGCTTCCGGGCCTCGATCGATATACGTGTCGATACGGTCGGTGTCTGCATCCTCTCCGACAATGCTCTTCAGATATGTTCGCGCAGAGTCGATATCATCCGCCGGCGCCTCGCGGCGAAGTATCGAGTTTCCCGGAATCCACACTCCGCCCCCGGACCGGGACGACGAACCGCCCCAGTACTCCGACTTCTCCACGAGAATTGTCGAGAGTCCGTTGCGGGCTGCAGTGATGGCTGCGGACATGCCGGCAGCCCCCGATCCCACAACGATCACATCCACCGCTGGTACATCCACTACCGAGAGCTCGGAGTTTCGAGAGTTCTCGTTCATCACTGGTCACGACCTTTCATGTCATCGTCATCCTGCGTGCGCCACCGGGATCCCTGAACCGCGTCGAGTGCCCCCTCGACGCACACGGGAAGTGATGCCCCACGCTTCTGGGGGTTACGTATCCATTGCCGATAGCCGAACTCCGCCGCCGCCAACATCAAGTGAACGAGTAGTCCTGGTCGGCTGTCATTTTCAGGATCGAGTTGCATTCGTTGTGCCACCAACTCCACCAACCGATCACGATGCTCGGGCGCGATCAGCGCGACTCGATCCATCAGGTGCGGCGCGGTGCGGAACGCTGCTCGCCACTGATCGATCTCCGCGGACTCGAAAGCATTGGAACGCTCGAGGATTGCCCGCGAGATCGCAAGATCAGCCGACTCAGATGCCGGGCGATCCTCGAGCAGTGTCACGATCCCGGCACCGCCCTGCCTGACCGGGTCCAACAGCAGATCCTCTTTGTTACGAACGTGCCGGAAGTACGTACTCGCCGACACCCCCGCTGCTGCCGCAATCTGCTCGGTGGTCACATCCTCGAAACCGTCACGCGCGAACAGATCGAATGCCGCACGTTGAATGTCTGCTCGCACCTGCAACCGTTGTCTCTCCCGTAGTGACATCAGCAACGTCCTCCCGCCTCGGCCGAGATCCGGCCATTCTCGATAATGCGAGTCTCACCTATTGTGACAGTCACTGTCAATATCCAATTCTCTGTCAGATATCAGCAGACCTCGGCATTTCGTTGACAGGGCATTCGATGCCACGACAAGCTTCGAAGATGAAACGATGGTTCGCGGCGGGCTTCGGAACGGCGATCGTCTCGCGATCACTTCTGCGCAAAGCACTCATCTTCAAGTTCCGACGCGACGTACGTGCACTCAATTCCGGCAATTACCGGCCGCTGTTGAATTCCTATCACCACCACGCGGTGCTCAGATTCGCCGAGGGTGATCATCGGTGGGCAGGAGTGCATGCCGGACGGGACCAAATCGAGACGTTTCTCCAGGAATTTGTCGACGCGGGGCTTCAAGGCGCGGTCACCGAAGCGTATTTCGGTGGTCCGCTCTGGCGCATGACACTGCTCGCCCGATTCGACGACCGAGCCCGTGGTCCGGACGGCGCCGTCATCTATCAAAATCGAACAGTGCTTCTCGTTCGAACCAAGTGGGGAAGAATCGTCGAGCAGGAGGACTACTACGAGGACACCGCCAGAATCGGTGACTTCGACAGACGGCTCCGCGAAATCGAAGCCGGACGAGCCTGTGGCACAGTCGCGGAATGACGGACGTCAGGATTGACCGCCACCGGAAACGATCAGCATTCCTGTCTTCCCGGAACGATGTCGAACTGGCCCGACTGGTCGACACCGCTCGAGTCTCGAGCGTAGGCGTGGGCGGCGCCGCAGGACTCGTCGGTGTCTGCGAAAACAGGTTCGACAGCGTTCCGGTCTTCACCAAACGCATCCCACTGACCGAACAGGAACTCGCCGACGTGGGCTCTACTTCCAACCATTTCGACTTGCCGACGTTCTGCCAGTACGGCATTGGGGGCCCGAGCTTCAACGCCTGGCGAGAGCTGGCCGCGAACGTCATGGTCACAGAGGCCGTTCTGGCCGGCGAAACACAGTCGTTCCCAATGCTTTACCACTGGCGGGTGCTGCCCGGTCGATCGCCGGTTGCACTCGAACACGCCGACATCGCTTCCGTTCCCACCGCCTGCGCCAGTAGTGAAGCGCGGGTCCGCCTCGAAGCACTCGCCACTGCGCCGTGCAGCCTCGTACTGTTCTGCGAGTACATCGCACACCCGATCTCGGATTGGCTGCAAGACAACCCGGCCGCCAAAGCTGCCGAAGTCGAGCGACAGTTTTCGGAGATCGTGGCGTTCTTACGCGATCGACAGTTGCTGCACATGGACGGCCATTTCGGCAACATGCGCACCGATATGGAGCGGATCTACCTCACCGACTTCGGACTGGCCACATCCCAACACTTCGACCTGTCGACTACCGAACATGACTTCGTCCGGCGCCATGCCACCCATGACGCCGACTACGCCGCCATGCTTCTGGTCAACTGGCTGGTCACCGAAGTCTGCGGAGTGCCGAGACCGAAACACGGCGGACCAGTCGCCCGCAACCAGTACGTACGACGATGCGCCACAGGTCATGTCCCAGGTGATGTGGCACCGGAGGTGGCCGCGATCTTGACCCGGCACGCGCCCGCCGCTGCGAGAATGAACGACTTCTACTGGCGATTGTTCGACGGCGACTTCGATGCGCCCTACCCTCATGCCGCGGCAGTTCCGACTTCCGGTCGAGGACAGGGTTTTCCCTGAACTGCCGTCTCCACATCTCAGGGTCCATGTCATCCTCCGGACCGATGTGCTGGTCAGCGCCGTAGGGCACAGTTCTCATCATGATTGAACTGAGGGGATTGACCAAGGTTTACGGACCGACGAAAGCGGTGGACGATTTGTCGTTCACGGTCAAGCCGGGCATCGTGACGGGCTTTCTGGGCCCGAACGGTGCGGGTAAGTCGACGACGATGCGGATGATCCTGGGTTTGGATCAGCCGACGTCGGGTGCGGCGTTGATCGACGGCAAGCCGTACCGCGAGCTCAAGACACCGCTGCGGACGGTGGGCGCGTTGTTGGATGCGAAGTGGGTGCACCCCAATCGCAGTGCGCGGGCGCATCTGCAGTGGATGGCCGCTTCGAACGGGATCCCGAAGTCCCGCGTGGACGAGGTGCTCGGGTTGGTCGGATTGTCCGAGGTGGCGGGCAAGAAGGCCGGCGGGTTCTCGCTCGGTATGTCGCAGCGTCTCGGGTTGGCGGGTGCGTTGTTGGGTGATCCGAAGGTGTTGTTGTTCGACGAGCCGGTCAACGGTCTCGATCCGGAGGGCATCGTCTGGATTCGTAAGTTCATGCAGCGGTTGGCCGCCGAGGGCCGCACGGTGCTGGTGTCGAGTCACCTTCTCTCGGAGATGGCATTGACGGCGGAGCAGTTGGTGGTGATCGGTCGGGGACGGTTGATTTCGGATTCGACGGTCGCGGAGTTCGTGGATCGCTCGTCGGAGTCGACGGTGCGCGTGCGCAGCCCACAATTGGACGCTCTCCATGCCGCATTGACTGCCCACGGACTGACTGTCCGCGAGGAACATTCAGGATCGGAGCCGGTGTTGGTGGTGGTGGATTCGACCACTGATGTGATCGGCGGTCTGGCTGGTTCGCAGGGAATCGTGTTGCACGAGTTGGCGTCTGTGCAGGGGTCGCTCGAGGACGCGTTCATGAAGTTGACCGGAGACGATGTCCAATACCACGCATCCGGTATCGATCCGGGTGCCGGAGCCCACCACACAAACACACAGCATGCTATGGGAGGTGCACTGTAATGGCTGTTCTCAGTGCAGAACGTATCAAGATCACCACGACCAAGTCGCCGCTGTGGTGCACGATCACAATCATCGTCCTAGGGTTGGGCGTCGCCTGGATGATCGGGCGTTCGTCTAGTTCGAGCATTCAGGCGTACAACGACGAAGCCGCATCAGGAACTCCTGATTTCGAGAAGTTCCTCCCCACGTTCAATGAAGCGGGACTAGGAGTTTCCGGCTTCGGCGTCATGGTCCTGATGATCATGGCGGCCCTCGCGATTACCAGCGAATACCGCTTCGGCATCATCCGCACCACCTTCCAGGCCATCCCGAGCCGGGCTTCGGTCCTGATCGCCAAAGCCGGCCTGATCGGCGCCTTCGGCGCGGCGCTGTCCTTCGTTCTCATGCTCGGCGCGGTATTCATCACCAAAGCTGCTGCAGGCTCTGAAGGTTCCACCAATCTGGCACTCGACAACGCTGATGCCTGGCGCGCCGTCTACGGCGTACCGATCTTCGCCTTCCTCTGCGTTGTCCTTGCCATCGCCGTCGGAGCACTCCTGCGGCAATCTGCCGGCGCTATTGCATTGCTCCTGCTCTGGCCGCTGCTCATCGAGAGCCTGTTCGGCATGTTCGGATCCTTCGGTAGGAACGTCACACCGTTCCTCCCGTTCGCCAACGCCGACCACTTCCTCTCTTCGGGTTCGAGCACCAATTTCCATTGGGGCCCTTGGGGAAGCCTGTTCTACTTCGCAGCATTTGTGCTGGTGGTTTTCGGAATCAGCATCGCCGTCGTCAACAAGCGCGACGCCTGACCTAACACCAAGACTGGCCGTACCGGAGATGTTCCGGTGCGGCCAGTTTCTTGTTGCCACAACCGCGGTTCACAGAACTTAGGATAGGCTCACTTCTATCTGATTCGGCAACGAACTGAGGCAACGGACAGCGATGCAGACTCTGACAACCCAGACTATTTCCACTCCGGGCACCGAAATGCGTGTGTGGCGCACGCCGGCGCTCGATCGGAAATGCGTGGTCTTCCTGCATGGCGCCGGAGTTGATCATCGAATGTTCGACAACCAGGTCGCGGAACTCGCGGGCGCCTATTCCCTGGTGCTGCCCGACCTACGCGGTCAAGGGCTGTCGATTCTCGAGGAAGGCCACCGCGCCACTCTCGACACTGTGATCGACGACGTGAAGGTCATGCTCGACTCGCTCGGAATCGATCGCGCAAGCATCGTCGGACACTCGTTCGGCGGAAACATCGCGCAGGAGTTCACCCATCGTCATACGGATCGAGTAGACAAGCTCGTCATGATCGGCAGCCCTGGCCAGCACCGGGAAATGAGTGGAGCCGCTGCCTCGGCGATCAAAATCGGCACGCATTTGTATCGACGGATTCCGTGGGGTCCCTTTGCCTTTTACAGTGGCCGGTGGTCGAGTCGAAATCCCGCAACTCGCAGATACGTTGCAGACTGCATGCTGGCCGCCGGACGGCAGACCTGGCTGGATCTGGGAACAAGCGGGTTCGCGTCACTCTGCCCGGTGGATACGGCACCCCGAAAGGAGACCCTCCTGATGCGGGGAGAGGTCGACATGCCGCGCCAACTCGATCGAATCTACGACGCCCTGAGCGATCAACTACCGGACCTGACTCGCCGGGTGGTGATCACCGGCGTCGGACATCAATGCACACAGGACAATCCGGAAGAGGTCAACCGCGCGCTGGTCGAGTTCTTGGCAGACTGACCTCACGTGTCAGCGTTCCAGGTGCGCGGCAAGCTCTTTCATCCAATCGAGGAATGCCGGCGGGCCGTCGAACTGGACGCCGTCGACAGCAGCCACTTCCGGTGCAATGTCATCGCCCTTGACCACCAACGCTTCTCCACCCGAGGCAAGGACAGCAGCAAAGGCAGGTAGGTCACCACGGTCGTCGCCCGCGTACGCGACGACGTCGACGCCTGCGGTGGCGATCGCGCGAAGGAGGCCTGTCCCCTTGTCCTCCTCAACGGGTGGACGCAATTCTTCGACCAACTTGCCGGGCTCACGCCGCAACCCGGTCCGGCTCGCGATTTCTGTCGTCGCTGCTTCCACCAGGCGCTGCGCGACCGCTCGATCCGCGGCCCGACGCCAATGCACAGCCACCGCAAGGCCTTTGCTCTCGACGTGGATGCCAGGAACTGACTGAGAGTCGAACAGGCGACGCAGTTCGGCTTCTGCTTCGGCGACGGCATCACTGAACGCAGCGACGGCCGGAAGCACTTCGATTCCGTTCTCCGTCCAGGTCTCGACGCCGTAGGAACCCATGAGAACAACCGAATCCAGACTCAGTCGTTCTCGCAAGAACGACGCCGGCCGTCCCGAGAGCAAGCCCACCACGCCGAAGTGCCTCGACAAAGTCGCGAGCACCTCCTCGGCACCGGGCAGGAGCGCACTGGCCGACGGATCGTCGACGATAGGTGCAAGCACACCGTCGAAATCCATCACCAGTCCACAGCGAGCTGGATCGGACGTGAGTCGGAGGATGACGTCCGAAGCGGTTCGCATGGTTCGAGTGTGCCAAATCGATCGCACCCGCAATACCAACACCGGATCAGAATGTAATCTCTGCCACTTCGTCCAGGTTGTCCGGAAAGCGCAGGGTGAGCCGTGTCCACTCCCCTCCGGCGCCGCTTCTCTCCGATACAGTTCTCACGACGCTTACCAACTGGGGGGTAATGATGAGCGAATTGACTGTCGTCACTGACGACATCCGAAGGTACGGCTCGACGTCGGCCGAAGCTGCAGGACACATCGCGCAGGCCGCCGCCGTCGATCTGGGCGCCAACATCGCGGCAGTCGCACCAGCCGTCGGTCCTGTCGGCATCGAGTTTCTCGCGGCATTCGCGCGCGCCCAGGCAACTCACACCAAAGATGTTGCAGCACTGGCGACCTTCTACGCCGGCAACGCAGCAACGGCGAGTGCAGCCGCTCAGGCCTACGACACCACAGATCTTTCAACCGCGTCAGATCTGGCCGGCATCGCTGGATCGACGGACGCGATCGCGTGAACAGCGATCGCATCGACACCGATCGCATGAACACCGAAGACGACTCGACGACGGTCCTCGAATTCCTTCAAGGTGGTGCTCCGGCCCCGGCATTGCCGAACAACACGGTCGAATCGATGCTCGCCGGCATACCGGTTCCGGCATTACCCGGAATCGAAGATCTGTTCGCGCCGTTGATCGAACTCGGGAAGAGCCTCGGCACCGGCACTTTTGCCGGCATCGATCCCGTCGGCATCTTCAACCAGGCGTCCACTCTCATCGACCAAGCCATGGGACTGTCCCAAAGCGCGGTCGCCGAGGTGGGCCAGACCTGGAACAGCACCGGCAGCGAAGCCGCGACCGAACTGTCGCGATCCGCCCAGAACAGCGGCGCAGAATTGAGCGAACGCGGAACCGCGATATCGAAAACCGCTGCTGCCGCCGCGGAATCGGTGCAGCGAGGCAACGCGAATCTCGCGGCGATCGCGCAGTCCTTCGCGACCACGGTTGCAGCTGCTGCACCGATCGCGTGGACACCACCAGGACAGGCGATGCTGATTGCCTCCGCAGCCGAACACATGCAGGCAGCCGTCGCGGCGGTGACACAGACTCGCGGGGAAATGCTCCGGCACACCGCTGCCATGAACGCCCTTGCCGGGTCGATCCCCGTGCCGACTCCACCGATCGGTGAGGCTCTCGCCAACCTTGCCACTCCGGAGGCGCTCGCCGACGCCGCCCGTCAGATCGCCCAACCTCTGGCGGCATCAGCCGTGTCGGCATCGCCGCTGTCTGGATCGCCGCTGTCTGGATCGACCGATGCCGGCGACGCACCGTTCTCCACCCACTCAGGCGCCGACGCCGTTCGGACCTCGGCAGCGCAGGCAGGCGCCGGACTTCCGACCGGCGTCGACAAGCTGTGGGGCGCAGGCAATTCGTCGACGTCACTCGCAGCCGGCGGGTCGCCGTCGCCCAGTGCGACAGCGAGCTCCGGCGGAGCATGGGTGGGTGGAAGCGGCACTACCGGTGGAACGATGAGAGGTGCAGCGGGAGTTGCTGCAGTTCAACCGGTTCCGGTAGCAACGCCCGGCCTGGGTGCACCATCTTCGGCGGTCGGCAGTAGCGGCATATCGCCGGGCGGCATGATGGGCGGCGGTCCTCGCGGAACGCGGGACGACGAGTCGTCACGCACGACTCCGGGGTATCTCGTCAGCGCCGGTGACGAAAACTCGATGGTCGACGATCTACCGATGGTGTCACCGCCCGTGCTCGGTGCCGAGAATCCCGATCAGTACCTGTTCCGAGATCTCTGATCGGGACTCCCCGGCCGGGGCGGCATTACAACCTCAAACGAAGCCCAACTCCCGTACCGCCGCACGCTCCTGCTCCAATTCGCTGACGGACAGGTCAATCCGTTCGCGTGAGAAGTCGTCGATCGCGAGATCCGGAACGATAGCGAATTCACCATCGGCACAGGTCACCGGGAAGGACGAGATCAATCCTTCTGGCACCCCGTAGGAACCGTCCGAACAGACGGCCATGGATACCCAGTCGTCTTCGGCCGTTCCGATCACCCAGTCACGGACGTGGTCGATCGACGCGCTGGCCGCACTTGCCGCAGAGGACGATCCACGCGCAGCAATGATGGCGGTGCCTCGTACCTGCACAGTCGGGATGAAATCGTTCTCCACCCAGTCTCGGTCGTTGATCACCGCGAGCGCAGGCTCACCCGCGACGGTCGCGTGGGACAGGTCCGGGTACTGCGTCGCCGAATGGTTTCCCCAGACGGACACCTTGCGCACCGACGACGCACGAACGCCGGTCTTCTTCACCACCTGCGCAATCGCTCGGTTGTGGTCGAGGCGCGTCAGCGCACTGAACCGAGTATCGGGTACATCCGGCGCGTTGTTCATCGCGATGAGAGCGTTGGTGTTGGCCGGGTTTCCGACGACCAGCACCTTGACGTCCGAGGCTGCGTTGTTGTTGATCGCCTTCCCATGCGCTGTGAAAATAGCGCCGTTCGCGCTCAGCAAGTCGGCGCGCTCCATCCCCTTGCTCCGCGGACGTGCACCGACCAGCATCCCGACGTTCGCGCCGGAGAAGGCGACATCGGGATCGTCGGTGATGTCGATGGAGCTCAGCAAGGGAAATGCGCCGTCTTCGAGCTCCATCGCGACGCCTTCGGCAGCGGACACGGCGGCGGGAATCTCGAGCAGTCGAAGTTTGATCGGTACGTCAGCGCCGAGCATCTCCCCCGCAGCTATGCGGAAAAGCATGCCGTAGGCGATCTGACCCGACGCTCCGGTCACCGTGACGGTTACGGGCGCAATACTCATTGCCGACTCCTCACCTGCCGTTTTCACGACTGTCCGTTCTACAACGCTGTAAGAACGGTTTCCACGCTAGTCGAGTAATCCGGCCACTTCGTGGTCTGTCAGTGTGGTTCTCGGCACTCGTCCCTCCGCCGTCACGAGTTCGACGGCGCGGTAGAGCGGACGCTCGGCCAGTCCGGCGCCGCGGGCTTCGGCACGCAACTGTTCGATCAGCACCGAGGACAACGCGGCAGCCGGTACCAACTCACTGGCCGCCAGGGCGTCGGCGAGCTTGCGGAGTGCAAGGATCTCCAACTCGCGCCCGCCCCCTGCCGTGTAGAGCGCCAGCGGTATTCGCACGGTGGACCGACCGTCACCGAGTGTCAGGCTGACCTCGCTGATCCGGCCGGATCGCACCGTCAACGCCGCCGTGAGCACCTCGGCCACGTCGACGTCGTTGGTGCGAAAACCAGCTTGTGCTCGAATCCTGTTGCCATACAGGGTGATATGCCGGCGCAGCGTCATCAGAATCGCCAGTGACGTCGGAACCGCGATGACGGCACCGACGATCACTCCGACCGTCACCGTCGAGAACACACTGACGATCAACCCGACGACCACACCGAAGACCACCACAACAACGGCGAACTTCTTCAGCCGCGGCGCGATCAACGCCACGGGAACCAGATCGAGCGAAACCGGTTCAGCCTCAGTGCTCAACGAGATCCCCGAGCTTGTCGACAACTTGGTCGAGCGGCACCGTCTCCTGCTCACCCGTCGCCAATTGTTTGACAACGACAACGCCCTCTTCGAGCTCGCGCTCGCCGAGAACCAACGCGACTGCGGCGCCCGAGCGATCGGCCGCTTTCATCGAGCCCTTGACGCCACGATTTCCGTACGCCAGGTCGACGCGAATCCCATTGGCACGCAACTGGTGTGCGATCTTCACCAGTGCCGCCTTCGCCTCGGCTCCCATCGGTACACAGAAGACGTCGACACGTGCCGGTGGCGCAACCGACTTACCCTCGGCCTCGAGCGCGAGAACCGTGCGGTCGACGCCGATTCCGAACCCGATCCCCGAGAGCGGCTGTCCGCCCAGCTGTTCCATCAGTCCGTCGTAACGACCACCACCACCGATTCCGGACTGCGCGCCCAGTCCGTCGTGCACGAATTCGAAGGTCGTCTTGGTGTAGTAGTCGAGGCCGCGGACCATGCGCGGGTTGACGACGTAGGGAACTCCCAAAGCGTCGAGGTGCGCTAGTACCTCGTCGAAGTGCGCCTTGCAGCTCTCCGAGAGGTGATCGAGCATGAGCGGTGCGCCGGCCGTCATCTCGCGTACATCTGGGCGCTTGTCGTCGAGCACCCGAAGCGGGTTGATCTCGGCGCGTCGCCGTGTGTCTTCGTCGAGCGGAAGTGCAAAGAGAAACTCCTGCAGCAGTTCGCGGTACTGCGGTCGGCAGGTGTCATCGCCGAGAGAGGTGATTTCGAGGCGGAAGCCGTCGAGCCCCAACGACCGGAATCCGGCGTCAGCGATCGCGATGACCTCAGCGTCGAGCGCGGGGTCGTCGATCCCGATGGCCTCGACGCCGACCTGCTGCAACTGGCGGTAGCGACCGGCCTGCGGGCGCTCGTAGCGGAAGAACGGGCCCGCGTAGCTGACCTTGACCGGCAACTGTCCACGATCGAGGCTGTGCTCGATGACGGCACGCATGACACCGGCGGTTCCCTCGGGACGCAACGTCACCGAACGGTCACCGCGATCGGCGAACGTGTACATCTCTTTGCTGACGACGTCGGTCGACTCGCCGACACCGCGCGCGAACAGGCCGGTGTCCTCGAAGATCGGCAATTCGATGTGGCCGTACCCGGCCAACCTGGCGGCGCGCGTCAAACCGTCACGAACGGCGACGAATTCGGCTGACTGCGGCGGAACGTAGTCCGGAATTCCCTTGGGTGCAGAGAAGGTGCTGGCTTTACTCACGAGAGGTACTTTTCCTTATTCTTGTGCGCTGAGTCCAACGAGAAACGGGTTCGAGCTTCGCTCGGCGCCGATCGAACTGTTGCCACCGTGCCCGGGCAGGACCACGGTCTCGTCACCGAGTACCAGTAGCTTCCGGGCGATCGAAGCGAGCAACTGCTCGTGATTTCCGCCTGGCAGGTCGCTGCGCCCGATGGAACCCTGGAACAGGGTGTCACCTGTGAACGCCAAGTCCACGGGCCCGCTCTCGGTGTTCGCCTGGGTGCGGAACACCACCGATCCCTGCGTGTGCCCGGGCGTGTGGTCCACGACGAACGTCATTCCGGCCTCGGTGATCTTGTCTCCGTCACTCAGTTCGATCACCTCGTCCGGCTCCACGAACGTCATGCCCTGAATGAATTCCTTCATCGTCGGGCCGATCCCTCGTGCCGGATCGCTGAGCATGTAGCGATCCTCGGGATGGATGTACGCGGGCACGGAGTACCGCTCACAGACCTCGCGGGCCGACCACACGTGATCGAGGTGACCGTGGGTCAGAAGTACTGCATTGACCGACATGTCCTTGGAGTCGAGATATTCGAAGAGCGGCTCGGCTGCATCCTGACCCGGATCGACGACTACGCATTCGCACGCGTCGTCCTGAGCGAGTATGTAGCAGTTGGTTTGGAACATCCCGGCCGGAAAACCAGTGACGAGCACGGGGGCAACTCCTCTTCGAAGGGTGGAAACGAACAACACGCTGTCGGTTACAGCCTAAGCTGCTGCCCCGCCAGTAAGTTCTCAGGTTGCAATGGGAGACTCTGACGACGAGTAGAGCCGCTTGCCGAAGCCGACCCCAGGGTGTCGCTCGGCGGGCCGACCACGATCCACCCGCGATACGGAGGACTACAGCAGTGCCGAGTAACGAGCAACGCCGCGAGGCGGCGAAACGCAAGCTCGAGCGTCAGCTCGAACGTCGCGCAGAACGTGCCCGCAAGCGCAAGCAGATGACGATAGCCGGAACTGCGCTCGGCGTGGTCGTCGTAGTCGGCGTCGTCGGTGGACTCATCTGGTTCAGCAATCGCAGTGACGACGACGCGAACACCACCAACACTGCTGCCGACGATTCGAGCCTCACGCCGCAGACCGCGGGTGCAATGCCGGCCGGTCTGTCGACGCCGCTGGCCGACACTGTTTCCTGCTCGTACCCGGCTGACGGCGCTACCGCGTCCAAGGCCAACAACCCTCCTCGTACCGACGGGATTCCCACCACCGCGCCGGACGCGACGCCGAGCATCAGCGTCGAAACCTCGCGGGGAAACATCGGGCTCACGCTCGACGGAACGAAGTCTCCGTGCACGGTCAACAGCTTCGTGAGCTTGGCGCAGCAGGATTACTTCAACGACACCACCTGCCACCGCATGACGACGAGCCCCTCGCTCCAGGTTCTGCAGTGCGGTGACCCGTCGGGCACCGGCTCCGGCGGACCGGGCTACGGATTCGACAACGAGTTCCCCACCACGGCGTACGCCACCACCGACCCGGCAGCGCAAGAGCCAGTCACCTACGCGCGCGGCACGGTTGCGATGGCCAACACCGGGACACCCGGTAGCAACGGCAGCCAGTTCTTCCTCGTCTACGGCGACTCACAACTCCCGCCGCAGTACACGGTTTTCGGCACGATCGACGAGACCGGTCTCGCCACTTTGGACAAGGTCGCGGCCGGCGGATCGACACCAGAGGGTGACGGCAAGCCGAATCTGACCACCGACATCAAGACAGTAAGGCTCGACTGATGCGACGTAATCCTGTGATGCGCTTTCCTGTAGTTATTGCCGCTGCAAGCGCCGCAGCGCTGCTTCTGGCTGGTTGTTCCAGTGATTCCGGTAGCTCGGACTCGCCGTCCAGCACCTCCAAGGCGAAGACGACAACGGCTGCCATGCCGCCGCTCGACATGTCACAGTTCGACGCACTCCCGCCTGTCCCGACTCCGGCGTCGGCGACTGTCGACTGCTCGTACCCGAGCGCGGCGGGCGCTGCAAAGACCGTCAATCCGCCGAACTCCACGGGCGTGTCCACCGAGGGAACCGTCAACGTCGCGCTCACGACTACGGCCGGCCCGATCGGGATGGAACTGAATCGCGCAGCAGCCCCCTGCACGGTCAACAGCATCGTGAGCCTGACCGAGCAGAAGTATTTCGACGACACCCCGTGCCATCGACTCTCGACGATGCCTGGTCTGCAGATTCTCCAATGCGGCGACCCGTCGGGTAAGGGCACCGGTGGACCGGGGTACCAATTTGCAAACGAGTACCCCACGACCACATACGCTGGGAACGACCCGGCGCTGTCGCTGCCGGTCGTCTACCCCCGTGGCACTCTGGCGATGGCTCATTCGTCCGTACCTGACAGCAACGGTAGCCAGTTCTTCCTCGTCTACGAGGATTCGATGCTGCCGCCTGACTACACGGTTTTCGGCACCATCGACGACGCCGGCCTGGCGACGATCGAGAAGATCGCAGCCGACGGCGACGACGGAGGCATGGGTGCAACCGGTGGCGGCGCACCCAACACCCCGATCACCATCGAGACTGCAGTAGTCGCCTGACCGACTGTGCGCCTTTATTAACCGCCCGCGGTTAATAAAGGCGCACAGCAGTTTACGAAGCAGAGGTCACGCGGTAGACGTCGTAGACGCCTTCCACATTGCGAACCACGTTGAGCACATGACCCAAGTGCTTCGGGTCGCCCATCTCGAAGGTGAACTTGCTGATCGCCACTCGGTCACCTGAGGTGGTGACCGAGGCCGACAGGATGTTCACTTTCTCGTCGGCCAACGCCTTGGTGACGTCGGAAAGCAACCGATGACGATCGAGCGCCTCGATCTGGATCGCGACCAGGAACACCGAGGTCGCTGACGGTGCCCATTCGACGTCGATGATTCGCTCCGACTGATCGTGGAGCGAGTTGGCGTTGGTGCAGTCGGTACGGTGCACGCTGACCGCCCCACCGCGCGTGACGAAGCCCAGAATCGAATCGCCCGGAACCGGCGTGCAACACTTTGCGAGTTTTGCCACCGTACCGGGTGCTCCGGGAACCAGAATTCCGGAGTCACCCGTACTGCGGGTGCGCACCGGCATGGTCGACGGCGTCGAACGCTCGGCCAGTTCCTCCTCGACGGCGCCGACGCCGCCCAGATGAGCAACCAGTCGCTGCACGACGTGGTGCGCTGACACCTGGCTCTCGCCTACCGCCGTGTACAACGCCGAGACGTCGGGATAGCGAAGTTCATGCGCGATCGTGCTCATCGATTCGGCATTCATCAACCGCTGCAACGGAAGTCCCACACGGCGGACTTCCTTCGCGATCTGATCCTTGCCGGACTCGAGCGCCTCTTCGCGGCGTTCCTTCGCGAACCACTGACGGATCTTCGCCTTGGCACGCGGCGAGACGACAAACGTCTGCCAATCTCGGCTCGGCCCGGCGGTGGCAGCCTTCGACGTGAAGACCTCCACCACTTCGCCGTTTTCGAGAGTTCGTTCCAGCGCGACCAACCGGCCGTTGACCCTGGCACCGATGCATCGGTGCCCGACCTCGGTGTGCACCGCATACGCGAAATCGACGGGAGTCGATCCGGCAGGCAACGTGATCACGTCACCCTTTGGCGTGAAGACGAAGATCTCCTTGACCGCGAGGTCGTAACGCAACGATTCGAGGAACTCCCCCGGATCGGCCGCTTCACGTTGCCAGTCGAGTAGCTGACGCATCCACGCCATGTCGTCGACCTCGGCGATGTCGCCCGCGTGCTTGCCCTTGGTCTCCTTGTACCGCCAGTGCGCGGCGATACCGAACTCCGCGGTCCGGTGCATGTCCTGGGTCCGGATCTGGACCTCCAGGGGCTTGCCTTCCGGTCCCACGACGGTGGTGTGCAGCGACTGGTAGACGCCGTAGCGCGGCTGTGCGATGTAGTCCTTGAAGCGTCCGGCCATCGGCTGCCACAGTGAGTGGACAACGCCGACCGCGGCGTAACAGTCACGCACTTCTTCACACAGGATGCGGACGCCGACCAGATCGTGGATGTCGTCGAAATCGCGGCCCTTGACGATCATCTTCTGATAGATCGACCAGTAATGCTTGGGCCTGCCTTCGACGATGGCGTTGATCCGCGAGGCGGACAGGGTCGAGTTGATCTCGGCCCGAACCTTGGCCAGATAGGTGTCACGAGAAGGCGCGCGATCGGCGACCAGTCGAACGATCTCGTCATACTTCTTCGGGTGCAAGATGGCGAATGAGAGGTCCTCGAGTTCCCACTTGACGGTCGCCATTCCAAGTCGATGTGCAAGTGGCGCAATGACTTCGAGAGTCTCTCGCGCCTTACGTGCCTGCTTTTCTGGCGGCAGGAATCGCATCGTGCGCATGTTGTGCAGACGATCCGCGACCTTGATCACGAGCACGCGCGGGTCCCGCGCCATCGCGATGATCATCTTGCGGATGGTTTCGCCCTCGGCGGCGGTGCCCAGAACGACCTTGTCGAGTTTGGTGACGCCGTCGACGAGGTGAGCGACCTCGTCACCGAAGTCCTTGGTCAACTCTTCGAGTGAGTACCCGGTGTCCTCGACGGTGTCGTGCAGCAGGGCTGCGACGAGGGTGGTGGTGTCCATACCCAACTCGGCCAGAATGCTTGCGACGGCCAACGGATGCGTGATGTACGGATCGCCGGACTTGCGACGCTGGCTCGAATGTCTGTCCTCGGCGACGTCGTACGCACGCTGGAGCAGCGCGAGGTCGGCCTTCGGATACAGCTCACGGTGGAGGCTGACCAACGGCTCGAGCACCGGGCGGATGGTGGCGTTGCGCTGACCGGTGATGCGCCGAGCAAGCCGAGCGCGCACCCTACGGGAGGCGGAAGCGGGCACGGCCAGGTTCTGCCCACCCCGATTGCCGGCAGTTTGCGCAGATCCCGAATCGTCGGGCACCGCGGACTTCGATGGTGTCGTCTCCGGAGCCGGATCTGCACCCGTCTCCTGCGACACTGCACCCGAGTTCTGTGATCGATCAAGATTCGACGTCATGTCGCCACCTCCTACCACCGAGTTGGTTGAGGCAACCGCCCTGCATCGGGTAATTGCCCTGGAGGTCTAACTCGACCCCCAGGAGACAACTTTAATACTCAGACCTTCACCAGGGATGTCAGTGGGTACTTCAAGAAGCGATCTCGACCGCGCAGTTCCTCGATCTCGAGCACCACTGCGACGCCGACGACGTTCGCTCCACCCAACTCAACCAACTGTACAGCCGCCTCGAGTGTCCCTCCGGTAGCCAGAACGTCGTCGATCACCAGAACATTCCGCCCGGTGAGATCGAAGCCGTTTGCGGGGATCTCGAGAGTCGAGGATCCGTACTCGAGGCTGTACGAACGAGAGAGTACCGGCGGCGGCAGTTTGCCGACCTTCCGCACGGCCACCACCCCTGCACCCATCTTCGCAGCCGCGCCGGCACCGAGCAGGAAACCGCGAGCATCGACGGCCGCAATCGTGTCGGCGTCCGGAGCACAGGCGACAAGGGCGTCGAGCACGGCCCCGAACCCCTCGGCGTCGGCGAACACCGGAGTCAGATCGGCGAACCGAACCCCGGGCCCGGGAAAGTTGTCCGCCCAGCGGGTCAGCCGAACAACGGCGTCTCCGGCAGCCCGGTGGATTGCGATCAATTCTTCAGGCGTGTGCAAGGCAACACCATTCGAGACGCTCATCTGCGTAATACCCATCTGTCCATGTTCCAGCCGGTAGCGGCCCGAGTCGGATTGACCAACACTGCCGACATGCCTGGAGCTACAGCGACAGTTCGTAGTTGATTGAACAGTGGAATCGTAGGCACCTGGGTCCACAGGATGTTCTCCGCCTCCACCGAGAGTCCCAATTGCGCACTGGTGCTCGCATCCACGTTCAACTGATCGATGATCTGATCGATCCGTGCATTTCCGTACGTACCGAGGTTTGCGCCGTTGCCCGATCGCAACGCTCCGCGCGCGTCGATCATGCTCGCTGTTCCGCCTGCCCCGACTTTGCCTGCCATGCCGGAAAGCACAGCGTCGACTCCCCCGGACTGCAGACTCGCAGGATCGAAGCTGTCGGTACTCGCGTCCTCGATCGTAATTCCCGCTGGAGCACACGCGGCTTTGGCTTCAGAGACGATCTGCGCCCGCACCGGGTCCGGTGCGAGGTACCCGACCCGGACGGTCAACTGGTCGAGATCGGCTTCCGACAACGACGTCTTCGCGGCATCGACGTCGGCATTGGCGTACCGGTCACCGTCGACCGCAGCGGCGTCGCTGTACACGAGTGAATCCGGCGCCATCAGTCGCGAATCGACCACGCCGGAACCCAGACCAGCCTGCGGCGCATTCTCCGTCTGCCCGAACTTCTCGAACAGAGTTGTCCGCGGAACACAATGCGCGAACGCTCGACGGGCGGCTTCGTCGCCCAGCGAACCAGACGTCGCGAGAACGAACTGCTCGATCGACCGCGACGGAATCTGTTGGACGTCGAACCCGGACGGAGTACCGAGCTCGCCGGCCGACCCGGAAGCGACGTCGACGACCTCGATCGAGTTCTTGTCGAGATCCTCGGTCAGATTCACACCACGTGGCCAGACGACGATGCGATCGGTCGCGGGCTTGTTGCCCCACCACCGCTCGTTCGCGACCAGCACCAGGCCGTCGTCGGCGCTGTACGAGTCGATTCGATACGGACCAGCGGAAGGCAGTACGGAGGTGTCCACCTGACCTGGAGTCAGGTTCCACCCGGTGTTCCAGAAGTCGGCGATCTTCGACAACGCTTCGGTGTCACCGGCATTCACCGCGCTCACCACGTCGCCGACTCCGGCGCGCTGCGTCACGATGTGTGAAGGCATCAATGCAGTCGCACCGAACAACGACCGCCAATCGTTGAACGATCGCCCGGGCTTGAAGAAGACAGTCGCGTCCTTCGACCCGCTCTGGCAGTCGATCCGGTCGATGTCCGCGTAACCGAGATTGTTCGCCGTGTCGAACATGGGCTTCACCGCACCATCGACGTCTTTGGTGTACTTGCCACTCGACGCCGCCCAGGTGAGGACCAGATCGTCACAGGACATCGGAATCCCGTCGGAGTACACCGACGCCGGATTGAGCTTGTACGAGACCGTGAGCACGTCACCGGGCAACTCCGACGCCGTGCCGATGTCGGTGTCCGACACAGGAGCACCGGCCGGACCGGTGAACGTGAAGCCGGGAAGCACCCGGCCGAACGCGGCCATCGCCCCGGACACCGATCCAGCTGTCGTGTTGGCGTTGTACGTGGAGATGGAGTTGTCGATGGCATATCCGATGGACGGAACCTGCTCGGCGCTTTCCGAGCAGGCCGCCAACGAACCGGCAGCCACAGCGGTGGCCGCAACGAACGTCATCGATCGAACCAGTGTGCGTGTTCTTGGGAGCATGTTCAGTGCCCCTTCTTGTTTCGCTTTCCGGTCGGCCGCACACCCGGCTGCGGAGCAACCGGCGCACGGCGTGCAACTGGTGCGCCGACGGCAACCGTCTGCGTACCCTTCTCGGCCAGCGTAGCCCGGCGCGAGAGCACCTTACGAGTGTGCGCGGCAACGGGTCCCCAGCGTTCCTTCATCGACACCAGGAGCGGCGTCGCGAAGAAGATCGAGGAGTACGCACCCACGATGATGCCGACGAGCTGAACCAGCGCAAGGTCCTTGAGCGTGCCGACGCCGAGCATCCAGACCGCGACAACCATCAGAGCGATCACCGGGAGCACACTGATGACGGTCGTGTTGATCGATCGCATCAAGGTCTGATTCACCGCGAGGTTGGCCTGCTCGCCGTACGTCCGGCGCGTCAGATGCAGAACACCGCGTGTGTTCTCTTCGACCTTGTCGAACACCACCACTGTGTCGTACAGCGAGAAACCGAGAATGGTGAGCAAACCGATCACCGTCGCGGGCGTCACCTCGAAACCGACGAGCGAGTAGACGCCGGCAGTGACGATGATGTCGAAGAACAACGCGACAATCGCGGCTACCGCCATGTCCCGCTCGAAGCGGATGGCGATGTAGATACTCACGATCACCAGGAACACAATCAGCGCGATCAGCGCCTTCTTGGTGATCTGGCCGCCCCAGGTTTCACTCACGTCCGCAAAACTGATGGCCTGCGCCGACGGGTTCCCGTTCTTGTCCTTGGGCTGGAACTCGTCGAAGAGCGCCGACTGCAGATCGTTGATCTGCGTCGCGTTCAACGTCTCCGACCGAATCTGCACGGTGGCGCTGGCACCCGAGCCGACCGTCTGCACGCTGACCGGCTCGAACCCGAGTGTGTCGGAGTAGACGGTTTCCACCTCCGACGTCTCGACTCCACCCTCGGCCGGGAACTGAATGCGCGATCCGCCCTCGAAATCGATACCGAAGGTGAAGCCGCGCAGGATGATGCTGAGCAGCGCAATGGCGACCAGAGCGCCGGTCAGTCCGTAGTAGAAACGACGCCTGCCGACGACCTCGAACGCACCCGTTCCCGTGTACAGCCGCGAGAGCCAACTGTGCTTGGGCATCGCGCCCTGATCGACGCCGGAGTCGGTGATCTCCGACCGGGCTGCGGCATCGGCGGACTCGGCCGAGGAACTGTTGTTGGACCCCACCGGGGAGTTGTTGGACTCGCTCATGCTCGTGTCTCCTTAGCCGACGCAGCGGCGGCAACCTTACGTTCGCGGGCAACCTCTTGCACTGCGCCGAGACCGTTGACGCTGGGCTTGGACCAGAACGCCGAACGGGACGCCATACTGACCAGTGGCCACGTCACGAGGAACACGACAATCACGTCGAGGATGGTGGTCAGACCCAAGGTGAAGGCGAAGCCTCGCACCTGTCCGACCGCCAGCACGTACAGAACTGCAGCGGCGATGAAGCTCACCGCGTTGCCGGAAAGAATTGTTCGGCGCGCTCGCGCCCAACCGCGTGGCACCGCGGAGCGGAAGCTACGGCCCTCACGCATTTCGTCCTTGATGCGTTCGAAGAACACGACGAACGAGTCGGCGGTCATACCGATACCGATGATCAGACCAGCCATGCCGGCCAAGTCGAGTGTGAAGCCGATGTATCTGCCGAGCAGAACCATGATCGCGTAGACCATGACTCCGGAGAGGATCAGCGACAACGCCGTCAGGACGCCGAGCATCCGGTAGTAGACGAGGCAGTACAGCAGAACGAGAACGAGACCGACCGCGCCGGCAATCAATGCCGCCTGCAGTGAGGCCAGGCCGAGCGTTGCCGAGACCGTCTCGGCCTCGGAAGCTGCGAACGACAGCGGAAGCGAACCGTACTTCAGAGTGTTGGCAAGTTCTTTGGCGCTCTCCGCAGTGAAACTGCCCGTGATCGAGGTCGCGCTACCCGCAGGCGTTGCACCTTGAATCGTGGGGGCGCTGACGACCTTCGAGTCGAGCGTGAACGCTGCCTGCTTGCCGATGTTGGCAGAGGTGAACTCGGCCCAGGTGTTGCTGCCGGTCGTCTTGAACGAGAGGCTGATCTCGTGGCGCGACTGCTGCGAGTTGAAGACCGAAGACGCGTCGGCAATCTCCTGGCCGTCGATGATCGAAGGACCGAGAAGATAGATGTTCAGTCCGTCTTGCGAGCACGCGACCAGCGGAAGAGTCGGGTCGTCGTTTCCACGGAGCGGATCCGCGACGGAGCAGTCGAGGTTCGCCACTGCTTGCTGCTGCACCGTCGGATCGCTGCTCTGTCGGAGGGCGCGCGCTGCGGCGATTTCCGCTGCTGCTGCGTCGCCTTCGTCGGTGCCGTCACTCGATGCGTCCGCGGGGGGAGCCGGTGTTGTCGTCTCCGGCGCCGGGGTTGCCTCCGGAGTGGTCGGGTCCTGAGCCAGGAACGGGCGGTTCTGCGGCGTCTGGGTCCCGTCGGCCGGCGCCTCGGGAGCCGGGGCATCAGTGGCCGGAGTTTCGGCCGCCGGCGCCTCAGGGGTAGCTGTCCGGTTCGCGTCACGGGTGGCGACATCGATCGAACCCGTCACCGGGCGGATGTACAGACGGGCGGTCTGGCCGAGCGAGCGAGCCTGCGCACTGTCGTCGCCGGGAACGGTGATGACGAGATTGTCACCGTCGACGACGACCTCGGAGCCGGAAACGCCGAGACCGTTGACGCGGGTCTCGATGATTTCCTGAGCCTGCTTGAGACTGTCCTGACTGGGAGCGCTGCCGTCCGGGGTACGAGCGGTCAACGTGACGCGCGTTCCACCCTGCAGGTCGATGCCGAGTTTCGGCGTGGCCGACTTGTCTCCAGTGAAGAACACCAGGGCATACAGTGCCACCACCAGGACCCCGAAAAGGGCCAGGTAGCGGACCGGATGCACCGTTCCGGTGGAAGGTGCCACGATCTTTAAGTCTCCTCAGTAGGTGCAGAGCTTCAGTAAATGCAGGGCTCGGGCGGTCGACGACCACCCGAGCTGCGGCGTTCGAACTGCAACGATTGATCAACGGGATGAACTGAGCTGCTGGTGAAAGAACTACTCCGATGAAAGAACTACTACAGACCAACCGATCTGGACGTGTGTCCGAGTTCACAACTCTAGAACACGTGCCAGGTCGACGAAGTCAGGACTCCTTGGTGAGCCGGATTTCGGTGTCAGCAGCTGATTCTTCGATCTCGGAAACCGAGTCGTCGTCGTACTCGTCGGTTTCGGTCGTCTCGACAACGCGCTCACGGATGACCAGACGCGACCAGGTGGTGATGACACCGTCGGCGATCTCGAGGTCCACGGTGCCGTCGTCCAGAGAAGCAATCGTGGCATAGAGCCCGGCCGTGGTCTGCACTCGATCGCCGACCTGCAGCGAGTCCTGCATCTCGGAAGTGGCAGCCAAAGCCTTCTTCTGCTTGCGCATGCCCAGGAACATGGGCACCAGCAGTGCGAGGATCAAGAGTGGGAAAAGCAAACTCGACATGTGTTGATCAACCTCGGTTGTGTTGCACGTTTTACGCCGCGATGGTCCCGGATGGACCTACGCAATACACCAGTGTGCCATTAGTCTGAGGATTCCTGACAGATCGGCCGTTCAAGTAGGCCTTTCCAGTCGAAATTCACTCTCCGTTCGGATCGAACAACGTGGCCTGCGGTTCGTTGACACGAACCTCGATACCGCCCGCTGCGGCATCCGGCGGCGGTGTCATTCCGAGTTGAGTCCAGGCAGCGGCGGTAGCCACGCGTCCTCGCGGCGTCCGGGCGATCATCCCGGCCCGAACCAGGAACGGCTCGCACACTTCTTCCACCGTCGACGGTTCCTCGCCGACGGCCACCGCAAGCGTCGACACGCCGACGGGCCCGCCGCCGAACGACCGCACCAATGCACTCAGTACGGATCGGTCGAGACGGTCCAAGCCCAACTGGTCCACGTCGTAGACAGCCAAGGCCGCCTGAGCGACGTCCATGGTGACGATTCCGTCGGCGCGCACCTCGGCGAAGTCGCGAACCCGGCGCAGCAATCGGTTCGCGATACGCGGTGTCCCCCGCGAGCGTCGTGCGATTTCGGCGCCAGCGTCAACTTCGAGATTGACTCCCAAAATTCCGGCCGAACGCATCAGAATCTGTTGCAGCTCTTCGGGTTCGTAGAAATCCATGTGAGCGGTGAACCCGAAGCGGTCGCGCAACGGACCGGTCAGCGCACCTGACCGTGTAGTCGCACCGACCAGCGTGAACGGTGCAACCTCCAGAGGAATCGACGTGGCACCCGGCCCCTTACCGACGACGACGTCGACACGGAAGTCTTCCATCGCCAGGTACAACATCTCCTCGGCCGGACGAGCGATTCGGTGAATCTCGTCGATGAACAACACGTCACCCTCGACGAGATTGCTCAGCATCGCGGCCAGGTCTCCGGCGCGTTCGAGCGCCGGTCCGGACGTCAACCGCAGAGAAGAGCCCAACTCCCCCGCGATGATCATCGCCATCGACGTCTTGCCGAGTCCGGGGGGACCGGACATCAGGATGTGATCAGGTGTGCTGCCGCGAAGTTTTGCTCCGGTGAGCACGAGCTGCAGTTGTTCGCGAACACGGGGTTGCCCGATGAAGTCGTCGAGACTCTTGGGGCGCAAACTCGCTTCGACATCGCCGTCTCCCGCCACCAATTCGGCAGAGACCTGCGACTCGTCGTCGAAATCGTCGATCGGGTCGAAGTTCATCGAGTCTTACCGAGCAGCGACAGAGCAGAACGCAGTGCTACCGACGTAGTGGCCTCGGGCGATTCCGCCAGGACCGAATCCGTGGCCTGCTCGGCCTGCTTGATCGGGAAGCCCAGACCTTCGAGAGCCTCGACGATCTGATCACGGATCGAACTGCCGACGACGACACCGGACGCCGCGCCGGCCGTCGTCGCGACGGCGTCGACCTTGTCGCGCAGTTCGACGACCATGCGCTCGGCGCCGCGTTTCCCGATACCGGGGACCCTCGTCAACGCCGTCAGGTTGCCTTCCGAGAGTGCCCGCCGCAATGCGTCCGGTTCGAGCACTGCAAGAGTTGCCATCGCCAGGCGCGGTCCGACTCCGGAAACCGTCTGCAAGAGGCTGAACAGGTCCTTCGACTCGGTATCGGAAAAACCGTAGAGCGTCATCGAGTCTTCGCGAACGATCATCGTCGTGAACAGTCGCGCTTCGCTTCCCCGATGCAGTGCACCGAGAGTCACCGGGGTGGCATTGACCCGATAGCCGACACCTGACGCTTCGATGACCGCATGGTCGAGTGCAATATCGAGTACCTCGCCGCGTACCGACGCGATCATCGTGAACCTGCCTTCTTCATCTCGGCCAATTTTGCCTGATACTTACGCATTTGTTCAGCGGCCATCGCCTCGGCGCGGGCCATTCGCTCGATCATCGGTGCTCGCCAGCAGTGACAGATCGCGAGCGCCAGAGCGTCAGCGGCGTCAGCCGGTTTCGGCGCCGTCTTCAAGTTCAGGATTCGCGTCACCATCGCGGTGACCTGCGCCTTGTCGGCGTTACCGCTGCCGGTAACGGCGGCCTTCACCTCGCTGGGCGTGTGGAAACACACCGGGATGCCGCGTCTGGCGGCAGCGAGCGCGACAACTCCGCCTGCTTGCGCCGTGCCCATCGCGGTACTGACGTTGTGCTGCGCGAATACACGCTCGATCGCGACGACCTCCGGCTTGTACTGCTCGATCCACAGTTCCGCCGCATCGGAGATCCGCAGTAGCCGAGACCCGAGGTCCATCTCGGGCGGGGTCCGCACCACGTCGACGGCAATGGGGCGCACTTTCCTGCCGTTGCTCCCGTCGACCACACCCAACCCGCAGCGAGTCAAGCCTGGGTCCACTCCGAGCACGCGCACTTTGTCACACCTCTCCATACCGAACAGCTGTTCGATAGCTTAGCGGTGCGCGGGCGTACTGCCCCGCATCAACACGCAACCCGGCCGAGACGCGGACGTCAGGGCCGGGTTGAGTTGAAAAGCAATCAGTCTTCGAGAGCCGCGAGAACTTCGTCGGACAGATCGATGTTGGTGTAGACGTTCTGCACGTCGTCAGAGTCTTCGAGCGCGTCGACGAGCTTGAAGATCTTGCGTGCGCCGTCGACATCCAAGGGAACCTCGACGGAAGCGCGGAAATCGGCTTCAGCGGAGTCGTAGTCGATGCCGGCTTCCTGAAGTGCCGAACGGACGGCAACCAGATCCTGTGGCTCACTGACGATTTCGAAGGTTTCACCGAGATCGGTGACTTCCTCGGCACCGGCGTCGAGCACAGCCATCAGGACGTCGTCCTCCGACTGGCCGTTCTTCTCGAGCGTGACGACGCCCTTGCGAGCAAACAGGTAGGAGACGGAACCCGGGTCAGCGAGGTTGCCACCGTTACGGGTCATCGCGGTGCGAACTTCACCGGCTGCGCGGTTGCGGTTGTCGGTGAGGCACTCGATCAGAACGGCGACGCCGTTGGGTCCGTAGCCCTCGTACATGATGGTCTGCCAGTCTGCGCCGCCCGCTTCTTCACCGGCGCCGCGCTTGCGCGCACGCTCGATGTTGTCATTGGGAACAGACGTCTTCTTCGCCTTCTGGATGGCGTCGTACAAGGTGGGGTTGCCCGTGGGATCGCCACCGCCGGTTCGTGCCGCCACCTCGATGTTCTTGATCAGCTTCGCGAAGGATTTGCCACGACGTGCGTCGATCACAGCCTTCTTGTGCTTGGTGGTGGCCCATTTTGAGTGGCCGCTCATGCGATTCAAGCCCCTTTCCTGCTGCGTTGCGCACGCCGAATGCGCGTCTTTCAGCTCTGCCGATGTTACCCGTCCCACGTCACAACGCGCTGCATCCCCCGACACGAATTAGTCAAACCGCGCATTGTTTGCATAGAATGCAAACATGTTGGTCCGAATAGATCACGCCTCCACAACTCCACTAGCGGAGCAGATTGCAGCCGGGGTTCGTGGCTCGGTCATCCGCGGTGAGATCGGACCAGGTGACCGCCTGCCGTCCGCTCGCGCTCTCGCCGAGTCGATCGACGTCAATCTCCACACGGTTCTTCGTGCGTACGCAACACTCCGCGACGAAGGCCTGATCGACCTCCGACGCGGACGTGGCGCCGTCATTCGCGCCGAATTCGACTCGGGAAGAACAGCTCTCAACGAATCTGCGCGCGAGTTCGTACGGCAGGCCCGCAATCTCGGACTCGACACTGCGCACATGCTCGACCTCATCAAGGAGACCAGCACACAATGACGACCAGCAAGATCCGACTCTGGACAGCAGCTTCGCTGACTCTGATCCCGACCCTGATTCTGGTTCTCGCACGCTTCGCGTGGGGTGACCGCCTACCCGAGACCGTCGCGAGCCATTGGTCCGGATCGACCCCGGACGGGTTCAGCACCACGACGACGTTTTTCGCCATCGCACTGGTGATTTCACTGGTGGCTGTCGTTTGCGCCTGTGTCGTCGCGGCCCGTTCGAGCGACAACGCGCCCTTGTTTCTCGCCGTAACCTCGATCTCGAGTGCGACACTGGCGACGATCTGGATTCTGAGCGTCGCCTTGACGATCGACGCCGGGTCGCCGGAAGACGCGCGTATCGGCTGGTGGATTCTTGCGCCGATCGCGGCGGTACTCGTAGGAGTTCTGGCATACGCGCTGCCTGACCAGCAACGAAGCGGCCCGGAGTCGCCACTGCCAACCCCGACGCTCGACACTCCGCTGACGGCCTCCGAACGTGCAGTGTGGGTCGGGCAGGTCCGCAGCGTCTGGCCGTGGATCGTTACCGCCGGCCTCGTAGTTCTCGTGATCGCGACTGCCGCGTACTCGGATTGGTGGGTTGCCGTGATCCTGGGTGTGTCCACCCTCGCCGTCACAGCATTCGCGTCGGTCACCGTTCGCGTCGACCGTCATGGTGTCGGCATCAGTTCCTGGGGCGTTCGATGGAAGAAGATCCCCATCTCGAAGGTGAAGTCCGCATCAGTCGACGCGATACGTCCGGCCGAATGGGGTGGATGGGGTTACCGAATGACACCGCGCGGAACAGCCGTCACGCTCCGCTCGGGTGAGGCCATCGTGGTCACTCTCGAGAACGGACGACTGTTCGCCGTAACCGTCGATCACCCGGAAGACGGTGTGAAGCTGATCAATTCGTTGGTTCAGGCTGGTTGATTCACGAACAACGTCAATTTACGAACAACGTCAATTCACGAACAACACGGCAGCGGCATTGCCGGCGAGGTAGAAGCCGGCAATGCCGAACACCCAACCCATCGCGCTGTAGCCGTGGCGTGAGATGAACGAGTCCACCCCGCTCAGCGGCTTGTCCAGTCGGTCGCCGGCCACGATCCGCCCGCACAACAGAAGCACTGCCGGAGTGGCCATGATCAGGCAGTATCCGGCAAGTATCGACGCAGACGTGACTGCGGACAGCCGAGCAGCGGTGATCATCGCGATCGCCGCCAAGTAGGGCAGCATCGTCACCAATTCGGCGGTCCCGGCAGCAATTGCCAGAAGTACAACACTTCTCGCGGAACTGGCCGAGCCGAGCACCCGCTCTCGCCAAACATGGGTTCGATCGGCTTGACCGGATGTGCGCCTCTTCTCGGAATCGAATCGAAAGCTCCACGCGAACAACGCGATACCGAGTATCAACTGCGCACCGCGGGCGGCGGGGGTTTCGAGCAGCGGGGCGACGACAGGCATACCTGCCCGTGCCGTCGTCCAGACTGCCACCCCGACAACAAAATAGAACGTCGTGATGACCACCAGATACGTCAGCAGCCTGCGAACCTGCGGTCGTCCCGGCATCAACAACATCCAGACCGGGACGACCAAAGTTCCGATGCTCGTACTGTCCAGCAGGGCGAGCCCGCCCAGCGTGGTGAGCAGGACGAGTTCCACGTCAGTCGTTTCGGCGCTCGGGTATCGCTGTCTCCCTCGTTCGGACTGCATTCACGATGTCGAAGGCACCGATGATCGCGAGGATCACGCCGAGTGGTCCGCCGCGAAACCAGAAGAACTCGGCGTCACGCGCGAACAGCCACAGACAGCCGCCACCGACGACCAAGAGAATGCCGATCATCAACTCGAAGCGAATTTTCATACGTCGAGCCTGTCTTCTCTATCGAATCCGCACATCAGCCATCGGAACAACGCCGACCTCATCATTTGGTATGACAAGTCAGGCGCCCCGATGTGCTCTGATAAGTCTGTGGTGACCAGAAGTCGGAGTGTCGGCAAGTGGAACGATCCGCTCATCGCCTTCGGCCTGTTCGCGATCGGGGTACTCCTCTACCTGGTCGGCCTGTACCAAATGTGGACCGATGTCGGAGGTGTCGCCGACGTTCCCGCCGGGGTTCGGATCGGGATGCTGGCTCTGCTGTGTGCGATCGACTCGTTCCGGCGGGTGCGTCCGGCAACAGCTTTGGCGGCGGGGGCCGTCATCGTCGCGGTCGACGCTGCCCTGGGACCCACTCTGCCGATGTGGCTGGTCCTCTCGGATCTCACCTACGCCGCAGTTCTGTACGGGACGGCGCGGCTGGGCCGAGTGGTGTGTTCTCTGACCGCGGTGACGGTTGCCGCGCTCACCGCACTCGTCTACCTGTCCACCCAGGACGTCCGCGCTGCGGCTGGGGCAGGCGTGGTGACGGCACTGTTCTTCGGTACGCCGGTGTGGTGGGCACTGGTCATCCGTCGACAAGTCGAACTGACCGAGGCCGAACGCGAGCGTTCCAGAGTCCACGAAGCACTCGCCGCTCTAGACCGCGAGGCCGCAGTCGCTCACGAACGAGCAACCATGGCGCGCGATCTGCACGACGTCATCGCAAGCCACCTCTCCGCCATCGCAATCCATTCGGAGGCGGCACTGTCCACCACAGCTCTCTCCGGTGAACGGGGCGAACCAGACGACGGCTTGCGGGAGATGATCGGGGCGATCAGATCGAGCAGTCTCGCGGGCCTTTCCGAGATGCGGTCGATGATCGAACTGCTCCACGCCGGGGACGACGAGACCCCGGACCCGCGTTCCTCTCCCCCGCGGCTGACCGAGTTGCCCGTCGTCCTGGACGCAGTTCGGGCAGCCGGTGGCACCGTTCACGTTGCGATCGACATCGATGCTGCCGACCTGCCGAGCGTGGTCGATCACACGGCGTATCGGATCACCCAGGAAGCGTTGACCAATGCGCTCAAGCATGCACCTGGTGCGCCGATCTCGATGTCGATCTCTCTCCAGCACAATGCATTACAGATCGAGATCCGAAACCCGGTCGGTCCCGACACATCCCATCCGCGGGCAGGAACGCGCGGACTTGCAAACATGCGTCACCGCGCCGAGCTGCTGGGCGGTTCACTCGACGCACTTCCGGTCGACGGACAATGGACGGTATGCGCGCAGCTACCGGTCCCCGCACCGAACGGAACGGATCGGTGATCACCGTCGCCCTGGTCGACGACCACGCCGCGATCCGCTCCGGCCTGGCGATGATCCTGCGGCAGCACGACGACATCGATGTCGTTGCAGAAGCCGGTGACGGAGCGTCGGCGATCACCGTCACCCGCACGCATCAACCCGACGTCGTACTCATGGATGTCCGGATGCCAGGCACCGACGGCATCGAGGCGACGCGTCAGATCATCGGGACGACCCGCAGCCGGGTTCTAGTGTTGACCACCTTCGACCTCGACGAATACGTCTTCGCGGCCCTGCGCGCCGGCGCGTCGGGATTCCTGCTCAAGACTGCGACCGCGGACGAACTGACCAACGCTATCCGCAACGTCGCTGCCGGAGATGCAGTGCTCGCTCCTCGCGCGGCGCGTGCACTGATCGGCGAGTTCGTGCAGCGTGCACCCAAACCCACCGAACCGCTGGGATTGAGCGAGCTCACCGATCGTGAACGCGAGGTGCTCGCGCTGTTGGGGACGGGTATGTCCAATGCCGAACTGTCGCGTGAACTCGGTGTCGGTGCTCCGACGGTGAAGTCGCATGTGTCGCGAGTTCTGTCGAAGTTGCACCTCACCTCACGCGTCCAGGCGGCGATCCTTGCCCGCGAACTGGAGCTGTAGGTTCGGCCGAGGCTGACTACTCCAGTTATCCGCGAACCAGATCGACGAACATCTCGTGTACTCGACGGTCACCGGTTACCTCGGGATGGAAAGAAGTGGCGATCACCGAGCCCTGCCGAACCGCAACGATCCGGCCCGCGGCCTCCCCCGCGGCGGCGGGAACCTGCGCAAGGACCTCAACGCCCGGTCCAACTCGCTCCACCCACGGCGCGCGGATGAAGACGGCGCGGATGGGATCTCCGATGATGCCCTCGAACTCCAGGTCGGACTCGAAAGAATCGACCTGTCTGCCGAAAGCGTTGCGGCGCACCGTCATGTCGATGGCGCCGAGATGCTCGGCGTCCGGCCGGGTGTCGAGTACCTCGCTCGCCAGCAGAATCATGCCGGCACACGAACCGTAGGCCGGCAGACCGCCGCGAAGACGCTCACGCAGCGGATCCAACAGTTCGAACACCTGCAGAAGCCGGCTCATGGTGGTGGATTCGCCACCCGGAATCACGATTCCGTCTACCTTGTCCAGCTCCTCCGGCCGTCGGACACCCACGGCATCCGCACCCGAATCATCAAGTGCAGCAAGGTGCTCGCGAACATCACCCTGGAGGGCGAGTACACCGATCAACGGACGCGTCATCACACAGTTCCTGTCTTGTTCTCACGGCTGTCGGGTTCGCGTTCCAGACGCGTCAAACCCTCCTGAACCACCGCTGCCACCATGTTGCCATCGCGATCGTAGATACGCCCCTGAGTGAGCGCGCGACCGAAACCTGCCGACGGCGATGTCTGGTCGTAGAGCAACCACTCGTCGGCCCGGAACGGACGCAGGAACCACATCGCGTGATCGAGCGAAGCAGTCTGCGTCTTCACGCCCCGGTGCGGGACTTTCGAAGTTCCGAGCAGGGTCATGTCACTGAGGTACGCAAGCGTGCAGATGTGCAGCAGCGGACGATCCGGCAGAGGCTCGCGGTAGCGCATCCACACGCGCTGTTGTGCGGCGAGATCCGGCGCTGACGCACTCTGCTCGGCCGGCACAATTCTGATGTCCCAGTTCTTCCACTCTTGGTAGAACTGCGATTCCGCCAACTTGGGAACGGTCTGCGCGTCCTGCAAGTCCTCTGGCGCCGGAACGAAAGGCATCCGATCCTGATGCTCGATACCTTCGTCCTCGACGTGGAACGAGGCCGACATCGTGAAGATCGTCTTGCCGTCCTGGACTGCGTTCACCCGGCGGGTGCAGAACGAGCGCCCGTCGCGGATGCGGTCCACCAGGTAGACCGTCGGAATCTTCGGGTTGCCCGGGCGCAGGAAGTATCCGTGCAACGAGTGCACGTGGTAGCTCTCGTCGACGGTGCTCACGGCAGAAACCAGAGACTGCCCGGCAACCTGCCCGCCGAACGTCCGCTGAAGTGCAGTGGGATGGACCGCACCACGGAAGATGTCCTTCTCCAGGTGTTCGAGCGCGAGGATCTCCTCGATACCAACCATGAGTCCTCCGGAAATAGACCGCCGCAGTGGGCGCGATGACGGTTCACAATATCGCCTCGGCGAGCGGGCACGGCACCATGGTGGGCGTGAGCACATTCATCCCGTCCACTCCCCTCGCCCTGGCCGAGCAGATCGCAACGCTGACCGGATCATTTCCGTCGGTGGCGGTAGTAGCGATCGACGGACCTGATTGTGCGCAGCCGTCTCGGCTCGCAGAACTCGTCCGGGCCGCCGTCGAGTCGCACAGCAGGCCGAGTGCTGTTGTGTCACTGCACGACTACGTGCGGCCGGCTTCGCTGCGATACGAGTTCGGTCACGAGGATGCGCTGAGTTACCGCACCATCTGGTTCGACTATCCGGCACTCGATCGTGAAGTGATCACCGCCGCCCGCACCAAACGAGCGTTCTTGCCGAAACTCTGGGACGAACCCACCGATCGATCGGCTCGCTCGACCCGCGTCCCCGTCCATGAGCGCGCGGTCATCGTGATCGCCGGTCCGATGTTGCTCGGGCGTGGGCTGGAGTTCGACGTCAGCGTCCGCCTGGACATGAGCGAACCTGCCATGCGGCGGCACACACCGGAGGCGGATCTGTGGACCGTCGACGCACTCCTCGAACACCGATCAGAGGTGTCCGAGGAGGTCGATTTCGAGGTCAGGTACGACCATCCGGCCCGGCCTGCGGTGCGGTCTCGCCAGTGAAGGTCTCACTGCGATTGATCTCACTTCAGGCGACCTCAATTCGGCCGACCTCACTTCGGGCGATACAGCCTGGTCAGGCCTTCCTGGACGACTGCAGCAACCATGTTTCCTCGGCTGTCGAAGATCCGTCCCTGCGTCAATGCGCGACCGAAGCCCGCTGACGGCGACGTCTGGTCGTACAACAGCCACTCGTCGGCCCGGAACGGCCGCAGGAACCACATGGCGTGATCGAGCGAGGCGCTTTGCATGGCGACGTCCATGTGAGGGCCTCGGGAAGATCCGAGCAGCGTCATGTCGCTCATGTACGCAAGCGTGCACACGTGAAATACCGGGTCGTCCGGGAGAGCCTCGCGGGAACGGAACCATACTTGCTGCTGTGCGGCAGCGCCTGGACGTTTGTTGATGTCGGCCTTCGGCACCATCCGGAGGTCCCAATCGGACCACTCGCGAGCCAACCACGCAGTCTCGGGGTCTTCCGAATCCTGGGCGATCGCCAAGGTCTCGGGGTCAGGGACCGGTGGCATCTCGTCCTGGTGCTCGATGCCTTCGTCTTGGACGTGGAAGGATGCCGACATCGTGAAAATGGCTTGCCCGTCTTGAATTCCGGTGACCAAGCGAGTCGCGAACGATCGACCGTCCCGAACACGATCAACCAGAAAAACGGTCGGCTCCATCGGATTGCCCGGACGCAGGAAGTATCCGTGCAACGAATGAACTGAATAGGCCGGATCGACCGTGCGTACCGCCGACACCAATGCCTGGCCGGCGACCTGGCCGCCGAAAGTGCGGGTCAGGGTGGTCTCCGCGATGATTCCTCGAAAGATGTCACGCTCGAGGCGTTCCAACTCCAGAATTTCTTCGATCCTCGCCATCGATGCTCCACATCTTCCCGTGTACCGACGTCTACCGACCTTCACACAATGCCTGACGCACCCCCGGCCACCAAAGTGGGCATCCGAAAACACTGAGCGACGGGGCGCATCGACTCAGAATGGCGGTGGATCGTCTCCGCCGTCGAAGGTCCTCCTCTGTGCCTTCTTCATCCGCCGGTGCATCCGTATCTGCTGACGCCGGCGTTCACCCCGCACACGAGAGGCCTTGTTTTCCAGACGTGTGCGCCGACGCCGACCACCCTCGGGCAGTACAGGCTCGAGCATTCCCGCCAGCAGACCTGACGGCCTGGTTCGGTAGCAATGTCCGGTCGGCGAGGTCAGCATGACACTCCGGTCCGGGTTCGAGATGTGCAGCCACTGACCGGAATGCTTGAGGCGGTGATGGTTTCGACAATACGCACTCAGATTCGACGCCACGGTCTTTCCACCACGAGCGGGATTGCGATGATCAAAGGGCTCAGTGTGATCAAGATCTGAATTCCATGCAGCGACATCGCAGTGCAACCACTGGCAGCTTCCTGCGATCACCCGCACCCAGGTGTCGAGGACAGTGCCTGGGCGGTAGACCGACGCCGAAGGAACAACGGGCGGAGGTACTGGCTCGCCCTCACCGGAAGACTCGAGCGCGGCATCGACTGGTACTTTCACCTTCCGAATCAGCGCACCCGCGGCGATGTCACGCGCATGCTCTGCACTGATCACTCCATAACCGTCAAGGTGAGCGGGTTCGTCTGCACCTGGTGCGTCACCGCCCTGAAGCGTTGATTCCAGCATGACCACGTGAACCAACGGCCGACGCACCACGACAATCCCGCTTCGATCTTGTGGGCAATCGTCCAGGCCGCAATCGCACGGCAGAATCGTCGACCCGGATACCAACGCTCCCAATGCGTCAGCTCGTCGTTGCTCGTACTTACGGGAATCGTGTCGACACACCGACATTGCCAACTCCCGCAACCGACGGTCGAAAGCCCGTGCTTCCTCCGCCGGAATACTCCCCAATATCCGCGCCATTCCATCCTCGGCAGCGCTCACACCCACGAACCGATCAGCCAAGGCGCGGCGTCGACGTTCGCGCATCCCCTCGGGATCCACCACTGCGACGATCCGGTCGATAGCCGCTGTCAATCGGCGACCGGTCAAGCCGGTACCGCCAGGCATCGGTGGCGCCGAGATCTTTTCGAGGAGTTGCCGTTCCACCTCGTCGATCAAATCGTCAGCGACGTTGGCCGTAGCGGAGTCGATCAATCCGACTCGATACAGATCCAGTTCTCCGCGCGCCATGGCGGCACGCGTGCGATGGAGCCGAGACTTGAGAGAAAAGCCGAGACCGATCAACTTTCCCGCTGAGGCACGGCCCATGGTCAATGCCGCGCCGAGCTCGGCCTCAGCCAGTTCGTGAGCGGTAGACGACCAAGCACCATTATCGGTGTGGTCAGCGCTGCGACGCTCGAAAAACTCGGCAATGGCAGCCAGTTTCCGTTCCACGAGCATCGATTCGCGCGCATGCAGATCGGCGATGAGATCGATGAGGGCGCAGTCGGATTCGGCACCAGGCAGCTGCGCTGCGGTACCCGAACTTCCTACTCCGTCATCGAACATTCCTCAACATTATTCGAATATACGTTCGATATCCATGATTTCCAGGAATCAGTCCGAACAATCCCGATTGACCGAAAATTGTTGCGGAGCAACCTTTGCGGCCACTCGTGTTCCGGCAACGGATTCCCCTACTGAACCAGGGCGTTGATAATGCGGGCAGCTTCGGCCGGGTAGATAGGGCGGTCGGACCCACCACTCAATACCCAGTGGACTGGACTACCTTCGTCTAGGACTCGGAGTTGCACGTCGAGCGGAAACGCATCGATGTCAGTTGAGTCGACTGCAAAGACATGGACAATCTCATGCCCAGGTCGCCCCTCGAACTCGAAGATGTTCTCGACGACCTCGAGCAACTCGACGCTTCCCAACCTGACACCGAGTTCCTCCGCGAACTCGCGTCGCAGCGCTGCCTCAGCCGTCTCACCGAACTCGATACCGCCACCGATCAAGCGATGAAAGTTCTCCCCCGTGACAGAGTCCGTGCCGTCGAGCATGAGTACATGACCGGAACGGACAGGTATCCCCAGTGAGATGTTACGAATTGACGACATACGACACAGTTTAGGTGGCCAACTCGAACACCATTTGAATCCGACGACGGCGAATATCACCAAAAGTGATGGGGTGGGCGCAAATACGACTTGGACTTGCCGAGACTCCCGATGACAGACTCGAACACCATTCCCGGACAAAAGAACCCATTGAGGAACCGATGAACGACGCAAGTACCTGGACCGCACGACTCGCCGCACTCGACCTGACCCTCCCGCCTGTTGCCACCCCCGCAGGCTCATACCTTCCCGCCGTTCAGACGGGGTCATACGTCTACACGTCGGGGCAATTGCCGCTCGTCGACGGCACTACGACGTGCATCGGCAAGTTGGGCGAGGGCGTCTCCGTCGAAGACGCCGCCCAGGCGGCGCGGTTGTGCACTCTCAACGGACTCGCGGCCGTTGATGCCTTGGTCGGTCTCGACCGCATCGTTCGGGTCGTCAAGGTCGTTGGATTTGTTGCTTCGGGATCCGGATTCTCGCAGCAACCCCAGGTGATCAACGGTGCGTCCGACCTGCTGGCCGAGATCTTCGGTACCGCTGGACAGCACGCCCGCTCTGCGATCGGCGTGGCCGAACTCCCCCGAAACAGTGCCGTCGAGGTCGAGTTCGTGTTCGAGGTATCGGACAGCATCTGACGGTCCGCCACACCCCGAAGGGGCGGCGGTTGCCAATGCAACCGCCGCCCCTCTTGTGTAAAGACTTTCAGGCACTGAGCCCGGTCGTCGGACCTGCTGTCACCAACCGCGCTCTGCGAGGCGGTGTCCGACGGGCAGGTCGTCGACGTTGATGCCGACCATTGCCTCGCCGAGTCCGCGCGAGACCTTGGCGAGCACGTCCGGGTCGTCGTAGAACGTGGTCGCCTTGACGATTGCCTCGGCGCGCTGCTTCGGGTTGCCGGACTTGAAGATGCCCGATCCGACGAACACGCCCTCGGCGCCGAGCTGCATCATCATCGCAGCGTCTGCCGGGGTGGCGATGCCGCCGGCGGTGAACATGGTGACAGGCAGCTTGCCTGCCTTGGCGACCTCGACGACCAGTTCGTACGGGGCCTGCAGTTCCTTGGCGGCTACGTACAGTTCGTCCTCGCTCAGCGAGGTCAACCGGCGGATCTCGCCGCGGATGGTGCGCATGTGTGTGGTGGCGTTGGAGACGTCTCCGGTGCCGGCTTCGCCCTTCGAGCGGATCATGGCCGCGCCTTCGTTGATGCGACGGAGCGCTTCACCGAGGTTGGTGGCGCCACACACGAAGGGAGCGGTGAACTTCCACTTGTCGATGTGGTTGGCGTAATCGGCCGGGGTCAGGACCTCGGACTCGTCGATGTAGTCGACGCCGAGGCTCTGCAGGATCTGAGCTTCGACGAAGTGACCGATGCGTGCCTTCGCCATGACGGGGATGCTGACGGTGGAGATGATGCTGTCGATCATGTCCGGGTCGCTCATGCGCGAGACGCCGCCCTGTGCGCGAATGTCTGCGGGGACCCGCTCGAGTGCCATGACGGCGACGGCGCCGGCGTCTTCGGCGATCTTGGCCTGCTCAGCGGTGACCACGTCCATGATCACACCGCCCTTGAGCATTTCAGCCATGCCGCGCTTGACGCGGGCGGTGCCGATGGCGGTGGTGGGGGCAGAGTCGGGGGTGCTCACAGCAAACTCCTGCAGTAGTGGCGTGACGAAAGAAACAAGGCACGGCGAACACACGAGTTCATTCGCTCGGAGGCCTCTGGCCAGAACTCTAGGACGAACCGGCCTTCGATTCCGTATCCAATTTGCCATTGCTGGCCTTAAACGGCCGCGAGCACTGAACGACCGAACGATCAGCGGATGGAACGCACTTCCGGATCCTCGGAACCGTCCGCAATCGTCGCGGCCTCCACCAGGAGGTTTGCCAGATCCAACGGGTAGACGGGCTCACCGGACTTGGCCAGTCGGCGGATCTCGTCGGCGCTGCACCAGCGATGGCCGGTGATGGCACGCTGTTCCAATTCCGTGTGGCCTTGGAAGACCGGCTCGAAGCCGTGAGTGCGCGTAGCGAAGAACAGCTCTTCCGAACGGATCAGCTCACCGTCGAACGGGAAGATCGCCACCCGACGCCAAAGCGGACCTCGCAGATTCTCCGGCGCTACCTTGAACCCCGTTTCCTCCTCGATCTCACGAACCGCGGCCGCTCGCAGATGTTCGCCGCGTTCGAGCCCGCCGCCGACGGTGAACCAGAAGTAAGTGTTCGGGATCTTGGGATCGTGCCCGCGCAACAGCAGCACCCGATCTTCCTCGTCCAGCATCACCACGCGGGCAGAGGTCCGTGACGTATCCACGGTGATTCCCTCGGGCACCGCCGCCGCGGTCGTGCGCTCAGAGATCTCGAAGTATTGAGGCAGTGGCGCCGTTCCGCCGAGATGTAGCCATCGAACAAGTCGTCGGGTACGCAACGCGAGAGTGTCTCGCACCGCGTCGTTGTGGAACCGCCGGGCGATCAGCACGCGCGCCTCGGCATCGGCCAACTCGGCCACCAGTTGAGGTCGCAGCGACGTCGTGCCGTAGGCAGCGAGAGCATTGGACAGCCGGTTCTCGGCAAGCTCGCGATCCTGACGATCCGCCCGTTCGGCGGCGTCCGCCAAGGTGACGAATCTGCGGGCGTCGTCGGCGCTCATGTCCACAGCCGCCGCGCGGACAACCGCGGCACGACGGGACAGAGCCGCATCGAGCGCCAACCACGACTGATCCGAACGCACATGCAGTCGATCGAGTCGGTTCGCCGTCCCGTACGCCCACAGTCCGACGACCAGGACGACGGCAGCGACGAGCCCGAGAATGAAGATCGTCAGAGCGGAGAAGGTCATGACCCCACCACGCGTACGCCGGTGCCGCCAACCGTGACGGTCTCGTAGACACGCAGGATCTGTTCGGCCACCACCGGCCAGTCGTATTCGGCAACAACACTTGTCGCGGTGTTGACCAGCGCGCGTCGTCGATCCGGGTCACCGAGAACGGAATCGATTGCCTCGGCCAAGGCATCGGAGTTCCCGATGGGGACCAGCAAGCCGGCCTGACCGTCGCGAAGAACACGGCGGAAAGCGTCCAACTCACTGGCCACGACGGCAGTGCCAGCCGCCATGGCCTCGACCAGCACGATCCCGAAGCTCTCACCGCCGAGATTGGGCGCACAGTAGACGTCCGCACTGCGAAGCGCCGACGCTTTCTCCTCATCGCTGACCTGCCCGAGCAGGCGGAGATGCTTGAAGTACTTGCCCGCCTCTTTGCGGAGTTTCTCCTCGTCGCCGCGTCCGACCACGATCACTTCGAGATCCGGGTGACGCTCGACCAACTCCGGCAGTGCGCCGAGGAGGACGGCCATCCCCTTGCGCGGTTCGTCGTAGCGACCGAGGAACAGAATGGTTCCACCTTCGCGCGGGTAGCCGGGCAACAGATCGGCCTCGGCAAACGCTGCGACATCGACGCCGTTGGGAATTTCGACCGCGTCGGATCCGAGGGACTCGACCTGCCACCGACGCGCCAACTCCGAGACTGCGATCCGGCCACTGATCTTCTCGAGATACGGAGCCAAGACACCCTGAAAAGTGCTCAGCACCAACGACTTCGTAGTCGACGTGTGGAAGGTGGCGACGATCGGGCCTTCCGCGATACGCAACGCGAGCATGGACAGACTCGGCGCATTGGGTTCGTGGATATGTAGAACGTCGAAGTCACCTTCCGCGATGAACTTGCGGAGGCGGTTGTTCGCCGTCGGGCCGAAAGACAACCGCGCAACAGAACCGTTGTAGGGAATCGCGACGGCTTTACCTGCGGAAACCACAAAATCCGGCAACTCGTCGTCATCGGACGACGGCGCAAGCACACTCACTTTGTGACCACGTTCGATCAGCACCTCGGCCAGATCCACCACGTGCGCCTGCACGCCACCGGGGACGTCGAAGGAGTACGGGCAGATCATGCCGATCTTCATTCACCCTCCATGCGGGCGAGCCGCGATTCGGAGAGGTCGGAGCGCCACAGCGGCTGAAGCATGTGCCAGTCAGCGGGGTGCGCTGCGATGTTGACCGCGAAACGGTCGGCAAGTGCCTGCGTGGCCGGGCCGACTCCGCCGGATACGTCGATCGGCGGGTCGATCTTGAAACCCCAACCGTCGGGAGCGAACCAGCAGTGGACCGGAAGTAGCGGCGCGCCGGTATCGATCGCGAGCTTCGCCGGGCCGGCGGGCATGCGAGTGGGTTCTCCGAAGAAGGTGACGGGCACACCCTTCTTCGCCAGATCGCGCTCCCCCAACAGGCACACGATCTTGTTCTCACGCAGATGCTTGGACAGTTCGACGAACGGTGGATGCTCCCCGCCGCTGAGCGGGAAGATCTCGAAGCCGAGACTCTCGCGATAGTCGACGAACCGTTCGTACAGGGATTCGGGCTTGAGCCGCTCGGCAACGGAGGTCAACCCACCCCATTGCTGAACACACCACACGCCGGCCATGTCCCAGTTGCCACTGTGCGGCAGCGCCAATACCGCGCCATGACCTGCTGCCATTGCTTTTTCCAGATGTTCCTGGCCCTCGACCAGCGCATGCAACGCCTTACCTGTCGCAACCAGGTCCATCGACGGTAGACGGAACGCCTCACGCCAGTACCGGGCGTACGAGCGCATTGAATCCTTGATCAACTGATCCGGAACTTCCTCCGGCGTCGTGCCCAGAACTCTCGCGAGGTTCTTCCTGAGTTGTTCGGGTCCGCCCTTGCGTACCGCGAAATCCGCTCCGGCGTCGAACAGCTTGACCGCCACCGATTCCGGCAGGCTTCGTACCAGACGCCAACCCGCGGCGTATCCCAGATCGGTTGCACGCTCGGCAAAGCTCATTTCTCTGCCTCGCCGTCCGTTTTAGGCTCGCCGTCGGTGTTCGGCGCGCCTTCGACCGTCGATGCCGCCGGGGCGATCGGCAGAAGTTCCCGGGCGCCAGGCGAATTGCG
This sequence comes from Rhodococcus sp. AQ5-07, assembly GCF_009707305.1. NCBI lineage: Bacteria > Bacillati > Actinomycetota > Actinomycetes > Mycobacteriales > Nocardiaceae > Rhodococcus > Rhodococcus sp. AQ5-07. The sequence goes on along the minus strand of NZ_CP046099.1, from coordinate 1,428,183 downwards.
CACCGCGAGCACTCGTTGGAAGACCGTCACGATACTTCCGGCGGCAAGTACCCACATCGCGATGTGAATCGCCCACGGTAGACCCATACCTGTCAGGCCAGATCCGACCAACACGATGATCAGTCGGTCCGGGCGCTCGATCCACCCGCCGTCCGCAGTCAGCCCGCTCGCCTCTGCGCGCGCCTTCGCGTACGAGATGACCTGCGAGGTGACGAGGCAGATGAGCGTCGCGACGAGCAGCCACTTGCTGTTCTCGTGGTAGACCGCCCACCAGGCCAGGCCGGCAAAAATCGCGCCGTCGGCCACGCGGTCGCAGGTCGCGTCCAGTACCGCCCCGTACCGCGTTCCGCCGCCGCGAGCACGAGCCATTGCGCCGTCGAGCATGTCGAACATGACGAAGAACCAGATGAACAAGGTTCCCCAGAACAGATGTCCGGACGGAAACAGCGTCACCGCACCGGCGACGCTTGCCACCGTGCCGATCACCGTCACCGAGTCCGGCGTCAGACCGGTCTTGACCAGCGCCTTCCCCATAGGTGCCGTCACCTTGGACACCGATGCGCGCCCGAAGAAGCTCAACACCGCAGGAACCCTCCCCGTCGTGAGTTCCGGTTCGGAACTCGTTGCAGCAATGCATCCTGCCATGAAGCCGGATGCATCAACCTATTGTTGCCAGGCACCGGCGAGTAGTCCCCTGGTCTCCCGCAGCAATTGCGGCATCACCTTGACCCCACCGAGCACGGTGATGAAGTTGGCGTCGCCGCCCCAACGTGGCACTACGTGTTGGTGAAGGTGCTCGGACAGCGAACCGCCCGCGGCAGCACCGAGATTCAGACCGACGTTGAATCCGTGCGGATTCGACACGCTCTTGATCACCCGCAACGCACGCTGGGTGAACGCCATCAACTCGGCGCTCTCCTCCGGCGTGAGGTCTTCGAGGGCCGCGACCTTGCGGTACGGCACCACCATCAGGTGACCCGGGTTGTACGGGTACAGGTTCAAGACCGCGTAGACGTGTTCACCGCGGGCGACGATCAACCCTTCCTCGTCCGACATTTTCGGAATGTCGATGAACGGTTCACCCGTCGTACCCGGGGTGTTGGGCGCCTCGGTGATGTACGACATCCGATGTGGCGACCAAATACGCTGCAAATGATCAGGATCGCCGACGCCGTGGTCGATCAGCGAACCCGGACCATCGTCACCGGGGGCGCTCACTGCGCCACGCTTGGCTGCACCAGTTCGGCTGTCGGCGAGGCATTCTCGCGGCGGCCGATCCACTCGGTGATGATCCGGACGGCGTCGTCGACGGGAATTCCGTTGATCTGGGTGCCGTCACGGAAACGGAAGCTGACCGCGCCGGCTTCCACGTCACGCTCGCCCGCGAGGAGCATGAACGGAACCTTTTGCGTGGTGTGGTTACGGATCTTCTTCTGCATCCGGTCATCACTGAAATCGACCTCGGCGCGAACACCGGCTGCCTTGAGCTTCTTCGTGACGTCGAACAGGTGATCGGCGAAGGCCTCGGCCACCGGAATTCCGACGACCTGTACCGGCGCCAGCCACGCCGGGAACGCGCCCGCGTAGTGCTCGGTCAGGACACCGAAGAACCGCTCGATCGAGCCGAACAGCGCGCGGTGGATCATGACCGGACGAGTCTTGACGCCGTCGTTGCCGGTGTATTCGAGTTCGAACCGCTCGGGCAGGTTGAAGTCGAGCTGGATGGTCGACATCTGCCAGGTGCGGCCGAGTGCGTCCTTGACCTGAACGGAGATCTTGGGACCGTAGAACGCGGCTCCACCCGGATCCGGCACCAGAGTCAGGCCAGAAGCTTCGCCGACCTCGGCGAGCGTTGCGGTCGCCTCTTCCCAGACATCGTCGCTACCGACGAACTTGTCCGGGTTCTTGGTGGACAGTTCGAGGTAGAAGTCGTCGAGGCCGTAGTCCTTGAGCAGGTTCAGAACGAACTGCAGGGTGGTGGTCAGCTCGTCGCGCATCTGCTCACGGGTGCAGTAGATGTGAGCGTCGTCCTGGGTCATGCCGCGCACGCGGGTCAGGCCGTGGATGACGCCGGACTTCTCGTAGCGGTAGACCGAGCCGAATTCGAAGAGCCGCAACGGCAATTCACGGTACGAGCGTCCGCGAGCACGGAAGATCAGGTTGTGCATCGGGCAGTTCATCGGCTTGAGGTAGTAGTCCTGGCCCGGCTTGCGCACGGTGCCGTCCTCGTTCAGTTCCTCGTCGACGTGCATCGCCGGGAACATTCCGTCGCGGTACCAGTCGAGGTGACCGGAAACCTCGTACAGATGTCCCTTGGTGATGTGCGGAGTGTTGACGAACTCGTAGCCCGCCTCGATGTGGCGGCTGCGCGAGTAGTTCTCCATCTCGGTGCGGATGATGCCGCCCTTGGGGTGGAACACCGGCAGACCCGAACCGAGCTCGTCGGGGAAGCTGAAGAGGTCCAGTTCGGTACCGAGCTTGCGGTGATCACGACGCTCGGCCTCGGCGAGCAGTTCGAGGTACTCGTCCTGAGCCTCGGTGGACTCCCACGCGGTGCCGTAGACACGCTGAAGATCGGCGTTGTCCTGGTTGCCACGCCAGTAGGCGGCGGAGCTTCGGGTCAACTTGAAGGCCGGAATGTGCTTCGTGGTCGGAATATGCGGGCCGCGGCACAGATCGGACCAGATCTTGTCGCCAGTGCGCGGATCGAGATTGTCGTAGATGGTCAGCTCGTTGCCGCCAACCTCCATGATCTCGGGATCGTCGATACCGGACTTGTCGTCGATCAATTCGAGCTTGAAGGGCTCGTCGGCCAACTCGACCCGAGCGTCCTCGATCGAATCGACCACTCGACGCGAGAAACGCTGCGATCCCTTGATGATCTGCTTCATACGCTTTTCGAGCTTGGCCAGATCCTCCGGAGTGAACGGACGATCCACTGCGAAGTCGTAGTAGAAGCCATCCTTGATCGGCGGACCGATCCCGAGCTTCGCGTCGGGGAATTCCTTCTGGACCGCCTGCGCGAGGACGTGAGCCGCGGAGTGCCGGATGACGCTGCGGCCGTCCTCGGTGGATGCTGCCACCGGCTCGACGTCGACATCGACCTCAGGTGTCCACGACAGATCCTTGAGCGTTCCCTCGCCATCGCGGACAACGACGATCACGTCGGGCCCCTTCGTGGGGTATCCGGCTTCGCGCACTGCAGTCCCGGCGGTCGTCCCCGCGGGCACCCGAAGTGGGGCGGCTGAGTGCTCTGGCGCGGGACTGGTCACGGCGATGTGCTCCTAAAGGTATTGCGACAAGTTAGACAGGCGTCGTACCCACTGCGAGCACGCGCACGATCATGTTATCGGCCCTACCGACATGGTGAGACAACCGAGTGAAGGAAACCGGGCCGCGTTCAGCTCACAGTGGCGACTCGAGCCACGAGTAGTCCAGGCCCACCCATGTCCCGATCAGGCCGAAGGTGCCGAGCACCCACAAAGTCGCCAGGACGATCACTGTGGTGAACAGAACGCCCAACCCCTTGACGAACAGCGACTGCTTGCCGAACCATTCCATGAACCTGTCGTATCGAGCCTTCGCGAAATGAAGGAGTCGATGTGCCCACGCGAACTCCGACGCCAGTATGCCGAGGCCGGCGAAGACGATGAGCCAACCGGGCCCGGGGTACGGAATAGCCACGATGCCTGCTGCGAACACGATCGTGCCCACGACTCCCACACCGATGCGGTACGCAAGATTGAGGGTGGGCCGCGCGGCGATTCCAGCGCGCCACCGCTCCCAGCGGGACTCTGCGTCTTGGAAGACGGACAGGTCTGAATCGTCGACGGGAGAATCGACCTTTTCGGTACTCAAGTCGGTCACCTTTTCGGTCGCGAAATGTCTCTTCGACCAGGCTACCGAAATCATCGGCCGGCGACCTGCGACGACGGTCTGCATGCCGAAACAACCGTGCCCTCGAACAGCTGTGCTCTCAAACAGCTGTGCTCTCAAACGACTGAAGGCGTCCCCGATGATCGGGAACGCCTTCAGTGTTTTTCTGTGGTCCCGGCTGGGATCGAACCAGCGACCTTCCGCGTGTGAAGCGGACGCTCTCCCACTGAGCCACGGGACCGTAAGTCATCCGAACGCATGCGCTCGAACGAGTTGGAACATTAACACGGCTGCGCGATGAATACGAATCACCAGGTTGGCATTCGTTTTGCTCCAGGCGACCCCGAAATCTACGAATTCGAGCTGATTTCAGACCGTATTCATCGCCAAGACGGACAGTTGCAACGCGCGCGACGGGCCGATTCGACTCCGAACACGCCACTGAGCTGGTGATTTGTGTGTATCCGACACGGTCGGCTAATGTTTCCAACGCACCGAGGAGAGCGAGCAGCTCCCCAAGCAACACGGTGCGATGCGGACGTGGCGCAGCTGGTAGCGCACAACCTTGCCAAGGTTGGGGTCGCGGGTTCGAATCCCGTCGTCCGCTCGAGAGGTGTGACTCAACCTTTTACGGTGGAGTGGCCGAGTGGTGAGGCAACGGCCTGCAAAGCCGTGCACACGGGTTCGATTCCCGTCTCCACCTCGCGCGATTAGCTCAGCGGGAGAGCGCTTCCCTGACACGGAAGAGGTCACTGGTTCAATCCCAGTATCGCGCACCACGTCAGGCCCTCGGGCCTGATGGTCAAGGCCTGCTTGCAGGTCTGATAAGTTAGAAAAGTACTGAGTTCCGGTAACGGAGTTCATTGCTCATGCGGACGTGGCGCAGCTGGTAGCGCACAACCTTGCCAAGGTTGGGGTCGCGGGTTCGAATCCCGTCGTCCGCTCCATTTTTCTCCAGAACCCGCGCGATTAGCTCAGCGGGAGAGCGCTTCCCTGACACGGAAGAGGTCACTGGTTCAATCCCAGTATCGCGCACCATTTGAAATTGCAAGAAGCCGGAACCTCAGGGTTCCGGCTTTTTGCGTTCGAGCGCCGAACACATCAACCGCAGTACAGACGCAAGCCCTCTCGGGAATCCACGTCAGTACTGCGGTTGATGTAGCTGATCAGATTGTTGTAACTGATCAGTGAGAGAAGCGGTTCGCTGCCGAAGTCATCGCGCGCAGCGAGGACTCAGTCGACGACTCCGCAATCCCCATCGCCCAGCTCCGACGGCCGTCGCACTCGGTGAAGATGAACGTCGCCGTGCGGTGGCCGATCTGGTGCTGATGGAAAGACAGGATCTCGAGCGAGATTCCCGCGTCGTGCAGCATCGACGTCATGGCCGAGATCGCGCCAGTCGAGGTGGCGGAAGCCTTCTGGATGCGCTCCCCCAGACCGAGAGTCGCTTCGAAAGTCCAACGACCCGGCGCAATCTTCTCGGAGGACCACGCGCCCAAACGGATCGGGCCGCTCATTGCCGCATACGTGGACTCGAACTCGGTCCAAGACATCGCTGAGCATTCGGCACGCAGGCCGGCTGGCAGAGATTTTCCGTGACGCGCCGCGAAAGGATCAGCAGCGGTAGAAGAAGAATCAGAAGCGAAGGCGGAATCAGAAGCGAAGGCGAAGTTGTAAGTCATGATCGTGGTCTTCCTGGAATGAAGTGGAGGACCAACTGGTAGCAAGACGACCCGCAGCGAGGGGTCGGTCCGATTCAGACCCCGCTACGGCGGCTTACTACGAGAATTCGCTTCATGAGAGACGAGGCTAGGCGGCCCGGTTCGAGAATGCAACCCAGACCGCCTCCGCACAGGTCAGACCTGAGCCGATTTATGCTCGGCGATCAGGGCGCGATACCACTCGAACGAGGTCTTCGGTGTGCGCTTCTGGGTGTCGAAATCGACGTGTACCAGGCCGAATCGCTCTTTGTATCCCGCAGCCCATTCGAAGTTGTCGAGGAGTGACCACACAAAATAGCCACGGACGTCGACACCGTCGTCCATGGCCGATCGGAGGGCGCGAAGGTGCGCGTCGTGGTAGTCGATTCGTGCTTCGTCCTCGACGACGCCTGCGGCATCCGGAGCGTCGTGGAATGAACATCCGCTTTCCGTGATGTAGATCGGCGGCAGTGCGTCACCGAACCGAGCTCGGAACGTCCGCAGGATCTCACCCAGCCCTTCGGGAACGATCGGCCATCCGAAATCGGTTGTGGGATAACCGGTAATCGCGACAGGCGCAAAGGGCAGGCCCGGCGGTAGGTCGACCTCGAGCACACCTTCGGTCCCCTGGCCTTCCACCGGAGCGGCAATCATCGTCGGCTCGTAGTAGTTGATCCCGTACCAGTCCAGCGGCGCCCCGATGATTTTCAAGTCCTCGTCGACGGGACCGCTGAGCAGCTGAGCGAATTCGTCGGCGGGGTACTTACCGACCAATATCGGGTCGGCGAACATCCAATTGACGACGTGGTCGTAGATGTCGGCAGCCATCACGTCTTCCGGGGAATCCGAGGCGGCACGCACCGGTGCATGGTTCGAGGCGATTCCGATGTTCGTGCATCCGGTTGCCCGAAGCGCTTCGACAGCGAGGCCGTGCCCGAGCAGCTGGTGATGTGCGGCTTGGAAAGCCTCGAACCCCAAGGCCAGGCCGGGGGCATGAACTCCCAGGGCATGACCGTAGAGCGTGTGCACTACCGGTTCGTTGAGCGGCATCCACATTCCGACGCGATCGGACAACCGTTCGCCGACGACCTGGGCGTACTCCCCCAGCCGGTACGAGGTGTCTCGGTTCATCCAGCCGCCCTGCTCTTGCAGTGCGAGGGGCAGATCCCAGTGAAAGAGAGTGACGGCAGGAGTAATTCCCACCGAACACAGTCGATCGATCAGGCGGTCGTAGAAGTCGAGCCCTTTCGCATTCACGGCCCCCGATCCGGTGGGCAGAATTCGCGACCACGACAGGGACAGCCGATAAGCGTCGAGCCCGAGGTCTTTCATCAACTCGATATCCGATTCCCAGCGGTGATAATGATCGGCAGCAACCGCTCCGGTGTCGCCCCCGACGACTACACCGGGGCGGTCACAGAACTCGTCCCAAATCGACGGTCCGCGACCGTCTTCGGCCACAGCTCCTTCGATTTGGTAGGCCGCGGTGGCGGTTCCCCAGACGAAGGAAGACGGAAATTCTGGTGTCGGCTGCCGAGTCATGTCGGTCAGTTAATCAAAGAACCGTGCAAAACACGCAGCTTTGTTGGACACTCGACCAGTATCAAGATCCAGTACCGTTCGGCCTAACCGAACGAACGAGACAAAGGCCCTGCTTGATGACGGATAACACCCGCACCCTGACGAGGGCTCGGATCGCCACTTCGGTGGCCTTCGGACTTCAAGGATTTCTGCTCGCCGCCATTCTGACGCAGCTGCCGCAGTACAAGGATTTGTTCGAGCTGAGCGAGACACTGGTTGTGGTTGCGGTTGTCACCGTGTCCGTCATCGCCGGGCTCGGCAGCGTGCTCGCCGAGATTCTAGCCGTGAGAACGTCGAGCAAGATGACTCTGCGAACCGGACTCGCCGTCATCGCAGTCTTTGGCGGGGCAACCGGAATCGCGCCCAACGCGGCGATGTTCTTCGTCTTCCTGGCGATCTACGGCATCGGACTCGGCATGGTCGACGCGGCCGCCAACATGCAGGCAGTCTCGATCCAACACGCCAAGGGCCGCTTCATCCTCTCCTCGTTCCATGCTTCCTGGAGCGTCGGAGCGATTGTCGGCGCTCTGTTCATCTCTGCTACCGCAAGCCTCGACATCTCGATCCGCATCACACAGGTGATCGCGGGAGTTGTTGTCGGACTGATACTTCTGGCCTTCGGCCCGCAACTGCTCGATCGCTCCGAGTCTCCGGTTGCCGATGCAAACATCACGAGCACCGCGAAATTCACCGTACCCACCCGCGCGTTCGTCCTCCTCGGCGTCGCGATGGCATTGTTCTATGCGGTCGACTTCAGCGTCGGAAACTGGTCGACGCTGTACGTCAAGGACGAACTGCTCGCCGACGCCGGGACGGCCGCCCTTTCCGTGGCGGCGTACCAAATCGCGGCACTGGTCGCACGACTGACCGGCGACTACTGGGTCGGCAAGTTCGGTGAGACCACCGTCGTGCGGATCGGCTCTCTCATCGGCGTGGTCGGCATGACGATCGTTGTCCTCGCGCAATCTCCCGCCGTTGCCATCGCCGGCTTCCTGATCGTCGGCCTCGGCGTACCGGTGATCGCCCCGATCTGCTTCAGCGCCGCCGGACGGATGGCTCCCCCGGATCAGGTCGACGCGGTGATCGCACGAATCAACCTCTTCAACTACGTCGGCACAGTGGTCGGCGGCGGCATCGTCGGCGCGGTCGCTGCCTTCAGTGACCTTCGAATCGGGTTCCTGATTCCGCTGGCATTCTGCGCGATCTTGATAGTTCTTGCTCCCGCGTTCGCACCGAAGCGAGCCACGACGCCGGTCGCCGAGAACGCCGCTTGAGCATCACGCTCGACGAAGGTGGTGTACTTGATCAACCGAATCATGTGCGCGAGAGGTAGAAACTGACGTGACGATCACCGTTGACCGGGCCGGAATCTGGGATTCCGAAGCAATCGCCGACGTGGCAGCGGTGACGTTTCCGCTGGCTTGTCCGCCGGACGCATCCGACGACGACATCAGTGCCTTCATCGACAACGTCCTATCCGTCGACAAGTTCTCCGAGTATCTGACGGACCCGACACGAACCGTTCTCAAGGTCATTCGCGACGGCTCGATCGTCGGCTACGCGATGCTCGTCGACGACGAGCCCGCCGACCCGGACGTCAAAGCTGCTGTGACACTTCGCCCGACGACGGAACTGAGCAAGTTGTACGTGCTTCCTGGTAACCACGGAACCGGCGCGGCAGCATCCTTGATGGACGCGGTTGTCGACCATGCACGACGCAGCGGAAGTGCCGGGATCTGGCTGGGTGTCAATCAGGAAAATCTGCGCGCCCAGAAGTTCTACGCCAAACACGGCTTCACCCAGGTCGGCACGAAGACGTTTCTCGTGGGGGCACAACTCCACCACGATTTCGTGATGGAGCGCCCCGTCAGCTGACAAGCCTGCTGATCAGCCGGCCGCGACCTCGAAACGAGAAAGTGCGAGCAGACGCGAGGTCGCGCGCAGGTACTTCTTCTTGTACCCACCGGCAAGCATCTCGGGGGTGAAGATCTCGTCGAGGCGTGCGCCGGAAACGGTGACCGGGATGCTCGCGTCGTACAAGCGGTCGGCGAGAACCACGATGCGCAGTGCAACAGACTGATCCGTTGCCGGGTGAACGCCGTCGATGAAGACCGCCTTCACCCCCTCGACCAACTTGTTGTAGCGCGACGGGTGCAGTGTGCTGAGGTGCTTGCAGAGCTCGTCGAAGTTGTCGAGCGTGGCGCCGTCGATCGCCTCGGCCCGAGAGACCAATTCCTCCGAGGAGATGGGCTCCGGTGCGGGCGGGAGATCGCGGTGACGGTAGTCGGGGCCATCGACGCGAATCGTCTCGAAGATCGAGCCGAGCTTCTTGATCTCACGCAGGAAGTCCTGAGCCGCGAAGCGACCCTCACCGAGCTGGCCGGGAAGCGTGTTCGACGTCGCGACGATGGACACGCCGCGCGCGGAAAGCTCCGAAAGGAGGCGAGAGACGAGCATGGTGTCGCCCGGATCGTCGAGCTCGAACTCGTCGATGCAGAGAACGCTGTGGTCGGCGAGCGCTTCGACCGCTTTGTTGAAGCCGAGAGCGCCGACGACGTGTGTCAGCTCGACGAAGGTTCCGAAAGCCTTCGGCGAAGGGACGCTGTGGAAGATCGACGCCAGCAAGTGAGTCTTACCGACACCGAACCCGCCGTCGAGGTACAGGCCGGCGCCGGTCGCCTGGGTCTTCTTGCCGAACAGTCCGCGGCGTCCACCACTACGGATCTTGGTTACGCGCTTGGAGAATTCCTCGGCCTTGGCGACAGCAGCTGCCTGGCTCGGTTCCTTCGGATCAGGAATGTAGGACGCAAAACTCACCTCGTCGAACATTGCGGGAGGCACCATTTGAGCTACCAGTTGATCGGCGGGTACCACCGGGCTGCGATCGACAAGACGTTCATGCATCCGTCAAGGGTATCTACGTGATGTGATCTCTCATGTGCACCGTATGGATATTGCGACCTACTTCACACCAGGCCACGAAGACGAACTCCGCGGCTTGTACGCCTATCCGGCGAACCTCTCCCAACCCTGGATGCGCGTGAACTTCGTTTCCAGCATCGACGGGTGCGTCTCCGTCGACGGAGTGAGCCATGGACTGGGCACCCCTGCAGACAAGTCGGTATTCGAGATCTTGCGCGAACTTTGTGACGTCGTCGTGGTCGGCGCAGGCACAGCGCGAGCCGAGAACTACGGGGGTGTGCAGATCTCGGACGCAGCCCAGGCGCGACGAAAGGCGGGCGGCCTCGCTCCGGTCCCACCGATCCTCGTCGTCTCGGCGCACGCGTCGATCGACCCTGAAAGCCGGCTCCTACGAGATACCGAAATTCCGCCGATTCTTGTTGTCGGTAGCGCCGCGGACAGCGCAGCGATTTCAGCGCTGAGGTCGGCCGGAGCGCAGGTGGAGGTGACGGACTCACCGAATGTCAGCAGCGGCGACATCGACAGGGCCTTGTCGGCTCGCAAGCTCCGTCGCGTGCTGTGTGAGGGCGGGCCGTCACTTTTCGGGCAGTTGATCGAGGACAATGCCGTCGACGAACTCTGCATCACCACTTCACCTCAACTGGTGGGGAGCAAAGTCGGCCGAATCTCGCTCTCCCCCAATGCAATGCCAACGTCGATGCGTCCCGCTCACATTCTCGGCGATTCGGACGGCACGATCCTCACTCGATGGGTTCGTCAGCAGCCACGTCGGTGAACCTGGCACTCTGGTCGGCATGCGCAGAGTTGCTTTGATGGCCGTCGTCCTCGCGACGTGTTGTGCGTGCGGAGCCGGTCCGTCGCTTCGGCCCGCCGTCGCGGTCGAAGGCCGCACCGACGGCAGCCCTGCCCAGAGCGAGGTACCGTCACCCGATGCGCCGCCGGTTGACCCCGGCGTCCCGACCGACGACATACCGTGGCGAGACTGCACCGGCACGTCACTCGCCGACCAGGCTCTCGCAGCGTCGAGCGCCGGCGTCATCCTCGAATGCGCGGAATTCAGTGCCCCCATCGACGTGACCGGCGCCATCGACGGCAACTTCACTGCCGGCTTGACCCGCGCTCGAACATCCTCGACGCCTGCCAACGCGTATCCGATCGTGTTCACGTCCGGCACCGACCGTTCGTCGGGAAACTCTCTGGCCATGCTCGCTACATCCGGCTTGACGACGGTACTCGCGGATCACCCCGTCGTTGCCCTGGATCGACGCGGAATCGACAGGTCCACCGCAATCGACTGCATGACGCCGGAGATTCGGCGCGGCCTTCACGATCTGGGCCAGTTCGACGCGGACTCCACCGGCGACGCCGCCGACGCGGTCGCCGCTCTCGGTCACGATGCAACCATCGCCTGTACCGACTATCTCGATCCTCAAGAACTGAAGTTCGGCGCGGACTCCGCTGCCGAGGACATCGACGCTCTACGTACGCGGTGGGGCGTCGAGACCATCGCTCTGTGGTCGGCAGGGTCCGGCTCGGACATCGCGCTGAGCTACGCGGCAGCCCACCCCGAGAACCTCGCGAGGTTGATCCTCGATTCTCCCGCTCCGGTGGCCACGGACGCTGCCACCGAGGCAGAGAGCCGCGTGCAGGGTGAGGAAGCGGCGTTGACCGCATTCGCTCAGCGATGTGTGGCGCTGGGGTGCTCGCTCGGACCTGATCCGAAGAAAGCGGTCACGGACCTGATGGAGCGCGCTCGGGCCGATGAATTCCAGCCGCTGTCCGCCGCTGCGGTGTCGAACGCGATTTCGGCGAGCCTGTGGACTGCCGGAACCAACCGTGAGCAAGAGACCCGCTCGCTCTCAGACGCTCTGTCCGCGCTCGGTACCGGCAACGCTTCGCCGATTCGAGAGCGCGCCGCCCGGGCAGAGAACGAGGTGGACGGTGACGGCCAGTTCATCGGACGATGCACCGACGGCATGCAGTGGCCGGGGATCGGGCGCGTCCGCGAACTGGCGGACACCTGGGGCACCAACTATCCGGTATTCGGTCGAGAAGCCGCGCTCGGTTTGCTCGCATGCGCCAGCTGGCCGTCGACCGCCAACTCTCCCCTGCCGAATCAGTTGAAGCCCGCCGTCCTCGTGCTGAGCGGTCAGGGCGACCCGGCCGTCGGGAACTCCGGACTCTCGACCGTCACCGGCGTCGTGACCAACGCGGGGTCGCGCTTCGCAACCCTGGACTGGCAGGGTGCAGGTCACCCCGCGGCACAATCCACCTGCGCGCAGCAGGCGATGAGGGCATACCTCACCGACGCCTCCCTGCCCAGCAACGGAAGCGTGTGCCCGGCCTGACTCGGGCGCTTGTCCACCACGACCGAAAAGGGGTGCATCCCCCGATCACACCCTGCTCCGGTGTACCGTGCCGAAGTGTTCCTTCGACAGCTCGAGCCGCGTACCGGGCGGACAACCCAACAAGTCGTCAACTTCGTTTTGTGGCCGATCGCCGTGATGACCGTGCTCAATCGTGTCATCGTCACAGCAGTCAACGGCGCCATCACCGATGACTTCCGACCGGTCTACAACGCCGCGCTGGCGTTCTGGAACGGGCGCGACGTCTACACCGCAGATTTCAACTCCGTAGACCCCCATTACCTGTACCCGCCATCGGGTTCCTTGTTGATGGCACCCCTGGCGATCCTCGATCCCGAGCGCTCGCGGTGGCTGTTCATCGGTGTCAATGCCGTCGCCATTCTCGTGGCTCTCTACCTGCTGTTGCGCTTGTTCGACCTGACGATCAGTTCCATCGCGGCGCCGATTCTGGTGCTCGGCGCTTTCATGTCGGAGACGGTCACCAACACGTTGGTGTTCACCAACATCAACGGCCTCGTACTGCTCGGCGAAGTTGCCTTCCTCCTGCTGCTGATGCGCAAGAAGGATCTGTGGGCCGGCGCCGCGATCGGTCTCACCATCGCAGTGAAACCCACTCTCGCGCCACTGCTCCTGCTGCCGCTCGTTCGCGGTCAGTGGAAGGTGCTCGTCACCGCCCTGGGCATCCCGTTCATTCTCACGGTCGTGGCATGGCCGCTTGCGTCGGATCCGATGGACTTCGTCCGCCGCACCGTGCCGTACCTGCTCGAATCTCGTGACTACTTCAACAGTTCGATTGTCGGAAACGGCGCTTACTTCGGTCTGCCCGAATGGTTGATCCTGCTGTTGCGCGTCGTGTTGGCCGCCATGGTCGTCGTCTCTCTGTGGCTTCTGTACCGCTATTACCGCAACGACGAACTCTTCTTCCTCACCACCGCGACCGGTGTGATCATGACCGCGTCGTTCCTGCTGCCATCGCTCGGCCAGATGTACTACTCGATGATGCTGTTGCCGCTGTTGATGTCCGTGGTGCTCAAGAACTCGGTCATGAGGAACTGGCCGGCGTGGCTCGCCGTCTACGGCTTCATGACGTTCGACAGCTGGTGGTCGAACCGCTGGCCGACCTTCGGCCGGGCAGCCGAATACACCAAGAGCACCCTCGGCTGGAGCCTTCTGCTGATCGTGATCTTCTGTGTCCTCGGATACCGGTATCTGGTCGCGCGTCGCGAGGGCCGCTTGGATCGCGGAATCGATCCCGCCTACCTCCTCGATCCCCCGCTCGATACCGTCTCACCTGCCGACGAAGCCGAAACGGCGACAAAGCATTAGCGTGGAGGCATGAGTTCTTCACACGATGGCATCGAAAGCACACCTGAGGTCACGTACACCGAGAGCGAGTGGCGCGAAAAGCTGACTCCGGAGGAGTTCGCCGTCCTGCGCCAAGCCGGCACCGAACGCCCCTTCGTCGGCGAGTACACCGACACCACCACGGAAGGCGTTTACTCCTGCCGTGCGTGCGGAGCCGAACTGTTCCGCAGCACCGAAAAGTTCGAATCGCACTGCGGGTGGCCGTCCTTCTTCGATCCGGCGGATTCGGATGCCGTGATCCTGAAGGAAGACAGCTCACTCGGGATGCGCCGTGTCGAGGTCATCTGCAAGAAGTGCCACAGCCACCTCGGTCACGTCTTCGAGGGCGAGGGATACCCGACGCCGACCGATCAGCGGTACTGCATCAACTCGATCTCGCTGGTTCTCAAGCCCGCTCAGTAGCCAGGTCGTGGGCTACCCCGTGTCACTGGTAGCCCACGATTCGAGACTTCAACTCAGAAGTCCCAGTTCAGCGCAGTCGGGCTCAGACCAGCCGCGTTCAGGTCCTCGTTTCGAGCGACAAGACCGTCCTTGACTGACCCGATCCCACCACCGATCGCGCCGGAAGTGATGTCCGTCAACGAGGCATCGCCGCCCGTGACTTCCTTCGTCACGATCGCAGCGGACGCTCCCGATACCGCATCGTCGAAAGCCCCCCGCGCGATCTGCTGCAATCTCGAACCGGTCGGGAGCGGGTTCGGGTCAGGGCCGACACGATCCGGCGTCGTCTTCAACCCTCCGTTCGCAAGTCCCTTGATGAAACCGTCGCGGCCCTCGGTCACGACCTTGCCACCGTCGATCGACTGGCGATGATCCATCGTCATCTGCCCGAGTTGAATGGCGAGGCCGGAGAAGACGGCAGCGGCAGCTTCCACTGCTGCAGCCTCGATCACTCGTATCAACAATTGCTGCAACAGCATTCGGACCGTGAGTGTTGTTGCCACCTCAGCCGCCACGATTCCGGCGGTACTCGCACCCAGTGTCGGGACAGCGGCCGCCACCATGGCGGCAATCTCGAGCGCCAGTGCGCCCAGCGCCGCGAGGATCGACAGTTTGGTGTACTCGATGTCCGTGCCGGTATCGGTGCATGACTGACCCAGTTCGGCCGCGGCAGAGGACAACCGCTCGAAGACATCCGCAACTCCCCCGGCCTCCGACCAATACCGAGACAACGAGTCGCCGGCTCGACCGTCGATCGATGCCAGTACTGTTTGCAATCCGTAACCACCGGCAGCGGCCGAAGCCTCGATCCGATCAGCCGCGCCTGACCAGGCATCACCCAACCTCCACAGTGCCGTTTCGTCTCCTTGCGGCCAGTCACTGCCCACCGCGACCGACGCAACCGCCTGTAACCAGCCTGGAATCTCGAGTCCCATCAGAGCCCACCCGCCATGTCGTCGGCAAGCGAGGTGTCGATCGATTCGAAACGATCGGTGATCTCGATCAGCGTGGCGGTCAATTCGCGGAGCGCGCCCGCGACCAGTGTCATCCCACCGACTGCTGACTCCGCACCGGGAACATACGCGTCCGAGAATGCGGTTCCGAACTGGTCAGCGCCCCAGCACCCCTCTTCGGCGCCGGCCACTGTTTCCAGAGCACTCCGTGCCTCGTCGAGATCGGCAGCGACCACCTCGAATGCTGGTGCAGCACTTCCCATCGCGGCCACGTCCACGTCCAGTTCAGACATTGCCGGAGCTCCTCAGAACGGTGCGGTCCCAGTGCTCGTCGCCGCCGACCGGCACCGACGCCGGACGAGGCGCGAGAATCTCACGCAATCCGAGCACACCGGGAACGAGGTCGGGCAAATCGATCCTGGCCGCTTCGGTGAACGGCCTCGACATCTCGGCAATCTGTCGGCGCATGTCCTCCGCCGCAGATGTGGCCGTGGCCAGGATCAGATTTCCCAACGCTACCGGCGAATGCTTGCCGTAAGCGCTCCCGGAGAGGGCGACTCCCACGGTCGCCCCCGAAGCGTCTACGACGACTTCCACACTGCCATCACTCGAGCGCGCGCTCGCCGTCGCTCGTGCGATCTTCTCCTGCATATCCGCCAGCGATCGCGTTCGCTCCAACAGATCAACCTGCATCGAATCGATCTGAGCCCGAAGAACTTCGACCTGTCCCCTCATCGAACCAACATCCGCCCCACTCACGATGGCCCCCACCTTCGATAGATCGTGACACCTGATTCAGGCGCTCACGAGGTTCGACGCGGGAGGTGGCCGATCGGTTCCGTCAGCGCGAACGAAGCACGGGCGGATCGAACGCCTTGACCGGCGGCAGAACCCCTTCGAATTTCTCGATCTGCACCAGAACGTGCTGGCCGGTGCACCCGTGCGAAAGCGAAGACGTGCCGACGTCCGGCGTAAGAACGTTGGGATTTCCGTGAACACACAGCGAATCGGGATCGGCAGGATCGAGCGGGTCGTACCACGCCCCGGTCGACAACTGGACGACGTCGCTCCGCAAATCCGAATCGACGATCACACCAGCCAGGCACGCCCCGCGATCGTTGAATACGCGCACCACGTCCCCAGCCGACACGCCGCGCTGGGCCGCTGCATCGGGGTGCATACGAATCGGCTCGCGTCCCTGAATCTTCGATGCCTGGCTCGCAGCGCCGTGATCGAGTTGGCTGTGCAGCCGCGTCTTGGGCTGGTTGGCGATCAAGTGAAGCGGGAATTGCGTGGCCCGTGGTCCACCCAGCCACTCGTCGGGCTCGTACCAGCGCGGATGGCCGGCGCAGTCGTCGTAGCCGAAAGACTCGATGGTCTCGGAGAAGATCTCGATCTTCCCACTCGGAGTCGAGAGCGGATACTTCTCGGGGTCCTCGCGGAAGTCACCGAAGAGCACGAGGTTGTCTTCGGTTCGCATCCGGTAGTGCCCGTCCGACCAGAAATCCTCGAACGTCGGTGTGTTGCCGCCGTCTGCATCGACGAACGGCCGCCATTGACCGTAGAGATGCTCGATCCACTCCTGTGAGGATCTCCCCTCGGTGAACTGCTCCCCGAATCCGAGCGCAGAAGCCAGAGCGGCAAACGTGTCGTAGTCGTCTCGCGAGTTCGCGAAAGGTGGAACTACTTGCTGCATCGCGACCAGAAGTGGATCATTTCGTGTGCAGCTCAGG
The DNA here is from genome assembly GCF_009707305.1 of Rhodococcus sp. AQ5-07. Classification (NCBI taxonomy): domain Bacteria; kingdom Bacillati; phylum Actinomycetota; class Actinomycetes; order Mycobacteriales; family Nocardiaceae; genus Rhodococcus; species Rhodococcus sp. AQ5-07. The sequence goes on along the minus strand of NZ_CP046099.1, from coordinate 1,411,246 downwards.
TCATTTCGTTCGAGCGACGTTGTCGACGGGACAACGATGTCGGCATTGCGGGCCATCGGCGTCCAGTAGGGATCGTGAACGACGATCGTGTCCGGACGCGCAAATGCCCGTCGCAGCCTCGGGAGATCCTGGTGGTGGTGAAACGGATTGCCACCGGCCCAGTAGACCAACCGAATATCCGGATAGGTCAGGCGCCTGCCGTCGTAGTCGAACTCCTCGCCGGGCGAGAGCAAGAGATCGGAGATCGCGGCCACCGGAATGAAATCGGGCACCGGATTCACACCTTGTGAGAAGGTCGGCAACGGATACGGCACCGGAGCCAGACCCGGCTCGTTCATCGAACCGTAGCCGTGGCCGAAACCGCCACCCGCAAGCCCGAATTGGCCGAGCATCGCGGCGAGTGTCACGCCCATCCACGGTGCCTGCTCACCGTGTTTGATGCGTTGCAACGACCACGTGACGGTCACCAGCGTCCGGCCGGACGCCATTCTCCGAGCCAGGTCGGTGATGAACTCCGCCGGCACCCCGGAGATCTTCTGCGCCCAGCGCGGATCCTTCGGTACACCGTCGGCACGTCCGAGCAGGTAATCCTCGAAGCGTTCGTAGCCGACGCAGAAGCGGTTCAGGAAATCGCGATCGTGCAGGTCCTCCGACGCCAGGACAAACGCCAGGGCAAGCATGATTGCCACGTCGGTTCCCGGAACGGGTGCGATCCACTCGCAGTCACCATCGACGTCGTCGCGCAACGGACTGAAGGAGACGATCTTTCCGCCGCGGGTACGAAATGCGTCGAGCGCCCCGCGCGTCGGATGATCGCTCGTACCACCGGCATTGACGCCGGTGTTCTTGATCGGCACTCCCCCGAACGAGACGAGAAGATCGGAGTGCTTGGCGATGACGTCCCACGACGTGGAGCGCGCGAACAACTTCCAGTGAGTTCCGACCACACGCGGCATGATGACACCGGTGGCACCGAGCGAGTAGCTGTGGACCGACTTGGTGTATCCACCCAGCTGATTCAGAAATCGGTGAACTTGGCTCTGCGCGTGATGGAATCGACCGGCGCTGGCCCAGCCGTACGAGCCGCCGAAGATCGCGTTGTTCCCGTGCGTGTCGACCACGCGACGCAACTCGCGGGAGAGGAGTTCGGTCAGTTCGTCCCACGAGACCGAGACGAACTCGTCCGCGCCACGTCGGTCACTGGGACCAGGTCCGGTCTCGAGCCAACCGCGGCGCACCGCCGGGCCCGAAACGCGAGCCCGACTGCGCACCGAACCGGCGAGGTTCCCGAGCATCGGCGAGGGATTCGAATCACCCTCGTAGGGATGCACGGCGGTCACCTCGCCGGCGACCGATTCGGCGGTGAACATTCCCCAATGGGACATGTGTTGACGACGCCGGTTCGGTGCAGTTGTCACAGAAACTACTTTCGAAGTAGATCAGGGTAGGGAAAGGACCAGCTTCTCGATGTCCACGCGCGGCCCGGTGAAGAACGGCACCTCTTCGCGAACGTGCAAGCGAGCTTCGGTGGCACGCAGATCGCGCATCAGATCGACGATACGGATGAGCTCAGGCGCTTCGAACGCGAGAATCCACTCGTAGTCCCCCAGAGCGAAGGCCGGGACCGTGTTGGCGCGAACGTCCTTGTACGAACGAGCAGCCATACCGTGATCGGCGAGCATCTTGCGACGCTCCTCGTCGGGGAGCAGGTACCACTCGTACGAGCGGACGAACGGGTAAACGCAGATGTAGTCGCCCGGATCCTCACCCGCGATGAACGAGGGCACGTGGCTCTTGTTGAACTCCGCGGGGCGGTGCACCGCCGAGTTGCTCCAGATGGGAGCACTGGCCTGTCCGAGGACGGTGGTGCGGCGGAAATCCGCGTACGCGGCCTGAAGTTCCTCGATGCTGGCCGCGTGGGTCCAGATCATGAAGTCCGCGTCGGCGCGCAAGCCGGCGACGTCGTAGATGCCGCGAACCACGACGCCCTTGTCTTCGAGACCCTCGAAGAACAAGCGGGCGTCCTTGACCGCAGCTTCCCGATCATCGCCCAGCACACCGGGTTCCACCTGGAACACGGAGAACATGAGGTAACGGATTTCAGAGTTCAGTTTGTCGAAATCAAGGCGTGCCATGGGTCTATCGTGCCACTCGCTCGAATATCCGTGTAGCCGCCGTCGTGCCGACTGCGACACACGCCGGAACCCCGACGCCGTGCAGCCACGACCCGGCTACTTCGAGGCCGTCGAACTGCGTCATCCCGGACTCGATTTCAGCCACGATTTCCGTGTGACCTGGGGAGTACTGGGGAAGACCGCCGTGCCACCGCTGTACGAAGCTCGCTCCTGGCTCCTCGGTGATTCCGGTCACGGTCTCGAGATCGGCGCGCGCAAGTTCGATCAGTTCACCATCCGGCCGGTCGACGATCTCCGATGCGCCGAATCGACCGAACGACACCCGAACGAGATGCTCGCCGCGATCAGCGAGGTGCGTCCACTTTCGGCTCGACAGCGTGAACGCCTTGGCGGTCAGGTCGGCGTCGGTGGCAACCAGGATCCCCGAATTCTGCGGAAGGTCGACCTGACCGGGCAGGCGGAGCGCCACCACCGCGGACGACGCCAGTTCGATCCGCGACGCGATACGCGCAATATCCGCATCGACGCCGGCCAACAGCACCGCTGCGCGCGGCGCCGGAACAGCCAGAATCACCGCGTCGACGCTGCCGAGCGGATCGACGTTCCAACCTTTCCCGTCCCTGCGTAACCCGGAAGCCTCGCCGCGGACGAACGTCGCGTCGGCGGCCTGCCGCAGCGCATCGAGCAAGATGCCGTAACCGTCCCTGAGCGCTCCGAACACTGGTCCGGGTGTAGGTGTCGGCACTGCGGCTGCAACTGCATCCGTGAGGCTCTGAGCGCCCGCATCGAGCGCCGCAGCGAGTGTCGGCAAAGCTGCACGCACTCCGATGGTCTCTGCCAGGCCCGAGTACACCCCGCCGAGAAGCGGATCCACCGATCGGCTGACCACCTGATCACCGAATCGCTGTGAAACCAGTTCGGCAACACTGCAATCGGAACCGCGGGTCCACTCGAACGGAGCGCCTGGTTCGGCAGCTATGCGCGACAGTGTCTGCTCGTCGACTAGATCTCTCACCGACTCGGACGATGCCGGGATTCCCATCAGGGTTCCGGCAGGAAGTCGATTCAGTGAGCCCTGGGACCAGATCAACGGGCTCAACCCCGCTGGGTAGACGATCTGATCGGTCAGTCCCAGCTCGGCCAGAAGCGCAGGGACTTCGGGCCGACGGGCGATGAACGCCTCGGCGCCGATGTCGATCGGGCCACCGCCAAGATCAATCGTTCGCAGCTTCCCGCCCAGTCGCGGAGAGTCGTCGACGACCGTGATGTCGGCAACGGAGCCCAGACTGCGCCGAAGCCGGTACGCGGCAACCAGACCGGAGATTCCGCCTCCGATCACCGCGACCGACGGCCGAGTGGTTGTCACAGCGAGTGCACCAGCTCCACCGCCGAGGTGATCGCCGTGGGATCGGTGTCGGGAAGAACTCCATGGCCGAGGTTGAAGATGTGGCCGATGGCACCGGCTTCGATCGCGCGGTCACCTTCAGCGGCGATCCGGCGCACCTCACGATCGATCACCTCGGGGCCCGCGAACAGTACAGCGGGATCGAGATTGCCTTGCAGCGCCTTGCCCGGACCGACACGACCGGCCGCGACGTCGAGCGGAATCCGCCAGTCGACACCCACGACGTCGGCACCTGCCTCCCCCATCGCGCCGAGAAGTTCACCGGTTCCGACACCGAAGTGGATACGCGGAACGCCGGCAGCGGCAACCTCGGCAAACACCCGTTCGGAATGTGGGAGAACAAATTCCCGGTAATCGGCCAGCGAGAGCGCGCCGGCCCACGAGTCGAACAGCTGAACCGCGTCGACACCCGCCTTGAGCTGCGTCTGCAGGAAGCAGATCGTGGTGTCTGCCAGGCTTCCGAGCAACGCGTGCCAGGTCTTCGGATCGGAGTGCATGAGCGCCTTGGTCTTCTCGTGGTTCCGGCTCGGACCACCCTCGACCAGATACGACGCCAAGGTGAACGGCGCTCCGGCAAAGCCGATCAGCGGAGTCGAGCCCAACTCGGTGGTGAGAAGTCGAACGGCCTGCGCGATCGCCCCGACCTCTTCGGGAACCAATCGAGGGAGGGCTGCGACGTCGGCGATGGAGCGAATCGGATTGGCAACCACCGGTCCGACGCCGGCAACGATGTCGAGATCGATTCCCGCCGCCTTGAGCGGAACAACGATGTCCGAGAACAGGATTGCCGCGTCCACGTCGTGACGGCGCACCGGCTGCATCGTGATCTCACAGACCAGCGCCGGATCGAAACACGACTCCAACATGCCGATCCCCGCGCGGATCTCGCGATACTCCGGCAACGAACGTCCGGCCTGGCGCATGAACCACACCGGCCGTCGACTCGGAGTGCGTCCGGTCGCCGCGGCGAGCAACGGTGCGTCGGGCAAAACTCGCCGAGCGCTGTATTCCGCCGACCCGGTCATGCCTGAATTCATGTTGTCCAACCCGCTCATCAGTCCTCGCGCTCTCCGCCAACGTGTGTCTTCGATCGACTCAATGCTGCCATGTCCCACACTCGGGATCGGACACCCGAGCGGTTCGTGAGCGGCCACACACCCGAACCACACTCGGTCGGCGCGCCTCCACCTACCCGCCCTTATCCCCGACTAACGTCCTGACCTGTGACGACATCCGGATCGACAGCCGACCCGGCCGAGTTCCGTGCCGCCGTGGAGGCGATGACCGCTGCGCGGGTTCGGCCCGAGATAGAGGTCGGTCCCATCCGTCCGCCGCAGCGTCTCGCTCCGTACAGCCACGCAGTGGGAGCCGAGGTTCTGCACCCGGACTCCGACGTCGTGGCCGAGCAGTCCGAAGGCGACGCTTTCGGCCGCCTGATCCTGTTGTTCGATCCGGACGGCGACGAGGCGTGGAACGGCACCATGCGGTTGGTGGCCTACATACAGGCCGACCTCGACGAAGCCGTCGCCGCGGATCCACTACTTCCCGAAGTAGCCTGGAGTTGGCTGGTGGACGCACTCGAAGCCGGACCGGAACCTTTTGTGGCCCTGGGCGGTACGGTCACAGCCACAACTTCCGTGCGATACGGCGACATCGCGGGCCCGCCACGAGCCCACCAACTCGAGTTACGAGCATCCTGGACTGCAACGTCATCGGAATTGGCTCACCACGTCGAGGCTTTCTGTGAAGTTCTCGCGTACGCGGCAGGACTTCCGCCTGCCGGGATAACCACGCTGTCGCGGCAGGGCGACTAACTCCACTACTCGTTTACGCATTCCCCCGGAAAAATACTAGAACCTGTTCTAAAATGAGTCATGCAACGTCTCAGCGGACTCGACGCGACCTTCCTCTACTTGGAAACACCGACCCAGCTATTGCACGTTTGTGGACTCGTACTGCTCGACCCCTCGACCATTCCGGGCGGTTACGACTACCGGAAGCTGCTTCGCGAGTTGGACTCGCGGATGGCCACGATGCCGACCTTCCGGCGCAAACTCAAAGATTCCCGCCTCAATCTCGACTACCCGGTATGGGTCGACGATCACGATTTCGACATCGAGCGGCACTGCCACCGGACCGCGGTACCTGCTCCGGGCACACACGCGGAACTGGCAGAACTCGCCGGACACATCGCGAGCCAACCGCTGGATCGTTCCCGCCCACTGTGGGAGATGTGGGTCATCGAGGGACTTGCCGACGGACAGATCGCCGTCATGTCGAAGATTCATCACAGCGCTGCCGACGGCGTCACCGGCGCGAACATCCTCGCTCAGCTGTGCAGTCTCGAACCGGATTCACCGGCGCTCGTGGATCCCACCGCACAGGGTGCGGGCGACGCGGGAACGCTGGACATCGCGATCGGCGGACTCATGGCCGTCATCGCCCGGCCCGCAAGAATTGCCCGTCTGGTCCCCGGCGGAATCGCGATGCTCCCCAACTGGGTGACGCGTGCACGCAAGGGTGAAGCGATGCCTGCTCCGTTCACCGCGCCGCGGACCTCGTTCAACGGCGCTATCACCGGTCACCGCAACGTCGCCTTCAGCCAGCTCGATCTCGCGAAGGTCAAAGCCGTCAAAGACCGTCACGGCGTGAAGGTCAACGATGTGGTTCTCGCGCTGTGCGCGGGTGCTTTGCGGACCTACCTCGAGGACCGCGACGAACTGCCGGAGGACTCACTCGTCGCGATGGTCCCCGTATCGGTCCACGGTAAATCCGATCGGCCGGGCACAAACCAGATCTCGGGCATGTTCACGCAGCTGGGCACCCAGATCGGCGATCCGGTCGAGCGTCTGCACGCGATCAGCGATTACAACGCCACCTCGAAGAACCACAACGAGGCTCTGGGTGCGAACATGCTCCAGGACTGGTCCCAGTTCGCATCACCAGCGGTGTTCGGCGCCGCCATGCGGGTGTACTCGTCGCTCAAACTCGCCGAGCGTCACCCGGTCGTGTCCAACCTGGTCGTCTCGAACGTGCCCGGGCCGCCGGTCCCGCTCTACTTCCTCGGCGCCCAGATCAAGGGAATGTTCCCGCTCGGCCCGATCTTTCACGGGGCAGGACTCAACGTGACGGTGATGTCACTCGACGGAAAACTCGACGTCGGCATCGTCAGTTGCTCCGATCTGGCACCCGAATTGGACCAGCTCGCGCAAGGTTTCGGAGCCGCACTCGACGAACTGTTCGACGCTGAGGTGACAACCCCGGCCCCGACTGCGACGTAGAGTCAGTGACCATGTCCGAAGTCACCGATGATGCAACCGAGCCCACCTCCGACGTAGTTCCGCTGCTCGTTCCGCGTGACGGAGTTCCGGACGTCATCACCACTGCCGCCGGTGTCGCCGACGCCGCGGCCGCGCTGGCCTCCGGCCACGGCCCGCTCGCCGTGGACGCCGAGCGAGCATCCGGATTCCGTTATTCGGCACGGGCGTACCTGATCCAGCTCCGACGCGAAGGAGCGGGATCGTTCCTGCTCGACCCGATCCCGACAGCGCAGGACCTGCAGCCGTTGGCCGAGGCGATCAACCCGTTGCAATGGGTGCTGCACTCGGCCGATCAGGATCTCCCCGGCCTCGCCGAACTGGGCCTGACACCGGCCGAGCTGTTCGACACCGAACTGGCCGGTCGACTGGCCGGGTTCGAACGAGTCGGACTCGCCGCGATAGTGGAACGAACCCTGCGGGTGGAACTTCGCAAAGGTCACGGGGCCGCGGACTGGTCGACACGTCCGCTCCCGGACGCCTGGTTGAACTACGCCGCCCTCGACGTCGAAGTGCTTCTCGAACTGCGCGACGCCATGGAAGCCGAACTCGAATCCCAGGGCAAGCTCGAGTGGGCGAAGGAGGAGTTCGAGTACATCCGTCTGGCCGGCCCGCCCAAGCCCAAGCCCGACCGTTGGCGTCGTACATCGCACATCACCTCGCTCAAGACCACTCGGCAGTTGGCGGCAGTACGGGCGCTGTGGCAGGCGCGTGAGGATCTCGCGCGCAAGCGCGACGTGTCGCCGAGCCGGGTTCTCCCTGACTCCGCCATCATCGATGCCGCTCTCAAAGATCCTCAGTCGCTGGATGCGCTCCGTTCGCTTCCCGTGTTCGGCGGACCACGTCAACGCCGGTATTCGCGTGTGTGGATGGACGCGCTGGAAGCTGCGCGCAGGCTCCCGGACAGCGAGCTTCCGCCGAAGACCCCGCCGATCGTCGGACCCCCTGCCGCCGGTCGGTGGGCTCGCCAGGACCCGGCGGCGGCCGATCGACTGACGGCGGCTCGGGCAGCACTGTCGGACCTGAGCAAGGAAGTGTCGGTGCCCGTGGAGAATCTGCTCCAACCCGACCTGGTCAGGCGCCTGTGCTGGGACTGGAAGTTGGAACCCGACTCCGACATCACCGAAGTCGAGAGTGCAATCGAGACCAAGCTCACTTCCGGTGGCGCACGTGGCTGGCAACGCACTTTGACGGTTCCCGTCCTCGCCGAGGCACTGAACTCCGTGGTCCCGGCCGAGCCCGAAGCGGAAGAGCCTGAATCCTGACCTGACCCCGGTGTGAGGTTGGAGCAATTCGGCACGTTAAGTTACCGGTCAGTAATGGGCAGTAGTACGCTCGATACGAGGCCGGACGCCTGGCCGTGATCGCCGAACCAACGTCTCACCGCACTTCGGAGTGGTGGGCAGCTCCATCAGGAGGAATTCGCGTGGCTCCATCCACAAACAACCAACGCAACGTCGTCTTCGTCGACGGCATTCGCACCCCGTTCGGCAAGGCCGGCCCGAAAGGCATGTACGCCGACACGCGCGCAGACGATCTCGTCGTCAAGGCGATTCGTGAGCTGCTTCGCCGTAACCCGCAGCTCGATCCCGCACGGATCGACGAAGTGGCTGTCGCAGCCACCACGCAGACCGGTGACCAGGGCCTGACCATCGGCCGCACCGCTGCGATCCTCGCCGGTCTCCCCGAAACCGTTCCCGGATTCGCCATCGACCGCATGTGCGCCGGCGCGATGACCGCCGTCACCACCACCGCGTCGGGCATCGGCTTCGGCCAGTACGACGTCGTGATCGCCGGTGGCGTCGAGCACATGGGCCACCACCCGATGGGTGAGGGCGCAGACCCCAACCCGCGCTTCCTCGCCGACCGCCTGGTCGACCCGAGCGCCCTCGTGATGGGTAACACCGCCGAGAACCTGCACGACCGGTTCCCGACCATCACCAAGGACCGCACGGACGCCTACGCCGTCAACAGCCAGAACAAGTACGACGCTGCCAAGAAGGCCGGCTTCATCGCCGACACCCTGGTCCCCGTCGCCACCCGCAGTTCCGCGGGCTGGGGTCTGGCCACCGAAGACGAGCCGCCGCGCCCCGGAACCACCGTCGAAGATCTCGCGAAGCTCAAGACGCCGTTCCGCCCGGCCGGACGCATCACCGCCGGTAACGCCGCCGGACTCAACGACGGTGCCACCGCAGCACTGCTCGCCGGTGAGGACACCGCAGCCGAGCTCGGCCTGCCGGTCGGCATGCGCATGGTGGGCTTCGCCTACCAGGGCGTCGACCCCGCCGTCATGGGCATCGGCCCGGTTCCCGCCACCGAGAAGCTCCTGGCACGCACCGGCCTGAAGATCGAGGACATCGGACTCTTCGAGATCAACGAGGCGTTCGCCGTTCAGGTCCTCGCGTTCCTCGAGCACTACGGAATCGCCGACGACGACCCGCGCGTCAACCAGTGGGGCGGCGCCATCGCGTGTGGCCACCCCCTCGCTTCCTCGGGCGTTCGCCTGATGACGCAGCTCTCCCGCCAGTTCGCGACGCGGCCCGACGTGCGCTACGGCTTGACCACCATGTGCATCGGACTCGGCATGGGCGGCACCGTCATCTGGGAGAACCCGAACCACGCTGACTACCAGGCAGGGGTTAACTAAATGTCTGATATTGCAACAGCATTCGCCGACGAGGTCGTGACGAACGCCTACACGAAGATCATCTCGGTCCCCGGCATCGAGGGCCCGTTTGCACTGATCACCCTCGACAACGGCTTCGACCACACCAAGCCGTCGTCATTCGGTCCCGGCGGACTCGCAGCATTCGACGCCGCCCTCGACGAAGCCTTCGCAGCCAACCCGGTTGCCATCGCCGTCACCGGCAAGCCGTTCATCTTCGCCGCCGGCGCGGACCTCAAGGGTGTTCCCGCGATCACCTCTCGCGAGCAGGGACTCGAGCTGGGCCGCTTGGGTCACAAGGTGTTCCGACGCCTGCGTGAGTCGTCCGTTCCCACGTTCGCCTTCATCAACGGTGTCGCTCTGGGCGGCGGCCTCGAGGTCGGCCTGCACAGCCACTACCGCACGGTTGCCGCCAATGCGGGCGCACTGGGTCTTCCGGAAGCATTCCTTGGCCTGGTCCCCGGTTGGGGCGGAACGCAGTTGCTCCCCAACCTCGTCGGCCCGTCGAACGCCGTCACCGTGGTGATCGAGAACTCGCTGAACCAGAACAAGGTGCTCTCCCCCAAGAAGGCACTCGAACTCGGCGTCGTCGACGTCGTTCTCGATTCTGCCGACTTCATCGAGCAGTCCCTCGCCTGGGCGTCGCAGGTCCTCGCCGGCACAGTGACCCCCGCTCGCCCCGAGATCGACCGTGGCCAGGGCTGGGACGACGCGATCGCTCGTGCGAAGGCGATCGTCGACGGCAAGACCAAGGGCAACGCTCCCGGCGCCGTCAAGGCCGTCGAGCTGCTCGAACTGGCTCGCAGTACCGACATCACCGATGCCGCTTCGCTCGACAAGGGCTTCGCGGCCGAGGACGAGGCTCTTGCCGATCTCCTCCTGACCGACGAACTCCGTGCAGGTCTGTACGCCTTCGATCTGGTGAACAAGCGCGCCAAGCGCCCCGCCGGAGCACCCGACCGCTCGCTCGCCCGCAAGGTCAGCGGCGTCGGCATCGTCGGTGCCGGTCTCATGGCCAGCCAGCTCGCGCTGCTCTTCGTCCGCCAGCTCAAGGTGCCGGTCATCCTGACCGACATCGACCAGGAGCGCATCGACAAGGGTGTCGGCTACGTCCACACCGAGATCGAGAAGCTCCAGGGCAAGGGACGCCTGTCCCCCGACGCCGCGAACCGTCTCAAGGCCCTCGTCTCCGGCTCACTCGACAAGGCCGCGTTTGCCAAGACCGACTTCGTCATCGAAGCCGTCTTCGAGAACATGGACGTCAAGAAGAAGGTCTTCGCGGAACTCGAGCAGTTCATCGCTCCCGAAACCATCCTCGCGACCAACACCTCGTCGCTCTCCATCACGGAGATGGCGTCCGAGCTGAAGCATCCCGAGCGCGTGGTGGGCTTCCACTTCTTCAACCCGGTTGCCGTTCTCCCACTCCTCGAGATCATCAAGGGCAGCAAGACCGACGACGCTACGCTCGCAACGGCTTTCGCCACCGCGAAGTCACTGAAGAAGTCTGCTGTCCTGTGCGGCGACAAGGCCGGCTTCGTCTTCAACCGCCTCGTCACCCGCACCTTGGGTGAGGTCATGTCCGCCGTCGACGAAGGCACCCCCTTCGACGTCGCGGACAACGCCATCGCCGAACTCGGCATGCCCATGTCGCCGTTCACCTTGCTGGCCCTCGTCGGACCCGCAGTGGCTCTGCACACCGGTGAGACCCTGCAGGAGTCCTACCCGGACCGGTTCAAGAGCTCACCTGGACTCGAAGCACTCGTCGAGGCTCGCAAGCCCGGCGTGTGGACCTGGGGCGAGAACGGTCAGGCCGTCGATCCCGAGGTCGCCGCACTGTGGCCGCAGGGTGACAAGGTGTCCACTTCGGAAGAGGTCCTCGAGCGCACACGTCGTGCGTTTGCCGAGGAAATTCAGATCATGCTCGACGAGGGCGTCGTAGCGGCAGCCGAGGACATCGACCTCTGCCTGCTGCTCGGCGGCGGGTTCGGATTCTGGAACGGCGGCATCACGCCGTACCTGGACCGGACCGGTACCTCCGAGGCTGTCAACGGCAAGCGCTTCCTCGCGCCTGGTGTTGCCAGCGTCTGAGTCAGTCGATCGACCCGTCACGGACGGCGTGCCTTCGGGTACGCCGTCCGTGGCGTTTGCGCAGGTTCAGAATAGTTTTCCCACATCGTCTTTCACGATGTTCTCGAGCGCACGCTCCGCGACGGCGGCGATAGTCATCGACGGATTGCACGCAGCGGAGTTGCCCGGCAGCAGAGCGCCGTCGAGCACGTACAACCCCCGCTGGCCCAGAACCCGACCATCAAGATCGCACACCGAGTTCATGCAGGCACCGCCGAGGGGATGCCAGGTGGACGGCAGTAACGCGTTGGTGTCGGTGAGCAGTCCTCCTGCCGCGATCTGCTGGGCCGCAGGTCCGATGTGGCCTTGCTGGATCGCAGAGTCGCCATCCCTCGGCCAACGGAGCACCGCCTCGCCTCGCGCTGAGTCGTACACGAACCGACCTCGGTCGCTGCTGACCCCGAATCCGACCATCACCGTGCTGTGAGCGTCGAACGCCACCGGCGGGAACGACGCCTGAATGACGGTGAACGCGTTATGCGGGTCGTCCCAGTTCCGGCTGCCGTAGACGACCGGACCGCCCTGCGTCGCACCGAAATTCTCCGCGAGATCCGACCAGATGTAGATCCGGTCGGCATTGGTCCCCCACCCCGCGCCGAGTTCGTCGGGCAGATCCGTGATCCGCCCCGTTGCCGCGGCGCGGACCAGGAGTTTGGTGGTGTTCATGCTGCCGGCAGCCATCACGAGCGCATCCGTCGTCAAAATCTTGTTCTCGAGAATGTTGCCGGAAATGTCGGTCCGGTCCACGTACACACGCCACCGTCCGTCGGCCGCCCGCTCGACATCGGTGACCTGGTGCAGAGTCTCCATATTCACCAATCCGGTCGCTTCCGCAGCCGCAATGTAGGTGACATCCACCGAATGCTTGCCCCCGTTGTTGACACCGAGCGCGCCGTCACCGTTGGTGTACGACGGCTTCATCTCACCCCGCAGTTCGGCCAACGCGTAGTTCCAGTCGATCGGCATCGGAATCTTCGACACCGGTAGACCGGAACGCGTTGCGTTACGCGCGAATACACGTGCCGCCTCGTAGTTCGGGCTGGAAATCAGTTCGTCGGGTGCAGTTTCCACTTGCAACATCCGCGCCACCCGCGGGTAATGGACGCGGTCCATTCGTGCGTAGTCGAGCTCCTCCGGAAAGTGCGTGTTGAAGACCGCTTCTTCCGGTTGCAGCGTCATCCCTTGGTACACAAGCGATCCGCCGCCCACCCCGGCTGCGCAGATCGCGGTCATGTTCTCACCGGTCACCGTCTCCAACAAACCCGCGTATGGCTCGAAGATCGCCGGCCTGCCGAACAGAGTCGGGTTGGACTGATGCCAGAGGATACGCTTGTCCGGACTGGCGGGATGCGGAAAAGTTTCGGCATTCGGCCCGGTCTGCCACCGAATCCCTCTCTCCAGCAGGGTGACCGGAACCCCGGCCTCGGCCAAGCGAAGTGCCGTCACCCCTCCGCCGAACCCCGAACCGATAACCACGACACGGTGCACTTCACGTGTCAGCGGAATCCCTGTTGCAGCCTTGGCAGTGCGTGGCGCCATCATCGCGACTCCCACGGCGGCCGCACCGGCCAAGAACGATCTACGTTTCACTCCGGACATGACTGGTGCTCCCTCGAAGAATGTCGCCAGAGAATTCCGGGCACGCCAAAACTAGACACTCTGGCGCTCGAGTGTCAAGGTTTTGGCGGAGCAGGCGAGGAACTACGAGGTCGACCGGATTGCGGGCCCGAGCCACCTCGAGAGAAAGGCCCGCAAGGAGTCATCGGAATGGACGAGGTCACTGTCGAATGCAACAACCGAAAGCCCCAGTCGCACGGCAATTTCCACTATCTCATCCAACTCCGCCTCCGTGGCGAGGCCACGTTCGACCATAGGGGCGAGCATCTGACCAGCGAAAGGTATTGCTCGACTCATCATTTCGAGATCGAAGACAGGGTTTCCCCGCTCGGCGAGGAGCAGAGTCGCGAGCACCGGGTGAGCACGCACGGCAGTTCGCGCGGCAACGATGAATTCGACGACGTAGTCGCACGCCGTGTCGACCGACTCCACCTGTGCCGTGATCTCCCCGAGAACCTCGACAGCGAGACCGCCCATCGCCTGGGAGACGACCTCTTCACGTGTACCGAAAATCGAGTACACCGTCTGGCGCGAGACACCGGCCGCGGTGGCAACTGCGGCAATGTTCACAGCCTCGAATCCGCCACCTTCGATCAGTCCGAGGGCGGCGCCGAGAATCTTCTGCTGAGATCGCACGAGGAAAGTATCGCCCACCGAAACGGCGCCCTGAGAAACGCGGTCCAGATCCGACTCCCACCTGCATAAACGGCACAATCGGTTTCGTTTGGCTGCCGAAATTCAGTAGGTTAGGCTGCCCTTCATGAAAACTTCTGTTCGGGGCTTCACTGCCCTCGGTGCGGCTGCAATCGCGGTCACCGCACTTGTCTCGTGCTCCTCGGATTCAGGCACATCCACGACATCCCAAGGTACGGACGGATTCCCCGTCAGCATCGAGAACACCTTCGGCACCACGACCATCGACTCGAAGCCCGAGCGCCTCGTCACCCTCGGATGGAACGCGCAGGACATCCTGTACGCACTCGATCTGACTCCGGTCGGACAGCCCAAGTACACCTACGGTGCGGACGACAACGGCGTCATGCCCTGGGCCCAGGACTACTTCGACGCGGACAAGACAACGCTCTTCGACATGCCGGCCAGCGGAGAACCGCCGATCGAGTCCATCGCGTCGTTGACCCCCGACGTCATCCTGGCGCCGTACGAGGGCTTCGAGGAATCCGTCTACAACCAACTGAGCAAGATCGCACCGACTGCCGCTTATCCCGGCGCAGCGTGGCAGACGTCCTGGCAGGACCAGACCCGCATCGTCGGCAAGGCAGTCGGCAAGAGCGAAGAGGCCGAGAAGCTCGTCGACGGCCTCGACGCGACTCTCGCCGATACCGCCGCAGCCCACCCGGAGTTCGCCGGAAAGACATTGGCAGTGGTCAACTTCGACACCGATTCGAGCAACATCAACGTCTATCTGCCCACCGACCCGCGGGTCCAGGTGCTGACGGAACTCGGATTCGTCAACGCGCCGGGCGTCGAGAAGCTCGCCGCGGACAATGCAGGTGGATCGTTCTTCAAGACGATCTCCTACGAGAACATCGCCGACATCGACGCCGACGTGATCGTCGGCTTCACCGACGGCTCCGGTGATCCGTCCGGCATACCCGCAGTCGGTGGACTCGACGCGGTCAAACGCGGATCCACCGCATTCCTCAGCGACACCCGCGTCATCGGCGGACTGAGCAACGTCAACGTCCTGAGCACGCCTTGGGTCCTCGGCCAGATCACACCGACGTTGAGTGAAGCCGCCAAGCGCGCGACCGCCTAGAAACGGGATTTTCACGACACCCTCAAAGCCAACTCCCACGGCATGAACTACACGAGCGGGTTCACTCTGAAGCCTGACGCCACAGGCACGATCCTCGAGATGTACTTCTCCGGGGAATCCGAATCCACTTCACGTATCTCGAAGATCTTCACAGCGGTATTCGGTCGATTGGGCGCGCGGGTGACCGGAAATTCATGGCAAAGGACCTCGAGGACATCGCAGCAAAAGCCGAGAGTCTCGCGGGTAAGTAGACCGCCCTCACCTGCACTGACATTATTGTGTGCATAATGACTGCAATCAATGCCTTGTCTCTGCGTCCGCTTGTTTCGACCTGGGATTGGACTCAGCTGGATAACGGCGCGTGAGTCCCCGCCAAATCTCGTCCGGTGGGCGTAGCGTGCAGAGTGCTCGCGGATGGATCGACGCATCGGGGTGTCGACCGTAGGGCCTTTGAGGGGGCAGGAATGGCATTCAGCGGAACCGCCTCCGGCGGTGGATCCGGCGCTACTCGCGCCGACGTCGGACATGCAGTGCTCTTCGCCGGCGCCGCCGCGCTCGGCGGTTTTCTGTTCGGATACGACACCGCCGTCATCAACGGGGCAGTCGGTGCGATCCGAGACAAGTACGACATCGGCGCCTCGGGCACCGGGCTCACGGTCTCACTGACTCTGCTCGGCGCAGCACTCGGCGCCTGGATCGCAGGCACACTCGCAGATCGCCTCGGCCGCATCCGCGTCATGCAAATAGCCGCGGTGTTGTTCATAATCGGCGCCGTCGGTTCCGCAGTTCCGTTCAGCGTCTACGACCTCACGTTCTGGCGCGTGGTCGGCGGCCTGGCCGTCGGTTTCGCATCGGTCATCGCTCCGGCGTACATCGCGGAGATCTCTCCCGCTGCGATTCGCGGCCGCCTCGGTTCGATGTACCAATTGGCGATCGTTCTCGGAATCGCTGTGTCGCAGTTGGTCAACTACGCACTCCAGGCCGCGGCCGGTGGCGATCGCAATCAGATCGCGGGCCTCGAGGCCTGGCAGTGGATGTTGATGCTCGAAGCCGTTCCCGCAGTTCTGTATCTGATCATGACGACCACGATTCCCGAGTCGCCGCGATTCCTCGTAGCGCAGGGCAAGGACGATCGCGCTCGCAAGATCATCTCCGACCTGGAAGGCGGCGATCACGACGCCGTCACCGAGCGGATGAACGAGATCCGCGACTCGCTCAGCGAGAAGCAAGCCAAAACAACGGTCCGCCAACTCTTCTCGAAGCGGCTCGGCGTCTCCCACCTGGTGTGGGTCGGCATCGCACTCGCCGCACTGCAGCAGCTGGTCGGTATCAATGTGATCTTCTACTATTCCAGCACCCTGTGGCAGGCAGTGGGATTCGGTGCCGACCGCTCCCTTCTGATCAGCGTCGTGAGCGCCTTGGTCAACATCGTCGGTACGTTTGTCGCCATCGCCGTCATCGACCGAGTCGGTCGAAAGCCGCTGTTGTTGGTCGGTTCCGCCGGTATGGCCATCTCACTGGGCACCGCGGCGTTCTGTTTCCATTCGGCAACGGTGACCAAGAACGAGATCGGCGAATCTGTGGCCACGCTGACCGGAGCCAACGCGACTATCGCACTTATCGGTGCGAACGCATTCGTATTCTTCTTCGCTCTGTCCTGGGGCCCGGTGGTCTGGGTGTTGATCTCCGAGATGTTCCCCAACCGCGTGCGTGCTGCAGCAGTCGGAATTGCGACCGCCACCAACTGGGTCGCGAACTTCCTGGTCTCCTGGACGTTCCCGGCACTTGCCGATTGGAATCTGTCGTACACCTATGCCGGCTACGCCGTCATGGCAGCGTTGTCACTGTTCGTCGTCCTGCGATTCGTGAAGGAAACGCGAGGCAGCACACTCGAATCCGTCCAGTAGCGAGATCTCGCGGTTTCACACCGAAAAGCGGTGGCCCTCGGATTGATCCGAGGGCCACCGCTTTTCGAGATTATCGTGAGACGAGTCGTCAGCCTTGCGCGACTTCGCCCTGAGCCGAAGCCGAGGACGCGTCTTCCTGGACGTGGACGCCGACGCTGCCCATCCCCGCCACCCAGCCGGTGATCTTGCGGGAGAGGTCCTGAGCCGTGAGTCCGAGTTCCTTGTGAATGGCTTCGCGGCTGGCGTGATCGAGGAACTGCTGGGGAACGCCCATGTCGCGGCACGACGTGTGCACTCCGGCGGCACGCATCGCGGCCGAGACCGTCGAACCGATGCCGCCGTGCAGACCGCCGTCTTCGATGGTGACCACGAGGGCGTACTTGTCCGCCATCTTCACCAGCGAATCCGCGACCGGCAGAACCCATCGCGGATCAACGACGGCAACCGAGATGCCCTGCTTGTCGAGCCGCTCGGCAATCTCGAGCGCCAAGGATGCAAACGGGCCCACCGCGACGAGGAGCACGTCGCCGCGCTCACCCTCGCTGGCCTTGAGAACGTCGACCATTCCGTCGAGTCGCTTCACTGCCGGAATCGCTTCGGGTACAGCACCCTTCGGGAACCGTACGACCGTTGGGCCGTCGTCGACGAGAAGCGCCTCGTCCAGTTCTTCCCGCAGTGTGTCTGCATCACGCGGTGCCGCGACGCGAATCCCCGGGATGATTCCGAGCAGCGAAAGATCCCAGACGCCGTTGTGGCTGGCGCCGTCGACTCCGGTGACCCCGGCGCGGTCGAGCACGACTGTCACCGGTTGTTTGAGCAGTGCGACGTCCATCAACAACTGGTCGAAAGCCCGATTGAGGAAGGTCGAGTAGATAGCAACGACGGGGTGAAGTCCGCCAAGTGCAAGACCGGCGGCCGAGGTCATCGCATGCTGCTCGGCGATACCGACGTCGAAAATCCGATCGGGGAACTTCTCACCGAATGCCGCGAGGCCGGTGGGCCCGGCCATCGCCGCGGTGATGGCGACGATGTCCTCACGACGTGAAGCCTGCTCGATCAATGCGGCCGAGAAGACCGACGTCCAGTCCGGCGCGGACGACTTGGTGCCGCGACCGGTGACGGGATCGATGACGCCGGTGGCATGCATCTGGTCGGCCACGTCGTTCTCGGCGTGTGCGTAACCGTTGCCCTTACGAGTGACGGCATGCACGATGACCGGTCCGCCGTAGGCCTTCGCCCGGCGCAACGCCGATTCCATGGCGGCTTCGTCGTGTCCGTCGACCGGTCCGAGGTACTTGATACCCAGATCGGTGAACATGACCTGAGGGCTGACCGCGTCCTTGAGACCCGCCTTCATTCCGTGCAGGACGGAGTACGCGGTGCGCCCCACCCAGGGCAGTCTCTTGACCAAGCGTCGGCCACTGTCGAGGGCGCGCTCGTAACTCGGCGCGGTGCGCAGTGCCGAAAGATGGTCGGCGAGGCCGCCGATGGTCGGCGCGTACGAGCGACCGTTGTCGTTGACGACGATCACCACCGAACGGTCTTTTCCGGCTGCGATGTTGTTGAGGGCTTCCCAACACATTCCGCCGGTCAGGGCGCCGTCACCGACGACGGCGACAACGTGGCGATTCTGGCCCGTGAGCGCGAAGGCCTTCGCGAGGCCGTCGGCATAGGACAACGCGGCGGAAGCGTGAGAGGACTCGACCCAGTCGTGTTCGCTCTCGGCGCGGCACGGATACCCGGACAGTCCGCCCTGCTTACGCAGAGTGTCGAACTGATCCTGACGACCGGTGAGGATCTTGTGCACATAGGCCTGATGGCCCGTGTCGAAGATGATCGCGTCCTGCGGCGAGTCGAAAATTCGGTGCAGTGCGAGGGTCAACTCCACGACGCCCAAGTTGGGCCCGAGGTGACCACCGGTCGCAGCGACCTTCAGCACGAGGAACTCACGAATCTCGTCGGCCAACTCCGTCATCTCGGCGTGGCTCAACTGACGTAGATCGTCAGGACCCTGAATGCGGGCAAGAACACCCAACGAGATCGCTCCCTCCGTGCTTCACAGCTGCACCGGTGCGCGCCGCGGCTGTCTTCGCGACAGTGCTGCCAGTCTACGGAGCGTTCCGGCGAACCGACACGCGGACTCGGCCCGAATCCGGTGTGACTTCGCGTAACAGCGAAATCCCACGGATCGCTCGTGATCGCAATCACAGACAAATGGGATCCGTCGCAATCGACTCGACAACTCTTGTTCCACAAAACGACCGCCATGTCGGCTTAAGGTCGACATATGGGAACTGTGGTCGAAGACCTGATAACGCGAGTGTTCGACGAAGTCCGATCACTCGACGAGGGCGAGTTGGCCGACTACATCCCCGAACTCGCGGCGGTCGCCCCCGATTCGTTCGGAATCTGCATCGCCACCGTCGACGGTTACGTCTACGAGATCGGTGACTCGCGAATCCCGTTCACCATTCAGTCGATCTCGAAACCCTTCACCTACGCCTTGGCTCTCGCCGATCGGGGAAGCGAGGCGGTTGCCGCGAAAATCGATGTCGAACCATCCGGCGAGCCGTTCAACGAAATCAGCCTCGACCCGCTCACCGAACGGCCACGAAACCCCATGATCAATGCCGGGGCGATCACCGCTGCATCACTGGTCGCCGGCCCGAATCCCGAGGCCCGCTTCGAGCGCATCCGCTCGGCGTACTCGAGGTACGCGGGCCGCGAACTGGCATTCAACGAGTCGGTCTACACCTCCGAGGCGCGCACCGGTCACCGCAACCGCGCGATCGGACACATGCTGCGATCCTTCGACGTCATCACCGGCAATCCCGACGAGGCCGTCGACCTGTATTTCCGTCAATGCTCGATCGACGTGACCTGCCGCGACCTGAGTCTGATGGCTGCGACGATGGCGAACAACGGTGTCAATCCGCTCACCCACGAGCGCGCGCTGGCCCCCGCGGGCGTCGAACAGGTCCTCAGCGTCATGGCGACGTGCGGCATGTACGACGGCGCCGGAAAGTGGCTGGTGGAGGTCGGATTGCCGGCCAAGAGCGGCGTCGGCGGCGGAGTCCTGGCGGTTCTGCCCGGCCAGATCGGCATCGCGGTGTACTCCCCCAGGCTCGACGTTCACGGAAACAGCGTTCGCGGAGTTGCGTCTGCCCGGGCACTGTCGAAGGAACTCGAACTGCACTTCCTCCACGTGACGCGGGCGTCACGCTCGTCGATCCGGGCCAGATACAGCGTCATCGAAGCACCGTCGCGAGTACGACGCACCCCGACCGAACAGGCTGTGCTCGACGACGTCGGCAAGCGCAGCCGGGTCTACGAACTGCACGGCGATCTCCTCTTCACCGGTGCCGAATCGGCGGTCCGCGAAATCGGCTCGGTGGACGAGGGCCTCGAAGTTGTCGTCATCGACGTCCGCCGTGTCGACGACGCCAGCGACGTCGCAGTACGCATGATCACTGCGCTGCAGGTTCAACTGGCCGAGCAGGCTTGTGCGGTGGCCGTCGTCGATCCGCAAGGACTGCTGGGACAACGAAGTTCGAGCATCGACCCCGCCAGAAGAAGTGGTCGGGTTTTTGCGGATCTCGATTCCGCCATGCAGTGGTGCGAAGACACGTTGCTTGCGGTGCATTGTGAGGCCGAACGGCAGGCGTCGACGATCTCGATCGAGGACCACCCAGTTCTCGATGCTCTGTCCGCGGCACAGATCGAGGGATTCTCGGCAGAGTTGGAGACTCGTACCTATGCCCGCGGCGAGAAGATCGCCCGCCGAGGTGAATCGGCGTCTGGCTTCTACCTGATTCTCAGTGGCCAGGTCAGCACCATGTTCACCGACGCGCACGGGGTCGAGCACCGCATCACGACGCTCTCCGCCGGAATGACGTTCGGCGAGATGACGATGTTCCTCGACACTCCGTTCCTCAACGACATCCGCGCCGATTCCACGGTCACCGTGGCCGTGCTGACTCCGGAGCGATATGCAGAACTGACCGCACAGGCACCCGAGTTGAAACTTGCGCTTCTCGAACGACTGGCTGCGGGCGCCTACGAGCAATTGGACCTGATGTTGCGGAGTGTCATATCCGCCGGACGAATCGGATAGGAAGTACACATGCCGACCACCGCCCTCACCTCGGAACCGTCCACTGTCACGGTGACCGGAACTGCCACTGCAACAGCTGTTCCCGACATCGTGCGGCTGACGATCGGAGTATCGGTGACACAGACGGCCGTTTCCGACGCATTCGACGCCGTCGCGCGTCTGTCCACTGCTCTGACCGAGACCCTGCACGCGCGCGGTGTGCGCGGAGCGGACCTCACCACCGCCGGGCTGAGCGTCCATCCGCAGACTCACTGGAGTGACGGAGGCCGCCAGGAGACAACAGGATTCACCGCATCGACAACTTTCCGAGTCGTACTGCGAGAGCTGGAGCCGGAAGCGGCGAACTCCCCCGCCGCCGTCATCGCGGCGTGTGTATCGGTGGGCGGCGACGCGATTCGGCTCGACGGGCTCGAGTTCGACCTCGACGACCGCAGCGATCTGGCGACAAAAGCACGCGAATTGGCATGGACGGCAGCCGAATCGAAAGCCAGACAGTTCGCGGACCTGGCAGACAAAGATCTGGTCGAAGTTCTCGAGGTGCTCGAGGACTTCGACCAGATCGTGCCGATGCGCGGACGTGTCGCGGCGATGAAAGCGGATTCGGCCCCGATAGCCGTCGAACGCGGAGAGATCGAAGAATCGATCTCTGTCCGCGTTCGATGGGCTATGGCGTGACAGAACTGTTCAGAAGACGCGGCCGGCGGTAGACCAGCCGGGCATGCGGATCAGCGAGTGAGGTTCTTCTCTTCGCGCTCTTCTTCGTACTTCTGCTCGGCGTCAGGAGTCGCGATGTCGATCGTGGTGCGCAGCGGACGGTTCGGGATGAAGATGACCGACACGAGCGTGACCACAGCGACGACGGCTGCGACCAGGAAGATCCGTCCTGTTGCGTCGCCGTAGGCGAACCGAACGATCTGCGAGACGAAGTCAGGCATATTGCTCAGGTCGAGGCCGTCCTGGAGGCTCTTTCCAGCTACTGCCTGCTGCTCGGGCGGCAAGGTGGAGACCGAATCGACTGTCAGTGTCTTGACGCGGGTCGCAAGAATCGAACCGAGCACCGACACGCCGATCGCGCCGCCGAACGTGCGGAAGAACGCCACGATACTGCTGGCCGCACCGATGTTCTCGACGCTGACCGTGTTCTGCACCGCGAGCACGATGTTCTGCATCAACATGCCGGTACCCAGACCGACGATGGCGATGAAGATTCCGATGGTCCAGAGGCTGGTGGCGTGGTCGATCGTCGACAGCAGCCCGAAACCGACCAGCAGCAGAACTGCGCCGGCGACGATGAAGGGCTTCCACTGACCGAACTTGGTGATCAGCTGTCCCGAGCCGACGGAGGCGACGAGCATGCCTGCGACCATCGGAATGGTGAGCAATCCGGCTTCGGTGGGATCGAATCCGCGTGCGGTCTGGAAGTACTGCGTCAGGAAGGTCGTCGCACCGAAGAGGCCGACACCGACTGCGATCGAGGCGATGATCGCGAGAGCAGTTGTGCGCTCGGTGATGATCTTGATCGGCAGGATCGGATCCTTGACCTTGGATTCGACGAACATCGTCAGGCCGAGCAGGGCCAGACCACCGATGACGAAGAAGGCCGACTCCTTCGAGAACCAGGCGTAGTAGTCGTCCTGACCGGCAAACGAAACCCAGATCAGCAGGACGCTGACACCGGCGGTGAGCAAGGTGGCGCCCATCCAGTCGATGGAGACGTTGTCCTTCTTCACGGTCTCGACGTGCAGTGTGCGCTGAAGCAGGAACAGTGCGATGACTGCCAACGGAACACACACGTAGAAGCACCAGCGCCAGCCGGCAGTGTCCACGAGGACGCCGCCGAGGATCGGTCCACCGGACATCGAGACGGCCATTGCCGCACCCATGTATCCGGAGTAGCGACCACGATCTCGCGGCGGGATGATCGTGCCGATGATGGCTACGACGAGAGCAGTCAGGCCGCCCATGCCGATGCCCTGGATGACACGTGCACCCAGCAGCAACGGAACATTGTGCGCCGCGCCGGCGATGACCGAGCCGATCACGAAGATGACGATCGCGGTCTGGACCAGGACCTTCTTGTTGTAAAGGTCGGCCAGTTTGCCCCAGATCGGCGTCGATGCCGCAGTGGCGAGCAGTGCCGTGGTGATGATCCAGGCGTACTGCGTCTGAGTTCCGTGCAGTTCACCGATGATCGTGGGAAGCGCTGTCGAAACGATGGTGCTGCTGAGCAGCGCGGTGAACAGCGCTGCGATGAGTCCGGTGAGTGCTTCGAGAATTTCGCGGTGAGTCATCGCGCCCGCTTCGCGAGCCGATCCGTCACCTCCGGTACTTGCCCGGGTTTCTCCTACTGTTGCTGCCATGTGCCTTATCTCCCAATACTTTCTACGCCCGTGTGCGGAACTGCCGGTGAGGCCTGCCGATTCGATGCGCCGAACGTCTCGTTGAGACGTTGCAGCGATGTCACTGCGGCCATGGCCTCTTCCTGGCTCCAGTCTTCGAGCATGTTGCGCAAACGCGCCGCACGCCGCTGCGTGGTTCTCCGTAAAACGTCGTGTCCCTCTTCCGATACTCGGATGCGGAACGCCCGCTTGTCAGCCGGATCGGGATTTCTCTCGACATACCCAGCGTCGACCAGATCCGACATTTGCCGGCTGAGCGACGACTGACTGACACACAGATCGACGGCCAATTCGTTCTGTCGGCACTCCCCACGCGCTGCCAGCATGAACAACACACTGACCAGCGCAGGCGGCAGCAGGCTGTCTGCACCGGTGGTGACCGCGGCTCGCAGCGATCTGCCGAACATGAAGATCGTGTCGACGAGCGCTTGGGCCGTCTCCGGCCTGTACCGACATTGCCTACCCCTGAATTCGAGTGGCTCGAACGAGCCGTGACTTGAAAACGGAAAACTACTTGCAGAACGAAACTATACGATTAGTTGCGTAATGCAAGCAACTGTTCTGAACGCGAGAAGCGTCACACCGTTTCAGGGAAAGATTTCGGGACGCGTCAGCGTTCTAGGAGCGCGATGCACTCCATGTGGTGTGTCTGAGGGAAGGCGTCGAACGCCCGGAGGCCGCCGATTCTGAAGCCCTGCTCCAGGTAGAGACCGATATCGCGGCCGAACGACGCCGGGTCGCACCCGATGTGCACGATCCGTTCAGCGCCCGTTGCGGCGAGAGCTTCCACGACCGGACGGCCGGCTCCCGCACGTGGCGGGTCTAGCACGACGACGGCAGGCGAACGCTCCAGCTCCGCGATGACGTTCTCGACGCGGGCGCTGTGGAAGCGCACGTGACCGAGATCGGACAGAGCTGCCCGCCCGTCCGCGACTGCGCGCGCCGAAGATTCGACTGACTCCACCACGCCGGACGGCCCGACAAGGTCGGCGAGCACGGATGCGAAAACCCCGACTCCGCCGTAGAGATCCCACGCCGTGTCCGCGGTAGCGGCGCCGGCCCACTCCCCGACCACCTGTGAGTACGCGTTCGCAGCGCCGCGATGGGCCTGCCAGAAACCGGTCGCGGCCAGCTCCCATTCTCGATTGCCGACGCGCTCGATCACTGTGTCCGATCCGATGGCCACTCGGGTCTTTCGCGGGCCGCCGCTCGCCGCTCGGCGTGCCATCGCGCCGCGACGCCCCGGCGTCCGCCGTCCCGTCTTGGACACCGCGGGTGCGGCAACTTCCACGACGTGCCGCTGACCGGCAGCGTCGAGAACGACCTGCAGCTCGCTCCCTGGCGCCCATTGCGCACCGCCGAGACCGTCGTACGCGCTCTGATCGATCTGGGTGCAGCGCAAGTCCGTGACGATCCGGTTGCTCCGGTACGCGTGGTATCCCGCGACCCCGTGCCCGTCCACCGCCAACCGGACTCGCGTGCGCCAACCCGTTCCGTCTCCGGTTCCAGGTAGTTCCTCTACCGCGACGTCCGATTCGACACGAGCGAGTCGCAGAAGCTGCTCACGCACGACCGAGGTCTTCATCTCACGTTGGACACTCAGATCCGCATGCGAGTAGTCGCAGCAGCCCGCCCCGCCCGGGCCGGAGATCGGGCATGTCGGATCGATGCGATGCGGAGATGCGTCGAGAACTGTGATCGCGTCGGCGCGGCAGAACGATCCACCCTTGTCCTCCGTCACCCGGACCAGCGCCCGCTCCCCCGGCAAACCGTGACGGACGAACACGACCCGTCCCTCGTGCCGGGCGACGACGAACCCGCCGTGACCGGGGTTGCCCAGATCGACCTCGAAGGTCTGCCCGGTCCAATTCTCACTCAACGAACTACGCCTGCCATTTCGATGTTGCCGATCATTTTTCGCCGGTGATCATTTCTCGCCGGTGTCGTAACCGCGACGCGTGGCGCCTGCGGTCTTCTCGATGTCCAGCGGCTTTGCCTTTGCCGACGAACTCAGCTGCCACGGAACGCTGGTCACCATCACGCCGGGCTGGAAGAGCAGACGACTCTTCAGACGAAGCGCGCTCTGATTGTGCAGGATCTGCTCCCACCAGTGTCCGACGACGTACTCGGGAATGAAGACGGTGACGACATCACGCGGAGCATCGCGTCGTACACGCTTGACGTAATCGAGAACCGGCTTGGTGATTTCGCGGTACGGCGACTCGATCACCTTGAGCGGAACCGTCACGTCGCTCTTCTCCCACTCACGCACGAGTGCACGGGTGTCGGGCTCGTCGACGTTGACCGTGATGGCTTCGAGGGTGTCCGGTCGCGTGGCTCGCGCGTAGGCGAGAGCTCGCATCGTCGGCATGTGCAACTTCGAGACGAGCACGATCGAGTGCGTGCGGCTGGGAAGTACGCCGTCCCACTCCTGCTCCTCGAGCTCGGCTGCGACGCTGTCGTAGTGCTTGCGGATCATCTTCATCACGATGAAGATCGCGACCATCGCGACGATGGCGATCCAGGCGCCGGCAGCGAACTTGGTGATCAGAACGATGATCAGGACGGTGGCGGTCATTGCGAGACCGATCGAATTGATCACTCGCGAGCGCTGCATCCGGGCCCGCTGTGCCTTGTCGGTCTCGGACTTCAGATGCCGAGTCCAGTGCTTGATCATGCCCGTCTGGCTGAGCACGAACGAGACGAAGACGCCGACGATGTACAGCTGGATGAGCTTGGTGACCTCGGCGCCGAACACCACGACGAATGCGATCGCAGCACCGGAGAGGAAGAGGATTCCGTTGCTGAATGCCAGTCGGTCGCCGCGCGTGTGCAGCTGACGCGGTAGGTACCGGTCCTGCGCCAGGATCGATCCGAGTACCGGGAATCCGTTGAACGCGGTGTTCGCGGCCAGAACCAAGATCAGTGCCGTGACGATCGCCATGAAGAAGAATCCGATCGGGAAACCACTGAACACGGCTTCGGCGATCTGCGCGATCAAGGTCTTCTGGTGGTAACCCTCCGGCGCACCGACCAGCTGTTCCTGCGGATTGTGTGCGTAGACGATGCCAATCTTCTGAGCCAGGATGATGATGCCCATCAACAGGACGATGGCGATCGACCCGAGCAGCAGCAAGGTCGTGGCCGCGTTGCGCGATTTCGGCTTCTGGAACGCCGGTACGCCGTTACTGATGGCCTCGACGCCGGTCAATGCAGCACAGCCCGAGGAGAAGGCACGCGCGATCAGGAACGCGAAGGCAATTCCGTACAGATGCGAATCCTCGGCGTTGAGTGTGAACGACGACGATTCCGCGTGCACGTCTTCACCAAGAACGTAGATCCGGAAGAATCCCCACCCGAGCATCAGGAACATGCCGACGATGAATGCGTAGGTCGGAATTGCGAACGCGGTACCGGATTCACGGATACCGCGAAGGTTGACCGCGGTCAGCAACACGATCGCCGCAACCGCGAACAACACCTTGTGCTGCGCGACGAACGGCAGAGCCGAGCCGATGTTCGACGCCGCCGACGAGATCGACACAGCGACCGTCAGCACGTAGTCGACCATCAGCGCACTACCGACGGTCAGACCGGCGGTCGGGCCGAGGTTGACCGTCGCGACCTCGTAGTCGCCGCCACCGGACGGGTATGCATGGACGTTCTGGCGGTAACTCGCCACCACCACAGCCATGACGATGGCGACGGACAATCCGATCCAGGGTGTGTACGCATACGCGGAAATACCAGCGACGGAGAGAACCAGGAAGATTTCTTCGGGGGCATACGCGACGGACGACATCGCGTCGGACGCGAAGACCGGTAGTGCAATTCGCTTGGGTAGCAGCGTGTGCCCGAGTTTGTCGCTTCGGAACGGCCGACCGAGCAGGAGCCGCTTGGTAGCGGTCGAGAGCTTAGACACGTGCAAAGCGTAAGCCGTCTCGCCCGATTCGGAGTCATCAGAGCCCCAACTTCACCTTTTGTCGTGACACCCGGCACGCAGGCGACCGTTGTACTTGCTCTTCCCGTGAGGGGCTGTACCGTTCGATTCGGCGTGCAATCGCGCCATGAGGGTCCATGAACGGAGTAGGGCGTGTATGTCGTCATCATGGGGTGCGGTCGAGTGGGTTCTTCCCTCGCCGCGTCTCTGACCAGGATCGGACATGAGGTCGCCGTCATCGACCGCGATCAGAGTGCGTTTCTGCGTCTCGATCTCGACTTCCCGGGAACCAAGGTTCTGGGAATGGGGTTCGACCGTGACGTGCTGGTCCGGGCGGGCATCGAGCGGGCCGACGCCTTCGCTGCGGTGTCCTCGGGAGACAACTCCAACATCATCGCAGCGCGAGTCGCACGCGAGACTTTCGGCGTCGAACGCGTCGTCGCGCGTATTTACGACGCCAAGCGTGCCGCTGTTTACGAGCGCCTCGGCATCCCCACCGTCGCGACCGTGCCGTGGTCGACGGATCGCTTCCTTCACACGCTGACCAAGGAAAGTCAGACCGCGAAGTGGCGCGATCCTTCGGGCACTGTTGCGATTACCGAACTTGCCCTGCACGAGGATTGGGCCGGCAAGCCGATCGCACTACTCGAGAGCGCGACCAGTTCGAGAGTCGCCTTCATCATCCGATTCGGAACCGGCGTGCTCCCCGATCGCAAGACCGTCATCCAGGCCGACGACCAGGTCTACATCGCCGCGGTATCGGGAACTGTCGCCGAAGCGATCGCACTGGCCGGCAACCCGCCGCCGAGTGACGACTGACGGAGGCCGCAGATGACTGATCCGAACGCCGCCCCTCACAACAAGCCTGCGACTGTGTTGCACTACAACGTGATTGGAAGTTCTCGATGAAGGTCGCCATCGCCGGAGCCGGCGCAGTAGGCCGCTCCATTGCGCGAGAGCTGATTCGAAGCTCACACGACGTCATGCTGATCGAGCGCAAACTCGATCACATCGAACCGGAGTCGGTGCCCGAGGCGAAGTGGGTACACGCGGACGCGTGCGAACTCAGCCGCCTCGAGGACGCGTCGATGGAGTCCTACGAGGTCGTGATCGCCGCAACCGGAGACGACAAGGCCAACCTGGTCCTCAGTCTGCTCGCGAAAACCGAGTTCGGCGTTCGCCGAGTTGTCGCCCGCGTCAATGATCCCCGCAACGAATGGCTCTTCGACGAGTCGTGGGGCGTCGACGTCGCCGTCTCGACACCGCGGATGCTCGCTTCGCTCGTCGAAGAAGCCGTCTCCGTCGGTGACCTGGTCAAACTGATGACACTGCGGCAGGGGCAGGCCAATCTCGTCGAGATCACGTTGCCCGACAACACACCTCTTGCCGGAAAAGCCGTCAAGAAACTCGAACTTCCGCGGGACTGCGCACTGGTCACCATTCTGCGGGGCGGGCGTGTGATCGTCCCGCAGATGGACGATCCCATCGAAGGTGGAGACGAACTCCTGTTCGTCGCGGCCGTCGACGCCGAGGATCAGTTGCGCGTTGCACTCCGCCTGGAGAACTGACCGACGAACACACTGACGACGAAAGGGAATCACATGGCACAAGCACCCGAAAACACCGTAGTCACCGACAATCCAGCCCAGAGCCGGTACGAGATCCATGCAGACGGCGACCTCGCCGGCATCGAGGACTACACCACGTCCGGTGACGTCGTCTCGTTCAACCACACCGAGATCTACCCGGCCTTCGAAGGTTTCGGGCTGGCCGCGATTCTGGTCCGCCAGGCTCTGGACGACCTACGCGCCCGTGGCCTCAAGGTTCACCCGGTCTGCCCGTACGTCGTGAAGTTTCTCGACAAGCACCCCGAGTACCAGGACCTGATCAGCTGAGATCGCGGTCTTCGCGCGGCTTCGTCAGATTCACCGAGCCCACCTCTTCGGACCCTGCGTCCGTTGCGGTGGGCTCGCTGCTTTCGGGCTCGACAACCGGTTCCGGCTCGACGATGCGATCGGCCTTGCGCACAGCCCAGACCGTCACGAGCAGCACCAAACCGGTCAACGGCCAACCCATGCCGATACGCGCGACTGCGAGCCATCCGGTGTGGTCGGTGTCGTAGAGCTGTGACTGAACGAGATACCGTGCACCGAAGACCAGCGCCCACGCCGCCGTCGCGATGTCGTAGAGCCGGACGGCGGAGCTGTGCTTGCGCCAGAGATTGCCGTGCCCGTTGAGATAACCCCAGATGATTCCGACGAGGGGCCAGCGCACGAGGATGGAAATCAGGAAGACCGCACCGTAGGCGAGGCTCGTGTAGATACCGAAGAGGAAATATCCTTTGGCATCGCCGGTGCGATAGGCGATGAACGCGGAAACTCCGACTCCGAGAAACCCGGAAATTGCGGGTTGGAGGGAATCCTTGCGGAAGAGGCGCCAGGCCGCGATAGCGACAGCGACGCCCAATGCGGCCCAGATTGCCGCGGTGAGGTTCCAGATGCTGTTGACCGGGACAAAAATCAGAATCGGCAAAGACGAATAGATCAGACCACTCAGCCCGCCGAGTTGGTCGATTACCGATCGCTGTTGTGTTTCAGTCACCTGTCGAGGGTGCCACAGTCACCGAGTTGCACGGTAAATGCGGGAAACGCGCCTATTCGCCGCGCAGTTCGTAGTAAGGGTTGAAGATCGCCTTGCGACCGTCACGCTCGCCCACACGACCGCGGATCAGCAGGGTCTTACCGGTCTCGATTCCCGGGATCCGGCGACGCCCGATCCAGACGAGATTGATCACCTCGGTGCCGTCGAAGAACTCGGCCTCGATGCTGGCATTTCCCGACTTGGGACACGCGTCGACGCTGCGGAGTCGGCCCACCATCGTGACTTCTTCACCGCGACGACAATCGCAGGCCTTCTGACCTCCGGAAGCCTTGTTGGACTCGGCCATCTCCTGGGCGTCCAACTGGTCGACGTCCTCGGTCAGACGCTGGGTCAGTCGACGAAAATATCCTGCGGCGGCGGGTGCCATTGCGCGCTCCTGCGAACATGTGTGACGCAAGGGTTTCGCGTCACGTGAAGGGCTGTGTGATCGCCACTGTAGACCCATTACGAGCGTGTAACCACACCGGTCAGTCCGCGTCTCGGGGGCACCGGGCAAGATCAAAAGATGCAGAACTCAGAATCGGCGACCGTTGCCGTCGTTCTCCCAGGTACAGGCTCTGACGCCCACTTCGCAGACCGCGCATTCCGGGCGCCGCTAGCGGCTCTGGGTGTGCGCATCGTCGCAATTGAACCGGACCCTCGGCGTGTCGTGGACGGCTATCTGGACGCGATGGACAGAGCCGCGGACACGCACGGCCGAATCATCGTCGGAGGCGTCTCGATCGGGGCCGCCGTGGCGCTCCAGTGGGCCGCCGAGAACCCCGATAGAACCGTTAGTGTGTTGGCAGCGCTTCCGGCCTGGATCGGGTCGGCGGACGGCGCACCCGCTGCAGCGAGCGCGAGGTTCACCGCAGCACAACTGCGCTCCGAAGGATTGGAGGCGGTGATCGCAGCGATGCTCGCGTCGAGTCCGGCGTGGCTCGGAGCCGAACTCGAGCGCTCCTGGCGCTCTCAATGGCCCGATCTCCCGGCCGCGCTCGACGAGGCGGCGTCGTACCACTCGCTCAGCGAGAGCGCGTTACAGGCGGTGGGCATTCCGGTCGGCATCGCTTCGGCGGTGGACGATCCGGTTCATCCCGCGGCAGTGGCGCAGGCCTGGGCGAATGCACTCCCCCGCGGCGCAGTCGCCACGACGACGCTCGACATGATCGGGCGCGACCCCACGGTTCTCGGATCCACCTGCATCAAAGCGCTCGCGGCGATCGAATCCGATACCACCGCGAGCGCCTGAAAGAAGACCTGCTACTGACCCAATTGCTGCATGGCAGAACCGGATTCGCCGCTACGCGGCGGCGGGGTCGGTCGCGCTGGAGGTGACGGCGGAGCGGGCGGAGCTGACTGCTGTTGCTGCTGGGCGGCGACTTGTTGCTGCTGCGCTGTTGCCAACTGCTGCTCGTGTGCGGCCGCCAGCTGCTCGGCGAGTACCTGCGGGAGCACGACGGGCAGCGGTGTCCGCACCGGATGCGGCTCTGATCCTCGGTTGACGACGGTGTCGCGCAGGATGTCGCGTGCGATTGCCACCAAAGGGGTGTTCGCGGCGGTGGATCCGCTCGGACCCGCTACCACGCAGCGCACCATCCACCGCGGACCGTCGACGCCGATGAACCGCAGGTCCATGTTGGCCGTCACGGCAGCCAGTTCCCGGCCCCAAGGGCCGTTCTCGACGCTCACCGCAGAATTGTCGTCGCGAAGCGACTGCGCGAGCTCGGCAACGACCTCACGCCACTGACCGGGTGATTTCGGGGCGGCGTATGCAGCAACCGTGATGCGGCCATGTTCGGTGACCAGGTGCACGGCCTGCGGCGAACCGTTGGGTGCCATCTCGACCTGCAACTGTCCGCCGGTCGGCATCGGCACCAGAACGGAACCGAGATCCAGGCGCTGACCGTCACGGCCTGCCGTCGGATCGTCGGAATCGATCTCCGTGATGTCGTAGGGGCCTTCCGATTCGTCACCGAACTCGTCGCCGGCGACGTCGAGATCGTCTTCGACCTCGTCGATCTCCACCGACTCGTCGTTCTCGTCACCGAAGAAGCTGGTGGGTTCCTCGTCGACGTCTGTCTTCTTCTTGCGTCCGAACATGATTCAGACTCCCTCTCCGACGACCGCGCCAGGCGCATCGGTATCGAGTATCGCGTGACCGCCGCTGGAACCGTAGCCTCCGGTTCCTCTGGTCGTGTCGTCCAGCGACTCGACTTCCTCGAAAACCGGAAGTTCGACTCGTTGAACCACGAGCTGAGCGATTCGGTCACCGCGGCGGATGTCGATGGCTGTGGCCGGATCGAGATTGATCAAGCAGACCTTGAGTTCGCCCCGGTATCCCGCGTCCACGGTTCCGGGCGCGTTCACGATCGACAGTCCCGATTTTGCGGCAAGTCCGGAACGCGGATGGATCAACCCGACGGTGCCCACCGGCAAAGCGATCGCGATCCCCGTTCCGACCAGTGTTCGGTGGCCGGGTTCGATGGTGACATCGCTGGTGGAGCACAGATCCACACCCGCATCTCCGGGATGCGCACGCTGTGGAACGGGCAGGTCTGGATCCAGTCGCTTCAAGGCGATGGAGAGATGGTCGCTCACGTGGGCCAAGACTACTCGTAGCGACGGACTATCCTTGACAGGTGCCCGAAACATCTCGACCTGACGTCGCCACCACAACGCCCCCGTCCACGACGCTGTTCTCCGAGCGCCTGTGGGTGCCGATCTGGTGGTGGATCGCCGGGCTGGCCGTAGCCGGACTCCTCGCGGCCGAGGTCCACATGGGCCGCCCGGGGCTTCTCTCGTACCTGGCGTACGTCGTGCTGCTCCCCATCCCGATCTGGGCGGCATTCTGGCTCAGCCGGATGCGCGTCGAGGTGGTGGAGACAGCAGGGGTGAAAGAACTGCACGTGGGTCGAGCCCACCTGCCGGTCGAACTGATTTCGCGGGCGGCAGCAGTGCCGGCTTCCGCAAAGAGTGCGGCGATGGGGCGCCAACTCGATCCGTCGGCGTTCGTCCAACATCGCCCATGGGTCAAGACAATGGTGTTGATCGTGCTCGACGACCCGGAGGATCCCACGCCGTACTGGCTGGTGAGCACACGTCGTCCCGCTGATCTGCTGGCTGCGCTGGATCGCTGACCAGCGCGGTCACAGCAAAGCAGTACTTCCCGACCCTTGGTCGACCCGCGAGCTGACGGGTCGACCACCGGGAAGGGAGATCAGGCAGCGCAGTCCATGCATACGAGCTGTCCGTTGGCATCACTGGCCAGGCGGCTGCGGTGATGAACCAGGAAGCAGCTCGAACACGTGAACTCGTCTGCCTGCTTCGGAACAACTCGAACCGAGAGTTCCTCGCCGGAAAGGTCGGCACCCGGCAGCTCGAAGGACTCCGCGGTGTCCGTCTCGTCGATGTCGACGACGGCTGACTGCGCTTCGTTGCGTCGCGCCTTCAGCTCCTCGAGAGAGTCCTCCGAAACCTCGTCGGACTCTGTACGCCTCGGTGCGTCGTAGTCAGTTGCCATCTCGTCTACCCCATCCTCTTCGTGTATCCCGGTCCCGTGTGCGCCGAGAATCCGGTAGATCCTTGATGCGCATGGAAACCGCCGTGGCATCCAGATCATTCCCTGTCGCTGCATAACGCTGCAGGACTGGAATTAGTGCCCGGAAGTTCCTTCCGAGAACGTGATCTGCGCCTCATTTGGTTGTCATTTCGGCGTCCGGCCGATGCCCAGTTGAACGACCTGGGCCGCCAGACAGTAGCCGACGTGAGCACGAAAGTAGTAACCGAATCGGAAATTTCCGAAAAATGACTGCGAATTGTCACCAAGGCAAGAGCAAGCTGTGACCTTTCGGCGACATTTTCAGACCGGATCCGGGTAGAAACTGCCCGCTAGTTGCCCAACTACCGTTGGGCGATCGACAACGTGTCGACGCGTCGAGCCGCGCTTCGGCTGTGTCGTCACACAAGCCCTCTAAGGTAGGCACCGAACGTCATGCCGGCGCCGCTCGGCCCGATGGCGAAGTAGAAGTTTCGTCAAGAAAGTCGAGGGATACCGTGGTTTCTCTGATCACCGAAGGCAGCTCTACCGATGACCAGGGACGTCCGTTCCGCCGTCGGCGCGCGTGGCCGGTGATCGCCGTGTTCGCGGTACTCGCATTGATCGGCAGTGTCTTGTGGGTCCGCATCCTGAGCGCCGAGGCAGAAGTCAGTGACACCGTCGCCTGCAACCTCCCGCAGCCTTCCTCCGATCCCTCGGCAGCGGCGCCACTACCGCTGGGAACCGTCGTCGACCGCTCGAAGCTGCTCGACGTGGATCCCGCTCCCCTGGCGGCCACCAAGGTTCGTGTGTTCAACGCCAACGGCGAACACGGTCAGGCCGCCCAGGTGGCAGCGCAACTGAGCGAGTTCGGCTTCTCCAGCGCGCCGGACGTCCAGGTCGGAAACGACCCCGTCTACGTCGACCAGAACATGGAGTGCCAGGGTCAGATCCGCTTCGGAGCGAACGGCCTCGCCGCCGCCAGTTCCGTCTGGCTGGTCGCCCCCTGCGCCGAACTGGTCCAGGACGGCCGCGGCGACGACACCGTCGACCTGGCTCTCGGCACCTACAACAAGGGCGCCCTGACCCCCAACACCGACGCCACCGCGATCCTGCATGCTCTGGCCGAGCAGCCCGCAAACGCCGAAGTCGCTCCGATGGACATCGCACTGCTCAAAGCAGCGCGCACGGCGCGCTGCTGACAAACCCGGTTCGGCCTCAGCTCGGAATCGGCTGATCTGCGCCGATCGAACTGAGCATGTGCGCGAACTGCTCGGCGATCGCCGGAGCCACCGCATAGACGACATCGCCGTCGGCCGAAGTGGAATTGGGCGCCGGGACGTTGATCACGGCGCCCGCTTCGGAAGCGATCAGGGAGCCCGCGGCCCAGTCCCACGGACTCAGCCCGTGCTCGAAGTGAGCGTCGACCCGGCCGGTGGCAACCATGCACAGATCCAAAGCTGCCGAACCTATGCGTCGGATGTCGCGAACCTGCGGCAGGATCTGCCCGATCAAGGTGCCCTGCACCTTTCGGCGATCCGCTCCGTAGCCGAAACCGGTGGCCAACAGAGCCATTGACAGTTCGGTCACCTCATTGGCGTGCAGTTCGCTGACGACGCCGTCGGCCGTGGCCATGGTTGCGCCGCCGCCCCGGTGCGCGGAATACGTTGTTTCCAGCGACACGTCGACGACAGCCCCGGCCACTGAGATCCCGTCGATCTGTACGGCCACCGAAATGGCGAACGCGGGGATTCCGTAGAGAAAATTCACCGTGCCGTCGATGGGATCGACAACCCATCGAACTCCCGCGGAATCGTCGGTGTCTCCGCCACCTTCCTCACCCAAGATCGAATCTGCAGGGCGCAATTGCGCCAGAAGGTCGCGAATCACCTGTTCGGTTTCGGTATCGACCACCGTGACGGGATCGGTCGGCGTGCTCTTCGCAGCAACCGAACCACCCTCGGAGGCACCGGAACCCACCAGGCCGAATACCTCGGGCCGACGCACGCGGACGTGTTCGGCTGCGCGTTCGGCGACGGCTACGGCAACTGCCCGCAATTGTGCGGGGTCCAGAGAATCGGCGGAAAAGTCGGGCAACGTTCTTTCTGAAGGGCGCACCGGACCATCGCAACACATCTCTACCGAGGGGCACCACTCGAACGCCTGGAGTCGCACGCGCCCGAGTCCTTGTTCGGGTTAGTGTTTGCAACGGTAGATCGTGACCTCGAATTCGACACTCAGGAGCGCAGGACGATGACAACCACAGGTTTCGGGATCGACGTCGGCGGCAGCGGCGTCAAGGGCGGCACGATCGACCTGAGCACCGGGGAAATGATCGGTGACCGCATCAAGATCCTGACCCCGCAGCCGTCCACTCCCGATGCGATCGCGGGCACTGTGGCCGAGATCGTCGAGCAGGCAAAGTGGACCGGGCCGGTCGGCATCACTTTGCCCGCTGTCGTGACCGGCGGCGTCGCGCGCAGCGCCGCGAACATCGACAAGTCCTGGATCGACACCGACGCGGCCGCGCTCTTCGGCAAGGCCCTGGGCGGGCGCGAAGTCACCGTCCTCAACGACGCCGACGCCGCCGGAATTGCCGAGGACTCGTTCGGAGCGGGCAAGGACACCTCCGGCGTCGTGATCCTCTTGACCTTCGGCACCGGAATCGGATCTGCCGTGTTGCACAACGGAGTTCTGTTGCCCAACACCGAGTTCGGCCACCTCGAGGTCGACGGCAAGGAAGCCGAGCATCGAGCGGCGTCGTCGGTGAAGGAAAAAAAGGACTGGAGCTACAAGGAGTGGGCGGTCGAGGTCTCCCGAGTTCTGACCACCTTCGAGAACCTGCTGTGGCCTGATCTCTTCATCGCCGGAGGCGGAATCAGCCGCAAGCACGAGAAGTGGATTCCGCACCTGACCAACCGCACGAAGGTCGTCCCCGCCACCCTCCTCAACACCGCGGGAATCGCCGGAGCTGCGCTCGCGTCGGTCGGACTGACCAGGCCGGCCCCCGTCGCCGGATGAGAAAACCTGCACGTGAAAAGCGGAAAATCTACCTGTTACGGCCCGCCGTGACGTAAGAGTTTCCTGAGAGTCGTTACAATGGTGAAGTCCGGCTGCGCGCCGGCCAACAACCATTGACCTCTCCGCCGGATCACCACTCTGGCGTGACGCCGCACGACACCGTCACGAAAGGGCGTACGTGGCAGCCACCGATACACGTCAGACTGCTGATTCTCCATCAGAGTCAGAGCCACAATCTCCAGCCGTGGAGGCGGCCACCGTCACCGCTCCGGCAGCCAAGAAGGCTCCGGCGAAAAAGGCTCCCGCCAAGAAGGCAGCAGCAAAGAAAGCTCCGGCCAAGAAAGCTCCGGCCAAGAAGGCAGCAGCTAAGAAGGCCAGCCCCAAGAAGGCCGGCGATCCTGATGCCGAAGACGGCGATGTCGAGTTGGAAGACATCGACATCACGGACGGCGACCTTGCCGAGGTCGAGTCCGATGTCGTCGAGGTCGTAGCAGTCGGCGAAGACGAAGAGACCGCTGCAGAGCCGTCCGAGAAGGACAAGGCTTCCGGCGACTTCGTCTGGGACGAGGAAGAGTCCGAGGCTCTCCGCCAGGCACGCAAGGACGCCGAACTGACGGCGTCCGCCGACTCGGTTCGCGCTTACCTCAAGCAGATCGGCAAGGTCGCACTCCTCAACGCCGAAGAGGAAGTCGAACTGGCCAAGCGCATCGAAGCCGGCCTCTACGCCGTGCAGATCATGCAGGATCTTGCTGACAAGGGCGAGAAGTTGCCTGCGGCTCAGCGACGCGACATGAGCTGGATCTGCCGCGACGGCAACCGCGCCAAGAACCACCTCCTCGAGGCCAACCTCCGCCTGGTCGTCTCGCTGGCCAAGCGCTACACGGGCCGCGGCATGGCGTTCCTGGACCTCATTCAGGAAGGCAACCTCGGTCTGATCCGTGCAGTCGAGAAGTTCGACTACACCAAGGGTTACAAGTTCTCGACCTACGCCACGTGGTGGATCCGACAGGCCATCACCCGTGCGATGGCCGACCAGGCTCGCACCATCCGCATCCCGGTGCACATGGTCGAGGTCATCAACAAGCTCGGCCGTATCCAGCGTGAGCTGCTCCAGGACCTGGGCCGTGAGCCCACGCCGGAAGAGCTTGCCAAGGAAATGGACATCACGCCGGAGAAGGTGCTGGAAATCCAGCAGTACGCGCGTGAGCCGATCTCTCTCGACCAGACCATCGGCGACGAGGGCGACAGCCAGCTCGGTGACTTCATCGAGGACTCCGAAGCTGTTGTCGCAGTCGACGCCGTCTCGTTCACCTTGCTGCAGGATCAGCTGCAGTCGGTACTCGAGACGCTGTCCGAGCGCGAAGCCGGCGTGGTTCGCCTGCGCTTCGGCCTCACCGACGGCCAGCCGAGGACTTTAGACGAAATCGGACAGGTCTACGGCGTCACGCGTGAGCGTATCCGTCAGATCGAATCGAAGACGATGTCGAAGCTGCGCCACCCGTCGCGTTCGCAGGTTCTGCGCGACTACCTCGACTAGTCACACCAGCTATACGCAGAAGAGCCGCTCTCCGGATTTCCGGAGAGCGGCTCTTCTTCGTTTGCCGCCTCAGGCCAAGAGTGTGTCCCGGAGTTGTGCGATGTCCCCGTCGCTCAACTGCAGGCCGTCCCGGACGTAGTTGTCGAAGTTGCCGTACACCCGATCCACCGTGGCGAAAGACGTGTCCAGCCACGACTGTTCGACGCCGTCGATGAACGCACTCCCGGTGCGAGGTCCGGTGAGGTACTGGTTGCTGAGCATGTAGTCGGCGTTCACGTCGGCGCGGCTCACGCCGAGGAGGGTCAGAAGAACCGCAGTCATCCAGCCGGTACGGTCCTTGCCCGCCGAGCAGTGGTAGAGGACTGCACCCTCGGTGTTCGCGACGTTCACCAGAGCATCGTGGAATGCGCGGCTCGCCCCCGGATCGGTCGCCATCAACGCGTACATCGTGGGCATGTCCACCAGGGCCGGGAGGTTGGCGGGGTTGGTTCCGATGACGTCGAACCAGTTGGTTCGTGCCCCGTTCGGAATGCGGTCTTGCGAGAGCGTCCGTTCGACGACCGTGCGGAAGTCGTCCACCGATTCCACTCCGCGTTCGCTCAACGACGCGAGATCCGACGGCGTCAGCTTGTCGAGGGCATTCGAGCGAAACACCTTCCCCCACCGAACGGTCCGCCCCTCCTCGGTGACGTAGCCGCCGATGTCACGCGCGTTCGACGCACCCTCGAGATGCAGCGATCGGTCTGCGGCAACCTGCGCAGCTGCAGGTCCGGCTTGTTCGAGCGCGGGTATTCCCCCGGCGAGCGCCGGCACCGGACCGCACGAGAGGATCACCGCGCACAGGACTGTCGCGGCGGGACGGGCGATTCTGTTCGACATCCGGACAGAATAGGGCCGCAATCAGGACTTCGTACGAACCTTGATGTACAACGAGGCAACCGGTTCGATAACTCTTGCCGCCACTGGACCGATGACCGCCATCAGGAGCACGTAAGCCGTTGCCAATGCCGCCAGTTCGGCGTCGACCGCACCCGCGGACACCGCCAGCCCGGCGATGATGATGGAGAACTCACCGCGGGCGATCAGGGCGGCACCGGCGCGCGCTTGACCCATTCGCGCGACACCCTGACGTCTGGCCGCCCAGGCGCCGGTGATCAGCTTCGTGATCGCGGTGACGACGGCCAGGATCGCAGCCCACCCGAGGACGGGCGGAATGGAACTGGGATCGGTGTTGAGACCGAAGACCACGAAGAACATTGCAGCGAACAGATCTCGAAGGGGCTCGAGCACGCGACTGGCATTGTGCGCCGTCGACCCCGAGATCGCGATCCCGAGGAGGAACGCGCCCACAGCCGCCGACACCTGCATCGCCGAACTGATGCCGGCAACCAACAGTGCGGCACCGAGCAGCTTGAGCAGGAGCGTCTCGCTGTCGGGACTGTCCAGGAGCGCGGAGACGTACCGCCCGTATCGCAGGGCCACAACAAGAACCACGGTGATGACCAACAACGAGATCCCGACCGCTTCGAGCCCGCCCATGAAGCTGACGCCCGCAAGCATCGCGGTCAGAATCGGCAGATACAGCGCCATCGCCAGGTCTTCGAACACCAGAATCGACAGCACGACCGGTGTTTCGCGGTTACCGAGGCGCCCCAGGTCGCTGAGCACCTTGGCGATGATTCCCGAAGACGAGATGTAGGTGACGCCGGCCATGACCGTCGCCCCCACGACGCCCCAGCCGAGAATCAAGCCGACCACCGCGCCGGGAGTCGCGTTGAGGACGATGTCGACGATGCCCGCTACGCGTGAGCGTTTGAGACCGGTCACGAGCTCGGCCGCGGTGTATTCGAGCCCCAACAGCAACAAGAGCAGGACGATCCCGATCTCACTTGCCAGATGGGAGAACTCGCCGATGTCTCCGAGTTGGATGAAACCGCCCTGTCCGAAGCACAGGCCGCCGATCAGGTAGAACGGGATCGGCGACATCCCCACGCGAGCAGCGAGCCGTCCGAGCAGTCCGAGCGCGAAGAAGACCGCGCCGAGTTCGATCAGTGCGAGGGTGGTTGTGTCCACGCGCCAGTCAGCCGTTGGCCAAGATTTTTGCCGCTGCGGCCAAACCGTCCGGCGTTCCGACTGCTACGAGAAGATCTCCCCCGGTGAAGGTGAAGTCGGGGTTCGGGGACGGGCTGACCTGTCCGGCACGCATGACGGCGACGATGGAGACTCCGGTACGCGTGCGCATGCCGGTGTCCCCGAGGGTCTGCCCGTCGTAGCGCGAACCGTCCTTGATGTAGAGCTGTTTGGTTCGAATGCCCGGAAGGTCACGGTGCTCTTCTTCGAGCTGCGCAACGAGCTGTGGGGCACCCAGGAGATTGCTGAGCGCTGCCGCTTCCTCTGTGGTCAGAGGCAGCGAGGCAGCACACGCGTCAGGGTCGTCTGCCTTGGACACGATGAGGTCGGTATGACCGTCCCGATGGGTGACGACACCCACGCGACGACCGGAAGACAGAACAAAATCCTTGCGCGTCCCGATCCCCGGTAGTGGGGTGACTTCTACGTTCATATACCAACGGTAGCGCCGATCGGCGACCTGCATCGCGTGAGGGCCACAATCCGCCGGGAGCACTTCGCGGCGAGCGAACCGGCGCCCTACCGAACCGGCGAAAACACGCCGTTCTCGTCCGGAAGATACTCGACGACAGCGGTGACGGCTGCGACCGGAATCGGGGCGTACAGATGCGGGAATCGCATCGATTCCGGGTCAGAAGGGACACCCGGTTCGTACTTGACCTGACCACCGAGCAGGGCCGGATCGATGGCGAGAAGGACTATGTCTTCGCGGCCGGCGAAGATCCGATTCGCCGGGAGATGAACTTGCGCCGGAGTCGACATGTGAACAAATCCCTCCGCCTCGAATCCGTCGGGGATACGTTCGCCGTGCTGTTGTGCCCGCGCCCATTCCTCGCGCGTGCACATGTGGAGCAACTCGACGCTCTCGTCGACAAGTGGTTCGCGTCCCGGGTTCATCCGCCCAGAATATCGGGCTGAGGTCGGCGATTCGAATCAGCTGTCAGCGAACAATCTTCACCCGAGAATGCCTGCCCAGCGCATTTCCAGTGAGACACAACACTAAGAAACGCCTTCGGGAACAACCCGTAAACCCCAAACGTCTGTAAGAGTGGATCTACCGCGCCATTCCGACGCGGCGGACCAGGCCCCAGGCACGCGGCCCGAATGCCGCAAAGCCAGTACGGAGGAGTCATGCCCGGAACACTGACCAGCCCACAGTTGACCGCTGCCGACCGGTGCGACCGGTGCGGTGCCGGAGCACGCGTACGCGCCGTGCTTCCCACCGGCGGCGAGCTTCTCTTCTGCGGACACCACGCAACCGAACACGCGGATCGACTTCGCGAGATGAATGCCGTCGTCTCCGAAAGCGAACCCGCAATCTGACCTGTCAGCCGGGGGTGGCCTCTTCACGAGGCGCGCCATGAACGCCAGAACGGGCGATCACATTCACTGTGATCGCCCGTTCTGCCGTTCCGGGGCCGCAAGCACGCGAAGCGTGCGGGACCGGTATCGGCTGCTACCAGCTGCGTAGGATCGCGATGCGCTCGGTCAGCTGATCGACAGTCGCGATGGCCGTCGGCGGGCCTCCGCACACTCGGCGAAGTTCCGCGTGAATGATGCCGTGTGGTTTGCCGGTGCGGTGAACGTTCATCGCCACCAACCCGTTCAGCTCCTTGCGGAGCGCTCCGAGCTGATCTGCCGTGGCCGCTCGATCGGATACCACTGCCGCCGTGGGTTGCGGTGCGGCGGCCTTGGCCGAGTTGGCCTCGACCTGTGTCTGCTGGCGTTGACGCAGCAATGCCCGCATCTGATCGGCGTCGAGTAGGCCTGGCAGACCGAGGTAGTCGGCTTCCTCGTCACTTCCGGCGAATGTCGCGGTACCGAAGGACGATCCGTCGTAGATCACCTGGTCGAGTTCGGCATCGGCGCCCAGGGACGTGAACGCCTTCTCCTCCTCGCCCAGCTCGTCCTTCTGCTTGTTCGCATCGGCGAGCAGGTCGTCTTCGAGGCCGTCCTTCTCACGATGCGGCTTGCCGAGTACGTGGTCACGCTGAGCCTCGAGCTGTGCAGCAAGGTCGAGAAGCACCGGCACCGACGGCAGGAAGACGCTGGCAGTTTCGCCCTTACGACGCGAACGCACGAAGCGCCCGATCGCCTGAGCGAAGTACAGCGGGGTCGACGCGCTGGTCGCGTACACACCGACCGCCAGACGGGGAACGTCGACGCCCTCGGACACCATGCGCACCGCGACCATCCATTTCTGGTCGCTCGCACCGAATTCGGCGATTCGCTTGGACGCGGTGGGGTCGTCGGACAGCACGACGGCCGGCTGTTCGCCGGTGATCGCTGTCAACGCCTTCGCGTACTCGCGGGCCACCGTCTGGTCCGTCGCGATGACAAGTCCACCGGCATCGGGCATACCCGTACTGCGCAGCTGCGCCAAACGGGTGTCTGCTGCTTGCAGCACGGCAGGAATCCAGTCGCCGGCAGGGTCCAAGGCCGTACGCCATGCCCGAGTCGTCTGCTCGGCGCTCAGCGGCTCGCCGAGCCGAGCGGTGAATTCCTCGCCGGCGTTGTTTCGCCACCGTGCCTCGCCCGAGTAGGCGAGAAACACGACGGGGCGAACCACGCCGTCCTTGAGGGCATCCGAATATCCGTAGGAGTGATCGGCTTTCGAGCGGAGCAGACCTTCCTTGTCCGGCTCGTACTCGACAAAAGGAATGGCACTGTCGTCACTGCGGAACGGAGTTCCGGTCAGTGCGAGACGCCTGGTCGCGTCGCCGAACGCCTCACGAATGGCGTCGCCCCAGCTCTTGGCGTCGCCGCCGTGGTGGATCTCGTCGAGGATGACCAGCGTCTTGCGGCCCTCGGTGCGCACACGGTGCTTCGACGGGTGCGAGGCAACCTGGGCGTAGGTCAGCACGACGCCGTGATAGTCACTCGAGGTCTGGCCGGTCGAGTTGGAGAACCGCGAGTCCAATGCCAGGCCGGATCGCTGAGCGGACTCCGCCCACTGGTGCTTGAGGTGCTCGGTCGGCGCCACGACGGTTATCTGGTCGACCGTCCGGTCACGGAGCAATTCCGAAGCTACCCGCAGAGCGAAGGTGGTCTTACCTGCTCCCGGCGTTGCGACCGCCAGGAAGTCACGCGGACTGCTGGAAAGGTACTTGGTCAGTGCACGGCGCTGCCATGCACGAAGGGAACCGGTAGGGGCGCCAGGTTGGGTTCCCGCGGATTGAGCTCCGGCGGGTTCGGGCGAATTGCCGAACTCGGCTGCCACGGTCTCAGACGTCATAGGCCGCGCCTCCACTGGAATCGCACTGTTGTCTCGCGCTCCTCGAATTTTCATCAATGTCCGGCGACGAGCCTAGCCGCCGCCACCGACGAAAGCCGCACTCGAAGCGCGTACTCATGGCCGTTCTCACTCCGGCCGGCGAGGTTTCGCTGCTCTCGCATCCTGCCGACCTGCACGCGAATTGTCTCAGAAATGTGCGACACGTCGGCGCCATGGTTGGGCAACCGGGTGTGTCGTCAGGGATGCTGGAGACATCATGAGTGAAGCGCGAGGCGAGAAGTCGAGCGGAAGTGATCTGCACCACCGCAGATGGCATCCGCTACGCCGCACCGGGCAGTTGATCGGTCGCACACTGAGCAAGGCCTGGGACGATTCCATCTTCGGAAAGGCGGCTACGGCCGCGTTCTGGCAAACGCTGTCACTGGCTCCCCTGCTGCTGGGCCTTCTCGGAATGATCGGCTACATCGGTGGGTGGTTCGGACCCAACACCGTCGAGATCATCGAATCCAAGATCGTCACGTTCAGCGGAACGATCTTCAGCGAAAGCGTCGTCGACCAGATCATCCGCCCGACGGTGACGGACGTCCTTCAGCGCGGACGACCGGAGATCATCTCGGTGGGCTTCCTGCTCTCCCTGTGGGCGGGATCGTCGGCGATCAGTACGTTCGTCGACTCGATCGTGGAAGCACACGGTCAGCAGGATGCGCGCAATCCCATCTGGCAGCGCATCTTCGCCCTGCTGCTCTACGTGATGTTCCTGGTGATGG
This sequence comes from Rhodococcus sp. AQ5-07, assembly GCF_009707305.1. Lineage (NCBI taxonomy): Bacteria > Bacillati > Actinomycetota > Actinomycetes > Mycobacteriales > Nocardiaceae > Rhodococcus > Rhodococcus sp. AQ5-07. Next base: position 1,366,975 of record NZ_CP046099.1, on the reverse strand, counting down.
CGGTGTTCATCCTGCCGCTGGTAGCTCTCGGGCCGACGCTCGTCGGGCGAGCACTGCCGGCCTCCTGGTACGTGGTCGGCTCGAATCTGGTCGACACGTTCTACTACCCCGCTGTCGGTCTGCTGGTGATCATCGGCCTCACGACGCTCTACAAAGTCGCTCTACCGAAGTCGCTGCCGTGGCATCGGCTGCTCGCGGGCGCGCTGGTCGCCGGTGTGTTCTTCATGGCCGCCAGTACCGGATTGCGCTGGTACCTGGGATTTGTCACCAGCACCGGCTACACGTACGGCGCACTGGCAACGCCGATCGCATTTCTGCTCTTCACGTTCTTCCTCGGTTTTGCCGTCGTCCTCGGCGCCGAGTTCAACGCGACGGTTCAGGAGTTCTGGCCGGCTCGTGCCACTCGGATGGAGCAGATGCGAGAGTGGCTTGCGGCTCAGAACACCGACGACGAGACCGGTCCGGTCACCAACCTGACCTGGCACCTGGCCACCAGCCCGATCCGCATCTCGGGCGACAAAGCGGATCCGGCCACGGTCCCCTCGTACGGGCGGCCCCGCAGCAGACAAACAGAGTCGCGCCAGAACTCGTGCGTCGACCAAGATCCCTGCGATGAACCGCAGGCAGACGCGAAGAGCCCGGCGGCCGACTGCGTCGAGGCTGTCGATCCGCCGAGCTCCGGAAGTACTCCCGCGCGCGTGACCCGAGGTCAGTCGCCCTTGCGGAGCCCTTCGTAAATCTTCTTGCAGTCCGGGCACACCGGTGATCCCGGCTTGGCGGACTTCGTCACGGGAAACACCTCGCCGCACAGCGCGACGACATGGGTTCCCATGACGGCGCTCTCGGCGATCTTGTTCTTCTTCACGTAGTGGAAGAACTTCGGGGTGTCGTCGTCGGTCGTTTCGTCGGTGGAGACGTCGGGACGTTCCTTGGTTTGAGTGCTCACCCCTCCAATAATGCCGTCTCCGTCACAGCGGTGCGACCCACGGGTCGTGTGCAATTGTCGGCCGAGAGTGGAACAGTGGAGTCATGGCACGAAATGGCGCGTTCGGCAGGTCCGACGAGGCCGGGACTCCCGATAATCCCGTACTGATCACCGAAGCGCAAAAGTCCGTCGAAGAACAGCACAAAGCCCGAGTGCGCAAGTACATGATCATCATGTCCTTCCGGTTCCCGGCGTTGATCCTCGCGGCGATCGCGTACGGCATCTGGGCCAACGCCTGGATCTCGATGCTCATCATCGGTGCATCCATTCCGCTTCCCTGGATCGCCGTCCTGATCGCCAACGACCGACCACCGCGCACCAAGGACGAACCGAGCCGATACGACGGACGAAAGAAGACCGCAGGCGAGATCGAATCCGCGACGCACCACACCATCGAAGGCTGACAAGTTCCGCCTGCGAGAATGACGGGGTGAGAAGCGAAACGCTCCTGTCCATCACCCCTGCGCTGCGTGAGGCCCTGCTTCGCAATCGATTCGACACGGGAACCATGCTCGAGGCATTGGGTCCCGAAGTTCACGCCGCTCTCGGCCGAAGTGAGCCGGTACCCGTGCGCCGCGCCACCCGAGAACTCGGGGACCTGGGCGTTCTCATCAGACTGTTCCTTCTCGCCGATGATTGCCCAGCAGGCGACGTCGCCGCGGCGTTGACTCCGCTGACAATTGCGCAGTGCGTCGACGCCGGCCTGCTCGAAGGTGAAAACTTCGACAGTGAGAATCCGCTCGTGCGGGCCGCGGTCGATCTTCGCCCCATCGACGTCGGCGACGGCGACCGTTGGGTGATCTCGGATCTCGACGGCGGAATCCGTCCCAAGAAGGCCACGGCCGATCACGTGCTGGGCGTCGGACATGCGTCACTGTCCTTGCTGCAGGCCACGCCCACCGCGAAGGTCGGCAGCGTGCTCGACCTCGGTACGGGATGCGGCATCCAAGCCCTGCACGCAAACACGTACGCCGATTCGGTCACCGCAACCGACATCAACCAACGCGCCGTCGACCTCACGGCCGCAACCATGGCGCTCAACGGACTGGACGTCGAACTGCTTCAAGGCTCCTGGTTCGAACCCGTCGAGGGTCGAACCTTCGACCAGGTGGTCGCCAATCCCCCGTTTGTCGTCGGCGAGGCACGCGTCCATCACACGTACCGCGATTCCGGCCTCGATCTCGACGGTGCGAGCGAATTGATGATCTCGCGCTCGATCGACTATCTGAACCCCGGCGGCACGGCAGCACTGTTGGCCTCATGGGTGCACATCGAAGGACAGGACTGGCGTTCGCGGATCGCGTCGTGGCTGCCGGCGCACGGCGTCGACGCCTGGGTGGTGCAGCGCGACGTGGCGGACCCAGCTCTGTACGTCGGCACGTGGCTCAAGGACGGCGGGCAGGATCCGCGAGATCCGGAATCGGCATCGAGAGCAAACGCCTGGCTGGATCACCTCGAAGAAGCCGATGTCGAGGGCGTCGGCTTCGGTTTCGTGTTCCTTCGCCGCACCGACTCCCCCACCGACCTGATGGCCGAGGACCTCATGCACGGCTTCTCGGACCCGCTCGGGGCCGAGGCGCTCGCTTACTTCGACCGTCTTGCCTGGTTGCGTGAACACGACGTCCTCGAGGAGCGATTCGTCCTCGATCCGGACACGGCTCTCGAACGCGTCTACCTCCCCGGCGACGAGGGATGGCAGCAAGTGGTCACGCGTGTGCACCGCGGCAACGGACCGCACTGGCAGCACGAGATCGACGAGCTCGGTGCTGCGCTGCTGGCCGGGCTCCGAGCGGACGGACTGGTGGTCGACGAACTGGTCGAACTTCTTGCCGCGGCGAACGGCGAAGACCCGGACCAGCTACGTGAGGCCGTCGTCACATTGCTGGTCTCGCTTGTCCGGCACGGGTTGGTGCTTCCCGTCACGAACTGAGTTCCCGGTGAGTTGCAGATTTTTGTGTTCTCAGCAACTTCTCAGGACGACTGGGAAATAACTGCAGGTCACGGCGTTTTAGCGGAAATCGGCGCGGGAACTTTCCCGGAACTCTCACACGTTGAACTGTGTGAGAGACCGCCGATAGGGAGGCAAGTCATGACAAGCCCCAGTACCACTACTCGCATTCGTCCGAGCGCCGCAGATCTGGACGCCCAGAGCCCGGCCGCAGACCTGGTCCGCGTCTACCTGAACGGGATCGGTCGTACTGCACTGCTGACAGCAGCAGACGAGGTCGAACTGGCGAAGCGAATCGAAGCGGGGCTGTACGCCAGCCACGTCCTTGCCACGGGAAAGCGCCTGACAGTCGCCAAGAAGAGGGATCTCGCAACGATCGTTCGCGAGGGACAGTCGGCGCGTAGCCACCTCCTGGAAGCGAACCTGCGACTCGTCGTGTCGCTGGCCAAGCGCTACACCGGCCGCGGAATGCCGCTCCTCGATCTCATTCAAGAAGGCAACCTCGGACTCATCCGTGCCATGGAGAAGTTCGACTACGCCAAGGGCTTCAAGTTCTCGACGTACGCCACCTGGTGGATCCGTCAGGCGATCACCCGCGGAATGGCTGATCAGAGCCGCACCATCCGGCTCCCAGTCCACCTTGTGGAGCAGGTCAACAAGCTCGCCCGCATCAAGCGTGAACTGCACCAGCAGCTCGGGCGCGAAGCGACGGACGACGAGTTGGCCGAAGAGTCGGGCATCCCGGCGCACAAGATCGCGGACCTGCTCGACCACAGTCGCGACCCGGTAAGCCTGGACATGCCCGTCGGTAACGACGAAGAAGCACCTTTGGGCGACTTCATCGAAGATTCCGAGGCAACTTCGGCGGAGAACGCCGTCATCGCCGGTCTGCTGCACAGCGATGTGCGCAGCGTGCTCGGGACGCTCGACGAGCGCGAGCAGCAGGTCATCCGACTTCGCTACGGTCTCGACGACGGCCAGCCTCGCACCCTCGATCAGATCGGCAAGCTCTTCGGCCTCTCGCGTGAGCGGGTTCGTCAGATCGAGCGTGAGGTCATGGGCAAGCTCCGCGTCGGCGATCGCGCCGAGAAACTGCGTTCCTACGCGAGCTGATCAAACAACACAGCACGTGCGTCAGCGCGCCACACCACTCGCGCTGACGCACCGCACAAAGCACCGGCCACCGCTTATTCCCTCCCCCTCGGGAATGTGCGGTGGCCGGTGTTGTTCGCTGTGTCTACCGCAACCGCAGCGCCTACCGCAGACGCTGTATCTACCGCAGACGCCTGGGGCCCAGGTCGATTGCGCTCGGCTCGGGCCCGATGCGTACTCGCGAATCGGTGATCTCCGCGCCGGTAGCCGAAGCAAGTACCGGCTCACAGGCCAGTTCGCGGACTTCCGGAATGTCGTCGGCCAGCGCCGAGATCCGCTGGACCAGATCGACCAAGGCACCCTTGTTGACCGGAACGGCATTTCGATATCCGGAGAGCAGCGGCGCTGCCTTGGGTGCGTCGATCAACTCCGTAGCAGCGTCTTCCGTGAGCGGCAGTACGCGATAGGCACGGTCCCCGAGGAGATCTGAGATCACACCGGCGAGACCGAATGAGATCAGCGAACCGAACGACGGGTCGTCTTGGACACCAACCACACACCCGATGCCCTTGGTTGCCATTTTCTGCACGTGCAGCAGCGGTTCACCCGACGCGGCCGCGAGATCTCGGTAAGCGAGGCGCACCGATTCAGGTCCACTCAGATCCAGCCTGACGCCGCCCAGATCCGGTCGGTGGCGCCACATTTCGCCGGTTGCCTTGACCGCGACCGGGTAGCCGACAGCATCCGCTGCCTCTACAGCTTCGTCTTCGCTCAGGACCGAACGGAATTCGACGACTGCAACCCCGTAGCACTCGAGAAGAGCTGCTGCTTCGACGTCCGAAAGCCAACGGCCAGGCGAGTTTTCAAGCCAGGCGGCCACCATCTTCTGGGCTCGTTCGGAGTCGATTCCCGCGGGGCGAACAACCTTCGACGCAGGCTTGCTGCGCCACTCCGCGTAACGCCAGGCCCTCGCCAACGCCAGTGCGGCGCGCTCCGGCCCCGGGTAGGACGGCACCGAACCGCGGGTCGGGTTTCCGACTTCGTCGCGGACCGCCAGGACGTCCGGCACACCCTCGGCTGCGAGGAACGTCGTGAGAATCGGCTTGTCCGAGCCGGCGACGGCGTCTTTGAGTGCTTTCGCGAACGGCTCGACCGGAATGGCAACCGGAGGAACGAAGACGGCGATGACGGCATCGACGTCGAACGACGCCAACGCGTCGCGCACGGCAGCGGCGAACAGTTCCGGACTCGCCTGGGCGCCAAGGTCGACCGGGTCGCTGACCTGCAAACCTTCACTGCGGGCGGCGTCCGCGGCAAGGACACCGAGCGCGGTCGAGTTGCCGATGACAGCAAGCCGTGGACCGGCCGGCAACGGCTGGTATCCGAAGAGCAAGGCACAGTCGAACAATTGTGAAATGGAGCCGACCTGGATGACGCCCGCCTGTTCGAAGAGGGCGCGGACGATGGAATCGTCGATCTCGACTCCGGTGGCGGCGAGAACCGGCGGAACCGCGTGCCGACCGCTCTTGACCGCGACGATCGGCTTCTTCCGCGCAACTCGGCGGGCGATCCGGGAGAACTTTCGTGGGTTGCCGAAGCTTTCGAGGTAGAGAAGGACCACTTCGGTGGACTGGTCGGAATCCCAGTACTGCAGAAGGTCGTTGCCCGAGACGTCCGCACGGTTGCCGGCAGAAACGAAGGCGGACAACCCGATTCGGCTGCGCGCAGCTTCGTCGAGAATGGCGATACCGAGCGCGCCGGACTGACAGAAGAAGCCCACGTTGCCTGCCACCGGCAAGACCGGCGCGAGAGTCGCATTCAACGAGATCGCGGGGTCGTTGTTCGCCACTCCCAGTGCATTCGGACCGATGAGGCGCATTCCGTGAGCGCGTGCTGCATGGACCAGTTTGCGTTCGGACGAGCGTCCGTCCGGACCGCTCTCGCTGAAGCCCGACGAGACCACCACCAGCGCTTTGACGCCCTTGTCGAGGCAGTCGTCGAGTACCGAATTGATCGATTCTGCAGGTACAGCCACGACGGCGAGATCGACGTCGTCAGGAATGTCGCGAACAGTTGGGTACGCCCGCACCCCGTGAACCGAACGATGCTCCGCGTTGACGGGGTAGACCGGTCCGGTGAATCCGCCGCGCAGCAGGTTGGTCAACACCGCGTTACCCACCTTGGCGGGGTCCGCTGATGCGCCGATCACTGCCACCGATCGTGGACTCAGCACGTTTCCCATGCTGCGGGCCTCAGCTGCCCGCTCACGCGAATTACGTACTGAAACAAGCGCTTCCGTCGGGTCGATCGCGAATTCGAGGCGCAGCACGCCACCGTCGAACGAGCGGCTCACCTGATACCCCGCCTCACGGAACACCGTCACCATGTTGCGGTTCTCGGACAGGACCTCGGCGACGAACATCGTCAGGCCGTTCTCGGCCGCTGCTGCTGCCAGGTATTCGAGCAGGATCGGGCCGAGGCCGCGCCCCTGGTGTGCGTCGGCGACGACGAAGGCGACCTCGGCAGACTTTCCGTCACCGACGTCGAGGAGTCGCTCGTAGCGACCCACCGCGATGATCTCGTCGCCGAGCATCATCACGAAGGCGACGCGGTTGTGGTGGTCGACCGTCGTGAAATTCTTCACGTCGCGCGCCGACATCGTGGGGTACGGGCCGAAGTAGCGCAGGTACCGAGTGCGCTCGGAGAGTTTGCCGTGGAATTCGACGAGCTTGTCCGCGTCCTCGGGAACGATGGGTCGCAACGCCACCGCGCCGCCGTCGGAGGCGAGAACGTCGACTACCCACGAATGGGGATAGGTGTGAGCCGGGTCGGTCTTCGGCGCCTGGTCGCTCGCGCCACCGGCATCGGTATCGGACTGTTCAGTCACGGGGATCCTCCGGGTCGAGTCCGAGTAGCGGGAACGAAGCACGGCGTGTGGCGATGATCGCCGAGTCGATTCGGGTGAGTGCACGGTCCACCGACGCGACACCTGTCTCCGGTGTACCACCCGGGCCGTCCCACGGGGTGTATGCGACATCTCCGCCGTCGCCCATGGTCGGCGGGAGGTCGACGCTCGGCGCTCGCAGCTTCGTCGATTCCTTCCACTCGTCAGGCACAGCTGTGTCGACGTCGACCTCGCGATCGAGCGCGGCAGCGATCAGGTGAGTCCATGCCCTCGGCACGACGCGAACCAGTCCGTATCCGCCGCCGCCGACTGCCAGCCACCGGCCCTCGGAGTAGCGGTCGGCAAGATCGCGCATTGCCAGGAACGCTGCTCGCTGGCCGTCGACGGTCAGAGCGAGGTCCGCGAGCGGGTCCTCGCGGTGCGAGTCGACTCCGCACTGACTGATGATGATCTGCGGGCGGAAGGCTGCGATGGCTCCCGGAACGACGGCGTGAAATGCGCGCAGCCACAACGCGTCGACGGTTCCGGGAAGCACCGGGATGTTCACCGCTGTACCTTCGGCCGCGCCGTCACCGACCTCGCTCGACCATCCGGTGTTGGGCCACAACGTCGCCGGATGCTGATGCAGCGAGACGGTGAGCACCCGAGGGTCCCCGAGGAACGCATGTTGCACACCGTCGCCGTGATGAGCGTCGACGTCGATGTAGGCGATGCGGTCGTAGCCGTTGTCGAGCAGCCACGAAATCGCCACAGCCGCATCGTTGTAGACGCAGAATCCCGAAGCCCAATCCGCCATCGCGTGGTGCATGCCGCCGCCGATGCTGACCGCGCGTCGCGTACGTCCCGAAGCGATTTCCTGCGCTGCGGCCAGCGAGCCGCCGGCGAGGATCGCACTTGCCTCGTGCATGTGCGGGAAGACCGGGTTGTCCTCGGTACCGAGCCCGTGGGGAACATCCTGGCCGCTCACACCGTTGTTCGCAGAGTTACCCGCGTCTTTGACCGCTGCAAGATATGCCGGTGTGTGGATTCTGAGGAGGTCGGCATCGGACGCGGCGCTCGGTTCGAGAAATTCGATGCCCTCGAGAAGTCCGAGGCTTCGCGAGAGTGCCATCGTGAGATCGAGGCGAGTGGGATTCATCGGGTGATCGGCGCTCCACCGATAGCTCAGGTACTCCGGACTCCACACCACGACTCGATTCGCTCGAGACGCCGCGGGGTCCCCGTCAGATCTGATCGACGCGGTCATGGGATCACGCTACTTCCTTCTCGTTTCGTGCCGCACACCACACTCGTGGCCCGCTTCGGAGACCGAGATCGAGTGACACGAATCCAATTCGGACACGCGCTGGACTCGCCGCAGTGGAGGCGGCACCGGAACCACGAACTGAACGGTAGAATGATCAACTGACGAAGGGGTTGAGTGTGAAGGATCTAGTCGACACCACGGAGATGTATCTCCGGACGATCTACGACTTGGAAGAAGAGGGCGTAGTCCCACTCCGGGCGCGGATCGCCGAACGGCTCGAACAGAGCGGACCCACCGTCAGCCAGACAGTTGCGCGTATGGAGCGCGACGGCTTGCTGATGGTCGCCGGCGATCGACATCTGGAACTCACCGACAAGGGTCGCGATCTCGCGATCTCTGTCATGCGTAAGCACCGGTTGGCAGAGCGCCTACTGGTGGACGTCATCGGTCTCAAATGGGAAGACGTACATGCCGAGGCATGCCGTTGGGAGCACGTGATGAGCGAGGAGGTCGAGCGTCGGCTCGTCGTCGTTCTGAACAACCCCACGACGTCGCCATACGGCAACCCGATTCCGGGCTTGGACCAGTTGGGACTCGACGGCCCGGTTGCCACCACCGAAACGTTGGTGCGCCTGACCGATATTCCGCACGGCGCACAGACAGCTGTGGTCGTTCGGCGACTCGCCGAGCACGTGCAGTCCGATCCCGAGGTGATCGCGCAGCTGCGTGACGCCGGCGTCGTTCCCGACGCCAGGGTGACGGTCGAAACCCGTCCGGGCTCGGTGACCATCATCGTGCCGGGTCACAGCGGGTTCGACCTGTCCGAGGAAATGGCTCACGCCGTTCAGGTCAAGCAGGTCTGAGGAACTAGATGAAACTCCTGGTCACCGGCGGCGCCGGTTACGTCGGCAGTGTGTGCAGCACTGTGTTGCTCGAGCGTGGACACGAAGTTGTCGTCATCGACGACCTCTCCACCGGAAATGCCGACGCGGTGCCTGCCGGTGCCGAGTTCATCGAAGGGGATGTGGGGGCGCTGGCCGCCGACATCCTCGGCAATGCGGGTTCACCGGTTTTCGACGGCGTACTTCACTTCGCTGCGCAGTCGCTGGTCGGCGAATCCGTGCTGCACCCCGAAAAGTACTGGCGCGGAAACGTCGTCACGACCATCGAATTGCTCGAGGCGATTCGTGTCTCCGGCACTCCCCGGCTCGTGTTCTCTTCCACCGCCGCAACGTACGGCGAGCCGGAGCAGTCCCCCATCGTGGAAACCGCTCCGACCCGCCCTACGAATCCGTACGGCGCGACCAAGCTCGCGATCGATCATGCGATCACCTCGTACTCGATCGCCCACGGCCTCGGCGCTACCAGCTTGCGCTACTTCAACGTCGCGGGTGCGTACAAGTCCGCCGGCGAGAACCGGGTGATCGAAACGCACCTGATTCCGCTCGTCCTTCAGGTCGCACTCGAGCAGCGAGACAAGATCTCGGTATTCGGAACCGACTGGCCCACGCCGGACGGCACCGCGGTACGCGACTACATACACGTGCTTGACCTCGCCGAAGCGCATCTGCTGGCGCTCGAATCCTCGGTTCCCGGCGAGCACCGCATCTACAACCTCGGAAGTGGTGCCGGCTTCAGCGTGCGCGAGGTGATCGCTGCCTGTGCGCGGGTCACCGGCCTGCCGATCAACGTCGAAGACGCGTCACGACGGCTGGGTGATCCGGCCGTACTGATCGCATCGAGCGACAAGGCGATTGCCGAGTTGGGTTGGACGCCCACGCGTACCGATCTCGACGTCATAGTCGCCGATGCATGGCAGTTCTTCCAGGATCTGGGCGACCGCTCACACGCTGCTCGCTAGCTTCCACTCGGCAGCGCCGGCGGCAAGCCGGCAATTCCGAGCGATTCGCCGATGGACAATCCGACGGCCGCAAGGTCACGGATCCCATCGGGGTGCACACCGGATTGGAGCGATAAATCCAGCAATCCGGCCAAGGTATGTTCCGAATCGGCCGACAGAGCGGCCGACAGCGCAACACCTGCCAGGGGCCCGTCGCCGCGCACGTATGCAAAGAACCCGAGAAGTGTTGCCGGCCAAGCTCGTTCGGGAGACGGTACTTCATGGGTAAGTACGAGCCACAAGTGTTCGGCATGTGCGGCAACCGACGTGATCGCCAGACCCAACACCACGTCGCGCACGTGAACGTCCGTCAAAGCGACCACCAGATCGGCGCATTCCTGCGGGTCAGGGTAGTAAGTGCCCGCCTCCACACGGCGGACATGTTCCAACACCAGATCGACCCGGCGCTGAACTGCTGCATCACGGCCTGATCCTCCGCTGCACTCACTCGATTCTCGGCGGCTCGCGATCAGTCGGGCAATCGCGTCGTGATTGCGAGCGGCACCGTGTACCCACCGGACCAGTTCCTCGCGCGAACGGCGAATGACCCTCCCGCCCAACACTTGCGCCGCCGCGACCGACGAAGATGCCGGGTCTGGCAGGGTGCCGCGGTGAATCGAACGCGTGACGCTCGTCCACGGCTGGCCGGATTCTATTGCGGCCGTGCACAATACGTCAGCCAGATCGACGCAGGTTCCGCCGAGCATGTCTTCGAATACCTCGGCCAGCTCGATCGTTTCGTCAATGAGAGTTTCAGCTGTCGAGCAATCGGTGATCACCACGAGAACGACCGCACGCGCTCCTTCCCCGTCACACACGGCGGCGAACTGGCGCAGCGCCGCGCTCATCTGCCTCGCAGGCTTTCCCTTGACGCTGGGAAAGTAGTCGTGTCGCATTACCGGGCCGAGCGTCGAGGCGGAGGCGCCCATCAGAGACAGCGCAACGACGGAGTTGGACGGATGGAATCCCAGGAGGGCGGGTATTGCCGCGATCAATTCGCCTGGATCGGAAACACGTTCAACGCGTCCGAAAAGGGCCAGGTCGTCGTCGGAGAATTCGAATTCTCCGGGAAGAGGTGATGTGGTCATGCACAGACCCTCGCCGATCGCCCCGATGCCGCCATCCGCTCGACCAGGGAAAACAGCGACGTCGAATTCGTCTGTGGATTATCGAGTCATTTGGGGACGAACTATCGCGCCGCACCGAAAAGGTCCGCTCTGTGTCGGACCCGTGTGCTGCGAAATCACTTGCCTGCTTTGACCTTCTGTACGGCTGCGGTGAACGCTTGATCCAGAGGTGCCGTCGAGGGCGTCGCAGAACCGAACGTCATCAGTGTTGTTGCTACCCGTACGTCGCCGACCTGCGCGATCAATGTCAGCATCGTCTGATCGCCGGCTGCGGCTTTGGGGGACACGACGGTGCGGCGAAGTGACATCGTCTTGTCGGCATCGATCGGCGACGGCGGAAGAATTTCCGTCGTCACTGTAGTGGTGACGCCGTTCGCAGTGACCGTCATGGACGGGCACTGGCGCGTTTGCGCTTCCAACTCGTCCAGTGGTGCATCGACCTTCGTGAGTTCGACCGAAATCGTTGCCCTCGTCGCATTGTCGGTCCCGACCGCCATCACGGTCCCGTTCGGACCGTAATCCTGTTCCGGTGGCTCACATTCGGATGGATCGACGGTGGCACCGCGTGGGACGCCGACTAGATCCGGCGCTGCCATCGGAACGGCCTGCGGGGGCAGCACAACAGCGCCGAAGGGCTCGGGAAATTCCTCGGGAGTCAGCAGCAGTTCGGACAACGGTGCCGCCGTTTTCGGAGAGGTGGATTTCGGCGTCGAGGATTTGGGTGCAGTCGTCGTACTCGGCGCCGCCGAGCCGCTGTCGGTCGCACCGGCAGTCGCCGGCGCGGAGTCCGGAACGGGTGCACCTTGGACCGACCCGGAGCAGCCCGCGAGTAGTGCAACGGCGGCCACCGCAGCAAGGGAGCATGCGGCCACTCGCCTGGACGATCGTGGACACACCCGCATGTAAGCCTCCGCACTCGACCTCGACCGATCCCGACAATCGACCAATGCATTTCGGACAAATCGGCCGTGCCGACCTTGTCTTCCACTCTGCCATGTCCGAAGCCGCGCACCCGACATCTAGCGAACGCCCAGGCCAAGTGTCGAAAGATACCGCTCGGCTTCGCTCTCGGCGAACGTCCGTCTCGTCGGATCGGGAATGATCGGTCACCGACTCGGTGTTCTTACCGATGAACGTCTGATCCAGTGCTGTCGGGCACCTGACTCCGATGCTGTCGAGCGTGCGCCGATAGTGGACACTTGAGATCAAGACCGAAGAGCGAAGGGGACTGCGATGGACGAACAGTCGAGGATGTACGAGCTGGAATTTCCGGCGCCCCAGTTGGCGGCTGCCGACGGCCAGGGACCGATCCTGATTCACGGACTCGAGGGTTACTCCGACGCCGGTCACGCCGTGAAGTTGGCGACGACGCATCTGCGGGAAAGCCTGGAAACCGAGCTTGTCGCGTCGTTTGCTGTCGACGAGCTGATCGACTACCGCTCACGTCGACCAACGATGACGTTCAAGGCCGATCATTTCTCCGATTACGACGCTCCGGCGCTCAATCTGTACGCACTGCGCGATACGGCCGGCACGCCGTTCCTGCTGCTCGCAGGGATGGAACCGGACCTCAAGTGGGAGCGGTTCACCACAGCCGTTCGTCTGTTGTCCGAACAGCTGGGAGTGCGTCGAACCATCGGGCTCAACGCGATTCCGATGGCAATCCCGCACACCCGACCGCTGGGTGTGACAGCACATTCGACCAACAAGGACCTGATCCAGGACCATCAGCGTTGGTCAGGTGAACTGCAGGTTCCCGGCAGCGCATCGTCACTCCTCGAGCTTCGTATGTCTCAGCACGGGCACGAGGCGATGGGCTTTTCGGTGCATGTCCCCCACTACCTCGCGCAAACGGACTACCCGGGCGCCGCAGAGACTTTGCTCGAAAACGTTTCCGAGGTTTCGGATCTGGAATTGCCCTTGGTTGCACTGGGTGAGGCCGCGGCGCGCGTTCGGGAACAGGTTAACGAGCACATAGCCGGGAACGAAGAAGTTCAGACTGTAGTCCACGCTTTGGAGCGTCAATACGACACTTTTGTCGCCGCTCAGGAACAACAGTCGTCCCTTCTGGCCGGCGAGGCCGACCTTCCCAGCGGTGACGAGATCGGCGCAGAGTTCGAAAAGTTCCTGGCCGAACAGGCAGGAAATGACGACTTCGGCTCAGCTGGAGACCTCGATCGAGGCGACAACTGACGAAAATGTGACGGGCGGGGCGCATAATTCGACATTGTGCGCATTCCGCAACCCCTCCGTTACCTGGGCTGTTGTTCAGGACACATCCGTCGGATAGCCTCAAACTCTGTGTGATTTTCGTTGACGGCTCAACAACTGGAGCAGACAGTCAACGTGGTCACACGCCGAGCCAGGAGGCGACATGAGCAGACCACGGAACCGTCAGCTCCGACCGGTCCCCGACGAGGAACCGCGGATGATGTTCCGGACGATTCACGGCTACCGACGCGCATTTCGGATAGCCGGCGAGGGTCCGGCAGTACTGCTCCTGCACGGAATCGGCGACAACTCGTCGACGTGGACCGAGATCATTCCCCACCTCGCCAAGAAGTACACGGTCATCGCACCTGACCTGTTGGGTCACGGCCGCTCCGACAAGCCGCGCGCAGATTACTCGGTAGCCGCGTACGCCAACGGCATGCGTGATCTCCTGTCGACACTCGGTATCGAGCACGTCACCGTCATCGGGCATTCGCTCGGCGGCGGCGTCGCGATGCAGTTCTCCTACCAATTCCCACACATGGTGGATCGCCTCGTGCTGGTCTCGGCCGGTGGCGTCACCAAGGACGTCCACCCGCTGCTGCGGCTCATGTCCGTTCCGGTGGTCAACGAGGTCGTCAAACTGCTCCGGATACCTGGCGCGATGCCGCTCGTCCGGATGGCCGGAAACCTTGCCGGTGTCGTCCACGGTTCGAATCTGCGCCCCGGCACCATGCTGCACGACACGCCAGACCTGATTCGAGTGCTCGCTGATCTCCCCGACCCCACTGCCTACGAGGCTTACCTTCGTACGCTGCGGGCAGTCGTGGACTGGCGCGGGCAGGTCGTCACGATGCTCGACCGCTGTTATCTGACCGAGAATCTGCCGGTTCAACTGATCTGGGGCGACGACGACTCCGTCATTCCCGTCTCCCACGCTCACCTCGCGCATGCGGCGATGCCGAACTCACGTCTCGAAATCTTCCCCGGCTCGGGCCACTTCCCGTTCCGCGACGATCCGATGCGTTTCCTGCAGATCGTCGAAGATTTTCTTTCCAGCACCGCACCACTCGTCTTCGACGAGGCCCGCTGGCGTCACATGCTGATCTCCGGCGTCGGCGAGAACACCATCACCGGAACGTCGTCCACCCGCATGGCAGTGCTCGACGCCATGGGCTCGGACGAGCGAAGCGCAACCTGATCCGCGGTTGCGGCTAGCCTGTACGAGTGCTGCTGACGGAACTTCTCCCCGACAACGCGGATCCTGATTCCGTTTTCGACGCCTTCTCTTCGTGGACCCTCGAACGAGGTTTGACGCTCTATCCTGCCCAGGAAGAGGCCGTCATGGAGTTGGTCTCGGGTGCAAACGTGATCCTTGCGACGCCGACCGGGTCCGGCAAATCGATGGTAGCGATCGGCGCGCATTTCTATGCGATGTCGCTCGGCAAGCGCACCTATTACACAGCGCCGATCAAGGCCTTGGTGAGCGAGAAGTTCTTTGCGCTGTGTGAAGTCTTCGGAGCCGAGAACGTCGGCATGATGACCGGCGACGCCGCCGTGAACTCGTCGGCGCCGATCATTTGTGCGACGGCAGAGATCGTCGCGAATCTCGCACTGCGAGAGGGCCCGAACTCCGATATCGGCCAAGTCGTGATGGACGAGTTCCATTTCTACTCCGAACCCGATCGAGGTTGGGCGTGGCAGGTTCCGCTCATAGAGTTGCCGCACGCGCAGTTCCTCTTGATGTCGGCAACTCTCGGTGAGGTCGACTTCTTCTCCGAGGATCTGACGCGTCGCACCGGGAAGCCCACCACCGTCGTCTCCGGCACGGAACGCCCTGTGCCTTTGATGTTCTCGTACGCGACCACGCCGGTCGGCGAAACCATCGAAGATCTGGTGACCACCAACCAGTCCCCCGTCTACATCGTGCATTTCACGCAGGCGGCCGCGCTCGAGCGCGCCCAGGCACTGACGAGCGTCAACTTCTGTTCCAAGGCCGAGAAGGAAGCGATCGCCGAAGCGCTGGGCGGTTTCCGCTTCACCACGGGGTTCGGAAAGACACTCTCGCGCCTGGTCCGGCACGGCATCGGCGTTCACCATGCGGGCATGTTGCCCAAGTACCGACGGCTCATCGAAGTTCTCGCGCAGGACGGGCTTCTCAAGGTGATTTGCGGTACCGACACTCTGGGCGTCGGAATCAACGTCCCGATCCGCACAGTGCTGCTGACCGGTCTCGCCAAGTACGACGGCGTCCGCACACGGCATCTGAAGGCCCGCGAGTTCCATCAGATCGCCGGCCGCGCGGGTCGTGCAGGCTACGACACGATGGGCACCGTTGTCGTCCAGGCACCGGAACACGAAGTGGAGAATCTGCGGGCAGTCGCCAAGGCCGGCGACGATCCGAAGAAGATCAAGAAGATTCAACGCAAGAAGGCTCCCGAGGGGTTTGTGTCCTGGAGCGAAGCGACGTTCGACCGCTTGGTCGCGGCATCGCCCGAACCGTTGGTGTCGCGATTCTCGGTCAGCAACTCGATGCTGCTCAATGTCATTGCCCGCCCGGGCAACTGCTTCGACGCGATGCGGCATCTGTTGGAGGACAACCACGAATCGCGTCCGGCGCGACGCAAGCACATCCTCAAAGCGATCTCGCTGTATCGCGGATTGCTCAGCGCCGGCATCGTGGAACGCCTCGACGAACCCGACGAGTACGGCCGCATGGCTCGGTTGACGATGGACCTGCAACGCGACTTCGCCTTGAACCAGCCACTCTCACCGTTCGCCTTGGCGGCATTCGAACTTCTCGACGTCGAATCCGACAGTTACGCACTCGATGTCGTCTCGATCATCGAGTCGACGCTCGACGATCCGCGTCAGGTTCTGATGGCGCAGCAGCACTTCGCACGCGGCGAAGCGGTGGCGCAGATGAAGGCGGACGGCATCGAGTACGAGGAGCGCATGGAGCTTCTCGAAGAGGTCACCTGGCCGAAACCGTTGTCGGACTTGCTGTTCCCGGCTTTCGAAATGTACCGGGGTGGCCACCCGTGGATCACCGAGTTCGCCCTCTCCCCCAAGTCCGTGGTGCGCGACATGATCGAACGCGCCATGACGTTTGCCGAATTGATCAGCCATTACGGACTTACCCGGTCCGAGGGCCTCGTCCTGCGCTACCTCGCCGACGCCTACCGCGCGCTGAGGCAAACCGTCCCGACCGAAGCGCGCACCGAGGAACTCGAAGACATCATCGAGTGGTTGGGCGAGCTGATCCGTCAGGTCGACTCGAGCCTGCTCGACGAGTGGGAGTCACTCACCGACCCCGGAGCCGAGGCAGACACGGAAGAGGTTGCGTTCGGCGCCGACATTCCCCGTCCCATCTCGGCGAACCCGCGCGCATTCCGCGTCATGGTGCGCAATGCGATGTTCCGACGCATCGATCTCGCGTCGCGTCGACAGTGGAACGAGCTGGAAAACCTCGAGGACGGTATCGAGGCCGCCGAGTGGGAAGAGCAACTACTGCCGTACTTCGAGGAGTACGCAACCATCGGAACCGGGCCGTCGGCGCGCGGTCCGGCGCTCTTCCAGGTCACTGAGGACGGAGAGTTCTGGCGGGTGCGGCAGGTGCTCGAGGATCCGGAGGGCGATCACGGATGGGCGCTGCTTGCCGTCGTCGACATCCCGGAATCGGATGCCGCGGGTGAAATCGTGTTCGACGAACTGAGCGTCGTAGAAGGCTAGCGCCTGTGCGCCTTTCTGGTAGTCATCGCTACCGGAAAGGCGCACAGGGGGCGTCAGCCCCTTCGAGCCTTCCGCGGCTGGTTACGACGCGCAGCGCGCTTTTCCTTGATGCGAACGTTTTCGGCCCGCACGTCGGCCTGAACAGCGCGTTCCTTTTCGAGCCAATCAGGCTTCTCTTCGAGGAGTGCGGCGATCTGATCCGTGGTGAGTGCTTCTTCGACGCCGCCGCGGGCCAGGCCGGCGATCGATACGCCCAGCTTGGCGGCGATGACCGGGCGAGGGTGCGGTCCGGTGCGTCGCAGCTCCAGCAGCCACTCCGGCGGATCGGTCTGCAGAGCGGTCAGCTCGTCACGAGTCACGTCGCCTTCCTGGAACTGCGCAGGTGTTGCTTCCAGGTACACACCCAGCTTCTTGGCAGCCGTCGTCGGCTTCATCGTCTGGGGAGTTTTGTTCGACGTCATGCAACAAGAGTAACCAGCCGATACGGGTGCTTTTACCAAGGCGGTAGCCTTGCCTGGTGACAGACGCGGATAGTCAGGCAATTTTTCGACTCGCGTACGCCCCGGGGGTGACGCCCACCAAGTGGGTCCGGGTGTGGCACGAGCGGCTCCCCGAGGTGCGTCTGGAACTTGTTCAGTTCCCGGTACTCGAACTCGAAGCTGCACTTCGCGCAGGTGAAGCAGATGCAGGTTTGGTTCGCCTGCCGATCGACCGGACCGGCATCAGCGCCATCTCGCTGTATGCGGAAACCCCGGTGGTGGTGGTACCGAAAGATCACGTGTTCACTACTGTCGATCAGATTTCCGTCGACGATCTGGCCGACGAGATAGTGCTCGATCCTCTCGACGACAGACTCGACTGGCCGACCCGTCCCGGAAAGACCGCCGCCGAGCGACCCGCGACCATCGCCGACGCCATCGAGTTGGTGGCCGCCGGCGTCGGAGTTGTCGTGGTTCCCCATTCGCTGGCGCGGTTCCACCATCGCAAGGACCTGACCTTCCGTCCGGTGGACGGTGCGCCCGAGGCTCCTGTGGCTTTGGCATGGATGGAGTCCAAGACCACAGATCTGGTCGAGGAACTTATCGGCATCGTGCGGGGCCGAACGGCGCAGAGTTCCCGCGGCCGAAACGGTGAGCCGGCGGAGAAGATCAAGGGCTCCGTCAAGGCCAAGATCGCGGCCCGCGAGCGTCGCGCAGAAGCTGCCAAGAACGGGCAGAAAGCTAAGGGCGCCGGCACCGCAAAGAACATATCCGGACGCAACGCCGGTTCCGGTAAGGCCAAGGCGGGCGGCAAATCAGGCAGCGGCAAGTCCGGTGGGACCAAGAGTTCGGGTGGCCGGTTCTCCGGAAAGCAGAAGGGCCGCTAGGGCTTTCACACAACCCCCTCGACCGCGAGGACGATGACGCGCCCCTCGAGGTCGGGTCATCTGGCATGCTCTATCCTCGATTCACTGTGATCTCGCAGATGAATTCGGGGGGATTCGTTCATGGGTGTGGATACTTTTTCAGCTGATCCAGCCGAATTGGCAAGTGCTGCGGAGGGGCTGACGGCATCTGCCGAGGAACTCGGTGGATTCTCGGCTTCGGAGGCCGCTACCGCCGCATCGGCCGGAGCCGCCGGGTCGGCGTTCGCTGCAGCCATAGCCGACAACGTCGTCACCGTCGACGAACTCGGCCGCGCGATCGGTGCGGGCATCACTGCTACCCGCACGAAACTGGAAAACTCCGCACGAGTGTTCGCCCGGGTCGACATCGCCAACGGCGCACGGATCGAGGATTCGGGAGACGTGCGATGACACTGTCGATCTCGCAGATCCGATCCTGGAATCTGGACGCCCTCGACAACTATGCCGGCTCCCTGGGCCGCGGACATGACGTATTCGACAGCAACGTCGACATCGCGCACCGCATCATGGACACCGCAACCAGCGATTGGAGCGGCAGCGCGGCGACCGCAGCATGGGATTCGGCAACCCAGCAGCATGCCTTCGGGCGAGACGCCGTCGCGATAGTCGGAGACGCCGGGCGCTGTGTCGCAGCGCAATCGGCAAACCTCCGGTACACCCGCGAAACACTGGTCAGCCGCGTCGACGACGCGAGCGCCGACGGTTTCACCGTCTCTGACGACGGTTCCGTCACCGCGACGCCCGCAACTCTGGCGAGCACAGAT
This sequence comes from Rhodococcus sp. AQ5-07, assembly GCF_009707305.1. NCBI lineage: Bacteria > Bacillati > Actinomycetota > Actinomycetes > Mycobacteriales > Nocardiaceae > Rhodococcus > Rhodococcus sp. AQ5-07. The sequence continues at coordinate 1,347,660 of NZ_CP046099.1, read as the reverse complement.
CCGCGCGGGGTAGAAGCCCGCCTCGAATATCACTCGTGGCGCATCGGCACGGCACTCACGGACGTCGACGAGACTGACGCGAGCGCCGCCAGAATCCTCACGGAGATCACCGCCGCAGGCACCTCGCTCATCGACCGCAAGGCCGATTTCGGGATCCCCGATGCAGCGTCGACCACCCCTTCACATCACGTTCGGTTCGATGGTCAGGGAGCCCACGACTCCGACATTCTCGCGCAGTCCCCGGGCGCAACACCCGAGAGCGAGGCGGCCAAGCAACGGTTGATCGCCGCGACGACTTTCACTCCGGAACAACAAGCGCAACTTGCTGCCGGCGGGCCCGTGGTCGTCGACCCGGAACAACTCGCCTACCTACGTGAGTTCTACGCCGATACCAACCTCGACGAGCTGAAGAATATCGGTGCAGGCGCCGAAGGATTCCGCACGGTCAACTTCCCCGATGCGAATGTCCCCGCCGACGCGCGAATCCCCAGCGCCCTCGCCTCGGGCATGTTCACCGTCTCCAATCCCAACGTCACCGACGGCAACGGCAACGCGGGCAGCCTCGACAACCTTCCGCCAGACGTCCGCAGAATCTTCAGCGACCCCGCGTACAGCTCGCAACTCCAACCCGGTGGGTACTCCACCACCGTGAACGTCAACCATTTCGACGATTCGAATGCACTCACGGACATACTTCGAAATGCAGACCCGGCAACACAATCCGGCAGCGCTTTGAGTTCTGCACTGCTCGATCGCAGCGCAGATCTCGCCCCTCTCCAATCGCAAACTTCATCGAGCGCCCCGATGCGATTGGTCTTCGACGACGACGGCCAGCCCGTCAGCAACGATGAGCTCGACTCCAGCCTCACCAAAGCCCTCGACGTTGCCACTCGGGACATACCTTCGAACGCCGACTTCCTCACCACCCCTGCTCATCAGGACGACGTGGTGAATCTGTTCACCCGCGAATGGAACGATGACGGACGAGCCGTCAGCGGCCTCACCGATTGGATCGGACCCGACGCCACCAACTCCAACCCAGCTGTTGCCGAACGGGCCGGCGCCTCTGCCCTTGCACTCGCCCACAATCTCGCCGACAACAAAGGTGCCTACCTCGACATCGCCGGCCTGGACAACAGATCCATCGGAGAAGTGAATCCCGCGTTGACGCAATCCATTGGTTCCGCGGTGACCCCGTACATCGGGAATCTCGTCGGATTGGAACCCGATCAAACCGGTACCCTCGGTTTCGAAAATCTCGATGCATACGACGACAGATTCGCCAATGCAAAATCGGTGATCGCGATCATCGACAGCGACCCCCACGCAGCCGCAAGTTTCAATGCGAACATGCTCGGAGCCGCGGGCCAACTCCAAGGGACCTTCGTCGAAACCAGCATGAGCGGAGACATCGCCGCGGGTTCTTCGCAATATGCAATATATGCGGGACGCGTCCAGGCACTGATGGACGGCGCTCTGGAGGAAGAAGCCTTCAACCGAACCGGTGACGCTGCGGCGGCGCAAGAGGACATCATCAGCAGACGTGGGAAAACATACGACGAACTCGGTTGGCTGATTTCCGGCGGTGCCGCCATGATCCCAGGCTTCGGACCACCGACCAGCGTTGCAGTCAGCATGCTGGGAGTCGAACTCAAAGATCACGTCCTGGGCTCCCCGGTCGAAGTTCCTCCGGCACAACTCAACTTCACAGACCAGAGTTCGGCTTCGACGACCCTTCTCGATTACCGATTGGTTCAGGCACTCGACAACGCCTACGGAAGAAAAGACTTCGAGCAACTGAACGGTTTTCGAGTCAATGGCGATCCGAGCGAATCCCTCAGACCAGTCGATCTGGAGACCCTGGGTCTAAACGGCAAATTCGACAGCACGCTGCAGGACTATTTGACGTTTCGGGGATTCAATCGCGATACGTTCATGACCAACATGAGAGACGGACTCGACGATGTCGGATAGATTTCCTGCGTTTACAAGGCGAAACCACCGCGCCGCAACCGCTCTTGCACTGGCATTCAGCATGGGATCATGTATCGCGGGTTGCGCGGCACCCAACTCAACCGAAAACTTCAGCGCCACAACCACGCCCGCCGCGTCAAACGTCTATGTACTACCGAGCTACATGACCGACTATCACAACCAATGGCTCGCAGACCCCGGCATCGACCTCTTCAGCGAAGAGGCCACCATAATCCGAGCATTCATAGAATCCGACTACATCGTTGACAGTGGTGGCGATCGCAGCGACGCCTACCACGGGTTCTCGAGAATCACTGCGAACACTCGTGGAACGGTCTCGAGCGATCGCCGCTACGGAGAACCCGCAGACACACCACCACGCGTCTACCGAGGTACCAGCATCAACCGGATCTTGAGTATTCAAACAATTCCCGCCGGATACCCTGGCGATTCGACCGTCGTCGCTTACGCCTGCTCCGACGCCTACGATACCGATTACGACGGCCGCAAACCGGATTCGTCGCAACTCCCGAGCAGTAGTTACGAGATCTGGATGCACAACACCGCTTCTACGGCTACCCCCTACCCTCGATTCGAAGGGCCCCGCAATGCACCGGAAGGGGACGTCTTCGGCGGCTGGATCGTCGACAAATTCACCAGCTCCACCAGCGACCGTGTGCAACAGGAGACTTGCTCTGACTGGTTCAAATCGCGTCACGACGGGAATCGACTCCGGATGAGCACCGACTTCGCCCCACCCCTCGTCCTCCCCAATTACCCCGGCTGGCCAGAAGATGCGGCCCGGTAGGGGCCAGGGCAACGGTGCCGCGCCCAAATCTGACCAAGTCAGGACCTCAGCGGCGCTGCCGGACGCATGATGGAGTGATGACGGTCGAAAATTCGCACGCCCTGGACGAACTGGTAGCGGCACTCCCCGAGGGAGCCGTCCTGCTGGATCCGGATGTGACCGCGGGCTACCGCCAGGATTGGGCCGCCGACCCGACCGCCGGCCATCCCGCTGCCGTGGTTCGCGCAACGTGCACCGAAGACATCCAAACAGTGATGCGCTGGGCAACCGCCAACCGCGTACCGGTGGTTCCCAGAGGTGCCGGCTCGGGCCTTTCCGGTGGATCCAGCGCCGTCGACGGTTGCATAGTGGTCAGCACCGAGCGAATGCGACAGATCACGATCGACCCGGTCGCCCGTGTGGCGGTTACTCAGCCCGGCTTGATGAATGCGGAGGTCAAGAAAGCCGCCGCAGAGCACGGACTCTGGTACCCACCTGACCCGTCGTCCTTCGAGATCTGTTCCATCGGCGGCAATGCAGCCACCAACGCCGGCGGACTCTGCTGCGTCAAATACGGAGTTACCACCGACTACGTTCTCGGACTCCGGGTCGTGCTGGCAGACGGGACAGCGGTCAGCCTCGGAGGTCCCCTTCTCAAGGACGTCGCCGGACTCTCCCTCACCAAACTGTTCGTGGGCAGTGAGGGAACTCTCGGCATCATCACGGAAATCACGTTGCGTTTGATTCCCGCGCAGCCGCCCGCATCAACCGTCGTCGCGTCGTTCGACTCGGTACAAGAAGCTGCCGACGCGGTCTTGGCGATCACCAGCAACATGCGTCCGGCGATGCTCGAGTTCATGGATCATGCCAGCATCAATGCCGTCGAGGATTCGGTACGCATGGGTCTGAACCGCAAGGCTCACGCACTGCTGCTCGCGCAGTCCGACGCACCCGGCGCGGCCGGCGTGCTGGAAATCGAGACGATTGTTCAGGCGTGCGAAAACAACGGAGCCACCGAGGTATTCGCGACCGACGACCAGGCCGAAGGTGACGCTTTTGCGGCGGCACGGCGGGCAGTGTTCCCGGCAGTGCTCGCGATGGGAAGTCTGCTTCTCGAAGACGTGGGCGTTCCCATGCGCGCACTCCCGCAGCTGGTAACCGGGGTCGAAGCCATCGCAGACGACCTCGACGTCCTGATCTGCACGGTGGCGCACGCCGGAGACGGAAACACACACCCGCTCATCGTCTTCGACCCCGCAGACCCGGACATGTCCGAACGCGCACAGATCGCATTCGGACGGGTGATGGATCTCGCCATCGCGCTCGGCGGCACGATCACCGGCGAACACGGGGTCGGTCGACTCAAGCGCGACTGGCTGCCGTCACAGTTGGGCGAAGACGTCATGGCCCTCAATCGCAAGGTCAAGGATGCGCTCGACCCGCTGGGAATTCTCAATCCCGGAGCCGTCATTGCCGTGAAAGAAGCCTCTCTCGACTAGCTTTCACGTCGACGTCGAACGAGTTACGTCATCGAGGAACCGTCGGGCTGACCGAACGGACCAGCTCGGCCAGCTGACGGAATCCTTCTGCTCGGCCACTCGACGAGCGGAACACGACGCCGATCGTGCGACCTGGAGCCGGCGAGGCGAAATGCGCCGTCGACAAGTCCCCGCGTCGAACCTCCACTGCAACAGCCGATTCCGGGACCAAAGTCACCCCGAGTCCCCCGGCCACACATTGCACGACTGTCGCGAGAGAGGTAGCCCGCGTGTCGCCGGCAAGCGGATGGGCGTCTACCGAACGGCACAGATCCAACGTCTGGTCACGCAGGCAGTGGCCGTCGTCGAGCAAGAGCAACGGCAGCGCGTCGAGCACGTCCGCCGTGAGATCGACACGTCCGGCCAAGGAATGATCGTTCGGCACGACCATCACGAAATCCTCTTCGTACACAGGAACTTCCACCAGGCCAGGTGTTCCGGCAGGAAGCGCCAACACCGCGACGTCGAGCGCTCCCGATCGCAGGGCATCAAGCAAGCGCGCCGTTTGATCCTCGACTATTTGCGGCGCCAACGACGGTAGCTTCTCGCGCAGCTCCGGCAACAACCCCGGAAGAATGTACGGCGCAACGGTCGGGATCAACCCGATGCGTAGCGGTCCGGTCAGAGAGTCGCCGGAGCCGGCCGCGCTCGCGACGAAACCGTCGGCAGCCTCGAGGATTTGCTTCGCCTGACCGAGCAAGCGCTGTCCGTCCGCGGTCACGAGCACGCGCCGCGTACTACGTTCGATCAGTTTGACCCCTAGTCCCGCCTCGAGAGCCGCCAGCGCCTGCGACAGTGTGGGTTGGCTCACACCGGAACGTGCTGCGGCAGTACCGAAGTGCCGGTACTCGGCCACCGACACAAAGGCACGCAGCTGTGACAAGGAAGGTTGATAAGTCTGATCAGACATGCCTATCAGTGTAGTGCCACCCATCACCTTTACCTTTTGAACGGTTTGATGCAGAATGGACTCATACCAAAAAGCGCCGGTCAGAACCTCGACACTCCAGTCGAAACCGTCCGACCCGCTGACGGTGACAAACCCTCTCGATCCAGCACGTTCGGCCGTCACAGTCCGAACAGCCGGATCGTGTGCGCAAGAAATTCCTGTTCACGAGACACGTAGGAGAATGAGACACATGGCTCTGCTCACAATCGGCGACCAGTTCCCCGCTTACAACCTCACGGCTGTCATCGGCGGCGACCTGTCCAAGGTCGATGCCCAGCAGCCCGATGACTACTTCACCACCGTCACCAGTGACGACTACGCAGGCAAGTGGCGCATCGTCTTCTTCTGGCCCAAGGACTTCACCTTCGTGTGCCCCACCGAGATTGCTGCATTCGGCAAGCTCAACGAAGAGTTCGCAGACCGTGACGCTCAGGTTCTCGGCGCTTCCGTCGACAACGAGTTCGTGCACTTCCAGTGGCGTGCACAGCACGAAGAGCTCAAGACCCTCCCCTTCCCGATGCTCTCGGACCTCAAGCGCGAGCTTGCCGAGGCCACCGGCGTCCTCAACGCCGACGGCGTTGCAGACCGCGCGACGTTCATCGTCGACCCCAACAACGAGATCCAGTTCGTCTCCGTCACAGCCGGTTCCGTCGGCCGTAACGTCGACGAGGTTCTCCGCGTCCTCGACGCTCTCCAGAGCGACGAGCTGTGCGCATGCAACTGGAAGAAGGGCGACCCGACCATCAACGCCGGCGAGCTCCTGACTGCGAGCGTCTGAGTATGAGCGTCGAGAACCTCAAGAACTCGCTTCCCGAGTACGCGAAGGACCTCAAGCTCAACCTGAGTTCCATTGCGCGCACGACGGTCCTGAACGAGCAGCAGTTGTGGGGAACGCTCCTCGCAACGGCCGCAGCCACCAAGTCTGCGTCCACGCTCAAGGAGATTGCTTCCGAGGCGGCCGACAACCTGTCGGCAGAGGCGTACAACGCCGCTCTCGGCGCAGCGTCGATCATGGGCATGAATAACGTCTTCTACCGCACCAAGGGCTACCTCGACGGTAAGTACGACGACCTTCGTGCCGGCCTGCGGATGAACATCATCGGCAACCCGGGCGTCGACAAGGCCGACTTCGAATTGTGGTCGCTTGCAGTGTCCGCGATCAACGGCTGCAACCACTGCCTCGAAGCTCACGAGAACACCCTCCGCCAGGAAGGTGTCGACCGCGAGGTCATCTTCGAAGCGATCCGCGCCGGTTCCATCGTCGCGGGCGTCGCACAGGCTGTCGAAGCCAACGAGATCCTCTCTGCCGCACAGGTCTGATCACTCGGACCTGAGTGCAGTTCGACGAGCCCTCCCCACTGTGAAGGTGGGGAGGGCTTTTCGCGCGCTAGGGTGGACCGATGGGTATCGAGGTGAGTGTGGTCCGGGTCTTCACGGACGAAAACGGCAAGCACGGGAATCCGTTGGGAATCGTCGACGCGTCCACGGTTGCAGAATCGGATCGACAAGCCGTCGCGAAGGAACTCGACTACAGCGAGACCATCTTCATCGACGTTCCGGATGACGGCGCCTCGCGTGCGCGGGTCCAGATCTTCACTCCGGCAGCAGAACTCCCCTTCGCCGGACACCCGACCGTCGGTGCCACGTGGTGGCTGGGCGAACAGGGCCGTCGCGTGAGCTCCCTCGACGTTCCTGCCGGCAGTGTCGACGTCCGCCAATCCGGCGCTTTGACGTGGGTACGCGCGCGTGCCGAATGGGCACCGGAATTCGCGATCTATCCGATGGACACGGTCGACGACGTCATCGACGCAGATCCGTCCGACTACGAGGCGGATCATTCGTATCTGTGGGCATGGCAGGACAAGCTCGAAGCTGCCATCCGCGCACGCATGTTCGCACCGGTGATGGGAATCGCCGAGGACGAGGCGACCGGATCTGCAGCGCTGCGCATCACGGACCGATTGAGGAAATCACTGCTCATCACCCAGGGACGCGGATCGGTGCTTCACACCACCTTCTCTCCGGAAGGGTGGCTCGAAGTCGGCGGCCGCGTCGTCGCCGAGCCGTCACGAACCTTGTGAGTACCCGGCGGGATTGCGTCCGGCCTCGAGGTCACGTGCGCTGAGTGACACCGAGATCTCGTCACCGAGCGCAACTCCCGGCGCGAGGGGCAACTGATCTCCACTCCAGAACTTGCCCGGATCGAACCAGTTGATACGACGATTACCGACAAGCAGACCCATCGCCTCATAGGTCTTGGCAACCACTTCGGCGCAGTAGGCGCTCTCGACGGCCACTGCGGACACGTCGGACTTCTTGCGCAGCTTCGGGATTCGGCCTCCGAACCAGCGTGAGGCAAGCTTGGCCGTCGACGGGAACGGCGTACCGTCCAGCCGTGCGATCGTCTTGAGCAGAGCGTCTTCCTGCTCCCGGGTGATCTCGTGGTCGAGCTGGCGCAACCATCCACGCTGCCCGTACTTGGCGCCCCAGACCTGAACCGCCGATCGCAGATCGTGCAGTTGGACACCACGCTGGAAGCGTCCGGTCCACATGTCCTGCAGCGAGTGACCGAGTTCCGCATGCCACATCAGCGGCGGAAGGTCGTCGATCACGACCGACATTCCGACGTGGTTGACCGGGCTGTTGGTCAGCGTCTGGATGGCCCGGTCCGCCGTCGACTCTCCGCGGAAGATCCAGATGTCGCCCGTGCGGGTCGCCGCGGCGGCCTCCTCGAGACTCACCTGCGAAAGCAATCGTCGGTCCATGCCTCTAGCGTAGAGGGATGAAACTCCCTACTCCTCTGCGCGCCTCGCACGTTTGGAAACTGGTCGGCCTCGCCGGTGCAATGGGCGTTGCCGCCACCGGGGTTCTCGTTGCGCGCGGCGAACGCCAGCGTCGGGCCTACTCTCCGGACGAAATTCGCTCGGTACTGCACGAGCGGTACACCCAGGCCTACGCCAAGCAGTCGGAACAAGAGGTTCTGGAACTCGAACCTGCACCCAACGCTGTGCGGCGCCGAATCGAGAAACTCTTCCGGCGCCGCAACTGAACTCATCCGAGAGCTGCGAGGATCCCTGCTGCCATCTCCGCGACCTGATCGTCGGTCATGACGAACGTCGGCGAAATCTGCATTGCACCCTGACCCGCCGCGCGACCCGAAATACCGTGCTGACGCAACGTCTTCACGAATGGCAAAGCCTCCGCCGGATCAGCTAACTGCACCGCAGCGACCGCACCCAGTCCACTACGAACCTCCGCCACCCGCGGATGCTCGGCCAACGGCTGCAGATGCGTATGCAACGACGCCTCCAGACGCTTCGACTCCCCAAGCAAATTCTCACGCTCGAGAATGTCGAGGTTCGCCATCGCCGCCGCAGCAGCACCGGCATGCCCGCCGTACGTGTAACCATGACGCCACCACGAACCCGCATAGAACGGCTCCGCCACCCGCGGCGCGATGAACACCGCACCCATCGGAACGTAACCGGACGTCAAACCCTTTGCCGTGGTCATCATGTCGGGCTGCAAATCGAAACGAGTAGACGCGAACCACTCGCCGCCGATACGACCGAAACCGGTCACCACCTCGTCGACGACAAACAGAATGTCGTGCTCGCGGCAGATGTCGCGCACCTCGGCCAGGTACCCCTCCGGCGGAAGATACACCCCACCGGCACCGATGATCGGCTCCGCGAAGAACGCGGCGATCTTGTTCGCACCGATCCTCTCGATCAACTCGAGCAGACTCTTCGCATCATCCCAGCCGACCGTGGCCGCATCCGCCATCAGCTCGCCGTACCCCTCACGGTTCACCGGAATACCCGCCAGAGCTGTTCCCGCAACATGCATTCCGTGGTACGCCTTCTGACGACCGACGATGATCGCCTTCTCCGGCTGCCCCACCTCGTGCCAGTACCGGCGAGCGAGCTTCGCCGCAGTGTCCACCGAATCCGAACCACCCGAAGTGAAGAAGATCTTGCTCCCGGCAACCGGCGCGATCGTCGCCAACCGCTCCGCCAACACCTGCGTGGTCTCGGGAACAAAATCACCGAAGTTGGAGAAATGAGCGATCTTCGACAACTGAGCCGCCACCGCATCCGCGATCTCCGTGCGCCCGTGCCCGACATTGGTGAACCACAAGCCCGCCGTCGCATCCAAATACCGAGTGCCCTCGGAATCCCAGATGTACGCGCCCTCACCGCGAGAGACGACAAACGCGCCGTTCTTCTCCACAGCGCCCATGTCCGCGAACCCGTGCCACAATGCCGAAGCCATCATTGTCCCCTTCGAATACAAACGATGCTGGTGTGCAAACGATGTGCTGCGACTATATCGACACCGGGAATCGGCGCACGACGGCGCTCGCCGGGCACCGGCATTTCCGGGTACACACGTAATCTGTCGACCATGACTTTTGCCGACAATCTCGCCGCACTGCCCACCATCGATCATCTGGCCGCCATCGAGGTACTCGACGCCGACGGAACCGTCATCGACACCGTCGAGAACAAGCCCGGAAAGTCCGGCTCGGTCAAGGTGTACAACCATCTCGCTCAGGTCTACGGCGCGCTCACACCCGAAGCCGCCTCGGCAGGACTGACGATCTTTGCCGAACACACCGAGGACGCGCGGGCGAACCCCGGCAAGCACCCGAACGTGGACCGCCTCGAGCAGGTGCTCGCCTCCGGCAATCCACTAGGACTTCGCAGCGTTCCGTCCGCGTAGCCCGGCTCCCAGCCGTCCGACGGCATTGACCGCCAACGCCATCAGGGCCATCGCGATGCCCAGTACGACAAATCCGATGAACAGGGCCAGGTAGCCCTGGTGGCAAGGATCCATGAACGGATACGGATACCAGTCGACGATCGGCCCTCGAATCAACGTGTACACCGCGTAGATCACTGGAAACAGCAGCCACTGCAGCGAGCGGATTTCGGAGATCCTGTGCCTCGAAGCGAAGAACACCCAGTCGAGGAGCATCACCAGCGGAAGAATGCGGTGGAGCGCCGAGTTGATCCACGCGTCGTTCAAATTGACGTCGATGTTCGCCAGTAGAACGGCGTAGATGATTCCGGTGATCACCATGTAGAGCGTCACCGCACCGCGAACCGACTGCCATGTCCGAGACTGCGGATCGCGAAGGGCGCCGACCAGCAATACGATCACCGCAAGGATGTTGCTCTCGATGGTGAAGTAGCTCAGATAGTTCGACAACGAGAATCCGTCGGCGTTTCGAATCGGAATCCACAGCAGCGCCGTGAGTCCGTAGATCGCGAACAACAAGCGAAGTACTCGCACGGCAACAGGCGTCGACGCGACCGGTGTAGCTGCCTCATTTGCGGTATTTGTCGTCACTGGTCGATATTTGCACATCAAAACGATCTGCGAGCGGTAGTTGTGAACGCGTTCGATAGGCTGTCATCAGCATGTCTACAACACCACCGGCCCCACTCTCCCCCAAGCGGAGTGACCTGAAGAGCGCGCTGGCGCAGGTCTCACTCCGCGACGAGAGTCGACTCCGTCGCAAACTCGACCGTGCCCGCACACCAGACGCTTTGGTGGCGCTGGCCGAGGAAATTGAAACGGCGCGCGCACGGTTGGCGGCACGCTCCGCCAATGTTCCCGCAGTCTCGTATCCGGAAGCTCTGCCCGTCAGTCAGCGCAAGGACGACATCGCGACCGCGATCTCGGAGAATCAGGTTGTCATCGTCGCCGGCGAGACCGGCTCGGGTAAGACAACTCAGATCCCGAAGATCTGTCTCGAACTCGGACGTGGCGTCCGCGGCCTGATCGGACATACACAGCCTCGCCGACTGGCAGCACGCACCGTTGCCGAACGTATCGCCGAAGAACTCGACACCGAACTCGGCGACGCCGTCGGATACACCGTGCGGTTCACCGACCAGGTCTCGGACCGCAGCTACGTCAAGCTCATGACCGACGGCATTCTCCTCGCCGAAATTCAGCGCGACCGTATGCTCCGACGCTACGACACGCTGATCATCGACGAAGCGCACGAACGCAGCCTCAACATCGACTTCATCCTCGGTTACCTGGCTCAGCTGCTCCCCCGCCGACCCGACCTCAAGGTCATCATCACGTCGGCGACCATCGATCCCGAACGCTTCGCCAAGCACTTCGCTGTCGACGGTAAGCCCGCGCCGATCGTCGAGGTATCCGGGCGAACATTCCCCGTCGAAATGCGTTACCGGCCACTGACCGTCGAGTCCGGTGACATCACCTTCGACCGCGATCCCGTCGACGCGGTCTGCGAGGCGGTCGACGAGCTGAGCGCGGAGGGCGAAGGCGACATCTTGGTCTTCCTCTCCGGCGAACGCGAAATTCGCGACACCGCAGACGCTTTACGCGATCGGCGTCTTCGCAACACCGAAATCGTCCCGCTGTACGCGCGGCTGTCTGCTGCCGAGCAACACAAAGTGTTCTCGCCGCACACCGGCCGACGCGTCGTCCTTGCCACCAACGTGGCCGAGACCTCGCTGACCGTTCCCGGCATTAGGTACGTCGTCGATCCGGGAACCGCGCGCATTTCGCGATATTCGGTGCGCACCAAGGTTCAACGATTGCCGATCGAGCCCATTTCGCAGGCGTCGGCTCGTCAACGTTCCGGGCGTTGCGGCCGCGTCGCCGAAGGAATCTGCATCCGCCTGTATTCCGAGGAGGACTTCGAGTCACGGCCGGCGTTCACCGAGCCGGAAATCCTGCGGACCAATCTCGCATCCGTCATCTTGCAGATGACGGCCCTCGGTCTGGGCGACATCGCTGCCTTCCCCTTCGTCGAACCGCCGGACCAGCGCGCCGTCAAGGACGGAATCGGACTGCTCGAAGAACTCGGCGCCATCGCGCGAGGTTCCGAGGCAAGCCACCCCGAACTGACGCCGGTCGGCCGCGAGCTGGCCCAGATTCCGGTGGATCCGCGGATGGCACGAATGCTGGTGGAAGCCAAGAACAACGGTTGCCTTCACGAAACCCTTGTCATCGTCGCGGCGTTGTCCATCCAGGACGTTCGCGAGCGGCCCGCCGAGTTCCAGCAGGCCGCCGACGAAAAGCACGCCAGGTTCAATGTCGAGAATTCCGACTTCCTGGCATACCTGAAACTGTGGGACTACTTACGCGAACAACGTAACGATCTGTCCTCCAACCAGTTTCGCAAGATGTGCCGGAACGAGTTCCTGCACTGGCTCCGCATCCGCGAATGGCAGGATTTGCACGGGCAACTCCGGCAGATCACCCGCGGCCTCGGCTGGACGGTGGGTGAGACACCCGCAAGCGAGAACGCGATCCATCAGTCACTCCTCGCCGGTTTGCTCTCACACATCGGGCTACGCGAGGGCGAGAAGCGGGACTACCTGGGCGCCAGGGGCAGCCACTTCGCGATCTTCCCCGGATCAGGACTGTTCAAGAAGCCACCACGCTGGGTCATGGCCGCCGAACTCGTGGAAACGTCGAGGCTGTGGGCTCGCATGTCCGCGCGCATCGAACCCGAGTGGGCTGAAAAGCTCGCCCCGCACCTGGTGAAACGGACCTATTCCGAACCTCACTGGTCCTCCAAGCGCGGCTCGGCGATGGCATACGAGCGGGTCACTCTCTACGGAGTTCCCCTGGTGACGGGCCGCGCAGTGACGTACTCACGAATCGATCCCGAGGCCTCTCGCGATCTCTTCATCCGCCATGCGCTCGTGCAGGGCGAATGGCAGACGAACCACAAGTTCTTCCACGAGAACCGTGCACTGCTCGACAACGTCGAGGAACTCGAGAACCGCGCGCGCCGCCGCGACATCCTCGTCGACGACGAAACTCTCTACGAGTTCTACGACGAACGTATCGGCCAGGAAGCCGTATCCGCCAAGCATTTCGACCAGTGGTGGAAGACCGAGCGGCGCAAGAATCCGAGTCTGCTGACTTTCACGCCGGAAACGGTGGTCAACTCCGACGCGGCTGCAGTACTGGGCGGCGAGTACCCGGACGCCTGGCGCCAGGGCGACATGCAGTTTCCGCTCACTTACCAATTCGAGCCCGGAAAGGACGACGACGGCGTCAGCGCGCACATCCCGGTCGGCCTGCTCGCGCAACTTCAGCCGGTCGGCTTCGACTGGTTGGTCCCCGGTATGCGCGTCGATCTGGTTACTGCTCTGATCAAGACGTTGCCCAAGAACATCCGACGCGCTGTCGTACCCGCACCTGACTACGCCGCCGCAGCATTGGCAGCAGTCAAACCTCGATCCGAGCCGTTGATGACCGCAATGGCCCGCGAACTCTCGCACTTGGGCGGGATCCAGATCGACGCCAAGGACTTCGATCCCGCCGCGCTGCCCGACCATCTTCGGATGACATTTGTCGTCGAGGACGAATCGGGCACGGTTCTCGCGAAGGGTAAGGATCTGGCGCAGCTACGACGCACGCTCGCCCCGCGCGTACAGAAGGAAGTGGCCAAGGCGGCAACCGGTACCGAACGGGCAGCGGCAACCGTCTGGACATCCGAAACGCTCGGCGCACTGGAACCGACCATCTCTCGCTCCATCGGCGGACAGCAGGTAACCGGCTACCCAGCACTGGTGCCGGAAAACGGCGGAGTTGCCGTTCGTGTCCTGAGTACGCCGGCTGCGCAGGCGCAGGCGATGCGGGAAGGCACTCGGGCGCTTCTTCTCGCGGCCGTTCCCACCCAGCTCAAGGCCGTGACCGCCGGCTTGTCGAACACTCAGCGTCTGGCTCTCGGCCAGAATCCGGACGGCGGCTTGGAGGCACTCGTCGAAGATTGCCGGGTGGCAGCTGCCAACGAAGTGATAGCTGCCCACGGCGGACCGGTACGCACGCCTGAGGCGTTCGACGCCCTGGTGAAGATCGCACGCTCCGAACTGGCCGGACGCGTCTCCGCGATCCTGCGCATGATTGTTCCGATCCTCGAACAAGCACACCAACTGAGCGTCGTTCTGGACCGCTCCCGCGGCGAAGCAGCAGACGACGTCCGAGAACAGTTGACCTCACTGCTGTTTCCGGGATTTGTCGCCGAATTGGGCTCGGCCCGCCTACGCGATTTGCCGCGGTATCTTGCCGCAGCAAAATTCCGTCTCGAAGCTCTACCCGCAAGTGCACAACGAGATCAGCAGGCGATGGACGTCCTCGACCGGGTGTACGCAGCGTACGACCGGTTGTTGAGTTCACTTCCCGAAGAGCGTCGCACTGCGCGAGATGTCGACTCGATCAGCTGGATGATCGAAGAACTGCGCGTGAGCCTGTTTGCGCAGTCCCTCGGTACACCCACACCGATTTCCGAAAAGCGAGTCCTGAAAGCTATCGAAGCGATCAAGCGTTGACGTTCGGTGAGAATTGCGCGATCAGTAGATTGTCTGAATGTTGACGTTGGTGAGGAAACCACCAAAGGTGGCAACAGTGTTGGCGAACCCGAGGGTTACCAGGCTGTTCACGACTCCGAGAACTGCAACTAAGTTCATAACGCCTCCGTGAAGATCCGAGATGCGGACGAACGTACTTGGTCGACACTAAGCGAATAACTTGCCCGATTTGTTCGATTGTTCGCTTTGTGTTCTCAGCGTTACCTACGGCCGCTTTGTGCTCTCAGCGTTATCTAAGGCAAAGGCCTCAGTCGACGGAAACGGTCTCGGCGCCGGAAGCCTTGTCGGCAGCACGGGTCTCGGCATGTTCGCGCATGTCGGTGATCTCACGTTCGAAATCCGCGGCAGAACTGAAGGACTTGTACACCGATGCGAATCGCAGGTATGCAACCTCGTCGAGATTTCGAAGCGGATCGAGAATCGCGAGCCCTACCTCGTTGCTGGGAATTTCGGCAGAACCCGAAGCACGTACGGCATCTTCGACCTGTTGGGCCAGCAAATTCAGCGAATCGTTGTCCACTTGCCGGCCCTGGCATGCGCGACGCACTCCTTTGACCACCTTTTCTCGGCTGAACGGCTCCGTCACGCCGCTGCGCTTCACAACCGAGAGAACTGCCGTCTCAACCGTGGTGAATCGGCGGCCACACTCGGGGCACGAACGGCGCCGCCTGATCGCCTGGCCCTCGTCGGCCTCGCGCGAATCGACCACTCGGGAATCAGGGTGCCGGCAGAACGGGCAATGCATCGGGGTTCCTTCGTTGTCGCCGAAATGGCCGCAACTCAGATTCGCTACCGACTGCAAATCCTCCGACGATTTACAGAGCAGATCCACGTACTCAACGCGACCACCCGAGGTGGTGGGACTGTCAAGTGGACAGCTTACTCGCTGTGAACCGACTGCTCTCACGCTCGGTACGCCCCCGCCTGGCACGGGGTACGGTCAGCGGCCCGAGGCCGGCACGATCAGCGTTTGCCCAACGGACAGTCCGGAACTCGACATCGCATTGAGATCCATGATCTGCTCGATCACCGAGCCGACAGCCTGGCCAGGCGCAACCTTGGCAGCAATATCACTGAGGGATTCACCCGCAGCAACACGAACCACTTCGGTCGCACCGTTTGTCGCAGCGACATCACCACTCGACAAAGCGCCGATCCCCACCAACGCCAACACTGCCAGTGCAGTGAATACGGCGCCAAGGAACACTGTCTTCCAACTGACGTCCTCGGCAGCCACTTCATGTTCGACCCGTGAGACACCGACTCTGTTTCGGTGCGCGAAACTTCCTCCGTACGGGCGTGACGAATCGTGCTCGCCGTCCCACCGGCGAGGAGATTCACGCAATGAACGCGAACCTGAAACCGCGCCCACCGCCGGAACACGACGAACGACGGCCGCCTGCGGTTCGTTGTCGACATACCTGGCCACGCCCCGCATTTCGGCCGTGCCGCGCCGTTCGAACGACACACCGTCAGCGTCGGATCCACCATCGGGCCCATAGAACGAGGGGTGGTACTTCAACGCCGACGTGCCGTCGAAACCAATCGCGTCATCACCAATCGCGCCGTCGAAAACCCTGTTGCTTCTCAGTGCTGCGTTACCCATCGTGACCTCCGCTGGTCGACACCGATCGATGTGTTCGATCATGCGTTCGATGGAACGCATGTTCGAATTTCTACCACGCCTGGCCGACAATGTCTCTACTTCAAGCGACACGAATCGAACAGATGTTTGAAACCGCGAGCAAATCCGGCTAGATTCGTGTCAGACCACACAGCGGGAATTGCGAAAGCCTCCGTGTTTGTCGACAGCTCGAATGTTGGCAGGAGGCACCGACAGGTTTCTGCGCGATTTGCACCAGGCACTTTTTCAGACACGACTTTTTCAGACACAGCTTTTTCAGACACGACTTCTTCAGACACGACTTCTTCAGACACGGAGGCAACAGGCCATGAAGGACGATCGCTCCAGCACAGCCGCGGAGGCAGGAGCTTCTGCAGTTCCGTCTCCGTCGAGCGAGACGCTCACCGAGCGTCAGCGGCGCGTTCTCGAAGTCATCCGCGATTCGGTGACGGAGCGCGGGTATCCGCCGAGCATTCGCGAGATCGGTGATGCGGTGGGGCTCACCTCCACGTCGTCGGTCGCACATCAACTGCGAACGTTGGAGCGCAAGGGCTTCCTTCGACGCGATCCCAATCGCCCTCGCGCAGTCGATGTTCGAGGTCTCGACGAGGTTGCGGCCGATACCGCCATCGCGTCGGTGTCAAAGCATTCCGGCGAGTACAACAGTGCCGACCCGCTACCGGAGCCGGCGTTCGTCCCCATCCTGGGTCGCATCGCTGCCGGCGGACCGATCCTTGCCGAGGAAGCGGTAGAGGACGTGTTCCCACTCCCCCGCGAACTCGTCGGCCAGGGTTCGCTCTTCATGCTCAAGGTTGTCGGCGAGTCGATGATCGATGCAGCGATCTGCGATGGCGACTGGGTTGTCGTCCGTCAGCAGAACGTCGCGGAGAACGGTGACATCGTGGCCGCCATGATCGACGGCGAAGCCACCGTGAAGACGTTCAAGCGTACGAAGAAGGAGGTGTGGCTGATGCCGCACAACGAACTCTTCGAGCCGATTCCCGGCAACAACGCCGTCATCCTGGGCAAGGTTGTCACCGTCATGCGGAAGATCTGAGTTCGCTCGCACCTCGATCACAAAACTCTGGGCCCCGGCATCAGCTGGGGCCCAGAGTCTTTTCGTGACGATCAGCGGTCCATCACCCGAATCAGAGATTCAGCGAACGTCCGATGATCTCCTTCATGATCTCGGTTGTGCCACCGTAGATGGTCTGCACACGAGAGTCCATGTACGCCTTTGCAACCGGGTATTCCTTCATGTAGCCGTAGCCTCCGTGCAGCTGGAGGCAGCGGTCGATGAGCTTGACCTGAGCTTCGGTGGTCCACCACTTCGCCATCGCAGCTTCCTGCACGGTCAGCTTCTCGGCATTGAGCTGCTCGATGAACTTGTCCACCAGGATGCGCACTGCCGTGGTCTCCGTTGCCAATTCGGCCAGTACGAATCGGGTGTTCTGGAAGCTGCCGATCGACTTGCCGAATGCCTTGCGGTCGCGGCAGTACTGGATCGTGCTCTCGAGAACCGATTCCATTGCGGCAGCGGCAACGACGGCGATCGAGAGTCGTTCCTGGGGAAGGTTCTTCATCAAGTAGAAGAAGCCCATTCCCTCTTCGCCCAGCAGGTTGGCAGCGGGAACGCGTACGTCGGTGAAGCTGAGTTCGGCGGTGTCCTGAGCCTTCATGCCGATCTTGTCGAGGTTGCGTCCACGCTCGAAGCCAGGCATGTCCCGCTCGACCACGAAAAGGCTGAAGCCCTGAGCACCCTTGTCCGGGTCGGTGCACGCGACAACGATGATGATGTCGGCGTTGATTCCGTTGGTGATGAAGGTCTTCGAACCGTTGAGGACCCAGTGATCCCCGTCGCGAACCGCTTTCGTCTTGATGCCCTGCAGGTCGCTACCGGTACCCGGTTCGGTCATCGCGATCGCCGAGATCAGCTCACCCGACGCGAATCCGGGTAGCCAACGCTGCTTCTGCTCCTCGTTGCTCAACTCCAGGAGGTACGGTGCCACGACGTCGTTGTGCAGCGTGAAGCCGATACCGCTGAACCCACCCTTGGTGGTTTCCTCGGTGATGATCGCGTTGTAGCGGAAATCCTTGACACCGCCGCCGCCGAATTCCTCAGGGACCGCAGTTCCCAGGAAGCCCTGCTTTCCGGCCTCGACCCAGACGTCACGATCGACGATGTTCTGCTCTTCCCACTTCTCGTGGTTCGGTGCCACGTGCTGTGCCAAGAACTTCTGGTACGACTCCCGGAAGAGTTCATGTTCCGGTTCGAACAGGGTGCGCTCCACGCCGACTCCTTGCAATTCGATATATGGCACTTCAGTGATGTACCCGCTGGGGATATACCCGCTGGGGTGTATTCGCTGAGACTGGGCACGCCGAAGTGCGCGGGCCCACGTCACTGCCTCCGACGGTAGAACCTGTTGCGATACCCGTCGATGACCCGAACGATCACGATTCGTGACTGTAGCGGTTATCTGTTACTCGAAGTACGGAATTTGGCGAGATATCGCATGATCGGGTACGCGACGAGGATGCCGATCGATCCCCAGGCGATGCCGCCCAACTCGACTGAACCGATGGTCAGCGTCAAGTTCCCGATGCCGGCGACCAACGCCGCCGCAGCGACCGTCAGGTTGACCGGATCGGTGAAGTCGACCTTCGCTTCCATCCAGATGCGCACACCGAGAATGCCGATGAGGCCGTAGAGAACCATCGTTGCGCCGCCGATGACGCCGTTCGGCACCGTGAAGACCAGTGCGCCGAATTTGGGCGAAAATGCCAGGATCACAGCGGTAGCGGCGGCTACCCAGTACGCGGCGGTCGAGTACACACGCGTCGCTGCCATGACACCGATGTTCTCGGCATACGTGGTGGTTCCGGATCCGCCACCGGCGCCCGCCAAGGTAGTGGCGAGACCGTCGGCAAACAGTGCATTGCCGGCCAGATCGTCGAGGGACTTACCCGTCATAGCGGACACCGCTTTGACATGTCCGACGTTTTCGGCGACCAGAACGATCACCACGGGGAGCGCGAGCACGATCACCGACCAGTCGAACGACGGTCCGTGCAGACTCGGCAGCCCGAACCAGTCTGCTTCGCGCAGAGCGGACACTCGTTCACTGTCGAGTCCGCCGATGACCGCGGCGAAGACCCAGCCGATCACGACGCCGACCAGAATGCCCAGCCGGCCGAGCAGCCCGGGACCGACGACCGTGACCAGCAGGATCGAAACGAGCGTCACCGTGGCGATCAGCGGCTGCGATTCGAAGGAGCCGACCGCCGTCGGAGCGAGGTTGAGACCGATCAGCGCGACGACAGCGCCCGTCACCACCGGCGGCATGACGGCGTCGATGAACCGGCTGCCGATCAGACGTACGGCGACGCCGATCAACATCAACACGATGCCTACGGCCATGACGGCACCGAGTTGCGCGGCCGGGCCCGATCCTGCCGACGCTGTCAGCGGGGCGATGAACGCGAAGGACGAACCGAGATAGCTGGGGATCCGGCCCCGGGTGATGAGCAGGAACAGCGCGGTGCCGATACCCGAGAACAGCAGCGTCGTCGTGACGGGGAAGCCGGTGATGGTCGGAACGAGCAGTGTCGCTCCGAACATCGCGATGACGTGTTGCATCCCGATTCCGATGGTGCGCGGCCAACTCAGTCGTTCGTCCGGCGCCACGACGGCTCCGTCGGCGATCCGCTTGCCGTCTCCGTGGACAGTCCAGCCGATTCCGCCGGCCCCGGTCATTGTTTCTCGTTCGATCACAGGTCGAAATACTAGAGGTCAGGCGCTCGGTCTCCGACCGAGACCAACGAAACCAGCTCAGCTGACTGCGTCGGCCGCCGCTTTGCGCGCTGCCACCGGATCACCGGTTGCCAGCACCGCCGCCGCAGCCGCCTCACATTGCGCCATGGTGACGGATCCGACCTTCGCGCCCACACCCGCGACCGACGCCGCAGCGCACGACAGCGAGGAAACTCCGAGTCCGGCCAGAACACACGCCATCAGTGGATCGGCGGCCGCCTCACCGCAGACGCCGACGCGCTTGCCTGCCGCCTGACCGGCCTGGGCCGTACGTGCGACAAGGGCGAGCACCGCGGGCTGCCACGGATCGGTCAGGTCGGCGAGTTCGGAGGACATCCGATCAGCGGCCATCGTGTACTGAGCGAGGTCGTTGGTACCGATCGAGAGGAATTCGACGTGTTCGAGAATCTGGTCGGCCAACAGCGCCGCCGCCGGGATCTCCACCATCACACCGGGAACAAGATCGCGTGCCCGCACCGCATCGGCAAAACGTTTCGCCTCGGCCGGGGTGGCGATCATCGGTGCCATCACCCACGGCGACGAGTTGGTCGACGCCGCAGCTGATGCGATCGCGTCTAGCTGGCGGTCGAGAATTCCCATGTCCTGCCAGGCGATTCGGACCCCACGAACGCCGAGTGCCGGATTCGCTTCCTCTTGATGGTTGGCGAATTTGAGCGGCTTGTCCGAACCCGCGTCCAACGTGCGAATGATGACCTTCTTTCCTGCGAAGGCCTCGAGAACCTCGGCGTAGATCGCCGCCTGCTCGTCTACGGTCGGTTCGGTCTCACGGCCGAGGAAGCAGAGTTCGGTCCGGAAGAGCCCGATGCCCCCCGCAGCAGTCGACGCCGCGGCGCGAGCGCCCGCGCCGTCTTGAACATTGGCGAGAACGTCTACCGGCCGGCCGTCCGCCGTCTGGCCCGGTCCGGTCCAGGTGCTGACGCGTTCGCGATCGATCCGGGATTGTTCGACCAGTTCACGCGCGTGCCCGGGATCCGGCTCCGCGATCACGTCGCCGGTTGTTCCGTCGATCAGAATCGGTATTCCTGCCGAGATAGATTCCAATTCCTTCGCGGCGACGATGCACGGGATGCCCAACTGCCGCGCGATGATTGCCGTGTGGCTGGTCGGGCCGCCGTAGATGGTCACGAGTCCGATGATCTTGGATGCATCGAGGCCCGCGGTGTCTGCAGGAGCCAGATCGTCCGCGCACAGCACCGACGGTGTCTCGGGCATCGGAACTCCAGGTTCGGGTAATCCGGAGAGTTCGGCGATCACGCGGTCCCGGATGTCCTCGAGGTCGGTGACGCGCTCGGCCATCAAACCGCCGACCTTGGTGAACAGCACCACGAACTGCTCCGTCGCCGCGATCGCAGCCTGCACCGGGGGCACTCCGCCGGCGATCGACTTCTTGGCCGCCCCGATCCAGCCACGATCAGCTGCCATCGCCGCGTTGGCCTGCAAGACCTCTGCGGCCGCGCCGGTAGCTTCGGCGGCCCGTCCGAGAAGGCGGTTCTCGACAGCCTTCGCCGCTGCGACGAAGGCGTCCACGGCGGCCTCTCGATCGGCCTCGTCGAGTGCCGGCGCATCGGTGACGAGTTCTGGTCGGCTGGACGGCCAGATCGCCGGGCCGTAGGCGATTCCAGGCACCACGGGGGTGCCGTGCACGGTGATTCGGTTGAGCTGTTCGGTCATCTGTCCTCCTTGAGCGATGGGCCCGGTGTCTCACCGGATCACCTCGAGCGCGTAAAGCCCTCACCTTCGTTGTGACGAAGATTACTCCCAAGTCTTGACATGTCAACACACTCGGGCGTAAAACAACATAAAGCAACATTCACTGTGATCCACAACGCACCGTCGGATGACACTTCGGAATCGGAGAGCACGTGTACGCGGAAGAACGCCAACAAGCGATCGGCACCATGGTGTCGCAGCGCGGACGCATGTCCGTGGCGGCTCTGTCGGAGACCTTCGGTGTGACCACCGAGACCGTGCGTCGCGATCTGGCCTTCCTCGAGCGGATCGGACAGATCAGGCGTGTACACGGCGGCGCCGTTCCGACCGGATCCCTCCACGTCACCGAACCGGGCATGGCGGAACGCGATCAGACCCGCGCGCAACAGAAGGACCGGATCGCCCGCTGCGCGGTCACCTACCTCCCTCCCACCGGCGGCAGCGTGATCTTCGACGCGGGCACGACCACGGGCCGCATGATCCCCGAACTGCCGACCGAGAACGACTTCACAGCCGTCACCAATTCCGTCCCGATCGGCGCACGCCTGGCATCGATGAACTCGATTTCCCTGATACTGCTCGGCGGTCGAGTACGCGGGGTGACTCAAGCCGTGGTCGGCGAGGACGCCCTACGCCTGCTGAGCACGTTGCGAGTCGACGTCGCCTTCATCGGAACGAACGCGATCAGCGTCGGGCACGGACTCTCCACTCCGGACAGCGAAGAGGCCGCCGTCAAACGAGCAATGGTCAAAGCCGCCAATCACGTTGTGGTGGTGGCCGATTCCACCAAAGTCGGCCGCGAGCACTTGATCAGCTTCGCCCCACTCGACAGCATCGACGTCCTCATCACCGACGAAGAGATCAGTCCCACAGACACATCCGAGTTCCACGACCACGGAATCGAGGTGGTGATCGCATGATCGTCACACTGACAGCCAACCCGAGTATCGATCGGACCGTGCAGCTCGAGCAACGGCTCGAACGAGGCTCCGTCCTACGCGCCCACTCCACTCGCAGCGACCCCGGCGGCAAGGGGGTCAACGTCGCGCGTGTTCTCGCCGCCGCCGACCTCGACGTTCTCGCGGTTCTGCCGGGAAACGGTGGGGACCCTCTGCTCTCGGCGCTGGCAGCCGGTGGGATTCCCCACATCGGTGTCGCCACAACGGGTCTGGCTCGCACCAACATCACCATTGCGGAACCGGACGGGACAACGACGAAGATCAACGAACCCGGCGCAACGCTGTCCGGTTCGACGCTCGACGCCCTGGCACAGGAGTTGATTGTCCGCGCCGATACCGCACTGTGGTTCGCGCTGTCCGGCTCACTGCCCCCCGGCGTTCCGCTCGGGTGGTACGGCGAACTTGTCGCGGCGCTGCGCGATCACCCGTGCAAGGTGGCGGTCGACACCTCGGACGCCCCGCTGACGGCACTCGCCGAAGCGTTCCCCGGCTCGGCACCCGACCTGCTCAAACCCAACGGCGAGGAACTCGCACAACTGACCGGCGTCGACGGCCACGTCCTCGAACGTGCTGCCGAGAACGGTGATCCCGGGCCTGCAATCACGGCGGCGCAGCGATTGGTCGACCGCGGCGTCGGCAGTGTGCTCGCCACGCTCGGCGCAGCAGGTGCTGTCCTCGTCACCGCCGGCGGCGCATGGATCGCCACCGCTCCCCCGATTGTCGCAGTCAGTACCGTCGGCGCAGGCGATTCTTCGCTGGCCGGCTACATCCTCGCCGAAGCGGGAGGCGGCTCGGAATCCGAGCGGTTACGTCACGCGGTCGCCTACGGAAGCGCCGCTGCCTCCCTTCCCGGCACAACTCTTCCCACGCCCGAACAGATCGATCTGGCAGCGGTTTCGGTATCTGCAGCCGATGCCTCCTCTCCCATCCCCGTCCCCACCGAACTCGCCTGACGCCTTAAGGAACCTGACATGTCCGATACCAACGCAGCCGGCGGTTCCGGCCCCGAGATCATCAGTCCCGAACTGATCTCACTCGACACCGACCTGGGTACGACCAAGGAAGATGTCATTCGTTCTCTCGCAGCGCGATTGACTGCAGCGGGACGGGCGAGCGACGCCGCGGGGCTGGTCGATGCCGCACTCGCTCGCGAAGCGCAGTCCGCGACCGGACTGCCGGGCGGAATCGCCATTCCCCACTGCCGCGCCGAGGCCGTCTCGTCCGCGTCCCTGGGGTTTGCTCGACTCGATCCGAAGGTCGATTTCGGTGCACCCGACGGCCCCGCCGATCTGGTGTTCCTGATCGCGGCACCCGAAGGCGCCGGAGCCGAGCACATGAAGCTGCTCTCGTCCTTGGCCCGAGCGCTCGTCCGACCCGCGTTTGTCACGTCGCTTCGTGAGGCGTCGACGCCGGACGAGATCGTGCGACTGGTCGACGAGGTACTCAATCCCGCGCCGAAGGATGCTCCAGCAAAGGCTGCGGCAGTGACACCCACTCCTCCTGTTTCCACTGGGAAACACTCCACCGAGGAGGCCCCGGCTCCAACGCCCGCGGAGCGTCACATCGTCGCGGTCACCGCGTGCCCGACCGGAATCGCTCATACCTACATGGCTGCGGACTCACTCGTCGCCGCGGGTGAACGCGCCGGGGTCAAGGTTCACGTCGAAACGCAGGGCTCGAGCGGAAGCACCCCCCTTGACCCTTCGGTCATCGCCGGAGCCGCCGCGGTCATCTTCGCCACCGACGTCGGAGTGAAGGGCCGCGAACGATTCGCCGGCAAACCCGTTGTCGCTTCCGGTGTGAAGCGGGCGATCAACGAGCCGGACAAGATGCTTGCAGAAGCGTTGCGCGCCTCCGAGAATCCCGCCGCCGCCACCGTGGACGGCACCGCCGCCGCGGCCGCGGATTCCGATGCCGGTTCCGTAGGGTTCGGCACCCACCTCCGTCAGGTCCTCCTGACCGGTGTCAGCTACATGATCCCGTTCGTCGCGGCCGGCGGTCTGCTGATCGCACTCGGCTTCCTGCTCGGCGGATACGAGATCTCCGGTCCTGCCAAGGACATCGTTCTCAACAACTCGATCACCAACCTTCCCGACGGTGGTCTGGCCACCTATCTCGGCGCAGTGCTGTTCCAGATCGGTTCGTTGGCATTCAGCTTCCTGGTGCCCGCGTTGGCGGGCTACATCGCCTTCGCTATCGCCGACCGGCCTGGCATCGCTCCCGGCTTCACAGCCGGCGCGGTCGCCGTGTTTGTCGGTGCCGGATTCATCGGCGGCCTGGTCGGTGGTCTCATCGCCGGTGTCGTCGCGCTCTACATCGGCCGGATCGCCGTCCCGCAGTGGCTGCGGGGCCTGATGCCGGTGGTGATCATTCCGCTGTTCGCGACGCTGGTTGTCGGAGCACTGATGTTCATCGTCCTCGGTCGTCCGCTCGCCGCGATCACCTCCGGTCTCACCGACTGGCTCAACGGACTGTCCGGCAGCTCGGCCATCTTCCTCGGCATCATTCTCGGCCTGATGATGTGCTTCGACCTCGGCGGACCGGTCAACAAGGCGGCTTACGCCTTCGCTGTAGCCGGACTCAACGTCAACGACCCGGCCACTTTGCGCATCATGGCGGCAGTCATGGCTGCCGGTATGGTTCCGCCGCTGGCCATGGCACTTGCCTCGACGGTGCTGCGTCCCAAGCTCTTCAGCGAAGCCGAACGTGAGAACGGAAAGGCTGCCTGGTTGCTGGGTTCGGCATTCATCTCTGAGGGCGCGATTCCTTTCGCCGCTGCCGACCCGCTTCGCGTGATCCCCTCGATGATGGCGGGCGGCGCCGTCACCGGTGCGCTGATCATGGCTTTCGACGTCACTCTCAGCGCCCCGCACGGCGGGATCTTCGTCTTCTTCGCAGTCGGCGGAATCGGCTGGTTCCTGGTCTCGCTCGCCGCGGGAACCGTGGTAGCTGCGCTCGCCGTCGTCGGAGCCAAGGAGTTCTTCCGCAAGGGGCCGTCCGATGCCGAACTCGACCCCGAAATCGTGCCCGCTGCGGCATGATCGACAGCAAGCAACGCTGCAGTCACCACTGTTGTCACCAAATCCGCCCAAAGACCCCACAACGTCCGCACCGATAGATTCACAACGAGGAGATCCCATGCCCAGCAAGACAGTTGCCGTCGGTTCCGCAGTCGGCCTCCACGCCCGCCCCGCCGCTCTCATCGCCGAAGCAGTCGGAGCCTCCGGCGCCACGGTCACCCTCGCAGTCGCCGACGGCGAACCGGTGGATGCAGGTTCGGCACTGATGATCATGACGCTCGGAGCCGCCAAGGACACCGAAGTCACCATCGAGTCCGACGACGCCGACGCACTCGCCAAGGTCGCCGAACTGGTAGCCGCTGATCTCGACGCCTGACCTGATGTCAGTCGGTGCTGTGTAGCGGGCCGGACACTCTCACGGAGTCAGTGCGAGTGTCCGGCCCAGCCAGTCCATTTCGAGTTCCAGAGCAGTGCCCCACACATCACCCGAGTGCCCGCCGGGAAGGGTGTAGTAGTCCACGTTCATGTCGGCGGCGCGCGCAGCCTCGAACATGATCTCCTGCTGAGGGCGGTAGATGTCGTCGTCTTCACCCGCGACAAATACACCAGACAACTGCGGATACCGATTCTGCGCCATCAGGTCTCGGGCGTTGACCGCGTCGAAAGCGTCTTCGTCGCCGTCGAACATCGCAGCCACAGTGTCCTCGTGGTCACCGGTCGACGGTTCGTCCTGGCCGGAGAAGTCCAGGAACGACGGGTATCGGTCCGGGAAGTTCACGGCCATTTCGATCGCGCATGTCCCGCCGTACGAAAACCCACCGATAGCCCATTGCGCAGCGTCCGGATTCACTTGAAGGTTCGATTCGATCCAGTTCGGGACGTCCTGGTCCAGATACGTCGCGACGTTGCCGAGCGCCGAATCCATGCAGCCGGGGTTGGCGTCGTAGTCCCCCAACGCGTCGGGCACCACCACCACGGGAGCAAGCCCGGAATGCCTCGATGCATAGGCGTCGACGGTGGTCGCGAGACGGCCACTGTCCAGCCAGTCACTGGGGCTGCCGGGCTCACCCGCCACCAACACCAGGACGGGCAACTCCGCACGTGGATCGGCAAGATAGGCCGGCGGGAGATACAACGTCGCCGGCCTCGCGTCGAAACCCGAGATGTTTCCCGGAATCGACGCTTCCGTCACGACGCCGTTGCTCGGCATCCGCACCGGAACCTCCCAATGAGTTTCGGTGGGAAGTCCCCGCTGTAGCCGAGGTTCGGCCCCGGGGAGCGAATCGAAAGCAACGTGCTCGACCGAGCCGACCGGCCAGTGCCCGACCAGTGATCCGAGCGTGGGGTAAGTGCCGGTCTGGGCATTGACCTGACCCACCGCGACGATCGCGGCCAGACCGGCCAACACCGTCACGGAAAGGCCGCGGGCCAGTCCTGGACGCCGAAGGAGAACAAGCGCCGCGCCGATGACTCCGAATATCGCCAACGCTATCCACACAAAACTCGACAGGGGTAGCTGCGCGGGCAACGGTCGATAACTGAGCCACACGAACATCGCGCCGCCGGCGGACCCGACCACTGACAAGCCCAGTGCGACAAGCACGGCCCGACGCGGCAACCAACGAAGCAAAAGCAGCGCGCCGACGCCGACGAGGACGGAACCAACGAGCAGCGCTGCGGTGATGTGTCCGTGCTCGAGTGACATACGCGAGAGCCGCGTCAGGAGTTGATGCCCGTGCATTCGTTCCAGTATCCACATCTACCGGCAGTCTGCGAATTCGTGGAATTGGTGGGAATCAGCGGCGTCGTCGAGATCTCACGAACGCCACACCTCCGAGCGCGCATCCTGCCGCGACCAATCCGGCCCACACGAATGTCCATGGATCGACCCCGACGCCGACCGAATCGCCAGAAGAGACTGCCGTCGATTCGGTCGCTTCCACGAGCGCGCGCATCACGTGAACCGGCGGCAAAGCTCCACCCGCAGATTCCGATCCGATCAGAACATCGCCCGCGTCGTTGAACGCCACAGCCTCGCCCTGAGGCTCCGTCGGGAGCGGGATCCGCAACGGTTCGGTATCGGTGAGCGTCGCGCCGATTCCGCCGTCCACGACCTCGTACAGGTACAGATCGGAGTAACTCCGAAGCGCGATCGCCGAACCGTCCGACGACACCGCTCCCCCGGTGAACATCACCGACACGGGCTTCTCCGGTCCGAGAGATACGGCTCCGACGCGCTCGAGCGGCGTCGGGCCGGGTTGCGCCAAGTCACTCAGTTTCTGATCCCCGACGGGTGTGTAGACACTGCTGGAGCCGAACAATTCCTTGGTCACGACAAACACATGGCCATCAGGGTCGAGCAGAATCGATTCGGTGTCGTGCGCGCCGTCCGGGTACGTGAGGCGGTGCAACGTACCGTCACCGGAATCGAGGTCCATCGTGATGAACGCCACCGTGTCGCGGGTTCGGAGGTTGTCGCCGGTATCCGACAGAACGAGCGTTCGACCACTCACCGCAAGATCTTCGACGTCGTATGGATCGATCGGAACCGGAATCTGTTTCTGGACAACACAGTTCAGGTCCATTTCGAATACGAAGTCGTCACTGCCGCCGTCACCCATCGCGTAGATCCGATCGTCGACGACGACCATCCCCGACAACTCCTGGAGCGCAGGATCGGTAGGTGTACAGAGTGGGGCGAACTCGCTCGGTTCGAACGACGACGCCTGTGCGAGCGCTCCGGGAAGCAGTGCGGTTGCCGTAGTCGCAGCAAGCACCGCGACCACGGCCCCGAAACTACGCACTAGGTGCGTACTCCACCAATGCCGAGGCCAACATCTGTGGAACGCGTGCGTGCACCCGCGTTCCCGCCTCTTCGTGAGTCGATTCCAAAATCGTTCCGTCCGAGTGGATTCGAGCCATAAGATCACCGCGCGTGTACGGCACCAGCACGTCGACCTCGACCTCCGGCCGAACCAGCACCTCGCTGAGATGTGCTCGTAGTTCAGCGATTCCTTCACCGGTCCGCGCCGAGACGAACACGGCACCAGGCAACAGACCACGTAGTTGCGTCAAGGTAACCGGATCTGCCGCGTCGATCTTGTTGACCACGATCAACTCCGGCGGAGCCTTCGAATCCGTCTCGCGCAGAACATCGGTGACGACTTCCCGCACAGCCTTGATCTGTTCTGTCGGCAACGGATCCGAACCGTCGACGACGTGCAGAAGCAGATCCGCGTCGGTCACTTCCTCGAGAGTCGAACGGAATGCCTCGACCAACTGAGTCGGAAGGTGTCGCACGAAGCCGACCGTGTCGGTGAGTACGTACTCGCGGCCGTCGTCGAGTGCTGCGCGGCGAGTTGTCGGGTCCAAGGTGGCGAACAACGCGTTCTCCACGAGCACACCGGATCCGGTGAGCGAATTGAGCAGACTCGATTTGCCCGCGTTCGTGTATCCGACGATGGCGATTGACGGGATGTCACTCTGCAGTCGACGGGTCCGCTTGGTGTCGCGGGCGGCCTTCATGCCCTTGATCTCGCGGCGCAGTTTTGCCATGCGCTCACGAATACGGCGACGGTCCGTCTCGATTTTCGTCTCACCGGGACCACGCAGGCCCACACCTCCGTTACTGCCGGCGCGGCCACCGGCCTGGCGCGACATCGACTCGCCCCAACCACGCAGACGCGGGAGCATGTACTCCATCTGAGCGAAAGCCACCTGGGCTTTACCCTCACGAGACGTGGCGTGCTGAGCAAAGATGTCGAGAATCAGAGCCGTCCGGTCGATGACCTTGACCTTGACGATCTTCTCCAGCGCCGTGAGCTGCGCCGGCGTCAGCTCACCGTCGCAGACGACGGTGTCGGCGCCGGTCGCCAGGACTACTTCGCGCAGTTCCTGAGCCTTGCCGGAACCGATGTAGGTGGCAGCGTCGGGTTTGTCGCGGCGCTGAACCAGTCCTTCGAGGACCTCGGAGCCGGCCGTCTCGGCCAGTGCGGCCAGCTCGGTCATACTCGCCTCGGCCTGCTCGGCAGTTCCCTGCGTCCAGACGCCGACCAGGACAACTCTTTCGAGTCGAAGCTGGCGGTACTCGACTTCGGTGACGTCCTCGAGCTCGGTCGACAGACCGGCCACGCGGCGCAGGGCGCCGCGATCTGCGAGTTGCATCTCACCGGTCGACGGGTTGCCCGATGCGGACGCTGCCGTGTATTCGGCTTGCGCGTACTCGGACTGCTCGTGAGCGGTGGACTCTTCGTTTTCATGTGTGTTCGTCATACAAGATCCATGGTCCCACGAAACCTGGCCACGGTGCATCCGTATTTCCTGCAGGCGTATTTCCCGCGGGCGATATCACACGAGCGATTGCCACCAGACATCGCTGATCGTCCCGTTCGCCACCAGAACCGAGGGCCCCCGCAACGACCCTTCGCCGCCTTCGACGGTGACCTGCACTTCGCCGCCGAGCACGCGCACCAGCACCGAGCCTTCGTCGCGGCCGTCGAACTTCAGCGCCGCGGCCGCAGCTGCGACCGTTCCGGTTCCGCAGGAACGAGTCTCGCCCACACCACGCTCGTGTACGCGCATGTGGACCCCACCGTCGTGGATCGGCGTCACGATCTCGATGTTGACCCCGTGCGGGAAGAACCCGGGATCGAAGCCCGGAGAAACACTCAAATCGAGCGCACTCAAAACTTCTGCCGTCACGTGCTCGTCGACACACGCCAAATGCGGATTACCGACGTCGATGCCGACGCCGGCGAAGACGCGGCCGTCGATTGTTGCCGAACTGGTGCCGAGGTCCTTGATCGGGCCCATCGCCACGGTCACGTCACCATGTGTGGCGTCGTAGCCGTGCACCACGACCGGACGCGCTCCGGCACGGCTGCCGACCACGAACTCGTCCTTGCTCTCCAAGCCCGAGGCCTTGAGATAGTGGGCGAATACGCGAACTCCGTTTCCGCACATCTCCGCGATGGAGCCGTCGCTGTTGCGGTAGTCCATGAACCAGTCTTCGGCAGCGACGCCGTCGGGCAGCGCACCGAGCACGCCCGCGTCCGCAAGTGCGCCTGCCCGGGCGACACGAAGGATGCCGTCGGCGCCGAGGCCACGCTGACGATCACACAACGCTGAAACTCGCGCCGGCTCGAGATCGACCCGAACGTCGAGGTCAGGGAGAACAACGAAGTCGTTCTGCGTGCCGTGGCCCTTACTGAAATCCATGGTCGCCATCCTATCCGGACCTACCGACCGACTCACGCAGGTGACGCGGTGACCACGACGTTCTGTTCGTACGTGAAGCCGGACGGCAACGAGGGGTCGGGCACGGTTGCGCCGCCGCAGGTCACGAGGACCAGCCTGGGCGCACCCGTTTCGGAAAAGAACTCGGCCGGCAAAGCCACCTTTTCGTACAGCTTCAGGCTCGCTGCGTGATAGGTGAACATCGTTCCGGTGTCGTCGCTCACGTAGATCGGTGTTCCGGGCTTCATCTGGTGCAGCGCCCACAAGGCGCCGTGCGTGCGATCACCGTCGTCGACGTGGCCGGCAACAAGATTGGTGCCCTCCGAAGATCCGAACTGCACGCCGTTGGTGAAATGCGAAACCTTGTCAGGATGCGGAAGGATCATTCCGCGGTTGGCGCCGAACCCACTGGTCACGATGTCGGCTCGCACATCCAGATCAGGAATCGCGAGCGTATTCGGCGGCAGATCCGTTGGCGCAGGCGCCCAACTCGCCCCTGGATCGGTTGGGGCTCCCACGTCGAAGGGTGCTTCGGGAACAGGTGCGCTGATGGGCTTCCCGGCCGCACTCACCGCAAAATAGACGAGCACCCCGCCGACCGCGAGAAATGTGACGAGCAGTAGGAGAAGCGGCAGCCGACCCGCGCGTCGGCCTCTCGGTCGCGCGTGTGTCCCGGTCTGCGCCATGTTCGTTGTCCTCCAGTCCGTCGATCGCGAAACGAATGGATCACGAAAGAGCTAACTGTAAGATAGCTGATCGGGGCGATCGTGTTACAGGCCGCGATATGCGAGGGCAGCGAAGGCCGAGCGAGCCAGCTCCGGATCGGCACCGTCGAGCCAGTGCACGCGTGCGTCACGACGGAACCATGATCGTTGGCGGCGAACGTAGCGCCGCGTCCCGATGAACGTCCGTTCGAGTGCTTCGGCCAGATCGTATTCACCGTCGAAATGTGCGAGCACCTGTGCGTAGCCGATGGCTCGCGGCGCTGTGACGCCCTCACGCAATCCTTGCTCGACGAGCTCGGCAACTTCGTCGACAAGTCCGCCTGAAAACATCAGTTCGGTTCGCAACCGAATCCGTGTGTCGAGTTCTTCCGTATCCCGATCCACGCCGAGAATGCGGGTTCCCCAACGAGGGTCACCGATCTGCGGAGCTGAGGCCGCGAACGGCAGACCTGTCAGCTCGACGACCTCGAGCGCCCGAACCATCCGCCGGCCGTCCGTCGGCAGTATCGACGCCGCCGCTACCGGATCAGCAGCAACAAGCGCCGTATGCACCGCACCGACCCCACCGTCGGCCAGCACTGCCTCCCACTTCGCGCGAACTTCGGGATCCGTTGCCGGAAAGGACCATTCGTCGAGTAGGGACTGGACGTACATCATGGATCCGCCGACGATCACCGGAACCTTGCCCTCCGCGATCAGATTCTCGGCGATCGCGATCGCGTCGCTTTGATAACGCGCGACGGTGGCGGTCTCCTTCACGTCGAGAACGTCGAGCAGGTGATGCGGAATCCCGCGACGCTCGGCCGGCGTCAGTTTGGCGGTCCCGATATCCATGCCGCGATAGAGCTGCATCGCGTCGATGTTGATGATCTCACCGCCGAATTCTTCGGCCAGTGCCAACGCGAGATCGGACTTTCCCGACGCGGTCGGACCGACAACTGCGATCGGGCGAAGTTCTTCAGGGACGTTCACGGCCGCCACGTCCCGACGTGGTAAGCGACGCCGAACGGCGCGTCGCTGTAGTCGACCACCGAACGTGTCGTGGTTGACCGAGACGAGTCCATGAAGACACCGGCCAGGACCTGCCACGCCGCACGCCCCTGGGCTCCGACACTCCGGCAGAGCTGCGGATCGAGAGCAAGAAGCGCCTCCGGGTCACCGGCGGTCAGGGCATCGTCGATGGCTGATTGCACGCCAGCGGCGCGCTCGTCGAAGCTTCCGGGCGCCTTTGCCGTCAGCGTGGACGCACCGTCAGCCACGATCAGAAGCCCTTGCGGTCGGTTGTCGCTGTCGAGTTGCTTGCGCAGCTGCTGCCCGAATTCACGACATTCATTCACCGACGCCTTTGCACTGACGACGTGCATGTCGACGGTGATCTCCACGTCCGCTCGGGCACGCAGCCAGCCGGCAACAAGGGCGCACAGTTCGAGAGATGGCAGCGGTTCACCTGCCGCATCCGCGTCCAGGGACGTCCGGACATCGGCACCGAATCCCGCGAAAGTACCGATCTGCCCACGTCCGACGCCCGATCGCCAGAGTTCGCCTGCATTCTCGGGTTCTGCATTCTCGGGGCCGACACCGACGCCCACCCAGTGAACCGCCTCGTGAGAGAGCCGGCGCACGGCGGCCGTCGCCGCGGCGCGCACCTGAGCAGACTCGGCCGAATCACCGGACAATTCCGGCACGAGTAACGGCGCCGAGGGGACGAGAACAGCGGAAGTCAACACAGTTGCCACGCTAGTCGACCCCGAGGTGGCGACCTCACACCCTCTTACCTGATTCAATAGTCGGAGAACGTGAGTACCGGGTTCAATGGAACCAGGAATGCGATCAGGCAGCCGTGACGCGCGGCAGAGACGAGGACCGATGACCGAGAACAGTGAACCCACCACCGGCGCCGACAGCAGTTCGGCCAGCCCGAGCCCGGCAGCACCCAAACCCGGTGCTCCCAAACCTGGTGGACCACGCCCCGGTGCGCCCCGCCCCGGAGCACCTCGCCCCGGCCCGGCAGCCTCGCATGCCGTCACCGCCGCGCCGGCCAGCGACCCGAGCAAGTTCGGCCGCGTCGAGGAAGACGGAACCGCCTGGGTGAAGACCGCTGACGGTGAACGCCAGATCGGTTCGTGGCAGGCCGGGGACGCCACCGAGGGCCTCGCCCATTTCGGTCGTCGCTACGACGACCTCGCGACCGAGGTCTCGCTACTCGAGGCTCGTCTGACGTCGGGCGCCGGAGACGCCAAGAAGACCAAGGCTGCCGCCATCGCTCTGTCCGAATCCCTCTCCACCGCTGCCGTGATCGGTGACCTCGACGCTCTGGCCCGCCGACTCGACGTGATCGTTGCCGGGTCCGACGAGGCCGCAGCGCACGCGAAGGAAGAGAAGGAACAGTCTCGCGCCGCGAGCACCGCCCGCAAGGAGGCCCTCGCAGTCGAGGCCGAACAGATCGGTTCGGAGTCGACCCAGTGGAAGACCGCGGGTGATCGACTGCGCGAGATTCTCGACGAGTGGAAGACGATTCGCGGAATCGACCGCAAGGTCGACGACGCACTGTGGAAGCGGTACTCCAAGGCTCGCGAGTCCTTCAACCGACGGCGTGGAGCGCATTTCGCCGAACTCGATCGTGATCGTGCGAGCGCCCGTTCGACGAAGGAAGAACTGGTCGAGCGCGCCGAGAAGCTGTCGACCTCCACTGAATGGGGACAGACCGCTGGAGAATTCCGCGATCTGCTCAGCGAGTGGAAGGCTGCCGGCCGCGCACCGCGCGAGGCCGACGACAACCTGTGGAAGCGCTTCAAGGGCGCTCAGGACGTGTTCTTCGCCGCACGCAACGCTGCTGCATCCGAGCGCGACGCCGAATTCGAGCAGAACGCAGTCGCGAAGGAAGAGCTGCTCGCTGCGAACGCGAACATCGATCCGGCACACGGACTCGAGAACGCTCGTGCAGCGCTGCGCGACCTGCAGGAGAAGTGGGACGCGATCGGCAAGGTGCCGCGCGACCGGATGCAGGAACTCGAAGCGAAGCTCCGGGCCATCGAAACCAAGGTGCGCGACGCCGTCGACGCCGAGTGGCGTCGTACCGATCCGGAAGCACTTGCCCGGGTCGCGCAGTTCAAGGAGCGGGTCAGCCAGTTCGAGGAGCAGGCCGCCAAGGCTCAGGCTGCCGGCAAGACGAAGGACGCCGAGAAGGCTCTCGCTCAGGCAAAGCAGTGGCGTGAGTGGGCCGAAGCAGCCGAGAGCGCTGTCAGCGAGTAGCAGACGACAAACGAGTACGACTACAACGCCGGCTGACTCCGAAAGGAGTCAGCCGGCGTTGTAGTGCGCTATTGGCTAAGAGAACTTCCGTGTCAGCCGACGTTCCATTCCTGATGCTTCTCGGCTTCAGCCGCAGCGATCCGGCGTTGCTCCTCGGCGGCGAGCTGAATGTTGGTTCGCGTCCAGACCACCTTGAGCCAATGGAACGTCAAGAACACGACGGCAAACCATCCGATGACCAGCCCGATCGACGGTCCTGCCACGTTGAATCCGGCGGGAATGGTCTGACGTGACCAGACGGCCATCATTCCCAGCGCACTCGCTACGGCACTACCGGCCAGCGCGACCCACGCCAGACTCCAGCGCCGCGTCACGAGTGCGAGCATCGAGAATCCGATGCCGAAGATGACAACGAACCACACGAACAAGCGTGAGAACAGTGCAATCCGTTCACTTTCGGCGTCCTGGTTGTACGCGAGCACATCCCAGCCGTTCGCCACTCCCGCATGGGGCAGTGCAAGGGTGCCGACCAGCACGAGCACCGCAACCGCGACAACCATGGCGCGCGCACCCGGATCGATTTCTCCCGCGACCTTGCGTTCCGCGTCGTCGAGGTCCTTGCGGTAGCCCTCGAAGGCGTCGTCGCCCGGCTGAGGTGTCTTGTTCTCGTGTTGCGAGGTCATGCGTTGCATCCCATCTGGACGGGTTGTGGGGCTGGGGCACCGATCTTCGGTAGTCCGAGACCTACGCCGATGGGCGGGGTCTTGGGTGTGATGCCCTTTTCGAACGAATCACCGGCGCGGGTCCGACGGTGCGTGAGCACTCCGTCATCTGCCACGAGGTGATGGGGGGCTCCGTGGGTGACGACGACCGTCACCACGTCGCCGGGTCGGATTGTGCCGTCGAGGTTTCCCTCGGGTCGGAAATGCACCAGGCGGCCGTCTCGCGCGCGACCGCTGAGACGGTGAGTCGCTGCGTTCTTGCGGCCCTCACCCGCAGCCACCAGCAGTTCTACCTCGGTGCCGACGAGTTTGCGATTTTCCTCGATGTTCACTTCTTCCTGAACCGCGAGCAATCGCATGTAGCGTTCCTGGACAACCTCTTTGGGGAGTTGATCGGCCATCTCCGCCGCCGGCGTGCCCGGGCGCTTGGAGTACTGGAAGGTGTAGGCGTTGGAGAATCGCGCCTTACGCACGACGTCCAGCGTCTCCTGGAAATCCTCTTCCGTCTCCCCCGGGAACCCGACGATGATGTCCGTGGTGATGGCGGCGTGCGGCATTGCGGCGCGCACCTTCTCGATGATCCCGAGGTACTTCGACTTGCGGTATGAGCGCTTCATCGCCTTGAGAACCTTGTCCGAACCGGACTGCAACGGCATGTGCAGTTGCGGGCAGACGTTGGGAGTGGTTGCCATAGCTTCGATGACGTCATCGGTGAACTCTGCCGGGTGCGGCGATGTGAACCTGACCCGTTCGAGGCCGTCGATGTGTCCACATGCCTTCAAGAGGGAAGCGAAGGCTCCGCGATCGCGCGGTTGTTCCGGATCGGCGAACGACACGCCGTAGGCGTTGACGTTCTGTCCGAGCAGGGTCACTTCCGAGACACCCTCGTCGACGAGTGCCTGCACCTCGGCCAGAATGTCGCCGGGACGTCGATCCACTTCCTTGCCACGCAAAGCTGGAACGATGCAGAACGTGCACGTGTTGTTACAGCCCACCGAGATGGAAACCCAACCCGCGTAGGCGGATTCGCGCTTGGCGGGCAGTGTCGACGGAAATGCCTCCAGCGCGTCGAGGATTTCGACTTCGGCGCGCTGATTGTGGCGCGCACGGTCGAGCAGCGCGGGAAGCGAGCCGATGTTGTGAGTGCCGAAGACGACATCGACGAACGGCGCCTTCTTGACGACGGTGTCACGATCCTTCTGCGCCAGGCACCCACCGACCGCGATCTGCATGTCGGGGTTCGCCTCCTTGTTCGGGGCGAGCTGGCTGAGGTTGCCGTACAACTTGTTGTCCGCGTTCTCGCGGACCGCACACGTATTGAAGACGACAAGATCAGGATCGGTTCCGGTCTCCGCCTTCGAATACCCGGCGTCCTCGAGCAGACCGGACAGTCGCTCGGAATCGTGGACGTTCATCTGACAGCCGTACGTCCGCACCTCGTAGGTGCGAACAGGCGTAGCAGTTGCCTCCGGAACTGCAGTCGGCTCCGGAAGTGCAGGGGACATTTCGTCGATCAGTGACACGCTTCAGCCTAGCTCACGTCCACTACGACGTGTAATAACGCCCTGATAAACAGCCGAAACGCGACATAAACGTCGTCACAGTAAAATTTCCATTACATATGGCAAGAACCATGGCGAAATCACGGGCGTCGACGCAAACTACGCCTAAGGTTCTCGTTTATGACCCAAGCCGACGATGCGACGACGCCGACCACCTCCGGCGATTCCACATCCATGATTTCGATGACCTCGGTGAACAAACACTTCGGGGAACTTCACGTCCTGCAAGAGGTCAATCTCGAGGTACCCAAGGGCCAAGTGGTGATCGTCCTCGGTCCGTCGGGCTCCGGTAAGTCGACTCTGTGCCGCACCATCAATCGCCTCGAACCCATCGACTCCGGCACCATCGCCGTCGACGGAAAGACGCTCCCCGAAGAGGGCAAAGCACTTGCCGCACTTCGTGCCGACGTCGGGATGGTCTTTCAGTCTTTCAACCTGTTCGCGCACAAGACGATCCTCGAGAACGTCATGCTCGCACCGATGAAGGTCCGCAAGGCAAAAAAGGACGAAGCCAAGAAGACCGCGCAGGCGTTGCTCGAACGTGTCGGTATCGCCAATCAGGCCGACAAGTACCCGGCGCAGCTTTCCGGCGGTCAGCAACAGCGTGTCGCCATTGCTCGCGCTCTTGCGATGCAGCCGAAGGTGATGTTGTTCGACGAGCCCACCTCCGCTCTCGACCCCGAGATGGTCAACGAAGTCCTCGACGTCATGACCTCCCTCGCGAAGGAAGGCATGACCATGCTCGTGGTCACGCACGAGA
Source organism: Rhodococcus sp. AQ5-07 (assembly GCF_009707305.1). Lineage (NCBI taxonomy): Bacteria > Bacillati > Actinomycetota > Actinomycetes > Mycobacteriales > Nocardiaceae > Rhodococcus > Rhodococcus sp. AQ5-07. The sequence continues at coordinate 1,309,637 of NZ_CP046099.1, read as the reverse complement.
TGGGCTTCGCGCGCAAAGCCGGCGATCGTGTGCTGTTCATGGCTGACGGCCAGGTCGTCGAAGACACCACGCCCGAAGAGTTCTTCACCCATCCCAAGTCGGATCGGGCCAAGGACTTCCTCGGCAAGATCCTCACGCACTGATTACAGTCTCCCCTCCGACAGTCCTGTCCTCGTCCACAAGACAACTTGCTCGACTGCACCGTTCACCTCGGCTGCACCGTTCATCTCGACTGCACTGTTCGTGTGTCGACAACTGAGAGGATCTTCATGAAGATCAATCGTTCCGTCCGTTTCGGAATCGGAATCATGGCCATTGCGTTCGCTGCCACGGCCTGTGGCGGCGGCGAGGAGAACAAGTCGATCACCGAGAGCGCTTCCGACGGCACTCTCACCGTCGGCATCAAGTTCGATCAGCCCGGCCTCGGTCAGCGCAACCCTGACGGCACCTTCTCCGGCTTCGACGTCGAGGTAGCCCGTTACATCGCAAACGAACTCGGCGTGAAGCCCGAAGGCATCACCTTCAAGGAATCTCCGTCAGCCCAGCGCGAGACCCTGATCCAGAACGGCGAGGTCGACTACATCGTCGCGACATACTCGATCACCGACACGCGCAAGGAAAAGGTCAGCTTCGGCGGCCCGTACTTCATCGCAGGCCAGTCGCTGCTCGTTCGCTCCGACAACACCGACATCACCGGCCCCGATTCCCTGACCGGCGGCAAGAAGCTCTGCTCGGTGTCGGGTTCGACTCCGGCGCAGAACATCCAGGACAACTACGCAAAGGACGTCCAGCTCCAGCCGCTCGACACCTACTCCGCTTGTGTCGAGGCTCTGCGCAACGGCGCTGTCGACGCTGTCACCACCGACGACATCATCCTCGCCGGCTACGCCGCCCAGTACCCGGGCGAGCTGAAGGTCGTCGGAGAACCGTTCACGACCGAAAAGTACGGTGTCGGCCTGGCCAAGGACGATTCCGAGGGTCGCGGCAAGATCAACGATGCCATCGAGAAGATGATCTCCACCGGCGCGTGGGAAGAAGCCTTCAACAACACCGTTGGTGCTTCGGGCTACCCCATCCCGGCCCCGCCCACCGTTGATCGTTACTGACCTGCTTTTTTCACCGTCAATCGCGCTGCGGCTCCCCACTTCGGGAGCCGCAGCGCGTGACGCCACCAACGGAGATCCCGTGATCTGGGGAGACGGCAAGTGAACCTTCTGAGCAAGTACGGCGACCAGATTCTGGAAGCCTTCTGGACCACGATCCAGCTGACGTTCTTCTCCGCGATCGGCGCCGTCATCATCGGTGTCCTGATCGCGGCCATGCGCGTGTCACCGGTTCCGGTCGCCCGATTCCTGGGTACCGCGTACGTGACCGTGTTCCGCAACACCCCCCTGACACTGATTCTGCTGTTCTGTCTGTTCGGTCTGTCGCAGACGCTCGGAGTCAATCTCGCCAAGTCGGACTCACCGACGTTCTTGACAGACAACAACTTCCGACTCGCAGTACTCGGCCTCAGTGTCTATACCGCCGCGTTCGTGTGTGAGTCACTTCGATCGGGAATCAATACCGTTCCGGTCGGCCAGGCCGAAGCGGGCCGATCACTCGGTCTGTCGTTCGCACAAAATCTTCGGCTGATCGTCCTGCCTCAGGCATTTCGCGCGGTCACAGCACCGCTGGGTAGCGTGCTGATCGCACTGACCAAGAACTCGACCATCGCCGCGGTGATCGGCGTATCCGAAGCGTCAGCGCTGATGAAGAAGATGATCGAAAACGAAGCGGCGATCTTCGTCGTCGGTGGAATCTTCGCTGTCGGTTTCGTGATCCTGACACTTCCCATGGGCTTGATCTTCGGCAAGCTGAGCAAGCGATTCGAGGTTTCACGATGAGCAACCGCGCAACAGTCCTCTACGACGCGCCCGGCCCCAGAGCGCGAAATCTCTACCGATTCGCATCCCTTGTCGTCGCTGCACTCATGGTCGCAATCGGTTACGTCATCTACCGCGCACTCGACGAAAAGGGCCAGCTGACAGCAGCGAAGTGGGATCCGTTCCTCGAATCCACGTCGTGGACAACGTATCTGATACCCGGCATCCGGGGAACGCTGATCGCGGCTGCGATGTCCATCGTCTTCGCGCTCATCCTCGGTTCTGCCCTGGGTATCGGCCGACTCTCCGAGCACAACATCATTCGGAAGATTTGCGGCGTCATCGTCGAATTGTTCCGAGCAGTACCGGTTCTGATTCTGATGATCTTCTCGTATCAGGTGTTCGCCGAATACGAGGTCTTCAAGTCCAAGTACCTCGCACTCGCGGCAGTCGTCGTGGGTCTGACTCTGTACAACGGGTCAGTGATCGCCGAGATCGTCCGTGCCGGAATCAACTCACTCCCACGAGGGCAAAGTGAGGCCGCCAAGGCACTGGGCATGCGCAAGACGCAGATCATGGTGACGATCCTGCTCCCCCAGGCGGTTACCGCCATGCTCCCGGCACTGATTTCACAGATGGTCGTGGCGTTGAAGGACTCCGCCCTCGGTTACCTGATCGGGTATGTCGAGCTGGTGCGTCAGGCCCAACAGCTCGGCACCTTCTACGGAAACTTCCTGCCGGCGCTCATCGTGGTCGCCGCGATTATGATCGCTCTCAACTCGGCTCTGACCTTCCTGGCAACCAAGGTGGAGAAGCGCCTGCGTTCCGGAAAGCGAAAGGGCAAGGGCCCCATCGCGGCTCCGTCCGCCGACCCAGCCGTTTCGGTTCCGGGCATGGACCTGACCAAGCCGTGAATCAGATGGAGCCGTGAGTCGAATCCGGCCGCGTTAGCGCGAATACACAACAGGGCGGGGGTACCACCGAATTTCGGTGGTACCCCCGCCCTGTTGTTCTGAATGCTGCACTTCGTTAGGAGTCGGTGACCGCCGCCATCTCGGCTTTGACCACCTCGTACGACATCCCAGCTGAATATCCCTTGCGTGCCAGCATCGAGACCAGTCGACGCGTGACCTTGTCACGATCATCGACGGGCTTGTTCTTCAGCTTCCGCCGAACCAGCTCCGCTGCTCGCTCGCGCTCATCTTCCGGATCGATCTGCGACAACGCTTCGGAAGCGACGTCCTGGTCGATTCCTTTGAGCCGCAACTCGACTGCAAGCGCACGCTTTCCCTTGCCCGAGTACGTATGCCGCGAATGAACCCATTGGTTCGCGAAGTCCGCGTCGTCGATCAACCCGATTTCCTGGAGTCGATCGAGGACCTTGGTAATGATCTCGGGTTCGAAGCCGCGTCCGCTCAGCTTGGTTTCCAGTTCGGAGCGGCTGCGCGCCCGGTCGGTCAGGAGGCGCAGGCAAGCATCTTTGGCCTGCGCCTCTGTCCCGCCTTCTGCGCGTTGCGACGGCTTCTCGGATCGTTGACGGGATCGACGCCGAGTAGCGCCGTACTCTTCACGAGCATTCTCGCCGTTGTCACCGTCGTCGAAGCTCATGACTGAACTCAGAAGTCGGCGGGAGCTTCGTCGGTTGCAGTGACGTCAGCACCGATACCGAGCTTTTCCTTGATCTTCTTCTCGATCTCGTCACGGATATCGGTGTTCTCCAGCAAGAACTTACGAGCATTTTCCTTGCCCTGACCCAACTGGTCACCTTCGTAGGTGTACCAGGAGCCGGACTTGCGGATGAACCCGTGCTCGACACCCATATCGATGAGCGAGCCTTCCTTGCTGATGCCCTGGCCGTAGAGAATATCGAACTCGGCCTGCTTGAACGGCGGCGCGACCTTGTTCTTGACGACCTTGACTCGAGTGCGGTTACCGACTGCGTCGGTACCGTCCTTGAGAGTTTCGATACGACGGATGTCGAGGCGGACCGAAGCGTAGAACTTCAGTGCCTTACCACCGGTGGTGGTTTCGGGAGAACCGAACATCACGCCGATCTTCTCGCGAAGCTGGTTGATGAAGATGACGGTGGTGCCCGAGTTGTTCATGGCACCGGTGATCTTGCGCAGTGCCTGGCTCATCAGTCGAGCCTGCAAACCGACGTGGCTGTCACCCATCTCGCCTTCGATCTCGGCGCGAGGAACAAGAGCGGCCACGGAGTCGATCACGACGATGTCGAGGGCGCCCGAACGGATCAGCATGTCGGTGATTTCGAGGGCCTGCTCACCCGTATCGGGCTGCGAAACCAGGAGTGCATCGGTGTCGACGCCCAGCTTGGCTGCATAGTCGGGATCGAGTGCGTGCTCCGCGTCGATGAACGCCGCGATGCCGCCGTTGGCCTGAGCATTGGCAACTGCGTGCAGTGCCACGGTGGTCTTACCCGAAGATTCCGGGCCGTAGATCTCGATGACGCGGCCACGCGGCAGTCCGCCGATACCCAGCGCGACGTCGAGCGCGATGGAACCGGTGGGAATGACGGCGATGGGCTGACGAACACCCTCGCCCAGGCGCATCACCGAACCCTTGCCGAAGTTCTTGTCGATCTGCGCCAACGCGAGGTCGAGTGCCTTGTCCCGATCAGGTGCCTGTGGTGCCATCGTGATCCCCATCCTTGTTTCAGTCTTCAGTGCCTGCCTGAGCAGACTCCGTCTCTTCAGCGCCTGCCTGAGCCGACCCTGTTGGTGTGTTGCGATCAGATTAGATCCGGCCACCGACAGACTTTTCGATCTTGCTTTCGCGCTTGTCGATCACTGTGCTTGTCGATCACTGTGCTTGTCGATAACCGAAAGTTCGCAGTTACGAAAGGAGCGTCACCACCGAACAGCTTCAGCATAGACGAACACGTGTTCGAACAGAAGATGGGAGGCGTTCGACACGCCGAAAAAATCAGCGGCGGGCGGGCGGTACGTCGAACTCCACACAGAGCGCACGCCACACTTCGCGAGGCTCCCAACCTGCTTCGACGGCCTCCGCAGCAGTCATTCCGTCGAGACTCTGGAGTACATGGTCGATCAGCATCGAGTCGCCTCGTACCTGCCCGAACTCTTCGCGCACCATTTCATGAAATTCGGTCAACCGCACAGCCGCCACCGTAGTCCACAGAGCGGTGCACCTGCATTCAGGCGCAACATGCTCACGCCGTCACACCGCCGTTGACCACCTGTCGGCACACCGCCACCGGATCGGTGACCTGCGACGCAGTCGCGGCAGCGGACATCGCAGCTTCCGCGAATCGTTTGTCGGAGAGCACCTGCAGTACGGCATCGCGAATCGAGCGGGCATCTGCGGGCCGCACGATCACCGACGTCCCTGCCCGCGCAGCGCGATTGGCCAACTCCCACTGGTCCCCACCCCCGGGAACGACGACCGTCGGCACGCCGGCCAGCAAGGCCTTCGCCAACATGCCGTGCCCGCCGCCGCACACCAACACCGACGCGTCACGCAGCATCGCGTCCTGGCGTCCGAGACCTGCACGAACCCAATCGGGATGCTCGCCTTCGGCTCCGTCGAGCATCGACGCGATCAGCCGCACACCGGCGCCGCCGAGTCCTTCGACCGTGCCCTCGAACATTCCCACTGCGCCGGTGTGCGCCGTGGAGGGCGCCACCATAACCAGCGGTTCGTCACCTGGCGGTGGATCCAGAATCACCTCGGTCGGCTCCCAGAGAAGCGGGCCGACGACGTGAGCGTGCTCCGGCCAGTCGGGACGCGGCACTTCCAGTGCCGGAAGTGTTGCGATCAGGCGAGCATGCGGGCCTGGATCCAGGGCGGGTAGCCCGATGCCGACACGGGCCTGCGAGCGCTGCGCCAACCCTTGCTTGATCGAACGTCCTGTTGCGGCGCGCATCAGGGTGTCGCGAAGTCGACCACGAATTCCGATGCCGGGCGCGAGCCCACTGCCGATCGGCGGTAACCCCCGCGACGGTGAGTACAGCGGGTGAGGCGAAAGTTCCACCCAGGGGATGCCGAGTCGTTCGGCGGCCAATCCGCCTCCGGCAGTGAGGATGTCGGAGACGACGAGATCCGGGGAGACGGATTTCAGGTCGGGAAGCAGTTCGGTGGAAATATAGGCGGCGCGCGAATGAATCCGAGCGCCTGCATCAAGATCGTCGTCTCCCGGCCGCGGGGCCAAGCCCTTGAGAGGCTCGGATTCCACGCCGGCCGCTCGCGCTGCCTCGACCCACCGGGTCCCCGTGTACAGAATCGGGTCGTCGCCGGCCTGGATCAACGCCAGCGACAACGCTATTGCGGGAAAAGCATGACCCGGGTCCGGCCCGGCAACAACGGCTACACGCACCGGATCAGAGTGTCACACCGAGTGAAAGGCCTGTTCCGCCGCACCCAGTGCGCGTTCGCGATCCGAAGCCACCAATCCGATTCTCGTCCTGCGATCAAGGACGTCGTCGACGTCGAGTGCGCCTTCATGCGATACCGCGAAATCGAACTCGGCGCCGCAGATCTCCAAGTCCGCAACCGATCGGAGTCGATCGCTGCTCGCCGCGGCCACGACCTCGGCCTCTGCGCCGTATCGCGCCACCAACGACGCCGGTGCCTTGATCTTTTTCAATTCCACCGGTGATGCAGCGCCTACCAGCGGCAACGCGCGTGTCCGACACGCCCCGGCGCTCAGCGATCCGACCTCGACCGCGGCGTCGACGGCGTCTTCGGCCATCTTGCGGTACGTCGTGAGTTTTCCGCCCACCACCGTGACCAAGCCCGAGTCCGAACGGACTACAGCGTGATTGCGCGAGAGGTCGGCCGTCGAGCCTTCACCGGTGTCCAGCAGCGGACGCAGACCCGCGAAGGTCCCCAAGACGTCCTCACGGGTCAGCGGAACTTCCAACGCCGTGTTCACGGTGTCGAGCAGGAAGTCGATCTCGTCCTCGGACGCCGTCGGTACGTCGGGCACCGGTCCCGGCGCTGCTTCGTCGGTCAACCCGAGGTAGATCCGGCCGAGCTGCGCGGGCAGCGCGAAGACGAAACGGTTGGTCTCGCCGGGAATCGGCACGGTCAGTGCTGCCGTGGGGTTCCCCAATCGCGCTGCATCGAGCACCAGGTGCGTCCCGCGGCTGGGGCGCAGGGTGATGCTGGAGTCGACCTGATCAGCCCAGACACCGGTCGCATTGACCACGACGCGGGCACGCATCAAGAACTCGGACCCGGTCAACTCGTCGCGCAAGGTGGCCGACGTTCCGGATACGTCGTATGCACCGACGCGGGTCAGGATTCGCGCGCCGTAGGACGCTGCGGTTCGGGCGATGCCGACGACGAGCCGGGCGTCGTCGATGAGCTGCCCGTCGAACGCGGTCAAGGCGCCTCGTAGGTTCTCCTGCTTGACCGCGGGAGCCAATTCGCGCGCCCGCGCAGCGCTGACCGTCCGTGATCTGGGTAAAACCGAAGCCGGGGTTCGCGCCGACATGCGCAGAGCGTCACCGGCCAGGAAACCGGTACGCACCAGGGCCTTCCCGAAGAACGACGTTTCGGGCAACAGCGGTACGAGTTGAGGCATGGCGCGAACGAGGTGCGGCGCGGTGCGCGTCATGAGAATGCCGCGCTCGACCGCACTTTCACGCGCTATACCGACATTGCCGGAAGCCAGGTACCGAAGGCCGCCGTGTGCCAGTTTCGAACTCCAGCGGCTGGTGCCGAACGCGAGGTCGTGCTTTTCGACCAGCGCAACACTGAGCCCACGAGTCACGGCGTCGAGAGCGACACCGACACCGGTGATTCCGCCGCCGATGACCAGGACGTCAACCGAATCGCCGTTCGCCAACTGCTCGAGCTCACGAGTACGCCGGTGTGCATTGAGAGCTGAATCGCCGCCTGCTGAATCACTGCCTGCTGAATCTCGAGGGTCCACAGCTATTCTCCCGAATTCTTTGCAGGTGCCAGATACGCAGCGACCGCATGTCTGAGTTGCTCGACCGACGCGTCGGCGGAAAGTTCCGGCTCGAGAGTCGGTGCGGAGATGACGACGGACTGAGCCATCAGTAGAACCATCGCCGCAATCTCGTTGACGCTTCCCTCGCGAATCGAACCGTCTTGTTGACCGGCAGCGACGACGGAAGTGATCAGTTCGAGAATCGACTTCTGGCTCGCGCCGAGTCGGTCCACGATGTAGGTGGTGAGCAACTCTTGATCAGCGTGCCGAATCTTCACGAAGAGCGGATGGTCGCGAATCTGGCCGACGACGTCCCCGATCGCTTCCACGAGCAATGTGGCCGCAGACCCGGTGAAGGTCACCTCGGGCAGCACCGATCGAATCTCCCGGGTGAGCAGATCCGCGACGACGGCTCGCGTGTCCGGCCATCGCCGGTAGACGGTCGGCCGGCTCACGCCGGCGCGACGCGAGATCTCCGCCAGTGTGGTTCGCTGCATTCCGAAATCGAGGACACACGACCTTGCTGCGTCGAGAATCACGTCGTCGATCTCGCGGCTGGGGATGCGCTGACCGTCTGCCTTGCGAGGGACAATTGGGCCATCTGCGTTACGGATTACCATCGTATGTAACACAATACCGGACAAGTCACCGGTAATCCCGTCGGGACTTGCGAGTTCTCTCGCTCAGAGATCATCAGAAATAGTACAACTCGAAACCAACTGCGCGCTCGGCGTCGAATCCAGGCTTCGGTCCGCTGACCATGTCGATCTGTGCGCGCGCCTGTTCCCGGATCGGCGTGGAACTCAACGCCGCCAGATATCGCGCATGTTCCGCGAGCGAATCCACGGCGCGATCGACCGTCGACGTCACGTCGACGCAGTGTGTAGGAGTCATCGTGTTGACCGCAACCCACCGAACGCCGGACCACGGCGCCAGTCCCTGCGCCGTCAATGACGGAAAGATCCATTCGTTCGCCGCATCAGCGGTCGCGTCCAGGACGCTGATCCCGAGCGCTCGGTGATCCGCGCTGTTGAGGTAGCCAGGTCCCCAGGTATGGGAGAAGTTCATCGTCACCACTAATTCCGGGCGGTGACGACGAATTGCTGCGGCGAGAGTCGAGCGCAACTCCAAGCCTTCCACGAGACGACCGTCGGGCAGGCCGAGGAACTCCACCTCACTGACACCGACGATCGCGGCCGAGCGACGCTCTTCTTCCTCGCGGACCGGGCCGGACTCCTCGGGCGACAGACCGGCGATTCCGGCCTCGCCGCGCGTGGCCAGGACATATCGCACGTCTTTGCCGCGATCGGTCCACTGCGCCACTGCTGCGGCTGCGCCGTATTCGATGTCATCGGGATGCGCCACGATGACAATCGCGCGCTGCCAGTCCTCGGGGAAGTTTTCCATAGGGCAGATCTTGCCCGTCAGAACCGCGAAGCGGGCGAATTGTCGTCACTTCCCGACATCGCCTTCACCAGGAAATAGATTCCGAAGCCGACGGCGCCGACAACCAAAACCCAGAAAAGCCCCTTGATCAGGGCACCGACCACCGCGAGTGCGACCCACACCAGGACGACGGCCAAAACGATCTTCCAAAACATGCTTACCTCCAACGTGCCGTTGAATAATCAGTCGAATCGGACAGGTGCTGCTTCATCCGTAGAACCAGCCTGACAGGTCTGGCGTGACAAAGCAGCAGCTCAGCGGCAAGTTCAGGTAAAGATCAGGGTTCACCCCGAGACCGGCCCTCACGCAGGTCAGGTGTCCAACCCATCGGAGCTTGCTCCTGGCGTAAACTCGCGAAGTTCGATCCCGTATGCCGAAGGAGCACGTCCGCAGTGTCTACGACCCGTTTCCCCGCTCGCGATCTCGCGCATGTAGCCGTCTTCGCCGCACTCATCATCGCGCTGGGCCTCCCCGGGTCGATCAACATCGGCATTTCCGGCGTGCCGATCACACTTCAGTCCATGGGCGTCATGATGGCCGGCGCTCTACTCGGACCGCGCAAGGGTGTTCTCGCCGTCCTGACGGTCATTGCCCTGGGATTAGTCGGTCTACCGGTCCTTGCCGGCGGTCGCACCGCACTCGTGTCTCTCTCCAGCCCGACAGCCGGATTCCTCATCGGTTGGATCCCGACGGCGTTTGTCATCGGATGGCTGACTGCCAAGATGCTGCCCAAGTACCGGATCATCGCGGGCATCGGCATCAACCTTCTCGGCGGCGTGGTCATTCTCTACGCGTTCGGCATCGTCGGAATGATGGTCCGCGGACACATGAGCTTCGTTGCCGCATGGTCGGCCAACGCCGCCTTCATTCCTCTCGACGCCGCAAAAGCGGTCGTCACCGCGTTGGTCGCGTCCCAGGTTCATCGGGCATACCCAGCACTGCTGCGCGACTCGGTGATCTCGTCGAACAAGACCGTGGTGGCGAATTAATCTCCGATGAGTGAGATCGTCTTCGAGAACGTCGGACACAGCTTCGGTGAACGAACGGTCCTGCAGCAGATAAATCTGCGACTGAGCGAGCAGCGAATCGGAATCGTGGGTGCGAACGGAAGCGGCAAGTCGACCCTCGCTCGCATGATCAACGGACTGGTCGTTCCAACGGAAGGACACGTCCACGTCAACGGCTTGGACACGGCGAAGAAGGGCCGCGACGTACGCAAGCAGGTCGGATTCGTCTTCACCGATCCCAACCACCAGATCGTGATGCCGACGGTTGCCGAGGACATCGAATTCTCGCTCCGCCGTAGCGGATTGGGCAAAGCCGAGCGCGCCGCAAAGGTGGCCTCGGTGCTCGAACGCTACGGCCTCGCCGGGCACGCCGACCATCCCACCCACCAGCTTTCGGGCGGGCAGAAACAGCTCCTCGCGCTCGCGGCCATCATGGTGACGGAACCGAACGTACTCGTCGCCGACGAACCCACCACGCTCCTCGACCTTCGCAACTCTCGGCTGATCAGCTCGGTATTCGCGTCACTCGATCAGCAACTGATCGTCGTGACCCACCAACTCGATCTCCTCGAATCCTTCGAACGGGTGTTGGTCGTCGACCAAGGCCGCGTCGTCGCTGACGGCTCCCCCGCCGACTCCATCGATCACTACCGGTCGTTGGTCTCGTGACCACTCTCGGCGTCTACCGACCGGGCTGCTCACTCCTGCACCGGATGCCGACGGGAATCAAGCTCTTCGCCTTGGTCGTGGCCATTCTCGCCGTCTCGATCTTCGTGCGTGAGCCGTGGCAACTGGCAGCTCCCACGATCGTAGTTGTGGCCCTGTACGCGATTGCGCGCATTCCTCCGATGACTGCAATCCGGCAGCTGCGTCCGGCGCTGTGGATGTTGCTCTTCATCGGGGCGTTCCAGCTGGTAGTCGCGGGATGGCAGCGAGCGGCCGTCGTTTGCGGGGTTCTGATCATTTCGATCGCCTTCGCGGCGATCATGGGTCTGACCACACGGATCTCCGAGATGCTCGACGCGATCACCAGATTTCTGACACCCTTGCGACGCTTCGGCGTCAATCCCGAACGGATCGCCTTGCTCCTCGCAATGACGATCCGGTGTATCCCGCTGATGTTCGAGGTCATCACACAGGTGTCCGAGGCACGCAAGGCGCGAGGGCTCGGATTCTCGCTGCGATCCTTCGCAGTGCCGGTCATCGTCGGCACCCTGATGACCGCGGACGCAATGGGCGAAGCATTGGCGGCCCGCGGCGCCGACGACTGAGATGTCGAACAGGGAGCATTGATCAGGCGCGAGAGCCGATCAGTTGTACTTGCGGGTGATGTCGTCCACCTCGCCGATGGCGTCGGCAAGCGCCGAGAGCCGCTCGGCGGCCGCGTGCAGCGCCGAAAGCTCTCGGTTGAATCCCACGAGCGCCGACGGGCTGTGAGGCGCTGTCAGAGCAGCTGCCGAAGTCACCAGATCCTCGTACTGATCCAACCCCGACTGCAACTCACGGACTGCGCCGTCGATGGTGGGATCAAGAGGTTCGGTTACCTTCGGCGTCGCGGCCACAGCGCGTTCCATCGCGACGACATCCGAAGACACCGCGAACATCGCTCTCAGTGCCGAATCGGCGGTAACAGTGATTTCGTCCAACTCACCGGGGTCGATGGTGTCGGCGCGTCTGAGCACACTCAAGATCTCGAACAGCGAAGTCTCGGCGCCGATGAGGCGCGACATCGGGATGAACGCGCGAGACGACGACGGTGGCAGCCGCCGGCGAATCGGCGCTGACGGCGGCGGGCCGGAACTCATCGAACGGTAGCGGCCGACCGCGATCACGGCGGGAACCGCGAACAGTGCCGCTCCCCCGCCTGCCACGACCACCGACCACTCTGGAGCCGACGCGACAGCGAGGCCGGCCGTGCCGACCACGGATCCGCCGGACATGAAACCCCAACGCTGAGCGCGTCGGCGCGCACGGGCACGCTTGCGCTCGAACTTGGCCCGCGGGTCCTGCCACCGCCGAGCGGCATCCGCCGCCGAAAGCCCGACCTCGCGCAATGTATCCGCGGTGCGTCCCAAGGCTCCGAAAGCGCCGGATACGGAAACGGGAACGGCCGACCGGGGCTCACGCCCAGATCGACCGTCTCGTGAAGAAAACATCAGAGCATCACTGCCGACATCGAGGATTCGGCTACTGCCCGGTCTGACCGGCAGCCGGGGGCTGCTTTTCGACGGACGGAGTCGCGGGAGTGGCTGCTGCGCCGCCGGACGGCAGCGCCTCGCCCTTCATGGATGCACGAATCTGCTCGAGACGACTGTGCCCTGCCATCTGGACCGAGGCCTGCTGGACCTCCATCATGCGGCCCTGAACGGAGTTCTGGGCGAGCTCGGCAGAGCCGAGTGCGTCAGCGTAGCGACGTTCGATCTTGTCGCGCACAGCATCGAGGCTGGGTGTGTTGCCCGGAGCCGACAGCGTGCTGTCCATGGAACGAAGGGACTCGCTCACGCGCTCCTGCATCTTGGCCTGCTCGAGCTGGCTGAGCAGCTTGGTGCGCTCGGCAACCTTTGCCTGCAGTGTCATCGCGTTCTGCTCGACGGCCTTCTTGGCCTGAGCGGCTGCCTGCAAGGACTGGTCGTGCAGTGCTTTCAGATCCTCGACGCCCTGCTCGGCCGTCACCAACTGGGCCGCAAAAGCTTCTGCAGCGTTGGTGTACTGAATCGCCTTGTCGTTGTCGCCGGCAGCAGCGGCCTGATCGGCGAGGTTGACTGCCTGGCGCGCGTTGGCGTTGAGCTTTTCGACCTCGTCGAGTTGACGGCTGAGCTTCATCTCGAGTTGACGCTGATTACCGATCACCGACGCAGCCTGCTGGGACAACGCCTGATGCTGGCGCTGTGCGTCCTCGATCGCCTGCTGAATCTGAACCTTTGGATCTGCCTTCTCATCGATCTTCGAATTGAAGAGCGCCATCAGGTACTTCCAGCCCTTGACGAAAGGATTAGCCATTGGTTTGATCCTGCCTCCATCTGATGCGCCGCGCCGAACGCGACCCGGAGCGCGACCGTCGCGCACCGAAACAAGGGCTGCGCCCTATCTGCTCTGACCCCACCTGCTGGAAACCGGCGGTTACGTACAAAATCTATCGGTTACGGCCGGTAGTGGCTACGCCGCCGCCAACCTTCGAGCGTTCGGTGCCGGAATCACGACGCGGGTATCGCGTGCGATAGTCGGCGAACCGGAAGCCGAGACAGAGCCGGAAGCCGACACGGCAGGTTCGGCAACCTGCCGACCAGCTACCGGAGCGCTCTTCTTCGTGGCCAGGGTCTCGCTCACGTCGACCAGCACGTCGGACAGTGGGACTGCGAGCGCATCACAGATCGCCGCCAACAATTCGCTCGATGCTTCCTTACGTCCACGTTCCACTTCGGACAGATAGCCCAAGCTCACACGCGCGCTGTTCGAGACCTCACGTAGCGTGCGGCTCTGCGAAACGCGCGTACGCCGGAGACTGTCACCGATTGCCTCACGCAATAGCAGCGCCATCTCGCTCCTCCTTCATCCGTGACCTCATCGTGCATGGTCGTACGTCTTCACAATCGTCAACGTCCGAACACATCCGATTGGTTCCCGAGCCTATCGTGCCGCACGCTCTACGACACGATCACGCAACCGCGACACGGCAGTCGCGACCGCGGTTGTCCGAATCTCCCACCGTTCGCCGCCGAGCGCGAGCGGTTCGCATTCGGTTCCGTCAGGGCCGGCGATACCGAGAAACACTGTTCCGACCGGGTGTCCGTCCTGCTCACTCGGACCGGCGACTCCGGTCAGACCGATACCCCAGTCCGCACCGCACTTCGTCCGGGCGCCGAGCGCCAATGCCACCGCCGTGCTCTCGGACACGGGGCCGTCCGTTGCCAGGCGGCCTGGATCCACACCAGCCAGTGTTGCTTTCAGATCGGTCGCGTACACGACCAGACCCCCACGCAGCACCGCGCTCGACCCCGGCACCGACGCGACTGCAGCCGTGAACAGCCCTGCTGTCAGAGATTCGGCGGCGGCGACAGTCTGCTTCGCGGCGCCGAGGGCCTCGACAAGTTCGACCACTCCGAGTCCGAGCAGCGGGTCGGTCATGACTCGACTGCGCGAACTCCGGCGCGAAGCCTGATCGCCTGCACGATGTATTCGATTCCCGTCGCCACCGTCAGCACGACGGCAGCGGCCATCAGCAGCCCGCTGACGATGTCCCAACTGCTCGGCAGCGGGCAGAGGTAGAACCCGATCGCAACGGCCTGCACGAGGGTCTTGAGCTTGCCGCCCTTGCCCGCCGGGATGACCGCGTGCCGCAGAACCGCGAACCGCAGCAGCGTGATTCCGAGTTCCCTGGCGATGATCACTCCGGTCACCCACCACGACAGATCACCGAGAACCGAGAGCCCGATCAGCGCGGCTCCGATCAGCGCCTTGTCCGCGATCGGGTCCATGAGTTTCCCGAAATCGGTGACCAGACCGTACTTCCGAGCCAATTGGCCGTCGATCCGATCCGTGATCGCGGCGACGATGAACACGCCCATCGCCCCGAGACGCCACCACGTCGAGTGTCCGCCGTCGACGAACAGAACAACGAGAAACACCGGAACAAGAACCATTCGGATCATCGTGAGAATGTTCGCGATGTTCAGCAACGGAACCGGGTTGTCCGCGACAGGTGTGCCGTCGGACGGGCCGACGGCGGCGCGATGGGCGTCGGTCTGATCGCGCGGGGTACTCATCGGATCACCGCACAGGCGGTGAGCCGAACCCGGGATACAGCCGAGCGGCGCGGGAATTGCGTGGGGCGGACAGGCACGCGACTTAGAATATCGGTAGGGCCATTGACTAATGTGCACCACATGACTTCGACCGCGCCGACCTATACCGAGAGCCAGTTGATCGTGCGTCGCGCGCGAACGTCGGACATCCCCGAAATCAAGCGTCTGATCGACATCTACGCCGGCAAGATCCTCCTCGAGAAGAATCTCGTGACGCTGTACGAGGCAGTCCAGGAGTTCTGGGTCGCCGAGCGGGGTGACCAGGTAATCGCCTGCGGCGCACTGCATGTGCTGTGGGCGGACCTGGGTGAGATCCGCACCGTAGCAGTCGATCCGACTGCGAAAGGGCAGGGCGCAGGTTTCCACGTCGTCGACAAACTCATCGAGGTCGCCAAGGAATTGGAGTTGGAACGGTTGTTCGTTTTGACGTTCGAGACCGAGTTCTTCCACCGTCACGGATTCGCGGAGATCGACGGCACTCCCGTCACCGCCGAGGTCTATGCGGAAATGTGTCGGTCCTACGACGCCGGCGTCGCCGAGTTCCTCGATCTGAGCTATGTGAAACCCAACACACTCGGCAATACTCGCATGCTCCTGACTCTCTGAACCGTTCAGACTCTTCAAACACACCTGTCTCGATCACCAGCCTCCGAAAGCGGTTCACGATGTCGTTGTTCCTCGTCGAATACACCTACGCACCCGAGAAGACCCCTCAGCGCGACGAAGTCCGCAGCGATCACCGCGCCTGGCTCGCGGATCTGGTTTCCCGCTCGATCGTTCTGTCATCTGGCCCGTTTGCAGATGGAAACGGCGCGCTGATCATCGTCGACGCCGCTGACGCCGACACCGTTTCACTCCTCTTCACCCACGACCCGTTCGCGATCGCCGATTTGATCGAGAAGGTCCGGATCACCGAGTGGGTTCCGGTGTTGGGTCAGTTCAGCGCCTGAGAGCGTCGGCCTACTCCCCGGCCCGGTCGCGAGTCTTCAACAGGCTCGCGACCGTCGTCACCGCCAATACTCCGATGATCACTCCGAGTGAGAGTGCCGTGGAGATTTCCGGCACGGAGACGTGTTCACCTCCGTTGACGAACGAGAGGGTGTTCTCGTGCAACGCGTGAAGTACCAGTTTCACACCGATGAACGCCAAGATTATCGAGAGCCCGTACGAGAGATAGACCAGCCGTTCGAGCAACCCGCCGATCAGGAAGTACAGCTGCCGTAGGCCCATCAGTGCGAAGGCGTTGGCGGTGAACACCAGATACGGTTCCTGAGTCAGACCGTAGATCGCCGGAATCGAATCGAGCGCGAAGAGCACGTCGGCAAAGCCGATTGCGATGAGCGCCAACAACAACGGAGTCACGACGCGCTTGCCGTCGATCCGGGTGATCAGTTTGTCGCCGTCGTATTCCTCGGTAGTCGGCAGCACCCGTTTCACGAGCGAGATGATGCGACTGTCGCGCTTCTCCTCGGCTTCCTTCTCATGCCCGTGATCGCGGATCAGGGTGTACGCGGTGTAGATCAGGAACGCACCGAAGAGGTAGAACACCCAGCTGTATGCGTTGATGGCGGCGGCACCGACACCGATGAAGATTCCGCGCATCACCAACGCGAGGACGATGCCGATCAGCAATACCTTCTGCTGGAACTCTCGTGGTACCGCGAAGGTCGACATGATGATCACGAAGACGAACAGATTGTCGACCGAGAGCGCCTTTTCCGTGACATAGCCGGCGAAGTACTCACCGCCGTACGTGGTGCCCCAGATCCACATCACGACGAGGCCGAAGACGATGGCGATCGAGATGTAGACCGTCGACCAGAACGCGGACTCCCGGAAGGTCGGCGCATGCGGCGTGCGGACGTGGGCGAAGAAGTCGAAGACGAACAGGCCGAGGATCACCACGATCGTGATTCCCCAAGCCAACGGCGTCACATGCACGGGTTCCTCCGGTCGTCTGTCGACGGCTTGTCCGCCGAGGTGTCCCTACTCGTCTGCGGGTGCCTCATCCGGGTCGCCGCCGCGAATCGACCACAGCAGACCGTCGAGTTCCTCAGGCTTCATGAGTACCTCGCGGGCCTTCGAGCCCTCGCTGGGTCCGACGACGCCACGATTTTCCATGAGGTCCATCAGTCGGCCGGCCTTGGCGAACCCGACTCGCAGCTTGCGCTGAAGCATCGACGTCGAACCGAACTGGCTGGTGATCACCAATTCCACGGCCTGCAAGAGGACATCCATGTCGTCGCCGATGTCGGGGTCGACGTCTTTCTTCTCCCCGGCCTTCTGCGCGGTGACACCTTCGGTGTACTCGGGCTCCGCCTGGTTCTTCGCGAAGTCGACGACCGCCGAGATTTCTTCGTCGGTGATGAACGCGCCCTGCATACGGGTCGGCTTACCCGCACCCATGGGCAGGAAGAGGCCGTCACCCATACCGATGAGCTTCTCGGCGCCTGGCTGATCGAGGATGACTCGCGAGTCCGTCAGTGAAGACGTCGCGAACGCCAGACGAGACGGCACGTTGGTCTTGATCAGGCCGGTGACGACGTCGACGGAGGGGCGCTGCGTTGCCAGCACCAGGTGGATACCGGCAGCACGGGCTTTCTGCGTGATGCGGACGATCGCTTCTTCGACGTCGCGGGGAGCGGTCATCATGAGGTCGGCCAGCTCGTCCACAATTGCCAGGATGTACGGGTACGGACGGTAGACGCGCTCGCTGCCCAGCGGGGCGGTGATTTCGCCGGACTTGACCTTGGAGTTGAAGTCGTCGATATGACGCACCCGGTTGGCCTGCATGTCCTGGTAACGCTGTTCCATCTCCTCGACCAACCAGGCCAGCGCTGCCGCGGCCTTCTTCGGCTGAGTGATGATCGGCGTGATCAGGTGCGGGATACCTTCGTACGGCGTGAGCTCGACCATCTTCGGGTCGATGAGGATCATCCGTACTTCTTCCGGCGTTGCTCGGGTGAGCAACGAGACGAGCATCGAGTTCACGAAGCTCGACTTACCCGAGCCGGTCGAACCTGCCACCAGAAGGTGGGGCATCTTCGCGAGGTTGGCACTGACGAAGTCACCTTCGATGTCCTTGCCCAGACCGATCACCAGTGGATGGTGATCGCGTCGGGTGCTCGGCGCGTTCAGCACGTCGGCGAGGCGAACCATTTCGCGGTCGGAGTTCGGTACCTCGATGCCCACCGCGGACTTACCCGGAATGGGGGCCAGGAGACGGACGTTGTCGGTAGCCACTGCATAGGCGATGTTGCGGGCGAGCGCGGTGATCTTCTCGACCTTCACGCCTGGGCCGAGTTCGACCTCGTACCGCGTCACTGTCGGGCCTCGGGTGAATCCGGTAACGGCGGCGTCGATCTTGAACTGTTCGAGGACCTCGCTGATCGCTTCGATCATCGCGTCGTTCGCAGAACTGCGGAGCTTGGGCGGGTCCCCTTCGATCAGCAACGTCGTCGGAGGGAGGTTGTAGTCGCCGTCGGTGACCCGATCGGTGACGAAGTGTTCCTTCTCCTCCGGCTCCGGTTCGGGTTTCGGCACAGGCTTGGCGATAGGGACGGAACGGGCCGGCACCTTGGGGCGCGGCGCCGGAGTCTCCACGACGGGCGCGGCAGCAGCCACGACGGGCTCGTCGGGTACTGCGGTGTCGTCGGCGTTCCACAGACCGAGTACTTCGGTCTTCTTGTCGCCGGATTCGAACTCGTCCGTCGGGTAGTTGTCGATCGGTGCGCGTCGGCTGGTCCGCTTGGCGGGCTTGAGCGGTGGCTCGGCGTAGGTGTCGACCGGGTAGCCGTCGGCGTCGAACAGTGAAGGATCGTAAGCAGATTCGCCGTAGTGGTGCTCGCCATCCTCGTCGAATTCGGATCCGTAGTCGCCGTATTCGTCCGAGCGATACGAGGCACCGAAGAAGGACTGGAACTTGCTCGGCACCTCACGCAGCGTGGTTCCGGTCAGAAGGAGGATTCCGAATCCGGCGGCGATGACCAGCAGCGGCGCAGACAGCCAGACGGTGAGCCCGTTGGTGAGCGGGCCCCCCACGACGTACCCGACGAACCCTGCTCCGTTGGAGCGACCGGTGGAGTCTGTCGGTGAACCCGAGATGATGTGCCAGAGGCCGAGCGCCGGCAGACCGACCAGCAACGATCCCATGATCAGTCGGGGGCGGATCTCAGGTTTCGGTTCTGTGCGCATCAACAGGATCGCGAGGCCGACGCCGACGATGGGGAGCACGGCCGAGGCCGCGCCGAAGATAGCGCGCACAAGGGTGTCGATGCCGCCGCCGATCGGACCACCGGCCTTGAACCAGACGCCGCCGGCGATGACGACGCTGAATGCGATCAGGCCGAGCGCTATTCCGTCGCGGCGGTGGCCGGCTTCGATCTCGCCGACCTTACTGACGGTGCGTGTGGTGGCGCCGACGCCGCGGGCAGCCAGGGACCACCCGGCTCCGATTCCCTTGCCGACAGCCGCCAACGGGCTGGCCCGCTGAGACGTTTTCGATACCGGGCGGCGCGCGGCCGACGACGTACCGGAGGCCTTCTTGGGCGCTGGCTTGGAGCCTTTGCCCGAGGCCGGGCGCCCACCAGCCCTGGCCGAAGTCGTGACGTTCCGAGGAGTCGACACGGTCCGTGTGGTGCGCGAGGTGCGAGGTTTTGCGGTCGTGCGCGCACTCGGAGTGGAGGCTGACGACCTGGTCGATGCCCTGGACGTGGACGTGCTTGTACTGGATCCCCGGGCGCTCGACTTACCTGCCATGGAGTTCAGGCTAGTCTGTGCGACCCCATCTGGACCATCCGCAACACCAGCAACACTGGTCGCGAGTGCGAAACGTGATCTTCGCAACCCGTCGTTCGAGCGCCACTCAGGTAGAAAAAGGCAATCAGAAACTGCGATCGAGCGCCATCACGGATTGGACGTCGGCCAGTTCACCTTTGGCTTCGATCTTCACTTCGTTGCGACCGAATGCGTGCAGCAGCAACTCGGCGGGTTCGCCCTGCAAGACAACACTGCGAGAGCCGGATTTATGGACGACCGCACTCTCGCCGGAGGGAAGTTCGAAAATTACCTCGACAGCAGCCTTGCGGTAGCCCATCTTGCCGATCTGGCGTGCGTACTTCCACAGCTGAGCCTGCCGACCCTCCGACAACGGACGCGGCGCCCAGTTCAGATGTGCGCGGCGTACATCTTCGTGGTGAACGAACATCTCGGTGGTGTTGACCTGCGCGTCGAGCCAGTACATCGGCGACCATCGCGGCGGCCCGCTCCGAACGTCGTCGAGGATCTCCTCCCACGGACGCGCCGCTGCGGCCTTTCGAACGCTCTCGGTGTGACCGGCAAGAGGGCTCAACATGATTCCGGGAGCGGCGTCGAGACGCCGCTCCCGGACAATCAGATGTGCTGCCAGGTCACGATTGGTCCACTCCCCACACAGTGTCGGAGCATCGGGGCCGAACTCGACCATGCTGTCCACCAGGGCGAGTCGTTCGTCATGAGCGAAGGTCACCTTCGCCAAAGTACTCGAACCGGACCGGGTTCGAGCGGAAGCGACCTGCTGTGCCGAATCTACGGAACCGCGATGACCGTCGGAATGATCATCGGACGGCGGCGGTACTTGTCCGCGACCCAGCGTCCGACGACGCGGCGCACGGACTGCGCGATGCGATGAGCGTCGATGACGCCTTCGCTCGCCAATCGGGCCAGGTCCGATTCCACGAGATCCGCGGCGGCCTTGAGTGCCGTCGGATCGTCGGAGAAACCGCGGCCGGACACCTCGGGAGTGCTGACTGCGCGTCCTGTCGACTCGTTGATGACGATGGTGATGGCGATGAAGCCGCCTTCACCGAGTACGAGTCGATCGGAGAGCGTCGGCTCGCCGACGTCACCGACTGAAAGACCGTCGACGTAGACGTGTCCGACCGGTACGCGTCCGACGATCTCGGCGAGGCCGTCGACCATGTCGACCACGACGCCGTCCTCGGCCAGCACGATGCGCTCTTCCGGAACGCCGGTGGCCTTGGCAAGGGCGGCGTTGGCACGCAGGTGCCGCCATTCACCGTGGACGGGCATGGCGTTGGTGGGCCGAACCGCGTTGTACAGGTAGAGCAACTCACCGGCGGACGCGTGGCCCGAGACGTGAACCTTGGCGCTCTGCTGCGTCACGACGGTGGCACCGCGCTTGGCCAAGCCGTTGACCACGGCAAAAACGGAGTTCTCGTTACCCGGAATCAGCGAGGATGCGAGAACGACCAGGTCGTTGGCACGGATGTTGATCTGGCGGTGTTCGCCGCGTGCCATCCGCGAGAGCGCTGCCAACGGCTCACCCTGCGAACCCGTCGAAATGAGCACCAGGCGATCGTCGGGAAGGGTGGCGGCGGTGTCGATGTCGACGACCAGTCCGTCTGGCACCGTGAGGTAGCCGAGATCCTGGGCGATCTGCATGTTGCGGACCATCGAGCGGCCGACGAAGACGATGCGACGGTTGTACCGAGCGGCAACGTCGACGACCTGCTGGATGCGGTGCACGTGGCTGGCGAACGATGCCACGATGACGCGCTGCTTCGCCTTGCCGATGACGTTGTCGAGCACTCCCCCGATTTCACGCTCGGGCGTGACGAATCCCGGGACCTCGGCGTTGGTCGAGTCCACGAGGAACAGGTCGACACCCTCGTCGCCCAGGCGGGAGAAACCGGCGAGGTCGGTCAAGCGGCCGTCGAGAGGCAGCTGATCGAGCTTGATGTCACCGGTGTGCAGTACAACTCCGGCGTCGGTGCGAATCGCGATCGCGAGCGCGTCGGGAATCGAGTGGTTGACGGCGAAGTACTCGCAGTCGAACGGGCCGTGAGTGGTGGTGTTTCCTTCGACGACCTCGACGAGGTTCGGTCGCAGGCGATGCTCGCGGCACTTGGCGGCAACGAGGGCGAGAGTGAACTTCGCGCCGATGACCGGAATGTCCGCGCGCAGGCGCAGCAAGAACGGCAGAGCACCGATGTGATCCTCGTGGCCGTGAGTCAAGATGACGGCTTCGACGTCGTCCATACGGTCTTCGATGTAGCGGAAGTCCGGGAGGATCAGGTCGACGCCGGGCTGCTGGTCCTCGGGGAACAGCACACCGCAGTCGACGATCAGCAACTTGCCGCGGTGCTCGAACACCGTCATGTTGCGACCGATTTCGCCGATGCCACCGAGAGCGACGATGCGCAGACCTGATGCCGGCGCCTTCGGGGGTGTTCCGAGGCGACCGGTGGGATCGACGGCCGGACGGTTCTCGGGGCGCTTGTTTCCGCGCCCGTTGCCCGCCTTCGACGCTGCCGGACGGTTGCCGCCGGCAGATTTGCGTGGCGACCTGTCTTCGGTCGATTTCTTGGGTGCAGCAGATTTGGTGGCGGCGGACTTGGTCGCTGCAGATTTGGCTGCTGCGGCCTTCTTGGGCGGGGCGGCTGCGGCGGGGGCCGCTTCTGCCGCCGGCGCAGCTGGTGCCTCTACCGGTGCGGCCTTCGCGGCCGTCTCGGGAGCCGGAGGCGAAGGCGGACCGGCTTGACGACTGGCACTACGACGTCGGGGGGGACGGGTCATTTACAAAACTCCTGCCGCATGCAGATCGGCGGCAAGACCGTCGATCTGCTCTTTAGTGGGTGCAACCTGCGGAAGGCGTGGTTCTCCGACATCGATTCCGATGAGTCGCAGACCCGCCTTCGAAGCGCTGACACCGCCGAGGCGGGCAACGGAACGAATCACAGGGATCAAACTGAGGTTTATCTCGCGTGCGCGGGCGATGTCGCCGGACACGAACGCGGTGTGGAGGTCGCGGAGGCGACCCGGAACGAGATGGCCGATGACGCTGACGAAGCCGGTAGCACCGACAGCGAGCCACGGCAGGTTCAGCGGGTCGTCACCGGAGAAGAACTGAAGCTCGGTGGTGCCGATCAACTCTGCGCCGGCGTTGAGGTCACCCTTGGCATCCTTGACGGCCTTGATCCGCGGGTGCTCGGCGAGTCGGCGGATCGTTTCGGTCTCGATGGGGACGACGGAGCGGGGCGGAATGTCGTACAACATGACGGGCAGGTCGGTCGCGTTGGCGACGGCGGTGAAGTGTGCAAAGAGTCCGGCCTGGGGCGGACGCGAGTAGTACGGGGTGACGACGAGCAGACCGTGCGCACCGGCGCGAGCCGCGTCACGGGCGAGTTCGACACTGTGGGCGGTGTCGTTGCTCCCGGCGCCTGCAACGATCTTCGCGCGGTTGCCGACGGCGTCGATCACTGCGCGGAGCAGGTCGAGCTTCTCGGACTCGGTGGTGGTGGGAGACTCACCGGTCGTGCCGGCAAGAACGAGGCCGTCGCAGCCGTTGTCGACGAGATGGGCTGCGAGGCGCACTCCCGCGTCGACGTCCAACTTCCCGTCGGCAGTGAACGGGGTCACCATCGCAACGGAAATGGTGCCGAACGGACGCTCGACAAGAGAAGCGGAATCACCGTAGGTCATGGTCAGAAGGTTACCCGGTTCAGCTCTTACTTCTGCACACGAGTCACGACTCGGCCGCAAATGCACTGACGGCGATTTCCGATCCGTCGCTTCCGCGGAGAATCTCGTAGTCCCCGAACACATTTGGGGCGACGTCACGAAGCTGACGTAGGCACTCGATCGCGACTCGCCGGATCTCGACGTCGGCATGTTCGGTGGCGCGCATCTCGACGAAGTGCCGCCAGGCCCGATAGTTCCCGGTCACGACCAAGCGCGTCTCGGTTGCGTTGGGCAGCACCGAGCGCGCAGCTTGCCTGGCTTGCTTCCCACGCATCGGGGCACCGGGCACTGATTGCAATTTCCCCTCGAGGGCGGTCAGCAGTTCGCCGTAAGCGCGACGGCTCTCGTCGGTGGCAGACAGAAACAGTGATTCGAGCTCGGGATCACCTTCGACCGCGGGAGGCACGACAACGTTCGCATCATTCTCGCGAACGAATCGCTGCGAGAGTTGCGAGTACGAGAAGTGCCGGTGACGAATCAATTCGTGAGTGCACGAGCGCGAGATACCAGTGATGTAGAAGCTCACCGTCGCGTGCTCTAGCACCGAAACGTGTCCGACCTCGAGCAGATGTCTGAGGTAGCCGGCGTTGGTTGCGGTTCGCGGATTCGGCTTGGACCAACTCTGGTAGCAGGCTCGGCCGGAGAACTCGACGAGCGCTTCGCCGCCGTCCGCGTCCGTCTCCCACGGAATGTCCTCGGGCGGGAAGAACTCGGACTTCGCCACCAACTGCACTTTCAGCGACACCGTGTTCGGCACAACCCACTCCTCGACAAGCACGAAACGACCAGCACGAAACCCGGGCGCCGTTCGCCTCAGGTGCTGGGCAACTCTATAGCGGTTGCGCTCCCCCGAGATCGAGTGACGTCACCACACCCTTGACTGACGTCACTTTTGACGCCACTCTGGTGTCATGGACATTTCGGAGTACACCGCGAAGCTGCAGAATGACCTCGTCACCGCAGCCGAACTCGGCGACGATCACACGCGCCGGATTGCGGCGTCGTTGTCCGCCGCCATCGAACCCTCGGTCCGCCTGGTCTTGTTGGCCGCGGCGACGGAGTTGGCCAAGGAGATCGGGACCAAACTCGACGGCCGCGAGGTCAGGGTCAATCTCGACGGCAACGAGATCGTGACCGACGTCGTCCGCCCGACGAATTCGACCGGCGGCGAGGGCGGAAACGAGAAGGCAGACGACGAGAAGAAGGACTCCACTTACTCGTTCGACGACGTCAGCGGCGATACCAGCCGAGTGACGTTGAGGATGATGGAGCAGATCAAAGCCCGCGCCGAGGAGGCAGCCAATCAGAACGGAGTCTCCCTCAACTCGTGGGTTTCACAAGCCGTTCAGGGCGCATTGCGGGACCAGATGCGCAAGAACGGCATGGACTAGTTCGACGCCACCCTGATCGCCGATGATCTAATTGCGCAACTGCAGTAATCACGAACCGTTGCCGCAAGGCGAGAAGGAGCACGTTCATGGCCGTTTCGGGCGTCAAGGAATTCGAGATCAAGGCTGATCCGGCGACGGTGATGAAGGCCGTAGCTGCAGTCGATCGGCTGCCGGAGTGGTCGTCTGCGCACAAGAAGATCACCATCGAGAGCACCCACGACGACGGTCGACCCCATCGCGTTCGCATGGCCGTGTCCATTCTGGGAATCAACGACGAGCAGGTAGTCGACTACACCTTCGAGGGCGACGACAAGGTGACCTGGACACTCGTCGAGAGCGGCCAGCAGAACCAGCAGGACGGCTCGTACGTCTTGACTCCCACCGACGGTGGAACCAAGGTCACCTTCGAACTGACCATCGATCCCAAGATCCCGCTGCCGGGCTTCCTGGTGAAGAAGGCGCAGAAGACGGCCCTGGAAACTGCAAGCAAGGGCCTGACGAAGTTCGTCGAAAACTTCTGAGCGCACACGCAATTCAGGCGGCCCTTACTTCGGCGTTCATCGCCGGGTAGGGGCCGTTTGCTGTGAAGCCCAGCTGCGATTTCTCGGAAGTTCTTGCCGATGTTGAACATTCGCCGGTAGCCGTGGACCGCCCGGAGTAACGTCGGCCGCGTGTCCGCCGAGACCGCAGAGCCCAACTCCATGGCACCCGTGCGCATCCTCGTCTACAGCGACGACGCACACACCCGCGAGCAAGTTCGGCTCGCTCTCGGAGAGCGCCCACATCCTTCGATGCCCACCATCGACTACGTCGAGGTCGCGACCGCGCCGATCGTCGTCGACAAGCTCGATGCCGGCGGAATCGATCTCGCCATCCTCGACGGCGAGGCGAGTCCGGCGGGCGGCATGGGCGTCGCGAAACAACTCAAGGACGAGATCGTCGACTGTCCGCCGATCCTCGTACTGACCGGTCGACCCGACGATGCGTGGCTGGCGTCGTGGTCGCGAGCGGAAGCCTCAGTGCCGCAGCCGATAGATCCGATGGAACTCTCTTCCACCGTCATCGCGCTTCTGCGTCGGCAACTGAGCCGGTGAGCACCCGTTGCAGCGGTGATTCGTTGCGGCGCCGACTACTTCGGACTTTCGAGAGCGAAACTCGGCACCTCGAAAATCAACCCAATGTCGGAGGCCTCCCCTAGTGTGGGTGTCGCAGGTCACATAAGTGTCGAATTGCTGGCAGTATCGAAATCGAACGGCACCTTCGGGTTAACGGCACCTTCGGGCTAGGCGGACATCCGCACAGCGGAGAGGAGTTCGGGTGAGATGAACGCTTACATCCCCATTCTCGTTCTCGGGGTCATCGCGATGGCCTTCGCTGTGGTGTCGGTTGTTCTCGCGTCCGTGGTCGGCCCGAAGCGGTACAACAGGGCGAAACTCGAAGCCTACGAATGCGGAATCGAACCGGCACCCCGTACCGCTGGTGGCGGACGGTTTCCCGTCAAGTTCTATCTGACGGCAATGCTGTTCATCATCTTCGACATCGAGATCGTTTTCCTCTATCCGTGGGCGGTGCATTTCGATTCGCTCGGTTTGTTCGGCCTCGCGGCGATGGGCCTTTTCATAGTCAACGTCTCGGTGGCATACGCATACGAATGGCGACGAGGCGGTCTCGGTTGGGACTAGCTCAGCGAACACAGGAACAGCACACACGAGTCAGACAAAACCGGTCACACCGCAGCTGTTACGACTGAAAAGAGTCGGATATGGGTCTCGAAGAAAAGCTCCCCAGCGGATTTCTACTGACCACGGTCGAGGGCCTGGCAGGTTATGCCCGCAAAGGATCACTGTGGCCTGCCACCTTCGGGCTCGCGTGCTGCGCCATCGAGATGATGGCAACCACGTCGGGTCGCTTCGACCTGGCGCGGTTCGGTATGGAGGCATTCCGCGCGTCGCCGCGACAGGCAGACCTTCTGATCGTGGCCGGGCGGGTCAGTCAAAAGATGGGCCCGGTACTTCGTCAGGTCTACGACCAGATGGCCGAGCCGAAATGGGTTCTGGCCATGGGTGTATGCGCGTCGTCCGGCGGAATGTTCAACAACTACGCAGTGGTTCAGGGCGTCGACCACATCGTGCCGGTCGACATCTACTTGCCCGGCTGTCCGCCGCGGCCGGAGATGCTCCTGAACGCGATCATCGAACTGCACCGAAAGATCCAGGAAATGCCCCTCGGCGTGAACCGCGAAGAGGCACGCGCGGCAGCCGAGCGCGCCGCACTGGCATCCACCCCCACCATCGACATGAAGGGGCTGCTGCGATGACCTCGGGTAACACCGGCGCGAGAGGGATGTTCGGGGTCCGCGGCACTGGCGACACCTCGGGCTACAGCAGGCTTGCCCCTCCGATCTCTCTAGAGGACAAGGCTTCTCGACCCTTCGGCGGTTATTTCGATGCAGTCGCGGATTCGTTGGACGCGGCATTGAGCAGCGCGGGTGGCACTTTCACCGCTGCAGTCGAGCGTGTGGTGATCTTTCGAGACGAGATGACGCTGCACGTCGAACGCTCCCACTTGCCGCAGGTTGCGCGAAGACTGCGCGACGAACCGGACCTTCGCTTCGAGCTCTGCCTGGGTGTCGACGGAGTGCACTACCCGCAGGACACCGGTCGTGAACTGCACGCCGTGTATCCACTTGCCTCGATTACGCACAACCGCCGAATCAGGCTGGAAGTATCTGTGCCGGATTCCGATCCGCATATTCCGTCGATCGTCGGGATCTACCCGACCAATGACTGGCATGAACGCGAGACGTACGACTTCTTCGGGATCGTCTTCGACGGTCATCCGGCCCTGACCCGCATCGAGATGCCCGACGACTGGAAAGGCCACCCCCAGCGGAAGGACTATCCGCTCGGCGGTATCCCGGTCGAGTACAAGGGCGCCCAGACTCCGCCTCCCGACGAGCGTAGGTCGTACAACTGATGAACGAGACGACAGGAAGCAACTCCGGTGCCACGACGGAAACCGTCGTCACGGCATCGGGTCAGGACTGGGACGACATCGTCACCGCGGCCGCCCGCCAGCGAACCGGCGAGGCGGAACGGATCGTGGTCAACATGGGCCCACAGCATCCGTCCACTCACGGGGTCTTGCGCCTCATTCTCGAGATCGAGGGTGAGACGGTCATGGAAGCTCGATGTGGAATCGGCTACCTGCACACCGGAATCGAGAAGAATCTCGAATTCCGGAACTGGACGCAGGGCGTCACTTTCGTTACTCGAATGGACTACCTGTCACCGTTCTTCAACGAAACCGCGTACTGCCTCGGAGTCGAGAAACTTCTCGACATCACCGACGACATTCCCGAGCGAGCCACCGTCATTCGCGTCATGATGATGGAACTCAATCGGATCTCCTCACATCTCGTGGCCCTGGCGACCGGCGGAATGGAACTCGGCGCCGTAACGGCGATGCTGTTCGGATTCCGCGAACGCGAATTGATTCTGGACGTGTTCGAGACGATCACCGGACTGCGGATGAATCACGCCTACATCAGGCCTGGTGGTCTCGCTCAGGATCTACCCGACGGGTCGGTCGCGAAGGTTCGGGAATTGTTGAAGGTCCTACCGAAACGGTTACGTGACGTCGAACTGATGCTCAGCGACAACTCCATCTGGAAAGCACGTACCCAGGGAATCGGATATCTCGATCTCACCGGCTGTATGGCGCTCGGGGTGACGGGGCCGGTCCTTCGCGCCACAGGTCTCCCCCACGATCAGCGTCGAGCGCAGCCGTACTGCGGCTACGAGAACTACGAGTTCGACGTAGTGACACACGACGGATCCGATTGCTACGGAAGGTACGTCATCCGCGTCGAGGAGATGAAGGAGTCCCTCAAGATCGTGGAGCAGTGCCTCGACAAGCTACAACCGGGCCCGGTCATGGTGGACGACAAGAAGATCGCCTGGCCTGCCGATCTCGCTGTGGGACCGGATGGCCTCGGCAACTCGCAGAAGCACATCGCCAAGATCATGGAGTCCTCCATGGAAGGTCTGATTCACCATTTCAAACTGGTCACCGAGGGTATCCGCGTGCCGCCAGGTCAGGTGTACGTCGCCGTCGAGTCTCCGCGTGGCGAACTGGGGGTGCACATGGTCAGCGACGGGGGAACCCGGCCGTACCGCGTCCATTTCCGGGACCCGTCGTTCACCAACCTTCAGGCAGTAGCCGCGATGTGTGAGGGAGGCATGGTGTCCGACGTGATCGCTTCGGTTGCCAGTATCGATCCCGTCATGGGCGGAGTGGACCGATGACCGGCCCGAACGGCTCGTCACGCGTGTTCATCGAACTCGGGCCGCGCCCGGAGGAGCCCACGCAATTGGTACGCCCTGGCGCACGATCGAGCTATCCACCCGACGTACTGGCCCGACTCGACGCCGACGCCGAAACCGTCATCGCTCGCTACCGTGAGCCTGACGCCGCCGCGACCACCAGTCGATCCGCCCTCTTGCCGCTCCTTCATCTCGTGCAATCCGAGGACGGGTACATCACCCCGGCCGGGATCGATTTCTGCAGTGCCAAGCTGGGTTTGACGGGCGCCGAGGTCGCCGCAGTTTCCACCTTCTACTCCATGTATCGCCGGGGGCCGACGGGTGAGTATCTGGTCGGAGTCTGCACCAACACGCTGTGCGCGATCATGGGCGGCGACGACATCCTCGCGGCACTCGAAGAGCACCTGGGCTCGACAGGCTCCAGAGATGAAGGTGGACACTCCATCTCGACGTCCGACGGTAAGATCACCCTCGAACACATCGAGTGCAATGCGGCGTGCGACTACGCCCCCGTCATGATGATCAACTGGGAGTTCTTCGACAATCAGACCCCGGAATCGGCGCGCTCACTCGTCGATGCGCTCCGCGCCGGAGAGCGCGTGACACCCGATCGCGGTGCCACGCTGTGCTCGTTCCGGCAGACTGCGCGCACTCTGGCTGGTTTTCCGGATACGCGAATCGAGGCAGCCGAAGCTCAGACCGTCGGCGATGCAACTCTTGCCGGACTACGTATCAGCCGATCTCTCGACGACAATCCACCCGGCTCGGCTTCCGCGGCCGACGCTCCCGGCGAAGGGAAGTGACATGACACTCGCCCCCGTCCTGAGTCGATACTGGGATCAACCGAATTCATGGACCCTCGACAGCTACCTTCGCCGCGACGGCTACCAGGCGCTGCGCAAAGCGCTGGCCACGCCCCCCGACGCCGTGATCGAAACCGTCAAGGACGCGGGCCTGCGCGGACGTGGCGGCGCGGGCTTCCCGACAGGCCTCAAGTGGAGCTTCATCCCCCAGGTCTCCGAAGACAAGCCAGGAGACGGCAAGCCTCACTACCTCGTCGTCAATGCCGACGAGTCCGAACCGGGCACATGCAAGGACATGCCGTTGATGATGGCGACCCCACACACGTTGGTGGAGGGAGTGATCATCGCGGCGTACGCAATTCGAGCAGCGAAGGCGTTCATCTACGTCAGAGGTGAGGTTGTCCCGGTTCTGCGACGCCTGCAGACCGCTGTCGCCGAGGCTTACGCGGCCGGATATCTGGGCCGCAACGTCCTCGGTTCGGGTTTCGATCTGGATCTCGTCGTCCATGCCGGAGCCGGCGCCTATATCTGTGGGGAAGAGACGGCCCTCCTCGATTCGTTGGAGGGACGACGCGGTCAGCCTCGACTGCGGCCGCCGTTCCCCGCTGTCGCCGGTCTCTATGCCTGCCCGACCGTCGTCAACAACGTCGAGTCCATCGCGAGTGTTCCGTCGATCGTCCTGGGCGGCCCGGAGTGGTTCCGGTCGATGGGAAGTGAGAAGTCACCGGGATTCACGCTGTATTCGCTCTCGGGTCATGTCACCACCCCCGGCCAGTACGAGGCTGAACTCGGGATCACCTTGCGCGAGCTGCTCGAATACGCAGGCGGGGTCCGCGCTGGACACACCCTCAAATTCTGGACTCCCGGCGGATCCTCGACACCGATCTTCACCGACGAACATCTCGATGTCCCACTCGACTACGAGGGCGTCGGCGCCGCGGGATCCATGCTCGGTACCAAGGCCTTGCAGATATTCGACGAGACAACCTGCATCGTGCGCGCGGTGTTGCGATGGACCGAGTTCTACGCTCACGAATCCTGCGGTAAATGCACGCCGTGCCGCGAGGGCACGTACTGGCTGGTGCAGATCCTGCGTCGGCTCGAAGGTGGAACAGGAACCGAGGCCGATCTCACCAAACTTCTCGATATCTCGGACACGATCCTCGGAAAGTCCTTCTGCGCGTTGGGTGATGGAGCGACCAGCCCGATCATGTCTTCCTTGAAGTACTTCCGCGAGGAATACGTAGCGCATTTCGACGGGAACGGATGCCCGTTCGATCCTCACCGGTCCGTTCTCGCGACAGGAGCGTTCGTCTCATGACTGCAGCCGACGCCACCACTGGAACCGATGCGGCACCGCCGAATGATCTCGTCACCCTCACCATCGACGGCCGGGAACTCCAGGTCCCCCAGGGCACGTTGATCATTCGCGCTGCGGAGATGATCGGCACCCAGATTCCGCGGTTCTGCGATCATCCTCTACTGGACCCGGTCGGTGCTTGCCGCCAGTGCATCGTGGAAGTCGAAGGTCAACGCAAGCCGGTGGCGTCCTGCACGACACCGGTTGCGGACGGAATGGTCGTCACCACACAGCTCACGTCGCCTGTGGCCGAGAAGGCGCAACGCGGGGTGATGGAACTCCTGCTCATCAACCACCCTCTGGACTGCCCCGTGTGCGACAAGGGCGGCGAGTGTCCGCTCCAGAACCAGGCGATGTCGACCGGTCGCACCGAATCCCGGTTCGGTGAGGAGAAAAGGACCTACCCCAAGCCCATCCCCCTCTCGTCCGAGATCCTCCTCGACCGCGAGCGTTGTGTCCTCTGCGCCAGGTGCACGCGATTCTCGAGTCAGATCGCCGGCGACCCGTTCATCGATCTCCTCGAGCGCGGCGCGCTTCAACAGGTCGGGATCTACGCCAACGAGCCCTTCGAGTCCTACTTCTCGGGCAACACGATCCAGGTTTGCCCGGTCGGCGCGCTCACCAGTACGGCATACCGATTCCGGGCGCGACCGTTCGATCTGGTGTCCAGCCCCAGCGTGTGTGAACACTGCGCCGACGGATGTGCTCAGCGCACCGACCACCGTCGCGGAAAGGTTCTCCGTCGTCTCGCCGGGGACGACCCCGACGTCAACGAGGAATGGAACTGCGACAAGGGGCGCTTCGCTTTCACGTACACAACCCAAGGTGATCGGATCACCACTCCCCTGATCCGCAACGCTGACGGCGAATTGATTCCGGCGTCGTGGCCCATGGCACTCGACCTCGTTGCGCGATCCTTCGCGCACGCCCGCGGTGACGCAGGCGTACTCGTCGGCGGACGCTCTACCTTGGAGGACGCCTACGCCTACGGTAAGTTCGCGCGAGTTGCTCTCGCTACCAACAACATCGATTTCCGAATCCGCGCTCACTCAGCCGAAGAGGAAGATTTCCTCTCAGCTCACGTCGCGGGCCGCACACTTGAAGGGTCGGTGACGTACCAGGACCTCGAATCTGCCCCGACCGCGTTGCTGGTAGCTCTCGAGCCCGAGGAGGAGTCACCGATCATCTTCCTGCGACTGCGCAAGGCCGCACGTTTCGGCAAGACGACGGTGCTCTCCAGCGCGCCATTCGCTACGCGCGGCCTGCAGAAGATGGGCGGTGGTCTACTTCGGACCGTTCCCGGAAGTGAAGCAGCTCTGATGGATTCGTTGTCCCACCCCGGCAGTGAGGAGGGTCAGCTCCTCCGGCAGCCCGGTGCTGTGATCCTGCTGGGTGAGCGACTGAGTGCGGTAGCAGGCGGCTTCGCCGCGGCGCTGCGACTCGCCGAATCGACGGGAGCTTCTTTGGCCTGGGTACCACGCCGCGCTGGTGATCGCGGCGCCGTCGAGGCCGGCGCGCTACCGGGATTGCTTCCCGGCGGACGCCCCGTTGCGGACCCGGCAGCACGTCAGGAGGTGGAATCAGTGTGGGGGGCCTCCATCCCGGCATCCGACGGTCGCGACGCCGCGAGTCTGCTGGATCCGGGGCAGACGACTGCTGCGCTTCTTGTCGGCGGCGTCGAGTTGAGTGATCTCCCGAACCCGGCGAGGGCAAGGGCCGCGATCGAAGCCGCAGGGTTCGTTGTGAGTTTGGAGATCCGTCACAGCGGAGTCACCGAACTCGCCGACGTCGTCTTCCCGGTGGCACCGGTCGCCGAGAAGCCCGGAACCTTCCTCGACTGGGAAGGCCGCGAGCGCGTGTTCGACACCGCGTTGAGAACGACAGGAATAATGCCGGATCAGCGCGTTCTCCACGCGATCGCAGCCGAGATGGGCATCGATCTGGGCCTACCCGACGCAGATTCCGCACGCTCGGAGATACACCGCCTCGGCGCTTGGTCCGGATCGCGCCCCACCTCGCCTCAGGTCCCGTCAGGCACCATGCCCACACCGGCACTGGGCGAGGCAGTGTTGTCGAGTTGGCGAATGTTGCTCGACAACGGCCGATTGCAAGACGGCGAGCCCAACCTGGCGGGTACGGCACGGCCGTCGCTCGTGCGTTTGTCGGCCGAGACCGCTGCCGAGATCGGCGCCGACAACGGCGATCACGTTGCGGTGTCGACTGAATCCGGTTCCATCACATTACCGTTGGAGATCACCGACCTCCCGCCTCGAACAGTCTGGCTCCCGCTCAATTCACCGGGTAGCACGATCTACGAAACGCTCTGCGTCACCGCGGGGTCCGTGGTGAAGATTGCGAAGGCGGGAGCGCAATGAACACCCACGAGTACGGGACGGTCGCAGCTCCGGTCGACCTGTCGGCGTTCGGGCACGACCCGTGGTGGTTGGTGATCGGCAAGGCTCTCGCAATCTTCGTGTTCCTCGTACTCACCCCGCTGGTGGCGATCTACGCGGAACGAAAGGTCATGGCACGCATGCAGATGCGTGTCGGACCGAACCGCGTCGGCCCCCGTGGAATGCTCCAGAGCCTCGCTGACGGAATCAAGCTCGCCCTCAAGGAGGGCATCACACCGACCGGCGCCGACAAACCGATTTACCTCCTCGCGCCCGTCATCGCGGTCGTGCCCGCCTTCATGGCGTTTGCTGTCATCCCGTTCGGTCCACAGGTGTCGATTTTCGGAACCCGGTCACCCCTGCAACTGACCGATCTACCGGTCGGCGTTCTGTACATCCTGGCCGTCACTTCTATCGGTGTGTACGGGATCGTCCTTGCCGGCTGGTCTTCGGGATCGACGTATCCCCTACTGGGCGCACTTCGATCGACCGCTCAGGTCATCTCGTACGAGGTAGCGATGGGCCTGTCTTTCGCTGCCGTTTTCCTCTACGCCGGCACGATGTCCACGTCCGGCATCGTCGACGCCCAACAGGGAGCCTGGTACGTCTTTCTCCTCCTGCCGTCCTTCCTGATCTACGTGACAGCCATGGTCGGCGAAACCAACAGGGCTCCCTTCGACCTTCCCGAGGCCGAGGGTGAGCTGGTAGGTGGGTTCCACACCGAGTACTCCTCCCTCAAGTTCGCGATGTTCATGCTGGCCGAGTACGTGAACATGGTGACGGTGTCCGCTCTGGCCACCACGCTGTTTCTGGGCGGGTGGCACGCACCGTTCCCGTTCAATCTTTGGGACGGCGCCAATTCCGGTTGGTGGCCGGTGTTGTGGTTTGTCGCGAAAGTGTGGGGCTTCCTCTTCGTCTTCATCTGGTTGCGCAGCACGCTTCCTCGATTGCGCTACGACCAGTTCATGAATCTCGGCTGGAAGGTTTTGATCCCAGCAGCTTTGGTATGGGTGATGGTGATCGCGACCGTTCGTGCGTTCCGCAACGAGGGCTACAACACCTGGGTCGTACTTCTCTGCGTCGCACTGGTTCTCGGAGCTGCGCTCCTGATCGTGTTGGCCGGGATCTACCGCGGCCGACGCCGAACTGCCGCGTTGGTCACCGCTTCGGGGACCTTGCCTTTCGATGCAATGTCGGGCGGCTTCCCGGTTCCACCGCTGCCTGGTCAAAAACTGCCTGGTCAAAAACTGCCTGGTCAGAACGTGCCACCGCCGCGACGCACAGATGTTTCCGACACATCGGAGGACTCCCATGCCTGAATTCCTCGGACCTATCGCGGGTTTCGGAGTGACGCTCTCGACCATGTTCAAGAAACCCGAGACCGAGTTCTATCCGGAGGAGAAGCGCCCCACCGCGCCCGGATACCACGGTCGCCATCAACTCAACCGGTATGCGGACGGACTCGAGAAGTGCATCGGTTGCGAACTGTGTGCCTGGGCCTGCCCCGCCGACGCGATCTATGTCGAGGGTGCTGACAACACCGAAGAAGAACGGTTCTCCCCCGGTGAGCGCTACGGGCAGGTATATCAGATCAACTACCTGCGGTGCATCGGCTGCGGCCTCTGCGTCGAGGCCTGCCCCACTCGGGCCCTCACGATGACCAACGAGTACGAGATGGTCGACGACAATCGAGCTGGATTGATCTACGAGAAGGACCGACTGCTCGCGCCCCTGAAACCCGACATGACAGCGCCACCACACGCGCTGCGTCCCGGCACAACTCAGGACGACTACTACCGCGGCGACATCACAGCAGTACCCGAACAAGCAGCACCCGAACAAGCAGTATCCGAGCGAGAGCCGAACCCGGAGACCGAGAAATGATCGCGGCGGTCACGACCACGATCCTGGCGGAGGGAACGATGACATCGACCTCCACCGGCGAGGCGGTGCAGTTCTGGATCCTCGGAACCCTTGCGGTGATCAGCGCTTTGGGTGTCGTCGCCGCGCCCAAGGCCGTCTACTCTGCACTCTTCCTTGCGATGACGATGATCATCCTGGCCGTGTTCTACATCGTCCAGGGCGCACTGTTCCTGGGTGTCGTCCAGATCGTCGTCTATACCGGCGCGGTGATGATGTTGTTCTTGTTCGTCCTGATGCTGGTGGGCGTGGATTCTTCGGACTCCCTGGTCGAAACGCTACGCGGACAACGAGTCAGCGCGATCGTGATCGGCGTCGGATTCGGGCTACTCCTTATCGGCGGCCTCGGAAATGCGTCGATCTCGGGCTTCACCGGATTCACCGGACTCGACCAGGGCAACATCGACGCACTCGCCGATCTAATCTTCATCCGCTACGTCTGGGCCTTCGAACTGACCGGCGCACTGCTGATCACGGCGACACTCGGCGCAATGATGCTCGCACACCGGGAGAAGATCGGAGCCACACTCAGCCAACGCGAACTCTCCAAGCAACGATTCGCGTACCTGGGCAGCGATGAAGACAATCCCGAAAAGGGCTCGGCCACTCCACTCCCCAGTCCCGGCGTGTACGCACGTCACAACGCAGTGGACATGCCGGCCTTGTTGCCGGACGGAACGTTCTCGACGCTCTCGGTCAGCAGCGCGCTCACTCCACGTTCCCCGGATCCGAGCACCGGTGAGGAGACTCAGCGATGAATCCCGAGAACTATCTGTATCTGTCCGTCCTGTTGTTCACGATCGGAGCTGCGGGGGTCCTCCTGCGCCGCAACGCCATCGTGGTGTTCATGTGTATCGAATTGATGCTCAACGCCGCCAACTTGGCGTTCGTGACCTTCGCGCGCATGCACGGCAATCTGGACGGCCAGATCTTCGCCTTCTTCACGATGGTGGTCGCTGCGGCCGAAGTAGTCGTCGGCCTGGCAATCATCATGATCATCTTCCGATCTCGGCGTTCTGTATCCGTCGACGACGCAGACCTGCTGAAGTACTGATATGTCAGGAGGAATCACGTCCGCCATCTGGTTGCTCCCCGCCCTGCCGCTGTGCGGCGCCGCTGTCCTTTTGCTGGCCGGTCGTCGCACGAACGCGTGGGGTCACCTGCTTGCCTGCGTCATGGCTATCGCGTCGTTTGTCGTCGCAGTGGTGTTTTTCATCGCCATGCTCGGCCGTGACACCGCCGACCGCACCGTCACCGAGCACCTGTTCAGTTGGGTCCCGGTCGACAGTCTTCAGGTCGAGTTCGGACTGCAACTGGACCAACTGTCGATGTGTTTCGTTCTGCTCATCACCGGTGTAGGTTCGCTGATCCACATCTACTCGGTCGGATACATGGCGCACGACCCCGAGCGTCGTAAGTTCTTCGCGTACCTCAATCTTTTCCTCGCTGCAATGCTGCTTCTGGTGCTCGCCGACAACTTCCTCGGACTCTACGTCGGCTGGGAAGGCGTCGGGTTGGCGTCATACCTGCTGATCGGCTTCTGGCAGCACAAGCCGTCGGCGGCGACTGCTGCCAAGAAGGCTTTTGTCGTCAATCGGGTGGGCGACATCGGATTGATGATCGCAATGATGTTGATGTTCAGCACATTCGGCTCGCTCTCGTTCAGCAATGTCTTCGGCGACGCGTCCGGCGCAAGCGAAGGTGTCCTGACGGCGATCGGTCTGATGCTCCTCCTCGCTGCGTGCGCGAAGTCGGCGCAAGTGCCGCTGCAGTCGTGGCTCGGCGACGCGATGGAGGGCCCCACCCCCGTTTCGGCTCTGATTCACGCGGCCACGATGGTCACCGCCGGCGTCTACCTGATCGTGCGCTCCAATCCGATCTTCGATCTCGCGCCCGACGCTCAACTCGTGGTTGTCATCGTCGGTGCCGTGACGCTCCTGTTCGGTGCGATCATCGGCTGTGCGAAGGACGACATCAAGAAAGCGCTCGCCGCATCGACCATGAGTCAGATCGGATACATGGTCCTGGCCGCGGGTCTCGGACCAGCCGGATACGCCTTCGCAATCCTTCATCTGATCACCCACGGATTCTTCAAGGCGGGCCTGTTCCTCGGCGCCGGCTCCGTGATGCACGCGATGAACGACGAAACCGACATGCGGCGCTACGGCGGACTCCGAGCGTTCATGCCACTGACTTTTGTCACGTTCGGGCTCGGATATCTTGCCATCATCGGTGTTCCGCCGTTTGCCGGGTTCTTCTCCAAGGACAAGATCATCGAGGTTGCAATCGGCGAGGGCGGCGTCAAGGGCGTTGTGCTTGGCATCGTCACGCTCTTGGGTGCGGCGCTCACTGCCTTCTACATGAGCCGCGTGATGCTGATGACCTTCTTCGGGAAGGCCCGCTGGGAGAACCAGAAACCTCACGAATCTCCGGCGGTGATGACGTCTCCGATGATCATTCTGGCGGTGGGATCCGTCGGGGCCGGCATGCTCCTGACCATCGGGTCCAGCTTGCAGAACTGGCTGGAACCGGTAGTCGGCTCCCATCACGTCGAACCGCCGATACCCGCATGGTCGATCACCGCGCTGGCGCTGCTCGCAGTCGCCGCCGGCGTCGCGATTGCTTATCGCGAGTACGCCACACGGGAGATTCCCGTGGTGGCACCGACTCCGGTTTCTCCGTTGACCGTTGCGGCTCGCCGTGATCTGTACGGTGACGCCTTCAACGAGGCGGTGTTCATGAAGCCGGGACAACAACTCACCAAGTCGCTGGAAGTGGTCGACACCAAGGGAATAGGCGGCGTCGTGGGTAGCTTTGCGGTGGTCGTCACCGGGTTGTCCACGCTCACGCGGAAGCTGCAGACCGGGTTCGTTCGTTCGTACGCGCTGGTGATGTTTGTCGGAGCAACACTCGTGGTCGCGACAATGATGGCGGTGACACTGTGGTGATCGAAGCGGCGGTGAGCGACTCTGTGACCAATGCCGGCTTCCCTGCGCTGACGGCGCTCTGGCTGCTTCCGCTCATCGGAGCGGGTGTTGTCCTCGCTCTGCCTGCACGGTCGTACCAATTTGCCAAATCTCTCGCACTGGCAGTGTCCGTGGCAGTCCTGGTGATCGCTGGCGGTCTCGGAATTGCGTTCGACCGCGGCGGCGAGCAGTTTCAGTTCGTCGAAAGCCACAGCTGGATACCGGCTTTCGGTACCAGCTACACACTCGGACTTGACGGCATCGCACTCGTTCTGGTTCTTCTCACCGCAGTGCTGGTGCCATTACTACTGATCGCGGGCTGGAACGACGTCCCCGCGGACCCGGCATCACCCAAGCGGATGCCGCACACCTATTTCGCGCTGATCCTTGTTGTCGAGTCCATGGTGATGATTTCGTTCAGCGCCTTGGATATTCTCCTGTTCTATATTTTCTTCGAGGCAATGCTGATACCGATGTATTTCCTCATCGGCGGGTTCGGTGGAGTTGGCCGATCGCGGGCCGCCGTGAAGTTTCTGCTCTACAACCTCCTCGGCGGCCTGGTTATGCTCGCTGCGGTCATCGGCCTGTACGTGGTCACCACGCGCGACGAGAGTCCCTTCACCAGCGGCACTTTCGACTTCCGAGCGATCGCGTCCGCGGCGAGCAGCGGTGAACTCGGCGTCGGACCCGGGGTGCTCAATGCCTTGTTCCTCGGATTCATGTTCGCGTTCGCGGTCAAGGCACCGCTCTGGCCGCTACACAGTTGGTTGCCGGACTCCGCAGTGGAATCGACTCCGTCGACAGCAGTGTTGATGATGGCGGTCGTGGACAAGGTAGGCACCTTCGCGATGATTCGCTACTGCCTGCAACTGTTCCCGGAGTCGTCGTCGACTTTTGCACCGTGGATCATCACGCTCGCCGTGATCGGGATCGTCTACGGCGCAATACTGGCGATCGCGCAGACAGACGTCATGCGACTGATCGCCTACACGTCGATTTCACACTTCGGCTTCATCATTCTCGGAATCTTCGCGATGACCAGCCAGAGCCAGGCAGGTTCCGCGCTGTACATGGTCAATCACGGAATCTCCACCGCCGCGCTGTTCTTGATTGCGGGCTTCCTGGTCTCGCAGCGAGGTACACGATCTATCTCGGCGTACGGCGGCGTCCAGAAAGTCGCACCCGTCCTGGCCGGCACATTCCTCGTTGCGGGGTTGGCAACACTGTCTCTGCCGGGTCTCGCGCCGTTCGTCAGTGAGTTCCTGGTGCTGATCGGAACGTACTCGCGCTACCACGTGGCCGCTATCGCGGCGACTGTCGCGCTTGTACTGTCCGCGATCTACATACTCTGGCTCTATCAGCGCATGATGGGCGGACCGGTGAAGGAAGGGCAGGGAACGATCCGCGACCTCGCGCGACGCGAACTCGTGGTGGTCGCCCCTCTGATCGCACTCCTCCTGCTCCTCGGCATCTACCCCAAGCCTGCCTTGGACGTCATCACTCCTGCAGTGAGCCACACGGTCGTCTACGAGGCACCAACGCCGCTCGTCGTCGACCACGAAGGAGGTGTCCACAAATGAGTTCCTTCAACGACGTGACCATCCTCGGCTCGGCCGACGCGGCATCACCCAGTATCGAATACAGCCTGCTCGCGCCGATGTTGATCGTGTTCGGTGTTGCGGTGGTCGGGGTACTCATCGAAGCCTTTGCACCCCGGCGTATTCGGTACCCAGTGCAACTCGTTCTCGGTGTCGGAGGTTTGGCGGCTGCGTTCGTGGCAGTGCTTCTGCTCGCCGGCACGCGGTCGACGGCGATGATGGGTTCTGTTGCGGTCGACGGACCGACGCTGTTCTTGCAGGCCACGATCCTTCTTGTGTCGATCCCCGCGGTACTGCTGATTGCCGAGCGAGGCTCGGGCAACACTGCCGAAGTGATTGCGCAACATGACGCGCTCGGCAGTTTCACACCTCAAGCGTCGAGCGTCCCGGGAAGTGTTGCGGAGCAAGAAGCAGTGAAGGTCGGTATCGCCCAGACCGAAGTCTTTCCGCTCACGCTCTTTGCGGTCGGCGGTATGTTGCTGTTTCCGGCTTCGAACGATCTACTGACGATGTTCGTTGCGCTCGAAGTGTTCTCACTGCCTCTGTATCTCCTGTGTGGTCTGGCACGCATACGTCGCCTGCTCTCCCAGGAAGCTGCGCTCAAGTACTTTCTGCTCGGGGCATTTTCGTCGGCGTTCTTCGTTTTCGGAATTGCGTTGCTGTACGGCTATGCCGGGACGGTCACGCTCTCCGGTATCGCCGACGCAGCACGCATCGGGTCGGGCACCGACGCCTTCCTCTGGCTCGGAACGGCCCTGGTGGCAGTGGGGTTGCTGTTCAAAGTCGGTGCAGTGCCGTTTCATTCGTGGATTCCCGACGTCTATCAAGGGGCGCCGACGCCGATCACCAGTTTCATGGCAACTGCGACCAAGATTGCCGCGTTCGGCGCCATCCTTCGCGTCTTCTACGTGGCCCTGCCCAATGAATACGTGAACTGGCGCCCACTGATGTGGGCGGTCGCGATTCTCACGATGGTTGTCGGATCGATCGTTGCCGTGACGCAGACCGATATGAAGCGAATGCTGGCCTATTCGGCGATCGCGCACACCGGATTCATTCTGACCGCCGTGGTGGCGGACTCGGATGCCGGCCTCGCCTCGGCGATGTTCTATCTTCTGGCTTACGGATTCAGCACCGTGGGTGCGTTCGCCGTCGTCAGTGTGGTCCGGGACGCTGACGGTGAGGTCGCTGCGCTGTCGCGCTGGGCCGGATTGGGCAGACGCTCACCATTGGTCGGCGTTGTGTTTGCACTGTTCCTGTTGGCTTTCGCCGGGATTCCGTTGACCAGTGGGTTCATCGGAAAGTTCGCGGTGTTCAGCGCGGCCGCCGAGGGTGGGGCCGCGCCTCTCGTGATCGTCGGCGTCCTGTGCAGCGCGATCGCCGCCTACTTCTACGTGCGAGTGATCGTGTTGATGTTCTTCACCGAATCGGCGGAAGACGCACCGACCGTCGGGGTGCCGAGTGCACTGACCAGCAGTGTGATCGGCCTCGGCGCCGGTGTAACGCTCATCCTCGGCATACTCCCCCAGCCGGCGCTCGATCTCGCCGAGCGTGCAGCGGACTTCGTGCACTGAGCCGATGCGTGAATCTGTTCGCGACGCCGGACTGCCGAGTACCTTCCGGTCGCCATGGTTTGTCGGGTTTTCCGCGGTGGCGATTCTTCATCTGATCCTGAATGCCGCTGATGCTGTGCCCTGGGACGGGATCACCAAGGTCATGCTCGCGCCGATTCTGGCTGCCTGGGTTGTCGACCAAGGCGGACCGA
This sequence comes from Rhodococcus sp. AQ5-07, assembly GCF_009707305.1. Classification (NCBI taxonomy): domain Bacteria; kingdom Bacillati; phylum Actinomycetota; class Actinomycetes; order Mycobacteriales; family Nocardiaceae; genus Rhodococcus; species Rhodococcus sp. AQ5-07. The sequence continues at coordinate 1,267,538 of NZ_CP046099.1, read as the reverse complement.
GGATTGTTGCTGCTGCGCTGATTGCCTGCGCTTTCGGAGACCTGTTCCTGATCTGGGACTCCACGTTTGTCATCGGGATGGCCGCCTTCGCGATCGGTCACGTCTGTTTCATCCGATTCTTTCTCTCGCACGGCGCTCTTCGGGAGATACGAAGGCGGCCATGGTTTTTGTGCGCGTACGCCGTTGCCGGAATTGCCCTTGTGTCGTACGCCTGGACCGGTCTCGAACCGGCACTTCGGATTGCCGTCCCTGTGTACGCCGCAATCCTGGTGGGAACCGCGTCCACCGCACTGGCCTACAACACGATCACCGGTATCGGCGGCGCACTGTTCCTCACCTCTGACGCCCTGATCCTGCTCGGTCAGGCGAACAAGTGGCAGCCTGCCGCTGCCGGCATCTGGATCATGACGCTGTACATCCTTGCGTTGTTGCTCCTGACCGTCGGAATCCTCGGCCGGAGTAACACGGCATACCGTCCATTGGCGCCCACGCTGTAAGGATCAGCAACCAGCCGGACATCTCTTCTTATGACGCCGAAATCCGAGGACGGGCCACCACCGAGCGACGAAGAGCGTTTCACCGTCCTGTGGGACGCCTACGCCGGTCGGGTGTTCGCGTACACCTGCCGCCACGTTGATCATCACAGCGCACAGGAAGTTGTCTCCGAGACGTTCCTCGTTGTCTGGCGACGCTTGGACGAGGTGCCCGAACAGGCACTTCCATGGCTGTTGGTGGTGGCTCGAAACACCCTGAACAACAACCGTCGAAGTGTTCGGCGCCACGATGCGTTGACCGAGAAGATGCGACGAATCGAGCAGATCGCGGCATCGACGCCGGGCGCCGACGTTACTGTCACCGACCGCACGGAACTGCTCGAAGCACTGGCAACACTCACCGTCACCGAGCGTGAAGCCCTACTCCTGACTGCCTGGGACGGATTGACCGCCACCGAAGCAGCGCGGGTCGCCGGGTGTTCGGTTCCAGCCATGCATGTTCGACTCTTTCGCGCTCGGCGTCGATTGAGCACCGGGTTGGCTTCAGAACCTGACACCGCGATCCCGATGAACACCGCCCGACCTTGCGCTGCCGCCGAACACGGGAGTACTCCATGAGCAAAGATTTGCTGACCACCCTCGAGAAGCTGCGGCCGACCGATTCTCTTTCCGCCGAACTCTGGCCCGAGAACGTCCAGGTTGCCGCTCGCATCCGAATCATCGCTGACGAAAACAACATTGGAACACCCAGAGTTCCACGCCGCCGGGTAGGCGCCGTAGCTCTCGTCGCGATGCTCTGTGCAGCGGGAATGGTGGGCTGCGCTGCTGCCACGGCGATGATGCCTAAACCGTTTACGGATATGTACTCGGGTTGGCAGACCATGCCGGGAACCAACGGCGGAATAGATCCGTCCACCGCCGAGCGGGTCGGGTCCATCCCCGGACCTGACGGAACCGTGTTCAGCGTCTTCGTTGCCCACGGCGCTGATGGCTGGAGGTGCGTCGCCCCGGTTTTCGAGACGTCATCCGAGACCGACAAGGTTGGTCCGTCGAAATTCATCAGCCTCGGACACGGCTGCAGATCGAACGACGACTTGTACGGCGCAGATTCATTCGGGGGCGGCGCCGGGTACGAGGCCGGTTCGCACGAGGCGACCTACGACGCAGGGGCGGGAGGTGCCGTTCGGGCCGAACTTCACACCGCAGACGGCCAAATCTATCCGACAATTCTTGCCGAAGACCGCTTCTACGGATGGATTCCCCTCTCGCTCACCTTCCCGCGTCCAACTCTCGTCGGATATGCCGCAGACGGGACGGTCGTCGGCACCCGGTGAGCTGTCGGTACCCTCGAAAGATGACTGCACAGGCCCCGAACGAGCGCATCCCCAGCCAGTGGGAAGAGATCACTGCAGCCGACTCGACGCATTCCACACGATATGTCGAGCGTTTCCGTTCCATGAGAGCGGACGGCAAGGACATTGTCGGGGAAGCACGTTTGATCGACGCGATGCTCGGACGCGGTGGCCGGGTTCTCGATGCAGGGTGCGGGCCGGGCCGACTCGGCGGTTATCTGCACGACGTCGGGCATGTGGTTGTCGGAGTCGACGTTGACCCGGTTCTCATCGCTGCCGCGGAGGAGGACCACCCCGGCCCGACGTGGCTTGTCGGCGATCTCTCCGAGCTCGATCTACCGGCCCGCGGTGTCGAGGCGAATTTCGACGTCATCGTGTCGGCAGGCAACGTGATGGCGTTTCTCGCTCCGTCAACCAGGCACGCAGTATTGTCAGGATTTGCTGGTCATCTCGCTCCGAGCGGCCGAGTGGTCATCGGATTCGGTGCCGGCCGTGGCTACGAGTTCCCCGAGTTTCTCGCCGACGCGGCCGCGAGTGGCCTCGAGGCTGATCTGCTGCTGTCCACGTGGGACCTGCGCCCGTTCAAGGACAATTCCGAATTCCTGGTCGCGGTGTTCTCCCGCGCCTAGCCCGCCAGTTCACCGCCTTCCCCACAATCCGTCACATGGCGATCAATTCACCCTGATCACAATCCTGGCGACTGTTGTTCACTACGAACATAATTGGATCAATGCGGGTGTGGCCGAGCGGCAAGGCAGCGGTCTGCAAAACCGTCCACGCAGGTTCGACTCCTGCCATCCGCTCAGCTTGCGAACCAGCGACTCATGCCGCGACCAACCACCTACCAATGACATTCGGTGCACGCAGCCTGCATCGCTCCGCTCTGTCTCCGCGCACAGGGCTCCGGACAGTTACCCTCGATCGATGCACCCTCTCCCCGAGACAGGCCAGTTGCCTCCCGGGCCGATGGCCTTACAGGTGGAACACCTCTGCATGGCGTTCGGCGCGAAAGTTGCTGTGAACGACCTTTCCCTCGCGGTGCCCTCAGGTTCGTTGTTCGGCCTGGTGGGCCCTAACGGTGCGGGAAAAACGACCACACTGTCGATGGCTGTCGGATTGCTTCGCCCGCACTACGGTCGCAGCCTGGTGTACGGCTACGACGTGTGGAACGACCCTGTCGAAGCGAAGAGTCTGCTCGGCGTTCTACCCGACGGTCTGGCGCTACCCGCCCAGTTCACCGGCCATGAACTACTCACCTATTTCGGGCGACTGCGCGGCATGCCAGAGGACGTCATCGCGTCACGACGCGACGAACTGTTGGCCGCGCTCGATCTCGCCGATGCAGGTGGAACGGTCATCGCCGACTATTCAGCGGGTATGACGAAGAAAATCGGGTTGGCCTCGGCCTTGTTGCACGGCCCTCGCTTACTGGTACTGGATGAGCCGTTCGAAGCTGTCGACCCCATTTCTTCGGCCGGAATTCGGAGCATTCTGCTCTCGTTCGTCCACTCAGGTGGCTCGGTCATTCTTTCCAGTCACGTGATGGCCCTTGTCGAACAACTGTGTACTCACATCGGAGTCATCGCAGACGGGCGCGTCGTGGCTTCAGGAACGGTCGACGAGGTGCGCGCAGGCAACACACTCGACGAGGCATTCGTTCGTCTTGTCGGCAGCCGCAGTCCCAATCCCGACGGACTGTCATGGATGCGCGCATGACCACCACCAGCTTTTCACCGACACACTGGAACACGTCGGACTCTGTGTGGCGCACGGTCCTTCGAATGCGCATGACCCTCTACAAACGTCAATTCACCGGCGGCAGAGCCGTCATCAAAGTCGTGGCAGCACTCTTCGGGGTTCTGGGGGCGGCTCTGCTGTGCCTGCAAGCCTCGGGGACGAGCGCGGGCTCTTCCGAACTCGTCAGCGGCACAACCAGTCTCGCACTGTCGGCTATCGGCGTGATGTGGATCTTGATGCCGATCATGTCTGGTCTGTCAGATGACAATCTTCACCCCAGACAGTTCCAACTACTCCCCCTGGAACCCGTCCGACTCGCCAGAGCACTGTTCTCGACGTCGCTGGTCGGTATGACCGTGCCGATTACCGCGTTGGCTGCAGCAGCGATTCCAATTTATGCCGCTACACACCACCCTGCCGCACTGCCATTGGCCATTATCGCTTGGCCCGCAACGGTCCTGCTCATTGTCGGCACCTCACGGGTCGCGATGCTGGCGATGTCGCAGCTCCTGCGGAGTCGTCGCAGCCGCGAACTGGGACTGTTGGTATTCGGCACGTTCTTCGGCGGACTGTATCTGCTGCAATTTCCGCTGCAGAGTCGCCTCGGCACGGTCGTGGACGGCGACGTCACGTGGCCGCTCACGGTCGCGCATTCGATACCGTTCGCGTGGGGAATCACCAGTGTCGACGCAGCAGCAGGAGGCGCCTGGCTCCTCGCCGCCGGAGCAGTCCTCGCCCTGGTGCTGGTCGATCTCGCACTGCTGTGGTCATGGCAACGCCTGGTCGTTCGCTACTTCAACGGGAAGGTCGCAGAATCAGCGGGCGCCACTTCCGTGCAATTGAAGAACCAGGGCCGCGACATTCGAACCGGTTGGCGCGCATCCCGACTGGGCACCGTCATCTCTCGCGAGCTTTCGCTCTGGCACGGAGACATGCGCCGACGAACACAACTGCTCTCCGTTGCCATCATGACCTTGGTCTCCGGCTTCGGACCGCTGATCTCGTCATCGATCCCCTTCTCCGCCGCATGGGGTGCCTGGTTCCTGATCTACCTGGCAATGGCAGCCGGATCGAATCTGTACGGATTCGACGGCGCATCGATCTGGCATCTGGTGATGATCCCCGAAGCCGCTGCCGCTGACGTCCGGGGCCGACAAATCGCGTGGGCAATCGTGATGACACCCTTCGTGGTCGTCGCAACAGCTGCTGTACGGATCTTCGGGGACCTCGGGACCGACCGACTGGCCGTGCCGATCGCCGTCGGCATTTCGATGATGGGAGTCGGTGCAGGATTGGTAGTGGCGATATCCGCCAAAGCGCCCTACCCGGTTCCGGAGATGAAGAAGACGTTCTCCTTCAACACCCGCGGGTCCTTCAACGGCTCGTCCTTCGGACTGATCATCCTCGCCATCGTCATCTTCGCCGCGACAACGGCGCCCGGCGTTCTACTCGGGGCGCTGCTACCGAACCCGGTCAACTATTTCGCCATCCCTGTCGCTGTTGCGATTGGTGCACTTGGTGCTTGGATCGGGGGCCGCGTCGCGATCACCCGTATGCAACGCGAGCCGGATCGGATTCTGTTCGCGGTTACCACCACATGATCGTTGCCCAGATAGTCCGAGAATTTCTGGGCGTCAGCGCAGTAGCCGCAGCTTGCACCAAAAAACTCAGTCTGGACAATCGGATCTATCAGGTAGCCAGGTAGCCAGGTAGGGCAGCCTCATCGGGTTCGGTCCTCGCATATCGCCGTCGCGCTTTCGTGACATAGCTTCCGCTCGAGCCGAACCATTGCCCTGGAAACATCGCACCACCAAGATGTTTGGCATGCCCCCGGAGCACCACGGTTCCGTACGTGTCGCCGAACGTCCCGGCCGATGCGGGAACTGCGCGCACCCGGCCCCTTCGCTCGAGCGCGGCTGGATCGAGCGCTGCCTCAGGTTCGCACCGCAGCCCGCTCGGTGCGCAGAAATCCTGGTGATGGACCACTACACCGGAGCGATGGAATTCTGCCGGTGCCGACATCCGTTCCACGGGTCCTGATCGCGCCGGATCCTCGAGATCCGCTGCCGAGCCGAGTCCCTCGGCGCCCCGGCTCGACAGCGAAATCACACCTGAATCAGCTCAGCGAACTCAGCAGCGGCTCGAGCAGCTTGTAGAGCTCGAAGATGCCGATGATCGTTGAAATAGAACCCATGATGATCCTCCGTGATTCGTGAACTTTCCGTGACGTCGCGTCACAGGCAGAAAGCTAACAAACCCGGCATTCAAACGGGGACCTTGGATGTGTCCGGCAGATGAACTCCCTGCTGGCAGAGCCCTTTTGGTGACCAGCGTCATGTTCGACGAGAAATACGCCTCATCGTCACATCACCTGACCCTGACCGACCACAACAGCGAAAGTCTGCCGGTTGTGGTCTCGCGATACTTCGCGCCAATTCCGCCCCATCCGGCTCTTGCTTTGTGCGCTGAATCCGATTACATTTCTCCACAATAACGGTACGCGTAACGAAATAACAAGACGCTCTACCGCACTGACCTATATACCCAGTGCCACAACCCTTCCGGACTCTTGCTGGGGCGGCGCTTCGTCGTGTCCAGAAGCCCCTCACTCCCCGATCGAAAGAGAGCACGATGACCACAGAGAGCATCTCCGGAAATCAGCCGCGACCGGTAGCAACTATCGCAAGCCTGACCCTGCTGATCGCTGCCGTCGCCGCGCTCGAAAGCATCATCGTCCCCGCACTCCCCCTGATACAGAGAGACTTCGGAGTGACGGCCGACGTCGGAGCGCTCGCATCCGTCGCTCTGACGTTGAGCACTGTTCTCGTCACGCCGATGGCCGGGCGAATAGCCGACGTGTACGGCGCCCGCCCCACCTTGCTCGCGATCACGACAATCGTCGTCCTGGGCGGCAGCGTGTCCGCTCTTGCAACGATCTTCCCGCTGTTCGTCCTCGGCCAGTTTCTCCAGGGATTCGGGCTCGGGTTGTTGCCCGTGAGCTTCGTGGTCCTACGACGCACTTTGTCCTCGGACCGACTCAAGACGGCCACGGGTTTGCTCGGGGCTGTCGTCGTGGCCGGCGGCGCTCTGGGAGTCGTGCTGGCGGGACCCGTCGCGGAAAACGTCTCACGCACCGCGATGTATGCAGTTCCGACCGCGTTCGTTTTGCTCGGCGCAATTGCTTTTGCCGTGAGCACACCACGAGATCATATGTCGAACGTCGGCGGCCGACTCGATTGGCCGGGAGCTGCCGGATTGGCTCTGGGCTTGTTGACGCTGACGGCGTGGCTGGCGAGCGCATCGAGCAACGGGTGGGGCGCACCGACGTCGATGCTGCTGCTTCTCGCTTCCGCTGCCGTGTTCACGATCTGGGCCAGGTATCAGAGCCGGACAACCGAGCCGATGGTCGACCTGACGATGATGCGGCATCGTTCGATGTGGAGCGCCGTGGTCGTCGGCGTGGTTTTCGGGTTCACCTACGGCGCTGTTGTCTATCTACTTCCGCAGCAACTCGCCGTGCCGGCAGAGAGCGGATTCGGCCGCGGTGCGTCGACCAGCGCCATCGGCTTCCTGCTGTGCGTCGGCTACGGCGCAGCGGTCATCGCGTCGGTGATCTCCGGAAAGCTCGCGCAACGGGTCGGCACGAAAGCCATTGCGGTAGCGGGAGTTGCCTTTCTCGGCCTCAGCGGCGCCGCCGGGGTCTTTGCAACCACGATGTGGCAGATCGTTGTGGTGCTGATCCTTGCGGGTACCGGCGTTGCCGCCGCGTCGACGGCAGTGTTCGTCATCTCCGCCGACAGCGCACCGGCAGACCGCGTAGGTGTCACGACGGCAATAGTCACGATCGCCAGATCGCTGGGTTCTGCTGTGGGAACCCAAATTGCCGCCGGGATCATCGCGAGCGCGACTTCATCCGGCGGCCTTCCCCAGCACTCGGCATTCGCCACGGCTTTCGGAGTGGCGGCAATCGTTGCGATTGTCGGACTCGTTGTCGCGGTGACGATGCCGAAACCGGCGTCAACCGATGTTCAGTGGTCGTCGTCGTCCTCGTCGAAGTCTGCGACTCCGCGCTTCCAGTAGCCCGTGATCAGGTGGTCGCCCGAACTCAGGCCGAGTTCGTCGCGCACGAATCTGCGAATCGGCTTGAGACTGGTGGCCTCACCGGAGATCCAGGCGTAGACGCGCTCACCTTCGGGCACGGTGACCGTCCGGACTGCCTGCTCGAGCAGATCCGAGTGACCGGCTGGGACGTCACCGCGGTGCAGCCATCGCACCTCGACTCTTTCCGGAACAGTGAGTTCGATTTCCTGTGAAGGGTCGGTGATCTCGACGAACACCCACCCGGCGGCAGCAGCGGGCATCATCTCGAGCCAACGAGCAATGGCAGGAAGGGCGGTGATGTCACCGGCCAGCAGATAGCGGTCGTACGTCCATGGAACTACGACGCCGCCGGGCGGACCTGCCACGTGCACCCGAGTGCCGACGGTGGCCGCCTGAGCCCAATCAGAGGCGTACCCACCTTCGTGGAGCGCGAAGTCGAGGTCCAGCTCCCCCGCCTCGGCGTCGTATCGACGGACGGTGTACTCACGCGAGATCGGCAATGGACGAGGCCACTTCAGGCTGAATCCGTCGCGTTCGGGTAGACGCAAAGTTCCGTCTGCATCCGGGTACACCAGGCGGACATGCTCGTCGGGAGCGTGCGATTCGAAGCCCTCCAACTCCGGTCCACCCAAGGTCAGACGCAACAGTCCGGTCCCGACCATTTCGCTGCGAACAACTTCGAGTTCGCGAATGCCGATGGGGTACGGCACTTTTGCGCCGGTGGTTCCCGCCAGAACTTCGGCGATGGTCGCGAGGTGGTCTCCTCGGTTCATGAACTACCTTCCTTTTCCGGCGGAGCATTCCCCACCGGCACAGTGTTTTCGGAGAGATCGACTTCGTTGATCTCCGAAGTTACCCGGCGCACCGAACCCAATGCTGCCAGGAGCACCAGGCCCAGTGTCACACCGGCGAGCCCCAAGACCAGTAGCGCGGCGCCAGGCTCGAGCCACTGCCCGAGGAACCCGGCTGCCATCGAACCGATCGCCGTACCCGTGACGGCTTGCACCATCCACAGACTGGACACGCGTCCGCGCAATTCGTCCGGCGTGTTCTGTTGAAGGACTGCAAATCTCAGAATGTCGTTGAGTGCGCGGCCGAGGCCGAATCCGGCCAGGCCCAGGAACGCGACAATCGCTGCTCCCGACGCACCCAGTACCACCAGGCCGAGAGGCATCAGCGCAACAGAGATCAACATCGCGGCGCCGTTGCGGTGGACTCGTCCCGTCCAACCGCTGGTGAGTGAACCGATCACAGCGCCGACAGCGGGGGCGCCGTAGAGCAGACCGAGCATGGTGGGTCCGCCGCCGAGAACCTGGTCGACGAAGGCAGGCAGCAACACCATAGGCCCGCTGACGAACATGACCAACAGTCCGCTGATCAGGATGCCGCGAATGACTGTGTGCGTGCCGGCGAATTTCACGCCGGTCACAAGCGCGCGCATCGGGCTTTCGTGATTCGTGCCCGGTGCAGGGGAAGGGCCGATGGCTTGGAACAACGTGACAGTTGCTGCGGTGGCCACCGCAGCAACAAAGTATGTCGCGGGGATGCCGCCGGAGGCGATGATCACGCCGGCGATTGCCGGCGAGATCATCGTCCCGATGTCGGTGGTCAGCGCTACCAAAGCGCCGGCCGCAGCCATCTTGTTGCGCGGCAACAACGTCGGCATCAAAGCCATCAAGGCCGAGCTGCTGACACCGCCGGCCAAGCCGTCGACGGCTGCCGCGACGTAGATGACCCACATCGACGGGTGTGGCAAGAGCGCATTGCACCCGAGAATGACAAAGCCGAGACCCGCAGCACTGCGGGCCAACTGGATGGTGCGTCGCCGGTCGTAACGATCAGCGAGCACACCGCCGAACAGGCTGCCGAAGAACATGGCGATGGCCATCGCCGTGGACACTCCGGCAACCTGCAAGGTCGAGCCGGTGAGCTGGTACGTCTGTGCGGGAACGGCTACGACGAGCAGTCCGATCCCGAGCAGCGAGATCAATCGCGCGGAAAACGCGTACCTGAATGGACGGCTGGTCCGCAACGGTGAAACATCGATCACCAGCCCACCGAATCGAGTCATGCGAAGGTCTGGCCGATCAGGTCGAGCGTAGCCATTGCGCCGTCGTAGTCAGGACGGTAGCTGGTGGCGGGGAGCTCGAACGTCGTGCCTGCCTTGAAGGACGGCAGCTGCGAGTAGAGCGGATCGGTGGCAAGTTCGGCCATCGGGCGACCGGACACCGGAATCACAAAGGCGACAGGAGCATCGGCGACCTGCGAGAGCAGTTCCGGGCTGACCTCGAACGAGTCACCCGAGCCGAAGAGCTGCGGGTTGCCGGCCTTGGCCATGACGTCGTCGGCCTTGAAACCGAGCTCGGCGAGCATTGCGGGGAGCGCTGCCGTCGGCGGCACGAGGTACGGCTTGTTGTTGGCGAGCGAGAGAATGTAGACGACGTTGCCCTCGGGAACCTTGATCTTGCCCTTGACCTCTTTGACCTTGTCGTCGTACGCGCTGATCAGTGCCGGAACCTTGTCCGAACGACCTGCGGCATCGGCGACGATCTCGAGCTGCTTGTCCCAGTTGGCAACCGTCTTGGGGACCAACACGGTGGGTGCGATAGCAGTCAGCTGGTCGTAGAGTTCCTCGGCCTGAACCGAGGTGATGCCCTGTCCACCGCCGATGATCAGGTCGGGTTCAGCCGCCGCGACGGCTTCGATGTTGAGCTGCTCGCCGGCCGGCAATTCCTTGGTGCCCTGCGCCTTTGCGGCATCCGACCATGCCGGCGGGAATCCACCGTCGAGGTTCGTGACACCGAGGACGCGGGTATCGGTGGCAACCACCGGTGCGTCCAGGGCGTACAGGTATCCGGCGAGACCGCCGCTCAGAACCACGATGCGCTCCGCCGACGCGGGCACGGTGACCGAGCCCTTTTCGGTTTCGATCACGCGCGTCGTGGGCTCTGCAGCCTTGGTCGGTTCGTCGTTCGAATCGCTACTGCAACCGATCATCGCCACGAGTGCGACGATCAGCAACCCTGCGATGGCGACGAATCGTCGCCAACTCCGTATCGCGAGGGGCGGTGTGGACTTCATCATTGAGCTCCCATTGTGTTTCAACTGTGTGGTTTTCAAACTATGTGGCCGTGCGTTTCGACAAATGGCTGTCGAGCAGCGGGGCAATTGCCGCCCACCCGGCTGGGGTCACCAATCCGGCGTGGTCGTACGGCAGATGGTGTACTGCCATGTCCCGGTCCCCGCGGACTCTGCGCCAGCGATCGGCCAGCAGCTGTCCGGACGCCTCGGCGTCGGCGGTGATCAGAGTAACCGGTCCGTCGTAGGTTGTGTCAGTCGAGCGGGCCACGAGCAAACGAGTGGCATCAAAACCCGCCCGAACATCCTCGACCAGTCCCGGTGCCTGAGTGAGGATCTCGGGTGGCAGGGCGGCGGCCAGATCTCGGTCGTCGGCATCGTCGCGACCGCGATCGTCACGATCTCCCAGTGGATGAGTATCGATCAGACCGGCGAACTCCACCGTCTCGCCGATACCGACCAGCTGAGCCGCCATCGCGGCAACGACGTTGCCACCGAACGAGTAGCCGAGCAGGTGGTACGGCCCGCTCGGCTGAACGCCCCGAATCGTGTCGACGTACATCGCTGCCAGTTGGTCCACGTTCGTCGGTTCGAGTGGCTCACCGGCAACTGTGGGAAGTTGCAGGCCGAACAGTGGACGGTCAGCCTCGAGGACACCGATCAAAGGTGCAAAGGGCCAAGCGAATCCACCGGCCGGATGCACGCAGAACAGTGGTTCTTCGCTGCCTTCGGCTCGGAGTGTCAGAAGGCGATCGCGACTTAAATCGATTTCGGACGCCGACTCGCCAAGGTGTGCTGCAAGTTCTGCAACTGTCGGACGGGCCATCAGCGTTCCCACACCGACGCTCACCGACAGGTCATGCTCCATCTCCCCCACCAGTCGCATGGCTCGAAGCGAGTCGCCGCCGAGATCGAAGAAGCTCTCGTCGGGATCGACGGCCTCGACGCCGAGTACCCGCGCAAAGACCTGGCACAGTTGCCTTTCCATCTCGGTTCGCGGTGCTCGGGCCGCTGCTCGGGCGGGGGGTGCCGGCAACGCACCGCGGTCCAGTTTTCCGTTGGGCGTCAGCGGAATCGAATCCACGACGACGATGTCCGACGGAACCAGGTGTGCCGGTACGCGTTCCCGCAACGCAGCTCGCAGATCGGTTGAATCAGCGCCGGGTTCTTCGATGACGTACCCGACCAGTCGCGGCGGCCCACCGCCTTCGCTACGGACTGACGCTGCCGCTCTCAACACTCCCGGCAACGACGCCAGCGCGGATTCCACTTCACCCAATTCGATCCGAATGCCTCGGATCTTGACCTGATGGTCTGCGCGACCCAGATATTCGAGTTCGCCGTCGCGGCGACGCAGAACGACGTCACCCGTGCGGTACATGCGGTGACCGACCGAGTAGGGATCAGCGACGAATACGGAAGATGTCAGCGCGGTCCGGTGAAGGTAACCCATCGCCGTTCCGTCACCGGACATGTACAGCTCGCCCGCCGCTCCGATCGGAACCTCCCGCAGCCCCGAATCGAGTACCCGCGCGGACGCGTTCAGAATCGGACGACCCAAGCACGGTGTCTCGCTCCCCTGAACCGGGGATCCCATCGCGTTGATCGTGAACTCCGTCGGCCCGTAAAGGTCGTACCCGTCGACACCGTCCTGATCGCGCAATCGCGACCACAGTTCGGCAGGTACAGCTTCTCCTCCGAGCATCACCAACACAGGCGTCCGCTCCCCGTCGAGGAGACCGGCGGCCATCAGTTCCCGTGCATACGAGGGGGTTACATTCACGACGTCGATACCGACTTCGCGGTAATGCTTCACCAGAGACGCGGGGTCCAGTCGCGCCTGCTCGTCGATCACGTGAACTTCATGCCCCGCGAGCAACCAGAACAGTTCCTCCCACGACATGTCGAACGAGAACGAGACTGTGTGCGCGATGCGCAAACGTCGGCCACCCACACTGTTTTCGGTCGGAGTGAAGATCTCGGCCTTGTGATTGTGATACATCGTCGTCAACCCGCGGTGACCCACCACGACGCCCTTGGGTTTTCCGGTACTGCCCGAGGTGTAGATGACGTAGGCAGGCTGGTCCGGTGAGGTCGGCCCGCACACCGCGGCCTCGTCGACTACAGGTGCCGGGGACTGCCCGTCGAGTACCCCGGTTACGTCCGGGTCGTCGAGGACCAGACATACCTGTCCGTCCGGAACAACAAGGTCACGCGTCTGAGTCGTGGTGATCACCAGCGCCGCATCGCTGTCGAGGATCAGTTCGCGCAGGCGTGCCGGCGGGTGAGCCAGATCCAAGGGAAGGTATGCCGCTCCGGTTCTCATGACCGCGAAGATCGCTACGACGTGATCGGCGGTACGCGGAAGTGCGAGCGCCACAACACGGGTCGATCCCGCGCCTGGCACCGACTGCCCCAGCGCCGAAGCGAGTATCCGTGCCAGCCTGTCCACTCGAGTGTTCATCTCGGCTGCGGTCAGTGTGACGTCTCCGAAGACCAGCGCCGTCTCGTCCGGAGTTGCCGCTGCCCTTTCGCGGAGCAAGGCGTCCACGCTACCGCCGGCCTGGTCCGGCCGCGGCATCACAATGTGCTCCGAAGCGAATTCCGCGGGGGTGCGCGAAAGCGGAACCGCCGTGTCCGCCACCGTGGCGGTATCGGAATTAGCCATCACTTCGAGGATCGTGATGGTGCGTGAAAGAACGTCCCGAGCCACGTCGTGGGGAATCAGGTCGGGACGATTTTCGAGAGTGAGCGCCATCGGCGCATCCCCGACACCCGGATCCACGTCGAGCGTGAGCGCATAGTGGGTGCCGTCCACTGCGTCGAACCCGACGATTCCACTGCGCCCGAACGTGTCTCGACGTGCCTGTTCGTCACGAGGCGTGTTGCGGAAGACGTAGAGCGTGTCGAACAGTGTTGCGAACCCAGCGCTTCGCTGCACGTCGCCGAGCCCGAGATGGTGATGCCCAAGCAGCGAACCCTGTTCACGGAACAGGCGTCCGAGCAACGCCGAGATCTCCTCGCCTGGCCGGACCCGGACACGCACGGGAATGGTGTTGAGCGCCAAGCCCACCATGCGGTCGGCGCCCTCGACCTCGGGTGAACGTCCCGAAACCGTCGATCCGAAGACCACGTCGTCACGCCCCGTCACGGCGCGCAATGCCAGGCCCCACGCCGCAGAGACGACGGTGGACAGCGTCACTCCGCTACGTCTGGCCAGCTCGCGAACGTGCTCGGTGATGCTCTGTTCGAGCTGAACCCGGGTGAACACCGGCAACGGGGCACGCCCGCCTGATCCCGTACCACCCACGAGTGTGGGTTGCCCGAGATCCGCGAGGTAGCCCTTCCAGGACGAGAGGGCGTCCGTGCGATCCGCTTCGGCGATCCATCGCAGGTGATCACGGAAGTCCGCAGGCTTGTCGAGCGCGCCGTCGAGTCCAACCGGGTCCGTGCCGTGAGTGCGAGCAAACTCGTAGAGCGCAAACAACTCCGCGTACATCAAGGTCTGCGACCAACCGTCGGTCAGCAGGTGGTGCTGAGTGAAGACGAGATGCGCTCCCCCGCCCGGTAACCAGACCAGCACCATTCGAATGAGTGGTGGTGCACTCAAGTCGAAGAGCGTGCCGAATTCGGCCTCGTCGACGGCGCGAACCTCGCGATCGATGTCCTCGGTCGCAACTGCGCTCAGATCGATCTCGCGGAAAGGCATTTCGGCTGCCCTGGGCACGAACTGCACCGGAGCGTCGAAACCGGCATGTGTGAAGCCGGCCCGCAGGTTCGGATAGCGCCGCAAGAGCGCATCCCCCGCTGCTCGGAGTGAGCGAACGTCGACGGCAGCATCGGCGGAGAACTCGAATCGCGGCTGCATGTGATAGACATCCGTACCGCCGGCGCCGTCGAGAACCGATTGGAAGTACATGCCTTCCTGCAAGGGACCGAGTGGCAACACGTCCTGCCAGCCCGGGCTCAGCGACTCGAGCCGTGCCCGACGATCCGCATCGACGGCCACGAGCGGACTCTGCACGCGATCCGGCGCGGTGTCGGGCAATGCCTTCCGGTCCACCTTCCCGTTGAGGGTGAGTGGTAGTGCCTCGAGCACCGTGATGCTCTGCGGCACCATGTGCTCGGGGAGCAGCCGCGCGATCTCCTTGCGCACCAATACCGAATCGAGCGTGGTTCCACCTTCGGGAACCACATATCCGTGCAGACTTCCGGTGCCCGCCGCATCGACACGGACGGTGGCTGCCGCGCGGAACACACCGGCCACCGATCCGAGCGCGCCTTCGACCTCGCCGAGCTCGATGCGGAAACCGCGAACCTTCACCTGATCGTCCGCACGACGAAGGAACTGCAAAACCCCTCGCCTGCGTCGGACCAGATCACCGGTGCGGTAGAGGCGTGCCCCCGGCAGAGAAGGATCGGCAACGAACCGAGCTACGGTCAGATCGGGGCGATTCAGGTATCCGCGGACCACCTGCGCACCGCCCAGATACAGCTCGCCCGCAACGCCTTCCGGAACCTCACGCAGGTCGTCGTCGAGGATTCGCACGTGCACGTCGGTCCAGGGCTGACCGATCGTGACTCGGTCGCCGGTCGTGATGACCGAAGATGTCGCCCACACCGTGGCCTCGGTGGGTCCGTAGACATTCCGGACCGAAGCAGCGTTGGCCACCAGATCGTCAGCCAGATCCTGCGGGAGGGCTTCCCCTCCCACCAGGGCTCGCACCATGGCGAGCCCGACTGCGTTCTCGTGTTCGGTGACCACTCGCCACAGAGCCGGCGTTGCCTGCATCACTGTCGCATCGCTTGCGATGATCAACGCCGACAACGCATCCGGATCGCGAACCGTCCTGCGGTCTGCGATCACGACAGTCGCGCCCGCTGCGAGCGGGCACAGCAACTCGAGTGCGGCGATGTCGAACGACACCGTTGTCACCGCGACGATGCGATCGCCGGGCCTGATCCAGCAATCCTCGAGTACCGTGTCCGCGAAGGCCGCGAGGTTGCCCGTCGAGACCATCACTCCCTTGGGGCGACCCGTCGAACCGGAGGTGTGGATCATGTAGGCGAGGTGATCACCCGCCGCGGGCGGTGAAGGAAGCACAACGCCCGAGTTGGTGAACTCACCGTCCACGAAGACACTCGTGGCGACCGTCGACGGAAGTTGCCCGGCGCTGTCGATACTGGTCAGGACACACACCGGGGCCGCGTCCTCGATCATGAACTCGAGCCGCTCACTCGGGTAGTCGACGTCGAGTGGCAGGTACGCCGCACCAATACGCAGTACCGCGAGCAGTCCGGCCACCAGATCCGCATCTCGATCGAGCGCGACGGCGACTACCTTCTCGGGTCCGGCGCCGGTCGCGAGAAGTTCGCGGGCCAGCTCGTCGACGCGCGCCGACAGTTCCCCATAGGTAATTCCGACCTCGCCGGAGATCACCGCGACGTCGTCGGGGTGACGGCTGACGTGTCGAGCGAACAACTGCGAGATCCCCGACGGCGGCGTCGCGCGTCGGCCCGGATCGCGATCCCACTTGCTTTCCGACAATCGCAGATCCGCGACGACAGTGCTGTTTTCGTGACCGAGGACCGCGATCACACCGTCGAGCAATGCGTCCGCAGTCGCGGCGTCGAACAGCCCGGCATCAACCGTCAATCGAAGTTCTGTTGCGGTTCGGACGAATTCGAGGTCGACGCTATTTCCGGGCGAGTGACCGACACGGGCAGCGAACAGACTGCTGGTGGGACGCCCGAGTAGATCGGCGATTCGGTCCAGGCTGACATCGGAATGCGCAAGTGCCTCAGAGACAGCGTTTTCGACTCGTCGAACGACATCGGCAATTCTCGGCCGACCGGACAGATCGACCCGAATCAGGCTGTCAGTCCCTTCCGAGAACAGTCCGACCGCAAGGTCCCGACCGCCACCGAAGCCGTTCAGCGTCGCCGCCACTGCGGCCAACAGCACCGCGTCGAATCCTGATCCGTCACCGAACCGAGCATCGCGTAGCTGACGAACGTAGGTGTGCGGGCGGCACTCTTCGCCGCGCGGGCGATCGTAGGGAAGGTCCGTTTCGAGGGGCAAGCCCGCGAGCGTGCGAACCCAATACCGCTCGTGATCAGGATTTCCCGCCACTGCCGGGGCGCGGAACGTCGCCACGGTCACGGCGGGTCGATCGACGACAGCAACCGAATCCGGCGAGAACTTCTTCTGATCGACGCGTGCGGCCATTGCAAGACCGAGGGGGGTCGGGGTGTCGAAGACATCGGAGACGACGACGCGTATTCCCAGCTTCCGCAGACTTCCCACCAACCGCATCGCTGTGAGCGAGTGACCGCCGAGAGTGAAGAAATTGTCACCCGGATCGACGTCGGGAATCTCCAACACCGTTGCGACACAGGCGCACACTGCATCGACGACCGCTGGATCGACATCGATCGCTTGATCAGACGCGGCCGCCTTTTTCGTGACAGCCACCATTTTTGTGACAGCCACCGCATCGGCAACGCGGCGGGTCTGTCGGACAACCGAGAGCACCGCGGATGCGGGAGCTGTCGGCTCGGTCAGCAACCCACGCAGGATCTCCGCGAGCCGTGTGACCATTCGCTGCGCCGTGGCTTCGGAGACAACTGCCGGATCGTGGTACAGGACCAGATCCAGACCGGTGCTCGGCGGCGCCATCAACGTCATCGGATAGTGCGTGACTCCGCGGTTGGTGAATCCCTCGACTCGAAGTGTGTGCGATGCAGGCTGTCCCGCACCGGAGTTCGGGAAGTTCTCGAACACCAGGAGCGTGTCGAACAGTTGACCGATCCCGGCGATGCGTTCGATCTCGGCCAAACTGGTGTGCTCGACGTCCACGATGTCGAACTGCGCGTTCTGCAGACCGACGAACTGATCCAGCAAGGGCTGATCCGCGACGATGTCGAGGCGGGCCGGAATCGTGTTGCTGAACAACCCGACCATTCCCTCCACCCCGGAGAGTTCGGCAGGTCGGCCGGACACCGTGGCCCCGAACACGACGTCCCACTGTCCCGTCGCTTCGGCGAGCGCCGCCGCCCACGCACCCTGAACCAGGGTGTTGACCGTCAGCGCTCGCGCACGACCGAGTTCGATCAGCGCTTCGGCGTCCGATGTCGCGAGAGGAACCTCGAGCGCGACGGGCACACTTCGCGGCGCCCCTGCGTCGGCAACGAGAGTCGGCGCGGTGAGCCCACGCAGACGCTCACTCCACACTGCGCGGGCAGAGTCCTGATCACGGCCGGCGATCCATGCCAAGTAGTCGCGATACGGCGTCGGCGCAGGAAGGTGCGCATCGCCGTCGTGGTAGACGTTCATCAGCTCGCGCAGGACGATCGGAGTCGACCACCCGTCGGTGAGCAGGTGATGCGCATTGAGGACCAAACGGTGCACCCCGCCGGGCAGCCGAATCAGCAGCGCACGCAGCAGAGGCGGTGTACTGACATCGAAGACGTAATCGGCGGCCTCGTCCTCGAGCTGATCTGCAGAGCGGAATGCAGTGTCAGCTGGAACGGAGGTCAGGTCGACCGAACGCCACTCGACTTTTGCACCGCGCGGAATGATCTGAACGGGCCGTTCGAACTGCTCGTAGTGGAAAGCTGCGCGTAGGTTCGGGTGCCTGTCGATCACGGTCTCGAACGCGTCGGCCAACTTCACCTCGTCCAACGGGCCGGAGAGGTCGAAGCGTGCAGTAAGTGTGTAGACGTCTGCTTCGCCGTCACGGACCGCGTGGAACAGGAGGCCTTCTTGTAGCGGCGACAGCGGAAGTACATCGGCAAGCGGTCCGTGGACGGCTTCGAGTTCGTTGATCCCGGCTTGATCGACCACCGCGCCCTGGCCGAAGATCGTCGCCGAGCAATCGGAAGGCGTCAAACCACCCTCGAAGAGCGCGGCATGCGCGGTCAGTGCAGCGAGCGCACGTTCCCAATGCTCTTGCAGCTCGACGATCGTCGCGGCGTCGAGCACTGAACCCGCCGCAGTCCATTCCACTGCCAGCGTCGTCGAGTCGTCCTCTCGGACAAATGCGTTGAGCGCCAGCACTTCCGACATTGCCTTGCTCGCCGGTTCGATGACCGCGAATGGATCCTGCTCCGGCAATCGCCATCCGGTTCCGGGTAGGGACGGGAAGCGGCCGAGATAGTTGAGCAACAGTTCAGGTGTAGCGCACGCGGAAAGGTCAGGTGCGGTGTCGCGATCCAGATGCCGCAGAACTCCGTAGCCGACTCCACCTCCGGGTACGGCGCGTTTTGCTTCCTTCACCGCACGAAGCAGATGCCCGGCAGCTGCTCCGCCGCTCAGTGCGTCGGCAAGATCGTCTGCGGTGAGCAGTGCATCGGTGGGAACCCGGACGGGGAACTCACTGGTGAACCACCCGATGGTTCCGGCGAAGTCGGTGTCGCTGGTGAGCGCGTCGCGGCCATGGCCTTCGACGGTGACTGTCTGCGCGGGCAGGCCGATGAGGCCGCGGCCGTGCTGCCATGAGCGCAAGGCAAGCATCAAACCCGCGAGAAGCACTTCGTCGGCCTTGGCTCGATACGCCGCCGGAAGCCTGGTCAACAGCGCGTCGGTGACAGCCGGGGGTGCAACAGTTGTCGTGCGAGAGGCGGTTGCGGTGAGGTCGACTTTCGGGTCGAGACGACGACTGCCGATCGGCTCGTCGTCCGCCTGTACCGACGCGGACTTCCAGTACTCGAGCTCCGATGCCATGCTGCCCGAGGTCCCGAATTCTGCGAGCAACCCCGCGTATCGGCGCCACGAACTTCCGCCAGCACCCAGCCGGGCCGACCTACGCTCGCGCGCTGCATCGGTAGCTTCGTGGAGGTCTGGAAGCAGAATTCGCCAGGACACACCGTCGACGATCAAATGGTGAGCCACGACGATCAATTGGTCGGGTCGACCGGCCTCGGTATTGACCAGTACGACTCGCAGGAGTTCACCGGCGCGTGGGTCGAGACTCGCCGCCGACGCCTCCGCGAGCTCTCTGATCCGGGACGGCTCGGAGGTGTCGGACACCTCGTGAACGAGCCCCTCGCTGCGCACCGCGCCGACGTCTCGGACGATCAATTCGGTAGTGCCGCTGTCATTGTCACGGCGCAGGAGCAGACGTAGAGCGTCATGGTGATCGAGGATCGTCTGCACGCCGGACTGCAGGTCGCCAAGCGAGAGGCCGTCGTCGATGCGCACTGCGGTCCACTGCGTGTAGCCCGCGATTGCCTCGTCTGTCGGATTCTTGTCGATCAGTGCCCGAACGATCGGCGGAGCGATCACGGTGCCGGTCGCCACGTCCGCAACCGAGGCTACGGCGTCGGCGTCATCGGCAATCTCACGCGCCGCAGCGGCGATGGTTCCCAGATCTCGCTGTGCCAGTAGCTCTTTCGGAGCGACGACCAGTCCGCGCACCCGCAGGCGACTGCTGACACTGATTGCCGTGATGCTGTCACCACCGAGGCCGAAGAAATCCTCGTCCACACCGACGCGCTCGCGGCCTAGCACCTCGGCCACCACGTCACAGAGGATTTCCTCGTGTGGTGTGGATGCAGCGCGACCTTCCGATTCGGTAGCCGGCGCAGGTAGTGCCGCACGATCGAGCTTTCCGTTCACCGTGACGGGTAGTTCGTCCAGAACGACGATTGCGGCGGGAACCAGATGATCCGGTACGCGACCGGCGAGGTCTCGGCGCAATTCTTCCTGCGGCGGAAGCGTCGTACCGGCGGCGGCTACAACGTAGCCGACCAGGCTGGGCCGTCCTCCATCCGTACGGATCAGCGCGGCGGCCGCGCCGATTCCGGGCACCGATCCGAGAACAGCCTCGACCTCGCTCAACTCGACGCGATGTCCGCGGATCTTCACCTGCTTGTCGCTACGACCGATGAAGTCGTATCCCCGCCCGGGTACCCAGCGCGCGACGTCCCCGGCGCGGTACATCAAATCTCCCGGAGCCCCGAAGGGATCTGCGACAAAACGCTCGGAGGTCGCGCCGGCGCGACCGAGGTATCCCCTGGCCAATTGCGGTCCGGCCAGATAGAGCTCACCTCGTTCGCCGTCGGCGACCGGCGCGAGCGCGCTGTCGAGCAGGTACGCACGGGTTCCCGCGAGCGGGTACCCGATACGCGGTCCGGCACCTTCGACCGTGGTCGCGATCGCGTCGACCGTCGTTTCGGTGGGGCCGTACAGGTTTCGAGCGGGAACGCCGGATTCGATGATCGCGTCCCACAGTGCGGGCGGTGCCGCCTCGCCGCCCACGACAAGCAGGTGCAGCCGCTGCGTGCGCAGCAATCCGTTGTCCACCATCGCTGCCGCCATCGACGGCGTCGTGTCGACCACGTCGACGCAATCTCGCTCGAACGCCGCGACCAGGGCAACGGCGTCCTTCTGCAGTTCTTCGTCGTATACGTGCACCCGATGACCACACAGCAGCCACAGCAGTTGATCGAGAGACGCGTCGAAGGCGAACGACGCCGTATGCGCGGTGTGCAGTTGCCGGTTTCCGACGCGCGCGGCCGTGTCCCGGTAGATGGTGGCGCGGTGATGGTGAAGCAGGTGCGCCAATCCACCGCTTCTGACCAGCACTCCCTTGGGCTTGCCTGTCGATCCCGAGGTGTAGATGACGTACGCCAGGTGATCGACATGCCGCGCCGTCGCCAGTTCACCGAGTTCGAGTGGAAACTCGGAATGGGCACGGAGTTCTTCGCGCACTGCGGCGGAATCGAGTACGAGCGGGTCGGGTCGAGAATCTCCGACGAGTTGCTCAGCCAGTGTGGAAGTGGTGAGCACCACCTTCGGTTGCGCGTCGTCGATCAGATCCCGCAACCGCTCGGCCGGGTGCTGCGGATCCAGTGCCACGTACGCTGCGCCAGCGTTCAGTGTCGCGAGCAGAGCCACCACCATCTCGGAGGTACGCGGAAGCGCAAGTCCGACAATGTCGTCCGGGCCGACATTGCGAGCCCGAAGCAACCGGGCGAGTTTGTGGACGCGGCCACCGAGTTCTGCGCCTGTCAGACGTTCCTCACCGCACACCAGGACCGTGTCATCCGCATGATCGGCGACGATGCGGTCGAAGACGTCCGGGACGAGGGCGACGGAGCCAGGCACAGGTTCAATTTCACGGCCGGCAAGGATCCGCGCAGCTTCGGGTGCCGGCATCATCTGCACCTGTCCGACGGCAGGGTCTCCCTCCCCCACCATCGCGTTGACGATGCTCACGAAACCAGCGAGGCGACGCTGAACCGAATCCCGAGTGTTGGTGCGCGCGTCCACTTCGAACCCGAGGAGAACTTCGCCGTCCGCGATGGGGGTGACCGTCAAACCCAGGTCCTCGGGCGGACCTCCGGCGACGTTACGTAGTACACCCACAGCGCCGGCGAAATCGAGGGCGAAGTCGAAAGCCTTGAGATTGATTCCGATCCCGTGAAGCAGTGCGCCCGTGCCGGCGACGCCCAGGTCCCGAGCAAGATTCTCACCGCGGTAGCGCTGGTGTGCGCGCAGGCTTTTCATCGTGGCGGCCACCTGCTTGCTCAGGTCACCGAGTCGATCGTGGCTGCGAATCGTCAACCGGAGAGGCAGAACGTTGACTGCCATGGCCGGGGTCTTGAGTGCCGTGCGCCCCACGCGCGCCATGAGTGGCATCGCGATGACAACATCCGTCTCACCGAGCAACCGGTGGAGAAACGCGCCGTAGCAGGCGATCAGTGCCTCGGCCCACGTTGTTCCCGTCGCGTCTGCCACCTCTTTGAGGCGGCCGAGGGCGTCGGCACTGATGACCTCGCGAACCTGGATCGTTCGTTCCGCTGGACCGGTGACCTGCTGGCCCCGTCCGTCCAACGCGGGCAAAGGCGTCAGGACATCACGCCAGTAGTCACGATCTTCGACGAACTGGTTGCCCGCCCGGTACGCCTCGTCCTCGGCGACCAACGCACTCATCGAACCGAATCGCGTTGGCGCGACCTCGGTTCCCTTCTTCGCGGCCGTGTAGTGCGCGGCGACACGACGCGAAATCATTGCTGCGCTGTATCCGTCGACGATCAGGTGGTGATAGAGCTGAATGCACCAGATCTCGCGATCGGAGAGCCTGATCAGCGAGTACGTGTAAAGCGGGCGCTCCACCATCAAGCGGCAGTACTCGGACGCCCGGCTGCGCTCGGCGTCGACCAGTGCGTGCGCCACGGCTACGGGATCGCGCTCGTCACGGACGTCGGTGATCGGGATGACGCCAACCGGCTCGTCGGAGATGTACTGACGCGGACCATCCGCCGTCTCGATCATCCGCAGCCGCATGGTTTCTGCTTCGCCGATCGTCGCCCTGATGGCGGCCGTCAGAAGTTCGGTGTCGATCGGTTCGTCGCCCGAGATTTCGAGCACCTCACCGACGAGATAGCTCCGAGATTCGGGATCAAGCCTCTGTGCGTTCCAAATCCCGAGTTGAGCTCCTGTGAGAGCAAACGTAGCTTCGTTTGCCGCTCCGGAGTTCGAACCTGGAAGAACGCTCACACTGATCCCCTCGTCTGTGGACACACGTCACCCAAGGGTGACCTAACGTCGTTTTGGGTAGCCTAAACTAAATGTCGATGAAACGGGGAATCCGCCTCGCCGGTGACCCGAGAACCGACGGCTCCCGACGCGTTCACCAGAGGACACGCGCTTCTACAACCACTTGCGGGACAGTCTCTTTCGTGAACCGAAACGAGAAAGTGGAAGGCTAGTCCATCAGCGTTGCTGCGACGGTTCCGCCCAGTTCATAACAACCATCGCGGACAGATTTGTCCACGCTCACAGTCACTTCGAGCGGATCCGCCACCGCGACCAACCCGAGCCCTGTCGCGAGTTTGCGCACCGACGACACGGCACCAGCAGTGTCGTTGTTGCCGTGAACCCACAGGCCGTACGGCCGATCCGACACCGCACCGAGACATTGGTAGTACGTGGTGTCGAAGAAGTACTTGAGCGCGCCCGACATGTAACCGAAATTGGCGGTGGTACCGAAAAGATAGCCGTCAGCAGCGAGGACGTCGGGCACCGTCGCCGCCAACGCCGGCACCACCTTCACCTCCACACCCTCGATCTCCGGATCGCGAGCACCGGCAAGGACTGCATCCAACAATTCGTGGGTTGTCGGCGAGGGCGAGTGGTGAACCACCAACAAAGTCTTCACACACCTGACAATACGGCGACGGGTGGCGCACCCGTCGCCGTTCACGCCTACGCCGACACCGTTTCCGAGCTCATCGCCTTGACCAGGTCATCGGTTCGGGTGACCGAGGCGCAGCGCCCGGCCGCGTACTCGAGGGCGCCGACATGCTCGCCTAGGGAGAAGTCGGCCACCGCGTCGCCCACGAAGAAGATCTGCACGTCTTGCATGAAACCGTCCAAAGCGGTAGTCAGGCAACCGATGTGGGCATAAATTCCGGTGATGATCAGCTGGTCACGCCCACTCTCGCGCAGCCGCTCACGCAGATCCGTTTTGATGAAGGCGCTGTAGCGCCATTTTGTGAGCATCACGTCGTCCGGATGCGGAGCCAACTCGGCGATCACGTCGGTGTGAGCGGGATCTGCCTTCAGACCCGGTCCCCAGAAATCCGACAGCAACGCACGCTCCTCGGGATCCTGATCTCCGGGTTGCGCGGTGTAGACGATCGGGATTCCGGCAGCTCGCGCCGACGAACGAAGCCGGTCGATGTTCGGAACCACGGTTTGGAGCGGGTCGACGCTTCGGTCGTACGCGTTCACGAAATATTCCTGCATGTCGTGCAGAAGCAGCACCGCTCGGGAAGGATCGAGAGTCCAGTCGACCCGATTCTGCGGAAACTCGGTGGGCATCTCGTATCGCACTGCTGTGGGTAGCGCCATGATGAATCTCCTCGAAAATGTGGGGGTGGGAACCGATCAACTCGACAGAGTCTGTGCGGCAATCGATTCGCTGAGAACACGGCGCAAGGCCGCCTTGCTGGTCTTTCCGACGCCGGTGACGGGGAACTCGGTCACGAACTCCACTCGATCCGGAACCTTGTACGCCGCAACGCCTCGGCCTCGTATGTATCGCTTGATCTCGCCGACGGTCGGTGCATCTCCGGAAATCACCAGAACGGCGCAGGTTCGCTCGCCCAGGTACTCGTCGGGAACAGCGATGACGGCCGCATCGTGGACAGCAGGATGCGAGAGCAGGTGGTTCTCGATCTCCTCGGCGGCCACCTTCTCGCCGCCGCGGTTGATCTGGTCCTTTGCGCGGCCCTCGACAATCAGGTGTCCCGTATCGGTGACGCTGACCAGATCGCCGGTGCGATAGAAACCTTCGGCGTCGAAGACCTCGGCATTGTGCGCATCCGCCCGGTAATAGCCACGGATCGTGTACGGCCCCCGAGTCAGTAAGTGCCCCGTGGTTCCGGGCTCGACGAGCGCGCCATCGTCATCGACTACACGAACCTCGTCGTCCGGTGAAATGGGCCTGCCCTGCGTGCTGACGATCAATTCTTGCGTGTCGTCGAGGCGGGTGTAGTTGACCAAACCCTCAGCCATGCCGAACACCTGCTGAAGGGTGCAGCCCAGCTCCGTGGGTACGCGTGCGGCAGCTTCGGCGCTGAACTTCGCTCCGCCGACGCCGAGAACCCGCAAGCTCGACAGGTCGTGATCTGCCTTGCTGGGGGCGGCCATCCAGGCCAATGCGATCGGTGGAACCAACGACGCGTGCGTGACTCGCTCTGATTCGATCAGACGGAAAGCTGTGGACGGCATGGTGTCCGGCGCCAGAACCACGGTGCCGCCCGCGTGGAAGACACCGAGAATGCCCGGCGAACTCATCGGAAAATTGTGCGCAGCAGGGAGAACCACCAACATGCGCGTCGAATCGTCGACGCCGCAGATCGGGTTGGATGCCCGCACCGAGTAGAGATAGTCGGCGTGCGTTCGCGGAATCAGCTTCGGAACACCGGTCGTGCCACCGGAAAGCTGAAGAAAGGCGACCGACAACGGATCGACGTCGGCAAGAACGGGAATCTCGTATCCGCGTAGCGAATCGAAACCGACAAACTCTTCGGGCTCGCCGGCCACGATCACAACAGGCGGAGTCTCGAGGCCTTCGTTCACCTCACGCGCCAGTGCGCGGTAGTCGAACCCGCCATGACGGTCGGCGACGATATAGGCAGCGACATCAGCGAACTGGCAGAAGTATCCGATTTCGGTTCGGCGATGCGCCGGCAACCCGAATACCGGCAGGGCGCCGAGCTTCAACACACCGAACAATGCTTCGACGTATTCCACGATGTTCGGTAGCTGCAGAAGCACACGGTCACCGGCGCGAACACCCAACCCGGACAGGCCTCCGGCCACTGCCGAGCTGCGACGATCGAGGTCGAAATACGTCAGCCGTGTTTGTGCCCCAGTGGCATCGCTGCCTACCACCGCTTCGTTGTCGGGATGCCGTGCGGCCGCGGCCGTGATGAATCCGGCCAGCGTCTCGTCAGTCCAATAGCCTCGTTCCCGATAAAGCGTCACCAATTCGGGTGGATACTGTGCGACGGGCGCCAACGGCTCGCGAGCGATCCTCGATGTCATGCAAGTGACTCCTCTTCGAAAGTACTGTCAGCAAATACATCTCACGCTTTGAGCGTCGCTCCGCCGTCGACGTACAGCGCCTGCATGGTGATGTGGGCCGCCCGGTCGGACAGCAGGAAGTGCACCGAGTCCGCGATATCGTCTGCGGTGGCAAGTTTTCCGAGCGGAATGCCCAGGCGATAGCCCGCCAGATTGCCTTCGATGACCGCGTCGGCACCCGAATCGTCGGAAGGGTCCGACCACAATGACCGCTGCATCGCGGTGTCTGTGGAACCCGGAGCGACAACGTTGACACGAATCCCGTCGACAGCCAACTCCAGGCCCGCGGTTCGAACCAACATGGTGGCAGCAGCTTTGGACGAACCGTAAGCACCCATCCCGATACGTGGGACACCGGCCGCGTTGGACGAGACCACCACGATCGACCCGGCCCGACGGCGACGCATTTCCAGTCCCACACTTTGCAGAACATTGAGCAATCCGAATACGTTGACGCCGAATATCTTCCGCCACTGGTCTGGATCGGAGTCCAGCACCGATCCGGTGTCGAGAATTCCGGCGACGTGCGCGAGCGCGTCGATCCGGCCGAACGTGTCCATCGTGGAGGCCACTGCAGCGTCGACTGCCTGCCGATCGGTCACGTCCACGACGTGACTCTCGATATCGGCGCCTTCGACGATTGTTTCTGCCAATTCCGCAGTTGCCCGCTTCAGTTCGACGTCGTCGCGATCGAGAAGCGCCAGCGAATACCCGTCGCGCGCAAGAGTCCGGGCAACTGCGGCGCCGATCCCCGCCGCAGCACCGGTGACCACGGCAATTCGGCGATCGCTCACTGCGGGCACAGCACCTGAACCCAGGCATTGATCGTCGGTTCTTCTGCCAACTCCGCGAAGTCGGCATCCGCGCCCGCTCCTCGCCAACGTTCGACGAGCGTCATCAAGCGAACCGAGTCCAGGCCTTCGTCACCCAGGTCCGCGTCGTCGCCGAGTTGTTCTGCCCTCATCGACAGAACCTCGGCGACGTCGCGCACGATCTGGTTACGGTCCACGGTGTTGCTCATCGGTCTCCTCGAGTAGTGGTCGACGCGCTCAGATCGAGCCAACCCACCCCTCGTGTCGACCCCGTCCGCACGCCTTTACTTTAGGCCAGCCTAACCATAACGGTACGGAAGTACACAACCCGGATGCTCAGGACACAAATTCACCCAAACTAAGGCTAGCCTCAACATAGCAAGTAATCCTGTCGAACTGGAAGGGTGTCCATGTCAGCACTCGCCGAAGTCTCCGAATTCCCGTTGCGCAACAACCGGACTGACGATGAAACGGACTCCGTTTTCCTGCTCTCACGTAGGCAAACGTCGATCCGTACTTCGGGAGTAGTCGAAGAATTCGACTCGGCCTTCGACGCCGCTGAAGCCCTCAAAACGGGGCGCATCGACTCGGTCGTCGGAGCCCTGCCGTTCTCACCGGAGACGGCGTCCGCCCTCACCGCGCCACTGAGTTTCACACGAGTTCGCGGTGATCTATATCACTCGAACGTACCGCCGCTACCCACTTCGCGGGTAGCCGGATTCGAACCCAGCGCGCAGATCCACACCGACAGAGTCCGCGGCGCCATCGAACGTCTTCGAGCAGGCGAACTCGACAAAGTTGTCCTCGCACGCTCCCTGACCATCGAGGCCGAGTCCACGATCTTGCCCGCCGCTCTGGCCGAGAAACTGATTGCACTCGATCACGCGCACAACGGTTTCTGCGTCGACTTGTCCCCCGCCGGAGGAAAGTACCGCGGGCGTTCGCTGGTCGGCTCGACGCCCGAGGTTCTGATCGAACGGCGAGGCGACATCGTCACCTGCCACCCGTTGGCGGGCTCGATTGCACGGCACCCGAATTCGGATCAGGACGAGGCGAATGCCGAGCAACTCCGCGCGTCGACCAAAGATCTCGCCGAACACGCGTTTGTCGTCGACTCCATCAGCGCGATACTCGGACCACTGTGCACATCATTCAATGCACCCAGCGCACCGGAACTCCTTCGGACACCGCAACTGTGGCACCTCGGGACCAAGATCGAAGGTGTCCTGGCCGATCCGAGCCTGACCTCGCTCGAGCTGGCAATGGCGCTGCACCCGACCCCCGCCGTCTGCGGAACACCGACGGGCGCCGCACGCGAGCACATCACCGCGACCGAAGGGGACCGCGGGTTCTACGCCGGTGCCGTGGGCTGGTGCGACCGAACCGGAGACGGCGAGTGGATGGTGGCTATTCGTTGCGCCGAGATTGCAGCAGACGGCCTCTCAGCGCGGGCGTACGCAGGCGGCGGAATCGTCGCTTCCTCCGATCCGGAAATCGAGCTGAGAGAGACCAGTACGAAATTCCGCACGTTACTCAGTGCGTTCGACCTCGCTGAACATCAGCTCTGACCAGGCATCACTTCTTCGAGGTGTTCAGGGCAATCGCGGCGTGAACGAGTGCCTTGAACGCCTTTTCGTCGACGGCTTCACCTTCGTGAAAATCGATCGCCCGTCTCGTATTGCCCTCGAGGCTGGAGTTGAAGAGACCTGAGGCGTCGTCGAGTGATGCACCTTTGGCAAAAGTCACCTTCACTGCACTTTTGTAAGTCTCACCGGTACAGATCATTCCGGCGTGGTACCACACGGGAACTCCTCGCCACTTCCATTCCTCCAACACATCCGGATCCACCTCTTTGATCAGAGTTCGTATCCGGGAGAGCATCTCGCCCCGCCAGTCTCCGAGTTCCTCGATTCGCTGGTCGATCAACTGAGACGGGGAATCTGCGCCTTGCTTTTCGGAATCACGCTTCGCCATCGCTTCGTCACTTCCTGCTCGTTGCCGCCGATCTCCGGTGAGTCGAGTATCCCCTCCTGCACCAACATTCACTCAGCGAATCACTAACGCATCACGACGTCTCGGCAAGCGCGATTTCTTGGAATTCGGACAAAGTTAGACGGACGTCCAGTATTCTCTGGGTACTAAGTCCCGATTCTTCGGCCCGGAGGACTGCATCGTGATGTGGAATCGCCCGCTCGCCCATTCAGTCGCTGCGGCTGCCGGATCGGTTCTTCTCGCCGCCGCAGTCGTCGGCGTTCACACTGTTCCGGCGGCGGCGCAACAGGCCCCGCGCGTCTTCGACGTACTGTGCACACCCACCGATAAAGGCCTTTCCGAGCTGTCCGGACTCACCGTCACCGCGGCCGGGATATACGCAATCGGCGACAGCGGCTCCGATGATCGAGTCGCCGAACTCGATTCGAACTGCCACGTTCAGCGCTGGATCAGCGTGGGCACCCCTCGTGTCGATGTCGAGGATCTCTCGTCGACTCCCGACGGCCACCTGTGGCTGGCAGACATCGGCGACAACAACGCGGTACGAACGTCGATCGGGCTGATCGAACTCGATCCGACTTCAGGTGCCGCGACCTCCTACCCCCTGGTTTATCCGGACGGGGCGCACGATGCCGAGACACTGCTGATCCAGAGCAACGGGCTTCCCGTCATCGTCACCAAGGATTACCTGGGCGCAAGCGTGGTCTACACAACCGCTGAGCGACAGCAGGTTCAGGATCTGAGTGCGGCGTCGCCGACCATGTTGGCCAAGGTAGGTCAGCTCAGATTTTCTCCCACCCTCACTTCCGGTGGGCCGGTCCCCCACGCCGGAACGATGGCTGTCACCGGAGGCGCCGTGAGCAAAGACGGCACGGTGGTAGCGCTGCGCACCTACACCGATGTCTACCTCTACACAGCTCCCGACGGCGATGTCGCGAAAGCCTTGACCACCACGCCTATTCGTGTGCCCCTTCCCGACGAGCCACAAGGTGAAGCGATCGCGTTCGACGCGGCCGGTGATCTGATCAGTGGCTCCGAGGCATACCAAGGGCCGCTGCCTCCGCTCCGAATTCTTCGAGGCGCCAGTGACATCGCGCGCTCGGGCGGAACCACAAGCTCTCTCGGGTCGTAGTCGATTCACGTCTCGGGAAAGCGGACAGGCGCCGCTATCATGGCCGAGTGAACAAACAACTTCGAGCAACAGTGGCGATCTCGACAGTTCTCGCGCTGGCTTCGTGCGCGAATTCTCTCGAAGGAACACCTCGACCGGATGCGTTTGTTCCGAGCGTCGACAATCCGGATCCGTCCGAATCCATCGACGGAGTTGTCACGGTCGACTACCCGGCAGCTCAACACGTACGGCCGAACGAACGTGTGGCGTACACACATTCACCGCCCTTCGGTGGTCGCCATGATTCGGTCTGGGCAAACTGCACCGGAGTTGTCTACCCGCAAGCCATTCGAACCGAGAATGCGGTCCATTCCCTCGAGCACGGGGCAGTGTGGATCACGTACAACCCCGACCTGGTCTCGAGTGAGGATCAGGCGCGCTTGGCACAGCGAGTCGAAGGCATGAGCTACACCTTGATGTCGCCGTATCCGACCCTGGATTCGCCGATTTCGCTGCAGTCCTGGGGCCGTCAACTCAAACTCGACAACGCTGAGGACGCTCGCATCGATCAATTCGTCTCGGCGCTACGAGTCAACCCGAACACGTATCCCGAAGTGGGCGCGACGTGTTCGGTGCCGATGACTAGCTTCGACCCGAACAACCCGCCGCCATTCGACCCCACCACTCCGGATCCGTCTTCTCCCGCAACAGTTCCGGAGCGGTAGCATCCCAGCAGACCCTGTTCCTAGCAGGGAGAAACTACTTGCCTCGCGACCGACGTTCCAGTTCCACTGCGCGGCGCATGGTTTCCCGCGCCCGGCTTCGGTCACCGGCATAGTCGTAGGCGCGAGCGAGTCGGAAGTTCTGCTTCCAGTTGTCCGGGTCTGCTTCCCAGTCGACCTTGATCTGAGCGAACAACTCGTCGGCAGCCGCCCGCTCGATCCGGCCCGAAGGCAATTTCGGAAGTGAAGACGCATCGACAGCGAGGCCCTCGTCGTAAATCTGCTGTGCGAGGCGTTGGTGTGTGAAGCCGGCGCGAAGAGTGGCGATGACGAGCCACAGCCCCAGGAACGGCAGGATCAGCACGCCGATCCCGAGACCGATCGCAGCGCCGCCGCCGTCTTGGATGAGCTGGATTCCGCGTTGGCCGAGCAGCACGAAGTACACCGCGAGCGCGATACAGATCGCAACGATCAGCGCGAGGGTGCGGGTGGTCTTGTTCATAGATCGAGGAAGGAATCGATACCGACCGTCAGGCCCGGACGCGAGCCGATCTGGCGGACACCGAGCAGAACGCCCGGCGCGAACGAATTCCGGTCGATCGAGTCGTGGCGAATGGTCAGCGTCTCGCCCTGAGTTCCGAGAATCACTTCCTGATGCGCGACCAGTCCGGCCATCCGCACGGAGTGAACCCGGACGCCGTCGACGTCGGCGCCGCGCGCACCCTCGAGCTCGGTCGTGGTGGCGTCAGGGCTGCGTCCGACGCCTGCTTCCGCGCGAGCTTCGGCGATCATGGCGGCCGTTCGGTATGCGGTGCCCGAGGGAGCATCTGCCTTGTTGGGGTGGTGAAGTTCGATGACCTCGACGGAATCGAAGAAGCGCGCCGCGGCAGCCGAGAAGCGCATCAACAACACAGCACCGATAGCGAAGTTCGGGGCGATCAGAACACCCGTTGCAGGCTGCTCGTCGAGCCAGGACTGCACAGTCGCAAGCCTGGACTCGTCGAAACCGGTGGTGCCGATCACGGCGTGAATTCCGTTGGCCACGAGGAATTCCAGATTTCCCATGACGACGTCGGGGTGCGTGAAATCGACGACTACCTGAGTGCGGGTGTCGACGAACGTCTCGATGCGATCACCGGTATCGACCTGAGCGACAAGTTCCAGATCGGGAGCAGCTTCCACTGCCTCGCAGATTGCTCGACCGACCTTGCCCTTGGCTCCCAGAACCCCGACCCTGATGGGTGCTGCACTCACGTCTTCCACGCTCCGTCCGATGCATTGTTTGAGGTGAAGCCTACGCAATCGTGCCGATGCGCTCACCATCAGTCGGGCAGGAGTTATGTCACCACTGGCACACTGGACGTAGTGAGCAACCGTCCGCAAGTCCGCGAAACCGGCAACCTTCGACCACTCGAGTTGGCAACGGGTGCCGTCATGGCCGGATTCACGGTCGCGTTGTCCGTCATTGCCACGGTCATCCCCATGGCCAGCGCCCTCAACCTCGTGGCCGCCGTTCCGATGGGAATTGTTGCCCAGCGCTTTCGAGTCCGCGCCGTGATGACGGCCGGCGTCTCGGCTACTGCGGTCGCTTTCGTCGCAGCGGGTTCGGGATCTGCGGCGGCGGTCGCGCTGAGCGCTCTCCTCGGCGGAATCATCGGTACGGTCAAGCGGCGCGGTCTCGGCTTCGTCTCCGCGTTGCTGTCGTCGCTTGTCATCGGACCCGCGCTGGCGTTGTTCTCCATAGTCCTTTTGCTTGTTCTCGCGCCCCTGCGCACCTTGTTGTTGACCTCGCTGGAGAACACCGCGCTTGGCGTGGCCGCAATCTTGAAGCGTGCCCCCACGCTGGTCGGCGCAGCCGAATGGATCGAGAACAGCATCGGCTCGATCATCGACTACTGGTGGTTGTGGATCGGCGTGTCGATCATCTCCGGAATCGTCCTCAGCACCGTCGTCTCCTATTTTGTCCTCGGCGCCGTCCTCGATCGATTGGCTGCACTCCCCTCGGCCGACCCGCTCCAGACAGCACCCGACGACCGTCCGATCGATCCGTTACCGGTCACTTTCGATCACGTGGGCTTCACCTATCCGGGTGCATCGACGCCGGCGCTCGTCGACGTCAACTTCACGGTCCGACGAGGAGAGTTCGTCACCGTCGTCGGCCACAACGGCTCGGGCAAGTCCACACTCACCCGGTTGCTCGCCGGTCGCGCACCGACCGTCGGGACCCTGACGAGGCCCGGGTCCGCCGGTCTCGGTCGACACGGAGGAACCGCCGTCGTCCTCCAACGTCCCGAGAGCCAGATCCTCGGAACCCGCGTCGCCGATGACGTCGTCTGGGGGCTTCCGCCCGAGTCGCATCCCGACGTCGATGCACTGCTGGCCGAGGTGGGACTCGCGGGCATGGGCATGCGCGAGACCTCAGGGCTGTCCGGCGGCGAGATGCAACGTCTGGCGGTTGCTGCCGCTCTGGCTCGTCGCCCCGCTCTGCTGATCGCGGACGAAGCCACCGCGATGGTCGATCAGGCCGGCCGGGAGGAATTGGTCTCGCTCCTCGCCGAACTGCCCCGGCGCCATCCGATGGCCGTGGTTCTGGTCACCCATCACCACGCCGACACCCGCAACTCAGATCGGGTGATTCAACTACAACGCGGACGGCAGATCGATCACCAACCCGGTTGGATGACGTCGACGTTCGCGGGTCCGCCGTCTGCGCCGTGGCCGGCCGGCACTCGAACGGTCCTCCAACTCACCGATGTCACCCACACCTACAACGACCGGACTCCGTGGTCGCGGCGCGCACTCTCGGACGTGAATCTGACCATCGGAGACGGGGACGGACTACTGGTCCTGGGCGGCAACGGTTCCGGTAAATCGACCCTGGCCTGGATCATGGCGGGCTTGATCGCACCGAGCCGGGGAACCGCGGTCTTCGACGGCAAACCCGTCTCGCGTCAGCTCGGCACTGTCGGTCTGACGTTCCAACACTCGAGGCTGCAGCTGCAACGCCGAACCGTCGCCGAAGACATCGAGGCCGCCGGTGGTCCGGAGATCGGATCGGTGCAAGTCTCCTGGGCGCTCGACGCCGTCGGACTCGACCGTCACATCGCCGGCCGCAGTATCGACGAGTTGAGCGGCGGACAGATGCGACGCGTCGTACTGGCCGGTCTCCTCGTCCGCCAACCCCGCGTACTCATCCTCGACGAACCATTGGCCGGTCTCGATCCACCCGGCCGACACGAAATCCTGAACGTACTCAGGTGGATTCGTCGGAACGGAACCGCAGTAGTCGTCATCTCCCACGATGTCGACGGCATGGACGCCGTCTGCAGCAGAACAATTCGACTGTCGCAGGGTCGCATCCTCGACCCTGCCGCCAGCAGCGCCTTGGAAGGATCGACGACGTGACAACACTTCTGCGCGAAGTCCCGACTTCATCGCCGATCCACCGATTGTGGGCCGGAACGAAGATCGTTGCCGTCGTTCTCGTCAGCATCGTGGTCGTGGCCGCGCCGTCCTGGCCGGCGATCGGCGTCGTACTCGGATTGTTGTTGCTGACCGCGGTGATCGGACGTATCCCCCCGACTGCAGTTCCCCGACCTCCGTGGTGGTTGTGGGCGCTGATCCTGCTCGGCGCGTTGATCAACCTTCCGATCGGCATCGACGCGGTGTTCATCTACCTGCAAGCTGTGACGTTCGGTCTTGTATTGCTCTGCGTCTCACTGATGTTGGCGTGGACCACGTCGATGAGCGACGTGGCGCCGGCACTGGCAACGCTCGGTAGACCGCTGCGAATATTCAAGATCCCGGTCGACGAGTGGGCCATCGCGACCGCCCTCTGCATTCGTTCACTTCCGCTGTTGATCGACGAGATGCTCACCCTGGTAGCGGCGCGACGACTGCGCCCGAAAGCTGTGGTGAACAGCGCGGCCGACAATTCGATAGTCGACCTGATCACCACAACCATGTCCGTGGCAATTCGGCGGTCTGCCGAAATGGGCGAAGCAATCTCCGCTCGCGGGGGCACTGGACTGATTGCGGCGTATCCCAAGCGCCCTCAGCTCGCCGACCTGTTCGCACTGACCGTCGTCATCGCCGCGTGCGTCAGTGCCGTTGCTTTGACGATAGTTCTGCGCTGATCGGGTCATCGCTGACAGAATTTGCCTGGGCGATGATCGCAGAACCCATCCAGCGCCGTAGGTATCGCCGCAGTTCCTCATCGCTCCGCGGTGGGTCGCCAGGCGCGAGGAAAAACGACTGCATCGTCCGCAGGACGTATTCGACCAGTTCCTGAAGTGACGCGTCGTCGTAGCCGTAATGCACCCAGTCCACGTCGAAGCGGTTGATCATCGCCATTCCGAAGGCTTGCGCCTCCTGCGAGGTCAGACCCTCCGGGTGCAGACTCGTATTCGTGCTTGTGAGAAGGATGCCGAGATGCGGTGTTCGGTGGACCTGAGTCAGTGTGTAGAGAACACCCTCGGTCATCGCCTCGACGGGATCTTCGATGCCGCTCACGTGTGTGGTGAGTCGATCGAGGTAGCCGTCGACCGACGCGATCGCCGCTGCCCGCATCAGAGCGTCGGCGCTGGGGAAGTATCGATACACGGTCTGCCGGATCACGCCCAGTGACTCCGCGACGTCGCCGATGCTGATTTCCGAACTCGTCCGTCCGATCAGCTCGACTGCGGCCTCGACAATTCGACGTGACGCATCTTCGTCGTTGTCCGGTGGATTGCCGCCCCACCCACGCCTTCGTGCCACTGCCCACTTCCTCGCTCGAACGAGGCTCGAACCATGTCTTTGCGCTCGAAGTCCAAGAGCCACAGGCTAACACAGGCAGGTTTTGCATCTGCGTCCCTCGAATTCACGTTCGTCATCGAAAGTGAACATACAACTGCACACCAATATGTATGATTACTGCCACAAGTGGCTTCGAGTGCCAGAGCGGCCACCTGACCAGCCCCTCCGAAAGACGAGGTTCGACAAGTGACCAACCTTCAGCCCCGAAAGATGGATTTCGGATTCGAGGATCATGACGTTCCCTTCCTGTGGAACCCGGAGAATCCGGCCTGGTCGAGCATGTCCAACGCGGTCTCGTTCCTGGCCATCGGTTTCGAGAAAATGATCGTGAAGATGATCATGCAAACCAAGTCGCGGATCAGCGATCCGGAGGTCGCCGAGGAAGCCGTGGCATTCATGCGTCAAGAAGGCCACCACTCGACCGCCCACCGCCAACATGTGAAAGCTCTGATCAGGCGATACCCCGGACTGCAGAACACACTCGACGCCGTGATCGGTGAATTCGATCTGCTCACCGAGGCGACCTCGTTGAACTACCGGCTCGCGTACACCGCAGATCTGGAGGCGACCTTCACACCGGTGTTCAAACTGATGCTCGACAACGAGGCGACCTTGTTCCGTCCGGGAGACGACCGCGTCGCGTCACTGTTCATCTGGCACTTCGTCGAGGAGGTCGAGCATCGCAGCTCGGCACTGATCATCTTCAATTCCGTTGTCGGAAGCGAGCTTTACCGGATGCGAATGGCGCCGTCGATCTTCGCGCACGTCATGAAGGTGATTCGCATCGCCTGTGCAGGGTTCAACCAGCACGTTCCACTCTCCGAACGGCAAGTCGACTCACTGTCGATGTTCGCCATGCACCGCACCAAGCAGAAGATTCTGACGTCGTTTGCGCCCTACCTGACCAAGGGCACCATGCCCCGCGCCTTCGATCACCTACAACTCGGCGAACAACTCGTCGCGCTCGGCGGTGTCTTCCGCAGCCAGATGCCCAATCACAACCCGGACCACGAGAAGCTCCCCGCACTGGCCGACCAGTGGTTCAAGCGTTACGACGACGGCTACGACTGCACACGCTGGTACACCGCTGAATCTCAGGCACAAGAGTCGATCACGTCAGGGGCCAACTGATGGCAGAGCACTGCTCCCCCACGTTTGCCCAACTGGCAACAGAACTCGGTTTCTCCTGTCAGGAAGCAGGTGGACTCGTCGAGTTCCGTAACCCGGCGGCCCTCGAGAACTGGACCCTGCCCGTACTCGAATGGACGATCATCGTCGGCTCGGTACTCGCACTGGTCTTGGCGATCGTGCGACTGCGCCGCAACGGCGACCCCACCAACCTGGTCCTTTGGTTCGGCGCCACCGCCTACCTGTTCATCATCGAGCCTCCGCTGTACTTCCCGGCAGCCTTCGGCATCGAAGAACAAGTGGACACGATGTTCGCGCACAACGTGTTCACCGTCGACTTCATGTGGGGTCGACTGCCGCTGTACATCATTGCCATCTACCCGCTCATGGCGACGTTGGCCTTCGAAATAGTCAGAATGCTCGGCGTTTTCCGCAAATACGGTCCACTGCTGGGCGCAGTCTGCGTCGGCTTCGTCCACCATGCGTTCTACGAAATCTTCGATCACCTCGGACCCCAGTTGCGGTGGTGGGAGTGGTCGACGTCGAACCCGATCAACCAACCCATGTTCGACGCGGTTCCACTCCCCAGCGTGGTCGTCTTCGCCGCTCTGTGGCCGATGTCGTTGGCATTCTGCGTCCAGTACTTCGTCGGACGGCATGTCGATGCCGGCAAGCACTTCTCCGGGCTTCAGTTGGTTTGGCGCACCATCGTGATCGGCCTGCTGGCATCGCTGGGCACGTTCATTCTCCCGCTCCCGGCGACGGTCTTCGGGATGGGCAGTGACACCGTTCGTGGGTTCCTCTATGCGGCAGAACTCGCCGTCCTCACAGTGGTCGCGATCGTGGTTCTCGTCCGCCAGTGGAGAAACCTGCGCTCGGCAGAATCGAACGCTCCTGCACACACCAACAGGTTCGTCCAGATGTACAGCGTGGTGTACCTGGTTGTCATGGCCGTACTGTGGGCGAGTGCGCTTCCGGACTTCTTCGACGCAGTCGAAGGTTCCACCAGCGCTGGAGATCCCATCGGGAACCTGTGGTACACACTGGCGTGCTTCGTCATCGCAATCCTGTGTGTGAGCGCAACTTTCACCATTCCGAAGAGGAACTCCGTCGTCGACGACGACGCTGAACTTCTCGGGGCAAACTCAACGACTCCGGCCAGCTAGGTCGACCGGGACGAGACCTCTCGGGTCTCGTCCCGGTTTGTCGGTATCCCGAGACAACGGCGTCACGGGACGCGGTGAGTCCACGCTTCGGTGCTGAACTTCGTGTCCACCAGCTTGCGCGCCTGCTCCAACTCCGAGTCCGTGTAGTCGCTGTCACGGGTGTCGTACTGGCCGCGGAAGTGCTGCGCAAACGACTCCAGGATCGCTGCACGCGTCATTCCGGTTTGAGAACGCAGCGGATCGACCCGCTTGGCTGCGCTCTTGGTTCCCTTGTCCGACATCTTCTCTCGCCCGATTCGCAGCACCTGCGTCATCTTCTCCGCATCGATGTCGTAGGCCATGGTCACGTGATGGAGCACGGTGCCGGACGCGAATCGCTTCTGAGCGGCGCCGGCTATCTTGCCCTTGTCCGAGGCGATGTCGTTGAGCGGCACGTACCGAGCGTTGATACCCACCTCGGCCAGCGCTCCCATCACCCACTGATCGAGAAACGCGTAGGACTGCTCGAAACTCAAACCTTCGACCAACGACGCCGGTACTGCCAACGAGTACGTGATGCAGTTGCCAGGTTCCATGAACATCGCGCCGCCACCGGAGATTCGGCGCACCACGCCGATGCCGTGCCGCTCAGCAGCCTCGGAGTCGACCTCGTTACGCACGGATTGGAACGATCCGATCACGACCAAGGGCGAGTCCCAGTCCCAGAATCGCAGTGTCGGCGGACGCTCACCCGATGCCACCTCACGCGCGATGACCTCGTCCAGCGCGACGTGCATCGCTGGGTCCAGAACCACCGGTGGGATGAGGTCGAACGTGTGATCCGCCCAACTCGTGGCGTGACCGAGTGCGCGCCGGATCGCAATACCGACCGACTGCGGCGTGAAGCCGATCATCGAGACGGACTCGTCGAGCGCACTGGAGATAGCTTGTGCCAACTGTTCTGCATCCGAGTCGGCTGGCATTCCGCGCAACGCCGCGTTGATGTCGTCGAGCGCACTGTCGGGCTCGAGGAAGAAGTCCCCCGAGACTGCGACTTCGGCCAGCCGACCGTCCGCCACCTCGACGTCGACCGCGACCAGTTTTCCACCAGGAACCTTGTACTCTCCACGCATTCGTCCAGCCTATCCCTGTGCGATTCTCTGCGGTGAGCGCCGTCGAAGATCACACCGCGCGCGCAGTGCGCATCGGTTCGGCCGGAAGGGTGATCAGGCTCTCACACCTGTAAACCGCTGTGCGGCTCCATGATCGCGCGGCGAGGACAGCAGGTGTCGGCCCCCGCCTTGACACGTGCTTCTTCCGACAGGCGAGATGATCGCTGGGGTGGGAGGATTACCGCAACGAGCCAACTCTCTGGCGAGTGACAACGGAGGTAGACATGAAGGTCCCGGCGTTCCACTCGACGGTTCCTTCGGATCTCGACGTCTATCACGACAACGAAAGCTGCATTTTGGCCGCGCGCATCGCAGTACCCCATCGTGCCCCCGGGGTCGACGGCCGACCGTGGTGCACTGCCTGCGCGTCTTTGGACTGACGAGCGACCACCAGCTCACTCACACCCATGTCGCCGATTCGGGGACAACTCCATGGGCCAGAGCGTTCGCATCGATGACAGCGCGGAGCCACGCGGTCAGACCGGCCTCGACCGTCTCGTAGAACAGCGCGTCGTAGAACTCGGAGAATCCCGGATCGGCCACGTACATCCGCCCCAGACACACCTGCATCGAATGTGTGCAGTCGAAGTAGACCCCGATCGACGCTCGGTGGCGTTCTGCCAGCGAATTCGCCTCGGCGCTTCCCGGTTCGACACCCGCGCGGCACGCCAACGCCAGATCTTCGTTGAGCGTCTCGACGCAGTCGGTGATCTTCTGCCAATCCTCAGCGGTCCTACCCGCCGACCGTTCCGCGTGCTGCGCCCACTGCGCACTGTCACCCCAACGCTCGTGCGCCTCCGGCCCCCATGACGGCTGCCAGTGTCGGCCGAAGATCGACACCTGCTCGTCTGCCGGCAACAGCACACCGGACTTCCTGGCATCGATGATGCGATCCAAGGACTCGCCCCGTTGCTCCAAGTCGGCAATCCGTTGTCGCAACTCGGCGCGCTGCCCGCGCAGTGTTTCATCCACGTGGGCTGCCGGCGATTCGAGCAATATCCCGATCTCGTCGAGCGACAAGCCCACGTCGCGGTAGACAAGTACGCGACCAATTCGGCCGAGGTCGGCGTCGGTGTACAGCCGGTAGCCACCGTCACTGCGCCCGGACGGGCACACCAAACCGATTGCGTCCCAATGATGAAGGGTACGTACAGTTATGCCCAGCCGAGATGCGGCAGCACCGACGGTAAGAGCACTGTCTGCCTCGTCTCCGAAGAGTTGGTCCGTCACGGCATCCAGTTTGACAGACGCGGTGCGCGAGACCACCGCGTCAGACTTCTGTTCAGTCGTCGGGTCCGTCAATTCCCATACCTCGCAGATGCTCGGCCTCGGCACTGTTCGGGTCGTACGGACGAGCGGCCGTCATGATCACACGCGCGTTCTCCGGTGTCACGATCTCCAACTCCAGTGAATTCCACGGCTTCAGGTCTGGACCGCTGGTGCATCCGGGCCGCAATTCCTCACACGCCTTTGCTATCTGGTCGATCTGACTCAGCACACACGCAAAGCTCACGCTGATGGACGGTGGTGAATCTGCTCGCTCGCCGGGCACGAGCAGAACGTCTTGAAATGCCCAGCGCCGCAGATGCGTCAGTCGATCAGGCACCGAAAAGAGGTCGAAGAAACCGAGCCCGCGGATCCAGAAGTCTGCCGATTCGGCCAGATCCGAAGTCGGAACAGACACGAACATCGGCATACCGTAGAGACCTCGGAACTGTTCCGGAGGCACGGCATCTGTCGTAGGGACAGGGACGGGGCTGACGTCGAATGCAGGGTAGGTGTCGGTCATGAAGTCATCGTGAGCCCTCACGCTACGTCAGGGTCAAATCTTGTGAACTCCGATCACAAAACACAGTGACCGGAAAACACAGTGATCAGAAATCGAGAAGCACCGAGCCCGCAAGCCTCATAGGTTTGTCGAAACGACGCTCACGCCGACAAACTGGAGGTAGCCGACCATGGCACAGACGGATCCAACACCGAGAGATCCCATCGGGAATCACAGCGAACCGAAGTCCGGCGGTCCCGGCGCACTGTCACGGTGGATGCAGCGGAACGCGAACGCCCGCACGAATCGCAAGATTCGGCGCGGGAAAGGCACGTTCATGGGAATGGACGTCCTCATCCTGCACACGGTAGGCCGACGCAGCGGGCAACCCCGAGAGACTCCGCTGATGCACCTGTCCGACGGCAGGGGCGGTCTGTTGATCGTGGCTTCGGGCGGCGGCGGTCGAAACCCGGACTGGCACTCGAATGTGGTGGCGCATCCCGATCGAGTGTCTATCGAGATGCCCGGCCGAAATCCCGTACCAGTCACAGCTCACGAACTCGAAGGCGACGATCGCGAGCAAGCGTGGCACCAAGTGGCCACCGCCCAGCCCCGAATCGCCAAGTATCAGAGCAAGTCCGATCGCAAGTACCCGCTGATTCGGCTCACCGTGATGTGAGTGGTGGTGTGAGCCGAATCAGATTGCGCGATTACACCTCGCCGGCGAATACACCGCCGTCTGCGAATACACGTTGGGCAAAGCGTTCGCCGATGAGACGATGCGTTGCAGCGTCCGGATGGAGCTGATCGGGAAGCGGCAACTCTTCGTTCTCCGCGGCACCGTAGAGATCACACCCGTCGATGTAATGCAGATTAGGATCATCGACTGACCGCTGGGTTACGATGCGCGCCAACTCTTCCCGAATCGAGCGCAGCGTCAGCTTCCCGGATGCCCGGTCGGCGGGATCTCCGGTGGCAACGAATCGCATTTCGCCTCTGGCAAGAGCGTCGAAGTCGAAGGCACCAGGCCCCGGTGTGTCCTCGTGGATCGGGCAATAGACGGGCGAAACGACCAACAGCGGAGCCACTGGATGACCGTCGCGAACCGTGTCGAGGAAGCCGTGCATTGCAGATGTGAAGGCCCGTAGGCGCATCACGTCTGCGTTGACCAGATTGATGCCCATCTTGATGCTGATCAGGTCAGCAGAAGTGTCGCGCATCGCGCGGGCGGTGTACTGGTCCAGCAGAGCACTGCCACTGAACCCGAGGTTGATCAGATCCACGCCGCCGACGGAGGCTGCAAGAGCAGGCCAAGTGCCGGAGGGACTTTCAGCGCCGGATCCTTGACTGATCGAGCTTCCGTGATGGAGCCACACGCGGCGCTTCGTATCAACCGCGAGTTCGAGTGGCGCGTCGGTTCGCAATGCGACAAGTTCGGTGGTCTCGTTGTGTGGCAACCAGATCTCGACGGTCTTGGATCGCGCGGGCAGCTCCGCGAAACGGATGATACTGACAGGTCCGGACTGCCTCTGAGCGGTACCGGTAGCCATGTCGATCGTCACCGTATTGCCGCCCGTAGCGCTTGCTTGCCCGGCCAGTTCGTCGTCGACGAGCAGGTCGTACACCCCTTGCGGCCTCGGCGGAGCGCCGGTGTAGATCATTTTCGTGGGCAGAGTATCGAGTTCGATGCTCGTGGCGCTGGTTCGGAATACAAGCCGCACTCCGGACGGTTGTGATTGCGCCATTGCCATCTGCCCGTCAGCGAATTGCGTGCGAGCCTTGGCAGGTAGGCGGTGCGTCAGCACACCGCGTTCGGTCCGTTCGATTTCGAGGGCTCCGCGCACGATGTCCTCGGAAATTTCGGTAGTAATCCAGCTGCTCTGGCTGTGCATTTCATTCACCTGAAAATCGTTTACGGAAGTTTGCTACTGCTGATAGTAATTTGCCTATACTCTTTAGGCAAGTGGTTTACCCTCCCAACGAACAGGACCGATTGACATGCCTCGCGCAGGACTCACAGCCGACCGCCTCGCGATGGCGGGCGCGGAATTGGCCGACGAGGTCGGCTTCGAGCACGTGACCGTATCGGCAGTCGCCAGGCAGTTCGACGTCAAAGTCGCAAGCCTGTACTCCCACGTGAAGAGTTCGAACGACCTCAAAACCAGAATCGCGTTGCTCGCTTTGGAGGAGATGGCCGACCAGGCTGCCGACGCCGTGGCCGGTCGGTCCGGCCGCGACGCTTTGACCGCCTTCGCGAACGTCTATCGCGACTACGCGAAGGCACACCCCGGCCGGTACGCCGCGTCACAGATGCGCCTCACCCCGGAGGACGCAGCAGCGAGCGCGGGCTTCAGACACTCGCAGATGATGCGATCGATTCTGCGCGGATACAACCTCACCGACCTCGACCAGACTCACGCAGTTCGGTTGCTAGGCAGCGTTTTCCATGGATATGCCAGCCTGGAGTTAGGTGGATCGTTCAGCCACAGTGCACCGGACAGCGCCGAAAGCTGGTCAAGGATCCTCGAGGCTCTCGATTCGATGCTGACCAATTGGCCAGCGTCGAGTGCATGATCAGGCGTGCTTCTTGTGAGCAAAGTTCCTGCGCCACTTTGT
The DNA here is from genome assembly GCF_009707305.1 of Rhodococcus sp. AQ5-07. Taxonomy (NCBI): domain Bacteria; kingdom Bacillati; phylum Actinomycetota; class Actinomycetes; order Mycobacteriales; family Nocardiaceae; genus Rhodococcus; species Rhodococcus sp. AQ5-07. Next base: position 1,223,912 of record NZ_CP046099.1, on the reverse strand, counting down.
GTTGGCATGCGGCCTGATGATGGAGACCGCAACCTCGAGCCCACCGCAGGAGCAGCGCCACACAATTGCGCGTTCCCGTAATCATTGGTCGCACTGGGACAGCAGAGCGTCCGAGTGGGCAGGAAGTCGAGGTCTGGGGCCGCGCCTAGAGGAGAAGCTTGGCACGCAGAGAGTCGATAGTGTCCTGGTCGACGCCGAGGCCCTCCCGTACTAAAGTATCCATACCACCGTAGAGTCGGTCCACCTGGGCGTACGCCGCATCGAGCCACGACAGGTCCACCGCGTCGTCCCGGCCCAGGTACGTGTTCGACGCCATGAAGTCGGCACTGATGACCTCACGCGGGACACCGAGGATGGTCAGCAGGATCGCGGTACCCCAACCGGTGCGGTCCTTCCCTGCGCTGCAGTGGTAGACGGTTGCGCCGTCGGAGTTGTTCGCGATCGCCGTCAGCAGATCATGGAAGGCGACATCGGAATCACGGTAGTTGACCAGTCGTCTGGCAACCACTGCGTCACCGTCAACCGTTCGGTACTCAAGATGATTCGACGACTCATAGCCATCATCCTTCCAGTTAGCCCCGGCTCGAGTGCTCCGACCCAAACCAAGGGGACATGTCATCGCTACAGGTCAGAGGATCAACCGAAAGACTTCATTCTCGCTGCCGAGGCGTGAGGCTAGACAGCATTCGGTAAAAACCACGGAGTACCACCAGAACGGGCGGCGCCGGACACGGCAACCCGGAAGCTGGGGACTGCCCCCGGTTTGGTTGACATCTGACCGGTGAAGATCAGTCTTCACGGTGAAAGGATGTACGTCATGCCGAAGCCGTTCCCCGAGGAGTTCCGCCGCGACGTGGTCGCGGTTGCCCGCAAACGCGAAGCACCGCTGAATCAGATCGCGAAAGATTTCGGGATCTCCGAACCCACGTTGCACAACTGGCTCAGGAAAGCCGACATCGAAGACGGCAACCGGCCTGGATTGACCAAGGACGATTCCGCCGAGCTCCGCGAAGCGAAGAAACGAATTCGGCTGCTCGAGCAGGAAGCGGAAGTGATGCGTCGAGCGGTCGCCTACCTGTCTCGGGACGTCAACCCAAAATGATGTACCCGCTGGTCCGCAACCTCGCCGCAGACGGAATTCCTGTCGCGGTGACTGCCAGGTACTCGGATTCTCCGCTCAAGCGTTCTACAAATGGCCTCAAGATCCTGTGACACAAAGGGATTGGGACGATGCACATCGGGAGGTATCGGCTTCGGTCGTCGCGGTCATGCGCGACGGGCTCGGAATGGAACTCGAGCGCATCCGCTACACCGCCGGTGACGAAACCGGATTCGACAGGTACCGGGGTGACCTGTTGATCGCTGAACAGCCCACCCAACGCGGCGCACCCGACCGATGCACCGACTGGACGGATTTCGCCGAGCGACTGGAATGGGTGCTGTGCACTATGCCCGGCTACGACATCGTGACCCTCATGGCCCCTGGAGTGAAAGACCTCGGCTCGATCCAATTCCAGCAGGTCAACGGGAGATTGGAGGCGAGCATGATCACGGCGGACACCGTTCCCGGTTCCGGTGATCTGGACCTTCGGCTGCGTGCACTCGGCTGGCAGGTAACAGAAGGACCGGGAGCCCCCGACGTGGAATGGCTGTATGGCCCGTTCAGTTCATCCGCCGGTTTCGTCGACCTCCGCCTCGACCGAATCCCACAGCTCACGGTCGACACCTTCCGCACTGTGCACGGCATCAACAGCCCACAAGAACTCGCCGTGAACGGTCGCCGAGATACCGTTGTATCCGGTAATTAGGCCTACATCGGCCGCGAATTGGGAATCCCGATCCAGGCCTACGAGCAGTAAGCGCTGTCGCCGCTTCGAACCGCCAAGGCGGCGCGGAAGTTCCGTCAGGAGCTTTCCAGAGCTACCAGCACCCCACCAGAATGTACTGGTGCAGATCCCTTCTCGACGTTTGCATGCAAAACGTATGCTCGTCTGCATCGGCCTGTACGGGAATCAGCAGGTGGCGGACGTTCTTGCGCCGTACCGGGGGCGGTCCAGGCGCCACATCGAGCACCGCTGGTTCCGATCGGGAACCGAGATGTAACTGTTTCGGAACCCGCTCCTGTAGGGTGTCGCCATGGCCTTTGATCTCGATGACAGAACTCTGGCTTTCGCAGAAGCCGCGCGGAAGACCGCTAGAGAACTCGACACCAGCTTCGCTGCACTGACGGACATGCTGACCGTGAACCCCACAGTCAAACAGCTGCTCGCAGCAGGACTCACCCACGCCCGCGTCGCGCGAACGGTTCAGCTCCGCAAACAACAGGTCGGAATCATCGCTCGGACCCCCTTCCACGCCTCACCGTTCGCGCAATCGGTAGCGGTGGACCCGTGGAAACTTGGAGGCCAGCTGTGGGGCGGAACGGAAACATTCACACGCGCCGTCAACCACGCACTCGAATGGGACATCGAGCACCTCGACGACATCGCGCCGGCTCGTCAGCACGCAGCCGAGTATGGAATCAACACCCTTGAGGAGGAACTTGGCGCCTACCAATGCGCCTATGCACGTTGCCAATCAGTGCATCCACACACGCCGCGGATCTCGGACGTGCACGACAAACGCATCGCCGCCCTGCGGTGCGGCGTACTCGGCGCAACCGAGAACGACCTCCGAGATGCCGAAACCTCCATCCTCGACCTGATCGACACACCACTCGTACCGGAAATCCCCAACCACATCTACACAGCCGCACACGGTCGAATCAGAGCAGACCAAGGCCACCCGTGGGAGCAGGCCCTCTTCGAGGCCCGTGAAGCCCGTGAAGCGGACGAACTGAAGAACTATGGGCGCCTACGCCCCACACTCGCCGACGACTCCTTAGACCCACGGATCCTCGCCCGCGATATCAAACTCTTCAACTTCGGAGATCAACGCGTCAACCTCATCGAAACAACCCCTGCCACAGGCCCCCACCGCGGCCAGCGGCGCGAAAACATCCTCAGAGACTTCGCACTGGACACACTCCACGTGAGCTGGGATCAGCATCAGACAATCTCCCCGACCAACCGCCCCCCGGAAGACATCGAACGCGAAATTGCTCACGCTCTCGGCAAATATCTCGTCGAGCACGACCCTGAAGATGACTTTCGCTGAAGGGACTCAGAGAAACCCCGACGTGTGACGACACGGCAGTCCCACTTCGATGCATCCTCAGAACCCGCCCAACAATCGATGTGTGTCAGCAACAAGGGTAGACGGTGAACCGTCCAGCTATTGTCCACTGATGAGCGAGAAAACGAACAAATTTGCCCTTCGCCGCGGCGCTACCTACGCGAACGGACGACGATGGCGCACCGGCGAGCCCCTGACTAAGTACAAGCACCACGTACTGGAGGCACACGATCTCGAGTCGGAGTCTGGGGACGAATTCGTCATCAAAGGCACCCAGTACGCTAGACCGAAGAGCATCAAGCGCTTTCGGAAAGAAATCAGTGGCATGAAGCGGTTGACCAACCGTCGCACGCCGGGGGTACTTCCGCTGATCGATTCCAAGTCGACGGCTACCGAACTCTGGTATGTCATGCCCAAGGCGCAACCGTTGGCGGACTACCTGATGGATTGCAGCTTCGACGACACCGCAAGAGCATTCGTAGTTCTCGCCGACACCTTGGCCTCGCTCAGAATGGAGTCCGATCCGATCAGCCACCGTGATATTAAGCCGGACAATCTCTTTTGGTTCGAGGGTGGACCGGTCCTTGCGGACTTTGGCATCGCGACGTGGCCCAAATCTCAGTGGAAGATGACTGAGGAAGGCGACAAAGTGGGGCCGATGTACTATCTCGCCCCCGAGGCACGCTACAACCGCGAGGGGATCAAATGGGAATTCGCCGACATCTATTCCCTCGCAATGACCTTCTGGTCGATCGCGGCACCGAGGGATGTCTCGAAAAAAGGGCAAGTCGACCGTCACGGCTCCCCCACCCGGCCCGATCTTGCCGTCTCAGTACCAGTTTTCACTAGCACGTTTCGGCGGGGCTCATGCTGCAGCGCTTGATGCATTGATGGATCAGGCCACGGACTTCTACCCGACCAACCGCCCAACGGCTGTCGAGTTCCGTGATGAACTCACCGAGTGGCTGGAGAGGTACCCGGGCCATCATCCGCGACCGAAGTTCACTGCGAACCTCCCGCAGGGTTTCACGGGGCTGCGACGGGTACTTGCTCAAATCCAGGAGAACCAAAGAATGTTCCTGGACGCGACCCGCAAGGAGTGCCGAGAAATACTAGGGGCGATCGACTGGGACGAATCTGTTTCCGTAGCCTACGACGCTCGCAAGGTAAAGGACTCGGATGAAAATCCGCGTCACCTCCCTATCATGGCGGCACATGGGAGAAGTGAAGACGATGAGTGGGACGACGCACTCGTTTTGGCGCTGCAGCACCCTGCTGGTCTCAGGCGCCTCGTCGTCGGCGGATTTATAAGCTACAAGGCGCGAGTGGATTTGCTGATCGAATATCAAGAGCGTGTCAATGGCGCATGGGAACTCAAGTCCGCCATGGATGTTCCTGATCTGCCTATTGCCCGCCTCACCACCGGCAAAAGGATCCGGAGTGGCATCGCCGAGGCGTTGGAAGCGGCGACTGACCCCACCTCCGCAACAGTTGTCGCCGAAGGCCCTGCCCGCAGCTGGGCAGGATCGCGCATCCTCTGATCGAACTGCCACTCGGCGACCCGCCGACCGTACTAGCGAAAAAGCTGAGAAATGAGGCCCGTAGCCGATCCAGGCTACGGGCCTCGGTGCGCACCACACTCACCTCAGGCCGTCCTCATCAAGCGGACGGTCGTGATAGCGCCCTGTTTTTCCTGTCACGGCGTGACGGTGATACCTGGCGTGGAGTTGAACTTGAGTGCCCCGGTCATCTTCGCCGTTCCGGCCCCTGCTGCGGGGCAGGACGCGCTTCCACCGTTGGAAGTGAAGTTCACCGTTCCAGTGTTGTTGGCGGTGACGGTGTGTGTTGTGTTGTTGTAGGGCACGGGACCGGCGGTGCTGGTGGTGACGTCGATGACGCAGCTACCGGCGACTACGTGGGCTCCACCGTTGGGAATTTTGATACTTCCCATCGGTGATCCGCTGTCGGCGTTCACATTCAGAGCCCAGGAACCCGACGTAGTGATTGTTGCAGGCACACCTTCGAGGTCACATCCGGACAGTGCCACGCTGGCGATGTTGATATTGATGCCGCCCGTTCCCGAGTTCACGTTGCCGGGCGCAGCAGGGGTGGTTCCGGTTCCGCTGACGCTGGTGCAGTACAACTCGAGTCCGCCGGTTGTCACGAAGCTGAGTCCACTGCTGGTGGCCGTCACTGGAGTGGCTGTGGCGGGGCTGATCGTGGTGGACGCTGCTGCGATTCCGGATGCGGCGATGGTCAATGCGGCTGCTGCCCCGACGATCGCGGAGGCCTTGCCGAGCATTGTGCGTGATGACATGTGATGTGCCTTTCTGTCGAATACCTTTGGGGTGAACCGTGAGTCGAAAGAAATTCAGGCGGGTGTGATCTCTACCCGGCGGCTCCCATCTGTGCCACAGCGGCGGGTTCGGCTGCCTGTGCAGCGGATGCTGTCGGCGGTCGGACCTTGCGTGCGGCGACGGTGTAGACGTCGCTGGAGGTGGTCAGAGAGTTCTTTCCGCTGGCGGAGGGGGTTCCTGCTCGCAGGTTCACCGCCCAGTTGAGTGCACCGAACACGCCACATCCGCTGGCGGCGGGAGCTGCGAAGAGATTGTCGGTGTGCTGTACGGCGGGGAACACAGCTCCGGGGTACTCACCGATCGGCTCCGAGGGCGGGTTTCCGGTAGTCGTGAGGTGCAGGTTGATCGGGTTCGCCGTGGAGCCCAGGTAGCAGTTGTTGCCCAGCAATGAGTTCGACAGCTTCAGCCGCACGGGCATCGTCAGTTCTTGATCGAGCACCTTGATGTTCGGCAGCCCAACAGCTTCGACCGTTGCGGTGATCTGGGTCAGATTCAGCGGGGTGTCGATTCCGATAGCCCCGCCCGGCACGGAGATCGGGTTCGAGTACACACCGTTGCGGCCATCCGGCTTGGGGACGAAGGTTTCGACGAAGCTGCCGTCAGGCTGGGTGGCGTACTTGACTCCACCGGCGATCTTGAGTCCGCCGTCGGGCACGGGCACGGTCAGTCCCCCGATTTTCATCGAGCCGCCGCGCACCACGACGGTGGCGCAGGTCGCGACGTCGAGGTCTTCGACGGGGCATGTACCCCACCCGTCGAACGTCAAGGGAGTGGCGGTGGGTGTGCCGGACGAACCGAGGGAGGAAGTTTGTTCCGCGCTAGCAACTCCGCCTCCTATCAGCGCGAGGGCTGCGGCGATGGCCAGCGTGGGGGCGACTCGGGTTCTCAAGGCGTTCTTGGACATTGGACTCCTCAGGCATGGAATCGACGCATCGAAATGTCACTCGCTCGATGTGCCGTGAGTCACATCTATGCGACCCGCAGCGAAGGCTACCGACCGGTAGTACTCAAAGTCACACATATGCGAAAAGTTCCGACTTTCCGGGGATGCATCCCAAACTTTCGACGGAGTTTCCCTTAAATCGCCCGGGACCTTCTACCCTTCCCATTGGTCAAGATTCGACGGAACACCAACGCCGCGTGGACGGATGATGCAGCGACTGCGAGATCTCCGAAACTTATCCAGGGTTCATCGGAGATGAGACGCGCCTACGCCACCTGCTCGGCAGGTATACCCGCACGCCTGGCGCGCCTACGCGATGAAACGCGTCAGCACGCCTCGCAAACCACCCATCGTCCAGGTCCTACACCGAAGAGCGTTACGGCCGAATGTACTTGAAGACAGCGTTCTTGCGACGAATCACGCTGATGCCGATTGTGGTGGCCTGCTGCACCAATCCCGGATGCGAACGTGTTGGTCGGCGGCGAGATGGCCCACCGACTCGGGCGCGATGCGCGGTCACCGCATACCTCTCGCCGTTGCCACTCAGATCGATTGCAAGCCAAAATGTTAACTCGCCATTCGGAACAGTCTGCGCTCGACGAAGCCACGAACTTCCTGGGTCAGCGTGGAGGTAAAAGCCGTCGCCGGGGCGTGAAGCTCTCCCCTCCTTGAGCTTTCGCAAGCAGTCTCGCAGTTCGGTCTCCTGGGAGGTATCGATTGTTCCCACCTCGATCCACTCCGTCCCAGTGCCTTGAGTACCGAGGACGACATCGCCGGTGAGGGCATCGGAAATCCAGACACGCAGATAGGTCACACCGCTATCCTGCCTCACGTGCCCATCGCAGCCGCCGGTCAGGCCGCGCCCGACCCCGCGATTCTCGATACCATCGCCGGATCGACAACTCCACGCATCGCCGACCATTGTCGAGACATTCTCAGCATTAGGTGGTTGAACGCAGGACATTAGCTCGTGGATCTCGTCGGCAGCCTGTCAAAGTACGTCTTTGTGTCATTCACAGTCCGGCGCAGGGCATTCGTGACGATCGCGGAACCTAACCGCAGGGGCGCATGAAGCCGGGGCTTCGCTTCGATCGCAAACGTCCACGTGAGTCTGCACCCTGCCGCACGTTGCTCGATCAGTACGTCCTCAGCGAATCGGTGTAGCCCTGGCACTGTGAATGCGGGGGCATAGAAAGTGTTGCGATAGCGTATATTCGGCGTTTCGTCCCACAAGAAGTAGTGTTCCTTCGCTTTGATCGAGGACGGCTTCATCGACAACTCGCGCACGGCACCGACGCCAAGCGGCTGCGGTGTGAGGTAGCGAGACCCTGTGATGAACGTGCACCATGACAGCGCCCCAGCCTGAGTCATCTCCAGCCACGCAGTCTTCGAGGACACAGGAAGTTCCACCGAAAAACGTTTGATCATCGGTGCGGTGGTCAGGAAAGACTCGGTACACGGCTGCAGCTCGAACCATTTCGCCATAGCGGTGAGGGTATCCATGTAAGCGCGCCGTGTCCGAAGATTGGAGTGCGGACGCCATGGCGACCTTCGCCCGAACGCTGCCACCACAGTTGATCGACGCGCCGAGCTGAACATGCCCGCCCCGACGCAAGACTCAACCGCCCCGACATCGTCCGATCAAGCGCTCACCAGCAGAGACTAGGGGCAGTGGCAAGCAAGATCACCACGACAAACGTCGACAACACGACCGACAGCGCCGCGAGCACGGACGCAGTCACGGTGCGGAGACGAAGTGCGCAGACGACGAAGACCCCCGACCATACGGCCAACGTCGCTATCACCAGCCATCCACCGCCAGCCATGTCCCGCTCTGCAGGGCCATCACAACTCGTGTCTATCGATCCCCACAGACCGAACAGCACCAAGGCTGCAGCCGACAGTGTCCAGACCAACACAAAGAGCGACACGCCGATTTTCTTCCAGATGGTCACGTTCTCAGCCTGTACGCGCGGTGAGGCCCGCGGATCAGTACAACTACTCAACCTCAAACGAGGCGACTTCTACCCACTGACTAGCCGACGTGCGGACCAAGAGTTCGTTCCCCTACTTGCCGCATCTGATCGCCATCAAATGATCCCTCCCGGCCTTTGATTACAGGCTACCTACGTGATCGGCAATCCGGCCTCGGACAGTGTCAGGGTCACTCATGGCGACCAGCAGGTACAAGTAGGGCAACAGAGCGATGTCGTTAGGGATCTTCCCGTTGTGCTGAGCGAGCAGTCGCTCCTCGAGTTCGGCCGCGATTCGCTTGTCCTCACTCGTACGCAGTCCACCGTATCCATGAGTGGCGTTGCGGTGCAGCACCATTAGCCTCGCCGCGGCGTCCTGGAGGTTAATCGTCTTGGCTTGACCATCTGCTTGATGGATGGTGACCGTGCGCGCATTGCGCTGGTGGGCGATGAAGAACCCCGCTTGCACCTCTTCGAGCGCGTCCAATGCGCGCTGCGCTGCAGGGAGCAGAATTTCCGATGCTGGAGCTGGCATCGATCTCTTCACGAACTCGAATTGCTCACGCGCATAGGCCAACGTGAAGAGCTTCTTGAGGTTGACCTTCGATCCGAGTAGGCGATCGGAGAACGAACCGAGAAGTGTGAATGCTGTCGCACGTTGTCCGACAGGATCGCGGACCGACATCTGGAGCGAGGTCGTGAGGCGAAGAATCTGGTCGACGGTCAGCATCCAATGCTGTTGCTCATGCGGGGCATACAGGCCACCGGAGTCGACAAAGGTCGCAGGATCTGTCAGATAGGTGAATAGTTGATTCAAGCGCAGTACCCACCAGTCGACGGCCTCCCGGGTCGCGACGGGCGCAAATTGCGGTCTGCCGGGATCAACCGACTGGCCTGTCTCCGGGAGCAACTGCAGCATGCCCCTACTCATGGAAGTGACCGACGGTACCGCCCGTCCAAATCCGAAAACAATGGCGGACTGAGGGCGCGAGATCGGGAATCCCCACATGCACGGCAGAAGCGAACCCATCAGCGGCCCGAGAAACGAGCCGCTGAGCACGAGTGAGCGAATTTGTTCCTCCGCGGACTGAAATGTCAGCCCGTCCTGCTCGACATTGACTGTGCCCGTGCGGAGTTCGTTGATCAGCTGCGGGTCTTGGGCCAGCCTGAGGAGAATCGAGGGAAGTTTCACCCGCAGGCGCAGCACCTCCGACGTCGAGATGAGATGCGCGCTGCGATCGGGAAACAATGGAATTTCCGTGTTCTCTCGAACAGCCAGCCCGAGAAGGTCGAAGCACCGCTCCGCAAGGGCCGCGCTGTCACCGACATCGACCAGCATCAGCTCAGCCTGAAAGTGCCTCAGCCGCGTGACCAAATCAGCGTCAGGGTTTCCCGCGGCAGAACGGAGTTGTTGCATCTGCGCCTCAACAGTCGGGCTCCGCCGATAGTGCGGCAGTACATCCAAAAACTTTGTTAGAATGTCGAATTGCGGCACTCGAAGCCTGGCACCGCTCAGGGTTCGGGACGTTATCAATTCATAATGCCGACCAGCTGGAGTCGCTGCGTGAATGCTCCATCTGTTGCCAGCGATTCGACTTGCACTCAAACCAAGACTTCCGAACAGCCCTTTTAAGTCGCCGCCATGGAGTTCCGAGGGCAACTCGAGTTCCGCTGAAGGTCTCATCGACTGCATCCGAACAGCATAGAACCTGCCAAACCACACTTCGCCACAAAATGTTCCGGCACTCGCCCACAGTCCTCGACGGTTCTGCGCAAGTCTCGGCTGCCTGTTGGCGCTGTCGGATGTGCGCGGCCATCTTCGACGGAGACGGTGCATCGAAATGGGTGATCGCGCGCGGGACTGTCAGCGGTCCCCCGCCTGGCCACTTTCATCGCAGCGGCGGGCGAGGTGATGGGTGGCTCCATCGACGGCAGTGTCAGCGAAGGTCGCCATGTCGACAAGCTCCCCCACTCTGAACATTCTGGTCTTACTGTCGCAGTGCTTGGCGGAGTGAACCTCGGTCACCTGTGATGGATCGCAGACTCGGACGAACACATGCACTCCGGTATCGATCACACCCAGGACAGCTTGTCCGTCAGCAGTGCTCATGCCCTCCTCGATCCGCTCTGCAGGCAGCCGAAAATAGGTCGCGTCGATTTGAGGTTCAGCCACAGGTCACCATGTTGTCGCGGTCATCGGACGGGGGTGTGGCCATTCTCGGCCATATCCACTCACGTGGATCAAAAGCGAATGCGATGCACGCCGTTTCGGTCGTCTGCTCAGCACACACCGCCTCCGAACAATGCACGTACAGTCGCCGGTGGGGCAGCCGTCTCAGCTGCCGGAAGTACGATCCAGAAATGCCTTTACCGCAGCGGATCGATCGCGCGGGTCATTCCGTATCGGTCCAAGATTTCTTGAGCCGTTGACAGACCGGGGACGACTCCCTCACGCTTGAATCCGCGCTCAGCTCCGCACGCGGCAAGCGAATCGAATACTGCACCAACCAGCGGGTTACCCTGGAGCTCATCGCCCAGTTCCTGAGCGTCCAAGAACTGATCCCATCCGATTCCCAACCACGCCACGCATTCTCGCAATGATGCAATCGCCGACGCCTCTGCAACCGCGTGCGCCTGCGGCGACATTGCACCCTCGTAAGGAGCGAGCGGACCTACGTCGCCTACCCATCTCGACAATGTCGTCCATACTGCCATGGGAGCTCCTTCCCTCTGAGATATTCCGTAGTTGAGCCATTCAATCAATACCTTCAGCCCTGCGCGACTCCAATCGTGAGCGTGCGAGAAACCACTGAGCAATTTCAGTTCGGCGGGGCGCCGAGCATGCGTACAGACGTTCCATCCCAATGGAATTCGACTGGTGTTCGTGTTCCGTCGTTGCAGGCGTTGCAGGTTTGGCCTGTTTTGTAGGTGAGGACGACGGTGTCGTTCGTCGAGGATCCGATATCGAGGTCGGTGAATCCGTATGCCTTCGATGTTCCGGTTCCGAGGTATTCGCCGCGGTGGAACATCAGTGCCTGGACCGGTGAGCTACCTGTTGCGCCTTGGACTGTGACGAGGATGGTGGACAGGTCTGCGCATGGGTCGTAGTTGCTTGCGATGGGTGTGGTTAACCATTCGCGGCCGGTGATGGGTTCGGCGGGCAATTGAGCCAAGGCCGATGATATTGCCGCCGTGGCTGATTCCCCGCATTCGGGCGCTGATTCGGCGCGGAGTGCGGGAACGGCAGATCGCACGGGTGACCCTCGCGCACGACGGGGTGGTGCACGGGAGCCGTACGAACGAACTGGAAAGTGGGGAACACCCAGACATCCCCGTCCTTGAACGCCGCCAACTTCTTTGCTCGGCGGCTCCGTGAAACCGCTGCGTCCGTGGATCCCAGCAGGGCCGCGACGGTGTACGCATTCAGCAGCCATTCCGACTCGTCACCACCGGCAGAAGTTTGGACAGGTCTCTCGTGCATCAAACGTGTTACGGCCGCGTTGATTCCAGCGACGGCGACATCATCACTCTCGACGTCGTCAACTCCGCCAGCACCTGGCAACAGTTGTTCAGCGCACCGACCGAAATGGTTGATCACCTTCCGACGCCGACCTGACGCACCGCCCCAGACCTTGCGCGCGTCCTCCTCGGGCGCGACGTACCCCGGGACGGACGTGAGCCCGTCGATCAGAGCATCCACTTCCCTCCTCGCATTATCCCGAACGATCTCCGCGGTGGTTGAATTCAGTGCTATTCGGAATTGCTCACCTTCACCGATACTCGGCCGTCCACCCACATCGTCGGAGAACTCCGCAGCGAGATAGTCGTAGACGTTGACTGCAAGGACGAGCACTCTCTCAAGAATGTCCCACTGGACGGTGACGCCCAGTTTGTCAGCGGGATCGATCTTCACCGTGTAGGAAGGGTGGGCAGCAAAAGCATTTCGGAGCGCCTTGGCGTACCGAATTTCGTTCTTTGTCTGAACCACGAAGTCGGCACTGATCCTGAGCCGAGATTGCTCGTAGTGGCCCACAACCAGGTTATCGCCGTCAATGAGACGGCCGATATGAGCGATAGTGTCACGATCAGCACGAGCTCGGTCGCCGGACTCCACCTGTTTCTTGACACGCCCGACAACTCGCACCAATGATGTCGAGCGTCTGTCGTTGTCAAATACACCTGCCACATCGATGATCGCGGTTCTGCCTTGTGCGCGCAACAACCCGAGCAACGCCGCTCGCACTGAACGGTTCGCCAGCACGATCTCATTGCTGAGCGCAACCGCCAGATAGTAGTACGTGTAATAACTGCTGATCGCCTGCTCAATCAAGAATTCCCCGGTAGCGGAATGTATTTCGCCGATCGACACAGCCTCGACCTGCTCCCGCAGCGAATCTCGCTCGGAAGCTGTATGCCCTGGAACGGGATAGTCGATTGACGGGCGGTAGGCGAGCCCAAAGTTCTCGGCCAGCGGCTCATTGCTGTCGTTCGTTGGGCCGATAACACTGAACACACTGATCATCATCAGTTCCGTTCCAATAGACAGCATCGTCGCGACCATCCTGCCACTACCGGCTGCCGGATTCTGCCGTCTGAAGAAGGCACTTCCATGTTGCGCTTGGACATACGAAAAGCCCCCGCCGACCAATCTTGGATTCCAAGGGTTGTCGCAACATGTGGTCATGTCTGTCGGTAAGTATCGGCGATTGTGAGTCTCTGCGTCATCAGCCTGGTGCAAATTGGATTGAGTGACAAGGCTGGGCCGTGAAAGGCTTGTGCCATGACGAATTCTTCTTCTGCGATCAAGTCCATGATCAGGCTAGCCGACGCAGCTGATGTGCCAGACATCTTCGATGTTCGCACCAGCGTGCGCGACAACCACATGACGATCGAAGAGCTTGCGGAAGAAGGAATCACACCCGATGCCCTGCCCGGGATGCTGGACGGGTCTGGGCGCGGCTGGGTGGCCGAGGTCGATGGGCGCGTCGTTGCCTTCGCGATGGTGGACGCTGACGAGGCGACCGTCTTCGCACTGTTTGTCCGGCCCGAGTTCGAGGGGCAAGGCCTAGGGAAGATCCTGCTCGAGGTGGCCGAAGCATGGCTCGTTGAGCAGGGGCTCCGTGAGATATGGCTTGTGACGGACAAGGATCTTACGGTTCGCGCAAACGGGTTCTACCGCCACTTGGGCTGGCGAGATGACGGCATCCAGGCCGATGGGCAGGTGCGTTTGATCAAGGCGTGCTGAGGAATTCATTTTTGACAAGCGGATGTGTCACGAGTCGAGTGAGGCGCTCGGCTGGGGTATCCCAGTCGAGCGTCTTTCGGGGTCTGGTGTTGAGTTCGTGGGCGACTCGTTCAAGTTCGTCGGGGCCATGGATCGACAGATCTGTGCTCTTTGGAAAATACTGGCGCAGTAAACCATTGGTATATTTATTCGACGCTCGTTGCCAGGGCGAGGCGGGATCACAGAAGTAGACCGGCATCTCGGTCGCCATCGTGAAGGCCTTGTGGCCTCACATCTCGCTTCCTTGATCCCAGGTCAGCGAGCCGCGCGCTGCGACGCCTCCCGCAGCAGTGCTGGCGACTGGATGGTGCGTTCCCGGCACCTCCGCTGGGGGTTGTGGTCGGCGGCCTGTTCTACTTCCCACAGAGCGCTCTCCCTCCCACCGTCGCGATCACGAGGCGCACCGGTGACCGGTTTCGCCCCCGGGCCTCGGCCTCAACCCCGTCCGCCTACCAACTCACTTGTTACGCCATACTGAGAGCTCGGAGCAAAGTTGCACTCCTCCAGTCGATTCCACACCGCAATCCACTCAGCAGAGAGGGCCACCACATGAGTGCCGCACGCATCAGTCCCGGGGACACCGTTCAGAAGATCGTCGACGACGGTGTCGACACGAACCAGGACCGCTTCACCGCACGCGTCGTCGCCGTCGAGGGCAGTTACGCGAGCCTCGAGGACGGTCGATGGTTCGACGTGAACGGTGAAGCGCACGATATCGCCACGCCAGGCAAGTTTCACACCGATCTGCTGCGTAAAATGTTCTAGCACTTACGCGTACGCTTTCAGCGGCTCCCACCCTGCCAGGGGTCGGGAGCCGTTCTCGTTGGTGGATTCCATCCACACGAACGGCCGGGCAACATTTCGAATACCTCCGCTGCAGTGCCTTCCTTGAATACGGCACTTCCCAATCGCATATTCTCTCCCCATGAGTTCAACCGCCGCTGAGTCGGATTCCCCGCTGAAGACCTTCCGGTTCCAATGGAAGGACGGCCACCCGAGCACAGATCACAAGGGCACCGACGCCCGCGATGCACTCACTCGAAATGGATTCGGCCAGGGCGTAATCGTCGGTCTGGACTATTGGGAACCACTCGACACCTAGCCAGATTCCCAGACCACACCAGACCGCAAGTTCATCGCAACGAACGAGTCCGCACCCAACAGCGCCAGCGACATACAGAAGCACATTTCTACCCCCCACCCCGCAGGACGAAGCATGCTCCCGGTGTACAGCGGAAGACCCCCGCTCGGGCTTCGAACCGGCTCAATTCCGAAGCCCAGCTCGGACACCGAACCCGCGGTTGCACCGCTGTTTCAATATCTGCGAATGCACTCCCCCGCTCCGGACAAAGGTGGGTGTTGGCCACCTCGTCGCAGCCATGCCAGCTTGTGGCCGCGGTGAGCGCTCCCCACTGTCGCCGGAGAGGAGAGCCTAAGTCGCTGGACGTGAACCACATTCGGCACTCTCTCTGCGAACTCTATTGCCGCCCAACATGCGCATGCGCATCCCGGCTCAGACCGACACCGGCAGTGCGCCGCCCGCTCTAGAACCAGGCCTCCGCGCCTGCGCCTCCATCCAGTTACCCTCGATCGATGCACCCTCTCCCCCACCCTGGACAGTTGCCTCCCGGGCCGATGGCCTTACAGGTGGAACACCTCTGCATGGCGTTCGGCGCGAAAGTTGCTGTGAACGACCTTTCCCTCGCGGTGCCCTCAGGTTCGTTGTTCGGCCTGGTGGGCCCTAACGGTGCGGGAAAAACGACCACACTGTCGATGGCTGTCGGATTGCTTCGCCCGCACTACGGTCGCAGCCTGGTGTACGGCTACGACGTGTGGAACGACCCTGTCGAAGCGAAGAGTCTGCTCGGCGTTCTACCCGACGGTCTGGCGCTACCCGCCCAGTTCACCGGCCATGAACTACTCACCTATTTCGGGCGACTGCGCGGCATGCCAGAGGACGTCATCGCGTCACGACGCGACGAACTGTTGGCCGCGCTCGATCTCGCCGATGCAGGTGGAACGGTCATCGCCGACTATTCAGCGGGTATGACGAAGAAAATCGGGTTGGCCTCGGCCTTGTTGCACGGCCCTCGCTTACTGGTACTGGATGAGCCGTTCGAAGCTGTCGACCCCATTTCTTCGGCCGGAATTCGGAGCATTCTGCTCTCGTTCGTCCACTCAGGTGGCTCGGTCATTCTTTCCAGTCACGTGATGGCCCTTGTCGAACAACTGTGTACTCACATCGGAGTCATCGCAGACGGGCGCGTCGTGGCTTCAGGAACGGTCGACGAGGTGCGCGCAGGCAACACACTCGACGAGGCATTCGTTCGTCTTGTCGGCAGCCGCAGTCCCAATCCCGACGGACTGTCATGGATGCGCGCATGACCACCACCAGCTTTTCACCGACACACTGGAACACGTCGGACTCTGTGTGGCGCACGGTCCTTCGAATGCGCATGACCCTCTACAAACGTCAATTCACCGGCGGCAGAGCCGTCATCAAAGTCGTGGCAGCACTCTTCGGGGTTCTGGGGGCGGCTCTGCTGTGCCTGCAAGCCTCGGGGACGAGCGCGGGCTCTTCCGAACTCGTCAGCGGCACAACCAGTCTCGCACTGTCGGCTATCGGCGTGATGTGGATCTTGATGCCGATCATGTCTGGTCTGTCAGATGACAATCTTCACCCCAGACAGTTCCAACTACTCCCCCTGGAACCCGTCCGACTCGCCAGAGCACTGTTCTCGACGTCGCTGGTCGGTATGACCGTGCCGATTACCGCGTTGGCTGCAGCAGCGATTCCAATTTATGCCGCTACACACCACCCTGCCGCACTGCCATTGGCCATTATCGCTTGGCCCGCAACGGTCCTGCTCATTGTCGGCACCTCACGGGTCGCGATGCTGGCGATGTCGCAGCTCCTGCGGAGTCGTCGCAGCCGCGAACTGGGACTGTTGGTATTCGGCACGTTCTTCGGCGGATTGTATCTGCTGCAATTTCCGCTGCAGAGTCGCCTCGGCACGGTCGTGGACGGCGACGTCACGTGGCCGCTCACGGTCGCGCATTCGATACCGTTCGCGTGGGGAATCACCAGTGTCGACGCAGCAGCAGGAGGCGCCTGGCTCCTCGCCGCCGGAGCAGTCCTCGCCCTGGTGCTGGTCGATCTCGCACTGCTGTGGTCATGGCAACGCCTGGTCGTTCGCTACTTCAACGGGAAGGTCGCAGAATCAGCGGGCGCCACTTCCGTGCAATTGAAGAACCAGGGCCGCGACATTCGAACCGGTTGGCGCGCATCCCGACTGGGCACCGTCATCTCTCGCGAGCTTTCGCTCTGGCACGGAGACATGCGCCGACGAACACAACTGCTCTCCGTTGCCATCATGACCTTGGTCTCCGGCTTCGGACCGCTGATCTCGTCATCGATCCCCTTCTCCGCCGCATGGGGTGCCTGGTTCCTGATCTACCTGGCAATGGCAGCCGGATCGAATCTGTACGGATTCGACGGCGCATCGATCTGGCATCTGGTGATGATCCCCGAAGCCGCTGCCGCTGACGTCCGGGGCCGACAAATCGCGTGGGCAATCGTGATGACACCCTTCGTGGTCGTCGCAACAGCTGCTGTACGGATCTTCGGGGACCTCGGGACCGACCGACTGGCCGTGCCGATCGCCGTCGGCATTTCGATGATGGGAGTCGGTGCAGGATTGGTAGTGGCGATATCCGCCAAAGCGCCCTACCCGGTTCCGGAGATGAAGAAGACGTTCTCCTTCAACACCCGCGGGTCCTTCAACGGCTCGTCCTTCGGACTGATCATCCTCGCCATCGTCATCTTCGCCGCGACAACGGCGCCCGGCGTTCTACTCGGGGCGCTGCTACCGAACCCGGTCAACTATTTCGCCATCCCTGTCGCTGTTGCGATTGGTGCACTTGGTGCTTGGATCGGGGGCCGCGTCGCGATCACCCGTATGCAACGCGAGCCGGACCGGATCCTGGTCGCCGTCACGACAACATAGCCGCCAGGAACAACCCGTAGGGGCCACGTTGGCAGCAATTCCAAGCCGACCGGTACGGTTACAAAGCATGTTCACCGTTTGCCGCCGCGTCTCGATCGCCATCTCCTCTCTCGCCCTTCTGACCAGTTTTTCCATCATGGGTGCTCCTGCAACACAGGCACTTCCGGCGCTACCTACGGGTTCGTCGGCGACGGGATCGATCGAGACGCCTGCGGGTATCGACAGCGAGGTGACCTTCGAATCTCGCGGGATCACGTTTTACGGGAGCCTGAGGTCACCCTCGGGCGTCGAGCATGCTGATCTCGCTGTGCTGCTTCTGCCGGGAAGCGGTCCGACCGACCGCAACGGCAATCAGGAGAACGCGATGGTCTTCCCGAATACTCTCGCGCATGTGGCAGACGCACTTGCGGCACAGGGGATTCCGAGTCTTCGGTTCGACAAGTTCGGATCCGGGCGCACCGGCCTTGCAGGTACGTCGCCGGACGCTTTCGACTACGGCTTCGACATGCAAGTCGAAGACGCGCACAGTGCGCTCGACTTGCTCGGCGACCTGACCTCCACACCTGCCACGCGCACGGTCGTACTCGGGCACAGCGAAGGCGCCCTGACCGCGCTCGCCCTGCAACAGCGCACTGCACTGCCGCTCGCGGGACTCGGCCTGCTGCAACCTCTCTCGCAGCGATACCTTGATCTGCTCTCGCACCAGATAAGCGCCAGCCTCGACCGGACTGTGCAGGGAGGGCAACTCTCGGAGACCGACGCTGACGCCGCACGCGACAGTCTCGCTCGCACAGTGCAGTCCCTACGAGAGAGCGGCACCATCCCCGCCGACCAGGATCCGTTACTCGAAACTGTCGGATTCGTCCCCGCCAACGCCCGCTTCCTCTCCGAGGCCGACCGCTACGATCCAGCCGAGCTCGCCGCAGCCCTGTCGCCTTCCACGCCCGTCCTGATCACGTGCTCCGAGAAGGATCTCAACGTCAGCTGCGACCAGGTGCGCCGTTTGCACTCGGCAGCCTCACCCGAGGCGACTACCTTCCTGCAGCTGACGACCGCGAACCACGGACTCGGCGACATCGGTGTAC
Organism: Rhodococcus sp. AQ5-07; assembly: GCF_009707305.1. NCBI lineage: Bacteria > Bacillati > Actinomycetota > Actinomycetes > Mycobacteriales > Nocardiaceae > Rhodococcus > Rhodococcus sp. AQ5-07. The sequence goes on along the minus strand of NZ_CP046099.1, from coordinate 1,205,089 downwards.
TTGCACCCGGGCAATGGGACGCGATTGCGCCGGTGCCCCTCTCAGGCCAGTTCACGCAGGCACTGAGCGAGTGGATGACGTCGGTCGCGCAGCGCTAGCCGGTCAACGCCTTAGAACACCTCGTTCCGGTGGGCGGCACGTTGCGCACCTCTAGCGACCCGTGCGTTCGGACTGCCCCCTTGTGGCTCGGCGCCACTCGCCCCAGAGCCGCTATCGCAACGACCGAAGGCAACACGCCTCATCCTCGACCAAGGGCTCCAGTCTGTGCTGATCTAATCGGGGCATGATCACACGAGGCTTGGTCGATGCCGAGCACCACACGTTCCTCATCTCCGCGGCCGACACCGATCCCACGGAAACCTATTCCGAGGGGCAGGTGTTCGACGCAGGCAACAACCTGATCTCGGTTCACACCGGCATCGCCTACGGACCGGTGAACGTCATCCTCGAACAGCTCTCCGGCGACGACGACATGTTTCTCAACGGTGGCCCCGCGATCGACCTCGACGCCTGGGACAACGTCGAAGAGGTCCACGTGGTGTGCCGCCAACCGATGCTCTTCATCACCTTGTCGAACGAAATCGTCGAGGAGTTCGGGGAACTCACCTCCCCCATCGGCGCGCGTTGCTTCCGTATCGCCACGCGAGGACGTGCCGAGCACTGGGACATGGACGTCGACTCCGCCACCGAGGACTATCTCATCCAGACTTGGCCCGCTGGCAGCCCGTCGATGATCCGCGAGATCAAAGCCTCCGACGGTGTGTGGCGCGTCGAACACTGAACCGGCGCCTGCCGACCACCCTGTCTGGGACGCGCGTTTTGAAGGAGTGATGTGATGTTGGTCGAAAGCAAGCCCTGGCCGAGCATGCCATGGGGCGAGGTCATGGTGTGGGCGCCGCGGTTGGTCACGGGGCAGGAGATTCGTGTCATCGGAATTTCCTTCAGCTCGAAGGACGATTCCCTTCTGCTCAATGTGCTTCTGAAAGGCACACCCGGAATTCTGTACAGCGTTGCGTCGATGCCGTTGGCAGTGGTGTCGAAGGAATCGGACGGGCATCCGATCGTCTATGGCGTCGACGGGATGCTCCCCGACGGCGGTATCGAGGAAATCCCGCTCCTGCCGGGGCTTCCGGACGGGCCGATGACGTTGTATCGCGCTGGGCTGGTGTTGGGCGGCGACTTCCGCGTCCAAGCACAGACACACCGTGTGGTGGACGGGATCGTGTACTTCTCGCTGCAATGCCGCACCGAGAACGGGACGCTGGTGGACTACGACGTCGCCTCCGTTGCCGTCGATCTTATTCGCCGCCGTCCCGACGGCGCCCTCGACATCGACGTCGTCGACACCACCGACGCTCCCACCGCAAAATGTAGTACCTCCACTCAGCCGTGACAGTTGGCGTCGAGGGCCTGGTCGACGGTCTCGAACTCCAGCCAGTCTGGTCGCCCCGCCGTCACAGGGCAGTGCACCCCGCGGTGTGGCCCCAGCCCATGCCGGGCGTTGCGGGTGGGGCCGTCATAGTCTTCTGACGTGAACGCGATGATTCTTCCTGGTGCCGGACAGCGGGTCGCCCGCGCCGAGGTCGGGCACGCGGTGCAGTTCGAGACTGACGAGCGCGTTCGCTACTTTGTCGAGGAGAATCCCGTGCTCACCCGCCCCGACGACACCGAGATCGCCATCAGCCTTCCGGCACGTGCATCCGGGGTAGACATTGCGGCAGAACTGGTCGGCGCGACAATCGAACTCAGCACCTGCCCTGCAGACGGATCACTCGTCGTACTGTTCGACACTGGTGCCGTGCTGTCGGTGCCACCGTCGCCGGACTTCGAAAGCTGGAACGTCTCCGCACCCGGGAACGTGCTCGTCGTTTCGACACCTGGTGGCACGGTCGCAGCGTGGAACTGGCCAGACCGCGACTGAGGTGACCATCCGCGAGACCAGCATCACCGCCCGGGGTCACGCGCACGGCGACACGTCGGCCGCATGATTAGCCCGTGTCGAACCGTCCTGAACGCCAAGTATGAGGAGACTTCGCGATGACTTCCGATCCCCCGCAGGATTCTTCAGCCGAATCGCCAGATCACTATCCTCTGGTCCTCGAGGTAGCCGACGACTATGTTCACGGCCGAAGATCTCTGCACTCCTTGGTGACCTTCTACGAATCGATCGTCGACAAATACGAGGAAGAACAGCGCGACCGGCATGAAGTCCTACGCTGGGCGTGGCTGCAGATCGAAATCATGAATGCGCTACGGCACGACGATCCGAGCCGTGCACCGCAAGACGAGAAAAGGGTGCGCGAAACCATCGATGAGTTCGTGACCACATTCCGGTCGCTCTATTCCGCTTCAGCCGTCACCGATGATGCTGGCAATCAGCAAGTTTGATCGCTCGGTGAGGGTAGCGCTGACGACAGCGCCGCAACTCGGCGGCACATGCCATGATCATGCCCATGACTGGCATTCGGATCGCGTGGCTTGCGTTGGCAATCGCGGTGGGGGTATTGGGATCTGCGAGCGCTCAGTGGCCGGTGTACGAAATCACCAGTTGCGAAATCGGTTTCGATTCGTTGAGTTCGGTGGTATGCCTCGGCACTGTTCACGAGTACTTCGGTCGCCAACTGTTCCTGGTGTTGGCTATTCCCGTGGCGCTGTGCATCGTTCCGGCGGTGATCCCGCGGCCTGTGGTGTCTTGGCTCGTTGCCGGTGCGATGCTCTCCACTGCGGTGTGGGGCTTCGCCGTCGCGTTCAGCTCCACAACCCCGTCTCTGATAGCGATGGTGGGGAGTGTTCCGGCGGCCTTGCTTGCGTTGGTTCTCGCCGCGACGCATCAGGTGATTGCCCTGAGGGACAGGGCTGCCGCGGGGACTACGCTCCGAGCCCGACGTTAGTCCAGATGTCGAGGTAGGTGGAATAGTCGACGAGGTACGGGGCCTCGTCTGACGACCACACCACCCCTCGGACGGCGTCCCCGTCGACGTACAGACGTGGGCATCCGCCTCAGCTGGCTTCACGGGCGATCGTCACGTCCTCCGACGATGCTGGACAGAAAGAGCGCAATGCTTCGAATTCTCCAGCGCTCCACGGTATCAGCTGTACCAACCCGGACGGCGATCGCAGACGGAAGCCTCACGGACCGCCGTCCCAGTTGGCGAGTCTATGTCCTGCACACCAGGTGCCGCTATGGTCAGAAACATGCGCCTGCCTGCCATCGTTGCCTTACTGCTTCCCATCGTCGTACTCACCGCGTGTTCGGCGTCGACACCCGGCGATGCCGACCAAGCACCCCCGCCTGCCATCGAAGCCGACGCAGCGGCGTCTCAAGCCGAGCCGACCATTGGACCTGAGCCGTGGGTGGGGCCGAGCGACGGCTCATGGGACTATGGCGATGTCGGCTACGGAAACACCTGGGAAGGCAGGCTTTCCGACTATCGAGTGACCACTGTCGGCCTGCCGGAGTTCGGTCCGCTCATTGACGCGAAAGTCGAGGCCACCGGCACATTTCACGTCGAACGTCACCAGGATCGCGGGTACTACGACTCGATCCTTGATGACCTTCGTTTCGGCTTCACCCCCGGCAATGTCCACGGGGAGAAGCACGACGAAAGCTACGGGCTGAAGACCCGCACGACGTGTGCGCAACCTCGTATCGCGGTCGGAGACACGACTGAATGCCGGGTGACGTTCGCTGCTCCAACGGAAGAAATGGAGGACTTCAGGTGGTGGCTGAACGGCTCCAGCATCGCCGCGTGGCCGGGCCAAACCACCGACTAGCCTCGGGCTTTCACGCTAGTTCCACGCAACGCGTGGCACCAACAGGGCATTGTTCCCCATTCGCTGGGTTACTGAGACTTGCCACAGCTGAATGGATCTCAGACCGAGATGCACCATTCCGGTGAGCGAGTTTCCTTCCTCTTGCACTCTCCGTCGACGGTACCGGCAACGCTCGCATGTGCCACGACGGAGCCATTGCTCTGGCCTACACCAGCGAGATCCATCGTGTATGCCGCAGCACCCCACCCGCTTTCGTCACGATGTAGATGCCGCCCAGCACGATCCGGGGTCGATTCTGATTGACCTCCCGCTCCCCCTCGGGCCTAGCGGCGGATGCCTCGCAGGCATTGGCATCCGGCACGAAGCACTCGCGGTCTTCGGCCCCGGTCGTTCGGTCAACTCGCCCGGCAAGCGAAAATCGTCCAGCTCTCGGGTATGGAGGATTGGCAGATTCGCGTGAGGAACTATCGAGGTTTGATCGCATCGGGGACGACGACCTCACCTGTCGATCGGTCATCGGGACCGATGATCCACCCCATCCGTTTGGCTGTGCGCAGATTGATCACGCTCTCCGTAATGCTGAGCGATGGGAGCATCTCGCTGATCACGCGTTCGATACGCAGCAAGTCTGCCTGCGAGCGCACCGAAGCACTGAACATGAGGTTTGCATCTCCAGTAGTGGTGAGCAGTATTCGAAGTTCGGGCAATGTCTTGATCGCGGCAACTGTGCGGTCGTACTCGGACGCAGGAACACGCCCGAACCAGTGGCACATGATCGGACGGGACGTCAGCTTCTGCGCCACTTCGCATCTGAAGCGCAGGACGCCAGAGGCCATGAGGTTGGTGAGCTGTCGGCGCACAGTCGCTGGATTGCGGCCCGTTCTGCGTGCAAGTTCGGCGGCTGTCGCGCGGCCGTCTTCCATCAGCGCTTCGATCAGCGGCCAACTCCCTTGGGCAGGTAGACGAACGGTCAGAGGATGGGTGTGAACGCCGAATCGTTCGAGCGCAGCAACCTGCGTCTTGTTCAACGCGTCCAGACGCCAATCGCCTGCTCCGTGGTGAAAGTGCGTCATGAGCCGACATCGTTGGTTTCTCACGTCCGGACTGTTCACCAGTTCGTCGAGCACGTAGGACGAGAGCTCGTCCAGGCTTCGTGTCATCACGGTGAGCATCAAGTCACGCCCGCGCGAGGCTTGTTCGATGGACACGACACGGGGGTCGCGCTTGAGCTGATCGATTGCGCGCGTCTGTGCGCCGGGTTGGCAGTCGACTTCGACGATTGCTGTGGAGAAGTCCGGATTGACGGCGGACGGATGCGCGGCCACCCAGGCAAGGCCCTCATCACGTAATCGCTGCCATCGCCGAGTGAGAGTGTTCGGTGTCGCGCCAAGGATGGGGGCCGCTTCGGCCCACGGAATGCGTGGCGCGATCTGTAAGGCGTTAATGAGCGCAATGTCGTCCTCGTCGAGGGCTATGTTCACGAATCTTTCCTTCAGTGGCGTATTTGTGCACGTTTCACATCGATTATCCAATCTATGTGTCTCACATCTCACACTATGCGAGCCACTCAGCTCAAGAAGGGACACCATGATGGATATCCGTGCGGATGCGTATGCGCTCGCCGATGATCTCGTCGACCTCCGCCGCCGAATACACGCCGAACCCGAGATCGGATTGCAACTCCCCCGGACCCAGGAGAAGGTCCTCGCGTCGCTCGCCGGTCTCCCCCTGGAGATCACCCTCGGAGAGAACACGACATCCGTCGTCGCCGTCCTGCGCGGAAATGCGGCCGACCGGGCGCCAATTGGTTCGTCGCCGGTGGTGCTGTTGCGGGGGGACATGGACGCCCTGCCTATTCAGGAACAGACCGGGCTCGATTTCGCATCGACATTCGATGGAGTCATGCATGCGTGTGGGCACGATCTGCACACGGCCATGTTGGTGGGTTCAGCGCACGTACTCGCCCAGCATCGTGATCAGCTCAGCGGCGACGTCGTTTTCATGTTCCAGCCTGGTGAGGAGTGCGCCGACGGTGCTCGCATCATGATCGAGGAAGGTGTTCTCGACGCGGCCGGTCGCCGCGCGGACGCAGCGTTCGCGCTGCACGTCTTCTCCGGGCGGATACCGAATGGAGGCTTCGTCACCAAACCCGGGACTGTACTGTCTGCAGCCGACATTCTGAAGGTGCAGGTACACGGTCTGGGCGGTCATGGGTCCTCGCCCTATCTTGCCAAGGACCCGATCGTCGCGAGCGCGGAAATGATTCTCGCCCTTCAAACAATGGTCACGCGCACCTTCGACCCGTTCGACCCTGTCGTGATCAGCGTCGGCCACGTTGAAGCCGGATCTGCACACAATGTCATCCCAGATACCGCGACTTTCACCGCCACGATCCGTTCGTACTCTCCTGACAGTCGCACTCGGTTGATGGCCCAGATCCCTCGCCTTCTCAGGGGCATCGCCTCCGCCCACGGACTGGACGTGGATGTCGACTACACACCGTTGTGCCCCCTCACGGTCAACGACGTCGACGAAACCGCGTTCACGATGCAGACGATCGGAGAACTGTTCGGCGACGACCGAGCCATCCCGATGCCTCATCCGATAGGCGCATCCGAAGACTTCTCTCGGATCCTCGATCTGACTCCTGGGGCTTTCATCGGCTTGGGTGCAGTCCCGCGCGGGCTCGACCCAGAACGAGCACCCGACAATCATTGCGCCCAAGCCGAATTCGACGACGGAGTGCTCGCCGACGGCGCCGCACTGCTGTCCGATCTCGCCGCTCGTCGACTTGCGGACTTGAGTAGTGCCCATCAACTCACGGCAGTAGCGGCACCATCATGACCAGATCAAGCAAACGCGCCCCGGCATCTACGCCCGACACAACGGGTGCCTCGTCGGCGCCTTCGCAACGGACGAACCTGCTGGGAACCGCGATGGGCAACGCGCTCGAATGGTTCGACTGGTGCATATTCGCGGTATTCGCACCCTTCTTCGCTACGCAGTTCTTCGACAAGAACGATCGCGCGTCGGCATTCTTGTCGACCCTCGCGGTCTTCGCGGTCGGATTTGCTGCGCGACCCATCGGCAGCATTCTCTTCGGGTGGATCTCGGACCGCACAGGGCGCAAGAACGCCATGGCTGCCACTGTCGCGACCTCCGCCTTCGGCGGGATGTTGATCGCGGTGTCTCCGAACTACGCATCGATCGGCGTGGGCGCCTCTTTGATTCTGGTGGTCGCCCGATTGATTCAGGGCCTCGGGCACGGTGGTGAGGTGCCGTCGGCGCAGACCTACTTGTCGGAAATCGCCCCACGCGAACGCCGAGGATTTTGGTCGAGCTTGATCTATGCATCGGGAATGTTCGGCAATATGCTCGGAATTCTTTTAGGGGTCGCACTCACTGCTGCTCTGACGTCTTCACAGATGTCGGAGTTCGGGTGGCGCATTCCGTTCGCGGTCGGCGGGATACTCGGCATTCTCGCGCTGGTCATGCGATACCGCATGAAGGAATCAGACGTGTTCGAGTCCAAGCCGAGTCGGGTGAAGCCACGTGTCTGGCCCGAGTTGATGAAACACCGGAAGCAGGTGCTTCAGATCATCGGCATGACAGCGGGAATGACTGTCGCCGTGTACACCTGGGCAATATCTGCCCCCGGGTACTCGATAGCTGTCCTGGGTACAGATCCGAACGCGGCCTTGTGGGCCGGAGTAGTAGCAACCGTCGTGCTGATAGTCGCGCTACCCTTCTGGGGCAAACTCTCGGACAAGATCGGGCGCAAGCCTGTCCTACTGATCAGCACGATCGGATCGGCCGCGGCCTTGTATCCGGCATCCTCGATCATGCAGGGAGAAGCCTGGCAACTCGCCGTCGCCATGGGGATGGTGGTATTCCTCCTCGCGGCGGCCCTGTCGATCATCCCAGCAGCCACCGCCGAAATGTTCCCCACCGGCATCCGGACCATTGGAGTAGGCCTACCGATGGCCTTCACAACTGCGATCTTCGGCGGCACTGCGCCGTACCTTCAGACGTGGATGTCGATCCACCTCGACTCCAGCATCTATACCGGATACGTAGTGATCTTCCTGGTTATCAGCGCCATCACCTGTGCGACGTTGCCCGAGACGAATCAGAAGAATCTCCACGACCTTGGATGACCTCGACACCACACTTCATGCACCACAGCTTGGTTCAACCCATTGTGCGACGCGGTCTCCAACCCAGTCCTCGACGCCACAGCTGCTTTATCAGCACGAAAGAAGTTTTCATGAGAATCGCATTGGTACAGGTAGCGAGTCCCGACTCCGAAAGTCCCGCGCACAGACTCGAACGAGTGCGCTCGCTGCTCGACGAGCACATAACCGACGACGTGGACTTGATCGTCCTTCCTGAACTTTGGCGTGTCGGATACAACCATTTCGATGACTACACCAGCGCCGCAGAATATCTCGACGGGCCAACAGTGCAATCTATGCGCACTCTTGCCGTGGCAAAAGCATGTTACGTACACGTCGGAACTCTCGTCGAGCATCTCGACACCGACAGACTCCGAAACACCGCGGTCCTCATCGCACCGAACGGCAGGGTGATCCACCATTACAGCAAAATCCACGTCTTCGGATACAACTCCAGCGAAGCCCAACTTCTCGAACCCGGAACTCAGATACACACCTCGCCAACATCATTTGGAGAAGTCGCCGCCACGACTTGCTACGATCTGCGGTTTACTGGACTTTGGACTGAATTGGTCGATGCCGGTGCCGAATTGGTCATCGTCCCAGCCGCCTGGCCCACTTCACGACTCGAACACTGGCGACTACTGACGACAGCACGCGCAGTCGACAATCAAGTCTTCGTCATCGCCTGCAACGCATCAGGGACCCACGGCGGTATCGAACTTGCAGGGCACAGCAGAATCGTCGACCCCTGGGGCGGTGTGGTCATCGAAGCTACTGCATCCGAAGGCATCACGATCGCCGACATCGATCCGTCCGCCGTCGGGCTCACCCGGAAAGAGTTTCCAGTGCTCTCCGACCGTCGCGGCGACTACAGCCACCTCCACAGCAGAAAGGTCGACTCGTGACCGAAACCAAAACTGTCCGCGCCCTTCGCTTTCGCGTCCTCGGAACAGAAAACACACTCCAGTTCGAAAACTTCACGACAATTGTGGCCGGATACACCGGTCGCGACGAAGCCGCAGTGCGGCACCACATCGACGAGCTCGCGGCTATCGGAGTGGCTCCCCCAGCGCAGGTCCCGATGCTGTACACGATGAATTCCGACACCACAAGCGTCGCGGAGAACGTAGAAATCGACGGCCACAACACGTCCGGTGAAGTGGAACCCGTCATTCTGCGCCACAGCGGAAAGTACTTTCTGGGTGTCGGCTCCGATCACACCGATCGCGATCTCGAAACCATCGACATCGCAGACTCCAAACGCGCCTGCCCGAAGCCGCTCTGCTCCAACGTCATCGAAATTCCCGACTGGGAGAGTTTCGAATGGGACAGCTGCACGATGCGAAGCTGGGTCGACGGCAAGCTCTACCAAGAAGGCACTCTGGCCAACCTCCGCACCCCGACCGACCTGCTCGGCATCCTCGCAGAACGCCACAGCGACGATGGCAACGACCTGATCTGCTTCGCGGGCACGTTGCCACTCCTCGACGGGGAATTCACACCTGGACATCGCTGGGCCCTCGAATTGACAATTCCCGACGGCCGCACCCTCAGCCACACATACACAACCTCTGAAGGACACTGACATGCGTACTGGAGCTGACTATCTCGCATCTCTCGACGACGGCCGAGTTGTACTCGTCGACGGACAACGCATCGACGACGTCACCACCCACCCTGCATTCGCACCCGTGGCCCACACGATCGCAGAACTCTTCGACATCGCCGCAGATCCGGCCAACGGCATGCAGTACATCTCGCCGGAAACCCGCGCTACCGCCAATCGAACATTTGGAATTCCTCGCAACGCAGAGGAACTGCGGCTACGCCGCGAAGCCATCCAGACATGGGCACGACACACTCACGGCTGGGTCGGCCGCAGTCCCGACCATGTGGGTACCTTCGTGGCATCGTTCGCCGCGCACCCCGAGATATTCGCCGATGGCGATCGCGACTTCTCAGCGAACGTCACAGCCTTCCACCAACGCGTGCTCTCAGAAAACCTGTACGTGTCGTACGCGATCATTCCCCCGCAGGTCTCCCGCGCCACCACCGCATCCGGATGGGAAGGCGAATACCTTCAGGTCGGGGTAGTCCGAGAAACCGACGACGGTCTCATCGTCCGAGGCTCACAAATGCTCGCGACCGGCGCAGCCATCGCTGACGAAATCTTGGTCTCCTGCATCAAGCCCCTGGGCCCCGACGATGAGGATTTCGCCATCAGTTTCGTGGTCCCTGCCGCCGCTCCCGGCCTCAAACTGTACTGCCGCCGACCCTACGCAACTTCTGCGACAAGCACTTTCGACTACCCGCTCACCAGTCGATACGATGAACCAGATGCATTGGTCGTCTTCGACGACGTCCTGATCCCGTGGGACCGGGTGTTCGTCAACCGGAACACAGTCGGTGTGCGCAGACAATTCTTCGACACCGGCGCACATATTCTGGGCAACTGGCAGGCCCAGATCCGCTTCGCCACCAAACTTCAGTTCATCGCAGGTGTCGCTCGACGAGTCACCCAGGTCAACGGGGTGGACAAGATCCCCAGCGTTCAGGAGAAGCTCGGCGAGCTGGCCGCACTGGTAGCAGGAGTGGAATCCGCAGTACTCGCCGCCGAGTACACGGCGGCGCCCGACGACGCCGGTCAGTGGCTTCCTGGTAGACGGGCACTCTACGGCTCCATGGGGATGCAATCGGAGATCTACCCGCGAGTTCTGGCAATCGTCCGCGATCTCGTGGGAGGTGGTGTGCTTCAACTGCCATCGAGCATTCACGATCTGACCAGCGACGTGACTGCACACGATATCGCTCACTACGTACAGTCACCTGGGGTTTCATCAGAGGACCGCATCAAACTGTTCAAACTAGCGTGGGACATCATCGGATCCGAGTTCGCCGGAAGACACCAACAGTACGAAATGTTCTACGCAGGGGCTCCTTTCGTCGTCAAGGGCGTGTACGCGTACAGGAACTACGGATACGAGGAACCCCTCCACGACGTCGAACAGTTCTTGAGCACCTACAAGATCGAAACGGCCTGAAAGGCAACAACATGGCAAAGCCCGAGTACGAGTTCTTCCCGGTCACCGACGTCGACTTCACGATCTGCCCCGGCGGCGATCCGAAAATCACCGAACGAATCCTCGCTCACGACCCGGAGGGGAACGTCGCCACGCGAATCCTGCGATACGAACCAGGCGCTGATTCCAGCCCGATGGGGGTCCAGAAACACGACTTCTGGGAGGAGGTCTACATCCTGGAAGGATCGTTCACAGATCTCTCCCTGAACCAAACCTTCACCGCAGGGATGTACGCCTGCCGCCCACCGGGAATGCCCCACGGCCCGTGGCGAACAGACGAAGGTGTGGTCACCTTCGAAGCGCGATATCGCAGTAACTAGGCCACCGCATGACTCTTCCGGAATTTCAGATTGCCTCCGCCCTCGACATGCGGCGCAGCATGGGGCGCTTCACCACAGGAGTCGCGGTCGTGACCAGCGGGGAAGGAGATGCAGCGTGCGGCATGACGATCAGCTCGCTGACCTCGATCAGCCTCGACCCCGCCATCTTGATGGTCTCGCTCACCCAAGGCTCGCGAACCACCGACATGGTCGACAAAACCGGCCGCTTCGCCGTGTCCATTCTCGGTTCACGACAGGAAGCTGTTGCCCGCCGATTCGCAACTCGCGGTGGAGAACGGTTCGCGGGACTCGACTGCGAGTACGGGCATTTCAACCTACCCATGATCAAAGACGCTCTGGTGCAGGCTGAATGCGACGTCCACAGCGCACATAACGTGGGTGACCACAGGGTCGTCTACGGGAACGTTCAGAACCTTCGATCACGGGAAGGCTCCAGCCTCGTTTTCTATTCCGGCAAGTTCGGAGATTTCCACGACTTCGGGCACCACGAAATGCCCTGGACATACTGAACCGCCGTGCATCGCACACGAAGACGCCAGGCTTGTCGTACTGGCTGACTCTTCCTGCTCAATCTTTCGGCAGAGGCCAGATCCCCCGCGGCGCCTTGTCCGAGTGTCCCGGCACGGACGGGGCGCCGCCCGCCATTAGCGGTAGCGGCGGGCGGACGGTCTCGAATGACATGACGCAGAGACGTTCAGAACTCATCCCAGACGGAGGTCGGCACATACCACTCCGTGCACAGCGCAGCGCGCGGAGATGAATCGGTCGGCGAATCACTCTGGAGATCAACTCATCAGGCGCACTGACGCCTCTCAGTGTGCGCCTTCGCCGAGACCTGACCAACTCTCGACGTGGTCACCGGGACGCCGCATCCGTACGCATGAGACCGACGATCCGCGCGGCGATCATGGCAAGGGATCCAGCCACAACAGCCAGTGCCGAGTACACCGCGATCGATAGACCCCACGCGGGCCCTCGGACCGCGTAAACACCGGAGTCGACGTCGCGGCCACGGCACTCATGCCCGACGGGCCACCACATGGCCACATCGTCGACGGTTCCGCTGGCGCGTTCCCAGTCCGGTGCGCGGTAGCCGAATTGCGCGGGGAACATCTCGCGGCACCCACCGGCATTCGACCACTGGTAGTCCGCCGCCCACAGCACACAGAACGCAAAAAGACTTCCGCACAACACAAGTGCCACACTGGTCCGGATGACTCGATCAGTCGACCAGCCTGCGAGAACCATCAAGATCAGCACAACGATGGATTCTTTGTGGCGAACTCCACCGGGCCGTCGCCGCCTGAACATTTCGCCGACACCGCGAGCAGTTGTCGGGCACCGGTTCCAACGTGCCGCCCTGTCGATTTCTGTGCCACGCGTACTCTCCCATTCGGACCGGTCACTGGAAAAGACGTTTGATTCCGTTCCATGCGCCTGGTAGTTCGCTGTCCACCCATCCTGCCAGCTTTCGGACTGCAGTGAAGACCATGCGTCTGGTGATGCGTGCACGACTTCCGGACTCGGGTTGATGCGGGAATCCGTTGTGGCACTTCCACCATGACAATCGGGAGGATAGATAGACTCGTAGCCTCCGCAGATCGCGAACTGTTTCGTCGAAAGGGTATGCAATGGCGATGTTTTGGTTGGAATCCGACGACTTCGGAGCTCGATGGGGCGACGTATCCGATAGCGCAGCAGAGAAGATACTCGAGAAGGCCACCACGCTGATCGGAGCTCCGCACGCTGTAACCACGGCATGGACTCAGCCCGGCAAAGGCCAATTCCTGATCGCCCGGGATCAGGTGCACACCTTCTGGAACGGCGCGGCGGAGGAACAAGTCGACGAGATAGCGGACATGGCAACCGAACTACTGGGAGAGCCAGACACTGTGGCGTGAGCGGCTTTATGCGCCGGTGCCGATACCGGTAGAAGACGAGACGCAGAGACGTCCGGAAGTCATCACGACGCGACCAACGCCGCAGCACTGAAGACCTGAACCTCTATTCCTTCAACACTATTCGATCGTGGGTGGCAGACGAGGGCCGCGCGCCCTGAACCGACTGCCGTGGCTCTCCCGCTCGCGCGCCTCGGCCAACGCTTCGGCGATCGTATTCTGCGCGCCCCTCGCTACCGAGTACGTAACGCGCGGTTGTCCCGCAACCCTGTCCACGCCTGGATCGTTTCGGATAAGCCAATTCGCGTTGACCAGCCTGGCGAGTAGGCGATGCGTCTTTCCAGGCGAAAATCCCAGCGCGTCCATGATTCGGTAGCCGTAAATTTCGTTGTGCGGATCAGTGACGAGCACCGTGAGAATTTGCTGAACAGCGGGCGTTATCCGCACGTGGTCGGTCGACATATCGGAAACACTACATAGTTCGTGCGTCCGCAGGCCGGAGCGAACAGCCGCCGGAAAGTGGGACTCGTGCAGATCGCCGATACCCTGCCGGAGGCGTCTCGCGGGGCGGGAGGCGCAGTTGCTAGCGGTAGCGACGGGCGGGCGCAGCTCCCTTCGTCTTGGCTGCTTTCGCCTTCTTCCGCTCCAGCCGTTCTTGCGTTCGCTTACCGATGTCGACGGCGTCGGATGGGCTGGGGCCTGGAGCGGGAGAGGTGAACCACGTCAGCCACACACCGATCTTCGCCAACACCGCGAGCGGCTTTCGGGCAGCGACCCAGATGCGCCGACCTGTTGATTCCTGTGCCACGTGCTTTCTCCCGTTCAGGTCGCTCACTGGAACAGGCCTTTGATTCCGCTCCATGTGCTCCGCAGTCCGCTGTCCACACCATCCTGCCAGCTGTCGGGCAGTTTGCCGTACGCCCATTTGGTGCCCATGTAGGCGCCGACGCCGATCAGGGCTGCCCCACCTGCGACCGCGAGGGCTGGTGCGGCTACGCCGAGCGCGGTTGCCCCGGCTGCTATGGCGGCTGCTCCGGCGATGCCTCCCACCACTCCGGCTGTGCCGGATGTGATCGCTTGCCCGGGGCGAACGCCTTGTTTGATGTCGAAGTACATGCCGACGGGGGCGAGGATGATGGCGCTTCGTCCGAGCACCTTGGACGCCAATCCCAGTTTGGCTGCTGCGGCGTCGAGCGGGACGAGTTTGGTTCCGTTCTGGGTGACGGTGCGCTGCGCCGCCAGCCATGCGGCATCGAAGTCGGTGCTGGCGTCCAGGACCGCTTGTCCCCGTTGTAATTGCGCGGTGAGGTTGCCCATGGCGCTGAGGGTGCTCGCGAGGTTTCTGTTGACGACGAACTTCGCTCCTGCAGCGCCGCCTTGTGCGAGCCGTTGCGGCCAGCGTTCGATTTGTTTGTTGAGGGTGTCGGTGATGTCGAGTCCGTTTGCGTCCCAGGCGATGACTCCGCCGCCGGGAAGGAAGATCAATCGAGAGTGGTCCGATCCGTCGACGGTGATGGTGCCGTCGTCATCGGTAGTGGTTACCGACGAGGTTCCGTTGCCGATGTCGGGGGTGAATAGTGTGCCGTCCTCTTGGAGGTAGACGACGTTGCCTTGATCGTCGACTGTTTGGGCGACGATCTGGTGTGTGTCGACGGTTCCGTCGCCGTTGGCTACGGATCGGGTGACAACTGGATTGCCCTGTGGGTCGACGGCTTTGGTGATGATGGAGCTGCCTGGGGTCACTTCCGAGTCGCCGGTGACGTGGCCTTGTGGGGTGTCGGTCTCGGTGTGGACGCCGTCGGGGGTGTAGGTCGATTGGGAGGTGTATTGGTTTCCGGAGCGATCGGTGTAGGTCGATTCCGTCCCGGTGTCGGTGACTTGGCCTTGGGTGTAGCCCTTGTCGGATCCGGCGGCTGGTTCTTCGTAGTAGCTACCGTCTGGGTAGAGGACGGTGTTCGATCCGTCCGGGTTCGATGACCATGTCGTTACTCCGCCGTTTCCGTCGGGCACTGACCGGGTTTCGGTTTGGGTGCCGTCGGCGTTGGCGATGGTGGTGTCGACGGTGCCGCCGCTGTCGGGTACGACCGTCGATTGGGCCTGGGTGTGGTTGCCGACGCGGTCGTAGGTGTCGGTGGTCACCGATCCGTCGGGGTTTTCGGTGGAGGCGTTGCGCAGGGACGGGATGGATCCGTCGGCATTGGGGTCGTCGATCGTGCACTTGTCCGGATCGGCAAGGATCGGGTAGATCGAATCGCCAGTGGGATAGATCGTTTGGACGATGGTGTCGCCGTCGACTTCGTATTCGGTGCGGACCGGTCGGCCGAGGGCGTCGTAGGCCCAGGGCGGGTTCACGTGGGACTGTTCGCGGCCGTCGGCGTCGAGGATCGACACCGAGCCGTCGGCGTTCTTGATCATCTGGCCGCCCGGTGGGACCTGCTGCGGGAAACGGTAGGTCCGCGGAGAAGTGGGATCGTTGATCAGGACCAGGGTGCGTTCGCCGCCGGAGCCGTTGGGGATGGTGATCTGTTCGTATCCGCCGGGGGCGTATCGCAACACGGGTTGCGCGACGGTACCGACGACGCGGGCGAGCACCGATTCCGGTGTCCGGGAACCGAACGGTGAGCGACGGCCCCGCACACCGATCCCGCCGACGGTGAACGCTGCGGCGCCGACGAGAACCAGCTCGAGGTAGCGGTTGCGTCCGTCCTCCTCGTCGAGTCCTGAGTTTGCGACTACCGGTGCCGGATCTACCTGCGTGGGGGCGGATCCCGATGTCGTCGCTGCAGGCATGGGAGTGCGTTCGGTGGTGGCGGTTCCCTCGCCGGGGGTGGGGGTGAGTGTCGGCGAGGGAACCGCTGGCGTCGACGCGTTAGGGGACGCGCCGGTGCCCGCTTCCGAGGTCGGGGACTCGGAAGACAGAGGGGGGACTCCTATCGTCGGAACAGGGACGATGGGGGTGCCGTTGTAGGTGGGGAAATTGGTGGGGGCGTTTGCGCCTACGTTCGGCCCACCTCCAGGGGCTTGTGCTCCTGGGAGTCCGATTGTCGTCGTCGGGGTCGGGCTCGCCGTCGTGGAGGGTGCGGTGAGGCACGGGTTGATGACTTCGGGCGGGATCGGTGAACCGGGCGGCAGCGACGCAACGAGGTTCAGGTAGATCTGGTGATCACGGGCTCGCACTGCAGCACAGTCTTCTTCTGGGGTGGCAGAGGAGGTGGGTGCGAACGTGAGCATCATCAACATCGCAATGATCAGGCTCGCCAGCACTGCCACGGTCGACACGATCGTGGTCGAGGAGACTCGGTTGAAGCGGTGTTGAGGAGTCACTGGCGACCACCGCTGGACTTGCCGTGGGACTTCGGGGCGGAGAAGGCCGTGATGAGTGTGTCTGCGCCCCACCAAAATAACCGTCCGGCGATAGACATCCACAGGAAGAATGCCAAGTACACCAGGATGGTGCCGTAGTCACCCGCCCACGCGCCGAGCTTGCCGATCACAGCGAAGGCTGCGATCAGCAGGGCCAGCCCGATGGCGGCGGTGATCACGCCTTTCGAGGTTGAACTCAATTCGCTCGCGGGGTCCCAGCCACGATCGCTGCTCTCGGCAGGGCGGTCGCTGCCTGCGGATGTGTTTCCTGGTGGAAGGTAGGGCAGTTCCGAGTCAAAACCTCGAGGGGTCGGCGATGTGGTCAGCGCACCCCTGGTCGGGGAAGAAGTCATGGTGACGAATTCCTTTCCCCGCCGGGAGGTGCGGGTTCGTTGGCGTAAAGGGCGTCGCTGCAGTGGCGGAGGCGCAGATGATCAGAGCCAGGTGGGGTCCGAGTACACGAACAGACTGTTGTCCGAAGTCGCGGTGGAGACGGCGAGCTGGGCGTAGGAGCGGATCGTGACGGGACCCATGCACGCGTCGATCTTGACGTGCACGTTCTCTGCTGTGATGGATGCTCGGGCAGCTTCTAAGTCCTTCTTACCCAAAGGGATCGTGGTGATGGTGCCCGGCGCGATCGTGGTTTGCACGCTCGGGTTCACCGATGCGTTCGCTCCGATATTGGCGCTCGGTCCGGTCCCGGAGATCGACACTCCGACTGACGGTCCGAGTGAGAATCCGAGTCCAAGTCCGAGGCCGGAAGAGACGTCGATCTGGCAACCGATCTGCAGCCCCTGTTCGATGTATCCCGTTCTCACCGCTGAATCGCCATTGCCGCCGATGGTGCCTGTGACCTTCGCTGAGACGAATCCTTCTCGCGTGAACGCGGTTGTCGCGAGGTTCGGTACCGGGTTGGCTGAAAGTTTGGTGGCGGCAAGTTCAAGTGCCCATCCGTCGTCGGTGACGGTATTGGCGAATTTGTCAGCCAGCGCTGTCGGGGTTGCCGACGCGGTTCCGGTGAACAGGATGCTCCCCGTCACTGCAACGAGGGTTGCGGCAGATAGGCGAGCTATTCGTCGGCTTCGCCGAGTACCGCCGGTAGCACCGATTGTTCCTTCTTCAACCATTTTCGAACTCACGCGCGAACCTCATTTGTGATCGTCGACAACCACACCCAACCGATTGCCAGAATGTAACCATAAGGACGGTTCGGACGGTACAACACCACCAGCCAGGCGACCATCCCGACTGATGAGGCCAACCCCGTTTTGCCATCACTCGGAGTTACACAAAGATTTCGGAACCCTCCGGACCAGCGAATTTCCTCGCCCCCGCACGTGACAGGCGTCATAATCACGATCCGATGACAGCACGTTCGATTCCGCGCAATGCCGCGAAGGCCAGAGGCCGCACCCAGATGGAGACATCCGCCTCCCGGGACGCCGTACCGGTCCACTTTCACCAGAAGGCCCGGCCCTTGTGCCGAACCCTCGATCGTCGAATACTGAAACGGTCGGGCCAACCCAGATGATCGGGGTTCAGCCATGGGACTCTTCTACATGTTCGTCGGTGCACTGGCCGGTGGCCGACGGCGCAAGCGACGTGCACACCCGAAATCAATCAAGACCCGGATGAATCGTCGCCGCGCCGAGCAGCGATACATCGAAAATGCCGTTCGACGCAAGGAACTCGACGCCCAGGCAGCTCGTATCTACCGCGCACGCCGCAGCCCACCTCCAGCGCAGTCTGCACAACAACAGGCCGCGGGCACCTATCGCGATCCGCGCGATTTCTGGACAGGTTAGATGCACAGCTCAGATCGGGCGCTGGCCGCAACGTGCCCACAACACCGAAGACCATACGTGCCGTCTTCACCGTCACGGGTTCTCGGCAATACCGCCCTTCACTGATACTCCCCGACTCCCTGTAATCGACTGGGTATGAGTCGTTTTTGGCCGGAGCCATCTGGATTCATCGACGCAAGTTGAGTCCCTGTAGAGATGTCGACAACCGCCTCCCTGACTGTGTCGTTGCCCTGTTGTACAGAATGCGCGAGCCGTCGGGTGTGAACTTCGGAGGGATATCACTACGGCATTGCTCGGCGTATCGCTTCGAACCACGGGCGATGGCGAATGGTTAGTATTTCCGTGTGACCAACGGGGGGAACACATGCGAGCCTTTGAATCTTCTCCCGATTTCAGACTTGGCATATCCGACCCTCGCCATCAAGAAAGAGGATTCTGTGAATCGAACCCACCGAATGGGCACATTGCTCTGCGCGGCAGCCCTTTTAGCTGCTGCTGGGTGCAGCAATGACGCAAATATCAGCGAACCGAACACTGGCGACGGGACGTCCATCACCAGTACCGAAGCCGCGAGCACCGAGTCCAGCACGGTGGATCCGTGTTCGGTCTCGACGGTCGCGGGTCAGATGTGCCGCACCGTAGCATCGGCATCAATTGAGCGGGCGGACTTCGCGAATCCGATTGCGGTGTCGATTAACACGTCGCCGACGATCGAAGTTCGGGTCGCGACGCAGTCGGGAGCAGTGGCCAAACATCAGGTGTATCCGACCTCGACGTCGGGCGGCGGTGGCCTCGGGCCTACGGGCGACTTTCCCGTCAAACAGGATCATTTCCTCACCTCTGTCAGCGACGTGACCGGGGACGGAGTTCCTGAAATCATCGTCCAGACTGGACAGTTCCCCGATCACGCCGAGTACCAGGTTCTCCGTTTGGGTTCGGACGGGACGTTGGCTGTGGTGAACGCCCCGACGTACAACAAGTGGACGACCGGTAACGACGTGTGGACGACATACAACACCACTGACCCGGACATCGGCTTCTTCCGTTGCCCGAAGCCGGGGCAGCCTGGTGTCGCCACGAATCCCCTGCAGAGCATCAACGTCAACGATGACGGCCGCGGCACCCGCGTCGACTATCTCCACGATCACAAGTCCGGCGCGTGGACTCAGGTCGCGCAGGAACCGGTGACGATGCAGATGGGTGTCTCGACGGAGCCGTTCCGGGCATTCGACTGCACCGACCTTGCCACTCGTACCGATCGCACTCCCAAGGACAAGAACACTCCGTTCACGCCTGAGACCGCAACGTCAACTGTCGCAACGCCGGGCGCATCCGTGTCCCAGACGTCGACCGTTGCAGCGCCATGTACGTTCGATCCCGCCAAGGACGGCAGGGCGACCACCATTTCGGTTGTCTCGGGGGACCTCGGCTGCGCTGACGCCCAGCGCATTGCCCGCGAGTACAAGACCAGCGACCTCCCGGCTGGCGGGAACGCCGCCCACAAGGAAAACGGCGAGTGGCATTGCTCGTCGCCGACGGCGGGAGAGAACGAACGGACCGGCCGCATCATGAGCTGCGAAGCCACCGTCGGATCGTCGGCGTCGTGGAAGTTCGATGTCGTCGTCGAACCCAGGTAGCTCAACTGGTTCAGCACCACCGCAGTTGGTGTGCATGCGAAAGTCCCCCGCGGTCCGTCTGGACGGCGGGGGACTTTCGTTTGTCCGCTGCGGTTTTCGAGGGCTGTGAGAGTTCCGTCGCGTCGGCGGTTTTCGAGGGCTGTGAGAGTTCCGTCGCGTCGGCGCCGGAAGTCCTCAGTCCATCGTCATCGCGGCGATCCATTCGCTCGGGTCCATGCTGTGGAGAGGTCGACAATCTCCGGAAACAACCGGGTGATGACGTTTCCGTTGCGTGATCACAGGACTGGCGCGGGTTCGCCGGTGGCGGCGATGGCTCTCAATCCATCCCAGTTTTGTTCGAACGCCCAGCCCTCCTTCTCTGGTGGCGGGCCGAGGGTCGCGAGCATCGGTTTCACCGGCTTGCGGACACTCATCTTTCGAGTGTGCTCACATTCGCTGCTGTTGGTGAGGTTTTCGCTCGATTCGCACGGCCGGATGCCATCGTGGCCCAGGTCCTACCCGCCGCGTTCCGGCATGACCGCCGCCGTCCACTTTCGACGCAACGTCTGCCAGATCGCCGCATTTGGTCAACACCCTGTTGGCCGAATTGCGATCCGCTCGGCGCCCAACCAAAAGTCGATCGACGTGGGCGGGTGCGGATGCAGCGGGGTCACAGGTGTCGACGCCAGATCCGGAGCCGTCGAGGCCGGATCCACGGCCGCGCAGAGTGCGTCGTGCCTGACCGTCGAGTCCATCGAATCGGCGTATCGCAGGATTTCCTGGGCTCCGGCCGTTCGGCACCCTTAGCGCTACCGAGGACGTCCGGTCGAAGTGAACGGGTAGCCGATGCTCTGGCCGATGTTCGAGGTTCCCTTGACTGCGCCGTCGATCAACGCGCGACCGAGAGTCAGGGGAACGAACTCGTGGAACGCGACGCCGTGTTCGATACTGACGACGTCGGCGACCTGGTAGGTGACCCCGGCGGGGATCCGATCGGGATCCTCCGCTCGTTCGGAGGTGTTACGCAGATCGACGTCGAGGGTCAGGTTCGCGGCGGTGAGTTTGGCCAGATCAGTCTCATTGAGCGAGCTGAGCTTGTTGGAACGGAACACCAGGCCTGTCCGGACGGTCCTGCCGTCGGTAGTCCGATAGCCGCCGATGTCGCGGAAGTTCCGCGCCTCGTCGAGCCTGATCTCGGCCGCGGACGGCGGTGGGATCTCCGGCAGCGGCGGTTGCTCCCCGGACGATCCGAACTGGCTCGAACCCGATTGCGGGTCGCCGCTCGAGGCGGAGGCAAGTGCGGGGCCAGTCAAGGCCGCCACCACGGTAAACAGCGCAGTGAGGGCGATTCCGAAAGAATGCGCCCCTCGGCGGCGCGTGCAAGCAGTCGTCATCGTCGTCCTCTTCACTCGCTGTGCTGGACGACCCCGCGCCCCCGCAAACTCACGTGCGAGATTACAAGGGTGGCGCGCTCCTCGTCCCGACTTTGCCCCAGAAACCGGACATTTGTTCAGGTGTCCGAATTGCCGCCGTCATGCGGGAAGAAACTCTTGCCCGTCACTCCAGTGCCATCGACCACGCCGGACCCGGTCGAACGCCAGACCGCGGCCGCGGCGCCACCCGCAATTGCCCACCACTGAACCACTTCACTGTCGAGCAACTGCACAAATCTCGACATCGAGCTGGTATCCGTTGGGACGAAATCAATCTCACGAGCTACCGGCCGTCGATCATGACCAGTGCAGGCTGGGGAATTTCGGACGAAGCATCTGCGAGAGCAGCAAGAGTGCCATCGAGCGCGACAAGGTCCGCACGACGACCCGGCGCCAATATCCCCACCCTCCCTTCGTCATGGACCAAGTACGCACTGTCCACAGTCATGGCCTGCACTGCACGCTGCACTCCGATCCGTTGGTGGGAGCCAAGCACGGCACCGCCCATGGTCAGCCGATTCACAGCAGTCCGAATCGTCTGGAGGGGATCCATCGGCGTTATCGGGCAATCCGAGTGCAGCCCGAACTTCAATCCGATGTCATCGGCGCACGCCAGCGGGTCCAGGTTGCCGGCTCTCTCAGGACCGAGGAAACGGTCACGGTGACGATCGCCCCAATGAAAGACATGGTTGACGAAAAAGCTCACCCCGATCTCCGCATCACGTATCGCCTCGAGATCCGCAGGCCCACTCACCTGGCAATGCTCGATACGGTGCCGCGCTCGACGTCCGTCACTGCGATGCGCCTTGCGCAGCGCCGCGATGGCGGCGGCTACGGCCGCGTCGCCGTTGGCGTGCACCGCGACCTGACCTCCCTCGCGGTGCACCTGGAGAACCATGTCGTCGAGTTGCTCCTGCGGATAGAGCAAATCACCGTGATGGTTCGGGCTGCAGGTATACGGGGTCCGCAAGGCTGCTGACAACCCTTGAATGGACCCATCCGCCCAGAATTTGGCGCCGGCCAAGCGGAAGCGTGACCCTGGGGCCGGTACAGCCGTGAAAGCAATGTTCCCTTCCTCCAGTTCTGCGATCGCGAGATCACCCCGAAGGAAGCCAACCGTGTGAACGGGTATCTCGCCCGTAATATCCAGGGCACGATAGGCGGCCAGCTCCTGCATACCTGCCGACAGGCCGACCCCTAGATCGTGCACAGTCGTGATTCCTCGCGAACGCGCCAGTGTCAAGCTACGCAGCAACGCGGTCTGCACCTCTACCTGTGTCAGGTCTGGTATCGCGGCACTCAACCGCGCTACGGCATCGATTTCCCAGGCCATCCCTGTGAGCCTCCCGTCCGCCCCGCGCGGAAACTGCGAGTCCCCGGGATCCACCGTCGATTCGTCGATGCCTGCAGTTGCAAGCGCAGCAGTGTTTGCCACCGCAAAGTGCCCCGAGATGTGCAGAACGATGATCGGGCGGTCAGTACAGACTGCGTCGAGGTCATCGCGTGTGAGATGGCGCCCTTCTCGAAGTTGTGTGTCGTCATACCCCCATCCGCGTATCCAGCCGTGAGTGGGAGTGGAGTTCCGCAGAGCCCCTTGGATATCCGTGATCGAGGCGCACGGTGGCGTCCGGCAATCAGCCCATCCGTCAGTCAAGCCGGCGTAGGTCGGGTGAATGTGCGACTCGATCAGCCCCGGGATCACAGTTGCGCCAGCCAGATCGAGCCGACGAGTTTCCGGTCCGGCGTGCTCCGCCATGTCCTTTCGGCTTCCGGTGGCGACAACCAGGCCTCCGTCAAGGACGAGCGCCTCTACCTGGGGTGACGCCATGTCTTGGGTGAGGATTGCATCTGCGGTGAGTAGTGTCCGGGTCATCAGATATCCGCCTTCGCGGTCGGGGCTGCGGGGTAAGGCACTGGTGCCGATCGATTTTCTGCACGGAGGCCCGAAACCGCTTCGACAGGAGGCCACATCACCCGTGTAGCGGACACGAACACCACGTTCAGAACGAGGGCTGCAGCACCGATGTTTATGCCTTGATCCGCCAACCACATCGATACCGTGCCGTGTGTGTCGAGGTAAAGCCAGAGCACCACCACGTCGCCGAGCACCACGCCCATCGCGAGCGCTGCCGGTCGCAGCTTCCATCCGAAGATCATCGTCGCGAATACCACCACGGCCTGGGTCACCCCGTAATACGCGGTATTCACCAGCGTCAGCAGCAATTGGGGTGCGGCGAGGGTGAGGATCAGCGAGAGGCCGAGGTAGGCGACGATGACCCCGCGCACCCACACTCTCTGACGTGATTCGGGTATTCCCGGAACGATGTTTCGCGAGACGATCGAGCCGATTCCCAGCGCCGAACCACACAGAACAACGATCGCGCACAGTGCCGCACCACCCGCCACCACTCCGGTCAGCCAGTCCGGGAGCACGAGACGGGACAGTTGCAGGAGCACCTCATTGGACTCTGCGCCCTCGAGCTTGTTGGGCAGCAATGAAATTGCGCCGAAGGCAGCAGCGACGAGGAAGGGATACATGAGCATGTACAGCGGGTTGAATCGGGCGACTCGCTTGAGGGTTGCCTCGGACTTCGCCGATAGCACCGCTTGCACGATGAAGGGGAAAACGAAAAAACCGAGTGACTGGAACACAATTGTGGTGAGAACGAAGGTCAGCGACGAACCGGTGACGGTGGATTGCGAGGCCTGCCCGGCCCCATGGGATGCCGCATCGGCAAAGAGCTTCGTGATACCGCCCGATTTGGCCGTGGCGGCCAGTCCGATCAGGATCGCTCCCAACAGCAGAGCTGCGTCCTTGACGTAAGACACGAACGCCGGTGCACGCACACCCGAAAGCAGGAGGAAGAGCAGAGCAAGCGCAGCGCCGACAAAAACCGCCACCGTCGGGTTGATGGTGATGCCAAGTCCGCTCAGTGCGACCTGGAGGCCGGCAAGCTGCAACTGCCCCCAGGGAATGAGGAAGACTACCGAGGCAATCGCGATTGTCAGTTCCAACCCGCGCGACCGAAAGTGCCGCCCTGCCACATCGGGCAGCGTCATCGCGTTATACCGCTTGCCTGCCCGCCAGAGATAGGGCGCAAAGAAGTATCCGATCGGGTAGGCAAGCAAGATGTATCCGATGAACCAGACGCCGTAGCTTGCCCCGTGGGCGTACACACCCCCGGGAAATCCGATGAGCGTGCCGATGCTGTAGGCCTCACCTGCTCCCAGGATGAAAACCAGCACGGGACCGAAAGATCGCCCGCCCACGAGGTAGTCGGAGATCTCTTTTTTGCTTCCACGGCGTGAAAGCACTCCGGCGCCGAGCGCGAGGAGTAGCACGAGCGTAAATGTTGCAGCGATCATGTCGGATCCCCGATCTCGGTCTTGGCCTGAGCCAGTTCGTTTCGTTCCGCTTCCTCGAAGTCCTTGCGGTCAAGGAACTTCCATGCCAAGTGGAGACACAACGAGGTCAGCGGCATCCACAGGAAAAGCCACGCGAACAAAATGGGAAATCCGAGAACAGTCAGTTCGGATCCGGAGAGCGCAACTATCCCGCCCAGCACCCCGACGAACGGAACTCCGATTGCGAGCAAGGCACTCTTCGCCTCGTTGGACATGATTGTGGCTCCTTAGCCGTTGATCGATCCGGAGCAGATGAGGCGAGGGGCGTTTTGCCGTCGAATCGTCGTCCGGTCTAGCGTTGAGTGTGCCTCCCGTCACTATGGCGGGACCATGGGTGAACCCCGGAATCCACGACGCTCGTTCGTGAAATTCACGGGACGCAAGACCAAGCACGCACAAAGGAGTAACCCCGTGGACGTAATCGACGTCGAAGAAGAAGACACGATCCGACGGTTGTGTCGCGAGGTTTCCGACGAACTCGAAGCGCTCACCGAGCGCGCGGTACAACAGATTCGCAGCGAACTCCCGGCCTACTCCGCGGTACCAGTGGCCGAGCAAGGCAACTACATCCGCAAACAGTTGTCCGCAATGCTGTGTGCCGTCGCCGAGAACGAAACGATCACCACAGAAGACACCGACCGAAACCGCGAACTCGGGCGCCGTCGCGCGATGCAAGGGCTCCCCCTCTCCGATGTCATCGAGACCTATCACATTGCATCTCGTGAGCTCTGGGACACGATGGTCCAGCGGTCCACGAAACCAACACACGAGCTGCTGCAAGCAGGCGGCAAACTCTGGGACCTCGTTCACGCCGCGACGAGCGCAGTCGCAGTCGGACACTCCGAGGCAACGCGCAGCGAGCAGGCCATCCGCGCCGGCGTTCGATACCGATTCTTCGAAACACTGCACAGTGCAACGGATATGGAACTGAGCAACGCCCGAGAGCTGGCACAAACCCTCGGATTCGATACACAGAAATCGTTCCAAGCACTGTCGGCCGTCGAGGACGAATGGTCAGAAGCACAAGTAGAACACCTGCAACGAACCCTGGATTCCGTGCATGTTGTCGCGCATTGCAGTCGACATGGCTCCCGAGTAATCGTGATGTGTCAGGGCGAACCAACCGAAGTCATCCACGCAATCATGCGAGATCATCCACGAACGTCACTAGGTATCGGGATGCCCCGGGTCGGGCTCGTCGGCGCAGCTCAAAGCATCACCGACGCCGAGCGCACATTGCAGTTGGCGACAGCGCCGGGCACGACGGTCAGTTTTGCCGACGAATGGCTCATCGCCACTCTTGCCACCCACCAGGACGAGCTGCTGCCGCTTCTACAGGCCGGGGCATCTGTGGCCGAAGAGCACTCACATCTGATGGACGCCGTCCGCGCCTTCGCGCGAAGCGGGTTCTCTGTCAGCGCCGCCGCCCGTGACATCCACCTACATGCGAACTCTGTCACCTATCGACTCGACCGCTGGCAGCATCTGACTGGATGGGATGCGCGAACCCTCGACGGCCTGATGAAATCCATGGTGAGCCTCGAATTGTTTCATCGTAAAACGCTCGCCAAGATCTGACACCGAACACAGTCCGCTTTTCCTCGGCACGCTGAACCTCACCCGCGCTTGTCACGCGGGGTTGGAGTCGAGTCGATTCCGAAGCCAAGCACCCATATCGAGCGCAGCACGCCGGGCAACAGGCGTTGGATGGTTTGTAAATCCATGCGGGACAACAGGATAGAGACGCAAGTCGACGTCGTTACCGGCCGCCGACAGCCGCGCCACCATGGCAAGGTTCTCAGCCAGAACCACGTCTTCTGATCCGACCACCACGAGGGTAGGCGGCAGGCCGCTGAGGTCGCCGAATGTCGGAGAAATATCCGGGAGAGTGCGATCATCGACATGCCCGACATAGGCTTCGATGAAGTATTCGTCGCTGATGGTGCGGCCCGCGGGAGTCTGCGCACTGACGTCGTACGTGCCCGCTTCCAGCACGGCACCCGAAAACGACTTGGCCAGACCTCGATCACGAAGGCGCAGCAATGTCGTCGTCACCAAGGTTGCTCCCGCCGACATGCCACCGATGGCGAGCCTGGTCGTCCCGAACCGTTCGGCAGCGACATCAAGTAGCCACAAAGCGACTGCCTCACAATCGTCCGGCGCTGCCGGCCAAGGGAATTCCGGCGCAAGCCGGTAATCGACGGTAACCACTGCCACCCCGACCGCGTCGGCAAGTCTCGTGCTTCGGGCGTCAGCGCTGGCCGCTGAACTCATGTAGAAACCACCACCCGGAAGATACAGATAGACCCCGTTGACAACGCCGTCTTTCGGCGTGACTACGCGCACTGAAACGGATCGACCCTCGATGTCGAGTGTGTGTTCAACAGCCCGGGTCGCCGTGGGCTCAACCACCCTGGATGCTCGCGCCACAAGCAGTTCCTGCAGCGAACTCGGACCGACACCGGCAAGCCGCGGCGCATAGAACGCTCGGGTGATCGCCACATCGTCGCCGGGTAGTTGTTCGACCAGATCAGTCAGTGCAAGCTTCACAAATGCTCCCTCGGGTCGCGACTTGTCGACAATTCTCGCACCCCGTACAGCAGCCTCGAGCCGGGGCATTCCAGGCAGTGAAGACGTGACGGGTATGTGCGAATCGCGCCGCAATAAGGCGTTCTCACGCTACCCTCATCTCTGAATTGGACGTTTGTCTAGAAAGGTCGACGGATGCGTGCGCTGTTGCTTGCCACCCTTGCAATCCTGGCTATCCAGATTGCAGCCCCGGCGGCAAACGCTTCACCTCCGGATCCGGGCTGGACTCTCCCCCAACTGACCGTCGCAGATCGAACGATCAAGGACGTCGACGGACGAACGGTGTTGCTCCGCGGCGTGAACGCCAACGGTCTCAATGACTACGCAACCAACGGCACCGGTCTACCCACCGTTACGCCGCTGGGAATAACGGACTTCGCGCAGATGGCCGCGCTGGGCTTCAACGTTGTCCGACTCAACGTCGCGTGGTCCCTCCTCGAACCGACCCGCGGTGCATTCGACGCTGCGTATGTCGACCGGATTCGAGGCGCAGTCCAGAACGCGAAAGACCACGGCATCTACACCGTTCTCGACATGCATCAGGACGCATGGGGCCCGTACGTCGGCACCCCGAGCGACCAGTCGTGCCCGTCTTTCATGGAGCCGGGAGTCGGCTGGGACGGCGCACCGGAGTGGGCAACCCTGACCGGCGGATGGACGACCTGCAATATCGCTGGACTCCGGGAAGCCGCACCGGCGATCGCCCATGCCTTCCAGGCGTTTTACGACGACGAGCAAGGAATCCAGAGTCGCCTCGTGGCTACGTGGGCGCGGTTGGCCGCCGAGTTCAAAGACGAACCGGCGGTGGCCGGATACGACCTGTTGAACGAACCGAATCCCGGCCTGCGCGATCCATTCACCGCCGCTGATCAGATCGGGCAGTTCTACAAGCGGGCCACCGACGCCATCAGACAGGCCGAATCAGGCGGATTTCCGCACCTCGTGTTCTTCGAGCCCAGCGCGATCTGGTCGGCATTCGGCTTCGACGCGCTGCCCCCACGCCAGTACCTGACCGATCCTCTGGTGGTCTTCTCGCCACATCTCTACAGCGAATCGATAACAGTCAGTAGCGAATTCCCCGGAATCGAAGACGGGTTCAAGATCGCCGACCGCGCTGCCGCCTGGTACGACGCCCCGTTGTGGACGGGTGAATGGGGTTGGTTCGGGGATGCCGGCGAGCAGGGAGCAGACGTCGACCGCTTCGTCGACGCCACCGACAAGTACCGGATGGGCGGCGCGTGGTGGTCGTGGACACAAGCGTGCGGTGACCCCCACCCGGTTCGGGACGGCAATACCCACCAGCCGCAAGGAAATTTGAATCGCATCGACTGCCCTTCCGGCGAATCACTCGGGCTCGTAGAGGGATTTGCCGGGCCTCTCTCGCGTGCTTATCCGCGAGCAGCGCCCGGCACACTGACGGGGTTGTCGCGCAACGGGTTTACCGGGACCGGTACAGGACAGGTCGAAGCCTGGTACCCCGGCACCGACCGGCCACAGCTCGAGATTACGAATCTCGCTGACGTCCGACTGTCCCCGATAGAAGGCGGCTGGCAACTGATCGGCCACGCCGATGGCGACTACGCGGTGAACTTGGCCTGATAGGACACCCACCTCGGCGGTCCGCGTTCACACCACCTGAAAGAGGGTTTATCAGAAGATTCCGCCAATTCCCTTGCCGATCAGAACAACTCCGACGACCAAGATCAACACACTCATCACCGTGGTGTTGTTGTCCTGGAGCCAGACTTTGAGCTTGGCCAACGGCTCGCGCAGACGATCAGCAGCCACCAGGTATCCGATGACCGGGATCGCGACCGTTGAACTGGCGATGATCGTGAAGACAAGGACAGAGGCGATCACTCCACCGGTCGCCAGCGACGCCGACCCGATCGAGACTCCGGCCGCGATGCACATCAGCAGATTCTTCGGGTTGATCGCGGCGAGCGCGAATCCTAGGCCCAACCCCTTGACCGCGGTCATCTCGTCGACGGCTTGCATCCACTTCGGTGTTTCGTGCTCGCCGCTGCGCCCCCGCCACTGCTTGACCCCGAAGGCCAACAGGAGGACACCGAGAGCGAGTTTGATCCACGATACCGTGGCAGACGGTCCATTGTCCGAGGTGCTGAGGGCACTGGACAGGGTGACAAAAAGAACTGTGGCAATGAAGATTCCGAGCAGCCAACCCAACGCGAACCCGATGCTGGTGCTACCCGCACGCTTGGAGAGCAACATCAAGATCGTGGCGATGACGGATACCGGAGACACGGCGACACCGACAGCTATGGGGAGGAGATCTCCGATAACGGAACCCATGTCAAAACTCGTTTCTCATCGGGACGCAGTCGATACCGCTGCGCGCCAATGCTGACACTCTGTGCGCCTACATCGTTCGTGCCTCATTCGAAAGGGATGAGCGCCCGAACGCCGGACCACTGACTCGCCCCGTCAATTCGTCTGTGCTTGTTGGAATGCAGCGGCAACACCACCGACGTCTCCCCCGACTTGGAACACTCCCCTAGGCAGGTCGGGAAACACTGCATCACTGACGGCGACGACAAACAGAAGTCGGCGATCGTCGGGGGTGATCATGTAACCCGACAACGCTTGAAGAGTGACTATCAACCTGCCGGTGTCAGATTCGACGTCGGCGGATGTTCCCGTCTTACCGATGACCTTCCCCTTTGCCGGACTGTCGGTTCCCACGCCCGACAACGAACCTCGCTCACCGAGTACGGGTTGACCTGCCCAGAACGTATCGGCCCATGGCTGCTGGTCCACCCAGTCGAGCCACTGGAGGACGGCTGCGGGCGTCGATTGTGACGGGTCTCCGCCCTGACCGTCCATGACCACCAGGTCGGATGCTGCAATACCTGCCTTCTCGGCGAGTGCCCGCACGGTGGGCAGACCGTCGCTGCACGACGACGATCCTGTCGCTACTGCCAACAGACACAAGAAAGTATTCGCGCCCGTGTTGTAGCTTGTCGCGAGAATCATCCCTCCCGACTCCGAAATTGGTGCCGATTGCAGGCTCGCAACTTGTCGACTTCCTGAATATGTCCGATCGACAGGCAGGGCAGCCGTGCTGTTCGTACGAGATGCCGATGCAACCTCGATTCCATTGCGTCGCAGTGCTTCTACGAATAGCTGACGCGCCCACGTCGGCGCGTCGGTAATGCGATAGACAGTCAGCGATGTCTTTCCAGCCGGCACCGACCCGGTCACGTTGATCCGGGTGGGATCGGACGGATCGGCCGCAACCTTCAGAGTCGAGTCGCTACCTTCCTCACCCGTGGTGACCTGAGCATCGACGCGGAACAGGCCGTTGCCGGGAAGCATGTCGATGGTGGCGGGCTCACCTACCGCACCCGGACTCGCCTGGATATCGACGAGGTTGTCGTTGACGAAAATCGACGGGACCAGGCCTTCGACTGTCGAGTATGTGTCCCACAGACGAGGGTCCACCAGAACGTCGCCGTTTACCCGAGTGATGCCGGCGTCGGCTACTTGTCGTGCGAGATCGTTCAGACCTGCCAGCGGATCACCGGGCGCGAGAACGGCTCCTGGCAGGGCATCGGCGTAGACGTGGTCGATGCCGTCGGTGGCGAAATCGAATCGGCCTTGTGCGGCGTTGCGCCCACCGAGCGCGAGGTCACCGGAGCCGACCAGCACCAGATCCCCGGTAAGGGTGCCCTCGACAGGGAGAGAAGTGGCATAAACGGGGGTGGTGACAGTGTGGTCTACACCAAGGGTGTCGTAGGCGGTGCCGACGGTGAAATGTTTGGTCTGGGAAGCCAAAAACATAGAGCTATCAGCATTGTTGCTGTAAATCACCTCGTCGGTGGCGGGGTCGACCAAGAGATAGGACCACCGAGCCATGGCGTACGGATCGGTGGCCATGATGCGGGCTGCCTCCTCGGGAACCTGTTGCGCTGGAGCCGATGCGGAATCGGAATTCGACGGCTTCGCCGAACATGCGGTGAGGACTACTCCGACGCTGATCAACGCAGCGACGGCGCGAACTGATGTGGTGTGCGGCATGGACGCTCCTGAGGATGCATGACTGATTTGTCGTAATTTACTGCAAAGTGCAGCATGCAGAGTGCAGTATCGCTTAAAGTCCCTCTATGAACCCTTTTGGGAAGTCGACGTCCTTTCACAACGTCAAGACCAGCAAAGTGGCTGTGGCCTGCATCGCTACGGCATTGCTGCTCTCAGCCTGTTCGTCCGCAACCGATTCCGAGTCCCCCTCGTCGTCCCCGCCGACCTCCGCCGGGTCTGCGGACGGCGCCGTCTTGTCTTTCGACAGCGCCGCAATGGATTCCGTCGTCTCCGAGAAGGCAGAAGAGTTCCGTGAGATCGCAATGGTGGTCATGATCACGACGCCGACGCAGAAGTACGTCAATACATGGGGTTCGGTCAGGGAAGGCGTGAACGAGCCTCCCACTCTGGACACCAAGGTTCGCGTGGGCTCGAACACCAAGACCTGGACCGGTACGGCCATCCTGCAGTTGGTCGACGAAGGCAAGGTTGCGGTAACCGATCCGGTCAGCAAGTTCCGCCCAGATGTCCCCAACGGCGACAACATCACCATCGGCGACCTACTCGACATGCGTAGCGGCCTGTACAACTACACCGAAACCCTCGAACTCAACCGGGCGCTCGACGAGCAACCGGAGCGAGTGTGGACACCCGAGGAACTGCTGGCAATGGGGCTGAGCCAGCCGCCGTATTTCGCGCCCGACACCGGTTATCACTACTCCAACACCAATACCGTTCTCCTCGGCTTGATCGCCGAGCAGCTGGACGGCAAGCCGATTCAGCAGATCTTCGCGGACCGATTCTTCGGGCCACTCGCACTCGCAGGGACGTCGTTTCCTGCGAACACCGACACCAGCATCCCGACTCCGTTTGCAGACGGCTACACCTACAGTGGCAACGTCGAAACGCTCGGCGAAGGCAAAGAGGCTCTCCCACAATCTCGCCTCGACGCGATCGCCGCAGGCACCGAAAAACCGACCAACACCACTAGGCACAATCCCTCGTGGACATGGTCTGCAGGTCAGGGAATTTCGACTGCAAACGACATGGCGACATGGGTCAAAGCTCTGGGAACCGGTTCGCTCCTGAGTCCCGCCACACAAGAGTTGCGTTTGAACAGTGTGCAACCCACAGATGGCGAAGGATCCGCAGGATACGGATACGGTATCGCTCAAATGGGTCCGATGTACGGCCACATCGGCGAACTGCCCGGCTACAACTCGTTCATGGGGTACGACCCGGTCAACGACGTAACCTTGGTGGTGTGGGGAAATCTGGCACCCACGGCCGATGGTTTCGCCCCGGCCTCTGCCGTCGCTGCAGCGCTCGTCCCCTTCATCTACGGCAAGCCCGCTCAGGACACATCCGACGACATCGCCGACACCGAGGATGCAAACGGTGAAGGGAAGTAGCACTTGTAGGCTCGGATGTAACCGCGGAACGAAGGGAGCCATGTGGCTCAGCGTGATCTCACACCTACCTCGTACATGATCCTGGGACTGCTGACGGTCAAGGACTGGTCGGCATACGAGATCGCCGAACAGGTCGGACGCGGGGTCGCCGAGTTGTGGCCCAGCGCAGACCGACAGCGATACAACGCCCCCAAAATACTGCTTGAACGCGGTCTGGTCACGGCGAGCACGGTAACGAAAGGCACTCAGCGCTCGCGCACGGTCTACTCCATCACCGACGAAGGTCGCACAGCGCTGAGTGACTGGCTCGCCACCCAGGCCACACCCCCCGCCTTGCAGTTCGAAGGCATGATCCGCGTGATCTTCGCCAACCAAGGCACGATTGCCGACCTGCGGACCAACCTGACCACCATGCGCGAACAGGCAACTCGGTCCCGAAGTCTGTTCGTCTCACACGCACAACGGATTTCGGCCCCCGAAGCCGGCACACTCCCCCAGCAGAATCATCTGATGGCACTGGCCAACCGGTTCATGATCGGCCACTTCAACCACATCGCAGAATGGGCCGACTGGGCGCTGGAAGAAACTGCTGACTGGCCCGACACAGTGCAACCGGCAACAACCCACCGAAAGCGCACCGTCTCCACCCTCGCTCACTCGATAGACGATGGAAGTAGCTAGATCCCCCTCGAAAGCCATCGGACGCCGGTCCGACACCTTCTCGAAACCAGTTCGATCAGCGATCTGGAAGAGAACAGTCCGACGGACGCGGACCGCGGACGAACGATCAGAGAAGCGGGACCCGCAAAGTCCGGTGACGAACGAGGATTCCAAGTGCACGGCCGGGAAAGATGTCGACAGCCGGCGGAGGCAGCACTGAACGACATTGAATCTGGAGTAATTTCTCCTCGGAGTGGTTGGTTCACGGGTAGACGGCGATCTCGATGAGGCTTCCGTCGGGTTCGCGACAATAGTGCGAGACCATCTCGCCGAGGGCACCCAGTTTGGTCACGGGCCCGTCGAGCACCTCGACCCCACAGTTCTCCAAGTGCTCACGGACAGTTCCGGGTGACGCAAGAGTGATGAAGCACAAATCCTCGGAACCTGCCGTCTCGACGACGCCGGTGGTCCAGGCCGGGTCTTGCTCCGCCGATCCGAGAGGCCTCGGATTGATCTTCTGATCTCCGAACTTCAGTGCAGTGGGTGCCGTGGGGCCGATTATCTCGATCGTCATTCCGAGTACCTTCGCGTACCACTGGGCGGTGGCGTCGACGTCACCCCGCCACCGATTGAAACGCGAAACGGCACCGAATCGCCGGTCAAGCGACTAGCGTCGAATCGTATGACTGCACTCAACGCTTTTACACGTACCGGTGCCGCGGTCTTTGCGGCCCTTGCGATCTCCGGCGTGATGATGCCGGGTACCGCGGCAGCGGCGCCGAGCACGGTTCCGTTCCAGGTCGACCCTTACGTCCCGCTCGTCGACTTGCCCACTCCCCACCTTGCAGCGATCGTCGGCGAAGAACCGGGCGTCGCCGTGCTGCACGTGCAACGCGCACCCGGAGACGGAAACCCCCACTCCGCGGTCGTCCACTGGCTCAGTCTCGGCACCGGAGCGTACGGATCCGCATCATTTCCGACACTGGATGCACAACCCGTCACCATTCGTCCGGGCTCGGGTCAGGTCGTCGCATACGTCGATCCCCAGGCGATCGGAACACCGGGCCTCGGAACCTTTTTCGTGCCCTGACACCTGCGTATCCTCCAGACCGTGGTCCCTGCTCTGACAGGGCCTGTCACGTCGACAGCATCCGGGTCGCGATCCGCAATGCCGAGTCTTCCGCGGCATCCAATGCCCGTGATTGCTCTGACGTGATGTTGTCACACAGCCAATCCCAGTGCATCGTCACCAAGGCGCCCTGGACGGGCGTCGGTGCGAGTGAGCGGCCGTCAACGCTCCATCGCACTCGCTGCGTCACCGGCGTGCCGCGTACGAGTTGCTCACCGTCGAACTCGAGCGGGGACGAAACCACCAACGCGTGCTCCTCACTCACGTCCTCGACCACTCCCCATCTGATCCGGCAGTTCTGGAGGACGGACAGTGGGACCGCACCGCGCTTCCGAAGAAGCTTGACCCACGGATACACCAGAAATACGTGAAAACTGTGGTGCGCGAGCGCGCGGTCCCGATCCCCGAGGGCAGGGAGAAACCCGGTGTTCTCGCGTTCACCGAATGCTGCTCTCAAGTGCTGCAACAACGCCCCCGAATCAAGCGAGTCGAGGAGATCACCTCCTACCCAATAGGCTTCGATCACTCGTGGATCGAGAGGATCGTCGATGCCCGCACTTGCGGCCAATGCCTCGAGGTACGGCCACGCACCGTCGAATTGACGAGCGCGATCACGGTCGCCGCTGCCCGAGTTGCCGCTGGCCAGACGAAGCAGCACTGAAGGATCGTCGGGTCCGCAGTAACCCAACTCGTTCGGCGGATACGCGTAGCGGGCAAACAATGCCGGCCCGTTCATACCGACGGCAGTCATCAGCAGATCCGCGGAAGTTGTTCACCTGCCGGCAAATCCACTACCCGATTGCCTCCCAATGCCGTACGCGCCACCACCATTCCGCGATGTTCGGCCACGCACTCCCCGATCACGGCAGCTCCCGCACTCAGCGGATTACCGCGCATCGCTTCCAGAATTCGGTCGGAGTCTTCTCGCGGAACGAAGGCGATCAACTTACCCTCGTTGGCGACGTACAAAGGATCCAAACCGAGTAGCCCACAGGCGTCGCGCACGTCAGCGGGAATCGGCAGATCTCGTTCCACCAGCGCAACACCGATGTTCGACGCTTGAGCGATCTCGTTGAGGGTGGCGGCAACTCCGCCCCGGGTAGGGTCGCGCAAGACATGGATGTCGACGCCGGTGGCAATCATGTCGGCGACCACGCCGTTGAGCGACGCGCAATCACTGCGCACCTCGGTCCCGAATTCGAGACCTTCGCGACAACTCATCACGGCCACCCCGTGAACACCGATGTCGCCGCTGACGATCACGACGTCACCCACTTGTGCGCGAGTGGGGTTGATGTCCACCCCGTCGGCGACAATCCCGATTCCCGCGGTGTTGATGAAGACTCCGTCGCCGTGACCGGCATCGACAACTTTGGTGTCACCCGTCACCAGTCGAACGCCGGCAACGTGCGCAGCCCGCCCGAGCGCCTTCGCGATCCCCGCGATGTCGGTCAACGCGGTCCCTTCTTCGAGGATGAATGCCGTCGACATCACCAAAGGTTGTGCTCCCGCCATCGCCAGGTCGTTCACCGTTCCGTTGACCGCAAGATCGCCGATCGTTCCGCCGGGAAACACCATGGGTTTCACGACGTACGAGTCCGTTGAGAAGGCGAGCCGCACCCCGCCGATGTCGAATACAGCCGAGTCGCCGAGCTCGGCATCGGCAGCGCTTCCGAACGAGGGCAGGAACAGATGCTCGATGAGCTCGGCGGACATCGCTCCCCCACCGCCGTGTCCCATGACGATGTTCGGCGAATCACGCAGCGGCAGTGGGCACACCCATGCCGACAGGTCCACGACAGCGGTCTCCTCAGCCGGCATGACCCGCCTCCTGCAGTTCCAGGCGTCGGTACAGGTAGTACGCAGCGCACGCCCCCTCGGACGACACCATCGTGGCACCGAGTGGATTCCGCGGAGTGCATTCCTTCCCGAAGGCACTGCACTCGTGTGGCTTGATCAAGCCTTGCAATACTTCACCGGACCGGCAGACACTCGACTCGTCGGTGTGGATATCGGTCACCGAAAAACGTTC
The DNA here is from genome assembly GCF_009707305.1 of Rhodococcus sp. AQ5-07. Taxonomy (NCBI): domain Bacteria; kingdom Bacillati; phylum Actinomycetota; class Actinomycetes; order Mycobacteriales; family Nocardiaceae; genus Rhodococcus; species Rhodococcus sp. AQ5-07. The sequence goes on along the minus strand of NZ_CP046099.1, from coordinate 1,168,336 downwards.
TTCCGCATCAAAATACGCATACTTCGGCGCCAGCTGCCAACCACTGTCCGGGATCGATCCGATGCCGCGCCACGTCCGGTCCGACACCGCGAACACATCCTCGAGCATCGCTTTCGCTGCGGTGTTGCCCTCCGCCGTGACAGCACGGGCGTAGGCATTTTCGACCTCGTGTCGACCCGATTCCAACTGCAGCACAGTCTTTCTGATGCCCTCCAGGAGATCCAGCGGCTCGAATCCGGTGACGACGATCGGGACCTTGTACTTCTCGGCGAGGGCCGGGTACTCCGACGTTCCCATCACACTGCACACATGCCCGGCCGCCAGAAATGCCTGCACGCGGCACTCTGGCGAGTCCATTATCGCGGCCATTGCCGGCGGGACCAGAACGTGCGAGACGAGCAGCGAGAAGTTCTTGATACCCAGGCGATTGGCCTGATAGACGGTCATGGCGTTGGCCGGCGCTGTGGTCTCGAATCCGATCCCGAAGAACACCACTTGCCGGTCCGGATTCTCCTTGGCAATAGTCAGTGCATCCAACGGTGAGTACACCACGCGAACGTCGCCGCCGGCGCTCTTGATCCGGAACAGATCCGACGAACTCCCCGGAACTCGCAACATGTCCCCGAATGAACAGAAAATGACATCGGGCTTTGCCGCGATTTCGAGAGCTTTGTCGATGATCTCGAGCGGCGTGACGCAGACCGGGCAACCAGGTCCGTGAATCATCTCGATCTGCTCTGGGAGTAGTTGATCGATGCCGTGCCTGATGATCGAATGTGTCTGACCACCACACACTTCCATGATCGCCCATCGGCGCGTGGCCAGCGCGCGGATCTGATCCAGCAGTTTGCCGGCCAGTTCCGGATCGGAGAACTCGTCCAGATACTTCATGATTCCGTCTCCTTCGGTTCGATCCCGGCGGCCCGGGCAGCCCTGGCGAACCCGTCACCGAATTCCTCTTCGAGTACGCCGAGGTGTTCGAATTCCGCCAGCGTGCTGCGTGCGGATTCCTCGTCGAGTCGTTGGATCGCGAATCCGACGTGCACCACGACGTACTCGCCGACTCGGGCGCCCGGAATGTATTCGAGGCACACTTCTTTTCGGACGCCACCGAAGTTCACCACCGACATCGTCGTTCCGTCGCGTTCCTCCAAGGACTCGATACGTCCTGGTACGGCTAGGCACATGGCACAACTCCTGACCTCATGACGAACTCCCGACCAGCACTTGGCCGTAGGCGAGACCACCGTCGTTCGGTGGTAACTGCAGTCCTGTCAACGGCGTGAATCCGGCTTCTCCGAGCAGGGCACACGCCCGGACGAGCAGGAGAGGGTTCTGAAACACGCCTCCGGTGAGAACTACCTCGTCCACTCCCGCCAGTTCCCGGCCACGGATTGCCCACTCGAGTACGAGGTGCGCGACGGATTCGTGGAAGCGCGCGCCGATCACGTCGGCGGGCACCTTCGCCCGGAGATCACGGACAACGGCCCGAATGACCGACCGTGGATCAGCTGTCCATGAATCGTCGTCCGACTGCACCCAGTCGAAGGTGTACCGCGACGGGGCGCAGTCGACTCCCCTCGAAATGCCCTCCAGTTCGATGGCGGCCTGCGCTTCGTAGTCGACGCTCTGACGAACCCCGGTCAGCGAGGAGACTGCATCGAACAACCGCCCCATGCTCGAGGTGTCCACACACCCGAAACCGGTTGCCAACTGGTGAAGTAGGACCGACTGCTCTCGTGGCGGACAGGCTGCCACCGGCGCCAGGTCGGATTCCCAGTCCAACCCGGCATGCCAGAGGTGGGCGAGCGCCATTCGGTACGGTCGTTCCACTCCGGCATCGCCCCCTGGCAGCGGTACGTATCCCAGATGCGCGAGACGGCGATAACCCTTGTACGTCGCCAGCAGCAATTCCCCTCCCCACACTGCGCCGTCCGCCCCGTAACCGGTGCCGTCGAACGCTATTCCGAGAACCGGTTCGCTCCCGTCCCGGCCGTTCTCCCCCATCACGGAAGCCACATGTGCGTGGTGATGCCCGACGACGCGCACCGGTCGGTCGCCACTACGACTGCGAGCCCACGAGGACGAGCGATACCGAGGATGCTCGTCACAGGCAATCTGGTGCGGCACTACTCCGGTGATCGACTCGAAGTGACTCTCCGAGGCAGCAAAACTGTCGATGACAGCGAGGTCGCCCATGTCTCCGATGTGCTGACTCGGCCAGACATACGCACCCTCGGCAAGACAGAAGGTGTTCTTCAGATCCGCCCCGACCGCCAAGGTGGGCGGTAGATCGAACGGCGCCGCAACGGGCAGCGGTGCATATCCGCGCGAGCGACGAAGCAACTGTCGTCCACTGCCGAATATTCGCATCACCGAGTCGTCACACGGCATCAAGATCGGACGGTTGTGGGTCAACACCCCGTCGGCCAGGTCACCCACCCGTTCGAGATCGTCGTCGGAGTACAGAATTGGCTCGCCACCGATGTTCGCCGACGTCATCACCAACGCCGCGGGGCCCGCAGCGTCTCCCGCCAACCCGAGAAGAAGATGCTGAATCGGGTTGTAGGCCAACATGATTCCGATGTCCGGAATGCCTGGGGCAATCGAGGGAGACAGCGTGTATCCAGACGCTTTGGCAACCAGCACTATGGGACGCTCGCGCGAGGACATGGCATCAGCCTCGGCATCCCCGACCACACCCAGCGCTCTGGCTTCTCTCACATCGCGCACCATCACCGCCAACGGCTTGCTCGGTCGATGCTTGCGTTCACGCAAATCGTGAACCACGCGATCATCACGCGCATCGCAGGCCAAGTGGAATCCTCCAATTCCCTTGACAGCAAGAATCTTCCCGTCTCGTAGCAGCGATCGGGCTCGTAGCAGTGCACCCTCGCCGGTCACCGCGGGCGCGTCGCCTTCCACGAACGAAAGCGTTGGACCGCACTCCGGGCAGGCAATCGGTTGCGCGTGAAACCGGCGGTCGGAGGGATCCACGTACTCTGCCGCACAATTCGCGCACAACGGGAACCGCTTCATCGTCGTAGCGGCCCGGTCGTAGGGCATCGACTCGATGATCGTGAATCGTGGACCACAATTGGTGCAGGTGATGAAGGGATGACGAAATCGCCGATCGCTCGGATCAGTCAGCTCCCGCAGGCAGTCGTCGCAGATCCCGACATCGGCCGGCGCCAAGGTTCGCCCGACCGCCCCCGCATCCGTCTCGATGATGCAAAACCCCTGACGACCTAGCGGCGGCGAGTCCTCGCGCTCTATCGACTCCACTCGCGCCAGCGGTGGGGGGCGGTTTCGCACCCGAGCGACAAACGCATCGATTGCCTCTCCGTCGCCTTCGATGTCGATCACGACCCCGAGAGCAGAATTTCCCACCGAACCCGACAGTCCCAGTTCGGTCGCAGTCGCGTGAACGAACGGCCGGAATCCCACACCCTGGACTACGCCACGAACGATGACACGACTGGCGATCATCATGTCCCGACCTCGCCGGTACGAGTATCGGACTCGTCGATCTCACCGTCTTGACCAAGGCCCATCAGTTCGAGGCCGGCCCGAGCGCGCTGTGCTCCCTGTTCGTCGACCTTCTCGACTGCAAAGCCCATGTGGATCACCACCCAGTCACCTGCCGTGACGGTGCCTTCGTCGAGCATCCCGATGTTGACCTTGCGCGGTGCACCTTCCACGTCGACGAGGGCGAGTTGACCGCCGTATCCGTCCAGTAGTTCGCGTACCCGTCCCGGAATCCCCAGACACATGACTCACACCTCCGGCCCCAAAGTGGTGGCATCACAATCCACGTCGATCGACCGGACGAGTGCCATCACCGCAGAGGCGGCTTGCCCGACCGAATCACGCATCTCTGTGCTCAATCCGATTCCGTCGCCGACCGATTTCGCGTGTGCCCCCACCACGAACGTCCGCGGGAGTGCTCCGCCGAGGGCCTGCAGGCTGGCAAACACCGAACTCGGATGCATGGAATGTGCGTCGAAACCTCCTTGCGGACCTTCACTTTCGGGATCCACTTCGATGATCGCAAGCTTCCCCGGCACTCCGGTCACCGGTAATGCGTCGATCAGCACCAGCGCGTCCCACGACTCCAACAAGTCGTATGCCAGATGCACACCACGAATCCCGTAGTCGACCAGGCGAACCCCCGTCGGGAGATTCTCATGCTGCAACGCTCGAACAACTTCGGGGCCGAATCCGTCGTCTTCGAGAAATATGTTTCCGACGCCTGCAATCAGCACGCGCACAGTGCTTTACATCTTTCGCATTCGCAGATAGCGCTGGATGTCCGGCATCGACACCACCAGAACGATCGCGGCTGCGATCGCGGTGGCGCCGAGAAGTGCCGTCGACAGCAATCCCATGCTCCTCATGGCGGGTTCTCCTCTCGATAGCAGTGAAGTCCGAAAGCTATGAAGTCCGACAGCGTGAAGTCCGACAGCGTGAAGTACGTCAACTCGCGCCGTCTCGCGGCACCGGCTCTATCTCGTCCGGCGCGAAGTACAGGTAGCGGCCGTACCAGTTGTGCAGATCGGCGGCCGGGTCGTCCAAGAGCGTCACCCCAACATGAATGTCGCCGTCCACGTCTTCATGAATGGTGGCGACGTGGGCGATCCGGCCGTCGAAGAACAGGTCCTGAGCATCAGCGCGACGTGAGGGGTGAAGCCGAACCGTACTTCCACCACAGACGCGGACGCCGTTGATCAAAACTGCGTCGGTGCGTGGTTGAACACTGGTGTCGGCTTCCGGCGTCCACCAGTCCACGCCGTCAGGCACCTCGGGTATCAGATCAGAACCGGCAATCGAATCTCGCAGCACGCCGTGCAGGCCGGCTAGATCGTCGGCCGTCAAGCTCTCACATCGATCGATGATGTCGGCAGCTTTCGAGTCGGTAGCCCGCGCCCGCGCCTTTTCCTCTTCGGTCATGGCGAGAATTCTCAGGGTGAGAATTTCGTCGATCTCCGTCGAGTCGAACAGGGATCCTTCGCTCTGCGGCGCAATCTCGGGAAAGTCGTACAAGATGATCGGTGACACCAGAACGGTGGGCGATGTACCGGGGTGAGTCGGATCCTCGGTCCCCGCAAGCACTGGATAACAGCGATTTTGGCGCAGCGGCTCCGAGTGATCTGGTTCATCGAACAACGACACGAACTTCGAGCCTGCGCAGGTCAAAATGACGTGAGTGCCGAGCATCGACTGCGCCGTGGCCGTGCCCTTGTCCCTCATGTCGACGCTCGTGTCGTTCATGATGCTCACGGAGATCACCCTGCGTCTGTCCCCGGCGGAGGCGTTCAATTCCAAGCAGCCGGTCACCGGAAGGCGTGTCCGAACGACCCGTCCGACTACCCGGCCCCGAGAATCCGCCAGAGTCTCTCCGTCGACAACTCCCGCCGCACAGAAGGATTCTTCGACGCCGGCCTCGAGTTCGTCCAGACCCCACGGACCCAAGACGATCTCGGATTCGGTGGCTTCGTCCCACGAGATCGCCTCGTGCCCGTCGACTACCAACCGATCCACCGGAATCCACGCGCCGCCGGCGCCGAGTCGTTCAACCGTCCGCGACTGGTGGTGCAAAAATCTCACCGTCGCCGTTACTTCGGCGCCGTTCCGCTCGAGTTCGCCGAGCAGACATTGGGCGGACATCGACGGTTCCTCGCCGACTCCGTCACCGGCGGCGCCGGGCGGTCCGAGAACCCCGAACTGCCAACGGGATTGATTCTTCGCCGAGCCGGCCCGGTAAGGATAGAGAAGATATCCCTCGTACAGGACAGCGTCGGCCACGGCCCGAACGTCGTGATCCATCTCAGTTCGGGTCATCGGGGCACCTCGCTCGCCGTGAGCAACTGCCGCACGGCTGATTCGAGGTCCGTGAAGCCGTGCGCTGCCTTGAATCGCACGAGATCGGCAATCGTCTCATGGTCGAGGCGTACCCAACCAGAGGCCGGATAATGCGTGGCCATCAGCTGTTTCCACACGTCGACCGGCAATTCGTAGGCAGCAGATCTGTCCCACGGGATCTGCTGTACCGAGAAACCGCGCTGCCCGTCGGTGAATACGGTTCCGCTCAGTAGAACCACGATCGGAATCGTTCCGTCACGGAGTGCGTGCATGTACTTCGACGCCGTCACCGAGAAGTCGTACGTACACGCCATGGGTAAGGCCGCGACCGTTGTTTCCGTGAATCCCTGAACGACCGCGGAACACTCCATCCACAAGAAGGTTCGCAGCGTACTCGACCAACGCTCCCGCGGACCGAACAAATCGCGCAGGGCGTCGCCTTCCTCGTCGGAGTACGGCCGGCGGTGCGGTTCGATTCGAACCTGTGCGCGTAGAGCGACTGCTCGGACGGTCGCGCCGGTAGTCTCCGACATCCTCAATCTCACCGTCAGATTTGGTGTAACCGCATACGGTTCCACCTCCACGTTGTCGACCGAGAAGTCGAGGACGGTCATGCCGACCTGCTTCGCGCCTCGACGCGCCCGAAGAACTCGTCCACCGCGCGCGCGGCATCCTGGCCCCCGTCGAATCCGCGCCACACTGTGCGCAGCCTGCCCACCAGCTCGTAGCAGGCGTCGATCGGAACAACGAAGCATCTCGGCGATTGTCCTGACGCGGGCACCGAGACAATCAACGCCTCGACGTCGGCCCGCATCTGCGAGAGCCCCGGATTCTCCGCGAGCACAGTCTCGAACGAGTCGATGGGCAGCTCGGATTCGGTAGCTCCGGCAGGTCCCGGATAGAAGACTATGTACTTGTCGAGGAGTGAGTTCCGAAAGAAGAATGCCAGGCCGACGGGAATTTCCAGGGACTCCCACCGGCCAGGGGCGAGTTCGAAGCCCGGAAATTCGAGATACCGATCGGGAACCGCTTTGTATCGGAGATCCGCGTCGACCGGCGCAAAGAGCAGATAGCAGGGACGGCACACGCACATCAGGCTCCGGACCTGTACGTCCACGACGTGTTGGTGTTCGTCACCTATGCCCGCCGCGCACATCTCACACAGCGGCCCGGTCGGAACGGCGCGCGTCGAGGCGATTCGCGTGAGTACCTCTCCCACAGTGGTTTTCATGACCAGGCTTCGTCCACGGCTAGGTCACCGGCAACACGGAATCGTCGGCAAGCGCGACCGAGAGCACACCGTCGCGAATAAGCACCGGCAGAGGCGCCAGGTGCTCGGAGCCGGTGCCGACCCGCGCTCCCGCTCCGTACACGCTGAAGTGGGCAGAGCACGTCGGACAGGTAAGGACGGCGGCGTCTCGGACAGGAAGGCCCATCATGCGTTCGAGCACAGCCCCCGCCATCGAATGCTCACATACGGGGCAATGGTCGCGATACGCGTACAGATCGTCACCGGAGCGGCAGACCAACAGATCGGTATCCGATACCCGGAAGCCCGCGACCTCACCCGCGTCGACTTCGGCAAATTCGGGGACCTCCACCCAGTGCGCGCCTCCCCCGTCGGCGTGTACGTGCGAGAACAGGGACTCGACCGAGATCACACCCGACTTCAGCTCGTGCGAATCCGGTGTTTCGACGTCGATTCCGGTGGTCTCGGGTGCCGCCGCCTGCACCGCGTCCTGGACCGCGGTTTCGAGGGTCACCGACGACGAAGGGCAACTGTTACAGCTTCCGAGAAGCCGTAGCCGCACCACGCCGTCCGCCACCTCGATCAGTTCGACGTCCCCGCCGTGCGAGCCGAGGTACGGACGCACGCTGTCGAGCGCAGTGCGTACGCGGGTCTCGACGTCGTGCGGGTGAAGTCCGTGCACCAGTAGGAGGCTCGACACCAGATCGTCGCGAACCATCGCATCCATCATGGCCGGATCCGCCAGCGCGACGGTGCGTTCGAGTGCGGCGCCGTACAACTGCACGACCTCGCGCACCAGTTGCTCGGCGCGATCCCTGGCCACCGGGCCTGCACCGGCATTGGCCTGCAACAACGTCTCGATGCGTTCACCTGCTCCACGCCAGTAGTCGGCCGATTGCTCCATCGATCACTCCCCGGTCACGGACTGCGTCGGAGAGTGCAACTTCTCCAGGGTCTTACCGCCGCCGAGATACATGTGAACACCACACGGCAGACAGGGATCGAAACTACGCACGGTCCGCATGATGTCGATGCCCTTGAAGTGGTCTCGATCGTTCTCCTCGAAGATCGGCTGACCCTGCACGGCATCCTCGTACGGACCGGGGGTTCCGTAGCTGTCGCGCGGGCTCGCATTCCACGGGGTCGGTGGGTACGGGTGATAGTTCGCGATCTTGCCGTCACGAATCACCATGTGATGTGAGAGAACTCCGCGGACGGCTTCGGTGAATCCGCAACCGATTCCCTCGTCCGGAACCTCGAACGACTCCCACGTCTTGGTGCGGCCTGCCCGGATCTCGACAAGCGCCTTCTCTGCGAAGTGAAGGGCAGCCGCTGCTGCGTATGCCTGGAAATACGTTCGCGCACGGTTTCTTTCGAGAGTATTGCTGCCATGTTCTGGAATCTTCCACTCGAGCGAGACAGGACCCTTCAGTGCTGTTTTCGGAAGATTGATCTTCACACTGTGTCCGGTCGACTCCAGGTATCCGATGTCGACCAGGCCGGCAAGAGCGGTGCTCCACAGACGAGCCAATGCTCCCCCGCCGGTATCCAGAGCGAGGTTGTCATTTCCGTCGAACCATCGCGGTGACATGACCCAGCTGTACTTGTCCTCGAGGTTCCGCTTCTGCGGGTGAGGGTTGGTGTGTTGATTCCACGGGTGCCGGCGATCGACCGGGTTACCCAGCGGATCGGTCTTGACGAACATCTCCTGATCACTCCAGTCCTCGTAATACGAGGACCCCAGCATGATTCGGATACCGAGGTTGATGTCCACCAGATCCGTGGTGACCAACTTTCCGTCGACAACCACACCGGGAGTGACAAACATCTTCCGGCCCCAGTCGGTCATGTCCTTGTACGAGAAATTGCAGTACTCGGGGTCTTGGAACGATCCCCAACAACCCAGCAGGGTCCGCCGCAGGCCAACCTTCTCGTAACCAGGCAGCGCCTGGTAGAAGAAGTCGAACAGGTCGTCGTGCATCGGCACGACCTTCTTCATGAATTCGACGTACCGCATCAGCCGCGACATGTAGTCCGTCATCAGTTCGATCGTCGCGACGGTTCCGACGCCGCCGGGATAGAGCGTCGACGGGTGGACGTGCCTACCCTCCATCAAGCAGAACATTTCGCGAGTCGAACGCGAGACTTGCAACGCTTCGCGATAGAACTCACCCGTGAACGGATTGAGAGTCCGCATGATGTCCGCGATCGTGCGATAACCGTGCTGCTCCTCGTGCGGGCAGCGCGTGTTCTCTGCCTGCGCCAGCACACCGGGATTCGTCTCGGAGACCATCTTCTCGCAGTAGTCGACTGCGACCAGATTCTCTTGAAAAATGTTGTGGTCGAACATGTACTCGGCGGCCTCGCCGAGATTGACGATCCACTCGCCTAGATGCGGCGGCTTGACGCCGTACGCCATGTTTTGTGCGTAGCACGAGCACGTGGCGTGATTGTCACCGCAGATGCCGCAGATACGACTGGTGATGAAATGCGCGTCGCGCGGGTCCTTCCCCTTCATGAACAGGGAATACCCACGAAAGATCGACGACGTGCTGTGGCACTCCACCACTTCGCGGTTGGCGAAGTCGATCTTGGTGTAGATACCCAGACTGCCGACGATTCGGGTGATGGGGTCCCACGCCATCTCGACAAGACCGTCGCGGTCCGCAGTCGAGGTGGGTTCGGGAACGATGGCCGTCATTGCAGTGCCTCCCAGAGACGTTGCTCACGAACTGATTTGAAGGTATCCGGTCGGTCACCACGTACGCGTCGCACCGGTGAGCAACTTCGACCCGCGCTCGCGCCAGTGCGGTTCCTTGTCCAACGTGTGACCGGTGATCCGGCGCAGACTGTGGATCACGGACCCGTACATTCCCACCGCATTGGTGGAGAGTTTGCCGCCAGGTGGTTCATCCATGAACGGCATGAATTTGTCCGGGAATCCCGGCATCGTGCAGCCGATGCAGATCCCGCCGACATTAGGGCACCCGCCGACTCCGTTGATCCAACCGCGTTTGGGGACATTGCATTTCACGACCGGTCCCCAACATCCCAGCTTGACGATGCACTTCGGCGACCCGTACTCCGTCGCGAACTCGCCCTGCTCGTAGTACCCGCCACGGTCACAGCCCTCGTGAACGGTGGCACCGAAAAGCCACTGCGGGCGGAGGGATTCGTCCAAGGGAATCATCGGCGCCTGATCAGTGGCCATGTACAGAAGATAGGTCAGGGTCTCGGAGAGGTTGTCCGGCTGAATGGGACACCCGGGAACGCACACGATCGGGATGCCCGCCTTCGATTTCCAGGTCCACCCGAGATAGTCCGGCACGCCCATCGCACCGGTCGGATTGCCGGCCATCGCATGTATGCCGCCATAGGTTGCGCACGTGCCGACCGCAACTACCGCAGTGGCTTTCGGTGCCAGCTTGTCGAGCCATTCGCTCGTGGTGACCGGTTGGCCGGTTTCGCGATTGTTCCCGAAACCACACCAGTACCCTTCGTCGTGAAGTTTCTCGTTCGGTATAGATCCTTCGACAACAAGAACAAAGGGTTCCAATTCTCCCCGGTCGGCTTTCCAGAACCATTCCAGGAAATCGTCAGCGCCACCCTGCGGTCCACATTCGAAGTCGATGAGCGGCCAATGAACCGCCACCTGAGGCAGGCCGGGCAACGCACCGAGCGCGATCTCCTCGATACTGGGTTGCGTGGCCGCGGTGAGCGCCACCGAATCACCGTCGCAACTGAGACCGGCATTGATCCACAGCACGTGGATCAGAGTTTCTTCCGCTTTGGCCGCTGCGCTTTCCGGGGTAGCTGCGCTTTCGGAGGCAGGTTCCGCCGTGGTGCCAGCAGTCGATTTTTGTGTGTCCATGTCAGCCGCTTTCACGGGTGCACTTGCGCCTGATTCTCGGCACCGCTACTGCCTGACACGCTATGGCCTCAAATTGCTGCGGCACCGAAACGCTGACGCCACCGGAGTCGAACCTCGGCCCACTTGCGTGGCACCCACTCATTTCATTAACTACCCGAGCAGATCAGTTGTCAACGGCCACCGGAGAAATCGCCGAACGACTACCGATCCACTCGTACCACTCGTCCATGCCCTCACCTGTCGTGGCCGATAGAACAACAACGCGCACAGCAGGATTGAGGATTTTCGCTTGCGCGACACAGGCATCGACGTCGAACTCGACGTACGGGAGCAAGTCGATCTTGTTGATCACCACGAGGTCCGCGACGGCAAAGATGTGCGGGTACTTTTTCGGCTTGTCGCCCCCCTCCGGCGTCGATATTAGGACAACCTTGCCTTCCTCACCCAGGTCGAAGAGCGCGGGGCACACCAGGTTTCCTACGTTTTCGATCAGAAGCAGCGACTCGTCCGCGGGGTCCAAGGCGCGCAGCGCGCGATCGATCATCTCGGCATCGAGGTGACAGCCCGCCCCCGTGTTGACCTGGACCACTGACGCGCCGGCCTCACGAATCCGCTCGGCGTCGAGCCGGGTTTCCTGGTCACCTTCGATCACGGCAATCGGTCGTTGTCCTCCTAGTTCCCGGATCGTTCGCGCCAGCAATGTCGTCTTACCCGCGCCGGGCGAACTCATGATGTTGAGCGCCGTGATTCCGCGGCCCCGCATCCACTCACGATTGTGAACCGCAATGCCGTCGTTCTTGGCAAGCACCTGCTGCTCGAGAATTACCGTGTGGTCGGAGTGACCGTGCCCATGGTCATGGTCGTGGTCGTGGTCGTGGTCGTGGTCGTGGTCGTGGTCGTGGTCGTGGTCGTGGTGGTGGTGGTGGTGACCGTGCCCATGGCTGTCGTCCTGCTCGTGTTCTCCGCCGGCGACGACCGACACCCGAGGTCCCGTAGTGTCCCCGCACCCACACGTCGCGCACATGCTCAGCTCACTTCCATCGACAGGATCCGCAACTCGCGGCCGGCAAGCACCTCGACATCAGCACTGCCGCACCCACACAACAAGAACATGTCGGGCGGCGAGAAAGTCACGCCACAGCTATTGCATCGCGCGCTGGTTGCAATCTGATCGATGTGCAAGCTGGCACCCTCGGCGTGAGTACCCGCCGTGACAACGTCGAAGCAGAACAGCAGAGAGTGTGGAACCACTGCGCAGAGTTGCCCTACTTCCAGCCGCACACTCGATACTCGTCGCTCGCCGGCACGCTCGCACACAGCTTCGACCACACTCTGCGCAATAGACAGCTCGTGCACGGTGAAACCCACGATTCGTGATCCGGAAACCTCCCTTCCACGATAAGCACCAACCGCCGCTGTACGTAACCCGTACATACAAAACAGGCTGCGATCCGCAACTACTTGCGGATCGCAGCCTGTGACAGCGTTTTTGACGAACGGAAACGTCTCGGCTAGCCGGCCGCAGCCTGTGTCGTTGTTGTTGTTGATGTTGTCGTTGTCGTGGTCGCGGCGGGCGGTTCACTCGACTCGACTAAAGTCGACGGCGCCACGGTTGAAGTCACACTCGGCGTCGCGGCCGGCGCAACGGATGTCGTCGTCGGAGCCGCGGGTGCCGGTGCTGCAGATTCCGAACCTGCGGGTGCGGGTTGTACCGCTTCGCCCGTGGTTGTGGTGGGCTTGGCCGAGTCGGTAACCGAAGGCGAAGCAGCCAAGGCGTCGATGGCATCCGCCATCTCTTCGGCGGTCGGCTTCGCCGACGAATCGACCGGCTTGCCGTCCTGCGCCTGCTTGGCCAGATAGGTCAGCCACGCCGCTGCGTACTCCGCTGATGTCAGGGGCTTGCCGTTTGCAGCATCCGAATCGCGCCAGTAGTCGAAGTGGTGACCGACATCCGGGCCCAAGGTCAGGCCGTACGGATCGTTCATGACTACGGGGATGGTGTTCTGGTTCGTGGCGATGAGGCCGACGATTTCCTTGAACAGCTTCTGCGGCAGGTACGCCAACGGCGACACTTCCTCAGTGGAAACCGAGTCCTTTGCGACCGGCGTCGTGGTGGCCTCGCTCGGCTTGTACGCCGGATCGGACACCTTCAGCAAGACGTCGAGGAAGGTTTCGTCGCTCTGCATCCAGGTGGGATTGCTCGAGATGTCGTTGAAGGCGTCGAACATCACTCGCCCCATCACGACCGCGATGTCCATGCCGGTGGCGGGCGTCAGATTCTGCGCTTGCAACTGGTCGACGTTGAGCTGCCGACCGACGTTTGCCGCCAGAATCAGGAGTGAAATGTTCTCGGGAGCTGCGCAGGTGAGGTCGCCGTCAGAGCAGAACGACGCAATCTTGCCGTTCAGGGCCCCGAAATCTCCGCTGGTTCCCGGCAGTGCCCCGGATCCGGAAGCCGTGTTCTTGCCGTTCTGATATTGCTCGTTGAAACCGTCAGGGTTCGCGTACGGGTTCTCGGCGCCGGGGAACGGGCCCTCGCCCGCGAGTCGACCAGCGTCGGCGAAGATCACCACACCGACGACGTTGTCCGGGTTGATGCCGGAGGTGCTCGACTCCGACCCGATGTCCATCGCGACGCGGCGCACTACGTCAGCGCCTTCGCTGTATCCGACAATCGAGAACTTCGTGTTCGGGCAGGCCGCGCTGATTGCCTTCATCACAGCGCGGGTGTTGTCCGCGCCCGTCGTCACGGCCTCTTCGTAACTGTCCATGTTTGCGGGATACGCGATGTAGACGGAGGCGTACGAGCCGTCCTTGACCGAACCGGCGGGCGCCTTGAGTACCGGGTCGACCCAGTAACTGCTGTAGTCGTCTGTGAGCGCCGCCGGGAGGAGTGTCGTTCCATCCGCACCGACGAGCATCTTCGTTGTGCCCTCGACCGGCGTGTCTCCGCGACCGGCAACACCGATCCCGACCGTGTCGTGGCACTCGGTGACAGACGCGGTCAACTCGGTCTCGATCGTCTGCGATTGCGGAGAATCCACGGCAACTGCGACCGCCACCAACGCGGCCACGCCGAGCGCTGCGGGCGCTACTGCACCCGCCAGTATTCGATGTCGCGAAAAGAACCCACGAACCGGCATATCTTCTCCCCAATCAACTTTTGGAAAACGTACGACCGACCCCCGGGGCGTCACGCAACGTCATTCGAGTAGTCGTCCAGTATGAGAGAAGCGTTACAGGAGGTAACGATTTCAGTCGAAAATAATGACCTGTCGGATTGCTTTTCCGTCCGCAAGTTCGTCCATGCCGGAATTGATGTCGTCCAACTCGATTCGCGAGGAGATGAGCTTCTCGACCGGCAGCTTCCCGTCCCGCCACAATTGCGCGTAGATCGGGATGTCGCGGGCGGGGACCGCGGATCCGAGGTAACTGCCGATGATGGTCCGCGCTTCGGCCACCAGCCCGAGCGGCGAGATCGACGAGCGCGCATCAGGCGCAGGCAACCCGACCGTGACGGTCGTGCCACCCGCTGCCGTCGCGGCCACGGCTGTCTCGAACGCCCGAGCATTTCCCGCAGCTTCGACGACGATGTCTGCGCGAACGCCACTCTCGGACAGGCCGGACGGTGTGAAGACCTCGGTCGCGCCCAGTTCCAGCGCCTGAGCCAGCTTGGACTCCAGTGCGTCGACGCCGATGACGTTCTCGACCCCGAGTGCCCGCGCCGTCAGGATTGCGGCCATCCCGACGCCGCCCAAGCCGACCACCATCACAGTGTCCGCCGGGCGAGGCTTGGCCGCGTTGAGTAGCGCTCCCCCGCCGGTCAACACCGCGCAGCCGAGTACGGCTGCAATCTCGGCCGGAATATCGTCTTCGACGGCAACTACGGACTTGGCGTTGACCACCGCATGCGTCGCGAAACCCGAAACGCCGAGATGATGTTTGACGCTCTCGCCGGAGCGCCGCAGTCGTTGCGCGCCACCGAGCAAACTGCCGTCGTTGTTGGCGGCGCTACCCACCGTGCACGGCATCCGGCCGTCAGTGGCGCATCCCGCGCACTCGCCACACCGCGGAAGAAAAGTCATCACGACGCGGGTGCCCACCGACAACGAATCAACGCCGTCGCCGAGTTCGACGATTCGACCAGCTGCCTCGTGGCCCAGCAACATCGGCACGGGGCGAACGCGATTCCCGTCGACCACGGAGAGGTCGGAGTGACAAAGCCCGGCAGCTTCGATCTTGACGAGGATCTCACCCGGGCCCGGGGATTCGAGGTCGAGTTCCGAAATCGAAATCGGAGTCGACTCCGCAAAGGGACGCTCCCGGCCGATCTCTTCGAGCACTGCACCACGGATCTTCAACTGCACACCCCGATTTCGATAGTTCGAACTACTTGCCCACGATCCCGCGTACCGACGCGGGAAGGTCACGAACCCGCTTGTACGGGCCGACGACGGCGGCCGCAAACGGCCTGGTCAAGAGCACCTGCGCCACCTCGAGCACCTCTTCGGAGGTAACCGCGTCGATGGTCGCGAGCGTCTGCGCAACACTGCGATGGTTGCCGTAATTGAGTTCACTGCGACCGATACGGTTCATGCGTGAACCTGAATCTTCCAGTGCCAGAACCAATCCGCCGCGCAGCGATCCCTTGGCGCGGGCGATCTCGGCATCGGTGATTCCGTCCGTCGCCACGTTCGCAAGTACCTCGCGGATCACTGTGGCAACCTCCCCGAGGTTCTCCGGCTGGCAACCCGCGTACACGGAGAACGCTCCGGTGTCCGCGAAGGTGTCTACGCCGGAATAGACGGAGTACGCAAGCCCCCGCTTCTCGCGAATCTCTTGGAACAGACGAGAACTCAGCCCGCCGCCCACTGCGGCGTTGAGAACAGACAGGGCCCAGCGATGACCCTCGTGCCGACCGAACGCGCGTACTCCGAGCGCAAGGTGGACCTGCTCGCTGTCGCGGTGGGTCAAGCTCAGTTCAGGCATCGTTCGCAAACGCAGAGTGCCTTCGCGCCGCGGCGCCGGCTTGACTCCACGCTCGAGATGCCCGGCGAATGCACGGCGAGCCAGCGTCACAACCTGCTTGTGGTCGACGTTCCCCGCTACTGCCAGCACCATCCGCTGCGGCGTGTAACGCCGAACATGGAAGGAATGCAACTGATTGCGCGACATCGACTCGATCGATTCGACGCTACCGATGATGGGACGACCGACAGGATGATCTCCGAACAACGCGGTCAGGAAGGCGTCGCCGAGCAGGTCTTCCGGATCGTCGTCTCGCATCGCGATCTCTTCGAGCACTACTTGCCGCTCGACGTCGACATCCGCAGTTCTGCAGCGCCCACGCAGTACGACGTCGGCAACAAGGTCCACCGCCATCGGGAGGTCCTCGTCGATCACGTGCGCGTAGAAACAGGTGTGTTCCTTCGACGTGAATGCATTGAGTTCGCCGCCCACACCATCCATGACCTGCGCGATGTCCAACGCGGTCCGTGACGGCGTCGACTTGAACAACAGATGCTCGAGAAAATGCGCGGCACCGGCCACACTCGGCTGCTCGTCGCGGGAACCGACTCCGACCCACACGCCGACGGAGGCGGAACGCACACCGGGGATGAATTCGGTGACGACGCGCAGGCCGCCGGGAAGGACCGTGCGCTGCACTCCCGATTCAGGAGTCGCATCGATCGGCGATTTCAGCACAGCGCTGCGGCTGCGCGTGGTGTTGGGAGTGGTCTTTGCCATGAAAAGGTTCAGCAGTCCTCGGTGCAAGTGTTGAATCAGGTATCTACAGGCTCGTGTCTACAGACAGTACAGATGCGGCCCCGCACGGAAATCCGCGCGGGGCCGCATCAGAGTACGAGTGAGATCTACTCGGAAGCAGCCTCGTCGGCGGCCGGAGCGGCAGCCTCGTCGTTGCCCTCTTCGACCGGGATCAGCGAGATCTTGCCACGTGCATCGATGTCGGCGATCTCGACGCGGATCTTGGATCCGACGTTGACCACGTCTTCGACCTTGGCAATGCGCTTACCGCTGCCCAGCTTCGAGATGTGCACCAGTCCGTCGCGTCCCGGCAGGAGCGAAACGAAGGCACCGAAGGCGGTGGTCTTGACGACCGTGCCCAGGAACCGTTCGCCGACCTTGGGGAGCTGCGGGTTGGCAATGGCGTTGATCATGTCGATCGCGGCCTGTGCAGACGGTCCATCGGTGGCGCCGACGAACACGGTGCCGTCGTCTTCGATGGAGATGTTGGCACCGGTCTGCTCGGTGATGGAGTTGATCATCTTGCCCTTGGGGCCGATGACCTCACCGATCTTGTCGACGGGGACCTTGATGGCCGTCACGCGGGGAGCGAACGGGCTCATCTCGTCCGGGGTGTCGATGGCTTCCGCCATGACCTCGAGGATCGTGGTCCGCGCATCCTTCGCCTGCGAGAGTGCACCGGCAAGAACCTGCGACGGGATGCCGTCGAGCTTCGTGTCCAACTGCAGGGCCGTGACGAAGTCCTTGGTGCCTGCGACCTTGAAGTCCATGTCGCCGAAGGCGTCTTCGGCGCCGAGGATGTCGGTCAGAGCGACGTAGCGGGTTTCACCGTCGACCTGGTCGGAGACCAGACCCATGGCGATACCGGCAACCGGAGCGCGAAGCGGCACACCGGCGTTGAGCAGTGCGAGCGTGGACGCACACACCGAGCCCATCGAGGTGGAACCGTTGGAGCTCAGAGCCTCGGAGACCTGGCGAATCGCGTAAGGGAACTCTTCGACGCTGGGCAGAACCGGCATGAGAGCGCGCTCGGCGAGTGCACCGTGACCGATTTCGCGACGCTTCGGCGAACCGACGCGACCCGTCTCACCGGTGGAGTACGGCGGGAAGTTGTAATGATGCATGTAGCGCTTGGTGGTCTCGGGACCGAGCGAGTCGACCTGCTGAGCCATCTTGACCATGTCGAGAGTGGTGACACCCAGGATCTGGGTCTCGCCGCGCTCGAACAGTGCGGAGCCGTGTGCGCGCGGGATGATCGCGACCTCGGCGGACAGCGAACGGATGTCCGTGACGCCGCGGCCGTCGATGCGGAACTGATCGCGCAGGATGCGCTGGCGAACCAGCTTCTTGGTGAGCGAGCGGAACGCTGCTCCCAGTTCCTTCTCGCGGCCTTCGAAGTTGGGTGCAACCTGCTCGAGAACCTCGACCTTGACCTCGTCAGTCTTGTCGTCGCGTTCCTGCTTGCCGGCGATTGTCAGTGCGGCATTGAGCTTTTCGGACGCAGCAGCCTCGACGGCAGCAAAAACGTCGTCCTGGTACGCCGGGAAGACCGGGTAGTCACCCGTGGGCTTTGCAGCCTTGGATGCCAGTGCTGCCTGCGCAGCGCACAGGCGTGCGATGAACGGCTTGGCGGCCTCGAGGCCTTCGGCGACGATGGCCTCGGTCGGTGCCTGAGCGCCGTCGGCGATCTTCGCGATGACGTTGTCGGTGGCCTCGGCCTCGACCATCATGATCGCTACGTCGGCATTGTCGCCGCTGCCGGACACGACGCGGCCGGCTACGACCATGTCGAAGACGGCGTTCTCGAGCTGATCGACCGTCGGGAATGCAACCCACTGGCCGGCCTTGTTGTCCTCGGAGACGATGAGTGCAACACGCACGCCACCGACGGGTCCGGAGAACGGCAGGCCCGCGATCTGCGTCGACGCGGAAGCGGCGTTGATGGCCACTACGTCGTACAGATCCTGCGGGTTGAGGCTCATGACCGTGACGACGACCTGGATCTCGTTACGGAGACCGTCGACGAAGGACGGGCGCAGCGGCCGGTCGATGAGGCGGCAGGTCAGGATCGCGTCGGTGGAGGGGCGTCCCTCACGACGGAAGAACGAACCGGGGATGCGGCCCGCTGCGTACATACGCTCTTCGACGTCCACCGTCAGGGGGAAGAAGTCGAAGTGCTCCTTGGGGTGCTTGCTGGCGCTCGTGGCGGACAGCAGCATGGTCTCGTCGTCCAGGTAAGCAACGACGGCGCCGGCGGCCTGCTGAGCAAGGCGTCCGGTCTCGAAACGGATGGTACGGGTACCGAAGGACCCGTTGTCGATCACGGCGGTGGATTCGAACACGCCTTCGTCGACCTCTACTACGGAATTCTCTGTCATTCTTTTCTCTTCACTTCCCTCTCGTCTTCGCCGTACCCGCGCGGGCGTTTCCACCCTCCTGGTGGAAACTGCGCACCGAGGGACGTCCCCCTCTTGAATTGCAGACGCTCCTTGCGATGCGAGCGATTTCTGCTTCGGGACGTCACGACGTTCGGGCGGCCGTCGATCGAAGTCCGCCGGAGCTTTCGGGCACTTGCCCGGTCCGGAGAACCACTACCGACAACCGACACCACGTTCTCTGGTGCATACGGTGTGCTGGCTGCGCACTGCACAACTGTGCGTAGACAACTGTGCATAGCGCCGACAGCGGAAACTGCCTTGCGGCAGCTAACGCCGAAAGCCAGCGAAGCCCAGTATATGCGTGGCTTCGCCGGCTAACGGAGTGTTCGGCAAACCGAAGCGTGCCGTGTTGCTTTCGATCAGCGTCGTGAGAAAAATCTAGCGACGCAGGCCGAGACGCTCGATGAGCGTGCGGTAGCGAGCGACGTCAGTCTTTGCCACGTACTTCAGCAGACGACGACGGCGACCGACCATCAAGAGCAGTCCACGACGCGAGTGGTGGTCATGCTTGTGGGTCTTGAGGTGCTCGGTGAGATCGGTGATGCGCTTGGTGAGCATTGCCACCTGAGCTTCAGGCGATCCCGTGTCGGTCTCGTGCAAGCCGTACTCGCCGAGAACGACCTTCTTTTCTTCCGTGGTCAATGCCACTTGATTCACTCCTGTGATGACGTTTGCGTGAAAGGAACTAGATCGGTGCGGCCACCGCAAACCGCAGCACGCACCGAGAGAAGATCCTACCAGCAGCAATGAGGCGCTTTCGCCCACCTGGAGCGAATGTGGCCGCCGCCACTAGTGCGGGACGAGTTCAACCCACTCTGCGCTCAACCCACGCTGCGCTCTGCGCTCAACCCACGCTGCGCTCTGCATCCTCACTCAGGATTTGGCGTGCGCGTTCGACGTCTCGGTTCATCGCCGTGATGAGCGACTCGATCGAGTCGAACTTCTCCATGCCCCGAATCCGCGAAACCAGGTCGACAGCGACGTGTTGTCCGTACAGGTCTGCTTCGGTGTCGAGAACGTACGCCTCGACGGTTCGGGTCCGGCCGGAGAAGGTCGGGTTGGTCCCCACAGACACTGCGGCTTGGTATCGACGACCGGGAACGACAGTTCCGAGTTCCTCGCCGGCGCCGAGCACCGTGAACCACGCTGCGTAGACGCCGTCGGCCGGAATCGCCGAAAACATCGGCGGTGCAACATTGGCCGTCGGGAATCCCAACTCGCGTCCACGCTTGTCACCGTGGACGACCACACCTTCGACACGATGTGGACGGCCGAGAGCTTCGGTAGCCGCTTCCATGTCGCCCGCGTCGACGCACGAGCGGATGTAGGTCGACGAGAACGTCACCGCATGCTCGGCCAGCAGCTGGACGCCGTCGACGGCAAAGCCGAAGCGAGCGCCCATCTCACGAAGAAGGTCGACATTGCCGAGCGCCTTCTTGCCGAAGGTGAAGTTGTCCCCCACCACCACCTCGGCAACATGCAGACGTTCGACGAGAATTTCGTGGACGTAGCGCTCCGGCGTCAGCTTCATGAAATCAGCGGTGAACGGCATCACGCAGAACACGTCGATGCCCAGATCCTGAGCCAATTCCGCACGCCGTTGCAGCGTCGTCAACTGGGCTGGATGACTACCCGGCCGCACAACCTCCATGGGATGCGGGTCGAACGTCATCAACACGCTCGGAACACCACGTTTGCGCGCAGCGGTAACCGCTCTCGCTATCAATTGGGCATGCCCACGATGCACACCGTCGAACACACCGATAGTGAGCACACAACGACCCCAATCGGCCGGAACTTCGTCGAGACCACGCCATCTCAGCACGATTGGCAGCCTACGGGTCCACCGGCGGCGGGTCACGTTCGGACCCGCCCAGCGAATCACCGCTGTGCTGCCGCTCACGTACGGAAGTTCCGGATTTCGTAGCCTAAGCTAAGCGTTGTGGCAGCTCACAAGACCGGAACCTCGGAAGCATCATCGACGTCGGATGGCGACAGCACTTCGGCGCACGGCGCGGCAATCGACACGCTCGCACTCTCGTCGGTGGCTCAGGACTACCTCAAGGTCATCTGGACGATCCAGGAGTGGTCCCACGAGCGGGTGTCCACCAAGCTCCTGTCCGAGAAGATGAACGTCTCGGCTTCGACGGTGTCCGAGGCGATCCGCAAACTCTCGGACCAGGGCCTCGTCGATCACGCCCGCTACGGTTCCATCGCTCTGACGGACAGTGGCCGCGCGGCTGCTGTGTCCATGGTCCGGCGCCACCGGTTGATCGAGACCTATCTGGTTCAGGAACTCGGCTACGGCTGGGACGAAGTCCACGACGAAGCCGAAGTCCTCGAACACGCCGTTTCCGATCTGATGATCTCGCGGATGGACGCCAAACTGGGCTTCCCCGAACGTGACCCGCACGGCGATCCCATTCCCGCCACCGATGGTTCGGTGCCGACTCCCCCGGCCCGTCAGCTCAGCGACTTCGCCAACGGCGAGCGGGGCCGCGTTGCCCGGATCTCCGATTCCGATCCCGAAATGCTTCGGTACTTCGATTCCGTCGGCGTCAGTCTCGATGTCGACATCACTGTCGAAGAACGCCGTGATTTCGCCGGAACAGTGTCCGTTCGACTCGGCGACAGCCCCGACACCATCGACCTGGGAAGCCCAGTCGCTCAAGCAATTTGGCTCGTGTAGTCGAGGCCGCTCAGAGCGGCAGACGATATCGCCGTTCTACAGGCCGGACGCCGTCGGTCCGGGTCCAGTCGGCGAGCCTCTCGTCGACGTACACCCAACCTCGACGCTCGTACAGCGCGATCGCCGGCAAAGCGTCCTCGACGACGTCGAGCACCAGTTCCAACTGACTTTCTGCTGCGAAATCCGTGACAGCGTCGAGTAGCGCACCGCTGAGGCCGTTTCCGCGGGCATGGGGATGAACGAACAATCGCGACACGGCAATCGATCCCGCGGTGGTGGGCGCGCCTGCAACCTCGCGGTCGACGGCCACATGACCGACAACACGGCCGTCGCTCTCACCGACCCACGCCTTCACCACCGTGGGCGAACTGAGCCAGCGGTGCGGGTTCTGTGGCCACGTGTTCGGATATCCGTCGCACTCGTGGACCTGTGCCAGCGCATCGACGCAACCGTCGAGGTCGCCGTCGACACGCTCGCGGACGATCACCCGCGAAGCGTCGCCGGTCGCACGACCATCACCGAACTGGCGCGTCGACCCTTCTCCTGCAGAAGCGCAATCGTGTGACCGGTGGGATCGATCGCCGCACAGATCCCCTTCATCCCGATCGGCTCGAGCCAGCGCCCCTGGCTGATCGCCTCGGCTTCCTCCGCCGTGATCTGCCGATGCGGAAAAGCCGTCTGCGCGGCCTGATCGATGTCGAGGCTCACACCCGGCTGATCCGCGAGATCTTCGAGCGTGCGCGCATGTTCGAGAGTGAACGGCCCGACGCGGGTGCGGCGCAATGCCGTCAGATGACCACCGACGCCCAATTCACGACCGAGGTCGCGTGCAAGCGAGCGGATGTATGTTCCGGAAGAGCACTCAACGTCTACATCCAGATCGACGAAGCCACCAGGGACATCTCGCCGAGCCAGAACTTCGAAAGTCGACACCGTTACCGGGCGCGGCGCCAGCTCGACGGTTTCTCCCGCACGCACCAGGGCATGTGCGCGTTGACCGTCGACCTTGATAGCGCTCACGCTTGCCGGGATCTGCTTGATGTCTCCGGTCAGCGTTGCCACGATGGCAGCGATCTCCGCGTCCGTCACCTGCGAAGCGTCTGCGGAAGTCAGGACCTCCCCTTCGGCATCGTCCGTGTCCGTCGCTGCACCGAGGCGAATGGTCGCCGAGTACGCCTTGGTTGTCAGTGCCAGGAGTCCGAGCAACTTGGTCGCACGCTCGACGCCGAGAACGAGGACGCCGGTCGCCATGGGATCAAGAGTCCCGGCATGTCCCACCTTGCGGGTGTTCAACAATTTGCGGCACCGAGCGACCACGTCGTGGCTGGTGATGCCCGCCTCTTTGTCGACAATCAGGATTCCGGCGCCGACAAGACCGGAGGAAGGCTTTTCACGAGCTGACACGTGTGCCGATTCTGCCAGTCGCGCTCACTGCACCGAAATTGCCGTCAGAATGAGCCCGTCCGACACCAACCACCTGCCGTCGAAAGAGGTGAGCGGCGGACCAGACGTCGCCTCACCGGGGACCAGCAGACGCGAGTTGAAAGTTCCGGAAGTTTCCGACTCCGCCTCGAATGTGATGTGGGCGTCCTCGAAACCCAACCAGCGCCCAGTTAGCGGAAACCACGCCTTGTACGTGGCTTCCTTCGCGCAGAAGAGCACTCGATCCCAGTGCACCGGACCGCCGGTTTCCTGAGTGTCCAGCCACGTTCGTTCCGCTTCGATGCTGACCGCGGGCAATACCCCGTCCGGCAGCGGGCCGTGCGGCTCGGCGTCGATACCGAGTGAGCGGACCTGCATGGAGTACGCCAGGACAGCGCCGCGGTAGCCGTCGCAATGGGCGAGGCTTCCGACTACTCCCTGCGGCCAGAGTGGGGCACCACGCTCGCCGCGCATGACAGCGGCAGACGGAACACCGAGCTTGCCCATCGCCTGACGCGCGAGGTGCCGGGTAGTCACGAACTCGCGACGGCGCTTCTCGACCGCGCGGCCGATCAACGCCTCCTCACTGGGGTGCGGAACCAGACCGGGCGGATCCACGAAGGCCTCGGCCGTCGCAACTCCACCGGGAAGAATCTGTTCGATCACGTAGCGATACCTCTCAGCGTCCGGCGCGCATGCGCTCGACTTCGGCTTCCTGCTCCGGCGTGACCTTGAAGTGGCCACCCCACTTGTTGAGCGTTCCCGGCGGGTACTCCGGAACGGGAAGAATCTGACGCAACAACTTCTCCGGCAGTCCACGCCGACGCCATTCGCGCGGGTACCCGAGTGATACTTCCTCGAAGCGGACGCCGTCGTAGTACGTGGTTCGAGGAATGTGCAGGTGCCCGTACACCGAGCACACCGCGTTGTACTTCACATGCCAGTCGGCGGTCGCGGTGGTTCCGCACCACAACGCGAACTCCGGATACATGAGCACGTCCGTCGGCTGCCGGACCATCGGGAAATGGTTCACCAGAACGGTTTTTGTGCCTTCGGGGAGCGCGTCCAGCCGTGCCTGGGTGTATTCGATTCTCGCCCGGCACCACGCGTCGCGCGTTGCATACGGCTGCGGCGAGAGCAGGAACTCGTCGGTGGCGACGACGTTCTTGTCCCGCGCGATCTCGAGCCCGTGTTCCTTGTCTCGCGCGCCTTCCGGCAGGAAGGAGTAGTCGTAGAGAAGGAACATCGGGACGACCGTGACCGGGCCCTCGTCTCCCTCCCACACCGGGAACGGGTCCTCGGGCGTGATGACGTCAAGTTCGCGGCACATGTTGACCAGGTACTCGTACCGCGGCGCTCCGTGAATCTGAACCGGATCCTTGGCGGTCGTCCACAGTTCGTGGTTGCCCGGAATCCAGATGACCTTTGCGAATCGGCTGCGAAGGAGCTTCAACGCCCACCGAATGTCGTCAGTTTTCTCGGAAACATCTCCGGCGAGAATGAGCCAGTCGTCAGGCGAATCCGGGAACAGTTCCTCCGTCATCGGCTTGTTGCCGTTGTGACCGACATGAATGTCGCTCACCGCCATCAGCTTTGCTGCCACGATCCCTCTGCTTCCTCAGTTGAACTTCCGCGCTTCGCCGTCGCCGGACCTGTCACTGCCCACTTGCCGGAAAACGCTCGCCACGACACCGCGACCATCCGAAGTACTACGAACACGGTAAGCCCTGCCCAAATTCCGGCCAGCCCCCAGTCGTAGGCGAGGGAGAGCCAGATCGCGGGCAGAAATCCGAGAACTGCGCAGAGCATGGTCGCGTTGCGCAGAAACACCACGTCCCCGGCGCCGAGCAGAACACCGTCGAGTGCAAACACGATTCCCGCTACCGGCATGATCGCGACGAAGAACCACCAGGCGATCGACATTTGACCGAGGACCTCGGCGTCGGACGTGAAAAGTCCGGGGATCACGGAGTGGCCCGCGGCGAAGAAGATCGCGAGTACCACGGCAAATACCGTCGACCAGGCAGTGATCCGCCAGGTCATCCTCTTCGCCGCGGCTGCGAATCCACCGCCGAGGGCAGCTCCGATGAGCGTTTGGGCGGCGATCGCCAAGGAATCGAGAAGGAGCGAAACCAGGTTCCACAGTTGGAGGACAACTTGGTGTGCACCGACTACGGCTGCGCCGAACCTCGACGCCACCGCGGCCGCCGAGACGAAACACGCTTGGAATGCGAGGCTGCGCAGGATCAGGTCACGGCCCATCAGCATCTGCGCCCGCATGATTGCAAGATGCGGTCGAGCCGAGACCGGTTCACGAAAGAGTGCCCAGGCGAACAGGACACCCGAAACGCTCTGGCCGACCAGATTCGCGACAGCTGATCCTTCGAGTTCCATCCGGGGAGCACCGAGCAAACCGTGCACGAGAATCGGGCACAACACCGCCGAAATACCCAGGCCGACAAGGACGAACCGAAGCGGTCGCACCGTGTTCTGAACCCCGCGCATCCAGCCGTTGCCGGCCAGAGCCACCAGGATGAGTGGAACACCCAATACCGCTATCCGAAGCCAACTTTCCGCAGCCGCCGCAATGTCGGGAGTCCCGGCCACCGCCGAAGTCAGCGGGCCCGCGATCACCTGCACGATCACTACCAAGGCCAAGCCGATCGCGGCCGCCAGCCAGGTCGCCTGAACACCCTCGCCCACCGCGTCGCGCTCGCGGCCCGCCCCGTGCAGCCGTGCGGCGCGCGCCGTCGTGCCGTACGACAAGAAGGTCAGCTGCGTACTCACCAACGACAGGATCAGACCACCGACTGCCAATCCGGCCAGCGGAAGCGCCCCGAGTCGGCCGACCACGGCGATGTCGAACAACAGATAGAGGGGTTCGGCCGCCAGTACCCCGAGCGCCGGAAACGCCAGGGAAAAGATTCGACGCCCAGTGACGTCGAAATCAGCTGCCGAAGATCCCGCCGAGGTGGCGTCAGATTCGCTCAATGCCGCGGATTCAGCCGAGTGCCGCGACGAGCGCGGCAACAATCTCGTCGCTGGAAGTGGTCGACGTATATCCGGCCGACAGCCGGTGCCCGCCGCCACCAAGACTTTCAGCGACCGCCGACACGTCGATCGCCGACTTTGCACGCAACGAGATCGACCAGCTTCCGGAAACCGACTCTTTGAGTACTGCGGCAACTTCGGCTTCCGAAGTAGTTCGCACGATATCGACGACGCTCTCGATCTCCTCGGAGCGAAGATCGCCGATGTCACTGCGTCGGATCACCGCGTACACCAGCCCACGGCCGTCCGCGGCTTCCGGGACCAGCACCGCGGACCCGAGTACCGAAGCCAGCATCGGCAACCACCCGAACGGATGGGTGTCGAGCAGCTTTCGCGCAATCGCGTCGCCGTCGATGCCTGTCGCCAGCAAACGCGCCGCGAGCACGTGCGGAAGCGGACCTCCCCACCGGAAGGAGCCGGTGTCGGTGACCAGTCCGGCATAGAGACAGTGCGCGATATCGCGATCGATCGCGACTCCCCACGCATCGAAGAATCGTGCGATGAGCGCCGTCGTCGAAGCCGCGGTTTCGTCGACGACGTTGATGCTTCCGAATTCGGAATTGGAGCGATGGTGATCAAGGACGATCGTGCGATTCGCGCCGGCGAGTCGACTCGCCAACTCACCGAGGCGGCCCTCGCTGCCGACATCCACGGTCACCAGAACATCGACGCTTTCCCGAACATCGGCGGGCGCCACGAGCAAGTGAACACCAGGGAAATCAGACATCGACTCGGGCAGCGCCAACGGCCGACTGAACGCGACCTGCACCGAAATGCCCCGACGCTCGAGAACGAGACCGAGCGCAAGTCCGCTGCCGATCGTGTCCGCATCCGGCTGCACATGGCAGAGAATTGTCACCGTGTGTGCCGATTCGAGAACCTCGGCCACCTGAGCGAACTTCGCCTCGCAGGGGTCGACGTCCGAAAGTGCGGTGATCGTCATTCTCGGTGCGCGTCAGTCGGCTTCACGAACATCTGGCGACGCCTCGTCTTCGTCCGAAGCCACTCGCGGCTCCTTGTACGGATCTGCATCTCCGGCCGGCTGTGCATTCTCACGCGCCTTGGCGACCTCGTCGTCGGCGGCCTTGGCACGGGCCAGCAGTTCTTCCATATGACGCGCGGTGTCGGGAACGGTATCGGCGACAAACGTCAGAGTCGGTGTGAAGCGAACGCCAGTTCCGGCACCGACCTTCGAGCGGAGAACACCCTTGGCCTTCTCGAGTCCTGCGGCGGCGGCTTCCACATCGGGTGCGGAATCGACCTTCTCGCCCATGACTGTGTAGTACACCGTCGCGTCGTGCAGATCGTTGGTGACCTTGGTGTCCGTGATGGTCACGAATGCGAGTCGCGGATCCTTGATCTCGTGATCGATCGCGGTCGCGACGATGGTTCCGATACGCTTTGCCAACTTGCGTGCCCGGGCTGGATCTACCATGACTGTCAGTCTCCTCTACCTGGCCACTCGAATCGAGGTGACTCGATCGATCAAAGTTCTGGTTAACAAGAATTATTACCGACAACAGTCTCGTCCATCGGCTACCCGGCAACCAAATCACCATCGGTAGAGGTCTTCGGCCACAAGCCACCGTGCACATCGAGCGTGAGTACAGACACCGTCACACTTGGTCCCCTGGACGCCGAATCCCTTGCCGACCAACTCGATTCGGTACGCCGTCCGGAAGAGTGGCTCAGCGACACAGATCGGTGACACTCAGTCTTCCGGGCCGAAGATTCGCCTTCGCACAGCCAGCAACTGAATCTCCGGACGCTCGGCGACCGCTCGCTCACAATGATCGAGAACATCGTGCAGGTGATCGACGGACGAACTGACCACACCGACGCCCACGAGCGCACGACGCAGGCGTCCCTGCTCCCCCGCCTCCGCTGCACTCACGCCGAATCGACGGAGTTCCGTCAGGATCGGCGACAGCATCGAACGCTTTTCCTTGAGTGAGTGGACATCGCCGAAAAGAATGTCGAACTCCAGTGCCCCTACAAACATTTTCCCCCTAGACAGAGCCGAATGGACTCTTCCGGACTTGTATGTTCAAGTCCGGAAGAGTCCATGTCAGCTAGTACTCACGTGCGTCCGCCCCAACGCCCGTGTCGACATAATCAGTCGCGCGGCTTCTCGCGAAGCTCGTAGCACTCGAGAACGTCACCGATCTTGATATCGGAATAGGTGACGGTCAAACCACATTCGTAGCCTTCGCGAACCTCGGTAGCGTCTTCCTTCTCCCGCTTGAGCGAGGAGATGGTGACCGTCTCGGCGATGACCTTGCTGTCGCGGATGAGACGTGCCTTGGCGTTGCGACGGATGCTGCCCGACGTGACCAAGCAACCGGCAATGTTGCCGATCTTGGACGAACGGAACATGGCGCGGATCTCTGCCTTGCCCAGCTCGACCTCTTCGTACACCGGCTTGAGCAGACCCTTGAGTGCCTTTTCGACCTCGTCGATGGCCTGGTAGATCACCGAGTAGTAGCGAATGTCGACGCCCTCGCGGTTCGCCAGCTCCGTTGCCTTGCCTTCGGCGCGGACGTTGAAGCCGATGATGATCGCGTTGGACGCAGCAGCCAGGTTGACGTTGGTCTCCGTGATGCCACCGACACCGCGGTCGATGACGCGCAACTGCACCTCGTCGTCGATCGGAATTCCGAGGAGAGCCTCTTCGAGGGCCTCCACGGTTCCCGAGTTGTCACCCTTGAGGATCAAGTTCAGCTGTGAATGTTCCTTCAGAGCTGCATCGAGATCGTCGAGGCTGATGCGCTTACGACTCTTCGCTGCAAGCGCGTTGCGCTTACGTGCGTTGCGACGGTCCGCGATCTGACGAGCGATACGGTCCTCGTCGACCACGAGCAGGTTGTCGCCTGCACCGGGGACCGACGTGAAGCCGATGACCTGGACCGGACGTGAAGGCAGTGCCTCGTGGACGTCCTGACCGTGCTCGTCCACCATGCGGCGGACGCGGCCGTAAGCATCGCCGGCAACGATCGAGTCGCCGACCCGCAGCGTTCCGCGCTGGATGAGCACGGTAGCGACGGGGCCGCGGCCACGGTCGAGGTGCGCCTCGATGGCAACACCCTGAGCGTCCATGTCCGGGTTGGCGCGCAGATCCAGGGAAGCGTCCGCCGTCAACAGCACTGCTTCGAGCAGTGCGTCGATGTTGAGACCCTGCTTCGCCGAGATGTCGACGAACATGGTGTCTCCACCGTATTCCTCGGCCACCAGTCCGTACTCGGTGAGCTGCTGCCGGATCTTGTCCGGGTTCGCGCCTTCCTTGTCGATCTTGTTCACCGCGACCACGATCGGCACGTCGGCCGCCTGGGCGTGGTTGATCGCTTCCACCGTCTGCGGCATGACGCCGTCGTCGGCTGCGACAACAAGGATCGCGAGGTCGGTGGCCTTGGCACCACGAGCACGCATGGCCGTGAAGGCCTCGTGACCCGGGGTGTCGATGAACGTCACGAGACGCTCGTTGCCCTCGAGCTCGGTCAGCACCTGGTAGGCACCGATGTGCTGCGTGATGCCGCCGGCTTCGCCCTCACGGACATTCGCCTTACGGATCACGTCGAGCAGACGGGTCTTACCGTGGTCGACGTGGCCCATGACGGTGACCACAGGCGGACGGGACTCGAGGTCCTCTTCTCCGCCGGCGTCCTCGCCGTAGGTGAGGTCGAAGCTGTCGAGCAGCTCGCGGTCCTCGTCCTCCGGGCTGACGACCTGCACGACGTAGTTCATTTCGCCGCCGAGCAGCTCCAGCGTCTCGTCGTTGACCGACTGAGTTGCCGTGACCATCTCACCGAGGTTGAACAACGCCTGCACGAGTGCTGCGGGGTTCGCATCGATCTTGTCCGCGAAGTCCGACAGCGATGCGCCGCGAGCGAGACGGATGGTCTCACCGTTGCCGCGTGGCAGCCTGACGCCGCCGACTGCGGGAGCCTGCATGCTTTCGTACTCGGCGCGCTTCGCCCGCTTCGACTTACGTCCACGGCGAACTGCTCCGCCGGGACGACCGAATGCACCTGCCGCTGCGCCGCGCTGACCGGGACGGCCACCGCCGCCGGGACGACCGCGGAATCCACCGGCCGGAGCTGCTCCACCGGGAGCACCTGCACCAGCACCGGCGCCGGGAGCGCCGCCGCCGCGGTATCCACCGCCGCCGCCCGGACGACCACCGGGAGCGCCACCGGGACGACCCGGACGTCCGCCGCCACCGGGCGCGGGACGAGCGGAACGAGCAGGCATTGCACCCGGGTTCGGGCGAGGAGGCATGGAGCCGGGGCTGGGACGGGGTCCGCCCTGACCTGCAGGCGGACGAGGTCCACCCTGGCCGGGAGCCGGACGGGGACCGCCCTGACCCGGAGCCGGACGAGGTCCACCCTGGCCGGGAGCCGGACGGGGACCGCCCTGACCCGGAGCCGGACGAGAACCGCCCTGGCCTGCACCCGGACGCGGTGCGCCGGGAGCCGGACGGGGTGCCGGACGCTCGGCGGGTGCCGAGGAGTACGGGTTGTTACCGACGCGAGGTGCCTTCGGTCCCGGACGCGGTCCGCCGGGCTTTGCGCCGGTAGACGGTGCCGCCGGAGCCGCGGGGGCTGCCGGTGCCGATGCTGCGGGAGCAGCCGGAGCCGGGCGTGCCGGCTGTGCCGGCTTCGGAGCGTTGAACGTCGGGGTGGGGACCGGCGCCGACGGTGCTGCCGGAGCAGCGGCTGCGGGAGCCGCGGGGGCTGCCGGTGCCGGAGCTGCGGGAGCAGCCGGTGCGGGTGCGGCCGGCTTGGGGCCGGGACGCGGGCCACCGGGCTTTGCAGCTGACGGCGACGGTGCGCCGGGCTTTGCCGCGGGGCGAGCCGCCGGAGCGGCTGCGCCGGTCTCGGACTTGGTTTCTGCTCCGCCTGCCGACGGGAATGACTCCCGCAGACGACGGGCGACGGGCGCCTCCACTGTGGATGACGCAGACTTCACGAACTCGCCTTGCTCCTTGAGCGTTGCGAGTAGTTCCTTGCTGGTGACACCGAGTTCTTTAGCCAACTCGTGCACGCGGGCCTTGCCTGCCACTGCTCTCCTCACTGATGAGGTCGAGCAGGAGGCATCCCACAGATGTGGGTCCCGCACGACCTCGGGTTATCGCCGATGGACGTTCATCGTTGGTGCTTCACGGTGTGCTCATGAGTGCTTGTGCCTGTTCTTCTCGAGAGGTACTGCTTTTGTGTGAACTGCGTCGACCAGCTGGTCGACAGCGGACGTGTCCAGATTTCCGGACACTCGCAGTGCTCTGCTGAATGCTCGGCGCCGCTCTGCCAGGCTCAGACAACTCGGATCCAGGTGCAGCCATGCACCTCGACCGGGGAGTCTTCGCGATACGTCGGGGACGAGCGGGGAACCCTCCGGCCCCTGCTCACCAACCACGACCCTCAACAGATCGACAGCCGACCCTTGTTCCCTGCACCCCACACACGTTCTGACCGGCGAACCGGGTTTCACGCGCGCAGAATCCGAGGACTCACGTCGAACCATTGTCCACTCTACCGCCGAACCGTCTCGATCACTGCATTCCACCGTTATCCGTTGGACGTGGCGGGCCGGTCGGACGCATCGCCAACGGGT
The DNA here is from genome assembly GCF_009707305.1 of Rhodococcus sp. AQ5-07. Classification (NCBI taxonomy): domain Bacteria; kingdom Bacillati; phylum Actinomycetota; class Actinomycetes; order Mycobacteriales; family Nocardiaceae; genus Rhodococcus; species Rhodococcus sp. AQ5-07. The sequence goes on along the minus strand of NZ_CP046099.1, from coordinate 1,136,381 downwards.
GCCGCATCGCTCCGAATGTCGATACGCCAACCCGTCAACCGTGCAGCCAGGCGGGCATTTTGACCCTCTTTTCCGATGGCCAACGAAAGCTGGAAATCGGGCACGATGACACGGGCCGCACGAGCCTCGGGATCGACGACAGTGACGGAGACCACTTTCGACGGGGAAAGTGCGTTGCCCACAAACGTTGCGGGATCTTCGTCGAAGTCGATGATGTCGATCTTCTCCCCCGCAAGTTCGCTCATGACGTTGCGTACGCGCTGACCCATCGGGCCGATGCATGCACCCTTTGCGTTCAGCCCCTGCACGCGTGAGGCAACGGCGATCTTGGAACGGTGTCCCGCTTCGCGCGCGACGTTGATGATCTCGACGCTGCCGTCCGCGATCTCCGGAACCTCGAGTGCGAACAACTTGCGAACCAGGTTCGGATGGGTCCGCGAGAGGGTGATCTGGGGGCCACGGGCGCCGCGAGCAACCCCGACGACGTAGCACTTGATGCGCTCGCCGTGTTCGTAGTTCTCGCCGGGAACCTGTTCTGCGGGCGGCAACAATCCTTCGGCGCCATTGGATTCGCTGCCGATTCGAACGACGACCATCCCGCGAGAGTTTGCACGCGTGTCGCGCTGAATGACACCGCCGACGATTTCGCCCTCATGGGTGGAGAACTCACCGAAACTGCGCTCGTGCTCGGCGTCGCGCAAACGCTGCAGGATGACCTGGCGTGCGGTGGTCGCCGCGATTCGACCGAATCCTTCGGGAGTGTCGTCCCACTCCTCGCCGATCATGTTGCCGTCGGCATCGGTGTCGTGTGCCATCACTCGCACCGAACCGGTCTTGATGTTGACATCGATCCGAGCGTTCTGCTTGTGCCCCTCGGTGTGGCGGTACGCCGTCAGCAGCGCGGTCTGGATCGTGGCGATCACAGTTTCGATCGAAACGCCCTTTTCGGCTTCGATCGCTCGCAACGCTGCAATGTCGATATTCACTTGTCGAACCCTTCTTCGTTTTCTACGTCTTCTAATTCTGCTTCGTCGTCTTCGACACTGTCCACGCCCGAGTCATCGGTGAGGTCAACCGCATCCGAGGGAACTGCGCGCCCCTCCGGGATGCCGCCCGCGAGTTCCAACTCCGCCTCACTGGGCTTCGAGAACTCCACCTGAACTACGGCCTTCTGAACGTCGCCCAGTGCAATCTCGCGCACGGTCAGTCCGCCACGGCCACCGATGACAACCGCCACGGAATCGTCGTTCAACGTTCCGATACGGCCGACCACTGTCTCGCCGGCCAGATCGATACGCGCTTTGCGTCCACGAGCTCGACGCCAGTGACGCTCGAGTGTCAGTGGACGATCGATTCCCGGGGAGGTCACCTCGAGGGTGTACGGCGTTTCACCGATTTCCTCGAGGCTGTCGAAAAGTTCCGAAACGAGTCTGCTGATCTCTGCGGCGGCATCGAGTTCGATCCCGGCATCGCTGTCGACCATGATGCGCACCGCGCTGTGCTTGCCCGCACTGGTCACGACAACGTCTTCGACGTCGTAACCCTGGGCGTGCACGAGTTCGGAGATCAGCTCGATCACCCTCTCCCTGGATGGCACCGGCATCTCGCGAACTCCTCATTTCAGTTGTCGTCGATTGTCCGACTTGTGTCGACTGTCGACGTGGGCGGCTGCGAGCATGAAAAGACACCAGGTGCCTCATGCTGCAAGCATCCAAGAGTACCGCTCATTACGCGTCTCCGTGACCAGAGTGCCCGACGCACGTCACACTTGAACACGTGCCGCGGATTCGAACGATCGGCCGACCACCTGGCACGATGGACTGGTGCTGACGCCCATGACTACTACCCCACTCTCCCGGCGGAGTGCGCTCAAGATGACGGGAACCGCAGCAGCGTTGGGCGCTGCAGCCTTCTCGTTGTCCGCCTGCACCGACAACGGCACAGCGGAGGCGGCTGCAGAAGTCGACCAGTTGACGGCCCAGGCCGAGCGAGCTCGCTCCGACGCGGCAGCCGCAACCGCCGCCATCGCTCTTGCGCCGGACAAGTCGGCATCACTGACCACGATCAGCGCCGAACGCACAGCGCATGCACTCGAACTCGACGCCGAGATTGCGCGAGCAGCGGGCGGCGGCGCTACGACCACTGCGCCGCCGTCGACCTCGGTCGCAAACGCTCCGACGGGCGTTGACACCTTGAGGACCTCGCTTAACGATTCGGCGCGCAGTGCCGCGGATCTCGCTCGCACGATGTCCGGCTATCGCGCGGGCTTGCTCGGTTCGATCAGCGCGTCGTGCTCGACCCAGGTTGCGGTGTTGCTTCCATGATCACTTCGCGCACCCGTCGAACCGAGAGTTCTGCCTTGCTGACCGCAATCGAATCAGAGAATGCCGCGATCTTCGCTTACGGAGTGGTTGCCGCGTTTTCGAATCCTGCCCGTGTCAACGAAGTTGCCACACATACAGCCGCGCACCGCGCGCGACGTGATGCGCTGGTTGCCCTGTCGACCGACGCAGGCGAGACCCCGCCGACAGCCGCGGCAGCCTACGAGATCCCGTTCCCGGTGACGGACGCCGTTACCGCGGCACAACTGGCAGCACAGATCGAATCCGACACCGCCGTGACCTACCGGGCATTCGTCGAACAGGTCGATACCGACCAACTCCGCACGTTCGGAATCGACGGCCTGACCGATGCGGCAATCCGCGGCGCCGGATGGCGGTCCGCGCTGGGAACCGCTCCGGCCACCTCAGCGTTCCCAGGGGAACCGGCTTCGTAAACTGCTGTGCGCCTTTATTAACCGCCGGCGGTTAATAAAGGCGCACAGCAGTGGCTCAGGCCTTGCGATGCGAGGGCACGAACCAAGCCGCAACCACGGCCACCAACACGAAGCAACCGCCGACGCGCAGTGCAGGTGTCAGCGCATCTCCGTAGCCCAGCGGCGTGAGCGCGCCACCAGCGGCAAGGAAGACTGCGGTGAGAACCGCGATTCCCAGCGCAACACCGATCTCGCGAAGCGTCGAGTTGGTCGAACTGGCCGTTCCGTGATCAGGCTCGTCCATGTCGACGAGGACAGCCGTCGAACTCGGCGCGAAGGTCAGGCCCATGCCGATGCCCGCCATCAGTAGCGCCGGAACCAGCGAACCGTACGTCACGTCGGGACCGATCAACGCGGCCAACCAGAACAATGCTCCGGCCTGGAGCAGCAGACCGGTCAGCAGAAGTGAACGGAGCCCGACCTTCGGCGCCAGAAAACCGGCGAGAGGAGCGAAGATCATCGGCGCCGCCGTCCACGGAAGCGTCCGCAGGCCTGCTTGGAACGGGCTGTAGCCCATCACGATCTGGAGGTACTGCGACAGCAGGAACACCGCTCCGAAGATCCCGATCGAGAAGGTCAAGCAGATGACGTTCGCCATCGAGAAGCTGCGTGAACGGAACAGACGTAGTGGCATGACCGGATGTGACGTCTTCATCTCGCGAAGAACGAACAGCGCCAACGCGACTGCGGAACCGACCAACGACGCAACCACTCCAAGCGATCCCCAGCCGTCGTCGTTGCCGTGAACGATCCCCCACACCGCCAGAAACACACCGAGTCCGGCGAGTGCGACACCGGGAAGGTCGAGAGGTTGTGTGCGACCGGTCGATTCACGCAACGCATACAACGCGAGAGGAACGGCAACGATCGCAACCGGCACGTTGATCCAGAAGATCCCCTGCCACGAGAACCCGTCGACTACCGCTCCACCGACCACGGGACCCATCGCGATTCCCAGTCCGGAGACGCCACCCCAGACACCGATTGCCATGGCGCGCTTGGCTTCCGGTACGGCTGCGACGAGGAGGGTCAGCGAGAGCGGCATGATCGCGGCTGCGCCCGCGCCTTGAAATGCCCGGGCCGCAATCAGCAGGGCGGGAGTTGTCGACAGCGCAGAAGCGATCGATGCAGCCGTGAACAGCCCGATTCCGAACACGAACATCCGGCGGCGTCCCCACCGATCGCCGAGCGTCGTCGCCGAAAGCATCAGCGTCGCAAAGCAGAGCGTGTACGCATTCATGAACCATTGGAGCTGCCCGACGGACGCGTTCAGTTCCTTCTCGATCACCGGCAGCGCGCTCGTCATCACGAGGTTGTCGAGGGTAGCCATGAACATGGGCAGAGAAGCAGCAACCATCGCTATCGCGATCGGAACCTTACGTCCTCCACTGTTTTCCGACCCGGATGCGGCGTCCGATCCGGACTTCGTCAAAACGGTCATCGTGATTCCTCGATGTGAAGGTGCCTTAAGGCATCAATTGATTACTTAAGTCGAAACTAAGCTATCCGGTGATAACGTGTCAATATGTCGATCGGTGCAGCTGAACCACGTACCCGCAGGATGAGCGCACCGGAACGTCGCGCACTGGTCCTTGCCGCGGCAACGCGGGCATTTGCAAAGGGCGGGTACTCCGGCACCAGCACGGACGCCGTCGCCAAGGAAGCCGGCGTCTCGCAGCCCTACGTTGTGCGCATGTTCGGAACCAAGGCAGATTTGTTCCACGCGGTGTTCACGCGAGCGCTCGACGAAATCGTCCGCACCTTCAACGACAAATTGGACACCGTCACAATCGATCCGAGCAATCCGCAGTTCTGGGCCGAACTCGGATCCGCCTACGGCGAGCTGGTTCTCGACCGGGATCTGCTGCTTGTCATGTTGCACGGCTTCGCAACCAGCACAGACGACGTCGCCGCCGTCTCCCGGAACGCCATGTCCGGCATCTACACCTTGCTGCGTGAGCGCACCGGTTGCACGCCCGAGCAAGCACGCTTGTTCATCGCGAACGGCATGCTGATCAACAATCTGCTCGCAATGATGGCACCCGAACACGCCGAAGAAGATCCGGCCCTCGGCGAACTCTGGGGCAGCGTCTTCAGCGACTCGACTGCGATCACTCTCACCGGCGACGAATCCTCGAGCGAAACCGACACCGTTTCCTGACCGGTCACTGGGAAAAACTACACACATGTGACTGAGGACACCCTACAGTCGATCCGACATGTCTCCGGGAAACCCAGACGAAAAGGACCGACGGTGGATCTCGCACAACGCCTCGACGCGCTCGAACAGATCGAGGAAATCAAGAAGCTCAAACATGGCTACTGGCGAGCATGTGACGGCAAGGATCCGGTTCGGTTCCGCAGCAGCTTCATCCGTTCAGGAGCGTCGATCGACTACGGCCGTCTCGGCGCGTTCGACGACGCCGGGCCGATGGCGGACATCTTCGAGAAGATCGCTCTTCGCAAGGTCGACGGCCGGTACGCGGTACTCGACATGCATCACGGATTGCATCCCGACATCACACTGACCTCGGAGACGTCGGCGGTGGGGCGATGGACTCTGCAGTTCCGCCAGGTCGACACTGTCGGACGCACCGAGAAGTTGATGACCGGCGAATACGACGACAAATACGTAATCGAGGACGGTGTGTGGAAAATGAGTCAATGCCACTTCACGGAGACGTGGTCGATCACCACTCCCCTGTCCCCCGACAGTGAAATCGCCGAGGGTTCGTTGGGAGGCCCCCGATGACCACGTCGACAATCGGCAAGGTAGCGCTCGTGACCGGCGCGAGTAGGAGCGTCGGTAAAGGCATTGCACTCGCACTGGGAAGCGACGGCTGGACGGTGTACGTGACGGCGCGAGGAACCGTCGGCGCCGACGGCCCGCTCGATCGCACCGCGGCGGAGATCACCGAGCGCGGCGGTCACGGCATTGCCGTGCAGTGCGATCACGCCGACGATCAAAAGATCGTCGACCTGTTTGCACGCATCGCCGAGGAACAGTCAGGCCGCCTCGATCTTCTGGTCAACAACGTCTGGGCCAACCCGGCGGGCTATGCCGGCTTCGCCGATCCGTTCTGGAAGAGGCCGATCGACGATTGGGATTCGCTGATCGGAATCGGACTGCGCGCCCACTACGTTGCTTCGGTAGAAGCGGCGAAGTTGATGGTCCCCCGGGGCAGTGGAGTGATCGGCAATATCTCGTCATTCGGCACCCGCGGGTACCTGCACTCTGTCCTGTACGGGATGTCAAAGGCAGGTTTGGACAAGATGGCCGCCGACATGGCTGTCGAATTGAAGGGAACCGGCGTCACCGCACTTTCCTTCTGGCTCGGGTTGATCCGCAACGAGCGGATGGAGGCGAGTGGGATCGAGAGCTTCGAAGGCTTCTCACTGGCCGAGGCCGAAACCCCGGAATTCGTCGGCCAGGTCATCACTGCATTGGCCAACGATCCAGAAGTGAACGCGCGCAGCGGTCACACACTGATCACCGCCGAGACGGCCGTCGAGTACGGAATCACCGACGCCAACGGGAAACAACCTGCGTCACACCGCAGTGCCTTCGGTGGCGGCCCGCTTTTCTGAATCATCGGTGGCAGTGGTCGCGTCGCGTGCCGGCACAGCACGCGGCGCTGCCACTCGCGCCTTCAGGGCAAGCCAGGCACACCCGATGACGACGACGCCGCCGGCCACGATCGAGGGTGACAACGCCTCACCGAGTATCAGCGCCGACCAGGCAATGCTGAGCACCGGTTGAACCAACTGTGTTTGGCTCACAGTGGAAATGGGACCGATCGCCAGACCCCGGTACCAGGGAAAGAACCCGAGAAACATACTCACGCATCCCAGGTAGGCAAACGAAAGCCACGAATTCACATCGGCAGAAACCGGAGCCTGGGCCATGGACGCCACCGTCAACGCAATCGTGACCGGCAGTCCGAGAATCAATGCCCAGGCAATCGTCTGCCACGACCCGATCTCGCGGGCCAGCAACGCACCTTCCGAATATGCCAGCGCTGCACACACAACCGCGGCGAACAGAAGAAGATCAGCGAGATGAAACGAGCCGAGTCCGCCGTTTGCGACGGCCACGAACCCTACGACCGATACCGCGCCGGCGGCGCTTGCCCACCAGAATCCCTTACTGGGACGCTCTTTTCCTCGGACGACGGCAAATACCGCGGTCGCAGCGGGAAGTAGTCCGATCACGACTGCCGCGTGACTCGCCGGCGATGTCTGCAACGCAAACGTGGTGAACAGTGAAAACCCCAGTACCGCGCCAACGGTCACGAGTGCGATGCGAAACCACTGCCGAAGCGTCGGAAGCGTCGCGCGAGTAACCGACAGCATCACAATCGCAAGGGCCCCGGCAACGACGGCGCGGCCCGCGCCGACGAACAGGGGGTCGAGATCCGCGACGGCGACCCTCGTGAGCGGAACGGTGAACGAGAACGCCAGAACACCGAGCAAGCCCCACCACAAACCGGATCGAGACGATGGCATCGGTAGCGGTGCCCGTGACGTGACGATAGCGCTACTCTTCATACTCATATTCAACGATAGCAGTAGCGCACCAACCTGCGAAACTGGTATTTCAGGTGCGAACCCGTGTGCAGGAGATCGAAATTGCACCGAGCAGTCCGACGAGCGCGAAAGCGTAGAAGCCCCACGGCACGGCGTAACCCGCACCCAGGAGAACTCCGCCCAGAATCGGGCCACAGATCGCACCGACCCGGCCGACACCCGCCGACCATCCGAGCGCTGTCGCGCGAATCTGCGGTGGGTGATTGGCGCTCGTGAAGGCGTAGACCAGTACCTGCGCACTGAACACGAAGCATCCGGCGAGGAAGACCATCACGTAGATTCCGAACGACACCTTCACACTCAGAAGCGCCAGGAACAACGCTGCTCCCGTGAACCACACGATTGCTGCGGTACGCGGGCCGATCTTGTTCGCGACGCCCCCGGCGATCAACAGCCCGACGACGGCTCCGGCATTGAGGATCAGAAGGAACGTCAACGAGGCTCCGAGGTTGTAACCGGCCTCGCGCATGATCGTCGGAAGCCACGTGTTCAATCCGTAGACGAGCAGCAAGCCCATGAAACTGGTGATCCAGATGGCGATGCTGTTACGCAGGAACTTCGAAGAGAACAGTGCGCGAACGGGATTGGCGGCTTCGGCGCGCCCAGCTTCGGACGTGGGCGCAGCCTCGAGCTCGACACCGTAGCGGGCAGCGATTTCCTCGGCCTCGGCACGCTTTCCGTGAGCGAGAAGGTACGACGGGGATTCCGGCAGATACCGCAACATGAGTGGGATCAGGACGACGGCAGGAAGTGCGCCGACAACGAACATCGCTCGCCAACCGAAAGGTTCGATCACGACGAGCGCCAGCGCGGCGGTGGCAACGGCGCCGACGTGATAGCCGGTCATCAGCATGGTCGACGCAGATCCACCGCCTTGTTTCTTCGAGAATTCGTTGACCAGAGCCAATGCCGTCGGAAGGGCGCCACCCAGTCCCACACCGGCGAGGAAGCGCAGCAGACCGAAGATGAACGGATTGGGCGCAATTGCGCACAACAGAGTCAGAATCGAGAATGCGGCAACGGCGTACAGCAGCGCGCGGCGTCGACCGATGACGTCAGTGAGAGTGCCGATGACGAGGGCGCCGATGGTCATGCCGATGAGCCCGAAGGTCGAGATCATCGTGATCGTGCCGGTACTCAATCCCCACGCGTCGTAGTCGAGAAGTGAAGGAATGACCGCACCGAGTACGACCAGATCGAATCCGTCCAGAAGCACAGCTATCCAACACAACGGTGCTACCCACATTGCGGCACGCGCCCCAGGCGAACCGGTGATTGAACTCGATTGCGTATGCGGTGCGGTCATCGGATCCTCGACATTCACTGCTTGTGGGCGTTCGCTACCGGTTCAGATCCAGTAGTTCAGATCGAAATCTGTTCGCATTGCGAACGCATGTTCATAATGAGCACATCGATTGTGTACGGAGTCACAACGCCATGTCAAACGTCGCGGTAATCTCGAGGAATGGCACTCTCCGAAAATGAGCGTGAACAGTTTCTGGCCGAACCCCACATCGGGGCGCTGTCCGTAGCGGACGGCACCGAACGCGGTCCGTTGACCGTCCCGATCTGGTACCTGTATTCACCCGGTGGCAAACCATGGATCCTCACGGGCAAGGATTCACGAAAGGCTCGACTCATCGAGTCGGCCGGGCATTTCTCGTTGATGGCCGAAAGGCTCGATCCGACAATCCGTTACGTCAGCGTCAGCGGATCCGTCGACAAGATCGTTCCGGGCACCGACGAGATGCTGGTCGAAGTCTCGCGGCGATACCTGACCCCGGACAAGGTCGACGGATATCTCGAATTCGCGCGATCGCAGTTGGGCGAGCAGGTAGCGATCTACATGAATCCGCAGCACTGGCTGTCTGCGGATCTCGGGGCGATCTGACACTTCACCGAAAAGCGAAGGCTCGGCGCGCCGGAGTGGCGCGCCGAGCCTGACCTGCATTCGAGTGTTCTCGGTATCAGCTCTCGGTGAAGAAGCGCACCCGATTGAGGCGATGACCGCTCGCCTCGAAGCCGAACAGGGCGATGGCCGGTTCCCCGCACACGATTACGCTCGCCGTCACAGTTCGACCGGCAACCAGCATCTTGCTCTTCGTCACGCCGGTGAGCAGAGCGTTGACGTCGGCATTGGACAACTGCGTCCCCGCCGGAAGCTCGACGGGTACCGGCGGCGTTCGACCGACAGCGGCCGCATCGAGGAACCGCGAAGCCGCCTTCTTGCCTTTGTCTCCGACTCCGAAGATGCCGCGCGAGAATCCGAGCGCTCCGCCGATCCCCTGGTTCGAGAGCAGCTGCGGGGTCAATTTCGCGGCAGCCTTCACCCCGGCAACGCCGGCGGTAGCGAGCTGGCTCAGCATCGTTGCCAATTCCCAATGCGCATAGAGGGTTCCGATCCGCAAGGAATCGGGCTCCCCCACCAAGTCGTAGCGCAAATGCATCGGCACGTCGAGGACGACTCCGGTCGACATCTCGGTAGCGAGGCTCAGATCGCGCCACACTGTGCGGCCGCACACGATATCGCGCTCGACGTGGAAGGTGATCGAATTGGGGGCGATGAACGTGTCGTAAAAACTCTCGATCGCCGCCTGCCCGTTATGCGGACGTGAACCTACAGGGTCGTTGATCTGGCCCTCTTCGGCAAACAGCGCAACCCAGGTCGAGCGATCATGCGCGCCGACGGCTTTCGGGGATCCCTCCACGACGGCCATCAACTGCTCACGTACCACCGGCGCGGTCATGCGCGCATCTCGTATGCACCGTCGTACGCCTTGACCTGCTGCCACACCCGGTCGAAGCGTTCACTGTCCACAACAGGCTTCCGCACTGCGGCCAAGGCCCACTTCTGCTGCTCCGGCGTCGACGACGGCTTTCCGTGCAGTGCGATCGCGTATCCCGAGAAGTCGCGAATCTGGAAGTCGAAGATCTGATCGACAACGTCGGCGTCGAGTCCGCTGATCTCGGCCTGCTCGAGAATCAGATGACCGTAGACGACGAGGGAGAACAGGTGCCCGACATTGAGCATGAAATCGAGATCCTTCTGCTGCTGCGCGTCCGGCGCTGCGGCAGTGAGCAATTCGGTGAGTGCGATCGCCTGCTCGTAGAAACGAGCGACGTTCGGGATCGAAGAGTGCTTCTCGTAGACGGGCTTCCACTCGTGGAACTGGATCTTCGCAGCGCCGCGGGTCGGTCCCTGATTCCAGAAGAACTCGTCGTCGGCTGCGTCGTCGCGCGTGACGATCTCCGGGAACTCCGCGGGGTTGAACAGGTAGTTCGGCAAGAACTTGAGGATCAGGCCGACGTTGACGTGGACGGTGCCCTCGAGCTTGGGCAGCGTGCCGATCATCTGCGCTGCTTCACGGAAGTACGTGGACTTCTCGTACCCCTTTGCCGCGATCACGTCGTGCAGCAACCCGACGACCTTTTCACCTTCCGAGGTGACCTTGGCCTTGGTCATGGGATTGAACAGCAGGTAGCGACGGTCTTCGAGGCTGGCGCTGCGGAAGTAGTCGACCGCCCGCGCGCTGAACTGTTTCATCGCGATCAGACGTGAGTACGCGTCGACGAAGGCGGCGCGTACATGGGCGAAGTCCGTGACCGGATTACCGTAGAGAATTCGATTCTGCGCGTGAGTGATTGCTTCGAAGAACGCATGTTCGGTGATCCCGATGGAGCCGGTGCACAGGTTGAACTTTCCGACGTTGACCGTGTTGAGCGCGGCCTCGAATGCGGCGACGCCGGTGTGCAGAATGTCTTCCTCGCGCACCGGGTAGTCGTCGAGGCGGAAATTGCTGACGTACATTTGCCCGCGCAGGACATTGTCCACAAGCTGATAGTTCGGATGTGCACTGTCGGCGACGAAGAACACGTAGCCTTCGGGACCCTCGACGTCGGTACGACGCCCGAACACAGACACCATTCCGGCTACGTTGCCGTTTCCGATGTAGTACTTCTCGCCGCTCGCGCGGAAGGCGACGTCGCCGTCGGTGGAAGTGAGAAGCATGTCGGTGGAGTACACGTCGGCGCCGTGGTCGCGCTCGGAGAGGCCGAACGCCATGACGCCACCGTCGGCAAGTTCCTGCGCTGCACGCTTCTTCGCTGCGTCGTTGTCACTCATCCAGATCGGTCCGAGTCCGAGGATCGTGACCTGCCAGGCGTACCAGTAAGCGAGTCCGTAGAAACCGAAGATCTCACTCAAGGCCGCGTTGCGGGCACCGTCCCAACGACGGTTCTCGTCACCGTCGGCGAATGCCGCCGGAGTCTGGAACGTCGCGAACAACTTCTCCTTGCCGACGAACTCGAGAAAGTCGGAGACCCACACGGCGTCGAGGTCGTCCTGAAGCAGTTGCTTCTTACCGCGGCTCTCGAACCATTCGATGGTGGCTCGCAGCAAACGGCGGGTCTCCGGATCGAACTGAGCGGGGTCGTAAGTATGGGGGTTGAAGAGCAATCCATCGGTGCCAGACACGTCATTACCTTTCGTCGATGACGCTAAACTACCAGCGGGTAACTTTCCGCGGTGCGATTCATGGAAGACCTGCGATTCTTCGCGAATGCCACAGGTCCATCGGATTCCACGTGCCCGCCCGAGCACGCGTGATCGGGTAGCACGCCAATCCCAGCAACAACGCAGACATGTGGCCGATGGCGGTGAAATTGGTGGCGAAAATCAGAGGTACACCGTAGAAGAGCAACAGCCCCGCGAGATAGACGTATCGCCACGGATCGACGATGCGGTACACCAGAATCCCCATGATGCCGGCCAGACCGTAGCTCACACCCACGTCGAGAGTGTTGACCGCCGACTCCGCCACGTATCCGTGCCGAATACCTTCGTACAGAACACCTTCGCTGATGTACGTGGCTCCGACGTGGGCCATGACGACAACACACAGCCACCGCCACGTCCCGAGCCAACGCTCAGCCGTTGCATGAAAGATGGTGAAGAGAACCAGGTATCCCAACCAACCGCCACCTTCGAGCCAGAAGGCACTCGAGAACAGGACTCGTAGCGGGTCTTCGGCCAGGTGATGCAGATTGGTCGAGCGCTTGCCGAGAAAACGCTCCTCGACATTGTCAGGCAGATGCCGCAGGAACAGCGTGGTGAACAGCAGGGCAAGCAACCAGACATAGGTACCGGGAGCACTGCGCACCCATCGCCATGCGGCCTTTGCTGCCCCCAGCATCCTCACCGCTTCGAGTCTGCGCTCACTCGTTCACTACTGCAACGGCAAACCCGTCCCACCCCTTCGAACCCACGGTTTGAATGGCGGTGCCGTCGAGTTTCGGCTCGGCCGCGATCATCTCCAACACCGCTCGACTCGCTTTGACGCGCTCGTCGTCGATATCCGGGTTGGACACATGTCCCCCACGCACCACGTTGTCCACGATGATGACGGTTCCGGGATGCGAAAGGGCCAACGCCCACCGCACGTACTCGGTGTTGTTCTCCTTGTCGGCGTCGATGAAGACCAAGTCGAAAGGTCCCAACTCTTCCTTCGCGATCGACGGGAGGCTGTCGAGCGCGGCCCCGACGCGGATGTCGACACGGTCAGCCAAGCCGGCGCCCTCGATATTCGCCCGAGCGACATCCGCATGGGTGGGATCGAATTCCAGCGTGATGACCTGGCCCGAGGGGCCGACCGCGCGAGCGAGCCAGATCGTGCTGTATCCGCCGAGCGTTCCGATCTCGAGAACATTGCGCGCCAAGCACATTCGCGCCAGAAGATTGAGGAGCTTGCCCTGGTTCGGCGCCACGTCGATGGGCGGGAGACCGGCCTCGGAGTTGGCGGTGAGTGCCGCGTCGAGAACCGGATCTTCACCTACCAACGTGGAGACAAGGTAACCGTCGACTTCTGCCCAATCCGGTTCGCGTTCCATAGCCACGATTGTGGCAGAAAAGAAGGGCCGCCGCAGACACCTCGGAAGGTGGCTGCGGCGGCCAGACGACTATTCGAATCAGCCGCGAACTGCGCTGATGATCTCCTCGATCGCCGAGTCGGCGTCGATCTCACGGCTCTCGCCGGTGAAGCGGTCGCGAATCTCGACCTTGCCGTCGGCCCAACCACGGCCGACGACAACGATCAGCGGAACACCGATCAGCTCGGAGTCCTTGAACTTCACGCCCGGCGACGCCTTACGGTCGTCGAGAATCACTTCGAGTCCGGCACGGTCGAGTTGCGCGGCGAGGCCTTCGGCGCCTTCGCGTGCAGTCTCGTCCTTGTTCGCGATGACGAGGTAGACGTCGGCCGGTGAAACCTCGGCAGGCCAGCGCAGGCCCTTTTCGTCGTGATGCTGCTCGGCAATGACGGCCACCAAACGCGAGACGCCGACGCCGTACGAACCCATGGTCGGGCGGACGGGCTTGCCGTTCTCGGCGAGGACGTCGACGGTGAAGACGTCGGTGTACTTACGGCCGAGCTGGAAGACGTGCCCGATCTCGATACCGCGAGCCGAGACCAGCGTGCCGGCTCCGTCGGGAGAGGCGTCGCCGTCACGAACCTCGGCGGCTTCGATGGTTCCGTCAGGCGTGAAGTCGCGACCGGCAACGAGGCCGACCACGTGCTTGCCGTCTTCGTCGGCGCCGGTGATCCAGCTGGTGCCGTCGACGACGCGCGGGTCGACAAGGTAGCGAACGCCGTTGGCCTGCAGTGCCTTCGGACCGATGTAACCCTTGGCCAGGAACGGGTTGTTCTTGAAGTCGGTCTCGGTGATCATCACGAACTCGGCCGGCTCCAGCGAAGCTTCGAGGCGCTTTTCGTCGACCTCACGGTCGCCGGGGATGCCGATGCCGAGCAGTTCCCACTCGCCGCCGGGCAGGCGGGTCTTGACCATGATGTTCTTGAGAGTGTCGGCGGCGGTGATGGTGCGGCCGAGGTCGGCACCGTTCGCCCAGTCCACGAGCGTGTCGATGGTAGGTGTGTTCGCGGTGTCGTACACCTTGGCTTCGGGCAGCCCGTCGAACGGAATCGAGTCGGGAACAACAGTCTTGACGGCCTCGACGTTGGCGGCGTAGCCGGATTCGAGGCAGCGCACGTAGGTGTCTTCGCCGATCTCGCTCTCGGCAAGGAACTCCTCGGACGCGCTGCCGCCCATCGCACCGGAGGTCGCCGAGACGATGACGTACTTGACGCCCAGACGCGTGAAGATCTTCTCGTAGGCGCCGCGGTGCGCCTGGTACGACTCCGTCAGACCTTCGTCGCTGAGGTCGAAGGAGTACGAATCCTTCATGAGGAACTCGCGACCACGCAGAATGCCCGCACGCGGACGCTCTTCGTCGCGGTACTTGGTCTGCACCTGGTACAGGGTGACCGGGAAGTCCTTGTACGAGTTGTACTCACCCTTGACCGTCAGAGCAAAGAGCTCCTCGTGGGTCGGGCCGAGCATGTAGTCGTTGCCCTTGCGGTCCTTGAGGCGGAACAGGTTGGGGCCGTACTCGGTCCAGCGGTTCGACGCCTCGTAGGGATCGCGCGGGAGCAGAGCAGGCAGCAGAATTTCCTGCCCACCAATGGCATTCATTTCTTCGCGGACAACACGCTCTACCTCGCGCAGCACCCGCAATCCCAGCGGCAACCACGAGTAGACGCCTGGAGCGATACGACGCACGTAGCCGGCACGAACCAGCAATTTGTGGCTGGCAACTTCGGCGTCCGAGGGATCGTCACGCAGGGTACGCAGGAACAGGTGGGACAGACGGGTAATCACGAGGTGTAAGGATAGTCGCCGCAGTCGGCCGAGCGGGCCTCGGTACGGTTACAGCGTGCTTGTACTGCTGCCTCCCTCAGAAACCAAGTCCGACGGCGGCAAGGATGCGCCCCTCGATCTGGCCGAACTGTCGATGCCACAGTTGACCGAAACGCGCGAATTGCTGGTTCAGACGCTGGTCGATCTGGCCGCTGACGTCGAGGCGTCGTGCGAAGCGCTCGGGCTCGGTCCGACGCAAGCAGACGAAGTGGAACGCAACGCCAAGCTGTGGGTGTCCGCGACGCGGCCCGCGCTGCAGCGCTACACCGGGGTGCTCTTCGACGCCCTCGACGCCAAGTCGTTCACCCGCGCCCAGAAGGCCAAGGCTCTCGATCGGATCGCGATCGGCTCCGCTCTGTTCGGTGCAGTCCGTGCGGGAGATCTGATCCCCGCCTACCGCCTTTCCGGCGGGTCCAAGCTGCCCGGGATGGGCACGCTCCGCTCACTGTGGAAGCCGGAGTTGCCGAAGGCCTTGGCGGTCGAAGCCGACGGCCTTGTCATCGATCTACGGTCCGGCACCTACCAAGACCTCGGACCGGTTCCGGACGCACTGATCGCAACGGTCCTCACCGAGAAGCCGGACGGCACCCGCACTGTCGTCAGTCACTTCAACAAGCACCACAAGGGTCTGCTCGCGCGCGCCCTTGTGGTCTCGCGCGCCGAACCCAGTGACATCAAGGGAGTTGCCCGCGTCGCGTCCAAAGCAGGCCTGCGCGTCGAAATCGCGTCGGAGCGCGAATTGATCATCCTGACGGATTGATGGCTTCGTCTGTCAAGTGCCACAGAAGGTTTGGAATGTTTCGCTGAAAGACTGCGGAGCCGCCTCGGTGTAGTCAGCCCACTCGTCGCGTCGGCCGAACGGGTGCGTGACAACCTCCAGCAGCTTCTCGAATGGAGCGAGGTCGCCGTCGGTCGCGGCGCGCAGGGCAGCGTCGAGCCGATGATTACGCGGAATGTACAGCGGGTTGACGCGATCCATCGCGCTCGCGGTCTCCGCGGCCCCGTATCCGTTTTCGGTCAGGGCTCCCTGCCACCGCTGCAACCAGGGCGCGATGTGCTCCCGTGGCACGAGGTTGTCGAGAGGCACCGAATTTCCGCGCAATACGTCGGCGAGAGCGCGGAAACTGCCCGTCCAATCAGCACCGTGTTCCGCCAACAACGTCAGCAGATCGTCGACGAGCGCCCGATCGACAAACGGCTGGGCCAGACCGAGCTTTGCCGCGAGGCCGGCCGCGTAGTGACCCTCGTAACGCTCGTCGAAGGTCTCGAGAACTGCTGACGCCGCGGAAATTGCTTCGTCGGGTGTGGAATCGATCAGTGGCAACAGTGTTTCTGCCAAGCGCGCCAGGTTCCACTTCAGTACAGCGGGCTGATTGCCGAATGCATAGCGGCCCCCGTGGTCGATCGAGCTGAACACTGCCGCCGGATCGAACGCGTCGAGGAAGGCGCACGGACCGTAATCGATGGTCTCCCCCGAAATTGTCGTGTTGTCGGTGTTCATGACCCCGTGCACGAAACCGATGAGCATCCACCTCGCCACCAGTGATGCCTGCGCCTCAACTACCGCCTCGAGGAACTTCAGGTAGCGATTGTGTGTACCCGTTGCCGGAAGTTCGGTCAGCTCCGGGTAGTGCCGGGCAATCGCGTAATCGGTGAGCGGCTGCAATACCTCGCCCTGCCGGGCCGCGAACTCGAAGGTCCCAACGCGTAGGTGACTCGACGCGATCCGTGCAAGCACGGCACCGGGTTCTGCGCCGTTGCGGCGAACGTCTCGGCCCGTCGCCACCACCGACAGCGCGCGCGTAGTGGGGACACCGAGGGCATTCATCGCCTCGCTGACGAGATATTCGCGCAGCATCGGCCCTACGACCGCATACCCGTCGCCGCCCCGAGAGAACGGGGTGCGCCCAGAGCCCTTCAGATGCAAGTCCACACGCTGCCCGTCACTGCTGACGAGTTCGCCGAGTAACAACGCCCGACCGTCCCCGAGAATTGGCGCGTACCCACCGAACTGATGACCCGCATATGCCATCGCCACCGGTGTGGCCCCGACCGGCACCGTCGAACCGGACAGGACGCCGATCCCGTCCACACTTCGCAGCGCTTCTACGTCCAATCTCAACGACGCAGCCAGCTGCTCGTTCAGCACGAGCAACTGCGGGTCGGGCGCGGCAGCACCTTGCCACGGCACCGTCAGAGCGCCGAGTTCGTCGGCGAAGGTGCTCTCGAGGCCGGCCACGATGGTGACCGTCTCTGCTGTGGATTCCTGGAATGCGGCCATCACACGAGAGTAGTCACCGTGCGACAACCTATCGATCAGCCCTGATCGATGTACGACTCGAGCTGATCGCGTTCGCTCTTGAGCTCGTCGATGCGGCTCTTCACCACGTCACCGATACTGACGATGCCGAGGAGGTTGCCGTCCTCGATCACCGGCAGATGCCGGATTCGACGCTCGGTCATGATCGCGGCAATGCTGTCCACTGCGTCTGCCGGAACGCACGTGTACATCAGAGCGGTCATGACCTCGGACACCTGGATCCCGAGAAGGTCCGGGCCACGCTCGTGCAGGCGTCGAACGACATCGCGTTCAGAGATGATGCCGACCACCGCGTCGTCGTCGACCACCACCATGGCTCCGATGTTGTGGCGGGCAAGATCGCACAGCAACCCGTTGACCGTCGTGTGGGCGTCGATCGTGACGATGCTGTTGCCCTTGTTTCGCAATATGTCCGCGATCCGCATCACGGCACCCCGATTCGTCGAGACTCTCTGCACGTCCTGCAACGATCGTATCGGCTAGCGAAGCGGAAAAACAGGACTGATCAGGCGATTCCCTGAGCTGCCTTCTCCGCAGCCTGAGCCTGGGCTACCTGAGAAGGTGTGAACCTGATGCACAGCGCCGCGATACCGGCGAACACCGCGCAGACCGCGCAGCCCACAAGTGCGAAGGTGTATCCCTCTCCGAGTGCGATCAATTGCGCCGGATTCATGTCCGCTGCCTTGCCCGAAGTGCCGCCGAGCGAGAGCGTCTTCGACGTCGCCATCGCACCGATCACCGACAGCGCCAGTGGTCCACCGAGCGTCTGGGCAACCTGAGCGATGGCCGTCAGCGGGCCGATCTCGGTCTCCGGCACACCGGCGATCGCGCACAGTGGCAAGGGCACCATCGCGAGGCCGATACCGAATCCGATCCCGATCACGGGCACGAACAAGTTGGCCAGGTAGGTGGAATCGGAATCGAGAGTAGATCCGTAGAGGAGTCCGACGATCATGATCACGACGCCGGTGAGGACCAGCCAACGGGGTTGAACCTTTACGGCGAGCTTGGAAGCAACCGACGCGGCAGCGCCCAATCCGAACGCGAACGGAATGAACGCGATACCGGCACGCAACGGCGAATACTGCATGATGTCCTGCACGAACAGTGCGACGAAGGCCGTCATGCTGAACATCGCGCCACCGACGAAGAAGATGGCGAGGAACGTCGCGACACGGTTGCGATCGGCGAACAACGAGAAGGGCAAGAGCGGGTTGTCCGCAGTTCGCTCGACGAAGAGGAAGGCGGCGAGGGCGACCAATCCGGCCGCCAATGCACCGATGACGGCGATACTCCCCCATCCCATTTCCGGGCCTTCGGTGAGAGCAAAAACAACACCGGTACAACCGAGGGTCGCGAGGATCGCGCCGGGGACATCCAAAGCCAGACGCGTCTGATTCGTCTCGCGAAGGGCGCGGAACGCCATGCCGACGAGCGCGATGCCGATCGGGACGTTGATGAGGAAGATCAGACGCCACGACACCTCGGTCAATGCGCCGCCGATGATCAGACCGGCGATCGATCCGACGCCCGTCATGGCGGCAAAAATCGCGATGGCCTGATTACGAGCCGGACCCGCGGCGAAAGTCGTGGCAACAAGTGCGAAGGCGGTGGGCGACGCCACGGCTGCGCCGACACCTTGAAGCGCCCGCGCTGCGATCAACATGCCCTCGTTCAGGGCGAGACCACAGAGCAACGACGCCACCGTGAACAGCGAGACTCCCGCGATGAACATCTTCTTGCGCCCGTACGCGTCACCGAGGCGACCACCGAGGAGCATGAGCCCACCGAACGCAAGCGCGTACGAGGTCAACACCCAATTACGACCACTGTCGCTCAGCCCGAGGTCTGCCTGCAGTGGCGCCAGCGCGAGGTTCGCGACGGTGCCGTCGAGCACCACCATCATCTGCAAACCACTCAGGACGATGATGGCGAGCCCGATGACTCGAGTGGCTACCGGGGCATTCGCCGAAGCGGTTTCAGATGTTGGGGAATCAGACACAAGACTTCACGTTACCCAGCGTCGACGGAAAAGCCCGCGACCGGCCCGATCACGATGATCGCCGGAGGCTTGATCTCCTCGTCTTTGACGCGCTGAGCAACGGTCGCCAGATCGGCCCGAAGTTCACGCTGGGTGCGCAGAGTGCCCTCTTGGATCACGGTGACCGGCGTTGTTGACGGGCGTCCACCGTCGACGAGCGCCCTCGCGAACTGATCGATGCGCTCGACCGCCATGAGCAGCACGATCGTGCCGCGCAACTTGGCCAGTGCCGACCAGTCGACCAGCGAATCCGGATGATCCGGAGCCACGTGACCACTGACGACGACGAACTCGTGGGTGACGCCGCGGTGGGTCACCGGGATGCCTGCGGCCGACGGGACCGAGATCGCGCTCGTGATTCCGGGCACTACGGTCACCGGAACGCCGGCAGCGGCACACGCTTCGAGTTCTTCGTATCCCCGCCCGAAGACGTACGGGTCCCCGCCCTTGAGGCGGACCACGAACTTGCCTGCCTTCGCGTTGTCGATCAGCGCGGCGTTGATGGCCTCCTGAGCCATGGCACGGCCGTACGGGATCTTCGCGGCGTCGATCACCTCGACGTCCGGACCCAGTTCGGCGAGCAACTCCGGCGGAGCCAATCGGTCGGCCACGACGACGTCAGCGCGTGCGAGCAAACGGCGTCCACGCACGGTGATCAGGTCGGGGTCACCGGGGCCACCACCGACGAGAGCTACGCCCGCAGCGGCCGGCTCGGCCGTATCGGCGAGCACGCCCGACTGAAGACCTTCGACGACCGCGGTGCGGACTGCTGCCGAACGACGGTGATCGCCGCCGGCAAGAATTCCGATACTCATACCGTCGTACTCGGCGCTGGCGGGAGTTACCGCGGTGCCGTGCTTCGCGTTGTCGGCGCGCACGCAGAAGATGTGGCGACGCTCCGCCTCGGCGACGATCGCCGCATTGGTTTCCGGCTCGTCGGTCGAGGCGATGGCATACCACGCACCTTCGAGGTCGCCGTCGGCGTACGGGCGCTCTTCGACGGTGATCTGCCCGGCCGTGGCCATACCTTCGACGGCTGGAGTGAACGCGCGACTGATGACGTGAACACGGGCACCAGAGGCGACCAGCAGTCCGAGTCTGCGCTGAGCCACAGTGCCGCCACCGAACACGACCACGCGTCGATCGGTCAGGTTGAGGCCGACCAAGTAGTTGGTCTCGTCTGCGGTGGACTCGCTCACTCGCACTCCGTTTCGTCGTCAGAATTGGTCAAGCTGGAGGGAACTTTACGGGCCGCCGCCACGGTCACTCCATCCCTGGCAGTCTTGGCCACTAGGAGCGGGCCGCCCCCGGAGGCGAGGATCGCCGCCGCTTCCGCGACGCTTGCCGTCCCGATCGCGTGCTCGACGCGAGTCGACGGTGACGGAACCTGAACTCGCCCAAGTACGTCCGGGTCGAAACTCACAATCGGGACGTTCAGTTCATCGGCGGCAGCGAGCAGAGCTGCAGACGCCGCCTTGCCGGTCGCAGTGGCGAGGACCACGATCCTCGCTCGCTCCTGCAGCACCGCGTTCACCGCAGCGACGATGTCCTTCGCGGTGGCGCTCGACGTGAATCCCACGCCTATACAGAGGTCATCCCCGTGCGGCATCGACGAACTTCGCGATCGATTCGGGCTGCCCCACCGGATGAGTGTGGAGATACGACGCGTGGACGCCGCCGCGAACAAATCCTTCGCGGACACTGCCGCCGTCCCAGGGCCGCCATCCCCACGCACTTCCGCAACCGTCCGCGTCCGCCGAGACGAGAGACGTTCGGTGGAACTCGTGACCGGTGACGCGGGAGCCTGCGTCGAAGAGGGTGGAATCGCTGATCGCCACTGCTTCGCGGTACCCGAGGGTCAGGCGTTTCCCGAATGTGGCATCCACCCCGACAACACCGGCCATGCAGTGACCGTCCAAGCTGCGAGCGAGGTAGAGCAGACCGGCACACTCGGCGTGGATCGGTGCGCCGCCGTCCGCCAGGTCACGAACCTGCTGCAGCAGAACGGTATTGGCCGCGAGGTCCACCGCATGCTCTTCCGGGAACCCGCCAGGAAGGACAAGAGCAGCAGTTCCCGCGGGAAGCTCGTCCCGCAACGGGTCGAACACCTGCACGTCCGCGCCGGCAGCAGTCAGGAGTTCACGGTGCTCGGCATAGCCGAAGGTGAAGGCAGGGCCGCCCGCCATGGCAACCACGGGACGAGACTCGGCATGTGCGCCGACCTCGGCAACCGGATCCCATGCAGCTGCACCCACGTTCGAGGCGGCCAGTGCACGAACAGCGTCCAGTTCGACGTGCGAGGCAATCAAGTCGGACATCGCGTCCACTGCGGCCACAGCGGCGGCGCCGTGCTCGGCCGCCGGAATCAGACCGAGGTGCCGGGAGGGAACTTCGAGTTCCGTCAACCGTGGCACAACTCCGAGCACTGCGACGCCGACCTTGTCGCACGCATGACGCAACACCTGCTCGTGACGAGCGCTCCCGACGCGATTGAGAATGACGCCGCCGATGCGCACACCTGCGTCGTAGGTCGCGAAGCCGTGGAGTACGGCGGCCAGACTCTGACTGTGCCCACGGGCGTCGATCACGAGGATTACCGGCGAACCGAGGATCGACGCTACCTGCGCCGTCGATCCCTCCGCCGACGGCTGCGAGTTGGCCTCGTCGATCTTTCCGTCGAACAGACCCATGACGCCTTCGACCACGGCGATGTCACAGCCGGCGGTTCCATGCCGGTAGAGCGGTCCGATGCGATCCGGGCCGACCAGAACAGTGTCGAGGTTGCGTCCGGGCCGCCCTGCCGCGAGTCCGTGATAACCCGGGTCGATGTAGTCCGGACCCACTTTGAAGGGTGCAACGCTGCTACCGGACCGTCGCAGCGCGCCGATCAATCCCGTTGCCACCGTGGTCTTTCCGCTACCCGAGGCAGGAGCGGCGATCACCACGGCCGGAGTGGAAGGACTTACCATTCGATGCCCCGTTGACCCTTTCGGCCGGCATCCATCGGGTGCTTGATCTTCGTCATCTCGGTCACGAGGTCGGCGGCGTCGATCAGTGCCTGCGGGGCATCACGCCCCGTGATGACAACATGCTGGTTGCCTGGGCGATCGCGCAGTGTCTGCACCACCTCGTCCACGTCCACCCAACCCCACTTGAGCGGGTACGTGAACTCGTCGAGGACATAGAATCGATGCTCCTCGCCTGCAAGCCTTCTCGCGATCTCCTGCCAACCTTCCGCAGCGGCAGCAGCATGATCTTCCTCGCTACCGGCCTTGCGTGTCCATGACCAACCTTCGCCCATCTTGTGCCACTGCACCGGCCCACCGACGCCGGTTTCGTCATGCAGGTTTCCGAGCGCGCGGAACGCGGCTTCCTCGCCGACCTTCCACTTGGCACTCTTCACGAACTGGAACACGCCGATGTCGAAACCCTGATTCCAGGCACGCAGCGCCATGCCGAAAGCGGCGGTGGACTTACCCTTTCCAGGGCCGGTGTGCACGGCAAGTACCGGCGCGTTACGACGCTGACGCGTGGTCAGACCGTCGTCGGGAACTGTCTCGGGAACACCCTTGGGCATCGTGAACTCCTGAGCTGGGATCTAGGCTGCGGCGCGGACGACACCCGCGACCTGCTGCGCTGACAATTCGGCAAGGCGGACGTAACCGCCACGTAGTTCTCGGGCCAACTCGGCTGCGAGCCCCAGACGCACGAGGCCGGTCTCGCAATCGACGACGATGGACGCGACGGAGGCATCGGCAAGAAGATGCGCGGCTACGCGGGCGCGATGCAGCGCGTCCTTGCCTCCGGTAGCCCGGCCGTCGGTGAGCGTGACGACGAGGGCGCGGCGCTGCGGGTCACGAAGCCGTTCCCGCAGAACCACTTCGCGAGCACGCAGGAATCCCTCTGCGAGTGGGGATTTGCCGCCGGTACGCATCGACTGCAGGCGACGGACGGCGATGTCCACCGAAGAGGTCGGCGGCAGTACGAGCTCTGCTTCACGACCACGGACAGTGATGACCGCGACCTTGTCGCGGCGCTGATAGGCGTCGCGGAGCAACGAGACAACCGCACCGGTGACCGCGGAGAGGCGGTCGCGTGCTGCCATCGACCCCGACGCGTCGACAACGAAGACGATCAGATTGCCTTCTCGCCCTTCACGAATCGCGCCGCGGAGATCAGCAGGTGCCAGCCGCAGCCGTCCAGCAGTGCGACCACGGGCAACTTGAGACTCGGCTGCGGCGAAGACCGTGCTCGTCAGATGCAATCCGTGGCCACGTTCCCGCGTGGACCGCACGACTCGTCCACGGGACGACATGGACCGCGAGCGGCGTCCCGGTGCACCTTCGCCGACACCAGGAACCTCGAGGAGCTTGGCCTTGAATTCGCCGGCCGGTGGCGCCGAGGGGCGATCGGTAGCGCATACTCCCCCACCAGGTCCGTCAGGGTCTTCCGGGCCGTCGTCGTCCGGACCCTCGTCGTCAGGACCGCCCTCTTCGGGGCCACCATCTTCCGGGCCACGGTCTTCGTCAGGGCCACGGTCTTCGGGATTCTCGGGAGGTTCGGGCTCTCCGTCGCGCGCGTCGTCCTCGACCTGCGACTGGGCGTCCTGATCGGCCTGCTCGAGTGCATCGTCCAACTGCTGCTGATCCAAGCCGGGCTCGTCGAACGGATCGCGGCGGCGGCGATGCGGCAGCGTCAGTTCCGCAGCCACTCGCACATCCTCCGCAGTGACCTCACTGTCGCCTCGCCAGGCAGCGTGGGCGGTCGCGGTGCGCGCCAGCACCAAGTCCGCGCGCATACCGTCGACGTCGAACGACGCACACAGTGAGGCGATACGACGCAGCTCGCGGTTGCTCAGCTCGACCGAGTCCAGTTTCTCACGCGCCGTGAGGATTTCGGCCGCGAGCTCCTCATCGGCGGATTCGTACCGAGCGACAAACGCCTCGGGGTCGCGCTCGTAGTCGAGCCGGCGACGCACCACTTCCATGCGTACGTCGACGTCGCGGGAAGCTGCGACATCGACCGCCAGTCCGAAACGGTCCAACAGCTGCGGACGCAGTTCTCCCTCTTCGGGATTCATCGTGCCGACGAGTACGAATTTAGCCGGGTGCGAATGGGAGATTCCGTCACGCTCGATGTGAACGCGACCCATCGCCGCGGCGTCGAGAAGCACGTCGACCAGGTGGTCGTGAAGCAGATTCACCTCGTCGACGTACAGAACTCCCTGGTGAGCGGCGGCGAGCAGTCCAGGTTGGAAAGCGCGCTCACCGTCGCGGAGAACCTTCTCGAGGTCGATGGACCCGATCACTCGGTCCTCGGTGGCGCCGACGGGCAGTTCCACCAAGCGGGCCGGTCGTGTCGTTCCGGCGTCGTCGACCGCGGGCAGCAGCGCAGTCAGCGCGCGCACGACCGTCGACTTGGCAGTTCCCTTCTCACCGCGGACCAGGACTCCACCGATCCCCGGATGCACAGCACACAGAATCAGCGCCAACCGCAATTGATCCTGGCCGACCACAGCACTGAACGGGAAGCCCGCCACTGGTCGATCTTCTTCACTTCGCACGTCGATATCCCTCCACCTCTCGGTTTCCTCGCCGAGAATTTGGCTGCACTCGAATGTCGCGGCAACCTGGCTGAGATCTCCCGGTCAGTCGGTAGAGGAGAGATCTTTCACAGTGGCGGGACCGCGCCTGGATCGAACAGGACTTCCCCGCGAACATTCGGTATCGAAAAAACCCTAGTCGGCTCGCTTTTCCACGAGCCGACCAGGGTCAAATCTCCGACAAACTAGCTGACAGCCACGAAAGGCTCTCCCCCGCCACGGCGCATCGGGGTGTGCGGGATGCCGTCTTCGATGAACTCTTCGCCGTCAGCCTTGAATCCGTGCTTGGCGTACATCTCGACCAGGTAGGTCTGGGCGTTGATCCGACACCGCGCTTCGCCGACCTCGGCCAGTGCGGCCTGCAGGAGGCGGGTCGTGTGGCCCTGGCCGCGAGCCTGACGCGACGTGCAGAGGCGTCCGATTCGGAAGCTCTTGTTTCCGTCGTCGTGCTCTTCGAGCAGACGGAGTGTGCACACCACCTGGCCGTCCTGCTCGAGCCAGAAGTGGCGTGTTTCCGTCAGCAGGTCCCGCCCGTCCAACTCGGGATACGGGCAGGCCTGCTCGACGACAAAGACCTCCACTCGAAGCTTCAACAACTCGTAGAACGTCTTGTTGTCGAGGTCGAGTGCCCATGAACGCTTCAAAGCTGCTGTTGCCGTCATGGGTTGGACTATCACACAGTCGCGACGGTATCCGCGACCGGAGCCGATTCGGAAGCACCAGCGGAATCGAGCTCGAGAACCTTCGAGGACCAATCCCAGACCTGGTTGAACAGGCCTTCGTTGTCAGTGAGTTTGACGCCGATGGACGGAACCATCTCACGAAGCTTGCCCTTCCAACCCTGGAACTCGGTCGGGAAGCAGCGCTCGAGGACGTCCAGCATCGCCGGGACGGCCGTGGACGCACCGGGCGAAGCGCCGAGCAGGCCGGCGATGGAGCCGTCCTCAGCGGCGACCACAGCGGTACCGAATTCGAGGACGCCGCCCTTGCCCTTGGCACGGCGGATCACCTGGACGCGCTGGCCCGCGGTGATGAGCTCCCAGTCCTGAGCCTGCGCCTTGGGCGCGAATTCACGCAGATCCCAGATGCGACCGGCTTCGTTCTTGGCGAGTTCGCTGACCAGGTACTTGACCAGGCCGAGCTCGCTGACGCCGACGCCGAGCATCGAGAGGATGTTGTTCGGCTTGACCGAGCCGGGCAGGTCCGTGACGCGACCCTGCTTGAGGAACTTCGGCGACCATCCGGCGTATGGGCCGAACAGCAGACCCGGCTTGTTGCCGATGACACGGGTGTCGAGGTGCGGCACCGACATGGGCGGGGCGCCGACGGCAGCCTTGCCGTAGACCTTGGCGCTGTGCTGGTCGATGAGTTCGGGGTTGGTGCACCGCAGGAAAGCACCGCTGACCGGGAAGCCACCGAAGCCCTTGGCTTCCTTGATGCCGGACTTCTGCAGCAGGTGCAGGGCGCCGCCACCGGCACCGACGAACACGAAGCGCGAGCGAACGGTGCGCTTTTCGCCGGTGCGACGGTTGGTGACCTTGACGGTCCAGGACTTGTCCGAGTTCTGGGTCAGGTTGGTGACCTCGTGGCCGAAGTACATCTTGCCGCCGGTCTTACCGATGTAGCCGATGAGCTGCTTGGTGAGCGCTCCGAAATCGACGTCGGTGCCGTCCTGGCTCCAGTTCAGGGCGATGGGATCGGAGAAGTCGCGTCCCTTGGCCATGAGCGGCAAACGCTCGCTGAACTCGGCCGGATCTTCGATGTACTCCATGCCGCGGAAGAGCGTGTGGCCGGCAAGTGCGTCGTAGCGAGCACGCAGGTACTTGGCGTTGGCCTCACCGTGAACGAAGCTCACGTGTGGGATGGGGTTGATGAATTCCTTGGGCTGAGTCAGGACGCCCTGCTCGACCGCGTGTGCCCAGAACTGGCGGGACACCTGGAATTGCTCGTTGACGTTGACGGCCTTCTTGATGTCGACCGTGCCGTCGGAGTTCTCCGGGGTGTAATTGAGCTCACACAGGGCGGAGTGACCGGTTCCCGCGTTGTTCCAGGGGTCGCTGCTCTCGGCTGCGACGGCATCGAGCCGCTCGAAGGTCGAGATCGACCAATCGGGCTGCAGCTGGCGCAGCAATGCACCCAGCGTGGCGCTCATGATGCCTGCGCCCACGAGCACTACATCCGTCTTCGTCTCTACCGCGTTCTGATTCGACACTGGAGAATCGACTTCCTTGTCATTAGCCGTGCGCGCATCCGCCTGCTGTGTTACGCCGAATAGGTTACCCGTGCGTACTCGCGCGGTTCACCACCCCCAATTGTGCTCTACAACGCGCACCCGAAACGACGATTAGATTGTGATTTGTGACTACTTGGGTTCCAGACGTCCTCGGTGACGGATATCAGCAGCTGACGATCCCGCTCGGAACGGATCCGGACGGCGAAGGCGAGGTGGACGCAACACTGGTCCGCTACCAACCGCGGAAGGAGGCGGTGAAGACACGTCGTGCCGTCTTGTACGTGCACGGATTCACCGATTACTTCTTCCAGAAGCACCTGGCCGAGCATTTTGCCGAGCAGGGCTACGCATTCTTCGCACTCGACCTGCGCAAGTGCGGGCGATCCCTCAAGCCGGGACACACGGCGCACTACGTCTCCGACCTTGCGCTCTACGACGCCGAACTGAACGAGGCGCTGCGCATCGTCCGCAGCGAGACCGACGGGAGCGAGGTGCTGCTCATGGCGCACTCGACCGGAGGTCTGATCGTTCCGCTGTGGCTGAACCGTTTGCAGCGCAAGCCCGGTGGCAGCGACGGCGCCGGAATCTGCGGGCTGGTGCTCAACAGCCCCTGGTTCGATCTTCAGGGCCCCTCGGTGGTTCGTAACGTGGGAACCTCCGCGATCGACGCCCTCGGTCGGGTATCGGCGAAGACGGTGATCCCGGGAACCGGACTACCGACTTACGGTTCCAGCCTTCATGTTTCGGCAAACGGAGTGTGGGACTACAACCTCGACTGGAAGCCGCTGGCCGGCTGCCCCGTCACCTTCGGCTGGATGCGGGCCGTCCGAGCGGGTCACGCGAAACTTCACCGCGGCCTCGACATCGGAGTGCCTGCGCTGATTCTGCGCTCGAAGAAGTCGCAGTTCACCAAGGCGTACAACCCGAGCGTCGACCTCGCCGATTCCGTTCTCGACGTCAAGCAGATCGCACGCTGGGCGGGTTGCCTCGGCGATCGCACCACCATCGTCCCGATCGACGGCGCCCGTCACGACGTGTTTCTTTCGACCGAGAAGCCCTTGGCCACAGCCTTTTCCGAACTCGACCTGTGGCTGGAGTGGCTCGACGGCCACCTCACTCCGGCCGCAGAAAGTTCGGCAAGCACAGCAAGCAACACACAGGAGATCGCGCAGTGACGCACTACGACCTTGCAATCATCGGCAGCGGATCCGGAAACTCGCTGCCCGACGAGCGGTTCGACGGCAAGAAGATCGCAATCCTCGAAGAGGGCACCTTCGGCGGAACGTGTCTCAATGTCGGGTGTATCCCGACCAAGATGTTCGTCTACGCCGCCGAGGTGGCACGCACCATCACCACTGCCGAGAAGTACGGCGTCGACGCCACGCTCGACGGCGTCCGTTGGTCCGACATCGTCAAGCGCGTCTTCGGCCGCATCGATCCCATTTCCGCAGGTGGTGAGCGGTACCGCAGCGAAGACAGTCCCAACACCACCGTCTACCGCGGCCACGCCACGTTCACCGGCGACAAGACGATCGACACCGGAACCGGCGAGACGATCACCGCCGACCAGGTGGTCATCGCTGCCGGTTCGCGTCCGATCATCCCGGAAGAGATCGCGTCGAGCGGTGTGACGTACTACACCAACGAAGACATCATGCGACTGCCCGAACTTCCCGAGCACCTGGTGATCGTCGGCTCCGGATTCATCGCCACCGAGTTCGCACACGTGTTCTCCGCGTTGGGTTCTCGTGTCTCGATCATCGGTCGCAGCCAGAGACTGCTGCGGCACCTCGACGACGAGATCTCCGAGCGTTTCACCGAGTTGGCCGAACAGAAGTGGGACGTCCATCTGGGCTCCCCCCTCACGTCGGTACGCGGCGACGGCGACAAAATTGCCGTCGAACTGGCAAACGGCACAGTCGTTTCCGGTGACGTCCTTCTCGTAGCAGTGGGCCGCCAGCCCAACGGCGATCTACTCGGTCTCGACAAGGCCGGCGTCGAACTCGACGACAAGGGCTCGATCGTGGTCGACGAATACCAACGCACCACCGCCGAGGGCGTCTTCGCACTCGGTGACGTCTCGTCGCCGTACCAGCTCAAGCACGTCGCCAACCATGAAGCGCGCGTTGTTCAGCACAACCTGCTTCAGGACGCTTGGAAGGACACGTCCGAGCTTCGCAGCACCGATCACCGCTTCGTGCCGGCAGCCGTGTTCACCGACCCGCAGATCGCCGACGTCGGAATGACGGAGAAGCAGGCTCGCGACGCCGGACTCGACATCACCGTCAAGGTGCAGGCATACGGCGACGTCGCGTACGGCTGGGCGATGGAGGATCAGGAGGGCATCTGCAAGGTGATCGCCGAGCGCGGCACCGGACGCATCCTCGGTGCCCACGTCATGGGCACTCAGGCTCCGACCGTCATCCAGCCCCTCATCCAGGCGATGAGCTTCGGTTTGTCAGCTCAGGACATGGCGCGTGGCCAGTACTGGATCCACCCGGCCCTGGCCGAAGTGGTCGAGAACGCGCTGCTCGGCCTCGACATCTGAGCCCCGCAGCCCTAATGACGCCGAAAAGGCGGGCACTCCGCACAGTGGGAGTGCCCGCCTTTTCGTAGGTCAGAGTTTCACCAGGGGCTGGTACGCAGCACGATCTCGGTTGCGAGTTCGGCCGGTGCCGACTTGACGACGTCGTCGACACCCGGAAGTTCCGTCACGCGGAAGTCGGAGTACACGAAACGACCGCTGGCGTCGGCGATGGCCCGACCTCCACTGCCCACGACTACGGTGGTCGGAACCTCGACCGGCGGTACGCCGGCAATATCGCTGGCCGACGGATGTCCACGGTCCACGGCGATCAAACTCGCGAAGCGGCCGAACTGACGTGCAGCCAACAGCCACGCGAGATCGGCGCCCTCCCGGTGACCGACCAGATTCACCCAGGCGATGTTCAACTCGTCCAGAAGTACCACTGCCGAGGTCTCGTCGAGATTCTCGATCGATTCCACCGCGACGGTCCGCAGATCCGAATGGTGCAGTCGCTCACACACATCGTCGTACAAGTCGACGGGGTCGCCCTTGCCGGGGAGCAGGAGTACCGCATGCTTGCTGACCGGCCCGTCGATCCGAACGGTGCACGAACCACTGCCCACCGCTACTCGAGTCAATTCCATGTCTGGAAACGGTACGCGATCCACACTGTGGAGGACCCTGGAGTCGACAGAAGTATGACCACTCATACATTCTCACCACCGCCGGCGAGTCCGATTTGTTCGCTCGAGGTGGGGGGTGGGCGAAGCACCGAGCGCCTGATCGGAGGAAGCGCCTCGGTCAGCCCCTCATTGCCGGCTGATCTCGGTTCCCGTCGACGTAACCAGCAGAACCAGTGCGTCCGCAGTGCGCGCGCAGAACGCGTCACCGTCGGCGAGGCCACTCGTGAGGCCCCGCACGATGGTGGTTGCAACGAGAATGTCGAAGGCCACATCGGCGGTCGACACGATTTCCGCGTCGGACCGCTCGGGAAATTCGACACGCACTCGCTCGGCGAGTGCGAGCCGGGCCGGGTCTTCCGATCTCCGAACCAGTTGTTCGTAGGCGCCGTCTTCCTGATGGTAGGCCGACAGCAGGCCGGGAATCGCTGCGCGCGTTGCCGGTTCGGCAACTCTCGCGAGGAACCATCTCGTCCAGGCCTGCATGTCGTCACGCAAATTCGACGTGGTCACCGGTAGCGCAGCATCCTGCATTCCGAAGACCGCATCCTCGATGATGGATTCCTTGGTCGCCCAGCGCCGATAAATTGCGGCAGTGCCCAGTTGAGCCCGTCGCGCGATGGCTGTGATCGTGGCCTTCTGGTAACCCTGCTCCGCCAGCAACTCGCGGGCGGCGGTGAGAATGGCGTCGTCCACCTGCGGATCTCGAGGGCGCCCCACTCCGACGGTGCCGATACGTCGATCTCTGCGTTCGTCCACAACTGCGGACAGTACCCGACCTGTTTCGCCGAAAACCATTACGTTGCGTAGCGCTCCGTAATAGATTGTGGATACCCCACTTCGTCGACAGAAGGACCGACTGTGATCACACCGCACGACGAACTACTCATTCATCAACTCTCGACGACACTCGACCACGTCTCCCAAAGTGACCTGCGCTGGACCGAACGCATCGTGATGTACGGCTTCGACAAAACGGGCGAGATCAGCATCATGACGGGACTGGCCAAATACCCGAACCGCAACGTCCTCGACGCCTACGCGATGGTGACGCGCAGGGGTGAGGAAGCCCGCGTGGTGCGCCTGTCCACCGAGTTGAACCCTCAGACCGGAGGACTGGCAGCGTGGAGTGTGGGGCCGTACACCTATGAAGTCGTCGAACCACTCCGCCAGGTACGTTCCACGGTCGACGCAAACGAACACGGATTGAGCCTGCAACTCGACTTCCACGGCGACTTCCCGGTGTACGAGCAGACGGCAGCGTTCCATCGCACGCGCGGCCGCGTTCGCGAAGACGCCCGACGCTTCTACCAGAACGGCACCATCACGGGTTGGATCGAAATCGACGGCACCCGCATCGACATCGATCCGGACAACTGGTGGTTCGGCCGCGATCACTCGTGGGGCGTACGACACGGCGGTGGCGGCGGCAGTCTGTCCGAGGGCGCGAACCTGCAGCCGTCCGAGATTCCGGACGGAGTCCTCTATTACATGGGGATATTCCAATTCGACGACGAGGTAGTGCATTTCGCGCAGCGCGAAACCAGTACCGGCGCGCGCTGGCAGTTCGAGGGCGAGGTGCTCTTCCCGATCGGTTCCGGCAAGGACGCGCTACCGATCATCGACGTCGAGCACGATCTGAAATTCCGTGACGACATGCGGGTGGTCGAATCCGGCACTTTCACCGTGCACCGAGCGGACCGGACCACCGACGTGATCGAGGTGAATCCAGTGTGCGATTTCTGGCCCGGACTGGCCGGTTACGACGAGTACCGGGGGTACGCCTCCGGCATGTACCGCGGCAAGGACTTCAGCGACAGCTTCACCGTCGACATCACGAACCTCGATGAAATCCGGCAGGTGAGCATGCTCAGCGAGACACTGTGCGAGGTCCGCATGGGAGACAAAGTCGGATACGGGCTCGTGGAAATGGTCTTCATGGGCGTGAATCCCCGCTACGGGTACACCGATTGGAGCAACACCCGGACAGGTACGAACAATGACTGACCGAACAGCCGCAGAAGACATCGCACCCGCCCTTGAACCACTTGTCCGGGAGCATATTCCGGGTACTCGAGGCGCCAAGATCGTCAATTTCAAGCGCACCGAACGCGGATTCTCGACGGAGACATACCTGTTCGACCTCGATGGCGCCACTGGCGAGTCGAGTGGTTTTGTTTTCCGGCGTCCACCGGAGGTTTCGCTGTTCCCCGATTACGATCTCCGCCGCCAGTTCCTCGTGACACAAAGGCTCGCGAAGTCCGACCTCGCAGTCCCCCACGTTCGGTGGATCGACAGCGGCGACAACCCACTCGGCAGCCCCTATTACGTCATGGACCGCATCGGTAATGCCGAGGCGCCCAGCGACTTTCCGTCGTATCACAGTGCCGGAACCTACTTCGAAGCCGATGAGGCAGGCCGAGCGAAGATGTGGTGGGGATGCGTCGAGACGATTGCGCAGATTCATCGCTTGGACCTGGACAAGCTCGAGCTCGGATTCCTCTCCTACCCCAAGTTCGGCACCCATCCGGTCGAACAGGCGGTGAACTACCTCGACTGGGCCGTTCGTTGGGCATCGCCGGACCTACCGCCGATATTCGACAAAGCACTGGCCTGGCTGAGGGAGAACATCTACCAACCCGAACATGTGACACTGTGCTGGGGCGATGCCCGGATGTCGAACATCCTCTACGGCCCGGACCAGTCGATCGCCGGGGTTCTCGATTGGGAGATGGCCTACCTCGGCGATCACGAGGCCGACCTCGCCTGGCTGTTGTTTCTCGATTGGGCGTGTAGCGAATTCGAGGGGCACACACCTTTGCCAGGCACTCCCAGCCGAGAAGAGACCATTGCCCGCTACGAGGAACTGACCGGCTGGAGGGTCGAGAACCTTTTGTTCAACGAGGTACTCGCTGCAGTTCTGCTCGCTGTTCCGCTCCTGCGCCTGTCCACGCATCTCCAACTCGGCGAACATACGGATATCACCGCGTTCTGCAAACATCGTCTCGAACAGTTGCTGCTAGACGCGTAGTCGTCCGCGTGTGATTTTCCGCAAGGCTCCCGAATCATTCCGACGGGATTTCCTGCCACTCGGCGGACAAGCGCGAAACCCACACAGGCGTGCGCCGTTCCATGAATGCACGAACACCTTCCACCGCGTCCGGCTTCCCCATGACGCGTAGATGCAGGTCCGTTTCGATGGCCGCCACCGTCTCTGGTCGACAGCTGCTGCTCTGGCTCTGCCAGAGCAGTCGCTTCGAGAGTGCCACCGACATCGGTGCAGTGTTCGTCGCAATGTCTCGGGCGATCACCAACGCCGCCGAAAGCACTTCGTCAGCGGGCAGGCAACGGCTACCCAACCCGAGCGCGATTGCCTCGGCTCCGTCGAACGTCCTTCCAGTCAAAAGGATGTCGGCAGCCACAGCCATTCCGGCGACGCGCGGAACCGTCCAATGCGCCATCGCATCCGGCAACACACCGAGGCGAACCTGCGGAATTGCATACTTGGCGTCAGCTGCAAAGATTCTGATATCGGCCTGCATCGCGATGGTGAGGCCGATTCCGATCGCATGTCCGTTCACCGCTGCGATGACCGGCTTTCGCAACTCGAACGCCGGCGGATCCACCGGTGATGACGAAAACTGCTCGCCGTCAGGTGAATCGAAGGTGCCGGCGCCGTCGCCCAGATCTGCACCCGCGCAGAATGCTGGTGGCGCACCGGTCAGCACGATCACGCGAACGGAATCGTCTTCGTCGAGCTTTCGGTACGCCTGCCCCAAGTCTCGACCCATGTGCTTGTTGAAGGCATTCCGTTTGTCAGGCCTGTCGAGGGTCACGACGGCAACGCCGCCGTCCACCGAAACCGAGATCATTGCCCCACCGCTTCCGTCCCGACGGCATCGGCCGGATGCGCAGCCAGGACGTACAGAGATCGTGCGAGGGCATCTACAAAGCCGTCCTGACCCTCGAGCCCACGGGTCAACCCCTGCATTGTCGTCGTCCCGGCCAGCAGGTCGAACAAGAACATCGCATCCGCACCTGCCGGGATCTCACCACGCCTCACCGCGTCGTCCAGCAGATCCTGAAACGCTGCACGAACCGGTGCACCGATAGCCAACAGACGTTGTCGCGCCTCCACCGTCCGCGAATCAGCAAGCAGGCCAGGAACTCCGGCCCGCGCCGCGGGTCGGGCAGCGCGAACCAGGAAGATGTGCACCCACGTCGTCAGATCCACCCGCAAATCACCGGTCGACCGAGGCAACGGATGTCCGCCTGGTCCATGCACTGCTTCTTCGATCAGGGCTTCCCGTGACGGCCAGCGACGGTAGATGGCCGGCGTATTGACACCGGCAGTCCTGGCAATCGCCGAAATGGTCGTCTGCTGGTACCCGACTTCGGCCAGCAGTGTGCGAGCTGCAAGCAGCACAGCCTCGTCCTTGCCTGGGTCGCGTGGTCGTCCGATACGGGCGGGAGACTCGGTTTTCACCATTACATATTAACTCGTAACGTTATCTCCCTACCTGAACGAACGCAGTTCAGGTACCGGACGGCTTGGGGAGCCTCGTCATTCCGTAGACGTGATCAGCGCGCACCGTGAGGATCTGTCGACGCTCCGCAACCATCGCTTCGCGGTACTCCTCCCAATCGGGATGATCCTGACCGCTGATGTCCCGGTACAGCTCGACCAGTGCGTCAGACACTTCGTCGTGAGGATCGGCCGCGACGGGTGTCACCATGGCAAGTCCTTCGATCACGGCGTAGCTCCAGAAGTCGGGCGCGCTGACGTGAAGGGAAACCCGCGGATCGCGGATCGCATTTTTACTCTTGGCGCGATCGGCTGTGATGGACACTGAAGCCGTCTTCGACTCGCCGTCCCAGCGGTAAATGATGTTGGACAACTGTGGGCGGCCGTCACGCTTGACGGTTGCCAGCACGCCTTGTTTTCCCTGGGCCACGAGTGCGAACAACGCTTCGGCGGTGTCTGTGTCATTGCTCATATCTGCACCAACGACGCCATGCGGCCGGTTTGTTCCGGAGGCAGTCCAGTTCGAAGATCGCGGACCGCAATCGCGCGATGTCTCTTCCCCCGATGGACGACAGCGGACAAAGATGGTCGACATGGCAACTTCTCACGACATCCTCCGACTGACTGCGTTCAGTTCGGATCCGGCCGGCGGTAATCCCGCCGGCGTGCTGCTCGACGCCCGCGGGCTCGACGACCCCGAATTACAATCCGTTGCAGCCGAAGTCGGGTATGCCGAGACGGCGTTCCTCATCGAACCGGAACTCGGAGGCAACCCGCGCCACAGCCGGATCCGGTACTTCTCCCCTATCGCCGAAGTACCGTTCTGCGGTCATGCCACTATTGCGACGGCCATCGCTCTCACCGAGCGAGACGGCGACGGAACCTTCACATTCGAAACACCGATCGGACCGGTATCCATCGACACGGCGACCGACGAGGACGGAAGGTCGACCGCGACCTTCACCAGCGTCGAACCGTCGGTCTCGCCGATCGATCACGCCGTGCTGACAGCGCTGCTCGGGCTCATCGGCGTCGATTCGTCTGCGCTCGACGCGCGGTATCCCGCAATGCTTTCGTACGCCGGCAACACTCACCCGATCGTCGTACTTCGTGATCAGTCGACATTCGACGAGTTCACCTTCGATCCATCCGCAATGCGAATTCTGATGGACGCGCAGGGGTGGGCCGGCACTGTGACAATCCTGCACCCCCTCGACGACAACACCTTCGAAGCCCGAAATCTGTTTCCGGTGGGAAACATCGTCGAGGATCCCGCAACCGGGTCCGCAGCGGCGTCGACCGGCGGTTACCTGCGCAAACTCGAACCCGCGGCCACTCCGCGGCGGATCACCATCCACCAGGGCCGACACGTCGGGCGTCCCAGTGTGCTCGAGGTCGACATCCCAGTCGACGGCGGTATCTCGGTCACCGGCACCGCAGTGCCCGTCGTCGACGGGCAATAGTCAACCTCAGCGATGAGTTTCTGCCCGCCGGCGGGTCTATTCACCAGAGCGACGTCACAAGACCATCGCATCGAGCCGGGAGAACACCATGTCTGCAATCACGTCAACCGCACACAACCTCCACGTCACCAAGCCACGTGCCGTACTCGGCGCCACGATAATTGCTCTCGTCGTCAATCTGATCCTGTGGTTGATCGGCCTCGCATTGGGCGGATCCTTCGAGATGACAGATCAGGGAAAGCCGGCGAGCGTCGCGCCTGGTGGGGTCATCACATTGACGGTGGTGCCACTGCTGGTCGGTTTGTCGGTCGCAATGTTGATCACACTGAAGTGGGAGCCGATCATCCGCATCGCCCAGATCGTGGGTGCAGTCGTGGCGCTCGGCACCATCGCTTTGACCATTGCCGCGGACTTCGACGCCGCCAGCACGGTCATGCTCGCGCTGATGCACGTGGTTGTCGCCGCGGGCGTCGTCGTCGCGCTCGAGGCTGTACGTCGGTCCCCCTCGAACTAGACAGCGGTAGGCGGCGCCGAATACGTCTCGACGATCTCGGCTGCCACGTCGCGCAACCGGGTATTCGTCGTCTGAGACTGCTTGCGCAGCATGTGAAATGCGGTGTCGGCGTCGATCCGATGGATGGCCATCAGCATGCCTTTGGCCTGTTCGATCGGCGCCCGGGTCTCGAGCGCACGTTGCAAGGCATCAGCCACCGCCTTGGCGGACTTGAAACGAGAGAAGTCGCCGATCGCGCGTGAGACCGTTGTCGTGAGAATCTCCATGACATCCGCGTCGACCCGGTCGAATGCCGCTGAGGCGCGTCCGTACAGGTTGAACGAACCCAGTCGCTGATCCGGCGTGAAGAGCGGCGCCGCGAGAAAGGACTTGATCCCTTCGTCCTTCGCCGCCGCCGCGAACCGCGGCCAGCGTTCCGCGCTGGTCTCGGCATCGACGACAACGGTTTCACCGGTTCGAGCGGCGTGCAGACATGGTCCGTCGCCGGCGTCGTACTGCTCGATGTCGACACGCAGAGTCCGCGAATCGGTATGAACGGCGGTGTAGGTCTGCCCGGCCAGATCGATGGTGACGCCGATGCTGTCGGCGCCCTCAATGGCGTCGTTCGCGATTTCGACGGCGCGCTGGAGCAAAACCACGAGTTCGTCCTCGTCGCCGATACTTCCTCCGAGCGCTGCCAGCAACTCCCGGACCGCGCTTGCAGTCAGCCGAGTTTCCGCAGCCTCGACGGCGACGTCAGCACCCGTTGCCGTCGCATCGTCCGGCATTACCGACGGCACCGAATCCTCGGTTCTCGGGTCGAAGCCTCTGGGGTCGAAAGCGGTATCCACGACGAAGCATTCTTCCAGCTACCCGGGCCGTCAGGAGAGTGAGTTCGGTGACAGAACCCGGCAAACCGCCGAGTCGTCATCGCCATCGGTCGAGCGCGAGACCCAGATTCCGCCTCGCCCGAGTGTGTTGGCCACGAACCGCGTCCGGACTCAGTTCCAGGACAACTGCGATCTGTGGATACGTCATGCCCTCCACTTCCCGCAAGACCCAGGCGGCGCGCTGACGCAGCGGTAGACGATCGAGTTCGGCTTCAAGGGCGTCGAGAAATGCTGTGCCGCATACTTCCTCGCTCGGATCGCGCAATCGAGTATCGACTTCGTCCCGAAGTCCGTCCACATCGGCGGCGCAGGAGCCGACTTTTCGATGGACATCCGCGATCTTGCGAGAGCAGATCGCGAACAACCAGGTCTTGATGCTCGAGCGCCGCTGAAACCCCGGAAGTTGGCGCCAGGCGGCAACGCAGGTTTCCTGGACGATGTCGTCGACGTCACTCTCACTGGTGACGAGTCGACGGGCAAATCGATACAAGTGCGGGCCGTATCGGCGAACGATGACGTCGAAGGCCGCATGATCGCCGAGCATTGCCGAGTCGACCAGCACCTCGTCACTGAAGTCGGTAAGCAAGCCGTCGAATTGATCTGTCACCGCGCACACTCCTACTAGGGAGCCGTCGCGGGAGTGAGGCCTGGCTATTCTACCGCGTCCACGTCGACGCCCGCGGGAGCGCTCTCAGGCTTCGAGTGCGGAGGCAATGACGGGAAGCCCGATCGGCGCCCCACCGTTGATCAGTTTCTCGAGTAGATCCTGATCGAGGTGCTGCTCGACGAGATCAGCGAGAAGGTCGAGTTGTTGTTCTCGCACCGCGGCAACCGAGGTGTCGGGTGCAGCAACAAAACCGGGAACCGCGATCTCACGCAGAAGGCTGCGCCGAAAGTCGTCACTTTCCAGGAGACCATGCCAGTGTGTCCCTCGAACAGACCCTCGCACACTGCCTTCCGGCACACCGCCCGAGTCCGCCAGCAATGGACGGTCCCCGTTGTGCACGACGCGTCCGTGATGAATCTCGTACCCCGACACCGAGATACCGTCGGCGGAACCGGTTACCTGCGCCAGCACTTTGTCCGAAGCGAATTCGATGTCGAGGTCCAGCAGACCGAGTCCTGCGGTGGTCCCTGATCCTGATTCGACCTCGTCGACGATCGAATTACCCAGCATCTGGTATCCGCCGCAGACTCCCAGCACCGCCTGCCCGCGGCCCGCTCGGGCGATGATCTCGTCAGCCAGGCCGGTACTCCGCAACCACTCGAGGTCACTCACGGTGGACTTACTACCGGGGATCACCACGAGGTCTGCGTCGCGGATCCGCGACGGATCGGTCACCCACGAAACTGCCACGCCCGGTTCACATGCCAGCGCCTCGACATCCGTCGAGTTGGAGATGCGGGGGAGCCGAACCGCAGCAACGGTGAGCCAGGCCGAACCGATGGGTGGGCCAGGGCGCCCTACCGGGGCGTTGCCGGTGACGCCAAGCGAATCCTCGGCGTCGAGCCAAAGATCGTCGGCAAACGGGATCACTCCGAGAGTGGGTCGACCGGTGAGGCTGCGCAGTTGATCCAGTCCGGGTTCCAACAGTGCAACGTCACCGCGGAATTTGTTGATCACAAATCCCGCGATCAATGCCTGGTCGCTCGGCGAGAGCACAGCAACGGTCCCGAACAGATGGGCCAGGACGCCGCCGCGATCGATGTCACCGACGACGACGACCGGAATCTGCGCAGCCTCAGCCAATCCCATGTTGGCAAGATCCGTTGCGCGCAAGTTGATTTCGGCCGGTGAACCGGCGCCTTCACAGATCACGACGTCGAACTCGGATCGAAGCGATTCGAGATCTTCGGCCACGACGGCGCGAAGCCACTGCCGATGCTGCATGTAATCGCGAGCACCCACCGTGGTCATCGCCTTGCCCCGAACGACCAGTTGCGAAGTGCGATCACTCCCCGGCTTGAGCAGCACGGGATTGAATCGAACACTCGGCTCCAGACCGCATGCCCGCGCCTGAAGTGCCTGCGCACGGCCGATCTCTCCGCCGTCCAGCGTGACCACGGAGTTGTTCGACATGTTCTGCGCCTTGAACGGCGCCACTCGGACGCCTCGACGCGCCAACATGCGACACAATCCGGCTACCAGAACGCTCTTGCCTGCGTCGGAAGTAGTGCCGGCTACCAGCAGAGCGCCGCGCATCGCCGAACTCAAGGCAGGGTGAGAATCTCTGCACCGGTCTCGGTGACCACCAAGGTGTGCTCGAACTGCGCCGTCCACTTACGGTCCTTGGTGACGACGGTCCAGCCGTCCTCCCAGATCTCGTAGTCGATACCACCGAGGTTGATCATCGGTTCGATCGTGAAGACCATGCCCGGTTCGATGATCGTCTCGACTGCGGGCTCGTCGTAGTGCAGGATCACGAGGCCGTTGTGGAAGGTCTCGCCGATTCCGTGTCCGGTGAAGTCCCGGACGACGCCGTACCCGAACCGATGGGCGTAGGACTCGATGACGCGTCCGATCACGTTGAGCGCGCGGCCGGGCTTGACGGCTTTGATGGCCCGCATCGTTGCCTCGTGTGTGCGCTCGACGAGCAAGCGGTTCTCTTCGGACACGTCACCGGCGAGGAACGTCGCATTGGTGTCCCCGTGCACTCCGTTGATGTACGCGGTGACGTCGATATTGACTATGTCTCCGTCCTGGATCACGGTCGAGTCGGGGATTCCGTGGCAGATCACCTCGTTGAGAGACGTGCAGCACGACTTGGGAAAGCTCTTGTAGCCCAACGTCGACGGGTATGCGCCGTGGTCGAGCATGAACTCGTGTGCGATGCGGTCGAGCTCGTCGGTCGTGACACCGGGAGCGACAGCCTTGCCGGCTTCCTGCAGCGCGCCGGCAGCGATCTTGCTGGCGATGCGCATCGCCTCGATCGTCTCCGGCGTCTGAACCCAGGGCTCGTTGCCCTCTTTGGCGGTCGGCTTCCATGCGTACTCGGGCCGCTCGATCTTCGAGGGCACAGCGAGGACGGGAGAGACGGTTCCAGGGACCAATGGGGTACGCACAGACATGCAGAACAGCCTAGACCTCGCGTCGCGCGTCAGCCGGATGCACTCCAGTTCCGGAAAACCGGATCGACGAGAATTCTGATGGGGGTCGACATCGTCTGTCCGAATTCCTCGAAGAGCTTGTCGCGAGATTCGAAGGTGCCCAGATCACGGTCGACGAATTCGGAGAAGTCCAAGCAATCGCACGAAATTGATTTGCCCCAACTGATCGGAGCGCGTCCGATCGCGTCGAACAGTGTCTCCTCGCCGGTGTTCGTGAACGGTTCGAGCGCTGAGACCACCGCAGGTGAAACGATCTCGGAGATGTCCTGCCAGCGCCCGTCGACCAGAAATTCCGGCCACGCCAGCAGCACTGACTTCGGAATCACCGCATGTAGACGCCGAAATCTCGGGTACCAGAACTCCCCACGAAGTACGAGACCGCGAACTCGGGTGGCGATACCTCGGCGGCGAGACAACGCTTCGACGATAGCCAGTCTCTGACTGCATGATCCGCGTCCTCGGCTCAATGTCACCGAGACGGGTTGCCGGTCGTCGAGGCCGTACACCGGCCGAATATTTGCAGCGACGCTGCGATGCGCCGACACCAGGAACTCCTGCGCCGACTGGATCGCACCTTCTGCAATGTCCTCGTAGAGGCGAGCCACGTCATCGTGGCCCCAGTCGAGAATCGGCGTCGCGGTTATATCGCCACCGGACACATCGTGGCGGATGTCACCTTGGCGGATTCCGCCGAGCAGCACGCACGTCATGTCTCAACCGTAGTGCGCGACCGGAATCGGTGGAGCCTGACAGAATCCGAACCGTGAAGAAATGGCTCCTGTTGATCACCGCGATCCTGACCGAGGTGTCTGCGACTCTGTCTCTGCGCGCGGCCCTCGATCACCCCGCCTGGTACGTCGTGGTCGTCGGCGGATATCTCGCAGCATTCACCGCGTTGTCGTTCGTCCTGCGGGAGGGCATGGGACTCGGTGTTGCATACGGAATCTGGGGCGCAACCGGAGTTGTCCTGACCGCGGTGTTCGCGACTTTCCTTTTCGGCGACCCCCTGACAGCCACGATGGGCGTCGGCATTGCCCTGGTCATCGGCGGAGTCCTCTGCGTTGAACTCGGTTCCCAGGTTGCTGCCGACAGCGGGCCGGCGGACCCGGCATGACTTTCGTATTTCTGATCGCTGCAATTATTTCCGAGGTCACCGCGACGTTGTCACTACGGATGGCGTCGCAGGACGGCAGCGACAAACGATGGCTCGCGGTTGTCACCGTGGGGTACCTCGCCGCTTTCGCTTTCCTCACGCTCGCACTCGACGCGGGCCTGACGATCGGCGTTGCGTACGGCATCTGGACTGCTTGCGGGGTGGCGCTGACAGCAATCGCATCCCGCATTCTCTTTCGCGAACCGCTGACCAAGCTCATGATCGTGGGGATCGGCCTTATCGCGGCAGGCGTGCTTCTCATCGAACTCGGTGCGGGCCACTGAACCCAGCAAACAGGGTGTAAGGTTTACCTAACTTTGCTTTGGAGGTAGTCCGCAGTGCCGATCCCTGCCCTTCGTGAAATCGACGGTGGCCTCCACCTGTCGGATTCCGACCGCCACACTCCGATGGCGCGCGCCGTCCCGGCGCCGTTCCAACTGACGACGTACATCGTCGAGACCGACCACATCACCCAGTGGCCACAGCACGCTCATGCCGAGCACGAACTCATCTGGTCCGACCGCGGCGTCGTCAACATGATCATCGACAATCAACTCTGGACCGTC
The DNA here is from genome assembly GCF_009707305.1 of Rhodococcus sp. AQ5-07. NCBI lineage: Bacteria > Bacillati > Actinomycetota > Actinomycetes > Mycobacteriales > Nocardiaceae > Rhodococcus > Rhodococcus sp. AQ5-07. The sequence continues at coordinate 1,093,629 of NZ_CP046099.1, read as the reverse complement.
ACGCCCGGCGTCGGCCTGTGGATCCCTCGCGGGGTCCTCCACGAAGGTCAGGCCAATCCCCACGTCGCATTCCGCGCCACTCTCTTCACCCCCGAGTTGTGGACTCCCACCTGGAACGAACCGTGCATCGTGACCTTGAGTGAGGCAGCCCGGGTACTGCTGATACACCTCGCCCATACCGGAATGCCTGCAGAACAACGCCTTCGGGCACAGCAGGTCTGTGTCGATCTCCTCACCCCGGCATCGGCACCTCACTTCGACGTACCGATCCCCCGCGATCCCCGGCTTCGACAACTCGTCGACAAAGTGTTGTCGGATCCCGCCGACGATCGGTCACTCGACCAGTGGGCGCACGTTCTCAACCTCAGCCGACGCACGGTCACCCGGATTTTTGCCGCGGAACTTGCGCTCAGTTTTGCGCAATGGCGCACTCTGGTTCGCATGAGCACAGCACTGGGCATGCTCGGGACCGGGATGAGTGTGAACGCCGTCAGCCGTCGAGTCGGCTACGGGACGTCGAGCTCGTTCATCGCTGCTTTTCGTAAGACGGTCGGCTACACCCCTGGCAATGCGCTCGCCGCTGTCAACTGACTCGAGCCTGACCTGTTGTCGACATCTGCTGGCCCCTTCGCTACACGCACGCGCCCTACATTCACTTAGGTAAGCCTGCTCTCATGTGCGTACCGCACTGAGTCGTGCAAGCACTTCCCCGATCAATCCCGAGGAGTTTCGCGTGTTCAGATCTGCCCGTCAGAGAATTCGTCCCCAACGGAAGAGGCGAATTGTCGTTGCGCTGATGGTGGCGGCCGCACTGCCTCTGACCGCCTGCACGCAGTCGTCATCGGACGCCCAGGAAAATAGTTCGTCGGCATCTGCTGTCGAGGACGGCGCATACCCCGTCACGATCGAGCACGCATTCGGCGGCACCACCATCGACAAGGAACCGACCAGGATCCTCACCCTCGATTCCGCAGCGGCCGACACTGTCATCGCCCTTGGCGTCACTCCGATTGCAATGCAGAAGGACTCGTGGGCCGGCGACGCCGACGGCTTCCTCCCGTGGACGCGCGCGGAACTCGAGAAGTCGGGCCAGCCGCTGCCCACACCGGCGCCGTACTACTCCGACAGCGGTGAGCTTCTGTTCGAGCAAATCCTCAATGCCGCACCCGACCTGATTCTGGCCCCGTACTCCGGTTTCTCCGAGCAGGACTATCAGCGCCTGAGCTCGATCGCCCCGACACTCCCCTACGACACCAAGCCGTACCAGCCGAGTTCGTGGCAAAACCTCGCCACCGATGTCGGCAAGGCCTTGGGGCGCCCGGCCCAGACCGCGGATTTGATCAAGTCCGTCGAAAAGACGGTGGAAGAGTCGAAGACCAGCCATCCTGAATTCAATGGAGTCACGTTCGCCTTCGGGTCCTACATCCGCGAAGGCGAAACCGAGACCGCCATCTACGGCCCGGACGATCCGCGCGTGAAGTTCGTCGAAAACCTCGGGCTCACAGTTGCTCCCGACGTGGTCAACGGTGCCAAGAACTTTGCAGGCGACTCGTTCCTGTTCGGCATCAGCATGGAAAAGCTCGACACGATAAACACCGACGTATATCTCGGATGGGCAAGCGATCAGTCGGAAGTCGACAGCACGTTGGCCAACACCCTGTTCGCACGGTGGCCGGTTATCGCCAACGGGAAGGACTTGTGGATCACCGACAATCGCCTGACAGCCGCCACCATGTACGTCAGCGTTTTGAGCGTTCCATGGGCAACTGACGAGCTGGTCCCCCAGTTGACCGAACTGGTTGCGAAGTAGCAGCTCGGCCCTCCTGATCAGAGACTTGTAGGCCACTCACTGCGCAGCGTTGCAAAAACCACAGTGTCGGTCCACTCGTTCTTGATCCACGCGTTCTGCCGAAAATGCGCCTCTCGCCGCAACCCGATTCGCCGCGCGAGTCGCGCCGAGGATTCGTTTCTCGCATCCATCTGCGCGACCACGCGGCGCAATCGGGGTGTCGCGAAGACCAGGTCGATCAGAGCGGTCACAGCTTCCGTCGCGAATCCTCGGCCGCCGAAGTCGGGCGAGAATGCCCACCCGACTTCGGCGGTGCGCTCGGTGTCGACAGCGTCCCCTGATTCGTCGACTAGCCATGCACTCACGCTTCCGACAACCCGGCCCTCGTATCCGACAACAAGAGCCACCGCGCCCGCTGCCAGGTCGCGGCGAGACATTCTGGTCTGCACTGCCTCTCGCGCATCGTCCGGGCTCCAGGGTTCGTTGAACAAATACCGGCACACGTCGCTACGCCCGTAGAAGGTGAGAAGGTCCTGATGATCGCCGGGACGGTAGGTACGAAGCACCAGTCGATCCGTCCGAATTGTTACCGGCGCAGTCGTCGGCGTCATGCCTGCGTCCTCCACATCCATGCCGTCACGGTAGATCCTCTCGGATTCGTGGGCGAGCGAATATCGCGAGGATATCCAGCGCTCAATGTTTGATTTGCCCCGTGGCGGGATACTTCACCACCGTAAATAGTCGCAATACGGAGTTACGCCAGGCAATTTCGCACTTGATACCAAGGGGCGGTCATGGCCGAGGAATCACTGGTCAAGCAAGGTGTGGCAAAAGGAAGCGCGCTGGGCGGAGCCGTTCTTCTCGTCACCGTCGGCGTGCTCGAAATTCTCCAAGGCATCTCGGCGATATCCAAAGACGATGTGACCGTCGTCGGCCCTGAATACGCGTACCAATTCGACCTCACCTCCTGGGGATGGATTCACCTCGTACTCGGCGTGCTCGTCACCGCTGTCGGAATCATGCTCTTCACCGGCGCGACGTGGGCACGGGTAGGCGCGATAATCTTCTGTTCGCTGTCGATCCTCGCGAATTTCCTGTGGCTACCCCACTCTCCGTGGTGGTCGATCACCATCATCGCGCTCGACGTATTCGTCATCTGGGCTGTCGCGACATGGAATCCCGACGTGATCTGAGGTCTCGACTCCGGATCCACCCATCGAATTCAGCGTTTTCATCTGTGCGGCAGCAGTTTCCCTCCGGAGAGGAACATGATGGCAAACGGCACGAACGACGGCCCACTCCAGGAGGACGAACGTGCCGAACTATCCAGGTTGCGGCAAGAGGTTGCAACGCTTCGCGAGCAGACTCCCAGCGCCCGCGAAACGACCGTCGAGCAAGTCTCCCGGCCACCTCGACACGGACTGCGGTGGACTGCCGTGGCGATACTGCTGGTGTTGGTCGCGCTCCTTGCCGTCTTGTCCGTGACCACCCGCTTCACCCGTAGTCAGATACTCGACACGGACCGCTACGTCAGTACGGTCGCGCCACTGGGCGAGAATCCCGCCGTTCAGGCCGAGATCACGAATCAGATCACTGACGAGATCTTCGATCGTGTCGACGTCGAGGGGCTCACCACCGACGCACTCACCGCACTGACCGACGTGTCGAATCTTGCGGCCAACGCGCCGCGTCTGGATCAAGCCGTAGTGGGGTTGGCACCGGTGATCGCCGGCCAGGCAAAGAGCTTTGTTCACGACACGGTGGGCTCGCTCGTTCGGTCACAACAGTTCGAGGACTTGTGGATTCAAGCGAACCGATCGGCGCACAACGCACTGGTCTCGGTCATGACCGGAGATTACGGCCCCAATTCCGTCGAAGTCGATCAGAGCGGAACCGTCAGCATTTCGCTCAGTACGATCATCGACAGGGTCAAAACAGCTTTGATCGACCGCGGCTTCGCCTTCGCAGACAAAATCCCCTCCGTGGACAAGGAATTTGTTCTCTTCCAGTCCCCCGAGCTGGTGAAGGCTCAGCGAGCCGTCTCGGCACTCGACAAGGTCTCAGCGGTGCTGCCGTGGTTGGGAATCGCTTGCGCGGCAGCCGCTGTCGCCGTTGCGCCAACCGGTCGCAGGCTCCGCGCACTGTCCCTGGTCGGCTTGTCGATTGCGTTGGGAATGCTGGTTCTCGCGATCGGAATTCTCATCGGACGCGCAATCTACCTCGACAGTGTGCCCACCGATATCCTCTCGCCAGACGCCGCGACTGCCGTCATCGACACAGTTCTGGTACCACTGCGCACGAGCCTGCGAGCGGTCGCGGTCCTCGGCGTGGTGATAGGGCTCGGGGCCTACCTGGTCGGTGGGTCGTCGTCGGCGATCGCCGTTCGACGAGGCTACGGGCAGGCATTGGACTTCGTCCGGCATTCTTCAAGCGGCCGTACGCCGAATCAGGTGGAGCGGTGGGCCAATCAGCTTCGTGTTCCGCTGCGCTGCGCCATCATCGGCATCGCCGCACTGTTGCTGCTCTTCTGGCGCTACCCCACCGGTTTGGTCGTGGGTTGGATCGTCGTCATTGCGCTGGTTGCACTCGTAGCTCTCGAAGTGCTGGTTCGTCCCGCACGCGCCGCCGCGCAGGACGCCCGGCCTGACGACGCCGGAACCGACGACGCCAGGCCTGGGGCAGAAGATACAAAAACTACGCCAGCGCCTTTGCCTTGATTGCCTGGAATTCCTCTTCGTTGATCGCGCCGGAGTCGAGAAGCTCTCTGGCGTCGGCGATCTGCTGAGTCGGAGACCTGCCGGCGACGGTTCGAATGTAGTCACTCTGCGCGTGTATGTGCTGTTGAGCGGCCTCCATCGACCGCCGAGTCATTCCGTCATTCTTGACAACCACGTAGATCATCGCGGACAAGAATGGAATGACGAAGAGGAAAATCATCCACAACGCCTTGGCCCAACCCGAAGTCTCGTGATCACGGAACAAGTCGGTGATGATCGAGAACAACACGCTCAAATACGCCACAAAGGCAAAGCAGACGAAGATGAACCAGAAGAATTCCCAGAAACCTTCCATGTCAACGCTCCCTGTACTCGGTTTACACATAAGGAGTTCGGGAGGCTGACATTCCGCGCCTGAAATCTGCAGTCGGCCAAAACTCCCTGGTCCAAGGTCATTTCAGTATGCGCCGACGACGTCCGTTCCGGCTACAGTTCGAGAGGGTTCAGCACTGCGGACCGTTCATCCATTATCGGAATCACGATCATCCGGTTCGAGATCTCGTGTCTGGCCGCCTTTTCGACAAGGAGAGGCACGAAATCACGTATCCGACACCCCGCAAAACGTTGGTGAATTGTTCGCACTCTGTTTTCGATCTCCGGTGGAGGAACATTCGGATACCGGGAAATCAGGCGAGTGATCACCCGCTCGACGTGGAGCAACTCTTCGTCGCCAGTCATCAATTAATACTCGCGCCGATCGCTGACACCGTCAAGACTCGAAACGGGCTCGAAAACAACACGATTCGAGTCGCGATCCCGGAGAGAATAGGTTGACCGAATACGGGGCATACACATACGAGCGGACGATGCCCCGCGCGCTCACGTCTCCAAGGAGTGGAAGTGGGAAAGAACGCTCGGATTCTTCACGACGACGCGGCACTCGTCGCAGAAAAACCGATGAAGAACAAGGCATACCGCCACGAACTCAAGCCGATGCACGGTGAGCTCGTGGCTTTGCAGGAGTGGGTCAAATCGTCTGGCGCCAAGGTCTGCATCGTGTTCGAAGGCCGAGATACCGCGGGGAAGGGCGGAGTAATCAAAGCCATCACCGAACGCGTGAGTCCACGAGTGTTCCGGGTGGTTGCTCTACCGGCGCCGACCGAGCGAGAGCATTCGCAGATGTATGTCCAGCGCTACGTCCCACATCTCCCGGCGGCGGGCGAGATCGTCATCTTCGACCGAAGTTGGTACAACCGTGCCGGAGTCGAACGAGTGATGGGCTTTTGCACCGAAGAACAGGCTCATCAATTTCTCCAGCTCATTCCGACCGTCGAGCGCGCGATCGTGGAATCGGGAGTCATCCTGCTCAAGTACTGGCTCGAGGTCAGCGAAGAACAGCAGCTCTTACGTCTGCAAAGCCGGATCGACGATCCTCGAAAGATCTGGAAGCTGTCGAATCTCGATCTGAAGTCGTTCAGTCATTGGTACGACTACTCGCGTGCTCGCGACGAGATGTTTCGCTTCACCGACACCGGCTGGGCGCCCTGGTATGTCGCGAACAACGACGACAAGAAACGCGGACGACTCAACATCATCAGTCACATTTTGAGTCAGATCCCCTACGAGCCCGTGCAATCCACTGACATCACCCTGCCGAAACGGCAGAAGGCCCACGGCTACCAGACGCCCAAACAACCGCTTCACTGGATTCCGACCCGGTATTGACGATCGCCAAGGAAAGGACGTGCGGTCATGAGCCCCACGCCGTGGCATGCGCAGAGTGGCGAATCAGTCGTGTCCGTACTGCAGTCGGACCAGCAGCGCGGACTGCAATCGAGTGAGGCCGACCAACGTCGACAACGCTACGGGTCGAACGAAATCACCTCGACGCCACCGCCGTCGACGTGGTCGATCGCACTGTTGCAACTGAAAGATCCGATGAACTTGATGCTCGTCGCCGTGGCCGCGGTCAGCATCGCCATCGGTGAAGTGCCGACAGCGATCGTGGTGGCGGTGCTCGTCGTGCTCAACATCGTCCTCGGAACTCGACAGGAGTTGAAGGCACGGGCCAGCGTCGACGCGCTCGCCAAGATGCAGACACCCCAAGCGCGGGTCATTCGTGACGGGAACCTGATTCAGCTCGACGCTACCGAACTGGTGCCGGGTGACGTCGTCCAAGTCGAGGCAGGAGACATCATCGCTGCCGACGGACGGTTGCTCGCCTCGACGACCCTGGAGACACAGGAAGCCGCATTGACCGGGGAAAGCGCGCCGATCCCGAAGGACCCGAAAACGCTGAGCAATGAGGATATTCCACTCGGAGACCGCAGCAATCTGGTGTTCCAGAACACCTCGGTCACCCGCGGCACAGCGACCATGGTGGTCACCGAGACCGGAATGCAGACGCAGATCGGCCAGATCGCGTCGATGTTGTCGGCCGTCGCCCCTGGCAAGTCGCCACTGCAACGAGAATTGGACTCTCTCACCAAACTTCTCGGCATCATCGCGTGGACGGCCGTGATCGTCATCGTCGTCATCGGACTCATTCGTGGTCAGGACCTGACAACGCTTCTGCTCCTTGGTATCGCGATGGGAGTGTCCGCGATTCCGACCGGCCTGCCAACCTTCGTCCAGGCAATGCTGGCCTACGGGGCCCGTCAACTGGCCGACGCCAAGGCCGTCGTGAAGAACCTGACCGACGTCGAAACTCTCGGCGCGACCAGTGCAATCAACTCGGACAAGACCGGCACGCTGACCATGAACCAGATGACCGTCCGATCGCTGTACGTCCACGGCCGTTGGTACACAGTCGACGGCGAAGGCTACGCCAAAGCGGGAAGGATCACGCAGGTTGCCGGCGAGGCACCGCCCGACTTCACCCTTCTCGCATACGGACTGTGTCTCGACAGCGATGCAACGGTTTCCGATTCCGGGGAAGTTGTCGGCGACCCGACCGAGGCCGCACTCGTGGTGCTCGCGGCAAAGATCGGTGCCGACGCACCACTCACCAGACGGACCTACCCGCGGGTGGCGACGGTTCCGTTCGATTCCGCGTACAAGTTCATGGCCACGTACCACCATCTCGAAGTCGACGGCGTAAGTCAGTTCGTCGGATTGGTCAAGGGCGGACCCGATGTCGTCCTCGCTCGTTGTTCTTCGGCCTTTCTCCCCGGCCGCCGGCAGGTACCGATCGAGGAAGTCCGAGACGAACTCACGGCAGCAAATCAGTCCATGTCCGAGAAGGGTCTTCGGGTGCTTGCATTCGCTGTCAGACGACTCGACGGACGGGAAGACGCTGTCGTGGCGGACCCTATGTCCTTTGTCGAGGACCTGACGTTTGTCGGTATGGCAGGCATCATCGACCCGCTGCGTCCGGAGGCGGTCGATTCGGTGCGAACCGCACACCGGGCCGGTATCGAGGTCCGCATGATCACCGGCGACCATGCCATCACCGCCGCCGCGATCGGTGCCGAACTCGGACTCGGCCCGGGCGCGGTCGGCGGAGCCGCATTGCAAGCGATGACCGATGACGAACTCTCGGCCGCGTTGCCGAACCTGCACGTGTTCGGCCGAGTCACTCCGCAGGACAAACTTCGCTTGGTCGATGTCATGCAGAGCGGTGGCGCCGTGGTCGCGATGACCGGAGATGCTGTCAACGACGCCGCCGCGTTGAAGAAGGCCGATATCGGCGTCGCCATGGGCTCGGGCAGTGAGGTAACCAAACAGGCGGGCAAGATGGTGCTCACCGACGACAACTTCGGAACCCTCATCACCGCGATCACCCTGGGCCGCAACATCTACGGGAAGATCGTCTCGTACATCCGCTACCAGATGTCGAAACTCTTCTCGTTGGTTCTCCTCTTCCTCGCCGCGAGCATCTTCAACATCAACGAGGGTGTGGCACTGACACCGCTGATGGTGCTGTTCCAGCACTTCTTCATCACACTGTTCCCCGTCGCCGTGATCATGCTCGACCCGCCGCCACCGGATCTGATGAACAAGCCGCCACGCGATCCCAAGATGCCGATCGCACATCGAAGCGCAGTCGCTCAGTGGCTCGCGTACGGCGTTTTGCAATTTGCCGTGACACTCGCAGCGATGCTTCTCGCACCCGGCGAAATGAGCACTACTGAGGCGAATGTCCCCATGACCACCGCATTCGTAGTGCTCTCTCTCGGTTCGATATTCGCTGGGTTGACCATGCGGCGTGATCCCGAGTCCGGACTTGTTCCGCCGGTTCTCGGTGCCATCAAGATCTTGACCATCCCCACGGTCGTGACCGTATTTGCCGTCGAGGCGGGTGTTCTCCAGGATCTCCTCATGACAACCTCACTGACCGGCGCCCAGTGGCTCGTCTGCCTAGGCTGGTCGCTGATCATCCCGGTTGTCGTCGAGTTGGAAAAGGCGATCCGACGCCGCCGCCTCTCACCGACACCTGTCGCCATCACCGCGACCACTGCAGTTGCCCCCGAGCGCGCCCGTCACTCCGCAGAGGGAGGGACAATCACACGATGACGTGGACGGAGGGTCTAGGTCGGCTACCGGGGATCGCGACTGCCCGCGGGTACCGCCGCGAATGGCTGCGAACCGACATCACAGCCGGGCTCGTCTTGACGGCCCTGCTGATCCCGGCGGGGATGGGCTACGCCGAGGCCGCCGGATTGCCCGCGTACGCCGGTCTGTACGCAACCATCGTGCCGTTGCTCGCGTATGCGGTAGTCGGACCATCGAAGATTCTTGTACTCGGACCTGATTCGTCGCTGGCACCGCTCATCGCCGCCGCAGTCATACCGCTGGCGGTGGTCGGCGATTCGGAGAACGCGCTTGCACTAGCCGGAGTTCTCGCCGTTCTTGTCGGGCTCATCCTGGTGATCGGCGGATTTCTGCGTCTGGGTTTCGTGACCGAACTCCTCTCGAAACCGATCCGCCTCGGCTACCTCAACGCCATCGCGCTCGTCGTCGTAATCGGTCAGATTCCCAAGCTGCTCGGTTTCTCCGTCGACGCGTCCGGCCTCCTCGGTGAAATCGGTGAGATCGGAAAGGCTCTGGCCGGTGGAGATGTCGATCCCCTCGCTGCCGTCATCGGCGTGGGTTCACTCATTGTCATTGTGGTCTTCCGGCTCTGGGTGCCTGTTGTACCCGGTGTGCTGGTCGCCGTCGTCGCGGCAATAGTCTTGTCCGCCGCCGCCGGTCTCACCGATGACATCGGCATGGTCGGCGCACTGCCGGAAGGACTTCCCCTCCCCTCTCTCGGTGGAGTCACCTGGCAGGACGTCGGGCACCTGATCGGACCGGCGGCCGGTATCGCGCTGATTGCCTTCGCCGACACCGGCGTTCTCTCGCGTACCTTCGCCGCCCGCCACGGCGAAGACGTGAACGGCAGTACCGAGATGAAGGCGATCGGTGTCGCGAACGTGGCCGGCGGACTGTTCGGCGGATTTCCGATATCGGCGAGCGGATCACGGACGCCGGTAGCCGAACAGAGTGGGGCGCATACACAATTGGCCGGTGTCGTCGGAGCACTCGCCGTCCTGGTGTTTGTCCTCGTCGCTCCCGGACTCACTGCATATCTGCCCGATGCAACACTGGCCGCCGTCGTCATCGTCGCCGCGTGTGCACTGATCGACGTGGGCGGCATGGTCCGCATGTGGCGCATGAGCACCGTGGAATTCGGCCTCGCCGTCGCGGCGTTTCTGGGCGTTGCCCTGGTCGGGGTGCTTCAAGGCATCCTTGTTGCGATCGGACTCTCCTTCGTAGCGGTCATCGCGCAGGTATGGCAGCCACATCGAACCGAACTCGTCGAGACGGGCGAACCCGCGGGATTCCACGACGTCGAACGCCACCCGGACGGACATCGCATCCCCGGCCTCGTGTTGGTGAGATTTGACGCACCACTGTTTTTCGCGAACGGCGAGATCTTCGACGAGTACGTTCGCTCCGTCGTCGCCAAGGCACCCGACCCGGTCGAATGGGTGGTCATTGCCGCCGAGCCGATCACCGGGCTCGACACGACCGCCGTCGACGAACTCGTCGATCTGGATACATTTTTGGAGGGCAAAGGAATTCGATTGGCATTCGCGGAGATGAAAGGTCCGATCAAGGATCGACTCATCCGATTCGGGGTCGGCGACAGGTTCGATTCGACGCACTTCTACCCGACCATCGAAGCGGCCGTGAACGCATTCCGCACCCGAACCGGCGACTGACAACGCCAGGCAATCGGGAGCCTAAGCTGCATTAGGTACCGTTTGGTATGGGATTCACGACGGACAACGTTCCGGCTCGCCGTATCGCTCAGGTCGCCGGGGTGGGTGGGATTGCCGTCGGTGTCATTGCGCTGATCTCGTTGTACTCCACCAAGCCGATCAACCCGTTGATCGCCGTGGCCTCCTTTGTCCCGATGCTGCTTGCAGTCACACTCGCAGCGTCCCTGATATGCCTGGTTTTTCGCCGCTGGATCCTGCTGGCGATTTCGGTGGTACTGATAGCGGTGGGCGCGTCGGTGATCAGTCCATTGTATGTAGCAAACAGTTCCGAAATCGACGGGCCGTCTCTGCGTGTAATGCAAGCGAACCTTCTCTTCGGGCAGGCAGACCCCGTCAGTTTGACTGCGACGGTGCGTGAGAAGGCAGTCGATGTCCTGACGGTTCAGGAACTGACCACATCACTCGAAGGCTCTCTGAGAGATCAAGGGCTCGAGCAACTGCTGCCGCATCACTACTTGGTACCGGACGAGGCCGGCGGGGGTGGCGCAGGTATTTACAGTCGTTATCCGCTGACGGAAACTCGGGAATTGAACGGCTTCGGACCTACCAATCTTGTTGCCGAAGTGGGATTCTCAACCCCGTTCACCCTTCTGGCGGTTCACCCCGGACCGGCGTACGTGACCCCGCCCGACGTGTGGACTGCCGAGCTGAGCACTTTGCGAAACGCGCTCGACGCCGCTGCCGCGGAGGGAACCGTCGTCGTCAGTGGCGATTTCAACACGACCTTCACGCACAAGCAATTCCGTGACCTTCTCGACGTCGGCTACTCCGATACCGCAGACCAATTGGGAGTCGGCATCGTTCGCACCTACCCGGCGGACAAAAAATTTCCCGCGATCGTCGGCATCGACCATGTACTTCTGCGGGGTGCACAGGCGAAGTCTCTCGAGCGCATCGAGATCGAAGGTTCCGATCACTACGGCTTGATCGTCGACGTGGCGATCCCCCAGTAGTCGGAGAGCACCCGATCCGCGCGAACGCGTTACGGATCACCCGTGCTTCGGCATGCTTCGACCCGACACATCGATTGTTCGATGTAGATGATGCGGCGTACGCAGGACGATCGACCGGTCCACCACGGATACGCCCGGAAACTGCTCGGCGAGATAACCTTCCAAACGCTGCACGTCGTCGATCGAGCGCAGCCACACCGCCAATGCGATGTCGTAGCTGCCGATCGTCGAAGCAACAAGCCTCGCCTCACGCAGGAGGGAAAGGCGCTGAGCAATGGCTTCCTTTCGCCCCTCGAGACGTAAGAAATACCAGGCGTAGACCGGCCAGCCGGAGTAGGGCCGAGCAATCTCCGTGCGGACGACCAGGCGCCCCGTCGACAGCTCGTGAGAAAGGAGCGCCCCGGCGCGAGCCGACGTGACGCCGAGGGCTGCAGCGAGGGCCGAGACGGTAATTCGTGGTTCGCGAGAAAGGATGTCGAACAGCTTCGACTGTTCCTCTTCGCTGGCGCGTACCCCACGACTCTTCGCCGCCGGGGCCGACTCGAGCGCGGCAATTTCTTCCGCATCGAGAGCACGTAGACGCCAGTTTCGTGCGTCGGAATTCGCCGAGGACACGATCTGAGTTCGCATCGCAGTGACCATCGGCAGCGATCGTGTTCGTTCCAAGACATACCTGGACAATTGATCGAGGTCAGTGCAGGTGAGCGTGACGAGTAGATCCCGATTGCCGGTTGTGAGATCGACTGTGAGAACTTCGGGATCGTGCGCGATCTGTTCGGCCACGCTCAAGGTCTGTGCCGGTGCGCATTCGATCTCGAGCAGTGCGGTCGCCGACACGATGGGACCCCCACGGTACGCAGCGATCCACGCTATCCCTTGCGAGTGCAGACGCTCCCAACGCCTGGTCAGGGTGACCGGGTCGGAACCGATCGCGCGTGAAAGCTCGGACCACGAGGCTCGCGGCCTGATCTGCAGTGCGTTCAACAGCCGAAGATCTTCGTCCTTGAGCACCTGATCCTGCACCGGGGACCTCACTTTCAAAAGAATGCTGCACCGAAACAGGATCGAAACGCATCGATCCTAACTTCATCACATCAATAGTCCACCAAATCCTGAACCTCGAGAACGCTTGCTTCTTGCGTTCGTTCGCCCCCTCGAGAAAGACACCGACATGACCGAAGCATTCCCTGTCTCGCATGACGATTCTCCGGTCAGCGATCAAACCCCGACGCAAAAGATCGTTTTCGCCTTGAGGTCGCCACGGCTGTGGATCGTGGCGATTCTGCTCCTCGCGCTTGCGGCAGGCGCCCAACTGATCGGCCCCGCAGTGATTCCTGTCGGCGCTGCCGCCATCACGATCTTGCCCATGGTGTGGGGACTGATTGCCGGCGGTGCCGTCTCGAGTCAGAAGTGGAAACCTCTCGGCCTCGATCTTCAGGCCGCAGCCTCGGCAATCATGGGGCTGGCTGTTCTCTTGCTTTGCGCGAGACTGTCTTTCACCATCGGCCCGAACATCCAACTGTTGTTCGAGGCGGGCCCCGCCCTGCTACTGCAGGAACTGGGGCACTTGTTCGGCACTATCGCTCTCGCACTCCCGTTGGCGGTACTCCTTCGGATGGGACCGGCCACCGTCGGAGCCACCTTCTCCATCGACCGCGAGGGGTCCTTCGCGATGGTCAGTGAACGCTACGGTCCCGATTCCGACCAGTACCGTGGTGTCCTGTCGATGTACGTCTTCGGCACTCTGTTCGGTGCCGTGCTGATCAGCCTGATTGCGTCGCTGGCGACATCCTTCAACATCTTCGACCCCCTTGCATTGGCGATGGGTGCTGGGGTCGGATCCGGCTCGATGATGGCTGCCGCTGCCGCCAGCGTCGTTTCGGCGCACCCCGAGATGGCCGACCAGGTACTCGCCGTAGCGGCAACATCCAACATCATCACCGGCCTCCTCGGCGTGTATGTCGGCATGTATGTCGCACTCCCCCTTGCCGATCGAATCTACGGCGCACTCACCAAGCACTCGAAGACGACCAGCGAACGGAAAGCCGACACTGCCCCACGAGCGGTTGCGCCGAGCGTCACCGTGCCGCTGACCACCATCGTTCCGATTCTGTTCGTCGGTGGGGTCATCGTCTCCTCGATCGCAGCGGGTGGCGTATCTCGATCGATCATCGTCGGTTACCTGATCCTCACCGGATTGTTGCTCCTGGGCGTCGGCGTGGCCCGCCTGACGCGCGGCAAGATCGCGGCGATGATCGCAATCATCACCATCGGCGCCTTGGCGACAACACCGTGGTCCCCCATCGGTGATTTCGTCTCGAGCACCGTCGGGACTGTCGACTTTCTCTCGATCTGCACCCTCACCTTGACTGTCGCAGGTCTCAGCCTCGGCAAGGACCTTCCCTTGCTCAAGACGATCGGCTGGAAGATCGTGCCCGTCGGAATCGTCGCGATCCTCGCCTCTTACCTACTTTCCGTGGTCGTCGCGGAGTTCGCGCTGGGCCTCTGGCACTAGAACTGCACCCGAAGACGCTGAGAACCGAAGACACCGCGATCCGAAGACACAGAGAACCAAAGATGTTGAAAGGAAGCAATACCCATGTCCATCGCTGACACCCTCACCCACACAGACTCGGTTTCGAGCACGATCGAGAAGTGGGCATCACGCCTCATCGATGTCAGCCACACGATCCATGCTCACCCAGAGCTGGCATTCGAAGAGCATCGGGCGTCCGCCCTCTTGGCGGACGCCGCACAGGAAGCCGGCTTCACGGTTACTCGCGCCGCCTACGGCCTCGAGACGGCATTCGAAGCTGTGCGAGGCTGTGGCCCCTTCCGCGTCGTAGTCTGCGCTGAGTACGACGCCCTTCCCGACATCGGTCATGCGTGTGGACACAATGTCATCGCCGCTGCCGGACTGGGAGCAGCGATCGCGCTCGGAGAGGTCGCGGAGGAACACGGCCTGACCGTCGTCCTTCTCGGTACGCCGGCCGAAGAACATGGCGGCGGGAAAGTCTTGCTGCTCGAACGTGGCGCATGGGAGGGCGCGGCGATGTCGATCATGGTCCACGGCGCTGCAGGTGAAGACGTCAGTTGCACGGTCACCGGAACGCAGGCAGTCGACCGGTTCGACGTGACCTACACCGGACGAGCCGCACACGCGGCCGCTGCGCCACACAAGGGCATCAACGCAGGTGACGCCGCCACGATCGCCTTGGTCGCCATCGGACTTCTCCGTCAACAACTTCCGTCCGACGTCAGGCTCAACGCCTATGTCGAGCACGGCGGCGAAGCAACAAACATCATTCCGGCCTCGACGTTGGTGCGAGCGGAAGTTCGGGCCGCAGAACTCGACGTGCTGTTGGACGCCAAGCGTCGCATGCTCTCCTGCTTCGAGGGCGCAGCTGTGGCCAGCGACTGCTCCTGGTCGACCGAACGCGCCGAACCGCGCTACGAGGAGCTTGTTCAACATCGCGTGCTGGCGACGATCTGGGACGAGGAGATCGCGAGCCTGGGCCGCACCGCGGCCGCCCGAACTCCCCTGACCGGCGGCTCGACGGACATGGGCAACGTGTCGAAGGTGGTCCCCTCGATCCACCCGATGATCGCGTTGCGCGGCGTCACCGGAGTTCCTCACACTATCGAGTTTGCCGCTGATGCCCGCTCCGCAGCGGGCGACGAAGCTGTTCTGCACGGAGCAATCGCAATGGCGCGCACAGTGATCCGAGCCGCAACCGGGGACTCGCGCTCCAACCTCCTGACGATTGCGGCCCAGCGCGAGTCAGGAGCGACCACCGTCACGAGCGCCGAATGAGCACCACCGGCGTCTATGTTTCCGCTCTCGAATTCTTCTCCATCGGCATCGGACCCTCCAGTTCACACACGGTCGGTCCGATGCGCGCCGCCCACACTTTCGGCGGCGAGCTCTCCGCCGCCGGCTTGACCGCGTCGGTCGACCGAATTCGCTGCTACCTGCACGGCTCTCTCGCCGCCACCGGAATAGGTCACTGCACTCCCGACGCGGTGATTGCGGGACTTCGTGGGTTGGATCCTGAAACGTGCGAGCCGACCGACGTTCACGGGCGCTGGGCCGAACTGTCGGACGGCGGATCGGTGATGCTCGTCGGTGGCTCACTCGAACACGTAGTGTTCACTCGCGAGGACATGGTGTTCGAGCCACTCGTTCGCCGTCACGGGCACCCCAACTCGATGACACTGACAGCCTTCAAGGGTAACGAAATCGTCTGTACGAGTACATATCTGTCGATCGGTGGCGGATTCGTACTGCGCGCCGGAACGGAGACGCAAGCAAGCACGCATTCGATCAACTCACACTATCGAACCGCGAAAGAGCTACTGGCGGAATGCGGCTCCGGAACCATCGCCGAGCTGGCACTGTCGGACGAAATCGCGATGCATGGCCAGGATCGAGCATTCACCGGCATCGACGCGATCTGGTCCGCGATGCGCGCATGCATCGAACGCGGCACCCAGACCGAAGGTGTATTGCCCGGGCGTCTCGGAGTTCGCCGACGAGCACGGTCTGCGAACATTCAACTGGAACAACGTAACTGCGCACCATCCTCACGCGAGTGGCTGACCGTCTATGCCATGGCGGTCAACGAAGAAAATGCAGCGGGTGGCCGCGTGGTAACGGCTCCGACGAACGGTGCCGCAGGCATCGTGCCGGCGGTGCTCTACCACCACATACGTGCGACGGGCGCCGGCGCTCACGACGTTCGAACCTTTCTCCTCACCGCTGCCGCAATCGGATCGATCATCAAGGCGAATGCCTCGATCTCGGGCGCGGAGGCGGGGTGCCAAGGCGAAGTCGGAGCTGCCTGCGCGATGGCGGCAGCCGGCTTGTGCGCTGTCATGGGCGGATCACCACGACAAATCGAGAATGCAGCTGAGATTGCCATGGAACACCATCTGGGGCTGACCTGCGATCCGGTTGGTGGCCTGGTCCAAATCCCCTGCATCGAACGAAATGCCGTAGCCGCCTCGACTGCAGTCACCGCAGCTCAGCTCGCATACCTGGGTGACGGGACGCATGTGGTGAGCCTCGATACCGTCATCGAAACCATGCGCCAAACCGGAAACGACATGTCCGTGCGTTACAAGGAAACCAGTGAAGGCGGACTCGCCGTCAATGTCGTCGAGTGCTGAGGGGATGTCGACGGCAGCGGCGACGGCGGGCGGACGCCATCACCGGAAATATCATCCTCTCGAACGATGAAGTCCGGTGTACCGATTTCTACACTCGTTGACATGACCTTGTGGACGGTGACCAGATGATCGCTCATCACGCTGGAGGAATCCCACTGCACAACTCTCCACTGCACAACACTGCGGGGCCGACGCGCTCGACGCAGTCCTCCGGTCGCAAGATCGCCGCGTTGATCGCGTTGGTCGCCGGTTTCTCCGCTGCCTTCGTTCTGGCCCCGGGCATGCTGACGAGTAGGCCGGGCGATGGGTACGCAGGCGAGGGGGAACTCGTCGAGACGGTCCGCGCCGCGTTCGTCGAATACTGGAGTTCCGGTGTCCAAGCCTTCTCTCCGAGCTTGGAGTCCGCTGTCGACTACTGGCTGCGTTACCACGTGGCCAAGGCTGTGATCGCGGTAATGCTGCTGACGGTTCTGCTCGCACTCGGCCGCATGGTCAAGGCGTCGTTCGTGAACGCCGGCTCTCTGACGGTTGTAAAGAAACTCGCATTCGTCTCGGCGGGAGGCCTGGTCACGCTCCTCGCGCTGTTCTCTTCGGTACTCGTGATGGCAAATGTCCAAGGTGTTGTCGCACCCTTCTCTTCGCTGATCTCGATGTCGCCCGTGGCCCAGACGGATGGGGCACTCTCCGAAACTGTCGGGCAGGTCCGACAACAGCTCGCTCAGTCGACGGCCACCGGAAATCAGCAAAGTCCCGCCCTCGAACTGATGATCAGCGACTTCGCGCGGTATCACTTGGCCATGGCGGTGATCGCGCTGATCGCGGCAGCAATATCACTGGCCGTGACTGTGGTCGTGTGGGCACGCTTCGCGAGAACGGCACGATCCGACAGGCGGACGAGATTCATGTCGGGGTCGATAGGCCTTCTCACTGCACTGTTCACGCTGGGATTGATCGTTGTCGGCGTAGCAAATATGGGCACCGCGGCAGACCCCGCACCGGCGCTGGCGGCGTTCTTCGACGGCGGGCTCTGACCCAAGTCAAGGGTTCAGGCCAGGGTTCCATAGTCCCCCGGTACCGGTTGAGGAGGTACCTGGGGACTGCGTCTGCCGTACCCGGGGTCGATGTGTGAGTGCCCTCGGACAGGCAGAGTTCGACTCATGAAAACCGGAGCAAGACGCATCATGCTTGTCGGCCTGTGCAGCGCCGTGGTTGCCGGCGCTGTAATCAGCTGCAGCACGGACAAATCCGCAGACAATCCCACATCCACCACTGACAAGGTCATGGACTCTGCCATCACCGGCCAGCTCGATTCGATCATCGACGCTGCGGTGAATTCGACGGGGATTCCCGGTGCGATGGTGGGCATTTGGGGACCCGACGGCAACTATGTGAAGGTTGCAGGAGTCGCCGACACTGCAACCAAGGCACCGATGGAGACCGACTTCTACCACCGGATCGGTAGCGTCACCAAGACATTTACCGTCACCGCCCTGCTGCAATTGGTCGACGAGGGAAAGATCGGTCTCGACGATCCGATCTCCCAGTACGTCGACGGGGTCATGGAAGGTGATGCGATCAGCTTGCGTCATCTGGCAGGGATGCGCAGCGGTCTCGTGGACTACACGACGTCTGAACAGTTTGTGATGGAATATCTTTCGGATCCTCGCCGAACTTTCACACCGGAGGAACTCGTCGGATACGTCAAGGACCTCCCACTCCAACTTCGACCAGGGACCACCGTCGACTACTCGAACACCAACACTATTCTGCTGGGAATGGTGATCGAAAGGGTCTCCGGCTCCAAACTGTCGGACGTCATCGACACCAAGATCACGACACCACTCGGCATGGAGCACACCAGCTTTCCCACGACCAACGCGTTCCCGACACCACACGCACAGGGTTACACCAACCAAACGCTCGACGAAACCGTGACCGCGGCGACGGACTGGAATCCGTCGTGGGGCGGCGCCGCGGGTGCAATGATCTCGTCGTTGGACGACATGCGCATCTGGGTTCCGGCGCTGGCCAAGGGCGATCTCCTCACCGACGACACTCAGAAGCAGCGCCTGCAGACCGTGAACTTGAGCGAAGGGGACGACAGCTCCGGCTACGGACTCGGATTGTTCAACAGCGGTGGCTGGATCGGTCACAACGGAAGCCTGCCCGGCTACAAGACAGTCTCGGTCTACTTGCCCGAGAAGGACACCACCCTGGTCGTCTTCATCAACACCGACATCGACGGCGAGACTGATCTGACCAGCGCATTGATGGCACCGATCACCAAGTTGATCAGCCCCGACAACGTCTACGGCTGATCACCTCAGGTCCGATCCACAATTCGGACAAAAGTGACATACCGGGTTCGATCTGTCGATAAGCTCGACCGTCGGCAGATCGAAACCCGAAAGAGGCGCTCATGGGATCGTTGAACGACTGGCTACTCAACAGCGACAGCCCGCTCGTGGGCATAGTCGGCGGCATCCTGCTGACGATCGCAATGCTCTCCGGCGGTACGGGCATGTAGCCCATTCACATCAGCATGTGATTCGTGACATCTTCACGTGACTCAACGAACATGTTCGTTACGAACATGTTCGTGTACCGTGAAAATATGCCCAATCAGCCAGCAAGTCCATCGAGCCGACGCAATCGTCCGGCCAAACCCGCTCTGACACGCGAGGGCATCGTCAGCACTGCGGTGGAAATCTTGCGGTCGGAGGGGTTGCAGAAGTTGACCATGCGTCGACTCGCCCTCGAACTCGACACCGGGCCGGCGTCGCTGTACGTGTACGTTCAAAATACCGCCGAATTGCACGCCGCCGTTCTGGACGAACTGCTCGGAGTCGTGGACCTCGCCGAAAATTCCTCCGGCACTTGGCAAGCGCGCCTCGAACGGGTGCTGACGTCCTACACGGCCATACTGTTCGATCATCCCGGCCTTGCCCAGTCGGCTCTCGTTTCCCGGCCCAGCGGAGTTCACTACGTACGCCTGCTCGAGCGCCTGCTGGCATTGCTCGACGAAGGCGAAGTCCCTTCGGGTCAAGCCGCGTGGGGCGTGGACTTGCTGCTGCAGTACGCGACGTCCACTGCTGCCGAACACTCGGCGCCGAACAATTCCGCCGACTCGGATGCCCAATGGAGCGCGTTGACCGACGCAATCCGGAACGCAAACCCGCAGACGCACCCACTCGTCGCAGGCCATGCAACAGCTCTACTTGCCGGTGAACCCACCGCGCGCCTCTCCTGGGGATTCCGCACGCTCATCACGGGCATCGAGAACACCCCACTCACTTCTTAGGAACCCACCATGAACCACTACCCCATCGCAATCATCGGCGCCGGCCTCGGCGGCCTCACCCTCGCCCGAGTCCTCCATCTCCGCGGAATCGATTCGGCGGTATTCGATTTCGAATCCGGACCAACAGCTCGGACCCAAGGCGGGATGCTCGACATCCACGAAGACTCGGGCCAGATCGCGCTTCGTGCCGCAGGCCTCTACGACGAGTTCCGCGCACTCGTTCATCAAGGCGGCGAAGAGACACGCGTCCTCGATCGAAATGCCGTCGTGCACCTGAGCGAGCAGGACACCGGAGACGGCGACCGCCCGGAAATCGACCGCGGCCAGCTGCGTGACCTACTGCTCAGCTCAATTCCGAAAGAAACAATCCGCTGGGGAGCAAAGGTCCGCAGTGCCCATCCGTTGCCGGACGGTCGGCATGAAGTCCACCTCGTGGATGGCACCCACTTCACCACCGATCTCCTGGTCGGCGCCGACGGCGCGTGGTCGAAAATTCGCCCACTGGTTTCAAACGCCACTCCTGCCTATACCGGAGTATCTTTCGTGGAGTTCGACCTTCACGACGCCGACAACCAGCACGCGAAGGCCGCTGAAACAGTCGGCGGCGGAATGATGTTCGCGCTCAGTGCCGACAAGGGCTTCCTTGCCCACCGTGAGACCGACAACAGTCTGCACATCTATGCCGCCCTGCGAGTTCCCGAGAACTGGTCAGCGAGTGTCGACTTCTCCGACGATCATATTGCGAAGAAGATTCTGCTGGAACACTTCTCGGACTGGGACGAGTCGCTGCGGTCACTGATCGTCGAAGCGGACAGCTCGCTGACCCCTCGCCCCATCCATGCTCTTCCCATCGGGCACAGTTGGAGCCGTACTCCCGGGGTCACTCTGCTCGGGGACGCAGCGCATGTCATGTCGCCGTTTGCCGGAGAGGGCGCGAACCTGGCAATGCTCGACGGCGCCGAACTCGGCCAGGCGATCGCGTCACATAGCGGCACGGAGGAAGGACTTGCTGCCTACGAAGAACGACTCTTCCCACGCAGCGCCGCATCGGCACAACAGTCGGCTGACGGTCTGGACATGTGCTTCGGCGAGAACGCACCCCAGGGGCTCCTGGACATGTTCAACTCACAACCGTGACCTGACGAATTCGGATCAGGTCGTCATGCCTCGAGGGCAAGCGACGAAGACAAACCACGGTGGGCTTCGACTTCATCGAGCAGTTGGTGGGCTTTCTGCTCGACCACGGACAGTGCATCGGCGCCGGCGACCCACCGACGCGGGGGTAGCGGCGAATCGACAAGTGCCACAAGTGCCGCGGCAAGTTTCACCGGATCCCCACCCTGGGCACCGTTCATGCTCTTCCACGCTTCGACGGTCTTGCCAGTCCGGGCGTCGTAATCGTCTATCGACAATTCAGGCCAGATCGACGACGCACCCTCGACAAGCAGTTCGGTCCGGAAGAATCCCGGCTCCACGATCGTCGTCCCGATTCCGTACGGTTCGACGTCGAATCGCAATGATTCCATCCAGCCCTCCAGCGCAAATTTCGACGCGGCGTAGGCTGCGCAAAACTCCTGACCAACCAGGCCCGCAAGCGAACTGACAGTCACGACATGTCCACCCCGTTGCCTACGCATCACCGGCAACACCGCCCGTGTCACATTGATCGGCCCGAAAAAGTTGGTCTCCATCTGAGCGCGAAGTTGCGCCGGACTGACAACCTCGAAGAACCCGGCGTAGAAGTTTCCGGCGTTGTTCACCAGCACATCGATTCCACCGAATCGTGCAACTGCCGTGTCCACCGCAGCATATGCGGCTTGTTCGTCGGTGATGTCCAAGGCAATCACCAACAGGTCGTCATGCTCACCGATCGCTGCAGAAACACGGTCCGCATCACGCCCCGTTGCCACCACCGCGTGCCCGCCGGCAAGAGCCGCCTGCGCAATGTCGACTCCCATGCCCCGGCCTGCGCCGGTTACGAACCAGACCTTCTTGTCACCCATGTTCACTGTCCTCCCGTTTGA
Source organism: Rhodococcus sp. AQ5-07 (assembly GCF_009707305.1). NCBI lineage: Bacteria > Bacillati > Actinomycetota > Actinomycetes > Mycobacteriales > Nocardiaceae > Rhodococcus > Rhodococcus sp. AQ5-07. Next base: position 1,071,410 of record NZ_CP046099.1, on the reverse strand, counting down.
TGGAGTCCAGTACAGAACAGATTCCACGGGCCTGGGAGTGCCTATCGTTCCCGGTAACAGCAGACCCCCTCGACGCCCCTCCTACTCGCGAAGAGTCGTCAAGAAGGCAATACGGTCACCACGGTAGAGCGAACGAACGCGCTCGATCGGCACACCCTCCGGATCGACGGAGGTCCGGTGCAGCAGAAGCATCGGCATCGAGGTCGTGGACTCGACGAGCGTTGCCTCACGCGGTGACGCGAGCACCGTCTCGATCCGTTCGGTTGCGGAGGCGAAGACCACGCCGATGGAACGGATGGCCGCGTACAGCGACGTCGTGGCATCGAAAGCGTCGAGCATTTCACCGAACCTGCTGTCCGGCAGGAAGGTTGATTCGAGTCCGATCTTCTCACCGTCGGCGAAGAGGACACGCTCGAGATGAACGACGCTGTCGCCCACCTCGATACCCAACTCCGTGGCGAGACCGTCGTCGGCCGACATTCGTTCGAACGTCACAACCTTACGACTGGGCACTCGCCCAGCACTCAGTGCGCCTTCGGTATAAGAACGAATCGAGAGCGGCTGAACCAACTTCGGACTCGCGACGACAGTGCCCCGCCCCCGCCGCTCGATCCGTCCTTCGACAAGGAGATCACGAAGCGCTTGACGGACCGTCTCGCGAGCGACAGTGAACCGTGCCGCCAATTCCCGCTCGGACGGGACTGCGTCGCCCTCCTCGAGCCCACTGAGAATGGTCTCGATCTCGGTGCGCACCCGGTAGTACTTCAGCTCCGGTTCGATCACGACGCTCGAGGTCCCCGGCCCGGTGGACGTCTGCTGATTCATGGCGCAAGCGTACAAGAATTCGGTCTATACCAATTGTTAACCTGGAGTTCGTCTCGATTCCCCCTATTGGTCTAGACCAAACGTCACTATCTCTACATGCGAATTTTGATTGTTGGCGGAGGAATCCTCGGAACGGCGCACGCCGACGAGGCAATCCGCCGGGGACACGACGTCATCCATCTCGAACGCGAGCCCGAAGCCCGCGGTGCAACGGTACGGAACTTCGGATTGGTCTGGGTATCCGGGCGTGCTCCGCACGAACTCGAAGCCGCGCTGCGTTCGCGCGAGCTGTGGGCGGACCTTGCCGCCCGTGTCCCCGGCGTCGGATACCGCCCGGCCGGCTCCATCACCCTCATGCGCACCGAGGAGGAGGTCGCGGTCGCGCAGGAAGCATTCGCTCGGCCGGACGCCGACAACCGAGGGTTCGCACTTCTCGATCCCGACGCCGTTCGCGTCGTCAACCCCGCGCTCCGGGGCAAGTTTCTCGGCGGACTGCACTGCACCCTGGACGCCGCTGTCGAGTCACGGCAAGCGCTCCCCGCCATCCGTTCTTACCTCGAATCCACCGGCCGTTACACCTTCCACGCCGGAACGGAAGCCCGCGAGCTCACGACGAACACCCCCGGCGTACACATCCGCGACGATCACGGTCGCAACTTCGACGCCGATCTCGTGATCGTCTGCCCCGGAGCAACACTCGGCGGATTGGCCCGCGATCTCGCCGGCGATCTCCCGTTGCGACGTGTGCGCCTGCAGATGATGCAGACCGCCCCACTCGGCGAAAAGCTCACCACCGCAATCGCTGACGGTGACAGCTTCCGCTACTACCCCGGTTTCGCCGGATCTGCCCTCGATCACCTTCGCACGGTGCAGCCACAGGAACCGACTGCCGAGGAGCACCGCATGCAACTCCTGTGCGTGCAGCGCTTGCACGGCGGTCTGACCATCGGTGACACCCACGAATACGAGGAGCCCTTCGACTTCGACGTCGACGAGGCGCCCTATCGCCATCTGTCCGGAGTGGTGGAAACACTTCTGGGGCGCGATCTTCCGCCCATCGTCAAGCGATGGGCGGGCGTCTACAGCCAGTGCCTCGACCCCTCACAACTTGTTCACCGCGCACAAGCCGCCGACAACGTCTGGGTGGTTGCCGGTCCCGGTGGCCGCGGCATGACGCTCGGCCCGGCACTGGCGGAACAAACCGCCGACCAGCTCGGTCTCTGAATCCTTCCGACAAGAAAGACTTCTCATGTCTCCCATCACCCTTGCCGTTCTCGACATGGCCGGCACCACCGTCGCCGACGACGGACTGGTTCTTCGCGCGTTCGCCGCCGCTGCCGAAGCCGGCGGACTGCCTGCCGAAGGCCCGGAAGCCGACGCCGCTCGCCAGTACGTCCTCGACACCATGGGCCAGTCGAAGATCGTCGTGTTCCGGGCGATCTTCGGTGACGAAGACCGTGCCCAGGCCGCGAACGCCGCCTTCGAAACCACTTACGATTCCCTCATCGACCAGGGCCTGGCCGAGCCGATCCCTGGCGCGGAGAAGGCGATCACCACACTGCGCGAGGCCGGCATCAAAGTTGCCTTGACCACCGGATTCAGCCGATCGACACAGGACAAACTCCTCGTCGCGCTCGGCTGGGAAACCCTCGCCGATCTCACCCTCTCCCCCGCCGAGGCCGGTCGCGGTCGACCGTACCCGGACCTGATTCTGACTGCCCTGCTCAAACTTTCGATCGACGACGTCCACCAGATCGCCGTACTCGGCGACACGTCCAACGACGTGCTCAGCGGCATTCGTTCCGGCGCATCCATCGTCGCCGGAACTCTGACCGGCGCACACGACGAGCAACAGCTTCGCGACGCCGGAGCCACCCACATCGTCCCGTCCGTGACGGAGTTCGCCGAACTCCTCACCCACTCCTGATCTCACCTCCGAAAAAGGAATCGTCATGCGTCTACGCCCGAGCATCGCTGCGGCCGCTCTCGCCGTGTCCGTCCTTTCGTTCACCACTGCCTGCGGTGGCACCGGCACTGCTGCCGGATCAGACACCGAAACCGTCACCGTCTACAGCGCCGACGGTCTGTCCGGTTGGTACAAGGGAAGATTTGACGCCTTCACCGCGCAGACCGGTATCGCCGTCAACCTCGTGGAAGCCGGATCCGGCGAGGTCGTCTCGCGGGTCGAGAAGGAACAGTCCAACCCACAGGCAGACGTGATCATCACGCTGCCGCCATTCATCCAGAAGGCCGACGCCCAAGGTCTGCTCGAGCCCAGCGGAATCGACACCTCCGCCGTTCCTGCAGACGAGAAGGACGACGCCGGCAAATACGTACCCGTCGTCGAGAATTACCTCTCGTTCATCGCCAATCCGACTGCATCACCCGCCCCACAATCTTGGGACGACCTGCTCACTGATCAGTTCAAGGGCAAGTTGCAGTACTCCACGCCCGGCCAGGCCGGCGACGGTACCGCGGTGTTGTTGCTGCTCCAGCATCTGATGGGCAAGGAGGGCGCACTCGACTACCTCGGAAAGCTCCAGGCCAACAACGTCGGTCCCTCGTCCTCCACCGGAAAGCTCCAGCCCAAGGTCAGCAACGGGGAACTCCTGGTCGCCAACGGTGACGTCCAGATGAACCTCGCCTCCATCGCCGACGACGGCTCGAAGTTCGACATCTTCTTCCCCGCGGGAGCCGACGGCACTCGCACCACCATTGCACTGCCCTACGTGATGGGCCTCGCCAAGAGCGCACCGAGCAGCGAACAAGCCAAGAAGTTGATGGAGTTCCTGCTCTCCGAAGAATCCCAGAAGACCGTCGCCACCGATGCACTCGGCGTATCGGTCCGCGAGGACGTCCGAAGCAGTGCCGGTGAATCGACCGACAAGAACACGCCTTCGGGAGTTCTGCAGGGCGTCAACGTGTGGACCCCGAACTGGAACGACGTCCTCAGCTCGCTCGACGCCGACATCGCCGCTTACCAGAAAGCCACCGGGAGCTGATCATGGCAAGAACCAGACTAGGGCGGACGCTCCCCGAGACCGTCGGTGTTCACGGAGCGATCGAACATTCCGCTCCGGCCATCACCTTCGATCGCGTCAACGTCGCCTACGGCCGCGGGAAGACCGCAACCCATGCACTCGTCGATTTCAATCTGCGAGTGGCACCGGGTGAAACTGTGGCACTGCTGGGGCCCAGTGGATCCGGCAAGTCGACCGCCCTGAAGGCCCTCGCGGGATTTGTCCGCCCCACGTCCGGTTCCGTCAAGCTCGGCACCCGAGACGTCACCAATCTGCCTCCCGCACAACGCGGTATCGGCGTCGTCGTTCAGTCGTACGCTCTTTTCCCGCACATGCGAGTTTCCGAGAACGTAGCCTTCGGACTCCGAGCCCATCGCGTGCCGCGCTCGGAGATCGGCCATCGCGTAGCCGAAGCCCTCGACATGGTCGGGATGTCGGCGTACGGAAAGCGCCTTCCCCGTGAGCTTTCCGGCGGTCAACAGCAGCGAATCGCAATCGCCCGAGCCTTGGCAATTCGCCCTGGAGTACTCCTCCTCGACGAACCACTGGCCGCCCTGGATGCGCAACTTCGCGAGAGCATGCTCGGCGAACTGGCGAGACTGCGCGCCGCACTACCTGACACAGCCATGCTCTATGTGACGCACGATCAGAGTGAAGCCCTGGCGCTCGCAGACCGAATCGCAGTGATGCGCAACGCCAGACTCGCGGACATCGACACCGCCGAGGCCTTGTGGAAACGCCCGCCGTCCAGCTTCACCGCGGCCTTCCTCGGGGGTGCCAACCTGCTGCCCTGCACCGTCACACGCGTCATCGGCACCTCCGCACTGGTCTCGATCGGTGGCACGCCGTTCACCGCTCACGCCCCGCAGCCCGAGATCGGGCACATCGAATGGGAGTCCGACATGGACGCCTACCTGTGTGTTCGTCCACACGCGGTAGGCGTAACCGGCGTCGGCGCACGAGGATCATTCCCGGCGCGCATCGTCTCGAGCGTCTGGCGCGGTTCCACGACGCGACTGACGCTGGCTGTCCGTGGCCTCGACGACGTCCGCGTCGACGTGGATGTTCCAGGGCACGACGAACGACCGGTCGACACCGAAGTGGGCGTCGTCTTGCCCACGGACGGCAGTGTCCTGGTGCCGGCGGATCGCCACCCATGACGACAACCTTGGAACGCCCTGAAACCGCTGTGCCCCAGCACAAAGACCCCATCCCGTGGCGCCGGATCGGGTGGACGCTACCGCCACTGCTTCTTGTCCTCGTGTTTGCTGTCTATCCCACTGCGCGTGTCCTCACGGAATCGCTGAGCACCGGAAGCGGCACCGGGTTGTCCACGTGGTCCTCCGTGCTCGGTTCGGAACTGTTCAGGACCGCACTGTGGCGGACCATCCAGATCGCCGTGGCGTCGACCCTGGGGTGCCTGATCCTGGGAACCTTCCTCGCCTTGGTGCTTGCCTTCGTTCCATTCGCCGGATCCAAGGTGGTGGGGCGATTGATCGACACGGTGCTCGCCCTGCCGTCATTCCTGATCACGCTGGCGTTCACGTTTCTGTACGGCACGGCCGGCGCCGTCAACGCCTTGATCATCCGCATCACCGGCGACGCGAGCGGCCCGCTGAACTTCCTGAACACTCCGTTCGGAGTCATCGCGGCCGAAATCACCTTCTTCACACCCTTTGTCGTGCGTCCGCTGTTGGCCGCGTTCACCCAGATTCCGCGTGAACAGCTCGACGTTGCAGCCAGTCTCGGCGCGTCACCCGTCCGAGTTCTGCGGCAGGTGGTGATGCCGGAAGCGTGGCCAGCCCTCCTGGCCGGTGGATCACTCGTACTTCTGATGACACTGAATGAATTCGGCATTGTGCTCTTCACCGGAGCAAAAGACGTCGTAACTCTTCCGGTCCTCATCTACACCCGCGGCATTGTCACCTTCGACTTGCCCGGCGCGGCAGTGATCGCGACGGTCCAGGTCGCACTCTCACTCGGCCTGTACTGCCTCTACCGATTCACCTTCAACAGATTGATGGGAGGCAGCCGTGCTGCTGTGGACACGAAGCTCTAGGGCTCTCGTACTCGGATTCTTCACCCTGGTCGTCGCGGTGGTTTTTGTCGCGCCCATCGCCACCGTCGTCGCGGCTGCCTTGGCCGGATCGTGGACCGGTCCACTTCCGTCGAATCTCGGCGGCAAGAACTTCTCCACGGCGCTGTCCGACGAGAACTTCGCCAGCCTGATCGTCAGTTTGCAGACTGCATTCATCTCGGGAGCACTGGCATTGATCGTCGGAACGTGGGCCGCGCTGGCCTCTCGTGAGGCACCGATGTGGCTGCGGCGCATCACCGATGCCGTATTCCATTTACCGATTGCGGTTCCGTCGGTCGCGATCGGCTTGGGTCTGCTCATCACTTTCAACGAGCGCCCATTACTGCTCGGCGGCACCAAATGGATCGTGATTCTCGCTCACACGGTTTTGGTGCTTGCCTTTGCCTTCAGTTCCGTATCGGCCGCGCTCGAACGGCTCGATCCCGCCTACCGTCAAGCTGCCGAATCACTCGGCGCCGGCCCAGTGCGGGTGCTGACGCGGGTGACGCTACCGCTGCTGCTCCCAGCGTTGGGTGCGGCCGCCGGGCTTTCCATCGCACTGTCGATGGGTGAGCTGGGCGCAACGGTCATGGTCTACCCGGCGACATGGAAGACCTTGCCGGTCAGTATCTTCGGACTCACCGACCGCGGCCAGGTATTTCTTGCCGCAGCAAATACGACACTGCTGCTTGCAGTTACCCTGATCGCCCTCATGGTGGTTGGCAGAATCCGTCGGCGCTGACCTTGCTGTGCGCCTTTATTAACCGCCGGGGGTTAATAAAGGCGCACAGCAAGGGGTTTATCCCTTCCGCAAGATGTACCGCTGAACCTTGCCGCTCGGGGTCTTGGGCAGGTTCGGAACAAAGTGCACCGTGCGTGGGTACGCGTGCGCTGCAAACTTCTTCTTCACCAGGGTTTGCAGTTCCTTCTCGAGTTCGTCGTCACCGTCGACACCTTCGCGAAGTACGACGAACGCTTCGAGGACCTCACCGCGCAACTCGTCGGGCATGCCCACCACTGCCGCCTCGATGACGTGCTCGTGCATGACCAGCACGCTCTCGACGTCGAAGGGACCGATGCGGTAGCCCGCCATGATGATGACGTCGTCGTCGCGCGAGGAGAAGAAGAAGAATCCGTCCTCGTCCGTCATTCCGGCGTCACCGGTGATGTACCAGCGACCGTCTTCGCTGAATCGCTGCTTCGTCTTCTCCGGCGCATCGACGTATCCGGTGAACCACATCAACGGGCTGTTGTGAGTATCGATCGCCACGCGTCCCTGAGTGCGAGCCGGTGCGATGTCATCCGAATTGTCCTCCAGCACAGCGGCAGACCAGCCCGGCAACGGACGACCCATGGATCCTGGACGGACGTCCTCGCGGAGTCCGTCGGCCCAGGCGTTGACGATGAACATGCCGTGCTCGGTCTGGCCGTAGTGATCACGAACCTCGACGCCCAACGAGTTCTTCGACCACGCAACAACATCCGGAGTCAAGGGCTCACCGGCCGAGGACGCGCGGCGAAGCGAGATGCCTTCCGGAACGGGTGCCTTGTCGGCACGCAGACTGCGGTACACGGTCGGAGCAGCGGCAAAATTGGTGACACCGAACTTCTCGATGATCTGCCACGTCAGCGGCGCGGAGAATCCGGCGTGCAGCAGAATGCTTCGCGTTCCCGCGGCAAGCGGACCGAGCAACGCGTAGTACAGCCCGTACGCCCAGCCCGGGTCTGCGGCGTTCCAGAACACGTCGTCCTGACGGACGTCGAGGCCGAACTCCTGGTAGGCGTGGAACGACGCGAGCGCGCGCACCGGAACCGGCACGCCCTTGGGTGTCCCCGTGGTGCCACTGGTGAACAACTGCACCATCGGTGCGTTGCCGCCGACTGCCTGAGCAGCGCCCTTCGGGTCTTCTGCATCCTGAGCTGCGACAAGTGCATCGAAGTCCAACTCGTCACCGGCCGCGCCGCCCGCGACGATGACCTGCCACGCTGCGTCGGCGGGGATGTCCTCGCCCGGCGCGAGCTTGTCGAGCTGATTGGCGTCGGAAACGACCACCTTCGCGCCACTGGCCGTCAAGCGGAAAGCGATGGCCGGCGAAGCGAACGCCGTGAACAAGGGCACGTGGACCGCGCCGCGGCGCCAGATTCCGAGGAGCGCGACCACGAGGTCCGCAGACTTGCCCATCAAGGTCGCGACGTTGTCACCCGGCTCGACTCCGAGGTCCGCCAGAGCTGCCGCGAAACGCGCGGACTGCTCACGTAGATGACCGTATGTGAGGTCCACCGAGCTAAGGTCTGCCTCGACGACGGTGAATGCAACGCCATCCGCGGGATGCCGATCGCAGAGCAATTCTGCGGCGCTGGCATGCGGGGTGTCGTACTGGTCCAGCAGCTCGCGCACCCGTGCGGTGGGATCGGTGCTCATCAACTTGCTCCTTATCGATCGTCGTATGGTTGGCCCGACCGGTTAAGTTGGCGGCTCGTCATACGTACTGTTCACCCCCTATGATCTAGCTCACAAGAGAACTTCACTACCCCCAGAAAGGGGTACCTGCGTGAATCGACATGCTTCGTCACTTCTGCGTCCCCGCGACGGGGACGCTATGCGAGGTGAACTCCGAACGATTGCAGCTCAGGGCGTTGTTCCCGTGCTGTTCGGAGGCGAGGTCCAGGACGGAACCCTGCACCTGAGCGAATTCGTCGGCACCCGCACCAACAATCTCAAGGGCTTGGCCATCCCGCCGCGCTCGGGTATGGGCGGACGCGTCGTCGCCCAGGGTTCACCGATCACCGTCAACGATTACGGCAATTCGCAGTCCATCACTCATCACTTCGACCGGCCTGTTCTCAGCGAGGGCCTGCATTCGATCATCGCCGTTCCGGTCATCGTGTCCGGCAAATCGCGCGCTGTCCTCTACGCCGCGATCCGTGATTCCGCGCCTCTCGGCGATCGCACAGCAGACGTCATGGTCAGCGCATCCCGGCGTCTCGGGATGGAGTTCGCCATCCGCGACGAGGTCGATCGTCGCCTGCAACTACTTCAGGCCGCCGCCGCGACCACCGCCGACGGTATGTCTTCGGAAGAGATCCGCGGAGTCCACGCCGAACTACGCAGTGTCGCCCAGACCGTGACCGACACCGACTTGCAGACCAAGCTCCGCGGACTTTCCCAGCGTTTGGCCAACCTGCTGCGGCCTACCGCCGACGCCGAATCCGACGTCGCGCTCACCCCGCGTGAAGTGGACGTTCTCTCGCAAGTCGCACTCGGCTGCACCAACATCGAAGCCGGCCAAAGGCTTTCCCTTCGACCTGAAACAGTCAAGAGCTATCTGCGAAGCGCGATGGGAAAGCTGGACGCGAGCTCACGCCACGAAGCCGTGGTGACCGCCCGCAGGTTGGGACTGCTCCCCTGACGGGTCAGTAGCCTTCCGGCAGGGCGGTGAGCATGTCGCGGGTGACTGCGACGGCGTTGTCCGAACTTCCGCCCCGCACAACCAGAGTGGCGAAGGCCAGGTTGCCGCGATAGCCGACGAACCACGCATGCGATCCCCCGTCGACCTCGGCTTCACCGGTCTTGCCGTACACCTCACCCTGATCTTCGACGCGTTCTGCAGTACCGCTCGTGACCACGAGTCGCATCATGCCGCGCAGACCGTCGACCATGGCCGGCGTGATCGCCGGGCGCTCACCGTCGATGGTGGTTTCGCGCCCCGAAATCAGTTGCGGCACCGGAGTCGAACCGTTCGCGACCGTCGCAGCTGCCATCGCCATTCCGAACGGACTGACCACGACCTTGCCCTGACCGAACCCGTCTTCGGTCCGCTGGACGAGGTCCGACGCCGGCGGCACCGAACCGGAATCGATCGGCAATCCCACCACGTTGTAGTCCTGGCCGATGCCGAACTGCGCTGCGGCAGTGGTCAACGTGTCTGCCTGCATCTCGCTGGCCAACTTGGCGAAGGACGTGTTGCACGAACGCGCGAAGGCCGTTGCCATCGGCACCGTGCCGAGTGCGAACTCGTTGTAGTTGGGGACGCTGCGCTCGCCGATCTCGATTCGGCCCGGGCATGGCACCATCGTGTCGGGGGTCGCCTGACCGGTCGAAATTGCCGCACCTGCCGTGATGATCTTGAAGGTCGAACCAGGCGGGTACCGACCCATCGTCGCGACCGGCCCGTCGCGGTCAGCTGCCTTGTTCTGCGCGACGGCCAGGATCGCGCCACTCGACGGTTCGATCACCACCATCATCGCCTGATCCTTGTTCACGTTCACCGCGCGCTGAGCAGCGATCTGGATGTTGCGGTCCAGACTGATACTGAACGACGGAACCGGTTGTGGCGCAGTCTCGGTCAACACGTCGGTGTCGACGCCGTTCTGGTTGACCGTGACGACACTCCAGCCGGCTTTGCCGTCGACCTCGTCGATGATCGTCTTCTTGATCTGCCCGAGAAGGTCAGGCGCGAACTCCGGGTCGGTCGACACAAGATCCGATTCGTCCGATACCGATACTCCCGATATCGCACCCAACTGCGCCGAAACTTGGTCGTAGTCATCACTGCGCAGCCGCGTCACCAGATAGTCACCCTTGACGGCCGTCGAGGATTCGGCGATCGACTGACCGGTCAGCGACGCATCGAACCGCCCGAGAACACTTGCGAGACTGTTCGCGGAACCGATGATGTCGATGCTCTTGGAGCGATCGAACTTCACTCGGTAGACGATTCCCGGCACCAGGACGTCGGTCCCCGAATGCTCGTTGACCCGCGCTCGCGGCGCCGCGGTTGCCCGCAACGACATCGTCTGCTTGTCACCGAGGCGCGGATGAACGTCCGTCGAACTCCAACGGACGGACCAGTCGCCGTCCTTGCGTCCCATCTGCAGCTCGCCGTCGTACGTCCAGACGCGGTCTTTCGGCAGGTGCCACTCGTAGGTGTAGCCGACCGTCGCAGTGTCACCGTTCATCTTCACCGACGTGGTCTCGGCAGTCATCGACTCCGCCTGAAGCGCATCCCAGGTGTCACTCAATACAGGACCCGCGGAATCAGGCCGGTCCGTCATTTTTGCTGCCTCGTCGATGTCCCTGTCACCGAACGCACTCAGGAACTGCTGCGCGACGGGCTCGGGGCCGGCGGGTTTCGGAGTACACGAACTGATCCCCACCGCCAAAAAAATCACGGTGCAGGAGGCCAATAGTTGAGCCGAGCGACTACGAGAGAAATGCCGAGTGTTCATCGAGCCCCATAGTAGGGCGACAAATGCTCCACCCAGCGTAGGCGCGACCATTGCACGCAGCTTGGACTCTCAGTCGAGCAGCACCGTCGAGAAGGTCGCGACCTGCCGGAACCCCACCCGCGAATAGGTCGACCGCGCAATCGTATTGAAGCTGTTGACGTACAGGCTCGCAATGCGACCGGTCGCCATGATCGACTCCGCTACAGCCGCTGTACCGGTCACGCCGAAGCCCTGCCCACGAAATTCCGGGTTGACCCACACGCCCTGAATCTGGCCACAGCGAGCAGACATCGAACCGACCTCCGCCTTGAAAACGACCTGGCCGTCCTCGATATGCGCCCACGCTCGACCAGCGGCGATCAGGCTTGCCACACGATGTCGATATCCGCGCCCACCGTCGTTTGCACGCGGATCGACGCCAACCTCTTCGATGAACATCGCGATCGCGGCAGGCAGATAGATCTCGAGTTCGTCCGAGCGAACCTGCCGGACCAGTGGATCCGACGGGCACGCCAGCGGCTCGGATACCGCGAGCAACGGCTGTTCGGGGCGAACCTCACGCGCAGTTCCCCAATCGAGCTCGAGCATCTCCCACAGCGGCAACGCCAATTCGGCGCGGCCGACCACCGACGAGCACATGCGCGGAATCCGACAGGCGCGGTCAGCGAATGCCCTAATGTCATCCGGATCGCCTCGAAGTGGAACCAGATTTGCCCCGGCAAAGCACAGCGAGGACAACGGCCCGCCTCGACTCCACAGCTCGCCGTGAATCATTCGTGGGTCGACGCCGCATTCTTCGACGCGCGCGGCAATCATGCAGGCGGCCACCGGATCGGCGTCGAGTACCCGTCGGACGTCTTCGAGATCTCGACTTCCGACCTGCTTGGCTCCGAGGAGTTTGAGCATCCGTCAACCCCCTCGACTCGACTGCGCGTCCACGAATATCACTACCCGATCATGATGCACTCAGATTGCCACGAACCTGACACCGACGGGGAAGATTCATCCGGCAATCACTCAACTCACGGTGACGACCGGCGCACCCTCCGAAGCATCACCCTCCATGCTTTCGGCAATTTTCATCGCTTCTTCGATCAAAGTCTCGACGATCTGCGCCTCGGGCACCGTCTTGATGACCTTGCCCTTGACGAAGATCTGGCCCTTGCCGTTGCCGGACGCCACACCGAGGTCAGCCTCACGTGCTTCACCCGGTCCGTTCACGACGCAACCCATGACTGCCACGCGCAGCGGGATCTCCATCCCTTCGAGGCCGGCAGAGACCTCGTCGGCAAGTGTGTAGACATCGACCTGTGCACGGCCACACGAGGGGCAAGAGACGATCTCGAGCTTGCGGGGACGCAGGTTCAGAGACTGCAGAATCTGGTTACCGACCTTGATTTCCTCGGCCGGCGGGGCCGAGAGCGAAACCCGGATCGTGTCGCCGATACCCTCCGCGAGCAGCGCACCGAAGGCGACCGCGGACTTGATCGTGCCCTGAAACGCCGGCCCTGCCTCCGTGACGCCGAGGTGCAACGGGTAATCGCATTTGGCGGCGAGTTGGCGGTAAGCCTCGACCATGATCACCGGATCGTTGTGCTTGACGGAGATCTTGATGTCACCGAAGCCGTGCTCTTCGAACAACCCGGCCTCCCACAGCGCGGACTCGACCAACGCTTCGGGCGTCGCCTTGCCGTACTTCTCCATCAACCGAGGATCGAGCGATCCCGCGTTGACACCGATACGGATCGGAATGCCTGCATCACCGGCAGCCTTGGCTACCTCTTTGACACGGCCGTCGAATTCCTTGATGTTGCCCGGATTGACGCGCACCGCAGCGCATCCCGCATCGATTGCCGCGAAGATGTAGCGCGGCTGGAAGTGGATGTCGGCGATAACCGGGATCTGGCTCTTCTTCGCAATGATCGACAACGCGTCCGCGTCTTCCTGACGTGGGCAGGCGACACGGACGATGTCGCAACCGGACGCGGTCAGTTCCGCGATCTGCTGGAGCGTTGCATTGACATCGTGCGTCTTCGTGGTGCACATGGACTGCACCGAGATGGGGAAATCGCTGCCCACACCTACCGTGCCGACCTGCAGCTGCCGTGTCTTGCGTCGAGGAGCAAGAATCGCTGCGGGTGCCGAGGGCATTCCCAGTCCGATAGGGATGGTCACGTCTGTGCCTTCTTTCATAGCTTCACTGCAAGTTTAGCCGGGCGATCGCCGCACTACCGCGCGGCAACCGTCGCCATGCTCACACGGTCAGAAGATCTTGATCGGATTGACGATGTCAGCCGTGAGTGTCAGCAACATGAACGCGCCACCGATCACGATGAATACGTAAGTAATCGGAAGGAGTCTCGTGTAGTCGACCGGGCCGCCGGGAATCAAGCCGCGGCGAGCGCGGAACCAATCGCGGATCTTCTCGTAGAAGACCACCGCGATGTGACCGCCGTCGAGCGGCAACAGCGGCAGGATGTTGAACACGCCGAGGAAGAAGTTGATCGACGCGAGCAGTCCGACGAACATCGGCCACTCGGCTCGATCAGCGGCCTCGCCACCGATCACGCTGGCGCCGACCACGCTGATAGGTGTGTCCAGCGCCCGCTCGCCGCCCGTGATCGACTCCCACAGAGCCCCCACCTTCGACGGAATGTCAGCCAACGCCTTCACCGAGTCGACCAAGATCTGTCCGGTGTAGTCGAAGGCTGCCGGAACAGCAGAGAGCGCGTTGTACTCGATCAGATTGCTTACACCCTCGATTCCGACAGCGCCTACCTTTGCCAGTTCCGGCGTTGTGCTGCCCTCTTTGGCTACGTAACGCTCCACCGGCGATACGTCGACCGGAACTTGAACAGTCTCGTCGCCGCGCTCGACTGTGAGCGTGACTGTCCCGGACTTGTCGCGGATCGCCGCGGAAACCTTGGCGAAAGTGTCCGTCGGTTGACCGTCCACCGCGACGATCCGATCGCCGGCAGCAATTCCGGCTGCCTCCGCCGGGCCGGTACCGGTGCAATCCGCGAGTTTCCACCCCTGATCCTGACCGAGTTGCGTCGGAGCAACACACGTCACGCCCTTGACAACAGGCGGTGCCGGCTCCGAACTAGTTCGACCCCAACCGAGGAGCAATGCGTAAATCAGGAGGAACCCGAGAATGAAGTTCATCGCGATACCGCCGGACATGACGACGACACGCTTCCACGCCGCCTTCTTGTACATCGCATGCGGCTCTTCTTCGGGCGTCATCTCGTCGAGAGCCGTCATACCGGCGATGTCGCAGAATCCACCGAGCGGCAGCGCCTTGAGGCCGTACTCGGTCTCACCTCGACGGAACGAGAAGATCTTCGGTCCGAAGCCGATGTAGTAGCGGCGAACCTTCATTCCCAAAGCCTTGGCCGTCCACATGTGGCCGGCTTCGTGCAGGGCGATGGACACGCCGATGCCGAGGGCAAACAGCACTACGCCCAGTGCAAAAACCATGAAAGCTCTAGCCCTCCTGCTTCACGAGCTGACGCGCTCGTGTGCGTGCCCAGCCGTCCGCGGCCAGAACGTCGTCCACGGTAGCCGGTTCCGCGGACCATTGACCTGCATCGTCGAGAACAGCGGCCACCGTGCGGACGATCGCCGGGAAGGAAATGACACCGTCGAGGAATGCCTGAGCCGCCACTTCGTTGGCCGCGTTGTAGATCGCGGTGAAGCAACCGCCGGATTTGCCCGCGCTTCGCGCCAGATCGACGGCGGGGAACACCGACGAATCGAGCGGCTCGAATTCCCAGGTGGAGGCGGTGGTGAAGTCGCATGCCGACGCAGCACCTTCGATGCGGTCCGGCCAGCCTAGAGCGAGAGCGATCGGGAGCTTCATGTCCGGCGGGCTTGCCTGCGCCAGCGTCGACCCGTCGAAGAAGGTGACCATGGAATGCACGATCGACTGCGGGTGCACGGTGACGTCGATGCGGTCGTAGTCGATCCCGAACAGCAGGTTCGTCTCGATCAGCTCGAGGCCCTTGTTGACCAGAGTTGCCGAATTGAGTGTGTTCATGGGCCCCATCGACCAGGTGGGGTGCGCTTTTGCCTGAGCTGGATTCACACTTTCGAGATCCTCGGCGCTCCAGCCACGGAACGGTCCACCCGAAGCGGTGAGAACCAACCGAGCCACTTCGTCGCCTGTTCCACCACGTAGACACTGGGCAAGCGCCGAATGCTCCGAGTCGACCGGCACGATCTGACCGGGTGCGGCGGCTTTGGTCACCAGCGCTCCGCCGGCGACAAGCGATTCCTTGTTCGCCAGCGCCAGGCGCGCTCCCGAGTTCAGCGCCGCCAGAGTCGGTTCGAGTCCCAACGAACCGACGAGTGCATTGAGGACAACATCGGCACCGCTGTCCCGAACCAGTTCCGTCACGGCGCTCGGTCCCGAACGGGCGGTTACCGATTCCAGCGCCGATGCCGCTGCAGGATCGGCGACGGCGACGTCCGTGACGCCGGTTGCACGAATCTGTTCGCCCAACAACTCGACGTTGTTGCCGCCCGCTGCGAGACCGACTACTTCGAAACGATCGGGGTTGGCTGCGATGACCTCCAGCGCTTGGGTACCGATCGAACCGGTACTGCCGAGGAGGAGGACGCGGGTACGTGTGGTTTCCTGCACTCGCCCATTGTTCCTGATAACACCTGAGAACAACCTTATCGACGCCCAACTACGTACGACAGGCAGTCGTATGTCACCATATTGGGCAGTAGTGCAACCGAATGAGCAGGAGGATCGACCGTGGCCGATACCCAGTTGGACGTCAAGTCCAGCGCCCCCGTCGTGGTCTCGCACGTCGATGAGGCCGAGGTCCCCTCTGCCGCATGGGGGTGGAGTGGTGAAGGACTCAAGTTTTTCCGTTTCCTCGGATGGTTCTTCGCGATATTCCTGCTTCTGATGATGATCGGAAACCATCACGGCAAGGTCGAGGATCTGTGGCTCATCGGCACCGCCGGATTGATGATCTTCGTTCTGGTCCGCGACATCGTCATCCGTCGCCGCCCGCGCTAGAGACCTGACAAAGCGAAGGCCTCCACGAACGAAAGTTCGTGGAGGCCTTCGCTTTATGTGTTTTTCAGGCCTGGAGGGTTTCAGTTCTCGGCTGCCAGCTGGCCACAGGCTGCGGCGATTTCCTGACCGCGCGTATCGCGCACGGTGCACGAGACGCCCTGGGCGATGACCCGACGCACGAACTCACGCTCGACGTCCTTGGGGCTCGCGTCCCACTCGCTACCCGGAGTCGGGTTGAGCGGAATCAGGTTGACGTGCACCAACCCGCCGAGTGCTTTCTTCAGCTTCTTGCCCAGCATGTCCGCGCGCCACGGCTGATCGTTGACGTTCTTGATCATCGCGTACTCGATGGACACACGCCGACCGGTCTTGTCTGCGTAGTACCGGGCGGCCTGAAGTACCTCCGACACCGACCAGCGATTGTTGACCGGCACAAGTGTGTCGCGCAGTTCGTCGTCCGGTGTGTGCAGCGATACCGCCAGCGTGACGCTCAGGCCTTCGTCAGCGAGCTTGCGGATAGCGGGAGCGAGGCCGACGGTCGAGACCGTCACGGACCGCTGAGACAGGCCGAGCCCGTCGGGTGCGGGCGAAGTGATGCGTCGTACCGCTGCCACCACGCGCTTGTAGTTCGCCAAAGGCTCGCCCATACCCATGAACACGACGTTCGAGAGGCGTCCGGGTCCGCCGGCAACATCACCGTCGCGCATTGCGGCCGCTGCCTCGCGAACCTGATCGACGATCTCGGCGGTCGAAAGGTTGCGGTCGAGGCCGCCCTGACCCGTCGCACAGAACGGGCAGGCCATTCCGCAGCCTGCCTGACTCGAGATACAGAGCGTCGCCCGATCGGGATAGCGCATCAGGACGCTTTCGAGCAGCGTTCCGTCATGCGCCTTCCACAGGGTCTTGCGAGTGTCGCCCGAATCGCACGCGAGGTGCTTGATCGGGGTCAACAAGGTCGGGAACAGCGACTCCCCCACCTTCTCGCGTACCGATGCGGGGAGATCGGTCATCTTCTCGGGATCGGCTTCGAGCCGCGCGTAGTACTGACGCGCGAGCTGATCGGCCCGGAAAGCCGGAAGGCCGAGCTCTTTCACCGCTTCTTTGCGCTCGGCGGAATCGAGATCGGCGAGGTGCCGTGGAGGCATTCCGCGCTTGGGTGCAGTGAAAACGAGGGGAAGAGAGGCAGCCATAGTTACACCATTGTCCCATTGTTTTGGGGTGCTACCCCACTGCCACCCGATTGTGGCCGGATTACCCGTGCAACTTTGCGCAGGTTGCGTGATGATCATGTCATGTCAACCACACCAGAGGATCCGTCGAACTCCCCCGTGTACGGCCCCGCCGACGGTTTCGGTCCCGATCCGGAACTTCCGAAGGTGGGCGAGGACAAGGCAGTGGAAAAACACGATCCGGAACCGACACCGACGCCTGAACCGGTGCCGACCGGAACGTCGGTCACCGACCGAACCAGGGCTGCGACGACCTGGGTTGGCCTGGTCATAGGCGCAATTGTGCTGATCTTACTTCTGGTGTTCATCCTGCAGAACCTCGAGAGCGTCTCCGTCAAGATCCTCGCCTGGCAGATCGACTTTCCGCTCGGAATCACGATCCTGCTCTCCGCGATCGCGGGCGCATTGATCATGGCGTTGGCAGGCGGGGTTCGCATCATTCAGATCCGGCGCGCAGCGAAGCGGCAGATGTGACTGAAATCTAGTTACGCAATTGGGTCGATCGATGGGCCAGCAGGCATCATTGATGTCGTGGAAATCACCGGAAAGGCCCTGATGTGACTACTCACATGGAGAGACCTGTGACCTCGCGAATTGCCCCACAGCAGGCAAGATCCTGGCTCCTCGTCCCCGCGTCCAAACCGGACACCTTCGACGCCGCACTCGCGAGTGCGGCCGACGCCGTCATTCTCGACCTCGAGGATGCCGTCACCGCACCCAACAAACCGGCGGCCCGCCGCGATGTCGCCGCATTCCTGAGCGAACACAATCGCGCCTGGGTTCGGATCAACGATGCCACGACACCGTTCTGGGAAGAGGATCTGGCCGCACTCGCGGGCCTCCCCGGACTCGAGGGTGTCATGCTCGCAAAGACCGAAAGCGGTCAGCAGGCCGACGCCACGGCCGAGCGACTTCCCGAAGGCACCAAGATTCTTGCTCTCGTCGAATCCGCGGTGGGACTCGAGGCTGCGCCCGAGATCGCACGCACTGACGGCATCTTCCGTCTCGCATTCGGCAGCGGCGACTTCCGGCGCGACACTGGGATGGACGACTCCCCCACGTCGATGTCGTACCCGCGTTCGCGGCTCACCATCGCCAGCCGCGCGGCACGCATCGCTCCGCCGATCGACGGTCCCACGCTCGGCCCCGATCTGGATCTGCTCGCCCGAGACTGTGCGATCACCTTGTCACTCGGTATGGCCGGCAAACTCTGCATGACCACCGCGCAGACTGCCCCCGTCAACGCGGGACTGAGTCCATCCGTGGCCGACGCGATCTGGGCTCAGAATGTCATCGACGATCTCGGCGAAGACGGCTCACGCGTGCGCGACGGCAGCGACCTGCCCAAGCTCGCCAAGGCGAAGAAGATTCACAAGCTCGCCACCCTGTTCCACATCCCCACCGATCACTGATTTTTTTACTACTGAATCGGTGCAGAAAACGTCAGGCGCTCAAGTCGGAGCGCCTGACGTTCGTCTTTCGAGCCCGCTTTCACGCAAGTTCGAGTGATCGTGGTTTGGACCGAACATGGATCCGGTATCGCACCGTGAAGCCCAATCCCGTTACTTGCGAGAACGCACGCTCGGCAGTCTTCTCGGTGAACTCGATTCCGAGTACCCGCCGCAAGTCGTCTCGATTCTCGAACTCCCACCGGGCGTCGACACGCGTGAGCGAGAACCCTTGAGCCTCGAAGAATCCTTCGACCGCCGCGGGATCGTATTTGGGCAGATCCGCCCTCATCCACTCTCCGTACGGGCCGGCGCTCACATCGAGATCCACGATCAGCAGGGCTCCCCCGGGCCTCAGGATGCGCATGGCTTCACGAATTCCCGGGCCGCAGCCTTTGCCGAAAAAGTACGCCGTACGGGCATGAACGAGATCGACTGAAGCATCCACCAGACCCGTGGACTCTGCTGAACCCTGGACTACGTCGATCGACGCCGAATCGCGGGTTCGTTCCCGCGCGGCCTTCACGAGCGGTGCGTGCGGCTCCACTCCGACAACACGACGGGCAGTACGAGCGAACTCCGGTAGATGGAACGCCGCCCCACAGCCGACATCGACGACGTCGCGTCCAGACCAGTCGACCTGGGCTCGCATCGCGGCCCAAATGGAACCGTCGACGTCCTGCGCGCGGTTCTCGATTTCGTACACGTCCGGCCAATGCCAGATGTTCGGGCTGGGGATCGGCTTGGAACGGCCGGAGAAGAAATCACGCACGCGAAATCAGACGAGTGCGTACAGAATCAGCCAGGTGACAAATGCCGACGGCAGGAGTGAATCCAGGCGATCCATGATTCCGCCGTGGCCGGGAAGCAGGGTTCCCATGTCCTTGATGCCGAGTTCACGCTTGATCTGCGATTCGATCAGGTCGCCGACCGTCGCGACTACCACCAGGACGACACCGAGCAGGACGCCGATCATCGAGTTCGCGTCGAGGATCAACGTCACCGAAAGCAGACTGCCGATGACGCAGAAAATGAGGGAGCCGACGAATCCTTCCCAGGACTTCTTCGGACTCACAGCCGGCACCATCGGGTGCTTCCCGAACAGCACTCCGGCCGCGTAACCGCCGATGTCGGAGCACACGACACCGATCATCAGGACGAAAACGCGACCCGGGCCGTCGTCTTCGAGCACCATCAACGCACCGAATGACGCCAACAGCGGGATCCACGCCAGAACGAACACCGTGATGGAGGTGTCTCTTAGGAAGTTCTTCGGGGTCGCCTTGAGCCCGTGGTCGAACAACCGCCACACCATGCACACCAGGACGGTTGCGGTGAATCCGCTGAGCACCCCGACCGGTCCCCACGGCCAGCCGAGCCAGATCGTGGCTTGCCCTCCGACGAGAAGGGGAATTCGCGGCACCTCGATGTCGGCTTCACGAAGCCGCGTTGTGACCTCCCACGTCGCGATGAACATCGCGATCGCGACGACAGCGATCCATCCCGGGGGCAGGAAGATCAAAGTGCCGATGACCAAGGCTCCGAGACCAGCTCCGACGCCGATGGCGGCAGGTAGGTTCCTGCCCGCCTTCGACTTCGGCGGTTGCGCGCCCTCAGCGCCGCCCGTAGGCCCGTCCGTGACGGGACCACCGGCGGTTCCCTCTTGTGCGTGCACCCAAACTCCCTGATCTACTCCCGACGACAAACACTGCAAATGAGGAGGCTATACCTCCATCAACTCTGCTTCCTTGTGCTTGACGAGTTCCTCGACCGTGTGCACGTACTTCGCCGTGGTCTTGTCGAGTTCTTTCTCTGCGCGACCGACCTCGTCCTCGCCGGCTTCACCGTCCTTCTGGATCCGGCCGAGTTCGTCCATCGCCTTGCGGCGGATGTTGCGCAGCGTGACCTTCGAATCCTCGCCCTTGGACTTGGCCTGCTTCACCAGTTCACGACGACGCTCTTCAGTGAGCTGCGGAACCGAGATGCGGATGATGCTGCCGTCGTTGGACGGGTTCACACCGAGATCCGAGTTGCGGATCGCCGTCTCGATCGCGTTGAGCTGCGAAGCCTCGTACGGCTTGACGATGACCATGCGGGCCTCGGGGACGTTGATGCTCGCGAGCTGCGTGATCGGCGTGATCGAACCGTAGTAGTCGATCACGATGCGCGAGAACATACCGGGGTTCGCGCGTCCGGTGCGAACCGAGCCGAGATCGTCCTTGGCTACCGTGACAGCCTTTTCCATCTTCTCTTCTGCCTCGAAGAGCGCTTCATCGATCACGGCTGTTCCTCCATGTTGTTCTGCATCATTTTTTGGGTGTCACTCACGACTTGATCAGGGTGCCGATCTTCTCACCGGACACCGCGCGAGCGATGTTTCCTTCGGTGAGGAGGTTGAACACCATCATCGGCATCGAGTTGTCCATGCACAGGCTGAACGCCGTCGCGTCCGCGACCTTGAGCTCACGTTCGATGACCTCGCGGTGCGTGATCTGCTCGTACATCGTCGCGTCCGGGTCGATACGCGGGTCGGCCGAGTAGACGCCGTCGACGGCCTTGGCCATCAGCACTACCTCGGCACCGATCTCCAGCGCGCGCTGCGCAGCAGTGGTGTCGGTGGAGAAGTAGGGCATACCCATCCCGGCACCGAAGATGACTACGCGCCCCTTCTCGAGGTGCCTACGTGCGCGAAGCGGAAGGTACGGCTCGGCGACCTGTCCCATGGTGATTGCCGTCTGCACTCGAGAATCGACGCCGGCCTTCTCCAGGAAATCCTGCAGTGCGAGGCAGTTCATGACGGTGCCGAGCATGCCCATGTAGTCGGAGCGCGCGCGATCGAGGCCACGCTGCTGCAGTTCCGCTCCGCGGAAGAAGTTTCCGCCGCCGATGACCACTGCAACCTGTACGCCCGATCGAACGACCTCTGCGATCTGCTCAGCCACCTTGGTGACCACGTCGGGATCGAGACCGACTTTGCCGCCTCCGAACATTTCGCCGCCGAGTTTGAGCAGGACCCGCTTGAATCCTGGACGTTCGTTGGCTGGTTCGGACATTGTTCTCCTCAGTTCGATACAAGACCTTGTAGGTCCTTCATTCTTCTTCTGCCGCCGAATCGGACACCGCGACATAGGAAAGCCCCCGGGACTCGTCCCGAAGCACTCTTATCCTGCCTCATCGGAGGCCCCAGGTACACGTAGACCCCGCCGGTAGAGCAAATGCTCTTCAGGCGGGGTCCATGTGTACGGGCTCCGAATTAAGCGGAGGCGCCGACCTCGAAACGCACGAAGCGCTTGATGGTCACGCCTGCCTCGTCGAGGATCGCCTTGACGGTCTTCTTGGAGTCCGTGACCGAAGACTGCTCGGTCAGAACGACGTCCTTGAAGAAACCGTTGACGCGGCCTTCGATGATCTTCGGCAGAGCCTGCTCGGGCTTGCCTTCTGCGCGGGCGGTCTCCTCGGCGATGTGACGCTCGGAAGCGACGATTTCAGCGGGAACCTCGTCACGCGTGACGTACTTTGCCTTGAGTGCTGCGACCTGCATTGCAGCGCCGCGAGCGGCCTCAGCAGCAGCATCGCCTTCGCCGGTGTACTCGATGAGAACGCCGACAGCGGGCGGCAAGTCGGAGCTGCGCTTGTGCAGGTAAACGGCAACGGGGCCGTCGAAGGAAGCGACGCGGCTCAGTTCGAGCTTCTCGCCGATCTTCGCGGACTGCTCCGCAATGACGGTGTCGATGGTCTTGCCGTCGAGCTCGAGCGCCTTGAGAGCGTCGAGGTCCGCAGGCTTGCCAGCAGCAGCGACGGTCACGATCTCGTCGGCCAGCTTGATGAACTCGTCGTTCTTGGCGACGAAGTCGGTCTCGCAGTTGATCTCGATCATGACGCCGTCCTTGGCGACGACGAGACCCTCAGCGGTGGTGCGCTCTGCGCGCTTTCCGACATCCTTCGCGCCCTTGATGCGCAGCTGCTCGACGGCCTTGTCGAAATCGCCGTCTGCATCTGCGAGTGCGTTCTTACATGCCATCATTCCGGAGCCGGTGAGCTCACGGAGCCGCTTGACGTCAGCGGCGGTGTAGTTCGCCATGATTAGCGAGCCTCCTCATGTGTCTGTTTCGGACCTAGGACTAACGGTGAAGCACGGCCTAGCGGTGAAGCACGGCCTGACGGTGGTGCTCGGGCCTAACGGTGAAACGGCCCTGACCAAAAGAACTCTTGGTCAGGGCCGGTTTCAACGAATCAGGCCTCGGTGGCCGGTGCCTCTGCGGCGGGGGCTGCCTCAGCCTCTGCAGCCGGAGCTGCCTCAGCCTCTGCAGCCGGAGCTGCCTCAGCCTCTGCAGCCGGAGCTGCCTGCGAGAGCAGTTCCTGCTCCCACTCGGCGAGGGGCTCGCCTGCGCCGGCTTCGGGCTTCGCGTCCTTGTCGGCGCTCAGTCCTGCACGTGCCTGCACACCTTCGGCAACCGCGGAAGCGACAACCTTGGTCAGCAGTGCTGCGGAACGGATGGCGTCGTCGTTGCCCGGGATCGGGTAGTCGACGAGGTCGGGGTCGCAGTTGGTGTCCAGGATCGCGATGACCGGGATGTTCAGCTTGCGAGCCTCGGCAACTGCCAGGTGCTCCTTGTTGGTGTCGACGATCCACACCGCGGAAGGAACCTTGGCCATGTCGCGGATACCACCGAGGGTGCGATCCAGCTTGGTCATCTCACGCGTGAGCATGAGGATTTCCTTCTTGGTGCGACCTTCGAATCCACCGGTCTGCTCCATTGCCTCGAGCTCCTTGAGGCGAAGCAGACGCTTGTGAACAGTGGTGAAGTTGGTGAGCATGCCGCCGAGCCAACGCTGGTTGACGTAGGGCATTCCAACGCGAGTCGCTTCGGAAGCGATGGACTCCTGCGCCTGCTTCTTGGTGCCGACGAAGAGGACGGTGCCGCCGTGGGCAACGGTCTCCTTGACGAACTCGTACGCCTTGTCGATGTACGTCAGCGTCTGCTGGAGGTCGATGATGTAGATGCCGTTGCGGTCGGTCAAGATGAATCGCTTCATCTTCGGGTTCCAGCGACGGGTCTGATGTCCGAAGTGGGTTCCACTATCGAGCATCTGCTTCATGGTTACGACAGCCATGGCTGTGTACCTCAAACTTTCAATCCGGTTGATGCAGGCGATCGGGTGATCCCTGCCCTGGCACCCGCACGGCCGTCGGACCTGTTTCGTGAGAACCAGGACCAGCCGAGGCCGGAAAACGTGCGCGGGCGCGCGAAGTCGGACTGTGCGAGCACAGACCGCTCGACAAGTGTACGTCCTCGTCCGCCGATGCCATAACCACCCTGTAAGCAACAGACCGAACCGGCGGTTGTGGATCGGCGATCATCTTGTGGATTACCCGTCTGATCTGCATTGAAGTGCGTGCGACTCCACGCAAGATCAAGGAATGACGATGTTGCTCGGAGCTCGACGAGGAGTGGTCGTTGCCGTGATCTCCTGCTGTGTCGCCGTAGGCACGGCGTCGGCAGACACGCGTTTCGACTGGCCGCTCGCTCCCCGGCCGCACGTGGAACGCGCTTTCGACAAACCGGCCAAGAATTGGCTGCCGGGTCATCGCGGGGTCGATCTCGGCGGCAGTGCCGGCCAATCCGTCCTCGCGGCCGGCGACGGCATTGTGGTGTTCGCGGGAGTGGTCGCCGGAAAGCCGACGGTGTCGATAGATCATTCCGGCGGCCTACGCACGACCTACGAACCCGTCGTGGCAGTCGTTCGCGCAGGTCAACGCGTCGCTGCCAGGGCCGTGATCGGAACCCTCGAAACCGGGCACGAAGGGTGTGCTGTCGAAGCATGTCTGCACTGGGGCTTGCGCCGTGGACGCGAGTATCTCGATCCACTCGGACTCGTTCGGACGCAACCGCTCAGGCTCAAGCCATTGAAAGGAGGCTGACCGGTCGCAGAAATCGGTCGCAGAATCAGTGCCACTCGGAAACGGCGTGCCGACCCACAGCGTCCGCGAAGTCGTCGGCCACCATCGCTGCCAGTTCCATGAACGCTCGTCTGGTGGCCGGTCGCATCAACTCGAGGTCCATCACCGACCCCTCCGCGAGATGCTCGTCGAAAGGAATGACCTCGACGGCGCGGCATCGACGCATGAAATAGTCCACCAAAGCGTCCATGTCGATCACGCTCGACCCTGGTCGGGCGGCGCTGATGACGACGACGGTCCGTTCGACCAGATGGCCGTATCCGTGCAACTGAAGCCAATCGAGCGTTGCCGCTGCGCTGCGCGCTCCGTCGATTGCCGGCGAACTGACGAGAACCAACGAATTGGCAAGATCGAGAACGCCGTTCATCGCCGAGTGCATGATCCCGGTACCGCAATCAGTGAGGATGATGTTGTAGTAGACCTGCAAGATGTCGATGACCTGGCGATAGTCCGCCTCGCTGAATGCCTCCGAAATCGCCGGATCCTGCTCACTCGCCAGGACCTCGAGACGACTCGACGACTGGGATGTGTGCACTCGAACGTCCGAATAGCTCTTTATGTCCGGTCTAGCAGCAATCAGATCGCGCACCGTCGAATTGGTCTGCAGCGGAACACGTTGCGCCAAAGTTCCGAAATCGGGATTGGCGTCAACCGCCACGACGCAGTCACCACGAAGCGAAGCAAATGTCGCACCGAGTCCGACCGTGACCGTCGTCTTGCCCACGCCCCCTTTGAGCGAGAGCAAAGCGACTCGGTAGTCGTTACGGATCGGCTGCTCGATTCGGGCGGCCAGTGCACGGTTGCGCTGTTCGTTGGTCGAATCCCCCAGATTGACCACACCTCCGGTCGCACGATGCAATCCCCTACGCCATCCGCCACGCGGCGTCCGTTTAGGGCGTTTCAGTAAAGCTTCGGCAACCAGATCCTGGTTTGTCACCTGCTGTTGGCTCGACGGTGGCGGTGGCGTGGTCCAGACCTCTTGCAGTCGTGCCACAGGCTCCGGCGTCGGCGCCGGCTCGGGAGCCGGTTGCGGCGCTTCGGACAGCCAGGCCGGTTGGCCGCTGTTCGGCAGGTGCTTCACATCTTGGCGGTTCACGAATCCCCCGGATTTCGCATGTCATCGAGTGTCTCGACACGACGATCGAACTTGCCGATTGTTCACTCTTCTGAGCTGCGACGCTACCAAATACCGGCCGAGAACTCGCGTCGCTTCACAATCTAGGCGCGTGGATGGGCCTGATCGTGGACCGATCGAAGGCGTTCGACCGACACGTGCGTGTACAGCTGAGTGGTCGCCAAACTCGCATGCCCGAGGAGTTCTTGGACCACACGAAGGTCTGCACCACCCTCCAGCAAATGTGTCGCAGCCGAGTGCCGAAGCCCGTGCGGACCCATGTCGGGAGCCCCTGGAATTGCAGCCATGGTTTCGTGGACCACCGAACGCGCCTGACGCTGATCGAGCCGGCCGCCTCGAACTCCGAGGAGCAATGCTCGCCCGGACCTATCCGAACTCAGCGCGGGTCGTCCGTGCTCCAGCCACCCGTTCAGTGCCGATTCTGCAGGCAGGCCGTATGGCACTGATCGCTCCTTGTTCCCCTTGCCGAGGACACGAAGCAAACGTCGATCAGCATCGACGGACTCGACGTCCAGTCCACACAACTCGCCGACGCGAATTCCGGTGGAGTACAACAATTCCACGATGAGTCGGTCTCGCAGGGCGAGCGGCTCTTGTTGCTGCGCACCGCTTTCCGCTGCATCCATTGCGTCGAGTGCCTGGCTCTGACGCAGCACCGTCGGCAGCGTGCGACGAGCAGGTGGAGCCGCCAGGCGCGTGCCCGGGTCGACGGAAATACGTCCGGTCTGCGCGAGCCACGCAGTGAAACCACGCGCCGAAGAAGCCCGTCGAGCTACCGTCGTACGGGCTGTTCCTACGGCATTCTGGGCGGCCAACCACGAGCGCATGACACTTAGGTCGAGGCGGTCGAGATCTGCATTCTCCGAACCCGCGGAGAAATGGGTCAGCAATGCCCGCGCGTCACCGACGTAGGCGCGGATCGTGTGTTCCGACCGGCCTCGGCTCAGTCGGAGGTGCTCGGCATACGCATCGAGGTGAACGCTCAAGCTCGGCGGCAATGCGTCAGTCATGAACACACGCTCGCTCGCCGCGATTGAAACTGCAAGCTGCCTCGCCGATAGGGTTGATCGGTGAATCGAGCAATTCCTCTGAAGATGTTGTGTGTACTGGCACTGATTTCCGCAATCGCTCCACTGTCCATCGACATGTACCTGCCCGGCCTACCTTTGATGGCGGATGCACTCGACACTACTGCGGCCAGCGTTCAACTCACGCTGACCACCTTCATGGCAGGCCTCGGAATCGGCCAGCTGATCATCGGTCCCATCTCCGACGGACTTGGCAGGCGACGAATACTGCTGGCCGCGACAATCGTCACGGCACTGAGCGGCGCGGCATGCGCTGTGGCGCCGAACATCGAGTTTCTCATCGGTGCACGACTCGTCCAAGGCTTGAGTGGAGGCGCTGCCATCGTTCTCGCCCGCGCTTGTATTGCCGACCGAGCGCGTGGCGACGACGCAGCGAAGCTCTTCAGCATCATGATGATCATCGGCGGTATCGCTCCCGTGGTCGCGCCACTGATCGGCGGCGCACTTCTCGGCCCCGTCGGATGGCGCGGAATCTTCTGGGTCCTGGCTGTCGCGGGCGCCGTGATGGTGGCTGGTGTCGTTTTGCTCGTTCCCGAGACACTTCCACCCGAGCGACGCCATGGCGGTGGTTTGAAGGCCCTGATCTCGAATCTGCAGTACGTGGTCCGAAACCGGCACTACCTCGGATATGCGCTCGCATTCGTCTTCGGATTCGGCGCCTTGTTCGCGTACATCTCCGCGTCACCGTTCGTCGTTCAGAATGTTCTCGGGCTGAGTCCGTCACAATTCTCGATCGTGTTCGCAGTGAACGCCACCGGAATGGTCACGGCAGCGATGATCACCACTCGCCTGCTCGGTCGCGTCGGAGCTCGCACGCTGCTGCGTTTCGGGGTGTGCCTGCTCCTCATTGGCGGCGCCGTATTGTTCTGTACCAGCGTGGTTTTCAGTTCCACGAATACATGGCTGATCTTGGTCCCGCTGTTCGTGGCGATTTCGAGCATCGGGTTCATCATGGGCAATGCAACCGCTCTCGCCCAAGGAGAGGTCACCAACGCGGCCGGAACTGGTTCAGCCCTGATGGGAGCGGGCCAGTTCGGCTTGGCAGCGCTGGTTTCGCCGTTGGTGGGAATTGCGGGAGAAGACACTGCCGTGCCGATGGCAATCGCAATTCCCACCTTCGGAGTTCTTGCGGCCGTTGCGCTCGTGTTGCTGACTCGCGGCAAGGCCGCCGCGAGTTAGTTTTCGGCCGCGGCGAGTTCGGACTTCCAGACCCGGAAGCCTTCTTCGGTGCGACCACGACGCCAATAGCCGGAAATAGAAGCAGCCGCCGCCGGGACATTTCGTTCCTTGCGAATGTACGGCCGGAGGTTGTGCATGACGGCTTGTGCTTCACCGTGAATGAACACGTGCGGTTCGCCCGGTAACCATTCGAGTGCCTTGACCGCGGCGACAACCGGAGCGTTGTCGCCAGCTAATTCTTCGCCGACCGCATCGGACGATGCTCCGCGATGCAGCCAGGTCACGGCAATACCTTCCGGGGCATCGAGCGCGATTTCGTCTTCCGGCCCCCCGACTTCGACGACGGCGTAGCCGACCGCATCCGGCGCCAATCTCGCTATCGAAGCAGTAATAGCAGGTATTGCGGTCTCGTCTCCGACGAAGAGATACCAGTCAGCGGATGGTGACGGCGAAAACGCGCCACCCGGTCCACGCAGGGTAATCTCAGCGCCCGGCTGAACGGACGCGGCCCACGGACCTGCAACTCCCATGTCGCCGTGGACGACAAAATCGATTGCAATCTCTTTGGCATCAAGATCGTACGAACGAATCGTGTAGGTGCGCAGTATCGGCTGATCAGGAGTACCGAATTCGATCTTTACATAGGAATCGCTGTATTCGCTGGGAGTGAAGGACTCGAAGCCCGGTCCCCCGAGAAACACTCGCACCATATGGGGAGTCAATTGTTCGGTCCGCAGAACCGTCAATGCAGTTGTCGGCTTGGCCACAGAAAGATCCTTCCAAAAGTTAGTGTTACCTAACTAAGGTACACGACAATTGCAGCGCATGGACAAAATGCCTCCCCCGGTACATCCGCCCCGCGCGCGACAGACCACGGTGCTCAACGAAATAAACCGACCACTCTGCCGGGTAAATTTGTCGGTGGCAGCCAAATTTCCGAATCAGGACTCGTGCATGATCAGGCAGCACATCGCTATCGGAGAAATTCAGCAAAGCAATAGTAAAATACGCCTCTGGCCCCCGGCGAGGTTCGCCAGGGGCCAGAGGAGGTATTAATTCAACCTAGTGTGCAGCGTCGAAAGCGTCGATGATTTCCGCTTTGATACGCCCGCGCGGAGCAACTTCGTAACCGTTCTTACCCGCCCAATCACGAATGGCCTGGAGCGTCTCCTTGGAGCGGCCAGAACCCGACGTGGCCTGCGGAGATGCAGCCTGCGCCTTCTTGCCACGCTTCCCGCTCACCTTCGCCGCCGCCTCGACGAACGGCTTCACCGCAGCGTCGAACTTCTCTGCATTGGTGGCGCGCAGATCGATCACGTAATCCGTTCCCTGGTAAGAGAACTCAATTCGATCACCGAATCCATCGTCAATCGGCTTACCGTCAAGGTCGTCGATGAGTTGCCGAATCAGCTTCTCAGCCATTGCACTCCTCTTTCAATGATCGATTCAATTCTCCTTCACAATACACAGATAGAGCGTTGATGAACAAAAGAAGTCCGGAAACCTGTGCCATTTCCGAACAGACTCAATGGTCCGAATTAGCAGCGGGTTAACGACGAACCAATCAATACCCGCACTCAGGGGATCCAGACTAATCAGACTTCAAAGCACATTGACCTGAGACTTTCCTGAGGCCCGTTAAATTCACGGCCAAGTCTGCAAAGCTGGGTCGAGAATAACGCTGCACACAGGCCGATCGAGTTCACGAAAAGCAGTCCTGACGTGCAATTACCAGCATCGCGAGGGTATTCGAGTTTCGTTCTCGCCGGAACGGTTAGTGGGCATCGCCACCCGCCCACCGGACGAGCACAATCAAGTTCACGCGCTACCGCGTCCGAAACCATCCACTCGAATCCGAACTCGCAAACCCCTCGAGTTCGAGCAGAGGAAGAGTTGCACGAACCTGCGTTATGAGCAATCCCGATTCCTCGGACAGCTCACGCGTACTACGTGAACCTGTTCCCGGCAATGCTTCGTATACCAATCGAGAATTGCCCCGCAATGCGTCGATGTCACGTGTAGCGGCCGCATCCTCCGCGGAATCCCCGACACCAAATGGACCTGACGCTTCGACTACATCCACGGCATTGGAAACGAGTTGCGCTTCACCTTCGCGGATCATCCGGTGACATCCGGTCGACGATGCCGAAGTAACCGGCCCGGGCACCGCCATTACCGGGCGGCCCAATTTCCGGGCCCAATTGGCGGTATTGCGTGCACCACTGCGCCAACCCGCCTCGACCACCACTACTCCGTCCGACAACGCAGCTACCAGTCGATTCCTTGCCAGAAACCGGAACTTTGCAGGTGTTGTGCCCGGTGGATATTCACTTATCACTGCACCCGAACTCGCTATCTGTTTGAGTAGTCGCGCATGCCCTGACGGATACGCTCGATCGACCCCACAGGCCAAGACAGCCAGTGTGTTTCCACCTACGCCCAATGCAGCGCGGTGCGCGGCCCCGTCGATACCGAAGGCCGCCCCGGAAATCACGGTCCATCCGTCGACAGCGAGGTCACCGGCAATCTCTGCCGTCACGTGTTCGCCGTACGCAGTAGATGCTCGCGTGCCGACAATCCCAACCGATCTCTCGGTCAGATCAACCAAATCCCCGGACCCCAACACCCACAACACAAATGGCGCCGTCTCACCCCCGGAGGCATCGAGTCCGTCGAAGGAAAGCATTCGCCACGCCGGCCAATCGGCGCAGTTCGGTGTTACGAGCCTGCCACACATCGCCTCCATCAGGTCGAGGTCTCGTTGGGCTGTGTCGATGTGAGCGCGGGCTCGTGTCTTCTCCTCGATCGCGGGTGGCAGATCGCCGTTGCGGACCGCCCTCGCAGTTTCTTCGACCCCGAGCTCGTCGATCAACATGGACATATACGCGCTTGGGCCCTGCACGACGCGGGACAGATATGCCCAAGCGAGTAGTCGCGGATCGTGTGCAGTCATTGGAATCCCCTGTCTCGGAAGTCGAGTGCGGTGACAACTTGGTCTGGTCCGGGCATCGCCTCACCTGCCAGATCGGCGACACTCCAGGCAACCCGCAACGCTCGGTCCGCCCCACGAGCAGTGATGACACCTTTGCGCAGCGCCCGTTCCACC
Organism: Rhodococcus sp. AQ5-07; assembly: GCF_009707305.1. NCBI lineage: Bacteria > Bacillati > Actinomycetota > Actinomycetes > Mycobacteriales > Nocardiaceae > Rhodococcus > Rhodococcus sp. AQ5-07. The sequence continues at coordinate 1,040,077 of NZ_CP046099.1, read as the reverse complement.
GGCGCCAGCGCCGCACGCGAGAGTCTGAACTTCTGTCTCAACGCCGGCCCTGGTACTTCCGCGTTGGTCCGCCACCCGTACTCACTCCACCGCTGGGCTGCAGTGTCTCGAGCCGCCGCCACGCGCGCACGGACATCGCCGGTACTTTCCCCTACTTCGTCGATCAGCGCTCCGGTTGCAACGGCCTGCATCCGAACCCTGATGTCGACTCGGTCCAAGAGTGGACCGGACAATTTCCCCAGGTAACGGCGACGCGCCGCAGGTGCGCAGACGCAGTCCGCGTCTCGCGGCGGCGCGCATGGGCAGGGATTGGCGGCCAGGATCAGCTGGAACCGCGCCGGGTACCGCGCAACTCCGTCCCGCCGGGCGATTCGCACTTCCCCGTCTTCGAGTGGCGTGCGTAGCGCTTCGAGCACCTTCACCCCGATCTCGGCACATTCGTCGAGAAACAGCACGCCGCGATGAGCCCGGCTGACCGCACCAGGACGAGCCATCCCACTACCACCACCCACCAGCGAACTGACCGACGAACTGTGATGCGGCGCAATGAAAGGCGGCATATCTATCAACGGCCGATCCTCCGGCAACACCCCCGCCACCGAATGAATCGCCGTCACCTCCAACGACTCCCCCTCCGTCAACGGCGGAAGAATCCCCGGAAGCCTCTGCGCCAACATCGTTTTCCCGATCCCCGGCGGACCCGTCAACATCAAATGATGCGCACCCGCCGCAGCAACCTCGATCGCCCACCGAGCATCCGTCTGCCCGACAACCTCACTCAAATCACGCACCGTCACCACATCCGCACGCTCGAAAACATCAGGAACAGCCAGCGCCAACTCACCACGCAACCACCCGATCACCGCAGACAGATCGTCAGCTCCCAGCACTTCGATCCCCTTCACCAGGCCCGCCTCAGCCAACGCCCGAGCTGGAACCACCACAGTCCCCCACCCCGCCCGCTTCGCCGCAAGCACCGCAGGCAACACACCACGCACCGTCCGCAAACGCCCGTCGAGTGCCAACTCCCCCAAAAACACAGTCTCCCGCAACAACTTCCGCGGCAACTTCTTCGCCGCATCGAGAACCGACAACGACAGAGCCAAATCGTAAACGCTGCCCACCTTCGGCAACGTCGCCGGCGACAACGCCAAAATCACCTTGCTGTCCGGCCACTCCTCACCAGAATTGGTCACCGCGGCGCGAATCCGATCACGCGACTCGTGCAACGCCGTATCAGGCAGCCCCACCAAATGCACCGCAGGCAACCCGCGCCCGATATCCGCCTCGATCTCCACGATCTGCCCGTCCACGCCACTGACCGCAACAGAATGCGCCCGCCCCAACGCCATCAGAACGCATCCACAAAATGCTCGACCGAAGGCACACCGTCGCGGCCGATCAACACCGCCACCACATCGAAACGCACCCTCGACCACGACCGACCCGAATCAGTGAGCCACTGCATCGCCAACACCCGAATCCGACGCTGCTTCGCGAACGTCACCGACTCCGCCGGACTCCCGTACCCGACACCCGACCGAGTCTTCACCTCCACGAACACAATCCGATCACCGGACGTCGCAACAACATCCAACTCGCCGTACCGACAACGCCAATTACGCTCGACAATCTCCAAACCAGAATCGATCAGGAACTCGACAGCCACATCCTCGCCCCGAGCACCCAACGCCATATTCCTCGCCATCGCAGCCCCCACCACTCACACGACCCCGCGCCCGCCCTATACGAACCGCGTCCCAACCACCACCCTCGACCCGCCACCACAAAACCAAGCCATCCGAAAACAACCTGTTGACAACTCAGAACCTGTGGAATTCGGCAGCGCAACACACCAACGGCGACCCGAACCGTGACAATTTTCTGAAATCCCCACAATTTGGACGAAAGTCCAGTAGAACTAGTTGCAGTTTTGCTCAAACCGTCACGCACCCCGCTGAATGGAGTTCTACATGGCCCGCCGCTCACTTCGCCACGCAGTAGCAACCACTACATCCCTCGTTCTCATCGCCGCCGGCGTCACTGTTGGACTTGGAGCCTCGGTGGCGCAAGCAGCACCGGCATGCGCGCTCAACCAGTCGGTCACCGACAGTTGGGCCGGTTCCCTCGGGACGCCGTACACCGTCAGCAAGGAGGTTGTCGGCGATGGCAAGGTCGCCGCGGGTCAGACGGTCACCTACATCACCAAGGTTTCCGGTTCCGGAGCCCTCGTCAATCAGATCCGCGATTTCCACCCGGCAGGATTCCAGCTGGTCAAGGCTCGCCTGAACGTCAAATGGCTTATCGGCGACCAGAAGTGGGACGACGTCACCAAGACCGTCGTTGTCGGCAACAACTCCGTGGTGGCAAAGGGCGGCGGATGGACCACTGCGGGCGGCGGCGTCATCGCTTTGGAAACCACCTACAAAGTTCCCGATAACGCAGTTGTAGGCACGCAGCTCGACAGCGGCGCCGGCACCAACATTGTGCTGGCGGCGGGCGACTGGAACATCAATCCGATGGGCGTCTGCGTCACCATCCGGCAGCCGAACCCCGTCGAGGCGGGCGCCGGAAGCCTCGAGGACATGGGCTTCGGCTCACTCAACTCCGGATCAGGCCAGGTATTCGGCTCCCTGACCGACCCGCAGGGGTCGATGACCAATGTCATCAGCGGCGTCTTGGGCAATGTGCTCGGCAACATGAGCTGACTCAGTTCAGATTAGTAAATCGGCCGAGCTACCAGCAGATGCTGGTAGCTCGGCCCATTTCTACTTTGCCGAACAAAGCTTTGCCGTCAACCGAGTTCAAGAAATCATCAGCAAATCACCGCATCAGCTTTCCGCCGTACCGGGCCGGCGTCGTACCGAAGGTTTCCCGAAATGCGGCGATGAACCCACTGCTGGTGCGGTAACCAACCTGCGGGGCAACGTCATTGACACCCTCACCCCGCGCGAGCATCTCGAGTGATGCGTACATGCGTGCTCGAGTTCTCCACTGCCCGAAGGTAATCCCGGTATCGGCGACAAAGGCACGCATCAAGGTCTTGGAACTGACCCCGAGTTCGCCCGCCCACTCCCCCAGCGTCCGTGAGTCTGCCGGATCGGCAAGGATGCGGGCAGAAACCGAACTCGCCGCAGCATTGCGAGGAACCGCGAGGACGTCGTGCCGTTCGGGCGCGGCAGCAAGAATGTCGTAGAGCAACTCCTGACTCATCAACCGCCGAGCATCGTCGATGGTCCGATCTGCGAGATGGCGCAGCAATTGAGCGGACAGAGCATCGACTTCGAGAACAAGTGGCTGAGCCCACCGCAGCCCGGTAGGGCGTAGATCCGGACGCGCATAGGCCGCAATCATGCACCCCTCCGTCAGAAGTGTCATGTCGTGGAGAACGGTGCCCGGCAACCAGACCAAGTGCGCGCTGTGCAGGTGCCACACATTGTCTCCGGCAGCGATCTGCATCGTCCCTTCACTCATCCAGGCGATCTGATGCTCGGGGTGTCGATGAGCTCCGTACGCAGTCACTCCGTCGACGACGTTGGTGTAGACCTGAAAATCTTTGAATGTCCGTCCGCGACTATCGGGTAGCGCTAGCAAGGACTTTGGACGAGTCGAGTAACCAATAGTGGAATTTTTCGTCTTTCTGGGCGTATCCGAGTCCATTCTGAAGGATGGACCGACGATGCTGCAAAGGTTAGCCTCACTTTATTGCTGACGCGACCAGTTCAGCACTTCACGCGGAACTCAGATCACTTCGCCCACCACTTCGAAGGAGCATGCACGTGCCCTCACGTAGCACCCGAATCCTCGCCGCCTTATTCACGACGGCCGCGATCATCGGGTTCTCGACCGCCTGTGGAACCTCGCAAGGCGTCGACACCGCATCAGCGACCCAGAGCAACGACGCATTCCCCGTGACGATCGAGCACGCACAGGGTTCGACGACCATCGATGCCGAACCGCGGCGGGTAGTGACACTCGGATACACCGATCACGAATCACTGCTCGCCTTGGGAGTCGAACCCGTCGGCATGGCCGAATGGTGGGGGTCCGGCATGGATGAAAGCTGGCCGTGGACGAAGGACTACTGGAAGGGGAAAACTCCGACCTACATCAACAGTGGCGGAGAATTCAACTTCGAGCAAATCGCCTCCCTCGCACCAGATCTGATCCTAGCGCTGTACGCCGACATCGACGCGGAGACCTACAAGAAGCTGACCTCGATTGCGCCGACTGTCGCGCAGAGCAAGGACTACGACGCATACACAACGCCGTGGACCGACATGACACTCACCGCCGGGCGCGCCCTCGGCAAAGAACCACAAGCTCAGCAACTGATCGCGGATACCGAAAACGCGTTTGCCACCGCTCGCGCTGCACACCCGGAGTTTTCCGGGCAAACCGCAACGATCGTCAACCTCGACACTCCCGAGGGATACGTGTTCTCGTCGCACGACCCACGCGGCATCTTCCTCTCGTCACTCGGATTCACCCTCCCCCCGACGGTCGACGCATTTGTCGGCGACCAGTTCGGTGACTGGCTGCCGAACGAGCGATACGACATCCTCGAACCCGTTGATCGTTTGATCGTGATGGCCGATCCGGAGGGAGAGAAGGCCCTCCCCGGCAACACTCTCTACCAGCGGCTACCCGCTGTGAAAAACGGAAATGCGATAGTCGTGCGATACACCGCAGATCCACCCGTCGGCGCGGCGATGTCCGGCAATACCGTCCTGAGCATTCCGTACGCCATAGACCAACTGTCCGCCACATTGTCGAAGTAACCAACAATTCCAGGTATCGAAAATATGTTCGAATGATGCTAGCCTCAAACCCAGGAAGCACTCACGGACATCGAGGATCACCATGGACGAGGTACCGGAGACAGCGCTAGATCTTGCACGACTCGATCTGGCTCGGCTGGTCGACGAGTTGACGGTTCTCGACCAGCGACGCGTCGACATCGGCGAGAGCTTGGTTCAACTCGAGTACCTCTACGCCAGGATGGGCGCACGGCAACAAGCAGATGCTGCCCGAAAAGCCTTCCAGGAGAAGTACGTCGGACGAATCTACGAACTCGCAGACGGTCTGCGCACCTGAAAAGAGGTTGCACACAACCACTGACGGAGCGCATGGTCATTCCTGCACGACACACCGGACCGATCGGTTCGGCTGTGAACTATGTGGGAGAAATCTGATGGAGAAGATCACCAAGAGGCTGTGGAACTGGGCATCGATACTCGACGAGAACACTCGCGAGCAAGCGCTGCGTACGTCCCAGATGCCTTTTGTCCGTCCACATCTGGCACTTATGCCGGATGCGCACCTCGGTGCGGGAGCGACGGTGGGTTCGGTCATTCCGACGGAAGGCGCAATCATGCCCGCCGCCGTCGGAGTCGATATCGGCTGCGGAATGATCGCGGTCAAAACCCAGTTCAGTGCACGCGACCTTCAAGGCCGCGACCTGAGCGTTCTTCGCCACAGCATCGAACGCTCCGTTCCGCTCTCGGCAGGTGTCTACAACAAGACGCTGAGCGACACGGCGCAAATCCGCATCGCAGAACTCGAGGCAATTGCGGGCGATCGCCTGGCCTTCTACGACAAGTTCAAGAACAACTGGAGGTTTCAGCTCGGAACGCTGGGTTCTGGCAACCACTTCATCGAGGTGACGCTCGACGAGAGCGACGGCGTCTGGCTGTTCCTGCACTCGGGCAGCCGCGGTATCGGAAACAAGCTCGCACAGCATCACATCAAGATCGCCAAGGACTTGTGCGAGCGGTGGTACATCAACCTTCCCGATCCGGATCTTGCCTACCTGGTCGAGAAGACGCCCGAATTCGACTCGTACATCACCGATCTCAACTGGGCTCAGCACTTCGCTCTGCTCAACCGCGAAGAGATGATGGACCGCGTGGTGAAGGACTTCGCGCACTTCATGGGTGACGGCAAGCCCGCGATCATCGACGAGGTCGAGCGGATCAACTGCCACCACAACTTCACCCAGAAGGAGTTCCATATGGGCCGGGGTGTGTGGCTGAGCCGTAAGGGTGCGATCAAGGCAGACGAGGGCACGCCCGGGCTCATCCCCGGTTCGATGGGGACGGCGAGTTACGTCGTCGTCGGGAAGGGAAACGTGCCGTCGTTCAAGTCCAGCCCCCACGGCGCGGGTCGGGTGTACGGACGTAACCAGGCACGCAAGACCTTTACGATCGAAGATCTCGACAAGGCGATGGTCGGCATCGAATACAAGCGTTCCGCGGCGTTCCTCGACGAGATCCCGGGTGCGTACAAGGACATCGACGTCGTGATGGACGACGCGAAGGACTTGGTCGAGATTCGACACACGCTGCGTCAGATCGTGAATGTCAAGGGCAACTGACCCCGCGCAACTCCGCGAAATGCAAAGTGCCCCGCCGATATCGGCGGGGCACTTCGTTGTCAAGATCAGTCAGGAAGGCGCAGATCCGGCTTGTCCAGCTCTTCGATGTTGACGTCCTTGAACGTCACGACGCGCACGTACTTCACGAATCGCGCCGGGCGGTACATGTCCCACACCCAGGCGTCGGACATCCGCAGTTCGAAGTAGATCTCCCCGTCTGAATTGTGGGGCAGCAACTCGACCGTGTTGGCCAGGTAGAAACGTCGTTCGGTCTCCACGACGTAGGAGAACTGTCCGACGATGTCCCGGTATTCACGGTAGAGCGACAGCTCCATCTCGGTTTCGTACTTCTCGAGATCCTCGGCACTCATCGGTTTAGCCAGTCCTCCCAGTTCGTCTGAACGTCCATCATCCCGTACGGCCCGCGCGTTGTTCCAACCGGACTCCCGCAGCCACCACGTTTGCGTACGTCATGCGATGCTCGGGGCACGGCCCCAGCTCGTCGAGAGCGTCCATGTGCAGTGGCGTGCTGTATCCCTTGTGAATCGCGAAGCCGTATCCGGGATGAGTGTCGTCCATCTCGGTCATCACACGATCTCGGGTCACCTTCGCGAGAACGCTCGCCGCGGCGATGCATGCAGCGGCGCCGTCACCGCCGATAACTGGTAGCGACGGAGCCGTCAGACCCGGAACCCGGAACCCGTCGGTGAGGACGTAGCCCGGTTCGAGATCGAGGCCCGCGACTGCTCGACGCATCCCCTCGATGTTGGCGACGTGGATACCGATCTGATCAACTTCCGCAGCGGGTACCGAAACGACACTCCACGCCAACGCCAAGCGCTTGATCGCCGGGAAAAGCTCCTCGCGCGCACGTTCGGTCAGCTTCTTCGAATCGTCGAGCCGCGCCAGTGCCGCTTGCGGTTTCGGCGCCAGGACACACGCTGCAATGACGAGTGGACCAGCGCACGCTCCGCGCCCGGCTTCGTCGACGCCGGCGACCGGACCGAGTCCGGTTCGCGCCAACGCAGACTCCATCGTCCGCAGACCTGCCGATCTGCGAATGACAACGCGAGGGGGCCAACTACTCACTGTCTCTGCCTACTCGAAACTACGCGAATCCATGTGTGCGGTACGACAACTCAATTGCCCTGAATATCAGGCGCATCGATGCCGCCCATTCGCGACGGGGGAAGAACGATGAATCGAGCTTGACCGATGATGTTGTCGATCGGGACGGTTCCCTGGAACTCGTCGTCCACGTGGTAGCGCGAGTCGGCGGAATTGCTGCGGTTGTCACCCATGACCCACACGTGGCCCTCGGGAACGGTGATCGGTCCGAAGCAGCGGCCCGACTTCAATTCGGTGTCACACGTTTGCGTTCCCGGAGTGAACGGGAAATCCATCTTGATGTACGGCTCGTCGAGCGGTTTGCCGTCGACCAGGACTCGGCCCTGATCGTCGCAGCATTCGACGGTCTGGCCGCCGGTAGCGATCACTCGCTTGACCAAGTCGTTCTCGTCCGGCGGAACGAGGCCGACCCACGAACCGACCTCTTGAATGCCGCGAACCACAACGTTGTCGGACCGATTGGACACATATTTCGTGTTCCACGAATCGGGTCCCTTGAAGACGACGACGTCGCCGGGTTCCGGATCGCCGAAGCGGTATCCGATCTTCTCCACCACGATGCGGTCACCGGTACATCCCGCACAGCCGTGAAGTGTCGGTTCCATCGACTCGGATGGGATGAGAAAAACTCTGAAGACAAATGCCTGAAGGACGATGCTGAGTACCAGCGCTACGCCGATCAGAACAGGGAGTTCTCGCAGGAAAGATCGCTGTTTCTTCTGCGGCCGATGTGAGGTCGGTTCCGCGGAACCGCTTGATCCCTCGTGATTCTCGGGTCCGGACGACAATGCCTGCTCCTTCGAAGAATCTGCCACAGAAACCAGATTAGCCCGACACCGCGCGTACGCGGTGCCGGGCTCATCGGAAAGATCAGCGCTTTTCCTTGATCTTCGCCTTCTTGCCACGAAGCTCACGGAGGTAGTACAGCTTGGCGCGACGGACGTCACCGCGGGTCAGAACCTCGATGGAGGCCAGCGTGGGGCTGTGAACCGGGAAGGTGCGCTCGACGCCGACGCCGAAGGAGACCTTACGGACGGTGAAGGTCTCGCGAACGCCGCCGCCCTGGCGACGAATAACGACGCCCTTGAAGACCTGCACGCGCTCCTTGGAGCCTTCGATAACCTTGACGTTCACGTTGAGCGTGTCGCCGGGACGGAACTCGGGGATGTCGTCGCGGAGCGACTTTTTGTCCAGGAAGTCCAGGGTGTTCATATGTCATCCTTGTATTTCGCAGGAGCAGAGGAACCGAGCGGCACACGTTTCGGTCTCCCGAAACGGCGCTCGTCTGGTTCGTGCCCAGATCAAGTGCTGCTGCCTGGTCCAGGCAACCCGTCCATTGTGCCAGACGCGGACACCAGCGGGGAAATCGGTGGCGGCGGAGCCGCGTGAATGGTGTGGTCCAATTCCTGCTCGGCCGCGGTCATCGCATGCTCGACGCTCGGTGATCCGGCAATCAGATCCTGGACGTAGATCTTGGCCCTGATGACCGGTCGCCGCCACTTCCGCTCACGCTCGAGCGCGCGGTTCATCCGTTTCGGCTTACGCGTGTACCGCCAACGCGCCCACGGCGCACCCGGCCGGCTCAGGCGAACCGCACCGATTACCAGCAACGGGAAAACGAACAGGCCGACGAGCCCCGTCCAGATCTTCCCCTTGAGAATCACGATGGCTGCCAAGGCGAAGTTGATCAACGCGACAAAAACGAACACCAACTTGATCCACGGATCCCGTTCTTCACGGAACCCGGCGACGTCGAGAAGTTCGAGCGGGCGGAAACCCAACAGCACCAGACCGGTCACGGCGATTGCGACGAAAACCGCATCCACCGAGGTCCGACCTTGCTCGGACCAGTACACATCCTTCAGATAGAAGATCAGTGCGAACTCGTCGAGCACCAATGCCGCACCCATACCGAAGATCGCCGCCAGGACGGCACCGGTGGTCTGCGAACCATCGACGTAGACCGCGATCAGCGCACCACCGGAGATCATCATGGCGATCACACCGAACACGACGTGATGCACGTGCTGACCTCCGGGCGCGATGTTGCCCGGCCACCATTTCACCTGCGCACGGATCATCCGGACGCTGAGACGGATGAAGAGGAAGGCAGAGAGGAATCCGAGCAGGAAGAACAGCAATGGCAATCGGCCATGGGCGATGATCTCGCGCTCGAGCCACTCCCGCATCACTGTCCTCCCTTCACCGAATTTCAGATCCGATCATTCTTCCGATTGATACCGCCAACCGACTCGAATGAGACGATACGGACTCCGAAAACCCGGCGGACGGAATTACTTGCCGAAGCCCGCCTTGCGCAGAGCCTCAGCCATCGACCCGGCAGCGGGCGCGCGGTTGTCCGGACGCGACTCGCGTCCACCCTGACGTCCGCCACTACCTCGTTGCTGCCCCTGACGCTGACCCTGTGGCTGGCCCTGACGCTGTGGTTGCCCACCTCGCGGGCCTTCGGACTTGCGGGGTGCGCCCACCTCGTCGTCGAGACGAAGCGTCAGCCCGATGCGTTGGCGTGCCTCGTCCACTTCGAGGACCTTCACCTTGACGACGTCACCTGACTTGACGACCTCGCGTGGGTCCTTGACGAAGTTGTGTGACATCGCCGAGACGTGAACCAGACCGTCCTGATGAACTCCGATGTCGACGAAGGCACCGAAGGCTGCGACGTTGGTGACCACACCTTCGAGAGTCATACCGGGCTTGAGATGCGCGACTTTCTCGATGCCTGCGGCAAAGGTCGCGGTCTTGAATTCGGGTCGTGGATCTCGCCCCGGCTTCTCCAACTCGGAGATGATGTCGGTGACGGTCGGTAGACCGAATCGCTCGTCGACGTAGTCGGACGCCTTGACCGATCGAAGTGCCTGCGAGTTTCCGATCACGGTGCGCACGTCCCCGCCGGCACTGGCAACGATCTTGCGAACCACCGGATATGCCTCCGGGTGGACGCTCGACGCGTCGAGCGGGTCGTCGCCGTCGGTGATCCGCAAGAAGCCTGCGCACTGCTCGAAAGCCTTGGGTCCCAGTCGGGAGACGTCCTTGAGTCCCTTGCGGGACTTGAACGGACCGTTCTGGTCCCGATGGGCGACGATGCTCTCCGCTAGGGAACCTGCGATTCCGGACACCCGAGCGAGCAGCGGCACGGACGCGGTGTTGACGTCGACGCCGACCGAGTTGACGGCATCCTCGACGACGGCGTCGAGGGAACGTGAGAGCAGCGATTCGGTGATGTCGTGCTGGTACTGACCGACACCGATGGACTTGGGATCGATCTTGACCAACTCCGCCAACGGATCCTGCAGGCGACGCGCAATGGACACCGCACCGCGAATCGAGACGTCGAGGTCGGGAAGTTCCTGCGACGCGTAGGCCGAAGCCGAGTACACCGATGCGCCTGCCTCGGAGACGACGATCTTGGTCAGGTTGGGCGCGCCGGTCTTCTTGATCAGTTCGGTAGCGAGCGTGTCGGTCTCGCGTGAGGCCGTGCCGTTGCCGATGGCGATCAGTTCGACGCCGTGCTTGGCGACCAGCCCGGCAAGCGTCGCAAGCGCCGCGTCCCACTTGTTCTGCGGCTGGTGCGGGTAAATCGTCTCGTATGCAACAACTTTGCCGGTTCCGTCGACGATGGCAACCTTAGTTCCGGTGCGAAATCCGGGGTCGAGTCCCATGGTGGGTCGGGCGCCGGCGGGGGCCGCGAGGAGTAGATCCTTGAGGTTGGTGGCGAAGACGTCGACGGCGTCCTTTTCGGCCGACTGCCGCAGACGCATTCGAGTGTCGATACCGAGCGTGACGGCGAACTTCGTCTTCCACGCCCACTTGACGGTGTCGAGAAGCCACCCGTCGGCGGCCCGACCACGGTCGGCGATCTCGAACCGCGACGCGATGCGGCCTTCGTAGACCGTGCGCTCCCCCGGCGCGAGTTCTTCGGTGTCGGCCGCCATGTTGAGCGACAGCACTTCTTCCTTCTCTCCGCGCAGGACGGCGAGGATGCGGTGCGAGGGCAATTTGGAGAACGGTTCCGAGAACTCGAAGTAGTCAGCAAACTTCGAGCCATCGGTTTCCTTGCCCTTGCGGACCGATGAGACGACCTGGCCGCGACTCCACATCAGCTCGCGCAATTCACCGACCAGATCGGCGTCCTCGGCGAAGCGCTCCACGAGGATCGACCGGGCACCGTCGAGTTGCTCGTCCGAATACTGCGCGGGATCGGTGGTGGGATCTCCGATGAGAGCGTCCGCGACGGGCTCGTGGCCGGCCTCGCGGGCGATCTGCGCCTTGGTGCGCCGCTTCGGCTTGAAGGGGAGGTAGATGTCCTCCAGCCGCGCTTTTGTCTCGGCCAGCATGATCTGACCGCGCAGTTGATCGTCGAGTTTGCCCTGAGAGTCGATCTCCGTGAGCACGGCGTCACGACGGTCGTCGAGCTCGCGGAGATACCGCAGCCGCTCGTCCAGGAGTCGCAACTGGGCGTCGTCGAGCGTGCCGGTGACTTCCTTGCGGTACCGGGCGATGAAGGGCACCGTGGCTCCGCCGTCGAGAAGGTCGACTGCTGCTGCAACCTGGCCTTCGCGGACGTCGAGTTCCTCGGCAATGCGCTGGTTCACGGTCTTGAGAATCACGAGATCCGACCCTACCGCTATCCTGAGACAAGAAGATCGGCAACAGTGCCGTGTCAGGGCTACCGGGGGAAACAGATGAGTACGCGGTACGTCCGGATTGCCGCAATGGCGGCCGCAGTTACTTTTGCGGCTTCGTGCAGCGGTGGACAGAACCCGGATGATTCGATGCAGACCCCCGCCTTCCCCGACACCAATGTTCCGGTCGCGGAGACTCTCGACGGCCGACTGGCTCAAGCTCAGGTGGCGGCGCTCGGGCGTGGTGCGGACGTCTCCATCGCCGTCCTCGATCGGTCCTCGGACAAGTACCTCGATGTTGCCGGCGACCAGCAAATCGAAACTGCCTCGGTGGCAAAACTTTTCATCGCCGAGGATCTACTCCATCAGGACGCTCGCGGCGAGCGGCCCATCACGGACGACGATCGCACCCTCATGGCGGCGATGCTCGAATCCTCCGACGACACCGCAGCCAACCTTCTGTGGGACGAGGTCGGCGGTCAGGAGGTGATCACCCGGGTTGCCGAGCGTTACGCACTGACCGCGACGACGCCGCCGTGGGACGGAATGTGGTGGAACACCGAGACCACGACGCACGACCTGGTCACTTTCTACAACGGCGTCCTCGACGACTCCGACCAGCTCGGACCTGAGCGGGTCGAGCAATTCGTCGAGTACCTGCGGCAATCCACTCCCGAAGGAACCGACGGCTACGACCAGAGGTTCGGATTGCCCGAGGCCTTGTTCGGCGAGTCGGTCATCGGAGTCAAGCAAGGCTGGATGTGCTGTGTCGAGGACAAGTGGATCCATCTGTCCACCGGCATCGTCGGTGACGACAACCGATACATCATCGCAATCGGTTCGCGAGAAGACGTCCAGTACACGGACGAGGACAGCTTCTATCCCGACACCTCGTTCACCGACGCCGTCGACGACGAAAGCGCACTGCACGCACGTGACACGGTCACCGGCGTCACACAGATTCTCTTCCCGAGCGGAAGCATCGACGACTGGGCGGCGGCATCCACGACCGCGGATTCGGTGATGCCCGAAGCTTCCGGGCCCTGATTCGATCCACGCGGTCGTGTTCGTCCTCAAGCCTGCTTGTACTCGAGGACCGAACCGATGACCCGTTCCTGTTGTTCGGACGTGAGCATGGGCCACAGTGGCAGTCGAAGGATCGACGCGGAGAACTCGGCGCTACGCACACACGGCTCCGGTGTTCGTCCGTAGCGCACACCGGCCGCGCTCGTATCGAGCGGAATGTAGTGGAACGGCGCCACGATTCCGTCGGCGGCAAGATGCCGAATCAAGCCGTCGCGGCTCTCTTCGGTAGGCATCTTGAGATAGAACAGGTGCGCGGTGTGCTCGCGATCATCGGGAACCGCCATGGGAACGACACCGTTCTCGGACGCCCACTCGCCCAGACTCACGCTGTAGGCATCCCAGACGCGATGCCTGGCCGCCTGAATCGCGTCGAACTCCGAGAGTTGTGCGTCGAGGACAGCGGCATTGAGTTCACTGGGCAGATAACTCGACCCGATGTCCTGCCACGAATACTTGTCGACCTGGCCGCGCAGGAAACGGGCACGGTCGGTCCCCTTCTCACGGATGATTTCGGCGCGGGTCATCAGCTGATCGTCGGAGAGCAGCAGCGCACCACCCTCGCCGCAGTGAACGTTCTTGGTGTCGTGAAAACTCTGCGTACCGATAGTTCCGATGGTGCCGAGCGCCCGCCCGCGCCACTTTCCGCCGAGCCCGTGAGCGTTGTCTTCGATCAACGCGACGCCGTGGAGTTCTGCGAGGTCGAGGAGAGGTTCCATGTCGGCGGCGACTCCGCCGTAATGCATGATCAGTACTGCTTTTGTTCGTTCCGTGATTGCCGCTGCGACGCAGTCGGGATCGATATTGCCGGTACTCGGATCGATGTCGACGAAAACAACAGTGGCACCGCGCAACGCGACGGCGGTTGCCGCCGAACTGAACGCGAAGCTCGGGACGATCACCTCGTCACCTGGGCCCAATTCGAGTAGCAGCGCACCCAATTCGAGTGCGTGCGTGCACGAGGTCGTCAGCAGAGCATGCGTGGATCCGGTGATCGCTTTGAGTGCTGCAGTCGCGGACTTGGTGAAACGTCCGTCACCGTGAATGTGATCGGACTCCAGAACCGTTGCCAGATTCGACAATTCGTTCGATGCCCGATAGGGGCGGGAGAAGATGATGCGATCAGTGCTCACGACTACGCCGATCGATCGAGGTTCCGGGCCGCGGTGAATCGACAGTCAGATACAGAGGCTTTCCGACAAGGACGTGCAGTGCCACGCCAAGGTATTCGGCGATGAGACCGAGCGAGAACAGGATCGCACCCGAACAGACCAGCAGCGCCATGATGATCGACGCCCATCCTTCCGGGTCGTTGTTGTCACCGGTCATGGCTTGGACGAAGATCACCGCAGCCATGATCACACCGGCCGACGCCAGGGTGACCCCGAGCAGACTCACCAGTCGCAGACCGCGTGTTCCGCTACACAACACCATCTTCCAGAACAACGAGAACAAACGGCGATAGTTGTACCCCGATTCCTCGCGGCCTTCCGCTCGAAGTGTCACCGGCGCAGAGGCGGTATTGCCGACGACCCACGTCAGCGCGACGTCCAGATACACGCCGTTGGCGGCGACGCCGGCCAACTGTCGGCCGATGTCACCTCGGATCAGGCGGTAACTTTCGAATCTCGTCGAATCAGGGAACGCGAATACCGTCGCCAAGACGATCTTTGCACCGCGCGAGGTCAGGTTCCGCAAGAATCCATGCGGGCGGGTGTTCGTGGGTTTGGAATACACGAGATCGGATCGCTCCGTCAGCGCGGTGTCGAGGAAAGCCCCGATGTGCACCGGGTCGTGCTGGCCGTCTTCGTCCATCGTCACGATCCACTGGCCACGTGCAACGGCCATACCGGCGATAGTCGCCGCGTCCTGGCCGTAGTTGCGACTGAGCCACACGACACGCACCTGATCGAAACGGCGCTCCAATTCGAGTAACACGACGTCGGAACGGTCCGGACCGTTGTCGTGAACCAGCACGATCTCGTCGACGGTGAACTGCGCTCCACCGGGCGTCGAACTCGGTGCGCACAGGCCGTCCAACTCCTCGACGAGCGCCGTGATCGTCTTTTCGCCCTGATAAACGGGCACTACGACGGAAATCGAGTGCACTCGCTTCCACTCCCTTCAGGGGGCTCGACTGGCGCCGAGAGACAGGCACGATCGGGCCCACACCGTCGCGAACTTTAACACGCAGAGATGTCTGGACTTCGGATGCCGACGGCGCGTGATGCGCTCGCGTCTCCGCGCGCCCCACCTGCCCTGTTAAGGTCTGGAACTCGTGGTGGAAACTCGCACTCTCGCCCGGGCAGACGTGTACAAGTGGGGCGCCGTCACGGCGGTCGGTGTCATCGCCGGCTACCTGGCCGTGGTGCTCGCGAACGCTCGTCACTTCTACACCGACGACACCGAGTCCCAGTACGCGCCGCTGTGGGTCATGCTCGGCCGTAGCCTGCGAGAAGGACACCTGCCGGTACTCGTCCCCGAGAACTGGATGGCGGGCAACTACGCGATCGAGGAAGCGGGCCTTCTCAATCCGCCACAACTTCTGATCGACCTGATCGCACCGTCCTTCGACAACCTGGCGCTTTACGCGACGATCGTGAAATTGATCTTCGCGATCATCCTTGCGCTGGGCGTCTATCGGATCTGCCTGGAGTACGGCTCGCAGCCCACGTGGGCTGCGGTCGCCGGAGTCTCGATTCCGTTCACCGGTTTCCTCCTGTTCTTCGACTCGGCCAGTTGGATGACAGCCTTCACCGGCACTGCCTGGATGGTTCAGGCGTGGGCCTCGGCAATCCGCTACGCCAGAGGCAAGAGCGGTCCGATCCCGACCTTCGTGTTCTTGTATCTCGCGATGTCGGTGCAATATGTTTTCCCCGCAGTCGAATCCGGCTTGATGATCGTCGCAGTCGCGATCGGCGAAGTTGTCTATCAGCGGCGTTGGCTGCCGTCGCTGCGGCTATTGGCGGTGTCTGCCTGTGCCGCCCTCGCAGGTCTCGCGACGTATCTGCCGAGCCTGCTCACCGCTGACGTCACCTGGCGCGGTGCATCCGAAGTCAAGAACGACGCATTCCTTGCCGTTCCCTGGTCGGAATCGCTGAACGCGAGCCTGCCGAGCACGATGCCCGCATTCTCCTCGTGGTGGGGATACATCCAGACCATGCCCATGGTCTACGTCGCGTGGTTCCTCATTCCGGCTCTGGCGTTCATCGACTGGGGCAAGGCACGCGCCGCGGCACGCGAATTGACCGCCGTCGGGATCTTCACGGTCGCCGTCCTCATGTGGACTGCCGGGCCGAGCACGATCGGCCCACTGCGGTGGCCCGCGCGCGTGCTTCCGATGGTGGCCATCGGACTCCTGCTTCTGGTGTGCATCCTGCTCGGGCGTTACGCCACGACCGACAAGTTGCGCGGACGCTGCGTTGCAGCGGGAATCCTCGTGGGCCTGCTTTTGATCAGGTCCGCCTCGGCAGCTCCCGGGCTCGCGAAATGGCATGTGATCTCAGCCCTGGTCGTTGCCGCACTCGGCGCTGCGATGGTGTGGCTGGGCCGTACCAAGGGCACCGCGCTCGCATGCCTGTTGGCAATCGCCGCGGTCTCCCCCATCGCCTACGCCCAGGTTCGGGCCGCGCAACCAACCCCGATGAGCTGGGATCTGCCCGAATCCCGCTCGGAGATGAAAGAGGCCTTCCCCGACTTCGAAGGCACGACACTGCAACTGGGCGACCGTGCACTCATCGCACCCGGGGACAAAACCCTCGACGGAGCGTACGGTTCCCTGGCTTTCGGCAACTACCCCAAAGACCTCGAACTGACCTACACCAGCGGCTACACCCCCAACGGGCACTTCTACTTCGGTGATCTGCTCTGCATGCGCTGGGACATGAGCGTCTGCCCCGACGCCTTCCGACGGGCATTCACCGTCGAACCCACCACCGGCCGCACCATCGTCGACCTGATGAACGTGGACCGCGTCGTACTGCAGAACGCCCTCTACCCCGACGCACGTAAGAGCCCGGCCCCCGACGGGTGGACATGGGTGGACTACCCCGGTCACGAGAACTACATCTCCGTACTCGAACGCGTCGACGGGCCCGTCTCGACACGAAACGGCCGCATCGCCGATACCCATGGCGTCGAAGCTGTTTCGACCGCCGAGTCGAACATGTCGAGCACCCTTCGTGTCAGTTCGGAGACCGGCGGCAAGGTTGTGTTCGCACGGCTCGGCTGGCCCGGGTATCGAGCTAGCCTCGACGGTCAGCCTGTCCCGATCGACGTCGTCGCGAAGTCCTTTGTCACCGTGGACATCCCAGCCGGGACGAAGGACGCTGAACTTGTCCTCACGTGGCGACCCCCGGGATGGAAGGTCGGCGGCGCTTCGATGGTCGCCGGAATCCTCGGACTCTGCGTGCTCGAGTGGATGTATCTGCGGACACGACGCAAGGACCGGATCAACATCGTGAAAACCGAGTCTTCATGACCGAAGACATCGCATCACCCGAGAACCCCGGCCCACTACTGCGGGTGGTCAAGCATCAACCCATCGCGTTTGCCATTGTCGGAGTGGCCAATACGGCGATCGGATACGGGCTCTTCGTGATCTGGTCACTGATCCTCGACAACAAGGATCTGTATCAAGTGGCTGTGATCGGTGCGTACTCCATCAGCGTGCTCATCGCTTTCGTTCTGCATCGGACGTTGGTTTTCCGCGTCCGCGGACATGTGGCACGCGACCTGGTCGCGTTCATCGTCGTCAATTCCGGTGGCCTCGTGCTGAATCTCATACTCGGAACAATCGCGGTGTCGATTCTGCATGCCCCGCCGCTTCCCGCCCAGGCGGTTGTCATGTTGATCGTTGCCGGTATGAGTTTCTTCGGTCATCGATACTTCTCGTTCCGCCGTAAACCTGCCGAGCGGCACTGACACTTCTACGATTCGCGGGGTAGCGCTCGATCCACCGCGGCCTCGACGATCGTACGAATATCTTCCTCCCCGAACAGGTTCGGCAATGTCAGTCGATCCAGTACGAGCCAGTTCAACGACAAATAGAGCAGGCGAACGGTCATCGCATCACCCGGCACGCCCGACGCCAGATGATTGGCTACGTTCAGATCGAAGTCTTCTCGGATGCGGACGGTCAGGACCGCTCGCAGGTCCGGACGACGTATCGCCTCCAGCCGCAACTCCATGAGCGCGAGGAAACCCGTTCCAAACGAGGTGACCCGCTCGACCACGTCGAGCATGAGCGTCACCAGTCGCTCACGATCGGTGCCGTTGACGGGATCGATCAATCCCTCGAGGTCGTCCGGAATCAGTCGCTCGTAGATCCGGCCACCGGCCTGCGTGAGTAGGTCGTCGCGATTGGAGAAGTAGTTCGACGCTGTCCCGTTCGGCACGGCTGCCTGGGTGTCGACGGCTCGAAAAGTCAAGCCTCGAGCACCCTCTCGGGCCAACACCTCGATTGCCGCGTCGATCAGGGCAAGCCGTCGTTCCGGGTTCTTTCGCACTTGACATCACTCCTGACACGACCCTAAGTTAAACCACTACGAACATAGTACTACGAACGGAGCGTTTGATGCGAAAGCTTGTGTACTACGTGGGAGCTTCCCTCGACGGCTACATCGCGGGACCAGACGGCGAATTCGATTTCTTCCCGGTTTCCGAACAGATCACGGCCTGGATATGCGATCGATATCCCGAGACCGTGCCAACGCATGTGCGGCCCGCTCTCGGAATCGAGGACGCACCCAACAGAACCTTCGACACGGTCGTCATGGGCCGCGGCTCTTACGAGCCCGGGCTGAGCCTCGGCGTGACCAGCCCTTTTGCGCACCTGCGCCAGTTCGTCGTCTCCAGCACCCTCCCTGACGCCGAGGATCCCCCCGTCACCATCGTTCGCACCGATCCACGTGCGGTCGTCAGATCCATCAAAGAGGAAGAAGGACAAGATATCTGGCTGTGCGGCGGCGGAACTCTCGCCGGCGAACTACTACCGGAGATCGACGAGTTGATCGTCAAAAGGTATCCGGTTGTCGCCGGTGCGGGCATACCGATGATCAGAGGTAACTACGCGCCGACACTGTTCACACCGACTGCAACCGAATCGCTCGACGACGGCGCAAGCATCACCTGGTTGAAGAGAAATACCTAAGGAAGTAGATCCGGTCGACGCTCGGCCGTGCGCTGCAGCGACTGCTCATGGCGCCAGGCTTTGATCTTCGCGTGATCTCCGGAAAGCAGAACAGGCGGAACCTCGAGATCACGCCACACGGCGGGGCGAGTGTAACTGGGCCCTTCGAGGAGCCCGTCGGAGAACGAATCCTCTTGGTGTGACAGCTGATTGCCGAGAACGCCGGGCATCAGTCGCACAACAGCCTCGACCATCACCAGCACGGCTGCTTCGCCGCCGATCAGAACGTAATCGCCGATACTGATTTCTTCGACGCGAACCCGCTTGGCGGCGTCGTCGAAGACGCGTTGGTCGATACCTTCGTATCGGCCGCAGGCGAAGACAAGGTGCTTGGCGGTGGCCCAGCGATGTGCGGTCGCCTGAGTGAACGGGACGCCGGCGGGAGTCGGCACCACCAGGATCGTCTCGGCATCATCCGGGCCGGAAGAATCGGAGCGACCGATCACGTCGTCCAGCGCCGGACCCCAGACGGTGGGTTTCATGACCATGCCGGGTCCGCCGCCGTACGGGGAATCGTCGACCGCTTTGTGTACGTCATGGGTCCACGACCGAAGATCGTGGACGTCGACCGAGATCAAGCCACGTTCGATTGCCTTGCCCAGCAAGGCAGCACGAAGCGGTTCGAGATACTCGGGAAAGATGGTGACGACGTCGAGACGCATGACAAACGATCAGTCGTTGTCTGAGTTCGAATTGTCGCTGTTCGACTTGTCGCCGAAATCCGGGTCGAGCAGTCCCTCGGGAGGCTCGATCACCACGACGCCGTCGGCAATCGACACCGAGGTGACGATGGCGGCGACAAACGGGATCAGCAATTCACCGGACGTCTCGCCGGTACGACGAATCGAAAGCAATTCGCCTGCGGCGGAATGCAATACCTCGATGACCGAACCGACCTCGGTACCGTCCGTGAGGACGACCTTCAGTCCTTCGAGTTCGTGATCGTAGAACTCGTCCGGATCATCCGAAGGCTCGAGTTCGGAACTGTCGATGACAAACAGTGTGCCGCGCAACGCATCTGCGTCGCCACGGTCACTGACGCCTTCGAGGCGCAGCAGAAGCCGCCCGGAATGATCCCGGGCGGCTTCCACTGTGTACGACTTCAGTGTGGACTCGCGCGGCTTGCGCCCACGCAGCACAGAACCTACGGCAAAACGATCTTCGGGCTCGTCTGTACGAACCTCGACTACCAATTCACCTTTGATGCCATGCGACTTCGCGACACGACCGACTACGAGTTCCACCTGTTTACTGCCGTCTACTGATCGGTGTCGACGACATCAACACGGATACCGCGGCCACCGATGCCGGAGACCAAGGTCCGCAGAGCGGTCGCCGTGCGACCACCCCGACCGATGACCTTGCCGAGATCGTCGGGGTGCACGTGCACCTCGACGGTCCGTCCCCGACGTCCGGTGATCAGCTCGACACGCACATCGTCGGGATTGGCGACGATGCCACGCACGAGATGCTCTACCGCATCAGCGACGACGGCACTCACTTGTCAGCAGCCTCGGCGTCTGCAGCGGGAGCCTCGGCGTCAGCCGCGGTGTCTTCTGCCTTGGCCTCGTCAGCCTTTGCAGCCTTCTTCTTCTTGGGGGTGATTGCTTCTGCAACCGGCTCGTTCTCGGCCTGCGCGAGTGCAGCCTGGAAGAGCTCGAGCTTGGTGGGCTTGGCTTCCTTGACGCGAAGGGTGCCTTCGGTGCCCGGCAGGCCCTTGAACTTCTGCCAGTCACCGGTGATCTTGAGGAGTGCCTCGACGGGCTCGGTGGGCTGTGCGCCCACGGACAGCCAGTACTGAGCGCGCTCGGAATCGATGTCGATCAGCGAGGGCTCTTCCTTGGGGTGGTACTTGCCGATGGTCTCGATCGCACGGCCGTCACGACGGGTGCGCGAGTCGGCGATGACAACGCGGTACTGAGCGTTGCGGATCTTGCCGAGGCGGGTGAGCTTGATTTTGACAGCCACAGCTGCAGTTCTCCTTCAGCGCGCACAACAGTGCTGCGCATGTCACGTGCAATTCAGCGACCCACACGATTTGTGAGCCCGGTTTTGCCTCTATCCTGTGACCGTCGCAGCGGTACGTAACCGGTTGCGACGAACAATGGTCCATTGTGCCAGATGGGTGGGCTCGTTCGGAAACCACCCTGTGCGCGCTTCGAGAGTGCAGGGACTCCCTAACCACTCACGGGGGTGCCGCAGAGGATCACACGCGCCGGCTTCGCGAGCACATCGGGGTTTCCGCGCGGATCTTCGGAATAAACCACCAGGTCGGCGGGCGCTCCCTCTTCGATGCCCTGGGCACCCAACCAACTCCGCGCATCCCAGCTGGCTGCGCCCAACGCCTGGTGAGCTGTCAATCCGGCAACTTCGAGTTCGGCGATCTCGTCGGCGATCCGCCCGTGCCTGATCGAACCGCCGGCATCCGTTCCGGCATAGATCGGAATCCCGGCCTCGTGAGCGGCACCGATTGTCTGGTGCCGACGAGCGTGCAAATCGCGCATGTGCGCCGCGTAGATCGGATACCGCGTGGCGGAGTCCGCGATCTCGGGGAAAGTAGCGATGTTGATCAGCGTCGGAACCAGGGCCGTGCCGTGCGCGACCATCGACTCGATGGTCGCGTCCGTCAATCCGGTGCCGTGCTCGATGCAGTCGATACCGGCGTTGATCAGGCCGGGCAAAGCGTCTTCGGCAAAAACGTGAGCGGTGACCTTTGCGCCTTCGGCGTGGGCGGCAGCGATGGCCTCGACCAGGATCTCGTCGCTCCACAAGGGAGCCAGATCGCCGACGGAACGATCGATCCAGTCGCCGACGAGCTTGACCCAGCCGTCACCAGCGCGTGCCTGACGCACTACCTCGGCCGGCAACTGAGATTCGTCGTCCAGGTCGACCGGCAAGCCCGGGATGTACCGCTTGGGTGCCGCGATGTGCTGACCTGCGCGAATGATTCGCGGCAAATCGAGGCGCTCGTCGATGAACCTGGTGTCGACCGGTGATCCGGCGTCGCGGAGCAACAGCACGCCCGCATCACGTTCGGTCTTCGCCTGCTCCAGCAAGCCGTCGACGGTTTCGCCCCCGCCACCGCCGTAGCGGATACCGACGTGACAATGCGCATCCACGAGACCCGGTGTGATCCAACCCGATTCGACGATCGTCTCCGCACCGGACACCGGCTCGAAGGAAATCAGCCCGTCGACGATCCACAATTCGATCGGCTCGGCATCGGGCAGACCGATACCCCGCAGATGAAGCGCAGCCACCGACTACTTCTTGGGCAGCTTGAGCTGGGAAAGATCGATGCCTTCCAGTCCGGGCGGCAACTGATCGAGACCCTTGGGCATGTTCGACAGGTCGGGCATACCGGCCGGCATTCCGCCGGGCATACCCGGGAATCCGCCCATGCCGGGGAATCCTCCGCGCATCTTGGGCTGCGTCGGGCCCTTGCCGCCCTTCTTGCCCTTCTTGCCCTTCTTGCTGCGAACCTGCTTACGCGCGCCGGGCATGCCCATACGGCCGGCCATGGCAGCCATCATCTTGCGGGCTTCGAAGAAGCGATCCACCAACTGGTTGACGTCGGAAACCTTGACGCCCGAACCGTTCGCGATGCGCAGTCGGCGTGAGGCGTTGATGATCTTCGGATCGTCGCGCTCGGCCGGCGTCATACCGCGGATGATGGCCTGAATGCGATCGAGTTGCTTCTCGTCGACGTTGGCCAGCGCGTCCTTCATGCCGCCGGCACCCGGCAGCATGCCGAGGAGGTTGCCGATCGGGCCCATCTTGCGGACGGCCATCATCTGATCGAGGAAGTCTTCGAGGGTGAGCTGACCGGAACCGATCTTCGCTGCGGTCGCTTCGGCCTGATCGGCGTCGAAAACCTGCTCGGCCTGCTCGATGAGGCTCAGGACATCGCCCATACCGAGGATCCGGCTGGCCATGCGATCGGGGTGGAAGACGTCGAAATCTTCGAGCTTCTCGCCGGTGGACGCGAAGAGGATCGGCTGGCCGGTGACCTCGCGGACGCTCAGTGCGGCACCACCGCGGGCGTCGCCGTCGAGCTTGGTGAGGACGACACCGGTGATGCCGACTCCCTCACGGAACGCGTCGGCGGTACTGACCGCGTCCTGACCGATCATGGCGTCGAGGACGAAGATGGTCTCGTCCGGGTTGACGGCGTCACGGATACCGGCGGCCTGAGCCATCAGCTCCGAGTCGATACCGAGGCGACCGGCGGTGTCGACGATCACGACGTCGTAATGCTTGTTGCGTGCTTCTTCGACGCCGGCGCGGGCGACCTCGACGGGGTCGGCTGCGGACACGCCCAGTGCGTTTTCGCCACCGCCGATGGAGGTACCGGGGTGCGGCGCGAAGACTGCCGCGCCCGCACGCTCACCGACGATCTGAAGCTGAGTGACGGCGCCGGGACGCTGAAGGTCGCAGGCAACGAGGAGGGGCGTGTGCCCCTGGTCCTTGAGCCACTTGGCCAACTTTCCGGCCAGCGTGGTCTTACCGGAACCCTGCAGACCGGCCAACATGATGACCGTCGGCGGAGTCTTGGCGAACTGGAGTCGACGAGTTTCGCCGCCGAGAACCTCGACCAGCTCTTCGTTGACGATCTTGACGACCTGCTGAGCCGGGTTCAGTGCACCCGAGACCTCGGCGCCCTTGGCGCGTTCCTTGATCTTGGCGATGAAGCTGCGCACTACGGGAAGCGCGACGTCGGCCTCGAGCAGGGCAAGGCGGATCTCGCGGGCCGTAGCGTCGATGTCGGCGCCGGACAGACGACCCTTGCCACGCAGATCCTTGAGAGATCCGGTCAATCTGTCGGAAAGGGATTCGAACACCGAGTGCGCTCCTGAAGGTCGTGCGAGTTAGCCGTGGATATTCTCGGGCACCAGCCTAGCCGCTACGCCCGCACCGATCCCAGCCGATGCGGGCGTAACTGCCGAAACCGGTCCGTCAATCCTCTTTCTTCTTCGGTTGTGGCACCGGAACCACCGCCAGCACCGCCTCCTCGACGCGCTCTCGCGCCGCGCGGGTATCGGCCTCACCGAAGTCGAGGCAGAACGCGTCGACCACCGAGGAACCCAACGTGGCGACCTTCGCCCACCGGATGTCGGCACCACTGTGTTCGAGTGCTGCGGCCAGTCGGCAAAGCAGGCCGACGCGGTCCTCGGTACGCAATTCGAGGATCGCGTGACCGTCACCGGGCGCGTCGAACCAGATGACCCGCGGCGGCGCCTGCGAATAGAGCACCGGAACCGCCGAGTCCTTGTTTGTCTGGATCGGGTCGTCCCACTGTTCCGCCCGTGCCTCCTCGTCCTTGGCGTCGAGAAGTTCGAGCAGATTCAGTTCACCGGCCGAAGCGCGGATCAATTCCTGCCTGAGCAGCACCGCCTGCGGCGGTGTGCCGAACCTCGGTGTGACGACAAACGAATTGACCGCCGAACCCGCATGCGACCCCAGCGAAGCGGAATGCACCCGCAACGACTGCAGCGCCAGAACGCCGGCGGCCCGAGACAGCAGCCCGGGCGCGTCGGGCGCGATGACGGTCACGACGTAGGTGTGCGGATTCTCGGCCGGAACGAGCGAGACGTGAACCCCGCCATCCTCGGCAATGGCCAACTGCTCGGGAGCGAGTGGATCGGGTTGTGGGAGTTCCTCCCCCGCCATCAGCAAACGGCAACGACGCACGAGCTCACCGATCAGAGACGACTTCCAGTCGCCCCAGACGCCAGGCCCGGTGGCCAGCGAATCCGCCTCCGCCAACGAATGCAGGAGATCGAGAAGCGTCCCGTCCCCTTCGAGTGCGTCGACCACTCGCTGCACCGTTGCCGGATCGTCGAGGTCGCGACGGGTCGCCGTTTCCGGCAGCAGCAAGTGATAGCGCACCATCGCCGTCAACGTCGCGACGTCGGAAGGCCAGAGTCCCAAGCGATTTCCGATCGCGGTGGCCAATTCGGCACCGACGACGCTGTGGTCTCCCCCTCGCCCCTTCCCGATGTCGTGGATCAACGCACCGAGCATGAGCAGATCCGGCCTAGCGACGCGAGTGGTGAATCCGCTTGCATACGCGGCGGTTTCGACCAGGTGGCGATCCACCGTCCACGTATGGACGGCGTCGCGCGGCGGAAGATCGCGAATGGTCCCCCACTCCGGCAGGAGGCGACCCCAGAGCCCGGTCCGGTCCATCGCCTCGATCACCGGAACGGCACGCGATCCCGAACCGAGCACGACCAAGAGATCGTTGACCGCATTTTTCGGCCACGGCTCACGCAGTTCCGGGGCATTGTCGGCCAGTCGATTGAGCGTCGACGCGGAGATCGGCATGCCGTTGGTGGCCGCCGCTGCCGCGACCCGCATCACCAGACCGGGATCCTTCTTCGGCCTCGCATCGCGCGCCAGGACAACTTCGCCGGCATGCTCGACGACGCCCTCGTCCAGTGGTCGCCGCACCGGCGCGCGACGCAGCCGCGACAAACCACGCCGGGGCAAGGAGTTTCCGGCGGTACGGATACCGACGTCCACCGAATAGCTGATGGTGCGCGCCGATTCACTGAGAAGGCGGGCCAGATCGAATCGATCACCGATCCGCAGCGCCGCACCGATTTCGTCGGCGTCCTGCGCTCGCAGTTGATCGCGGGCGCGACCGGCAACGCGGTGAAGTTCGGTGCGCACGTCGAGCAACCGCCTGTGCGCGAGTGCCAGACCGCCGCCGGGCGAGTTGGGTCCCAGCCCTGGCATCCCGTCGGTCAATTGCGCGATGGACAGGGCGTTGAGCAGTTGGACGTCACGCAGCCCGCCACGGCCGCTCTTGAGATCCGGTTCGGCGCGATGGGCGATCTCGCCGCTGCGCTCCCACCTCGTACGGGTCTGGGTGATCAATTCGTCGAATCGGCTGCGGATGTCCATGCGCCACTGTCGACGGACACCACTGATCAACAGGTTGCTCAGCTCCACATCGCCGGCAATGTGGCGTGCTTCGAGCATTCCGAGTGCCGCCGTCATGTCGGTGGCCGCAACCTGAAGCGCCTGCGGAAGCGTCCGCACGCTGTGGTCGAGTTTGATGTGCGCGTCCCACAGCGGGTACCACAGGCTGTCCGCAACCTGGGCCACGACTGCTGGGTCCATGTCGTCGTGCAGCAGAATCAGATCGAGATCGGAATACGGCAACAGTTCGCGTCGGCCAAGACCACCCACGGCGACGATGGCAAACCCACAATCCGGTTTGATGCCCAGTTCGGTCCCCTTGGTGGTCAACCAGAATTCGTGCAGATCGACCAGTGCATGTCGCAGAGAAGGGGCGTCGAGCCTCCTGTTCTTGACGCCTCCGGTGAGTAGGGCCTTGCGTGCGCGGGCCAGGTCCGCAGCTTCGTCGGATCCCCCTGACGAGACCGGCCCTGGCCCCGTCGCTTTCGCGACGGAACCAGGGCCGAGGTTCTCGGACCCTTTCGGGTCAGAGTGCATCGCCACCGCGTTCCCCGGTGCGAACCCGGATGACCGACTCGACTGGCGAGACCCACACCTTGCCGTCACCGATCTTGCCGGTGCGAGCGGCCTCGACGATCACCTCGACCACCTTGTCCACGGCCGCGTCGTCGACGACGACCTCGACCCGGACCTTGGGTACGAAGTCCACGGAGTACTCCGCGCCTCGGTACACCTCGGTGTGACCCTTCTGTCGGCCGTAGCCCTGAACTTCGCTGACTGTCATACCCAGCACTCCGGCCTGCTCGAGTCCGGTCTTGACGTCCTCGAGCGTGAACGGCTTGACGATTGCTGTGATCAGCTTCATGTGCTCATCCCTTTCCAAACTCTGAAGTGCCTGAATTCACTTTAATCACGTGCTGATCACGCGAGGTCGTATGCGGTCTCTGCGTGTTCGGTCTCATCGATGCCGCGTGCCTCGTCCTCGGCCGAGATTCGCCAGCCCAGGGGCTTGAGTGCGAAGCCGATGATCGTCGTCAGAACGCCGGTGAAGACGAGTGCTGCGAGTGCGATCACGATCTGAACCACCAGTTGCTTGTAGTCGCCGCCGTAGAAGAGGCCGGTTGCGGTGCCGAAGAATCCGATACCGATCGTGCCCCACAGGCCGGAGACAAGGTGAACACCGACGACGTCGAGCGAGTCGTCGAAGCCGAAGCGGAACTTCAGGCCGACTGCGAGAGCGGACAGGATGCCGGCTACGGCGCCGAGGAAGATGGAACCGACGGGGTTGAGCGCACCGGCAGCAGGGGTGATGGCGACCAGACCGGCGACCGCACCGGAAGCTGCGCCGAGGCTGGTGGCGTGACCGTCACGAATACGCTCGGTGGCGAGCCAGGCCAGGACTGCGGCACACGTCGCGGTGGTCGTGTTGACCCAGGCGAGACCTGCGTTACCGTCGGCGGCGAATGCCGAGCCGGCGTTGAAGCCGAACCAACCGAACCAGAGAAGTGCTGCGCCGAGCATCACGAAGGGCAGGTTGTGCGGACGGAAGGCGGTCTTGCCGAAGCCGAGACGCTTGCCGACGATGAGGGCGAGGACCAGACCGGCCATACCCGCGTTGATGTGAACGACTGTGCCACCGGCGAAGTCGATCGGAGCGACGTTGGCGACGGTGACTCCGTCGTCGTTGACCGTGGTGCCGAAGAGCTTTGCCGCGATGCCGTCCTCGGAGCCCGAGAGGAGTCCGCCGCCCCACACCATGTGTGCGAGGGGGAAGTAGACGACGGTGACCCAGATACCCGAGAACAGCAGCCAGGTGCCGAACTTGACCCGCTCGGCCAGGGCACCACTGATAAGGGCGGTGGTGATGATCGCGAATGTCACCTGGAACGCGATGTCGATGACGTTGGGGTAGCCCCACGCGCCGGCGATGAAGTTGCCGTCAGCATCGGTGATGCTGTTCTTGAGGCCGAAGAACTCGAACGGGTTGGCAAAAATGCCCCCGATGTTCTCGGTGCCGTAGGACATCGACCATCCCCACAGAACGTAGATGACGCCGATGACGGCCATGGCCCCGAAGGACATCATCATCATGTTCAGGACGGACTTGGACCGAGACATCCCGCCGTAGAAGAAAGCGAGGCCGGGTGTCATCAGCAAGACCAGAGATGCAGCCATCAGCATCCATGCGGCGTTACCGGAGTTCGCCAACAAATCGTCGGTACTCACTTACTACCTCCTAGTCGCACGTGCCGGGCAGCACGTCGTTAAGGAGAAGAGTGCTGGGCTGGTGTTTCGTCCATGGCGCTGTCGCGTTTCGCAGACGTGAACCAATTGCCCAACTTTGTTGCAAACAGGTTTCGCCAGGGGGTTCTACCGACCCTGTGCGCCTTTTCGGTAGTTCGCGCTACCAAAAAGGCGCACGGGGGCGTCAGCCCAGCAGGGCGTCGACGAACGCACCCGGCTCGAAGGGCGCCAGGTCGTCGGCACCTTCACCGAGACCGACCAACTTCACCGGCACACCCAGTTCATGCTGAACCTGGAAGACGATTCCGCCCTTGGCGGTTCCGTCCAGCTTGGTCAGTACGACGCCGGTGATGTCCACGACCTCCGCGAACACTCGAGCCTGCGCCAGTCCGTTCTGGCCGACCGTCGCATCGAGAACCAGCAGAACGTCGTCGACCGACGCCTTCTTCTCGATGACCCGCTTGACCTTGCCGAGCTCGTCCATCAGACCGGTCTTGGTGTGCAAACGGCCGGCGGTGTCGATGAGGACCACGTCGACGCCGTCCGCGATGCCCCGTGAGACCGCGTCGAAGGCAATCGCAGCGGGATCGCCACCCTCCTTGCCACGAACAACTTCAGCGCCGACACGCTCGGCCCACGTCTGGAGCTGATCAGCAGCGGCCGCGCGGAACGTATCCGCGGCGCCGAGCACGACGCGACGACCGTCGGCGACGAGCACGCGAGCCAGCTTGCCGGTGGTGGTGGTCTTGCCGGTTCCGTTAACGCCGACGACGAGCAGAACAGCCGGGTGATCATCGTGCGGCAACGCGCGGATGGAGCGGTCCAGTTCGGGACGCAACTCGGCGATCAACACCTCACGCAGGAGCGCGCGGGCGGCAGCCTCGGTCCGGACGCTGCGGGCCGCCATCTGCTCACGAAGCTTCGTGACGACCTTTTCCGTGGTCGCGGAGCCGAGGTCTGCGATGAGAAGGGTGTCCTCGACTTCTTCCCACGAGTCCTCGTCGAGATCGCCGCCACCGAGTAGGCCGAGCAAGCTCTTGCCGACTGCTGACTGCGAGCGGGAGAGGCGCCCGCGCAGTCGGTCCAGCCGGCCTTCGGTCGGGTCGATCTCGTCCAACACGAGCGGTGCAGGCTCGACGGGTTCAGGAACTACGACGGGCTCGGGTACGACTGCAGGTTCGGGAACGACAACAGGTTCGGGAACGACAGGTTCTTCGACAACAGGTTCTGCTACCGGTGGTTCTTCTACGACCGGCTTTTCGATTACCGGCTCTTCGACAACCGGTTCCTCGACAACAGCGGGTTCTTCGACAACCGGCTCCTCGACGACGGCCGGCTTCTCAGCAACAGGTTCTTCGATGATCGGTTTTTCGACGACAGGTTCTTCGACGACAGGCGGCTTCTCCGCGACCGGCGGCGTCGGAACCACCGGAGGTGGCGCCGTTGCCGTCGAGCCTTGACTGAAGTTGAACCCGCCGCCGGCCTTGTAGCCGCCTGACTTGTCCTTCTCGGGGGTGCCGAGCTCCGGCTTCGTCTCGGGCGCCTTCAGCGACACCTGCCCCTTGCGGTAGCGCAGGAATCCGGCAACGAGAACGACGAGTAGTACGGCCGCTACAGCCGCGATGATGATCCAAGCCTGGGTAGTCACCGGCCCATTGTTTCAGGCTCCGACCCGGAAAGTGAGCAGGGCTTACGTCGAGGCCATGTCTTGACCGCGAAGTCGCTGCGAAATCACGGTGGTGATGCCGTCGCCGCGCATGCTGACTCCGTACAACGCGTCGGCGATTTCCATCGTCGGTTTCTGGTGAGTGATCACGATCAACTGCGACTTCTCCCGCAATTGTTCGAACAGTCCGATCAGCCGACGCAGGTTGGTGTCGTCCAACGCCGCCTCGACCTCGTCCATCACGTAGAACGGGGAGGGACGAGCCCGGAAGATCGCGACCAGCATGGCCACCGCGGTCAAGGACTTCTCGCCGCCTGACAGCAACGACAACCGCTTGACCTTCTTACCGGGCGGACGCGCCTCGACCTCGATGCCTGTGGTCAGCATGTCCGACGGGTCGGTGAGAACCAGTCGTCCTTCTCCCCCGGGGAACAATTTCTCGAACACGCCCACGAACTCCCGCTCGACGTCGGCATAGGCCTCGGTGAACACCTGCAGAATTCGTGCGTCCACGTCTGCGACCACAGCAAGAAGGTCCTTGCGTGCGGTCTTGACGTCTTCGAGCTGAGTGGAGAGGAAGGTGTACCGCTCCTCGAGAGCTGCGAATTCCTCGAGCGCCAGCGGATTGACCTTGCCGAGGGTGGCGAGGTCTTTCTCCGCCCGCTTGGCGCGCCGTTCCTGAGTCGCACGATCGTACGGAAGCGGAGCGGGGGCGGTTACCTGCTCCCCACGCTCCTTGGCCTGCTCGTACTCCTCGATTTCGAGAGTGGTCGGCGGCAGTTCGACGTCGGGTCCGTACTCGGCGATCAGATCATCGAGGCCGATACCGTACTGATCGAGGATCGACTCCTCGAGTTGTTCGATACGCAGCGCTGCCTGAGCCTTCGCAACCTCGTCGCGATGGACGGCGTCGGTGAGTGAAGCGAGCTGTCCGGTCAGTGCCCGGACGATCTCGCGGACCTGATCCAGTTTGGCCGTGCACTCGGAGCGGGCCCGAGCCAACTCGTCGCGATGAGCAAGAGCTGCGGCGACGACGGCCTCGAGTTCGGCCGCCACGCGCTGTCCCGACTCGGCGACGGCAGCTGCAACCTCCGCAGCGTGCGCCCTGGCGCGCAGAGCCCGCTCGGCGCGAATTCGCGCCTCTCGTTCGGCAGCAGCGGCGCGGCGAAGCGAATCAGCCTTTCCGCGTACGGATTCCGCACGCTCTTCGGCGGTGCGCACGGCAAGGCGAGCATCCATTTCGACTATGCGCACTTCGGCCAGCGCTGCTGCGGCCATTTCGCGATCGGCAGCGGTCGATTCCGCACCGTGTCCCGGTGCACTGCCGTCGGTTTCGGCCACACGCAGACGTTCTTCCAGGTCCGCCAGCTTTGTCAGCGACTCACCGCGGCCCTCCTCGGCACGCACTCTCTGGGCGGTCAACCGCTCGGATTCCGCGTGGGCGACTCGTGCTGCTTGCCCCAATCTGCCCAACTGCTCGTAAATGGCGGACATGGCAGCGTCCGACTCGTTGAGCGCGGCCAAAGTCTGCTCCGCGGTCTCGCGTCGAGCGGCCTGTTCGGCCATAGCGCCGGACAGCGCCGCGTCGAGTTCCTCGGATCGGCTCTCCGTTGCCGCCAGTTCCGCTGCTGACGCGTCGATCGCCGCCTGTACCTCCAGCGTGCTGGGTTGCCGATCCGAGCCACCGATCATCCACCCCGAACCGTGCAGATCGCCGGAACGCGTCACTGCACGAATTCCCTTGTGGTCAGCAACAACTCGAATCGCGTCCTCGAGAGTCTCGACCAGGACAACGCCATCGAGTATTGCGGTCAACCCCGCACGCAACTCATCAGGGCAGTCGATGACGTCGACGGCAGGACGACTGCCCGGTGCGATCTCGGCCTCGCGTTTGATCACCGGTTCACCGCTCACGATCAGCGACGCACGCCCACCGTCCTGATCGGCCAGCGCTGCAACAGCGGAGCGAGCCGAGTCCAGCGACTGCGCCACGACGGCGTCCGCCGCCGGCCCCATCGCGGCAGCGATGGCAGCTTCGTAGCCGGGCTCGACGTGAATCAATCCGACCAGCGAGGTGATGCCGTCGTCGCGCCGATGTTCGAGCAGCCAGCCGCCACCGTCCTTGCGCTGCAAGCCCATCGACAGTGCCTCGACGCGCGCACGGAGCGAAGCTATGCGTTGCCCGCTCGTCTTTTCTTCCTCACGAAGTTCTTCGACACGTGCGTCGATCATCTCGAGAGCTTCGATGGCGCGTTCATGATTGGTGTCGAGGCCTACTTCACCGGCGTCGAGGTCCCCGATGCTTTCCTGCACCGTGTCGAACTCGGCTTGTGCGGCATCCCCACGCAGACGAG
This sequence comes from Rhodococcus sp. AQ5-07, assembly GCF_009707305.1. Classification (NCBI taxonomy): domain Bacteria; kingdom Bacillati; phylum Actinomycetota; class Actinomycetes; order Mycobacteriales; family Nocardiaceae; genus Rhodococcus; species Rhodococcus sp. AQ5-07. Next base: position 1,007,466 of record NZ_CP046099.1, on the reverse strand, counting down.
CCTCGTCGATGGCCTCGGTCAGTCGCGAAACTTCCGCGTCGACGGATTCGACGCGGGTACGCAAAGTGTCGACCTGACCGGAGAGTCGAGCAAGACCTTCACGGCGGTCGGCGACGGCACGAACTTCCGCCATGTGCGCCCGTTCCGCTTCTGCTGCAGCATCTTCGGTGGCTGCCAGCTGGTCCCGAGCAGCTTCCGACGCCGCTCGCGCGATTTCGACGCCTTCGAGGAGTTCGGCCTCCTCGGCCGCAAGACGTTCGGCGCGCGCTTCCATCTCGTCCGGGTCCTGGCCGCGGTTGCCGACGGGTTCGGAGTCGAGATGTCGTGCACGCTCGCGGGCGATGCGCACGGTGGCGTTGACTCGTTCGGCAAGCGCGGAGAGCTGGAACCAACTCTGCGCTGCCGCTTCCGATCCCGGAGTCAGACGAGCGAGAGTTTGCTCCTGGCGCCCGAGTTCGAGGTTGGCCTCGTCGAGCGCGGACGCCACCTCGTTGTGCTGTTCGCGGGCCGCTTTCTCGTCCTGCGCCTGGTCGTTCAGTTGGGTTCGACGGGTCACCAGGTCGTCAGCGGCCAGCCGCATCTTGGCATCACGCAGGTCAGCCTGGACCGTCTGTGCTCGCCGAGCAACCTCGGCCTGGCGTCCCAGCGGTTTGAGTTGCCGACGCAGTTCCGCGGTGAGGTCACTGAGTCGAGCGAGATTGGCCTGCATGGAATCGAGCTTGCGTACCGCTTTTTCCTTGCGGCGGCGATGTTTGAGGACTCCCGCGGCTTCTTCGATGAAGGCGCGTCGATCCTCGGGGCGGGATTCGAGGATCGCGGCGAGCCGTCCCTGCCCGACGATGACATGCATTTCGCGGCCGATACCGGAGTCGCTGAGCAGTTCCTGGACGTCCATCAGACGGCAGGACGAGCCGTTGATCTCGTACTCCCCCGCGCCGTCGCGGAACATCCGGCGCGTGATCGACACCTCGGAGTACTCGATCGGGAGCGCGCCGTCGGCGTTGTCGATGGTCAAGGTCACCTCGGCGCGGCCCAGCGGCGCGCGGCCGGAGGTGCCGGCAAAGATGACGTCTTCCATCTTGCCGCCGCGCAGAGCCTTGGCGCCCTGCTCGCCCATCACCCAGGTCAACGCATCGACGACGTTGGATTTACCCGAGCCGTTCGGCCCGACGACACAGGTGATCCCCGGCTCGAACCGAAGAGTCGTTGCCGACGCAAAGGATTTGAATCCCTTGAGTGTCAGACTCTTGAGGTGCATGGGGGGAAACTTTACCGCCAAACCGGTCAGCGTTCGACGAACCCTGTCAGGTCGCCCCTGGCGGGGTCCCAGCTGTCGACCACGAGATCCACCGTGCCCGGTGTTGTTCCCGAGCGAAGCAACTCCAACAATCTCTCGAGCTGCGTGCGTTCGCCTTCCGCCACGACGAGCACTCGACCGTCACGCTGATTCGACGCATATCCGATCAACCCGAGTTCGAGGGCGCGGGCCCTGGTCCACCACCGGAACCCGACGCCCTGAACATATCCGTGAACCCACGCCGTCAACCGCACAGGCGGTGTCTCAGTCATGACGTTCAGCCCGCCACACGTTCGAGACGGTGGACGTCGCCGAGGAAACCGGCGGTGTAGATCGAGTTGGGGTCCCAGCCCGGGCCGGCACCGAACTTCACCGCGGATGTGAACGGCAGACCCGAGGCGATCTCACACGAAGATCCCGAATCCGGATCGACGCGAACAACTTTGCCGCCGGCATTGAATGCGGCGTACAACGCGCCGTCCGGTCCGACGGTCAGATCGTCCGCCATGTTTGCCGGACCGAACCCGGGGAGCGTGATCGTTCGCACCGGCCCGCCCAGATCGTGTGCGTCGAGGACGTGGACCGCGGTCACCATGTCGAAAGTGGTCGTTACGTAGATCGTCGAACCGGAGCGTGCGAGGCCGTCGACGGTGCCGAGATCCTCACGAACGATCGAACTGGTTCCGTCACTGTCGATGACCGTGAGCCCCGGCCGGGTCAGGGTGCGAGCTGTGAGGAAACGGTTACCGTCCAGCGGCACAAGCCCGTTCGGCATCACCAGACCGTCGGCAATCGTTGTCACCGATCCGTCTGCGACGTCGACCTTACGAAGGCTGCCGTCGGCGATTCCGAACAGACCCGAGACAGTCGAGTTGCCCGTGGTGAAGTACACGGAACCGTCACGCGCGACCAGCCCGCCAGGTCCGGTGACGTCACCGACCAAAGTTGTCCGTGTTCCGTCCGGCGCCACTTTCAGCAGTGCACCCGGCCCGATCAGAGCCGACTGCGACAACACCATCGATCCGCTGCCGTCGAATTCGAGATTCTCGAGCATTCCGGCACCAGTCGTCACGACGCTCGACGTCCATTTGCCGCAACCACCGTCCGAGCCGTCGGCCGGGACCGAGGCCTGTGCCGGAGCACTCACCGCCACAACGGAACCCAGTGCGATCGCAGCGACAACACTGCCGGCGCGGGACATCAGGCTTCCGTGTCGAACGACAGCGTGACCTTGGTTCCGGCCTTGAGAGTGCGCCCGACCGTGCACACCTTGTCGACGGAACGCTCGACGAGAGTGATGAGGCGCTGCTGCGCTTCGGCATCCAACTCACTGAGGTCGAGTTCGAGAACCTCGTCGAGCTGCGGGTAGACCTCGTTTTCACGATCGGCGGCACCGGACACTCGGACCGTCGCGTCGTAGTTGTCACCGAGGCGGCGAGAGATCGGGAAGTCTGAGCTCATCCCGGTGCATGCAGCCAGTGCAATTTTGAGGAGTTCGCCGGGCGTGAAGACTCCTGGCACCGATTCGGAGCCGATGAGAACCTCTGCGCCGCGCGAACTCTTGCCGGTGTAGAGGCGGGTTCCTGTGCGTTCCACCCAAAGCTCCGTGTGAGCTGGGGCGGTTGCAGTGTTGTCTGGAGTCTGTTCAGCCATGACGCAATCTTGCCACTCCGCCGAACCGAAGGGGCGGAGACCTAGGCGATTCGCCGTGCCCTCGGGGTCGGCTGACACCGCGGGCAACTGAACGACGATCGATTCATGAACTTCTCACGCTTGATCGGCGCGCCGCATCGCGGGCACGGAAGATTCTCCTGCCCGTACGCCGACAGCGACCGGTCGAAGTAGCCCGATTCCCCGTTGACGTTCACGTACAGCGCGTCGAAGGACGTACCGCCCTGATCGAGCGCCTCGCCCATCACCGAGTGCGCCGCGGTCAACAGTTCTCGAAGTTTGGGCCTGGTGAGCGATTCGGCGATTCGGTTGCCGTGAATCTTTGCACGCCACAATGATTCGTCGGCGTAGATGTTTCCGATTCCGGAGACCACTGTCTGGTCGAGAATCGCCCGCTTGATCTCGGTGTGCTTGCCCCGCAGGACTTTCACGACGGATTCGAGATCGAACGCAGCATCCATGGGATCGCGAGCGATGTGCGCCACCGACTCGGGCAGCATCGTTCCGTCGACCTCGACGAGGGGTGAAATCGACCAGCCACCGAAGGTCCGCTGGTCGACGAATCGAAGATCAGCCCCGGAATCGAGGGCCAATCGAATGCGTAGGTGCTTTTCCCAGTCGACTGTCGGGGGTTGGACCAACATCTGTCCGCTCATCCCGAGATGAACCACCAGTCCGACACCGGCAGGCTCGAGAACCAGCCACAGATACTTGCCGCGACGCTCTGCCGAAGCGATGGTCTGCCCGGTGAGTTGGCCGATCAAGTCCTCGGAACCGAGAATGTGGCGCCTGATCGCGCGGGGATGGAGGACCTCGACGGCCTCGATCGCCGCACCTACAGCATGAGACTGTAGGCCGCGGCGAACGACTTCGACTTCGGGAAGCTCAGGCAAGAGTGAACTCAGCCGGCGAGATCAGACGGGTTGTCAGCAGCGACTGCGCTAGCAGCGGCATTCTCCGACATCGTCTTCCATGCCGAACTTGCTGCCTTCTGCTCGGCTTCCTTCTTGGAACGACCGACACCGACGCCCAAGGGCTTGCCACTGATGAGAACCGTGGCCGTGAATTCCTTGTCGTGATCGGGTCCGGTAGCGGTGATCTCGTAGACGGGAACTCCGGCACCGTGTTCTGCGGTCAGTTCCTGCAGACTCGTCTTCCAATCCAGACCCGCGCCGAGAAGCGGTGCGCGAGTGAGTAGATCGTCGAACAGATCGAGAACAACACGTCTCGCAGTATCGATGCCGTGCTGCAGGTGTATGGCGCCGAGAATCGACTCCATACCGTCGGCGAGGATGGACGGCTTGTCACGGCCGCCCGTCATTTCCTCACCCTTACCCAGCAGCAGGTGCGCTCCGAGTCCACCTTCACCCAGAGTCCTGGCAACCTCGGCGAGTGCATGCATGTTGACCACGCTGGCACGAATCTTCGCCAGATCACCTTCGGATTTGTCCGGGTGGGACAGATAAAGATTTTCGGTCACCGTGACGCCGAGAACGGAATCCCCGAGAAATTCGAGGCGCTCGTTCGTGGGCAGACCGCCGTTCTCGTACGCGTACGAGCGGTGCGTGAGAGCCAGGGTCAGAAGACCGGGCTCTATATCTACGCCGACAGCGGCGAGGAGCTTGTCGTGATTGCCCTCGCCGCCGGCGGCTGAAACTGTATTTTCGCTCGTCATAGTCTTTCTCCGGGGAGAACTAGACAGCAGCGGTTACCTGGCGGCCCTTGTAAGTACCGCATGACGGGCATGCGATGTGGGGAAGGGTCTGCTCGCCACAGCCACGGTTGGGGCAGGTAACGAGGGTGGGCACAGTGGTCTTCCACTGGCTACGACGCGACCGCGTGTTGGATCGCGACATTTTGCGCTTGGGGACAGCCACTTCTACTTCTCCTCGGCTTCGGTGATCACAAGATTTTCGCTGGTGTTTGATTCCACGCCAAATTTGGCCGCGAGACCAGCCCAGCGAGGATCAAGTATGTCATGCCCATGCCCAGATTCCGCAATCGCCAGGCGAATGCCACATTCTGAGCACAATCCCAGGCAATCGTCACTGCACAGAGGCTGGAGCGGAAGCGCCAGACCGACTGCATCGACGATGACCGGTTCGAGGTCGATTTCGTCGTCTTCGACCGCGTAGACCTCTCCCTCTTCCGTCGTCTCCTCGGTGGTGCTGTCCGGGTAAGCGAACAACTCCGTGAGATAGATGTCCACGGTGTCAGCGAAAGGTTCAAGGCACCGCGAGCATTCACCCTTGGTGGGTGCATGCACGTTTCCGGTGACGAGAACGCCTTCGGACACTGCTTCGAGACGAAGATCGAGATCTATGTCCGCGCCCGCTTCGATCGCGATCAGATCGAGACCGATACGGTTCGGGGACTGAATTGTTCTCTCGACGGTACGCATCGACCCTGGACGACGACCGAGCTTGACCGTGTCCAGCAAAAATCCCGCATCACTTGACTGATGCGACGAACTACGACGATGCGTTGACAAAGAGAACTCACCTAACTGTTGAAACTGGTATGGGCAACCACTCCACAATACGGCAGCTACAACGCAAATCCCAATTCCGTGCACGAAAAAGTGGGCCGCCCCATATCGGACGACCCACCCTCGACTGTCTCGTTCGCTCTAGCGACGACGCTCCGAACGACGATCGTCGTCCTGGTAGTCGGGGACTCCCGAACCCGTTCGAAGCTGTTGACGACCACGCCCGACCGATCGAACCGTTCCGGTGAGGAACTCTTCGAACTCGGCCAACTTGGTGTCCACGTACAGGTCACACTCCGAACGCATCCTGTCGGACTCGGCATGAGCGGCGTCGATCACTCGCGCGGATTCCGCGTGAGCTGACTGGACAACCTCGGTCTGCGACACCAGACGAGCCTGCTCCGCCGTTCCCTCCGCCACTGAATGTTCGTACGAGGCCTGGCCGGACTCGATCATCCGATCGGCCTCGGCACGCGCCCGTCCGGTGACGGCCTCGTACTCACGACGGCCGTCGGTGACGGTCCGTTCCGCTTCTGCTTCGGCGTCCTCGACCAACTGATCGGCGTGTGCGCGTGCTTCGGCAACCATGCGATCGGCCTGAGCCTTGGCATCGGACAGAATCCGGTCGGCGTCGTCGCGTGCGTTCTCGACAGTCGAGGTTGCCTCGGCATTGGCGCTGCTGACCGTCTTCTCGGCGTTTGCTCGCGCGTCACCGACCAATTTGTCGCGATGATCGAGGACGTCCTGAGCGTCGTCCAGCTCGCTCGGAATTGCGTCCCGGACGTCGTCGAGTAGCTCGAGTACGTCACCGCGAGGCACAACACACCCTGCGGTCATGGGAACACCGCGCGCCTCTTCGACAATTGCGACCAGTTCGTCCAGTGCCTCGAATACGCGGTACACAAGCAACCCCAATCTCTACCGGCCGAAATCGGCCCACATCGTCACCGGTCCACTCGGACCTGTGCCCGTTCCTGTCCAAGTTTGCCGGAAGAACGGCCAACGGGGTGTCGTCGTGGTCGGTGTGTCGGGGATCAGCTGTTTTCGGATGCTCGTTCGGCGATACGCGCGAGTAGCCGAGAATGCACCTTGGCCGGGAGCATGTCGGAGACGTCGCCGCCGAAGGTCGCAACTTCCTTCACCAGAGAACTCGACAGGTAGCTGTAGGTCGGGTTCGTGGCAACGAAGAGCGTGTCGACGCCCGTGAGCTTCTGATTCATCTGGGCCATCTGCAGCTCGTAATCGAAGTCGTTCGCGCCGCGCAGACCCTTGACGATCGCGCTGAGTCCTTCTTGTTTCGCGTAGTCGACCAACAATCCGTGCCACGACGTGACGCGAATGTTGGGCAGGTGGCTCGTCGCGTCTTCGAGCATCTCGATCCGCTCGTCGATCGTGAACATGCCACGCTTGCTCTTGTTGATCAGCACGGTGACCACGACCTCGTCGAATTGCGCAGCAACTCTTCCGATTACGTCGAGGTGACCGTTGGTCACAGGGTCGAAGGATCCGGGGCAGACGGCGCCAGTCATGAGTCCAGACCGTAGCAGGTGGCCAGCTCGATGCGGGCTTCACCGTAGTTCTTGGCCTTGATCGGCTCGTAGCCCTGAGGCCACACAGTCTCCGGCGAGCGCGACGAACGTTCGAGTACGACGATCGTGCCCTCCCCCACCCATTTGTTGGCCTGCAGATCAGCGAGCATGGACACGACGGCCTCGTCGGTTACCGCATACGGCGGGTCCGCGATCACGATGTCGTATTCACGCGCGCTCGGACCCGAGACCACGGCCGCAACCGGAGCGGCGCGAACCGTCGCCCCCGGCAACGCGACAGTGCCGATGTTCGCCTTGATGACGGCAGCAGCCTTGGCATCGGATTCCACGAGAACAACGTGCTCGGCTCCCCGCGAGAGCGCCTCGAGGCCGAGAGCACCCGAACCCGCAAAGAGGTCGAGAACCGCGCACCCTTCGAGATCGATGCGCGCTTCGAGAGCACTGAACAACGCCTCACGAACCCGATCCGACGTCGGACGGGTGCCGCTCGGCGGGACTCGCAGGCGTCGACCGCCCGCGAGTCCCGAGATGATGCGTGTCACTCTGCGGCGCTCTCCCCCGTCGAGACGACTACCAGCAGGTCTCCGCCCTCGACCTGTTGGACGGCGCTGATCGCGATCCGCGAGACGACGCCGGCGCGCGGCGAGGTGATCGCCGCTTCCATCTTCATCGCTTCGATCGTGGCCACGGTGTCGCCGGCCTCGATCTTCTGGCCTTCCTTGACCGCGAGCGTCACGACGCCCGCGAACGGTGCAGCCACGTGGCCCGGGTTGTTCTTGTCGGCCTTCTCCGCCACCGGTACGTCACTGGCAATGGAGCGATCGCGGATCGAGACCGGGCGAAGCTGGCCGTTCAGGATGCACATGACAGTGCGGTAGCCGCGCTCGTCGGGCTCGGAGATCGCCTCGAGACCGATGATCAGTTCCACGCCGGGAGCCAACTCGACCCGGTGCTCGTCGCCGCGCCGCAAACCGTAGAAGAACTGGTTTGCCGAAAGCCGCGACGTGTCACCGTACTTCTCGCGGTGTTCGAGGAATTCCTTTGTCGGGCCGGGGAACAGCAGACGGTTCAGCGTCGCCTGACGGTCCTTCGACGAGCCCTCTAGCAGCACCTCGTCCTCAGCGGACAACGTCGCTTCCGGCTTGGCCTGGCCACGTCCTTCGAGTGCCTTGCTGCGGAACGGTTCCGGCCAACCACCGGGAGGCGTACCGAGTTCACCGCGCAGGAAGCCCACCACGGAGTCGGGAATGTCGAACTTCGCCGGATCTGCGGCGAACTCCTCCGAAGGCACGCCGGCACCGACAAGATGGAGCGCGAGGTCGCCGACGACCTTCGACGACGGCGTCACCTTCACGAGATGCCCGAGCATGCGGTCTGCGTCGGCGTACTTGGCTTCGACCTCTTCGAACCGGTCGCCGAGACCGAGAGCAACGGCCTGCGTCCGGAGGTTGGAGAGCTGGCCGCCCGGAATCTCGTGCGTGTACACGCGACCCGTCGGCGCCGGCAGTCCGGATTCGAACGGCGCGTACACCTTTCGCAGCGCCTCCCAGTACGGCTCGAGGTCGCACACGTTCTGCAGGTTCAGTCCGGTGTCGAACTCGGAGTGCGCGGCAGCGGCGACGATGGCCGAGAGCGCAGGCTGGCTGGTGGTTCCGGCCAGTGCCGCGGAAGCACCGTCGACTGCGTCGGCGCCCGCCTGCCACGCTGCGAAGTACGTGGCCAGCTGTCCACCGGGAGTGTCGTGCGTGTGAACGTGAACCGGCAGATCGAAGTTGCTGCGTAGCGCCGTCACCAGCTTGGTAGCTGCCGGAGCGCGCAGCAGGCCTGCCATGTCCTTGATCGCGAGCACGTGAGCGCCGGCATCGACGATCTCTTCGGCCAACTTCAGGTAGTAGTCGAGCGTGTACAGAGTTTCGTTCGGATCCGACAGATCACCGGTGTAGCTCAGCGCAACCTCCGCGAGGGCCGTTCCGGTTTCACGCACCGCGTCGATGGCGGGCCGCATCTGGTCGACGTTGTTGAGCGCGTCGAAGATTCGGAAGATGTCGATACCGGTGTCGGTGGCTTCCTGAACGAATGCGCGCGTGACCTTTTCGGGATACGGCGTGTAGCCCACGGTGTTTCGGCCGCGAAGAAGCATCTGAAGGCAGATGTTCGGGATCGCCTCGCGGAGTGCGGCGAGCCGGTACCACGGATCCTCGTGCAGGAAGCGAAGTCCCACATCATAGGTCGCGCCGCCCCAGGCTTCGATCGAGAGCAGTTCCGGCGTCAACCGCGCAACGTGCCCGGCTACTCCGAGCAGTCCGCTGGTTCGAACTCGCGTGGCCAACAACGACTGGTGCGCGTCACGGAAGGTGGTGTCGGTGACGCCGACGGCCTTCTGCTCACGCAGTGCCTTCGCGAAACCTTCGGGTCCGAGTTCGAGCAGTCGCTGACGGCTACCGGCAGGAGGAGGCGTCGAGAGATCGATCTTGGGCAGCTTGTCCTGCGGGTACACCGCCGAGGGCCGCTCACCGTGAGGCTTGTTGACCGTCACATCCGCGAGGTAGGTCAGGATCTTCGTGCCGCGGTCTGCCGAAGAACGCAGAGTCAGCAGCTGAGGACGTTCCTCGATGAAGGAGGTCGTCACGCGTCCGGCACGGAAGTCCGGGTCGTCGAGAACCGCCTGCAGGAAAGGAATGTTGGTCGAGACGCCACGAATGCGGAACTCGGTGACCGCGCGGCGAGCCCTCGCGACAGCGGCTTCGAGGTCACGACCACGGCAGGTGAGCTTGACCAGCATCGAGTCGAAGTACGCGCCGACCTCGGCTCCGAGCGTGGCGCCGCCGTCCAGGCGGATACCGGCTCCGCCCGGGGTGCGGTACGCGGTGATGCGGCCCGTGTCCGGGCGGAATCCGTTGGCCGGATCCTCGGTCGTGATGCGGCACTGCAGCGCCGCGCCGCGAAGCTTGATCGTGTCCTGTGACAGACCAAGTTCTTCAAGCGTCGAACCGGACGCGATCTTGAGCTGCGACTGGACCAGATCCACGTCCGTCACTTCTTCGGTGACGGTGTGCTCCACCTGAATTCGCGGGTTCATCTCGATGAAGACGTGATTGCCGCGCTTGTCGAGGAGGAACTCGACGGTGCCTGCGCACGTGTACCCGATCTCCTTCGCGAACGCGACGGCGTCGGCACAGATCTTGGCGCGCAACTCTTCCGAGAGATTGGGCGCCGGAGCAAGCTCGATCACCTTCTGGTGGCGACGCTGCAGCGAGCAGTCACGCTCGAAGAGGTGGATGACGTTGCCCTGCTCGTCGGCGAGGATCTGCACTTCGATGTGCCGGGGGTCGATGACGGCCTGCTCGAGGAAGACCGTCGAATCGCCGAAGGCCGATTCCGCTTCGCGCGCTGCGGCTTCGATCGATTCCTTGAGCTGTGAGCGCTCCGCAACGCGGCGCATTCCGCGTCCACCGCCGCCTGCAACGGCCTTGACGAAGATCGGGAAGGTCATGTCCTCGGCGGCCGCGAGCAACTCGTCGATGTCCGCTGACGGCTCCGAGGACGCGAGCACGGGGAGACCGGCGGCCTTTGCCGCTGCGATGGCCCGAGCCTTGTTACCGGTCAACTCGAGGATCTCGGCGGACGGGCCGACGAACTTGATGCCTGCCTCGGCGCACGCCGCCGACAGATCCGGGTTCTCGGAAAGGAAGCCGTAACCGGGGTAGATGGCGTCGGCTCCGGCACTCTTGGCGGCGGCGACGATTTCCTCGACTGAGAGATACGCCCGAACGGGGTGACCCTTCTCCCCGATCTGGTAGCTCTCGTCTGCCTTGAGACGGTGGATCGAGTTCCGATCCTCGTACGGGAACACCGCGACGGTTCCGGCACCTAGTTCGTAGGCGGCGCGGAAGGCACGGATCGCAATTTCGCCGCGGTTCGCGACGAGCACTTTGGAGAACATTCGAGAAAACTACCCCGATTTCATCTTGCGTCTACATGCGGAGTCTCATATTTCGGACTGAATCGAGAAACCAACCCGGTGGTCCTCGTGCTATTCGATTTCAGCTTGTCGTCATACCCGTCACGACTTCTCGAGGTACTCGATCCGGTCGGAGTCCAGGGCAGCGGTCACCATGGAAGCGAGGGCGGGATGATCCTCGAGCGACGGATCGGAGTCGACGATTCCCTGAGCGAACTCCCTGGCGGACTCGAGGATGTCTCCGTGGGCCATGAGGGAAAGCAGTCTCAGATTCGAGGTTGTGCCCGACTGCGCCGCACCGAGAATGTCTCCTTCACGTCTGGTCGCGAGGTCGAGTTGCGCCAGTTCGAACCCGTCGTTGGTCGCTGCCACCGCCGAGAGCCGCTCGTACGCCGGTCCGCCGGGATTGCTTCCGGTGACGAGGATGCACAGCCCCTGGTGCTTGCCTCGACCGACTCGTCCGCGCAGCTGATGGAGCTGACTGACGCCGAACCGCTCGGCGTCGACGATCACCATCACCGTCGCATTCGGAACGTCCACACCGACTTCGACGACAGTCGTACAGACGAGGACGTCGATGTCACCGACGTTGAACGCGCTCATCACGACGTCTTTTTCGTCGGAAGGCAGTCGACCGTGCAGCAACCCGACTCGCAGATCAGCCAGCGGGCCACTCGACAGCTCTTCGAAGACGTCGACTGCCGACTTGGTCTCGGGCTGTTTCTCCTCGGTGAACTGGTCCTCACCGGCACCCTGCTCACCGTCGCCGATGCGTGAGCACACGACATACGCCTGACGGCCAGCGGCAACGTCCTCACGGATTCGTTCCCATGCGCGATCCACCCACTGCGGCTTCTGCTTCGCGGGCACGACGCTGCTCTTGATCGGGGTTCGCCCACGCGGTAGTTCCCGCAGAGTCGAGACCTCGAGGTCGCCGAGCACCGTCATGGCGATGGTTCGCGGAATCGGCGTTGCCGTCATCACCAGCAGATGCGGACTCAGACCTTCACGGGCACGTGATCGCAACTGATCACGTTGCTCGACGCCGAAGCGGTGCTGCTCGTCGACGACAACCATGCCGAGGTTGAAGAACTCCACGTTGTCCTGGATGAGCGCATGGGTACCGATGACGATCCCGGCATCGCCGGTCACGGCTTCGAGCAGCGCTGCGCGCTTCGCAGCGACAGGCAGCGAGCCGGTCAGAAGGGCGATACGGGTGGAATGTTCGGCCGAACCGAGTTCACCGCCTGCGGCCAGCGGGCCCATCATCTTGCGCAGTGATCGCGCGTGCTGATTTGCCAGGACCTCGGTCGGTGCGAGCAACGCGCACTGATAACCGGCGTCGACGACCTGCAGCATCGCGCGCAGAGCCACGATGGTCTTGCCTGACCCGACCTCGCCCTGAAGAAGCCGGCTCATCGGGTGTGGGCGAGCGAGATCGCTGGAGATCTCCTCCGCGACTGCTTGCTGTCCCTCCGTCAGAGTGAACGGGAGCATCTCCTCGAACTGGTCCGCGATCCCGCCGGCAACCGGAGCGCAGGCCGGCGCCACCCGCTCGGAATTGTCGTGACGACGCATCGCGAGGACCAACTGCAGAGACAGCGCCTCGTCGAAACGCAGACGATCCTGAGATCGTTCGATGTCATCCTTGGTATCCGGGAGGTGAACGGTGCGCAGTGCCTCGTCCAAACCGATGAATCCGTGCTCGGCCCTGGTCTCGTCAGGCAACGGCTCCTCGATCGGATCGAGTTGATCGAGCACTTGCCGCACGCACCGCATGATGGTCCAGCTCTCGACCTCGCGGGTTGCCGGGTACAGCGGGATCAATGCGCGGTCGAAGACGGACAGGTCGAGTTCGGCGCCGGGATCCTGGTTTGCGCGAGCCAGACCGGCAAGGTCACCGGCCCCCTTGATGGATGCAAGCGGAACTACCGAATCCTCCTCGCCGACACGAGGTTCCGGGAGAATCAGGTAGCTCGGGTGGGTGAGAGACCACTTGCCGCGGAAGTACTTCACCGTCCCGGAGAACATCGCGCGCACGCCGGGCTTGATGACGTGCCGCACCTTCTGCGGGTTGAAGAAGGTGACGTCGACGGTCTGCGAATCAGTCGCGAGCGATACTCGCAACATCTGCCCCGGACGGTTCTTCATCTTCACGACGGCGGCCGACGCCACCCGCGCGATGATGGTGATGTGCTCACCTTCGGGCGGCTCCTTCTCGGCAAGTTCCTTGCCTGCCGACGCGTACCGGTGTGGGTAGTGACGCAGCAGGTCCTCGACCGTCCGAATCTCGAATGCCTCGTCGAGCGCGTCCGCGGTCTTCTTTCCCAGCAGCCGATCGAGTGGGTCGGCGAGCGTCGCCATCAGTTCCTCCAGCACAGTGTCGCGGTAAGCACATGTGTTCGTATATCAGTAGTCACCGACAGACCCGGTTCGATCACTCCACACCCAACTGGAACAGGTCACCCGGCTGATCACCCTGATAGACGAGCACGTCGACGCCCGGATGGTGCGCGATGACGTGCGCCTCGAGCTGCCCGGCCAGGGCGTCCGGCGCGTCGGCGCCCATGAGTAGGGTCACGAGTTCGCCACCGGATCCGAGCGCGAGGTCGACCAGTCGCGCACTCGACTCCGCGACGTCGGGACCGATGAGCACCACCTCGTGCCCCATCAGACCGATCGCGTCACCCGGATCACACGTCCCGACGTACGTCAGCGAACGCTCGACCGCAATTCGCAATGATCCCCAGCGCGTCGCAGCCGCCGCCTCGGACATCGTGAAGCCGTCGTCGGCGACGTTGCGTTGGGCGTCGTGGACGGCAAGTGCGGCCAAGCCCTGAACCATCGACGATGTCGACAGCAGCAGAACCTGGTGAAGCGGATCGCGCGCAGCGGCACTGACTGCGACCAGTTCCTGAGCCGTCAAGGCGCCGTTCGGCAGCACCAGAACTTCGCTTCGCTCCATCTGACGAATGCGGCCGAGCAGTTGCGCACGTGTCACCGGCGCGTCGTCGCACCGAAGAACCGTCGCGCCCTCACTCTCGAACAACGCCGCCGCACTCTCACCGGCAACGACGGCCAGAACGCCGCGGGCACCGGCACCCGGGAATCGCCTCTCCGCCCGTGCCACCAACTGGTCGCGTTCGTCGACGAGAAAACTGCTGATGCGAATACCGTGGACCTTCCCGGCTTCGAGGCCGGCTTCGACGGCTGCACCGGCATCGCAGCAATGCACGTGCACCGACCAGCCACCGAAGCCGTCGCTGACGATGACCGTCGAATCTCCGAGGACGGACAGCCGCGTGCGCAGCGCCGTCATGCGATCGTCGTCCGAGTCGTCGACGAGGTACATGACCTCGAAATCCTGTTCCGAGTGATCACCACATTCGATCGGGCTCTTGTGAGCCCAATCGTGATCGAATGCGCTGACGTCGACAACTGCGCTCGACCTCGGGTCCGGCGTCCCCAGATCCTCGCGAACCTGCGACTTCCCGGTCACCACCTCGACAAAAGCGTCGAGGATCAGAACCAGACCGAATCCCCCGGCATCGACCACCCCGGCCGACGCCAGAACGTCCAGTTGCTCCGGGGTCTTGTTCAGCGCGATCGCAGCCGCATCGGCAGCGGCGGCAACCACGGAAGCAAGGTCCTCGCCGCTCGGCGTCTTGGTGTCGACGCACTCCTGCGCTGCCTCACCCGACGCGCGCAGAACCGTGACGATGGTGCCTTCCACCAGATCGGAGACAGCCCGAGAAGCCAGTCCCGTCGCCGTGGTCAGTGAGTTCGCAAAGCTCCGGCCGTCGATGTGCTCGCCTTGAACGCTCTCCGCGATACCCCGGATCACCTGGGAGAGGATCACTCCGGAATTACCGCGTGCACCGGACACCGCGCCCCGAGCCAGCGCGTTGGCGACGCGGCCGGCACTGCGGACGTCGTCCTCGATCGTCTCGGCGGAATCGAGCGCGGCCCGCATCGTGAACAACAGGTTGGTGCCGGTATCCGAATCAGGGATGGGAAAGACGTTGAGGCTGTTGATCTCACCGCGACGTTTCTGGAGGCTGTCGACCGCCCGGCGGGCCCAGCGCCGCAGCAGATGTCCGTCCGCGACGGATTCCGCTTCTTCGGCGACGCGTTGCACTTCCCCCACTGACGGTTCCCCTCCACGATGGACAGACAGACGATGGAAAGACTGACGATGAAAAAGAGATCGGTGATCGGTGCAGTCGAGGGTAGTCCGACGCTTCTCCGCAACCGTCATTACCGGGCGGTTTGGCCATTCGGGCCGGAAGCGGTTACTCTTACACGGTTGCCTCGAACGGGCTACACGAAATAATGCTGCACTTTGTTTGTTGCTGATTGACTGTTTTCACGTTCGGCTGCACAGTGAGCGGTCAAGGATCGGTTCGAAGTCGAGTATATTCGGATTGTAATTCTGGCTGCCCTACCGTGTAGGGTAACCACTTCAATATTCATTTCTAACAAGGAGTTCGCGACTATGGCTGCCGTCTGCGACGTATGCGCCAAGGGGCCCGGCTTCGGTAAGTCGGTCTCGCACTCGCACCGGCGTACCAATCGTCGCTGGAACCCGAACATTCAGTCTGTTCGTACCGAGGTTGCCCCGGGTAACACCCGTAAGGTCAACGTGTGCACCTCCTGCCTGAAGGCAGGCAAGGTCGCTCGGGGCTGATTGCCCGAGCACAAACTATTGCAGGCTCTGCCCCCGTCACTTCGGTGACGGGGGCAGAGCTGTTTCTAAGTGTCTGTATCTATGTGTCCCCGTGTTTCGTATGGCTGTCCGACACCCGTAATGTGCGTTGAGTGACTTCCATCGATGACCTGAGCAAAGTGACCCTCGACGAGGGCGTACTCCGCATCACCATTTCCACCGCCGCCAACGGCACCTCCCTCGACGACGAAGGACTGGTTCAGGGCGCGCAGGCGCTCGAGACAGTCGGAAACGACATCGGGAGCATCCTTCTGGTCGGCGAAGGCGCAAACTTCTGTGCCGGCGGCAACGTCCGTGCGTTCGCCGCAGCCCCTGACCGCGGCGAGTATGTCGCCGAGGTTGCCCGTGTCTTCCACGTGTTCGTTCGCGCGCTCGACGCCGCGACCGCTCCAGTGGTGGCCGGGGTCCACGGATGGGCTGCCGGCGCCGGAATGAGCCTGGTCTGCCTCGCCGACGTCGCAATCGGCGGCACCGGCACCAAGCTCCGCCCCGCGTACCCCTCCATCGGTTTCACCCCGGACGGCGGAATGTCGTGGACACTCCCCCGCATCGTCGGCGTGGCACGCGCTCGCGAGATTCTTCTCAACGATTCGGTGATCGGTGGCGACGAAGCCGTCCGGCTGGGGATCCTCACCCGACTCGTCGGCGACGACGAGGTCCAGGAAGAGGCAGCTCGCCTCGCACGCGCCTTGGCCAACGGGCCGAGCACGTCGTACTCGGGAATCAAAGCGCTGCTGCGTTCGTCACGGACGAACTCGCTCGCCGAGCAACTCGACGCCGAGGCTGCGTCCATCGCCCTCGCGGCGAACAGCCCGATCGGGCGCGAGGGTGTCGACGCATTCGTCGACAAGCGTCGCCCCGATTTCACTTCCGCAAAGCAGGCCTAGTCAGCTGGCATGCCGAATGTCGTGTCACGACGTTCGGCATGCCGGGTGAGTGCAGGCGCAGTTCGATCAGCCCAGATTCCAGTCGACCGGGTCGGCCCCGAGTCCGGTCAAGAGTTCGTTCGCACGACTGAACGGGCGCGAACCGAAGAAGCCGCGCGAAGCCGAAAGCGGTGACGGGTGCGCTGATTCGATGATCGGTGTGTCGCCCAGCATCGGCGCGAGAGTGGCCGCGTCACGACCCCACAAGATCGCCACCATCGGTGACGACCGCGCGACCAGAGCGCGGATAGCCTGCTCGGTCACCGGCTCCCAGCCCTTCTTACGATGAGAAGCGGCTTGACCCGGCTGCACGGTGAGTACGCGATTGAGAAGCAGCACACCTTGTTTCGACCACGGCGTCAGATCGCCGTTCGGCGGTATCGGCAACCCGAGATCCTGGTGATACTCCTTGTAGATATTACCGAGACTTCGTGGAACCGGCCGCACGTCCGGGGCAACCGAAAAGCTCAACCCGACAGCATGACCGGGCGTCGGATAGGGGTCTTGACCGACGATGAGCACCCGAACGTCGTCGAACGGATTCGTGAATGCACGCAAGACGTTCTCTCCCGCAGGCAGATACTCCCGTCCCGCAGCGATCTCTTCGCGCAAGAACTTACCCATCGCGGAGATCTGCTCCGAGACCGGTTCGAGTGCCCGCGCCCACCCTGGATCGACGATCTCTGCAAGCGGCGCCATCAGTCGAGCCTGCGCAACGCGTCGCGGTAGTACGCCGCATTGGCTGCGTACATCTTGACGTTTCCGTCGAGGTGGCCGAGCGGAACTTCGTATCCCGCACGGACCTTGGCGGGCACACCGAGTGCCATGCTGCGCGGGGGAACTTGCATCTTGTTGGCCACCACCGCACCCGCGGCGACGATCGACCCCGTCCCGATCACCGTTCCGTTGAGAACCACGGATCCCGATGCGATCAGGCACTGGTCCTCGATGGTCGACCCCTCGATGTGCGCGTTGTGGCCCACGACGCAACCGGAACCGATGACGGTCGCATCGATGGCGGTGCAATGGATGACAGTTCCGTCCTGGATGTTGGATCCGATTCCCACCGAAATGGTTCCGTAGTCACCACGCAATACCGCCTGCGGCCAGATCGAGGTGCCCGCCGCGAGAGTCACGGCGCCGATCACCACCGCGTCCGGGTGAACGTATGCGTCCGGATGAATGTCCGGAACTCTGTCTCCAAGTGCATATACAGCCATGAAAGCAACCTATACCGCGGTGGTGCCGGTGGTCGAAAAGCTGTGCCAGCCCCCACCGCTCTCGCGAAGCGAACCGTCGACGCTCACGCCGGAACCGGCCACAACCTCACCGATCACAGTCCAACCCGACGGAATCTCGACCTCAGGCCCGAAAGTTGCTGCAAATCCGTGATCTTCACCACCGGAGAGGATCCAGTCCAGCGGATCGACGTCGAGCGCCTCGGCCGCCGATGCGACATCGAGTGAGGTGGGAACCGCGGCCGAGATGATGTCGAACCGCACGTGCGAGGCCTCTGCGAGATGTCGAAGGTCCGCGATCAATCCGTCGGATACGTCCGTCATGGAATGTGCTGATTCTGCGGCGTCCCATGCCGATTGATACGGCGGATTCGGAACACGATGAGCGGCAAGCAAGTCTGGAAAGCTTTCGGCTTCGTCGAGCAATACGGCTTCGTCGAGCAGTAGAGCCAACCCTGCTGCCGAGCAACCGAACAACCCGGCGACCGCGATCTTGTCACCGATCTTTGCTCCCGAACGCAGAACTGCCGGACGGCCACCGAGATCGCCGAGCACGGTCACCGACACCACGACCACCGGCGACTGGACCAGGTCACCGCCGACCACACCGGCCCCCAGATCGGTTGCCGCGTCCCAGATTCCCGCGGAGATTGCGTCGATCACGTCGACCGGAGTCGAAGGCGGGCATCCCAGAGACACGGTGAATGCCGTCGGCCGCGCTCCCATCGAGACGACATCCGCAGCGTTCTGTGCCACTGCCTTTCGGCCGATGTCGCGTGGCGAAGACCAATCCATTCGGAAATGCCGACCTTCGACCAGCATGTCGGACGAGACAACCACACGGCCGTCTCCGGACGTCACGATCGCGGCATCGTCACCCGGCCCCAATTCGGTGGTGACCGGTTGGATTCGGCCGACCAGAGATCGCGCGATCACGTCGAACTCCCCCACCTGTTCAACAGTGTGCTCTGACCCGAACTCCGATGATGCTGTGAACTCCGATGATGCAGCGAACTCAGATGATGCGATGAGTGTCTCCAATGCCGACGCAATTCGCCCGTAAGCGGCCTGCGGTACCTTCTAGCTGTGGTCGTGAATGCTTCTGCAAGCTCACGCGTGTGTCGGCAATCCTACCGATTCACCGACGTGTCCTCAGAAGTGACGAGACCGCTGATCGACTGGACCAGGACCCGAGCGAAGAACTGAGCATGGCAGAAAACACCTCCACCGCAGACAACGCCGACATCGACCCCGATAGCGACGACGATCCGACCGAGCGCCGCAGTCCGGCGCTGATCGCCACCGCCATCGCGCTCCCGGTAGCCCTGATCGTCGGAGTGGTGATCGCGGCCGTCGTAGCGGGAAACAACCCTGAACTCTCGCCGGTAGCGCTGGGACCCGTACCGGCACCGGCAGCGGAGTCGGAGGCCTGCGTTTCCCTCCTCGGTGCGCTCCCCGACAAGATCGACGACTTCACGAAAGCCGAGTTGGTTGACCCCGCTCCGGCTGGAGCGGCAGCTTGGCAGCGCAGCGAAGGTGAGCCGATCGTGTTGCGCTGCGGGCTCGACCGTCCGACCGAGTTCGACCAGGCTGCAGCACTTCAGGTTGTGAACGGTGTCCAATGGTTCCAGGTCTCGGGAACCGACGTCGGTCTGGCTGCGAGCACTTGGTTTGCCGTAGACCGCGGTGAGTACATCGGTATCACGATCCCCGACGGGACCGGCCCGACGCCGATTCAGGAGATCTCCGACACCATCACGGCGACTCTCGAACAGAAGCCCCTCGACCCGGCGCCGGTCGCGGTTCCCTGATCAGCGAAGTCCGGTACCGCGAGCGATGGCGGTGTCGACCAGTGTCGAAATCAAAGTGCGGTAATCGATTCCGGTGGCGTTCCACATCTTCGGATACATCGAGATGGAAGTGAACCCGGGCATCGTGTTGATCTCGTTGATCACCGGGCCGTCAGCCGTGACGAAGAAATCGACTCGCGAGAGTCCCTGGCAATCGAGTGCCTTGAACGCGCGGACTGCAAGCTCCCTGATCTGGTCGCTCACCGACTCGTCGAGTTTCGCGGGGATGTCGAATTCGCAGACGTCGTCGAGGTACTTGGTGTCGAAGTCGTAGAACGCGTCCGAATCGGTGTCGGAATCCGGCATCCGGATCTCAGCGACCACACTCGCCTTGACGTCACCGTTCGCGAATTCGAGGACGCCGCATTCCACCTCACGGCCGATGATCGCGCCTTCGACGATCACCTTGGGATCGTGCAGGCGCGCATGAGCGATCGCCCCGTCCAGACCGTCCCAATTGCTCACCCGGGTGATGCCGATGGACGAACCACCACGAGCGGGCTTCACGAACACGGGAAGGCCCAACTCCGCCTTCTGCTCTTCGGTCAGCGTTGCGATTCCCGGTCGAAGCACGACCTGCACTCCGACGGGAAGTCCTTCAGCGGCAAGAAGCTTCTTCGTGAACTCTTTGTCCATGCCGGCGGCGCTGGCCAGGACTCCGGGTCCGACATACGGAACCCCGGCAAGTTCGAGCAATCCCTGAATGGTGCCGTCTTCGCCGTAAGCCCCATGCAGAACGGGGAAAACGACGTCGACCGACGCGAGCACAGCACCGGCGTCGGAGCCGTCGAAGGAGATGACCTCGCCCTCGCGGGTGGGGTCCGCGCTGAGGACCACCGACGTTCCGTCTTTGTCGACCGACGGCAACGCGCGCCCGCTGATCGCGAGGGAGCTGGGGTCGCTCGACCCGAGGACCCAGGAACCGTCGACGGTGATGCCGATCGGTACGACGTCGTACCGATCCGGGTCGAGGTTGCTCAGGACGCTTCCGGCGGAAACACAGGACACTGAATGCTCATTGCTCCGGCCACCGAAGATCACGGCCACGCGGGTACGGCTGCTGTTCACGCGTCAAACCGTACCGCCGAATCGACTTCGGCACGCGATCGGGCCGGGCCGGAAATCATCGACGTGGTCCGCTCACGCGTCGAGCGCGCGCTCGATGTCGGCCAGGAGATCGGCGGTGTCCTCGATGCCACAAGCGATTCGGACAAAACCCGCACTGACCGGATCGCCCCAGCGCGCACGGCGATCCGCCGTCGTGTGGATCCCACCGAAGCTGGTGGCGGCCGTGACGAGATTGCTCGCTTCGACGAACGAGTGGAATGCTTGAGCCGAACCCAACTCGACGCTCACCAATCCGCCGAATCGTTTCATCTGACCGGATGCCGTTGTGTAGGACGGGTCACCGCGAAGGCCGGGATAACGAACGGACCGGACCGCTGTGTGTCCAGCCAACATCTCGGCCAGGGCCAGCGCGTTGTCGCACTGACGCCCGAATCGCAGGCCTGCCGTGCCGAGACTCCGGTGCGCAAGCCACGTCTCGAAGGGGCCGAGCACTGTTCCCGAAAGAAGTCGCTCACGCTCGATCCGCTGACTCACCGCCGCATCGGAAGTAGCGACGTAACCCATCAGGAGGTCACTGTGCCCGCTGAGTGCCTTGGTACCGCTGGCCACCACGACGTCGGCACCCAATTCGAGCGGGCGCTGCCCCAGCGGTGTTGCAGTCGTGTTGTCGACGATCAGCAGCGCACCCGCTCGGTGGCACACGTCGGCGAGCACGCGAAGGTCGACCACGTCCAGCACCGGGTTGGACGGCGTCTCGGCGACGACGACCACGCGACCCGGTGACGCGTCGAGCAGTTCCCCGAAACTCGCGTCGCCCATCTGCAGGGTCGAGACTTCGCGAACGGTGATTCCCAACGGAGCCAACCGTTCGTTCGCGTACAACCGCACCTGGTAGTACCCGTCCGAGGGCACGACGACGGTATCCCCGGCGACGAGCACGCTGCGCAAGGTCGCGGTGATCGCAGACATCCCCGACCCCATGACGAGTGCGTGGTCCGCTCCTTCGAGCGCCGCGAGCGCCGATTCGAGTCCGCGCCAACCCGGGTTCGACGCTCGAGCATAGGTATCGGATTCGGAGCCTTCGTCCACCGAAAGTTGGTACGGCGCAGCAAATATCGGACCCAGCTGCATGGGCTGACCCGCAGCGTGTTCGCGCGCAACGGCGCTCACACTGCGCGTCGAATCCCCGTAACCCTCGAAATCACTCACATTAATTTCACTCATTCCGGCTTCGTCCGGCGTCCGAGCAACTGACCGATCGCATCGCTGACGGCCATGCCTTCGTGGCACACCCGATGGACCGCGTCGGTCAACGGCATCTCCACGTCGTAGCCGGCAGCGAGTGCGCGTACCGACGTGCACGACTTCACACCCTCGGCGACCTGACCGTTGGTTGCCTTCTGTGCCGATTCCATCGACCCGCCCCGTCCGAGTCGCTCTCCGAACGTCCGGTTTCGCGACAACTCGGACGTGCAGGTCGCGACCAGGTCACCGACGCCCGCCAAGCCTGCAAGCGTCGACGCCTTGGCGCCGAGCGCGACACCGAGCCGAATCGTCTCGGCGAGACCACGGGTGATGATGCTGGCAACCGTGTTGTCGCCGAATCCACTACCGGCGGCCATGCCGCAGGCCAGCGCGATCACGTTCTTGCACGCGCCACCGATCTCGCAACCGATGACGTCGGAGTTGGTGTACGGCCTGAAATAGCCGGTAGCGCAAGCGTCCTGGAGAGCGAGGGCACGCGAGGAATCCGAGCAGGCGATCACCGTGGCCGCGGGCTGCCCGCTGGCGATCTCGTGTGCAAGATTCGGGCCCGAGAGCACCGCGACGCGCCCCGGTTCCACGCCGGTCACCGACACGATGACCTGGCTCATGCGCATGAGCGTCCCGGTCTCGATTCCCTTGGCCAGACTCAGCAGAGTCGCATCGGGTCCGATCGAGCCTTTCCACTGCTCCAGGTTTCCCCGTAGCGACTGCGAGGGAACCGCCAGCACGATGAAGTCAGCGCCTGCCATTGCCTCCTCGTGGTGGTGGGTCGCGCGAATCGACGAAGGCAAAGCAATGCCTGGCAGATAGTCGCTGTTCTCGTGTGTGGTGTCGATGCGCTTCGCGACCTCTTCACGCCTGGCCCACATCGTCACGTCGGTTCCGGCCTCGGCCATCACCTTGGCCAACGCTGTTCCCCACGAACCTGCGCCCAATACAGCTGCCTTACTCACACGCTCACCCCGTCTACCCGGCGAAGCGGGTCGCCGCCAGAAAAATCGTCTGCACAGAGTATCGCCTGTGGTGCACTGCGGTGGGCAGCCGCGGACACCGAGCGTGATGACTGGCAAGATCGAGGGATGGACAGCGCGGAACCCCCGTACCCACACGTCGTGGAGACACCGCATGCGCGCACGGAGATCGAACGCCCCATGCATGCGATAGTGGCCGTCAAGTCCTTGAGATCGGCCAAGTCCCGGCTCGCGGGCGAACTCGACGCGGACGCGCGTGCAGACCTCGTGTTGGCCATGCTTCACGACACCCTCGCGACCGTTGCCGCCGTCTCTGCCATCGACACCGTCACGGTGGTCACCCCAGACCCGACCGTTGCCGCTCTTGCGTATTCCGTCGGCGTGACGGTCTACGCCGATCCAGCTCCCCACATCTCGCTGACCAACGGCGCCTCACCGCGCGGGGAGGAAACCCTCAACGCAGCGTTGAGTGCAGCGGCCGCCGATATCCGAGCCAAACGCGGAGTGGTCGACCTCGTTGTGCTGCAAGCCGACTTGCCCGCGATGCAACCGAGCGAACTGACGGAGGCCGTGGCCGCCGCCCGAAGCGGTGGACGTTCAGTCGTCGTCGATCACCACGGCACCGGCACTTCCGCATTGTTTGCGTGTGGCGAGAGTGCGCTCGACCCCCGATTCGGTCCGGAATCCGCACGGGGACATGCTAATTCAGGTGCTCGTCCACTCAACGGCCAATGGCCGGGACTGCGCACCGACGTCGACACCCACGCCGATCTCGACACCGTGCGCGCACTGGGAGTAGGCCCCGCGACATTGGCTTCGTTGACCAGACTCAAGGCCACGCCGTCGAACAGTCGATGAATTTTCTTTCATCGATTGTCGGACCGCGCGATTGTGGGGGATGATCGACGAGTGAGCAATGGCGAAGCACTCGAAAACCGTATTTCCGAAGACCAGTCGGACGGAGACCACAGCTCCGGCCGGCACGAGAACGGCGCGGCCACCTCGCCGCGATCTCAGGCCGTCGCGGTCGCCACCAATATCCCGGGCGCTCCCCCTGCAGCTACCAAGGCAGAGCTACCCGAATTGCTCGTCGGACTTCCCGAGGATCGTTACCTAAACCGCGAACTCAGCTGGCTCGATTTCAATGCCCGTGTTCTCGCATTGGCTGCCGACGAGTCACTGCCGTTGCTCGAACGCGCAAAGTTCCTCGCCATCTTCGCTTCCAATCTCGACGAATTTTTCATGGTCCGGGTCGCCGGACTCAAGCGCCGCGACGAGACGGGACTGTCGGTCAGGTCCGCCGACGGCCTCTCCCCACGCGAACAATTGGCGCTCATTGCGCGTCGCACCCAGGAACTCGCCGACAAGCACGCACACGTGTTTCTCGACTCGGTCCGCCCTGCCCTGGCGGCAGAAGGCATTTCAATTGTTAGATGGGCCGACCTCAGCGCCGACGATCACGGCCGGCTATCGGCGCATTTCCACGAGCAGGTCTTCCCGGTACTGACGCCGTTGGCAGTCGATCACGCCCACCCGTTCCCCTACATCAGCGGACTGAGCCTCAACCTCGCCGTAACAGTGAAGGACTCCGTCACCCGCGGCGAACACTTCGCTCGCGTCAAGGTTCCCGACAACGTCGGCCGGTTCGTGCGAGTCAAGAGCACGACGTCTTCGTCCACCATCGATTCGTTCCTCCCGATGGAAGAACTGATTTCGGCTCATCTCGACGTGCTGTTCCCCGGAATGGAAATCGTCGAACATCACGCCTTCCGAATCACACGCAACGCCGATTTCGAGGTCGAAGAGGATCGGGACGAGGATCTGCTGCAGGCACTCGAACGTGAATTGGCGCGTCGTCGTTTCGGTTCGCCCGTTCGCCTCGAAGTTGCCGACGACATGACCGAGCACATGCTCGAACTGCTTCTGCGTGAACTCGACGTCGATCCGGCTGACGTGATCGAGGTTTCCGGACTCCTCGACTTGTCCTGCCTCTGGCAGGTTTACGCCGTCGATCGCCCGGCGCTCAAGGACGCTCCGTTCGTCCCGGCGACGCATCCGGCGTTCGGCGAGCGTGAGACACCGAAGAGTGTGTTCTCGACCCTGCGCGAGGGCGACGTGCTCGTCCACCACCCTTACGACTCGTTTTCCACCAGCGTTCAACGCTTCATCGAACAGGCCGCGGCCGACCCGCAGGTGCTCGCGATCAAGCAGACCCTGTACCGAACTTCGGGCGACTCCCCCATCGTCAACGCACTGATCGACGCCGCCGAGGCCGGCAAGCAAGTTGTTGCCCTCGTCGAGATCAAGGCGCGCTTCGACGAGCAAGCCAACATCAAGTGGGCACGCAAACTCGAGCAGGCCGGCGTTCACGTCGTCTACGGTCTCGTCGGTCTCAAGACTCACTGCAAGACCTGCCTCGTCGTCAGGCGCGAAGGTTCGACAATTCGTCGCTACTGCCACATCGGCACCGGCAACTACAACCCGAAGACCGCGCGCATGTACGAGGACGTCGGATTGCTCACCGCAGCACCGGAGATCGGTGCTGACCTCACCGACCTCTTCAACTCGCTGACCGGATACTCCCGAAAGACGAGCTACCGCAACCTTCTCGTTGCGCCGTACGGGGTTCGCCGCGGGATCATCGAGCGGATCGACAACGAGATCGCTCACAAGCTTGCAGGCCGCGATGCCGGTATCCGCTTGAAAGCCAACGCATTGGTCGACGAGCAGGTCATCGACGCGTTGTACCGCGCGTCCAAGGCCGGTATCCCCGTCGAGATCGTGGTCCGCGGAATCTGCGCGCTCAAGCCGGGTGTTCCGGGCCTCAGCGAAAACATCGAAGTACGTTCCATTCTCGGGCGGTTCCTCGAACACTCGCGAATGTTTCATTTCCGCTCGGCCGACGAATTCTGGATCGGCAGCGCAGACATGATGCACCGCAACCTCGATCGCCGCGTCGAGGTCATGGTGCAGGTCAAGGATCCGAAACTGTCGAAGCAACTGGGTGACATCTTCGATTCCGCGCTCGATCCGCGAACTCGCTGCTGGGTACTGCATCCGGACGGCAGTTGGGTCGCTGCACCCGAACGCGGTGAGGACGTACGTGAGCATCAACAGTCGTTGATGCGCAGCCGCACCGCCAGCGGGTCTTGACGGGCTCGGATCACACCATGAGCGACAAGCCGGTCAAAGCCAACATCTTTGCCGCAGGCGCGGTTCTGTGGCGGAAGGCTCCCCAGGATCCTTCCGCCATCGAGATCGCCGTCGTACATCGACCGAAGTACGACGACTGGTCATTCCCCAAAGGAAAGCTCGATCCAGGCGAGACCTTCTTGACCGCAGCAGTTCGCGAGGTCCGCGAAGAGACCTCGATCACCGGACGTTTCGGAAGGCACCTCGGTGGCGTGACGTACCCGATCCCGGGACATCGCAAACTCAAACGAGTCGAATACTGGTCGGCCGAAGCAGTAGACGGAGATTTCGGGCCGAATAACGAAGTAGATGTTCTCTATTGGCTTCCGGTCGCCGAGGTCGCCGATCATCTTTCCTACCCGATGGATCGAATGATTCTTCGCCGCTTCGTTTCCATTCGGCCTGATACGAAAACGGTATTACTCGTCCGCCACGCAAAGGCTGGAAGCCGTAAGCGGTACAAGGGCGACGACAATTTGCGTCCACTCGACGCCAAGGGCAAAGAGCAATCCGCCGCCTTGGTCGAACAGCTGAAAATCTTCGGAGCCGATTCGGTTTTCGCGGCTGACCGTACGCGCTGCATCGACACCGTAATGCCGTTGGCGGAGGCATTGGGTGTCGAGATTTCGACGGAACCTCTTCTGACCGAAGAAGGTTACGAGGCCGATCCCGACGCCGCTCGGGCACGTGCGCTGCAGATCGCCGCACTGGAGGGCACTCCCGTGATCTGCAGCCAAGGAGGCGTCATCCCCGATTTGATGCGCTGGTGGGCTGATACGGCCGGTGTAACACTGCCCTCTGCACGCAACCGTAAGGCGAGCACTTGGGTGCTCTCGTTCCTCGACGGCCGCCTCGTCGCCGCCGATCACCTCGACAGCCCGCTCCCCAAAGTCGCCAACTCCTGAGGGATTTGGACCAACCGGCCCCAGTTCGATTCGGTAGTTTTGCAAAGCACTGAAACACAGGAGAATTCACACTTCTCCCAGACAGCAAAAAGAGGTGCAGCCGCGGATCAGATCCGCGGCTGCACCTCTTTGTCTTACGGCATCGGGTTTTTCACCCGAACGCGACTACTTTCCGCGCTTGGCCGGAGCCTTCTTGGCCGGAGCCTTCTTGGCTGCGGTCTTGGCCGGAGCCTTCTTGGCCGGAGCCTTCTTGGCCGGAGCCTTGGCTGCGGTCTTGGCCGGAGCCTTCTTGGCGGGAGCCTTGGTGGCAACCGTCTTCTTGGCTGCGGTCTTGGCCGGAGCCTTCTTGGCGGGAGCCTTGGTGGCAACCGTCTTCTTGGCTGCGGTCTTGGCCGGAGCCTTCTTGGCCGGAGCCTTCGCGGCAACCGTCTTCTTGGCTGCGGTCTTGGCCGGAGCCTTCTTTGCCGGAGCCTTCTTGGCTGCGGTCTTCTTGGCAGCAGCCTTCTTGGCTGCAGCCTTGGTGGCCGGTGCTGCTACGCCACGCTTGACTGCCGGGCCGGTGGCCGGAAGCTTCTGTCCACCAGCGATAACAGCCTTGAACTGCGCACCCGGACGGAAAGCCGGAACCGACGTCGGCTTGACCTTGACGGTCTCGCCCGTACGCGGGTTGCGTGCAACACGTGCTGCACGACGACGCTGCTCGAAGACTCCGAAGCCGGTGATGGTCACGCTCTCGCCACGGTGGACGGCGCGGACGATGGTGTCCACGACGTGCTCCACTGCGTCGGTCGCTGTGCGCCTGTCCGAACCCAGCTTTTCAGTCAGAACATCGATGAGCTCTGCCTTGTTCATTGAAATTCCTCCGCTAATTGTGGTCCACCGTCGGACCGACTGAGAACCACGGTAAACCTGATAACGGCAAGAGTCTATGTGCCACGCCAATTCTCATTCAACGTGACTGCGAAATGGTGACCTATTTCTCTTCCCGTGCGGAGTTGCGGATTTCGGTTCAGCCCTGCGAAATTCGGGCTGGAAGGGTAGTCGGTTTCCATGAAGGCCTTGACTTTTCGAACTCGGAAATCGCTTCTACCTGCCGCAATGTCAGTCCGATGTCGTCGAGACCCTCCAGCAGACGCCACCGTGTGTAGTCGTCAATATTGAACGGCACCACCGTAGTTCCGGCGCTCACGGTCCGATTCTCGAGATCTACTGTCAATTCCAGTCCGGGCTGCTCTTCGAGCAACTTCCAGAGCAATTCGACGTCGCTCTGCTCGACCTGTGCCGCTACGAGACCGGCTTTTCCGGCGTTCCCACGGAAGATGTCGGCGAACCGGGAAGCGATGACGACCCGAAATCCGAAGTCGGAGAGAGCCCACACGGCATGCTCACGCGAAGAGCCCGTGCCGAAATCGGGACCGGCTACGAGGACACTTCCCTTGTCGTACGGAGCCAGATTGAGAATGAAGTTGGGGTCGGTGCGCCAGCCTGCAAACAGCCCGTCCTCGAATCCCGTGCGCGTCACCCGTTTCAGGTACACGGCAGGGATGATCTGATCGGTATCGACATTCGAGCGTCGCAGCGGGACGCCGATACCCTTGTGCGTGGTAAAGGATTCCATCGAAATTCTCCTCGAGATGGTAAGTGGGTCAGACCAGATCGGCCGGTGCCGAGAGCGTTCCGCGGACCGCAGTGGCAGCCGCGACGAGCGGGGAAACCAGATGGGTCCGACCGCCTTTACCCTGTCGGCCTTCGAAATTCCGGTTGGACGTCGATGCCGAACGCTCGCCGGGAGCAAGCTGGTCAGGGTTCATTCCCAAGCACATCGAGCAACCGGCCTGGCGCCATTCGGCCCCTGCCGCCGTGAAGATTTCACCGAGACCTTCACTTTCGGCTTGAGCACGCACCCGCATCGAGCCGGGAACGATGAGCATCCGAACACCCTCTGCCACATGGCGACCCTCGAGCACCTCGGCCACCGCGCGCAGATCTTCGATGCGCCCGTTGGTGCACGAACCGACGAAGACGGTGTCGACAGCAACATCCCGAAGCGCCATGCCGGCGTCGAGACCCATGTAGGTGAGCGCCTTCTCGGCAGCCTGACGCTCGCTCTCGTCGACGATCAGTTCCGGATCGGGAACACGGTCACCGAGCGGTGCACCCTGTCCCGGATTGGTTCCCCACGTGACAAAGGGCGTCAATGCGCTTGCGTCGATGTGGACCTCGTTGTCGAATTCGGCGCCCTCGTCGGTCTTGAGCAACTCCCACGCGGCGACGGCTTCGTCCCACTCTGCGCCCGACGGTGCATGCGGACGGCCCTTGATGAACTCGTAAGTGGTCTCGTCCGGTGCGATCATGCCAGCACGGGCTCCGGCCTCGATCGACATGTTGCAGATGGTCATACGAGCTTCCATCGACAGTTTGCGAATGGCCTCGCCGCGGTACTCCAGGACGTAGCCCTGGCCGCCGCCGGTGCCGATCTTGGCGATGACTGCCAGGATCAAGTCCTTGCTCGTGACGCCAGGAGGCAGCTCGCCGTCGACCGTGATCGCCATGGTCTTGAAGGGGCGCAACGACAATGTCTGCGTCGCCATCACGTGCTCGACCTCGCTGGTGCCGATTCCCATTGCGAGCGCACCGAATGCGCCGTGCGTCGACGTATGACTGTCGCCGCACACCACGGTGGTTCCCGGCTGAGTCAGGCCGAGCTGCGGTCCGACCACATGCACGATGCCCTGATCGAGATCGCCCATGCGGTGCAAGCGAACTCCGAACTCCTCGCAATTTCGGCGCAAGGTGTCGACCTGAGTCTTGGACACGGGATCGGCGATCGGCTTGTCGATGTCGATCGTCGGAACGTTGTGGTCCTCGGTGGCGATCGTCAGGTCGGGACGGCGCAACGGGCGTCCGGCCAAGCGAAGTCCGTCGAATGCCTGCGGGCTCGTCACTTCGTGAACGAGGTGGAGATCGATGTAGATGAGGTCGGGATCCTGCCCCTCCCCTTTCACGACAACGTGGTCGTCCCACACCTTCTCGGCGAGAGTGCGTGCTTTCTGTGCCATGTCTTCCACCTCTGTACGTAGCCTCGCGTCGGCGGACTACGGGCTGGCCCGCCGCGCGTGAAGTAGGTCCCCAGCCCTCGCAGCAGATGCAGGCTGCCCCTAGAAAATGCACTAGCCCTTCTGTAAATGCGCTAGTCCACCAGGAAATGCGCTATCATCCCACTATGCGAGAAACTGGTATCGACCTATGAGACAGCATAGCGGCATCGGCGTCCTGGACAAAGCAATGGGCGTTCTTCATGCAGTAGCTGAGGAACCGTGCAGCCTCACCGAACTCTGTGCACGAACCGGTTTGCCGCGCGCGACCGCCCATAGACTCGCCGTCGGTCTCGAAGTCCATCGACTCCTCACACGCGACTCGGATGGTCAGTGGTGCCCAGGGCCCGGACTCGCCGAACTCGCTGCCACCGCTAATGATCCACTCATTGCTGCGGCCGGACTCATCCTCCCCCGCCTTCGCGAAATCACCGGCGAAAGCGTCCAGCTGTACCGCCGGGAAGGCACCCAACGCATCTGCGTTGCGTCGATGGAACCGCCCACGGGCCTTCGCGACACAGTTCTCGTCGGGGCCAGGCTGCCGATGAATGCCGGTTCCGGCGCCAAGGTCCTTCTCGCATGGGCAGATCCACAAACCCAACGGACCGTTCTCGCCGATGCGTCGTTCGGCGAACGAGTGCTCCTCGAGGTTCGCCGGCGCGGCTGGGCACAGAGTGCAGCCGAACGTGAGCCGGGTGTCGCCAGCGTCGCGGCTCCTGTCCGAGACTCGGCAGGCGCTGTCATTGCCGCGATTTCGGTCTCCGGCCCCATCGATCGGATGGGTAGACGACCGGGAGCCCGCTGGGCGGCGGACCTTCTCGCAGCTGCCGAAGCGCTCCACAAGCGTCTGTAATTCGTGACACAGTAAGGCCTTCAGATCCTCGAGCACGTAGGAGTACGACGCGACCATGGCAGGAAAGCAGCGTAGTCAGATCACGATGACCGAGGCCGAAATTTCGAGCTTCGTCGAAAAGAGCCGTACGGCAACGATGGCGACGTTGAGCGCCGACGGAATGCCTCACCTGATCGCGATGTGGTTCGCGATAGTCGACGGCGAAATCTGGTTCGAAACCAAAGCCAAGTCGCAGAAGGCGGTCAATCTTCGCCGGGACACCCGTATGTCCGTCCTGATCGAAGACGGTCTGACGTACGACACGCTGCGAGGAGTCTCGATGGAGGGCACCGGAGTGATCGTCGAGGATCCGGAAGCTCTCTTTGCCGTGGGAATCAGTGTCTGGGAGCGATACACGGGCCCGTACACGGAAGATCTCCGCCCGGCCGTCGACGCGATGCTCCACAAGCGCGTCGCGGTACGGTTCGTTCCCGATCGAACTCGTTCGTGGGATCACCGCAAGCTCGGGATGCCGGCGATGCCTCTTTCCGGTTCTACTGCACCATCGCCGTAGACCCCGAGATTCGTGAAGCGAAATTCACGAGCTTTCGAATTCGGGCCGGCGTAGTTTCACCAACAGGCCCAACAACAAGGAGTGAGCATATGAGCGATCTCGACAGCAACACCCCGTCGGAACCCGAATCCCAATCGGAGGAAACCAAACGAAAGTTCCGTGAAGCCCTCGAACGGAAGAATCATCAGAACGCCAAATCGACCGACCATCGCGACGGACAGTCCAAGGTCCACAACACGCATGGCCCGGCCGATCACAAGCGAGAGTTCCGCCGCAAGAGCGGATAGCCGATCGCGGACAACAGAGTGAGATGACGATCACCCCCAGTCGAATTCGACTGGGGGTGATCGTTTTTCGCATCGCCGGAGACATTTCCGGCACATACGAAAAGACCCTCCGATCAATGATCGCAGGGTCTTTCCTTTGTAGCCCCGACGGGATTCGAACCCGCGCTACCGCCTTGAGAGGGCGGCGTCCTAGGCCGCTAGACGACGGGGCCAGGACACGCTTTTAAACGTGGTATTCAGTCTTGCTCTTGGATGCTCAGCAAGCTTAGCTTGTCTGAGTCCGGCCACAAAATCGACCGGATTTCCGCTGGGGTACCAGGACTCGAACCTAGAATGGCGGTACCAGAAACCGCTGTGTTGCCAATTACACCATACCCCAAGGTCTTGCTCACCAGCCTTGCCCGATCCGCTTCGCTGTTGTGCTCGGCGGCTCGTCTCCGGCCGAAAAGAAGATTACCAGTACCCCTGCCCCAAATACCAAATCGTATGGTCACGGGAGGTTTTTGCTTCATTTTCGGCCGGAAGACCGTCCGATCTAGGCGGTTACCGCTGCCCTACCGGCGCGCAACCGAGCAATCGAGACCTCACGACCGAGCAATTCCATCGACTCGTACAGCGGAGGGCTGATGTGAGAGCCGGTGATCGCGACCCGAACCGGAGCGAAGGCCTTACGCGGTTTGAGCTCCAGATCCTCGATGAGGGCCTTCTTGAGTGCTTCCTCGATACTGGCCGCAGTCCACTCCGAGGTTGCCTCGAGTGCCGCAAGAGACGCATCCAGAACCGGACCAGCGTCTTCCTTCAGGTTCTTTGCCGCCGCGGCCGGATCGAGAGCAAACGACGCCTCGTCGACGAACAGGAACTTCAGCAGATCCCACGCGTCGGACAGGACGACGATGCGCGTCTGCACGAGGTCCGCCGCAACAGTGAACGTGGCTTCATCGACGTCGGCGCTGATGTGGCCGTGCTCCACCAGGAACGACTTCAGGCGGGCCGCGAAGTCGGCCGGCTGGAGCAAGCGAATGTGCTCGGCATTGATCGCGTCGGCCTTTTTCTGGTCGAAGCGGGCAGGGTTGGAGTTGACCTTCGAAACGTCGAAGGCCGCAACCATCTCGTCGAGTGAGAAGACATCGTGATCGTCGGCAATGCTCCACCCGAGCAGAGCCAAGTAGTTCAGCAGTCCCTCGGGAATGAAGCCCCGATCGCGGTGAATGAAGAGGTTGGACTCGGGATCGCGCTTGGAAAGCTTCTTGTTGCCCTGACCCATCACGAACGGCAGGTGCCCGAACGACGGTGTGAAATCGGCGACACCGATGCGGATCAAAGCCTCGTACAACGCGAGCTGACGCGGGGTCGAGGAAAGCAGGTCCTCACCGCGCAGTACGTGAGTGA
This sequence comes from Rhodococcus sp. AQ5-07, assembly GCF_009707305.1. Classification (NCBI taxonomy): domain Bacteria; kingdom Bacillati; phylum Actinomycetota; class Actinomycetes; order Mycobacteriales; family Nocardiaceae; genus Rhodococcus; species Rhodococcus sp. AQ5-07. Next base: position 974,180 of record NZ_CP046099.1, on the reverse strand, counting down.
TCTTCATCAACGCGTCGTCGACGGGATTGACCAGCGTGTACAGCGGAATACCGTTCCCGCGAGTCAACGCGAAGTCCGGAACGGTGCCTGCCTTGAACGTGGTCTCGCCGCGAACCAGGTCGTTCCACGTCAGGTCGTGATCGGGCATCCGGAGGCGGACGACCGGCTTGCGCCCCTCGGCGACGTAGGCAGCGCGCTGCTCGTCACTGAGGTCGCGATCGAAGTTGTCGTATCCGAGCTTCGGGTCGCGTCCGGCCGCCTTGTGTCGGGCTTCCACTTCTTCGTTGGTCGAGTAGGACTCGTAGGCCTCGCCCGCGGCCAGCAACTTGGCAACGACGTCGAGATGCAGGTCGCGACGCTCGGACTGGCGATACGGTGCGTGCGGCCCACCGACCTCCGGGCCCTCGTCCCAATTGAGCCCCAACCAGCGGAGGGCGTCGAGGATGGCCTGGTAGGACTCTTCACTGTCGCGCTGCGCATCGGTGTCTTCGATACGGAACACGAACGTGCCGCCGTGGTGTCGTGCGAATGCCCAGTTGAACAAGGCGGTGCGCACCAAACCTACGTGCGGGGTTCCGGTGGGTGACGGACAGAAACGGACGCGTACTTCGCTGTTGGTCATGGCTCACTTGGCTCGGCGATGATGGATGGTCGTACTACAGGTTAGTCCCGCAGCGCTTCCTCCATCCCGCCGATCACTTACCCGGCAAGACGTTGATACGTGTCATGTCACCGTCGTAGTAGGCGAGTAGTCGCTTGTCCATGACCTTTCGCCACAGCGGCGGCACCCACGCGCACACGATCATGACCGCGTAACCCGCTGGAAGTTGCGGCGCTTCGGCCGCACTGCGCAGGCTCTGGTACCGCAGACGCGGATTCGCGTGATGGTCACTGTGACGCTGAAGTTGATAGAGGAACAGATTGCTGACGACGTGGTCGCTGTTCCAGCTGTCCTCGGGCGAGCAGCGAACGTACGAGCCGTCAGGCCGCTTCGCACGTAGCAAGCCGTAGTGCTCGAGATAGTTGGCGGTCTCGAGGAACGTGAATCCGGCAATCGCCTGAACGGCCAGCCACGGTGCGATTTCCCACCCGAACACCGCGATCAGGCTGCCGAACAGGACAACACTCATCGCCCACGCGTTCAGGATGTTGTTCCGATAGCTCCACGTCCGTCTGCCTTGACGCTGAAGGCGAGCGCTTTCGATCCGCCATCCCGAGCGCAAGCCGCCGATGACACTGCGCGGCAAGAAGAACCAGAAGTTTTCCTTGTATCGCGAACTGGCCGGATCCTCCGGCGTCGCGACACGGACGTGGTGACCATGGTTGTGCTCGACGTAGAAATGGCCGTAAAAGGACTGTGCCAGCGCTACTTTCGCGAGCCACTTCTCGAGCTTTTCGCTCTTGTGCCCCAATTCATGCGCCGCGTTGATCCCAACACCGGCAACCACGCCGGCAGTCATCGCGAGCGCGAACTTCTCCCCCGCCGCCATCGGCGCGTTAACCCAGCACCAGGCGACGAACACGAGACCGACGTATTGGAGGGGCAGGAACAGATACGTGCACCAGCGGTAGAAACGATCCTCTTGCAATTCAGGGATCGCTTCGTCCGGCGGGCTGTTACCGTCCTCGCCCGCCAGTAGATCGATCAGGGGAATGACGATCACGATGAGCCAGGCCCCGATGGCCCAGAAGAGCCCGAGACTGAATTTGTCGACCAGGAACCACGCAGCGAACGGACTGAGAGGAACCAGCAAACCCAGTGGCCACAGGTAGCGCTTCTTGTCTCGCCACACCGGCCGCTGCCCGTTCCGCGCGTGCGCTGCCGCTGTCCGGGATGCTTCCGCGAAGGTCGTCATGTATCACCACGTTTCTGCGCAATCCACTCGATTGCCCCATCGGCTTCTATCCAGTTATCGGCCACCCTACTGCTCAGCGTTACATTTCAGGGAATTTGGTCTGTTACGAGCCGCGGCAGCAAACCGCGGGGCGAACCCTCCCAACCTCACCAAATCAGACATAACGCCAGGAGGATCATGGGTGAAGCTTCGCCTGGCTCATGAAACCCGCAGGTCAGTCCCAGGGCCTGATTACCTCGAACCGGAAGGCAATCCCAATCGACCATCCGGCGTTAGTTACCATCTTGCAACTTTTCTTTGACAGACACCTCTCGACTCACACCACGACGGAGGCCCCATCCGGTGGGGATGGGGCCTCCGTAGTCACATGACGGAACGAACCGGGTCAGATCAATTCTTGGCGGTCACCGGGTTCGTGAGCGTGCCGATCCCCGAGACCGTGACCGACACGGAATCGCCGTCGACGATCGGGCCGACTCCGGCGGGGGTGCCGGTGAGGATGACGTCGCCGGGCAGGAGGGTCATCACCGCCGAGATCCACTCGATGATCTTCGGAATGTCGTGAAGCAGGAAGGCGGTGCTGCTGTCCTGCTTGACCTGACCGTTCACCTCGGTCTTGATGTCGACGTCGGACGCATCGAGGCTGGTTTCGATCCACGGACCGAGCGGGCAGAAGGTGTCGTGGCCCTTCGCGCGCGTCCATTGCCCGTCGTGACGCTGATGATCTCGCGCCGATACGTCGTTGGCGATCGTGTAGCCCAGGACCACGCTCAACGCCTTCGCCGCGGGTACGTCTTTGCAAGGCTGACCGATGACCACCGCGAGTTCACCCTCGAAATGCACCTCGTTGGACGTCGGAGGCAAGACGATCGGGGCGCCCGGGCCGACGATGGACGTATTGGGCTTGAGGAAGATCACCGGATCAGCCGGCGCCTCGCCGCCCATCTCCGCGATGTGATCTGCATAATTCTTGCCGATACAGATCACCTTGCTGGCGAGAATCGGAGCCAGCAGACGAACATCGGCAAGCGGCCAACTACGGCCGGTAAAGGTGGGGTTCCCGAACGGGTGCTCCGCAATTTCCTTGGCGACGAGGGCATCCTCTTCACCTTCGATACTGACGAACGCAACACCATCGGGACTGGCAATTCGACCAAGACGCATACTGGCCAGTCTATCGGGGTGTCGGAAACGACTGACGCGCGCAAGCCGTAAGGCTTACGCGCGTCAGTCTCGTGAAAGAAATCCTTACAGCGCTGCGGTGATCCGGTCGCCGATCTCGGTCGTGGAGATGGGGCCTTCGCCGCGCGTTGCCAGGTCGGCAGCGACCACAGCCTCGACGCGAGCGGCGTCGTCCTCGCGTCCGAGATGGCGAAGAAGCAGTGCGGCCGAGAGGATCGCGGCGGTGGGATCTGCGATTCCCTTGCCGGCGATGTCCGGAGCACTGCCGTGCACGGGCTCGAACATCGACGGGTTGGTACCGGACGCGTCGATGTTTCCGCTTGCGGCCAAACCGATTCCACCGGTCACGGCACCGGCCAGGTCGGTGATGATGTCACCGAACAGGTTGTCCGTGACGATGACGTCGAACCGCGACGGGTCGGTCACCATGTAGATGGTGGCAGCGTCGATGTGGCAGTACGCGGTCTCGACGTCCGGGTACTCGGCCCCGACTGTCTCGATCGCACGCGTCCAGATTGCTCCCGCATTGGAGAGCACATTGGTCTTGTGGATCAGTGTGAGGTGCTTGGAACGTGTCTGCGCCAACGCAAATGCGTAACGAACAACACGCTCGGCGCCGAACCAGGTGTTGATCGACACTTCGGTCGCGATCTCGTGATCGGTGCCGACGCGAATGGCGCCACCGTTACCGGTGTACGGGCCCTCGGTGCCTTCACGAACCACGACGAAGTCGATCTCCGGCTGGGCCGCCAACGGCGACAGCGCACCCGGGTACAGCTGTGCGGGGCGAAGATTCACGTGATGATCGAGCTGGAAACGCATGTTCAGCAGCAGACCACGCTCGAGGATGCCGGGTGCGACGATCCGCGGATCACCGATGGCGCCCAACAGGATTGCGTCGTGCTGACGGATCTGGTCCAGCTCTTCCGCCGGGAGCAACTCGCCGGTGGCGTTGTAGCGACGGGCACCGAGATCGTATTCGGTGGTTTCCAGATCCGGAACCAACTTGCCGAGCACCTTGAGTGCTTCGGCTGTGACCTCGACACCGATTCCGTCGCCCGGAATGACCGCAAGCTTCATGGAGTCCTCATCTCAGTAGAACTGTGCGCCTTTATTAACCGCGGGCGGTTAATAAAGGCGCACAGCAAAAACAATCAGGAAAGGTCGACCTGGGCGACGCGAGCGTCGAGCTGCGAGACGATTGCCTCGACCTCGGCGTCTCCGACGACGCGATCGACGCGCAAGATGACCGTTGCGCCTTCGCCTTCGGCATCCTGGCTCAGTGCTGCGGCGAGGATGTCCACGCCCGCGTTGCCGAGAACGGTGCCGAGGACACCGAGAACGCCCGGGCGATCGCTGTAGTGAACGACGATGTTGTGACCCTCGGCGCGCAGGTCGAAGCTGCGTCCGTTGATGTTGACGATCTTCTCGACCTGCTGCAGACCGGTGAGTGCGCCCGTGACCGACGTGACCGTGCCGTCCGCGGCAACTGCGCGAACCTCGACCGCGCTGCGGTGAGCAAGAGCCTCGGAGTGCTTCTCGACCGATACGGTCACGCCGCGCTGCTCGGCCAGTGCCGGAGCGTTGACGAACGTGACGGCCTCGTCGCTGCTGGCGGAGAACACGCCGCGCAGTGCAGCCAGGCCGAGGATGTCGACGGTTTCGGCAGACAGCTCGCCGGTGGCGACAACCTGCACGGTCTGCACGGCTTCGGGCGACAACGTCGCAGCGAGGAGACCGAGCTTGCGGACCAGCTCGAGCCACGGAGCAACTTCTTCTCCGACCGGGCCGCCGGAGACGTTGACAGCCTCGGGAACGAATTCGCCCGCCAGAGCTAGGAGAACACTCTTCGCCACGTCGATGCCTGCGCGGTCCTGAGCCTCGGACGTCGATGCTCCGAGGTGCGGGGTGACGACGACGTTGTCGAGCTCGAAGAGCTTGGAATCGGTGCACGGCTCGGTGCTGAACACGTCGAGACCGGCGCCGCGGACCTTGCCGGAGACCAGTGCGTCGTAGAGCGCGTCTTCGTCGATCAGACCACCGCGGGCGGCGTTGACGATGATGACGCCGTCCTTGGCCTTGGCGAGACGCTCGGCGTTGATCAGGCCGGCCGTTTCCTTGGTCTTGGGCAGGTGCACGGAGATGAAGTCGGCGCGCTCGACGAGCTCGTCGATGGTGACCAGTTCGATGCCGAGCTGCGCGGCGCGAGCTGCGGGCAAGTAGGGGTCGTACGCGATGATGGTGGTTTCGAACGCGGCGAGACGCTGCGCGAACAGCTGGCCGATGCGGCCGAGTCCGACAACGCCGACGGTCTTGCCGAGGATCTCGACGCCGTTGAACTTGCTTCGCTTCCAGGTGTTCTCACGCAGGGTCTTGTCTGCTGCGGGAATCTGGCGAGCGGTCGACATGAGCAGAGCAACTGCGTGCTCGGCTGCCGAGTGGATGTTGGAGGTCGGTGCATTGACGACCATCACGCCGCGCTCGGTGGCTGCGGGGATCTCGACGTTGTCCAGGCCGACACCGGCGCGACCGATGATCTTCAGCTTGGTGCCTGCGGCCAGAACCTCGGCGTCGACGGTGGTGGCGGAACGGACGAGAATCGCGTCGGCCTCGGGTACCGCGGCGAGCAGCGCCGGGCGGTCGGGTCCGTCGACCCAACGCACCTCCACACCGTCACCGAGCGCCTCGACTGTGGACGGCGCGAGCTTGTCGGCGATCAGAACAACGGGACGGCCAGGCTGGCTCACGTGCAAACTCCCTGATTAGGTGGGTGTGAAGGTGGTTTAACCACCGATAGTTTAGTGCGCGCTCACTTCGAATCCACAACGCGGTAGGCGATACCACATAGTGGACACTTTCGCGGGCGAATTCTCGATGGAATATGAATCCGGACTCAGCCGGCCCGGGAAACGACTCCGGCCCAATGCCGCGCTGGTTCAACGTAATTGAACCGGCGCGACATCAGGCCAGTGGAGACGTGGAGCGTGAAACTGCGAATTACGCGGTTTCGGTGATCGGGCGATCGACCCAGCTCATCAGGTCGCGCAGCTTCTTGCCGGTGACCTCGATGGGGTGCTCGGCGTTGGCCTTGCGCAGGCCTTCGAGCTCGGTGTTGCCGTTCTCGACGTTGGCAACCAGACGACGGGTGAACTCGCCGGACTGGATGTCGGCCAGGATCGCCTTCATGCGCTCCTTGGTGTCGGCGTCGATGACGCGCGGACCGGAGAGGTATCCACCGAACTCAGCGGTGTCGGACACCGAGTAGTTCATGCGGGCGATGCCACCCTCGTACATGAGGTCGACGATGAGCTTGAGCTCGTGCAGAACCTCGAAGTACGCCATCTCGGGTGCGTAGCCGGCCTCGACCATGACCTCGAAACCGGTCTTGACCAGTTCCTCGGTGCCGCCGCAGAGCACAGCCTGCTCGCCGAAGAGGTCCGTCTCGGTCTCTTCCTTGAACGTGGTCTTGATGACGCCTGCGCGGGTTCCGCCGATACCCTTGGCGTAGGACAGAGCGAGAGCCTGGCCTTCACCCTTGGGATCCTGGTCGATGGCGATGAGCGCGGGAACGCCCTTGCCGTCGACGAACTGACGACGCACCAGGTGGCCCGGTCCCTTGGGGGCAACCATGCCGACGGTGACGAACTCCGGAGCCTTGATCAGGTCGAAGTGAATGTTCAGGCCGTGACCGAAGAACAGCGCGTCGCCGTCCTTGAGGTTCGGCTCGATGTCGTTGGTGAAAATGCTGGCCTGAGCGGTGTCAGGTGCGAGCACCATGATGACGTCGGCCCACTCGGAAACCTCGGCCGGCGTACCGACTGTCAGGCCCTGCTCCTGCGCCTTTTCACGGGACTTGGAGCCCTCCTTGAGGCCGATGCGCACATCGACGCCCGAGTCACGCAGGCTCAGCGAATGGGCGTGGCCCTGGCTTCCGTAGCCGATCACAGCAACCTTGCGGCCCTGAATGATCGACAGATCGGCATCGTCGTCGTAGAACATCTCGACTGCCACAGTTCTCAACCTCTCCTTGGATTTTTACGTGTCTAAAAGTACTAGCGGGTGGCCGTGATCGACTTCGGCCCTCGACCGACTGCCACGACCCCGGACTGAACGATCTCCCGGATACCGTACGGATCAAGCATCCGCAGCAGTGCATCCAGCTTGGACCGAGTACCGGTCGCCTCGATGGTGACGGACTCCGGGGAGACGTCGATCACCTTGGCGCGGAACAGGTTCACCGTTTCGATGACCTGCGTGCGCACGCTTGCATCTGCGCGCACCTTGATGAGCACGAGCTCGCGAGCGACGGATGCTTCACCGTCCTGCTCGACGATCTTGATGACGTTGATCAGCTTGTTGAGCTGCTTCGTCACCTGCTCGAGAGGGAACTCGTCGACCGTGACGACGATGGTCATACGTGAGATCTCGGGGATCTCGGTTCCGCCCACCGCAAGGGATTCGATGTTGAATCCGCGGCGGGAGAAAAGTGCGGAGACGCGGGCCAGCACGCCTGGCTTGTCCTCGACGAGAACACTGAGGGTGTGACTGGTGCTCACTTCTGATCCTCCCCTGTGCCCGCGGCGGGTCCGGCTTGCTCGCGTGACATGGCTTCGTGGATGACGGCGGGCTCGGCAACTGCCTCGTCGTCGTCGAACAGCGGCCGGATGCCCCGGGCCGCCATGATTTCGTCGTTGCTCGTTCCGGCAGCGACCATCGGCCACACCTGTGCGTCGGCGGTGACGATGAAGTCGATCACGACAGGCTTGTCGTTGATGGACTGCGCCTCACGGATCGCAGCTTCGACATCTTCTTCGCGCTCGACACGAATTCCGTGGCAGCCCAATGCTTCTGCGAGCTTGACGAAGTCCGGGATGCGGATGGCACCGTGCGTTCCGAGGTTGGTGTTGGAGTAGCGCTCTTCGTAGAAGAGTGTCTGCCACTGACGCACCATGCCGAGGTTGCCGTTGTTGATGAGGGCAACCTTGATCGGGATACCTTCGAGTGCACAGGTTGCGAGTTCCTGATTGGTCATCTGGAAGCAGCCGTCGCCGTCGATCGCCCACACCTCGGTGTCGGGCATGCCCATCTTGGCACCCATGGCTGCGGGAACCGCGTACCCCATGGTGCCGAGCCCGCCCGAGTTGAGCCACGTGCGCGGCTTCTCGTAACCGACGAACTGCGCGGCCCACATCTGGTGCTGGCCGACGCCGGCACAGTAGATGGCATCCGGTCCGGCGAGCTTGCCGACGGTCTGGATGACGTACTCCGGGCTCAGCTGACCGTCGGTGGGACGGTCGTAGCTCAGCGGGTAGGTACGACGGATGTCGTTCAGGTACGCCCACCATTCCGAGAGTTCGAACGTGGTGCCCGTGGCCATGTCGGCACGGATAGCCTCGATGAGTTCGGTGATGACCTCTTTGCAGTCGCCCACGATCGGGACGTCGGCGTAGCGGTTCTTGCCGATCTCGGCCGGATCGATGTCGGCGTGGATGACCTTGGCATCGGGCGCGAAGGAATTCAGCTGGCCGGTAACGCGGTCGTCGAAACGCGCGCCGAGGGTGATCAGCAGATCGCTGCGCTGCAGAGCGGCGACTGCGGCAACGGTGCCGTGCATTCCCGGCATACCGCAGTTGAGGTCGTGACTGTCCGGGAACGCGCCGCGGGCCATCAGCGTGGTGACGACGGGGATACCGGTCAGCTCTGCCAATTCGAGCAGCTCCGGCGAGGAGTCCGACTTGATGACGCCGCCACCGACGTACAGAACCGGCGACTTGGCGTCGGCGATCAGACGTGCAGCTTCACGAACCTGCTTGCCGTGCGGCTTGGTGACCGGGCGGTAGCCCGGCAGACGCATCTCCGGCGGCCACGAGAACGTGGTCTGCGACTGCAGGATGTCCTTGGGGATATCGACCAGGACGGCGCCGGGGCGACCGCTGGCCGCGAGGTAGAAGGCCTCGGCCATGATGCGCGGGATGTCGATCGCGTCGGTGATCAGGAAGTTGTGCTTGGTGACCGGCATCGTGATGCCTGAGATGTCGGCTTCCTGGAAGCCATCGGTACCGATCAGCGAGCGCGCCACCTGTCCGGTGATCGCGACGATCGGAACGGAGTCCATCTGCGCGTCGGCCAGTGGCGTGACCAGGTTGGTCGCACCGGGACCCGAGGTAGCCATGCAGACGCCGACCTTGCCGGTCGCCTGGGCGTAACCGGTGGCAGCGTGGCCTGCACCCTGCTCGTGGCGCACGAGCACGTGGCGGACCTTGACCGAATCGAAGAGTGGATCGTAAACCGGGAGCACGGCACCGCCGGGAATGCCGAATACCGTGTCGACCTCGAGCTCCTCGAGGGCTCGAACCACAGACTGCGCGCCGGTTACCCGCTCAGGCGGGAGCTGGCGACGGTTGGCCGTCTGGGTTGCGGCAGCCGCGGTTGTCGGGCTCGGTGTCCCTGACTTGCGCGGCGTGGGTTGAGGCCGTGCTGTTGGTGCGCTCACTGGGAAATCCTCTGATTCTGGCTCCGGGCAACAAAAAACCCCCGTCAGCATCTGCTGAGCGAGGGTGGCGCGTCGTTATCTGGTGAGTTGAAAAATCGACTCAGGCGACGACGCGCCGGCCGATTACGAGCAACTCATTCTGTTTCACGCACTCGACAGTAGAGGCGCTAGTCGCGAACGGCAAACTTGGTGAGTCGACCGTCCCAGAATCTGAGATACATCGGCTGCAATGCGAAGATGTAGAGGTGTCAACTTCGCAGCAGCCCGTGCCACCGGCTCAATCATCCCACACGCCGAAACCACTTCGGCACGTCATCCGCATTTCGCAGCTCGCTTACATGGCGTGCGCGTTCCTTCTGTTCGCGGTCAGCTTCCCGATCTTCGGGTGGCCCGTCGCCTTCAGCTGGTTGCTGATCCTTCCGATCATCGCCGTCTATCTCGTCGCGCGACTGCGCACCACCGTCAGCCCTGACGGCCTCGAGGTCCGCTCGACGTTCTCCAAGCGCACCCTCGCCTGGGACGACGTCAAGGGTTTCCGCTTCCCGAAGCGCAGCTGGGCGCGCGCAGAACTCACCGACGGAACCGAGGTGACCCTGCCTGCGGTCAGCTTCGTCAGGCTTCCCGAGATCGCGATCGCCAGCGGCGGCCGCATCACTGATCCCTATGCATCGGCGGCAGAAGCCTTCGCCGCCAAGGAAGCCGAAGAGGAAGAAGCAGCTGCAGAAGCGGAAGCAGAATCCGAGGTCGCCGAGAACACACAGGACCAGCCCGAAGAGAAGCGCCCGTAGCACGCGAGTAGCGTTGAAAGGCCCTCGCTTCTATTTGAGTGGACCAGCAACGATCACATAAGGAACACGCCCATGCCCCCGTTGAGGTCACGCACCACCACCATCGGACGTAATGCTGCCGGAGCCCGATCCCTGTGGCGCGCCACAGGAATGACGGATTCCGACTTCGGAAAGCCGATCGTCGCCGTAGCGAACTCGTACACCCAGTTCGTACCCGGACACGTGCATCTCAAGAACGTAGGCGAGATCGTTGCCGAGGCCATCAGTGCGGCCGGCGGCGTCGCTCGTGAGTTCCACACCATCGCAGTCGACGACGGCATCGCAATGGGCCACGGCGGCATGCTCTACTCGCTCCCGAGCCGCGAGATCATCGCCGATTCGGTCGAGTACATGGCAAACGCCCACACGGCCGACGCACTGGTGTGTATCTCCAACTGCGACAAGATCACTCCCGGCATGCTCAACGCCGCGATGCGTCTGAACATCCCGACGGTGTTCGTCTCCGGCGGTCCGATGGAGGCCGGTAAGGCAGTGGTCGTCGGCGGCGTGGCCCAAGCCCCCACCGACCTCATCACCGCGATCTCCGCCTCTGCCAACGATGCCGTGTCCGACGAAGGCCTCGACGAGGTCGAGCGCAGCGCGTGCCCGACGTGCGGGTCGTGCTCGGGCATGTTCACCGCCAACTCCATGAACTGCCTGACCGAAGCCCTCGGCCTCGCGTTGCCGGGCAACGGCTCCACGCTGGCAACTCACAAGGCTCGTCACGCACTCTTCTCTCGTGCGGGCACCACCGTGGTCGAGGCTGCCCTCAAGTACTACCGCGACGGCGACGAGTCGGTGCTGCCGCGCAACATCGCGACCCCGGCAGCGTTCCGCAACGCGATGGCTCTCGACGTCGCCATGGGCGGTTCCACCAACACCGTCCTGCACACTCTGGCTGCGGCGCAGGAAGGCGAGGTCGACTTCGACCTCGACACCATCGACGCGATCAGCCGCAAGGTGCCGTGCCTGTCCAAGGTCTCCCCCAACTCGGACTACCACATGGAGGACGTCCACCGCGCCGGCGGAATCCCCGCGCTGCTCGGTGAGCTTCGCCGCGGCGGACTCCTCGAAACCGACGTGTCCACCGTGCACACCAAGAGCTTCGACCAGTGGCTCGACGACTGGGACATCCGCTCCGGCAAGGCAACCGACGAGGCAATCGAGCTTTTCCACGCGGCTCCCGGCGGCGTGCGCACCATCGAACCGTTCTCCACGGACAACCGTTGGTCTGCTCTCGACACCGATGCGGCCGGCGGCTGCATCCGCGACGTCGAGAACGCCTACACCGTCGAAGGCGGCTTGGTTGTCCTGCGCGGCAACATCGCACTCGACGGCGCAATCCTCAAGACTGCCGGCATCGACGAGGAACTGTTCTCCTTCCAGGGCCCGGCGCTGGTCGTCGAATCTCAGGAAGAAGCCGTCTCGGTCATCTTGCAGAAGAAGATCAAGGCCGGCGACGTTCTCGTCGTGCGTTACGAAGGCCCCAAGGGTGGCCCCGGCATGCAGGAAATGCTGCACCCCACCGCCTTCCTCAAGGGCGCAGGCCTCGGCAAGGAATGCGCACTGATCACTGACGGTCGTTTCTCGGGCGGAACCTCCGGACTGTCCATCGGTCACATCTCCCCCGAGGCTGCCGCAGGCGGAGTCATCGGACTCGTCCAGAACGGCGATCAGGTCCGCATCGACGTCGCCTCGCGCACGCTCGAGATCCTGGTCGACGAGGACGTCCTCGCCGAGCGACGCGCGAAGATGGAGGCCTCCGAGCGCCCGTGGCAGCCGGTCGATCGTCAGCGCACCGTGACGACAGCCCTACGCGCCTACGCCGCTCTGGCAACGTCCGCCGACAAGGGCGCGGTTCGCTACGTTCCGTAAGTTCTGCCACGAACGGACAAAAGATCCCCGGCCGCTTTTCGGCCGGGGATCTTTTCTGTCAGCGTGCGAGATGAATCGGGATCAGATTCGCGCCAGTTCCTCCGGAAAATCTTCCTCCGGTGTTGTACGAGCATGCACCACAAACCAATCCGATCATCCCGTCGGTTTGGTACGCATCGTCGGCAGCACCTTCGACAACCACGCCGACACGTAGGAACTTGCGCATGGCGACCTGAGCCGGCGCAGCGTCCAGGGACTTCTTTCACACGAGAACGGATGAAAGGTCAGCGCCCATACGGAATTCCGCGACATCGCACATCCGGTCGAGTCCGGAGGCGTCGAGAGACGTCGGAGTACCACCACCGAACGCCACTGCGCCGTAGTGGGTTCAGTGGCCCGTAAGCCGTCTTGCGCGGATACACATATACATAATTCTGGTACGGACGTACCGCAACTATGAGACTCATTGACCGCAAGACCGACCGACAGGTACCGAATAGTCGGCCGACACGCGGAACACGAACGGAACGATATGAGCTATCAGACATTTCAGACTGAATCGCGCGTCCGGCTCGTGAGCGAATTCACTTGGACGTAGGGTTCCAGACACCAGCTGATCAATTCAGATACATGAGGGGGGATGACTTTCAGTCAGGTGATCATTTCGGTCAGTTCGAGCGAGCTGACTTGCACACGGCGCTCACCAGTGGTTCCCTCATCAGGTCGCTGAGACGCACATCACAACGACGACAGTCAGCCACCGCCCGCCACCCACAAGGTCGACGGGAAACAACCAAGGAGCAATACATGCCCGGAGTCGGCATATGGCGCACCAAATCCGTCGAGCAATCGATCGCGGACACCGACGAGCCTGAGACAAAGCTCAAGAAGGAACTGACCGCGAAGGACCTCACGGTATTCGGAGTCGCCGTCGTCATCGGCGCAGGCATCTTCACGCTGACTGCTCGAACCGCAGGCAATGTCGCAGGACCCTCGATTTCACTGGCATTCGTTCTCGCTGCGATCGCCTGTGGCCTTGCCGCGCTGTGTTACGCGGAGTTCGCCTCCACCGTTCCAGTCGCAGGCAGCGCATACACGTTCTCCTACGCGACGTTCGGTGAGTTCGCAGCCTGGATCATCGGCTGGGACCTCATCCTCGAGTTTGCTCTCGCCTCCGCCGTCGTCGGCAAGGGTTGGTCGCTGTACCTCGGCAACGTCATCGGGGCGAGCGGCAGCACCACCGCCCACATCGGGTCGATCAGCTTCGACTGGGGCGCACTGCTCATCATCGGCGCGATCACCCTGATTCTCGCGATCGGCACCAAGGTTTCCTCGCGAGTCTCCGCGATCATTACCGCGATCAAGATCGCAGTAGTCCTGCTCGTCATCGTCGTGGGCGCGTTCTACATCAAGAAGGAGAACTACTCTCCCTTCATCCCGCCGTCCGAAGGATCCGAGAGCTCTGCCAGCGGAATCCATCAGACCTTGTTCTCCTGGCTGACCGGTGCAGGCGGAAGTAGCTACGGCGCCTACGGATTGCTCGCCGCGGCCAGCCTCGTGTTCTTTGCCTTCATCGGCTTCGATGTCGTCGCCACCACGGCCGAGGAAACCAAGAACCCGCAGAAGTCGTTGCCACGCGGAATCTTCGGCTCGCTCGCCATCGTCACCGTTCTCTACGTTGCCGTCACACTCGTCCTGACCGGCATGGTCAAGTACACCGAACTCAAGGACGGCAGTCCTCTGGTCGGCGATTCCAGCGCCACCCTCGCAACCGCATTCGAGGCCAACGGAATCGGTTGGGCACAAACCGCCATCAACTTCGGTGGCCTGGCCGGCCTCACGACAGTTGTCATGGTCATGATGCTCGGCCAGACCCGCGTCCTCTTCGCAATGTCCCGTGACGGCCTCATGCCGCGCAGCCTGGCCAAGACCAACGCCAAGGGCATCCCGATGCGCATCACGTTGATCGTCGGTGGCATCGTCGCCGTCCTGGCAGCCTTCTTCCCGATGGGCACGCTCGAAGAGATGGTCAACATCGGAACGCTGTTCGCATTCGTCCTGGTTTGTGTCGGTGTCATCGTCCTACGCCGCACCCGCCCCGACCTGCCGCGCGGATTCCGCGTCCCACTGGTGCCCTTCGTGCCGATCGTCGCCGTGCTCGCCTGCGGTTGGCTGATGCTCAACCTCTCGGTCGAGACCTGGATCCGGTTCCTCGTCTGGATGGCCATCGGTGTTGTCGTGTACTTCGCCTACGGTCACCGCAAGTCGGTCCTCGGTCGCAAGCTCAAGGACGGAACAGCCATCCCGTCCGCGAACGCCGACCCGGTACTCGTCAAGGACTGATCCTTCACAGACGAACCGCCGCTCTCCGATTCGGAGAGCGGCGGTTCGTTTGTTCGACGGCGCGAGTTTCAGATGAGCGGATTGGCACCGTTCAGGAAGATCCAAGTGCAGACGCCCGCAGCGATGCCGAGGATCAAGACCACGAGCGATCCGACGAACGGGCGGGTTGCCCAGCCACGACGACCGTCGAGCGAAATACGGCCGGGACCCGTCAAAATGATGACGCCCGCACAGATTCCGAGCAGCATCTCGTACTCGGTACCGGCCGGGGCGAAGTACTCCAGTCCAGGTGCGCTCGCCTGACGCAGCGCCCACGCATTGATCATCACGGCCAGAACCGATGCTGCCGCAACGGGAGTCAGCAACCCCAGGATCAGGAGGGCGCCACCTGCGACCTCACCGACGGCGCCGAGGATCGCCATCCACTTCGCCTGCTGGAACCCGGCGTCCGCCAGCATCGTCTCGAAACCGCCCAGACCCGGCCCGTTCCAGATACCGGTCAACTTCTGCAGACCGTGCACCAGTGCCGTTCCGCCGACGGCCAATCGCAGTGCAAGCAAACCGAGGTCGAGAGTGCCTCGGCCCCGCGGAGTCTCGGTGGTCCCTGCCACGGCTTCGGCGGTGGGGACGGCGGCGATCGGAGCGTCGTACGCCGTCTCTCGCTCGAGAGCCACTGTCGGCTGATCCGCGCCCGGCGCTCGGTATGTCGGTATCTGTTCGGTCAGCGAGTTGGCGTTCGTGGAACCGAAATCGAGATCGTCGTCGGTCCGCGGCAACGGATTCTTGGCGCTCACCGTCGGAAATTGTTCGGTGGGCGAGTCATACGGACTGGACACGTTGCCCGTCGGCTTGTCCGCATCCGACAACTCGCTGGGATCTTTTCGCTCGTCAGTCACGTAGGTGAGCCTATGACCGATTCACGAACTCGACGGGGAACCTTGGTCCGGCGTGGCGGCATCTGCCGTGGGTTACGTAACGTCTTGGGCATGACTACGGGTAGGCATGCAGCGCTGGGCGCACTGGCTCTGGTGCTCGGGACATCGTTGCTCGCAGGTTGCGCGGACTTCGACGAATCGACTGCCTCGCCGTTCACACCCGAACCGACCAACCAGGCAAGCGCCGAAGTGCAGCCGGAGAACCCGCCGCCGTCGACCACGCCGCCGGCGCCGCGGACCGGCCCCCTCGGGCCGTGTCAGGACGCCGACACCGCCGTGATCGCAACCTGTCTCGACACCACCGGCGGCCTCGTCACACTCCCGGACGGGAACTCCGGGCTGGTGGCCGAACGGCGAACCGGCCGAATCATGCAGGTAGCCCCCAACACGACACCGGTCGAGGTTGCCAAGATCGATGTCGACGGCAGCGGCGACGGCGGACTGCTCGACATCGCCCTCTCCCCCACATTTGTCGAAGACAACCTGATCTATGCCTACGTCACCACCGGAACCGACAACCGGGTGGTCCGCATTGCTCCCGGTGACACCGCCAAGGAGGTCCTCGGCGGAATCCCGCGCGGTGCAAGCGGCAACGGCGGATCACTCGAGTTCGCGGCCCCGGACCAGCTCATGGTCCTGACAGGCGATACCGGCAACCCTGCGGTTGCTCAGGATCCCGGCTCGTTGGCGGGGAAACTGTTGCGAGTCCGATCGTTGACGCCAAACGCTTCGCCGCCTCGCCCGGAAGTTGTTCTGTCCGGAATCGGTAACGGCGGCGGCGTGTGTGTCGATCCCGGCATCGCGACCTGGGTCACCGACCGAACCACTCTCGAAGATCGCCTCCAACGCGTCGGCTCCGACGGCACAGTGACGTCGCCCGCTTGGACCTGGCCCGACCGGCCCGGCGTCGGGGGGTGCATTGCGGCGCAGGGAGTGGTAGCTGTCGCGTTGGGGGCCGGCAAAGCGATCTCCGCATTGGCCGCTGACCCCGGAACGGGAGCGATCACCACCGCGCCGTCGGCAGTGGCGAAAGACACGTACGGCCAACTGGGCGGTTTGGCGCTCGGATCCGACGGTTTGATGTGGGCGAGCACGATCAACAAGACCGCGGGCGAGCCGGGGCCGAACGACGACAAGGTGGTCAAGATCCCGATGCCGAGTGGCAGCGGCGGGATCGACTGAGCCGCGATCGCCGAAGCGCCATGTCTGTTCGGTCACGGATCCCGTGACCGAACATGCACAGATGCGTACTCTTTTATTAGCGGGGCTAATCACTCCGCATGTGCCAGGAGCGGTTGGCCAACCACGACAAAGGAGTCGGTATGAAGGCAATCCAGTACACGAGAATCGGCGCGGAACCCGAACTCACGGAGATTCCCAAACCCGAGCCCGGTCCAGGTGAAGTGCTCCTGGAAGTCACCGCTGCCGGCGTCTGCCACTCGGACGACTTCATCATGAGCCTGCCCGAAGAGCAGTACACCTACGGCCTTCCGCTCACGCTCGGCCACGAAGGCGCAGGCAAGGTCGCCGCCGTCGGCGAGGGTGTCGAAGGTCTCGACATCGGAACCAATGTCGTCGTCTACGGGCCTTGGGGTTGCGGCAACTGTTGGCACTGCTCACAAGGACTCGAGAACTATTGCTCTCGCGCCCAAGAACTCGGAATCAATCCTCCCGGTCTCGGTGCACCCGGCGCGTTGGCCGAGTTCATGATCGTCGATTCTCCTCGCCACCTTGTCCCGATCGGTGACCTCGACCCGGTCAAGACGGTGCCGCTGACCGACGCCGGTCTGACGCCGTATCACGCGATCAAGCGTTCTCTGCCGAAACTTCGCGGAGGCTCGTTCGCGGTTGTCATTGGTACCGGCGGTCTCGGCCACGTCGCTATTCAGCTCCTCCGTCACCTCTCGGCGGCAACGGTCATCGCTTTGGACGTGAGCGCGGACAAGCTCGAACTGGCAACCAAGGTAGGCGCTCACGAAGTGGTTCTGTCCGACAAGGACGCGGCCGAGAACGTCCGCAAGATCACTGGAAGTCAAGGCGCCGCACTGGTTCTCGACTTCGTCGGCTACCAGCCCACCATCGACACCGCGATGGCTGTCGCCGGCGTCGGATCAGACGTCACGATCGTCGGGATCGGGGACGGCCAGGCCCACGCCAAAGTCGGGTTCTTCCAAAGTCCTTACGAGGCTTCGGTGACAGTTCCGTATTGGGGTGCCCGCAACGAGTTGATCGAATTGATCGACCTCGCCCACGCCGGCATCTTCGACATCGCGGTGGAGACCTTCAGTCTCGACAACGGTGCCGAAGCGTATCGACGACTGGCTGCCGGAACGCTCAGCGGCCGTGCGGTTGTGGTCCCTGGTCTGTAGACCGACAGCGGCAAAACGACAGCGGTAAATACTGATGCCCGGCCGAATTAGATTCGGCCGGGCATCAGTGTCAGAGATTCAGTGTGCGCTAGCTGCACGCCTCGATGACAAGTTCCTTCACACGAGCCGCGTCTGCCTGTCCTCGGGTGGCCTTCATGACGTCGCCGACGATCTTTCCGGCGGCCTGGACCTTGCCGCTGCGGATCTTGTCCGCGATGTCGGGGTTGGCTGCGAGTGCCTCGTCGACGGCTGCCTTGAGCTTGGTTTCGTCACGTTCGACGACCAACTCCGGGTGGGCCGCGACAACCTGCTCCGGGTCACCCTCGCCGTCGAGGACGTGATCGACGACCTGGCGAGCGACCTTGTTGTTGAGCTTGCCGCTGTCGATGAGAGCTACGACCTGCGCAACCTGCGCCGGGGTGATCGGCAGAGCGCCGAGTTCGACGCCGCGGGTGTTGGCCTGCTGCGACAGGTAGGACAGCCACCAGGAGCGCGCTGCCTCGGGCGAAGCACCGGCCTCGGTGGTCGCAATCACCAGATCGATGGCGCCGGCGTTGACGAGGTCACGCATGACCTCGTCGGAGATTCCCCAGTCCTTCTGGATCCGCGCGCGGCGAATCCAGGGAAGCTCCGGCAAGGTGCCGCGCAGTTCTTCGACCCACTCGGCGCTCGGAGCAACAGGCTCGAGATCCGGTTCCGGGAAGTAGCGGTAGTCCTCGGCCGTTTCCTTGCGGCGTCCGGCGGCCGTGGTGCCGTCGGCTTCCTGGAAGTGGCGGGTCTCCTGGATGACCTCGCCGCCGGCGTCGAGAACTGCTGCCTGACGGCGCATTTCGTAGCGAACTGCGACCTCGACGCTCTTGAGGGAGTTGACGTTCTTGGTCTCGGTACGCGTTCCGAGTTCCTTGGCGCCGATCGGCATCAGCGAGATGTTGGCGTCGCAGCGCATCGATCCCTGATCCATCCGCACGTCCGAGACGTCGAGAGACTTGAGCAGATCACGAAGCGCCGTCACGTAAGCGCGGGCAACCTCGGGAGCGCGCTCACCGGCACCGTGGATGGTCTTGGTGACGATCTCCACCAGCGGCACACCCGCACGGTTGTAGTCGAGCAGTGAGTGGCTCGCACCGTGGATACGGCCGGTAGCGCCACCGACGTGGAGGGACTTACCGGTGTCCTCCTCCATGTGTGCGCGCTCGATGTCGACACGCCACGTCGTCCCGTCGTCGAGGATCACATCGAGGTAGCCCTCGGTTGCGATCGGCTCGTCGTACTGGGAAATCTGGTAGTTCTTCGGCTGATCCGGGTAGAAGTAGTTCTTGCGTGCGAATCGGCCCCAAGGCGTGATGGAGCAGTTGAGCGCAAGGCCGATCCGGATCGCGGACTCGACAGCGGCTGCGTTCACCACTGGCAACGAACCGGGCATGCCCAGACAGACCGGGCACACCTGGGTATTGGGTTCGGCACCGAACTCGGTGGGGCACGGGCAGAACATCTTGGTCGCGGTGCCGAGTTCTACGTGCACCTCCATACCCATCACAGGCTCGTACTTGGTCAGTACTTCGTCGTAATCGAGGATGTCGGGCGCATCGACAGCAGTCATGGTGATCAGTTTATGCGTCTGCGGCTCAGCCGAAGAATGCGGCTGCCTCCTCGTAGCGCTCCTTGGGCACCGTCTTGAGTTTGCGGGTCGCCTCGGCGAGCGGAACGAGGTCGATGGACGTTCCGTGCAACGCGACCATCTGACCGAAATCTCCGCGGTGAGCTGCGTCGGTGGCATGAACGCCGAAGCGAGTGGCGAGGATGCGGTCGTGCGGCGTCGGGGTGCCACCGCGCTGAATGTGCCCGAGGACGGTGGTGCGAACTTCCTTGCCGATCCGGCGCTCGATCTCGTTTCCGAGCTGCTGCGCGACACCGGTGAAGATCTTGTGGCCGAACTCGTCTATGCCACCTTCGCGCAGAGTCATCGACGCGGGATCGGGCATCGCGCCTTCAGCCACGACGCAGATGAAGTGGGAGTCGCCACGCTGGAAGCGCTTCTTGACCATCGCGCACACCTCGTCGACGTCGAACGGCTGTTCCGGAACCAGAGTCAGGTGTGCCCCCGACGCCAGTCCGGCTTGCAGCGCGATCCAGCCCGCGTGCCGGCCCATCACCTCGACGAGCATGACGCGCTGATGCGATTCAGCCGTGGTGTGGAGTCTGTCAATGGCGTCGGTGGCGACAGCCAAGGCGGTGTCGAAACCGAAAGTCACGTCAGTGCAATCGATGTCGTTGTCGATCGTCTTGGGCACACCGATCACGGGTACGCCGCTCTCGGAAAGCCAACTGGCCGCGGTGAGTGTGCCTTCGCCGCCGATCGGGATCAGGACGTCGATCCCGTTGTCGTCGAGGGTCTGCTTGATCTGATCGAGGCCCGCACGGAGTTTGTCGGGGTTCACGCGAGCGGTGCCGAGGATCGTGCCGCCGCGGGTGAGGATGCGGTTGATGCGGTCATCGGAGTCGAGCGGGACCTTGCGGTCCTCGAGCAATCCCCGCCAGCCGTCCCGGAATCCGACCACGGTACTGCCGTAGCGACCGGCCGACGTACGTACGACGGCGCGGATGACCGCGTTCAAGCCCGGGCAGTCGCCGCCGCCCGTGAGGATTCCGATTCGCATAGTGCAGCACCTCTCGTGACCGGATTGTGGATCTTGGTGTCCATCTTCCCCCAGTCACCGTATTGCCGCAGGATAGCGGCGTTGCCGAGCCGCAACGCCGCGCCGCACTGGGCCACTAACCCGGCGTGACGAGCCCGCTTTCGTACGCCAACACGACTGCCTGGGCGCGATCGCGCAGATCGAGCTTGGACAGCACCTTCCCGACATGGGTCTTGACGGTCTGCTCGGCGACGAACAGCCGCTCGGCGATCTCGACGTTGGACAATCCGCGGGCGATCAGTTCGAGGACCTCGCGCTCACGCGGGGTCAGCGCATCGAGCGCTGCGGGCCGTGCGCGCGGTGCGGCCCGCCGGCTGGTTACATCGGCAATCAGGCGACGCGTCACCGTCGGCGCCAGCAAGGCCTGCCCTTCGGCGACGACGCGCACCGCCCGAATCAGTTCCTCAGCCGGTGCGTCCTTGAGCATGAACCCGCTCGCTCCGACGCTCAATGCCTCGTAGACGTAATCGTCGATGTCGAAAGTGGTGAGCATGAGGACTCGCACCGGCGGTTCCCATCCGGCGGACAGAATCTGGCGGGCAGCGTCGAGTCCGTTCATCTCGGGCATACGAACATCCATCAACACCACGTCCGGACGCAATCGCGCGACCTCGGCGACGGCGATCTTGCCGTCCGGCGCATCGCCGATCACGCTGATGTCTGGCTGAGCGGAGAGTAGGGCTCCGAACCCTTGTCGAACCATCGCCTGGTCGTCTGCGATGAATACTGTGATGGGCACTCGGACAGCCTAGGCGGGCATCGACGGCAACTCGGCCCGGACCTCGAACCCTCCGTCCTCGCGCCGGTTTGCCAACAGCATGCCGCCCACCGCCGAAGCCCGCTCACGCATTCCGCGTATTCCGTTGCCACCAGTGGTTTCCGACGCCGAGTGCTGATTGCCACCCAATGGCGAAGGCCCGTTGTTCACGAGCGCGCTCACCGATTGCGGGCCGAACGCCACGGCGACCTCGATGGGTCCGCCTGGTGAATGCCTGGCCGCATTGGTAATCGACTCCTGAATGATCCGGTAGAGCGCAAGGCCCGTGGATTCCGAGACCGACGCTCGATCTCCGTCGACTCGCCACGACACCGGAAGTCCCGCACGGGTACTGCCGAGCAGCAGTTCGTCCAACTGGTCGACGCCCGGTTGCGGGGCCGTCACCACGGAGTCACCGTCGCTGCGCAGCACTCCGAGGAGACCACGAATCTCGTTGAGCGCTGCTCGCCCTGTCTCACTTATCGATTCGAATTCGGTCCGGATCTCGGGAGTGACCGCATCGAGTCGGTACGGCGCACTCTGCGCTTGCACGACCACCATCGACATGTGGTGGGCCACGATGTCGTGCAAGTCGCGGGCGATACGCGCCTTCTCCTCGAGGATCGTGCGCCGTGTGCGTTCGAGTTCGCTGACTTCCTCCTGCTTGGCCAACTGACGGCGCGAGAGAACCAACCAGCGGATCAGCAGGCAGAAGACCACCAGGGCGCTCAGCCCGACGGCCCAACCGGCTCCGTCGCTTCCCGGAGCGTTGCCGAGGAAAAGCAGCACCGTGGCGATCCAGGCGACACCGACAACCTGAATGGGTGCTCGCAGACTCACCGCGGCCAGCAACGACATCAGCACGATGATGTGGACGACCTGCCACGGGTAGTCGTAACCAGTCGTGTTGTCGAACACCAACGGGATGATCAGTGCCGACACCGCCGACACCGCCCATCCCAACGGAGCGTTGATCCGGATCAGGACAAACGGAAAGGCGGCCAACGCGGCGACGAAGGGCATGATCGGCGGCGAAACATGATGCGTCAGTTGCAGTGTCGGCCAGGCAATCGAATAGAGGATCAGAGTGATCACTACGATGACGATGTTCCAGAACTGACCGCGGGCCACGAAACTGGTTGCCCGGCGCACCTTCTCCGAATGTACGACCGCCCCGTCGAGGCCGGACAGCACCGACCCGGCAGTGGTGTATGTCGGCGCGGGCACACCCGGTGCGCCTCTGTTCTTCCTTCGGACCTTGATCACCCGTCAAGCCTATGAAGGCGAACCCCGAAAGTCCTCATACTGCAGAGTGAGATCCCCCTACCTCCGAGGTATCACAGGGGAGGGAATTCTCACCCGATCGCACGTCGGAGAACCCCTCTCCAGAGCGATGACCGCCAGGATTGTCCGTTCATAGCGTGAACGGCATGCGGATCACACGAGTGAAAGACCTCTCTCGAAGCGCCGGCACCTGGGCTGCCCTGGCGCTGGCGGCAACGGCAGCGATCACCGTCACTGCCGGAGCGAGCGGAGCCGAGCCGCCGCGCACCGAGAATTCGAACGCATCCAGGGCGATCGCCACTGTGACTACCGCGGATGCCTCTGATGCTGCGACCACCATCCCGTCGGATTTCGCCGCATTTGCCGGCTACACGCCTACCGTCGTCGACGGATACCTCGCCAACCCCCACGGCGACTGCTCGTCACCGATTCCGCTTCCCGACGAATTCGACTCGGCCTGCAAAGCACACGATCTCGGGTACGACCTACTCCGCTACGCGCATTCGCACGGAACGGAACTGGGGCCGTGGGCCCGCCAGGTCCTCGACGGTCAGCTCGACGAGCGAATGCATGCGGCCTGTGAAGACCGCACGTCCTTTCTCTCACGTGGGTATTGCTTCGCGATGGCCGATGTCGCCGTCACAGCGGTGAACGGAAACTCTTGGCGCCAAAGCTATCTGACACCGGTCGCGGAATCGGGGTTCGGTTACGGCACGGCCGGAGTTCTGGCAGTTTCCGCCCTCGGCTTCACCCTGATGCGATCGCGGCGCCTCGATCCGTCGAACGAGTTCTCCTTCTCCCCGAAAGCGATTGCAGCATGAGCGTTCTGAATGCGTCACGGACCCCCGTCCTCGCCCGAGTCGGGGCGCTCGAACTCCCCCGGGTGTCCACGAGCGTCGCCGTGGCAGCGACGTCCGCCATCTCGCTAGCTCCCGGACTCCTGCCGAGATCAGCCGTACTCCAAGGGGTATTCAGCGGTCTGCTCGTCGCGGTCGGGCTACTGGCGATGTGGGCGTTCTCCGCGGTAGCCCGTCGGCTCGTCCCCGACCGGGTCAAGGCCCGATTCGACGAACGTCATTGGCGCATCACCGCGTTCGGGTTGTCGACTGCCGGCACCGCAGTTGCGATGTTCGCCGCCGCCGGTTGGCAGAACTCGCTGCGAGCAGCGATGGGCGCACCGCCTGCCGGGCTGATCCACTGGGTGGAGGCGGGGTGCATTGCCTCGCTGACCGCCCTTGCACTCTGGGGCCTCGGGGTCGGACTTTCGAAGGCGCTGCGGTGGATGGGTTTCGCGCGGAGCGTGGGCGCACTGGTCATGGGAGTCCTCGGCGTGCAGTTGGTCGTCGGTCCCGCCGTCTGGAACGGCCTCGCCGATTCGTTCGACAAGTCCAACGCGTACATCGACACCGCTCTGACACAGCCACTTTCGGCCTCTGCGACAGGCAGCTCCGAATCGCTCATCTCGTGGACCTCGATGGGCGCGGAGGGACGCAAATTCATCGCTGCAGGTGAAGACTCGGTGCGCGTCTACGCCGGTGTGGATTCCGCACCCGATACCGCATCGCGTGCCGCTCTCGCCGTGAGTGAGCTCGATCGCGTCGGCGGCTTCGCCCGCAACAGCGTCGTGGTGGCCGTTCCGACCGGCTCGGGGTGGATCGACACCCACGCAGTCGACGGTATCGAGCAACGGTTCGGCGGAGACGTCGCGATAGTCGGGCAGCAATACTCCGACGCACCCAGTTGGGCGACATTCCTGTTCAGCCGCGACGACGCCGAAGAATCAGCCACCGCCCTGTTCACGGCTGTCGGTAGCCACATTGCCGCGATGCCGGCCGAGGATCGACCGGACCTGTTCCTCTACGGACAGAGCCTCGGCGCCGTCGGCGGCAGCGCCGCACTGACCGAGGCTCTGTCCGAGGGCAGTCCCATCGTCCCGTGCGACGTGTTGTGGGCCGGTCCCCCGGCCGGCGCCACACGAACGGACGGCGCAACCGTCCTCGCGAACACGTCCGACCCGGTGGTGTGGTGGTCCCCCGCCCTCGCGACGCAGAAGCCGGATCTGAGCCGTGCCGTGCAGGACGGCCCGATCCCGCAGTGGATCCCAGGCGTCACGTTCTTGCAGACCACCGTCGACATGCTCGGTTCGCTCGGTGTACCCGCCGGTCACGGCCACCGCTACGGAACCGATCAGGGAACAGCTTTGGGGACTTGCTCCTGAAACTGCTGTGCGCCTTTATTAACCGCGGGGGGTTAATAAAGGCGCACAGCAAACAGGTCAGACTGCAGTTGCAATCGGGCCGCGAGCAGCTTCGTAGGCGGCACCGACACGGTAGAGGCGCTCGTCAGCCATGGCGGGCGCCATGATCTGCAAGCCCACCGGCAGGTTGTCGTCCGCGGACAGACCCGATGGCACCGACATCGCGCAGTGTCCGGCCAGGTTGGTCGGCAGCGTGCACAGGTCGGAGAGGTACATGGCCAACGGATCGCCGACCTTCTCCCCCAACTTCCACGGCGTGAACGGGCTGGTCGGCGAGACCAGTACGTCTACCTTCTCGTAGGCCTTGTCGAAATCGCGTGCGATGAGGGTACGAACCTTGAGCGCCGAACCGTAGTAGGCGTCGTAGTAGCCCGAGGACAGTGCGTAGGTACCGATCATGATGCGGCGCTTGACCTCCGGGCCGAAACCGGCGGCGCGGGTTGCCGCCATGACCTGGTCGGCACTCATGTTGCCTTCGTCGACGCGCAGTCCGTAGCGCATGGCGTCGAAGCGGGCCAGGTTGGACGAGACCTCACTGGGCAGCACCAGGTAGTACGACGCGAGCGCGTGCTCGAAGCTCGGGCACGAAACCTCGACAACTTCGGCGCCCAAAGCCTTGAGTTGCTCGACAGCAGCGTCGAAGGAAGCGATGACGCCGGGCTGGTAGCTGTCGGAGTGAAGTTCCTTGACCACACCGACCTTGACGCCGCGCAGGTCCCCGGCTGCACCCTCACGTGCCGCAGCGACCACCGGACGCACGGGGGCGTCGATGGACGTGGAGTCACGCGGATCGTGCCCGGCGATGACCTCGTGCAGCAGAGCGGTGTCGAGCACGGTGCGACCACAGGGGCCACCCTGATCGAGCGAGGAGGCGCACGCGACGAGCCCGAAGCGCGAGACAGTTCCGTACGTCGGCTTGGTTCCGACCGTCGCGGTGACCGCAGCGGGCTGACGGATCGACCCGCCGGTGTCGGTGCCGATGGCCAACGGGGCCTGACGGGACGCGAGCGCTGCAGCGCTACCACCACCGGATCCGCCGGGGATGCGGGTGACATCCCACGGGTTACGCGTCGGACCGAATGCGGAGTTCTCCGTGGAGGAGCCCATCGCAAATTCGTCGAGGTTCGTCTTGCCGAGGATCGGGATGCCCGCAGCGCGAAGCTTGCTCGTCAGGGTCGCGTCGTACGGCGCAACCCAGCCTTCGAGAATCTTCGACGCACAGGTGGTCGGCATGTCCGTCGTGGTGAAGATGTCCTTCAACGCAATCGGAACTCCGGCGAGTGCCGAAGCGGGTTCGTTTCCGCCTGCGAGCGAGTTGTCCACTGCTGCGGCGGCTTCGAGAGCCTGTTCACCGGCAACGTGCAGGAAGGCGTGGTACTCGGTGTCGACGGCAGCGATGCGGTCGAGATGCGCCTGCGTGACCTCTACCGAGGACACCTCACGCGAGTGGATCTTGCCGGCCAGCTCAGCGGCGTCCAGCGTGGTCAGATCGGTCATTCGCCCTCTCCAAGGATCTGCGGAACCGCAAAGCGATCCTGTTCGACTGCGGGTGCTCCGGACAATGCCTGCTCGGGGGTCAACCCGGGCACGATCACGTCGGGGCGCGTCACGTTGGTGACGGCATTGGGGTTCGCCATGGGCGGGACGTCGTCGGCCGCAACCTCGGTGACCACCTTGACGTGGTTGAGAATCGAATCCAACTGACCGGCGAACTCGTCGAGTTCGGCATCGGACAGGGCGAGTCTGGACAGCCGCGCGAGGTGCGCGACCTCGTCACGGGAGATGGCAGGCACCGCGGGGCCCCTTTCGGAAGAGGACGTGAACATTGCCGGTCCAGCCTAGTTCCTCGCCGCGACAGACCTGTAAGCACGCCTGCTGTGTCGACCGGTACGCACGCCTACTGTGTCCACCGCCACGTCGAATCCACCTCGTGTTTCGCTCGTGTGACAAGCATGTGCACCCGGTGTGACCCCGCCGCGGCGCCCACCAACGCGTGCTGAGCAAGTGCAAAGATGGGTGTGGCCCGGGTCGACGTGATCCGGGCGAGAACCGATCAGCGAAAGGCACGCACGTGTCGTACCTGCTTCGCGTCCAACTGCCCGACCGACCCGGCAGCCTCGGCGCGCTCGCCGTAGCTCTCGGATCCGTGGGCGCAGACATCCTCTCCCTCGACGTCGTGGAGCGAGGCGACGGTTTTGCCATCGACGACCTCGTGGTCGACGTCGAACCCGGCGCACTGCCCGACACCTTGATCACCGCTGCCGAGCATCTGCCCGACGTGCTGGTCGATTCGATCCGCCCCTACGCCGGGATTCTCGACACCCATCGCGAGCTCGAACTCATCGATTCCGTTGCGACAGCCCGAAACGATCGACTACAGGTCCTCGTCGACGGCGCGCCGCGTGTACTGCGAGTCGGCTGGTGCGTCGTCGCGGACATCGGCAAGCACGGTGCGTACCGCGTCGTCGGTAGCGCCGGCGCGCCGGAAACCCATGCCACCGACATTCCGTGGATGCCACTGGACAAGCCAACCGCCCTCGACGGCGAGGCCGACTGGGTTCCGGACGTCTGGCGAGAGATGAACACCAGCCTCGCTGCCGCACCGCTCGGCTCCGGCAATCGAGTCCTCATGCTCGGTCGTCCCGGAGGACCCGAATTTCGCCCTTCGGAGATAGCCCGCCTCGGCTATCTCGCCGGAATCGTCGCGACAGTGTTGGGCTGACCAGGCTGGGTAATCAGGCCAGACCGCGAACCATGACCGTCAACTCCATACCGCGAATCGGCTCCCACGCGCGCTCGGGATCGGGGACGAACCCGTTGCGGTCGTAGATGCGACGAGCATCGACCATCTCGGGCTGCGTCGAGATGACCACCGAGTGATCGCCTCGGTCGTAGGCTTCGGCGATCACTGCGCGAACCAATGCGGTTCCGGCGCCCGATCCCCGAGCCTGCGGCGAGACCGCGAGCATGCGGAACTCGAGTTCGCCCTTCTGCGCAACATCCGCGAAGGGCGTGCCGGGTTCGGCGATCGTCAAAGAACCCACGACCTCTTCGCCGAGAACGGCAACCAGCACCCGCCCCTGCTCCACGCGAGTTGCGGTGTCTCGCAGGCGCTCCGCGTACGGCGATCCGCCGGCGACAAATCCGCCACCCACGTACGACTGCACAGTCAGTTCCCCGACGGTCTCGAACTCAGCCGGTAGAACTTCACGAATCTCGATCATGGCGTCACTATCGCACCCAGCACACCAATCTCAGAAATCGGACAAAGTCACTCTGATTCGTCCAAATCGGTGGGAGCGACCGCATCCGGGCCATCTTCGAGCAACCGCCGGAAGCCGTCTTCGTCGAGCACCGGCACACCCAATTCGACTGCCTTGTCATGCTTGGAACCGGGCGCTTCACCGACGACGACAAACGCAGTCTTCTTCGAGACCGACCCAGCCGCCTTACCGCCGCGCACCAGAATCGCTTCCTTCGCCTGATCTCGCGAGTACGTCTCGAGCGAACCGGTGACGACGATCGAGAGACCCTCGAGATTGCGCGGAATCGAGTCGTCTCGCTCGTCCTCCATGCGCACCCCGGCCGAAGCCCACTTGTCGACGATCTGCTGATGCCAGTCGACGGAGAACCACTCCACGACAGCGGCGGCGATCGTGGATCCAACGCCGTCGACTGCAGCCAACTCGTCGACCGACGCTTCCCGAATACGTTGCAGCGAACCGAATTCGCCAGCCAACGCCCTCGCAGCAGTGGGGCCGACGTGCCGAATCGACAGCGCCACAAGCACTCTCCACAGCGGCTTGTCCTTGGCCGAATCCAGGTTGGCCAGCAAGCGTTTTCCGTTGGCAGACAGTGCTCCCGCATTGGTGCGGAAGATGGGAACCTCGATCAGTTTCTCGGCGTCGAGTGAAAAGAGATCGCCCTCGTCACCGATGACCTTCGCCTCCAGCAGCCCGGTCGCGGCCTCGTAACCGAGCACCTCGATGTCGAATGCTCCGCGCCCCGAGACGTGGAACACGCGCTCGCGCAACTGCGCCGGGCAGTACTGCTGATTAGGGCATCGCACGTCGACGTCGCCCTCTTTCGCGGGTGCCAACAACGTGCCGCACTCGGGGCAATGCGTCGGCATCACGAACTCGCGCTCGGTACCGTCGCGCACGTCTGCCACGGGTCCGAGGACCTCGGGAATCACATCTCCGGCCTTACGCAACACCACGGTGTCGCCGATCAGCACACCCTTGCGTTTGACCTCGGATCCGTTGTGCAGCGTGGCCAAGGACACAGTGGAACCCGCCACCGTGACGGGTTCCATGTACGCAAACGGCGTCACGCGACCCGTACGGCCGACACTGACCCGGATGTCGAGGAGCTTGGTCGTGACCTCTTCCGGCGGGTACTTGTACGCGATCGCCCACCGCGGTGCGCGAGACGTGGTGCCCAGACGTCGATGCAACGACATCTCGTCGACCTTGACCACCAACCCGTCGATCTCGTGCTCGACGTCGTGGCGATGTTCTCCCCAGTACTTCATCTTCTCGACCACGGCGTCGGCGCCAACCACCCGCGAGGTGTGCGTGGACACCGGCAGCCCCCAGGCGGCGAGGGCCACGTAAGCGTCGTACTGCGAAGCCGGCTCGAAACCTTCCATGCGCCCGAACCCGTGGCAGATCATGCCGAGGCGACGACGCGCGGTGACGGCAGGATTCTTCTGACGCAGGGAGCCCGCCGCAGAGTTGCGCGGATTGGCGAACGGCGCCTTACCCTCCTCCACGAGGGAGGCATTGAGTGCCGCGAAGTCCTCGAGGCGGAAGAACACCTCTCCTCGCACCTCGAGCAAGCTTGGAATCGGGTATTCGTCCGTGGCGGTGAGCCGCTCCGGGATGTCGTTGATCGTCAGGGCATTGAGAGTGACCAGCTCGCCCGTACGACCGTCACCGCGGGTTGCGGCACGCACGAGTTTGCCGTTCTCGTAGACGAGATTGAGCGCGACACCGTCGATTTTCACTTCGCAGAGATAGTGCAGTTCCGGCCCGGTTTCCTGCTCTACCTTGGCGATCCATCCGCGGAGTTCGGACTCGTCGAAGACGTTGTCGAGGCTGAGCATCCGCTCGAGGTGATCGACGGACGTGAAGTCCGTCGCGAATCCGCCGCCTACGAGTTGCGTCGGAGAGTCGGGAGTTCGCAGATCCGGGTACTGCTCTTCGAGAGCATTGAGCTGCCCGAGCAATGTGTCGAATGCACCGTCCGAAATGACGGGCGCGTCACGAACGTAGTAGCGGAACTGATGCTGGCGTACCTCTTCGGCCAGCTCCGTCCACTGCTCGCGCGCCTCGTTGGGCGCTGGCTGCATTGCATCCGCGGTTTCAGTCACAGCTAGAAGATTATCGGTTCACACCGACACACCACACGACTCCACGTCAGAACGCAACACATCAGAACGCCGACGGATCGTCCACCAATGCCTTGCCGACGTCTGTGCACAGCCGAAGGGCGGCTCGACTCCACTCGAGGCTCGCACTCGCAAGACCACAGCTTGGGGTTACCGCGACCTGGTTCTGCAGGAGTTCACGCGAGAAGCCGAGACGATCGATCAGGGTGACGGCCGGCATCGCGCACTCTTTCCACGTCACCGGCTTTTCCGGCGGGGCGGAAGGAACCAGACCGAGCGCCAATTCCTTGCCGGCGTCGAACAACTGGCCGATGCCGTCCAGATCACGTGAGCCGATGAGCGACATGTCGAAGCTCACGCCGAACGCCTGGCTTCGCCTCAGCAGATCCCACGGCATGTCGGCGCCGCAACTGTGGACGATTGTGGGCAGTCCGCAACCGCTGATCGTCGAGTCGAGAACGGCGAGCGCCTCGGGTTCCGGGAGAGCCGGAACGCTCTCCATCTTGGTGCGCCCGGGTAGTGAACCGGCCAGCACTGCCGCGAGCTGCGGCTCGTCCAATTGGATCACCACTCGGGCACCGGTACGACGAGTGACCTCGGCGGCGTGGCGCGCGAGCCCCTCACCAAGTGATTCGGCGATGTCCCGGAGTGCCCCACGGTCGACGAGAACTCGCGAACCGTTTGCAACCTCGATCTCGGCGCCGAGTGTCAGCGGGCCGGCAGCTTGGAGCTTTATCACGTGGTCTCCGCCGACCAGACGGGCCGATTCCCAGGCTTCCTCGAGTGCGTCGAGATCCTGATTCAGGAAGTCCTCGGCTCGCTTCGCGACGTTGCCCCGCCGAGGCACGACGCGATAGGCGCGGGTTGAGGCATCGAGGTTGATGTCGACCAGAATGGCGCCTGCTCGGCCGACCATGTCAGCGCCGAGACCGCGGCTCGGCAACTCCACCAGGTGTGGGAAACCGCCCAGTTCGCCAAGGATGGTTGCGGCGCTTTCGCGGGCGTCCGTGCCCGGCCAGGATCCGATTCCGGTGACGAGGCCACCGATGGAAACCTGCTGTGTCACAGTGTGTTCGGCTCGGATTCGGTGCCGGAGATGGTGCCACTGCCGAGAACCTGGTCGCCCAGTTCGCTGTCGGGGCGATACAGCACGACGGCCTGGCCCTTCGCGACGCCGGTCAGTGGTTCGCGCAACGAAATGGAGATGCCGCCGCCCGAAGTACCGTCGTCGACGGCGTCCGCAACGGCCTGCGCAAGTCCGCCGTGCGCACGGACCTGCACCATGCACTCGACGGGGCCCTCCGGCGCCTGGCCCGAGGTCCAGATCGCGCGCTGGGCCGAGATGGCCCAGACGTCGAGATTCTTGGCCGAACCGACTCGCACCGTTCCGGTTTCGGGCTCGATCGCGGTCACGTACCGCGGACGGCCGTCACCTGCGGGACCTTCGACGCCGAGCCCCTTGCGCTGTCCGATCGTGAAGCCGTGTACGCCGTCGTGTGCAGCGAGGACCTCACCCGAATCGGCATCGACGACGCTTCCCGGACGAACGCCGATGCGCGCACCCAGGAATGCTCGGGTATCGCCGGTCGGGATGAAGCAGATGTCATGGCTGTCAGGCTTGTTCGCCACAGCCAGACCGCGCTCGGCGGCTTCCTCGCGGATCTGTTCTTTCGGTGTGTCACCGATCGGGAACATCGCTCGCGAAAGCTGATCGGCCGTCAGCACACCGAGGACATACGACTGGTCCTTGTCCGCGTCGACCGCCCGGCGTAGGACGCCGTCTTCGAGGCGCGCGTAGTGACCGGTCGCCACGGCATCGAAGCCGAGAGCGACCGCACGGTCGGCCAGTGCGGTGAACTTGATCTTCTCGTTGCACCGCAGGCACGGATTGGGGGTCTCACCCGCTGCGTACGACGCCACGAAGTCGTCGATCACGTCTTCCTTGAAGCGATCGGCGAAATCCCAGACGTAGAAGGGTATTCCGAGGACGTCGGCAGCGCGCCTGGCGTCGCCGGCATCTTCCTTCGAGCAGCATCCACGCGAACCCGTCCGCAATGCACCCGGCGCCGTGGACAGCGCAAGATGAACGCCGACGACGTCATGTCCGGCGGCAACAGCGCGGGCGGCGGCGACAGCGGAGTCGACACCTCCGCTCATGGCTGCGAGTACTCGCATCAGCGATCCCCTCCACGCGAACCGGCACCGGCAAGACCGGCGGCCCGAGCGCGCTCTACTACTTGTGGAAGCGCAGCGATCAGCGCGTCCACATCGGTGACACTCGACGTATGTCCGAGCGAAAATCTCAGTGAGCCACGCGCGACGGGCGATTCGACGCCCATCGCGATCAAGACATGGCTGGCTCTGGCCACACCGGCGGTGCAGGCCGAACCGGTGGAACATTCGATACCGGCGGCGTCGAGCAGCATCAGCAACGAATCGCCCTCGCAGCCGGGGAAGGTGAAGTGCGCGTTACCGGGAAGCCGATCGGATCCGGTCGGGCCGTTGAGCACCGACTCGGGAAGAATCTCCAGGACTCCGTCGATCAAACGGTCACGCAACTGCGCCAATTCCCTTGTGCTGGAATCGAAGTTCTCGACGTTTGCGCGCAGCGCCGCAGCCATCCCGACAACGCCCGCAGTATCCGGAGTGCCCGAACGCAGATCACGTTCGTGTCCGCCGCCGTGAAGGAGCGGCACACACGGAACCTGGCGTCCGAGCAGCAGTGCGCCGACGCCGTGCGGACCACCGAACTTGTGCGCCGCGATGCTCAGCGCGGACAACTTGCTCGCCGCGAAATCGACCGGCAATTGCGCAACGGCCTGAACCGCGTCGCTGTGCATCGGAATCTCGAACTCAGCCGAAATCTCCGCCAACTCCACGATCGGCATGATGGAGCCGACCTCGTTGTTGGCCCACATCACCGTAACGAGTGCTACCTCGTCGGCGTGGACGGAAAGCTCGTCGCGCAAGGTCTGCGGGTCAACGACACCGTTCTCGTCGACCGGCAACCACGTCACGCGCGCGCCCTCGTGCTGCTCGAGCCACTCGACGGTGTCGAGCACCGCATGATGCTCGACGGAACTGGCCAGGATGCGAGTGCGTCGCGGATCGGCGTCACGGCGAGCCCAGTAGATGCCCTTGACCGCGAGATTGTCGCTCTCGGTTCCGCCGGAGGTGAAGATGACCTCCGAAGGCCGCGCACCCAGGCTGGCAGCGATCGATTCCCGCGACTCCTCGACGCGGCGCCGGGCCGCACGGCCGGAACCGTGCAGCGAGGACGCGTTGCCCACGGTTTTGAAGGTATCGGTCATCGCCTCGATAGCGGCTGCCGACATCGGAGTCGTGGCGGCATGATCGAGGTACACCGGAAATCCGGCGTGGGCACTGTGTGCAGGCAGAGTCATGGCTTGACAAGGATAGCCCAGCACGAGAGTTCGCCCAGCCTCGCTCAGCAGGCTAAGCGGTCATTGCCGGGGAGGTATCGATTTGTCCCACGGCTTGTGTCACGAGTTCCAGTGCGGGGTCGAAGATGTCGTGAGCTGCCAAATCGATGGTTTCGACGCCACGTACGGCTCTCTCGCATCGCTGCGCGAGGTCGACTCGACACTCCCCTGCCTCCTCGAGCGGAGCCAGCCTGACCTTCACCTCGACGTTCTTCTGACGCAGGATCCGACGGATGGACTGACCGATAGTTTCGGTGCCGACAAAGCACGGCCCGGTGCACAGGGAACCGTCGGCGTTCTCGTAGCGGATCGCCATCGGCTGAACCGGGCATTCGGCGTCGACGGCAGCTTGGAACATCGCCGGGCGAAAACCTCCGTACGCCCGCCCGCACCAGGTCGTTCCCTCGGGAAACACCATTACGCGGACACCACGCTGAAGTCGTTCGCGAACGACGTCGACGGTTCCGGGAAGTTCACGCAGTCGGGCGCGATCGATGGGCACTACGCGCATCCGGCGCGCGAGACCACCGAGCACTGCCCAGTCGAGCAGGTCTGCACGGGCGACGAAGTTGGCCGGGGCAACGGCACTCGCGACGAGGACGTCGGTCCACGACACGTGACCGGCGACAACCATCACGCCCGCCGGTTCGGCGCGCCCCAACCGCTGATCGTCGACCGTGAGCTTCATTCCCAGACAACGCAGCAACGCGCGCGAGTATCCGCGTTGCATCTCCGTACGCCAGGTGCGCGGGAGCAGCCAGCCGGCCGAGAGCACCGGCGCAGTCACCAGTGCGGCGCCGACCATGACCCCGCGGGCCATCACGGTGATACTCGACACACCGGGTGCGTCCGTAGGTAGGCACCCGTCGCCGCAGGGGCTCGTCGGCACCCAATACGGCACCGTCGCGGTCATCAGCCGATCCCCGATTCGTGTGCGGCGGCCGCCGATCGCAGCCGTTCCAGATAGCGCTTGTTGGCGGAGTGAAGGCCTTGCAGCGCAACAAAATCGGCCACACCGAACTCGGGATCGTGAGCAGGTTCCCCGCAGATCATCGCGCCCATCCGCAAGTAGCCACGGAGCAACGGCGGCATCGTCACGCGTTCCGGTGCGGCAATCTCGTCGAGCGTCAGACCGCCGAGGACCACCGGGTTTCGTGGCGTCACCCGCCGCGACCCCGGACTGGCGTGTTTGTTCATCACGAAGTCACGGACGCCGCGGACATCGGCGCCGGCAATTGAATCGGGGTTCGGGAGGATGGGCACGGAGACGCAGCCCATCACCCATTCGTATCCGGTCAGTTCGAGGTAGTGCAGAATGCCCGACCACATCAGGCTCAGGACGGATCCGGTGCGGTGCGCGGGATCGACGCAAGCGCGACCCATTTCGACGATCCTGTTCGCCACCGGATCGAGCGCGGAGATGTCGAATTCGGTTGCGGTGTAATACCCACCCGCCGCCGCCGCGGAATCCGGCGGCAGCATTCGGTAGCAGCCGACGTACTCCTCGGTGATGTTGTCGCGAACGAGTAGATGATCACAGAATTCGTCGAAGCCGTCGGCGTCGAGTTCGAACACCCCGGCCGAGGCCGGGAGGGAGAAGCCTGGCTCGGAGGCGAACACTCGGTATCGAAGGCGCTGCGCTGCGACACGATGCTCGCGGTCGGAGGAGACGATCAGGGAATATCTCGGCTGGGCGACCTCACGGCCGAGATTGTCACTCGCGGAGCGAAGGACTGACGTAATTGTCATGCGCAAGGTTTATCGAGCGCGAACGGCGTCTCGGTATCGACGAAGTGACATGCCGATGCAGGCCGGGTGAATAAAGCACTGTGCGCCTTTATCAACCGCGGGGGGTTGATAAAGGCGCACAGCAGTTTGTGCTTTTTAGCCCTTGTGGGACTTCACAGCTTCGGTGAGCTGCGGTGCGACGTTGAACAGGTCGCCCACGATGCCGAAGTCGGCGATCTCGAAGATGGGTGCCTCTTCGTCCTTGTTGACCGCGACGATGGTCTTGGACGTCTGCATGCCGGCGCGGTGCTGGATGGCACCGGAAATGCCGAGCGCGATGTACAGCTGCGGGGAGACCGTCTTACCGGTCTGACCGACCTGGAACTGTCCGGGGTAGTAACCCGAGTCCACAGCGGCACGCGAAGCACCGACTGCAGCACCGAGGGAATCGGCCAGCTCTTCGACGACGGAGAACTTGTCCGCGCTGCCGACGCCACGTCCACCGGAGACGACAACCGACGCCTCGGTGAGCTCGGGGCGGTCGCCGCCGACGATGGGCTCACGCGAGGTGACCTTGACGGCACTCTCGTCCTGAGCCGGAACCTCGACGGTGATCTGCTCGCCTGCGCCGGCCTGCGGAGCAGCCTCGACTGCACCCGGACGAACCGAGTAGACGGGAACGTCGCCGTTGGCCTTGGCTTCGACGGTGAACGCGCCACCGAAGATGGAGTGGACGCCGGTGCCGTCAGCCTTGATCTCGATGACGTCGGTCAGCAGTCCGGAGCCCAGACGTGCGGCCAGACGACCGGCAACCTCTTTGCCCTCGGTGCCGGCTGCGGTGATGACTGCTGCCGGGCTGGTGGACTCGACCAGAGCGGCGAGAACGTCGACCTTGGGGGTGACGAGGTAGCCGTCGATGTCGTCGGACTCGGCGACGTAGATCTTCTCGGCTCCGGCTGCTGCCAGAGCGTCGGCGAGCTTTGCTGCGGTGCCCGCGGGGCCGGCGACAACTGCCGACGGCTCACCGAGTGCGCGTGCAGCGGTGATGAGTTCGGTGCTGACCTTCTTCAGCGCACCCTCTGCGTGCTCTACGAGCACAAGTACTTCTGCCATGACTTAACTCTCCCTGAGTTCTTCTGCTGGATGTCTAGAAGGGCGCGATCAGATGACCTTGTTGCTGACGAGGTAAGCGGCAATCTTGGTGCCACCGTCTCCCTCGTCGGCGATGCGCTCACCAGCGGTACGGGGGGGCTTCGGGGTGGAGGACGTCACGGTGGTGCCTGCGTTGGCAACTCCGACGGTCTCCGGGTCGACTCCGAGGTCGGCCAGCGTGTAAACGAGAACTTCCTTCTTCTTCGCGGCCATGATGCCCTTGAAGGACGGGAAGCGCGGCTCGTTGATCTTCTCGGTGACCGAGACGATCGCGGGCAGCGAAGCCTCGAGGCCGAAGACGCCCTCGTCGGTCTCGCGCTCACCGGTGATCTTGCCGTCGGCGACGACGACCTTGCGCAGCTGCGTGAGCTGCGGGATGCCCAGGTACTCGGCGATGATGGCCGGAACAGCGCCGACGCGGCCGTCGGTGGCCTCGTTGCCGGCGATGATCAGGTCGGCAGGCTCGTCGTTCTCGAAGGTGATCTGTCCGAGAGCAGCAGCGAGCGTCCATGCGGTCTGGATCGCGTCGGAGCCGTGCAGTGCCGGGTCGTTGATGTGGACGGCCTTGTCGGCGCCCATCGACAGAGCCTTGCGGATAGCGTCGGTGGCGCGGTCGGGACCTGCGGACAGCACCGTTACCTCACCGCCCTGAGCTTCCTTGATGAGGAGTGCTTCTTCGACGGAGCGCTCGTTGATCTCGTCGAGGACTGCGTCGGCGGCTTCACGGTCAAGCGTGTAGTCGCCGTCGGTCAGCTTGCGCTCGGACCATGTGTCGGGGACCTGCTTGATCAAAACAACGATATTCGTCATGGGTCTTCGTCGACCTCCTGTGTGTAATTCACCTGATAAATCGTCTGTGGTGCTCGCGCAGTCCGAGCGTCCGAAAAGAGAGTCCGACAGGTCTCCCCACGGGCGAATTTCTCGGTTCACGTCGGCTGTGCGTCAGATTACCCCACGTTAAGTTACCGGTGGGTAACTTAACGTGGAACCTCGTCCACCATAACGGCACGAACAGGAATTGACAGCAGTGATCTGGACCACGGCGAACACGTTCTACTCGGATGGCACTAATCTCGCACGGGTGAGTGAAACGAGTGTCAGCAACCACGAGGACGCACCCCTGCCCTTGACGGGCGAACGAACCGTGCCAGGAATCCCCGAGGAGAACTACTGGTTCCGACGCCACGAAGTGGTGTACCGCGCACTTCTGGAGCGCTGCACGGACCGCCGAGTCCTCGAGGCCGGATCCGGAGAAGGCTACGGCGCCAACATGATTGCGGACGTCGCAACGAAGGTTACCGGCCTCGACTACGACGTCTCCGCGGTCGAACACGTTCGTGCGCGCTACCCCCGCGTCGAGATGCTTCACGGCAACCTCGCCGAGCTTCCACTGGCCGACAACTCGGTTGACGTCGTCGTCAATTTCCAGGTGATCGAGCACCTGTGGGATCAGGGTCAGTTCCTGCGCGAGTGCTTCCGAGTTCTCGCTCCCGGCGGTGAACTTCTGATCAGTACCCCCAACCGGATCACGTTCTCCCCCGGCCGCGACACGCCGCTCAACCCTTTCCACACTCGTGAGCTCAACGCCGCCGAAATGACCGAATTGCTCGAAGACGCCGGATTCCGCGTTCAGTTGATGACCGGCGTCCACCACGGTTCACGCCTGAAGGAACTCGACGCCAAGCACGGCGGATCGTTCATCAACGCGCAGATCGACCGCGCGTTGGCCGGTGAGCCCTGGCCCGAAGATCTCACCCGCGACGTCGAGGGCATCACCGTCGACGACTTCAGCATCAGCGAACCCGACATCGACGACAGCCTCGACCTCGTCGCTATCGCCGTGAAAGAAACTGCCGTGAAGGAATCCGGCGAGTGAGTAACGCAACACCCGTCACCGAACCGGGGATGTTCGCCCTGGTTCTGCACTCCCATCTGCCGTGGCTCGCCAACCACGGCAGATGGCCCGTCGGCGAGGAATGGATCTACCAGTCCTGGGCTGCGTCGTACATTCCGCTCGCCGCCGCGCTACGACGCCTGGCCGACGAGGGCCGATCGCACCTGCTGACGCTGGGAATCACGCCGGTGCTCGCGGCCCAGTTGGACGATCCCCACTGCCTCGCCGGTATGCATCACTGGCTCGGCAACTGGCAGATCCGTGCACACGAGGCCGCCGGCATGCCGGACGCAGCGCACCGCGAACTCGGAGCGCGCGAACACCGAGCGTCCGCAGCGGCTCTCGAAGATTTCGAGACTCATTGGCAGCACGGCGCCTCACCCGTGTTCCGCGACCTCATCGACCGCGAGGCCTTCGAGCTTCTCGGCGGGCCGCTGGCCCACCCGTTCCAACCGCTGCTCGACCCTCGCTTGCGTGCGTTCTCCCTCCGCGAAGGCCTCGCCGACGCGCATGCCCGGTGGAACCACACTCCGACCGGGATCTGGGGGCCCGAGTGCGGGTACACCCCGGGCATGGAGCGCGGGTACGCCGAAGCGGGCGTCACCCACTTCATGGTCGACGGTCCCGCCTTGCGCGGCGACACGTCCCTCGGTCGCCCGGTTCGAGAATCCGACGTGGTTGCCTTCGGCCGCGACCTGCAGGTCAGCTACCGCGTCTGGTCCCCGAAATCCGGATATCCGGGTCACGCTGCTTACCGCGACTTCCACACCTACGACCACGAGACGGGCCTCAAGCCGTCGCGGGTCACCGGACGGACCGTCGACTCCGCCGACAAGTTGCCGTACGACCCCGAACTCGCCGCCGCCGCCGTCGACAAGCATGTCGCCGACTTCGTCGAAACCGTTCGGGCGCGTCTGCGCAGTGAATCCACCCGCATCGGCCGCGACGCCCTCGTGGTCGCAGCATTCGACACCGAACTGTTCGGGCACTGGTGGCACGAAGGCCCGCAGTGGCTCGAGAAGCTCCTGCGCGCGCTTCCGGAAGCCGGAATTCGCGTCGGCACCCTCGCCGACGCCAAGGCATCGGGATACGTGGGCGAACCCGTTCAGCTCGAGGATTCGTCCTGGGGATCGGGCAAGGACTGGCGCGTATGGGCCGGCGATCAGGTGTCCGACCTCGTGCAACTGAACTCCGAGGTGGTCGATACCGCCCTCACCACCGTGGACAAGTCTCGCGGCCGCGACAACGCACCCGGCCGACCGGAACTGCGAAACCGGGTCAACGATCAGGTCCTTCGCGAGACACTGATGACAGTTTCGAGCGATTGGGCATTCATGGTGAGCAAGGATTCGGCCGCGGGGTACGCCCGCGAACGCGCACACAAGCACG
The DNA here is from genome assembly GCF_009707305.1 of Rhodococcus sp. AQ5-07. NCBI lineage: Bacteria > Bacillati > Actinomycetota > Actinomycetes > Mycobacteriales > Nocardiaceae > Rhodococcus > Rhodococcus sp. AQ5-07. Next base: position 934,308 of record NZ_CP046099.1, on the reverse strand, counting down.
CCCACGCGACCAGGGAAATCTCCGAAGCGCTCGTTTCCGGCCGCGATGCCGTGGCCGAGCGGCTGGCCGAAGGCTGGAATCACGCCGACGGATTGTTCCCGGGGCTGGATGCTCGCCGTCTGCCTGACACAGAACTGGTGAACGGGAGCGCGTCGTGAAGATTCTCATCGTCTCGTGGGAGTACCCACCGGTCGTTGTCGGCGGCCTCGGCCGACACGTCCACCATCTCGCCACCGAGCTTGCGGCTGCAGGCCACGAGGTCGTGGTTCTCTCGCGCCGCCCCTCCGGCACCGATGCGTCGACGCACCCGACGGTCACGCACATCTCCGAAGGCGTCCTTGTCGTCGCAGTGGCCGAGGACCCGGCACACTTCGTCTTCGGCGAGGACATGCTCGCGTGGACCCTCGCGATGGGTCACGCGATGGTCCGTGCCGGGATGGCGCTGCACAAGCCAGGAGTGGGCGAGGGCTGGCAACCGGACGTCGTGCACGCACACGACTGGCTGGTCGCACATCCTGCGATCGCCTTGGCTGAATTCTATGACGTCCCACTGGTTTCCACGCTTCACGCCACCGAGGCGGGTCGCCACAGCGGTTGGATCTCCGGACGCATCAACCGCCAGGTCCACTCGGTCGAGTGGTGGCTGGCAAACGAATCCGACTCTCTCATAACCTGTTCGGCGTCCATGCAGGAAGAAGTGACCGAACTCTACGGTCCGACGCTGCCGCCGATCACTGTCATCCGCAACGGAATCGACGTGACCACGTGGAACTTTCGCGAACGTGGACCGCGGTCAGGGCCGCCGAAACTCCTCTTCGTCGGCCGCCTGGAATACGAGAAGGGTGTGCAGGACGCTATCGCGGCACTCCCCCGAATTCGTCGTAGCCACCCCGGCACGACCCTCGCGATCGCGGGCGAAGGCACCCAGTTCACCTGGCTCTACCAACAGGCGCGCACACATCGCGTGGCGCGGGCAGTGGACTTTCTCGGCAACCTCGATCACACGGAACTGCTCAGCTGGCTGCACGGAGCGGACGCCATCGTCCTGCCGTCGCGCTACGAGCCGTTCGGGATCATCGCCCTCGAAGCGGCGGCAGCCGGCACTCCGCTGATCACGTCCACCGCAGGCGGACTGGGCGAAGCGGTAGTCGACGGGGTGACCGGGATGTCGTTCCAACCGGGTGACATCGCCGGGCTCACCTCGGCGGTCCGCGAAGTTCTCGACGATCCCGCCGGGGCGCAGGAACGGGCAGTGGCCGCCCGGGCACGCCTGACGTCGGACTTCGACTGGCATCAGGTCGCCGAGGAGACTGCTCACGTCTACGCGGGCGCAAAGCGTCGGGTACGGCAGCCGTTGGCGCGGCCGCAGATTCCCGAGCGGCCGCTCCCTGGTCGCTGAAGCGCTGACCTCAGCGGGTCGGGAGGGGCGCGGTGAAGCGAGAACTCGCATCCCCGAGCAGATGGCCTGGTGGCAACATCCGGCCACACAACACCAGCAACAAGTCCTGCGCCGCTCCGTGAACCTCGGCGCCGGCGCCGTACGTCCAGTCTCGGTCGTCGGCGCGCAACCGAGCGCCGTCGAGGTCAGTGCCGAAATACTTCACGGTTTTGGGCGAGAGTCCGCTGAGCACACGAGTGAGCCGGTCTTCGGGCACCACGTAGTCGTCGCCGAGTGCCACGCGAATGTCCTGACCGTGAATCACGTCGTGTGAGAGTGCGCCCTCGAAGCCACCGCCCGGCGGCTTCCACGGGTGTGCGACGTTGTCGCGAAGCGAGGCAAGCAGTTGTTGCTCACCGACTTCCGACGCGTCGGCGAGCGCTCGCCGATTCGACATCTTGTTGAAGTTTCCGCGTGACTTGACCATTTCCACGACGAATCGCGGCGCCGAGTATCGGTAGGGCATGGTGATGTGCGCGATCACTTCGCGGACCCGCCACCCGTCGCACAGGGTCGGCGCGTTCCACTGCTCCGCGCTCAGGCCTTCGAGAAACCCCGCCAGTTCGCGGCGCTGCGCCACGACCCATTCGGGTGTCTGTTCGCTCATGTCGGCACTCCTTTCACCGGCGCAGACTTTCGGCGCCGATACCGATACAGACCGGTGGCGGCGTCGAAAGTAATCGCTGGTTCTGCCAAAAAGTGAGCTACGACGCGTCGGCAGCGTCCGCAGCAGCCTTCTTGCGTGCGATGTCCTCGAGCGCCGCGATGTACTTCGCACGATCGGCAGCGCCGGCTTCCCAATCGGACTTGCGGTTCTTGACCGCCTTCGCAGGCGAGCCGACCGCGATGCTGAAATCCGGGATGTCTCCCTTGACGACGGCGTGCGCACCGAGCACACAACCGCGTCCGACGCGGGTATTTCGCAGCACGGTGACCTTCGCTGCCACCCAGGTGTCCGGGCCGATACGGACGGGGCCCTTGACGATGCCCTGGTCCTTGATCGGTGTGTTGATGTCGTCCATGCGGTGGTCGAAGTCGCAGATGTAGCACCAGTCGGCTACGAGCGTCGACGCACCGATTTCGATGTCGAGGTAGGTGTTGACGACGTTGTCCTTGCCGAAGACGACCTTGTCGCCGATGCGCAGCGAACCTTCGTGGCAACGGATCGCGTTGCCGTCGCCGATGTGTACCCAGCGCCCGATCTCGAGGCGGGACAGGTCGGGGGTCGAATGGATTTCGACGTTCTTGCCGAGGAACACCATGCCACGCAGGATCACGTGCGGGTTGGCCATCTTGAACTTGGCGAGACGGTAGTACCGCACCAGATACCAGGGTGTGTACGCCTTGTTCGCCAGAACCCATTTGAGGGAATCGACCGTCAAGAACTTGGCCTGATCGCTGTCGCCTCGGCGTGATCCCCGCCATCGAGTGCGCAACGGTGCGCCCCACATGCTCGTCATGAGTGTTCAGCCTACGTGGGGCCGACTCACCGACCCTCGGGGTGTGCCCCGTCACGTTGCCACGGTCGGGATAGTCTCTGGTCCGGGCTTGTGCAGTTACCGAGGGCTCTTGATCAAGTGAAGGCAGGGAGATTGTGATGCGGCGGGTCCTACGGTCGTCCGTGATGGTGTCGACGGCGATCGCTGCGGCCCTGATCGCCGGTTGCGGCAGCGACGACGGACGGGTGGACCGGTACGCGTCGGCGGGTTGGCCGGCCATGCATGCCGACGCCCGCAACAGCGACACGAGCCCGGTCACCGGATCACGCGATGTCGAGTTCGCATGGTCACGCCCTCTCGGCGGTCCGGTTGCCGCGTACGCCTCGGTGGCCGCGAACGGCCAGAGCTTCGTCACCGCCCGCACCGAGAACGGCTGCAATCTCTTCTCGTTCCAGATGGATACGGGTCGCAAGAAGTGGTGCGCTCGACTCAACGACGGAGTAGTCGCGTCCACACCCATCGTCGACACGGCCACCAATGTCTACGTCGGCGAGAGCGGCGCGATGATGTCCTTCACCGAGACTGGTCAATTGCGTTGGCGCACGCTCGTTGTGGGCACTCCTCTCTCGTCACAGTTCACCGGCGACGGAAACCTGTTGTTCATCACCCAATTGGGTCAGATCAACGTGCTCGACCCGCAGACCGGCGCAAAAGTGGTTCCGTCGTTCGACCTGATCCCGCCGCCGTCGATCGACCAGGGCGCGAATGCAGAACTCATTCCCGACAACAAGGGTTTGAACGAGTGCTTCCTCGGCACGTCCGGCTGCCCGGTGGCCAATACCCCGGCAGTGGACCTGGGCACCGGCAAGTTCTACTTCACCTTCTACGGACCCAGTTCTCAGGCAGCCGATCTGGTCGCCATGAAGTACACGGGCGGCGACAATCCGTCCATCACCCGCGAGTGGTCCACCGACGCGCTTCCCGGTGGAACGGCGACGAGCCCGGACCTGTCGAAGGACGGCAAGACCGTCTACGCCACCGACAACAACGGATCTCTCTGGGCAGTGAACGCCGAAACCGGTGACACCAGGTGGAGTTACGACATCGGCTTCAACTCGGCCGGTAGTGCCTCGACGTCCGACGACGGTTTGATCATTCCCGCCGGCGGCGACAAGGGCCACCTCCTTGCCGTGCGCGACGAGGGAGATCACGCCGAACTGGCCTGGGAACGTAAAGACCTTCTGCAACTGGGCGTTCCGGCGCAGACCGCCGGCAACACCGGATACACCGTCGTCCGCGAGGGTGAGAACGGACTGAGCCTGATCACCTTCGACACCGAAACCGGTGAGACGGTGGATCAGGACACGTTGCCGGGAGCAGTCGGCTTCACCGTCGGCACCTCGATCGGCCCCAAGGGCGAAGTGTTGACGCCCAGCGCAATCGGTGAGCTGTTCGTCTTCAAGTGAGCTAGCGGGAAGCCTCACAGATGAAGGCCGACGCCGATCGTCCGATCCGCACGATCACGACGCTCAGTGCAAGCGAGCCCTTGAGCTTGAGCCGTGGACGCAGGACTGCCGGGTCCACGTCGACTCCTCGCACCAAAATTTCGGCCACACCGCAGTCCCGCTTGGACAGTGTCTGTTTGAGCAGTTTCTCCGAGTACTTGATCTGCTCGAGGATCCGGAATCCGCGAACTCCCTCAGGGACGCTGTCACCGGTCAGATAAGCGATGCGTGGATCGAGCTGCCAGAGGCCGTGTCTGGCCGCGTAGTGGCGCACGAGGCCTGCGCGCACTACCGCTCCGTCCGGGTCGATGATCCACTCCCCCGGAGCTTGCTCCGGAATCACGTCGTCCTCGGCGTCGGTGATCGCCCACCCGCTCCCGTCGGAGCGAAGCACCGAAGCTCGACGCGTGACGCCGGACTCGGCCAGTCCCGTCGACCACAGGCAGGCTTCCTTGACGCCGCCGTCGAGCGAGACGACCTCGACTTCCCCGTCCCAGCCCAGATTGTCGAAATCGAGTCCGGGAGCACACTTCACCGCGAGATCACGGCCGGAGTACGCCTCGATGAGGTCCGGTAGAGGTGGCATCAACGCTGCCGGATCGTGAGTGCGGCGACCGCCCGATCGCCGGGCGGGGTCCGCCAGTACGACGGTGTCGCGTGTCGTCGGGCGGAGCGCGTCGGCCCGCAACAACGCTGCGCTCGGCACATTGCGCTGTGCCATCGCCAGGCGAACGGAATCGATGTCGCTGCCGATCACGCGATGCGCAACTCCGGTCAAGGCATGCAGTTCGGCGCCGATTGAGCACGTCACGTCGTGGACGTCGCGCCCGATCAGACGCTGCGCGCGGTGCGCCGCCACAACACCGGGAGTGGCCTGCTGCATCGCGTCGTCCGTGAACAACCACTGATCACTGCCGGGCAGTTTCGTAACGGCCTTGCGTCGAAGCAGGACGGTGTCCACGAGCGCAGGCATGTGATCACCGAAACGCGTACGCGCCCGGCCGATGTCGGCCAGACGCGTACGCGTGGACAGTTCGAGCTGATCCACCTCGGCCAAGGCAGCTACGCCGGAATCACTTCCGAGATAGTCGACGTCGCCGAGGGTGAAGTCATAACCCAATTCAGTTGCCGGGCTTCACGCCGGTGATCATGACGTTGTAGAAGAATCCGCGAGGAACGACGTGGCGGAGCACCTTCTCGTCGACCCAGCTGAGCGTCTTCCAACCACCGAAAGCGAAACGTCCCCAGCCCCAACCGAGCTTCTCCGGCGGAACAGCTGCTTCGAAGGTACGGACCGGCCATCCGAGAAGCGCCGCGGCGAATTCCTCGGTGGCAGCGTGGACCTGATCGGCTCCCGCGGACTTCGCCATGTTCTCGAGGTCGGTGGGGTCGAACGTGTGGATGTCGACGACTGCTTCGAGCGCTGCTGCGCGAGAGGACTCGTCGAGCTCTTCCTGCGGGCGACGCCAATCTGCCAGGAACGGCAGCTTGGTCACGCGTGTGGTTGCTTCCCACGTCGCGCGGCCGAGCCAGCGGGCGTAGAAGTTACCGACAGTCGTGGGCTCACCGGCGAAGACGAAACGGCCGCCGGGCTTGAGGACACGAAGGACCTCGCGCAGCGACTTCTCGACGTCGGGAATGTGGTGCAGCACGGCGTGGCCGACGACCAGGTCGAAGGTGTTGTCCTCGTACGGAATGGTCTCGGCATCGGCAACACGGCCGTCGACCGGAAGGCCGAGGCTTTCTGCATTGCGCAGTGCGACCTTGACCATGCCGGGCGAGAGGTCGGTGACCGAACCGGTCTTGGCGACTCCACCCTGCATCAGGTTCAGGAGGAAGAATCCGGTGCCGCAACCCAGTTCGAGGGCGCGCTCGTACGGGAGCGGCTGATCGCCCGCGACGGCGTCGAAACGACCACGTGCGTAGTCGATGCAGCGCTCGTCGTACGAGATGGACCACTTGTCGTCGTAGGTTTCGGCTTCCCAGTCGTGGTAGAGCACCTGGGCGAGCTTGGTGTCCTTACGAGCGGCCTCGACCTCTTCGGCCGTGGCGTGCGGCCGCGGCGCGGGGTCGACTACCGAGGTGTCGGTAGCGGCGGGCGGCGTGACGGTTGCGTCGTCATTCGGGCTGGCTGTCATGGCGGCTATCCTACTCGCTGGTAAGAGATGAACAAGTTCTAGTTTAGGGGAGCCTACTCGCCCGTGAACTCGGCCTTGCCCGGACCGTTGGCGATGAACGACTCCATGCCGATCGCCTGATCCTTGGTCGCGAACAATCCGGCGAACAGATGCTGCTCGATCTTGAGCCCGGATTCCAGGTCGGTGTTCAGACCCTCGTCGATGGCTGCCTTGGCAGCAGCCAACGCACGTGACGCTCCCCCGACGAACTGCGAGGCCCACGTGCGAGCGGCGGTGTACACGTCGTCGGGAGCGACGACCTCGTCGACCAAACCGATGGCCAACGCCTCGTCAGCCCCGACGAAACGGCCGGTGAAGACCAGATCCTTGGCCTTGGCCGGTCCGATCAGACGAGCCAGGCGCTGCGTTCCGCCGCCACCGGGAATGATTCCGAGCAGAATCTCCGGAACTCCGAGCTTGGCGTTGTCTCCGACGATCCGGCGATCGGCCGAGAGTGCAACTTCGAGTCCGCCACCGAGTGCGTATCCGGTGATCGCGGCAACGGTCGGCTTCGGGATCGACGCCACGGCGCCGAGCCCGGCCTGCATGCCGCCGATCGCGTCACGGATCTGGCCGTAGTCCATCTCGGCCATTTCCTTGACGTCGGCACCGGCTGCGAAGACTTTCTCGCCGCCGTAGACGATGACGGCCTTGACTGCCTTGTCGACGGTCGCAGCGTGTGCGGCAGCAGCCAACTCGTCCTGGACCTGACGGTTCAGAGCGTTCATGGGCGGGCGCGCCAGACGGATGGTGCCGATGCCTTCGGAAACCTCGAGAGTCACAAATTCAGCCATGATCGAGAGGTTACTTTGCCGCCTTGACCGACCACGGATGCGGCCCGGCGACGTAGTAACCGTCCTGATTCGGGAACTCGACGCGCAGAGTCTCCTCGTCGGTGATCAACGTAGGCAGGATGACGGGAATCTCCGGCTCGGCTGCGAGTATCTCCGCCACCGAACTGAACTTGGCCAATTCGGTCAGCTGACTCCACGTCGGCGGCAACAGGATGCTGCCACCCTCCCGCCAATGCGCCAGCGCGTCCTGCGGGCTCTGCCAACGCACCTCGGCGGCCTCGGAGGTGACCCCGTCCGCGATCTGTCCGGTCGGTGACGCTGCGACGAAGAAGCGCGTGTCGTAGCGGCGGGTCTCGCCCACCGGCGTGATCCAGTTCGCCCACGGCCGCAGCAGATCCGTTCGCAGGACCAGGTTCTCCTTCTTCAGGAAATCGCTGAACGACAGCTCGTGCTTTTCGAGAGCTACTCGGTCCTGGGCGTAGCCGGCCGTGTCCGCGACGACGGTGTCCGCGGTCGGTCCGGCGAGTAGGACGCCGCACTCCTCGAACGTTTCCCGCACCGCAGCCAAGACGAGAGCCTTCGCCCGAGCCACATCCGTGCTGAACCGCTCGGCCCACCACTCGACCGACGGTCCGGCCCACTCGACCTCTGCCGTCGCATCGGACTTGTCGACGCCTCCGCCGGGGAAGACCGTCATGCCCCCGGCAAACGCCATCCCCTGTACTCGTTGAAGCAGGAAGATCTCGATCCCGGATTCGGCATCGCGCACCAAGATGACGGTCGACGCATCCTTGGGCTCGGGGACAGCATTTGCATTCTCGTTAGCCATGCTTCGCGAACCTACGCGATCTGTGATCTGGGACGCATTTCAGGTCCCACTGAAGCTCACGCGCGATGAGCTCCGGACGGCCTCGCGCGGCGCGCGAAGTATCGGCCGTCCGCCTTGTCGAGGCTGATGGACTGGCTGAATGCCGCGCTCAGATTTTCGGCGGTGATGACGTCGTCCAGAAGGCCCTGAGAGACGACCTCACCTTCCTTGAGAAGGAGTGCGTGAGTGAATCCCGGCGGGATCTCCTCGACGTGATGGGTGATCAGAACGGTAGCCGGGGCGTCCGGATCGGCAGCCAGTTCGGCGAGTCTGGCCACGAGTTCCTCACGGCCACCGAGATCGAGCCCGGCGGCGGGCTCGTCCAGGAGAAGAAGTTCGGGATCGGTCATCAAGGCTCGCGCGATGAGGACGCGCTTGCGCTCGCCTTCGGAAAGCGTCCCGTACGTGCGATCCGCCAGGTGCTCGGCGCCGAGGCTTTCGAGCATCTCCACAGCGCGCGAGGTGTCCATGGATTCGTACTCCTCGCGCCACCGACCGAGAACGGCGTAGCCCGCCGACACGACGAGGTCGCTGACCTTCTCGTCGCCGGGCACGCGGTTCGCCAACGACGACGAGGACAAACCGATTCGCGGGCGCAACTCGTTGACGTCGACCTTGCCGAGAACTTCGCCAAGGAGGTGGGCAGAACCACTGGTCGGGAAAGTCTCACCGGCCGCGATGCGCAGCAGCGAGGTCTTGCCGGCACCGTTGGGTCCGAGCACCACCCATCGCTCGTCCAGCTCCACTTTCCAGGTGACGGGCCCCACCAGAGTGGACCCTCCCCGACGGATGAGTACGTTGTCGAAATCGATGAGCAGATCTGGATCAGGTAGCGGCACCCGAACATCTTCCCGCACATTCTCCGGCCGTTCACGGCAGGATCATCTTGCGTGTCGCCTCTCATCGAAACTCGCACCCCGACGCCCGGGTCTCCGTTCCCACTCGGCGCCAACATCGTGGACTCCGGAACCCAGTTCGCGGTCCACGCACCAGCTGCGTCGAGCGTCCAGATCTGCCTGATCGACCAGGACGGAAACGAAGATCGCGTCGAACTCCGGCAACACACGTACGGAATCTGGCACGGGATCATCGCCGGGATCGGTGCGGGGCAGCGATACGGAATTCGGGCAAGCGGCCCGTGGAATCCGCGCGCCGGACTGAGACTGAACCCACACAAGCTGCTCATCGATCCGTGGGCGTGCCGCATCGAGGGGGAACTCGGTGACCACCGTGCCCTCCTGTCGTACGCCGACGATCCTTTCGGCGACCCGTCTACCCTCGACTCGCTCGGCCACGTGCCGCTGTCCGTGGTGACTCCCGGCCTCGTGCCCGCCGGAGCCCGCCTCGAGACGCCGTGGGAGGAAAGCGTGATCTACGAACTGCATGTGGGCGCGTACACCGCCAGTCATCCAGGAGTACCCGCCGCCCACCGCGGAACGTACCTCGGCCTGACGGCACCGGCCGTGATCGATCACCTCGTCTCACTCGGCGTCACCGCCGTGGAACTGCTTCCCGTACAGGCGTTTCTGACCGAACAGAGCGTCCGCGAGCGAGGGATGCGCAACCACTGGGGATACTCGACGGCGTCGTACTTCGCCCCGCATCCCGGATACGCGGCAACTCCGGGCGGCGAAGTCACCGAGTTCCGGATCATGGTCGACGCACTACACGCGGCAGGCATCGAGGTCATCCTCGACGTCGTCTACAACCACACCTGCGAGCAGAGTGTCGACGGAATCAGCGTCAGCTGGCGAGGTTTGGACGGCCCCGGCTACTACCTTCTCGACGGCGACGGCCGCGACATCGACCTGACCGGGTGCGGCAACACGGTCGACGCCTGCTCCCCCATCGCCGTCCGCATGATCACCGACAGCCTCCGCTACTGGGCCACCGAAATGGGTGTCGACGGCTTCCGATTCGATCTCGCGAGCGCGTTGGGTAGGCCGCGCGGCGGCGGCTTCGACCAGCGGGCGTCCATCTTGTCGGCCATCTCCTCCGATCCGGTACTGACCCGGTGCAAGCTCATCGCCGAACCGTGGGATGCCACTGCCGACGGTTACCAGGTCGGAAACTTCGGACTCCAATGGTCGGAATGGAACGACAAGTACCGCAGCACTATTCGCCAGTTCTGGAACGGCGGCTCCAGCGTCCGGAAGGTCGCGTCGCGCCTCGCCGGGTCCGAGGACATCTTTGCCGGCAGCGGCCGTCGCCCATGGGCGTCGATCAACTTCGTCACAGCGCACGACGGGTTCACCGCCGCCGATCTGGTCGCGTACAACCACAAGCACAACGAAGCCAACGGTGAAGACAATCGTGACGGCGCCGATCACAACGATTCGTTCAACCACGGAATCGAAGGCCCGAGCACCGATCCCGAGATTCAGGACGCCAGGGCACGTCATGTACGGGCGCTACTGGCCACGCTCGTGCTGTCGACAGGCACACCGATGCTCACCGCCGGAGACGAGTTCGGCCACAGTCTCGGCGGAAACAACAACGCGTATTGTGTTCCCACACTTGCCTCCCCAGCCGATTCGTGGGCCCTGGACTGGACGGCGGCCGATCAGTCGTTGGTGCAGTTCGTCTCCCGAGCGTTCGGATTACGCCGAGCGGCACCGGCGTTGCGTCAGCCCGAATTCTTCGAAGGCAGAAGAAGACTGGAGCACCCGGACCTCGTCTGGTTCGACGCTGCCGGCGTCGAGTTCGACGACACCGCATGGTACGACGAGAGTCACCGAACGCTGCAGGCCTGGATCGACGGAGCCGACGTTCGGTCTCACACTCGGACCGGGCGCCCACTCGGTGACGACAGTTGGCTCCTGATCCTGCATTCCGGTGGACCGGTTCAGGTCACCGTCGGCACTCCGGAATGGTTCGACGGCACATTGACTGCATCGTTCGATTCGGCGTCACCGACCGGCGAACCTGCCTCCACGGCCGAAGTTCCCGTCGGCACGGAGATCTCATTGACCGGACCCACGGTCTTGGCCTTACGTTCCGTGACACGTCCGCCGGTAACCGCTGCTGTCATGGAATCCGGCAGCACCTTGATCAGTAATTGAATGGTCGGCCCGATCCCGAAGGCGTACAACACTGTTCCGACGCCAACCGTTCCACCGAGGAGCCATCCGGTAGCGAGGACCGCGATTTCGATGCTGGTACGCACGAGCCTGACCGACAAGCCGGTGCGCGCCACCAGTCCTGTCATCAACCCGTCGCGGGGACCCGGCCCCATGCCTGCCCCGATGTAGAGAACGCTGGCCAGTCCGTTGAGGAGGATTCCCGCGACCATGATCGCGGCGCGAACTGGCACGGAATCAAAGACCGGCAAGAAGGCCAGTGAAGTATCCACCGAGATTGCAATGACCACGACATTGGCGACCGTGCCGAACCCTGGCCGCTGACGGATCGGAATCCAGAGCAGCAGTACCACCGCACCGGTAATCGCAGTGATCACGCCGAAACTCAGCGAAACATGCTCGGCCACGCCCTGATGGAACACATCCCAGGGGTCCAGTCCGAGGCCGGCTGTGATCATCATGGCCATCGAGAAGCCGTACAACCACAGACCAACGAACAGCGAGGCGAATCTCCGTATCAACACTCGACTATCTTGAAGGCCACTGGACTGTTCATCCATAGCCAAGTTGTCGATACTGGACTGGTCGGTTAGGTCTCTACGGAACCGCGATGACTGTCATGGAGCCTGGTGCCACTTCCGTGAACCCTGCGTCGCGAACCGCGACAGCCTCCGACCGCTTCAATCGATCTACTGCCTCGGCCCACTGTTTCGAACTTGCGTCGCGTACCGAGCAACGAAAGTCGTTCTGCGCCCATGCCCAGCACTGTTTCTCGGACATGGCCGCTGCCAACAACATCGAGGCATGCCCTACCTGTGCCGACGCCTTGCCTACCGTCATCTCGAGCTCCGAGTCGATCCACAGCACCGGAAGACCGGGCTCGGGCTGGCCAGGCTCGTCGTGCTCCAGGTCGGTGCCACCGATCTGCAACTTCTTGATTCGCGGGTCCAGTTCTCCGACCGGCCCGGGAACCAGAGCCCGCGCCTGGGCACCATCCACGTCGACGGTGATTCCCGGTACCTCTTGCGCGGCGAGCCACTGGGCTCCACGCGCTCGGCGAGACACTTTCCGGATCCGGGCACCCACCCACGCCGAATAGTCCTCGTGCCACGGGCCGGGCTCCCCGTCTTCGGTGAACCCGACGCGTTCGTCCAGGCACAGCGCCACTGCCGCCGTTGCGGCAGCCTCGAGCAGTGCAGTGCGCTTCGGCGGGTCTGCCTTCGGGATGTGGAGAATGATCGGCATCGCCAACACCAGTGCCGGATCCGCGGGATCGTCTCGCCCACCGTACCCAGCGGCCAACACCGCGTGGCGCTCGCGCCAGCGAGAATCGGGATCGGAACTGACTGCTGGATCGGAACTCATGGAATCGGTACGCGTCGTACGCCACCGTCGACGGCGTCCGCAGCCTCGACCTCGTCGCGGGTCACACCGAGAATGAACAGCACAGCATCGAGGAAGGGATGCGACAAAGCCGCGTCCGCGACCTCCCGCAACGCGGGCTTGGCGTTGAACGCCACACCCAGTCCCGCGGCGTTGAGCATGTCGATGTCGTTGGCACCGTCACCGACGGCGACAGTCTGTTCCATCGGCACACCGACCTGATCGGCGAACTTGCGCAGCGCAACGGCCTTCGCGGCGCGGTCGACGATTTCACCGATCACACGTCCGGTCAGCTTGCCGTCGACGATCTCGAGGGTGTTGGCGTGCACGAAGTCCAGTTCGAGTTCGTGTGCGAGGCCTTCGATGACCTGGCGGAAACCGCCGGACACCACGCCGCAGTGGAATCCGAGGCGACGCAGGGTGCGAATCGTGGTGCGCGCCCCCGGCGTCAGTTCGATGCTCTCTGCCACCTCGTCGATGACGGACGCGTCGAGACCGGCGAGTGTCGCCACACGCTGGTGCAGTGATTCGGTGAAGTCGATCTCGCCGCGCATCGCAGCTTCGGTGACGGCGCGGACCTCGTCCTCGACGCCGGCCTTCGCGGCGAGCATCTCGATGACCTCGCCCTGTACGAGCGTCGAGTCCACGTCGAACACGATCAGACGCTTGGCCCGGCGAGCCAGTCCTGCGCGCTCGACTGCGATGTCGACGTTTTCGAGAGCGGCGACCTCGGCGAGTCCGGTACGCAGCTTCGCGTCGCCGTCGACAGTATCGGCTGCGCTGACGCTGAGTTCGAGGCCGGTGACCGGATAGTCGGCGACACCACGGATGGAGTCGATGTTGGCGCCCTGCTTCGCGAGTTCGCGTGCTACCGAGCGCATTGCGCGGGCATTGACGGGGCTGCCGAGAACAACGACCGCGTGAGTGGACACTGCAGGTCGACCTGGATCGGCACCGATTTCGATGTCGACGTTCATTCCGACCGTCGCCATCGCCTGTTCGAGCTCTTCCTGAAGGGCTTCGGGATCGTTCGGGCAGGCCACCATGACGCCGAGTGTCAGTCGACCTCGAATCACCACCTGCTCCACGTCGAGCAGACGCACATCGTGCCGCGACAGCGCCGCGAACAGTACCGAGGTGACGCCAGGGCGGTCCGGCCCGGTCACAGTCACCAGAACAGTGGTGTCAGAGGCACCCACCGAAAACTCCGATCGTTTCTTCGTTCGCGTCTTGATCGTCACTATTGTGCCAAGCGAAAGGCCCCACCCGTTACTCGGGCGGGGCCTTCGCTGATTACTTCAGTGTGTTACTTCGCTCAGGAGCGGCTGTCGGTGCCGGGGTCGCCTTCGTCCCCGACTGTGAGCGGCTCGTGACGAGCATCTTCGAGCACGGTGCTGGCGTTCTTCCCACCGTGACCGGGGCCGACGTGCGCTTCTGCGCGCATCCGCTCCACCATGTGCGGGTAGTGCAGCTCGAAGGCCGGACGCTCGCTGCGGATGCGCGGCAACTCGGTGAAGTTGTGACGCGGCGGCGGGCAAGTTGTCGCCCACTCGAGCGAGTTTCCGTAGCCCCACGGATCGTCGACGGTGACCACTTCGCCGTAGCGGTAACTCTTGAAGACGTTCCAGATGAACGGGAGCGTCGAGGCACCGAGTACGAACGCGAAGATCGTGGACACCGAGTTCAGAACCGTGAACCCGTCCGAGGGCAGGTAGTCGGCGTAACGACGCGGCATACCTTCGGCACCGAGCCAGTGCTGGACGAGGAACGTGCCGTGGAAGCCGACGAACGTGGTCCAGAAGTGCCACTTGCCGAGGCGCTCGTCCATCATGCGGCCAGTCATCTTCGGGAACCAGAAGTAGATACCGGCGTACGTGGCGAACACGACCGTACCGAAGACCACGTAGTGGAAGTGGGCGACGACGAAGTAGCTGTCCGTGACGTGGAAGTCGAGCGGCGGGCTCGCGAGGATGACGCCCGACAGACCACCGAAGAGGAAGGTGATCAGGAAGCCGATCGAGAACAGCATCGGCGATTCGAAGGTCAATTGCCCCTTCCACATCGTGCCGATCCAGTTGAAGATCTTCACACCTGTCGGCACTGCGATCAGGAACGTCATGAACGAGAAGTACGGCAGGAGAACAGCGCCGGTCGCGTACATGTGGTGAGCCCACACAGCGATCGACAGAGCGGCGATGGCCAACGTTGCATACACCAGGCCGCTGTAGCCGAAGATCGGCTTACGGCTGAAGACCGGGAAGATCTCCGAGACGATGCCGAAGAACGGCAGCGCGATGATGTACACCTCGGGGTGCCCGAAGAACCAGAACAGGTGCTGCCACAGGAGCACACCGCCCGTTGCCGGGTCGAAGATGTGCCCACCGAGATGGCGGTCGACGAACAGGCCCATGAATGCAGCGGTCAGCAGCGGGAACGCCAGCAGGATCAGGATGCTGGTGATGAAGATGTTCCAGGTGAAGATCGGCATGCGGAACATGGTCATACCGGGTGCGCGCAGGCAAATCACGGTGGTGACCATGTTGACGCCACCGAGGATGGTGCCGAGGCCGGCGACAGCCAGACCCAAGACCCACAGGTCGGCGCCGACGCCGGGGCTGTGCAGCGCGCTGGTCAGCGGCGTGTATGCCGTCCAACCGAAGTCTGCTGCGCCACCGGGCGTGACGAATCCGGCCGTCGTGATGATCGCGCCGAACAGGTACAGCCAGTAGCTGAACGCGTTCAGACGCGGGAACGCGACGTCAGGTGCACCGATCTGGAGCGGAAGAATGTAGTTCGCGAAGCCGAAGACGATCGGGGTCGCGTACAGCAGCAGCATGATCGTGCCGTGCATGGTGAACAGCTGGTTGAACTGTTCGTTGGAAAGGAACTGCATGCCGGGTACAGCAAGTTCGGCACGCATCATCAGTGCCATGAGGCCACCGATGAGGAAGAAGGCGATGGAAGTCGCCAGGTACATGATTCCGAGCACCTTGGGATCGGTGGTCGTGATCATCTTGAAAATGAATGAGCCCTTGGGTCCCTGCCGCGGCGGGTAAGGCCTGGCCGGCGCTATCGTGGGGACTGGCTGGGGCGCTACGGCAGTCACTGATCCTCCTGAATGTGCCTTTGGTCGCTCCGCAGACTCCGTCAAAGAGCCCTTGGTTGCGCCCGCAGGGTCCGTCGCCCGGGCTGCGGACAACGGCTTCTGGCTTGCGCTCATCGAATCGTAGACCGTGACTCCGAGGCACCGCGACCCGGTCCTACTCTGCGTCGTACTCGAGCATCCGTTTTTGGGGGCACCAAACGAACGACCTGCGGTTTATGTTCCCTCGGGAGTCCGAACCCACATCCGAATCGGCGTGTCGTACCCGTCGAAGAATTCGGCCGGTGTCCGTTTTCGGCCATCTCCTCGACTGATAAGGTCACCCTCGCCTAACTCACCTCAGGAGTATTCAGTGAAATTCTTTCCCCGCCGCGCCGCGCTGGTAGCCGTCGCAGCCTCGATCGCCTTGGTCGTTCCAGCCTGCTCGAGTAACGACGAGCCCGCTGCAACCACCACCTCGACCGAGTCGGGCGCATTCCCCCGCACGATCGAACACTTCCGTGGAAGCACCGAAATCCCGGCAGCACCCCAGCGGATCGTCGCGCTCGACAACAGCTTCACCGACGCCGTCCTTCTCCTCGAATCCCCGCTCGTCGGCTACGTCGACTACCGCGAGCCCGGTCTTCCCGACTACCTCGGATCCTCGCGGGAGGAATTCGCCGCGGACGCCGTCTCGGTCGGCACGGTCAGCAGTGCAAGCCTCGAGAAGATCGCCGCACTGCAGCCAGACCTCATCATCTCCGCCGAGGTCCGCGACGGGAAGAACTACGAACAACTGTCCGCGATCGCACCCACCGTCTTCACTCAGACGACCGGCCCGACGTGGAAGGACAACATCCGCCTGGTCGGTCAAGCGCTGGGCAAGGAGTCACTGGCCGAGGCGAAGATCACCGAGTACGAAACCCGCGCAGCCACCGTCGGCAAGGAAATCAACGAGAAGGCGAACAACCCGGTCATCTCGGTAGTCCGATTCGCCGGTGAACCGACGGCACGCCTCTACCGCACCACCTCGTTCAGCGGCATCGTCCTTCAGGACGCCGGATTGAAGCGCCCGGACAACCAGGGACCTGACCCCGCCGATGCCGGAAACATCATGATGAAGATCAGCCCCGAGCTGATCAACGAAGCCGACGCGGACGTCATCTTCATCAGCACCTGGCAAGACGCCGAGGGCAAGAGCGCCGCAGCTGCGAAGCCGTTCCTCGAGAGCCCGCTGTGGCAGACCCTTCGAGGACGCAAGGTCGACGTGGACGATTCACGTTGGATGTCGCCGGTCAGCATCCAGGGCGCCCACATGATCCTCGACGACCTCTCGGACACGTTCGAGGTGGACAAGCAGAACAGCTGAGTCGAACAGCTAACCTGAACGGCGCCCGCTCACACAGGAAGCCGTCGACTTGTCTGTTCTCTCACGCACGTCTGTTCTCTCACGCACGACCGCCCGCACGTCCATTCGTCGTGTCTCGATCCTGGGGATCGCCGCCACGATGCTCGTCCTCGGTGGTTGCTCGTCCGACTCGTCGGACGATCCCGCGAGCACCATCGTCCGGACCACTACGTCGATCGCCGGTGCCGGCGTGATGGGTATCGAACGCGACACCGCCACCGCGTGCCCGACGCCGACGCAAGCCGACCCGGGAGCGGGCCCCGGGGTGAAGCGTCGAGTCGTACACACTGCGGGCGAAACCGAGGTTCCTTCCGATCCCCAACGGATCGTGGTCCTCGACAGCGTCTCGATGGACGCCGTGTGCGCCCTCGGTCTGTGGGAGCGGGTAGTGGGCGCCGCGACCGGTGTCGACTCGCCTCAACCGTCGTACCTCGGTTTCGGCATCTCGGAGATTCCGAGCGTCGGCCCCGTGAGCGCACCCGACGTCAACGCCGTGAAGGCCGCCGCGCCGGACTTGATCCTCGGGTCCAGTCCGGCGTCCGACGGTTTGTACGGGCAACTCGACGCCATTGCCCCCACCGTGTTCGCCGGCTCGGATCCCGTGTACTGGAAAGCGCAGTTCGCCCTCGCCGGCCAGGCACTTGGCCGTTCGTCCGCGGCTGCGACGGAGCTGGACCGCTACCAGCAGGACGTCGTGCAGCTCGGCGACGCATTGAATGCATCACAGACGCAGGCATCAGTGGTTCGGTTCGGTTCGAAGGACCTGCAGATCGAGGGTCCCGCATCCTTCGCCGGACAGATCCTCAGCGACGTCGGCGTCCGGCGCCCACCGGCGCAGCGATTGACCGATGCGACCACAGCACCGATTCCGGCCGACGATCTCAGCGCCGCCGAAGGTGACTTGATCTACGTACTCTTCGGCGGGCCGAACGGCCGTACCTACGGCACCGAGATCATGAAGAGCGACCAGTGGCAGGACCTCGCCGCCGCCACCGACCGGCGTGTGTTCGTCGCTGAAGACGAAATCTGGAACGGAAACGGGATGACTGCCGCCCGTGCCGTATTGGCGGACTTGAAGGGAACCTTGAACGGATATGCGAGCTGACTGGAACGAACCACTACTCCCACATTCGAGGCGGCTCGCCACAACTGTGACGGTCGGGTTCTGATCATGCCGATCCCGGAATTCATTGTCGCTTTGCGCGAGAAGGTCGGTCATGCGCCGCTCTGGCTGTCCGGCGTGAGCGTCGTGATCCGCGACGACGACGGCCGGGTCCTGCTCACCCGCCGCGCCGACAACGGTCAGTGGGCCGTCGTGTCCGGCGTTCTCGAGCCCGGAGAGGAACCGTCGGCGGCGGCGGTGCGGGAGGCGAAGGAAGAAACCGGCGTCGACGCCGAATTGATTCGGATCACGAGTGTCGATGTCACAGAACCCATTACGTACCCCAATGGTGACGTGACTCAGTACCTCGACGTCTGCTTCCTGGCCAGGTGGACCGGCGGAGATGCACACGTGGCGGACGACGAAAACCTCGAGGTCGCGTGGTTCGCGCCGAGCGGATTGCCTTCGGACATGACGGAAACCTCGCGTCTGCGCCTCGCAAAAGCATTGCTGGACAAGCCGGAAGCGTGGTTTCTGCGCTGACCCACTCCCCCATCGACGACCGAAGCCCGATTCCCGCGTGTGCAGGAGTCGGGCTTCGTTGGGTGCAGGTCGCTCTAGAAATCCCAGTCGTCGTCTTCGGTGTTGACGGCTTTGCCGATGACGTAGGAGCTTCCCGAGCCGGAGAAGAAGTCGTGATTCTCGTCCGCATTCGGTGAAAGTGCCGACAGGATAGCCGGATTGACGTCCGTCTCGTCCTTCGGGAAGAGGCCTTCGTAGCCGAGATTGTTGAGCGCCTTGTTGGCGTTGTAGCGCAGGAACTTCTTGACATCCTCGGTCAGGCCGACGCCGTCGTAGAGGTCCTGCGTGTAGTCGACCTCGTTCTCGTAGAGCTCGAAGAGCAGCTCGAACGTGTAGTTCTTGAGCTCTTCACGCTCGGCCTCGGTGAGCTGTTCGAGGCCCTTCTGGTACTTGTAGCCGATGTAGTACCCGTGCACGGCCTCGTCGCGGATGATGAGGCGGATGAGGTCTGCGGTGTTGGTGAGCTTGGCTCGCGAGGACCAGTACATCGGCAGGTAGAAGCCGGAGTAGAAGAGGAAGCTCTCGAGGAGCGTCGAGGCGACCTTGCGCTTGAGCGGCGACTCGCCGTTGTAGTAGTCGAGAACGATCTGCGCCTTGCGCTGCAGGTTGGGGTTCTCCTCCGACCAGCGGAACGCGTCGTCGATGTCCGGGGTGGAGCACAGCGTCGAGAAGATCGAGCTGTAACTCTTCGCGTGCACCGATTCCATGAAGGCGATGTTGGTGTACACCGCTTCTTCGTGGGGAGTGATCGCATCCGGGATGAGGCTGACGGCGCCGACCGTTCCCTGGATGGTGTCGAGCAGCGTCAGGCCCGTGAAGACGCGCATGGTGAGCTGCTGCTCCTGCGCGGTCAGCGTTCCCCAGGACGGGATGTCGTTGGAGACCGGCACCTTTTCGGGCAGCCAGAAGTTGCTGACGAGGCGATCCCATACCTCGGCGTCCTTCTCGTCCTGGACGCGATTCCAGTTGATGGCGGAAACGCGACTGACCAGCTTGACCATAATTCCTACCTAGCGAGAGAGATACTGCCGAATGTTGGCTTGCCTGAACACTACCCGTTGTGTCGGGTCCGCGATGCCAACACAACAACATGTGTCGCACGCGCCCCTCCACGAGTACAAAAAATGTGATATCAATTAAATATCACTTACCGATGGAAAGCGAGTCCCGCATGACCAGCACACCCACCGTGGCCGAGAAACCGACCGGAGTCGCCACCGCAACGATCGCCGAACGCCCAGGCTGGGACCTGTCCGGCAGCTGGATGCTCCTCGGCGGCGTACTTCTCTTCCTGGCCGGAATCGCGCTGTCCGTCGTTGGCGGAGTTCTGGGACTCTTCGCCCTGATTCCGGTCGGTGTGGTGCTGTTCATCGCGTCACTCCCCCTGCTGATGGGCCTGACCTTGGTGCAACCGAATCAAGCCCGAGTCCTTCAACTCCTGGGAAGCTCGTACAGCGGCACCCTGCGCACGCCGGGCCTGCGATGGACAAATCCGCTGACGGTCCGTCGATCGATCTCGACGCGCATCCGAAACCACGAGACCGGTCAGGCGAAAGTGAACGACGCCGACGGAAATCCCATCGAGATCTCGGCGGTGGTCGTCTGGCAAGTTGCCGACACAGCGCTCGCCTCATTCCAGGTGGACGACTACGAGGAGTTCGTCTCGGTGCAGACCGAGGCGGCAGTCCGCCATATCGCCGGCAGCTACCCGTACGACGCCGAAGGCCGAGTCTCGTTGCGCGAGAACGCCGATATCATCACCACCACCTTGTCGGAGGAGGTTCACGCCCGCGTGCGTGCGGCGGGTGTCGAAGTTATCGAGACACGCATCAACAGGCTCTCGTATGCACCCGAGATCGCCAGCGCAATGCTTCGGCGCCAGCAAGCGGGTGCAGTGATCGCCGCCCGCAAGCAAATCGTCGAAGGTGCGGTGTCCATGGTCGACATGGCACTCAAGCAACTCGAGGAAAAGCACGTCGTCGAACTCGACGAGGAACGCAAGGCCACGATGATCAGTAACCTTCTGGTCGTGCTGTGCGGCGACCGCGACGCACAACCGGTGCTGAACACCGGTTCGCTCTACCAGTAAAGGAAAGGCCACATGGCCACGGATCCAGCTCCGAGATCGGAGCGTAAGAAGATCCTGCTTCGGTTGGACCCAGCGGTGCACGACGCGCTTGCCCGCTGGGCCGCCGACGATCTCCGAAGTACCAACGCCCAGATCGAGTTTCTTCTTCGGCGCGCACTCACCGAGCACGGTCGAATGCCGAAGAATGCCGGCAAGATGCACGGTCCAGGCCGTCCGCCGGCCTGATACCCCTGTGCGCCTTTTCGGTAGTAACCACTACCGAAAAGGCGCACGGGGCGGAGCCCTTTACAGCATGCAGGAAACGCAGCCCTCGACCTCGGTGCCTTCGAGTGCCATCTGACGCAGACGGATGTAGTACAGCGTCTTGATGCCCTTACGCCACGCGTAGATCTGCGCCTTGTTGATGTCGCGGGTGGTGGCGGTGTCCTTGAAGAACAGCGTCAGCGACAGGCCCTGGTCGACGTGTTGCGTTGCCGCAGCATAGGTGTCGACGATCTTCTCGTACCCGATTTCGTAGGCATCCTGGTAGTACTCCAGGTTGTCGTTGGTCAGGTAGGGCGCCGGGTAGTAGACGCGACCGATCTTGCCTTCCTTGCGGATCTCGATCTTCGACGCCACCGGGTGGATGGAGCTGGTGGAGTAGTTGATGTACGAGATCGAGCCGGTCGGCGGGACGGCCTGAAGGTTCTGGTTGTAGATACCGTGCTTCTGAACCGAAGCCTTCAGCTCACGCCAGTCGTCCTGGGTGGGGATGTGCAGCTTCGCATCGGCGAAGAGTCCGCGAACCTTGTCGGTTGCCGGCTCCCAGGCCTGGTCGGTGTACTTGTCGAAGAATTCACCCGAGGCGTACTTCGACTCCGGGAAACCCTTGAAGTACGAGCCGCGCTCGATGGCGATCTTGTTCGACGCACGCAGTGCGTGGAACAGCACGGTGTAGAAGTAGATGTTCGTGAAGTCGATGCCTTCTTCGCTGCCGTAGAAGATCCGCTCACGAGCGAGGTATCCGTGCAGGTTCATCTGACCGAGGCCGATGGCGTGAGAGTCGTTGTTGCCCTGCTCGATCGACGGCACCGAGTAGATGTGTGTCTGGTCGGACACTGCCGTCAATCCGCGGATCGACACTTCGATGGTCTTGGCGAAGTCGGGCGAGTCCATGGTCTTCGCGATGTTCAGCGAACCCAGGTTGCAGGAGATGTCCTTGCCGACCTTCGAGTAGGACAGGTCGTCGTTGAACAGTGAAGGCGTCGAAACCTGCAGGATCTCCGAGCACAGGTTCGAGTGAGTGATCTTGCCTTCGATCGGGTTTGCCCGGTTCACCGTGTCCTCGAACATGATGTAGGGGTAGCCCGATTCGAACTGCAATTCGGCGACGGTCTGGAAGAACTCGCGAGCCTTGATCTTGGACTTGCGAATTCGCTTGTCGTCGACCATCTCGTAGTACTTCTCGGAGACGTTGATGTCGGAGAACGGAACTCCGTAGATGCGCTCGACGTCGTACGGCGAGAACAGGTACATGTCCTCGTTCTTCTTCGCCAGTTCGAAAGTGATGTCCGGGATCACGACGCCGAGAGAGAGCGTCTTGATGCGGATCTTCTCGTCGGCGTTCTCACGCTTGGTGTCGAGGAAGCGGTAGATGTCGGGGTGGTGCGCATGCAGGTACACGGCGCCGGCGCCCTGACGCGCACCCAACTGGTTGGCGTAGGAGAACGAGTCCTCGAGAAGCTTCATGATCGGGATGACACCCGAACTCTGGTTCTCGATCTTCTTGATCGGTGCGCCGTGCTCACGAACGTTGGTGAGCAGCAAGGCAACTCCGCCACCACGCTTGGACAGCTGCAGTGCCGAGTTGATGGAGCGACCGATGGACTCCATGTTGTCTTCGATACGAAGCAGGAAGCAGGACACGGGCTCACCGCGCTGCTTCTTGCCCGAGTTCAGGAACGTCGGGGTGGCGGGCTGGAAGCGTCCGGCGATGATCTCGTCGACGAGTTCGACGGCCAGGTCTTCGTTGCCTGCGGCCAGGGTGAGCGCAACCATGCAGACACGATCTTCGAAACGCTCGAGGTAGCGCTTACCGTCGAAGGTCTTGAGCGTGTAGGAGGTGTAGTACTTGAATGCACCCAGGAACGTCGGGAAGCGGAACTTCTTGGCGTACGCGTGATCGATCAGGAACTTCACGAAAGTACGTGAGTACTGATCGAGAACCTCGGGCTCGTAATAGTTTTCCTCGACGAGGTAGTCCAGCTTCTCGTCCAGATTGTGGAAGAACACGGTGTTCTGGTTGACGTGCTGCAAGAAGTACTGACGGGCTGCAGCGACATCCATCTCGAACTGGATCTCACCGTTGGCGCCGTACAGGTTGAGCATGGCATTGAGTGCGTGGTAGTCGAGACCGTTGGTGGAATCGCCGCCGCGTGCATCACGCTCTACGCTTCCTGCCGCGATCGTGTCAGTGATGGTTGGCGCCACTGCCCGTGCTCCTTCTCTGTTTCGAGATGATTCCAGAACTCCCCCAAGCCTTCTCGTACTCGGTCGACATCTTCGGCAGTGCCCATGAGTTCGAACCGGTACAGAAAAGGAACGTGGCATTTCTGGGAAATGATGTTTCCTGCATAGCAAAAGGACTCACCGAAATTGGTGTTTCCCGCCGCGATCACTGCTCTGATCAACGACCTGTTGTGTGGATTGTTCAAAAAACGAATGACCGGCTTCGGCACATAACTGGTGTCGCGCCCTGTCACGGTGACCCCGCCACCATAGGTGGGCAGAATCAGCACATAGGGCTCGTCTACACGAAATGAGCCGTCACGGTCATGGATAGGTATACGTGTCGCAGGCAGGCCGAGACGTTGAACGAATCGGTGGGTGTTCTCCGACACGCTGGAAAAATAGACCAGCGAAGTCATCGGTTGTCACCATTTTCTTGTACGGTGCCCGGAACTACTCAGATGTGTCGGCGGAGGTGTCCACCGCCGACACTGCGGCGCTTCAAGCAGCGACGGTCAGGGTCTTGATGCGATCGGGACGGAAACCCGACCAGTGATCTTCACCGGCAACCACGATGGGCGCCTGGAGGTACCCGAGAGCCATGACGTAGTCGCGGGCTTCGGCATCCTCGGTGATGTCGATGATGTTGTATTCGAGACCGGCCTTGTCGAGGGCGCGGTAGGTGGCATTGCACTGAACGCAAGCGGGCTTGGTGTAGACGGTGATGCTCATGAGAGTCCCTCTTTCGCTTAGCCAACAAAGGCCGATGTAGTGATGTTCAGCACCGATTCGACCGATTGCCGGAGTCTCGCTCGAGGCGTTCCGCGTTGTGGTCTCTCAGTGCTCAAGACACTACACCTAGTGGCCGACAGAAACACATAACGCGAGATGTTGTGAGTCACATCGTTGAAATTCCCAGGTAGCCCCAGTTCAGCGCATACATCTTCCGGCGCGTCGGCGTGTCGCCCGTCACATTTCGGTCGCAGGCCCGACAGCATCTGAAAACCACTACTCGGACCTACCATGAGCGTCGTGGAAACACCCCCGAAGGACGAGGCTCCGCGCCACCAGGCCACCGTGACGAGAACGCAGCAGGTGACACCTAAGATGCGCAGAATCACCTTCGGCGGTGCGGGCCTGAGCGACTTCGAGACGAGCGGGAGCCCCGACGAACGGGTGCTCGTCAGATTCCCCCTCGATCCCCCTCACGCCCGTAGTTACACGGTCCGGCGCTGGCAACCCTCGAAGAACGAACTGGAGATCGACTTCGTTCTCCACGGCCACGGCGGAGCTGCGCTCTGGGCCGAGAATGCGCAACCGGGCGAGACCGTCCACCTTTCGACTGCGAGCGGGTGGTTCAAGCCGCCGGCAGAGTGCGACTGGCTGCTACTCGTCGCCGATCACGCCGCACTGCCTGCGATCGGGCGGATCTTGGAAGAAGCACCCGACGGTCTACCTATCCACGTCATTGCACAGGTGCCCGCGTCGAGCGAACAGCAGACGTTCACGACGCGCGCCGACGCTCACTACCGATGGATCGACGAAGCAGACTCATTGTTCGCCGAATTGGCCGCCATTCCCCTGCCTCCCGGCGAGGGCTACATCTGGTGCGCAGTCGAGGCAGCGACCGCCAGACGCATCCGCGCCCATCTGCGTCGAACATCGGAAATCCCGGCACCCCGCATGCACGTGATGGGTTACTGGCGGGAGGACAAGGAGAACTGGGAGCGTCGGTACGCCGTCGTCGCCGACCGTATCGACGCCGCGATGGGCGAAGCGATGATGGCCGGCAAGGATTTCGAAGCGGTTCGCGACGCCGTCGACGATGCGATGGAACGCGAAGGGCTCTAGGGCACATATGGGCGCGACTCGCATACGAGTGAGGGCCATACCTTCCGGCATGGCCCTCGCTCGTGAAACGGATTACGCGTTGACGAGCTGCTTGCTGGCGTCGACGAGGTCGGAGACGACCTTGGAGACCTGCGCGAGCACCTCTGCGTTCTCACGCGGGTGCAGCTCACCGAACAGTGCGCCGGTTCCACCGATGCTCAGTGCGGTGTCCTCGACGACCTTGCCGCCGGCGATGCGGACTGCCTTGGTGGTGTCTTCGTGTGCCCACTTGGCGCCGTTGCCACTGGGCGACGCGCTGATGACTGCGACAGCCTTGTCCTTGACGGCACCGACACCGTACGGACGCGAGATCCAGTCGATGGCGTTCTTCAGAACTGCGGGGATGGTGCCGTTGTATTCGGGGGTGACGAGCAGGAACGCGTCAGCGTCGCTCGCAGCGGCGCGCAGTGCGTCGACAGCGGGAATGGAAGCACCCTCGACGTCGATGTCTTCGTTGTAGAAGGGGACGTCGGCGAGGCCTTCGAAGACCGTCAGCGTTGCACCCTCGGGTGCGGCGGACACAGCCGTCTCGGCAAGCTGGCGATTGACGGATCCGGCGCGCAGGCTGCCGACGAGAACGAGAACATTGGTCTGTGACATAACGAGATTCCTTCGAGAGTGGTGCGGTTGGTGGCTCCGGTTGAAAGTTATATCAACTAAACGGACCGCGGTCCACTTACATTCCCCGGCCCTGTAACCTGATCCCGTGAGCGCAATCCCCCTCCCCCAGATCGGCGCCGTACCCGTCGAGCGCGGTGACGCAGCACGTAACCGCGTACTTCTGCTCGACGCCGCAGCCCTCCTCGTCGCCGAGCGAGGTGTCGACGCGGTCACGATGGATGCCGTCGCGTGCCGGGCCGGTGTGGGCAAGGGCACAGTTTTTCGGCGCTTCGGCAATCGATCGGGACTGATGCAGGCACTGCTCGATCACACCGAGCGAGAACTGCAGCAGGCATTCATATTCGGCCCCCCACCGTTGGGGCCGGGCGCGCCGCCGATCGAGCGCCTCATCGCGTTCGGACGAGCCCGGATCGCCATGGTGGAAGTACAGGGCGAAGTCCTCCGAGCGGCGGAAAACGCTCCTGAATACCGCTTCGGCGGTCCGGCACGAGCACTCGGCATCGCTCACGTCATCGGACTTCTTCGAGGAGCCGGCGTCGAGGGCGACCTCGATCTGCTCGCTTCAGCACTGTTGGCACCACTCGAAGCGTCGCTTGTCCTTCATCAGGTGCGCGATCTCGGGACGACCACCGAGCGCCTGGCCGCCGGCTGGGAAGACCTTGCCCGGCGCGTTACTCGATGTTGACTCCCCAGATCCGTCCCACCACTTAATGTGAGCCCATGCGCATCGCAGCTGCCGTCATC
The DNA here is from genome assembly GCF_009707305.1 of Rhodococcus sp. AQ5-07. Lineage (NCBI taxonomy): Bacteria > Bacillati > Actinomycetota > Actinomycetes > Mycobacteriales > Nocardiaceae > Rhodococcus > Rhodococcus sp. AQ5-07. The sequence continues at coordinate 907,619 of NZ_CP046099.1, read as the reverse complement.
GGCCTCCTGACCATCGCCGCGGTAAGCGGTTGCTCCGCTTCGTCCGACTCCCCCGAGGACAAGACGGATCCCTCCGGCCGCGTCTTCATCTCGACGTCCGTCGACGGAACACAAATTCCCGGCGGCGGCCCGCTGACTCTCGATTTCAGCCAAGCCGGTCGAGTGTCCGCGAGCGCCGGATGCAACACGGCGAACGGCTCGGTCGAATTCACCGAAGGCAAGCTGACCACCGGCACCATGGCGTCGACCATGATGGGCTGCCCTCCCGGCATCGCCGAATCCGACGCCTGGACAACAACATTGCTGACCTCCGCGCCGACGTGGAGCCTCGACGGCGACACCCTCACCCTGACATCGGACGACGCCACAGTGACTCTGCAGGACAAGAAGATCGTCACGCCGGATCGACCTCTGCAGGGCACGACGTGGACCGTCACGTCACTCATCAGTCACGATGCGATCAGTACGAGCCTGGCTCTGGAGACGTCAGCTCCCGAACTCACGATTGCCGCAGACGGTTCGGTCAGCGGAACCACCGGATGCAATCGCATGACCGGAAGCGCCCAGGTATCCGACACCACAGTCACATTCACGCCGATGGCAACCACGCGAATGGCCTGCCCCGAGGAGAACATGGACATCGAGCGTCAGATGCTGGCGGTACTCGACGGTGAAGTGAGCTACACCGTCGACGCCGACACGCTGACCCTGCGCAAGCCCGACAACACCGGATTGATACTGACTGCGCAGGCTTGACCAGACGCTGCAGGCTCGATCAGACGTTGTCGAGCAGCCAGCGCCCCAATTCGCGGGCGCTGGCATCGATCATCGCGGGCCAGTCCAAGGCCGAGTCGTCCGCGTGATCGCTGACATGTTTGACGAGGCGGCAGGTAGCACCCGCAGCCTGCGCGGCGAATGCGATGGCAAACCCCTCCATGTCGACCAGATCGGCTCGCTGAGCGAGAGCGTCCCGGGTCGCAGTGTCGGCGATAAATGCGTCGCCGGTCGCCAACACCGAGTCGTCACCGCCGGCGAGTACTAATCGGTCCGCGACGTCGTGCCCCAGCGCTCGGATCGCGGTGCTGCTGATGTCGTGATTGATGACGACCCCGGGAACATAGAGGCCACCGTGGTGCGCGTGCAGCGCACCGGCGGTCCCGATGTTGACGACCAGCGGCAGATTCTCCCGCTCGTACCGCGCGAGAGCAGAGGCGACTGCTGTTGCAGCACTGACCTTTCCAATCCCCGTGATCAGCAGTTCGTATCCTTGCGGCACGTATGCCGCTTCCGACTTCGTCGCACTGACCACCAGAACGTTGTTCGCACTCATGTGCGCGACCGTACCGCCCCGGATACGGTGGCACTGCACGCGCCTGCTCACATCGCTAGAGTCCATTCATGGCCACACTGCGTGAAAGCATCATCGAAGAACTCGGCACAAAGCCGACAATCGACGCCGCAGCGGAGGTTCGCGCGCGAGTCCAGTTCCTGAAGGACTACGTGCGCTCGACCCCCGCCAAAGGGTTCGTTCTGGGAATCAGCGGCGGTCAGGACAGCACGCTCGCCGGAGCCCTCGCCCAACGCGCGGTCACTGAACTTCGTGAAGAAGGCCACGAGGCCGAGTTCGTCGCCGTTCGACTCCCCTATGGCGCGCAGGCCGACGAATCCGATGCTCAGATCGCACTCGGCTTCATCAAGCCGGACCGCTCTCTCACGGTCAACGTCAAGCCTGGCGCCGACGCCACAGCCCGTGAGGCCTCCGAGGCGTTGGGGAACGGCGAACTACGCGACTTCGTCCGTGGCAACATCAAGGCGCGCGAACGAATGGTCATTCAGTATGCGATTGCCGGTCAGCTCGGCTACTTGGTAATCGGTACCGACCACGCCGCAGAAGCGATTACCGGCTTCTTCACGAAATTCGGTGACGGCGGCGTCGACATCACGCCGCTCACCGGCCTGAGCAAACGTCAGGGCGCTGCGCTACTGCAGGAATTGGGCGCACCCGAGAGCACGTGGCGCAAGGTGCCGACCGCCGACCTCGAGGACGACCGACCCGCGCTGCCAGACGAAGTTGCCCTCGGCGTCACGTACTCACAGATAGACGACTACCTCGAAGGAAAGGACGTTTCCTCCGAGGTAGCCGAAAAGCTCGAGAAGATGTTCGCCAACACTCGTCACAAGCGCACGGTGCCGGTCACACCCCTGGATGACTGGTGGAAGTAACTCTTACCAGCGACTAGCTACCGAACAGGCTGCCGAAGACGTCGCCCAGCGAACCCGTTCCCGAAGCCGGATCCTTCTTCGCGAAGTTGGTGGTGCATCCGTTGAACTGCACCGCATCGACCAGCGTCGAGGTGGCAGCGGAACCGGTCCCGACACTGACGCCGTAGTGGTCGACTACCGCTTTCGGGTTCGCGGCGACGATGTCAGCCAAAGGCACTGACACGCGGTCCTTGGCACCGTCGATGTTCTGAGTGCTCCACCACACGCCCTTCTGGAGATCCGCGTGAACGCCGCCGTCAGCCGTCGGCGTCGCGTCCGGTCCCGGGACCCACACCAAGGTGGTGAATCCGTTCTCGAACTTTCCGCCGGTGGTTCCGGTGAGGCGGAGCTGGAACGCCGCAGTCGGCGTGGCGGCGCGCTCGGCGAAACCGATCGCCTTGCTGACTGCGTCGGACAGCTTGATACCGCCGGCCGAATGGTAGGAAACCGAACGATCGCCGGTACCGTCGACAGCCAGCTTCAGTGAACCGTCCTTGTCGAGAACGTTGTCGGCCGAGTACGACGCGGTCTGATCCTTCTCGTCGGTGAACGGGATGCCCCACCCGTTCGGCGTCGCTTCGGTGGACAGGGTCGAGCACGAGGCTTCCGGCGCAGAAGAGCCGAGAGAACCGGTGGACGGAAGCGCAGTAGCAATTGCCGGAGCGGTGAGTGCAGCTGCCCCGAGGAGCGCTACGACGACTCCGACACGGCGCGTGGAATTAATCGACATTGAAATACCTTTCACATATCCCGAGTGGAATTGCGCCAAAATTAACACATGTCGACAATTACCAACAGCGAAGGTATTTCTTTTGTCATCCAAACAGATGACAATTCACCTGGGCAATTAGAAGTGCATTTACTCCCCCAAAAGTAGGAGAAACTAAACAAAACGACCAATGCTGGACAATTGACCAACAATGGAGAAAACGGAGATAGATGCCACTTGAGCTGGAGTGATCAAGATATAAATATTTGGACCGGGAAACCGAAAAAGGACAATACGACGGCAGCCCACAAATAGCTACGCCGGCAATTCTCGGACTAGCCTCCAGCGAAAGGCGGAAGAATATCGACAGCGCTACCGGAGGCTCGAGAGACGTCGCGGGTCAACTCGTCATCGACGAGGAAAGCCGAGACCGACAGCACTCGCTCCATCTCCGGTCCGTATCGCCCGACCAAGACCGCCACCAACTCGGCAAGTGTGTTGTCGGGCGAAATGGCGACTACCTCGCTACGGCAACCGGATACATCCGCTGCAGCAGCAAAGTAACGAACCGAGATCGAATGCGGATCAGCCACCGATCGCTCCCATACTTCTTTCCGGCGGAACGAAGTCCGCGGCGTCGATGCCGTGCCCTGCCCACTTGTTCCACATCGCACCGCGCCACAAATCCGCAAGTTCGTCGTCACTTGCTCCGGCCCTGAGCGCGGCACGCAGATCAACTTCACGGTCACTGAACAAACATGACCGAATTGTCCCCTCTGCAGTCATTCGCGTCCGATCGCAATCACTGCAGAACGAGCGCGTCACCGAAGCGATGATCCCCACCGTCATTTCAGTTCCGTTGACACGCCATTCTTCCGCAGGAGCCGACGGGTCTTCGCGTCCGATTGCGGCCAATTCGAAACGGTCACTCAATACCGACAGCAATTCAGCCGCAGTCACCATGTTCTCGCGCGCCCAAGCATGGTCTGCATCGAGAGGCATTTGTTCGATGAACCGCAATTCGACTCCGGCGTCGAGGCACCACTGTAAAAGGTCCGCCGCGCCGTGGAGCGTTTCGCGCATGAGAACGGCATTTACCTTGAGCGGCGCAAGGCCAGCCACCGCGGCCGCTCGGATTCCCGCGAGAACCGAAGGCAACCTGTCTCGACGCGTCAATTCCGCGAAGTGCGCGCGATCAACCGAATCCAGGGAAACATTGACGCGGGTCAAACCAGCTGCAGCCAGCTTTGCGGCACGATGTTCGAGCCCAACGGCGTTGGTGGTCATGGCAAGTGGAATTCCTGGCACGCGCGCGGCGCACCCCGCGATGATCTTTTCGAGGTCACTACGCATCAGCGGTTCGCCGCCGGTGAACCTCACCTCGCGAATACCGACTCGTTCGACACCGATTCCGACTACTCGAACGATCTCGTCGGCACTCAGAAGGTCTTCCGCAGCGATGGCCGGCAAGCCTTCCTCCGGCATGCAATACGTGCAACGAAGTGAACACTTCTCGGTGATCGAGACTCGCAGATCTCTGGCAACACGCCCGAACCTGTCGACCAGGAGATCCGTCTCGGGACGACCGGCGAGGGAGGCAGCGTCAAACCGCACGGTGGGAATTCCCATCGAGACCACTGTCATCACTTCACCAACTTCCGTATTGCTCCAGTATGACCGAAAGCCGTACTCCGTGTGTCGGACGGACCACACCGCCTAGGATCAAAACATGTCGAGGTTGTCGAGGTTACTGTCATGAGCGCGCGTTCGGTCGAGGAACACGCTGCGCACATCTCCGGATTGCTCACCGGCCTGCACACCCTCTCTCCGTCGGCGGTTCCGACGGCAGAAGCGTTGGGGCGCATAACTTGCTCGGATATCGCATCGCCGGTGGACCTGCCCCTCTTCCGCAACTCACAGATGGACGGATATGCGGTCGACGCCGCATCCGTTGCCTCGGTTCCCACGACACTGACGGTTCGAGGCGTGATCGCCGCGGGAAGCGGAAAACCACCGAAACACCTTCCAGGATCGGCATTTCGCATCATGACCGGTGCGCCGCTCCCCGAGGGTGCCGACGCCGTCGTTCCCGTCGAGGACACCACGGGCGTCACCGAACACGTGGTCACCATCGAACGGGGCAGGTCTGTAGGCGAATTCGTTCGCGAACGTGGCAGCGACATCACTGCCGGAATGCTACTGGTCACGGCCGGAACACACTTGGAACCTCGCCATATCGCCGCGCTGAGTGCTGTGGGCCTGGCCTCGCTCGACACGTACACGAAGCCACGGGTCGCGATAATTACGACGGGCGCCGAACTGAAAAGTGCCGGAACAACTCTCGAACCCGGCGAGATCTACGATTCCAACGGCCCAGCTTTGGCAACATTGGCCGAAGCCAACGGCGCCGATGTCGTCTCCGTCGCCCGAAGCAGCGACGACCCCGCCGAGTTCCGCGAATTACTCTCGTACGCAACCTCGGTCGCCGATCTGGTTTTCACCTCCGGTGGGGTGTCCATGGGCGATTTCGAGGTGGTGAAGGAAACTCTCACCCCTCTGGGTGCACACTTCGGCCACGTCGCAATGCAACCTGGCGGTCCGCAAGGCACTGCAGTGGTGAACGAAGTGCCGGTACTGAGTTTCCCGGGCAACCCGGTCAGCACGATGGTCTCGTTCGAGGTCTTCGCCCGCGGCGAACTGCGCCGGGCCGCGGGTCTGCCCGAGATCCCGCGCGAACGGCTGCCACTGACTGCACCGCTGCGTTCGGTGGATGGCAAGCGCCAGTTCCTGCGCGCGCGTAGAACTGCGGACGGTATCGAACTCGTGGCCGGACCCGGCTCGCACCTCGTTGCAGCAATGGCGTGGGCCGACGTCCTGATCGACGTCCCCGCTGCCGTGACCGAACTCGGAGCGGGCGATCTCGTCGATGTCCTCCCGCTCTCGACTTCCTCGTTTTGATTCACTCGATCTGATTCAAAGGACACTCATGACCGAATTGACACACGTCGACAGCGAAGGCCGAGCGCGCATGGTCGACGTCAGCGCCAAGGCCGAGACGACGCGCATCGCCGTCGCTGCCGGTGAACTCGTCACGACCGCCGAGGTAGTTCGCCTCGTCCGCGCCGACGGCATGCCCAAGGCCGATGTCCTCACCACCGCGCGCATTGCCGGAATCGCCGGTGCAAAAAAGACGTCAGAGCTGATCCCGTTGTGTCATCAGCTCGCGCTTTCGTCGGTCAAGGTGGAATTCGGGTTCACCGAAACCTCGATCACCGTCGAAGCGACGGCAAAGACTCGCGGACAGACCGGCGTCGAGATGGAAGCACTCACCGCCGTCGCGGTAGCCGGCCTGACCTTGCACGACATGGTCAAAGCGGTCGATCCCGGAGCCACTATGAACGGTGTTCGCCTGCTCACCAAAGACGGTGGTAAACACGGACATTGGACCCGCGACACTCAGAACTCACAGACATCTCCGGCGCACGCCTTCGCCTCGCCACGGTCCGCAACCGTCCTCGTCGCTTCCACCGGCGGTGCCAACGGAACCAGACCCGACACCACCGGACCGACGATCGCAGCCTGGCTACGCGAGCGGGACTTCGAGGTGCGTGGACCGCTTGTGTACGCCGACGCAGACATCGCGGCAGGCATCGCTGACGCCAAGGAGGGCTCCCCGTCGCTTGTCATCAGCACCGGCGGCACCGGTGCTTCCCCCACGGATGCAACGCCGGAAGCTACCCGGGCAGTCTTGACCCGTGAGTTGCCCGGGGTCGCAGAAGCGATCCGAACCAAGGGCCTCGAGAAGACCCCGCACGCGTCACTGAGCCGTGGTGTGGCAGGTCTCACAGGTACGACGGTCATCGTCAATCTTCCGGGTTCTCCCGGTGGAGTGAAGGACGGTCTCGCCGTCCTCGAACCCATCATCGATCACCTGCTCGCGCAGGTCGCAGGCGGAGGAGCACACGATGAGTGAGCTACTGGCTCGGATCTCCGAGCAACCGATTCACGCAGACACCGTCGACGCCGCCGTTGCCGGTCCGAAGAACGGCGCTGTTGTGGTGTTCACGGGAACGGTGCGCAATCACGATGGAGGTCAAGCAGTTTCAGCGTTGGAGTACCAGGCACACCCGGACGCGGAACGCTTTCTCGAGACGTGCTGCCAAGAGGTTGCAGCCTCGACCGGCCTGCCGGTTGCCGCGATCCATCGCGTCGGCCACCTCGAGATCGGTGACCTCGCACTGGTCGCCGCCGTCGCCGCCCCGCATCGAGCGGAGGCGTTCGCCGCGTGCGCCGAACTGGTGGAGCGCATCAAGCACGAGGTACCGATCTGGAAGCGGCAACACTTCGCAAACGGCGTCTCCGAATGGGTCGGGTTGTAGGTCGAACGCTCCGAGAAGGTAGAGTTGCGACCACTAGGTGCCTGAAATCGGGCATCCAGCGTCGTAGAACGCAAATTTTCTTGCTGAGTGCTCAATGCACCCGCTCTTCTTACGGCGAAGAAGCCTGCCGACCGGCAGCGCCGCCACCACTGTGCTTGATTGTTCGACCGGTTAATTCCCGTGTCGGCATCCGGGCACGAACACGTGCCCGAAAGGCTCTGAACACACTTGTCTGACATCTCTACGCCCGCTACCACCTTCGCAGCCCTCGGTGTGCGCGCACCGCTGGTGAAAGCTCTCGAAGACGGCGGAATCACTTCTCCGTTCCCGATCCAGATCGACACCCTCCCCGACACTCTTTCGGGGCGCGACGTACTGGGCCGCGGAAAGACCGGAAGCGGCAAGACCCTCGCGTTCTCCATCCCCATGGTCTCCCGCCTCGCCGGCGAACTGTCCGGAGGCAAGCGTCGTCCGGGTCGACCGCTCGGCCTGGTCCTCGCACCGACGCGTGAGCTCGCCACCCAGATCACCGCAACCCTCGAACCGTTGGCCGCCGCATACGACTTGCGCGTGACCACCATCTTCGGCGGCGTCTCGCAGCACCGCCAGGTTCAGGCCCTCAAGGCCGGAGTCGACATCGTCGTCGCCTGCCCCGGTCGCCTCGAAGACCTCATGAAGCAGAAGTTCGTCAGCCTCGACGCCGTCGAGATCACCGTGCTCGACGAGGCCGACCACATGGCCGACCTCGGCTTCCTGCCCGTCGTCACCCGCATCCTCTCGTCCACCCCGCAGGACGGGCAGCGCCTTCTCTTCTCGGCAACGCTGGACAACGGCGTCGACAAGCTCGTCAAGCGTTTCCTCAAGAACGAGGTCATGCATTCGGTGGACGAGGCCAACTCCCCCGTCGCAGCGATGACGCACCACGTGTTCGACGTCGACGGCGTCGAAGCCAAGAAGGCTCTGGTCGAGAAGCTCGCTTCCGGTACCGGTCGTCGCATCCTGTTCATGCGCACCAAGCACCAGGCACGCAAGTTGGCTCGCCAGCTCACCGAGTCGGGCATCCCGTCAGTGGACCTGCACGGCAACCTCTCTCAGGCTGCTCGCGACCGTAACCTGGCGGCATTCTCCGCCGGTGAAGCGCGCGTCCTCGTCGCCACCGACGTCGCAGCGCGCGGCGTCCACGTCGACGACGTCGAGTTGGTCGTCCACGTCGATCCGCCGGCCGAGCACAAGGCGTACCTGCACCGCAGTGGTCGCACCGCTCGAGCAGGCAGCGCCGGCGACGTGGTCACCGTGGTTCTGCCCGAGCAGCGTAAGGATCTCGCGATCCTCATGCGTAAGGCAGCCATCAAGGTGACCCCGGTTCGTTCGACTGCCAACTCCGAGCACGTCGTCAAGTTGGTCGGCGACATCGCACCGCACGTCACGCCGGCTCCGAAGGCTCCGGCCCAGCCGAACGGTGGACGCGGACAGCGTCCCGCCGGCCAGGGTGGACGCGGCGGCGCAGCACGTTCGGGTCAGGCGCGCTCCGGACAAGGCGGTCAGTCACGCGGTGCTCGCACCGGCGGAGTTGCTCGTCAGGAACATGCAGGCGGCGGCGCTCGCCGTCCCCGCACCGGCGGCGGCGCTCGCACCGCAGGCTCCACCGGGGGCCGTCCCGCGCGCTAGGCCACCCGGTACAACTCAATAGGTTTCGTAGTGGACAGCGTCGGCCAATGGCCGGCGCTGTCGCCATCCGAAGCGCTCGAGATCCGGAACCTGTTGAAACTCAGTCACCTTCCCGACGCACAGCCACGCAATGGGGCGTACCGGCGACGGAATGCCCATGAGTTCGGTGAGGTACTTCTCGTCGTAGAACGAAACCCAGCCGATGCCGATCTCCTCGGCCACTGCGGCGAGCCACAAATTCTGAATTGCGAGTACCGCCGAGAACAGTCCGGTGTCGTCGACGGTATGACGGCCGAGGATGTTCGGGCCACCGCGTGACGGGTCGTAAGTGACGACGATGCCGGTACCGCTCTCGGCGATTCCCTCGATCTTGATAGGGTCGAACGTCGATCGGCGATCCTCGGGCAAAGACTGCGCGAACTTCAGCCGGGCATCGGCGACATGTGCCGCGAAGGTATTGAGCGTCTCCGGATTACGAACGACGACAAAATCCCACGGTTGCGTGTTTCCCACGCTCGGCGCGCGATGGGCGGCGTCGAGAATGCGCATCAGAGTTTCGTCGGGGATGACCTCTCCCGAGAACTCGGCGCGAACGTCTCGCCGTCGCCGAATCGCTTCGTACACGGATACATCTGATTCACTCACGCCCCGACGGTATAGCGGTGCAATCCCAGCATGGCGTCGGGGTGCGGTTCGACCGTTTCCTCGCGCACGCAGGCGCGGAGTGCGCTGCCGACCACTCCCGAATCCATCCCGGTACCGATCACAACCAGTTGCGTGGTTCGAGGTTCGCCCGACTTCCACCGCAGCGGCGTGATCCGAACATGATCACCCACCGATTGGATCTCGAATTTTCCTGTGTAACCCGGAATCTCGAAGTTCACGAATCCTTTGATGCGGTACACCCCAGGCGGTTGATTCTCGAGGAAATGCGTCAGAGCCCTGGCATCGAGTGGCATCTCCGACGTGAAATCAACCGATTCGTAGCGGTGGTGCAGGTGATCGTGGTGACACGAGCCGTCCTCGTGATCGTCGTCGTGCCCCTCGCGCAGGAGCTCGTCGAGGCTCAGTTGATCGCCCGGAGCGGGAGGGGTCACCTCACCGGAATCGAACAGCAGAGCAGGGTCTATCCGTGAATGCGCCGTCTCCACTATCGGCGCTCGCGGATTCAACTCGCGAATTCCGGCCGTGAATCTCTCGCGCTCGGAGACCGGAACGCTGTCGATCTTGTTGACTACCACCAGGTCTGCCAGGCGGACATGTTGATCGAGCTCGGGATGTTCGCGGCGAACGGTGGAGAAATTGGCTCCGTCGACCAGGACCACCAGGCCGCCGTAGACGACAGACGGGTTCTCACTTCCGAGGACGAGTCGAATCATGTTCCGCGGCTCAGCAAGCCCGCTCGCCTCGATGACGATGACGTCGATCCCGGATTGCCGGTGCGCCAACTTGTTCAGCATCTCGTCCATGTCCGAGACGTCGACAGCGCAGCACAAACAGCCGTTACTGAGAGAGACCATCGAATCGACCTGACCGGCGACCATCATCGAGTCGATGTTGACGGAGCCGAAGTCGTTGACGATCACGCCGATGCGTACACCGTCGTTGTTGCGCAGAAGATGGTTGAGCAGCGTCGTCTTTCCCGAACCGAGAAAGCCTGCGACGACTATTACGGGAATCTGCTTCTTCGCCACCACGCAACCTTCCGAAACCACACGTACCGATCAGTGATCGTAGTGGAGTGTGGCTCCGGAAGGTTCACGCTGACAGCAGACTCACACCGTGCAGAGCGGACGGATGTCCGACGTGCCCTCGGTGGTCGGTGACGTCAAGATCGTGCACGCGTTGTATCCACGGGATTCGGCGACCCGACGGATCTCACTCCAGCCGGCCGCGTCGACAATCGGGGACCGTGAGAGCACGAACCCGGAAAGCCTGAGTGGATCGCCCACCAGTGCCCACGAATAATCGTCGGCGATATACGTGACGATGTAGTTGGGCGGACCGTCCAAACTCTCCTGCGAGGGCACCCCGGGGAAGCTCACATGCAACTGGGCACCCGTTGCTGGATCGGTAACTCGGGCATTCCCGACGATCTCGTTGGCTTGGCCGGTCCACGTCGTACACGTGTTCTTCACGCTCACGTTCGACGAATCGACGATCCCGTAACTCGCCCGGGTGTCCTTCGCGCACGCGAGGTTGAAGGGCTGAGGAATCGCCGCCACCTGGTTCCATTCCCCTACGTAGCGCGCGGCGTCCAGGTTCGCCACCGGCTGCAGAGGTTCCCAGAGTGGGCTCGCCTGCGCGGTTCCCGAAAACAGCGTCGCTGCGGCGCACACTCCCGCAATCGCAATCGCACTTCGCCCCGACCACTTCATGTCATTGCTCCTCGTCTGTACAACGCTCGATCGGCATTGGTTCCTCAAGGTATTCGGAGCTGACGGACTGGAGGATGGGGACGTATGTAAAACTACTTTCGGTTTGTTCTGGACCTAATTCACAAACCTTATGTAGTCTTTGCTCAAAGATAGCTGAAAGTCGGACGGAGCTACTGTGATGAAGGTTGTCGACTTAGGTCTCGAGCGCACTCGCTATGCAGTCATCGACGAGACGATCGAGTCGAGGTGGCGCCGAGTCACCTCGATGCAGCACGACACCGTTGCCGTCGTGACTCCGCGCGACCGGATCACTTTCGCCGAACTCGAACTCCGGACCGATGCATTGGTCCGCGAACTTCGCCTACGTGGGTCACACGGGGCTCGCCCGGTTGCGGTCGATCTCGAACCAACCGCCGAGTCGGTGCCCGCCATCCTCGCTACTCTGATTTCCGGTCGACCTTTGGTCATGATCGACCCACAACTCCCCGAGGCCCGGCGAGCGCACATCATGAGCGCCTCGGGCGCCGTCGCGCTGCAGTCGATCCTCGACGAATCGGCCGCAACCGGCTTCCGTTTCGACAACGCGCTGGAACCATCGAGTTCCGACCCTGCCATGATCGCGTTCACATCAGGGACCAGTGGAGCGCCCAAGGGAGTCGTGTTGAGCCACTCCATGTGCCTGAACAAAGCCGACGAACTTGCCGCAGCAATCGACCTGCGCCCCGACGATCACATCGGAAACCTGTTGCCCGTCAGTTTCGGAGCCGGAATCACGGCCCTGATCATGGGACTGATGAACGGCGTCACGGTCTTCTGCTGGGATCCACGCGTCGACGGAGTTTCGGGAATCGACGACTGGCTGATCGAGAATTCGATCACGACCGCGCACTGCGCGCCGTCATTCCTGCGCGCGTGGTCAAGCCTCGAATCCGATGAAGCACCGGATAATTCGCTCGGATCGCTGCGGGTCGTCGTGACGTACGGGGAAGCAGTGCACGGCGAGGATTACGCGCGCCATCGCAGTCACGGCTTCGCTCGCGTCACTTACGTCAACTGGCTGGCCACCACCGAGACCGGTGTCGTCGCGTACAACGCGTTCCCACCACATTCCGAACTACCCGTCGGAGTGGTTCCGGCCGGACGTGCTCGCGACGGCAAGGACGTACAGATCGTCGATGTGAACGGCGTGCCTCTCCCCGACGGAGAGATCGGCGAGATACAGGTTGTCTCGAGCGATCTTGCCGATGGATACCACGGTGACCCGGATCGCACTGCGGCACGATTCACGCGCCTCGGCGACGGAGTGAGCATCTACCGGACCGGTGACCGGGGCCGTATCGACGAACGCGGCGAACTACAACTGCGGGGACGCGTCGACGACGCCGTCAAGATTCGGGGCTATTTGGTAGAGCCGATGGAAGTCGAGGCGCATATTCGTCGAATTCCCGGCGTCTCCGATGTTTTCGTGGCTGTCGTCCTCGAGAACGATCGACCGGCGATTGTCGCCTACGTGGTCCTGACCAAAGCCGTGATGGCACGGTCGGGCGCCGAAATGCGCCGCGAATTGGCCAAATTTCTACCGACCTGGATGCTTCCCCGACATTTTGTCCTCCTGGCCGAGTTGCCCCGCAACGAACGCGGAAAGGTCGATCGCCCGACGCTGCCGACTGTCGCGGTGAGGAGCGATCTGCCAACTCTTGCCGGCCCCACCGAGCTGATGTTGGCTGGTATCTGGAAGTCGATTCTCTGCACCGACTCCGTCGACCGCGAGGACGACTTCTTCGAACTCGGCGGCGACTCACTCGCTTCCATCGAAGTTCTCAGCAGAATTCAGGAGAAGTTCCGGGTTCGAATCTCCAGCGCACAATTCGTCTCCGCCAGCACAATCAAAGACCTTGCAGGAGTTATCGATCGAAGTGCGGTCGTCAAGCAAAGCGCGCCGCAGCCGACGGTTGTGCCACTCAAATCCGACGGTAGTGGCACTCCCCTCTTCATCGTGAACGGTGCCGGAGCACCACCGACTGCATTGTCGAACTTGTCGAATTCTCTCACCACAGATCGCCCGGTTTTCGCGGCGCAGGCCCGCGGATTCGAATCTCGTGGCCTACCCGACCGCTCGGTGAAAGGTGCGGCACGGCGACTGATAGTCGAGATCAAGAAGATTCAGCCGACGGGCCCGTACCTGCTCGCCGGATACTCCTACGGTGGATACGTAGCTTTGGAGATAGCCGCTCAGCTCGAACAGGCCGGCGATGACATCCAGCGGGTCATCGTTCTCGACAGCAGGATTCCGAGTACTGTCGTCCAGCGGTTGGCGGCCCGCGCGGGCGTCCCTCTGGATGCGTCCGCCATCGAGTTGGCGCCTCAACCCCAGTCGAACGTCCGGTGGCAGCCGACCAAGCCCGCAGTCGCGGCACTGTGGGTGCGCTCGCTGTTCGCCGGGATCATGCAGTATCCACCTGCGATGCAGTGGATCATTTTCCTCTACATCGCAAACCAGGCGATAGCGAGACATCGCATTCGTCCCTGTGCTGCCCCAGTCACAGTAATCCGTGGCGCCTACAACAATCGGGGTTCCGAAGTTTGGTCGCTCATTGCCACGGGCTCACTCGAATTCGACGACATCGACGCCGGTCACGAAGACCTGATTCGTCCACCGTATGTTCGGCAAACTGCATCGGCCTTCGACCGAATCTGTGACCGAACATGACCAACGATGCTCACGTCCAGCTGTAGAAGAGGGAGCGGCGCGGAGTGACAGCCCATTCGGTCGTCGACGAACAGACCCTTTCCTTGACGAATGCACCCGCCCTGCCCGCAATGACCACTCCCGTTGACTCGTCGACACGAGTGGTCCGCTGGAACACACCTCGCCGCCTCCCGAGACTGATGCACCGGCCTGCGAACTTCGGAGTCACCGGGCGCGGCGCGGAACCTTCGAGTCGATGCAGGATCGTTTCGGCCGCATGGACTCCCAAGGGGATCGCGGCCTGACAACTCATCCTCAGTGAGAGATCACCGACTGCGACGCCATCGCCCGCACCAAAGATGTTGGGGTGGGACGAGCATTCCAGTCGATCGTCGACCTTCAGACGACCGAGATCGTCGACCGGGAGGCCACTTCGGCGCGCCAGCTCGGGGACCCCGAATTCGGTCGCGAGAATCGTGCAATCGGCCTCAACCCGTACACCTCCCGCTAGCTCGCAGGACGAACCGTCGATCCGAGTCACCCGGGATTCGGTGACAATATCAACCCCAAGGTCGGTCAATGTTCTGAGAATTGCCGATCGAGCACGCTCTGACAGATCCGGGGCCAAGATTCCTCCGGTCACCAAAGTGATTCGGCTGCTTCGCTGCTCAGCCAATTCTGCGGCAGTCTCGATTCCGGTGAGACCGCCGCCGACAACGCAGACCGCAGCCTTCTCGTCGAGAGTCGCCAGCCTGGACGAGAGGCGGACCGCGTCCTCGAATTCGGCGACGCCGAACCCGTGCTCGTCCGCCCCGGCGATCGTGCTGGGTAACTGCCTACTTCCGACTGCGTAGACCAAGTAGTCGTAGTCGAGCACGCTGCCGTCGTCGAGGGTGAGCCTGCCGAGCGCCGCCTCGATCGTCGTCACCTCTCCGGAGACTCGGTGTGCCGCACGCGGTAGCGCCCTGTCGAACGAGACCGTCGCGTCGTAGCCAGCCGCGATCATCTGATGGAGCCTGATTCTTTGCACGAAGTGTAGGCGCGGATTCACGACGGACACCGTGATGTCCGACCGAGTTCGCAGCAGTCGCTTCGCTGCCATGACGCCCGCATATCCTGCCCCGATTATCACCACGTGTGCACTCATGGTTCTCCGTTCCACCAACGGTCCCCATGCTGAGAATGCACGGGATGATCAGGCCTCATCGCGGACGTTATTGAACATTGACGCCCTGGCGTTATGGCGGTCGACACATCTAGGCAGAACTGTGCTGCATGCAATAGAGGCTCGAAAAACACAGGGTCGACAACACAACACTGGCTCGAAAACAACAAATGCTCTGCACCGATTGGTGCAGAGCATTTGTTCGGGTGGAGCTAAGGGGACTCGAACCCCTGACCCCCACACTGCCAGTGTGGTGCGCTACCAGCTGCGCCATAGCCCCGTATTCAATTAACTCTAACAGTCGAACTCGCAGCGGCTTTTCTGCTTTCCGCTTGCTGGAAGAAAGTTACACCACTTGACTCCTGGGCAACAAATCGCCTGGTCAGAGCGAAGCGGCCGCTCCTCGTCCGAGCGGCCGCTTCAGCTCAGGAGGAGAGCTTGGAAACCCAGTCGCTGCTGCCCGTGTCAACGATCTTGCCGTTCGCCACTACCGTGGGCGTCCCGTTCGACCCGACATCCTTGAGCGCCTGGCTGGCGGCTGCGGCATTAGCCGCGGCGGCTTCGACGTTGGTGCTGGAAGAGATGCAGGTTGCCACGTCCTCGGATGCGCCCGCATCACGAGCGATCTGGGCGAGGTCGTCGTTGGTGTGATCGCTGCTGCCGCCCTCGGCAGGCTGCGTGTCGGTCGCGAAAAGCTTGTTGTGGAATGCGGAGTACGCGATCGCGTCACCACCCTGAGCGACGCAGAGCAGAGCGGCGCCGGCCCGTGTGGAGTAGTCACCGCTGCCCGACGCCCGGTTGAGGAAGTTCAGCATGTGGTACCGCACGGCGACGTCACCGTTGTCGACGGCGGCCGCGAGAGCCTGGCCACTGAGGTGCTCGAGAGCAGCGCAGGCCGGGCACAGCGGATCCTCGAAGAGATCAATGGTCGTCGCGGCGGAGGGCTTGCCGAGCAGCACCACTCCGTTGTCCTGCACCGTGACGGCAACTTCGGAACTCTGCACGGAGCCGTAGCCGTCGTTCTGGGGCTTGTTCTTGCTGTTCGTCCACAAGACACCGCCGATGACGAGGGCCGCGATCACGAGCACCGCGAGGCCACCGATGATGTAGGTGGAGCGGCTCGAGACCGGTTCCGGCGAGTATTTGTTCTTGCTGCTCTTGGTGCTCACGCTGATGCAGTCCTTCGTGCGTCGAAACGATTTACCGATTGCTTACCTTGCCACTGAAGACTGAGTATCCACTGAGAACGCCGCGCGTGATCCGGGCCCCAATGCGAGCGGCGAACGCGGGAACACGAGCAGCCAGACGGCAAGTGCCAAGAAGCCGAGGTCCCGGAGAATCTCCTTCAAATAGTCCCAAGCGCCGACGTCGGCTGCACCTCCGCCGCCGAAACATCCGCAGTCGATGGACAATCCCCTGGCCCACACCGAAATGATCACCGCAATGAGAACCGTGAGGATGACCACCGAGACCGCAGCGGATACTCGCACCGCCAGCCCGACGAGGATCAGCAGGCCCAGCACTATTTCGACCAGGGGAAGAGCCGTCGCCACCGGACCTACCAGCGACTCGGGCAACAGTTGATAGGCGCGCACCGCGATCTTCGTCTGCACGGGATCAAAGAACTTGAGTCCCCCGGAAATCAGCCAAACGGCCGCCAAACCCAATCGGGCCACAAGACTCACGATGCGAATTGCCACCCGATCGAGAGTACAGAATGCCCGGTCAGTCCAGGTTTGTCCGCGCAGGAGTATCCGTTAGCACTGTCACATCAGTCAGATCTTCGACGACGGATTCGACGGGCTCCGTTCGTGGCGGGACGAACAACCAACCCGTCGCCGACACGACGACTACGGCTCCCATCACCGCGAAGGCCGCCGAGTACGACACATGCTGGGCGATCAGCCCGGCACAAATCGGCGCCACTACCCCACCGATGTCGGACATCATCTGGAATACCGCCAGAACGGGTCCGCCTCGGGCCGTCGATCCGACAACATCGGCAACCGCGGCCTGCTGGGCCGGACTCATGAGCCCGGAGCCGACACCAGTCACTGCGGCGATGGCGAAGAACACCACAAGGTTGTCGGTGAATCCCATTGCGATGGTTCCCAGACCGCAGATGAGCAGACCGCTCACGACAAAGGGCTTGCGTCCGAAGCGGTCCGAGAGCCGTCCGGACACGATCAACACCAACGCGTTTCCGACGGCAAAGATCGTGAGAGCGTAGGCCGCTATCGACGGGTCTCGGTCGAGGAACTCCACGACGAACAGAGGGACCATGGCAACGCGAACTCCGAAGATCACCCCGCCGAAGGCGAGGTTCGATCCGAGCGCTGCCCGGTACACCGGCGACTGGAGCCCTTCTGTGAGAGTCATCGACTTCACATCGACAGCCTTGTCCGGTGACGCCAGGTGAGATCCACGCAGGCTCACGAAGACAACGAGCGCGGCGATCACCAGCGCAACTGCGTAGATGATGAACGGCATCCGCAGACCGAACTGCAACAGCGCACCGCCGACCAGCGGGCCGCCGATCGATCCCATGAGAAAGCTTGTCGCGTACAGCCCCGAGACGCGGCCGCGACTGTCCGGCGGTGACATGCGAATGATCAGCCCGAGAGCCGACACCGTAAACATGGTCGACCCGATACCGCCCAACGACCGGAACAGCAGAAGTTGCCAGTACTCCCCCGCGAAAGCGCACGCACCGGTCGAGACCGCGACGATCAAAAGGCCGACGATGTAGACCGGACGCTCACCGAGCTTCTGTACCAAAGTGCCGCTCATCGGCGCGAACACCAATCGCATGAATGCGAAAGACGAGATCACGATCGTGGCGGCGGTGACCGATACGTCGAAGCTGCGCGCGAACTGCGGTAGAGCCGGAGCGACCAACCCGAACCCGAGGGCGATGACGAAGCTGGCGGCGACCAGTACCCAAATTTCCTGTGGCAGCTTGGCTGCACGAGTTTTCATGTCGCCCGGAATTCTAGCCGGGCGACACGAGCGGTCCGCGAGCTAGTTCGCCTTCAAGACGCCGGACACCAAGTCCTTGGCCGCTGCCTGAACCTGAGCCAGATGATCGGCGCCCTTCATCGACTCGGCATAAATCTTGTACACGTCCTCCGTGCCGGACGGCCTCGCTGCAAACCACGCGTTCTCTGTCGTCACCTTGAGACCACCGATCGCCGCGCCGTTTCCGGGCGCCGCGGTCAGTGTCGCCGTGATCGGTTCACCCGCCAGTTCGGTCGCACTCACCTGATCGGGAGACAGTTTCGCCAAGACTGCCTTCTGTGCGCGTGTCGCGGGCGCATCGATCCGCGCGTACGCCGGGCTCCCGAACTTCTCGGCCAACGCGTCGTAATGCGCTGACGGAGACTTTCCCGTCACCGCGGTGATTTCCGACGCGAGCAACGCAAGGATGATGCCGTCCTTGTCCGTCGTCCAGACGGAACCGTCGTGGCGGAGGAAGGATGCACCGGCGCTTTCCTCGCCGCCGAATCCCACCGACCCGTCGAGCAGACCGGGAACGAACCACTTGAAACCGACTGGAACCTCGAGCAATTCGCGGCCCACACTGCTGACCACGCGGTCGATCATCGAGGAACTCACGAGTGTCTTGCCCACCTTGGTGTCTGCGCGCCACCCTGGCCGGTTCGCGAAGAGATACTCGATGGCAACGGCGAGATAGTGATTCGGGTTCATCAAACCGCCGTCGGGTGTGACGATGCCATGGCGGTCGGAGTCTGCATCGTTTCCGGTCGCGATGTCGTAGCGATCCCGAATTCCGATCAGCGACGCCATCGCGTCGGGCGACGAGCAGTCCATGCGGATCTTGCCGTCAGTGTCGAGCGTCATGAATCGCCAGGTCGGATCGACGAGCGGATTCACCACTTCGAGGTCGAGTCGATGAGTTTCGGCAATCGCGCCCCAGTAGTCGACGCTTGCCCCGCCGAGGGGATCTGCACCGATCCTGATTCCGGCATCGCGGATTGCATCGAGGTTGAGGACGGAGGGGAGGTCTTCGACGTAGTACCGGAGGAAGTCGTAGCGTTCGACGCGGTCCAGCGCCTGCGCCGCCGTGACACGCCGTACCCCGGAAAGCCCCTTGCGTAGTAGCTCGTTCGCTCGATCGGCGATAACCGACGTCGCATCCGTATCCGCGGGTCCGCCGTGTGGCGGGTTGTATTTGAAGCCGCCGTCACGCGGCGGATTGTGTGAAGGCGTCACGACGATGCCGTCGGCCTTTGCCTCCGGTCCCGTCGAGTTGTACCGCAAGATCGCGTGACTGACCGCCGGGGTGGGCGTGTAGGCATCACGTGAATCGACGAGGACGACGACGTCGTTGGCGACCAGAACCTCCAAGGCCGACAGCCAGGCAGGCTCCGAGAGCGCATGTGTATCGCGGCCGATGAACAGTGGTCCGTCGATGCCCTGCGAAGCGCGGTACTCGACGATCGCCTGGGTTGTCGCCAGGATGTGAGCTTCGTTGAACGCCGCGTCGAGACTGGAACCGCGATGTCCTGAAGTGCCGAAAAGTACCTGCTGCATCGGGTTCTCGGGATCCGGGGTGCGCGTGTAATACGCGGTGACCAGATGAGGAACGTCGATCAGATCCTCTGGCAGAGCCACTTGTCCTGCTCGTTCGTGCGCCACGAATCCCCCTCGGCCCGGTGGTCGACCACTGTGTCGACGCGACTGTGGACAATTGTCTACCCTGGCCGCGTGGCGTGCACGCTCGACGCCGGATCGGTCAATCCGTGATCTGGATTCCCAACCACGCAGCGGACAGTCCGACGATCAAACTGACGACGATGTAGATCAGCGAGAGGGCCGTCTGGCGCCTCTCGACCATCCCGACATTCTCGTTCGCAAAGGTCGAGTAGGTGGACAAGCCACCGCAGAATCCGGTCGCCAGAAGTGCGGCCATCTCGGTGGAAAGAGCTGCCCCGGTGAACAATCCAAGGAGGAAGCAGCCGATCACGTTGGCGGCGAACGTCGCAGCCGGGAATCCCTTGTACGCGGGTACATACCGCGCCAACAGGTACCGGCCGCTCGCACCAGCGCCGCCGCCGAGTGCCACCAGGAGAACTGTCATGCCGGCGCGCCGTCCCGCGCGCGGATCCAGCGTTCACCGAGCCCTTTGCCCAGTGCAGCGGCGAGGATCGCGGGAATCAGCGTCCCGAGAACATAGAGAATCGATCGCCACGGACTCTCCGTCACGGCGTGAACCGCGAAGGACGAGAAAGTGGTGAAGCCGCCACAGAACCCGGTGCCGAGAAAGAGGTACCCAACCTTGTTGTGGACGAGGAGGGCCGCGAGAACACCCAGAACGAACGAGCCGACGACGTTGATGACCAGTGTCGTCCAGATGTGGGGAAAGAGCTCCCCCAGCCCGTATCGACTCAGTGCCCCCAATGCTCCGCCGACGGCGACCGCTCCCACCGCACCTGGCAGCTTCAGATCACCCATGCTCTCGCCTCACCCGAAAGAGCCTACGTCCCGGATCGGGCTTTCGGCGGGCGCGGAATGAAGTAACTTGTCCGCTGCTGATACTCGCGATAACCCGGACGCTGTTCCATATGTCGCTCGAGCAACCGCGCACCGGTGGCGAAGACCAGGAAGTACGTCATGGCGATCGGCGAGAGGACAGTCAACACTCCCGGCCACACGGACGCCGAGACGAGGAAGATCCCCCACCAGACGCATGCGTCGCCGAAATAGTTGGGATGCCGCGTCCACGCCCACAAGCCTTGATCCATGATGTGGCCACGGCTACCCGGATCGGATTTGAATTCCTCCATCTGCCGGTCGCCGACCGTCTCGAACGTGACGCCGACAATCCACAGCACGATTCCGAGCACAACAAGAAGCCCGAAGCTACCGTTCGATACTGCTGCGACCTGGATAGGCAGGGAGACGAACCACAACGAAATCCCCTGCGTGAGATAAATCTTGCGGAGCGCATACAGCGTTCGATTACCCGTCGCTCGTCCGAGCATTTCTTCGTACCGCGGGTCTTCACCCTTGCCGCGGGATCTGATCGCCATGTGCGTCGCCAACCGCAGACCCCAGATCGCCACCAGCGCAAGCATCAGCAACCGGCGCCAGAGGTCGCCGGTTCCAACTACCGCGGAAACGAGCGCGATCAGAACGAAGCCGGCGCCCCACGACACGTCGACAACATTGTGCCGCCCGATCCGTACACCGATGGTGGCTGTCACTGCCATTCCGACGGCGATCGCCAACAGGCTCGTGAGCGTGACCACTCCGAATGCGCCCCAGTCGAATCCGTTCATCGCCGCGACACCCACTGCGGCCGGACCGATTCCATATCGGATCGACCATCACCGTGCGGCCGGACCGACAGAATCTGATCGACGCCCATCCTGCCGTCCCGAAATGCCATTCCTCCGCCGACGAGGTAGAGACGCCACACCCGAGCGACTTCGACACCCACGAGATCCACGACGCGATCCCAGTTCGATTCGAAGGTCGCGATCCACGCGTCGACGGTCCGCACGTAGTGCTCACGCAGGGCGTGCACGTCCCGGACTTCGAGTCCACCTTCCTCGATCATCGCAACAGTGCGACCGACCGGCCGCATGTACATGTCCGGCGCGATGAACGACTCGATGAACGGACCTCCCCCGGGGTGCGCACCGGTGCGTGACATCTGCTGAATCAGCACACGGCCACCGGCAATAACGTTGTCGTGGAGCGCTTTCACGTATGTCGGATAGTTGTCCTCACCGACATGCTCACCCATCTCGATCGACGCGACCGCATCGAAGGGCCCGTCCGGAATCTCACGATAATCTTGGAGCCGGATCTCGACCCAGTCTTCCAAACCGAGTTCGCGGATCTTCGCGTCGACAAAAGCCTTCTGCTCCGCTGAGATCGTGATGCCGACCACCCGAGCGCCGTACTCACGCGCTGCATGCAGGCTCAGCGAGCCCCAACCACAGCCGACATCGAGGAACCGTAGGCCTCGCGCCCGATCGAGACCGACCTTGCGGCACACCAGATCCAGCTTGTCTGTCTGTGAGTCTTCGAGCGTGTATTCCGGCGCATCGGAAGTCCAATAGCCCGAGGAGTACGCCATGTTCTCATCGAGGATCAGTTGGTAGAAATCGTTCGACAAATCGTAGTGGTGCCCGATCGCCTCGCGGTCGCGCGCGAGACTGTGCAAGCGGCCCTTCACCTGAGCCTGCGACGACGGTGGAGCCAAAGGTCTCCCGAAAGCACCGAAGGATCGCGCAGCCTTGACCGCGGCCAGGACGAGAGACGGGGTCGGGGTGATCGACCCGAGCCCCCGCTCGGCAGAGACCTTCCACACGTGTGTGAGCGCATCACCGAGATCGCCTTCGACGTCGAGTTCACCGAGAACATATGCCTGCGCCGCTCCCAACTCGCCGGGATTCCAGAGCAAGCGTCGCAGCACATTCGGGCTGTAGAGCGTCACTTTCGGAGCATCTTCCGGACCTGCTGTGCTGCCGTCCCAAGCAGTCAATCTCACCGGAAGTTCGCCGCCGACAAGTGGACTGAGGATGTCCGAGAGACGGCCCGCAACGCCGGCATCTTGCGCCGTTCGATCCATCGTGGCGGTCATCGCTGGTTCCTCCGATCGAGAACAATTTGCTGGACGTCGAGATATCCCGAGCGAAACCCTGCCTCGGAGTAGCAGAGATAGAAATGCCACATGCGCGCGAACACTGCGTCGAACCCGAGCGCGGACGCTTCGTCGGTGCGAGCACTGAAACGCTCGTCCCACAGCCGCAACGTCTGCGCGTAGTGATCGCCCATCGACATCCGCTCACGCACCCGAAGGGTTGTCATGCGTTCGGTGACGTCCTCTATCGCCCGCACCGACGGGAGAAATCCGCCGGGGAAGATGTACTTGTGCACCCAGGTGTAGGTGTTGCGGGTCGCGAGCATCCGATCGTGCGGCATCGTGATGGCTTGGATCGCCGCGCGCCCACCCGGCGCCAGCAGGGCGTCGATCGTCTGGAAGTAGCTTCCCCAGTACTGGTGGCCGACAGCCTCGATCATCTCGACCGACACGACGGCGTCGTACTCCCCCTGTACTTGCCGATAGTCGAGAAGGTCGACCTGAACGCGATCTGCCAGTCCCGCAGCGCTTATCCGCTTCGCCGCCAATTCCTGCTGTTCGACCGACAGTGTCACTGAACGCACCGTTGCTCCGCGCTCGGCTGCTCGGATCGCCAATTCTCCCCAGCCTGTGCCGATTTCGAGCACTCGCGAACCGGGACCGACACCCGCACCGTCCAGCAGGCGATCGATCTTCCGATGCTGAGCCGCTGCGAACGCGTCCCACGACGGGGTAGCTCCCATCGACAGATCCTCGAAGAGAGCACTGGAATACGTCATGGTGTCGTCGAGGAACAGTTCGAACATCTCGTTCGAGAGGTCGTAGTGCCGGGAGATGTTCGAGCGCGTGTTCTGCGTCGAATTCCGCTCACTGCGAGGCTGCTTCGGAATGTAGAGGCCTCGTAGCCGCTGCAGGAAGTCGGGAATCAGCGTCGCCACCCGGGAGGCGAAGACTTCCAGGACCGCGGTGAGGTCGGAGGCTTCCCAATCGCCCGCCATGTACGACTCGCCGAATCCGATCAACCCACTGTCGCCCACACGAGCAGCGAAGTCGTCTGGACGGTGGATGACCATCAACGGCGAATCCGGACTACCTCCACCGGAGAACTCACCGTTGGGCATCTGAACGCGCAGCGGCAAGCGCGCGACCGCCTTGTGGAACAGAGCGCGGGCAACCGGCGACGCAACCCTCACTTTGAAACCGCTGGGCACCGTGGCAACGCCCGGCCACCGCTCGGATTCGATCGTGTGAGCGGAAGGTTCGGTGCCGAGAGTGGTCGTGGTCATTGCACTGCCTCCTGCGGGTGATGTTGCGGTCGGGGAACGATAGGTAAGCGCCTGGCCCACAGCCGGATTCCTTGAAATCTGATCTGCGCGGCGACTCGCAGCGGAGCCAGCGGGATGGAGAGCGCACTGCGGACGATCTCGCGCGTCGTCGCCGGCACACAACGACCGGACACCGTGGCTACGAATGGCGCCTTGCCGTCACGGGCCAGAACTATCGAGAGCGCGAGCGCGGTGTCGGGTAGCGGAAGTCGCATCCGGTACTCGCCGTCCAGATCGTTGAATGGAGACACGTAGAACTCTTTGGACGTGCGAGCCCCGCCGCGTTCGTCGGTTTCGAGCAGGTAGCAATGCCGCTCGCCGTAGGTGTTGTGAACCTCGGCAACGACGCACCGCTGACTGCCGTCGTCGTTCAGACACCAGAACACACTCAGTGGGTTGAACACATGCCCGAGAACACGTGCGTTCGCAAGCATGAGGATGCGGCCGCCGGCGAACTCCAATCCGTTAGTTGCCAGAAAAGACTCGACGTTGGCACGAATCGATCGGGTGGGGTCGCCGAGGTGATCTCCGGCGTCGAACTTCGCCAAGGATCGCAGTGCCTTCGGGAGCTCGGGCAGATCGTCGACGTCGACGAGCCAGCTGTAGCTTCGGTACTCGAACTCGTTGTGCAACGGCTCCGTTCGTACGTGTCGGATGCTCGTATGAACGATGGACGGCGTGATGGGTGCGGACGGCGTCATGCGTGCGGTCACGGCCACCGACCTCCGACGCGTTCGGCGGCGCGCAGGCCAGACAGTGCACCGTCCTCGTGGAAACCCCATCCGTGGTATGCACCGGCAAACGCGAGCACGTCCGAGTCCAACTCGGAAAGCCGCGCTTGAGCGGCGACGGAGGTGGGTGTGTACTGCGGATGCTCGTAGGTCATCTGATCGATCACCGAGTCCGGGGACACCATTTCGTCTCCCCCCAACGTCACCAGGTAGCGCCGACCGGTCTCCGGCAGCCGCTGCAACCTCGTCATGTCGTAGCTGACCAGAACGTGATCCGGCTTCGCGTTGCATTCAGGGATGTAGTAGTTCCACGACGCGCGCGCATTGGTGTTGCCGGGCAGCACATTTTCGTCCGTGTGAAGTTGGGTGTGGTTGACGGAGTACGGCATTGCGCCGAGGACCTGGGATTCGGCAGGCGTCGGATCCGCCAAAATCTTCAGTGCTTGCTGCGGATGCGTTGCGACCACAACTGCGTCGAAGGTCTGGATCTGGTCGTCGCCGTCACGAATGTCGACGCGATCGTCGAACCGGTGGACGGCGCGAACTGGCGTGTTCAGGCGGATATCCCCGATACTTTTGGCGACGAGACGAACGTATTCGCCCGATCCACCGGTGACTGTTCGCCAGGTCGGCGATCCAGTGACGCTCAGCATTCCGTGGTGATCGAGGAACGAGAACAGGTACCGCGCGGGATACTTCAGCGCCGAGCCGGGATCACACGACCAGACTGCCGACACGAGCGGAGTCATGAAGTGAGCGGTGAAGTAGTCGGAGAACCGGCCGCTGCGCAGAAACACTCCCAGTGTCTGGTCGGGTGCCGACGGATCCGTGTTGTCGAGCAGAGCGCGGGCACGGCGATGGAAGCGCTTGACCTCCATCAACATCGACAGAAAGCTGCCGTTGACAAGGAGCCCCGGCGTCGGGAGAACGCCGCGCAACCCTTGGCCTCCCGAGTACTCGAGACCGCAACCCCCACACCTGACCGACATACTCATGTCGGATTCCTGCGTAGGCACATCGAGTTCTGCGAACAATCGCAACAATGTCGGATAGGTGCGTTCGTTGTGAACGATGAACCCCGTGTCGATGGCGAGGCTTCGCCCTTCCGGGTCGGTGACCGAATGGGTGTCCGCGTGCCCGCCGAGCCGTGAATCCGCTTCGTAGAGGGTGACGTCACTGTCCTTACTGAGCACCCACGCCGCTGTCAGACCTGCGACACCACTACCGACGACGGCCACCTTGCGCTTGTCGGAACTCATCGTCGTTCTCCCATCTTTGTTGCGGCTACCCCGCGACTCATTCGTGCGATTGCATCCGCGACGAGGCGATGCCAGGTCGCCGCCCGACGGAGCATGAAGTGGCCTGCGCCGCCGATGCCGATCCATTCAGCGCTCTTACCCGACTTCTGCAGTTCGTCAACTTTCCGACGAGACGCTGCCGGGTCGGTCCACGAGTCGGCCGTGCCGTGGAGCACAACCAGTGGTGTGTCCGAACGCAGATTCACCGACGTTCCATCGGGCCACCACGGCGCCAGCGCAACCACACCGACCACCGCCGGATCGCCACACAGTTCGGCGGCGACCCGTCCGCCCATCGAGTGGCCCAGCAAAATCACCCGAGCTTGTGCATTACGTTTCGTTATCGCGTCGAGTGCGGCTCGAGCGTCAGCGACCGGACTGCGCTCGGCACCGTTCCAACCACGCACCCGATAGCGAGCCTGCACCGCTCTCACACCGGAGCGGCGAAGCTGAGCGGTGAACGGGCGCATCCGAAGGTTGGACAGATGCCAGGCGCGAGCCGGGCGATGGCTCGAGACCTTTCCTCCAGGCAGCACGAGCACCACCAGGTGCTGGTCACCGTCCTGCTGTTGCCGTCGGTTGGGCGTCATGCATGGCATTCGGAGCCGAAAACCATTTGGATGGGGTTCGTAGAATTTCTTTTGTGAATCGTGAAGCACTCGTCGGTGACGTCCTCGACGCCATGGACGCCAACTTGGTTTCCCATGCCTGCCACCTGCATGAACACTTGCCGACTGCATCGGTCACGGTCACTGCGGACGTTGTCGTCGCAGACAGCGGCCTCGCCGACGACACTTTCAACATCATCGCTGGTGCTCGCTTCGCCGTACCTGCCGACGGGCCCGAAGATCGGCGACTGATCGACATCCTCGCCTCGATTCGAGCAACCGGACGTCCGTTCTCCTGGTGGACCGGACCCCGCGATAATCCCTCTGACCTCGGGGCTCGCCTGTCCGCCCTCGGCTGCGTGCGCTCCGAGGAAGAACGAGCGATGACGGCGGACCTTGACGTCGTCCCTCATCCGACGCCTGTCCCAGAACTCTCCGTTCATCGGGTGACTACTCGTACCCAGCTCGCCGACTATGCCGCCGTGATGGCCGCCAACTGGTCGCCGCCCTCAGCCGCAGTAATTGGATTCTTCGAAGACACCGCTGATGCCGCCCTCGATGAGCGTTCGCGGAGTTCGTTTGTCGTGGGGTACGCGAACTCCCAGCCTGTCGCCGGAGCCGAGGTCCACTTTGCCGCCGGCGTCGCCGGACTGTATGGCGTCGTCACACTCGAAACGGCTCGCCGACGCGGATTCGGCTCGGCGGTCACCCTTGCCGCACTCGACATCGCCCGCGAGCGAGGTGCCCGAACAGCAGTTCTTCAGGCGTCCAGCGACGGCGCACAGCTCTATCGAAACCTCGGCTTCGACGATGTCGGCACCTACACCGAGTACTCGATCGGAAGCAGTTAGACGTCCCCGCGGGGACGCTTTCACCCCGTATCCGTGAAGGTGTCGGCACCCACATCTACCATCGAACGTACATTCGAAATGATGTCGGACGCGAGCCGGGGGGCAACCATGAACGCAGCATTAACCGAGAACGCACCACTGATCGATGAAGAAACGCAGGGTTCCGCCCGAGACGACGTGGATCAGCTCGGCTCGGAAATCTGCGCCCTCGCCGGCCAGATCGCCGCGGCCACGGCTCGATTCCTTACCCTCCTGTCGAAATTCGACGAAGACCGCGGATGGACCGGTCCGGGACTTCACTCGTGCGCCCACTGGTTGTCGTGGAAGTGCGGAATGAGCCTGCACACCGGCCGTGAATACGTTCGCGTCGCCAAAGCGCTCCGACCTTTGCCCGAGATGCGGAAGGCCTTCGAGCAAGGCCGCCTGTCCTACTCGAAGGTTCGCGCCCTCACCCGGGTCACCACGCCCTCCAACGAAAAGCAGATGGTTCGGTTCGGATGTGAGGCGCCCGCAGCCCAGATCGATCGTCTCGCCGCAGGTCTGCGTAAAGCAACCGACAACGAATCCGGCAAAACCAAAGCGGTCGAACATCTTCAGGTCCGCTGGCATTGGGACCCGGATACGGGCGAATTTGTCATCAAAGGACGCCTGCCTGCGCAGGACGGCGCCCGAATCCTCGCAGCGTTATCTGTGGCGGAACGTGAACGCACCCGAATCGCCGCCATCCGCCCCGTCGACGAGAAGGCCGCAAAGAACCCGGTCGGAAATATCGGGCCAGGTCTCGTCGCGATGGCAGAGCTCGCCACCGCCGCAGTCACGGACCGCACGCCCAAGGCCGCCGCGAACGAAGTTGTGTTCTTCCACGAAGCGAACACCGTCCGAGTGCCGAGCGGACCCGCATTGCCTCAAAATGCCGCTGAGGAAGTGCTCTGCAACGCCAAGCTTCGCCTGGGAACGACCAAGGAAGGATGCGTTCTGAATCTAGGTCGGCGGACTCGCGTCGTCAGCGCTAAACAAATGTTGGCATTGAACTACCGCGACGGATGCTGCCGCACACCAGGATGCGGACGGACCCGCTTCCTGCACGCACATCACGTGAAATTCTGGGGACGCGGCGGCAATACGGACTTGGACAATTTGATCATGCTTTGCGGTACCTGCCACCGCGCGCTGCACGACGGCAAGTTCACGATCTCTGCACTCGGCGAGCAGAAGTTCGAGTTCCACTACGCCAATGGAGACGTCATCGACCCAGCACCGCCAACAGAGGGGTTCGCCGATGACCTATTGCGCGGAGACGTACCCGACGACGCGATCGTACCGGCGTGGAGCGGAGAGCCCCTCCACCTCGATCACGCGGTCAGCGTCACCCTTGACGGCTGGGCTGCGTGAGCAAACATTGGTCTAGTCCAATCTGAATCCGTCGTGAACAATCGGACAACCCTCGCATTCAGGTAGTGCAATTGGTCTAGTCCTATCGCAATATCTTTAGCGTGACCAAGAAAATCGCACGCACCTCAGCCGCTATCACACTCCTCCTCGCCGGCGCTGTTGCTGCCGGAACTGCAACTGCTGCAGCAATTCCCGGATCGTCCGACCTCAATCCGTCGGCCGCCGAGAAGACAGTTGTCATCGGCCTTGACGGCACCATGCTCAGCCACATCAAGACCGCAGACGCTCCCCGTCTCCAGAAGCTGATCGCCGAAGGAACCAGCGGAGAATCTTCCATCCTCGGCCACACCACCATCTCCGGACCGTCGTGGTCGACCATCCTGACCGGCGTCTGGGACACCAAGCACGGTGTCAAGGACAACACGTACGCAGGCGCCCGCTTCGACCTCTACCCGAGCGTGTTCACACGGTTGGAAACAGCACAGCCCTCTCTGCTCACCGAGTCGATCTCCACCTGGGGCGGCATCGACAACATCGCATCCAGCGGCACGCCGAAAGCCGACGTTGTCGTCACCACTGCCGATGCAGGTTCCGGAGCGGCCACCGATGCTGCGACCGCTGACGCCGTCGCCCGCGACATCACCGACAAGGGACCTGACCTGATCTTCACCCAACTCGATCAGGTGGACGGCGCGGGGCACAGCGGCGGCACCGACGGCGCTGCGTACGAAGAGTCCATTGCCTCGGTCGACGCTCAGGTGGGCAAGATTGTCGATGCCGTTGATCAACGCGCCGCGAAGACCGGTGAGAAGTGGACGGTTCTGGTCACTGCGGATCACGGCCACAAGCCTGCTGGAGGGCACGGTGGCCAGACGCCGGCGGAAGCAACGACATTCGTCATTGCACGCGGTGCGGGATACGCGGCCGGCAAGACCACCGACGCGTACACGATCGCCGACATCACGCCGACCATCCTCCAAAGCCTGGGCGTTGCATTGCCTGCCGATCTGGACGGAAAGCCGCTGGCCAAGGAAGCTCCCGGCTTCGTCGGCTCGGTCGACCTGGGATTCTTCGGCTCCTGATCGCAAGAAGACCCGGGCGCTCAGCAGAGTGCCGCAGCAAGACCGCAAAAAGGTCGGGCCGGAGAGCGTGTGCTCTCCGGCCCGACCTGTTGTGGAGCTGCCGGGAATTGAACCCGGGTCCTACGTTGAATCGCTAGGGCTTCTCCGTGTGCAGTTCGCTAAGTCTCTACTTGGATCTCCCAGTCTCGCGAACAAGCCAGGATGACGATCCCAGTCACTGTTTGATGTCCCATTCGACTCCGTGACCGAGCCGAACAGTAAAGCCCTCTAGCTGATGCCAGGAACCGGGTCGAGGGCAACCCCGGGCTGACAGACACGCTTCGCTACTTAGGCAGCGAGAGCGTAGTCGCGCTGATTGGAATCGGCGCTTATAGGTTTGCAGCGACGCTTACGGTGGTCTCTTGCCTGCACCGACACGCTTCCCCTAACTCAACACACGCAGTCGAAACCGTTCAGCCCCGTGTGTGCCCCGCGTCTTTCGTGGGGCTATTCACTATAACGCGCCGAAGTTCGGAAGTCATACCAATTAATCGGCGGCACTTTCCGTGTCCTTCGCCGCAGCTGATTCCCTGATAGCTGCGGTCTCACGCTCTGCAGCACCGGTGATGTTGGTGATCATCCCCTGGAAGACAACTCCGTGGAAAGGCAGGATCGAGTACCAGTACGCCCGGCCGGCGAGCCCGCGCGGGAAGAAGACCGCACGCTGATCGAGATGCGAACCCACCGGCCGTCCATCCGCACCCGCCGGACCTTCCGACACTCGCAACTCCAACCATGCTCCGCCCGGGACCTTCATCTCGGCGCGCAATCGGAGCAACTTGCCTCGATCGATTTCTTCGACCCGCCAGAAGTCCAGGGCTTCACCGGTGTTGAGCCGACGTGGATCCCGCCTACCCCGGCGCAGTCCGACCCCGCCGACCGCGCGGTCCATCCACCCCCGGATGGCCCACGCCAAAGGGAATGAATACCAACCATTCTCGCCGCCGATCGACTCGACGACCGACCAGAGGGTTTTCGGATCCGCAGCACAGTCACGTTCGCGGTGGTCTACGTAAACTGCCTCCCCTGCCCAGTCCGGGTCGGACGGAAGAGGATCGGACGGCGCTCCCGCGATCGTCGCACCGGACCACGCCGTCTCCACCTCACCGGTCTCGATCTTGCGAAGCGCCAAACGCACAGCTTCCCGGTACGGTGTGAGGCCACCGGCCGGAGGCGGGATGAAGTCGTCGATGTCGTGGTTGTGCATCACCGCGTCGTTCTGCAGTGATTCGATCAGTGGCATCGCCAAGCCCCGCGGGATCGGCGTGACCAATCCCACCCAGTGACCTGCCAGACGCGGGGTGAGGACGGGCAAGACGAGGATGCGTCGGCGTACCAATCCTGCGACGTCGGCGTAGGTGTTCATCATCTCGCCGTACTGCATGACATCTGGCCCACCGATGTCGAAGGCGCGGTTGACCTCCGGTGTTGTCGCCGCGGCTGCGATCAAATAGTGGAGTACGTCACGCACCGCGATCGGCTGAATGTTGTTGTGCACCCACTTGGGTGTGGTCATCACCGGAAGTCGATTGGTCAAGTGGCGCACCATTTCGAAGGACGCCGAACCCGATCCGATCACCACCCCAGCTTGAAATACAACGGTCGGAACCTCGGAGTCGAGGAGGATCCGACCGACTTCGAGCCGAGACTGCAAGTGAGTCGACAACTCTCGGTCGGACGGATGAAGCCCGCCCAGGTAGACGATCCGGCGCACCCCCGCATCGCGGGCAGCGGCGACGACGTTCTCCGCGCTTCGCTTGTCGATATCCGAGAACGACCCTCCACCGCCCATGGCGTGAACGAGGTAGTAGACCACGTCGATATCGTCGAAAACACCTGAGAGGGAGGCACTGTCGGTCAGATCCCCACGCTTGATCTCCACGGAATCATGCCAGGGAACATCGCGTAGTTTCTCCGGGCTGCGCACCACCACTCGAACGCGATGGCCCTCTTCGACCAGACGAGGGGCAAGACGTCCGCCGATGTATCCGGTCGCACCCGTGATCAACACTCTCACTGCGTCCATCACCCCACGCTACGCACAATTCAACTGCGAAGCGCGAGTGCAACCTCGAGGTCGTCGTTGGTCAACATCATGTTGATCCCCGCTCCAGCCTTCGCCCCGGCGGCTGCGGCCATGATGACCTGGGCACCCGGGTCGACGACGTTGCCCGCAGCGAACACGCCGGGCACGCTCGTCGCCCCCATCATGTCGACTGTGACGAAATCGCCCATCATCGTCTCAGCGCGCTGCGCGCCGAACGCGCGCAAGATCGCATCGTTGGGGTCCATCGTGAGAGCGCCACCGACAAAGACCGCCGAACGCGCGACCACAGTGCCGTCGGCCAACCGCACGCCCACCAACCGATCATCCTCGACGACGGGACCAGCGATCTCACCCTCGACGATCGAAATATCGCGAGCTGCAAGCTTTTCCCGATCTTCGGAACTCAGTTCGGTGATTCGATGGAGGAAGAGAACTACGTCGTCGGACCACTGGCGAACCATGAGGGCCTGGTGCATCGCAAATTCCGCGCTCTTGGCCATCACGCCAAGCGGCTGATCGCGCACGCTGTACCCGTGGCAGTACGGGCAGTGCAACACGTCGCGGCCCCAACGCTCGCCGAAGACTTCGAGTTCGTCCGGCAGGCGGTCCGTCAGACCCGTTGCAACGAGGACCTTGCGCACCTGAATCTTGCTGCCGTCAGCCAGTTCTACCGAGAATTTCTCGCCGTCCCGTGTCACGGAGACAACGGTGCCGTCATGGAACTCGCCGCCGAATTTGCGGACCTCACCTCGGCCGATGGTCAACAATTCGGCGGGGTTCATGCCGTCGCGGGAGAGGAATCCGTTCATGTGATCGGCGGCCGCGTTCCGTGGTGATCCGTTGTCGAAGACGATCACGGACCTGCGTGCCTGACCAAGGATGAGTGCGGCGTTCAGCCCCGCCGCGCCGGCTCCGATTACTGCTACGTCGAATGAGTTCTGCGTCATGAATCCAGAATGACAAGAGATCGCGTTCTTGACAAACACTGTTGCCACTTTGGCAAAATAGATCCATGACCGAAACATCGTTCGAAGCCGTTCTAGCCGGCATCGGCCCTCGCCTACGTGCGTTGCGCCAGCAGTCCGACATGACCCTGGCCGACCTGTCGGAGACCACCGACATCAGCGTAAGCACACTCTCGAGACTCGAATCCGGTACTCGCCGAGCCAACTTGGAGTTGCTGCTGCCGATCGCCAAGGCACACGGCGTCCCGTTGGACGACCTGGTGAACAGCAAGATCAAGGACCCCCGCGTTCGAGAAGAACCGCGAACGGTCGGATGCATGACGGTCATTCCGCTGACCAGTCAGCCCGGCAACCTCCAGGCCTACAAGATGATCATCTCCCCCACCGACGACGATCGCGAACCGGGATCCCACGAGGGCTACGAGTGGGTCTACGTTCTGTCCGGGCGCATCCGACTCCAACTCGGCGACCGAGATTTCATCATGGGGGCAGGTGAGGCCGCCGAGTTCGACACCCACATTCCGCACCGCATCAGCGCTGCCGACGGCCGACCTGCGGAGGCGATCAGTCTCTTCGGGAAACAGGGCGAGCGTGTTCACCTACGCGCAGCGCCGGCCGACAGACGCGGCTGAAACACTAGGACTGAAAACGCTGGAACTCGAAAGAATCTAGGCGCCCGCGACGGCAATCATGCCGACTGCCGCCAGCGCCAACAGCATTCCCGCTTGTTGCACGCGGCTTACTCGCTCGCCCAGCATCACCATGGCGAGCAGAACCGTCGCAGCCGGATTCAGCGAACCGATCACGCTGACCAGTGAGAGCATTCCGCCTTGGAAGGCGTAGATCATCGTCCCGTTCGCGACGACGTCGAGGACGCTGACGTACACCGCGAGTTTGAGTGGCTCGCCTCGTGGGAGAACGAAGTGACCGGCCGCCAGCGCGACCAACCACACCACGACGGTCGCGGCGCCGCGAGATACGGCCAACGCCCACAGCCCGCTGCCCTCGCCGATCTGGTGAAGTGCGATGAACGAGAGAGCAAATGCGCCACCGCTTCCGACGGTCAGAAGCGCCACTTGCCTGGTGAAGCGGAGAGTGATTCCGCCGGCGACCTCACCCGCGGTGTCGTCAGGCGACTCGCGGCTGACCAGGACGACGGCGACCAGCGCGACGGCAATACCCAGGTACGCGATCAACCCCGGCCGCTCACCGAATGCGAATCCGACGAGGACCGGAATACCCGCCACCAGAACAGCTGTCAGCGGCGAGACCACCGACATGGGACCAGTTGCCAGCGCGAGATAGAACCACCACACCGCCAGACCACTCGTGACGCCCGCGATCGCGCCCCAGATCAAACCGTTCAGCGTCAGCGTCCCGGAAACGAAAGGTGCTGCGATCAGAACGATGACGAGCGAGAGCGGATACGAGACGATCACCACACGCAGTGCGGCAACTCGTCGTGATGCAACTCCCCCGACGAAGTCGCTGACTCCGTAGGCAACTGCCGCCACGAGGGCAAGCAGGATGGAGGTCAGCGCATGCCCTTGATACGACGACCGAGCTCGCGGGTCACCTCGCGCTCGGCGGTCCGCTTGGCCATGTCCTGGCGCTTGTCGTAGTCCTGCTTACCCTTTGCCAGCGCGAGTTCGACCTTGACCTTGCCGTCGTTGAAGTACATCGACAGCGGAACCAGTGTCTGGTTTCCCTCGCGGGTCTTGCCGACGAGGTGCTCGATCTCACGCTTGTGCAGCAGGAGCTTTCGGGTGCGGCGCGGAGAGTGGTTGTTCCACGTGCCTTGCGTGTACTCCGGAATGTGCAACGAGCGCAACCACACTTCGCCGTTGTCCACGGTGGCGAACGCATCGACGAGCGACGCCTTGCCTTCACGCAGACTCTTGACCTCGGTCCCGACGAGCGCGATACCGGCCTCGTAGGTGTCGATGATCGTGTAGTTGTGGCGTGCTTTGCGATTGGTCGCAATGACCTTGCGGCCCTTTTCCTTCACTGTCCGGGCCTCTCAGTCCGCTGTCTTGCTGTCGAATGGTTCTTGCTGTTCCAGCATAGAAGCTCGTGCAAACCGATTATTCGCGGACGTACAGACGCAGTGTCACGTACGCCGTCACCGCGGCCATTCCAACGCCGGCAAGCACGAGGATCGGCGAGACGAACAGCACGTCACTGTTGGAGATCCGCGCCACGATGTTGGCTTCGTAGACATCGGACAGGACCCCGTCGATGAAGACGTTCTTCGCCGTGAACAGTCCGGCAATGGCGAGCACCGCACCGATCAAGGCCGCCACGACGGCTTCGAGGAGGAACGGAAGCTGGGTGTACCACCGCGTCGCGCCGACCAACCGCATGATGTTGACCTCGGTACGACGCGTGAACGCGGCGATCTGGACCATGTTGGCGATCAGCAGGATGGCCGCGATCGCCTGGACGATCGCGATCGCGAACGCTGCGTTGCGCACTCCACCGAGCACGCTGAACAGTCGGTCCACCAACTCGCGCTGATTGAGCACACTCTCGACGCCGGGCCTCGAACCGAAGGTGTCGTTGATGACGCCGAAACGCTCCGGGTCACTGAGCTTGACCTTGAACGACGCCGGGAAGCTGTCCGGGCTCACCAGCGCTGCCAGCTCGGGCTGGTCCTTGAACACGCGCTCGGTGGCGTCCTTCACGGCGTCTTCGCGGTTGAGGTACTGAACCGCGACGACGGACGGAGTCTGCTCGAGTTCCTTGCGCAACGAACTGCAGATCTCCTGCTCGCAACCGGGATCAGCCGAAGAGATGTCGTCGGTCAGGAAGATCTGCACCTCGACGCGTTCGAGGAAGATCTGCTGGGTCTTGCCTGCCATCTGCACGACCAGCAGACCACCGCCGAAGAGACCGAGGGAGATCGCCGTCGTCAAGATCATGGCGATGGTCATCGTGATGTTGCGGCGTAGGCCGGTCAGGACTTCGCTGAAAATAAAGCTGGCGCGCATCGGGGAATCCGATTCCTTTTCGAGAGGCCGGTTGTTTCACGACAACCGGTGGGCGTACGGGACGTGTGGTCGTAGTCGGCGCTACCTGCCGACGCCGTACACACCCCGCGCTTCGTCTCTGGTCACCTTGCCGAGATCGAGTTCGATGACGCGTCGACGCATGGAGTCGACGATGTGGTGATCGTGGGTCGCCATCACGACGGTGGTGCCTGTGCGGTTGATCCGCTCGAGCAGCAACATGATGTCCTGGCTCGTTTCGGGGTCCAGGTTGCCGGTGGGCTCGTCGGCGAGCAGCACGAGCGGGCGGTTCACGAATGCGCGGGCGATGGCGACGCGCTGCTGCTCACCGCCGGAGAGTTCGGTGGGCAGTCGATCGGCTTTGCCGGCCAGACCGACCATGTCGAGAACCTCGGGCACAGTGCGCGCGATGACGTTGCGGGGTTTGCCGATGACTTCCAACGCAAAGGCGACGTTCTCGGACACCGTCTTCTGCTGAAGCAGGCGGAAGTCCTGGAAAACACAACCCATGCTTTGGCGAAGCTTCGGCACGCGGCGGGCCGCCAACTTGTTGACGTGGAAATCCGCGACCTCGATGTCACCGGACGTGGGCGACTCCATCTTGAGCAGCAACCGCATGAACGTCGACTTGCCAGAGCCGGAGGGGCCGATGAGGAAGACGAACTCCCCCTTCTCCACCTCCACGCTGACTTTGTCGAGCGCCGGCCTGGTGGAGGCCTTGTAGGACTTCGACACATTCTTCATGCTGATCACAACTAGCCAGTCTAGCCGTTATCTAACGGTGACCTTGGCGCCACGCGCGAGCACCCTCGTCCTTATCCGGTACCGGTGGTCGCAGGTGACTGTGGCACCGACGTCGGTGCCTGCATTGCCGCGCCAGGTTGCGGGACGGTCGTCGTCGCAGGAGTCGTCGGCACTGTGGTCGCAGACTGTTCGGCGTTTCCCGGAGCAGGCGCTGGACCAGAAGTCGGCGTCGGAGAACCGGAGCTGCCCGTACTCGATTCCGAGGACGGAGCCTCGGAGGTGGTCGTCTGCTCGGTCGAGGACGGCACGGGGGTCGTCGTCGACGGTTGTTTGACCGAAGGCGCGACGTACGGCTCGGTCTGCGACGTGTCGACGCTCGGCGGCGGGTTTGCTGCCGTTTCTTCCGGATTGAGGTACGTGTGCAGCAGATACGTGAGGATCCAGGCGACCACGAGAATGAACGTCGAGGTGCGCATCCGGCCACCGAAGATCCGTGACGGAAGCCAGTCCAGGTGAATCAGGCGGTCGAGTCCGCGGCGCGGTTCCTGATCGGTCATTCGCTCGCCTCCTCGGTCCGTGCGGTGTGCAGATCCGGTGACACCGTGATCCCCTGACGTCGCAGTGCTGCGGCGACGCGGACACGAAGTGCTCGCCCGACCTGGAATTGTTTGCCAGGCAGCGTGCGCGCAACCATCCGCACGTTGACCTGATCGACCTCGAGGCTTTCGACGCCCATGACAGTGGGCTCGTCGAGCAGCAGTTTCTTGAGTCCACGGTCAGCCATCGCGTCGACTCCGACCTGACGAAGTACCTCGTTGACCCGGGTGAGGTCGGCAGTCGCCGGAACCGGAACGTCGATGACGGCGCGTGCCCAGTCCTTGGACAGGTTGGTCGCTTTCACGATCTGGCCGTTGGGAACGGTGATGACCTCGCCGTCGGAGTTTCTCATCCGCGTCACGCGCAGGGTCACGTCCTCGATGACACCTTCGGCGTCGTCGGAGGAGCCGGTGATCGCAAGCCGGACGGTGTCACCGAAGCCGTACTGGCGTTCGGTGATGATGAAGAAACCGGCAAGAATGTCCTGCACGACGCGCTGTGCACCGAAACCGAGCGCCGCACCGAGCACAGTCGCCGGCGCCACCAGACTTCCGATCGGCAAGTTCAGTTGGTCGAGAACCTTCAGCGTCGCGATCACGTAGATGAACGTGATGACCACCCAGGTGATGACCTGCGCGACCGAGTGGCGATGCTTGGTCGCCTCGGAGCGAACCAGCGCATCGCCCAACTGATAGTTGGAGTCGATCTGGTCGGTGACCTTGTTGCCGCCCCAACTGACCAACCGGGCGAGAATCATCGCGCCGAGCACGGTCATGAGGACGGACAAACCGGTGGTTTGAAGCCAATCGAGCAGGTTCTGCCCAGGTCGAAGTAAAGTCATCGTGCCTTTCGGTATCCGAACGCTATGCGGACTGGTTCTCGCTCATGCGCCAGCGGATGCCGGCCTCGAGGAACCCGTCGATGTCGCCGTCGAGCACTGCCGACGGGTTGTTGACCTCGTACTCGGTACGCAGGTCCTTGACCATCTGGTACGGATGCAGAACGTAGGAACGCATCTGGTTGCCCCACGAGCTGCCGCTGTCGCCCTTGAGCGCATCCATCTCGGCGCGCTCTTCCTGACGCTTGACCGCGAGCAGCTTGGCCTGCAGGACGCGCATCGCCGACACCTTGTTCTGGAGCTGCGACTTCTCGTTCTGACAGGTGACGACGATTCCCGTCGGGATGTGTGTGAGTCGAACGGCGGAGTCAGTGGTGTTCACGGACTGACCACCCGGACCGGACGAGCGGTAGACGTCGACGCGGATGTCGTTCTCGTTGATCTCGATGTGGTCGGTCGTCTCGACGACCGGCAGGACCTCGACCTCGGCGAACGACGTCTGGCGACGCCCCTGGTTGTCGAACGGGCTGATTCGGACGAGCCGGTGGGTGCCCATCTCGACGGACAGCGTTCCGTAGGTGTACGGGCCCTTGATCGCGAACGTCGCGCTCTTGAGTCCGGCTTCTTCGGCGTACGACGTGTCGTAGACCTCGACGCCGTAGTCGTGCTTCTCTGCCCAGCGGATGTACATACGCATCAGCATCTCGGCCCAGTCTGCGGCGTCGATTCCGCCGGCGCCGGAGCGGATGTTGATGAGTGCGTCGCGCTCGTCGTACTCGCCCGACAGCATGGTCTTGACTTCCATCGCCGCGATGTCGTCACGCAGGCTCGCCCGCTCGGCGTCGGCATCGGCCACCGCGTCGGGGCCTTCGTCTTCTGCCAGTTCGTAGAGGATCGGCATCTCGTCGAGCCGCTCGCGCAGTGCAACGATGCGGCGAAGCTCCGCCTGGGCGTGGGAGAGCTGGCTGGTGACCTGCTGGGCGTGTTCCTGGTCGTTCCACAGACCGGGGTCGGCCGCCTGGTGCTCGAGCTCGTCGATGCGTCGGCGCAGCTCCTCGACGTCCACAACCGATTCGCAGGTGCGAAGGGTGGTGTCGAGGGCGTTCAGGTCTGCAATTACGTCGGGATGCACGGTTCTCAAGGCTACCGGGTGCCGACCTGGGCTCTGCTGTGCGTCACCCTGTCCGCTCCCCCGTGCGTCACCTATTGGGATCACCGCGACTGGAAGCCTTGCCAACCAGGGTCCGAGGGAACCTACTGGAGTGATGACTGTCACCGACGAATACCTGCAGAACAACGCCGCCTACGCCGAGCAGTTCACCGGTCCGCTCCCCCTCCCACCCAGCAAGCACGTTGCCGTTCTCGCCTGCATGGACGCCCGCATCGACGTCTATCGGGTGCTGGGGATCCAGGAAGGTGAATCGCACGTCATCCGCAATGCGGGTGGAGTCGTCACCGACGACGAGATCCGATCCCTCGCCATCAGCCAGCGTCTGCTGGGAACTACCGAGATCATCCTCATCCACCACACCGACTGCGGAATGCTGACGTTCACCGACGACGACTTCAAGCGATCCATCCAGGACGAGATCGGCATCAAACCCAACTGGGCTGCCGAATCGTTCCCCGACATCGACGAGGACGTCCGTCAGTCGTTGAAGCGCATCGAGAACAGTCCGTTCGTCACCGCGACGACCTCCCTACGCGGATTCGTCTTCGACGTCGCCACCGGAAAGCTGAACGAAGTCCTCCCCGTTTGAGCCGGTAGGTTGTGTACCCGTGACCGATCGCGCATCCGACCTCGCACTCGCCCTCCGTATCGCCGACGAGGCTGACGCGATCACTCGCGCCCGCTTCGGTGCGCTCGATCTTCGAGTCGACGACAAGCCGGACCTCACCCCTGTCTCCGACGCTGACCTCGCTGTCGAGCGTGCAGTGCGCGCGACACTCGGTGAGCACCGACCGGAGGATTCCGTACTGGGCGAAGAATTCGGCGGCGACGCAGTCTTCGAGGGCAGGCAGTGGGTGGTCGACCCCATCGACGGGACCAAGAACTTCGTCCGCAACGTACCGGTGTGGGCCACGCTGATCAGCTTGCTCGAGGACGGCGTCCCCGTTATCGGCGTCGTGAGTGCACCCGCCCTGAATCGGCGATGGTGGGCTGCAACAGGTTTGGGCGCACATACGTCCTTCGGGGACAGTGATGCGCGGGCGATCCAGGTATCCGCCGTCGATCGCAGCGAGTCAGCGAGCTTGAGCTTCTCGAGCCTCTCGGGGTGGAAGGACCGCGGAATTCGCGATCAGTTCGTCGAACTCACCGACCACGTCTGGCGCGTGCGCGGTTACGGGGACTTCTTCTCCTACTGCCTCGTGGCCGAAGGCGCCGTCGACATTGCTGCCGAACCCGAGGTTTCCCTGTGGGATCTGGCAGCGCTCGACGTATTGGTCCGTGAGGCCGGCGGCGCGTTCACCGATCTGGACGGCGGCGCAGGTCCGCACGGCGGCAGCGCGGTCGCCACCAACGGACTGCTGCACGAAGACGTTCTGGCCCGCCTGCGGTAACACCCCGATACCAGAACATCCCACCCGCCGCAAGGGTCCGAGGGAGGAGTTCCGACAGGCCCGTCGGCAGGATTCGGCACGACATCTCGGCCCGTTGACTGGAAGTAGTTGATCACGCACTACTTCCAGGAGAACGATGAACCGGATTTCCAGGCGCACGATTCTGTTCGGTCTGGCCGCAGCGCCCCTCGGGCTCGCGGTGGGCTGCGGCGCCGACCCGGCAGCGAAGAGCGCCACGTTGGCGGTGGCCGGAACTTCGCGTCCGCTACCGATTCCGCCGCTTGCCGAATCCACCGTCGACGACGCAGGTGTCCGCCACTTCACACTTCGTGCCGGTGCCGGGACCACCGAGATCGTCGCGGGAAAACTCACCGACACTTGGGGTTTCAACGGATCCATTCTGGGGCCCACCGTCCGCGCCGAGCGCGGAGAATCTGTCGCATTCACGATCGACAACACACTGGCAGAGCCCACGACCGTCCATTGGCACGGCATGCATCTGCCCGCCAGATACGACGGTGGGCCGCACCAGACCATCGAAGCCGGCGGACGCTGGGAACCGGCGTGGACGATCGGTCAGCCGGCGTCGACGCTGTGGTATCACCCACACCCGCACGGATCCACCGAACGGCACGTGCAGCGCGGTCTTGCCGGACTGTTCCTGATCGACGATGCCGACACGCGGGCGTTGGACATCCCCAAAACCTATGGTGTCGACGATGTTCCGCTGATAATCCAGGATCGTCGATTCCTCGCCGACGGCAGCTTCGACGAATCAGATCCGACCGACATCGGCCTGCTCGGCGACACGATCGTCACCAACGGCATCTCCGACGCCTACCTCGACGTCACCACCGGGGTCGTCCGGTTGCGCATCCTGAACGGCTCTTCCGGCCGTCTCTACAACCTGGGGTTCCCCGACGACCGCACGTTCGATCTGATTGCCACCGACGGTGGACTGCTCGAATCACCGATTGCGATCAAGCGGATTCAGCTCAGCCCCGGTGAACGAGCCGAGATCGTGGTTCGCGTCGACCCCGGTGCGACGACCACACTGGTGTCGTTCCCGATCGAGGACGGCGGTGGCGTGAGTTCCTCCGACGCCGAGAACTTCGGCATGAACGACCGCTTCGACATCATCGAGCTGCGGGGGGTTGCCAGCCGCGCGTCACGGTCGACTCTCCCGGCGCAGTTGGCCGCACTGCCGCGTCTCGATCCGTCGAAGGCAAGCGTTTCCCGAACCTTCGATCTGCAGTGGTACATGATCAACGGGCAACGAATGGACATGAACCGCATCGACTTCGAGGCGGAGGTCGGCGCGACCGAGGTGTGGACGATCACCAACAAGGACAACTGGCCACACAATTTCCATGTCCACGACGTACAGTTCCAGATCCTCGACGTCGACGGTCGCACTCCCCCGCCGCACTTGCGCGGACTCAAGGACACCGTCTACACACCGCCGGGCAGCAGGGTTCGCGTCGCACTGCAGTGGTCCGAGTACACCGATCCCACGTTCCCGTACATGTTCCACTGCCACCTGCTGATGCACGAGGATCAAGGGATGATGGGCCAATTCCTCGTCCTCGAACCGGGACAGAAGGCGGCTCCGATGCAGATGGACATGCCGATGCCTGGTTCACACTCCGGTCACTGAAAGTTCTGCCAGTGGTACACAGCGAGGCGAACCCGATTGTCGCAACCGGTCTTCGACATCAGGTTCGCCACGTGTGTCTTCACCGTGGTCACACCCAGATGCAGCGTGTCCGCGATCTCCTGATTGCTTTTCCCTTCTGCCACCAGTGCGAGGACCTGCGATTCGCGATCGGTCAGCGGAACCTTGTCTGTCACCGCAGTGTCTGCGATACCACCGATCACCGCTCGATCCACAACGCGGCGGAGAAGTTCCGGAGTGAACACCATCTCGCCCTCGGCGACCCGCCGAATGGCGCCGAGCAGCTCGGCGGGTTCGGTGTCCTTGACGAAGAACCCCGAAGCCCCCGCGGCGAGTGCGGGATACAGATGATCGTCGTCGTCGAAGGTGGTCAACACGAGAATGCGCGCTCGACGACCGGCCTTGACGATCTGCTGCGTGGCACCGATCCCGTCCAGCCCGGGCATTCTCAAGTCCATCAGAATCACGTCGGGATCCAATTCGGCAGCGAGTGCCACCGCCTCGACGCCGTTCGACGCCTCACCGGCCACGGTCATGTCCTCGGCTGCCGCGCACAGCATCCGCAAACCGGCGCGCACCAGTCGCTGGTCGTCGACGATCAGCACGCTGATCACGAGACACCGCCCGAGACAACCAGTGGAATACTCACGTGCACTTCCCATTTCCCGTCACTGTTCGTGCCGGCGGTCATCTCGCCGCCGACCAACTCCGCGCGCTCCTGCATTCCCACCAGGCCATGACCTGCATTCCGGGGCGATCCCTCGACGTCGTTGACAACCCTGACATGCACCCGGTTGTCATCGCGACCGACCGAGACCGATACCAGCCCCTTCTTGTCGCCATGCTTCATGACGTTGGTCAGTGATTCCTGAATCACCCGCAACAACGTCAGCCTCCCGATCGCGTCGAGATCGGCTGCGCCTGACTCGACATTCTCCTGGGTATCGAAGACCGACTGCACCTCGAAACCTGCCGCACGCACACGATCTATCGCCGCACCGATTTCCGCGTCTACGGCATCCGGCTCGACCAGAGCGACCTCACCGAGCGAAGGATCACGAAGTGCGACCAGAAGCCGACGGATATCGGCCAACGCATC
Source organism: Rhodococcus sp. AQ5-07 (assembly GCF_009707305.1). Taxonomy (NCBI): domain Bacteria; kingdom Bacillati; phylum Actinomycetota; class Actinomycetes; order Mycobacteriales; family Nocardiaceae; genus Rhodococcus; species Rhodococcus sp. AQ5-07. The sequence continues at coordinate 863,893 of NZ_CP046099.1, read as the reverse complement.
CGACGCCGTCGCACGCACATCCGCGAGGACCTCACGCACGGCCTCGTCCTGGGGCGCCAAGACATGTTGAGCCACGCCGATTCTCAGGACGATCGATGCCATGTGGTGTGCAACCAGGTCGTGCAGTTCGCGGGCGAGCGCACTGCGCTCCGCAGCGCGGGTCTGCGCAAGATTGTTCGCGGCCAATTCACGCTGCGAGCGCAGATACAGTCCGAGCAGCAGTGGCAACCCCACGTACGCAAGCACTTTCACAGCCGTGGTGACCGAGAAGAATGCTTCGTGAGATTCGAACCAGATCCCCGCGAGCACCGAACCGCACCATCCTGCTGCCGATACGGCAACCATTTCTCTGCGCTCGGCCCGCATCGTGACGTCGACGACGGCGACAGCCCCGAGATACGGAACAAGTTCGGACAGCCCCCAGGCGTCGGCGACGAACATCGGAACGGCGAGCGCCGAGATGGCCAGGGACGCGAAGACCGGCCATCGACGGCCGGCGACGAAGGCGAGCGCCGACAGCATCGACAGCATCCAGTAGGTGACGGGAACTCGATACTCCCCCGGATACGTGCTGGCGATCAACAGGCACGGGACCACCACCAACGGCGCGTAGCGCATATATCGCTGTATCCGATCTGGCACCTCTGTCCGGCTCACCCCTCGAGCCTATGACGCGCATCATTTCGCGGTTTCTCGACAACAGACCTTACTGATGAGTAAGATAAAAATCGTCCAACGCCCCAACACCGAGAAACAGCTGGTGATCATGACCAAGCAAGACAGTGTTGCCCCCGACAAGAGCGCTCAGCGCAGCGAATCGGGCGCGCAGCGCGGCGGCGCCAAGGGTGCGCCCCGCGACACGTCCGCCGTCGGCCTGAACCCGATCAAACGCGACGCCATGGGCGCAGCCATGCGTGTGCTTACCAAGATCACCGGTTCGGAACTGGCCGAGAAGTTCAATCTGCGTCAGACCATCGATCGCGTGACCTACGAGGGCACCAAGACGGGCTTCAAAACCCTGGGTGCCGCCACTCGAGGATTCCAGAAGGTCTCGGGCAACGGCGCACCCAAGCGCCTGCCCGACAACCCGAGCAAGAACGCCGACTACTTCGATCTCACCCCGGACGACGACCAGAGGATGATCGTCGAGACGGTGCGTGAGTTCGCGGCCGAAATCCTGCGTCCCGCGGCCTACGACGCCGACGGCGCAGCTCAGGCCCCCGCCGATCTCTCCAAGCGCGCGGCCGAGCTCGGTATCACGCTGATCAACGTTCCCGAAGAACTCGACGGAGCAGCCGCCGATCGCGGCGCAGTCACCAATTCTCTTGTTGCCGAGGCACTTGCGCACGGAGACATGGGACTTGCACTTCCGATCCTCGCACCGAGCGGTGTTGCAGTTGCACTGACGCAGTGGGGCACCGACGCGCAGCAGAAGACCTACCTTCCGGCCTTCACCGGCGAGCAGGTCCCCGGCGCAGCAGTGGTGGTCAACGAACCACGCGCACTGTTCGATCCGTTTGCCCTGCAGACCAAGGCAGTGCGCTCCCCCAGCGGCTACAAGCTCAACGGCGTCAAGAGCTTGGTGCCCGCCGCGGCTACGTCCGAACTATTCGTCATCGCCGCGGAACTCGACGGCAAGCCGTCCTTCTTCATCGTCGAATCCGACACCAAGGGACTCGTCGTCGAAGCAGATCCCAGCATGGGTCTGCGCGCCGCCGGCCTGGGTCGCCTGATCCTCACCGACGTCGCTGTGTCGGAGTCCGCGCTGCTCGGCGACGGTGACGCCGAGCAGCGCAAGGCCGAATACGCCGACGCGATTCGCCTGGCTCGCCTCGGTTGGGCGTCCATGGCCGTCGGCACCAGCCAGGCAGTTCTCGACTACGTGATTCCGTACGTCAACGAGCGCGAAGCGTTCGGCGAGCCGATCAGCCACCGCCAGGCGGTTGCCTTCATGGTCGCCAACATCGGCATCGAACTCGACGGACTGCGTCTGGTCACGCTTCGCGGCGCTTCACGCGCCGAGCAGGGCTTGTCCTTCGCTCGCGAATCCGCTCTGGCCCGGAAGCTGGCTTCCGAGAAGGGCATGCAGATCGGCCTCGACGGTGTGCAACTCCTCGGTGGACACGGGTTCACCAAGGAACACCCGGTCGAGCGCTGGTACCGCGACCTCCGTGCCATCGGCGTTGCCGAGGGCATCGTCCTCATCTGACGCCGCTGAACTTCCAGGAGAACCACGATGATCAACCTCGAACTTCCCAAGAAGCTCAAAGCATCAGCGAACCAGGCACATCAGGTCGCGGCGCAGATCTTCCGACCCATTTCACGTAAGTACGATCTCGCTGAGCACGAGTATCCCGTCGAGCTCGACACCATGGCCGCCATGGTCGAAGGCCTCTCCGATTCCGGTGGAGACATCGGCGGTGCCAGCGGCGGACGATCCGACGCGAGCGCCAAGGGTGGCAACGCCAACGGCGGCAACATGTCTGCGCTCCTCAACTCGCTCGAAACATCTTGGGGCGACGTCGGACTCATGCTCTCGATCCCCTACCAGGGGCTCGGCAACGCCGCGATCGCCGCAGTGTCCACCGACGAACAGCTCGAACGTTTCGGCAAGGTGTGGGCCTCGATGGCCATCACCGAACCGAGCTTCGGTTCCGACTCCGCCGCAGTGACCACCACCGCCGTTCTCGACGGCGACGAGTGGGTTCTCAACGGCGAGAAGATCTTCGTCACCGCCGGTGAGCGTTCGACGCACATCGTCGTGTGGGCGTCGGTCGACAAGTCGAAGGGCCGAGCGGCCATCAAGTCGTTCGTCGTTCCGCGTGACGCACCGGGCCTGAGCGTTGCTCGCCTCGAGCACAAGCTGGGCATCAAGGCCTCCGACACCGCAGTACTCCTGCTCCAGGATTGCCGCATTCCCGCGGACAACATCCTCGGCAGCCCTGAGGTCAACGTCGAGCAGGGCTTTGCCGGCGTCATGCAGACGTTCGACAACACCCGGCCCCTCGTTGCAGCCATGGCCGTCGGCGTCGGACGCGCGGCTCTCGAAGAACTGCGCGGCATCCTGACCGAAGCCGGTGTCGAGATCTCCTACGACACACCGGTCTACAACCAGCATGCAGCTGCAGCCGAGTTCATCCGTTTGGAAGCCGACTGGGAGGCCGCGTACCTGCTGTCTCTGCGCGCGGCGTGGATGGCGGACAACAAGAAGCCGAACTCGCTCGAAGCGTCCATGTCCAAGGCGAAGGCCGGCCGCACCGGCACCGACGTGACGCTCAAGGCAGTCGAGTTGGCCGGCACTTACGGCTACTCGCAGCGCCCGTTGCTCGAGAAGTGGGGCCGCGACTCGAAGATTCTCGACATCTTCGAGGGCACCCAGCAGATCCAGCAGCTGATCGTCGCACGCCGCCTGCTCGGAAAGTCTTCCGCCGAACTGAAGTGACGGTCGAACTGAAGTGACGGTCGCACAGACCCGATCCCGAAACACTCCGCCCCGCCACCTTTCGAGGTGGCGGGGCGGACTGCTCGGTCGCCATCGTGAAACTTCACCACCGAAACCTGATTGCCCATTAGTGTGTAATCAGTCCTACAACGACGCTCGGAAGAGGTTCACGTATGCCCGGATTGGTCACCAAGGTCACTGACACCATCGGCGCGGCGGGGGTCATGTTCCGAGCCGGACTCGTCCCGTTCCCTCGCCTCGATCGCGGGCTCAAATCCATTGCAGCCGTGGACAAGTACGGACCCTTTGCCGGTCCGGTCCATGCACACGCCGAGAACGGCTACGACGCGGTGGCGATCATCGACGAGCGCGGACCCATCACCTATGCCGAGCTAGAGCGTCAGAGCAACGCGTTGGTCCGGGCGTGGCAGGCCGACGGCATCACGTCCGACTCGGTCATGGGTGCGATGTGCCGTAACCATCGAGGCTTGGTCCTGACCATGCTGGCGGCAGCGAAGAACGGAACAAAGCTCGTTCTCATGAACACGGGCTTCGCACGGCCCCAACTCGTGGACGTCGCCGCGCGTGAGAAGGTGGTCGCCTTTGTCTACGACGACGAGTTCGCGGACATCGCCGATGCCTTGCCGGAAGACGTCGTCGTCTATCGTTCCTGGCCAGAGGGCACGGCCGCGGACGGTTCCACGGCAACTACTCTCGACGAGGCCATCGCCGGACGCACCACGTCGTCGGTGCCGGCACCCGAGAAGAACGGTGGCTTCGTCCTCCTCACCAGCGGCACAACGGGAACTCCCAAAGGCGCGCCGCGTGGCCACACCTCCCCTCTCGCGTCGGCACAGTTCCTCGACCGCGTGCCGTTGCGCCGCGGACAGACCATGATGATGGCGGCCCCCGCCTTCCACGGAACCGGCGTCTCGCAGTTCGCTCTCGCGTTGGCGCTCGGCCAGACCGTCGTCATGCATCGAAAGTTCGACCCGGAGAACACGATCAAACTTGTCGCACAATACAAGTGCGACAGTCTGGTCGTGGTCCCGACGATGCTCACTCGGATCATCGACCTCGGTCCCGACGTGCTGTCCAAGTACGACACGTCGAACCTGAAGATCATCTTCTCGGCAGGTTCGTCACTCTCACCCGATCTGTGCAAGCGAGTCACGGCCTCGTTCGGCTACGTCCTCTACAACCTGTACGGATCCACCGAGGTCGCGGTGGCGACAGTCGCGACTCCCGAGGATCTGACCATTGCGCCGGGAACCGCGGGCCGCGCGCCGGTGACCTGTCACGTCGAACTGTTCGACGAGAACAACAAGAAGATCACCACCCCACACACGATCGGCAGAATCTTCGTCGCCAGCGGGCTGAGCTTCGAGGGATACACCGACGGGCGTGACAAGGAACGTATCGACGGACTTCTCTCGACCGGCGACGTCGGACACTTCGACGCCAACGGCCTCCTCTTCGTCGACGGCCGCGACGACGACATGATCGTCTCCGGTGGCGAGAACGTCTACCCGCTCGAAGTCGAGAACCTGCTCGCCGATCGAGAGGACGTCTTGGAAGCGGCAGTCATCGGAGTCGAGGACGCCGACTTCGGGCACCGCCTGCGAGCGTTTGTCGTCGTCGCCCACGGCGCCGACCAGAACTCCGACGAGCTGAAGGATCACGTCCGGTCGAATCTCGCGCGCTACAAGGTTCCCCGCGAGATCGTCTTCATCGACGAACTTCCCCGCAACGCCACCGGAAAGCTGTTGCGCCGCGTCCTGATCGAGATGGAGATCAGCGAAGACTGAGCACAGTCACAAAGCGCTGAGCGTCCGGATCAATTCCGCCTCGTCGACGCGAGTGGAGTGCCCGTCGCGGAGCACGACCTCGCCCGCAACCAACACCGTGTCCACGATCTGACGACTGCCCGTCGTGAGAATGGACGCGCCCGGATCTCGCACCGGGAGGCAACCGAAGTCGCGTTCGAACCGAATCATGGTGAGGTCGGCGGGATCGCCCACGGAGATCCCGCCAGACCTGGCCGGCAGACCGAGTGCTGCGTTCGCACCGCCGGATGCGATGTCGATCATGGCTTCGAAGCCGAACAGGTCGGCGCGGCCGCGCGCGGCTCGCTGCACGTAGGCGCCGGTGCGCAGAGTCTCGAGCATGTCCTGAGTGTCGTTGCTGGCTGCGCCGTCCACACCCAACCCCACCGCGATCCCCGCGTCGAGGAAACTCGGGACGGGCGCGATTCCGCTACCGAGGCGCATGTTGCTGACGGGGTTGTACGACACTCCGACGCCGCGCTCCGCCAGCACCTTCTGACCACGGTCGTCGAGTTCGACGCAGTGGACCGCCAGCACCCGGTCCCACAAGAACCCATGGGAATCGAGGTAGTCGACCGCGTTCATGCCCGCGTGTTCGGTACACATCGTGTTGTCGGTCTGCGTCTCGAGCAGGTGAATCGAGACCGTCAGGTCGCGAGCCTGCGCGAACTCACGCACTTCCGACATCCCGTCCGGGGTCAGCGAACGTGGGTTCGGTACCGCGACTGCCACGTCAATGCGGGAACCGGCGACGTCGCGCATCATCTGATCCGTATGTGCGAGAACATCTCCGAGTGGTTGCATGAGCCGCGGATCGAAGCCCCACTTCCTCGTCTTGTCCGCCCGGTCTGCGGTTCCGCGTCCCAGCACCGCACGAATCCCGGTGTCGTGCAACGCCCGGATCACAGCGTCGTGAACCTCGCTGGACGGGTGCGGCCACATGTGTTCGACCAGGGTCGTCGTACCGCTGCGCAATGCCTCCAGCGAGGCTGCGACAGTGGCCGTGTATGCGCGCTCGGGAGTGATCTGAACCGACTCTTCTGCGACCGCGAGTAGCCATTCGAGAAGCGGTGTCCCTTCGGCGATCCCCCGCATCAGTGACTGCTGAAGGTGCGTATGGGTGTTGACGAACCCAGGGATCAGATACGCCCCCGATCCGTCCACACTTCCAGGTGTGGCGGTGCCGGTCGACTTCTCGATCGATTCGACCACCCCATTCGAGACGACGACGTCGCGGCCGGCCAGCCATTGCCCGCCGCTGTACAACGTCACGTCCCGGATGATCGCGTCGGTCATGTTCTTGGGCGCGGTAGTCATCGCCAGTTCTCCTGAAAGTGTGTGACGGAACGGATACGGATCAACGCGCGAAGTTCGCGCGTACTCGCTGGTCGATGTAGTCCTCGGCAGTGATCGGCGGGTACTTGCCCGCCGGCCCCTCGATGGTCACGTCGCGGTTCGCCTGAGCGAAGAACGCGAGGCTGTAGCGGGCTCCCCGATAGTCGGTGACTCCGGGACTCTTGACCCGGTGGAAGTTCGACGGCAGGACATCATCACTCCATCTCATCAGCATGTCGCCGATGTTGCAGGTGATCGCTTCCTCGGCCGGCACCACCGACGTCCATTCCTGGGTGTCCATCTCCTTGCCCGGGCACAGTTGCAACCCGCCCTGACCGTCACGCTGGAAAAGCAATGTCAGGCAATCGAAATCGGTGTGCGCTCCGGCACGCCACATCCCTTCGACATCTGCGTCGGCGGCAAGGGGGAAGTAGTGGAGTAGTCGCAGTGTGCTCTGGTAGGTGGCCACCGACGGGTCATGTGCCCTGGTGAAGAAGTCTCGTTCGAATCCCAGCTTCTCGGCGAAGCACGACAACAGGTCCATCGCAATGCCCCAGCACTTGGCTTCGAAGTCCAGGATCGTTTCGCGGAATCCACCCAATTCGTCTGCAGTGGGCCACAGATCACCCATATGCGGGCGGGTCACCTGGTAGGACTCTTTCTGATCAGGCGTTCCGATGGACGGACGCACCTGCGTCATGCTCTCCCAGCCGGAGTTGAAACCCTTCTTGAGCGGATACTGCGCTTTGACCTCATTGGGCAGTGCAAAGAATCGCTCGGCCGCCGCGAAAGCCTCGCGGACCTGGTCCAGATCGATTCCGTGATTGACGATTTGGAAGAATCCGATGTCGGTCGCTGCCGACCACAACTCCTCGGCGATCTCGCTGCGCCGGTTCTCGAAATCCGAGAGATCGATTCTTCGGACCTCGCGGTCGGTGGTCTCCGTGCCCAGGCCACCCATGCGGGTCTCGCGGTTGAGTTCTGTCATGTCGTACGTCATTTGCTGTGAGCTCCTTCAGCGGATTCCGATGGACCGATCGGTGAATTTGTCGGTGTAGATCTCTTCTGCAGTCAATGACTGCGGTATCGCCGCACCCCCGGCGTTCAGAATGGGCTTCAGTTCTTCGACGGTGTGAGCGACTCGCGTCATGTCGAACGTGCCGACGGATCCGTCTGCCTCGTTCGCGATCAGGCCTTTCTCTTTCAGGAGCTGGGCACTGAACGCTGCTTCACCCTCGGTGTAGGGAGAGAACGACACGTCCTGCGAGACGACGTCGACAATGGCAGCATTCGCCGTATCCGGCGCAGTGATGTAGTCCGCGGTGGCCTGCTGAATGATCGGAACCAGCTTGCTCAAACACGGCGAGAGTGTCTCGACCTTGTCGGCACGAACGGAAACATTGGACGCGTAGATGTCGAAACCCGAATCTTTCAGCAGGTCATAGGAAACCGGCTTGTCCCACGCCGGCGTCTCCTTCTCGTACGTGTACGGTTCCGAATTCGCGAATCCTTGCTGAGCGATGGTCGGGTCACCGACAAATCGCGAGGGAGCTCCGTCGTAGCTCGTGTCGAGCTGAGACTGCTTCAGTAGTCCTTTCGCCACGAGCCACTGCGGAAAGAGTTGCTCCTTGGAAACGACGACACTCGCGTCGGACTTGCCGATATCGGCAACACTCGTCCAGTCCGGATGAGACTCTTTGTCCCACATGAGGATTGCCGGGCTGTATTTGAGCAATGGCGTGACGGCCACAACGGGCTGACTTGCCGCTGCCGCGATCACCTGATCCCCGTGCACCAAGCCGAGAGTGATGGAATCGTCGACGTACATCTGGGAGCTGACGGATTGGAACCCGATTGCCGGTCCCCCGGCCCGCAAGGTCAGGTCGACTCCGGTGTCCTTCCCTCCGGCGACAAGAGTCCCACTGACGGACTTGTCGTCGGTGTCGACCGAATAGCCGGGACCGAGCATCTCGAAGAGCGCTCCCATATCCGACTGTGGCTGCCATTGGAGTTGAACCACAACGTTTTCCGGACAGAGACCCGCAAGGTTCTGCGCCTCGGCAGCTGGTTCGAGAGATTCCGCTTTCGCCGTCTCAGCCTCACTGGAGCTGCACGCAGTCAATCCGATGGCTGCACACATGGCCAGTGCCGCACCCGCCGCTCCCACACTTCTGCGATTGGAATGCACCTTGCGATTTGAATACACAGCGTCTCCTTCGTGAAAACAATTGGGATGTGGGCGAACCAAGAAAGGTGATCCGATGAGCACACTCTGCAGCACGTGGATTACATGCAATCGCCTCGTTGTTTCCATCAGGTAACGCGCGCCAGTATTCTCGCTTCACCTGCAATGTCACCTCACATTTACATTCAGAAATCTAGGCGACATACATGCAATTCAAGATAGTTCCTACATATTGAAGAACTTTTGCATGCATTACCGACCGGAGGCTCAGATGGAACTCGCGAACACGATGCAGGATGCCGACGCTCGCAAGCTCACCGCGCCGATGCAGATGGTCTTTTCCGATGTCGTCAAGAAGTTCGATACCGGCACTGTCGCGCTGGACGGCATCGATCTGGACGTGGAGCGAGGAGACTTCGTCGCCGTGGTCGGACCCTCAGGCTGTGGCAAGTCGACTTTGTTGCGCATGGCGGCCGGCCTCGAGCGACCGACCAGTGGTGCGGTTGCCCTCGACACCGAATCAGTTGGCTTCATCTTCCAGGAGCCGACTCTCCTCCCCTGGCGAACCGTGCAGGCCAACGTCGAATTATCGGCTGAACTCGGTGGCGGCGACAAAGCAGCGCGAAAGTTGCGCGCCGACGAGGCAATCCGCGCAGTCGGCCTTGCGGACTTTGCGAAACAACTGCCCAATGCGTTGTCAGGCGGAATGAAGATGCGTGTCTCGTTGGCGCGTGCGCTCACCCTCGCACCCGCTGTGATGCTGCTCGACGAACCTTTTGGTGCGCTCGACGAGATGACACGACTGGAGATGCAGGTAGAGCTCCAAAGGCTCTACACCGACAAAGGGTTCACCTCGATGTTCATCACGCACTCGGTATCCGAGGCCGTGTACCTCGCAAACAAGGTGGTCGTCATGACCGCCAGGCCTGGACGAATACATTCGGTCGTGGACATCGATTTCCCGTACCCGCGTAGCCCGGAACTGCGCTACGACGCCCGATACACCGAACACGTCGCCGAGATCTCGGCCAGCCTCCATGGGAGCTCACGATGACCGAAGTCCTTGCAGTACAACAGGGCACCACCGTACGCAATACCGCCGTTCGTACTGATTCTGCGACCACGGCGCAAGCACAGGCACAGTCCGGACGGCCCTCTCGAATGAGAGCGCTCGGCACCTTCCTGCTCTATCCGCTGCTCTCACTTGCCGGCGCGGTCGCAGCGTGGTCGATCGTCAGCTACCTCGTTCTCTCCCCGGAACGTCGATTTCTCCTTCCGCCGCCGAGTCAAGTACTGACGAAGTCGCTACTCGACTGGAAACACCTCTCTCCCATGCTCGAAGCCCTCGCAGTGACGGCACAGGTTGCGCTGGTCGGCTTCGTCGTCGCGGTGGCAGTCGGCGTCGGAACCGGCGTGCTGATGAGCCAGGCCAAGTGGATCGAGCGGATCGTCTATCCATATGCCGTTGTGCTGCAGGTCATTCCCATCCTCGCCATCGTCCCCCTCATCGGGCTCTGGTTCGGCTACGGCATGACCGCGCGCACCCTGGTTTGCGTTCTCATCGCGGCCTTCCCGATCATCACCAACACACACTTCGGGTTGCAATCGGTCGATCGCGGACTGCACGAACTCTTCACCCTCGGCCGCGCCTCGCGTTGGGATCGACTGGTGAAACTCGAACTGCGAGCGGCAATGCCGGCCATTCTCACCGGCATCCGCACCGCCTCCGGCCTTGTTGTCGTCGGTGCCATCATCGGCGACATGTTCTTCGCCAAAGGACAACCCGGGATCGGGACCCTGCTCGACGTCTACCGAAGCCGCCTTCAGTCCGAGGATCTGATCGCCGCGATCGTGATCGCGTCGGTGTTCGGCGTCCTCGTCTTCTCTGCCTTTGGATTCCTCTCACGTGTGCTCGTCGGTAAGTGGCACACGTCCGGCCGCAAGGACTTTAAATGACCCACGAAATTCCCGCCTTCGAAATCCCTACGATCGATATCAGCCCGTACCTCACCGGCGAGGCATCGGCTGCAAACGCCACCAACAGCACTGCCTGTGCGGAAGTGGCAGCTCAACTCGATCGCGCGTGCCGGGAGGTCGGATTCATACAGATTGTCGGACACAGCATTCCACGATCGGCGACCGACGGACTGGCCGACGCTCTCGACGAGTTCTTTGCTCTCCCACTGACGGTGAAGAACAACTATCGCCGTCCCTCGTCCGAGAACCGTGGCTACTCGCCACCGAAGTCGGAATCACTCAGCATGAGCCTGGGCGTCGCCGCTGCGAACCAGATGAACGATTTCTACGAAGCAATAGTCGTGGGCACAGAGGTGAGCGACTATCCGGGCGTCGACCTACCCGAGTCCAGCTACGCCGCCAACACTTGGCCTGAGGCCGCGCCCGGATTCCGACCGGCAATCGAAGAGTATTTCCGTCATGCCCAGGGCTTGGCACGAATCCTGATGTGCGCCTTTACCGACGCCCTCGGATTGCAGCCCGAGTACTTCGATTCGATGCTCGACCATTCGATCGACGCGATGAAGATGAACAACTACGCACTGCCTGAGGGCGAGATCCGCATCTCCGGCGACATGACGGGAATGGGCGCTCACACCGACTTCGGAATCTTGACCATCCTGTGGGCAGATCAAGTTCCGGGCCTTCAAGTTCTGAGTGCCGATGGCGTATGGCACGACGTCCAACCTGCCGACGGCGCACTCTTGATCAACCTCGGCGACGCAATGGCACGCTGGACGAACGACCGATGGCGCTCAACAGTGCACCGAGTCGACCCACCTATCGTCGATGGTCAGATCATCCGACGTCGCTCTGCCGCATTCTTTTTCGACGGAAACTACGACGCCGTCATCGAAGCACTGCCAGGGACTCTCGAACCGGGCGAGGTGGGATACCCGCCGATCACGATCGCCGAGAACATCGCGGCCAAAGTGGCCGGACTGAAAGGCGCGACGGCGCCCGACGTCGACAGTCGCAGCGCTGACCGGGTGCGCGCCGCCGGATAGCGCTCCCGGGTACCGTCGATATCGTGCAGGATCGAAGTGAGGACAAGATGACCACCACCGAACGAGCTTTGCTCACCGAGTCCGTGCACGAGACGCTTCGCGAACTGATCTTTTCGGGAGAGCTGGCGCCGGGGACACCACTGAGTGTTCCCGCGCTGGCGAGCAAGCTCAATGTCAGTCGAACGCCGGTCCGCGAGGCCGTGCAGCAGTTGATCTACGAGGGCATCGCGGTCCACACCCGAAATGCGGGTGCAAAAGTCGATTCGCTGGACGCAGAGTCTCTGCGCGCGGTCTTCGAGGTGCGTGAGGTACTCGACGGTCTCGCGGCGTTCAACGCGACGGCCAATGCCACGCATGAAACCGTGTCACAGCTGAACAAGATGGTGCAGGTGCAACGCGAACTTCTCGAGAGCCCGCCGGATCAGCGTCGCGATTCGACGCTGGACCTCGAGTTCCACACCTTGATTCGTGAGACTGCATGCAATCACCCGCTCAGTGAAGCCCTACATCGTCTCGACGGACAGTCACATCTCTACCGTTCGGACATGTGGAGCCTCGAGCTCAATCGGCGGATCGCCGTCACCGAGCACGCTCGTATAGTCGCGGCCATCGAATCGGGTGACGCCTTGGGGGCCAGAACTGCCGCGAGCGCACACGTAGCCGGGCTACTCGTCCGAACAACCCGGAGCTGAAGCTTTACCGAAATGACGGGAACAACGTGTCAGGCCAGGTGATGTCGCCGTCGTTCTCGTCCACGAACGTACCGACACAGTCGCGCCCCAAAGCGCTGATCGCTCCCGAGATGACCTCTGGATGCTCGAGCTCGGTGAGATGGTCTGCTCCGGTTCCGGCCCCGGGAACGCCATCGACGTACACCCGGCACTGGCCCCCGTCCAACCGACCGTCCGCCCACTCGCCTGAGCTCTGCACCACCGAATAGTAGGCAGATCCAGGAGTGTCCTCACCGGCATTGAGCTTGGTGAGAACTTCGGAGAACATGCAGGTGTCGTAACCGTCGGCAGGGCCTTGTACGCAGCCACCGGGGCTACCGTACTGCGGAGCGCCGATGGCGACGAATGAATCCACTACTTCGGAGCCACCGAGGAACTTCGCGTAGTACCGGGAGCTCAGTCCACCCGCACTGTGCGCGATCACCCCGACGGAGTCAGCGCCGGCAGCGTAGGAGCGAATCGAATCGGCAATCAGCTCGGCGTCGGCCGCAATCATCTTGCCGGGTGCGTCGACGAAGTGTGTCTCGTAGCCCGCAGCGCTCAGTGCCTCGTCGAGGGCGCGGTAGGTCGCCTGGTGCGTTTCTCCCGAGTTGTAGAGCTGCTGCCCTGGAACGATGAAGACCACGCGCTTCGCATCGGTGATCCGCCCACCGGCGGCAGCGCTTCCTGCCGAGAACGCCAGAGCGGTGGCCACCAGCGAAGTAGTCACCGCCATCGCCAAAAGAATCTTCGAGAGTCGCACGTCGCCACCCTACGACGGCTGCGCACAAAAAAGGACCGCCGCACTGGAATCCAGTGCGGCGGTCCTTTTCTAGTAGCGGGGACAGGATTTGAACCTGCGACCTCTGGGTTATGAGCCCAGCGAGCTACCGAGCTGCTCCACCCCGCGATGCATTGACAAAGTTACACGAGCAGATGAACGGAACGCAAATCGCCTGCGCTGGAGCGAAATACACGCCTGAAAGTCGAAGAATCGGGTGACTGGGTTCACAAAATGCCCGTGAGCATCAACACATAACAAGCATGTAACGAACGTACCTCGAAACGGCATCGGAAAGGCTCTACCAGCACAAACGCCGAAGATCCTGGATGGGAGAAGACCAGGTGGTCCGGAAAATCGCGAATCGACCCTCGTTCAGCGCTCCCGTACGGTCGGTCCCGGCCCGAATCAACCGGGCGAACGCCGACCCGCCGCTGCTCCACTCTGCCCCGCGGGATCGGAACCCCCGAAACCTTCGAGGGGCAGAGACACGGAGAGACAAGCGCCCGGGAAAGTCAGCATCATCGCCGACCCGCAGGCCCGCCGATGTCAGCAAGCGCGGAGAGGATTTACCCCGACATGACGTACACCAGCATCAGCAAGCGTGCATTCGGCACATTGGCAGTAGCCGGCGCACTTGTCGCAGTGCCCCTCACCATGAGCACCGGCACCGCTTCCGCAGCCACCCACAACTGGGACGGCGTCGCACAGTGCGAGAGCGGTGGCGACTGGAACATCAACACCGGAAACGGCTACTACGGCGGCCTGCAGTTCTCGCAGAGCACCTGGACCGCCAACGGTGGCACCGGCTCGCCCGCCAACGCTTCCAAGGAAGAGCAGATCCGCGTCGCCGAGAACACCCTGCAGAGCCAGGGCCCCGGCGCATGGCCCGTCTGCGGCCAGCGTCTGACCGTCGCAAGCGAGCCGGCAGTCGAAGAGGCTCCCGCCGCAGCACCGGCTCCCGTCGCCGAGGCACCCGCAGTTGCTCCCGCCGTCGAAATCCCGGCCGAGCTCAAGCCCGCCGCACAGCAGGCTTACGACACCGCTCGTGACCTCGCCGGCCAGTACGGATTCGCCGCACAGTTCCAGCAGCTCTCCGATGCCAACGCACCGATCGTTGCAGCACTGCGCTGATTCAGCTCATACAGCTTCACTGAGCACACAAGAAGGCCCACCATCCGATCGGATGGTGGGCCTTCTGCTGTTCATGAACTGACGCCGCTTACCTCGGCAGCGCCTGGTACGCGTCAACAGCCTTCTGCAGGCGGTCGAGCGCAGCACCGTAGCTGGTGAAGTCACCGCTCTGTTGCGCCGACTTCAATGCCGCCATTGCCGAATTGACCTCGGCCAGCGCCTTCGTGACGTCATCCGAAGAAGCCGGCGGGGCCGGTGCCGTCGGAGTAGTCGGCGTTTCCGGTTGCGCTCCGGTATCCGGATCGGGTGCCGGCTGGGTGACAGTCGCTGCCGAACCTGCGCCCGGCCAAATCTGACTGATCGCCTCGGAGACGGTCGGTGCATAACCGATCCGAATGCCGTTGGTGTCGCTGAAGCTCACCAGCACACGCGCCAACTGAGGGAACGCGTTCTGCGAGTTTCGCTGCGAGTACAAAGGTTCGACGTAGAGGATTCCGCCCTCGGCAATCGGCAGAGTCAGCAGGTTTCCGTACTGAATCTTGTTCGACTGCTTGAGCAGTGACACTTCCGAAGCAACACGCGAATCCGACGTCATCGCAGACTGAGCCTGCTGTGGACCCTGAGTCTGCGTATCGGTCGGCAGCTGCAGCACTGTGAACTTGCCGTAGTTCTCCTTGTCGTTCGCCACCGAGATGTAGGCCGACAGCAACTCACGACTGAACCCGACCATCGGACTGGTCAGACGGAAATCCGCCTTCGCGGTGTCCTTGTCGCCCACCAGCACGTAGTACGGCGGCTGGTTGGCCGACGTGTCGATCGTCGGATCACTCGGAACCGACCAGAACGCGTTGTTGGTGAAGAACTCACTCGGATCGTCGACGTGGTACTTCGCCAGCATCTCTCGCTGAACCTTGAACATGTCTTCCGGGTAGCGGAAGTGCGCCTGCAGGTCGTCCGAGATTTCGCTCTTCGGCTTCACCGTGTTCGGGAAGACTCCCATCCACGCCTTCAGAACCGGATCCTGCTCGTCGACCTGGTAGAGCGTGACCGTGCCGTCGTACGCGTCGACCGTGGCCTTCACGGAGTTGCGGATGTAGGAGAACTCCTGACGCGGAATGAGGCGCCCGGTCGTCTGGTCGATACTGTCCTCGACCAACCCGTCGAGCGAACTGCGCTGCGCGTACGGGTAGTCCTGGGCGGTGGTGTAGCCGTCGATGATCCACTGCATCTTGCCGTCGACCACTGCGGGGTAGGCAGCGCCGTCGGTCGTCAGCCAAGGCGCGACCTCCTCGACCCTTTCCTTCGGATCACGCTTGAAGATGATCTTGGAGTTCGAGCCGATTGCACTCGAGAACAAGATGTTGCGCTCGGTGTACTTCGCCGCGAATGCAAGACGGTTGAACCAGTTGCCGATCGAGACACCACCCGAACCGGTGTAGGTGTACTTCGAGGTGTCGGTGTCGTACTCACGAGGTCCCTCGCCGTCGACGGAACCGACGATCGAGTAATCGGCGTCCGACTGGCTGATCACCTCGCCGTAGTACGACCGAGGATTGTCTACCTTGAGGTTCTCGTTCTCGGGCGTGGTCGTCAGGTCGCTGACCGAGTAGATCGGGTAACCACCGGTGTTGTTCTGACTGTCGCCCTGCACGGCCGTGACTTCGTTTGCCTGGGCTGCGACGAAGCCGTTGCCGTGCGTGTAGACCGTGTGCTTGTTGATCCAGTCCGTCTGGTTGCCGGAAAGATTGTTCGGCGACAGCTCACGCGCTGCGACAACGAAGTCGCGCAGCTGGCCGTCCTGTTCGTAGCGGTCGACGTTGAGCGTCTGCGGGAACCCGTAGAAGTTCTTGAGCTGACGCTGAGCGGTGAACGTCGGCGAGAGGATCGTCGGATCCAACAGTCGGGTATTCGCGATCGTGGTCCGGTCGGCCGGAACGTCCTGGGGCTGCTTGGTGCCAACTCCCGGATAGTCGACGTAGTCGACGTTTTCTTCCGTGATCCCGTACGCCTGACGGGTCGCTTCGATGTTTCGTTCGATGTACGTGCTCTCCTTCTGCGCCGCATTGGGCTTGACGGAAAACTGCTCGACGATCATCGGGTAGACCGCACCGACGAGCACCGACGAAAGAACCAGTAGAGCGACTGCCATGGCCGGTATCCGAAGATCCCGCGTGAAGATCGAGGCGAAGAACGCCAAGGCGCAGATGACCGCAATGGACAACAGAATCAGCTTCGCCGGCAGAACCGCATTGATGTCGGTGAAGCCCGGACCGGTGAACGTCGGTTCCTTACGACTACTCGACATCAACGAGTACCGATCGAACCAGTACGCCACCGCCTTGAGGAGCACGAAGGTGCCGGCGATGACAGCCAGTTGAACACGTGCGGCAGTCGTGAATGTCCCAGCGCGCCCGGCCAACTTGATCCCACCGAAAACGTAGTGGGTGACCAGGTTTGCCACGAAGGCAAGCAGAATCGAGACGAACAACCAGTTCAGAACGAAGCGGTAGAACGGCAGATCGAACGTGTAGAAGCCGACGTCCAAGTTGAACTGAGGATCGGTGATGCCGAACGGCTGACCGTTGAGGAACAACTGGATGGTGACCCAGTTGGCCTGCGCGATGAGACCGGAGAGAATGCCGATCGCGACCGGAATGATCACGCCGAACAGACGAAGTCGCGACATGACGGTCGTGCGGTAGCGCGCGATCGGATCGTTGGGTCCCGAGACCGGAACGAACACCGGACGTGCGCGGTACGCGAGAAGCATCGCGAGCCACACGATGGCTCCGACGACAATTCCGACCACGAGGAAGAGCACGAATCGCGTCAGCAGAACCTTGGTGAAGACACCGCGGTAGCCGACTTCTCCGAACCACAACCAGTCCGTGTACATGCCGATCAGTCGCGGCCCCACGAGCAGCAAGGCCGCCACTACGACAGCCACCACCAACAAGATTCGACTGCGTCTGGACAGAGAGGGTAAACCTGCGGGGGGCCGCATGCCCACGTGCCACGCTCCAAGATTTGGCGACGCCGTGGCGTCGCAACCGATTGCATCGATCACTGCGGCCACGCCCGAGTGGACTTGGCCGTTTCCGACCACTCTACGTAACAACGGTCACGGGTTGACAACACGGAGAGCAGGGAGCCGGACAGAAGGTGGGAGGATGAACGTGTGAGTGAAGAGAATATGAGCAGATCACCGAGTGCCCTCGCCCGGTGCGTTCATGAAGTTGTCGACCACATCGACGCCGAAGGCTGGGATCAACCGCCGAAGCTGTACGCGTTGGTGCCTACCGAAATGCTCGCCGCGGCCGAACCCGGACTGCTCGACCAACTCGCCGAGGGCGCCGAATACACACCGATCGAACAGGAATCGCTTCCCGAGGACATCATCGGCGGTTCACGGGCACTCGACGAGTTCCTGGCAACGACGCATTGGCCCGAGTCGGTGCAGGGTTGCATCCTGGTTCAGGAGATTGTCGTCCTGCCGCCTGAGGCGGAATCGGATCTCGATCACGCCACGGCGCCGGTATTGACCGATCAGCATGCTGCCGACGAGGTCGCGCGACTGACGGCCAACGCGCATCCAGATCGACGCGAGGCTCGACTGTTCGTCGGCGTGCTCCGTGACGGTCCTTCGCTGTCGCTTCTGCAGATGCGTCCCGACGAAGATGCGGATCCGTACGGTGACCTGGAACTGCTTACCTACGACGGTCTTGCACCTCACCTGGTTCACGCGTTGTACGCGACGCTCGACGAGGTCGAAGAAGACTGAAAGAAGAAGACTGACCGAGCCTGTCTTCGGCAAGGCAGGTTTCAGCAGCGGGGTGCGTCACCGCCCGTGTTGAGGCTTTCGAGTGAGTCCACTGCGCCGGGCAGGTTGTCGACCTTGACGAGTCGAAGCCCGTCCGGCGCATTCTGTTTCGCCTCGTCACAGTTCTGGGCCGGCACGAGGAAGGTCTCAGCACCGGCTTCGGAGGCGGCGATCAACTTGTACCTGATACCGCCGATCGGACCGACCTCGCCGTCGGAGTCGATGGTGCCCGTTCCGGCCACGAACTTTCCGCCGTTGAGCTCCCCTGGAGTCAGCTTGTCCACCAACGCCAGTGTGAACATCAGTCCGGCAGAAGGACCGCCGATGTCGGCAAGGTTGAACTGCACGGTGAAGGGAACGTCCGGGACCTCGTTGGGCGTGACGCCGAGGTAACCCGATTCGGGCTTGTTGGGCCGCGCCCCGACGGTGACCGGCACAACGGTCTCCACGCCCTCGCGAAGGACGGTGACGTCGATCGCGGTGCCGGGTGCGATCGCACCGACCGTGTCCTGAACGCCGGTGATGGTGGTTACCGGAGTGTCGCCGATCTTGACCAGGACGTCGCCTTCTTGCAGGGCACCCGCGGCGGGGCCGTCCGGGGTCACCTTCGAAACAGTGAGTGCCACCGGCTTGCCGAGAAAGTGCAGTGCAGCCAACTCGGCACTGTCCTCGGACTGCTGGAAGTCGGCGGTGTTGGCCTGCTGAATCTCTTCCTTCGACTTCTCGGGCGGATAGATCTCCGAGCGTGGGACGAGTCCGTTGCTGCCACTCGCCCACAGTCCGAACGCTTCGAAAATGTTGAGGCCGTCGCGAACCGACACCGTTGTCATGTTGAGGTTGCCGTCGGTGGGATCGACTTCGGTCCCCTGGATGTCGACGACAGGCTTACCGTCGACGTCGCCGAGGGTGTTGAAGGTGGGGCCAGGACCGAGTGCGACATAAGGAACAGTGACCATTGTTCCGACGACTCCCAACACGACGATGGGTGCGAGTGCGGCCAAGAGCGTCACTATCCGTCGATTCACCTGATCCAGAGTAAAGCGCGAAGGCGCCGGAGCACCGATCGCACCGCCTGAGCGCCGTGCGTGTTCGCCGTCAGCGTGACTCGGAGGGCGACTCCGACCGCTCGAGCCTTGTACCGTTGAGGTATGAGCAATATGCCGTTCGGCTTCTCCAACTCCGACGACGATCCCGATCGCGACAAGAACGCGGCGGGTGGCAATCCGTTCGGGGGTGGTGACACGCCGTTCGGGTTCGGCGCGGGCGGTGAGGGATTCGATCCGGCTCAGCTCGGCCAGATGCTCACTCAGTTCGGTCAGATGCTGAGCGGGATGGGCTCGTCGATGGGCCAGGGCGGTACTTCCGGCCCGGTGAACTACGACATCGCCAAGAAGCTGGCACGCCAACAGATCGGATCGGTTACACCGATCACCGAGGGCAATGTCAAGGCGATCGCCGACGCCGCACATCTGGCCGAGATGTGGCTGGACGCCGCAACGACGCTTCCTGCCGGAGCGAGCCGCACTCTCGCCTGGACTCCGAACGACTGGCTCGACAACACGATCGACACGTGGAAGCGACTCTGTGATCCGGTGGCCGAGAAGGTGGCGGGCATGTGGGTCCAGGGACTTCCCGCCGAAGCACAGCAGATGGCGGGCCCGATGCTGGGCATGCTCGGCCAGATGGGTGGACTCGCGTTCGGCTCGCAATTGGGCCAGGCACTCGGCCAACTGTCCACCGAGGTGCTCTCCTCCACCGACATCGGCTTGCCCCTCGGACCAGAGGGCACCGCGGCCCTTCTCCCCGCTGCGGTTCAGGCGTTCAGCGAGGGTCTCGAACAGCCGCATCAGGAAGTTCTGGTGTTCCTCGCCGCGCGGGAAGCAGCTCATCAGCGCCTTTACAGTCACGTTCCGTGGCTGCGACAGCGTGTTCTCGCCACAGTCGAGGAATACGCCCGCGGGATCACGATGGACTTCTCGGCGATGGAAGAATTTGCCAAGGACCTCGACCCGTCCGCTCTCACCGATCCGAGCAAGCTCGAAGCACTGATGCAGCAGGGCACGTTCGAGCCGCAGAACACCCCGGAGCAGAAAGCCGCTCTCGAACGGCTCGAGACTCTGCTCGCGCTGGTCGAGGGTTGGGTGGAGACGGTCGTCACCGCCGCACTCGGCGAGCGACTGCCTGGTGTTGCCGCGATGAGCGAGACGTTGCGGCGTCGCCGTGCCACCGGCGGCCCCGCCGAACAGACCTTTGCGACGCTGGTCGGACTCGAACTTCGTCCTCGCAAGGTCCGTGAAGCGGCCGGTTTGTGGCAGAAGCTCACCGCGGAAGCCGGTATGGACACTCGTGACGGCGTCTGGTCACATCCCGACCTCATGCCCGATTCGAGCGATCTCGACGCACCGGACGGATTTGTCGCCCGGGTCCTCGGCGGCGGCGAAGCCGGCAATTTCGACGACCCGATCGCCCAGCTCGAAGCCGTCGAGGCAAAAGAGCGTGCGGCCGAGGCAGCGATGGACAAGACCCGCGAGGACGACGAAGAGAAGTAATTCCTTCTCGACACATTTTCGCAGTTCAGCCATGCTGACGTCCTGTGGATAACCATCACTGACGCGGACTCGCCGGCGGCCCTCCGTGCCAGCATCGAACGATGACCGGTGACCCGCAAGACGACACCACTCAGAACAGCACTTCACAGCGATCCGCGGGACCCCGATGGGACCCGCGGATCGCTGTTCTGTCGCGCCCGGACGGTCGGCTGCAGCTGGGATGGACACCCGGACGTGCCGTCCTGCTGACGCTGCCTGTCGGGGTCGATGCGCGCGCGGTGAAGTCGATCCTCCGCAAAATGGACGGCTCCAGATCCCGCGCGACCATCCTGTGGGAAGCGTCGACGCGCGGGATTTCGACGTCGGTGACGGAGAAGTTGCTCGAGCAACTCACCGATTCCGGATTCGTCCACACTGCCGCCAGGAGGACCGTGTCCGTCCGGATCCACGGTGTCGGTCCGCTCTCGGACGCCGTCGAGCGCGCCCTGGTCACCGGCGGGGTAAGCACGCGTCGCTCGCGCGGGTATCGCAACACCGACGTCGTGCGCACGTGGAACGAACAACTGGTGGTCCTGGCCGACGACGTTGTCACTGATCCTCGCCTGGTCAGCGATCTCGTTCGCTGCGGACTCCCCCACCTTTCCGTCCGGATCCGCGACGGCAACGGCGTGATCGGTCCTCTTGTCGTGCCGGGCCAGTCGAGTTGCCTGCGATGCGCCGACATCATCCGATCCGAACTCGACCCTCATTGGCTTCATCTGTCCGCGCAGCTACTCGGCAGCGCCGGCCACGCGGAATCGGCGATGATCCATGCAAGTGTCGCGCTGGCCCTGGCCGAGATCGACTCCGCATTATCCGAAACAGCGGCGACGTATGCGGCGAGTCTGTCGTCGACGCTCGAGATCGCGCTCCGTCCGTATCGGATCACAACCAGGCGCTGGCCTCGGCAAATATCTTGCAGTTGCCAATACCTGGCACCTGTTTCGGGCAAAGGACGCCCCAGTCAGACATGATGGTGTGGTGTCCGAGATCCCACGCAAGAGTTCTGCCCGTACTGCCAAACTCGCGAGCATCCCCCTGGGGATGGCCGGTCGCGCCGCCATGGGCTTCGGACGCAAGCTCGCCGGCGGCGACAAAGGCGAGATCGACGCGCAGTTGAGCGCGAAGGCCGCCGAGCAACTGTTCGCGGTGCTAGGCGAACTCAAGGGCGGCGCGATGAAGCTGGGCCAAGCGCTCAGCGTCATGGAGGCGGCGATTCCGGAGGAATTCGCGGAGCCGTACCGCGAGTCGCTGAACAAGCTCCAGGCCGCCGCCCCGCCGCTGCCGACCAAGCAAGTACACAAGATGCTCGATCAGCAACTCGGAACCAAATGGCGCGACCGATTCCTGTCGTTCGACGACGAACCGACCGCGTCGGCAAGCATTGGGCAGGTTCACCGTGCGGTCTGGGCGGACGGCCGCGACGTGGCCGTGAAAGTTCAGTACCCCGGCGCCGACGAAGCTCTACGCGCCGACCTCAAGACCTTGGGCAGATTTGCCGGTCTCTTCGGTTCGGTCATGCCCGGTGTCGATGTGCGCCCCGTGATCGAGGAGTTCACCGCGCGCACCGAGGAAGAACTCGACTATCGGATCGAGGCGAACAATCAGCGAGCTTTTGCAAAAGAATTCGACGGCGATCCCCAATTCGTGATCCCGCACGTCGTGGCGAGCGCGCCGAAAGTGGTCGTGACCGAATGGATGACGGCAACCCCGTTGACCAGAATCATCGAAAGTGGAACGCCGGAGCAGCGCAATGCTGCCGGTGCACTACTCGCCGAATTCCACTTCGCGTCTCCGGCCCGTGTCGGCTTGCTCCACTGCGACCCGCACCCCGGCAATTTCATGCTTCTCGAGGACGGCCGACTCGGCGTCATCGACTTCGGTGCGGCTGCGCCGTTCCCGAACGGACTGCCACGGGTTCTCGGCACGATGGTGCGCTTGGCTGTCGAGGAACAATTCGACGAATTGACGGAGTTGTTGCGCGCCAACGGTTTCGTGATTCCCGGACGCACGGTAACCGACAAGGAGATCGCGGATTACCTGCGACCCTTCACCGACCCGATCCAGACCGAGTCATTTCACTTCACTCGGTCGTGGCTGCAAAAGGCCGCCGGAACCGCCACTGACTTCAACAGTGCGCAGTTCCGAACGGCCCGTGCACTCAACCTTCCGGCCGAGTATTTGATGATCTTCCGAGTTCTTCTCGGTTCGGTCGGCATATGCGCCCAGTTGGACGCATATGCCCCGTACATGGAAATCCTGACTCGTTGGTTGCCAGGGTTCGCGGAGCCGGTTCTGGATGACACCGGCTCCGCCGAATAAGACGCCGGCTCCGCCGACTAAGGCACCGGCTCCGCCGAATAGGGCTCTCACGCGCACACGAGTTGCTTGCGTGGGCGCCCCCTCGGTCTCTTGCGCGCTATGACGGCCCCCTGATCGAGGATCTCGCCTCCCCACACCCCCCACGGCTCGGCGCGGTCGAGAGCCGCACTGAGACAACGGGAACGGATGGGGCACTGCGCGCACAGTGCCTTCGCCTGCTCGAGTTCGGCCGGAGCTTCGGCGAACCAGAGATCGGGGTTGGATGCCCGGCACGGCAGGTCGCGGCGGGTGGACGCGACCTCGATGAACGTGACTGCAGCCGAAGTGACGTCGGTGGAAGTTACTGCAGTGGTGGAGTTTTCGGATTCCACGCGGATTGTCTGGGCAGACAACTCGGTCTCCTAGTGCTCGGATGCGAAACTGTGTCGCACGATATGGGTTCGATGGGTGCGAACCTGAGCCGAGTCGGAAACCGGATAAAGAGGGGTATCCAACACAAAGGCCACGGTCCGCAGGGGCTGCGGGTCCGTGGCCGTAAGTGAACGGATGTGTCCTACCGAGAAATACCTCGATGGCTTAAGAACACGGACTCGACAGCTGCTTTCTTTGCTGCTGCTTGAGGGCGCAGGCGGAACGCATGCTGCGCCCATCCCGCTGCACGCGGCAGCATGGGGGCGGCAACAGCGAACTTTGCGCTTGCGCACGCTTCATACGAGATCAAGTTCGTCATTTTTTTGCCACCTCCATTTCGTGTCGGTCCGGATAGTTTCTGCGCACAGGTTGCCCCGTAACACTGAAAACCAGAGTAGAGAATTCGTCGAATCTGCACAACCTATTTTTGACCTGCGGTTATGTAACTCACCGTTGTCGATTCGGATGCATTTCAGATATCGAGTGTTGCCGCACGCAGTTCGCCGCGAATGACAGCTAGTACGTCTTCTCCGAAGTTGTCGAGTTTCTTCGGCCCGATTCCAGGGATCGAAACCAGTCCACGATTGTCTTGTGGTCGTTGTTCGGCAATAGCCATCAGTGTGTTGTCACTGAAGACGACGTAGGCCGGAACTTTGAGTTCTCGGGACTTGTCCAGACGCCAGGCCTTGAGGTGCTCGAGCAATTCCAGGTCGACATTGGACGGGCATTTTTCGCAGCGCCCGAGCATTGTCGCCGACGTCCCGATCAACGGTTTGCCGCAGACGCGGCAGCGCGGACGCTTCTTGTTCCCCGACGACGGCGCGGCAACGCGCGAAGCCGGTGAGTCCTCGGGGATGAGCCCGTTGAGGAACCTCGACCGGCGACGGGACTTGCGTCCACCCTCATTGCGAGCCAATGCCCAAGACAGCTGCAGATGCTCGCGGGCGCGGGTAACCCCCACGTACAGAAGCCGACGCTCCTCCTCCACCGCGACGTCGTCGGCGCCCGAATTGGCGTCGCCGAGAACGTGTTGGATCGGCAGGGTGCCGTCGTTGAGGCCGACCAGGAACACCGCATCCCATTCGAGCCCCTTGGCCGCGTGAAGCGAAGCCAGCGTCACGCCCTGCACGGTCGGTGGGTGCCGCGCCTCGGCTCGGGCTGTTAGCTCCTGTAGAAGCCCGGTGAGCGACAGTTCGGGTTCGTGGACGAGTTGTTCTTCGGTCAGCGCCACCAGAGCCGAGAGCGACGCCCAGCGCTCGCGGGCTTGCGTGCCCGAAGGTTCTTCGTTGGTCAGACCGAGTGGCGCGAGTACAGCGCGAACCAGTGAAACCAGCGCTTCGCCGTTGTCTGCGCCTTCGGGGAGGTCGTCTCGTCCGGCGGCCTGACGCAGCGCCGCCACTGCCTGACGGACCTCGGTGCGGGTGAAGAAGCCCTCTCCACCACGCACCTGGAACGGAATGCCGAGCTTGGTGAGTGCCTGCTCGTGCGCCTCCGACTGAGCATTGATCCGATACAGAACAGCGATCTCGGCCGCTGGAGTGCCTGCCGCGATCAGCCGTTTGATCGCCCGCGCAACGCCGAGCGCTTCGGCAGGCTCGTCGTCGAACTCCATGAACTCCGGCTCAGGCCCCGGAGCGCGTTGCCCGATCAACTGAAGACGCGTCCCGGCGATCCGTCCGCGCGCTGCACCGATCACGCGGTTCGCCAGCGACACGACCTCAGGGGTGGAGCGGTAGTCCCGTTCGAGCCGGACGACGGTCGCTTCGGGGAATTTCCGCGAGAAGTCCAACAGATAGTTCGGGGTGGCGCCGGTGAAGGAGTAGATGGTCTGATTCGCATCGCCCACCACGGTCAGGTCGTCGCGGTCGCCGAGCCAGGCGTCGAGCACCCGCTGTTGCAGCGGGGTGACGTCCTGATACTCGTCGACCACGAAGCAGCGGTACCGCTCGCGGAACTCGTCGGCAACCGTCGAATGCTCTTCGAGCGCAGCCGCGGTGTGAAGTAGGAGATCGTCGAAATCGAGGAGCATGCCGTCCTGGCCACGTGCCTTCAGCTCTTCGTATGCCGCGTAGACCTGCGCAACCTTGGTGGCATCGACCGGCGCCTCGCGACGAATCTTGGCTATCGCGCGTGGGTAGTCCTCGGGCGCGATCAGTGAGGCCTTGGACCACTCGATTTCGCTGGCGAGGTCGCGCACGCTTTCCGTACTGGTGGACAACCCGACACGAGCGGCGGCACTGCTGACAACCGCGAACTTCCGATCGAGCAGACGCCACGGGGTGTCACCGATCACCTGCGGCCAGAAGTACTTGAGTTGACGAAGAGCGGCGGCGTGGAAGGTACGAGCCTGTACCTGCGGCCCACTTCCACCAACCCCCAGCTCACGAAGCCGTCCACGCATTTCGCCGGCCGCTCGCGCTGTGAATGTCACGGCAAGCACCTGGCCGGCGGAGACATGACCGTCGGCAACCAGATGCGCGATCCGGCGGGTAATGGTGCGGGTTTTGCCTGTTCCAGCGCCCGCGAGGACACATACCGGGCCGCGTGGCGCGAGCACGGCGGCCGATTGTTCTGGATCCAGTCCGGTGTCCGCAGGCATGGGGACCATCATGGCAGGACGTTCCGACACGCCATTCGCCGCGCCCGACGGTATGTGGGCAAGAGAACACGGGCCGATACGGAACAACGCTCTCGGTCGTGGTGTTATATCGGCCGTGACTTCTACCGAAAATGCGCCTGCCCTGACCATCTACTCGACCACGTGGTGTGGCTACTGCCGCCGCCTCAAGACGCAGCTCAACGCGTCGGGGATCGAGTACACCGAGATCGACATCGAGAACGATCCGGCAGCAGCCGATTTCGTCGGCAGCGTCAACGGTGGAAATCACGTCGTTCCGACCGTGAAGTACGGCGACGGCAGCGTCGCGACCAACCCGTCGCTCAACCAGGTCAAGCAGGCACTGGGTCTGTAGAGCCTTTCAGGCTGCTGTCTGACCCAGCTCTTATTTGACCCAGCTCTCGAGCATTCCGCGAGCGATGGAGATCGAGCCGGGCAGCAGCAGTGGCGCGTCCGCTTCCGAACCCCAGTCGCCGAGTTCGAGAGCGGCACGCACCTCGTCCTTCGTGAACCAGGCGCCCTCGGCGATCTCGCCGTCCGCGAACAGAAGCGGAGCGGCGGGGTCGCCGATTGCGGCGAAGCCCAACATCACCGAGCGAGGGAACGGCCAAGGCTGGCTCCCGAGGTATCGAACGCTGTGCACGTCGATGCCGACTTCTTCCTTGATCTCGCGCACAACGCACGTTTCGAGCGACTCCCCGGCCTCGACGAATCCCGCGAGAATCGAGAAACGTCGCTGCGGCCAGGTCGGCTGACGAGCGAGTAGAACTCGATCGCCGCCGTCGTGCACCAGGCAGATGACCGCCGGATCCGTTCGGGGAAACTCCTCGTGGCCGGTGGACGTGGAAATGCGTGACCAGCCGGACATGGTGGGTTCACTCGGCGCGCCGTCGATAGCGCTGAATCCGGCACTGTCGTGCCAGTTGAGAATTGCGACGGCACCGGTCAACAAACCGGCGTCGGCGTCGTCGAGTGTTCCGCCGAGCATGCGCAATTCGGACAACGTGCCCGCCAGCAGCGACACCCGCACCGCCCAGACGTGGCGATTCTCCCGAATTCCCAGGAACACTGCACCGCGCACCGGTTCCGGACCCAGTTCGGTTGCCTCGGCGAAGACCAACTGACCTTCCGGCGAGACTTTGACCTGACCCCGTGAATTCACACGGAGGAGCAGCGCGTCCGCCCAACCCGTGGTCAGTGCGGCGGCATCCGACCGCAATTCCTCGGCGCGGCCGACGCTCGAGCGTGAGAGCAGCGGTGTTTCGGTCAGCTGGAAGTCGTTCACGCTCACGACATTACTGCGCGCACGAAGCTCGGCAGCACTCAGTTCGTGACGCGGCGGATGTAGAGCAGGCGATCGTTCTCCTCGACGGCGTCCACCTCGGGCGAACCGACGCGAACCAGACGGCCGTCGCGAACTACCCCGAGCACGATGTCGGAGAGATGACGCGGAGAGCCGCCGACCTCGTCACGTTCGACTGCGCGCTCGGCGATCGCGAATCCGGCTTCCGGGGTCAGAAGGTCTTCGATCATCTCCACGACAGTCGGCGTTGTGGTCGCGATGCCGAGGAGTCGACCTGCCGTCTCCGAGGACACGACCACCGAGTCTGCGCCGGACTGACGCAGAAGATGCGCGTTGTCGGCTTCACGGATGGCTGCGGCGATCTTGGCTTTCGGCGCGATTTCGCGGGCTGTGAGCGTCACGAGCACTGCGGTGTCGTCACGATTCGTGGCCACGATGATCGACGACGCATTCTGCGCACCTGCCAATCGAAGTACGTCCGATTTCGTCGCCGAACCGAACACCGTCACCAGGCCCTTGCTCGCCGCGGAGTCGAGGACTGTCTGATCGGTATCGACGACCACGATCTCCGACGCCGGTACACCGTCACCGAGCATTGCTTCGATTGCCGTCCGCCCCTTGGTCCCGTATCCGACGACGACGGTGTGATTACGCACGTGCTGCCTCCAACGCTGAATTTTGAACGCCTGACGCGAACTCTCGGTCAGAGCTGAAAGTGTGGTTCCGACCAACACGATCAAGAAGAAGATTCGAAGTGGCGTGATCAACAGGACGTTGACCAGGCGCGCCGACGGAGTGAACGGAGTGATATCGCCGTAGCCGGTGGTCGAGAGCGAAACCGTCGCATAGTAGATGCAGTCGAGCAGCGAAAGCTCGTTGTCCTGTGCGTCTCGGTATCCGGCGCGATCGATGTACACGATCAACACGGCGGCACCGAGGGCACCCAACGCGATGAGAACTCGCTTGTAGATGGCCCGCGCCGGACTTGTCTGTAGCTGGGGAATGCGCAGCACCCCGACAAGGGCGAAGTCAGGCTGATCGGTCAATGCTTCCGACCTGGTCAAACGCGCCCGGAGCTTACCGGCCATACATCGACTCTCTCACTCGAACTTACGAAATACCTACACGGACATCGGCAGGCAGCGTAACCCTCGAAGATCGACTTCGGAACTCGGGCGCCGAATAGCGTGCGGGTCGTGGCGCCGGTAGTGGCAAGAAGGTCCACCGTGAGGCAGGCTGGGCAAATGCCTTTCACCGGTTCGACGTCCACTCCCAGCCAAGCAGCCGCTCTTCGTTTGTCGGCCCTCCTTCTCGGCGCCGGCACCATGCATTTTGTAGCGCCCTCGTTCTTCGACAGCACCGTTCCCCGCCAGCTTCCCGGACAGGCCCGCACCTACACCCAGGTGTCCGGCGTCGCGGAACTGGCGATCGGCGCTGCCTTGGCCGTGCCGAAGACCCGCAAGCTCGGCGCGGGCCTTGCCGCCGCGCTCTTTGTTGCCGTGTTCCCCGCCAACATCCAGATGGCGATCGACTGGTGCCGAAGCCCGAAGACGTCCACCCCGCAGAAGATCGGTTCGATCGCACGTCTCCCCCTGCAGGTTCCGCTGGTGACCGAAGCACTCAAGGCTCGCCGAAACGCAAGCTAATCTTGCGCGCCTGCCGTTCGGATGAGGCGAGCGAGAGCCTCACCGTCCGGCAGGTTCTCGGGTGCGATGGTGCGACCCGATCGAACGTAGTGAAACGCCGCCCGCACCTTGTCGGCCGGAAACTGTTCGTTGCGCCCCGCCGAACGAGCTCTGGCTGACATCAATTCGGCCCAGGCCACCCGATACGCGGCCAACTGCATCACAACAGCGTCCTCGTTGGCGGCCGACGGTTCGGCACCGGTCTTCCAGTCGATCACCGTCCATCCGCCGTCGGGATCGGCGAACACAGCGTCGATCCGACCTCGCAAAACCGTTCCGGCAATGGATGTTTCGAAAGGAACTTCCACTTCGATCGGGCTGCGATTGGCCCACGGGGACCGCAAGAACGCATCCTGAAGTTTCACCAGGTCGGTCTCGGGACCCGCGCCGGTATCCGCGGCGCCGGGTAGCTCGTCGAGATCCAACAGCCGAGTCGCACCGAACCTTCGCTCGATCCAGGCGTGAAAAGCGGTTCCGCGACGAGCCAACGGGTTGGGCGGATACGGCAGCGGACGACGTAGGCGAGCCGCCAGTTCGTCCGGATCTGCCTTGAGGTCGACGAGCTGAGTCACCGAAAGCTGCGCCGGGAGAATCACTTCGGCCCGCGCGTTTGCGCGGGCCTCGCGCTCGGCCAGGAGAACGTCGACGTCCGAGGCCCAGTTCTCCGGATCGTCCTCCGGTTCTTCCGCCTCTTCGCTGTCTTGCGGCAGCGAAGCGAGTGCGGACAGGACGCTCGCGGCTCCGGCCTCGACGGCGCCGCGCCGCGCACCCAGCGGATCCGGCGGCCACTGCGCCGTACGGGGAGTGGCGGCCAACGGGTTCTCGGTATCGGGTTCCGGGGCCGGCGCCCATTCCTCCACGACGCCGATCGCACCGCGTGAGTCTTCCTCATCGGCATCGTTGTCGGCCGTGACCATCTGATGCAGCTCGTCCAGGAACTCCGAAGGCCCCTTCGGTTCCGCACCGGATTCCGCCCAGTGATGCGCCGAGATGAACAGCGCCCGTTCGGTTCTGGTCAGCGCGACGTAGAACAACCGCCGGTCCTCGTCCAGGCGACGGTTGGACAAGGCCTTCTTGTGCGCCGTTATCGCGTTCTCGAGGTCCTTGCGGTTGTAGAGCTCCTCGAGGTCGAGCACCGGAACTCCGTCGGCCGAATCCGCGTCGACCGCCCGGTCACCACGCAACGACGGTGGCAGTTCGGCGAGCGCCCCGAGCCACGATCCGGACGCGGTGGACGAGGGGAACACCCCGTCGCTGACATGCGGGATCGCCACTACTTCCCATTCGAGCCCCTTCGCCGAGTGCACGGTCAGGATCTGGACCCGATCCGGCGCCACCTCCACTTCGCCTGGCGTGAGGCCCTTTTCGATCTGTTCGGCTGCCGCGAAGAAAGCCAGCATCCCGGTCAGATTGGCAGTTGGACGCGTCGCGTAGTTGGCGACAACGTCGGCGAATGCGTCGAGGTGCTCGCGGCCCGCGGTCCCGACGACGCCGACTCGGGTCCGTGCGCCCGCCTCGATTCCGATCCCGAGCACCCGCTCGACCTCCGCCACCAATTCGGTGAGCGGCTGGCCGATACGTTCGCGCAACGACGCCAACTCTGCCGCTATCGCGTTGATGCGTGTGTACCCGAGAGCCGAATAGCGTTCTGCCGGGCCTGGATCGGAGATCGAGTCGACCAATCCTGCTTGCTCGGCGTTCTCCCCGGGCAGAGCATCGTGGACCGCCGAGGTAAGCGCCTCGGCGTCGGTGACCGCACCCGCCGTTCCGTATCCCGCGGAGATGGCAAGTTCGCGGGAGCGTTGAGAGAGTGCGGCGAGATCCTTCGCGCCGATCTGCCATCGCGCGCCGGTGAGCAGCCGAACAGCTGCGCTTCCTGCAAGTGGATCGGCGACCACCCGGAGCATGGCGATCACGTCAGCAACCTCGGGTGTGTGCAGGAGCCCACCGAGCCCGACAACTTCGACCGGCAGACCTTTGGACCGCAAGGCCTCGGCCAGCGGAGCGGCATCGGCGTTCCGGCGGATCAACACCGCTGCCGTGGGCGTCGGGCGGTCTTCGGCACGTGCCGCCTCGTATTCTCCGGCGATCTTCTCCGCCACCCACTGACGTTCCTGTTCGACGTCTCCCAGCAACGCCAGTCGAACGTCTCCGGCGACGGCTCCGGGCCGCGCACGCAGGGTACTGACGGCCACGCCGCGTCGACGCAACGGTGCCGACGACAGGTTTGCCAGCTCGAGAGCCTCCGGCGGGTTACGCCAACTCGTGAGCAGTTCGAGCGTCGGAGCCGGTTTTCCGTTGGCAAGCGGGAAATCGGTTGCAAACCGGGGCAGGTTGGCCGCCGACGCGCCGCGCCAACCGTAGATCGACTGCATCGGGTCGCCGACGGCCGTCAGCGCCAAACGGCCGTCGGCTCCCCCACCGAACAACGAGGACAACAACACTCGCTGAGCGTGACCGGTGTCCTGGTACTCGTCGAGAAGAACCACCCGAAAGCGCTCACGCTCGGTCTGCCCGACCTCGGGATGCTCGGCGGCGACCCGGGCAGACAGCGACATCTGGCTGCCGAAATCCAATGCGCCTTCACGCCGCAGCGTCTCACCCAGCCGGGCGACGAGAGGCAACAGTTCGATGCGCTTATGTTGCACATCAAGGTAATTCAACAGCTCCTTGCTCGGTCCACCCCGCTGTTTCGGGCCGGCGGGCAGAGTGTGAATCAGCTTGTCCAGCTCGGTGTGTGCCTCGAGCAACTGCTCGGGATCGACCAGGTGCTCCGCCAACTGACCGGCAAGGGCCAGAACGGTTTCGGTGATCGAACCCGGATTCTTGTCGGTGTCCAGATCACTGTCCCAGCCGCTCACGACGCGGTGCGCAACCTGCCACAGTTCGGTCTCGGACAATAACGTCGCCGAGGGTTCGATGGGCAACAGCAGTCCGTGTTCGGAGAGCAACCGTCCCGCGTAAGCATGGTAGGTACTGACTTCGGGTTCGCCGGCCAGAATCCGGGAACGCACTCCGCCGGTCGGGTCGAGTGCCCGCAGAACGTCCGAACCCGCCAGCCGCGCCAACCGCTTGCGGATTCGCGACGTGAGCTGTTGCGCCGCTTTGCGCGTGAAGGTCAGGCCGAGAACCGCCTCGGGGTCGACGAAGCCGTTGGCCACCAGCCACACGACGCGAGCAGCCATCGTCTCGGTCTTTCCGGCACCGGCGCCGGCGACCACCAATGTCGGACCGAGCGGTGCGGCGATCACTGCTGCCTGCTCGGGCGTCGGAGGGTGCTGACCGAGCGCGACCGCCAGGTCGACAGGGTCGATCTTCGGTCGGCGTGCCTTCTGCGTCGCGGCAGCCACTTAGTTACTCACCTGTCGTCCCTCGTCGTGTGCCGGGCAACTCGAACGCACCGGGCAATGTCTACATCCATCGTTGACCCTGGCCAGGTACTGCGGTCCTTGGGTCGCTGCCGCAGCGTTGTGAATGACGTCTCGCCACATCTCGACGGCTTCGGCCGTCAGCGGCGGCTGAACTCGCTGCGCCGCACCGTCCTTCTTGTTGGACTTGGCCACGAATACCAGGCGTGCACCGCCGGGTTGTGTGGCCGGTTCGCCGGCAATCGCACCTTCGGCCGCTGCGACCTGGTACGCCGCCAACTGCGCATGAGATTGCGCGGCCTCGTTGCTGACGGGGTTTCGCGCAGTCTTGACGTCGACAACCACTGGACGACCTTCGGTGTCGCGCTCGAGCCGGTCGATCCGGCCACGTAGCTTGACCGCAGGCGCTCCTTCTTCGCGCGGTTCGAGGACCCCCTCGACCGCCACCTCGACGCCGACTTCGGTCAGCTCACCGCGAGTTGCGTTCATCCAGGCCGTGAACGTCGCCAGCATCTCCCGAGTTCGATTGAGTTCACGGCGCGAGTACCACTGCGATCCCAGATCGATGGATTCCCAGGCATTTTCGAGTGCCTTCTCGACCTGATCCGGTGGAATCCGGCCGGCCAGTGCCTGCACCAAGGTATGGACCAGCGTACCGGCGATCGCATGAGTGTTGTCTCCGTCGCTGCCACCGTGGCGCTCGAACACCCATCGGAGAGGACATGTTTCGAGAAGCTCGATGGTGGACGGGGACAGTGAAACCGGTCCGTCCTCGGGTTGCCACATGGGAGCAGCGGTACTCGGCTCGGCTGTGCCGTACCACTGATCCGGATGCGCGCCTCGTACTCCGGCCGCAGCCAGACGGGCCAACTGGCGAGCAGCCCGAGAATGCTTCTCGGGGTCGAAATGCGCGATGTCGGGATCACACACCACGCTGCGAAGCTGTGCGACCAGTGCAGGCAGCGACAGAACCCGGGTATCCCCGGTCTCGGGTGCAACGACGTCGAGATCGGACGACGGGTCGTCCGAGTACGCGTCACCACGGATCAATTCGTCCACGAACCGCGAAGGCACCAAGTCGGTGTCCCCCGAAGCCGATTCGACTGCGGTGATCAGCAGACGGCGACGAGCACGGCTACAGGCGACCAGGAACAACCTGCGTTCTTCGGCCAGAAGCGGCGCGGTTCGCGAGAGTCGTTCGGCAGCCGAGTCACTGCCGTCGGAGACTCCGTTGACCAGGTCGATAAGTGCTTCGGTACGCAGTAGCGAGCCGCGTGCCCGCAAACTCGGCCAGAGCCCCTCCTGCACACCCGTCACCGCCACCACCGCCCATTCGCGCCCCGCCGCGGCGTGAGCGCTGACCACGGTGACGGCGTCGGGAGCGATGACCGATCGGCTCCGCGAGTCGGTCGGTATCTCCTGGCTGGTCAAGTAGTCGACAAAACCGGAGAGTTGCGAACGCGGCAGCCGGTCGACGTAGTTGGCAGCCGCGTCGAAGAGTGCGACTACGGCATCGAGGTCTCGATCGGCTTGTGAGCCGATCGGTCCGCCGCGCGCCGACGCAGCCGCCCAGCGCCGTTCCAGCCCCGTCGCCTGCCAGGCCGCCCACAGAACTTCTTCGACCCCGAGACCACGCTCGAGAGGCACTCGGGCCTTGCGAAGGACCGACAGCACGCGATTGAGGGCCGCAGCTTCGACGTCTGTCAGCTTGCCCATCAGGCGCTTGGACTGCGCATGATCCTCGTCGATCAGAATGAGCCGCAACAACTCCGAAGAGTCCCGATCACTTCCCGATGCCAACTCGACTCGGCGCAGGCCACGACGCAACCGGCGCAGGGTGACCGGTTCGGCGCCGCCGATGGGACCGGCCATCAGGGCAAGCGCGTCGTCGCCGGTGAACTGATCGCCGCCGAGCGCCCGGAGGACCAGCAGCAGGCCGGACACTCCGTGTTGCCGCGCGAGCGGCAATTCGGTGGCTGCGGTCGTGACGGGCACCCCCGCCGCGAGCAGGGCTCGCCGGAGAGGGGCGAGAGTGCGCGGGACCGACCGCACGATGACGGCCATGTCGGACCACGCAATCCCGTCCAGCAGATGCGCCCGGCGCAAGGTATCTGCGACGACTGCCGCCTCTTTGGCCGTCGTACCGAGAACCCGCACCGACGCCCGTCCCGGATTCTCATCGGTGAGATCGGATGGAACCGCGATGCGATGAGCCAAGTTGCCAGGCAGCCGCGCAGCGATCTTGGCCGCGATCGACGCGACGTCGGCGTTGTTGCGATACGTGACGGGCAGAACGATCTGGCGCTCGTCTCCGCGCTCGGCCAGTCCGAGCAGGAACGCCGAATCCGCACCGCGGAATCCGAAGACGGACTGATCGGGATCACCGGCGATGACCGTGCCCGCAGTTCCGGTTCCGATCAACCGAACCAGTTGCGCCGCCTGCGGATCCAGATGTTGTGCGTCGTCGACAAGGAGGTGCCGGATCCGAGCGCGCTCGGAGCGAAGCAATTCGGGATCGGTGGCGAACGCGGTCAAGGCCGCACCGATCAACTCGGCCGCGTCGAGCGCCGGCGCCGTCGCCTCCGGAGCCTCGACACCGACACTGCCGCGCAGCAGCACGCCTTGCTCGTAGGCCTCGGCGAACCGCCCGGCCGCCACCCACTCCGGACGGCCACGCTTCTTGCCGAGCTTGACCAGATCTTCGGGGCCGAGCCCGCGCTCGTTGGCTCGCAGCATCAGATCTCGAAGTTCGACGGCAAAGCCGTTCAAACCCAATGCGGGTCGCAGGCGCTCCGGCCACCGGAGCGCACCGTCTTCGATGTCGCCGCGCAACATCTCGCGGAGCACCGAGTCCTGCTCGGCGCCGGTGATCAGGCGTGGCGGCGCGTTGCCGTGTGCTGCGGCTTGAAGCCGGAGAACGGCAAAGGCGTAAGAGTGAACGGTGCGTACCAGCGGCTCACGGGTTGCCTGCGGTCCGCGTTCCTGTTGGTACCCGAGCAACCCAGCGGTGATCTGCTCGCGGACCTGCGTCGCGGCTCGGCGTGACTGGGTGAGCACCAGGACCGATTCAGGATCTTCGCCACCCGAGATCTTCTGCACTGCCAGATCCACGAGAAGGGACGTCTTGCCGGTTCCGGGACTGCCGAGTACCTGCCAGGGATTCCAAGCCGCTGCCGAACCGAATGAAACAGGGCCGAACGCGAGCTGGAACGGATCCTCGGACGGCGGCGCGAAGAGCCGCGTCGTCCCTTCATCCCACGTTCGGGGTATCGGAGACGGCGCAGTTCGGTGCACCAACCGCGCCCGCGGAATGGTGACCTTGCTGCGTGTTGCCGTCTCACTCACCCAGGCATTCCACCAGAGCGCACCGACAACTCACACATCGCCTGCTTCCGGCATGATTGACCTCGTGTCTGCACTCCATACGTATCTCTACGGACCCGTCGGGGCGCCGGAGATCCTTTCGCTGCACGGTCTGACCGGTCACGGCCGCCGTTGGCAGTCGATGGCAGAGAACCAACTGCCCCAAGCGCGCTGGATCTCGCCCGATCTGCGTGGTCACGGACGCTCGACCTGGGCTCCCCCGTGGAACATCGAATCCCACGTGGAGAGCCTGCTCGAGACACTGGACGAACATGCAAACGGACCGGTGGTGATCGTCGCGCATTCGTTCGGCGGAATGCTGGCGCTTCACCTCGCGGCCACCGCGCCGGAACGCGTTCGTGGGCTCGTTCTGCTCGATCCAGCGATCGGCTTGGATCCGACTTTCATGCAGGAAGTGGCCGAACTCACAATCGGCTCACCGGATTACACCGATGCGGCCGAGGCGTACTCCGAGAAGATTCACGGCTCGTGGGGTGAGGTTTCCACCCAGGACCTCGACGTCGAGATGGCCGAGCACCTGATTCAACTGGGCAACGGGCGCGTCAACTGGCGCCTGTCCACGCCCGCGATCGTGACCGGGTGGGGCGAACTCGCTCGCCCGATCGTGCTGCCACCGCCTTCGATGCCGACCGTGCTGGTTCAAGCAATGAAAGTCCAGCCTCCGTACGTCACCGACGAGTTCCGGGCAGCGCTCACCGAGCACCTCGGTGAAAATCTGACCAGCGTCGAATTCGACTGTGACCACATGGTCCCGCACGTGCGGGCCGACGAAGTCGCCGCCCTCGTTCGCAGCGTGCTCTGAAGGAACCGACATGGCAGCCACCACCGAAGAGCAGATCGAAGAGGTACGGCGACTCATCGCGTCGATTCCGGCCGGTTTCGTGGCGACGTACGGCGATATCGCTGATGCTGCAGGACTTTCCAGTGCTCGCACGGTCGGTTGGATCATGCGGACGGACTCTGCCGACCTGCCGTGGCATCGGGTTCTCGGCGCCTCCGGCAAACCGTCGGCGCACCTGGCTCATCGTCAGATCGCCAAGCTCGAACTCGAAGGGGTACCGATCAAGGAGGGTCGGATCGACCTGAAGAAGGCACGGTTTCACTTCTGATCCCGTGTCACCGGTCGTCCTCACCCCGGCGATGGGGCAGCATGGAGGCATGACCACCATGCCGCCGACTGCCGCCGTCATTCTGGCGGGTGGTCGCGGGACCAGAATGGGTGGTGTCGACAAACCTGGCCTTCTCGTACACGGTCGCAGGCTCCTCGACATCGCGCTTTCAGCAGCGTCGCATCTCGACGCCGTCGTCGTGGTCGGCCCGCATCGA
The DNA here is from genome assembly GCF_009707305.1 of Rhodococcus sp. AQ5-07. Lineage (NCBI taxonomy): Bacteria > Bacillati > Actinomycetota > Actinomycetes > Mycobacteriales > Nocardiaceae > Rhodococcus > Rhodococcus sp. AQ5-07. The sequence goes on along the minus strand of NZ_CP046099.1, from coordinate 826,633 downwards.
CCTGAACTTGATCCTGGAATCACCCAAACTCAGGAATCTCCGGCCGGAGCCGGCCCTGTCGAGGCGATCTGGGCCGGGTTGTCTGCGACCCGGTTACCCGATAACGCCGTGGTGGTGGTGCTGGCGTCCGACCTGCCGCACATCGAGGCCGAATCAGTCGACGCCTTGATCGCTGCCACGTCGACGGACAATCCGGTGACGTGTGCCGTGGACGAGAACAACCGAACCCAATTCCTGTTCTCCGCATGGACATTTCGCGAACTCCGGCAACGCCTGTCCACATTGCGGGAGAGTTCGGGGCTGGAGAACCAACCTATGAAAGCGATTGTCACCGAGCCGTTCTCGACGCTGAGTGTCGCTGGTACGACCGACTGCGACACACCGGAAGACATCGATCGCGCGCGAAGCCATCCGCGGCTGACGGTCGATCAAGCCCGCGCCGCCGTCAGGAACTCGCTGACAGCATTGCCGCCGCACCGTGCCGATCTCGCCGACAGCCTCGGAGCAACGCTCGCGCAGCCTCTGGTCGCCCTGGGTGATCTTCCCAGGTCAGACGTTTCGGCGATGGACGGGTACGCGGTCTCCGGCGAGGGCCCCTGGCGAATCCGCACCGAGATCCGCATCGCGGGCGCCGACGGGCAACTCGAACTCGGCGAAGGTGAAGCGATTCGCATTGCCACGGGAGCACACCTGCCCCTCGGCGCCACCTCGGTAATTCGTGACGAGTATCTGTCCGTCGACGAGCCATCTCGGATGGTACGGAGAATGCCGGATGCGCCGCACCGCAACGACGCTCGACCACGAGGGGAAGATTGGACCACCGGATTCACGATCGCCCCGACAGGTACCGCGGTCACTCCGGCGGTGATCTCCGCAGCTGCCAGCGGTGAAGTGTTCGACGCCCTCGTCCGTGGTCCGGTACGGGCACGCCTGATAGTCACCGGCGACGAGATCCGGCGGACCGGTCCACTGCGTGAAGGTCAGACTCGCGACTCCGTCGGCGGGATTCTCCCCTACATACTGGAAAGCAACGGCGTACGGTGCGTGGCGAATTCGCACCTGAGAGACACTGCGGACAGTTTCGAGCGGGTGCTCGCAGACGGAGTCGACCAGGAAGCCGATCTACTCGTCGTCATCGGTGCGACGGGCGGCGGCGCTGCCGACGAAATGCGCAGCGCGCTCGATCGACTCGGCGCTCGCACGATTGTCGGGCGAGTCGCCTCGCGCCCCGGCGGATCTCAGATAACGGCAGTCCTGCCCAGTGGTCTGGTGGTTCTCGGCCTGCCCGGCAATCCGTATGCCGCCGTGACCACCCTGTTGACGATGCTGCCCACCGTCATGGCCGCCTTGACCGGAAGCGACACGCCACCGCCACTGCTAGGCATCATCGAGAACGCCGCTGCGGTGAGTTCCGATGCGGTACGCCTGTTGCCGGTGACACAATCCGAAGACGGTCGCTGGCGCGCCGATCCGTCTGTACGTACCGCGCACCTTGCGGGGTTGATCGAACGCTCGGCGTTTGCACTCGTACCGGCACACTCCGGCGACGGCGCCGTCGCCGAATTGGTCGTCATCCCACGCTGATCGGGTCAGCGGTTTCGGCACCTGCGCCGGCCGACGTCCGCCAGCACGATCACGCCGACCACGATCGCGAGCACCAGCGAATACACGCCCCACAGCACCAAGAACGGCAGCAGCCAGCCGGCATCAACGGTCTGACCGCGCGGTCCGACGCAGTACAGCGTGAAATTGGTGGACGTACCGTCGCCGTCGGTAAAGGAATCCGAGACGACCATCGCGCTCGATGTCGGTTCTTCACAGAAGATCGGCGCCAAGTGCGCGACCTGGCCGGGCCAGATCACCGAAGACAGCAGTGCGGCAAAGATTCCCACGACCACGATCACCGCTACCGAGATCAGTAACGGAGCGATTCGGCGGCTCACAGCGGCTGCACCAGAAAGGGAGTTCCGTCAGGCTCGAAGACCACAAGTACTCGCGAGCGTGGGGATTCCACCATCACGGAGGCGTGTATCGACTCGGTTCGACTGACCGAGATCCCGGTGACTTCGCCGTCGTCGACTCCGCTGCTAGCCAGCGCGTCGTCGACCAACTTCTCGACATTCGCCAATGCCGGCACTTGATCCAGCGTGAACGATCGCGCATCGAGATCGTCGGTGACACTGACTTGCACGGGGATGGGCTCGCCGAGAATGACGCCGTCGAAAGAGAATCTGTCGAGCTGTGACGGCTTCCCGGGGTCACGAACGGTGACCCCGAGCGTCTCGATCGGGCTGATGTCGATGCTGGTCACCGATATCGCGTCGACGCCGTATCTATGTGCGAGGCTGTCGAACCCGCCTCGCACCAACTCCGACGTCATCCCACCGCCACGTTCGCGCATCTGGTTGTCGAAATCCATCCGATCGACGGCACCGATGCATCCGCTCAGACCCGTGGCCGTCAAGGCGATGGCTACCGTCCACAGCGCCGGCCGCACCTGCGAGGACGCCAAATTCATGAGCGGAGCGTACCGCGAGTGTCCGGTTCCATCTCGGTGACCTGCGCGTCGGACGAATTCCTGTCGGCGACTCGTGGGATCATCGCGCCATGAATCGTGTCGACGAAGGATTCGAACCGCCGGACGCATTGGTCGAGTGGTGCCGCTCCCGCACCTTTCCACTGCACGTCCTCGACGACGAAGCGACCGTCGACCTGGATTGGTGGAACGCGCACCTGAAGGACGCCGGCCACACCATCAGCCTGCGCGGGCGTGACCTCGACGGCAAAGTGATCACCGAAGGCCGAGCCATCGTTCAACGCAACGACCTTCGCCCGTCGAGCGACCTCGTTGTCGCCCAGCACGACGGCCTCGGACTGCTCTTTCTCTGCGCGGCCTGGCAGGGCTCGCACGAAAGCAGACGGTTCATGCGGCGGTTCCCCAACGTCTTCAATCCGCATCACCGCGAAGACGAGGATCCGCTGACCCAGATCACAGCCATTCTCGATCACTGTTCGAAAAACAAGTCGATGCCGGTCGTGCGGCGCGACACCTGGTCCGGGTGGCCACTCACGCCCGGCGTGGGGGTATCACTCATGGCCGCTTTCATGTGGGCGGTGGGCGTACAGGACGAAGGCCGACGCGCTCAGATGATCGATCAGTACGGCGTCTCGACACTCATCCACGAGGGCTGGCTCGAGGATCCTTCCGTCACGGGCTTCACGACGCGTCGCTACCGCCGGTACTGCGAACTGCTCGACAGTTGGGCCTATGCCGCCGGCACCCAACCCGAGATCGTCGAGATGTGGTTGGTGAAACGGTGGAGTGCGCGGTTGGCCCAAGCACGCAACGACGTCAGCGCCCCCACCCTGTTCTAACTCTCAGAAAGGCTGCATCTCAGAAAGGCCGTGTCTCAGAAAGGCCAGGCCGGGAGGGTCGGCAGCCCCACCCTCGTCGGCCTCCCGACCAACCAGGCCAAGGTCTCCGCATCCGACAGCGAAGGAACACGTACACCCGGGACCGCTGTCTCGAGTGCGCCCAACTGACGGGCGAGAGTGAATTCCACGAACTCGGCAGGCCAGTCGTGGCAGGTGTAGCCGATGTCGAGGTCCATCAGGTGAATCTCGATCTCGTTCCAGCGCAGAATCGGCAGATCGAATGCCGTCACAGGTTTGCGCCACGGCACCGGCGTGTCCAGTCGATCTGCCTGGATCTCGCACAACGCGTCGACCAGTCTCGTTCCCGAGAAGCGGTAGTCGAGAGCCAACAACTCAGCCGGGCGATCTGCACCTTCCTCGATTGCAGCATTGCGCGCGTCCGGTCCCCCGGGATACATCTCCCCCGATTCGCCGCCCTGCACTCCGGCGACAAATCTGCCCAGCGCGTCGGCGTTGCGCGACATGTGCGTCACGACGTGTCCCCGGCTCCACCCGGGGAGCCCGGAGGGCTCCCGCGCCTGCTCTTCGGTCAGTCCGCCGATGAGAGCCTGTGCCTTGACGTCGGATTCACGAACTGCGGCGACCAGGTCGGCATACGTCGGCGTTACGGAGTGAGACGTCATGCAGCGATACTAGTTCCCTTCGCGCACTCTCATACCGATTCACGACAAGGTCCACCACTCCCGGATCGACGCCGAGCGGTTCGGTCACGCCATCGGCTCCTGCAGCGTGCAATCTTTCGTGAAACAGTCCGTGTGCGAGGAGGTACGAGGCAACGAACACTCGCTTCGCGCCGCGAACGCGTGCTGCTGCAACGACATCGGCTACCTTCGGTTGCCCGGTCGCGATGTATCCGATGTCCACCCGGATCCCCGCCGCTTCGGCGAGCATCAGCGCGGCACGCTCGACGTCTCGCAGCGCCCGCGCATCGGAGGACCCGGCGGCAGCAAGCACTATCGCGTCGCCTGGACTCCACCCCGCTTCGGCCAAGCGTCGGAGCAGCACGCGCGCAAGCGCCGGATCGGGTCCGAGTGCGGGCGTCACAGTCACAGCCGAGTGCTCACTGATCGCCACTTCGCGTCGAACATCGGTGTGAACGTGGTAGCCGGACGCCAGGAAGGCCGGTACGAGAATCGCTCGCCCCGGAGTGTCCCGGAGGACTTCAGAAGGTGACGGACCGAGCACATCGACGAAGGCAACGCGCGTGCGTCCGACGCGCGTGCCGACGGCTTCGGCAAGGGCAGCAACCATTTCCACGCCACGTGGGCTACGCGTGCCGTGAGCTACCAGTACGAGTACATCGTCATCGCGTTGCATAGTCACCTGGATTCTGTACGTAGTCGCCGGGGTCGAGGGCAAGTCGATAGCCCCGCTTGACCACGGTCTGAACGGCTTTGGGCGCACCGAGGCACGCGCGCAATCGGGCGACGGCGGTCTCGACGGCATGGGTGTCGCCGCCGCCTCCGGGAAGAGATGCCAGAAGTTCATCGCGGGAGACGACTCGGCCGGGGCTGGCACCGAGAGTGCGGATCAACGACATCGCAGCCGGCGGCAATTGCTTCACTTCACCGTCCACGACGACGCAACCGCCGCGGATGCTGATTTCGTGTTCACCGGCTTGAATCTTGTTGGCTCGCTGCGGGAGTTCGTCGACGATGTGTCGCGCGAGCGCCCCGAGACGTGCCCGCGCCGGGGCTGTGGTCGGTACATTCAAGGCTTCGAGCGGCGCCGAGGTGACCGGGCCGACGCACATTGCCGCCACCGGACCCCGCATCGCGTCGAGAATGTCGCCGAGATCCCCGGTCTTGTCGGCGCGCATCAACATCGACGCAACGGCCGGTGCACTGGTGAAGCTGACGGCGTCGATTCCAGCTGAAGCGATGGCGTCGATCATCCGGTCGAGCAGCGTCGGATCCTCCGGCGGTTCCCATCGATAGACAGGGACCGCGATGACCTCGGCGCCCGCGTCGCGCAGCACCTGACAGAAATCGGGAATCGGCTCCCATTCGGTAGTGGCGCCGTGCAGTTGAACGGCGATTCGTTTTCCCGAGACACCTTCTGCAAGAAGATGTTCGAGCACTTCGGCGGAAGACTCGGATGCCGGAGACCATTCTTCACGAAGGTCGGCCGCGCGGATTGCCCCTTTGGCCTTGGGTCCGCGCGCGAGCAGACGAGCCGAGCCCAACGCGGATCCGAGATTTTCCGCCTCACCCCACCCGTCGGCTGCTTCCAGCCAACCCCGGAATCCGATCCCGGTGGTGGCGACAACCACCTCGGGAGGATCCGAGATGATCTGCTGTGTCACCCTTTCGAGCTCGCGGTCGTCGGCGAGAGGGATGATCCGAATCGCCGGAGCGTGAACGACGTCCGCTCCCCGACGAGTCAGCAACGTCGCGAATTCCTCGGCGCGGCGCGAAGCGGTGATACCTACCGTGAATCCAGCCAACGGCATGTCGTCACTCACGAGACTGCATCGGCGACAGTCGAGCGAACGCCCTGCATCTGAAGGCTGTGTACCTGAACGACGCCTGCCCACACGCGAACTCCGTATACCGGCAGCGCGACCGTGGAGTCGTCCAGCGCTCGGCCGTCGACCAGCGAGAACGCCTGCTTGAGCAGCGGCGAGACCACGATCGGTTCACCGTCCCGGTCGCCGACGAGTCCGCGTGACATCACCGCGGCGCGGCCGTACGGATCGAAGTTGCTGACAGCCCGCAGTGTGCCGTCCTCTAGCAGGAACAGCGCCACCTGCTCGCCGCCGCGAAGAAGCACGGCGACCCCGCGTCCAGGGATCAGATGGCTCAGCGGGCAGGCCGACGTCCATTCGAGTCGATCCGAATCCAGCTTGGCGATCTGCGCATCGATGACACTCATCGAAGTCCTCCTGTCGATCCGGCGACAACGTCGCGCGGGTTCTTGTCTACGTTTCTACGGACCCCGTGTTTCCCACGGGTTACGCGACTATTACCGGCGCGTAGGGATGCTCGGCATACCCATCAGGACTGGAACCTTGCGCACTCCGGTCTCGTCGAACACAACCGTCGGGTCGGCTTCTTCCGGTGCATTCACAAATGAGACGAACCTCGACAGCTTCTCCGGATCACCCAGCACACCAGCCCATTCGTCCTGGTAGCCCTCGACGTGCTTGGCCATCAGAGCCTCGAGTTCTTCGCCGATTCCCAGGCTGTCTTCACAAATAACGGCCTTGAGGTGATCGAGTCCGCCTTCGAGTGATTCGACCCACGGCGCCGTGCGCTGGAGGCGATCGGCGGTGCGGATGTAGAACATGAGGTAGCGGTCGATGTACTTGACCAAGGTTGCGTCGTCGAGGCCTCCGGCAAGCAGTTGAGCGTGTTTGGGCGACTGTCCGCCGTTGCCGCCCACATACAGATTCCAACCGTTCTCCGTCGCGATGACGCCGACGTCCTTGCCACGCGCTTCGGCGCATTCACGAGCACATCCCGAGACGCCGAACTTGATCTTGTGCGGCGAACGCAGGCCGCGGTAGCGGTTCTCGAGGTCGACGGCCATTCCCACCGAGTCCTGAACGCCGTAGCGGCACCAGCTCGAACCGACGCAGCTCTTGACCGTCCGCAGGGACTTGCCGTACGCCTGACCCGATTCCATCCCGGCGTCGACGAGACGCTTCCAGATCGCGGGCAACTGTTCGACACGAGCCCCGAACAAGTCGATGCGCTGACCGCCGGTCACCTTCGTGTACAAGCCGAAGTCACGCGCCACCTCACCGATGACGATGAGCTGCTCACCCGTGACCTCGCCGCCAGGCATACGAGGTACCACGGAGTACGTACCGTTCTTCTGGATGTTCGCGAGGAAGTGATCGTTGGTGTCCTGCAACGACGCCTGCTGGCGGTGCAGGATGTGATCGGAGTCCGTCGATGCCAGAATCGAAGCGACTACGGGCTTGCAGATGTCGCAACCGGCGCCCTTGCCGTACTTGGCGATCAGCGCCGAGAAGGTTCTGGTCTGCGTCGACTGGACGATCTGGAACAACTCGGCCCGCGATTGCGCAAAATGCTCGCACAGTGCCTTCGACATCACGACGCCGGAATCGGCCAGCAGCTGCTTCACAGTGGGAAGGCAACCGCCACAAGTGGTTCCGGCGCTGGTGCACGCCTTCACCGAAGCAATGTCGCATGCGCCGGCCGCGATTGCGCCGCAGATGGCTCCCTTGGTCACCGCGTTGCACGAGCACACCTCGGCATCGTCGGGCAGCGAGCCTGCACCCGGCTTCTCCCCCGCAGGCGAGATCAATGTCGCCGGGTCACCGGGTAGTTCGCGACCGACCAGCGGGCGCAGTGACGCGTAGGCCGATGCGTCACCAACAAGAATGCCGCCGAGCAGGATCTTCGCATCATCGGAGACCACGAGCTTCGCGTACGTCCCCTTGGACGCGTCGCTGAGGACAACTTCGAGAGCTCCCGGTGAGGTCGCCATCGCGTCACCGAAACTGGCGACGTCGACGCCCATGAGCTTGAGCTTGGTGGACATGTCGGCGCCCGGGAAATCCGCGGCGCCGCCGAGCAGACGATCGGCCACGATCTCGGCCGTCGTGTAGCCGGGAGCAACCAGACCGTAGCAACGGCCTTCCACCGCAGCACATTCTCCGACGGCATAGATGTTCTCGTCCGAAGTCACGCAGCCGAGGTCGGTCAGGATGCCGCCGCGCTCCCCCACTGCGATGCCGGCGTCGCGGGCCAGCTGATCTCGCGGACGAACTCCGGCGGAGAAGACGAGCAGCGACGCGTCGATGGTGGAGCCGTCGGAGAGTTCGACCACAATTCCGTTGTCGGCCTGCGAGATTCCCGCCGTCCCGACTCCGGTGTGAACGGTGAGACCGAGTTCGGTGACGAGGCGAGCGAGCAGTGCACCGCCGCCCTCGTCGACCTGCATCGGCATCAATCGCGCATTGTGTTCGACGACATGTGCCGTCATTCCCATGAGCGAGAGAGCATTTGCCGCCTCGAGTCCGAGAAGACCGCCGCCCACCACGACGCCGACAGCGCCAGGACCCGCCTTCTCGGCGGCGGCCCGGATACCGTCGAGGTCGTCGAGGGTGCGGTAGACAAAACATCCGTCGCCGTCGTGCCCCGGTACGGGAGGCACGAACGGATACGAACCGGTCGCCATCACCAGAGCGTCGTAGGAGATCGTCTCGCCGGTTGTCGTCGCGACCGTGCGTGCATCTTTGTCGATCGAGAGCGCGCCTTCCCCCACTCGGAGGTCGACCAGGCTGTCGCCGACGTAATCGTTGCCGGCCAGTGCCAATTCCTTGGGGTCCCACGCTCCGACGTACGAGGACAGCCCGACTCGGTCGTACGCTGCGTACTGCTCGTCGCAGAGTACGGTCACCGACCAGTTGTTCGCTTCGTCGCGCGAACGCAGTGCCTCGACGAATCGGTGTCCGACCATTCCGTGTCCGATGACAACAACCGACTTGCTCATGACGCCTACTTCCTGAGGTACGAGATAGTTCTGAGATTCTGCGGACCGCTCACGCCGTGACTGCGACCTTCGCCTCGTCGACGTCTGTGGTCAGCGTCGACGGCTTGCGCAGGAAGACGAACCAGGTGACTGCGATGCAGGCGATGTAGAAGGCCAGGAACACCCAGAAGGCCATGGTCGCCGACTTGGCGGGGCTGCTGTACGACGCGCGCAGCACCAGGTTGATGCCTACGCCGCCCAAACCGCCTACCGCACCGGCAAATCCGATGAGAGCACCGGAGATACTGCGCGACCACGTTGCCTTCTCGCTTCGATCCATGTGGTCGAAGCTCTGAGCCTTCGCCTCGAAGATCGCCGGGATCATCTTGTAAACGGATCCGTTTCCGATGCCGGAGAGCAGGAACAGGGCGATGAATCCGAGAACGAATGTCACCATGATTCCGGCGCTGGCGACGCCCGCGGTGTTGTCGTCCATCGTTCCGGCCGTCACGAGGATCGATGCAGCGAATGCCATGGCGACAAACGTCCACATGGTGATCTTGCCGCCGCCGATCCGGTCGGCCAGTTTGCCGCCGAGGGGGCGAGCGATCGAACCGAGGAGAGGACCGATGAAGGCGATCTGTGCTGCATGCAGCGCGGCCGCGGCAGGAGTGGCACCGCCGGCGAGGAAGTTGATCTGCAGAACCTGACCGAAGGCGAAGCTGAATCCGATGAAGGAACCGAACGTACCGATGTACAGGAAGCTGATCACCCACGACTCGGAGAACTTGAGTGCCTTGGCCATCGAGCGCAGGTCCGACTTCTGGTTGCCCAGGTTGTCCATGAACAGCGCGGCACCGACGGCAGCAGCGGCAATGAACACGAGATAGACAGCGCACACGATCCACGGAGCACGGTTACCGACGGTGGCGATCACCAGCAGACCGATCAGCTGGATCATCGGCACACCGATGTTGCCGCCGCCGGCATTGAGACCGAGCGCCCACCCCTTGAGGCGTTGCGGGTAGAAGGCATTGATGTTGGTCATCGACGACGCGAAGTTGCCGCCGCCGATACCTGCAGTGGCCGCTACCAACATGAACGTGGTGTACGACGCACCCGGATTCATCATCAGGTAGAGCGTGAGAAGTGTTGGTACGAAGAGGAACAGCGCACTCATGACGGTCCAGTTGCGACCACCGAACCGTGCGGTGGCAACCGTGTATGGAATGCGGAGGACCGACCCGACAAGTGTGGGCACTGCGACGAGGAAGAACTTTCCGGCCGCGTCGATGCCGTAGATATCCGTCGGCATGAACAACACCATCACGGACCAGATCGACCAGATCGAGAAGCCGACGTGTTCGGCTACCACTGACCAGATCAGGTTCCGCTTCGCGATGTCCTTGCCGCCGGATTCCCAGGCGTCGACGTCCTCTGCATCCCAATGCTCGATGTAATGACTCACCAGGGCCTCCTGAATATGTTGGAGACCCAAAGGTAGAAAACGGTTATTGCGCCGGTGCTGCGTGCGATGACCGCGAAGTCAATTGATCCTCACCCGGTAACGAGACCGGGTGTGAGCTAGTTTTTCGCAGGTGCGTGCCAGGAATCCTCGAGCATCCGAGGCTTGCATGCCTGGTAGGCGCCCAGGAGCACCACGATCACAGCGACGACGAGCAGGCCGAACGGCGCAGCGTATCCACCGGACACGTCGTGGAAAACGCCGAACAGGAGCGGACCGAGGCAGGCAACGGAGTAGCCGATGCCCTGGGTGAAGCCGGACAGTGCCGAGGAACCGATGTGCGAACGAGTACGCAGGTTGATCAGCGTGAGCGACATCGGGAACGTGCTCGGACCGAGGCCCAGGACGACAACCCACACGACCGGCGCCGCCATCGGGGCAAAGTACAGCCCGCCCATGCCGACCAGGTAGCAGACGGCACACGCGATCACGACAGGGAAGGGATTGGCCATGCGGGCGCACAGGGTCGGCGCACCGAACGCTGCGACGAGCCCGATCACCGAGAACATTCCGACCATCGTTCCGCCGAACGCATCACTGGCTCCGGCGTCACGAAGGATCGAGGGAATCCACGTGAACATCGAATACGTGATCAGTGAGGTCATGCCGAACATGCCGGCCATCCCCCAGGCCACGGGAGAACGCCAGACCTGACCGCGTGGCTGTTCTGCCACTGCCGCAACCGAATCCGATGCATTCTCGACGGACCCGGCTTCGTTCGCGCGAGCTTTGCGCGAGCGAGCGAGGGTGATCAACCACGGCACTGCTGCGGCGAAGCCGAAGGCGGACCACCAGCCGATCGAGAACCGCCACCCGAAGGCGTCGGCGACCGGGACTGCGACGAACGCCGGAACGATGGTGCCGATCTGCACGGCCACGATGTAGACCGAACTCATGGTGGCGAGGCGATCCGAGAAGTACCGCTTGACCAACGGTGGGATCACGACATTGCCGATTCCCATGCCTGCCAGTGCCAAAGCCGAGAGGGCCAGCAACGACCATGTCTGAGACATCATGGCGCGCAACAGCATTCCGACGCCGGCCATGAGCATCGCGACGAGGGCCGTTCGCTCGAGCCCGATACGTTTCGCGATGGCGGGAGTGATGAGACCGAAGATGGCGAACATTGCGGTCGGAACCATGCCGAAGACACCGACGATCGAGGCGGAGAAGCCGATCTCGTCGCGAATCTCGGCCGCCAACGGCGAGAACGAGGTCACCGCAAGTCGAAGTACGAGCGCAGACATCGCAATCGCTGCGAAGACGAGCACACGGCCTTGTATCAACGAGCGGGTTTCGGTTCTCTCCAGTTGAGCAGTCACCGGCAAATCATAGGATGACCGGACGAACTCGCACAAGCGCGGTAATCTAACGTCACATTCACACCACTTACCCGGACCCGAGGAAACAACCACGTGCAACCCGTTCGACGCGCAAGTCTCATCTCGCAGGTCACCGAACAACTCCGCAACGAGATCCGGAGCGGAACCTGGCCGATCGGTTCCAAAATCCCCACCGAACCGGAACTGTCGGAGCTGACCGGGACCGGTCGCAATACCGTGCGCGAGGCGGTCCAGGCGCTCGTTCACGCCGGAATGCTGGAACGTCGTCAGGGATCGGGCACCTACGTCGTTGCTGTCTCCGACCTCGGTGGCACTCTCGGCAACTACTTTGCCGGCGCCCACCAGCGGGATGTACTCGAACTTCGGCGCGCACTCGACATCACTGCGGCCACCCTCGCCGCCGCACGGCGAACCGAAGACGACATCGCCGAACTGACGCGACTACTCGAGCTTCGCACCGCGTCATGGGAGGGTCAGGACATCGACGCTGCCACCACCGCGGACGTCGCCCTGCACCGAGCAATCGTCGCGGCCAGCCACAACGAGGTCTACCTGGAGTTCTACGACTCCCTGCTCCCCGTCATCGAGACCACGATCCAACAGCACATCGATGCAACCGGCGAAGGATTCCACTCGCAGCACGCGAACCTCGTCAACGCTGTCGTCGACGGGAACACCGTGGCCGCCTCGAACGCCGCACGCGAGCTGTTCGAGGGCCTGGTCTCGGACTTCGGTACCGGCGCCCCTATCTAGAGCAGCAAGCGCACGATGTCGGAAGTACGGGCCAACCCCGGGAACGCGTCCGCCGTCGAGCGGGGATGCAGAACATGAACTGCCAGGCGGAACATCACCGCACGTAGAAGCATCTGCGGCCACTCGGGGAGATCTTCCCACCGGCCGACCAGTGCCTCGTCGGCACCGCCCCACGAGATCGCGTCGACCACAGCGACGGCAGCGGCCCACGCAGCCGGTCGCCAATACGGCGTGATGTCGGTGATTCCGGGGGCCATACTGCCCGAGAACAGCACCGTCCCGAACAGATCGCCGTGCACGAGCTGGTCCGGGCTCTGCACCGGCTTCCGCAAAGTAGCGAGCCCGGCAATCAGTTCCAGACTTTTGCGACCGTCAGGAGTGGGCGTCTCGAGTTGCTCGACGCCCTTCGCGATCCTCAGCGGAACCGTTTCCCATGCCGCGCGATCAGCGGCGACGAATACGTCGACCTCGGCCCACGGCGGCACCGGCGGTTGTGCAAGGAAGCGCGGGCGCTCGAGCGAGGCCGTCGCCGCATGCAGTCGGCAGGACATCGAGACCACTTCGTCGTGACGTGGTTCCGGCGATCCGACGATGAATGTGTCGGCACGCCAGCCCGAGACGACGTAACGACCGTCAGTCGAACGCACCGGTCGAGCCAGCCGAACGCCGTCGACTTCGAGGTTCTCTCGCACCTTCGCCGACCACGCTGCGCGGGCATGATCCGCGACTGCTGAAAGGACGACGTCTCCACACAGCCACCCGCCGTCCCAATCCGCACCGAGTGGGATGGGATCGACTTCACGGAGGCCGAAGGTGGAGCACACGTGCTGGGGAGGTTGGCCTGTGCTCACACCCCAACGCTACCGGTGCGCGGCGCCGCCTCCCGCGAGGCGCGCCTAGTAGACCGGCAGACTCGCATCCACCTGGTTCGCCCAGGCGATCGCGCCGCCTTGAACATGAACTGCGTCGGAGAAACCGGCGTTCTTGAGAAAGGCCAGTGCCTCGGCCGAACGAATGCCGGTTTTGCAGTACAGAACTATCTGCTTGTTCTGCGGCAACGTCGCCAGAGCTTCACCGGAAAGGATGCGGTCCTTCGGGATCAGCACCGCCCCCGGCAGATGCATGATGTCCCATTCAACTGGTTCTCGTACGTCTACCAGCTCGATCGATCGTCCCTCGCCGATCATGGCCTCCAGCTCCGGCGCCGTGATCGTAGAACCGACAGCAGCAGCGCTCGCCTCTTCGGACACGACGCCGCAGAACGCGTCGTAGTCGATCAAGGCGGTGACCGGCACGCGGGTCGGATCACGCTGAAGGCGGATCGTCCGGAACGTCATCGCAAGAGCGTCGTAGATCATCAGGCGCCCGAGAAGCGGTTCGCCGATCCCCGTGATGAGCTTGACCGCCTCGGTCGCCATGATCGAACCGACGGTCGCAGGCAGGACTCCGAGAACACCGCCCTCGGCGCACGAGGGGACCATTCCGGGCGGCGGCGCCTCCGGGTAAAGATCGCGATAATTCAGTCCCGCGCCGTCCGGGGCGTCTTCCCAGAAGACCGAGACCTGCCCTTCGAAGCGGTAGATCGAGCCCCACACGTACGGCTTTCCGGCGATGACGGCGGCATCGTTGACGAGGTACCGCGTCGCGAAGTTGTCCGTACCGTCCAGGATCAGGTCGTACTCCGAGAACAGTTCGACCGCGTTGGAGTTGTCCAGGCGGAATTCGTGCAACCGGACGTCGACGTGCTCGTTTATCTCGAGAATCGACTCCTTCGCGCTGACCGCCTTCGGGCGTCCGACGTCGGAGCGTCCGTGAATCACCTGACGCTGCAGGTTCGACATGTCGACCTCGTCGAACTCGACGATCCCGATGGTGCCCACTCCTGCGGCCGCGAGATAGAGCAGTGCAGGCGAACCCAATCCACCGGCGCCGATGAACAGGACTCGCGCATTCTTGAGCCGCTTCTGGCCGGTCATGCCCACGTTCGGGATGATCAGGTGCCGGCTGTATCTGGCAACTTCCTCCCGGCTCAACTCGGCTGCCGGCTCCACCAGTGGTGGCAATACGACGGGTGTTGCAGACACCGCGAAACACTCCTAGTTCAAGACGAGATCAGGGATTCTCGATCCGGTCACGCTCGGGGGTACGGCCACGGATTGAAGCGGCACGTGAGTCCGTTCATCGGAACGACGCCCTCGGGATCAAGCCTAGCGATGTCGTTGTTCGCGGTTCCGAAGGTCTGCTGCATCATGATCGGTGCGAGTCCGCCTTCGGTCTCGCACGGCTGATGAGCGGCGTATCCGATGGCATGGCCGACCTCGTGATTGATCTGATACTGCCGATACGAACCAATGTCACCCTGGAACGAAATGGCGCCTCGCACCCATCGCGGTTCGTTGAGCAGGACTCGGTCCATGCTCGGGTTGTAGCAGGATCCTTCGAGTTCGATCTCGTATCCGCAGCCTTCACGGATAGTCATCTGCGAGGTCAAGGAGATCCGGAAGTCCGGCTCGCCCGCGTCGACGCGCCGGAACGCGACCTTGGGATCATTGGTCCAACTCTTCGGATTTGCCAGCGTCTGATCGACCATGCGTCCGTACGATTCGTCACCGCCGAAACCGGTCGTGTCGACGCCGTCCTCGATCTCGACCGTGTACGTGAACTCGCGTTCGGTTCCCTGTCCGACCTTGCCCGTCGTACCCGGTACGACGTGCCACGTTCCGCCGCCCGCGACGGTGAACGGACCACCGTCGGGGAGAGCGCCGGACGGTATCGACGACGCAAAGGTTCCGTCTCCGGCCGGCGGCGCACCGATGACGTCGGTTCCGTCGGTGCTGTGTGCGAGGTCGGCAGTAGCCGACGTCTTGCTCGCGGTGTCTGTGGCGTCCGGACGTACTGCGTCGACGATCACAAGGATGGTGAGCACCACGAGAACCGGAATCGCGTAGGCCCGCCAACCGTAGGTCGAGACGAAGCGCCCGAGCTTGCTCTGCTTTCGCGCTGCCCGGTCGGGCCGCGGATTACGCGGGGTTCGGCCCACTTCTCGTTTGGTCGGATCCCACTGGGCACGCAAGGGCTGATGGGAGGAAATGCCGCGATAGTCGCGTTCGCCGTAGGCACGATCATCCGGCACCTCTGGCCGACGTTCGTCGCGGGGCGCTCCAGTTCCGCTACGCATTCGACGTTCCTCACGTTCAGGGTTCTGCGTAGTTCGTCCACGCATGCGCGGTCCCCCTGGGTCAGTCACGTCGTCCAGAATCTCACACACGGCAAGTCACTCGCCCGGGCTGACCGAAACATGCTGGTCCTGGCGTGTCATGGCAACCCGTCCTGTAACGAGAAAGACCGCTGGTCTCGCTCACCGAGGCACGCGCGACTCGCCCGGGCGACACACGGTATCGTTCATTCGGCTACGACCGGTGTGACGGAGGATACTGGCGGGTACGCACACGCGACTCGCGGATCCGCGCGCCGACCGAATTTACTTTTGCTCAGATTGGAAGCGACATGACAGAACTCGCGGATCGGACAGACTCCGATCGCGGTACAACGGCTGGCAAGCCTGCCGGAACACGTCGCAGCACCCGACTCCCCCGCGATGCGCGCCGCCTCCAGCTCCTCGCAGCTGCAAGTGAGGTATTCGTCGCGAACGGGTACCACTCGGCCGGCATGGACGAGATCGCCGAGTGTGCCGGTGTCAGCAAGCCAGTCCTGTACCAACACTTTCCAGGCAAGCTCGAACTGTATGTCGCAGTCCTGCAGAGTTATGTCGACAGCCTCATCTCGGGTGTACGCCAGGCCCTGCGATCGACGACGGACAACAAACAGCGTGTCCGCGCCGCAGTCCAGGCGTTCTTCGACTTCGTCGACAACGACTCGCAGGGCTTCCGCCTGGTGTTCGAGTCCGACATCATGGGCGAACCTCAGGTCCAGACACGCGTCGAACAAGCCACCGAAGCCTGCGTCGACGCCGTGTTCGACCTGGTCAGTCAGGATTCCGGACTCGATCCGTACCGCGCGCGCATTCTTGCGGTCGGTCTGGTCGGTGCCAGCCAGTTCACTGCGCGGTACTGGCTCGAAGCCGCGCGGCCGATCCCCAAGGAAGAGGCCGTGGAAATCACCGTGACACTGGCGTGGGGCGGTCTCTCACACGTGCCGCTGCAGGCCGAAACCAAGTAACCGGAACCCGAACGAGAATGGGCGGGCAGTCTCACGACTGCCCGCCCATTCTGCTGTTACAGCTACGCGTCAGACGTTAGGCGCGAATCCGACCTTGCGGATATCGGACGGACCGATCTCCACGTACGCCACACGAGAAGCCTGCACCAGGAACTTGCGGCCCTTGTCGTCGACGAGAGCCAGAACCGGCTCGCGGCCACCGAGGACAGCCGCGACCAGTGTCTCGACCTCGTCAGGGGTCTGTTCGCTGTTGACGATGAGCTCACGCGGGCTGTCGATTACACCGATCTTGACCTCCACGGTCAACCTCCGAACTGTTCGTGAATTACATCCGTTGTCGACGCAAGGCTAATGCAGCAGCGACCGCCCACGCTCCTCTGCACGCTGTGCCCAGAGCGAACAGGCACCTAGACGAGTCCGAGAATCGCCATCCGCTCGGCGTGCTTTGCCTGCATACCGTCGAACAACGCGACAACTCCGTTGAGGTCACCCGAGGCCGAGATCACCAGATCCGTGAGGTCCTCACGCTGCGCCAGCACGAACTGCGCCTGCGTGATTGCTTCACCCAGAAGACGGCGTCCCCACAACATCAGCCGGTCCTTGGCGCGGGTGCTGGCCTCCACTGCTGCCTTCACCTCGAGCACCACGAACTCCGAGTGGCCCGTCTGGGACAGCACGTCCTCGACGATCTCGGCGACATCCGCCGGGAGGGAGTGCCCGATCTCGCGGTAGAAATCGGCAGCGATTCCGTCGCCGACGTACGCCTTCACGAGCGATTCCAGCCACGTCGACGGTGTCGTCGACGCGTGATAGTTGTCGAGAGCACGAACGAACGGGTCCATGACGGCAAAGATCTCGTGGCCACGTTCCGTCAGCGCCGTTTCCAGAGTCTCGAAGTGGTCCATCTCGGCGGCGGCCATGCTGGCGAACGCCACCTTGCCTCGCAGGTCCGGTGCCATTTGTGCGTCCTCCGCCAACCGGTAGAACGCCGAAATCTCGCCGTAGGCGAGAACGGCAAACAAATCGATCACGCCGGGGTGATCGGAAGCGACTCGGCCTCCGGTTCCAGCGTCCGTCGAAGCATCAAGATCGTGTGCGCCCATGACTACGAACTGTAGTGCTTCGACGACCGACGCGACCGCCAAGGACCGCATGTCCGATTCGGTGATCTTCGACATGTCATCGCGAGGGGCGGACAACGTGCAGCTACAATGGTCTTGGGAGTTCGCCAGTTCCCCCGGCTCTTGTGATTAGCCGGGACGGCTGCTTTAGGTCAGCTGACACGACTGTGCTCACGCGGACCCCACCGATAATGTGCGCGCACCTGCATCGACGGTTGTTGCCCGCTTCGCCGAGATCTCCGGACGGTTCGAATTCGTCCGAGTGGAATTCAGTGCTGAGGCGTAGGCATGACCGAAGAAAAAGAGGGCATCGACATCGGCCGATTTACGGCCTGGCCCCTTACCTTGTGCGTGCGTACCGCCACGAGGAAAGGCTAGTCCCCTGAGCAAGATCACTGTCGACCACGAAGACGAAGCAACCGAGAACACCGTTTCCGTCCAGCTCGACGACACCCATGTACCCCCGAGCTTCGCCGAACTCGGTGTACGCGACGAAATCGTCCGCGCACTGAACGAGATCGGCATCGAGCGCACCTTCGCCATCCAGGAACTCACCCTTCCGTTGGCTCTCGCCGGTGACGACCTCATCGGTCAGGCCCGCACCGGAATGGGCAAGACCTTCGGTTTCGGCGTCCCGCTCCTGCATCGCATCGTCACCGCCGAGAACGGCACGGCTGTCCTCGACGGCACGCCACGCGCTCTGATCATCGTTCCCACCCGCGAGCTGTGCATCCAGGTCGCTCGCGACCTCGAGAACGCCAGCAAGTACCTCCGAGTCGGCGACCGAGGCCTCCAGGTTCTGCCCATCTACGGCGGTCGGCCGTACGAGGCGCAGATCTCGGCACTGCAGAAGGGCGTCGACGTTGTCGTCGGCACCCCGGGTCGCCTGCTCGACCTCGCCAACCAGTCGCACCTGATCCTGGGCAAAGTGGGCGTTCTCGTCCTCGACGAGGCCGACGAAATGCTCGACCTCGGATTCCTCCCCGACATCGAACGCCTCATGGGCATGGTCCCCGACAAGCGTCAGACGATGCTCTTCTCCGCCACGATGCCCGGCCCGATCATCACCCTGGCTCGCACCTTCCTGACGCAGCCGACGCACATCCGCGCCGAGGAAGCCGAATCCTCCGCAGTGCACGACCGCACGAGCCAGCACATCTACCGTGCGCACGCTCTCGACAAGGCCGAGATGGTCGCCCGCGTTCTGCAGGCCGAAGGCCGCGGCGCGACGATGATCTTCACCCGCACCAAGCGCACAGCCCAGAAAGTCGCCGACGATCTCGCCGAGCGCGGTTTCTCCGTCGGTGCCGTCCACGGTGACCTCGGACAGATTGCCCGCGAGAAGGCCCTGAAGGGCTTCCGCAACGGCAAGGTCGACGTGCTGGTCGCCACCGACGTCGCCGCACGCGGCATCGACATCGACGATGTCACCCACGTCATCAACTACCAGTGCCCCGAGGACGAGAAGACCTACGTCCACCGCATCGGTCGCACCGGCCGCGCCGGACGCACCGGTATCGCCGTCACGCTGGTCGACTGGGACGACATTCCTCGCTGGCAGCTCATCGACAAGGCACTGAGCCTCGGAATCCCCGATCCGGTCGAGACGTACTCGAGCTCGCCGCACCTCTACGAAGAGCTGTCGATTCCGGCCGACGCCAAGGGCACTGTTCGCAAGGCCAAGCCCGCCCCTGAGAAGGCTGCAACCGACAAGGCGGCAACGGACAAAGCGGACGCGTCGAAGTCGGCTGACGCCGACGGCAACGAAGAGAAGGCCGCGCCTCGTCGCAACCGGACTCGCCGCCGTACCCGCGCTGGTGCTTCGACCGACGCCACGACGTCCACCACCGCCGGCGCCACCACAGCTCCCCCTTCGGCACCGGCGGCAACCGCTACCGAGAACTCGGACGAAGACGGAGCGGCCAAGCCGCGTCGCCGTCGGCGTCGTCGCCCCGCGGCTTCCGCGACGGCAGGCGCCGCAGAGTAAGCTGCCGATGTGCTGGCTCCCGAAAGGCGTACTCGCTCAGATGTGATCGGTGCGCTGGCAATCGCGCTGGCAGTAATCGTGGCGGTGACCGTGGTGTGGTTGCGCAGTGATGCGCGCGGAACCACCTCGGTCACCGCCGAATCTCCACTCCCACCTCTGTCGACGTCGGTGTTGTTACCCGACATCCTGAAGCAGACGTGGGAATCTCCCAGTGCCGACTCGACGGCACCGATCACCGTCGGAAATGCCGTCGTCACCGCCGACGGTTCCGAAGTGATCGGCCGCGACCCGGCAACAGGCGAAGAAGTATGGCGATACGCGCGCAACATTCCCCTGTGCGGTGCGATCGGTTCGTGGGATCGCGTCGTCAGCGTCTATCAGGACGATCGCGGTTGCTCTCAGGTCACGTCACTGGTCGCCGACACCGGCGCCCGAAAGGACCAGCGCAACAGCGACGCCGATTCCGCGGTCACCTTGTCGGCGGACGGCACCTATCTGATCTCACGCGGCAGTGAGCGAATGGAACTGTGGCGCTCGGACCTCGTCCGAACTCTCGAGTACGGCAGGGTCGACGCGAAGGTCAATCCGAACAAGCAACCCCGCACCGGATGCACGCTGCTCGACGCTGCGTCGAGCGCCAACCGAGTCTCGGTACTCGAACGCTGCCCGGGTGAAGCCTCCAACAGGTTGACGGTGATGAACCCCGCACCGAAGGACGCCCAGGAACCCGAAGAGTACGGATCCTCGATTCTCCTCGACTCCGAAGGCGCCCGCCTGCTGGCCGTGGCCGGCGAGAAGACGGCCGTCTACCTCCCTGCCGCCAACGGAACCGCTTCTCGCATCACCATTTTCGACGGAACCGGCAATCCGATCGTCGACTATCCGATCGAGGGAGCGGTGACCGAAGGGGCCCGCACCCACGCCGACAAGGCTTCGATCACGTGGTGGACCGGCTCTCAGACGGTCAACCTCCGCCTGAGCGACCTGGCTCCGACGTGGATAGTCAACGGAACGTCCGGGCCCGGAAGCATGGTCGCCGGTCAGATGCTCATCCCTGTTCCGGGCGGGATTGCAGCCGTCAGCCCGTCGGACGGAGCGGTGCAGCGCATGATCGCAGTCGACCGCGGTGAGACGACGACGCCGATCGTGCTCGCCAGTGCGGGCGAGACGATTCTGGAACAGCGCGGCGATACCTTGTTCGCGCTGCGCTAGAAGCTCTCGCCTTCCTCAGAGCGCCAGTTCCGGCGCGAAAGTCACGACTTCATTTCCAGCCCAATGCTTTACGAGATTGTCGGCGAGTTCTCGATAGGCATCCGCGCCCTTGTTCTTTCGCCCGGCAAGGACCGTCGCGCCGGAAGCAGAGGCCTCGGCGAACTTGACGGTCCGTGGAATCGGCGGCGCCAGAACGGCGAGGGAGTAGCGGTCACTGACGTCAGCGAGTACGTCGCGACTGTGCGTGGTTCGAGCGTCGTACAGAGTCGGAAGTGCGCCGAGCAGAACAAGATCCGGGTTGGTGATGGCTTGGACTTCGCGAACCGTACGCAGCAGCTGTCCGACGCCGCGGTGTGCGAGGGTTTCGCATTGCAGTGGAACCAGAACCGACTGCGCCGCAGTCAATCCGTTGAGTGTGAGCACACCCAACGACGGTGGGCAGTCGATGATGATGACGTCGTAAGAACCCAGGAGCGGAGACAGCGCCCGCTTGAGCGCGAACTCTCGACCGGGTCGCATCAGGAGCAGCGCTTCGGCGCCCGCGAGATCGATGGTGGCCGGCAGGAGATCCATACCGTCGTCCGTTTTCAGCACGGCGTCGACCGCGTCGAGATCACCCGCCAGGACCTCGTTGACCGAACGCTCGAGGCGATCCGGGTTGTGTCCGAGCGAGAACGTCAGGCAGCCCTGCGGGTCGAGATCCACCACCAGAACTCGTTGTCCGAGCGCGGACAAAGCCGCACCGAGAGAAGCGACGGTAGTGGTTTTAGCCACGCCGCCCTTTTGATTCGCCACTGCGAGAACCGTCGTCACACGTAGATCCTTGCGCACTTCGCGCCAGGAGGCGAGCTACACACGCGAGGCAGCCTGCAATGATGGTCGACATGACCTCCCAGTCCGCCCCCTCGTCGATCCCCCTCGGTGCTCGCGTCGTACTCATGCGCCACGGTGAAACCGAGTGGGCACGCACCGGGAAACACACGGGCCGGACCGAGGTTCCGCTGACTCCGCTCGGCGAGATGCAGGCAACCGCGACCGGAAATCGCTTGCGAACCCTCGACCTCCGGAACCCCATGATTCTGACGAGTCCGCGGCTGCGCGCACAGTTGACGGGTGATCTCGCCGGCCTGCCGGAAGAGCGAACCTGGGATGCACTTTCCGAATGGGACTACGGCGACTACGAAGGCCTCACGACGCCCGAGATCCGCGCAACGGTGCCCGATTGGACCGTCTGGACACACCCGTGCCCCGGCGGCGAGCAGACCGATCAGATCCATGCCCGCACCGACATGGTGCTGTCGATGGTGCGTTCGCAGCTACCCGAGCGGGACGTGATCCTGATCGGGCACGGCCACTTCTCACGCGCGCTCATCGCCCGCTGGCTCGAGCTCCCGGTCACCGAAGGAAAGCGTTTCGCCTTGTTCCCGGGCGCTTACACGGTTCTCGGTTACGAGCACGGCGCCAGCCACCTCGTCCATCACAACGTGCCGCCGCTAGTGGAGGCTTGAGGCTTAAGATTCTCCCCATGATCCGACGCGCCACGCCCGCAGACGTCCAGCCGATCACCGACATGATCTACGAGTTGGCGGACTACCAGAAGGCCCTCGACGAGTGCACCGTGAAGGCGGAACAGATCGGCGAGGCATTGTTCGGGCCGGCCGCGACGGCCTTCGCGCACGTCGCTGTGAATTCGGCTGACGACGTCGTCGGCATGGCGCTGTGGTTCCGCAATTTCTCCACGTGGGACGGCGCCCACGGCATCTACCTCGAAGACCTGTACGTCAAGCCCAGCCAGCGCGGATCAGGCCACGGAAAGGCTCTTCTGGCCGCGCTCGCCAAGGAGTGCACCGACAACGACTACACCCGGCTGTCCTGGTCGGTGCTCAACTGGAACACGCCCTCGATCAAGTTCTACGAGTCACTCGGTGCCGACGCGAAGACGGAGTGGACCACGTATCGCCTGACCGGCACCCACCTCGGAGCTCTTGCCGCCGAAGCTGAGTAGGACTGAAGCAGGGTAGGCGTTCCGTCCTACTTGTCCCGCGGCTCTTCGGTCTCGTCCGGGCGTCCCTCTTCCGGCGACACCTCGTCTGCGTACGCTCCGTACTCCGCTGCCATCCATCGAGACGTCGGAGCCGAGAACAGGCAGCCCAGAGCGCCGAGAACGACGACACCCAGAACGATGCCGAGCGGCACCTGATGCGAATCGGTCAGGAGCGACCAGGCGACCGGCAGGAGCAGCAACTGCGCGACGACGGCGATTGCCCGGCCCCACCGGCGGCCCGTCAGCAAAGCGATACCGGCTGCCAACACCGCGCCGCCGAGGATCGCGACCCAGGCGGCAAATCCGTATCCGTTGGTGACGCTCTGATCGTGGCCGGTCGCGCCGCGAATCACTGCGACGATCGCGAACCCGGCGGCAACCAGCCCTTGCAGCGTCACGAGGGCACCTGCCCATGTGACTGTCTTGGGCAGGGCGTTCGGACTGGCGGTATTCGGCACGAGGCCAGCCTAGAACACGACACCGGATAGGCTCATGCCCCGTGCGCGCACTGCTGATCGTCAACCCCAATGCCACCTCCACCACCGCTGCCGGTCGTGACCTGTTGGCACACGCCCTCGAGAGTCGGGTGCGACTTACTGTGGCGCACACCACACATCGGGGACACGCTGCCGAACTGGCGCGCGAAGCCCACGAAGACGGCTTCGGCTCGGTGATCGTCCACGGCGGCGACGGAACGGTCAACGAAGTGGTCAACGGACTGCTCGGGTCACCGCATCCCGCGTCGATGAAATCGGTTCCGGTCGGTCCGATCCCGACGATCGCTGTCGTCCCGGGAGGCTCGGCAAACGTTTTCGCGCGCTCACTCGGTATTGCCGCCGACCCGATCGACGCCACAAACCAACTCGTCGATCTACTCTCGGAACGAACGAGACGCCGAATCGGCCTCGCACACTGCGACAACCGTTGGTTCACGTTCAACGCCGGAATGGGCCTCGACGCCGATGTATGCGAGGCCGTCGACGCCAGCCGTAAGAACGGTGACGCCGCCACACCCGCCCGGTATGTCCGAACCGCGATCGCGGCGTTCTTCCGTGCCAAGCGAGCCGAGCCCGCCCTGACAGTCCACCTCCCCGATCAGGATCCCGTCTCCGGAGTCCACTACGCGTTCGTGTCGAACTCGAGCCCGTGGACATATCTGGAAGAGCGTCCCGTACACACCAATCCGGGAACGACCTTCGACAGTGGACTCGGCATCTTCGCCATGACGAGCACCAAAGTCCTACCGTCTCTGCGGGTTGTGCGACAGCTCCTCGCACGCGGCGCAGAACCGAAATCGAAGGTCCTTCTACGCACCGACGACGTCCCGACAATCACCATCGAATCGTCGCGACCGATCGGACTGCAGATGGACGGCGACTACATCGGACTTCGCGAAAAAGTCGAATTCACCTCGGTCCCGGATGCACTGGAAGTGTTCGCACCGATTCCGACGTGAGTCAGGCAACACGTTTGACCTGCAAAAACTCTGGTGCCGAATAGTCGAAATCGGGTAAAATGCCGGTGACGCCCAGGTGGCCGTCAGGTGTGTCACAAATTAGTGAGTTGGCCCACGAACCCGTTCAAACCTATTGACATACCGCGAGTTCGTGAAAGCATTCACAAGTAACAGTGCGGAAACATTGATGACGCACACACAAACTCATTGGTACCAAATGGTGTGAATACACACCCAATTAAGGAGCGAAAAAAGATGGACTGGCGCCACAACGCAATCTGTCGCGACGAGGATCCCGAACTGTTCTTCCCGGTGGGAAACAGTGGACCGGCCCTCGCTCAGATCGCTGATGCCAAGGTTGTCTGCAACCGCTGCCCCGTCACCGCCGAGTGCCTGTCCTGGGCTCTCGAGTCCGGTCAGGATGCAGGCGTCTGGGGCGGAATGAGCGAAGACGAGCGTCGCGCACTCAAGCGTCGTAACGCACGTACCCGTGCACGCACTTCCGTCTAGGTAGAACCGAGACGTTCGACTCGCGGCGGAGAACAGCCCCTCCGCACAGTCGAAGACGACAGCCCGACACCACATGGTGTCGGGCTTTTTGTCTGCTCGAATCGCTAACGCTGCTCGAATCAGTAACGCGCAGTGCGTCTACCGAGCGGCACACGCAGAACCGCGTCGGTGCCGCCACCGCTTCCCGGGTGCAGTCCGAGCGAGCCACCGAGTTCGGCGCCCAGCAAAGTCCGCACGATCTGGAGTCCGAGCCGATCGGACTTCTCGAGGTCGAAGTTCTCCGGCAGGCCGCGCCCGTTGTCGTGGATGATCACGTCCAACCAGCGCGCAGAACGCTCGGCGCTGAGTGTGACCGTGCCGGTCACTCCCGGATCGAAAGCGTGCTCGATCGCGTTCTGCACCAACTCCGTCAGCACCATGACCAGCGGGGTGGCGCGCTCGGCGGAGAACACTCCGAAACTGCCCTCACGCCGAATCGCCACCGGCACACCCACTCCCGCGACATCGGAGAGCATGGGAACCAACCGGTCGATCACCTCGTCGAGATCCACCTCTTCGTCCACCGACATCGACAAGGTGTCGTGAACGAGGGCGATGGACGTCACGCGCCTCACCGACTCTGTCAACGCCTGTCGCGCTTCGTCGTTGCCGGTTCGCCTGGCCTGTAGACGCAGAAGCGCCGCGACGGTTTGCAGGTTGTTCTTCACTCGATGGTGAATCTCGCGGATGGTTGCGTCCTTGCTCAGGAGAGCGCGATCACGACGCTTGACCTCGGTGACGTCGCGGACGACGACCGCCGCACCGACATGCCGGCCGCCCGGCTTGAGAACCAGGGCTCGCAGCAGAACGGTCGCCCCGCGCGCCTCGATCTCCATACGGCGACCGGGCTTGTCCGCCAACGTATCTCGGATGTATCCCGCAGCTTCCTGAGACTCGAACGGGTCGGTGACCAACGAACGGGTCAACGCCGCGAGGTCTTGGCCCACCAAATCCGAACTCAGACCCATCCGGTGATAGGCCGAGAGCGCGTTCGGGCTGGCATAGACGACGGTGCCTTCGGTATCGAGACGGATGAAGCCGTCGCCCGCACGTGGGCTCGAGTTCGTGTCGGAGCGCGATTCTCGGATCGGGAAGGTTCCGTCGCTGATCATCTGACACAGGTCTTCGGCGCAATCGAGATACGCGAGCTCGAGCGGACTCTGCGCTCGCTGGTGCGACAGGTTGGTGTCGCGGCTCAGAACCGCGATGACTCGCCCGTCCAGACGCACCGGAACGGCTTCCCGACGCGGCGGCATTCCTTCACGCCACGTCTCGTCTTCCCCGCGCACGACGCGGCCCTCGACGAGAGCGCGAAGAACCTGCGGGTGCTCGGACTCGGAAACGACCGTTCCGACTGCGTCCTCCGGAAAAGCCGTCGATGCCGTTGTCGGCCGGCAATGCGCGACGCAGATGACCGTCCCCTCGGATCGGTTCTTCTCCGATTCGGTGCCCACCCACAGGAGAACGTCGGCAAAGGAGAGGTCGGCGAGCAGTTGCCACTCCCCCACGACGCGCTGGAGATGGTCGACCGCCGCACCGGGAAGATCGGTGTGTTCGGCGAGGAGGTCACTGAGAGTGGACATCGTCCGGCTTAGGAGATCACGGCGATCAGATCGCCTTGCTGAATCACGTCGCCGACCTTGACGCCCACCGTCGTCACCGTTCCCGGAACCTCGGCCAGGACGGGAATCTCCATCTTCATGGATTCGAGGATGACCAGGGTGTCGCCGTCCGCAACGACGTCTCCCTCGCTCACGACGACCTGGTAGACCGTCGAAACCATCTCGGCGCGCACGTCTTCTGCCATCGTGAACCTCACTTCTGTCGGAACTGCACTCTGACCACGAAAATACGTCGACGGATCACTCGATCGACCTGCCAATGGAACCACACCGGCATCGGCGTGAAACAATGACGCGAAAGAAACAGAAGGGAGACCAATCATGGGTAAGCGTGGTCGTAAGAAGCGCAGCCGTAAGGGCAACGCCGCTAACCATGGCAAGCGTCCAAACGCCTGACATGTAGCGCAACAAAACGTCCGAGGGGCGGGGAAGCATTGCTTCCCCGCCCCTCGGCGTTACTGCCTTCCGACTGCTGCCGCTCAGATCTTCGCTGACGGGCTAGCTGTCGGTTTCGGTAGTCGTTATGACGATGGTCCGACGCAACTCGACGGTGAGCCGCTGACGCAGGCTTTCCGGCGCGTGGTCTCCACCGCACTTACGGTTGATCAGGCTCTTGACCTTCTCCTCGATCCCGTAGGCCTCGAGGCACGATCCACAATCGTCGATATGACGCTGCAGGCGAGCACGACTCGAATCGTCGCATTCACCGTCGAGCATCAACCAGACGTCGGCGATGACTGCCGAGCAGTCGAGCCTTTCGAATTCGTCCTGCTCACTCATCGTGTGACACCTTCCGTCTCGGTGGCTGCGACTGTGGCTGAGTCGACCGCGCCGTCCCGATTGAATCCCCGGTCTTTTGCGACATCGGCCAAGAGACCACGCAATTGCTTGCGACCACGGTGCAGTCGCGACATCACCGTTCCGATGGGTGTGCCCATGATCTCCGCGATCTCCTTGTACGGGAATCCTTCGACATCGGCGTAGTACACGGCCATACGGAATTCCTCGGGAAGCGACTGCAGCGCCGCCTTGATGTCGTCGTCAGGCAACGCGTCGAGCGCCTCCACCTCGGCCGATCGCAGCCCCGTCGAGGTGTGCTCGGCGGTGGCAGCCAACTGCCAGTCGGTGATCTCGTCCGTCGGATACTGCGCGGGTTGGCGCTGCTTCTTTCGGTACGAGTTGATGTAGGTGTTCGTGAGAATCCGGTACAGCCAGGCTTTCAGGTTGGTACCGGCACGGAACGAACGGAAAGCGGTGTACGCCTTGACGTACGTCTCCTGCACGAGATCCTCGGCATCAGCCGGATTCCGCGTCATGCGCAGGGCAGCGCCGTACAACTGGTCGAGCAGCGGGAGCGCGTCGCGCTCGAACCGGGCAATCAACTCATCCGCAGTTTCGGGCGTTTCGGACACAGCGCCGTCGATAGGTTCAGTTACCCCTGACGGTTCGTCCTTGGGCCGGTCGTGTTCCAGCACTCTGATCCCTTCACTAGCCGTAGGGATCAAGGTTACCGCCAACTGAAGATCCGACCCACGGGCCGGTGGTGGCTCACACACAGCCAGCACGGTCGCTCCTTCGCTTCTCGGGACAAGTTTCATCAACTGGTACCAACACGGGAGTCTGCGACTCTGTTCCCGGCCTGGTCGGATGCACCTGTCGGCGATCCACATAGGGTGTTCCTCATGGCCGGAACAGCGACCCCTGCGACCGTACTTCTCGACAAGTCGAAGACACCGCACCGCGTTCACAGCTACGACCACGATCCTCGCGCCGAATCGTTCGGCGACGAGGCGGTCACTGCACTGGCCGAGTTGGCAGGAGTCGAGGCCGCACAGATCTTCAAGACCTTGGTCGTCAAACTCGACACCGGCAAGCTCGCCGTCGCGGTCCTGCCGGTCCCGAACAAGCTCTCGCTCAAAGCCGCAGCCGCTGCCCTCGGTGCGAGCAAAGCCGTCATGGCCGATCGCGCCGAAGCCGAGCGCTCGAGCGGCTACGTCTTCGGCGGTATCTCACCGCTCGGCCAACGCAAGAAACTGCCGACCGTGATCGATGCGTCGGCGCTCGACTGGGACCGCATTCTCTGCAGCGCCGGTCGACGCGGGCTCGAGATCGAGCTGGCTCCGACGCACCTCGTGCAGCTGAGTGGCGCGGTCACGGCGCAAATCACGGCGGGCTGAGTATCCGGTCGCTACGGTCTCACCATGCGACCACACCTGAAAACTCTTGCACTGACCGCTGCAGCGGCAGCCCTCACCGTCTCTCTGACGGCCTGCGGGAGTTCGGACAATGCCGCCAAGGAAGTCACGGTAGTCGGATCAGGGCAGGTCCGCGGGGCTCCGGACATCCTCAATGCCGACATCGGCATCGAGGTGGTTGCCCCGGATGTATCGGGAGCGGTCTCGGAGTCGAATGACAAGGCCCGTCAGATGATCGACGCGATAGTCGCCGCCGGTGTGGCCCCCGAGGACGTACAGACAAGCGATCTGTCCGTCCAGCCGCAGTACGACGCCAGCGGCGGACCGTTTGTCGGCGGCAACGTGACCGGCTACCGGGCAACCAACTCGGTACGAATCGTCGTACGCGATCTCGACAAGGCCTCTTCTGTCCTGGACGCCGGCATCGCGGCGGGCGGAAACGCGGCACGGCTCGGCAACGTCGCCTTCGCCATCGACGACGACTCTCAGCTTCTGGCCGACGCTCGCACCCGGGCCTTCGAAGACGCCAAGAACCGTGCCGAGCAGTACGCGGATCTGTCCGGTACGTCGCTCGAGAACGTCGTGACCATCACCGAGGCACACGACACGAGTGGCGGTCAGACCATGCGCGCTCCCGACGCCTCGATGTCCGACATGGTTCTCGCCCCGGGAACCCAGCAGGTCTCGTTCGAGGTGACCGTTACCTGGGCTCTCGGCTGACCACTAGAGCAGGCTGATCTGCTCGCCGGCACGGTCGACGTCCGGCTCGATCAACTCGTGCCCGTTGTTCTTGACACTGTTGACCAGCGGCCGGACTCGATCGACGTCGATCCGCTCGAAGAGGTCCGGTACCGGTTCGAGCAGAGCCGAATCGACGGTGTTGTCGGGATCGAGCCACGCCTCCCAGCGGTCACGAGGCAGGGCGAGGGGCATGCGGTCGTGAACCTGCTCGAGGTGACCGAGAGAGTCGACTGTGACGATCGAGCAGCTCAGGACGGGGCTCGCGTTCTCGACCCTCGGGTCCCGCCAGGCAGACCACACGCCCGCCATGAACAGCCGTGATCCGTCGTCGGGGTGCATGTAGTAGGGAATCTTCGCTGCCTTTTTCCCGCCGGTGGCCTCGGTCTGCCACTCGTACCACCCGTCCATGGGGACCAGGCAACGTTTGAACTTGAAGGCGGTCCGAAACGCCGGCTTCTCCGCCAGCGAGTCGGCCCGGGCGTTGAACAGGACCGGGCCTTTGCCCAGTTCCTTGGTCCACGACGGCACCAATCCCCATCGCATCCGCCGAATCCTCTTGGTCGGATCGCTGTCGGGATTTTCCCGATCGTGGCGTTCGACGACGGTCAACACCTCGGTCGTGGGGGCCACGTTGTAGTCGGCTTCGACGGGCGCCGAGTGGTCCGTCTCGTCGAGCGCATCGAGTTCCACCGCCAGGGTGGCCGGGTCCGCTGTGGTCGCATACCTTCCGCACATGACACCCAGGGTGGCACGGTTTCGACCATTCCCCCACCGATGAGAGAAGATGGACCATGTGAGTCTGAGTCTGTGGAGCGCCCCGAGGGCCCAAGCACCCGTCGATGCAGTGGTGACGCTGCCCGGATCCAAGTCCATCACCAATCGAGCTCTGATTCTTGCCGCACTTGCGGATGGCCCGTCCACGATCACCGGTGCACTTCGCAGCCGTGACGCCGACCTGATGATCGCAGCTCTGCGTGACCTCGGCATCGGCGTCGAGGAAGCCGGCGATCCGACCACGCTTCGCATCACCCCTGGGCCCCTGCGCGGCGGCGAGGTCGACTGCGGCCTGGCCGGCACCGTGATGCGCTTCCTGCCGCCACTCGCCGCGATGGCCGACGGCATCGTCCGCTTCGACGGCGACGAGCAAGCACGCACACGCCCCCTCGGCACCATCTTGGAGGCACTGCGCGGTCTCGGCGCTCGGATCGAGGGTGACGCACTCCCGTTCACCGTCACCGGAACCGGATCCCTACGCGGAGGAACGGTCACCATCGACGCATCCGGCTCGTCGCAGTTCGTCTCCGGTCTCCTGCTCTCGGCTGCTGCCTTCGAAGAGGGTGTCACCGTTCACCACGACGGCAAGCCCGTCCCGTCCATGCCACACATCGACATGACCGTCGAGATGCTCCGCCAAGCCGGAGTTTCCGTGACGACACCGGCCACGGGCGGAGACGCAGACACGTGGCGAGTGGCACCGGGGCCGGTGCGCGCCGTGGACTGGGCGATCGAACCCGATCTCTCCAACGCCACACCGTTCCTGGCCGCAGCCGCTGTTACCGGCGGAACCGTCAGCGTCCCGATGTGGCCGTCGTCGACGACGCAGCCCGGCGACGCGATCCGCGGGATCCTCGCCTCGATGGGCGCCGACGTCACTCTTGCCGACGGCTTGCTGACCGTTCGCGGCCCGGAGAAACTGCGCGGCATCGACATCGACCTCCACGACGTGGGAGAGCTGACCCCCACCGTCGCGGCCCTGGCTGCTCTCGCCGAGGGCACCTCGCATCTACGCGGTATTGCACACCTGCGCGGGCACGAGACCGACCGTCTGGCCGCCCTCGCCGACGAGATCAACAAGCTCGGCGGCTCCGTCACCGAAACCGACGACGGCCTGACGATCGTTCCCGCGGAACTCCATGGCGGACAATGGCTCTCGTATGCCGACCACCGGATGGCAACAGCCGGCGCCATCATCGGCCTGGTCGTCGACGGCGTCGACGTCGACGACGTTGGAACCACCGCCAAGACACTGCCCGGCTTCGAGAACATGTGGATCGACATGCTCGAGAGCTCGCCGGCGACACCGAAGGCAAGCTTCTGAGTCCGCGGCAGTACGACGAGTCCGACGTCCGGGTACGCCCCGGCCGCGGATCCCGCCCCCGTACGAAGACTCGGCCCGAACATCTATCGGCCGAATCGGGGATGGTGGTGTCGAAGGATCGTGGCCGTTGGGGTTGCGTCCTCGGCGGCGATCCCGACCGGCTGATCGTCACGATGCGCGCCCGCGAACTTGGCCGAACCCCCATCGTCGTCGGCGATCAGGTGGACATCGTCGGCGATCTGTCCGGCAAAACCGATACCCTCGCCCGCATTGTCCGGGTCTCCGAGCGTTCTACGGTTCTGCGACGGACGGCCGACGACACCGATCCCTTCGAACGCATCGTCGTCGCGAACGCGGAGCAGTTGCTCATCGTCGTGGCACTCGCCGATCCCCCACCGCGCACCGGTTTTGTCGAGCGCGCACTGGTCGCCGCCTACGTGGGTGGCCTGACACCGATCGTCTGCCTGACCAAGAGCGACCTCGAACCACCCGAGGAATTCGCGAGCACTTTCGCCGACCTCGACATCCAAGTGGTCGTCGCCGGTCGCGACGATCCCCTGGACGAACTGACGCAGATCCTCGAGCACAAGTTGACCGCCCTGATCGGACATTCCGGCGTCGGAAAATCGACATTGGTCAATCGCCTTGTCCCCGATGCCAATCGAGCGGTTGGCATCGTATCCGGCGTCGGCAAGGGCCGGCACACATCGACGCAATCGGTGGCACTCCCCCTCGCCGGTGGCGGTTGGGTGATCGACACCCCTGGCATCCGTTCGTTCGGTCTGGCGCACATCTCGCCCGAGAACGTGGTGGCAGCATTCTCGGATCTCGCTGCGGCGATCGAGGATTGCCCGCGCGGATGCACGCACCTCGGGCCGCCGGCAGACCCCGAATGCAAGCTCGACCTACTGGAGGGCAAATCCGCTCGACGCGTCGTCGCTGTGCGACAACTGCTGGAAGCGATCAAGTCCAACGATCAGTACTGAGCGACACCCCTGCACGACGCCCCAGCGCGAGAACAGCAAAGCGGCCCGACACCATATCGAATGGTGTCGGGCCGCTTGTTGTGTCTGGTCAGCGCAGGCGGGAAATCAGCGCAGGCCGAGGAGGCTGCGCAGCTTTCCACTCTTGCGCTTACGTGCGATGGCGCTCTTGAGACCGTTACGACGCCCGGTCACGGGATCGACAGTCGACGTCAGTTCGCCGTCGAACATCCGCTCCGACGCCGTCTCGGGCGCATTGTCGACGGTGTCCTTGAGGTACTTGTTGGGCAGCGACAGCTTGGCGATGGTGCGCCAGGACTTGGCGTACTGCACGGCAAGTGGGCCCGTCGTGTACGGCAGGTCGTACTTGTCCGCGAGCTGACGCACCGTGACCGCGATGTCCTTGTAGCGGTTGCTGGGCAGATCGGGGAACAAGTGATGCTCGATCTGGTAGCTCAGGTTGCCCGTCATGAAGTCCATGAGCGCGCTGCCCTCGATGTTGGCGCTACCGAGCATCTGACGCAGGTACCACTGGGCCTGCGTTTCCTTGTCGATGTCTTCCTTGGTGAACTTCTCGGCACCGTCCGGGAAGTGACCGCAGAAGATGACCGCGTTGGTCCACACGTTCCGCAGGGTGTTGGCGGTGAAGTTGGCCGACAACGTGCTCTTCCACGCCGGGCCGGTGATGGCCGGGTAGATGACGTAGTCGCGCAGGACCTGCTTGCCGATCTTCTCGCCGACCTCGCGGAGCTTGCGCTGGGTCTCTTCCTTGTCGGCGCGGCCCTTGGCCACCTTGCCGAGCTCGAGGTGCTGTGCGGCGATGCCGTACTCGAAGAACAGCGCGAGCAGCGTGTTGTAGACCAGATTGCCGGCGTTGAAGGGCTTCCATCGCTGATCGCGGGTGACGCGCAGGAGTCCGTATCCGACGTCGTCGTCCATTCCGAGGACGTTGGTGTACTTGTGATGCAGGTAGTTGTGGGTCTGCTTCCAGTGCGCAGACGGGCCGGTGACGTCCCACTCCCACGAGGTGGAGTGGATCTCCGGGTCGTTCATCCAGTCCCACTGACCGTGCATCACGTTGTGCCCGAGTTCCATGTTCTCGATGATCTTCGAGAGCGTCAGCAGGCCAACTCCGGCGAGCCACGCCGGACGGCGACGGCTGGCGAAAAGCACTGCGCGGCCGCCGATTTCGAGTGAACGCTGCAGGCGAATGACGTTGCGCACGTAGCGCGCGTCCTTCTCGCCGCGCGACTCCTCGATGTCGCGACGAATCGCGTCGAGTTCGCGGCCGAGCGCCTCGATGTCGGCGTCCGTGAGATGTGCATATTCCTTGACATCTGCAATCGCCATGGAAAGCCTCCTAGCAGTGAGTTAGGCGCAAAGTAGTAAGTGCAGAACGATCATGACTTCGAATCGTTCAGATCAACTGCACCTACTGTAGCGTAACTTACGGCACCGTAGGTTAGGTTTTTCCCGATGTAACCTATATCACTTCCGGCGCTTCGGCATGCGAGAACGCGCCTGCGACTTGAGTGCGGTCAACAATCCGAGGCGCTTGCCGGTGACCGGATCGGTACGCAGGTCCTCGACCATCGCCATGGCTGCGTCCCGGAACCCTGAGTCACGGAACCGTAGTTCCGAGGACGTTTCCGGAGCATTGTCCGAGGTCGCAGTCAGCCACTTGTCCGGCAAGGCCAGCTTGTGGATCGTGCGCAGCGCCAGGAGATACTGCTTGAAGAGCGAACCGGTGGTGTACGGGAGATCGAACTTCTCGCACAATGCACGCATCTTCACGGCAATTTCGGGGTAGCGGTTGCTCGGCAGATCAGGGAAGACGTGGTGCTCGATCTGGTAGCTCAAGTTGCCACTCATGAGTCCCATGAGCTTGCCCGAATTGAAGTTCGCGCTACCGAGCATTTGGCGCAGGTACCACTCGTGACGAGTCTCCTGCTCGAATTCGGCAACGGTGAACTTCTCGGCGCCGTCCGGGAAGTGACCACAGAAGATGACGACGTACGCCCACAGGTTGCGCACGAGATTCGCGGTGGCATTGGCCGTCATGGTCGACTTCCACGCCGGCCCCGTCAGCGCGGGGAACAAGATGAAGTCCTTGCCCACCTGACGAAAGATCTTGCGCGCGAAGTCTTTGTTCGCCTGCGAGTTCAGTTGCCCCTTTTCCGCGCCCTCCAACTCGGCTGCCGCCGTGAGGTCGTGCAGCGCGATGCCCCACTCGAACGTGGCCGCCAAGATCACGTTGGCGATCGGCTGGAAGAGGTTGATCGGCTTCCACGGCTCGTCACGCGTCATACGCAGGATCCCGAAACCGAGGTCCTCGTCCATCCCGACGACGTTGGTGTACGTGTGGTGCTGGTAGTTGTGGGCACGCTTCCAGTGCTCGGAAGGACCGGTCTGATCCCACTCCCACGAAACGGAGTGAATCTCGGGATCGTTCATCCAGTCCCATTGCCCGTGCATGACGTTATGCCCGAGCTCCATGTTCTCGATGATCTTCGACAGGCTCAGCAGGGTCGTGCCGACCAGCCATGCCGGTCGGTACCGACTGCCGAACAGCGCGATACGCCCACCGAGTTCCAACGCCCGCTGGACGCGAATGACGCGACGAATGTAGCGGGCGTCCCGGATTCCACGAGAGTCTTCGATGTCGAGTCGAATCTGATCGAGTTCACGTCCGAGAGCTTCGACATCGGCCTCGGTGAGGTGCGAAAACTCTTTGATATCGGTGATGGCCACCGTGGTCCTCCGTGTGCCTAGAAGCTATGCGTCCAGCGTACAGTCGCCGGCGGCAGCGGAGATGCACGTCTGAATCCGCTCGCCCTCCGCGTGCTGTTTTCCCGAGCGTAGGTCGATTGCGTGGCCGGCGACGAGAGGCACGACACACGTCTGGCAGATGCCCATGCGGCAACCGAAGGGCATCAAGGCGCCGGACTGCTCGCCGGCTTCCAGAAGCGTCGTCGCGCCGTCGACGGTGATCGTCTTACCCGACTTCTCGAACGTGACCGTGCCGCCGTCCGCCGAGGCGTCGATGCGCGAAACCGCGAATCGCTCCATGTGGAGTCGATCCTCGATGCCTTCCGCCTTCCAGACGTCTTCGAGCTCGTCGAGCAACGGAAGGGGTCCGCACGCCCAGGTGTGGCGCTCACGCCAGTCGGGGCAGACCGTGTCGAGGGAACTGAGTTTGAATTTTCCGTCGCGGCGCGTGAGCTGAACGTGACTCACGAAGTCCTCGTGCTCGGCGTGCAGTGCCGTGAGTTCGTCGGCGAACATCACGTCGGATTCCGTCGGAGCCGAGTGGATGTGCATGACGTCGGGCAATTGACCGCGCCGGTTCATCGTCCGCAGCATGCCCATGACCGGAGTGATGCCACTGCCGGCGGTGATGAACAGGATCTTCTCCGGCGGCGGATCCGGCAACGCGAAGTTACCCGAAGGCGTGGCCAGTCGAACGATGGTTCCCGACGGCACGGCCCCGCTGACGAGGTGGCTCGAGAGAAAGCCCTCGGGCATGGCCTTGACCGCGATGGAAATGCGCTTGTTCTCCCAGTTGGGAGGCGAAGTAAGTGAGTACGACCGCCAATGCCAGCGGCCGTCGATATGCAGACCGATGCCGATGTACTGCCCCGGCTGGTAATTGAAGTCGAATCCCCACCCCGGCTTGATGACGATGGTCGCCGAATCCGTGGTCTCGGGCCGGACTTCGACGATCTGACCACGCAGCTCGCGGGCAGACCACAACGGATTTGCGAGGTGCAGATAGTCGTCGGGAAGCAATGGTGTGGTCAGCCGAGCCGCCGCACCACGAAGCAGATTGAGCTTCGACCGCGCTGCCGGAACTACCGACGCTGCCGGTGCCTCGATCCAGTCCTTCAGACCCATCAGACCTCCACCTCTCACCTTCCGAACCCACTGCCTACGGTACCGTAGGTTATCAGGTTACGGTACCGTAGGTTACTTCACGGTAAGCACATTCACAGCAGGTCGAGCAAGAACGGCAACTCCTGCGCGGCGTACCACGCCAACTCGTGGTCCTCCGCGTCGCCGAGCGTGAACTCGGCATCGGCGTCACCGAGATCCGCCGCGTCGACTATGCCAGCAGCGCGCTCGATGTCCGATTCTGCCTGTTCGAGGTCGACATGCACAGATGCAACCTGAGCCATCGTCACAGGACCCGCCAATCGAACTACAGAATCGTCGAGATCGGGCCGCAACTTCACATCGGCATCGTCGACGTCGGCGGCAACGACAGCACGCCGGAAGGTGACGTCACCCTCGGTTCCGGCGATCAGCCGCAGCGACGCACGCGCAGCCTCCCCCATGGCGACCTCGGCCAACTCGTCGTCATCGCCCGCCGCGTACGACTCACGCAGAGTCGGGGTGACCGCAAAAGCCGTCCGGCTCATCGGGTCGAACTCCTGATCTGCGACCAACTTCTGCAAAATCTCGACCGTCGCCGGTACGTACACCCTCATGAGACCACCTTCATGCTCGTTCGTCACCGACTCGCATCCGTCAATTCCTCGAGTGACTCGAAGATCAGCGAACGAACGACGTCGACGTCCGACATCGCGTCACGGTCGGCATTCAAACCGTAGTAGACATTTCCGTCGTACGACGTCAGGGCGATGCTGAGTGTCTGATTCTTGAGCAGTGGCGACACCGGATACATCTCCAGCATCCGAGCCCCACCGAGGTAGAGCGGGAACTGTGGCCCTGGCGCATTGGTGATCATCAAGTTGAACATTCGCTGCGACAGACTACTGGCCGCACGGGAGCTCATCGCATGCAGCGTCGCCGGCGCAAACCCAGACATTCGCACCATCGTCTGCGCGGTGACCCGCCGACCCTGACGCGCGAATGCCTCCGTCGCATGCGCAACGTGAGAGAGCCGAACAACCGCGTTGGGTTCACCGACAGGCAGGTCGATGAGGAACGAGGAAACATGCCCCGGCGCCTGCGGATCGTCGACGTCGGGACTCTCGGGGCCATCCGTGTACACCGACATGGGCACCATCGCCCGCACGATGGTCGCCTCGGTCACCGGCTCACCACGCGAGAGCAGCCAGTTCCGCATCGCACCTGCGATGACGGTGAGAATCACGTCATTGATCTCGCACCCGTACCGCGCGCGAATACGTCGATAGTCCTCGAGAGACGTCTTGGCCACCGCAAGGCGTCGATTGCGCGAGATGGTGGCGTTGAGCGGGCTCGACGGGGCCACCTGGGTCGCCGTTCGAACCACTTCTGCGAGTTTCCCGAGTGCACTCACAGCCTCGGTGACGGATGTGGTCACGTCGTTGAACGCTGCACGCGCCCGTGCGATCCCCTCCCCCGGGCTCGTCACGAGATCTGCCATTGCACTGACCAACAAGCTGGTATCGCTCGGCGGTCTGGCGGGCATCCACAATTCTTCGGGGCCTGGCGCTCGATTCTTCTCCGGATCGAAGATCACCTGACTGATCTCTGGAGCCGCCTCGCCGTCCACCAACGACGAATGAGACTTCGTGAAGATGGCAAATCTGTTTCTGGTCAGCCCCTCGACCAGGTACATCTCCCACAACGGCCTCGTGCTGTCGAGTGGTCTCGACGTCAGCCGCGCGATCAGATCCATCAGCTGTTCGTCGGAACCTGGTTTGGGCAGAGCCGATCGGCGTACGTGATAGGTGATGTCGAAATCCGAGTCGTCCACCCAGACGGGGCGGGCCAGGCCGAACGCCACCTCACGCACTCGCTGGCGGTAACGCGGAACCGATCCGAGCCGCTCTTCGACCAGACGAAGCAATTCCTCGTGATCGATCCCGTTTCGCAGTTGCCGGAAGATCCCCAACGAGCCGACATGCATCGGCGTCGTCCCGGCTTCGAGGAAGTAGAAAGCAGCATCCTGAGTCGTCAGTCTGTTCACCATGGCTTCGTGTCCCCTCCTTCGCCGAGATCGAACAGAATCGACAACTCCTCGATGGTCGATTCCGAGCCGACGTGGTGGACCCCGACCATCCCGACCGCCACCGCCGCCCGGACGTTGATTTCGAGATCATCCACGAAAACGAAGTCCTCCGGCTCGACGCCCAAACGACTCGCCGCCAACAGATAGATCTCGGCGTCGGGCTTCGCCATCTCGACATCACCGGACAAGATCACGTCGTCGACCAAGACCCCGTCTCCGAGATCCCGCAACCACTGAGCATTGGCACCGCCGGGATCGTTGCTGACGATTCCCGTCACGATTCCGCGGGCCTTCACCGCGCGCACGACCGCGCTCAAGCCGTCGAGATCCGATCCCGGACCGAACAGCACGCCACCGACATCCAACAGAAGTCCCCGCACGCCATCACCCTAAGTCGCGATGGTGATCACGGCGACATCTCGAGCGTTTCGTGTCATGCTTCTCACCATCGCTCGGGGGAGCGAAGTCCGAGACGACCATCTCGGACGCACGATCATCCGGGGGGATGTCATGGAGCAGGACTGCACAATCATTCTCGAGCCGGCACCACAATTCGAGCCTCACGCGCATACCGTCGCGCTTACGCGGCCGCAGTGCCGACCCGACCGAGCGCAGTGCCGAACCGACCGAATGCTGCGTCGCCCACGAAAGACACCACACAACGGGACGTCGTCCAGTGCCGGTTTCACTCACGTGCTGGAACCGCAGTTGGCGGGTGCCGACATCTTCTGGAACCGATCACTTCGCCTGGTTCTCGAAACCGTCGACCGGCGACGAAATCCGCGGCAACTCAAGGGCGTATTGACGCCGTCCGTCCTGGAAGTTGTTGCGCGACTTTATACTTCGGAATTTTCGGCCCGGAAGCTGGGCGGCGCGGCCGTTCACCGCACCCACGTTCAAGCAGTGTCGAAGAGTACCGCCGAAGTCTGTGCGACGTACACACGAGGCACGCAGACATTTGCCGTCGCGGGTCGGATCGACCATACAGACGGAACAGGCTGGACGGTCACCGCACTACACGTGGTGTGACCGTCCAGCCTGCTGAGTACTAACTGCGCTGGTAGCTCAGCTGTACTGAACCTCAGCGCTTGCGCTTGGACTTCGGCGCTCGATTGCTCCTCGACTGCGTCCGTGCTGCTTCACGACGTTCGCGGCGCGAGGCGGCCCCGTCACCGGAGTCGGCGGCCGAGTCACGCGTTGCCTTCGCCTTGCCGTCCTCGTCCGGGCCGGTGTACGTCAATCGCGACGGACCTTCATCGTCAAGTCCCTTGGCGCGCAACGCCGTCGGGGCAGCAGTTCCGGTTGTCCTGGCTGCGGCTTCCTGCGTCGGGAGCGGCTTGGGCGCCGTGGCGGACGCCGCAGCGGCCGAGCCGGCCGTGACGGAGATTCCGCTCGCGGGCTGCGCCGGAGCTGCCTCGACCTGCAGGTTGAAGAGGAATCCGACGGACTCTTCCTTCAATCCGTCGAGCATGCCGATGAACATGTCGTAACCCTCGCGCTGGTACTCGACCAGCGGATCGCGCTGGGCCATCGCACGCAGACCGATTCCCTCCTTGAGGTAATCCATCTCGTAGAGATGCTCTCGCCACTTGCGGTCCAGGACCGAGAGGAAGACACGACGCTCGAGTTCACGCATACCGTTTTCGCCGGCGATCGCATCGATCTCGGCTTCGCGCTTCTTGTACGCCGCGTGGGCGTCTTCGAGCAAAGCGGTTCGCAGGTCGTCACGGCTCAGGTCACTGTTGATGCCTGCGCCGTCCTCCCCTGCCAACGTCTTGTGATCGATGCCGACCGGGTAGAGCGTCTTGAGCGCGGTCCACAGCTGCTCGAGATCCCAGTCCTCGACGTATCCCTCGGCGGTGGCACCGTCGACGTAGGCGGTGACCACGTCAGTGATCATCTGCTCGACCTGGCCCTCCATGTCCTCACCCTCGAGGATCTGGCGGCGCTCCTTGTAGATGACCGTTCGCTGCTGGTTCATGACCTCGTCGTACTTGAGGACATTCTTGCGAATTTCGAAGTTCTGCTGCTCGACCTGAGTCTGAGCGCTCTTGATGGCCTTCGAGACCATCTTGGCTTCGATCGGGACGTCGTCGGGAAGGTTGAGGCGCGTCATGATCGACTCGAGTGCCGAACCGTTGAAGCGGCGCATGAGCTCGTCACCGAGCGAAAGGTAGAACCGCGATTCGCCAGGATCACCCTGACGTCCGGAACGACCGCGCAACTGGTTGTCGATACGACGCGATTCGTGACGCTCGGTGCCCAGAACGTACAGGCCGCCGGCGTCGCGGACCTTCTCCGCGTCTGCCTTGACCTCAGCCTTGACCTCGTCCAGGACTGCGTCCCAGGCTGCTTCGTACTCGTCCGGCGTCGTGACCGGATCGAGGCCCTTCTTGCGCAGCGCGATGTCCGCGATGATGTCCGGGTTACCACCGAGAACGACGTCGGTACCGCGGCCGGCCATGTTGGTCGCGACGGTGACCGCACCGGAGCGACCGGCCTCGGCGATGATGGTCGCTTCCTTCTCGTGGAACTTCGCGTTGAGGACGTTGTGTGCAACGCCGCGCTTGGTGAACTGCTTGGACAGGTACTCCGAGCGCTCGACGCTGGTGGTACCGATCAGGACGGGCTGGCCGTTCTCGTGGCGCTCGACGACGTCGTCGACCACCGCGTCGAACTTGGCTTCCTCGGTCTTGTAGATGAGGTCGCCGTTGTCGACTCGGACCATCGGGCGGTTGGTCGGGATCGGGATCACACCGAGGGTGTAGGTCTGGTGAAGCTCGGCAGCTTCCGTCTCGGCGGTACCCGTCATGCCGGACAACTTGTCGTACAGACGGAAGTAGTTCTGCAGGGTGATGGTGGCGAGAGTCTGATTCTCCGCCTTGATCTCCACCTTCTCCTTGGCCTCGATCGCCTGGTGCATGCCCTCGTTGTAGCGGCGGCCGACCAGCACGCGGCCGGTGAACTCGTCGACGATGATGACCTCACCGTCGCGGACGATGTAGTCCTTGTCCTTGGTGTAGAGCTCCTTGGCCTTGATCGCGTTGTTCAAGTAGCTCACCAGCGGAGAATTCGCGGCTTCGTACAGGTTGTCGATACCGAGCTGGTCCTCGACCAGTTCGACGCCCGCCTCGTGCACACCGATGGTGCGCTTGCGGATGTCGACCTCGTAGTGGACGTCCTTCTTCAGCAGCGGCGCGATGCGAGCGAACTCGCTGTACCACTTGCTGGAGCCGTCGGCCGGGCCCGAGATGATGAGCGGGGTTCGGGCTTCGTCGATGAGGATCGAGTCGACCTCGTCCACGATGGCAAACGCGTGGCCACGCTGGACCAGGTCGTCCAGCGAATGCGTCATGTTGTCGCGCAGGTAGTCGAAGCCGAACTCGTTGTTGGTGCCGTACGTGATGTCGGCTGCGTAGGCGACGCGGCGCTCAGCCGGGGTCATGCCCGAGAGAATCACACTGGTCTCGAGGCCGAGGGCGCGGTGAACGCGACCCATCCACTCGGAGTCACGCTTGGCGAGGTAGTCGTTGGTCGTGACCACATGGACGCCGTCACCGGCGATCGCGTTGAGATAAGCCGGAAGAACCGACGTCAGAGTCTTGCCCTCACCGGTCTTCATCTCGGCGACGTTGCCGAAGTGCAGGGCCGCGCCACCCATGATCTGCACGTGGAAGTGCTTCTGGTTGATCACGCGCCACGACGTCTCACGGGCCACGGAGAATGCCTCGGGCAGCAACTCGTCGAGAGTTTCCCCGGCGGCATAGCGCTCACGGAACTCGGTGGTCTTGGCTTTGAGTTGCTCGTCTGTCAGGCCTTCGACATCGGGCGACAGAGATTCCACATGCTCGGCGATGTGCTTGAGCCGCTTGACCATGCGACCTTCACCAACACGGAGCAGCTTCGATAGCGACAGCGACGGCACAGTCTTCTTCGTCCTCAATCTTCGGCGACAGGGGTCACACACTGAAAATCCGGCCGGGGTCCGAAAACTCCGGCCGGATTCCATGGTAGGCGCTACCGGCGGCGAGCGAGCAAACCCACCACCGATTGGGTCATGTCAGGCGGATCAATCCGTAGTCGAAAGCGTGACGACGGTAGACGACGGACGGCTTGTCCGACTCCTTGTCATGGAAGAGAAAGAAGTCGTGTCCGACCAGTTCCATCTCGTACAGAGCGTCGTCGATGGTCATCGGCTCGGCCGGGTGATCCTTCGTGCGGACCACGCGTCCCGGGCCGTCGTACTCGTCCGGCTCTTGGCCGTTCAGCGAAATGTCCGGTGTGACTCCGAGCGAGTCTGCGTCGACGAGGGAGGCGGTTGCCTCCGCGACGGACACCGGTCGCTTGTCGCCGTAATGGACCTTCTTGCGGTCCTTGGTTCGACGGAGGCGACTCTCGAGCTTGTCGATCACCGATTCGAAGGCGGCGTAGAAGCTGTCTGCGGACGCTTCGGCTCGGGCCACCGGGCCTTTACCTCGAGCGGTGATCTCGACGCGCTGGCAACTCTTGGCCTGTCGTCGGTTGCGTTCATGTTGGAGTTCCACGTCGAAGTGGAATATGGAGGGGTCGAAGTGTTCGAGTCGCGCCAGCTTTTCCGAAACGTAGATTCGGAAGTGATCGGGGATCTCGACATTTCGTCCCTTGACTACGACGTCGGATCTCGGAGCTGCGGCATTCTCGGAACGCTCGATGGTGGCGTCCTCGATGAAAAACGAGGCTTGCGAAGGGGTCGTCACTCGTACCTCCCAATTACGGCCCCGCCCCAC
Source organism: Rhodococcus sp. AQ5-07 (assembly GCF_009707305.1). Classification (NCBI taxonomy): domain Bacteria; kingdom Bacillati; phylum Actinomycetota; class Actinomycetes; order Mycobacteriales; family Nocardiaceae; genus Rhodococcus; species Rhodococcus sp. AQ5-07. The sequence continues at coordinate 783,220 of NZ_CP046099.1, read as the reverse complement.
GGTGGGCGGCGGCAAATTCTGCAAGTACCGAGAGGGGATCCGCCCGGCACCAGTATCGAAGTACCACCTCCTACCAGTATTTTCGGGTGTGCCGCCGACGCTAGTACGTAACGCGCGCGAGTGCCACTGTTCCAACGAAATTCATCTAAGCCCCTGCAAGAACAAGCACGAGAGTTGTCCGAATCCCACTGAGCGCGAGAGCCCGAACCGACTCTGCCGCAGTTGCTCCCGTGGTCAGGACGTCGTCGAGCAGGACGATGTCGCCGTCCCCGACAATCGAAGAGACTGCAGTGGTGTCGAGAGACACATGACCGTTCACATTGGTCACCCGGTCGGCCGCGGACAGTCCGACCGAGTCACGTACGCCTCGCGTCATCCGGAGAATCGGACAGACACGTACCGGACGCCCCTCGACAGAACCAACTTCTCGCTTTTCGCGCACACTCTCGGCTATCCGGCGAACCGGATCACCCCCGCGAGAACGCGCCGCTCGGGCGCGTGTGGGAGCAGGCACCAGCATGATCGGCGTACGACCCCCGCCGCCGACCTCGCCCCACCGTTCCAGAGTGCCCAATGCACCGGCCACAGCGATCCCCAGAGGCGTCGCGAGGTCCCGACGACCCCGTTCCTTCATCTCGATCACACTGCGCCGCCTGGGGCCGTCGTAGCGGCCGAGTGCCCAGACCGGCACGCCCGGGTCTACGCGCGGACTCAATTGAACCGGATGGTCACGCAGCAGTTCCGCGCACTCACCGCACCACAGCGTCCCCGTGCGGCCACACCCACCACACTCGCGTGGCAACAGCAGATCGAGCAATCCGGCACCGAATTTCTTGTCCCCCATGGCCGAATCATGAATCAGAGCACCGACATGCACCAGAGCACCGACATGCACCAGAGCACCGACATGCACCAGAACACAGAGACGTCAGCCAGGTAGAACCGGAATCGCCTTCTGTCCGGTCAGCACAGTCACTTCACGCCAGCGTCGATCCCCGGCGGGGTCGTTGTTGTTCAGTTGGAACACCGCACGCGCGTCGGCGACGTACTCGGTGGTCGGCGACGCATCCACGGAGGTGACGGGAGCGGTCAGGTTTCCACTCGGCAGCGCGTCCATTCGTGAACCGTCTATCGCGACCTGGACGACCGGTATATCGGCTCCACTGCGCGCGATCACGATCGTGTCGCTGTTGCTCCAGTCGAGTGAGAGCGCGGTACTTCCCAAGCCGGACGCCACCGCACGCGGACTCGTCAGGGCGTAGACCCCGCTGGGTGTGCGCACGACCACGGCCAGGTAGACCTTGCCGTCGATGATCATCGCGGCTCGCACGCCGTCGCGGGATAAACGTAATTCCGAGATCGTGGAACCGACCGACGTCAACGCCCCGACATCGACGTTGGTGACCGACACCCGACCGGTTCCTGGTTCGCGGACGACCCGAACGACGGTATTGCCGTTCACCGCCGCCCAGACCGCGTTGTTGTCCAGCTCCCACGAAGGTCGGGTGATGGCGCTGCCTTCGAGCACCGGAGCGGAACCATCGCCGTATGTACCGAGCGACAAGTCGAACCGGGTGGCTGGATCCGGCCGAGCCGTGTCTGCGACGGCTGCGACCAACTTGCCGTCCCGCGAGAGAGCAGCCGCCGTGAGGTTGCCCGCATTGCCCGCGAATCCGGGCACCGGAGTCGCCTCCTGCTCGCTGACGCTCACCAGTGAACCGTTGCGCAGTGCGTGCAGTCCGACGGTCGCACTCGTGGTGGCCAGCGGGTTGGTGGACGCGACGTCGGCGGTGGTCCAGCCTTCCGCATGAGCCGCGTCCAGCGGTTCGCCGTCGATCTCCAGAACGTACGGCCCCGCGACATCGGCATTGGCGAGCGTCCAGATGACTTGCGCTGCAAACAAACCGCGCGTCGCAGCATCCATCGGGTTGTCCAGACGGAAGTTGATGCGCACACCGCCGAGACCGACTCCGACCTGTCCCGGCTTGCCGTCGGCCTTGGTGATCGGACCGATCACCGACACGCCATTGCCGAGTTCGTTTCGTACAGCCGGCGCCAACGCTGCCTTCGGTCCGTCGATCATCAGGCCGATCAGCTGAGCTGCCACCTGGTCCTGTCCGCCGGAGATCCAGCGAAGATCGGGGACGACTGTCTGGCTCGTCGGGTCGAGGAAGAACAACGACTTCCGCTGATATGCGCCGAGGAACTGCGGGCGCTCCATGATCACACCGGGTGGCAGATCGCTGATACGCCATTCGCCATCGGTCAACGTCAGCGTCATCTTCGCTTCGAAGCTGCCCTCTTCGGGGACGTACAGCCCGCCGGGGTCGAGGCGACCGACCTTGTTCACACGAATCGTGTACACCGCTTCGGAACTGGTTCGCGACGCCGACAGGGTGTCGATCTTGTCGACGATGACGGCACTGGCCGCGTCGTCCCAGCGCGCCGACGCGTCTTTGGTGAGGTACTGACGGGCTGCGGCATGCCGGTTGGACGGATCGGTACTCGCCTTGACGAAGTCACGTACCAGCAAGTCCGGCTCTCGCCCCGATGCCGGTGATTCGACGGAGGTTCCGGGCACAGCTGTTGCCAGAGTTCCGATTGCCTGCGGCGAGGAGGATTCCGGCAAACTCGCGCACGCGCCGGTCAGCAACAGCACGCTGAGCGTTGTTGCGAGAAGTGCCAGACGGCGGCGGGTTCCGATCATGATCGATCCCCACCGTTGGACTCGTTCCGCGAGTCCGATTCGCGCGGAGTCGGCAGGGACGACGTGACCTCGCCGACGGTATCGGCGACGATGTCGGCTTCGCTCGGCGTGCGGACGAACTTTGTGGTCGTCGGCTTGAGAGGTAGTGGGCTCGACACGACTTTCTTGCCACGGGTGCGCGAGAGCGTCAGCCGGAAGCAGGCGCCGACTCCCGGTTCGCCCCAGGCCTCGAGCTTGCCGTCGTGCAGATTCGCGTCTTCGACGCTGATCGCGAGGCCGAGTCCGGTGCCGCCACTGCGGCGCACGCGGGACGGGTCCGATCGCCAGAACCGGTTGAAGACCAACTTCTCCTCGCCCGGACGCAACCCGACGCCACTGTCGCGGACGATGAAGGCGAGGGCATTGTCGTCGGCGCGAAGGCGAAGCAGAATCGGCTTCCCCTCACCGTGGTCGATGGCGTTGGCCAGGAGATTTCGCAGGATGCGTTCGACGCGGCGCGGATCGACATCCGCCATGACGGGCTCGTCCGGCATGTCCACGATCAGTTCGGTGCCGGATTCGCGGGCGAGATGGCGAACCGTGGAAACGGCCGCTCGCGCACACATACGCACGTCGAGTTGTTCGGATGCGAGTTCCGCGACACCGGCGTCGTGGCGGGAGATCTCGAGGAGGTCCGCCAGAAGCCCCTCGAACCTGTCCAGCTCGGCGACAAGCAGTTCCGACGACCGACGCAGCATCGGGTCGAGGTTCTCGCTGCCGTCGTAGATCAGGTCGGCTGCCATGCGGACCGTGGTCAGTGGTGTGCGGAGTTCATGGCTGACATCGGAGGTGAAGCGTTTCTGGAGACTGCCGAACTCCTCCAACTGGGTGATCTGTTTGGACAGACTCTCGGCCATCTCGTTGAAGGACATGGCCAAGCGCGCCATGTCGTCCTCGCCGCGGACCGGCATTCGTTCCTTGAGTCGGCCGTCTGCGAAACGCACCGCGATTCGTGAGGCCGATCGGATGGGAAGCACGACCTGCCTGGCAACCAACAGTGAAATCGCAGCCAGGAGCACCAGCAACACGGCTCCACCGATCAGCAGGGTGCTTCGAACAAGCGACAGACTCCGGTCTTCGCTTGCGAGCGGGAAGATCAGGTACAGCTCGAGTCCCGATATCGACGACGCGGTGGGGCTACCGATGATCAGCGCGGGACCGGAGTAACCGTTCGGGTTGGACACCGTCGCGAATTGGTAGCTGATCTGGCCGCGTTTGACGAACTCGCGCAGGTTGTCTGGGATTTGATCGACCGGTCCCGAACTCGTCGGCTGGCGCGGCCCGTCCCCTGGCACGATGAGCACCGGGTCGAAGGTGCCGGCCGACCCGGAGGCCTGGCCCGAGGTCTGGTTGCGACGGCTTGTCAGTCCGGATGCAGCGCTTTCCAATTGAACGTTGAGCGCCGTCGAATCGTCGACGCCCGCGAGTTGGTCTTCGACGATGCCGCGGGCACGGTCCATTTCCTCGGTTGCCGCGGTGATCTTCGTTTCCAACAGTCGATCGGTGATCTGACTGGTCAGCACGACACCGAGAATGACGATGACGATCAAGGACAACGTCAAAGTCGAGACGACCACTCGCAACTGGAGCGAGCGTCGCCACGTGTGCGCGAGGGTGTTGCTCATCGAGTGACACCACCGCAGAAATGGCGTCAGCCGTCGATTGAGACGACGACGCCACCTGGAAACTCCGCTCACGGCGGTCCGGCCTTGTAGCCGACCCCCCTGACCGTCAGAACCACTTCGGGATTCTCGGGATCAGTTTCGACCTTGGCGCGCAAACGCTGAACGTGCACGTTCACCAGACGGGTGTCGGCGGCGTGGCGGTATCCCCACACCTGCTCGAGGAGGACTTCACGGGTGAACACCTGGCGCGGCTTGCGCGCCAATGCGACCAGCAGGTCGAATTCGAGTGGTGTGAGCGAGATCTGCTCGCTGCCGCGGCTGACCTTGTGCGCCGGCACGTCGATCACGATGTCGGCGATGCTCAGCAGCTCGGCCGGTTCCTCTTCGGTGCGGCGCAGGCGAGCGCGAACTCGCGCCACCAACTCCTTCGGCTTGAACGGCTTCATGATGTAGTCGTCCGCACCGGATTCGAGGCCGAGCACGACGTCGACTGTGTCGGTCTTGGCCGTCAACATCACGATGGGCACACCGGAATCCGCACGCAGAACCCGGCATACGTCGATCCCGTTCATTCCGGGAAGCATGAGATCGAGCAGGACGAGATCAGGGCGCGTCTCACGCACTGCCGCGAGCGCCAGGGTTCCGTCGCCCACCACGTAGGGATCGAAACCCTCACCACGCAGCACGATCGTGAGCATCTCGGCGAGTGCCGTGTCGTCGTCGACAACCAGAATCCTTGGTTTCATATCCCTATCGTTGCATCTCGGAGCGATGAATCAGACCGTTACGAGGCCGTGCGGCGTGCCGCGTCTTTCCCTCTACTGTGCCGGAAAGTTCGAATCCCGGCTGCCAGGGTGACCGATCACGCGAAATCCGCGAGCCTGCGTGCCAGATCTGCCGGGTCCGTCTCCGGCCCCACGATCCACCAGGGTGAGGCCCAGTTCGTCGCTGCCAACTGCTTGTAGAGCTCACCGGTTCTGGCCTGCAGACCGCCGTCGCGCTCGTAGGCGTCGAGCTGACGCGACGCGTCCTGGGCCTCACGGGAGCGGGCGCGCTGCTCGGCCAGAGCTACCGGCACGTCGAGGTACAGCTGCAGATCGGGAGCGGGGAGAGCGAGTCGACCCAACTCCAATTCACGGATCCAGGCGACCATCTCGCCGTCCACGCCCTGATGCACGCGCGCCGCGTTGTAGGCAGCGTTGGAGGCAACGTAGCGGTCGAGGAGAACAATGTCGTTGGCGGACAACAGTTCCGAGATCCGATCCGCAGCACCGGCGCGGTCCAAGGCGAACAGGACTGCCATCGCGTTCACGGATTCAGCCAGGTCTCCGTGTGATCCTTTGAGCGCCTCGGCAGCAAGATCCGCGTGGATCGACTTTCCGTACCGCGGAAAATCCAGAGTCGCGATCGACGTGCCGCCGCGGCGGAGTTCGGTCTCCACTTTGCCGATCAACGTTCGCTTTCCAGCTCCGTCGAGGCCTTCCAATGCCACCAGTGTTCCCACGGCGGACAAGCCTATCCCCCGGCCTGCTTGCGCAGACCGGGGGACGGCGGGCACTACATTCTCAGCGACGAATCGCCGGGTCAGTAGCGGTAGTGCTCCGGCTTGTACGGGCCTTCGACGTCGACGCCGATGTACTCAGCCTGATCTTTCGTGAGCTTGGTCAGCGTGCCACCGAGCGCCTCGACGTGGATCTTGGCGACCTTCTCGTCGAGGTGCTTCGGGAGGCGGTAGACCTCGTTGTCGTACTCGTCCGGCTTCGTCCACAGTTCGATCTGTGCGATGACCTGGTTGGAGAAGCTGTTGCTCATCACGAACGACGGGTGGCCCGTCGCGTTGCCGAGGTTGAGCAGGCGGCCTTCGGACAGCACGATGATCGAGTGGCCGTCGGCGAAGGTGAACTCGTCGACCTGCGGCTTGATGTTGATCCGCGTGACGTCGCCGGACTTCTCGAGGCCTGCCATGTCGATCTCGTTGTCGAAGTGACCGATGTTGCCCAGGATGGCCTGGTGCTTCATGGCCTTCATGTGCTCGAACGTGATGATGTCCTTGTTACCGGTGGACGTGATCACGATGTCGGCCCAGCCGATGGCCTGCTCGACTGTCTTGACCTCGAAGCCGTCCATGAGCGCCTGAAGGGCGTTGATGGGGTCGACCTCGGTGACCGCGACGCGAGCGCCCTGGCCACGAAGTGCCTCGGCACAACCCTTGCCGACGTCTCCGTAACCACAGACCAGCGCAGCCTTGCCGCCGATCAGAACGTCGGTGCCGCGGTTGATGCCGTCGAGCAGCGAGTGGCGTGTGCCGTACTTGTTGTCGAACTTGCTCTTGGTGACCGAGTCGTTGACGTTGATCGCGGGGAACGTGAGTTCGCCGGCAGCCGCAACCTGGTACAGACGCAGAACGCCCGTGGTGGTCTCCTCGGTGACGCCCTGGACGGACTCGGCGATCGCAGTCCACTTGCCCTTGTCAGCTGCGAGCGACTGACGCAGAAGCGCAAGGAAGACCTTGTACTCGTCGGAATCCTGGTCGTCGTCCGTCGGCGGCACGACGCCGGCCTTCTCGAACTGTGCGCCCTTGAGCACCAGCATGGTGGCGTCGCCGCCATCGTCGAGAATCATGTTGGCGGGCTCGCCCGGCCAGGTCAGCATCTGCTCCGCTGCCCACCAGTACTCTTCGAGGGTTTCACCCTTCCAGGCGAAAACCGGAACGCCCTTGGGCTCTTCCGGGGTGCCGTGCGGACCGACGACGATGGCGGCGGCAGCATGATCCTGCGTGGAGAAGATGTTGCACGAAGCCCAGCGGACCTCGGCGCCGAGCGCCGTCAGCGTCTCGATCAGAACCGCGGTCTGAATGGTCATGTGCAGCGAGCCGGAAACGCGAGCGCCCTTGAGCGGCAACACCTCTGCGTATTCGCGACGAAGCGCCATGAGGCCGGGCATCTCGTGCTCTGCCAGACGGATTTCCTTGCGACCGAACTCCGCGAGCGAAAGATCTGCAACTTTGAAGTCGATGCCGTTACGGCTCTCGGCCACGGGCGTTGTTGAAACTGAGGTCGTCATCTGCCTCTCCTGGTTGACGTGCAAACTATGCACAAGCCTATCGGTGTACCAGGCTATCGGTTAGACGCCCTCTCCCGCCCGCCCCTCTACTGCGCGCCCCTCTCGCGCCACGTCGATGAATGGCCCGAGCAATGTGCCCAGATCCTCCGCCACCGAAACCTCGGACTCCGGCGGCATCGAAATGTAGCTGAGCCCGAGACGCGCAATCGCCCTGGCCAGAATCCCGGCATCGGTGGGTGACGCCTGAATCCACCCTCGCTGGAAGCTCTCCGCAAGCCGCGACGAGGCGCGTTCGATGATGACCGCGCTGTCAGTGGTGATCAGGCGAAGAAGGTCCGGCTTGGCCTCACCGGTGAGCAGAGAGATCACCAACGGGTCGGTTGCGCTGGAGGCGAAAAACGATCCGAAGCCCGCCGTCAATGCCTCGACTGCACGTCCGTCGTTCGCCACCATGGCCTCGTCCACCGCATCGACGAATCCGTCGGCAAGGCGAAGCGCGTATGCCTCGGCAAGCCCTTGCCTCGAACCGAACTCGTTGTAGAGCGTCTGACGACTCACACCGGCATGCTTGGCCAGAACTGTCAGCGTCACCTCGGACCAGTCACGCTCGGTCAACAACTCACGCATCGAATCGAGCACCGACGTACGCAGCAGCAGGCGCGACGCTTCTTTCTGCGGCAGACGAGTTGGCGTCGAAGTCATGGTGACGACACTACCGCCGCGCTCAGGTCCGTTCGACGCCGACGCAACTCACCGCCGCTCGACCTCCACCATGAAGAAGTCGCTCTTCGCCGCGCCGCAGTCCGGGCAACTCCAGTCTTCGGGAATGTCGTCCCAGCGAGTTCCCGGTTCGATACCGTCCTCCGGCCAGCCGACTGCCTCGTCGTACTCGAAGCCGCATTGCGCGCACTGATACAGCTTGTAGTCGTTCATGATTCACTCCCTGCCGTTGCCGGCATCGGCTCGAAGTCCAGCTTTTCCCTCACGCCGCAGTCCGGACAGCACCAGTCGTCCGGCACGGCATCCCACGGCGTGCCCGCCGGAAACCCTTCTCGTGGTGCACCCTTCGATTCGTCGTAGACGTATTCACACACCGGGCATCGATAGCTGCTCATCACGCTGCTCCGTACCGAGCAAGGATGCGATCACGCTTGGACGGCTGAACGTTGACGCGGGTGATGTCGCCGCCGTAGTGCGCAAGGACCTTGGGATCCATTACTTTTCGCCACAGCGGCGGAACGTAGGCGAGCATGATCATGCTCGCGTATCCACTGGGCAGGTTGGGTGCACCGTCCATGCTTCGAAGCGTCTGATAACGACGTGTCGGGTTCGCATGATGGTCACTGTGACGCTGGAGGTGATACAGGAAGATGTTGGTGCAGATGTGATCGCTGTTCCAACTGTGCTCCGGTGCGGCGCGCTCGTACCGCCCACTGTCCAGACGGCGACGCTTCAGTCCGTAATGTTCGAGGTAGTTGACGGTTTCGAGCAGGCAGAATCCGAAGACGGCCTGCAGCACCAGGAACGGCAGCACCGAGAGCCCGAAAACGGCGACGAGGACACCGAAGAGTACGACGGACATCAACCACGAATGCAGGACGTCGTTGCGAATTGTCCACGGCTTCTTACCCAGTCGATCGAGCCTGGCTTTCTCCAGGGACCACGACGAGCGCAGAGATCCCCACACACTGCGCGGCAGGAAGGTCCAGAAGCTCTCGCCGAAGCGAGACGACGCCGGATCCTCGGGCGTGGCGACCCGCACGTGGTGTCCACGATTGTGCTCGATGTAGAAGTGGCCGTAAAACGACTGCGCCAGAGTGATCTTCGACAACCAGCGCTCGAGATCGTCCTTCTTGTGACCTAGTTCGTGTGCGGTGTTGATCCCGATTCCTGCGACGCAACCGATACTGATCGCCAGACCGATCTTGGAGATCAGCCCCAGTCCCCCGTCGATTCCGAGCCAGGACAGGTCGGTCGCCGACCAGAGATAGCAGGCCAGGACCAGGCTGGCCAATTGGAACGGTATGTAGATGTAGGTGCAGTACCGGTAGTACTTGTCGTTCTCGAGGCGCTCCATCACCTCGTCCGGCGGATTCTCGCCGTCCGGACCGAAGAAGATGTCGAGGATCGGGAGCAGGATGTAGACGAGCAACGGCCCGATCCACCACCACACCGGCGAGACCGCGTTCCACCCGAGACTGTTGAACAACGCGACCAATCCGACGGCAATGAAGACCGCCGTCGGCGGCACCAGGCCGAGCAGCCAAAGATATCTCTTCTTGTCACGCCACTGCTCGGGCGGGAGTGTCTGCCCGGACTGCGAGTTCACGTGCGTCGACACGGTCTACCTCCTCGATTCGGACCGACTCGACAACTGTGAGTCAGTTCACCCTGAGATAGACAGTACTACGCTATTTGTACAAGTGATAGACAAATCATAATCTTTGTACATTTACTCGATTTCGCCGCGTTCACGCTTCCCGATCAACGAATGCTGCCTGCTGTAGGCGAAGTAGATGACAACACCGAGGGCCATCCAGACCACGAACCTCATCCAGGTCTCCACCGACAGGTTGAACATCAACCAGAGACACGCGAGGACAGCCAGGATCGGGATCAGCGGGACCAGCGGCACCCTGAACCCGCGGGGTAGGTCCGGCCGCGTCCGACGAAGCACGAGAACCCCCAACGACACGAGAACAAACGCGAACAACGTGCCGATATTGACCATTTCCTCGAGGGTGCCGATCGGGAACACTCCGGCGAGCACCGCGACCACAACGCCGACCAAGATCGTGATCCGCACGGGAGTTCCGTGCTTGCCGGTCGGCGCCAGGCGTCGCGGCATCAGACCGTCGCGTGCCATCGCGAAGAGCACCCTGGTCTGCCCGAGCATCAGCACCATCACCACGGTCGTGAGACCGGCCAACGCGCCGAACGAGATGACGTTTTTCGCCCACGTGATGTCGTGGAAGGCGAATGCCGTTGCCAGGTTGGAAGTATCGCCCTCGAGTTCGGTGTACTTCACCATCCCGGTCAACACGAGTGTCACTGCCACGTACAGAACCGTGACGATCAAGAGCGAGCCCAGGATGCCGCGTGGCAACGCCTTCTGCGGCTCCTTCGCCTCCTCCGCAGTCGTGGCGACGACGTCGAAGCCGATGAACGCGAAGAACACCAGACTGGCTGCCGCGAGCAATCCGTACCACCCGAATGTGCTGCCACCGGCCCCGGTCACGTACGAGAACAACGACTGGTGGATGCCCTCTCCCGTCGAGCCCGGCTCCGACGGCGGAATGTACGGCGAGTAGTTGTCGGTGTCGATGTAGAACAGACCGACGATGATCACCAGCAACACCACCGCGACCTTGATCGCCGTGATCACCAGTGACACCCTCGAAGAGAGTTTTGTGCCGGTCGCGAGCAGGATCGTGATGACGGCGATCACCAGCACCGCACCCCAGTCGAACGAGATCGGCCCCAACTCGACGATCGGGCTGCGTGAACCCATCACTTCGCCGAGGTATAGCGACCAGCCTTTTGCCACCACCGAAGACGCCAAAGCGAATTCGAGGATGAGATCCCAGCCGATGATCCAGGCGACGAATTCACCGAACGTCGCGTACGAGAACGTGTACGCGCTACCGGCGACCGGGACCGTCGACGCGAACTCGGCGTAACACAGCGCTGCCAGTCCGCAGGCGATTGCCGCGATGACAAAAGCCAGCGAAACCGACGGCCCGGCGACGTTTCCCGCCGTCCGAGCCGTGAGTGTGAAGATGCCCGCACCGATGACCACTGCGACACCGAACACCGTGAGATCCCACGAGTTCAGCTCTTTCCGGAGTTTGGTCTCCGGCTCGTCGGTGTCCTTGATGGACTGCTCGATCGATTTGGTTCGAAACAGCTTCGACCGTCCAGATCCGGCCTGCTCGTCCTTGACAGCCATTGCCGCCTCCTTGCTGGGGACCAGCAGGTCCCACCATGGGCAAGTAGAGAGATGGCATCAGCCTAAGCCCGCAGGCGCGGCTTTGTTCAGGGTTTGTCGGGAGCCTGTAGATCTGTTTCAGGGCGATCGCCTGCGCTGAGACGATCCAGGTCCGGCTCGAGGTAGATCACCCGCGCCGCAGGCACTGCAGCGCGCACGCGAGACTCGGCCTCGTCGATCGCCGTCGCCACATCCGAGATCGTCGATCCGACCGGCACCGCAACCTTGGCAGCAACAAGGATCTCCTCGGGACCGAGGTACTGCGTCTTGCAATGAATGACGCGTTCGATACGAGTTCCGTCGACCAGTGCGTTGAGGATCAGTTCGGTCTCCACCGCCGTTGCGCCCTCACCGATCAGCAGCGACTGCATTTCGATGATCAGAATGACCGCGATGATGCCGAGCAGGACACCGATGCACAGAGTTCCGATGCCGTCGAAGACCGGATTTCCGGTCACCATCGTGAGGCCGACGCCGCCGAGTGCAAGGACGAGACCGATCAATGCGCCGGTGTCCTCGAGCAGCACAACCGGGAGTTCCGGGCTACGAGAGGTTCGGATGAAGTTCCACCACGACGCATTTCCCTTGAGCGGTCGTGATTCCTTCGCTGCGGTCCGGAAGCTGTAGCCCTCCAGGCAGATCGCGATGAACAGGATCGCGATTGCCACGAAAGCCGAATTGAGTTCTTCCGGATGCTGAATCTTGTGAATACCTTCGTAGATCGCGAACAGCGAACCGAGGGTGAAGAGCACCAGTGCAACGACGAACGAATAGAAGTACCGGTTGCGCCCGTAACCGAACGGGTGCAGTTGATCTGCCTCACGTTCTGCCTTCTTCTGTCCCAAGAGCAGCAAACCCTGATTGGACGTGTCGGCCACCGAGTGCACCGATTCGGCGAGCATCGACGACGATCCGGTGATCAAGAATCCGGCGAACTTGGCTACGGCAATTCCGGCATTGGCTCCGAGGGCCGCCAGAATCGCCTTCTTGCCACCATGAGCCGACACAATGTCTCCTCGCTATCGACCGAGATTCCTATCGACCGACCACTGCACTGAAAACCTGCGCAGTCGGGGTTCGTGTGGTCAGGTGTACTACGGGCTCGTCGGCAGCAATCCACGCGGCTCGGCCCCGATCGAGGTCGAGAGTGTCGGCACCGCACGTCGCAGTGACCGCGCCGTCGGTGCAGATCAGAATCCGCGGGCCGCCGGCTTCGACAACGAGGTCGGTGGCATTCGAGTCGAACTCCAGACGCGTCAAACGAAATTCAGGTGCGGGCGTGACGTACTCGTATCTGCCTGACCCTGACTGACCTGATCCTGGCGACGGGGCCGGATCGAGCACTTCGATATCGGCCCCGACGAAGTCCAGAACCCTCAACAGTTCGGGCACGTCGACGTGTTTGGGCGTCAGCCCGCCGCGCAGCACGTTGTCGGAGTTGGCCATGATCTCGACCGCGAGTCCATGGAGATACGCGTGGAGATTTCCCGCAGCGAGAAACAGCCCTTGGCCGGGCTCGAGTGTGACGCGGTTGAGCAGTAGTGCCGCCAGAACGCCGGCGTCGCCGGGGTACGCCTCGCTCAATTCCAGCGCGGTGCGGATCTCGGTCACGAATTCGGCGTCGTGGTGCGCGACGTAGGTGATGCACCCGGCAAGCACGGCAGGGAGCAACGTCCCGAGCACCGTGGACGGCAGCGTGATCCATGTCGTGAACAACGCCCGGAGTCCGTCGGAATCGGGTTGGCCTTCGAGCAGACCGATGTACGGCTCCAACTCGTCGACGGCCAGAGCGCGCAGCAGTTTGACAGTCCGCGTCGGCTCGCGGAATCCGGCAAGCGCTTCGAATCTGCTCAGCGCGACAACAAGTTCGGGCTTGTGGCTGCCGTCCTTGTAGTTGCGAATCGGCGATTCCATGGGAACGCCGAGTGCGTTCTCACGACGAAAACCCTCGTCGGCTTGAACGGCACTGGGATGCGCCTGAAGCGACAGCGGTTCTTCCGCCGCAAGCAACTTGAGCAGGAATGGGAGTCGCTCACCGAATGCATCGAGGTTCTCACGGCCGAGTTCACGCTCGGGTTCGCGGTGCAGGACCTCGAGCAACGACTCGCTTCCGGATTCGGTGATCACGCGCGCCGGGTCCCCCGGGTGGGCGCCCAACCACAACTCCGCTTCGGGATGATTCGACGGGGTCGCAAGACCGCGTAGTTCGGCAATTGCCGTTCGCGAGCCCCACGCGTAAGAACGAAGTGCACCTTCGAGTTCACGCACTTACTTCGCACCACCCGTCAACTGCACGTACGCCGCGGCCATGTCTACTCGAGACGCCAACACGAATACCTGCTCCATCTCCGATATCACCACGTTGGTCTGGTCTTCGTCTGCCGCCACTACCAGATCGGCGTCGGCCAGTGCGTCCATCCGGCGTCTCGCCTCCCCGCGCGTGGATTCGGTCGCGAAGACGAACGCCCGCGCCGGCGGGGTCGGCAGTGCGCCGTCCAGTTGCGGATCGTGAAAGAACGGGTCGTGGAACACCGAATCACGCGAAGCTGCGTCCGGCGCGAACAGAGCTCGTGCCGAACGAATCACCTCCGACATCTCGGCGGCAGCGGCATTCAGGCCAGAGCTCATCAGCGAAACGCTCGAGAACTCTGCGAGTGCTGTTGTCACGGAACCACTCCCACACAGAACGACCCGCCGGCCGCTCATTCTGGTGGCCAACGACTTGGCCGGGTTGTGGAATACCTCGTTGGCCGGCCCGTCCCGCAGCGCCTCCGCATCAACGGCGTCGGCGATTCGACCGAGCACCGCCGAACGGTCCTCGATCGATCCCTTGCCCTCGATTTCGGCGGCAACCGCGAGGAAGACGGCGAGGAACCGCGTCATCGTGTGCCTCGGAGAGGCGTAGAGCCGCGGCGGCAACGACGTGGTGCGCCCGGCCGCCACAGCCCGCATGGGCCCCTCGTCCGGAACGGCGACAACAACTTCGGCGCCACGGCGAACTGCACTGTCGACGGATTCGACCAGGCGCGGATCACCGGCATCGTCGCCGGCAACGACGATCACGTCCAACGGTCCGGCCCACGACGGCGTCCGGTCGAGTACGAGGAGCGGACAACCGACCGAATCTCCGACGAGGGCAAGCGCGATCCTGGCTCCGTGCCGAGCGCCACCGGCACCGGCAATCAGCACGACGCTGCGCGGGCGCAGGCCGGCCAGCCGAGAGATCACACCCTCGCCGACGGCCGATGCGGTGGCCCGAATCTGTGCGCCCCCCATGGCCACAGACCGCAGTAGCCCTTCCGAATCGGCAGCCGACAAACCCTCGCTGTCGTCGAGGTCGAGAAGCGGCATCGGCGCTGTCATCTCACCGCACCCCCTTCTCCGTTAGCAGTTCCCGCACCATCCAGCATTCCAGCTCTACGCGGTCCGTGGTGGCAGAGCCCTCGTTCCCGAGGCAGTCGTTCCCGAGATAGTCCCCCAACTATCCCAGGGCTTCGGCTCACCGACAAACCGATCAGACTCGGATTCAAGCCCGGACGATCGCCAGAATTTCGTTCACCAATGCGTCGACATCGGCGGACGTGGGTGCTTCGACGTTGAGTCGCAGCAAAGGCTCGGTATTGGACGCGCGCAAGTTGAACCAGGCATTTCCCTCGAGACTGACTGTGACACCGTCGAGGCGATCAACCGACTCGGTGCGGTCCGCGAATGCTGCCAGCACAGCGGCAGTGCGATCGGCCGCGTCAGCCACCGTGGAGTTGATCTCACCCGAGGCCGCGTAGCGGGTGTACTCCGCCATCAACTCGGAGAGCGGACGGTCCTGCTCGCCCAGTGCGGCGAGTACGTGCAACGCCGCGAGCATGCCGGAGTCGGCGCCCCAGAAATCGCGGAAGTAGTAGTGAGCTGAGTGCTCGCCGCCGAAGACGGCACCGGTCTCGGCCATCTCCTGCTTGATGAACGAGTGGCCGACTCGGGTACGGATCGCGACGCCGCCGAGTTCTTCGACCAGTTCGGGCACTGCCCGCGACGTGATCAGATTGTGGATGATCGACGCGCCCGGTTCCTTCGCGAGTTCGCGCTTGGCGACAAGTGCCGTCACCGCGGACGGAGAGACGGGGTCGCCCTTCTCGTCGACGACGAAGCAACGGTCCGCGTCACCGTCGAAAGCCAAGCCGATGTCTGCTCCGGTTTCACGCACGTAGGCCTGCAGATCGACGAGGTTGGCCGGATCGAGCGGATTGGCTTCGTGGTTGGGGAACGTGCCGTCGAGCTCGAAGTAGAGCGGGAGGACTTCGAGAGGCATCGGCCCGAATACGGCCGGCGCGGTATGGCCGCCCATGCCGTTTCCTGCATCGACTGCGACCTTCATCGGGCGCAACGCAGCCAGGTCGACCAATCCGCGGAGGTAGCTCGCATATTCCTCGAGGACGTCCTTCGTGCTGGCGGTACCTGCCGGTCCGTCGTACGCGGGAACACCCGAGACGACCTCGGCGGAGATGACTGCCAGGCCGGTGTCCTGACCGACGGGCTTGGCGCCGGCCCGGCACATCTTGATGCCGTTGTACTTGGCCGGATTGTGGCTCGCCGTGAACATCGCGCCCGGGCAGTTCAGCAAACCGGATGCAAAGTAGAGCTCGTCGGTCGACGCCAATCCGATGTAGACGACATCGAGTCCTTGAGCGAGCACGCCGTCACCGAAAGCAGAAGACAGTGTGGGCGACGATGCACGCATGTCGTAGCCGATCACAACCGTCGTGGCAGCGCCGGCCTCGTCACGGACCAGACGGGCGAACGACGCTCCCACGTCGCGGACAAAATCTTCGTCGATCTGCTCACCGACCACGCCGCGCACGTCGTACGCCTTGATGATTGCAGCAACCGACTCGGCTGTTCGCCCCACTGAAAACTCTCCTTGTGCATGCACCCTCACAGACGGGAACGTCCGGGCGCATGGCGTCCGGAGATTCGCAGTACTCGGGTGTGGAAGTACTCGGTCGAGCCTAGCGTCTGCGGCGACGAATCTCGCGTCAGTTGGATGGGTCGGGCAGTACGCGGAGGTGTCCACGACGCCCTGTACGGGCAGTACTCGGAGCCGCGGGACGTATGTCCTCATCTGCGTCGACGTTGGACTTGTTGCGATCTCCGAGACCGGCTTCACGTACAGCTTCGGCCAAAGCGGTCAGATCGTCTTCGTCGGGAGTGCTCGACGCGAATCCGCCTTCGTGGCGGACGAGTTCCCAGCCCTTGGGGGCGGTGATTCGAGAGCCGTGAGTGTCACACAAATCCCATGAATGGGGCTCGGCGACGGTTGCCAGCGGCCCGACAACCGCAGTGGAGTCCGAGTAGACATACGTAAGCGTCGCGACGGCGGGGTTCTTGCACCCGGGGCGGCAGCAGCGACGCAGAGATCTCACAGGTACGGAGCCTAGCCCTCCCCACGTCCGGAACCTACTCGGACACACCGAGCAGTTTCTTCTGTCGTAATCTGGGCGCCATGCCACAAGCCCGCCGCCGACGCTCGGTCACCACTCGTTCCATCGAGCGACACGGCCGTGGCCTGCGCGGACCACTACTTCCCCCGGAGGTGCCGGCCAGGCGTACCCGGGCCGAGAAGTTCGATCTCCTGGTGCTCGACGCCTTCTCGCCCGTCGACCTCGCGTGGCACGACCGGTTGACGAAACTCGACATCGCGGTGGACGAAGTTCCGAAGATTCACGCGCACGATCCGGAGTCCGTCACATGGCCGCCGGAGGTCATCGCAGACGGCCCGGTTCCACTGTCACGACTGATTCCGGCCGGAATCGACCGTCACGGAAATACGACTCGCGCAAGAATTGTGCTGTTTCGCCGCCCGTTGGAGCAGCGCGCGAAGGATCCGGAAGAACTCACGGATCTGGTGCACGACGTGTTGGTCCATCAAGTCGGCACGTATCTGGGCGTCGACCCACAGGTCATCGACCCCACACTGCCCGACGAGGACTGATACTGCCGGACGAGCACTGATACTGCCCGACGAGGACTGACGCACCGTCAGACGAAAAAACTGATGTCACACGAAGAAGTAAATCCACACGAAGAACAAAACAGTCGTTGCTTGACCTGCAATTCCCCGTTGCAGGTCAGACTTTCGAAGACCGCCCGTCAGCCCCGACGCTGACAGAACCGATTCAGCAGCAGATCAGATGATCCCCCGCTTGAGTCGCCGACGCTCGCGCTCGGACAACCCTCCCCAGATTCCGAACCGTTCGTCGTTCGCGAGCGCGTACTCGAGGCACTCGTCACGAACTTCACAACCGAGGCAGATCCGTTTTGCTTCCCTCGTCGATCCACCCTTTTCAGGGAAGAACGCTTCGGGATCGGTCTGCGCGCAGAGAGCACGCTCCTGCCACTGATCCTCGATGGTGTCGAACAATTCTTCGAAGCCGGTGACGAGACTCAGCACTGGCCGAGTACTCATACCGTCGAACTCACTGCTGCAGGCACCTTCTGCTGCGCCTGCTCGGGAATCGGTCTGCGGTTCGTCGCTTACTGTCATTGCGAGAGAACTGATCTCGACATTTTCATTGGGCATCGTTCCGCCTCCTCACCTGTAATAGCGCAGAATTTTCACTCCATCTTCAACCCCACCCCGTCGACCGTTCGAAACTGTGTTCGAAACCGGCCCCGCTGCAAGTGAACTCACAAGTAGCGGTTGGAATGACACATTTGAGATTACACACGTCCAGCGTGTCGCGGTCAAGCTAAACGAGATGAATCCATTAGTATTCCGGCCCCCAATTGACGGGACCTTCTGCCCGCCAGACACGACGACGCGCCGACCGCCTAGGCTCTGATGTCGTGAACGTGACTGTATTGGTTGGCGGCGTCGGCGGGGCCCGTTTCCTTCAAGGTGTGCAAAATGCGCTCGGAATCGCCGGTGGTGAATCCCTCGAGAAATACGAAGGCCCACATCGCATCACGGCCGTCGTCAACGTCGGAGACGACGTCTGGATGCACGGTCTGCGCATCTGCCCCGATCTGGACACTTGTATGTACACACTCGGCGGCGGTATCGACACCGAACGCGGGTGGGGGCACGCCGGCGAAACCTGGAATGCGAAAGAAGAACTCGCGGCATACGGAGCGAAGCCGGACTGGTTCGGCCTCGGAGATCGCGATATCGCAACGCATTTGATTCGCAGCCAGATGCTCCGCACGGGATATCCGTTGTCCGCGATCACCGAAGCGTTGTGCAATCGCTGGAATCCGGGTGTCGCACTGCTTCCCGTGAGCGACGACCGCAGCGAAACACACGTTGTGATCACCGATCCGGAAGACGGTGAACAGAAGGCGATTCATTTCCAGGAGTGGTGGGTACGCCATCGAGCACAGGTGGAAACTCACAGCTTCGCTCACGTCGGCGCCGAGCAGGCCAAGCCCGCGCCGGGGGTGGTCGAGGCGATCGACGGTGCCGACATCGTGCTGATCGCACCGTCCAATCCCGTCGTGAGCGTCGGCGCGATCCTCGCGGTGCCCGGCATTCGCGGAGCCCTGCGGACCACCGCGGCCAAGGTTGTCGGCCTCTCCCCCGTCATCGGTGGAAAACCGTTGCGCGGCATGGCTGACGAGTGCCTCGAAGTGATCGGGGTCGAGACGACTTCCGAGGCGATCGGTCGCCACTACGGAGCTCGCTCGATCAACGGCATTCTCGACGGCTGGCTCGTCGACGAAGGTGACACGGCCGACATCGACGGGGTGGACGTGCGAAGCATCCCACTTTTGATGACGTCCCCCGAAGAGACCGCAAAAATGGTTCGAACGGCTTTCGAGATCGCCGGAGTCGAACTGTGACCGAGCCCGGAACCGAAGCAAGCCGCGACAGAAATCACTCTCCCGGCGATCACTCCCCCGGCGCCGCAATCGAAGTCATTCCCGTGCTCGGCCTTCCCGAGTTCCGGCCCGGAGACGACTTGGCCGCCGCTGTCGTCGACGCGACACCGTGGCTCGAGAACGGCGACGTCGTTGTCGTCACGAGCAAGGTGTTCTCAAAAGTCGAGGGTCGCATCGTTTCCTCGCCGACCGATCCGGAAGAGCGCGACGCAGCACGACGCCTCCTGGTGGATCAGGAAGCCGTCCGCGTCGTGGCCCGCAAGGGCCGCACTCTGATCACCGAGAACAAACTCGGCATCGTGCAGGCCGCATCGGGCATCGACGGCTCCAACGTCGACGGTGCCGAACTGGCCCTGCTCCCCGTGGATCCCGATGCGAGCGCAGCGGGGCTGCGTGCCCGAATTCTCGAGAGCACGGGCAAGTCCGTCGCCGTCGTCGTGACCGACACGATGGGTCGTGCGTGGCGCAACGGGCAGACCGATGCCGCGATCGGTTCCTCCGGCATTCCGGTCCTGCACGGCTACCTCGGGGCACAGGACAGTCAGGGCAACGATCTGATCGTCACCGAGATCGCGATCGCGGACGAGATCGCCGCTGCGGGCGATCTGGTCAAGGGCAAGCTCGGCGGCGTTCCCGTCGCCGTCGTGCGAGGACTCCGATTCGAGGACGACGGTTCGAGTGGCCAGGATCTGATCCGTCGCGGCCCGGACGATCTGTTCTGGCTGGGAACCGAGGAGGCTACGGCGATGGGCCGCGGCCAGGCGCTGCTGTTGCGTCGGTCGGTTCGGCAGTTCGCAGGTGATCCCGTCGACGCGGAGATCATTCGCAGCTCGATCGCCGAGGCACTCACCGCTCCAGCACCCCACCACACGAGGCCTGTTCGATTCGTGTGGCTGCGGACCGCGTCGGTCCGCACGTCGCTCCTCGAGCAGATGCGTGAGAAGTGGGCCGCCGATCTGCGTGCGGACGGTCGTAGCGACGAATCCGTCGACGCGCGGGTTGCCCGCGGAAACATCCTGTTCGATGCCCCCGAGGTCGTCATTCCCTTCTGCGTGCCCGACGGCGCACACAGTTATCCGGATGCCCGACGTACCGCGGCGGAGTCCACGATGTTCACCGTCGCTGCCGGCGCGGCAGTGCAGGGACTGCTGGTCTCGCTGGCCACACGCGGCGTGGGAAGCTGCTGGATCGGATCGACGATCTTCGCCGCCGACCTCGTACGCGAACAACTCGATCTCCCGGCCGATTGGCAGCCACTCGGCGCAGTCGCAATCGGGTACCCCCTCGAACCACTGACTCCGCGCACGGTCTCCGCCCCCGGGGACGCGTTGGTGGAGCTGTAGGTCATGTCAGCCGAATCGCTGCACGCCTCCGCCAAGGGCGTCCTGGAGGGCTGGTCGACGTCCTCCGAAGCGGACGAGTCACTGCGGCACACGATGCTCGCGTTCCTCGATTCGGCTCCGGACGGCTGCCTTCGTCGCCATGCCCCAGGACACATCACCGCGTCGTCTCTGGTTCTCGACGAGAGTGGCTGCCACGTCTTACTGACCCTGCATCCCAAGGTGGGCAGGTGGATTCAGCTCGGAGGTCACTGCGAGCCCGACGACGAGACGGTAGTCGATGCGGCATTGCGGGAGGCTCGTGAGGAGTCCGGAATTCACGACGTTCGGATAGACGCGGACCTACTCTCCGCCCACACACATCCGATCACGTGCTCACTCGGGGTCCCGACCAGACATCTCGATCTACGGTTTCTTGTTGTGGCGCCGGACAATTCACATATCGTCCGCAGCGCAGAGTCCACCGACCTCCGGTGGTGGCCGGTGGACGCGCTACCGCCGACTGCCGAACGCGAGACCATCGACCACCTGGTAGCGCTCGCCCATCAGCGCAAGAATCAGGACTGAATCGGAGACAGCTCGGGTTGCTTGGCGCTCACGCCGTCGCCCGAAGATGTTCCCTTCACGCGCCGAGCTACCCACGGCACCAAGAACTCTCGCGCCCATTGACGATCCTCGCGACGAGTTTCCGCTTTCGTGAGAACCGGCGCAGGCCCGAGGTCGGGCGCGATCAATCCGTGTTCGACGCCCAGTACGTCGAGCACCCGCGTCGCCATGTTCTCGTGCCCGGCGGGCGACATGTGGAGGCGATCCCAGTCCCACATCCGTAGGTCCTGATATTCGGAGAATCGCCAGAAGTCGACGAGGGTCGCGCCGTGGCGGTCCGCTACCTCGCGAACAAGCTCGTTGTAAATCGCCAGGCGTCCGCGGATCTTGCCGAAGAAGGCGGACCATCCGGTGTCGTATGCGGTGAACATGAGAACCTGCGCACCGGAAGCAGTGAGCTGGCCGATTGCCGAATCGTAGCGGGCGACCATCGCGTCGATGTCGAGCTTCGGACGCATCATGTCGTTTCCGCCGGCGTAGATGGTCACCAGATCGGGCTTCAACGCCAGAGCGGGTTCCAACTGCTCGTCGATGATCGGTCCGAGTAGGCGACCACGAATCGCCAGGTTGGCGTAGCGGAACTCGGGGTTGTTCACCGCCAGCTGCTCGGCCACTCGGTCTGCCCACCCGCGCAGACCGTTGGGGAATCGTTCGTCGGCGTCGCCGACGCCCTCGGTGAACGAGTCACCGAGGGCAACGTAACGGCTCGGAAGAGAAGTCATACCCGCCAGTATTCCAGTAGGTCAGCTAACGATCACACATCTGTGCTGAAGCGCACGCCACCGTCCGGCAGCGTCACCCCCGGCCACACACGTGCGCCGCGCAACAATTCGCACCGCGCACCGATGTCCGCGCCGTCTCCGATGACGGCGTCGCGGACCAGTGCTCGTGGTCCGATACGGACGCCGAATCCGAGGATCGATCGTTCGACTACCGCACCGGCTTCCACAACGGCGCCGTCGAAGAGAATCGCACCGTCGAGGCGCGCACCTGCGCCGACTTCTGCGCCACGGCCGACAACCGTGCCGCCGATCAGGACGGCGCCAGGCGCAATTCCCGCCCCGGGGTGAACGAGCGACTCGCCGCGCGGACCTTCGAGAGCCGGCGAAGGCGCGATGCCTCGCACCAGGTCGGCGGAACCGCGAACGAAGTCCTCGGGGGTTCCCATGTCACGCCAGTACGACGAGTCGACGTGGCCGAACACCCGCTTGCCCTCGGCCAGGAGATTCGGGAACACCTCGCGCTCGACCGATACCGGTCGTCCCTCCGGGATCTGCTCGATGATCTCGCGCTTGAAGACGTAGCAGCCGGCGTTGATCTGATCCGTCGGCGGATCCTGGGTCTTCTCCAGGAATGCCGAGACTCGCCCGTCCTCGTCGGTCGGAACACAACCGAATGCACGCGGGTCTCCCACACGAACCAGGTGAAGGGTCACGTCGGCGTCCGTCTTCTCGTGGGTCTCGAGAATGGCGTTCAGGTCGGTGCCACCGAGCACGTCACCGTTGAACACCATGACGTTGTCGCCACGCAACTTCGGGAGTACGTTGCGGATTCCGCCACCGGTGCCCAGCGGCTCGGTCTCGAAGACGTAGTCGATCTCGAGCCCCATCTTGGAGCCGTCGCCGAAGTAGTCCTCGAATACCTCTGCCTTGAAAGATGTTCCGAGCACCACGTGCTTGATACCGGCAGCCTCGATCCTGGCAAGCAGATGCGTCAGGAACGGAAGGCCGGCGGTCGGAAGCATCGGCTTGGGCGCCGACAGCGTCAACGGACGCAGCCGAGTGCCCTTGCCGCCTACCAGGATTACGGCGTCGGTCGGATTCGGATCGGACATCATTTTCCCCCGTGGTTCGAAACTGATGGGTTGTCGGTCGAGTCGTCGGTGCGAGCGCGCTCGCGAACAGCAGAAGCTACGGCGATCTTGGACCGCACGGCCAGGCCACCGCGCAAGGCAAGTCGCAGCGGAGCCTGCCACCAGTGCGGATGACGATCAGCTTGGAACTGGTATGCGCTGCGATGATGAGCGGGCAGCATCAGTTCCGGATGCCGGCCTGCCGCATGGCCTTTGGCATGGGTCACGACAGCGGAGGGAACAAAGACGTTGAGCCACCCGGCTTTTCCGAGGCGATCACCGAAATCGACGTCCTCCATGTACATGAAGTATCGCGAGTCGAACCCGGAGATGGCGTCGAAGGCACCACGTCGTACCAACAGGCACGACCCGGAAAGCCAACCGACGGAGCGCTCGGTGACTGCCTCGTTCTCCTGACGGTAACGAGCAGTCCACGGGTTCTTCGGCCACACGGTGCCGAGCAATGCGTGCCCGACGCCCGAGGTGATGTCGGGCACCGTTCGTGCCGACGGATAGACACTTCCGTCCGGTTCGAGGACCTTCGGCCCCAGTGCACCGGCCCTTGGCCACCGATTTGCCGCAGCGACCAATTCGTCGAGTGAACCGGGTGCCCATTGGACGTCAGGATTGGAAATCACGACAAATTCGATCGACGAATCGATCTCCGCCACAGCCCGATTTATCGCTCCGCCGTAGCCGATGTTTCCCCCTGTACGAAGCAGACGAACATGCTCGTACTTGGCATCCGCCGCCTCCGGCGCACCATCGGTCGACCCGTTGTCGGCCATGATGACCTGGGGTTTTTCTGTCGTCGCCGCGGCGAGCGTGCTCAAGAAATTCTCAAGATGCTCGCCTGGGGAGTACGTCACCGTTACCACGGCCAGCTTGGGACTCACGCCGGTCAGCCTAGCCGCCCACGGGCACTGCCCCGAACAATGCTCACGCCAGAGCGGCGTGCAGAGCCTCTCGCCACGGACGCAGCGGCGTCATTCCCGCGGTAACCCACGCGCGCTCGGACAAAACCGAATATGCCGGGCGGGGCGCAGGGCGCACGAAGTCCGCGCTGCTGCACGGGCGCACCCGCACCGGGTCTGCTCCGATCTCCTCGAACACCGCTCGCGCCAACTCGTACCAACTGGCTTGCCCGCCGTTGGTCAGGTGGAACGTCGACGCACCCGTGAAGTCCCGCAGCGCGAGTTCGACGATGCCGCCGGCCAGATCGACGCTGTACGTGGGTGACCCGATCTGGTCGTCCACGACGTTCACGAATTCTCGTTCGGCTTCGAGCCTGCGCATCGTGGCGACAAAATCCGTACCGACACCCGAATACACCCACGCGGTACGGACAACGGCCACGTCGGCGCCCGACTCTCGTACTGCGATCTCGCCGTCCAGCTTGGTTCGGCCGTAGACCGTCGCGGGACCGGTCGGTGCATCGACGTCGTATGGAGTGCTCGCGTCACCCGGAAAAACGTAGTCCGTCGAAACGTGGATCAACCGCGAACCGGCCCGCGCACACGCTCGCGCGAGATTCAGCGGTCCGATCTCGTTGACCGCCCTCGCTGCCTCCTGGTCGGTCTCGGCGGCGTCGACCGCCGTGTACGCAGCGCAGTTGATCAGCACCGCATCGGGCGAGACGAAGTCGTCGACCGCGCGGCTGTCTGTGATGTCGAGCTCGCGGGAACCGACGGCCGTCACAGTGTGACCCGCCGACGTTGCGAGAGCATCGATACGTGTCCCGAGCTGCCCTCGGGCGCCGGTGAGCAGGATATTCGTCACATGGTTGAGTCTGGCACGCCGCGTCGAGGTACCCGCGGCCGAGCATCGGACCAGTAACCTGAAGGGGTGTCCCACCAGCAACCGCAGCGCCGCGCGCGTCCACGACCTGCGCCGATTCGGACCAAGACGAGCCCGGCTCGCATAGCGGTCGCGGTGCTCTCCGTGCTCGTACTGCTGGTCACCGGGTTCGCATGGCGAGGTGTGGACTCGTTGAGAAACAGCCTTGCCACTGCAAGCGGACTCGGCCTCGGTGGGGGCAAGGACGGAGCCATCGACATTCTGATGGTGGGAACCGACAGTCGCACCGACGCACACGGCAACCCGCTTTCACAAAGCGAGCTCGACTCGTTGCGCGCTGGTGAGGAAGTTGCGTCCAACACCGACACCATCATCTTGATCCGCGTCCCCAACGACGGAAGTTCGGCAACCGCGATCTCGATTCCCCGAGACGCGTACGTCAACGTCCCCGGTATCGGTATGTCGAAGATCAACGCCGCGTTCGGTGCCACCAAGGAAACCGAGCGACTGAAGTTGGTCAACAACGGGTCGTCCGACAGCGACGCAGACAAGAAGTCGACGGAAGCCGGCCGGACCGCGCTCATCGGAGCGGTAGGAAATCTGACCGGCATCACCGTCGATCACTACGCCGAAGTCGGTCTACTCGGATTCGTCCTGCTGACCAACGCAGTGGGCGGAGTCGACGTCTGCCTCAACGCGCCAGTCGACGAACCGATGTCCGGAGCCAACTTCGCAGCCGGGAAACAGACACTCGACGGCGCCGACGCGCTGAGCTTCGTGCGACAACGACACGACCTTCCTCGCGGCGACCTGGACCGGATCGTGCGCCAGCAGGTGTTCATGGCGTCCCTCGTCAGTAAGGTACTGAGCGCAAAAACCCTCAGTGACCCGGGCAAGCTCAGTCAGTTGACCTCGGCCGTTCAGCGTTCCGTCGTCATCGACGACGACTGGGACATCATCGAATTCGCCAAGCAGTTGCAGAATCTGGCCGGCGGAAAGGTGCAATTCGAGACCATTCCCGTTCTCGACATCAACGGCATGACCGATTACGGCGAGTCCATCGTCAAGGTCGATCCCAAGGCCGTCAAGAAGTACATCGCCGGATTGGTCGGCGCCGACAGCGAGGACTCGGAGGAGACCTCCGAGGCACCGACCACCGTGAATGCATCCTCGATCACGGTCGACGTCGCTAATGCCAGTGACGTCGCGGGGTTGGCCAGCGGGGTTTCCGAGGCATTGAGTGCCCTCGGGTACAAGCAGGGACAGGTCGGCAACAACACCGGCTCCGACGTCTCCGAATCGACGGTGTTCGCAAAGTCCGCGGACGACGACGCTGCACTCGCGGTGGCCGAGGCACTCGGCGGTCTGACGGTCAAGGCGGATTCGTCATTGTCCTCGGGCAAGGTTCGGGTTGTCATTGCCGAGGACTACAGCGGACCGCAGTCCGCGGACGCGGTATCCCCGTCCGAAGGCGCGACAAGCACGACTGAATCGGCGAGCACCACCGAGACCAGTCCCACCCCTGCCCCTCCCGGTCCGCCGATCGACGCAGCCTCCAACGGCCCGCGCTGTGTCAACTGAAAACTGTGTGAACTGAAAGCGGTGTGAACTGGACGGCTGCGTAAGCTGATTACGTGCCTTCGCCTGTAGACAACCTGACCGACGCCCTCCTCGGACCGATCCTGGCTGCCGACCCGGCCGGCCCTCGCGTGACCTACTACGACGACGCCACCGGCGAGCGCATCGAATTGTCTGCGAGCACTCTGGCCAACTGGGCGGCAAAGACAGCGAACATGGTTCGGGACGAGTTCGCCCTCGAGCCCGGCGGCAAAGTTGCCGTGCTGCTTCCCGCGCACTGGCAGAGCGTCGCCGTCTTGCTGGGTGTGTGGTGGGCAGGCGGTGAGGTCGTCCTCTCCCCCGACGCCGACGCCGAACTGGCTTTTGTCACTGCCGACCGTCTGGACGATGTTGCGGACGTACCGGAAGTAGCCGCACTCTCACTCGACGCGTTCGGCAAAGGTTTGAGCGATCTTCCGCTCGGCGTCGCCGACTACGCAACCTCCATTCGTGTCCACGGCGACCAGTTCCGTAGCGCCGGAGCCGGTTCGGCGCTGGAAGGCCGGTCCGTAGCGGACACGATCGACGCCGCACGGGCATCGTCGAAGAACGTCGAATTGGCGTCGACGGATCGTGTCCTCTCCAGCCGCACGTGGGACACGGCAGACGAATTGATCGACGGGCTTCTGGCCGTTCTCGCCGCGGGCGCCTCACTCGTGCAGGTAGCCCACCCGGACGCGGAAGCTACCGCGCGCCGAGTGGGCACCGAGAAGGTCACGAAGCAGTTCTGAACGCTAGCTCGCGAGAGCTGTCACCGGTGACACCAGCCCCGCCCTCCTAGCGGGGAGCAGTGACGCGATCACACCGCAGATTCCGCCGATCAACACGATGGCTACCAATTGCGCCCACGGCACTGCGCTGAGGGCGACGTCCTCGATCCCGAACACCGAGGCGGTACCGGCTACACCGAACACCATCCCGAACAGCACTCCGATCACCGATGCAACTCCTGCCACCAGCAGTGCTTCCCAGATCAACATGGCTCGAATTCCCTTCTTGGTCAGTCCGAGTGCGCGAAGCAGTCCGGATTCGCGGCGCCGTTCGAGAACCGACAGTGCCATGGTGTTTCCCACCCCGATCAGAGCGATCAACACCGCTACCGACAGCAACCCGGCAACCACCATGAGCATGGTGTCGAGGATCGAATCGAGAGCCGAGCGCATTTCGGTCATTCCTTGAACATCGCTGCCCGGAGCTTCCTGGCGTGCCAGTTCGGTGATGCGGTCGGTGGCAGCGAGCGCCTCTTCGTCGGTGTCCGTCCCCAACCTGACCCAGTAGGAATCGGTGGTCGGAGCAGTGGCCGCTGCACCCAGATCGCCTCGATCCAACAGCGCTGGTTGACCTTTCACACCCTCGACCACGCTGACGTTGACGGCACCGCGATCTCCGCGCACCGTCGCCGTCTCGCCCACCGAGAGTTTGTATTCGGTCAGGTCAGCGGGCGAGAGCACCAACTGACCGGCCGCGGGTACCGAGATCTCGGTACGCAGAACATCTTTCACCTGGGCAGCGTCGACACCGAACCCGGTCAACGAACCGCGCCCGTCGATCGTCAGTTCGGCCTTGTCCAGACCGCTCACCGCGCCGACGCCGTTGACCGCGGCGATGTCTGTGCCCAACCCTGCGGGAAGCGGTGCCGAACCGGAACTGCTCACCATGACGTCGACGGGGAATTGACTGTCCATCGCCGCAGGTGCGGCTTCCTTGACCGTCGCGATTCCCACGACGAGCGTGCTCGTCAAGGCCACACCGATCAACAGGGCCGTGGCTGTCGCCGAGGTCCGGCGTGGGTTCCGACCGGCGTTGCCTGCTGCCAGGCTTCCCACCGGACCGATCAGTCTCGCCAGCACTCCGCCGGCGGCATTGATCAGCGCGGGCACGATTCGCCCGGACAGTGCTGCGATCCCCAGGAACGAAAAGAGTCCACCGGCAGTCGCCGCCGGCACCTGCTGATTCGTCACTCCCAGGACGGTCATCGCGATGCCCGCGAGCAGTATCACGACGCCCAGAACCCGGCGCACGACCGATACCTGAACGCTCTCGGGCTTGGACTCCATCGGCTGCAGTGCCGCGAGCGGGGAGAGCCTCGTTGCCGCCCGCCCGGGCGCAGATGCAGCGAGCATCGTCATCACGATGCCAACGGCAAGACCGACCAGCACGGTCACCGGGGTGACGCTCAGTGACGAAAGAGGCACCGGCACATCTGCGGCCGTTGCTACGCGACCGATCGCCCAGGCAAGTCCGACACCGAGTCCGACGCCGATCACCGAGGCGATCACGCCGACCGCAGCGGCTTCGCTGCGAATGCTCCGGCGAACCTGTTTGGCTGTGGCGCCGACGCATCGCAGCAACGCGAGTTCCTGAGTGCGCGCGGCGAGCAGAACGGCAAACGTATTGGCGATCACCAGCGCGGCAACAACAACGGCAATGGCACCGAAGGCGAGCAACACCGTGCTGAGGATCTTGGTGCCACCCATGTATTCCGCTGCCGCGTTGTCGGTGGCTTCTTCTCCCGTCAACACGGTGGAGTCCGCGGGCAACGCGCTCGCGATCGAATCCACGAGTTGTTGCTGAGAGCGCGAACCGTCACCGGCGACACGGAACTCACGTTTGGCGCTGTCCCCGGCCCACGCGCTCACCTGCTCGGCGGTGGTGAATATCTTGATCCCGCCCAGTCGTTGCGCCGAACCGGAGAGATCGACCAGCCCGACCACCTGCGCGGTGGGCGCAGCGGCACCGACCGTCGAATCCCTTGCCGTGACAGCGATTCGGGCACCCGTCGGTATCCCGGAGTCCGCGCTCACCAACACCTGCCCCAGACCGGCCGGAAGCGAACCCTCCGACAAGTTCTCCCAACGCAATTCGGGATTGTCGGCGATCGAGAGAGCATCCCCGTAGGACGCGCCCTTTGCCTCGGAGTCGACGCGAACATACGTCGACACGTCGTCGGCGACTGCCGAGACGCCCGGCACCGCACTCAACAGTGCTTCCGTCACGCCTGGACCGGAGGCGACGACATCCGTGGTTTCGTATTGCGTCGCAAGTGATTTACTCACACTCGCATCGACCGTCGAGCTCAATGTCAAAGTCGCGACGATGTATCCGACTGCGATCACCACGGCGAGTATCGAAGCCACATAGCGCCCGGCATGTGCCCGCGCCTGGGCAAAGGCCAGACCCCTCATCGCAGTGCACCCGAAACTGCAGGAACATCAGCCAGGTCGTCGGCACCGAGTGCTCGCATGGCACCGATCACCGAGTCGACGGTGGGACGGTCGATCTCTCCGGCAATACACCCGTCCGCGATCAACACGACTCGGTCCGCATACGACGCCGCCACCGGATCGTGTGTCACCATGACAACCGTCTGACCGGTCTCCCGAACACTGGTGCGCAAGAGGCCCAGAACCTCGGTCCCGGAACGGGAATCCAAATTTCCCGTGGGCTCGTCGGCAAAAATCACGTCGGGCTGCGGCAGTAGTGCGCGGGCGACAGCTACACGCTGCTGCTGACCACCGGACAACTCGTGCGGCAGGTGGTCGAGGCGCTTCGACAGGCCCAGTTTCCCGATCACCTCGTCCATCCACTCGGGCGAGGGTTCACTACCCGCCAGCTTCATCGGCAGCAGCATGTTCTCCCGAGCAGTGAGCACCGGCAGCAGGTTGAACGCTTGGAAGACGAATCCGATTCGCTCGCGTCGAAGTTCGGTGAGTTCCGTGTCGCCGAGTTTCGTGACTTCGGTGTCGCCCAGGAAGACCTGTCCGCCCGAAACCGTGTCGAGCCCGGCCAGACAGTGCATGAGCGTCGACTTTCCGGAGCCGGACGGGCCCATGATCGCGGTGAACCGCTCACGACCGAAGTCCACGTCGACCCCGCCGAGCGCGTGAACCGTGGTCTCACCGGTGCCGTACACCTTGGTGACACCGCGGGCAGTGATCGCCGGCACTGCGGCTGGTTCCGTCGTGGTGTGCGCATGCATTTTTTGCCCTCCGTAAAGCTTCTCGCTATGACGGAATCGACGTTATTGCAGCGCAAGTGGTCTCCGCGTCGGAGCGCGGGGCGATCTTGGAGAGCCCGGTGTCATCCCGGGGTAGGACTGAACAGGGCTGCGCGTCAGCCCTCGGTTCCCAGGAGATCTGCGCGCCGGACAAGTCCGATCTGGAAGGCAAAGACGACGGCCTGCACACGATCACGTGAATGAGTCTTCGAAAGAACCCGTCCGACATGGGTTTTCACTGTCGTTTCGGAGACGTGGAATTTTGCGGCGATCTCCGAATTCGACAGCCCGTACGCCATGGCCTCGAGCACCTCGACCTCGCGCGGTGTCAGCTCTTCGGGCAACTGCGATTCGGGCGCCGAACCTTCCAGGAGAGGTCCGACGTGCTGAAGCAGTCGCCGAGTGGCCCGAGCTTCGATCACCGCGTCCCCGCGATGCACGGTGCGGATGGCGTCGAGCAACTGTTCCGGTGGCACGTCCTTGAGCAGGAAGCCGCTGGCGCCCGCCCTGATTGCCGACATCACGTACTCGTCGTTGTCGAAGGTGGTGAGCACCACGACCTTCGGCGCATCGGGGTCGGCCAGGAGCCGACGGGTCGCCTCGATGCCGTCCATCTTCGGCATCTGGACATCCATCAGGACGACGTCGACATGTCGGGCCGCCAACTCGGTCAAGGCCTGCTGACCGTCCGAAGCCTCGACCACCACGGACAAATCCGGCTGCGAGTCGATGACCATTCGAAAACCTGCGCGGACCAGCTGCTGATCGTCGATAAGTGCCACTGCGATCGGAGCCACGTGTTCGTCCATGCCACTCACCTTAAGACCTTCAGACGTTTCAAGACCTACCCAGACGTTCGTTCATACGGCAGGACGGCCCGGACACTGTATCCGCCGCCTGATTTCGGCCCGGCGGTTACTTTGCCTCCGTGCAGTTTGGCGCGCTCGGCCATTCCGATCAGGCCCTGCCCGCCTGGTGACGATTCGACCAGCGCGGCGCTGCCGCCTCGTCCGTCGTCGGTGATGCCGAGAACGAGTTCGGTTTCAGCCCAAGTCATCTCGACGCTCGCCTGTGCTCCTGGCCCCGCATGTTTGAGAACGTTCGTCAGCGATTCCTGGACGATGCGATAGGCCGTCAACCCCGCACCCGCAGAGAGTTCGCGTGGTTCACCGGTCACACTGACGGCGATGTCGAGTCCGCTGCTGCGTAACTCGTGGAAGAGACTGTCGATATCACCGGCGCCCGGGATCACCGAGAAATCCCGGGGCGTGTCCTCACGCAGGACGGACAGAAGCGATCGCATGTCGGTCAACGCTTGGCGACCGGTGGAGGCAATGGTTTCGAGCGCCTGGATTGCAGCCTGAGGATCCTTGGCCGCGCTGTAGCGTCCGCCGTCAGCCTGAGCGATGACAACGGTCAACGAATGCGCGACGATGTCGTGCATCTCGCGCGCAATCCTCGAGCGTTCGCTGATCGTCGCGATTTCCGCTTCCTGCGCACGCTCGAGTTCGAGCAACCGTGCGCGCTCGGTCAGACCTTCCAATTGTTTGGTGCGAACTCGACGCAAATCACCGAACGCCCAGACCGCGAGCATGAAGATCATGACGGCCACGGACTGCATGACCTGCGAAGACACCGGGATTCCGTCGTAGCCGAAGTATCGAACAGTTCCGGCAATCGAGCCGAGCAACGCGAGCACCAGGCCGGTGAGCGAACTCCACCGAGCGCCATAGGCGGCCAGCGCGTACAGGGAGATGGGCACGACAACGGCCGATGCGAGCAGTGTGTTGCCGATGAAGATCACGTGTAGAACTGCGAACCCTGCGATCACCATGCCGGAGAGTTCGGGGCGCGAGCGTCGCCATGCCAACGGAACGGTCATACCCAGCGAGACGAACACCGCCAGCGGACTCGCCTCGACCGCAACGACAACGCTGAACAGTGCGGCAACCGTCGCAATGCAGATGTCCACACCGCGAGCATGTTCCGCGCTCCAGCGGACGAAGCGTTCACTAGTCGGAAAACGAGCCATGCCGCCAAGAGTAGCTTTTACTGACGAGCTTTCACTCAGGTGCGGTAACCGCCGTCTTCGAGACCGGCCTCGATTTCGAATCGGTTCCGCGGACCGCGATGACGCAACTCCTCACGCAGGTACAGCAGCCCGAATACGATTCCGTACCTGGCCCATTGGTCCGCGTGAACGGCCTCGTGGCGAAGGACGGATCGAGTCGTGTTTCGCCGGGTGAGGTACACACCACCGAGAGTCGTTCCGCCTCTGGCGAACCCGCCGCGCAGCCCGGAAGCGACAAAGATCCCGGACTCGTCGTCGAAGCGGATGTCCGCGCCGAGAATCCCGGCGTAGAACAGGGCGACGCGAGTGACGAATGCGGACTGCGCGCTGCCCCGACTCGCTCGGATCAGCGGCAGCCCACGCCGTGCACACACGAGAAGATCAGCCCAGCAGTTTCTCGCGGAGCGCCTTGTCCTTGTCGAGCACCATCGCCTCGAGGCTCTCCTGGAAAGCCACCATCCGCTGCTGCAGTGCGGGATCCGAAGCGCCGAGGATCCGAGCGGCCAACAGACCGGCGTTGCGAGCGCCGCCGATCGAGACCGTCGCCACCGGGACGCCGGCCGGCATCTGCACGATCGAGAGGAGTGAATCCATACCGTCGAGGTACTTGAGCGGCACCGGAACACCGATGACCGGCAACGGTGTAGCCGAGGCAACCATGCCCGGAAGATGCGCGGCGCCACCGGCACCGGCGATGATGACCTTGATTCCGCGGCCCGCGGCTTCCTTGGCGTAGTCGAGCATCCGCTGAGGCGTGCGATGCGCCGAGACGACACCGACCTCGAAGCGGATACCGAACTCGGCCAGAGCTTCGGCTGCAGCTTCCATGATCGGCCAATCCGAATCGCTGCCCATGATCAGGCCGACCTGCGCGCTCTCACTCACCGTGTACATCCCATCCGTCGGTCCAAACTGCATACGAAAGCCAATGTGCTGCGCGCTCGGCGCGTTCGCGAACTGCGGCAACGTAATTCGGATCGTCGATGGATCCGGCGCCGCCGACGATGTTGACGTGGCCGATCTTGCGATCCTTGCGCTCACCCTTGCCGTACAGGTGGATCTTCGCATCGGGCATCCGCGCGAAGAGGTGATGGACACGCTCGTCCATCGTCATCTCGGGCGCTTCCGGTGCACCCAGAACGTTTGCCATCACCGTGACCGGCGCGATCGGCGAGGTGTCGCCGAGCGGGTAGTCGAGAACGGCACGCAGATGCTGTTCGAACTGAGAGGTGCGTGCGCCGTCCATCGTCCAGTGACCGGAGTTGTGCGGGCGCATTGCCAGCTCGTTGACCACGAGAGTGCCGTCAGCCGTCTCGAAGAGTTCGACGGCCATCGAGCCGACGACACCCAACTCGGAAGCGATGCGCAGCGCCAATTGTTCGGCTTCCTCGGCAACGGCACTCGAAAGGGCGGGGGCAGGTGCGATCACGACGGCGCACTGGCCGTTGCGCTGAACGGTCTCTACGACCGGCCACGTAGCGCCCTGTCCGAACGGCGACCGCGCAACCATGGCAGACAGTTCCCGACGCATCGAGACCATTTCCTCGACGATCAGCGGAACACCCCTGTCCAACTGCTCGGTGACAATGGCTTCTGCTTCGTCCTGATCATCGGTGATCCAGACGCCCCGGCCGTCGTAGCCTCCGCGGGTTGCCTTGATGACAAGCGGCCAACCGTGTTCGGCACCGAAACGCACGACGTCTTCCGCCCACGTCACTTCGGCGTACGCGGGTACAGGTGCGCCCAGTTCGGCAAGTTTGCGACGCATCAGCAATTTGTCCTGAGCGAAGATCAGAGCCTGCGGCGGAGGCTGAACGTTCACGCCTTCGGCAACAAGAACCTCGAGATGTTCGGTCGGCACGTGCTCGTGGTCGAACGTCAACGCGTTGGAACCGACCGCTGCGCGGCGAAGAGCGTCGAGGTCGGTGTGGCTACCGAGCACGACATCGGGGCTGACCTGAGCTGCCGGCTCGTCCGCAGTCCCGGAGAGCACTCGGAGCGTCTGGCCCAGGGCCACCGCCGCCTGGTGAGTCATCCTGGCCAACTGTCCGCCACCGATCATGGTGACGACGGGCATGGATGCTTTTGCCGGTCGAGGGGTGGTCGGGCGGGCGGGGATCTGCGCGGGATCGTTGTTGCCGGTCACGGCTCTCTATGTTGTCATGTGCCGCGTTCGCCCGTTCATTCAGCGTTCCCAATCTGTGATTCTGCTGATGAATCCGCGGCAAATTGGTGGTAACGCGGTTTCGTTTCGTAAACTCATCTGTTGTGCCATTTGTCGACGGGGTCATTGCCCGCATACCCCAACCGTTTCGTGACATCGCTCTGCGTCACAGCGAGCTGATCAAATTCGCGATCGTCGGCGGAACTACCTTCCTGATCGACTCAGGCATCTTCTACACGCTCAAGCTGTCGATCCTCGAATCCAAGCCGATCACGGCCAAGATCATCGCCGGCGTCGTCGCGGTGATCGCGTCGTACATTCTCAACCGCGAGTGGTCGTTCAAGAACCGTGGTGGCCGTGAGCCAGCGCACGAAGCTGCGCTGTTCTTCATCATCAGCGCCATCGGCGTCGTCATCAGCTTCATACCGCTCTACATCTCCAGTTACGTCTTCAACCTGCGCGTACCCGAAGTCAGCTTGGCGACGGAGAACATCGCCGACTTCATCAGTGCGTACGTCATCGGCAACCTGCTGCAGATGGCGTTCCGATTCTGGGCCTTCCGCAAGTTCGTGTTTCCCGACGAGAATCCGGAACCGCTCGAACTGTCCGACACCACAGGATTGTCCGAAACCACAGCGTTATCCGAAACCACGGCGTTATCCGAAACCACGGCGCCTGACCCGGTCATTCCTGATGCCGAAGAGGAGCTCGGGCACTCCTGAGTTTTCCGTCTGCGCGAGCCTTTCGGTCAGCGCGGTTCGCGGTGCGGAACGACGTCCGCGGTCGGCGCAGTGTTGGCCACCGGCAGGAAGACCGCGAACAAGGCAGGCTTACGCCTCTGCAGTTCCAGTCGGCCCCCGTCGGCTTCGATCAGTGCACGTGCGAGCGCCAACCCGACGCCGGTGGACCCGGCCCCTGAAAATCCTCTGTCGAAAATGTGCGGTGCAAGGTCGTTCTCCACGCCGGAGCCTTCGTCGGTGACCTCGACGCACACCATCGAGTCACGACGAGACGAACTGCGCCCGGTACCGTCGATCAATCGGACAGACACCGTGCACGTACCTTCACCGTGTTCGAACGAATTGTCGACCAGAACGGAAACAGCTTCACGCAGACGCGAACCTGTGGTCGCGGCCATCACCGCGCGATCGCCGCGTAGGCGGAGCCTGCGTCCCTCTCCGTCGAACTGAGCCTGCCAGTCGCGGGTCACCTGTTCCAGCTCGCCGACTACCGACACCAGACTCGCCGATGACCCACTGGTGCGCGACGAGCGAATCAGGTCGTCGATTCCGTCGGTGAGCCTGTCCACTTGCGCCATGGCTTCCTCGGCCTCGTTCACGACGTCAGGATCTTCGTGAACGGACAACTCGTCCAAGCGCAGCCGCACTGCAGTCAGTCGACTGCGCAGTTGATGCGAGACATCCGCGACCAGCGCGCGTTCTCGTTGCAGCCGCACCGAAATCTCCACAGTTGCCGCGTCGAGGACGTCGGACACGCGGTCGAGTTCGGGGATGTCGTGCCGACGAGGATCCGGCCGGAAGTCACCTTCGGCGAGGCGCGCCGCCCGGTCGGCCACATCCTGCAGCGGATCGGCAAGCCGACGTGCAGTGACCACAGCGACCACGGTGCCTGCCGTGATGGACAGAAGCACGAGCACACCGACGGCCATCACCGCTTGCTTCTGCTGGGTGCGCAAGTTCTCCGACGGCACCTCGAGACGCAACGAGCCGGACGTTCCCATCGCGAGCGATTCGACGAGTGCGTTCTTGACCGTCGCCTCACCGACGTCGACGCGTGCAGCGCCGTCGACGACGGTCGGATACACGACGACGAGGCGCCCGTCGTTCGGGGTGAGAACCTTGAGCGAATCGGTGTTCAACGCACCTTCGACGAGCCCGTTCGTCCCCTCTTGCGCGATGACCTCAGCGGCCATCCGGTCGAGGCGCACCCGGAGATCACTTCGCGTCACGTCCTCCACCCAGAGCCACGCCGTGTAGATCAGCGGAACTCCCAGCAGCAACGCCGTCATGATCACGACAGCGAGAATCGACTGCAATATGCGACGCCGCATGCCGGCAGTTCCTGATTCTCGAGAAGTTAGTCGGTGTTGATTCGGAAACCGACACCGCGGACGGTGGCAATTCTGCGTTCCACAGCGGGGCCCTCGTCACCGATCTTGCGGCGCAGCCACGACATGTGCATGTCGAGCGTCTTCGATCCACGAAGCTCGACGTCGCCCCACACCTCACGAAGGATCGTATCGCGCGATACTACTTCCCCGGCATGTTCGAGGAGGACCCGCAGAAGTTCGTATTCCTTGTTGGCCAAGGCGATTTCGGAGCCGTTGACGAGTACGCGTCGTGCCGCGGGCTCGAGCCTGATGCCACCGACCTCGACGATCGTGTCCTCGCGGCCACCGTGGCGACGCAGGAGTGCTCGCACACGTGCCATCAACTCGGCGAGACGAAACGGCTTGCTGACGTAGTCGTCTGCGCCGGCGTCCAACCCGACCACGAAGTCGACTTCGTCGGTTCTGGCGGTCAACATCAGCACGGCGAGCGAGGTGCGATGCGCACGAATCTGTCGACAGACCTCGAGGCCGTCCATGCCCGGAAGGCCGAGATCGAGAATCAACAGATCGAAATCACCTTCGAGCGCCTGCTGCAACGCAGCGGGTCCGGTCGGTTCGACCGTCACCGAATACCCTTCACGCCCAAGTGCGCGGGAGAGGGGTGCGGCAATGGCCTCGTCGTCTTCGGCTAGCAATACGGCAGTCACACGAACAGACTACGGACAACACGCCTTTGCACGTTGATTACCAGCCATTTCGATCGTTCGGGTCGTCGTTTTCACCCGCCGGCCGCTGCGGTGGCTGCGATGGTGGCTGCTGCATGGAATCGAAAACCTGGTGATACAGCAGGGCGTGAACGTGCTCGACGTCAGGAATGTCGTCGAACTCGAGCGGATCGTCACTGGCAGAGGCGATGACCAGAGTTCCGGTCTTGAGCATTCGATCGATCAAGCCGTGGCGGAACTGAACATTGCTGATCCGCCCCATGGGGATGTCGATACCGGTATGCGTGAGCACTCCGTGGCGTATGAGCACTCGCCGATCGGTGACGATGAAATGCGTGAACTTCCAGACCGTGAACGGCGCAACCGATCGCCAGGCCACGACACCGAGCCAGATGATTCCGATGGCGATGGACGACACGGTGCGAGCCGTGCCGTCCAATCTCGTCTGTGCGAGGCCCAACAAGAACCCGGCGACGGCCGTCGCAAGCACGAACGTCAGCGCCGGAAGCACCAACATCTTCCAATGAGGATGGCGATGCAGTATCAGTTCCTCGTCCTGAGCGAGGGCGTCTTCGGGATATCCCATGACGGGAAGTCTGCCATCCCGCACCGACTTTCAGGCAGACCCACGTTCAGGCACACCCACGTTCAGGGCTGCGCGATCTTTCGCAGCACCAACGGGGTCACGACGATGATGATGCCGTACAGCACCATCCACACGCCGACCACGATGCGGAAGACGTCGAGCGAGAGTTCGGGCTGCAGAAGGACGATTGCACCCGCGACGATGCTGATGACTCCGAGCACGATCGACAGACCGCGATCGACGGTGTGCCCGGACGCCGCGTCGACCAGATCGAGAACGCCACGGAATACCCACCAGGCACCGATCACCAATGCGATCAGAACCACCGTCTGCAAAGGGCTACGGAGAACCAGGAATCCGAGGAGCACTGCCAACGAGCCGGAGATCGCGACAAGCGTCCGAGTTCCACCCGAAGCCGTCACGTCCGCGAACGAACGGATGATCTGGACGATTCCGAATCCGAACAACTGAATCGCAATTACCACCGCGACCACGAAAAGGGTGGCGTCCGGCCATGCGAGTACGGCGATACCCAGGCCCAATGTGAGGACACCGAGCAGCACCGTCACACCGGTGAGCACGCGGCGAGCGCTCTCGGCCGTCTCGGCTTCGGTCGGAACAACGATCGGTGTGGTCATGACGCCCCTAGGCAGCTCAGTAAATCCCGCAGTTAAATGAAATGAAGGACGGACGGTTGGTTCGAAAACCGGCCAGGGCCAAAAATTAGCACTTTGGTGCCAGAAAATCCGGCAAGGCTCACGATTCGGCTACCGGGGCGGCCCGAAGGTGCGTGATATCACCCGCAGCGACCGCAAAGGTCTCCCCATCTGTTCCCTCGATTTCGATGACAACGCGGCCGGAAGTGTCGATGTCGGTCGCGATACCGAACACCTCCTTGTCGCCCGGCAAGACCGCGCGGACTCGTTTGCCCAGCGTCCCGCAACGCTGCCGGTATTCGGCAGCCAACACAGATGTATCCCATTTCGATGATTCCCAAGCACGGAATTGCGTCGCCAACTCACGGGCAATTGCTCGAACGAGGGTGTCGCGGTCGACAGTCGATGCTTCTTCGATGAGGAGTGATGTAGCGGTCGGGACGGGCAGCTCCTCGACACCCAGGCTCACGTTCAACCCGATGCCCACCACCACCGCGGGATCGGGCGCTGTCCTTGCCACCTCGGCCAGAATTCCGGCGACCTTCTTGTCACCGATGAGAACGTCGTTCGGCCACTTGAGTTCTGCGGGCACTTCGGCCACGTTCCGCAGCGCGTCGACGACCGCGATTCCCGACAGTAGCGGGAGCCAACCCATGTCCGTGAGATTCATTCCGGGCATCGACAGCAGAACCGACATCGAGATCTGCGCTTGCGGCGGACTCACCCAAGTGCGCGAATGACGGCCGCGGGCACTCGCCTGATACTCGGCGATCAGAACGTGACGGTCGGCATCCGGATCTGCCGCTCGCGCAAGGAGATCCGCGTTCGTCGAACCGGTCTCCTCGACAACGTCGAG
This sequence comes from Rhodococcus sp. AQ5-07, assembly GCF_009707305.1. Taxonomy (NCBI): domain Bacteria; kingdom Bacillati; phylum Actinomycetota; class Actinomycetes; order Mycobacteriales; family Nocardiaceae; genus Rhodococcus; species Rhodococcus sp. AQ5-07. The sequence goes on along the minus strand of NZ_CP046099.1, from coordinate 743,591 downwards.
GCGGTTCCAGAAAACGCGCGCGTCGTCGTTGTCACTGCGCACGAGTGCGCGTCGTAGGGCATTGCCGTCGAGGGGCGGGCGGTTCAAGTCGGTCCACATAGCCCCAGCCTATGACGACAGCGAGAATGTACTGGTCAGTAGCTTGAGCCTGCAAGACAGCGACAATCGGACCTGCCTTCGAAGCCCCCCACGCACTCTCGTTAAGCTCACGTCCATGACCACTGTCCAAGAGCCGAACGCGCCGGAGGCGGCGGCCGCACCCGATATCCACACGACCGCGGGAAAGCTCGCGGACCTGCGGAATCGCCAAGCCCAGGCGCAGGCACCGAGCGGCGAAGCCGCCATCGACAAGGTGCACGCCAAAGGCAAGCTGACCGCCCGCGAGCGCATCACCGCCCTCCTCGACGAGGGCTCCTTCGTCGAACTCGACGCACTGGCACGGCACCGAAGTGTGAACTTCGGTCTCGCTGACAACCGCCCGGTCGGCGACGGCGTCGTCACCGGTTACGGCACCATCGACGGCCGCGACGTCTGTGTCTTCTCACAGGACGCCACCGTTTTCGGCGGATCGCTCGGCGAAATCTACGGTGAGAAGATCGTCAAGGTCATGGACCTCGCGATCCGCACCGGTCGCCCCCTCGTCGGCATCAACGAAGGTGCAGGCGCGCGCATTCAGGAAGGCGTCGTCTCGCTCGGCCTTTACGGCGAGATCTTCCACCGCAACGTCCAGGCCTCGGGTGTCATCCCCCAGATCTCACTGATCATGGGACCCGCCGCCGGCGGCCACGTCTACTCCCCCGCACTGACCGACTTCGTCGTGATGGTCGACGAGACTTCCCAGATGTTCGTCACCGGCCCCGACGTCATCAAGACAGTCACCGGCGAAGACGTCACGATGGAAGACCTCGGTGGTGCTCGCACCCACATGGTCAAGTCCGGAGTCGCCCACTACGTCGCTTCCGGCGAGCAGGATGCCCTCGACTACGTCAAGGACCTGCTCAGCTACCTGCCGTCCAACAACCAGGCAGCAGCTCCCCGCGGCGAGATCACCGACCCGATCGTCGGTTCGATCGAAGACAGCCTGACCGCTGAGGACATCGAACTCGACACCCTCATCCCGGATTCGGCCAACCAGCCGTACGACATGCACGAGGTCATCCGTCGCATCCTCGACGACGACGAGTTCCTCGAGGTCCAGGCCGAGCGCGCGATGAACATCATCGTCGGTTTCGGTCGCGTCGACGGCCGCTCGGTCGGCATCGTCGCCAACCAGCCCACCCAGTTCGCGGGCTGCCTCGACATCGACGCCTCGGAGAAGGCCGCACGCTTCGTGCGTACCTGCGACGCGTTCAACGTCCCGATCATCACCCTCGTCGACGTTCCCGGTTTCCTTCCCGGAACCGAGCAGGAATACAACGGCATCATCCGTCGCGGCGCGAAGCTCCTCTACGCGTACGGCGAAGCAACGGTCGGCAAGATCACGGTCATCACCCGCAAGGCTTACGGCGGAGCGTACGACGTCATGGGCTCCAAGCACATGGGCGCCGACGTGAACCTGGCATGGCCGACCGCTCAGATCGCCGTCATGGGTGCATCCGGAGCTGTCGGATTCGTCTACCGCAAGCAGCTTCTCGAAGCCGCGAAGAACGGCGAAGACGTCGATGCATTGCGCCTCAAGCTGCAGAACGAGTACGAGGACACCCTCGTCAACCCGTACGTCGCCGCTGAGCGCGGATACGTCGACGCTGTCATTCCTCCGTCGCACACCCGCGGACAAATCGTTTCCGCATTGCGACTGCTCGAGCGCAAGGCCGTTTCCCTTCCGCCCAAGAAGCATGGGAACATTCCCCTATGACCGCAACCACCGAGGACATTCTCAGCGAAGATGTCGCACTGGCGGAGACTGCACCGACCAACGGTGCGGTCGTCGAGGGAAGCGCGACGGACGCTTCGCTCACGGAGCTGACCGAGACGTCGACCTCCGACGCGTCGGTCATCAAGATCGTCAAGGGTTCGCCCACCGACGTCGAGATCGCGGCACTGGTCAGCGTGCTTGCCGCGGCTGCCGGCAGCGGTCAGGCTCCCGAGTCGAATGTTCCCGCGGAGACCTGGGGCGATCCGACTCAGTTCCACCGCACGCGTGCGCCGTTCTCGCCGTACGCGTACCTGAACCCCGCGATCCGTCGCAGCTGACGATCACTTGCTGACGTGACTCAACTGGTTCTAGCTTCAGCGTCCCCGGCTCGCCTCGCAGTTCTGCGGGCGGCCGGGGTTTCGCCGCTTGTGCGTGTCTCCGGCGTCGACGAGGACAAGATTGCCGACAACCTCGGCCCCGACGCCGCTCCCGAAAAAGTCGTGACGGTGCTGGCGGAGGCCAAGGCCGCCGAGATCGTTCCCGGCCTCGCCGCCGACAATCTCACCGACGTAGTCGTTGTCGGGTGCGATTCGATGCTCCTGATCGACGGGCAACTTCAAGGCAAGCCAGGCAGCGTAGACATCGCCCGAAAGCGATGGGCCGCAATGGCCGGACGCAGCGCCACTCTCTTGACCGGGCACTGTGTCCTACGCGTCGCCGACGGCCGCATCGTTCGCATGGCCTCGGATCACAGCGCAACAGTGGTTCATTTCGCGCAACCGTCCACCGAAGATCTCGAGGCATACCTGGCAACGGGCGAACCGCTCCAAGTCGCCGGAGCATTCACGCTCGACAGTCTCGGCGGCTGGTTCGTGGAGAGGATCGAGGGTGATCCCTCGAGTGTCATCGGTATCGGATTACCTTTGGTACGAACACTTCTCGAGCGTGTCGGGGTTTCCGTCTCGGATCTCTGGCGCACGCAGAGCATCTTCTGACACGATTTCTCCAAGCACGTTTTCTCCACGCACGTTTTCTCCAAGCACCACTGACCAGCCTCGCATCGGGTTCATGCCGATGCGAAGCTGGTCGTTTTTGTTGTCGCCGAAGAGGCTTGATCCCTCAGGTTTTGAATGTGGTGTTCGCGGGCCGCGGGTGCTGCCGCGGATCGATCGAGGGCGGCGGGATGAACCACGGTTTGTTGTCGACTCCGATCCGGATTTCCCATTTCCCGACGAACCTGGATTTGCGGTGCATCAGCCGGTGATGCGAACGGCACAGCAGGACAAGGTTGCTCATCACCGTCGGCCCGCCGTTGGCCCAGTGCCGAATATGGTGCGCATCCGTCCAGGCCGGTACACACGTGCAGCCGGGGAACGCGCAGCCTTTGTCGCGGGCGATCAACGCCACTCGCTGTTCGGCGGACACCAACCGTTTCCCGGGTTTCGCATCCAACGGCGCCCCGTGGTCGTCGAGCAGAACAGTCGACAGGAAACAGTCACACCCGAGGAGTCTGGTCTGCGATACCGACAGCGGTCCGAGCCACGGCATGTGCCCGACATCGAGATCCGACACAGCCACTCCACCACCATCGGGCGAGGGTGCGGCGGCGCAGTCCCGATGCTCAGCCAGATCGCGGGCGTTGATGTGCACGTTCACGTGCGGACGCTGACCACCGTCGGTGCCGGTTTTGGCGCAGTCGAGGTAGCGGCGGATCAGTTCGGTGAACCCGTCCGCGGTCCGCTTCGCTGCCGACCGGGCATCGGGGGTTCCATCGGGTGCCGGGGTGGGCATCGTCAGATTCGACAGGGCGGAGAGCAGCATTTCGCCGGTGATGGCGTCGAAATCGCCGCGCACCACCACCCGACCATTCAATGTCGACGCGATCCGGAGCTCGTTCCGATCCACATCTTCGGCGGGCGGAATCTCATCGGATTCGAACACTCGCTCCAAGGTCGCGATGACGTTCCGCACCTTCGTGGTCGTCGCCTCCACCCCGGACGCGGCAGCCAACAACAAATCGATACAGCGAGGGAGCGCCTCCTCCGGCATGCCCTTCGGTGGTGACTCGCAGAACGCCACGATCAACACGGCATGCTCGAACGAACAATCCCCGACATCGAACCGGGCCGCCACCGCGGGAAACGGTCGAAGCGCAGCCCCCAGGGCGGCGATCTTCTTCCCGTCCCGGATTTGCAGCATCGTGTTTGCCGCCAACCACGACCCCACCCCGCGGCTGGCAATCACCTGATCATCCGGCCGCAACGACAACTCGTCCACCACGGCCACTCGCACGGCCTCGAGGCGCAGAATCTCCGCGCTCGCCGACACCGCAGCGGCCCGCAACTCCGCAGCCGTCAACCGCCACAGGCGTCCGCGCAACCCCACCGCAGAACCGGACACCACATCCGACAACAAGACACTCATTGAATCCCCCGATCCCCTACTCAGAGAATACTCGAACACCCGTTCGAGTCAAGGGCATTTTTTCAGACTGGGGAATTGACCCGCGGCAGGGCAGTCGAGGCCAATCCGATGCCGAGCGCAATTGCGGCGATGATCGCGAGCACGCGGCGTTGGGCTTCGAGAAACGCTTCGCCGGCCGCCGCGCGAGTAGATGCGTACGCGGCATCGACTGCCACTTGAACGGATTGGCCCCCGGCGCCGGCAGTTCCTTCGCGGCGACATTCCGGCGCCACCTCCATCGGCGATCCGGATGCCAATTGACTTGTCGCGCAATCGACAAATGCCTTTTCGGCGATGTCGACCAGGCCAGGATTCACGCCGGCAGCTTCAAGATTCGCAACGTACTCGGGCCGCTCCCCCTGCACTGCTTGCGGAGCTTGCCCCGCGACGAGCGAGAAGAACACCACTCCGATCAAGGCCAGTCCGATCGAGCTGCCAACCTGCTGAACGGTCGGTAGCAGTCCCGACACCGAACCCGCGTGCGCGGGTTCGACCGTCGCGAGGATCGCGGTTTGCAGTGGCGCCACGAACAGTCCGAGCCCTGCGCCCCCGAGGAGGAGAGGACCGGCGAGCGCGAGCCAGCGTGGATCAGTTCCTTCGTGTTCGAGGATGACCGACAACGCGATCAGCGAGCCGGCAAAGACGACCATCCCCAAGATCAGGACGCGGTTTCCAAGCATCCGGTACACCGCGGATGAGAGAACCGCAGCCACGCCCATGCCGACGGCCCACGGGAGCGTCATCACGCCCGCTCGCAATGCGGAGAACCCGAACCCGAACTGAAGCGTGAGACTGATGGTGAAGATCAACGAAGTCAGGGTTCCGAAGAATACGAACGCAAGAACCGCGCCGATCGCGAAGGCTCGGTCGCGGAAAAGCTCCAGACGAAGGACCGGATCGCCGCCTCGTTTCGCCAGACGCGATTCGTAGAGCACAAACGCCAATGCCACCGGCACCGACATCGCGAGCATGACAACAAGACCTGTGGGCCATCCACGCGGCCTTCCCTCGGCCAGGGGAAGGATCAGCAGGAACAGCGCCAGCGATGACAGTGCGGCGCCGATGAGGTCCAGTGAGCGCACATGCTCAGCGCGAGCATCGACGAGATGGAAATACCCGAGAATCAAGGCGGCGATGCCGATCGGAATGTTGACCAAGAAGATCAGGCGCCAGCCCCAGTCGAAGAGATTCCACTCGATCAGCAGCCCGCCGATCAGAGGCCCACTGACCGTTGCGAGCCCGATGGTCGCACCGTAGATCCCGAACACTCGCGGATGCCTGGCCTTCGGAAACAGACCCGAGATGATGGCAAACGTCTGGGCGGACATCGAACCGGCCGCCAACCCTTGCAAACCCCGGAAGACGATCAACATCGTCGCGCTCTGAGCGAGCCCGCACAGCAACGAGGCCGCGACGAATACGAACAGGGCGGTCAGAAAAACAACCCTACGACCGAACAGGTCCCCCAACCTGGCCGCGGTGATCAACGAACACGCAAAAGCCAGGATGTACACGCTGACCATGAGCAACTGCGCCGATACGCCTGCTTGAAGATCGACGGCGATACTCGGAAGCGCGACGTTGACGATCGTCGCGTCGAGCAACTGCATGAACGCCGCCGCCAGACTCGTCGCCAACCCGAGCCAGGGCGTCAGAGAACCAGCTCGCCGTCCGCCCTTGTGGTCGGCGCCGACAGCGTCACCTAAAGGGTCCGGAAGCACCGAATGATCCTAATCGAACAGGACGCTTCTAGAACCTGTTCTTGTTTAGATTGTAGTATTTCGGACAATTCAGTCCCCCAGATGGGATAGTTCGTCGTCTGCCCATTTTCAGAGCAGGCTTCTCGACGACACACGCAGGAGTTCTACTCGATGGATCTGAACTTGATCACCCATTGGCACCCGCTTCCTGGACGGGTAATCGAATGGGGCGTCACGCATGCTTCCGCTCAACGAGCCGCCGAAGCCGAGATCGACCGAGAACTACCCCCGACCACGATGCAGGATCGCCACCTGCGACGCGCCCGCGTCACCGCAGAGAAAGGCGATCCGCAGTCTCCGTGGATCGGTATCGCCTTCGATTTCGCAGGAACACTCGACCGCGACGCCATGACGCGAGCCCTGCAGCGCTACGTCCGTCGCCACGACACGCTGCACAGCTGGTTCTCCTTCGACGAAGCAACCACCGACGCTGCGGACACCGCGTTCGAGGTCCGTCGACACGTGGTGCCGGTCGAGAGCATCGAACTCGAGTACCGCGTCGGCGACGACGTCTCCGAATCCGAGGCGATCCGCGCACTCGTCGCAACCAAGTTCGCAACGGAAACCAGTGCCCTTCAGTGGCCGGCCTTCGTGTTCGGCGCCGTCGAGCACCACCATGCCGACCTCGAAGCCGATCCGAGCTTCACCCTGTTCCACGCAGTCGACCACGCCCATTCGGACATGAACTCGATGGTGCTGATGTACGCGGAATTGCGTCAGCTCTACGCCGCGGAAATGACCGGGTCACATCCCGAACTAGGCCCCGCGGGAAGTTACGCACAGTTCGGTCGCGTCGAACGCGAGCGAACAACCGAACTGACTATGCAGTCCCCCGAAGTGCACCAGTGGCTCGGTTACCTCATGCGCAGCGGCGGCTCGTTCCCCGGATTTCCGCTCCCGCTCGGGGCGGAAGACGCGCCCAAACCGGCTATCGGTTCACGCTTCGACCTGGCCGACGACAATGAGTGCGAAAGGTTCGGTGCGGTCTGTAAAGCCAACGGCGCCAACTTCATCGGTGGAATATTCACCGCCCTCGCGATTGCGGAATTCGAACTGGCCGGACGCGACAAGTACATCGCCCTCTCGCCGGTCAGCACACGAACCGAGGCCGACTCGTTTGCACAGGGCTGGTACATCAACCTGATCCCGGTCGGCATCGACGTCGACGACAAGCGACGCTTCACCGAGTTGGCAAAGCTCGGGCAGCAGGGGTACCACGACGGCAAGGCACTCCTCGATGTCTCTGTGCAGCAAGTCATCGATCTGGTTCTGTCGAGCTTGGCCGAGTCGGATTCCGCACCCGGCGGATTGTCGAAGACGCTCACCCCACCCCCGATCGTCTCGTACATCGACGGCCGCCGCATGCCGGATCCATACAGTTACGCCGAGACGAAGGCAACGGGAATCGTCGGCGGCAAAGAGACGCAGATCGCGTCGATGTGGATCAACCGGATGCACACCGGCACCTGGATCGCCGTGTCCCACCCTGACACCCCTATTGCCCACGAATCGGCCACCCGCTTCGCCGAGCACGTCTCCAAGATCATCAAAACTGTTGCAGCTCAGGGCGACTACTCGTTCTCGGCACCAGAGGGAGCGTCCTGATGCATGTCACCTCGATCGATCGATACGGACTCGAGCCCGGAATCGTCACCGAATGGTCGCTCCAGCCCGCGGACGGCGCCGTCACCGAGTCGGAAGTACCACCGTCGTACAACCAACATTTCCATCTCGAGACTGCGCGAACACACGGCATGGGCCGGAGTGTGTGGATGGCAGCCGCATTCGACCTTCCCGGAGAACTGAATCGGCCCGCACTCGATCTCGCGCTGCGCCTGTTCATCAGTCGCCATGACACTCTGCACACAGGATTCGAGGTGGGCGAGTTCACCACCACCCGAATGGGACTCGATCCCGACGGCACACACATCGAGACTTCGGAACCTGTGAAGTTCGATTCGACCGAAGTCCTCCGAGCGCACCTCAAGAAGCGATTCACGACGGTATGCGATCCACTGACCTTCCCCGCCTACACGTTTGCCACGGTCGAACGCGAAGAGCACTACACGGTCCTGAGCGCCTTCGATCACACCCTCGTCGACGGCTACTCGTTGGTCATCGCTCTCGGGGAACTGCGACAGATCTACGAGGGACTGATCGCAATACCCGAACTGACCGACCACGAGGCCGTCGACGCAGTGATGAGCCGACTGGGTGACCCGGGAAGTTTCGTGCGGTACTGCGAACTGGAGGCCGACGCTCTGCTTCCCGTCGACAACGACCCTCGAATCCGAGAGTGGGCAAGGTTCTACGAGATTTGTGGTGGCACATCGCCGAGTTTCCCCTTGGATCTCGGCGTCGAGGCAGGAAAGCCCGCGCCTCAGGGCGCCGATGTGCGCGTGCTGCTCGACGAGGAACTGACCGCGACGTTCGACGAGATCTGCCTATCCGCCGGCGGTAGCGTGTTCACCGGAATCCTCACTGCGATGGGACTTTCCGTCCACTCGTTCACCGGACAGGCGACGCTTCCACTGCAATTCCCGCTGCACATCCGCAAAGATCCACGCTGGGCCGACGCCATCGGCTGGCTCACCACGAGCGCGCCGATCACGGTCCAGATCACTCCCGACGCGGATTTCGGTGCATCCCTTGCACATACGCACGCGTCGTTCCGAGTTGCGTTGACGCTCGAGGGCGTCACCATGGCCCAGGTTCGAGATGCTTTGGGCGACAAGATTCGACGCACGCGCACCGACGTCTTCATGGTGTCGTACATCGATTACCGCAAACTACCCGGCACCGACGATCATGATCTCCTCAACGCTCATCACATCAGCAATGTGACTGTCGCCGACGATGCCCAGTTCTGGATTTCGCGAACGAACCGTGGTCTCTCGCTGCGTTCGCGCTTCCCGGACACCGACACGGCAAACGAAACCATGGTGAATTTCCTCACCGATCTCGACCGGATCCTGAGGGAAGTCTGCGCCCGGGGCGTGACGCCGATCGGAAGTGTCACCGAACAATTGAGAGATTCGAGCGTCGGGGCAGGAACACCGAGGATTTAGTGTCGGCAACGGGTACGAGCAGGCAGAACCTGCTTCCGGGCGTCTCCCCTTGCGCGCAGCGCATAGAATCGATCAAGTCCGTGTTCGAACCGAACGATTCGTCTTCAGGAGTACGCCCGTGCCCGTTGCCCCCGATCCCTCAACCGCGTTTGCCGAGTTCGCGCATCCCGACCGGTTGGTCTCGACGGAATGGCTCTCGGCGAATCTCGGTACGCCGGGCCTCAAGGTCGTCGAATCCGATGAAGACGTGTTGTTGTACGACGTCGGCCACATTCCCGGCGCAGTGAAGATCGACTGGCATCTCGACCTCAACGATCCGGTCACCCGCGATTACATCGACGGTGCGAAGTTCGCAGAGTTGATGAACCGCAAGGGCATCAGCCGCGACGACACCGTCGTCATCTACGGCGACAAGAGCAACTGGTGGGCCGCCTACGCACTCTGGGTCTTCACTCTGTTCGGCCACGAGGACGTCCGTCTTCTCGACGGTGGCCGCGATGCGTGGATCGCCGAGAACCGTGACACCGCATTCGACGTTCCCGACATCACGTCAACGGATTACCCGGTCGTCAAGCGCAACGACGCTCCCATCCGCGCATTCAAGGACGACGTACTCGCACACTTGGGCGACGGGCCGCTCATCGACGTGCGATCTCCGCAGGAGTACACCGGCGAGCGCACCCACATGCCCGACTACCCCGAAGAGGGTGCGTTGCGCGGTGGACACATTCCCAGCGCTCTCAGCATCCCGTGGGCGAAGGCAGCGGCACCGGACAGCCGCTTCCGCACCCGCACCGAACTCGGCGAGATCTACGGCGGTCTGTCGGCCGACGACAACATCGTCGCGTACTGCCGCATCGGTGAGCGTTCCAGCCACACCTGGTTCGTGTTGACCCATCTTCTCGGCTACCCGAACGTTCGTAACTACGACGGTTCCTGGACAGAGTGGGGCAATGCAGTGCGCGTCCCGATCGTCCAGGGCGAAGAGCCCGGCGCAGTTCCTTCCTCCGTATCGGCGTCATGAGCACTCTTCCTTCGGCTCTGGCCGAGATCGTCGACGACTTCGCAGCCGTCGGCGCCTCGGACAAGCTCACCCTTCTTCTCGAGTTCAGCCGAGAGCTACCGCCGTTGCCGGCGGAGCTCGAGCAGAGCGCGATGGAGCCGGTCCCCGAATGTCAGTCGCCGCTGTTCCTCTCGGTCGACGATTCGGATCGCGACAACGTCCGCCTGTACTTCAGCGCGCCCCCCGAGGCTCCCACTACGCGTGGTTTCGCATCGATCCTCGCGCAGGGGCTCGACGGTCACAGCGCGGACGAGATCCTCGGTGTACCCGACGACTTCTATTCGGCGCTCGGTCTCGCAGAAGCTGTGAGCCCGCTCCGTCTGCGCGGAATGTCGGCCATGCTCGCGCGCATCAAGCGGCACTTGCGGGGCTGAAAAAACATGGAGTTCACCGAACTGGCCGACTATGCGATTCCGGCCGGCGCACTCGTCGAATGGTTGCCGTGCGCAACCGGGCCATGGGTTCCGGATCCGCGGCCCGTCTCCTACATTCACGAGGCACATCTCAACCGTTCCGCTGCAGGTGCGGGCGACAAGTCTTGGCTGGGAACAGCTTTCGAGATTTCCGGCCCGCTCGACGTCGATGCGTTCCGAGTCGCCCTCGGCCGCTGGATCGACCGTCATGAAGTTCTGCGCTCGCATACCGTCCTCGAGCCCTCGAGTGGCGAGATCACCCGGCACACCGTCCCGATCGGCGGAATCGACATCGGGGTCGTCAGCCACGGCTACGATGCGTCCAGCCAGGACAACTTCGACCACCTTCACCGCCTGTTCGACGATTACGCGTCCCCGCACAGTTGGCCGTCGTACGTCTTCGCGACGTTGACGCCCCGCGGTGGCGACGGTCCGTTCACCGTGTTCTTCGCGGCGGACCACTCGATCATCGACGGTTTCTCGATCGTGCTGGTCGCTCACGAGATCGCAGCGCTGTACCGCGAGGCCTCGACCGGCAGCGCTGCAAATCTGTTCCCGGTGGGCAGCTACGTCGATTTCGGTGCCGTCGAACGCGAGCAGATGGCCGACATGGAAGCCGAGAAGGCTGCGGTGGAGATCTGGCGTAAGGCTCTCGGAACGGACGGGTTACCCCAGTTCCCGCTACCGATCGGTGAACGCGGAACCGATTCTCAGAACGGCCTGTCGACCTGGCTACTCGACGCCGAGCAGTCCAAGGCCTTCAGTTCGACGTGTGCAGCAGCCGGCGTGGGTTATTTCGCCGGACTACTCGGCGGACTTGCGGCCGTAGGTCGCGAAGTCGCGGGATCCGATCAATTCGAGGTCGTGACGCCGGTTCACACCCGCAGCGCTCAGGAGTGGGCGGGTGCGCTCGGCTGGTTCGTCGGACTGTGCCCGGTCGAGTTCGCCGTTGGATCGGACTGTTCGTTCGTCGACCTCGCGACACGCGCCGCCGAATCGATCGCTTCGGTCAAGCCTGCCGCCGCGGTCCCGTTCGATCGGATCGGTGAGCACCTCGAAACCCCGATTCGACCGCGATTCGTGGTGTCCTACATGGACGTTCGCTTTGTACCCGAGGCCGCACAGTGGCCCGAATGGAACGCCAGAGCACTTCGAAGCAAGGCATACACGCACGACGTCTACATCTGGATCAACCGCACACCCCAAGGCCTCAATCTCGCAGTCAGGTATCCAGGCAACGAGACGGCGAACGCCGCGGTTCACGCCTACGTGGCCACACTGCGCCGGACCGTCGAAGAAATCGTCGCCGAACCGGACACCGGCACCTCCGGCAGCTACTCATCGGTAGTTTTCGAAACCGTTTCCTAAGCCGGAGTGGGCTTTAGCGATCCGGTTACAGCCAGCGCCGAAGCGATGCATACACTCCGAAGTGATGCCAATCCCCCGATGGTGAAATCCCAGAGGAATACACCGCGGAGACAGACTATGCGAACCACAGGAGGCTCAGTGCCCAGTCATGCCAGCGCGCACATTACGAAGGTGCTTGTCGCGAACCGCGGTGAAATCGCGGTACGGGTCATCCGGGCGGCCAAGGATGCCGGCTACGGCAGCGTTGCCGTTTACGCCGAGCCCGACGCAGAAGCGCAGTTCGTGAAGCTCGCAGACGAGGCATTTGCCCTCGGCGGACAGACGTCCGCCGAGTCCTACCTCGTGTTCGACAAGATCCTCGATGCCGCCAAGAAGTCCGGCGCCGACGCCATCCACCCCGGCTACGGCTTCCTCTCCGAGAACGCCGACTTCGCCCAGGCCGTCATCGACGCGAACCTCATCTGGATCGGTCCGTCACCGCAGTCCATCCGCGACCTCGGCGACAAGGTCACCGCTCGCCACATCGCAGAACGCGCGAAGGCTCCGATGGCTGCCGGCACCAAGGACCCCGTCAAGGGCGCAGACGAGGTCGTCGCATTCGCCAAGGAATACGGCGTACCGGTTGCGATCAAGGCTGCCTTCGGCGGCGGTGGACGCGGCATGAAGGTCGCCCAGACCATCGAGGAAATCCCCGAGCTGTTCGAGTCTGCCACCCGTGAGGCCATCGCAGCCTTCGGTCGCGGCGAGTGCTTCGTCGAGCAGTACCTGGACAAGGCCCGCCACGTCGAGGCTCAGGTCATCGCCGACCAGCACGGCAACGTCGTCGTCGCCGGTACCCGCGACTGCTCACTGCAGCGTCGCTTCCAGAAGCTCGTCGAAGAGGCTCCGGCTCCGTTCCTGACGGACGACCAGCGCGCACGCATCCACGCGTCCGCCAAGGCCATCTGCAAGGAAGCCGGCTACTACGGCGCCGGAACGGTCGAGTACCTGGTTCAGGGCGACACCATCTCCTTCCTCGAGGTCAACACCCGCCTGCAGGTCGAGCACCCCGTCACGGAAGAGACCGCGGGCATCGACCTGGTGCGTCAGCAGTTCCTCATCGCCAACGGCGAAGAACTCTCCATCAAGGAAGATCCCACCCCGCGTGGACACTCCTTCGAGTTCCGCATCAACGGTGAAGACGCCGGCCGCGGCTTCATGCCCGCCCCCGGCCCGGTCTCCGTCTACCGTGAGCCCACGGGCCCCGGCGTCCGCGTCGATTCCGGTGTCGTCGCCGGCGACGTCATCGGCGGACAGTTCGACTCCATGCTCGCCAAGCTCATCGTCACCGGCGCCACCCGCGAAGAAGCCCTCCAGCGGGCATCGCGTGCTCTGGCCGAGTTCGAGATCGACGGCCTCGCGACCGTCCTCCCGTTCCACCGCCACATCGTCGAGAACCCGGCATTCGTCGGTGACGGCGAGAAGTTCGACATCTACACCAAGTGGATCGAAACCGACTGGGAAAACACCATCGAGCCGTACGCCGGTTCCGGTGCACCGGTCGACGACGAGGACGAGGCTCTGCCGCGTCAGAACGTCGTCGTCGAGGTCGGTGGACGTCGCGTCGAGGTTTCCCTCCCGGGCCAGTTCTCGCTCGGCAACGGCGGCGGCGCAGCATCCGGTGCCATCCGCAAGAAGCCGAAGGCACGCAAGCGCGGCGGCGCCGGCGGCGGCGCAGCATCCGGTGACGCCGTCACCGCTCCGATGCAGGGCACCGTCGTCAAGGTCGCAGTGACCGAAGGCCAGGAAGTCGCAGAAGGCGACCTGATCGCGGTTCTCGAAGCCATGAAGATGGAAAACCCCGTCAACGCGCACAAGGCCGGTGTCGTCACCGGACTGTCCGTCGAGCCGGGTGCAGCAATCACGCAGGGAACGGTTCTCGCAGAACTGAAGTAAGGCCTCCGGCCCCGTGCGCCTTTCCGGTAGTCCCCACTACCGGAAAGGCGCACAGTCGTTTGAGTAGGCTGTAACGATGGCTGACGTCCCCGACATTCGCATCGGCACTGCAGAACGCGAGCAGGCACTCGATCTCCTGAGCGAGCACTTCGCCGCAGGCCGCCTCACCGTCACAGAGTTCGACGAGAGAAGCGGAATCGTCAGTGCCGCAACAACTCGCAGTGAACTCGTTCCGGTGTTCGCCGATCTACCGGGCAACTATCAAGCTCCAGGCACCGCTCCCCTGTCGATGGTGACACCTCCCGCCGCACCGGCGGAGCGACGATTCAACCCCGACTGGTCCGGACGCGTCATGGCCGTCATCCCGATTCTCGCGGTGATCCTGTTCTTCGTCACCGGTACCTGGTTGTGGTTCCTCGCGATTCCCCTCGCCGGCGCACTGCTGTTCGGTACCGACAGGGAACGCAAAGCCAAGCGTCGCCGCGAGCGGGACTCCGACTGATGGAGCCGATCGAGATCAACGCAGGCGGATGGTATCTGCGAGCACTGCGCGCAGACGAGCGTGTGGACGACCGCCCTGCCCTTGCCGACGGCGGTATCACCGACCCCGATTACGTGAGTCAGCGGAGCGCTCAGTGGCACGAAAACAGCGTCTACTCCTGGGCCGTGTGCCAGCCCAACACCGGTGAGCTTCTCGCCGAGGTCGTTCTGACGCCTCTCGACTCCACCGCCCTGCTGACCGGCTGGGCCCGCGACGGGCACACCGAGGCGCTCACGACAGCCGCCGACGCCGTCACCAGGTTCGCCGAAGGTGCACTCGGACTCGTCGTCGTCGAGGGGCAGACGAATTGAAGAACAACCGATACTGGCCGCTGGCGATCGCCGTGGTCATTGCCCTGATCATGCTCTTCTCCCCGGGCTCCACCGTCCCGTCGAGCCCGGAGAACACCGACAAGATCACTCACACGTTGATGTTCGCGGTGCTGGCGATCACCTCGTTGCACGCCCGGATCCCGGCGTGGATCACCGCGGTGTGGCTCGTGATTTTTGCTGCGACTTCCGAGGTTCTTCAAGCAGCGCTGCCCATTTCGCGTTCCGGTTCGATCTGGGACGGCACCGCCGACCTGCTCGGCATCGCCATCGGGATCGGTATCGTCAGCCTCGTGATGCGGCGTCGAAGGGCCCGCGACGACGAGCCGAGCAGGTCCTGATCAGCTGAGCAGGTTGCTCCGCAATTGTTCCTGGGTCGACGCGTCGATCTTCAGGCCGTCGGTGAAGTAGGCCTCGATCGATCCGTGGACCTGCGCGAGCTCTGCCATCGACGCCTCCAGGTACTCGCGCCTGACACCGAGGACACCTTCGAGCAGGGTCGGATCGATACCCTTGGCCTCGAATCGCTCGAGGAGCGGCGCGAACATCGGCAACAGAACCTTGTTGGTTTCGAGGTAGTCCGCGAAGACCGCGTCCTCGGAGGCACCCAGGAACAGCAGTAGCGCGGCTGCGGCCCAGCCCGTGCGGTCCTTGCCCGTGGTGCAGTGAATGAGTGCCGGCGAGCTGGGCGGCTGCGCCAAGTCGACGAACAGTTGCCGGTACGACGCGACCGCACTCGGCAAGGTCACGAAATCGCGGTAACTTCCCTGAAAGTACTCGAGCGCCTGGCCGCCGCCCAACGCTTCGGCAGCAAACGCCGGGTCGGCGATCATCTGCTGCATCTGAGCCGGAATGGCGCGATACTGCTTGTCCGCCAATACGTCCAGGCCGAGTTCTCGTATTCCGTCCGGCGTCAGATCCGGCGCCGTCTCGCGTTCGGACTCGGTGCGCAGGTCGTAGATCGTGACGATGCCCAGATCGGCGAGGGTCTGTGCGCCCTCCGCACTGAGCGATGCCAGATCGGTGGAACGAAACACACTCCCGGTGCGGACGGTGCCACCGAAGCTCGATTCGGGTCCACCGATGTCTCGGAGGTTCGCCAGGGACGGTACGACGGAAGACAGCTTCGGAGTATCGGTCATACCTAAGAATGTATCTGTCACCGGAAAAGGGCGGCCGGAGAAATAAGATCGAGACACATCATCTCCCGTAATTGCTGCGCTACAGATCCGTAACATGCTCAAGTAATCCTGTGGACATGCCTACAACGAATTCCAGTGGTCTCGGAGCCTTCGATGCGCTCGGTGACCACCAGGCAGTCGCGGCGCTGCTCGAGTGTTGCCATTCCGCCGTGTGGGCACAGGAAATCGCCGCGTCTCGCCCGTTCACCGATCTGGAAGCTCTGTTCGACAAAGCAGATGCGGTGCTGGCCGAGCTTCCCGAGTCCGAGATCGACGACGCTCTGTCCGGCCACCCACGAATCGGTGAGCGAAGCGAAAGCGCGGCCTCGACCCGTGAACAGTCGGAAGTCTCGTCCGCGACAGAAGACGTCCTCGCGGAACTTCGACAGAAGAACGCCGAGTACGAAGAGACATTCGGCCATGTTTACCTGGTCTGCGCGTCGGGGAAATCTGGAACGGAGCTCCTCGACATCCTTCGAGGCCGTCTCCGAAACGACCCGGCGACCGAGCGTTCCGTGCTTCGAACCGAATTGGCCGCCATCAATCGAATCAGGCTTGCCCGTCTGATCGATTCACTCGCCGGAGGCGCAGCATGAGCAAGACCCTGAGCACGCACGTTCTCGACGCGACGACGGGCATTCCCGCGGCGGGGATTCGCGTCGAACTTCGTGATCGAGACGGCGTCACGATCACCAGTGCCGAGACCGACTCCGACGGCCGCATCCCCGAACTTGCTCCCGGTGGTCTGGTCACCGGTCACTACACCCTGACTTTCGACACGGGAACGTATTTCGAGACCAACGGACAAGAGAACTTCTACCCGGAAGTGACAGTGACCTTCCGGGTGGACGACACGACGCGGGGCTATCACGTCCCACTGTTGCTGTCGCCCTTTGCTTATTCCACCTATCGCGGGAGCTGAACACGTGACTACCGAAAACATCACAACCGGCAACATCACGACCGGTGTTACAAGCACCGACCGGTTGAGCGGATCCATCGAACTTACCGGTCACCAGTACGGCAAAGCTGAGAACAGGGTAGTCCGAATCTACCGCGACACTCCTCGTCACGAGATCCACGACATCAACGTCTCCACCTGCCTGCGTGGAGATTTCGCCGACGCGTACCTCACCGGCGATCAGTCGAAGGTTCTGCCGACCGACACGCAGAAACAAACGGCCTATTCCTACGCCAAGGAAAAGGGTCTGATCTCGATCGAGACGTACGGACTCGAACTCGCCCGTCATTTCGTCGACGACATCGAACCGGTCAGTGGCGCGCGGATCGAGATCGAGGAATACGCTTGGGAGCGTGCGATTGTCGACGGCAGCGAGCACGACTACACCTGGATTCGGAAGGGTCAGGAAGTTCGGACGGCGTCGATCACGATCTCCGATACTGGGACAGCCGATGCCGGGACGTGGGTGATCGGCGGTTTGAAGGACCTGGTGATCCTCAAATCGACCGGAAGTGAGTTCTCGGGTTTCCTCGAAGATCCGTACACGATCCTCGAGCCGACAGACGACCGCGTCATGGCGACGACGTTGGTCGCCCAGTGGCGATTCGTCACCACCGACGTCGACTGGGAATCGGTCTACGTGGGTATCAAGGCACAAATCGTCAAACAGTTCGCGCAGGTGCATTCACTTGCCTTGCAGCAGACGCTCTTCCACATCGGCAAGGCAATTCTCGAAGAGTTTCCGATCATTGCCGAGGTTCGACTGTCGGCACCCAACAAGCATCATTTCGAATATGCACTCGGCCTCTTCGGAGTCGAGAACGACAACGAGGTGTTCCACGCCGCCGATCGTCCGTACGGGCTGATCCAAGCTGCGGTCAGCCGATCCGACGCACCAGACGCGGGGCCGTCGTGGACACCCTATTCAGGCTGGTTGTCGTGACCGACCCGGCCCTCGGGACCACTCTCGTCGTCGCCAATGCCCATGTGGTCACGATGGACAGCGAGCTTTCCGAGCACCCCGACGGCTACGTCGTGATCTCGGGCAACAAGATTGTCGACGTGGGGGCCGGAAAGGCTCCCGTGTACCCCAATGCGCACGTGATCGACGGCAACGGTTGCCTGATCACGCCCGGTCTGGTGAACACACATCATCATCTCTACCAATGGATCACCCGTGGCCTGGCAGCAGACTCGACGCTCTTCGAGTGGCTGACCACGCTGTACCCCGTCTGGGCGGGTATCGACGCCGACGCCGTTCACGTGGCGGCCACCGGCGGACTCACCTGGTTGGCAAAAACCGGATGTACGACCACCACCGACCACCACTACGTCGTTCCCCGCGACGCCGGCGACGTTTTCGAAGCCGAGATCACCGCCGCTGCGCAGGTTGGCCTTCGATTCCACCCGTGTCGTGGGTCGATGGACCTCGGTCAGAGTTCCGGCGGCCTGCCACCGGATCACGTCGTGGAAAAACTCGACGACATCCTGACCGGCACGCAGTCGGTGATCGACCGCTGGCACGATCCGAATGCGGGGTCGATGCTGCAGATCGCGGTAGCTCCCTGCTCACCCTTCTCGGTGACGGAGTCACTGCTCCGAGAGTCCGCGACGCTGGCCCGCGAAAACGGCGTGCGAATGCACACGCATCTCGCCGAGACCCTGGACGAGGAAAGCTTCTGCCGAGAGCTTTTCGGTTGCACGCCGGTCGAATACATGGAACGCGTCGGTTGGGTGGGTCCGGACGTCTGGTACGCACACGCAGTCCATCTCGACGACGCCGGTATCGAGACGATGGCGCGAACCGGAACTGCCGCGGCACACTGTCCGACCTCCAATGCGCGACTGGGGGCCGGTATCGCCCGTGCCGCCGATCTGGTGAAGGGCGGGGTCACCGTGGGGCTCGGTGTGGACGGCGCGGCGAGCAACGAAGCATGCAGTCTGATCGAGGAGTCTCGTCATGCGCTTCTGTTTGCTCGCGCCAAGGGCGGACCGCAGACGATGACGGTGCGAAAAGCCTTGGAATTGGGAACGATCGGCGGCGCACGAGTTCTGGGCCGCGAGGGCGAAATCGGATCGATCGAGGTCGGAAAACTTGCCGACCTGGCGGTGTGGAAACTCGACACCGTCGCGCACGCCGGCATCACCGATCCGGTGGCGGCGCTCGTACTCGGCTCGACGCCCCCGCTGAAGTTACTACTCGTCAACGGGCAAATCGTAGTTGCCGACGGACGAGTCACCACCGTCGACGAGGACGTCGTGGCCTCGGATGTCGCACGCGCACACCGCGACCTACTCGGAAAGGCTTGAGGCAGCGATGGATCTGCACAGCGTCGACGAAGTTCTGGTGCCGCGGACCCGCTCCGAGCTCCCCTGTGCCTCACCCGGTATCGGGTTCATCGGCGGCGGCACCTGGCTGTACTCGGAACCGCAGCCGCACCTGACCACTCTTGTCGACCTTGCGGGCTTCGACTGGAAAGCTGTCGTGGTCGGCGATCTCGGTCTCGAAATCGCGGCCACCTGCACCATCGAGGAACTGTGCCGCGCCGGTCTTCCCACCTCATGGTCCGCCGCAGCGCTGTTCCAACACTGCGCTGACGCACTGCTCGCATCGTGGAAGGTGTTGCGATACGCGACCGTCGGCGGCAACATCGCGCTCTCCTTCCCGGCCGGAGCGATGACGACTCTGTGCACCGCTCTCGATGCCGAACTGACGATCTGGCGTCCGGACGGTACCGAATACTCAGTCCCCGTAGTCGATTTCGTCATCGACGATTCTCGCAACGTGCTCGGCCCCGGCGAGATCATCCGCAGTATCCGGATTCCCGTGCATGCACTGACCGCACGTACCGCGATGCGAAAACTGGCACAGACGTCACTCGGGCGATCGGCCGTAGCCGTTGCCGGACGCTGCGGTGCCGACGGTTTCACACTGGCGATCACCGCCGCGACCCGCCGTCCGTACGCTCTGAAATTCGACGAACTCCCCGACGCCGCTGCACTTGCGGATGCGTTGCACAGCAGGATTCCGGAAGACGCTTACTTCACCGATGTCCATGGAACTGCGCCGTGGCGGAAGGCGATGACTGACCTTCTCGCCGAAGAAATCCGAGGTGAACTGGAATGAAGTACTCGGTGGACGGAGTTCCCCGCGACGACCAGCCCCGCCCCGGACAGTGCCTGCGAACCTTCCTCCGCGAGCACGGAGCGAACTCCGTCAAGAAGGGGTGCGATGCCGGAGACTGCGGCGCCTGCTCGGTTCTGGTCGACGGACACCCCACCCATTCGTGCATATTTCCCGCCCACCGCCTCGGCGGCCGCGACGTCGTCACCGCCGCCGGCCTCGGAACACCGGAGAAACTTCACCCCATTCAACAGGCATTCGTGGACGCCGGTGGATTCCAATGTGGTTTCTGTACAGCGGGAATGGTAGTCACCGCATCAGCGCTGTCGGTCGAACAAAAATCCGATCTCGCGTGCTCGATGAAAGGTAACCTGTGCCGTTGCACCGGTTATCGGTCCATTCGTGACGCCCTCGCGGGTACATCCAATACCGAGACCGCCAAAACAGGCGGGGCACAAGGGCGTTCCATCGCAGCCCCGGCGTCCGCACGCATCGTCACGGGGACCGAGCAGTACACCATGGACTTCTCCCCGGGTGAGAAGCCGATCGGCCTGCTTCACGTCGCAGTACTCGGCAGTCCGCACGCACACGCACACATAACCCGGATAGACACGGCAGCAGCGGAAGCGGCGCCGGGCGTCGCCGCGGTCCTCACCTTTCAGGACAGTCCGGACGTGCTGTTCTCGACCGCCCGGCACGAGGACCGCAACGACGATCCGGACGACACGCGGGTGTTCGACAGGACCGTCCGTTTCCGCGGCCAGCGAGTCGCCGCGGTCATCGCCGAAACCCCGACGCAGGCGGAACGTGCACTCTCGCTGATCGAAGTCGACTACGAGGTACTCGACGCGGTATTCGAACCAGATCTGGCGCGTTCCCCCGGCGCTCCGCTTCTGCACGGCGACAAAGACGAGAGCTCGCGGATCGCAGAAGTCCCTCGCAACGTGGTTGCCGCGCTTCACGATGGTGTCGGCGATCTGGACCGTGCGCTTGCGGATGCCACTGCAGTCGTCGAAGGTACGTGGAAAACTGCGCGAGTCCAGCACGTGGCCTTGGAAACTCACGGCGCAGTGGGGTGGCTCGACGAGGACGGCCGTCTCGTCATCAGAAGCAGCACACAGGTGCCGTTTCTGGTTCGGGACGAATTGGCGCACATCTTCGATCTCGATCGCAGCCGAATCCGGGTGTTCGCCAAGCGGGTCGGTGGAGGCTTCGGCGGGAAGCAGGAACTACTCACCGAAGATCTGGTCGCACTCGCCGTCCTGCGAACGGGTAGGCCCGTTGCTTACGAGTTCAGCCGCAGCGATCAGTTCACCATCGCACCGTCACGGCACCCGATGCGAGTTTCGGTTCGCGCCGGCGCCGATGCCGACGGAACTCTCACTGCACTGGCCATCGACGTCCTTTCCGACGCCGGGGCGTACGGGAACCATTCGATCGGAGTCATGTTCCACGGTTGCGCCGAATCCATGGCGGTCTATCGCGCTGCAACCAAACGCGTCGACGCCGAAGCGGTCTACACGAACAACGTTCCGTCCGGCGCCTTCCGTGGTTACGGGCTCGGCCAGATCATCTTCGCCGTCGAGGCGGCCATGGATCAGCTCGCTGATCGTCTCGGCATGGACCCCTTCGAGTTTCGGCGGCGAAACGTCGTCGTACCCGGAGACGATTTTGTCGACTGGCACGTCGAGGACGGTGATCTCGAATTCGGCAGCTACGGACTGGACCAGTGCATCGACCTCGTCGACAGTGCACTGTCGAGCGGACGCGGCGAGGCTGCACCGGCAGGGTCGCGTTGGCAGATCGGCCGGGGCATGGCAATTGCCATGATCGCGACGATCCCGCCGCGTGGTCACTTCTCCGACACCACCGTCGCACTCGAGGCAGACGGTCGGTACGTCGTGAACATCGGGACCGCTGAGTTCGGCAACGGAACCACCACGATTCACCAACAGATCGCGGCCACCGAATTGCGGACGACAGTCGATCGCATCACGATTGTTCAATCCGACACCGATGCAGGCGGATACGACACCGGAGCATTCGGGTCGACGGGAACGGTGGTCGCCGGCAAGGCGCTCCTGATCGCCTGCGAGCGCCTTCGCGAGCGGATACTGACCCGTGCAGTGCGATTGAGTGGCCGCGGCGCGCAGATCGACGATCTTTCGCCGGACGGGGTCGAAACGTCCCACGGTTGCCTCGATTTCGCGACGCTACTCGAAGGTGGCCCGCTCGCCGCTGACGGTCGCCACGACGGAACACCGCGCTCGGTCTCGTTCAACGTTCACGGTTTTCGCGTTGCCGTCGACACGGATACCGGCCGGGTGAAGATCCTGCAGTCGGTTCAGGCCGCCGATGCCGGCACCGTCATGAACCCGGCACAACTGCGAGGGCAGGTGGAAGGCGGTGTCGGACAGGCCCTCGGCGCTGCACTGTCGGAGGAAATCGTCATCGAAGAAGGTCGAGTGATCAATCCTCAGCTACGCAATTACCACGTTCCACAGATCGGAGATTTGCCGATCACCGAAGTACTGTTTGCCGACACGTACGACAAACTCGGGCCTTTCGGCGCAAAATCGATGAGTGAGGCCCCCTTCAATCCGGTAGCACCGGCGTTGGCAAACGCGATAGCCAACGCGTGTGGAGTGCGTATGTACTCCACACCGATGACACCGGATCGAGTGTGGAGCGAACTCCAGGCCAGAGCCTAGACTTCGCGCTCGAGCACTCGCTCGACTGCGTCGACCGCGTCGTCCAACTCACCGGTGGTCACCGTCAGCGCGGGACGGAATCTGATTCCTCTCTTCCCGGTTGGCAGTATCATCACTTGCTCGTCTTCTCGCAGTCGCTGGACGACGCGATCACGAAGGTCACTGTCCGCCAACGTAATCGCGCACATCAGACCACGACCGCGCGGCTCGGTCGCCGCCGCGTAGCGCCCGCAGACTTCGGTCAACCGGGCAAGGAGATGCGCACCCGTGAATCGCGCGCGGTCGATCAGCCGGTCCTGCTCGATGACTTCGAGTATCCGCCGGGCGCGCACCATGTCGGTGAGGTTGCCACCCCACGTCGAATTGATCCGGGAACTGACGTGAAACACATTGTCGCGCACTTCATCCACTCGACCGCCGGCCATGATGCCGCAGACCTGCGTTTTCTTACCGAAGGCAACCACATCCGGATGCAATCCCAATTGCTGATAGGCCCAAGCGGTTCCGGTGATTCCGCATCCCGTTTGCACCTCGTCGAGAATGAAGAGGGCGTCATTCTCACGACACAGCTCTTGCATCGCCTGCAGGAATTCCGGCCTGAGGTGATGGTCACCGCCTTCGCCTTGGATCGGCTCGGCGATGAAACAGGCTATATCGTCGGGGTTGTCGGAAAACGCTCGGCGCGCTTGGTCGAGAGCTTTCCTCTCCGCAGCTTCGACATCGCGACCGTCTGCGAGATACGGCGAGTCGATCCGTGGCCAGTCGAACTTGGGGAATCTCGCGACCTTGCCCGGTTCGGTATTGGTGAGCGACATCGTGTATCCGCTCCGACCGTGGAAGGCCTCGGTCAAATGCAGGACCTTCGTCCCCAGATCGCTTGACAATCCACGGCTTTCGTTCAACCGACTCTTCCAGTCGAAGGCAACCTTGAGCGCATTTTCCACCGCAAGTGCCCCGCCGTCCACGAAGAACAAGTGTGGGAGCGCCGAATCCCCCAGGACCCGAGCGAAAGCCGCAACGAAGCGCGCCATAGGCTCGGTGTAGATGTCGGAATTACTCGGCTTGTTGGAAGCGACAACGGCCAATTCCTGCTGGAATTCCTCGTCGTCGGCGATCGCCGGGTGATTCATCCCCAGGGCGGAAGAGCCGAAGAAACCGAACATGTCCAGAAACTCGGTGCCGTCTCGCAGGTCGCGGAGATACGAACCTTGCGACCTTTGCACATCGAGAATCAGATCGAATCCGTCGACGAGAATGCTGGCCTTCAGCACCTCGTAGACCGGAAAGAGCGCACTGTCACCGAAGTCTCGCATCGCAGTACTCATACTGCGAAGATTATGTCAATTTTACGAAAGTGTCGATAGGAAGCCGTAAAAGTTACGGAACACCCGTCATTCGTCGTAAAAAGTTTGTAGGATGATGGTGCTTCGCGTGTTGACGTTGGCTGCCGTACGGATCTCCTGCAGCAATCGTTCCAACGCGCGAGGTGACGCCACCCGGACCAGGAGGACGTAGCTTTCGCTCCCGGCCACGGAGTGACACGAGACGACGGCCGGTAGATGACGCAAGCGAGCAGGCGCATCGTCGGGCTGCGAAGGATCGAGAGGAGTGATCGCGACAAATGCGGACAGATTATGACCGAGTGCCTCCGGATCGATCTTCGCCGAGTAGCCACGGATCACCTTGCGAGACTCCAATCGACGCACTCTCGACTGGACTGCAGAGATCGAGAGTCCGGCCTTCTCAGCAAGACTCGCGAGAGTGGCACGGCCGTCCAAGACCAATTCACGCATCAAAAGTCGATCGGTTTCGTCGACCGGAACCCCGGCAGCGTCACTGGTTTCTGTTTCTCGCACCTGCGCAGGCTAACGCAATCGGACATTCGTATGGTTGAAACCTGGGAGCTACGTGCACGGTTCGCAGCGGCCCTCGCCAAGATGTATGGGGACGAGGTCCCCGCTTACAACACCTTGGTAGATGTAACGATGCAGGTGAACCGTGATTTTGCCGCCGAGCATCCGGATTCGGCGGAGCGCCTGGGCAGCCTGGCGAGAGTCAGCGCCGAGCGTCACGGCGCCATCAGACTGGGGACTCTCGACGAACTACGTGACGTAGCCACCGTCTTCGGCGGATTCGGTATGTTTCCGGTCGGCTACTACGACCTCCGGCTCACCGACTCCCCCATTCCCGTTGTCTCGACGGCCTTTCGCCCCACCGACCCTGCCCAACTCGCCCGGAACCCGTTCCGTGTTTTCACTTCGGTACTGACCGGCTCCGATTCCAGGTTCTTCGACACCGACCTCGAGCGTCGGATCACCGGGTTCCTGCGTCGCCGCACCCTGTTCTCTCCAGAACTTCTGCAGTGGGCACGGCAAGCGAACCGCGAGTGCGGCCTACCGGAGCCCGAGGCGACACAATTCGTCGAAGCGGCGACCTCGGCGTTTCGGCTCGGCACCGATCCCATCGACGCCGGTTGGTATCGCGAACTTGCCGCGATCTCACCTGTCGCCGCAGACATCGCCGGCCAGAGCTCGACACATGTCAACCACCTCACCCCGCGAGTGCTCGACATCGACGAGTTGTACCGCCGAATGACCGAGCGCGGCATCACCATGATCGACCGCATCCAAGGCCCGCCGAGATGGAATGGACCGCCACTGCTTCTGCGGCAGACGTCGTTTCGCGCACTCGCCGAAGACAGACGTTTTCGCCGGCCGGACGGATCGGTCACCACAGAACCTGTCCGCGTCAGATTCGGCGAGGTCGAGGCACGCGGAATCGCGTTGACCCGCAGCGGGCGTGCAATCTACGACCGACTGATCGCAAGGCCCGCGGACGCCGACTGGGACAGCGAATTTCCGCACACCGAGGACGGACTCGACGACGCGGGGTTGGCGTACTTCACGTACCGAAACGAAGGAACTGTTGTCGTCCGCGACCCGATCGTCTACGAGGACTTCCTACCGGCATCCGCGGCCGGGATCTTCGCGTCCAATCTCGATTCCGTGACCGGATTCGTTTCCGATGCGCCCGGCGCCGAATACGGGCAGGATCGATTGGAGGGCGCCATCGACCGCACCATCGAAGATCCGTTCGAGCTGTACCGCGCACAACAAGAGGCATCACGTGCCCTGCTTTCTCCCGCCAACAACCACTCCCGCCAACAACCACTCCCGCCTACAAACACTCCCGCCTACAAACACTCCCGCCTTCAAACACAGAGGACTCCCCGTGAACCTGCCTGATCCTTCGAGCCTCGCCGATCGCGCCGAGAGAGCCCTCGCTGCCTGCGGTGTCGAGTGGCCCGCCGGTGATCTGAGCGCACACACGCCGATCACCGGCACACAGCTGCGTACGGTCCGGCAGCACTCCGGCCGAGAGGTCGACGACGCCGTCGAGGCGGCTCATCGAGCGTTCCTCACCTGGCGCACCGTCCCCGCTCCGGCGCGCGGCGCGGTCGTGCGGCGGCTGGGCAGCCTACTTACCGAGCACAAGGAGGATCTCGCGGAGATCGTGACGCTGGAGGCAGGCAAGGTCACCTCGGAAGCTCTCGGCGAGGTACAGGAGATGATCGACATCTGTGAGTTCGCGGTCGGTCTCTCCAGGCAGCTCTACGGGCGCACCATGCCGTCCGAACGTCCCGGCCACCGGTTGTCGGAAACGTGGCACCCGCTCGGCGTTGTCGGGGTCATCTCTGCGTTCAACTTTCCGGTAGCGGTGTGGTCGTGGAATACCGCCATTGCTCTGGTCTGCGGCGACTCCGTCGTCTGGAAGCCTTCGGAAACCACTCCGTTGACCGCTCTGGCATGTCATGCGCTCATGCGGCGTGCGCTCGCGGATTGTGAAGCACCGATCGACGTGCACCAGTTGGTCATCGGCGGACGTGACGTCGGTGAGGCGCTGGTGGACAACCCACTCGTGGCCTTGGTCAGCGCCACGGGTTCCGTGCGGATGGGCCGCGCCGTGGCTCCGCGGGTCGCCGCGCGCTTCGGACGAAGTCTTCTGGAGTTGGGTGGGAACAACGCCGCGGTCGTCACGCCGTCGGCGGATCTCGAGCTTGCCGTGCGCGGAATTGTCTTCTCCGCCGCGGGAACTGCCGGGCAGCGCTGCACCTCACTGCGCCGACTCATCGTTCACGAGTCGATCGCCGACAACGTCGTCGACCGCATTGCGTCCGCGTACGCGCAACTCCAGGTCGGTAGTCCCTTCGATTCCGGTGTTCTGGTCGGACCGCTGATCAACGAAGCCGCGTACGAGGCAATGCAGAAGTCCCTCTCGGCCGCGCGCGGCGACGGCGGAACCGTGGTGTGTGGCGGTGATCGCGTCGGCGAATCCGGGTTCTACGTGACACCTGCTCTCGTTCGCATGCCCGCACAGACCGAGGTGGTACGGGCGGAAACATTTGCACCCATCCTCTATGTCTTGACCTACACCGACTTCGACGACGCTATTGCGCTGCACAACGGTGTACCTCAAGGACTTTCATCCTCGATCTTCACACTCGATCAGCGAGAAGCAGAGCGCTTCCTCGCCGCCGACGGCTCCGATTGCGGCATCGCGAACGTGAACATCGGAACGTCCGGTGCGGAGATCGGCGGCGCATTCGGCGGCGAGAAGGAGACGGGCGGCGGACGCGAATCGGGTTCGGATTCATGGAAGGCCTACATGCGCCGAGCCACCAATACCGTCAACTACTCGGACCAGTTGCCGCTGGCTCAAGGCGTCGAGTTCGGCTGAACGCGTTCTGGGCAAAATCGGCGATCGCTTCGATCAACTCCGGGAGCGCCGACAACTGCGGGGCGTGGTCGGTGTCCAGGCTGACCACCTGGGCACCGGGAACAAGTTTTTGCATGGCACGTTGAGCTTCGATCGGCACGGTTCGATCGAGCGTGCATTCGACATACAAACGCGGGACGGTTCCGAATCGTTCTTCCGTCCAGACGGGTGCCATCAGGCGGGCCGACTCCAGTTGTGGAACGAGCATGCGGGCGGCGAAGATCGCATCAGCCACCGGCGCTTCGTGGAAGAACACAGCGGCACCGGCTTCGGGCGGAACCACCGTCGCATTCCCGTCGTCCACGGGGACCAACCAACGTGAGATCCCGACCGGACTTGCCAGACCGACTTCGATGCAGAGCATCCCGAAGTCCATCTGCGATGGAAGCATCATCCCCGCGACGTAAACAAGACCCGCTACCCGCGAAGGCAGTAACTCAGCCACCTGCGAGGCCACGATGCCTCCGCCGGAGTGACCGACGAGGGTGCACTGCCCGTCCAGGGACTCGACGACTGCCACAACATGTTCGGCAACTACGTCGAGATCGATCACGTCGTCGGGGTTCCAACTTCCCGAGCCTGGAAGCTCCACCACAACGGGATTGAAGCCGGCCGATGTCAGTGGGCCACACACACGATCCCAGACCCAACCGCCGGCCCACGCTCCGTGGATGAGGACGATGTTCCGTGCACTCACTGCTTGATCTCGAGCTCTGCAGCCGAAAGTACCCGAGCCGCCTCACGACCTGCGGCGGCGTTGGACTTTCCCTGCCTCGACCCGGCCAATTTGGCCTTGATGTGATCGCGAACGGTAATGGATTCGTACTCCAAGCCGGAGTCGTCCTGAAAACTCGGCAGAGTCGCAATCACCGCGTCGACGTTTCCGTCGTGGAAGAAGGCCGCCGATCGCCGACGCTTGATGGTGCCGTTCACCACCGGAGGCGCAACTCGGTGCAGCGTGGACATCCACCTGTCGTTGGTCAGTCGCGCGGTGAGATCCCCGAGATTGACCAGTAGCGCGCCGTCGACCGGCCAGACATCGTGCCAGCGTCGGTCGCTCCCGAGTACTTGCAAACCTTCGACCTGATCCGCCCACAGCACGGTGACCAGCCCGAAATCGGTATGTTCGCCCATACCCTTCAACTCACCGTCCAATGTCACCGTCCCTTCGGGTAATGCGTAGTTGTTCATCCGCAGTACGTCGATGGAATGATCGGTGATCGACTCGAAGAATCCTGGGGTCAGACCGAGCGCATCTTCGAAAATGGTGGTCAGTGTGCGTGCCACCCGCTCGCCATGGGCATAGTAATTCTCCACTCGTTCCGTGAAACCTGGCACTGCGGGCCACAGATTGATTCCGTAATCATCCTCCGACAGTTCGAGTTCGGTGAATGATCTGGCTTCGGTTCCGACGTTGAAGGCCTCGAAGAAGTCATTCATCCGAGTCGCGGATTCGACGCCGAGGCTCAAGCTCAGCGACTCGCTCTTGGGCGGGCTGTACCCACGATTCGCGCCCTCGATTCGGTAGCCCGACTTCGTCTCCATCGGCAGTCCGAAGAAGTCGTCCATGGCTTCGGCGAGGCCGGAAGAAACATCGGTCGGAACACCGTGGCCCCGAATCTGGATGAAACCGACAGTCCGACAGGCATGGTCGACTTCGGCGGCCACTCGCGCCTTGTCCTGGTCGGCACCACCGAGCGCGTAGGGCGAGATGTCGATGACGGGAACTTCGAAGGGATCAGACTGGGACTGTGACACTGGCGTCTCCTGCAGAGCTGGTAGCGGGTTCAGGAAGGCTCTCTCGCGATCGCCTCGCGAGTTCACCGAGTCGGGTGTGATTGAACAGCAGATTGAGTGAAAAGGCAGAGGCCGCAGCCAACGTGATGCCGCTACCGAGGAGGATCTGAGCCGAGGAGGGGAATCGCTCGAACATCCCCTCCGCAAATTCCGGCAGAATACCGATCCCCACCGATACGGCGGCGATCGTGGTGTTGATCGGGTCACTGAGATCGACCTTGCGCAGTGTGTTGATTCCGACCACGGCGACAGTGGAGAACAAGATGATTCCGACGCCGCCGACCACCGGATCCGGCAGGGCTGCAACCACTTCACCCATTCGCGGGATGAGGCCGAGAACGATCAGAATGGCACCGCTGGTAGCGGTCACGTACCGGCTGTACACCCGGGTCGTGGCAACGGCGCCGACATTCTGCGAGAAAACGGTGTCGACAAAGGCATTGAAGATTCCGCCCAGAACTCCCGACATGCCGTCGGCCACCAGCCCGCGTGCGAGATCTGCTTTTTTCAAAGGCTTTCCGGTGATCTCGCTGACCGCCAGCATGCTCGCCGTCGATTCTGCGAAGACGACTGCCATGACGATACTCATCGCCACCACGGCGGTGACGGGAAACTCCGGAGCGCCGAAGTGGAACGGCATCGGGAAGCCCACCCAGGCCGAGCCGCCGACGCCACTCAGATCGATCAGACCCATCGGGATGGCGATCACGGTACCGATCACCAGTGCCATCAGTACACCGAGTTGCGTCCACATCCCGCGACCGAGGCAGATGAACGCCACCGCGACCACAACGACTGCGGCAGCCAGCGCCAGGTTCTTCGGATCGGCGAACGACGGGGAGGTCGGGTCGTTTCCGACGATCAGTCCTCCCGCGACACCGATCAACGAGATGCCGATGACTGTGAGGACGACGCCGGTGACCAGGGGTGGGAAGTATCGGACGATTTTGGCGAACGGGACGGCCAACGCTATGCCGACCACGCCACCGACCAGCATGGACCCGTACACGGCCTGCAGGCCGTACTCCTTGGCGATCAGAATCATCGGCGTCAGCCCGGCGAACGTCGCACCGCAGACGATCGGCAGGCGGACACCGGCAACCTTGCCGACGCCCAGGCTCTGAATGATCGTGATGATGCCTGCAACGAGCAAGTCCGCACTGATCAGCATCGCGACCGTGCTGCGGTCCAGCCCGACTGCGGCACCGAAAACCAGCGGAACCGTGATGCAACCGGTGTACATGATGAGGACGTGCTGAAGAGCAAAAGCAGACTGGCGGGCAATGGGGAGCCGCTGGTCGACTGGATGGATGGCCATGCGCCGATCTCCGTCCGAAGCTGGAAGTGTTTCGTGTACGGGACTATTCAGCACGTCGATAATTTCTTACCGTGGTCGAATTTGTTTCGTCTGTGTAATCAAAACTTTCACCAGAGCACTGCTATCTTCGGCACATGGACGACGACCAGAGAGCGATAGCGACCGCAATCGGGGCAGCCGTGCGGACAGCGAGAAAAGAAGCCGGTTTGACGTTGCGTGAGGTTGCCGTGAAGTCAGGGTTGTCGCAGCCATTCCTGAGCCAAACCGAAAACGGGCACGCAGTACCCAGCGTCATGAACCTTCATCGCCTCGCGCAATCGCTCGGCACCACGGCGCACTCACTCTTGGCACAGGGCGAGCGAACTCCGTCCAGCCTCGTCCGCGCCGGCGAGGGGCGAACCTTCGAACTGGCACACGATTCGGTGATCCGATTCTGCTCGACCGGTTCACGGACCATGGAACCCAACGAGATCACGGCAGCACCTCACTCCGAGGCAGGTGAGCACACCGAGCATGCCGGCGAAGAATTCATTCATGTTCTCGAAGGATCTGTCGAGGTCGAGGTCGGGCTGGACGAGCATCACGTTCTTCATGTCGGCGATACCCTCCTCTACACCTCGACCATCCCGCATCGGTGGTTCAATCGCACCGCTGCAGTTGCGAGATTCCTCATCGTGAGTTCACCGCCGTCCTTCTAGATACGCCACCGCTGCAGTTCCACACCACAACCCCGGCTCGCGGCTTACCCTGACAGCGTGACCAAGTGGCCGGAACTTGCGCGTGAGATCGCCGATACCGTTCTGTTTCCCGTCGCCGACAGCGTCGACGCCGACGGAGAAATCCCCAGCAGCCATTTCGACGCGCTCGCCGCCGACGGCTTCTACGGCATCGCCGCCCTCGGTGACGGTGGCCCCAGCAGCGAAGAACTGGTCGAGGTCCTCGAAACCTTGTGCGGCGGTTGCCTCGCGACGACGTTCACCTGGATGCAGCATCACGGCGTCGTCGGGGCCCTGGCAGCGAGTACCAATACGTCTCTGCGCGAACAATACTGGGACGGTCTGGTTTCCGGCACGATTCGCGGTGGGGTTGCCTATGCCGGCGCCATCCCCCGCCCACCGCCCCTGTGGGCCAAGCGGGTGAACGACGGCTACGTCCTCGACGGGATCGCACCCTTCGTCACCGGTTGGGGCATCGTCGATGTTCTCTTGGTGTCGGCGCGCGACGAGTTCGACAATTCCATCGTTCATTCCGTCGTACCGGTGGGCGAGGCCCCGGGTCTGACGATCGAGGAGCTTCCACTGATCGCGGCGCGCGGGAGCAACACCGTCCGAATCGTGTTCGACGCTTTCGAAATTCCCGATACCGACGTCTGTGCTGTCGTCAGCGACGAACAGTTCCAGAGCACCCAACTCCCCGGCTTGTGGCTCAACGGCGCGATGGCCATGGGCATCACCCGCCGCGCCGTGACCGAACTCGCGGATCTGGGAGTCGACGCCGACGCGTTCGAAGAACAAGCCGCCCGGGCGCGCGCCGATCTCGATGCAGCACTGCGCGGCGGCGGCGACATGTCGGCCGCACGCGCCCGCGCATCGGAACTTGCGATACGAGCATCGGCCGCGCTCGTCACTGCGACCGGAAGCCGCGCCCTCGTCGGCAGCAACACCCCCGAGCGGCTCATGCGAGAAGCCACCTTCACTCTTGTCGCGGCTGGTCGACCGGAGATCAAGACAGCTCTCGTGGAACGACTCAGCGGATACTGAGTCTGCACGGTTGCACTCGATTACGCTGGGGCTCATGACCAGTGGAGAACCAGTACTCATCCCGGCCGGAACCGTGTTCACGCCGGAGGACCTGACGTTCTATGCCGATCGCGACTCCCGCAGTCTCGACGACGCCATCGCCGAAGCCGACCTTCTTGTCAGTTGCCCACACTCGGGTTCCGCGATTCCAGCAGAACTCTCACGTTTTCTCGCACCCGAGTTCACACAGCGGCTGCAATTCGACTTCACCGACATGTCCACCAGTCCCATCGTGCGCCGTTGGTCCGAAATAGATTCGCGCATCGTGTACGTGGAGAATCCGCACCCTCGCATGATTCGCGATCCCAACCGTGCGAAGCCCGAAAACCTGGAAGCGTCACTGCGCGAAGCCTTCGCCCGCGTCCACAAGGCCGGTGCAGGCAACAAAGCAGACCTCACCGGCGTCGACGCAGTTCGCCCTGTCACCTTCTCGTTCTACCCCCTGTTGCTCGAGCCGACCGACGACGCGGGCTGGAAGAACCTCGCCGAGACCTTCACCGAGACAGCCGAACACGGTTTGGGTGTCTACGAAAGAACTCGCGACGCACTGATCGAAGCCATGGTGGAGAAGAGCTTCGAACTCGGTCGATCGTTCACGACGTTGTCGTTCCACGACACGATGAACCACACCACCCGGCGGGACGGCGCCGTCAATGTCGAACGGCCGGAAGCAGATCGACTCCCCGACGTCGTCGCACTCTCCAATCGTGGCGACCACCACGGCAATCGACGCGGCGACAATCCCGTGACGATGGATCCGGAGCTCATTCGCACACTTGCGGTCTCACATCGCAAGGGATTTCAGGTCGACGATCCAGATGCCGTCGCTCTCAATCAGCCGTACCTCGGCAGTTTCGAAATCATCCGAGCCGGAGCGCGATTCGCCGAATTGAGCGCCCGCGCTGCCGAAGCCGGGATCACGTTGAGCGCGGTTCAGGCCGAATTCAAACGAGAATTCCTACTGGGAGACGAACTGGCCGCATACATCATGAAACCCGGCCTCGATTGGCCTACACCCGACGCCGAACGGGTGGACCAGCTCGCCCACGCGTGCAAGGCGAGCTGGGACCACTACCGCAACAGCTGACTCAGCAATATCACTCAGGCTGACTCAGCCGAGCACCACTCCGAACACCGCGCCGGCCGCAATCGTCGTGACGGCCAAGATGATGGTCGGCAGGAAGAACGAGTGGTCGACGAGCTTGGAGCCGAGCTTCGTGCTGCCCGAGAGGTCGAAGTTCGCAGCTGCGATCTGCGAACCGTTTGTCGGCAACAGATAGACACCGGCAAACGCTCCGGCCCACATGCCGCTCACCAGGCCGGGTGCAATCCCGGCAGCGAGACCGATCGGCACGATGGTCCTCGTCGCGGTCGACTGGCTGGTTGTCAGGACACAGACCAGGAAGACACCGAGCGCGAAGATCCATGGCGCGGCGTTGACCCAGTCGCCGACGGTGCTCGTGATCAGCTCCGAATGTGCGCTGATGAACGTGTCCGTCAGCCATGCCAGACCGAACAGCGCGATGGCCGAGACCATGCCGGCACGGAACACCGTCGACGAGGGCACGTCGGCAACGTTCGGGCGGCACACCAGCAGGATCAACGTACCCACGACGAACATCAGCATTTCGATGATCGGTGTCATCCCCATCGGGGTACCGTCGGCGGCTTCGGGGCGAATTCCCTTGAACAGGCCGAAGATCACGATGGCCAGAACGCCGGCCAGGAAGATCAGTGCCGCGTTTCGTCCGGTCTTCGTCGAGACGAGTTCGGTCTTGGACGCTGCACCAGGTCCGGCCAATTCGCCCGACTTCATCTTCGCCTGTATGTCCGGGTCGTCGTCGAGATCCTTACCGAGCCTGTTGACCGCGATGGAGGAGAGGACGATGCCGACAACAGCGGCCGGGAAGGTGATCTTGATGATGTCGATGAGTTCGAAATCGTAAGGCGGCACGTCGGTCAGCGTGACCATCGCCGCCATCGCCGCGGACACCGGACTACACGCCAGCGCCACACCGGTCGAGACAACCGACAGCGACAGCGGCCGTGACGGCCGCACACCGTTCTTGTACGAGACGTCGTAGATGACAGGGAGCAGCGGGTAGAGGATGTTGGACGTACCGGCACCGACCGAGAACAGGAATGACACCAACGGCGCGATCAGCGTGATCTGTTTCGGGCGAGATTCGATCAACTTGGCCGCGATGGTGACCATCCAGTCGATACCACCGGCCGCCTGCATCATCGACGACGCGAGGACAACGGACAGGACGATGAGGAGAGCGTCGACCGGCGGACTGCCGACGTCCTCTCCGAAGACGAACACGAGGACGGCAA
This sequence comes from Rhodococcus sp. AQ5-07, assembly GCF_009707305.1. Classification (NCBI taxonomy): domain Bacteria; kingdom Bacillati; phylum Actinomycetota; class Actinomycetes; order Mycobacteriales; family Nocardiaceae; genus Rhodococcus; species Rhodococcus sp. AQ5-07. Next base: position 708,792 of record NZ_CP046099.1, on the reverse strand, counting down.
CACCTGCGCCGCCCCACAGACCGAGAGCGACACCGCTCGATCTGGTACCCATGACAATCGCCCCGAGCACTACCGCCAGCTCGAGGACAATCTTGACTGCTTCCATCAGGCACTCGCCTTCTCGATGACAAGAGAATCGCTATAACAGGGCAAATAGTATGCTCTGCACTTCGGCTGCGGGCACGAACACGCTGTCGGTGGGAAGGGGCAATATGGTGGTCGTGACCAACGTCCTCAGTAGGTTCTCGCCCGCCACACGCGAGTGGTTCGGCGGCGCTTTCAGCGCTCCGACTGCTGCGCAGCTCGGTGCCTGGGAATCCATCGCGAGTGGCTCTCACACACTTGTCGTCGCACCCACCGGCTCCGGCAAGACATTGTCGGCGTTCCTGTGGGCCCTCGATCAACTCGCCGCGAAGGACGAAGGCGAACGCGCCACCAAAGTCCTCTACATTTCGCCACTCAAAGCGCTGGGAGTGGACGTCGAACGGAACCTTCGCGCGCCGCTGGTCGGCATCACACAAACTGCGAAACGTCTGGGCCTCACCCCGCCAGAGATCACCGTCGGTGTCCGTTCCGGCGATACGTCCCAGGCCGATCGGCGCTCGTTGATCAAGCGTCCTCCGGACATCCTGATCACGACGCCGGAGTCGTTGTTCCTCATGCTCACCTCCGCTGCCCGGGAAACACTGGTCGGCGTCGACACCGTGATCGTCGACGAGGTTCACGCGGTGGCGGGTACCAAGCGCGGCTCGCACCTTGCGCTCTCTCTGGAACGTCTGGACGGCTTGCTCGAGCGTCCGGCGCAACGCATCGGATTGTCGGCCACTGTCCGTCCCCACGAGGAGATCGGGCGGTTCCTCGCCGGTTCGGCACCGATCCGAATCGTGGCACCGCCTGCCGCCAAGACCTTCGATCTCACGGTCCGTGTCCCCGTCGAGGACATGACCGAATTGGGTATCGCGACGCCCGCCGACGGTTCCGAATCCCCCACCCCGCAAGCCGGTTCGATCTGGCCCCACGTCGAGGAACAGATCGTCGACCTCGTGCTCGATCACCGATCGTCCATCGTGTTCGCCAACTCTCGGCGCCTCGCCGAACGATTGACAGCCAGGCTCAACGAGATTCATGCAGAACGCATCGGTCTGGCCGTCGAGAAAACACCTCGCCCGCCCGCGCAGATCGGAGCTCCCACCGAGGTCAACTACGGCGCAGAACCCCTCCTTGCTCGCGCCCACCACGGATCGGTCAGCAAAGACCAGCGAGCCCTCATCGAAGACGATCTCAAATCGGGTCGATTGCGATGCGTCGTCGCCACCAGCAGTCTCGAACTCGGAATCGACATGGGCGCCGTCGACTTGGTCATCCAGGTGGAGGCGCCGCCTTCGGTTGCCAGCGGCCTGCAACGTGTCGGTCGCGCCGGCCACCAGGTCGGCGAGATCTCACGAGGCGTCGTCTTCCCCAAACATCGCACCGACCTGATTCACTGCGCGGTGACCGTCGAGCGCATGGTCGAAGGCAAGATCGAGGCGATGGCCGTTCCCGCCAATCCCCTCGACATCCTTGCCCAGCAAACTGTTGCGGCCACCGCTCTGGAACCGATCGACGTCGACGACTGGTTCGAGACGGTGCGCCGAAGCGGTTCCTTTGCAACGCTTCCCCGTTCGGCCTACGAGTCGACTCTGGATCTGCTCGCCGGGCGGTACCCCTCGGACGAGTTCGCCGAATTACGTCCGCGCCTGGTCTGGGATCGCGAGTCCAACACTCTGACGGGCCGCCCGGGTTCGCAGCGCTTGGCAGTCACTTCCGGCGGCGCCATCCCCGACCGCGGCCTCTTCACGGTCTACATGGTCGGTGAGAAAGCATCAAGAGTCGGCGAACTCGACGAAGAAATGGTCTACGAATCCCGGGTAGGCGACGTCTTTGCGCTCGGCGCCACCAGTTGGCGGATCGAGGAGATCACCTTCGATCGGGTTCTGGTCAGCCCCGCCTACGGCATGCCCGGTCGTTTGCCCTTCTGGCATGGCGACGGACTCGGTCGCCCTGCCGAACTCGGACAGGCGTTGGGACAATTCGTTCGAGAGACCGCGCTGGGTAACGAAGCCGACGTCGTCGAGCGTTGTCGCGTGGGCGGGCTCGATCACAACGCCACAACCAATCTGATCCAACTCGTCGGTGAGCAGAAGAATGCCACCGGGCAGGTCCCGTCGGATCGAACGCTGGTTGTCGAGCGCTTCCGCGACGAACTCGGCGATTGGCGTCTGGTGCTGCATTCCCCGTACGGCCAACGGGTTCACGCACCGTGGGCCCTCGCCATCGGGGCCCGCTTGCAGGAACGATACGGCGTCGATTCCAGTCCGACGGCCTCCGACGACGGCATCATCATCCGTCTCCCCGACACCGAGAACGAACCTCCCGGCGCCGAACTGTTCACCTTCGACGTCGAGGACATCGAAGATCTGGTCACCCAGGAGGTGGGTGGCTCGGCATTGTTCGCCTCCCGATTCCGCGAATGTGCCGCCCGCGCACTGCTTCTCCCACGCCGCAATCCCGGCAAGCGTGCCCCACTGTGGCAGCAACGTCAGCGGTCGGCGCAACTGCTGGACGTCGCCCGCAAGTTCCCGACATTCCCGATCCTGCTCGAGACCGTGCGTGAGTGCTTGCAGGACGTCTACGACCTGCCGGCACTGAAGGAATTGTTCGGCAAGATCGAACGGCGCCAGATTCGAATAGTCGAAGTGGAGACGCCCTCGCCTTCACCATTCGCGAGTGCGCTCCTGTTCAACTACGTCGGCGCGTTCATGTACGAGGGCGACAGCCCCCTGGCCGAGCGACGCGCCGCCGCACTGTCGTTGGACTCCACGCTGTTGGCCGAACTCCTCGGCCGCGTCGAACTGCGCGAGCTGCTCGACGCCGGAGTGATCGAGCAGGCAGAACGTGAACTGCAACGTCTCGCTCCGGACCGCAAGGCCAAGGACCTCGAGGGCGTTGCCGACCTCCTCCGCATGCTCGGCCCGCTGACCACCGAAGAAGTCACGGAACGCTGTCTCGAGGATCCGGTCTCGTGGCTCGACAAGTTGGTCGCAGACAAACGTGCCCTCCACGTCTCCTATGCGGGCGAGAGTTGGTGGACCGTCGTCGAAGATGCAGCGCGCCTTCGCGATGGACTCGGCGTTCCCCTACCCATCGGGGTTCCGGCCGCGTTCATCGAGCCGGTCGATCAGCCACTCGACGACCTCCTGAGCCGATACGCACGCACTCACGGACCATTCACTCTCACGGATGCGGCTGCACGCTTCGGTATCGGAGTATCCGTCGCGCGTGACGTTCTCGGTCGGCTCGCGCTCGAAAAGCGTGTTCTCGAAGGAGAATTCCGCCCGTCTGCAACTGGGAGCGAATGGTGCGACGCCGAAGTCCTGCGCCGCTTGAGGCGTCGCTCGCTCGCCGCGGCACGGCAAGAGGTCGAGCCGGTCAGTACCGCAACGCTCGGACGTTTCCTTCCCGGTTGGCAGCATGTGGGCGGCACGCTGCGCGGAATCGACGGTGTTGCAACGGTAGTCGATCAACTTGCCGGCGTTCCGATTCCGGCGTCCGCTCTCGAATCGTTGATCCTGCCGAGCCGAGTCGCCGACTACTCCCCCGCGATGTTGGACGAACTCACCTCGACGGGTGAAGTCCTGTGGTCCGGATCCGGAGCAATCTCCGGCAAAGACGGGTGGGTAGTTCTGCACCCCGCCGACCTGGCACCGATCACGCTCAATTCGCCCGCCGACACCGATGTCTCGGAGTTGCAGAAGCGCATCCTCGACCTGCTGTCCGGCGGCGGTGCCTACTTCTTCCGCCAGTTGGTCGACGCGTTGCAAACTACGGAGTCGGCTGCAGACACGGTCGACAGTGCGGTGACGACGGCACTGTGGGAGTTGGTGTGGCTCGGACACATCGGTAACGACACCGTCGCACCGCTGCGCGCACTTCTCTCGGACACCACCAGAACCACCACAAGTCACCGATCGCCTCGACGTGTTCCTCGTGCCCGTCCGTACCGCGGAATGGCGCGCGCTTCAACCCCGGCTCGCACGGGACCGGCAACCGCCTCCGGTCGGTGGTTCCAGCTGCCGGCCATCGAACCGGACCCGACCATCCGGGCGCACGCCACGGCCGATCTGTTGCTCGAACGGTACGGCGTCGTCACCCGCGGATCGGTGATGAGCGAGAACGTGCCGGGCGGTTTCGCGTTGATCTACAAGGTACTGAGCACATTCGAGGACAACGGGCGCGCTCGACGCGGATACTTCGTGGACACCCTGGGCGGCGCTCAATTCTCGACGCCTCCCGTGGTCGACCGCTTGCGCACGTTCGGTGATTCCATCGAGGGGCGCCACACCTCCTCGGCTGCAGTCACTCTCGCGGCGTGCGACCCGGCCAATCCATACGGCGCAGCACTGCCGTGGCCGGCGTCGGGGGGCGAAGAGTCACCCGGACACCGACCCGGACGTAAGGCGGGAGCACTGGTCGTTCTGGTGGAGGGCGAGTTGGTTCTGTTCGTCGAGCGCGGCGGTCGCACCATCCTGACATTCACCGACGACGGCGGAACTTTGCGCCTGGCAGCGCTGTCGCTTGCCCAGAAGGTGACTTCTCGCGCTGTCGACAAGTTGGTAGTGGAGAAGGTCGACGGAGAGACCATCCACGGCAACGATTTTGCTCCCGTCCTGGTCGAAGCCGGCTTCGCCGCCACTCCTCGCGGATTCCGGTTGAGATCATGAGGATTGAGGTCATGATGGTTGCGATCGTGAAGTGCTGGAGCGGCGACCATGCCTGAGGGCGATACCGTGTGGCGGGCCGCCAACGATCTGCGCGCTGCCCTGGCCGAGAAGGTACTCACCACTTGCGATGTCCGCGTTCCTCGCTATGCCACCGTGGATCTGTCGGGTCATCGTGTGGATTCCGTCGCCAGCCGCGGAAAGCATCTGCTGATCCGCGTGGGCGAAGCGTCCATTCACACGCATCTGAAGATGGAGGGTCAGTGGCAGATTTATCGCCCCGGCGAGCGCTGGCGCAGACCCGCCCACCAAGCGCGCATAATCTTGGCCACCGAAGACTCTGTAGCAGTGGGCTTTTCACTGGGAATCACCGAGATCCTCGAACTGGGGCAGGAACAGGAGGCCGTCGGGCACCTCGGACCGGACCTGCTCGGGACCGATTGGGACAGTTCCGTGGCCGTCGAGAATCTTCGCGCTGCAGACTCCGTACCGATCGGAATCGCGCTCCTGGATCAGCGCGTGATGGCCGGACTGGGCAACGTGTACCGCAACGAGATCTGCTTCCTACGAGGCATTCACCCGAAGACGCCGACACACCGCGCCGGGAACCTCGACGCGATTGTGGATCTGTCATTCCGCACCATCAACGTCAACAAGTCGCGTCGCATCCGGGTCACCACCGGCGACACCCGCCCAGGTAGGCAAACGTGGGTGTACGGCAGACGCGGAAAACCTTGCCGCCGATGCGGAACCCGCATCAGAGAAGACACCCTCGGACCGGATCAGCTCACCGAGCGAAATATCTTCTTCTGCCCCGTGTGCCAGCCGTTCACGCCTGGTTAGCGTTGATCAGCAGCCGGACGCAATGGCGCACAAATCGCTCGCGCTCGACGACGATCGAGCCGTCCAGATAACCGATGAACAGTGTGAACAACGCCCCGACCAGCCCGACTGCCACCAGCTGCTTGTCCACCGGATCAGCAATCTCGGACAACTGGTCGTACACCAGGTCCACGAACGCCGGCATCGATTCGATACCGCGTCCGCTCAGCACCGGCTCCGAGAGCGGAGCGATCAGAAGCACTCGCCCCATTGCCGGGTCGTCGACCATCAGCTTGACGAAAGCGTCGACCGCAGCGGTGGCGACTGCCTCGGATGTCGTCTCGGACTCCACTGCCGTGGCGAGCGCCGACTGCGCGCGCTCGGCGACAAACGTGTGGACCGCGACAACGTACTGATCGCGATCGGTGAAGCTCTCGTAAAAGTACCGCTCGGTCAGACCAGCGGCCTTGCAGACCGCTCGCACGTTGACGGCCGGACCGTCGACCGCACCGAGCAGTGTCACTCCGACGTCGAACAACGTCGCCTTTCGAGTGGCCCTGCGTTCTTCGATGCTCACAACTTCCCCACTTCGCCGACACTTGTCCTTCAATGCACCCGGTATTCGATCCTTGACTACCGCTGTTGTCGATCCTAATCTGACAACATGCGTAGTCAACTTGGCGACAGCAGCACCCCGGTTCCCCTCGGTCCGGATTCCCTGACCTGGAAGTATTTCGGCGACTGGCGCGGGATGCTCCAAGGTGTCTGGGCAGGTTCGATGCAAAACATGCACCCTGGTCTCGGCGCCGGGGTCGAGGAGCACTCGCAGTTCTTCGACGAGCGCTGGGAACGGCTGTACCGCTCGCTGTATCCCATTGCCGGCGTCGTCTTCGACGGCGATCGCGCGCAGCAGACAGCCGAAGAAGTCCGTGGCTATCACACACGGATCAAGGGCATCGACAAGCTGGGACGCCGGTACCACGCACTTGATCCCGACACCTTCTACTGGGCGCACGCGACATTCTTCATGGGCACCATCGTCACCGCCGAGAACTTCTCCGGTGGCCTGACCGAGGCCCAGAAACGACAACTCTTCACCGAGCACATTCAGTGGTACCGCCTGTACGGGATGAGCATGCGCCCGGTTCCCGAAACCTGGGAGGCATTTCAGGAGTATTGGGACCACATGTGCCGCAACGTACTCGAAGACAACAAAGCGACCCGCGACGTCTTGGATTTGTCGGGGCTGGGAAAGCCCCCGTACATGACGTGGCTACCCGATCCCTTGTGGCGGCTCACGCGGATTCCCCTCGCCCGCGGATTCGTGTGGCTGACAGTGGGCATGTACGACCAACCGGTTCGCGACCTTCTCGGCTACTCGTGGACCAGTCGCGATCAGAAAATTCACAACGCTGTCGGCCGCACCGTCAACGCCGTCTTCCGCCTGGTGCCGTGGCGATACCGGTATCAACCGCGCGCTCGCGCGGGGTGGGACCGAGCCAGCGGCAGAATTCCCGACGGGGCACCACTGGTCCACACACCGGCGCGCAATCTACCGCCGCTCGAGCAGCGAGATAATCCGATGCACTACAGCCCGAGGGTCTGATCTGCCATGCTCTGAACATGGAGTGGGACCTGCGAACACTGCTGAACCGGCCGATCACGTCTCACGGTGCGCCGCTGGGACAAGAACGTGTGGCGGCGAGAACCACCGCGTACATCTACGGCAACATTCTTGTCCTCGCCGCACTCGTCCCGGTGACAAAATCTCAGGAATCACTGGGTGCCGCGATTGTGGTCGGCACGGCATTGTCGACGTACATCGCCCACACATTTGCCGAGAGCGTCGGCGAGAGCATTCGCAACGACCGCCGTCTCACCACCGCGGAGAGAATCGACTCGCTGCGCGATTCTGTCCCGATCCTCACCTCCGCGGTTGTGCCTGTCGCCATTCTCGCGACGGCGTGGTTCAACTTCCTGGAACCACGGACGGCGCAGTTGATCGCGGAAATCGTCTTGATCCTGCGCATCGGATCCACCAGTTACGTGATCAGCCGTCTTCACGGCGAGAAAGTCAGCACGAACACACATCTGGCAGCCTTCGGCCTCGCTGCCGTCGCCACCCTCATAGTCGGCTTGAAGATAGTGCTCACTCATTGACGAGCCACAAGTGCAAAAGAAGTCAGACCGGTCGTATATAACTAAGACGGGCAATTCGCAGAAACCTAACAATCGGTAATTTCGATGTGCGGTGATCGACGACTAACTCGGCCCACTTCTATCAAGTAGGCAGAGGAGCAGCCCGAAATGACAACACCACAGCCGCCGTATCCCTGGAACAACGACCCCAACCACACGACGCCTCTCCCTCCGCCCCCTCCTCCGCCGCCGGGCATCACACCCGGTCAGGCGCCGTACTCGGGACATCAGCCTGCTTACACCCCGCCCCGGCCCCATACGGTCAAGGCACTGGATATTCGCCGATGCCTCCCCGCCCGCCGAAATCGTATGCATGGCTGTGGGTCTTACTGGGAGTTGTCACAGTCGCACTCGTCGCCGTCGTGGTCTACGTATGGGTTCTCCCTCTTGTCTTGAACGACAATTCCGACGAGAACACCGCACGCACGGAAACCGTGGTGATCACCTCACCCGCGGCCTCGCCGCAAAACGGCGTCGTCACACCCGCGCCCAACGAGTCGGTCCCTGCCAGCGCAGCGCGTTGTGGATCGGTGTTCTCGAACAACGAATTCACAACGTCCGCCGTCGGCACCAGCGTGACGTCTTGTGAGTTCGCCGAAGAAGTGCGCTACCAGTACGTGAGCCAGGGCCGACGCGGCGGCCCGGTCTCCATCAGCGCGGTCAGTCCGGTCACGGGAACTCGGTACTCGATGAACTGCGCCGGCAACAAAGTCGTCACGTGTACCGGCGGAAACAACGCGGTGGTCTATGTCTATTGAGCAGTGCGTCGAGGCTCGTAGCGGGACGCGCCGACGACTCCTGGCGGTTGCACTCGCCACTGCTTCTGCAGCAGCCCTCGCGGGCTGCACGATTCCGACGCGAGACGAGTCGTCGGAGAAGGTCGAGACGATCACCGAGATCGTCGTCGTTCCACCGGAGCCGACAGAGACTCCTGCCGCCCCGGGCAACGGTGTCGGCCCGCTCGCCGGATTCGAGGCCCTGGGCAACACCCTCGGCGGCGCCGTGGGTATCGCACTCGTGCCCGTCGGCGGCGGTCAGTCACTCGTTGCCGGCGAGTGGCAGAACGGAGTCGCCTGGTCCACCATCAAAGTCCCACTGTCCATCGCAGCCCTCCACGAAACCGACAACACACAACTCACCACGGTCGAGCAGGCGATCACCACCTCCGACAACGAGTCAGCCGAAGAACTGTGGCGAGGCCTCGGCGATCCGACCACTGCCGCAGCGAAGGTCGAGTCAGTCCTCGTGGCCTCCGGCGACATGTCCACCACCGTGGAATCACGCACGCTACGACCAGAATTCAGCTCGTTCGGTCAAACACAATGGCCACTTGCCGTCCAAGCGCAATTCGCCGCCACTCTGCCATGCCGGAGCGACGCCATCGAAGTCTTCGGGCTCATGGGCAGCATCAGCCCCGACCAACATTGGGGCCTGGGAGTGATCCCAACCGCTCGATTCAAGGGTGGGTGGGGGCCGGACGACGACGGCGGCTATCTGGTCCGCCAATTCGGGATCATCAGCAGCGGCACCGGACAACTCGCTGTCGCCATCGCAGCCAAGCCGGACTCGGGCACTTTCGCCGACGGTACTGCGATGCTCAGCGACATCGGCCGCTGGGTAGGCGAACGAGCGCAGGCTTTACCCATCGGCGGCACCTGCCAACCGAGCTGAAGTACTGCCGGTTGAGGGAGGTACTGCCGTTACCCGGCTGAGCAGTCACTCCCACCGAACCAGTGGCCGCCGCTACCGTGGACGACATGAGCATCCCGAGCCTGAAACTGAACAACGGCGTCGACATCCCCGCGCTGGGCTTCGGCGTCTACCAGACCCCGCCGGACGAAACTCTCGCCGCAGTCGAGTCCGCGCTTTCGGTGGGTTATCGCCATATCGATACGGCTGCGGCCTACGGCAACGAGAAGGGCGTCGGCGAGGCGATCCGGCGATCCGGTCTCGATCGCGGTGAGATCTTCGTCGAAACGAAAGTCTGGATCACCGACTACGGATACGACGAGACCTTGCACGCCTTCGACAAGAGCGCAGGCAAACTCGGAGTCGAGCAACTTGACCTCCTCATCCTTCACCAGGCGTTGCCGAGCGAGTTCGAGCGCACCATCGACGCATACAGGGCGCTGGAAACACTTCTGACAGACGGCATGGTTCGTGCCATCGGAGTCAGTAACTTCATGCCGGATCACCTCACCCGACTATTGGACGCAACGTCCGTAGTGCCGGCGGTCAACCAGATCGAGGTCCATCCATACTTCAGGCAGTCGACCTTGCTCGAGGCCGACGCCGATCACGGCATTCTGTCTCAGGCATGGTCACCGATCGGCGGAATCACGTTCTATCGCGACGGCTCTCACGGCTCAACCCTCGAGGACGCCGCCATCGGCGCTATCGCTTCCTCTCACGGCAAGTCTCCCGCACAGGTGATGCTCCGCTGGCACCTCCAGCAGGGCCGCCAGGTGATCCCCAAGTCGGTGACTCCCTCGCGCATCGCGGAGAACTTCGACGTGTTCGACTTCGAACTCACCGCCGAAGAACTCTCCGCAATCGACGCACTCGACACCGGAGTTCGCGGCGGTCCCGAACCCGAGGTCATCACTCGCGAGAAGTTCGGAATCGAGATCCCCGAAGCGTGAAAAACCCAGCAGCTCGGGTGGTCTAGCTGGCGCTCCACCCTCCGTCGATGGTGTACGACGCCCCCGTCACCATCGACGCCTCGGTCGATGCCAACCAGCCCACCAGCGATGCCACCTCCGCAGGCTCGACCATCCGTTTGATTGCGCTCTCGGTGAGCATCACCTTTTCGACAACCTCGGATTCACTGATTCCGTGAACCTTTGCCTGGTCGGAGATCTGGGATCGCACCAGTGGCGTCAGGACGTAGCCCGGATTGACGCAGTTGCTGGTGACACCGTGTGGGGCGCCTTCGAGCGCAACAACTTTCGACAGTCCTTCGAGTCCGTGCTTAGCCGTGACGTATGCACTCTTGAATGCCGAAGCGCGGAGCCCGTGGACCGAGGAAATGTTCACGATGCGACCGAAACTGTTGCGGTACATGTACGGCAGGGCGGCCCGAGCGAGGAGGAATGGCGCTTCGACCATGAGGCGCTGAATCTTCCGGAAGTCCTCGACGTCGAAATCCTCGATAGGACTGACCCGTTGAATGCCGGCGTTGTTGACGAGTATGTCCGTCTCGAGTGACAGATCCACGAGTTGGTCGGTGTCGAGGAGATCGACGGCCCACGCCGTGCCGTCAATCTCGTCGGCCAGCGACTTCGCGGCGACGTCGTCGAGATCGGCGACGGTCACGTGCGCGCCGCGGGCGGCAAGGAGTCGAGCGCACGCCTCGCCGATCCCGCTGGCACCACCGGTGACCAGAGCAGACTTTCCGGTCAGCGTCATACAGACACACCGGCCCGCTCGTCGGCGAGAACACGGGCGTCAGCGGCGTCGACGGACTCGAGCGAGATTCCCTTGGTCTCCCGCGCGAAAATGACTGCAACGATGGTGACCAGGGATGCCAGCAGGAGATAGATCGCGATGGGGACCGAGGAGTCGAACTTGCTGAGCAATCCGGTCGCGATGATCGGAGCCAGTGAACCCGCCACGATGGACGTGACCTGATAACCCAGGGAGACACCGGAGTAGCGCATCCGAGTCGGGAACATCTCGGCCATGATCGCGGGTTGGCCGGCGTACATGAACGCGTGGAACACGAGCCCGATGATGATTGCCGACAAGATGACTGCATTGTGCCCGCTGTTCATCATCGGGAAGGCGAAGAATCCCCACGTTCCGGCGGTGACGGCGCCGATCATGTACACCGGGCGTCGACCGATCGTGTCGGACAGTTTGCCTACCAACGGAATCACTGCGAAGTGCACGGCATGTGCCATCAGCATCCACCAGAGGATGTGCGCCGTGTCCGCATGAACGACGACCTTGAGGTAAGTGATCGAGAAGGTCACCACGAGGTAGTACATGACGTTTTCGGCGAAACGCAGCCCCATCGCGGTCAACACTCCGCGCGGGTAACGCTTGACGACCTCGAAAACGCTGTACGAGGTTGCCTTGACCAGTTCTGCTTCCTTCTGCGCCGCAATGAAAATGGGAGCATCGGTGACCTTGGTCCGAACGTAGTACCCGACCAGAACGATCACCGCGGAGAGCCAGAAGGCAACGCGCCAGCCCCAACTCATGAAGGATTCGTCCGAGAGCGTCGACGTCAGGATCAACAGCACGACCGTCGCCACCAGGTTGCCCATCGGCACGCCGGCCTGAGGCCACGACGACCAGAATCCGCGCGATCGATTCGGGCTGTGCTCGGCGACCAGGAGTACCGCCCCACCCCATTCGCCGCCGACCGCGAATCCTTGGATGAAGCGCAGCGTGACCAGCATTGCCGGCGCCCAGTAGCCGATCTGACCGTAGGTAGGCAGGCAGCCCATCAAGAACGTTGCGGCGCCGACCAACAGCAAACTGAACTGCAGCAACTGCTTTCGGCCGAATTTGTCTCCGAAGTATCCGAAGACGATTCCGCCGAGTGGCCGGGCGGCGAATCCGACGGCGTAGGTGATGAAAGCCGCGATGATCGCATCCAGCTCGTTGCCGCCGCCGGGGAAGAAGACCTTGCTGAAGACCAGCGTGGCCGCCGTGCCGTACAGAAAGAACTCGTACCACTCGACCACGGTGCCCGCCATCGAGGCGCCGACCACCTTCTTCAGCCCCGATGGTGGGGCTTGGCTCTCGGGTTTCGGCATGTTGTCGACGCTCATCGTGGACTCCCTCGTCTTCAGTTCGCGATTCGCCTGCTCTTCACGATCAGGAATGTGACCGCTCGCACATTTTTTGTGACTCGATGAGTATCAGTGCAGATTGATGGCACGACAATGACAAATCTCGCACCATATAGGTGCAAAAATGCAGATATGACTCTCGGACCGAGCCCGGACGACCTACTGGTGCTTCTCGCGGTCGGTCGCACCGGTCGCTTCAACACCGCCGCCGACGACCTCGGCCTCAATCACACCACCATCTCGCGCCGCATTTCCTCGCTCGAGAAGTGTCTCGGCGGCCGTGTCCTGGTTCGCTCGTCCGGCGGCTGGGAGCTGACCGACCTGGGCAGACAAGCCCTCAGTGCGGCCGAGCGCATCGAGGCTGCGGTGAACGAACTGGCGCTCGACTCCACCGGTCAGCAGCAACTCGACGGCGTCGTGCGAGTCTCGGCGACCGACGGATTCAGCGCATACATCGCGGCGCCCGCCGGCGCCGCGGTTCGCAGACGCCATCCCCGCGTCAGCGTCGAGATTGTTGTCGCAACCAGAAAGGCGTCGCAGATACGCTCGGGCCTCGACATCGAGGTTGTGGTCGGCAAGCCTCAGGTTCACCGCGCCGAAGCAGTCCATCTGGCCGACTACGCGCTGGGTTTGTACGCCTCCCGAGAGTATCTACGTCAGAATGCTGTTCCCGAAAATGCCGAAGATCTGGCCGAACACTCGCTCGTGTATTTCATCGACTCGATGCTGCAGGTCGACGAACTCGATCTGGCTCGCAAGCTCACGGTTTCCATGCGCGAGGCCGTCACGTCCACCAACGTGTTCGTCCACATCGAGGCAACGCGCGCGGGTGCCGGCATCGGCCTTCTCCCCTGTTTCATGGCCGAGCAGCACGACGATTTGATTCGCGTTCTACCGGCTCACATCGAGGTGAGACTTTCCTATTGGTTGGTGGCCCGTTCGGAATCCTTGCGACGCCCGGAGGTCGCAGCGGTGGTGACAGCTCTTCGAGAGACGGTGGATCGCAAGCGATCTCAACTCCTCGGTTCTCCCGGGACGAACGAAGCGCTCAGTCCAGAGTCGAACGATGCTGGACGATGACCTTGCGCGCCAATTCGGCGATCTTGACGTTCATGTTTTGTGAGGTTCGCACCAGAATGTCGAAGGCCTCGTCGTCGGACACACGATGCAGTGCCATCAGCAGACCGACGGCCTGACCGATTTCGCGGCTGCTTGCCAGACCACGTCGCAGCGAGTCGGCATCCTCGCCTCGCGTCAGCGCAGTGACGGCCACGGATGCAAATGACGCCAACATGATCGCGTGGTCGGCAACGGTTTCGGTGAAAGCCCCCGGAGTGTCCGAGAAGAGGTTGAGGGCACCGAACTTCTGACGATCTACCATCAGCCGGAACCCCATCGACCCTCGAATGGGTGTCTCTGCCACGACTTTCCGAGCGAACTCGGGCCACTGATTCGGGGTGCGAAGGTCCGACTCGAGTTGCGGAGCCTCCGTATCGAGGGCGTCGATGCACGGCCCCTCACCGGTGGCACGCTCGAGATCGTCTGCATAATCGGCGATCTCGTCGCTCGCCGCTACGGTGACGTTGGTGTTTCCACGTCGCAGCATCAGACTTGCGTGGTCGCAACCGGGAATCAACTCGACAGCCGCCGAACAGATCGCGGAGTACACCTCGGCGCTGTCTGCCGCGGAGTAGAGGATCTCCGCCAACGCCGCGAACACTGCCTTGGGTTCTGTCAGTGCTTGGTCGCGCTCAGCCATCTCCATACACCTCGGGGTCTACCGTTCATCGAATTCTTCATCGAACGGTACAAACCTTACTTACTCGACCTGATGGGGTCGCCGCCGCTCGCCGATTCCCGCCCGTCCGTCCCCTGGAAAGCCTCCGTAGCTGCGCGGTGATGCAGCGCCGTGACCGTGGTGATCTGCTTGGACACCAGGTCGTTGAGTTCGCGATACTGCTCCTCGGTCTCCCCTGCCGGAATGTCTCGCAGGACCTCCCACATCGCACTCTTGCCGCACAGCGCGGTCCGCATGATCTCGAGCGTTGCCAACTTCACGAGGCGATTACGCCAGATGGCGTCGACATGGACGAGACGTCTGATCCGATTGACCGTCGCGTCGATCTTGGAGTACCGCGGCAGGGATATGCCCTGGGTGTCCTCGATAAGTTGCAGCAGCTGCTCGATCTCGTACTCGAGCTCGCCCGGCAACGAATCCAGCTCACCGTCGGCCCAGGCGCCGTACGAGTCCGAGAGTGACCGCGAGAGTTGCAGCCCCACCATCGCCCCGCACAGGTGAGTGACCAGATAGCCGGTAGCTATGTGTTCCTCAGCAGATCGCGACCGATTACCGAACATTGAGATCCTCCTGGGTGACGCTCGACCGGTCTGTGCTGACACGGGTGGTGATTCGCCATCCGCCTACCCGCGACAGACCGAGAACAAACGACAGGCGACTCAGACCCGATCCGGCACCACGACGACGGGCTCGAGGATCTCGGCCCGCGACTCCGGCGCTGCGGCGCGCAATGCGTCCGCCGACTCGTCGTCCGGCTGGGTCTGAGACTCGATTTCGGCTTCGACACGCGCTCGGTACGTGTCGACTTCGCGTTCGACGGTGGCGGCATCCCAACCGAGAATCGGGGCAACCAATCCGGCGACCTGCTGTGCGCAGTTGACACCACGATGCGGATATTCGATTGCGATACGCGTACGGCGGGCCAGAATGTCGTCGAGGTGCAGTGCCCCCTCGGCCGCGGCGGCGTACACAGCTTCGACCTGAAGGTAATCGGGCGCGTCCGTGATGGGCTGCAACAACTCCGGTGTCTGCCGGCCGAGTTCGAGGACCTCGGTGATGAGCGAACCGTAGCGGTCGAGCAGGTGCTTGACGCGATACGGATGCAAGCCGTACTGCTCGCCCAGTTGCACGGTCTGGTTGATCAACGCGAAGTATCCGTCGGCGCCGACGAGCGGTACCTTCTCCGTGATCGACGACGCAACCCGCGCCGGAATGTCTTCTGCTGCGACGTCGACGGCGTCTTCCGCCATGACCCGATACGTCGTGTACTTTCCGCCGGCGATGGCGACCAGACCTGGAGCCACACGGGCAACGGCGTGCTCGCGCGAGAGCTTCGACGTCTCGTCGCTTTCACCGGCAAGCAGCGGGCGCAGGCCGGCGTACACACCGTCGATGTCGGCGTGCGTCAACGGCGTGACCAGGACGGAGTTCACGTGGCCGAGGATGTAGTCGATATCTGCTTTGGTTGCCGCCGGATGTGCGAGATCCAGGTTCCAGTCGGTATCAGTGGTGCCGATGATCCAGTGACTGCCCCACGGAATGACGAACAGCACCGACTTCTCGGTACGCAGGATGATGGCGGCTTCACTGACGATGCGATCGCGCGGGACGACGATGTGTACGCCCTTCGACGCTCGCACCCGGAACCGTCCGCGCTGACGTGAGAGCGCTTGGATCTCGTCCGTCCAGACACCGGTCGCATTGATGACGACGTGACCCTTGACCTCGGCGGTACGGCCGTCTTCGCAGTCCCGAACACGAACTCCCGAGACCCGATCCGCTTCCCGCAGAAAGCCGACGACCTGCGTCGACGTTCGGACGACCGCGCCGTAGTGTGCAGCGGTCCGTGCGACGGTCATGGTGTGCCGAGCGTCGTCGACGACGGTGTCGTAGTACTGGATGCCACCGGTCAGCGAACTGCGCTTGAGGCTCGGCGACATGCGTAGCGCGCCCGCCCGCGTCAAGTGCTTCTGGGAGGGGACCGACTTTGCGCCGCCCATTCGGTCGTAGAGGAAGATTCCCGCCGCCATGTACGGGCGCTCCCACACTCGGTGAGCCAGAGGGAACAGGAACTTCAGCGGCTTGACCAGGTGCGGAGCGAGCGTGGTCAGCGAGAGTTCGCGCTCACGCAATGCTTCACGAACGAGGCCGAATTCGAGTTGCTCTAGATAGCGGAGACCGCCGTGGAACATCTTCGACGAGCGACTGGACGTGCCGGATGCGTAGTCACGGGCCTCGACCAACGCAACCTTGAGTCCGCGGGTGGCCGCATCGAGCGCAGCTCCGACACCGACAACACCGCCGCCGACAACGACGACGTCGAATTGCTCGGTCTGAAGCTGTTCCCAAGCAGCTTCACGCTGCTGCGGGCCGAGAAACTGCGCACCTTGCTGCTTACTCAACCCGGTCTCCTGTAAGTCGACGACGAATCCGTTTACAGGCTAGTAGCTTGATCCACATACTGCGACAGCGCACAGATAACTGCGAACGCGCCCGAACATAGGAGCACAGTGAATCAATACATCGCCGCCATCGACCAAGGCACGACGTCGAGCCGCTGCATGATCTTCGATCACGACGGCGCCGTGGTGAGCGTTGCGCAGAAAGAACACGAGCAGATTTTCCCGCGTGCCGGTTGGGTCGAGCACGACCCGGTTGCGCTGTGGATCAACACCCGGGAGGTGGTGGCCGGCGCTCTCGCGAAGGTCGACCTCACGCGGGCCGACATCGCGGCCGTCGGAATCACGAATCAGCGTGAGACGACCGTCGTTTGGGAGCGTTCGACGGGCAAGCCGATCTACAACGCGATCGTGTGGCAGGACACGCGCACGGATCAACTGTGTGTCGAACTGGGCGGCGACGAGGGTCCGGACAAGTACCGAGACAAGACCGGGCTGCCGCTCTCGACCTACTTCGCCGGGCCGAAGATCCGGTGGATTCTCGACAACGTGGACGGCGCGAGAGCCAAAGCGGAGGCCGGAGAATTGTGCTTCGGCACCGTCGACACGTGGATCGTATGGAACCTGACCGACGGTGTTCACGTGACAGATGTCACCAATGCGTCACGCACGATGCTGATGGATCTCGAGACCCTTCAGTGGGACGAATCGATCTGCGCGGACTTCGGAATCCCGATGTCGATGCTCCCTGAAATCCGTAGTTCGTCCGAGGTCTACGGCACCGGCCGTCCTCGCGGCAATCTCGCCGATGTGCCGGTCGCCGGAATCCTCGGTGACCAGCAGGCAGCCACATTCGGCCAGGCCTGCCTCTCCGAGGGTGAAGCCAAGAACACCTACGGCACCGGCAATTTCATGCTTCTCAACACCGGAACGAAGCCGGTGCACAGCAAGCACGGACTGCTGACGACCGTCTGCTACAAACTCGGCGAAGCCCCTGCCGTCTACGCACTCGAAGGTTCCGTCGCGGTGACCGGCTCCTTGGTCCAGTGGCTTCGGGACAATCTCGGAATCATTCAGAACGCCAAGGACATCGAGCCGCTCGCCGCGAGTGTCGACGACAACGGCGGCGCCTACTTCGTACCCGCGTTCTCCGGACTGTTCGCACCCCGGTGGCGACCGGATGCACGCGGCGTGATCGTCGGCCTGACGCGGTTCGTCAACAAGGGACACCTGGCTCGCGCGGCCCTCGAGGCGACGGCATACCAAACCCGTGAGGTCATCGACGCCATGCGTGCGGATTCGGGAGTCGAACTGTCCGCGCTGAAGGTCGACGGCGGCATGGTGGTCAACGAAACCCTGATGCAGTTCCAGTCGGACATCCTCGGAGTTCCCGTCATCCGCCCGGTGGTCAACGAAACGACAGCACTCGGCGCTGCGTATGCAGCGGGCCTCGCCATCGGTTACTGGGCCGACACCGAAGACATCCGCAACAACTGGGCCGTCGGCCAAACCTGGGAACCGGCGATGGACGAGTCCGAAAGGTCACGGCTGTACGCGGAGTGGAACAAGGCCGTCGAGCGGACGTACAACTGGTCCGAGTAATCACCCCGATCCTTCCATACCGGAAGAGCTGATCATGGTCGCCTATTGATACTCCTGAGGTATCAATAGGCGACCAAGTTGGTATTGGACGTGACCTACACCACTCTGCGAATCTCATTCAGGCGCGCCACGTTTCGGCGCCGCGAATGTTGCAGAGAAAGGTCGCCACGCATGAGTTCACCCACTCGCAGTTCCGAGGAGATCAACGCCAAGGCACGAAGAGCCGGTATCGCTTCATTCATCGGAACCACCATCGAGTGGTACGACTTCTATATCTACGGCACCGCGGCTGCCCTGGTATTCGGCGAGATCTTCTTCTCCGACACGCTGCCGAACGGAGTCGGCACGCTCCTCGCCTTCATCACCCTGTGGGCAGGGTTCCTCGCCAGGCCGATCGGCGGGATCATCTTCGGCCATCTCGGAGACCGGATCGGGCGCAAGAACACTCTGGTCATCACCTTGATGATGATGGGCGTCGCCACTGTCGGGATCGGACTCCTCCCCACCTACGCGCAGGTCGGCATGTGGGCCCCGATCGGTCTGGTCACCCTTCGCGTGATCCAAGGAATTGCGGTCGGTGGTGAGTGGGGTGGCGCGGTACTCATCGCCAGCGAGAACGCACCGAAGGGCAAGAGCATCCTCTACTCCGCGTTCGCTCAGCAGGGCTCCCCCGCGGGAAATCTGTTGGCAACCATCGCATTCTTCCTGCTGTCCTCGATGCCGACGCCGTCATTCCTTCTCTACGGCTGGCGAATCCCTTTTCTCGTTTCGGCAGGCCTGGTCATCCTCGGCATGATCATTCGCCTGAAACTCGAAGAGTCCGACGAGATGAAGGCCGTTCTCGCCCGCAAGAAGGTCGTCAAACTTCCGCTCGCCGAAGTATTGCGCAAGCATTGGGTGCTGGTTCTCCTCGGCGCCGGCGCACTCCCCCTCGCCCAGGTCACCTATTTCAAGAACACCTTCGCATTGTCCTGGGCTACAAAAGAACTCGGATACGACCGCGGCACATTCCTCGCCGCTATCGCGATCGCACTTGTCGTGCAGTTCATCGTCCAACCGTTCGGGGCCGTTCTGGTTTCCAAGATAGACATGCGGAAGGCCATGTGCCTGATGGTGATACCGGAGTTCGTTCTCATGCCCGCGATGTTCTTTGCCATCAGAACCGGGAACTTCACCATCGCAGTCGTTGCGATGTGTCTCGCTACGATCCCGCACTCGATGTTCTACGGCGCCATCGCCGGCGTTCTCGCTCGCGCCTTCCCTGCGAACATCCGTTACACGGGTCTGTCGACGGCGTATCAACTGTGTTCCCTTGTCGTCGGCGGCGGAACTCCGGTACTGGCGCAGTGGATGCTCAACACGTCAGGCAACATCGTCGGGGTCGCGATCGTGTCCGGACTGTACGCACTTGTCTCGCTGATCTGCACCCTTCTCCTGCTCCGACGTACCGGCTACAACGCAAGCGAACTCTCGACGGCCGAGCAAGCGGATTACGACGAGCTCGAACTCGAGAACGCTCTTGCCGATACTGCAAACTCGCCGACGTCCGAAGCGGGTGAAATTCCTACCGGTCGGGCAACCGTCTAAGCCAGGGACGGCAGCGCCTGCTCGGACAATTTCAACACTTCGAGAAGCGCAGGTCTGTCGTCTCCATCTCGCCAGGCGATACGCAGTTGAAGGGGAGGAGGTGGATCCATGACGGGAACAAAGACAACATCAGGGTTCACGATGCTTTGGGCCACCGACGAAATAGTCAACGAGCATCCGATTTCCGCGGACACCAGCGCGATCAACGACATCGAATCCGGTGCCGTCTGCACGATTCGAGCCAGGAACCCTGCGTTCTTCGACGCAGTGAGCAGAGACTCCCGCAGAATCGAACCCGGCTCTGCCGGAAGCGTCACCCAATTCTCGGACTCCAATTCGATCAACCGAACCGATTCCCTCGACGCCAACGGGTGGTCTTTCGACATGGCAACCAGAAAGTTCTCCTCGGCGATCAATCTCGACGTGATCCCGAGCGGCGGGACGGTCCACCGGACCATCCCGATGTCGAGGCGTCGATCGAGCAACATCAACAACGCCTCGTTCGCGAAAGCGGAACTGTCGAGCACGAATTCGATACCGGGATTCGTCTTTCTCACCAATTTCGCCCACCGCCCGACGAGTAGGTGCGACGAGGTTCCCGCGAAGCCCAGGCGAACGCGACCTGTCGTTCCCTGGCCTGCCGCGGATACCGCGATCTCGGCCATCCGGCACGCGTCCAGAATTTCGCGCGCCGGAAGCAGCAGTGCTTCACCGGCAGCAGTCAACCGCACAGTTCGAGTACTTCGATCGAACAACGGCGAACCGAGCTGTTTCTCGAATTGCCTGATCGTTCGACTCAGCGGCGGTTGCGCAATCCGAAGGCGCTGAGCCGCACGGCCGAAATGTAGCTCCTCAGCCACCGCGAGAAATGCGTTGATCTGATGAATTTCCACCCGACATTGTTGCGCCACACCGGCCGACCATGTCAAGTTTCCGAAACCGACCAAGTGCGCGAGAACGTAAGAAGAGGTACACACGTGGACAAGACGCTCTCGATGAAAGAGGCCATCGGTCGATACGTCGGCGACGGAATGACTGTTGCGTTGGAGGGCTTTTCGCATCTCATTCCATTTGCCGCGGCACACGAGATCATCCGGCAGGGCAGGAAGGACCTCACGCTGTGCCGGATGACGCCGGACATCGTTTCCGATCAACTCGTCGCCGCCGGCTGCGTCCGAAAGCTGGTCGCTTCGTTCTTCGCCAGCGGCTCCGCAGGTTCTCTGTACGAGTTACGCAGACGCATCGAGAACCAGGACCCGCTCCCCCTCGAAGTCGAGGAATACAGCCATTACGGCATGGTGTGCCGGTATCAGGCGGGAGCCGCCAGGCTTCCCTTCTTCCCGCTACGGTCGTACGCCGGTAGTGATCTACCCGCACTCAACCCACAACTGAGACTCGTCGAGGACCCGTACGGCGGCGGGAGCGTCTACGTTGTGCCGCCATTGAATCCGGATGTCACGATCATCGGCGCACAGCGAGCGGACACGTCCGGGAACGCGCAGATCTGGGGCATCGCCGGGGTGCAGCAAGAGGCCGTGTACGCCGCGAAGAAGGCAATCGTCGTTGTCGAAGAACTGGTCGACGACGAGGTCATCAGGTCAGACCCGAGCCGAACTCTGATTCCCTCGCATGCAGTCGACGCGGTTGTCGTCTGCCCGCGCGGCGCACACCCGTCGTACGCGCAGGGATACTACGACCGCGATTGCGGCTTCTACCGACGCTGGACCGAAATCTCCAAAGACCCTTCACGGCTGAGAAATTGGCTCGACGAATGGGTGTACGCACTCGACAGTCACGGCGAGTATCTCGCCAAACTCGGAGCCGACTACTGGTCGGATCTCGAGGTCGGACCAAAACTCTCCACACCAGTCGACTACGGGAGCAGACTATGACCACCACGATCGGGACCGGTAACACCACATCCACCGAAACGATCGTCGCCGTCGCGGCACGCGAATTGGCGGGTAAGCGCCGGGTCTTCGCCGGAGTTGGGCTACCCACGCTCGCAGTCGATCTCGCGCGGCACACGTCGAATCCGGACGTCGAGCTGATCTACGAATCCGGAGTGTGCGGTGCACATCCGTCGGCAATGGCCGAGGGTATCGCGGACTCCGTGGTTGTCTCCGGTGCCGAATCCGTGCTGAGCATGGCCGCGCTCTTCGGTTACGTCCTGCAAGGTGGCAACGTCGACGTCGGATTTCTCGGGGCCGCTCAAATCGATCGAACGGGCAGTCTGAACACAAGTTTCATCGGTGACTGGAAGAACCCGACGGTCAGACTGCCCGGAGCGGGCGGGGCCGTCGAGATCATCGCGAACGCCGCCGAGATCTTCGTCGTGATGCGTCGCCACGATCTCAGTTCCTTTCCGGCCGAGCTCGACTTCTGCACCTCACCCAGCCCCGCCCGCGCCCACGCCAGCGGTAAGGGCATCATGCCGGCAGGTGCAGGAGTGACCAAGGTATTCACCAACCTCGGCGTCCTGACACGCCAGGGCCCCGGCGGCGAATTGGAGTTGACCAGCGTCCACGAGGGAATCTCGGTCGATCAAGTCCGAGAGTCGACGGGATGGGACCTCGCCGTCGCCGAGCACGTCACCATCACCACCCCACCATCGAGCACGGAGATCGATCTGCTCCGCAACACTATCGACAAGGTCAGGCTGTACCTGCGGTAACACTCTTCCGGAGCCTGCCGACGGCATCGACCAGCACGGCTTCGGGATACGTCGCGAAACAAAGTCGAGCGCTTCGACCGAGGTCAGCTTCGACCGCGAAGGCCGAACCTGGGACAAATGCCACGCCGTGCTCGAGCGCGGCACCCAGGAGTTCGGTGGTGTCGACGTCGTCGACGAAATCCATCCAACAGAACATCCCGCCGCGGACCTCGGAAAAGCGTGCACGCCCACTCAATTCCGTCTCGGCGGCCGTGACCAACGCCTTCGCTCTGGCGCCGTAACCCTCCCGGAGCTTGTCGAGGTGCGTTTCGAACCATTCGACGTCGGAGAAGAGGTCTGCGGCGATCTGCTGGGTGAGCGAAGACCCGCACAGGTCAGCGCCTTGCTTGATCAGTTCGACCGCCTCGCAGACCTTTCGGTCGCCGTGCAGCCAGCCGACGCGCAGCGCCGGTGCCAACACTTTGGAAGCACTGGACAGCCGAATCACCCTGTCCGACAACGCCGCCAGCGGTGCGGGCGGTTTCTCGCCGAAGTACAGTTCGCCGTACGGGTCGTCCTCGAGAACCCAGAACCCGTATCGGTCCGCCAGCGCCGCCAAGTGCGCTCGCCGCTGCGCCGAAAGCACCGCGCCCCGCGGGTTGTGGAAATTGCTCACGGTGTGCACAACTTTGGGCCGAAGACCGGCGGCGAGTTTCGCCTCGAGCGCGTCGGTGTCCATTCCGTCCTCGTCCAACTGGACGGGAACGAGACGAGCCTGCGCCGTCCGAAAGACCTGCAGCGCACCGGTATATGCCGGTTCCTCCACGACCACAACGTCACCGGCGTCGAGGAGGACCTGCGCGAGCAGGCTCAGACCTTGCTGAGAACCGTGTGTGATCACAACTTCGGACACGTCGAGTGCCCGCCCGATCTTGGAGGATTCGCGCTCGGCGATCACCTCACGGAGGCGCCGCAGGCCTGACGTCTCGCCGTATTGAACGGACGAGGGGTCGCCGAGTGCGTCGTGGGCTGCCTTCGAGATTCGTTCCCGCGGAATGAAATCAGGATCGGGTAGTCCGCCGGCCAAACTGATGACGTCGGGTCGGGCAGTCAAGGTGAGCAGATCGCGAATTGCAGAACTACGGAGTCCGTCCATACGAGCGGACAGCGCGGCGTGTGTCATGTGAAGCTCCCAGGCACGCAGAATGAAGGTCAGAGGAAAACACCCTGAGCCGTCCTGGGTCAACGGGGCGGGAGAGCGCCGAGATACCGACCCTTGATTCGGTCGGTATCTCGACTATCTCACCAATACTTCAGTATGTGAAACAGACTTCTCACATTGTAAGAAGACTCTGGTCCGTTCTCAGTCCAGGTCGTCGTGACGCATGAGCTGACGAGCTGCCTCGGTGATCGATCCGGTCAGCGACGGGTACACCGAGAACGTCTGAGCCAGGTCGTTGACCGTCAGGTTGTTCTGCACGGCGATCGCGATCGGCAGGATGAGTTCCGAAGCGGTGGGCGCGACCACAACACCGCCGATGACCACGCCGGTAGCCGGGCGGCAGAAGATTTTCACGAAGCCGCGGCGCAAACCGGACATCTTGGCGCGCGGGTTGGTGTTGA
The DNA here is from genome assembly GCF_009707305.1 of Rhodococcus sp. AQ5-07. Taxonomy (NCBI): domain Bacteria; kingdom Bacillati; phylum Actinomycetota; class Actinomycetes; order Mycobacteriales; family Nocardiaceae; genus Rhodococcus; species Rhodococcus sp. AQ5-07. The sequence goes on along the minus strand of NZ_CP046099.1, from coordinate 684,550 downwards.
GCGGCAACATGACGGTGCGAGCAGGCACCTCTCCGTTGTCGATCGCGGCCTGCGAAACACCCACCGTTGCAATTTCGGGGCGCGTGAAGACGGCCGATGCGACGGTCTTCAACTTGATCGGGCTGACGCCTTCACCGAGTGCGTGGTACATCGCGATACGTCCCTGCATCGCAGCCACCGACGCGAGCGGGAGCAGTCCGGTGCAGTCACCGGCGGCGTAGATACCGGAAACCGTGGTGCGCGAGACCCGGTCGACACGCAGGTATCCACCCTTGTCCAACTCGATGCCGACCCGCTCCAGGCCGAGACCGTTGGTGTTGGGGACGGAACCGACGGTCATCAAAGCGTGACTTCCTTCGACCGTGCGGCCGTCGGAGAGCTTGACGATGATGCCCTTCTCGGTGCGCTCGACGGCGTCTGCGCGGGCGTGCTTGACGAGGGTGACACCGCGCTCGGCGAGGGCGTCCTCGAGCACGAGCGCCGCATCGGCATCCTCGCCGGGCAGAACACGGTCACGACTGGACACGAGTGTGACCTTGACGCCCATCTCGGTGTAGGCGGAGACGAACTCGGCACCGGTGACACCGGAACCGACCACGACCAGGTGCTCGGGCAGCTCGTCCAAGTCGTAGAGCTGACGCCACGTCATGATTCGCTCACCGTCGGGCTCGGCTCCCGGGATGATGCGGGGGCTGGCGCCGGTGGCGATCAACACGACGTCTGCGTCGATGGTCTTCTGCTCGCCGCTTCCGAGCGTCGCGCGAACCTGGTGTGCTGCCATACCGAGGAGCGGATCGGTCAGTTCGGCGGTGCCGGAGAGAACCTCGACGCCAACCGTCTGCAACCGTGCGCGAATGTCCGAGGACTGGGACAACGCGAGACTCTTGACTCGGGAGTGGATCTTCGGCAGTGACACCGAAGCCTGCTCCGGATCCAGAGTGATGCCGAGGTCGGATGCACGACGCATGTCGGTGCGGATTCCGGTGGACGCGATGAACGTCTTCGACGGGACACAGTCGAACAGCACACACGCGCCGCCGACGCCGTCCGAATCGACCAGGGTGACCGTAGCCCCGTGCTGCGCGGCTACCAGTGCCGCCTCGTAGCCGGCGGGTCCGCCACCGATGATCACGATCCGGGTCATGTGTCCTCCAAGTCCTCGCGTGGCCGGCAGGGGTCTCCCGTCGACCAGTGTCACGCTATTCGAGCACCACGTGTCGCGCAGTGCTTGTACCAGATTACTTGCGTCCGGTGGTCCGCTTCGCCACACCCTCGGACCACGGTTTAGGCTTGCGCCCGTGTCGATTTATGCCGCCTACGGTTCCAACATGCATCCCGAGCAGATGTTGTTGCGCTGCCCACACTCGCCCATGTCCGGGACAGGGTGGCTGCGAGGCTGGCGCCTGACCTTCAGCGGCGAGGACCTCGGCTGGGAGGGGGCTCTCGCCACCGTGGTCGAAGACCCCGATTCCAGTGTTTTCGTGGTCCTCTACGACGTCCCGGAAGAGGACGAAGTGAGTCTGGACCGCTGGGAAGGTGCCGAACTCGGTCTGCACCGCAAGATCCGCGTGCGGGTCGACACCGCAGGCGATGCGGTGCTCGCTTGGCTCTACGTCATGGATGCGTACGAAGGCGGACTGCCGTCGGCCCGCTACATCGGCGTGATGGCCGACGCCGCCGAGATTGCCGGAGCGCCGGCCGAGTACGTGCGAGAGTTGCGGACGAGAAACAGCCGCAACGTGGGTCCGGGTAACGGTGTTACCGATTAGATAGCTGTCCTGCTCAAAGCAGCAGGAAATACGCGAGCACTGCCAGTGCTGCGAGTACCACCACAATCGTCAGGCCGATGAGCACACGCTTGGAACCGCGTGACTCCGATTCGCCTGCGACAACTGCAGTTTCCGGCTCGACTGTTGCCACCCCGGTTGCAGTTTCAGCCGCCACCTTCTCACGTCCGAGAGTGTCGAACACCTCCGTCACGTCGTGTGAAGGCGGCAAACCGATCGGAACGATCGTGTGCGACGTCGAGGTGAAACCGGCAGCCAGAATTGCGGCTCCCAGCGCGGCCGACTGCTCCGGTCCGGGCCCGAGTTCACATCTGACACCGAGCTTTTCGGCGATTCCGGCCGCTATGGACATCATGGCTGCTTTGTCTGTCGCCGGTTCTCCGTCACCGGTGACGACTACGGCGTCCAGGTTCTCCGGCATCCAACCGAACGCACCCAGTGCCGTCGCGAGGCGTGAACTCGGTGAACTCCCGTCGCCGGCGAAGCCGAATGCGCGGCCGGCGGCGACGCCCGAACGCACCAGCGTGACCGCTGCCCCGGTGTCGTCGACGTGATAGATGCCGATGAGCGTGCCGGCGAGTGCCGCGATTTCCGACTCGAACCACGCCGAGACCGCCTCGGCGTCCGAGACGAGAGTGACCCGCTCGAGGCCTGCATAGACCAGTGAATCCTGCATGAGGGCCGCTGTGGACGAGTCCCAGCGCGACGGGTAGGTCGCGACGATGTCGGGCGCTCCCCCACTTCGACCACCACGATCGGGCAGCGGCTCGCATTCCTGCAATAGGCAGCGAATCGACGTCGCCACCAAATCCTCGGCGCGGTAACGGGTATCGGCCGTTCCGGAGACGCCACTCGGGTCCCCCACACGGCCGACAAAACCTGACCATGATTCCGAGAATTCACGGCCGGCACCCAATTGCTCGGTACCGCCGAGCACGGTCGTTCCGTCCTTGCGTTGATTGAAAATCGTGTCCCTGACCAACACCACCGGATCGGCCGAACCCGGATCGTTGGACGCAACTACAGCCGTCGACACCAATGTGCCGATTCGCACTCCCACACCTATGGACATGCCCGTACCTTCACTCGAACGACACGAAAAACGGTACCCCCGACGGGAACCGGAACTATCCCAGAACCAGGCTCGTCAGAACCTTCACACCGACGCCGAGTGCACGCTCGTCGAGATCGAAAGTGGGTTGGTGGATGTCGAGCTGATCGCCTTCACCCGACCACACGCCGAGCCGCGCCATGGCACCCGGCACGGTTTCGAGGTACCACGAAAAGTCTTCGCCACCACCGGATTGCGGGGTGTCCGCCAAAGCATCTTGTCCGACGGTCGCGATGGCGTCCTCGAACATCCGAGTGGACACCTCGTCGTTGACGACCGGTGGCACTCCGCGACGATAGTTGAGTTGGTAGCGAACTCCGGTGGGCGCGAGCAGTCCGTGGACGATTTCTTCCACGAGCGGTTCGAGCAACTCCCACGTGTCGTGATCGCCGGTACGTACCGTGCCCGTCATCATGCCGGTCTGCGGAATCGCGTTGGGCGCCTGACCTGCACTGACCGCACCCCACACCATCACGGTGCCGGTACGCGGATCGATACGACGGCTGAGCATTCCCGGCAGCCCGGTCACGACTGTGCCGAGTGCGTAGATGAGGTCCGTGGTCAGGTGCGGCCTCGACGTGTGCCCACCCGGAGAGTCGAGAACGACCTCGATCGTGTCTGCAGCAGAGGTGATCGCGCCCAGACGCATTCCGACCTGGCCTGCCTCGAGTCGCGGATCGCAGTGCAGAGCAAAGATTCTGGACACACCATCGAGCGCGCCGGCAGCGATGACGTCGAGTGCACCACCAGGCATGACTTCCTCGGCGGGCTGGAAGATCAGCCGAACCCCGACGGGAAGTTCGGGCAGCGTGGCCAGAGCCAATCCGGCGCCGAGCAGGATGGTGGTGTGGGCGTCGTGCCCGCATGCATGAGACACACCGGGGACCGTGGACGAGTACGTCGCCCCGGTCGCCTCCTGCATCGGCAAAGCGTCCATGTCGGCGCGAAGTGCGATTCGCGGCCCCTCAGGTCCGATGTCGCACGTGAGCCCGGTGCCACCGGGAAGGATCTTCGGCGACAGCCCAGCGGCGGTGAGGCGGGTCGCGACGAATTCGGTGGTCGCGTATTCGCGGCGAGCCAACTCCGGGTTGGCATGGATGTGTCGACGCCACGCGACGAGGTCGTCGGTGTGCGCGTGAATCCACGTGTCGATTGCCGCGTTCACCGGCGATCTACCCCTTCCAACAGACGGGTGCGTTGTTCTGGATCGGACGCTACCCGGACAGCAGTGCGGGCCAACGCAATTGCACCGTCGACTACCGCTCGATCTGCGGAGGTGGTGATACACGCGGCCGCGAACTCCGGCTGATGTGTCACTGCCCCCGATGAATCCAAGCCTATGACCGGGTGAATTCCCGGAATCACATTGGTCACATTACCCATATCCGTACTACCCAGTGGACGGGAGCGCTCCCATTCCGCTGCCAGTGGCACCCGCCCGAGGTCGACGATCTGTTCACGGTACGCCGCCGCCAGCCACGGATCGGGGGTCAACTCGGTGTAAGTGGGCGATACCGTGCGGATTTCGTGGGTGCATCCGGTGCCGAGTGCGCCCGAGGCGAAGCAGGCGTCGGCACGCTCGGACAGATTGGCCAACGACGCGGCCGTCTCGGCACGCAGGTAGTACAGCAGTTCTGACCGAGCCGGAACGATGTTGGGAGCAGTGCCGCCATCACTGACGATGCCGTGAATCTGTTGCCCTGGCTGGAGGTGCTGGCGCAACAGTCCGACCGCCACCTGCGCGAGCGTCGCGGCATCGGCGGCATTACGACCGAATTCCGGCGCAGCAGAGGCGTGCGCTTCGCGACCGTGATAGCTGACGGCGATGTCCGCCAGGGCCAGCGAGGTGGCACCGATGATGTCGATCGGTCCTGGATGAACCATCATGGCCGCGCCGACGCCGTCGAATGCACCACGCTCGAGCATCAGAACTTTGCCGCCACCGGTTTCCTCCGCGGGAGTACCGATCACTCGGACGGTGATCCCCAGTTCGTCGGCCACGGTAGCCAACGCGATGCCGGCCCCGACCGCGGCGGCGGCAATGATGTTGTGCCCACAGGCATGACCGATCTCGGGCAGCGCGTCGTACTCGGCGCAGATCGCGATGACCAACTCTCCGCTGCCGTAGGTGGCATCGAATGCCGTCGGCAGATCGACGATCCCGTGAGTGACCGCGAAACCGTGCTGCGCCAGCAGGTCCGACACTTTGGCAGCGCTGCGGAACTCCTCGAAGGCAAGTTCCGGATCGCTGTGAATCGAATGCGACAGCGCAATCAGATCGGCCTCTACGGACCTGACTGCGCTGTCGACATTCTGGTTCACGCGATCATTGTCTCACCCGAAGGAGAAGTTGCTCTTGTCAGTCACCTGAGCGAGGTCCGCAAGAGCATCGCGGTGGATGCCTGCCTTGATTCCCGCCAAGTTCTTGCCGTGAGTCGACGTCAGTGCCGACGCCTTGGTCACTGCTGCGGCGAGTACTCCGTCGCCGTCGACCGTTTCCTGCACGATGCCGGCAGCAAGCGCGTCGGCGCCGCCGAATCGACGCCCCGTCGTCATCGCGTCGACTGCCGTCTGCTTGGGCAGACGACTGTTCAACAGTGCTGACATGCCGACAGTGAACGGCATGTTCAGTCCGACCTCGGGGAGGCAGTAGAAGCCGCGGTCCGCGCGCATGATCTGGAAATCGTGTGAGGACGCGAGCATGGCGCCGGCGCCGAACGCGTGCCCCTGCACGGCCGCGACCGTGGCCATCGGGAAGGTCAACAAACGGCTGTAGATGGTGTGGACCTTGTCCAGGTAGCCGGGCAGACCGTCGAGATTGCCGAAGATCCACGTCGTGTCCAGGCCGTTCGTGTAGAACTTGCCCGTCGCGGTGGTCACCAGGGCTGCGGGCCCCTCGTGCGCTTCGACCTCGTCCAACTTGCTGTGAACAGCGTCGATCCACTCAGGGCCGAAGCGGTTCTCGTTGTCCGTTTCGCCCTCGTTGCCGAGGTACAGGATGAATACGTCGCCGTCGCGTTCGAGATAAGGCATGGATGGGAGAGTAACGCCCGCCAACTCACCCGGCGAACCGACCCGACTCCTCAGTAGGGTTGCTCACATGGGAACGATCGCCGAGGCCGCCGCCGCTGCTCTGTCCGCCATGACTGGCTCTTCGTCACCGTCAGTCGCCATCGTGCTCGGGTCGGGGTGGACCGATGCCGCAGACGTGTTCGGCGACGCCGGTGCGGACGTGACAGCCGAAGTCTCGATGGCGGATCTTCCTGGCTTCGCCCCACCGTCCGCGCTCGGTCACGCGGGCACCATTCGTTCGGTGCGCGTCGGAAACACCGAAGTTCTGCTGCTGCTCGGGCGCGCGCACGCATACGAGGGCCACGATCTCGGTACCGTCGTCCACCCGGTCCGGACAGCCATTGCTGCCGGCGCCGACACGGTCATCCTCACCAATGCGGCCGGCGGTATCCGCGAGGACTACGCAGTGGGGCAACCGGTGCTGATCAGTGACCACCTGAACCTGACGGCCCGCTCTCCCCTCGTCGGCGCAGAGTTCGTCGACCTGGTCGACGCATACTCGCCGGAACTGCGTGCGCTGGCTCGCTCGATCGACCCGGACCTTGCCGAGGGTGTTTACGCCGGGCTTCCCGGTCCTCACTACGAGACTCCGGCCGAGATTCGAATGCTTCGTACACTCGGCGCCGATCTGGTCGGCATGTCGACGGTTCACGAGACCATCGCGGCTCGCGCGCTCGGCGCCCGCGTTCTCGGCATCTCCATGGTCACCAATCTGGCCGCCGGAATCACGGGCGCCCCGCTCGACCATCAGGAAGTGCTGGCGGCAGGCAAAGCATCGGCGGCCCGGATGGGAGTGCTGCTGCGTCAACTGGTCGAGCAGCTGTGACACCACTGAACGTCACCGAGTGGATCGACGCCGATCCGGACCCAGTTACCCGCGCAGAATTAGCAGCCCTTCCCGAACATGAACTGACCGAACGCTTTTCCGCACCATTGACGTTCGGCACTGCTGGGCTTCGCGGGCCGGTGCGCGGCGGACCCAACGGCATGAACCTCGCGGTCGTCATCCGGACCACGGCCGGTCTGGCGGCCTGGCTGACAGCTCGCTGCCAGGGCGGGTCCCGCGTTGTGGTCGGCCGCGACGCCCGGCTCGGTTCAGAGGCATTTGCTCTCGCGGCCGCCGAGGTCATGGCAGCGGCCGGGTTCGAGGTGACCCTGCTCCCCCGCCCACTGCCGACACCGCTGGTGGCGTTCGCGGTGCGCAGGCTCGGGGCAGCGACAGGTATCCAGATCACTGCCTCCCACAATCCTGCCGCCGACAACGGTTACAAGGTGTATCTCTCGGGCGGAGCGCAACTCGTCTCCCCCGCCGATCGTGAAATCGAGAGCGAGATCGCCCGCATCGGTAGTGCCGCCGACGTCGCGCGAGCATCGGTGATTCCGGCCGACGATTCTCTGGTCGAGGAGTACATCGCCCGCATCGCGACCCTCCCGCACGGCGACGCCCGCTCGATCCGGATTGCGCTCACGGCAATGCACGGCGTCGGCGGCGAGACTGCGACAGCGGCTCTGCGAGCAGCAGGATTCGACGACCTGCACGTCGTGGCGGAGCAGTTCGATCCCGACCCCACGTTTCCGACCGTCGAGTTCCCCAATCCCGAAGAGCCCGGTGCCGCAGACCGCCTGCTCGCCCTTGCCCGAAGTGTCGACGCGGATCTGGCGATCGCACTCGACCCGGATGCCGACCGCTGCGCCGTCGGAGTTCGCGACGGTGATCAGTGGCGCATGTTGCGCGGCGACGAAACCGGGGTGCTCTTGGCCGACCACGTACTGCACACGGCGCCCGAAGATTCGTTGGTGGCGACGACGATCGTCTCCTCGACTCTGCTCTCGAAGTTGGCGAAAGCTCGCGGAGCCAGGTTTGCGCAGACACTCACCGGATTCAAGTGGCTCACGCGCGCCGGCGACGGACTCGTCTACGCCTACGAGGAAGCGATCGGGCACTGCGTCGATCCGGATGTGGTGCGGGACAAGGACGGAATCTCAGCTGCCGTCCTTGTGGCCGACTTGGCTGCCACCCTCGCGGGCAGCAACAGAACCCTGTTGGACGTTCTAGGCGACTATGCCGTCGAATTCGGACTGCATCGCGGGGACCAAGTATCCCGCCGCGTCGAGGATTTGAGCGACATCGCCGAAATGATGAAACGACTACGCGCCGATCCTCCTGGCCAACTCGCGGGTGAGCCGGTCACGACCGAGGACTTGTCCCTGGTTCGCGGTGGTATGCGCACCGACGCAGTGATATTCGACGGGCCGTCGATCCGCGTGGTTGTTCGACCGTCCGGAACCGAGCCCAAGCTCAAGTGTTATCTCGAAGTTGTCGTCCCGGTGGCGAACCGCGACGACCTCGCGAAGGCACTAGAGCAGGCGAAGACCCGGCTGGCGGAACTCCGAACCTTCGCCCTTTCGCTCTAGCGGGGTCCGAACTGCCGATCGCCGGCGTCACCGAGACCGGGGACGATGAAAGCGTTCTCGTCGAGTCCGTCGTCGATGCTCGCGATGACCAGACGAACCGGGTGGCCGGACGCTGCCAGCGCGTCGACGCCGGCCGGAGCGGCCACGACGCACACTGCCGTGACATCCGTCGCGCCACGCGCAACCAGCAAGTCGATGGTGTGCACCATCGAGCCACCGGTGGCGAGCATCGGATCGAGCACGAACACCGGGATACCGGACAGATCCGCAGGCAGGGATTCGAGGTACGGAACCGGCTGATGAGTCTCTTCGTCACGTGCCATTCCGACAAAGCCGACGCCGGCCGACGGAATCAGCGCACTCGCCTGTTCGACCATGCCCAGACCGGCCCGCAGCACGGGTACCAACAACGGCGGCTTCGCGAGCCGGATGCCCGTCGTCGCTGCTACCGGGGTGTCGACCGGAAACTCCTCGACCTCCGCGTCACGCATGGCCTCGTAGACCAGCATGTGCGTGAGCCTGCGAAGTGCGGAACGAAAAGTTGCGTTCTCACTGCGTGCATCACGCATTGTCGTCAAGAGGGCCGCCGCGAGCGGATGGTCGACTACGTGCGTTTGCATGACCATCAGAATAGTTCCTCGGGAACCGGAGCACCCCGCGCGGCGTCCAAGAAGGAGTAAGCGCAACGGGGGGAAGACAAGTTGACAAATCTGGATCTGGACACTGAAAGCATCGCGGAGTTCGCCACGCGGTTGGGCACTGTTGCCGACAACGTCGCGCAAGCTCGACAGGACGCGGCGGGTGGCGATCACTTGGCTCTGTCCGCTGTGCTGGGGCTGATCGGCGGCGACTTCGTCGATGTCGCGAGCCGAGCACAGCAAGCGCACATCGACGACATCGATCGACTGTCCGCTGTGATCTCCAGCGTCCAGTCAGCCACCCGCGACGCTCACGCCATCTATCTCGACTCCGAGGAATCGGTACGAACGACTCTCGCTGAAGCCGCACGCTCATGATCGACGTCGACGCACTCGCACGACCGATCATCGATCTGGTCGACATTGTCGGGACTGGCGTCCCCAGCGCAAGTGGACCCGACGTCGGCATCCGAATCGCTACGGACGCCCTCGAGATCGCATACCAATTGGGAAGCGCTGCTCTGAGCGAATTGGCGTCCTCTCAGAGCTCGTCCACGGCACTCACCGCTGCGGTGACCAAAACCGAGCAGACGCAGACGTCGACGCGAAACCTCGCCGATCGTGGGACCGACATCGCCGGCGTCGTGGACGAAGCAACAACGTCCGTGTACGCGGGAATGACCGAACTCGGTGAGATTCTCCAGTCGTTTCTGACACTCGCGATCAAGGCCGGGCCGACGCTCATGACACCGACGGGCCAATTGATGTTGTTGTCGGCCGCGTTGGAGCACCTCGGACGCGCGGTATCGGTTATCGAGCGGGTACGCGGTGAGCTGGCGGGGTCGACCGACAAGATGTCCGCACTCGTTCCGTCCGTCCCGATACCCGATCCCGCACCTGGAGTCTCCGGTTCGGTGGGTGGTTCCGGTTCCGTCGGTGGTTCCGGTTCCGTCGGTGGTTCTGGTTCCGTCGGTGGAGTAGAGGTCGAACTTCCCGACGGCTCGATTGCCACCGCACCGAACGCCGAGGCCGCTGCTGCCGTACGCAACGCGCTTACTCAACAGGGTGTCCCGTACGCCTGGGGAGGCACGACACCCGGAGTCGGTCTGGACTGCAGTGGTCTGACGCAATGGGCGTACGGCCAGGCCGGAGTCGATATTCCGAGGTTGGCTCAGGAACAGGGAATCGGGAACCAGGTCGATCAGAACAATCTGATGCCGGGCGACCTCGCGGTCTGGGACGGCCACGTCGCGATGGTGATCGGCAGCGGCCAGATGATCGAAGCCGGCGACCCAGTCGAAATCAGCGCCATCCGAACCACGAACAGCGGCATGGGCTTTCACGGTTTCTACCGTCCGACAGAATGACAGGAAACATGAACGAGAACATGCGGGAATCACCGCCGATCATCACAGCCGTCGCCGTCAACCGCGCCGAAACCATCGCGGTCCGCGCCACGGAACACGCCATTCCCGTGGACCTGCGGATCAGCCAGGAGGAACTGCGGTACGGCGGGGAACGGTTGGCGCAACAGATACTCACGCTGTGCTCGAAAGCAGCAATCGAGGCCGGCGCCCGCCATCGTGTGGAGCTCGAAGAGACCGGAGTCCCGGCAGCGATCCTCGATCGGCTCGGTCTCGCGACCCGAGACGAACTGGCCGATGTCGACGCCGCCGAGGGCCAGAACCTTCCGTCGAGCTGGATGCGTTCGATATGAGCGAGATTGATCGAATCATGGAGCTGGCGAAACACCGGACCGGACTCTTGGAGGACGCCGTCGACGGGGTCGGCGCTCTGCGGGCAGTCGTCTCGAGCGAGGGTGGGATAGTCACGGCGACTGTCGACGGGCTGGGCGCTCTGGTCGACCTACGGATTACCGACTCAATCACCGCGATGAATTCTCGCTCTGTGGCTGCATTGACGGTGGCAACAATTCACCAGGCAGTTCGACAGTCCAACGACGAACGAGAGCGACTGGTCAGTGAGCTCCGAGTGGCACTGAAACAAACGTGACGAACCCCCGCTATGCCTTTCGCTCTGCGGTGGATAGGCTTCCGCCCATGGCTGGAGACATCGTCCCTATCGAAATCGGACTCACCGACGGAGACCTCGTCACTTTGTGGGCACCCCGCTGGCGCGAGGGCGACGACGAGTGGGAAGCGTTCCTCGGCCACGAGGAAGACCTGTACGGGTTCTCCTCCGTCGCAGAACTCGCGGCCTTCATCCGAACGGACTCCGACAACGACCTGGTCGAGCATCCGGCGTGGGCCGTCGTCTCCGGACTGTCGGCAGCCGAGCTCGAACCGGAGGAGAACTTCACGTTCGACTTCGTCGGCGTGCCGGAACTGGCCGCAGGTGACCCTGAGGCACTGGCGGTCTCGGAACTCGAAGACACCTTGAACATGGCTCGCAACATCGGCGAGGTGTGCGAACTGGACGCGGTCATCCGCTTCTTCAGCGGCCATCCGGTTCTCGGCGCGCTTGCGACCGGCGCCGGCACCTTCGAAGGTCGCGAAGGCCTGGAGCTGTGGGACCAGGTCGGCGCTGCGATCGTCAAGGACTGGGACGCCGTTCTCGACGCCATCGACAAGGTGGTCACCTCCCCGAAGGTCGACGCAGCTGCCGTCGCGGTCGCCGAAGCTGAACTGCTCGCTGCCGCCGAGAACACCGTCGACGCCGACGATGTCGCCGAGGAGGGCGAGGACGAGGAATTCGACGAAGACGACCTCGACGAGGAGGAAGACGAAGTCGAGACCTTCTGGGGCGAGGTCGGTGTCGACCCGATCCGCATCATCACATCAGCCGAGACGTTCTACACTCTGCGCTGCTACATGGGCGATCAGGCGATCTTTCTCGGCAAGGACGGACTGATCACCGTCTTCCGTAGCGAGCGCGCACTCGCTCGCTACCTCGCCGACAACCACGAACACGATCTCTCGCAGGTCAGCACGTACGGCGAAATTCAGAATGCGGCCGTCGACGGTTCACTCGAAATCGAGGTCACGGACGAGAACGTCTACGTTCTGCCCGGCATCGCCGACGACCTCGCCCAGGGCCCGGACGTCGTCGACGCCGAGCAACTGGAACTTGCCGTCGAATTGTTCACCGATGCAGCAGATTTCGCCGACGACGACTCCACCGAGGAGGCTCTGTCCGCGTCGAACGAGCTGGGCTGGTACGTCTCGTACCTCCTCAACCCCGATCCGTCGCGGATGGCTCCGAGTGCGCCGTTCACCAAGGAATCCGAGGCCTGGCGCGAACTCGAGCGTGAGTTCGAGGCCCGGCTGCGATCTGAGTAGTCGGGTGCACGTCAGCTAGCCGATGAGCACGGCGTAACCCGGCTTGATGACGTCGTCGATCAACGCGAGGCGCTCGTCGAACGGGATGAAGGCCGACTTCATCGCGTTGATGGTGAAGCGTTCCAGATCGGTCCAGCCGTAACCGAAGGTCTCGACCAACGCGGCCATTTCCCGGCTCATGCTGGTGTCGCTCATCAGTCTGTTGTCAGTGTTGACGGTCACGCGGAAGCGCAAGTCCGCCAACAGTCCGAACGGATGGTCCGCCAGGGCGGCTACCGCTCCGGTCTGCACGTTCGAACTCGGGCACAGTTCCAGGGGAATGCGCATGTCACGGACGTAGTTCGCGAGTCGACCCAGCTCTGCCCCACCTTGGCCGGCTACGTCGATGTCGTCCACGATCCGCACGCCGTGGCCCAACCGATCCGCTCCGCAGAAGGCGATGGCTTCGTGGATCGACGGCAACCCGAACGCCTCACCCGCGTGAATCGTGAAGTGGGCGTTCGCATCACGCATGTATTCGAAGGCGTCGAGGTGCCGGCTCGGCGGGTTACCGGCCTCGGCACCGGCGATGTCGAAACCGACGACGCCGCGGTCCCGGAATCGCACAGCCAGTTCGGCGATCTCCCGTGACCGGGCGGCATGCCTCATCGCCGTGAGAAGACACCCGATTCGGATCTCCCGTCCCGCGACCCTGGCAGCGGATTCGCCGGCCCGGAAACCTTCGAGAACGTGCTCGACGACCTCGTCCAAAGTCAGGCCTTGTTCCAGGTGCTGCTCGGGCGCAAAACGGATTTCGGCATAGACGACGTTGTCGTCGGCCAGATCCTCGGCGCACTCGCGCGCGACCCGCGCGAGCCCTTCGGGAGTCTGCATCACGGCGACCGTGTGCGCGAACGTTTCAAGGTAGAGCTCGAGCGATCCACTGTCAGCGGCAGTTCGGAACCATTGCGCCAGTTCGGATGCCGTATTCGCCGGCAGCTCGGTGTAGCCACACTGCTCGGCGAGGTCGAGGACGGTCTCGGGCCTGAGTCCTCCGTCGAGATGATCGTGGAGAAGAACTTTGGGTGCGCTGCGGATCGTGGTCAACTCCGGTGCGTTCATTCGCCAACGCTAACGCGAATCACCCACAATTCGCTCGATGAGCAACGGTCGCGAAACGGTGTCGGAATCGGCCCCGATCGACCAGCCTCCGCCGAGGCTCCGCCGCGCAGCATCAAATCTCTCGGGAGTGTCGGTGTGCAGTGTCATCAGCTTCTGGCCGGCGCGGACCACGTCGCCGGGCTTCGCGTGCATCTCGATGCCGGCACCGGCCTGAACGGCTTCGCCCTGTCGTTCGCGTCCGGCTCCGAGCTTCCAGGCCGCGACGCCCACCGCCATGGCGTCGAGTCGGGTCAGTACGCCGTCTCGGTCCGCGGTGACGACGTCGCTGTGCCGGGCCACCGGCAGCGTCGCGTGTGGGTCCCCACCTTGTGCGGCGATCATCGCGCGCCACCGGTCCAGGGCTGTGCCGTCGGCCAGTTTGTCTGCGGGGTCGATACCGTCGATCCCAGCCGCGGACAGCATCTCCCGAGCCAGGACCAGGGTCAGCTCGACGACGTCGGACGGCCCGCCGCCTGCCAGTACCTCGACGGATTCACGCACCTCGAGAGCGTTGCCAGCCGTCAATCCCAGCGGGGTGTCCATCCCGGTGATGAGAGCACTTGTACGCACGCCGGCGTCGTTGCCCAACTCGACCATCGTGCGTGCCAACTCTCGCGCGTCGCCGAGGTCCTTCATGAACGCTCCGGAACCGACTTTGACGTCGAGCACCAGGGCGCCGGTTCCCTCGGCAATCTTCTTGCTCATGATCGAACTTGCGATCAGCGGAATGGATTCCACCGTTCCCGTCACGTCGCGCAGCGCGTAGAGCTTCTTGTCGGCGGGGGCCAGGTTCGCTCCGGCAGCGCAGATCACCGCGCCGATTTTCGGGTCCGCGAGTATGTCGACCATCTCCGTCGCCGTGAGCTCGGCTCGCCAACCTGGAATGGCCTCGAGCTTGTCGAGAGTTCCACCGGTGTGGCCGAGTCCGCGTCCCGACAACTGCGGGACTGCAAGACCACATGCCGCGACGAGGGGCGCGAGCGGAAGGGTGATCTTGTCCCCCACGCCACCGGTGGAATGCTTGTCGACGGTGGGCAGCGGCAAGTCCGAAAAGTCCATCCTCCCGCCGGATTCGATCATTGCCTCGGTCCATCGGCCGGTCTCTGCTCGTGACATTCCTCGGAAATAGATCGCCATCGCGAGCGCCGACATCTGCTCGTCGCCGACGACCCCCTCAGTGAACGCCTGAACTATCCAGTCGATCTCGGTTCCCGACAACTCGCGGCCGTCACGCTTGGCGCCGATGATGGAAACTGCGTCAAACATGGCGGAGCCCCTCTGCTTGTTCCGGCCCGAAAGCATCAGGCAACAGCTCGCTCAGCGGCTTGAACCCACTGCTCGTGTCGACAAGCATCTCACCCCCGCCGTGCTCGAGAAGAAGCTGTCTGCACCTGCCGCATGGCATCAGAATCGAGCCCTTCGCGTCGCAGCACGTGAAGGCAACCAGCCGCCCGCCCCCGGTGGCGGCTAAGTTACCGACGAGTCCACATTCGGCACACAGGCTCAAACCGTATGAGACATTTTCCACATTGCATCCTGAGACGATCCGACCATCGTCTACCAGGGCAGCTGCACCCACTGCATAGCCCGAGTACGGTGCATAAGCCTGCCGCATGACCACTTGCGCGTTGTGCCGCAACAACTTCCAGTCGATGTCACCCATGGTTCGTTATCCAATCACGCCGACTGAATGGATGCAGAAACCACGCCGAAACCGGCTAGGCGAGATTGGAAAGGCAAACCTTACAAAGAGTTTGGTACGCGTACGAATCCCGCATCTGATTAGTTCCCGGTTTCACATAGGTTTAGAGTCTGAGTCAAGTCGGTTCAGGATCCCGTCGAGCCCGGGCTGAGGTACATCGAAGCTCTCTGCAGGCTCGACGCGTCCACCAATGACGTTGGAGGCACAGCACTCGATGAGTACTACGACTGAAGCCGCTCCTCAGAAGGAGCGCACGAGGTCGCTTTACCGGGGCGACCCCGGAATGTGGTCCTGGGTTCTACACCGGATCACAGGCGTCGCTACTTTCTTCTTCCTATTCGTACACGTTCTCGATACGGCACTCGTTCGGGTCAATCCCGATACGTACGACGCCGTCATCGACACGTACAAGAACCCCCTCGTCGGCCTCATGGAGATCGGCCTCGTCGGCGTAGTCCTCTACCACGCCCTCAACGGCGTGCGCGTGATGTTGGTGGACTTCTGGTCGAAGGGCCCGAAGTACCAGCGCGTCATGCTCTGGACCATTCTGACGATCTGGTTCCTGGTGATGATCCCAGGCGCCGGACGCATCCTCATCAACATGTTTGCGGAGCACTGACATGGCGACTACTCACGGACCCGAAGCCAAGAGCCTGGGCACCTCATACGACCGTCCCGCAAGCCTGGACAACCCGCGGTCCCCGCGCGCGAAGGCTCGGAACAACTTCGAGTTGTACGCATGGCTGTTCATGCGCTTCTCCGGCGTCGCCCTGATCGTTCTGGTCCTGGGCCACATGTTCATCATGTTGATGCTCGACGGTGGCGTTCACCGTCTGAACTTCGCATTCGTCGCAGGTCGCTGGTCCAGCCCGTTCTGGCAGTTCTGGGATCTGACGATGTTGTGGCTGGCACAGCTGCACGGCGGTAACGGCCTGCGCACGGTCATCGCGGACTATTCCCGCAAGGACTCCACGCGCTTCTGGCTGACCACGATCCTCGTTCTCTCGATGATCCTGATCATGGGCCTGGGCACGTACGTCATCTTCACCTTCGACCCCAATATCTCGGCGAGCTAGGGGAGCACAGACTTCATGCAGGAACATCGTTATGACGTGGTCATCGTCGGCGCCGGCGGCGCAGGCATGCGTGCGGCAATCGAAGCTGGCCCCCGTGCCCGCACGGCCGTACTGACCAAGCTCTACCCCACCCGCAGCCACACCGGCGCGGCCCAGGGCGGCATGTGTGCCGCACTGGCGAACGTGGAGGAAGACAACTGGGAGTGGCACACCTTCGACACCGTCAAGGGCGGCGACTACCTCGCCGACCAGGACGCCGTCGAGATCATGGCCAAAGAGGCCATCGACGCGGTGCTCGACCTCGAGAAGATGGGTCTGCCGTTCAACCGCACGCCCGAAGGCAAGATCGACCAGCGTCGATTCGGTGGCCACACACGTGACCACGGCAAGGCACCCGTCCGCCGTGCGTGTTACGCAGCCGACCGCACCGGTCACATGATCCTGCAGACGCTGTACCAGAACTGCGTCAAGCACGACGTCGAGTTCTTCAACGAGTTCTACGCGCTCGACATCGCCATCACCGAGACCGAGGACGGCCCGGTTGCCACCGGTGTCATCTGCTACGAGCTCTCGACCGGCGAGCTGCACATCTTCCACGCCAAGTCGATCATCTTCGCGACCGGCGGCTCGGGACGTATGTACAAGACGACGTCCAACGCGCACACCCTCACCGGTGACGGCATGGGCATCATCTTCCGCAAGGGCCTGCCCCTCGAGGACATGGAGTTCCACCAGTTCCACCCGACAGGACTCGCCGGTCTCGGCATCCTGATCTCGGAAGCCGTCCGTGGTGAAGGTGGCATTCTCCGTAATGCCGACGGCGAGCGCTTCATGGAGCGCTACGCCCCCACCATCAAGGACCTCGCTCCGCGTGACATCGTGGCCCGTTCGATGGTCCTCGAGGTTCTGGAAGGCCGCGGCGCCGGCCCGAACAAGGACTACGTCTACATCGACGTGACGCACATCCCCGAGGAAGTTCTCGACGAGAAGCTCCCCGACATCATGGAGTTCTCGCGCACCTACCTCGGCGTGGACCCCGTCAAGGAGCCCGTGCCCGTCTACCCGACTTGCCACTACGTCATGGGCGGTATCCCCACCAAGATCAACGGTGAGGTTCTGCGCAACAACGACGAGGTCGTCAAGGGCCTGTACGCCGCCGGCGAATGTGCCTGCGTTTCCGTGCACGGTGCAAACCGCCTCGGCACCAACTCGCTCCTCGACATCAACGTGTTCGGCCGCCGCGCCGGCATCGCTGCCGCCGAGTACGCGAACTCCACCGAGTTCGTCGACCTGCCGGAAACCCCGGCTGCGATGGTCGAAGACTGGGTCGGCGTCATCCTGTCCGATCACGGCCACGAGCGCGTTGCGGACATCCGCACCGAGCTGCAGCAGTCGATGGACAACAACGCCTCCGTCTTCCGCACCGAAGAGCGCCTCACCCAGGCACTCAAGGATGTGCGTGCTCTCAAGGAGCGCTACAACCACATCACGGTCCAGGACAAGGGCAAGCGCTACAACAGCGACCTGCTCGAGGCCATCGAGCTGGGCTTCCTCCTCGAAATGGCAGAGGTCACCGTCGTCGGCGCCCTCAACCGCAAGGAATCGCGCGGCGGCCACGCTCGTGAGGACTTCCCGGATCGCAACGACGCCGAGTACATGAAGCACACGATGGCGTACAAGGAGGGTGACGGCCTGCTCTCCGACATCCGTCTGGACTACAAGCCGGTGATCCAGACCCGCTACGAGCCGATGGAGCGTAAGTACTGATGTCTGCGCCTGCTGTAGATGCACCCAAACTCCCCGCTGTTCCCGAGGGGGCCGTCATGGTCACTCTCAAGATCGCGCGGATGAACCCCGAATCGGGCGAGGGCCAGCACTGGGACAGTTTCCAGGTCCCGGCACTGCCCACCGACCGTCTGCTCAACCTGCTGCTGTACGTGAAGGGTTACCTCGACGGCACCCTCACGTTCCGTCGCAGCTGCGCACACGGTGTCTGTGGATCGGACGCCATGCGGATCAATGGTGTGAACCGTCTGGCCTGCAAGCTGCTGATGAAGGACATGCTGCCCAAGGACGGCAAGCCGGTCACCATCACGGTCGAGCCCATCAAGGGCCTGCCCGTCGAGAAGGACCTGGTTGTCGACATGGAACCCTTCTTCGACGCATTCCGCGCCGTGAAGCCGTTCCTCATCACCAGTGGCAACGAGCCCACTCGTGAGCGCATCCAGAGCCAGCACGACCGTGCTCGTTTCGACGACACGACGAAGTGCATCCTGTGCGCATGCTGCACCACGTCGTGCCCCGTGTACTGGAGCGACGGCAGCTACTTCGGTCCCGCTGCCATCGTCAACGCACACCGGTTCATCTTCGACAGCCGTGACGAGGCCGCTTCCGAGCGTCTCGACATCCTGAACGACAAGGACGGCGTGTGGCGTTGCCGCACCACGTTCAACTGCACCGACGCATGCCCCCGCGGCATCCAGGTGACAAAGGCTATTCAGGAAGTCAAGCGAGCGCTGCTCTTCGCTCGATAGTCAGGCCTTCGGCCCTGTGCGCGGTTAGGGAGTCTCCGGACTCCCTAACCGCGCACAGCTATGTCGGGGGCATGTTGAGCGGTGTCACGACTTGAACCGGTGACGTCGTAAAGCCGAAGTGAGCGCCCATGGCGCCGTGTTCTTTCATGACCACCTGACAAGCAGTGCGAACATCCGCCCGCAGATCGTGGTGGAGCACCGCTGATATTCGCCTCTCCCCCAGCAACTTTCGATTGTCACCGTCGAGATCGTGAGCGATGAAGACACTGCACTCCCGGTTCAGTTCTTCGAACGCGTCGACCGTGGCCAGGTTGCCACCACCGATCGAATACACGGCACGGATCTGCGGATCGGATTCGAGTGCCGCTCGCACCAATTTCCTACTCGTCTGATCCAGACCGTCGCTGTTCGGAATGTCGATCAAACGGCGATGCGGAGCCGAGACGCGCATAGCGGAGCGAAATCCCATCTCCCGTTCTTCCTCCCCGCGGAAGAATCCGCTACTCATGCTGACCAGCACGTTGCCGTCCCGATCCCCCAGCCACTGATCGATCAAGTACGCGGCGGTGGCTCCGGCGGCTCGGTTGTCGATGCCGATGTAGGCGGCTCGCCTGCTACCGGGAACATCGGTCACCAACGTGACGACCGGAATCTTTGCCGCCACCAACCGATCGATCGCCGCCACGACTTCCGGAGTGTCGGGAGCCTTGACGATGATTCCGTGGGATCCGCGTCGGCGAATCTTGTCGAGCGTCGACGTCATCGCTTCGACCGAACCGGTTTCACGAAAGTGGAACCGGGAACGAACGACAGCAGGCGCAAGGGTCGGCAGTTCAGCCTCGAGCGCGTCACGGACGGCGTCGGAAAACCTTGCGGGGGTTTGCAACACGACGTCGACGATGAACGTGCGCCCGACCAGTTTCAGTTGTGAGCGTTGACGTTCCAGGTCCGTGATCGCCTGGCGAACCTCCGATCGTGTGCCCTCCCGAACTCCAGGACGGTCGTTGAGCACCCGGTCGACGGTGGCCTCACTCAGGCCCGACTGCTGAGCGATCTCCCGTACTTTGAATCGATGCGCCACAACTACCTCACGATGATGGATATTTGATGGTTTTTCGCTGTTGCTCGAGGTCTTCGTCACAGCCAGACTAAACCCATGACTTCTCCGCCGGGCGTAACCAGGCCCGCACTCCTAGCCGACACCGTCGTACTGGTCAGTGGCGGCTCGCAAGGCGTCGGCGCCGGCGTCGTTCGCGCCGCAGTCCGTGAGGGCGCTCAGGTGGCTTTCACCGGCCGACGCCCGGACGTCGGAAAGGCTCTCGAGGCAGAACTTCCGGGAACCCACTTCATCGAAGCCGATGTGGCGCAGACCGATTCCGCGCTCGCCAGCGTGGCCGAGACGATCTCACACTTCGGCCGCGTGGATGCCCTCGTCAATTCTGCCGGACTCACCTCGCGCGGCACG
This sequence comes from Rhodococcus sp. AQ5-07, assembly GCF_009707305.1. Lineage (NCBI taxonomy): Bacteria > Bacillati > Actinomycetota > Actinomycetes > Mycobacteriales > Nocardiaceae > Rhodococcus > Rhodococcus sp. AQ5-07. Next base: position 664,311 of record NZ_CP046099.1, on the reverse strand, counting down.
CTGCTCGACACCACCGAGGAACTCTTCGACCAGCACATCGCGGTGAACCTCCGCGGTCCGTTCTTCACGATGCAGGCAGCCGTCAAGGACATGCGCGAGCGTGCGGTCCCCGGGTCCATCGTCAACATCATCTCCACGTCCGAACTCGGCGGGCAACCGTATCTCGCGCCGTACGTGGCAGCGAAGGCCGGGCTGGCGGGGCTGACCCGCAACGCCGCCCATGCGCATCGCTGGGATCGCATCCGGATCAACGGTCTCGACATCGGGTGGACACAGACCGAGGGAGAAGACCTCACGCAGAGAGCTTTTCACGACGCCGGTGACGACTGGCAGGAACGTGCGGGCAGCACCCTCCCCATGGGCAAGCTCGGACAGGTCGACGAAATCGCCGACTTCGTCGTCTTCCTGCTCTCCGATCGCAGCGGAGTCGTGACAGGTTCGATTATCGACTGGGACCAGAACGTCTTCGGAGGGCTGGACTGATGGGCGCTCGTATCGGAGTCATCGGCCTCGGACGAATCGGCAGCTACCACGCCCGAAACCTGCTGACGACGGACGGCGTCGACGCACTGGTTGTCACCGACGTCGACGCACGTCGAACCTCGGACGTGGCAAGCGAACTCGACGTGGAGTCCGCTGCCGATCCCGACGCGCTTTTAGCGTCAGGCATCGACGGCGTTCTGATCGCCGCGTCGTCGAGTTCGCACGCCGACCTGATCGAAGCCGCTGTCCGCCGAGACATCCCGACGTTCTGCGAAAAGCCGGTAGCCGACTCGATCGAATCCTCGGTTCGTGTCCTCGCGACTGCCGAGCAGACGTCGGTACCAGTCCAGATCGGATTTCAGCGCCGATTCGACCCGTCATTTGTGGCGGCGTACGACGCAGTTCGATCTGGAGAACTCGGTTGGATCCACACTCTCCGATCGACCACCCTCGACCCCGCTCCCCCGCCGATCTCGTACATCGAACACTCCGGCGGCATCTTCCGCGACTGCTCGATCCACGATTTCGACATCGTCAGGTGGGTCAGCGGCCGCGAAGTCACCACGGTTTTTGCCACCGGCTCGAATCAGGGTGATCGCGGGATCGCCGATGCCGGTGACGTCGACACCGCCGCAACGGTTCTCACTTTCGAAGGCGGAACCATCGCGGTCGTGTCAAATACCCGCTACAACGGCCGCGGCTACGACTGCCGACTCGAGGTACTCGGCTCGGCGGACTCCGTCGTTGCCGGGTTGGACGACCGCTTGCCACTCCGCTCTCTCGACCCCGGAACATCGTTCCCCTCGAAGGAGCCGTACACATTCTTCATGGACCGCTTCACGTCCGCCTACCGTGCGGAACTCGAAGCATTCCTCGGCGTTGTCTCCGGGCGTCGGGAATCACCGTGTACGCCCACAGATGCGGTCGAGTCGGCCTGGATCTCCGAAGCCGCAACGCACTCTCTGCGCGAGGGTCGGCCCGTCACGATCACCGAAGTCAAAGATCTGTTCCTTCACGACAAGAATGAGGCACACACATGAGCACTCCTCGCATCGCCGGCGCACCGATCTCCTGGGGCGTGTGCGAAGTCCCGGGCTGGGGCTACCAACTCGACCCTGCGCAAGTCCTCCGGGAAATGCGCGAAGTCGGTCTGGCGGCAACGGAAATCGGACCGGAGGGCTTTCTGCCGACAGCACCCGCCGAAATGGCCAAGGTGCTCGCGGATCACGATCTGAGCGCAGTGGGCGGGTTTGCACCAGTACTGCTGCACGATGACGATCATGATCCGGTGCCCGGCATCTCCCCCATCCTCGAGGGGTTTGTCGCCTCGGGTGCCGAGGTTTTGGTTCTGGCCGCCGCGACGGGTTCCGACGGCTACGATTCACGCCCTGAACTGGACGAGCAGAGTTGGAAAACCTTGCTGCACAATCTCGATCGCCTCACCGAGGCCGCGGCCGAGCGTGGAATCAGGGCAGTTGTCCACCCTCATGTCGGAACGATGATCGAGCAGCGCGACGAGGTCCTGCGAGTGCTCGACGGCTCGGCCATCCCACTGTGCCTGGACACCGGCCACCTGTTGATCGGCGGCACCGATCCGGTCGACCTGGCGCGTCAAGCTCCCGAGCGCATCACCCACGTGCATCTCAAGGACGTCGACGATGCCCTCGCATCACGCGTTCGCAGTGGTGAGCTCACCTACACCGACGGCGTGAAGGCGGGAATGTACCGTCCGCTCGGTGGCGGCGACGTCGACATCGCCGGTGTCACAGCCATATTGCAGCGCCACGGTTTCGACGGATGGTACGTGCTCGAGCAGGACACCATTCTGACCGAGGCTCCGTCCGACGAGGGACCGGTGCGCGATGTGCGAGCGAGCGTCGAGTATCTGCGGTCGGTTCTGTGACACCTGCCCCGCTGCGGATAGGCATTCTGGGAGCCTCACGCATCGCCGCGAACGCGATGATCAAACCTGCAACGGCCACCGGGCACCGCCTGGTGGCCGTTGCCGCACGCAGCCCCGAGCGGGCCAGAGCCTATGCGGCCCAGCATGGGATCGAACGGATGGTCGGTTCGTACGCCGAGCTGATCTCGGATCCGGAGGTGGACGTCGTCTACAACGCGCTGCCCAACAGCCTGCACGGACCGTGGAATCTCGCCGCCGTTCAGGCCGGCAAGCACGTGCTGACGGAGAAACCGTTTTCGAGCAACGCGGTGGAAGCGCGTGCTGTAGCCGAGGCAGCGCGCGTGAGCGGAGTGACGCTGCTCGAGGGGTTCCACTACCTCTTTCATCCGGTGAACCGGCGCCTGCTGGATGTGGTTCGGAGCGGCACAGTCGGCGCGGTCACTCGGGTGGAAACCGTACTGCGGATGCCCAAACCATCCGAGAACGACCCGCGGTGGGAGCTCGCCTTGGCAGGCGGGTCACTGATGGACCTGGGCTGCTACGGGTTACACGCTTCCCGGATGCTGAGTGACGTCTGTGGTGGTGCGCCAGTGGTGACCGAGACCCGCCACGAGGAATACGCTCCGGGGGTCGATTCGTGGTTCGACATCGAACTCGAGTATCCCGGCGGAGCGCGGGCATCCGTTGTGACAACGATGTTGGACGAGCAGTACCACTTCACCTTCCGGGTCTTCGGATCCAACGGAGACGTCCTGGTGCACAACTTCCTCCAGCCGGACGTCGACGACCGTGTCTCCGTCACTGTCCATGGGCGCACGAGTATCGAGCAGCTGGGCACGAAGTCGTCGTACACCTGGCAACTCGAAGCGTTCGCCGATCATCTGTCCGGGGTCTCGGCGCTGCCGATCGGACCGGGCGACGCGGTAGCCAACATGACGATGATCGACGAGGCGTACATGCAATCCGGCCTCGGGGTTCGGCCGACGACCATCCTCTGACGAAACGACTACAGCCTCGGTTCGATTCGAACCGAGGCTGTAGTCGCGGGGTTTTGATCTAGCGGCGAAGCTCGTGGGTCAGTGTCTCGAGCTCGTCACCGCCCGCCATCTCCTTGGTCAGTTCTTCGAGTGAGATGTCGTCGTACTTGGCGTCGAGCTTCTGCCTGCCTCGGTTGAGGAGCACGAAGTGATCGCCGACCATGTACGCGTGGTGCGGATTGTGCGTGATGAAGATGACGCCGAATCCCTGTTCCTTGGCAGCGGTGATGTAGCGCAACACCATTCCCGACTGCTTGACGCCGAGCGCTGCTGTCGGCTCGTCGAGAATCAGCACGCGGGCACCGAAGAAGATGGCGCGGGCGATGGCAACGCACTGACGCTGACCGCCCGAGAGACTACCGATCGGTGCGTCGACGTCAGGCAGTTCGATGCCCATCTTCGACAGTTCCGAAAGAGTCGTCGCGCGCATGGCGTTGGCGTCGAGCGACTTGATCAGACCACCCTTGCGCAGTTCCTGCCCAAGGAAGAAGTTGCGCCACACCGGCATCAACGCAACAACGGCGAGGTCCTGATAGACCGTGGCAATGCCTTTGCCAAGCGCCTCTTTCGGCGAGTGGAACGTTGTCGGTTCGCCGTCGACGAGTAGTTCACCTTCGCTCTGCTGGTGCAGACCGGCGATGATCTTGATCAGCGTGGACTTGCCTGCACCGTTGTCACCGAGCACACCGGTCACTTCACCCGCACCGACGCGCAGGTTGATTCCCTTGAGCGCGATGATGTTTCCGTATTGCTTACCGACGTCCTTGAGCTCGATCAGTGGCACGTTGCCGCCCGAGTTCGAGAGAGCGGGAACTTCAGCTGTGGTACTCATGTGTCACCTTTTCGCAGCGTAGTTGCGGAATGCGTTGTTGGCGATGACCGCGAACAGCAGCATGGCGCCGAGGAAGAACTTGAACCAGTCCGGGTTCCAGCCTGCGTAGACGATGCCCTGGTTGGTCATACCGAAGATGAATGCGCCGATCGCAGCACCGATCGCGGTTCCGTAACCACCGGTGAGCAGGCAACCGCCGATGACTGCGGCGATGATGTACAGGAACTCGTTACCGACACCCTGACCGGACTGAACGGTGTTGAACGAGAACAGCAGATGCATGCCCACGAACCAGGCAGCAAAGCCGACGGTCATGAACAGACCGATCTTGACTGCGGTCACCGGCACACCGATCGCGCGGGCACTATCCTGATTGCCGCCGACCGCGAAGATCCAGTTGCCGATCTTGGTCTTGAACAAAACAAATGTTGCAATCGCGGTGAACAGCAGCCACCACACGACCGTGATCTTGACGGACACCCCGAAGACCGAGAACGACGACGCGAATACCTTTTTCGCGGAATCGAATCCGGCCATGTCGGAGACGCTGGGTGTGGCAACCTGACCACTCACGAGCTTGGTGACGGCCAGGTTGATTCCGGTCAACATCAGGAACGAGCTCAGGGTGATGAGGAAGCTGGGAATCTTCGTCTTCATGACGAGGTAGCCGTTGAAGAATCCGACTGCGAGCGAGACGACCAGCGCCAGAATCGCACCCACCCACAGATTGAGGTGCAGGTTGTAGGCGATCATCGACGCGGCGAGCGAGGACGTGGTGACTGCAACGCCGGCGGATAGGTCGAACTCGCCGCCGATCATGAGCAGGGCGACCGCGCAAGCCATGATGCCGATCGTGGAGCTGGAGTAGAGCACTGTCGCAAGCGCTTCCGGCGTACGGAACGGTGCCGCGACGATACAGAAGAAGATGAAGATGGCGATGGCGCCGACAAGTGAACCCATCTCCGGGCGGAGCAGTAGGCGCTGAATGCGCTTTTGCTCCTTCACCCGTTCATCGGTCACGACTTTGTGGGCGGCAAGGTCGAGATCTGCCTGAGTGGACATGATTTCCCTTCCGTGCTGGACAGGCGCACGGAGGGCGGACTCTCAGCCCTCCGTGCGCCTGGATCAGCGAGTTCCGTTCTTGGCGTACTCGGCGACCGAGTCGATGTTGGTGTTGTCGATGAACGCGGGTCCGGTCAGGGTCGGCAAGCCGCCACCGATCACGTTGCCGTTGTTGAGGTAGAGCCACAGCGAATCGATGGCGAGGTAGCCCTGCAGGAAGGGTTGCTGGTCCACTGCCCACTGCACGTCACCGGATTTGATGGCGTCGACGAGCGCCGCGTTGGTGTCGAAAGTGACGACCTTCGCCTTGCTGCCCGCATTGCCGACCGACGTCACGGACGTCAAAGCAAATGGAGCACCGAGTGCGAGAACTCGATCGATTGCCGGGTCCTGTTGAAGTTTCGCGGTGATGGTCGATTCCACCGACGGCATGTCCTTGCCGTTGACGTTGAGAATCTCCGTCGTTCCCTTGAACGACTTCTTCACTCCGGCACAACGTGATTCGAGGCTCACGTTGCCCTGCTCCTGAATGACGCACAACACCTTGGTGGCACCTTCGGTGTTGAGTCGCTCGCCGGCAGCTTCACCGGCAATCGACTCGTCCTGACCGAAGTACTCCTTGACACCCATGTCCTTCCAGGTTTCGAGGCCCGAGTTGAGGGCGACCACCGGAATGCCCGCAGCGGTGGCACTTTGGACCGCGGCAACCATGGCGTCAGGCTTCGCGAGCGTCACGGCAATCCCGTCGACCTTGCTGTCGATCGCACTCTGAACCAAGTTGGCCTGATTCGGCGCCTCGGGATCGGCGGAGTACCGGAGCTCGATGTTGTCCTTGGCCGCTGCGGTTTCGGCTCCCTTGCGCACCAGATCCCAGAACGTGTCACCGGGAACTTCGTGAGTGATCATCGCAATGGTGGCGCGGGGCGTGTCCGCCGTACCCGCGCCCATTCCGGATCCGGAAGAATCCGGCTTTCCGCCGGTGCTTGAACAGGCGGCCAGACCCAAGACCACGACTGAGGCTCCGGCCAGTACGGCAACGCTCTTGCGTCCCGTGAGAAACGACATGTGAACTCCCTCTCGACATCAACCAACGGCCCGCGAACGGATGGTGCTCGGTTGTATGTGAAAGATGTAATACCCGTCACAGTCGAATGTCAATAGTTTGTTCTGACATTAGGACTGCTTATCAAAGACCGAACAAACTGATTGAAGTCGAAACTGCAGGTCAATGCCCTGCGGGTCCAGTTGAACCTCGAACCACCAGTTGTGGCTGCGCGACAATGTCCTTGCCCAATGGCCCACTTCCGCCGTCGAGGCGTTCGGAGATCCGCTCCACCGCGGCGCCGCCCAGAAACGCCGTGTCCTGCCCGACACTGGTCAGATCGATGTGCGCCAAACCTGCCAATGCACTGTTGTCGAATCCGATCACGGAAACGTCGCCAGGCACCGAGATCCCGGCACGCAGGAAGACGTCGAGAACTCCGAGCGCGCAGCGATCGTTGAAAGCGAAGACCGCCCCGGGTAACCCACCCTCGACCATCGACCTGGCGGCAGCTGCGCCGAACTCCTCCGTGAGACCGCCGGGAAGAATTCTCGGCTCCAGACCTGCCGCTCGCATGGCCTTGCGGTAGCCCTGACGCCGTTCCTGGGCGCCCGGGCCTCGCCCGCCGTCGACGTGGGCGATCGAGCGGTGCCCGAGTTCGACAAGGTGATTCACAGCCATCACCGCGCCCGCCTCGTCATCTGTTCGGACAACATCCACGTGCACTGACGACATCTTCCGCGCGATTACGACAACGGGAACCTTGTCGGCCAGGTCGACGATCTCTGCTTCCGGCGCCTGTGAACCCAACAGCAAGATCGCCTCACACCGGTCGTCGAGCAGGGTCCGCGTTGCACGAGAATCCGGCCGTCGCTCCGAGACCGCACTGAGGACGACGTCGTAGCGCGACCATTCGGCGGCCACATAGATTTCGTCGAGCAGCTCCGCGTGAAACGTTTGCGCCGCAACGTAACTGACACCGATCAGGCGGCTGCGATGTTGGCGCAGCAGTCGCGCCGCGTTGTCGGGTCGATAGCCGAGTTCGTCCGCGGCCGCCTTGACCCGTACCCGCGTCGCATCGCTGGCACCTGGGACATCACGAATGACGATGGACACCAGAGCGCGTGACACACCGGCCAGGTCTGCTACGTCTTGCAAGGTGGGGCGTCGACTGTTCACCTCCACAGACTAGATCGTTCCAGCGAATAAGCACCGAAGCATTGACGCGCGCCGCATCCGGCGCTTTACTGGCATGGACTAGAACGATCTAGTTCCTCATTCTCACTCCGAACGGAGCCCCCATGTCTGCCTCTGTTGCAGTCGGTCTCATCGGCGCCGGATGGATCGGCCGCTTCCACGGCGAGTCCGTCGCGCTGCGTATCCCCGGCACCCGTCTCGTCGCCGTCGCCGATCCTGCGCCCGGCGCTGCGGCGTCGTTGATCGAACGTGTCAGTCCCGACGCCCGCGCGTACACCGACGCCCTTGAGCTGATTGCCGATCCGACCGTCGAAGCGGTGCTCATCAGTACGCCCGCATCAACTCACACCGATCTCGTGGTGGCCGCCGCGGAGGCCGGCAAACATGTCTTTTGCGAAAAGCCGATGGCCTTGACACTCGAGGACGCCGATCGCGCGATCGGCGCGTGTGCCGCGAACAACGTTGCGCTGCAAGTCGGTTTCAACCGGCGCTTCGCCGCCGACTTCACCGCGGCCCACGACGTGATCACCGCCGGCGAGATCGGAACCCCACAGCTACTTCGTTCTCTGACCCGCGACCCAGGAATCACCGCCGACGTCGCCTCCCGAGTCAAGCCGTGGACCATCTTCAACGAGACGCTGATTCACGACTTCGACGCTCTGCTCTGGCTCAACCCCGGGGCACGCGTCGTCGAGGTGTTCGCGCAGGCCGATGCTCTCATCCATCCGCAGTACAAGGAGCAGGGGTACCTCGACACCTCGATGGTTCAGTTGCGCTTCGACAACGGCGCCCTCGCGTCGGCCGAGGCCAACTTCCAAGCCACCTACGGTTACGACGTTCGCGGCGAAGTTTTCGGTTCCGGTGGAATGGTGAGTGCAGGCGAGGTCACGCGGACCGCGATGCGTCATTACAGCTCACCGGGCGTTCTGGCCGACACACCTCGGGTGAACATCGAACTGTTTCACGACGCCTATGTCGCCCAGTTGGCGCACTTCGCAGACTGCATCCGCTCCGGCAGCGCGCCGTCGGCCGACGGTCTGGATGCCCGCAATGCGCTGGAAATTGCATTGGCCGCAAAGGAATCCGTGGAAACCGGACTGCCCGTATCATTGTTGTCGGTGCCGCAGTGAGCCCCTTCGATTTGGCGGTCTCCGCCGAGATGACGTTCACCGAACTCCCTGTCGTCGAGCGTGTTCGGCGGATCTCGGAGGCGGGGTTCGCAGCCGAGATCTGGAGTTGGCAAGACAAGGACCTCGATGCTCTGGTCGCCACCGGGGCTCGCTTCTCCTCGATGACCGGCTACCTCCACGGCGATTTGTTCGATGACGCCGGCAGCGCCGAACTGGTACGTACAGCGGCGCTATGCCTCGCTCCGGCAGCGAAACTCGGCGTTCCCCGGCTGAACTTCCATACCGGCGAGCTGATCGACGGACAGGCTGCGCGCCCGCAGTATCGAACTACGGGAACGATGTGGCTGACGGCCCAACGCGCTCTCGAGAAGATCGCGAGACTGGGCGAAGAAGCCGGAGTCGTCTTCTGCCTCGAGAATCTCAATACGATCGTCGATCACCCCGGCGTACCGATGGCCCGCGCCAAAGACACCCTGGCACTGGTGGAATCCGTCTCACACCCCAACCTCAAGATGATGCTCGACCTCTACCACGCACAGATCGGCGAAGGAAACCTCATCGAACTCGTGCGGCGTTGTGGTGACAACATCGGCGAGATTCAGGTGGCCGACGTACCCGGCCGATGCGAACCCGGAACCGGCGAGATCAACTACCCCGCCATCGCACGCGTGCTCGCCGACCAGGGTTACACCGGCACGATCGGTTTGGAGGGCTGGGCATCGGGAGACAGTGACACCGCACTCACTGCTTTCCGGAAGGCCTTTACGCTCTAGCCCTCACCCGGGAACATGATCCCCACCTGACGGCGGACCTCGTCGAGGATGTCGAGCGTCGCAATGGCCGCGTCGAGCGGATGGACCGGCGACTCGATATCCCCGGCGGTGATCCGCCGCGCCGCCTCGGCCGCCTCGAACGCGAGACCTCCGACGTATCCGTCGACCGGATCGTCGTAGCGCACAGATCTTCCGTCACCTAGCCGGACAGTGAAGGCCCCGGGCCGGTAGAACGTCGAGTCCAGAACGATCATCCCCTTGTCGCCGCAGATCGAGGCCGTGTTGGGCGTGTCAGCAAGGATCGTGGTGTTCAGACTGGCCTGAGCAATGCCTGCCCAGGACAGAACCGCTGAGATCTGGCCGTTCACCATGTCATTCGCCGGCTCGCCCAGGGCAGCAACCGCAGTAGGAACACCCAATACCCGATACGCGAGACTGACCGGATAGGTCCCGAGGTCGAGAAGTGGCCCACCCGCAAGCGCTGGATCGTAGATACGATGATCGGTCTCGAACCGTTCGCCGTGATCGGCCAGAACCGTACGTATGGTTCCCAGCAGCCCCGCCTCGAGGATCTGGTCGATCACGTCGAACTTGGGCAGAAACGACGTCCACATCGCCTCCATGCAAAACAGTCCGAGCGCAGTCGCCCGCTCCTGAATCGCCCGTCCCTGCGCTGCGTTCAAAGCCAGCGGCTTTTCGATCACGACATGCTTGCCGTGATCCAATGCCGCCATCGCGCAATCGAAATGAGCAGTGTGCGGTGTTGCGACATAGACGACGTCCACATCCTCGGAGGCAAGCAAAGCGTCGTAGCTACCGTGAGCGCGTCGGATCCCCCAATTGTCCGCGAAGGCCTGAGCGCGGGTGAGTCCGCGCGAAGCGACGGCCGTGACTTCCTGCGCTGTATTTCTCTGCAGTGACTCCACGAAGCGTTGTGCAATCCAGCCAGGCCCGAGGATCCCCCAGCGCAAAGTCGGAGCGTCGACCGGATCGGGGACCCGGGTGCGAGGGAGTTCCAGAACTGTAGAAGAAGTCATGCCTCGAACTGTAGAGTCGAATCTCGAAATATGTAAGGACATTAGGTTGTCCGTTTCAATCCTCTGGAAGTAGGAACCTCATGTCGATTCGTGTCGGTGTGATCGGAACCGGCGTCATGGGCGCCGACCACGTCCGCAATCTCCACTCCACGGTCTCCGGGGCAACGGTCTCTGTGGTTGCAGACCTCGATCAAGAGCGAGCAAAGTCCGTAGCGTCCGCAGTCGGCGCACGGTGGGTGACCGATCCGTTGAAACTGATCAACGACGCCGGTGTGGACGCCGTAGTCATCGCTTCCCATGATTCAACGCATGCCGACCTCACGCTTGCTGCTGTCGAAGCCGGAATACCGGTTCTGTGTGAAAAGCCCCTCGCAGTGACAGCAGAGGACTGCCGACGCGTCGCTGCGGCCGAGAACCCCGAAAGCCCCCTTGTGAGCGTCGGATTCATGCGCCGCTTCGATCCGGGATACGTGGCGCTGAAGGCCGAAACACATTCCGGCCGTATCGGTGACCCACTGATCGTGCACTGCTCGAGTCGCACTGTCAGCGCCTACCCGGTGGCAGCTCGGAATCCACGGTGACCAACTCCGCGATTCACGAACTCGACATCGTGCCGTGGATCTTGAACTCCCCCGTCGTCGCAGCCAGCTGGCACTGCGGGCGCTCGAGTTCGCTGGTGACCGATCGCCAGGATCCGCAGATAATCATGCTGCGCACCGCCGACGGCGTTCTCACCACGGTCGAGGTCTTTCTCAACGCGCGGTACGGCTACGACACTCGGTGCGAGGTCGTGGGCGAAATCGGCGCCGCTCGTCTCGCCGAACCGGTGGTCATCCACACCGACGCGGATCGATCCCACTCGTACGGCTATGCGGCGGATTGGATTCCGCGTTTTGCCGAGTCGTATCGGCGCCAATTTCAAGAGTGGATCGACGCATTGAGCACCGGAAGACCGTCGACCTTGGCCACAGCCGCGGACGGCCTGCGGGCAAATCTCGTGGCAGCTGCCGTGATCAAGTCGATGCACTCCGCGGGGACAACTGTCTCGGTCGAGCCCGTGGGGGAAAGTTTCTGAGGTCTTTTTGATGGATTTCAGGGGTAGTTTCGATGGGTTCTCCTTGGCAGTCTTTGAGGTACAGCGCATCTTGAACACCGCAGGAAAGGCCCCGAATGACTCCATCACTGACCAACCAGACCGTGCCGTCCGCAGGTAGGTTGCACCGAGAAGACTGCAACATCGACGACTTCGCCGCTTTGGTCGCGCACGACACCGACCTTGCCGATTACCCGTACGCCGATTCAGTGGCCGACGGGGTTCTTCTGTACCGCTCCGAAGCATTGGTAGAGCAATCGTCGAATCCTGAAACCCGGGCCGAGATCCAAGACGAGATCGCCCGGGCGTTACTCACCGGCCCCGGCATCACAGTCTTTCAAGGCGCGTTCGACGCGGAGATACTGGATCGCGCCAGCGCGGTCTTCCGTGAACTCATTGCACGCCAACACGAATCCGGTGCAGCGTCCGGAGATCACTTCGCCAAACCTGGTGCCAATGACCGAATCTGGGGCGCACAACTGAAGTTGGCGCTCGAAGATCCCAAGGCTTACGTCGACTACTACGCAAACAGCATTGTCGCTTTGGCTTCGGAAGCGTGGCTCGGCCCCATGTATCAGGTGACGTCGGACGTCAACGTCGTCAATCCCGGTGGCGCCGCACAGAATCCACATCGCGACTACCACCTCGGTTTCATGTCGAGCGACGTAGCCGCGAAGTTTCGGGCGCATGTTCACCGCTTGACCCCTGCCCTCACCTTGCAAGGTGCAGTCGCCCACGTGGATATGCCGGCCGAGACGGGGCCGACGAAGTATCTGCCGTACTCGCAGCAATTCGAATCCGGATACCTCGCGTTCGAGCGTCCCGAGTTCAAGGAGTTCTTCGAAGCCAACTACGTCCAATTACCTTTGAAGAAGGGAGATGCCGTCTTCTTCAACCCAGCCCTGTTCCACGCGGCAGGCCACAACAAGTCCGCCGACGTCCTGCGTATGGCAAATCTTCTCCAGGTGTCGTCGGCCTTCGGTCGAGCCCTCGGAACCATCGACCGGGAGGCACTCGTCAACGCGATCTATCCGGCACTGCTCGCTCTCAGCGAGGCGGGGTCAGACGAGGCAGTTCGGTGTGCCGTCGCCGCCTCGGCCGAGGGCTACGCCTTCCCGACCAATCTGGACCGAGACCAACCGATCGACGGCCTCGCGCCTCAGACGCAGGCCGAACTCGTGACGGAGGCGGTTCGCGAGCGGATCTCACCTGGTCGACTGGCCGATCTACTGAAGGCACAGTCCGAGAGACGAATGAGCTGAGGGACGGCAGCACTGAAGAGACTTGTGCCGCTTGATGCCGATCGGTCGGTACGCTCGAAGCATGGGGTGGGACTTGTTAGTGCTGTTCGCCATGATCGGCCCGTTGGCGACGTTCGGGTGGGCGGCTGTTCGGGCGAAGCGCCGCGGACTCGGTGGCTCGTTCGTGGGGCCGTTTCAGGAAATGTTCGATCCTGGTGCGGCGCGAGCACAGACGGTCATCGAACAGATCGCGGAACTGCCGGATCCTGCGGACTCCGGCGACCCGGACAACGATGACGATGTGCCGTACACAGTCACCTATGAGGGTGTTCGGCTCCACATCAATCCCGGTAGGGCTCGACAGCGTGGAGGCGAAGGGACCGTCGAGCACGCTGACTGAAAGTTGCACCAGATCCAATGTTCAGACAGCGGTCCGCGCGACGCGGGAGAGTAAACCGGCGCTGCACGGCGGTGAGGAACGTAGCGGTCGAACGCGAACACTCTCGTTGCGTTGGGCAGGAGCAGAGCGGAACATGAACCTCATGCCTGTCTCCGAACTTCTCCGCCTAGGTACCGCGCAACCGATCATTCGCTGGGGCACCCCTGTCCTTCATACGCCAGCTCGGCCAGTGACTGAATTCGGCAGCGATCTCCAAGATCTGCTGGCAGACATGTTCGCTACCAACACCGCCGCAAACGGCGCAGGACTCGCAGCTCAACAGATCGGCGTCGACCTCGCGGTGTTCATCTACGACTGCACCGACGAGGTAGGGACGCAACGCACCGGCGTCGTCTGCAATCCGGTCGTTGACCTTCCTGAAGGAGTCGACCGGCAGCTAGTCGACTACTGCGAAGGCTGTCTGTCCCTACCCGGCGCCTACACAGACCTCGCGCGACCCGACTTCTCGACCTGTCGCGGAAACGATCAATACGGCAACCCGATCGAAATCACTGCAGGTGGCACCCTCGGGCGCTGCTTCCAACACGAGACCGACCACATCAACGGCATTGTCTTCGGCGACCGACTTCCAACGCGCAAACGCAAACAGCTCTATCGCGACCACGACGAAGTATCGGATCAATACACAGCCCATTGGCCGGCGTGTTAAGCGGCCAGTCGGCTTAGAGGTGGAACCAGATAGCCCTACGCCGTTGGCCGGCCGAACCACTTAAACAGCTGAGTATCCAACTCCGCCTGTGTATCCCCGACCCATGCCACATGACCGTCCGGCCGAAGCAGGACAGCCGGAGCGTCCAATTCAGTGCCTGTGTCAACGATATGGTCGACGCGATCGCTCCAACCATCGACGGACAGTTGGCCACACTGGTCGAGAAGAAGTCCGCGGCCGGATCGCATCAGGTCGTACAGGTTGCCGCGGGTCAACGCGATGTTCCGCAGCCTCCGACCGAGTAGGTCGTCGCCTTCGCCGAAATCGTAGCGAATCGAGATCGCAGTGATCTTCTCGGTCAGATAGCGCTTGACGTCTTCGAATTCCATCAGCTCGGAGATCAAGCGCCGCACCGCTTGTGGTCCGGCAGCGGTGGAGATCAACTCGGCCTGGGCGCGCGTGTTGTCCAGCACGTCGGCAGCCACCGGACGCCGTTCCGATTCGTACGTGTCGAGCAGGCCCTCCGGTGCCCAGCCGTTGATCTCGGCGGCGAGCTTCCAGCCGAGGTTGAAGGCGTCCTGCACACCGAGATTGAGACCTTGACCGCCCATCGGTGGGTGGATGTGTGCGGCGTCGCCGGCGAGAAACACCCGGTCGCGCCGGTAGTGCTCCGCCAGACGGGTGGCGTCGCCGAAGCGCGAGAGCCACCGCGGCGAGTGCACACCGAAGTCGGTACCGGCAATGGCCAGTAGCTGTTGTTTGATGTCGTCGAGGGTGGTCGGTGTTGCGCGACCGTCGGCAACTTCGGCTGCAGGGACCACGACACGAAAAGCACCATTGCCGGCGGGACCGACTCCGAATCGTTTGTGCGTTTCCCGGATTTCGGCGACAACGGCGGCCAGTTCATCAGCCGGCATGGTCACGTCCATTTCGCCGATCAACGTGTCGGCGCTCGACGGCTCGCCGGGAAACCCGACGTCGATCAGCTTCCGAACAGTGCTGCGGCCGCCGTCGCAGCCCACGAGGTAACGCGCGTGAAGTGTTGTGCCGTCGGATAATTCCGCTGTGACCTTGTCGGCGTCTTGACGGATTGCGACGACACGCTTCCCTCGCTGAATTTCCGCGCCGACTTCGGTGGCATGTTCGGCAAGAATCCTGTCGATCTCGGGCTGAGGTATTCCCAGTACGTACCCGTGCGCAGTATCAAGGTGCGCAGGTGCCGGCTTGCTGATCCCCGCGAAGAATCCACCGAGCGGATACTTGCGGCCGTGCGCGAGGAACTTGTCCAGCAACCCGCGCTGCTCCATGATTTCGATGCTGCGCACATGGATGCCGAGCGCACGGACGAACTGAGTCGGCTCCTCGTCCTTGTCCACGACGACGACATCGACGCCCTGTAGCCGGAGCTCACCTGCCAGCATCAATCCAGTTGGTCCAGCACCGACAATGATGACGTCACTCATGCGATCCCCTCCTTCGGGCAAGGCTTTTGCTTGCTCGCAGCAGACGAGTGTGCACCATCACCGGGGCCTTGCCGCAAGCCCCGGGTCCCGCGTTATGATGAAAGTCTTGGAAGACGCTTCATTATCGGCGCACCAACACCACAGCACCTGTATCGCGTGGGAGCCGCCAACTCTCGATCACCGTCGGCACCAGCATGGCCCCGAGAACACCCAGCGTCAGAGAAAACGGCACTCCGCCGCTCAGATCCTCCGACTCCGCCAACGGTGTGCAGAGCGTGATCACCAACGCGGACAGTGCAATACCCAGACCGGATGCCAACTCTTGCAGCGTTGCATGCAGAGTATTTGCATCGGTCAGCTCACCCGAGTCGACGTCGGCGAACGCCAAGCTGTTGTACGCGGTGAACCCGATGGATCGCAACGCGCCGCTGACAAACAGTGCAACAGCGATAACGACGTCCGGTGTCGTCGACGAGATCAGTACCAGCGCACCGAAGCACACCACCGACAGAACTCCGTTTCCCACCAGAACTCGTCTGATCCCGAATCTACGCATGAGCGGAGTGGTGAGCGGTTTGATCGCGATATTCCCCGCGAACAGAGCCATCACCAGCAGACCGGCCTTGAACGCCGACATTCCGAATCCCACTTGGAACAACAACGGCAGCACAAACGGCACGCCCATGATCACGAGCCGGTACAGCGAGCCGCTCGACGCGACGAGCCGAAACGATCGAAGTCGGAGGACGCGGAGCGCGATGAGCGGGTGATCCGACCGGATGAGGTGAATGACGGCCAAGCTCAACAAGATCAGAGCCGCAATGATCCCGAGGCCCACTCGTAGCCAGTCGGTTCCGGCACTGTGCACGCTGTCGAGCGCCACGACAAGCACTGCGACGCCTGCTCCGATCACCACCAATCCCAGCCAGTCGAGGCTCCGTTTCTGTGTTTGCCGAATGTCGGGCACCATGCGCAATGCCAGCAGAAACCCGACGATCCCGATCGGAACGTTGATCAGAAAGATCCAGCGCCACGAAGCGATCGACACGATGGCTCCACCCACAGCGGGCGCAAGAACCGGCGCTGTGAGCGCCGGCCACGTCAAGTAAGCGATAGCCCGTACGAGTTCCGCCTTCGACGTCACCCGCAATACTGCGAGCCGCCCTACCGGCACCATCATCGCGCCGCCTACCCCTTGTAGTGCGCGCATTCCCACCAGCATCGGGAGGGAGGTGCTCAGTGCACATCCCACCGACGCCACCGTGAAAACGGCTATGGCAGAGATGAAGACACGTCGCGTTCCGAACCTGTCGGCCATCCATCCGCTCGCCGGGATCAGGACTGCCAACACCAGGAGATACGACGAAACGGCGACATTGACGTCGACGGCGTCAACTCCGAAGGATTGGGCGATCGACGGCAGTGCGGTTGCGAGAATCGTCGCGTCGAGCATCTCCATGAACAGTGCTGCTGCCACGAGCAACGCCAGTCCGCGGGGAAATGTCACTGCACCAGAGCCTTTCGGAGCGATTCTCGATCAGCCGAGACAAATCCAGCCACCGGAGGAGACCGAGGCAACCATCGCGTCCAGAGCCTGCGCCGACGCGACAGCATCAGCGATGGTCGCGCCCTGCGGCGCTCCGTCCACGATCGAGGAGACGAAATTGCGAGCCTCGATGACCTTCAGGTCGTCATAACCCATGGCGTTGGCCGCGCCGGGTTGGAAGCGTCCGAACTCACCTGACTCGGGGCCGACCAAAACCGTCGTGACGGATTGGTCCTGGTACTTCGAGCCGAGGCTGGTGCCCAGTTCACCCATCCGGCGGTAATCCCAGAACACGGCACCCTTCGTACCGTGAATCTCGAATCCGTAGTTGTTCTGCTCTCCCACGGCGACTCGGCACGCTTCGAGGGTGCAGCGGCCGCCCGAGCCGAGCCGCAGCAGTGCGCTGACGAAGTCTTCGTTCTCGACAGCTCCCATCTCCCCGCCGCTGGCTCGGGCATGTCCACTGGTAGCGGCGGACGGACGCGCACGCTCCGGGATGAAGATCGCAGTATCAGCAATGAGAGCGTCGACGTCACCGAGAAGATGACGAATCAGATCGATGCCGTGCGAAGCCAAGTCGCCCAGGACGCCGGCGCCGCCGCGCTCACGCTCGTATCGCCAACTCAAAGCGCCTTCAGGGTGGGCCGCATAGTCGCTGAGGAAACGAAACCTCGAGTGCGTGATCGTGCCCAACTCCCCTGAGTCGATCAGGCTTTTTGCCAGGGCTACAGCCGGCGCGTTTCGGTAGTTGAAGCCGACGGTCGACTGCACACCGGCCTTCGAGACCGCTGCGGCAACAGCTTTGGCGTCTTCCGTGGACAACCCGACGGGCTTCTCGATCCAGATGTGTTTGCCGGCTTCTGCCATTGCGACGCCGATTTCACGGTGCAAGAAGTTCGGGGCCGTAATGCTCACCGCGTCGATGGCCGGATCGGCTGCGATATCGCGCCAGTCCTGGGTGAAAGCTTCGAAACCGAATTGGTCCGCTGCTTCCTCCCCTCG
The DNA here is from genome assembly GCF_009707305.1 of Rhodococcus sp. AQ5-07. Taxonomy (NCBI): domain Bacteria; kingdom Bacillati; phylum Actinomycetota; class Actinomycetes; order Mycobacteriales; family Nocardiaceae; genus Rhodococcus; species Rhodococcus sp. AQ5-07. The sequence continues at coordinate 646,361 of NZ_CP046099.1, read as the reverse complement.
GCCAGGCACCTCGTCGGCGACGGCGGCCAGGCGGATCACGGGAAGCTGGGGATAGTGTTGCCGCAGACGCAGATACGCCTGCGTGTGTACGCGGCCCATCCATCCGAATCCGGCAACTGCTACTGAAATGCCTGTCATAAGGCTCCGTTCGGGTCAAATGATCGAAGGATCGCAGAAATGCTGGGATCACAAATCACCCCCACTGACTCGGTCAGGCGGGTACTCGTGTCACCGGGATCGAGGTCTAGCGGTCGACCACGGTGGTGTCGAAGTAGTAACGCGACGCTCGGTAGCAGTGGCTGCCGTACTCGACGGCACTACCTGAATCGTCAAATGCAGTGCGGCTCATGGTCAAGAGGGCAGCACCCACTTTCTCGTCGAGCAATCCTGCTTCTTCGCGAGTCGCCGCCCGAGCGCCGATTCGCTGCCGCGCCACACGGATGTGAACGCCGCGAGTTCGCAAGGTTTGGTACAGCCCTTGCGTCTCCAACTCCTCGGGATCGGGTGCGATGTCCACCGGAATGTAGTTGGTCATCACTGCAAGCGGTTCGCCGTTGGTGCTTCGCAGACGCCTGATGGTGGCCACTTCGGCGTCAGGTTCGAGGTTGAGTTCCGCGGCAACGTCCTCGGCGGGAACTCCCACCGTGAACTCGAGCAGCTTGGTCGTCGGCGCTTGGCCGGCCCTCGCAAGGTCGTCGAACAGGCTGGTGAGCTCGACCGGGCGGTGTACCGGACTTTGCACCACCTGAGTTCCGACTCCCCGCTTACGAACAAGTAGGCCCTTGTCCACCAGTTCCTGGATCGCACGTCGAGTGGTCGGACGTGAGAGATTGAGCCGTTTGGCCAACGCCAGTTCGTTCTCGAAGCGATCACCTGGGGCAAGTTCGCCACCGAGAATAGCGCCCTCGATTGCCTGGGCCAGCTGAAAATACAGCGGCACCGGGCTCGAGCGGTCCAACTCGACGGCGAGTGCTGCGACCACGGTCAACTCCGATCTGTCTTGGGAAGGCGCCGTATCGACGCTACTTCTCTCGGCAGTGTATGCGAACACTAACATTCACTTGACCGCAAGTCATAATGTCCAGACAAACTATTGACAATCGCTGTGTCGCGGCGCACAGTTTCAGTCATACAACGGTGCCCTGCGCGGGCAGCCCACCACGAACTCTCGGGAGTCAGTCTTGACAAGCATCAACACTCACCAGAGCGGGTCACACATCCCTGACGCACCATTCGACGTGCTTGCCATCGGCCGATCGGGGGTGGACATCTACCCACTTCAAACCGGTGTCGGACTCGCAGACGTCGAGACCTTCGGCAAGTTTCTCGGCGGCAGCGCAGCAAACGTCTCGGTGGCGGCTGCACGCCTCGGCCGGCGAGCAGCACTGATCTCCGGCGTAGGCAGCGATCCCTTCGGAAAGTTCGTCACACGCGAGTTGGCACGTCTGGGCGTCGACAACAGGTTTGTCGTCACCAATTCCGAGTACCCGACACCGGTGACGTTCTGCGAGATCTTCCCCCCTGACGACTTCCCGCTGTACTTCTACCGCAAGCCGCATGCGCCCGATCTTCGGATCACCCCGGACGATATCGACCTCGACGCCGTTCGAACAGCGTCCCTCTACTGGTCGACTGTGACAGGGCTGTCCGAAGAACCGAGTCGCAGTGCACACTTCGCTGCTTGGGAAGCCCGCGAACGACGCCCGCTGACGGTCCTCGATCTGGACTACCGCCCGATGTTCTGGTCGACACCCCAAGAAGCGACCACTCAGGTGCAGCGCGCTCTCGCGCACGTGACGGTAGCCGTCGGAAACCGCGAAGAGTGCGAGATCGCGGTCGGTGAGACCAATCCGAACAAGGCCGCCGACGCGCTTCTCGACCTCGGAGTCGAACTGGCCATCGTGAAGCAGGGCCCGAAGGGTGTCCTCGGCAAAACACGAAAGCAATCGATCACCGTGCCGCCCAACGCCGTCGACGTGGTCAACGGGCTGGGTGCCGGCGACAGCTTCGGCGGGTCACTGTGCCACGGACTGTTGGCCGGGTGGCCACTGGAGAAGGTACTGCGCTACGCCAACGCGGCCGGTGCCATAGTCGCATCTCGGCTCGAATGCTCTACTGCGATGCCAACCGCTGAAGAAGTCCACGATCTCGCCGAAGCCACAGCCACGGAGGCAGTCAATGTCTGACAAGCTCGCCGCCCGCCCCCTCGCCACCACCTACGCCGACGTGACGGAACTGCGTGCGAGCGATCCGCAGATCATCGAAAAGTCCTGGGCAGCAAGAACTCCTCGTGCCACCGTTCGAGGCAACGGACGACTGATGATCGTCGCTGCCGATCATCCAGCGCGTGGGGCATTGTCTGTCGGCGGCAAGCCGACAGCGATGAACAGTCGTACCGATCTGCTCGACAGATTACGCACGGCGCTCGACAATCCCGGAGTCGACGGCGTTCTCGGTACCGCGGACATTCTCGACGATCTGCTCCTCCTCGGGGCCCTCGAGGACAAGGTCGTCTTCTCGTCGATGAACCGCGGCGGCCTGGCGGGCGCGAGCTTCGAACTCGACGACCGCATGACCGGATATACCGCGGCGGGCACCGCGAAGTTCGGAATGAATGGCGGAAAGATGCTGCTGCGCATCGCCCTCGACGACGCGGGCACCCTGCCCACCATGACGGCATGTGCCGAAGCCGTTGACGAACTGGCCGCGGCCGGACTGATCGCGATGCTCGAGCCGTTTCTCTCCAGCCGCGTCAACGGCAAGGTCGTCAACGATCTCAGCCCCGACGCCGTCATCAAGTCCATCCACATCTCCCAAGGTCTCGGCTCCACCTCGGCGTACACGTGGATGAAACTACCGGTCGTCGACGAGATGGAACGCGTCATGGATGCGACCACCCTCCCGACGCTCCTCCTGGGCGGCGATCCGCAGATCGCGCCGGAAGAAACGTACGCAAAGTGGGACGCTGCCCTTCAGCTGCCGTCCGTGCGCGGACTGATCGTCGGGCGCGCGCTGCTCTACCCACCGGACGGCGACGTGACCGCGGCCGTCGACACCGCAGTCAAACTCGTCCACTAGAACCGACCTGGCAGGAGCAAGATGTTCAGCAAGTACTACGTCCCCGCCGGATCGTCCGCCGACGGTGATTTCACGACAGTGGTCACGCCGGAGTCCGCGGGTTGGACCGAATCCAGCTTGTGGACACTCGAACTCGCCCCTGGCGCGAGCGTCCACCTGCAGTCCGGCGAGAACGAGATAGTCGTCGTTCCACTGTCGGGTTCGGCCGTGATAGTTGCCGAGGGGACGGAGATCGCCCTGACCGGCCGCGCGTCGGTCTTCGACGGACCGAGCGACTTCGCCTACGTAGGACGCGATTCCGACTACACAGTGGCCAGCGCAGGTGGAGGCCGCTTCGCCCTGTGCGGAGCGCGCGCCGGAGCCAAGCTGCCCCATCGCTACGGCCCGGTGTCGGGAGTTGCCGTCGAACTCCGAGGTGCCGGTAACTGCAGCCGACAGGTTCACAACTTCGCCACCGCAGACACCTTCGAGGCCGACTCCATCATCGCGTGTGAAGTCATCACCCCCGGCGGGAACTGGTCGTCGTATCCCAGCCACAAGCACGACGAGAACAGCGACGTCGAATCGGCTCTGGAAGAGATCTACTACTTCGAGATCGACCGAAGCCCCACCGGGACCGAAGGTTTCGGCTACCACCGCGTGTACGGAACCGCCGAGAGACCTATCGAGGTGCTCGAGGAAGTCCGCTCGGGCGACGTCGTCCTCGTGCCGCACGGCTATCACGGCCCGTCCATCGCAGCGCCGGGCCACCACATGTACTACCTCAATGTCATGGCAGGTTCGGACGAGATCCGGGCGTGGAACATCTGTGACGATCCGCAACACACCTGGCTACGTGGAAGCTGGGATCACCAGGACATCGACCCTCGACTGCCGTTGCAGTCCCACAACTGACGGAAGTGAAAGCTGTGGCACCCACCAACAACGCAACCGGCAATCGTCTACCTCGCGACGAGCCGACCGTACACCTCACCGTTTCTCAAGCTGTCGTCCGCTTCCTCGCCAACCAGTACACCGAACGCGACGGCCAGCGCACCACGCTGTTTGCCGGCTGCTTCGGAATCTTCGGGCACGGCAACGTCGCCGGACTGGGGCAGGCACTCTTGCAGGCCGAGATCCAGGATCTCGATGCCGGCCGTGAGCCGACACTCCCCTACGTGCTCGGCCGCAATGAACAGGCGATGGTGCACTCGGCTGTCGCGCACGCCCGCATGAAGGACCGCCTGCAGACGTGGGCAGTCTCGTCCAGCGTCGGCCCCGGTGCCACCAATATGATCACCGGCGCGGCACTGGCCACCATCAACCGTCTACCTGTATTACTCCTTCCCGCAGACACTTTCGCGACCCGCGCCAGTGCCCCCGTCTTACAGGAACTCGAACTCCCGTCGAGCGGCGACGTCACGGTCAACGACGCTTTCAAGCCGGTCTCACGATACTTCGATCGGGTATGGCGCCCGGAGCAGTTGCCGAGCGCTCTGCTCGCCGGGATGCGCGTTCTCACTGATCCCGTCGAGACCGGCGCAGTCACCATCGCCATCCCGCAGGACGTGCAGGCCGAGGCTTTCGACTGGCCCGAGTCCTTCTTCGCCGAACGGGTGTGGCACGTGGCCCGCCCGCTCCCCGAGCGATCGGTGATCGAACGCGCCGCCGCGATCATCCGCTCGGCTCGCAAGCCACTGATCGTCGCCGGCGGCGGCGTGATCTACAGCCAGGCCACCGACTCTCTGGCAGCGTTCTGCGCGCAGACCGGAATCCCCGTGGGGCAGAGCCAGGCCGGCAAGGGTTCATTGGTCTACGACCATCCACAATCCGTCGGGGCGGTGGGGTCCACCGGCACTACGGCTGCAAACGCACTGGCTACCGAGGCGGACGTCGTCATCGGAATCGGCACGCGGTACAGCGATTTCACGAGCGCGTCCCGCACCGCATTCACCAATCCCGACGTTCGCTTCGTCAACATCAACGTCGCTTCACTGGACTCCGTGAAGCAGGGCGGAGTCAGTGTTGTCGCCGACGCACGTGAGGCACTCGACGCGCTGGCGATCGCACTGAACGACTACCGGGTGGACGACGAATACGCGTCCAGGATCGGTGAACTCGCTCGCGATTGGGATGCGATCGTCGAATCCGTCTACAACCCAGCCGAACCCGCTGCCGACGGGTCACTGAATCAGAATCAGGTGATCGGCCTGGTCAACACTCTGTCCGATCCACGTGACGTCGTGGTGTGCGCTGCCGGGTCCATGCCGGGTGACCTCCACAAGCTGTGGCGAACCCGTGATCCCAAGGGGTATCACGTCGAATACGGGTACTCGTGCATGGGATACGAAGTTGCCGGCGGTCTAGGCGTCCGCATGGCGTGCCCCGATCGCGACGTGTTCGTGATGGTCGGCGACGGTTCCTATCTGATGATGGCCACCGAATTGGTCACCGCCGTACAGGAACGCCTCAAGGTCATCGTCGTCCTGGTGCAGAATCACGGATTTGCCTCCATCGGTTCGCTATCCGAGTCGTTGGGTTCCCAGCGCTTCGGCACGCAGTACCGCTACCGCTCGAATGCCGGACGTCTCGACGGAGGTGTTCTCCCGGTCGATCTGGCCGCGAACGCCGCCAGCCTCGGTGTCGACGTCATCCGCGCCAACACCGCCGTAGAGTTCGCCGATGCGATCAAAGTCGCCAAAGCAAGCGACACCAGCACGGTCATCCACGTCGAAACCGATCCGCTGATCGGCGCCCCGGACAGCGAATCCTGGTGGGATGTACCGGTATCGGCCACCTCCGAACTGGAATCGACCAAGAACGCCCGGACAACCTACGAGTCCTGGAAGAAGATCCAGCGACCGTACCTCCGTCCATCCGAATGAAATTTCCGCACAACCACACCCCAAAAAGCTTGCCCGCGAAAGGAATCTAGACATGAGCGCGATTCGCGTCGGATCAGCCCCCGACTCCTGGGGTGTGTGGTTTCCGGACGACCCTCAGCAGACCCCGTACACGCGATTCCTCGACGAGGTGTCCGCGTCGGGATATGAATGGATCGAACTCGGTCCGTTCGGATACCTTCCGACCGATCCAGCCAAGCTGACTGACGAACTCGGAGCACGCGGCCTCAAACTTTCGGCCGGTACCGTTTTCGAACACCTGCACCAGGACGATTCCTGGGATGCCGTCTGGAATCAGATCAAGGACGTCGCCAAGTTGACCGCAGCCGTCGGCGGCAAGCACGTAGTGGTCATACCCGAGATGTGGCGCGATCCTTCCACCGGAGTGGTACTCGAGGATCGAAATCTGACTCCCGAGCAGTGGCGCAAGAAGACCGACGGCATGAACGCTCTCGGCAAGGCGATGCTCGAGGAGTACGGCGTCATGGCGCAGTACCACCCTCATGCCGACAGCCATGTCGATATCGAGGACAACGTCTACAAGTTCCTCGAAGGTACAGACGAGCGTTTCGTGAACCTGTGCCTCGATACCGGCCACATCAGCTACTGCGGCGGCGACAACCTGGCCATCATCAACAAGCATCCGGAGCGCATCGGGTACCTGCACCTCAAGCAGGTGGATCCGGCGATCGTCGCCAAGGTGGAGGCGGAGGACCTGCCGTTCGGCGAAGCCGTCAAACTCGGCGCGATGATCGAACCACCGCGTGGAATCCCGGACATGCCGCCGCTTCTGGAGGCCATCGAGAAGCTCGGCATCGACGTGTTCGCGATCGTCGAGCAGGACATGTATCCCTGCCATCCCGACACACCGCTGCCCATCGCACAGCGCACTCAGAAATACCTGTCCACCTGTGGCGTCCCCGCCGTCCGTTTCAGCTGAGCAACACAATCGAGGAGTACCACCGCATGTCTGACAACCAGGATCTCCGGATCGCAGTGCTCGGCGTCGGCATCATGGGGGCCGATCACGTCGACCGCATCACCAACAAAATCGGCGGTGCCCGAGTCACCGTCGTCAACGACTACTCTCTTGCCCGCGCCGAGGAAATCGCAGCATTGACGCCGGGGTCACGCGTCGTCGTCGATCCGTTCGATGCCATCGCAGCCGAGGACGTCGACGCCGTTGTGCTCGCAACCCCGGGCCCGACCCATGAGAAGCAGGTACTTGCCTGCCTCGAAGCAGGCAAGCCGGTTCTCTGCGAGAAGCCGCTGACCACCGACGCGGACAGTTCGCTGGCGATCGTCAAAGCCGAAGCAGCGCTGGGAAAGAAACTGATCCAGGTCGGGTTCATGCGCCGGTTCGACCACGAATACACCCAGCTCAAGGATTTGATCGACAGCGGCGATCTCGGTCGCCCTCTCGTTGTGCACTGCGCGCACCGCAATCCTGCGGTTCCGAACGGCTTCGACAGCGCGATGATCGTCAAGGACTCACTCGTCCACGAGGTCGACGTGACGCGATTCCTGCTCGACGAAGAGATCACCTCGGTGCAGATAATTCGGCCGTCTGCGAATTCGCTTGCTCCCGAGGGCATTCAAGACCCACAGATCGCGATATTCGAGACCGAGTCCGGTAGACACGTCGACGCCGAGGTGTTTGTCACCACCGGAGTTGCCTACGAGGTGCGCACCGAAGTTGTCGGCGAACTCGGAAGCGCGATGATCGGACTCGACGTGGGGCTGATCCGAAAGACCAAGCCCGGCAACTGGGGTGGGCAGATCACCCCAGGATTCCGCGAACGCTTCGGGCAGGCATACGACACCGAGTTCGCCCGGTGGATCAAGGCGGTGAAGACGGGCGCCGGCACCGGCAACTACATCGACGGACCTGGTGCCTGGGACGGGTACGCCGCGGCCGCTGTCTGCGCCGCTGGCGTGAAGTCTCTGGAGACGGGTCAACGCGTCGTCGTGGACATGGTTGCGCGCGACTCTGTGGCCGGGGCGTAGCGATGAAGGTCGCTCTCGATCCCACACCGTTCCATCACGACTACTCGCTGCTGGAGCTTCCCCGAGTTGTTGCCGATCTCGGGTACGAGTACCTGCAGCTCACACCGCACGTCGACATGATCCCGTTCTTCAATCACCCGAAAGCCGACGACGCGCTCGTCACCGAGTTCCGGAAGGCCTGCGCGAGTGCGGGAGTCGGCATCGCGTCGGTGCTCCCGGTCCTTCGGTGGTCCGGCCCGGACGAGGACGCTCGCGAAGCAGCAGTGCGTTACTGGAAGCGGGCCATCCAGATCACGGTCGATCTCGGTGTCAACGTCATGAACACCGAATTCTCCGGCGGCCCCGAGAAAGCCGAAGAGTCCGAGCGTGCGTTCTATCGTTCGATGGAGGAACTGCTTCCGATCATCGAACGCGAGGGGATCGACGTCCTGATCGACCCGCACCCGGACGATTTTGTCGAAGACGGACTTGCCGCGATCCGCACGATCCGTGGCGTGAACTCCAAGAACCTCGGCATGGTGATCGTGGCGTGCCACCAATTCCACATGGGTGGGGACCTTCCCGCCATCATGGAGGCCGCCGGCGACATGGTCCGTCTCGTACATGTGGCAGACACCATGGATCATCACCGTTCCCACGGACTTCGCTACATCACCAATCCGCCAGGCAATGCCGTTCGAGTGCATCAACACCTCAAAATCGGGGACGGAGACGTCAACTGGGACGAATTCTTCGGCGGCCTCGGCAAACTCGGCTTCTACGATCGTGACAACACCGTGATGGTGTCGAGCGTCTTCGCCGAGAACGAAAACGCACACGAGGTTTCCCGGTACCAGCGCGAGACGATGAACGACTATGTCGCCAAGTACACCTCCCCGAACTCCTGAGCCACCAGACCACTAGGAAATACCATGACCAGCACTGATACTCGTGTCATCGCGCACTGGTTGGACGGCAAGTCGTTCGCCGGAACATCCGAGAACACCGCCCCCGTCACCAACCCCGCCACCGGACAGATCACCGGCCGACTCGCCCTGGCGAACCTCGAGGACGCTCGCACCGTCATCGACGCTGCTGCGGCGGCCTTCCCCGCCTGGCGTGACACCTCCCTGGCCCGTCGCACACAGATACTGTTCAGCTTCCGCGAACTCCTCAACGCTCGCAAAGGTGAACTCGCCGAGATCATCACAGCCGAGCACGGCAAGGTTCTCTCCGACGCCCTCGGCGAAATCAGCCGCGGACAAGAAGTAGTCGAATTCGCCTGCGGAATACCGCATCTCCTCAAGGGTGGATACACCGAGAATGCATCGACCAAGGTCGACGTCTACTCCATCCGCCAACCCCTCGGCCCCGTAGGCATCATCTCCCCCTTCAATTTTCCCGCGATGGTCCCGATGTGGTTCTTCCCGGTTGCCATCGCCGCCGGGAACACCGTGATTCTCAAACCCTCGGAGAAGGACCCCACCGCGGCGATCTGGCTCGCCGAACTCTGGGCCGAAGCTGGTCTGCCCCCCGGCGTCTTCAACGTCCTCCAAGGTGACAAGCTCGCCGTCGACGAACTTCTGGAAAACAAAGCAGTCAAAGCGATTTCGTTTGTCGGATCCACCCCCATCGCCCAGTACGTCTATGCCACGGGCACCGCCAACGGCAAACGCGTGCAAGCACTCGGCGGCGCCAAGAACCACGCCATCGTTCTGCCGGACGCCGACCTCGACCTCGCCGCCGACGCAATGGTCAACGCGGGATTCGGCTCCGCGGGCGAACGATGCATGGCGATCTCCGCCCTGGTCGCAGTCGGCGACATCGCCGACGAACTGGTCGCCAAGATCGTCGAGCGCACCACTCCCCTCGTCACCGGTGACGGCACCAAGAACTCCGACATGGGTCCGCTCGTCACCAAGGCCCACCGCGACAAGGTCGCCTCATACGTCGATGCAGGCGAGAAGGACGGCGCCACCATCGTGGTCGACGGACGTACAGTCCAGGCCGATGGTGGACCGGACGGCTTCTGGCTTGGACCCACCCTCATCGACCACGTCACCACCGACATGTCGATCTACACCGACGAAATCTTCGGGCCTGTTCTCTCCGTCGTGCGCGTCGATACCTACGACCAAGCCCTCGAACTGATCAACAACAACCCGTACGGAAACGGCACCGCCATCTTCACCAACGACGGCGGCGCTGCCCGACGCTTCCAGAACGAGGTGGAGGTCGGCATGATCGGCATCAACGTCCCCATCCCGGTTCCCATGGCCTACTACAGCTTCGGCGGCTGGAAGAACAGCCTCTTCGGTGACACCCACGCTCACGGGACAGAAGGTGTTCATTTCTTCACGCGAGGTAAAGCCGTCACCAGTCGCTGGCTCGACCCCAGCCACGGCGGCATCAACCTCGGCTTCCCCGAAAACAGTTAGCCGGCAAGACATCTGTGGCCGAGACTCTCGAAGAGGCTCGGCCACAGATGTTTCGAGAGGTCTACGCGACCGTGGGGTGGTACGTCAGCACCTGAACTCCGGATTCGTACCGACGATCGTCCTTCAACTCGAGGTCGATCTTGTCGGCCGATTCGGGGAACACTCTCCCGCCGGACCCGAGAATGACCGGGAAGACCATCAGTCGCAGCTCGTCGACCAGACCGGCCAGCAACAACGCGTGGACGAGCGTCCGACTTCCCGCGACCAGGATTTCGCCGTCGATCTGTTCCTTCAGCTTCGGAACGGATTCCTCGATGGGACCGTCGAGCGCCGTCGAGTTGTTCCATTCGAGCGGCTCCGTCGAACTCGTGACGACGTACTTGGGCATCTCGTTCATCTTGTCCGCAAAGCCTTGGTCGTCTTCGCGCTCAGGCCAGGCACCGGCGAAGCTCTCGTAGGTCCGTCGACCGAGTAGAAGCACGTCCGCGGCGAGGGTTTCGTCGAGTTTGAACTTCATCTGATCGCCCTCCTGGTACGGAAAGACCCATCCAGTGTGCGCATAGCCCGGTTCGCCACCGGGCGCTTCCATGACCATGTCCAAAGACACGAATTCTGTCACCACGATCTTGCCCATACCGATCCCCTGTCGTCAGTGCGTGTGCGCCATTCGAGTAGTCGACTACCCCACTGTTACAGACTCTGCGTGGTGGTGGAACTCATCGGCGGCGATCGTCCACTATGACCGATGTACAAACCGAATCGCCTGTTTTCGCTCCCCCTGCTTGCGTGGCGATTCGGACGTTCCCTCACGTTCGCATACCCTCGTATATCGATGATGTGGCGTCGAAAGTGTGCAGTGGCAGTGGCCGGAACAGTGCTCTCAGGGAGCATTGCGTTTACCGGTGTCGTAGGGACCTCGGGAGTGGCCGGCGCCCAACCGGCCCCGCCGCCGCCCACCACCACCGAGGCACCGTTCACAACACCCAACACCGACAGCTGCCCGTTCACGAGTAGCCCGGCGCCGGCGATCGATCTCTCCGAAGCACCTGCGCCCGGATCCACGGCCCCGACTGCTGTCCCGATTCCGGAAAGCCCCGTCGGTGGAGACAAGCTCGGCGAGTGTGGCGTCGTACTTCCTGACGGCGCTCCCCCGCTCCCGGCCGACATCGCGGCATCCGGATGGGTACTCGCGGACGCCGAAACCGGTGAGGTCCTCGCCGCGAAAGATCCGCACGGTCGCTACCGACCGGCCAGCACCATCAAGATGCTGTTGGCTCTCGTCGCTCTCGACGAACTCGATCTCGACACCGAAATCACCGCAACTGCCGAAGATGCGGACGCTGAAGGTAGCGCTGTCGGCATCGGCAAGGGCGGCAAGTACACCAACCGGCAACTGATGCAGGGTCTGGTCATGGCATCGGGAAACGATGCCGCGCACGCTCTTGCCCGCCAACTCGGCGGTGACGCTGCAGCCGTGTCGAAAATGAACGCGCTCGCGGCCGAACTCGGCGCCCTCGACACCCGCACGGCAACTCCATCCGGACTCGACGGCCCAGGGATGAGCAGCTCACCGTACGACCTGGCCGTAATCTTCCATACAGCCCTCCAGAATCCGACGTTTGCCGGACTGATCCATACCGAAACCGTCGAGTTTCCCGGCTTCCCCAAAGATCCGACGATTCCTGACGATCAGGACCGCCCCGGATTCACTCTCGCGAACGACAATCAGTTGCTCTACAACTACGACGGCGCATTGGGCGGCAAGACCGGCTTCACCGACGACGCCCGCCACACGTACGTCGGTGCTGCGGAGCGCAACGGCCGGAAACTACTGGTGACATTGATGGGCGGCGAAGCCAAGCCGATCCGTCCGTGGGAGCAGGCTGCCCGTCTACTCGACTACGGATATGCACTCCCCGCCAGCACAACCGTCGGCTCGTTGACGGACCGATCGACCGACGATGCCACGCCCGATGTCACTCGCACACCGTCTGCCGCTGCACCAGGCTCGGTGTCGGCAGCACCCACCGCTACCGACACCGAGTCGGACACCACTGACCGCATCCTCATCGGTGCTGTCGGCGGAGTTGTGGTGATCGCGCTGGTGGCGGGAGCCGTTGCCCTGAACCGTCGAAGGCGCTAGCGCGGCCGACGGCGCATGAAGCCCGAAAGACCCAGGCCGGCAACCGCACCCGTGGCGATCAACGCAGCCACGCGAGACGGTGAAGCTCCGTCACTGACAACGATTCGCGGCGAGATCACGGCCGGATCCGGCGGCGGAACGAAGGCGAGAGCCATACTTTCCTTTGTCGTCGCCGCCCACGCCGTGCAGAACAGCAGCATCCTCGACGCAGTGAACACGAACACGAGCAAACCGATGATCGGGCCGAATGCCACGCCCGCCGGGCCACTGGTGACGGCCGCGAGGTAGATCGCACCGACCTGCTTGAAGATTTCGAACACGACCGCGGCGATAAGCGCTGCCTGCGCGGCGCTGCGCAGCGTGACAGGCTCGCGCGGCAGCCGGGCAATCACCCACAGGAACACCGCCCACGTCGCCAGGAGTGAAAGCAACAGTGAAACGACTCTGAGCCCCACGCCGACACCGGTGATGTTCTCGAGGTTGAGCCATTTCACGATCTGAGTCGCAACCGGCCCGCTGCTCAGCGCCGACATTCCCAGTGAGACGACCATGGCGAGAGCCAGACCGATGAGGGCCCCTGCGTCACCGAGTTTGGTACGAACGAAACCCTTCGGCTCGCGCTTGCTCTCCCACATCGCCGTCAGCGCGTCGCGAACATTTGCCATCCAACCGAGACCCGCGTACGCGGCACCCAGGAGACCGAAGATTCCGACGCTCGCGCGCGAGTCGATAGCCGAATCGATCAGCGTGTTGATGGTGTCACCCAAGCTGCCCGGAATGCTCTTGGTGATCTGCTCCTGAATCGACTCGAGGTACTCGGGATGCCCGGCCAATACGAAACCGGCCACTGCAAACGCGACCATCATGATCGGAATCAATGCGAGAACACTGAAGTACGTGATTCCCGCAGCGTAGTAATCGCCCTTTTGCTCTTGGAAACGTCCTGCGGCGCGAACCAGATGATCGAGCCAGGGTCGCGCTGCTCGTTGCTTCTCGAGAAAGCTCGGTGCGTCGTCGTCCGTGTCAGCCATTGCCGTCCCCCTCATGTTCGGTCAGGCGTCGTGAGTCCGAATTCGCGTAAGTCAGCCCTTCGGTGCCAGGAATCCGACCTTGTCATAGACAGCGGCGAGAGTGCGTGAAGACACCTCACGGGCGCGGTGCGCTCCAGCCGCGATGATGCGATCCAGCTCTGCCTCGTCGGCAAGGTAACCGTCGACCTTCGCCTTGAGTGGGGTGACGAACTCGGTCAGCACATCAGCGGTATCGGTCTTGAGGTCGCCGTACCCCTTGCCCTCGTAACCGGCCACCAGAGTCTCGATCGGTACTCCCGAGAGAGCCGACTGAATGGTGAGCAGGTTGCTGACGCCCGGCTTGGCCTGCGGGTCGAAACGAATCTCGCGCTCGTTGTCGGTGACGGCCGACTTGATCTTCTTCGCCGACACCTTCGGATCGTCGAGCAGATTGATCAGTCCGGCCGCACTGGCGGCGGACTTGCTCATCTTGGCGGTCGGATCCTGCAGGTCGTAGATCTTTGCCGTGCCCTTGATGATCTGCGGCTCGGGAACAACGAACGCCTTGCCGTAGCGGGTGTTGAACCGGCCGGCCAGATCGCGTGCGAGTTCGAGGTGCTGACGCTGATCCTCACCCACCGGAACTCGCTGCGGGCGGTACAGAAGGATGTCCGCGGCCATCAGAACCGGATACGTGAACAAACCGACACTGGCGTTGTCGCTGCCTTGCTTGGCGGACTTGTCCTTGAACTGCGTCATACGGCTGGCTTCACCGAAACCGGTGATGCAGTTCAGGACCCACGCCAACTGTGCGTGCTCGGGAACCTGACTCTGTACGAACAGCGTCGCCCGATCCGGATCGATACCCACCGCAAGGAGCTGAGCCACCGCAACCTTGGTGCGACGACGCAATTCCTTCGGGTCCTGCGTCACCGTGATGGCGTGAAGATCCGGAATGAAGTAGAAAGCGTCGAAATCGTCCTGCAACGGAACCCACTGCTGCAGCGCACCCAGGTAGTTGCCGAGGTGGAAAGAATCCGACGTCGGCTGGATTCCGGAAAGCACGCGAGGCTTTGCGGTGGGCTTCTGTTCTGCAGGGGTCGACATGGTTCCGATCTTTTCACGAGTGGAAATCAGTGCAGTGGCGTGGTGCCCGGGTAGTCGAGTTCGACGAGGTCTTCACCGTGGGCGGTGAGGTCCTCCGCACCGAACTGGTAGACGGTCCGGAAAACGACGGGTTCCCATTCTTCGGTGTAGAAGTCCATCGTTTCGCGGAACCACTCCAACTGATCCTGTTGCTCGGACAGTAGAGAACCCGCACCTCGGATCACAACTACATATCCGGCGCCAAGTCCGAGTACGCCGTCGAGATCGCGCATGACATCGTCGAAAGCGTCTTTGTTGCGCCCGAAGTGGGACGGAAACTGGAAGGCTGCCGCGAACTCGTCGAAGACCTGCGCCGTTGTTCGCATGTTCTCGCCGCGAACCACCCGAACGACAAAATTCTCGCCACGGAGTTCACGTGCAAGATCATCCGCAACGGCCGGGTCGCTCCGCAGGGCCACCGAAGCCACATCCGAAGACGGATCCAGCCACTGCGCCACGCTGACCGTAGACGAGTCGGACATCAGCGAATCCTCACAAACGTGTCGTAGTGATCGAGGGTGTACCACGCCGAACCGTCGTTACCGGTGACGATTCGCTCGGCATCACGACCTTGGCCGTTTTTCTTCGCGTTGACGTCCCATTCCTGATAGACGACACGTCCGCCACCGGCACCGACAGCGGGCAGACGCCCTTCGCTGTTGCGGAAGGTGATGCCGCCCTTGGTGCCCGGCGCATTGGCGGAATCGGGCCACCGCCCGGCGTCGATCTCCACCAGCGTGGCGAGAACCCGCGCCGGCGCATCGCTGTTCGTCTGCTGCGTTGTCTTGACAGCGGAGCTCGAGGGCACGGAACTCGACGGCGCGGCCTTGGTGGTAGCACCCGGCTTGGCTTGAACAGTCGAGGACTGGGCACTCGAGGACTTCGCAACCGACGACGCCGAACTGTCGGAGTCACGTGAAGAAAGGGTTACCGCCAGTACGAGCGCCACCACCGCCACCACGACGGTGATGATGGCGTTGCGCGTCTTTGCGCTCGGCATTTTCAGACCTTCAGACATGCGCGTCCCTACCGGTACGAGACAGTGACAGGTGCGTGATCCGACCAACGGAGGTCGTAGGACTCAGCGCGTTCCACGAGCGCAACCTTGGCCCGCTCGGCGTATCCGCGGGTGGCAACCTGGTAGTCGATACGCCAACCCGAATCGTTGTCGAATGCCTTGCCGCGGTACGACCACCACGAGTACGGACCGTCGACACCCGGATGGAGGGTGCGGAAGACATCGACCCACGCGGAATCTTCGGCGAACAGCAGATCCATCCAGGCGCGCTCCTCGGGGAGGAATCCCGAAGACTTCTTGTTGGTCTTCCAGTTCTTGAGGTCGAGTTCGGTGTGCGCGATGTTCCAATCGCCGCTGACCACCACGTGACGATCGGCAGCCACGGCCGCCGCAGCGGTGGAGGCGAGGTGAACTGCGAAGGACGCCATGAACCGCTCCTTCTCCTCCTGCTTCGGCGTGAGCGCCTCACCGGAGGGCAGGTACAGGCTCGCGACGGTCAGATCCGCGAAGTCGGCTTCGATGTATCGACCGGCGTCGAGAAACTCGTCGTCGCCGTGACCGATCCGCACCGCGTCAGGTTCCGTGCGTGAAAGCACAGCGACTCCGTTGCGTCCCTTCGCGGACGGCTCGGCGGAGACGAGGAACCATCCGTTGCCGAGCGCTGGTTCGAGAGTCTCGCGAAGCTGATCGTCCGACGCACGCGTTTCCTGAAGGCAGATGAAATCCGCCGACGTCTTCTCCAGCCAATCGAGCATGCCCTTGCGGGCAGCTGCTCGAACGCCGTTGACGTTCACGGACGTGATGGTGTGGGGCGCAAGAATGTGGGAGTCAGCAGTTTGTGGCACGGCAAGCACCGTAGCCGATTCCACCGACGCGGATGGGCGCCCAGGTCAGCGCACGGCCCTACGCTGCAGAATCACCGCAACCGCCAGCACGACGAGACCCGCGACGGCCAGCAACGACCCAACCGCTGCCGGTGCGGTATACCCGTAACCGGCCGCGATGACGACGCCGCCGATCCACGCTCCGAAGGCATTGGCGATGTTCAGCGCGGCGTGATTGAGAGACGCAGCCAAGGTCTGAGCGTCCTCGGCGACATCCATCAACCGTGTTTGAAGGCCAGGAACCATCGAGGACCCGGCAAGCCCGATGAGGAAGACGAAGACAAGCGCCGTGTACGGATTTCGCACAGCGATCACGAAGACCGCGAGGATCACCACGAGGGATCCCATCGACAGGAACAAACCCTTCATCAGTGCGCGATCCGCGAGGTATCCACCGACGAAGTTGCCGGCCACCATGCCAAGTCCGTACAGCATGAGCGCCAGAGGAATGAACGAAGCACCGAGACCGGACACGTCGGTGAGCGTCGTACTGATGTAGGTGTAGACGGCAAACATCCCGCCGAATCCGACCATTCCCACGATCAGGGTCATCCACACCTGAACGCGGCCCAGCGCCCCGAGTTCGGTGATCGGATTCGTCACCGGCATACCGTCCAACCGCGGAATCCAGACGAACAGCGAAGCAACGGTTGCCACCCCGATCACGGCGACCAAGGCGAAGGCGCTGCGCCAGCCGAGTGCCTGGCCGATCCAGGCCGCGACCGGCACCCCGATCACATTGGCCACGGACAGACCCATCATCACCATCGCCACGGCCTTCGCGCGTTTACCTGGTTCGGCCAAATGAGCGGCGACCAGTGCGGCGACTCCGAAGTACGCGCCGTGCGGCAATCCGGCGACGAATCGAGCCATCATCAGCGTCGTGTACGAGGGCGCAAAGACCGAAGCGGCATTGCCGACGGTGAATGCGACCATGAGTGCGATCAACAGGGTGCGGCGCGGTACCCGTGCGGTGAGAGCAGCGATCAGCGGAGCACCGACGACAACCCCGAGCGCGTACGCCGAGATCACGTGACCAGCGATGGGTTCCGAGACGCCGAGCCCGGATGCCATTTCCGGGAGCAATCCCATGGCGACGAACTCGGTTGTGCCGATACCGAAACCGCCGAGGGCAAGAGCGAGCATCGCTGGACCTCTGGCGGAACGAACCCCGGGTGTCGAGGTGTCAGAACGGGAGAGGGTAGACGAAGTCACTGATCAATTGTGGTCTCACACCTGGTTGAACTTCCAAGTGAGAGCGGGTGAGTTCACTCACGTGAGACCGCGAACACAAATGGGACGCCCGGTTTCCCGGACGTCCCATCAGAAGGTGAAACAGTGAATCTACTTCGCGGCCATGGCCTTCTGCAGGTTCACGTCGAGTGCGCCGAGGAACTCCTCGGTGGTCAGGTAGCCCTGATCGCCGCCGACCAGCATCGAGAGGTCCTTGGTCATCTGGCCGCTTTCGACGGTCTTGATGACAACGTCTTCGAGCGCCTGCGCGAAGCCGATGACCTCAGGGGTGCTGTCGAGCTTGCCACGATGCTCGAGTCCGCGGGTCCACGCGAAGATGGACGCGATCGGGTTGGTCGAGGTGGGCTTGCCCTGCTGGTGCTGACGGTAGTGACGCGTCACGGTGCCGTGAGCAGCCTCTGCCTCACAGGTCCTTCCGTCCGGTGTCAGCAGAACCGACGTCATGAGGCCGAGCGAGCCGAAGCCCTGGGCCACGGTGTCGGACTGGACGTCGCCGTCGTAGTTCTTGCATGCCCAGACGTATCCACCCTCCCACTTGAGTGCGGAAGCGACCATGTCGTCGATGAGGCGGTGCTCGTAGGTCAGACCTGCGGCATCGAACTCAGCCTTGAACTCGGTCTCGTAGACGTGCTGGAAGATGTCCTTGAAGGCACCGTCGTACGCCTTGAGAATGGTGTTCTTGGTGGACAGGTACACCGGGTAGTTCTGCTGCAGTCCGTAGGTGAGCGACGCGCGAGCGAAGTCACGGATGGACGTGGTGAAGTTGTACTGCCCCTGGACGACGCCGCCCTCTTCGGGGAAGTTGACCAGTTCGTGCTCGATCGGTGCGCTGCCGTCCTCAGGCGTGTAGGTGATCATCACCTTGCCGGGGCCGGGGACCTTGAAGTCTGTGGCGCGGTACTGGTCGCCGAATGCGTGACGGCCGATGATGATCGGCTTGGTCCAGCCCGGAACGAGTCGCGGAACGTTGGAGATGATGATCGGTGCGCGGAAGATCGTGCCGCCGAGAATGTTGCGGATCGTTCCGTTCGGGGAACGCCACATCTTCTTGAGACCGAATTCCTCGACACGTGCCTCGTCCGGCGTGATCGTGGCGCATTTGACGCCGACGCCGTGCTTCTGGATCGCGTGCGCTGCGTCGATGGTGACCTGGTCGTCGGTCTCGTCGCGGTACTCGATACCGAGGTCGTAGTACTCGAGGTTCACATCGAGATACGGATGGATCAACTTGTCTTTGATGAACTGCCAGATAATGCGCGTCATCTCATCGCCGTCGAGTTCGACGACGGTGCCCTCAACCTTGATTTTGGACATGGGTGCTTCGCGTCCTCCTAGGAAGTTTCCCTGGTTACACGGTTGCGGTCACACTTTGTGAGTGGGTCCGCGAACGGTTCGATTATCAAACCTAGACGGTGTGGACTGATCTCGGGAGATGAGTCCCAAACAAGACAAGCGTACTGCTAACCCGTGAGGCCGCAACCGGCAGGTCCACCCATCGGTCTCTACTCGCGAGTAACTTTTGCCTGCTAGTGGGCTGCGTCGCTCTGTCTCGCGTGCGGTTGCGGCTCACAATTCGCCCCGCGTCAGGACTGCGCTCACTTCCCGGTAGAATCCGACTTGGTCATGAGTGCCAGCGTCAAGCCCCGGCTCGCTGGACGGCAACCCTCCAACCGCGGTGGGGTGCCCCGGGTGATGACCAGGTTTCCCGACGTGGATCTGCTCACGCAGTTCCACCGCAATTCGGGTGACAAGCGCGGGTCCGACAGGGACGGACCCCAGACCGGGCCGAGCCCCACGGAGGTAACTCAGTATGTGTCGCACTTGTAGATAGACCCCAGCACGGGGCGGCGATCCTTCGCCCCCGTCCGACATCTATCCGTCAGACCACTGGAGTGAACAAATCATGACCGACAACACAGCCGACGCCGCAGCAACTTCTGATCCGACCGCGAACTGGTCGTTCGAGACCAAGCAGGTGCACGCCGGGCAGACAGCGGACACCGCCACCAATGCGCGCGCTCTGCCGATCTACCAGACCACCAGCTACGTTTTCGACAGCACCGATCACGCTGCGGCACTGTTCGGCCTCGCCGAGCCTGGCAACATCTACACGCGGATCATGAATCCCACACAGGACGCCGTCGAGCAGCGCATCGCTGCCCTCGAAGGCGGAGTCGCCGCACTCCTCCTCTCCTCGGGTCAGGCTGCCGAAACCATCGCGATCCTCAACATCGCCGAGGCCGGCGACCACATCGTCTCGAGCCCGTACCTGTACGGCGGCACGTACAACCTCTTGCATTACACCCTTCGCAAGCTGGGCATCGAAGTCACCTTCGTCGAGGATCCCGACGATCTCGAGCAGTGGCGCGAAGCCATTCGCCCGAACACGAAGGCGTTCTACGGCGAGACGATCGCCAATCCCAAGAACCACATTCTCGACCTCCCCGGTATCTCGTCGTTGGCCCACGAGAACGGTCTTCCGTTGATCGTGGACAACACTGTCGCGACGCCGTACCTGCTCCGCCCACTCGAACACGGCGCCGACATCGTCGTTCACTCCGCCACCAAATACCTTGGCGGACACGGCACCGCGATCGCCGGCGTGATCGTCGACGGTGGCACCTTCGATTGGACGCAGGGTCGCCACTCGAACTTCACGACGCCTGACCCCAGCTATCACGGCGTCACCTTCGCAGACCTCGGCGCGCCGGCATTCGCACTCAAGGCGCGCGTCCAACTGCTGCGCGATCTCGGCTCCGCCGTGGCGCCGTTCAACGCGTTCCTCATCGCGCAGGGCATCGAAACCTTGAGCCTGCGCATCGAGCGCCACGTGTCCAATGCCCAGAAGGTCGCCGAATTCCTCGACGGCCACGGCGAGGTGGCCTCCGTTTCCTACGCGGGACTCCCCTCCTCGCCATGGTTCGAACGCGGAAAGCAGCTGACGCCCAAGGGAACCGGCGCCATCGTCACCTTCGAGCTGCCCGGAGGTATCGATGCGGGCAAGACGTTCGTCAACGCCCTGACGCTGCACAGCCACGTCGCCAACATCGGTGACGTTCGCTCACTCGTCATCCACCCCGCCTCGACGACACACTCGCAGCTCACCCCCGAAGAGCAGCTCGCCTCCGGTGTCACGCCCGGACTCGTCCGCCTCGCGGTCGGTATCGAAGGAATCGACGACATCCTCGCCGATATCACCGTCGGCCTGGCTGCGGTGGCAAACTCGTGACCGTGAACGAATTGGAGCCCAGGATCGACCTCCTTCCCCCGCCCGACGGCCAGGTGGGGTTCGTCGACATCGGCGCCCTGGAACTCGAGAGCGGCGCGGTACTCCCCTCGGTTTCGCTCGCCGTTCAGCGGTGGGGTGAGCTGTCCCCGAACCGCGACAACGTCGTACTCGTCGAGCACGCACTGACCGGAGACTCACACGTCACCGGACCGATCTCCGCAAATCAGCCCTCCCCCGGTTGGTGGAACGGGATGGTCGGCGCCGGCGAACCGATCGACACCGGCGAATGGTGCGTCATCGCAACCAATGTCCTCGGCGGTTGTCGCGGCACGACCGGTCCCAGTTCACTGGCCGACGACGGCAAGCCGTGGGGCAGCAGGTTCCCCGAGATCTCCATCCGGGATCAGATCGCGGCGGAGAAGAAGCTCGTCGATCTCCTCGGGATAGACCAGTTGGCCTCGGTAGTCGGCGGATCCATGGGCGGCATGCGCACCCTCGAATGGGCAGTTACCTACCCGGACAGCATTCGCTCCGCGTTGGTTCTCGCAACCGGTTCACGAGCCACTGCAGATCAGATCGGCACCCAGACGACGCAGATCGCTGCCATCGTCTCCGATCCGGATTGGCAGGGCGGTGACTACCACGGAACGGGGCGGGTACCTCGCGCCGGACTCGGCATCGCCCGTCGCATCGCGCACCTGACGTACCGCACCGAGTCCGAACTCGATGCGCGCTTCGAGAACTCCGCCCAGAACGACGAAAATCCTTGGAACGGTGGACGATACGCCGTCCAGAGTTACCTGGAACATCAGGCAGACAAGCTGGTCGACCGCTTCGACCCGAGCACGTACGTCCTCCTGACCGAGGCCATGAACCGGCACGACATCGGTCGTGGACGCGGCGGCGTTGCAGCGGCGCTGGCATCGATCACGGCGCAGGTCGTCGTGGGCGGCGTGGACTCGGATCGGCTGTATCCCCTTCGTTTGCAGGAGGAGATCGCGGACGGCATTTCGACGTGCACTGGCCTCGAGATTCTCAAGTCCAGAGACGGCCATGACGGCTTCCTGACGGAGGCGGACGCTGTCGCCGGACTGCTTCGCCGAACGATGGAGTTCGCACGCACGGCCCGCTGATCCGGCACAGAGGCACAATTTCAGGATCCGTCAATGTCGGGAAAACCACAGCTGATCTGCAGGTTTTCCCGACATTTTCATTGGCGTCCCTGAGCCGGCGCGGCTAGCATCGGCGAACGTGAATCAGCCATGCTCGACGCGCCTGCAGGCTACGTACATTCCCGAGCACATGTCCTTCGCGTTCTGGGGTGACCCAGATCCGGCAGCGCGCTTGTCGGCGCTGGGGATGCCGACGGGATCGCCGGGCATCTGCCGGCTGGCGATCCCGGTCGACGAGTCGATCACAGCGACCGACGTCGAAGCGCAACAGCTCGACCTCGCCACCGCGATCGACGCCATGCACACCCTCGATGCACGTCGCGACGACCTCGGACCGTCGTTGCTCGCATGGAAGCGCGTCATCGACACCGGCGCACATGACATTCCGACTGCAGCACATGCCGCGATCGAGCGCGACGACACGAAAATCAGAAGCGCCCGGTCCACGGTGCGGTTGTTCACGGAAGCGCGCGCAGCCATCGAGAGTCTTCGCCGAGCAAAGATTCAGGCGACATTGCGCCCGTATCAAGTGCACGGAGTTGCCTGGCTGACTGCACTGTCGGGTTCGGGCGGTGGAATCCTCGCCGACGAGATGGGTTTGGGCAAGACACTGCAAGCGATTTCGATGATCGCGATCCGCGCCGACGACGGTCCACACCTGGTTGTGTGTCCCACCTCGGTCATCGGAAACTGGCGCCGCGAGATCGAGCGATTCGCTCCGCATCTGCCACTGCACGTTCATCACGGGACCGCTCGCGCACTTCCCACTCGTGTCCCTGCCGGCACCACGGTGCTGACCAGCTACAGCGTCTTGCGTTCCGACGCAGACCAATTGGCCCCGATCCATTGGAGTTCAGTGGTCTTCGACGAGGCACAACAGATCAAGAACCCCTCTTCGCTGGCAGCCAAAGCAGCAATGCAGTTGTCGGCCGACGTCAAGGTAGCGATGACCGGCACGCCGGTGGAGAACCGTCTCGAAGAATTGTGGTCACTCTTTCGCGTCGCCAATCCCGAAGTCCTCGGAACTCGCGCACGGTTTCGTCAACGCTTTGCCGTACCGATCGAATCCGGTCGATCGGCCACCGCGGCGACCAGGCTTGCCGCGGTCATCGATCCGTTCATTCTGCGCAGAACCAAAGACACAGTGGCCAAGGATCTTCCGCCCAAGCAATTTTCCACCGTCTCGTGCACTCTGACGTCGGAACAGGCGCGCATCTATCGGTCGGCAGTTGCAGATGCTTTCGACACCGGTTTGGGTACGGGAATTGCCCGGCGCGGCAACATCCTCGCGCTGCTGACCACCCTCAAGCAGGTATGCAATCATCCGGCGCAGGTCACCGGCGATACGGACGACCTCTACGGAAGATCCGGAAAGCTCGACCGCGCAACGGAAATGATCGCCGAGATCGTCGACGACGGCGATCGCGCGCTGATATTCACGCAATACCGGACGATGGGCGAGATGCTCTCGCGGCACCTGGGCTCCGAGTTGGGAATCGGCGCAATCCCGTTCCTTCACGGCGGCCTGAACACCGACAAGCGCGACGCAATGGTCGACGCGTTCCAGAACGACACGGATTCACCACCGGTTCTGATTCTGAGCTTGCGCGCCGCCGGCTTCGGCCTCAACCTCACGCGCGCAAGTCACGTCGTGCACTACGACCGGTGGTGGAACCCAGCCGTCGAGGACCAAGCAACCGACCGGGCACACCGCATCGGCCAGAAGCGCACCGTCAACGTCCACACCTTGGTGACGGGCGGTACCGTCGAGGATCACATCGCAGCGATGCACGAGTCCAAACGAGCTGTGGCCGATGCTGTTTCCGGGAACGTCGAGGCCGCCCTGGCCGATCTCCCTGACACCGAACTGCGTGAACTCCTCGAACTCGACGGCGCGGTGATCATCTGATGGCCAACGAATTCGGTGTCACCGCTTGGGGTCGAGCATGGCTGCGCACGGTGGAGCGGACCGCGGCATCCGGTCCGAACCCGTCCCTGCCGACGGCTCGTACCCTCGCACGCAACGGTTCCGTGGAGTTCACCGTGGTCTCATCGGGGACCGTCGTCGCGGAGGTGAGCACCAAAGCAAAAACCTCGTCGGTGACAATTGGTGTCCCGCTCTGGACCAAATCCGAAATCGCCGCAGTGAAGAGCCTTCTCCGTTCGGCGGGAAAGGCCAACAGATCCGTCTCCACCGGCGAACTGCCGGACAGCATCGTCACGGAACTGCAGGCTCGAAATATCGCAGTAGCCGTTGATCTTTCGGAGTGCACTGCCAGCTGCGACTGCTCAGGTCGACGCTCGCCGTGCGTTCACCATCTCGCCGCGATCTACGCCCTGGCCGGGCGAATCGACGAGGAACCTGCACTTGCGGTGACGCTGCGAAGTGCACCGGTCAAGGCTGGAAAGAAGTCGACATCCACAGATTCACCGGAGTGGATCCCCTTGAGTGATATCGACATTCGCTCGTTCTACGGGGACTGATCTTCTCAGTCGGTGCCGAGCGGATCGATGGTCAGGGCGAGCGTCGCGATCAACACACCCATCACACCCATCGCCGCAGTGTCGAAGACCCTTCCGCGCACCGCGAGCAACCCCACACGATTCTCGGGAACGAACCACCGAGCGGCAGCTCCGATGATGACGGCAACACCGAAGACGAGGGCGCCGCGACGCCACCGGTCGGCCAGCACGAGAACCACGGCCGCCGCGATCACGGCGAGGACCGCGAGCATGGGCAGATTCTTCTTCGCGAGGCCGACCAGTGAGGACATCGGACTCAGACTCCGGCCAGAACCCGCTCGGCGCGCTCGACCACGTTGGTGATCAGGAACGCGCGGGTCAGCGGTCCGACACCACCGGGATTGGGTGAGACGAAGCCGGCGACCTCGTTCACGTCGGCTGCCACGTCGCCGCGCAGGCCGTCGTCGGTGCGACTGACGCCGACGTCGAGGACCGCTGCTCCGGGCTTGACCATGTCTGCGGTGATGAGGCCGGGAACGCCGGCGGCAGCGACGATGATGTCGGCGCGGCGAACCTCGGCCGCGAGATCGCGGGTACCGGTGTGGCAGAGCGTGACCGTCGCGTTCTCGCTACGACGCGTCAGCAGCAATCCGATCGGACGACCGACCGTGACGCCGCGTCCGACAACCACCACGTGTGCACCGGCAATCGGGACCTCGTAGCGACGCAGAAGGTGGAGGATTCCACGTGGGGTGCACGGCAGCGGGGCTTCCTTGCCCAACACCAGTCGACCGAGGTTGACCGGATGCAAGCCGTCGGCATCCTTGTCGGGGTCGATACGCTCGAGGGCCGCGTTCTCGTCGAGGTGCTTGGGGAGCGGCAACTGCACGATGTAGCCGGTGCACTCGGGATTGGCATTGAGCTCGTCGATCGTCGCGTTGAGCTGTTCCTGCGTGATGTCGGCAGGCAGGTCGCGTCGCAAAGAATTGATACCGACCTTGGCGCAGTCGTTGTGCTTGCCGCGCACGTAAGCCGCGGATCCCGGGTCGTCGCCCACCAGGATGGTGCCCAAGCCGGGTGTGATGCCCTCTGCCTTCAGAGCGCTCACCCGCACCTTCAGGTCTTCGAAGATTTCGTCGCGGGTAGCTTTGCCGTCGAGGATCGTTGCAGTCACGGCGACCATTGTTCCAGGTTAGGGTCGATGAGTGACAACGGCTCCGGAACTACGCGGCCCGAGGGTGCTCCTCTCCCCCGTCGCGCCCGATCATCACGCCCGTCTGCGGGCAATTCACCTGCACCCGGACGTCGTGCAGTGGTGGCAAAATCCCGACGACGACTGGCCTGCAGCGCCGGAGGCCGGCACCACGCGCTACAGCATCTTCTACGGCGACCACCTGATCGGCTTCATCCAGTGGTATGAGGCGGAGGACAATCCCGACTTCCGCCACGCCGGGCTCGACTTGTTCCTCGATCCCGACTTTCACAGCCAAGGGTTCGGTCGCGAATCGATTCGGGTGCTGTGTGCCCACCTGATCGACGACCTCGCATTCCACCGTCTGGTCATCGACCCGGAAGTCGACAACTCCGTCGCCATCGCTTGCTACCGATCGGTGGGGTTCAAAGACGTCGGGGTGATGCGCGAGTACTCGCGAGATCGCCATGGTGTGTGGAAGGACGGACTGCTGATGGATCTGCTCGCACGGGAATTCATCCGCTGATCACAAGGTACGACCCGAAGGGACAGTCATCATGTTGCTGGACAAGGAATTCACGGCCACCTTGCAGAAGAGTGACGCCAAGGGTGGGTGGACCTACGTGATCTGGCCGGAGTCCGCCGAGTTCTTCGGCACCCGCGGCCTGGTCAAGGTACGCGGGACGATCGACGGACATCCGTTCCAGAGTTCGTTCATGGCGCTGGGAGACGGCAACCACAAGCTGCCGGTCAAAGCCGAGCTTCGCAAAGCCATCGGCAAGGAGACCGGCGAGATGGTGACAGTGCGCCTCGAGGAGCGCGTGGAGAGCTAGGCGCCTCTACTTCATGTCTACGACAAGACCGTGCGCCGACGCATAAGCCACCGCCTGCATCAACTCGATCTGCGCGTTTCCGACGGATGCGGACGTCCACAGGCTCGGATCGATCCGCGCGCCGCGCAGATCTGCACCTTCGAGTTTGAGTCCACCCGTACGAGCACCGGACAGATCCGCCGACGCCAGGACCGCGCCTCGCATGTCGGCCCGAACCAGGTTCGCTTCACGGAATCGGCATGAGGTGAAGTCGATCTTCCTCAGGTCCGCTCCACCGAGTGAGGTCAACGAGAAGTCGACTTCGTCGAGCGTCAACGGCCGGATACGGCAACCGTCGAACGTCGACCCGAGCAGACTGCAGTTTCGGAACGTGCTGTGCCACAGGCTAGTCCGAGCAAAATTGCAGGAGCGAAACGCCGTTCCCGTGTGCACGGACTCCCCCAGATCGGTGCCGGTGAAGTCACAATCCGTGAACACCACCGACTCCGTCGCGAGTCCGGTGAGGTCGGCATCTCGGAAATTGCAATTGGTGAAAGTGCGCTGACGCCACTTCTGCCCGGCCAGCCGCGCGTCTGAATAGTCTTCGCCGACGACGTCGTCGGATTCTTCGGGGAGCATGCCGTCCATACTGCCCCGCCGCACCGACACCGCTTCGATCGCCTAGGTCTCGCAGGCCACGCCGTCACCGTCACGATCAAGCTTGGACGAATAGCCGGGATCGCCGCGGTAGATCGGGGCAGCACCAGCCGCTCGCACCGCTGAGCAGTTGGCGTAATACACCCCTGCATCAGGCACCTTTGCCGGCGGCGGAACGTACGCGGGTTCCGTTGTCTTCGGCGGCGTGTACGCCGGGGCGGGCGGAACGTACGGCGTAGTCGTGGTTACCGGAACCTGCGGAACCAGCGGCACGATTGCCACGGTTGTCGTCGTTGGTGGCGGCACGATCGTTGTCGTCGTCGGCAAGAGGGACGACGTCGTGGTCTTCGTCGTCGACGGGACCGTGCTTTTGGTTGTCGCCGCCGCCGCTGTCGTGGAAGAGGTCACAGCAGGCGTCGTTGATTCTTCCGACTTGCCCGCGCCCGTCGCCGCGGCGATGGCAACCAGCCCCACGACTGCTGCGCCGGCGATCCACGGCCACTTACGCCGCGTCTTGCCTTCCTCGGCGTTTGCGTCCGGCACCGGCGAACCGGGAGCACCGAAGACCTGGGTGGGAGTGCCGAAGGCTTGAGTGGGTGCGTCGCCGCCCTTGGGCCGTGTCTGTGCAGTCCACTGCTGACCGTCCCAGTAACGGTCGATCGTGGGGTCGAAGGGGTCGGGGTTCCAACCGGCGGGAGGGTTCATCAAAATGTCCGTTCTGCGAAGAGTGCCGGAAATAGATTCGCACGAACTGGCCGGTTTGTTACCAATTCGCCCACACTTCCCGACCGGTCTTCTCACGGACGCGGGCACCGATACGACGCCCGGTACAGTTCCTCGAGTGTTCCGAGTGATGTTCCACGAGCCCCGCATCCCACCCAACACCGGAAACGCGATTCGCATGGTCGCGGGCACCGGTTGCGAACTCCACCTGGTCGGCCCTCTCGGGTTCGACTTGTCGGAGCCGAAACTCAAGCGCGCAGGCTTGGATTACCACGATCTGGCGACTGTCACGGTCCACGAGAACCTTGCTGCGGCGTGGGAAGCCGTCACCCCCGCGCGTGTGTTCGCCTTCACCGCGCACGCGACCACGTCCTATGCCGATATCGCCTACCTACCCGGCGACGTCCTGCTGTTCGGGCCAGAACCCACCGGACTGTCCGAAGAAGTATTGGCGGACGAACACATCACCGAGCGCCTGCGTATCCCGATGCTTCCCGGACGCCGGTCCCTCAACCTGTCCAACGCCGCCGCCCTCGTGACGTACGAGGCGTGGCGTCAGCACGGGTTCAAGGGCGCCGTCTGATCGACGTCAGTAGACGTCTCGGACGTACCGCTTCTCGGCCGAGAGAGCCTTCACGTACGCCTCCGCACTACGAGGTGCCAGTTTTCCGTGTTGAGCGACCACCCCGTTGAGGGCACTGTCGACGTCCTTGGCCATCCGGTTGGCATCGCCGCAGACGTAGAAGTGGGCGCCCTTCTGCAACCACTCCCACAGCAGCGCACCGCGCTCACGCATCCGGTCCTGCACGTAGACCTTGTCGGCTTGATCCCGGGAAAATGCGAGGTCGAGTTCGGTGAGGAATCCGTCTTTCCGCAATTCTTCGATTTCTTCGCGGTAGTAGAAGTCGGTCGCGGCGTGCTGTTCCCCGAAGAACAGCCAGTTCGGGCCCGTGTGCCCCAATGCCCGACGCTCATGCAGGAAGGCACGGAACGGCGCGATGCCGGTTCCCGGACCGACCATGATCATCGGGGTTTCGGGATCGGACGGTGGCCGGAAATGGGTCGACTTCTGCACGAAGATGCCGATGTCATCATCGTGGGCGTGGTCTGCGAGGTAGGTCGAGCACACCCCACGCCGTGGGACACCCGCGACGTTGTAGCGCACCGCGGACACCGTCAGCTGCACTTCGCGTGGGTTCTCCTTCGGACTGGAAGATATCGAATACAGCCGCGGCTGAAGCGGTTTGAGGAGGGAGAGCCATTCGTCCGTCGAGGCACGAACGGGCGACTGCGCAAGTACGTCGACGGACTGTCGTCCCCACGACCAGTCTTTGAGCGTGGAGATGTTCTCCGGCTTCATCAACTCGGCGAGGTCTGCGTCGCGAGTTCGTTGATGCACGAACCGAATCATCTCGCTCGAGATTCGAGTGATCTCCAGGCGTTCGGTGAGCGCGGTACGCAGGGTCATATCGCCGTACTGCCCCAGTTCGACGACCTCCTCACCGTCGAGGCCGGTGAGGGTGAGCCACTCGTCGACAAACGGAGAGCTGTTTCGGGGCCAGACTCCGAGAGCGTCGCCGGCTTCGTAACTGACCGTGTCGTCCGGAAGGTGAAAGCCCAACTGCCGCACGTCTTTGGAAGAGCCTGGCCGGTTGAGCACGACATTGCGCGTCAAGGCTGTGGTCAGCGGCGCCTTCTTGTTGTACTGCAGCGGCGCCGACATCGCCGGTGAAATCGGCGTGGCCGCAACGGTTGTCCCAGAATTCTTCTTTGCAACGACGACGTCGGCCGTCTCACCAGCCGCCGAGCGCTGAAGTTCAGCCGTGACAGAGTCCAGCCAACCAGCAGCGGTGTCCTCGAAATCGGGCTCGCAGTCGGCGCGATCGACGATACGACTGGCCCCCAGTTCAGCAAGGCGGGCGTCAAGCTTTCGTCCATGCCCACAGAAGTCGTCATAGTTCGAGTCACCGAAAGCGATGACTGCATACCGTGTCTCGGCTATGCGGGGCGCCGTGTCAGCAGCCAACGCATCCCAGAAACCGCTGCCGTTGTCCGGGGATTCGCCGTCACCGGAGGTACTGGTGATCAACAGGACCTCTCGGGTGGCCACCAGGTCGGCGGCCGGGAACTCGTCCATTGCATGCATCACCACGGGCAAGCCAACTTCCCCAAGGCGAGCAGCGCAGGCGGCGGCAAATTCTTCCGCGTTTCCGGTCTGCGATGCCCAGAGCACCACGATCGGCGCGCGTTCTGTCGCAATGCCCGGAGCCGAGGACAACGCGGGCCCGTCGGTGTCAGGGAGCGAGGTTCGCGAGTACAGGCCGGCCAATACCCCGTCGACCCACATCCGCTTTTCGGCATCGAACGGCGCCGTCGACGGCAACGTCGGGACCCCGGCAGTGCGATCGGCGTCCGCACGCAACGCGGCGAGAAGACCGGCCAGGTAGCTCTGCTGGAGCGCATCGAATACCACTGCAGGTGTTCCTGTTTGACCGATGACATCCGCGAGGACATCGGTTCGCGACAAAGCCCGATCAGCTGGCGCGGAAGCCACCAGCGGCGCCTCGGCGAGCACTGTTTCAGGTGTGTTCACGGCGACCTTCGTCATAGTGACAGCACAGGCTTTGAACTCCGGTTGCTGCGAGGCTGGATCGATGGCGTCGTTGGTGACAGCGTTGATGGACAGATATTCGCCGAAGGCGTCGTTCCAGTGAAATGGGGCAAAGCAGTTCCCCGGACGCACTCGGTCGGTGATGACGGCCGGAAGCACAGCGCGACCGCGGCGTGAGGCAACCTCGATCGCATCCTGGTCGACGACGCCGAGCCTGGCGGCGTCGTCGGGATGGATCTCGACGAAGGGACCTGGGTTGAGTTTGTTCAGCTTGGCGACCTTGCCCGTCTTGGTCATGGTGTGCCACTGGTGCGCGAGACGACCGGTGTTGAGCAGGAATGGATAGTCGTCGTCGGGCATTTCGGCGGGAAGCATGTGCGGCCGTGCGAAGAACATCGCACGGCCAGTGGCGGTGGGAAATGCGAGCCGCGGAGTGCTGCCGTCCTCGCGGATCAAGAGCCTTTGACTGACACCGTTATTGACGTATCGGATGGGATGACGGTCCTGATCACTGTCTGGCGGGCACGGCCACTGGATTGATGTCTTGCGGAGGCGCTCGTAGGTGACGCCGCGTAAGTCGTAGCCGGTCTTCGGATTCCAGAACTGCTTGATCTCTTCGAACACCTCTTCGGCACAGGTGTAGGTGAACGCCTCGACATACCCCATCTCGCAGGCGATCCGGGCGATGATCTGCCAATCAGGCAGCGCCTGCCCGACCGGATCCAGTGCCTGCTGAAAGAGCGTCAGGTTGCGTTCGGAATTGATCATCACTCCGTCGGACTCTGTCCACAGTGACGCGGGCAGCAGAACATCGGCGTATTCGTTGGTCTCGGTGCCCAGGAACGCATCCTGGGTGATGACGAGGTCAGCCTTCTCCAAGCCGTCGATGACGGTCTTTCGGTTGGCTACCGTTGCAACGGGATTGGTGCAGATGATCCAGCATGCCTTGATGTCACCCGCCGCCATGCGGGAGAACATGTCGATGGTGCCACCGCCGATGTCGGTGCGCAGCGAGCCTTGCGGGATCCCCCACCTCTCCTCGACGAATTCGCGATCGGCGTCGACCATCACGGCGCGCTGGCCGGGCAAACCTGGACCCATGTAGCCCATTTCACGCCCACCCATGGCGTTCGGCTGCCCGGTCAGCGAGAACGGACCGCTGCCGGGCTTGCAGATCGCACCGGTCGCAAGGTGAAGGTTGCAGATGGCGTTGGTGTTCCACGTGCCGTGGGTGCTCTGGTTCAAACCCATTGTCCAACAGCTCATCCAGTTTGCAGCCTCACCGATCCACTGCGCTGCAGTGCGGATGTCGGCCTCGGGGATACCGGTGATCTCACTGACCTTCTCCGGGGTGTACTCCGCGAGGAAACTGGGCATCACCTCCCAGCCTTCGGTGAAGTCGGCGATGAAGTCAGGGTCGGTGTGGCCGTTCACCACGAGCAGGTGGAGTAGTCCGTTGAGTAGCGCGAGATCGGTGCCGGGAGCGATCTGCAGGAACAAGTTCGCCTTGTCGGCGGTGGCACTGCGTCGAGGGTCGACGACGATCAACTTCGCGCCTGCCTTGATCCGCTCCTGCATCCGCAGAAAGAGGATCGGATGGCAGTCCGCCATGTTCGCGCCGGTCACGAAGAACACGTCGGCGTGTTCGAAGTCCTGATAGGAACCGGGCGGTCCGTCGGCCCCGAGAGACTGTTTGTAGCCGGTGCCGGCACTCGCCATGCACAACCGGGAGTTCGATTCGATCTGATTGGTCCCGATGAATCCCTTGGCCAGCTTGTTCGACAAGTACTGGGCTTCGAGAGACATCTGCCCGGACACGTACAACGCAAATGCGTCGGGGCCGTGCTCGTCGATGATTGCCCGTAGACGCTGGGCGGTGTCCGTGATGACGGCGTCCATGTCCGCGGCTTCGATCGCATCCCCTCGGCGCGGACGGCGATATGCAGAGTCCATTCGCCCCGGACCTGCGAGCATGTCTGCGGTCGTGGTCCCTTTGGTGCACAGACGCCCGAAGTTGGTGGGATGTGTCTTCAGACCGGAAGACTTCGCAGCCTTCCGGCGTCCCGTCTCCGGATCGGTGATGATGTCGAGGACAAGACCACAGCCGACCCCGCAGTACGCGCAGAGTGTGTCGACACTGGTGGTGGTGAGTTGAGCGCCCATCGATTCATGCATCCCTTCGACCGAGGATCAAGGTCGACTTCTATCTTCGGATGCAGTTGTTTCGGGAGTTCATGCTCGATGTTGCGTATCAATCACTCTTTCCTCACCGCGCCCTTCGGACCGATGTGCGGTCCCGGAACCGGCGGTCGTCGACGGGCAGCGATACGCGAATGCCCAGTTCTACGCCCTGCCGCCGAATCGAGCGATGTAGTGCCAGACCTTTTTGACGTCCTGCGGATCGAAGGACGCGCTCCGTGCGAGCCCCAGTACGGCAGGCGTCAGTCGCCTGCCGCGGGCAATTTCTCGGGCAAGGTCGACGACGGTCGCTCCCCGGCATTCGGGATGTTCGGCTATCTCTTCGACATCGACCGCGTAACCGTCGTGCCACAGAACTGCCCATTATCCGGATACGGAAGCAGCGCCGGTGAAGAAGTCGACCAGTGAATACGGTGCGCCTTCACCGAGGCAGAGATCAAGGATCACGTGCGAGTCAGCGGCCTCGGATGCACTGCGCACGAACATCGCTTCCTCGTAGCCGCTCAGTGCCGCTTCGATGTCGTCCGGGTGCGCGGCGATCGCCCTTCCCAGTTCGGCGCCGTCGAACATGGCCAAGTTCGCACCCTCACCGGACGGAGCCATCAGATGTGCCGCGTCACCGAGGAGCGTGACCCCAGGCACGCGATCCCATCGGTGCTCGTCGGGAAGTGCATGGATCGCGCGCGGAATCGGAGCGGTTTCGCCGTCTGTGATCAGCGCAGTGAGTTCCGTTGCCCAACCGTCGAACTCGGCCGCGACCCGCGCTGTCGCAGCAGCGGCGTCGGTGAAATCGATACCGGCAAACCACTCCGCCGTACGGTTCAGCTGGACGTAGGTGTGCACGATGTCCCCCGCCTCTCGATGCGCGGCGATCGCTTTTCCGGGTGCGGGCGCGTACATCGCCCCGTCACCGACTGCCTCGGCTGCAGCCGAATGCTTCTCGTCGACGTCGTACAGATACGTCTCGACGAACGTGGTGCCGACGTATTCGGGCTTCGCATCGGAGAGCAAGGGGCGGATCTTCGACCAGGCACCGTCGGCGCCGACGAGGAGGTCGGTAGTCACCGTCGAACCGTCGGCAAAGGTCAGTTCGTGTCGGCCGTCGGCGCGCTCGTCGGCGGTGTTCCGTGAGCCGAGCGAGCGGACACTGTCGACCTTGCGTCCCCATTCGATCGTGCCGTCCGGAAGGGATTCGAGCAGGATCCGTCGGAGGTCTCCGCGCAGCACTTCAGGACGGACTCCCGTGCCGTCATCGGGTTCGTCGAGGAGTACAGCGGCGTGTTGATCGAGTACGCGCGACGCGGCACCGCCCTCGTGGATGATCGCGCGGAACTCGTCGATGAGGCCGGCAGCGTCGAGCGCCGCCTGACCGTTGTGTTCATGGATGTCGAGTTGGCCGCCCTGCGTGCGAGCTTCTGCCGACGGTTCCGCCTCGTAGATCTTCGACGGAATTCCGTGAACGTGGAGGACGCGCGCGAGGGTCAGACCGCCGAGGCCCGCCCCGATGATCGTTATCGAGTTGCTCATGTTTGTTTCCTTTCAGCCTTCTATTGGAACGTCGTTCCAGTGACCATCTTGGAACGGCGTTCCAGATATGTCAAGATGGTGCGCATGGCGACCAGGAATCAGCGGACCGAACGACGTACGGACGCGCTCTCGAAGGAGCGAATCGTCGAGGCTGCGATCGAGATCCTCGACGACGAGGGCGAAGCTGCGCTGACATTTCGCGCACTCTCCGCACGCCTGGCAACAGGTAGCGGGGCGATTTACTGGCACGTTGCCAACAAGAGCGAACTGCTCGCCGCGGCGACCGACGACGTCATCGCCCGCGTGACCACCGAAGGAACCGAAAGCGCAACCCCACGGGAGGCGATCCGGATCATCACTCTCGGTGTGTTCGACGCGATCGACGCGCACCCGTGGGTCGGCACCCAACTCTCTCGCGAGCCGTGGCAATCAGCGGTGATGCAGATCTTCGAGAGTCTGGGAGGGCAACTCCAAGCACTCGGCGTTCCCCAACCGGCACAGTTCGATTGTGCGTCCGCACTCCTGAACTACGTGCTCGGCCTCGCCGGACAGTATGCCGCGGGGGCCCGCCTCCTCCCCCGCGAGACAGATCGGTCCGCCTTCCTCGCCACCGTCGCGCAGCGGTGGGAAGAACTCGATTCCGCGAAGTACCCGTTCCTCAATCAGGTGACGGCGCAATTGCGCGACCACGACGACCGAGAACAGTTTCTGGCAGGCATCGACCTCATCCTCGCGGGGATCGACACCGTCCGATAGCAGCCGTTCCCGTCAACCGCAGCCGTCAACGCGAATGAACAGCGGTGTTGGAGCCGAGCGCTATGTCGAGGAAATCTCTTGCCGCACCGCGCAATCCGCGATCGGGATCCCAGACGGCTTGGAGTCGCCTCGGCATCCGCAAGCCGTCGACGTTGACCGCGACCAGTCGGCCGTCCGTCAGGTCGGCAGCAACGGCCAACGACGACAGAACGGCGGGCGCGTTGCCTGCCACCACCGCAGCCTTGACTGCGGTGCACGAGGTGAGCTCGAGCAACGGCGGCACACAATCGGGAACAGCATTCTCGAGCGTCAGACGCGTCCCTGACCCTGACTCGCGCTGAATCAGCGGCGTGCGTGCGAGGTCCGCAACCGGAACGGGCACACCATTGGCCCAGTCGTGTCCCGGCGGCACAACCACGACGAGGTGATCACGCGCTACCTCGCACGACGCGAGCGCCGACGGCACATCCGGACCTTCGACGAATCCGATATCGGCCTGGCCTGCCTGCACTTGAGCAGAGACATCCGAGGAATTGTGCAAGCTCACCGACGCCACGACGTTGGGGAACTTGTGCCGCATCGCGACCGTCCATCCGGGAACCAGATACTCGGCGATGGTCATGCTGGCGGCAACTGCGACGGCAGCGTCGCGTTCACCGCGAAGTGCGGCAACTCCCGATGCCATTTCCTCGGCACTGACGAGGATGTGACTTGCCCACTCGAGAATCAGACCGCCCTCGGCGGTGGGACGAACACCGGTCGCCGCTCGATCGAAAACCTTGATTCCGAGCTGCCGTTCGACCGAACGCACCCGGGCGCTGACCGCTTGCTGACTGAGTCCGTGCTCCCGGCCGGCAGCACCCATGCTGCCTAGACGCCCTACGGAAAGCAGGACGTCGAGGGCACTGAGTTCCGGCACCCGAGGAGACAACGACATAGACCAAGATTAGACCCACAAGGCGAGTTTGTGGGCATTCAAGGACAACCGGTCTACCGGTACGAACCGGATGAGACGACAGTGAAATAAATGACCACCACAACGAGTCCCACCTTCGCCCACATCACCCCGAACTGGTTCGCGGCAGCGATGGGAACGGGAATCGTCTCGGTGGCCGCAGCTTCGCTCGAACCGGAGATCGAAGGCTTGAAGCTGGTCTCGGAAATCTTCTGGGTTCTGGCGGTTCTCGTACTGTGCGCCTTGATCGGCGCATTTGCCACCCATTGGTCACAACATCGATGTCAGGCCCTCGCCTACCTGCACAGTCCCGCGATGTTCCCGTTCTACGGAGCCGTCGCCATGGCCCTACTGACCGTGGGATCGGCAACCGGCATCACCGGGCCGGACTTCCTCGGCCACGACGTGGCGATCACCGTCTCGCTGACTCTGTGGATACTCGGCACGGCACTCGGCCTGGTCACCTACGTCGTGATGATGATTCGTCTCGTTCGAGATGCTGGGATGGCGACGGCAATGCCGTTCTGGCTGATGCCCGTCGTACCACCGATGGTCTCGGCCACCACCGGCGCAGCGGTCAGCACCCACATGCCCGAAGGCGCGCCGCGCATCGCGGTACTGATCTTCTGCTACATCCTGTTCGCTCTGGCACTGACCGCCGCTATCGGCATTCTGATAGCCGTCGCGAGGCAGTTCGCACGCAACCGCTCGGCCGGCGTCGACGTGATCCCGTTCAATGCCATTCCCTCGCTGTGGATTCCGTTGGGCGTGATCGGACAGTCGATCGCAGCATCCAACCTGTTGGCCGCCGCCTCACGGCATGCACTCAGTACCGAGCACGCCGACACCCTGCACGAATTCGGAATCGCATACGGAACCGTCGTCGGAATCATCGGCGTCATCGCATTTGTCACCGTCACCACCGTGACCATCCACGCACTGCGCCGCGGC
This sequence comes from Rhodococcus sp. AQ5-07, assembly GCF_009707305.1. Classification (NCBI taxonomy): domain Bacteria; kingdom Bacillati; phylum Actinomycetota; class Actinomycetes; order Mycobacteriales; family Nocardiaceae; genus Rhodococcus; species Rhodococcus sp. AQ5-07. Next base: position 609,275 of record NZ_CP046099.1, on the reverse strand, counting down.
TTGGACTTTTCGCTCGGTTGGTGGAGCTTCACCTTCCCCATCGGAGCATGTGCAGTCGGAGCGAATGCCTTCGGAGTCGCCACCGGTTCGACACTGATTCTGGGAATCGCACTTGCCCTGCTGACCGTGCTGATCCCCATCTGGGCAACCGTCGCGGTGCGGACCGTCCGATCGATCCGCAGTGGAGCTCTCCCCGCGGCTGCATGAATTCGCACCGATGAGTTTTGCCTCGCCGTACGGTCTGTACTCACGTAGACCATTGTCGAGAGCGGGAGTACACGGTGAGTCAGTTATTACGAGTACAGAATTTCAGCGTTTCCAGTGACGGAATAGCCTGCGGTCCGGACCAAAGCTTCGAGAGCCCGTTCGGCCTGGACCACGGTGAAATGTTTGCGTGGGCGGGAGCTACGGCCAGCTGGCCCAATCGCACCGATCCCGGCGGCAGCCGAGGCATCGACGACTACTTCACGCGGGACTTCTCCAACAACATCGGTGCCGAAATCATGGGCCGCAACAAATTCGCACCATACCGCGGCCCTTGGGAGAATCTCGAGTGGCAGGGGTGGTGGGGCGACGAGCCACCGTTCCACACCCCGGTTTTTGTCTTGACGCACCACGTGCGGCCGTCGTTCACGCTATCGGACACGACATTCCACTTCGTCGACGCTGACCCTGCGACGGCCCTCGAGCAGGCACGTGAGGCGGCGCAGGGCAAGGACGTTCGACTCGGCGGCGGGGTCAGCACTATCCGTGAATTCCTCGACGCCGATCTGGTCGACACGATGCACATCGCTGTCTGCCCGATCGAATTCGGATCCGGTCTACGCCTCTGGGAGACACCTGATGAGTTGCGCGACCGCTTCAACCTCGAAATCGTGCCGAGCCCGAGCGGCGTGACGCATCACCTGTTCTGGCGAAAGTGACCGGTGGGGGCGGCTCCCGAAACGGGAACTGCCCCCATCAGTTGTGTCTTAGGCTCCGGTCTCGACCTGGCGCCCCGACTGGTACCACGCCATTGTTCCACCGGCCACCGAAACGGCGTTGATGCCACGGGCCTGCAGATACTCCGCGGCCTGCAGGCTACGGCCACCGACGGCGCAGATGATGTACACCGTTTCCGCGTCCGGAATTTCACCGACGCGAGAGACGAATTCGCTGAGCGGAATGAGCGCCGCACCGGGAACTCGGACCTGAGCGAACTCGTCGGGCTCACGGACGTCGATCAGCGGCTCACCTGCCGCCAATGCCGTGTCCAGTGCATTCAAGTCGACTTCCAACATGTCTTCTGCGTCCTGCCTTCGTGTTCGCTGCTGTCCGAATAGACGGTACCGCGTGATTTCGTGTGTAGCCTTTACGATCTGACAATGACCAATACTGTTCCCGAAAAGTCGGGTTTTTGGAGTCGACCCACTTTGTGGAAGTTGCTCCTTCTCATCGTTGCCTATTTGGTCTTCTACCTTGCCGCCGGGCAGGTGATCTCGCGTGTTTTCGCCGACCAGATCGACACGGACAACGTGGTCTCGAGTGCCTCGAGCATCATCTTCGGCGTCATGTTGCCCATCGCGATCGGTGCAGTTGCGTTGCTGATCTTCACGGTCAAGGTCGGCTGGCTCAGCAGTATCTTCGGTCCTCAACCGGTACGCGGACGCGGCTGGATGTGGATCGGGCCGATTATCGTCGTTGCCGCCATCGCTGCCCACCTGGCCGGAACCGACTGGAGCGCGTGGTCGGCCGGCGAAATCGTCTCGTTGATCGCCCTCGGTGTATGTGTCGGTCTCGCAGAGGAATTGGTCACCCGAGGTATTGCAGTGAAGATGCTTCGTGATGCCGGCCACCGAGAACGCTTCGTCGCTGTTGTGTCGTCCCTACTGTTCGCACTCATGCACACGGTGAACTTCATCGCGGGAATGGAACTGGCAACAGTCCTTGCCACCGTCGTCTACACCTTCGGATTCGGAATGTGCATGTACTTGACCATGCGCGTGACGGGCACGATCTGGGCCGCAATCGTGTTGCACGGCCTCACCGACCCCACCACCATTCTCTCGACCGGCGGGCTCGACACCTCGGTGACGACGGGTGCCAGCGGAGCCACCACGATCGCCACACTGCTCACTGTCGTGCTGGTCGCCTTCGGCGTAGTTGCCATCTTCTTCATCCGCGGCCGGGTCGGCGAAGAGCAGCCCACGCGCGTCTCGGCCTGACTGATCGCATGGGTACAAGACATACTTGTACCCATGCCTTCTCGGACCACACATTCGATCACCGTCGTGACCGCATCTTTTGTTCTGGCACTATCGGGCGCCGTCACACACGCCAGTGCGGGGGTTCCGGCCGCTCCCGAAGCCGCGACTACCGAATCCATCGCATCGGAGTCGATCAGCGATCTGTACGCAGCCCAGGGTGCGCACGAGGTGGCGGCCGACTCGGTTCCCGGATACCAATTGTTCTACCCAGCCGACTTGTCCGCTGATGGCAAGCGGCATCCCGTCATCACGTTCGGCAACGGCAGCTACGCGACGTTCGAAGAGTACGAGGCCCTCCTCCGACACTTTGCGTCGTGGGGTTTTGTTGTTGTGGTGGCCGACAGCAGTGTGACCGGCGACGGTACTGAAATCTTGGGTGCCGCTCAGTACCTCGTCGATCAGAACACCAACGCTGAGAGCATTTTTCACCAGAGGATCGATACCGACAACATCGCCTCAGTCGGACACTCCCAGGGGGCAGGTGGCGCGATCAACGCTGCAACGCAGTCGGCGAATCTGATCACCGCCACTGCGGTGCTCGACCTGCCGGACCCGTGGTGGGCTTCGCGACCTGTCGATGTCGTCGACGTGGCGAAGTTGACCGGGCCGACGTTCTTCATGACCGGCGCCGACGATCCGGTCTCCACCGCCGATCCACAAGCTGAGTACTTCGACAAAACCGCAGCACCGGCGGTCCGGGGCAGACTACTTGGCGTCGGCCACAATTGGGCCGCCGACGGCGAAGGATTCCGGGGTTACCTGACCGCGTGGCTGAGGTTCGCCCTCAGCGGCGACCAGACTGCCGGACGTGCGTTTGTCGGCGACTCGGCGGAAATCCTCACCGATCCCCACTGGGACCGGCAAGCGATCAAGGGTTTGTGATGACGATCTTGCCGTAGGCCTGCCCGGATTTCTGCTGCTCGAACGCCTCGGCAAGATTGTCCAGACGGTACGACGAATCGATGACGGGACGAAGCGCGAGGCTCTCCAGCCCTGCAACCATCTCCTCCTGATGTGCACGACTGCCCACCAGAACACCTTCGATGGTGACCTGTTTGGTCAGTAGCGAAGTCAGGTCGATCGACGACGACGGGCCGTTCATGATGCCCAGCGCGCAGATCCGGCCGCCTGGTCGGACTGCCGCCAGAGATTGACCGAGAGTGGACGGCCCGCCCACGTCGAGCACAAGGTCGATCCCGCCGCTGAGCCGCATCGCTTCCGATCCCCAGTCCGGGCGCTCACGGTAGTTGACCACGTGATCGGCACCTAGCTCGGTCAATCGAGCCATCTTGTCGGGAGCCGACGAGGTTGCGATCACCTGAGCTCCAGCAGCTTTGGCAAGCTGGACGGCAAACAGCGCTACCGTGCTGGTCCCGGGAATCAACACCGACGAACCTGGGATGATCGGGACGCCGGCAAACAATGCACGCCACGCGGACAAGCCCGCAGTGGGCAAGGTAGCGGCTTCTTCGTACGTGTAGTTTCGCGGCATCGACGTCACTGCCGATACCGGCACGGTGACGGTGTCACGGGCGAACCCGTCGACGCCGTCACCGGGTGAATTTCCGAATCCGTCGAAATCCGGTGCACCGCTGCGCCAATGCGGCAGATAGGTGCTCATCACACGGTCCCCGACCCCGAACTGTGTGACGCCGTCGCCGACGGCAACTACCTCGCCCGCTGCGTCGGACAAGAGAATGCGAGGGCCGTCGGTCGGTATCTCGCCGGTCGCCACGAGGTAGTCGTGGTGGTTGAGCGAATTCGCGCGGATCGCGATCGTCACCTCACCCGCACCTGGCCCTGGCGTCTCGATCGTCCTCGATTCGAGGTTGTTCAACCCTCCAGGCGGAAGTACGTATACAGCGCGGTTGGTCATGGTGTGGATCCTCGCACGATTGACGATTTCGGGTGACGTTCGGAAAGGGTTCCGCTGCTCAGAGGAGAGAAGCGGTGAACCCTCCGTCGAGAACCAGGCTGCTGCCGTTGCACCACGACGACTGGTCGCTCGCAAAGAACACTGCGGCGGCGGCGACTTCCTCGGTCCGGCCGTAGCGGGTTTGCTTCGTGACCATCAGGTCGTCGAAGCCGCCGGACTCGAGGCCGAGTGCGTTCTCGAAATCCTGTTGGTGACTCTTGACCAGGTCTGTGTCGATGAATCCGGGTAGCAGGGCATTGGCTCGGATTCCGTGGAAGCGAAGTTCGGCTGACAGGGTTTCGGTGAGATTGCGAACTGCTGCTTTGGCGGCGGCATAGCTACCGATCAAGGGCGACCCGGCGGTCGACGAGATCGACGAGATGTTCACGATCGAACCGCCTCCGGATGCGACGAGCGCGGGTAGCGAATGACGGACGGTCAAGAACACTCCATCGAGGTTGACCGACATGACTTTCCGCCAGTCCTCGAACGAGGTCTCGATCAGCGGAGTCGTGGTGGCGATGCCGGCGTTGGGTACTACGACGTTCAGTCCGCCGAACTCTTCGACCGCCCTGGCGACGAGATCCTTGACCTGCTGTTCGTCGGTGACATCAGTGGTGACAGCGATAGCTCCGTCGATCGAGTCCGCCACTGCCTGTGCTGCGTCACCGTTGATGTCGGAGACTACGACGCTCGCGCCCTCCGCCCCGAATGCCCGGGCAATGGCGGCGCCGATTCCGGCACCTGCGCCGGTGACAATTGCAACTTTGTTCGCGAGAAGATCGGACATGTCAGCGTTCCCCTTCAGTTCTCGGTCGGGACGTAGAAAAGCAATTCGGGTCCGGTGTCGCCGGTAGTCGCGATGGCTTCGGACATGTCGAGAGTCCCGTCGCCCAAAGCACTTCCCAACGCCTGCGCCGTGCCCGCGAGATCTTCCGTGTCGAGTTGATAGATGCTCAGGTAGCGGCGCGCGGGCAATGCATCCTCGGGCAGCAACTGCACATCCGCCAGGAAGAATCGGGAGGCGGAGACAACTCCAGGCACTCGTTCGACGACCTGCGGAATATGCACGTCGTCGTACCAGCGGTTGAACGCGTCCTCCGAAGACGGATCGGCAGGATATACGTGTGCGACGAGAATCGCTGTGCTCATGGAGTTCCTCTTCAACTCGAAGTGCTTTGGATTCAGCATGTTTGGAAGGCGACAATATTCACCAGCGAGGCCACTGGTCGTGGCCGTGCCAGGCGATTCGATGGCCGCTCAAGCGACAACCCTAGGTAGGGATTGTGACCCGCGCCATATGCTCGGAGGTCAGAGTTGAGCTCCACATTTGTCCTCTCGGCACAAAACTCCGAGCAGAATCGGGCATTAGCGAAAGTCTCGCGACTTGGCTGTGACTCGCAGATCCATCAGCTGCATCCGGTCTGCCACGACAGTGACAGCGCCTTCCGCATTTTGCACCTTTCCTCGAATAAGCAGCGCCGGCGCCGTATTTGCCAGTTTTCGGTACTTTGCCCACAACCCCACCGAACACACGACATTGACCATGCCGGTTTCGTCTTCGAGGTTGATGAACGTGACGCCCGCAGCTGTGGCCGGACGCTGCCGGTGTGTGACCGCTCCCCCTACCAGCACACGGTCGCCGTCCGGGATGTCGAGCAGCCTCGAAGCCGGCACCACGCCGAGCGCGTCGAGCTGTGGGCGAAGAAACTGTGTCGGATACGTGTCGGGAGATACTCCTGTCGCCCAGACATCCGCTGCCGCCAATTCGACGTCGCTCATGCCGGGAAGGGTGGGAGCTGTGACCGACGCACCGATACCGGGCAAGCGGTCCGGACGCTCCCCTGCCGCAGCGCCCGCAGCCCACAGCGCTTCTCTACGCGAGATGCCGAAGCTGGCAAGCGCGCCGGCAGTCGCCAACGATTCAGCTTGCGCGGTAGTCAGTTCCACCCGACCGGTCAGATCGAGAAACGACGTGAACGGTCCACCGAGGTCGCGCTGTTCGACAATTTTCTCGGCGAGCGCATCGCCGATGTTGCGCACTTCCCCCAGTCCCAGCCGAACCTCGAATCCACCTGCCTCGACGGTGGCATGCGCGAGGCTGACATTGATGTCTGCACCGTGTACCTGCACTCCGTGCCGGCGCGCATCGGCGACCAGGGACTGTGGTGAGTAGAAACCCATCGGCTGCGCTCGCAGAAGCCCGGCACAGAACGCGGCGGGGTGATGAAGCTTGAACCACGAGGAGTAGAAGACCAGTGCGGCAAAACTCTGTGAATGACTTTCCGGAAAACCGAAATTAGCGAATGCGTACAGCTTTTCGTAGATTCGGTCGGCAACCTCGTCGCCGATGCCATGTAGGTCTCGCATGCCCTGGTACAGCCTCGCTCGCAGTTGCTCCATCTTCTCGGTGGAACGTTTCGATCCCATTGCCCGACGCAATTGATCGGCCTCGGACGGCGTGAAACCCGCAACGTCGACGGCCATCTGCATCAACTGTTCCTGAAACAACGGAACCCCCAATGTGCGTTCGAGTGCCTTCTCGAGCGACGGATGGTCATAGGACACAGGTTCGAGTTTGTTGCGCCGGCGGATGTACGGATGGACTGATCCGCCTTGAATCGGCCCGGGACGGATGAGCGCGACTTCGACCACCAGGTCGTAGAAATTTCGAGGCTTCAGACGCGGCAGTGTCGCCATCTGCGCACGTGATTCCACTTGGAACACCCCTACCGAATCTGCCCGCTGCAACATCTCGTACACCGCTGTTTCCGACAGATCGAGTTGCGCCAAATCGACTGTGATGCCTTTGTGTTCGGCCACCAGATCCATCATGTAATGCAAAGCCGAGAGCATGCCGAGCCCGAGTAGATCGAACTTGACCAACCCAGCGGCAGCACAATCGTCCTTGTCCCACTGCAGGACACTGCGATTGGCCATCCGCGCCCACTCCACCGGGCAAACGTCGGCGATGGGACGATCACAGATGACCATTCCGCCGGAGTGGATACCGAGGTGCCGTGGATAGCCTTCGATCTGCGCCGCCAGTTCGAGTACCGGACGCGGAATATCGGTATCCGCATTCTTGTCGATACCACCCCACCGGCCGACCTGCTTACTCCACGCATCTTGCTGGCCCTGCGAAAAGCCAAGCGCGCGGGCCATGTCCCGCACCGACGACTTTCCTCGATAGGTGATGACATTGGCTACCTGCGCGGCATACGTACGCCCGTATTTCGCGTACACGTGCTGGATCGCCTCTTCCCGGCGATCCGACTCGATGTCCACGTCGATATCCGGTGGGCCGTCGCGCTCGGGCGCAAGAAACCGCTCGAACAGCAATTTGTTGCGAACCGGATCGACGTTGGTGATGCCGATCGCGTAACACACCGCAGAGTTCGCAGCGGAACCCCTTCCCTGACAGAGGATGTCGTTGTTCTTGCAGAACGACACGATGTCATGCACGACCAGGAAGTATCCGGGAAAGTTCAATCCCTCGATGATGGCAAGTTCATGTTCGAGCTGTTTGTATGCCTTCGGTGCACCTTCCGGGGGTCCGTAGCGTTCCAGCGCCCCGACCATGGTCAGCTCACGCAACCACGACGCCTCGGTATGCCCGGCAGGAACGTCGAACGGTGGCAATTTGGGCGCGATGAGCTTGAGATCGAAAGCGCACTCACGACCAAGATCGGCGGCACCACTGACAGCCTCGGGATAGAGCGAGAACAGCGTCGCCATCTCCGCGCCGGACCGCAGGTGTGCTCCGCCGGTCGGAGCCAACCATCCAGCTGCCTCATCCAAGCTTTGACGCGCCCGCACAGCTGCCATTGCCATGGCGAGGCGTCGACGCGGAGGAGCGGCGAAGTGTGCGGCGGTGGTCGCCACCGTACGTAGTCCACGTTCTCTCGCCAGTTCTGCAAGAACGGCATTGCGCTCGTCGTCCTCCGCCAACCCATGATGAGTGAGCTCCACCGACACTCGCTCCGCCCCGAAACGCTCGACCAGATCCTGCAAGGCCTCCGCCGCGGCTTCGCGACCACCCGACGTCAAGGCTTGCCGCACATGACCTTTGCGGCACCCGGTCAGGATCTGCCAGTGCCCACCGGCGGCTTCGGTCAGCGCGTCGTAGTTGTACTGCAGTTTGCCCTTCTCACCGCCCGCCAGATGTGCGGCGGCTATCTCCCGCGAAAGACGGCGATATCCTTCCTGCCCACGGGCAAGTACCAGAAGATGCGTTCCACCGGGATCTGCCGTCCCAGTTCTGGGTACCGAATCGAGCGACAACTCGGCCCCGAACACGGTCCGCATTCCCCATTCACGCGCAGCCTCCGCAAACCTCACCACGCCGTAGAACCCGTCGTGATCGGTGACGGCAATCGCCTCGAGCCCGAGACGCACAGCTTCCTCGACCAGTTCTTCCGGCGGTGATGCGCCGTCGAGGAAGCTGAAGGCCGAGTGAGCGTGCAGTTCTGCGTAAGGAACCACGCCGGTGCCACGAGTGAGTTCGCCTGCGTGATACTCGCCGCGCTTTCGTGACCAGGCGGGACTGTCACTTCCGTCGCCCGGGAACAAATCCTCGTGTTCCACGCGGCCTGGCCGTCCGGACAGCACCCGTTCCATCTCGGACCACGTCGGCGGCCCATTTCCCCAACCCACACTGACCTCGCACCTGATCGAGCCGGCCGTCACGGGACGACCGACTGCTCGAGGATGCCGAAAGGGAAGACGCACCACATGCATCGAACTGATGTTCGATACAGATTCAGTCTGACAGGTCACTCACCCGCAGTCAACAGAGCGAATCTCAACCCTCACCGTCTCGTCACATTCAGATGTACGCATGTCTGCACTCCGTTCACTTTGGCCCCAGATCATTAGCGGCGTTCATAATCTCCATCCATACTGTTTCCAGGAGTACTACTCGTATGTCGTTCTCGCGCAACACACGTAGGTTGACGGCCGTCGCCGGCGCCGTCGCCGTTCTGGCCGCCGCCGGCTGCAGCAACAGTGCCGACGAGGCAACAGGTTCGAACGGCACGACCGTCGATCGCGCCGCGACCGGCGAACTGTCCTCGAACGGTGGTGCTCGCCGCATCGACGGTGATCAGTCGGCCGCAGTGCGTGACGCCGTCAACGCGTCCGGCGCGAAGAACGTCATCCTCCTGATCGGGGACGGCATGGGCGACTCGGAGATCACCGCCGCGCGCAACTACGCCGAGGGTGCTGCTGGCAGCTTCGCCGGCCTCGACGCCCTGCCGATCACCGGCCAGTACACGCACTACGCACTGACCAAGGACGGCAAGCCCGACTACGTCACCGACTCCGCTGCCAGTGGATCGGCATGGTCCACCGGCACCAAGACCTACAACGGCGCGATTTCCGTCGACATCAAGGGGCAGGCCCAGTCGACCGTCCTCGAGATCGCCAAGGCGAACGGCAAGGCCACCGGCAACGTCTCCACCGCCGAGGTGCAGGACGCCACCCCCGCAGTGCAGGTCGCGCACGTGAGCGGCCGCAAGTGCTACGGACCCGAGGCGACGTCCAAGTCCTGCCCGGAGAACGCCATCGAGAACGGCGGCAAGGGATCGATCAGCGAACAGCTCCTCGACACCCGCGCCGACGTCACCTTTGCCGGCGGCGCCAAGTCCTTCGCTGAAACCGCGAAAGCCGGTGACTGGCAGGGCAAGACCCTCAACGAGCAAGCTGCCGCTCGTGGCTACCAGCTGGTGAAGAATGCCGCCGAGATGAACGAGGTCGGCAAGGCCGATCAGGACGCACCCGTGCTCGGGCTGTTCGCCGACGGCAACATGCCCGTCCGCTGGGAAGGCTCTGTCGCCACCCGCGACGGTTACCTGCAGCCCGCCGAGACCTGCATCGACAACCCCAAGCGAACCTCCGACGTACCGAAGCTCGCGGACATGACGCAGAAGGCAATCGACCTACTGAAGGTCAACGACAACGGATTCTTCCTCCAGGTCGAAGGTGCCTCGATCGACAAGCAAGATCACGCAGCCAACGCGTGCGGTCAGATCGGTGAAACCGTCGACCTCGACGAAGCTGTGCAGAAGGCACTCGAATTTGCGAAGACCGACGGAGAAACCCTGGTCATCGTCACAGCCGACCACGCTCACACCAGCCAGATCGTCACCAACGTCAGCGCAGACGACATCGCCACCATCGCCAAGGACCAGAACATCCCGGTCGAGCGCGCCCAGGAAATCGTCTACCCCGGTCTGACCCGCAAGCTGACCACGAAGGACGGCTCGGAGATGACGATCAGCTACGGAACGTCCGAAGATCCGGCCGTCGAATCCGAAGGGCATACCGGAACTCAGTTGCGCGTAGCAGCTTTCGGCCCGCACGCGGCCAATGTCAGCGGCCTCACGGACCAGACCGATCTGTTCTTCACGATGACCGACGCGCTGGGACTCGACCGTTCCAAGGTCGCAGCTCACTGACCTGACCAAACCCGACCCGGTAAAAGCTTGGGTCCAGTCACACCAGAGCAGCCAAGGCGCGCACCCGATCTTCGGGTGCGCGCTTCGGGCAACTGGTGCACTTGCCTTCACCGGGCACCTCGTAGATCAGGCAGCACGATGCCCGCTGCGTGAATCTGCGTCGCCCGGATGCCACCGGTGTCAACGGATTAGAAACGCGCACAACACTTTCATTGCGGCCGACATCGACGAAACGCGGGACGGGAATGCCCGGGTTCTCACCGCGGAGACCATCGATCAGGCCGGCAGCAAATGCACTTCCGCGCTCCCTCGCGCTACCGGCGGCGTCGAGGCTGCGATTGGCGATGGAGTCCGTCGCGATCGCCCACAGCGCCTGCTGCCGAACGCCGGACACCTCGGCGAGTACCTCGATCACGGGACTGAGTGAGCGGAGCATCGCGTGGCCCAACTCCGCCACACTCCGCGCGATCGGAATGACCGATCCGGCAGCAAACCCGCCCAGATAGCCGTTGTCACGCAAGAAGATCCGCCCACCGTTCAACGATGGATCGGCCGCGAACCCGGTGACCATTCCGGTTCCGATCGGAATGCCAGTCAGCGTAGAACTGGCCGAGTACCACCACAACGTGCCGTTCACTCGGCTGTCCGAACTCCCCCATCGCTCGGCCGTATCGGCGACACGTGCTGCCAACCACTGGGGGTCGGTCATCAACACCGCGGGCACCGTATCCGGATACGCGCTCAGGTTGTCGAAGAACGGCACAGCTAATGCCATACGGGCGTAGACCCCGGCTACCGATTCCGTCATGCCAGCCCCAATATCTCCATCCACGGACGTACTCCGCGTTCGACTCGCGCCTTGATGCCGAAAACCTCGGCCAACAACGGCTCGTCCAACACCTCGACCGTAGACCCACACGCGCGGAGTTCACCTTCGGTGAGCACGGCAAGGTTGTCGCAGTACTCGACTGCCAACCGTAGATCGTGCATCGTGACCACAACCGCGAGCCCCGCCGACGCAAGTTCGGCGAGCAATTCCATCACGATCAACTGGTGACGAAGATCGAGATGATTGGTCGGCTCGTCCAACAACAGAACCTTGGGCTCCTGAGCCAATGCGCGCGCTATCGAGACACGTTGCCGCTCACCACCCGACAGGGTGGACACGTCGCGTCCGGCAAGCTCGACCAAACCAACCTGCTCGATGCACCGGTCCACGATGGCGGTATCTCGCTCAGTGCTTCGGTCCAACCAGCTACGGTGCGGAGTTCGTCCGAGCGCGATCGATTCACGAACCGAAAGTCCTGCCGAGACAGTAGGTTCCTGGACGCTCGCCGAGATGGTTTTGGCGATGTCCTTACGCGAGAGCGTCGTCGAGTCGGCTTGATCGATCAGAACTGCGCCACCTGTCGGAGTCAAAGCGTTGTAGCAGCAGCGCAGCGCCGTCGTCTTGCCACTGCCGTTGGGTCCGACCAAGCCCAATATTTCACCGGACGTCACCGCGAAAGTGATGCCGCGCAGGACTTCGCGGTTGCCAAGCCGCGCCCGGGTCTCGACGAGTTCGAGCAGAGGCGCAGCTTCGGCGTCCTTCGGGAGTGTCTCTGTTCTGGCCTGTGTCACTGTTCTGGCCTGTGTCACTGTTCGAGCCTCCGATACTGCCGGTAGAGCATCCAGACGAAGATCGGTGCACCCACGAGGGCGGTGATCACTCCGACCGGAACTTCGGTGGATTGTGCCACCGAGCGCGCAGCGGTATCCGCGGCAACCATCGCGACGGCGCCCAGAAGGGCTGCAGCAGGGAGCAGTCGAATTGCTCTGGTGCCGACGATGAAACCGGCCAGATGTGGGATCAGGAGGCCGATGAATCCGATTCCACCGGCAACGCTGACTGCCGCGCCCGCCAGTACGGAGACCGCAAGCAAGGACAACACACGGAACCGTCGGACGTTCATACCGAGGGCAGCAGCCCCGTCGTCACCGGTCTGCAAGACGTCCATCCACCGCGAACTGAACAGAAGGGCGGTACCGACGACGACCAGCGTGATCGACGGGAAGATCAGCGTCGACCATCGCGCATCACCGAATCCGCCGGCAATCCAGTGCATCACCGACGTCACGTGCCGATCATCGGCCAACACCAGGATGCAAAAGGTGATGAGTGCCGAGAATATCTGGGCGAGCGCGACACCCACCAAAATGATCGCGGTCGGCTGCGGATACCGGCCGCCGATCAGCAGTGCGAGAAACAACGGGATCATCGCCCCGACGAATGCTGCGACCGGAATCGTGAAAACCCCGAGGAGGCCGGCGCCGAAACCCAGCACCGACACGAGCACGACCATGAATCCCGCACCCGACGAAACTCCGAGCAGATACGGGTCGGCAAGAGGATTCCGTGTGACAGCCTGAGCAACAGCACCCGACATCGCCAAGGACGCACCCACCACCGCAGCCGTCAGGGCGCGCGGTAGGCGAGAATCGATCACGATCGACTCCCGCGCCGCGGTCCACCACGTCTCGAAAGTCCCTGGTGCCAAACGGGCTCCGACTATCGCCCAGACGTCACCGACAGGGATGCGAACCGATCCGAAGGAGACAGCCAACCCCAGTACGATCGCCAAGGCGACCAACAAGGCGACAAGCAGGGCGCCGTACCCGTAACGCGTGCGGGTCACTTTGCCGCGTCAGCGCCCGGATGGAAGGCTGTTGCGATGGTCTGTGCCGAACGCACCAACCGTGAACTCTCGAACAGGTCTGCGAGAGGAACCACGACGAACCGGTTCTGCTGCACAGCAGGGGTGGTCGCCATCAACGGCTGGGCACGGAGGAAGTCGATCTTCTGGTCGGCCGTCTTGTCGCCGTAGTCGATGACCACGATCGCCTGGGGTGCACGCTCGGCAACAGCTTCCCACGATGCGTCGATGTAGGGCTTTGTCCCTTCGGCGAAGATGTTCGACACGCCGGAGTATTCCGCGACCAATTGACCGACGCCGACTCCGCCGATAGTCGTCGGAACCTGGTCACCACTGCCGTAGAAGAAGGTCGGTACCGGCGCCGCGTCCCCGACCGAAGCGCGGACGGAATCGAGACCATCGCTGATCTCCTCTGCGACCTCGCGGGCGGAATCTTCAACGCCCAGGACTCGACCGAGTTGCGTGTAGTCGTTCTCGAGCAATCCGATGTCAGGGAAACCGGTGCCACAGTATTCGGAGAACAAGAAGGTGTTGATTCCGCGCTCGCCGAAAGCGTCTCGGGAACGGCCTTGCTTCTCGTTGAAGGCACTGGTCATTCCTCCGACCACGAAGTCCGGATCGACGTCGAGGACCTGCTCCATGCTGGGGAACGTATCGGAGAGGCTGGGAATCTTGTTGAATTGATCGGCGGTCTCCGCAGTTGGCGGGTTGTCGCTGTACGCCCGACCGACGATCCGGTCACCCGCACCGATTTCGATGAGCGCCTCGGTGACATGCCCGTTCAAGGACACGATGCGCTGCGGCGGCGAGTCGAAGGTCATCTCTCGATCGCAGTTGGTCACGGACACAGGCTGTGCGAAGGATTCCGCAGCAGACGCGGACTCTGATTCCTGGCCTTTGGAACAACCTGCCGAAACCAAGGCGACCGCGATGAGAACGGCGGCGGCGCGGGACGGGGAGAACTGAAGTGACACGGGGACCTCGTAAGGGCTCTGAGCCACGAATGAGAATCCGACAGACAACTCCGCCCGCACACTGATACTCGGCCAGAGCTCCTGCTGGACTTCCTTTTCGTAGACCACGACGAATGGATGTCGCACACCGCGCGGTGGGTAATCGGGCTTGCCGACGCTCGGTGACTACCGAGAATCGACCTACCGTTGCGGGTCAGCGCCGGATTCGGACCGGCTTCCCCCACACGCGTGGCTTGCAAGTGCTTCGAGCAGTATGCATGACGTTTCCGATTCAAGACCAAACGCCCACTACAGTCGATCTGGCCAGACGCCCCCACACACCGGAGTTGATACATGACACGCTGGGCCCAAACCGTCGTCGCCCGGAAATGGTGGGTACTGAGCCTCGCGGTTCTGATAGTTCTCATCAGTGGGGTGTGGGGACTCGGAGTGTTCGGCAAGCTCAGCCAGGGCGGCTTCATCGATCCGGGCAGCGACTCCGCGAAGGTTGCGGACATCATCGAAGACAATCTCGGACCGCAGACCCCGGACATCATCGCGATCTACTCACCCACAGACGGTAAGACCCTCGACGACATCGGGCCGGCAGTGACGGCCGCCGTCGACCAGTTCAAAACGGAAGTGCCGACCGCGTCGGTGAAGTCGTATTGGGGAACAGACGCCGCGGCCAAGGCCAGCCTGCTCTCGAACGACGGATCCATGGCGGCCGTTGCGATCACGTTGGCACCGGACTCGGGCGTCACACCGGCCACTTTCGCCGATCTCTTGCCGAAGCTCGAAGTTGAAGGTGCCGAGGCACAATTCGCGGGCAATACCGTCGTCGGTGTTGCCTTCAACACCAAGCTCGAGAAGGATCTGGTGGTCGCCGAAGCCATCGCCATTCCGATCACTCTGGTGCTGTTGGTCTTCATCTTCGGCGGCATCGTCGCTGCGGCGGTTCCGGTATTCGTGGGTGTACTCAGTGTCTTGAGCGCCTTGGCGGTTCTGCGAATCCTCACGTTGATCACCGATGTGTCCTCGTTCTCGATCAACGTCGCTTCTCTTCTCGGGTTGGGACTTGCAATCGACTACGGACTGTTCGTGGTCGGTCGGTTCCGTGAAGAACTGAATTCGGGCTCGGACCCGGGAGCGGCTGCGCAGCGGACAGTTCTGACCGCGGGTCGCACCGTCATGTTCTCGGGTCTGCTGCTGATCTGCGCGTTCAGCGGCATGCTCGTTTTCCCGCAGGCCGTCATCCGGTCTTTGGGTTTCGGTGCGATCGCAGCAGTACTGAGCGCGGCAGTTCTGTCGCTGACCGCTGTGCCTGCGCTGCTTGCCATTCTGGGGCATCGCATCAACGCCCTGACGTGGCGCAAGGATGCGGCGCAACGCGGCGAGGAACGCTCGCGCAAGTTCTGGGGCCGCGTCGTCACGTGGGTGATGAAGCGTCCGGTCGCGGTCTCGGTGACGATCGTGGCCGTGCTGCTCGTGATGGCCTCGCCGCTGCTCGGTGCCCGTTTGGGAGAACTCTCGTACACCGCACTCCCGGACAACGACCCCGCTCGCGTCGCAATGGACACGTTGGTCAACGACTTCCCGCAGACCGGCAACGGCGCGACGATGATCCTTCAGGCCGAGGACGGGAACACTCTCACCCCGGCCGAAGGTGCAGCGATCGCCGAGTCCGCCGGTCAGGTCGAGGGCATCGGTCAGGCGACCGTCGTCGCGAGCACCAATCAACTCATCGCGGTTCAGGCTCTCTACAGCGAGGGCTCTACATCCCAATCACAGAGCACCGCAGTGACAGATCTGCGTGCGATCTCCGCTCCTGACGGAACAGTGCTGCTTGTCGGTGGCGGTCAAGCCATGGTCGACGACGGCAACAACGCCGTCCTGCACTGGTTGCCGGTGATGATCCTCATCATGGTCGGATCCACCTTGATCCTGTTGTTCCTCGCGTTCGGTTCGGTGGTCCTGCCCATCAAGGCGGTACTGATGGCCGCGCTTAGCCTCGCGACCACCTTCGGTGTCCTCACCTTCGTCTTCCAGGACGGTCACGGCGTCGAACTCCTCGGGGTCAGTCAAACTCCGCTGGAGGCGACGTTCGTCGTGCTCATCCTGGCGGTGGTGTTCGGATTGTCCACGGACTACGAGGTTTTCCTGATGTCCCGGATGGTCGAGGCCAAGAACGCGGGAGCGACGACGGAGGAAGCAGTCAAGTTCGGAACCGAACGCACCGGCCGAATCGTGACGGCCGCCGCCCTACTCCTGATCGTGGTGACGGGGGCATTCGCGATGTCCGGGTTGTCGGTGATGAAGTTCCTGGGCGTCGGCATGATCGTCGCGCTGATCGTCGACGCGACCATCATCCGCATGTTGCTCGTGCCCTCGCTCGTGAAGTTGATGGGCGAAGCGAACTGGTGGGCTCCGGCCTGGATGAAAAAAGTTCACGCGAAGGTCGGCATCGGCCACTGATTTCGGGCCACTGATCACGCACTAGTGGATTTCCCTGATCGGGCAGTCGTCCTCGAGGATGACTGCCCGATCGCCTAAATCGCTCCGCAGGGCGATGTTCTCCGAAGCTGATTTCGTCAGACTTGGAGCATGACAATTTTCGAATGGATCCTTGCAATCCCCGCTCTTGCACTTGCCGTCGCGTTCCTGTTTTCCGGAATCATCACTGCGGGCATCGACTTCGACACCGAGGATGGCGTCATGACGCATTGATGTCCGGTTCCCTCTAGCCGTCGATCTTACTTTGGAGTAAGTTACCGACCATGGCCACATACATCGTCACTGGCGGCACCGGGTTCCTCGGACGAGCTGTACTACCGCTCCTGCTCGAGCATGATGAAACTGCTCAGATCCACGTGCTGGTCAGAGCGGGTTCTGTCGCAAAACTCGAAGCACAGGTGTCGGCAATTCCCGGCGGCGATCGAGTGCATCCGCTCGTTGGCGATCTGACCGAGCCCGAGCTGGGCATCGACTCTCCCCCGCCGGCCGACCACGTCCTTCACCTCGGCGCGATCTACGACATCACGGCCGGAGACGAGCAGGCTTCGACGAATGTCGAGGGCACACGCTCCGTGGTCGAACTTGCTGCGAAACTGGGAGCCACCCTTCATCACGTGTCATCGGTCGCAGTCGCAGGCGACTATCCGGGCACGTTCAGCGAGACCGATTTCGATTGCGGCCAAGGCTTTCCGACGCCGTACCACCGAACCAAGTTCGAGGCCGAGAAGCTCGTTCGAGAACGAGAAGACCTCACCTGGCGTGTTTATCGGCCGTCTGCCGTGGTCGGCAACTCCGTCACCGGAGAGATGGACAAGATCGACGGACCGTATTACTTGTTCCCAGGTCTGGCGCTACTCGCGAAACTACCTGCAGCACTACCTGTCCCGATCCCCAACCTCGGGGCAACCAACGTGGTGCCGGTCGATTATGTGGCCGCTGCCCTCGTCGAGTTGATGCATGTGCCCGGCCGTGACGGCGAAGCATTCCATCTCGTCAATCCGAAACCTCAACCGGTACGCGAAATCTATGCCGGCCTCGCCAAGGCCGCCGGAGCACCGCGGCCCGCGCTCAGCCTGCCGGGCGTGATCGCCAAACCCTTTGTCTCGCCATTGCCGATGGACTCGGCAGAATCGGCACGAAAAGTCTTCCTCGATCGCATCGGCATGCCTGCGGCGTTGCTCGACAACATGACGATGGCGCCGACCTTCACCTCCGAGAGAACCGTTGCCGCCCTCGCCGGATCAGGCCTGACGGTCCCCGAGTTCGGCTCCTACTCGACGGTCTTGTGGAAGTACTGGCGCGCAAACCTCGATCCCAATCGCGCACGTCGCAACCATCCCGAAGGACCACTGGTCGGTCGGATAGTCCTGATCACCGGTGGCTCGTCCGGAATCGGCAAGGCCTCTGCCATCGCCGCCGCCCAGAAAGGCGCCACAGTTCTCCTGATCGCACGCCGCACCGACGAACTCGATGCCGCGGTACAGGAGATTCGATCAACCGGAGGCAAAGCGTTCGGTTATCCCTGCGACATCACCGACGACGAGTCGGTCCAGCACACGATCAAAAGCATTCTGACAGAACATGATCACGTGGACATGTTGGTGAACAACGCCGGCCGATCCATTCGGCGCGGCATTTACCATTCCACGGATCGTTTCCACGACTACGAACGAACGATGGCCGTGAACTACTTCGGCGCTGTGCGATTGGTGCTCGCATTGTTGCCCACCATGCGTTCTCGCCGCTTCGGTCACATCGTGAACATCAGCAGCGCGGGAGTCCAGGCGGCAACCCCTAGATTCTCGGCCTACGTGGCGAGCAAGGCCGCCCTCGACGGTTTCTCCGACGTAGCTGCCTCCGAAACCCTGGCGGACGGAATCACTTTCACGACCATCCACATGCCGCTGGTCGAAACGCCGATGATCGCTCCGACCGGCGAATACAACAACGGCCCGATCACCAGCCCGGAAAAGGCTGCGGCAATGGTGATCCGCGCGCTGATCGAACGCCCCAAGCGCATCGACGTGCCACTGGGCACTCTGGGTGATCTGGGAACCTTGTTCGCACCGCACACCAAGGACCGGATTCTCAACCAGATGTACCAGGCCTTCCCTGACTCCCCGGCGGCAAAGGGGCAGGTAGACAAAGAAACTCCGTCAGACGTTTCGGCAACACCGTCGCGTCAGCGCCATTCACGCTCGCGCATCCGCAAACTCGGCCGACGCGCCGCCCGACTCGTGCCCGGAACGCACTGGTGACCGGTGGTGTGACTTCGCCTCGTAGCGTGTTGGCCACCGCAAGGGATCTGCAGTGCTAGTCATCAGAATCTATCCTGACCATGGCCATCCCAGTTCACTATGGCCGTCGAAGGAATTGATTGTCGTCCCGCCGCAACGGTTCCCGCAGGCATACGTTCTCCCGAGCCAAATGGGGATCGACGACGAACTCGGAGAGAAGATACTGGCGTGGACTGATCGCTTCCAAAAGTTCTTTGTGACCGAGATCGACGGCTTCGCGATGCGACCGAGGTGGCGTCCAGGGATCAACGTTTTCGACTGGTACGACGAGGGCTATCGGATCGTGGGCGAACTTCGCGCACGGTTTCCGGACGTGCACGTCAAACCTGAATTTGCCCAGTACGTCTTTTCGGTCAACGAGCGTCGGGAAAGCATGGGGCTTGTGCCGGTCAGCCTTCCGAACGAACCCAAGGCCGGGCATATAAGCATCACTGAACTCCTGCACCCCAAGGGTCCGGAATAGTTGGCGCTGCATGAGCAACCAGACGCAGCCCGGAGCCAAGTGCAGTAGGTCAGCCGCGGACAGCACCTGGTCGCACAATGCTTCTGGCCGAAATACCCTTGGCTACGGCGATGTCGAGTGGGTCGGATCCAGGTGGGCCGCCACATTCCGTGCGGGTGTACGGCGATGGTCAGACGATCAAACGCTGTGCCCTATCCAGCGCTCGTACTCGTCGGCTGGTGCCAGCTTCGGAAAGAACTCACGGCGCAGGTCGGCAATGAGTTGCACATAGTTGTGCCCATCGGCAATTGCCGCAGTCCGCAGTCCGTTGAAAGCGGCCGACAATGGTTCTTCCATGTTGGCATCGACCAACGCGCGGTGGGCGACGAGAGCAATCGTCGCGTGTTTCTCTCCGGTGTCGTCTGTGGTCCACATTTCGATGCGCGATTCCGCCAGAAAAGTGTCCCAAACATTCGCACCGGTCCTACTGTCGAACGGGTACGGCAGTGGATCGCCGTTGTCCAACGCGTCGAGACCGGCCCGGATCCATTCGATCTCGACGATTCCGGCGATCGTGTACGCCCGGCGCGCTGACCATGCCGCGATTCGCCGCAGCTTTGGCCCTCGGCAACGAACCATCGCATCAACAAGCATCCTGTCGTGGCCCGCAAACTCTTTGGCATATGGCTGGCCTCGCAGTTTGTCGGTGGGTGGGCGTCCTCCCCATCGGATTGCCTCCTCTTTGGCCCACGTCGCCATCTGCTCGTAGCCGTACTTCAGGTAGAGGGTCGCATCTCCTGCCGGATCAGGATCCCAGAAGTTGCGAACCTTGTGAGTGACAATCTCCTGGTCCCAAGCGGCATCGGTTTTGTGAAGTCTTCGCATGGCAGCGGGATAGGTAGCCTTCCACACCTGCAGCAAGTAGGACTCCACGGGTTCTGTCACTGTGAGATCCCAGTTGCTGTCGCGGCCAAGGCCAGAAACACGGAATGTGTGCAGTCCCTTGCCGATTGACACTCGCGTGAAGTCCGACGAGAGCTCTCCATCCATGGTGACAACCCGGACAGGTTTGCTGATTTTGATCGTCGCTTCCTCTATTACCTCCCACACCGCAGATGGATCGAGTTCTCTTGGTACGTAGTCCAATACCTCGACGGTTAACGCGACCGGCCCATACGCGATACCGGTCAGGATCGTGACAAAATTTGGGCCTACTTCCATTGCACTGCCCGTTTCCAACGGTTCGTAGGTTTCGGCGTCCCTCGATCCGACAACGAACTGATGGTGATCGACAACAGCAACCCCGGACTGTTTCATATCTGGGAACCTATCGCAAAAGTTCGCGACGCGATTTGTGCGCAGTGCCGTGCACCTTGAAGACCGGCGTGATGCGATATCCGGACGAGTTTGACGCGAGAACAGCTTCGCGCGTCAGTTCCCTGCCACTACACATTCTTCCGATCGTGTTATCGATTAGCTGACGACCCTGCGGATCTCGCTCTCGGAGGCATTGGCGCCCGTGCAGACAACAGCAACGCGCTTGTCCGCGAAGGTGTTCGGATGTGCGTAGACCGCAGCAAGTGCGGCCGCACCGGCGCCCTCACTCAAAGTGTGTGCGTCGAAAAGGAGAGCCCGCTGCGCGAGGGTGATGTCATCGTCCGTGACGAGCAAGAAACCACCTAGCCGTTCTCGCATGACGCGTTGAGTCAATGCGAATCCGGCCCCGGTCGCGAGCCCTTCGACACGAGTGGCGTTCGGGCGCTCGACACAGGTGCCGGAAGTCCACGAGTCGTGCGCCGCTCGTGCGGCCTCCGACTGCACCGCGAACACCTCCAGGTGCGGTGCAAGCGCACTGGCGACGAGGCAAGCGGCCGCCGCACCACTGCCACCACCGACTGGGACGACCACGGCGTCCAGATCTGGCTGCTGCTCGACGAGTTCGACGTACGCCGTGGCAACACCGGCGAGGATTGCCGGCTCATTGGCGGCGCTGACGAGACGCAGGCCGTCACGTTCGCTGATGCAGTCTGCGTGAGCGCGTGCCTCGTCGAAGTTTGCGCCGTGCTCGATGAGCTCGGCCCCAAGCATGCGGACAGCGTGAGCCTTGACCGGATTCGCCCCAGCCGGCATCACAATTACGCACCGCACGCCCGCATCCGCTGCGGCATACGCCAGGGACTGAGCATGATTTCCCGTCGAGTAGCCGATGATGCCTCGGGCCCGCGTCGGCTCATCGAGTCCAGCCACCAGGTTCAGTCCACCGCGAACCTTGAACGCACCTGTGGGTTGCACGTTCTCATGTTTGACGAACAACTGGCTGCACGAGCCCGCTCCCAAGGTCGGGTGCGATATCAGGGGCGTGACCGGTAGGTGGCGTCGGACAACCTGACTTGCACGCTGAATGTCCGCCCAAGTGGGTGGTTGTAGCCCGGTTGTTGCCGCGAGATCAGGTGCCTGTGCCATGTGGATCACCCTGTCAAACACTGATTCATAGGTCCAATACATGTTTTCGTCGAAAGCATCGAAATCCTCTATGATTTCGTCATGCTCGATCTAATTCGGCTTAGGGTCTTGGTCGCTGTCGCGCAGGAAGGATCGGTGACAGCCGCCGCCGATTCGCTCGGTTACGCGCAGCCCTCCATCAGTCACCACCTTCGACAGCTCGAATCGGAAGTCGGAGTTCCGCTGTTCCAGCGAGCCGGTCGTGGGCTTCGTCTGACGGATGCCGGTGCGGTACTGGTTCGGCGCGCCACGGAAATTCTCGGTCACGTCGACGCTGCCGTAGCCGAAGTCGAAACGTACGCGGGACTGAGGGCGGGGCGGGTACGACTTGCCGCATTCCCGTCAGCCCTGGCGAGTTTGATTCCGCAGGCGATGGCAGCGTTCACATCCCAGTACCCCGACGTGTCCATCAGCCTCGTTGATGCAGAACCACCCAAAGCACTTGCAATGCTTCGTAACAACGACGTCGACGTAGCTGTCGTTTTCGCACACGCGGATACCCCGGATGTGGGGCTGAAGCACGTCACCCTAACGACGTTGCTGGACGATCCGTTGTACC
This sequence comes from Rhodococcus sp. AQ5-07, assembly GCF_009707305.1. Lineage (NCBI taxonomy): Bacteria > Bacillati > Actinomycetota > Actinomycetes > Mycobacteriales > Nocardiaceae > Rhodococcus > Rhodococcus sp. AQ5-07. The sequence goes on along the minus strand of NZ_CP046099.1, from coordinate 586,696 downwards.
TGATCACCTCTGCGCGGAATGCAGATGCCGCCAACGAGATCACGGACTACGCCAGTGAGACCTGGATTGCAGGCTGTCCGAGCTGCCGCGCCCACCTTCTCACCGCCTGCAATCGAGCTGGGTTCGTTCCACGGATCGAGTTCGAGACCGACGACTACGTCGCGGTCCAAGCGCTGGTCGCCTCCGGAAGCGGAGTCAGCACCCTTCCCGCCCTCGCTCTCCATGCACATCAGAACCCGGGTATCCGCGCACACCGCATTCGCGGCGAGCGACGCACTGTCTCCGTCGCAACCTTCGGGAAACCTCCGCTCGCTCCTGCCATTGACGCGTTCGTCAGCACCCTGGCGGCGACATCCGACTCCGTGCGTGAGCGGTTCGAATTGGATGGGCACCTGTAGGCGATGAGATCACGGCTGCACCGCACTACCCAGTCAGTGATGGCCTGCCGACAACCGCGACGATCAGCGCGGCAAGTTCACCTTTGGCGTCCTCGGGCGAGAGCACTCCGACTACCGCCGCGTGCGAGAGGGCCTCTGCAGCACCGAATATCGCAGTCATCGATGATTGTCCAAGCCCGTCGGCACTGAAAGGAGCCAGCACCTCGCGACAACGCTCTGAATAGGCGCGTTCCGACTCGCGCTTGACCTGCTCCAGCTCGGGCGAGCCCTCCAGCGCTGCAAGCACTCCCGTCAGTTCACGCCCCTGTGCCAGTGAACATCCGACATAGGAGTCGGCGATGGCATTCGCCCGCCCGTTCACAGACTCCTCCGCAGCTTCGAGGTATTCCCCGAGCATCACCGTCTGACGATCGTCGAATTCCTTGAAGAGGGCCGCCAACAGCGCAGCGCGGGAGGCGAAATGGCTGTAGACGACCGGCTTTGCAACGCCGGCACGTTCAGCCAACCGGCCGAGGGTCAGCGCATCCGCGCCCTCCTCTCGCACCAGTGCCCACGACACCTCCACGAGTTGTTCGTACCTGTCGGCTCGCGACAGTCTCGTTCGTGCCATCGGACACCTCCTTGCGCTATATACCAATAGTAACCTACTCTTAGTACATAAGCGCACCATCTACCGAAGGAACGCTCATGACCACACTCGTCGTAGTCTCCCACTCCGATCCACAGTCACTTACCCAGCATGTCGCCCGTTCTACCGCCGACGCGATCCGCGACCTGGGCGGCGATGTCGACATCGCGGACCTACATGCCGAGAATTTCGATCCCCGATTCTCCAAAGCCGATGTGAACCTGTTCCGCGGCAAGGGGACTCCCCCGGCCGACGTTGTAGCCGAGCAGGACCGAATCGATCGAGCAGACGATCTGATTCTCGTGTTTCCGATGTACTGGTGGTCGATGCCCGCACTACTCAAAGGTTGGATCGATCGAGTCTTCGTCAGCGGATGGGCGTACGAGTTCACCCCGGGAAGCGAATTCGTGAAGAAACTGGACCGACTCACGGTCCACCTGATCCCTGTCGCGGGTGACGACGCGGAAAGTTTCGAACGCCACGGTGTGTACGAGGCCTTCCAGACACAGATCGAGCGCGGCATCATCGAATACTGCGGTGCCACACTGGGATCGACAACATTCGTTCACGAGTCGGACACGAAGCGCCGCGATACCCTCGCCGCAGAAATCCAAGACCTCAGCGAAAGCATCGCTGCCCGTGTCGCCTACCCTGCGACCGTGGCTTCCCGTTGACGGTCAGACATCGGTCAACTGACGCTCGACCGGCCCGTGACTGCCCAGTAGCGAAGCGTATCCCCCGTGTGACCGAGGTTGCGCGACAACTGATCAGCTGGGCGCACGCTGTCGAGTAGACCACCACACCCTTCGATTGCCTTACGTGAACCCGCGTTCGTTTCGTCGCAGGTAATCAGGACGCGACTGAGCCCCACCGGGTCGCCTGCATACGTGAGCACCTCCCGCAGAGCAGCCGACGCTAAACCTTTCCGGCGTTCCGACGGCCTGACCCCATAGCCGATGTGACCACCGACATCGGCCAAGAACTCATTCAAGCTGTGCCGCAACTGGATAGCGCCGAGGTACCTGCCGTCTCGAACGATCCACCAGTTGGTTGCCGGGACAATGTCGGGCCCCGGCACTGCCTCTGGCTGCGCCAACAACTCCTGCACCCACTGCCCGAATCCATCCCGGGAGGCAAGATCGAGATCTAGACGTTGCGCAACTCCCAGTGCCGAGCCGGGCTGATCCGCCTGCGGTCCGCCCCACTCGTCACGCGACTCCAACCAGGACACCCACAAGGCCTCGTCAGGTGCAACCAGATCGACAGTCATAGCTGCGATGCTACTTCGCACCTGCAACGGTGCCGCTATTCCCCCGAACCGCCGCTGCCTAAGTCCCGAATCCGCTTGTCACGCCAGCAGACTGTGGATCTGATGGAGTCCGTATCCTCTGCGCCACCTGCCGGCCCATGTGATCGCATTCATCGAGACTGATCGTATGGAACCGACGAGGGAATCACAGTTCTCGAATCGACGTGACGACAACTGGCCTGACCGGTTTGGGTGCCGCGCCGCAACTCGGTGGACGCGGCGCGAGTTCGGAGACTGCCGTCTCCACGGCCCATCGCCGGCCGTCCACATGTGCGACGACGGATGTCCCGTCACTGGCCTGCTCGATGACAGCCAAGTCGTCGATTCCGCAGCTTATTTGTTGTCGTACGGCAATTTCCGAAGCCTGCCCCGCAGGAGACCAGCAACTCCGTCCACGCAGGCCTGGCAAATGGACCTGATCTCGGGAAGCCACCTCCACGGCCGTGACACTCTCACCAGCGGACAGACGGCCGTACGTATTGCCGCTCGGCAGCAGGATCATCGACGGCGCAAATCGGTGCCCGCCAGTATGCGAACACTCCCACACCTGGGGTCCGAAGGACGACATCAGCGCTGCGGCAATCGGCCTGCCGAACACAGCGCAGCATTGGTCACGCTTACCGTGCGCACAAACCAAGACGACTGGCTCGTCCACCGAGTCGCCCAATCCTGGTGGAGGGCCGTCGAGTAGCGCGAAATCGATGTCGAGCAGATCAGCCGGTGAATCGATGCGCAACCGTTCGCACCACGAGTCGCTCGGATCGGAGCGCGCGAGCAAGACCGTGTGCCCATCAGTCAGCGGATCGGTGCGGCCTGGTCGCCGAATGAACATGATTCGTACGTCGGCAGCATCAGCTCGCCGACTCAGCTCGGCGGCAAGCTCCTCCCCCAAGGCCGTACCGTCCAGCACGTCACGGCCCCAAGCGGCATTGAATTCGAGGCATACCCAACCCCGCACGACGGCAGCGCTGCCTGCCAACGGTTCGTCAACAGCAGACAGCGCGGAACAGGTCTCGGCTTCGATCACGAGCCCTATTGTGTCAGCCACGTTGAAAGTCGATCAGCCATCCCAGTCAGCTCAGTAGAATTTCTTGCCCTCCGCGAGTTGGTTCACGAACTTCTCGATCCGCCTGGCGCGTGTCTCCGGACGCTTTGCCTCCTGCAGTCGGTACGCGATGGTGAATCGATTCGTGGAATTGAGCGTCGCGTAGAACTCGCGAGCCTTCGGGTTTTCCGCAAGCGCATCGAGAAAGTCCTTCGGGACCTCGGCCTTGGCTGCTCCCTCGTACGCGCGATCCCAGCGACCGTCGGCCTTGGCCTTCTCTATCTCAGCGATGCCGGATGGCTCGAGAAGTCCCGCAGCGTCAAGGCGGGCGACTATCTCGACGTTGCGTTTGGACCACGGACTCCGCGCAGTGCGACGCGAAAACTTCTGCACGAAAAAATCGTCGTCGATTCGCCGGGAGAGGCTGTCGATCCAGCCGAAGCACAGGGCAACGTCCAACGCTTGGTCGTAGTCGATCGAACTGTGTGACGAGGTCTTCTTGGCCATTCTCAGCCAAAGCCCGGGGACCGCCTCGTGGTTCTCGCACAGCCATCGACGGAACTCTTCTCCGTCAGCGAAGTATTCGGTACCGAGTTCGACTGCCATCAGTGCTCCTCATTTTCGCGATACCCATACTCTGACAAAACCCTGCGACAAATATCCGAAAGTTCCGAGTGCGAGTACCCATTTGGCAATACTGACCGTCGAGGCGGCGCGAACCCTCGAGTCGGTGATGCTGTCGCGATGATCGAGGAAATGGAGGCCGACCACGTTCTCGACATAATCGCCCGCCGCCGACAGCACCGGCGCTACGGCAAGCGCACGCCGAGTTGCGGCCGAAAGGGGAACCCGCTCTCCGAGCCGCTTGCCTGCGGACCGCAAAGCCATCGCGTAGATCGCGGGATGTACGAAGTCCGGGTAGTAGTGACTACGAAATCGCGCCGTGGCCTCCGCATCCATGGAGTCCAAGATCTCGAGGTACCGACGAGCGGAAAACGCCGTCTGCACTTCCAATACCTTAGGAGCCACCGGCCCGAGTAAACGCGCAATGTTTGCTTGTGAGACAACAAAAGCGGTGGTCCACAGTGCCATCGCCTTCGCGGAGCCGGTTGGTGCCATGCCACGATCGTGCCATCTTCGAACAACAGAACGGGATGACCCGACGGAAAAGCTCCACAAAATATGCGTGAGGTTGTAAAAAGCGGGCATCCCGTATCGATCATCGGTCCGATAGCGGGGAGCGCGCATGTCGCCCAAGTCCAACCCGACTGTTCTGTTCATCCACGGACTCTGGATGCACCCGACCACGTGGGATCCCTGGGCGCAGGTTTTCAACGCGCAGGGGTACTCCACGATGGCACCCGGATGGCCAGGGGATGCGTCCACGGTGGGTGAGACGCGCGAACACCCGGAGGACATCGCGGGACACGGCATCGACGACGTGACGGACCACTACGCCAAGGTGATCGCTGATCTCGACGAACCACCGATCGTGGTCGGGCATTCGTTCGGAGGTTTGATCGCGCAGAAACTGCTGGGCCAGAAGTTGGCGACCGCGGCAATTGCCATCGACCCCGCTCAGCCCAAAGGTGTGTTGAAACTTCCTCTCGTTCAGCTTGGAAGCGTGTTCCCTGTCCTGTCCAACCCTGGCAACTACCGGAAGGCCTACTCACACAACAGAAAATCGTTCCACAAGTCCTTCGCCAGCGCCGTGTCCCAGGACGAGTCCGACGCCCTGTTCGAGCAGTATGCAATTCCCGCCCCCGGACGGCCGTTGTTCGAGGCAGCACTCGCCAACTTCGCGCCCCACAGCCCCGCTGCAGTGGATTTCAACGCCCGCCGCGGCCCCCTCCTGATGATCGGCGGCGGTAAGGATCGCACAGTACCGAAGGCCAGTTCGGACAGCTCGTTCAAGAAGTACGCCAAGGCCCCGACGATCAACGAATACAAGGTATTCGGCGACCGAGGTCACTCGCTGACCATCGACCACGGTTGGCGTGAGATCGCCGATTACAGCCTTGCCTGGCTCGACAAGCAGGGCATGAGCCCGCCACAAGGCAAGCACGAAAGTCAGTCCTAGCCGAACGCTTGAAACCGACGACGGTACACCTGGGGCGAGATTCCGAGATGAGTCGAAAATGCTCGTCGTAGGGATTCCGAACTGCCGAATCCCGCCAACTGCGCGGCTTCGGTCACCGAGTGGCCGGCATCGAGGAGCGCCTTCGCAGCGTCGAAACGGATCAACTCGACGTATTTGGCCGGCGTCGTCCCTAATTCTTCGCGAAAGAGCCTCGTCAGATGACGCGGGCTCAGGTGCGCCAGGGCAGCCAGTTGCTCGACCGAATACTCCCCCGCCGGATCGGCCGCGACGGCGTCGACCACTTCTCGGAGCGCAGGGACCCGAGGCCGCGGCCCACTGAGCGAGGGCGAAAACTGTGACTGTCCGCCTGGACGCTGGAGAAATACCACCAGAAGTTGTGCGACGCGTCGAGCCATTTCTGCACCATGATCACGCTCGAGCAATGCGAGCGCGAGGTCGATGCCCGCGGTCACACCCGCAGACGAGAACACCGCGCCATCCTGAATGAAGATGGCGTCAGGAACCACCGTGATCTGTGGATAGGCGCGCGCCAGCGTTGCCGTGTGTTGCCAATGTGTCGTTGCGCGGCGTCCGTCGAGCAATCCACTCGCCGCAAGAATGAATGTCCCGGTACAGATCGAGGCAACCCGGCCCGAACGCCCCGCCAGATCGCTCGCTGCCTCGCGCAGTTCCGGACTCACCGGCGTCGACGGGAACACGTCTCCACCCATGACCAGCAACGTGTCGAAAGAACCGGAATCTACAACGTCACGGTCGACCGGAATGCGCATCCCGGTCGAGGAGTCGACATCGTGTCCACCTACCGAGCAGATCACCAACTCGTAGTTCGCCCCGCCGCGATTGGCTTCCGCGAACACCTCACTCGGACCTGCGACGTCGAGCAGTTTGACGCCGTCGAACACCAGGACGGCAACTCGATGCACTGCGGTCACGATGCGCTCTCCTTCGTCCTGATCTGTGGACAGTATGGCCGAGATCAGGGTGCGCCCGCGGGCGTGCTCGACCGACACTGGGATAGACCGAGAAATTCGCAGCAACGACGAGCAAGCAGGTACCGATGACCACGATCATTGCCGGTGTGAAAATCCCCGATTCGAAGATGGCTGCCGACGCCACCGAGCTGGTACGAGATACGGCGTCCGAGTTACTGTTTCACCACTCGCGACGTGTCTTCCTCTTCGGATCGCTTCAAGGAGCGCGTCTGGGCCTGCAGGCCGACCCCGAATTGCTCTACGTCGGCGCCATGTTCCACGACCTGGGGCTCACCGAGAAATTCCGGGACAGTACGTCACGTTTCGAATTGGACAGCGCCGACGAAGCGCGGCGATTCCTCACCGGCTACGGAGTCGACGAAACCGACATCCGCACAGTGTGGGAAGGCATCGCTCTGCACACGACGCCCGAGATCCCCTCCCGATTGGAACCCGAAATCGCCTTGGTGACAGCGGGTGTGGAGACCGATGTACTCGGAATCGGATACAGCGAACTCGACCAGGCCGACATTGACGCCGTCACCGAGGCTCACCCGCGCCCGGATTTCAAGAATCAGATCTTGAAGGCTTTCACCGAAGGCTTCAAGCACCGTCCCGAAAGTACATTCGGGACGGTCAACGCTGACGTACTCGAACATTTTGTGCCGGGATTTCGGCACATCGATTTTGTCGAGGTCATCCAGAACTCGGCTTGGCCCCAGTAGAATTCGCTGTCATTTGGCCGCCTCACTCATCGCAGCGGCATCTTCCGCCCCGAACTTTTCCTCGAGGGTCTCCGGCGAATAGTCGAGGTCGATCTCGGCGACGTCGCGCCCGCGCGCGGACTCGATCGCCGAAAGTCGGCGCTGCGCACGGTCTGCGGCGTACTCGAGGAACTCCTGATTGTCCAAACCGAACGGCTGCACCTCGAATTGATCGTTGACCCAGTTGATCATTCCGAGTGCCATGGGCATGAGTTCACCCATCCGCTGCTGGACGACGTCCCAGTTGTGATCGTCGGCAGCTACGTGCCTTCGGCAGGTGAACGTCCCCCAAGCCATGTGCCGTCGCTCGTCGTCACCGATCTTTCGCACCAATTGCTGCATGCCAGGCAGGATTCCGCGCGTCGCACAGACTTTCTGCCAGGCGTAGTAGCCCGTCAACGCCAGACTGCCCTCGATGACGTGGTTGTACGTGACGCTGGCACGCACCTGGTTGACCGGACTCGGATCCGTCTCGAGAATGCGTAGCGACGAAGGCAACTCCTCGTAGAACAGTTGCCGGTAGTACGGATTGTCAGCGACGTAGGAATGCAGATCGCTGGTCAATCCCACTTCGTCCATCCACAGCCGAAAGACCTGGGTGTGCTTGGCTTCCTCGAAACAGAACTGCGTCAAGTACATCTCGTCGCCGAATCGCCCCTCGGTCGACATCGCTTTCATGAACGGTTGAATGTCTTCGGTGACGGCTTCTTCACCGGCAATGAACTGCGCGCACAGGAAGGTGGCGCTGCGCTGCTGCTCGCTGGTCAGCTCCTGCCAGTCACGAGCGTCCTGGGAAAAATCGAGGTCGGTTGGGTTCCAGAATTTGGCATTTCCCTTGGTGAACAATCGGAGTGGGAACGAATCCCAGTTCAACCCTCCCGACCGAAGAGTACTGAAACCTTCTCGCCCCGGCGAGGTGACAGTCATGACATTCCTTCTTCCCGAACCGAAGACAGATGCCCCATCAGCATGCCCGCAGAACTGAAACGTGAATCAGTTTTGGCGAAATTCGATCTATTCCTTCAGAGAAACGCCCTTGGTCTCCATCACTGCGAAGAGCTTGGCGTTCATCTGAGCCGCCAGATCCGGCCGATACGAGCCGATATTGAGCGGATTGGCGAGATTGTTCAGTTCCAAGGGGTCGGCTTGTAAGTCGTAGAGTTCGTATTGCGGCGCAGCAACTCCCGCAGGATCGAAGTACATCGTGTACTTCCATCGGTTCTCCCGGATGCAGCGGATGTGATTGGGCTGGGTGACGATGTTCTGACCGTCGGGCGTCGCACAATTCTGATCGTCGTAGGTGAACAGAATCGTGTCCTGAACCTGCGCGCTGGGACCGTGGGGGTAGGCGGCAGCGTCGACGATGACCGGTGTCAGATCGGTACCCGAGAAGTTCCACGATTCACGCGCTGGCGCTTGGGCGAGAGTGGCGAGAGTGGGCATCACGTCGATCAACGACGCCAAGGCGTCTGTGCGAACGGGTTCGGGAAACAGCAAGGGGTTGCTGATGACCAGTGGAACGCGCAGCGTTTCCTCGTAGGCGTTGAACACCTTCTGCCGCAAACCTCCGTGGCTCATCCCCATCTCTCCGTGATCGGACATCCGTACGATCACGGTGTCGTCGAGCATCTGCGGGGTGGCTTCGATCGCGTCGAGCACGCTGCCGATGTGTTCGTCGACCACCTTGTGCATGTAGGCGTAGAAGTTGATGTAGTTGCGTGCCTGATCAGGCCCGAGCAGCGGCCCGAGCCCGGCTGCGAGTAGCAATTCCGACTGAACCTGCGCTGTCGGTTTGTGATTGAGTGCCAGGATCTCGTCGAAAGTGGGCGGCAAGTCGATCCCCAGCTCGAAGGCGCCTGGCGCGTCCGATCCATAGTTGTCGCACGTTCCGTTCATCGCATTCCAGGTCTGGGGGTACGCGAGGACGTCGTGTGGGTTCACGAACGAGACGATGAGCGCCCAAGGCTGCCCGGATGCGACCGCAGATCCGGAGAGGAAATCGACTGCCTCCTCGGCAACACCGCGATCATGGTCGGCGCACCCGCCACCGAAGTGGTCCGGATTGGTGTCCTGACCCGCGTCGGGGGGAATCCACCCTTCGAAGCCGAATCCCGCTACATCGTCACTTGTCGGATCACCACCCTCGACGCCTTTGCTCAGATGCCACTTCCCCCGGTACTGAACGTTGTAGCCGGCCGACGCCAGCAGCTTTGCCATGTTCTGCTCGGAGACTTGTAACTGTGGCTCGGTGGGTGAGACAGTGCCGCCTTCGGTGAGGGTTCTGGTGACCCCGTGCTGCGCGGGAAAGAGGCCGGTGAAGAACGTACTACGACTGGGCGAGCACATCGCGGTATTGCACACTGCCTGGTCGAACGTCAGCCCGTGATCGGCAATCCTCTTGCGGTTGGGCAGATTCTGATCAGCCCAGCCCTGCGGCCAATACATCGGCCGGCGCTCCTGATCGGTGATGATGACAACGATGTTGGGTTTCTGCGGAAACCGATCGGCGGGCGATGCTTTCGCCGGCGCCGCGCTCGCCGCGCCGGTTGCCACGTCTGCCACTCCGGCGAGGACAAGAGCACCGACGCCACCGAGGAACGTCCGGCGCGGCAATGAATGACAGTGCGAGGCAGGAACGTTCTCTGGGTTCACGGGCGTCGTCCTCTCGGAGGCGTTGTGGCCCCAGAGTTGACCGAATCAGTGTTCGCTACACATGCGCGAGCAAACTGCCTCGGCGCTGATCAGTTCGATGACTCGATCCGCGCAGCGCAGCGGATCCGGTGTCCGGCCGATACCGAGAGGGTCGACAATCGAAATCGTCCTTCGCACGTCAGCCTCCTCGACACCCCACGACCAACCGAAGTCGTGATTCCAGAGCAGAACCGCATTCTTCCCCGGATGGTTTCGGGCATGAACTGGCAGAACGATCACCGCATCCATACTCGGTCCCTGCGGCCATCGGACGGTCTCACCGTGAACGGATCGTGCTACCGCGTCGACGTATTCGTGTGCGGACCAGTCGTTGCCGTTGGTATGCATGGAAGTACATTCGGTGCCGCACGCGTAGCGGATGGGTTCCTGCCGGAACTGATCGAGTATTGCGCTTTCAGGAAATGAACGGCAACACAACGGATTCGAATTGGCGATGGCCGTCGCGATGGACACTGTGGCCGGTACGGAACGAGACCAATTCGCAGCGCGCGACGGTGGCGGCAACAGCGTCGAGGCGATCGGGATCCACCATCCCGCCCAGACCTCCACGCAGGAACAACATGTCAGCCTCGATGAGCGGCAACCGATCCCACCACTGCGGATCCGGTCGGCGGAACTGCTCGAGCGCGGACCGCGTCATCGAGCGATCGAACGTCAGCGCAGCTCGCGGATGCCGCACCAGACTTGTTGTTGCATGCCACAGTTCTGGCACACTCGGCAATTTCCTCGCGAATACCTGTTCTGCGTCACCTGCGCGTAGCGGCAACGGCGCTTCCTCGATGACCAACTTCCGCACCACGGTGGGTCGTTTCTGCGCGATCAACGACGCCGCGTGCCCGCCGAGCGAATGGCCGACGAGATCCACCTGATCGAGTTCGAGATGATCACACACGTCCATGACGTCGTCGGCGAACTCGTCGAACAGATACGACGACGCCCGAGCGCTCCGGCCGTGGCCGCGAAGATCGACCGAGACAACTCGCCGGTTGCGTGATCGCAAGGTCCGCGCGAACTTGTCCCAGGTACCGCTGTCGCCACCCATCCCGTGCACGAGGACTACCGGAGGCAGATCGGCAACACTGGGATGCGAGCCGGAATCGCGGTAGCTGATCTGGACCCCGCCGGCACTTCGTACGTTAGCGACACTCACGAGTTCCCAGGATAGACCTGTCCTCGTGGATTGCTGAAGCTGTCAGCCGAGGCGGCAACTGCCCTGGCCGCGTGACCTCGTCGTAGCGACCGAGCCCGATCCTCGCGATGTTGCGCAGCGACTCGCTTGCATCGGCGAAGTATCCACAATGCCCTCGAATGGCACCGGTGTCGAAAACAACAGCTCCGTGCTGCGCCCGAACTGGAGACGGGCCGTGCCCGAGGCGACCGATCTTCACGCGTGGGAAATACCGAATCCAGTCCGACGGCCCCAGCGCGGCCCAGAGATTTCCGGCAAAGCACAGGTCTTCGCGAGAACTGGTCCCCATCCCCGGGCTACCGAGCACCACACAATCGTCTACTCGCGCCGACGGGAGGGCGAGTCCGCACACCACGGCCCCGTAGCTGTGTCCGACGAGCGTCACATGCGCCGAATGCGGCAGGATGCGTGTCAATCGCGCCAGATCGATCGCACCGCGTTCTGCGAGTGTCCGCGAGAACGACTCGAGAAATCCCCACGGCGTCCGATAACCGACCCACACGATCACCGCGACGTGATCGTTCGGTCCGAGCGTTCGGAGCATTCTTCCCAGTGTCCATCCGCTGGCGCGTGGTCCTGTCGGACGGTTCTCGTCGAAGTAGTTTCCCAATCCGTTGTCGTTGCCCGGCACGAAGATGACGATGTGCTCGGCTGTGGCGACATCGCCGAACACCTCCACGATCCGGCCTTCGCCAGACTCGTCGTACGCCAGAAGTTGTGCGTCGTGCAGCTCCGTCTGCTCGTAGTGAAGTCGATCGGTTCCGGAAACTTCAGGTCGACCCGCCGTTGCCATGACACTCCTCGTAAAGAGTTGCAACGGTGAGAATCATTGCAACGGTTACTTTTTGAATGTCATCAACGCTAGGAGCCGAGCGACGGCATGACGATGGTGCCAACGCCCCTACTGTTCGTACAGTCGACTCGACCAGGCGGGTACAGCTAGCTATACCCGCGAGCTCATTCGTACACACCCTCCACCGACCATCCACCGCCTTCACAGATCATCAGCAGCGCACGCGATTCCTCCAACAGAACCTGAGCCCGTGCCGCCGTGCGTGCCGAGGCAGCGTCCCACCATCGCTCGTCAACCGGCCAGGGCCCGGCCCACCCCTGCACTGCCCATTCCTTGCTCCCCCACTTCAGCCTTCCCGGCTGCGAACTGAAGACACCGCGCTCAGTGACGTACACGGCGTTGCCGGCCACATCCCCCAGCCACACCTTGGGATTGTCGACGAAGATCGACCCCGGAGACGGTTGCGGCAGACGGCCCGGCCACGGGGCTGTCGGATCATGGGTAGCTACCCGCTCGTCACCCAAGGGCAACAAGGTAATTCGCTCCAAGGGCCCTCGACCTCCGCTCAGGACACCGACCTGAACCGATTCGCCACCCAGAAGACCCTGCACGCGCACCAATGCTCGCCTGGCTCGTTCCTCCTCGTCGCCGACACCGCCCCACAGCCCCAACTGCAAAGCGCCGGCACTGACCACCTCCACCGGTTCCAGACGCAACACGGCTATGCCTGCGGTTGGCCGGGTCTCACTGCGCCCGGTGAGCCAGCCATCCAGTTGCCATCGCACTCGATCGGCCGTTCCCTCCGGCGTCAGAGGTTCGGCGCAACGCCAAGTCCGAGAAAGATTTTCACCGTTACCCGTACTGGCCGAAATCGACAGACGGGTGCACGCCACCGCGGCAGCAGACAACTTGTCGTGCAGGAGACTCGCCAAGGCGCGCCCGGCAAACGCTGCGGCATCCACCCGCTCGATCGACGGATCGTAATGCTGCTCCACCTCCAGGTCCGGCGGAAGTGTCCGCGCCGACGGTGGCCGTTCGGGTTCACCTCGCGCCGCACGATGCGCGAGCACCGCATCGGCACCGAAACGCGAAGCGACGTCCACTGCCGGCAGATCCGCAAAAGCACCGATGGTTCTGATCCCGAGCCTGCGCAGCAGATCCACCAACTCCCCGCGATGCGGTGCAGACAGGCTGGGTTCGGCCGCCAACTCCGGCATGGGTAGCGGCGCCAGAAACCGTGCCCCCTCCCCCGGCGGCACCAGCGCTGCCCGGCGCGCGGCAATGACCGCCGTGGACAGCTGATCTGCCACCCCCACCTGACTCTCGACACCCGCAGCAGATGCCTGATCCACCAATCGTTCCGCCGCAGCTTCCTCAGAACCGAAGTACCGACTGACACCACGCGCGCTGAGCACCAACAAACCAGGACGGAGTACCTCGACGCCCGGTGCCACCGCGTCGATGGCCGCGGCCACCGGCTCGAACAATCTTGCATCGCGTTCCGGATCTGCCATCGCCACATACAGTTCCGGGCAGCGAGCCTGCGACTCGCGTCGGCGCAGGCCTCGTCGCACTCCCTCCGCACGAGCCGTCGCCGAACATGCGATCACCCGATTACCCGAAGTGACCGCGACGGGATGTGTGGCCGGAAGATCGGCAAGCGCTGCCGCTGCCACCGCCGGCCAGTCCGGGCACCACAACGCCAGAACTCTGCTCACAGTGACACCACCTGCTCCGACACCACCTGCGACGACACATCCTCGACCGGCCGAGAAGGTACCCACTCGACCCGCCCGGCTGCACTGCAGATGTCCAGACGCGTGGTCCGGGGCTGGAACGAGCGCCCCCGAGCACGAACCGCGAGGCTCAGGGAACTGAGCCGTCCACGCCCCAACTCCCGGCCCTGACCGAACCCACCATAGCCATGAACCCGAGCGTCCAACCGAACCTCGGCTCCGTCCCAGTGACCTTCGGTGACAACAAGAGTCGAGCCCTTGCTCCGAGCACGTGCGACCACCGCCCGAGCACGCGACGGGGATACCGACGCACCCGCCAATCCCAGAATCACCAGATCCATACCGTCGAGCAGCACGGCGGCGATCTCGACCGGATCCGGCCCAGGCGCCGGAATGAGTGCCAGACGTTCCAGTTGCGCACCCATCTCGTACGCCGCCAGCAATCCCAGTCGAGGCTGCCCGATGACTGCAACATGTCCTCCGGACGCCGTCACCGACGCGACCAATCCCAAAAGCAAGGACGCTGCACCCTCGACGGACACCACGGTTCCGCGCACCAAACCGCCCTGCGGTAACAATGCGGCGATACCCTCCGGCACCGGGAGGACACCGGCTTTGTGCGCACGGTCCACGACCGGCCTGTCCCGGTCGGCAACACTCTCGGAGGCCGCTGCACTTGTCCCGGAAACACCAGCCACAGAAACACCAGGTCCGGAAACACTCGGTCCCGAAAACGACGTATCGCCTCGCGAGGGAATGGACGCGATCTGTCGGCGGAGCTGTGCCAGCCGATCCTGACGGGACAACCCCGCCGCATCTGCCGACAGCTCTACCAACTCGGTCACCTCGGTCATCCCCATCCTCCGGAACACCGGAAAAACTCACTCGGCAGCAATCCATAACCAGCCGGCAAACCGCGGGGAAGTCGGGTCTGACATGCATCCAACGAACAGCAATTTCGAACATATTTTCGAACTGTTTTCAGTAAACCGTGTCACCCCCGACACGTCAAGCAGAGCCAAAAACCCAGTTCACAGGAGCCTCGAGCGTCACAGTGGCATCAATCCATTAACCTTGAGATGTGACAGCTCAAGAGCAGACCGGGAGGGGCATCGGGCCCGAATACCTGCTGGCGGGGCGGTACCGACTCCGCTCCAAGATCGGCGACGGAGGGATGGGCGCCGTCTGGCTGGCCCGCGACACCCTCCTCAGCCGCGACGTCGCGGTGAAACAGGTCACAAGCACGGAAGGCCTCGACACCGAAACGGCCGAAGAGGTCCGCGAACGTACATTGCGCGAGGGCAGGAACGCCGCAAAGCTCACCCATCCCCACTCCATCGCCATGTACGACGTCGCGATCGAGTCCGGCGAACCCTGGCTGGTCATGGAATACTTCCCGGCCCGCAGCCTCGCCCAGGCCATGAACCTGGCCGACACGTTGCCACCACTCGAAGTCGCGCAGATCGGCGCACAGATCGCTGCGGCACTCACCGAAGCGCACGCCGCCGGCATCGTCCACCGCGACATCAAACCCGGCAACATCCTGATCGCCGACCGAGGCAAGTCCCTCGGCACCGTCAAGATCAGCGACTTCGGCATCGCCCGCGCAAAGAGCGACGTGTCCGACACCCAGGACGAGGTCATCACCGGCACTCCCGCGTACTTCGCACCCGAAGTTGCCCGCGGCGACGACCCCACCGAGGCCAGCGACGTCTTCTCACTCGGGTCGACGCTCTACACGGTGATCGAGGGCCAACCGCCCTTCGGCATCGACTCGGACGCCATCGCCCTACTGCATCGTGTCGCCAAGGCCGAGATCTACCGACCCACCAAGTCTGGACCGCTCACCGATGTTCTCCTTCAGCTCCTCGAGCCGGACCCGACCCGTCGGCCGACGATGGCTCAGGCACGCGACGCGCTCGCCGCAGCCGCGACCGGCGGCGGCACGATCGATCAGTTGATCGACGCTCCCGTCTACTCGTCCGAGGGCGCCGTGCCGGCCTGGGCTCACCGCACCACACAACTCGCCGACCCACACCGCCGCAATCGCCTGACCGGCTCCACGGTCACCGGACTTCCTGCAGTGCAACAGAACACGCCACTGCGAAATGTTCCCAGTCCGATGGACATGTTCTCCTGGCCGCCGCGGATGCCGACCGGACCCGCCGATGCCAGCACCCGCGACAAGGTAGTCGCATGGGCTCCCCTCGCCATGACCGGCATGGTCGCCGTCATCGTCTTGGCCGCACTGATCGTCGTCATCCTGGTGTTCACCGCCTGACTGGTGTTCACGGTCTGAGCACAAGCTTCACACAGGCAGAATGTTTGCATTGAGGTGAAACACGTTGTCCGGGTCGTACTTCGCTTTGACTGCGGACAACCGCGCGTACTTCCCCGCGCCGTAGGAAGCTCGCACTCGGTCCTCGTCGACGTCGGTCATGAAGTTGACGTACCCGCCTTGGTTGGACGAGAACGGACGCAAGGCTTCCCAGGTCTCACGCACCCACGATCGATCCAATTCCAGCGTCCCGGCATCGGTGGCCGTCGCCGTCATATTGCACACGTAATGCGGTGTGCGAGAACCACCGAACGCTGTGTCGTCCTCGCCGACGGAAGTGAAAGCTCCCTGCAGCGGAAAGATCGGCATGAAGGACATCGGCGACGATTTCTTGCCCGCTTGTTCGGTCAGAACATCGATCACGTCGTCGGAGAAATCCACCAGGTCCAAAGCCTTCTCATAGGCGTACGCACCCCACGGTTCCGATTCGTCGAGCATCGACTGCAAGCCGACGTACGGGATCGGAGTGACGAACTCGAAAAGCGTCGGCAAGCCCTCTCGAATCGGCGCAATCGCGTTCGAGTGTTCTACTTCCGATCCGAAACCGGCTACCAGCAACGCGTATCCGGGCAGTAGGTGAAATTGATCCGGGACAAACGGCGCCGGCGGCGCGGACAAACTGACGGCAACCATCGCGCCCGCATTTCTCGGCAGGGCAGGCACTACCTCGCGGCACAGACGAAGCGCCGCGGGTCCGTCCTCCATCCCCCAGAAGAACAGTCCCAGATGCACTTCCGGACCGATCTCGCTCAGACGGTACTCGAACTCGGTGACCACTCCGAAATTTCCGCCGCCACCGCGCAGTGCCCAGAACAAGTCGCTGTGATCGTTCTCGGAGGCTCGAACGATCGAACCGTCGGCGAGCACCACCTCCGCCGACACCAGATTGTCGATCGACAGGCCGAGCGTGCGGGTCAACCACCCCATGCCACCACCGAGTGTCAGGCCACCGACGCCGGTATCACTGATCACTCCGCCGGTCACCGCCAACCCGTGTTCCTGCGTCGCCTTGTCGAGGTCGGCGATCGTCGCACCACCACCGACCCTGGCTCGCTTTGCTGACGGGGCGACGCTGACTACGTTGATCGCACTGAGATCGATCATCACGCCGCCTTCACACACCGATGTGCCTCGGTAGGAATGCCCGCCACCTCTGACCGAAACCTCCAACGAATGGGCTCTGGCAAATGCAAGTGCCACAGCCACATCCGACGCCGACCGGCACCTGGCGATCACCGCCGGACGATGATCGATCTGCCCGTTCCAGATCGATCTGGCGTCGTCGTACTCCGGATCTCGGGGGCCGAACACAGAACCTGTGATCGTCGATTTCAGTGGCGCGAACTCGACCGTCGTCATCACGCACCTCCCCCATCGGGCGTCGCGGTGACCAGCAGGTACTCCCACTCCATCGTGAACGGTTCGCTTCCGCTGCCGTACCTTTCCGCCAATTCGAGCAGATCGCGGTCCAGCGCCTGCGTTCGGTCAGGATCGCCGGCGATGTTCCGGTACACCGCGATGGTCGGCCCGTAATTCTTCTTGAAAAAATCACGGAACTCTTCCGGCCCGCTGAATGTGTCCACACGAAGTACGTCTTTCCTCGAGGCCACATCGCCGAGCAGATCACGAACATGGTTCTCATCGCCCCACAAAGGCGCCGGCTGCGAACCAGGAGGCGGCGGCGGTGCGTACGGCTTCATCGTTTTGAACATCTCGCCGATGAATCCCGTCGGAGTCCAACTCAGCACTCCGATCTTTCCGCCGGGTCGGCACACTCGCACAAGTTCGTCCGCGGCGCGCTGATGATGCGGTGCGAACATCACACCGACGCACGAAAGCACCACGTCGAACTCGTTGTCACTGAAAGGAAGAGCCTCGGCATCGGCCTCCTGCCAGTCCAATTCGACTCCGGCGAGGGAAGCGGCCTCCTTACCCGCTACGAACAATTCGGGAGCCAGGTCAGTGGCAATCACCTGCGCACCCAGCGCGGCCGCCGGAATGGCGGCATTGCCGGACCCCGCCGCGACGTCCAGCACGCGGTCACCCTTCTGCACACCGCACTCGCCGACCAGTACCGGCCCGAGTTCCGCAATGACCTGCGTGGCCACCGCCGGATAGTTACCGAGACCCCACATGGCCCGATGCTTGGCCTTCAGCTCACGATCCAGCCCGAGCGTTTCCGTCGATTCACTCATTACCGTTCTCCTTCAATATTTTTGGTACTCGGAGCCCAACAACCTCGGAGCCCGACAACATTCATGCCGTTACTTCGACGCTACGACGACGGCTCACTCCGCTCCAGTACGAAATCTGTACCGGAGCACTCCAGAGGCCTACGATCGAATGATGGGGTCCTCGTACCACCAGTTCTGCCCCGTCGCCAAGGCGATGGAGCTACTCGACGAGCGGTGGACGCTGCTTCTCCTCCGCGAACTGATGATGGGAAGCGACCATTTCAACGATCTCCGACGCGGACTTCCGCGAATGTCACCGACTCTGCTCTCCACGCGGCTGCACCAACTCGCGATCGCCGGCATCGTGGAGCGAGAAGAAACCGACTGCGTCGTCAGTTACCGATTGACCGACGCGGGCCGAGAACTGCGCCCTGTGGTCGAAGCTCTCGGAATCTGGGGTACCAGGTGGATCGGCGAGCTGGGCGATGAAGACCTGGATCCGAAACTGCTGCTGTGGGACATGCATCGACGCGTGGATCACTCCGTGGTTCCCGACGGAAAGACCGTGGTGCACTTCGTTTTCTCCGGCGTGCGTGAACATTCGCGAAACTGGTGGCTCGTCATCAATTCCGGGGAGGTGGACATGTGCGATATCGATCCGGGTTTCGACGTTGCGGTGTCGGTCTCTGCCGGCTTGCGATCGATGACCGAGATCTGGCGCGGTAACCTGACCTGGTCGGACGCCATACGGTCAGGTGACGTCACCATTTCGGGGCCTACGGCGTTGCGTCGTAGCTTGCCTTCGTGGTTCGAACTGTCGACTTTCGCATCGATCCCGCGCCCCGCGTAAAGCGCGCTCACCAGCCCCGTTCCGTCCTGTTACAGAGCTGTTTCAGACCGTGACACCGTCGACGAACGGCGACCACCTGACGGTGACACTGACCGAGCAGTCTCTGTTGTATGCCCAGCCACCGCGGAATAATCCGCCTCGCCGCACTCGGTGCAGTCGTACTCGGTGCGCTCACGCTCAGCGCATGCTCGTACACAGAAGAAGCAAAGCCCAAGAGTGGTAATTACCTTGCCACTCAGCCTGATTCAGGACCTGCAGGCGGCGAGATCGAGGACGGCATCAGCGTGCAGGATACCCATGTACCTGCACTGGCCCGTCTCGATTCCGCACTGCTCGCGGCGCTGCAGTCGGCAGCGGCCGACGCACAGGCCTCCGGAGTGAACATGCACGTCACCTCGGGTTGGCGGTCCGCCGCATACCAACAGCGACTGTTCGACGAAGCCGTCGTCAAGTACGGCAGCATGAACGAAGCGTCCAAATGGGTGCACTCCCCGAGCCTGTCGAAGCATGTCAGCGGACAAGCCGTCGACATCGGACCGACCGACGCCGACGACTGGCTCATCCAGCACGGCAATGATTACGGCCTCTGTCAGACCTATGCCAACGAGATGTGGCATTTCGAATTGGCAACCACTCCCGGCGGGGAATGCCCGCCCCAACTGAGCAACCCTTCGGACGAGAGAGCGGAAGGCTGATCATGACTCGAGTCAAACCCGCGAGACTGATTGCCGCACTGGCACTCCTGATCCTCGGAGTCGTCGAATTCGAACTGGCAGTCAACACTACTGGTGGTCAGATCGTCGACCAACAACTCATGGTGGGCGCGGCCACTTCCGAAGGACTCAGTGTGTTCTCCACCGAGTTCATCGGCCTCGTCACTCCGATACTGATAGTGGGAGGAGTGCTCGTGGCACTCATGATCACATTGCGCAACAACCCGATTGCGCTGGCCCTACGCGTCGTCGTCGTGACCCTCGGTCCCATCACGACGGCCTGGGTTCTCAAACAATCGTTGGATCGACCGGACCTGAACGGTCTGGTGATGCACAATTCCTTCCCCAGCGGCACACTGACGGCCATCGCTGCTCTGGTCTGCGCGATCGTGCTCGTCACACCCTCGAGGTGGCGGGCAGTCGTTGCAGTCAACGGCGCGCTGATCACCATCGGGACCGCGATCTCGGTAGTCGTGTTGCAATGGCACCGGCCGAGTGACGTGATCGGTGCGCTACTGCTCGTCGGCTGCTACACCCTCGCCGTGTCGGCATTTCCGTTGAACACCAGCGTCGCACGGCACGCGGTACTGGCAGACTCAGGCAACGAACGGCTCTCGAAAGTGTGACCCCTGTACCCTTGGCTGACCGAGATTCCTCCGACCGCAGAAGGCCCCTGATCATGGCGAGTCCAAGGTGAGCGCATGGTGAGCATTCTTTTCATAGAAGACGATCCAGCGGTAGCCGAGGCAATCACGTTGGGACTGAACCGACTCGGGCACAACGTCAGCCATCGGCCCGACGGTAACGGCGATTTCGACGACGTCCTCGGCTCCACCGACCTCGTCCTACTCGACCTCGGACTGCCAGGAGCCGACGGTTACGAGATCTGTCGACGCATCCGTACGCGCAGTTCGATCCCGATCATCATCTTGACCGCCAGATCCGACGACATCGACACTGTTGCGGGCCTCGAGGCCGGTGCCGACGACTACGTCGTCAAACCGGCCAGTCCGCGTGTACTTGATGCTCGGATCAAAGCCGTCGTGCGGCGCTCGGCGCCCGCAACGACGCGTTCAGATGTGGCGCCGGGCGCAGAGAAGTTCGGCGACCTGGAATTGGATCGGTCGTCATTGCAGGTACGCAAGGCCGGGACGCTGCTGACCCTGACTCCGACCGAACTCCGACTGATACTGGCGCTGACCGAAAACCCCGGACAGGTTCTCAGCCGCAGGCAATTGTTGTCCGCAGCCTGGGACCAGGAATACCTGGGCGACTCACGAATCGTCGATGCAGCAGTGCAGCGGCTGCGCGGAAAGATCGAGGACGACCCAGCCGCACCGACCGTGATCGAAACGGTGCGCGGGTTCGGGTATCGCTTCAACACCAGCCCGGCCCGATGAGACCGACCTGGCTTCGGGTCGACGGTCTTCGGACCAGGCTCGTGCTCGTGTTCATCGCAATCGTCGTGATCATCGCCGGGGCAACCGCAGGCGTCGTCTCGTTCATGGCGCGGTCGTGGATCTATTCCAACGCTCAGGACGTGGCAACGGCACAATTTCGCGACGAACTGCAGTACAGCAACGGACCGCCGGTAGACGGGCTGACACCTGACACCCTCGGACAGATCTTCCAGTCCGACATGACTCTGATCGTCGACGGCGAAGTCATTCGTCAAGGATCAGTGGATGCGGCAACGATCCCACCCAGCTTCGAAGAGGGTTTGGACAGTCCCAAACTGATCCGCTTCGAGAGACTCGACTCCCAGCGCATCATGTTGGGAATGTCGGTCAATGTCGTGGACATGACTGCAGACGACGGCTACGACAACGAGACACTGGTCAAAGCCGTCACCATCCGGCCGCTGGTAGGGGTGCAGGACAAGTTCGACGACCTGCTTCGAGCAGTCGGTCTCACCCTCGCGGCGGGTGTGCTGGTGAGCGGTCTGCTCGGACTCTGGATTGCGTCGACGCTGGTCCGTCCGCTCAAACGCCTGGACGAGGCCGCCGCCCGCGCCGCCGACGGCGACCTGAGCGTCCGGCTCCCCGAAGACGGAGTAGCCGAACTTGCCCAGGTCACAACAACTTTCAACAACATGGTCGCTCGCAACGAAGCGGTCATCCGAGGCCTGGAAGAATCGGAAGAGCAGTCGAGAAGATTTGTCGCCGACGTCTCCCACGAGCTTCGAACGCCGCTGGCGGCATTGGTTCCGGTCAGCGAAATCCTCCGCGAAGAGATCCCCAATCTTCCGCCGGACGCTGCCGCTGCAGCGCGCATCGTGAGCAGTGAGATCGGCAAGCTCACTCGACTTGTCGAAGATCTGATCGAAATGTCGCGCCACGACTCACAACAGGCGCGTCTCGTCCTCGACGACGTCGACCTCGTCGAATTGACCGAGCGCACACTCGAGAGCCGAGGTTGGACAGAAACCGTCGAACGCCGTGCACCCGAAAGCATCAGCGCCAGAGTGGATTCACGTCGAATCGACATAGTCGTCGCCAACCTCGTCGGCAACGCACTGCGCCACGGAGCGCCTCCGGTTCGCGTCGAGTTGAGCGCAGAACCCGGTTTCTCCGTCATCACCGTCGTCGACCACGGCCCCGGCATCTCACCCGAAGACCGGCAGGCGATTTTTCGGCGGTTCTACAAGGTCGACACCGCGCGCGGACGCAGCGAGGGCAGCGGACTCGGGCTCTCCCTCGCCGTCGAAAACGTGCACTTGCACGGCGGCACCATCGGCGTCGACCAGGTGGACGGGCGCACGATCTTCACGGTTCGCCTGCCCCATCGCTGACCCCTTCCCGAGCGAACGTACCTTTCGGCGCACCCAAGGCGATCGTCGTACCGTTCGCTCGAAAAGGGGTGGACACTTCGCACCCTGGGCCCCCCACGTTTGACCGAATAGTGGGATTCTGGTTTCAACATGTGAAACCACACGAGTAGCGTCGGCATCGTCGAACAGCGTAGAAATCGGAGGGCACCATGACGCAGGCGTCGCGGTTGGAAAAGACGGCCGTCTCCCCGAAGGCGTGGACGATGCTCGGAATCGGCGTCGCAGCCCAGGCCGCAGGCACCGTCTTCGTCAGCACCCCCGCCTTTTTGATCCCGCTGCTGCATTCCGAGCACGGTCTCTCGTTGACACAAGCCGGAACCCTGGCCGCTGCACCCACTTTCGGCATGGTTCTCACCTTGGTGGCGTGGGGAGCGATGGCCGACAGATTCGGTGAGAAATGGGTCATCTCCATCGGGCTCGCGCTGACGGCGATCGCCGCGCTCGCCGCGACCACCACCGACAACTACGCCCTCCTCGGGATCGCATTTCTACTGGGTGGAATGGCTGCGGCGAGCACCAACGCCGCCAGTGGGCGTGTTGTGGTCGGCTGGTTTCCCAAGGATCGGCGCGGCCTTGCGATGGGCATCAGGCAGATGTCACAGCCACTGGGCGTGACCATTGCGTCGTTGACCATCCCGACTCTCGCCGCGAACGTAGGAATCGGTTCGGCCGTCGGACTGTCGGTGGCGCTCAACGGCGTCCTCGCCCTGATCTGTGCCGTCGCATTGGTCAATCCCCCGCGCCCGGCGGCACGGTCCACAGATATCCCGGTCGAGACGATCAACCCTTATCGCTCGAACTGGTTCCTCTGGCGCATTCACGTCGTCTCGGCACTGTTGGTGTTTCCGCAGTTCACCCTCTCGACGTTCGGTCTGGTCTGGCTGATCAGCGAGCAAGGCTGGGACGCGGCGCCCGCTGGACTCCTGATCGGGATCTCCCAGTTCGTGGGTGCGCTCGGTCGCATCGTCGTCGGCATCTGGAGTGATCGCGCCGGAAGCAGAGTAGGCCCGCTGAGGTTGGTTGCCGTCTCCGCATCCGCGGTCATGTTGGCAATGGCAGCAGCCGGCGCAGCGCCTTGGGGCGTTCCGGCCCTGATCCTGCTGCTGGCAACAACCGTCAGCGTCGCCGACAACGGTTTGGCGTTCACATCCGTCGCCGAAGCTGCCGGGCCGAAATGGCAAGGAAAAGCGTTGGGCGCACAGAACACCGGCCAGTTCATTGCCGCGTCAGCAGTGGGCCCGGTGGTCGGTGCGCTGATCGGCGCGGTCGGCTACCCGCTCGCTTTCGCGATAGTCGCGGCATTTCCAGCCGCGGCAATCCCCTTGGTGCCCAGCCGAGATCGCGACATCAGCGTCTAGTCCCTCATCGGATTCGGTTGCACTGCAGGTCCCGTCAGATCACAATGCGGCTTGCAGGCAACCGAATCCGCTTCCTGAACAGGCTCGACTGCCGGAGTACGAATCAGCGTCGCGGCGATCGCCGCACCGATCAACAGCAGCGCCACACAGATGTACATCGCGTACCGGAAACCGTCGGAGAAACTCGACGGATCGACCAGGCTCTCGGCATCGATACCCACGAGAGCGGGCAAGGCCGCAACCGCAAGAAGCTGGCTCGTGCGAGCAACGGCATTGTTCACACCCGACGCGATTCCGGACTGCTCCACCGGCACCGAGCCGAGCACGGCGGCGGTCAACGGCGCCACCATCACCGCCAGGCCGAGGCCGAAGACCAGAACTCCCGGCAGCACGACGGTCAGGTACGACGCATCCGGGCCGATCCGCGTCATCAACACCAACCCCACCGCGGCCACGGCGGGCCCGACCGTCATCGGCAATCGCGGTCCGTGCGTCTGCGCGTAACTGCCCGCGCGCGAAGACAACAGCAACAATGCCAAGGTGATCGGTACCGTTGCGACGCCGGCAGCCACCGGTGAGTACCCCGCGACCAACTGCAATTGCAGCACGAGCAGGAAGAACACACCGCCAAGAGCCGCATAGACCGCGAGAGTCACCAGATTGGCCGCGACGAACATCCGCGAACGAAACAGGGACGGCGGCACCAACGCACTCGGCGATCGACGTTCCACCACAACGAACAGGCACAGCGCGAGCACCCCGACCAGCCCGACTATCGGGTTGACTTCGATCAGCCCGTACGTAAGCGCCCCGAGACCGACTACTGCGCAGGCAGATCCGACCACGTCCAGGTGCTCGGGCGGATGCGGATCGCGGCTCTCGGGCACGTGGCGCACCGCTGCCCACACCACGACGATCGCCAACGGAATGTTGAGCAGGAACACCGATCGCCATCCCGCCACTTCCACCAGCCAACCACCGAACAGCGGACCGATAGCGCCGGCGACACCACCCAAGCCCGACCACAAGCCGATGGCCGCACCGCGGTCCTCCTCGCGAAGTGACGCGGAAATGATGGCAAGGCTGCCAGGCGTCAAGAGCGCAGCTCCCACTCCCTGCAGGATCCGCGCAATCACCAGAAATGTGATGTCAGGTGCAATTCCGCACAGCAACGACGCGACCGCGAACCAGACCGTCCCCCACACGAATACCCGCCGCCGACCCCAACGATCGCCGAGGGCTCCGCCGAGCAGTATCAGCGACGCCAATGCCAAGGTGTATCCGCTGAGAGTCCACTGCAGCCCGGCGACACCGGAATTCAAGTCCTCGCCGATGTGCGGCAGAGCAATGTTGACGACGGTGCCGTCGAGGAGAGCCATGCTCGAGCCGAGAACGGTGGCGGCGACAACCCAACGCCCACGTCTCGACGCGAGCGCCAGTGGTTCCGTCATCGGTCCATGGTGCGCCTTCACTCGCAATCGCGAAAGGGTGCGCGGAAATTCAGTCGATCTGTCGGCGATGTGCCCAACGTGTCAGCGCATTGCGATTGGACTGCTGAGTCTTTCGCAGAACGTTCGATGCGTGAGTCTCGACCGTCTTCACGGAAATCACCAGGTCCTCGGCAATTTCACGGTAGGTGTACCCACGTGCCAGCAATCTGAGCACTTCGAGTTCCCGCGGAGTAAGAGAATCGAGTTCCGGATCGAGTTGTGGCTCGGGTGCATTGGAGCGTCCGGTGAAGGAGTCCAACACGAAACCTGCCAGGCGCGGCCCGAACACCGCGTCACCACCGGCAACGCGTCGTACGCCCTCGGCAAGTTCGGATCCCGAGATCGTCTTCGTCACATACCCGCGCGCACCGCCGCGGATCACCGCGATCACGTCTTCGGCGGCATCGGAAACGCTGAGCGCCAGGCACACCGGGCCGGAATCGATTCCGCGCAGAACTGCCACTCCACCACCGTCGGGCATGTGGACATCGAGCAGAACGACGTGCGGCTTCGTCGAGTTGATACCGGCGATTGCCTCCGCGACGCCGCCTGCCTCACCGACGACATCCATATCCGTCTCGCGCGAGAGCTCGGCCCTCACCCCGGAGCGGAACACTGCATGATCGTCGACAAGAAATACGCGGTACGGGGGCGGCGCAAGCGAAGTCACTGGGGCTGTTCCTCGGGGTTGTCGACACGGTCAGCAGTCTGGTCCCACCTTAGAGCAGAGTCACCGAGCGGCATGTGCACGCGGATCTCGGTGCCCTTTCCGATGTCGGATCGAACCACGACGCGGCCACCGCGCCGCTCGATTCGACCACGAATCGACTTGGCCAGCCCCTGGCGATCCTCCGGCACCGCGTCGACGTCGAATCCGACGCCGCGATCACGAACGAACACACTGACCTGATCACCCTCGACCTCGGCGAACAGATTGATTTCCTTCTCCCCCGAGTGCTTTGCCGAGTTCACGAGAGCTTCACGCGTCGCACCGAGGAGCGCGGTGAACGCTTCCTTGGGCAGGCCGTTCTCTACGCCTTCGCCTTCGAGTTGTACGTCGCCGACAGTGACGGGACGGACCGTGACACCGTGCTGGTCTTCCACTTCACCGGCGATGATCTTCAGGCCTTCCGTCAGGCTCGTGTGGTCGATGTCGCCGCCGCTGAACAACCACTTGCGCAGCTCGCGTTCCTGACCGCGAGCCAGGCGCGCCACCTCTTGTGGGTTGTCGGACTGCTTCTGAATCAGAGCCAACGTCTGAAGGACGGAGTCGTGTAGGTGCGACGCAATCTCTTCACGTTCGTCGTTGCGAATTCGGGCCGCACGCTCGGCGCCGAGAGCACGCCACATCCGCAGCCACAGGGGCACCGTCAACAAACCGACACCGATCAGCGTCACGACCACCGCCAAGAGAGACGAGCGCAGTGCTTCGAGGTCGACCTGAGCAAGGACGACAACGCCAAGCCCCAAGATGATCAAGGTGGCTCCCCCGACCACCCGCGCCCACGTCAGAACGGTAGGCCGCTGCGGCAAGCCGATGACAGTACGGGGACCGTCGGAGTCGAACTCGCGCCACACCAAGGCGGCACCGATCGCGACGACGAAGAACGGCGCGAGCACCGAACCCGCCGTGCCGCTGAACAACCAGGACAACGCGGCTGCGCCGCCCAATCCGAGTGCGATCAAGCCGTACGCCCGCTGCCGCTCGGCCGCGGACGGCTTCTGCGTGTCCGTGCCGGCGGAGGTGAAGATCCACAAGGCGCCGTAAATGACGATGCCGGATCCGGCCATCGCCGCAAGAATCGTGAAGGCGACGCGCACTTTCAGGACATCGATACCGAGATGATCGGCGATCCCGCCCGCAACTCCGGCGACGATGCGACCGCCGGAGCGCCGCTCCAGCTTTCGCAGTGGCACGGCACCCGGAATGGGCACGCCCTTCTTCATGGGTACGGGATGCACCGGTACCCCGTTGACGGGCGGGCCTCCCGCAAACCCGGGAGCGGGACCGCTCACGAACGGCGGATCTGACAGATATTGCACATAGTCGATACTGGCACGAACCACGCGGACACACATCAGGGTCCAACCCTGAATCAGTCCGCCACCCTCACCCGCGATCACCACAAAGATCAGGGTTGGCCCTGATGCGCGGAGGCTGCCTCGGAAGCCAGGATTGATTCATGAACAATCCGACTTTCCAAGAACAGATCCAGGATCTGTGGCGGACCCGCCCCGTGCGTCTGCCGGCACAAGGTCACGTGGCTGGGGTATGCGCCGGAATCGGATACCGGTACGGCATCGACCCCGTTCTCGTACGCGTGGCGTTTGTCGCGTCCACCATTTTCGGTGGCTCAGGCATCCTTCTCTACCTCGCCGGCTGGTTGGTACTTGCTCGTGCCGGTGACGGATCGTCCCCCGCGCAGTCGTTGATGGGCCGCGGACACAGTTCCGATTCCAGTACCAAGACCATCGTCTTGCTGGTGGCCCTCGCCATCGCGGCTACGACTGTCGGCCCCATCGGCGTCGGTCTGGGTGGTTCCGGACTGATCGGGCTGATCCTGATGGTCGGTGGCCTGTGGCTGCTCTACCAACGAGCGCCCATCCCGCCCGCACTGCCGCAGAACACGTCGCCTTATGTCGGCGCAGGTACCGCGTATCCAGGCACCGGATTCACGCCTGGGCCGTTCACCCCCGGATACTTCGCGCCCAATCAGCCTCCCGTGTACACGCCGTACACCAAACTCCCCGACAGCTATGTGCCCGAGGAACGACCGGCCGACCAGCCGCAGCAGTCACCACAATCTCAGGCCGCTCATCCGACGATAAACCTGTCGAAGGACCCGAGCGCTTCGGTCAGCACCAATCCGACCGAGGTGATCGGTGAGGCCGCCATCACGCCGCCGTCCTGGGATCCGCTCGGTGTCGCTCCGTTCGCCTGGGATCTTCCGGATCCGGCAGCCAAGGCCACACCGCTGCTCCCGTTGCCGCCACGTAAGCGTCGCTCGCGTTGGACGCTGACGGTCCTCGGACTCGCAATCATCGTCGCCGCAGTCACCGGGGCAGCGGGCGCCGCAACCGGCAACGAGTGGTTCACTCCCGGCCGAGTCGGTGCTGTCGGACTCGCCGTCATCGCACTCGGCCTGATCCTCGGGGCATTCTTCCGCAAGGGGTACGGCCTGCTGGTCGTCACCGGACCACTCGTGGGTTTCGTGCTTCTCGCCTCGTTGGTCTACCCGATCGAGTTCGACGCCTCGGGTGAGCAAAGATGGACTCCGGCAACAGCTTCCGAGCTGGAGCCGTCGCATTCAGGAGCCTTCGGAAGCTTCACTCTCGACCTCAACGGGGTCAAGTTCACCGAGGACAAGACCATCGACGTCGCGGCGTCGTTCGGCGAGTTCACCGTCATGGTGCCACCAACCGTCAACGTCAAGAACAGCTGCACCGTCGTCATGGGTGACGGATCGGGTTGCCTCGACGGCGGAATACACCCGGGCCGTGATGTGACACCGGATTCGCCCACACTGACCATCAACGCCAAAGCCACGTTCGGCAGTCTGAAGGTGACGCAATCATGAGCGAGTACGACGAGACGACAGACCAGGACGAGACCCGAGAATCCAAGCGCCCCTCGGCACTTCTGCTGATCGCCGGACTGGCCGCACTACTGGTCAGCGTGTGGGCGTTGGTCGGGCCGTTCTCCCTGGCGCCGGCAGCGAACATTCAATTCCGTTGGCTGTTCGTCGGTGCCGCCGTCGTGGCAGGACTACTGCTGGTGATTCTGCCGAATCGGCGCAACCGCAAGTAAAACTACTGTGCGCCTTTATTAACCGCGGGGGGTTAATAAAGGCGCACAGTTGTTTTTTACTCCCACTCGATAGTTCCCGGCGGCTTGCTCGTCACGTCGAGGACTACGCGGTTCACGTCCGCAACCTCGTTGGTGATTCGAGTCGAGATGCGCTCAAGGGTCTCGTACGGCAGACGCGTCCAGTCTGCGGTCATCGCGTCTTCACTCGAGACCGGACGCAGCACGATCGGATGACCGTACGTCCGGCCGTCACCCTGTACGCCCACGCTGCGGACGTCGGCAAGGAGAACCACCGGGCACTGCCAAATCGTTCCGTCCAAACCTGCAGACGTAAGCTCTTCGCGCGCAATGGAATCTGCCTGACGCAGGATCTCGAGGCGATCACGGGTGACCTCACCGATGATGCGGATACCGAGTCCGGGACCGGGGAACGGCTGGCGTCCGACGATCTCTTCCGGCAGGCCGAGTTCGCGGCCCACTGCACGGACCTCGTCCTTGAACAGCAGACGCAGCGGTTCGACCAACTTGAACTGCAGGTCTTCCGGCAGCCCGCCGACATTGTGATGGCTCTTGATGTTTGCAGTTCCCGTGCCGCCGCCGGACTCCACGACATCCGGGTACAGGGTGCCCTGCACGAGGAAGTCGACGGTCGCACCGTGAGATGCGTTCTCGCCCAGAACATCACTGACTGCGCCTTCGAAGCTGCGGATGAACTCGCGGCCGATGATCTTGCGCTTGGTCTCGGGATCGGTGACCCCAGCCAGCTCACCGATGAAGGTGTCCGCAGCATCCACGGTGATCAGACGCGCACCGGTTGCCGCGACGAAGTCCTGCTCGACCTGCGTGCGCTCACCGGCTCGCATCAAACCGTGATCGACGAAGACACACGTCAACCGGTCGCCGATTGCCCGCTGAACCAAAGCCGCAGCGACAGCCGAGTCGACACCACCGGACAGACCGCAGATGGCGTGTCCGTCGCCGACCTGCTCGCGAACCTGCTCGATCAGCGCATCGGCGATGTTGGACGCCGTCCACGCTGCCGGAATACCGGCGATCTCGTGCAGGAAGCGGCTCAGGACCTGCTGACCGTGTGGGGAATGCAGAACCTCGGGGTGGTACTGCACGCCGGCGAGCTTGCGGGCGCGATCTTCGAACGCTGCGACGGGAGCGCCATCGCTGGTCGCAGTCACCTCGAAGCCGGACGGCGCTTCGGTGACGGCGTCACCGTGGCTCATCCACACCGGCTGCGTCGCGGGAAGTCCGTCGTGCAGCAACCCACCGGATACCGCGATGTCGGTACGGCCGTATTCGCGGGTACCGGTCTCGGCAACGGTGCCGCCGAGGGCGCCCGCCATTGCCTGGAATCCGTAGCAGATTCCGAAAACCGGGATGTCGTGATCAAAAAGTGCGGGATCGAGCTTGGGAGCACCGTCTGCGTAGACACTCGAGGGCCCACCCGAGAGCACAACAGCCAAGGGGTTCTTGGCCACGATCTCCTCGACGGTCGTGGTGTGCGGAATCACCTCCGAGTAGACCTTGGCTTCGCGAACTCGCCGTGCGATCAACTGCGCGTACTGCGCTCCGAAGTCGACGACAAGAACTGGTCTCTGCTGCTCGATATCTGCCACAGGTGCAGTCTAATCGCCGCAGCCAGCGCTTCTGCGCATGCATGGACTCAGCCCGCTCCTCGGCCGAGTGAGCGCGAGGTACGTCACTACAAAGGCCGACCCTCCGGACTGCGCGGCGACCTCGGGGCGAACTAGACCACCGTCCAGGTCAACGATGCCCCAATCGCCAGCACCTTAGCTTCGGCAATCAAAACGGCGACATCATCGCAGGCCAGAGCCCGAAATGGACGGAGGGTGAATTTTCTGGACGTTTGACCGATTCGCCTGAACCAAACGTCCAGTAAAGGTAATCTCGCCCGTCAAGTGATCAGGATCACGATCGCAAACGGCCGGCGCCGCCGAACGGCGCTCACCTCGAGGAGGACCTGTGCGTCGATTCATACGACGACTCGCCATACCTGTCGCGGCTGTGACGGCTGCCGCCGGACTTCTAGTCCTCGGCACGCCGGCCACTGCTGACGAAGCCCCGCCGACCACCTTCACCGGCACGACCGACAATCTGATCTTCACGAAGAGTGTCATCGGGAACGCGGCAGTTCACCCGGGTGACACCGTCACGTACAAGACCGAGATCAAGCACAACGAAAGCGGCATCGAACGGTCGATCGCAAAGATCCGTGACATCCCGCCCGCAGGATTCGTCCTCGTGCCGGGCAGCGCCAAGGCCACCTACCTGGGTGTGACCAACCGGGCGACGATCAGCAACGAATCAGATGGCGGAGTCTCAGCGAAGTGCTCGAGCGGCTGCACCTTCCTCGTCGGTGGATTCGTCGTCAAGAAGAACCAACCCGTCACGCTCGAAGCGACCTACACGGTCCCTGTCGGCACAGCGTTCGGGACGTACGACAGCGGCATGCTCTTCGACGTCAACGCCTTCAGCACGCAGCAGGGCCTCAACCCGATCAACGTCAACGTCCAGGTCGTCGACCCGTCTGTCGCCACCGGTACCACTCTGGTTGCACCGGCAACGGCGAAGGTCGGCACGCCGGTCGAACTGACCGCGACGATTGCGCCGTCCGACGCGAGCGGCACCGTCCAGTTCAAGGACGGCGGCAACAACATCGGCTCACCCGTCCCGGTCTCGGGCGGTAGCGCCACCCTCTCCCACACCTTCGACAGCGTCGGCGCCCACGACATCACCGCCGCGTACAACGCCGGTCCGGGATTCCACAGCTCGACCTCCGGAGTCCAGACCGTCGACGTCTCCGCGGACACCACCACCACGATCTCGGCTCCGAACGCCGCATTGGTCGGTGACAGCATCACCGTGAGCGCCGTCGTCACACCGGCCAACGCCGTGGGCACGGTGCAGTTCAAGGACGGCGACACCAACCTCGGCGCACCGGTGGCCGTGGTCGACGGAACGGCTTCCCTGACCCGCAGCTACGACGCTTCCGGCACGCACAGCTTCACCGCAGTGTTCACCGGCGAGGCCGGCTACGGCGATTCAGTGTCCACCGCAACCCAACTCGACGTCAGCGATCCCGACTGGGGAACCACCACCACAGTTGTCGAACCGCTCACAGCAGTCGTCGGTGAACCGACCAACCTCTCGGCCACCGTCTCCCCCATCCCGAGCAGCGGAACCGTGACGTTCAAGGTCGACGGCGCCGAGGTCGGTACCGCACCCGTCGGCACGGGTGACGGCGTCGCGATCCTCCCGCACACCTTCGCATCAGCCGGTGCCGCAGCCGTGGTTGCCGAGTTCTCCGGCGGAACCGGATTCATCGGCTCCACGTCCACATCGTTCACGGTGAACGTCACCGATCCCGAGCCCGCCCGCGCGGACACCACGACAGTCCTGACTGTCAGCGGCTCCGCTCAGGTCGGAAAGGCATTGCAACTCAAGGCCACTGTTGCACCCGGAACAGCAAACGGAATGATCCAGTTCAAGTCCGGCACGACGCCCATCGGCGCACCCGTTGCCGTCGTCAACGGCGTCGCGACGCTCACGCACACCTTCGACGACGAGGGAACGTTCGGCCTCACTGCCAACTTCGTCGGCGACGCCGGCTGGAAGAACTCCGTCTCCGGCCCGACGGTCGTGCAGGTCGGCACCGCACCGACAGACGGCGGCGGCACCGGAAGCGTGGACACCGGTTCACTCAGCGGCCTCATCCCGCTCTTCGGAAGCTAGTCCCCCACATCAGCTTTGGACACCACTCCCGTACCAAGCTCAGGAGAATCCATGTTCGTGCATTCCAGACGCCGCATCGCGGCGCCGATAGCCGTCACGGCACTCGCCAGTGGCGTCATCCTCGCGGGAATCCCCGCGTCAGCGGCCCCGGTGACAACAACTTTCGGAACGAGTTGCCTCGCAACCCCGTCCGCCGTCGCCGGTCCGACCACGCAGTCCCAGTCCGGTTCGGTTATCGTCGACGCACCGGAGAGCGTCGGAGCGGGTGAGACCTTCGAGGTCACCATCCAACCCGGTCCCATCGCCTTCCCCGGATCGGCTTCGGGGGCGACCGTCCAGAACGTCTCCCGCATCAAGGTCGACGTCGACGTTCCCGCGAACGCCACCCTGGTGGAAGCCACCATCGTCCCAGGCACCTCGGCTGGGCTCAGCGGTGTCGCGCCGAACATCCTGCGCGTCAACGAGAACGGCAACGTCGATCCCAACGGAACGATTCTGCGCCTCTCCGGAAACAACCAGGTCATCGGAAACAGCCCCAGCTCGAGCATCAACTCCGAGGGCGGCATCGTCGTCAAGGCGACCGGCAAGAACGTCGACGGCTCCAACAATGCCGACGGCTACACCCAGTTCCAACTCCCCCAGGTCAAGGCAGTTCTCAAGGCCGGCGATTCAGGGGACGTCGCGATGAAGGTACGCACCGGCGGCAGCGCAGGAGCATGGAACAACGATCGCAACTTCCTCACGTTCCTCCCCAAGGCCACCCTGGTCATCACCGCCTGGGCGCCTACTCGGTGCACCCCTCGTGACGCTGAGAACGGTCCTCTCAACAGCGGCGCAGGCCCCCTCGCCACGACACGGATCATCGAAGCGGACAAGGCAACCACCACCACTGTCGTCGGACCTGCCAACGCCAAGAACGGAACTCCTGTCACTCTGTCGGCCAACGTGAGCGGCGGCGCAAACGGTGGAACCGTCCAGTTCTTCGACGGCGACAACCCCCTCGGGGACGCGGTGCCGGTAACCGGAGGGTCGGCAAGCATCTCCCCGACCTTCACCGAGGACGGACCGCACTCCATCACCGCGAGCTACAGCGGTGCACCCGGATTCCTGGCGTCGACGTCGGCGTCGGCCAAGATCGTGACCGTCACGACCGATGCGCCGCCTGACTCCGTGACCACTACCGCAACGGTTTCGCCGTCTACCGCGAAGGTCGGTCAGGACGTCAACCTCACCGCCAAGGTCGATCCGCAGGGCACCGGCGGCACCGTCGACTTCATCGTCGACGGCACCGAAACGCTGACTGCCACGGTCGGAACAGACGGAGTTGCCATCGCTCCGTACACCTTCACCTCGACAGGAACGCACAAGGTTGTCGCGAAGTTCACGGGTTCACCAGGATTCGCGCCGTCCGCTGCCCCGGCATTCCCGGTCAGTGTCACGACTCCGGCTCCCGCTGACGTCGAGACGTCCACGGTTCTCGACGCGGTCGGAACTGTCCAGAAGAACACCCCGGTGACACTCAAGGCAACGGTCGATCCGGCCGGCGCCACGGGCAAGGTCCAGTTCAAGGTCGGTGACACCCTCATCGGTGGACCGGTCGACGTGGTCAACGGTGTCGCAACGGTACCGGCCACGTTCTACAACTCCGGGACCTACAGTGTCACTGCCGAATTCGTGGGTGCTTCGGGCTACACGTCCTCGGCCTCTACGCCGCAGACCCTGACCGTCCCCGGTGATACCGACGGCGGACCCGGTGGCGGAACCGGCAGCCTCGACCTCGGCACCCTCTTCGGGTCGCTGGGCGGCTGACAAGGTGGGCTGACGATCTGAAACTGCAAAAGGGGCGTGCCGTCGAATCCTCGACGACACGCCCCTTTTCGGTTCGCGGTGAACTATCCGGCTGCAGGCTCCGCCGGAACAGCGGTAGCCGTCTTGCCGCCGGTGATCTTCACGATCGGCAGAACCAGCGCGGCCGGAGCCGACGCCGGCACCACGGGCGACTTGGGTGCAATCGGAGCCAAGCGTTCGTAGCCGCTGCCCTGGGCGGGACGCAGGTCGGTCTCTCCCTTGTTCGGCCACAGCGAGGCCGAGCGCTCGGCCTGAGCGGCGATGGTCAGCGACGGATTCACGCCGAGATTGGCCGAGACCGCTGCGCCGTCGACGACGCTGAGCGTCGGGTAGCCGTACACGCGGTGGTACGGATCGATGACGCCGTGATCGGAATCCGACGCGATTGCGCAACCACCCAGGAAGTGCGCGGTCAAAGGAACGTTGAAGATCTCGCCCCACGTGCCGCCTGCGACGCCGTCGATCTTCGCGGCAACTCGACGCGTCGCCTCGTTGCCCTCGGGAATCCACGTCGGGTTCGGCTGACCGTGGCCCTGCTTGCTGGTGACCTTGCGTCGACCGAACAGGCCCTTCTTCGTGTACGTGGTGATCGAGTTGTCGAGGTTCTGCATGACCAACGCAATGATCGTGCGCTCGCTCCAGTCCTTGACAGTCAGCATGCGCAGCATCTGGTACGGGTTCTTCGCGACCACACCG
Source organism: Rhodococcus sp. AQ5-07 (assembly GCF_009707305.1). Lineage (NCBI taxonomy): Bacteria > Bacillati > Actinomycetota > Actinomycetes > Mycobacteriales > Nocardiaceae > Rhodococcus > Rhodococcus sp. AQ5-07. The sequence goes on along the minus strand of NZ_CP046099.1, from coordinate 551,180 downwards.
AGGAACTTGATCCACCGCGGTGTCGAGCCACCGCCATCCGTCATCAAGGTCTGCAGCAGTCCCATCGCGTTGGAACCCTTGCCGTAGCGGACCGGCTCGATGTGGGTGTCACTACTCGGGTGGAACGACGACGTGATCGCCACTCCGCGGGTCAGGTCGAGTGCAGGATCGACCTTGTACTTGCCTGCGCCGACGATGGATTCGGAGTTCGTTCGAGTCAGCTCGCCGAGCTTGTCGGAGAGCTTGGGCAGCGCTCCGGTGTCCTTCATGTCGAAGAGCAGATGCTGAGTGCCCCACGTTCCGGCCGCGAGAATCACGTTCGCAGCCGTGTAGGTGCGGCGGTTCTTTCGTCCGAATGCACCGGTTCGCTCGGTGAACACATCCCACGAACCGTCGCGAGCCTCACGAAGTCCGGACACAGTGGTCATCGGAATGATCTCGGCGCCGGCTGTCTCGGCAAGGCCCAGGTAGTTCTTGAGGAGAGTGTTCTTCGCGCCGTGACGGCAGCCCGTCATGCACTCGCCGCACTCGATGCAACCGGTGCGCTCGGGTCCGACGCCGCCGAAGTACGGGTCCTTCGCCTTCTTGCCCGGCTCACCGAAGTAGACGCCGACAGGGGTCTGGATGAACGTGTCGCCGACGCCCATGTCGTCGGCGACCGACTTCATGATCTCGTCAGCGGGCGTCATGTGCGGATTCTGCACGACGCCGAGCATCTTCTGAGCCTGCTCGTAGTACGGGGTGAGCTCACTTCGCCAGTCGGTGATGTGCGCCCACTGCTTGTCCTGGAAGAACGGCTCCGGTGGCTGGTACAGCGTATTGGCGTAGTTCAACGACCCGCCGCCGACGCCTGCGCCCGCGAGGATGAGGCAGTCGCGCAGCAGATGCACGCGCTGAATGCCGAAGCAACCCAGCTTCGGAGCCCAGAGGAACTTCTTGAGATCCCAGCTGGTCTTCGCGAAATCTTCGTCGGCATACCGTCGGCCGGCTTCGATGACGCCGACCTTGTAGCCCTTCTCCACGAGACGAAGCGCGCTCACGCTTCCGCCGAACCCGGATCCGACGATCAGTACGTCGTAGTCCGTTGCCCGTTGCTTGCCCATCAGGACACCTCCACCGTGAACCGTAGTTACCCGCCAGTATGCACCTATCCCTTGTGACTACCACCACAAGGGGCCCCATAAGCGTAACCGCAAGTATCAGGAACGGAAGAAAGTCCTGCACAACGAACTGTGGCCCCGGTTCACGAAGAACCGGGGCCACAGAAAGGTACAAACTACGCGCGGACCGTCAGCCCGACCTTCTGGAACTCCTTGAGGTCGGAGTAGCCCGCCTTGGCCATCGACCGACGAAGACCGCCGACGAAGTTCAGAGAACCGTACGGATCATCCGAAGGACCGCTCAGGACCTGATCCAGGCTCGGACGCTCGCCGTAGGAAACCGGAAGAAGCGCTCCACGCGGAACCGAAGGATGAGCCGCAGCGGACGGCCAGTACCAGCCGCCACCCGGCGCCTCGGCGGACACGGCCAGCGGCGTGCCCAGAACGGCAGCGTCGGCACCGCAGGCGATGGCCTTCGCCAGATCACCCGAAGTTGCGATGTCACCGTCGGCGATGACGTGGACGTAGCGTCCACCCGTCTCGTCGAGGTAGTCGCGCCTGGCTGCTGCAGCGTCGGCAATGGCCGTGGCCATCGGAACGCCGATACCCAGGACCTCACCGGTGGTGGTTGCACCCTCGGTGGAGCCGTACCCGACGATGACACCGGCAGCGCCGGTACGCATCAGGTGCAGCGCGGTGCGGTGGTCACTGACCCCACCAGCGACAACCGGAACGTCGAGTTCCGAGATGAACGTCTTGAGGTTCAGCGGTTCCTGCTCGGTGTGCACGACGTGCTCGGCCGAGATGATGGTGCCGTGGACGACCAGCAGGTCGATTCCGGCCTTGATCAGCTCGGGCGTCAGTGCGCGCGCATTCTGCGGACTGACGCGAACGGCAGTGGTGACCCCCGAATCACGGACCTGCGCCACCGCAGCAGCCAGAAGACCCGCCTGCAGCGGTGCCGCGTGCAGCTCCTGCAAGTAGCGGATGGCTGCGTCGACGCCACCGTCCTTCTCGGCGATCTCGACGAGACGCCGGAGCTTCTCCTCGACATCGGGGTGACGGCCCCACAGGCCTTCACCGTTGATGACACCGAGGCCGCCGCGCTTACCCAGCTCGATCGCGAAGGTCGGCGAGACCAACGCGTCGGTGGGATGGGCGAGGACTGGGATGTCGAACCTGTAAGCGTCGAGCTGCCAAGCAGTCGACACCTCCTTCGACGAACGGGTTCGCCGGGAGGGAACGATGTTCACATCGTCCAACTCGTAGGTACGTCGGGCCGTTCGACCCATGCCGATCTCAACGAGGTCGCGCACGCGCGCCCCTTTCTCGTGTACTGGTTGCTAACGAGCGGTGTAGTTGGGTGCTTCGACAGTCATCGTGATGTCGTGCGGATGGCTTTCCTTCAAACCGGCCGCCGTGATCTGGACGAACTGAGCGTTCTGCAGGTGCTCGATCGTCGCCGACCCCGTGTAACCCATGGCAGCGCGCAGACCACCGGTGAGCTGGTGCGTCACCTGGGAAAGCGGGCCACGGAACGGAACACGTCCTTCGATGCCTTCCGGAACCAACTTGTCCTCGGAAAGTACGTCGTCCTGGAAGTACCGGTCCTTGGAGTACGACTTGGCCTCGCCACGCGATTGCATCGCGCCGAGCGAACCCATTCCGCGGTAGCTCTTGAACTGCTTGCCGCCGACCAGGATCAGTTCGCCGGGCGATTCAGCGGTACCGGCCAGGAGCGAACCCAGCATGGCCGTCGAGGCACCCGCGGCAAGAGCCTTCGCGATGTCACCGGAGAACTGGAGTCCACCGTCAGCGATGACGGGCACACCCAGAGGCTTGCACGCGGCAACCGCTTCCAGGATGGCCGTGACCTGAGGGGCACCGACACCGGCGATGACGCGGGTGGTGCAGATGGAACCAGGGCCGACTCCGACCTTGACGGCATCGACGCCGGCTTCGACCAGTGCCAGAGCACCCGCGCGCGTAGCGACGTTGCCACCGATGATCTGAACCCGCTCACCCAGTTCACGCTTGAGCTTGGCGATCATGTCGAGAACGTTGGACGAATGACCGTGCGCACTGTCCACCACGAGTACGTCCACACCGGCATCGGTGAGCGCCATCGCACGCTGGAAGGCGTCGTCGCCTGCACCGACTGCAGCGCCGACGAGCAGTCGACCGTCACGGTCCTTGGTAGCGTCCGGATGCTGCTCGGTCTTCACGAAGTCCTTGACCGTGATCAGACCGGTGAGCTTGCCGTTGCCGTCGACGATCGGCAGCTTCTCGATCTTGTGCCGACGCAGAAGGCCCAGTGCCACGTCTGCGGTGACGCCTTCCTGAGCGGTGATCAGCGGCATCTTGGTCATGATCTCGACGACCGGACGATTCTGGTCGACCTCGAAACGCATGTCACGGTTCGTGACGATGCCGACCAGCTGGCCGGCGTCGTCGGTGACCGGCAGACCCGAGATGCGGAAGCGAGCGCACTTCGCGTCGACCTCACCCATCGTGTCGGTCGGCTTACACGTGACGGGATCGGTCACCATGCCGGCCTCGGAGCGCTTGACGGTCTCGACCTGTCCTGCCTGAACCTCGACGGACGAGTTACGGTGCAGAACACCCATGCCGCCGGCGCGTGCCATCGCAATTGCCATGCGCGACTCGGTGACGGTGTCCATCGCAGAACTGACCAACGGAATCCGCAGACGGATGTCGCGGGTCAGTTGACTGGACGTGTCGACCTGGCTCGGGATGACGTCGGACGCAGCAGGCAACAGCAGCACGTCGTCGTAAGTCAGTCCCAGCATCGCGACCTTGTTGGGGTCGTCTCCTCCGGTGTGTACATGTCCTGCAGAACTACTCATGCGGTCAGGACCCTCCATGGACCTAGATTCGCCCAGGGCGACCGCTGTAGCAGCCGCCTCGAAACGGATTACGAAAGCTGGATATCGGATAGAAGGCGCCTGCACGGAAAGAAATTCCTGGCACCTTTTCCCGGCGTTGCACACCATGGTATCGGCTCACTCAAAGGTCCGAACCATCCCACCCACGCTGCGGGTACGCGTAACAAGTGGCGCTGACCCCCCTGACCTGCGTACCGTGGTGCTGTGCGTGATCAACTGCCCCCCGGTCTGCCGCCAGATCCCTTCGCCGGCGACCCAGCTGACCCCTCCGCGGCTCTCGATGCCATCGAGCCGGGTCAACCACTCGACCCCCACGAACGCCAAGCGGTCGAGGAGGATCTCGCTGACCTCGCCGTCTACGAGGCACTCCTCGCTCACCGCGGCATCCGCGGTCTCGTAGTGTGCTGCGAAGACTGCCAACAAGATCACTACCACGACTGGGACATGCTGCGCGCAAACCTGCTGCAGCTCCTCGTGGACGGAACCGTCCGCCCCCACGAGCCTGCCTACGACCCGATGCCTGAGGCATATGTCACGTGGGACTACTGCCGTGGATACGCCGACGCGTCGATGAACGAGGCGATGCACGGCGACGGTTTCGACAGCTGAGCGAAACCCCACCAGGTTCATACGAAAGTGGCCGACAAGCAATTGCTTGTCGGCCACTTTCGTATGAACTTGGACCGCAACGATGCGATCAGAGCGGGAACCTCAGGGTGGGGGTGAAGAAGAATCACCCGACGGCGACGAGGCCGGGGCCAGTGACGTCGTTGTCGTGGTGGTCGTCGTGGTCGTGGTAGTCGTCGTGGGCGACGATGACGGTGTAGACGACGCCGCGCTTGGACCAGGCGCTTGCATGATTCCAGGGTCGGGCGTTGTCGTTGTGGTCACGCCGCCAGACAACTGAGGGTTGGCCGGATTGACTGAAGTCCCCGGAATCGCCGTGGGAGAGGTGGCAAGCGAGGATTGCTGATCGGACGTCAACGGCGGTACTGCGGGTGACGTGGTCTCCTGGACCTGCGTCATCAACTTGCCCCAACGCTCGACGAGATCCGTCTTGTCCTGCGAGTCCTTGACCGCATCGGCACGGTGAGCTGCGTTGTCCAGCACCATCTTTGCCGCGGGAATGTCCCCGGCGGCCAACAGACGCTCGGCCTTTTCCAGCTCGGATGTCGTGTCGATCTTCGCGACCGTCGAGTTGGCCTCGTCGGCGAAGACGACCTGCTTGACGCCCCAGAGGGCATCGCCGGGCTGGGCGTCGTACGCCATCGCTGTGGCACCACCGAAGACCACTGCTGCAACAGCTGCTGCGGCGGCGATCGGGCGGACCACACGCAATCGGGAACGGGAACGTGAACGCTGACGATCGGAGAAGCCGGACGGCGTCGCTGTGATTGCAGCGATGACTTCGTCCAACAAAGGACCCTCGGGCATCGGAGTCGCAACGACATCGTCACGCCATTGCGAGAGAATCAACGCAAGTTCGTACTGTTCGGTGCTATCGGTTGCTACCGGCCCGCCACTCGAAATGGACTCGATCAGCGCATCGTCACGCCGAACCGCAGCCAAGTCCACTGGCGTACCGTCATCGGCGAGATCACCGAGATTCGAAGCGTCACGCCCCTCGTCTCTAGCCAAAGCTCTCACCTGCTTTCGTTACTTCTTTTTTCAGTTTCGCGATCGCCCTGTGCTGAGCGACTCGTACAGCTCCGGCGGTACTACCGACGGCGACGGCCGTTTCCTCGGCCGACATCCCGACCACCAGGCGAAGTATCAAGATTTCTCGATGCTTCTCCGGAAGTGTGCCGAGAAGTTCATGCATCTGTCTGCTGGACTCCGAATCGAGTGCTCGCTGTTCGGGACCATCATCCAGTGCTATTACATCCGGTACTTCGGAAACGGGCTCCGACTTGTTACGGGCGGAACTTCTATGTGCGTCCGCAACCTTGTGCGCGGCAATTCCGTACACAAAGGCCATGAACGGGCGTCCCTGGTCTTGATAACGCGGCAGCGCGGTCATCACGGCCAGACACACTTCCTGGGCGACGTCGTCAGCGGACAGGTGTCCACGCTCGGCCGCACCCACTCGACCGCGGCAGTAGCGCACCACCATCGGTCGGATGTTCTCCAGAACCAAAGCTAGAGCTGTACGGTCGCCCTGCGCAGCAGCGGCGACCGCGGTGTCCAACTCATCGCTCGTATTTGTCATCGTCAGCGAAAATCCTGGCGTTACAGTGGCACCTCCCGAGCGGGTGTGCTCCCGCTCTCAGCGGAACCCTCTAAGAGTAACCATCCGGACCGGCTGGTCTCCGCATGCCCGCCCAGCAGTCGCGATATCGAAACAGCCCTGTGGGAATCGTTCGCGAGAGACTTCGGGTGGATCGATTACGACAAAGGTAGGAGTGATCCACCGCGCATCGCAATCAGATCGCCGATCTCACGGGCACTCGGCGAGGTCCTCCCGCCGCTCACGCCCTCGATCAGCAGCGACGACGCCCAGGCCAGGGGCAGCAGGCCGTATTGCTGACACCGCGCCAGCACATCCGTTGCCAACTTCACGGCAGCGCTTGGATCCGTTCCGGTCAGCGCGGCGCTGCGCAGTAGATCCGACTTCACGCGGTGCCGGACGGACTCCGATTTCCCCGACAATTCGACGGCGCGTTCTGCGTGTCTGCGGGCGCGCGCGAAGTCACCTCCCGCCAGCGCCAGTTCCGCCGAGACCCATTCGATCCGAATTTCCTGCCGCCACAGCCCGCCCTCGCCGCCCAGACGGGTCCGACACTCCCCCAGCAGGCGCCAGCCGAGCGGGAGCCGGCCACAACCGAGGGCGTCCGCGGCCAGACCGGTCAGAGCGTCACAGGCAGCCTCTGGATCGACTGGCAGACCGCCGACGATCGCCAGTGCGCGCCCGTCCCAGGTCGACGCGAGTGCATGACGTCCACTCTGGCGAAGAAACGACGCCCTCGTGCTGGCAGACAGAGAGGCAAGAACTCGATCCGAGTGCGTCGAGGACCCCGTCGTGAGCCGATCGAGGACATCCAATGCTGCCCGCGCCCTGGCGTAGTGCCCCTGGCCACCCAGAATTACTGCCGTTGTCCACCAATCCCGGGTAGAGCAAGGCGCAGGGAGACGGTCAAGGTCCGGATCCGCACCGAATGCGGCGGATTCGAGAGTCCCGGGACGGCCAGGTGACTCAGTGAACGAAGGCGATTCAGGGGGCTCAGGTGTCGACACAGGTAGATCATCGCAGCAGCGCCAACAGACAAGCGCCTGACCGATGCCGTTTGCCGCACGGGAAGACGAAAAGGCAAGTTTGTCGGAGTTAATCAGATATTCAACTGAGATTTGCCGAATGTACTCGTAATGATATTTAACGGGCATATATCCGTGACGTTAACTGCGCATTACTTATTGGACGGATGTCCTAGTTGAAACTTGGGCACTAAGTCCCGAAATGGAGTACGACCCTGCCCGCGCAATATCGGACAAATGACGCAAACCGAGCCGGCGGGCTGAGTGTTTTCGCCGGGCGATCAGCAGCAAACATATCCCTGATCTGTGGGTTTCGCATCTCGAGCAGCCAGGCTTGCCTGCCACCACCTCGATCGACCCGATTTCAACATCGACGCAGCGCAACGCATGAGAGACCCGAAATGTAAATATATACTTCGTTAACTCTCGCATTTCGATATATGCCGATCGCCACTGAACGAGCCTATTGACGCGATTTACTCAGCACCCTTACGGTTAGCAAGCGTGAACGATTCAGAAGGCCCGGATAACCTCCGGGCAACTTGGTCCGCTCGTTGATCAACGCGAGCTTGCAGTAAGGAGTCAACATGCCTGCACCGAATCACCTTCCAGGCCCCAACGCAGACATCTGGGACTGGCAGATGCACGGTCTGTGCCGCGGAGTCGACTCCTCCATGTTCTTCCATCCCGATGGCGAACGCGGTAGAGCACGTGCCCAGCGCGAAACCCGCGCAAAAGAGATGTGCCGTCAGTGCCCGGTACTGATGCAGTGCCGCAGCCACGCGCTGACCGTCGCCGAGCCGTACGGCATCTGGGGAGGAATGTCGGAAACCGAACGTGAACTACATGCGCGCCACCGTCGCACCACCCGCATAGCTTCCTGATACACGTAGGTCGAGTGCACAAGGCCCCCGAGAGTTTTCGGGGGCTTTTGCTTGTGTACGCCAGCTCCTGAAAAGAATTTCCGACTCCGACCCATCCTGTCGACAACCGACTCCGAATGCCTTCTGACAGTGCACCTCAGCACATCCCTTCAGGAAGGCAGACCCATGAACACCTCTACTCGAGTTCTGGCAGTCACCGCAGCAGCCTCTTTCGCCGTCTTCGGCGTCGTCGGTTGCTCCTCCGACGACAACGATTCGTCGACCGACACGTCCAGCGCCGCCATGACGTCTTCTGCCATGGGATCGAGCATGTCTCCCAGCAGCGCGATGGCGGAGCCTGCTTCTGATCTGGTCGGTGCCGGTTGTGCCGACTATGCAGCCGCAGTGCCGAGCGGCGCCGGATCGGTCAGCGGAATGGCCCAGGATCCGGTTGCCACAGCGGCATCCAACAATCCTTTGCTCACCACCTTGACCGCGGCAGTCTCCGGACAGCTCAACCCGGACGTCAACCTGGTCGACACTCTCAACGGCGGCGAGTTCACCGTCTTCGCGCCGATCGACTCGGCATTCGCCAAGATCGACCCCGCGACGATCGACAGCCTCAAGACGGACAGCGCCACGCTCACCAAGATCCTCACCTACCACGTGGTTCCCGGCCAGATCGCTCCTGACGCGATCGACGGAACGCACCCCACCGCCGAGGGCGGAACGGTCACAGTCACCGGATCCGGTGACAACATCAAGGTCAACGACGCAACTGTCGTCTGCGGTGGAGTCAAGACCGCAAACGCCACCGTCTACCTCATCGATTCGGTGCTGATGCCGCAGTAGTCCCCACCTGCTGTGCGCCTTTATTAACCCCCCGCGGTTAATAAAGGCGCACAGCGGCCAACGGCGGGCCGAGAGAAAAGAACCGGACATGCACGCTACGGTTGTACGCGATGAAGCGAGACAACTCTTCGTGAGCGAGCCAGACCATGCGTCGGATGCGGCCGACGCATGCCCGACGGACAATTCTGCGGCCCGCACCGCGCGAATCGTGGAATCACGCGAGCTGGCAGTGATCCTCGCGAACGTGGCCGGTGGCGACCAGAGCGCCTTTGCCGAGTTCTACGACCGAACCAGCTCCCGTGTCTACGGCATGGTTCTCCGTGTACTCCGTGATCCAGGCTTCTCCGAGGAAGCGGTCCAAGAGGTCTACCTCCAAGCCTGGAAATCGGCCGACAGCTTCGATCCTGCCAAGGGGTCCGCACTCTCCTGGCTTCTGACACTTGCCCACCGCCGCGCGGTGGATCGCGTGCGCTCCGAACAGTCGAGTTCGGATCGACAGGCTCTCTACGACACCACCAATGCCACTCCCGAGTTCGACGTCGTCAGCGACGAAGTGACACGAAGAGACGAGCATCGTGCTGTCACCGACTGTCTCGAAACGCTGACGGACACTCAGCGCCAATCGGTGACTCTCGCCTATTACGGCGGCCGAACGTACCGCGAGGTGGCCGAAGATCTCGGCGTGGCGATTCCCACGATCAAGTCGCGAATTCGCGACGGACTACTGCGCCTACGTGGATGTTTGGGGGTGATGTGAGATGGACGAAGAGCTGATCGACTACGCGTACGCCTACGCGATCGATGCGTTGGACCTCGACGAGCGCCGTGAGGTCGACAGACGACTTGCCGCTTCGGACTCCGCGACCCGCGCCGAATTCGACGCCCAGGTCCGACTCACCTCCGAAACCATGGCCGCGATGACCGTCGTCGACGCCGTCGAGCCCCCGCCGTCACTGCGCAGCAGCGTCCTCGCCTCGATCGCAGAACAGACCGCGGCTCCCAACGCCCCGGTTTCGCTGGCCGAGCGTCGTAACCGTCGACGCCCGTGGACCATGGCACTTGCGGCGGCCGCCGCAGTCGCAATCCTGGTCGGCGGCATCGGAATCGGACGCACGCTGTCCGACAACACGCCGCCGCAGAACCCCGCATCCGAAATCATGGCAGCACCCGACGTTCATGCCACGACGCGTGACATCCCGGGCGGCGGTAGTGCCACGACGCTGTTCTCGCCCTCCGAAGACGCCGCAGTCCTCGTGATGAACGATGTGACTCCCCCGAGTCCGGATACCGTCTACCAGATGTGGCTGGTGCCGGGCGACACCGACGACACCACGATGATCCCGATGGGGACGATGGCTCCGAGCGACGTCAAACCCACTACCCAGGTGGTGCTCGACGGCATCGGCCCGAACACGAAGTTGGCGTTCACGGTCGAACCGCCCGGCGGATCGCAGCAGCCCACCAGCGAGCCGTTCGCAACGATCCCGCTCATCTGATCGCCAGACGAAAGAAGAGATCCCCCACCGGAATCCGGTGGGGGATCTCTTCTTTGTCGAAACTACGAGCAGCGAGCTAGTGGCTGTGACCGTGTCCGGTGTCGGCAACTGCCTCGGTCGGCTTCTCGACGACAGCGCTCTCGGTCGTGAGGATCATGCGCGCGACGGAAGCGGCGTTGACCACTGCCGAGCGAGTGACCTTGACCGGGTCGACGACGCCGTCGGCAAGCAGGTTGCCGTAGGTGAGGGTGGCAGCGTTGAAGCCTTCGCCCTTGGTCATCTCGGCGACCTTGCTGACAACGACGGATCCGTCGATGCCTGCGTTGCTGGAGATCCAGAACAACGGAGCGTTGAGTGCTTCACGGACCACGGCAACGCCGGTGGCCTCGTCACCCGACAGGCCGAGGTTCCCGATCAGAGCCGTACCGGCCTGAACGAGAGCCGATCCGCCACCGGGGACGATGCCCTCGGCAACTGCTGCCTTGGCTGCGTTGACCGCGTCCTCGACGCGGAACTTGCGTTCCTTGAGATCGGTTTCGGTGGCTGCGCCGACCTTGATGACGGCCACGCCGCCGGACAGCTTCGCCAGACGCTCTTCGAGCTTCTCGCGGTCCCAATCCGAATCGGTGTTCTCGATCTCGCGACGCAACTGCGCGACGCGGGTCGCGATGTCGTCAGCGGTGCCGGCACCGTCGACGATGACCGTCTCGTCCTTGGTGACGACAACGCGGCGAGCGCTGCCGAGCAGGTCGAGGCCGGCTTCCTTCAGGGAGAGGCCGACGTCGGTGTTGATGACGGTGCCTGCCGTGACGACTGCGAGGTCGTCGAGGAATGCCTTGCGACGATCACCGAAGAACGGCGCCTTGACGGCGACGGCCTTGATGGTCTTGCGGATGGAGTTGACCACCAGGGTGGAGAGAACTTCACCCTCGACGTCCTCGGCGATGATCAAGAGCGGCTTGCCGGATTCGGCAACCTTCTCGAGCAGCGGCAGGAAGTCGGGAAGTGAGCTGATCTTCTCGCGGAAGAGCAGGATCAACGCATCTTCGTAGACGGCCTTCTGCGCATCGATGTCGGTGACGAAGTAGGGCGAGAGGTAGCCCTTGTCGAACTGAACGCCTTCGGTGACAACGAGTTCGGTTGCAACGGTGGAGGATTCCTCGACCGTCACGACGCCGTCGGTTCCGACACGGGTGAGTGCCTCGCCGACGAGCTTGCCGATCTCTTCGTCACGCGAGGAGACGGTGGCGACCTGGGCGATCGACTTCTCGCCCTCGACCGGGGTGGCCGCGGCGAGCAGTTCCTCGACGACCTTGTCGGCTGCGGCGTTGATGCCGACGCCGAGCGCCATCGGGTTCGCGCCCGCTGCGATGTTCTTGAGTCCGCCGCGGACGATGGCCTGGGCCAGAACGGTCGCGGTGGTGGTGCCGTCGCCGGCAACATCGTTGGTCTTGGTGGCGACGCTCTTGACGAGCTGTGCGCCGAGGTTCTCGAAGGGATCTTCGAGCTCGATCTCACGGGCGATGCTCACACCGTCGTTGGTGACGGTGGGGCCGCCGAATGCCTTGGCGAGCACGACGTGGCGTCCACGCGGGCCCAAGGTCACCTTGACGGCGTCGGCAAGCTTGTCGACTCCGGCTTCGAGAGCGCGGCGTGCGGTCTCGTTGAACGCAATTTGCTTGGACATCTGTTCTGTCAGCTCCTGAATCTTCGGGGCGTGAACGCATTCCGCCCCGGGATCCTGTGTGGACTCCGGGGCGGATCACGTGTGTCTTACTTGGAGACGACAGCCAGCACGTCGCGTGCCGACAGGATCAGGTATTCCTGGCCGGCGTACTTGATCTCGGTTCCGCCGTACTTGGAGTAGATGACCGTGTCACCCTCCTTGACGTCGACCGGGATGCGGTTGCCCTGCTCGTTGACGCGGCCTTCGCCGACTGCAACGACGGTGCCCTCCTGGGGCTTTTCCTTGGCTGTGTCAGGAATGACCAGGCCGGAAGCCGTCGTCGTTTCAGCCTCGTTGGCCTGGACGAGGATCTTGTCCTCGAGCGGCTTGATGTTGACGCTCGCCACGATGAGCCCTCCACTTTGGGGTATGTGCGTCCGAGGCGATCCTCGGACGGCTGTTTGGGTATGCCGTTTACGGCGCGTCACTGCAGTCCCGTCGTCGCGGGTGCCGGAACTCGATCAGCGCCAATTGGCACTCTATACGTGAGAGTGCCAACCCTCAAGGACTGGGCGCATTTTTCTCTTCGTCCAGAGCGAAACAGGACAGCCGTCCACCACGTTCACCTATTGTTCACTTCGTGACGAACATCAATCGCCGTAGTTTTCTGACCTTCGCCGGACTCGGCGCCGTCGGCGCGGTCAGCCTTGGCAAGCCGTGGGGCCTGCAATACGCAGGCGCGTCGACCATTCCGACGTCAGGTCCCGGCACCACTCTCGAGTCCGTGTCCACGCCCGTCAGCAGCAGCGGCTACACCAGGCTCACCGCCGGTCCCGGTTGGGCGAACATCGTGCGCAGCGAGTTGGCCGAGCCGAAGTCAGGACGCGAGGACCGACGCACCGCGCTCGCCTCACTCGTGCAGTTGACCGACGTCCACATCGTCGACGCCCAGTCCCCCATGCGCTTCGAATACGTCCATCAGATCACCGGCTCGGCGTTCCGCCCCCAGGAGACCTTGACGGCGCACGGGTTGATTTCGCTTGTCCGACGCGTCAATTCGATCGGGAGCGGCCCGCACACCTCGCGCCCCTTCGATGCCGTTGTCACCACCGGCGACAACACGGACAACAAGGAATTCGCCGAACTCGACTGGTTCCTCACCTCACTCAACGGCGGAACCGTCGTCGCCAACACCGGCGCCAAGGACCGCTACGAGGGTGTGCAGAACTCGGGTGCCGATCTGTACTGGAACCCTGAATCGCCGATGCTCGACATGTACAAGAAGGCCGGCTTCCCGGAGATTCCGGACTTCTTCGGGGCCGCGTTCACTCCCGTGTCGAGCCCCGGCCTGAACACCCCTTGGTACTGCGTGTTCGGCAACCACGACGATTCGGTGTCCGGCACGGTGCCAAGCGGCATCCCACCGCTCGAAGCGATGTACACGGGATCTCTCAAATTCGAGGTGCCCGGTTCACCGGAGCAGGCCAAGCAGATCGACATCGCCACCAAGTTCGATCCCAGTGCGATTCCCGGAATCCTGTCCGCCTTCACGACGCCGCCGCGCCAGGTCACCCCCGACCCGTCGCGCGCACCGTTCACACCCCGGCAGTTCATCGCCGCACACCTTGATCCCGCGCACACCGGCCCCGGCCCTGTCGGGCACGGTTTCGCCCCCGACGCCGGCGAAACCGGTATCGGCTACTACTCGTTCCAGATCGCACCGGGCGTCGTCGGCATCAGCATGGACTCCACCAACCGCGCAGGCCTTGTCGACGGTTCGCTGGGCGCCGCTCAGTTCCAGTGGATCGAGAACACCCTGCGCGCCGGCAGCAGCACCTACTACGACGCCGCGGGCTCTCGCGTCACCGAGTCGCGCAGTGACACGTATTTCGTGCTGTTCAGTCACCACACGAGCGACACGATGGACAATCTCATTCCCGACCCCGAGAACGTCCTCGAGCCGCGCCTGCGCGGTTCACAGCTTCTGGACTTGCTGCATCGTTTCCCGAACGTACTTGCCTGGGTGAACGGACACACCCACGAGAACAAGATCACCCCGTGGCCCGGCGCGACCCCCGAGCAGGGCTTCTGGGAGATCAACACCGCCTCTCACATCGACTACCCGCAGCTCGGGCGCATCATCGAGATCGCGGACAATCACGACGGAACGGTGTCGTTGCTTGCGACGCTCTTCGAAGCGGAAAGTCCCAATTCAGTCGAGTACAGCGACAAGTCGGCGGCCGGGCTCGCCTCGCTGTACCGCGAACTGTCGTTCAACGACATCCACCGCGACCCGAAGTTGACGGGTACCGGCGTCGACCAGAACGTCGAATTGTTGGTCCACACCGGACGATGACTCCGATTGCCGCAGTGTCCTAGGTGATTTCAGGTCCGCTCGAAGGCGAGCGGTGCGCTTTCGCCCACGACACTGCGGCAACCACGAATCGAACGCCGAATCCGATCAACACCAGATTGCAGACGATCTGAAGGCTCACGAGTCCCCTGGCAAGGTCCGTCTGTGCAGCGATGTCGCCGAAGCCGACGGTCGAGAACACCGACAGCGAAAAGTACAGGGCCGCCATACGCGACAGCGGTTCGGTGAAACTGCCGGCACTCGCATGCTCGACCGAAAAATAGGTGATGGACACCAACAGCAAGTAGGTCGGCATCACGACCGCCACTGCTTCGACCGCCTGTAGAGAAGGCACATCGGAACGCAGAATTCGACGCACCTGCCAGGTCGTCACGGCAAGCACCGCTGCCCCTCCACCGATCAAGAGGAAAATCGCACCCACTGTGTGGACATCGATCCACGGCAGGAAGAAGTACGCACATCCGAAGGCGATCATCGTCAGCGTGGGTCGAAGCACCGCACCCCGGATCAGCGCGCGTCGTCGATCCCGGTCGATGTGGGGAGAATCGCCTTTTTTCCGCATGAATCAATGATCGACAATTTCGCAGGTAAAACCACCCTTTCGGTCCGAAAAGGGTGTCATGGAGACAAAAAGCACTGAGCAATCCTCACGAACCTTCTGTAACGTTCATATAACGGCGGTCGATTGAACATTGACCGGTATTGACTGTGAGGAGGTGCGCGATGAGTTGTTCACTGGGAATTTCCACTGGATCTTCCGGTGTCTATTCAGCACTCGTCGACACCGATACCAGCACAAACGCGCCAGGAGCGGTGCCTGCCGAGACTCGCTTCGTCTCGGCGGATCAGGCCAATTCCAACGTCGGTGACCTCGTCCGGGCGTCCATCAAGCTGATGACGACGCAGGTAACGGACGGATCTGAAGCGCCGCGCTCGATCGGTGTCAGCTATCGCACGGACGACCAGCTCGCGAGCATCAGGTCATCTCTCTCGCGCTCGCCGAAGCAGGTCCGTGCCATCCCCGAACCTGCCGCAGTACACGCGTATCTCGCCGAGACCGGGAAAACCGAGCGGTACGACACGACAGCTCAGGTGGACGTCGGCGATCAGGGTCTGACGGTGTCCGTCGTCGATCACACCGGTGAGGTTCTGCATTCCGACCGTATCGACGCCCTCGCGGGGGCCGGAATCGACCGGGCATTGGTCGACTTCGTGACGGAGAAGGCGCCAGGGCACCTGCGCCGGTACACCGACGCGGAGCTTCTTGCTGCCCGGTGCCACGTCGCGAAGGAGCAACTGTCCACGGCCGCCAAGGTGACCATCGACCTTCCCGTCGACGCAATGGCGATCACGCGCGACGAGTTCGAAGCCATCATCGCCCCGGATATCGAGCGCGCCGTCACCTTCATCCGTGAAGTCGTGAACGGCTCACCGCGGCCGGTCGGTGCCGTTGTGCTCATCGGCGGTGGCGCACACATTCCGGCCGTGCGGTCCGCCGTCGCCGCTGCCGTCGACCTCCCCTTGGTCGAGATCGTCGAGCCCGAGACTGCGGCAACCAAAGGTGCTGCACTCCTGGCAGATTCGATCACCGCAATTCGTTTCCCCTTGCTGGGCTCCGGAAGTGACCAGCGCTCGGGATCCACCGCCAAGGTCTCGGGAGCTTTGATCGGTGCGCTCGTGGTCGGCGGACTGGTACTCGGCTACGGCGCAAAGGAATTGGTGCCGACCGACGACACCGCGGTCTCTCCTGTCGGAACCGGTTCGACCACGACGACGGTGAGCCCCGAAGCGACGCCGAGCACCGGATCGACGATCATCCCCTCGCATGATCCTCTGCCTTCGGTAGTGGGCAGCACGTTCCCGCAGTACGGCTATCCCACAACGCCGTTCGACTCACAGCCGTTCGACACTCACTCGTACACAACGCATCAGTACACGCTTCCGCCGGCGCCGATACCGGACACGTCGACGACAACCACACCGCCGACGACGACAACGACCACTCCGAATTGGCCGACCATCCCCGGAATCACGCTGCCCGATCCACCGGCGTGGTGGCCGACGCTTCCGGACACCGAGGCGACTCCCCCGGTCGATCCGACCGAGGCAAACCCCGGCGGCGGTCTCGGCCCGGGTGAGAGCGGCGGCGAAAACCCGACGACGCCGGAAAATCCTGGATCCGGTTCCACCGAAACCGAACTCACCACCCCCGGTGGTGATCCGACGACAGAACCCGGTGAACCGAATACCTCGACGCCCGAACCCGGCCCCGCGACCACACCGGATCGGGAACCGGTCCCAGTCGGTTGATTCTCAGTCGGTTGATTCTCAGCGCATCAACTGGCTGACCGAGACCGACAGCCCCGGGTCCGTGGCAACACTCAATTCCGAAGGGCCTGCACCGTTTCCGATCAGGTGGGCAGCCAACGAAGCGATCATCACGCCGTTGTCCGTGCACAGTCGAGGTTTCGGAATGCGCAACGTGATGCCGGCTTCGGCGCAGCGCTGCTCGGCGAGTGAGCGGATACGTGAATTGGCCGTGGCGCCGCCGCCGAGAACCAACGTGTCGACCCCGACGTCCTTGGCTGCACGCACTGCCTTCATCGTCAGGACGTCGGCAACCGCTTCCTGGAACGAGGCAGCGATGTCCGGGATCGAAAAGGCCTCGCCTGCGCGCTCTTTCGATTCGACATAGCGGGCGACGGACGTCTTGAGTCCCGAGAACGAGAAGTCGTGCCGCGAATCGCGCGGACCGGTCATGCCGCGAGGGAAGGCGATTGCGTTCCGATCTCCCTCTTGCGCAGCAGCATCGAGTGCCGGTCCGCCGGGAAAGCCGAGCCCGAGCAGTCTGGCCACCTTGTCGAAGGCCTCACCGGCGGCGTCGTCGACAGTCGTGCCCAGTTCGACAATGGGCTTGCCCAGATCTTCGACGTGAAGCAGGTGCGTGTGACCGCCGGAGACCAGCAATGCGACGCACGAGGGCAACGGACCGTGCTCGAGAGTGTCAACCGAGACGTGACCGCCGAGATGATTGACCGCATAGAACGGGATGTTCCAGGCTGCGGCATAGGCTTTCGCGGCGGCGACACCGACCAGTAGCGCACCGGCCAGGCCGGGTCCGATGGTGACGGCAAGTGCGTCGGGCTTCTCGATACCGGCGGCAGCAAGGGCACGGCGCATCGTCGGCACTATCGCCTCGAGGTGAGCCCGCGAGGCTACTTCGGGAACCACTCCCCCGTACCTGGCGTGCTGATCCACGCTCGATGCCACCTCGTCGGCCAACAGGTCGCAGGTTCCGTCACCGTTCCAGCGAACGATACCGACACCTGTTTCGTCGCAAGAGCTTTCGACACCCATGACGATCATGCTTGCTGCTCCTCAATTTCGCGGACACCGAGCACGGCGGGCCGTCTCATCGTGTACGCATCTGCCCCACTGGGCTGGTAGTACTTCTTTCGTGTTCCGACGATCTCGAATCCTTCGCGCCGGTACAGCGCGATGGCAGGGTCGTTGTCGGTGCGCACTTCCAGGAACACCGGACACTGCCGTGAATCCGCCAGGGTCAGAAGCGCATCGAGCAACGCGCCGCCGATTCCCAGTCGCTGAGCCGAGGGATCGGTACCGATGGTGTGAACCTCGGCCTCCATGTTCGGCGACGCGCCCAACAACGCGACTCCGGCGTAGCCGAGGACGTGACCGTCGGGTTCCCTGGCAACGAAGTAATGATTATGTGCGCCCGCAAGTTCCGAGACAAACGCTTGCGCGCTCCAGGGTCCGTCGCCCGCGAACAACGCGCGCTCCAACTCCCCGCACCGTTCGGCGTCATCGACGTTCATCGGCTCGATGCTGTACTTCATCTGCTCGGTCTCACTTGCCACGTTCTGCGAGGGTCTTCGCGTCCGGGCGTCGGAGGTACAACGGCTCGAGCGGGGCCGGAACCGATCCGGCCAGAATCTCGCGAGCAGCGACTGTGACCAAGCCGGCCGGTGAGGGTGTCTCCGCCGGGTCGACGGGCAGATCGAAGAAGTCCACGTGCGAAGCAGATCCGGCAATCAGCGTCGAAGGCGAAGGATCAACGTCGCCGGCGGAATTCACAGCCGGTCCTTCGACGCGCACTCCGCCGTCGTAGCGCGCCCAATAGATCTCGCGACGCCTCGCGTCAGTCACGACGAGCAGGCTCTGTGTGGTCGGTACCGCAGCCGCGATGGCGTCGAGGCTGCACACGCCGTACACGGGAACACCGAGTGCATCACCGAAGGCAGCGCCTGTCGCCATGCCGACACGCAGTCCGGTGTACGGCCCCGGCCCGACACCCACGACGACGGCGTTCAACTCTGCCGGCGTGAGCCCGGCCTCGGCGAGGCATTCGAGGACGTGAGGGGTCAAGACCTCGGCGTGCGCACGAGGATTGACCGTGACACGCACGGCAAGCGTCTCCACTGTGCCCGGTGACTCGGTGCCAGGCGACTCGGTGCCCGGTGACTCTGCGTCCGGTGACGGAGCAGACAGGGAGACGACTCCGGCAGTGACTGCCGGAGTGGAGGTGTCAATTGCGAGAACAAGCACGATTTCTCAGGGTACCCGCACGTGAAGAACTACTTCCGGCCCGGGAGGGTCACTACGTCCGTAACACCAAACGCCGTTTCACGACGTCTGCGACACCAAACGCCGTTTCACGACGTCTGCGACACGAAACGCCGTTTCACGACGTCTGCGACACAAAACGCCGTTTCACGACGTCCAGGACCAACTCGCAGTCCGCACATCCGATTCAGGTTCCCGATGAAGCTGCACTCGCAAGTGTCGTTCGACGAGCCTTTCCACGACGTCACCACCCCATTCGACCACCACCACTGCATCGGTGAGGTCGGTGTCGAGGTCGAGGGCATCGAGTTCGTCGAGCGCATGCGGTCCGCTGTCTCCCAGCCGGTATGCGTCGACGTGGATCATGCCGACGGGAACTCCGCCGCCGGGGCGGGTGCCCGGACGATGCTCACGAGCGATGACAAACGTCGGGGACGTCACCCGGCCCTGCACTCCGAGCCCTGCGCCGATTCCGCGCGTCAACGCGGTCTTGCCCGCCCCGAGTGGCCCGTCCAGCACCACCAGGTCGCCGGCAACAAGTCCCGCCGCCAACCGTCGGCCGAAAGCCTCGGTGTCCTCGGCCGTTTCCAACGTGATCTGTCCGGATTCGGGAAGTCCCGTGGCGTTCTCAGCCGACATCGGACCGCTCTTCTACCTGTGCACGCTGCACCAGCTTGTCGATTGCGTCCGTCACGATCGCCGGGAACTCGAGCTGCACCAGATGGCCGGCCCCGTGAACTCTCACGAGTTCAGACTCGGGGAGATCGGCAGCGAGACGCTTGGAGCTGATGAACGGAATCATCATGTCTTGATCGCCGCAGATCACGACTGCCGGTGTGTGCGCGAGGACCTCGAGGGACGCGGACTCGTCGTGCAGTTCCAACGTCCGCAAGAAATTGACGATGGTCACGACCGAGGTCCGGTCGAGCATGCCGTCCGACAGCTCATGCAGTCGTGGGCTGACATCGGTGCCGTAAGACGCTGCACGCAGGATCGGCGTGATCAGTACTCGCGCAGCGCCCCGGGCGTGCTGAACCACTCCTGGCGAGGTGCGCACTGCCAACCGGAACCCGTCGATGATCGGATTCTGCAGATTGCGGGTCAGACCGGTCTCGGCCAGCCCTGCCGCCGTCGTCGCGACCAGCCCGACGCCGATGACTCGGCCCTCGAACCATTCGGGTCGCTGACCGGCAAGCGCGAGCACCGTCATGCCGCCCATCGAGTGGCCGACGAGAACTATCGGTCCCTTGGGCACTTTGGCCTCGACGACAGTCGCGAGGTCGCGGCCAAGCTGCGAGACCGTACAACTCTTCGAACGCGGCATGCCCGAATCTCCGTGTCCGCGCTGGTCGTAGAACACCATGCGAACCTTGTTGCCCCATCGCTCTTCGAGCTGGCGGCGCTGGAAATGCCAGGACAGCGCACTCAGGCAGTACCCGTGCACGAAAACGACTGTCAGCGGAGCGTCATCCGGTCCCACTTCGCGAACTGCCAGCTCGACGCCGTCCTCGGTGCGCACCGTGCTCTTGCGGTCGCGCGTCATGAGGTCGAAGTCCTCGTCCGCGTAGATTTCCCGGCCCGGACGCGTCGCGGTCTTGAATGCATTCACGCCGGCCATCGAGCCGAGCGCCACAGCGCTGAGCAGGCCACCGAGAATGCTCATCTTTCCTGCAGTCTTCATGACGTCTCTCCCCCGATGTACGTACGCACAGTGCGTCCACGTATTCCGGTCACGACCTCGTAGTGAATGGTGTCGAGTACGTCGGCCCAGGCCTGCGCGTTGGGTTCGCCGTGATCGCCGTTGCCGAAGAAGATCGCGGTGTCGCCTTCGCGAACTCCGTCGCCGTCCGGCCCCAGGTCCACCAACACCTGGTCCATGCAGATCCGCCCGACGGCCTGGCGACGCTTGCCGCCCAACTGCACTTCGAACTTGCCGCTCAGTGAACGAGTCAGACCGTCGGCGTAGCCGACGGGAAGCAGCGCAAGAGTGGTGTCGTGCGGTGCGACCCACTGATGCCCGTAGGAGACGCCCTCTCCGGCGGCCACCTTCTTCACCAGAATCACCTTCGCTCGCAGCGTCATCGCCGGTCGTAAACCGAAATCTCCGAGTTCGGGCACCGGAGACAATCCATATATCGCAATCCCGGGTCGAACCATGTCAAATTGCAGGTCAGGACGGGTGACTGTAGCGGCGGAGTTGGAAAGATGAACGACTTCGGGGTCGAATCCGCGAGCGCGGACGTCGGCAACCGCTTCGATCAAACGCTGCTTCTGCATGTCGATGACGTCGTGATGCGGTTCGTCCGAGTGCGCAAGATGGGAGAACACTCCGCGCAGCCTTATCGTGCCCTCGTCCCGGGCAGTGGCGAGGTCGTCGAGCATCTGCGGCCACTCGGTTCTCGAGACGCCGTTGCGATTGAGACCGGTGTCCACCTTGAGCGTCAAAGTCGCCTGTTGTCCCAGAACCCGTGCCGCGTCGACGACAGCAGCCAGGTGCCGCGGCGAGGACACGCCGATCTCGACGTCGGATCGGATCGCCGAGGAGAAATCGGCGTCGAGGCCGTGCAGCCAGGCCAGGACGGGAGCGGTGATGCCTGCCTCGCGAAGGACCAGTGCCTCCGCGATGGTGGTGACGCCGAGTTCCCGCGCTCCGGCCGACAGTGCCGTCCGCGCCACCGCAACTGCGCCGTGGTTGTATCCATCCGCCTTGATGACCGCCATCAGCGCTGCATCCCCGGCAAATTCACGCAGGACACGCACGTTGTGCGCGATCGCGTCCAGATCGACGACTGCCTCCGTCTGCGGCCCTACTGCGTCGTCGAGTCGGCTCGCCTTCCCCTCCGCAGGCTCCTTCGGTGCTCTTCCCTGGGCAAGCGTCATGGCGACAATCCTGCCACCCGCGCAGAATCGGACACGTGTTCGGGTTTGAACACCCTCAATCAAGGGCAAAAGAGCGAAGCACACGCACCGACTCGCGCAGACCTCCCAGCAGCGGCGAAGCCGAAATCGGTGCTCCGGCGACATCGCTCTGACCGCCGGCAGCGGCGATGTTCGCAGCCAACGCGTGAGCCCGCGCCCCGACGGCCCCGGCTTCGAGAGGGCTCAGACCCGCCGCCAGCAACGCGCCGATCACACCGGAGAGGATGTCACCCGAGCCTGCGGTCGACGCCCAGGAGCCGCCGGCGTCGTTGACCAGGACCTCACCGCCGGGATCCGAGATCACCGTCGTATGGCCTTTCAGCAGAATCGTGACTCCGAGGCGTTCGGCGAGAGCACGCGTGGCCGCGATTCTGTCGTCGCCGAGTGGTGTGAATCGTGCGAACTCGCCGGCGTGGGGCGTCAGAAGAGTCGGCGCGGTCCGGGCTGCGACAAGTTCGGGACGTTGAGCGAGGAGGGTAAGTCCGTCCGCATCGACGACAACGGGTACATCGGTAGCCAGTACCGACGCCAGAAGCCGCGCGGCGTCGTCGTCGGTACCCATACCGGGTCCGACCACCCAGGCCTGAACCCGCCCGGCGGCTTGGAACGTCTCACTCGCAATCACCTCCGGGAACCGGGCGAGCACCTCGGCGGCGCCGTGCCCGGCGTAGCGAACCAGTCCGGAGGTCGCGGTCACCGCGGCGCCGGTGCAGAGCACGCCCGCGCCGGGATACTGCTCACTTCCCGCAACGATGCCCACCACACCCTGCGAGTACTTGTCGTCCTCCGCGCCTGGCACCGGCCACAGCGCACCGACCTCGGCCGGATCGAGCGAACCGAACGCCGGTTCGCCGACGCTCAATCCGATATCCACGAGTTCGACACGACCACACAGCGGAGCCGCGAGTACGTGTACCGGCTTGAGCGCACCGAATGTGACCGTCACATCAGCGGTAACCGACGGGCCGTCCACTGCGCCGGTGTTCGCGTCGACGCCACTCGGAAGATCGACCGCCACGATCGGTGCCTCCACCTGGCCGACGAGCTCAGCTGCGTCAGGCCTCAGACCGCCGTGCCCGGAAATCCCGACGATGCCGTCGATCACCAGATCCGGCGACCCGACTTCGGCAGCGACTCGGCCACCGGCCTTCAGGAGAGCGTCGAGGCCCGACCGATGAGCGCGCGCCGGATCGAGCAACACGGCCCGAACACTCACACCTCGTTTGCGGAGCAACGCACCCGCCCACAGGGCATCACCGCCGTTGTCGCCGGTACCGACCAGAAGCGTCACCGACCGATGCGCGACCGATCCTGTACGGGAACGTAATTCGTCGGCGACCACTCGCGCGAGACCGTACGCCGCTCGACGCATCAGCACTCCGTCGGGCAGCTTGTCGAGCAGCGGCACCTCCGCTGCTCGCACCTGATCGGCTGTGTAGTACCCACGCATGTCGGAACCCTTCAGTTGCCGTCGCTACCCTCGAAACCATGAAATCACGTCTTCGCCCGGCAATCGCGGGACTCGTCCTCGCTCTCGGTCTGGTCGGGTGCAGTTCCGGCACCGACTCCACACCATCTGCGGCCGAAACGACGGCGAGCGGACCCGTGGTGACCATCTCCGGGATGGCGTACTCCCCCGCTTCCATCACCGTGAACGTCGGCGACACCGTCACGTGGGTATTCGACGACAACGGAATGGCCCACGACGTCAACGGCCTCGGAGACGCCAAGGGCAAACTCCGTAGCCCACTCAAGAAATCGGGAACTTACACCTACACGTTCACCGAACCCGGAACCTACGACTACACCTGTACACCGCATCCCGAGATGCGCGGAACCGTCGTCGTCGAGACGCCGTAACGCACTCGGGCCCCACAGTCTTTCGACTGCGGGGCCCGAAATTCCCTACGAAAACTATTCGACCGTAACCGATTTCGCCAGGTTACGCGGCTTGTCGACGTCGTATCCGCGTGCCGCGGCAACCTCGGCCGCAAAGATCTGCAACGGAACCGTGGACAGCAACGGCTGCAGCAGAGTCGGTGACGCGGGAATCTCGATCAGGTGATCCGCGTGCGCCGCGGCGACGGTATCGCCTTCCTCCGCGATGACGATAGTCGTTGCCCCGCGCGCCTTGATCTCCTGAATGTTGGACACCAACTTCGAGTGCAGCACAGCGCGACCCTGCGGCGACGGCATGACGATGATGACCGGAAGGTCCTCCTCGATCAGCGCGATCGGGCCGTGCTTGAGCTCACCGGCGGCAAAGCCCTCGGCGTGCATGTATGCAAGCTCCTTGAGCTTGAGCGCACCCTCGAGCGCCACCGGGTAGCCGACGTGGCGCCCCAGGAACAGCACGGTCGACGCGTGCGCGAACTGGCGTGCCAACGCGCGCACCGGTTCTGCCGTCTCGAGCACCTTGCTGACCAATGCGGGCATAGCTTCGAGGTCGGCGTACTCGCGCGCGACCTCGTCCGGATACTTGGTGCCGCGAGCCTGCGCCAAAGCCAAACCGACGAGGTAGTTCGCGGTCACCTGCGCCAGGAAGGCCTTGGTCGACGCAACCGCGATTTCCGGTCCTGCCCGCGTGTAGAGAACGGCGTCGGCTTCGCGCGGGATCTGTGCACCGTTGGTGTTGCAGATCGCCAGGACGCGTGCCTTCTGATCCTTGGCGTGCTTGACAGCTTCGAGTGTGTCCGCCGTCTCCCCCGACTGCGAGATCGCGACAACAAGCGTCGAGCGATCCAGAACCGGGTCGCGGTAACGGAATTCGCTTGCTAGTTCGACCTCGACAGGTAGACGCGTCCAATGCTCGATCGCGTACTTCGCCAACAGTCCGGAGTGGTAGGCACTACCGCAGGCGACGACAAACACCTTGTCGACGTCGCGCAATTCCTGATCGGACAACCGCTGCTCGTCGAGGACGATCTTCCCGTTCTCGAAGTGGCCGAGGAGCGTGTCGGCGACAGCGGTCGGCTGCTCTTCGATCTCCTTGAGCATGAAGTAGTCGTGACCACCCTTTTCGGCGGCCGCGAGATCCCAGTCGATGCGGAACGGGCGCCCCTCTGCCTCGTTACCCGCGAAGTCGGAGATCCGATAGCTGTCCGCAGTGATCACCACTGCCTGATCCTGTCCGAGTTCAACCGCATCGCGTGTGTGCTCGATGAACGCAGCGACGTCGGAGCCGAGGAACATCTCGCCCTCACCGACACCGACGACGAGCGGCGTCGAGCGGCGGGCGGCGACAATCGTGTCCGCGTGGTCGGCGTGCGTGAAGACGAGCGTGAACGCACCTTCCAACCGACGAACCACCGACAGCGCACTCTCGATGAAATCACCTGCCGTCGGCCCCTGGGCGTACGCCCGGGCTACCAGGTGAACTGCCACCTCGGAATCCGTGTCGCTCTGAAGCTCGACGCCTGCAGCCTCGAGCTCCGCACGCAGCGGGGCGAAATTCTCGATGATTCCGTTGTGAACGACAGCCAGCTTGCCCGACGCATCACGATGCGGATGCGCATTACGGTCGGTCGGACGCCCATGCGTCGCCCACCGGGTATGACCCATACCCGACGTACCGACAAAGTGATCCGCGCCGTACTCGCCGAGCTCCGCCTCGAGGTTGGCCAACTTACCGGCCTTACGCTCGATCTCGACCCCACCGGTTCCGTCGAGAATCGCGATTCCCGACGAGTCGTACCCGCGATACTCCATTCGCCGTAAAGCCTCCACCACAACGCCCAGAGCTGGGCGGTGGCCGACGTATCCCACGATTCCGCACATGGTGACTCAGGGTACTTGGACATCGGCGGTGGGCGCATTTTGCGGTTCCACAGACATCCCCCAGCCGGTTGCAGCGTCGGCTCCGCATACACGAGACGGCTCATCGGATAACGTCTTCAACCGTGGCACCGAAACTGAAGACACTGACCCGTGAGCTGTCCAAGCGCGGCCCGCACCGAGTTCTCCGCGGCAACCTCGCCCTGGCCGGACAGCCGGGTGTCGTGTACACGCCGGAAACCGGTTTCAATCTCCCCGCCGTTGCCTTCGCGCACGGGTGGATGGTCGGGTCCCACAAGTACGAGCAGACACTCCAGCACCTCGCTTCCTGGGGAATTGTCGCAGCGGCGCCCGACAGCGAACGCGGTCCGGTCCCGTCCCATCTCGGCTTGGCTGCAGATCTTCGAGCGACGCTCGACATCTGCGTCGGCGTACGACTCGGCCCCGGCCAGATCAGCGTCCAACCCGATCGGGTCGCCTTTGCCGGTCACGGCATGGGCGCGGGCGCGGCGGTGCTGGCCGCAGCGCAGCGCGGGGATGTCGGTGCGGTAGCCGCGCTGTTCCCGGCCCCGACAGCACCCAAGGCGGAGAACTACGCGTCGAAGATCACAGCGCCCGGATTGATCCTTGCCGGCCAAGACGACGTCGATTCCTTGACCAGCAATGCGCGCCCGCTGAGCGTGGAGTGGGGCGGTCCCGTCGTCGCACGCACCGTGAACGACGGCCAAGACGCCGGACTGATCGAAGGCCGCCGACTCCTCGGAGCCCTGGGCCTCGGTGGATCCGAGCGCAAGACACAGTCCGCCACACGGTGCCTGCTCACGGGCTTCCTGTTGTTCCATCTGACCGGCGACAAGAAGTACCAGGACTTTGCTGATCCTGATGTCGAGATTCCACACACGGCGCCGTTGCTCCCGGTTGAACCTCACTCCGACGCGCGGGCCAGCCAGCTGTTGCGTAAGTAGGAGTCCGTGCCCGCCCCCGACTCCGGCGGCGAGCACGGCTTCGTCGGCGTCGTCGTCGGCTCTGACGCGGATCGCAGATACGGGCCGGATCTGACCGACCCTTCCGTCTCGTTATCGGCAGACGTCGTTTCGGACGGCGGCTCCTGGCGCGATTCCTCGCTCGCCACTGCCGCTCTGCGCTCACGGAAGTCGTCGAGTTGAGAATCGAGAGTTCGACGGATCTCTTCGAAGGGCGCGTGAACGGACTTCACAGCGGACCAGCTCCGGCCAGCTCAGCGCCCGTCTCTCCGTCGGGGCCGGCGATCGACTCGTCCGGGACTGTGACAGGCGGCTCCGGGTCCGGCGCGGGCGAGACTTCGGCGGTGGTTTCAACCGGTATCTCGGGCTGGGGAATATCGGGCTGGGGAATTTCGGGTTGAAGTGTCGCGGGCTGGGACGCTTCTTGCGGGTATGTCTCCTGCATGACCGCCTCCTGACCGGCATCAAAAACTATTCTCGGCCAACCGTTTTCGTCCAACTCCACGGCGACCGACACAGAGTTCCCGTCAGCACCGGCGACATCGAGACTCACCCCACGACCGTCGGGCGCAATCGAGAAGCCCCATGTGTTGCCGCCGATCGAGAAAGAGATCGGCGCAGCCGCGGCACCGGATTCGATCGTCTCGGCGACCGGCAAGGTCGACGGGAAGGCGTCTGTCACCCACTGAGTCGCGGCATCAAAAGCATCGCCTACCGCGCTCGCACACTGCGCGCACGCCCTGTCGAATTCGTCGCGGGCATCCAGATACGCCGAGCGAAAAACGGTGTCCAGCCATGGCGCCGCGCCACGACCGCTGGAAGCGACGTGAGCCAGCTGATCGATCTCCCCCGCACCCAGACCGCCGATGGTCGCCCGGTCGAGGCTGGCCACCTTGAAAGCTTTGTCTGCCAAAGCCGTTCGAACAGTCCGCGCAAGTTCGTCGGCTAGCGTGATCAACAGTGGCGCCGAATCCGCATCGGACCGAGCTTCGCGCCGCGCGGCGAAGACCTGATCGACGACCGCATCCACGCCGGAAACATTCCACACTGCGGGAAGATTCTCGGCCAGGACCGTCAGCATCGCGATCTCCGCGACCGAACCGTCCACCGCCGCAGCCATGTCCGACATGTCTCGCGTCAGTGCCGCGATATCGATGCCCGCCTCTGCGCGATATGCATCCTCATAGGAGGTAAGCATCCGTTCTTCGAAACCCAACCGAGTGGCCAGGTCGTGAAATCGGCCGAAGAACTGCAGTCCGCTAGCGCCCGCTTCCAGAATTTCGTCGGGATGAGCATGTGAATCACGCAGTGCAAGAATATCTTCGAAAGAACACGGGCCGTTCGGTACTGCCTGGGCTGTAAGGCTGTTCGGTATCACGAGGCCGACCCGCCGGAGTCCCGCACCCGCCGCGCACCCTCGCGATCCGCCTCAGTGATTGCCTCAGCCGAAGAGGAAAGCCGGCGCGCCAACGTATCGAGAAGATCCGCACGGCCAGTCAAGCGAGAATTCAGGACCGCCAATGCCGACGCCAACGCGGCTCCGTGCTCGGCGTAGTCACGGCCCGAAGCGGCACCGCCCCATCGCAAACGCTTGATCGGCTCGGCAGAATCGCGCAGACCCTGGGCCACCGACACCGCATGACGTGCCAATTCATCTGTTCCAGCGCGGTCGACATCCACGAGCGCCCCCAAGTTTCAACGGAACCACTCGCACGTCGAGCGGCCTTTGACTCCTTGGACGCAGCGGGGCGCAATTGCGTTCCCTCTAAACGCGAACGCGTAATGAGGGGGCTACACCGAACCGACGATCTCGGCCAACTCGTCAGCCAGCTTCTGCGCGAGCGGAAGTTCAGTGGCCTCGACCATGACGCGGACCAGTTGCTCTGTCCCGGACGGGCGCAGGAGCACTCGACCACCGTCACCGAGAACGCGCTCGGCGTCCGCGACTGCTGCAAGTACCGACGGCGACGCTGCGACTGCCGCCTTGTCCCCGACCTTCACGTTGATCAGCACTTGCGGGAGGGTGGTCATCGTTGCAGCCAGTACGGATGCCGACTTACGCGTACGAGCCATGCGTCCGAGCAGCCTGAGACCGGTGAGAATTCCGTCGCCCGTGGTGCCGAACGCCGGCAACACAACATGGCCTGACTGCTCGCCACCGAGGCTGTACCCGCCCGCGCGCAATTCCTCCAAGACGTAGCGGTCGCCTACCGCAGCAGTCACGATGTTGATGCCTGCCTCGCGCATCGCGATGTGCAAACCGAGATTGCTCATGACAGTCGCGACGAGAGTGTTCTCGACCAACTCCCCGGCCTCGTTCATCGCGATCGCCAGAACAGCCATGATCGCGTCACCGTCGACCACCGCGCCGGTCTCGTCGACGGCCAAGCAACGGTCGGCGTCGCCGTCGTGCGCGAGGCCTAGGTCCGCCCCGTGATCGACTACGGCTTTCTGAAGATTCTCCAGGTGCGTCGATCCGCAGCCGTCGTTGATGTTGAGGCCGTCGGGATCTGCGCTGATCGCGATGACGCGAGCGCCCGCTGCTGCGTAGGCAACCGGTGCGAGCGCGGAAGCAGCGCCGTTGGCGCAGTCGACGACAACGGTAAGTCCAGCGAGCGGCTCGCTCGCCGCGCTCGCCAGATGTCCAAGGTACAGCTGCGCGGCGTCGTCGACCGCACGGACTCGGCCTATCCCGGCACCTGTCGGAAGGACCGGCGGCGCAGTGCCGTCGAGTGCGTCCTCGATCGCCACCTCGACAGCGTCATCCAACTTGTGCCCACCGGCCGCGAAAATCTTGATTCCGTTGTCCGGCATGGGATTATGCGATGCAGAAATCATGACACCGAGACTGGCTTCGAGCTTTGCCGTCAAGTATGCAACTGCCGGAGTCGGAAGGATACCCACGTCGAGCACGTCGACGCCTGCGGAACTCAACCCGGCCGTCACCGCGGCTTGAAGCATCTCACCGCTGGCGCGAGGATCGCGGCCGATCACGGCGGTCGGACGGGCATCCGAAGTGCCGGCTGTCAGTACGCTCGCCGCGGCAACTGCCAATCTCAATGCAAGATCTGCAGTCAGATCCGAATTGGCAAGTCCACGAACACCGTCAGTACCGAACAACCGACCCATAGAACGACTCCTGAATCCTGTGAACCTCGAGAATGAAACTCGAGAATGGAATTTCTCCGAGAAACACAAGAGCGAGCGTCCGGTAACGATGGACGCCCGCTCTTGTGGTGAACAGGTGCCGAAGCAGACCCGTCGGGTCAACCTCGGCAAAGCATCAGCGCTTGGAGTACTGCGATGCCTTACGGGCCTTCTTCAGGCCGTACTTCTTACGCTCGACCGCGCGGGCGTCACGCGTCAGGAAGCCTGCACGCTTGAGGGCCGGACGATCATCAGGGGTTACCTCGATGAGTGCGCGCGCGATAGCCAGACGCAGTGCGCCTGCCTGACCGGACGGGCCGCCACCGTGCAGCAGTGCAATGATGTCGAAAGACTCGGGACGCTCGACGAGCACCAGCGGAGCCTTGATCAGCTGCTGGTGAACCTTGTTGGGGAAGTAATCCTCCAACGTACGGCCGTTGAGCTTGAACTGACCGGTACCGGGAGTCATCCGGACGCGAACGACAGCCTCCTTGCGGCGACCGACGGTCTGGACCGGGCGATCGAGGACGATCGGTGCGAGCGTAGCTGCAGCAACCTCTTCGACGACCTCGACTGCGTCAGCGGCGACAAGCTCTTCCACTGCTTCGATGTTCTCTTCGGACACGTTCTGCTCTTCCGGCGATGTCACTGTGCGACCTGCTTGATCTCGAACGGCACCGGCTGCTGCGCGGTGTGGGGGTGATTCGGGCCCGCGTAGACCTTGAGCTTGCTGCTCATTGCGCGGCCGAGCTTCGTCTTGGGGAGCATGCCGACAATGGCCTTCTCGACGAGACGATCGGGAGTCCTGTCGAGGACCTCACCGACAGTGCGGGACTTCAGGCCACCCGGGAATCCGGAGTGGTGGTAAACGTTCTTGCCCTGCAGCTTGTTGCCGCTGATGGCAACCTTCTCAGCGTTGATGATGACAACGAAGTCACCACCGTCGATGTGCGGCGCGTAGGTGGGCTTGTGCTTGCCACGCAGCAAGTTCGCTGCCTGAACGGCAAGACGGCCGAGCACCACGTCAGTGGCGTCGATGACGTGCCACGAGTGGGTCACATCTCCGGCCTTCGGGGTGTACGTAGACACAGATCTTCCTCGTCTTAATTCATTCCACTGCTGACCATGTGCGTATCGCGTAAACGATCCTCGGCGGCCAGTTGAGACCCGAGAACCGCCGGTCTCCACGCATTTCTGCCGGAGCCCTACGGCACGCCACCGATAGACGATACCGGTCTACCCGCTGCCAGGTCAAAGCGCAGCCATCTCCGCCGACAATGCCCTCGTCCGGAACCAGCAGGTAAGCGATCAACATGCGACTGCCCCGGCAACCTGACGGTACCGGGGCAGTCGGGGTGTCGTCACGACATGAATGTTGTCAGCGACCGAACCCGTTTGCGGCGATCCGGTCAGCTTCCTGCATCTTCTCCGAGCCGCTCGCCGTCGCTCCGGCGATCTGCGCGAGAACCATGTTCAGTTCTTCGGACGCCTGGGCCCAGCGGCGCTGTGCGTCGTTCCAGGCTTCGGAACCTGCCCCTTCCCAGCCTGCTTGCAGCTTGTCGACGACAACCTTGATGTCGCCCTGCTTGTCGTTGATCGCTTTTGCCTGCTGTTTCATCTGATCGGACAGCATTGCGAGGCCGCCGAAGTCGTACTTGATCCTGTCGGACATAACTGCTCCCGGTTCGGTGTGACTGGAGAGAACTTTGTGAGAACTACTGGCTGAGGACTGCTTGATCGAACGGCGAAGAACTGACGGTCAGGACATGTTCACCGTCGCGCCGCGAAGCGAGCTGACGTTGTCGTCTTCGGTCGAGTCGAAGGTTCCCGCAGCCTGTTTGATCTGCTCGCAGATGTCGGTCAGAGCAGTGTCCAACTTCAGGGCCGCGCTGTTGTATCGCTCCATGATTCCTGCGTATTCGACCTGCGCCGCACCGTTCCACGAATTGTGCGAAGCGTCGGCCTCCGACCGAACAGCGTTGACCAGTCCCCTGATGTCACCGAGATGTCCGTCGATGGTCCCCGCCGAATCGATCAATTCAGCGGTAGTTGCGGTAAAGCCCATGTCGTCCCCCTGGATTCGGTGAGTACCGTTCGGTATCGGCGACCACCCACGACGGCTTGTCCGTCGGATGTGCACCGGGGTCGAGCGGAACTCCCTGATGTGCGCTACACATACTTTGACGCGACCTCCGTGCCAACGGTTCCGGCCCGATCGAAGAATGTTTGCAGAACCGACCGATCCGGTCAGGGCGTGAATTCGAGTGACTGCCACATCCGCAGGCAGTCCGCTTCGAGACTGTCCCACTCACCGACCAGATACTGGCAGCCGATACTCACTTGCCGACCGTTGTCGACGTACACGCGCCAACGCACCTCGGAGAAATCGTCCGGAAACTCGACGTACACCACTGCCTGTTTTCCTGCGGCATCGTCGATCACAGAAAACTCTCCGAACCGCAATGGGTCCTCGAACGCCGAAAACTGCTGACGCAAAGCGGCTTCGACGGAATCGAATCCAGCACCTTCCGCAAGACGTTTCTCGATGACCACGATCTTGCGATCAGCGCCGGAACTGGGTATCAAATCGGTGCGCCCGCTCGAGGTCCCTCGTGACAGAAGCTTCCAATCGGAAGGCAGCTCTGCTGCAACGCTCCCCACCTCCACACGCGTGAGCTCCGGCGTGACACCGGACTCGATCGACGGAATCGAAGTCTTCGGCGCAGGCTTTTCCTGCTCTTTCGACGCCTCCACGATCTCGACTTTGTCTTCCGTTGCAGCTGCGACCGAGTCCGCCAACCGAGAATCGCCTCGATCGCGAGTGGACACCACGACCGTTGCCGCGACCGCAGCGACGACGGCGAGCACCGCAAGCGCCGCCGCGAACCATCGACGGCCTCCGTGCCACCCGCCGACTCGACGGGGCGAGGAGGCAGTCGAGTCCACGGAAGGAATCGACATCGCGCCATCCGGATCGCCTACCCACCCGGCACCAAAAGCTGAATTGTCGACGATTCGACCGGAACTGTCCCGCGCAGTTGTCTGGCGAACGAGCGTCCGAGGATCCACCAGAGACGACGCCACCCGACTCTCGTCCAGAATTCGAATGCTCGCATGGCCGTGGGCATTCGTCGACCGACGTTCGAGCGAAGCCGCAACGGCATGGGAGCGCGGCCCGACCAACACCACAGCGTCCCGAACCGACAAGTCCCCGATTCCGGAAAACAACCCCGCAACGTCTGCGATCGCCGAGCTTTGTGCCCCGTCGATTCGGAGTTCACCGTCGACCTCAACGACAACAGAAGCGACCACCATTCCGCCACGCAGTTCGAGGACGACACACCGTGATCGCCAGGCTGTACGAGCCGACCTCGCCGCCGCGACCGACGTCGTAACGAGGACGACGTCGTGCGCCACTCGCCGTGCGGCATCGAGCAATCGCCGCCTGCGTGGGGCACCCCAGTCCGAGGGATGACTGAGATAGAGGATGTCTGCATCGACGATTCCGCACCCGTCCATCGCACTGGAGATCAGCCTGGCCAGCTCCAGGACGGTGGGGACAATCCGACCATCTACGTCGACATAATCGTCGTCGACGTAATCGATCGCATTTTCACCGGTCGTACCGGGACCCGACGCCGGTTCGCGTCTGATGTCTGCACTGCAACAGAATTCGCGTTGACCCGAGACGACCCAGATATTGGATGCACCCCAATGTAGCGAGACCGACACCAAGGACGGAACGGTCACAGCGGTGGCATCCACGGAACTTGGACAAGTTGGGTTTGCGATCGAGAAACGTAGACCCCACGACCTTCCGGCAATGCCGACGCGCGGACGGTGCCGACGAGATTTCCCTCGTCGCGACTTCCGCTCATGATCAATCCGGCCGGTGCCATGTCGCGAATTCTCGCAATGACCGGCTCGTAGAGTGCTCTGGCCGCGCCACCGGAACGGCGGGCAATCACCAGGTGCAAACCGATGTCCTTGGAATGCGGAATGTATTCGAGCAACGGCGCCACCGGATTACCACTCGGTGTGGCCACCAGGTCGTAGTCGTCGATCAGTACATAAATCTCCGGCCCACTCCACCACGACCTTTCCCGCAATTGCTGCTGTGTTGTTTCGGCGTTCGGCATTCTGGCGGCGACGATCCGAGCCAAGTCGACCATCAACTCACCGAAGGTCGTCGACGACGCCGAGTACCCGCCGAGGTGATTCCCTTCGACCACTCCGAGTAGGGAATGCCGATAGTCACCGATAATCAGCTTGGCCTGCGCCGGTGTGTTCGACGCGATGATCCCTTCCGCTATTCCGCGCAGAAGAGATGTCTTGCCACACGCGGTGTCGCCGAATATCAAAAGGTGCGCGTGTTCCCGGAAGTCCATGTACACCGGGGCGAGGTCGGTCTCACCGAGCCCGATCGGCGCGGTGAGGCACCGACCGTCGGCCGCACTCGGTGAGGGCCACCGGGTCCCGACAGCTTCGAGAAGTTCTGCCCGCGAGTACGAATCCGGAAGCATCCGCACGGTGGGCGCCGGGCGCGAATTCGACATGGCTGCAATATGTTCGACCGTCGACGCCACAGAACCACCGGAATTCTCACTACCTGGCGAACCGCCGATTCGAGGTAGTCCGGTGAGAAGGTGAAGCCCGTCGCGCGTGATGCCACGACCCGGTCGACCTTCCGGCACCAGGCTGGCTTTCTGGCGACCCGCATCCGAATCTCCCGGATCACCCAATCGAAGTTCGATGCGAGTACCCAGTTGATCCTTGAGTGCCGGCCGGATCTCGGCCCACCTCGACGTCGTGACGATCACGTGCACACCGAAGGACAAACCTTGACCGGCGAGCATGTTGATCTGAGGCTCGAGTGATTCGAAATCCGAACGAACGCTGGGCCAACCATCGACGACGAGGAAGACGTCACCGTACGGGTCATCTCGGAGTCCCGCCGCCACACCTTCCCCGGCGGGATCAGCTGTTCGCAATCCTCGGAAATCGGCCATGGAGTCGATGCCGAGGTCACGAAACAGCCGCTCCCGTTTCGCGACCACACCGAGTACCTCGGCGACCGTGCGGCGGACGCGGTCGGAATCCAAGCGGTTTGCCACCGATCCGACGTGCGGCAGATCTTTCAATCCGAGGAGCGTTCCACCACCGAAGTCGAGGCAGTAGAACTGAATCTGTTCCGGCGTGTGCGTCATGCTCAGAGACAAGATCAACGTGCGCAAGGCCGTCGACTTTCCCGACTGCGGGCCGCCGACGATCGCGAGGTTGCCCGTTGATCCGTTCAGATCGGCGACGAGAAGATCGCGGCGCTGATCGAACGGCCTGTCGACTACGCCGAAGGGTGCGCTCAGATTTCCGCGAGGTTGATCACCGGCCGCCCACCGCGGCAACAACTGGTCAAGCGTCGGGGATGCCTCGAGCGGCGGTAGCCACACCTCGTGCGCGCGTGGACCGTGAGCGCGCATGCGGTCGACGAGGACCCCCATGAGAGTACGTGCATCGTCACCGATTTCACCCATGTCGATGACATCGGGCTCGACGGGAACGACAACAGCCTCTGGCCCGACCACGGGCGTCGCGGTAAACGGCAGCGGCGCGAGTTCGACGGGGGAATCTACCGAGAATCGAGTGGGTACTATCCGCTCGCCCTCGTACGGGCCTGACACGTATGCACCTTGGAAGCGAACGATCTCCGCAGAATCGGACTTCAGGTATCCCGCACCGGGTGTGCCCGGCAGGTGATAAGCATCGGGAACGCCGAGAACGGAACGAGACTCGTTCGCCGAGAACGTTTTCAAACCGACGCGATACGAAAGATGGCTGTCGAGACCCCGAAGCTTTCCTTCGTCGAGCCGCTGACTGGCCAGCAGCAGGTGAATATGAAGTGACCTGCCCAATCGCCCGATGGCCACGAACAATTCGGCAAATTCCGGCTGTTGACTGAGCAGTTCGGAAAACTCGTCGACAACGACGAAGAGTGCAGGCAACGGATCGAGTGCAGCGCCGGCCAGCCTCGCCTTCTCGTAATCGGACACGTTTGCGAAGTTTCCTGCCGCACGCAGCAGTTCTTGTCGACGATTCATTTCGCCGGCGAGCGCGTCCTTCATACGATCGACCATCGCCAATTCCTCGGCAAGGTTGGTGATGATCGCAGCAACGTGCGGCGCCTCCTCCAGGCCGAGAAAGGTTGCACCACCTTTGAAGTCGATCAGGACGAGGTTCAGTGCGTTGGGTGAGTGCGTCGCGATCAGGCCGAGTACCAAGGTTCGCAGGAACTCCGACTTACCAGAACCGGTGGCTCCGATACACAGCCCGTGCGGACCCATACCGTTCTCGGCCGACTCCTTCAGATCCAGTTCGACAGGGTTTCCATCTTGTCCGACACCGATCGGCACGCGGAGTCGGTCGCGCCCCTGACGTGGCAGCCAGCCATGCTCAGGATTGAACCTCGCAACATTTCCTATCCCCAACATCTGGCTCCAGGTCCGAAGGGATCGGTCGTCGTCAGTTGCGTCCACGCCGTTCTGCGATGCCGCACGGAACGGTGCGATGCGACGTCCGAACGACTGCGCCAGGCTCGTCGTCGCGGCGTCAGGCGTCGCAAAGTTCTCGACTCCTGCGCTGCTCACCGCGCCGATCTGATCGCTACCGACGACCAGTCGCAAACCACGCGCCGCCGCCAGCCGCGGGCAGAACCCGCACAGGTCGAGGACGGTCACCGAGTCGAGCCCGGATTCGGACAACAGGCCGGTGTCACCTTCGAGCAATCCACCGTCCACGACCAACACGAGATGCGGAACGCCCGCACTCGCTGGAGTGTTGCGAGCAAATCGAGCACGCATTGAAAGCGTTTCCCCGAGGGAACTTTCGAACTCGAGATACGAACCGAACACCATGCGTGAAGTGCCGGCGCCGTCCTGAGACTCCGGGTGTTGTACGTGTGGGAGCCACTTGACCCACTCCCACTCGGCTTCGGTATCGGGACCGCACACCACTGCAACTTGGACGGTGTCCGGACCGTGAAAAGTGCACAGCTGCATCAACATCGAGCGGACGAGCGCTCGAGCGGAATCCCTCTGCCCCTCAATGGACATCGCAGCAAATCCGCGAAGCGAGACGGCGGTCGGCAGGTCTTTTACAACCGAATGCGCACGGACGAATCGCCGAAGTGAGACAGCAGCGACGGGTTCGAGATCCTCGACCGGCCCCGTCTCCGGAGATACAAGCCTGGTGGCCAATCGCTGTGTACCCAGACCGACCCGAACGTGGCAGTAGTCCAAGTCGGTGATCTGACGTTCCCACATCCGCACAGTCCCGGCCAGTGTCCAAAGCTGCGACGGCTCGGGATTGCTCCACTCGAGAGCAGCACGCTGCGCACCAGACGTCGCAGCAACATCGCTGCGTATCTGATCCAGGTACCGCAGGTAGTCCTTGCGGTCCTCGTTCGCTTCGGACGCTCGTGCCCCACCGCTACGACCGCCCCCGGCGAGCATCCCGAGCATCGACACCATCATCATGACCGGAAACAGCAGAGACATCGGATTGCGCGCCATGCCGGAAGAGAACATCAGCGCCACCATGCCGATCATGGCAACCACCATGATCACCGGAAGTAGTTTGGTCAGTAGGTTTCCCGGCGTGACGCGAGTAATCTCCGGTGGGGCCTGAAGCGTCACCTCGCCGCCCGGTGTACGCGGCGATTCACGGCGCGCTCGACGCGCAAATCTGACAGTGCTCAATTCACCCACCCCCATCGGTGCTGCAGCTGTTGCCGCCACGCGCCTCGTCCGACTACCGCCGGCCCGCCCCCCAAGGCGTAGTCACGCAATTGCAAGAGAGTAGATCACAACACCGACACTCGGGTCGGTGCCACCTGTTGTCTGCGCTGTCGCCGACACAGGCGCACAGTTCATGTCGTATTGTTCGGGTGAACTGGGGTGACGTGACAGGGGAATCGCGTCATGGGAGGGGACAGATCTTGACCAGCACCACTGAAACCAGCGCTGCGCACACCGCAAACGGACGACGCGCGACCCATTCTGCCGAACTGTGCAGGTTGACGGTACTTTCAGCCCATTCGCAGGTGGATCTTGCGGTGCCGCTTCGTGTTCCACTCGCGGTGGTCATTCCGGGCATTGTGGACACAATTGTCAACCACAGCAATTTCAACGAGTTCGACCACAGCGCCGAACAATTCGAGCCCGTCGACTGGACTCTGTCGAAAGTCGGCAGGGCACCGCTGGCACCGACGCTGTCGCTGCACGAGCATGGAATCCGCGATGGGGAATTGCTCGTACTCGCGGCCGCGGACACCGCTGCCCCGCCCCCACTCT
The DNA here is from genome assembly GCF_009707305.1 of Rhodococcus sp. AQ5-07. Taxonomy (NCBI): domain Bacteria; kingdom Bacillati; phylum Actinomycetota; class Actinomycetes; order Mycobacteriales; family Nocardiaceae; genus Rhodococcus; species Rhodococcus sp. AQ5-07. The sequence continues at coordinate 512,919 of NZ_CP046099.1, read as the reverse complement.
TCGACGACATCATGTACACCGTCGCGGCGACGGATGCAGACATCTACCGACGCTGGACTCCGATCACCGCGCGCATTGTCGGCTCGTCCGCCGCCCTCGTCGCTGCGCTCGTCGCGGCCCTCGCCCTGGTCCTCGGCGATACAGGTCTGATCGGCGCTGTCTGCGGTGGAGTGACGTCTTTGGTGCTCACCGTCGCCGCCGTCGTGGCAGCGCGGGTGTACGGAGACACTGCAAGCTCCATCACGCTCGGATGCACAGCGGTGCCACTGGCGTTCGTCTCCGGCGCCCTCTGCGTACCCGGCACTGTTCTTTCTGCTCATCTCCTTCTCGGTTCGGCATTCGCAGCCGCGGTGACTCTGATCTGCCTCCGCTTGTGCGGTGCCGGATTAGCCGTCTTCACCGCACTTCTCGTCGTCCTCCTTGCTGCGGTGGGCACCTTCGCCGTCGCGACGACGCTTCCCGAGGCGCGCACCGCAACCGTCAGCAGCGCGGTGATTGCCGCAGCATTGATCGTTCTCACGTTCACCGCTCGACTGTCGATGCTGTTCGCGCGATTACCGCTTCCCCCGGTTCCGACGCCGAGTAATCCCCTCGACGACGATCGCGACGGACTGCCCGAGCCCGAACTGCCCGGGCTGACCGAGTTGACTGAAAGGGCAGGGCGGGCTCGTAGCTACCTGACCGGACTGATCGTGGCCACGTCAGTGGTCGCGCTCACTGCCGCAGTCGCGCTCGCGTGGTCCTGGCCCGGTCAGGGAATCGTCTGGCCGAACCTTGCTCTCGCATTCGCGACGGCCGTCGTGCTGATGTTTCGCGGGCGCACCTACGCGGGCGCACATCAGGCGGTCCCACTCATCTCGGCAGGCATCTCGGTGGTTCTCGCTCTCCTGGGCGGCATGGCATGGACCCATCGCGACCATGCATTGGTCGTCTTCGCCATCACGATGACTGTTCTCCTCCTGTCACTGATTCTGGGAATCCTCGCCCCCCAGAACACATTCAGCCCCGTGATGCGACGCGCGGCCGAACTGTTGGACCTCGCTGCGATTGCAGCAATCGTTCCGCTGATCTGCTGGGTCAGTGGGCTCTTCGCGCTCATGCGCGGTCTCTGAGCGATCGGATCTCGATGGTGATTCGACGCGCGACGAACATCTGTGCCGCACTCGTGATCGTTGTCTTAACAGTCCTCGCCGGGGCGGGTGGCGCATCGAGTGCGGTTCCTTCCCCCATCGATCCTGCAATGCTGCCGGAGGACGGTCCACCCGCGCCTCCCCAACCCACCGAACAACGAACCCTGTGCGTCCCCGCCGTAGCGGGTGGTGACGGCGCGGATATTCCACGTTCTCAACAGGATCTCGGATTCGATTCGGTGTGGTCGATCACCCGAGGGGCGGGGCAGCGAATTGCTGTCATCGACACCGGCGTCAGCAGACATCCGCGGCTACCGGCCCTCGAAGGCGGCGGTGACTATGTCGGGACCTCCGACGGCACCGACGATTGTGACTCACACGGAACAGTCGTCGCCGGTCTCATCGCCGCCGAGCAGGTCGACGGTTCCGGATTTTCCGGAGCTGCGCCGGACGCACAGATCATCTCGATCAGGCAGTCCAGTGCCGCTTTCTCGGTGGCCGGCCAACGCGAAGACCCTGCCGTAGCCGAGAATTCGTCTGGCTACGGAAACGTCGACACCATGGCACTGGCCGTACGTCACGCTGCTGACTTGGGTGCAAGCGTTATCAACATCTCCGAGGTCGCTTGCAAGCCTGCCGGGGACGGGATCAACGACCAACGACTGGGCGCTGCAATCGAATACGCCACGATCGCGAAGAACGCCGTAGTCGTCGCTGCTGCAGGGAACGTCGGATCCGGAGGTTGCAAGAACCAGAATCCACCGCCGGATCCCCTCGATCCACAAGCCGATCCATGGAACTCGGTTACGACGATTGCCAGTCCTGCCTGGTACGACGACTATGTCCTCACCGTCGGGTCGGTCGACCCCAATGGCACCGCCAGCTCCTTCAGCCTCGGCGGTCCATGGGTCGACGTTGCGGCGCCCGGCACCGGAATCATCTCACTTCACCCGACGTCGCCTGGTCTGACCAACGGAGTCTACGGCTCCGACGGCGCCGTACAGTCGTTCAACGGGACCAGTTTCGCTGCGCCCTATGTCGCGGCAACCGCCGCGCTGGTCCGGTCGGTTCACCCGGAACTGACTGCACTTCAGGTCATGCAACGTATCGAAGCCACCGCCCACGCTCCGGCGCAGGGTTGGAATCCCTACGTCGGTCACGGCGTCATCGATCCACTCGCCGCGGTAACGGGCGAATTGGCACCGGGGGAACGCGTCAAGGTCAATCATCAGTCGGTAACGATCGATCCCCTACCCACGCCGCCGGCCCCCGACAACCGATCTCGCGACGCGGCACTCGTCGGAGCCGGAACGGTCGGCACCCTAGCCCTACTGACGCTGTTGGCGTCGATGCCCATTCGTCGAGTAATTCGTCGGAGACTTCCCGAACGACGGGACGTCGATCTCTGAACCGTCAACGGTGTTCAGTTCACTGGAGCGGCCGGCGTTGCATCGGGGGCGACTCCGTCGTGAGCTATCAGTGCATTGCTCTTCTCGAGCGCCGGACCTGATGCAAGTAGATCGAGTATCTGCCAAGGCGCGCGATCAGGCGTTCGCGTCAATCCGAGCGCGCGAGCGGAGGTTTCGTCCGGTACTCCGTATTTCACACCGGTATCCGCTACGTAGAACACTCCGTCGTGCCTGGTGCTGTTCGTCTCGATTCCGGTCGCTTGAACAAACCCACCGAAGCCCTGTTCGACGTGGACGCTGTCGAGATTGTCGCCCGATCCGTCCGCCTGCGCCAAGGCCACCAACTTGCCACCCTCCGGGATCGGAACCTGCAATCCTGCGACGAGTTTCAATGTTGCAGAACTACTTTCGCCGCCGTCGACTGCACGTGAGGGAGCCCATTCCAGACAGCCGACCGGTGCGCCATGATCATCGACGATCTCCGGAACCACCTGCGGCAAAGAGTCGACGGCCAGCTCCCTTACCGAGGGAATACGACTGATGGCATCAGGGGTGACGCTCGCGATCCCGGTGGCGCCCTGCGAATCCGAGAAGTAGATCAGTTGGGCGAGCGCCGCACCGACCTTCTGGATACCGTTCTCGAGCACCACGTAGTACTGCAGGTCCGCGCCCACCGAAACCTGAACGACGGAGCCGACAGTCTTGTTCTGCAGCGGGAACCGGGGCGCTGATCCCAGTTCGCGGATTCGCGGAGCCTCGATGCGCGGAACTTCGGGGATCGAATTGAGAAATCCGGCACTGATCGGTCGCGCCTGTGCTCCTTCCAGCCCCAAAGCCCGCATGATCGCCGGATTGTCCACATCGATTTCCGCTCGCTTCCCGTCGTATACGAGAAAGTGATCGGAACCCGACTTCACCAGGAATGCACGGTCCCTCGTCAGATATGTCGTGTTTTTACCGACATTGGACGAGCCGACCAGGACCGAAGTCGTCAACGATTTCCTCCCGTCGGATCCGACGGAATCGCATACCGTCCACAAGGCGTTGCTCGGGTCGGCTGATTCCGGCAGCGCGGACGGTGCGCCGGGAATGCCGACGAGCGCGCCCCTCGGTTTCGCCTCGACCTCAGACGCCTTGACAATTGCCGGTTTTCCTGGCGAACCCAGAATCAGTCGGGCGGAGGCCAAGTTCAGCACCGGGCGAAAAGTACCCTCCATGGCGACGAACATTGCGCCAGATTCCTTTGCAACAACGATTTCTGCATCGCCGATCTTGTCCTGTGGCCGAAACAGAGCAAGTACCGCGCAACCCGCCAATCCCAGTGCAGCGAGGACTATTCCGACGGTGAAGGCGCGGGACTGTGACCGCATCGGATCGTGAAGCATCCGCACGTCTCGTCTGACCAGCGCATGTTCCATCCGCCTGACCAAGAATCGGTACCCATTGACCTGCCAGCGCGTGGTAGGTGTTGCAGCCATCATTCCCCCCGTGCCTTACATCCCCTTGCGAAGACACAGTACAGTTTGGCTGGGGCGGAAATTTTCGGGTAGTTCGCAGGTCAGGTATCGGGGAGGAACCGTGGACCGATCGCGGTTGAAGCATTGGCCGTCGTCACACAGGATTTCGACGCACGAATTCGTCTCGGCACAGATTCTCGGAATCAGCGCAGGCGGAATCGCGATGGCCAGTGGGCTGGATTGGCTCTGGGCGCTGGCAATCGGTTGTGTGGTTGCCGGATCAATGCTCCTCCATGTGGGCGGTTGGTCGGTAATGTCCTGGATTGTCAAGTACTTTCGCTATTTGCGCCGCAAGGACGTCGACGTCAGCACGATCGTCAGTTTTCACACTCCCTCCGAACAGTCGATCGGGCTCCGAGTGGACGGATCTTCACTCGTCGCTGTCGTCGAGATCGCTCCCCCACGCGACTACCTGACCAGGATCGGGCGTCATTCATTCGACGCTTCCCACCTTCTGCCCACAGCAGCCCTGGTCAATTGTCTGTATCAGCACGACATCTCACTCACCGGCATCGACATTGTCAGTCATGGATACCGCGCCGCATCAGGAACGCCGGCCACCGAAGTCTACGAACGTCTCATCGGGCCACTACCAGCCACCGCCACCAGAAGTGTTTGGCTTGCACTACGTTTCGACGCTTTGGAGGGTCGTGCAGCAGTCGAACGCCGAGGCGGGGGCGAACAGGGCGCGGGCCGCGCGATCGCTGTTGCCGCCAATCGTGTCATCCGGGTGCTCGATTCAGCGGGATGCAAGGCGCGGATTCTGACCGCACCGGAGATCGCGTCGTCCACTGCCCAGGTCGCAAGAGGAGTCGCCAGCCACGAGGTCACCGAAACGTGACGAAGTACCCCCTTGCCTGGTGTGTCCAACGTCGGATACGGAATCGAACCCCGTTTCATCACCACCTCGACCCTGACCCGAGTATGGGCAGTGGCAACGGTCGGGACGTCCGTGACAATTCGGTTGCGCCCCACGGGCGAACGCGGAGAGGCGAAGGTCAGTGCGACATGTCGCTTCACCACGCGCAATCCACCTGAGAACGCACCGCTGGCCGGTTTGGTCTCGCTACGTGGGCGCCAGCGCGACGGATTGCTGACCAACCTGCCAACCGCATTGGCCGCGCTGGACCGCATCACGCCGCATATTCGCATGGACGGGGGCACACTCGACTCACTCGCTCTACCTCTTGCCGGGTGCGGCCAGCTCATCGGCTCGGACCGAAACGGGCACGGTGTCGCGGCCAGAATTTCGGGGCCGGGCGTCAACACCGTTTTTGTCGCCGGCGAACTCTATCTGGCTCAGCAATTGATCTTTCGAGCCATCGCGACCGGCGCACTGGTACTCATCCACACCGATCGACCGGAAGCATGGACCGCGCTCACCGACTCCATGGGAGTGCCTGACCGACTCCGCGTGTCCGGGCAGGGTGGTGGGCTCGAGGGCGCTTTCAACACTGTCGTGTTCGACGGAGTCGAGGGGTTACCGCCGCGTGCCGGCGTGACCGCGATCTACGTGTACGGACATCCACGCCAATGGCCTCGGATCGACCCTGAAATCTCGATAGTCCAGCCATTCGCACTCGGTGACAAGATCACAGTCGAAACCGGCCGCACGCGCGTCGAACTGACTCTGGTAACCATTGCTTCCGAGACCTCGTTCATCGGCCGTCCTCGAGCCGGCGACGCTCACCAGATGGCGTGATCGCGTATGTCCAAGATCAGCCAGGATAGGGATCACTCGCACGCTGCATCCGCAATCCGCTCCCCCACCAATGCAATTCACGAATCATCTTCTCGCTCGCATCGATCGCGATCGAATCGACGCCGTACGGCTCGTGTCCGAATTGCTTGCGTACCCGGTGAATGGTCACGCTTTGACGCACCGAGACCATGTGCAGCTCCGCCACTACCTGCCTCAGTTGTTCGACGGCCCGAACACCACCTGAAATCCCGCCGTAGGACACGAATCCGATCGGCTTGGCACGCCACTCGTGTTTCACGGAATCGAATGCGGTCTTGAGGGCAGCCGGGTACCCGTGGTTGTATTCGGAGGTCACAGCAACAACAGCGTCGGCTCGTCCGATTCGCTGGCGGAAAACCTCCGTGGCAGGTGAATCCGAGAAATCCTGGGGCAACGACAGCTCTCTGAGGTCGATCACCGATACGTTCCACGACGGGTTCGCGGTTGCGCGCTCGACAAACCAATCCGCCACTGCTCGTCCTATTCGCCCCTCGCGGACCGAACCTACGATGACTTCGACCTTCAAAGGTGCCATGAACGTCGATGCTAGCGACTCGTCACGCAGTGATCCCGTCCGTGATGAGTGCGGCCAGTTCCCGATACGCGCTGGCATCGTCCAAACCAGTTGCCCGATAGACCGCGCGTTGCTGGATCCGAACCATTGTCGCTGCGGCCGCATCAGCGACAAATGACGCGTGTACCCGCCGGAATGCGCCCGAATCCACTCCCTCGACGATGAGCGCTCGCACACGATCCGCGGCGATCGACGTGTTCTTCTCGTAAACCTGACTCGCCGACACCGATTCAGCCAGGTCTTCCATGAATTGACGGGACGCCGCGGTCAGTTGATCACCGACTGCTTCGAGATACACCGCGACTCGACGAGTCGGTGCCGCTTCGGCAGCGACGGCACTCTCCACCGCATCGGTCGCCGCACGGAAGAAGTGCACCGTCACAGCCCGCACCAGATCCTCTTTGCCGGCCGCCACGGTGTACAAGGTGCTCTTGGAGCAGTGCAGACGAGCTGAGATCTCGTCGAGCGTGAGGTGGGCGAAACCCTCGCTCAAGAACAGTTCGACCAATTGATCGAACAACTCTGCCCTGCGCGCAGTCGTCTTGTGAACCAGCCTTGCCATACGCAAGACAGTACTGCAGTATCGTTCTCAGTACTACTACCTAGCTAGGAGCCGACCGTGCCCGTCGAACGCCTGATGCCCAGCCAAGAAGCTCGCGATCTCATCGAACTGACGCGTGATGTCGCGGACAAGGTACTCGCGCCCAAGGTCAACGAATACGAGAAGGCCGAGAAGTATCCCGAAGGCGTATTCCCCGCACTCGGACAGGCAGGCCTGCTGAGCCTTCCGTATCCCGAGGAATTCGGTGGCGGCGATCAGCCGTACGAGGTGTACCTCCAAGTCCTCGAAGAAATCGCCTCGCGCTGGGCAGCGGTTGCAGTGGCGGTGAGCGTACACAGCCTCTCGTGCTTCCCACTGTTCACCTTCGGCACCGACGAACAGAAGGCCCGCTGGCTGCCGGACATGCTGGGCGGCAACACCATCGGCGCATACAGCCTTTCCGAAGCGCAGGCCGGATCCGACGCCGCCGCATTGTCGTGCAAGGCGACGGCCACCGACGGTGGCTACCGCATCAACGGCTCGAAGGCCTGGATCACCAACGGCGGCAAGGCAGACTTCTACAACCTCTTCGCCCGCACCAGTGACGACGGCTCTCGCGGCATCTCCTGCCTCCTGGTGGACAAGGACACCGAAGGCCTCAGCTTCGGCAAGCCCGAGGAGAAGATGGGACTGCGCGCGGTCCCCACTGCATCCGCGAATTACGACGACGCCTTCGTCCCTGACGAGCGGTTGATCGGTCAGCGCGGCCAGGGATTGCCGATCGCCTTCAGCGCGCTCGACTCCGGCCGGCTCGGAATCGCTGCTGTTGCCGTCGGAATCGCTCAGGGCGCACTCGACGACGCGGTCGCTTACGCGAAGGAGCGCAAGGCATTCGGCAAGCGGATCATCGATCACCAGGGCCTCGGATTCGTCCTCGCGGACATGGCGGCCGCAGTTGACTCCGCGCGAGCCACTTACCTCGATGCAGCCCGCCGCCGCGACGCCGGAGTTCCGTATTCGCGCAACGCCAGCGTCGCCAAGCTCGTTGCCACCGACGCAGCAATGAAGGTCACCACCGACGCCGTTCAAGTATTCGGTGGGTATGGCTACACCCAGGACTTCCCCGTCGAGCGCTACATGCGCGAGGCCAAGATCACGCAGATCTTCGAGGGCACCAATCAGATTCAGCGTCTGGTCATCGCGCGCCAATTGGCGGGATAATCGTCGACATGAAATGCCCTCCCACGCAGAGTGGGAGGGCATTTTCTATCAAGGCGGTCAGTCGCCGCAGCACCCGCCCGAAGACGGAATCTCGCGGGTTTCACGGGTAATCGCGTTGCGGGCAGCCAGTTCCGAGTAGCCGGGGTAGTCCACGCGAACCAACGAAAGTCCGTGCGCCGGCGCAACGAGGATCGAACTCGACCGCGACGTTTCGTCGAGCAAACCTGCCACCCAGTCGGCGGTGCGGCGTCCCTCACCGACCGAGAGGACTGCCCCGACAAGACTCCGGACCATCGACCAGCAGAACGCATCGGCATTCACGTACGCCGTGAACAACGTGCCCTCCTGCGCCCAGTCGAAGCGTTGCAGCTCCCGCACCGTCGTAGCGCCTTCTCGACGCTTGCAGAATGCCGCGAAGTTGTGCAGGCCCAGAAGCCGATTCGACGCTTCTTGCATCGCTGTGAGATCAAGTGGTTTGGGGTACGACACCGTATCGCGCGCGCGTAGGGGTTCCACTCCGAATGCCGCGTTGGTCACCCGGTACTCGTAGTAGCGTCGCATCGCCGAGAAGCGCGCATCGAAGTCACCCGGAACCACCGAGATCTGTTTGACCCGAACGTCCTTGGGCAGGAAGAGTGCAAGTCTGCGCACGAGTCGCGACGGATCGTCGGGGAGCAACTCGCTCGGGACGTCGACGTGCGCTACCTGCCCCGTGGCGTGAACGCCGGCGTCCGTGCGACCGGCAACAGTCAGCTGAACCGGTTGCCGTAGTACGGTTCCCAACTTGTCTTCGATCTCGCCGCACACGGTGCGCAGATCGGTTTGACGGGCCCAGCCCGAGAAGTCGGTGCCGTCGTAGGAGATGTCCAGCCGCAATCGAACGAGCCCGCCGTCCCCGATGGGGGCGGCGGGCTCGTTCGATTCAGCGTGTGCCGAAACCAAGGGGGACTAGTCCTTCTTGGCCTCTTCGGCCTCGGGAGCGTCGGCCGCAGTTGCGGTCTCGTCCTCGATGGCCTCGACGACTGCGTCAGCGTTCTCGACCTCAGCCTCGGTCGCGTCGGCCTCTACGGCCTCGACGACGTTCTCTGCGGCGGGAGCTTCCTGCGAGGACTTGACGCGACGAGCGCGGTCAGCCTCGGAGGTGACGGTCTTTTCCTTGACGAGCTCGATGATTGCCATCGGAGCGTTGTCGCCCTTGCGGGGGATCGTCTTGATGATGCGGGTGTATCCACCGTTACGGTCCGCGTAGAACGGGCCGATCTCGGCGAACAGGGTGTGAACGACATCCTTGTTGCGGATGACCTTCAGCACCTCACGACGGTGAGCCAGCGTGCCGGCCTTCGCGTGCGTGACGAGCTTCTCGGCGTAGGGGCGCAGTGCCTTGGCCTTGGACTCGGTGGTGGTGATGCGACCGTGCTCGAAGAGCGCGGTAGCCAGATTGGCGAAAATCGCCTTCTGGTGGGAAGCCGACCCGCCGAAGCGGGCACCCTTCTTGGGCTTGGGCATGATGATCTCCTAGTAAAGGACCTGAGCTGCTACAGCTGTTCGGTCTCGGCGTAGTCCTCGGTACCTTCGGCATCGCCGAAGGAACCGGCATCAGTGTCACTCCACGTTCCGGTGGCGGCGTCGTAGCCGGCAACGGTGGTGGGATCGAAGGATGCGGGGCTGTCCTTGAGGGACAGGCCGAGCGAATGCAGCTTGACCTTGACCTCGTCGATGGACTTCTGTCCGAAGTTGCGGATGTCGAGCAGATCGGACTCGGTACGGCCGACAAGCTCACCGACGGTGTGAACACCTTCGCGCTTGAGGCAGTTGTAGGAGCGGACCGTGAGGTCCAGATCCTCGATGGGGAGTCCGAAGGAAGCGATGTGATCGGCCTCGGCGGGCGAGGGTCCGATCTCGATTCCTTCTGCTTCGACGTTCAGCTCACGGGCCAGGCCGAAGAGCTCAACCAGGGTCTTGCCCGCCGAAGCGAGCGCGTCCCGTGCGGTGATGGAGTTCTTCGTTTCCACGTCGAGAACGAGCCGATCGAAGTCGGTGCGCTGTTCGACGCGAGTGGCCTCCACCTTGTAGGTGACCTTGAGCACCGGCGAGTAGATCGAGTCGACCGGGATACGGCCGATCTCTGCGCCGGACGCCTTGTTCTGGACGGCGGGGACGTAGCCACGACCGCGCTCGACAACGAGCTCGATCTCCAGCTTTCCCTTGTCGTTCAGGGTGGCGATGTGCAGATCAGGGTTGTTCACGGTGACGCCTGCCGGGGGCACGATGTCGCCTGCAGTAACAGCGCCGGGGCCCTGCTTGCGGACGTACATGGTGACCGGCTCGTCCTCTTCGGAGTTCACGACGAGGCCCTTGAGGTTCAGGATGATGTCGGTGACATCTTCCTTCACTCCCGGGACGGTGGTGAACTCGTGGAGAACGCCGTCGATACGGATGCTGGTGACAGCAGCGCCGGGGATCGACGAGAGCAGCGTGCGGCGCAGCGAATTGCCGAGCGTGTACCCGAAACCTGGCTCCAGGGGCTCGATGACGAACTTCGAGCGGTTATCAGCGATGACCTCTTCGGTCAGCGTGGGTCGCTGAGAAATGAGCATTGGTATTTCCTCCTGTACGGACGTCCACTATTTGACGCCCACGATGGGAAAGGGCCTGCGGCCCTGTGAGTGGTTGAGGAGTCCGGAGACTCCTCAACCACTCACGGGGTGCGAAGCGCCTTACTTCGAGTAGTACTCGACGATGAGCTGTTCCTGCAGAGCGATGTCGATCTGCGCGCGCTCGGGAAGCTGGTGAACCAGGATCCGCAGACGCGAGCCGACAACCTGCAGCCACCCGGGAACCGGGCGATCGCCGACGGTCTCACGCGCAACCTGGAACGGAAGCGTGGAGAGCGACTTCTCCTTGACATCGATGATGTCGTACTGCGAGACGCGGTAGCTCGGGATGTCGACCTTCTTGTTGTTCACGAGAAGGTGACCGTGCGTGACCAGCTGACGTGCCTGACGGCGCGTGCGAGCGAGGCCTGCGCGGTACACGACGTTGTCGAGACGCGACTCGAGGATGCGAAGCAGGTTCTCGCCGGTCTTGCCGGGGCGGTTGTTCGCCTCCTTGTAGTACAGGCGGAACTGCTTCTCCATGACGCCGTAGGTGAAGCGAGCCTTCTGCTTCTCCTGCAGCTGGAGCAGGTACTCGCTCTCCTTGATACGCGCGCGGCCGTGCTGTCCGGGCGGGTACGGGCGACGCTCGAATGCCTGGTCGCCTCCAACGAGGTCGACGCGCAGACGACGCGACTTGCGGGTGATGGGTCCGGTATAACGTGCCATTTTCTTCTACCTATCCTTCCCGCTATACCCGACGCCGCTTGGGCGGACGGCAGCCGTTGTGCGGCTGGGGGGTTACATCGGAAATGGTGCCGACCTCGAGGCCAGCAGCCTGGAGGGAACGGATTGCGGTCTCGCGACCGGATCCCGGTCCCTTGACGAAGACGTCAACCTTCTTGACACCGTGCTCCTGCGCCTTACGGGCAGCGCTCTCAGCAGCAAGCTGAGCGGCGAAGGGAGTCGACTTACGCGAACCCTTGAAGCCGACGTGTCCCGAAGACGCCCAGGAAATAACATTTCCGGCGGGGTCCGTGATGGACACGATGGTGTTGTTGAAGGTGCTCTTGATGTGAGCGGCGCCGTGCGGGATGTTCTTCTTATCCCTGCGACGCGTCTTCTGGGTCTTCTTCGGACCGGTGCTACGTGACTTCGGGGGCATTACTTCGCCTTCTTCTTGCCGGCAATGGTGCGCTTCGGACCCTTACGGGTACGGGCGTTGGTCTTGGTGCGCTGACCACGCACGGGCAGACCACGACGGTGGCGCAGGCCCTGGTAGCAGCCGATCTCGATCTTGCGACGGATGTCGGCCTGAACCTCGCGGCGAAGGTCACCCTCGACCTTGAGCGACTCCTCGATGTACTCGCGGAGCTTTGCCAGGTCCTCGTCCGAGAGGTCCTTGCTCCGGAGATCCGGGCTGACGCCGGTGGCGTCAAGGATTTCCTTGGAGCGGGTACGGCCGATGCCGTAGATGTATGTCAGTGCGATCTCCATACGCTTTTCGCGAGGAAGATCAACACCAGAGAGACGTGCCATGGTGGCATTTCCTTATCGGTGTGCGGAGGTCTGCTCCCAGCCCTTCCCCTGTGCCTCTTGCCGAGTACCGACGCCCGAAGGCGCAGATGATCTCATCAACTAACTCAGTGGGGCCCCGGCCTCCGTGCCGGGGGTGAACCATTGTCCGACCTTGGCGATCGGTGAACGATCGCGTGGGGTCTCGTCAACAATGGCTGGTACTGGGAGGTCTTCTTTGCTTGTTGCCAAGCAGATCTTCGAAAAGCTAGATCTAGCCCTGACGCTGCTTGTGACGCAGGTTCTCGCAGATCACCATGACTCGACCGTTACGGCGAATCACTTTGCACTTCTCGCAGATCTTCTTGACGCTCGGCTGAACCTTCACGTCTTCTGATCTCCTGTTTTGTCGCAGCCCGCCGCGATGAACCGCGGCAGACATACTTCTCCCTGACCCAGGTCAGGTCCGGGAAGTTCGTTACTTGTAGCGGTAAACGATGCGTCCGCGCGACAAATCGTAGGGCGAGAGCTCCACGACAACGCGATCTTCCGGGAGGATGCGAATGTAGTGCTGACGCATCTTTCCGCTGATGTGGGCGAGGACCTTGTGGCCATTCTCGAGCTCAATGCGGAACATCGCATTGGGCAGCGGCTCGACTACTCGTCCTTCGACCTCGATGGCCCCGTCTTTCTTAGCCATATCCTCCGCGATCCGTTTGGTTTGGCATGCTTCGTGCATCGGCTTCCGTTACATTGGCACGCAATGGAAAGATCGTCGGCACTTCGGGGGCCCGATCCCGGAGCGATCCGGGCGTAGGCACACGAACTATCGACGCGCATAGCGCACCGCCTAGCCATGTTACGCGATGTAAACGACCAGGCCAAATGCGCCTCCGGTCAGGGTGACGACGCACACCGCTCCCCCATCGAAAAAGTCCCAGCCTCGACATGAGGCTGGGACTTCTCGAACGTGAATCATGCTCGCTGCCAACACTTGTCAGCGACGGCGTCAACTACTCCGGCCGGAGTGTCAGAATCCGCGGACCGTCCTCGGTCACAGCGACAGTGTGTTCCCAGTGCGCCGCCCGGGACCCGTCGGTCGTCACAACGGTCCAGTCGTCGTCGAGAATCACCGTGTCGGTGGTGCCGAGCGTGAGCATCGGCTCGATCGCGAGGCACGATCCGACAACCAGTTCAGGACCCTTACCCGGGGCACCTTCATTGGCGAGGAACGGATCCATGTGCATTTCCCGACCGATTCCGTGTCCACCGTATCCGTCGACGATGCCGTAGGAACGACCGTGCAACTTCTCGGCGGCATGAGTACCGACCTCGATCGCGTGCGAAACATCCGTCAGACGGTTACCGGCGATCATCGCCGCGATCCCGGCTTCCATCGAAAGCCGAGTAGCTTCGCTGAGTTCCTGATCGGCGACGCTGATCTCACCGACTCCGAACGTCCAGGCAGAGTCACCGTGCCAACCGTCGAGGATCGCGCCACAGTCGATGGAAACGAGGTCGCCTTCAGCCAGGATGTCCTGAGCTGAGGGGATCCCGTGAACGACGCGATCGTTGACCGAAGAGCAGATCGAACCGGTGAAGCCGTGGTACCCGAGGAACGAGGGCACGGCGCCGGCGTCACGAATGACCGATTCTGCGACCGCGTTCAATTCCAAAGTGCTGACACCGGGCTTTGCCGCAGCGCGCACCGCCACCAGGGCCGAACCCACGATCGCACCGGCGGCAGCCATCGCGTCGAGTTCGCCCGCGGAGCGGAACGGAACAACCTTGCGTTTACGCCCGAAGACCATTACTTACCCAACGCTGCCAGTGCGCGTGCGTTGACCTCTTCGACCTCGCCGATCGCGTCGACGGAGACGATGCTGTCCTTGTAGTAATCGAACAGCGGTGACGTCTCGTCGCGGTAGACCCGGAGTCGGTTGCGAATGACGTCCTCGGTGTCGTCTGCACGACCGCGGGCGAGCATGCGCTCGACCACGATGTCCTCGTCGACAACAAAAGAGAGGACACCGTCGAGCTTGGTGTCGAGATCCTTCAAGATTCCCTCGAGTGCCTGAGCCTGTTCGACCGAGCGCGGAAATCCGTCGAGAAGGAAACCGTTTGCTGCGTCCGGTTCTGCGACGCGAGCCTTCACCATGTCGTTGGTGATCGAACTCGGTACGAGTTCGCCGGCGTCGATGTACTTCTTTGCTTCCACACCGAGAGCGGTGGCCTGACCGATGTTCGCGCGGAAGAGATCACCCGTGGAGATATGGGGAACGCCGAACTTCTCGGACAAGATAGCGGCCTGGGTGCCCTTGCCGGCACCGGGAGGACCAAGGAGGACAAGTCTCACTTGAGGAACCCTTCATAGTTACGCTGCATTAGCTGACTCTCGATCTGCTTCACGGTGTCCAGGCCGACGCTGACCATGATCAGCACCGCGGTGCCACCGAACGGCAGGTTCTGCGCGCCGCCGCCATTCCCGATGTCGAGGAACAGGTTGGGCAGAACAGCAATGGTGCCGAGGTAAATCGCACCCGGAAGGGTGATGCGACTCAGCACGTAGTTGAGGTAGTCCGCGGTCGGCTGACCTGGTCGGATACCGGGGATGAAGCCGCCGAACTTCTTCATCTCGTCGGCGCGCTCTTCGGGATTGAAGGTGATGGCGACGTAGAAGTATGTGAAGAAGACGATCAGGCCGAAGTAGATCGCGATGTACACCGGGTTGGCCGGGTTCACCAGGTAGGTGTTGATGAGGCGCTGCCACCAACTGGGGTCGACCGCTGTACTGGCCGAAGTCAGCTGTGCGATCAAGTTCGGGAGGTACAGCAGTGAAGACGCGAAGATCACCGGGATGACGCCGGCCTGGTTCACCTTCAGAGGCAGGTACGTCGAGGATCCGCCGTACATCTTGCGTCCGACCATCCGCTTTGCGTACTGAACCGGGATCCGGCGCTGACCCTGCTCGACGAAGACGACACCGGCGATGATCAACAGCGCTGCGAGGCAGACGAAGGCGAAGACCAGTGGACCGCGGCTGTCGAGAATCGACTTGCCCTCGCTCGGGATACGCGATGCGATACCGGCGAAGATGAGGAGCGACATACCGTTACCCACGCCACGTTCGGTGATGACCTCGCCGAACCACATGACCATGGCAGCACCGGCAGTCATGACCAGCACGATGATGGCAAGACCGAAGATCGACTTGTCGGCGATGATGTCGTCACAGCCCTGGAGCAGCTGTCCGCGTGCCGCAAGAGCGACGATGCCGGTCGACTGCAGGATTGCCAGAGCGATGGACAGGTAACGCGTGTACTGCGTCATCTTGGCCTGACCGGACTGGCCTTCTTTTCGAAGTTCCTCGAACTTCGGGATCACCACGGTCAGTAGCTGCACGATGATGCTTGCCGTGATGTACGGCATGATGCCGATCGCAAAGATCGACATCTGCAGCAGAGCGCCACCGGAGAACAGGTTGATCAGCGAGTAGATACCTGCTGAGTCACCGGAGTTGGCGATATCGATGCACTGACGCACGCGGCCGTAGTCGACACCTGGGGACGGAATGAGAGCGCCGACCCGATACAGAGCCACCAAGCCGAGGGTGAAGAGGATCTTCCGCCTCAGGTCTGGGGTCCTGAGGGCCGAGACGAAGGCGGAAAGCAAAGATCCTCCTGGCACGACGGTAGGGAGACAGATCGTTTGACCTGTCGAACTTTTGAACTCTAACAGTGAGCATTTGGGAACTAAGCGGGCAGACCACGAAAACCGGGTAAGCCGAAGATACATTTGCCACTCGGTGACCAGAATACTGGCCCATCCGAGGCATGCACGACCAATCTGTGACAAGACCTGGTAGACGCCGATGGCCGCAGCGCAGCAAACGCTGCGCTGCGGCCATCGGACTAGCTACGCGTGATTACTCACAGCTCGGTGGCGGAACCACCGGCAGCAGCAATCTTTTCCTTGGCGGAACCGGTGAACTTGTCGACGGTCACCTGAACGGCAACTGTCAGTTCGCCGTCGCCCAGAACCTTGACGAGCTGGTTCTTGCGGACTGCGCCCTTGGCAACGAGATCCTCGACCGTGATTGCTCCACCTTCGGGGAACAGACGGGCGATGTCGCCGACATTGACGACCTGGTACTCGGTGCGGAACGGGTTCGTGAAGCCCTTGAGCTTGGGCAGACGCATGTGAAGCGGCATCTGTCCACCCTCGAAGCCCACGCGCACGGTGTTACGTGCCTTGGTGCCCTTGGTACCGCGACCTGCGGTCTTACCACGCTTGCCGCCCTCACCGCGTCCAACACGAATCTTGTTGGACTTGGATCCCGGAGCGGGGCGCAGGTGGTGCAGTTTGATGGTCATGGTTAGACCTCCTCAACTGTTACGAGGTGGCGCACCACGTTGATCAGACCGCGGTTCTGTGCGTTGTCCTCACGAACAACGGTCTGACGGATGCCCTTGAGACCGAGCGTGCGCAGAGAATCCTTCTGGTTCTGCTTGGTCCCGATGATGCTCTTGATCTGAGTGACCTTGAGATCTGCCATTACTTCACACTCCCAGCAGCCTGTGCGCGAGCGCGAAGCATGCCGGCGGGTGCAACCTCTTCGAGGGTGAGGCCGCGGCGAGCCGCAACTTCCTCGGGACGCTGCAGACCCTTGAGCGCAGCAACGGTCGCATGCACGACGTTGATGGCGTTGTCGCTACCGAGCGACTTCGACAGGATGTCCGCGATACCAGCGCACTCCAGCACGGCGCGCACAGCGCCACCGGCGATAACACCGGTACCGGGGCTTGCCGGGCGAAGCATGACGATGCCGGCAGCAGCCTCACCCTGAACGGGGTGAGTGATGGTGTTGGCGATCATCGGGACGCGGAAGAAGCTCTTGCGAGCCTCCTCGACACCCTTCTGGATGGCCGCGGGAACTTCCTTGGCCTTTCCGTAGCCGACGCCGACCAGTCCGTTGCCGTCTCCGACGATCACCAGAGCGGTGAAGCTGAAGCGACGACCACCCTTGACGACCTTGGAAACGCGGTTGATCGTGACAACGCGCTCGATGAACTGTGACTTCTCCGCAGCGTTTCCGCCACGGCCACCGTCGCGACGGTCACGGCCGCCACCACGGTTGTCCCCACGAGCGTTGCTGTTGTCACCGCTGTTGGGGCCATTCTGTCCGGCGGGTCCGCTTCCGCCGTCACGCCTTTGACGTCCCGGCATCAGGCTGTCCTTCCGTTGAAAATGTTGGTCATCAGAACTTCAACCCGCCTTCGCGAGCCGCGTCTGCCAGGGCCGCGATGCGACCGTGGTAGCCGTGTCCGCCGTGGTCGAAGACAACTGCTTCCACGCCGGCAGCCTTGGCGCGCTCGGCGATCAGCTGACCGACCTTCGCGCTCGCAGCCTTCTTGTCGCCTTCTGCCACGCGCACGTCTGCTTCGATGGTCGACGCGGAGACCAGGGTGTGGCCGGCCAGGTCGTCCACGAGCTGGACGTGGATGTGGCGCGAGGACCGGTTGACGACCAAGCGGGGACGCTCGGGCGTGCCGGAGACCTTCTTGCGGAGACGGAAGTGACGACGCGTCTTCGAGAGACGACGCTTGGTGGACGCATCCTTGCCCAGCGGAATCCGCTTGGCTTTCTGGTTTGCAGTCTGGCTCATATCACTTACCCGTCTTTCCGACCTTGCGGCGGATCTGCTCACCCTCGTAACGCACGCCCTTACCCTTGTACGGGTCCGGACGACGGAGACGACGGATGTTGGCCGAGATCTGCCCGACCTTCTGCTTGTCGATGCCGGACACCGAGAACCGGGTGGGCGACTCGACGACGAAGGTGATGCCTTCAGGAGCCTCGATCGGCACCGGGTGGCTGAAGCCGAGCGCGAACTCGAGGTCCTTGCCCTTCAGTGCCACACGGTAACCAACACCGTGGATCTCCATCTTCTTCGTGTAACCCTCGGTGACACCGGTGATGATGTTCGCAACCAGGGTCCGCGACAGACCGTGCAGCGCGCGGCTACGACGCTCGTCGTCGGGGCGCGTGACGCTCAGCGAGCCGTCCTCTGCCTTTTCGATTGCGATGGGCTCGGAGATGGTCAGCGCGAGGGTGCCCTTGGGACCCTTGACGGTGACATCCTGGCCGCTGATCGTGACGTCAACGCCCGCGGGGACGGTGACCGGAATCTTTCCAATACGCGACATTGTGGTGGCCTCCCTTACCAGACGTAGGCGAGGACTTCCCCGCCTACTCCTTGATTGGCCGCCTGGCGATCGGTGAGCAGACCGGACGACGTGGAGATGATGGCCACGCCGAGGCCTCCGAGGACCTTGGGCAGGTTGGTGGACTTCGCGTAAACCCGGAGACCGGGCTTGGAAACGCGACGCACGCCGGCGAGGCTACGCTCGCGGCTGGGACCGTACTTCAGATCGACGATGAGGGTCTTGCCGACCTCTGCGTCTTCGGTACGGAAATCGGAGATGTAGCCCTCGCGCTTGAGGATCTCGGCGATGTTCGCCTTGATCTTCGAGTGGGGAAGCTTCACCTCATCGTGGTACGCCGTGTTGGCGTTGCGCAGACGCGTCAAGAAGTCTGCGATGGGGTCAGTCATGGTCATAGGTCGACCTCGACACCTTTCTCGCTGTGGTTCCCATGCAACACCGGACGAATCCGATCGTGGGCCTCCAGCAATTCGGCTGGGCCGTCCGACTTGTGTCAGACGGCGTAAGTTACCGCACCGAGCTGAACGCATGCGTCAGCCACGGCAACCGCTCTAGTGTAGGGAACTTTGGCGCAGGTGTCCACCGGGATGCCACGTCGGCTCCCCCACCGCCACCCGAAGGTCGCTGATCGGGAAGGTATCGACGCACCCCGAAATCTGAACTGCTCGTTCGGCACCGAAGAACGACATCGACGAACGATGATCGCTTTCAACCAGAGTCGCAGCGCGACAGTTCTTTTCAGGATCGGCGCGATACACAACTCGATGGAAACCACGAATGGACGTGGGTTCCAAAGGAACCCACGTCCATTCACATGCGTGGTGTGACGAAGCCCGAGGGCCTCAGATCACCAAGAGCTCTTGCGAACTCCGGGAAGCTCGCCGGCGTGAGCCATCTCGCGAACGCAGATACGGCACAAGCCGAACTTGCGGAACACCGAGTGCGGGCGACCGCACCGCTGGCAGCGGGTGTAGGCGCGAACCGCGAACTTGGGCTTCTTGTTGGCCTTGTTGACCAATGCCTTCTTAGCCATGCGCTCAGTTCTCCTTGAACGGGAAGCCGAGGTGCTTGAGCAGTGCACGGCCTTCTTCGTTGTTGGTTGCGGTGGTCACGACGGTGATGTCCATACCGCGGGGGCGATCGATCTTGTCCACGTCGATCTCGTGGAACATCGACTGCTCGTTGAGGCCGAACGTGTAGTTGCCGTTGCCGTCGAACTGGTTGCCCGAGAGACCGCGGAAGTCGCGGATACGGGGCAGAGCGACAGACACGAGGCGGTCCAGGAACTCCCACATGCGGTCGCCACGGAGGGTGACGCGTGCGCCGATGGGCATACCTTCGCGGAGCTTGAACTGCGCGATGGACTTACGTGCCTTGCGGATCTCGGGCTTCTGGCCCGTGATCAGCGACAGGTCATGGACAGCGCCGTTGATCAGCTTGGCGTCACGGGCAGCGTCGCCGACGCCCATGTTGACGACAACCTTGACGACGCCGGGGATCTGCATGACGTTCGAGTAGTCGAACTCGCTGTTGAGCGCGTCCTTGATCTCAGCTCGGTAGCGTGCCTTGAGGCGCGGCTGGACCTTGTTTTCGGTGGAGGTCATGTCAGATGTCCTTCCCGTTCTTCCGGGAAATCCGAACGCGCTTGCCGGACTCTTCGTCGGTGCGGTAGCCCACGCGGGTGGGGTTTCCGTCCGAGTCGACGACTGCAACGTTGGAAACGTGGATCGGGGCTTCCTGCGTGACGATCCCGCCGGAGGATGCTCCGCGCTCGTTCGCGGAAACCGCGGTGTGCTTCTTGATTCGGTTCACGCCTTCGACGAGGACCTTGTCGGTCGCGGGGTAGGCCTGAATGACCTTGCCCTTCGCGCCCTTGTCCTTGCCGGCGATGACCAGAACGGTGTCACCCTTGTGCACCTTCATCACAGCACCTCCGGGGCAAGCGAAACGATCTTCATGAACTTCTTCTCGCGCAGCTCACGGCCGACGGGTCCGAAGATGCGGGTTCCACGGGGATCACTGTCAGCCTTGATGAGCACTGCAGCGTTCTCGTCGAACTTGATGTAGGAACCGTCCGGACGACGGCGCTCCTTGGTCGTGCGAACGATGACGGCCTTGACGACCTCACCCTTCTTGATGTTTCCACCGGGGATTGCGTCCTTGACGGTGGCGACGATGACGTCACCGATCCCGGCGTAGCGACGTGACGAACCGCCGAGAACGCGGATGCAAAGGATTTCCTTGGCACCCGTGTTATCAGCGACGCGAACTCGCGACTCCTGCTGAATCACTTGATCTCCCTAGACCTGGAATTTCGTGCGCAACGGATTACCGACCCGGTGCGCGCGGTCATTGTTGCCACCTGCGTCGTGTCTGAGCTGCAGTCCCACCGACTGACGTCGGGAGACGATCACTGCAAGCACCGTTCGAGCTGCGCACGTGAAGACACACCTCTGCCACAGGCAACCGTTCTATTGTAGGGAAGGGTTCACCGAATACCAAATCAGCCGTACTCGACGCAACTCGAACCCTTCAGCCGGAAAGCCCCGAAAGCCCCCGGAAAGCCGAATGGCCCACTCCCCCAAGGGGAAGCGGGCCATTCGGTGATACTCGATCAGCTCGAGGATTCGATCAGGCTTACTTGGCCTTTTCGAGGACCTCGACCAGACGCCAGTGCTTCGTCGCGGACAGCGGACGGGTTTCCATCAGCTGAACGCGGTCGCCGACGCCGGCAACGCCGTTCTCGTCGTGCGCCTTCACCTTGGTCGTACGGCGGATGATCTTGCCGTAGAGCTTGTGCTTGACGCGGTCTTCGAGCTCGACCACGATCGTCTTTTCCATCTTGTCGGACACGACGTATCCGACACGGACCTTACGGCTCGCGCGCTCTTCTGTGCTCACTGCTTTTTCCTCACTCATGCCGCGTCACCTGCATCCGGACCCACAGCGAGTCCGAGCTCACGCTCACGCAGGACGGTGTAGATGCGCGCGATCTCGTGACGAACGGTGCGCAGTCGTCGGTTGTTGTCCATCTGGCCGGTAGCCATCTGGAAACGAAGGTTGAAAAGCTCTTCCTTCGACTCACGGAGCCGGGTGACCAGCTCGTCTTCACTGAGCTCGCGGAGCTCTGCTGCTGGGGTTCCAGTAGCCATCAGAACTGCTCCTCTCTGGTCACGATCCGGCACTTGCACGGGAGCTTGTGCATCGCGCGGCGCAGGGCCTCACGAGCAATCTCCTCGTTGGGGTATGTCATCTCGAACAGAACGCGTCCGGGCTTGACGTTGGCAATCCACCACTCGGGCGAACCCTTACCGGAACCCATTCGGGTTTCGGCCGGCTTCTTCGTGAGGGGGCGATCCGGGAAGATGTTGATCCAGATCTTGCCGCCACGCTTGATGTGCCGAGTCATGGCGATACGAGCGGACTCGATCTGCCGGTTGGTGATGTAGGCAGGCTCGAGAGCCTGGATGCCGTAGTCACCGAAGGTCACCTGGGTACCGCCCTTGGCGGCACCCGAACGGCTCGGGTGGTGCTGCTTGCGGTGCTTGACCCGCCGTGGGATCAACATGCGTCAGCCCTCCTGATTCTGTTCAGTTGCGGGAGCATCGGCGGTTGCGGTCGCTGCGCGGCCGGCCTCGGTGCTGGTCGCAGTGGTACCGGTGGCACCGGAACGACGCGGACGGCTCGGACGCTCACGACGCGGGCGATCCCCGGCCGGTGCGGCCGTGTTGGCGGCGAGCTCACGCTTGCCACCGACGATGTCGCCCTTGTAGATCCAGACCTTGACGCCGATGCGACCGAAGGTGGTCTTGGCCTCGTAGAGGCCGTAGTCGATGTCCGCACGAAGCGTGTGCAGCGGCACACGGCCTTCGCGGTAGAACTCCGACCGGGACATCTCGGCGCCGCCGAGACGACCGGAGCACTGAACGCGGATTCCCTTGACGTTGGGCTGACGCATGGCCGACTGGATGGCCTTGCGCATTGCACGACGGAAGGCAACGCGGTTCGAGAGCTGCTCGGCCACACCCTGTGCGACGAGCTGTGCTTCAGCTTCTGCGTTCTTGACTTCGAGGATGTTCAGCTGAACCTGCTTGCCGGTCAGCTTCTCGAGCTCGGAGCGGATGCGATCGGCTTCGGCGCCGCGGCGGCCGATGACGATGCCCGGACGTGCAGTGTGGATGTCCACGCGAACACGGTCACGGGTGCGCTCGATTTCGACCTTCGCGATTCCTGCGCGCTCCATGCCGGTGGCGAGGAGCTTACGGATCGCGACGTCTTCCTTGACGTACTCCGCGTACTGCTTGTCTGCGTACCAGCGAGACTTCCAGTCGGTGGTGATGCCGAGACGGAAGCCGTGCGGGTTGATTTTCTGGCCCACTACTGAGCACTTCCCTTCCGGCGATTACGGGTCGATGTTCCGGTCTTCGGCAGGCTCTCCACGATCACGGTGATGTGACTGGTGCGCTTGCGAATACGGAACGCACGTCCCTGTGCACGCGGCTGGAACCGCTTGAGGGTCGCGCCCTCGTCCACGAACGCCGTAGCAACGACAAGCGTGCTGGGGTCGAGGTCGAGGTTGTTCTCGGCGTTGGCTGCTGCGGAGGCGATCACCTTGGCGACCGGCTCGCTCGCTGCCTGCGGCGCGAACTTCAGGATGTTCAGGGCGTCTTCAACCGAGCGCCCGCGGACCAGGTCCACAACTCGACGTGCCTTCATCGGCGTAACGCGAACGTGCTTCGCTACAGCCTTGGCAGTCGGGTTGGCGGTTTCGGTGTTGCTCATCGCCTCTTCGCCTTCCGATCATCCTTGATGTGACCCTTGAACGTGCGGGTCGGTGCAAACTCTCCGAGCTTGTGTCCGACCATGGAGTCGGAAACGAACACGGGGACGTGCTTGCGGCCGTCGTGAACTGCAAACGTGTGGCCGATGAAGTCCGGGATGATTGTCGAACGACGGGACCAGGTCTTGATGACCTGCTTGGTTCCCTTTTCGTTCTGTACATCCACCTTCGCGAGGAGGTGGTCATCGACGAACGGGCCCTTCTTAAGGCTGCGTGGCATCCTTCACTCCCTCCTAGCGCTTGTTCTTGCCGGTGCGGCGGCGACGGACGATCATCTTGTCGCTTGCCTTGTTCTTGCGGGTACGGCCTTCAGGCTTACCCCACGGGCTGACCGGGTGGCGTCCACCTGAGGTCTTGCCCTCGCCGCCACCGTGCGGGTGGTCGACCGGGTTCATCACGACACCACGAACGGTCGGGCGCTTGCCCTTCCAACGCATACGGCCGGCCTTGCCCCAGTTGATGTTCGACTGCTCGGCGTTGCCGACCTCGCCGACGGATGCGCGGCAGCGCACGTCGACGCGACGGATTTCACCGGAAGGCATACGCAGCGTGGCGTAGCTGCCTTCCTTACCGAGGAGCTGGATGCTGGCGCCTGCGGAACGAGCCATCTTGGCTCCGCCGCCGGGACGCAGTTCCACACCGTGGATGGTGGTACCAGTCGGGATGTTGCGCAGCGGCAGGTTGTTGCCCGGCTTGATGTCGGCGCCTGCACCGGACTCGACCGGTGAACCCTGCACCAGGCCCTTGGGGGCGATGATGTAGCGCTTCTCACCGTCTGCGTAATGCAGGAGTGCGATGTTTGCTGTGCGGTTGGGGTCGTACTCGATGTGAGCGACCTTTGCCGGGATGCCGTCCTTGTCGTTGCGACGGAAATCGATCAGTCGGTATGCACGCTTGTGTCCGCCACCCTTGTGACGGGTGGTGATACGACCGTGTGCGTTACGTCCACCGCGACCGTGCAGCGGGCGAACCAGCGACTTCTCGGGGGTTGACCGAGTGATCTCGGCGAAGTCCGAGACGCTCGAGCCACGACGGCCCGGTGTTGTCGGCTTGTACTTACGGATTGCCATGAGTCTTCTCGTCCTCTATGTCTCGTCAAGTCCCGGCGCTTACGCGACCGGTCCTCCGAAGATCTCGATGGGCTTGCTGTCAGCGGACAGGGTCACGAGCGCGCGCTTGGTGTCCTTGCGCTTGCCGTAACCGAATCGGGTCCGCTTACGCTTGCCCTGACGGTTGGCGGTGTTGACGCTGGTCACCTTGACGCCGAAGACCTTCTCGACGGCAATCTTGATCTGCGTCTTGTTCGAGTCCGGGTGCACCAGGAAGGTGTAGGTGCCTTCCTCGATCAGTCCGTAGGACTTCTCGGAGATGACCGGAGCGAGCAGGATGTCGCGGGGGTCAGCGATGGTGCTCACTTGGCGTCCTCCTTGTTCTGAGCGCTCTCTGCGGGCCCGTGGATGAACGCGTTGAGTGCCTCGACGCTGAACACGACATCGTCTGCATTGAGCACGTCGTAGGTGTTGAGCTGGTCGGGTGCAATGGGATGCACGCCTTCCAGGTTCTGCACGCTCTTCCAAGCGGCTACATCCTGGCGACCCACGACGAGCAGCAGCTTCTTGCGATCCGAAATCTCGCCGAGGAACGCGATTGCGCCCTTGGTCGAAGGCGTCTGCCCTGCAACCAGTTCGGTGATGACGTGGATGCGCTCGTTGCGTGCGCGGTCAGAGAGGGCTCCGCGAAGAGCGGCTGCCTTCATCTTCTTGGGGGTGCGCTGGCTGTAGTCACGCGGCTGCGGGCCGTGAACGGTTCCGCCGCCGACGAACTGCGGTGCGCGAGTCGAGCCCTGGCGTGCGCGGCCGGTGCCCTTCTGGCGGTACGGCTTCTTGCCACCGCCGCGGACGTCGCCGCGGGTCTTGGTGGAGTGGGTTCCCTGACGAGCAGCTGCGAGCTGCGCGACGACAACCTGATGGAGAAGCGCGATGTTGGCCGGAGCGTCGAAGATCTCAGCGGGGAGATCGACGGTGCCGTTGGTCTTGCCGCCGGCGACCTTGACGTCCAGGGTCAACTTGGTCTCGGTGCTGGTCATGCCCGTGCACCACCCTTCACTGCACTCTTGACGATCACGAGGCCGCCCTTGCGGCCGGGGATCGCACCCTTGATCAGCAGCAGGCCGTTCTCGGCATCCACCTTGTGGACCGAGAGGTTCTGCGTCGTGATGCGGTCGCTACCCATGCGTCCGGACATGCGCATGCCCTTGAACACGCGGCCGGGAGTTGCACAGCCACCGATGGAGCCCGGGCGGCGGTGAACAGCCTGGGTACCGTGCGACGCGCCCTGTCCCTTGAAGCCGTGACGCTTCATGGTTCCGGCGAAGCCCTTGCCCTTGCTGGTTCCGGTGACGTCGACGTATGCGCCGTCCTCGAAGACCTCGGCGGTGAGCTCCTGGCCGACCTCGTAGTCGGAGGTGTCCGCAACGCGGAGCTCCACTACGTGGCGACGCGGGGTCACACCAGCCTTGGTGAACTGGCCGGAAGTCGGCTTGTTCACCTTGCGCGGGTCGATGGCGCCGAACGCGAGCTGAACGGCGCTGTAGCCGTCACGCTCTTCGGTACGGATCTGGGTTACGACGTTCGGCCCAGCCTTCACGACGGTGACCGGGACAACCCGGTTGTTCTCGTCGAAGACCTGGGTCATGCCGAGCTTGGTGCCCAGGATTCCCTTGATCTTGGTATCAGTCATTGTTTTTGTCTCCGCCGTCACTGAATGTTCACGTCGACACTGGCCGGAAGGTCGATGCGCATGAGCGCGTCAACCGTCTTCGGCGTCGGGTCGAGAATGTCGATCAGCCGCTTGTGAGTACGCATCTCGAAGTGCTCGCGCGAGTCCTTGTACTTGTGCGGCGAGCGGATGACGCAATATACGTTCTTCTCGGTCGGCAACGGCACAGGTCCAACGACGCGGGCACCCGTACGGGTTACCGTCTCGACGATCTTGCGCGCTGACGCGTCGATCGCCTCGTGGTCGTAGGCCTTGAGCCTGATGCGGATCTTTTGTCCCGCCACGCTTAGTGTCCTTTTCTTGCCGCGTTTCGTAGCCCGCCTGGTCAGGCTCGAGCTACCTCGTCTGCACAGTCCTTGCCTGGACGATGACACGACGAACACTGAAGCGATCGGGACCAAGTCCGAAAGTTCGGAAGACCGTGTTAGCGGTAAACCGAGCATCGGATCAGATCAGGATCTGCTGCCGCTGTTCGTTTGTCATTGTTCTCCGGTACACGCGGTCGGGCGTGTCGCCTTCTCACTCATCCTGCGCCGGACAATCTTTCGATCATCTGGCGCGTGATGCGTACCGGACGTGTTCGATGTCGAACACAAAGTAGGTACTGCTTCCGTCCTGCATTACTTCTCGTCTTGCATGTCTTGCATGGTCACAGTCGTTGACCCGATTACCCTGACGGGATCTGCGATCGATCGTCTGTGACGTCTTACCCTTACCCGATCACGGCCGCAAACGACCGCGTCCCGGACAAGGCAACCCGACCAGTATGCCGTACCTGGCCCGATTCCTCAACTCCCCCGAACCAGCCTTTCCGAGTGAGCTGCGCGACAACAACCTTACTCAGAAGTAAGATAGTCCGATGACTACTTCCAGCCCCACCTATCGCGGATGGCAGAAATTGCCGGACAACGCCCTCGGACATGCAGTTTTCTCGGCGGCGATGTCCATTCGCGTGCCCTACTTCGCCTCCGTTCTCCCCCGGGTGACCAAGTTGGAACCGGGACTGTGCGAGGTCCGCTCCCCCAAATGGTGGGGCGTCCACAACCATCTCGGCACTTTTCACGCGATCGCAGCATGCAATCTCGCGGAGGTCGCAATGGGCATGCTGAGCGAAGCGACGGTTCCGAACTCGCACCGCTGGATCCCCAAGTCCATGAAGGTCGACTACCTCGCCAAGGCCGAGACCGGCCTGCGGGCGGTCGCCCGACTCGAGACTTTGCCGGACTTCGCGGCGATCGAGAGTGGCACGGAACTTCTCGTTCCCATCTCGATCTTCGACCGGGGCGGCAAGGAAGTAGTCCACGCCGAAATCACCACCTGGGTCTCCCCCAAGTAGGCACTCACGAACCCGCCTGCATCGCAACCTGATTCGCCCGCCAAACAGGTTTCGCAGAATTAGGCACTACCGCAGGTTTCGGCGAATGACGATCGTGGAACACCTCCCCGAACGGCGATGGTCGGTCGGGGTGCCGGTGTCCGGAGGTGGGTTGCGTTCCGGGCACCACATTGTCGACCTCGCGTCACGCCGAGCACCGGGAGGCCTCGTGGAAGAGTTCTTGACCACAACGAGTTCCGAAGCAGGCACGCAGACCTCGTCGTATCCGGACGAGGCCGAGGGATTGGACAGCTTCCGGCGCGACCTCGACGCCATCGACGCTCTACTTCTCGAGACGGTGCGGCAGCGGCTGGAACTCTGCCTACGCATCGGCGAGTGGAAGCGCTCCCGCGAGGTTCCGATGATGCAACCCGGCCGCGTCCGCCTCGTGCAGGAGCGGGCGCGTGAATTCGCCCGTAGACACGACCTCTCCCCCGACTTCTTCAACGCCCTGTACGAGCTGATGATTGCCGAGACCTGTCGACTCGAAGACCTGGTGATCAACGCACCTGTTGAGGAGGAGGACACTGTTCGGGAATCCGTCGGACCGAGATCAGGATCATCGACATGAGTTCCCGCACCCTTCTGGTGGACAATTACGACTCGTTCACCTACAACCTGTTCACCCTGTTGACCGAGGTCAACGGGGTTGTGCCGACCGTGGTCCGCAACGACGCGGATTGGGATTCCATCGATCTCGCGTCATACGACAACGTGGTCATCTCCCCAGGTCCCGGCCGGCCGGGTCGCGACCGTGATTTCGGAATCAGCCGCCGTTTCATCGAAGAAGCGCCTCTCCCACTTCTCGGTGTCTGTCTCGGCCACCAGGGACTGTGCGAGTTGTTCGGCGCGGACGTGGTGGTTGCGCCCGTACCGATGCACGGCCGAATTTCGCTGATCGATCACGACGGCTCGGGCATCTTTGCCGGACTTCCGTCGCCGTTCCGAGCTGTTCGCTACCACTCGTTGACCGTCGAGAATCTGCCGAACGCCTTCGTTCGTACCGCGTGGACGTCCGACGGTCTGCTCATGGGTGTCCGGCACCGGACCAAGCCGATGTGGGGCGTTCAGTTCCATCCGGAGTCCATCAGTACCGAGTTCGGCATAGATTTGCTCGCGAACTTCCGCGATCTGTCCGTCGGACGCACTCTGGATTCGGTGATCCGACCCGAACCGACTTCGCAAACACCCGACCTGCGGCCGGCGATCAACTACGACGTCGACGACGTGACTCTCGATTTTGCAGTGGACCCGTCTGCGGCCTATGCAGCACTGTTCGCCGACGGCCCGAACGCGTTCTGGCTGGACCGCGCGGCAACCGCAGAGCCGAGTGCGCGCTTTTCGATACTCGGCGATTCGTCGGGGCCGCTGGCCGAGTTCATCACGTACGACGTGCAAGCCGAGGTACTGACTGTCAGCCGAAAAGGCTTGTCCGACGAGCACATTCGAGTTCCGTTCTTCGATTACTTGGACGCACAACTCTCGACGCGCTTCGTGCCCTCGCATCCGGAACTCGACTTCAACCTCGGCTACGTGGGCTACCTCGGCTACGAACTGAAAGCACAGACGGGAGGAAGGGCAGTCCATCCGGCACCCACTCCTGATGCCGCTCTGGTGTTTGCCGATCGCGCCGTCGTCATCGATCACACCGCGGGCCGCACTCACGTTTTGAGGTTGCGCGAGAAAGTCCGGGACGCCGGCTATGACGATTGGCTCGAATCGACCGTCGACACCCTGGCGCGGATCGGCGCGGACCTTCCGGAACGCACCCCCGTTCCGCTGATCAGCGACACCGTCTGGACGCAGGCTCGCCTTCGGCATGATCGCGATCAGTACCTGTCGTTGATCGGAACGGCCCTCTCGGAGATCCGGGCAGGTGAGTCCTACGAGGTATGTCTGACCAACATGGCGAGCGTCGACGAGACGATCGATGCACAGCAGGCGTTCGAGTATCTGCGCTCGATCAATCCGACGCCGTACAGCGCACTTCTCGACTTCACCAGCATCTCGGTGGTCTCGGCCTCGCCTGAGCGGTTCCTTCGTGTCGACTCGGACGGCAACGTCGAGTCCAAGCCGATCAAAGGGACCCGTCCGCGCGGCGTCACCCGAGCGCGTGATGCTGCGCTACGGCAGGACCTGCTCGACAGCGAGAAGGACCGCGCCGAGAACCTGATGATCGTGGACCTCACTCGCAACGACCTCACCAAGGTCTGCGTTCCGGGAAGTGTCCACGTTCCGAGGCTGTTCGCGATCGAGTCGTACTCGTCCGTTCACCAAATGGTGTCGACGGTGCGTGGACATCTGAGCCCGGGGTCGTCGGCGGTGGACTGTGTCCGCGCCGCGTTCCCCGGCGGATCGATGACAGGTGCTCCGAAGGTACGAACGATGGAGATCATCGACCGCCTCGAATCCGGCCCACGTGGGGTCTACTCGGGATCGATCGGGTACTTCGCCCTCGGTGGCGCCGCAGACCTCTCGATCGTGATCCGGTCGCTGGTCTGCACCGAGAGCGGCGTGACCTTCGGAATCGGTGGTGCCATTACAGCGTTGTCCGACCCGGAAGAAGAATTCGACGAGACCACGGTCAAGGCGTCCACTCTGCTCCGTGCACTCGATGCGGTGTCCTCGCGGGTCCTCGAGTACGGCGGGTAGATCCAGCCATGACGGCGGCATCAGGCACAGCGACGGTTGTCGGCGGGCTGGGTGCCGTCGGATCCATGTTCGTCGAATTGCTTCGCGGCGGGGGGTCGACGGTCACCGTCGTCGACCCAGCAGGCAGCGATCCTGACGGAGATGTAGTCGTCGGAGACATCACGAAACCCAGTGACCGGGTCCTCGCACACGTGGAGTCCTCGAGCGTCATCGTGCTCGCCGTTCCCGAACAGGTCGCTCTAGCCGCACTACCGAGCCTTCGAGCATCCGGCGCTCTCGTTGTGGACACGCTGTCGGTCAAATCGCGGATGGACGCAGCAATCGCCGACGCCGGCCGAGAAGGGGAGTTCCTCGGACTCAACCCCATGTTCCGTCCGTCGCTCGGCCCACGCGGTCGGGCCGTCATCGCAGTGCCGTACGTCGACGGTCCGCAGTCCGCCAGATTCCTCGACGTCGTGCGCTCGTGGGGAGCGTCGGTCGCGGTGATGGACGCCGATCGTCACGACCGGTTGGCCGCGGCTACCCAGGTTCTGACACACGCGTCGGTACTGGCTTTCGGCGTTGCCCTGGCCGAACTCGGAGTTTCCGCGGACGAACTCCTCGCGGTAGCCCCTCCCCCGCATCGGACCTTGCTCGCGCTCCTGGCGCGGATAGCCGGCGGCGAACCGGAGGTGTACTGGGACGTACAAGCGGGCAATCCGTATGCAGGTGCGACACGAAAAGCACTGTTTGATGCCACCGCACAGGTGGACACGGCGGCCGAGGCCCTCTGCGACTTCACAGCGTTGATGAAAACCGCCGAGGCAGCGCTCGACGATCACTCCGGCGAATTGAACGCGGAGTGCCAGAGCTTGTTCGATCGCATTGCCGAAGGGCACAGAGAAATCGCCGAAGGGCACAGAGAGATTGCCGAAGGGCACAGAGAGATTGCCGAAGGGCTCAGAGAGTAGGGAACGATGAGACCTGGAGTGAGTCCGCCCAGCCTCCCGGAGTACGACGCCTCGGATCCGGTCGAGAGTGCAATCGTCAGTCGGCTTGCGAGCAATTGGGCGCGCCGGGCAACCGTGAAGAAGGCGGAGCCGGAACTGGACGATCTCTTCGATTCGTCGTTGTCCGACTACCCCGAAGCACTTCTCCCGTTCGCGGAGCATCCGACCTACCTGGCATTGAGTCCCGAGCAGAAGCAACGCCTGCAAGCCTGGGCATGGATCGCGTTCAACAAGAACGTCATGGACATCGAGAAGTACGTCGTCAATCCCGGCTTCGACGTTCTCGCCGAAGACCGACTCGGCGTCGGACTCGGAGATTGGGCTGCAGTGGCCGTCAATCAGGCGATGGTCGACGAGCAATATCACACGCTCATGCACTTCAATGCCAGTTCAGCGACCCGTCGAGGCAGGGGCTGGGCGCTTCCGTCGAAGGCACTGCCAGACGTCCTGACGGTCCGCACGCGGGCGCAAGCCCTCGACGCAGCCGAGGGGCCTCGCAAGATCGCCCTGACACAGTTGGCGTTCATGACCGTCGCCGAGGTGTCGATCACCGCATACCTCGACCTGATCTCGGATGACCCGGGCGTGCAGTCGATCAACCGCGCGACGATCCGGTTGCACGCTCGCGACGAGTACTGCCATGCCTCGATTGCCGGGGAACTGGCCGTGTCGGTCTGGGATTCCCTGGATCGTGGAGATCGCAGCTATCTATTGGAAGGCTTCGAGGGCGCCATGCGCGCTTTCA
The DNA here is from genome assembly GCF_009707305.1 of Rhodococcus sp. AQ5-07. Lineage (NCBI taxonomy): Bacteria > Bacillati > Actinomycetota > Actinomycetes > Mycobacteriales > Nocardiaceae > Rhodococcus > Rhodococcus sp. AQ5-07. Next base: position 481,074 of record NZ_CP046099.1, on the reverse strand, counting down.
GTGGAACCGACTTCGGCGCTTGGCGAGCAATCATGGAGATCGAAGCCATACCCCGAGGGCAGAAGATGCTCGACGACATCGAATCGGGACGGCGCAACAACCTGTTCGTCCAGGACTACAGCGGTATCGAGAGGTTGTACAAGACCTTGAATCTGGACAGGATGTAGCCGACTCTCACGAATCCACGGGCATAGTGCGGGCTCCGGAACCTGACAGCAGTTTCCGCCATGACAACCGATCGGTTTGCCGGTCGTACATTCGGTACGCCGGCCACAACAGAGCATGCAGAATTGACGTCTTGAGAATCATCAAACGAAGTCGTGTAGTCATAGCCTGGTGATACTCGAGCGTTGTCACCGAAGCCTTGTTGTATGACAGAAACTCGATGGGTCCAGTCTCTCCCCTTCGACCGGAGATTTCGCTCCGCATGTCCAGGTCAGTGCCGAACTGCATCCCTGCCTTCACCAGGCACAGCGACAGATCCACGTCTTCGTGAATGTCGGTGCGATCACTGACCTTGTCGCGGATCGAGCGCCACGACGTCGCCCGAATCGCCATATTCGAACCAGTCAGTGCGTGCGCCGGTTTGATTCCGTGGAAATCGCCACGGGCCTCGGCTTTCTTCACCGCTGCTCGCTGAAGACCTGAAAACGGTGACTCGTAAAACAACGAGAAACCGGTAACGGCATCAAGATCATGAGAAGCGAAGGAACTTCGAACCGCTCGCGCCCACCCTGGTGCGACACGCGAATCCGCATCGACTCTGCCGATGAATTCACCCACTGCGATGTCGAACCCGGCATTACGTGCATGAACAACGCCTTGACGCGGTTCTACAAGATATCGAATTCGAGAATCCCGCTGCTCGAAAGAACGCGCGATTTCAGGGGTGCGGTCGGTGGAATTGTTGTCGACAACAATTATCTCGAGGATTTCGTCCCCTTGACGAGCGAGGGACTCCAAACACCCGGCGATGTAGTCCTCCTCGTTGTACACGGGAACCACCACTGACAACGTGCCGATATCCATGAGCAGTAGGTTACCTCGCCAGAGGGAGTCGACTTGATGATCGAGTCAGGGGTGCCCGTCGATCGAGTACGAACTCGTAGTACTCGACGAGCACTCAGCACGCGCGAACACGGTTCACACCTGTCGGCGACCCGAAATCAGGCCCGGTATCGGACACTGTGCGATATCGCACAGTCCAGTCGGTCGGCCTGACCGCGGCTTATCGCCAAGCTGCACGTTTGCATCGATCCCCACCGCGCGAAGGCCGGAACGAGGTTGTCCCTCCGGTAACATCCACTGTGCATCCGGAGATAGACGTACAAGGTTCCCGCAACCACTGGGGGCCTTACCAGTGACTCCGGCTCGGGCTACGACTTGCTCGAGAAAGGACACGGCCGAGAAGCCGTGTCCAAGCACAGCTCGGCCCGAAAACCCATGTAGACAGCGGAGAATTGATGCCCTTATCGACGGACGCGGCGGTAGTCGTGGAGGACGTTCACAAGTCCTTCAAGGATGTGCACGCATTGCGTGGCATCAACTTCCAAGCTCCCAAGGGCACAGTGCTCGGCATCCTTGGACCCAACGGCGCAGGTAAGACCACCACCGTCAAGGTTCTGTCCACGTTGATTCGGCCTGACCGCGGCGTCGCAATGGTTGCCGGATACGACGTCGCTCGCAACCCAGCTGACGTTCGCCGTTCGATCATGATGACTGGCCAGTTCGCCGCACTCGACGACGCACTCACCGGACGCGAGAACATCGAACTGTTCGCTCGCCTGATGGGCCTTGATCGCGCATCCGCCAGGCAACGAGCCGTCGACCTTCTCGAGGAATTCGATCTCGTGGAAGCTGGGGGGCGAGCCGTTGCAGGCTACTCCGGCGGCATGCGACGACGCATCGACATTGCGTGTGGATTGGTAGTGAGGCCAGAAGTCGTATTTCTCGACGAGCCGACGACTGGACTGGACCCCCGCAGCCGCCAGAGCGTGTGGAACCTCGTGCAGACTTTGAAGGAGCAAGGCATCACGGTTCTGCTGACCACTCAGTACCTCGAGGAAGCTGACCTCCTCAGCGACAACATCATTGTCATCGACAAAGGATCTGTCATCGCGGAAGGGACGGCCAACGAATTGAAGGCTCGAACCGGCGCCAGCTTCTGCGAAATCGTTCCCGCCGAGGCAAGCTTGCTGGGGCCAGCAGCCAACGCGTTGGGTAATTTGGTTCCGCCGGACTTCCGCTTCGATCTGGCAGTCGAGAACGGCCGAATTGCAATTCCCGCACCCCGTGGTTCTGCGACCCTTGCAGAAGCTCTGCGGCGTCTCGATCACGCACGGATACCACTCGCGGACATCGCCCTGCGCAGGCCTTCACTTGACGACGTGTTCCTGTCGTTGACGGGGCAGTCGCGTCCGAGCGAAACAAGCGATGCGACGTGACCACGACGACGAAATACGCAACTCAAGATCTTGCCTTGAAACAGGTAGGTCAACGGTCCATCACGGTGCCGAATGCAGCTCGGATCGGACGCCATCGTCGTCCGCAGCCATCCGCGGTCACACAGTGGTGGACCCTTACCGGCCGTACCGTTCGCGCAATGATTCGCCGGCACGAATTGCTCGTCGCAATCGTCGCGCCATTGATCTTCACGGTCGGCTTTTACCTGCCCCTCAAGTTCGTAATGCAGCTGCAGGGAATCAATTACGCACAGTTCTTGATGCCGATCATCGTCTTGCAGGCGATGGCCTTCACTTCGATCTCAGCGGCGCAGATGTCGGCGACCGAACGCATCACTGGCTTCAGCAGTCGGATGCAAACCATGCCGGTTTTCGGCCCGGTTCCACTGTTTTCGCGGATGAGTAGTGGATTCCTCCGATCCGTCGTCTCACTGACGGCAGCAGTGATCTACGGATACGCGATCGGATTTCGCTTCGTCGGTGGTCTGTCACAGGCCATGCTCTTCTGCGTGATCGCGTTGACTTTCAGTACGTGTTTGTCGCTCGGCGGTGATGCAATCGGCTCGCTGTCGAAGAGCCCACAAGCAACCAGTCAGGCATTGACACTTCCCCAATTGATCCTCGGAATGCTCTCGTGTGGATTTGTTCCGGAGAGCGGATTCCCGGAATGGATCCGGCCGTTCGTACGCAATCAGCCCGTATCTCAGTTCTCCTACGCCATGCGGGACCTGGCTGCCGGCACCCTCACCCCGAATACGTTGGTGCCAGTTGCGGCTTGGTCGATCGGTTTGATAGCGGTATGCGGGCCACTCGCATACTGGGCAAGTACGAGGCGAGCGTGATGAGTTCTCTCGAGAAGCGTGAGGAGATACGCAGTGGGAGGGCGCTCGCGTTCCCTCTTCCCAACGCGGCACTACCCGAGAACTCGGCCAGCGCGCTCTGGACCCACAGCCTTATTCAGGCGAAGCGGCTTCTGATCAACTGGGCGCGCGATCCTTCAACGACTGTTCAGGCGCTCGTTTATCCCGCGTTGACCTTGATCATATTTCGCGTTGTTCTGGGAAATTCCATCACAGCTGCCACCGGGCAGCCGAGTATCTATGGGACTGTCCCGCTCATCATTCTCGTGGGGGCGATGTTCGGTTCGATCGCCAGCGCAGTTGGCTTGCGGGGCGAGCGGAAGAGCGGTCTGCTCGGTCGATTCTGGACGCTGCCCGCACACCGAGCATCGGGCCTGGTGGGCCGGATGATCGCTGAAGCCGTTCGAGTTCTACTGACAACGATCGTCATCATCGGCGTTGGTTATGCCGTCGGCTTCCGGTTCACTCAGGGCCCGCTTGCGGCAGTGGCAATGATACTTCTACCCATCGCATTCGGCATTGGGTTCGCGGTGATGGTCACGGCTCTCGCCACGATGTCGGAAAATGTGCCGCTCGTCGAATTGGTTTCCATTGGGTGCACCCTGTTGATGTTCTTCAACAGTGGTTTTGTCCCGACAATGGCATATCCGGTCTGGCTTCAACCCGTAATTGCCGCACAACCGATGTCCGTCGCAGTCGACGCTATGCGCGGACTTTCGCTCGGAGGCCCGGTCCTGGTGCCAGTTCTGAAAATGCTTGCCTGGTCAGCGGGAATGATCGCTGTTTTTCTATATCCTGCGATTCGGGGTTACCGCCGGGCTGCGGAGACTTCATGACAGACGCATCCAGCGAGTGTGGCCTTATACCAGAATTTAAATATCTAAATACGGTAACAGTCCACAAACAATAACCGACTCAATTCTCTGAATGCGACAAGGTCGCAATCGACAATGAATCAACCGAAAGGTATGAGGTCTTGACGCGAAATTCCACGACCTGGCGACGCACCGTACAGATCGGTGCATTGGCCGTTGCCGGCTCACTGCTCACAGCCGGTCTCGCGCAGGCCACCCCCGCGCGCGTCGGTGGCGACTCATCCGAAACAGCGTCGACGGGCTCCTACATCAAATCCGTCGAGAAGGTCAATGACCGTCAGCTCGTCGTCAACGTCTATGCGGCGTCGATGGACAAGGACGTTCCGATTCAGGTGATCACCCCGGCCGACAACTCCGAACCTCGCCCGATCGTCTATCTGCTGAACGGTGCCGGCGGCGGAGAAGATGCCGCGACATGGGAACTACAAACTGATGTAGTCGATTTTTTCGCTGACAAGAACGTGAACGTCGCCACGCCTGTCGGTGGGCGTCTCTCCTACTACACCGACTGGGAGAAGGACGACCCCAAGGCCGGACGCAACAAGTGGTCGACCTTCCTGGGCAAAGAATTGCCCCCGTTGTTGAACGAAGAGCTGGGGAGCAACGGTAAGCAAGCCATCTCGGCCATCTCGATGTCCGGTACGTCGGTACTGAACTTGGCGATCGAGTACCCCGGTTTCTACAGTTCTGTTGCCGCTTACAGTGGCTGCGCACAGACCAGCGATCCCCTCGGACAAGCATTCGTCCGGACGACCACGGAATGGATCGGCGGCGTCGACGACATCACGAATATGTGGGGACCATTGGACGGACCGGGATGGGTCGAACACGATCCGCTCGTCAACGCAGAGAAGCTGCGTGGGACGCCCATCTACATGAGCACCGGAAACGGGCTTCCTGGAATTCCGAACGACACATTCCTCAACCCACGTCTGAGTGATGGTCGCGCATATACGGAGAACCAGATCATCATCGGCGGCCCGATCGAAGCAGCGACCAACCTTTGCACTTCGAACATGGCCAAGCGCCTGTATGAATTGAATATTCCGGCCGTTGTCGACTTCCAGCCGGTCGGGACCCACTCGTGGGGCTACTGGCAGGATCAGCTACACAAATCATGGCCGTTCATCGCCGGTTCGCTCGGAATCTGAGACAACCGCAGGAACATTCTCAACCAGCCAGCCTGTTCTTCTCGATCAAATGCGAGAAGAACAGGCTGGCTTTCCTCTATACCTCAGTCCGTAGGTACATGGCTTGCGGAATAGCTGACATCAACGAGGGCTTCGCCAGAAAAAGTGACTGAAGTGATCGAAGTGTGAGCCACATCGCGTTCATGCTGCCGACGCCACAATGATTCGCTCCTCAACGAACGCCGCAAGGTACAGATGGGCAGCTCGTGGCTGAAGCACACGCCCTCCTTGCCCGCGCTCCGACGCCGAGCCGAATCCAGGGCAGCAGACATACGTCTGACCATCGATTTGTAGCTCTCCCCCCACGAAGGCGTCACTGGATTCCACGTTTTGAGCAGCAACCCGACCGACGGCTTCAGTCTCGGGTCTCCCGCTGCGATCCCGTCGAACCTTCCCTCCCACTCCACAAGATCTTCGTTCTTCTCGATGGGTAGATTCAACAAATCGGCTAGCGGAGTGGCAGTTTCAATCGCGCGTTCGAGCGGGCTGGAGAAGATCGAAGAGATTGGACGATCACCGAGAATCTCGGCGACTGCCTTCGCCTGGCGATTGCCCAATTCGGAAAGCGAGTATCCGGGTAGCCGGCCGTAAATTACTTTCGACGGATTGAACACCTCTCCGTGACGTACAAAATGCACGACAGTGCGAGGTTCGGCCGACCGAGCCGGGGTTTCATCAGTCATGACGAGCGCTTCTCCTGCGTACGTAGGTACTCGGCGACGATCGGCCCGATCAACTCGAGCTTGTCCGGATGCATCATCGACGTGTGATTGCTGTCGATATCGATGTCAGTGATCTGTCCACCGATCACCGATCTCCATTCGTCTGTCACTGTGAAGTCCATGTCCATGCCCGCAGCTGCCCGGAACATCACCACGTCGCCATCATATTTGCGCGGCTCATACCCGGAGATCAATTCACCACTCGCCGAAGCGAAGTCGTAAAGTGCGCCAATCTGTGTCTCAGTCATGAACGACACCGAGTCCAGCGTTTTACCGATGGCGATGATCTGGCTGCGATCAAGAGAATTGACGTCGGCACCTTCACCGAGTTCCACTCCCCAACTAGCTGCCATGTCACGGGTGTTCTCGAGCGCTACATCATCGTCGACCTCCCTCGGATGACGTGGATCCACCATGAACAGAGAGACCTCGAAACCTTGCTCGCGTAGAAGAACAGCACATGCATGGCCGATGAACCCTCCAACTGAGTGGCCGATTATGTTAAACGGCCCAGTCGGATTCACATCGATCATCTCACGCACGTAACGGTGCGCTAGCTCGTCGACAGAGGTCGGTAATGCCCACGCCTCCGTCATTACGGGAGTTTGCAGGCCGTAGATCGGTGTATCTGCCTCTAGATACGGAGCGAAGCCCGAGGCCTTCCACGCCAGACCACTCATTGCATGGATATAGAAGAGCGGTGGCCGCTGTCCCTCGATGCGAACGGGAAAGAGCACGCCGATCGCATGATCGTCCGGTGTCGCCGAACCTGATTCCCGAGCCTCTTCGATCCTGGCAGCGAGTAATTCGGGTGTCGATGCACCGAAGAGCATGCGGACAGGAACATCGAAATCGAGTGTGCTGCTCAAGTTGGCGGTCAATTTCATCGCGATGAGGGAGTTGCCACCCAACTCGAAGAAATCATCATCCAACCCCACCCGATCAACACCCAACACACCCACAAACGCCGACGCCACCACCAACTCCACCGACGACACCGGAGCCCGAAACACCCGAGCCTCGAACACCGGCTCCGGCAACAACGCCCGATCCAACTTCCCCGACGAATTAAGCGGGAACGCATCCAACACCACCACAGCAGCCGGAACCATATAACCCGGAACCCGCTCCCCCACAAACCCCCGCAACACACTCACATCCACAACCGACCCCACCGCCGGCACCACATACCCCACCAACTGATCACCCATCACCGACCCACGCACCACCACCGCAGCCGACAACACCGACCCATGCGACACCAACGCCGCCTCGATCTCCCCCAACTCGATCCGCTGACCACGGAACTTCACCTGAAAATCAGTACGACCGATGTACTCCAACTCACCAACTGTGTTCCAACGGACCAAATCACCCGTCCGATACATCCGCTCACCCGAACCGAACGGCGACGCCACAAACCGATCCGCACTCAAATCCGGACGACCCACATACCCCCGAGCCAACTGCACACCCGACAAATACAACTCACCCGCAACACCCACCGCAACCGGCCGAAGGCGCGAATCCAACACAAACACCCGGCAATTCCACTCCGGCACACCAATCGACACCACCGACCCCGACCCAGCAGCCGTCACATCCGCAAACGTAAACGACACCGCCGCCTCAGTCGGACCATACAAATTATGCAACCGCGCCGACGACACCAACCCGAACTCACGCACCGCCTCCACCGGCAACGCCTCACCGATCACCAACACATCACGCAACGAACCCAACAACCCCGGATCCACCAACGACGAAAACGTCGACAACATCGTCGGCACAAAATCCGTCACCGACACACCCTGATCATCAATCACCGACGCCAAATACCCCGGATCCCGATGACCATCAGCCGACGCCAACACCAACACCGCACCCACCCGCAACGGCATGAAAAAACCCCACAACGACACATCGAACGTCGTCGCCGTCTTCTGCAAATACACATCAGACGACATCAAGCGATACTCGCCCTGCATGAACTCCAACTGATTCACAATCGCCGCATGCGAGACCGCCACACCCTTCGGCCGACCCGTCGACCCCGACGTGAAAATCACATACGCCGTATTCGACGCCCGCAACGGCGAGCGCCGATCCACATCAGAAACCCGCGCACCCGAAAAACCAGACACATCAACAACATCCACACACACAACCCGACGACCCGACGCCACGAAACCATCACGCTCCGTCGACACCACACACACCGGATCAGCCGAATCCAACACATACTCATTACGCGAGGACGGAGCATCAGGATCCAACGGCACCCACGCCCCACCCGCACGCACAATCGCATACAAACCAACCAACAAATCAACCGACCGCCGAACAGCCAACCCCACCAACGACTCCGGCCCAACACCCAAACCGATCAAATAACGCGCAAGCCTATTGACCCTCTCATCGAACTCCCCATACGAGAGCACCTCATCCCCGAACACCACCGCCCGCGAACCCGAACAAACCCCCACCACAGAATCAAAACCATCCAACAACAACCCACCCACAACCGGACGAGACGTGTCGTTCCACGACTCGAGCACCAAAGCACGCTCAGGCGCCGTCATGATCTCGATGTCACCGACCGCTGAACCGGGATCTGCGACCATCGCGCGCAGTATGCGGACAAACCGATCGGTGAAGGCGGACACGGTCGAGGCATCGAACAGATCCGTGGCGTAGAGCCAGGACAGCACGATCCCTGCGGCATCCCCCGACTCGTTTTCCCGTGGAGCTGCGGTCAATTGCAAATCGAACTTCGCGATGTCGACGCCCGCGTCGAATCCGGAGACACGCAGTCCGGGCAATTCCAGTGCGTCGTCGGCCATGTTCTGGAAGAACAGCGCAACTTGGAACAACGGGTGGTGCGCTTGGGATCGTGCCGGGTCGAGCACTTCGACAAGCCGCTCGAATGGCACATCGGCGTTGGCAAAAGCTCCCAGATCGATGTCACGCACATGGTCGAACAAATCGGAGAAGCTTGCTCCTGGATTCACGGCCGTGCGTAACACCAGGGTGTTTACGAACATGCCGATCAGATCGTCGAGTTCGGGTTCCCCTCGTCCAGAGATTGGTGAACCGATCGCCACGTCACCGCTGCCGCTCGACCTTGCCAACAGGACCGCCAGCGCCGCATGGACGACCATGAACAGTGACACGTTGTGGTCAAGTGCGAGTTGCTCCAGGGCACTGTGCAATTCAGCGTCCACGTCCGAACGGTGGACGCCGCCTCTGGTGGAGAGAATTGAGGGTCGTGGACGGTCGGCCGGGAGTTCGATCTTCTCCGGCAGGTCTCGCAAGGTCGTCTTCCAGTACGCGAGCTGCTCGGACATCAACGATGTCGGATCGGAATCCACGCCGAGAACCTCACGCTGCCACATCGCGAAGTCTGCGTACTGCACCGGCAGCGGTGTCCACTCCGGACTCCGGCCGTCCACACGCGCAAGGTAGGCGAACGCAACGTCCCGAACCAACGGCGCGACGGAAACGCCGTCCGCTGAAATGTGGTGCACGACCATCGCCAGGACATACTCGGACGGATCCGTCTGGAAGAGCTTGACCCGCAACGGAACTGCCGAGCTGACGTCGAATCCGGCGGTAACGAGCGTCAACAGTTCGCCTAGAAGTGCCGAATCGGCCAACGGAACGGGATCGAGGTCGATGTCTGCGGTCGATTCCGGCAGAATTTGCTGATAGCCCACACCGTCGATTCCTGGGTAGACAGTACGAAGGACTTCGTGCCGAGCTAGGACGTCACCGACCGCTGAGGCGAGCGCAACCGTGTCAAGCTCACCACTCAGGCGGAGGACGATCGGAATGTTGTTGACAGCAGATTCGGAATCGAACTGGCTCAGGAACCACATCCGTTGCTGCGCCAGCGACAACGGCACATGTTCCGGACGAATCACCGGCGCAAGCTGTACTCTGACGGACCCCTCCGCCTCGGCTTCGATTCGGGCAGCCAATGCTTCGACCGTCGATACCTCGAAGAGGGTTTTCACCTGAATGCGTGTCCCGAACGCAGCTCCGAGACGTCCAGCCAGCCTTGCTGCAACAAGTGAGTTGCCGCCGAGTTCGAAGAAGTCGTCTTCGGCACCGACCCTCTCGACTCCGAGCAGGTCGACGAAGGCCGCTGCCACGAGTACCTGTGCAGGCGTTGATGGTTCGCGGTACGCACGCGAGATGAAGATCGGCTCGGGAAGGCTGTCGGTGTCCAACTTACCCACTGGGGTGAGAGGAATCCGGTCGATGACCATGATCGATGCAGGCACCATGTGGCGCGGAAGAACGGCCCGAGCGCTGGCGGTCAACGAGTCTGGGTCCAGGTCGACGTCGGCATTCGCCATGACATACGACACCAGCGCGGCGTCACCTGAGGAACCGGTGATCGCGACTGTGGCGACGAAGTCGACTCCGGGTTGGGCGGCAAGGACGGCATCGATCTCGCCCAGTTCGATCCGGAAGCCGCGAATCTTGACCTGTGAGTCCCCCCGCCCGAGATATTCGAGGTCGCGCTCACCACCGGTCTGATCGGTGGCTCCGCCATCGCCGCCGGTGCGGATCCACCGCACGGTATCGCCGGTCCGGTAGAGCCGCTCCCCGGCGCCGCCGAACGGATTTGCGACAAAACTTGCCGCAGTAGTTGCGGACAGGCCGTTGTACCCGCGGGCAAGGTGGGTGCCCGACAGGTAGAGTTCGCCGGCGGTTCCGGTGGCGACCGGCTGAAGTCGAGAATCGAGGACGAACACGCCGACACCACGGACGGGACCACCGATCGTCACGGGACGATCGACGGTCAACTCGGCGATGTTGCTGGCGACGGTGGCTTCCGTGGGTCCGTATGCGTTGAAGAACCGTCGGCCGGGTGCCCAGGTGGACAGCAGCGCGGGTGAACACGCTTCACCGCCGACGACCACCACGGCGAGATTGTCGAACTGGTGGGCGCCGTCAAGGAAAATCGAACCCAGCGCTGCCGGGGTCACAAACGCGTGCGTGATCTTTTCCGACACCAGGAGTTCCGCGAGTTCGTCGCCGCCGAACATGTCCGGACGCGCGATCACCATCGTCGAGCCTGCACCGACGGCGAGCAGCAGTTCGAGCACGGAAGCGTCGAAACTCGGCGAAGCAAAATGCAGTGTCCGCGACGTAGAGGTGAGCGCATACCGTTCGACCTGTTCCGCACACAGGTCTGAAAGCCCGGCGTGGGTGACGACGACGCCCTTGGGCCGTCCTGTCGACCCCGAGGTGTAGATCACGTATGCCGGATGATCCACGCGAAGGGTTCGAACGCGTTCGGTATACGAGACCGGATCCGGGGAGATACCGGACAACTCGGCCGTCAACACGTCGCCGTCCACTTCCAGCCATTGGACGCTGCGAGGAAGGTCGATAGCGTACGCGGCCGTGGTCAGCCCTATCGAGGCTGCAGAATCGGTGATCATGTGTTCGACGCGGTCTGCAGGATAGCTGGGATCGACCGGCACGAAAGCTGCGCCGGTCTTGGCCACCGCCCACACCGCACAGACCGACTCGACGGAGCGGGGAATCGACACCGCCACCCGGTCCTCCGGCCCGATTCCGCGGCTGATGAGCAACCGAGCCAGACGCGAGGACAGCGCGTCCACTTCGGCATAAGTGAGGGTTTGACCCCCGAATGTGATCGCCGGTGCTGCTGGGTTGAGGTCCACTGCAGCTGCGAGTAACTGAGGCAGCAATGGCACCCGCGCGCGCCTGGTGCGTGCCGGTCGTTCGTTCCTGCCGGCGCGAGATGTCTTCCGCCGGGTCGCGTCGTCAGTACTCATACGACCGCCACCTGCAGTCGAACGGTGTGTACGGAGACCCAACGCTGCATCGAGCAACTCACCTTCGCGTCATACTTCTGAACTGTCACTACCGGTCTGTCCAGACTGGACGCCGGGGAACCCACAATTGCATCAGTGGGTTCCCCCAACACATCCAACCCCTACCGCCCATTGTTACAGCCGGTAACACCGATCCGGGCAACGGCACGATCACCTATGAATTCGGCCACTGGCACGGTCGCCGACGAAGCCCGATCTCACCACCCGAGTAGTTCGCCCGTTGCGAGGACGTACTCGAGATCGGGTAAGTCGGTTCGGTCGACGGCCGAGCGGACCTCGTCCGGAAGCACCACATGCGTCACCCAGTCGTCAGCAAGTGAGTCTTCGATTGCCTCGTCGTCACCGAGAATGACGACAGCCGCTCCGGCTGACGCCGCCAGGAGGACCGCGACCGAGTGCTCCGGCGAGCCGACCGCGCCGGCGAATGCCAACCTCGACTCGAAGTCGACGGAATACCGCTTACGCAGCTCCGCCAGAGAGTCCGACAGGTCGCCGTACGTCAGCACTCGGTCACCGTCGACGATCGCCGGATCGTCCGCCATTGTCGACCGGGCGCGATCGACGTAGCTGATCGGACGATCCGACATCGTCGCCAGCCGAGACTCGATCTCCGGTGACGTCAAGAGCAGCGTCGAGGTGTCGGAGTCATTCGACAGGGTCAGGCTTGCCGGATCCGACGGATGCGCCCCGGTAAAGGCTGCGCCGGCCTTCACCACAGACCAGTAGGCGATCACGGCATCGACACCACCACCGATGGAGATCGCAGTGCCGGGACCTGCACCTTCCTCGATGAGCAGGCGAGCCAGACGCGAAGACTTCGCGTCGAGTGCCGCGTAAGGGGTCTCCTCGCCGTCTGTTACCACCGCAGGCGCGTCCGGGTCGCTTTCCACGACGGAGGCGAGCAACTGAGGCAGCAACGTCGTGCTCGCGACTGCGCTGGCTTCGCGAACGCCGCCGGCGACCTCGGACTTCTCCATGTCGGTCAGCAGATCGAGATCGCCGACCTGCCTGGTCGGATCGTCGGTGACCTGCTCGAGTACACGAACGAACCGCTGTGCGAACGACTCGACCGTGGTCTTGTCGAACAGGTCCTCGGAATACAGCCACAGGCCGGAGAGTCCGAGGCCGTCCGCTGCGGTGGTCAGGGTGAGCTGAAGGTCGAACTTCGTGGTCAGGACTCCGCTGTCGACGGCGCCTATGGTCAGGTCTGCCAATGCAAACTCGGTCTGGGCGGTCGGTTCCAGCGACAGGACGATTTGGAACAGGCCCCCCGCCCGAGGCGGCAGCGCCTCCACGATTTCCTCGTAAGGAACATCGGCTTCGCCGAACGCGGCCAGGTCGACGTCGCGCACATGCGAAACGAGATCCTCGAAGCGTGCACCGGCATCGACCGTGGTGCGAAGCGCGAGTGTGTTGACGAACATACCGACGAGATCGTCGAGGGCGCGCTCGCCCCTGCCGCCGACAGCGGTACCGATCGCGAAGTCGGAGCCTCCACCCAACCTCGAGATCAGGACCGCCAGTGCGGCGTGGATTGTCATGAACACCGTGGCGTTCTTCGCTCGGGCGATATCGCTCAGTCGCGAGTGGACATCAGCGTCGACGGTGAACTGGACTGCCCCCGCTGCGGCGGACTGCACCACGGGACGCGGTCGGTCTGTCGGCAAGCCGACATCGGTAGGCAGATCGTCGAGCGCTGTGCGCCAGAAGTCGAGTTGGCGCGCGGCGATCGTTCCCGCGTCATCTACCGATCCCAGTACGTCGCGTTGCCACAGCGCGAAGTCTGCGTACTGCACTTGGAGTGGGCTCCACGATGGTGCACTGCCCCGGGTACGCGCTTCGTAGGCCACCATCACGTCGCGGGCCAGTGGCCCCATCGACTGCCCGTCGGCCGCGATGTGATGCGCGACGAGTACGAACACGTACTGATCTTCTCCGATCTGGAGAAGATCAGTACGTACCGGAACCTCCGATGACACATCGAATCCGGCGGTCGTCGATTCGACGACCTTCGTGTACATCTGCGCGCCGTCGTGGACCGCTGTCGGTTCCCCGAACATGGGCACGAGGTCGGCGCCGACGATCCGCTGCACCGGCCCCAGCTCGTCGGACGGGTAAAGCGTTCGCAGTGACTCGTGGCGCGAAATCACGTCACGCAGAGCAAATTTCAGCGCATCGACGTCCAACTGCCCGGCCAGACGCAGCGCCATCGGGATGTTGTAGGTCGAGGCGTCGGTGTCCATCTGGTTGAGCACCCACATACGCTGCTGCGCCAGAGACAGCGGAATGCGCTCGGGGCGATCTTGGGCAACGAGCTGCTTTCGCGAACCGGTTCCGACGTGGACTTCGATCGCGCTCGCGAGTTCTTCGACTGTCCGGGTGTCGAACAGAGTCCGTACGGGGACTGTGGCGTCGAGGGATCGGCTCAGTCGTGCCGCCGCCCGGGTCGCGATCAATGAGTTACCACCGAGTTCGAAGAACTCGTCGTCGAGTCCGACCTGAGGAACCTCCAGCAATTCGGCGAATACCGTCGCCACGGCCTTCTCGGTGTCGGACACCGGCGCTCGATATTCGGCGGAAGCGAAGACGGGTGCAGGCAGCCGAGCGGAGTCGAGCTTCCCGTTCACCGTGAGGGGCAAGGCGTCCAACAACACTGTCGCGTCGGGAACCATGTAGCCGGTGAGGAAGTCGGCCGCACTTGTGCTGACCGTGCTCGCGTCGAGGTCCGAACCGGCCTCGGGCACGACGTACGCGATGAGCCGATCGCCCAGATCTGCGTCCTTGCGGACGACGGCCACGGCACGGGCGACACCACCGACTCGGAGCAGGGCCGTCTCGACCTCGCCGAGTTCGATCCGGAAACCTCGAAGCTGAACCTGCGAATCGGAACGCCCCAGGTATTCGAGCTGGCCGGCGCGGTTCCAGCGCGCCACATCGCCGCTTCGGTACATCGACTCGCCGTGTGATGCAAACGGATTCGCGACGAACCGCCCGGACGTCAATCCGCTCTGCCCCAGATACCCGCGTGCCAGTTGTCCGCCAGCGACGTAGATCTCGCCGGCCGTGCCGATCGCAGCGGGCTGCAAACGGTCGTCGAGTACGTACACCCGAAGGCCGTCGAGTGGTCGACCTATCAACGACGCCGTCGCGGTCTCCGCGCTCGCACGATCGAGCGGGAGATAAGAGACGTGCACCGTGGTCTCGGTGATTCCGTACATGTTGACCAGTTGCGGCGAGTCGTCCGGATGACGGTCGTACCACCGGGTCAGCTGTGCGAGATCGAGTGCCTCGCCACCGAAGATCACGTACCGGAGCGCAAGATCCGACGCGGTACCGTCCGATCCTCCGGAAACACGGTCCGCCTCCGCAAGCTGGTAGAAAGCCGACGGAGTCTGATTGAGCACCGTGACGCCCTCGGTGGTCAGCAATTGTCTGAACTGGTCTGGCGAACGCGACGTCTCGAAGTCGACGACCACGAGTACACCGCCGTGAATGAGCGGACCCCACAGCTCCCACACCGAGAAGTCGAATGCGTAGCTGTGGAACAAAGTCCACACATCCGAGGAATCGAATGCGAATTCCGTCTGCGCGTTGGCGAACAACTCCACAACGTTCCGATGAGTGACCGCAACACCTTTGGGGCGGCCGGTAGATCCTGATGTGTAGATGACGTACGCCAGGTCTCTCGAACGCAAAGGCCGCACGCGGTCTGCGTCGGTCACGGGGCGGGAGTCGGCTGCGGCGTCCCGGGGCGAGACAGAAGGGCAGGGCAGTTCCCGCAGCGAATCCGGAGCGACGATCGCACACACCGGAGACGCGTCGGCAAGGGTATATGCGATCCGCTCATCCGGATAGCTCGGATCGATCGGCAGATACGCGGCACCAGACTTGACGACGGCGAGCAGCGCCACGACCAGATCGACCGATCGCGGCAAGAGGACCGCTACCAGGTCCTCGGATCCGACTCCCGAATCGATCAGCGTGCGGGCCAGACAGTTTGCGCGGGAATCGATGTCCCGATACGTCAATCGCTCGTCTCCGAAGACCACCGCAATCTCGTTCGGTGATCGGGTCACCTGTGCATCGAACAGTCCGGCCAGAGTGGTCGAGTCGTCGACGACCGCCCCGGGCGTGGCCCACCCTTCGAGTATCGTCCGGCGTTCGTCCTCACCGAGAATGTCGATGTCGCCGACTGCATTTGACGAATTGGCGACGACGGATGTCAGCACGGCGTTCAGTCGTGACTCGAGGCCTGCAATCGTCGATTCGTCGTAGAGATCGGTGGCGTAGGTGACGGCGAAGGTGAGCCCGCCCGCCTGAGCCGGAGTCTCCCAGACCGTGAACTGCAGGTCGAACTTTGCCAACGTCGGCGCAATGTCGACACCGGAAATGCTCAGGCCCGGAATCTCTACGGATCCGTGCGCACCCTGACCGAGATTCTGGAACGAAAAGCCCACCTGGAAAAGCGGATTACGCGCCTGCGACCGTTCGGGGTCCAGTGCTTCCACCAGACGCTCGAACGGAACGTCAGCGTTCTCGAAACCGGCCAAATCGGTGTCCCGTACCTTCGACAGGAGTGCAGTGAACGACTCGCCCGGGTCGACCTCGGTCCGCAGGACCAAAGTGTTGACGAACATGCCGATCAGATCATCGAGAGCCTGTTCACCTCGTCCGGCCGCTGGTGTACCGATCACGATGTCGGCGGTGCCGGACAGCTTCGCCAGCAGGACGGCCAGCGCACTGTGCAGAACCATGAAGAGTGACACATTATGTTCTCGCGCAACATGATTCAATGATTCGTGCATGGCCGCTTCGATATCGAAGCAGTACTCGGCACCGGAGTGTGAAGCGACTCGCGGACGCGGCCGATCCGACGGCAGGGTCAGTTCGACGGGCAATCCGTCCAGTTGCGACTTCCAGTATTCCATCTGTTTCGAGATCAACGATCCCTGATCGGACTCGACACCGAGTACCCGGCGCTGCCACAGCGCGAAGTCCGCGAATTGGATCGGTAGCGGCTTCCACGTCGGAGCGATTCCCTGCGACCTCGCGGCGTACGCCGAGACGACGTCCCGGACCAGCGGCCCCATCGAAAAGCCGTCACCGCTGATGTGATGGATGGCGAACACCAGAACGTACTGCGAGTCGGCAAGATCGAACAAACGTGCCCGGACCGGCACGTCTGCAGTGACATCGAATCCGGCGAGTACGTATTCCGCCACCCGGTCGGTGACGACGGACTCGTGGATACGTACTGGCGACAGATCAGGCAGTGCATCCGCGGTGTCGAGGACTCGCTGGTATCCGATACCGTCGACTTCCGGATATGTGGTCCTGAGAATCTCATGTCGCTCGAACAGATCACGAAGAGCTGCCTGCATGGCCTCGATGTCGAGATCCCCCGTCAACCGGATCGCGATCGGAATGTTGTCCACTCCGGACGCCGAATCGAATCGGTTCAGGAACCACATGCGCTGCTGCGCGATCGACAGCGGAACCAACTCAGGGCGCTCCTGTGGTTCGAGCGGCGGACGGCCGCCCCGCCCCACGAGCACGTCGATTCGCGCCGCGAGCGACTCCACTGTCGATGCATCGAACAGGATGCGGACCGGCACAGTGGTGTCGAGTGCATGCCCGAGTCGAGCG
The DNA here is from genome assembly GCF_009707305.1 of Rhodococcus sp. AQ5-07. Taxonomy (NCBI): domain Bacteria; kingdom Bacillati; phylum Actinomycetota; class Actinomycetes; order Mycobacteriales; family Nocardiaceae; genus Rhodococcus; species Rhodococcus sp. AQ5-07. The sequence continues at coordinate 463,443 of NZ_CP046099.1, read as the reverse complement.
ACGATCTGCGTCGCGATCAGTGAATTACCGCCCAGCGCAAAGAAGTCGTCGTCCAAGCCGACCTGACCGATACCGAGGAGGTCGGCGAAAATACGCGCAACTTCGACCTCGACCACAGATTCGGGTTCCCGGAAGACCGCGATCTCGACCTCAGGATCGCGCAGTTGCTTCCGGTCGAGTTTTCCCGAGGCGTTGAGCGGCAGTTCGTCCAGAACAACATGTGCCGTGGGCACCATGTATGACGGAAGATGTTTCCCCAGTATCGATTCCAGTTCCAGCCAATCGATCAGAGACTCACCGGCCGCCGTCAGGTACGCGACCAGTTGATCGTTCCGGACGGCAACCACCACCGAACCGACCGACGGATGATCACGCAGGATCGACTCGATCTCCCCCAGCTCGATGCGTAGTCCGCGTAGCTTGACCTGAAAGTCGGTACGTCCGATGTATACCAACTCACCCGACGCATTCCATCGCACCAGGTCTCCGGTCCGATACAGGCGTGAGCCGGCAGGTCCGAACGGATCGGCGACAAACCGGTCCGCGGTGAGGTCCGGCCGAGCCACGTACCCCCGGGCCAACTGCACTCCCGCGAGGTAGAGCTCGCCCGCGACCCCGACGGGCACCGGATGCAGTCGTGAGTCGAGTACCAGAACGCGTGTGTTCCAGACCGGCGCGCCGATCGGCATGGTGGTGGTGTCGGCGTCCGTCACCTCATGGAAGGTCACGTCGACCGCGGCCTCCGTCGGTCCGTACAGATTGTGCAGTTCAGTTCCGGGAAGAACCGTCCGGAACTGCGCGGCCACCTGCGGGGCGAGCGCCTCACCCGAGGCGAAGACTCGGGTAAGGGTAGAAGACCTCGTGACAACCGTATCCGCGAGGAACACTTCCAACATCGACGGCACGAAGTGAATGGTGGTCACTCGTTCGGACGCGATCAGCGCGGCCAGATAGGCCGGATCTCGGTGGCCGTCGACGGCAGCGATCGCCAGTCGAGCTCCGACTTGCAACGGCCAGAAGAACTCCCACACGGAGACATCGAAGGTAAAGGGAGTCTTCTGGAGGACCACGTCGTCGCCGAGGAGGCTGTACTCGGCCTGCATCCAGATCAGCCGGTTGACGATCGCGCGGTGTGACACCGCAACGCCCTTCGGTTTGCCCGTCGACCCGGAGGTGAAGATCACGTACGCCGTGTTCTCCCCTCGCAGCGGGCCGAGGCGGTCCGCGTCGGTGACCGGTGCGTCGGAACAACCGGACAGGTCTACGGTATCGATCCTGACTACCAGCACTCCCTCAGCGTCGAATCCATCTCTCTCTGTGGTCAACACACAGATCGGAGCTGCAGTCGACACGACGTATTCGTTGCGCTCGACGGGCTGATCGGGGTCGATGGGCAGATAGCCGCCGCCGGCCTTGACTACCGCGTACATCGCCACCAGCAAATCGAAGCTTCGGCGAATGGCCAAGCCGACCAGGATATCCGGGCCGACGCCTTCCGACACGAGTTTGCGGGCGAGTTGATTGACCCGCCGGTCGAATTCGAGATACGTCAGCTGATTCCCATCGAAGGTCAGCGCGATCGAATGGGGAGAGCGGACGACCTGTTCATCGAACAGATCCACCAGCGTCACATCGCGAACATCGTGACCGGTGCTGTTCCAGCGCTCGACGACCAGCCCCAGATCGGAGTCGCCGACGACGTCGACGTCCCCGACCGGCCCAGCGGGGGCAGCCGCGACCGCCGAGAGAGTCGCGGTCAGATACTGGACGAAGGAGGCCACCGTCTTACGGTCGAACAGATCCGTTGCGTAAGTGAAGAGTCCACGGAGTTCACCGTCATGCTCGGTGATCGTCAATTGCAGATCGAATTTCGCCACGGACGCATCGACGTCGAGGGCCGATACCGTGACGCCGTCGATGTCGGCCGATTCGTCGCTGCCCTGGGCGACGTTCTGGAACGTGAGCATGACCTGGAACAGCGGATTGCGTGACTGCGATCGTTCCGGGTTGATGATTTCGACGAGGCGCTCGAACGGCACGTCGGCATGCGCGAACGCTTGCAGGTCCGACTCACGCGTGCTGCGAAGCAATTCCGTGAACGACAGCGACAGATCGACGTTCGTCCGCAACACGAGTGTGTTGACGAACATTCCGATCACATCGTCGAGTTCCTGCTCACCACGCCCCGCGACCGGAGTACCGATCACGATGTCGGAGGTGCCGGACAGGCGCGCCAGCATCACGGCGAATGCACTGTGCACGATCATGAATCGCGAAGCCTGATGCTCACGCGCAATTCGGTCGAGGGAATCGACGACGCCCTGCTCGATGGCAAATTGGTACTCTGCACCACCGTTCGTTGCTACGGCTGGACGTGGCCGATCGGTCGGCAGGTCCAGCTGATCCGGGATTCCCGCGAGCCGGCTCTTCCAGTAGTTGACCTGGCCCGAGATGATCGAGTGCGGATCGTCCTCGCTGCCGAGCACCTCACGCTGCCACAGGGTGTAGTCGACGAACTGGACAGCCAGCGGCGACCAGGACGGCGCACGCCCGTGCGATCGCGCCGCATACGCTGTCACCACGTCACGTACCAACGGCACCATCGAGAAACCGTCTCCGCTGATGTGATGGACGACGAAGACAAGCACGTACTCATCGTCGGCAAGTTGGAAGAGCGCGGTACGGAGAGGGATCTCGACCGTGACGTCGAATCCGGGCTGGATCAGCTCCCGCACACGGAGTTCCACAGCCTCGGCCGGAACTCCAACCGGTGACAGATCGAGATCGACTGCCGCCGAACCGAGAACCTGCTGGTAACCGACGCCGTCGATCTCGGGATAGATCGTGCGTAGGCTTTCGTGACGGTCGATCAGGTCCCGCACGGCCCCCGCAAGAGCCGCCGTGTTCAACGGACCGGTCAACCGCACGGCGACCGGAATGTTGTCGACCCCGGATTCCGGCTCGAACCGGTTGAGGAACCACATTCGCTGCTGCGCCAACGACAGCGGGACTCGCTCGGGACGCTCCTGCGGGACGAGAGGCATCCGCCCCGCGTCGCCGGTATGAGTGCTCAGTCGTGCGGCCAGGGCCTCGACCGTCGACACGTCGAACAGCAGTCGTACCGGCACTACGGTGTCCAAGGACTGACCGAGCCGTGAGACAACTCGCGTGGCAATCAACGAGTTGCCGCCGAGTTCGAAGAAGTCGTCGTCGAGACCGACCTGAGCTACACCCAGAACATCCGAAAAGATCTGGGCCACAGTTTCTTCGACCACAGTGGTCGGAGAGCGGTATGACAGTGTCGCGAACGTCGGCTCGGGCAGGGCCCGCCGATCGACCTTTCCGTTGGCGTTCAATGGAACCGTCTCGATCGCCACGAACGCGGACGGCACCATGTAGTCAGGCAGACGCGCCGCGACGGTCGAACGTATCGCCGCGATGTCGACGTCGGCCCCGTGTGCTGGTACCAGATAAGCCACCAGGCGGTCTCCGACCAGGCTGTCCTTGTGTACCACCACGACAGCAGCCGATACCGAATCGAGTGCCACCAGGGCCCCTTCGATCTCGCCGAGTTCGATTCGGAGTCCACGGATTTTGACCTGGAAGTCGGTGCGGCCCAGATAGTCCAGCTCTCCCGAACCGTTCCACCGGACCTGATCTCCGGTACGGTACAGCCGCGAGCCTGCCGACCCGAACGGATTCGCCACGAACCTCTCGGCAGTAAGGTCGAAGCGTCCGCCGTATCCGCGGCTGACTCCCACACCTCCCACGTAAAGCTCACCGACCACTCCGGCCGGGACCAGCTGCAGGCGCGAATCCAGCACGTAGAGTTCGATATTCGGAATTGGAATCCCGATGGGGACTCCGTTGACGTCTCCCGGTGCCGCCTCCTGGAAGGACACTACGTCGGAGGCCTCAGTGGGGCCGTAACTGTTGACGACGCGCACACCGGCGGCCATCAGATCTTTGAGCCGACCAACCTGAATGGGCTCACCACCGAGGAACACGACGTCGAGCGATTCGAGGACGCCGTCCACGTCGGCATCGACCAGTGCATCAAATGCACTCGGCGACATGTTCGCGACCTGGACGTCGTCGTCGGAGACGGCGCGAAGGATCTCGGCGGGGTCGAACCCCGCTGCGGCGACGTGAACACTGCCACCGCTGGTAAGCGGTCCCCACACATTCTTCTGCGTGAGATCGAAACTCGGTGACGACGCAACGACCACACCAGCGGCGTCCGGAAGTTCGGATCGGTACCAGGCTGTCGTATTCTCGATGCCCGCCATCGGTACGACCGTGGGCTTGGGCCGACCCGTCGAACCAGAGGTCGAGATGACGTATCCCACGCGCTCACCTGCGCCCCGCTCACGCCAATGGTCCACCCATTCCGGAACAGAATCGCCGGATTCCGCCCCATCAGTGCTCTCGACCCGCAGCACCGGGAGCGCCGTCTGGACGCCGCCGGACGCGATCACCGCGCGGGCACTGGTGTCTTCGAGCAATGTATTCACGCGCTCGGTCGGCAACGTGGGATCGATTGGTGTGTAACCGGCGCCGGTCTTCCACACCGCGAGCATTGCCACTACCCACTGCCACGACCTGGGCAGCACCAGCGCAACCACGTCGTCCGCTCCCACACCCGCAGCGAGCAAGTCCTGAGAGAGCACCGACGACCGCGCATCGAGTTCCCCGTAGGTGAGGGTCCGATCATCGGCCACGACGGCAACCGTCGACCGGTCGCGACTGACATGCCGGGCAAAGAGTGCAAGTGGCGATCTGTCGCCGATCGACACACGCTGCCCCACCGACCAGTCGAGCACGCGGGCTGCCTCGCCGGCGCCGAACAGATCGATCTCGCCGACGAGAACGGCCGGATCGGCAGCGACCGCACCGAGCAATACGGACAGCCTGGAACCGAACGTCTCGATGGTCGAGGCATCGAAAAGGTCACGCGCATAATCGATGACGACTGACAGCCCGCCGAACTCGATGTCTTCCCACACCGTGAACTGGAGGTCGAACTTGGCGACTGCGGACTCGAGCTCGAAACCGCTTACCTCGAGGCCGCCGAGCGTTGCGCCACTTTGTGTTTTCTGGCCGAGGTTCTGGAACGCGAGCATCACCTGGAACAGCGGATTGTGTGCCTGCGAGCGTGCCGGGTCGAGCACCTCTACCAGGCGCTCGAACGGGACGTCAGCGTTACCGAATGCATCGAGGTCTGCAATCCGTGCCTGGTTCACCAGCTCGTCGAATGTACTTGCCGGATTGATCTCGGTACGCAGCACCAGGGTGTTGACGAACATGCCGATGACGTCGTCGAGTGCGCGATCGCCACGACCCGCCACCGGGGTGCCGATCGCGATGTCAGTGGTTCCGGACAAACGCGCCAACAGCACGGCGATTGCGCTGTGCAATACCATGAACACCGTGGCCTTGTTCGCCTGCGCAATCGACTCGAGGCGCGCGAGTACGTCCGCACCGATAGTCATCGTGTGCGACGCTCCGCGATAACTCGCGACGGGCGGGCGGGGTCGATCCATCGGCAGGTCTAGCCGCTCGGGGAGCCCGTCGAGCTGCTGTGTCCAGTAATCGATCTGGCGCGATATCACCGATTCCGCGTCGTGCTCGCTGCCGAGGACTGTTCGCTGCCAGATCGAGAAGTCTGCATATTGCACGTCCAGCGGCGTGAATTCGGGTGCGCTGCCAGCCGCCCGACTCGCGTAAGCGGTCACGACGTCGCGCACCAAGGGGCCCATCGAGAAGCCGTCACCACTGATGTGGTGGACGACGAATACAAGGACGTATTCCGACGCGGCCACCTGGAAGAGCTTGACCCGCAACGGCACCTGTGAGGTGACGTCGAATCCCCCGGTGATCTCCGTGATGACACGCTCGGTGATCTCGGATTCGGCCACAGCGACCGGCGACAGATCGAGCTCCACGTCGGAGACGGTCAAGATCTGCTGGTAGCCGACGCCGTCGACCTCCGGGTACACAGTACGCAGGCTCTCGTGCCGCTCGACGAGATCATCGATCGCCGAACGGAGCGCAGCGGCATCGAGCATTCCGGTCAGCCGGAGAACGACTGGGATGTGATCGACTGCCGAGGTCGAGTCGAAGCGGTTGAGGAACCACATACGCTGCTGCGCAAGCGAAAGCGGGATCCGGTCGGGACGTTCCTGTGCAACGAGAGGAGCCTTCGTACCGCGGCCAGCAGAATCGCCTACGAGAGAAGCTAATTCGGATACCGTAGGAGCATCGAAGAAAGCTCGCATGTCGAGTTCCACGCCGAGTTCGGCGTTCGCGCGCGCCACCACTCGCGTCGCGAGCAGTGAATTGCCCCCGAGGTCGAAGAACCCGTCGTCTATGCCGAGATCGTCGCGGCCGAGCAAGTCGGCAAAGATCGCTATCAACGTCTTCTCGACCGGCGTACTCGCTGCCCGGTATTCGACAACCTGCGCTGTGAACTCGGGCGCCGGCAGCGCCTTGCGGTCCAGCTTGCCACTGGCATTGAGCGGAAACGCCTCGAGTTCGACAAACAGCGACGGCACCATGTAGTCCGGCAGGCGTCCACCCAATTCACGTGCAAGAGCGTCGGTGTCGAGCACAACTCCCGATGCGGGAACCACGTATGCCACCAGATTGTCGCCCAAAGCCGCATCGGAGCGGACGAGAACGGCCGCCTGTGCGATTGCATCGTTGTCGAGTAGCGCTGATTCGATTTCGCCGAGTTCGATGCGCAGTCCCCGCAGCTTCACCTGGAAGTCGGTGCGGCCGAGGTACTCGAGCAGGCGGTCGGCGCCGGCACCGCGCCATCGGACCAGGTCGCCGGTTCGGTACATGCGCTCGCCGTCCGAGGTGGAATGCGCGACGAACCGATCCGCCGTCAGATCGGGGCGGGAGACATACCCTCTGGCCAGCTGGACCCCCGCGAGGTAAAGCTCGCCGGGGACGCCGGGAGGTACTGGACGCAGTGCGTCGTCGAGGACGAGTAGCTCTGTTTCGGCGACAGCACGGCCGATCGGAATGGAGACCTCGTCCTGCGGTCCGGTTGCGTAGTACGTGACGTCGACGGCTGCCTCGGTCGGTCCGTACAGATTGTGCAGTTCCGCGGTGCTGACGTCGCGCAGCCGCGCGGCGGTCTGGGCGGGAAGCGCTTCACCCGAGGCGAAAACGTAACGTAGCGAGGTGATCTCGGAAGCGCGCGGTTCAGCGACGAAGACCGCGAGCATCGAGGGGACAAAATGTACAACGGTGACGCCGTACTCGATCATCGTCGCTGCGACGTAGGCCGGATCACGATGCCCGTCCGGCTTCGCGATCACGAGGCAAGCGCCGACCTGCAACGGCCAGAAGAACTCCCACACCGACACGTCGAACGTAAACGGCGTCTTCTGCAGGATGACGTCTTCGTCGGTGAAGGGATATTCGCTCTGCCTCCATCGGAGGTTGGCGACGATTGCCTCGTGTGACACACCGACGCCCTTGGGCCTGCCGGTCGAACCCGACGTGAAGATCACGTACGCAAGATTGTCGGTGCGCAGCGGTGACAGCCGGTCACCGTCGGCAAGCGGCGCGCCTGAGTGCGCCGAGACATCGATGTCATCGATCCGCAGTACATCGACGTTTTCGGGAATGCCGACCGCGTCCACTGACGTCGTGAGCACGAGGACGGGCGCGGCGACGTCGATCACATACGCCAGACGCTCAGCGGGATGGTCTGGATCGAGTGGTACGTACGCACCACCGGCCTTGACGATCGCGTACATCGCAACCAGCAGTTCGACGGACCGACGGATACCCAGGCCGACGAGTGTGTCCGGTCCGACGCCACGGGCGACGAGCTCGCGGGCGAGCTGATTGACCCGGCGATCGAATTCCGCGTAGGTCGACGCCGTGGAGCCGAAACGAAGGGCGACGGCATCGGGGGTACGCGCGACCTGCTCCTCGAACAGACTTACGAGAGTCGACTCGACGACCGACGGAGCCTCGAAAGCAACGACGGAAGTCGCGTCGGCGATGAGCGCACCGACGACGGATTCGAGGCCACCCTCTCGTGTGGCGAGCAACTCCGGCAGCAGCGTGGAGATCACGACGGGTACGAGTGCGTCCGGGCCGAGCGCACCACCCATCGCGGAGTCGAGTGTGGTCAGTTCCGAGTGCAACCGTTCGTAGGTGACCTCGGCGTCTGCATGAACAAGCGCTGTCCGGTCGGGCTCCGCCTCGACTACTGCAGCGATCAATCTCGGCAGGTCCTCGATCGTCAGCGACTGTGGTCCCGGCATACCGACGGACATCAACACTTCCTCCAACTGACGACAGCACGGCGCAGATCCAACGCACGACTGGTCGTACAGATCAACGCCCATGGGGCAAATACTGCATATTACCCGTCCGTACCGGAACCCTTCCCCAGCGTGGCCTGCGCGTCAGTTATCAAAGACTCGACGAGCGAGGTAATACCGTCGGCGCCCAGTGCCGGAAGAATGCCCGGAACCAGACCGTTCAGCGAAACCGAGACCAACGCGTCGGCAGTGAGCGCCGCACCCATCGTCTGCTTCATCACAGCCAGTTTTTCGGCCAGCTGTGTGAAGGTCACCACCGTGTCTCCGTGTGTGAAGGCAACCGCCGTCGGATCTGCTGCGGCGGCCGCTGCTGCGAGGTCCGGAAGGTCCGCGGCCGTTTTCGGCTCGGCTGCCTCGATCAGCGCGCGTTCGAAGTCCGTCACGATGTCGATGGTCCGCAGAACCACCGTCGGATCTGCGGCAACGGCGTCGACCACGGCCCGCAACCTGGTTGCGAACAGTTCCATGGTTGCGGCGTCGTACAGATCGGTTGCATAGGTGAATCGCATCCGGATATCGGACAGCGCTCCGTGCTCGTCGAACTCCTCGATTCCGGTGAGCTGCAGGTCGAACATCGCCGAGTCGAATCCGTCGTCCACCGCCGACAGTTCGAGCCCTGGCAGCGCAAACGTGCCAAGTGCCATGTTCTGGAACGTCAGCATCACCTGGAACAGCGGTGAGTATGCCTGTGAGCGCTCACGGCCGACCTGCTCGACCAGACGCTCGAAGGGCACGTCTGCGTTTCCGAACGCCGCGAGGTCCTTCTCCTTCACCTGCTGCAGCAGGTCGACAAACGTGGTTGCCGGTTTCACCTGCGTGCGCAACACCAGCGTGTTGACGAACATACCGACCAGGTCGTCGAGGACTCGCTCGCCGCGGCCCGCCACCGGTGTACCGATCGCGATGTCGTTCGAGCCGCTGAGCTTGGACAGCAGCACCGAGAACGCGGCATGCACGACCATGAACACGGTCGAGTTCTGCTCGCGCGCGATTTCCGCGATTCGACGCGTGGAGTCGGCGCCGAGAGTGAACAGGAAGTCCGCACCCTTCATCGACTGCGTCGGCGGACGAGGACGGTCCGTCGGCAGTTCCAGAAGTTCGGGAACGCCGGCGAGTTCCTGCGTCCAGTAGGCAAGCTGCGTCGACAGTTCACTGTCCGGATCGCCCTCGGAACCCAGAACGTCGCGCTGCCATAACGTGTAATCCGCGTACTGGACTTCGAGCGGAGCCCATTCGGGTGCCGCTCCCCCGGTACGCGCCGTGTACGCGACCATCGTGTCTCGGATCATCGGCGCCATCGAGAACGCGTCGCCGCTGATGTGGTGGACCACCACGATCAGGACATGCTCGGTGGGCGTGATCTGGAAAAGGCGAACGCGCAGCGGAACACCGGCAGTGACGTCGAAGCCCTGACCGACGACCTTCGCGACCTCGGCCCCAATCGTGTCTTCGCCGACATACAGCACGGCCATGTCGACAACGGCTGCCGACTTCGACTGAATCGACTGCGTCGGGCCGTCCCCGAGATCGGGATAGAACGTCCGCAGGATCTCGTGGCGAGCAACAAGGTCGGAGACGGCCGACTGCAATGCTGCGACGTCGAGATCGCCGGACATCCGGATCGCGACCGGGATGTTGTACGCGGCAGACCTGCGGTCGATCTGGTTGAGAACCCACATCCGCTGCTGAGCGAGCGACAACGGAATCTGCGACGGCCGTTCCTGCGCCACCAACTGTGCCCGCGAACCTGAACCGGCATGTTCGAGCACCCGCGACGCCAGCAGTCCGACAGTCGACGCTTCGAAGATGATCCGCACCGGAATCTGGGCGTCAAGTGCCTGACCCAACCTGGCCACGACCTGTGTGGCGATCAGCGAGTTTCCGCCGAGATCGAAGAAGTCGTCGTCCAACCCGACTCGTGGAACGCCCAGGACTTCGGCAAACACCGAGGCCACGATCTCTTCGACCGGATTGCTCGGGGCACGGAACTCCGTTGCCTCGAATTCGGGTTCCGGCAGCGCCTTTCGATCGATCTTGCCGTTGATGTTGAGCGGCAATTCGCTCAGCACCATCAACGCCGACGGCACCATGTAACTCGGCAACTCGCGGACGAGTTCCGCCTTCACGCTGTCGACGTCGACGGTGGCCCCGGCCTGCGGAACGAGGTACCCGACCAGTCGATCCCCCAGTCGCGGATCGGTTTTCGCGACGACAACCGCGGCGTCCACGGACTCAGCAGCTCTGATAACAGCTTCGATCTCACCGAGTTCGATGCGGTAGCCGCGGATCTTCACCTGGAAGTCGGCACGATCGACGTACTCGAGTTCACCGCCACTGCGCCAGACAACGAGGTCGCCGGTGCGGTACAGACGTGTGCCCGGTTCTCCGAAGGTGTTGGCGACAAAGCGTTCCGACGTCAGGTCGGCGCGGCCGTGATAACCGCGAGCCAACTGGGTTCCGGCCAGGTACAGCTCACCGGTGACTCCGACCGGAACGGGATGCAGTCGCTCGTCGAGCACGTAGACCTGCGTATTCCATTCCGGGGCACCGATCGAGACCGACGAGGTGTCGCTCTCGTCCACATCGTGCGCGGTCACTGACACCGCAGCCTCGGTCGGACCGTACAGATTGACGAGTGCCGCGTCGGACATTTTGCGGAACTCTGCCGCCGTTGCCGCGGGCAAGGCCTCACCGATGGCAAGGACACGCTCGAGCGACTGCGGAAGAGTGCCGTCTGCTGCGGCCGTCAGCATCGAGAGCATGGACGGCACCGCGTGCAGCGTCGTCACCTTCTCCTGAGCGATGAGCGCCAGCATGTACTCGGCGTCCTTGTGTCCGTCCGGGTCGGCGATGACCAGGCGGGACCCGGATGTCAACGCGGACCAGAACTCCCAGACCGAGAGGTCGAACGTCGCTGCAGTCTTGAGCAACATTGCGTCGGTCTGGTCGAGACCGTAGCGATCACGCTTCCACAGAAGCTGATTGACGATCGCGGCGTGGGACAGCGCCACACCCTTCGGCTTGCCGGTCGATCCCGACGTGAAGATCACGTACGCGGTATTCGCCGAACGAAGCGGTGCGGTCCGCTCGTCGCCGCGCACCGGCGCTCCGGAGACGCGCGACAGATCGAGGGTGTCGATGAGAAGAACATTGTCGATCCCCGCGAGCGACGGTGCGTCGTTCTCGTTGCTGAGCACGCAGACCGGCGCGGCCATCTCGAGGACGTACCCGGTGCGATCGGCCGGATGATCCGGATCGATCGGAACATAACCGCCGCCTGCCTTGGCAACGGCGTACATGCCGATCACCAGGTCGATGGAGCGTCGCATTCCTAATGCCACCAACGACTCCGGACCGACACCCAGTTCGATCAGGTGACGGGCGAGCCGGTTGACCTTGTCGTCGAACTCCACATACGTCAGCGATTCGAGCCCGTGCACCAACGCGACGGAATCACCGTGAGCGGCAACCTGCTGATCGAACAGATCGACCAGTGTCGCCTCGGCGTCGAGTACCTGCTCCGTTGCATTCCATTCCTGCAGAACCTGATTCGACTCACGCGGATCGAGCACGTCGATGTCGCCGACCACGATCGACGGATCGGCAACCACCGCTGCCAGAACGGTGTTGAACCGATCAGCGAAGGACTGGACTGTCGACTCGTCGAAAAGGTCGTGCGCGTAGCTGAATACGGCCGAGATGCCGGAGGCAACACCACGCTCGTCGTAGTTGTCACCGACGATCAACTGCAGATCGAACTGAGCGACACCGTTGTCGATCTCGAGGCCCTTGACGGTGAGGCCAGGCAGTTCCAGGCTTGCCTGTTCCATGTTCTGGAAAAGGAAGCCCACCTGGTATAGCGGGTGCCGAGCAGTCGAACGTGCGGGGTTGAGAACTTCGACCAGTCGCTCGAACGGAACGTCGGCATGCGCAAAGGCCTGCAGGTCGTTCTCGCGCACGCGGGCAAGTAGTTCCGTGAAACTGTCGGAACCGTCGACGTGTGTCCGGAATACCAGGGTATTGACGAACATGCCGATCAGATCGTCGAGCGCACGCTCACCGCGGCCAGCGATCGGGGTGCCAACGGCGATGTCGTCGGTGCCGGAAAGGCGCGCCAACAGAATCGCAAACGCCGCGTGCGTGACCATGAACAGGGTGGTCCCGTGCTCACGGGCCAGCGCCGACAGGCCCTGATGCACTGCTGCGTCGATCTCGAACTGAAGGTAGCCACCGCGGTACGACTGCGCGGCGGGACGCAGACGGTCCGTCGGCAGGTCCAGCTGATCCGGCAGCCCGGCCAAAGCTTGGCTCCAGTAGGCGATCTGCTCGGACGACACGGATTCCGGGTCTTCCTCGCTACCCAGCACCTCGCGCTGCCACAGGCTGTAATCGGCGTACTGCACGTCCAGCGGGGCCCAACCCGGCGCCGTTCCCTGCGCCCGTGCCGCGTAGGCCATGACGAGATCGCGGGCGAACGGAGTAGTCGAGGAGCCGTCCGCGGCAATGTGGTGCACCACGACGGCGAGGACGTACTCGTTCTCGGCTACCTGGAACAACCGAATCCGCAGCGGGATTTCGGCCGTCACGTCGAACCTCGTCGACGCCAATTCGACCAGCTTGCCGACAATCTCGGCTTCCGTGACACTCTCGACGTTCAATTCCACCGGCGTATGTCCTACCGGTTCGATGACCTGGACCGGTCCCGAATCGGTTTCCGGATACACAGTGCGCAGGGTTTCGTGGCGGGCAACGACGTCGCCGATCGCCGCACGCATCGCGCCCAGATCGAGTTCACCGCTCAGCCGCAGTGCAAACGGCATGTTGTAGGCGCCTGCCGAGCCGTCGAAGCGGTTGAGGAACCACATACGCTGCTGCGCAAGAGAAAGCGGAATCTCTTCCGGTCGATCCTGAGCTGTCAGCGCAAGGCGGCTTCCTTCACCGACGTGTGATTCGAGACGTGCGGCAAGTTCCTGGACGGTGGACGCTTCGAACAGAAGGCGGACCGGTACGGCCGTCTCGAGTTCTTCGGCGATGCGCATGACAACCCGAGTCGCGATGAGGGAGTTGCCACCCAACTCGAAGAAATCATCATCCAACCCCACCCGATCAACACCCAACACACCCACAAACGCCGACGCCACCACCAACTCCACCGACGACACCGGAGCCCGAAACACCCGAGCCTCGAACACCGGCTCCGGCAACAACGCCCGATCCAACTTCCCCGACGAATTAAGCGGGAACGCATCCAACACCACCACAGCAGCCGGAACCATATAACCCGGAACCCGCTCCCCCACAAACCCCCGCAACACACTCACATCCACAACCGACCCCACCGCCGGCACCACATACCCCACCAACTGATCACCCATCACCGACCCACGCACCACCACCGCAGCCGACAACACCGACCCATGCGACACCAACGCCGCCTCGATCTCCCCCAACTCGATCCGCTGACCACGGAACTTCACCTGAAAATCAGTACGACCGATGTACTCCAACTCACCAACTGTGTTCCAACGGACCAAATCACCCGTCCGATACATCCGCTCACCCGAACCGAACGGCGACGCCACAAACCGATCCGCACTCAAATCCGGACGACCCACATACCCCCGAGCCAACTGCACACCCGACAAATACAACTCACCCGCAACACCCACAGCAACCGGCCGCAAACGCGAATCCAACACAAACACCCGGCAATTCCACTCCGGCACACCAATCGACACCACAGACCCCGACCCAGCAGCCGTCACATCCGCAAACGTAAACGACACCGCCGCCTCAGTCGGACCATACAAATTATGCAACCGCGCCGACGACACCAACCCGAACTCACGCACCGCCTCCACCGGCAACGCCTCACCGATCACCAACACATCACGCAACGAACCCAACAACCCCGGATCCACCAACGACGAAAACGTCGACAACATCGTCGGAACAAAATCCGTCACCGACACACCCTGATCATCAATCACCGACGCCAAATACCCCGGATCCCGATGACCATCAGCCGACGCCAACACCAACACCGCACCCACCCGCAACGGCATGAAAAAACCCCACAACGACACATCGAACGTCGTCGCCGTCTTCTGCAAATACACATCAGACGACATCAAGCGATACTCGCCCTGCATGAACTCCAACTGATTCACAATCGCCGCATGCGAGACCGCCACACCCTTCGGCCGACCCGTCGACCCCGACGTGAAAATCACATACGCCGTATTCGACGCCCGCAACGGCGAGCGCCGATCCACATCCAACACCCGCGCACCCGAAAAACCAGACACATCAACAACATCCACACACACAACCCGACGACCCGACGCCACGAAACCATCACGCTCCGTCGACACCACACACACCGGATCAGCCGAATCCAACACATACTCATTACGCGAGGACGGAGCATCAGGATCCAACGGCACCCACGCCCCACCCGCACGCACAATCGCATACAACCCAACCAACAAATCCACCGACCGCCGAACAGCCAACCCCACCAACGACTCCGGCCCAACACCCAAACCGATCAAATAACGCGCAAACCTATTAACCCTCTCATCGAACTCCCCATACGAGAGCACCTCATCCCCGAACACCACCGCCCGCGAACCCGAACAAACCCCCACCACAGAATCAAAACCATCCAACAACAACCCACCCACAACCGGACGAGACGTGTCGTTCCACGACTCGAGCACCAAAGCACGCTCAGGCGCCGTCATGACCTCGACGTCACCGACTGCAGTAGACGGCGTTTCACCGATTTCGGTCAGCAGAGTCTCGAGGCGACCCAGCAGGGTCTGCGCGTACGACTCGTCGAAGAAGTCGGGTAGGTAACGAAGCGTCAAGTGCAGTTGGTCGTCGAGACCGATCAGCAGTGTGAGCGGGTAGTTCGTGGAATCGTCGGAGGCGACATCATCGATCACCATGCCGTCCAAGAACTCTGCTTGCGCTGCAAGACCGTCACGGTCGACCGGGTAGGACTCGAAGATCACCAGAGTGTCGAAGAGTCCGCCGACGCCCGCGGCGCTCTGCACGTCGGTCAGGCCGAGGTAATGGTGATCGAGCAATCCCGCCTGTTCGATCTGAACCCGTGAGAGCAATGCCTCGACGGACTCGGCCAGATCCAGTTGGACACGAACGGGCAGCGTGTTGATGAACAGACCCACCATCTTCTCGACGCTGTCGAGTTGTGGCGGACGGCCGGAGACCGTGGCACCGAAGACGATGTCCTGGCGACCGGTCATGCGTCCCAACAGAATTGCCCAGGCAGCCTGGACGATCGTGTTGGCGGTAACGCCGGTCCTCGATGCCAAACCGGTCAGTGTCGCGGTCACCGATTCGCTGAGCGAGATCTGCAACTTCTGCGACAGCGCACTGAATTCCTGACCAACGACGGTGGGAGCCAACAACGTCGGCTCTTCGACGCCGCCCAACGCCTTCGCCCAGGCATCCATGGACACACTGCGATCCTGCTGGACCAGCCACGCGAGGTAGTTCCGGTAGCTCAGTGACCGCGTCTGAGCGGGAATGTTCCCACGCATGGCGTAGTGGCCGAGGAGCGTGTGGAGCAGCAGCGGCATGGACCAGCCGTCGAGGATGATGTGGTGGTTTGCCACAACAAGGCGGTATTCGCTCGCCGCGATCTTGATCAGCGTGAACTTGATCAACGGCGGGTTCGACATGTCGAAGTGCGTGGCCTGGTCCTCGACAAGAATCCGATCCAACTCGCGGCGTCGTTCTTCGCTGTCAGCGATTGTGGTGAGATCCAGTTCGCGCCACGGCACGTCGATGTCACCGAGAACTACCTGGACCGGCGTACCCGTTCCGTCGACCACAAATGCGGTGCGCAGGTTCGGGTGACGATCGATGATGGCCTGTGCTGCGGCGTGGAGGCGATCCGCGTCGACGCGGCCGGACAGCGAGAGAACCATCTGCACGGAGTACAGGTCGACGGTGGACTCGGCCATGACAGCGTGGAACAGCAGACCCGACTGCAGCGGAGCCAGCGGCCAGACGTCCTGCACCGCGGGGAAACGCTGCTCGAACCCGTCGAGATCCTGCTGGGTCAGCGTTACCAGCGGCACGTCCGACGGCGTGAGTCCGCCTGCGCCGAAGGCCTGTGCGTGCTGCGCCAGCGCTGTGAGTGCTCCGACCCACAGGTCGGCCAGGGCTTGCACCTCGGTGGCGCTCAGCAATCCGTTCGGGAAGGCAAACGATGCTTCGAGCACCGCGCCGTCAGGGCCGTCGTTGACGATGGCATTGATGTCGACAACCTTGTTGGCCGGCATGTCCGGGTCTTCCGGCGCAGCGACATCGGAGAAGTCGCGTGCCGGAATCCATCCGAGGCCTTGCGCTGCAGCCGGAATATCCTCCGCCACAATGCGACCCAGGTAGTTGAAGCTGACCTGCCCGCTGCTCAGCTTCGACAGCTCAGTGCAGGTGTCGTCGTTGACGTACCGCAGCAGTCCGTAGCCGACACCCTTGTCGGGAGCGGCGAGCAACTGCTCCTTGACTGCCTTGATCGCCGCTCCCGCAGCAACTCCGGCGTCGAAGGCGTCGTCGATGTCGATACCGGCAAGGTCGAGTGCGACGGGGAAGGCCGCCGTGAACCAGCCGACGGTGCGTGAGAGATCGGCACCCGGGACGACGCCCTCTTCGCGGCCGTGGCCCTCGAGCTGGAGCAGTGCCGCTTCGGTGTCGATGCCCCGCTCACGGCGCCAGCGCACCAGTGCCAGAGCAAGTCCGGCCAGCAAACCGTCGTTGGCTCCGCCGCGGAACACCTCGGGCAGAGTTGTCAGCAGTGTTTCAGTGACGCCTGTGGGCACCTCCACGCGCACACGCTCGACTGTTGCCGCAACGTCGACGGACGGATCGAACGCCCGCGAACCGAGAATCGGGTCTGGAGTCGACAGCGTCTTGCGCCAACGTGGCAGTTCTGCCAGTCGCTTGTCTGATCGTGATTCCGCAGCGAGCGAGTGCGCCCAGGTACGCATGGACGTGCCCGTCGGTTCGAGCACGGGTGCACTTCCGCCACTGCGCTGAGCCCACGCGGAAATCAAGTCCGGCACGATGATTCGCCAGGAGACGCCGTCGACGATCAGGTGATGCGCAGCCATGATCAATCGGCCGGTGCGTGTGTCACCGAAGTCGATCCACACGAACTGAGCCATGACACCGGCGGCCGGATCCAACCGGCCGAGAGCGTCGTCGAGAGCACCCGACGCGATGGCCGTCAGGTCTGCGCCCGAAATCGCGGGGTCCACCAGCACCCGTCGCACCAAAGAATCAACGTCGACGGTTCCGGGCGCGGACACAGCCATGCCCGGACCACGCTGGTCATCGACCAGACGCGAACGGAACATGTCGTGGTGATTGATGACGGCAGCCAGTGTGTCGACAACACCGGTCCGGTCGATGCCGAGCGGCAACTCCAGCGTCAACAACTGGTTGAAACGCTGGAAGCTGCCGGGCCGTTCGAACATGAATCGCTTGATCGGCGTGAGCGGCATCCAACCGATGCCGCCGCCTACGATCTCGGCGAGAACAGTGATCGCATCGGCGTCGGAGCCGAAGACGGCAACCTCTGCCAACTCAGCCACCGTCTTGTTCTCGAACACGTCCTTGGGCGTGAACAGAACACCGCGGGCCTTGGCCCGGGACACCAACTGGATCGACATGATCGAGTCTCCGCCCTGAGCGAAGAACGAATCGTCGGTACCGATCTGATCGAGGCCGAGAACGTCGGCAAAGACCTCGCTGAGGACGCGTTCCATCTCGGTCGTGGGAGCGCGGAACTCCTTGACCTCGAATACCGGCTCCGGCAGAGCCTTTCGGTCCAGCTTGCCGGCCGGGGTCAGCGGCATGTCGGTCAGAACCATGATCGACGCAGGCACCATGTGCGCCGGCAGAGTGCGTGAAACGAACTCACTCAGATCCGCCGAGCTGACAGCAGATTCCTTGCCGACAAACACGTACGACACCAGCGCCGGAGCACCGGACGTCAGCGTGGTGCCCATCGTCGCGGCGAACTCGACGTCCGAATGTGCCGTCAGTGCCGCGTCGATCTCACCGAGCTCGATACGGAACCCACGGATCTTCACCTGGAAGTCGTTGCGGCCCACGTACTCAACCTGGTAACGGTCAGTCCAACGCACAACATCACCGGTGCGGTACATGCGCTCACCGGACAGGCCGTGCGGGTTGGCAACAAAGCGATCCGCGCTCAATCCCGGGCGGCGATGGTATCCGCGGGTGACCTGGGGACCCGACAGGTACAGCTCACCGGTAACGCCAACCGGAACGGGCTGCAGACGTGTGTCGAGAACAAACGCGGCCATGTCGCCGATGGTTTCGCCGATGGTCATCCGGTCGCCCGGCATCAGCGGCACACTGACATTGGTGACGATAGTGGTCTCGGTGGGACCGTAGACATTGAGGAACGTACGTCGACGGTTCGGCTGATCCGCCCACTTGGCCATCAACTCCGGCGAGTACGCCTCACCGCCGACACCAACCACCTCGAGATCGTTCAGGCCAGACGGATCCATGGAAGCCAACGCCGCGGGCGTGATGAAGGCATGTGTGACGCGTTCGGACTTGAACAGCGCGGTCAATTCGTCGCCGCCGAAGATCGATGTCGGGACGATCACCATGGCAGCGCCTGTCGCGACAGCCAGGAACAGTTCGAGCATCGACGCGTCGAAACTCGGTGACGCGAAGTGCAGCGTGCGGGAGTTCGGCGTCACCAGGTAGTGCTGTGCCTGCGTTGCGCTGAAGCTCGCGAGGCCTGCTCCCGTAGCAACAACACCCTTGGGCAAGCCTGTTGTGCCCGACGTGTAGATCACCCAGGCCGGATGCGCCGGAAGGACGAGGCGCACACGCTCATCTTCACGAATCGGTGAACTATCCTGCGCTGCCATCAATTCCGCGCAAACAGCACTGTCGATCGCAAGCCACTCGACGGTGTCGGTAAGCCCTGCGAGTTCAGCTTCGAGAGTCAGACCGACCGAGACGCCCGAGTCGGAGACCATATGCGCGATGCGGTCAGCCGGGTAGTGCGGATCGATGGGAACAACGGCGGCACCTGTCTTGGATACCGCCCACACCAGCAGGACCGATTCGATAGAACGCGGAATCGACACTGCGACCAGGTCTTCGGCGCCCAGACCGCGAGCGATCAGGACGCGGGCGAGGCGCGACGACCACTCGTCGACCTCGGCGTACGTCATCGACCGATCCTGGTAGCGGAGAGCTTCGTTGGAGGGATACAGCAACGCGGTCTCGGCCAGGATGTCGGCCAACGGCTTCGGCTCGATGCCCGAGGACGCTCGGCGACTGGTCAATTCGATACGCTCAGGCGCTTCGAGGATGTTGATGTCGCCGACAGCCTGCGTCGCATCCACGGCGACGGCCTCGAGAATTCTAGTCAACCGCTCGGCGAAGGAGACAACTGTCCCCTCGTCGAAGAGATCCGTCGCATAGGTGAAGGTCGCCGTCATGCCGTGACCATCGGCAGCTTCCACCAGAGTCAACTGAAGGTCGAACTTCGCTACCGTTTCCGCGATATCGAATTCAGTGATATCGAGTCCCGGCAACGTCAGGTTATTCTGCCCCAGGTTCTGGAATGCCAAGGCAACCTGGAACAACGGGTTGTGAGCCTGCGAACGAACCGGATCGAGTACCTCGACCAGCCGCTCGAACGGCACGTCTGCGTGAGCGAAAGCCGCGAGATCACTCTCACGCGCCGACGTCAGCAGATCGAGGAAACACATCCCCGGATCGACGTCGGTACGCAGCACGAGCGTGTTGACGAACATGCCGATCAGATCGTCGAGCTGCGCTTCACCGCGACCGGCGACCGGGGTGCCGACTGCGATGTCGGTGGTGCCGGACAACCGGGCAAGAAGTGTTGCCAACGCCGAGTGCATCACCATGAACAGCGATGCCTGGTGCTCGCGACCCACAGCGGCCAGTCCGCGGTGAACATCCGCGGAAATCGGGAAGCTGTAGGTGGCTCCCCGGCCGGTGAACACGGCTGGACGCGCGCGGTCACTGGGCAAGGTGATCTGGTCCGGAACTCCGTCGAGAGCTTTGGCCCAGTAGCCGATCTGCTCTGCGAGTACGGATTCCGTGTCACCCTCGGAACCGAGAACCTCGCGCTGCCACAGTGCGTAGTCGGCATACTGCACCGGCAACGGCGCCCAGGTCGGGGCTTGACCCTGTGAGCGGGCGTAGTACGCGGTCATCACGTCGCGGATCAACGGACCCATCGAGAAACCGTCGGTGGAGATGTGGTGAATCACTATCGCCAGTACAAACGAGTCCTCCGCGAGCTGGAAGAGCTTGGCCCGCAATGGAACCTCAGCGGTGACGTCGAAGCCTGACGTGACGAAGTCCGTCACCGCCGCCACGATGTCGGATGCTTCGATTTGCACGGGAGCCAGATTCACCGGAACTGCCGCCACCGGCAAGATCCGCTGGTAGCCGGCACCGTCGACCTCGGGGTAGACCGTGCGCAGAACCTCGTGACGCTTCAACACGTCCACGACAGCGTCGTACAACGCCGCCTGATCCAACTCGCCAGTGAGAGTGATCGCCATCGGAATGTTGTTGGCTGCCGATTCGCGGTCCAATTGGTTGAGGAACCACATGCGCTGCTGCGCAAACGACAACGGCACCTGCGCCGGACGCACCTGCGCAGTCAACGCCGCACGCGAACCGCCACCAACGTGAGAACCGAGTCGGGCAGCAAGCCCTTCAACGGTCGACGCCTCGAACAACTCCCGCACCGACACCGAAGCATCCAACGCCTGACCCAACCGAGACGTCACCTGCGTCGCAATCAGCGAATTACCACCGAGCGCGAAGAAATCATCATCCAAACCAACACGCTCAACGCCCAGAACATCCGCAAACGTCTGCGCCACAACCTCTTCCACCACCGACATCGGAGCCCGGAACACCGCAACCTGCAACGACGGAACCGGCAACGCCCGACGATCCAACTTCCCGTTCACCGTCAACGGAATCGAATCCAACACCACAAACGCCGACGGCACCATGTACTCCGGCAACAACGAACCCACCGACACCCGAAGATCGTCGACCGAAACGCTCACACCCGCAGCCGAAACCACATACGCCACCAACCGCTGATCACCCGGAGAATCCTCCCGAACAACCACCGCCGTCTGCGCCACCGACACATCCGCCAACACCGCAGACTCGATCTCACCGATCTCGATCCGGAACCCACGGATCTTCACCTGATCATCCGCGCGACCCAGATACTCCAAATCACCAGCACTGTTCCACGACGCCACGTCACCCGTGCGGTACAACACCTCACCAGCAGCAAAAGGACTCGCCACAAACCGCGTCGACGTCAACCCCGCCTGACCCAGATAACCCCGAGCCAACTGCACACCCGAGACATACATCTCACCCGCGACACCAACAGGCACCGGAGCCAAACGCGTATCGAGCACAAACACCTGCAGACCCGAAATAGCCTGACCCACAACACTCGCCGACGCATCCGCCGCCAACGCAGCATCCAACACACGATGGCTCACATGCACCGTCGTCTCCGTGATGCCGTACATGTTCACCAACGTCGGCGCAGAGTCACCGCGGCGGCCATACCAATCCGACAAGCGTCGAAGCTCGAGCGCCTCCCCACCGAAAACAACCCACCGCAACGACAACTCGGCAGCCAGACCGGATTCCGACGCCAACCGATCAGCCTCAGCCAACTGATAGAACGCCGACGGCGTCTGATTGAGCACCGTCACCCGCTCAGCAGCAAGCAACTCCAAGAACTGCTCCGGCGACCGCGACGTCACATAGTCCACGACGACCAACGTGCCGCCGTACAACAGCGGACCCCACAACTCCCACACCGAGAAGTCGAACGCATAACTGTGGAACATCGTCCACACATCCGACTCGTCGAACCCGTACACACTCTCGGTATTCGCAAACAACTTCGCCACCGTGATGTGCGGAACCTGCACACCCTTCGGGCGACCCGTCGAACCCGACGTGTAAATCACATACGCAACATTCGACGACCGCAACGGCGCAACACGATCCGCATCCGTCACCACCGAACCCTCGAACTCCGACACATCCACCGCGTCGATATCAACCACCGGCAAACCAGCGGGCAACACCAACTCACGCCCGGACCACGAAATCGCAGCCACCGGAGCAGCATCGGCCAGCATGAACTCGACACGATCAGCCGGATACGACGGATCCACCGGCAAATACCCCGCACCGGACTTCACCACCGCCAACAACGCCACCACAAGATCCGCCGACCGCGGCAACGCCACCGCCACCAACGACTCCGGACCACAACCCTGAGCAATCAACCTGCGCGCCAACCGATTCGACCGAACCGACAACTCACCATAAGACAACGACTCGCCACCGAACCGCACCGCGATCCGATCACCAAACCGCGCAGCAGCATCATCGAACCACGCCGACAACGTCGAATCCACACCACGATCGACACCCGTGTCGCTCCATGACAGAACGCGATCCAACTCACCGGCGGTCAGAACATCCACGTCGCCAACGGCAGCAGTCGGATTCGCGACAACGCCACGGAGGACGGACACGAAGCGATCAGCGAACTCGGCCGCTGTCGACGCGTCGAACAGATCCGTCGCGTAGGTCAGAGTGCCGGACATACCGGCGTCAGCGGCGTCTTCAAGAGTGAATTGCAGATCGAACTTGGCCAGTGCTGCGTCGAATTCCACAGCAGCGGCGGTGAGTCCGGGCAGTTCGAGAGCACTCTGGCCAAGGTTCTGGAAGGTCAATGCCACCTGGAACAGCGGGTGGTGTGCCTGCGAACGCACCGGATCGAGCGCTTCGACGATCCGCTCGAACGGCACGTCAGCGTGGGCAAACGCCTGCAGATCCACTTCACGCGCAGAAGCCAACAGATCCGTGAACGACATCGACGGATCAACCTCGGTGCGCAGCACCAAAGTGTTGACGAACATGCCGATCAGATCGTCGAGCTGCGCTTCACCGCGACCGGCGACAGGAGCGCCGATTGCGATGTCGGTTGTCGCGGACAACCGTGCCAGCAGCACGGCCAGCGCAGAGTGGACGACCATGAACGGCGTTGCGCCCGCCGCCTGACCTGTTGCTTCCACATCGGCCCACAGTTGCGCGTCGATGGTGAAGGTGTGGTTCGCTCCTTGTCCCGTTGCGATCTCGGGGCGGGTGCGATCACTGGGAAGGTCCAGCTGCTCGGGCAGGTCGGCCAGGGCATCGGACCAGTAGTTGATCTGCTGCGCGATGATTGACTGCGGATCGTCCTCGAACCCGAGAACCTCACGCTGCCACAGTGCGTAGTCGGCATACTGCACCGGCAACGGCGTCCACACCGGGGCTTGACCCTGTGAGCGGGCGAAGTACGCGGTCATCACGTCCCGGGTCAACGGGCTCATCGAGAAGCCGTCGGTCGAGATGTGATGCACCACGAACGACAACACGAAGTCATCATCGGCGACCTGGAACAGCTTGGCGCGCAACGGAACCTCGACGGTGACATCGAAGCCCTGGGCGAAGAACGAATACAGCTCCGCCTGGATTCGGTCGTCGGTGACGCGTTCTGCACCGAGATCGATCGAGACATCTCCAGCCGAGAGGATCTTCTGGTAGCCGATTCCGTCGACCTCGGGGTAGACCGTGCGCAGAACCTCGTGGCGACCGATAACATCGTGAACTGCCGAATTCAGGGCGGCCAGATCGAGCGCACCCGTGAGCCGAACGGCAACAGGGACATTGTCGACAGCCGATGCCGTGTCGAATCGATTGAGGAACCACATGCGCTGCTGCGCCAACGACAACGGCACCTGCGCCGGACGCACCTGCGCAGTCAACGCCGCACGCGAACCGCCACCAACGTGAGAACCGAGTCGGGCAGCAAGCCCTTCAACGGTCGACGCCTCGAACAACTCCCGCACCGACACCGAAGCATCCAACGCCTGACCCAACCGAGACGTCACCTGCGTCGCAATCAGCGAATTACCACCGAGCGCGAAGAAATCATCATCCAAACCAACACGCTCAACGCCCAGAACATCCGCAAACGTCTGCGCCACAACCTCTTCCACCACCGACATCGGAGCCCGGAACACCGCAACCTGCAACGACGGAACCGGCAACGCCCGACGATCCAACTTCCCGTTCACCGTCAACGGAATCGAATCCAACACCACAAACGCCGACGGCACCATGTACTCCGGCAACAACGAACCCACCGACACCCGAAGATCGTCGACCGAAACGCTCACACCCGCAGCCGAAACCACATACGCCACCAACCGCTGATCACCCGGAGAATCCTCCCGAACAACCACCGCCGTCTGCGCCACCGACACATCCGCCAACACCGCAGACTCGATCTCACCGATCTCGATCCGGAACCCACGGATCTTCACCTGATCATCCGCGCGACCCAGATACTCCAAATCACCAGCACTGTTCCACGACGCCACGTCACCCGTGCGGTACAACACCTCACCAGCAGCAAAAGGACTCGCCACAAACCGCGTCGACGTCAACCCCGCCTGACCCAGATAACCCCGAGCCAACTGCACACCCGAGACATACATCTCACCCGCGACACCAACAGGCACCGGAGCCAAACGCGTATCGAGCACAAACACCTGCAGACCCGAAATAGCCTGACCCACAACACTCGCCGACGCATCCGCCGCCAACGCAGCATCCAACACACGATGGCTCACATGCACCGTCGTCTCCGTGATGCCGTACATGTTCACCAACGTCGGCGCAGAGTCACCGCGGCGGCCATACCAATCCGACAAGCGTCGAAGCTCGAGCGCCTCCCCACCGAAAACAACCCACCGCAACGACAACTCGGCAGCCAGACCGGATTCCGACGCCAACCGATCAGCCTCAGCCAACTGATAGAACGCCGACGGCGTCTGATTGAGCACCGTCACCCGCTCAGCAGCAAGCAACTCCAAGAACTGCTCCGGCGACCGCGACGTCACATAGTCCACGACGACCAACGTGCCGCCGTACAACAGCGGACCCCACAACTCCCACACCGAGAAGTCGAACGCATAACTGTGGAACATCGTCCACACATCCGACTCGTCGAACCCGTACACACTCTCGGTATTCGCAAACAACTTCGCCACCGTGATGTGCGGAACCTGCACACCCTTCGGGCGACCCGTCGAACCCGACGTGTAAATCACATACGCAACATTCGACGACCGCAACGGCGCAACACGATCCGCATCCGTCACCACCGAACCCTCGAACTCCGACACATCCACCGCGTCGATATCAACCACCGGCAAACCAGCGGGCAACACCAACTCACGCCCGGACCACGAAATCGCAGCCACCGGAGCAGCATCGGCCAGCATGAACTCGACACGATCAGCCGGATACGACGGATCCACCGGCAAATACCCCGCACCGGACTTCACCACCGCCAACAACGCCACCACAAGATCCGCCGACCGCGGCAACGCCACCGCCACCAACGACTCCGGACCACAACCCTGAGCAATCAACCTGCGCGCCAACCGATTCGACCGAACCGACAACTCACCATAAGACAACGACTCGCCACCGAACCGCACCGCGATCCGATCACCAAACCGCGCAGCAGCATCATCGAACCACGCCGACAACGTCGAATCCACACCACGATCGATCTGGCCAGCACTGAAGCGGGAGAGCAGGTTTCGTTCACCATCGACCAAGATGTCAACGTCACCCACCGCTACGGTGGGATCAGCAGTCACCGCGCGGAAGGTCCGTACCAGCCGATCACCGAATTCCACAACGGTCGACTCGTCGAACAGATCCGTCGCATACGTCAACGAGGCGGACATTCCGGCAGGTGCGCCGGCCTCGTCGGTTCGTTCAGTCAGAGTCAACTGGAGGTCGAATTTCGCCAACGCAAGATCGGCACTTTCGATCGACACTTCGAGGTCGCCCAGTTCGAGCGTTGCCTGTTCGTGGTTTTGGAACGTCAACGCCACCTGGAACAGCGGATGACGAGCCTGCGAACGAACCGGATCGAGAACCTCCACCACACGCTCGAACGGAACATCCGCATGCGCGAACGCCTGTAGATCCACTTCACGCGCCGAAGCCAACAGATCCGCGAACGACATCGACGGATCAACCTCGGTACGCAACACCAAAGTGTTGACGAACATACCGATCAGATCGTCGAGCTGCGCCTCACCGCGACCCGCGATCGGTGTACCGATCGCGATGTCGGTCGTTGCAGACAAACGAGAAAGTACGACGGCGAGCGCTGCGTGAACAACCATGAACGGTGTCGAGTTACTGCTGTGCGCAATCGAATTGACAGCTTCGTGCAGAGTGGCGTCGATATCGAACTCGACCTCGGCTCCGCGCCCTGAAGCGACCTCGGGACGCGGACGATCACCAGGCAGATCCAACTGCTCCGGAAGATCAGCCAACGCATCCGACCAGAACGCAATCTGCTTCGCGATCACGGACTGCGGATCCTCCTCGGACCCGAGAACCTCACGCTGCCACAACGAGTAATCGGCGTACTGCACCGGCAACGGCGTCCAAGCCGGCACGGACGCTCGTGTACGTGCTTCGTAGGCAACCATCACGTCGCGGGTCAACGGGCCCATCGAGAAACCGTCGGTCGAGATGTGATGCACCACGAACACCAGGACGTATTCGCTATCGCCGACTTTGAAGAGCTTGGCGCGCAACGGGACTTCAGACGTCACGTCGAAGCCGACCGTCGCCAGCTCTGCGACGCCTGCAGCCAGGCGATCTTCCGTGATCGACACGGGGCTGAGATCGACAACAACGTCTCGAACGTCACGGATTTCCTGATACCCGACGCCGTCGACGTCCGGATACAGCGTCCGCAGTGATTCGTGTCTGCCCACGACATCGATCACGGCAGCGTTGAGAGCTGCCACATCGAGGGCGCCCGAAATCCTGATCGCCGCCGGAACGTTGTTCACTGCCGACTCGGGTTCGAACCTGTTCAGGAACCACATGCGCTGCTGCGCCAACGAAAGTGGGATCCGAGCGGGCCGGGACTGCGGGACCAGTGGGGCCGTGGCACCCGAACCGGCGTGCAGCTCGAGCCGGAGGGCGAGTGACTGCACGGTCGACGCTTCGAAGAGCGCACGAACCGGAACGCTTGTGTCAAGCGCCTCCCCCAGCCGTGCGGCGACACGGGTCGCGATCAGCGAGTTGCCTCCGAGCTCGAAGAAGTCGTCGTCGCGGCCAACCTGTGCGACTCCGAGAACTTCGGAGAACACCTGCGCGACAGTCTCTTCGACGGTCGTGATCGGCGCCTGATACACCTTCGACTCGAACACGGGCGATGGCAGAGCTTTGATGTCCGTCTTGCCCGCGGTGGTCAACGGAATCGAATCGAGCACCAGGACCGAGTCGGGAACCATGTAGCCGGTCAGGAACGTCGACACCGACTCGATGACCTGTGCGGGATCCACCTCGGCGCCGGCCTGTGGCACCACGTATGCAACGAGGCGATCGCCGAAGTGATCGTCGGAGCGTACAAGAGCAACAGCTTGCGCAACGCCCGCGCATCGGGTCAGTGCGGCCTCGATTTCGCCGAGTTCGATACGGAACCCACGGATCTTGACCTGGAAGTCGCTGCGGCCCACGTACTCCACCGCGCCACCGTCGATCCACCGGACCACGTCACCCGTGCGGTACAACCGCTCTCCCGGCGCCCCGAACGGGTCTGCGACAAAACGACCCGCCGTCAATGCCGGCTGTCCCAGGTATCCACGAGCGACCTGAACACCCGACACGTACAACTCACCTGCGACACCAACCGGCACAGGCTGCAAGCGGCCGTCCAAGATCCGCGCGGCCATACCTCGAATCGGGCCGCCGATGTTCATACGATCAAACGCGGTCAGCGTATCGCTGATGTTCGAGGCGACTGTCGACTCCGTCGGACCGTACGCATTGAAGAATCCACGCACACCGCCATCCGGAAGCGGCACCGCCCACTTGGCAACGAGAGACCGCGAACTGGCTTCGCCACCGACGACAACCACCCGCAACGCGTCAAGCCCGCTCGGATCCACTGATGCCAGCGCAGCGGGCGTCACGAACGCATGCGTCACGCCCTCCGAGCGCAAGATCTCGGCCAGTTCCGCGCCGCCGTACACCGTCGTCGGCGCAATCACCATCGTCGACGCGGATCCGAATGCCATCAGCAACTCGAGGACAGACGCATCGAAACTCGGCGAGGCGAAATGCAGCGTCCGAGCATCCGCGGTCAGCGCATAGCGCTCGACCTGCTCGGCACAGAAATTCGCCACACCGGCGTTGGTGACCACAACGCCCTTGGGCAGACCTGTGGTGCCGGACGTGTAGATGACGTACGCAGGCTGCCGCTCGTCGATCGCACTACGTCGATCCGAATCACTCACCGGCGCGCAGGATTCTGCCGCGCACGCCGCCACTGTCTTCTCGTCGTCGAGAACAACCCACGTCAACGCCGACGGCAATCCTGCCTCGACGTCACTGAGCGCAAGACCCAGCACCGCACCGGAATCGGAGATCATGTGGGCGATACGGTCAACCGGATACGTCGGGTCGACTGGCACGAACGCAGCACCCGTTTTCGCCACTGCCCACAGAGCGAGAACCGAATCGGCCGAACGCGGAATCGCGATCGCGACCCGATCCTCCGGCCCGACGCCCTTCGCAATCAGAACACGAGCGAGTCGCGACGACCGCTCGTCGAGTTCGCGGTAGCTGATCGACTCACCGTCGAAGCGAATCGCATCCGCCGACGGATCCACAGCGGCCGCCACTGTGAGAATCTCGACCAGGGTTCCCGAGACCGACTGACCTCCATGAACATCGGCCAGCACACCCCGCTCGGCCGCATCGAGAATATCGATGTCACCGACGACAATCGAAGGAACCGACACGACAGTCTCGAGGATACGAACCAGACGCCGAGCAAACCCCTCGACCGTCGAAACGTCGAACAGATCTGCAGCAAAAGTGAATTCGGCCGAGAGCCCTTGCTGGATCCCGTCTTCGCCGATCGACTCGGTTACTGCGAGTTCGAGGTCGAACTTGGCAGTGGTCGTGTCGATTTCGGCGGCCTTGATCGCCAGTCCCGGCAGTTCCAATGCCGTTTGCGCGAGATTCTGCAAGGACAGCACAACCTGGAACAGCGGATGTCTGGCCTGCGACCGGGCGGGAGCCAAGACGTCCACCAACCGCTCGAAGGGCACGTCCGAGTGAGCGAACGCTCCGAGCGCAGAATCACTCGCTGCAGCGAGCAGATCCGTGAATGCCTGGGCCTGGTCGACCTCGGTGCGCAGAACAAGCGTGTTGACGAACATACCGACGAGATCGTCGAGCGCCTCGTCGCCGCGACCGGCAACGGGGGTGCCCACGGCGATGTCCGAGGTCCCGCTCAGTCGGGCCATCAGAACGGCAAGCGCCGAGTGCAACGCCATGAAGAGCGTTGCGTTGTTCTCCCGTGCCAGCGCGTCCAATCGACGGTGCACATCCCCGGAGATCTCGAACGCGAATCGCTCGCCGCGCATCGACGCCACATCAGGCCGAGACCGGTCCGACGGAAGCTCGATCACATCCGGTAGGTCTACCAGAGTCTCGGTCCAGTACGAGATCTGCTGCGAGATGAGTGATTCCGAGTCGTCTTCCGACCCCAGAACCTCACGCTGCCACAACGAATAGTCGGCGTACTGCACAGTCAACGGCTGCCACGCCGGCGCGATCGCGTCCTTGCGTGCCGAGTAGGCAATCATGACATCGCGTGCCAGGGGCGCCATCGACCAACCGTCAGCGGCGATGTGATGAACCACGATCGCGAGGGTGTGCTCGGTGTCGCTGACCGTCAACAGGCGGACACGGATCGGCACGTCGACGGTGACGTCGATCGCTGAGGATCCGATTGCAGCGACTCGACTTTCGAGCTCATCCTGATCCGAAACCGACTCCACGGTCAGTCCGCCGAACGCCTCCGAAAGCGACAGAATCGACTGCTTCGGTCCGGAAGCCCCGTCCGGATATACCGTTCGGAGCACTTCATGCCGGTCCAGTACGTCCTCGAGCGCAGTTTCCATCGCGGCAGTATCGAGATGACCAGTCAAGTGCAGAGCAAAAGTGATGTTGTAAGCAGCCGAGTCGGTGTCGAAGCGGTTCAGGAACCACATGCGCTGCTGCGCCAGCGACAACGGAATTTCCGCGGGACGCACCTGTGCGACGAGCGCCTTCTGCCCGCCGCTACCTACGTGCGACTCGATGTGTGCGGCGAGCGCCTCGACGGTGGAAACGTCGAATAGCGTTCGCACCGGCACCGTCGTGTCGAGCGCCCGCCCCAATCGGGAGGTGACCTGAGTAGCCACCAGGGAGTTGCCACCGAGTTCAAAGAAGTCGTCGTCGAGGCCGACTCGTTCCACTCCGAGAACATCCGCAATCACCTGCGCGACAATCTCTTCCACCGGCGTGGTGGGTGCACGAAACTCGCGGACCTCGAAAACAGGCTCCGGCAAAGCCCGGCGATCCAATTTGCCCACCGGGGTCAACGGAACCTCAGCGAGTTCCATGATGACGGACGGAACCATGTAGCTCGGCAGAGCCTCCGCCACGAACGAGGCGAGCACGTCCCGATCGAAACTCGACCCGTCAGCCAGTTCGACGTAGGAAACGAGGGTTGTGACACCCGCCGCGCCTTCGCTTCCGACTGTCACCGCGAAGCGCACAGACTCGTGCGAGGACAGAACTGCGTCGATCTCACCGAGTTCGATACGGAATCCGCGAACCTTGACCTGGAAGTCACTGCGGCCGACGTATTCGAGAACCCCCGCGTCACCGCGCGCGTCTCCGCCGGTCCAGCGCACGACATCGCCGGTCCGGTACATTCGCTCGCCGTCCGGCGAATACGGGTTGGCAACAAACCGTTCCGCAGAAAGACCTCGCCGCTCGTGGTAGCCCCGAGCCAATGCAGCGCCCGCAAAGTAGAGCTCTCCCCTGGTACCGACTGGAACAGGATGCAGACGCTCGTCGAGTACCAGTGCCGACATGCCCTCGACGGGACGCCCGATGTCGATCGATCGGCCGATCGCGAGATCGCCGAACGACGAGATGATCGTGGTCTCGGTCGGACCGTACCCATTGAAGTAGGCGCGCCCTGGGGCCCATTTCGCCAGCAACTCGGGAGTGGTCACGTCACCGCCGACGGAGACGACTCGCAATTCAGGCAGCTCTGCCGGCTCCATGGTCCCGAGTACTGCGGGAGTGATGATCGCGTGTGTGACCTTCTCGGAATGAAGAAGATCCGACAACTCGTGTCCACCGATAATTGTCGAGGGAACGATCACCAAAGTTGCACCCGCAGAGAAGGCGACCATCCATTCCAGTACCGACGGGTCGAAGCTCGGTGAACAGATATGGAGGAAGCGTGAGGACTGTTCTACCTCGTAGCGACGCTGTGCTGCGTCTCTGACCCCACGGAGACCACCGTGAGTGACGCTGACACCCTTCGGTTTTCCCGTGGAACCGGATGTGTAAATGACATATGCAACGTGAGAACTGTGAATCGGAGCGATTCGGTCCTCGTCCGTGACCGGCGCTGAAGATTGCGTCGACAGTTCTCCGTTCAGCGCCTGTCCGTCAAGGACCAACCATTCTGTGACCGCAGGAAGCTGATCTACGAACTGTCCCGACGTGAGTCCGATCGCGGCCGAAGAATCGGCCAGCATGTGCCGGACACGATCTTCCGGATAGCTCGGGTCGACTGGGACGTATGCCGCCCCTGACTTCGCCACCGCCCATACTGCACAGACCATCTCGTACGAGCGAGGAAAGGCGAGAGCAACAATGGTCTCGGGGCCGGCGCCCCGTCCGATCAGAACCCGTGCGAGCTTCGACGACTGCTCATCGAGCTCGCGGTAGGTGATCGATCGACCCTCGAAGCGAACAGCAACCGAATCCGCCTCAGCCGTGCCGGACAGGAAGATGTCGACGAGACTCTGCCGGGGCATCGTGTCATCCGCGGCTACGACCGTCAGATCGGTGCGCTCGGAGCGTGAGAGCAGGTCGATATCGCCGACGATCGTTTCAGGTCGGGTAGCCACGGCATCGAGAATGCGCACGAACCGAGTAGCGAAAGTGTTCACCGTGGCCGGATCGAACAAGTCCGTGGCGTAGGTGAAGGTGGCACTCAAGACATCCGCGTCTTCGGTTCCTTCGGGATTCTCGGACACCATGAGTTCGAGATCGAATTTGGCGACCGGTACTTCCAATTCAGCTGCAACTGCTTTGACACCTGAGAATTCCAGTTCGCGTCGTCCACTGATCTCCGCAGTGAGCGCAACCTGGAACAGCGGGTGACGAGCCTGCGAACGCGCCGGACTCAGGACTTCGACCAACCGCTCGAACGGCACATCGGCGTGCCCGTAGGCAGACAAGCCCGATTCCCTTACCCGAGCGAGCAACTCTTCGAATCGTTCGTTCGGATCGACCTCGGTGCGAAGCACCAGGGTGTTCACGAACATGCCGATCACGTCATTGAGCGCTTGATCGCCTCGCCCGCCGATCGGGGCACCGATCGCGATGTCGGAGGTACCACTGAGCCGGCTCAACAGCGTTGCATATGCCGCCTGCAACACCATGAACAGCGAGACGCTCCTCGCGCGCGCCAACTCGTTCAACTTGCGCGTCGTGCGTTCGCTGATCTGAAAATGGTGCTTGGCACCGTGATTGGACGCGATGGCAGGACGAGGTCGGTCGGTCGGCAGATCCAACTGATCCGGCAAATCGGCAAGTGCCCGGCGCCAGAAGTTGATCTGGCGAGACGACTCCGAGCGCGGGTCTTCGTCGGATCCCAGTGCTTCGCGCTGCCACAGGGCGTAGTCGGCGTACTGGATCGGCAGCGGCGTCCACGCCGGCGCAGACTTCTCACTTCGCGCCGAGTATGCGACGAGAAGGTCACGTGCGAGCGGACGGAACGACAGTCCGTCTGCAGCGATGTGATGGAGAACCATCACCAGGACGTAGTCCGTCGGAGACACCTCGAAGAGGGCAACCCGTACCGGGATTTCGAGCGTCACGTCGAAGCCGCGAGACGCCACGTCGAACAGCGCCGCGTCGAGATGCGAATTCCGAATCTTGACCGGATTCAACTCCACCGCAGCCCGGTCGACCGGCAGAACCAGCTGTTGCGCGGTTCCGTCGACATCAGGGTAGATCGTCCGCAAGGACTCGTGTCGCTCGAGAAGATCCATCACCGCGGCATGCAGGGCGGACGGGTCCACCGAACCGGTGAGCCGGACCGTGAACGGAAGGTTGTACGCGGGCGTCGACGGATCGAGACGGTTGATGAACCACATGCGCTGCTGTGCAAGCGAGAGCGGGACAACCTGGGGACGAGGCTTGGCGATCAGCGGGGTGAGCTGCCTGGCGTTACCCGCCACAGACTCGGCGCGGGCCGCCAAGGTAGCGACCGTGGTGGACTCGAAAAGCTCTCGAACGCCGAGTTGCACTCCCAAGGCGGAACCCACGCGGGTCACCAACTGTGTTGCAACCAGCGAGTTTCCACCGAGTTCGAAGAAGTCGTCGTCGATACCGACGCGCTCGACACCGAGAACGTCGGCAAAGACGTCAGCGACAACCCGCTCGATTTCGGTGCGGGGCTCGCGGTACTGCTTCGCACTCGCGAACACCGGCTCGGGCAACCCGGCACGATCCAATTTGCCACTCGTGTTGAGCGGCAACGCATCGAGCACCATCAACGCGGCCGGAACCATGTACGAAGGGAGGCTTCGACCGGCGAACTCACTGAGCACCGCACCATCGATGTTTCGGCCCGGGCCCGGCACGACGTAGCCGACCAATTGATCACCGGTCGGGGTGACGGTCACCAAGACAACAGCCTGGGAAACGTCGGGGTGTGCCAGAAGGACGGTCTCGATTTCGCCGAGCTCGATGCGCTGCCCACGGAACTTCACCTGGAAGTCGGTACGCCCGATGTAGTCGAGGTTTCCGTCCTCACGGCGACGGACGAGGTCGCCGGTCCGGTACATACGCTCACCGGCCGTGCCGTACGGATTGGCTACGAACCGATCCGAGCTCAGGTCCGGTCGACCAACGTATCCGCGCGCGAGTTGAACGCCGGCGAGATAGAGCTCACCCGGCTGCCCGATGGGGGTCGGGCGAAGTTGTCCGTCCAGTACGTGCGCCTGAGTGTTCCACTGCGGCATACCGATCGGCACGGAAGTAGTATCCGTGGCCACCGCCTCGTAGTACGTGACCGATACCGCGGCTTCGGTCGGACCGTACAGGTTGTGCAGTCCGGCTCCACAGAGTTCGCGGAAGGCGGAAGACGTCTCGGGCGGGAGCGCCTCGCCGATGACGAACACGTGACGCAACGAATCACAAGATCCGGCAGGTGCATTCGCAGTGAACAGCGTGAGCATGGATGGCACGAAGTCGGTGATCGTGACGCCGAGCTCCGCGATCTTGTTCGCCACGTAGATCGGGTCTCGATGACCGTCCGGAGTCGCGACGACGAGCGTGGCGCCGACCTGCAACGGCATGAAGAATCCCCACAGCGACACGTCGAATGTCGTAGCGGTCTTCTGCAGGTAGATGTCCGACGCCGAAAACTCGTACTCGGCGTTCATCCACTGAAGCTGGTTGTTGATCGCCGCGTGAGTGACCGCGACACCCTTGGGTCGACCGGTCGAACCCGAGGTGTAGATCACGTACGCAGTGTTCGAGAAATGCAAGGGAGACAGGCGATCTGCGTTGACGATCGGCCTGCTGTCGAGCTGCCCATAGTCCAGTGTGTCGATCTCGATGACCCGTGTGCCCGAGGGCAGATCCACGTCGTCCCGCGCAGTGGTCACAACACACGTGGGCTGCGCCGACTCGAGAATGTAGGCAGTGCGTTCCGCTGGGTGGTCGGGATCCACCGGCACCCAGGCTCCGCCGGCCTTGGCAATCGCGTACAGACCGACCATCAAGTCCAAAGACCTGCGGATCGACAGTCCTACAAGCGATTCGGGCCCAACACCCATGGCGATGAGTTGACGAGCCAAACCATTTGCGCGAGAGTCGAATTCGGCGTATGTGAGGCTGGCGCCTTCGAAAACGACAGCGGTGGCATCGGGAGTTCTCTCGACCTGACGCTCGAATGCTTCGGTGATGGTCTGCGAGGCAACGTGGAAGCCGGTGCGGTTCCACAAGGCAACCTTGTTTCGCTCCTCGTCGGTTGCGACAGGAAGATCCCAGACCTTGCGGCTCGTTTCGGCCGAGACGAACTTCTCGAGAAACTCTACGAACCGCGAGTGATTTCGCTGGGCGTCCGCGGGCGCGTACAGATTGGGATTCGACTCGAAGTCGATGTGTGTGCGGGTATCGCCGACGCTCTGGTACAGGTTGACACCGAGGTCTT
This sequence comes from Rhodococcus sp. AQ5-07, assembly GCF_009707305.1. Taxonomy (NCBI): domain Bacteria; kingdom Bacillati; phylum Actinomycetota; class Actinomycetes; order Mycobacteriales; family Nocardiaceae; genus Rhodococcus; species Rhodococcus sp. AQ5-07. The sequence goes on along the minus strand of NZ_CP046099.1, from coordinate 427,575 downwards.
CGATCAAACCCGTGGACAGGATGTGAAGCTCGCCGACGAGGGGCCCGAACGCCAACTCGGTGGAAAACATCATGATGTTGATCCAGGGACCGAAGAATCCGCCCCGACCCGGTCCGTCACCCCCGCGAACCATGTCCTCGTGTCGGTACCGCTGGTGACGCAGTGCGCCGGACATTTCGTTCCTGACGTCGTCCAGAAGCTCCTGGACGGTGGTGTCCGCAGTGACGGTCAGTCGCAGCGGCACGACGTTGGAGACCATGCCTCCGGATCGACGCAGCACGGCTGTCGTTCGACCGGAAACGGGCAGACTCAGCGACACATCCTCTCGCCCGGTCATCTGAGCGAGGTACGCCGCAAACGCCGCGACGACAGTGCCGGCAACAGTGGTCTTCTCCACGCGCTCGAGGAACCGCCCGAGCAGAGCCTCGACGTGGTTGGACAGCGCTGCACTGTCGATCCGACTGACTGGAGCAGGCGCGGCACTTCGACCCGCGAGGCTCGAGATCTCGTCGAGATTCTCGATCTTGTCTGCCCAGTACTTGCGATCGGTTTCGAAACGACTCGACTGGCGGTACTTGTTGTCCACCTCGTAGACGTTCCGGAGATCGGAGGCCTCACTCGGCTCCGGATCCCGGCCCTCCACGCGCGCCGAGTACAGCTCCGCCACGCGAGTGACGAACGTCGACGCACCGAAACCGTCGAGAATTGTGTGGTGGACCCGCGTGTACCAGTAGTAGCGGTTCTCGCCGAGGCGCAGGATCGTGGCAGAGATCAGTCGGTCCGTAAGCATGTCGATCGGCCGGCTGCGATCTGCTCGCATCCACCGCATGGCGGCGTCGTGCGAGTCGTCTTCACTACGAAGGTCTACGTAGCCGACTGAATCATCGAGTGTGGGGTCGATGATCTGGTACGGCTGGGCATCGATCTCGAAGATCCGGACGAAGGCCGACCCGATTTCGCGACCGGCGTCTGCACAGGCCTGGCGAAGGGCGTCAAGCTCCAGAGCACCACGGAGTTCGACGTACTGGGCGATGTTGACCGGTACTGCGGGATCAAGGTGCTGCGCGAACCACATACCGAGCTGGGCCGCCGAAAGTGGGAATGCGTCTGATCGCTGAACGTCTTCCGGCGAGCTGCCGACCTCCGGCTTGCCGCTCCCCAGTTCTCCGTTACCCAGCGAATTCACGCCCACAGCCTCTCTTCCACACCATTGCGCACCCGTGCGAGCCGAACGTCCGATTCGCAGCAGCTACCGACCTCATCCAACCTCGACGAGCCAGAACCACCCATTGTCTCCGATACATAGGTGACAAGAGAAATCCATACCCCGGTGTATCGACGGTTTTGCTGCAATTCGTTACAAATCGCCCAGCTCATCTACCCCCCGATCGCATTGCCGAAACGCACGGTTCAGACACTGTGCGCGGCATCTCCACCCCTGGAACAATCAATTTGCTGCCGACGATCTGCACCCCCATCCACATCAGTCACCTCGGACAATTTACAGGCCCCTCAGCTACTTGGTGCCCGAGCTCGAACCAGATTCGACAGTCGCTGATCGAGACTATCGGTACACGCCGACAGACCGACGAAAGAACGCGCCGACCAGCGGTCGGCGCGTTCTTTCGATTGAAGGTACGAAGCTTCAGGAAAAACCCACACCAGTCACACTCTTCAGGTGTTCACTGGTGACACCTGGAGCCAGCTCCACAAGCTCCAGCCCGTCCGCGGTGACGTCCAGCACCGCGAGGTCGGTGATGATCCGGTTGACGACGCCCTGCCCGGTGAGCGGCAGGGTGCATGTCTCGACGATCTTGGGGTTTCCGTCGCGATCGGTGTGCTCCATCACGACGATGACGCGGCGGGCACCGTGGACCAGGTCCATCGCCCCGCCCATGCCCTTGACCATCTTGCCGGGGACCATCCAGTTGGCGAGGTCACCGGTCTTCGACACCTGCATCCCGCCGAGCACCGCGGTGTCGATGTGGCCGCCGCGGATCATCCCGAACGAGAGGGCCGAGTCGAAGAACGCGGCACCAGGATTGACAGTGACGGTTTCTTTACCTGCATTGATGAGGTCGGCATCGACCTGATCATCGGTCGGATACGGTCCGGTACCGAGGATGCCGTTCTCGCTGTGCAGGACCACCTTGACACCCTCGGGCAAGTAACTGGGGATCAGCGTCGGCAGGCCGATACCGAGGTTGACGTACTCACCCGGCCGCATCTCGGCAGCAGCGCGAGCAGCCATCTCGTGGCGGGTCCAACCGATACGAGTTTCCTCTGCGCTGCTCACTTGGTACCTCCTGAGACGGTCCGCTTCTCGATCCGCTTCTCCTGTGGACCTGTGTGCACGACCCGCGCGACGAACACCCCAGGTAGGTGCACGTGCGCGGGGTCGATGTCGCCCGGCTCTACGAGGTTCTCCACCTGCGCGATGGTGATCCGGCCGGCCATGGCAGCAAGCGGGTTGAAGTTCATCGCCGTCTTGTTGAAGACGAGATTTCCTTCGGTGTCGCCGTAGTCCGCGTGCACGAGCGCAAAGTCAGCGGTGATCGCCTCTTCCAATACATACGTGCGGCCACCGAACACTGCCGTCGCCTTCGGTGGCGACGCCACGGCGATCGAACCGTCCGGGTTGTATCGCCACGGCAAGCCGCCCTCGGCGATCGGTGTGCCGACGCCGGCCGGAGTGTAGAACGCCGGGATGCCGGTACCGCCAGCTCGCAGCCGCTCGGCCAGCGTCCCCTGCGGCGTCAACTCCACTTCGAGCTCACCGGCGAGATACTGGCGGGCGAACTCCTTGTTCTCCCCCACGTACGACGCCGTCACCCTGGCGATCCGGTGCGCGCCGAGCAGAATGCCGAGACCGTAGTCGTCGACACCGCAGTTGTTGGAGAACACCTCGAGATCGGTGGCGTCGCCGTCGGCGATCGCCGCGATCAGTGCGTCGGGAATACCGCACAGCCCGAAGCCGCCCACTGCGAGCCTGGATCCGCTCGCGATGTCGGCAACTGCCTCAGCTGCCGTATTCACGACTTTGCTCATCCGTTAGTTCTCCTTCTGCTGAAAGATTCCGGCTCGGTGAAGAAGCTTCTCGGCGTGACGAAGAACGGGAGCGTCGACCATCTTGCCCTCGAACGCGAACACACCACGTTCAGTAGACACCGCGGCAAGCACTCGTGTGGCCCAGTCGATCTCTTTTTCCGAAGGTGCGAAGGCACCACGGATTACCTCGACCTGACTCGGGTGGATCGCAACCTTCACGTCGAAGCCGACTGCGACAGCATCAGCGGACTCGACGCCCAGGCCGACGAGGTCCTTGATGTCGAGATACACGGAATCGACAGCCAACCGGCCGTAGCTCTTCGCAGCCAGGAGAGACGTCGATCGGACGTGCTTGGCAACGTCGCGGTACGAACCGTTCGGGTGCCTGCTCGAATTACCGCCGAGACCGGCCACAAGATCCTCGGCTCCCCACATGACACCGATGGCGTTCGCAGCAAGCGCGATGTCGGCCACGGCGAGGGCTCCTCGCGGGGACTCGACGAGTGCAACCACGTCCGCCGGTGCGAGCGAGAGGACGTCCTCGGCCGATTCGCACTTGGACAGCATGAGACGCGAATAGTGCGTGCCGTCCAGCGCGATCAGATCGAGTTCGTGATCAGGCGTACCGACCGGATTGACGCGCACAATCGTCCGGTCCGGATCGAGAGGAGTGTCGATCAGGGCTGCACGTGCGGCTTCTTTGTCGGCCGGAGCCACCCCGTCTTCGAGATCGAGGATCACGACGTCGGCAACGGCGGCCGCCTTCGCGTAGCGCTCGGGACGATCCGCCGGGCAGAACAACCAGGCCGGCCCCGGTGGCGTCCACGTCATGAGGACACCTCGGCCGGGCGGAGCTGCACCAACGTCTTGCGCGTGGCCAGTGCGACGACATCGCCGTGCTGATTGCGCCCGGTGTGCACGAGCGTCACGATGCCTTCGCCCGGACGGCTCTTCGACTCACGCTTGTCCGCGATGAGCGTCTCGGCATACAGGGTGTCCCCGTGAAAGAGCGGCTTCGGGAAGCTGATCTCGGAGAAACCGAGGTTGGCGACGATGGTGCCCTGCGTCAACTGCGCGACCGAGAGGCCGACGATGGTCGACAGGGTGAACATCGAATTGACCAGCCGCACACCGAATTGAGTGCCTTCGCTGTACGCAGCATCAAGATGCAGCGCCTGCGTGTTCATCGTCAGAGTCGTGAACAGTACGTTGTCAGCCTCGGTCACCGTTCGGCCTGGGCGATGCTCGTAGATCGCGCCGACCTCGAACTCCTCGAACCAGAGTCCGCGCTGAGTGATCTTCCTGGGGTTCGTCACAACCCTGCCTCACGGGCGATGAGCATCAACTGCACCTCGGTGGTTCCCTCACCGATTTCGAGGATCTTGCTGTCACGGTAGTGGCGCGCGACGGCGTACTCGTTCATGAAGCCGTATCCGCCGTGGATCTGGGTGGCGTCGCGGGCGTTGTCCATGGCAGCTTCGGAGGAGATGAGCTTGGCGATGGACGCCTGCTTCTTGAACGGCTTGCCCGACAACATGAGTGCGGCCGCGTCGTAGTACGCGGTACGTGCGACGTGGGCGCGGGCCTCCATACGCGCGATCTTGAACGCGATGGCCTGGTTGTGTCCGATCGGCCGACCGAACGCCTCGCGCTCCTTCGCGTACTTGATCGACTCGTCGACGCAGCCCTGGGCGGCACCGACGCTCAGCGCCGAAATAGCGATTCGGCCTTCGTCGAGGATGCGCAGGAAGTTCGCGTAGCCGCGGCCACGCTCACCGAGCAGATTCTCTTCGGGGACGCGAACATCGGCGAACGTGAGGGGATGGGTGTCGGATGCGTTCCAGCCGACCTTGTTGTACGCGGGCTCGGCCGTGAAGCCGGGGGTCGTTGTCGGTACCAGGATGGTCGAGATCTCCTTCTTGCCACCGTCCTTGACACCCGTGACCGCGGTGACCGTCACGAGCTTGGTGATGTCGGTGCCCGAGTTGGTGATGAACTGCTTGTTGCCGTTGATGATCCACTCACCGCTGTCGAACTTCGCGGTGGTCTTGGTGCCGCCGGCGTCGCTACCCGCACCCGGCTCGGTCAGGCCGAAAGCAGCCAACGACTTTCCGCTGGTGAGCTGCGGGAGCCACTCTTCCTTCTGCGCCTCGTTGCCGAAACGGTAGATCGGCATGGCGCCGAGGGACACACCAGCTTCGAGAGTGATCGCGACGCTCTGGTCGACCTTGCCCAGCTCTTCGAGCGCCAGGCAGAGTGCGAAGTAGTCGCCGCCCATTCCGCCGTACTCCTCGGGGAACGGCAGGCCGAACAGTCCCATGTCGGCCATCCCGGCCACTACCTCGTACGGGAAGGTGTGGTTGGCGTCGTGCTCGGCAGCAACCGGTGCCACGACGGTCTTCGCGAAATCCGCAACAGTCTTGGCGAGCTGCTGGTATTCGTCCGGAAGCGCTCCGGTGGCAAGGTAATCGGACATCAGGCGTCTTCCTTCTGCGTCGTGTTCTCGGTCTTTTCTTCTGCAGTCTCTTCGTCCGCGACAGGTACCACGCGGGCCAGAACCTGATCCACCATCACCTGATCGCCCTGACGGACAAGCACTTCCACGATCCCGTCGATCGGGGACGTCAAGGAGTGCTCCATCTTCATGGCCTCGACAACGACGAGTGGTTGTCCCGCGCTCACTGCCGCGCCGTTCTCGACGTTGACTGCGATGACGGCACCGGGCATGGGGCTGGCGATTTCGGCGTCACCGGCATGCTTGTCCTCACCGCGAACGCTGACTTCGGCAACCTCGCGCACGTGCCAGGTTCCGCCGCCTGCCAGCCACAGACCACCATCGGTCTCGGCGACGACAAACGTGCGTCGGCGTCCGTCGATCACTACCGCCAGTTCGGATCCTGTCAGGGTCGCGCTGAATGCGCGCGGCTGTGAACCTTCGACCTCGACCTTTGCATCGGCGGGAACGCCGACGATCGCAACGTGCGACGTTCGGGTGCCGGCGGCGAGCCTGATGCTGGTCGGAGCGGGAGTTCCGACGCGCCATCCACTCGGGACGTCCCAGGGATCAACGGATTCCGAAGTCGTCCATCGCGAGAGCCAGCGATACGCCGCGGCAGCAATGAGAACCTCGTCGGAGGCATCGGCCGCGACAAAGTCTTCGACGCGACGATCGAGCAGACCGGTGTCGAGGTTGCCCGCGATCACATCCGGATCAGCGAGGAGGAATCGTGCGAACTCGATGTTGGTCACGACTCCGAGCACTGCGGTGTCACCGAGTGCGCGATCGAGCTTGCGCAGTGCGCCTGCGCGGTCGGGAGCATGGGCGATGACTTTGCTGAGCATCGGGTCGTAGTCACTGCCGACGACGGTGCCCGCGAGCAGTCCGGAATCGACGCGCACGCCGGAACCTGACGGCTCGACCAGATCGACGACGCGGCCGCCGGTCGGCAGGAACCCACGGCCCGGATCCTCCGCGTACACACGAGCTTCGATAGCGTGCCCGGTCAGTGTGATGTCGCTCTGGGAGAAGGCCAACTTCTCCCCTGCTGCCACACGAACCTGCCATTCGACCAGATCCAGTCCGGTCACCATTTCGGTGACGGGGTGCTCGACCTGCAGGCGGGTGTTCATCTCCATGAAGAAGAACTCGTCCGGCTTGTCGGCGGAGACGATGAACTCGACAGTGCCGGCGCCGGTGTAATCGACGCTTCGAGCGGTGTTGCAGGCTGCCGCGCCGATCCGGTCACGGGTCACCTGATCGAGCAGCGGCGACGGAGCCTCTTCGATGACCTTCTGGTGACGCCGCTGCAGGCTGCATTCGCGCTCACCCAGGTGAACGACGTTGCCGTGCTGGTCGGCGAGAACCTGGACCTCGATGTGCCGGGGCCGCAGGACGAATCGCTCGAGGAACAGGGTGTCGTCGCCGAACGACGACGCGGCCTCACGGCGGGCACTGCGAAGAGCCTCGGCCAGATTGGCCGGATCCTCGACCAGACGCATTCCCTTGCCACCGCCGCCTGCCGAAGGCTTGACCAACACCGGGTAGCCGATGTCCTCGGCCGCTGCGATCAGTTCTTCGTCGGTCAGATTCGGGCGAGCGATACCCGGGACCACCGGCACGTCGAACGCGGCAACCGCGTTCTTCGCGGTGATCTTGTCGCCCATCACCTCGATAGCCCGCTCGGAGGGGCCGAGGAAGGCGATTCCGGCGGCCGCGCAAGCAGCCGAGAACGCCGAGTTCTCCGACAGGAAGCCGTAACCGGGGTGAATACCCTGAGCACCGGTGGACTTGGCAGCGTCGATCACCTTGTCGATGACGAGGTAGCTTTCACGCGCCGCGGCCGGTCCGATGTTGACGGCAGTGTCGGCCTCGCGGACGTGGCGAGCATTCGCATCGGCGTCGCTGTAGACGGCGACGCTGCGAATTCCCAACTCACGCAACGTGCGGATCACGCGAACCGCGATCTCACCGCGGTTGGCCACGAGAACAGTATCGATAGTGCGCAACTCAGTCATTTCGCTCACATCCGGAAGACGCCGTAGGAGACCGGCTCGATCGGTGCGTTTGCGCACACCGAAAGGGCCAGGCCGAGAACAGTTCTGGTATCGGCGGGATCGATGACACCGTCATCCCACAGCCGCGCAGTGGAGTAGTACGGATTGCCCTGAGCCTCGTACTGCTCACGGATCGGCGCCTTGAACGACTCTTCGTCCTCGGCCGACCACGGATTGCCCGCACTGTCGAGCTGCTCGCTACGAACCGTCGAGAGCACCGAAGCTGCCTGCTCGCCGCCCATGACCGAGATGCGCGCGTTCGGCCACATCCACAGGAAGCGAGGTGAATACGCGCGTCCACACATGGAGTAGTTGCCGGCGCCGTACGAGCCGCCGATGACGACTGTCAGCTTGGGGACCCGTGCACACGCGACTGCCGTGACCATCTTGGCGCCGTGCTTGGCGATACCGCCGGCCTCGTAGTCGCGTCCCACCATGAAGCCCGCGATGTTCTGCAGGAACAGCAGCGGCACACTGCGCTTGTCGCACAGTTCGATGAAATGTGCTCCCTTCATGGCGGATTCACCGAAGAGCACGCCGTTGTTGGCGATGATGCCGACCGGGTGGCCCTCGATGTGCGCGAAACCGGTGACGAGCGTCTTGCCGTATTCAGCCTTGAACTCCTGGAACGCGCCACCGTCGACGAGCTTGGTGATCACCTCGTGCACGTCGTACGGAGTACGGGGATCGGTCGGGACGACGTCGTACAGCTCGCTCTGATCGGCGACGGGCGGAACCGTGGAGATGACGTCCCACGGGCGCTCGGAGCGGGGGCCGAGCGTGGCAATGATGTTGCGCACGATACGAAGTGCGTCGCGGTCGTCCTCGGCCAGGTGGTCGGTGACGCCGGAAACCTTGGAGTGCAGGTCGCCGCCGCCGAGCTCTTCTGCCGTCACGATCTCACCGGTGGCTGCCTTCACCAGCGGCGGGCCGCCGAGGAAGATGGTGCCCTGGTTGCGGACGATCACTGCTTCGTCGCTCATCGCGGGCACGTAAGCGCCGCCCGCGGTGCACGAACCGAGAACTGCGGCGATCTGGGGAATCCCCTTGGCGCTCATGGTCGCCTGGTTGTAGAAGATCCGGCCGAAGTGCTCACGGTCCGGGAAGACCTCGTCCTGGCGCGGCAGGAAGGCGCCGCCGGAGTCGACGAGGTAGATGCATGGAAGGTTGTTCTGCAGCGCAACTTCCTGCGCGCGCAGGTGCTTCTTCACCGTCATCGGGTAGTACGTGCCGCCCTTGACCGTTGCGTCATTGGCAACGATGACGCACTCCCGGCCCGACACACGGCCGATACCGGTGATGACGCCGGCGCCGGGGCACTCGTCGTCGTACAGGCCGTTGGCCGCCAGCGGCGACAACTCGAGGAACGGGCTGCCCTGGTCGAGCAGCGAGTCGACGCGATCTCGCGGCAGCAGTTTCCCTCTGCTCACGTGGCGCTCGCGAGAACGCTCGTTGCCACCCAGCGCTGCTTGCGCCAGTTTCTTCTTCAGTTCGTCCACCAGAACGGTGTGATCGGACCGGTAGCCCGATCCTTGCGTGATTCCACTGGGAGTCATCCCGCCGCCTTCGCCATGAGTTAATGCTCGATAACTGAAACTAGATTAACTATGATTAACTGAGTTGTCCAGAACACAAGCGAAGAAAGATCGAGAGAATGACCTCTGAGCAGGTAGCAGCTCCGACGCGACGCGATCAGATGAAGGCCGACCGTCGTCGTCAGCTCTTGGATGCCGCCGCACGGTTGATCGCCGAACGCGGATTCGTGAGTGTGCGACTCGAAGACCTCGGCGCGGCCGTCGGTATCAGCGGCCCGGCCGTGTACCGGCATTTCCCCAACAAGGATGCCGTCCTCGTGGAACTTCTCGTCGGCATCAGCACGCGCCTGCACGAAGGCGGTTCTGCGGCAGCGGAGGCAGCGGACTCACCGAGCGCCGCTCTCGACGCACTAGTGGAGTTCCACCTCGACTTCGCGCTCGGCGAGCCGGACCTGATCCGCATCCAGGACCGCGACCTCGAAAGCCTGCCGGCCGACGCCCGTCGACAGGTGCGCCAAACGCAGCGCAAGTACGTCGAGGTGTGGGTCGGAGTCCTCGAGCAACTCGATCCCCAGCTCGACCAGGCGGATGCCCGCATCAAAGCGCATGCCACTTTCGGACTGATCAACTCGACCCCTCACAGCGCCAACCCAGCTTCGCCGGCACGCGCACGTCGCGTCCTGCGGGATATGACGCTCGCCGCACTGCGCACCCACTGAAACCGGACACGGCACAATCGGTGGCAGACTGGTTACACCAGCTAACAGATGAGGGTGCCGAACGTGGAAGACAGCAGTGGGGTCAGCAGAGCCGATTTCGCCGAACTGCGGACCGAGTTCTCCCGCTTCATGATGTTGTACCAATTCGGAATCTCCGAACTGATGACCAAGGTGAACATCCTCAAGGACGAGTTCACTCACATCAATCAGTACAGCCCCATCGAACACGTGACGTCACGGGTCAAGTCGCCGGACAGCATCCTGCGTAAGGCTCAACGACTGAACATCCCGCTCACGATCGACGACATCGCGAAGAACATCTTCGACATCGCCGGCGTGCGCATCACCTGCAGCTTCATTTCCGACACGTACCGGATCGCCGAGATGCTCACCAGTCAGACGGACCTTCGGGTGATCGAGCGAGAGGACTACATCGCCGATCCGAAACCCAACGGCTACAAGAGCTTGCACCTGATCGTCGAGGTCCCGGTTTTCATGAGCGACCGCGTCCGGCACGTACCGATCGAACTCCAGATCCGCACCATCGCGATGGATTTCTGGGCGAGCCTCGAGCACAAGATCTATTACAAGTACAACCGCGAGGTTCCCGTCGAGCTCCTCGACGAACTCACCGAGGCTGCTGCCGCGGCACACCGCCTCGACGTCAAGATGGAACGCCTCAACGACGAGTTCGCGAAAATCAAAGCGCTACCGCATCCCGACGACGAAATCCTCGAGCAGGATCTGCCGGCGCAGTTCCTCGAGGCGCTTCATCTTCAGCGACGGGCGCTCTGAATTTACAGCGACCCTCCCCTGAGCGAACGCGCCTTTCGGCGCATCTGAGGCGACGAGAGTGCCGTTCGCTCACAACTGGGGTCGGACAACTAGGGCAAACCAAAAGTGCGCCCTCCCGAACTTCGGGAGGGCGCACTTCGCGAATCGCGTTGGCTTGCTATTTCTTGCCCGTGACGGCGCTGTAGCCGATCGAGAGCACGGCCGCCGCGGCGATGCTGATGATCCAGCGGATCCAGTCGATTCCACCCGTGTCGCCCTTGTCCGAGATCGCTCCCCAGACCCAGTACCCGATAAGCGCTCCGGCGACACCGAGGACGACGGTGATGATCATGCCGTACTGCTGCTTACCTGGCAGTACGAGACGAGCCAGGATTCCGATGACTGCGCCGAAAATGATGGTTCCGATAATTTGCCCCATGACAGCCCCTCTCACACGTCGTGCATGCACGCGGACGGAAGATCACCGCTCAGGGAAACAATAACCACAGTCACACACAACTGTCGCTTGTTGACCGAATTGTTGTCCGAGATGCAACCTCGACGCGTTACATCCACGACATTCGCGAGTTATTTTTTCGCAATCAAGCAGACCTACCGTTCCCATCCATGCCAACTTCCGTAAAACTGCCGAACAGCGAGCTCGCGCGACTCGCCAACAAGCCGCCCTGGTACCGATCACTGTTCGTGCAATTGATCGCCGCTATCGTCATCGGCGTTCTCATCGGCTGGTTGTGGCCGGAATTCGGCGCGAATCTCAAGCCCCTCGCCGACGGCTTCATCAAGCTGATCAAAATGCTGATCGCGCCGATCATCTTCTGCACCGTCGTGATCGGGATAGCTCACGTCGGGGATCTGAAGGCCGTGGGGCGTATCGGCGTCAAAGCACTCATCTACTTCGAGGTGGTGACCACCTTCGCCCTGTTGTTCGGGCTGCTCATCGGAAATCTGATGAAGCCGGGTGCGGGATTCAACATCGATCCGGAGACGCTGGCGAACGGTGCGGACGCCGTGGCCGCCAAGACTGGAAGCGGCGAGCTTCCCCACACCGTGGAATTCCTGCTCAATATCATTCCGGTGTCGATAGTTTCGGCCTTCGCCGAGAACGCACTCCTCCAAGTCCTCTTCTTCGCCGTACTGTTCGGGCTCGCCTTGGCCAAGGCAGGCGAGAGTGGACCACCAATCGTGTTCGAACTCGTCGATCGTCTGAGCCATCTGTTCTTCACGATCATCGGCTGGATCATGAGACTGGCGCCGTTGGGCGCTTTGGGCGCGATGGCGTACATCGTCGGCCAGTACGGGATCGCTTCGCTCGGAAGTTACGGAAAGCTGATCGCCGCATGCTATCTCGCGGCCGTCCTGTTCATCCTCATCCTGGCGGCGATAGTCAGGTACTTCGCGGGCGTGAATCTGTGGAAGTTCGTCAAGTACATCAAGGACGAACTCTTCCTCGCGTTGGGAACGGCGTCGACCGAAGTAGTTCTGCCCCGAATCATGGTCAAGCTCACCAACGCCGGATGCTCGCGCACTACAACAGGATTGGTGGTGCCTACCGGCTACTCGTTCAATCTCGACGGCGCGACGCTGTACCTGTCGATCTGCATGCTGTTTCTGGCTCAGGCACTCGGCGTGGACCTGACACTCGGTGAACAGATCACTGCCGTCCTGGTACTGATGCTCACGTCGAAGGGAATGGCCGGCGTGCCGGGATCGTCATTCCTGGCACTGTCCGCCACCGTGGCCGCAATCGGTCACGGCGCAATTCCGGTTGCCGCAGTCGCCCTCCTACTGGGCGCCGATCGAATCATGGACTCGATGCGAGTCTCGGTGAACCTGCTCGGGAATTGTGTCGCGACCTTCGTGGTCGCGAATTGGGAGGGGCAGCTCGACAAGGAGCGCATGCGCCGAGTGCTCGACGGAGAAGACGTTCCACCGCTCGAGGAAGTCGATCCGATCACCGGGAAAACTGTTCCGGCACCCGAAGCCGAGGGCGCCGTGCCCCGTTGAGGAGATGGTGCCCACCGGCTGCGCGTCGGAATCGGTGCTGAAGGTTCGCGGGGACGTACTTGACCGGAATACTCAGACCAGCACGCCCGAACGCAAATATTTGCAGGGAGTGGCGAGCTTGCCGACTAAGGACTGGTGAATTCACAGATATTCCACGTGCGCTGGGCTAACTCGGCACCAGGGAAAGCATCCTCCACTATCTCAATATTGCTACGCGGTTGCCATTGTTCAGATCCGAAGATCAGCGAACTGCCAGCATTATGTTTGCCGAAAATAGAAGGACTAAAGTCCACTGTTCAGCCGACAAACAGACTCGAGTGAGCAAAGAATCAAACATTGCGGAAACCATTCTTCCGAACACAGAAACGCGCATCTAGCTGCACTTATGTCGACTCCTCGACGGAGTGGGCATTTGCAAAAATGACCGAAATCTCACCACTCCAAATTGCCGAAACGGACACCCATTGCTATCGTAACCTTTGCGAAGGACTGGACTAATTGCCCAGCAAAGGAGCCAAGTGACCGAGTCCATGCAAGAAATTGAACACTTGTCCACTAATCGACTCTCCGTGGTTGTTCCAGTATTCAACGAAGAAAACTCCCTTTCGAACTGCATCGAGCGCTTACTGATCCAGTCCGAAATCGACGAGATTCTGGTCGTCGACAACAACTCGACGGACAGCACCGCATCGATCATTCACAAGTTCGCCGAGAAGCACGACCGAGTGAGATATGTCTTCGAGGCCCGGCAAGGCGTCGTTCATGCGCGGAACGCCGGCTTCGACGCCTCGACCGGCAACATCATCGGTCGGATCGACGCAGACACGCGGGTCCAACCGGGATGGGCCCGTGCGGTCAAAGGTTTCTTCCAGCGCAGCACTGCGCATTCAGCGGTCGCCGGACTCACCTATCTCTTCGAATCGCCGTTTGCCCGAATCCACCGTTTCGCACTGGACCGTCAGGTCAAGCAGGGAAAGTTCGATTGCGAACGTCAAGTACTTGCTGTCGCCGGAGCAAACATGGCGATCAGAAAAAGCGCATGGCTGGCCGTCCGCGAGCGAGTCAGCGACCGGCCGGACATCCACGAAGATATCGACCTTTCACTGTGCCTTCGGAAGGAAGGGATGACGATCGGTCAGATCGCCGACATGCGAGCAGAAACGTCCGGTCGACGCGGTGAAACCCCTCCGTTGGAGTACCTGAAGTACAACCAGGCATCCGAATCGGTTTTGCACCTTCACAACATCATGAATTGGCGCCTCAAACTGACAATCTGGGGCGACTCGATGCTCCACGCGCTCGTGTGGCCCGTTTACCGCCTCTACAACTTCGAGCAGGAGCGCCTGGAGTTCAGGCGCTTGTTTGGCAGATCGCAGGGTCGAATCATGCCGGTTCACCAGTAGCCCATCGATTTCGATAATCACCGCAGATTCGAAGTGATAGTGCAGAATACGGTCTCGTAGCTGATCCACACGATCGTTCGCCGACAACTGGTCGAGGTATACCGATGCCCGGTCACCATCGACGACAATTCGGCCGCGAGGGCGAGGTCGACAACCTCTTCGACGATCACCCGTCGCATTGCGCCATTGATCAGTGGAATCTTGAATACCTTACCGACGGCGGTTGGCAACTCGACGACGAGCTCATGCGCCGAGTACACGGGGGCGAAGACGTTCCATCGCTCGGGGAAGTCGATCCGCACGGGAAGGCCGTTCGGCATAGTTCGATCTGAATCTCGCAGTAAACCTACGCCGAGGCCAAACAGTCGGGCAGTCCGTCTCATCAAGTCATCCACCACGGTATGGAATGCGTGAGATACGGCATAAGTTCTGGCACTCGAACGACGGCCCACACATCGACCGACAGCCGGCGCCGCCACAGCCCTCTTATCGATCAGATATCCCGCTACCTGCAATTTTACAAACAAGAATCTCAACAAAAAGAACAAATCGTACACCAGTAGCCATGCGGCCGTTTCGGCATGGCGTACCTACCCGAGTGCCACGATTTTGAAGGTGAAAAATTGATTGATACCGTTATTTTGTGAAGATTCACCCGAACCGTAAACCTCAGGAACGATTGTGACGTCCCCAAAGCAATCGACTGAGAATCCTCACCGAAATAAATTGTCGGTCATTGTACCTGTGTTTAACGAAGAGGCAGGAATCGCGGACTGCATTGACCGTCTGCTCGCGCAAGGTGACACAATCGACGAAATCTTGATAGTCGACAACAACTCCACCGACCGAACCGCCTCGATAATAGAACGCTACGCAGGGTCACACGAAAAAGTTCGATATATCTTCGAGTCACGCCAAGGTGTTGTGCATGCCCGAAATGCGGGTTTTGACGCGTCTTCTTGTGAACTGGTCGGCCGAATCGACGCCGACACCCGGGTCCAGACCGGATGGGCGGCCGCGATTTGCGAATTCCTCGGCCCCAACTCCACCCACTGCGCCGTTGCGGGCGTCACATACCTCTTCGAATCCCCTTTCTCGCGCGTCCACCGGTTCGTACTTGACCGACAAATTCGACGTGGAAAGTTCAATCATGATCGCCGAGTGCTAGCTGCTACCGGAGCGAACATGGCCGTGAAAAGATCAGCGTGGCTAGAAGTGCGGAAGAATTTGAGCGAGCGCACTGACATTCACGAAGACATGGATCTCTCGATATGTCTCCAGAAGATCGGGTTGACAATCGGACAGTGCGACTCCATGCGCGTCGAAACATCGGGGAGGCGGGGAGAAACACCTCCGCGCGAATACTCGAAGTACAACCGCGCTTCTGAATCGGTCCTTCGACTCCACAACGTCATGAATTGGCGCTTCAAGTTCCTGATCCGGCTGGACACAGTTGTCCACGCCTTGGCATGGCCGATATACCGTGCATACAATTTCGAGCAGGAGCGTTTTGAGTTCAGACGCTTGTTCGGCAAATCGCAAGGACGAATCATGCCGGTCAACCAGTAGCCAATCCAGCCTCGCTATTCACCAGGTGCGAAGTGACAGTGCAGCAGAGACCCCTCGTTGCTGATGCGCACAAAAGTCCGCCGCGTCCTCCACGAGGTACACCGAAACCCGCTCATCGATGACCGTGCGGGCCGCTGACCGCCGAGTACCGAGCGCTTATCCGAGTGTATTAACGGACATGCACCACACCGGATTTCACGACACCTTCAACGCCGTGATGCGGTCTTCACTGGAACGCAACAGCACCTTGTCCCCCGCCCACAGCTCCCGCGGCATCGCCCAGGGGGTGAACTCGTCGTCCCCGTCCTGATCCACCCGAACCTCCCAACTACGTTGGCCCGTAAGGACATCCGTTCCGTAGACGTTTCCCTCGTCGATAACGACATCGCCGTGCCAGACAACCGCCCCGGCGCGCTCAGCGTTCGATCGCCACAGGACCTCACCGGTGAAGAGGTCCACGAACTGGACCTCGGGTTCGGGACCGGAACGTGTCACGGCAACCACGTTGCCGATCACCGCCAACGACTGTGCGGTGTCGAAGAGTTCACTGTTGGACCACAATTTCTCGCCGGAAGTCCGGTCGAAACCGCTGTGTCCCAGAATGATCGGAGTCGATCTTCCCGCGGGATCATCTCGGCTGTATCGCCCGCCGTAGTACGAGGACTCCGAGGGCAGTTCGTCCGTCCTGGCGAACTCGCGCCCGTTCTGATCGAGCGCGTACTCACTTGTCGGACGGCCATCGCCTTCGCAACCGCCATCCGACACCAATGTCACGCCGTCCGACGATGTATGCGCGGTCGAACAGGTGGAGTAACCGTGTACCCACCGCTGTTCGCCCGTCTTCAGCTCGAATCCCAGAGACTCGTCGAGTGCGATCACACCCAGATCGCCGTGCACCGACAGCACCGGATCGACGTAACCGGCTTCCCACGATCCACCGACGTCGAACGCTTTGGACCAGTTCGCTTCCGGATCGTCGACGGTTCCGCTGTGCACGCGAACGTCGTTGCTCTCGATATCACCCTCGAGCGCGAGGACCGTGTCACCCGAGACAACCGCGATGATCGGTGCCCACGGCGTCTTGATGTCTCGACGCTCTCCTGTCTCGATATCGAAAAGTGAGTACGAACCACCGGATACGTACGGCCCGGAGAAACACAGCACCGAACTGCCGAGCAGAGTCTCGGAGCAACCACCGATGTCGACCGCCGACGTGCGCCAACGAACTGTGCCATCTTCGGCGTCCAATCCGACCAATTCTGCGTCGTCCAACGAATACGCCTGACGATCCGGCATACCGATCATCGTGACCACGAGTGATCCGGCGTCGATGAATCCGCCCATGTCCATGTTGAATTCGGTGCCGACAAGTGGGCTCCGAAATATCGCGAACTCGCGCCCGAGAATCTCGGAGGCCTCGACGCTCCATAGCGGCGACGAGATCGCTGTCGGTTCGGAACTCGTCGACGTGACCACCGTGGCGATGGCGGCAGTGACGGTGACTACGGCTGCGGCGGCCGCGATCCGAAGGCGCGATTTCGGGGAGAATCTGGTGGTCATCGAATCTCCAAGCCTTCGGTCGTCGCGAGAAACTCCAACTGCTCGAACGTCATCGGCACGTTCGGGATCGCAGCCGACGACGAAACCGAGACTTGGGTCCCATTCGGACGGGTGACGACCACCGACCTGCTCGTTTCCTGCGTCGATTCTGCTTTCGAGCCGTCATTTGTCATGGGTACGGTCGAGTAATCCCGTTCGTCTCGCTCGATCACGGATCCATCCGGTCGCGTCACGAACTCCAAGGGGTGCCCGTAGTAGGAGGGGTCGTATTTGTTGGGCTCCGCGGGGAGTGGTTGTCCGCCGGTAATTGTCATGTTGAGCGTCGACTCGTTCTCTCCCGTCCGAGTGAGAAATCTCTGACATGCGGTGGACCTGTCATTCTCCGCGACCGTCAGAGCGCCCGGTCCGGCATCAAGAATCGGAAAACCCGGAGGTACAGCACGCCATCTGATCTCGAGTACGGCGTTGAGACGTTCGATCGTCGCGCGATCGAGTTCGGCCACGTCGCTAGAGTCTCGAGGGATCCCGTGGCACCCGGGCGAAAGCGGTGCCGTACCCGGGGGAACTGGCGTGGTGATTCGCAGCTGTGGCATTTCGACAAGGGTTACAAGTTCGTCGAGCGTCAGTGGCACCACGCCGGAACTCTCGGCGTCCGGACCTCCGTCGTTGTTCGTGTCGTTGAGATACGCCTGAATACGGGTCCCGTCGACTCCGTACAACATTGCCGACCGATTAAGGGTGCGTACACCATTGGTTTCGCTCCACGTATCCTGCAGATCCACCACAGACTGGTCGGCCAGCACCCGACGTTCGACGAGCGACCCCGCAACACACGATGGGATCGGATCAGAACTCGAGTGCAGCATCAGGCTGAGCGCGCCGATCTTCCCGTCCCGAATCAGCGTCCCGGACGCAGTGGTGGACGCCAACTCCTCGAGCGAGAATCCCTCGGGCAGCCCATCTGTGTTCGAAGGTGCAGAGATCGGCCCGAACTGCAGCGAATTACCCGGGCTGGCGAACTTCAGCTCGACATCTTTCGGGAGCGCCTGTTTGACCGCGTCGGACATCGCGGCTGCCTTGGCGCTCGAGAACCACGGAAAACGCGGATCGTCGTACGTGTCAGAACCGTCCAGAATGTAGGAGAAGAACGTCTCCTCCTCTGGCGCTTCGACACTCGCACAACCCGGAATCGTTGTCGGGTACACCGCGCTCGGCGTGACGTACGAGAATTCAGGCACATCCTCCGCCCGAATCTCGTTCGGTGTGGACGTCATGGTGATCGAAGATGACGCAGCTACCGAGATGTCGCCGGACGGCGAGCTGCTCCACCGATCCACCAGCCCGGCAACCACTGTCCCACCGGCCATCAGGGAGACGACCGTCAGCGCGAAGGTCCACTTCTCGGCCCGCTTCGAATCGGTTTGCTCCTTCGACACGTACCCTCGCAGTCACTGTCACGGCTCGCTCCCGATGCGCGTCGCCTCTGGAAGTCCTGTCGCGATCACAGCGATTTCTGTTACCAACCGGATGGTTTCCTATCGCGCGAGCGCCGCATGAAGACAGAAGAACGGGGTGCCAGTTGCTGTGCAACCGGCACCCCGTCCTGACGACCTGAGTGCTTACACCCTCACAGGCACCTGATTCGGGTCTGGATCGGAATCCGGATCCTGCTCGATCGGAATCCGCCGAATCGCTTCACCCTCGATGTCGACGTTCGGCAGGATCTTGTCGAGCCACGCCGGCAACTTCCACGCCGAATCACCGAGAATCGACATGACCGCAGGGATCACGATCATGCGGATGATGAAGGCGTCGAAGAAGACTGCCGCCGCGAGACCGAAGCCCATCATCTTGCTTGTCGTCTCCGAGGACAGCATGAATGCGCCGAACACGGAGATCATGATGATGGCCGCCGACGCGACCACGCGAGCACCATGGGTGTAGCCGGAGATGATGGCGTCCTTGGCCGACAATCCGTGCACGTATTCCTCGCGCATTCGCGTCACGAGGAACACTTGATAGTCCATCGCCAACCCGAAGACCACACCGATCATGAAGATCGGCAGGAACGAGATGATGGGTTGTGTGTGCTCGATCAGCCCGAAGTCGCCCAACTGGAAAATGGCCACCGTGGCGCCGAAGGTCGCACAGACGGAAAACAGGAATCCGAGAGTTGCGGTCAGCGGCACCAAGATCGAGCGGAAGACGACCATCATGATGATGAACGCCAGCCCCACAACCACGATGAGATACGGGATGAGCGCGGAACTGAGCTTCGACGACATGTCTGCAACGATCGCGGTTTGACCCGCTACACCGAGTTCTGCGCCTTCCGACTTCACCGTCGATCCGTAGTCCCGGATCTGATTCATCAGCTCGTGGGTTTCGGGGCCGCTCGGAGACATCTGCGGGGTGACCGCGATGAGCGCAGAGTTTGCGCCCGCCATCGGGTTTGCCGCGTCCGGTCCGTTTCCGACCCACATCAACTGATCCGGCGTTGCGACGTTGTCGAGGCCCTTGATGTGCGCGACAGTGCCTTCGGCAATCGCAGTGATGTCGGTACCGTCGGGCGCGTCGAGCACGACGAACAATTCGCCGTTTACGCCTTCACCGAATCCTCGTTGCAGGAGGGCCAGTGCCGGTCGCTCTTCGTCTTGAGTGAACGAGAGTCCGAGTTCGAGCTTCGTCATCGGAATAGCCGCGATCACCAGGAGGACCAGAGCAGCACCCGCGATCGGCCACGGGTACTTGGTGACTACCTTGGCCCAGCGATGTCCGTTGGATTCCATCGTCTCGGGCTCGTCACCGTGGCGCAGCCCGGGGATACGAGGCGAGAACGCGAATCGGCCGAAGATACCCAGAACCGCTGGGATCAATGTGATTGCGCCGAGCACAGCGATAATGACGGCAACCGCTGCCGAGATTCCCATCTGCGTGATCATAGGAACCCCGACCACCGCCAGGGCCGCCAGCGCGACCACCACTGTCAGGCCCGCGAATACGACAGACGAACCGGCAGTACCTACTGCGCGTCCGGCGGCGGCTTCCCTGGTTCCGCCCAGGTTGAGCTCACTGCGGTAGCGCGACACGATGAACAACGCGTAGTCGATCGAGACTGCGATGCCGATCATCGTGACGATTCCCGTGACGCCTTCGTTGATGTCGAAGAAGCCCGAGCCGAGGGTGACAGTCAGAGTGGCCAGCGCAATTCCCAGAATTGCAGTGAACAACGGGATGAACGCCGCGATGAGTGCACCGAACGCCACGATCATCACGATGAACGCCACCGCGAAGCCGAGCATCTCCGACAGACCGCCCGCGGCCTGCACCTGCATCATCGAGCCGGTTCCTTCGACTTGCAAGCCGCCGGTGCGGAACTTTGCCATCAAGTCGAGGAACGCGGTCTTGTTGGCCTGCGTCTGATCCTCGATGCGAATCGACTGATTGAGCTGGATCAGCCCGACCTTGCCGTTGTCGCCGAGAACGGCCGACGCCACCGCTGGATTGCCCTCCGCGAGAGTGACCGGATTGACGATCTTCTCGGGATCGACGATGTCCGGCAACGTCTTCGCCTGCGCGATCAACTGATCGATCTGATCGCTGTGCGCGGCAAGCCCGTCGTCTGCCGCGATGAGAATACTGGTCGACGCCTGAGTTTGCTGCTCCGCTGCAGCTGCAAAGTTCTCGCTCATCAACTCGGTCGCACGCTGTGAATCGGTGCCCGGAAGGTTGAATTCTTTGGAGAACGTCGGATTTGTGGCGCTGATAGCGCCCCCCACCACCGCGATCACGATAATCCACGCGGCCACCACAAGATACTTGTGGCGGAAAGCGAACTTCCCCAACCTGTAAAGATACGTAGCCAACGTAGGCCTCTCTCGCCGTGGACTGGTCTGTCCGAAGAACACGGAGTCTTTCGGTGCCAAGGTCATACGGTACGGACCGACCGGCTCGTTGGCACCTGGTATATCTGCGAAAACGGCATATCCGGCGCGCTCTCCGTCTCCTTTTCAGACCGCTCGGTACCGTGGACACGACACGGGCAGGCGCCTCACCAGAGCAGACGTCGCGTAGTACGAAAGGCAATCCCATGAATCACGGCCAGGCCGTCGATCGCGATCTCCTCCTTGCCGGCCAACAGCGACTCGACGCGCTGGGGCCACGATTGACAGGATCACCTTCACACCACGCTGTGGTGGAAGAAGTCGCGAACGAACTGACCGAACTGGGCCTCGAAGTCCGGCGTGATTCACACACTTTCGAACGCTGGGATCTACCGGACACATCTGAGGGGCTTCGCATCGAATTGCCGACGGGACCGATCAATGTTTCGTCCGCATTCCCCTACTCGGGATTGACCGGGCCTCAGGGAATCTCCGCTCCCCTGGTCTACGTCAGCGCGCGACGCCCCAAGTGGTCCTTGGCCAAGGGCGCGATCGCGGTGATCGAGGTCCCGCACGTCGATCTTCCCCGCAAGCTCCTGGTCAGCGAGTGGGGTCCGATCGCCACCGACGAGACTCTTCGAAATCCGGTTCTCTCCGCAACCCTTCTTGGCCCGAAACTCGACAAGGCCCGCAAGGCCGGAGTGCTCGGCGTGATCGCGGTGTGGCGTGACATCGCTCCGGACAACGCACTGGGACAATATCTTCCGTTCACGCAGCCGTACCACGACATCCCCGCCGTCTGGGTGGCCGGCGACGAGGGCAGGAAGGTTGTCGCTGCAGCTCGTTCCGGTCAGCGGGCGACTCTGGTTCTGGATGCAACTCTGCATCCGGACACCCGGACCGACACGGTGTGGGCGGTATCCCCGGGGACATCACCGGAAGAGACGATTCTGCTCATCACTCACAGCGACGGAACCAACGGCGTCGAGGAGAACGGGCATCTGGGAATGTTGGCCTTGGCGCGGCACGCCGTCGCGCAGCCGCATCGACGGTCGTACGTTTTTGTGCTGACGACTGGCCACCTGCGAATTCCAGCGGTGTCCAAGCACGGACAGGCAACCTCCACCTGGCTCGAAGCGCACCCCGAGATATGGAAGGGCGAAGCCGGTCAGGCGCGCGCAGTAGCCGGGATCGCGATCGAACACCTCGGCGCGCTGGGTGATACCGAGGACACCTCGACCGGCAGCTATGCGTTGGTGACCACTCCGGAACCGGAACTGCTCTACGCGACGAGCCGAGAAGTACACGACATCGTTGCACCGCTGTGGCGCGACATCGGGGCAGGCGATCGCCGAATCGTGGCGCCAGGAGCGGTCATTCATTTCGGCGAGGGTGAACCACTGTTCGAGCGGAAGATCCCGGCAGTCGCCTTGGTGACGGCGCCGCAGTACCTACTAGCTCTGCGTGATGCCGACGCCGCCACACACGTCGATCTCGACGCGATGGTCAAACAGGTCGAAAGCTTCCGCGAGCTGCTCGACGCGTTCGATGCAACCGACACCGCGGCTTTCGGTCCGGTGGTCTCGCGCTCGGTATTCGCGAAGTTCTCGGCACTACTTCAGTTGATGCAGATTTTGTCGAAAGCCAAGAAATAGTGCTGTGCGCCTTTATTAACCGCCCGCGGTTAATAAAGGCGCACAGCAGTTGTCCTACTTGTCGTGAATGATCACGCCACGGATGTTCTTGCCATCACGCAGATCCTGGTAGCCCTGGTTGACGTCTTCGAGGCTGTAGGTGTTGGTGATCAGTTCGTCGAGCTTGAGCTGACCCGCATCGTAGAGACGAAGCAAACGCACGATGTCGTACTGCGGGTTCATTGATCCGAACAATGTGCCCTTGATCGTCTTCTGGTTCAGCGTCAGATCGGTTCCCGACACGTGCACGGTCAGCTTGGCGGGATCGGCGAGACCCGTGATCACCACGGTGCCGCCCTTGCCGATCACTGCTGTCGCTGCACTGACCACGTCCTCGTCGACGGTGCCGACAAGGATGAGCGCCGCGTCGGCGCCCTGTCCCCACGTCAGCTCGTTGACCTTGGCAGCAGCGCTCTCGGCGTCTGCAAAGGCATGGGTTGCACCGAACTTCAGTGCGGTCTCACGCTTGAGAGCAACCGGGTCGACCACCACGACATACTTGCAGCCGGCCGAAACGGCGCCCTGGACGGCGTTGATGCCGAGACCCCCGATGCCGTAGATCACCGCGGTGTCACCGGCGCGAAGGTTACCGGCATTTACTGCCGTTCCCCAACCCGAAGGCACGCCGCAGCCGACGACCACCGCTGTCTCCAAGGGAAGCCAATCGTCGATCTTGACCACCGAGTGCTGAGAAATGGTGGCGCGCTCGGAGAATGTTCCGAGCATGCACATTCCGCCGAAATCCATTCCGTTGCCGTGGAAACGGAAGGAACCGTCCGTCATCGAACCTTCGAGGATGGTGGCACCCATGTCACAAAGGTTCTGGCGACCGGTCGAGCAGTAGCGACAGGTGCCGCAGTTGGGGATGAAGCTACACACGACGTGGTCGCCCGGCTTGACCTTCGTGACGCCGGGTCCGACCTCTTCGATGATGCCCGAGCCTTCGTGTCCGCCGACAATCGGGTAACGCGGCGGGAGATCACCGTCGGTCAGATGCAGATCCGAATGGCACAGTCCGGCAGCGGTGTACTTGATCAATACCTCACCCACCCCGGGGCCGTCGAGGTCGAGTTCCATGATCTCGAAAGGCTTTCCGGGCTCGAGCAGTACAGCAGCTTTGGTCTTCACTGGTGATCTCCTTGATTGTCGGACGAGAGAATGAGCGATGGGGGTCGGTCAGAGGGCGATGTTGACGGCCTTGGTCTGGGTGTAGAGATCGATAGCCGAAGCGCCGAGCTCGCGGCCCCAACCGGACTGCTTGTATCCGCCGAAAGGCATTGCGGTGTCGAAGCCGTTGTACTGGTTGATCCACACCGAGCCAGCCTTGAGGCGCTTGGCCGTGCGGTGGGCCTTGGAAATGTCACGGGTCCAGATGCCGGCGGCAAGTCCGTAGATGGAATCGTTTGCGGCAGTGATGGGTCCGTCGTCCGCGTTGAACGGCAGCGCTGCCACGACGGGTCCGAAGATCTCCTCCTGAACGATGGAGAATTCGGGCTTGACGTCGACGAAGACAGTCGGCTCGACGAAGTAGCCCTGATCGCCCCAGCGGTTACCGCCGGTGAGTGCACGTGCGCCGTCGGCGATTCCCTCTCGGAGGTAACCGGTGACCTTGTCGAACTGCTCCTGCGAGACCAGCGGTCCGAGCTGGGTGGTGGGATCGAGGCCGGGTCCGATCTTGACCTGGCTCGCTGCGTGCGCGACGGCCTCGGTGAACTTCTCGAAGATGGTGTCCTCGACGTACAGACGGGTACCCGCAACGCAGCACTGACCGTGGTTGAACAGCCAGGCGTTGAGTGAACCCTCCACCGCGGAATCGAAATCTGCGTCGGCGAATACGATGTTGGGGCTCTTGCCACCGAGCTCGAGCGTAACCTTCTTCAGGTTGCCTTTGGCGGCGTCGACGATCTTCTTACCCACCTCGGTGGAACCGGTGAACGCGACCTTGTCCACGTCGTCGTGGCCGGACAGTGCAGCACCTGCATCGCCGAAGCCGGGAACGATGTTGACGACGCCGGGCGGGAAGCCTGCTTCTTCGAAGACCTCCGCGAGAAGCAGTGCGGTGAGCGGGGTCTGCTCAGCGGGCTTGAGGATCACCGTGTTGCCGGCGGCGAGCGCGGGGGCGAGCTTCCACGACGACATCAGCAGCGGGAAGTTCCACGGCACGATCAGTCCACAGACGCCGATTGCCTCACGCAGGGTGTAGGCGTGGAACTCGCCGCCCGGAGAGAAGGGCATCGACACGTTGACGGTGCTGCCTTCGATCTTGGTGGCCCAACCCGCGTAGTAGCGGAAAACGTCTGCAGCCCAAGCCACGTCGACGGCGGTGGCGATGGCAACGGACTTGCCGTTGTCGAGAGCTTCGAGCTGACCGAATTCCTCGGCACGAGCACTGAGAATGTCTCCGACGCGCCAGATCATCCGCTCGCGCTCGTTTGCCTTCATCCGAGACCAGGGGCCGTCCTCGAAAGCCGTTCGGGCGGCGCGCACCGCGCGGTCGATGTCTTCGGCCTGGCCGTGTGCCACGTCTGCGAGCTTCTGTCCGTCAGCCGGGTTGTACGTCGCGAAGGTCTGACCCGAAGCGGCGTCGACGAATTCGCCGCCGATGTAGAGCTTCTTCGGTCCGTTCAGGAAACCCTGTACCGCGGAACTGATGGTGTGTTCGGCTACTGCCGTCATCGGAAACTCCCCTGAAGTAGTGAGGTGCGAATGTGATGCACGCCATACTTCCGCGCTTCCGGGGGTGCTAACTGTCCGAACTTTGTACAACTCAATTCGGACAGCAAACTACACAGTGATGTCGAGCGCCCGCATCCGTGTGTAGAGAGTGCTTCGGCTGATTCCGAGTTGCGCCGACGCGTGAACCTTGTTGCCGCCGCAGTCTTTCAACGCTCCGATGATCGCCTGGCGCTCGGCCTTCTCCCGCCCTGCCAACCGCGACACCTTGGTCGTGGTGCGATAGTCCTCGGGCAGATCGACGACGTCGATGCGATTGCTCGAGCGTTCACCTGAGGCCCGATTCAACACGACGCGCAATTCGGCCAGGTTGCCCGGCCAACTGGCCGCAGCGAGCGCTTCGG
The DNA here is from genome assembly GCF_009707305.1 of Rhodococcus sp. AQ5-07. Taxonomy (NCBI): domain Bacteria; kingdom Bacillati; phylum Actinomycetota; class Actinomycetes; order Mycobacteriales; family Nocardiaceae; genus Rhodococcus; species Rhodococcus sp. AQ5-07. The sequence goes on along the minus strand of NZ_CP046099.1, from coordinate 401,733 downwards.
CAGCGCTGGCAGTCAACCTCAACTCGGGCGAGATCCCCTCCAACATCGCCTGAGCCAACTCGGCGATCTCAGCCTGTCGCTCGCGCAGAGGGGTGATGACAACCCTGGAGGCGCATCGTGAAAGCAGCGCCGCGATGGTCGGCGGAAGATCAACTGCCGCCCCGCTGGTCAGTACGATCTTCGGCCCCTCGGCGCTGGCGTCAATCAGGTCTGCGACCAGCGGCAACACCGAACCGGGAAGGAGCTGCACCTGTTCGATCACGACCACGCCCGAACGCTTACGGGCTGCTCGCACAAGATCGGTGATCCACTGCTCACGGCCGTCGAACGCGATCCGCGTGGCATCGTGCCAACTGGCGTCGACGCTCCCGACCACGTCCGATGCTGCCGAAGTTCGACCGGAACCTGCTTCACCCGAGATGGCAACTGCGGACGACGAGGCCCGCGCTCGCATGAGGTCTCGGCGCAGTCGCTCCCCCGGAGATGGTGCCCGCTCGTGGGTTCTGCGGATGGGTGCCCGTTCCCGCTGGAGTGGTTCGACCAGGAAGAGTGCGCCGCCGTCGGCCCCGGAAATCCGGTCGGCTTGAACTCGCGCCAGCGCACCGGACGCCAATTCGACTGTCACAAGCCTCGATTGATCAGGATTGAGATCGGCGATCAAGGACCGGAGTGATACGTGGTCGGCGGTGTCGAGCAGATCCAAGGCCGTTCGGTTGCTCAGCAGGATGTCGTCACCGATGGCCGCGACGGCAATGTGGCGCTGATGTGAAACTCGCTGGAATGCGTCGACCAGCCGCTGCTCCGACGCTTTGGAGCCTTCGAGCAGTCGTTTCTCGATATCCGCCGCAGCACGCGCAAGGAAGGGCGCGAACAGCGGGTTGGCCTGCGAGACAACGCCGGTCATGTCGAGAATACCCTCGACGCGACGTGTGACGGGATGCAGGATCGGCTGGCCGTAGCAGCTCAATCCCTTGAGGCTGTCGAGGAAATGCTCGTCCCCGTGGATCACCACACTTCGACCTACCTCGAGCGGCGTACCGAGTGCATTGGTACCGGCGTGCTCTTCACCGAAGCGTGAACCGTTGACGACGCCCAACCGCTCGATCGTCCGCTCGACGCGGCTGTCGGAGTACACCGAAGCGACCACGCGACATTCTCGATCAGCAAGCAGCACACAGAAACCGGTGCCCGCGATCTGTTGCGACACCTCGTCGAGCACGGGCGCGGCGGCCCGGAGCAGACGAGACTCGCCGTCTTGCTCCTCGGTGTCCACGGCGATTGCCGACGACGGATCGAGGCCACTCAGTCGAGAACGCTTCCAGGAGAGCGCGATCTCGGGGCGTACCGGCTCACGCTCCCCTGGGTTCGCGGACATATGCTCAGGCCTGACCGATCAATTCGATCGCCTGTTCTCGCATCGCGATCTTGCGGACCTTGCCCGTGACTGTCATCGGGAACTCGTCCACGACATGGACATACCGCGGAATCTTGTAGTGCGCGAGCTTGCCGGTGCAGAAGGCACGGACCGAATCGGCGTCCAGATCGTCTGCACCTTCGCGCATCTGGACCCACACCATCAATTCCTCGCCGTACTTGGCGTCCGGCACACCGATGACCTGCGCGTCGAGAATGTCGGGATGGGTGTAAAGGAACTCCTCGATCTCACGCGGATATACGTTCTCACCACCGCGGATGACCATGTCCTTGATGCGTCCCGTGATAGCGACGTATCCGGCCTCGTCCATGACTCCGATGTCTCCGGTGTGCATCCACCGGGCAGCGTCGATAGCCTCGGCGGTCTTCTCCGGGTTCTCCCAGTAGCCGAGCATGACCGAGTAACCACGCGTGCACAGTTCGCCCGGCTCGCCGCGCGGCACCGTCAGTCCGGTTGCCGGATCGACGATCTTGATCTCGAGGTGCGGCCCCACCCGACCGACGGTTTCGGTGCGATGCTCGATCGAATCGTCGGAGCGGGTCTGCAGCGACACCGGCGACGTCTCGGTCATGCCATAGCAGATGGACACCTCTGCCATGCCCATGCGATCGATGACCTGCTTCATCACTTCGACCGGGCAGGGCGAACCCGCCATGATGCCGGTGCGAAGGGACGACAGATCGAAGCTGTCGAAGTCCGGCAGCGCCAACTCGGCGATGAACATCGTCGGAACGCCGTAGAGGGACGTGCACTTTTCGGCCTGGACGGCCTCGAGCGAAGCGCGCGGATCGAAGGCGGGGCCCGGAATGACCATGGCAGCACCATGACTGGTGCACGCAAGGTTGCCCATCACCATGCCGAAGCAGTGATAGAACGGCACCGGGATGCACACCCGATCGACCTCGCTGTAGTGGCACAACTCGCCGACGAAGTAGCCGTTGTTGAGGATGTTGTGGTGGCTGAGCGTCGCGCCCTTCGGGAAACCGGTAGTGCCCGAGGTGTATTGGATGTTGATCGCGTCGTCGGCCGACAGCGCGGCTTGGGCAGCTGCGAGCGGAGCCGGATCGCTGGCCTGGGCCGCCAACCCGTCGGCAAGCACCGCGTCCCACTCGGGTGAACCGAGCAGGAGCACCGACGTCAGATCCGGGCACTGCGGCCGCACCGTCTCGATCATCGACGCGTAGTCCGAGGTCTTGAAGCTGGCCGCAGACACCAGCGTCGAGATTCCGGCCTGCTCGAGCACGTACTGCAACTCGTGCGAGCGGTACGCCGGATTGATGTTGACCAGGATCGCGCCGATCTTTGCCGTCGCGTATTGCGTGAACGTCCATTCCGGACAGTTGGGAGCCCAGATTCCCACTCGGTCGCCCTTCCCCACACCACGGGAAAGTAGTTCGGCAGCGAGCCCGTTCACCTGCTCGGCGAACTCCCGGTACGTCCATCGTCGACCGCTGGCGTGGTCGATCAACGCATCGCGGTCACCGTGTGCGGCAACCGTGCGATCGAGGTTGTCTCCGATGGTGTCGCCCAGCATCGGACCGTCCCATACTCCGGACGTATAGCTGGGCAGCGGCGTACTCATGTGTTCTGTCCTCTCCGGTTACCTGTTCAGGCACCTATGAGAGGGGCCGCCGCAGCGGACCCTCTCATCTACGAATTTACTCGATTCGGTGTGATGCACGACATACTTCCCGGTGCGGGGTGTCCGTAACTGTTCAGAGTCCGGACACCCCACCCGCCTGCTGTGCGCCTTTATTAACCGCCGGCGGTTAATAAAGGCGCACAGTGTTTACAGGGCGTGGTCCTTGGTCTCGACGAGCGCCCAGGTGCAGACCAGACTCACCACGCCGAGGATTGCCAACATGATTCCGATGGCCATACTCCCGTAGGCCGAGGCCAGCGGTGCGGCGATCAGCGGCGGCACTGCGCCGCCGAGCACTCCGGCGAGGTTGTAGCCGAGGCCGGCACCGGTGTAGCGGTAGCGGGTCTGGAACATTTCCGGAAGCAGCGCACCACAGGGGCCGTACGCGATTCCGAAGATCATCAGCGTGCCGAACATTCCGAGGATGAACGCGATCGGTGTTCCGGTGTCCAGGAGCGGGAACAGAATGAGCGCCCACACCACAGCCAGACCACAAGAGATCATGATGACCTTGCGACGCCCGATGCGGTCCGAGTACAAGGCGGAGACGATGATCGCCGCACCGAAGACGAAGGCGGACGCGATACCGACCGACAGGACGAACGGGCGGGAGAAGCCGAGGGTCTTGGTTCCGTAGCTCGTGAGGAACGCCGTGCCCATGTAGAAGAACGCGAACAGGCAAGCGAGGGCGCCGGCCGAGAGCAGGATTTCCTTGGTCTGGAACCGCCAGGCATCCAGGAACGGAAGGGTGCGAGGTGCTTCGTTCTTCTGCTCTGCGACGCGCTCTGCCTGCTCCGCCTTGAAGACCGGGGTCTCCTCGATGGCGAGTCGCATGTAGAGGCCGATGCCGACCAACACGATGGAGAACAAGAACGGGATACGCCAGCCGTAGTCGAGGAAGGCTTGGTTGGTATCGCCGAGAACAGCGCCGGTGATGAGGAATGTACTGCTCGAGAGCACGAAGGCGATTGCGGGGCCGAGCTGCGGGAACATCGCATACAGACCACGTTTGCCCGGTGGGGCGTATTCCGCGGTGAGCAGAGTTGCGCCTGCCCATTCACCACCGACCGCGAAGCCTTGGCCGAATCGCAAGAGCACCAGGATGATCGGAGCCGCAACACCGATAGTTGCCGCACCGGGTAGCAAGCCGATCAGGAGCGTCGAGATACCCATGAGCAGGAGCGTCGAGATCAGAGTCTTCTTGCGACCGATGCGATCACCGAAGTGTCCGAACAGCATTGCGCCGACGGGCCGGGCGATAAATGCGACTGCGAAGGTCGCAAACGATGCGACGGTTCCCGCGGTGGCACCGAGCGCGGGGAAGAATACCGTCGGAAAGACAAGTGCCGCAGCAGTTCCGTAGATGAAGAAGTCGTAGAACTCGATGGTCGTGCCGATGCAGCTCGCGATCGCGACGCGCCGCACACTGGTGGTCTGCGGGGGTTGTGTCGCGCCTGCGGCACTCGCACCCCCGGCGCCGGCGGCGCTGTTGCCGCCTGTGGGAGAGACTGTGGTCACTCGATTCCTCCGTGGTCCCGTGGTGTCGCCCTGTGGGCATCACCGTCGATAGGAGGAAAGGTAGTGATGTGGCTCACCCCCGCACTACCCCCGAAAGGGGGTAGGAGTGATCTCGGTCACGACTTGTATGCAATGGAAACGAGTTTCACGGCTCTTCACATGCCGTGGGCCGTCCGATTCGTTCGCACGAATCGGACGGCCCACGCTGAACTGCGTCAGGTCCAGCGCTACGAATCAAGCCTTTCCGGCAGCCCCGAAAAGCTCCTGACGGATCTCTCCCCACACCGTGGCATAGGAGTCGATGATCGGTTCTGAAATCCACTTGGACTCCCCCGCTTGAACTTTAGCGAGAGCATCCGAGAAGAGATCCTGGTAGCGGGACAACCGCGGAACGAATGCCGACAAATCGTCGAACAGGTTTGCAGCCCGGCGGTCCAGCTCGGCAAGGGAATTCGCGTCTGCGTCGTCGATAAGTGCAACGAACTCCTCGTCCAGCGGAACGAAAGCCTCGTACACCTCGCCGATGGAGTCCTCGTCGATCGAGACCCGCTCAGCGTCCAACTGATCTTCGAGTTCCGCGAGGCCTTTCTCGGTCAGGCTGATGGCACCTTCTGCTTCGGCCGCTTTACCCTGCGCGACAAGTGCGTCGTACGCAGCTTGACCGGACGCTGCACTGACGCCCAAGTGCTCGGCCAGTACAACCGCTCCGACCCGCTCCTTGAGACGTACTGCTTGGAGCAGCGCCAGTTCGTCCACATTGCCAGCGAAGGCCATCAATTTCTCCTACTCACGTGCCGCCTCTGCGGCTCCAGCATGTCAGCGGACACCCCTGGGTCTCCGAAGCCCAGTGAAGGGCTCGAAAGAATCAGATCACACACACTTTGCCATGTGTCGAGTAGCTGACGAGGGGCTCCCCGACTGACAATTCGGACGATCCGGTATGTTTGCAGCGTGATAGCTCCGATGGTGTCTGTGATAATCCCCTGCCTAAACGTCATGAAATACATCGACGTCCAGCTGACTGCGTTGAGCGAGCAGAACTTCGGCGGAGTTTTCGAGGTCATCGTGAGTGACAATGGATCGACAGACGGTCTCGAACAGCACATTGCAAATCACCCGCTCACGGCTGAGCTCGACCTTCGATATATAGATTCTTCTCAGAGAGCTGGAATCAGCTTTGCCCGGAACAATGGGTCGGCAAATGCGCGTGGGCAATTTCTTGCATTTTGCGACGGTGACGACCGCGTCCACAGCTCCTGGCTGACCCAGCTGCTTCTTTCGGCCGAATTCGCAGATCTGATTGCCGGCGGCGTGGAATCAGAATCGATCAATTCGCCGGAAGTGCATTCGTGGCGACCGTTTTCCTCGACGGACGGGCTGGTTCTCGGCCGCTTTCTTCCTTCTGCGATGGGTTGCAACATTGGAATCTGGAAGCGCGCCTTCGATTCGATCGGCGGCTTTGACGAATCGATGACAGCGGGCGAGGATGTCGAGTTTTCGTGGCGAGCCCAGATCTCAGGCCTGTCCTTCGCCCACGCGCCTAAGGCAACCGTCGCCTACCGGCTTCGATCAACCCTTAGCGGAACATGGCACCAGACCGTGTCGTACGGTATGGCTGAAGTCGAGCTATTTCTTGCATTTCGTGACTACGGGGTCCGACGACCGACGATAAAATCTTCGCTCACCACTCTTGCCGGCCTAATCTTGCTGAATCCGTTGATTCCACAAAGGCTCAGCGGAATGCCGCGGGGTCGATGGATCGCCTTTGCCGGTTTACAGGTGGGCAAGCTCAAATGCGCCGCCAGGAATCGCACCTTCTACTTCTGAGCGCCCGATATCGTTTCAGGCGACGGTATCGGCCTGATCGGGGATCACGCTGCCGTCCGCACGAGTCACGGCGCCTTTGGCCCCGGCCGCGTCGGTGTAGGCATCGGTCGAGCAGTGATAGGGAGCAACCGCCTGTGCTTTCGGTTCGATGAACATGGGGTTGACCAGCCATTTTCCGTCACTGTTGTCATAGGCATTGCACATCAGTTCGGGATTGTTGCGGTTGATCACCAGGCGCGCACCGGTCGCATCTCCGAGGAACGTCACGTCGGTGACAGAATCACCGGCAGCAAACACCTGACGCCGATCGGCAGGCAACTGCTCGAACGCCGTAGGCCCTTGGACCCCGTATACAACCTCGTTGACCTGACACCGCTTCCCATCGATGTACGGAATGACCGAGTCGTCACCGTCCGCAACCCCACCACATCCCCGCAGGCGCCCCGTCAGAACGCCGCCCTCGACGATCGGCCGAACTCCCATCACGTGATCGGCATCCAATCCCAGCTGCTCCGACCAGACACGAACGACCGGTTCGGCCGACGCGGAGATGATCCGCACGTCGAATCCATGAGCGCCGAGGGTTTTCACCAAATCTTCGATTTGCTCGTAGTAACGCACCGAGCCGTCGACTTCCGTGGTACCGACGGTCTGATCGGATCCTTCTGCAGCAGCGAGATTCTCAGCACGCGCTGCGCGGGCGTACTCGGTGATCTCGTCCTCGGTGTGCCCTGCCATCAACTGCACCGCCCACGCGTATGCAGCCTTGGTCCGGCGGTGATCGTAGCCGTCGAATGCAACCTGTCCGTCGCGAGTCTTCTCCTCGAGTACCGCAACGATCTCGTCAGCGCAGTCCAAGTCGGTACTGGTTACCAAGGGTTGACCCGGTGCGGTCTCCGAGCCACACGCGGCGGAAAGTGCGGCAGCGCCGGCTGGAGTCATGAAGCGACTGATGGTTGCCCAGTCCGCTCCGGCGGGCTGTAACACCTTGTTGTTCTTGATCATCCAGAATGCAGTGGCGCTTCCGATGTCGTTCTTGACAACTGTGTTGTCCCAGTCGAAGAGCGCCAACGGAGCGCCGTCATCGACATCACCTGCAGCTCCACACGTTCCGAACTCCGTCATCATGGCATCCAACCTCACACGGTTGTCGCCGTACCACGCCAGACTGGGATCCAACGCCGCGCAGGATGAACTACCCTGCGCCGCATCCTCTTTCGTGGCACTCTCGGCCGAACTACATGCAGTTGCACTCAACAGGACACTACCTACGGCCAACGCACACAGGGCGCGGGCATGCAGCGAACGGAACATCGATTCCCTCATTTTCGTCGTGATTCGGGTACGACGGCATACCCGAGTGTCGATCGACCCGGGTATGCCGTGCAGCTGTCAACTAATCGAGCGTCAGCACTTCTCCCGACGCAACGGCGTCGGCGCGAGAGGTGTCCTTGAGGTCGACGCCGGAGCGGCCCAATTGGCGCGCTCCCGTCACCAACCCCAGGACGACACGAGCAGCCTGCTCGTATCCGAGGCCCTCGGGTGGGTGGACATTGGAAATGCAGTTTCGATCCGCGTCGGTACGACCGACGCGCGGAAGGTGAGTCAGATAGATCCCGACGCTGTCCGCAACGGAGAGCCCTGGACGTTCGCCGATCAGGACGATCGCCGTCTGCACTCCCATCGCGGCGGCGATGTGATCACCCAGTGCCACACGGGCATTCGTGGCGATCACCGGCGGCGCAATCGAGTACCGCTCCCCCAACACCGTGACCAACGCGGACAGTAGTTGCTCGCCGTGGTCCATCAGTGCTCGCGGGGAGAGTCCGTCGGCGAGGATGAACCCGATTTCCTTGTCGGAGCTCTTGATCGCGCTCAGGTCAGCAGGCTGGCGACCCAGGTCGGGTCTCCGGAGATACTCGCTGCGAGTGGAGACGCTGCTCGCGACTACCACCGGTGCCCCGATACCCACCCCGTCGACCCGACTGGCGAGAGTCTCGGAATCGAGTGGCTCGTGCACTGCGTCGCGGGCTGCGGCGTGTGCTGCCTTGAATTCGAGAACCCGCTTGGTGGGCAACGAATCTCCGGCACGCCCCAACCCGATACGCGATTGTGTGGTCTTGCGCAGTGGACCCCAGAAATCGAGGATCGGTGCCTGATCTTCGGTCATGAGTTCACCGTCAAAGCCCGCAGCGGCGACATTTCGGCGTCGATCGGAAGAACCCGACCGTTTGCGTCGGTCATCCCCAAGTTGTGGAGCCAGGTCTCGAACTCCGGGGCGGGCTGCAAACCGAGGACCTTACGCACGTACAACGCGTCGTGGAACGCCAGACTTTGATAGCCGAGCATCACGTCGTCGGCGCCGGGCACCGCGATCACGAACGCCGCGCCGGCGACGCCCAGCAAGGTGAGGAGGTTGTCCATGTCGTCTTGATCGGCTTCGGCGTGGTTGGTGTAGCAGACGTCCACTCCCATCGGCAGCCCGAGGAGTTTTCCGCAGAAGTGATCTTCCAAGCCCGCGCGAATGATCTGCTTGCCGTCGTAGAGGTACTCGGGACCGATGAAACCGACCACCGTGTTGACCAGCAGCGGCTCGAGATCTCGAGCCACGGCGTATGCCCTGGTCTCGAGTGTCTGCTGATCGACCGGGGCTCCGCCGGTGCCGTAGTGGGCACCTGAACTGAGGGCGGACCCCTGCCCTGTCTCGAGGTACATGACGTTGTTGCCGACCGTTCCGCGGTTCAAGGAGCGTCCGGCCTCGTTACCCTCGCGCAGTAGCGGAATGTTCACTCCGAAACCGGAATTGGCGCCTTCGGTACCGGCAATCGATTGGAAGACAAGATCGACCGGCACCCCCGATTCGATCAGTCCGATCGTGGTGGTCACGTGAGAGAGCACGCACGACTGAGTCGGGATCTCGAATCGCTGACGGATGTCGTCGAGCAGGTGGAGCAGATCCGAGGTGGCCTGGGGTGAATCCGTCGCGGGGTTGATGCCGATGACGGCGTCGCCACATCCCATCAGGAGACCGTCCAATGTGGCCGCCGCAATGCCGCGTGGATCGTCCGTCGGGTGGTTTGGCTGGAGTCGGGTGCTCAGCCGTCCAGGCAGTCCGATGGTAGTGCGGAACCCCGCGGTGACCGTGATGGCCTTGGCGACGGCGATCAGGTCCTGATTGCGCATGATCTTGCTGACCGCGGCAACCATCTCGGGGGTCAGACCGGGACTCACGGCAGACAAGCGTGCTGAAGCTTCCGGCGCCGACGCAGTCTCGAGCAGCCAGTCCCGTAATCCGCCAACAGTCAGGTGGGCCACCGGCGCAAATGCGAGGCGATCGTGGCTGTCGATGATGAGCCGGGTCACCTCGTCGTCCTCGTACGGAACCAACAGATCTTCGAGGAACACAGTCAACGGAAGATCAGCCAGAACCCATTGGGCAGCAGCACGTTCAGCATCGGAGCTTGCCGCGCAACCGGCTAGTTCGTCACCCGACCGCAGTGGTGTCGCTTTTGCCATCAGATCGACGAGACCGTCGAACGAGTAGTTGGTTCCGGATACCTGCTGGTGATACTTGGCCATCCCGCGACTCATCCCAATTCTTCTTCCGCCTGTGCAAGTACAGCAAACTCCTCGTCCGGCGAGTTGGCAACAAGGTGGTGACGACTGTAGAGACCGAAGTACGCCATCAGAACTCCGAAGGCAACCAACGTCAGCAATGCCGCAACGGGATCGACCAGGAAGGTGGCCACCACCGACACTGCCGCGATCACGAGCGCAAACGAGGTGGTGGCGATACCGCCGGGCGTGCGGTACGGGCGCGGCATGTTCGGCTCACGCTTACGAAGAACGATGTGACTCACCATCATCAGGACGTAGCTGACTGCCGCGCCGAACACCGCCATGTTGAGCAACATGGCACCTTCACCGGTGAGTGAGAGCGCGAAGCCGATGATTCCGGGAACGACGAGCGCGAGAGTGGGGGCCTTGCGCTTGTTGGTCACCGACAGGTTCTTCGGCAGGTAGCCGGCGCGGGAGAGAGCAAACGTCTGACGTGAGTAGGCGTACATGATCGAGAAGAAGCTCGCGACCAGACCGGCAAGTCCGATGTAGTTGACGGCCTTTGCCGCTCCGCTGTCCCCCAGCGCCTCGACGAGCGGATTTCCGGAGGTGGACAGGGCGTCGGCGCCGAGCGCACCGGTGGCGAGGAAGAGAACCGTTGCGCCTGTGACGATCAGGATCAACATGCTGATGATGATGCCGCGGGGGACGTTCTTCTCCGGCTCACGCGCTTCCTCGGCGGCCAGCGGTACACCTTCGACGGCAAGGAAGAACCAGATCGCGAAGGGCACGGCGGCCCAGATTCCGAGCAGACCGAATGGCAGGAACGACGACGATCCGACTGCGCTGGTGTCGACGGCGATATCGGTGAGGTTGGACGAATCGAAAAGGCCGACAGCCGAAACCGCGAACACGACCAGGCCGACGAGTGCAATGGCGGTGATGATGAACATCGCCTTGAGTGCCTCACCGGCGCCGGTGAGGTGAATGCCGATGAAGATCGCGTACACCGCGAGGTACACCCACCACCCGTCGGTGATCCCGAACAGGTTCAGGGACTCGACGTACGCACCGATGAAGGTCGCGATCGCTGCGGGTGCTATCGAGTACTCGATGAGAATTGCTGTGCCGGTGGCAAATCCGCCCCAGGGCCCCATGGCCCGTCTGGCAAACGTGTATCCACCACCAGCGGCAGGAAGTGCCGACGACATCTCGGCCATACCGAGCACCATCGCCAGGTACATCCCCGCGATGACGACGGCCGCGATGAGAAGGCCACCGAAACCACCTTCGGCCAGACCGTTGTTCCAGCCGGCGTAGTCACCGGAAATCACATAGCTGACACCCAACCCCGCAAGCAGCACCCACCCTGCTGTTCCCTTTCGGAGTGTTCGTTTCTCCAGATACGAATTGTCTTCCGCATGGAAGTCTGCGCCGTCGTGGTGTGCACCCGCGGCACCGGCGTTTTTGCCGGTTGCGTGGTCGGAAAGAGACATGTCCATCCTCTGAATCGGTCAAGAATGAGACGACGCACGGTGGATGCGTCGCGTGAAATGAACGGTATGTGGGCGATGTACGGAGAAGGTCGCCTGGAGATGACCGTGCTGTTAACTGGCTGTCATGTGAGCGGCCCCGAGTCTGTTCAGATCTTCTTCAGGCGGCCGTTCTCAGGATCGGGCGGCCGCGCCCGGCACCGGGCAGGCATCGACGGCCTCGGCGACGACCTGGGGAACCGTCGGGGGCGAAGGACGCACGCCCGCTTCCCAATCAGCGCCTACGAGAATGCTCGAAGCGCCGAGTGCTTCGTTTTCGTCCGGTGTGAACGCCCTTGCTCGACTGAGGAATCTGAATCCTTCAGGAGACTCCAGGCTGAATCCACTGCCGCGGCCGGGCACGACGTCCAGCACCAACTGGGTGTGCTTCCAGGCTTCGAACTGTGATCCGGAAATCCAGACCTGTACAGCGTCGGTTCCGGTGGGAAGGTCTTCGGGAATCTCTCCGACAGCAAGTCGGAGATCGACGATTCCGAGTAGTACGTCACGGTCCCCGACGATGAATTCGCCTGAGGGATAACACATCGGGGCCGAGCCGTCGCAGCATCCGCCGGATTGATGCATCATCAGTTCGCCGTGAGTCCCGCTGAGGCGGCGTAGCAGGTCAGCCGCCCCAGCGGTGGTCACCAACCGGGGTGGAACGGCGCCGGTATCGGGTGTGTCCGTGGCGCTCATTCCAACCTCCGTGTGTTTGTGCAGGTTTCGCGTGTTGCAGTCTTGCGCACCGGCACCCGCAGCGAGGGGCTCACGGGTGCCGGTGGGTCGATCAGAAGAAGCCCTGAGCCTTCTGGGCGTAGCTGACCAGGAGGTTCTTGGTCTGCTGGTAGTGCGAGAGCATCATCAGGTGGTTCTCGCGGCCGATGCCGGACTGCTTGTATCCACCGAAAGCGGCGTGTGCCGGGTACTGGTGGTACGTGTTGGTCCAGACGCGACCGGCCTGGATGTCGCGGCCTGCTCGATACGCAACTCCGCCGTCGCGGGACCAGACACCGGCGCCCAAACCGTAGAGCGTGTCGTTGGCGATTTCGATGGCCTCGTCGTAGTCCTTGAACGAGGTGACCGAGACGACGGGTCCGAAGATCTCTTCCTGGAAGATGCGCATCTTGTTGTTGCCGGTGAACACCGTCGGCTGGACGTAGTAGCCGCCGGACAGGTCTCCGCCGAGTTCGGCCCGCTCACCACCGGTGATGACCTTGGCGCCTTCGGCCTTGCCGATCTCGATGTACGAGAGGATCTTCTCGAGCTGATCGTTGCTGGCCTGGGCACCGATCATGGTGTCGGTGTCGAGCGGATCCCCTTGGCGCACAGCCTTGGTGCGAATGGCGGCCATCGCGAGGAACTCGTCGAAGATGTCTTCCTGGATCAGCGAACGTGACGGGCAGGTGCAAACCTCGCCCTGGTTGAGGGCGAACATCGTGAAGCCCTCGAGTGCCTTGTCCTGGTAGTCGTCGTTGGAGGCGAGGACGTCGGAGAAGAAGATGTTGGGGCTCTTGCCACCTAGTTCGAGGGTCACGGGGATGAGGTTCTGCGACGCGTACTGCATGATCAGGCGACCTGTGGTGGTTTCACCGGTGAACGCGATCTTCTTGATACGCGGGCTCGACGCGAGCGGCTTTCCGGCCTCGACGCCGAAGCCGTTGACGATGTTGAGCACACCGGCAGGCAGCAGGTCACCGATGATGCCGATGAGGTGCAGGATCGAGACGGGTGTCTGCTCGGCAGGCTTGAGCACGATGGCATTGCCGGCAGCAAGGGCGGGTGCGAGCTTCCACACGGCCATGAGGATCGGGAAGTTCCACGGAATGATCTGGCCGACTACGCCGAGCGGCTCGTGGAAGTGGTACGCCACGGTGTCGGAGTTGATCTCCGAAAGCGAACCTTCCTGTGCGCGAATAGCTCCCGCGAAGTAGCGGAAGTGATCGATGGCGAGCGGAATGTCGGCGTTGAGGGTCTCGCGGATCGGCTTGCCGTTGTCCCACGACTCGGCGAGTGCGATGGATTCGAGGTTCTCCTCCATACGATCAGCGATCTTGTTCAAGATGATCGCGCGCTCGGCGACCGAGGTCTTGCCCCAGGCCGGAGCTGCTGCGTGCGCTGCGTCGAGAGCGAGCTCGATGTCTTCTGCGGTGGAACGAGCCACATCACAGAAATTCTGTCCGGTCACCGGTGTCGGGTTCTCGAAGTACTGACCCTTGACCGGAGCAACCCATTCGTTGCCGATCCAGTTGTCGTATCGAGACTGGAAGGACATGATCGCGTCGGCGGTACCTGGACGGGCGTACACGGTCATTGCAAGCTCCTATGTAAACGTGATCTTCCTGGGCGCATCCACCAAATAGGTGACTGCAATCCCACCCCCCGGTGGGGTGTGATTCACAACACTAGGAGTTGCAACGTTGCAAGTACGTTGCGTGCGAGAAACGCAGATGATTCTCAGATGCCCAATTGGCGGTCGAGGAGATCAATTCTTGCCTGGACCTGGGAATACAGCGGAGATTGAGGATCCAACGTGGACAGGTAGGCCTCCCACACGACGGAGTCTTCGCGCCCGTGTACGGACGTGGTCCACCGGGCCAGCAGGTTGGCGTCACCTCCACGCAGCAGAGCCGCCTGAACCCTGGTGCGTAGTTCTTCCCGCACCTCTTCGATTCCCGGGGAGGCCGAGCCTGCCAGTACCGGGCCCGAATACAGTTTCATCGCCGTCGCCGCGTCTCCGCGATCCAACGCTGCCCGCACGTCGCCGACGTCTGTCGTGAACTCCGTGATGATCCGATAAGGACGCGAAGCCAGCCGGTCGGCACCGAAAACCTTACGAAGCCGCGACATTTCCGCGCGAATGGTCACTGCGTCGAGCTCCCCCTCGTCGAGCAGGACCGCAAGGTGGTCGGAGCTCAGACCCTCCGGATGTTCGGAGAGCAGAAGGAGAATCTCGGCGTGACGCTGCGAAATCGGGATGCGGTCACCGCCGCGAACCAGCGTCGGCCGTCCGGCACCGAATGTTTCGAGGCGCGGAGCCGTCGCGCTGAGCGGGATAGGCGAGTTCAAGAGGTGGAATCGCAATTCCGATTCGGCGGCCGCAACAGTTGCACGGATCAGCGACAGCACTTCGGGAACCGCGACCCTGGGACCACCGGTGATGTCGATGGCACCAAGGATTTGCCCAGTGGTGGGATCGTGGACGGGTGCGGCCGAACAACTCCAGTCGTGCACGGTTCGGTTGAAATGCTCGGATCCGAAAATCTGTACGGAGTGGTCGAGAGCAAGCGCCGTTCCCGGCGCATTGGTGCCGACACGATCTTCGCTCCAGTCGGCGCCTTCGACGAAGTTCATGGACAACGCCTTGTCCTTGGCCGAGTTGTCACCCTCGACCCAGAGCAGTCGACCGTGTGCGTCGCTGATCGCGATCAGCAATCCGGTCTCGGCAGCATCTTCCACCAGGAGTTTCCGAATCACCGGACGGATCAGTGACATGGGATGCGCGGACCGATATTTTTCGAGTTCCAACCCTTCGAGCATCTCAGGGTTGCCGACAACATCAGGATTTACTCCCTTGTTGCGGCTCCGCATCCAGGACTCGAGCACGACCGAACGGACATGGGAGTCGTCGGTCAGCCCCTGGCCGGGCACGCCGCGGGCATCGATGAACGACTGATGGGCAGACGAAAGTCGCCGCGCGAGTAACGCGACGTCATCCCCTGGCCTGACCGCCACCCACGGGTTGCCGGACACAGCCTGTTCACGTGCCATATTTTGCGTTCCTCCGCTCCGTGGACCACTGTAACGCCGATCACAGCCCATAGGCGAGAACGACCATTCGGTATGACTGTCGACCTAGCCTGCTGCCCCTCGCGGTCACTCGTCACCGAGCAGGATGGCGCTTGCTCGTTCCGCGACCATCACCGCGGTCGCGTGTGGGCCGCGGGTCGGGATCGTCGGCAGGATTGACGTGTCAACAATACTGAGTCCTTGCGCGCCGATCACACGGCACCGATCATCGACGACTGCGAACGGGTCCGATTCGGCGCCCATCACGCAGCTACCGGACATGTGCAAGGACGTACCGAGGCGAGATTCGATCCACTCGCCTGTGTACTCCACGACGGGGCGATCGATCAACCCGGTCTCGGCGATCGACTCGAGAAGGTTCTCGGCGATCTGCATTCCTTCCCGAATGGCTGCTCGATCGTGCATCGACGCGACGTAGTTGTATCGAATACGCGGTGCCCCAGCGGGATCCCCCGATACCAGTTCGATGCTCCCCCGACTGCGCGGCGCCATGAGGACCACCCCGACGCCGTGATCCATGCGAGGCACACCGGGAACCAAGTCTGTGAAAGATGCGGTGTACGGACGGATTTCAAGCTCGGCGAGATTGAGTGCAGTCTCCAGCACCGGTGTCTGCGAGCGAATCGTACGAGGCGTCGAAAAATGGTACGGCAGCAGCACTTCCGGATGGTCGACGAAGTTCTGGCCGACGCCAGGTCGATCGAGAATGACGGAAACTCCTTGCTCTGCAAGTTGTTCCGCCGGACCAACACCGGAATTCAAGAGAATGTGCGGCGTCGCCACCGCACCCGAACACACGATCACGTGGTCGGCACGAATGCGTCGGACGTTGCCGTCTTCGAGAACGTCGACGCCGATCGCACGGGTTCCCGAGAATACGATGCGAATGACGTTCACTCCGGATTCTACCCGCAAATTCGGGCGGTGCAACGCCGGCATCAGATACCCGATCGCAGTACTGATCCGACGATGATCCGCCACGTTCAGTGGCACTCGGCCGACGCCGAACGAGTCCGGCGCATTCTTGTCGACGTCGTCGGGAAAGCCCGCTCCGAGCGCTGCCGCATGAAACTCACCGCTCAGTGGATGCAGTTGGTCCCACGCTCGACGCTCGACCGGGATCGGACCGGCGGACCCGTGGAACTCGCCCTCGAAATCACGATCCGTCTCAGACTTCTTGAAGTACGGCAAGACGTCGTCGTATCGCCAAGCACTCGGCCAGTTCTCGAAATCTGCGCGGGTCGCGCGCGTGAAGTACGCACCGTTGACGGCCCCGGACCCACCGAGCGTCCGCCCGCGCGCAATCGTGGACGCCCGACGCGGTGTCAGTTCGACCGGATAGGTCCACGTGTATTCGCTCGCAGGTCCGACCGGCAGTCGGTACGGATCACCCAGGACGTCCGGAAGTTCGAGCGCCGAACGATATCCGCTTCCCGATTCGAGGAGCATCACCGTGGCGGATGGATCTTCACTGAGCCTGGCTGCGACGACGCAGCCACACGTGCCACCACCGACAACCAGGAAATCTGCGTAGTCGGCTTCTGTCACTTGGTGATTCGAGGTTTCAGCGCCGCCCAGTCACGGGCGTCGAACGCGCCCCGCCAGAGTCCGGCTCCATACGCGATGTCATCTGCTCGTTTGAAGAAGACGTACCGAACCGGACCCAGCCCGCCTGGCTCACGGTGGCGATACCAGTCCACCAAACCTTCGGTGACTGCCGCAGCGACGGCCAGTCGCCGAATTCGACGGGAAGCGATCACCGCCAGAAGAGTCACCGGCCAGTAGTGACGACACATCGCCGAGGCGAGTTGCCAGAATCCTCCGACAAACCCCTGCGCAGTGAGGATCGCTGCGATCCGGGTGGGCTGACTCAGCCCGTTGAACATCTTTCGCAGGCGATACACCGTGAAGAGCAGAGCGCCCAGCGCACTCGCAAGACCGGAACGGGTCAGTGTTGCGGCGGCGATGCACGCGAAGAGCGTCGAGAACGACATCGCCATCGGCGGAACCGAACCCTCGTGTCTTGCAGCCAACGGCGCCGCGCCCGTGCCGTAGAACGCTCTCCTGGCGAACCACTTGTCGAACTGAACTCGATGATCGTGGGCGACATGCGCAACCGGTTCGTACCTCAGTCGCCAACCCGCAGCCTGCAGTCGCCAGCAGAAATCGACGTCCTCGGCCACTTCGAGACTCTCGTCGAAACCGTTGCATTCGAGTGCCACGTCGCGCCGGACGATCACGGCCGCGCTGGGAACATAGGCGACCGGACTTCCCGACTTCACCGCAGCTTCTTTACGTCCGAGGTCGAGAGACGATCGCATGTTCTCGTACCGCGCCAGCGCCGTCCCGTACGGATCGAGGGCGACGATGCGGGGCGCAACAAGGGCAACCCCTGGATCGCTGAAGTGGCCCAACATCAACTCGAGCCAACCGGCACGCGGTATGACGTCGGAGTCGAGGAAAGCTACGAAACGTGTTTGGGCCGAACGCAATCCCGAGTTCCTCGCTGCCGAGGGTCCGCGGGCGCTCTCGTGCCGCACCACTGTGATGGTTCCGGTGCCCGGGCAGGCGCGACGGGGCTCCACCGGCACTTCCGAACCGTCGTCGACAACGATGACGGTCAGATCCTTGAGGACGGGCAGTAGGCGTTCGACGCCGGCCTGGTTGTCCTTGACCGGAATCACGACGGTGACATCTGCCGCAGACGGTGTCGACATCGGACGAGGATTCGCGACGCCTGAATCGAGAAGGTGACGAGCAACCGCAGCGCTCTGCTGGTCGACCACCTCGAGGAAGCCGTCACCGATCATCGCCGCAGCCGTCGGAGCCAGCTTGAGCATCCGTGTCGGAGAGCCGCCGATGAGCACCCGGCCGCCCGAGTACGTGCGCACCTTGGGGTCCAACCGAATGCCGAAGCCGTCGGGGAGTCTTGCTGGTCGCATCAGATGATCGTAAGGGACGTAGCCCGTCGTGCTGCAACTCGTCGCAGCCTCGAAAGCCGTCGCAGGTGGACCGTCCGCCCCCACTCGGTCGTGGTCGTCACCGAAGCCTCCCATCTGGACCAGGCTCCCACCGGGCCAGTCCATCCGTCACGCGTCCTACCAACTCACCGAAGATGTATGCGCCGTCTTCGGCGGTAGCCCCGACTGGATTGCCGAGAACGCCGTTTTGCGACACAGCGACCATACCGCCCGAACGCATTCCTGGCATCAGGTCCGCGATAGGAGACAAATTTCCTGTCTCAGCAAGGCTCATGTGCACCAAATCGGGCGAAAGGTGCAGCAATAGGCTCGTTTCAGTGTGTCCCGCGTGCGCATCGGCACCCGCAACAGCGCACGGCACCCAAGCGGCGTCACGTCCCTCGTATCGAAGAAGTGCCACAGCTTTGGCCAGCGCGGGACCATTTCCGCCGTGGCCGTTGACGAACAGCACCCGCTTCGTCCATCTGAACGCCGACCTTCCGTATTCGACGACGAGGGTTTCCATAGCCTCGGCACCGATCGAAATCGTGCCGGCAAACCCTTCGTGTTCGCCGCTCGCCCCGTATTCGATGGCCGGGGCCACGACAACGTCGGGGAGAGCCTGTGCGACTGCTCTCGCGATCCGAGTGTCGGTATCGAGAGGCAGGTGCGGTCCGTGTTGTTCGAAAGAACCGACCGGGACCACGACGGTGAGCGCAGTGCCTTCGAGCGCAGGACTCGGGATGGCAGCAAGGTCACGCGGAGAACTCATCCCCCGATCGTATTGGTGCCGGCCCCTCCCACCGCAACACAGCATGCGGATACACCGGGGCATGGTTGTGCCCCGGTGTATCAGTTTTCGGTTGTCGCGGTCACGCTGCTGTTGGTGGGCTGTTCCCGCCGATCGGCTGCTGATACGGATCAACGGACATCGGTGGATAGAACACCGTCTTCCGATCCGGGCCGATCTCCACCCGCCACTCGGTGTGGTGCAGTGTCCGATGATGATGACCGCACAACAAGATCAGATTGTCGAGATCTGTTGGGCCGCCATCGTTCCAGTGAACAATATGATGGGCATCGCACCACCCCGACGGAGTCCCACACCCCGGGAACGCACACCCACCATCACGAACCGCCAACGCCCGTCGCTGCGGAACGGTCGCTGTTCGCACTTCCTTACCGCAGTCGAGCGGAACACCATTCTCGTCCAACAAGATTCGGGTGACGGTGCAGTCGCAGGCGAGCATCCGGGCGGTGTCGATACTGATGGGGCCTACCCAATCGGTCCACGCGAACCCCAGCTCCTCAGTGGACGGCAGGAGGTCTTTCAAGGCCTGCAGATCCGTCACGTCCTTCGCCGACGCAGTCACCGTGATGTGCGGTTTCACCCCGCCTTCGACCGGGCCCAACCCCGCCCCCTCGTAACGGCGCAACAGTTCGCAAAACCCGTCCGCACGCCGTAATGCCGGCGTGCGGGTGTCCTTGACGCCGTCCTTCTCCGGTGTCGGAGCGGACAGGCTCGACAGCAACGTGATCAACCGTGCCCCGTTCACAGCATCCAGATCACCCTTCACAGACACACGCCCGTACAAGCCTTTCGAGGCGTAGAACTCGTTCCGCTCCGAATCCTCGCCGACCGGAACACCGTCCTCGCGTTTGCCGTACTGCTTCTCGATCCGCCGGATCGCTGCCCGCACCGCATCACAATCGGCAATGTTCTTCGACGCCAACCCGAGCAGAATCCCCCGGGCCTTGTCCACATCCGCCAGGGTCATGTTCTTGGGCGGATGCTGACAAAACGACGCCACCTGACGCGCTTTCAACGCATCCACGTCACCACGGTGAAACGCATTGCCCACAACGGGTTCGAGCATCAACAACCGCGCCAACCCGACCAGCAGACTGCACTCACCGATCTCCAAATTCGTCGAACCATGCAACCACTGCGCGATCGCCCGAAAACCCTTCCCCCCGAGAACCTCACGGGAAAACATCTCCACGATCAACAACACCATCCGCGACTGCAACTCGTGCCGGACACGCACCAGATCCAGAACCTCACACTTGAGATCCTCACCATCCAGCTGCCACGCTTCACGACTGTCCATACCGAAATCTTAATCGAACATACATTCGATAACCAGTGACAAAACGGACGACTTAAATCGCCAACGCAGCCCGATGCCCCTCGATGACCGCTGCGTGCGAACGTCTCGGGGACAGGGCGTCACCGATGCGAAATATCTCGAAAGAACTTCCCTGCAAGGTGTTCCACAACTCGTCGACAGGTTCCTGCTGTGTCGCGAAGACCACCCAGTCGACCGCAACTTCCTCGACCACACCCGTCGGAAGGTGAACCAAGCTCACGAGCGGCGAGGCTCCAGTGCTCACCGAAGTCACCATCAGATCCGTCCGTTGCACGATCGACTTCTCGAACGCCCGGCGGTTCCACCCCTCGAAATCCAGGGTGACGCTCAGATCTTGGGCAACCACCATGCCGTTGGTCGCGATCGTGACAGCGCAACCTCGATCAGCCAGGAATTCCGCCACCGACGTACCTTGATGGAATCCCAACTCGTCGTATACGAGCACCGTTCCACTCGGCAGAACCCTGCCGTCGAGAACGTCTCGAACACTTACGACACGCTCTGATCCACCCGCCCACGTTGGGCGCACGGGCCGCGCGCCGGTTGCGATCACTACCACGTCGGGCGCCCTTTCCTCCACAATCGCAAGGTCAGCTCCAACACCCAGCTCGATCGTCACACCGCTTCGGCGACACTCCGATTCGAGATTTCGCACGAGGTCGGCGAGCTCACGGCGAACCGATACCACCGAGGCGGTAAGAATCTGTCCGCCAAGTCTTCGTTCACGTTCGAACAGCGTCACCGCATGACCTCGCTGGGCCGCGGTGGCCGCAGCTTGCAGGCCGGCCGGGCCGCCGCCAACTACCACCACCGTGCGGCACCGTCGCCGCGGCATCGGCAGTGGGACCGATTCCCGACCGGCGCGCGGATTTTCGGTGCACCCCAACCAACGCCCCAGACCCATCCGCCCGACGCATTCCTGGTTGCAGGACAGGCAGGTTCGCACCTGTGACGATTGACTGGCACGCGCCTTGTTCACGAAATCCGGATCGGCGATCTGCCCGCGAACTACGCCCACCAGATCGCATACACCGTCCTCGAGTGCAGCTTCGGCTTGCTCCGGCGTCTTGAAACGGCCGACTCCGACGACTGGAAGATCGACGACCTCCCTGATCGCAGACGGGACGAAGTTGGCGTAGCCGGTGGGTACAGCCATCGATGCTTCGACCAGATGCAGTGTTTCCGTGGCCATTCCGACGGTGGTGTTGATGTAGTCGACGTGACCGTCAGCTTCGATCAGTTGGGCGGTGGTTACCGCGTCGGACAGTTCGATGCCACCCCGCGTTCCTTCGTATCCACTCAGGCGCACACCGAGCACACGATCCGGGCCGATGGCCTTACGCAGGACCCCGAGCACTTCGAGAAGGAAACGCGCACGATTCGCCACGCCCCCGCCGTAGCGATCGGTGCGCAGGTTGGTCGAGGGTGCGAGAAACGCGCGCACGATGGACGACTGCGACGCCTGCAATTCCACCCCGTCGAAGCCACCGGCAACGCAGTTGCGCGCAACAAGGGCGAACCCTGCGAGAATCTCGGCGATGTCCGCGTCGTCGACAGCCTTGGGCACCTCGCGGAACAACGGATCCGCAACGGCGCTCGGCGCCAACAGCGGCGATCGCGAATAGGTTCCAGCGCCCTGACCCCCATTGTGGTTGATCTGCGCGAGAATCGACGAACCATGCGCATGAACGGCGTCGGTGATCCGCCGGTATCCCTCGATCGCTTCCGGCCGATAGCCCGCAATCATCTTCTCGTACGGTCGATCCGAAGGATGCGTCGAGTGCTCCTCGGTGATGATCAGACCCGCACCGCCGCGTGCCCGCGCCTCGTAGTAGCTCGCGTGCTGCTCCGTCGGCAACCCGTTCTCCGCGTAATTGGTCAGGTGCGCGGAGAACACGACCCGATTGCGGAGTGTCAGGTTGCCCAGGCGCAGTGGCGCGAAGAGGCGCGGGTACGGCGTCATCAGACCTTGGAGTTTCCTTGATCGAGAGCGATATGACTTGCCGTGACGGTGCGTGAACCGTCACCGGCCAGCCACAGAACGGTATCGGCGATCTCGTCGGGTTCGGCGAACGCGATGTCCGAGAGGATCGGAGTGAAGTTGGGAAGGTACTGCGGAAACTTTGCAAATACCTCGAGCGCGCCCTGGTCGACCCCCATCGGCGTATTTACTCCGTAAGGGTGGATCGAGTTGACCCTGATCTTGTACTCCCCCAGTTCCTTTGCCGCGGCCTGCGTCAGACCGACGAGACCGAACTTGGCGCTCGCGTAGTGCGCCTGTCCGGGCAGCGCCTTGAGTCCGGCCACCGAACTGACCACGATGATCGATCCACCGCGCCCACCTTCGATGATCGCCGGCACCGATGCCTTGAGGGTTTTCCAGACTCCGGTCAGGTTGATGTCGATCAGGGTTTCCCACTGCTCGTCCGACATTTCCCAGAATCGATTCCAGTTACAGACCCCGGCATTGGCGACCACGATGTCGAGGCGTCCGAACTGCTCGACACCGTCCTTGACCACCGCGGTGAGCGCTGCGCCGTCACGGACATCGACCTCGCGGGCGAGGATCTTCCCACCCTCCGCTTCGACCAGACGTATCGTCTCGGCAAAGTCCTCGGAAGTTGCTGCGTCGTAAGAATTGTCCGACGCCACCGACGCGCACACGTCGACTGCGATGATCGCTGCTCCCTCGCGCGCCATCTTGACCGCGTGCGCACGTCCTTGACCGCGCGCTGCGCCGGTGATGAAAGCAACGCGACCTTCGAGCGAACGAACTGAACGCTGTGTCATGAGATAGCCCTCTCTGCAGAATTGAAACTCGTTCTAGTAGTAAACCCTGCAAAGCGCCCTTCGCGGATGGATTCGAGAACAGTTCTCGGGGCAACCGAGTCACCCACCTGGATGTCGGCCGCTTCCTTCAGCGTTTCGTTCGGCAGACGATGCGAGCAGTCGATCACCACTTCACACTCGAGCTGTGAGCGCTCGCGGGTATGGACGTGCTCGACGCAGACGACCCCTGAGGCGATTTCGATGACACGGGACGCGAGCACCCTGGTGACCCCGGCCTGCTGGATGCGCGTGTTGGCGCCGACCAGATCCCCACTCGCACCGAGCCTCGAACCGACGATGCTGTCCGGAGTCACAATCGAGGCGGAGACGCCCTGGGCCGCGAGTGCTTCTGCGAGCGCCACCGCGATCGGTCCACCGAGCGGATCGATCAGCGCGACCGGACCCGGCCCCACGGTGGTCAACTTCTCGAAGGCTTCCGACGCATCCAACCACCGAACCGAATCGTCGACCGGATACGTCGGCGGCCGCGCAGCGCTACCGGTGGCAAAAACAATCAGCTCGCCCCGACTACGTGCGTCACTCAGGTCCTGCGCCTCGACCGCCGCCCCGGTCCGCATCGTCACGCCGCTACGACGGCATTCGTCCTCGAGCCACTGTGCGAGGAGTGTGAACCGGCTGCGGCCGTCACCTCGCGCAAAAGTTCGGATCATGCCGCCGAACTGCGATGAACTCTCGACGAGTGTGACCGAGTGCCCCGCCACCGCCGAGATCCGCGCGGCTTCCATCCCGGCGGGGCCACCCCCCACGACCAGCACGGCTCCCGGTGTCGAAATCTGCTCTCGCTCATCGGGGTCCACCGTCTCGAAACCCGCGCTCGGATTCCCCACGCACGTCACGACCGGGTTGCGAGGATCACGCACGAGGCACGTCTGATTGCAGAGCACACACGGCCGTGGACGATCACCGCGCGCGGCTTTCACGACCAGGTCCGGGTCCGCGATCTGGGCCCTGGTCATCTCGACGAACTCGGCCACTTCCAGCGCTGCACGAGCGTCGGCGATGTCCACGACGCTCCCCTGCACGACAACCGGAATCGAGACCGCGGCCTTGATCTCACGGCACAGATCGAGGTTGAAGTTCGGCGGGCAGTGAAAGTCGGGTCGGTACCCCTCTGACGAATAGAGTCCGCCACGAACGACGACAAGGAGATCGAGTAGTGGCGACAGATCGCGTGCAAAACCGGCGGCGAGATCGGGTGTCAGTCCCGCCCATGGTGCTTCCTCGTCGCAGGACAACCGCAGGGAGACAACGTGGTCCGACCCGACTTCCTCGCGCACTGCCGAGATGATCTCGCGAACAAGGGCAACGCGATCAGTGCCGTATCGGTCTTGCCGAGTGTTGGTCAGACCCGAAAGGAACTGCCGCAGAATGCTTCGAGGACCGGCATCGAGTTCCACTCCGTCCATTCCCGAAGCGATGGCCATTGCCGACGCTTCACGAAAGCCGGCCATCAACTGGTCGATTTCCGGCTGCCCCATTGCCATCGGCAACTCACGCGTCACCGGGTCGGCCACTCTTGACGGTCCCCACAGCACCGATTGGGAGTATGCGCTCGATCCCTGCATGCCGGTATGACCGAGCCCGGCAAGAACCAGCGTTCCGTACGGAGCACATGCGGCCGCGATCGACTGCCACCCCGGGCCGCATTCCGACGCCAGCGGTGCACGCTCGTACGGCCAGTCGTTCTCCAATACCGAGGCCACTTCGGTGACGACGATTCCGGCTCCACCCTCGGCGCGGCGCTGGTAGTACGCACGGTGCCGATCGGAAAGTGATCTTCCCACAGCAAGATTGGTCTCATGCGGACCGAAAACAACCCTGGACCGGACGAAGCGTCCGGCCAGGGTTGTGTGTTCGTCGAGTGTCAACTCACAGCTCTATCGGAACCGCAATCTCAGCTGGCGCCCAGTGAGCGTGTGAAGCCATCCGGGATCACCAGGTCTGCCGGGCTCAGTTCCGTGATGGACGAGTGGCCAAGGCCCATCAACCCCGAGTCGATGCCCATCCGCATCAGGTCGAGCACGTTCTCGACACCGGCCTGGCCGTTTGCCGAGAGACCCCACAGGTAGGCGCGCCCGAGCATGACGGCCTTGGCTCCGAGTGCTAGCGCCTTGACGACGTCGCCGCCGCGTCGAATGCCGCCGTCGAGAACAACTTCCACCTGATCGCCCACGGCCTCGGCAATGCCCGGGAGCACGCGGATCGGCGCCGGGGTGCCGTCGAGGTTGTTACCACCGTGGTTGGAGACCGAGATAGCGGAGACACCGGCGTCGACAGCTCGCTTGGCGTCGTCGATGCGCATGATGCCCTTGAGCATGAACGGTCCACCCCACTGCTCACGAAGCCAGGCGATGTCTTCCCAAGTCGGAAGCGGGGTCTGCATCCACTCGCCGTACGCGCCGAAGAACGTCGGTGCCGGCTGGCCGGGAGCCGCGAGGTTGGGTGTTGTCAGGTCGGGGATCTTGCCTGTCTTGGCGAACTCCAGCAACCACTTCGGGCGCATGATGCCCTCGGGAGCGAACTGGAACATCGCCTTGAGGTCCATCTTTTCGGGGATGGACGGGCTGCCCCAGTCGCGACCGTACGAGAAGGACCAGTCGGTGGTGATGATCAGGCCCTTGGCACCGGCAGCGCGAGCGCGCTCCATACGCTGCAGGAGCACGTCGCGGCTGCCGACCCAATACATCTGGAAGAAGACCTGCGGGTTGGCCGCGGCAACTTCTTCGATGGACTTGCTGGCGAAAGAACTCAGTCCGATGGCTGTTCCCCGTGCTGCAGCCGCACGAGCTACCGCTACCTCACCGTCGGGGTGCACTGCCTGCACACCGGTCGGTGAAATCATGACGGGCAACGAAATGTCCTGGCCCATAATGGTGGTGGACATCTCGCGCTTGTCCGACAGTCCCGCAGCATGAGGAGCGAAGCCCAGTTCGCTGAATGCCGCGACGTTGTCGTCGACCGTCAGCCCTTTCTCGGATCCCGCCACCAACGCCGCGTACACGGACTTGGGCAACCTCTTCTTCGCACGGCGCTGTGCTTCTGCCACCGTCTCGAAGAAAGCATTCTTAGCCATTGAACTGACCTCTCTGGGGTGCAGCTTTCGCCGCACTGTCGGTATCGCGCAGTAGTTACTGCATTCCCGCAAGCGGGTTTTCGTCACAAATCTTGGCGGGCGGACGCATCATCAGTGTCAGTGGCACCGATGCACGTGGGGTCTTACGTTGACCGGAACGGGAGTGGTCGACGCTGGACTTCGGGACCTCTCCCGCCGACGCCAATGCCATTTCACCGTTACCGATGACGCATTCGGGGTCAGGTCCGTCCATCGGCAGTCCGGTGAAGAACTTGGCTGCCATGCAGCCACCCCGGCAGGAGTCGTAGTGATTGCACTTGCTGCAGGCGCCACCGGTCTGCGGCGAGCGCAGCTCCTCGAACAGGTCCGAGTGCTGCCAGACTTCCTGGAATCCACCGTCTTTCACGATGTTTCCGGCGAGGAACTGCTCGTGAATCGCGAACGGGCATGCGTACACGTCACCGACCGGGTCGATCAGGCACACGACGCGGCCCGCGCCACAGAGATTGAGACCGGGCAGTGCATCGCCGAACGCGGAGAGGTGGAAGAACGAGTCGCCCGTCAGGACGCCTTCGCCGTTGGCCACCAACCAGTTGTAGAGCTCACGCTGCTGCTCGGGGCGTGGGTGCAGGTCGTCCCACACGTCGGCGCCGCGACCCGAAGGGCGCAGTCGAGTGATGCGCAGGGTCGCGTCGTACTTGTCCGCGAGAGCCTTGAACTCGTCGAGCTGACTGACGTTGTGCCGCGTGACGACCACCGAAATCTTGGCGTCCTTGAAGCCGGCTTCCTTCAGGTTCGCGAGAGCCCGCTCGGCCATTGCGAACGAACCAGGCCCGCGCACAGCGTCATTGACCTCAGCGGTGGCACCGTCGATGGAAATCTGCACGTCGACGTAGTCACTGGCCGCAAGCCGTGCCGCGACCTTCTTGTCGATCTTCACGCCGTTGGTGGAGAACTTCACGCCAACCTGGTGGTCCGTTGCGTAATCGACGAGCTCCCAGAAGTCGGAGCGTACCGTCGGCTCGCCGCCACCGATGTTGACGTAGAAGACCTGCATACGTTGCAGCTCGTCGATGATGGACTTGCACTGTTCGGTGCTCAGCTCGTTGGGGTCACGGCGACCCGACGACGAAAGGCAGTGCACGCAGGACAGGTTGCAGGCGTAGGTGAGTTCCCACGTCAGGCAGATGGGGGCGTCGAGTCCGAGTTCGAACTGATCGACGAGGCGACCCACCTTGGCGGGCGGAGAGGGCTGTTCAAGAACTGAGGTCATGGCTGCGTCCTCGCGAAGAAATGAAGCGGGCGAACGTGCAGAAGGGCTGTTCCGCACGTGGGGGCGAGCGTCTGGCTCAGACAGGCACGATCATGTGCGAATCGGCGAGAGTGCTCAGCGCGCGGGCATATTGGGGAGCCGCGTCATCTTCGATGCCTTGCGCACGTAGTGCGGACCTGACATCAGGATGGTCTGGCAACGCCTTGACCACCGCAACGATGGTCGTGTTCTTCAGGAACGACAGCTTGCGCGTTCCGAAGTGGTAGAGCAACGCCCCGAAAGGTTCGGGGCGAAGCGCTACCTGCGGGTGGAGTTTCCACCCCGCATCGAGATCCAAAGCAGACACGGTCAGTACACGCCGCACATGCCGTCGATGGAAACTTCCTCAACGAGGGACTCCTCGACGAGGTCGTTCTCAAGCGCCTTGTTGTCACGATCTGACATGGATTCCTCCTGCGGTCGCACTCCGTCTGGAAGTCTGTAGATCAGACTTCCAACCTGGGAGTTGGTGGTCACTAGTGGGACTTCACTGTGACTCGGTTCACCACTGTAATGGCATCGAGTGCAGAATGACACACATGGAGCGAAAAAAGTATGCGTAGCCGCAAGAAACCGTCCGCTCGGATAGGTCGTCGCCCCTCCACAACGAGGGAGGGAATCAGCACGATCGGCATCGAACTGTTCTCCACCGTCGGCTTCAACGAGGTGAGCGTCGACCAGATAGCCGACGCCGCCGGCATCGCGCGTCGGACTTTCTTTCGCTACTTTCCGTCCAAGAACGCCGTCCCCTGGGGCGACTTCGACGGACATCTCGACGAGATGCGCGAGCACCTGGATTCACTGCCCGCTGACATACCGTTGGTCGACGCACTCGAATCCGCATTGTTGACGTTCAACACCTTCCCACCGGAAGAGACTGCGGTACATCGCAAACGGATGGAATTGATCCTCGAAGTTCCGACGCTTCAGGCATACTCTGTGGTGATGTACGAAGGTTGGCGGCAGGTGGTCGCCGACTACGTCGCACGCCGAATGAATCTCGAGCCGACCGATCACGGCCCACGCACGGTCGGCTATCTTCTGCTCGGGGTCGCCATGTCAGCGTACGAACAGTGGCTCACCGACGATTCACTCGAGCTACCGGAACTCTTGAAAACAGGCACGCAGTCCTTGCGGACCGGCATCACCACCTGAGAAGCATCACCACCTGAGAAAGGCGATCATGTCCACCATCACGAACGAACCGGTCCTGGATTCACTGGCACCGTCGACGCCGGGCTTGTGGTCGTTCGGGCATGTCACCGTCGAACGTGTCGATTCCGGTCCGATCTCGCTCGATCGTCGAGGCGGCCGACTCCACGTCAGGCACTCCCTCACTCCCGCCGATCTGAGCGAGCGACTCGTAGCCGGAGTCACCTCGTCGATCCAGGACGCGGAGTTCGGTCAGAACGAATTCGAGTTGACGATGGTCGGACTGGTTCGGTCCACCGTGGACGGCGCTCTCGAATCCTGGACCACCTACTACCGGAACTCCCTTGCCGAACTACTGGACGGCACTGCAGATTTCGCGCCGATTCACGACAAAGCCGAAGAACTGGTTCGCGGTTCCGTACTCGATCTGGGTTCCTGCTTCGGTTTCCTGCCCCTGCGGCTCGCGCGCGCCGGAATGGACGTGACCGCCACGGACATCCTGCCCGGAACGATGATCCTGCTCGACGCGGTAGCCCCCGAACTCGGCATCACGATCGACACGGTGATCTGCGACGCGGGTGAAGTACCGGCACCGGACAACAGCGCCGACACCGTCACCGCAATTCATCTCCTCGAGCACGTCGACGACTCGGTCGGCGAAGCCGTGATCGCGCAGGCACTCCGAATCGCACGTCAACGGGTCGTCATAGCCGTCCCCTTCGAAGACGAAGCCACCGCGTGCCACGGCCACATCCGCACGTTCGATCTAGAGTCACTGTGTGCGGTCGGCCGGCAGACCGGTGTGCCGTTCGAGGTATTCGAGCATCACGGCGGCTGGTTGGTGCTGGACGCATCGGCCGCCTGAAAAGAACTAGCCTTCTTTCAGCGTATGGGCGACAAGTGCATTCGCGTGCCCATGCCCCATCCCGTGCTCCGACTTCAACCAATTCACCAATTCCATGTGCTTGGTGAGGTCTGAGCTTTTGATCAGCTCTTGCCACTCACCGATCGGCCGACCGTATTTCTTCTCGATCGACGGAAAATACGACGCCGGGCCTTTCACGGGTTCAGTCATGACCGGAATCTACCTCCACCGCCCGACAATATTCGCGCACCTGCGGTGCCCGCATGTCCGCACCTGCGGAATCGCTGGGTAGATACGCGACCATCGGATTATGGTCGAAGTACACCCACCCCAGAGCACAGGAGTTTCAGAGATGCGACTGTCCACACGAAATCAACTCACCGGCACCATCACCGAGGTCAACCTCGGCACCGTCATGGCAACGGTCAAGGTGAAGTTGGACGGCGGCAACCAGATCGTGACTTCGTCGATCACCCGCGATGCCGCACTGGATCTCGACCTCGAACCAGGCCAAGCTGCAACGGTATTCGTGAAGTCCACCGAGGTGACGATCGGCGTCGAATAACTGGTGATCGCTGCGATCAGGGCCGGGTGAGATGCGTGGTCATCGTGTAGTTCTTGCTCGGCCCCGTCACGGTCCAGACGACCGCCCAAGCCGATCCATCTACTGCAGTGACGTCGATTCGCCCGCGGTAGGTGTCCGCACCGCACAGGTGCTCGACTTCCTCCCCCGGCGCCCAGTCGTGGAACTCTCTGCCGTCTTCGAATGTCACGGCCCATTCGAGGCCGCGCTTTGCAATGAACAGAGTCCGGAACACTGGCAATTCCAGATCGCCGTCACGCAGAGTGCCACTCTCGTACCAGCGCATCCGACCGTCACCGGCGTCGGAGATAGTGGTCTCGCCGAAGACATGCTTGGTGGAACCGGAAAGGCGGTCGACTATGTCGCGCTCGAAGTGCCACGTTCCTGCCAGCGCCCTCGGCTCGATCTTCGCGTCGTCAACCATGTGACGATTCTAGTGACCCTGGACAAGGACTTACGAAGGGGCCGAACGCACTGCGGGGAGTATGTTCCGAGTACATCCGGAACACGCAGGAGATTCACACAGACATGAACGATTCGGCCGCCCTTCACCAACGCACAGTGTTCGCAGAAGATCTCGAGATCGGCCAGGTGATCCCATTGGGCTCGTATTCGGTGACCGAAGAGGAGATCGTCGAGTTCGCAACCCAGTGGGATCCCCAGTGGTTTCACATCGACAAGGAAGCCGCCGGGTCCGGGGTCTTCGGCGGGTTGATCGCCAGCGGGCTACACACCCTGTCGATCTGCCAGAAGTTGGTGGTCGCCAGTCTCTACGACCAGTGGAACGTGATCGCCGGAAAGACCATGCGCGACGTGAGCTTCCTACGTCCACTTCGCCCCGGTGACACCCTGAGCGGAAAGGTCACCGTCGACAACGTCGTGTTCGACAATCGCGCGCGGGGATTGGTCACCATCACAGCGAAATTGGTCGATGCACACGGCAATCGCGTTCTCGACGTAGTCACTGACGCCTACCTGCACTGTCGCCCGACTCGCGGACAGTGAATTATCGGTAAATTCCGCACCGCATTGTCTGAATTGCCGTACTTTCAGTGACGTTGCGACGCAACAGTACCCATCCCCGCAAACAGGAGTTCCTCACACATGAGCAGCCTCGGCGAGATCAATCCTCTCGGCATTCTTCAGATCCTCATCTACATGCTCTTCGGTGGGTCGTCCAGCACTCCCGAGTAGACCCTAGCTTGCCATAGCCATAGTCAGCATCTAGGGTGCTGACTATGGCAATTAATAGTCAGGCGTCCGCGACGGTAGCGCCGTCGACCGACGCAGCGTGTCATCACACCGAATTCGACTCCAGCTGGCGGAGTTTCGACGGCATTCAGGGCGGACTCGCCGTTGCACGGATGCTGCGAGTGGCTGCCGACGCGTCCGGAGCCGAACCTCTGGCAGTCACGGCGCACCTGGACCGCCCCGTCCCTCCGGGGCCGGCCGAGCTGAC
This sequence comes from Rhodococcus sp. AQ5-07, assembly GCF_009707305.1. NCBI lineage: Bacteria > Bacillati > Actinomycetota > Actinomycetes > Mycobacteriales > Nocardiaceae > Rhodococcus > Rhodococcus sp. AQ5-07. The sequence goes on along the minus strand of NZ_CP046099.1, from coordinate 370,010 downwards.
TGTCGACGATATGCGGGGCGGGCGGACAGTCAGTTGCCACGTCACGCTGACCGGTTCGGGATCCGCTCTCGTTCGGCTAGCCCGCGACACAGGAGGCACAACGATGTCCGCCCCTGTCGCCGAACCGACTCCGGCCGACCCGTCAACCCTGCCGCCGCTGGAGATCCCGGTGGATTTTGTGCCGTTCTCCCAGCACCTCGACATCCGGCCGATCAATTCCGCGAGGCCGTTCGCCGGTGGCGACTCCCCGGAATTCGACGTCTGGATCCGATTGCTCACAGACCTCGATTTCACGGCCCAAGAGCGCGCCGCGGTCCTTCTCGACGCGCTTCCGCCCGGATTGTTCGCGACACTGACGATGCCCGTGGCTATACCCACTATCGAGTTCACCGCGCATTTCACACCGGAGCACCTCACGGCAGATCCCCGAACACTGTCACCGTGGTATCGCCTACGCCACGGGACCGCCTGGGCGACAGACACTCTCTGTGTTGACGAATCCGAACTATTCGACTCGACCGGACGGCTCGCTGCTCGGGCTCGCCAGCTTCGTCGAATTCTGAGTTGAACTCCCAACTGAGTTCAGCCCTACTACCCCTGGAGGTCGCGACGACGGAACGCAACAAGCGATGCTATCGAAAGCACTACTGCCACAACGATCATTGCCAGCAGCGGTAGAACTGTCACTGGCTCGGCGGGGGCACCCGGCACATGGGTGAAGGGTGACAGATCCAGCACTAACTGTGGAAGCTTCAGCAACGTTCCGAGTTGCCCGAGCACGATGCATGCCGCCAAGATTCCCCAGGAGAGCGCCGACGCGTAGGTCGGAAACAGTCCGAAAGCCAACGACACCAACCCCACGACTACAAGCACTGCAGGTAGATAGGCCAAGGCAGCGCCTGTCATGCGAAGTGTGTTGCCGCCGATGTCGTCCGTGACGAGCCCGAAGGCAAATCCGGTGAAGGCACCCATCAAGACGTGCGCGAGGATCACCCCGCCCACAACCACACCCAGGTGGGAAAGCATCCACCTCCACCGCGACAAAGAGGTTGCCAGCAACGGTTCGAGCCGTCCCGATGTTTCCTCGCCCCGCATCCGGAGAAGACTCTGGACCGAATATGCCGCGATCACTATCGAGGTGAGACCGAGAGCAGTGGCCAAGTACGAATCCACCAGATCCGTACCGCCGCCACCGAGTTTCTCGAACATCTCCGCGGTTTGCTGCGACGATCCCACCATCGCGTCGATCTCGTTGCCCACAGCGCCGTAGGCGAACCCGAGAATGACAACGGCAAAGATCCACCAGAACATCGTCATTCGCTGCATGCGCCACGCCAGGCCCCAAGCCGACGGCAAACACGATGCTGCAATCGGTGGGCCGGGCCGGGGCTGCACGAGCCCCGCTCCCTGATCACGATGGCTGATGAGAACAAACGCCACCATCACGTGCACAACCGCAAATCCGATCAGCAACAACAGGATCCACCAGGCGTCGTCGTCGAAAGGTCTGATCTGTTGCGCCCATCCGATCGGCGAAAGCCACGACAACCAACCGCTCACCACGCGAGTTCCGTCGTCGACGACCGTACTGTTCACGTCGCCGATCGCGCGCAGCATGAAGGCCACACCGATCGCGGCACCCGCCAGACCGTTGGCCGTACGAGCACCGTCGGTGATCTGCGCAGTCACCGCCGCCACACCGGCAAACGCGATTCCGGTCCCACCTATCGAAGCACCCAACGCGAGCGAACCAACGACAGGCAAACCGACGGCGATCGATCCCAGCGCAATTCCCAATGTCAGAACCAGGTTTGCACCGACCGTGACAATCAGTGCGGACGTCAGAAGCGCTCGCCGACCCACCACCGCAGCACCGATCATCTCGGCACGGCCGGTCTCCTCGTTCTGTCGTGTATGACGAACCACCGCAAGGGTGCTCATCAATGCCGCCACCAATGCGAACACGAGCACCGACTGACTGGCGACTATCGCGCCCTGCGAATCGCCGGACACGATTCCGTTGGTCGCCAGCGCCACCGGCGATACCGCGGAACTGACTGCGATGTTTCGTAATTCCTCGGGTGTCGAGTACAGCCCGGTCACACTGGCGACGACGAGCAGCATGAACAGGACGATCGAGATGACCCACACGGAAAGCTGAATTCGGTCCCGTCGCAAAGCCAACCGGACCAGTCGGCGTGTGCCGGTGAATTGACTTGCCGAGGCCGGTACCGGTGGAGCGGACTCGACAACAACGGTCACGGCCGTACACCGGTCTCGGCTCGCAGGTGGACCGAAGTCTCCCTGGCACGCTCGTCACCGTAATGACGCAAGAAAAGTTCTTCGAGTGTCGGCGGAGTGGAAGTGAGCGCCACGATTCCGAATCCGACCAAGTACGTCATGAGCGGTCCGAGTTGCGCGCTGTCGACTTCGCAGGTGACGTGGTTACCGTCGATCACCGCGTCGTGGACCCCGCCGAGCCCGTCGAGTCCGCCGATCTGGCGCTGTGTCTCCGCCGAGATGGACGTGCGCGTGAGATGCCTGAGTTCGGACAGCGTTCCCTCTTCCACCGTCCGCCCGTCGCGGATGATGCTCACGCGATCGCACAGCGCTTCGACCTCGGCGAGGATATGGCTCGACAGCAGGACCGTCTTTCCGGCGTGAGCCACCTCCTCGACGCAGTCCTGAAACACCGCTTCCATCAACGGGTCGAGCCCCGATGTCGGTTCGTCGAGTACGTAAAGGTCGACGTCGGACGAAAACGTCGCCACGAGTGCAACCTTCTGCCGATTACCTTTCGAGTACGTCCGCGCCTTCTTGGTCGGGTCAAGTTCGAAGCGATCGAGCAACTCGCTGCGGCGTTTTCGGTCCAAGCCACCGCGCAGACCCGCCAACAGATCGATAGCCTCCCCGCCGGTGAGGTTGGGCCACAGATTCACGTCGCCAGGCACGTAAGCGAGACGTCGATGCAAGGTAACAGCGTCTCGCCACGGATCGCCGCCGAGAACAGTTGCGTCTCCGGAGTCCGAGCGGAGCAGGCCGAGGAGCACCCGAATAGTGGTCGACTTTCCAGAGCCGTTCGGTCCCAGGAATCCGTGCACTTCACCTGCTGAGACTTCGAGGTCGAGGCCGTCCAGCGCGCGGGTGGTACCGAAGGTCTTGACGAGGCTTTTCACTGAAATTGCCGCACCCATGAATTTGACCGTACGCCGATTTCACAAATGTGTGAAGATAGAAAAGAAGAAAAGATCGAAGGGTTCCGATGACCGACACCAGCCACACCGTTGCACCGGACGAGAGCCGACATTTTGTCGAACGACTCTCACTCGTTCTGAGCGACATGGGTTTTCCGCCGATGCCTGCCCGCGTGTGGGCCGCGTTGATGACCAGCGAGACACCCTCGTCCACGCCAGGAGATCTCGGATCCCGATTGGGAGTGAGCCCCGCCGCCATTTCCGGAGCCGTCAGATACCTCCAGCAAGTCGGATTGATCGAGCGAGTGGCCGTCCCCGGATCGAGGCGTCAGCACTACTGCGTCAGCGTCGACATGTGGGCCGACGCGTTTGTCACGAAACAATCGTCCCTCTACCAGGTCTCGGCAGTTGCGGACGAGGGCATTCGGGTCCTCGGTGAAGGCACTACGGCCGGCGATCGTATGGAAGATCTGCGCGACTTCTTCGACTTCATGGCCGCGGAAATGCCGCGCATGCTCGCGGACTGGCGCTCCCAGCGAAAAGACCGGACACCTGGAAGGTAACTTCAGGTTTACCCGCATTTTCGGTGGGGTACCTCAATTCTCGTTCCAGCATGATGAGGTGCGCTGTACCCGAGGAGTTGTTGATGAAGCTGTCGATCAGGGGCGCGAAGACTTCACCGACGCCACCCTCCGCACGAACCGCTTCACCCGAAACCTGTGAACAATCGATTTCCTTGAACCGCAACGCCGCCGGGGCATTCGCCGGCGATCATCACGCACTGTCGAAACTCCTGGCCCGATTGCACCCTCGCGTCGTTCTCTACTATCGCGCCAGGCTTCTCGGGACGCCCGTCGCAACATTCGCCGACGATCTCGCCCATCAATGCACCCTGGACGTCGTCACACGAATGTCCGAAACGATCTCGGCCGACACACGCATCGAGAACTTCGCCTACGAGTTGGCCTCGCAACGGATTGCGTCAATTCCCCAGTCACGCAACATCGACGGACAATTCAAACGCCCACGTCGCCTCACCGACGACCAACGTGAGGTCCTGGTATTGCGAATCGCAGTGGGTCTGACTGCCGAGATGACCGCGTCGACTCTGCGCACAACTCGATCGAGCGTGCTCCTCGTACAGCATCAGGCGCTGCGCGCCTGGGCGGTCTCCGAGCGGAGCTAGATCAGACCTTGCTTACTCGCGGCGTAGACGGCCTCTGCTCGCCGACTCACCTCGAGTTTGCGCATGATGTTGCTGACGTGGAACTTGACCGTGGTCGGCGAGATGAACAATCGCTCACCGATCTTGATGTTGGACAAGCCGTTTGCGAGCAGTCTCAGTACTTCGAGTTCACGATCGGTCAATCGTTCTTTGGATGACGACTGCCCGTTGAGCGATCGGACGACAGCCGATGCGCTGCGAGAATCGAACGCACTCTCACCCCGCGAGACCGCCCTGATCGCACGTACCAATTCGGTGGTGTCGACGTCTTTGACGACATAGCCGCGAGCACCCGCGTGTACCGCTCGCACCACCAGTTGATCGTCGAGAAAGGTGGTGAGAACCAACAGTCCGAGCCCGGGATGCGCCGTGGACAACTGGCCACAAAGGGTCAGTCCCTCGTAGTCGGAACTGGCGGAGAGTTTCAGATCCATCAAGACGATGTCCGGGCCCACCTTGTCGACCACGGCAAGCGCCTCGGCGAGAGACGAAGCCTCCCCCACGATCTCGAGGTCGCTTTCGCGCTCGAGAACCGAGCGGAGCCCTTGCCGCAAAATTGCATGGTCGTCGACCAGGACGATTCGAACCAATCCCTGAACCGGCGATGCTCCGCGGGTGATGACGGGACGCGCAGTGGTCATGATTCCTCGCTCTCGATTTCAGTGGTGGAGCAAAGATTGTCGACATCCGCCTGGAGCGGAAGTGCCTGTGGCAGTGGTAGTGGCAGTCGCACGAGAATCTGAATTCCACCGATCCGCGCGCGCCGTACTTCGAGCGCACCACCCAACTCGAGAGTTCGTGTCTGCATGTTCGCCAGTCCGCGATGACGGCCGTCGACGTCGTTGGTGGCTGCGAGTTTGAGGATCAGACGCATCCGCGCAGGGTCGCCGTCACCGTCGTCGGAAACCGACAGCAGCACCGTATCCGCTCGATAGGTCAACCGCAGGACCGCTCGACTCGCATGGGCATGCACCGCAACATTGAACAGCGCCTCCCCCGCGATCCGCAGAAGAGCGTGTTCGACATCGCCTGGAAGCTCGGTCGGAGTGCCGCCGACGCGAACGCTGACCGCCAACTCGTCCGGCATGTGAACCACGCCGAGCTGCTCGAGCATCTCGGGCAGCGACGTCCGGTCCGCGTCCGAGGAATGATTGAGCGCGTAGATCGCCGAGCGAAGCTGCTCGACCGCCCGCCTGGTCAAATCCTTTGCCAAGTCCAGTCTTTCACTGCGTTCCGCCTCCGGGATGTCGCTCCGGCAGACCTCGATCTGCATGCCGGCCGACAACACAGCCTGTGTCACGCTGTCGTGAAGTTCGCGGGCGATCCGGTGCCGTTCGTCGTCGACCACCTGGTGCCGGTGAGCCACTCCGAGTTGACGCTGCGTGGACTCCAATTCGCTGTTGCGCACCGCGAGGTCGGCTGCAGTGCGATTGGCCTCCGCATATGCGTCTTCGGCTCGTTCGAGCAGTAGTTGTCCGCGCTGGTAGAGCGCCGAGTTCTGCAGGGCCACAGCAGTCTGGCTGGCCAGAATGCTGAGCACGGCTCCGTCCGTCGTATCGAGTGTCCGGTTAGCCGGCGTCCAGGCAGCAAAGGCGCCGACCACACCGCCGCCGAGTACGATCGGCACAAACGCATAGTGAGCGTCGATCACCGAGTTGGATTCGATTCTTCCGCACCGGATGTCGTCGAGGCATTCGACGACGTCCTCCGGAAGTGGTGGCCCCTCGACGTTGTCGACCAGAAATGGGGTGGCGTCCGGGCCGAGAACCAATCGCCGTGGTCCGGCGTCGGGCAATGTTCCGTCGGCCAAGGCGAAGACTATCCAGTTGGCACTCAGATGAGCACGGGCGGCTTCCGCGACCGCGCAGACGAGGGTTTCCGGCCCCTCGACGGTCCGCACCAAAGCCCGCGAGATCAATTCCAACGCATGTACGACGCGTTCGAGACGCTCGGCAGCGCCGCGGTACTGCGGATAAAACGAACTCTTACCCGAACGTAAACCGGTGAGCCGCGACAGGTCCGCGGTCATCGTCTGCACCGCTTCACCCTGCACCGCATCACCCTGCACCGCATCACACTGTCCCTCTTCACAACGCACCTCGGAACAACGCCACCATCTGCTCCTGCGTCGCTTCCCTGGGATTGGTGGACATGCAGGCGTCGAGCAACGCGAAGCTGGCAAGTCGACTGAGGTCTCCCTCGCGAACACCCAACTCCCCCAGCCCCTTCGGAACCCCAACCTCCCGGGCGAGACGTTCGACCCGGTCGGCCACCGCCAGCGCTGCTTCCTCCGGGGTGCCGTGCTGTTCAGGAAGGCTCAGTGCCGCAGCGATGGCGACAAAGGGGGCAGCGTCCGTCGTGGAATTGAATCGGATGACGTGGGGCAACAGAATTCCGTTGATGACGCCATGTGGCAGATCAAGCATGCCGCCCACCTGATGGCTCATGGCGTGCGCGGCTCCGAGTATCGCGTTGGTGAACGCCAACCCGGCCTCGAGACTCGCCTGCGCCATCACCGATCGAGCTTCCATCTCCATCGGGTCCTGGATCGTGTTCACCAGATTCTCCGTCACGAGGCCGACCGCGCGGAGCGCGTGATGATCGGTCAACGGATTGTGCGCCAGTGAGACGAAGGCTTCGATTCCGTGCGTCAGTGCGTCCAATCCCGTTGCAGCATTGAGCCACTCGGGCATCGTCGTGAGCAACCGCGGATCGATGACCGTCACATCTGGCACGAGGGCACGGCCGATGATGGTGATCTTGGTGCCGCGGGTCGTGTCCGTGACGATGCAGAACTGCGACACGTCAGCGCCCGTTCCGGACGTGGTGGGAACCATCACCAACGGCGGGATCGGTTTTGTCGCCTGATCGACACCCTCGTAGTCGAGTATGTTGCCGCCGTTGGCAGCGAGGACGGCTACACCTTTAGCCGCGTCGATGACGGAACCGCCACCGAGCGCGATGATGACGTCGCACTCGCCTTCCTGGTACACCTCGAAACCGGCCGCGATCTCGAAGTCCTTGGGGTTGGGCGTCAGCCCTGACCACACTGTCGCGGTCAAGCCCTGCTCCGTGAGATGGTCCTCGAGTTCGCTGACCCACCCCGCGTCGATCAAGCCGGGATCGGTGACCAGAAACGGGCGGAACCCGCCGAACCGCAGAGTCGCGTGTGCTGCCTCGACCAGGGAACCGATACCGAAGACGATCTCGGGGGCGTGAAATTTGACCAGTCGAGCAGCAGTGCCGCGGCGATGAACACCGTGGTTCACAGCATCCGGATATGCCACGGACACGACCCCACTCTCCTCTCGCGCGGCACCGAGATCACCGCTTCGCGAATTCCCAGCTCGCTCGCCCGAGCACCAACTGGTGTGATCCACCTTACAAGTGCTGGCCCCGAGCCTACGCGGACAGCAGTCGGGGCACACCCACCGAAGGAGAGGCACTTACCTACCCGTTCGGGCAGGTAGTCGTCGCCGGAAAATAGATGGCGCGGCAATCAGATCCCGTTGTACTTTCGGTTCTGGCCAGAGCGGCCCGTAGTACCGATCCAGAAGGTGTTTATGACCCAGCCCGCGCCGAGCGCGCCTCTCGCCCCTGCACTGCCGGCAACCTCGAGGGTCACTTGCTGATCCCCGAAACGACGGACTGACAGCCGCGAGGCCACTCGGCCTGCTCCTACCTGCTTTGTTCACTCAGCTAGGAGTTCTCCAGTGCCTCAATCACACAATTCCATCTCGAAAACCGACACCTTCTCGTGCATTCAGTGCGGACTCACCGTCCTGACGTACGGCCCCGATGGTGATCGCCGAAACCACTGCCCCAGTTGCCTGCATTCCCGACACCTGTTCGACCAGGTGGAAGGTGGACCGTCGGACTGCGGAATGCGGATGGCCCCCATTTCGATCGCGGTGCTGCGAAGCGGCGATTGGATGATCATCCACCGCTGCGCACAGTGCCTCGAACTCACCTCCAACCCCGTCAGCCGTGACGACAACCAGTTGTTGTTGATGAGGATGGCGGTGCGGCCGCTCGCACAACCACCCTTCCCGCTCGAAGCCTTCGGCGACTTGTGAGGGGTGAGAAAGCAGATGCCACGTAGGAATCCCAGCACCCGCGCGCGGCGGGCACCGCAACGGACCAAGCACGTATTGCACGGAATCGGCGGCGAACAAGGATCGAGCTTCCGTTGTCTCACATGCCGTTTGGACATCTCCACTGCGGCGCCGGGTACCGCACATCGGAACCACTGCCCGAACTGTCTGGCAAGCCGCCACGTCGATGGTCGTGTTCCGGGCGACCGGGCACAACAGTGCAGAGGTGCCATGGCGGCGCTGTCCCTGTCGGTACGGCAAGACGGTGAGTGGATGCTCGTTCACCAGTGCATCGAGTGCAATACGTTGAAAGTCAACAGGATCGCCGGCGACGACAACGCCCTGGTCTTGCTGCGGTTGGCACTACGCCCGTTGGCGGATCCTCGACTGGGCTCGCGCGCGTTGCTAGCGCTCTGATCGATCGTCCGGCGTAATCGCGCGGTCCTGCGCGCGATTACGCCGGACGAACACCACGAACACGATCCCGGCAAGCAAGCCGACCGCCGTCGGTCCGAGGACCAGTCCCGAATACAGCCACGGAGCAGGTTCTGCCGGAAAGAGGTCCATGAATATGGGCCCGGTGTATGTCGGCTCGGCAAACGGCTCCCGATAAGACCCGCCGGTGAGAATGTGAGGTGATGCCAACGAGTTCCACCACCACTGAAACACGCCGAGCGCCACCAACCCACACACGGCGCCGAGCACTGTCAGCGCCGCGATCGGCCGCCAGATCGATCCCCTGATTTCGGACATGAGATCAAACTAGTTCACGACGGATCGCGCAGTGACATCGGTGACGTGCAGTGACATCAGCGAAGTGCGTGCCCCAGTTCAGCGGCCTTTGCCATCAGTTGCGCGGCATCTCGGGCAACAACAACCTCGTCGCAGATCTCCGAATACTCCGGCATCGCGCACGATGCCTGGTTCCAGTAACGCTGAGGTTCAGGCGTGATCCAGGCCAGACGGTGAACCTTTCGGCGGAGTTCCTCGAGCTTGTCCACCTGTGGGGGCAACCCGTTGCACCGACCGTCGCCCACGATGATGACGGACGTCCGTGAGTTCAAGGTGTTTCCGTGCTCGTCCAACAATTCTGTGAGCACTCGACCGTAATCGCTGCTGGCTTCCAGATCCAGACCCGGGTGCGCAAGTACCGCAGCCAGTGCGCCGTCACCGCTACTGGCGAGAAGGGTGTCGGTCACGTCGACCGGACGATCGACGAATGCGAGGACTTCACAACGATCTGCCCGGCGATGCATTGCCTGAGCCAACCGCAGAGTGAACGCGGTGATCGGGCGCACGGACAGCGACACGTCTGCGATGAGAAGTAGTCGAACACGATCGGGGCGAGGAGCTTTCACGACCAGATGGAAGGGAATTCCGTCGGTGCGCAGACTCGAACGCACCGTGCGTCGCATGTCGAGATGCCCACGAGAGCGCTCCCGAGGACGAGGCCTGGACGGTCCTCTCATCCGCCGAAGCACCTCGTGGCACGCGAGTTCGATGTCGTTGTGCGTTGCGCCCGCAGCAGATTCGCTGTCGGGCGCATCGGGAGCGCTTTCGGCGAGTGCAGCGGCCGAGAGTGCTTGCACGAACGCTTCGACCGCCTCGACGAGCCGGTTCAGTTGCGCCTGCGTCAGCGGCCCGTCGTCGGAGACGTCCGCATACGCTTTGCTCGGGTCGTATGCATCCAGCCAGGCGAGGATCGACGTCGGATCGTCCCAGGACAACGAACCGGTCACTGCTGCAGCAACACTGGTGCTCAGGTCGCCGACCACTGCCGACGCGGCACGGTCCACGTCGACCGTGTAGCTGACTCCCCGTCGACCGGTCTCCGAACCGGTATCCACCGACAGTTCCGCATCGCTGGACGTCATCGACACATCGTCGTCGTCCTTGTGTGGGTTGAACCCCTTCTCCGCTTCCGGAGTCTCGAAGTAGTCGCCGACCTCGGCCGCGCGCTCGTTGTACTCGGCATACCGGCCTACTTCTTGATCCTCGTCGATCCCCAGCGCGGTGGGCAGACCGTCCGCCACCTCGGCGCGCGAAGCCATCCGCTCGGCGTGCGCTTTGCCTGCGGCAGGCCGGAACAGCGCGTCGAACGCCCGATCGAAACCGGCCTGTTCGTGAGAATACTTGGCGCACACTGCCCGAAGACATGCGCGCAACGTCTCACGATCCGAAGCTCCGACCATCGCGAGTACACGCCGAACCTCGATGACCTCGGCCGGTGACGCGGAAACCCCGGCTGCCCTCAGCAATCGGCCGAAACTCGCGGACACCACATCGAGAACAAACGACGGTTGCCACACGGCGAGGCCACCGAGCGTCGTCATCGCGTCGAACGGATTCCGCTGCCGCCGCGGATTCCCTGTTGATGGGGGTCACGTCCACCGGTCCCCCGGAACACGGCCGTCGTCGTGTTGGCGGGTTTGCTTGCCACCGTGGATCGCTCGATCGGCTCACCACCGTCACGCGACGGCGATTCGAGAAGCTTTCCGTCGAATCGTTCCTTGGCCAGCGTCACATCCGACGAGTACTTGAGCAACGCCGTGAGCAGGATGTCGCGCACCTTGGCGTCGGAAGCGGTGTCGAATCCGCTGGCGGCGAGCACTGTTGCCGCTCTGGCCGCGTCGATGACCTCCGAGATGGACGGGCTCTTGCGCAGCGGGAGATCACGCAAGATGCGAGCCAATTCGACAACCTCGGTGGCCGTAGCCGTATCCACCTCCGGCGCTCGGGCCGTGACGATCTCGCGTTCACGCTCCGACGTCGGATAGCCGAGATGGTAATGCAGACAGCGACGCTTGAGCGCGGGTGAGAGCTCGCGGGTGTCGTTGGACGTCAGGATGACCCAGGGCTGCGAGCGGGCAACGAACGTACCGACCTCGGGAATGGTGATCTGCTGTTCGGCGAGAATCTCCAGGAGCAGCGCTTCCATCGATTCCTCGGTGCGGTCCACCTCGTCGACCAGAAGCACTACCGGATCGGGCGAGAGGATAGCTTCGAGCAGCGGCCGCACGGACAGGAAGTTCTCGGAGTACAACCCGAAATCCTGATCGGCCAGAAACTTCGACGCTTCGGCGACGCTGTCGAATTCGGAAACCTGATCACTGATCCGGTCGCGAAGCATCTGCACGTGCAGGAGTTGCTTCGCGTAGTCCCATTCGTACAGGGCGCGATTGTCGTCCAGCCCTTCGTAGCACTGCAATCGCACCAGTTTGCGGCCCCCGATCGCAGCCAGAGACTTCGCCAGTTCCGTCTTGCCGACACCAGCCGGCCCTTCGAGCAGGAGCGGACGCCCCAACGCCGTCGCCAGATGAACGACTACCGCGAACTCGTCATCGGCAATGTAGTCCTGCTCTCGCAGAGCATCTTTCACTTCGATTCCGCTGGAGAAACTACGACCGGACATGGAATACCTTTCGATAGGGGCACAGCCCCTGTGCGCGCTCGAGGAGTCTCTGGACTCCTTAAGCGCGCACGGGGCCGAAGGCCCTGCTAGAAGTACGACTTGTTGATCGCGTGATCGACAACCGGGATCATCGACTCCACAGTGACCTCACGGGGGTTACCCGGGGTGCACCAGTCGTCCTGAATGTGCTCGGAGATGGCGCGCACAGTCTTCTCGTCACCCTTGATGACATCACCACGACCCTCGTACTTCTTGGTGTTCATCTGGTTCTTCGCGTACGAGTCTGTGCGAACCTGCCCGAAGTTGTCGGGGATACCGACGTCCTTGGCCAGACGGATGGCAGCCTCGACGGCAGCGTCCGCGGCCTGAACCGTGGTGAGGTTGCGAGTGTCGACACCGAGTGCGCCGGCCAACTGGGCGTAGCGCTCGTAACGCGAAGGCAGGTTGTACTCCCACACACGCGGCAAGGCGATGGCGTTGTTCAAACCGTGGTGGCTGTCGAAGAATGCACTGACCGCGTGCGAGATCGAGTGAACGATGCCGAGGCCACCGGAGTTGAAGGCCTGTCCGGCAATGTACTGCGCGTTCATCATTCCCTCGCGGGCCTTGAGGTTACGCGGCTCGAAGACGGCCTCGCGCAGGTTCTTCGCGACCAACTCGACCGAGTAGATCGCGTTACCGAGCGAAGGCGCGAAATCGAGACGAGAAACGAAAGGCTCACTGCCGTGTGCGAGTACGTCGAAGCCGCAGTACGCGGTGAAATGCTGAGGGCAGGTGTAGTAGAGCAGCGGATCGTCGATCGCCAACGTGACGATGGTCGCCTCGTCGAAGCCCACCCACTTGTGCGGGTTGTTCATGTCCGAGGTGTCAGTGATGACGTATGCCCACGACGTCTCGGAACCCGTTCCAGCCGTAGTGGATACGGCTATGTGCGGCGGGTTCTCCTTGTTGGTGGACTTGGCGAAGCCCTCGAACTCGTTGATGTTGCGACCGTCGTGTGCGATCACGACGCGAGCACCCTTGGCGGCGTCGTGGCTCGAACCACCGCCGATCGAGATGATCGAGTCGCACTTCTCCTTCTGATAGAGAGCCGCGGCCTCCATGACGTTGTAGTCCTTGGGATTCGACTCGACCTTGTCGTAGAGCACGACCTCGACACCCTGGTACTCGATCTTGCCGACGAGTTCCTCGATGATGCCCGAACCGCGCAGACCGGTCGTCATCAGAAGGGTGCGTTTGAAGCCGAGATTCTTGGCCTCCACACCGATGATGTCGTGAGCGCCCACACCCATCAGGGCGCGCGGGAAGGGGTGGAACTCCTTGATCGGAAAGTCCCAGATCTGGTTGAGCTCGATAGCCATCGGTATCTCCTCATGGATGTGCACGAATGTGACTGCGGGAGGGATTCGAGCCGATTCTTTGTGACCGGCGTCTCACCTGGTTCCCACTGTGTACCGACAAACACCCCGCGCACAGACTTCGGCAGCTCAACCGCCCGGACGCCGCCCGCGAACCGCCCGTTCGGGCAGGTCGTCGCCACCCCGGACCGCCAGGAAGGCCGGATCAGACTGCCGTGGTTCCCGCTGATCGGGAACGTGTTGCTCGGCGACTACGATCCCCAGTAGCTTTTCATCACTGCTAACATTGAACTAGAACACGTTCTAGATGTTGCACTTCACTGACCTGCGCTTTACCCAGCTTCACGAGAGGACTAGCTTCGCGATGACGACAGTCGAGGTACCGCACAGCTCGCGATCGGCGGTACTCACCGTGTCCGGAGTCATCGAAGAGACTTCCGACGCCCGGTCGCTGGTGTTCGAGATTCCCGCAGAACTGAAGGACAAGTTCGACTACAAGCCAGGTCAATTCCTGACCCTGCGCATCCCGAGTGATCAGACCGGCTCGGTCGCACGCTGCTACTCCCTGGCCAGTTCACCCTTCACCGACGACGCCCCCAAGGTGACCGTCAAGCGAACCGTCGACGGCTACGGCTCCAACTGGTTGTGCGACAAGCTCCAGGTCGGCGACACCATCGAAGTGCTGCCGCCGTCAGGTGTCTTCACGCCCAAATCGCTCGATCACGACTTCCTGCTCTTCGGTGCAGGCAGCGGAATCACTCCGGTGATCTCGATTCTCAAGTCCGCCCTCACACAGGGCAGCGGCAATGTCGTGCTGATCTACGCGAATCGCGACGAGAAGTCCGTCATCTTCGGCGCCGAACTGCGCGAGCTGGCAGCGCAACACCCCGGCCGCCTCACCGTGGTCCACTGGATCGAAACCGTGCAGGGACTCCCCGCCGTCTCACAACTGGCGACGCTCGCCAAGCCTTTTGTCGCGTACGAGGCCTTCATGTGCGGCCCGGGCCCCTTCATGGACGCCGTCCACAAGGCACTGGCAGAAGCGGGCATGCCCCGCACGCAGGTTCACGCCGAGGTCTTCAATTCACTCGCCGGCGACCCGTTCCGTGACGTCGAGGTAGCCGAGGTCTCCGACGAGGAAGCTGCCGACGCCGCAACCGTCGAGGTCGAACTGGACGGTGAAACCCACACCCTCGTCTGGCCGCGCAAGCAGACGCTCGTCGACATCATGCTCGCCAAGGGTCTCGACGTTCCGTACTCCTGCCAGGAAGGTGAGTGCGGGTCGTGTGCCTGCACCGTCACCGAAGGCGAAGTTCAGATGGACAACTCCGAAATCCTCGACGCCGAGGACGTGGCGAACGGCTACATCCTCGGTTGCCAGGCGAAGCCGATCACCGATCGCCTGAAGATCGAGTTCTGAACCCTGCTTCGATGCATGACGGCCCCTGATTCCCTGCGGAATCGGGGGCTTTGTCATCTTCTGAGCCATCATCCGCGCCATCTTCCGAGTCCCGCCCCGTCATCCACTCCGGCGCCGTTGTGGGCAACCGCCACAGCGCAAGAATCAGCACCAGGGTCACGATCAGGAAGCCTTCACGAAGGACCAACCCCAGCGGCAGCAGGAGCGGCGACGTCTCGATGAACTGCTGCCCCATGCTCGGCCCGCAATAGACGACGGCCAACCCCACAGCGGCCGCACCGAACTGCAGCGGCGATCGAAGCCGAAAGAGAACCGTGACGGCAGCAGGCACGAGATACACCCAGTGATGAATCCAGCTGATCGGCGAAAGGATCGGCGCACTCAATCCGATCACCAACGCCGCATCGACCGCACGACCGACGCGATATACATCTCGGGCGACCCAGAGCGCTACCGCCGCGCACAGCACGGTCAACGGCATCGCCAGAGACGCCGTCCATGTGCCCAGTGCCGCAAGTCCGCCCTGCAGTGAACTGTTACCGGCACTCGCGATCGCCTGCCCGCTCAAGTCCACCCGGTCACTGAGGTTCCAGACGACGTCCGACCAGAAGGTCCAGCTGACGGCCGGGTCCACCATTGCTGCGACGGCGGTCGCCGCGGCAAATCCGATCGAACTCCAGATCGCGAGTCGCCACTGCTTCGTGACGACGAAGTAGACGATGAACAGCGCCGGCGTCAGCTTGATCGCGGCTGCGACGCCGATCAAAAGTCCTCGTGGAAACCACCGGCCGAATCTCGAATCGCCTCTGCGGGTCACGTCGAGCAGTACGAGCACCATCAGCACCAGGTTCACCTGGCCGAAGGAGATGTGCGCGCTGACGATGGGTGTCACCGACACGGCCAGGACCAATGCCGCCATGACGAGCGGCCGCTTGGGGACGCGAGCGGGAGTGAACTTGGCGACTGTCCACACCACCGCCGCGATGCACAACGCCGACCACAGCAGATAGGCCGTCCACCAGTCGAAGAGAACAGTCGGCCAGAGGAAGATCACGGCGAACGGGGTATAGGTGAACGGCATGCCCTCGTCGACGATCAACGGGCCGACAAGGTTGCTCTCGTAGATGTTCGAGCCTGCGGCAAATGCCTGGGCAGCGTAGCGGTAGACGAGAAAATCAACGGGTTCGACGGCCCGAACGGAGTACACGAGATAACACAGAGCTGCGACGCCGGCAGCGATCAGTGAACCGATCGTCACAATTCGAGACGCCTCGACACGGGTGGCGGGCATACCGAGAATCGTCCCACAACCTACCGAGCGGTACTTCGCTAGCGGGCCGCCCGGAAGTGCGCTCGCTCGTCTGCGGTCAGGTGTTCGCACGCGTAGCTCAGCGCCGTGCGTCCCATGTCTGCTGCATTCTCAGTAAGGAAGCCGGTCAACAAATCCCGATCCACCCGCTTGCCCACCTCGCGGAGCATCCAGCCCATCGCTTTCTGGGTCAGGTCTCGTCGATCACCCAGCACCTGCGCGGCAAGCTCGAGCGTGGTCGACGCGTCGCCGCGAGTGATGAATCCGTACGTCGTCAGCAGCGCCACCCGTCGTCGCCACAGGTCAGCCGAATCGGAAAGCTCGAAGATCAGCCGGCGATCTCGGTCGTACAGCCAGCCGCCGAGGATCTGTCCGGCGGACGAATCCACTAGATCCCAATTGTTGACCCGCCCGTC
Source organism: Rhodococcus sp. AQ5-07 (assembly GCF_009707305.1). NCBI lineage: Bacteria > Bacillati > Actinomycetota > Actinomycetes > Mycobacteriales > Nocardiaceae > Rhodococcus > Rhodococcus sp. AQ5-07. The sequence continues at coordinate 353,582 of NZ_CP046099.1, read as the reverse complement.
CTCGACAGCGGTCAGATAGAAGCCTGCGATGCGAGCGCGGCCCTCGTCGTCGAAAAATTTTGGGCGACTGACTTTTTCGAATTGAGCGACCAGGATCAGCAGCCCGGCCAATCGGTGCTCGTGAACGTCACTGTCGAGAAGAAGACGTATCTGAGGCAACGCGAGTCCGACGTGCTTCTTCACCACCGATCGCGTCTTCGGTACTCGCACGCCGATGAATACGTCACCCTCGCCGTACTCCCCCGGCGCTGTCTTGAAGAACCGCTGCAAGTGGACGGCATCCGCGGGATCCGCGAGGTCGGCCAACTGCTCGATCACGTCCGGGGCACTCGATTGCGTCACCCCAGAACCTTCTCACGGGTCGTCTGTGCGGACTCTTCGATTCTCTCAGCGTCCTCACACCGTGTGCCCTGCTCGGCCACAGGTCGGCAGACGACACTCGAGGACAGTCAGTGAAAGGACCACCCATGATCACCGCCGCTATCGCATTCACCACTCTCACCCTCATGGCACTCTCGGGACATATCGCGGCAAGCGCGCCGCGTGGGCTCGTGGCCATCCGGACGAATGGTCACAAATCTTGATATTCGAGCCTCCGCATCGCCTCTAACTGCAACGCGAATGCAATTGGCGGAGAGTTGATCTCGATCTTCCGCGGGCGTGTACTACAGGTGGACACACTCTCGTCTTTGGAGGTCTCGTCATGAAGTCGTGGAATCGAATGCAAGATGCCGTCGCGGTGGTTCTCGGCGTCTTTGCGGCTCTCTCGCCGATGTGGCTCGACACCACCGATCGGGCAATGTGGTCACTCGTCGTCCTGGGTGTCCTGGTTGCACTGTCGGGTCTGGCGCACATGGCACGTCCGGACATGGCCATGGCGGATTACGCGATGGGTGTTTTCGGCGTCTTGATGTTCATTTCACCCTGGGTGATGAACTTCGACGCTCTGCGCGGTGCGTCGTGGACGGCCTGGGTTGTCGGGGTTCTGACCGTTGTGGTCGCGGTGAGTGCGATGCCGGTGATGAGTGCGCGGATGCATCACGGGGGTCACGGCGGCGTAGCCGCCCATTGACGGAGCGGCGTAGCTGCCCATTGACAGAGCGGCTGGATCAGGCTTTGATCGCGCCCAACAACCGCCCGGCGTCGAAGGCTTCGGCGCTGGGCGGTAGTGCGCCCGGACGACCGCTCACGAACACCTCGACGGTTCCCGATCCTTCGCCCACGGCACCGAGCCCGTCGATCCGCCGCAGAGTCTGTCGTGCAACGGCTTCGGCGCTGTCGAAGAGTGTGACGCCGGCGGGTAACCGTGCTGCGATCTCGTCGGCGAGCAGTGGGTAGTGGGTGCACCCGAGGACAACGCCGCTGACGTCGTCCGGCGTCCGGGCAACCGCGGAATCGATGGCAGCAAGTGCGGCTGCGCGATCACCGAGATCTATCGAATCGGCCAGGCCGTGGCACGGCACTCCGACGACCTTGGCGCCGTTGCCGAACTGCTCGATCAGATCGGCTTGGTACCGGCTGGCCGTCGTCGCGGCTGTAGCCCAGATCGCCACTGAATCGCACGCGGCAGCGGCGGGTTTGATCGCGGGCACCGTTCCGATGACCGGTACTTCCGGCCCGACCAGTTCTCGCACGTGTGGCAGCGCGGTGACGCTGGCGGTATTGCATGGAAGAACGATGACCTGAGCCCCACGATCGAGGCTCCGCCGCACCGCACCGAGTACCCGGTCGACGACCCACGGCTCAGGCTTGGGGCCCCAGGGGGCGCCGTCCGGATCCAGGGAGAGCACCAGATCGAGATCCGGGCGCAGGCGTCTGAGCCACGCAGAGGTAGGGAGCAGGCCCAGTCCCGAGTCGATGAGTGCAACGATCACCGCACAAATCTATCGCCTCGGAACCGGTCCTGCCTCATCCGTTCAGGCCGGTGTGGACTCCAACACGTCAGAGATGGGCGTGCCGGCCGCGATCTTGGCGCGCATCTTCATCACCGCTCCCGCGCTACCTCCGCCGACGACAGCTGCCAGCACACCGTCGCGCTCGTAGTAGGCGACGAACTTTCGGCCGTCGTCCTTGACGATGTGAACGGTGTCCGTGGGTGCGACGGTCCCCAACGCCTGGATCTTGACGTCGTACTGATCGCTCCAGAAGTAGGGAACCTGCGCCGGAGCATCGGGATCACCCGTTCCGGTGAGCGCTCCCGCCAGGATCTTGGCCTGGTCGCCCGCATTGGTCCAGTGTTCGACGCGCTTACGTCGATCACCGATCTGCCAGGACGCGACGTCGCCGACGGCCCAGACGTGTTCGGTACTGGTGCGGCCGACGCCGTCGCAGAGCACTCCGTTGTCGAGTTCGATTCCCGAACCATCGAGCCATCCCGTGACCGGCACCGAACCGACTCCGATCGCCACCACGTCGACCGGGATCTCCGAACCGTCGCTCAAGGTCGCAGTGGCAACCGCTCCGTCGCCGGACAACGAGGTCAAGCCGGTGCCGACGCGGACATCGACGCCCTCGTTCCGATGCAGACGTTCGACGAGGGCGCCAACGGTGGGGCCGAGCACCGACGCCAGCGGTGTCGGCTGAGGCTCGAGCAACACGACGTCGACGCCGTGAGACTTCATGCTGGCGGCCAGTTCGCAGCCGATGAAGCCGGCCCCGACGATCAGCGCACGCTTGCCGGGAGCCAGCTCGGCGCGAAGGGCCAGCGCCTCCTCGATGGAGCGCAGAACGTGCACTCCGGACAGCTCCGGAAGGCCGGCAATGCGACGCGGAGTCAGTCCGGTCGCGATGACCAACTCGTCGTAGTCGAGGGTGGATCCGTCCGCGAACGCCACCGACTTTGCGGCAGTGTCCACCGAGGTCGCGGGCGAACCGAGCTTGAGATCGACCTTGTTCTCGACGTAGAACTCTGCCGGACGCAGCGTCGTCTCGTCCTTGTCGCCGCGGATCACTTCCTTCGACAGCGGCGGCCGGTCGTAGGGCAGATGTGTTTCCCCACCGGCGAGCGTCAATTCACCCTCGAAGCCTGCTCGTCGCAGTTCCTCCACGGTCCGCAGCCCCGACAACCCCGCACCCACGATCACTATCCGTGCCACCACGTACCACCCTGTCCGACCCACGTCACTAGCAGCGCTCACTATGAACGCCGTCACTATTTGCCCCCGACTCTGCCATACCAAATGCCGGAGTAGGTGTGGTGCATCCCGCATGGCCACCTACCAGTCACTACAGTTGGAGGTACTTCAGACGCACGCACTGACACATGAGCAGGGAGCCCCCATGACCAGCGATTCCAGTGAAAAGAACAGCGTCCGATTCGGCGCCGACGGTGGCGCGGAACTAGTCAGCACCCAGGGCAAGACGATCATCGCCGACGCCGTGGTCGCCAAGATCGCCGGTATCGCGACCCGCGAGATCAACGGCGTGTACGACGTCGGTGGGGGCACCGCGCGCGCGGTGGGGGCACTTCGCGACCGCATTCCGGGCGCCCGCGTCAACCATGCCCAGGGCGTGGCGGTGGAAGTGGGCGAGAAACAAGCCGCCATCGACATCGGCATTGTCGCCGAATACGGCGTCGCACTCCACGAATTGGCGGTGGGTATCCGCCGAAACGTCATTGCCGCAGTCGAAAGCATGACGGGTCTCGAGGTCACCGAGGTCAACATCACCGTCTTCGACGTCATGCTCTTCGAGGATGCAGAGAGCGGCGGCAGTACCGATCCGGAAGCCAAGCCGAGGGTTCAGTGAGTACCGCCGACGCCGGCCGCGAGATCGACGCGGCCGAGGTCGTCGCCGACGCAGTTCTTGCGATCCCGGAAGTGGCAGATCTGCACGGCGGGCAATTCGGTGAGGTGGGAACCTACCTCCCCGGACGCCGAGTCACCGGCGTCGTCGTCGACGAAAACTCTTGTGCGGTACACATTTCCGTTCACTATCCGGCCGACGTTCGCGGCGTCGCCGAACGCGTCCGAGCGGTGGTGGCACGGTTGGTCGACGTACCGGTGAACGTGACCGTCGGAGACTTGTCGACAGCGGGATATCCACCCGAAAATTCTGAAGATGCAGTCACCGAGCTCTCCACTGTCACCGAGATCGCACCGAACATTCGAGAAGGGAACTGACATGAACAGCACTACCGTCGGACTGCTGGTCGGTCTGCTCCTCGCGCTCGCCGGAATCATGGGCGGATTCAGCGGATTCGTCTTCGCCGTCCTGCTCGGCGCCGCCGGTATGGCGATCGGAGCACACCGCGACGGACATCTCGATCTCGGCGCGATCCTCCGAAGCCGTGGCCGTGGCTGAGCCGACCACTCCGAACGCGGCAGACGATCCCGGCCTACGAGGTTCACTGGTCATCAAGGACCGGGCGATGGCCAAGATAGCCACTGCCGCAGCGGTGAACGTCCCGGGGGTGGTCCGCCAGTCCGGTGGCTTGACCCGCCTGACCGGGCGCGACCTTCCGCGAGCCGACATCTCGATGGGCAGCGACGCCGTGGCCATCAATCTGTTCCTCGCTGTGTCCTGGCCATGTTCGGTCACCGAACTGACCGGTCGCGTGCGGGCAGAAGTCGGACGCAGCGTCGAGTCGCTGACCGGCCTGCCCCTCCACGACATGAACGTCATGATCGCGGCAACCGAGGGTTCTGACGAATCCTGTGTTTCCGGCGTCGAAATCGCGGAAGGCCCCGCACAGGAGGCACTCTCGGATCCGATTCCACCCCGAGTTCCCTCCGCGAACCCCGCCGCCGCGGTGTCAGCCGTCGTCATCGCGTGCGGTCTACTCGCACTCGCTTTCGTGGTCTCGCGCGAATGGTTCATCAACCGCGGAACCTTCGATTCGGCGCCCTGGATCCGAAACTCCGTGGAGTGGACGTCGCGTCTGCACTGGCAACCGTGGCTGCTGCCGGTCGCGATCGCTGCCGTCGTCGCGGGCGTTGTCCTGATCATGTCCGCCCTCAAACGCCGGGCGAAAACCCATGTGCCGTTGGGTAACCCGAGCGCATCGACGGTATGGATGCGGCCGACGGACATTGCACGTCTGTGCAGTAGCCACGCAGCGGTCGTTCCCGGCGTCGACTCGGCCCACACCAGCGTCGACCGCAAACACATCAAGGTCCACATCGAATCCACCGGCGGCGATCGAACCGAACTTGCCGCGGCCGTCGACGCGGCAGTTCGGCCTCATCTCGCGATACTCCAGCAGCCACTGCAGCTTTCGGTAGTCGTGAGAGAAACGCCAGTACGACGAAAGGACGCCTCGTGAACCGTTGGATCTCCGCGGTCGATCGGACCATCGTCCTCATCGTCGGAATCGCACTCCTCGCGGCGGGCGCATACGCCATCGCGTGGGACGCGGGTGCCTCACTGATCAGGACCTGGGTGTCACGACTCGATCGTGAGGTCCTCTTCGGTCTTCCGGAGGAGCCTTGGTGGCACTGGGTGCTGTCGGGCACCTTCATCCTCTGCGTCTTCGCCGGTTTCGGGCTGTTGTACCTGAACCTTCGTCGACGCCGAACGAGCGCAGTCACATTGCGGCACAACGAGTCCGGCACAGACGTCAGTGTGGATCTGGGACCGGTCGCCGACGGCGTAGCGGCAGAACTCGCCCAGCTGAGCGGCGTGCGCAGCACCAGAAGCAAAGCGACGATCGATCGCGGACTGCCAACGCTGTCGATTGTCGTCACCGCAGACCCGGCGATCGATGTCGTCGGCTTCACCACTTCGGCCGAACACATCGCCCGTGCAACCAGGCGAAGCCTCGACGGCTCACCTGTCGCGGTACAGGTTCTGTTGCATCTCGACCGGGTAGAAGCCTCCAAGTAGAAGCACCCCGAACAACCGATTGCAGACCACCTGACCACAGACACAGAAAAGGCGCTCACTCCCCGAAGGGAATGAGCGCCTTTTCTAGTGCTGTGAATCAGCTAGCGAGACAAGAGTCTCACTTGATGATCTTGGCAACCTTGCCGGCGCCGACCGTACGGCCGCCTTCGCGAATTGCGAAGCGCAGGCCCTCGTCCATGGCGACAGGCTGGATGAGCTTGACGGACATCTCGGTGTTGTCACCGGGCATGACCATCTCGGTGCCCTCAGGCAGCGTCACGACGCCCGTAACGTCCGTGGTACGGAAGTAGAACTGCGGGCGGTAGTTGTTGAAGAACGGGGTGTGGCGGCCGCCCTCGTCCTTCGACAGGATGTATGCCTGGCCCTCGAACTCCGTGTGGGGAGTCGTGGTGCCCGGCTTGACGACAACCTGTCCACGCTCGACATCTTCGCGCTTGATGCCACGAACGAGCAGTCCGACGTTGTCGCCGGCCTGGCCCGAGTCGAGCAGCTTGCGGAACATCTCGATACCCGTGACGGTGGTCTTGGTGGAGGTCTCCTTGATGCCGACGATCTCCACCTCCTCGTTCACGTTGACCGAGCCACGCTCGATACGACCGGTGACAACCGTGCCACGGCCGGTGATCGTGAAGACATCCTCGACGGGCATGAGGAAGGGCTTGTCCGTCTCGCGGACCGGGTCCGGGATGGACTCGTCGACTGCAGCCATCAGGTCGAGGATGGACTGCGTCCACTTCGGGTCACCCTCGAGTGCCTTGAGTGCCGAGATCGGAATGACGGGGGCTTCCTCGTCGAATTCCTGAGCGGCCAGCAGTTCGCGGACCTCCATCTCGACGAGCTCGAGGATCTCGTCATCGTCAACCATGTCGGCCTTGTTCAGGGCGACGAGGATGTAAGGAACGCCAACCTGGCGAGCGAGCAGGACATGCTCGCGCGTCTGGGGCATCGGGCCGTCGGTAGCTGCGACGACGAGGATAGCGCCGTCCATCTGAGCTGCGCCGGTGATCATGTTCTTGATGTAGTCGGCGTGACCCGGTGCATCGACGTGCGCGTAGTGGCGCTTTTCCGTCTGGTACTCAACATGCGAGATGTTGATCGTGATGCCACGAGCCTTTTCCTCGGGAGCCTTGTCGATCTGATCGAAGGCCGAAGCCTCGTTCAGGTCGGGGAATGCATCCGCGAGAACCTTGGTGATGGCCGCCGTCGTCGTGGTCTTGCCGTGGTCGACGTGACCAATGGTGCCGATGTTCACGTGCGGCTTCGTCCGCTCGAACTTCGCCTTCGCCACTTTGTGTCCTCCTGGACTGTTGTTGCTTGCCGTATGCAGCAGTGCGGTTGGTTGTTACTTGGTCGTGCTTCGTGCCGGAAGCAACCGAGGTCACTTGCCGGCGCGGGCTGGGGAGCTCGCTGTGCTTACTCGCCCGTCGCCTTGGCGATGATTTCCTTCGAGACGTTCGCGGGAACCTCTGCGTAGGAATCGAACACCATGGAGAAGTTCGCACGGCCCTGGGTCTTCGACCGCAGGTCACCGATGTAACCGAACATCTCCGAGAGCGGAACCAGCGCCTTCACGACACGGGCACCACTGCGTTCCTCCATGGCCTGGATCTGGCCACGGCGGGAGTTGAGGTCGCCGATCACGTCGCCCATGTACTCCTCGGGCGTTGTGACCTCGACAGCCATGAGCGGCTCGAGAATGACGGGGCCGGCCTTGCGGGCGGCTTCCTTCAGTGCCTGCGAACCGGCAACCTTGAACGCCATTTCCGAGGAGTCGACGTCGTGGTAAGCACCATCGAGCAGCGACAGCTTCAGGTTCACGAGCGGGTAGCCGGCGAGAACACCGTACTGCATCGCGTCCTGCGCACCAGCATCCACGGAGGGGATGTACTCGCGCGGGATACGTCCGCCGGAGACCTTGTTCTCGAACTCGTAGGTAGCACCGTCTTCGCCCACGAAAGGCTCCAGAGCGATGATGACCTTTGCGAACTGGCCCGAGCCACCCGTCTGCTTCTTGTGGGTGTAGTCGTGCTTCTCGACCTTCTTGGTGATGGTCTCGCGGTACGCAACCTGCGGCTTACCGACGTTCGCCTCGACCTTGAACTCGCGACGCATGCGGTCGACGAGGATGTCGAGGTGGAGCTCGCCCATACCGCCGATGACGGTCTGACCGGTCTCTTCGTCGAGTTCGACCGAGAAGGTCGGATCCTCTTCGGCCAGCTTCTGGATCGCGACGCCCAGCTTTTCCTGGTCGGACTTGGTCTTGGGCTCGATGGAGACCTGGATGACCGGCGCGGGGAACGACATCGACTCGAGGACGATGGGGCTCGCCTGATCGCACAAGGTGTCACCGGTGGTGGTGTCCTTGAGGCCGATCATTGCGTAGATGTGGCCGGCTACGGCCTCGTCTACCGGGTTCTCCTTGTTGGCGTGCATCTGGAAGAGCTTTCCGATGCGCTCCTTCTTGCCCTTGGTTGCGTTGAGCACCTGAGCGCCCGGATCGATACGACCCGAGTACACGCGGACGAAGGTCAGCTTGCCGAAGAACGGGTGAGCAGCGATCTTGAAGGCGAGAGCCGAGAACGGCTCTTCCTTGCTCGGCTTGCGAGTGATCTCTACTTCTTCGTCACCGAGCTTGTGGCCGACGACCTCGCCGATGTCCAGCGGGTTCGGCAGGTAATCGATGACTGCGTCGAGCATGGGCTGAACGCCCTTGTTCTTGAACGCGGAGCCACAGATGACCGGGTACAGCTCGGAAGCGACCGTCATCTTGCGGATGGCGCCCTTGATTTCCTCGACCGTGAGCTCTTCGCCGCCGAAGTACTTCTCCATGAGAGCTTCGTCGGACTCGGCAACGGTTTCGAGCAGCTTCTCGCGGTACTCTGCAGCCTTCTCGACGAGGTCCGCGGGGATCTCTTCGATGGTCGGCAGTGCACCGGTCGGAACTACGCCGCGCCAGGTGATGGCACGCATCTCGACCAGGTCGACGACGCCGTCGAAGTCGTCCTCAGCGCCGATGGGCAGCTGGAGAACGAGCGGCTTCGCGCCGAGACGGTCGATGATGGTCTGGACTGTGAAGTAGAAGTCCGCGCCCATCTTGTCCATCTTGTTGACGAAGCAGATGCGCGGAACGTCGTACTTGGCAGCCTGACGCCAAACCTGCTCGGACTGCGGCTCGACACCTTCCTTACCGTCGAAGACAGCAACTGCGCCGTCGAGCACGCGCAGCGACCGCTCCACCTCGACCGTGAAGTCGACGTGGCCGGGGGTGTCGATGATGTTGATCTGGTTGTTGTTCCAGAAGCAAGTCACGGCGGCAGACGTGATCGTGATGCCGCGTTCCTTCTCCTGCTCCATCCAGTCCGTCGTCGACGCACCGTCGTGCGTCTCACCGATCTTGTAATTGACACCGGTGTAGAACAGGATGCGCTCGGTGGTGGTGGTCTTGCCGGCATCGATGTGCGCCATGATGCCGATGTTGCGGACCTTGTTCAGGTCAGTCAGCACTTCCTGTGCCACAGGTTTCTTCCCCGCTCGTTGCTTGGTTTTCGGGTGTCGGCCGTATCCGGTGTGTTCCACCGTCAAGGCCATGGTCTTTCAATTATGTCTCTGCCGAAGCGAACCTGGCCACCTGCGTCCGGAAACCGGCGAGATGATCAGGTCGCCAACGGCGACAAGCGTCGGAGCCCCACCCGATGGCAGTTGCTCCGACGCTTTACATCACCAGCGGTAGTGGGCGAATGCCTTGTTGGCTTCGGCCATCTTGTGAGTGTCTTCGCGACGCTTCACAGCTGCACCGAGGCCATTGCTGGCATCGAGGAGCTCGTTGGCGAGACGCTCGACCATGGTCTTCTCACGACGTGCACGCGAGAAGGTGACCAGCCAGCGCAGTGCCAGCGTGGTGGAACGACCGGGACGAACCTCGACCGGCACCTGGTAGGTAGCGCCACCGACGCGGCGGCTACGAACCTCGAGTGCAGGCTTGACGTTGTCCAGGGCGCGCTTGAGAGTGACGACCGGATCGGTGCCGGTCTTCTCGCGTGCCTGCTCGAGAGCCTGGTACACGATTCGCTCTGCGGTGGACTTCTTGCCGTCCAGCAGGATCTTGTTGACGAGCTGCGTCACCAACGGGGAACCGTAAACCGGGTCGTTGATGAGCGGGCGCTTCGGAGCGGGGCCCTTACGTGGCATTAGCTCTTCTCCTTCTTGGCGCCGTAGCGGCTGCGTGCCTGCTTGCGACCCTTGACACCCTGGGTGTCCAGGGAGCCGCGGATGATCTTGTAACGGACACCCGGGAGGTCCTTCACACGACCGCCACGGACGAGCACCATGGAGTGCTCCTGAAGGTTGTGACCTTCACCGGGGATGTACGCGGTGACCTCGACCGAAGTCGTGAGGCGAACACGTGCGACCTTACGGAGCGCGGAGTTCGGCTTCTTGGGGGTGGTGGTGTACACGCGAGTGCACACGCCACGACGCTGCGGGCTGCCCTTGAGGGCTGCCGTCTTGACCTTGGCGGTCTTGTCGCGGCGACCCTTGCGGACCAGCTGGTTGATGGTTGGCATTTACCGGCTTTCTTGTGACGAACAGACTGCTCGAGCGAACTCGGGCCGTTCGAAAACGTGGCTGTTCTGAAATTAGGGATCTAGCAGTTGGAGCAAGAGAGCTGCTGCTCCTCACCCACCTCAGAGTCTGTACTCAGCACTTTCATGCCGCGCACTGCCCCCGAGGTCGGGCGTGTCGCATACCCCCACACAGGCAGCCGGATGCTCGTTCATCAGCAGTTTCTGCTCGAACGCGCGCACGGCAATACCTAGCTAGGCACACAGATCGGCCCGGGCATGCCGGACACGACCCATAACGATACCTGTCGGCGCGCCACGAGGTCAAAGCGAGGCCACGGTGATAGTGACCTCACGCTCTGACCAGACACTCTGGCTGCAAACTCAGACCACGCAGCCGGACCGGTCACGATCAGATGCTGCGGTTCAACGTCAACGCGCCGAGCTTTGCCGCAGCCTCGCACGGATCCGCGCCGCCCTGCGGCTCGGTGACCCACCACCCGAACACTCCCCCGGCCGGTGCGCTCGCGCTCACGCCGCAACTCTGCGGATCGGCCGGCTGGCGAACCTCGTAACCGCCACTGCCGTTGATGTCGATTTTCGCCACCACGTATCCCAGATGTTCGAATGCAGCGCGCTCGTGATCGAGGGTGCCCGTCTCGAACCAGTTGAAGGTGATCTTGATCGGACCCGCGGCCCCGATGCCGTCCCAACGGCAGATGGCGCCGAAGAACCCACGCCCGACGGCGTCGGCACCCACGGCACCGGCGATCTGCTCGTCGGTGACGGCCTCGCATTCTTGGAGGACGTTGGCGAATTCCTGGCTGTCACTACCGCCGTAGCTGCCCTCCGCACGGGGAGTCCCGATGACCACCGAGCCGCAGCCTGTCAGCAGAACCAGCGATCCAGCCAGGGCGAGCCCGATCCGTACGCGCTTCACGGCGCCCTCGAACTTCACTGTGCCCTCGAAACTGTTTTTTCCATCAGATCCCGCGCCACCGTGCATGGATCCGCGGTCGGTGGCAGCAAACCGTAGGTGATCGACCAGTGCACGAAGTCTCCGCCGAACGCGATACCCAACTCGCACAGCGAACCTGCCGTGGACGCGATGAAGCCTTGATGACCGCCGATCGTGATGTCGGCGGCGGGACGTCCGAGCAGGTCGGACCCGGCCCGTTCGCGGCCGATCGGGCTACCGCGGTACCAGGAGAAACTGACGCTCGGACCGCTCGAACCAGCGACCTCCCACTGGCAACCGACGCCGTTGCGCGTCGTCGTCGCAAAAGCGCCGAGGTTGAAGGCATTGACAACTTCTTCGTCGGTCACCGAGCCGCATTCGGCGAACATCGGACCGGGATCGGTGGGTGCGAGCGCCTGCGAACCCGCGCCGTCGCCCGGCTGATCGACGGCCCCGTCGTCGGAGCTGCAGCCGACCACCGCCGAAAGCACGGCAGCCGAGACCAATACCGAAGTCCCGATCGAAGTGAGGGTGCGTGCGGCCATGGAGCCGACTGTACTTCTCGGTGGCCCCCGACACACGCCACGTACGCACCTCGCTCACCGGTCGCCGCCACGCCGCTACCGATTCAGGGAGTTGAGACCGGTACCCGAACCAGCGTGGAATCCAATTGCGCCGCCCATTGTTTGACCACCTCGGTGCGTCGACGCGAGTCGTCGGTCAAGACGTCTGCCAGCCCCAGCCCGCGGGCCAGGTCCAGGGTCGCCTGTACCAAACGGTGCGTCACCGGATCGGAGTCGTCGACGCCCAGACTCTCGACGGCCATGCGGTGCGCGATGCGCCCGAACCGTTCCTCGAGGGGCAACACGCGGGCCCGCAGGTCGGGGTCGGAGGCAGCGGCCGTCCACACCTGCAGTGCTGCTTTGAACAGAGTCCCGGTGTAGTACTCGACCAACCGCGAAATGACCGCCTCGGTTCGTCCGGCACCCACCGGAAGGTCGGTCGATTCCTTTCGTGCCTGATCCATCCTGGCGTCGAACATCACCTCGAGCGCCGCGGTGATGAGGTCCTCGCGGGTCGGGAAGTGATGCTGCATCGCACCGCGGGACACCCCGGCACGCTGGGCGACGACGCTCATCGTCGTTGCGCTCCATCCGAGTTCGGCGAGACACTCCACAGTCACTTCGAGCAGGTGGGAGCGCGTGACTCGACTTCGGTCCTGCTTGGGTTCTCGAGTCATCGCGCCGCCATCCTTTCTACCGCTGTGTTCCAGTGCGCAGTTCTACTGCGCCCAGGCTGCTGGACGCTTCTGCAAGAAAGACATCATGCCCTCACGAGCCTCGTCAGAGGAAAACAGCCGGGCAGACTGCGCGATCATCTCCTCGCCGTCACGGTCGAATCCGGCCAGGACCGAACGCGTCGTGATCCACTTCGATTCGGCAAGTCCCTGCGGTGAACATTGACGCAAGGTGCCGAGCAGTTCGGTGATCGACTCCCCCGTGTCCTGCGACGCGGCGGTGACGAGTCCGATGGATTCGGCCTCGTGCTGGCCGAACTTCTCTCCGGTGAGCAGGTATCGGCTCGCAGATCGCTGGTCGAGCCTCGGTAGGACCGTGAGCGAAATGATGGACGCTGCCAAACCCAACCGTGATTCCGTCACCGCGAAGGTGCTCGCCGGTCCGGCGACGACGATGTCGCACGCCCCGACAAGACCCATACCCCCGGCTCGGACGTGACCGTCGATGCGCCCGATCACCGGCTTGGGAAGCTCGAGAATGCTGCGCAAGAGCGTCAGCATTCCCCGCCCTCGTTCTTTGACGGCCTCTTCCGGAGATAAGGACGATCCGGAAGCCTCGCTGAGATCGGCTCCCGCACAGAATGTTCCACCGGTGTGGGTGAGCACCACCGCTCGAACTGCCGGATCGGCGGCCGCTGACGTCAACCCCGCTTGTAACTCCGTGACCAACCGCGTCGAAATCGCGTTGCGGTTGTGGGGTGAGTCGAGAGTGATCGTGGCAGCACCGCCCGATACTTCGTACCGTACGTATGGCTTGTCCTGATCCGTCATGAGTCTCCTCTTCAGTAGGACCGTTTAGTACGACCGCGGCAGACCGAGAGAGTGCTGCGAGACGAAGTTGAGGATCATCTCGCGGCTCACCGGCGCGACGCGGGCGATACGGGCCGCGCCGAGCATGGCGGCCAACCCGTATTCCTTCGTCAGGCCTGCGCCGCCGTGCGTCTGGATCGCCTGATCGAGCGCCTTGATGCTGGCTTCGGCGGCGGCGTACTTTGCCATGTTCGCGGCTTCGGCAGCACCGAAATCGTCACCGCTGTCGTAGAGCACTGCGGCCTTCTGCATCATCAGCTTGGCGAGCTCGAGTTCGATCTTCACCTGCGCGAGTGGATGCGAAATACCTTGGTGCGCACCGATCGGCGTCTTCCACACCGTGCGCTCGTTGGCGAACTTCACCGCAGCGTTCAGGGCGTAACGGCCCATGCCGATAGCCATCGACGCACCCAGGATGCGCTCGGGGTTGAGGCCGGCGAACAACTGCATCAGGGCGGCATCGGCTTCACCGACCAGAGCGTCGGCCGGCAAACGGACGTCGTCGAGGAACAAGATGAACTGGTGGTCCGGCTCGATGATGTCCATCTCCATCTGCGTCTTCACGAATCCGGGAGAATCCGTGGGGACGATGAACAGAGCGGGCTTGAGCTTGCCGGTCTTGGAGTCCTCGGTGCGCGCGACGATGAGGACCGCGTCAGCCTGATCGACACCCGAGATGTAGATCTTGTTGCCGCTCAGGATCCAGTCGTCGCCATCCCTGCGTGCCGTCGTGGTGATCTGATGAGAGTTGGAACCGGCGTCGGCCTCGGTGATTCCGAACGCCATGATCTTGGAGCCGTCGGCGAGGCTGGGTAGCCACTGCTGCTTCTGCTCCGCCGTGCCGTACTTGCCGATGATGGTGCCGCAGATGGCCGGGGATACGACAACCAGGAGCAGACCGGCGCCCTGCGCCGCCAATTCCTCCTGCACCAGCGCGAGTTCGTAGATACCGGCACCGCCGCCGCCGTATTCCTCCGGCAGGTTGACGCCCAGGAATCCGAGTTTGCCCGCCTCGTTCCACAATTCGGTGAGCGGCTCACCCTTGCGCGCCTTGGGCAGCACGTAGTCGACGTAGTTGAAGCGCTCACCCAGTTTGGAAACGGATGCCCGCAGTTCCTTCTGCTCTTCGGTTTCGATGAAACTCATCATGCTTCCTCTTCTGTAGCGGGTTCTTCCACACGTGCGAGTACCGATCCGACTTCGACCTGCTGGCCGACGGCGACCGGAAGTTCTACCAGGACACCGGCAGTCGGCGCGGTGACGGTGTGTTCCATCTTCATGGCCTCTAGCCACAGAATCGGCTGGCCGGCAGTGACGGTGTCACCGAGTGCGGCGCCGAGGCGGATAACCGATCCCGGCATCGGAGCGAGCAACGAACCGGCGGCGACTTCCGCCGACGGATCCACGAAGCGCGGTGCTGCCGTCAACGCGACTGGGCCCAGCGAGGAGTCGACAAAAATCTCACTCCCGTATGCCGCCACGTCGAACGAGCGCTGTACTCCGCTCTGCTCGAGCACTACTCGGGCAGCAGTTGCCGATACCACGCTCACGTCGTCGAAGCCTTCTGCGTTCAACACGCCGCTTCGACTCAGGGAGTAGCGGACGTCGTAGTCGCCCGACGCAGTGGAGTAGCTCTTGCTCTGCGGCTGCGACGGCAGGTTGCGCCACCCGCTGGGCAAGCGGCCGATGACGCGCGCCGACGCCCGGTTGTGCGCGGCATCGGCAAGTGCCGCCGCTAGCGCCGAAAGCCTTTCGGCGTCGGTGTCGGCCAGAGGCGTTGACAACTTCTCGAGGTCATGGGTCTCGAAGAACGCCGTATCGGTGTCCCCGGCAATGAAGGCGGGGTGAGCCAGGACATTGACGAGCAGATCGCGGTTGGTGCGCAGGCCGTGAATCCTGGTGCGCGCCAGCGTCGACGCGAGCAGCCGGGCAGCTGCTGTCCGCGTCGGCGCGTACGAGATGATCTTGGCCAACATCGGGTCGTAGTGGACGCCGACAACACTGCCGTCGACGACGCCGGAGTCGAGGCGAACGCCCTGCTCACGCAGAACACTGAATTCTTGCGGGTCACCGGGCAACTCGATGTGGTGAACGGTTCCACTCTGAGGCTGCCAGTTCTTGGCGGGGTCCTCGGCGTACAGTCGCACCTCGATCGAATGCCCCCGGATCTCCGGCTGTTCGTCCGGAAGTGCTTCACCTGAAGCGACCTGCAATTGCAGTTCCACCAGATCGAGTCCGGTGGTGCACTCGGTGACCGGATGCTCTACCTGCAAACGGGTGTTCATTTCCAGGAAGAAGAAGTCGCCTTTTTCGTCAGCCAGGAATTCAACGGTTCCTGCGCCTTCGTAGCCGATGGCGTTGGCTGCGAGCCGCGAGGCGTCGAACAGCTTCTCGCGCATGGCGGGGATGCGCTGCACGAGCGGCGACGGCGCCTCTTCGACCACCTTCTGATGCCGACGCTGGATCGAGCACTCGCGCTCCCCCACCGCCCACACCCCACCGTGGCGATCGGCCATGACCTGGACCTCGATGTGCCGACCGGTCTCGAGGTAGCGCTCGCAGAAGACCGTCGGGTCGCCGAAGGCGGACTGCGCCTCACGCCGCGCCGCTTCCAGTTCGCCTTCCAGCGCCGACAATTCACGAACGACACGCATGCCGCGTCCGCCGCCGCCCGCCGACGCCTTGATCAGCACTGGCAGATGAGCTTCGGTCACCGCAGCGGGATCGAGTTCGGACAGCACCGGAACTCCGGCGGCGTCCATGATCTTCTTGGACTCGACCTTCGACCCCATGAGCTCGATGGATTCGACGGGTGGGCCGATCCACGTCAGCCCCGCGTCGATGACGCTGCGCGCGAACTCCGCGTTCTCGGAGAGGAATCCGTAGCCGGGGTGAATCGCGTCGGCGCCCGAAGCCTTCGCGGCGGCGATGATCAACTCGCCCCGCAGGTAGGTCTCGGCAGGCGTGTTACCCGGCAGGCGAACCGAAGCATCGGCTTCGGCGACGTGAGGGCTGTCGGCATCCGCGTCGGAAAATACCGCAACCGTGCCGATTCCGTTCTTCCGACAGGTTGCGAAGACACGGCGGGCGATTTCGCCACGATTGGCGACCAGTACTGAAGTGATTGTCACGGCGTGCCTCACATACGGAAGACGCCGAAGTTCTCGGTGCCTTCGATCGGGGCGGTGGCAATGGCCGACAGGCACATTCCCACCACGGTGCGGGTGTCTCGGGGATCGATGACGCCGTCGTCGTACAGACGCCCGGACAGGAACATCGGAAGTGACTCGGCCTCGATCTGGTTCTCGATCATCGCGCGCATGCCGGCATCAGCCTGCTCGTCGAAAACCTGGCCGCGGGCCTCGGCAGCAGCGCGTCCCACGATGGAGATGACGCCGGCAAGCTGCGCACCGCCCATGACGGCGGACTTGGAACTGGGCCAGGCAAAGAGGAATCTCGGATCGAATGCCCGTCCGCACATGCCGTAGTGACCGGCGCCGTACGACGCTCCGAGCAGGATCGAGATGTGCGGAACCTTGGAGTTGGCTACCGCATTGATCATCATCGATCCGTGCTTGATCATGCCGCCCTCCTCGTATTCCTTACCCACCATGTAGCCGGTGGTGTTGTGCAGGAACAGCAACGGCGTGTTGGAGCGGTTGGCGAGCTGGATGAACTGCGTTGCCTTCTGGGACTCCTCACTGAAGAGCACTCCACGTGCGTTGGCCAAGATGCCGATCGGGTAACCGTTGAGTTCGGCCCAGCCGGTCACGAGGGAGGAACCGTAGAGCGGCTTGAACTCGTCGAAGTCGGAACCGTCGACGATACGGGCGATGACCTCACGCGGATCGAACGGAATCTTCAGGTCGGCCGGAACGATGCCGAGCAACTCTTCCGGATCCTCGAGCGGTTCGATGATCTCCGCGCGAGGCGCCGGCCCCTTCTTGGTCCAGTTGAGTCGCTTGACGATCGAGCGACCGATGCGGATCGCGTCCTGCTCGTCGGCTGCGAAGTAGTCAGCCAACCCGGACTTGCGAGCGTGCATTTCGGCGCCGCCGAGTGCCTCGTCATCTGATTCCTCACCGGTGGCCATCTTGACCAGCGGCGGGCCTGCGAGGAACACCTTGGAGCGTTCCTTGATCATCACGACGTGGTCGGACATGCCCGGGATGTACGCGCCGCCGGCAGTCGAGTTACCGAAGACCAGTGCAATGGTGGGGATACCGGCTGCGGAAAGCTGTGTGAGGTCACGGAACATACGCCCGCCCGGGATGAACACCTCCTTCTGCGTCGGCAGGTCTGCACCGCCGGACTCGACCAGCGAGATCACCGGGAGGCGATTTTGCATGGCGATGTCGTTGGCGCGGAATCCCTTACGCAGCGTCCACGGATTGCTGGTGCCGCCGCGCACAGTGGGATCGTTGGCGACGATCAGGCATTCGACACCTTCGACAACGCCGATACCGACCACGGTGCTGGCGCCGACCGGGAAGTCACTCCCCCATGCAGCGAGGGGACACAGCTCGAGAAACGGCGAATCCTGATCGAGCAGGAGTTCGATCCGCTCGCGCGCCAGAAGCTTTCCCCGTTTGTGGTGCCGCTCGGTGTACTTCTCGCCGCCACCGGCAAGCGCTTTGGCGTGCTCGACCTCGATCTCGGCGAGCTTGGTGTTCATGGTCGATGTTGCGGTCTGATACACCTCGGAATTGGTGTCCAGCGTTGACCGGATGACACTCATGACTGATACCCCAATCGCTTGGCCGCGAGGCCGGTGAGGATTTCGGTGGTTCCGCCACCGATTCCCAGAATTCGCATGTCCCGGTACTGCCTCTCCACTTCACTTTCCTGCATGTATCCGAGGCCGCCGAACAGCTGAACGGCTTGGTTCGCAACCCATTCGCCCGTCTCGACTGCCGTGTTCTTCGCGAAGCACACCTCGGCGATCAGGTCGCCGTCACCGGCCATGTACCGCTCGATCACCGAGTGGGTGTACACCTTGGCGACGTCGATCTTGCGGGCCATCTCGGTGACGGTGTTCTGCACGGCCTGCCGACTGATGAGGGGCCGACCGAAAGTTTCGCGGGCGCGGCACCATTCGAGGGTCAGCTCCAGGCAACGTTCTGCACTGGCATACGCCTGCGCGGCGAGCGCGACACGTTCGGAAACAAATGCCTGGGCGATCTGCGCGAAGCCGCTGTTCTCTGCGCCGACCAAATTCTCCACCGGAACCCGGGCATCGACAAAGGACAGTTCCGCGGTATCGGATGCACGCCAGCCCATCTTCTCGAGTTTGCGCGAGACGGTGAATCCCGGTGTGCCCTTCTCGATCACGAGCAGTGAGACACCACCCGCGCCGGGACCACCGGTGCGCACTGCGGTAACGACGAAGTCGGCTCGAACGCCGGAGGTGATGAACGTCTTGGCGCCGTTCACGACGTAATGATCGCCGTCGCACTTGGCTGTGGTTGTCAGGTGCCCGACGTCGCTGCCTCCGCCGGCCTCGGTGATGGCGAGCGAGCCGATCTTGTCGCCGCGCAGGGTCGGCTTGACCCACTTCTCGATCTGCGCCTCGTCGCCGGCCGCGATCAGGTGCGGCACCGCGATGCCGCAGGTGAAGAGCGATGCGAACAGCCCGCCCGACGCACCTGCCTGATGCATCTCCTCACAGATCACGATGGAGTCGACGGCGTCGCCGCCCTCACCGCCCACCGATTCGGGAGCACTGGCGCCGAGCAGCCCGAGAGCGCCTGCCTTGCGGTGTAATTCGCGCGGAATCTCGCCGTCGCGCTCCCACTGCGTCAGATGCGGCAGAATCTCCTGGTTCACGAATCCGCGTACGGTCTCGCGAAGCGCAAGCCTTTCCGGTGTGGTCCACACGGTCACCGTGAATCCTCTTTCTCGTCAGTTACGGGGAGTAGCGAAATCGGGATGTCGATGTGGCGCGAGCGCAGCCATTCACCAATTCCCTTGGCCTGCGGATCGAACCGTGCCTGTGAGGCGACACCCTGACCGAGGATTCCCTCGATCACGAAGTTGACGGCACGAAGGTGCGGAAGCTGGTAGCGAGTGACGTTCAGGTCTGCTGCTTCCGGTAGCAGTTCCTTGAGCATTTCGACGGTCAGGTTGTGCGCCAACCACTTCCACTGATCGTCCGTGCGAACCCAGACGCCGACGTTGGCATTTCCACCCTTGTCGCCACTACGGGCACCGGCGATCGTGCCGAGTGGCACCGAAAGCGAAGACTGTGGCGGCAACGGTTCCGGACGCTCAGGTTCGTCGACGGCTTCGAGGTCCCGCGTCAGCGTCGACGGAGCGATGTCCACGCGAGTGCCGTCGGGCAGTACGGCCATGTGAGGCACCGATCCGGCGTCGACGTAGCCGGGGGTGAACACTCCATACGGTTGTCCGTTGCTCGGCGGCGCGGTCAGCGAGAAGCCTGGGTAACTGGCGAGTGCCATTTCCACCGCAACCGCAGAGAAGGGACGACCGATCACCTTGGGATCGGAATCGCGAACCACGCAGCGCAGCAACGCACTCGCGGTTTCCTCGGTGTCGGAATCCGGATGATCCGTGCGAGCGAGAGTCCAGACCAGTTCGGCGGGCTTCTTCGTCAGCCAGGATTCGAGTTGAGTCTTCGCCAGATCGGCCTTGGCCTCGATGTCGAGACCCGTGAGGATGAACGTGGCCTCGTTGCGGAACCCGGCCAGCGTGTTGAGTGAGACCTTGTACTGCGGCGGCGGAGCCTCGCCCGTGACGCCGCTGATCAGCACCCGATCCGGGCCTTCCTGGGTGAGCACCGCGTTGTCGATGCGGGTGGTCACGTCCGGGCCTGCGTAGCGCCCACCCGTGATCTCGTACAGCAGCTGCGCCGTCACGGTGCCGACGCTCACCTCGCCGTCCGTTCCGGCATGCTTGGTGATGACCGAAGACCCGTCCGCGTTGATCTCGGCGATCGGGAAGCCAGGACGGCCCAGATTCGGAATCTCGGCGAAGAACGCGTAGTTGCCGCCGGTGGCCTGGGTTCCGCACTCGATGACGTGGCCCGCCGCGACAGCACCGGCCAGCTGATCGAAATCATCTCGCTTCCAACCGAAATGGTGAGCGGCGGGACCGACGATCACCGAAGCGTCGGTGACACGTCCGGTGACCACGACATCGGCGTCGGCTGACAATGCTTCGACGATGCCCCAGGCGCCGAGGTACGCGTTGGCCGTGAGCGGGGAGCCGAGTCCGAGTTCGTCTGCCCGAGAGACCAGATCGTCGCCCTCGACGTGGGCGATCTTCGCGTTCAACCCCAGCTTGGTGTTGACCTCGCGCAGCGCGTGCGCCAGTCCGGCCGGGTTGAGTCCGCCGGCATTCGCGACGATCTTCACGCCCTTGTCGAGCGCAAGTCCGAGGGTGTCTTCCACCTGTCGCAGGAACGTCTTCGCGTAGCCGAGCGACGGGTCCTTCATCCTGTCCCGTCCGAGGATCAACATCGTCAACTCGGCAAGGTAGTCGCCGGTCAGGTAGTCGAGGTCGCCGCCCTCGAGCATCTCGCGCATCGCCGAGATGCGGTCGCCGTAGAACCCGGAGCAGTTACCGATCCGTACCGAACTCATTTGCCCACCTTCGCTTCTCGTGCGGCTCGTCCCTCACCGCTGGGTCCGGCAAATGCCTGCGCGAACCCGAGCCACTCGTCCGCGTCGGCACCAACGGCAACCAGATCGAGATCGGCGCGATTGGCACGCTGAGTGACCAGCAAACAGAAGTCCAATGCGGGCCCGGTCACCTTCTGCGGTGCATCTTCCGGCCCCCAGGTCCAGAGCGAACCGTCCGGCGCCGTCAACTCAACCCGGAAATCGTCGGCGGGCGGCGTCTTCTCGTTGACCGAGTACGCAAAGTTCCGCGTACGGACACCCAGATGAGCGATGTTCTTGATGCGCGCCGTCGGGGCTCGCTCGACGCCGAGTGCGTCGGCAACGTCCTGCCCGTGCGCCCACGTCTCCATCAATCGCGCAGTTGCCATGGACACTCCGCCCATGGGCGGGCCGTACCAAGGAAACTTGGTACCGGACGGGGCGGCGGTGAGAGCCTCGACGAGAGCGGTGCGCCCCGCTCGCCAATCGGCGAGCAACTCCGCCGGCGGGCGGGCCGCCTGCTCGGCAGCACCGTCGTCGACAAATCCCGCCGGATTCACGAACGCCGCCTTCAACTGCTCCGCAAACCCGTCCGGGTCGGTGATCGCCAGGATCGCAGCACTGTCCGTCCAGTGCAGGTGCCCGATCTGATGCGCGACGCTCCACCCTTCCGCCGGCGTCATTGTCGCCCACTTCTCCTCGGGCAGATCCGCAACCAGGGCGTCGAGGCTCTCGCCTTCGGCCCGCAAGTCATCGATGAACGTCTGAAGTTCGGCCATGCGACCAGCATCACACCCGGGTCCATAAAAATCAAGCACGAATGATTGTTATTGAGAAATCTTGTGGTGAGAGACTGAGCTCAACTGCCATCGACTACCAGGAGCACCCATGAGCGACGCCGTACTGATCTCGCGAACCGGCGATGTGGTCACGTGGACCCTCAATCGCCCGGACACCCGCAACGCGATCTCCGAGATCGACATGATCGAGGCCCTCGAAGACGCGGTCACCGCAGTCAACCGAGATCAGAGTGTGCGAGCGGTCATCCTCACGGGGGCCGGGTCGGCTTTCTCCTCCGGCGGCAACGTCAAACACATGCGAGACAAGGAAGGCATGTTCGGTGGTGCTCCCGGCGAGATCCGCCAGGGCTACCGGCACGGCATCCAGCGCATTCCGCTCGCGCTGTACACATGTGAGGTGCCGACCATCGCAGCCGTCAACGGCCCGGCCATCGGAGCGGGCTGCGACCTCTCCCTCATGTGTGACCTCCGCATCGCCTCGACCGCCGCAGTCTTCGCCGAGAGCTTCGTCAAGGTGGGACTCATCCCCGGCGACGGCGGAGCCTGGCTGCTCCCCCGCGCGATCGGCAACGCCCGCGCCGCCGAGATGGCATTCACCGGCGAACCCATCGATGCTGCGAAGGCACTCGACTGGGGTCTGGTCTCGCAGATCACCGAACCCGAGGAATTGCTTTCCGCAGCGCACGCTTTGGCAGCTCGTGTAGCCGCCAATCCCCCGCAGGTACTCCGCATGACCAAGAGACTCCTCCGCGAAGGCCAGCACCAGAGCCTCGAGAGCCTGCTCGAACTCTCGGCCGCCATGCAGTCGATCGCCCACCACACCCGAGATCACCACGAAGCCGTCGCCGCGATGCTCGAGCGTCGAAGTCCCGAGTTCACCGGAGAATGAAGGCGGGCAGTCAGCTACTGCCGGTCGGCGCGGTCCTCACCTCGATACTGTCGCTCCAGTTCGGAGCGGCATTCGCGACGACATTGTTCTCGCAGATCGGGCCCGCCGGAGCCACGACGCTGCGGCTGACGATCGCCGCGATCATCCTCGGCGTCATCGTCCGCCCACGATGGAGCAGGTGGTCGAACCGGCAACGCAAAGGCATCTTCGCGCTGGGCATCGCCCTCGCCGTGATGAACGGCGCCTTCTACCTCGCCCTCGACACGGTGCCCATCGGCACGGCCGTCACCATCGAGTTCCTCGGACCGTTGACGCTGGCCGCAGTTCTGTCGCGTCGGTGGGCCGACGGAGCGTGGGTGCTGCTCGCCTTCGGCGGAGTGTTGCTGCTCGGGTTGGGGGATCACGGCGAATCCGGATTGGACCCAATCGGGGTGATGTTCGCGTTGATCGCCGCGACTGCGTGGGCCGGCTACATCGTGGCCGGTTCCCACCTGGCCGCGACGCTCCCGAGTGCCGACGGGTTGGCAGGGGCAAGCATCGTCGCAGCCGTCTTGACGCTCCCCTTCGGCGTCGTCTCGGGCGGAAGTGAACTGCTGGATCCGAAGATGCTCGCCGCAGGCGCGGCCGTCGCCGTCCTCTCGTCCGTCATCCCGTACAGCTTGGAAATGTGGGCGCTGCGCTCCTTGGCCAAGAAGGTCTTCGCGGTCCTCATCGCCCTCGAACCGGCAGCGGCCGCACTGGCCGGAGTCCTCGTGATCGGGCAAACGCTCGACGCTTTCACACTCGTCGCCATCGGACTGGTGGTGACCGCGGGTGTCGGGACGGTAGTCATGAATCGAAAGTCCACACCGAAATAGTCCAGGTACCGTCAGAGCACGTCATTCCAACGCACAGGAGAACCATGACCAACCCGATCATCGCCACCGTTCTCGGTAACACCCCACAGATCGACGAAAGTGCGTTCATCGCACCCAACGCCACCGTTGTCGGCGCTGTGACCATCGCTGCGGGAGCCAGCATCTGGTACGGCGCGGTTATCCGCGGCGACGCCGAATCGATCTCCATCGGCGCTGACACCAACATTCAGGACAACTGCACCGTGCACGCCGACCCGACGTTCCCCGCAGTGCTGGGCGAGCGAATCTCGGTCGGCCACAACGCAGTGCTGCACGGGTGCACCGTCGAAGACGACGTTCTCGTCGGCATGGGTGCCGTGGTGCTCAACGGCGCACACATCGGTTCGGGATCACTGATTGCAGCCGGTGCGGTCGTGTCTCAGGGGATGCAAATCCCGCCTGGATCACTGGTCGCCGGCGTGCCCGCCAAGGTCAAACGTGAACTCTCCGAAGGCGAAAAGGCCGGTATCACCGCCAACGGCGCCGGCTACATCATGCTCGCGAAGGCTCACCAGGACATCGAACAGGCCTGATCGAGACGATGCTCGCGGACGGTAGCCGCAAGAGCAACGACTAGCCTCGGGGCCGCAACGTACTGTTCGGCAACTCGGGTGCCGGGAGCGCCGGGCCGTCGTATCCCGGCACGACGCCGAAACGCTGGTCCGGGACGCTGCCGTCGAATCCGGAGGCCAGCTCGGTCTGCCACTTGCGTCGATACTCGACGATCTCTTCGTGGGTACGACCCATGAAGTTCCACCACATGATGACCTGCTCGCCCAACGGTTTCCCGCCGAGCAGTAGCAGTCGAGCCGGTTCGGATCCCGGATTGCGCAAAGTCAGTTTTCCGAAACCTGGTGCTTGATAACCCAACTCGGCCCAGCCGACGGTGGTACCACGCAGAACAACCGATCCTTGATCGACGATCACGCCGTGCTCATGTGAACGATCGACATCGAGGGCGATCTCGGCCCCAGGATCGAGAATCACCTCGGCACCGAGTAATTCGGTGAAGGTAGACACCGGAGACGTGTCACCGGCGAGCGAGCCGAGGAACACACTGAGCGTGACACCATCGGTGGTCACCGGCTCCGGTCGATAGTGAACGAACGCGGGTGCGGTATCGCGCGCCGCATCCGGCAGCGCCACCCACAACTGCATCCCGTGCAGAACCTTCGTATTCGGCGTCGACACCTCGGAGTGCGCGATCCCACTCCCGGCCGTCATCAAATTCAGTTCACCCGGCCGCACCATTGCATGGGAACCGATGCTGTCACGGTGCTCGATCTCTCCGGTGAACAGCCAACTCACCGTTTGCAATCCGGTATGCGGATGCGGCGGCACATGCATGCCCGGTCCTGAGCCGACGTCATCCGGACCGTAATGATCGGCAAAACACCATGCCCCGATCAGCGAACGCTCGCGTTGCGGAAGGGTGCGACGCACTCGCATCGCCCGCGGGCCACCGAGCGGTACGTCGCGCGGGGTGAGAATCTGAATCTCGCTCTCCGCCGGATGGCCTTCGCATTCCTGCTCGACGGGCTGCGCTTCGAGGTTGCTCATATCGTCCATCCTGCCTCTAGTCATGACTGCGCGAGACGCAGACGCGTGCACAATTCGGCCAACAGTCGAAGTTCATCCGCGCCCAGGGCCGGTCCGACGTGGCGACGAATGCTCGCCGCATGACGGCGACCCACTGATTTCTGCAGCGCTGCACCCGCTTCGGTGAGTTGCACGATCGTCCCGCGGCGATCCTGTGGATCAACACTTCTCGATACCAGACCTTCACCCTCCAACCGTTCTACCAGGCGGCTGAGTGACGGCTGGCTCAACAGGATCTCGCGATTCAGGTCATGCAGGCGAAGTGAACTACTCGGTGTGAGGCTCAATGTGAACAGCACGTCGTACTCGCGCATCGACACCTGATCCCAGACGTCGTCGGCAGCCAACCGCCGCAGCACCGACACCTGGGCGCGAAACAAGGCTTCCCAGGCGTCGGTGGCGAGTTCGGTGGTGCTGACCGGAACCTCAGGCGGTTGCTCGTCAGGCAGTGACACTGCTTGCCTCACGAGCCGCCTTCATCGACGCGTGAGTGGGCGGGTTGTCCGGCACATGTGCTGGCCGCCTGGCCGCGAACTCACGGCGCAGAACCGGAACAACTTCCTCACCGAGCAGATCGAGCTGCTCGAGCACCGTCTTGAGCGGCAGCCCGGCGTGATCCATCAGGAACAGCTGGCGCTGGTAGTCGCCGAAGAAATCGGCAAACGCCAACGTCTTCTCGATGACCTGCTCAGGGGAACCGACGGTCAGCGGCGTCTGCTCGGTGAACTCTTCGAGTGAGGGCCCGTGGCCGTACACCGGAGCATTGTCGAAATACGGACGGAATTCCTTGACCGCGTCCTGACTGTTCGTGCGCATGAAGACCTGACCACCGAGACCGACAATCGCCTGATCCGCGGAGCCGTGGCCGTAATGCTCGTAACGCTGGCGGTAGAGATTGATCAGCTCGATGTAGTGCTCTTTCGGCCAGAAGATGTTGTTCGCGAAGAATCCGTCGCCGTGATACGCCGCGATCTCCGCGATCTCGGGGCTGCGGATCGAACCGTGCCACACGAACGGCGCGACGCCGTCCAGCGGGCGCGGGGTGGACGTGAATCCCTGGAGTGGTGTGCGGTACTCCCCTTGCCAGTTCACGACCTCCTCGTCCCAGAGCCGGCGAAGAAGTTGATAGTTCTCGAGCGCCAACGGGATACCGGCGCGAATGTCCTTGCCGAACCACGGGTACACAGGCGCGGTGTTTCCGCGACCCATCATCAGATCGACACGCCCCTCAGCGAGGTGTTGAAGCATCGCGTAATCCTCGGCGATCTTCACCGGGTCATTGGTGGTGATCAGCGTCGTGGACGTGGAGAGCGTGATCTTCTTGGTCTGGGCCGCGATGTATCCGAGCATCGTGGTCGGAGATGACGGCACGAACGGCTTGTTGTGGTGCTCGCCGGTCGCGAAGACGTCGAGACCGACTTCCTCGGCGTGCTTGGCGATGGTCGTCATGGCCTTGATGCGCTCGTGCTCTGTCGGGGTCTTACCCGTCGTGGGATCAGTGGTGACGTCACCAACCGTGAAGATTCCGAACTGCATGGTTGCTCCTCCGCGAACTAGATCCATGCGTTTGCATGTAACTGATCAAACATTCAACCATCCAGCTGTATTCCACGGCAAAAAGATGAGGGCGGCACACAAGATGTGTGCCGCCCTCACCTGGACAAACGATCTACCGAAAAGCGGTCAGTGCATAACGATCGGCGTTGCCGTCTCGCCCTCGGCCACCGGCCTGGTGGTCTTGCTCCGCGGCAGGAAGAACGCCGGGATGAGGGTCAGGACGATCAGCACAGTGGCAACGAGGAAGGTGTTGCCGAAAGCGTCCGACGCCGCACTGAGAATCGAATTGGCAGCAGACTCCTGCGGACTTCCCGGCTCGGTCGGAATGTGCGACGCCGCACCGACCATCGTCGTATCGAGGCCACGATCGAGAAGCTGGTTGGTCAAGACCACCGACATCACGGCGGTACCGATCGAACCTGCGGTCTGCTGAACGATGTTCATCAGAGTGGAGCCGCGAGCGATCTGCTCGTTGGAGAGCGTCACGATAGCTGCGGTCATCAGCGGCATCATGGTGCAACCCATACCGAGGCCCATGACGAACAAGGCGCCCATCAGCAGCCACGTCGGGGAATCCGAGGCAACCTGTGTGAACACACCCAAACCGATGAGAATCAGCGGCAAACCGGTCAGGACGATCTTGCCCGGGCCGATCTTGTCGACCAGTCGACCAGCGATCGGCATGGTGACCATAGCGCCCAGACCCTGTGGAGCCATCAACAATCCGGCCGCGAGCGTGGTGTGCCCGCCGACCTGAATGAAGTAGCTCGGGAACAGCAACCCGGCGCCCATGAACGCGACGATGAACAGCGACGTCGTGATGACGGCGGTGGTCAACTGACGGTTCTTGAACAGGTGCAGGTCGATCAGCGGGTGATCCTTGTTGAGCGCGTGGAACACGAAGGCGATGATCAGTGCCAGACCGATACCGGCCGACACCAGAACCCGAGCGGACGCGACGGTTCCCACCTCAGGGATGGACGACACACCGAACAGGAACAGCGCCAGGCCGGGCGACAGCAGGATCATGCCGAGGAAGTCGAAGGACTCCGAAGGCTTCGCCTTGTCGGACGGCAGAATGATGAACGCAGCAGCCAGAGCGATGATGCCGATCGGCAAGTTGATCAGGAAGATCCAGTGCCAGCTCGCGGCCTCGATCAGCCAACCACCGAGAATCGGGCCGCCGATAGGACCGAGCAGCATCGGGATACCGAGAACTGCCATGACACGACCGACACGGTCCGGACCGGCGGCCCGGGTCATGATCGTCATACCGAGCGGCATCAACATGCCGCCGCCGAGACCCTGGAGCACGCGGAAGCCGATGAGCGAGGTGATGTCCCACGCCATCGCACAAGCGACCGAACCGAGCACGAACAGCACCAGGGCCGTCATGTACAGGCGCTTGGTGCCGAAACGGTCGGCAGCCCAACCGGTAACCGGAATGACCGTCGCCAAGGCGAGCGTGTAGGCCGTCATCGTCCACGCGACGGTGGCGTACGAAGTTTCGAAGTCCTCGGCAAAAGTGGTGAGCGCGACGCTCACCACGGTTACGTCGAGAATCGACATGATGGCGCCGAGCACCACCACGGAAGCGATCTTGAGGACCGCCCCGTCAAGTTTGTCGGACGCCGGTGCCGGCGCGTTCGGCGATGTCATCGCGAAGTCTCCTGGTTAAGTGCTCGCAGATAGTCACCCGCGAGAATGGGCTTGAGAGCCTCGAACAAACGAATCCGCTCTGGCTCAGGAACACGCGACGCGAATTCGCGAAGCTGGCCGCGCTTGCACTCGATGTGGTTGGTCGTCACCTTACGACCGGCCTCCGACAAGGAAACCCGCTTGACGCGTCGGTCCCGCTCGTCTTCACGGCGATCGACCAGACCCATGTTCACGAGCTGATCGATGTTCCGCCCCGTAGCTGCCACCGAGAGCCGAAGCTCGTCGGCAACCTCGTTGATCGGGATCGCCGCATCACGTTGTGCAAGTACGAACAGCACACGCACCTGAGAGAACGAGAGATCCAGTTCGATCAACGCATCGATCGACTCCGAATCACCGGCGCTCATCAGGCGAGTGAACAACTCGTCGAGTGCTCCATACAGGTCATCAGAATCGGAAGCGATCACCTGGCAAATGGTAGTGCGGTTGCAACTATTGCCCAAATGAAAACATGTTGCAACTTATTATTTGGTGAGCACCATCACGTTGCGAAGAATCATTCCTGCAGCAAGATGGCCTTTCCGAGAACTTTGCCGCTTTCGAGATCCGCCAGGGCAACTGCTGCGTCGGCAAGCGGATACCGTGCCTTGACCAGCGGACGCAAGCCGTTCCGGACGTGTTCTACCAGCGATGCATGCACCTCGGCTACCGCTTCGGGATTGGTGCGCGTGAACTCGCCCCACGCCGCGCCGACAATGCTGATGTTGCGGAACAGCACCCGGTTCACCTTGACCTGAGGAATGCCGCCGCCGGCAAAACCGATAACCACAAGACGCCCCTCCGGCGCCAGAACCCGGACCGCGTCGTCGAACGCATCCCCGCCTACCGGATCTACCACGATCTGAGCGCCGACGCCGTCGGTCAGTTCCCGAATCCGCTCTCCCCATCCCGGAGCCAGCGCGACAACCTCGTCGGCACCGAGCTCACGCAGGAAGTCCTCGACACCCTCGCGTCGCACTACAGCAATCACCCGAGCGCCGTGCGCCTTGGCCAGCTGGATGGTTGCCGTTCCGACTCCGCCCGCAGCGCCGAGCACGACGACCGTCTCCCCCGCGACGATCTTCGCGCGACGAGCCAGCGCGAACTCCATCGTCTGATAGTTGATGATCAGAGAGGCCGCCTCGTCGAAGGCGAGTCCGTCCGGAATTCGGAGTACCTGCGCCGGGTTGACGGCAATCCGCTCTGCATAGCCGCCCAGATACGCGGCCGCGAGAACACGATCGCCCGGAGCGAAACCCGACCCCTCCGGCGCGGAGACCACGACGCCCGAGATCTCCGCGCCGGGAATGAACGGCGGTTCCGGGCGGATCTGATACTTGCCGTAGGTGATGAGTAGGTCCGGAAAGCAGACGCCACTGGCCTTCACATCGATGAGAACAAGACCTTCGGCTGCGGGCTCGGGAACCTCCTGCGCCACAATTCCTTCGGGACCGGACAGTTCCGTAACCACCATGGCGCGCACAGAAAGCTCCTCTTCGGGACATCTGAAGTCTGGACCGGTAACCCGGTTTTCTCGACTTTAACCCGGTACTCACGTCAGATCATCGTTCGCTCCCGATGTGCAGACGTTCGAGTCCGTCGAGAATCAGATCAAGACCGAAAGCGAATTCGGCGGCGTAGTTGTATCCCGGAGCTAGGACGTGCTCGGTGGTCAACTCGGCCAGGTGCGGATACTGACCGCTCTCGAACGAGCCCATGATCGCCTTCGCCAGTTCCGTCGTTTCCTGCGCTGTTTCGAACGGCAAGCTCACCTCTTGCAGCACGAAGCCGTAGATGTACGCATCCATGATCGAAAAGGCATGCGCAGCAAGGGCGACCGGAAAGTCGGCAGCGCGTAGTGTTCCGATGACGGCGTCGTGGTGGCGCAGGGTCGCGGGACCAGGCGTCGTTCGGGACTCCATCAACGGAGTTGCCCACGGGTGCCTCCCCAGCACCTCCCGAGTCGATACCGCTCGCGCGTGAACTTCCGTTCGCCACGGCAGTCCCGGCGTCGGAAGATCGATCTCCGCAAAGACCGCATCGACCATTCCGTCGAGCAGATCCCCCTTGTCCGAAACATGGTTGTACAGAGACATCGCCTCGACGCCCAGTTCGGTCCCCAGCTTCCGCATGGTCATCGAATCGATTCCGACGGAATCTGCAAGCGCCACGGCAGCGCGTACAACGTCATCTCGGGTCAATCTTGTGCGCTTCTCCACATTGACAGAACTTACACCGTAAGTGCAATACTTACGGCGTAAGCATTCGACGAACGGAGACTCGCATGCCGCAGGAACTGATGACCGCCGTCGTACAGGATCGCTACGGCGAAGCCGACGTTCTCTACTTCGACCACATTCCGCGCCCCACTGTCGCCGACAACGAAGTGCTGATTCGCGTCGAGGCCGCGTCCGTCGACCGCGGGGCATGGCATCTCATGGCCGGACTGCCATATCCGTTGCGCCTCGCGGGATTTGGACTGCGCAGACCTGAGAACCGGGTCCGCGGACTGGACGTGTCCGGCCGAGTCGAGGCCGTCGGCAGTTCGGTGACCCGCGTGGCACTCGGCCAGGAGGTATACGGGATCGCGGTCGGTTCGTTTGCGGAGTACGCGTGCGCACTCGAGACGAAGATTGCCGCAAAACCTGCCCGGTTGTCGTTCGCACAAGCAGCAGCGGTGCCGGTCTCCGCCCTCACAGCGCTGCAAGCCGTGCGCGACCACGGCCGCGTGCAGGCGGGGCAATCCGTCCTCGTTCTCGGTGCATCCGGTGGCGTCGGGATCTACGCGGTGCAGGTGGCGAAAGCCATGGGCGCGCTCGTCACCGGCGTATGCAGCACCTCGAAAACCGATACCGTCCGCTCCCTCGGTGCCGACGAGGTTCTCGACTACCGCGTCGACGACGCCACCGACGGATCGCATCGGTACGACGTCATCATCGACACCGGCGGCAACCGCCGACTGCGAGATCTTCGACGGGCGCTCACACGCACCGGAAGGCTCGTGATCGTGGGCGGCGAGAACGGCGGACGGTGGCTCGGCGGAATCGATCGCCAAATCCGCGCACTGTGCTTGTCTCCGTTCGCATCTCAGAAGCTCGGGTCTTTGATGGCTTCGGAGAACGCCGAGGATCTGGAGGTGCTGACGGCAATGATCGACGCAGGTGTCATCACCCCGGTGATCGACTCCGTTCATCCCCTTGCCGACACCGCCGTCGCCGTGGCACGAATGGTCGACGGTTCCGGCTGCGGAAAGCAGATAATCGCCACTCGCTGAAAAGCCTGACAGAATCGGCTCACTCCAGCGAACAGGAATCTCACGTGAACCCAGATCTCACGCTCGCGCCGCAGCCAGACAGAGGACCGATCTTCGTCAAGTCCCGCCCGGTCCGTACCGGCGACATCGACGTCGCCAAGCAGGTCAGGCTCGACGCCGTCGCCCGTTATCTGCAGGACATCGGCAACGACAACATCGAAGCCGCCGGCGCCATCGACACTCATCCGCTCTGGATAGTGCGTCGTACGGTCGTCGATGTCGTACGCCCGGCGATCTGGCCGGAAGAGTTGACGATGACTCGCTGGTGCTCCGGCTTCTCCACGAGATGGGCGAACATGCGCGTGCGCTTCGACGGCAGCAACGGCGCGCTGATGGAAACCGAAGGCTTCTGGATCAACATCAGCGCCGAGTCAGGCATGCCCACCAGGATGAGCGACGACTTCATGCGGCCGTTGGAAGAATCCACCGACGAGCATCGCCTGAAGTGGAAGCGTGTCCTCGCCGAGAACGCACCGGAGGCAGACGACGCGGGTGTTCTGGACACGCCGTTCGCTCTGCGCGCCACGGATATCGACCCGTTCGACCACGTCAACAACGCCGTCTACTGGCAGGCAGTCGAAGAGGTCCTCAGCGCGCGCACCGAACTGCGTACAGTTCCGCATCGAGCACTGATCGAGTACCTCTCCCCCATCGTCTCCAGCGACGACGTCGTCCTGCGCAGCCGCGTCGACGACAAGACCGTCACGGTCTGGTTCCTGGTCGGCGAAGCGCTCCGCGCAGTTGCGCAGGTGAGCGCCCTCTAACGCAGTTTCTGGGTCGCGACAGCCGCGACACCGAACACCAACGCAAGAAGAATCGCGGCCCAGAAACCGAAGAGCCACCACACCACGCCGAACACGACCACTGCCGGGGCAACGGTGATGAAAGCGATGGTGGGGCTTTCGCGTACCACCTCGAGTGCAGTTCGGGCATTAGTTCGATCGAGCTTCTTACCGGCCATCGAAAACCTCCTTCAAGGTCCTGACCATCCAGAGTAACCGGACTGACGGGCACAAAGCGGATACCGTGAACGCATGGCCGACCACCGCACCCTCGTCCTCATGCGACACGGCAAGTCCAGCTACCCCGAGGGCATCCGTGATCACGAGCGTCCGCTCGCCGAACGGGGCCTGCGCGAGGCCCGCATCGGCGGCGAATGGATCCGCGAAAACGTCCCGCCCGTAGACGCCGTTCTGTGCTCCACCTCCCGGCGCACCGTCGAAACCCTTGCCTCGACGGGAATCGAAGCTCCCGCCGGATTCGAGAAGTCCATCTACGGCGGCTCACCCGCAGACGTCATTGCAGCTGCGCGAACCACGTCCGACCACGTCAAGACGCTCCTGATCGTCGGACACGAACCCGGAATTCCCTGGACTGCACTCGATCTCGCATCGAACGAAAACTCCGAAGCGGCCCAACGTATCCGCGACAAGTTCCCGACTTCGGCGATCGCCGTCCTCTCCGTACCGGTGCCGTGGACCGAACTCGACGACTCCGTCGCCACTCTGCTCGAGTTTCACGTGCCCCGTTAGATCAACCACACCGCTAAAGCACCTCACGTAGCAGGCGGTCCGAAAGTGCAAGCGTGTCACGGTCGTACGTCGACGTCGACGCCAGCACTTCGTCGGCACCGGTCCGCTCGGCGAGATCGTGAAGCTGTTGTTTCACCTCGACAGGTGTGCCGTGCAGCGCCGACGCCATGAACGACTCGATACGCCTGGCATTTCGATCACTGCGCGGGGCGCGCCTGATCCCGTCCAGCGACGCGAGCGGCGGAAACTCCCCCGTCCGTGACGATTCTGCGAGCGCGTATGCCTCCGGGATCAGCAACTCACGCGCCGCGTCGGTGGTATCGGCAACCGCCACTTCGAGAGAAACCACCACATAGGGTTCGGGATGAGCGTCGGTGGCCCGGAAAGCTCGGCGGTACTCGTCCAATGCATCCACCCGGTCGGTGCTCCCGATTCCGAGTATCGGCCCACCCACGACCACCGGAAGCCCCAGTTGCGCTGCCACTTTCAAACCTGTACGCGTCGCGAGTACGAAGATCGGCACCCCGGTCTCCGACGCCGGCCGTGCCGTCACTGCCGCGGATCCGTCCAGATAGCGCCTCACCTCATCGAGATCTGACGCAAACGTGTCCGGAGCATCCTTGCTGCGTCGTAGTGCCTGACGAACAGGTTCCGTGAATCCCAGCGATCGGCCGAGGCCGAGATCGATTCGCCCCGGGTACAGAGCCTCCAGCATCAAGAACTGCTCGGCGACGATCAGCGGTTGGTGATTCGGCAGCATGACCCCACCGCTCCCGAGTCTGATATCGCGCGTATGCGCGCCGATCGCGGCAAGCAGTACTGCCGGCGACCCACTCCCGATCCCGGGCACCGCGTGATGCTCGGCCACCCAGAACCGGTGGTAGCCGAGAGCGTCGGCGTGCGCGGCGCGTTCGACGGAATGCGTCAGAGCTGCGGAGTCGGGGTATCCGCTCCTGGTTCGGGATCGGTCGAGCAGTGAGAGAAGCACTCTCGGAGCAACAAGGAATTCGGAAAGTTTCATCCGGGCGCCTAATGAGGACCGTTTCTGACCGCAATCCCCGCAACACTGGACCTGTCGCCGGAATCCACCATCACATGAAGGGCACGTCATGGACATCAAGCTCGAACTGGTCGCCATTCCCGTCACCGACATCGACCGCGCCAAGGACTTCTACGTCCGCCTCGGCTTCAACGCCGACCACGATCACACGGTCAGCGAGGACCTGCGCTTCGTCCAGCTGACCCCACCCGGTTCGGCCTGCTCGATCTGCATCGGCAAGGGAATCACCGACGCCGAGCCCGGTTCCGTCGTCGGCATGCAGGTAGTGGTCAAGGACATCGAAGAGGCTGAGCGCGAGTTCAAGAGCCGCGGCATCGACATCAGCCCGATCGACGACCAGGCTTGGGGCAGATTCATCTACTTCGCCGACCCCGACGGCAACAAGTGGGCTGTCCAGGAGATCGTCATCCCGGATCTCAGCGGCAGCAACTCCTGAAGCGAGCGAGATGAAAAATCCCCCCACCTCTTTCGAGGTGGGGGGATTTTCTACGAACTAACGCTTAGCGGTAGTCGTCACATGCGACTACCCGACTAGCGGTAGTCGTTGCTGAAGCCGTAGTCGTCCAGCGGAACTGCAGCACCGGTGTTCTGGCCGAAGCCGTCCGGGCTGTAGTACTGGTCGTCGTACGACGGCACTGCGTAAGCAGCGGCGCGTGCCTCTTCGGTGGGCTGAACCTGGATGTTGCGGTAACGGTTGATACCGGTACCGGCAGGGATCAGCTTGCCGATGATGACATTTTCCTTCAGACCGATCAGCTTGTCCGAGCGGCAGTTGATAGCCGCGTCGGTCAAGACACGAGTGGTCTCCTGGAACGATGCCGCGGACAGCCACGAATCCGTCGCGAGCGACGCCTTCGTGATACCCATGAGCACCGGACGGCCGGCTGCGGGCTCGCCACCCTCGGCGACAACGCGGCGGTTTGCCGACTCGAACTCGGCGCGCTCGGTGAGCGAACCGGGCAGGAACTCGGTGGCACCGGAATCGATGATCGTCACGCGACGAAGCATCTGGCGCACGATGACCTCGATGTGCTTGTCGTGGATCGACACACCCTGGCTCCGGTACACCTCCTGGACCTCGTTGACCAAGTGGATCTGAACCTGACGCGGACCCATGACTCGCAGGACCTCGTGGGGATCGGCAGCACCTTCCATGAGCTGCTGTCCGACCTCGACGTGGTCACCGTCAGCCAAGAGGCTTTCGCGACCGTCTGCATGCTTGAAGACGCGCAGACGCTGACGCTTGCTGAGCTTGTCGTAGACAACCTCTTCGCCGCCGTCGTCCGGAACGATGGTGATCTTGTAGAAACGATCGCCGTCTTCGAGCTGTACCCGACCGGTGACGTCCGCGATAGGAGCCTTGCCCTTGGGCACACGTGCCTCGAACAGCTCCTGGACACGCGGCAGACCGCCGGTGATGTCATCTCCTGCGACACCACCCTGGTGGAAGGTACGCATGGTCAGCTGGGTACCGGGCTCACCGATCGACTGTGCGGCGACGATACCGACAGCCTCACCGATGTCGACCAGCTTGCCGGTGGCCATCGAACGGCCGTAGCAAGTGGCGCAAACGCCGGTGCCGGTGGTGCAGGTCAGGACCGAGCGGACCTTGACCGTCGTGATGCCGGCTTCGAGCAGAGCATCGATCGCGGGGTCACCGAGATCGTGGCCACGCTCGACGATGACGGTGCCGTTCGCGTCGACTGCATCGGCCGCCAAGGTACGGGCGTACGTGCTGGTCTCCACGTGAGCATCGCGGATCATCGTGCCGTCGGCCTGCTTCTCGGCGATCGTGGTGACGATGCCGCGCTCTGTTCCACAGTCGACCTCGCGGACGATGACGTCCTGCGAAACGTCCACCAGACGACGGGTCAGGTAGCCCGAGTCGGCGGTGCGGAGTGCGGTATCGGCCAGACCCTTACGAGCACCGTGCGTGTTGATGAAGTACTCGAGAACGGTCAGGCCTTCCTTGAAGGAAGACTTGATCGGACGCGGGATGAACTCACCCTTCGGGTTTGTCACCAGACCCTTCATACCGGCGAGCGAGCGAACCTGAGTCATGTTGCCGGCTGCGCCGGACTTCACGATCATCGGGATCGGGTTGCTGTCGGGGAAGTGAGCCTCCATGGCCTTGCCGACCTTGTCGGTCGCTTCCTGCCAAATGGTGACCAGAGCGCTGTTGCGCTCCTTCTTGTCCAGAGCACCACGCTGGTACTGCTTCTCGATCTTGTCGGCCTGAGCCTCGAAGTCCTCGATGATGGCAGGCTTCTCCGGCGGCACGAGCACGTCGGAAATCGAGACCGTGACACCCGAACGGGTGGCCCAGTAGAACCCGACGTCCTTGAGCTTGTCGACGGTCTGAGCAACCACGATCATCGGGTACCGCTCGGCGAGATCGTTGATGATCGTCGCCTGGCGCTTCTTCGGCATCTGCTCGTTGACGAACGGGTAGTCCGCCGGAAGCAGCTCGTTGAAGAGCACACGGCCGAGCGTCGTGGTGGCGGTCCAGCCGTCACCGTATTTCCAGCCCTCGGGGAACAGTTCGTTCTCGAGGTCGCGCGGCGGACGCTGCTGCGTCAGACGCACCTTGATCTGAGCCTGAACCGAGAGCGCGCCGCGGTCGACTGCCATCTGAGCCTCGGCGGGCGAGGAGTACACGCCCTGCTCTGCCTCGTCGTTGGTCGGAGCAACGAGCTCACCGGTGACACCCTCGTCGAGACGGGTCAGGTGGAACAGACCCGTGACCATGTCCAGACGCGGCATGGCGAGCGGGCGACCCGAAGCAGGCGAGAGGATGTTGTTCGAGGACAGCATCAGGATGCGTGCCTCGGCCTGAGCCTCTGCCGACAGCGGGAGGTGAACAGCCATCTGGTCACCGTCGAAGTCGGCGTTGAAGGCCTCACACACCAGCGGGTGGAGCTGAATGGCCTTGCCCTCGACGAGCTGCGGCTCGAATGCCTGGATACCCAGACGGTGCAGCGTAGGTGCACGGTTGAGCAGCACGGGGTGCTCGGCGATGACCTCTTCGAGGACGTCCCACACCTGGACGCGCTTGCGCTCGACCATGCGCTTGGCCGACTTGATGTTCTGCGCGTGGTTGAGATCGACCAGACGCTTCATCACGAACGGCTTGAACAGCTCGAGAGCCATCAGCTTGGGCAGACCACACTGGTGCAGCTTGAGCTGAGGACCGACGACGATCACGGAACGACCCGAGTAGTCGACGCGCTTACCGAGCAGGTTCTGACGGAAACGACCCTGCTTGCCCTTGAGCAGATCGCTCAGGGACTTCAGCGGGCGGTTACCCGGTCCGGTGACCGGACGTCCACGACG
This sequence comes from Rhodococcus sp. AQ5-07, assembly GCF_009707305.1. Lineage (NCBI taxonomy): Bacteria > Bacillati > Actinomycetota > Actinomycetes > Mycobacteriales > Nocardiaceae > Rhodococcus > Rhodococcus sp. AQ5-07. Next base: position 315,818 of record NZ_CP046099.1, on the reverse strand, counting down.
ACCGTTGTCGAACAGGGCGTCGACCGACTCCTGCAGCATCCGCTTCTCGTTGTTGACGATGATCTCGGGAGCACCGAGGTCGATCAGTCGCTTGAGGCGGTTGTTGCGGTTGATGACGCGGCGGTACAGGTCGTTGAGGTCGGACGTCGCGAAACGTCCACCGTCGAGCTGAACCATCGGGCGAAGCTCCGGCGGGATCACCGGAACAGCGTTGAGGACCATGCCCATCGGCGAGTTGCCGTTGGTCTGGAATGCCGCAACCACCTTGAGGCGCTTGAGTGCACGCAGCTTCTTCTGGCCCTTGCCGCTGCGGATGGTCTCGCGGAGAGACTCTGCCTCGGCGTCGAGGTCGAAGTTCTGCATCAGGATCTGGATGGACTCTGCGCCCATCGCACCCGTGAAGTACTCGCCGTAACGGTCGACCAGCTCGCGGTACAGGAGCTCGTCGATGATGAGCTGCTTGACGCTCAGCTTGGTGAAGGTGGTCCAGATCTCGTCGAGACGATCCAGCTCACGCTGCGCGCGGTCACGGAGCTGACGCATTTCGCGCTCGCCGCCGTCCTTGACCTTGCGGCGGACATCGGACTTCGCGCCCTCTGCCTCGAGCTCGGCGATGTCGGCTTCGAGCTTCTGCGCACGTGCCTCGAGATCGGCGTCGCGCTGATCTGCGACGGTCTTCTTCTCGACCTGCATCTCGGCTTCGAGGGTGGACAGCTCGTTGTGACGGAGCTCCTCGTCGACGCCGACGATGACGTAGGCAGCGAAGTAGATGATCTTTTCGAGATCCTTCGGAGCCAGGTCGAGCAGGTAACCGAGACGGCTCGGAACACCCTTGAAGTACCAGATGTGCGTGACCGGTGCGGCCAGTTCGATGTGACCCATACGCTCACGACGAACCTTGGCGCGAGTGACCTCGACGCCACAGCGCTCACAGATGATGCCCTTGAAGCGGACACGCTTGTACTTACCGCAGTAGCACTCCCAGTCCCGGGTGGGGCCGAAGATCTTCTCGCAGAAGAGGCCGTCCTTCTCGGGCTTGAGCGTGCGGTAGTTGATGGTCTCCGGCTTCTTGACCTCGCCGTAGGACCAATTGCGGATGTCCTCTGCACTGGCCAAGCCAATGCGGAGTTCATCGAAGAAGTTGACGTCGAGCACGTAACTTCCTTTCCCCGTTGGGGTTACGGTTGCCGGTCACCCGGCAACCTGACTGCCAATTCAAATGTGAACTACGCCCCCGGGCCGCTCTTTCAAGAGCAACCCGGGGACCGAAACCTAGTTCGCGAGGTCGTCGACCGTCGCAGCTTCGTTCCTGGACAGGTTGATGCCCAGGTTCGCTGCGGCCCGCTCCAAGTCCTCGTCGTCGCCGTCCGCCATCGTGATGGCCGCGCCGTCCGAGGACAGCACCTCCACGTTGAGGCAGAGCGACTGGAGCTCCTTGAGGAGCACCTTGAACGACTCGGGGATGCCGGGTTCGGGGATGTTCTCGCCCTTGACGATGGCTTCGTACACCTTGACTCGACCGACCACGTCGTCCGACTTGATGGTCAGCAGTTCCTGCAGCGTGTAAGCCGCGCCGTAGGCCTGCATCGCCCAGCACTCCATCTCACCGAAGCGCTGGCCACCGAACTGGGCCTTACCACCGAGAGGCTGCTGCGTGATCATCGAGTACGGACCGGTCGAACGAGCGTGGATCTTGTCGTCGACCAAGTGGTGCAGCTTGATGATGTACATGTAACCGACCGAGACCGGGTACGGGAACGGCTCGCCGGAGCGGCCGTCGAACAAGGTGGCCTTTCCGTCGGGTCCGACCATCTGCTCGCCGTCACGGTTCGGCAGCGTCGCGCCGAGGAGACCGGTGAGCTCGTCTTCCTTCGCACCGTCGAACACCGGGGTGGCGATGTTCGAGTCGGCCGGAGCGGACAGCATCTCTTCCGGCAGGGTCGCAGCCCAGTCGGGACGAGTGCCGTCGGACGCGATCTGAATGTTCCAGCCGGTCTTGCCGATCCACCCGAGGTGGGTCTCCAAGACCTGACCGATGTTCATACGACGCGGGACACCGTGCGTGTTCAAGATGATGTCGACAGGCGTGCCGTCCGAGAGGAACGGCATGTCTTCCTGCGGCAGGATCTTGCCGATGACGCCCTTGTTACCGTGGCGGCCGGCGAGCTTGTCGCCGTCCTGGATCTTGCGCTTCTGTGCCACGTAGACGCGGACCAACTCGTTGACACCGGGAGGTAGATCGTCGTCTTCGTCACGTGAGAACACGCGGATTCCGATGACCTTGCCGGTCTCACCGTGAGGAACCTTGAGGGACGTGTCACGAACCTCGCGAGCCTTCTCACCGAAGATGGCGCGAAGGAGGCGCTCTTCGGGGGTCAGCTCGGTCTCGCCCTTCGGCGTGACCTTTCCGACCAGCACGTCGCCGTCACGAACCTCGGCACCGATACGGATGATGCCGCGCTCGTCGAGGTCGGCGAGGACCTCGTCGGAGACGTTCGGGATGTCGCGAGTGATTTCCTCGGCACCGAGCTTGGTGTCGCGGGCATCGATCTCGTGCTCCTCGATGTGAATCGAGGTCAGGACGTCCTCTTCCACGAGACGCTGCGACAGAATGATCGCGTCCTCGTAGTTGTGGCCTTCCCACGGCATGATCGCGACGAGCAAGTTCTTGCCCAGCGCCATCTCACCGTTCTCGGTGCAAGGGCCGTCGGCCAGAACCTGGCCGGCCTCGACACGCTGTCCCTCGTCCACGATCGGACGCTGGTTGGCGCACGTGCCCTGGTTGGAACGCGCGAACTTGCGCATCCGGTACGTCTTGCGGCTTCCGTCGTCAGCCATCACCGTGACGTAGTCCGCGGAGATCTCCTCCACGACACCGGTCTTCTCGGTGATGATGACGTCGCCGGCATCCACAGCTGCACGCAGCTCCATGCCGGTTCCGACGAGAGGTGCCTCGCTGCGAACCAGCGGGACAGCCTGACGCTGCATGTTGGCGCCCATCAGGGCACGGTTTGCATCGTCGTGCTCGAGGAACGGAATCATCGCGGTTGCGACGGACACCATCTGACGCGGCGAAACGTCCATGTAGTCGATGTCGGAGGACGCGACGAACTCGACCTCGCCACCCTTACGGCGGACGAGAATCTTCGAGTCGGTGAAGCGACCCTCGCGGTCGATGGCCGAGTTGGCCTGCGCGACTACGTGGCGGTCTTCTTCGTCAGCGGTCAGGTAGTCGACCTCGTCGGTCACCTGTCCGTCGACGACGCGACGGTACGGGGTCTCGATGAAACCGAACGGGTTGACGCGGGCGTAGACCGACAGCGAACCGATCAGGCCGATGTTCGGGCCTTCCGGGGTCTCGATCGGGCACATGCGGCCGTAGTGCGACGGGTGAACGTCGCGAACCTCGAGGCCGGCGCGCTCACGGGACAGACCACCCGGGCCGAGGGCGGACAGACGACGCTTGTGCGTCAGCCCCGACAGCGGGTTGTTCTGGTCCATGAACTGCGACAGCTGGGAGGTTCCGAAGAACTCCCTGATCGCAGCGACGACGGGCCGGATGTTGATCAGCGTCTGAGGCGTGATTGCCTCGACGTCCTGCGTGGTCATGCGCTCACGAACCACACGCTCCATGCGGGACAGGCCCACGCGGATCTGGTTCTGGATGAGCTCGCCGACGGTACGCAGACGACGGTTGCCGAAGTGGTCGATGTCGTCGACCTCGACGGGAACCTCGACGCCGCCCGGAGCCGTCATCGAGGTGTCACCTGCGTGCAGACGCACGAGGTACTCGACGGTGGCGACGATGTCTTCTTCGGTGAGCGTGGATGCAACGATCGGCTGACCCGCGTTCAGGCCGAGCTTCTTGTTGATCTTGTAACGACCCACGCGAGCGAGGTCGTAGCGCTTGTCCTTGAAGAACAGGTTCTCCAGCAGGGTCTGCGCGCTCTCCTTGGTGGGGGGCTCGCCCGGACGCAGCTTGCGGTAGATGTCGAGCAACGCCTCATCGGTGCCGGCGGTGTTGTCCTTCTCCAGCGTGGCCATGAGGATCTCGGAGAAGCCGAAGCGCTCCGTGATCTGCTCGGTGGTCCAGCCGAGTGCCTTGAGCAGGACGGTGACAGGCTGACGACGCTTGCGGTCGATACGGACACCAACGGTGTCGCGCTTGTCGACGTCGAACTCGAGCCATGCGCCGCGACCCGGGATCACCTTGACGCTGTGCAGATCCTTCTCGGTGCTCTTGTCGACGCTCATGTCGAAGTACACACCGGGGGAACGCACGAGCTGCGAGACGACCACACGCTCGGTGCCGTTGATGATGAAGGTGCCCTTGTCGGTCATCATCGGGAAATCTCCCATGAAGACCGTCTGGCTCTTGATCTCACCAGTGTTGTTGTTGATGAACTCCGCGGTGACGAACAACGGCGCCGCGTAGGTCATGTCCTTGTCTTTGCACTCGTCCGTCGAGGCCTTGACCTCGTCGAATCGAGGGTCGGAGAAGGACAGCGACATAGTGCCGTTGAAATCCTCGATCGGAGAAAGCTCCGCGAGGATGTCCTCGAGACCACCGGACACTGCATTGTCGCCGAGTGCCGCTGCTCGTTCACGCCAACTCTGCGCGCCGATCAGCCACTCGAACGAATCTGTCTGTACGTCAAGAAGCCCGGGAACTTCGAGGGGTTCGCGAACTTTCGCGAACGAAACCCTCTTCGGGGCTCCGGGGATTCCGGAAACTGCCTTGGTCTGGCTAGAGACTGCCAAGATGCGTCCTTCCAGCACCTCACGCGGGCCGCTCCGTGCTGTTGCGACCGCCGCTGTATCTGCTTCGAATTTCGCTGGTTACAACCCGAACGAAACCCGTCGCAGAAAGCAAGAAGTACTTGACTTCGCAGCGGTTGAGACGAGGGGTGGACAGGAGGCAGCCAGCGCAACGTCCAAAAGTACACCCTTACTCTGGAAATGTCGAGTCGGGTGTAACTGAGGGTCGAATTCAGATACTGACGTGAGACTGCCGATCACTCGTCCGTGCATGTTCACCGATCAGAGTGGACCTTGCGGACCGCTCCGTCAAGGGCGAGAGCGCGTGTCGCAGCATTCGAACATTCGTGACGCGCATTCGAACACCGCCACCGGAAGTGTAGCCAGCAACGGCGTCACATACGAAAAATCTGGACCGACATCGTGCGTCGGTCCAGATCTTCGCGCGGGTACTGGTCGCGAATCTCCGAGCTACTGGTCGCGAATCTCCGAGATCAGCCAGTTTCCGTCCTGCTTCTCCAGGCTCACGATGACCATTCCGGAGCGAGAGTCTGCCGCCACGCCGTTCTGCGTCGAGCTGACGTTCAGTTGGGCGAGCAACTGCGCCCGGTCCTTCTCGAGTCGTGTGATCCCGATCAGCGGGACATCAGCGGTCGTTGCCGTCTGAGTTTGTTCGACGCCGGCCTTCTGCGTGTCCTTGTACTGCGTCAGCTGATCGCGCATCGACTGGTTCAGGCCCTGTACACCTTTGTCGAAATCGGCGTCGAACGTGTCGGGCGAGAACGTGAAGACTGCAGCCAACGCCGACGGCGTCACACGAAGAACCTCAGCAGTGGCGCCTTCGTCCACCCAGGCGATGTCGTCCGTCTTCGCGCCGACTTTGAAGAAGGCGATGCCGGCGAGGATCGCGACGATGACCGCTGCGGCCCCCAGGATCGCGACCAGGCGCCAACCGGTCTTGGATTGTGTAGCTGTTGTCGCCGACTCCCCCGCGCCCGTCTCCGGGGTAGCAGGGGCCTTGGGTTCGTCTGCGACGGTTTTCGCCGGTTTGGTCAGATCGGGGCCTGGTGTGGATTCCGGAGCGTCGGTTTCCGTCTTCGGCGGCTCGATGTCGCCGGACTCGGCCTTCGTGAGCGTCGGCTTCGCAACCTTCGGCTTCGCAACCTCTGGCTTCACAGCCTCCGGCTTCACAGCCTCCTGTGTCTCTTCTTCCGGCTGTTCGATCGTGGGCTCGACCGGGTCCGAGTCGGACGTCCCCGCGGGGACGTTGAGCGAACGAGCGCTTCCAGCGATCTTCGGCCGACGGTTCTGAGGGGAGGACGGTCCGCCGGTACGACGTTTGGGTGGCATTACGCGCTTCTCCTTCGAGGGATGTCGGTGTGCAGGTTCGACGAACTACTGGCCACCGGAATCACCACCCTCGGTTGTCGGTGCAGGAGCACCGGATGCCGGTGCTTCGGTCCCCGAACCGGGTGCGGGCGTTGCGTCAGGAGCAGGCGTGGAGCCGTCGGCAGCCGGCAGAGTGCCCGAGCCGAGATCGAGCCGCGATCCGATCGGATCAGCGGACTGCGCCTTCCAGACCCCGTCGACCTCGACCATGCCCAGCCGCATGCCGAGCTGATTCTTGACGAACTGGTTGCCCTGGGTCGTGGTGACTCGAACGACGACCAGTGCCGTGGCGGTCCGGTCATCGGTATTGAGCTCGGTCAGCGCGGACTGCACAACTTCGGTATCAGCCTTCGAACCCGAGTTACGCAACTCGTCGGTGATGGAATCCTGAACGGTCTGCAGATACGTCGTCATCTCGTCACCGGTCACCGAAGAACGCATGTTCTCGATCGACTGGTCGAGATTGGCCGAATCCGCGTTGTTGAGGTTGATCGCGACTTGCTGCGCACCGATCAGCGCGTCGTCACGCATCTCGGCGGTGGTGCGGTCGGTGGTGAGCGCCCGAACGTACGGGACGCCGAACACACCGAGCGCAACCACTGCCGCCAGAAGCAAGACACCGACCGCAATCAGAGACGCTGTCAGCCCCTTCGGTCTACCGGTTGTCGGCGCTCCCGATTCGACTTGCTCGGGCCCGCCGGACTGCGGGGAACTGTTTCTCTGAATCACACTCACTACCCTACTTACCTGTTTTGCCCAGCCTCTGGCCGCGAATCGTCAACTGCCACAACTCAGTAGCCTGAACTGCACAAACTCGACCACATTCGGATCGGTCTACTTCGGTGTCACTCCGAGCAACGGCGCCAACTGCGTCGCGATCGGGTTGAGGTTCAACTTGTCCGGATCGACCTTCGGCTTGAAGTCCCAAGGCTGGATCGTGTCGGGATCGGCGTACACCACGCGGTTGGCACTGCGGACGCCCGTCTCGCTGCCCAGCGGCGTCTCACACGACGCCGCGGTGTTGAGCGGGAAATCCTGCTGGGTGTCGTCGAAGTTGGGATTCTGACGCTTCATCTCGTCCAGGATCGCCATGGTGCCTTCGTAACCCACCGTGCACGAGAGCGGATTGTTGGTCTCGAGCACCAAGCCCTGATGGACCGTTCCGTCGCCGGGAGCAACCGTCGGTGCGGCAGCGGCCAGGCCGGGAAGGAAGATCAGGAACGGCTGCAGCGCGATTGTTCGGGGTGCAAGCGTCTTGGTGGTCGCGGCAAGATTGGTCAGGTCAGTCGTCAGGCTCGGGCCCGCCTCGTTGATGAGGGCACCGATCTGATCGCTGGCCGGGATGCCGTTGTCGATCAAGCGACGGATGTCCGGATCGCTGGTCCGCAACTGCGCCGTGACAGCATCGAGATCGGTACTGAACTGCTTGATCGCGGACGACTGATCCGACTGCGTCGTCAGTACCGTCTCACTGTTCCGAATCAGCGCGAGCGTCTGAGGCAGAGTGTCGAGCCCGGACTGCGAGAGACCGGACAGCGAATCGGCCAGGACCTGAATGTCCTCGCCCTTGCCGTTGAATGCGGCACCGAGTTCGACGGCGACGGTGTGGAGCGCGTCGACCGGCACGGACTTGACCAAGCCGTTGGCGCTGGTCAGCACATCTTCGATCGGGATCGGAGTTGTGGTGTCCCCCACCGCGATCACCGAGCCGTCCGCGAGGAACGGTCCCTGATCGGTATCGGGCTGAAGATCGACGTACTGCTCACCGATGGCGGAGCGGTTGGCCACGACTGCACGGGCCGACGCGGGAATCTCCGGAGCACTGTTGTCGATCTTCAGGTCGACCTGAATTCCGTCCTCGGTCAACGACATGTCGCCCACTCGACCGACCGGCACACCGCGATACGTCACTTCGGCGTTGGTGAAAATTCCACCGGACGTGGCCAATTCGGTCTTGACCGTGTACTGACCGAACCCCATGAGGTTGTCCAGACGCACGTACTTGGCGCCGACGTAGATGAGACCCAGAAGCGCGACCACCACGAAGCCGACGAGCTGCCATCTGACCAGAGCTGATCTCACTGTCCATCACCACCGATTCCGAACTGTTCCAGCATTCCCTGGATGGGGTTGAGTGGGTCCGCTGCCGGAGCCGGTGTTGCCGGGTCACCGGCCGTGGTGGCGGGTAGACCGGCGACGACGGGGATCTGCGGCAGGATCGGAGCGATCGGCAGCAGCGACACCGTCGGCCAACCCGGCCGCGGTCCGTTTCCGTTGTAGTACGGGTTGGACGGATCTACCACCGGCTTGGGATTGCCGAACTTCGGCTGACGGTATTCCGGTTCACCCTGTCCGACACCGAGACCCGAGAGAGTGTTGCCGATCTGCAAGTCGACGCTCAGGAAGAGGTTCACGGAACCACCCTGCGCAATCTTCTCGACACCGTCCGGGAACGGGAACGTCGGAAGGAAAGGAAGTGCCCCGACGAAGTCGTCACCGGAGTCTGCGAGCGCCTGCAGCGTTGGACGCAGAGCCTGAAGATCAGCGATCAGATCGTCCTTGGACTGCGTGAGGACGTCGGTTCCCACTGTTCCGAGTCGATCCACCTGAGCAAGCATCTGCGTCAGCTGCGGGCGCTGCTCGTTGAGAACCTGTGTCGCAACGGGGAGTTCCTCGAGAATCTTCCCGATCTTCTCGTTCTGATCGTTGACGCGGGTCGAGAGCACATCCAGGCCGTCGAGCGCGCGGGTGATGTCGTCACGCTGTTCGTTGAGTCCACCGATGAGTGTGTTCGCCTGCTCCAGAAGACTTCTCGTCTTGCCCTCGCGACCGTCGAATGCGGCCCCGAGTTCTTCGACGATGGGTTGCAACTGGCCCACACCGCCGCCGTTGAGCAGCAGCGACAATGCGCCGAGAACCTGCTCGATCTCCGTGGCGTGGCGAGTGCGATCGAGCGGAATCAGGTCTCCGTCGGCCAGCTTCGCAGAGTCCGGTCCGGATGGCGGGGCCGACAACTGGATGAACTTCTCGCCGAGCAGGTTGGTCTGCTCGACCGCGGCAATTGCGTTGGCGGGTAGATCAACCGACGAGTCGAGGATGATTCCGACGTCCGCGGTCCATCCGTCCGGTCCGACCGACACGTCGTCGACTCGACCGACCGGAACACCGTCGACCTTCACAGCGGACTGCGGAACAAGGTCCAAGACATCGTCGAACTGAATGGTCAAGTGCATCGGATCGGAACCCACATCGGGACCGCCGGGAAGCGGAACCGCGTAGATTCCCTCGGACGAGCAGGCTGTTGCCGAGATCAGGACGGCGCACAGTCCGGCGCCGACTATCAATGAACGCTTCACTCGCCCTCCCCGTTTCCACTGGTCAGTCGCGGTGACACGACGCCGGGCACAGTGCCCGGAACTACCTGCATCTGTCGTTCGGAACCGGCAAGGATGCCGAAGGGAAGGTTCAGGCCTGCAGCCTGATTGGCTGCGTCGGTCATCGCCGCGACGTTTGCGCACTGGTCGATAGCCGGTTGCATCTGCCTTCCCAATGCCTCGAACCGAGGATCACCGGGCAACAGCTTGCCGAGGTCCATCAACTTGCAGAGCACGCCGGCCGGGTTCTGAAGATCAGGGAACGCCAGACGTGAAGCCAGCACACCTGATTCGGCGTCGTACGAGTTGACCAGGTTGGAGATCGCCAACGGAAGCATGGTGAGCGTGTTGGCCAGGGCTTCCTTGTTGTTCGCCAATGTCCGTGTCGGTTCGACGAGACCTTCGGTTGTCTGGACCAGTTGATCACGGTTGTCTGCCACGAACTTCGCGACGTCGCCGAGAGCAATCGAGAGCTGGTTCAGAGCGGCACCGAGATCGTCGCGCTCACCTGCCAAGAATCCGGTCAGGTCCGACAACTGAGTGTTGAACTGGCGCACCTGCTGATCGTTGGCCGCGAGAGCGCCCACGAAAGTATCCAGGTTCTTGATGGTGAGCGAGATGTTGTCACGCGAATCGTTGAGCGTCCGTGCGGCATCCGAGAGGTTGGTGATGCTGTCTCCCAACGCTTCACCGTTGCCCTCGAGGTTGGCCGCACCTGTCTCTACGAAATCGGACAGTGCTCCGTTCTTGTTGGCACCTTCAGGACCGAGCGCCGACGCGAGTTCGTCGATGCTGGAGTACAACTGGTCGACCTCGACGGGCGTCGCCGTCTTCTCGATCGGAATGACTGCACCGCTGGCCATCTTGTCGCCGCCGGTGAAGACCGGTGTCAGCTGGATGTAGCGGTCGGCAACCACCGAAGGCGTGATCTGAGCGGCACTGGCACCGGCGGGGATGTCGATCCCACGATCGACGCGCAACTCGACCTTGACCTGATCTCCCTGAGGTTCGACGGATTCGACGGTGCCGACCTTGACACCGAGAACACGAACGTCGGAACCGTCGTAGATACCCACCGACTTGTCGAAGTAGGCGGTGATCTTGGTGGTACCGGCGCGAGTGAACACCCACCACAGCGCGCCACCGATTACGAGTAACCCGATCAGAACAGCGGCGATGATCGCGACCGAGCGCTTCTTGGAGCCGCTTCCGGCTTCGGCAGTATCAGCCATCAGTTGCCTCCCAACGTACGAACGGGGTCACGGTAGCCCGGAATATCCGGCAGACCCGGCGGAAGGAGGTTCACGACGACCTGGTCGAACCAACGGCCGTTGCCGACCACGTTGGCGTACAAGCGAATGAAGGGTTCGTAGAGCTTCAGTGCCTTGTCCAAGTTCTCGTTGTTGGCCTTCAAGATGTCGATGACGCCGTTGAGCTGCGTCAGCGCCGGCCCGATTGCCGCCTCGTTGTCGCGAACGAGACCGGTGAGCTGCTGAGAGACTCGCTGAGTTCCGGTGAGCAGCTGCGAAATCGCTTGCTGGCGATTGTTGAGCTCCTGCACCAGAAGTCCGCCGTCTCGGATCAGCTGGGTGAACTCCTTGTTGCGATCCGCAAGAATCTGCGACGTCTTCCCGGTGGCGGCGAAGAGCTTCTGCAAGTCCTGATCGCGGCTCGCGATCGTCTGCGACAGCCGACTGACACCGTCGAGCGAAGCGCGGACATCGCCAGGTGTCTCGGAGAATGCCTGGGACAACGTCTCCATGCTCTTCGCCAACTGGTCGGTGTCGATGTCGCCGACGGTGTCCGCCGCTGCCGAGAAGGCCTGAACGACGTCGTACGGAGAGGTGGTGCGCTCGAGCGGAATCCGGTCCTTGGGATCGAGGTTGTCGGTTCCGCGCGGATCGAGTGCGAGGTACTTCTGTCCCAGAATCGTCTTGATCTGAATGGACGCAGAGGTTTGATCTCCCACCCACGCGTCACTGACCTTGAAGTCGACGAGAACACGGTCACCGTCGAGATCGACGGAAGTGACCTTGCCGACCTTCACGCCGGCGATACGAACCTCGTTGCCAGGCTTGAGACCCGCAGCTTCGGAGAACTCGGCGGAGTAGGACGAGCCTGCTCCCACGAACGGAAGCGAATCGAGGAAGAACGCGGACAAAGTGGCCAACAGCACCACGAAGATACCGATGGCTCCGGCCATTGCCGGACTGCGACGTTTACTCATCGACCTTGCAACTCCCTCATACCGTCTTGAGTGCATCGCGTGGCCGCGTTGGTGTAAATCGGCTGATTGACCGTAGGCAGGCCGGTGGGCAGATTCAGCGACGCAGACTGTCCGGGACCGGCAACGATGTCGATTCCGCACAGGTAGAACTGGAACCAGGAACCGTAACTCGCTACGCGAGCGAGCTTGTCGAGCTTGACCGGCAAGGTCTCGAGCACCGCGTTCACGTCGTCACTACGACGGTTGAGCGTGGTCGCCAGCGTGTTGAGCGCCGTGATCGAGCCCTGAATCGACGGCCGCGTCGGCTCGAGCAGATCTGCCGTGGCATCGGTCAACCCGGCGAGTGAGGTGACGGCCGAACCGACGACACCGCGCTCGTTGGCCAACCCGGTGACGAGTTGCTGGGTGTTGACGATCAGCGAATCGAGGTTCTTGTCGTTCGCGTTGACTGTGTCGAGAACGTCGTTGAGGTTCTTGATCACCGCCCCGATGACGGCGTCCTTGTCCGCGACGGTGTTGGTCAAACTCGCTGTGTTGCGGACGAGTTCGCTGATGGTGCCGGACTCCCCCTGGAAGACCTGGATGATCTGGTAGGACAGCTTGTTGACGTCGTCAGCGCTCAGGGTGGTGAACAGCGGCTTGAAGCCGTTGAACAGGGTCGTGAGATTTACTGCCGGGCGAGTCTGCGCCAACGGCAGGGTGTCGCCGCCGGTGATCTTCTGCCCCTGGCTGCCTTCACCTTGCGAGAGCGAAATGTATCGCTGCCCGACCAGGTTGCGGAACCGGATCGTGGCGATGGAACTGGCAGGCAACCAATCACGGTCGGACACCGAGAACTGCACCTCGGCCTGGTTGTCGTTGACGATCGCGATCTTCTCGACCTGTCCGACACGAACACCGGCGATGCGCACCTCGTCGCCCTCGTTCAGCGAAGTGACGTCGGAGAACACTGCGTTGAACTTGGTGCCTCCGCCGCCGCCGAGGTTGGCGATGCTGGCGGCCAGCAATCCTGTTGCCAGGACGGTGACCACCACGAAGATGATGAGCTTTGTCAGTGGAGCTGCGAGTCCTCTCATTGGACGCTCACCTCCGCACCGGAAAATGCCGGAGCACTGACCATCGTGGTCCACGCCGGAACATCGTCCGGCGCAACACCGTTGGCCTGTCCGTAGATCACCTTCAACGTATCCTCTTCGAGTTTCGAGCCCGCGTAGCCGGCCTGCTGAGCAGGACCGCTGTTGTTGGTCGAGAACAACTGAGGTCCGGAGCCCTCGGGTGCAGGCAGGAATTCCATGGTGGCGGGACCGGGATTGCGGGAAGGAACCTGGTAGGAACCGTCACCGTACGAACCACCGGGGTACTGCGGGAACGGACGACCTGGCTCGGTGACGTTGTCGTAGCAAACCGGGCCGCGGTTGTCGACGAGCCGTGGCTCGTCCTGGTTGGGCAGGTAGCGACCCTTGGGGTTCACGATCTGAATACTCGCACGCACACCAGGATTGGGCGCGTCGGTGGACAGGATCTTGGCAGCTTCCGGGGCGGTGTCCGAGAAGCCCTTGAACGTGCACCCGAACGTCGGTGAGTACTGAGCCAGAAGCTGGAGAGCTTCCTTCGAATCCGCAGCGAGCGTGATGATCGAGGACGAGTTCGCTTCGAGGAAGGCTGCGGTGTCCGACGATGTCACGGTGAGCGACGCCAGCAGAGTCCGCAACTGGTCCTGCTTCTGAACCACCGTGTTACCCGTGGTCCGCAGATTGTCGAGAGCGTTGATCAGATCGGGCGCAGCGTCCGAGTACGTCTGGGAGAAGTCCGCGAACTTGCGCAGATCCTCTTGCACCGCGGGCAGCTCGGTGTTGACGCCGCGGAAGATCTCCTCGAGACGATCGACCGTCAGACCGAGCTCAGCGCCGCGTCCCGTCAGACCCTGCGCGAGAGAACCGAGAGTGTTCGCCAGATCCTGCGGCGGAATCGCCTGCAGAAGTGGGAGCAGTCCGTCCAGAACGTCGCCGACCTCGACAGCGTTTCCGCTCTTGTCCTGCTGGATCACCGTTCCCGCGGAAATCGGAGCAGCGGTGGTTCCCTCCGGAATGATCAGGGAGACGTATCGCTCACCGAAAAGCGTCTTCGGGAGCAGACGTGCCGTCACGTTCGACGGAATCAGATCAGCCTTGTCCGGTTCGATCGCGAGGACCGAGGTGACCTGGCCGTCTTTTGTCGACGCGGATCGCACCTCGCCGACCAGCAGACCACGAACCTTGACGTCCGCGTTGGGTGGCAATGCATTTCCGACGGTGTCGGTGACGAGGTCGATCTTCACGACGTCCTTGAACGTCTTGTTGAAGGTTCCGATGGTGAAGGCCAGGAACAGTGCCAACACCACGAAGAACACGAGTCCGAGCACACGGCGGCGCAGGACTGACGGAGCCTCGATCATCCGGCCACCCTCACTGTCGTCGTGGTGCCCCAGATTGCGAGGCTGAGGAAGAAGTCGAGAACGGCGATCGTGACGATTGCGGCACGAACAGCGCGGCCGACGGCCACACCGACGCCTGCGGGACCACCCGAGGCATGGAACCCGTAGTAGCAGTGGATCAGAATCAGCACGAAGGCGAAGACCAGGACTTTCGCAAACGAATACAGCACGTCCTGCGGTGGCAGGAACAGATTGAAGTAGTGGTCGTACGAGCCCGTCGACTGCCCGTTGAACACGGTACTGATCACTCGCGACGCGAGGTACGCCGCAAGCAGACCCACGATGTACAGCGGGATGACGGCGACGAAGCCGGCGATCATGCGGGTCGTGACCAGGAACGGCACTGACGGAACTGCCATGACCTCCAGTGCATCGATCTCTTCGGAGATTCGCATAGCGCCGAGTTGAGCGGTGAAACCACAACCCACCGTGGCCGAGAGCGCAAGAGCCGCAACGATCGGAGCGATCTCACGGGTGTTGACGTATGCGGACAGGAAGCCGGTCAGGACCGAGCTACCCAACTGCTCCAGAGCGGCGAAGCCCTGCAGACCGACGACGACACCGGTGAATCCCGACATCATCGCGATGACACCGATCGTTCCGCCGATGACTGCGAGCGCACCGCTACCGAAGGTCACTTCGGCGAGCAGCCGAAGCGTCTCCTTCCGGTACCGATGCAGGGTGCGCGGGGTCCATGCGATGGCGCGCGCGTAGAACGACATCTGCTCGCCCGCGCGGTCCAACGCGTTCACTGGAATTCTGGCAACTTTGCGGCTCTTCAGCAGGAACTGATCGCCGCGGCCTCGTGCGATGGTCATTTAGGTCAAGATCCCTTCGCCGGCACGATCTGGAGGTACACCATCGTCAGAATCAGATTGGCGAAGAACAACAGCAGGAACGTGATGACGACGGCCTGGTTCACCGCCTCACCGACGCCCTTCGGGCCACCGGATGGGTGGAGTCCCTTGTACGCGGAGATCACACCGGCGATGACACCGAACACCGCGGCTTTGATCTCACCGCTCCAAATGTCCGGTAGCTGCGCAAAAGCTGAGAACGAGGAGATGTAGGCACCGGGGTTACCGCCCTGCAGGATCACGTTGAAGAAGTAACCACCCGCGATACCGACTACGGACACCAGTCCGTTGAGCAGCACAGCGATCAGCACCATCGCGAGTACACGCGGAACCACCAGGCGCTGAATCGGATTGATTCCGAGGACTTCCATCGCGTCGATCTCTTCGCGAATGGTTCGAGAACCGAGGTCGGCCGTCACGGCCGATCCGGCCGCACCGGCGACCAACAATGCTGTCACCAGAGGGCTACCCTGCTGGATCACCGCCAGGACGCTGGCAGCGCCGGTGAACGATTCTGCGCCCAACTGCTTGATCAGCGAACCGGTCTGCAGTGAGACGACGGCGCCGAAAGGAATGGCTACCAATGCCGTCGGCAAAATTGTCACGCTGGCGATGAACCAGGCCTGCTCGATGAACTCACGGAACTGAAATGGACGCCGGAACGTATTCCTGACGACGTCGACAAACAGTTCGACGATGTTTCCGGCCTGAGTTAATGCTCCGTTGACCGGACTCAGAACCGAGTTGCGGGTAACCCCCATCCGATATGCCTACCCTTGCCCGTGTGTCGTGTTTCCGTAGGGATCGCCCTCGTATGCAGGAATGACCTGCGTGTCTTGCGAGTTGTCGTTCCACTCCCCCTGATAGCCGCTCGCGTCGGCGTACTGGGGAGCGTACTGCCCAGTTCCGTCAACCTCGTCGAGGCTGTCCTGAATTGCCGCCTGAGCGTTAGCTGGGAGGGTGTGCATGATCTGGCGGACGCGCTCCTGGCGACGACGAACAGCCTGACGCTCCGGGTTTCCGGGGGTGGCCTTCATCTGCGGCACGATGCCCTCGACGTCGTCGACACCACCGGCGTGGTGACCGGCGTCGACGAGCGCCTGCTCGTGCGCCATCTGAGCCTCGTCCTTTTCCTCCGACATACCGATCGGACCGATCATCGTTCCGTTGAGGAACTGCTTGACGACGGGCTCGTCAGAGGTGAGCAGCACCTCACGAGGACCGAACATCACCAACTGACGACGGAAGAGCATGCCGATGTTGTCCGGCACCGTGCGTGCGAGATTGATGTTGTGCGAGACGATCAGAATCGTCGCGTCCGACTGGGCGTTGATGTCGATCAGCGTCTGGCTGATGTACGTCGTACGCACCGGATCCAGACCGGAGTCAGGCTCGTCGACGAGGATGATCTCGGGATCGAGAACGAGTGCACGCGCAAGACCGGCACGCTTGCGCATACCGCCGGAGATCTCACCGGGAAGCTTGTCCTCGGCGCCGACCAGACCCGTGAGATCGAGCTTTTCCATCACGATCTTGCGGATATCGGATTCCGACTTCTTGGTGTGCTCACGAAGCGGGAATGCGATGTTGTCGTACAAGTTCATCGAGCCGAACAGTGCGCCGTCCTGGAACAGAACGCCGAACAGCTTGCGGATCTCGTAGAGCTCCTTGGAGGAGCACTGCAGGATGTCCGTGCCGTCGATGACAATGGAGCCTTGTTCAGGGCGGAGCAGTCCGATCAGGGACTTCAGGAACACCGACTTACCGGTACCCGAAGGCCCGAGCAGTGCGCTGACCTCACCCGCGGGAAGTGTCAACGACACGTCCTGCCAAATCCTCTGCGACCCGAAAGACTTTGTCAGTCCTTGTACCGCTACCTCGACTCCCACCATTACCTCCGCGACGTCCGTTGCATGCATGCACCCGTGTGGGTTGGGTCACTCTATCGCATGGGAGTGGTACCCGTGACTGCGAATACTACTAACGAGTAGGGAAGAAGCATAATTCAGGTCACAGCCTAGTTCGGGCACCCCTCCCACCTGCATGGATTCCGACATATCACCCGCGAAAAAAGTTCAAAAAAAGAGGGCCACTCCCCGTGGGGAGTGGCCCTCTTCGTTACTACTCGCGAAGAGCAGCGGGAAAACCGTCTTACTTGATGACGATCTTTGCGCCGGCAGCTTCGAGCTTTTCCTTGGCAGCCTCTGCGGCGTCCTTGGCAACCTTCTCGAGGATGGCCTTCGGAGCGCTCTCGACGAGGTCCTTGGCTTCCTTCAGGCCGAGGCCGGAAACGACCTCACGGACGACCTTGATGACCTGGATCTTCTTGTCGCCAGCCGACTCGAGGACGACGTCGAACTCGTCCTGCTCTTCAGCAGCTTCTGCGCCGGCAGCCGGTGCGCCTGCAGCGGCGACGGCGACGGGAGCAGCAGCGGTGACCTCGAAGGTCTCCTCGAATGCCTTAACGAACTCCGAGAGCTCGAGGAGGGTGAGCTCCTTGAACTGGTCCAACAACTCTTCGGTGCTGAGCTTCGCCATTGTGGCGGTCCTTCCTGTAAGTCCCATGTCGCTGATCCGCGACCGGGCGGGGTTATAGCAGTGATGCGCGGGTGCGGATCAGCTTTCGGCTTCGGCCTCGGCCGGAGCCTCGGTGGCAGCCTCTGCGGGGGCCTCTGCGGCTCCGCCTTCTGCGGCCTTCTTCTCCTGCAGGGCAGCGGCCAAACGGGCCATCTGCGAAGCGGGAGCATTGAACAGGCCTGCGGCCTTTGCCAAGTTGCCCTTCATCGCGCCGGCAAGCTTTGCCAACAGGATTTCGCGGGATTCGAGATCCGCGATCTTGTTGACCTCTTCCACGGACAGCGCAGCGCCGTCCATGTAGCCGCCCTTGATGATGAGCGCCTTGTTGTCCTTAGCGAAGTTCTTCAGAGCCTTCGCAGCGTCGACCGGTTCGCCCTTGATGAATGCAATGGCGGTCGGACCAACGAACAGGTCATCAAGGCCCTCGATGCCAGCCTCTGCGGCGGCACGCTTGACCAGGGTGTTCTTGGCGACGGAGTAGGTGGCACCTTCTCCGAGAGCGCGTCGCAGTGTCGTGATGTTGCCAACCGAAAGGCCACGGTATTCCGTGACCACAGCGGCGGTCGAACCCTTGAACTGCTCGGTGATTTCCGCAACTGCGGAAACCTTCTCAGGCTTTGCCATACTTCGCCTCCTCTCGTGACAGTCGTTGTCCCACTCAGGAACCGCTGCACCTCATCGGGTGAACCCGAGAAGACACAGTCCGCGACATGCAAAACGCCCCGGCGCAAGCGCACGGGGCGTACAGAGGAAACATGAAGAAGAGGCTTACGAATCAGCCTAACGATGCAACGCAAAGCAGTGCATAACCAGGCAAACTGTAGAACCACTACATCAAGCTATCCCCCTACCTCGTTCACCTACGTGGGCCGCCGGGCACTCCCGGACTTTCAACCACACTCATTACTGAGTGCAATCACCAACGGTCTTGGGTAGAACATGATTTTGGGGTGAAGTTCATATCCAGCACTGAACTCCGCGTCGAAGACTACCTGACTACTCGCTGCATAACCAAATCGGCCTCGTCACGCAGCTGGTTTCTTCAAGCACCCGGTTTCTTCAAGCACCCGGTTTCTTCAAGCACCGATAGCCCTGGCGATCTTGTGTTCGATCTCTGCCCGAGCTCGGTCCGGCAGCACCAGCAGCCCGTCGAGTTCTTTGTGAGCCTTCCGATACGCACTCTGACGTTCCTGTGGCGTCGCGCCATCGTCCATGGCCAGGCGCAGCAGACGTTGCGCCCGTACCAGGCGCTCTTGTTCATCGAGGGTGAATCCGCTCCGTCGGCGACGTTTCGCCTCCGCTTCTGCGATCTCGAAGGCGATCGAGTAAGCGTGCACCGCCTCGCGGTACTCGGTTTGTGCCTGCTGGTTACCGATCATCGTCTCCGGATTGCCTGGACGGAGCAGATCGGCACGATATTTGGCTCGATGAAAATCGGCCGTCAAAGGCTCACGCATGTCCGTCATCATCGGAGTGTCGAGCAGTGTGACCGGATCGAGCTCGTACGAGAACCATCGGGCGTCGACCGCATCGTGCTGCTCGATGGCCTTGGCCAGCTCTCGGCGCTGTGTTTCTTCGTCGGCGTGATGTTGTGCGTTGGCCTGCGCGATGGCGACCTTGGTCTCCTGCTTGAGCCGGAAGCGCTCTTGCCGGCGCTCGATCCGCCTTTCGTTGGCAACCGCGACACCTTTCAGCGCCCCACCGATGGTGCCGCCGAAAACGAAGATCAGCCACCAAAAGTTTCCGAGGAACTGGAACGCTTCGTGCATACCCCGATGATGCCACCGTTAGATCGATACCACCGTTGGATCGATACCACCGTTGGACCGGTACCACCGGCAGGGATCACCCTCTCCCGAAACAGACAAGAAGGCCGGCAGGGAGTGATCCCTGCCGGCCTTCTTGTTCGTATGCGGACTGCTTACGCGTCTGCAGCATCCTCGAGGAGGTTGCGAGTACGGTTCGGATCCACCGGGATGCCCGGACCGGTGGTGGTCGAGACCGTGATCTTCTTCACGTAGCGACCCTTGGCCGACGAGGGCTTCGCACGCAGGATCTCGTCCAGGGCTGCGCCGTAGTTCTCCACCAGCTTCTCATCGTCGAACGATGCCTTGCCGATGACGAAGTGCAGGTTGGCCTGCTTGTCGACGCGGAAGTTGATCTTTCCGCCCTTGATGTCGTTGACAGCCTTGGTGACATCCGCCGTGACGGTGCCCGTCTTCGGGTTCGGCATCAGGCCACGCGGTCCGAGGACACGGGCGATGCGGCCGACCTTGGCCATCTGATCAGGAGTCGCGATTGCGGCGTCGAAATCGACCCATCCACCCTGGATGCGCTCGATCAGGTCTTCTGCACCGACTACGTCAGCGCCTGCAGCCTCGGCTTCTGCTGCCTTCTCGCCAACAGCGAACACGATGACGCGAGCGGTCTTACCGGTGCCGTGGGGCAGGTTGACCGTTCCGCGGACCATCTGGTCAGCCTTACGGGGGTCGACGCCCAGACGAACTGCAACCTCAACGGTTGCATCCATCTTGGTGGACGACGTCTCCTTGGCGAGCTTTGCAGCCTGAAGCGGGCTGTAGAGCTTGTCTGCGTCGATCTTCTCAGCGGCGGCGAGGTACGCCTTGCTGCGCTTTGCCATTTGTTCTGTCCTTACTTATCACTGCAGCGAATTACCTGTGCAGTGGTGAATGGTTCAGTTGTGGTCGGGGCCTGGCCGGCCCTCCCACGTAATGCTGTGGAGCGGACTATTAGCCCTGGACCGTGATGCCCATGGAACGAGCGGTGCCGGCGATGATCTTCGCGGCCTGCTCGATGTCATTGGCATTGAGGTCTTCAGCCTTGGTCTTCGCGATTTCGCGCACCTGATCCATGGTCACCGAGGCAACCTTGGTCTTGTGCGGTTCGCCGGAGCCCTTGGCGACGCCGGCTGCCTTGAGGAGCAGCTTGGCGGCGGGAGGGGTCTTCAGCTTGAAATCGAAGGTCCGGTCTTCGTAGACCGAGATCTCGACCGGCACAACGTTGCCGCGCTGGGACTCAGTCGCCGCGTTGTAGGCCTTGCAGAACTCCATGATGTTCACGCCGTGCTGACCGAGCGCGGGACCCACGGGAGGTGCAGGGTTAGCCTGACCTGCCTGGATCTGCAGCTTGATGAGCCCGGCGAGCTTCTTCTTCTTTGGGGGCATCTCTAGTTCCTAGTTTCTAGCTTGGGTGTGTGTCTTGCGTCGAACAAATTGCAAGTTTTGGGGTGGTCAGATCTTCGCGACCTGGTTGAAGTTGAGCTCAACCGGGGTTTCACGACCGAAGATCGACACGAGAACCTTGAGCTTCTGCTGCTCGCCGTTGACCTCGCTGATGCTGGCCGGAAGGGTTGCGAACGGGCCGTCCATGACGGTGACCGACTCGCCGACCTCGAAGTCGACCTCGATGAGGGGCTTGCCGAAGGACTCGGACGGTGCCTCGCCTGCTGCGACGGCGGCCGCTGCAGCCTGCTGCTTCTTCTGCTCCTGCTGCGGGAGCAGGAACTTGACGACCTCGTTGAGGGTCAGCGGCGAGGGACGCGACGTGGCACCGACAAAACCGGTGACGCCAGGCGTGTTGCGCACTGCGCCCCACGACTCGTCGTTGAGCTCCATGCGAACGAGGATGTATCCGGGCAGAACCTTGCGATTGACCTGCTTGCGCTGGCCGTTCTTGATCTCGGTGACCTCTTCGGTGGGAACTTCCACCTGGAAGATGTAGTCACCGACGTCGAGGTTCTGAACGCGAGTCTCGAGGTTGGTCTTGACCTTGTTCTCGTAACCGGCGTACGAGTGGATGACGTACCAGTCACCCGGGGCGCGACGCAGCGCAGCCTTGAGTTCGGCAACGGGATCCTCGACCTCGAGCTCGGCGGCGGGAGCGGCCTCGTCGGAGTTCTCGGCATCGTCGGAGATGACGTCCTCGGTCGCTGCAGCGTCTGCATCAGTGCCTTCGGCAACGTCTGCATCGGTGCCTTCGGCAACCACGACGTCTACTTCGGCTGCCGCCTCGGCAGAAACACGCTCTTCGGCCAAAGCCTCATTCGTGTCGTTCTCGGGGGTGCTCACTGGGGCACTCGCTTCCTCTCGTTACTCGGACCCGGGTCGGGTCTTGTCGCGCTCGCAGGCAAAGACGCCCGACTGCTACGGCGATCAGCCGAACAGCCAGGTGACACCCTTGATCACAGCGATATCGACGCCGCTGATGAAAGCGACCATGAAGACCACGAACGTCAGCACGACGCTGGTGTAGGTGATCATCTGCTTGCGGTTCGGCCAGATGACCTTACGGAGTTCTGCGATGACCTCGCGGAAGAATTTGCGCAGGCGCTTGAAGATGTTGTCCTTCTTCGCCTTGGGCTTCTTGCCGGGGTTCGTTGCAGTCGGCTTGGCCGAAGATGTCCGGGATGCCGTCCGGGCCGGAGTCTTCACGGTGGACGCGCTGACCGAGGCGCCGCGTGCAGCGCGCTTGCCGGTCGGCTTGTTGGAAACCCCACTGGATGCGGAGGGAGCCTTCTCGGCACCGTCCTTGTCCAACGACAGATCGGAACGCGTAGTCGCGTCAGCTGCAGTGTCGTCGACACCGGTCGAATCGGCAGACGTTGAAGTCTCCGCATCCGAAGTGTCGGCGTCGCGCTTGGCGCGCTCCTCGCTCACGTCGTTCCTCTCAGTCGCTGGCATCCGGGGGCAGGGGCGACAGGACTTGAACCTGCAACCTGCGGTTTTGGAGACCGCTGCTCTGCCAGTTGAGCTACGCCCCTTTGGTTGACATCGACAGGTGGACCCTGCCTGAATCAACCGTTCTGCGATCACACAACATACGCGCTACCCGAGGTGAATGTCTTGCAACATTCAGGGCAGCGCGCAGCGCTGAGGAATCCCAGAAATCTCAGTGTACTTCAAAGCCCCGGAACAAACACAATCCGCCCTGCGATCAGGCTAGACGGACCGTGGCGGTGGCACGACCGAAGATCTTCTTACCTTCGGACTTGGCCACGATTGCCAGTACTGCGGTCTTGCTTTCTTCGTCGATCGACTTCACCTTGGCGGTGAACTCGATCTCGGCAGCCTTGTCGGCTGCCACGATCACCGGGCTCGTGAACCGTACGTTGTACTCGGTCACTGCACCCGGATCCCCCAGCCATTCGGTGACGTAGCCGGCACCGATGCCCATGGAGAGCATGCCGTGCGCGACGACGTCCGGCAAGCCGGCAAGTCGTGCGACCTCGTCACTGAAGTGAATCGGATTGGGATCTCCCGAAACACCCGCGTAGTTGGCGAGGTTTCCACGCGTCAGGGTGACGGACTTCTCGGGGAGAAGTTCGCCGACACTCACGTCGGAAAATTTACGAAGCGACATGCATCATCACGTCCTTGACTGCGTGGGCGATGTTCTCGTCCACTTCCCCACCCGTTCGAGCAACAAGCGTTGTCCACGTGGTGACAACTGCTTCGTCGTTCTGATCGGTGATGATGTTCTTGGTCACGATGATGTCGCTACCTGCGGCCTGCCTGAACGAATCCAGGAAAACATCGCAGAAGAGTCGGTCACCGACCTGCATGGGCTTGTGCAGCACCAGTCGCTGATCGGTCTGAAGAATCTGACTCAAGTCGTAGCCGGTGACGATCTCTTCGAACAGACGTCGCTGAGCAATGGCACCCACGATGGCGACGAACGTAATGGGAGCAATCAGGCCGTCGTATCCGAGGCATTTGGCTGCCGATTCGTCGTAGTGCGCAGGATGCGCGTCCTGGACGGCGCGAGCGAACTCGCGCACCTTCTCGCGTCCGACCTCGTAGAAGTCTTCGACACGATAGTGGTGACCGACCATCTGGACGGCATGAGCGGCCGGGTCCGTAGGGACCTCGGCCGCTGCCTGGTTCTCTTGCAAATCTGTCACGCGGTGAGACTCTCTTCTAGCTAGGACCCGAAGACGCAGGCCCAGAGAGGGTCTTCCGCGAAAATCGTCGTCCTGTTAAGGACTTACTACTTCGACTCGCGATGCGACTGGTGGGTTCCGCAGTTGGGGCAGAACTTCTTGAGCTCCAGGCGATCGGGGTCGTTGCGCCGATTCTTCTTGGTGATGTAGTTGCGGTGCTTGCATACCTCGCAGGCCAAGGTGATCTTGGGCCGAACGTCGGTCGAGGAGGCCACGGGATGCCTTCTTTCGGGTGTATCTGATTACGAGCAATCAGGGTGGATCATGCATATTGTGTAGCGGTGACCGGACTTGAACCGGCGACGCAACGATTATGAGTCGTTTGCTCTACCAACTGAGCTACACCGCCTCGGTGTCGAGTGTCGCGCGGAAAGCACGGCACCACAATCCAGCGAGCCCCCTAACGGAATCGAACCGTTGACCTTTTCCTTACCATGGAAACGCTCTACCGACTGAGCTAAGGGGGCGTGGCTCAGGAGTGCGTTGCCGCTCTCTTGAAGCCTCCGAAAGATTACACACGAACGAGCGCCAGCACCAAATCCGCTGGTCATCGGGGCAAAAATGGTGCCGGAGCCCATTGTTGCACCGATCGGGGCCGCTGGCGAGGGCTTTGCGGGAACCAACTTGACCCCGCACTCCCCCGAAGGCATCCCCAGAAGCACTCCCGAGGCCCCTGAGCCGCAGCCGACGCCGGCGTCACCAACGCCCACCCGACCTCGGAACAAGCACAAAAAAGTCAGCCCCGACTCTCGTAAAGAGAATCGGGGCTGACTTGGTGTGGCAGATGTAGGATTCGAACCTACGTAGGCATAAGCCGACGGATTTACAGTCCGCTCCCATTGGCCGCTCGGGCAATCTGCCGTGCTTGCACCAAGCTTCGATCCGGCGCATTCGCAAGTATATCGCGACGTGCGGCGGCCGAAAACGGCTTCCTCGGTGCGGTGAGAAGAATACAACGAACACACCCCCATTTTGCAAACCGGGTGGTAACGGGCGGTGCCGACCCGATAACGTCGAGGTGTCCACCGGTATGGAAGGTGGGCAGAACTCGATGTTCGTGAACTACCGGAAAGCGGGAGTGTGAAGTGGCTGATTCGTCCTTCGACGTGGTGAGCAAGGTTGACCGTCAAGAGGTGGACAACGCCCTGCATCAGGCTGCCAAGGAGCTGACCACGCGTTTCGACTTCCGAAACACGGGAGCGTCGATCGAGTGGTCTGGTGAAGAGACGATCACGTTGAACGCCGACACCGAGGAGCGACTGCTTGCCGCCCTCGACGTGTTCAAGGAGAAGTTGATCCGTCGTGACATCTCGCTGAAGGCATTCGATGCCGGCGAGCCGGCGCAGTCCGGAAAGATCTACAAGCTGTCCGGAACCTTGGTCCAGGGCATCAGCAGCGAGAACGCGAAGAAGATCACCAAGAAGATTCGCGACGAGGGCCCCAAGGGCGTCAAGGCGCAGATCCAGGGTGAGGAACTTCGTGTGAGCAGCAAGAAGCGCGACGACCTCCAGGGCGTCATCTCCCTGCTCAAGGGTGAGGACTTCGGGATCGCCCTGCAGTTCGTGAACTACCGGTAGTGGGGGCTGCGCCCCTGTGCGCGGTTAAGGAGTCCTGGGACTACCTAACCGTGCACAGGGGCCGAAGGCCCTACATCCCGGCCATCTTCTCCAAACGCTCGATCCGGTCCGCCATGGGCGGATGCGTCGAGAACAGCTTGCTCACCTTGTCCCCCGCTCTGAAGGGGTTGGCAATCATCAGGTGGGACTGCGCCGCGAGCTTGGGCTCAGGCGGCAACGGCGCGGCTGCCACGCCCGACTCGAGCTTGCGCAGCGCCGACGCCAACGCCAATGGGTCACCGGTGAGCTCGGCTCCCGATTGATCAGCCTGATACTCGCGAGAGCGCGAAACGGCCAGCTTGACCACGGTTGCCGCGATCGGTCCCAGTAGGGAGACGAGCAGCAAGGCGATCGGATTACTTCCCTGCCCGTTCCCTCGGCCACCGAAGATGCTCGCGTACATCGCGAAGTTGGCCAGGCCAGAGATGACGCTGGCCATCGCGCCGGCCACGGACGAGATCAAAATGTCCCGGTTGTAGACGTGGGAGAGTTCGTGCCCGAGTACGGCGCGCAGCTCGCGTTCGTTCAGGATTTGCATGATGCCGCTGGTCACGCACACCGCGGCGTGACGAGGGCTACGACCGGTGGCAAACGCGTTCGGGGCGTTCGTGGGGCTGATGTACAGCCTGGGCATCGGTTGGTGCGCCGTCGTGGCGAGTTCGCGCACGATCCGGTAGATCGCCGGTGCCTCGACCTCGGTGATGGGCTGGGCGCGCATCGATCGAAGCGCCAGCTTGTCGCTGTTGAAGTAGACGTAGGCATTCATGCCGACGGCAAACAGAACGGATCCCCACAGAAGGAACGGGCTGTTGAACAGCGAACCGATGAAGACGATCAGCGCCGACATCCCCACCAACAACCCGAATGTCTTCGCACCGTTCGCGTAGCCGTGCAAACTGCTCACCTCTTGCCTCGCTGGAGCCGAAGGCTCACCCGAACTCCCGGCGTATGCACCGGTTCTGTTCAGTCAACGAAGGACAGGGTCATCAGGGTTCCCACCCAGGGTCGTCAGGGTTTCACCCCAGGTGTGTCAGCCGACTCGTTCGATCGTGTAGTCCACGAGGCGCACGAGCGCTTCGTTCGCCGGTCCCTGCGGGAGCTCGGCCAACTGGGCCTTTGCCGAGACTGCGTACTCGCCCAGCTTTGCCTTCGCCTTGACCATGCCCGGCGAACGCTCGAGCAGTTCGAGAGCTTCTTCTACCAGTGCGTCTTCGGTGACCGGGCCCGCGAGCAGCTCCCGCAGGCGATCTGCGTCGGCTCCTTCTTCGCGGAACGCGTACAGGACGGGCAGGGTGTGGACACCCTCGCGCAGGTCGGTGCCCGGAGTCTTTCCGGACTGCGCCGATACGGACGAGATGTCGATGATGTCGTCGGAGATCTGGAACGCGGTGCCGACGGCGTCACCCAGGCGCTCGAGACGCTCGATGTGAGCTGCGTCGGCGCCGGAGAAGGTGCCGCCGAATCGTCCGGATGCAGCGATGAGCGAACCGGTCTTCTCCCACACGACCTTGAGGTAATGCTCGACCGGATCCTGTTCCTTCTTGACGCCGATCGTCTCGCGCATCTGGCCGGTGACCAGTTCTGCGAAGGTTTCGGCGATGATCCGAACGGCTTCAGGTCCGAGCGTCGATACCAGGCGTGATGCGTGCGCGAACAGATAGTCGCCGGCCAGGATCGCCACGCTGTTTCCCCAGCGGGCGTTGGCGCTGGGTGCTCCGCGCCGCATGGACGCCTCGTCCATGACGTCGTCGTGATAGAGCGTCGCCAGGTGAACGAGTTCGGTGACAGTCGCTGCGGTGATGATCGACGGATCGTTCGGCACCGGTCCGAGTTGCGCGGTCAGGATCGTGAACAACGGACGGAAGCGCTTTCCACCGGCTCGCGCGAGATGCAGCGCGGCCTCGGTGAGGAAGTCTTCGCCGTCGGACAGCTCGCTGACCAACAACTCCTCGACATCGGAGAGTCCACCACGCACTACTGCGGCGAGCTGTTCGTCGCCCAGGTCGATGCCTGCAACGACGGTGCTCGATGCGGTTGCGTCGGCAGCAGTCTTTTCGGTGCTCACGATGTCAGTACCCATTCCTGTCGTCAGTGACGGCTCGGTTCCCACGGTAGTGAACCTAGCGGTTCGCACTCGGGACGGCCTCGCCACGGTGGCGATCGCGAGCCTGGGAAGATGTGAGTGTGTCCGTAGAAGAGCAGTCCCCCGTCGTCGATTCGCTTCCGACCGAAACCGACATTGTGGTCATCGGCGCAGGTCCCGCGGGTTCTTCGGCCGCGGCTTGGGCCGCCCGCAGCGGCCGAGACGTCGTGCTGGTGGACGCTGCCGTGTTCCCGCGAGACAAGACTTGTGGTGATGGACTCACTCCGCGCGCCGTGGCCGAACTGGATCTCCTCGGCCTCGGCGAGTGGGTTCGGTCACATACGACCAACAAGGGCCTGCGGTTGTCCGGCTTCGGACAAGAACTCGAACTCGAGTGGCCAGGGACGTCGTTCCCGCCGATCGGCAGTGCGATCCCTCGGACCGAACTCGACGACGCCATTCGCCAGTGCGCCGTCGAATCGGGCGCGGTCATGGTCGAGGGCACCAAGGCCGTCGACGTCGAACTCGACGGTGATCGAGTAGCCGCCGTCGTACTCGCCGGCCCCTCGGGACGCAGCACTCTTCGTTGCCGGACGCTGATCATCGCCGACGGCGTTCGCTCGACGCTCGGCAAGAAGCTGGGACGGCAGTGGCACCGGGACACCGCGTACGGCGTCGCGGCACGCGCTTACGTCGCGACGCCGCGCAGCGCCGACCCGTGGATCACCTCGCATCTGGAACTGCGGGACGCCGAGGGCACGTTGCAGGCGGGGTACGGCTGGATCTTCCCGCTCGGCACCGGCGAGGTGAACATCGGCGTCGGGACACTGGCGACGTCCAAGCGCCCGGCGCCGGGTGCCCTGCGTCCCTTGCTCGACTTGTACACCGACCAGCGCCGAAGTGAGTGGCAGTGGAGCAGCGAGATACATTCCGTCGCTTCGGCTTTGCTACCCATGGGCGGCGCCGTCTCCAACATCGCCGGACGCAACTGGGCCGTGATCGGCGACGCCGCAGCGTGCGTGAACCCGCTCAACGGTGAGGGCATCGACTACGGCCTCGAAGGCGGACGTCTGGTGGTCGAACAGCTCGGCGCCGACGACCTCACGGAGCTGTGGCCGACCGTGCTTCGGGAGCATTACGGGCAGGCGTTCTCGGTCGCGCGCCGACTCGCAGGCCTGCTGACGGTTCCGCAATTCCTGCCCGCCTCGGGCCCGATTGCGATGCGCTCACGGGCACTGATGACGGTCGCCGTTCGGGTGATGGGGAACCTCGTCACCGACGCCGACGCCGATCTGACGGCGAAGGCATGGCGTGCGTCGGGGGCCGCGTCGAGAAAGATCGACTCCCGACCGTTGTTCGGTTGAGCAAGTGCTGTGCGCCTTTATTAACCGCCCGCGGTTAATAAAGGCGCACAGCAGTTCAGGCAGTGGCGTAATGCAGCGCCACGACGCCGCCGGTGAGGTTGCGCCACTTGACGTTCTTCCACCCGGCAGCCTCGATCTTGCGTGCCAACTCTTCCTGGGTCGGCCAGGCACGGATCGATTCGGCGAGGTAGACGTAGGCGTCGGGGTTGCTGCTGACGGTGCGTGCGACCTGCGGGAGCGCCTTCATGAGGTACTCCATGTAGACCGTGCGGAAGGGCCCGAAGACGGGCGTCGAGAACTCGCTGACGACGAGACGTCCGCCCGGCTTGGTGACGCGGGCGATCTCGCGCAGTCCGGCTTCGAAGTCGGAGACGTTGCGCAGGCCGAAGGAAATCGTCGCGGCATCGAACACGTTGTCGGCATAGGGCAGGTACATCGCGTCACCTGCGACCATCGGAACTTTGCGCGAGATTCCGGCCTTGAGCATTCCCTTGGAGAAGTCGGTGGCGACGCACCAGGCACCGGAGCGCCCCAGTTCGACGGTCGAGACTCCGGTTCCGGCGGCGAGGTCGAGTACCTTCTCGCCCGGCTTGAGGTCGAGGGCTTCGCGGGTGGCCTTGCGCCAACCCTTGTCCTGGCCGAAGGACAGCACGGTGTTGGTGAGGTCGTATCGCTCCGCGACGTCGTCGAACATCGACGCGACTTCGTGCGGTTGCTTCTCGAGAGTTGCTCGGGTTCCGTGTGTAGTGGCCACACCCGAAACGCTACCAACCCTCGGGCAGCGAGGGCGTTCAGGCTGCTCTGGCACCCGTTCGCCGCCCGAGGCCCTGCACGTCCTCGTAGTGACGGAGCAACTCTTCGCAGATTGCCGGCCAGGTCCGGTGCAGCACCGAGCGCCTCGCCGCGGAGCCGAACTGCACCCGCAGATCACGCTGACGAAGTGCGTCGACGGCGCTTGGCAGGAGTTCGGTGAACCTGTCCGTCGGCAGGAGGTAGCCGTTGCGGCAATGCGAGATCAGGTCACGCGGTCCGCCGGCGTCCGGTCCGACGACAGGTACACCGCTCGCGAGGGCTTCCTGAACCGCCTGGCAGAAAGTTTCGTGCTCGCCGGGGTGAACGAATACGTCCAGGCTCGCATAGGCGTCGGCCAGGGCGGTACCGCCGAGTTGTCCGGTGAAGATCGCATCCGGCATCAGTCGTCGTAGGTTCTCGCGATCCGGACCGTCTCCGACGATCACGATCTGCACACTGGGATCGGCCGCCAGCACGGCCAGTCGCTCGACGTGTTTTTCGGGCGCGAGGCGACCGACGAAGCCGACCACCAACTGGTCGCTGTCGCCGATCCAGGACTGCCGCAACGCCGAGCTACGACGCGAAGGCGCGAATCGTTGTGCGTCGACGCCGCGGGCCCACCGGTGCACGCGCGGAATGCCGTGCTCTTCGAGGGCGTCGACTGCCGCCGTGGAGGGTGCAAGGGTCCTGTTGCAGCTCTTGTGGATTCGACGGGTCCACGCCCACGCGGCGCGACTGGTGACGCCGAGACCGTAGCTTTCGGCAAATCCGGCGACGTCGGTCTGGTAAACCGCGACGGTGGGTATCGCGAGCCGCTTGGCGACGGCCACTCCCCCGGCGCCGAGCAGGAACGGCGACGCCAGATGGACGACGTCGGGCGCGAAGGTCCGCACGGCCGTCGTCAGACGCGGTTGTGGCAGGCCGACGGGGAGTGAACTGACTTTGGGCACCATGACGGCGGGCACCCGAACCACCTGAACACCTTCGTGTTCGGTGGCGGCAGAGGTGTCGGATCCGACAGTGTCCGGCGCAATGACCATGGCGTCGTGGCCAGTGCGATCGAGGTGTTCGAGCACGCGTAGTACCGAGTTGGTGACACCGTTCATGTTGGGCAGGAATGACTCCGCAACGATGGCTACTCTCACACCGAGAACGGTGACAGGGCCAGGAAAAGTCCACGTCATGTTCGTGTGAAGTTCCGGCGAAGCGCGAACTAACTCGAAGCGACCGGCGCCGATCCCGGAGCTCCCCCTTCCCGCTTGCGCAGGTACCAGATCGACGGTCCAGCCAGGAGCCACGTCACGACGATCACCGATCCCGCCGGGATCAGCGCCACCGTCGCGTTGCGTCCCGCTACCCGGACCAAATCAGGGTCGGCTTTGGAGTACTCCACCTCGATGCGTTGTCCCACAGTCAGATTGGTGGGGTAGAGCACGCCGAGTTCAGGGTTGTGATTCGCGCCGTCTGGTGTCACGAAGCTGATCGCCGAACGTAGCGAGCCTGCCGAGAGCACCTCGGCGGTTGCGGTCCCCATGTTCGATTCGATGGTCCGATCGTTGCGCCAGGCACCGAGAACCAGGATCACCGCGAGCACCGAAATGCCGACCGCAACCACCAGTACGCCGATGCGGAAGCGCCGCAGAACCGTTTGCGTCACAACTGTGCTCGCACGGAAGCGTGGAGTTCGCGCAGTCCACTGCGATCTGTCGCGACTTCGAGCACACGAATGCCGTTTGCGGGTTGCGCCAGCGTCGTTGCCAGGGCGTCGACGGTGACGGCTGCGTGCGGCACGCGGTAGGCCGCGCACAGCGCAGCGAGGTCCATGCCGTGCGGTGTTCCGAACACTCGCTCGAAGACGCCGGCGTACTGCGGGTCGCCTTGTTCGAGGAGTTCGAAGATGCCGCCGCCGTCGTCGTTGGCCACGACGATGGTGAGGTCGCTCGGCCTCGGCTCACCGGTCCCGATCAGCAGCCCGGACGCGTCGTGCAGGAAGGTCAGGTCGCCCATGAGGGCGACGGTCCGGCCACCCTCGTATGCCAGTGCGGCACCGACCGCCGCCGAGACGGTGCCGTCGATACCTGCGACGCCGCGATTCGACAGCACCCGCACGGCGGGCTTGGGATAGCTCACGAGTGCCGCGTCGCGAACAGGGTTGGACGCGCCGAGCAGAAGCTGGTCGCCGTCCGCGAGTGCATCCATCACGGCAGCTGCCACGTGCAGGCCAGTGGCTTTGGGGTGGGCGTCGAGTTGCTTGCGGACGGCAGTTTCGGCGTGTTCGGTCAGCGCGGCGCATCGAGCAATCCAGGCGGGATCGGGCGTCCCGGTGACCACTGCCCTGGTTCCCGTGGCGAGCACGTTGCCGGATACGTCGGGCCAGCGCGGCCCGGTGGTCAGCGCGTAGACGTCGACGCTCGGATCGGCCAAAACCTTCGAGACCTGACGATGCAACGTCGGGCGGCCGGTGATGATCGCCTGCTTGGGCTTGAGTTGCGAGAGCGCGAGTGGATGCAGTGCGATCCCGTGCATCGGAGCCGTCGGCTCGGCCACTGTCGGCAGGCCGGCCAGCTCAGGCCGAAGTGCGCTGCCGTGTCCGGAAATGACCACCGTATCTGCGGTGAGGTCCAGATCGACCGGAACATCGAGCGTCGCGTTCTGCGTGGTGGTCCAGGCTGCACCGCCTGGACGGCCCTCCGGAACCGGGCCATGGACGTGCACGTCCGGCACCAGCGGCTCTCGGAGCGGGATGTCGAAATGCACCGGACCCGCGTTTCCGGATCTGGTTCCGCGGGCAGCGGCGAGGACCCGGCAGACCGCCGAGCGCCACTGGCTGTTCTGCGTCGAATCGTCCTCGGCCAAGCCCAGGCTGATGGTTGCGCGAACCTGACTGCCGAAGAGCCCGAGTTGCTCGACGGTCTGGTTGGCGCCGGTGCCGAGCATCTCGTAAGGCCGGTTGGCGCTCAGGACCACCAGCGGCACTCGCGCGTAGTTGGCCTCGAGGACAGCAGGTCCGAGATTCGCGACGGCGGTCCCGGAGGTCATCACGATGGGGACCGGTCGTTTCCCGGCGATTGCCAGTCCGAGTGCCAGAAAGCCTGCTGTCCGCTCGTCGATCCGCATGTGCAGACGCAACCGGCCGTCGAGATCGGCGGCCTGGAGGGCAAATGCGAGGGGCGCGTTGCGAGAGCCTGGACACAGCACGACTTCACGCACGCCACCACGAACCAGTTCGTCGACGACGGCTGTGGCTTGTGCAGTGGACGGATTCACGCCTTCAAGAGTGTCAGATGTTCGGGTGCAAGCATGCCCAGGGGCGGGGACAGCGGCATTATGTGTGGGTGCGCACACTCTTCGATCCAGCCGAGCTCGAACCCCGCCGGTTCTATCAGTTACTCACTGCTTCGGTGGTCCCCCGGCCGATTGCCTGGGTGTCCACCCTGTCGGCGGACGGCGTCGGCAATCTGGCTCCGTACAGCTTTTTCACCGTGGCAAGTTCGGCGCCGCCGATCGTGCAGTTCACGTCGGTCGGACGCAAGGACAGTCTGCGCAACATCGAAGCGACCGGCGAATTCGTGATCAACCTGGCGACCGCCACGCTCGCAGACGTGGTGAACAAGAGTTCGGCCTTCTACGACGCCGAGGCCGACGAATTTCTCGAGTTGAACATCCGTAGCGAACCGAGCGAGCGGGTTCGCCCTGTCCGGGTCGCCGACTCCCCGATCGCCATCGAATGCACGCTTCACCAGGTCATCGAGGTCGGTAATTCATTTGTCGTGATGGGAAATGTGGTCGCGGTCGCAGTACGTCCCGAGGCTGTCGCCGACGACGGGTTACCGGACTTCGCGGCAATCGCACCGATGAGCCGACTTGGCCGAGCGCAGTGGGGTCTTCCTCCCGAAGTCGTCGAAAAGGACAGACCCACCACTCCACACCGGCCGTAAATCAGGTTAGGGTTACCTGATTAGGTACGAGTAACAGCTAATCAGGGAGCAACCAGTCATGGCCAAGCGCGCCAAGTTCGTGAAACCGGCCTCACGCAGCATCGTGTCGGCGCAGGTCGTGGCGAACAAACGAATCAGCCCGAGCTTCATCCGAGTGACCATTGCCGGCGAAGAGCTGTCCACCATCGCACCGATGGGTGCCGATCAGTGGTTCCGCATGTTCATCCCGCAGGTCGGCCAGAGCGAACTCCGGTTGCCGAGCGCGGCAAGCAATCTCTGGTACGCGCAGTACCTGTTGATGTCCAAGGACACGCGACCGGTCGTGCGCAACTACACGATTCGCGCCTACCGTGCTGCCGGATCCGGTCTCTTCGGTGAGACCACGGAGATCGACATCGACTTCGCCTATCACGGCGACATCGGCCCGGCATCCGCGTGGGCGGACACCGCGTCGACCGGCGACAATGTCGCCCTCCTCGACGAAGGCTGCATCTACAACCCCACACCCGAGGCCAAGTGGCAACTGCTCGTCGGCGACGAGAGCGCACTTCCGGCGCTCATCGGCATTCTGGAAACCGCGCCGGCAGACCTGCGTGCCGAGGTCTTCGTCGAGATTCCGAACATCGAAGACAAGCAAGACATTCCGGAGTTGGCGAACGTCAACGTGCATTGGCTCGTTCGCGAGGACGAACACGCAACGCCGGGTGTTCTGACCCTCGAGACCGTCCGCGCCGCCGAACTGCCCGAGGGGCCGTCCTACACGTTTGTCGCCGGCGAACAGGCACTCACCACCGGGCTGCGTCGGCATCTCGTGAACGACCGAAAGTTCGCCAAGACGGACATCACCTTCACCGGCTTCTGGCGCCGCGGACATTCGGCTCACTGACAAACGAATGCAAAAAAACGAGCGGCCCGGGAGAAACTCCCGGGCCGCTCGTTGTCTTACGTTCGCTTATGCAGCGTGCTTCTGGATCACATCGCCCAGACGCGGCAGAGCTGCAGTCACATGCTTCTTGGCCGAACCGCGCAGCTTCGAGTACATCGACTTGACGACGGCCTTGTCGCTACCTTCGATACGCTCGTCCGTCACCTCGAGGAGGGAATCGGCAACCGCGTCGCCGCGGGCGCTGATGAAATCGGCGAAGCTGCCTTCACCGGAAGCCGAGAATTCCTGCCAGTACGGCTCGAGCTTTGCCACGAAAGCCGGCAGAAGCGCGGTGACGGCGTCCGGCACGATGGACGGGCTCACCTTCTTGACCGCGCCGTAGCCACCCTTGAGAGCCAGCCCTGAGGCCCCCGACTTATCCGAAACCTCTGCGTCGATCAAGGTCTGCACGTCCGCGACGACCGCGGGAACCCGTGATTCCTCGAGCAGGGTTTCGTTCAGAGCTGCAACCACTTTCGATCCCTTCATTCTTCACTGATGTTCATCAGGTCGCGCCCGAGACTATACGAAATTCGGCAGGTCTCTACTGCCGAGTATCCGATGGCAGCGCCTGGCCCTCTCCAACCACCAGTCGCGCCGGTCCGCGGGCGCGGCCAGCGTCTCGAGCAGAACCGGATCAGGCTCGACGGCACCAACAGACAAAGCGCCGTCGACGGCTGCTCCGGTGACCGCGACATCCCGGACGAACAGGCCGCCCGTGCCGAGGCCGCAGGCAAACGGAAGCGTGGGCAAGGCTGCCGCGGCCGCCAGTCCCGCGGACATCCCCACAGCCGTGTCCAGCGCACTCGAGACCACCACCGGCACCCCGTAGTCCGCCAGCTGCGCCGACAGCGCCACCACAGCACGCATTCCGCCCAGCGGGGGCACCTTCACGACGGCTACGTCCGCTCCCCCGGCTCGTACGACGCGCAACGGGTCCTCGGCACGGCGAATGCTCTCGTCGGCAGCGATCCGCACACCGGTCCCCGCGGCGCGGACGCTGACCAGTTCCTCGACGCTTGCACACGGCTGCTCCGCGTATTCGAGTTCACCGTCCTCGGTGATCGCTCGCAAAGCCGTGATCGCCTCGTCCACACTCCACCCGCCGTTGGCGTCGACGCGCACGTTCGGGATGTGCCGACGCACCTCGTTCACCCGGGCGACGTCCTGCGCCAACGACTGCCCCTTCTCGGCGACCTTGACCTTGGCGGTCCGGGCCCCGGGGAAGCGCTCCAACAATTGCGGAACGGCAGAGGCGTCGATCGCCGGCACGGTGGCGTTGACGGGAACGGCGTGACGAAGCGCAGGCGGCGGACCCAGCCACGCCGCCTCGATCCCGGCGAGCAGCCACTGCGACGCCTCGTCGTCGTCGTACTCGACGAAGGGTGCGAATTCTCCCCACCCGGCCGGGCCACGAACGAGCAGAGCCTCACGAGTCGTGATGCCGCGAAAGCGAACTCGCATCGGCAGCGCGAGCACCACGGCGTCCGAGATCAGATCGTCGAACGAGGGGAACATCTCAGGGCTGTCCTGGAAGCAGTTCGATCATGAGCGCCTCACCGTCGGCGAGGAGCTTGCCGTCGAGGTCGGTCAGACGTGCGCTGACAAAGGTCTTGCGACCCTCGACCCGATCCACCTTCCCTTCGATCACCAGTTGCGTGTTGAGCGGAGTGATCGCGCGGTAGTTGATGTGGAGGTAGCCGGTCCGGGAAATCGGACGGCCACCCGCGTGGACCGTCATCCCGAAGACGTCGTCGAACAGCAAGGGCAGGACACCGCCGTGAGCGGCACCGTTGCCGCCCAGGTGGTAGCGGCGGAAGACGCCGGTACTGCGGACTCCTTCGGTGTCGAACTTCTCGACCATCCACGGGAGCATGAGGAGGCTGCCGCGTCCGGGCAGTTGGATGTTCGAACCCGCGGGCGACTTGCCCTCCGGCACCTCGTACGGAGTCAACCGATCGGCAAGCTCCTCGGCCTGCGTAGCGATGTCTGCGAGTACGTCGTCGGGAACATTGGTCGAGACGGCAAGGTCCTGCAACCTGCGCATCGCTTCGACGAAGCGGCCGAAGTCCGGACCTGCGGGAGTATGCCGGAACCGTGGAAATCCGCCCCGCTTCTCACCGTCTGTGACGATCTCCGTGCCGTCTGCGGTTTGTTCGCTCATGACCTGCACGTTAGCGCGCCCGGGAACGTGTTCTACCTCAGGCATCCGTTAGACGCGCGAGGCGTGCCTCTATCGTGACTGAGGTGACCTTCAACCCGCAGCTCTGGCGCCCTGTTCCCGGATTCGAGAACCTCACCGACATCACGTACCACCGGCACGTCAGTCAAGGCACCGTTCGCGTCGCCTTCGACCGACCGGAAGTACGTAATGCGTTCCGCCCGCACACCGTCGACGAGTTGTACCGCGCGCTCGATCACGCCCGTATGACCTCCGACGTGGGAGCAGTCCTGCTCACCGGCAACGGACCGAGCGAGAAGGACGGCGGCTGGGCGTTCTGCTCGGGCGGAGACCAGCGCATCCGTGGCCGCAGCGGCTACCAGTACGCCGAAGGTGAAACGGCGGACACCGTCGACAAAGCACGCGCCGGACGCCTTCACATCCTCGAGGTCCAGCGCCTGATCCGCTTCATGCCGAAGGTCGTGATCTGCCTGGTCAACGGTTGGGCTGCGGGCGGCGGTCACAGCCTGCACGTGGTGTGCGACCTGACGCTCGCCAGCCGCGAGCACGCACGGTTCAAGCAGACCGACGCCGACGTCGGAAGCTTCGACGGCGGCTACGGCAGCGCCTATCTGGCAAAGATGGTGGGCCAGAAGTTCGCTCGCGAGATCTTCTTCCTGGGTGAGACGTACACCGCCGAGGAAATGCATCAGATGGGCGCGGTCAACAAGGTTGTCGACCACGCGGAACTCGAAAACGTCGCGATCGACTGGGCAGGCAAGATCAACGGCAAGTCGCCGCAGGCACAGCGGATGCTCAAGTACGCGTTCAACCTGCAGGACGACGGGTTGGTCGGCCAGCAGCTGTTCGCCGGTGAGGCAACACGTTTGGCGTACATGACCGACGAGGCCGTCGAGGGTCGCGACTCGTTCCTCGAAAAGCGTGATCCCGATTGGTCACCATATCCCTGGTACTTCTGAGACAGTAGGTGCGAGAGGGAGGTCGGACGTGGAGATTCTGAGTAGCCGTACGATATTGCGCCCGAGCGAGTACGAACGAACGCTGAGCTTCTACCGAGACACCCTCGGTCTGGCGATCGCTCGTGAATATCCCGGCGGCACAGTCTTCTTCGCCGGCCAAGGGCTGATCGAAGTCGCAGCGCACGGCGGCACCGGCGAAGGTGGCTTTCGCGGCGCGATCTGGCTGCAGGTCCGTGACCTCACTGCCGCTCAGACCGAACTGGTTCTCGCCGGAGTCAAGATCGCCCGCGAGGCCAGGCAAGAACCGTGGGGTCTGCACGAGATGTGGATCGCCGACCCCGACGGGACACCGATCGTGATGGTGCAGATCCCGGAGGACCATCCGATCCGACGCGATTCCCGGCCACCGTCCGCGTAGTCGAGACACAGCTGTAGCCGAGCAGTGACAGATGCCCGCCACGACTTTCGTGGCGGGCATCTGTCGGTTCTTCGCAGAGATCAGTTGCGCGTGCTCAGCGCCTGAGAGATCTGATCTGTCTGGGCCTGACCCTCGAGCAGTTGGCGAACCAACCACAGCCGCAGCACCTTTGCCACCGATGCGGCCAGGAAGAGTGCGGCACCGACCACTGTCAGGGCGAGGAAAACCACGGTGAGGATCTGGTACGACACCAGATCCCGCAGGTCCGAGAGCGTCAGCGAAGAGATGTAGACGACGAAGGCGCCGACGACTCCGACGACCATGAGCACCAGGCCGGCGATGCGCGTCGCAGCGTCGCCGCCTGCCTGCTTCTTGTCCAGCTTCAACTCTGCGATGTTCTTCTTGAATTCCTCACGGCGATCTTCGGCGAGAGTAGTCATCGTCATCCTCCTAGATAACTGGTAGAAAGTTCGTTTTCGATGTCGAGGGGATCGCCGGTCTTCACGACGCGTCCCTGCAACATGAGTGCGGCCGAGGTCGCGATGGGCAGCACCGCTCGTGCGAACTGCTCGGCGACGAGAATGGAAATGCCTTCGGCTGCAAGCGAGCCGACGACGTCGTACATCTGCGAGACGATTCGCGGTGCGAGACCCATCGACAGCTCGTCGAGCAGGAGCACCGTCGGGTGAGTGCCGAGCGCCCGTGACAGCGCCAGCATCTGCTGCTCGCCGCCGGACATCGATCCGGCCAACTGCCCGCGCCGCTCCCCCAGGATCGGGAACCTGCTGTACGCAACCTCTTCGAGTTCGGCCAACCCGACGCCCGTTCCCGTGGCGATCCACAGATTTTCGCGCACGGTCAGGTTTGCGAAGATCCCGCGTCCCTCGGGGATGGAGCAGACGCCCAGCCTCGCCAACTCCGAAGGCTCGACGCCGTTCACGACCTGGCCCGCGAGCCGGAACTCGCCGCGGGTGACCGGCAGGACGCCTGAGCAGATCTTGAGCGTCGACGTCTTGCCACCACCGTTGGGTCCGAGCAGCGCCACCACTGCGCCCGGTTCGAGTACCAGATCCACCCCGTGCAGAACCTCGATGGATCCGTAACCGGCACGGACACCGGACAGTTCGAGCAACGGTTCGGCGCGGTCGGGGCTGCGTATGCCCTCGTCGATTTTCGCCTCGCCAATTTTCGCCTCGCCAATTTTCGCTGAAGTCATACCGCCTCCTCCTCGGTCCCGATGTAGGCCGCGATCACTTCCGGATCCGTCCGGATCTTCTCCGGATCACCCGATGCGAGGACTGCGCCGTAGTCGAGCACGTGAATGGTCGAGCACACCTTCATCACCAGCGGAATGTCGTGCTCCACCAGACAGATTCCGAGTCCACCCGCCGCCAGCTCGGTGAGCATCTCGGCAAAGACCTCGGTTTCCTGCTCGGTCTGGCCCGAGGCCGGTTCGTCGAGCAGCAGCACTCGCGGGTCGGTCATGAGCGCCCGTGCAACTTCGACGACGCGGGCGCGTCCGGTGGGGATGTCCGCGACGTCCTTGTCCGCGACATCCGTCAGCCCGGTCAGCTCCAGCAGACGATCCGTCTCGCTGTCCACGTCGATCTTGTTGCGGCCGTTCGCCTTGTGGATGTCTCCGGCGACGCGCAGGTTGTCACGCACCGACAGCGAGACGAACAGTTCGAGCCGCTGGAAGGTACGTGCAAGCCCGCGACCTGCCCGCTTGTGCGGCGGCAGCTTCGTCACGTCGACGCCGCCGAGGAACACCTGACCGGACGTGGGTTTCTGCAGCCCGGTGATGGTGTTGAAGAGCGTCGTCTTGCCCGCACCATTCGGTCCGATCAGTCCCGTCACGGTTCCGGGTTGCACGGTGAGCGAAACGTCCTTGACCGCGACGTGCCCACCGAAACGAACGCTCACACCGCGTGTTTCGAGAAGAGGTGCATCAGACATGGGCGGTCAACTCCTTCGGCGAGCCGCCCTGGTACTGAGGAATCCCCAGTTCGCGGTCGATCTCGTCACGGATCTCGGGGCTGTACGGGACGTCGATCCCGACGTCTTCGGGAACGACTGTCGCCTTGGCTGCCAATTCTTCCGGAGTGAGAACCGCACGGGGCATGACCATCTCGCCGATCACGGGCAGCATGAACACCACCGCGATCGTGATGGATGCGAACCACCAGTTGCCGAGTACGCCGGTCAGAGCAAGGACGTAGGTCAGCAGAACGACTGCGGCGCCGCCGATCAGAACCGGCCTGGCATCGGTGAGCCGACGGTAGCCCTCGATCACGCTGTGCACGGTGCCACTGGGGTTCGCGCCGACACCGATGCCGATCAGGGCCGGGCTGACGGCCGCGATGTTGCCCAGCAGCAGCCACATTCCCTCCAACTCCGGTTGCGCCGAAGCCAGATTGGTGAACGAGACCATGATGACGGCAAAGCCGATTCCGGCCATGAGCCCACCGAACAGCGCGCCGGTGACGTATCCGATGCCCGCGACGACGGTCAGCATGAGCAGCGAGAGGCTGACCATGATGGCAAAGCTCTCGCCCGAGACGGAACCCATCGCGCTCGACATCAGAATGCCGCCGAGACCGGCGATCCCTGAAGAGATCATGAAGACGCTCAGCTTGAGCCGAACCAGGCTCTGGCCGAGCATGGCCGAACCGGCCGGGCTGTCCTTCATCGCAGCGAGACGGCGCCCGTAGCCGCTGTTACGCAACGCGATGACGCCGACGCCGAGTACCGAGAACAGCGCGGTCACGGTCATCAGGAACACCGTCTCGTTGCTCAGATCGAGCGGGCCGATCTTCAGCGGAGGGAGAGCGATGTTGCCGTCTTTGAACAGCGAATACTTCATGCCGAACATCTCGTGTTCGGTGGTGTCGCGAAGGACCATGTTGGAGAGGAACACTCCGAATGCCATGGTCGCAAGCGCGAGATACAGCCCTCTGAGCCGCAGCGCCGGCAACGCGACGAGGCCACCGATCACGGCGGTGACGAGGACTCCGACGACGATGCCCCACAGGTTGAGGTGCGCAGCCAACCCGGAACCTGAGATCCCGAAGTGGAAGGCCACGATGGTCGCGATAGCGCCGAAAGATACCGGCGCCAAGTTCAATTCACCGGCGTAGCCGGTGAGGAGTGTGAGCGAGAGCGCGATGATCGCGAAAGTCATTCCGATAGTCAGTGTCGTGACCGCCGACGTCACCATCAGCAGACGGATCAGGTACACGATGACGATCAGTGCCACGCCCCAGACGACGGCCTTGCGTACGCTCGGAACGTGGTACCGCTCGCGAGTGCGAGTGACCGCGCCGCGCAGGCGGTCCTGAGGTAGGACGATGAGTACGACGAACAGCGCGATCATCGGCAGGGAGACACGGAAATTCGACGTCCAACTCCAACTTGTCGGGAAGTACGCCAATACGTACGTACCGGCAAGCCCGAGAACCACGGCGCCGACAAACGTGCGTGGGATGCTGCGCAACCGGCCGAACATGGCCGCGGCAAACGCGTCGATCACCAAGAGCGTCAACATGTTCGCCTCGAGTGTGCCGCCACTGATCGGGGTGATCAGGATGCCGGCCAGGACTGCGAGCGTCGAACCCATCGCCCAGGACAGTGCCGCGAGACGCTCCGGATTGTGGCCGTTGAGGCGCAGTAGTTCCGGATCGTCGACGACGCCGCGCATCGCAACACCGGCCCGGGTGCGCGTGAATAGAATACGCAGACCGACGGCGATAGCGATCGCAACGAGGATGCAGATCAGCTCGTGGTAGCGGATGCTCGCGCCGAACACCGTGATCTTGGACTGGTCACCGAAGAACATCTGCATCGTTCGGGCGGTCTCGGGATGCCAGAACCAGTGCGAGATCGAGAGCATTCCGAGCAGGATCGTTACCGTCACAACGATTTTGGTGACCTCGGCGGTATCGCGTAGCCCCTTCATGATCAGGACGTAGAGGCCGAGACCCATCAGCGGACCGACCAGGACCAACGAGATCAGCAAGGCGACAACCGTGGGAAGTTCCCAGCCGTAGCGCAACTGCCAGTAGATGAACGCACCGAGCATTGCCTGTGCACCGTGCGCGAAGTTGAAGATGCCTGACGTGTTGTACGTGAGCACCAGCCCGGAGGCAGCGATCGCGTACACCGACCCCAGGACCAGGCCCAGGATCGTGAAAGTGACAAAAGTGTTCATGGCTGAACCCTCGTTAGGGACTCGGGCGGCGGTTGGCGCTCGCCGCCCGAGTCGGAAGAATCAGGACTGCGGCTTGATGACGTTGGCGTTCTGGTACTTCGTCGAAACGCGGTCAGCGCCGAGCTCGGTTCCCCAGGTGCTCTTGTCGGTCGCGACGAGGTACTTGGGGTCGCACTTGAATTCGCCCGCGGTGGACGGGAAGGCCTGCGAGTAGGTACTGCCCTTCAGCGAGGTCATGAGTCCGCAGGTGGCCGGCATGTTCTTGCCGGGATCGGTGA
Source organism: Rhodococcus sp. AQ5-07 (assembly GCF_009707305.1). Taxonomy (NCBI): domain Bacteria; kingdom Bacillati; phylum Actinomycetota; class Actinomycetes; order Mycobacteriales; family Nocardiaceae; genus Rhodococcus; species Rhodococcus sp. AQ5-07. The sequence continues at coordinate 273,442 of NZ_CP046099.1, read as the reverse complement.
CGGCATGCAATCCGCCGCCGTCCCACTCGTGAATGTTCGAGAGTTCGTCGACCATGCACTGACGCGTCAGATCGCTGCCGCACTCGTCCGCGGCGGCCGCCCACAGCAGGAACGACGACGCCGCCTGCATACCGAGAAGCGCAGTCTTGCCACCCTGCTCGGAAACCAGATCCACGTACTTCTTCACTGCGGGCACCTTGTCCGCGTTCTCGAGCATCTGGAAGGTCATGCCCGCGTTGAGGTTGTCGAGCAGTCCGGTGTCCTTGTTCCAATCGGAGACGGTCGCGCCGTACCAGGTGGCTTCACCGAAGAAGATGGGATCGATCCCGACCTGGTCGAGGGCCTTCACGAAGTTCAGCTCCGACGGGCTTGCCGATCGTGACGTCCAGATACCCTTCGCACCGCACTCCTTGTACTTCTCGGCAAACGGCACGTAGCTCGATTCGCCCTCGTAGTTGAGTGTGACGCCGCAATCCTTGAGCTTGAAGCCCGCTGCCTCGGCGATCGAACGAATCTTCGTGGTGGAGCTGATGATCGTGGGCATCGTGCTGTTGACGACGTCGAAGTCGTTCACCAGATCGGGATGCATCTCGGCCATCTGGAACCACTGCGAACCGTTCGCGTAGTCGACGGGGAACGGAACTCCCTGGAACGTCATGGGTCCGTTCGCGGCGTCCGGCGAGACGGTGAAGCCTGGCACTGACACCAGGTTGCACGCGACACGCGTCTGCTCCGCAGTCTGATCCATCGCGAAGCCGTAGCCGACCATCATGAACTGACTCGCGCACGCTTCCTGCATGACCGAGTTGGCCTGCGTCATCGCGGCGTCGTAGTCGGTACCGACGACCTTGCGGCCGTTGATACCGCCTTGATCGTTGCACCACGAGATGAGCGCGTTCACCGCATCGCTCATTTCCTTGTTCAGCCCGGGAGACTTCACGTACCCGCGGTCGTCACCGAACCCGATCTTGATCTCGGTGTCGCTGACGCCTTGATCGGTTGCGCCGGTGGCATCGCCTTCGCCACACGGCGAATCGAGGGTGCCGAACTTCGCGTCGGATGTGCTCGACGCAAGATCGGCGCTGACGCCTGATCCGCCGACAGCGACGGCGTAGGGATCGTCACCACGATTCGATGCGCAGGCTGATGCCAGAACGGCGGTCGCTGCGAGTGCCACGATCAGCTTCGTGGACTTGTTGGGCTTCACGGTCGGAGCTCTCCTTCTCACTGACAGACACCGAGATACAGAGGTGAAACCCCTGTTCCGGTGCGCTCGGTGCCCGTAGGTAATCAGCGTTTAAAACGGTCCGAATGTGCCTTCCCGGTGAGTGAGACCAAAAAGTGAGGTCCCACACAGGGTTCGGATTTCGTGGCGCTGAACACATCGCGAACGGCAGCGCCGCAGCCCACGCGCGGGGACGTACTCCACGGAGGCCCTGTTCGCATCCCGTTCGCTGTACTTTTACGCGTTCGATACGCACAATTCACGTTGTGACCGCAGAGCTCGTAATCCTCCTGGTGGTAGTTGTCACCGCCCTCGCGTTCGATTTCACGAATGGTTTTCACGACACGGGTAACGCAATGGCCACCTCCATCGCGACCGGTGCACTCAAGCCCAAAGTTGCGGTCACACTTTCCGCGATCCTGAACCTGGTCGGTGCGTTCCTGTCCGTCGAGGTCGCCGCGACGGTAGCCAAAGGTGTCGTCAACCTCGGCGCGGTCAGTGGGCAGGATCTGCTGCTGATCGTGTTCGCCGGTCTTGTCGGCGGAATCATCTGGAACCTGGCGACCTGGCTTCTCGGATTGCCGTCGAGCTCCTCGCACGCGCTGTTCGGCGGCTTGATCGGCGCCGCGATCGCCTCCATCGGTATGGGCGGAGTCGAGTGGGGCGGAGTGCTGACCAAGGTCGTCGTCCCCGCAATCCTCGCGCCGGTCGTCGCTGCTCTGGTCGCGGGCGTCGGCACCAAGCTCGTGTACCGCATCACCGCATCCGTCAAGGAAGACGAGCGCGAGCGCGGTTTCCGTTTCGGCCAGATCGGCACCGCCTCCCTGATCTCACTTGCACACGGCACCAATGACGCCCAGAAGACGATGGGCGTCATCTTTTTGGCCCTGGTCGCTCACGGCACCATCACCGCCGAGACCGAGATGCCGTTCTGGGTGAAGTTCACCTGTGCCGTCGCGATCGCCCTCGGCACCTACCTCGGCGGTTGGCGCATCATCCGCACCCTGGGCAAGGGTCTTGTCGAGATTGCCGCGCCGCAGGGTCTGGCAGCCGAAGCGTCGTCCGCCGCCATCATCCTCACGTCGAGCCACCTCGGACTCCCCCTCTCGACCACCCACGTCGCCACCGGCTCGATCCTCGGTACGGGTATCGGTCGCAAGGGCGCCGAGGTCCGTTGGGGTGTCGCCGGCCGGATGGCCGCAGCCTGGCTGATCACATTGCCGTCGGCTGCCGTCGTCGGAGCTATCTGCTGGGCTCTTGCGCATCTGGTCGGCGGACTCGCCGGCGTGCTCGTCGTCTTCGCCGCGCTCATCGCCTTCGCGATCTTCATGTACATACGCTCGCGTAAGGAACCCGTGGACGCGGCGAACGTCACCGCCGAATGGGACGAGAATTCAGATGCGGCAATTGCCGAGATCCCGGCAGCCGAACCCACGCCGTCCACCGAAGCCACCCGCAACTCCTGAAAGGGGCGCAAGAGAATGCATCTACTCACCGATACCCTCGATTCGCTCTGGCAGGTAGTGGCAGTAGGACTGCTCTTCGGAGCGGGACTGCCGGCGATCTTCGCATTCGGCCTCAAGTCGCTGAGCCTGCCTAATCCCGACGGCACCGAAGGACCGACCACCCTGGGTAAAATGGGTGCGTACCTCTGTTTTGCGATCGTGCTCGTCACGATCTTCGCCGGAATTCTGTTGTTGATGAAGAACTTCTTGGCCAGCACGTTCGGAATCCACGTCTTCTGAGTGGTCGTCGCGGCACACCACTGAAACCACCGAAACGAAAATGAGGCCGAGGATTTGAGCAAGTATTCATTGCGCAGCGTGCTCGACTGGCTACGCGCCGGGTACCCCGAGGGCATCCCGGACAAGGATCATTTCGCCCTGCTCGCGGTTCTCCGTCGACGTCTGACCGACGAGGAGATCGAGCAGGTCGTTTCGATGTCCATCGAGTCCGCGCACGAGGTACCGGACCGCCACGTCGACTACGACACGATTCGCGCCATCATCGAGGGGATCCTCAACGAGGAGCCGTCCGAGGACGACGTCGATCGTGTCACCGAAAGACTGCGCGCAGGTGGGTGGCCGGTTATCGAAGACGTGGACGCCGACAACGAAGTTCGAGATGTGAGCTGACGTCATGGCTCTTCCGCCCTTCCTCACGTCGATAGTCGGCTGGTTGCGGGCCGGCTATCCCAATGGCGTCCCCGAACAGGACTACATCCCGCTCTTCGCACTCCTCACTCGCAGACTCTCCGAGGCCGAGGTCGACGCCGTCGCCGACGCGTTGATCGAGGACGGCGATCTGCCCATCGAGAAGACCGACATCCAGGTCCTCATCACGAAGATCACCAACGAGATGCCTCTCGAAACCGATGTCGACCGCGTGCGAAGCCATCTGGCTGACGGCGGTTGGCCCCTTGCCGGGCCGGACATCCGGTGAACGTTCTTCGCACACTCGCGGTTCCGCAGGGCGAGGCGGCTTTCGAGGTATTGCCTGCCGTCGCGCAGATCCTGGGCGGCGAGCACGACGCCGTGCTCCCCGTCCCGGCTGCCGACGCACGCGAGACGGCCCGACTGAGCGACGCTCTGCACCCCGATCAGCCCATCGACGACGGCGTCTCGCTGGTAGTCGCCACGTCGGGAACCACGGGAACGCCGAAGGGCGCGATGCTCGGTGCTGATGCCCTGCGTGCCAGCGGCGACGCGACCCACGAACGCCTCGGCGGCACAGGATCCTGGTTGCTCGTTCTCCCTCCGCACCACATCGCCGGTATGCAGGTTCTGCTGCGCAGTGTTCTCGCCGGAACGCAACCGGTGATCGTCGACGTCAGTGCGGGTTTCGACCCGGCAGCGCTTCCGGGCGCCGTCGCCGCGATGAGCGGACCGCGCCGCTACACCTCCTTGGTGCCGACGCAGTTGGTCAAGGCGCTCGGTGATCGCGCCGCGGTCGAGGCGCTGGCGTCACTCGACGCGGTTCTGCTCGGCGGCGCTGCGACTCCCGCGCCGGTACTCGCGCAGGCCACCGAAGCGGGCATCACCGTCGTCCGCACCTACGGGATGAGTGAAACCTCCGGCGGTTGCGTCTACGACGGAATCCCGTTGTCCGGAGCGCAGATTCGTATCGACGACGGGCGAGTGCTGCTGGGTGGGCCGATGCTCGCGTCCGGGTACCGCGGGCTTCCCGACCACCCCGCTTTCGCCGAGCCCGGTTGGTTCCGGACCGACGACGCCGGAGCGGTGGTCGACGGAGTCCTGCGCATCAGCGGCCGGTTGGACGAGGCAATCTCCACCGGCGGGCTGACCGTCGTACCGCAGGTGGTCGAGGCCGCGCTGGCCGATCACCCGGCCGTTCGCGAGTGCGCGGTGATCGGCATCGAGGACCAGCGGCTGGGGCAGCGGGTGGTGGCCGTGGTCGTACCCGAGGGCGAAGCTCCCACGCTCGATGAACTACGCGCACATGCTCAGCGGACACTCGACGTCACCGCGGCGCCGCGCGAGCTGTTCGTCGTGGACGCACTGCCGCTCCGGGGGCCGGGCAAGCTCGACCGCGCCGCCCTGGTGGCTCGGTTCAGCTAGCAGCCGCAGCCCGATTGTTCAGCCGCAGGCCTGATCAGCGCCGCGGCTGCACAATCAGCGCGCGGCTCCGCGGAGGCAAGCCCGCTCGAACCTTTCGCGGACACGTTCGAAGTCGCGAAGATCCGCCCATACCCACCGGAACACCTCGAACCCCGCGTCCCGGATCGCGTCCTCCCGCAGTTTCTCGCGCTCTACCGCCCTCCCCGGATTGTCGCCGCGATACTTGACCATCCCGTCGAACTCGCCCACCACACCGTGCTCTTTCCAGAAGAAATCGACTCTCCCGATGAACCGGCCACCGTGACGGATCTCGTGCTGCAGGGTCGGCATCGGCCAACCGTCGTCGCGCATGCGTACCCGGCTGATGGACTCCCCCGGACTCTCGGCACCTGGTTCGATGAACGTCGCCGCCACTCGAGCGCGACTCATTCCCAGCCGTCCGCGCGCATGATCGAGCGAAGCGTCGACGTCCTCACGCCTCATTCCGCGTCGCAGGGCGCAATCGCCGATCACCACGGCGTTCTCGAACGGCGTCGTCCGTGCGAGGTCGACGAACGTTCGCGCAAGCGACGTGGTTGCGACGCCGTCGATCAGCACGACCTCCTCGGCCGGGACCACTGCCGGATGAAGATGCAAGGTTTGACTCTTCCGCCCACCCGAGCACCGGTTACGCGTCATGTGCACGGTGCCCAATCGCAATCCGCCGCAATCCAATCCGTGCATGACCGCTGCCGAAGCGTGGCTCACGATTGCGCCTGGTCCACAGCTTTCGGTGGCTACCATGACAGCGCAGCGGTGGCGTGCTCTCGCATCGAGTTCGCGGAAGTGATCGGCGCGCATGTAGATCCCCGCTGCGATTCGGTGCAGCTCGCCGCGCCTGACCGCTCGCTGCAACTGCGCGTCGCTGGTGCCGTCGCGGTGAGCCTGTGCCCGCGTGAGAATCTCCATGCAGCGAGCGTGATGCCGCCGCGCCCGCACACCGACAAGCAAGATCCGTCTGGGGATTGTTTGCCGGTTGTGGAGCACCGACCTCGCGCGCTGTGCAAGTAACCGCAAGTTCCACGCAAGGTCCATGCAAGATCGATCTGCCAAGCTTCATCCCATGAACCACACAGCTTCGCCTCTTGCCATCGAGGCCGACGGACTCGTCAAGAAGTTCGGCGAGCACCGCGCGGTCGACGGCGTCAGCCTCACCGTCCCCACCGGCTCGGTGTTCGGCGTCCTCGGGCCGAACGGCGCCGGCAAGACCACCACTGTCCGCATGCTCGCCACCCTCCTTCGCCCCGACGGCGGTGAGGCGCGCATCTTCGGTCACGACGTCAGCCGTGAACCCACCGCGGTCCGCTCCCTGATCGGCGTCACCGGGCAGTACGCCTCCGTCGACGAGGATCTGACCGCGACCGAGAACCTTGTGATCTTCTCCCGGTTGCTCGGCCTGAGCCGCCGCGATGCGCGCACCAAGTCCCTCGAACTCCTCGAGGAGTTCGACCTGGTCGAGGCCGCAACCAAACCGCTGAAGAACTTCTCCGGCGGTATGCGTCGGCGCCTGGATCTGGCGGCCAGCCTGATCGCCCGCCCGCCGCTGCTGTTCCTCGACGAACCCACCACCGGCCTGGATCCGCGCACCCGCGCCCAGATGTGGGTGACCATTCGGCGACTCGTCGCCGAGGGCTCGACGGTGTTGCTCACCACGCAGTACCTCGACGAGGCCGATCAGTTGGCCGATCGCATCGCGGTGATCGACCGCGGTCGCGTGATCGCCAACGGCACCGCCGACGAACTCAAGGCTTCGGTAGGGATCTCCTCCCTCCAGCTCAAGTTGGTCGACCGTGACCGAACCGAGGAAGCTCGCTCGCTCATTGCGGCTGCGCTCAGCGTCGAGGTGGGAGTCACCCCCGAAGTCGGTCGGATCACCGCACCGCTCAGCGACCCGTCGATCACAGCGGACCTGTTGATCCGTCTGCGTGAGCAAGGAATTGCCGTCGACGAGATCAACGTACAGAAACCCAGCCTGGACGAAGTGTTCCTGACCATTACCGGGCACCAGCCCGAAGACGGTGGACGCAACGACGCCCAGTCCGACAACGACTCCGATCGGAGCGTCGCATGACAACCACCCTCACCAAACCCCGGTCGCCGATAGCCCAGCCGGACGCCGCACCCCGCCGCATCAGCCTGCAGCAGAGCTTCGCGAACACGTTCACGATGGCGTACCGCGGAATTCTCAAGATCAAGCACAACCCCGAGCAACTATTCGACGTCGTCATCCAGCCGATCATCTTCACGTTGATGTTCACGTACATCTTCGGCGGCGCGATCGCCGGTGACGTGACGGCATATCTGCCGACGATCATCCCCGGCATCCTCGTCCAGACCGTCATCACCGGTTCCATCGTCACGGGCACTCAGCTTCGTGAGGACATGGACAAGGGCGTGTTCGACCGCTTCAAATCCCTTCCCATCGCTCGTATCGCCCCGCTGTCCGGCGCATTGCTCGCCGACGTCGTGCGCTACGGCATCGCCACGACCATCACGTTCATCGTCGGTTTCGCGATGGGATACCGCCCCGCAGGCGGCGTGGTCGGCATTCTGTCTGCCGCGATCCTGGTCATGGTGTGCGCGTTCTCCATCAGCTGGATCTTCGCCCTCATGGGCGTGCTGATGAACAAAGCGTCTACGGTGCAGGGTGTTTCGATGCTCGTGCTGTTCCCGCTGACGTTCCTGTCGAATGCGTTCGTCGATCCTGCCACCATGCCGAGTTGGCTTCAGAAGTTCGTGAACGTCAATCCGGTCTCACACTTGGTGACCGCGGTTCGCGAGCTGGCCAACGACGGTCACTTCGGTATCCACGTCGTGTGGTCGTTGGTCGGCGCCGCGGTGATCGTTGCCGTCATGGCGCCCCTGACCGTGCGGATGTACATGCGCAAGACATAAGTCCCGCAACATCGTCCAGCTCTAATCCAGCACCGGTCCGCGAAGCGCAGCCAACACTGCTTCGCGGACCGCTCTGCGTGAGTAACCCGATACCTTCTCGGTTTCCACAGACCACTTGTCGGCTCCGACTACACCAACCGCGAATTCGGAGAGGCGCGCATGGTGGAGCGAGACGAAGTCCTGTCTCCCCGGCATTTTCAACGACAGAGCCATCAGTTCGACCCCTCGATCGATGTTGCCCGTGACAAGATCGAACGACCCGATCGCCGACGCCAAGGAACCCGCGAGCGGCAGGTCCGCATAACCCTTGGGATCGAACTTGAGAGCACTCGAATCCTTCATCTGCAGAACACGATTTGCCACGAGTTCATGTCGGCCGTGAACGACGTGAGCACACACGGCCGCAGCACCGAGCAGAACGACGAAGGGATCACCGAAGATGTTCTCGATCGCAGAGCCCAACAACTCCAGTGCTTCTCGATACCTGGCCAACCCTTCGTCGATTCGGCCGTCGGCGAGATCCGCCTCGGCGATGCTCGCTATGAGCGCCGCGCGCCGTTGATCGGTTTCGATGGCACCGGTCCCACCCGAGTGCGCCAAGGCCGGGCGTGCCCGATCGAGAAGTGTTCGCCCGCCGGCGGTGTCACCGGATGCGATCATTGCTCCGGCTTGAAAGCAGATGAGCTGCATCGCCTCGTCACGTGCACCGAGGCGTTCCATCGACGCCGCCGCAATCGCGTAGAACTCGATGGCCTCGCCATATCGCGCGGATTGGCTGTGGACCGACCCGACATGCTGGGCCGCCATCGCAAGGCCCCACTCGTCACCGGCATTGGTCGCGTAGTCGAACAACGCTTCCCCGTCCAGCAAAGCGCCCCGCAGATCCCCGATGTTCTCGCGCATATTCGAACGCGCGGACAGCGCAGCCATTCGGGTCTCGGGGTCGGAACTGCGAACGCCTTCCGCAACCAAACGCGCAAGTCTGTGGTTGGCGATCCCACTCGTGGTCAGCTTGATCAGAAATGCGAACAACGGACCGAGATCATCGCGCTCACGCAACAGCTTTCGAAGACGAACCCGCGCGCGGGCATGGTTTCGATCGGTCTCCGCGAAAAACAGATGCATCGCCACCAGAATGAACGTCGCGCCCACCAATTCTGCATTTACATCGCGTAGATCGTTGTCCGCGGTCGCCCCGACGATCTTCGACGCCCAGTTCGAGACTTCCGAATTCGATCCTCGTACGGCCCACAGAATCGCGAGGACGGGAAAGACATTGGCTACGGTGACCGCGTCGCCGCGCTCCACGGCCCAGCGAAGAACCGCGAGAAGGTTGTCGTGCTCGGCGTCGAGGTCGGCAATCAGGCGCAGCTGATCCGTGCGTGCACGCACGACGGCGTCCTCGGCGATCGCGATTGCCCAGTCATCCAGGCGCCGGATGACTTCCGGCCCCTCTCCGGACGCGGCGAGTCGCTCCTCGCCATATTCACGGACCGTCTCGAGCATGTAGTACCGAAGCTCACCCTGCCCGTCGCTGACGGAAAGAAGTGACTGATTGACCAGCGCTTCGACGGCGCCGGCCACATCGGTCAACGCGCCCCACCCGGCAACGGCCTGCGCCGAGGAAAGCGTGAAACCTGCCGGGAATCGGCACAATCGACGCAGCGCAATCTGATCCCCGCTGCCCAACAGATTCCAGCTCCAGTCGATCACCGCGTGCAGAGTGCGATGCCGATCCGGAGACGTCGGATCATCGGAGCGCAACAACGCGAACCGATCTCGAAGTCTCGAACCGATCTCGTCGACGCTCATCGTGCGGACCCGGGCAGCCGCGAGCTCGATCGCCAACGGGAGTCCGTCGAGCGTCGTACACAGCTTGACGACCGCATCGACGTCCAGATGAACGGACGGCCGCACCGCACGTGCTCTCGCCGAGAAGAGTTCGACTGCCGAGCCGGTTCCGTCGTCGATCGCCAACGGCGGCAACGGGTACACCGCCTCGGCACTGATCATGAGCGGCGAACGACTGGTGGTCAGTACCGTCAGCTGACGACCGGCCGCGATCATCTCGGCCACTATCTCCGAACACGCGCCGATCACGTGCTCGCAATTGTCGAGGATGAGCAACATCGGACCGGCGGACAACGCCTCTTTGAGTCGCTCTCGCGCCGAATGCGTCCGGCCGACGGTCAATTTGCCTGGCGCCAGATCGGATTCGCTGATTCCGAGGGTGCCGCCGATGGCCGCGATGACATCTTCACTGCTGCGCAACGACGCCAACTCCACGAGTACCACCGCGACGCCAGGCTGGTTCACGGATCCGCGCAGGCCCAATTCGTGTGCGAGACGGGTTTTTCCGGCGCCACCAGGTCCGAGAATGGTGACCACACGTGAGCGAGCCAGCAAGGATTCGATCTGGTCGATGTCGCTGTCGCGACCGAGCAAGGTGTTGGGGGCAGCGCGTAGACCGATCGCCCGCGCAGCTCGCGGTGTTGCCGCAGGTGCCCCGAGAAGTTCCGCGTTCAGAGCCACCAGTGCGGGTGACGGATCAGCGCCCAGGCGATTGGCGAGGTGGTTGCGGAACTCCGCGAATACTTCGAGTGCCTCGTTGACCCGGCCGGCTCCGGCGAGCGCACGCATCAACGCTTCGGCCGCTGTGTCGTCGAACGGGCTCGACAGATGGCGTCCGCGCACCAGTGGAATGGCGGCCGCGTACTCCCCCAACGTGAGCAACGCGTCGATCTGCGCGGACTCCAGTTCGTCGTACACGCGGCCTGCGTCGAGCGCCAGACGATCTGCGACGTCGCCGACCACGTCGCTCCCGGGGGTACCGCGCCACAGGCGCAGCGCCGCGGTCGTGACGGCGAGTGCCTCGGACGCGTCGGCGCCGCCGGCGCGCAGACGACGGGCGGCGTCCGCTGCCCGCGCCAGGTCGACACGCTCCCGAGCGAGAGTGAGCCGGTATCCGGCCGCCGTGACTTCGAGTGCCCCGTCCGGAAGTGCAGATCGCAGGCGCGAGACCTGAGTGTGGAGGGCGTTCATCGGTGAGCGCGGCGGCTCCAGCCCCCAGACGTCGTCGATCAGGCTCTGCGCGGTACGGGGCTCACCCGGATTGCGAGCCAGCGCAACCAGCAGAGTTCGAGCTCGCGGACCCGGCAACGGAACCAGACGATCGCCCACTTTGGTCGAAATGGGTCCGAGCAAGGCAATGTCTGCCGGGTCTTCGCCCGACTGCGCGTACCTGGCGCGCTCACTCACGTCTCGAGTCATGTGCTGATCCACCGCGTTCGATCGTATTGCACAGTGCAAAGATCGTTGTATGGCAACAGCTGCTCAATGGATCGAAGGCGCGAGGCCGCGCACACTCCCGAACGCGATTGCGCCCGTGCTGGTCGGCACCGGAGCCGCGGCGTCCCTGGACCTCGCAGTGTGGTGGAAGGCGCTCCTGGCACTGATCGTCTCCTTGGCCTTGATCGTCGGGGTGAATTTCGCGAACGACTACTCCGACGGAATCCGCGGAACGGACGACGACCGCGTCGGGCCACTGCGCTTGGTCGGATCGAAGTTGGTCAGTCCCGGAGCTGTGAAGGCCGCAGCGATCAGCTGCTTCACCGTTGCCGCGGTAGCCGGGTTCGTTCTGGCGGCGACCACAGCCTGGTGGCTGGTTGCGGTCGGCGTGTTCTGCATCATCGGTGCCTGGTTCTACACCGGCGGCAAGAAGCCGTACGGATACAGCGGGTTCGGCGAGATCGCCGTGTTCATCTTCTTCGGGCTGATCGCAGTGCTGGGAACTCAATTCGTACAGGCCGAACGGGTGGATCTGGCCGGGCTGGCCGGCGCGATCGCCATCGGTTCATTCTCGAGCGCGGTGCTCGTTGCCAACAATCTTCGAGACATCCCGACCGACACCGAGTCCGGAAAGATCACTCTCGCAGTCCGGCTCGGCGACGCGAAGACCCGCACGCTGCACGTGATCCTGCTGGCCGTCCCGTTCGTCGCGACCTTGCTGCTGATCCTGCGTACTCCGTGGGCCCTGCTCGGATTGCTGGCGTTGCCACTGGCAATCCGAGCCAACGCCCCGCTGCGTTCAGGGGGCCAGGGAATGGCTCTGATCCCCGCGTTGCGCGACACCGGACTCGCCATGCTCGTCTGGGGTGCCGCGACCGCAGTTGCGCTCAGTCTCGCCTGAACGTCGACGTACTCAACGGTTGTCGGGGACGAACGCGCTGAGCAGAAAGTTCACGATCGAGATGATCAGCGCGCCCCAGACTGCCGTCCAGAAGCCGTCGACCGTCAAGCCGTAGGACGTACCGGACGAGATCCACGCCGTCAGCATCAGCATCAGGGCGTTGATCACCAGCGTGAACAGTCCGAGGGTCAGGATGAGCAGCGGTAGTGAGAGAAGCTGCACTACCGGCTTGATGAAGGCGTTGACCACCGTGAAGATCAAAGCGATCACCGCGATCACGAGAACCGTGCCCCAGGTGCCGTTGTCGTGGTTGGCGATCGTGATGCCGGTGACCCACGCCGACGCCAGCCAGATGGCTATGCCGTTGATGATGAGACGTGCCAGAAATGTCATGTCTGAATGCTGGCACATCCCGCCCCGTGCATGCGGAGCCGTGCCGAATCTAGGCGGCGCGATTCATCTTCGCTTCCAAGCGCTCACGGATCACCGACATCGTGACCTGCGTTTCGAGGGCCTGACGGGTAGGCCCGTCGGCGACACGCAGGATGCCGAGCAGAATGTGTTCGGCACCGATTCGATTGTCCTTGTGCGCGAGTGCTTCACGAAGCGAGAGTTCCAACACCTTCTTGGAGTCCTTCTCGAATCGTGAACGAGGAAACCCGAATCGGCCTTTCCGCGAAGTATCGACACCGTCCGGCACGGGCGTCTCGTCCAGCACACCTTCACCGAACGACTGCTCGAGGCTTTCCCGAACCGCATCGAGATCGATGCCGATCGACTTGAGTATCTCGGCGTCGTCGTCGAGATTGTTCGAGTCAGCGCCTTTCGAGTCAGCGCCTTTCGAGTCAGCGCCTTTCGAGTCACCGCCCTTCGCGCCGGCGCCGGCACGGCGGATCACGTCGAGGGAGACACCGGACTCGGTGAGCACCTCGGTGGCGATGCCCCGATCAGAGGTGAGCAGCGCGGTCAGAAGTTCCATCGGCGTGACCGGACCGGATCCGGCGACAGCATCGACAACGACGCCTCGAGCCTGTGCGGAGAACCTTTCGAACATGGCAATTACCTGCCCTTCTCGCGCAGTGAACGCAGCATCGATTCCGACTGCGCGGACGCGTATTTCTTGTGGACGGCTTGACGGCTGACCTCGAGAGCATCCGCGATCGCCTGCCAGGACCATCCGTGACGGCGCGCATTGGCGACCTGAATGGCCTCGAGTTTTTCGAGTAGACGACGCAGCGCTCGAACAGCACGCAATCCCTCGGTGGGATCCGGGCTACCGGCGGCAGCAGCGAGAGAGGTTGCTTCGGTCATGATGTCAATTTAGGTTGACAACCGGAATCTGTCAACCAAAATTGACAGGCGCGTCTAGTATCCGGCGACGGCTCCGTTCACTGCCACCTGCAAGTCGGCCTGCACAGTTCGGGCGATATCCATCGGCTTGTCCGGAAGTTCGGTCACCGGCATTCCGACAAAGACACTCGCAGCCTTGACGTCGCCGGCCACCGGACCGTAATTGATGCCGATCGACACCAGGGCCGGTGAGCATCCCAACTTCTCGGCGCGCGCGACGATGTGGCCGATTCCGCTGTTGACGTGCTGCAGCCGCGTCGGATCTTCGGTGTTGCACGTCCCTTCCGGGAAAATCGCCAGACAATCCCCGTTGCCCAGCCGCTCGGCCGCGACGTCCATCATCACTCGGCCGGCATCCGAAACTGCACGGAGGCCGTAGTTCTTGCTGCGAAAAACCGGGATGCTGCCCATCATGTCGACCTTCTTGCGCTGTGAAGGATCAACGAAGAGTTCGTCTTTGGCGAGGACCCGGGTCCGTCCGATCACTCGACGCAACGGAGTCCGCCACGCGGTCGCGGCGAGCGTGAACTGGTCGCTCTCGGTCAGATGATTGACTGCCACGACCAACTGCGTCTTGCGTTCCAGCAGAGTCTTCAGCGCGGCTTCCGCACCCGGCGCGTACTTCACTCGCGGGCGGTACTTCAGCGCCAATGCGGCATAAGCGAGCTTCGCCACGAATCGGTTCTGCTGATGACTGCGGTAGTACTCGTACACAGCCTCGTAATTGTCGAGTGAAACTTCAGGATTGCCCATGATCCGCCCTCGCTGGAGAAGTGCCCCTTGACCAAACGATACACAACCTACGGTTGCGTAGGTTTGGGTTACAGAAGGCGTAGCGCTGGGAGAAACTCCGCTCTCGAGGTAAAACGGTTTCTGTGATCCGCTCGGCCATATCCACCGACCTACCCGCACTGCAACAGATCGAGATCGCCGCGGGCGAACCGTTCCGAGACATCGGGATGGACGCCATCGCAGACGATCCACCGCCGACGCTCGACGAGTTGAACGATTTTCTCGCAGCCGAGCACATCTGGGTTCAGACCGACGCAAACGACGTACCCGTTGCGTATGCGCTCGTCGAGATCGTGGACGGCGGTGCACATATCGAACAGGTCTCCGTTCACCCCGATCATGCCCGCAAAGGCCTCGGAGCTCAGCTGATCGACGCCGTCACCGAATGGGCGGCGGACCATCACCACGATCTCGTGACTCTGACGACGTTCGTCGACGTTCCGTGGAACGCGCCGTACTACGAGCGACTCGGGTTCGTGCGTCTGGCCGAGAACACGCTCTCTCCCGGCCTGATACGCATCAGAACGGACGAGCAGTCGTCCGGGCTGGACGCCTGGCCGCGGGTGACGATGAGCCGCCCGTCACACGGTCCGGCGCCGGCGATTCAGGAACTGACCGTCCACGCACCCGAACGTACGAACTCGTCCAGCACTGCCGTCGGACCGAGCAGGTCGATCCCTTCCGACGCCACCCATTCGTCGTTGTAGTACGTGCCCGAGTAACGCTCTCCGCCGTCGCACAGCAGCGTGACGACGCTGCCGCTGCGCCCGGCTGCCATCATCTCGGCAATCAACGCAAAAGCTCCCCACAGGTTCGTCCCCGTCGAGCCACCCACTTTGCGCCCCAGGGCTGTGCTGGCGTGCCGGGCGGCCGCGATCGAGCCTGCGTCCGGCACCTTGATCATTCGGTCGACCACCTGACCGACAAACGACGGTTCGACGCGCGGACGGCCGATGCCCTCGATCCGGGAACCCCGTGTACCGACGATCGACGGATCGCTCGCTCGCCACGCGTCGAAGAACACGGAGTGCTCCGGATCTACCACGCACAGCCCCGTGTCGAATTTCCGATAGCGAAGAAAGCGGCCGATCGTGGCGCCGGTTCCGCCCGTCCCGGCTCCGACGACCACCCAGTCGGGAATCGGATGTTCCTCGTGCTCGAGCTGAGTGAAGATCGATTCGGCGATGTTGTTGTTTCCACGCCAGTCCGTCGCGCGCTCGGCGTGGGTGAACTGGTCCATGTAGTGACCGTTCAACTCACTCGCGAGCCGATGCGATTCCGAGTAGATCGAGGACGGATCGCTCACGAAATGACAACGTCCGCCCTGCGCCTCGATCAGTGCGATCTTGGCGGGACTCGTGCTCGCGGGCATCACCGCGACAAAATCCAGGCCGAGCAACTTCGCGAAATACGCCTCGCTGACAGCCGTCGAACCGGACGACGCTTCGATGACGGTGGTCTCTTCGGTAACCCAGCCGTTGCAGATCGCGTAGAGGAAAAGCGACCGTGCGAGTCGATGCTTGAGACTCCCCGTGATGTGGGTCGACTCGTCCTTCAGATAGAGCTGGACGGTCCAGTTACTCGGCAGCGGATAGCGCAGTAGGTGAGTGTCCGCGCTGCGTTGCGCGTCGGCTTCGATCAGCCGCACCGCGTTGTCGACCCACTGGCGCGAGGTCCGACGGTCGACGTCGAGCGACTCCGTGGTCACCGCCCGTCTCCGCGCAGCTTGGAGCGAAGATCGTCACGATCGGACCGACGCTGGGCGTCGACCGCCGCGATGCCCGCATTGACACGCTTGCGCAGTTTCGCGAAGAGCAGCAGCGACAGCGGCAGCGCGATGAGAACTGCGAACAGTGCCGCGACGATCAGGGGAACGTCGGTGCCGGCGAGCTTTCCGCCACCGATGATGACGGCACCGATCACGACGACAAGCAGCAGCCGAGCGACCGAGTACAGCACCACGTCGCGGGCTAGTTGACCCTTGGTCACCGGCCCGGCAGCCGACTTTGCTTGCCCAGAGTTTGCGGAGGGTTTACTGGCCTTGACCGGCTCAGAAGGAACATTTTCGGGGTTTTCAGACAACTGACTCACCCTCTCAGGTTACCCATTCCGAATACGGGTGGGACTGAGCCCGCTATATCCATTTTGTCCTTTACTTAAACATTACTTTATCTTGAAAGATCGACTACCCGGCTATATCTGTGCAAACATTGCGCTACCACTCAGAAAACGGTCGAATGTGAGCGAAGGACTTCGAAACAAACTCGACGCAGGTTTTTGGCAACTGGTCGACACAACGGTTCGGAACCAAAGTTCGGAATCACTGCTCGGTTCGGAATCACTGTTCGTCAAACGTTCGACATCAACATGGAGGACCTCACAATGAGCGCACCAACCTTCAATACCGCCGCAGACGCACTCATGACGCCCGGACAGGTAGCGGCATTGTTTCATGTCGATCCCAAGACCGTGACCCGCTGGGCACACGCAGGACGACTGGGCTCGCTTCGCACACCAGGAGGACATCGTCGATTCCGTGAGACCGAGGTCATGCAGCTTCTGCGCTCGCTGACTACCGAAGCGGACAACAACTGAGCAACTTCAGCTCACGTCGAAGTACTTGTAGTACCCGACAGATCTTGCAGTACCCGACAGATACAGCACAGCGCACTGAGCCGAAACGCTTGTCCGCACCACTTCTGGTGAAGCGGGCCGGAGACTGAGTAGGCTCGACTTCAGTTCCCTGAGGAGGTGCGCCGTGTTGTATCTGTTGGCGTTGGTGGGTTTGGTGACATTGATCGTTCTGATGTGGAAGGCGTTCGGGCCCGATCCGTCGACGCGTACCCCGGTGAGCGGCGTACGCGGGCCGGACGACGATCCCGAATTCCTGTGGAATGTGAACCAGCAAACACGACGCAAGCGCACGGAAGGGCCGGACGTACCGCCGACTGACACGTCGACGTAGCGTCCGGGCTCACCCGGCTATCCGATTACCGCCCCGGCAACGCGAACGGGGAGGCCGGAAAGTCCTGCGCAACCACCGCAGCCAACTCCAGCACCGCTTCCCGAGTACCTGGACGCAGCCGGTCCAGATCGATTTCGGCGCCCTCTTCCAAATGCGGATCGAACGGAATCAGTCTCACCGCTCGACAGCGCTGCTCGAAATGCTCGACGACCCGGGGCAGATCAACCTTGCCCGAGCGAGGCCGTACCGCGTTGATGACGGCTACGGACGTGGCGACCAGCCTGCTGTAACCGTGAGCGTCGAGCCAATCAAGTGTCGCGGAGGCGCTACGTGCACCGTCGACAGATCCGGAACTGACGACGATCAACGAATCTGCACCTTCGAGAATGGCCTGCATCGCCGAGTGCATCAATCCGGTGCCGCAGTCGGTCAGAACTATGCTGTAGAACTTCTCGAGCATGTCGACCGTGCGCGTGTAGTCCCCGCCGCTGAAGGCCTCTGAAACTGCTGGATCACTGTCGGATGCAAGCACTTCGAGACGGTGGCGATTCTGCGATGTGTAGCCGCGGACGTCGCTGTACTTCTCGATACTGTTCTCGTCGCGCAACAGGTTTCGCACTGTTGCCGGAGTTTCGAGCGGGATCTTCTGGCTCAGCGTTCCCCGGTCGGGGTTTGCATCGACAGCGACGACGCGATCGCCGCGGATCGAGCCGAACATCGACCCAAGTGTCGCAGTGGTCGTGGTCTTTCCGACGCCACCTTTGAGACTGAGCACCGCAACCTTGTAGCAGCCCTGCAGCGGCTGGTTGATCTGGCGCGTCAACTCGACGAGGTGCTGCTCCTTTGCACCGTTTCCGAGGTTCACCGATCGGCCGGACAACGTGTACAGCGCCTTGCGCCAGCCACCCACCGGGGCAGGCCGGACAGGCCGCTTGACGAGGAGCGCAGCCGAGAGATCTTGCGCAGTCATCGGGAGAGCCGACTCGAAGCGACTGTCCGGAGCCGAGTTGAATCCGGTCTGCGGCATCGGAGCGCGAGTAGGTGGCGCTGTCGGCGGGGCCATCGGCATGGCCTGACCATTCTGGAGGGCGTGGCCGTTCTGCACCGGCGCAGCGCCGGGGTGCCCGAACTGCCGAATCACGGGATTTGGCGGATGCACGCCGGGCGCAAAAGGCGCCTGCGGGTGCTGGAGCGGTCTCGCGGATCCATGCGCGGTCGGACTGGGCTGCGAATTCTGGACAGGCAGCGGACTCTGGACAGGCTGCGGAGGGCCAGTTCGCGAATCCGGAACCGACCCTGCACGATTCGTAGGTTCATAGGTCTGCATCGGCATCGCGGGCGAGGTCGAGAACTGGCCGTTGATCGGGCCGGGCTGTGCTGCCGGATACTGGATGACCGGCGTCTTGGGACCTGGTACCGGCGCCGCCGGAGTCGCTGGGGTCGTCGTCGGCGGCGGAGCGGCGGGTGCACTGGGCGCCTGGCCGGCGACCTGCTGGAGCGGGCCGGAGTCGACCGGGGCCACGAAGAGACCGCGAACATCACTGGGAACCGAGTCGGATGACGGCTCGGGCGCGGATGTGCGCAGCTCGCGCCGCGTCGGCTCGGCAGGACGCACCGGCTCCCACAATCCTGCTCCGGCGTCTTCGATCTTGTCGGCCATCTCGCAGTTCCCCCTCGTCGATCCCGCAGCTACCAGACAGCTAGTAATTCACCAAGCTGCATCGTAGCTGGCGCCGCCCCTGACTTACCCACCGGTAATACCTACAGACCGGTCGGCAGCCACCCACGGTACCTCGAGAGGATCAGTTGAGTCCCGCGTAGGAGTGCAAGCCGGACACGACCATGTTGATGATGAAGAGATTGAACAGCATCGCAACGAATCCGGCGATGTTGATCCAGGCAGCCTTCGTCTCCCGCCAACCAGACGTTGCCCTCGCGTGCAGATAGGCCGCGTAGATCACCCAGGCGATGAAGGACATCGTCTCTTTGGGGTCCCAACCCCAGAAGCGTCCCCATGCAGCTTCCGCCCAGATCGCACCGAGGATCACACCTGCGCCGAACAGCGGAAATGCAATGATCGTGCTCTTGTATGCCAAGCGGTCGAGCGTCTGGGCGTCCGGCAGTCGCTCCGCGATCCGGCCGCCGATGCTCGTGCCTTCGTCACCGGGCGGGAACTTCAGTCGCAACAGGAACAGGAGGCTGGCGATACCGCCGATCATGAAGATGCCGGAGCCGACGCTGACGATCGTCACGTGAATCGGCAGCCAGTACGAGCGCAGCGCCGGAACCACGGGAGCCGCGTCGGCGTAGAGAACCGTGCCGGCGAGGAACATCAAGATCAGAACCGGTACCAGCAGGAAGACCCACATCGGACGGTACGCCGGCTTGATCAGCAGGACGTGCCCGACCAGCAACGACGCCGCACACGCCATCGCCACGAATTCGTACATGTTGCCGAGTGGGAATCGTTCCGTCGCAAATCCGCGGAGCACGATCGACGCGAAGATCAGTACTGTTCCGACAACCAAGACAGCTCGGCCCATTCCGCCGAATCGCTCCGAGAGCGACTTGGTCGGAGTCTCCGCGACTCTGCCAGGCACGGACGCATCGACTCCGCCGGCGGTGACCAGTTCCTTGTCCTGAACCGCCTTTGCTCTGGCCGACGCGTACTGCACGATGAGCAGCACAAACGCCAGCACAAGCACGGTGAAGGCGGACTTGAAGGCCCAGTCGCTGTACTGCGCGAGTGTCTCGTTGGTTGTCATCGGGCGTTCTCCTGCGCGTGCGGTTGGTTCACCGCGGTGGTCGGATTGCTTTTCAGCAAGCGGTCGGCGAGGCGGTCGAACTCGTCGCCCCAGCCTGCGTGGTCGGTGCGGGCAAGCCCACCAAGTTCTACTACAGTACGTCGTTCGTCATCTGGATAGATACGTGCCCAGACGCGGCGACGCTTGATCACGAGCGAGACGAGCAACCCCGCCATCATCGTCAACGCTGAAACCAGTACCCACACCTGAGCGGGATCGTGGGAGACCTGCAGGTTGACGAAGTCGACGGCACCATCGAATCGCACCTGAGTTCCGTCGGCAAGCGTCGCGCTCTCACCCGGGAACAGATTGACTCGATCCTGCTTGACCAGTCGGCCCTGATTGATCAGTTCGGTGTTGAGTTCGAACAGCGATTGCGGGTTACCGGTATCGAGTCCGGTATCACCCTTGTAGATGTCGATGGCGACTGCCGGATCGTTCATCGCCGGGTAACTCGACGACAGCAGGTTGCCGTGGAACAGCGCTGTGGGCGCGAACAATCCTTCGATGGCAATCTGGTTCTTCCGGCGCTCGTCCGTATCGGGATACATGCCGCCCGGCGGGTCGAAACGCATTGCGCCACTACTCAGGAACGTCGTGGCGTCGTCCGGACGCCACTGGAGCGTCTCGGTGCGGGTCTCACCGTTCGGGAACGTGACGGTGAATGTCGGCGCGTATCCGTGTCCCTGCAGGTACACACGATCGCCGGCGATCCGCAGCGGGTGGTTCACCTGGATGGTCGTGTCCCGCCAGGTATCGGACTCGAGGTCGTCGCCTGCCTGGTACGAGATGTCCGAGGTGAACATCTCTGCCTGACCGGTCTCGAGGTAGTCGGCCTGGAAATTCTTCACACGGACACACAGCGGAGTCATGCCGGTGCCGTCGAGGCTCAGGCCCGCGACGAACGAGTCGAACACTGCCGGCGAAGTCGTGCAGAATCCGGGGCCGTCGTTGGCGATGACGATGCGATTGCCCTCGTAGCCGAACAACTTGCCCGCGGCAATCGCGATCAACAATCCGACCAGGGACAGGTGGAACACGAGGTTGCCGAATTCGCGGAGGTATCCCTTCTCCGCCGAGATGGTGATCTCGCCTTCGCGTCGTGATTTCGTATCGCCGCGACGCGTTTCGACGCGCCACCCACGCAGTTCTTTCGACACCCGGGCAGCAAGTTCGTCGGGAGTCTCGCCGTCGACGACGCTCTTGGTGTGGTGCGGCAGGCGAGCAAGATTGCGCGGCGCATTCACCGGACGGGTGCGCAGCGCCTTCGCGTGCTCCACGCAACGCGGCAGGATGCAGCCGACCAGCGAGATGAAGAGCAAAGCGTAGATCGCGGTGAACCAGAAGCTGCTGAACACGTCGAACAGTTCGAGGCGGTCCATCCACGGACCGAGCGTCGGACGCTCGGCGATGTAGTCGGCGACCTTGCCCTCGTTGAGGGTTCGCTGTGGCAGCAGGGCGCCGGGGATCGCAGCGAGTGCGAGGAGGAACAGCAGAACCAGCGCGGTCCGCATCGAGGTGAGCCCGCGCCAGGTGTTGCGCCCGAGTGCAACGACTCGACCGATCACCGACTGCTTCGGCAGCACGGGTGTCGGGTTGTCGTTATTATCGTCAGCTGTCATATCGGCAGCGTCACCTCCGAGATAAATGCGTCGCGAACCCAGCCGACGAACTGGTCCCACGCGCCTGTGACGAGGGCGATTCCCACTGCCACCAACATGATTCCGCCGAAAATTTGAATGGTGCGTGCATTACGACGCAACCAGCCGACGCCGGTCAGCGCACGCGCCGACCCCAGCGCCAAGATGATGAACGGCAGGCCGAGTCCGATGCAGTACGCGACGATCAAGGTGACACCGCGCGCGGCGGTCATCCCGTCGGTTCCCGCGGCTACGGACATCACGCCTGCCAACGTCGGCCCGAGGCATGGCGTCCACCCCAGCGCGAACACTCCCCCGAGCAGCGGCGCCCCCACCAGCGACGACACACGACGCGGTTCGAAACGGACGTCTTTCTGCAGCGCCGGGATCAGTCCGATGAACACCAGACCCATCGCGATCGTGACCACACCGCCCACGCGCATCAGGACCTCGCGGTTGACGAGCAGAGTCGAGATCACGCCGAACACCGACGCGGTCGCGAGAACGAAGACGACGGTGAAGCCGGCGACGAACAATCCGGCCGCACCGGCGACCCTCAGGCGACTGCTCCGGGTGATCGTCCGGGTCCTCGCCTCGTCGGCGGTGATCGCGGGGGCGTCGGCGCCGACGACGCCGGCCAGGTAGGACAGGTAGCCGGGGACGAGCGGCACGACGCACGGTGAAGCGAACGACACCAGACCGGCGAGCACACAGGCGCCGAGGGCCAGCAGAAGCGGACCGGACGACGCCGCGTTCTGAAACGCTTCGCCCACACCGGCACTCAGTGTGTCGCTGCCTGCCAGCAGCGTGGTGGTCGTGGTTGTCATCTTTACTGCGCGTCTTCCTGAGCTACTCGCTGGACGACGGGCAGCAAATCCTCGGCGAGAAGTTCTTGGAGGAACACCGCGGCAACGCGATGCTGGCGGTCCAGGACGATCGTCGTCGGAATGACCGACGTGGGGTAGCCGTCACCGAGGGCGATCAGCGAACGCATCGACGGGTCGTAGATCGACGGGTACGAGACCTTGTTGTCGACCACGAAGTCCTGCGCTTTGTTCTTGGTGTCGTCGCGGACGTTGATGCCGAGGAACTGCACGCCCGAATCCTTGGTCTGCTCGTAGACCTGTTCCAGGTCGTCGGCTTCGGCGCGGCACGGCCCGCACCACTGACCCCAGACGTTGAGGACGACGACCTTGCCCTCGAAGTCGTCGACGCCGACCTTCTTACCTTCGTTCATAAGATCGGGCCCGGAGAGCTTGCCGATGGTGCCTCGGTCGGACGGTGGATCGTAGAAGATCTTGGTCTGCCCGCCCGGTGAGACGAAGTCGAAAGTTCCGCCCTGTGCGACGGCGTCGTCGCCGGTCGCGCAGGACGAGAGAAGAAGCATCGCCGACGCAGCGGCTGCGAATGCTGCGGCGATGCGGCGCGAAATCATGCTCCTGTCACTCTCGGGTCGGAGGCACCGGCAGGTTCGGAGTAGACGATGTCGACCAGGGTGTCGCCCTCGTAGACCAGTGAGGTCAACGAGGCCAGTCCACACTGACGGTGACGGGGATCGTGCCAGAGACGCTCGCCCTGCAGGAATCGACGCAGTGTCCAGACCGGAAGCTGATGGCTGACGACGACGGCTTCGTGTCCGACTGCCGCGACGCGTGCGGCGTTGACGGCTGCGAGCATGCGATGAGCGATCTGCAGGTAGGGCTCGCCCCAGGACGGGGTGAACGGGTCACGCAATTTCCACCAGTGACGCGGACGTGAGAGCGCACCGTCCCCGACGGCAACCTTGAGACCCTCGAACTCGTTGCCTGCCTCGATGAGGTTTTCGTCGGTGACGATGTCGAGCTTGTGTGCCTCGGCGATCGGCGTCGCGGTCTCTTGTGCGCGCTGCAGCGGCGACGCGACCACGTGGGTGATGTCGTGATCGGCGAGCACCGACGCGACCGCACGAGCCTGGGCTTCGCCCGCCACCGACAACCGGAAGCCCGGGAGCCGTCCGTAGAGGATCCCGCGCGGGTTGTGAACTTCGCCGTGGCGAAGGACGTGGACGATGGTGCGGGTGGACGTGTGGTCGGGGTGATCGGCGTCGGTCACAGTCGAGGGTCCTCGCTGAAGAAGATGGATGTCGGAAGCGTGCGGTTGTTGCTCGAGCTTGAACGTGTCAGGGCTTGACGGCAGCAGCTGCGGCCTTGGCGGCGTGCGGCATGGCGTCGGCGATGATCGAGAATGCTCGATCGTCGAGTGCAGCGGAGACGAACCACGCTTCGAACGCGCTCGGCGGCGGGTACACGCCGCGGGAGAGCAACGCGTGGAAGAAGGCGGGGAATCGCCAGGTCTGCGCGGCTTTGGCTTCGTCGTAGTTGGTCACCGTGTTCTCGGTGAAGAACACGCTCACCAAGGTTCCGGCGTACTGCACACGGTGTTCGACGCCTTCGGCGGTGAGGGCTTGGGTCATGAGGTCGCCGAGGGCGGTCGCGTTCCGGCCGAGCTTGGCGTACACCTCGGCGTCGGCGGCGCGCAGACTCGCGAGTCCGGCGGCGACGGCCACGGGGTTACCAGAGAGGGTGCCGGCCTGGTAGACGGGACCGTCCGGCGCGAGGTGACCCATGATGTCGGCGCGGCCGCCGAAGGCTGCGGCAGGCAGGCCGCCGCTCATGACCTTGCCGAAGGTGTAGAGGTCGCCGGCGACGTTGTCGATGCCGTACCAACCCGAGGCGCTGACGCGGAATCCCGTCATCACCTCGTCCATGATCAGGAGTGCGCCGTGCTCACGGGTGAGACGACGCAGACCCTCGTTGAAACCGGGAAGCGGTGCGACGGCGCCCATGTTTCCGGCTGCAGCTTCGGTGATGACGCACGCGATGGCGCCGGGGTTGGCGGCGAACGCCGCGGCGACTGCATCGAGATCGTTGTAGCGGACGACGATGGTGTCTTCGGCTTGAGCGCCGGTCACGCCGGGTGAGGTCGGCAGCCCGAACGTCGCGAGGCCCGATCCGGCGTCGGCGAGAAGGGCGTCGACGTGGCCGTGGTAGCAACCGGAGAACTTGATGATCTTGGTGCGTCCGGTGAATCCGCGGGCGAGGCGGACTGCGCTCATCGTGGCTTCGGTTCCGGAGTTGACCAGGCGAACCTTTTCCACGGGCGCGACGCGGGCGACGATTTCCTCGGCGAGGGCAACTTCGCCTTCGGTCGGCGCACCGAAGGAGAGACCGCCGAGCGCTGCTTCGCGAACGGCTTCGACGACTGCCGGGTGAGCGTGCCCGAGAATCATCGGACCCCAGGACGACACCAGGTCGACGTAGTTGTTCCCGTCGACGTCGGTGAGGGTGTAGCCGGATGCTTCGCGAATGAATCGCGGTGTTCCGCCGACCGAACCGAACGCGCGGACGGGCGAGTTGACGCCACCCGGAATCACGTTGCCGGCACGTTCGAAGAGCCGAGCGGAGTTCGTTGCATGCACGTCGGGATCACCGGAAGACACAGTCACGGCTTCCAGTGTCCCAGTTCTGTCGAATCTGACAACGACAGGGTGTAGGACTTCGGTGCTCGAGGCGAGTTTTCCGGTCGAACCGGGCCCCGCGTGAGACGATTCCGAGCATGAAGCGACTGTTGACGACGCTGATGGTCTCGGCTGCGATTCTTCTCACATCGTGTGGTTCGGACGCTTCGAACGACGACAAGGCGACAGTTTCGTCGCCGCCGAGCGTCACAGACTCGGCTCGAACCACCGCGGCAACGAGCACCGACCCGGCGTTTCTCGGCGGGTGTTCGGCAGTGTCCGTCTACGTTCAGCAGCGTGTTCAGAGCGGCGACACGTCGACACAGACAGCGGGCGCCGACTTCCTGAAGATCGTCGAGAACGACCCTTCGTACCAGGCTATGTCCGAGAGCGAGAAGGAACTCTTCCGCCAAGGAATCGAAGCGGGTGCCGCGGGCTCCTGCTGAATGTGAGGTTGGGATCGAACCGGGTTGCCCGCGGTGCGCTACGCGCTATCGTCGGTTCCATGGCCACCACAGCGGACCACCTCAGGACAACACTCGACGGACGCTGGCGGGAGGTGCGTGAGCGCGTTCGCGGCGAATTGAACGACGAACGTTTTGCTCCGCACTACACACCCAACACCGCCATTGCGCGCTCCAAGGCTCTCGAACAGATGCGGGTCCTCGCCGATCTCGGCTACGCCGCAAACGGTTTCGCGGTCTCTCACGGCGGAACGGGCGACGCGGGTGGCGCCGTCACCAGCATCGAGATGCTCGCGATGTCCGACCTCTCACTGATGGTCAAGGCCGGCGTGCAGTGGGGACTGTTCGGCGGCGCCATCGAAAACCTCGGCACCGAGCGTCACCACCAGGCGTACGTCAAGCCGCTGATCGACCTGGACCTGCTCGGTTGCTTTGCGATGACCGAGACCGGTCACGGCAGCGACGTCCAGGAACTCGAAACCACGGCAACCTACGACGTCGAGACGGGCGAGTTCGTCGTCAACTCCCCCACCCCGTCTTCTCGCAAGGACTACATCGGCGGCGCTGCCCAGCACGCCACTGTCGCGGCAGTGTTCGCACAGCTGATCACCGGAGGCGAAAGCCAGGGCGTCCACTGCTTTGTCGTGCCGATTCGTGACGGCGCCGGCAACGACCTCCCCGGAGTGACGACGTCCGACTGCGGGCTCAAGGGTGGACTGCCCGGAGTCGACAACGGCCGCATCGTCTTCGACCAGGTCCGCATCCCGCGTGAGAACCTGCTCAACCGTTACGCCGACGTCGCCGAGGACGGCACGTACACTTCGGCGATCGAGAACCCGAACCGTCGGTTCTTCACGATGGTCGGCACATTGGTTCGTGGACGTGTCACCGTCGGTGGTTCCGCGGCAGCGGCCGCCCGCGTCGGATTGGCCATCGCCGGTCGATATGCCCTGCAGCGCAGGCAGTTCAGTGCTCCGAAGAGTGACGACGAGGTCCTGATCATGGACTACCTCGTCCATCAGAAGCGTCTGCTGCCGTTGATCGCCCGCTCGTACGCTCTGCAGTTCGCACAGAACGAACTGGTCGCCGCGATGCACGACATTCAGAGCAGCGACGACCCGGACCCGCAGGAGCAGCGCGAACTCGAGGGTCGTGCCGCCGGACTCAAGGCCGCCAACACGTGGCATGCCACTCGGGCAATCCAGGAAGCACGCGAAGCCTGTGGTGGCGCAGGCTATCTCGCGGAGAACCGCCTCACCGCGCTCAAGGCTGACACTGACGTCTTCACCACGTTCGAGGGTGACAACCACGTTCTGACGCAGTTGGTCGCAAAAGAACTCCTCACCTCGTACGCCGACGAAGTCCGCGGCATGAGCCCGGTCGACTGGATGCGCTTCGCGGCTACGACGGTCTCCGACGTGGTCAAGAAGCGCACGGCAGCGCAGCAGATCCTGCAGACGATCGTCGACACTCGCCAGGACAACGAAGAGGACGGCAGCCTCTTCAACCGCGGCACCCAGATGAAGATGTTCGAAGACCGCGAGGAGTACCTACTCGCCACTGCGGCAAGGCGATTGCAGGCAGCGCAGAAACGCGAGGAGAACCCGTTCGACGCGTTCAACTTCGTGCAGGACCACGTGCTCAAAGCCGCTCAGGCGCACATCGAGCGCGTCATCCTGGAAGCATTCGTCGCCGGCATCGACTCTTGTGAGGACGAGACCGCGAAGGAACTCTTCGGCGAGGTGTGCGACCTCTACGCACTGTCCGTCATCGAGGAGGACAAGGCCTGGTTCATGGAACACCGGCATCTGTCGGTGGAGCGTTCGAAGGCCGTGACGCGCGGGATCAACGAGCGGTGCCGCACCCTGCGCCCCCACGTCGAGACACTGATCGACGGGTTCGGCATTCCGGACATCCTGCTGGGGTCCGCGATGCTCGACGGACCGGGCACGGACGCGGTACGGCTGAAGTAAAGGGTTCGGGTGGGGTCGGCAGTCGCCGGCCCCACCACATTTATTGCGCTGCCGTCTTTTTCGACTGCCGAGAGGCAAGCAGTCCGGTCAGGCCGAGTGCCGCGACCAGCCAGATACCCAGAACGAGCAGGTGCGGTCCTGCTCCGTTCCCACCGAAGTAGATGACGGAGCGGATGGGTTCCATGGCCGCTGATCCGAGCCAGAACGATTGGATGTGCTGCCAGAATCCGGGCAGGAACGACACCGGGATGGCACAACCAGCACCGGACTGATCTACCAGTATTTCGTCGACAAGCAGGACATCTTCGCAGCCCTCCTCAGCGAAAGTCAGCTGGAAATGGCGGACTTCGTGAACTCGCTCCCCCGCGAGCAGGGACTGAGCGCCTTACTCGAGTCCATGATTTCCGAGTTTGCTCGGCACTGGGCACGGGTGGGTCGACTCACCACCACTTGGCGCGACATCGAAGGCATGGCCGGGTCCGACCGAGAAAGCATGCGGGAACTTCACGCATCCGTAGCGGTCTACAACTCGGCATTGATTCGAGCGCTCACCGAATCTGCTGCAGCCGAAGGGAGCCGGTTGATCGACGACCCCGCGGTGATCCATCTCGTGCTCTCCGGACTCAAAGGCCTGTCGGACACCATCGTCATCAACATCGCCAAAGAAGTCACACCCGAGTACTTCGTGAGCTTCTCCGCCCGGGCGCTCGCGCGGTCCATCACGGAGTGACGGACCGACACCTTACGAACGAACGAGGCGAGCGATGGCCGCCTGAGCTTCCTTGATCTTGACGTCCGCTTCCGGACCACCCTGCTTGGCAGCTTCGACGACGCAACCCGCAAGGTGCGCGTCGAGAAGCTTCAGGGATACGGACTGCAACGCGCTCGTCGCGGCGGACACCTGGGTGAGCACGTCGATGCAGTACCGGTCGTCTGCAACCATGCGCGAGATTCCGGCTACCTGACCTTCGATACGACGAAGGCGTTTGAGCAGATCGTCCTGCTCGGGGCTGTAACTACTCATACCGCAACTATACCCCCTACCCGTATGAGGGCTACTGCGATGCGACGAAGCCCACCCGGACGCGGCGCACGACATCGATGGCCATCAGCCCCGCAACCAGAATCGACAACCCGGCGCCCGAGATCCAGAGACCGTCGTAGTGCGTGCTCTCGAACGGCGGAGCGCCCTCCAGTATCGGTCCGAAGTCGGACGTCGTCGTACCCGCTCGCCAGCACACGACCGCCAGAATCGTGGCGGCGACGATACCGAGTACACCGATCCACGTCTTCACGTCGACGAGCGGAGTTGGCTGCGCCTCAATCATCGGCAGACCCGTCCGGTTCCACACCGACCGTGACAACCTGGCTCAACGCCTCGCGAAGTGCCCGATCGTCTTTCGCCCACGCTCGCACCAATCCCCCGGTGGTCAGACGCAAGCCGATACCGTGCCGACGCCGGGGCACTCCGGACAGCTCACCCAGCGCGCGTGCCGTTTCCCACGGCTCCATTTCGTCTTCGTAGGCGGCGTCGTCCGATTCGGGAAACACCTCGGCGATCTCGGTGATCGGCACCTCTTCGGTTCCCTGACGCAACGTGGTCGCGGTCAGAAGCACGCTCGCATGCCGGCGCGCGGCAATCACCTGCACGTACACCAAGCCGGTGAGGATCACGGCGAACATCGCCAGACCGAACCAATGCACCACCGGGCCGGTGAACAGCTCGATGACCAAGGCGATCAGGCAGAAGATCGGACCGAACGCGATGGCCCACCACCGAGATCCCGGTTCGTAGTACAGAACGTCCGGGCCGATTTCCGGCGCGCGATCAGCCACGGGCGAACCAACTTCGGGTGGTGTCGCGGTAGATCGCGACGCAGGCACAGATCAGCATGACGGGAACGACAAGCGCGAGCACGGTACTGATCCCGGCGACGACCAGCGCGATCTGCAGCACCGCGAACACCCCGGACACGATCACCAGGATCCGTCGGCACAGAGGTTTTCCGGCGCGAGTGGGACCGGCGAGGCCGCCGATCGCAAGGCCGGTCAACAGCAGAACCAGCCCGGACACCCGCACGAAGGTGACGTAGATGTCGATGTTTCCGGCCGATACGCCTTGATCGGTGAATTGCTCACGCAGCGAATACGAGGCGCTGGTGACATTGATCAGGCCGAAGAGTATGAGTAGGAACGCGCTGGCGATCCACAACCAGAATGCTGCCTCGACGGCCGTCGGGCGCCGGACCTTCGTAGAGATACTCACGGGTTCAAGTGTGCGCTATCCGCTGACGATGCCCGGAATCATGAGCACCAGGAGTGTCACCAGAACAGAGGCTCCAAGGATGGCGAACAAGATCACTTCGGTCCGTGAACCACGTTGGCGCAGTGGAGCGTCGTGGGTGCTTTCCGTGCGCAGGGCTTCCTGAGAACTCATTGTCTACGACCTCTCCCCTACTACTGCAGTGACCCGTTTCACAGTACCCCGAGCTACCTATCGGTTCCCCGCCGGGGGGAAACGAAGAAAGTACGGATTGGACTCTTTTCGGTGCATCATCACGATCGCCCCGACAGCAGCAACTGCCTGCAGGATTTCCGCTCCGCCGAACAGCAGAGTGGCCGCGCCTCCGTCGCCGCCGAGCCCGAAGATCACGGGGATCGCAGAGACCAACATGAAGACTCCACAGAACGTCAGCAACATTCGAGCCCAGTTCTTGCCACGACTCATCGAACGCACGAACAAAAGGAACACCGCGGTGACGATCACCACCAGGACAGCGGAGAACACGATGACCAGTGGGAACATGCCCTCCACGTCGGAGCGTGTCAGACCGGCGTCGACAGCCGCCTGGTTCCTGAGCATCTCGTCGACGAACATCGACTTCTGCCCGAGCAGCATCCAGATCATCGCGCCGCCCTGGACCAATCCCAGCGCCGTCACAGCCCACCACAACTGAATCGCAGTCACGACGTCCGTCGGCGGCTCGGGTTTCGGCTGGGGGCCCGGGTATCCGTTGTAACCGGGGCCGTATCCCGGGATCTGACCCGTCGGCATCGGTCCGAGTTCGCGGTACGGCTGATTCTCGAACGGCTGGTTCTCGTAGGGAGGTTCCCGGCGGGGCGGTTCCTGGCGCGACGGCGGCCACTGCTCGGTCATGACACCAGCGTATCGGTCGATACCGGTGCAGCCACCATGCGTGACTCCGTCACAGCCATCCGGCAACTTCCGACGCCCAGTACGTGAGGACCACGTCGGCACCGGCGCGGCGAATGCTGGTGAGCGATTCGAGAATCGCCGCGTCCCGATCGATCCACCCGTTCTGCGCGGCGGCCGTGATCATCGAGTACTCACCCGAGATCTGGTACGCCGCGACCGGAACCGGAGACCGGTCGGCGGTCTCACGCAGAATGTCGAGGTAGGACATTGCAGGCTTGACCATCACCATGTCAGCGCCCTCGGCGATGTCGAGGTCTACCTCGCGCATCGACTCGCGGCGGTTGGCGCCGTCCTGCTGATAAGTACGACGGTCGCCTTGCAGTGAGGATCCGACGGCTTCACGGAACGGCCCGTAGAACGCTGACGCATATTTCGCGGCATAGGCGAGCTGACCGACCTCGACATACCCGGATGCATCGAGCGCACCGCGGATCGCAGCCACCTGACCGTCCATCATGCCGCTGGGGCCGAGCAGGTGCGCACCCGATTCAGCTTGCGCGAGAGCCATTTCGACGTACCGGATCAAGGTTGCGTCGTTGTCGACGGCGCCGGTGGCGTTAAGCACGCCGCAGTGGCCGTGATCGGTGAACTCGTCGAGGCAGGTATCGGCCATGATGACCGTTGAATCACCGAGTTCTTCTGCCAGAGCGCGCAATCCGACGTTGAGGATGCCGTCGGGATCGGAGGCACCGGAGCCCTGGGGGTCCTTGTCCTCCGCCTTGGGGACGCCGAAGAGCATCAGGCCACCGACGCCGGCTTCCACTGCTTCCACCGCGGCGGACCGCAGCGAATCGAGGGTGTGCTGGAAAACGCCTGGCATGGAACTGATCTCACGCGGCGTATCGATGCCGTCTGCAACGAACATCGGCAACACGAGGTGCCGGGGTTCGAGCGAGGTCTCTGCCACGAGTCGCCGGAGCGCTGGGGTGCGCCGGAGCCGGCGAGGGCGATGAGTGGGAAACACGAGAAGTAGCCCTCCTTCGTCGGAACCTGTGAGTGGTTGAGGAGTCCACAGACTCCTCAACCACTCACGGGTGCGCTAGCGCCTTCGAGACTTCTTACGCGGCGGCGGCAAAGCACCTTCAGCGCGCAGCCGAGCTGCGTGCTCGGCGAGAGCCTCCACCAGCGGTCCCACCTGCGAGGTCTCGGGCTGCACGTCGACGCGCAGACCGAACTCGATAGCAGTTTCGGCCGTCTTCGGGCCGATGCACGCGACCAACGTGCGGGCGTGCGGCTTGCCGGCGATGCCGACGAGGTTGCGCACGGTCGAGGACGAGGTGAAGCAGACGGCGTCGAATCCACCGGTCTTGATCATCTCGCGGGTCTCGGCCGGCGGCGGCGCCGCCCGGACGGTGCGGTAGGCGGTGACGTCGTCGATCTCCCAACCGCGTTCGCGCAGGCCCTCGGCGAGGGTTTCGGTTGCAATGTCCGCGCGCGGCAACAGAACCCGGTTGACCGGATCGAAAACGTCGTCGTACGGGGCGAATTCGGCCAGCAGGCCTTCGCTGGACTGCTCACCGGTCGGGATCAGCTCGGGGTTGATGCCGAACGAGCGGACCTTGGCTGCGGTTGCTTCGCCGATACAGGCGATCTTCACGCCGGAGAAGGCGCGAGCGTCGAGACCGAACTCCTCGAACTTCTCCCACACTGCGCGAACCGCATTGGTGGAAGTGAAGACCACCCACTGGTAACGACCGTCGACGAGGCCCTTGACCGAACGCTCCATCTGAGCCGGGCTGCGAGGCGGCTCGACGGCGATGGTCGGAACCTCGATCGGGATCGCTCCGTGAGTGACCAGACGGTCGCTCATCTCGCCGGCCTGATCCTTGGTGCGCGGCACGAGGACGGTCCAGCCGTACAGAGCGCGCGATTCCCACCACGACATCTTGTTGCGCTGCGCGACAACCTTGCCGACGGTGACGATGAGCGAGCCCACCAGTTCGGATCCGGCTTCGTTGAGCGTCGCGAGAGTTGCCTCGACGGTTCGCTGCTGACGAGTGGTACCGCGGACGGTGATGGCAGCAGGCGTCTGCGGAGCCAAGCCGTTCTCGACCAGCGCGCTGGCGGTCTCGGCGAGATGTCCCGACGTCGCGTGCAGAACAAGCGGTCCCGGTGCAGCGGCCAGAGCAGCCCAGTCGACTTCACCGCGAACGTCGGCCTCGGTGTGACCCGAGCCGAGCGCCATACCGGCGTAGCTCGGCACAGCCGAACCCGAAGGCAGACCCGGGAGAACCTCGAACTGAACCTGCGTGCGGGCGACTGCCGTGACCTCTGCGATCACGGAATCCGTGGTCAGCGGGTCACCGGAGACCAGACGCACGACGTCGTGGCCGTTCTTGGCCTCGTGCACCAATGTCTTTGCAACCTCGGCAGGCTCACCGAGTGCCGGACGCACGTCCGCGATCAGCTCGCCGGTCTCCTCGTCGCGGCCCATGTCGATCCCGACGAGTGCGACGACACCCTTGTCGACATCCGGATCGGTGAATGCCATTGCGGCGCCGGTGAGGACGTCACGTGCGCGAACGGTGAGCAGGGCGGGGTCGCCCGGTCCCGATCCCACGAACAGGATCCGTCCGGGAGTGTTCTTTCGGACTCGGGTCATCGGTGATTCTCCAGTGCGCTGTATCGAAATGGGAACTTGGTGCAAGTGCAAAGTGGGGCGTCAAACATCGGCTGCCTCGCCTGTAGTCACGTTCATCAACTCGCGGGCGCCGAGTTCGAGTAACTCGCGCGCTACCGCTCGGCCGAGTTCCTCGGCCTTGTCCGGCGCACCGACGGCGCCGGTACGGATGACGTCCGAACCGTCGATGGCGGCTGCGCAGCCGCGTACCGACAGTTCGTCGAAGATTCTGCCGTCGTCGTCGAGGGATTCGACGATCTCCGCGATCGCTCCGACCGGAGCGGTGCAGCCCGCTTCCAGCTCGGCGAGAAGTGCACGCTCGGCAGTGACTGCCGCCCGTGTACCGGCGTCATCGTGCTCAGCCAGGATCGCCGCCAATTCCGCATTGGCAGAAAGGCATTCGACGGCCAGAGCGCCCTGCGCCGGAGCGGGGAGCATCTGCACGGGCTCGATGTTCTCGGTGATGAGATCGAGCAGACCGATACGGGACAAGCCGGCGCGAGCGAGGATCACGGCGTCGAGTTCACCGGATTCGACCTTGCCGAGACGGCGTTGCAGGTTGCCCCGCAACGGCACGATGTCGAGGCCGAGCCCGAGTGCCTTGAGCTGCGAAACACGGCGGGGCGCCGAGGTTCCCACCTTGGAACCGGCCGGAAGCTCCCCGAGGACCAGACCGTCGCGGGCGACGAGCGCGTCACGCGGATCCTCACGAGGCGGAATCGCCGCGATGACGAAACGCGGATCCTGCGCGGTCGGTAAGTCCTTGTAGGAATGCACAGCAACGTCGACGCGGTTGTCCAGCAAAGCTTCTCGAAGCTCTGCCGTGAACACTCCGACGCCGATCTTCTGGACGGGATCGGTGGACTGGTCGCCCTTGGTCTTGATGATGACCAACTCGGCGGGATGTCCCGCTGCAATGAGGGCATCGCGCACGGTGCCGGCCTGCGTGGTCGCGAGAAGACTTCCGCGAGTGCCGATCCGCAGCGGGCTCCCCGATCGAGGGGTGGTGACGCTCATGCCTGCAGGTCCCTTCCAGTGCGGTCGCCGTCCACCAGGTCGGTGGGTGTGGCCACGGCCGCGGGAGATCCGGGGCTGAGTTCGAAGAGTTCGCGCAGCGCTGCTGCGTAGGAGTCGCCGCCGGGGGCCGACGCCAGTTGCTTGACGCGCACGGTCGGGGCGTGGAGAAGCTTGTCCACGACGCGTCGCACGGTGCGTGCAACCTCGTCGCGCTGCGGATCGTCCAGGCCGGGCAGACGCGAATCGAGCCGCATCAGTTCGGCTTCGACGACGTCGGCGGCGCGCTGACGCAAAGCCGTCACGGTCGGAGTGACCTCGGCGAGGCGCTGTCCGGCAAGGTAGGTCGCAAGCTCGCCGGCGACGATGGTGCGTGCGGCATCTGCGTCGGAAGCGGCTGCGCCTGCCGCTGGATCACGCTGCAGCGTCTCCATGTCGAGAACGGTGACACCCGGCAGGCCGGCGACGGCGGGATCGATGTCGCGCGGCAGCCCGAGGTCGCAGATGACCAGATGCTTAGTGTTGTCGCGATCGGGCTCGGCGAGTGCGCGGTGCACATCCGCCAGGGTGACCACTGCCCCGACCGCGCCGGTACAGGTGACCATGACATCTGCCTGCGCCATCGCGGCCGAAAGCTGATCGAAGGCAACACCGTCGGCGTCGACGCCGTTGGAGCGTGCCGTCTCGGCGAGGTGCTCGGCGCGTTCCTGTGTCCGGTTGACGACGACGATGCGTTCGATTCCGGCGCGAGTGAGATGCGCAACCGACAGACCGCCCATCGAGCCTGCTCCGACAACCACGGCAGTGCGGCCGACGAGGCCGCCCTCACCGATGATGCCCGCTGCACGATCAAGAGCCACGGATACGACTGATGCTCCGGCTGAGTCGATTCCGGTTTCGGAATGCACTCGCTTGCCGACGCGCAGTGCCTGCTGAGCCAGTTCGTGGACGACGCGTCCGGCGGCCTGCTGCGCATCCGAAGATGCGTAGGCCGAACGGATCTGGCCGAGGATCTGCTGTTCGCCGATCACCATGGAATCGAGGCCGCTGGCCACCGCGAAGAGGTGCTCGACGGCTGCTTCGCTGTAGCGGACGTACGCGTGAGCGTGCAGCGCCGTCAGGTCGAGACCCGAATGGTCGGCGAGGATTTCACCGACCTCGGTGAGTGCACCGTGGAACGCGTCCACCACCGCGTAGACCTCCACCCGGTTACAGGTGGAGACGATCATCGCTTCGGAGATGTGCGAAGACGCCAGAAGCTTGTCGATCAGCTTCGGACGATCGGTGTCGGTGACAGCTACTCGCTCGAGCACCGGGACGGGCGCGGTTCGATGCGAGACCCCGACAAGCAGAACACTCACGGCGCGATCACTGATCCGTTTCTTGTCGAACCTGCTCCGACCGGAGCGGGTGAACTGGTGGATGGGACTGACGAAGCGGATGCGGCGTGAGCCACTCGTACTCGCGGCGCGCTGGATGCCTGATCGGCATTGCGCGCACTGTTGAAGGAGAGAACCTGCATCTCGACGGCGAGATCGACGCGTCGCAGTTCCACGTGATCGGGAACGTCTAGGGCGATCGGCGAAAAACTCATGATGCAGCGCAGTCCGGCGCTGACGAACTGGTCGCACACGCCCTGAGCGGCCTCGTCCGGTGTGGAGATGACGCCGATGGTCGCATTCAGTTCACGGCAGGCGACGGTCAGTTCCTCGGTGCTGCGCACGACGAGATCCCCGACTCTGCTTCCGATTCGATCTGCGTCACTGTCGAAGAGTCCGACCATCTCGAAACCGCGGCGGCTGAATCCGCCGTAGCCGACCAGCGCCTTGCCGAGGTTTCCGACTCCGACGAGAACGACCTTGTGCCCACGATCGAGTCCGAGTGCACGCTCGATGCGGATGCGGAGCCTGTTGACGTCGTACCCGACGCCGCGGACACCGTTGGGTCCGAGGAACGACAGATCCTTACGCAACTTCGCTGATCCGACACCGGACGCCTGGGCAAGTTCCTCGCTCGAGACGATGGAGGTACCCCGGTCGGACATCACTCCGAGGACCCGCAGGTATGCGGCCAAGCGCGTCACCGTAGCCTGGGGGATGACGCGATCCTGAGCGATCGAGTCGGTGACAGAAGAGCCCGCAGCGCCGGTGACGCGCTGAGCCACAGGCTCATGCGTCTGGTGCGGTTCGGTCACGTCGCTGGCTCCTCGTCCGGTCGACACGACTGTCGACCTCCACGATGCTCCGGGGGAATGTTCACACCACGGTAACCGCTTGTGAACCCATGCACAAAGTTGCTCGAGACGGGTTCGATGTGCCGTTCACCTGCAAAGCGGCTTGGCAGACAACTTTGAGGGTTGCCTTACTTGCGTAAATCGTCACGAAGGCGCTCTTCGTCAACTTCCCAGTAACCGTGCTCGCGTCCGTCGAGAAGAATGACCGGCAATCTGTCTCCGTACTCCGCTCTCAGCTCTGGATCCGTCGCGGCAGCTTCGTCTACGTCGATGCACGTCAATTCCAGCTCGAACTCGGAACAGACCCGTCGTAGTACCTCCGCCGCGCCGACACAGGACGCGCATCCTGCGCGTGTCAACAGGGTCACTTCATGCGTAGCTGCAGTCATCGACGCATACCTTTCTTCTACTGGGACGCCATCTACTTGATCGGTCGAGTGTGCCTCCGGAGCCCCACTCGATACCAAATCGGCGGAGAGGAACGTCACACACCACAGGGAAGGTCACCATCCAACCCATCGGGCCTCATCGCGGAGGATAGGCTGACTCGAAGAGTTCTCTGCTCGAGAATGCAACACGGGAGGTGCGGGTGCCTGCGCGATCACTACCGAACGGCTCCGGATTCGGATCAGGGCTTGCCGGGGTCATTCTCCCCGGACGTCGCCATGTGAAGAATCCGCTGGGCCCGAGTGAGTCGGAAGTTCGAGCCAATCTCGCCGGCGAGGCG
Source organism: Rhodococcus sp. AQ5-07 (assembly GCF_009707305.1). Taxonomy (NCBI): domain Bacteria; kingdom Bacillati; phylum Actinomycetota; class Actinomycetes; order Mycobacteriales; family Nocardiaceae; genus Rhodococcus; species Rhodococcus sp. AQ5-07. The sequence continues at coordinate 236,221 of NZ_CP046099.1, read as the reverse complement.
AGCGCTGATGCAGCTCTGGCATTGCACGAAGCTGCCAACCCCACAGAACCGGAAACCGGCGAAGAGCCCCCGGCCGTTCCGCGCGACCTCACGGCCGCCGCATTCTTCGACGTCGACAACACCATGGTGCAGGGTGCGTCAATCATCCACTTCGCCCGTGGTCTCGCTGCACGAAAGTATCTCAAGACCTCGGATCTGGTGGATTTCGCGTGGAAGCAGATCAAGTTCCGAGTCACCGGCCGAGAAAGTAGCGACGACGTCGCCGAAGGCCGCGAGAAAGCACTGTCCTTCGTGGCCGGTCGATCCACCGCCGAACTCGCCCGCCTCGGCGAGGAGATCTACGACGAGGTCATTGCCGACAAGATCTGGCCAGGCACGAGGGCGTTGGCCCAGATGCACCTCGACGCCGGACAACAGGTGTGGTTGGTGACGGCAACTCCGGTCGAACTGGCCCAGGTCATCGCTGAGAAACTGGGATTGACCGGCGCCTTGGGCACCGTCGCCGAAAGTGAGGACGGAGTCTTCACCGGCCGACTCGTCGGCGACATCCTGCACGGCATGGGCAAGGCGCACGCCGTACGGACGTTGGCGGTGCGTGAAGGCCTCAATCTCAAGCGCTGTTCCGCCTACTCGGACAGCCACAACGACGTACCGATGCTCTCGTTGGTGGGGACACCGGTGGCGATCAACCCCGACGCAGACCTTCGTGAACTCGCGAAGAACCGCGGTTGGGAAGTTCGTGATTTCCGCACCGGACGAAAGGCCGCCAAAATCGGCGTTCCCACAGCGCTGGTACTCGGAGCAGTCGGCGGTGCGCTCGCGGCAATTCTCGCCAGGCGCAAAGAACAGAACGCCTGAGCGGGTTCGGTCCGGATCGAGAAGCGATCCGGACCGAACTCAGCCGAGAAAGACGTTGCGCCGCTTGGCCAACAACCGATAAAGCGTCTGCTGAATCGTTTCTCGGACGTGGTCCGTGACCTCGAACAGGACCATCGGATCGTCGGCTGCACCGCTCTCGAAGGTGTCGGTGACGATCGGTTTTCCGAACTCGATGTACCACTTCGACGGCAATGGAACCAGGCCGAGTGGCCCGAGGTGCGGAAACAAAGGTGTGACCGGGAAATACGGCAAACCGAGAACGCGTGCGAGTGTGGTGAGATCACCGATCTTCGGATAGATCTCCTCCGAGCCCACGATCGAGCACGGGATGATCGGAACACCGGTTCGCATTGCGGCCGACACGAAGCCACCGCGCCCGAACCGCTGCAACTTGTACCGCTCACTGAACGGTTTCCCGATGCCCTTGAATCCTTCCGGGAACACGGCCGCGACTTCACCTTCGTTGAGCAGACGCTCGGCGTCGGGGTTGCACGCCAACGTATGGCCGGCTTTGCGCGCCAGTCCGCCCACCACCGGCATTTCGAAAGCCATGTCCGCAGCCAACATTCGCAGTGGACGATGCGCCGGATGATGATCGTGCACGGCAACCGACGTCATCAGCCCGTCGAGTGGGATGACACCGGCGTGATTGGCAACCACCAACGCTCCCCCGGTGAGGGGAATGTTCTCGATCCCGCTGACCTCGACGCGGAACCATTTCTCGAACAACGGCCGCAGCATTGGCATGACGACGTTGTCCGCAAAATGCGGGTCGAATCCGAACTCGTCGACCTCGTAGTCGCCGGACACCCGACGTCGGAAAAATTCTGCTGCCGAGGCGATCTGGTCGACGATCGCCGACCTGGCCGCATCGACGAACGTGCTCTCACCACCATGGTCGGCCGCCGACGGCACTCCGGACGGATGCCGACGCTGACTTTGTTCACGGACGTCACGCTCCGCGCCGGTGACGGACTCACGCGAACGAGAAGCTTCCGACTTTCCGGTGTGAGTTGCGCTGGGCCGCAGGGGAATTACCTTCGCCACGTCAGTCACCCCTTCACCGCACTTCGTCCCGACAACGGCATGTGCATCACGTCTGCACTTACGCTCGCCTCGGCAGCGTCACCGCCGAGGATGGTGGTCAACGCATTCTCTGCCCGATCGATCCACTCGGACTTGATGATCCGGCGCGTCTGCATCGCACGCATGAAATCGTCGAGTGCTTGCATGGTGGTCCATCGCGGCTCGAACCCCAACTCGCTGCGCATGCGAGTGGTGTCGAGTCCGCAGCCGAACCGGAAGTACTCGAGTTGCTCGTCGGTGTAGAGCCTCATGGACGACCCCACCAACGCGCTCCCGACACTACGGAACAGAGCGAGCGGCATGGGAACTTCCACCCTGCCTGCCCGGCGGATCGCCTGCGACATCATGACCACTCCGTCGCCGGCGATGTTGTACGTACCCGAGGCGTGGCCGATAGTCGCCTTCTCCAGCGCCGCGAGGGCATCCTCGACGTGGAGCAATTGCAGGCGCGCGTTGCGCCCGACGATGGTGGGCACGAGTGGGGCGGTGACGTAGTGCCCGACGGTTGCAGTCAGCTGAGGTCCGATCAACGGCGCCAACCGCAGAATCCCGACCGAGATGTCCGGGCGCCGACGCCCCATCCCGCGGAGGTATCCCTCGATCTCGAGGCTGTCGCGGGCATATCCGCCCGGCGGCCGGCGGCGCGCACTCATTTCTTCGGTGAACTGAGCGGGATCCTTGGCACTGCACCCGTAGACGACCGAAGCCGAGCGCAGGATCACCTTGCGAACCGTCGGAGCTTTCTGGCAGACCGCGAACAGTTGCATGGCGCCGATGACGTTCATGTCCTTCATCGCGGCGCGGCTGCCGGCTTTGGGGGCTTTCTGAAGCGTCGACGCGTGCACGACGGTGTCGACCTCGGCGTTTCGGATCACTTTGCCGATCAGCGGATTGCGGATGTCTGCTCGCACGAATTCCGCGCGGCCCATTCTGCGCATCATGTCCTTGCTCGGACTGACGGCGTCGACGGCGATGACACGCTCTATCGACGGATTCTGCGCAAGCCTGGTCACCAGGTAGCCGCCGAGAAATCTGCTCGCCCCGGTCACCAGTACGACGCGAGGCGTCGTGCCCCCTGAAGTGTTGTCACCTTCAACCACCAAGTACCCCCATATCCAGTAGAAACGCGCTCTGCCGAAGCGTTCCTCCCGCGATTTTCCCCCACTTTACGGGCAGAGGGGGTCCCGCGCTGACTACCCAAAATTCGGCCATTCAAGACAAACCGCCCAGACAATGAGACGGCCGACACATCTCTCCCCTGAGATACGTCGCCCCTCCCCTGAAATACATCGATGCCCGCCACCCCGGAAGGGGCGGCGGGCATCAACAGGTACTGCTTATTTACCGAGTTTCCTGCGCTGTACTCGGGTACGACGAAGCAGCTTGCGGTGCTTCTTCTTCGACATGCGCTTGCGACGCTTCTTGATCACTGAACCCATAGCGGGTGTCCCTCACGTTCTTCTCTAGCGTTCCTGCGCACGCCGGTCACGTACGCCTGCGCCAAGCAATTGGCGCCTGGCCCTCGTTTTAACTAGCTCAGCGCCTTACGACACCAGCTTGCTGGTACGACAGTGACTCATCGTACCGGTGTGGTCTCACTCGGCATAAACCGAGCCTCCGGCACAGCAACCGCTGTGCCCGCGACTCGGCTCACGCCGAGGTCATCCTCTTCGAACCGGCTGGTCAGCCGGCATCGAAGTACGAGGTTTCGAGGTAATCGTGTACCGCCTTCGCGTGTACACGGAACGAACGGCCCACTCGTACAGCGGGCAATTCGCCACTGTGTACCAACCGGTACACAGTCATTTTCGACACCCTCATCAAAGTTGCTACCTCAGCAACAGTGAGGAATTGCGTGCCGGCCACTGCCGGCTTTCCGTCGTGGGACGAACCCATGGACGGCTTGTTTGCAGACACCATTAATCCACATACCTCCAGCACGACTCGCGCCGCCGGCTTCCCCTCCGGCGGAACAGACACGTACGTACTAAGTCGAGCTTAGCTGTACTGGTGGGGTTAAAGCGACGGGTGTGGCTAAACGGACGACTATTCCGCAGCTGAACCCATCGCGGCCGAGCGCGACTTGGCGGCATCCAAGGCATCGAAGAACGCCGTCCGCAGGCCGCCCGCTTCGAGCTGACGCAGTGCCGCAGCCGTCGTTCCACCCGGTGACGTCACCGCGGCGCGAAGATCCGTCGCGCTGTCGCCGGTGCGATCGAGCATCGCTGCGGAGCCGACCATCGTCTGCACCACTAATTCGGTAGCGACCGGGCGCGTCAGGCCGAGACCGACTCCCGCATCGATCATCGCTTCGGCAACCAAGAAGAAGTAGGCCGGGCCGGAACCGGAGACAGCAGTGACCGCGTCGATCTGCGATTCGGGAACCGTGACCACCTTGCCGACGCTGCCGAGGATGCCGCGTACGAGCTCGAGATGCTCGGCCTTGACGTGCCGTCCGGGCGAGAGGACGCTCACGCCCTCCCCGACCAACATGGGGGTGTTCGGCATGACGCGGATGACCGGGAACCCTGCGGGCAGACGCGTTTCGAAGAACCCGGTCGGGATACCCGCCGCAAGGGAAACGATCAATTGCTCGAGGTCGCCATCCAGATCGACCTTCGTCAACGCGGTGAGCGCTGATTCGACGTCGCCGGGCTTGACCGCGATGACGATGACGTCGGCGCCCTCGGCGGCGTCGGCGATCGTGCTGACGCGGATGGAGTATTCGGCGATCAATTCGTCTGCGCGAGGTTGATACTGCTCGGCGACAACCAGATCCTTGATGGCGTGGCCGGCCTGCAACAGCCCGGAGATCAGCGCCTCGCCGATCTTGCCGCCACCGATAATCGCAATTCTTGTCATGGCGAACAGCCTGCCACGACCGCAGCGATCGACCCTAGCGGGGCATCATCGCCAATTGACGGCTCTGTACGACGACTGCGCCCGTCGAATCGAGAACAGCATGATCCTCTTCGAACCACGTGCTGCCCAGAACATCCGAGCTTGCCCGCACGCGAAGCCATCCCGGCGTCGGCAGTCGGCGCAGGTACGTCGTCAACTGCACGGTCGGCGCCCACCCGAACAGGCCGCGGTTCATCGTCACGGGCGCGCTGATGTCGCCCGCCATGATCGCGAACAGCACAGCGGTGTCGATGTCGTTCTCGTCCTCGGGTCGAGGACGAACCCACATCCTGACCTCGGCCTCGCCTTGGCTGCCGGTCAGGAAGTGCGCCGAGGTGGTGTCGATTCGCATGTCGCAGCCCTGCCCGACGTGCACGACCTGCGCCATCGGGTGATCGCCGATGACGGCCACCGCACTCTCCGGCGGTTCCGGTGACATGTCGTCGATCGACGAGGCAGTGACGAAGGTGGGGTCGCCGTCATCGGGGAATCCGAGCGTGACCGCCGCGCGAACAGCGCTGCGTCCCGCCTGGCTCAACTCGACGTCGAACAACGCGACCTGGCGTCCCTGCTTTCGGACGATCACCTCCAGTTCGACTTCACCGGGGTCGGGGGCGGACAGATAGTTGGCGCTCACCGCGAGTGGCTGCATCTTCAGAAGCGAGTCGTTCTCACCTGCGCCGTCTCGCAGACATTGACGCGCGGCAGCGGCGCACACAGCCATCATGGAGCCGCCGTGCACTTTCGGCCCGATGGTCCAGATCGGATCGATCGTTGCGGTGTATCGCCCGTCGCCGAGCGAGGTGAGGCGATTGAGATCTTGAAAGGGGCTGGTGCTCATCGATTTTCCTGTTCGGTGCTTTCTCGGTGTTGCGGGAAATGTCGTGCGGCAAGGTCTTGGTGCGCCAGGCGTCGCAATGCTGTCAGGACGGGTTCGTACATGGCGGTTCCGAGGACTGCATAGCGAATGCCGTCCTCGGTCGAAGCGGCATGGCGAACGCCCTCCTTCGTCGTACTGGTGGGCATCAGCTCGATTTCCACTTCGGCAATTCCTCGGATGTGGTCGCCGTAGGCGCGCAATCGCTCGTCCGAGAGGCTCAGTCCGGCATCCTCGAGACCGATCAGTGCACGCTCGAGGTGAGCAACCGCCACGTACCTCGGCTCGTAGACCTGACCGAGAAACTCCAGAACCTTGCGAGCTCTGGGGAACTGTTGATCCGGCACCGGATCGACGTAGGGCGGTAGTTGCGCGATCGCGCGACCGAAGGTCTCGAATTCGGATCGCTCGTCACTGTCCACCAATTCGAGCACCGCACGAATCCGTGGAATCGCGAGTCCCGCCCCGGCCAGCGCCCTGATCAACGCAAGTCGCCGGACGTGCTGTTCGCCGTACCTCGCTCCCGTCGCGCTGGTCGGTTCACCAGGCATCAGCAGACCTTCACGGAGGTAGTACTTGATCGTGGCCAACGCAACGCCGGACTGTGCGGCCAATTCGGAAACCTTCACCGCTCCTCCGTCCAACTCGCTCGGGCCACCACTGGATAGTGATGCTATCCAATGGTGGCCGAGCATCGGTAGGCAGGACACGCCTTGCGCTAGGGTTGAACCTTCTCTGCGCACACCACCAGAAATTTCCGAACGGAGCGAACAGGCGGAATGACGGATTTGCAGTCGGGGGCTCAACCCGACGAACAGTGGCGCATCGTCGAACCACTGACGCTGACTCCCCTGCTCACCGCCGCACTCGAGGTGTTCCACGAACTCGGTTACCACGGAGCGTCGGTTCGTGACATCGCAAAACGTGCCGGTGTCACCGTGCCGACGCTGTACTACCACCACGGCAACAAACAAGGCATCCTCGTCGCGCTGATGGAACCGGGCATCGAGAACGTCACCGCACGCGCGAGCGCTGCGGTCGACGCTGCCGGACCGTCGCCGACGGCACAGTTCGGCAATCTCGTCGAGGCGTGTGTTCTGCACATGACCAGTCGCTCCGACATCGCGTTCCTCGATTCCGAACTGCGGTACCTCGAGGACGCCGAACGAAAGAGCTACGCCGCCAAACGAAAGAAGCTCGAGAATCTACTCGTCGACGTTTTGACGGCAGGCGTCGACAGCGGTGAGTTCACGGTCCCGGACATCACCGGAACGGGCCGCGCACTGCTGGGCATGTGTCAGTCCGTCGTCCTCTGGTATCGACTCGACGGACCGCAGACTCCGCGCGAAGTCAGTGTTCTCTACCGCGAGATAGCTCTGAAAGCCGTCGGCGTCACTTCGTGAACGCTGGTCGAATTTCCAGGCATGTCCGATTAGCCCTTAACTGACGAACGTCACACCTGTCGGCTGACACCGAAACCGGGACGCGCCCACTGTCACGGGTCCACACTTAGAAGCAGAGATGCGCGGGGTGGATCCGCAGACCGAGGGAGTTCTTGACGTATGGCCAACAGCAATCCATTTGTTCCTCCGAGCGCGGTCGACGTCGACCTTTCCGCGGTTGCCTGGGGGGCGAACCGCACGATGTCCGACTTCGAGACGGGCATGTGGCGGATGGAAGAGGCGCAGCCGCAACTGCGCTCACCGATCGTTGCGGTAGAGGTTCTCGATCGAGCTCCGGACTGGGATCGACTTCTCGACGCAGTCGAGTGGGCATCACACGTGGTTCCGCGTATTCGTATGCGCGCGGTGGAACCGGCGATGCAACTGGGCAATCCGGTGTGGTCGGTTGATCCCGAGTTCGACATCGGCTACCACCTACGACGCGTCCGCTTGCCTGCACCGGCGGACTTCGATCACGCACTGCGCATGTGTCGTCACCTTGCGACCGAACCTTTCGACAAGGCTCGGCCGCCGTGGAGCGCGCTGCTCATCGAGGGTCTCGACGACGGTCGTGCCGTGTTCGTGGTCAAGACTCACCACTCCATCACCGACGGCATGGGCGGCATCCAGATGATGACGCTGCTGCACAGCAGGCGCCCGGATCCCACTCCGAACAAGCCCGACCGCACACCGCCGGCTCCGGAGCACCTGTCGTCGGTAGGTGCATTCGGCGAGGAGGTCGTCAGCGAGATCCGGCGTGCGCCATCCCGTATCGCCAAGCTGGTTCGCGGCGCCACCAATGTTGCGACCACGGCGATCTCGAGTCCGTTCAGCACGGCTTCCGAGGTCCTCGGGTACGCCAATTCACTCCGCAAGATCGTCACTCCCCCAGCTCGTTCCGGTTCCCCTCTGCTCCACGATCGTGGTCTCGGACGGTGGTTCGGAACTCTCGAAGTGGGTGTTCCCGAGCTCAAGGCCGGAGCAAAAGCTGCCGGCGGCTCACTCAACGACGCTTACGTCGCCGCTTTGCTCGGCGGCTTCCATCGCTACCACGAAGCCTTCGGACAAGCTGTCGAGAGCATCCCGATGGGTATGCCGATCAGCATGCGCACCGGCGCGGATGCCAACGGCGGCAACCGGTTTGCAGCCGTTCGCTTCAACGGCCCGGTCGCCGAAACAGATCCGGCCAAACGCATCAGGCAGGTGCGAGAAATCGTACTGGGTCTGCGTGAGGAACCCGCGTTGGACGCTCTCGACGTCGCCGCCCCGATCCTCGCTCGCCTGCCGAATTATCTACTCGCGAACTGGTATCTGTCCCAGTCGACAGGACTGGACCTGCAGGCTAGCAACGTCGCCGGCGTACCGGTACCGGTCTATCTCGCCGGAGCGAAGATCGAGCGGATGTTCCCATTCGGCCCGGCGCCCGGTTGCGCGGCGATGGCGACACTGGTCTCCCACGTCGGGGTGTGCTGCATCGGAATCAATCTCGACACCGCCGCGATCACGAAGCCCGCGCTGCTGATGCAGTGCTTGCAGGAGAGCCTGGACGAGATCGTGGCTCTCGGAGTCACAACGGAAGGTGCGTGAGTCATGAGCGAGAACACGACCAACCCGCGCGTGTACCTCACCGAAACCATGACAGAGGCCGAAGCCGGCGTGCTGCGAAAGTGGCTTGCCGACAAGGCAACCTCATCCGAAACTCGGCCGGTCACCGTGAACATCACCGACAAGACCCTGGCAGAACTGGCGGCACGGACCGACGACCCGATGCTCGCACCGCTTCGCGTGGTGTGGATTCCGGACACCCACACCAAACACAATGTCGCGGTGCGACTGCGTGATGCGCTGGCACCACGCGATCCCCTCCACCCCGGACGCGGTGCGCAACGCAGAACCCTGCGCACCGACCCTTCACGGTGCCAGGTCATCGAAGGTGAGCCAGCACCACTGAGCGATCTCGAGCGTCGCCTCGAAAAGAGCGGTGGCGGTTCACTACCCGAGTTCATCCGACGGCAGGCCGCCCTCGCACTCGAGCGCGCCGAATTGGGCCTTCTGGGTGGCCAGTACAAGGTGTCGCGGTTCGTCGTCGACGAGATCACCGACACCCGCCGGTTCACCACCGAGGTGATGGCTTTGGCCGACCGGTTGAACATCGCCGTCGCCGAAGTCGACCGCCGCGCCCGTGAAGCTCTCGAAGAAATGGTTGCCACCCAGAGTCGCCAGGCCATCGCGGTGTGGGATCGCCTGGGCCGCTACTTCGCTCGCGCCTACAAGCTGGACGTGGACACGAGCCGCTTCGAGGAACTCCGTGAGCTGAACAAGGAACACTCACTGGTCTTCCTCCCCAGTCACCGTTCATACCTCGATCCCCTCGTCCTGCGTCCGGCGTTGATCGCGAACGGCTTGCCGCTCAATCACGTCATGGGCGGCCTCAACATCAGCTTCTGGCCCATGGGCTCGATCCTCAAGCGCAGCGGCACCGTCTTCATTCGTCGAAGCATCGGCAACGACGAGGTCTACAAGTGGTCGATGCACGAGTACATGCGCTACCTGCTCACCAAACGCTTCAATCTGGAGTGGTACATCGAAGGTGGACGCGGACGTACCGGGAAACTACGCCCGCCGCGCTTCGGTCTCCTGACCTACCTGACCAAGGCCTTTCAGGTCAGCGGCGCATCCGACGTGTACCTCGTCCCGGTTGCGCTGAGCTACGACCAGCTCTACGAGGTCGGGGCAATGGCTGCCGAGGCACTCGGCGCCGAGAAGACACCGGAAGGCCTGCGCTGGATGGTGGGTTACGTACGCGCACAGGGAAAACGCAACGGCGTCGCGCACGTGACCATCGGACGGCCGCTCTCACTCGCGGATGCACTCAGCCAGGAAACCGATCAGCGCCTCGCCATTCAAAAGGCCGGCATCGAGGTGTGTCACCGCATCAACGAGGTCACACCGGTGACCGTGTCTTCACTGGCGATGTTGGCGTTCCTCGGAATCGAAGACCGGGCGTTGACAGTTCGTGAACTCACCGCGATTCTCACGCCGCTGTTCGGATACATCACCGCGCGTAATCTTCCGATCGCCGGCGACGTCGAACTGTCCGATCCGCGTGTCATCGAGAAGGCGTTGCAGACACACGTCGATTCCGGTGTGCTCGAGCGCTTCGATCGCGGCGGCGAGCAGGTCTTCTACCTCGGCAAGGACCAGCATCTTGTTGCTGCCTTCTACCGCAACAACACAATTCACTTTCTCGTCGTGCGCGCCATCACCGAACTCGTGCTCCAGGCAGCCGTCGAAGAGCGGTTCGAGGATCCCGTCGGAGACGGTTGGGCCGAGGCCAAGCGCATCCGCGACCTGATGAAGTTCGAGTTCTTCTTCAGCGACCGGGACACGTTCGAGCAGGAGATGCGAACCGAGCTGACCCTGATCGATCCCGAGTGGGAAACCGTCATGGCCGCCGACAAACGAACCGAGCACATGATCGAGACCGTGCGGCCGTACCTCGCGCACCGAGTGCTGCAACCGTTCCTCGAGGCGTACCAGGTTGTCGCCGATCAGCTTGTGCTCGCGCCGATTTCGACGTCGTTCGACGAAAAGTCCTTCATCAGCAACTGCATCGACGTCGCACATCAGCGTCGCCTGCGGCAGCAGATCGCCAGCAACGAATCGGTCTCCGGTGAGTTGTTTGCCACTGCACTGAATTTGGCGCGCAACCGTAACTTGATCGAAGTCGACGACGACGGAGTCCGGGCCAGGCGCCTGGCGTTTGCCGCGGAGATCAAGGTCCAGGTCGAACGTCTGCGCCATATCCGAGCACTCGCGCATGCACGGCTCGATCAGGTGGCCATGCCCGTGCCCGACGCCGCAGCAGTAGTGACCATTCCAGAAGCAAACCGAGCGTCCGCCGAGAACGAGGAAGTAGGACTGTGACCGGACTCGAGCGTCTGCACTCCGCCATCGAAGCCGCGCCTCCCGGGCCCGGAACGATCGCCGCCTTCGACCTCGACGGCACGTTGATCAGCGGGTACTCAGCCAGCGTTGTGTACCGAGACCGCCTGCGACGCTTGGATATCAGCGTCGGCGAATTGTTGCGCACCACCGGCGCCGCGATCGACACCCAGTTCCGTGGCGCTGATGTCGGAGCGCTGATGGACATCGGCGTTCGCGCCCTGGGCGGCCGTACCGTCGAGGAACTCAACGACTGGGGCCGACGGTTGTTCAAGCAGGAGATCGCCGCGATGATCTACCCGGAAGCCCGTGGGCTACTGGCGGCGCACCGGCGAGCCGGCCACACGATCGTGATGGCCACGTCGGCGACTCCGTTCCAGGCCAAGTACGTCGCCGAAGATCTCGACATCGAAGACGTGCTGTGCACCGAACCCGAAGTCGTCGACGGCATGCTCACCGGCGAACTGTCCTCGCCCGCTCTGTGGGGGCCGGCCAAGGCCAATGCCCTTGCGGGCTATGCCGAGAAGATGGGCGCCGACTTGAAGAACGCGTTTGCGTACTCCAACGGTGTCGAAGACGTCTTCATGCTCGAGGCCGTCGGGCGACCTGTCGCGTTGAATCCCGATCGTGGTCTGGCCAGGATCGCGTTGCGCAATCACTGGCCTTCGGTCAGCCTGCGTAAACCGCAACGCGGCGCAACACCGATCTCGACGATCCGAACGGCAACCGCCATGGGTGCGCTTGCTGCCACCGCCGCCCTCGGCGCGTCGGCGGGCATCGTCACCGGCAACCGTCAACTGGGTGCGAACCTGGTCGGCACCTACGGCCCCGACATCTCGCTCTCACTGCTCGGCATCGACGTCGAGATCGACGGCGAGCACAACGTGTGGGACCACCGCCCGGCGGTGTTCATGTTCAACCATCAGAGTTCCCTGGACATGTTGGTCCTGGGAACTGTGATCAAGCGTGACGTGACCGGGGTCGCGAAGAAGGAAGCGGCAAGCGATCCGCGGTTCATGCCCGTCGGCGCACTGCTCGACGTCGCGTACATCGACCGCACCGACACCACAAAAGCGAAGGCTGCACTGCAACCGGCAGTCGACAAGCTCAAGAATGGTGTCTCGATAGTCATAGCTCCGGAGGGCACCCGTTCTCCGACGCCACGCCTGGGCCCTTTCAAGAAGGGCGGATTCCACTTGGCGATCCAAGCCGGTGTGCCGATCGTGCCCGTGGTGATTCACAACGCGGGTGAACGGATGTGGCGCAATTCGCTTGTCGCCCATCCAGGCCCGGTCTACGTCTCGGTGCTCGATCCCATCTCGACCGAAGGCTGGGAGACCAAAGACCTCGACGCACACGTCGAGAAGGTACGCGCGCAGTTCGAAGCTGCGCTACTTGCCGGCCACCGCTGAGCGTGCCAGGTGCTCGCGTGCAAACGCGAGCGCCTGCGCCAGCATCGACGACCGCTCCCGCCGGGTGCGCGCGTTCTGCGTGTTGATCTCGATGACAGCCTGGCCGCTGAATTCGCTCGCAGCCAATTGCTGACACAACTCCGCGCACGGCTGTGAGCCATGCCCCGGAATCAGGTGCTCGTCCATCGACGCCCCGCGACCGTCGGCCAGGTGCAGGTGCTCGAGCCCCTTGCCCATACGGGAGGCCAACTCCAAGGCATCCATGCCCGCCGTCGCGGTGTGCGACAGGTCGAGTGTGTAGTGAGCGTGATCGGAATCGGTCGGGTCGTACGACGGACTGAACGCGGACAACGCTGCCCCCGGACCACCACGTTTACGCAGACGCTCCGCGGACTTGTCCTTGCCGCCGAAGAAGCTGTCGGCGCGCATGGGGAACATGTTCTCCACCGCCACCACGACGCTGCTCTTCGATTCGAGATCGACAACCTGTTCCGCGAAGCCTTCGGCGTACTTGCGCTGCCACCGGAACGGCGGGTGGACGACCACCGTCGTCGCTCCCAAGGTTTCGGCAGTGCGTACCGAACGCTCGAGCTTCTCGACCGGATCGGAACCCCACACGCGCTGCGAAATCAGCAGACACGGCGCATGCACGGCCTGCACCGGAATCGCATACTTGCGAACGAGGGCAGCCACAGCACCGATGTCCTGACTCACGGATTCGGCCCACACCATCAGTTCGACACCGTCGTATCCGAGATCAGCGGCGTAGCGAAATGCTGCTTCCGTGTTCTCCGGATATACCGAAGCCGTCGACAAGCCGACGGCTATCGGCCGACGAACCATGCGCTGCGATCCCCCGATCATCGTCCGATCAACCCGAGGTCAACAAGAACGCCAGTGGACCGAGCGTCACGATCATGCCGACGACCACCGCGATCACGAAACTCGTGATGTCGTCCGTCTTGCGCAGAACCCGCACGACGGCCACCAAGCCGACGATCACGATCAGCGCGAGCACCAACGCCACCCACGGCAGCATGTCCCACAGCTTCTCGAAGCCCTTGAACATCGCGCCGCCGACGATCAGTGCAACAACCACCTGACCGGCAAGCACTGCCCATTCACGGATCGAGTTACGCTCGCCTGCCTCTTCCGCTGCCGGTTCGGCTTCGACATCGGACTCCGCGGCGGCACTGGACTTTTTTGCACTGTCATCGACAGCCGGCGCCTTGACCAGATCGACAACGGCGGTCGATTCGGCCTCGCCGGCATCCGCGTCTGCGATCTTGTCGATCAGTTCGGTGCTCTCTTCCGGCGCGGCCGGAGCAGGAGCAGTCGGTGCAGGTGCCTTCACGACAGGAGTGGGGACACGCGGCGGCAGGATCGGCGGACGCAACGACAGCGACTGCGTTGCAGCGCGCTCCTGACGCATCAGGTCGCCCGCCAGGGTCTGACCCGACAGCAGTGCTGGTTCCTGCGTTACCTGCGTCGGTGACGAGGAGTTGAGCGGTGCCCGGCTCACCCACTGTCCGGGCGAGGACTTCGAGGTCTGTCCCGGCGATGGCGTGGAAGTCGGCTTCGGAGTGGTGACCGGCGGTGTGGCAACCGGCTTCGATTCGGCCTTGGGTGCCTGCGGCTCGTCATCGTCATCGTCGTCGTCGAACGAGACGGCGAAGGCGGCGGTGCGGTCGGCGGGAACCTTCGGTGCCGGTTCGGCTGACTTGGCGGTTTCCGCGACAGCCTCGGCCGGCGCAGAAGGTGCAGCGTTTTCTGGCGCAGCTGCTTCAGGCTGGGCTGCTGGTTCGTCCGACTCTGGCTCGGCGGCCGCCCGCGACCCCGACTGGCGAACGATCGGGATCTCACCCGTCAGTTCGGCGACGGAGATGCCACCGGCTACGCCGCGCCGGCGTCGTCCACCTCGGGATTCGACGCTCTGACCGTTCCGCTTGAGCAGTTCCGCTACGGAAATCTGCTGACTGTCCTCGGTCATCAAGCACTCACCACCAATTCACCGCCCATTTCTGTGTCGAGCTTTCGCAGAATCAGACCCTCACGCAGTGCCCAGGGACAAATTTCCAGTTCGTCCACTCCGAGCGCCCGCATGGTTGCCTCTGCGATGAGCGCGCCGGCCACAATCTGCTGTGACCGATCCGAGCTCACTCCTTCCAATTCTGCACGGTCCGCTGCCGTCATCCTGGATATGAAGGCTATGAGTTGCCTGAGTCCGCTGGAAGTCAGGGTCCGTTTTGCCCGGGGGCCTGCGGCAGAAGGGGCCGCGCCGGTGAGCCGAGCCAACGATCGGAAGGTCTTCGAGGTCCCGACCGTGCGGTCCCAGTCGCCGGCGGCGCGCAGCTCCTTGGCTGGTCCGACCAACTCCGCGTCCAGCCAGTCGCGCAATACAGCGACCCGGCGCTTGCCCGGCGGATCGGCCTGTAGCCAGTCGCGCGTCAACCGTCCCGCACCGAGTTGCAGTGAGAAGGCGACGTCCGGATCCTCGTCACCGCCTGCGGTGAGTTCGAGCGAGCCGCCGCCGATGTCCAGGTTCAGGATGCGTCCGGCGCTCCAGCCGTACCAGCGGCGCACGGCCAGAAAGGTCAGGCGGGCTTCGTCGACCCCGGAGAGAACCTCGAGATTTACTCCGGTCTCGGCGCGGACGCGGGCGAGCACAGCTTCGGAATTGTTGGCGTCACGGACGGCGGAAGTGGCAAAAGCCATCATTTCCTCGCACCCGGACGTCTTGGCGATACCGGCGAATTCGGAGACCGTCGACACCAAGCGATCGGCCCCTGACGTGGTGATATCGCCGCGGTCGTCAGTGTTTTCTGCCAGCCTCAACGTGGACTTGGTCGAGCTCATGGGTGTTGGGTGGCCGCCCCGATGGGCGTCCACAACCAATAGATGGACGGTATTGCTTCCGACGTCGAGTACCCCTAGTCGCACATCGCCACGTTACTGGGTCTACCGTCGGCCCTTGTGACAGCAGGTAACCCAGACCGGTCCCACAAGATGACTCCGAGCCCCGAGGTCGATCTCGATTTCCCGCGCGAATGGGTCGAATTTGTCGATCCGGACAACTCCGAGCACCTCATTTCCGCTGATATGACGTGGTTGCTCTCGCATTGGACCTGCGTGTTCGGCACGCCGGCGTGTCAGGGCATCATCGGCGACCGCCCGGACGACGGCTGCTGCTCGCACGGCGCTTTCCTCTCCGATCAGGAGGATCAGGACAAGCTCGATGCGTCAGTGAAAATGCTCACAGCCGAAGACTGGCAGTTCATGGAAAAGGGTCTCGGCAAGAAGGGCTACGTCGAAGAAGACGACCTCGAGGACGAGCCCGCGCTGCGCACCCGCCGCTACAAAGGTGCATGCATCTTCCTCAACCGGCCGGGTTTTGCCGGCGGCGAGGGCTGCGCACTGCATTCCATGGCGCTCAAGAAGGGCATCGAGCCGCTCGAGGTGAAGCCGGACGTGTGCTGGCAGCTACCCATCCGCCGCACCCAGGACTGGGTCGACCGGCCGGACGGCGTTCAGATCCTCAAGACCACGATCACCGAGTACGACCGCCGCGGCTGGGGTGAGGGCGGCGACGACCTCGCCTGGTACTGCTCCGGCTCCCCCGACGCTCATGTCGGGGAGCGGCAGGTCTGGCAGTCCTACGGGCCGGAACTGACAGAGCTTCTCGGAAAGCGTGCGTACGACGAGCTGGCTCGCCTCTGCAGGCGTCGCGCCGGCCTCGGCCTCATAGCAGTCCATCCGGCGACCACGATCGCTCAGAACAAAGCTCAGGGCTGACTCCACGTAAACAAAAAGAATTCAGCCGCTCACACGATCGTGTGGGCGGCTGAATTCGTCTCGAGGTTCGATCACGCTTCGAGCTTGTAGCCCAATCCTCGGACCGTGACCAGGTGTTCGGGCTTGGCCGGATCCGATTCGATCTTCGAACGCAACCGCTTCACGTGTACGTCAAGGGTTTTGGTGTCACCGACGTAGTCGGCGCCCCAGACGCGGTCGATCAACTGTCCACGGGTCAGCACCCGACCGGAGTTGCGGAGCAGGTACTCGAGGAGGTCGAACTCCTTGAGCGGCAACGTCACCGGGTTACCGGCGACCTGCACGACGTGACGCTCGACGTCCATCCGTACCGGTCCGGCCTCGAGCACCCCGTTGTCGGAGGCGAGATCCGCCTCGTTCTCCACCCCGCGACGCAGCACCGCACGGATGCGGGCGATCAGCTCGCGCGCCGAATACGGTTTGGTCACATAGTCGTCCGCGCCGAGTTCGAGGCCGACGACCTTGTCGATCTCACTGTCACGCGCCGTCACCATGATGACGGGAACGCCGGAGCGCGACCGCAGCGCCTTGCAGACGTCGGTGCCACTCATACCGGGCAGCATGAGGTCGAGCAGGACGATGTCCGCTCCGGAGCGATCGAATTCCGCCAACGCCGACGGTCCGTCGTTGACGATGGTGGTCTCGAAGCCCTCCTTGCGGAGCAGGAACGCCAGCGGGTCCGCCAAGGACTCCTCGTCCTCCACGATCAGCACACTCGTCATCGTTTGGCCTCCATGCCGTTTTCTCTACTGCCTTGTTCTCGTCTGCCGATCCGCGTGGAACCGGCGGTTCCCGCGTCGTCAGAGTCGATGTCGTCGTCCGACTCCACGTGTGCCGGTATCTGCAACGTGAAGGTAGACCCTGTTCCCGGTTTGCTCCACAGTTCGATGGAGCCGTTGTGATTGGCCGCGACGTGTTTGACGATCGCCAGCCCCAGACCGGTTCCGCCGGTCTGCCGTGACCGCGCCTTGTCCACGCGGAAGAATCTCTCGAACACTCGCTCCTGGTCCGCTTTCGCGATGCCTTCTCCTCGGTCGGTGACTGCGATCGCGACATTGTCACCGCGTACCGACCGACTGACGGACACCGGAGAACCCTTGGGCGAGTATGCAATAGCGTTCTCGATGAGGTTGGACAATGCTGTGACGAGGAGAGTCTGATCCCCGAGCACTTCCAGCCCACTCGGATGGTCTGTGGTGACGGTGATCCCGGCGGCCTCGGCCGACAGATTCGACCTCGACAGCGCCTCGGACACCACGGTGTCGACGTCGACCACGTCGAGATCCGGCAGCTTCTCGGCACCTTGCAGACGCGAGAGTGCGATCAACTCGGTGACCATCTTGCCCAGACGAATCGACTCGCCCAGCACCCGTTCGCCGAAGTGCCGCACCGATTCCGGGTCGTCAGCAGATTCGAGCAGTGCCTCCGCGAGCAAACTCATCGCACCGACCGGCGTCTTCAGTTCGTGGCTGACGTTCGCGACGAAATCGCGTCGCGTCGCCTCCATGCGGACCTGCTCGGAATCGTCATCGGCGAACAGGACCACGAAATTGCGATCGTCCTTGCTGAGCAACCGGGCCGTGCCACGTACCGCGATCTTGTCGCGGCCGCGCTGAGCGGTCTGCGCCGTCAGATCGACCTCGACGGCTTGGCCCGTCCGCAGAACTTCCTGAGCAGCCCGCCAAGCTCGCTCGTCGACCAGACGATTCTTGACGAGGCCGAGTTCCTCGGCGCGAGGGTTGAAGAGCACGACGTCGTGGAAACCGTCGACGACGGCGATACCACTTTCCGAAGCCAACACGATGAGGTCGAGAACCTGAGACATCGTGAGCCCGGTCTGTTCGTCCGAGCGCTGACTCTGGCGCGACGACAGCCTGGGTACCAGCACCCCGCCGACGAGGTAGCCGACCAAGCCGGCGACCACGACCAGCAGCACTGCAATCACGACACTCACGGCGCAATCGTACGTTCGCGCGAAGTGTCGGTTACGGCGGGTTCGGACGTTCCCGCCCGCGTAATCCGCCAGGTGGACGGCGTTGGTTCGTCGTTCATCTGTTGTTGGCCGAGGCCCCCCGAAAACACTGTTCGGGGGGCCTCGACGCACATCATCGGGTTGCTACTTTCCGCCCTGATTCGCCACCGCGGCGGCGCCGGCAGCTGCGGCCTCCGGATCCAGGTAGGTGCCGCCGGGATTGAGCGGCTTCAGGTTCTCGTCGAGGTCGTAGCGCAGCGGGATTCCGGTCGGGATGTTCAGGCCCGCGATGTCCTCGTCCGAGATGCCGTCGAGGTGCTTGACCAATGCACGCAGCGAGTTGCCGTGCGCGGTGACCAGCACGTTCCGGCCGGCGAGCAGCTCCTGGGAGATGGTGTCCTCCCAGTACGGGATCAGACGCTTGACGACGTCGAGCAGGCACTCGGTCAAGGGAACCTCGTCGAGGTTCGCGTACCGGGGATCGGTGTCCTGGCTGTACTCGCTGCCGGCTTCGATGGCGGGCGGCGGGGTGTCGTAGCTACGACGCCAGAGCATGAACTGCTCGTTTCCGTACTCTTCCTTGGTCTGCGCCTTGTTCTTACCCTGCAGAGCGCCGTAGTGGCGCTCGTTGAGACGCCAGTCGCGCACTACCGGGATCCAGTGGCGATCGGCGGCGTCGAGTGCGAGGTTGGCCGTGCTGATCGCGCGGCGCAGCAGAGACGTGTAGAGAACGTCGGGCAACAGGTTGTGCTCGGCGAGCAGTTCGCCGGCGCGCTTGCCCTCGGCCATGCCCTTGTCTGTCAGGTGTACGTCCACCCAGCCGGTGAACAGATTGAGTGCATTCCATTCGCTCTCGCCGTGGCGGAGCAGGACCAGGGTTCCGATACTCATGGCGTTCATCCTGGCACGAGTACCGGAACCCTTCTTGATCAACCCTGTCCGGAAATCAGCTCGGGGCTACTTCCGCAGTTCGCAGATCCTTGCGGAGGATCTTTCCGGCCGCGGATTTCGGCACGGTGCTGATGAACGAAACCTGGCGAACCTTCTTGTGCGGCGAGACTCGCTCGGCGACGAACGAGATCACATCGGCTTCGGTCAACTCGGCGCCGCCCTGGAGCACGACGAATGCCTTCGGGACCTCTTCGCCCTCGGCGTCGAGCACGCCGATCACTGCGGCGTCGGCGATCTGCGGGTGGGTCAGCAGCAAAGCCTCGAGTTCCGCCGGGGGAACCTGGTAGCCCTTGTACTTGATCAGTTCCTTGAGGCGGTCGACGATCTTGACGACGCCGTCGCCGTCGACGGTCGCGATGTCACCGGTGTGCAGGTAACCGTCGTCGTCGAGGGTGTCCTTGGTGGCCTGGTCGTTGCCGAGGTAGCCGAGCATGATGTTCGGGCCCTTGCACCACAGTTCGCCGGGCTCGCTGACGCCGTCCGAGCCGAGGGTCGGGTACGCGACCTCTTCGCCCGTTCCGGGGTCGACGAGCTTGCATTCCATATTGGCGATGGTCGGACCGCACGTGTCGAGGGCGATGTCGTCACGATCGAACGGGATCGCGTGCGAGACCGGGCTCATCTCGGACATGCCGTAGCCCTGGCGGACATGGCAGTTCAACCGGTCGGCGACGGCCTTGCCGAGCGCCGCGTCGAGCGGGGCCGCACCGGAGAAGATGGTGTGCACGCTCGAGAGGTCGTACTGATCGACGAGCGGGTGCTTTGCCAGCGCGACGGCAACGGGCGGTGCGACGAAGATGTACGTCGACTTCTGCTCGGCGACGATCCGCAGGAACTCGACGAGATCGAACTTCGGCATCGTGATGAGGCTCGCGCGGCGGTAGAGCGCAGCGTTGAGCAGGACAGTCATGCCGTAGATGTGGAAGAACGGCAGGACCGCGAGAATCTTGTCGTCGGTCTCGATGCCCATCCGCGGAATGATCTGGCAGACGTTGGCCACGAGGTTCCGATGGGTGAGCATGACCCCCTTGGGTCGGCCGGTGGTGCCAGACGAGTACGGCAGCACCGCGAGCTGGGTAGCCGGATCGAAGGAGACCTCGGGCGCCGCTGCGCCCTCGCCGAGCAGATCTCGCAGCGACAGATGGCCTTCGGCACCGTCGAGCACGAAGACGTTCTCAGCCGGGATACCGACCAGGTCAGCAGCTGCCTTTGCCTGAGGCAGGAGCGGCGAGACGGTGAAGAGGAACTTGGCCTTGGAATCGGTGAGCTGCTTGGCGATGTCCTCGGCGGTGTAGAGCGCGTTGATCGTGGTCGCGACGCCACCGGCACGAAGGATGCCGTGGAAGACGGAACCGAAGGCCGGGACGTTGGGCGAATGCAGCCCGACCACGTCGCCGACGGCGAGTCCGCGCGCTGCGAGAGCGCCTGCAACGCCGTTGATCTGTGCGATCAGCGAAGCGTATGTGGTGACTGCGCCCGAACTGCCCTCGACGAATGCCGTCTTGTCGAGGTCTGCGGGGTCGGTATTTCCGAACAGGAAGTCGTAGACGCTGAGGTTGGGGATTTCAACGTCGGGGAACGGACTCTTGAAGCTCACTGTGCTCCTCGAAAAGTTGCGCGGCGGGGTGGTGTGACCAACTTACTGTGACTCACGGGAACAGTATTATTCCGTGACGACAGTCACAAGTAAAGGTCACTTTACGTGACACATCCACGATGTGTCTCACCCTGCTCGATCAGCTCTGCGCGGGCTCCTCCTCGATGAGGTGCTTGAACGGTTCGAGATTCGCCAGCGACTCGCCTCGCGACACCCGCCACGCCCACTCACGCTTGATGGACGAGGAGAAGCCGAGTTCGAGGATGACGTTGAAATCGCCGTCGGCGGCTTCGAGAACCTGACCGAGCACTCGGTCGAGTTCATCGCCGGTCACGGCATGCTCCGCGATCTTGCCGACCAGGTAGATGTCCCCGACCTTGTCGAGTGTGTACGCCACCCCGTACAGACGGCGGTTGCGCTTGAGCAGGAACTTGTAGACGCCTTCGAAGTTCTCGTCCACCTTGCGGCACACGAAGGCCTCGACCCGCACACCGTGATTGCCGACGGTGAGCAGAGTCGACGTCTTGAGTTTGTGTTCACCGGGAAGTTCGACGATGAAATGCGCGTCGTCTTTTCTGGTGAATTCGAGATCGCGCTCGGTGAGGGCCTGCTCGATGGTGTCCGAAATGCTGCTCATGTACGCACTCCCCCGGTCCGGCGCAGACGCCACAGACCCCGCGCACGGCGGGGCGAGAAGTCGCTTGGACCGGTTCCGTTGTTGTAGTTGACTGCGGCTTTGCGATAGCTCTCGAGCAAACCGTCCGCGGTGTGTTCCCACGAGAAATTCTCGGCGTGACGCGGTGCCTGCGCGGCGAGTTCGGCCAAGCGCGTCGGCGCTGTCACCAAAGATTCGAGGGCGCCGGCCCAGTCTTCGGTGCGGTGTCCTTGAACCAGCAGGCCTGTCTCCCCGTTGCGTACGGCTACTCCCAGTCCGCCGACGTCGGCGGCGATCACGGGAGTTCCGCAGGCTTGAGCTTCGATGGCGACCAACCCGAAGGACTCCGAATAGCTCGGCACCGCAACCAGATCCGAGGCACGGTAGACATCGGCGAGACGCTCCGGTGCCTGCGGTGGCAAGAACGTCACCTGCGCGGTGATGCCGAGTGATCGTGCAAGTTCGATCAGCACGTCCGGCCGCGCGAGGCCGGTTCCGGACGGTCCACCGACGACGAGGATGCGCAGCGGCAACCCGGGGCTGCGGCTGATCACTTCGGCGGCAGCACGCAGCAGAACGTCCGGCGCTTTGAGCGGTTGGATGCGGCCGACGAAAGTCACGACGATCTCGCCCGGGTCCAACCCCAACGACGCGCGGGCTGAATCGCGCTCGCCCGGTCGATAGCGGGTGAGATCGGCGCCGGGAGCCACGACGTCGATACGCGTGGGGTCTGCGCCGTACAACTCGTGCAGCGCCTTGGCTTCGTCGGTGGTGTTGGCGACCAGGCGATCGGACTCGGCGACTACTTGCTGTTCACCGATCTGACGTGCTGCCGGCTCCGGGGTGTCTCCCTCGGCAAGCGAAAGATTCTTCACCGCCGCGAGGGTGTGGGCAGTGTGTACGAGGGGGACGCCCCAACGGTCGCGAGCCAGCCAGCCGACCTGCCCGGACAACCAGTAGTGCGAGTGGATCAGGCTGTAGTACCCGGGCTCGTGTCGCGCTTCCTCCCGTAGAACGCCCGCGACGAAGGCACACAGTTGAGTCGGCAGATCCGCCTTGTCCAGCCCTTCGAAGGGACCAGCTGCAATGTTCCGAACCCGCACTCCGGGAGCGGCGTCCACCACGGGTGCGTCGGCCGAGGACGTCGCGCGGGTGAATATCTCCACCTCGACGCCACGTTTGGCGAGCTGAATCGCGGATTGCAGAACGTAGACGTTCATCCCACCCGCGTCACCGGTGCCGGGTTGCGCCAATGGCGAGGTGTGGACCGAGAGAACGGCCACCCGGCGAGGGCGCGAAATGTGCATGGGCGTCACGACTCCATACTGCCCCCTCACCGGGCGCGAACTCTAACCGAGGCTCGAGATGAAGGTTCGCACTTCGGACACGAATCGTGTCGGATCCTCCACGAACGGGCCGTGATTGCAGCCTTCCCAGTACGACGCCTGGGACTTGGGAATCAGTTCCTCGGCGTGCTTACCTGCACTCACGTCGACGACGGAGTCCTCGGTTCCGTGCAGAACGAGAACGGGGATATCCAGGTTGCGAAGCAAGTCGTCGTGACCGACAGCACGGTTGAACAATGCTGCTCGTACCCGCGGACGGGTCGAGAGGCTGTACCCGAACAAGGCCTGCGACGCTGCACCCTTGCCCTCGGGTGGGCCGGTGAGAGCGTTGCCGAAAGCGCCGAGTGCCCTGATCGCCTCGCGGGGATCTTCGGACATCGCGCCGGGAACCGCGCTACGCATCGCCGAGCCGACCTTGCCGCCCTTCTCACCGCGGCCGATGCTGGTGATCGCACCGACCAGAACCGCACCCGCCACCGCACCGGTTCCGTGCGCTGCCAGATAATCGCAGATCACCAGACCGCCGTACGACCAGCCGAGCAGTATCGCGTTCTCGGTAACGCCTTCTGCCGCGAGAACAGCCGCGACGTCGCCGGCCCAGTTCGCGGAGTCGTCGTATCCGGTTTCGGGAGCATCGGAGTAACCGTGGCCGCGCAGATCGACAGCGATCAGGCGGTAGTCCGCAGCCAGGTCCGCGAGGACCTGCTCGCCCCAGCACTGCGACGACTGAGCCCAGCCGTGCAGCAGCACCAGCGGGGTCCCCGCCGAATTTCCGGTTACTCGATAGACGATGGACGTGCCGTCGACGCTGACGGCTTCACGAATAGACATGCCGTCACGATAGAGGCTGCGACTGCAGCGCCGACCGCGAGCATGTACGCCGACGGGACGCCGTAGCGGTCGATCAGTTGCCCGGCCAGCGCAGACCCGAGCGCCACGCCGACGCCGAGGCCGGTGACCGTCAGGGTCATTCCCTCCGTGAGCTTTTCCGGGGGGACGATCTGTTCGACCAGGGCTGTCGCGATGATGAGCGTCGGTGCGACGGTCGCGCCTGCCAGCACGTACGCACCCGCGAGTGCGGCCACGTTTCCGACCAGGAGAAGCGGGACGCTGAGAACGGCGACCGCGGAGGACGCGATCATCAGTTGACCGCGCAGCGATCGCGCCGGGTGCATCGACCCGAAGATCAGTCCCGCGATTCCCGAGCCGCCGGCGAACAGCGCGAGGACCAGCGTCGCGGATCCCGGCGAATTCTGTTCCTCGGTGAACGCGATGGCGCCGACGTCGATGACGCCGAAGATCGTTCCGAGCATCACCATGATCACGATGACGATCCACATCACGTGGTTACCGAGAACCGACCGTCCGCGGCCGGGTCGGCGCGGATGCACCTTCGGTTCGGTTCCTCGCTGTATGACCAGCAGCAGGGTTCCGGTGACCAGCAGAATCAGTCCCGCCAGCGGTCCGGCCTCGGGAAAGAGCCCGATACTCAGGCCGACCGAAATGACGGGGCCCGCCACGAAACAGAGTTCGTCCACCACGGATTCGAAGGCGAAGGCGGTGCGCAGCTGAGGTTTTCCGACATAGATCGCCACCCACCTGGCGCGGATCATCGCGCCGATCGTCGGGGTGGCGCCGCCGGGGACGACCAGAACGAAAAGCAGCCAATCGGGAGCTTCCATCCGCACTGCGAGCAAGAGCGCCCCGATCGCCGTGACGCTCACGGCTGCGGCAATCGGCAGGACCGCACGCTGGCCGAAGCGGTCGACCGCACGTGAGACCGCGGGCGCGATGATCGCCGACGAGAGCGCAAAAACCGCGGCGAGCGCGCCGGCGAGCGCGTAGTCACCACGAAGTTGCGAGATCATCGTCACGATTCCGATGCCGATCATGGCGATCGGCAGCCTTGCGACAAATCCGGCGGCTGAGAAGGCGACCGATCCGGGGGCGGCAAAGATCTCGCGGTAGGCGCTCAGCAGGCCTTTGTTGGTGGATTCGCTCATGTCAGCTTCTCGTGCACTGAACAAGGTTCACAGAGCCGAGGCCGACTCGACAAATCGTTTTCACTGTGCGCTCGGGTTGACCTGTCGGTAACTTGCCTTACGATTGCGCGAATGAGTGTCCTGGTGTGTTTCCACGCCCATCCCGATGACGAAGTTTTCACTACGGGTGGCGTGATGAGAATGGCCGCCGACGCAGGTCACCGCGTCGTAGTCGTCACCGCTACCGACGGTGCTCTCGGTGAATTCCCCGACGGCCTGTTGGACGAATACGAGACGTTGGCTCAGCGCCGCAGCCGTGAACTCGAGGCGTCCACCGACGCGTTGGGCGCCAATCGCGTCGTGTCCCTGCATTACCCGGATTCGGGGATGGTGGGTACGCCCGAGAACGAGAATCCGGAAGCGTTCTGCAACGTCGACGTCGAGAAGGCCGCCGAGCGTCTTGCCGAGGTTCTTCGTGAAGAGAACGCCGATGTCCTGACCATCTACGACCCCAACGGCGGATACGGGCACCCGGATCACATCCAGGTCCACCACGTCGGCGTCCGGGCCGCAGAACTCGCAGGCACGCCGTTCGTCTACGAGGCGTCCACCAACCGCGATCACATGAAGATGCTGATGCAGGCAAACCCCGAGTGGACCGAAGAGGCGCAGCCGCCGGACATCGAATCGTTCGGGCTTCCCGCAGACCAACTCACCACCGCCGTCGATGTCAGTTCGGTGATCTCGTCCAAGCGCGCGGCCATGTACGCGCACGCAACTCAGGTCGGCGATTTCGGCCCGTTCCTCGAAATGCCGACGGAGCAGCTCGCCGCGGCATTCGGCACCGAGTGGTTCCGTCGCCGCAACGCGCCGGAAGGTCTGTCCGAAACCGCCCTTCCCCTCTGAAGTCACCGCCCTCGATAAACCGAAGTCCCGACGGAGGTTTCGGCGGCTCGTTACCATCGGTAGGCATGGACCTCGAACAACTTGTCGCGAGCATGCCTTTTGCAGTTCACACCGGAATTCAGTTGGACAGCGCGGCACCCGAACAGGTTGTCGGCCATCTGGATTGGGACAGCCACCGCACCACCGCCGGCAACGGAATGCACGGCGGCGCCTTGATGACGCTGGCAGACAGCGTCGGCGCCGTCTGTGCATTCCTCAATCTTCCGCCCGGTGCAAGCACTTCCACCACCAGTTCGTCGACCGTGTTCACTCGCGGGGTGCGCAAGGGCACGGTCACCGCAACCGCCCGGCCACTGCATGCGGGGCGCAGCACCGTCGCGGTCGTGACCGAGATTCGCGACGACGAGGGCCGCCTCGTCGCTCAGGTCACCGCATCACAGGCAGTATTGGGACCGTGAAGCGTCCCGCGTACCGCGCCTCGGGTGCCACCCTGCCGTACGGCAATCTGCTTGCCTCCCATGATGTTGCGATGGAGGGTTACTTCTGGCGATTCACGATGCCAGGCAGCGGACGGGTGGTGATCGCGCTCGCCGGAATCAACAAGTCCGACGGCGGCAACTGGTCGACGCTCGGTCTCGCGGCACATCCAGGCGGATTCCTCCGTACCGCCGAACATCCGAGCGGATCGGCCGATCCACGGATCCTGGGGGCCTACGCCGACAACGCTTTCCGCGGCAATGCCGATCGACTGCAGGTCGATTTCGGCGACAGCCATCTCGACGTGCGGATCAGCAATCAGCGATTCTGGCCGCATCGCCGCTTCGGGGGATCGAGCTACTTCCAATCAGTTCCCGCACTCAATCAATACTGGCATCCGTGGCTGCTCGGCGGCCGGGTCGAGGGAAGCGCCGTCATCGACGGGCAGAACTGGGATCTCACCGGGGCACAGGTGTACGGCGAGAAGAACTGGGGAAAGGGAGGATTCCCGGAATCCTGGTGGTGGGGACAGGCACAGGGGTTCACCGATCCTCGAGCCTGCGTGGCGTTTGCCGGCGGCCAGGTCAGCGCCGGACCTCTGCGCACCGAAGTCACCGCCGTCGTTGCCGCGCTACCGGACGGAACGGTATTGCGGCTGGGTAATCCGCTGACGTCACAGGTGGAGACGACGGTGTCCGACGATCGCTGGACTCTTCGCGGCTACAGCCGGAAGTGGAGCGTCGACATCGACGGGACCGCGCCCATCGCCGACGCACATATTCTTCCTGTTCCGATACCTGCCGAGCGTCGAAACGTGCCAGGAGCGCTCGAGCATCTCGGTGGAACCATGTCGGTCATCGTCCGCCGGCGCGGCACCATAGTCTGGAAGGACAGGTCACGGTTGGCCGCTCTCGAGCACGGCGGATTGGATCGGGCGCAGGCCGAACTCACTCGGCGGGAACAGCTCTCGCAAGATCGATGAGAGCAGAGGCCGCCGGATTCTTGCCGCCCGACGAACGCCAGACCAATTCCAGCCGAGATCGTGCTTCCGGTTCGAGATCGATCCGATGCAACTCCCCCACTGTCGACTCCGGTAGCACGGCCATTCCCAGCCCCTGCGCTGCCAATGAAACGATGATGCCGAGGTTGCTTGCCTCGAGCGCAACCGTCGGCTTGGTGCCGGCTGCGGCGCACGCGAAGTCCAGACACGTTCTGATGCCGGTTCCCTCCGGCAGACAGATGACCGATTGCGTCGCGAGTTCGGCAAACGGCAGAGACGACACCTCGGCCAGCGGATGATCGGCCGCCACTCCGGCCACCAGTCGTTCGTCGGTGATCACCCTCGATTCGAGCCCTTCCGGCAGCTTGCCCGCCACCCCGATGACGGCTATGTCGAAGGTTCCGTCCAACACTCCGGCAAGCAAACTGCGCGAATCGTCCTCGGCCAGCGAAATGTCCAGTCCGGGGTGTTTGTTGTGCAACCGACTGAGCAGATCTGTGAGGTCGGCGGAAGCGCAGGCGGTGACCATCCCGACCGAAACGGAACCCCGAACCAGTCCGTTCAGGGCATCGACAGCGTCGCGGGTGCTCTGAACGGAAGCGAGTGCAGCGTAGGCGTGCGGGAGGACGGCTCGCCCGGCGTCGGTCAGACAAACGGTTCGACCACTTCGATCGAGCAATTCCTGCCCCAACTCACGTTCCAGCCGTTTGACCTGCGCACTCACACCCGGTTGGGCTACGTGAAGCCGCTCGGCGGCGCGGGTGAAGTTGGCTTCCTCCACTACCGTGGCAAAGTATTCGAGCTGCCGAAGTTCCATAACTACTGATTCTAGCTGCGAGACAAACTAGATCTTGGACTTATCGCCGGTGCGGTAGAACGATGGAAGCATGACAACAACAGATGACGTTCAGAAGGCCGGAACCCCGGAAGACATCGCGAAGCTTTTTGTGCAGTTCGCCAACGCTGGTGACGCAGACGCCGTCGCCGCACTCTACGAGGAGGATGCGGTGATGGCCTTCCCGCCCGGATCACTCACCGTGGGCCGCCAAGCCATCCGCGAGGTGATCTCTCAGATGCTGGCAGTTGCACCGAGATTCACCGTCGAGGAATCTCTACCGACGGTGATCAGCGGCGACCTGGCCATGACCTCGACCAAACCTTCCGACGGAACCGGCGGGCGCACGCAGGTCGCGCGCCGCCAGTCCGACGGATCATGGTTGCGAGTCTTGGATCGACCGGAACTCTGACTACCCTCTTCGCAGTCAGACGGCCGACGCGCGACGCATGGCCGCAGCGGGATCAGCAAACAGTGAACTCAGTGACACGACCGTGGAAGCGTATTCCTGGACCCGATTACCGAAACCGGTAATTCGAATGTCCTTACGCTCCAACGAGGATGCCGTCGAGAAAGCCTCGGCGACATGGGGCACTCCGGCGGGATAGTCGGTGAATGCCTGACCACCCAGAATCACACGATCCGGGTTGAACAGGTCACGCAGCATTGCCACTGTCCGGCCGAGGACGCGTGCTCGATCAACCAGAAGCTCGTGTGCCGGAATGGAACCCGACGACGCAGCCCGGTAGACGTCCGCGATCGTGACTCGCTCACTGCCCTGTATCACTTCGCCCGAAGACAAAGCCTGCGCAACTACAGCGCGGTCACTGATCGTTGCTTCAAGGCAACCCACGGCGCCGCAGGTGCACCGTGCGGACGAACCCGTCGGAAGGTGCGCGATCGAACCGGGTCCGCTGGACGGCGTGTGCACTCGACCTTCGAAAGTGATTGCGATACCGGCAGTTTCACGGGCGTAGAAGTACAGCCCGGTAGTACCCGGCGTCGGGGCTTCGGCACGGTCGGTGCTGAGCAGAAGTTCCGACGCAGCCATCGCCTCGACGTGGGCTGCGACTGAGACGGGGAGATCCAAGCCGGCTCCGATGATGGATCCGACTTTGGCGCCCTTCCACCCCAGGCGCGGGTGATCGACTACTCCGGTCGCCGAATCGACGCGACCGCCGATGGCCACGCCGACGGCGAGGGGACGACGCTTGTGCCACCGTGAGGCAAACGATTTGGCCGAGCGTGCAATGGTGGCAAGCGCGACAGCAGAATTGGTGGCGGGAGTCGGAATCTCGACGGCGCCGAGCACCTTGCCACGAATGTCGCTGGCGATGATGCTGGTGACGACGGCACCGATGTGAATGCCCACGGTCAAGTACGGCTCGTGGTTGACCTCGAACGGAACCCGCGGACGCCCGATGGCGCCGGAGGCCGTCAAGTCTGCGCGTTCGCGCAGGATCCCGAGGTCCAGCAGGCTCGTGACCTGACGGTTCACGGTGGCAATACTCAGTCCGGACGCTTTCGCCGCGGTATCGCGAGAGAGCGGTCCGCGGGATCGAGCAATGCGCAACACCGTCGCGGACGGTCCGTCGGCAATGCGCAGTTCGGGCACGACGATCTGGGTACGGGTCCGCGTTCCCGAGAGCGCGGTTCGCGATCGGATGTTCGGAATGGCGGAGATTGTGGGTGTCGACATGGCTGTCCCTTGCAGAAGGAGGAGAAGGCGCATATCTCTGTCGACCGCGAAATCAGCTTTTGCGCTGGTCAAGCGAAGAGAAAGACAGGAAAGGCGCAGAAATTAGCTGCAGAAAGAACGGCGGCGACAACACAGCTCTCGCGCCAAGGGCAGACGCGAACCAAGCGCAGCGGTCACATAGGTGACCCGCAAAGCGGCAGGCTGGTCGGTCGACATGGCTCCAAAAGTAGCAGCTTCACCGAGATTCACAAATCAGGTGCGGTAACGATCACACTGACCACAACCCTGTCGAGGCGGATTCTCGCGTGTTTGGGTGGGTGCACTCCCCACGAAAGGTGCACCATGTCTACAGCTTTCGCCAAGCCGACCCTCACGGACGCGGCATCAACGAACGGGGCGGCTGCCGGCGCCGCTCGCGGCACTGTCACCCCCCTCGGCGCGCATATCGGCGCCCGAATCGACGGAATCACTCTCGGCGAGCACCTCGATCCGGCGACGATCTCACTCATCCGACAGGCGCTTCTCGAACACAAGGTGATCTTCTTCCGCGGACAGAACCACCTCGACAACGATTCGCAGTACGAGTTCGCCCAGCTGTTGGGCACCCCGACCACTGCCCACCCCACGGTGAAGTCGCACGGCGCAAAAGTTCTGCCCATCGATTCGGACCTGGGCAAGGCCAACAGTTGGCACACCGACGTCACCTTCGTCGATCGCATCCCCAAGGCTTCGATCCTGCGCGCGGTGCAGCTGCCCGAATACGGCGGTTCGACGACGTGGGCGTCGGGGGTGGCTGCGTACAACGGACTGCCGGATCCACTCAAGGCGCTCGCGGAGAACCTCTGGGCTCGCCACACGAACGTCTACGATTACGCGGCCACCAGCGCCGAGCGTCTCACCGAAGATCGCACGGCCGCCTATCGCGAGGAGTTCCAGTCCACGTACTTCGAGACGGAGCACCCCGTGGTGCGTGTCCACCCCGAAACCGGAGAACGCACGCTCGTCCTCGGACATTTTGTCAAGAACTTCGTCGGGTTGAGCACCGAACAGTCGAACGGTGTGTTCAAACTCTTGCAGGATCACGCCATCAAGCTCGAGTACACGACGCGCTGGAACTGGGAAGCGGGTGACGTCGCGATCTGGGACAACCGGGCCACCCAGCATTACGCGATCGCCGACTACGACGACCAGTACCGGCGTCTGGAGCGCATCACACTTGCCGGCGACATCCCGGTCAACATTCATGGGGAACGAAGCCGCAGTATCGCCGGCGACGCTTCCGAGTATTCGGTTATCGAAGGTGCAGTTGCGGCAGAAGGTGCCTCGAACAACTCATGACTCACGCAGATTCCGCCCTTCCGCCGCACGCGCGCGGTTACGAAGGCTTCGAGGGTCGAATCGGCCGCACCGGAGCCGATTCGACCCCGGCGTGGCCCACAGCCACGACCCCGCCTCTCGGATCACCCAACATCGTCGTGGTTCTGATCGACGACATGGGATACAGCGACATCGGACCGTTCGGCTCCGAGATCGAGACTCCCACCCTCGACCGCCTTGCCTCGCAGGGCATTCGAATGACCAACTATCACACGACGCCCCTCTGCTCGCCGTCGCGCGCCGCGCTTCTCACCGGCCTGAATCCGCACCGGGCCGGGTACGGTTTTGTCGCCAACGCCGATCCGGGCTACCCCGGACTGCGACTGGAATTGGCCGACGACGTCCAGACACTCCCCGAAATCCTCCGCGGCGCGGGCTATGCGACCTATGCGGTGGGCAAGTGGCATCTCGTGCGCGACGCAAACCTCGCCCCGGGACGAAGTCGTGACTCCTGGCCGACACAGCGTGGATTCGATCGCTACTACGGCTCACTCGAAGGACTCAACTCCTTCTACTACCCCAATCAACTGATCTCCGACAATTCTGTGGTCGACGTCGACGAGTATCCCGAGGGCTACTACCTCACCGACGATCTGACCGACAAGGCTGTCGGGTACATCAAGGACCTTCGCGCCCACGATCAGGACAAGCCGTTCTTTCTCTACTTCGCACACGTCGCCATGCACGGACCCTTACAGGCCAAGCCCGCCGATCAGGCGAAATACCGCGGTCGCTACGACGAGGGCTGGGATCGAATCCGCGAGTCGCGGTTCGCCTCTCAGCTCCTGCAAGGACTCTTTCCGGAGGGGACACGTCAGGCGCCGCGTAACTCCGAACCCGGATTCGACGTGCCCGAATGGGATTCGCTCACGCCGGAGGTGCAGTCTCGGTTCGCCCGCTACATGGAGGTGTACGCGGCGATGGTCGACTCGATCGATCAGAGCGTCGGACGCATCGTCGACACCCTGGACGAACTGGGCGAACTCGACAACACGATCATCGTCTTCACCTCGGACAACGGCGGCACCGCCGAGGGCGGTTCGGACGGGACTCGAAGCTACTTCGCGCAGTTCGCACATATTCAGGATCCGGACTGGGTGGGCGATGTCCCCCACGACGAATCCCTCATCGGCGGACCTGAATTGGGCGTGCACTATCCACGTGGATGGGGGCAGACGTCCAACACCCCCTTCCGGTTCTACAAAGGGCAATCCTTTGCCGGTGGGATCCGTGTTCCCTTCCTCCTGTCCTGGCCCGCGGGATTGAAACCCGAAGCGGGCGACAACGGGATCCGCGACCAGTTCGCGTATGTCACCGACCTGACGCCGACGCTTCTCGAACTGGCCGGAATCGAAACCCCCACCGTGCGAAACGGGCTGCCGGTCAAGGAGTTCGACGGTGTGTCGAGCGCGCCGGTTCTGCGTTCACCCACCGCTCCGAGTACCCACACCGAGCAGTACACCGAGGTGACCGGAATCCGCGGCTACTACAAGGACGGATGGAAACTGCTGGCGCTCGCTCCAGCTGACATCGACAAACCGCACTGGCAATTGTTCGACGTCCGAGCCGACCCGACCGAGCTCGACGACCTCGCATCACGGTTTCCCGACAAGGTTCGCGAACTCGCCGAGGCCTGGGACCACTCGGCGTGGGCGAACACCGTGTTTCCTCTACTGGGCAATACCGTCGGCGCGGTTCGCCGTCCGGAGGAGGAGGCACTCTCACGCCCGGTGCGACTACTTGCGGGAACGCCCCCACTGGAGCGCTACCGCTCATCCAAACTGATCGGGTTCCGTGACTTCGACATCACGATCGAACTCGACGGTTACCGCGAAGGCGACGCCGGCGTCCTTGTCGCCCATGGGGATCCACAAGGTGGATATCTTCTCTACGTCGAGGACGGCAACCTGCATCTCGGATACAACGCCTTCGGTTCCTACTCCGTGGTCGATGCGGGGCCATTGCCGGTCGGCACCAAGCGAATCGACGTGTCCGTGGCGGTGTTACCGCGGTTGCGTTGGGATCTCCACGTCAGCGTCGACGGCATTCACGCGGGCCAACTGCTCGGGCAAGTACAACTGGTCGGGATGGCGCCGTGGACCGGCATCTCGGTCGGGGTCGACGCCAGAGGACCTGTGTCGTGGGAAGTACGACGACGCCACGGACCATTCCGGTACAGCGGCGCGCTGCGCGCCGTCACCTACACCCCTGGCCCGGTCAAGGTACCGCGTCGTCACATCGAATCCATCGAACGGGAGGCAGAGTATGCCGCCGACTAGCCCTACGATTGCGTCATGACCATTTCTTCCGATGCCCGCATCGCCGTAGTCACCGGAGCCAGCTCCGGAATCGGTGAGGCCACCGCCCGCACCCTGGCCGCTCAGGGATTCCACGTCGTGATCGGTGCTCGCCGCGTCGATCGTCTCGAGAAGATCGCCGAGGAGATCGGTGGTACCGCTCTCGAACTCGACGTCACCGACGAGGATTCCGTCGACGCGTTCGCGGCCGTGGTCCCCCGTGTCGACGTGTTGGTCAACAACGCGGGTGGTGCAAAGGGTCTGGCAACAGTCCTGGACGCCGATCTGGACGACTGGCGGTGGATGTGGGAGACCAATGTCCTGGGCACGTTGCGTGTGACGAAGGCACTGCTGCCCAAGCTGATCGATTCGGGTGACGGTCAGGTCGTGACCATCACCTCGGTGGCCGCGCTGGAGGCATACGACAACGGCTCGGGCTACACCACCGCCAAACACGCTCAAGCCGTCCTTCATCGGACATTGCGCGGTGAACTGTTGGGTAAGCCCGTTCGACTGACCGAAATCGCGCCGGGAGCCGTCGAGACGGAGTTCTCACTCGTCCGGTTCGAGGGCGATCAGGACAAGGCCGACAAGGTGTACGAGGGAATCACACCGTTGGTAGCGCAGGACATCGCCGAGATCATCGGGTTTGTCGCGTCCCGGCCGTCACACGTGAACCTCGATCAGATCATCGTCAAGCCGCGGGATCAGGCAAGCCCCGGTCGGTTCCACCGCACCACCAGCTAGTTCGAATCGCACCGAACAGCTAGAGCCTCGGGCGAATCGACTGACGGAGGACGGAGTCGAGATTGCGTGCAATCTCGGCCTCCGTCACTTCCGCGGAAGCGCCGCGGGCACTCACGGTTTCACCCGCGGTGATGATGTACCGACCGTCGCCGGCATAGTCGTACCAGTGGAATGTTATTCCGTCGCCTGTCGGCCTGCTGTCGACGGCTCCTCCCGGGTATGCGGTGACTTCACCGATCGAGGTCCGCTCTCGGCCGAAGAATCTGCTCACTTCCTCGCTCCCGCGCGCACCGGCTGCGCTGCTCAGAAAGCTCTGCCTCCCGGCAGTTTTCGGCCTTTCGATGTTCAGGCCACGCTCCGATCCAGCGGGGCAGGTCGGCAGGTGATCGACGAGCATCCGTGGAATTGCCGATGGGCGTGCGACGGTGAAAACCACGTCGGAGCCACAGTCGACAGTCCTGCCGGGCAGTTGAGTCAGGAGCACACCCAGGTCGCCGGCAACAACACCGTGCAATCGCGTCACCGTACTCATTTTCTGCCCGTGAAAACCGGAAACCTCCACACGAGCATCAGGATTCGCAAGAGCACCGAGAACGTGATGCAGCCGATCGTCGAGCACGGCAGACAGGTGCGCTCCCGCTCGACGTCGCTCCGCTGTCAGCTCGTTCATGGTGTCGGCCGCCGGACGAAACCGCAGCGGGTACGGGAGTCGGTCACGTCCGACCGCTTCCCAGAGAATCTGGAATTCGAGGCCGGTGAACTGCCATTGCATGGTGGTCATTCGCCCAGTACCGCCGGGGAGACCATGGGTAGGTCGCCGATCAGGGCGTTACCGTTCTCGACGGTGACGAGGTAGCCGGGGGTGTCGTGAACGTTGTCTTCGTCTTGCCCTTGCCCTCGTCCCGGTGCCATCCCGCCGACGCCACCCATCGCGCCCCGACCGCTCTGCGCGCCCGTCGCCGAAGTACCGCCAGTTCCGTTGACTCCCCCACGTCCGCCACCGGCGAGGCCACCGCCGCCAGGTCCGCCAGGTCCGAGGGCTCCACCTCCGGTTCCGCCTGGGCCGAAGCCGCCGGTACCGATTCCACCGGCAGAACCTCCACCCGAACCGCTACCCGCCAGGCCTGACGGCACGCCGGAACCGAGCTGAGCACCATTCGGAGTTGCACGGGCAAGGCCATCCGGCGCTGCACCGGCGGACAGTGGACCGGCATGTGCCGCGGTGGTCCCGGCCGGGCCGGAATCGTTTGCGGACCGGGCGGCGTTGGCACCGGAATTCCCTTGGGCGTCAACACCACTACGATTGTCACCATTTCCGGAATTGGGGCCTAAAGGGTTCTGACCGGAACCGTCTCCGGCCGGATTTGCACCGCCGGAGTTTCCACCGTCCACTCCTCCACCAACTCCGCCACCCGACGCCGATGGCGCGCCGAGCCCGTTCCCCGTTCCCGAGGCCATTCCTCCGCCGGAACCACCACCACCGAATGCGCCGCCACTTCCAGCCCCGCCATTGCCGGTGACCGGATTGAAAGCGGCCGGGAGGATCGGCACCTGGTCGTCCGCACGCTTCATGTACGGCAGATACACGTCCTTCATCACCTGGCGCGCTTGACGTTCGGCTTCTTCCGCTTCGTATTGGGCCTGCTTCCACGTAGCCCCGGGAACCAGGCTGAGAAACCTCTCGACCGTCGAGGCGCCGTCGGGTGCCGGAATCGAGCGTTTGGCCTCGTCGAGTGCGATCTTCGCCTCCTCGATCTTGTTCGAGATCAGATCGACGCGCACCTTCAGCTCACCCGCATCAGCCGAGTAGGCCAGCACTGCTTCCAACGCAGCCGAGCCGCCGCGCCCCTGCCAGCCTTCGGTGATTGCACCGTTCACATCGTTCTGGAACTTCCCGATGCCAGATTCCACCCGGCCGGCAATGGCCTTCCAGGCCTCACCGATTGCACTCAGGGTTGCCGGATTCATCTCGTTGACGTGGTCGAAGATTTCGGAGTGTGACATCGCATCGAAAGGATCGTCGTCCACGATTGCATGTTCGCTGTACTCGAGCGATGACGTCTGGGCCGTGAGGGCATCGCGCTCACCCCAGGCTCGTGCGCGCTCTGCATCGGCGTCGGCGGTCGCAACAGCCATCTCGTCGTCGAACGCGCCGCGGTCGTCGGTTACGGATTGCACCAGAGCAGATGTAGCGATTGCGCTCGCGATGGGAGCGCCGACAACTGGCAACGCCGCCACGCCGGACGGGACGGCATGCGTCGCTTCGGAGATCCTGCCAAGCACATCTTCCAGAAATGGAATGCCCACCGCTGCCCCCTGACGTCGAAATCCCCGTCAGACTCCCCCGAGCCGACAGCGCTTACCTGTATTGACGCAAGCAACGCCCGGATGGTTCCGCTCGTCGACGGATTTCTCGGTTCACAGCAGTACAGACTTACGCCAGTGCAGACATCGACTTCCAGGTCGGCAAATCGATCGCCCAGTCGTAGATGTCGCCGTCCGCAGGCGACAGGTCGATCGACGTGCCGGTCACCTCGACGGGGTCACCGTAGAGGGCGGTTCCGAAGTATTCCTGCGCGTCGGATGTCGACAGGTTGATGCAACCGTTCGTGACGTTCGACGAGCCCTGCACCCCGGTGGTCTCAGGATTGGCGTGGATGAATTCGCCGTTGTTGGAGATGCGCACCGCCCAACGCTCACGCACGTTCTCGTAGAACGGCGGATTGGACATCATGAAGTCTTCGTACTTCTCCGTCACCATGTGAATGCCGCTGCGCGTGACGTTTCGAGGTTCGTTTCCCTCGCCGTAGCTGACGGGAATGTCCATGATCGTCTGACCGTCACGCACCACCTGCATGCGGTGGCTCGGCGCGTTCGCCTTCACGATCTGGCTACGACCGATCGTGAAGTCGAGCGTGAGATCCTGGTCGCCGTAAGCGCCACCGCCGTAGTTCAAGCCGTAGAGCTTGGCGTCCAGATGGACAGTTGTGCCCGGCACCCAGTAATCGGCCGGACGCCAATGGGCCCGTGACCCGCCGTTGTCGTCGGCCAGCCATGCCCACGATCCGGCGGTGGGCGGCACGGTGGTCACGACAAGCGCCTTCTCGACGGCCGCCTTGTCGACGACGGAGTTGTCGAACTGCAACGTGATCGGTGCCGCGATTCCAACTTCCTGGCCGTCGGCGATGTTGAGGGTGGCGCCGGTGGTCGACTCCGGGGCGACCGTCGTAAAGCTCCCCTGCACTGGCACGGATTTGCCGTCGGTTCCGGTTGCCGAGCCCGACCACGAATACGTGGTGCCGTAGCCGAGTGCCTCACTGACGGTGAACGTCGTCTTGTCAGGCGAGAGTTGTCCGGCGACGGCCTTACCGGCCGCGTTGCTCAGATTGACGTCGGCCAGTGTTCCCTGGGCCACCGCAACCGAGACGGGCGCGACCGGGCTGACGTCTTTGGTACCGGGTGCCGGCGTCGACACCACGGTCGCAACAGGTGCTGGTTCGGCGGCCGCCGCACCGCCCTGTCCGTCCTTGCCACCGATCGTGCAGCCGACAGCGGCCACCATCACAGCGAGCAATACAGCTACCAACGCAACAAGACGCGAACGACTTCTCCGACCACCCAGCTCATGCACTTCAACAGGCTACCTGCGGGCTCCGTCAGGAATCAGATGGTGAAGCCCACAGTTACCGGTTCCGGTTCAAGGTGGACACCGAACGCGGCTTCGACGCCGTCGCGAACCGTCCGCGCGAGCGAGACCACATCCGCGCTCGTTGCCGACCCTCTGTTGGTCAACGCCAAGGTGTGTTTCGTCGACAGCCTGGCCGGTGCATCTTCACCGGGATAACCCTTGGAGAATCCGGCCCGTTCGATCAACCATCCGGCCGAGAGCTTGGTTCCACCACTGCCCGGGAACTGCGGCACGGTGACGTCTCCGAGCTGTTCGGTTATTGCTCCGAGCACAGCGGGCAGCTTGTCGTCCGGCACCACGGGGTTGGTGAAGAAGGAACCCGCGCTCCAAGTGTCGTGGTCGTACGGATCGAGCACCATCGCCTTGCCTGTCCGCAATCCCAGAACCGCCTCGCGGACCTGCGACGCAGGCAACCGCTCGCCTTCCTCGGCCCCGAGTGCGGTGAACAGTTCGCGGTACGCGAGCGGGGCGCTCAATCCGTCGGTCGACGCATCGAATTCGACGGCGAGAACCACTGCTGCATCGGAATGCTTGAGAACACTCGACCGGTAGCCCAACTCGAGTTTCGACGGTTCGACCCACGACACTTCGCCGCTGCGTCGGTCGAGCAATTGAACCTGCCGGAGCCGCGAGCCCACCTCGACGCCGTACGCGCCGACGTTCTGCACCGGCGTCGCACCGGTCGAGCCCGGAATCCCGGACAGGCATTCGAGGCCGCCCAGTTCCGCGGCGACGGATTGGCCGACTACTTCGTCCCACACTGCGCCCGCTTCGGCAATGACGCGGTCCGTGTCGAGGCTCACGGTGGTGTTGGCCACACGAACGACAACTCCGTCGAATCCCGCGTCCGAGATCACGAGATTCGATCCGCCGGCGAGAATCAGCGTCGGGATCTGCTCGCGATCGAGCAGCGTCACGACGTCGATCAACGACTGCGTCGTCGGGCATTCGGCGAGCAGCCGCGCCGGTCCTCCGATTCGGAGCGTCGTCAATCCCGACAAGTCAACGTTCTCGGACACGAAAGCGCCTGATTCCACGACGCGTCTGCCAATGGTTACGTCCCACACATCGATAAACGGTAGCCTCCACAATCGTGAGCCGTCGCATCGAGCATTCGTCGAAGTACACAGTCCCCGCCGAGAAGGTCCATGAGGCGGTGACCTCCGAGCAGTACTGGCGCGACCGAATCGTCGCTGTCGGTGGTCCCGGCGCGGCGATCGAAGAGCTGACCGTTCGCGACGAGACCGTCGCGGTCACGATGTCGCAGATCATTGCTGCCGAGCATCTCCCGAGCATGGTGTCGAAGGTCGTCAACGGCGACATCGTCATCAAGCGCAGTGAGACGATGGCTCCTTTCAAGGACGGCAAGGCCACTGGCACCTTCTCCGCCCACGTCGACGGTGTTCCCGCCCGTATCGAGGGCACGCAGGTCCTGACTGGCGACGAGAACTCCGCCACTCTCGAAATCGAGGGTGAGGTCGAGGTCAAGATCCCGTTCCTCGGCGGAAAGATCGAAAGCGCGATCGTCGACGAGGTTGTCCGGCTCATCCAGGCCGAACAGGACTTCACCCGGGAGTGGATCGCGAAGTAAAATCCTGCGGGCGGCGATAGTTGTGGATACGGCCAATTTGGCTTGTCACAGCGCGTAACAGGTATTCTTTCCGATCATGGCTCGCCGCATCGACTACTCCGCCCGCTATCAGCACTCCCCCGAGCAGGTCTACGCGGCACTGGCGGACCGCTCGTACTGGGAGGCCCGCGTCGAGGAGATGCGCAAGCATTCCGAGAACCATGTGGAACATTTCGAGGTCACCGATTCCGGAATCGATCTCGTACTGCACCACATTCTTCCGCGCACCGATTTGCCGGACATTGCTCAGACGGTGATGAAGAAGGATCTGGTCATCACGCGCAAGGAGTCGTACGGCGCCTTCGGTGACACCGTGACCGGAACGTACGAAGCGTCCATCCCGGCCGGGCCGGGGAATCTGTCCGGGACCATGGAATTGTTCGCGACCGATACCGGGTCCACGCTGCGAACCACGTCCGAGGCGAAGGTCTTCATACCGTTCATCGGCGCGAAGTTGGAACAGCTCATGCTCATCAACCTCGTCGATCTGTTCCGCACCGAAGCTCAGGTCACGGCGACCTGGCTCGCCGCACGCTGAAGCCGGCGTGAAGAAGGCTCCACCCCCGAAGATCGAGGGGGTCATCACCCGTGGCACGACGGGGATCAACAGACTGCGACGAAGTGACCGGTGGATCGTCCACAACCGCACTATCGCGCACGCCCTGAACAACGCGGCCGATCCGTTGATCGTCGACCTCGGGTACGGGGCGAGGCCGGACACCACCTTCGAGATGGCAAGCCGCCTCACCGCTGTCCGGCGGGATCGACGCGTCATCGGGCTCGAGATCGACCCCGCCCGCGTGGTCGAGAGTCGTGACGGTGTCAGCTTCGCCCGTGGCGGATTCGAACTGGCCGGTCTCACACCCGTTTTCGTACGCGCCTTCAACGTCCTCCGGCAGTATCCGGAAGACGCCGTGGACTCTGCGTGGGCGCACATTCAGTCCGGCCTCGCCCCCGGCGGACTGCTACTCGACGGAACCTGCGACGAGCTCGGAAGGCGTTGCGCCTGGGTGCTTCTCGACGCCGATCGTCCATTGACCCTGACACTGGCCTGGGACCCCTTCGACATCGAGCGTCCTTCCGACATCGCGGAACGTCTCCCGAAGGCTCTCATCCACCGCAACGTTCCAGGTGAGCCGATCCACGCGCTGCTCAGCGCGGCCGATCGAGCCTGGGCCACCGCTGCGCCACACGCCTCGTTCGGACCTCGGCATCGCTGGGCTGCCGCATTGGAAATTCTTCGGGCGCAAGGAATTCCCGTGCAACCCGCGCGACGACGTCTTCGCGACTGCATCCTGACGGTGCCATGGCATGTCGTAGCGCCGAACCCCTGAACTCGCAGACGGGAAACGCCTCGCCGCAGAGGTTGTCTCCGCGGCGAGGCGTCCGTGTGCAGGCGTCGGGCTAGGACCCGAAGATGTTTTCCAGGCTTCCCAGCGAACCTGTCGAACTGCCGCCGTTGCCGGGATCGCCGCCGTCGGACTCTGCCGTGACCTTGACGGTGACTGCGGCCTGGGTCTCGGAACCGAGATAGCCGTCAGTTCCGCTGAACACCGCGGTGATTCGGCGATCACCGAGTTCGGTGAAGGTATGCGAGAGCGTGGCCTTGCCGTTCACTACCGCAACCGGTCCGCCGATCGGGGTGGTTCCGTCCATGAACTGGACCGTTCCCGCACTGAGCGTAGGAACAACTGCCGCAACGAGATCAACCTTCGCGCCCTTGACCGCTGACGCCGGAGCGCTCACGGTGATGGACGTTTCCTGATCCTCCGCGGCCGGAGCCGTGACCGAAACCGACTGAGCGGCCGAGGTAGAAGTGAGGAATCCTGTTGCACCCGAGTAGACGGCCGTGATGTCGTGCGTACCGACGCTCGCGAACTCGTGCATGATCGACGCCTTGCCCTCGACGACCGGCACCGGCGAGCCGAGATTGCCCGAGCCGTCCTTGAACTGCACTGTGCCGCCAACCGGCGTCGGCGTGACGGTTACGGACAGACCAACTGCCGTACCGGTTTTTGCATCCGCCGGAACGGTCAAGACCGTCTGGGTCTGCTGGTCGGTGGGAGCCGGCGCCTTGACGTTCACGGTCTGGGCGTTCGATGTCGAGCCCAGGTAGTTACCCGAACCCGAGAACACTGCGGTGATGCTGTACTCACCCGCCACGTTGAAGATCGGCGTGGTTGTCGCTTTTCCGGTTGCGTCCACGGGAATCGGGGAGCCCAGATCCCTGCCACTTTCCTTGAACTGCACGGTGCCACCTGCAACACCGGTCGAGACAGAGGCAGTGAACGACAATGCCTCACCGGTCGACGCCGTCGACGGGCCGACGAGGGTGGTCGTTGTGTTCTCCTCGACCACCACCGGAGCGACTGTCAGCGCATGCGGCGCCGACGTCGAAGTCTGGTAGACACCGGAACCGGAGTACACCGCCACGATCGAATGCGCTCCGACTGCATAGGAATTCGTCAGCGAAGCCTTGCCGTTGGCATCGACGGTAACGGCGCCGCCGAGGTCGGTTGCACCGTCTTTGAACTGCACCGTGCCACCCGCCGGAGTAGGCGACACCGTAGCCTCGACGGTCACGGACTCACCTGCAACTGCACTTGCGGGACCGGTGATCGCGGTTGCAGTGCTCTTGTCCGCTTCGGACACGACGACGTCGACAGCTGACGACGTGGAGGTCGCCACCTTTGCATTTCCGAGGTACTTGGCCGTCACGCTGTGGGTTCGGACGTCAGCCGGTGTCCAGGCAAGTGTTGCAACACCATTGGCGAGCGCGCCCGCACCGATCTTGGTGGCACCGTCGAAGAACTCCACCGAATCACCGTCGGCACCACCGGTCACCGTCGCGCTCAGCGGAACCGGTTGTCCCAACTTCACGCCGCTGGCCGGTGACAGCGTCGTCGCCGAAATGTTCTTCGACACCGTCACCGCCGGGCCCTTGTTCTGGAAATCGGAACTCGTCACTGACGCGTTGTAATGCACCGAAGTATCCAACGGCACCTCACGCGCACAATCCGCGCCCACCGTGTACTTGAACTCGAAAGTCTTCGAGTCGTTGTTGTACAGCGGCCACTCTGTCAGTGACCCTTTCACACGAACAAAATCAGCACCCTTGGACTCGACACTCCGCGTCGAACCATTCACCTTCGCCGAACCCTCGACGTACGTCAGACATGTCGGATGAACATCCTTGATCGCATACAGGTAATCCACGACGATGTTCTTCCGCTTGAACACAGTCTTCACGGTGATCGTCTCGCCCTCGGACGGAGTCACATTGCTGATCGTCCGCGTGTATTCGTAGTTGTTCGCATTCCACGTCAACGAACCCGGTGTCTCCGGCGCAGCTCCCGCAACCCCGAGACCCGTAACCGCCGCGAAACCCGCAGCAACAGCAAACACACTCAAACCTGCAACTGCACGACGTGCAGAACCTACAGACATAGATTTTCCTTCTCGAGAAGTGAGGGATATGGGTGATGCCCCACCACCTGAAGCGGGCGGGGCATCACCGGGTATCGATTGCTAGGAGCCGAAGATGTTGCCGAGGCTGCCGAGCGAACCGGTGCCGTTGCCTGGTTCTTCACCGTCGACCGGTGCGGCGATCTGGACGGAGACCTGATCGGAGGATGCCGTCACCGTGCCGGCGCCCGAGTACTCCGCCGCGACAATTCGCTGACCCTGAGTTGCGGGCTTCCACGAAAGGCTGGCCTTCCCGGATGAATCGACCGTAGCCGTGCCGATGACGGTCTCACCGTCCTTGAAGGTGACTGTGCCACCGGCATTTGCAGGACTGATCTGAGCGGAGATCGTCTGTGCAACGCCGACCTGCCCCGCTACTACGCTGAGATCTGTTGTGGAGCTTGTTGTTCCGGCGGGCTGTTCGGCGACTGTCACATTCGCGGTGGTACTCGACCCGGTGACGCCGGATCTGCCGGCGAACACAGCCTCGACGTTCTGCGCACCGGCAACCGTCGGCACTCAGGCGTAGGTCGCTTCACCGTTGCCT
This sequence comes from Rhodococcus sp. AQ5-07, assembly GCF_009707305.1. Lineage (NCBI taxonomy): Bacteria > Bacillati > Actinomycetota > Actinomycetes > Mycobacteriales > Nocardiaceae > Rhodococcus > Rhodococcus sp. AQ5-07. The sequence continues at coordinate 192,677 of NZ_CP046099.1, read as the reverse complement.
GCCACCGGCACCGAAGCGAGCACCGTTCCGCCGACCTTGAACGTGACCGTTCCACCGGTGCCCGACGCGGACACAGTCGCTTTGAGAGTGGTCGACTTGCCGACCTGCGCGCCCGAGATCGGCGCCAGCGTCGTACTGGACTGAGCATCGGCCTGCGAAACGTTCACGATCAGCGCTGCCGAAGCGGAACCGACGGCACGCGCCGTGTCGGCGAACTTCGCTGTGATCGAGTGATCTCCACGGGTGGTCGGTGTCCAGGCAAGTGTTGCAACACCATTGGCGAGCGCGCCCGCACCGATCTTGGAACCTGCGTCGAAGAACTCCACCGAATCACCGTCGGCACCACCGGTCACCGTCGCACTCAACGTCACCGGCTGCCCCACCTGAGCGCCACTGACCGGTGACACGGCCGTCGTCGAGACGTTCTTCTGAACATTGATCGACGGGCCACGACCATTCGTCGTGTCGTCAACGAACACCGTCCCGTCGAAATGCACCGTCGTCGACAAATTGGTACCACGAGCACAATCCGCGCCGACGCGATACTGGAATTCGAACGTCTTGACGTCACCGCCCCACATCGGCCACTCCGTAGCACCCGCACTCAACCGAACAGAATCAGTAGCCACTTCGTTGACACGGAACGCACTACCGTTCACCGTCGCCGAACCATCGACATACGTCATACACGCCGGATGAAAATCGCGCACCGCATACAGATTGTGAACTCCAGCAGTTCGCTTGAACACCGTCTTCGACGTGATCACATCACCCTCGGACGGCGTGCCGTTACTGATCGTCCGAGTCACCTTGTACCCATCGGAATTGAACTCCGCCGTCACCGGAGCCGCACCAGCAACCCCGACACCCGCAACCACGGCAAAACCCGCAGAAACAGCAAACACACTCAAACCACCGACAACACGACGAACACCACTCACGGACATCCACATCCCTCTCGCACACGGGAGCAGACAGCCGTCCAGGACAAGCGTCCGTCTGCTTTTGATGCCGTGACGTTATCCCATTGACTGTAAAGTAACTACGCTTTTCACCGAATTAGTTCATCGCCGACATCACCAAGCTGCAGCGATCATGGGTCGAAAGTCCCGAAGTACTGGTCCAGATATCGCTCCACCTGCACTGAAGAGAGAATATTCGCCCCGAAGTAGCGCATTTCAAATCTCTGATATTGGTGTCATATTCGATTTCGAACGTGATGCCAGAAGGTCGCAGAAGCATAGAAATCTCGATTACAGGCTTGCGGCGAGCGCCAACTCCACTCGGACGGCAACGTCGATGCTCGCGTTTTCACACGAGAGATACAACTCGTGCGCGTCGAGTCGACCTATCGCCACCGCATCGGCGACTACTTCGTTGAGCAGAACTTGAGAAATTCCACCGGATGCGAGGTCGTGCACGGTGCGCAAAGGCGTGGTGATGCGGATGGGTCCAATCTGTTCGCACTCGTCGTCCGCGAGCGGCAGTCGGTGCAGGGCGACTTGGCGGGTCGGCGCCGCGAGTGGGTGCGCTGTCGAGAGATGAATGAAGCGAGGTTGCAGGTGCCCGAGGCCATGTAGATCTGCGGCGCTGTAATGCGAGACGGTGGCGCTACCGGCGAACCACGTGCACCACTTCGCAAATTCGTCCAAGGCAGTATGCCTGACGCGTTCGAGGCGAAAGAGTCCGCGGCACTCACATGTCCATGTTCCGGATTCCGTCATCTCCTCCATCGACGCCAGACCGAAACCCAGTTCGGACGCTTGGAGAGCCGTGACAAATCCACACTGTCGCAGCGCAAGCAGCTCGAGTGATTCGTAGTCCGAAGCCATGACCACCTCCGGTGACCGTCGAAAACGCCGTTTCGAACAGACTACGGGCGACTGTGTCGCGCATCACAGGAATGAGGAAGTGCGTATTCACAGAGTTCGTTCAGACTCGTCGGGAAGAATCTGGCGAATGACTGTCGCAGCGAACAACCCTCGTCCGCGCAACCGAGTGCTCGTCATCCTTCTCGTGGTGATCGCCGTGCTCGTGGCGGCACTCGTCGGTGGAGAACTGTACGTACGCAACCAGGTGAAGACCTGCATGGCCGATCAGTTCCAGAGCGAACTGGGATCCCAGGTCGACGTCGGGTTGAGCTGGAAGCCCGTACTCCTGCAGGCAGTCGACAAGAAGGTGCCGTACATCAGCATCGACAGTGACGACTCTTCGTTCGGCCCCGCAACGGGCATGCAGGTTCACGCGAAGGTGAACGACATCAACTTGCAGCCCTCGGCGGGTAACAGCGGCACCATCGGCAGCTCCAGCGCCGACGTCACCTGGTCTACCGCAGGCATTCTCGCCACCTTGCAGGAGCAGACCTTCGGTGGCCTCGTCTCCGGCGTCACCGCCGACTCGAGCGCCGGAACACTCGCGTTCGACGTCGGACCGGTCGGGCTCGCGAAGCTCACGGTCAAGCCCACCGTCACCAACGGTGTGGTCGACGTTCAGACCGTCGGCGCCGAGATTCTCGGATTGGGTCTGCCGACAGACCTGGTCGACGGCATCGTCCAGACACTCACCGACAGCCTGCAGACGTACCCGCTGGACATGAAGCCCACCAAGCTGACCGTTACCGACGACGCAATCCAGATCTCACTGGAGGGCGGCGCTTACGCCATGCCCGTCGCCGACGCGAACAACCAGAACGCCTCGGCGGTGCCGGACAGCTGCGGCCTGCTGACCTAGTCGGTCAGACCGTCCAATACTGCTCGGGTTCCGGACAATCCGAGACGGGTGGCGCCGGCCGCAATCATGTCGAGTGCGGCCTGCGTCGTACGTATTCCGCCACTGGCCTTGACTCCCACGGCTGGGCCGACCGTCCGTGCCATCAGTTCGACGGCCTCGACCGTCGCCCCACCCGCGGGGTGGAAGCCTGTGGAGGTCTTGACGAAGTTCGCCCCGGCACGCACGGCTGCGCGGCAACATTCGACGATGGCCTCGTCGGACAGGGCAGCGGTTTCGAGAATCACTTTGAGGATCGCACTCTCCCCCATCGCCTCACGGACGGTGAGGATGTCTGCGAGCACAGCGCTGTAGTCGCCGGCGACCGCCGCTCCTACGTCGATGACCATGTCGATCTCGGTAGCGCCCTGATCGACGGCCAGTCGCGCTTCGGCACCCTTGACCAGTGAATGATGCTTCCCCGACGGGAATCCGACGACGGCCGCCGTCACCAGTCCGTCGGCGCGAATCGGCAACATCGACGGCGAGACACAGACGGCCAGCACACCGAGGCTGCGTGCCTCGTCGATCAGGGCGGTCACATCGGCCGCGGTGGCTTCGGGTTTGAGGAGAGTGTGGTCCACCATCGCGGCAACCTGGGAACGAGTGAGTGCAGCTTCAGACATGATGGAAAGCTTGGCACACCACCACGCGACCGTCGCCGCAGCCGCACCTGAGAGACTAGGCCGCATGACCGCTGCACCTTCGATCGACGATCGTCGCTATGTTCTTTCCCTCGGCTGCCCCGACACCACGGGCATCGTCGCACGCATCTCGACCTTTCTCACCGACGTCGGTGGATGGATCGTGGAGGCCGCGTACCACGCCGATGCCGACACCGGATGGTTCTTCACGCGTCAGGCGGTCCGTGCGTCGTCTGTGAGCATGAGCATCGACGAGCTTCGTGAACGGTTCAAAGCTGTTGCGGCCGAGATCGGTCCGGAAACCGAGTGGACTCTTCACGACTCCGGCGCACCCAAGAAGATCGTGCTGCTCGTGAGCAAGGAAGGTCACTGCTTGCATGACCTCCTGGGCCGCGCCGCGGGCGGAGAACTTCCGGCAGAGATCAGCGCCGTCATCGGAAATCACGAGGACCTGCGCAGTGTCACCGAGCGCCACGGGATCGACTTCCACCACGTTCCGTTCGCCAAGGACCCGGCCGAACGGGGACCGTCCTTCGAGAAGGTCCGCGCCCTGGTCGACGCCCACAACCCCGACGCCGTGGTTCTTGCACGCTTCATGCAGGTGCTTCCCGAATCACTGTGCGAGCACTGGGCCGGCCGCGCGATCAACATCCACCACAGCTTCTTGCCGTCGTTCATCGGTGCCCGCCCCTATCACCAGGCGTTCGCACGCGGCGTGAAGTTGATCGGCGCCACCTGCCACTACGTGACCGCCGAACTCGATGCCGGTCCGATCATCGAGCAGGACGTGATCCGTGTGGACCACGCCGACGATGTCGCCGACATGGTCCGCCAGGGTCGAGACATCGAAAAGCTCGTGCTCTCACGCGGACTGCGCTGGCACCTCGAGGATCGTGTTCTGGTCCACGGGCGCAAGACGGTCGTATTCAGCTAAGGCTGATCGGCAGGCAAGAGGGCAAGGACCTCCGGTACCGGCCGGAGGTGTGCGGCCAGAATTTCGAGAGCCTTGTCTGCATCGGATTCGTCCAGCGCCTCAACCAAGGCACGATGCTGCGCATTGATCGTGTCCAGGCGGTGCGGTCCCACGTTCAGGGCGCGCACCGCAACTCTCTGTTGCCGTGACCGGAGCGACTCGTAGAGTTCGGTCAGTACCGAGTTCTGTGCAGCTCTGACCATCGCAAGATGGAATTGCCGGTCGAGACCGGAAACCTCGAACCAATCACGTTCGCGCCCTGCAGCTTCCATCGGTTCGATCAGCTCGATCATTGACGTCGGCGCGCCGAAGCCTCGGGCACACAGCACCGTCACCGCGTGACCCTCGATCAGTTGCCGGCTCTGGTAGACCTCTTCGAGCTCACGGGCTGTCACGGTTCGGACCTGCGCGCCCTTGCGCGGCAGGAGAGTGATGAACTTTTCGGCGGCCAGCCGATGGAATGCCTCTCTGACCGGCGTACGGGACACCCCCATGGTCCCGGAGACCCACAGCTCGTCCAGGAATCGCCCCCCTTCGATCGATCCACGAATGATCTCGTCCCGCAACCAGACGTAGACGCGGTCGCGTGCCGGCCCCTGGGTGGCTGACGGGTCGGCAGTTGCCGGTGTCGACATCACAATCCCTTCGCACTGGCGTCCGCCGGGTTGACGAACTTGTAACAAATTCATCATACCGACTCTGGACACACCAAGCATTCTCTGTGTATACATGACGTATACGACAGCTGTGCGGGTCGTCACACCGATCAGATCAGTCGTAAAATCCCTACTGCCAAGGAGCCCACCAGCATGTTCAGCACTCCCGCCGACCGCCGTCACGCGATCTGGCTGTCCGATCCAAGCTTTGCCGCAGCAGAAATTGCGCGTGGGCTCGGCTACGGCGCGGTGATCCTCGACATCGAACACGGGTCGTTCGACCTTGCCGACCTCGAGCGATTCATCCCCTTCCTTCGCGGCCTGGACATGGAGGTTCTCGCGAAAGTACTGGGACCCGAGCGCGGACCCATTCAGCAGGCTCTCGACTTCGGCGCCACTGCCGTTGTCATTCCGCACATCGAAAATGCTTCCCATGCAAAGGAAGTCACTGCGTTCGCCAAATTCCCACCGCTAGGCGACCGTAGTTTCGCCGGCGGGCGCACGACCAACTACGGCGGTTTCACCGACGACTGGGTCCGTCGCCAGGACACCTTCACCCGTTGCTACCCGATGATCGAGGATGCCGGAGCAATCGAGAACATCGCAGACATCCTGGCACTGGACACCGTCGACGGCGTCTTCGTTGGCCCGTCCGATCTTTCGCTGCGCCGAGAACGCGGTGCATACACACGTACCGAGGGCGATTTTGCCGACCTCGCTATCGTTGCCGCAGCGGCAGCCGAAGCAGGCAAGCCGTGGGTACTGCCGGCGTGGAGCGTGGAAGAGAAAGAATTTGCCGTCCGACACGGCGCTGATCAGATGGCGTTGATCATGCAGCACGGTGCCCTCGCTGCCGGCTTTGCCGGACCGCTCGATCAGATCACTCGGATTCGGGAGTCTCGATGACAACACAAACCTCGGAACCCGGCTCGTCACCGATAAAGGCGGCCGTCCCGCCGAAGATCGGCCGTGCCCGTTGGGGTATCGCCGGAGTTCTCGGCGTCGGCATGTTCGTCAACTACATCGACCGCGTGAACCTCTCCATTGCCGCACCGGAGATCATGCGCGACTTCGACATCAGCGCTTCGCAAATGGGAATGGTCTCGTCCGCGTTCCTGTGGACGTACGCCATGCTCCAGATGCCGATCGGTTCGTTCATCGACCGCATCGGCGTGCGGTGGGTCAATCGAGCTGCCGCGTTTCTCTGGGCCGTGGCGTCGTTCGCCTCCGCTGCGGCAGGTGGACTGGGAATGCTCCTGGTCGCCCGACTCGTCCTCGGTGTCGGCGAAGCGCCTACTGTCCCGGCCGGCTGGAAAGCAATCGGCCAATGGTTCCCGAAGCAGGAGCGTGGGACCGCGACTTCCATCTTCGACGGGTGTGCCAAGATCTCGAACGTGATCGGCATCCCGATCATGGCGTTCTTGGTCACGACGTTCAGCTGGCACGCGGCCTTCATCTTCACCGGCATCCTCTCCGTGGCCTACCTCGCGATTTGGTGGCTGCTGTATCTGACGCCCAAAGAGGCACTGGCGAAAGGTCGGCTGAGCCAAGCGGAGTTCGACTACATCCGCGAGGGCGGCGCCGAAGACGAGGACGCAGAAACCAGCGGTTCGCTCAATGGTCTGGGCTACCTCCTGCGGCGACGCAAGACTTGGGGACTCGCACTCGGGTACGCGTCCTATACGTACGCCTACTACGTGCTCTTGACCTGGCTCCCCGCCTACTTGGAGAAGAGTTTCGGGGTCAACCTCCTCAAGGGCGGCATCTACACGATGATCCCGTGGCTCGTCGCCGTGATCGCACAGTTCCTCATCGCCGGCATCCTGATGGACAGGTGGTTGGCCAAAACGGGTGACGTCACCAAGGTCCGCCGTACGGTCCTCGTGGTCAGCCTCCTGGCATCACTTGCTGTCACGGGAGCGGCATACGCGGGATCGATCGCAGTCGCCCTGATCTTCCTCTCGATCGGAGCAGCAGGACTGGCAGTGTCGGTCCCCGCAGGTTCGTCCATCGTGGCGCTCATTGCGCCTGAGGGATACACCGGGTCGCTCGGCGGCATCGTCAATTTCGTGGCGAATCTGCTCGGAATCGCGGCGCCCATCGTGACCGGCATGGTGGTCGACGCCACCGGTTCGTTCGCCGGCGCGTTCATCGCGACCGGTGCGGTACTCATCGGCGGAATCTTCTGTTACACCGTGGTGCTCGGCAAGATCGAGAGAATGCCGGCGCCCCAAGCCCAGAAAGGCACAACCACATGGTCGACGTAGCAATCGCACAGTACGCCCCAGGACTCGACAAGCAGTCGAATCTCGAGCAACTCACGAAACTGGCGAGCGAAGCGGCGGAATCCGGCGCTCGCATCGTGGTCGCTCCCGAGTACGCGATGTTCACGGCTCCGAGCATGGACTCACGTTTCGTCTTGACCGCCGAGTCGCTCGACGGCGAATTCGTCTCAGCGCTGGCAGACCTCGCAACAACTCTCGGCATTCACATAGTCGCCGGGATCAACGAGGCAGTTACGGGCTCCGACAAGATCTCGAACACCTTGGTCGCCCTGGCCCCGAAACTCGGTGTCGTTGCGATCTACCGAAAGCTGCACCTGTACGACGCTTTCGGTTACAAGGAATCGGACGTCGTCCGTGCCGGTGAGATTCACGACCCCGAAACCTTTGTCGTGGAAGACGTCCGGTTCGGTCTTCAGACTTGCTACGACCTTCGCTTCCCGGAAACGACACGACGGATCGTCGATGCAGGCGCCGACGTTCTCCTCCTCCCGGCAGAGTGGGTGCCCGGCCCGTTGAAGGAAGATCACTGGACAACTCTCGTCCGCGCCCGCGCGATCGAGAACACGATCTACGTCGCGGCGGCCGACCAATGCGCACCGGCGGGATCAGGCGCGAGCATGATTGTGGATCCGATGGGCGTCATCGTCGCATCTCTGGGAGAACGCGTGGGTATGGCGACTGCAACCGTCTCCCTCGAACGAATCGCGGAGGTTCGGATGAAGAATCCGGCTCTCGAACTACGCAGATTCGGAGTCACCGCGCGCTAGAGATTGCGCAGTCGCACGATTTCCTTGTCGAACTCGTCGATGTTCTCGATCGACGACATGTGACCGACGCCCGGCAACACGATCAACCGTTCGAGGTTGCCGGCGTCGTCGAGGACCTGCGCAAGCTTGCGCGCATGGACCGGCGGAGTGAGCCGATCGAGCGAACCGACGAGCACGGTGGTCGGCACTTCGAGATTGTCGAGTCCCTCGTGAATGTCGAGGGTGCTCAGCGCTGCTCCCCAACCGCCACGAATACGCGGCTTGCACTCACGAACGATGTTCTCGCAGAACTGAATCTCGGCCTTGGTCGCGTTCGGTGACATCGAGACGTACTGGATCGCCTTCGTCATGGCGCCTGAGGAGACAAACGGAACGGGCGAACTGAGGATGGCGCGGCCCACGGGGACAGGCACCCGAGGAAAGCGATTGGGCAGTGGGATGACCGTGGTCTCGGCGATCAACCTTTCACTCGCGGTGCTCGCGAGCATGACCGCCGACGCGTACTTCTTGACCTCGTCGGGGTGACGACCAGCCCAGGCGATGATGCTCATCCCGCCCATGCTGTGACCGACGATGACCGCCTTCTTGTCCTCGCGAACCGTGGCTGCCAGCACGGCAGAGAGGTCGTCGGCGAGGACGTCCGGGCCGAGCGGAAGATTACCGACGGTGCTGCGTCCGTGACCGCGCTGATCGTAGGTGATGACGCGATATTCACCGGCAAGCGCATTGACCTGCGGGTACCAGAATTCGGTTGAGCATGTCCAGCCGTGACTGAGAACGATCGGATCGCCGTCGACGGGACCGTAAGCCCGGACATTGATGATCGCACCGTCGTCGGTGGTCAGTTCGCTGATATCAGCTTTGAGCGTCGGAGTCTTCAGGAGTGCGTTGGGCTCGACGTCGCTCGAAAGAGTCAACCCGCGCGTGGATCGCCTATGACGGATCCCAGCGACTGCCGCGACGAGTGCTCCCACTCCGACGGCGCCTGCCAGTACTCGAAGCTCTGTGGTGCGCGAACGACTGGACATGCATTTACCCCTGACTGCTGCTGACGACAGACGGATGCAATCTATGTGTGACTGCCGTTAACCGACACTATCACTCGAACAACGCGCGTTGTCAGCGTTGGAGCGAAGAGTGGGGCAACACACGGTGACCTGGAACCGCGTCACCGGATGAGCAGAAACCGCGGCCCACTACCAGCGGGAACCGCCATGCTGGATGTCGTCCACGCGCGGTCGAACGTCGACGAGATATACACACACTGCAACAACCGCGATGATGCCCAGGAGACCGACTGGGGATGTCGCCAGCAGGATCAACGCCGCAACGATCAGAATTCCGAGCCAGATCGGCTTGGTCAATTTGTTGACCGCGGTAAAGGCGTCCGGACGCTGCCTGACGGCATGAACGATCGCGTAGACAGCACCCACCAACGCGAGCACTTTGAGTGCGAGAAAGATCAGACCGACTAGCCCATCGACTTGAGTCACAACTACATCCTAAGTTCTCATCCGGTTCCCGACGAACACGAAGGCTCCCACACTCGGCTGAGCGCGGGAGCCTTCGTCAGGTGGAGCTGGGCAAAATCAGGCCTTCTTGGCCGGAGCAGCCTTCTTGGCCGGAGCCGGCGCGGTGGCCTTGGCCGGAGCAGCCTTGGCCGGTGCAGCCTTGGCCGGAGCAGCCTTCTTGGCGGCGGTGGTTGCGCGCTCCTGGACGTCGGACGCAGCAGCGGTCACGCGAGCGGCAGCTTCCTTGGAAGCCTCGTCTGCCTGGTCACCGAGGTCGAGGACCTTCAGTGCAGCCTCGTCGCCTGCATCGGCGATCTTCTCGCCGGCGTCAGCGATCTTCTCGCCGACCTCTTCTGCGGTGTCGGAGATGCGTCCGGCGGCGCGGCCGGCCAGCTTGGCAGCCTGCTCGCCCACGGCGCGCGTCTGACGAGCAACGGTTCCGAGTGCATCTTCGGTCAGCTCGACGGCGTCGCCGAGTGCCGACTCTGCAGCAGCGATGCCCTCTTCGACTGCGGGCTGCTTGCGGATGCGCTCGACTGCGTCTTCGCCACGCTCTGCGAGGGAGTTGTACAGATCGCCGGCAACCTTGAGGTATGCCTCGGCGACCTTGCGGAGTTCCTCGGGTGCGAACTTCTCTCGCAGCTCGGCGAGCTCTTCGGGCAGCTCGGACGGCAGGCCGGCGAGACGCTCGCGCAGTGCCTCGACGCTCTCGGCAACGTCACCCTGAACGGAAGCAAGCTTCTCGCGGGCACCGTCGACACGGCCGTTGACGTCACCCTGGGTGTTCTCGGCGCGCTCACGAACCTGAGCGACTACATCGGCCACGGCCTGGACAACCAGGTCGCCTGCGCCGACAGCGGCGTAGAGCGAGGTCTTGACGCTGTCGATGGCGTTCTTGTCAGTCATCTTGTTCTCCTAGTGAAGTCTCGGTGTCTGGAATTGCGGCCGATTCAGCGGAATCGGGCGCTGCGGCTGGTCTGGACGACTCGTTCTCGCGACAGAACGAGTCGTAGATTTCGAGCAGTACTTGCTTCTGCCGTTCGTTGATGGCCGTCTCGGCCAACACCGCGTCCCTGATGGGACTGTGCGGGCGTTGTTCGAGATATCCCGCTTGGACGTACAGGACTTCTGATGAGACCCGAAGACCCTTGGCAATTTGCGCCAGTACGTCTGCCGACGGTTTGCGCAATCCGCGTTCGATCTGACTCAGATACGGATTGCTGACGCCGGCGAGTTGAGCAAGTTGGCGCATCGAAACTTGGGCGGCTTCCCGCTGTGCACGAATGAACCCCCCGATGTCGTGTGCCGCAGAGCTGACGACGCGAGCTGCCAAGTCGCTTGCTCCGGCTGCGGCACCGGATAATTCACGATCTCCGTCATCGGAGTTCGTCGACTTCGCTGGCATTGCGTCCTCCCTTTCCAGTGGACATTTCCCAGGATAGGAGAGGGTGCTAACTATTGCAAGCACTACTGCTAGCACTCGTGGTGGACGTCACATACCGGACAGCTCAGCCGAAGATGAGCGTCGAAATCGTGTAGATCAGCAGCCCGGCGATCGAGCCGACAACGGTGCCGTTGATACGGATGAACTGAAGATCTCGACCGACCTGCAGCTCGATCTTCTGGCTCGCTTCGTCGGCATCCCACCGCTCGACCGTGTCGCTGATGACTCCGGTGATCTCGTCGGTGTAGTTCTCCGCGATGTACTTGGTGCCCTGCACCAGCCAGCCGTCGACCTTCTCACGCATGGATTCGTCGTCTCGCAGCCTGATTCCGAAGCCGGCCACGTTCTCGGCGACCTTGGTCCGCAGGGTGCTGTTCGGATCGTCGACCGACTCCATGATGAGGCGCTTGGCGACCTGCCACGTCGAGGACGCCAGACCCGTCACTTCCTCGCGGCCCATGATCTCCGCCTTGATCCCTTCGGCCTTCTTGATGGTCTCCGGGTCGTTCTGCAGATCATCGGCGAAGTCGATCAGGAAGCGGTTGGCGGCGAGGCGTACCTCGTGTTCGGGGTTGGAACGGACCTTCCAGGTGAACTCGACGAGTTCCTTGTATATCTTCTCCCCCAGCATCGCGTCGACGAATTTCGGCGACCACGCCGGCGAATCGCGAACGATCACACGGTCGACCGTCTCCTGGCTGCCGAGTGCCCACTGATGCGCGCGCTCGGCAAGCAATTCGATGATCGGCAGTTGCTTGTTGTCCTTGAGCAACTCCCCGAGCACTCGGCCGATCGGCGGTCCCCACATGGGCTCGGCCAGCCGCTTCACGATCGTGTTGTCGATGATCTGGGCAATGTCCTCGTCGCGAAGAACCTCGACCATCCCGCGCAATACCGTCGACGTCTCGGCAGCGACGCGAGCGGCATTGGCAGGTTCAGCCATCCACGTACCGAGGCGGAGCGGAATCTGCGCCTGCTGCACCTTGGCCGACACAACCTCGGGAGCCAGGAAGTTCTGACCGACGAACGAGCTCAAACTGGCTCCGAGCTGGTCTTTCTTACGCTTGATGATGGCAGTGTGCGGGATGGGAAGCCCCATCGGATGACGGAAGAGCGCGGTGACGGCAAACCAGTCGGCAAGCGCGCCGACCATGCCCGCCTCGGACGCAGCCCGGACGTACCCGACCCACTCTCCGGCGCCGCGGGATTCCTGCCACCGGCAGAAGATGTAGACCACCGTCGCGAAGCCGAGGAGGCCAGTGGCGAAGACTTTCATCTTGCGAAGGTCCCGACGCTTGGCGGCGTCGTCGAAGGCGGAGAGGCTCAGTTGCTGCACCCTCGCCATTGTGCCGAAAGGTGTGACGCGGCGTAGCGCGAGCGACACGATGTCCGATTCGCTAGGACTTAATCCCCCGAACTGCGGATGTGAGTGCCCGAGATAAAGGCACGGACATTAAGCTGGACCAGAAAGTAGACCGATCGGACGTGGCTCGCACCACAGATATGAGATGACTCGTGGCCAAGAATGCCGTGCAGGACAACGAGCAGGTAGACGGCCCAGTCGTTGCTGATGCGAAGCCCGAGAAATCCGACGGTCGCAAGCGTCGGTGGCGCGAACACAAGATCGCTCGCCGCGAGGAACTCGTCGACGGCACCATTGCCGCTATCCGGGCACGCGGCCGTGAGATCGGCATGGACGAGATCGCGTCCGAGATCGGTGTGTCCAAGACCGTGCTCTACCGGTACTTCGCCGACAAGAGCGACCTCACCACCGCCACGATGATGCGGTACGTCGAGACCATCCTGTCGCCGCGTATCTACGAAGCGATCAGCGGTGATCTCGACGATTTCGAACTCACCCAGGCCAGCATCACCGCGTACGTCGAGACGGTGGCGTCCGACCCCGACATCTACCTCTACGTCATGGCCAACGGCGCCGGCGCCAACCGCGACGTCGTTGCCGATTCCGAGCGCATGATCGCCGAATTGCTCTCCACGGTGTTGGGCAATCGTCTTCGCGAGATGGAGATGGATTCCGGCGGTTCCCTGCCGTGGGCGTTCGGGATCGTCGGCGGAATTCAGCTCGCGACGCACTGGTGGATCTCCAACAAGTCGATGTCCGCAGAATCGCTGATCGACTACCTCACCATGATGACGTGGGGCGGCATCACCGGCATTGCTGCGGTCAACGGATCACCGGCCAAGTTCAAGTCGGTTCCGCATCCCCTCGTCAAGCCTGCCGAGGACTGACTCGCCCGAGACCGAACTTTCGAGCCACAGGGGTCGATCCTGTGGCACTCTTTCGGCATGGCACAAGACTCGCTGTGGGAAACACCGGCCGCCAAGACACTGCGGGCGGAGCCCGGGTTCGAACTCGATCAACTCGATCGCAACAGCACTCCGGGATTCACCGGAAACAAAGCTGACGGCGAACGTCTACTCGAGGAGCGCGGCGCGGTTCTGTCCGACCTGCAGGAGTTGCTCTACGCCAACGGCAGGTCCGGGGACAGCCGTTCCATCCTGCTGGTCCTGCAAGGAATGGACACCGCAGGCAAGGGTGGCATGGTCCGACACGTGATCGGTCACGTGGATCCTTCGGGAGTTCAGCACGCGGCCTTCGGCGTCCCGACCGAAGAGGAAAAGCAACATCACTACCTCTGGCGGATCAAGAAGGAACTCCCCCGCGGCGGCTATCTCGGTGTGTTCGATCGCTCCCACTACGAGGACGTCCTGGTCGTGCGCGTCCACGATCTTGTCCCTGAGGATGTCTGGAGCACGCGCTACGACGAGATCAACCAGTTCGAGAAGGAACTCGTCGACGCCGGAACCACCATCGTGAAGGTGGCGATGTTCGTCTCGCTCGACGAGCAGAAGAAGCGGCTCGAAGAGCGTCTCGACCGCCCGGACAAGTACTGGAAGTACAACCCGGGTGACGTGACCGAACGCGGTTTGTGGCCTGCATATCAACAGGCGTATCAGGCAATGCTCGACAAGACGTCGACCGAGCACGCGCCGTGGTACGTCGTGCCGTGTGATCGGAAGTGGTACAGCCGAATTGCGGTCACGGAGCTACTGATCGACGCTCTGGAAAAGCTCGATCTCGACTGGCCGTCTGCCAACTTCGACATCGAGGCGGAAAAAGCGCGACTGGCACAGTCCTGATCAGAAGCAGTCCTGATCAGAACAGGTGTGGGGATTCGCGGTGCACTTTGTGGTCGTGATGAACGGTGCTGGTGTACAGGGCAACCGCCAGTCCGATGGACGCGACGCCGGCGAGCCCGGCAATCAACGCCCAACCACCGTGCCCTGAACCGGCGGCCACGAGAAAGCTGCCGAGACAGACAACTGTGGCCAGCACCAGGAAATACGACGCCCACGCTGCAAAGAGATTGAGCTTCATCGTTCGCTCCTCCGGTCGGATCTCTTTCGTTTCGACCGTACGCCGGAGCATGACGGTCGACAAGACACTCCTGTCGTGAGGTTTCCCGACGTCTACGCCGGGTAGCCGAATTGCATGGACATCGGAACTCTTTACCGCGGAATCGAATCGGCGCGCGGACTGGACGGTCCGTCCACTGGCATCAGACGCAGAATCCTCGAGATCACCGAGCGATCCGACAGATCGCGTACTGTCGCCGCACTTCTGCGCGGCGCCCTCGTCGGGCATCCCATCCATCCCGCCCTCGTGACCATTCCCGCGGGCGCGTGGACGGCTTCGCTGATCTTCGACGTGTCAGGCGATCCGCAGACTGCACGACGGTTGATCGGGCTCGGACTGGTCTCGACGCCGCCGGCTTTGCTGACAGGCTGGCTGGACTGGTCCGAACGTGGCGACGTCGCACGCCGTGTGGGGCTGGTACACGCCGCATCGAATGCTGTGGGGATCTGGTCTTTTGCCGCGTCGTACAGGCTACGCGGCAAGGATTCACTCGCGCTGGCGCGAGTTCTGTCGGTGCTGGGGCTCACCGCGGTCGGTGTCGGTGGCGCGCTCGGCGGTCACATCGTTTTCAAACTCATGGACGATCCTGCCGTCGAGGCTGCAGCGACTCCGGTTCTCGATCCCATCCTGGACGTGGTCAACTGAGCTGATCGGACCTCAATACTATTCAGGCGTAAGCACTTCCGGAGTAGCTCCGTAGTTCTCGCGCGGTCTCGTCCGAATCCGCCAGTGGCCTGTTCATGACCCAGTGCGGGCTGCGCGTGCCCAGTGTCGCGGCAAAGTCGGCGACGGCGTCCGGGGTCGGCACTGCGTGTTCGCCCAGATATCCGAGAACGATGAGGTCCTCCCCTGAACGAGTCTCCACGGCCAGGGCCCAACCGCACGTCTCCTCCCACAGCAACGCCACCTCACGCCCAGGGAAACGCGGCACAGTTCGATCCAACGCGATGTAGGCCTCCAGTGGATGCTCGCGCCTGCAACACCATTGCTCTATGCCGGCCCCCACGCCGACCGCCACCCGTTGTACGTACCGCTCGAACCCGAGTCCGACGGTTGCGTCGACCAGCATTTGTTCTGTCATCGAACCTCACTCCTCGCCATCGTGTTTGGAATGTGCCCAGCGCTGACCGCGCCGAAACCCGGTTCAGATCACGGACTCCGGGTATCCCCAGACGAACCGATCAAGTGGAGAGGGGACCCGATGAAGTACTCGCCCGCTATGGCTCCCGGACGAATGCTGAAGATCTCCATGGTGTCGGTGAACGCCGATCCACTCGCACCGGTGGGCTGCTCAGCAGCCGGTGCACAGAACCTGCACGTCGACGAACTGTCCGCGGCCCTGGTTCGCGCCGGACACGATGTCACCGTCTTCACCAGGCGGGCACACGTCGGTGGACCGGACCGCGTTCGCGCCCGCGCCGGGTACTCCGTCGACTATCTCGAAGCCGGCCCGACACACGCTCTCCCGGACGCCGAAATACTCCCCCACCTGGGCACCTTTGCCAGCATTCTGCGCGCTCAGTGGAGTACCGACCGACCCGATGTGGTGCACTCGCACTTCTGGATGTCTGGTGTGGCAACGGAACTCGCGACCCGCTCACTCGGCATCCCCGTACTTCAGACATTCCATTCCCTGGGATCTGCGGCGCACCGACACCTCGGAGCAGCCGACGACAGCCCATCGGAGCGGACTCACCTGGAACCATTGATCGCCAGGGGCGCAACCCATGTCATCGCGACAAGTTCGGACGAAATCTTCGATCTGGTTCGGCAGGGATCACCACGATCACGGACCACGATGGTGCCCTCGGGCGTCGATACCGAAGCGTTCACCCCGGAGGGACCCGCCGCGAAGAAGACCGCGCCGCATCGATTGATCTGCGTCGGAAGGCTGGTGGAGCAGAAGGGCTTCGATGTTGCCGTCGCCGCGCTGGCTTCGCTGCCGGACACGGAGTTGGTGGTGATCGGCGGGCCACCCGTCGCGCAACTGAGCACCGACGAGGTTGCGATCCGCTTGGTCAAGCTCGCCGAGCGGCTCGGCGTCGCAGATCGAGTCCAATTGTTGGGACGCGTTCCGCACCGCCAACTACCGAAACTGATGCGGTCGGCCGACGCCCTCGTATGCACCCCCAGATACGAACCTTTCGGAATCGCGGCGCTGGAAGCGATGGCGTGCGGAGTTCCTGTAGTCGCGACTCCTGTTGGCGGACTGCGGGATACGGTGATCGACGGACTCACCGGGCGTCGGGTACCGGTGAACAGCCCCGTGGAAACCGCGCGCGCGGTCCGGCATCTTCTCGACGACGAAGACGAGGGCGCGGCGTTTGCACGGCAGAGTCGGGCCCGAGCGTGCGAATCGTATTCATGGGATCACGTCGCCACCGAGGTGGTCCGAACCTACGGCCGCTGCGTCACAGCACCGCCGAGAGCCCGCCAACACAAGGGCACTCACCGAAGTGAAGTGCACTGACGCTGACGGGCTCTACGAAGCTGATTTCTCGGAACTGGGGGTGACTCGAAACTATCGGCGAAAGGGCGGTATCAAGCCGGGAAACGTCGGGTCTCTTCGAGTCCGATTGCATGATCCAGCGACTCGTAGCAGGCAAACATCGACTCCTGACCAGCTGCTTTGAGTAGCCTCTGAACCGGGCGGGCGCAGACGAGCGCGAGTGTGCCGCCCACGTCGCGTGATCGCGTCGACAGGACCGACAGCACGGACAAGCCGCACGTCCCCATGAATTCGAGTTCGGAGAGATCGACAACCAGCGTCCGGTCCGCGGCAACGTGGTACGTCAAGAAGTCACGAAAAGCATTGGCGCTCATCAGGTCGATCTCGCCACGAACGTGGATCACAGCGGTATGTGCACTGATGCGGTGCGCGTGAAACGATGCGGTCGCTGTCCCGGTCGCGGGAGGTCCGTAATCTACCGATCCCTTCGCCGCGTTCGTAAAGCCTGAAATAGATGATCCTGGAACAACAGTCATGGTTCTCCCATCCCGCAACGGTTTACACTCTGCAAAAGAGAAGGGACCTCCGAAGGAGCCGCACGATGAACGGGTCTCCAGAATTACGGATAAATCCCTCATCGGCTGTGTGCTCAACCTCGGTTTGAAACAGTACGCCAGCATGACCGGCGTCACAAGTGCGTTGCGACCATTCGTTTCGGTGTTCCGAACAAAAATGTGGTTTGGTCTGCGGTTCCGCGAGGTAATCCGATGTTGCGATCGCCAACGGTCGTGAGCAGAATCGTGTCGTTTACCCCGGCACCACCATCGACCAAATTTCGTGTTCGGGGGTCACTGTGAAGGTCGAGATGGGTATCGTTCTCGGCACCAGACTTCACCGCGACCCCTGGTACGACGATCCGGAGAACTTATGGCACACCTCAGCGCACTCGAGCCCGATCAGGATCAGACTCAGCCAGTTGTGGAGTTGAGGATTCAAGCGACTCTCGATCAGCTGTCGATTTTGCGTGCACTGGCCGCCACTGTTGCCATTCAGGAAAACTTCGACCTCGACGCCATCGCCGACATCAAATTGGCCATGGACGAAATCTGTACGCATCTGATTGTTCGTGCTGCGCCTGATTCGGTTCTGGTGTGTCGGTTCGTGTTCACTCCCCCGCAACTGCACGTATCCGTATCGACGACAACCACGGAGTACGAGGACAGCACTCAGCGATCGTTCGGGTGGCACATCCTCACCGAACTCACCGATTCGATTTCGCTCGACCAGGAAGAGAACCTGGGCGGCGTCGGCTACATCACGACCATGAAGTTCACCAAGGCCCTCAGCGGGCGCCTGTGACCGCTTCCGCAGACGGCCCGTCACGCCCGCGCCGGCGGTCCACCGACGAATATCGGGACGTCATACCCGTTTTCGAGGAAATGCGGACCCTCGAGCCCCACAGTCCGGAGTACGAACGAGTGCGCACCGCACTGATCACCAGGTGCCTACCGTTGGCCGAACACATCGCCAGACGATTCGACGGACGCGGCGAGGCACACGACGATCTGGTTCAGGTGGCGCGCCTCGGTCTGGTCAACGCCGTCGACCGTTTCGATTCCACGCGCGGATCCGATTTCGTCTCGTTCGCGGTTCCCACCGTGATGGGCGAAGTTCGACGACACTTCCGCGACACCGGTTGGGCATTGCGGGTTCCACGCCGGATGAAGGAGTTGCACTTCCAACTCGGGCAAGCCATCAGCGAGCTGTCACAACAACTCGGGCACGCGCCGACCGTCGACGAGTTGGCTGAGACGTTGGGGATCGAACGTGAAGAAGTTGCCCAGGCGCTGATCGCCGGCAACGCGTACCAGACCGTCTCGGTCGATGGTGCCGCGTCCAATCACACCGACGATCTTCCGCTCGTCGAAACACTCGGTGACTACGACGCCGCACTCGAGAACGTCGAGAATCACGAGGCATTACGTCCACTTCTCGACAAGCTTCCCGAGCGAGAGAGGACGGTGTTGATGCTCAGATTCTTCGGAAACCTGACGCAGACACAGATCGCCGAGAAGGTCGGTGTGTCCCAGATGCACGTGTCGAGATTGCTCGCGAAGACATTGAGTAATCTTCGCGAGCAACTCGACTGAGCGGGACCGAGCGGGTCAGATTGTTGCGGTGTCGATCACGAATCGGTATCGAACGTCGCTCTTGATCACGCGCTCGTAAGCGTCGTTGATATCGCTCGCCGGAATCAGTTCGATTTCTGCACCGATGCCGTGCTCGGCGCAGAAGTCGAGCATCTCCTGCGTCTGCGGGATGCCGCCCACCATGGAGCCGGCGAGGCTACGACGGTTTGCGGCGAGCGAGAATGCTCGAACTTCGATCGGCTTCTCCGGCAGGCCCAGTTCGACGAGAGTGCCGTTGATGGCGAGCAAGGACATGTAGGCGTCGATATCGAGATTGACCGAGACCGTGTTGAGGATCAGGTCGAACTCGCCGCGAAGAGCCTTGAACGTCTCACGGTCATTGGTCGCGTAGTAGTGATCGGCACCGAGACGAAGGCCGTCTTCCTTCTTGCCGAGCGTCTGGCTCAGGACGGTGACTTCCGCGCCGAGCGCCTTGGCGATCTTCACACCGACGTGACCGAGGCCGCCGAACCCGATGATGGCGACCTTCTTGCCGGGGCCGGCATTCCAGTGCCGCAGCGGTGAGTACAAGGTGATGCCGGCGCACAGCAGCGGCGCGGCAACGTCGAGTTCGATGCCCTCGGGGATCGAGAGAACAAAATGCTCGGTGACGACGATGTGCGTCGAGTAGCCACCCTGAGTGCGCTCGCCGTCGCGTCCGGTGGCGTTGTATGTACCGGTCACACCCTTGCGGCAGTACTGCTCTTCGCCGGCCAGGCAGGCGTCGCACTCCCCGCAGGAGTCGACGAAGCAGCCGACGCCCACGCGGTCGCCGACTTTGTGCTTGGTGACATCCGAACCCACCGCGGCGACGACGCCGGCGATTTCGTGTCCGGGGACGATCGGGTACTTGGCTCCGCCCCACTCGTTGCGAGCGGTGTGGATGTCGGAGTGGCAGATGCCGGCAAATTTGATGTCGATGAGAATGTCCAGTGGACCGAGCTCGCGGCGTTCGACGGTGGTCTTCTCGAGCGGACCGTCAGCGGACGTCGCGGCGTAAGCAGCAGCAGTAACCATGCACACATGCCTACCCGTGCATGGAGGGACCTGCAAATCGCAGGCCCCTCCATGACGTGTTCTTGACGTGACTTACCCGGCGTCGCGCTCCGCTTGTTCGGCGCGACGACGCAGGCGCCTCGCGGCCGCAACCATGTTGCGCAGCGAAGGCTCGAGCTGCCATGGATGGCGGGTCTTGAGGCCACCGTCCGGGTTGGCCCACAAACGATCGAGAGAGATCGATTCGCTTGCCTCGGTGAGCAATTCGTCGAGCTCGTCGATGTCGGGAATCCGAGCCGAACGAGATTCGTACACGCCGGGGCCGACGCCGTGCGTGAGCGCGCCTTCCTTGAGTGCTTCGAGAACCCACGTGATGGAGCGGGTCGCGACGATAGCCGTCACATCGGCGTCCAACCGTTCGATGGCGTCGACCACCGACGACCGAGCGGAGTACGTCAGATGTGTGTGGATCTGTGTTTCCGGCTTCGCTCCACCTGTTGCCAGACGGAACGCGTCGACGGCCCACTCCAGGTAGGCCTCCCGGCCGTCCTCACGCAGTGGCAGCAGTTCACGAATTGCCGGCTCGTCCACCTGGATGATGGCGATTCCGGCAGCTTCGAGATCCGCGATTTCGTCTCGAATGACAAGTGCCAGTTGCTCTGCCGTTTCGTAGAGCGGCTGATCCTGACGAACAAACGAACGGGCGATCATGGTGACCGGACCCGTCAGCATGCCCTTGACCGGCTTGTCGGTCAGCGACTGCGCGTACGCAATCCATTCGACCGTCATCGGCTTCGGACGTGCAATGTCGCCGTAGAGAATCGGCGGACGCGTACAACGAGATCCGTAGGCCTGAACCCAACCGTTGTGCGTGAAGGCATAGCCCTCGAGCAGTTCGGCGAAGTACTGGACCATGTCGTTGCGCTCGTGCTCGCCGTGCACGAAGACATCGAGACCGATGTCCTCTTGCAGACGGATTGTGCGCTCGATCTCTTCCTGGATGCGCTTGTAGTAGTCGTCCCACTCCAAACGCCCCTGGCCGAGTTCGTAACGAGCCTGGCGAATCGCGTCGGTCTGCGGGAACGAACCCAATGTCTGGGCCGGAACCAAGGGCAGGTTCAACCGTTCCTGCTGGGCTTTACGACGCTCCTCGTACGGTGCACGCACACGATCTTCGGGCTTGATCGCGTTGACCCGAGCACGGACAGCGTGCTTGAGCTTGAAGTGCACCTTCGTCGGACGCTTACGCCACTTGTCCGAAGGACCTTCGGTGAGTGCCTTCGCCAGGGAGACGACCTCGCCGACCTTCTGCTTCGCAAAAGCCAGACGGTCTGCGACGTCTCCCGGAATGTCGTACTCGGAGAGCACGTCGTACGGCACGTGCAGCAGCGACGACGACGTGGAGACGACGAGGTCGGGCACAACGTCCTTGAGTTCGTTCAGGTACGTCAAGGTGTTGAACCGGTCGACGCGCCAGACGTTGCGACCGTCGACGACGCCCGCGTAGATGCGCTTGCGCTTGATGTTCGGCACCGCGGCCAGTTCCTCGGCCGTGATCTTGCCGTGCACCAAGTCCAGACCGAAGGCCTCGATCTTGGTGGGCGCCAAAATGTTGAGGGCTTCGCCGAACTTGCCGTACGGACCCGTCACCAACAGGCGTGGGCGGAGCGGAGCCGTCGACAGCTTCTCGTACGCACGTCCAAGAGCGGCTAGCTCCTCGGGGGTGCGGTCCTCGGTCACCGAAGGCTCGTCCAACTGAACACAGGTGGCACCGGCCTTGGCGAGCTGCTCGAAGAGCTTCTCGTACTCGGGCAGGAGCGCGTCCAACAAGTCGAGCGGGGTGAAGTTCGGATCGGACTTCTCGGTGGCAGGTCCGACCTTCGAGAGCAGAAGCAGCGAGACGGGCCCCATGATGACGGGGCGCAATTCGATGCCGCGCGCCTTAGCGCGTTCGAACTCGTCGAGAAGTGCCTCCGAGTTGAGCGAGAACACCGTGTTCGCGTCGATCTCGGGCTGACGGTAGTAGTAGTTCGTGCCGAAGAAGCGCACCAGCTCGAGAGGCGGGAAGTCCGGGCGACCGCGGGCCATCGTGAAGTAGAAATCGAGCGGATCGAGGGCGCCCTCGAGCGGCTTGAACCGCTCCGGCACTGCGCCGAAGAGCAGCGCATTGTCGAGGACGTGATCGTAGAAGGAGAAGGTGTTGCCCGGAACCTGGCTCAGTCCCGTCGCAGCCAGTTCACTCCAGGTCGATTCCTGGAGTTCCTTGGCGACCGCGAGAAGTGCGTCCTTGTCCGAAGTACCGTGCCAGTAGGACTCGAGGGCGCGCTTGAGCTCACGGCGCGGCCCGATGCGCGGATACCCCAGGACGCTGGAGCCGAATGCTGCAGTGCTGCTGGACATGCGGTCGACCTTTCTAACCGAGGGGCGCGAGCGCCCTGTGCGCGTTTATGGAGTCTCTACACTCCACAAACGCGCACAGGGGCTTTGGGCCTTAGCTTGCCTGCTTGGTGGAGCGACCGTTGTCGGCGTATTCGTAGAAGCCCGCGCCGGACTTCTTGCCGGTCAATCCGGCTTCGACCATACGCAGGAGCAGCGGCGGAGCGGAGTACAGCGGCTCCTTGAACTCTTCGTACATGGAGTCGGCGATGGACTTGACGGTGTCGAGTCCGACCAGGTCCGTCAGAGCCAGCGGACCCATGGGGTGCGCGAGGCCGAGAACCGTTGCCTTGTCGATGTCTTCCTTCGTAGCGAAGCCAGACTCGACCATGCGGATCGCCGAGAGCAGGTACGGCACCAGGAGTGCGTTGACGACGAAGCCGGAGCGGTCGGCACTGCGGACGACCTGCTTGCCGAGGATGTCGCTGGCAAAAGCCTCGGCGCGCTGCGAGACGGAGGCACTGGTCTTGAGCGTCGTCACCAATTCGACGAGCGGCAGAACCGGAACCGGGTTGAAGAAGTGCATACCGATGACTCGCTCGGGACGCTTGGTCGAGATGCCGAGCTTCATGATCGGGATCGACGACGTGTTGGACGCGAGAACCGCATCCGGGTCCGTCACGACCGCATCGAGCTCGGCGAAGATTTCGCTCTTGATCTTCTCGTCTTCGACGACGGCCTCCACGACGAGCTGGCGGTCCGCGAAATCTCCCAGATCGGAGGTGAAACGCAGACGCCATGCGGCCTGCTCACGCTCACGTTCTGTGATCTTTCCGCTGCTCACGCCGCGGTCGAGCGAACGCAGGATGCGTGAACGCCCGGCTGCTGCAAGCTCGCGAGTCTGCTCGAAGACCAGAACATCGACATGTGCGCGGGCGCACACCTCGGCGATTCCGGCACCCATGATTCCGGCGCCGATAACGCCGACGCGCTGAATTTTTTCGCTGGTCACGTCAGCTCCTTGTTTGTCTCGTGGAGTTTGTCTGGTGAAGGTGTTGTAAAAGAAGCACTTCGAACGGCGTCGACGCTGGTGGCCGACGCAATCGGAACTGCCTTGAAGACGAGAGAAAGTAGTGCGGTGATACAAGCAGGGGAGAGACCCGAAGCCGAGCCTCTCCCCCACCCGAAGTCAGTTCTTAGTGGAACTGGCCCTCTTCGGTGGAGCCCTTGAGAGCTGCCGTCGAGGTGTTGGGGTCAACGGTGGTGGCGATGGTGTCGAAGTAGCCGGCGCCAACCTCACGCTGGTGCTTGATAGCGGTGAAGCCACGCTCTTCGGCAGCCTTGAACTCGCGCTCCTGCAGGTCGACGAATGCCGTCATGCCTTCGCGGGCGTAGCCGTAGGCCAGGTCGAACATGCCGTAGTTGAGCGAGTGGAAGCCTGCCAGCGTGATGAACTGGAACTTGAAGCCCATCGCGCCGAGCTCCTTCTGGAACTTCGCGATGGTCGCGTCGTCCAGGTGCGCCTTCCAGTTGAAGGAAGGGGAGCAGTTGTAGGCCAGGAGCTGGTCCGGGAATTCGCTGCGAACGGACTCGGCGAACTTCTTTGCAACCTCGAGATCCGGCACGCCGGTCTCCATCCAGATGAGGTCTGCGTACGGTGCGTAAGCCTTGGCGCGAGCGATGCAGGGCTCGATGCCGTTCTTGACGCCGTAGAAGCCTTCAGCCGTGCGGGTTCCGTCGAGGAACGGGCGGTCACGCTCGTCCACGTCGGAGGTGATGAGGGTTGCAGCCTCAGCGTCGGTGCGGGCGATGATGACGGACGGAACGTCCGCAACGTCGGAAGCCAGACGAGCCGAGGTCAGGGTGCGGATGTGCTGCTGCGTGGGGATGAGCACCTTGCCACCGAGGTGGCCGCACTTCTTCTCCGAAGCGAGCTGATCCTCCCAGTGGACACCGGCAGCGCCGGCGCCGATCATGGCCTTCTGCAGCTCGTAAGCGTTGAGAGCGCCACCGAAGCCGGCTTCGGCGTCGGCAACGATCGGAGCGAGCCAGTTGCTGACGGAGGTGTCACCCTCGGTCTTGGCGATCTCGTCGGCGCGCAGAAGTGCGTTGTTGATGCGACGAACGACGGTCGGAACCGAGTTGGCCGGGTAGAGGCTCTGGTCCGGGTACGTGTGGCCCGAGAGGTTAGCGTCGCCGGCAACCTGCCAACCGGAGAGGTAGATGGCCTTCAGGCCGGCGCGAACCTGCTGCACAGCCATGTTGCCGGTAAGTGCACCGAGGGAGTTGATGTAGTCCTCGTTGTTCACGAGATCCCACAGGATCTCGGATCCGCGACGAGCGAGGGTCTGCTCCTCGACGACGGTGCCCTGGAGCTTGACGACCTGATCGGCCGTGTAGTTACGAGTAACGCCCTTCCAGCGAGGGTTGGTGTCCCAATCCTGCTGGAGCTCAGCTGCGGTCTTCGGGGTGCCGGTGGTCGACATCAAGACTCCATCTCTTTGATCTGCTGGTCCGGCCTGTTGTGAGCAGTACGTGCGTACTACTTCACATACTTGCCAGGCCCTTCTTGTGTACTTACCGAGAATGGCACATCGAAAAAGTGCCGTCTACCTGTTGCTAATGCCAATCTTCGCTACCTTTTCAACACACTTTGCTAAGTCTGTGAAGATTCCTACACGGCTGGTACTACCCAATCGGACAGGTTCCGTACTGGCGAGTAGCAAAGAAACCGCAGGCTGTGAACGAAATGCACTCAACTCCGCCACTTGCAAATTCCGGCAGTTCGCGCGGCACTCGGAACAGGCCCATCCGCTACTTCGGAGCCAACTTCACGACTCGCAAGTGACCGCAATCACTTCGTGGCAACAGGCTTCGCTCGGGCAATTCCAGGGATCCACCCGTCGGAAAGCCACAGACAACCCATTCGCCGGCCATATGCTGTCGAACCATGACTTGTCGTTCGACGCCCCCGACCGGGCGATAAAGCGGTGCCGGACAACTATCAGCGGCCACCGAACAACCAGGCATGGTCGCAATCCGGTCCACAGCCGCCGCAGTTGGGCTACCGGGCCGCGCCGCAGTCGTATCCCCCGCCCCAGGGATTCCCGCCTGCACCGCCACGTGGAAATCCGCCGCCGCGTCGGCCCGGCTGGGTGATTCCGGTATCCGTAATCGGAGTCATCACTGTGTTGGCTCTCTTCGGCGGGCTTGCCTGGGTCCTCTGGCCGAAGGACGTCCCCAACTCGGCCGCCGGTGGCGCGGCCCAGACCACCATCACCGCCGCGAACACACCCGGCACCACGACAACCGCTCCCAGCACGACATCCCCGACGACCACACGCGCCGCGAACTTCCCGGCCGGTGCGTCCGCCTGCCCCGGCGGGCAGCCGGCCGGAAGTTACAAGGAGTCCGCGACAAGTGGGGGCAAAACTTCGTGCGAGTTTGCCGAGGCAGTTCGGATCGCCTACGGAAACTCCGGTGCCACCGGTGCCTCCAGCACCGTGTCCGCACGTAGTCCGGTGACCGGCAAGGAGTACACGATGGCATGCAAGGTGACCTCCGGCATCGTCACCTGTACCGGCGGCGACAACGCGGTTGTGTACTTGCGCTGACGGGCGCAATTGCGGCATCGGCAACCCGGTGCGTGTCGTTCCAGTGTCGCACTTACGGATCCTCCGATAGCGTGACCGCATGCCTCTGTACGAGTTTCGCTGTACCGGCTGCGGCCCGCTCGAGCGGTCGTTCGCGATGGCCGAAGTGCCCCAGTCGATCAGCTGTCCCCAGTGCAGTCTCGAATCGAAGCGTGTTGTCTCGTCTCCCCGTTTGAGTCACAGCTCGTCAACCGCGATGGGTCTGCTGGACAGCACTGCCCGATCAGCTCACGAGCCTGCCGTGGTCAGTGGGTCACTTCCGGGCCGTGCCAGACAATCTGCCCCGACGACGTCCAATCCGTTGCACCGCAAGCTACCTCGCCCCTGAGCGTCCTCACCGCGCGTCCCGATCCGACACGAAAGTCCTGCCGCCACGAGTTTTCCGTTTCTTCGAGAATGAGGAGTGCATATGCCTGAACTGCTGTTTCCACTCGATTCCGCCAAGAAATTCACCGACCAGGCGATCGTCGGCCACAATCGGTGGCACCCGGACATCCCGGCGGCGGTGACGGTGAAACCCGGTGATGCGTTTCGTGTCCATTGCCGCGAATGGTTCGACGGCGCAATACACAACGACGACTCAGCCGACGACATTCTCAATGCACCACTGACCACGGTCCACACGCTGTCCGGCCCCTTTTCCGTCGAAGGCGCGAAGCCCGGCGACCTCTTGATCGTCGACATCTTGGATATCGGGCCTATCCCCCAAGAAGATTCGGGTCCGTTGGCCGGCCAAGGCTGGGGGTACACGGGCATCTTCCCTCGGAACAACGGCGGCGGCTTCCTCACCGAACAGTTCCCCGACGCGTACAAGGCCGTCTGGGATTTCTCCGGCCAAACGGCGACGTCGCGTCACATTCCGCACGTCTCGTTCACGGGCATCGTCCACCCGGGACTCATGGGCACGGCTCCGTCGGCAGCCTTGCTCGCCAAGTGGAATGCCCGCGAGGGCGCCCTCATTGCCACCGATCCCAATCGGGTTCCCCCGCTTGCACTTCCGCCCGAGCCCCGCGATGCAGTACTGGGAACCTTGACCGGTGACGAGTACACCCGCGTGGCCGGCGAGGCGGCGCGCACCGCTCCCCCGCGTGAGAACGGCGGAAACCAGGACATCAAGAACCTCACCAAGGGCAGCCGAATCTTCTATCCGGTGTTCGTGGACGGTGCGAATCTGTCGGTCGGCGATCTTCACTTCTCCCAGGGCGACGGTGAGATCACTTTCTGCGGTGCCATCGAGATGGGCGGCTTCATCGATCTTCGTGTGGACATCATCAAGGGCGGAATGGATACCTACGGCGTTTCCGAGAACGCCATCTTCATGCCGGGCAACACGGATCCGCAGTATTCCGAGTGGCTTGCGTTCTCGGGCACTTCCGTCACGTTGGACGGCGAACAGAAGTACCTGGATTCACATCTGTCCTACCAGCGTGCGTGCCTGCATGCGATCGAGTACCTGACCAAGTTCGGGTACGCGCCGGAGCAGGCGTACCTGCTGCTGGGTGCGGCACCGATCGAGGGCCGCCTGTCTGGCGTCGTGGATATCCCCAACTCGTGTTCGACGGTGTATCTCCCGACTGCGATCTTCGACTTCCCCCTCGCACCCTCGTCGAGCGGACCGTTCCAGATCGATCCCGGAATCGGCGCTCCGCGTTCGGAGAACAGGGTCTAGGCCTCCGGCCCCGTGAGTGGTTGAGGAGTGTGAGGACTCCTCAACCACTCACAGGGGGTACCGGTGCGAATTCTGCAAACCCACCTTTGCGAAGCCGGACTGTCACTCGTATCCTGGGAAAATGTCGAAAACCTTTGTCGGTGTCCGGCTCCGCCAACTGCGGACGGAGCGCGGGTTGAGTCAGGCTTCGCTGGCCAAGACGCTGGAGATCTCGGCAAGCTATCTCAATCAGATCGAGCACGACGTCCGGCCACTCACCGTGCCGGTCCTCCTGCGAATCAGTGAAGTCTTTGGCGTCGACACCACCTTCTTCTCCCCACAGGACGACACGCGCCTGATCGCGGAAATGCGTGAAGTTGCCCTCGATCAGGAGATGGGCATCGACGCCGACGCCCACGAAATCGCGGAGATGGTCTCCACACACCCGGGCCTGGCAAAGGCGATGGTCAACATGCATCGCCGCTTCCGCAACACGACGGCGCAGCTCGCCGCAGCGACGGAAGACCGCTTCTCGGACGGCAGCGGCAGCGGTTCGATCACCATGCCGCACGAGGAAGTGCGCGACTACTTCTATCAGCGGCAGAACTACATTCACGATCTCGACACCGCGGCCGAAGAACTCACTGCCCGGATGCGCTTTCATCGCGGCGACGTCGCCGGCGAGATCGCCAGACGCCTCGAAACCGTCCACGGCGTGCAGATCGTTCGACGAGTCGACCTGGGCGAGAACATACTTCATCGTTACGACCCGGATAACAGGGTCCTGGAAATCTCCGCACGGCTCTCCGGCGGGCAACAGGTCTTCAAGTTCGCGACAGAACTCGCGTACCTCGAGCACGGCGATCTGCTCGACTCGTTGGTGGCCGAAGGCAACTTCACCAGCGAAGCGTCGGTCTCTTTGGCGCGACTTGGATTGGCCAACTACTTCGCGGCGGCCACCGTGCTCCCATACAGCCAGTTCCACGACGTCGCCGAGGACTTCCGGTACGACATCGAGCGCATGTCCGCCTTCTATTCCGCGAGCTACGAGACGATCTGCCACCGCCTCTCGACTCTGCAGCGCCCCAAACTTCGCGGGGTTCCGTTCATGTTCGTCCGTGTCGACCGTGCCGGAAACATGTCGAAGCGTCAGTCCGCCACCGGATTCCACTTCTCCACCAGCGGCGGTACGTGCCCGCTGTGGAACGTCTACGAGACGTTCTCTTATCCGGGCAAGATCATGCCCCAGATCGCACAGATGCCCGACGGCCGCCGATACCTCTGGGTTGCTCGCACGGTCGAACGTCGAGCGGCTCGATACGGACAGCCCGCAAAGATCTTCGCCATCGGATTGGGATGCGAGATTCGACACGCCCACCGACTCGTCTACAGCGACGGTCTGGATCTGGACGAGTCGAATCCGGGAACTCCGATCGGCTCGGGCTGCCGTGTCTGCGAACGCCTCAACTGTCCGCAGCGTGCCTTCCCGCCGTTGGGTAAAGACCTCGACATCAGCGAGCACCGGAGTTCGATTTCGCCTTACGTGATTCGCTGACCGCGCTAACGCACGTAGTTGCGTAGGAACGCGACTGTGCGATCGAACGCGATCATCCCGTCCACGGTATCGAGGTCGAACTGATATTCGTGGTCCAGCGCAGGCTCGTGATCTTCGGGGTAGAACAGTGCGTCTACTTCGACGCCCAGATCGGCGAGCCGTTCTGCCATGGGTTTCGACTGGCTGGCGGTCAGTGGGTCGACATTTCCGCCGGTGATGAACGTCGCTGGAAAGTCCGAGGTCACATGGCCCAGTGTCGACATCTGACCCACTGCAGTCGACCCGTCGAAGTCCCTCGTTCCGAGATACCCCCACAGCGACTGCTTGTCGACGCCCCAACCGAAGTACTTCCCCTGCGACAGCAGGGGTTTCAGATCGAAGACCCCACAGTCGAGGACAACTCCGCGTATCTGCTCGGGACGTAATGCCGGTTCCACACCCATTTCCGACGCGTAGTCAGGGCTGGTCATGACCGTCGCCAACTGACTGGACAACTGCGCGCCTGCCGAATCTCCCGCAAGAAAGAGATTGTTCGAATCGACATGCAACCTGTCCGCATTGCTCACGATAAATCGATACGCGTCGTTCAGTTGATTCACTGCGGTGGGGTAATACGCATCTGGTCCCAGTGAGTAGTCCACCGAAATCACAGTGAAGCCTTGATTTGCCAACAGTTTGTAGTAACCGTCGGCATCAGTTCTCGATCCTGATATCCAGCCACCGCCGTGCACCCAGACCACCGTGGGTAGCGCCGAAGTGGACTCCGACGGGTAGTAAACGTCCAGTTGTGCATCGTCGTCGCCGTCGCGGTACGACTGATCGAGAATCGAGACGATTCCTGACGGTGCATGCCTGTCGAGTTGTGCGTGAGTCGCTTCGGAGCCACCCGCTGACATCCACCGTACGAGGAGAACTCCTGGCCACGGACTGACGATTGCCGCGGTTACCCCGGACAGCAGAATGACGACGAATACCGCCGCGATTCCGACAATGCGCCTTCGCCGTCTGTCGGGGGAAGACGCGCGCACAACAACTCCTGGGGTCGGATCGGATTCACCCAGGCTAGACCAAAAGGACTAGTCGAGAATTCCCCGGCAACACACCCGCGGCGCTTTGTCTGAAATGACCATTTCTTCAGCGTCTCAGCATCATCCGACAACTAGCGGGTGTGTGCGTCGAGAAACTGAACCGTGCGATCGAGGGCAGTGAGACCGTCGGCATTGTCCAGATCGAACTGATACTCGTGACCGAGCGCCGGAACGTGATCGGCCGGATAGAACAGTGTGTCGACCGCAACTCCCAACCCCGTCAATTTGTCAGCCAACGGTTTCGACTGAGAATCTGTCAAAGGATCCCGGTTGCCGCCGCTGATGTAGGCAGGCGGAAATTGAGCGCTGACGTAGTTCAAGGTCGACATCTGATCCGCTGCGTCGGTACTCATGAAGTCACGCACGCCGGTATACGCCCAGAGGGACCGATCAACCCCCCAACCGATGATGCCGGGTCCGCCGACCATGTTCCCGACGTCGTAGATTCCACAGTTCAGGATTACTCCACGTAACTGATCCGGCCGCAGCGACGGGACCACGCCCACACGGTTCGCATACGCGGGATCAGTGACGAGAGTGGCGAGCTGACTCGAGAGTTGCGCTCCCGCAGAATCACCGGCGAGAACGACCGTCGTCGGATCAACATGCAGCCGTTCCGCATTCGCGACGACGTACGCGTGAGCGTCGTTGAGCTGCCGCACCGCTGTCGGATAGTGATGCTCAGGTCCGAGTGAGTAGTCCAGGGACACAACGGTGTAGCCACGAGAGGCCAGCAACTCGTAGTACGGCGCGTAGTTGGACTTGCTTCCCGAGATCCAGGCACCGCCATGAGTCCAGATCACCGTAGGCAATGCGGTCGTCGTCGCTGCGGGAAAGTAGACATCCAGGTATGCGTCGTCGTCATCGGCGCGGTACTGCTGGTCCTTGATCGAGTCGACGCCTTCGGGCGCATGCTTCTCGAGCGCCTCGGTGACTTTCACGGCATCACGATCGAAGACCCATCGCACGGTGAGTGCGCCAGGTCTCGGGCTCAGAACGAAGGCCAGAACCACGGCTCCGACCAGAACGAACACAATTGCCAGAGCCCACAGCAAGCGCCTGCGCCACCGATGCGGTGAAGGGTTCGTCATCGGGTTTCCTTCACTCTCGGCAAAATGTCCGGATCAGCGTAACGCGACGCCGGTACTGTCAGGCGCGATCAGCCGAGTTCAGCGATCCGCCTCTGCGCGAGTGCCTTGACTTCGCCCTTGGCTACTTTGCCGCCTGCCGCCATCGGCAATTCGGCGACCGTCATCACGTACTCGGGTATGTACTCGCGGGTCACTCCTCGGCTCTGCAGCCAGGCGGTCAGGTCCACCGAACTCAGATCGTCATCGGCGGACACGACGACCGCACAGACCTTCTCACCGAACAGCGGATCGTCGACTCCGACCACGGCGACCAGTTCCACCGAAGGGTGCGCGCGCACGTACTCCTCGACCTCGACCGCGGAAATGTTCTTGCCGCCTCGAATGATGATGTCGGCTTTGCGCCCGACCACACGCACCCGCCCGGTCTCGTCGATCTCGACGATGTCGCCGAGAAGCATCCAACCGTCGTCGGTGTACAACTCGTCGTTTGCATCGACGTCCCCCCAATAACCCTGGCACATCAGCGGGCCGTTGACCGCAGGCTGACCGCGACGGACGGAGCCGGTCACTTCCTTTGCCGCATCGTCGAATACACGAACTTGCATGCGATCGATGACGTGGCCGCACGTCTTCAGTCGGGTATCGGAACCGTCCGAAACCGTCGTCACCGAGACAGCGCCGGTTTCGTTTGATCCGTAGAACTGCAGGACAGCCGCTCCGGTACGTTGTTCGAAGGCCAGTGCCTCCGAATACGGCACGGCTTCACCACCGGTGAACATGAAACGAAGTGACGAGAGATCGGCCGATTCCGCGGCCTCCGAACGCAACAGCATCTTGAATTGTGTACTCACACAATTCAAAGCAGTCACTCGTTCGCGCTCGATCAACTCGATCATCACCGAAACGTCGAAGCGTTCCATGACGACATTGCGAGCACCGAGTAGCGCCGGCAGGAAATGCGAAGTCCAGAGGCCGAATCCGAAAGGTGCCGGAACCGCACCGAAGAACACCTCATCCGGACCGATCGCCGCCGCCTCGGCGGCAATCTCGGAGAAACCAACCCAACGATCCTCGGTTTGTGTGACCAGTTTGGGTAGGCCGGTTGTGCCGGACGTCGAGTTCAGCATCGAAACGGCTGACGTGACAAAACACGGGCTGGTTGCGGGGAACTGCTTTAGCTCGACCGGCAACGAGGTGAGTTCGCCGTTTGCGCTCACGCGTTCGAAACTCACGTCGGCGCGTTCGTCGGCGAAGACGACGTCCAGTCCGGGATGCTCTGCCCGCAGACTCGCCACGAGTTCGGCGGTATCGACGCCGCGCAGCGTGCGTGTGGTGACGAGAACGGAGGCTTCCGAGCGGGCGATCAGATGAGAGATCTCGCGAATGCCCGAGCGCGAACCGATTCCGACCGCGACGCGGCCGGTACGAAATGCTGCGCAGAGAGCCGCATGGAATACAGCGGTGTCGGGGAGCAACACGGCTACATGTCCGTATCCCTCACCAGCTAGATCCAGCGCCGACGCGATCGCATCGGCAGCCGCGTCGTACTGTTTCCACGACACCCTCGATTCCGGAGTGACGAAGGCGGTTTCGTCCGGGATGGTCTCAGACCAATGCCTGACCATTTCGCTGATGCTGACGCCGGCGAACCGGTCCGGATTCGTGGCGAATTCACCGACGGTGAAGTCGAGTGTCTTCGTTTCAAGCATGATCGTCGATCATCTCCCGTCGGCGCTGAGTACGCCCATCGATTGTTTGTACGCGTTGTCCAGTGTCGCTGCGGAATCGCATTCGCGGACGAGTTCGCCGCGCTGCATGACATATCCGCGGTCGACAACCGATTTCAGTGCAGTAAGTGCCGGTTCCGTCACGATGACGGTCACACCCTCGGCGGCCAGACCCCCGACCAGCGCTCGCAGCTCCGCGACGATTTTCGGTGCCAGTCCTGTCATCATCTCGTCGAGGAGCAACACCTTCGGGGTTTCCAGAAGGGCCCGCCCCAGAACCAACATCTGCTGCTCACCACCGCTGAGGACCCCGGCATAACTCTCGGAGCGTTCACGCAGGATCGGGAACCTCTCGAAAGCTGTTTCCACGGCTTCGGCTTTCAATCCCAGCAGGTCTGCGCCGACGCGTAGGTTCTCGCGAACGGACATTCGCATGAACAGTTGCCTGCCTTGGGGAACGTAGGCAAATCCGCTGCGGACACGATCCAGTGCCGATAATTTCTGGATCTCTCGACCATCGAATTTGATTGTCCCGGTGGCGGGAACCGAGCCGTAGATGGATCCCGCCAAGCTGGTCTTGCCTGCACCGTTCGGCCCGACGATCGCTGTCACTTCACCGGCGGGGGCGACAAGGGAGACTTCCCGGACGGCGACAGCGGATCCGTATCGAACTGTGACTCTGTCGAGTTCGAGCATGTCAGGCGCCTTCCTCGTATTCGGAACCGAAATAGACTTCTCGCATCGCGTCGCTGGCCAAGCACTCCTGCGGTGGTCCGTAGAACGCCACTGATCCGAAATTGAGCAGCACGATCTTGGTGGCGAGCGCCGCGATGAGATCGACGTTGTGATCGACCAGGACTACTCCTTTGCCCTGCGCGGCAATCGATCGCACGGCACCGGAGATGGCAGCGATGCCGTCGTGATCCGCGCCGGCAAACGGTTCGTCCAACAGGAGAACATCGGGTTCGGTCGCCATCGCCCGCGCCACCTCGACCAGACGCTGCGCCCCCAAACTGAGATCCCCGCAAGCACTCTCGACGTCGGCGACCGAGTATCGCGCAGCAATCTCCCGGGCCCGCTGTGCTGTCCGATCCCAGTTCTCGAAAGGTCCTTTGATCGCCCACCACAGCGAGTGCAGAGGTGAGGTGATCTTGTGTCCGTACAGTCCCGGGATGATGTTGTCGACGGCGTCGAGTTCCGCCGCGAGCTGCGGATGTTGAAACGTGCGCGAGAGCCCTTGCCGTGCACGGCGCTCCGACGGCCCGGTCAAGGCAGCACCCGCGAGCGCGACGGTTCCGGAATCTGCTTGCTGTGTGCCGAAGATGCAGTCCACCAGTGTGGTCTTGCCTGCCCCGTTCGGGCCGACCAGTCCGATCACCTCTCCCGGTCCGACGCTGAACGAGACATCGTCGACAGCGCGGACGCCGCCGTAGGACTTGTGGAGCCCGCTCACTTCGAGTAGCCGAGTCATCGATTGCCACGCTCCTTGTACAGACGGTTCATTCGACCGAGAACGTTCTGACTCCACCCGATCACCCCACCAGGCGCCACGATGAGGATCACCAGGACGGCTCCGGCAAGCAGGAGTTCGCCACTTCCCTGGTAGCCGGGCATGTTCAGCGTCACGATCACCACGATCAATGCACCGAGCGGAGCACCCCACGCCGAGCCGCGACCGCCGATGATCGGCATAAAGATTGCAAGGAAAACAATACTGAGAGTGAAGGTTTCAGGAGTGACAGCTTGCACCGACACGGTGAACAGCGATCCGCCGGTCGACGCGATCGCGGCACCGATCGCCAGCGCCACAACGGTCAGGTGCGCAGGATTGACGCCGGAAGACCGTGCGACATTACGATTGTCGCGGGCAGCTTGCAACATCAGCCCCCACACCGATTTCCGAAGTCGATCGACAGCGACCGCGATCAGACACACGAACAAGATCGCGAACACGACCAATGCGTAGCGCGGTGGCTCCCAGCCGAACATCGTCACAGTCTCGACGCCCGAGACCCCGGCCGACCCGCCGGTGAAACTCGGCCCGTCGATCAACCAGTGCTCGAAAGCGATACCGAACAACAAGGTCACAGCGGCAAGGTAGAAGCCGGAGAGTTTCTGCGTTGCCAAGCTGAGGAGTACTGCAACCGCTGCAGCGGCGAGGGCGCCGAGAATCCATCCCCACCACATCGACAACCCGGTCCGAACCGAGATCAGCGCAACGGCATACGCGCCGATCGCCGCATACGCGCTGTACGCCATCGACAGTGATCCCGCGAGCACGAATGGCACGTACATGCCGAGGGCGATCAGCGAATACGTCGCAGCGAGGAACACCAGATCCTGTCGGTACAGACTCGGCCCCATCCACAGCAGCACGGCAGCGACCACGACCACGGTGATCAGCGCTTCCCGTGACACAGCGAGCATCCTCGTCCGGGAACTGCCGGCCGGAGTGGGCGGATTTGACGTCAGCGGACTGGTAGAAAGCGAGGCCATCAGACGCGAACCTTCCTCGAGAGCAAGCCTTCCGGACGGAAAGCGAAGAACACCAGGGCAATCAACAGAATCGCGGTTTGAGCAGCACTCGCACCGAAGTAGTACGGGGCGAATACCTGGACGACGCCCAACACCATTCCGCCGATCAGCGGAGCCCAACTCCGGCCGGTACCACCGATGACGAGTGCGATGAATGCCGTCAGCGTCCATGACAGACCGCTCGTGAACTGAACACCGGCCTTGGGAGCGAACAGAAGTCCGGCGACGGCGGCGATCACACCCGCGAGGGTGAACGCGATGAGGCGTACCCGATCCACCGGCAAGCCCAGGACGCGGGCGGCATCCGGACTGTCGCCGACGGCGCGAAGCAGACGGCCCGAGGTGGACCGGTTCAGCCACAGTCCGATACCGACGAAGATCACTGCAGTTCCGACGACGAGTACAACGGTCGAACTGTCGACGGTGGCACCGAGCACCGATATCGGATCGAAGTCGAAGATCTTCTGCCCGGGAAGTGGTGTTCGGCCGAAGACAGTGCCGGCGAGCTGCTGGATCCCGAACAGTACTGCGGTCACAGCCACCAACGCCGGTAGTTCCCCACGACCCGATCGCTTCTGAACCTGTTTGACCACAAGCTTTTCCGTCAGGATCGACAGCGCCACCGCTACCGCGATCCCTAGCGGCATGGCAATCCAGAGAGCGAGCCCGTAATTGATCGCGACCCAACTCGACGCCATGGCCGCAACCATCGCATACGGACCCATCGCAAAATTGAAGAAATCGGCGCCGACCACCACGAGATACATTCCGAGGGCTATCAGTGAAAAGAATGCACCGATCTCGATGGCAGCGAGCCACAGTTGTGCGTCTGTCATGTCAAGGCTCCTCGGTTATCCACACGGGGGTTGGTAGGAATCCCACGGATGGGCCGGCTTGTTGTCCTCACCGAATTCGACGAGCACCAGTCCGCAGAGGCTGTCCGGAGCCAGGTGATCCTGCAAGGAGAACGACAGTGTCAATCCGTCCTGGCCGAAGCTGGCGGGAAGTGCCGAAACCTGTTGAAGAGCATCACGAACGGCCGTCCGATCTCGGTGGTCGCCGGCAATTTCGATTGCCTCGGCCAACATCATGACGGCGTCGTACGCCTGTGCGTCGTAGGCAGTCAGTTGATAATCAGGCCCCTTCACTGCCTGCACCTTGCGACGCAGTTCGGCGGTTCTCGGGTTGTTCTCACTGAGCGAGCCCATGTACACCATGCCGCTCAACGCCTTCGGGTCCGCCAAAGCCCAAGATGCGGGCTGGTTTCCGATGGAAGCGAGTGAGAAGCGTTGCGTCTGCGGGGTGATCTTCGACAAGGTGTTGTGCGCGAGGATTTCGAAGTGCCCGCCGATACTGGCGACCAGAATCGCGTCCGGTTCGGTTTCCGCGAGACGTGAGACCTGTGCGGTGATGTCCGCGGCATCGACCGGCGCCTTTTCGACGCCCGTCACTCTCGCGCACTTCTCGAGCGCCGGCCGCAGGGTCTTGATGATTCCGTCGATGGACGCACTCGCGTCACCGAGAATTCCCAGGGACTTGTACCCCATCTTCTCGAAAGCCCCGCAGTACACCTGCGCGTACTGCTTCAAGGAGTTCGGAATCATGAACGAGTAGTCGTTGTCGGGCGCCGAGGCAAAGGCGTCGCTGAGAACGACCGGAGCTATCGCGGGGATCTTCGACTGCTGGAGAATCGACTTGGCCTGCAGCACCGACCCGCTGCCGGTGGCGAGGATGACCGCACTTGATCCGTGATCGACCAACTTCCGAATGATCGACGGGGTCTTGGTGGGACTGCTCTCGTCATTCTCGACAACCAATTCCACCTGCTTGCCGTTGATTCCGCCGGCCTGGTTGATCAGGTCGACAGTCATACGCACGGTCTTGCCGGCGATCGTGCTGTACGACGCACCGGGCCCGGTGGAGTCCTCGTCCAAACCGATGACGATGGTGTCTTCGGGAATGACACCGGCAGATGCGCACGCGCTCGCCCCGAGGACCACTGCCGCGCAGACGGCAATCGCCTTTCCGAGTCTCACATCAATCTCCCGTCCAAACTCTGCTTGGTAAATCAAACAAGCGCTTGATTTACGAGTGTGGACAGAAGTATGCACTGGGTCACACCGATAGTCAAAATTCGAACTACACGCGCAGGAACTGCGGTGTTACGGCTTCTGCAGCTGCCGGATCGAGGAGCTGAGTTCGCGAATGACGGACTTCAATTCGTCGACGTCCGAACGGAGTTCGGCCATTTGGGAGTCAGAGCGGAGTTCTGCAAATTCGGAGGCAGGAGATACGGTCTGCGCTTCCTTCTTCGTCGTGGGCTGCGCAATGCGTGCCACCGGCTCGCCGTCGACGGAACGTGCGGCGAAGCCGTCCAGGAAAACCGAAATCAGATTGCGCTGCAGATCATCCGCCAACTCGGAAAGCTGCGGGCGATACTGCGCGACGGTGGACCAGACGGATTCACGCAGGAGACGGTGAAACTGTTCGGGATCGATGTCTTCCCGAAACTCCGCGTCGGCAATTCCGCGAGCGATAGCCGATCGCCAGTAGCTGTGTGCCTTCTGAACCAGGATGGTGATGGGCGCGTCCGCCGGTTGCGACGAAAGTATGGCTTCTCCCTGATAGACCTCCGTGGCATACGGGTGATCCACCGCCGATGCAAAAGACACCGAGACCATCGTTGCCAGGCGATCTCGGGCCGAACCTCCCGACTCGATCGAGTCTTCGTACCTGACGTTGAGGTCTTCGAGAAACCGGACGACGATCTCGTTGGCTATCGCATCCTTGGAGTCGAAGTAGTGATAGAGGCTGCCGGAGAGAATCCCGACTTCGTCGGCGATGTCGCGTACCGTCGTCGCGGCGATTCCCCGCTCACTGAACAGCTTGGCCGCATGAGCGAGTATTTCGTCCCGTCGGGTCGAGCGCACGAGAAGATCCTTCCGACGTTCCGATCGTCAAGCGAGTGCTTGATCAATTTCTCGTCGATGCTAACACCGCACCCTCGCTGACCTGCGGTGTGAGGTCCTGGACATCCAATCGAAACACCGGACACACACTTGTCACCGACAGTCATTCCACCGCAACAACTTCCACCTACTCTGTGCACTCGACGAATACAGCGTTGTATACGCACTCCGGATACAGATCTGTCAGAGCCATTGTCTGCCAGAGCCATCGACACGAAAGGCCCGTACATGCGAACCTTCTCGAAGCGCACCCTTGCCGCGCCGGCCGCTCTCGCCGCGCTGGGCTTGGTTCTCACCGGCTGCGGAAGCAAGGCGACAGACACCGCATCGGGAGATTCGACGGCTACGTCGTGCGTCGACACCTCGGGGGACACGATCAAGGTCGGTTCTCTGAATTCACTCTCGGGCACCATGGCCATCAGTGAAGTGACGGTCCGCGACTCCATCTCGTTGGCGGTGCAGGAGATCAACGATTCCGGCGGTGTGCTGGGCAAGAAGATCCAGATCGTGGCAGAGGACGGCGCGTCGGAGCCGACAGTGTTCGCCGAGAAGGCCGAGAAACTGATCAGCAGCGATTGCGTCGCAGCAGTTTTCGGTGGCTGGACTTCCTCGAGCCGCAAGGCCATGCTGCCGGTGTTCGAGGACAACAACTCCCTGCTCTACTACCCAGTCCAGTACGAGGGGCTGGAAGATTCGAAGAACATCTTCTACACGGGTGCAACGACCAACCAGCAGATCATCCCGGCTCTGGATTATCTGAAGGAGAAGGGCGTCAAGTCGCTGTATCTGGTCGGCAGCGACTACGTGTTCCCGCAGACCGCCAACCGCATCATCAAGGCCTACGCGGCAGCGAACGGCATCGAGATCAAGGGCGAGGATTACACGCCATTGGGTTCGACCGACTTCTCCACCATCGTGAACAAGGTCCGCACAGCCGACGCCGATGCCGTGTTCAACACACTCAACGGTGATTCCAACGTCGCGTTCTTCCGTGAATACTCGAATGTCGGCCTGAAGCCCGCCGACATGCCCGTCGTCTCCGTCTCCATTGCGGAGGAAGAGGTCGGCGGTATCGGAGTCCAGAACGTCGAAGGCCAGCTGACGGCGTGGAACTACTACCAGACCATCGACTCCCCCGAGAACAAGAAGTTCGTCGAGGCGTACAAGGCGAAGTTCGGCCAGGACAAGCCCACGTCCGATCCGATGGAAGCGGCATACACCTCCGTCTACCTCTGGAAGAACACAGTCGAGAAGGCCAACTCGTTTGCGGTCAAGGATATTCAGGACAACGCCGACGGTGTGACCTTCCAGGCACCCGAAGGACTCGTCACCATCGACGGCGACAACCATCACATCACCAAGACTGCCCGAATCGGCGAAATCCGTTCCGACGGACTGATCTACACGGTCTGGGATTCGGGACAGCCGATCGAGCCGGATCCGTACCTGAAGAACTACCCCTGGGCCGAGGGACTCGGCAGCTGATCGACGAAAGGCGGAATTGACGGAATTGACGGAATCGACGAGTAGAGAGGTGGAGCGTCTGTCATGGATGTTGTGATCGGACAGTTGTTCACGGGTTTGAGTATCGGATCGATTCTCCTGTTGGCAGCGTTGGGATTGTCTCTCACGTTCGGGCAGATGGGTGTCATCAACATGGCACACGGCGAGTTCATCATGGCCGGCTCGTACACCGCATACGTAGTGCAGCAGGTGATCTCGAATGCAACGGGATCGTTGATCATTTCTCTGCTCGTCGGTTTTGTCGTCGGCGGACTGATGGGTGTCGTGCTCGAAGTGGTCCTGGTATCGCGGATGTACCACCGACCCCTCGATACCTTGTTGGTGACATTCGGCGTCGGATTGATCCTTCAGCAGTTGGCGCGCGACATCTTCGGCGCGCCGGCAGTCAATGTTTCGGCGCCGAGCTGGCTTTCGGGCGGGGTCGATATTTTCGGCGCCGTGGTACCGAAAACCCGCATCTTCATTCTGGTGTTGGCGATCGCAGCGGTGATCGCGCTTTCGGTCGCACTGAAGCAGTCGTCGATGGGTAGACGCATCCGGGCCGTCGTCCAAAATCGCGATCTGGCCGAGACGAGCGGAATCTCTTCTCGTCGTACGGACATCACGACCTTCTTCCTCGGTTCCGGACTCGCCGGCGTCGCGGGTGTCGCGTTGACACTCATCGGTTCCACCAGCCCGACCATCGGCCAGTCGTATCTGATCGACGCCTTCCTTGTTGTCGTCGTCGGCGGTCTCGGTCAGATGAAGGGAGCCGTGATCGCAGCCTTCGCCCTCGGCATCTTGAACTCGTTCATCGAGTACTCGACGACAGCGTCGATCGCGAAGGTGATCGTGTTCGTCATTATCGTCGTCTTCCTTCAAGTTCGGCCGCAGG
The DNA here is from genome assembly GCF_009707305.1 of Rhodococcus sp. AQ5-07. Classification (NCBI taxonomy): domain Bacteria; kingdom Bacillati; phylum Actinomycetota; class Actinomycetes; order Mycobacteriales; family Nocardiaceae; genus Rhodococcus; species Rhodococcus sp. AQ5-07. The sequence goes on along the minus strand of NZ_CP046099.1, from coordinate 151,518 downwards.
GCCTGTTCGCAGTCAAGACGAGGAGCCTCGTATGAGCATCCTGAACAATTCCCGAATTCGGGTGTGGGGCGGTTTTGCACTTGCCGCGATCGTGCTGTTCGCCATCGCTCCGGCTGTGCTCTCGGACTTCAGGCTGTCACTGTTGGCCAAATTCCTGTGCTTCGCCATAGTCGCTGTCGGCATCGGCTTGGCTTGGGGCAGAGGCGGAATGCTCACGCTCGGCCAGGGCGTCTTCTTCGGAATCGGCGCATATGTGATGGCGATGCACCTCAAGATCGCCGATGCCGAACTCAAGGGCGACGCGGTACCGGACTTCATGTCCATCGCGGGCAAGACCGAACTTCCGGGATACTGGCAACCGTTCGCCTCGCCATTCGTGGCGATCTTCGCCATCCTTTTCCTGCCGGCCGCTGTTGCCTTTCTCCTCGGACTCGGTGTGTTCAAGCGGAGAGTCAAGGGCGCATACTTCGCGATCCTCTCGCAAGCACTCGCCGCGGCTTTCGCGATCCTCTTGATCGGCCAGCAGTCGATCGGTGGCAGCAACGGCCTCAACCGCTTTCGCACATTCTTCGGTTTCAACCTCAACGATCCGGCGAACAAGCAGATGTTGTTCTTCATCGCCGCCGGAGTTCTTCTCGCATCGGTCGCTCTGATTCGCCAGCTGATGAACTCCCGATACGGCGAACTCCTCGTCGCCGTCCGCGATCAAGAGGAGCGCGTACGTTTCCTCGGATACGATCCGGCGAACATCAAACTGGTCGCCTACGTGACCGCGGCGTTCCTCGCCGGTATCGCCGGTGCGCTTTTCGTTCCGATCGTGGGCATCATCTCCCCCGCCGACGTCGGGATCGTTCCGTCAATCGCCTTCCTCATCGGGGTCGCGATCGGTGGCCGCGCAACGCTTCTGGGTCCGGTACTCGGTGCGATCGGCGTCGCTTGGGCGCAGTCGACATTCTCGGAGAAACTCCCTTCGGGATGGATCTACGCACAAGGGTTGATGTTCATCGTCGTGGTCGGGTTCTTCCCGGCAGGTGTGGCCGGATTGTTCGCCCTGATGCGCCACCGCAAGAAGCGTGAGACCCCGGCCGACCCGCCGGTCAAGGTCTCCCAACCCGAACCAGTGGAGGTGTCGTCATGACCAACACAACCGCCACCAGCGAACCCACACCGGCACTGGGCGGCAACGCCGGAATGTCGTCCGAGTACCTCGAAGTACGGAACCTTTCGGTCAGCTTCGACGGTTTCAAGGCCGTCGACGGCGTCGACTTGACCCTCATGCAGGGCGACCTCAGGTTTCTCATCGGCCCGAACGGGGCTGGAAAGACAACGCTGGTCGACGCCATCACCGGACTCGTTCCCGCGACGGGTTCGATCACGAAGTCCGGCGAGCAACTACTCGGCAAGAAGGTTCACAAGATCGCCCGCCTCGGCGTCGGGCGAACCTTCCAGACGGCAAGCGTCTTCGAAGAACTCTCGGTGCTGCAGAATCTCGACATCGCGGCGGGAGCCGGTCGCTCGGCGTGGAACCTGCTCCGAAGGCGCAAAGGTGTGCTCCCCGAGATCGAGGAGGCTCTGGAGACAACCGGCTTGGAGCACCTCAGAGACACTCCCGCGGGCATTCTGGCGCACGGGCAGAAACAGTGGCTCGAAATCGGAATGTTGTTGGTGCAGAACTGTTCCGTGCTACTACTCGACGAGCCCGTCGCTGGGATGAGCCTGGAGGAGCGCGAGGAGACCGGAAACCTTCTGCGTCGCATCGGCGGTGCACGAACCGTCGTCGTGGTCGAGCACGACATGGACTTCATGCGATCGTTCGCCACGTCCGTCACAGTGCTCGCCGCTGGGAAAGTACTCGCCGAAGGAACTGTGGCGGAGGTTCAAGCCGACCCAAAGGTGCAAGAGGTCTATCTCGGCACAGCCGCTGCCGGAACCGATCTCGGCGCCGACACCGAACCGACCCCGGAGGACTGAATCATGCTCGAGCTCGTCGACATCCGCGCCGGCTACGGACGCACCGAAGTAATCCACGGCGTATCCTTACTGGTTCCCAGTGACGGGGTTGCGGCAGTCATGGGTCACAACGGTGCGGGTAAGACCACCTTGCTGCGCGCCGCCGTCGGTCTGATCAAACCTACGCGGGGAAAGGTACTTCTGAACGGTGAGGACATCACCGGACTACGGCCGAGCGCCCGCGTCGCTCGCGGACTTGCCTACGTACCGCAGGGTCAGCAGTCGTTCGGACAACTGACAACTGCCGAGAATCTTCGGGTGGTCGCCGACGGGCGCAAACGCGGAAAGGCACTCATCGCAGAGGCATTGGATCTGTTTCCCGCCCTCACCACACTCCTCGACCGTCGCGCAGGACTTCTCTCCGGTGGGCAGCGACAACAACTTGCCATCGCCCGCGCCTTGATCACCGAGCCCAAGATCCTCATCCTCGACGAACCAACCGAGGGCATTCAGCCCAACGTGGTCGCCGAAATCGAAAGAACCGTCATGGAACTCACCGAGCGCGGCGATCTCGGTGTCCTCCTTGTCGAGCAGCACATCGGTTTCGCGCTCCAATCTGCTCAGCATTACAGCATTCTCGCGGCCGGACACGTGACCTCGACCGGTGAGGGCGGCACCACGTCCACCGAGGCGGTTCGTCGAGCGATGGCAATCTGACATGAGTGTGCGGCCGCCGCTGCGCGAACAGGTTTACCGGTCGATCCGAAACGATCTGATGTCCGGTCAGATCGCGCCCTCGGAACGACTGGGCGAGGAACGCCTGGCCCATCTCTACGGTGTCTCGCGAACACCGGTGCGCGAAGCGCTCGCAAAGTTGGAATCCGACGGGCTGGTCGAGCGCGACGAACATGGACTCTTTCCGTACCGACCGCACCTCGACGAGTTGGGTGGCCTCTACGAGCTGCGCATACTCCTCGAGGTGCACGGGCTTCGTCGGGTACTCGACGGTGAGGCCCCCGCTCATGATCGAGACGCGCTCGGTTCCGAACTCGACAAGTGGTACGCATTTCTCAAACAGATGCCGGTACCGGACGCCGGTTTCGTGACGCTCGACGAGGAGTTCCACATCGCGCTCCTCGCCTCGTCCGGAAACCACGCGTTGGTCGACGCCTTGCAGGCCGTCAACTCGAAGCTGCGCCCCGTGAGGATGTTCGACTACCTGACTCCCGACCGTATGAAGGCCACCGTGGAGGAACATATCTCCGTCGTCGAACTGGTTCTGGACGGCAAGATTCCGCAAGCACACGAGGCACTGGTATCGCACATCGACATCTCTCGTGCGGTTGTCCTCGACCGTGCTCGTCAGGCCCTCTCGTTGGCCGCTATGGCCAATGCCGTGCGCAACTGATCAGCGTCGTGTCGCTGACTTCAGGGTGACGACTTCGGTGACGTGGTCTCTCGTCAGGGGGATCCTGAGGTACTCCCCCGGTGCGGTTGGCTTCGGGCCGAGTTCAGAACCGGGGACCGTACCCGTTGTGCCGTCCGAGCATTCGACTGCAACTTCGCTCGTGTAGTCCGTATCAGGCGCAACGTCGCAGGTGAGTCCGTCATCCGTGGTGAAGGCGGAGATACTCGAACCGACGGGCCCCTGGATTACTGTCCCGATTGGGTCCGCCGGAGCCGGTGTACTCGTGGTTGGTGTAGCCGTCGTTGTCGGCGTTGCTGTCGATGTCGGCGTTGCTGTCGATGTCGGGATTGCTGTCGGTGTCGGCACAGACGCGGTGGTCGTCATCCCTGCCGTGTTCTCAGCTGCCGTGGTCTCAGCTGCTGTGGTCGAAGAAGTCGTCGATGATGGGGGTTCGCTCACCGAAGTAGGCGTCGGGCTGACCGCACGCGCAGCAAATCCGGTTGGGAGGCTCAGCGGCGTGACCGGGTATGTCGCGCTGCCAATTCCGCATTGGGCCGTTACAAGATTGAACGTCACGTTTGTGGTGCCCAGTATCTGCGCCCCCAGAATCGCAAAAGCTGCCATCGAAAGACTTACGCTCAGCGTCGATTGCGCCGTTGTTGCCGTGGACGTTCGCGTGCTCACGAGCTTGATGTTCGTGTATTGAATCGTCGCCAAGCCAGCGGCGTTCACAGTGGCGTCCGCCCCTGTCACCGTCACCGATGCGTTCTCGGCAGGCTGTGGAATCGTGAGGACGCGAGATCCCACCGTCACCTGATTCGTGGGGCTACTCGCCGATACCGATGCCCTGTTCGAGGTATCGCACGCAGCCCCTGCCGTAATCGGCGATGCCACAGTGACTATCGGCGCACTGACCAGATCAATCCCCAGTAGGGACAGCAAGTTCACTGTCACGGTCATCGAGGTGAGTGTCGACGTCGCATCGGTATCCGAAACAATTGCCGACTGGCAGCGGCCGCTCGCAGGCTGCCCGACCGAGTAGGCAGCGCACGACGAGATCGATCCGGTCCGGGACAACGAGTTGACGCCCAGCAGCTTTGCAACCACAAGATTGGTTGTGTCCAGGTCCTTTCCAATCGTGTTCTGTTGTGAGACACCTTCGAACATCGAACTGCCGAAAAGATCTATCACGATTCCGCCACTGGACAACCCGAGCCCGCCGGCGCCTCTGCCGTACCCACTCGTCGTCCATGAACCGGTGGAAATCGGACCGGTCACGTGTTCGGAGTCTGTCCACGCCGCTTCGGTCTCTCCGAACAGTGGGTGAGACGAGAAACCGGAGCCCAGAACAACCGCAACTGCCAATACGATGACTGAGAACAGGTGGCGACGCTTCATTGCCTCCCGCCGTCCGGCGGTAGAAGAACCTGAATGGGTTCGGTTTTCGGTTCGGCCAATTCGGCATCATCGTCGTCATCGGTATTGCGCGGCCAGAATACCGCAACCACCAAAGCGGCCATGGTCAGCGTGATCGCCCCCAGAACAAGAGGATTCGAGAAGTAGACGATCACTCGCGCCAATCCCGGAACGTGCCAGAGCACCTTTCGGACCGTGGTGACCTCGTATACCGCGGGATCAGCCGAAGCGTTGGCATCACCCTTGAGATCGAGAATCGTGATGCCGTTGTCCTGGGTACGAGCGGAGACGACCCGGTGGGTCACCGGTAGTTCGGACACTCCCCGATCGACGGTGACGACGTCGCCCACCTCGACGGAATCTGCCGGTACTTCCCGTACAACTGCCAGAGATCCGGTCGGAATGGTCGGCGACATCGATCCGGTCTTGAACATGATCAGTGTGATGTCGAAGGCGACGGCACAGATCACCAAAGCGATACAAACAACCCCACCGGCAGCGAGAACCTGAAGGATGCAGTCCCCGATGATCGTGGGGACCGAACGCTTCTTCGTCCGGGCATGTGTTGCCCGGGCATGTGTTGGCATTGCAGCTCCTTCAGGGTGTTGCACTGAACTGCCAAGTGGGAGTTGCCGTTTTACCGATCAACGCCGAGTTACTCCAATTAGCCGAGGTTCCGGGCAGCGAAATCTCGAAGCACAGCGCCACCGCGGCGCCCGGGGACGCTCCACCGGCGGGTAGCGCGATGGCCCCGACTGCGGAACCAGTTGAGAGAGACGGAAACACCGTCGCACTTCCCACCACGAATTGTGGTGTTCCCGTGGAGAAGGCTGACGCATCACAGGTCGTCGACTTGACCACCCGATACCGAAGCGCCGACGCCAGAGTGGAGTCGCCGGCAACCGTGGCCGCCTGCAGAGTGACGGATGCTGCCGGCGAGACCGGCACTGTTCGAAGAGATATCGGGCCGTACGAGAACGCACCGGGGCGAATCAGGAGCGCCGAGGGTGTGTACGTGAAAATGCCAGGGGCACTGGATGCATGCGACGACCATCCACCGCCGACGTTCGACTCGATTCCGAAGGTTCCGGTGCGAAACGATGCATCGCCCATCGTGCTGTCCACCCAACTGGCAGCCACGGTAGTTGCACCGATACCCAGGACGAGTCCCGAGGCCGCCAGTGCGTACACCTGACGCATTCGCCGTGTGACCACGCAGGCGTCAGGGGGTGGACTGGCCGGTGAACTGCCAAAGCAAGCGCCCGGTGTCCTTGCCCGACACGATCGAGGGGTCGACTCCGGCGGGCAGCGTGACCGCGAAGCACAGTTCGACCGGCACACCCGTGCCTAGCAAGGCGACATCCGAACCCGAACCTGCCGTCAAGGCCACCGGACTAGCTGTCGTGCCCACCCATGCTGTGCCTGCTCCAATTCCCGCCGCCGTGCAGGCCGTGGAGGAGACACCTCGATACACCGAGTACCGCAGGGCGGGTTTGAGATCGGCATCACCGCCCGTCGCACCGAGTAGTTGTACCGTCGCGCCGAAAGTGCTGGCCGTGGGACCGATCCGTAGCGCTACCGGCGCATATACCGTCGTTCCGGGTGCGAGTGTGTTGAATCCCGTGCTGAATTGGAAGTGGCCGGCGGAAGCGTCGACTTGATACTCACCCCAGGTCGTCAGTCCGTCGAAACTGCCCTGGAGATTCCAGCTTCCCGTCTTGAACTGCGCGTCGCCGAAAACATTGTCTGTCCACGCTGCCAAGGTGACAGCGGCGCCGATACCGAGGACAAGTCCTCCGGCTAGTAATGCACGTACTTTGCGCTTGTTTACAGCCTTCCGATCAGTGGCCATGCTGGTCTCGATTCACTTGGAATGCGAAAGAACCTCCGATTCGGGAAATCTAGCCCCCACTTTCACCCGAAATATCCGAAATGACCGAAATTGAGACAAAGACTTGACGCCTTCTCCTCCTCGCCGCCATCTGTGGGCGTTGACCAGGGGGAAATAGGAAAGCCGGCCAGATGGTTGCACCTTCCAACGACGCTTGCGTTCTATTCGCTGAGAAAGGCTCCACCTCCATGGCCGTACCACTTTCCATCCTCGACCTCGCCCACATCGGGGACGACGAAACCGCCAAAGACAGCTTCGACGCCAGCGTGACCTTGGCGCAGCGTGCCGAGGAGTGGGGCTACAAGCGAATCTGGTACGCCGAGCACCACAACATGGGTTCCATCGCGTCTTCGGCAACCAGCGTTCTGATCAGCCACGTCGCCGCGAACACCAGCAAAATCCGCCTCGGCGCCGGTGGAATCATGCTGCCCAACCACGCACCGCTGACGATCGCCGAGCAGTTCGGCACCCTCGAGACTTTGCACCCCGGTCGAATCGATCTCGGTCTCGGCCGCGCGCCCGGTAGTGATCAGAAGACGATGCAGGCTTTGCGACGCGACCCGAGTTCTTCGGACAGCTTCCCGCAGGACGTACTCGAGCTTCAGGGCTACCTCGGCGACACCTCGCGCGTCCCCGGAATCAATGCCGTTCCCGGTAAGGGCACTCACGTTCCGCTCTACATTCTCGGATCGTCACTGTTCGGCGCCAAGCTCGCCGCGATGCTCGGCCTGCCGTATGCATTTGCCTCGCACTTCGCCCCCAACGCCCTGCGCGACGCCGTCGCAATCTACCGACGCGAGTTCAAGCCGTCGGAGCAGTTGGCGGAGCCGTACGTCATCGCCGGCGTCAACGTCATCGCCGCCGACACCCATGAGCAGGCGCAGCAGGACTTCCTCGCGGCCAAGCGTTCGCGCGTCAGTCTTCTTCTCGGGCGTGGACGCAAATTCACGGACGACGAAGCGGACATGCTGCTCGACTCCCCCGCCGGTCAGCAGGTTCTGCAAATGACCAAGTACAGCGCCATCGGCACGCCCGCCGAGGTGCGTGCGTACCTCGACGAATTCACCGAGCATGCGCAGGCCGACGAGCTGATCACGGTGTCGACCGGCACCAACCGCGAGGCATGGTTGCGCACGTTTGAACTCCTCGCCGACGTGAGCGATCTGGTGCCCGCCTAAGCTGCCGGTATGGGCGATCCATCCCGTCGCGGGTTCATCTCGGTACTGGCCGTACTACTTTCGACGGGTTGGGCCGCTAACCACTTTGCTTCGCTCATCCCGGTTCTCCGGGTGGACGAGGGCCTTTCGCATACCGTGCTCGACGGTGTTTTCGGTATCTATGCGCTCGGACTCCTACCCGGCCTGTTGACCGGTGGAGCAGTGTCGGACCGCGTCGGCCGAGCTGTAGTCGTCCTTCCCGGAGCACTCATAGCCTCGCTCGGAACCTTGATTCTTCTTCTCTGGCACGACGCGCCCGGGCTCATGGTCGGGCGCCTCGTAGTCGGTATCGGTGCCGGTCTGGCAATCGGCGCCGGTACCGCGTGGGCGGCTGACCTTCGCGGCAAGTCCGGAACCGTGATGGCGGGTGTCGCACTCACCTCGGGTTTTGCACTGGGACCACTGTTTTCGGGTCTGTTGGCACAATTTGCCGCCTTCCCACTCGCTACGCCCTTTGTCGTCTCGGCCGTCTTGTCGGTGGGTTCGGTTGCCGCGGCAGCTGTGTGGAGTCGTACTCCTGCTCCCACCAAAGCTGCGATGTTCACACAGATTCCCGACCGCGCAGAGCGGTCGGGAACCGGTGTGAAGGTCGCACTGCTCTGGGCACTTCCGTTGGCGCCATGGGTGTTCGCCAGCGCAACAGTGTCTTTCGTGACCATGACGGCCAGGCTCGGGGACCGCTACTCAGGTCCTCTCCTTCCGGGTTTCGCGGCGGCGCTGACTCTGGGTGCTGGAATCCTGGTTCAAACCGCTGCGCGCCATCGCAATTGGGGTCCTCAGGCCGGCACGGTCGGCGCCGCACTGGCGGCACTCGGATACTGCCTGGTCGCAGTCGGCGGCGCGCACCCCGCGCTCGGGTTGTTCATCGTCTGCGCGCTCGTCCTCGGTACGGCCTACGGACTGTGTCTGCGTGAGGGACTGCTCGACCTCGAGTCGCTGGCTCCCCCGGCCTCGCGGGGCGCTTTGACCGGGATCTTCTACGTCGGCACCTATCTCGGATTCGGACTGCCGGTGCTACTGGTTGTCATCGAGCCCACGATGGGTCCGTCACTGCCGTTGGTGATCCTCGCCGCTGTTGCCGCCGTCGTTGCCGTGGTCCGATTCCGTCGATTGCGGTCGACCCAGGCTTCCACGTCACATCCGCGTCTCGAAGCCGCATCGGTCTGAACACCCGTTCGGACGGAGTTGGCGGTACTTGCAGTCGCAGCTACCCGGCGGTGTTAGCGTCGGAGGACCAGAAGGTAACTGCGTAGGGACACAGCACATGGGTAAGAGCGAGGCGGGCAAGGCCGAATCGGGCAAGAGCAGTGCCGACGATCTGACGGGTCGGCGCATCCTGATCACCGGTGCTGCCCGTAATATCGGTTCTTTGCTGGCCAGACGCCTGTACGACCGTGGTGCGTCCGTGGGACTGCTCGGCCTCGAGCCGGAACTTCTCGAGCAAGTCGCCACTTCCTGCGGCCGCGCGCCGTGGCAGTTGTGCGATGTCGCCGACCCCGAGCAGGTATCTCGCGGCGTCGACTACATCGCCGAGAAGCTGGGAGGCATCGACGTCGTCGTGGCCAATGCCGGCGTCGAGGCGAACTCGTCGATCCTCGGCGGAGACGTCGAAGACATGCGTCGCGCAGTCGAAGTCAACCTCATGGGCACGTACTACACCCTGCGCGCAGCGGGTCCCCACATCAGTCACGAAGATGGTTACGCCCTGGTGGTCGCCTCGGCCCACGGCGCGGCGAAGCACCCGTTCCGCGGACCGTTCGGTGCTTCGCGCGCCGGTGTCGAAGCGTTGGGCGACGCGTTGCGCCTGGAAATGAAACACCTTGGTACCAAGGTGGGCGTCGCGTATATCGGAGACATCGACACCGATACCACCGCACTCTCTTTCGACGGCGCTCGCGGAACCCTCGCCAGCGCCGGCACCACGACCGTCGCTGACGCCGTCGACGCGTTCGAGCGCGGTATCGTCGGCCGGAAGTCACGCGTACACGCGCCCCGCCGCAGCGCTGCGGTTCGCCACATCGCGCAACGAGCTATCGACCTCCGTCCCTCTCACATTCGTGGAGTCGCATGAACCCCCGCATCCCGCCCGGCCGATTCAAGGACCTCGGTCCGATCAACTGGGGAATCTGGCGTGTCCTGTCGAAGGCTGCCGGAGCACCCGATGCGCATCTGTTCAGCACCTTGGGGCGCACGGGTGGGCTCTTCCGCGGTTGGCTGCACTACTCCGGCTCACTCATGCCCGGCGGCAAGATCTCTCGCCACGACACCGAACTGATCATCCTGCGGGTCGCGCACCTGCGGGACTGCGGTTACGAGATGGATCACCACATCAGGCTCGGCCGCAAAGCCGGAATCGACGCAGAAGAACTGGCCCGAATCATCGAGGGCCCTGGCGCTTCCGAGTTGAGTCCGCGTCACCGTGCGATCTTGACTGCGGTCGACGAGCTGGTCACCACCAAGGACATCACCGACAACACGTGGGGAACGCTCTCGCAGCATCTCGACGATCGTCGGCTGATCGAATTCACCTTGCTGGTCACTCAGTACGACGGCCTGGCCACCACGATCGGAACCTTGCGGGTTCAGCGCGACTTCTCCTGAAGTTCCGCGGCGGCCGTAACTCAGCTCTTACCCGAAGACATCTGGACGAAACACCTGATCAATAGCGTATACAGGTATGTCGACAGGGATGAATACGGCGCCGGAGCCACTGCGTGAGGTGGTCTACCGGGAACTACGCACCGAACTGGTCAACGGGACCATCGGGTTCGATCAACGCCTGACGGAACCGAAACTCTCCACGCGTTTCGGCATTTCTCGCACACCAGTACGGGAAGCGTTGACGATGCTGTGCGCCGATGGACTCCTGCGCCGGGAAGAATACGGGTTCTCCGCCGTGCGCCCGAGCATCCCGCGGATCCGAGACCTGTACGAGCTCCGAATCACTTTGGAACTACAAGGAATTACCCGGGCGATCGCAGATCCGACGATCCGGCACGACCGAACAATCCTCGACGACGAATTAGTGCGGTGGCGTGCCCTGGCTCTCGATCCGCCGGCTCAGGAACCGGGGTTCGTCGAACTGGACGAGGAATTCCACGTCGCCGTACTGAGGGCGTCGGGAAACAATGAACTGGTCGCGTCGCTGCTGTCGGTGAATTCCCGTATCCGGCACGTTCGGATGTACGACTTCATGGTCAACGGCCGCATCGACACCTCGATCGCGGAGCACATTCGAATCCTCGAAGAACTACGTGCCGGCAATCTGCCCGAGGCCCGCACGCTTTTGCACCAGCACATCGGCGAGTCTCTCGACGTCGTCCTCGACCGGGTGACCCGCGCGATCACCGCGCTCTCACTCGCCACCATCACGGACTGATCGGAGCAGTACACAGCATGACCATCGCAGCAGAAGTTTTCACCCCGACAGCCCGGGTCGAGCAGGCCTTCCAGCGGATCGAGGAAGTAGATCGCCCCGAAGTCTGGATCACGTTGCGCTGCAAGGAAGATGTGCTTGCCGATGCCGCCTCGGTGGAGGCCAGACTCGCCGCGGGCGAGCATCTTCCCCTGGCTGGGCGCCTGGTCGCCGTCAAGGACAACGTCGACGTCGCCGGTCTGCCGACCACAGCGGCGTGCCCCGAATTCGCGTATGCGCCGGACGAAACTGCCAGTGCCGTTGCGCGGTTGATCGAGCACGGGGCTGTTGTTCTGGGGAAGACCAATCTGGACCAGTTCGCCACCGGACTGGTCGGAACGCGCAGTCCGTACGGAGCCGTTCGCTGCGCCTGGGACGAGAAGTTGATCTCGGGCGGTAGTAGCTCCGGATCCGCCGTCGCTGTCGCACTGGGGATTGCAGACATCGGAATCGGCACCGACACCGCCGGTTCCGGCCGGGTGCCGGCAGCGTTCCACGGGATCTACGGACTCAAGCTCTCGCTCGGCGTCATTCCCGTCCACGGAGTAGTGCCCGCCTGCATCGACTACGACGCTCTGACGGTGTTCGCCGGCGACCTCGAATCGGCAACCGCGGCAGCGGCAATCATGGTCGGCCACGAACCTCGAGATCCCCGCAGCCGCGTCTGGCCTTCCGACGTTCGTCTCGCGGCGGCGCCGAATCCCCGCGTCGCCGTCCCCCGAATCGAGGATCTCGCTCAACTGAGCCCCTCGTATCTGGCAGCATTTCAGGACACTGTGACAGCTCTGGTAGCCGGCGGCGCCGAGACCGAGACCGTCGACATCTCCGGACTGCTCGACGCGGCCCGATTGCTCTACGACGGCGCCGTGGTGGCGCAGCGGTACGCCGCTGCCGGCGAGTTCCTCGAAACTCGTCCTGCCGGAGCAGATCCCGCGGTGTCCGACATCGTGCTCGGCGCGAAGCACCCCACCGGATACCAGCTAGTCGACGATCTCGACGCTCTCACCCACGCCAAGGCTGCCGCCCGGGAACTCCTCGCAGGGTTCGACGCCCTACTGCTTCCCACCACCACCGAACATCCGACCATCGCTGCCGTGACCGAGGATCCATTCGGAATCAACCGCCGGATGGGAACTTTCACCAACTTCTGCAACCTGCTCGACATGGCGGCCGTCGCGGCGCCCGGACACCGCACTGCCGAAGATCACCCGTTCGGCGTCATGTTCGTCGTACCCGCTTTCGACGACCAGATCGCCATCGACCTCGCCGCACGACTCGGTGATGTGCCTTCACCCACCCTCGTCAATACCGGAATCGACCTCGCAGTATTCGGCGCTCACCTGCGCGGGCAACCCCTCAACACACAGTTGGTCGACCTCGGCGCGCGGTACGTCGAAACCGTCACGACCTCGGATGCCTACCGGCTCTTCGCTCTCGACACGACGCCACCGAAGCCCGGCCTGGTACGCCGTGGCCCTGGACTCGGCGCACCGGTCGTCGGCGAGATCTTCCGGATCTCACCGGCTGGCCTGGGAACGTTTCTCGCCGCCTTGCCCGCGCCGATGGCGCTCACCAGCGTCGAGTTATCGGACGGCAGAACGACAGTCGGTTTCAGCTGCACTCATGACGCCGTAAACGGCGCAGCTGACATCACCGGCTACGGCGGTTGGGCCGCGTACCTCTCTCGCTGACAGTCACGGCTTGCAGATTCGCGTGACGGCCTCGCGCACCACTTCACGGCGGCGCGCGATCTCGTCGGCGTCGACGTTCTGGTTGTCGGCCACACCGGGGGCCACGACCCAACCGAACACGAGGCCGAACAGCATCGTGATCAGGTCCTGGGGATCCCAGTGCTTCGAGATGAGGCCGTCTTCTTGAGCCTTGCGGATCGTGGCCATTCGCGGAACCCAGCTGGAATGTTCCTCGGCCAGCTTCTTCATCCGTGGTGCCTCACCCTGCAATTGACCCCAGATCATCATCCGTTGAATCTGTGGTTTGGCGAGCATTGCGTCGAACAGTTCGACGGCATGCGCGGGCATGTCTTCACCGGTGAACTCGACAGACTCCATCGCCTGCTCGAAGTCGACGTCGAGCACCGCGTGGAACAACGCGACCTTGTCACCGAAATAGGCGTAGAGGCGCTCCTTACTGGCGTTTCCGTTCTTCGCAATCCGATCGATGCGCGCACCGGCAAGCCCGTAGGTGCCGAATTCTTCTTGCGCAGCGTCGAGGATTCGCTGTTTCGTCGCGGTCACGTCAGTGGGAGCCATAGTGATGATGGTAACCGAACGAACTATTTCGTTTGACTCACCTGAGGAGGCTGGAATACCTTTTTCCAATGACCACCACGTCCCACGTCGACGGCGGCACTCTGCCACCGATCCCGGCTGTCTCCGAGAATCCGAATCATCAACGTCGCTGGCTGGTGCTCTGCATCGTCGCGTTCGCTCAACTCATGGTGGTGCTCGACGGCACCATCGTCTCCATCGCCCTGCCGGCAGCCCAGGAGGAACTGGGCATCAGCGACCTTGACCGCGCGTGGGTGGTCACGTCGTACGCCTTGGCGTTCGGTGCGCTGCTGCTCCTCGGCGGACGTATCGCAGACTACTGGGGCCGAAAGCGATCCTTCATCGTCGGCATGGCGGGCTTCGCGGTTGCCTCCGGCATCGGCGGCATCGCGCAGAGCGGTATCGAACTGTTCATCGCCCGCGCCGGCCAGGGCGTCTTCGCAGCATTGCTCGCGCCCGCTGCGCTGTCGATGCTCACCACCACCTTCATCGGAGAGAAGGAGCGCGCCAAGGCTTTTGCCGTCTACGGCGCGATCTCCGGCGGTGGCGCTGCCATCGGCCTGCTCCTCGGTGGAGTGCTGACGCAGTACGTCGACTGGCGTTGGTGCCTGCTCGTCAACATCCCGATCGCGCTGATCGCCATCGCTGCAGCCGTCCCGATCGTCAAGGAAACCAAAGCGCACGGCGACACGAGCTACGACCTTCCCGGCGCTGTCCTCATCGCCCTGGGGCTCGGCTCACTGGTCTACGGATTCACACGCGCCGAGCACGGCTGGGGTCAGGCGGACACTTTGCTGTTCATCGCACTGGGTCTGGTCTTCCTCGCGATCTTCGTGGTCGTCGAGAGCCGCAGCAAGAATCCGCTTCTACCGCTGAGCGTTCCGTGGCATCGTGATCGCGGCGCTGCTCTGATCGGCTCCATGCTGGTGGGCGCCGCCCTGCTCGGCGGCACGTTGTACCTGACGTTCTACCTGCAGATCGTGCTCGGATTCAGCCCGGTCATGGCCGGCGTCGGATCGCTGCCGATGGCATTCTTCATCGTCTTGGCGTCGACCATCGCAGCGCAGTTGTCCACCAAGATCGGCCCCAAGCCGCTCATGGTCGCCGGCCCGCTGGTGGCCGCAGTAGGACTGCTCATGCTGACCCAGATCGAGGTACACAGCTCCTACTGGACGCACGTGTTCCCCGGCCTCGCGATCTTCGGCTTCGGACTGGGCCTGCTGATGGTGCCGATGCAGAACCTCGCGCTGATCGGCGTTCCCGACCACGACGCCGGCGCTGCCAGTGCCCTGGTCAACGCCACCCTGCAGATAGGCGGCGCACTCGGAACCGCACTGTTCACCACGATCTACGCTTCGGCCAAGTCGGCCTTCACCGCCGACAACGCGGCGCCGATCCCGCCGGAAGGCATTCCTGTCGACATGTCGAATGCGACCATCCCGACCGGCGATCAATTGGCACTACTCCCCCAGCCGGTGCAGGACTTCGTCGCCTCGATGACGGACTACTTCTTCGGCGCCGAGGTATCCGGATACTCGGCCGCATTCGGTTGGGCGGCAATCCTGTTGGCGATCATCGCACCGGTAGTGCTGGTTCTGGTCCGCGCCAAGAAGGGTGATCTGCCCGCCGAGGGTGCAGTCCACATGGGATAACCCCCTGTGCGCCTTTATTAACCGCCCGCGGTTAATAAAGGCGCACAGCAGGTCAGGCCTTCCTCAACACCTCAGCCACCGGAGTGCTGCTGCGGCCGATCAACTTCTGCAGGTCACCAGACTCAGTGTCCAACGCCCCCTTGGCAATTGCAGCATCGGAATCCGCGAGAACTTCTGCGACCGGGGCAGGCAGGCCGACGCTCTCGAGAATCCCCTTGTATGCGTCCTCGCTCACGAACTGGTACGCGACGGGCTTGCCGGCAAATTCGCTGATCTTCTCGGCCAATTCGGCGTAGGTGAGCCTCTCGTCACCGCCCAACTCGTACACTGCACCTTCATGACCATCGGTGGTCGCGACTACTGCTGCGGCGTCGGCGTAATCCGCACGCGCCGCAGCCGCGATCTTGCCTTCCGCTCCCGCACCGACCAGTGCGCCGCGTTCGATCACACCGGCCAGGTCGTTGGTGAAGTTCTCCCAGTACCAACCGTTGCGCAACAGCGCGAACGGAATACCGCTCCGAGTGAGCACGTCCTCGGTCGCCTTGTGCTCGGCAGCAAGCTTCATCGGCGTGTCCTGAGCATTCAAGATGCTCGTGTAGGCGATGAATCCGACGCCGGCAGCCTTCGCCGCGTCGATGATGTTGGTGTGTTGCGCGAGCCGTGACCCCACTTCACTTCCCGAGATCAGCACCAGCTTGTCGACGCCCGCCAATGCGGTTTCCAACGCCGAGGCATCGGCATAGTCCGCTTGACGTACAACTACTCCGCGGGCGGCGAGGCTTTCCGCCTTCTGTGGATTGCGGACGACTGCGACGATGTCGGACGCGGCGGTTCCCCGCTCGATCAACGACTCGACTACCAGTTGTCCGAGGTTTCCGGTTGCGCCGGTGACTGCAATGCTCATGCGAACTCCCGATCCAGGTTGAAGCGTAAATGCGTTCTGCAACCATCATGCACTTATTTTTCGTAAGTGCAACACGTCGAGTTAGCGCTATGGGATCGTGCAGTAGTAACATGGGTTCATGACCAGCACCGACTCACCTTCACGTGCTGCCCAGACCCCTGATCCGAATGCCGACGTCGTGGACCCAACGCTCGAGGCTGACGTCTTCGCTCGCGGGTGCAACTCTCGGGCGGCATTGCAGAATGCAACCGGACGCTGGGGCGCACTCGCGCTGGCGGCATTGAACGAGGGCCCGTACCGGTTCAGTGCCCTGCGCCGACGCGTCGACGGAGTCAGCGAGCGCATGCTCTCGCAGACCCTGCAAACACTCGAGCGGGATGGCCTCGTGCACCGTGAGGTACTCGAAACCATCCCGCCCAAAGTGGAATACAGCCTGACCGAACTCGGCGCCGACGTCGCCGCAAAGATCACGGCCCTGATCGAACTACTCGAGTCGCAGGTTCCGAAAATCGTTGCGTCACAAGCGTCGTACGACGCTCGGAATCAGCTCAACTTGTCCGAAAGCTGAGCGATGAACTCGTCGAATGCGTAGGGAACGCTCAGCACCGTCGGAGCGGACGTAGCCATCGCGTAGTCCATTCCGACCAGACGAACCAGACGGCCGTTCGACACCGAGGTCATGTTCGCGAACGGACCGAAGGACATCAGCTTGTCCAGGTTGGTGCCATCGGCGTCGACGAGAATGAAGACGTCGGCGTCGAGTGTGTCGATGGATTCCATACCCACGGACACCGAACTGTCGCCGGAAGTGCACACTGCGTCGACACCGGGCGAGGTCTTCACCCCGAGCTGGCCGAGAAGACGGATCCGCGGGTCGGTGCCGCAGAAGACGATCAGGCCCTCGTCGGTGCGCATTGCATACGTTGCGGTTTTGCCCTGGAACTGTGGGTGATCAGCGGCCTGCTTCTCGAAGTACGCCCCGGTCTCGTCGATCAGCGTCTGAGCCTGCTCCGGCTGTCCGAGCGCTGCACCGATCATGCTCATCTGCTTGTCCCACGCCGTATCCCACGGCTGGTCGGGGAACGCGACGGTCGGCGCGATGTCACTGAGACGCTTGTACTCGCCCTCGTCGATGCCGGAGTAGACGGCGAGGATCACGTCGGGATCGAGCCCGAGGATCTGCTCGAACGGGATATCGGGATTGGTCGTCATGAGAACGGGCTTGGCACCGTTCAGACGCGAAGCGTCCCAGGGCAGGATGTTGTTCTCGATGCCGTCGCCGGAGAAGCTCTCCATGGCGACCGGAACCTTGTTCAGCGCGATCACCGCATCCTGGCCACTCCATCCGATGGTCACGATGCGCATAGGCTCCGCGTCGATCGTCGTCGAACCGTAGGCGTGGTCGACGGTCACGGGGAACGCCCCCGCCTCGGCGGCACCCGAAGCTTCGGTGTCCGATCCGGAGTCACCTGAGGTTCCACAGGCGGAGAGCGTCAGCGCGACGCAAGCCGCGAGCAGTACGGAACGAGTTTTCATGAGTGGTCCTTCGAAAGCCGGATGGTCGACTCGGGACGCTAATGCGTTGCGCGCCTACACCCCGACTCGAAGGCCTCAGATGGCGGTTTCGCAACACAACTCGACACAAAAGACGAAAAACCCCGTGCGTCTTTCCGGTAGTGCGAACTACCGAAAAGGCGCACGGGGCCGAAGGCCCTGCCGTCAGAAGTTGATCATGTGGCCGGCGAGGCCGTGGATCGCTTCCTGCAATGCCTCACTGAGTGTGGGGTGGGTGTGGACGTTGCGTGCCAACTCGTTGACCGTGAGGTCCCACTTCTGGGCCAAGGTCAGCTCGGGCAGCAGTTCCGAAACGTCCGGTCCGATGAGGTGCCCGCCGAGCAGTTCGCCGTACTTCTTGTCGGCGATCAGCTTGACGAAACCGGTCGGGTCACCGAGACCGTGTGCCTTGCCGTTGGCGGCGAACGGGAAGTTCGCGACCTTGACGTCGTAGCCCTCGGCCTTGGCCTGCTCCTCGGTCAAACCGAACGAGGCGACCTGCGGCTGGCAGAACGTCGCACGCGGCATCATCCGGTAGTCACCGAGTGTCTGCGTCTCCGCGCCGCCGATGGTCTCGGCAGCGACGACAGCCTGAGCTTCTGCGACGTGCGCGAGCTGCAGCTTGGCGGTGACGTCACCGATGGCGAAGATGTGCGGGACGTTGGTGCGCATGTAGTCGTCGATCGCGATGGCGCCGCGATCGGTCAACGCGACACCGGTGTTCTCGAGACCGAAGCCCTCCACGCGCGGTGCGAAGCCGACGGACTGCAGAACCTTGTCGACGACCACGGTCTCGATCTCGCCGGACTTGTTGTCCTTGATCGAGACGGTGACCTTGCTGCCGTCGTCGCTGATGGACTGCACAGCGGCACCGGTCTTGATGGTGACGCCGAGCTTCTTGTACTGCTTGGCGATTTCCTTCGAGACGTCGGCGTCCTCGTTGGGCAGTGCCCGATCGAGGAACTCGACGATCGTGACGTCGACGCCGTAGTTCTTGAGGACGTAACCGAACTCCATGCCGATCGCGCCGGCACCGACGATCAGGATCGAACCCGGAAGGTCACGGGTGAGGATCTGCTCTTCGTAGGTCACGACGTTCTCGCTCAGCGAGGTGCCGGGCAGCAGCTTGGTGTACGAACCCGTCGCGATGATCGCGTTGTCGAACGTGATCGTCTCGGTGCCACCCTTGCTCAGCTCCACGCTGATGGTGTTGGCGTCGACGAACGTGCCCTTGCCGTCGTACTCCGGGATCTTGTTCTTCTTCATCAAGAAGTGAATGCCCTTGACTCGCCCGTCCGCGACCTTGCGGCTGCGATCGAAAGCGGAGCCGAAATCGAAGGACACGTCTCCGGACATGCCGAACGTCTTCGCTTCTTTCGTGAAGATGTGCGCGAGTTCGGCGTTACGGAGAAGCGCCTTGGACGGAATGCAGCCGACATTCAGGCATACACCGCCCCAGTACTTCTGCTCGATGATGGCGGTGCTCAGGCCCAGTTGTGCCGCGCGGATAGCAGCGACGTACCCACCGGGGCCGGCTCCGAGGACAACGACGTCATAGTGTGAGGTCACGATTCACCAGGGTAGTCCTGCATCGTTTCGCTGTCCCCAGATGGTCGCATTACCCGTCGGTAGCCCACACTTCTCGGGCAACTCGGGCGAAATTTCCGCCGTACACGGCCTCGATCGACGGCTCGTCGAAGCCCCGCTCACGCAATACCTGATCAAGTGTCAGCACGTCCTCCGGAGGAGTCCACTGCAGTGGCCCCCACGCGGTGTACGCCTCGGAGAACGACGACGGGTTCTGCTCGATCTCTTCGCGGAAGTCGTCGGCGTCGAAGGAGAAGTCGGAGCCGATCCCGACGTGATCGATGCCGACGAGTCCCACAGCCTCTTCGATGTGGTCGGCCATCGCGGACAGCCGAGCCTGGTCGTCATCCGGTCCGTTGACGCCGAGGAATATGCCGACGCCGTTGATCCCGATGACGCCGCCGGTCTCCGCACACGCCCTGGCCTGATCGTCGGTGATGTTGCGCGGATGCTCCCACAACCTTCGGAGATTCGAGTGGCTGTAGATCATTGCTCGCTGGGTGATAGCTGAGATGTCCAACCCCGTCTGTACCGAACAATGTGAGCCGTCGACCGTCATTCCGACGCGATTCATCTCGGCAACCAGGTCACGGCCGTATCCACTCAACCCCGTGTCCGCCAGGTCCAAGCAGCCACAGCCGGCAGCATTCATGTAGTTGTACGTCGGCAACATCGAGCGGACTCCGAGGTCGCAGAAGTACGAGACGTTGGCCAGGTCTCCCTCCAGCGGATTCGAGTCTTCCAGGTCGAAGGCCAGGGCGATTCCGCCGGACTCCTGAATCTCCACGACGCCGTCGACGCTGAAGACAGGGGTGATCTCCGGGAACTCGACGCGCGCCTGCCACGCGAAACTCTTGGCGATTGCCGTCGAGTCCGCGCGAGTCTGCGGCGAGTAACCGACGTTCACCGAAACGTAACTCCCCGCTGGGCGCTGATATCGGAGAAGATCTTCGACAGACGCGTTCGACTGCAGAGGTAGGCAACAATGTTGTTCCCATAGTGGATATGTCCGGTTCACTCACTAATCCCGTCGATGATCAGGGAAATTCACCTGAAACTGGTCGTACGTTCAGCAAATCTCTGGTTCACTGGCGGATAACGCACCGATGCGGTAGAACTTACAAGACTCACACGCCCTGTACCTATCGACAGAGCATGTACCCAGCATGAATTCCCGTACGGGAACAGCAACAAAGGACCGTTCACTCCTGGGCGGATTCGAAGGAATTTTAGGTGGAGGTTTCTGAACGTATGCGTGCTCGCACTTTCAAGCGTGGCCGTCTGGTCGCCGCTGTAGCCGCAGTATCCGTGCTGCCGATGCTGATCAGCCCTGCAGTGTCGTCCGCAGGCGGAGATCCGTCGACCACCACGGCAACTGTTGCCAAGGCAAACACAACGGGTTCCAAGCTCTCGAGCCGCACGGACAACGGGCGCATCGCCACCATCAAGGTGTACTCCCCTTCCATGGAACGCGATATTCCGCTCGAGGTCATCCTCCCGGCAGACGGCAGCGAACCCCGCCCGACCCTCTACCTGCTCAACGGTGCAGGCGGCGGCGAAGACCGGGCGACGTGGCAGCGTCAGACCGACGTCAACGAGTTCTTCGCTGACAAGAACGTCAACGTCGTCACCCCGCTCGAAGGTGCATTCAGCTACTACACCGACTGGGTGAACGACGACCCGTCCCTCGGCCGTCAGAAGTGGCAGACGTTCCTGACCCAGGAACTCCCGCCCGTCATCGACGCCGAGTTCAACACCAACGGCGTCCAGTCGATCTCCGCGATCTCGATGACCGCGACCTCGGTCCTCAACCTCGCCATCGCAGCTCCGGGCCTCTACAAGGGCGTCGGTGCATACAGCGGATGCGCCGAGACCAGCACACCGGTCGGCCAGTCCTCCATCGAACTGGTTGTGGGCATGCGCGGCGACGCTGACGTGACCAACATGTGGGGCCCCCTCGACGGCCAGGGCTGGATCGACAACGACCCCGTCGTCAACGCCGAGAAGCTCCGCGGCACCGAGCTCTTCATCTCCACCGGCTCCGGACTCCCCGGCCCGCACGACACCCTGAACAACGAGGCGATCAACGGACAGGTCGGCACACTCGCCAACCAGGTGATCGTCGGCGGCGTCATCGAGGCAGCAGTCAACTACTGCACCCACAACCTCGCCTACCGCCTCAACGATCTCAAGATCCCGGCCACCTTCGACTTCAAGCCGACCGGCACCCACTCGTGGGGCTACTGGGAAGACGATCTCCACAACTCCTGGCCGATGCTCGCTCGTTCGATGGGCATCTGACCGAAATCGTTCCGACTCGACCCCGCTCCCTGCACTTCCGGGAGCGGGGTCGAGTGCTTGTCTGGGCCGATTCGGGGGTTAATTCGGGGGTTAATTCCGGGGCCAATTCAATTGTCAGGCAATCGAATCGCGTCACTTTCTGCGCCCGCTCTGCTTTACTGACACATAACAAAAAGTGAACCTGTTCCAGTAAGGGCTCACAGGCACTTCGATCCGTTCCGGATCCGAAGACATTCAGGTGGAGGATCCGAACGTATGCGTGCTCGAATTTTCAAGCGTGGCAGTGTGATCGCAGCTCTCGCAGTGGCCACGGTGCTGCCGATGCTGATCAGTCCGGCGACAGCTTCTGCGGGCGGTGACACGTCCGGATCGCACGTCGTGAGCAACACCAAGACCGGCGACCGCAAGGTCACCATCTCGGTCTTCTCCCCGGCGATGGATCGCAACATCCCGCTCGAGGTCATCCTCCCCGCAGACAACAGCGAACCCCGCCCGACGCTCTACCTGCTCAACGGTGCAGGCGGCGGCGAAGACTCGGCGACCTGGCAACGCAAGACCGACGTCATGAACTTCTTCCAGGACAAGAACGTCAACGTCGTCACTCCACTCGAAGGCGCGTTCAGCTATTACACCGACTGGGTGAACGACGATCCGGTTCTCGGTCGCCAGAAGTGGCAGACGTTCCTGACCAAGGAACTCCCGCCCGTCATCGACGCCGAGTTCAACACCAACAAGGTCCAGTCGATCTCCGCGATCTCCATGACCGCGACCTCGGTCCTCAACCTCGCCATCGCGGCTCCCGGCCTCTACAAGGGCGTCGGGGCGTACAGCGGATGCGCTGAGACCAGCACCCCCGTCGGTCAGAGTGCGATCGAACTTGTCACAG
The DNA here is from genome assembly GCF_009707305.1 of Rhodococcus sp. AQ5-07. Classification (NCBI taxonomy): domain Bacteria; kingdom Bacillati; phylum Actinomycetota; class Actinomycetes; order Mycobacteriales; family Nocardiaceae; genus Rhodococcus; species Rhodococcus sp. AQ5-07. Next base: position 129,049 of record NZ_CP046099.1, on the reverse strand, counting down.
GTACCCGCGGCGGAGCTGACATCACCAACATGTGGGGCCCGCTCGACGGTCAGGGCTGGAAGGACAACGATCCGGTCCTCAACGCCGAGAAGCTCCGCGGCACCGAACTCTACGTCTCCACCGGCTCCGGACTCCCCGGCCCACACGACACTCTCGCCAATCCCGCGATCAACGGTCAGGTCGGTGCGCTCGCCAACCAGGCAATCGTCGGCGGCGTCATCGAGGCAGCGGTCAACTACTGCACCCACAACCTCGCCTACCGCCTGAGCGACCTGAAGATCCCGGCCACCTTCGACTTCAAGCCGACCGGCACCCACTCGTGGGGCTACTGGCAGGACGATCTCCACAACTCCTGGCCGATGCTCGCTCACTCCCTGGGCGTCTGACCCGATTCGTTCTCACTCGACCCCGCTCCAGTGTTTCGGGAGCGGGGTCGAGTGCTGTCGGGAGCGAGCAGTAAGAATGGACGTATGACTTCCGATCAGCAGCCCACCACCGGCCACGACCCCTACCTCTGGCTCGAAGACGTGACCGGTGAGTCTGCACTCGATTGGGTCCGTCAGCACAATGCCGTGACCGAGGGGCAGCTCACCGACAACGAGCGCTTCGATCGACTGCAGAGCGACGTGCGCGAGATCCTCGATACCGACGCGCGAATTCCCTACGTCCGCCGTCGAGGTGAGTTCCTCTACAACTTCTGGCGCGACAGCACCCACGTTCGCGGATTGTGGCGACGCACGACGTTGGATCAGTACGTCACCGACGACCCGGAATGGGACGTCCTCGTCGACCTCGACGCCCTGGCCGAGGCCGAGGGCGAGAACTGGGTCTGGAAGGGCACGCAACTTCTACGGCCACACCGCAACCGTGCATTGATCAGCCTCTCCCGCGGTGGGGCAGACGCGGCGGTCGTTCGCGAGTTCGACATCGACAAGCGCGAGTTCCTCGCTCCCGAGGGCGAGAATCCCGGCTTCTACCTTCCCGAGGCCAAGACCGACATCGACTGGATCGACATCGATACCGTCTACGTCGGAACGGATATCGGACCGGGGTCGCTCACCGATTCCGGATATCCCCGTCTGGCCCAGCGGTGGAAGCGCGGCACTCCCCTCTCCAGCGCCGAGACCGTCTACGAGGGCCAGGCCACGGACGTGGCCATCTCGGCTTCGCACGATCCGACGCCCGGGTTCGAACGAGACTTCGTCACTCGCTCGGTCGATTTCTACAACTCTCAGCATTTCGAAGTTCGCCCCGACGGTGAACTGGTGCTCGTGGACGTCCCCGAGGACGCCGGGATCTCGATTCACCACGAGTGGTTGTTGATCCGCACCAAGTCCGTGTGGGCCGTCGAGGACACCGAATATCCGACCGGCGCACTGCTTGCCATCCGTTACGACGATTTCCTTGCCGGCTCACGAGCACTGACATCGATCTTCGAACCCGACGCACATTCCTCGCTCGAGCACTCCACCTGGACACGCGATCATCTGATTCTGGTGGTCCTGACCGACGTGCGCACGACGCTGCGAATCCTGACGCCGGGCGAAAACGGCTGGGAGGATCGACCTTTCGAAGGGCTTCCAGAACTGACCAGTATCGAAATTCTCGACACCGACCCTGATGTCAGCAACGAGTACTTCGTCAATTCGAGTGGATACACCTCCCCTGCAACTCTTTTGCACGGCGTGATCGGCGAAACCGAACCCACTGCCCTCAAGCAGGCTCCCTCGTTCTTCGACGCCGAGGGCATCACCACGGAGCAGTTCTTCGCCACCTCTGCCGACGGCACCCAAGTTCCGTACTTCGTGGTGCGCAGTCCGCGTAGCGAGCCCGGCCCCACCCTGCTCTACGGGTACGGCGGATTCGAGATCTCGCTGACACCGTCGTACAGCGGTTCTCTGGGCCGTGCCTGGCTGACGCAGGGCGGAACCTATGTGGTTGCGAATATTCGCGGTGGCGGCGAGTACGGACCCGGTTGGCACACACAGGTTCTCAAGGCCGGGCGCCACAAGGTGCACGAAGACTTCGCTGCCGTCGCGAGAGACCTCGTCGATCGCGGAATCACGACCCCGGATCTTCTGGCAGCTCAGGGCGGTAGCAACGGCGGCCTGCTGATGGGCATCATGCTGACCAAGTACCCCGAGCTCTTCGGCGCCATCGTCTGTCAGGTCCCGCTGCTGGACATGCGCCGATTCCATCTCCTGCTGGCCGGCGCTTCGTGGATGGCCGAATACGGTGACCCCGATGTCCCGGAGGAGTGGGCATTCATCTCGGAGTACTCGCCGTATCAGAACATCGACGCCGCCGCGTCGTACCCACCGATCCTGATCGCGACGTCCACCCGCGACGACCGCGTCCACCCCGCGCATGCCCGCAAGATGGCTGCAAAGCTGGAAGAGGTCGGCAAGCCGGTGCTGTATTTCGAGAACATCGAGGGTGGCCACGGCGGCGCCGCGGACAATGCTCAGCTGGCCTTCAAGACTGCGCTGACCTACGAGTTCCTCTGGCAGAAACTCGCCTGATCTTTCAGCGGTCGCGTAACCACGCGACGACGCGCTCGCTCACAGCGGTGGGATTGCGTATCCAACCGTTGTGACCGAGTGGTTCGTCGATGTGCGTCATCGTCACTTGGGCCCCGGAGAGCTTGTCCACCAGGTTCTTTGCCGACCGGCGTGGAGCGAGATCGTCCCCTTCGATCGTGATCGACAGAACCGGCAAGGTCAGGCGAGCGATCCGCTCCTCGTAGTCGATATCCGCACCGACGGGTTCCATGCGACCGGTCCTGGCGAATCGTGCCCAATCGGTGATCAGTACTTTCGACTGTCGACCGAAGCCGCCGACGTTGACCCGGTCTCCCGGCCAGAAGCCGGCGATGTTGGCTGTCACCGACATCGCGGACGAACCCAGATAGAGTCCGGGCGCACGGATTCCGGGGAATCCGCGGTGATACGGCGATCCGGAGGCAACCAGGATCAGTCCGCCGAGCCGGCCCCGAATCCTCGACGCGTACATCACCCCGATCTGGCCGCCCATGCTGTGCCCCATCAGAAAAGGTGTGCTGGCCGGGAACCGCTCGCGCACTACCTCGAATGTCGCCGGACAATCGATCGAGACCAGTTCCTGATATCCGAAAACACTCGACGCGCTCGGGCGCGGTTTGCTGTCACCTTGGCCACGCAGTTCACCGATGGCCGCATTGAAGCCGGCTTCGACCAGGGCCTGCGCCACCGGATCATAGAACCCGGCGGGAACTCCGAGCCCGGGCAACATCACCACCACGGGTGCGTCGTCGTTCGGTCCGGGAAACAGACGGATCGGGGTCACGGTGCCGTCGGGGAGTTGGATCGGTACGGTCTCCATTCAACTCACACTAACCACCCACGCCGCGGATGGGCAGAGCCCACGCGCCGACTATTCGAGGCTTCCCACGATCAGCGGATCCGGAGTACCCACGATCTCGTAATCCTTGTTGTCGTAATCGAACTGACTGAGCACGTGACGCATCGCGTTTATCCGCGCGCGTTTCTTGTCATTGCTCTTGATGACGGTCCACGGAGCGGTGTCGGTATCGGTGAACCGAATCATCTCTTCCTTCGCCGCCGTGTACGCATCCCACTTGTCCAGAGAAGCGATGTCCATCGGCGAAAGCTTCCACTGCCGAACGGGATCGACCTGTCGGATCGCGAACCGCGTGCGCTGCTCCAGCGGTGAAACCGAGAACCAGAACTTGATCAAGCTGATGCCGTCGTCGACGAGCATCTGCTCGAACAACGGCACCTGGCGCAGAAAACGCTCGTGCTCCCCGTCGGTGCAGAAGCCCATGACCCGCTCGACCCCGGCCCGGTTGTACCAAGACCGATCGAACATCACCAGTTCCCCAGCGGCGGGAAGGTGCTGCACATAGCGCTGGAAGTACCACTGCGTCGACTCGCGGGCCGACGGCTTCTCCAGCGCCACGACGCGAGCGCCTCGAGGATTGAGGTGCTCCATGAATCGTTTGATCGTTCCGCCCTTGCCGGCAGCGTCGCGTCCTTCGAACACGATGGCGTGCCGTGCGCCGGTTTCCTTCGACCAGTTCTGCAGCTTGAGGAGTTCGATCTGCAGCAGACGCTTGGACATTTCGTACTCGTCCCGAGGCATCCGTGCCTCGTACGGGTAGCCCTCCCGCCAGGTGTCGACCTCGAAACCGTCCGGCGACGTCAGCAGCACCGGATCGTCGTCGTCATTGTCGTCGACGGTGAAGGCGGCGGTGTCGGCCAGATCGACGGCGGTCGAGAGATCCGCGAAGGCGCTGAGGAACGGTCGGCGTTCTGCTAAATCGGTCACCGCCGACAAGTTAGTCTCCCGCAGCAACTGTTCGGTGAAGCTGGGATGAACTACCGGGGTATGACACGGCGGCCTCAAAAGATCAGGGTGCAGATGGGGGTCGTCCCCGATGGTGCGCGGCGCCATCTCGCTTCAGAATTGAAGCATGACATTCGAAAGCAACACACCTCGCCCCTTCACCCGTTCCAACGACAAGAAAATGTTCGCCGGAGTGTGCGGCGGAATTGCAGATTACTTCGGCGCCGACGTAAATCTTGTCCGTCTACTCGCCGTTATCGCGGCTATTTGCACGGGTGGAACCGCGGCTTTGGTATATCTCGCCGCCTGGATGCTCATGCCGTTAGGTTGAGAATTCCGGCACTTGACATGGCGAGAATTACGCGCCGACAAAAGGTATTTCGGGGCCTACGCGCCAACACGAGCAGGCCCCGAAATCAACAATCTACTTGGCGGCCTTCAACTCTCCACCGCTGAGCGCAGCGAGGGCCTCGAGACCCTTGACGGCCAGGCCACTGACGCTGCCCAACCCCTGACCGATGATCGCACCGACTGAGCCGGCAGCGTCCATGACAGATCCTTCAAGCATGACGTTCTCCTTTAGATGTTCAGTGGTTCACTTGGGACGAGCAAATGACGCCGATCAGAAAACTCAGGGAACGACAGGCGGCGTAAAGCTGAGGGTGTCGAGAGATCCGAAGATTCCACCGGCGGTATCAGCCAGTGAACCGAAGAGGTTTGCACCGACATTGTCCAATCCCAGCAGCATTGTCAGCAAAGCCTGCATCGGTGCACCGTCCCCATTCGGACCACCGAGAATATCCATCAACGAACCCATGTTCAGCTCCTCGCGTAGGTGATTCTTTTTACCGTCGGTGACGATTATCGAACCAGTCCGGCGGTAGACACTCGACGTGTCGACAGTCACATTAATCCGCGAGATAACGACTCGACACCACTACGGACAATTACCTTAATTAGGACGAATTCGACAGAAATTTCCCGAACACAAATCGTCGATTCACCACAAGTTCCGACGCAAGTTACTCTTTATCGTTCGACTACCTCACGATTTTGGTCAGAAACTGCCTGCAGAAGCGTCGTGAACCCCACCCGCAACAATTCGACATAGTGCTCGATATCCGGCATCGTCTCTCGCGAGACGATGACATTGAGCGTCAGAGAACCTCCACGCGCGGCAATGAGGAAGTGGCGCAGAATGTCTCCGTCGACCGGCGCCTGCCCGCCGAGAACTGCCACCGCCGGCGCACCTTCGAAAACATTGCCGTCGACCGATACCGGGACATTGCTGATCGTCGTGTTCTGAATGACCTTGTGCGAAGGGTCCAGCTTGTTGAGCCGACGCGAGAGACCGGTGAGTCTGAGCAGAGCCGCAGGCGAGGTTTCGATGCGTGTGCCGTAACGACGGACGGCTGGGTGCGAACTCCGCCCTTTGGCCCTCAACGCCGAATCTCTGATCAGTGTCAGCCGCTCGACCGGATCTTCGACGTCCGTGTGCAGATCGACCGTCAACAGCGCCAGTTGGTTGGCCGACTCCCATTCGGCTATCTGCCGCATCGATCGGGGAACCATCGCCGCCAACCCACTGGCAGACTTCTCACCCTTCTCCGACAGGTACGCGTCGAGAGCACCGGCGACGACGGTCAGGAAGATGTCGTTGACCGTCACGCCCGGAACGGCCGCTCGGATCGCCTTGATGTCTGCGCCGTCCAGCGTCAGGAAATCGATCGTGATGTCTCCACCCAGCACGCCGTTGAATCGGGTCGGTAGGCGGTCGGCCGAGTACGTAGGCAGCTCTCCGGCCTCTTCCGCCTCCCGAACCGTCTCGGCCGCAACCTTTGTCACGGACAGACCCCGGCCGAAACGGATCGCCTGGCCGGGCAGACCCACGACCGTGCGCCCGATCAAATCCAGCGACGAAAGCCCCGAACCGGCACGCTTCGTCTGCGGTTTCGGCGGACCGGAGAACAGAAGGTTGGTCAGATCGCGGATCGCCAGACCGTCACCGGCCCCGTGGTGGGTCTTGAGCATGATCAGCGTCAGATTGCCAGGTAGCTCGTCGATCCCGCGCACGCCGGTCATGACGTGCAACTCCCAGGGCGGCCGGGACAGGTCCATCGGCTCCCCGAGCGAGCGCCCGAGCAATTCACGAACCGGCGCCCACCCGGCAACAGGGGCACGATGGACGTGCACGTGATCATCGACGTCGAAATCGGCCGGGACCCAATAGGGATAGTCCAGATCCAGCGGAACTCGCTGGAGCCGACTCGTGAACAGTGGCCAGTACCCGAATCTTTCGGTGATCCACCGAACCGCGTCGTCGTGCGTCATCTCTGCGAGCGGATGGCCCGTCGTGTCGAAGAAGTAGGCGCAGACCATGTGGCTCAGATGTCCGCCGGACTCGTTGTAGACGAACTCCGCGTCTCGCGGTCCCATCTGAGATACCGCGGCTGGCAACGAGTTCCGAAAGATCATGCATGCCCCTCAATTCCGACGCTGAACGAATGTCCGAATTGTAGCGAGCTGACATGCAGATCCTCTGGGTTCTGCTCGGAATCGTTGGGTATCACCAAATCCAGCAATCGGAGAAGGTGCCTGCGATTCCGATCGATCAGGAGGCAACCTCTTGGTCAGGTGAATCCGCAGTCTGCATCGCGGCTGCCGCTGCCAAGTCATCGAAACTTGCTCGCAGTAGTTCGATGTAATGGTGGAGATCGGGCATGGTCGCGGTGTCCGCGATGACGTTGAGGGTCAGTCCCCCACCTGCTGCGGCGACCATGAAATGCCGTAGCCCGTCGCCGTCAACCGGGGGCTGGGTTGCCAGCACGGCTGCACCCGGTGCACCGTTCAATGTCAGCCCTTCAACAGAGAGCGGAATATTGCTCACCATTGTGTGCTGGTAGCGGGGACGAGTGACATCGTGGGAATTCCTACTTCTCGCAAAAGCAATGAATCTCAGCAGGAATGCCGGCGCCGTTTCGATCGCGGCGTCCACACGGCGAGTGGCAGGGTGGGAAGTACGTACCTTCTCCGAACGCGAGGATTGCGCGATGAGTGCCAATCGTTCCAGCGGCGCCGCAACGGACGTGTGCATATCGACTGACAAGGTCACCAGTTGATTGGCAGACTGCCACTCCTCGACCTTGCGCATCGAGCGAGGCACCATTGCCACCAAGGATCCCCCTGGCGGCTCACCATTTTCTGTCAGATACCGCGACAGCGCACCACCGACGATCGCCAGGAGAACATCGTTGACAGTGGCGCCTGGAACCGCGTGTTTGACCCCACCGATTACGGCACCGGGAAGGGTTAATTGCTGCAGCGTTCCCGATCCGCTGACTTTGCCGTTGAACCTGGTAGCCGGACGTTCGTTGAGGCTCTCTACCCATTCACCGGCCGATTGGGCCGCGTTCGCACTTCGTTGAGCAGCGCGATTCCCTGGAACGCTCCGGGCGAATCTGAACATCTGGCTGGGAATGCTCGCCAACGATTCGAGGAGTACACGCACCTTCAATAGTCGAGGTACTGGAACGTGTCGGGCGGCTCGCTCTTCGCCCGAGAAGATGGATTCACCCAACATCCGGATTGCTATCCCATCCGCTGCGCTGTGGTGGGACTTGAGCACTACGGCGGTCAGCCTCCCGTCCAGATCGTCGAGACCTTCGATTCCGTTGAAGAAGTGCAACTCCCATGGCGGACGGGTCAAGTCCATCCGTGAAGTCATCAAAGCACTCAAAGGCTTCTCGAGTGACGCCCAACCAGGCTCCGTGAGGTCTGTGACGTGTACGTGGTCACGGATGTCGAAGTCATTGACTGGCATCCAGTACGGATGATCGAGTCCGAGCGGGATACGACCTACCTTGTGGGTGAACATGCGATGGTGGCCGAGCCGTGCGGTCACCCATTCGACTGCTTGCTCGCGCGAGAACTCCGACTCAGGGCGCTGAGAAGTATCGAAGAAATACACCCCTATCAAATGCCCCAGATGGCCGTCCGCCTCGTTGTAGATGAAATCGGCATCACGCGGGCTCAACGGGTCGACTCCTACAGTCAACCGGCCGGACATTCTCATATGGACTCCTTGTTCTGCGATTCAGCTGAGCTCGATCCCAGAATTCACCGGAAAGACGGATCCAGGGTGAAGCCACTTCGACTGGAACCACACTTCTGTAAGAAGCCGAAAACCCCCGAGGCCAACCAGCCTCAGGGATCTCCGGAGTTCCGCAGGAACGTCGGTCACCGATGCAAGCGTGATCGAGGATCCCGCGCCGGTGAAAGGATTATCATTTCGGCGGCGGCGGATCTTTTATGAGCTTACTGCCGGTGGATATCAGACCGAGAGTCGCGGAAAGCCAGCCGACCATTCCGTTGAGATATCGTTCAAGCATCGAAATACCTTCCCTCAGATTCCAGGCTCAGCGGACAGGGTGTCAAAGAACTTTGCAAACGTGCCCACGAGGTCAACTGATCCGAAATCAACCAGTCCAGAGATGTAGTCCAGAAGTAGATTTAGCATTTTTTCCTATCCCGATTACTGGGCTGCGATGGAGCCGAGGGCAGTTTGGATGCTTCCCGCCGACGCGGCGGATCCACTGACGCCGACGTCGATGAACGCCGATACGACCGAGAAAGCAGTTGAAATCAGTTCCTGCACACTAGCCAGAGGGGCCGTGAGCGAGGCCACATCAAAACTTCCGATCACATCGATCAAACTCGCAGTGTCCATGTTCTCTCCATCTCGTTACGTTAGTTGAAATTCACTGAGGGGGCTGAAAACCGAAATCGAAGGATGCGACGAACGGCGCGAATACCAACCCGGCAATAATCCCCTTCACAAGGTCACCAAAGGGCGGCTCAAACATCTTCCCGATTGATCCGAAATCCATCATTCTCTCCTTGACGTTAGATTCATGTCGAATTTTGAAGAATCGATCAACTGAGTTCAATGGCCGAAACCATCGACCCCGTAACTCCGTCAATTCCGGGCATCAACGACCCGCTGTACACATTGGTCAGCAGTCCGTTGACCAATGTTGAAACGGTCTCGAGGAACATAGTCAGCATGTTGCCGTCTACCCTTCTGTAGATTTTGAACTTCGTCTGGATCTAGAACAGGCGTTTGCACCACTGCCACGAAAGAGTCACCTCCGGCAGAGTCCGATACCGGTTAGTATCAAAAATAAGGATTGAGTGGTCCTCGAATCCGAGACCTTTAGTTAGCGCTCCTCGCGGCCGTGTCTGCGAACACGCTAACCCAGACGCGTCCGATTCGGCAGGGTTTCAGCGAAGTAATTTCCGACCAGATTGCAACGCGTTCTATTTCTGCTGGTCACGCTCACGAGGGCAGCAAAAATACTGCAAGCCGACGCACACTTCGGGCACTATTCACCCCCATGACACGACCGACGACACGCACCCAGCTGCCCGGCGCACCTGCGAGCTACCGCCCACAGTCATGAGAAACGCCCATGGCAAAACCTGAAACCCGAAGCACACCAACTTAGTTCCGCAAACATAAGTCATCCGAAAGTACTAGCCCTACAAGGTAATCAACCCCGCCATCCGAAAGGACTAGCGCCCGAATGGAGTTGGAGAATGCCCAACGGAAGTTTGCGTCTCCTAGATCATTTGGCGGAGATTGATCCACCAAAAGCACTATCGAAACAGGTGCAAACCCCACCAAAAGAGCTACACCACCGTTCCACCCCTCAAAGCCAGGCGACCGCCGCGATCCACCTCGACCGCCCGGCCAACCACGGCAAAGCACCTGCCCCCCAATGAAATCGAGACACTCACATCCCTACTCCATCCCATCGCCACCCCCAGCCACGGGCGTCGACAAAAATTTGATCCGAATTGGAACAAGTTCCGCTTTCTTGTGTATTGTGATGCAAGCCACAAGATTTCGCACTCGAGCAATCTGAGTGGCGTCGAAGATTCTCACTGTGGCACTCAAGAGAAGCGCGTTCTGCGTTTCTCCCTCACCAATAGGAGATTCAAATGAAGAGACTTGGAATCGGAACTGCCGTACTCGCCGGAGCTGCGACGATGGCAATCATCGGAGGCGGGACGGCTAGTGCGTTTCCGGCACCGGTGGCCCCGACTGCCGATTACATGATTTGCGGTATGGCGTACTCCGGCGGGGGCAGCGGGGCAGTCGTCGATGGCAAGTCCACACCTGCACCAGCCGGCGCTGTCGCCGCTAGCGGAAAGGTGATCGTGGCAAGCCTGTGGACGGTGTTCAATACGCAGGTCGATCTGGATCCGGCCAATGTCTCCCCGGACGGAAAGTCCGTGCTGATCACCACCAACTCGTCGGGTGACTGGTGCTACACGGGAAGTTCGACTTTGGCTACTACGGTAACGACAGGCGGCACCGTCCGACTGCAGTCCGCTGGCGGCACCACAACGCATCCGTCGATCAACGCCCTCGACTTCCTTGACCACAAGGATGCCACGTTCAACTCTGCCACTGGATTCAATTTCAAGTACTGACAATCTCCATCGCTGACAATGTCCTTGCCCCGCCGATCGGAACTCGGCGGGGCAAGGACACTGTCTATGATCGCACATCGGAAATACCCGCCGGACTTAGCACCGAGCGGATTTCGGCCCCGATCGGACGAACAGTCATCTCGTGACTAGAACCGAGTTCGGCTGAGAGGCCTACTACGCGTTAACCCGACAGCGCCCTACGTTCAGCACCAAACCGAACGTCAGTGGGCGTTCGGCGTCGAAAAGCGTGCTATCCAACTCGACATCGGCAGAACTTCATTGCCCAAAAAGCCCGGCCCAACAAACGGTGGGCCGGGCTCTAGGAGCTAGGTGGAGATGGACTCAGAAGTCCATGCCGCCCATGCCGCCGGTCGGATCGCCTGCAGGCGCTCCGGCCTTCTCGGGCTTGTCAGCGACAACGGCTTCGGTCGTCAGGAACAGAGCCGCGATGGACGCTGCGTTCTGCAGTGCCGAGCGGGTGACCTTGACCGGGTCGTTGATGCCTGCAGCGAGCAGGTCGCCGTACTCGTTGGTCGCAGCGTTGAGGCCGTGACCTGCGGGCAGGTTGGAGACCTTGTCCGCAACAACGCCGGGCTCGAGGCCTGCGTTGAATGCGATCTGCTTGAGCGGAGCGGACAGTGCAACGCGAACGATGTTCGCGCCGGTTGCCTCGTCACCTTCGAGCTTGAGGTCGTCCAGTGCGGGAGCTGCCTGGAGAAGTGCAACGCCACCACCGGCGACGATGCCCTCTTCGACGGCTGCCTTTGCGTTACGCACTGCATCTTCGATGCGGTGCTTGCGCTCCTTGAGCTCGACCTCGGTAGCAGCGCCGGCCTTGATGACTGCAACGCCGCCGGCCAGCTTGGCCAGACGTTCCTGCAGCTTCTCACGGTCGTAATCCGAGTCGCTGTTCTCGATCTCGGCGCGGATCTGGCTGACACGACCGGCGATTGCGTCGGCGTCGCCGGCACCCTCGACGATGGTGGTCTCGTCCTTGGTGATGACGACCTTGCGTGCCTGGCCGAGGAGCTCGAGGCCTGCGGTCTCCAAGGAGAGTCCGACCTCTTCGCTGATGACCTCGCCACCGGTGAGGATGGCGATGTCGGCGAGCTGAGCCTTACGACGGTCACCGAAGCCGGGAGCCTTGACGGCAACAGACTTGAAGGTGCCACGGATCTTGTTGACCACGAGGGTGGAGAGAGCTTCGCCCTCGACGTCCTCGGCGATGATCAGGAGCGGCTTGCCGGACTGGATGACCTTCTCCAGCAGGGGCAGCAGGTCCTTGACCGTGGAGATCTTGGAGCTGACGAGCAGGATGTACGCGTCTTCGAGGACGGCTTCCTGACGCTCTGCATCGGTGGCGAAGTACGCCGAGATGTAGCCCTTGTCGAAGCGCATGCCCTCGGTGAGCTCGAGCTGCAGGCCGAAGGTGTTGGACTCCTCGACCGTGATGACGCCTTCCTTGCCGACCTTGTCCATAGCCTCGGCGATGAGCTCACCGATGGACGGGTCGCCGGCGGAAATACCGGCGGTAGCAGCGATCTGCTCCTTGGTGTCGATCTCCTTGGCGGTCTCGAGCAGGCGAGCTGTGACAGCCTCGACAGCCTTCTCGATGCCGCGCTTGAGGCCGAGCGGGTTCGCGCCGGCTGCGACGTTGCGCAGGCCTTCACGGACCAGAGCCTGTGCGAGAACGGTAGCGGTGGTGGTGCCGTCGCCAGCGACGTCGTCAGTCTTCTTGGCGACCTCCTTGACGAGCTCGGCGCCGATCTTCTCGTACGGGTCGTCGAGTTCGATCTCCTTGGCGATGGAAACACCATCGTTGGTGATCGTGGGGGCGCCCCACTTCTTTTCGAGAACGACGTTGCGACCCTTGGGGCCCAACGTCACCTTGACAGCGTCGGCGAGGGCGTTGAGGCCTCGCTCGAGGCCACGACGTGCCTCTTCGTCGAACGCGATGATCTTTGCCATTGCGAAGTGATCCTCCGGATAGGGGGTGACACACAAGGTGACCGCTCGTCGGGTCACCTCATCGGCACAAGGCGACCGTTTGACCAGTCACCTCATTACACGGGCGACCGATTTGCCTGGTCACCCATCTACGCCTGTGGTCTAGTCAGTGCCCGCGACGGACGACCGGGGGTGTCTATGGTTCCCGGTCTCACTGCCTCGACCTGGCACTCACGGTTCGCGAGTGCCAACTGCATTTTTAGCACTCGAGCGTGCCGAGTGCAAGGTTGAGCCTCAGCCCGCGATGCAGAACTGTCCGTTACTCAAATTGACCGCAAACGAGAGCACTCCGACGCAGTCGACGCCGTTGGCATCGGCCGTAGCGCCCGCTCCGTAACCGGCGATGGCGAAGGTGACGTTGCCGTCAGCCGCCCCGGCCCGCGCGATACCGCCGCCGAGCGCAAATGCCTGCGCCTGACCGTTACCGCGAGAAGCCCCCAGCGCGGTTCCGAAGCCGTTTGCATATGAATTGGAGTAGCCGTTGTCGGCGGCGACGCTCACAGCGGTACCGCTCTCGGCAGCACCGGCCTGCGAACGGCCGGCTCCGACGGACTGCGCGCCGCAGCTCGCGGTCTCGGAGACCTGGATGTCATTGGCCGACGGCGGCGAGACACACGTGACGGGGGCTGCCGAAGCAGCTCCCGCACCGGTCAGCGCCAGCCCGGCGGCGAGCCCCATACCTACAGTCATCACAGCCCCTGTTCTCGCCAGGCGGCCCCCCAACCGACTACTGGAAATTCCGCTGACTCGAGAGGATGAGCGACGGAACCAGACTGACGAGATCAAGGGCATAGAAAACTCCTTCGTGGAACAAGTTCATTGGATTCGGGCGCGAGAGTACCCGCTCGAGTGAAGTCCGTCACCCCCGCCTGGTCAAGCCTCGAGGACGACCCCGAGAAGGGCCGGAAGATCCGCGACCGAATCGATGACATGATCAGGCTTCTGAACCGACAGGTCGAGCACTGTTTGCCGAAACTTGCCTGTGCGCACCAGAACTCCGGTCAGGCCGACCCGCTGTGAGGAGAGGACGTCCCCGATCAGGTCGTCGCCGACCATCACCGTCGCCTCAGGTTCGACATGCATCAGCTCCGTGGCTGTCAGGAACCCCGTGAGAGACGGTTTACCCACTGCGGCGATATTTACACCTGCCACTTCCTCGAAGCCCGGCAAGTACGTTCCGGTGTCGATCCGAAGGCCGTCTACGGTCTCCCACATCATCCCGCGGTGCATCGCGACGACGGGCACACCGGCGAGCAGAAGTTCGAGCACTCGGCTCAGCGCCTCGTGGGTGAACTCCGGGCCGGCGCCGCCGAGAATCACGACCTCCGGATCGGCGTCGTCGAATTCGATTCCCTCGAGATCGGCAGACACGTCACCGTGATTGAGGACCCACGCCCGCGCGTCCGGGTACGTCGCCCGCACGTACTCCCCTGTGAGCCTGGCGGCAGTAACTATCTGGCTCGCCTCGACCTCGATACCGGCGTCGCACAACCCCTGCGCGATGAGCGTCGAACTGCGCGAGGTCGTGTTGGTCAGAAACCCACAGGCCAATCCGCGCCGCCGAACTTCGCGTACTGCTTCCCCTGCTCCCTCGATCGGCTGCCAGGACGTGAGCAGGACTCCGTCGATATCGAACAGAACACCTTCGATGTCGGCCATTGCACCAGCCTATATTCGCCATCGAGGTCCTGCCGAGGCGTCGGAACCCGAAATCCGTCGATCGCTCAGTAGGCTCCCACCCATGGACCTGCGCGACGACGACCTCTTCTCCGTTGCCGGTTCTCTGGCCGAATTGCTCGGCGCTCCCGTCACGATCGAGGACGAGAACTCGACTGTCCTCGCGTACTCCGGCGGCGAGCAGGCCGTGGACGAAGCTCGCATCGGCACGATCCTCGGCCGGCAGGTACCCAGCCGATTCCGCCAATTACTCTCCGATGCAGGAGTATTCGATCGCCTCCACCGAGAGAGCGACCCAATCTACGTCGACCTCGAAGACCCTGCGATCACTCCGCGCCTGGTTATCGCAGTTCGCGAGAACGATCACCCCGTCGGCTCGATCTGGGTCGCACTCGCTGGAACACCGACGCCCACACAGGAATCGATACTTCGATCCGCGGTATCTGTCGTGGCCGAGAGAATCGCCTCGGAGCGTGACCGGGTCGACAGCACACGCCGTCGCCAATCCCAGCGCGTCCAAGCTCTGGTCGGCGGTGGCGAACCCGCATTCCGCGCCGCCGACGACTTGCGGTTGGCAGGCCCGCTCACCGTCGTCGCCGTCGGAACCGTTGCGGGACCACTGCCGGCGGGGTTGGTCGCCTCTTTGAGCTTGTACCTCGACACTCTGGCCGTCGACGCCGTTGCCGCTCAACTGTCCGAGACCATCTACCTTGTCATCGCGACCGACGAGACCAACGCTCGCCGATTGTCCGCCGACTTCCTCACCCGCGCCCGTGGCCGCGAATTCCTGGCAGTGGCCGTCGGTCGGACCGTGAAGTCTGCAAGCGAATCACATCTTTCGCGCTCGGACGCCGACCATGTTCTCGGAGCGCTTCGTCATGGCCGGTCCGGCGGAACCGTCGCGGGAATGAGGGACACGTTGGCCTCCGTTCTCGCCCTGCACGTCGCCGACATCATCGACGGACTCGGCGACTCCACACCACTCGGAAGCCTCGAACGCCACGACTCTCAGCACGGCAGCGATCTGGTCGCGACGGCAAAGGCCTTTCTCGAGCACGGCGGTGACGTGGCGAATTCTTCTGCCGCACTGCATGTTCACCCCAACACGCTCCGCAACCGTCTGCGTCGAGGCAAGGAGATGTGCGGCGTCGACCTGACCGACGCCGACACCCGCTTGATTCTGATGCTGCAGTTCAAACTCGCTCGCTGAGCAGGCGCGGCGGTGCGTTGTGCGAATCCACAACGAGGTAGCTCCGACGATGGCCGAACGGCCAGTCCTTTTGCCGCCCCCGCGATTCATGCTTGAGAGAAGAGCCGGATGTGACCGGCGTCTCGGTTCGAGCAGAGTCTGTAGAAGGAGTGCGTCATGGGAACTCGTCAGAGCCCCGATCGTGTGGTCGTGGTCGGTGCGGGTGTTGTCGGATTGTCGACGGCCTGGTTCTTGCAGGAACGTGGAGTCGAGGTCACCGTCGTCGATCGCGACGGCGTCGCAGCCGACGCGAGCTGGGGCAACGCCGGTTGGCTTGCCCCCGCATTGACGCTTCCGCTGCCCGAACCCGCAGTGCTCCAATACGGCTTGCGCGCGATGCTCAGCCCGTCGTCCCCGGTGTACGTGCCACTGACCACCGATCTGAAGCTGATTCGGTTCCTGGTCGGGTTCGCGCGCCACTGCACGCCGTCGAAGTGGCAGGAAGCGATGTCGGTCTACACCGAGGTCAACCGAACAGCCTTGGGCGCGTACGACGAACTCGCCGACGGTGGCGTCAAAGAGCTGACGCGCCTGGCCGATCCTTTCCTCGCCGCGTTTGCGTCCGAGAAGGACCGACAGACCTTGGTGGACGAGTTCCACCACGTCGAAGCTGCCGGCGGAGAAGTCGACTTCGACCTCCTCGACTACGACGCGATTCATTCGCTCGAGCCTTCACTCGGCCAGGGTGTGAAAGCCGGTTTGCGCCTGCGCAATCAGCGTTTCATCGATCCCCCGTTGTTCGTGAACTCGTTGGCGGACGCGGTTCGTGAACGCGGTGGAGAAATCGTCAGCGGTTTCGACGTCACGCAGATCGACGATCGGGTCGGCGGAGTCACTGTTCGCAGTGCACACGGTGATTCACGCGACGGTGACTCCGTAGTCCTCTCGAGCGGTGCCCGCTTGAACAAGCTCGCAGCACCGTTCGGTGTGCGCAAACTGGTGCAGGCCGGACGCGGATACAGCTTCAGTGTCAAGCCCGAGCACCTCCCCAAGAACCCTGTGTATTTCCCCACCCAGCGCGTCGCATGCACTCCGTTGCACGATCGCTTCCGAGTGGCCGGAATGATGGAATTCCGCAGCCCTGATGCGCCGCTGGATCCGCGCCGCGTGCAGGCGATCATCGATGCGGCCAAGCCGATGCTCAGCGGCATCGACTGGACTGCGCGGGAAGAGGAATGGGTGGGATCACGACCGTGCACTACCGACGGCTTGCCGTTGATCGGAGCCACGAAGTCGCCGCGGGTGCACGTCGCCGGTGGTCACGGGATGTGGGGAATCGCCCTGGGTCCGTTGACCGGAAAGATGGTGGCCGACTCGATGACCGGCGCTCAGACGCCGACCGTCATGCGCCACTTCGATCCGCTGCGCTGACAGCCGGTTTCACCCACTTGTAGTACGCGCCCGTCAGCAGAACCAGCCATCCGGCACCGACGAGCAGCGCAACTCGGGTATCGGCGATGACGCCGAGCAACACGATGACAAAAGCCAGGAACACGATCGCGAAGATCTGACCGTACGGCCACAGCGGCACTGGAAACTTCAGTGCCGCTGTTTCGTCTGCACTCATCTGAGCGCGGGAACGGAACTGCGAGAGCAGGATCATGATCCAGACGAAAATCGTGGCAAAGGTGGCCAGCGAGGCGATGACGAGGAACACCTGGTCCGGGATCAGGTAGTTGAGCAGTACTCCCACCAACAGGGCACCGGTCATGATGACAACGGTCATCCACGGAACACCGTTGGCGGAGACTCTCTTCATCACCTGCGGGGCCTGACCGGCATGCGACATTCCGAACATCATGCGACCCGCACCGAAAACGTCGCTGTTGATGGCGGACAGGGCCGCGGTGATGACAACGATGTTGAGGATCGATGCGGCCGTTCCCAATCCGAGGTTCTCGAAGATCTGGACGAACGGGCTGTTGTCGGAGTTGATGGTCTGCCACGGAATGATCGCCATGATGACGGCGAGGGTGCAGATGTAGAAGAGAATGATGCGCACCGGGACCGTGTTGACGGCTTTCCTGATGGTCTGCGCCGGATCCTCGGCTTCGCCCGCGGTGATACCGATGATCTCGGTGCCACCGAACGCGAACATGACGATCGCGAAACACGCGACGAATCCGCCGAAGCCCGTCGCGAAGAACCCGCCGTCCGACCAGAGGTGGCTGATTCCGGCATCGGTGTCGTGAACGCCGAATCCGAACACGATGATCGCGATGCCGCCGGCGATCATCGCGATGATGGCGGTGATCTTCACGAGCGTGAACCAGAATTCCAGTTCGCCGAACACCTTGACGCTCAACAGGTTTATCGCGCCGATGAAGAAGACCACAGCCAGAATCCAGATCCATCTCGGTACGTCCGGGAACCAGAACTGCATGTACAGCCCGAAGGCGGTGACGTCGGCGAGGCACACGATCACCATCTCGAACGTGTACGTCCACCCGGTCATGAAACCGGCGAGTGGTCCGAGGTGCTTGTTCGCGTACTCGCTGAACGAACCGGAAACCGGGTTACGGACCGCCATCTCGCCGAGCGCTCGCAACACCAGGTAGACCGCGATACCGCCGATCAGGTAGGCCAGGAGCACCGACGGGCCGGCTCGTTTGATGGCCTCGGCGCTGCCGTAGAACAGTCCGGTTCCGATGGCTGATCCGAGGGCGATGAAGCGGATATGGCGCGCTGTCAGCCCTCGCTTGAGGCCATCCTGCGTCGCGGCGTCGCTGTTCACTTCTCGGTACTCCAGTCGGATGGATCGTCATACGTGCGCGAACCATTGTCCGCTACCACCGCGCGTGTTCCCGCACGACCCTGTTGGACGGCCGTACAGTGACCTGACACACATGGTCCATTGACGGATCGCTTACGATCGACAAAAGTGTTTGTAACTTTACGTAGCATCAACTCGACTGGAGAGACTGTGTCCAACACCCTCGAAGCAAGCATCGACATCGACGCATCACCGCAGGACGTGTGGGCAATCGTCGCCGACCTGCAGCGCATGGGCGAATGGAGCCCCCAGTGCAAGGTGATGAAGGTAATCGGCGGGACCGTGCGTGAGGGCGCCAAGACGATCAACGTCAACCGCAAGGGCCTGCTGGTCTGGCCGACGTCGTCGAAGGTCGTTCGCTTCGAGCCCAACAAGTCGGTGGCGTTCCGCATCGCGGAGAACCGCACGATCTGGTCCTACGAACTCGAGCCGACCGCTACCGGCACCAAGGTGACCGAGCGTCGCGAGGCTCCCACCGGAACGTCGAAGGTCTCGCAGTTCCTCGTCAAGACCGTCCTGGGCGGAAACGCCGACTTCGAGGTCGAGCTCGTCGAAGGCATGAATGCCACATTGAAGCGTGTGAAGAGCGAGGCCGAGGCGGCTGCACGCACCTCTGCTTGACCCTCGACCTGGTCGAGGCATCAGGATCCGTTCCATGGATCCCGTGATGACACAGATAGCGCAGGCACAAGAATTGGCGAGCTCCGGCGATCGAGCCGGGGCTCGCTCTGCGTTCGAGAAGATGTGGGAAGAGATCAGCGCCGCCCCCGATGCGCTCCACATCGTCTCCCTCGCGCACTACATGGCCGACGTTCAAGACGATCCGGCTCAGGAGCTCTGCTGGGACCTGCGCGCCCTCGACGCTGCCGATTCGTTGACCGACGCGCGAGCCCAGGAACACCACGCATCGCTGCAGGTCGCCGGTTTCTATCCATCGCTGCACCTCAACCTGGCTGCCGACTACCGCAAACTCGGACGCGACACCGAGGCCGTCGAGCATCTGACGAAGGCCGAGGCGTCGGTCGGCACACTCGCCGACGACGGTTACGGCCGGATGATCAGGGGCGCTATCGAGCGACTGCGGGCAGAATTGATCCGTGACCACTAGTTCCGCCCTCTTGACGATCGGCGAGATGTCCCGGGCGTCGGCGCTCCCGATCAGCGCTCTGCGGTTCTACGACAAGGAAGGCGTGCTCGTCCCGCATTCCGTCGATCCGCACACCGGTTACCGCTGGTACACCGACGATCAGCTCCGCGACGCCCGCATGATCGCCGGTATGCGACGCGTCGGTGTTCCGATCCGCGACATGATGGCCGTCCTGACCGGGCCGGAACCGCATTCGTGCCTGGACGCCCATCTGCGCAACCTCGAGTACGGTCTCGCCGACGCCCGCGCCGAACTGGGGCGAATTCACCGGCTGATCGATTCGCTACCTGCCTCCGGCGGCGTGGACATCGACTCGTGGGATCTACGACGCGCACTCGACGCCGTGCTGTTCGCCGTGAACGAGGAATCGGAGTTCCCGATACTTCGCGGCGTCCACCTCGACATTCACGACGGCGTCGCTGCGTTTGTCACCACTGATCAGTTCCGGCTCGCGGTCGCCGAGGTGAAAGTTCACTCTGCTCTGACGGTGTCCGCTGTCGTTCCCGTGGCCTTCGCGCGATTGTTGCGCGATGTCGCCGGCGTCGTGACGCTGACTTTCTCCGCGCGCACGGTGACTGCGTCGTATCCGGGAGGTGAGGTGTCCAGCCCGCTGATCGAGGACGGCGAGTTCCCCGATCACCGAATCCTGCGCGAGCACCACGACGCGGTCGAACTGAGCGGCGACCAACTTGCCGCCCTGCTCAACGGCACCGGACACGGAGCCGTCGTCAGCATCGGCGAAGACGGTGGTGCCCGGGTGGATCCGGGTGGAATGGATCCCCGTGAGAGGTTCCGCGTACTGGTCGACCGGCAGCGACTACGCGACGCCGCCGCAGCCCAACCGGGGCGGCAACTGGTGATCCGAGTAAGCGGCGCGACGCTCCCGCTGGCGATACGCACCGGCGACTGTGTCGGGTACTACTCGTACTTGATGCCACTACAGCCTGTAGGAGAGAAGGCGTTCACGTAATCTATGGATGCTCTACCACCCCGTACTGTCAGTGCGACCAGCAGAAGACCTACCGAGTAGTTAGAGGAGCCTGTGGCACGCCGACCCACACCCCCCGGAACCCCGCAACCCACCGGGATCGGACATATCGTCGATCTGGTTCGCCATGCGATTCCGCCACTTCATCCCGCCGGCCTGCCGTTCGTGCTGGCCCCGCTGGGAGTTGCAGCTCTAGGCCGCAACCGTAAGTGGGTGCGCCGAGCCGGTCTGACCACCGCCGCCGCATGCGCCACGTTCTTCCGTCACCCGCACCGGGTGCCGCCGAACCGCATCGGCGTCGTCGTCGCGCCCGCCGACGGCGAGGTGGCGTTGGTCGACAACGCCGTTCCGCCCGCCGAGCTCAATCTCGGAAGCGAGCCGCGCCCGCGCGTCAGCATCTTCCTGTCTGTTCTCGACGTGCATGTCCAGCGCAGCCCTGTCGGTGGAACGGTCAAAGAGGTCGTTCACCAGGCAGGCAAGTTCCTCTCCGCAGATCTCGCCGACGCCAGCGAGGTCAACGAGCGCAACAGCATGCTGATCGAAACCGCCGATGGTCACGACGTTGCGGTTGTCCAGATCGCGGGACTGCTCGCGCGCCGCATCGTCTGCTACGCCGGTGTCGGTGACGTCCTGCCGATCGGCGACACGTACGGACTGATCCGTTTCGGCTCACGCGTCGACACGTATTTCCCCGCCGGAACCACACTCCTGGTCGAGCCGGGACAACGCACGATCGGTGCTGAAACAGTTATCGCGCAACTGCCGTGAAGACGCCGAAGATGAAGTCAGCCGTGAAGAAGCCGGGAGCAGCCCAACCCGGCGCGAAGATGCCCAAACGCACCCAGGCGGTGCGGTTGCTGCCGTCCGTCATCACCATCCTGGCGCTGTGCGCCGGGCTGTCCGCCGTCAAATTCGCTCTCGACGGACAACCCGGTACCTCGCTCGCGATGATCGGCGCCGCTGCCGTCCTCGATTCACTCGACGGCCGCATCGCGCGACTGCTCGACGCCACCAGCAAGATCGGCGCCGAACTCGACTCACTGGCCGACTCCATCTCCTTCGGCGTCGCCCCGGCCCTGGTCCTGTACGTGACCTTGCTGGACGGCACCAGCATCGGCTGGATCATCGCGTTGATCTACGCGGTCAGCATCGTGTTGCGACTCGCACGTTTCAACACCCTGCTCGACGACGACGACGTCCCCGCGTACGCACGTGAGTACTTCGTCGGCGTGCCGGCTCCGGCCGGCGCACTCATCGCCCTCACTCCCCTGGCCGCGACGGCTCAGTGGGGTGACGGCTGGTGGTCTTCGCACTTCGTCGTCATCGTGTGGACGCTCTTCTCGGCTGCACTGATCGTCAGCCGCATCCCGACGCTGGCGATGAAGTCTGTATCCGTGCCGCCGCACATGGCGGCCGGCCTGCTCGTCCTGGTGACGTTGGCTGCGGCCGCACTCATCACCTACCCGTACATCCTGCTGATCGTTCTCATCGCGATCTACCTGGTGCACATCCCGTTTGCCGTGCACTCGAAGCGGTGGGTGGCAGCACGTCCTGAAACCTGGGACATCAAGCCTTCCGAACGCCGCGCGATCCGACGCCAACCCAACGTCGGTGGCCGCCGCTCGGCCGCTCGTCTCGGATTGCGGCGACCCCGCTAGTCCACGACGTACTCTCGAGAGGTGACTTCGCCGGAACTCGCCCTCACCGTTCGACTCAACACCTCTGCCGCCGACCTACGCCGCGGGGTCGTGCGCTTGCACCCCGAAGCGTTGGCGGCGTTGGGCATCCGCGAATGGGATGCCATCGCACTCATGGGAGCCCGCGGCACCGCGACCGTCGCGGGCCGTGCACCCACCGGAACCCCGGCAGGCACGATCCTTCTCGACGACGTCACCATGTCGAACGTCGGCCTGACCGAGAACTCTTCCGTCGTGGTCGGTCCGGTGACGGTGTACGGAGCGCGATCCGTCTCCGTCACCGGCTCGTCCATGGCGACAAATTCGATCAGCTCGACGGTTCTGCGACAAGCTCTTCTGGGCAAGGTCGTCAGCGTCGGCGACACGGTCTCGCTCCTCCCCCGCGAT
This sequence comes from Rhodococcus sp. AQ5-07, assembly GCF_009707305.1. Lineage (NCBI taxonomy): Bacteria > Bacillati > Actinomycetota > Actinomycetes > Mycobacteriales > Nocardiaceae > Rhodococcus > Rhodococcus sp. AQ5-07. The sequence continues at coordinate 106,285 of NZ_CP046099.1, read as the reverse complement.
CTCGGTCCGGGTACGAGCACTTCCGAAGCCACCCAAGCGCTTTCCCGTACCTTCGGCGTCGCGTGGACATCCGAACTGCTCACCGTCACGGCCGTCGAACCTGCCGGTGGTCCGGTCAGCGTCCAGCCGAATTCGGCGGTCAACTGGGGTTCCGGCTCGGCGGGTGCGCTGACACCGAGTGCGCTTGTCTCCAGTCCCGCTACAGCCGCGATCGAGCCTGCACCGTCGGTTCCGCTGGATCACCTCGTCGGCGCGCAAGCGCAGGCAGCCAAGCTGACCGAGTGGCTCGGCCTGGCACTCGACGAACCAGAACTGCTCCGTACGCTCGGCGCCTCACCGCACCTCGGCGTCCTCATCACGGGCCCCGCCGGCGTGGGCAAAGCCACGTTGGCCCGCTCGGTCCTGTCCTCACGCAAACTGGTCGAACTCGACGGCCCGGGAGTCGGTGCCACCGAGGCGAATACCCGCCTGCAGCGAATCGTCGACGCCGTTGCTGCCGTGCGCGGCGGTGGTGTACTGCTGATCAGTGACATCGACGCTCTGCTTCCGGCCACCGCGGAACCGGTGTCCGCACTGATCCTCGAACAATTGCGCAGCGCCGTCGCAACCCCGGGCGTGGCATTCGTCGCGACCTCCGCCCATCCGGAGACCGTCGACGCGCGCCTTCGCGGCCAGGATCTCTGCGACCGGGAACTCGCACTTACCCTGCCGGACGGCGCAACCCGCAAGGCGTTGCTCGAACTCCTGCTCCGCCGCGTGCCCACCGGAACCCTCGAACTCGACGCCATCGCCTCGCGCGCACCCGGATTCGTGGTCGCCGACCTCGCGGCGCTCTGCCGTGAAGCTGCTTTGCGAGCGGCGACGCGGGTGTCCAAATCCGGTGATTCTCCGGAGATCACGCAGGAAGATCTTGTCGGTGCCCTCGAAGTGATTCGGCCACTGTCTCGTTCGAGTACCGAAGAACTGTCGATCGGCAGCGTCACCCTCGACGACGTCGGCGACATGGTCGAAACCAAACAGGCGCTCACCGAAGCGGTGCTGTGGCCGCTACAGCACCCCGACTCCTTCGCACGCCTCGGTGTCGACCCACCCCGCGGCGTGCTCCTCTACGGCCCTCCCGGCTGCGGTAAGACGTATCTCGTTCGCGCCCTTGCCAGCTCGGGGCACCTCAGCGTTCATGCCGTGAAAGGCGCAGAGCTGATGGACAAGTGGGTCGGCGCCTCCGAAAAGGCCGTAAGAGAGTTGTTCCAGCGCGCACGCGATTCGGCGCCCTCGTTGATCTTCCTCGACGAAATCGACGCGCTTGCCCCGCGTCGTGGTCAAAGTTCCGACTCCGGGGTGTCGGATCGCGTCGTAGCCGCGTTGTTGACCGAACTCGACGGCGTCGAACCGCTACGCGACGTCGTGGTGTTGGGCGCCACCAATCGACCGGATCTGATCGACCCGGCTCTCCTGCGCCCCGGCAGACTCGAACGTCTCGTATTCGTACCGCCGCCGGATGCGGAGGCTCGCAAAGCGATTCTGCGTGCTTCCGGCAAGTCGGTACCGCTCGCCGAAGATGTCGATTTGGACATTCTGGCCGTCGATCTCGAGGGATACTCGGCAGCAGACTGCTCGGCTCTCCTGCGTGAGGCTGCACTCGCCGCCATGCGTCGGAGCATGGACGCGGCCGACGTGACGGCCGCGGACGTGGCAACCGCCCGTGAGAAGGTACGTCCCTCACTCGATCCCGAGCAGGTGGCACACCTACAGGCGTACGCGGACAACCGATAAGGACTGACCATGGCTGCTGATCTGGTTCTGTACGGCGACATCGTGACCATGCACGAGGAAGCACCACGCGCCCAGGCGCTCGCCGTGACGGGCGGCCGGATCACAGCCGTCGGCGCGCGCACGGACGTCGAGGAACTGGTGGGGCCGGATACCCGCGTCGTCGACGTCGGAGGTGCCACTGTTCTGCCGGGGTTCATCGAGCCACACGGTCACCCTTTGGAAGAAGCCATCGTGCTCGGGCCTGACGTCGTCGACATTCGGCCTGTCACGATCGCCGAGGCGGACGCCGTAGTTGCTGCCGTCGTCGACACTCTTCGTTCGCGAGGTGCTGCCGGCGCTTCTTTGAACGGTTGGGACCCGTTGCTGCAGAAGGGCCTACCCGACCCGACCATCGACTGGCTGGACTCCGTAGCGCCGGAGTACCCCCTCGTGATCATGCACAACTCGGGACACGTCGCGTATTTCAACACGGCGGCAGCAGTGCAGGCCGGCATCACCCGCGATACCCCCGATCCGATCGGCGGATCGTACGGCCACGACGCGACGGGCGCACTCGACGGATCCGCGTACGAAATGCCCGCGGTATTCGCAGTCGCGGGCCACGCAGTCACTATCGGTGATGACTTCCCCGCACTGGTGGCGGCCGAATGCGCCCGGCTGAACGCCGCCGGAATCACCACCATCGCCGAATTGTCGTTCGACCCCAAGATGCGGCCCGCCCTGGCAGCGATAGCCGACGCCGGACTGCTCACCACCCGCCTGCGGCTCTACGAGATGTCCAACGACGCGCGCACTACCGAGGCGTCACCGGGCGACGGAAACGACCTGGTGCGCCAGATCGGCATCAAGGTCTGGTCCGACGGTTCACCGTGGGTCGGCAACATCGCCACCAGCTTCCCGTATCTCGATACCGAAGCCACCCGCGCGCTCGGGATCGCCTGCACGCACGGGCACGCCAACTACACCGGCGAACAGATCCACGACATCAGTTCCGCCTACTTCGTCAAAGGGTGGCAGATGGCGTGCCACGCCCACGGCGACGACGCGATCACCATGGTTCTCGACGCGTGGGAGCAGCTTCTGAAGGAACACCCCCGGCCCGATCACCGGTTGCGTCTCGAACACGTCGGCGCGATGCGTCCGGATCAGTTCGCCCGCGCAGCGGAACTGGGCGTCACGGTCAGCATCTTCATCGACCACCTGCACTACTGGGGTGACGTTCTGGTGGATGACCTGTTCGGCCCCGAATACGGATCCGTCTGGGCCGCAGCAGGTTCTGCGCTGGCAGCCGGGCAACGATTCACCTTCCACAACGACGGTCCCGTCACCCCCGCCAATCCGCTACGGAATATGCAGGACGCCGTCACCAGACTTTCGCCCAGCGGCCGCGTCGTCGCACCCCAGGAACGGATCCCCGTGGACGCAGCTGTGCGCGCCCATACGGTCAACGCCGCTTGGCAGCTGTTCAGCGAAGATCACATCGGGTCCATCTTTCCCGGCGCCTACGCGGATCTTGTTGTGCTGTCGGCAAATCCCCTCGACGTCGAGCCGACCAGGCTGGCCGACATCACGGTGCTCGCCACCATCCTGGAGGGTCGGACGGTGTACGGAGACCTGAGCGCGATCGGCTGATCTCGAACTCAAAGTAGTCCGTTTTGTCCCTGGCTCTCGAAAGTATGTTCGATTAAACTTTCGGTATGAACAGTCGGGAAGCATGGCAGCTGGATGGCGAGGACCTCAAGAGTGAGGTTCTGGATCTGGTGCGTGCCCGGCACGAGTTGCAGTCGCGGATGGTGTTGTTGATCGTGGAGATGTTTTCCCGGGAGGTTCTTGGCGGGAAGGGTTTTCGGGCGATCGCGCAGTGGTTGCACGGTTCGACGAATTTGGAGATCGGTGAGTGCAGTCTGCTGGTCGGGTTGGCGCGGTTGTTGATGCTCGAACCTGTTGTGGGCGATGCGTTTCACCGGGGTGATGTGGATGCGTTGAAAGCCCGTCAGGTGGCGTCGTTTTGTCAGCATCCGCCGAAGAACATGACCCTGGCGGATGTGGACAAGGCCCGGGGGATTCTGCTTGGCCTGGCGTCGAAGAACATTGCCGATTGTGATGCGGTGCGGGCGGCGATTCGGCGGATCGAGAAGCAATATGGCAAGCGTGAGGATGGTGTTCCGGTCGGGGAAGATTCGGAGCGGAATGAGTTCTACGCCTCGAAAGGCTTGTACGGCAGAGTGACTGTGAAGGGTGATCTGGATGCGGTGAACGGGGCGCGTCTGATCACGTTGTTGTCGAGTCTGTCGGCTCCGACGCCGGAGAGGGACGGTGTCAAGGACACCCGTACTCCTGCATTACGGCGTGCGGATGGGTTTTGTGAATTGTTGCGCCGGTATGAGCGGGCGGGGTTGGGTCCGATCGAGGGCGGAGTGAAACCGCACATCACGGTGACCGCGTCGGCGAAAGACATGACGGACCTTAAAGTTCTGAAAGACCTGTTGCCGTCCACTGAGGAGTTGGGGTTTGCGTGGACGGATTGGGTGGGTCCGATCAGTATCGACACTGCCCGGATGCTGGCGTGCGACTGCACCGTCACCCGGATCCTCCTGGATGAGAATGGTGTTCCGCTCGACTGCGGTAAGGAAGCGAGAACGGCGACGGTGCCGCAGCGCCGGGCTCTTGCGGTTCGGGATGGCGGGTGCGCGTTTCCGGGGTGCGGGACTCCGTCGGGGTGGTGCGATGCTCATCATATTGTTCACTGGAATGATGGCGGCCCAACGGATCTCGACAATCTGATCTTGTTGTGCGGTCATCATCATCGGACGATGCATCACACGGAGTGGCGGGTGGAGATCGGCCCGGATCGAAAGACGGTGTTCTACCCGCCGATGTCGATCGATCCGTATCAACAGCCGATCGGCGGGAACAGCCCACCCACAGCAGCCTGAAGTGAAACAACTCGAGACGCGAGCACCGGGGCACGATCATGCCCCGGTGCCCATGCTGCGTTCCGTCATCTTCGCGGAGATGTACGGCCTACCAGCGGTTCCGAACCTCCTCGGCAAATCCGAGGAGATCTCGAACGGCCACGGAGGTACCGTCGTCGAGGATCACTGTGCCGGAGAACTTTCCGAACACCTGATGCTGAATCGAACGCAGTACCCCGACGTCGAAAGTCGCGGCACGGTCGATGATCGGCTCGAAAGTCATCTCGAAGCGACCATCGTTGCTCGAGAAGTTCCACGGAGCGCCGTCGTACGTTCCCTGCGGGATGCCGAAGTCGATCCTGTCCAGTTTGTGTGCCCGACCGCCGACAAACACGATGTTCTCGCTGGCCGCCGTCGTGTCGCCGAAGCCGTAACCGATGTTGAATCCGAACCGCTCGCCGTTCACCAGTCCGGATGCAGAACCCCAGTACCAGGTGTTGTCGTAAGTCCAGACTCCCCTGCCCCAATCGAGAACGCCGAACGAGTCTTCCGAGCGAAATGTGAAGTCGTCGCTCCCGATTCGCACGGTCCCGGCAGCGGGCAGGCAGTTGATCTTCTGGTTGTAGTAAAACGATCGGGACGCCTTCGGAAACGGTGTGGCGATCACCATCCGGTCATCGACAGGACCCGCCAGGAACAAATCGGCATGAAGGCCTCGCCCACCGTCGAAAGCCGGGTAGTCGACAATCAGGTGGCGCCCACCGTCCACATGGCGAAACTCGAAGCGAGCTTTACCTTTCGACACCACCACATCACCGTCGTCCGCGCTTTCGGGCAGACCGAGCCTTCCCATCGGGAACGGCAGCATCACGTTTTCGGTGATCTCGTGTGGTGTTCGGAAATCGAGCCAGGAGACTCCGAGCAAGCCCATGTACCCGTTGTCGGCGACGGTCAACGCGATGCCGTAATCCGCAGTGAGAACGCAGTAGTAGTCCCACTCCTTGATCCGGAACTTGGGAGCGGTGATCGCAGAGCGTCGATACTTGCGAATCTCCGATGGGGCCCAACCCGTCTCGACCAAATGTCCGCGATCGTCGAGAAGCGGGCCGGGCGACATCAGTGTCTGCATTCTTACTTCCAGCGTCCCAAGATCTCGTTCGCACGGTTGGCCAATGCCATCTGGAAGAACGGACCGAAGCTCACACGTGCCACTCCGAGCGGACCGAAACTTGCCGGATCGTCCTGGTCCGGGATTCCGATCGCATTGATCGGAAGTGGAAGTTCGGACGTCAGGCGGCGCTGGGTCGCGTCGTCATGCCGCCCGACGGGGTAAAGAACGTCGGCGCCGGCGTCGGCCGCCAGCTTGAGGCGTGCGATGGCGCGATCGACACGATCGGACTCGTCACCGACCTGCTTCACGAACAGGTCGGTGCGCGCGTTGACGACAACGTGAACTCCGGCTGCGTCGGCGGCCTGACGAAGCCCACCCACGAAGTCGGCGTGCTCCTGCGCCTCACGCAAGCGTCCGCCTTCACTGTGGACGGTGTCCTCGATGTTGAGTCCGACAGCGCCGGCATCGATCAACCCGTCGATGAGAACTGCCGGCTCGAGCCCGTAACCACCCTCGATGTCCACCGAGATCGGGGCGTCGACCGCACCGGTGATCTGCTTGATCCGGTGCAGAAGTTCGTCGAAGGTGATGCCCTCGTTGTCCGGCTTGCCGATGGAATCGGAAACCGGGTGGCTGCCCACCGTCAGGGCTGCAAAACCGGCAGCCACCGCAAGATTCGCCGACCACGCGTCCCAGACCGTCGGGAGAATGACCGGGTTACCTGGCTGGTGCAACGCCAGTAGAGCAGTTGCCTTGTCGTTGATCGAAGTCATGCGGTGGCTCCTCGAGATCGTGGGGTGTACCTCTCACCTACCGACTCTAGTGAGCGACCGGGCAGCCTGTGCTCTTGTAATCGACCTGGAACTCCTTGATGCCGTTGATCCAACCCGAGCGCAGACGGCGCGGATCACCGATCTTGGTGATGTCCGGGACGTTGTCGGCGATGGCGTTGAACATCAAGTCGATCTCCATGCGAGCGAGGTTGGCACCGATGCAGAAGTGCGCGCCCGTTCCGCCGAAGCCCAAGTGCGGATTGGGGTTACGGGTGATGTCGAACGTCATCGGGTTATCGAACACGTCCTCGTCGAAGTTCGCGGAGCTGTACAGCATCACCACGCGCTGCCCCTTCTTGATCGACACTCCTGCCAATTCCGTGTCCTCGAGCGCGGTGCGCTGGAAGGCGGTGACGGGTGTCGCCCAACGGACGATCTCGTCGGCCGTCGTCTTGGGACGTTCCTTCTTGTACAGCTCCCACTGCTCGGGGTTGTCCAGGAACGCGATCATTCCGTGCGTGATGGCGTTGCGGGTGGTCTCGTTCCCTGCGACCGCCAGGATGAGCACGAAGAACCCGAACTCCTCCGGGCTCAAAGCGTCGCCGTCGATGTCGGCCTGGACCAGAGTCGTGACGATGTCATCTGCCGGACAGGTACGACGCGCGTCTGCCATTTGGTACGCGTATCCGAGGACCTCGGTGGACGCGACTGCCGGATCACCCTGGTATTCCGGGTCGTCGTAGCCCATCATCTCGTTGGACCACTTGAACAGCTTGTCCCGATCGTCCTGCGGTACACCGATCAGATCCGCGATCGCCTGGAGCGGCAGCTCGCTGGCAACCTGCTTCACGAAGTCGCCCGGGCCTTCGCTCACAGCGGTGTCGACGATGCTGCGCGCACGACGATCCAATTCGTCGCGCATGCCGTTGATCGCGCGCGGCGTGAACAGCTTCGAAATCAGCTTGCGGAGCTTGGTGTGCTCCGGCGCATCCTTGTTGAGCAGAAGATGCCGGAGCATCTCGACGGCCTCACGTGGCATGTCGTCGGCGAAACGCGCGATCGCGGTGTTCTCCCAGCTCGAGAACACATCGCTGCGCTGGCTGACCTCTTTGACGTCAGCGTGACGCGAGACCACCCAGTAGCCCTCGTCCTGGAATCCACCAACGGTCGGCGGCTGCTCACACCACCACACGGGCGCGCTTCGACGCAGTTCGGCGAATTCTTCGAAAGGGATCCGCTCCCCGAGGACAGCAGGATCGGTGACGTCGAATCCGGCCGGTAGGTCAGGCGTGCGAGTTGTGTCCGAGATGGTCATGGCGTCCTCTGATCGGTCGATTGTGCGCTACACCACAGAGTAGCTTTCACTAACGGGCTGTCAAGTGAAAGACGGAGAGTCTCGTGCAACTGACCCGTGAGAGCCCCCGCGGCACTAGGATCCCGGTAATGACAGATACCTCCGGCAGACTGACGCTGCGAGAGAAGCAGAAGCAGCGAACCCGCGCAGACCTCGTGGATGCCGCCGGCGCGCTCTTCACCGAACGCGGATACGCGGCTGTCACCGTCGAGGACATCGCCGGCCGGGTCGGTTGCAGCCGCGCCACCTTCTACCTGCACTTCCCCGGCAAGATCGACATACTCAAGGCCCTCGGCTCGAACACGGTCGTATCCAGCACGCTCGCGATATTCCAGGATCTCGACCACGTACTCGATTCCGGTTCGCGCGAAGAATTCGCCGGCTGGATCAACCGCGCTCTCGACTGGTGCCGCGATCACCACCACATGATGCGGGCATGGGACGAGGCCATGGTCCTCGAACCCGAATTCCGAACACTGGCACGTGAAGGCATCTCTGCACTGCCCAACGCGATGCCGTCGTACCTGGCACGCTGGCCGCAGAGCCGACACGACGAGGCGAAACTCCGGGTCGAGCTCCTGCTGACACAGATCGAGCGCTTCTTCATTCGGTGGGCGGAACAGGGCGCGATCACCGCGGGTGCGGACGTCGCAGCAGACGTTCTCACCGACATCTGGTTTCCGGCACTCACGCCGCCCACGACCGATGTTGCGGCGCCGCGATAGGTTGGCCCGATGCCACTCGACCTTCGAGCGATCCTCACCACCGTCGCTGCACTCCTGTCCGGGATACTCGCGGCGCTGGCCCTGACCAATCCCGTTCTTCGCGACTGGGCCATCGTGGCCTCCCCGTCGGAAGTAGATCGCTGGATCAGCAGCGGACCGACTGCTGTCGGACTCGGCGCCGTGATCGCCGTGCTTGCCTGCGCCCTCTCACAACGTCGCGGGTCCCGTCGGGCGGCGTGGATCGCGATCGCCGCCGGCGTCGCCGTCATCGCGATCGTTCGGGCAGTCGTACCCGAAGTTGCGTCACTGGACCTGCTGATCGCCTTGATCATCGTCAAAAGTGTTGCAGCCGGCACCATTCTGGGCTGCGTGGTTGCCGTCAGTTGGGACCGCACTGCCACGAAGAACGCGACACTCCTCGGCGTGCTCGCCACCTTCCTCGCGATCCGCACGTTCGCCGGTGGGACAGCCAGGATGACGACGTCTTCGGTGGGTGAGCCGTCGTGGTGGCTGATCGGCGCCACGGCCGCAGCAGCAATCGCCTGTGCAGTGACCGCGCAAGCCGGCTTCCGGATTCGCAAGCCGGACTCGGGTGAAATCCGCATCGCTCTCGTGGTGATCACCGCGCTGGCGATCGGGCATCGAGTGCTCGGCGCCGTGATCGACCGCCAGCAATACGCGTCCGAGGCGACCGCCTGGATCGTCATGGTTTTGGCGGCAGGCGCTGCGCTCGCCTTGACGTGGATCGCCGCTTACCGCCTCGGCGACGCCTCCGGTGCTGGTGGCAAGTTCCTCTGGGCGGCAACCGCACTGGCCGCTGCGTCGGCCCCGCTCTTCGTCGACATCGCGAAGGGTTCCGGCCACTGGGGAGACCTGAAGTCCCCTTGGGTACTGGTGCTTTTCGCGGCCCTGCCGGTTGCCGTCGGATTGAGACTGCACAAGCAGGTGCCAAACTTCGTGCCCATCGCCGTTCTCGTTGCGGTTCCACTGTCGGAACTACTGCCCTTCGACTCCGCGCACGGCGTCTGGTCAATCGCGCTGAAGATCGCCGCGCTGGGCCTCGCCGCCGGTTTACTGTTCGGTTCCCTTGCTCCCGGCAGCCTGGTCGACGCCACACTCGGAATCGCCATTCCCTTTGCCGCGATGACCTTCTCGTCGATCGCCATTCTCACCGATCAGCTCTCTTTCCCACCGATGATGACGTCGATATACATCCAAGGCCAGCTCGACATCGATGCGGTCTCTCCCCACGGCGACGGAGGATTATTCGGACGCGGCATCGGAATCACCGTCGACTACGTCACCGCTCAGACTGTCGGCACTGCAATCCTCTTCGCCCTGATCATCGGCTTCTGTGGTGCGGCGATCCTTCGACGATCCCACCCACCCGTCGAGGTATCGGAACCCACCGAGACCGCCTGATCGGGACAGACCGATGACCATCGACCTCCGGTCATGGACCGGCGCCCTCGCGGCCTTTCTCTCGGGAATCCTTGCCGCCGTGGCGCTGACGAACCCAGCGCGAATGAGATGGCCTGTTACCGAACCGCAGTCGAAGATCGACCAATGGATCAGCAGCCAATCCACCAGCGTCGTGGTGGGTGCCATCGTCGCCGTAGGGGCCTGCGCGTATCTCCAGCACCGCGGTTCTCGCAGGCGTGCGTGGGCGTTTGTGTACTCGGGCGTCGTCGTGTTGATTCTGATCAGATTCCTCGCCGCCGAAGAAGTCGGTCTTGATCTGCTGAGCGTTCTGGGTTTCGCCAAAACCATTGCAGCCGGACTCATCCTGGGCGGCGCTGTCGCCGCATCGTGGGACAGCCGCCTCGGACGCAACCTGCTGATCATTGGCGTGGTGTCGACGTGGTTGGCCGCGCAATCGTCCACCGGCGATTTGATACCCGTCAGCACGTCGTCCATCGGCGAACCTGCCTGGGCACTTCTGTTGCTGACCCTGATCTGCGCAGTGGCGTGCGCAGTGACAGACGACTCCGAATTGCGGATCAGCGAAAGCGAACCGGGCGTCGCCGCAGCCGCTCTGGCAGTTGTCACCGGCCTCGCCATCACCCAACGGATTCTGAGTTCGGTCGTCGACCGGCAAGAGAACCCACCGACGTTTTCGGGTTGGCTGGTCATGGTCGCGTCCACCGTCGCCGTCCTCACCCTGACCTGGTTCTGTGTGAGGAGACTGGACACAACTTCAGGCAGTGGCGGATTCCTTTGGGCTGCACCCGCTGTTGGAGCCGCCGCCACGACGGTGTTCGCGGATCTGACCGACCGCTTCTTTCTCGACGGTGACCGAACCTCGCCGTTGGTGATCGCTGCCCTCGCGATCATCGCGGTCGTCTTCGGGTTGTCGCGTTCTCGACACCGGGATCGCACGATCGCAGGCCTGGCTCTGCTGGCCGCGATCCCGTTGTCGGAGTGGATCTTCGACGGCGAACACGAACTGGCTCTGTTGCTCCGGATCGTCACGCTGGGCCTCGGATCGGGATTACTGCTCGGATCCGTTCTGCCGTCGAATCCCGTCGCAGCGACGCTGGGGTTGACGATTCCTTTCACTGCCCTGGTCTTCATGTCGATCGGGCAGCACGAGATCGAGACAGTGTCGTCAACGTACGTCAAGCACGATCCGTCATCGACGTACTTGCAGGACGAGTCCGGACTGCGAGCCTACGTCGACGCAACCGCGCCCGACGCAGCCTTCCGGGCCGAGGCCGCGACCATTGCCTACGCGTACGAGGCGCCGCCACGCTCCGACGGCGCGGCACTCCTGATGTGTGTAGTCGTCGTCGCCACCGGGATCGCGCTCCGCCGCCGCAGCCCCGTTGACACACCGTCACCGGACTGAGACCTCCTATTGCGGTGCAACTGGTACCGGATTGACTATTTTGGAGCAGTGCCCATCGCCCGCAGGACGCTGCTCGTCGCACTGAGTGGTGTGACTGCATTCGTCGTCACCGTCGTCGCTTTGGCACCGTTCGTGAACAGCCAGTCGACGTCGATTTCGACGGGCGACCGATTCTGGTCCATCTCGACCATCGGCGCCGGCGTCTTGGCTGTCGTCGCGGTCGGGACAGCCGCGATGATGGCCCGTTGCCGATTGCGGACCGCGGCCATGACGGTCTTCGGTGGGCTCCTCCTCGAACTGCCCGGGCTCTACGATCACAACTTCGAGGCACTCTCGCCCGTCGGTGCGGGAGTCGCTGTCGGCGCGGTGACGGTTGCTGCCGCTCCCCGGGTTCGAGCTGCCTCGGTCGCGGGAACGATTGTGGCCGTGCATGTCTCGGATTCACTCCTGGACGAAGACGCAATTCCTCGGCGGTACGCGGACTACATCGCCGACAACACCAACCAGTTTCAACCACCGGTGTTGGGGGCAACACTGCTCGCGCTCGCTTTGGCCGCCGCCTGCGTCGCCGCGTTCTGGTTCCACGATTTCGACAAGGACCACCCCAAGGAACGGATGGCCGTTCGGCCGGTGACTATCGCGGCGGTGCTCACTCTCTTCGGGGTCGCGGCGAATTGGTGGTTCGAGATCACCACCGTCACGGCGGCCGTACCCCTTCTACTCGTCGCGCTCGTAATCACGGTGATCTGCGCGCGGGTGCTGGGCGACGGCGGTCGAATCCTGCTGATGTGTACCGCCGCCGTCGCAACTCTGGCGGCGGTGTCGGCGAACCGTCCCGCAACCGAAGCCATGGAATGGTCGAAAACCCCCGCCTCGACCGCCGTCGTGATCGGCGTCGTCATCGTCGCCGCGGCAGCAATCGGCGCGATCGCTCCCTCGCGGGTCGTCGGCTACGGATTGCTCCTGGCGGTGACGGTCGCCGGGATCGTCAGCTACGCCACGTCGCCGTCGCCGAAGATCGGTGACGTTCTCACGATCAGCGATCTTCTTGTCGCCTTCACCTCTGCGGTCGTCACCTACGCGATCGCCAGCGCGATGTACCGAGAGCCACCGCGGACCGGAGCGTCACGAGCCCTCGTCGGACTCGGTGTCATCTTCGGCCCGACGGCGCTGGCCCTGCTCGTCTATCCGCAGTTCGACTACGGATGGACGGCGTACACGCCGCTCGACGAGAACAAGCCGTTCAACGGCATCACGACGCTCGGCCCGTTCGAAATCTCGACCGACATCCTGATACTCGACGCCGTGGCACTGATCATCGTGGCCGTCTGCGCCTATGCAAGTCTGCGCTTGCGGCGAGTCAATCGATCCGGACCTCCGCCGATCAGTCGATCAGATCCATCGACGCCAGGCGATGGAACACTTTGAGCGATCCCGGCGCCACCTCGTCCATCGCTGCGTACTCGGCGAGCGTGAAATAGCGGAACTCGGCGATCTCGCTGGTCGGGCGCGGGTCTCCGGCCATCTCCGCCAGATAACAACTCATGTGCAGGCCCGTGTCCGCGGAATGTCCGAAAGCGTGAGCCTCGAAGACGTCGAGGAACGTGACCGTCCCGTCGACCAGATCGACGTCGAGTTCCTCCCGAATTTCGCGGTGCAGTGCCTGCTCGGGCGTCTCACCCGGGTCGATCTTTCCGCCGGCCATGTAGAACGCGGTCTTGCCCACGGAGCGGGTCTGGATCAGCTTGCGGTCACGAATGTGCGCAAGGGCGGCGGTACGGATGATCGTGGTGGGAGTCGACGAATTCACGTCGTCCAACCTACGTGTATCAGCGAGTGCCGATGATGTCCGAATCGACTCGCTGCACATCGAAACTGCCACGCCCGGTAATATGTACGCAAAGACAACCTCTCCGACAAGGTGAATTGTCTCGTTAATCCGATAGGTTCGATTTTGTTCGGACACCCCGCCGCCCGCTGACAACACGACGGAGTGCCTTTTGCTCGCTATCTTGCTTGCCCATGCCGTTGCCGCCCTCTTGGCTCCGCTTGTGGTGCGCAGGTTAGGGCGAAACGGCTTCTTCCCCCTCGCGATAGTCCCCCTCGCCAGCCTCGGCTGGGTCATCGACAAATGGGGCACCGTCGAGACGCTGCACATCACCTGGGTTCCCGGCCTGTCGATGGACATCGACTTCAGGTTCGACGCGCTTTCCGCCATCATGGCCGTGCTCGTCCTGGGCGTCGGCACGCTGATCCTGATCTACTGCGCCCGCTACTTCAACGACGACGAACCTCGACTCGGCATCTTCGCCGCCGAGATGGTCGCCTTCGCGGGTGCCATGTTCGGACTCGTGACCAGCGACAACATGCTGCTTCTCTACGTGTTCTGGGAACTGACGACGGTATTGTCGTTCCTGCTCGTGGGTCACTACGCCGAACGCGCCACCAGTCGCCGCGCCGCGACCCAGGCACTGCTGGTCACCACCGCCGGTGGTCTGGCGATGTTGGTCGGCATGATCATCCTCGGCCAGGTCGGCGGCAGCTACAACCTGTCCGAACTGGTCGCGAACCCGCCGACGGGGTGGCTCCCGTCCGTCGCGATCGTCTTGATCCTGATCGGTGCGCTCTCCAAATCGGCAATCGTGCCCCTGCACTTCTGGCTGCCAGGTGCGATGGCCGCGCCCACCCCTGTCAGCGGTTATCTTCACGCGGCAGCAATGGTCAAGGCCGGTATCTACCTCGTCGCGCGCCTGGCTCCCGGGTACGCCGATTCGCCGCCGTGGCGCATCACCATCATCAGTTTGGGTCTGCTGTCGATGATCCTCGCCGGTTGGCGAGCCATGCGCGCGTACGACCTCAAACTCGTCCTCGCCTTCGGAACCGTCAGCCAACTCGGCTTCATGATGGTCCTGGTCGGCATCGGCACGCGTGACGCCGCCTTGGCCGGCATGACGATGGTCGTGGCGCACGCGATGTTCAAGGCCGCACTCTTCATGGTCGTTGGCATCATCGATCACACCACCGGCACCCGTGACCTGCGCAAACTTGCTCACCTGGGTAAAGCGGCACCCGCTCTCGCGATCATCGCGAGCCTCGCTGCCGCCAGCATGGCCGGTCTACCACCGCTACTCGGATTCGTCGGCAAGGAAGCCGCACTCGAATCAGTTCTCGAAACGAACGCGCTCGGCCACTGGTCGTCGATCGCCGTCGTCACGGTGATCGTGTTGGGCTCGATCCTGACCGTCGGCTACAGCGTCCGCTTCATCTGGGGAGCCTTCGGGCGCAAGACCTTGAGCAAGCCGAGTCCGGCTGTGAGCAAGATGCACAAGCCGGGTTGGCTGTTCCTGTTCGCGCCCGGCCTACTCGCGGTTCTCGGTCTGGCCGCCGGCATTCTCTCGCCCCAGCTCGAGAAGCTGCTGACGCCGTACTCGACCACACTGGCCCCCGGACCGCACGCCGACTACCACCTCGCGCTGTGGCACGGATTCAACACTCCGCTGCTGCTCACCTGCATCGTCATCGCCGGCGGCATCGCGCTCTACATCGCGCAGCGTCAGATCAGCCGCCTGCATTTCGAGCACCCGCCGCTCGGCAACGCCGACCGTATCTACGACGCGACCCTGCGCGGCATGGACACCATCTCGATGCGCCTGACCGGTGCCACTCAGCGTGGTTCGCTCCCCCGCACGCAGTCGACGATTCTTGCGACGCTGGTCGTGGTGCCACTGTTCCTGCTGATCATCGACACCGATGGCGGCGGAGTCGACCTTCGGATGTGGGATTCACCCATCCAGTTCACTATCGCGCTGATGATGATTTCGGCCGCCATCGCCGCGACGCTGATGCGCAACCGACTCGCCAGTGTCATCCTCGTCGGACTCACCGGCTACGGCTGCGGCGTGTTGTTCGCGCTGCACGGCGCACCCGACCTCGCGCTGACCCAGTTCCTCGTCGAAACCTTGACCCTCGTGATCTTCGTGCTGGTACTGCGGAAGTTCCCCGCAGAGGTCGACGAGAGCAAGGCAATCGGCTTCAAGTGGCCGCGTGCCGCACTCGCCGTCGCCGTCGGTATCACCGTCACCACCATCGCGGCCTTCGCCACCAATGCGAGAAACACTCGTCCGATCTACGAACTGCTTCCCGACGCGGCCTACGACCTGGGCAACGGCAAGAACGTCGTCAACGTCCTACTCGTCGACATCCGCGCATGGGACACGCTCGGTGAGATCTCGGTGCTGCTGGTCGCGGCAACCGGCGTCGCCAGCCTCGTGTTCCGCAACCGCCGCTTCGGTATCGCGCCGCGAGTCGCGGACGCCCCCTCCGTCATCGTCGACAAGGCAGCCGCCAACTCGGACACGACGTGGTTGCGCGGCGGAGACCTCATCGATCCTCGACACCGTTCGCTGGTTCTCGAGGTCACCACGAGGTTGATCTTCCCGACCATCATGGTGTTGTCGATCTACTTCTTCTTCTCCGGTCACAATGCCCCCGGCGGCGGTTTCGCCGGAGGCCTGACGGCGGGCCTCGCCCTCGTGCTGCGTTACCTCGCTGGTGGCCGCTACGAACTCGGTGAAGCCGTACCCATCGACGCGGGCAAGATTCTCGGCCTCGGTTTGGCGCTGGCCGCGGGCACCGCCCTGGTGTCGCTGTTCCTCGGCGCTCCGGCGCTCTCGTCGGCTGTCTTCGAGTTCACGCTCCCACTCATCGGCCACGTCAAACTGGTCACCGCACTGTTCTTCGACCTGGGCGTCTACCTCATCGTGGTCGGCCTGGTCCTGGACGTACTCCGAAGTCTCGGCGCCCGCCTCGACGCAGAAATCGAGGTGAAAGCACCATGAGCGCAAATATCGGAATGCTGATCCTGATCGGCGTCCTCACGTCGGCCGGTGTCTACCTGCTGATCGAACGAAGCATCACCCGGATGCTCCTCGGACTGCTCCTGTTCGGCAACGCCATCAACCTCTTGATCCTCACTGTTGGTGGATCGGACGGGAATCCGCCCATCGTCGGCCGAGATTCGGTCCACGAGGAGATAGCGGATCCGCTCGCCCAGGGCATGATCCTGACGGCCATCGTGATCACGATGGGTATCGCCGGCTTCGTTCTGGCACTGGCGTACCGGTCTTACAAGATCAACACCGCCGACGCCGTCGAGGACGATCCCGAGGACACCAAGATCCTCAAGCGTCGCCTGCCTGCCGACGCTCCCGACCACGACCGCTCCGACGACCCGGTCACCGGTGCCCCGAGCATCGGCGGTGACGCATTCGACAAGGACGGCAACCCTATTCCCCTCGAACAACTGGTCAACCTCGAGGACATCGAATGCTACGACGACCTCCACGACGGCGACTTCGAGGACGAACCGGTACCCGACTGGGCCACCGACCTTGCTCGTAAGAAGGAATCCGAGAAGCGGCGCAAAGACGCTCGCCAGACCAAGATCGAGGGAGGTGGCGGCGCATGACCATCTCGGACAACCTGATGGGAGCCCTTGCGCCCCTGCCCGTCCTGATCCCGATGCTGGCCGCAGCTGCGACGCTGGTTGTCGGCCGACGTCCGCGTTTCCAGCGTGTCATCACACTGATCGCGCTCATCGGCGTCGTCGCGGTGTCTGGCTTGCTGCTCTACCTCGCCGACCGCGACGGTACGACGGCCGTTCAGGTCGGCGGCTGGGACTCCCCCATCGGCATCACACTCGTCGTCGACCGTCTCTCGGCGATGATGCTCGTGGTCTCGTCGGTGGTGTTGCTCGCCGTCATGATCTACGCGATCGGTCAGGGTATTCGCGACGGCAGCGAGGCCCAGCCGGTCTCGATCTTCCTGCCGACCTATCTCGCATTGACCGCCGGTATCTCGAACGCGTTCCTCGCCGGTGACCTCTTCAACCTGTACGTCGGATTCGAGGTTCTGCTCGCCGCGAGTTTCGTGCTCCTGACGCTCGGTGCCAGCGCCGACCGCGTTCGGGCCGGTGTCTCGTACGTGATGGTCTCGATGGTGTCTTCGCTGATCTTCCTGGCGGGCATCGCCTTCGCCTATGCGGCGACCGGCACCCTCAACATGGCCGACATGGCCCTGCGCTTCGACAACATTCCGCCGGGCACACGAACCGCCATCTTCGCTGTCCTGCTCGTGGCGTTCGGCATCAAGGCTGCGGTCTTCCCGCTGTCGGCGTGGCTACCGGACTCGTATCCGACCGCGCCCGCACCGATCACCGCCGTCTTCGCCGGGTTGCTCACCAAGGTCGGTGTGTACGCGATCATCCGCGCGCACTCGTTGCTGTTCCCGCAAGGAGAACTCGACAACGTACTGATGGTGTGCGGCCTGCTCACGATGGTGGTCGGCATCATGGGTGCCATCGCGCAGAGCGACATCAAACGTCTGCTCTCGTTCACACTGGTCAGCCATATCGGTTACATGATCTTCGGTATCGCACTGTCCACGACGTCCGGGCTGTCCGGCGCGATCTACTACGTCGCCCACCACATCATCGTGCAGACGACTCTCTTCCTCGTCGTGGGTCTGATCGAACGACAAGCCGGGTCGTCGTCGCTGCGCCGACTCGGCGGTCTGGCGGCCGCCAGCCCGATCCTCGCGATCGTCTTCCTGATCCCGGCACTGAATCTCGGTGGTATCCCGCCGTTCTCGGGCTTCATCGGCAAGGTCGCGCTCCTGCAGGCCGGTGCGGCCGACGCCAGCGCGCTGGCCTGGATCCTCGTCGCCGGCGGCACGATCACCAGCTTGCTGACGCTCTACGCCGTCGCCCGCGTGTGGACCAAGGCCTTCTGGCGAGCCCGCGCCGACGCGCCCGAAGGTGACCTCGCCGACGTCAGCCCGTCAGCACTGATCGACGAGTCCGAAGAGGACATCGCGTTCGTCGACCGCGAGGACGTCGGCAAGATTCCGGTCTTCATGCTGATTCCGACGGTCGGACTCGTCATCGTCGGCCTGGCACTGACGGTGTTCGCAGGCCGGATCATCGACATCAGCGACAGAGCGGCGAAGGATCTGCAAGACCGGTCCATCTACATCGACGCGGTTCTCGGCAACCACCGACCCGTGCCGGTCGACGAAGCTCCCGTCGCTGCAGACGACCCTGCTGTAGCTCCCAGTACCGACGCCCCGAACACCGATGTCCCGAACACCGAGGAGGCTCCGCGATGAAACGCGAACAGGTACTCCGCGTCGGGATCCTGCTGTGGCTGATGGTCGTATGGATCCTGTTGTGGGGCAACATCAGTTTCGGCAACATCTTCGGCGGACTCGCCGTCGGCCTGATCATCATGGTCCTGCTTCCCCTCCCCCGTGTACCGGTCGAGGGTCGGGTACATCTGCTGTCGATTCTGCGTCTGCTGTGGATGATCGTGTACTACGCGATCCAGTCGAGTATCCAGGTCGCGTGGCTGGCGATCCGTCCGTCGCCGCCGCCGGTCACCGGAGTTCTGCGTTACCAACTCGGGATCAAGTCCGACCTGGTTCTCACGCTGTGCATCGACGTACTGAACCTGATCCCGGGCACCATGGTTCTCGAGATCGACCAGAACCGGCGCATCGTCTACGTCCACGTGCTCGACGTCGGATCGCAGAAAGCCGTCAGCGCGTTCTACCGCTCGGTGGAGGATCTCGAGCGGTTGTTCATCGCGTCGTTCGAACGTGATTCGGACTGGCAACCCAGCCCGTGGCACCAGCGCGACTACGAATTCGATGCACCCCGGCAGGAGGACCAACCATGAACGGGTTCATCACCACGATCTTGATCATTTCCGGAGTGATTCTGCTGATCGCCGCCGTACTGACCACGTTCCGATTGCTCGACGGTCCGAGCTCACTCGACCGCCTCGTCGCTCTGGACACGATCATCGCGGTCTCGATGTGTGGACTCGCCGTCTGGGCCGCGTACAGCAAAGACACCACTATCGTTCCCGCGATCGTGGCGCTGGCACTGGTCGGCTTCATCGGTTCCGTGTCCGTCGCGCGCTTCCGGGTGAGTGACCAGTGATCGGCAACATCCTCGACACGATCGGGGCCATCTCCATCTTCCTCGGCGCGCTGCTCGCGCTGACCGCCGCGGTGGGAATCGTTCGCTTCCCCGACACCCTGCGTCGTATGCACGCGGCCACGAAACCTCAGGTGGTCGGACTGATCCTGGTTCTGATGGGCGCCGTGTTCCTGCTTCGTGGGAGCGTCGACATCTGGATGTTGGTCCTGGTGGGCATTTTCACGCTGCTGACCGCGCCCGTGATCGCGCACAGCGTCGGCCGAGTCGCCTACCGCGAACAGCGCGAAGAGGACGACCTCATGAAGATCAACGAGCTGGAAGACCCGGACTCTCTCCTGTAGCGGCATCCCACTCGCCGTCGCGCTCGCCCCACACCGCAAGTGCAGTGCCGGGGCGGGCGAAGAAGGTGGCGAAGTACGCGACCGACATGAGAACCAGGACAGCCATCAGCAGCGGTCCGAAGATCGCCGGGTACTCGGCCATCTGCACCGCAGCGAACCGGTACGAGAGCAACAACCCCGCGAGTAGTGCCGAGCCACCGATCAACAGACGCACTCGGAACCACCCCCAGCCTCGCTCCGGATCCCGTAGCGCCGCATCGAGGGTCAAGCACAGGACGGCACCGGCAATGAGGTCGACGCCGTAGTGGAATCCGAAGCCGAGCGTCGCGGTCAGGGTCGCAACGAGCCAGAACGATCCCAGGCTGCGAATCCACCACGGTCCGCTGCGCGAGTGGATGAACAATGCGACCGCCCACGCGGTGTGCAGGCTCGGCATGCAGTTTCGCGGTGCGGCGTCGTCGAACGGCAGCGACGACGGTGATGCGAAGTCGAAGTTGGGCACGATGTTCGGCCAGTAGTCACCGATCTGGAATCCGAACCCACGCGGACCGAAGGCGAACACCGGACCGACCACCGGGAACAGGACGTAGAAGATCGGGCCGATCAGCCCGATGAGCAGGAACGTACGCAGCAGGTGATGCGACGGCCATCCCTTACGTGCTTGGTAGAGGGCAACCACGATCACCGCGACGGGCAGTTCGACGTAGATCCAGTCGAGGGCTGCTGCACCGACGGGGCCCATGGCGTCGACGATCTGGCCCATCACCCACGACGGATTCCCGAGAGCCTGGTCGGCGAGGAACACGTACTCGTCCCACACGTCGGTGCCGACGAGAATGGTGATCTCCAGCCACGTCTCGGCAACCTTGGCGGCGATGATGAGCAACGCGCCGAGAGCGACGCCGTGCAGAACGCTGAGTCGACGCTCGCCGGACAACTTCCACACCGCGTACACCGCGATGGCCGTCAGCACCCAGGTGCCGCCGGTGCCCATAGTCAGCGGTCCACCCGAGAACCAGCGGATCGCGCCGACGACCACGTCGATGACAACGGCCGCGGATACCGCGTAGATGCGTTCTTTGTTGTTCAGCCCAACCAGCGCGAGAGCGAGACCCACCCAGGGCATGGTCGCCGAGCGAGGAACGAGGAAGTAGTCACCGAACAGGCTTTCCACCGGGCCGAGATAGCCCTTGTACGACGCGAACGCCTGCACACCCAGGACCAGCACGGTCAATGCTGCTGTGCCGATCAGAAGGAGTCGATGAGAACTCGACCACGAACGATCCGACTGTCCGGGTACGCCCCCTCGTTGGGACCAACTGTCTATCAACACCGGACAATAGTAAACGCCGTGTGAACCGAATATGGACGCAGACTGGACAATCGGTCTGTATGCCCGTATTTCGACCCTACGAAACCATCGGCAACACGGAGTGCTCTAAGTACCCAACTCCGCGACCAATGCGTCGACTACCGCAACCAGATCGCCGCCCGTCGCTTCCGCGACACGGCGTTGACGCTGGTAGGAGGCACCGCGACGGGGAATGTCCGCCACCGACGCCAACTCGTCCGCGCAGCCGAGTGAGACCGCAATCGGCGCCAAGTCGTCGAGCAGGCGATCCAGATCGTCAGTGACGAGGCACTCGTTTGCGTCGGAGTCGAGGATGATCTCGGCGTCCAGTCCGTATCTCGCTGCGCGCCACTTGTTTTCCTTGACGTGCCACGGCTGCATGTTCGGCAGAGTCTCACCGGCACTCAGTCTGCGGTCCAGATCGACGATGAGGCAGTGGACCAGAGCAACGAGAGCACCCAGTTCGGCGCGTGTCGAGACGCCGTCGAAGACCCGGACCTCGATGGTTCCCCACTTCGGCGCGGGACGGATGTCCCAGTGCATGCCGCCGATCTTGGTGATCACACCGGTCTTCATCTGGTCGTCGATGAACGACTCGTATTCGGCCCAGTTCTCGAACTGGTACGGAAGGCCGGCGGTGGGCAGCTGCTGGAACATCAACGCGCGATTGGACGCATAGCCGGTGTCCACACCGGCCCACATCGGCGAGGACGCCGACAGCGCCAACAGGTGCGGATAGCGCTGCAGCAGTGCGTTGATGATCGGGAAAACGCGATCCGCGGACGAGACACCCACGTGAACGTGCACGCCCCAGATCAGCATCTGCCGACCCCACCACTGCGTGCGTTCGATGAGTTCGTCGTAGTCGGGTGTCCGGGTGACCAGCTGCGTCGACCATTGCGCGAACGGGTGCGTGCCCGCGCTGATGAGATCGACGCCGAGCGGATTCGCAGCGCGGCGAAGCAGATCCAGTGACCTGTCGAGATCACTCATCGCCTCGCCGACCGTCGAGTGAATACCCGTGACGAGTTCGACGGTATTTCGCAGTAGTTCCTTGGTGATGTGCGGGGTTTCCGAGCCGGCAAGCTCTTCGACCGCCGAAAACACCTCGGCTGCTGTGTTGGAGAGATCTCTGGTCTTGCGATCGACCAGCGCGATCTCCCACTCCACGCCCAGCGTCGGGCGCGGCGAACCTGGAAATGGAACTACCACGCAGAGAATCCAATCACAGTGTCGGTAAAAACACCGTGCTGGCTACTGCGTGGTAGTCGCCGGAAGTGATGCAAAACTCAGGTGAGTTTGTCAGCTCTTGGTGATGACACCGCAAGCGACGCGTCCGCCGGCGTCACCGGTGTCGAGCGTCTGCTGATCCGGTGCCGGCGCGTAACGCGTCGGGATGTTGCCGAAGTTGTCCGCACCGGCATGGATCATGACGGATGTTCCACCGTTTGCGACCAGTTCGTCGACGGTGAACGCGTCGGTCGTGGTGACCAGCGTGGCGGTGCCGTCTTCGAGGACCTGAACCGAAGTGAGGTCACCGCTCGCCGGGTGGCCCGAGTGCCCCTCGGCCTGGAAGTGTCCGCCTGCCGAGAGGAAGTTACCCGGCTCTCCGCCGCTGGGAGCTACGGAATTGGTCTCGCACTTGGCGACCTGGTGAACGTGGAATCCGTGGAAGCCGGGGGTCAGGCCCTTGGCGTCGAGGGTGACCTTGACGTCGCTACCTTCCTGCGCGAACGTGACCGTTCCGACCTTGGCGCCGTCGGTGCCGTTCAGCGTTGCGGTGACAGTCTCGGCAGAAGCGCCGGCGTGAGCCGTCTCGGAACCGTGGCCGCCCGCGCTTTCGTGCGCGCTGGGATCGGCTGCACCGGTCCACACCGGAGGAGTCGTGCCGGGGACGCTGCTGGGCTCTTCGCTGTTACTGCAAGCGGTCAAGCCGAAAGCGGCAATCGCGACTACAGGGGCAACGACGCGCCAGGACAAACGCCGGGTGCTGCTGGGGGCCATCGAACCGCTCCTTTGAGGTGGCGAGAAAGTGCTTCTGATCATAACGGCGCGTGTAGTAGCTGGAACCGACGGGTCAGTTCCACCTTCACGACCGGTCAGTTGGAGGTCACGATCACGATCACGCCAGGTGACGCGTTCGCGATGCCGGCGAATCGAGGTTCTGCGGTGACTCCGAGTTCAGCTGCGATCTTCTGCGCCGCTGCCTTCTCCGCCGCGGACGATCCGTAGTACACCGTCGTCGTACTGACGGTGCCCTCGCTGTAGTTACCCGTCTCCTCGACGTTCCAACCTGCAGCCGTCAATTCCTCGGCAGTGCCTGCTGCCAGACCCGAGACGGTGCTGTTGTTGAGAACTCGAACGCTGATATTCGACGTGTCGACGCCGCTCGCGGAGCTGGAAGTCGTGGTCGTCGCAGTTCCCGAGGGACGCGACGTAGTGGTGGTATCGCCCGAAGCGGGTTGCGTCGTCGCTGCCGGCTTGGAAGTGGCAGATGCCGGTGCGGGGGCGCTCGTCGTGGCAGACGCCGAGGATTCGGTCTGCTCTGCTGCGGTGTTCTCGTCGCCCGATCCACCGTCGCTCGATCCACCCAGTGAGGCTGCTCCGAGACCGATGAACACGATCGCCAACGCGATCAACACCATGGCGATTGCGCGAAGCGGAGGTCCGGACGGCTGCTCTTTCGGGGTACTCACGATGTCGACCTTATCGCCAGTGTGTGGACAGCCCGATCATATGTACGCGTGATTCAGGTGACCTCGAAGCCGAGGCGACGGGCGGCCCTGGCCTTCTGACGGCTGGCACGCAGACGACGCAGGCGCTTGACCAGCATGGGATCAGCCGCCAAGGATTCGGGGCGATCGACCAAGGCATTGAGAACCTGGTAGTAGCGGGTTGCCGACATGTCGAACAACTCCTTGATGGCTTCTTCCTTCGCACCGGCGTACTTCCACCACTGGCGCTCGAAGGAGAGGATGTCGTGCTCGCGGCGGGTGAGGCCGTCTTCGCCCACCTCGTGCATGCCTGCTGTATCTGCTACCGAATCGTCGGCGCCAGTGCCTTCGGACTGGTTCCGACTACGCGCGGTTGCGCCGTCCATGTCACTCCTCGACTGCTGTGCTCGGCGTCAGCGAGACTCGTATGCCCGGTGTTCTTTTCCGACCGATATTCTCGCGGCCGTGAGTTTCCCGGTCCCCTGGCCCGAAGGTAACTCACAATTTCCCCCGCGGCCCACGTTCCGACCGAGCAACGAATTACATCGCTGTTCTTCAGCAACCATTGAACCATGATCGAGTGTGCGGGCCGTGATAACTACGCGGGCGCGCCGCACTATCCTTGTCCGCATGGCTATCCTCCCCATCCGAATCGTCGGCGACCCGGTACTGCACAAGGCGACAGAGCCGGTCACTCAGTCTCCGGCCGAGATCGCCGAACTGATCGCAGACATGTACGAGACGATGGACGCCGCCAACGGCGTCGGTCTGGCGGCCAATCAGGTCGGCGTTTCACTCCGAGTCTTCGTCTACGACTGCCCCGGTGACGACCGCAGCAGCGAGCGTCGTCGCGGCGTCGTCGTGAACCCGGTACTCGAGACGTCCGAAATCCCCCAGACGATGCCCGACCCGGAAGAAGACTTCGAGGGTTGCCTTTCCGTTCCCGGCGAGCAGTTCCCGACGGGCCGCGCCGATTGGGCGAAGGTCACCGGCACCGACGCCGACGGCAACCCGATCGAGGTCGAGGGCACCGGATTCTTCGCACGGATGCTCCAGCACGAGACCGGGCATCTCGACGGTTTCCTCTACACGGACGTGCTGATCGGCCGCAACGCGCGCGCCGCCAAGAAGATCATCAAGCGTTCCGGTTGGGGCAAGCCCGGTCTGACCTGGACGCCGGGCACCGTCGACGATCCGTTCGGTCACGACGACGACGATTACGAAGACTGAGAATTCCGCTCTGAACGGCAACATTTCGATCGGTAGCCGGGTGGTTTTGCGATACAAGCTCCCACCCGGCTATTCGCATCCCATGACCGACGTCATCGGCATCCTCGAGGGCGCCGATCCCATCGCCGTCCGCAGCGGCGACGGTCGGCTGGTCCAGGTCTCCGCCGATCAGGTGATTGCACTCAAGACTCTCTCGGCCCGCCCGATTCGCATCGGCGAGATTCGAAACCTCGAAACGGCTGCTGCTGCGGCGTGGCCGGGGGTCGAGCAGGCGTGGATCGACGGTTGGTTGCTGCGCGCCGGTCACGGCTTCACCGGCCGCGCCAATTCGGCTTTGCCGCTCGGTGGTGCGGGGACGGTTGCCGGCTTCGACGCGAGCACCATCGAGCGGATACGCCAGTGGTTCGGTGACCGCGGCCTGCCGACCCTGCTGCTCCTCCCCGATCGACTCGGCACCGCTCCGGACGGGTGGACCAGCGAGAAGGAAACCATCGTGATGGCCGCCGATCTGGGCAGTGTCACGCTGCCGCTCGGTCCTCCGGTCACCTCGTTCGCCGACCGCCCCGACCACAACTGGCTGTCGACGTACGACGCCCACGGAGATCCGGCGTACGTCGAGGCGGTCCTCACGGCTGTCGTGGGCAGTGCAACTTTCGGCGCGATCGGAAACACCGACACGACGCTTGCCATCGGGCGCGCTGCGCTCACCGAGGCACCCGATGGCAAGCGCTGGGTAGGACTGACCGGCATTCACGTCGCCCCTGAACACCGTCGTCACGGAATCGGGTCGCTGATCTGCGGAGATCTACTCTCTCGGGGTCGTCAGAACGGTGCGACGCACGCGTACCTCCAGGTTTCGGCGGAGAACTCCGCGGCGATCGCGCTCTACGAGCGGCTCGGATTCGTCGAACACCACCGCTACCGATACGCCACCGATCCTGTCGGCGGCTGACGCTAGGCTTGCCCTCGTGCGCATCGCTACTTGGAACGTCAACTCCGTCCGTGCCCGTACCGACAGGATCATCGACTGGCTCGGTCGATCCGACGTCGACGTCCTGGCAATGCAGGAAACCAAGTGCAAGGACGAGCAGTTTCCGTACGAACGCTTCAAGGAAATCGGCTACGAGGTCGCCCACGTCGGGTTGAGCCAGTGGAACGGTGTCGCCATCGCTTCCCGCGTCGGCTTGGACGACGTGCAGATCGGATTCGAGGATCAGCCAGGGTTCGACAAGGATCCCGAGGCAGACCCGGTCCGTGAGGCCCGTGCGATCGGTGCCACCTGCGGTGGTGTGCGGGTGTGGAGCCTGTACGTCCCCAACGGCCGTGAGCTGGAAGACCCGCATTACGCCTACAAGCTGGATTGGCTGGCCAAACTGCGCGACGACGCGGAGGGCTGGCTCAAGCAGGATCCCGACGCGCAGATCGCCCTGGTCGGTGACTGGAACGTCGCTCCTACGGACGACGACGTGTGGGATCCCGCTTTCTTCGAGGGCAAGACCCACACGTCGGAGCCGGAACGAGCTGCGTTCACCGCCTTCGCCGAGTCCGGGTTCGCGGACGTCGTTCGCCCGTACACCCCCGGCCCCGGTGTGTACACGTACTGGGACTACACGCAGCTTCGCTTCCCGAAGAAGCAGGGCATGCGAATCGACTTCATCCTCGGCTCACCGGCATTCGCAGCGCGCGTCGAGGCGGCCGAGATCGATCGAAACGAGCGAAAAGGCAAGGGCGCCAGCGATCACGCTCCGGTGATCGTGAATCTCGGGTAGTTGTAAAGCTCGGAGCCTGATCGTCTGTTTGCAACCTCCGGCGGCTAGTCCTCGACGAGCAGTTCCAGATACTCGGGATGCTCGCCGAGGTACCGCTGAACATAGGTGCACACAGGCCGCACCGACCATTCACGTTCACGGGCGCAGTCCATCGCGAACTGCACGAGTACGGCTGCCAGTCCCTGCCCGCCGTACTCCTCCTTGACGACGGTATGCATGTACGCAACCACGTCGCCCGCTTCGGCTCCGCTCCCCGAAATCTCGTCCTCGTCGCGGTATCCGAGGATGCCGACCAACTCGTCGTCGGAGAGCAGTTCGAATCGTTCGTGCGACGGATTGTCCACGAGCGTGACTTCCGGTGAGGTTCCGGTTCTCGAGTTTTCGATGTCGTTCATTGCGGCGACCTCCACGGCACGATCTGCAACTGCGCGATCTGCGACTGCTGCGTTCGCACGCTCTCCATAACTGTGATCCATGCCACTCATAGAATCAGCTACCGACGACGCTGTCCCGGGTTCGACCAATTTTTGCACCGCGAACGACTCCACCGCAATCGCAGTGAAACGCTTTTTCGGGGTTGAGATAGAGTCGCCCGGTGCCGCTGTGACAGCGGGCACAAATTTCATACAACCACCACGGGGGCTCGCACCAGCGGGCTGAGAGGACGGCTAGGGCCGTCGACCGGATGAACCTGACCGGATAATGCCGGCGTAGGGAGCGCACCATGCAGGAGAAGTCTGTCCGTACGGCTGTTCACGCGACTGTCCACACCGCTGTGACAACCGGCCCGATCGAGGGCAGTAGCAAGCATTACGTCGAATCGGATTCTCTCCGGATCCCACTTCGACGCGTCACTCTCACCAATGGTGAGCATCTGGACCTGTACGACACGTCAGGTCCTTACACCGACACGGACGCCGACATCGACCTCGATGCAGGGCTCCCGACGACCAGGGACACCTGGGAACGCCCGGAAAGCAATCGGACGCAATTGGAATGCGCCCGAGACGGTGTGATCACCCCGGAGATGCGCTATTGCGCTGCACGCGAGGGCGTTTCAGCCGAACTGGTGCGTTCCGAGGTGGCTCGCGGGCGGGCGGTAATTCCCGCGAACCATCGCCACGGCGAGCTGGAGCCGATGATCATCGGCAAGAAGTTCGCCGTCAAGATCAACGCGAATATCGGGAACTCGGCCGTAACCTCCTCTGTTGCAGAGGAAGTCGAAAAGATGGTGTGGGCGATCCGCTGGGGCGCCGACACCATCATGGACCTGTCCACCGGCAAGGACATCCACCTGACCCGTGAATGGATTCTCCGCAACTCACCCGTACCGGTCGGCACGGTACCGATCTACCAGGCACTCGAGAAAGTCAACGGAGATCCCACCGCTCTGACATGGGAAATCTACCGCGACACGGTAATCGAGCAGTGCGAGCAGGGCGTCGACTACATGACCGTGCATGCCGGTGTAAGAATCGGTTACATCGCTCTGACTGCTGGTCGCGTCACGGGAATCGTCTCGCGCGGCGGCGCGATCATGGCCGCGTGGTGCATGCACCACAGGCAGGAATCGTTCCTCTACACCCACTTCGACGAACTGTGCGAGATCTTGCGCCGATACGACGTCACGTTCTCCCTCGGTGACGGGCTTCGACCGGGATCGATCGCCGACGCCAACGACGCCGCCCAATTCGCGGAGCTTCGCACTCTGGGAGAACTCACGCAGATTGCGAAATCCGCAGGAGTCCAGGTCATGATCGAGGGCCCCGGACACGTTCCCATGGACAAGATCGAGGAAAACGTCCGCCTGGAAGAAGAGCTCTGCGACGAGGCACCGTTCTACACCCTCGGACCGCTCGCTACCGATATCGCGCCGGCGTACGACCACATCACCTCCGCCATCGGTGCGGCGATGATCGCACGGGCGGGAACGGCGATGCTCTGTTACGTCACACCCAAGGAACACCTCGGCCTGCCCAACCGAGACGACGTGAAAACCGGTGTGATCACCTACAAGATCGCTGCCCATGCAGCAGACCTGGCAAAAGGGCACCCGAATGCACAGGCCCGCGACGACGCACTGTCCAAGGCGCGCTTCGAATTTCGCTGGTTGGACCAGTTCGCTTTGTCACTCGACCCGGACACCGCCAGGGAGTTCCACGACGAGACACTACCGGCCGAGCCCGCCAAGACCGCACATTTCTGCTCGATGTGCGGGCCGAACTTCTGCTCGATGCGGATCTCGGCGGACGTACGTCAGTACGCGGAAATCCTGGAAGCGGAAATCCCGGAAACCGAGTCCATCCGGACCGAGCTGCCGTTTCCCCAGGTCCGGTCGGTAGGCTCGTCGTCGTGAAGCTGCTGCCCCTGACCCCCGCCGGACAGACCCCGATTCGGGCATTGACCATCGCCGGAACCGACTCCGGCGGCGGAGCCGGCATTCAAGCCGATTCCCGCACGATGGCGATGTGCGGAGTACACGCCTGTGTGGCCGTCGCCGCTGTGACGGTCCAGAATTCGTTGGGCGTCAGCGGATTCCACGAGATTCCGCCGGAGATCGTCGCCGACCAGGTGCGCGTTGTGGTCTCGGACATCGGCGTCGGCGCAGCGAAGACGGGAATGCTGGCCTCGACGACGATCATAGAAGCGGTAGCCGCAGTTGCCGCCGAGGTGGGGATCGGCCGCGACCGACCGATCCCGCTGGTGGTCGACCCCGTGTGCGCGTCGATGCATGGCGATCCGCTGTTGCACGAAGAAGCTCTCGACGCGGTCCGCAACACCTTGATTCCGGCTGCCACGGTGGTCACTCCGAACCTCGACGAGGTTCGGTTGATCACCGGCATCGAGGTCGTCGACGACAAGAGCGCCCGCCAAGCGGCAGAAGCGTTGCATGCGCTCGGCGCTCAATGGTCCATCGTCAAGGGCGGCCACCTTCGTACTTCGGAGTTGTCCACCGATCTGTTGTTCGACGGCGACCGTTTCCTCGAATTCAGCAGTGCCCGGATCGACACCGGCAACGATCACGGCGGCGGAGACACGCTGGCCGCTGCGATCACTTGCGCTCTCGCACATGGCTATTCCGTTCCGGACGCGGTGGCGTTCGGCAAAGAGTGGGTGACCAAGTGTCTCGAGGCGTCGTACGACCTCGGCGCAGGACATGGTCCGGTGTCCCCGCTTTGGCGGCTCCAGGTCTAGTGCGCTAGTTCCGGCGTACGCGCCAGATTCCCAGGTCGACGGGAACTCCGTTGGGAGTGGTCGCGAAGAACCCTCGCCGCCACGGACGGATCGTGAGATCGAGATCCTCCAGGGTGCCGGCTTCGAGTTCCTCGAGAGTTGTCGCCGACATCATGACGTTGCCGTCGCCGCCCAAGCCCATCATCCGGGCGGCGATGGTCACGTCGACGCCGAGCCAGTCGTCGCCGATCTGGCGCGGAGTACCCGTGTGGAGGCCGACGCGCATTCGTGGGGTGTATCCGTCGAGGTCGACTTCCGCGAGTGCGTCCTGCGCGGTGAACACCGCCTTCAAAGCCGCATCCGGGCGAATGAACACGGCCATCAGACCGTCGCCCATCCGTTTGACGACGTGTCCGCCGTTGTCGGTGATCGGGGTTTCCACGGCCTGCGCCACGGCACGCAGGAGCGTCAGCGTGGCGCCGTCACCGGCTTCGAGTGACCAGGTGGAGAAGCCAACCAGATCGGTGAAGACGATGGTCAGTTCTTGATCACCGCGGCCGCGGCCCATCTTTTCCAGCGCCGCCTGCCACACCTGCAGTGCTCCGAGGCTCACTTCGCGAGTGGCTGCCGGCTTCTGATCGAGCAATCTGTCAGCGACGCGGGCCACGGCGCGGGCACCGCCAGGACCTGCCAGCGAGAGCGGATCTCCGAATCCGGGATCACCGGGTAGTGCCCGCCGCAGCCGTCGTAGCGCGTCGATGAGCTGCTGCCGACGGTTCAGTTCTGCCGCAGAGTTCAAGACGACGTCGACGACGCCTCGAACCGAGGAGGAAGGAGCACCTGTCGTGTCGGTGCCCTCCGGGGACAGATCAGCCATAACTCAAGCGTAACTCAGAGTTACAGACAGTGTGCTGCCGCCGTTCTCGCACAGTGGCCTCCTGGTCGCTCGCACAGTCGATCATTCGGTCAGTCGATCATTCGGTCAGTCGATCATTCGGTCAGTCGATCATTCGGTTCTGGCCTGCGTTCGAGCATCGCCGACGGGAACGCCGTTCGGCCCGCTCAAATCCTGGGCATACGTCGCAACTCCGAAGGCTACTGCAGAAGCGTTGGCAGCGAGCGCTTCGCGATCGATGTTCGCGAGGTTGTCCTGGGCACTGTGGTAGTTCGGGTCGAAGGTCTCGTCCGCTTCGCCACCCCACTTCTCGGCCTGAGCCGGCGTCTTGCGTTCGTCCGCGCCGCTGAACACACCGCCCGCCGGGATTCCGATCTCGATGAACGGGCCGTAGTCGGAACGCCCGTCGAAGTCCGTTCCGTCCGCCGCAATCCCCCGATCGGCGAGGAAGTCGACGAAGGTGCGCTCGATGCCCGCCGACCCCTCGGGCCCTGGCCCCTCCCCGACGGCATCCGAGTTGTCACCGTCGTAAGCCAGGTATCCGGCATTGGGCGAACCGAGCATGTCGAAATTCAGATACAGGGCGATGTCGGCCCGTTCCTGATCGCTCAGACCTTCCACGTAACGGGTGGAGCCGACCAATCCCACTTCTTCCGCTCCCCAGAAAGCGAAACGCACGGCATTCTCGATGCTCGGTGAGCTTCCCATCTGCAGCGCGGTTTCCAGCACGGCTGCGGTGCCGCTTCCGTTGTCGTTGATTCCGGGACCTTCCGGCACACTGTCCAGGTGGGCGCCCACGACAACCACGTTGTCGGTCGCGCCGGTCTTGGTCTGTGCAATCACGTTGCGCGACTTCGTCGTTTCCGTCGACGTGTCGAGAATCAGCGTGAGGTCTCCGGGCGCTACGGCAAGAGCCTCGCCCGACGCCTTGCTCACCCCGCCGGTCGGGATGCGGGCGTCTTCGGGTTCACCCAAGGTTGCCCCGCCCAGCATCGCGTCCTCGTTGTTGGCAACCAACAACGCTGCCGCGCCGCGGTCAGCGGCGATCTTCTGCTTGTCGCCGAACGGGCACACTCCGCGGGTGACCAGCACGATTGCACCGTTCACGTCGCGGCCGTCGTAGTCGGTGGCCTCGCAACCTGGTGTCTCGTCGGCGGGAATCACCACCAGGCGTGCCGTGATTCCGGTCGGTCCCGTGGAGGGGGAATATGTCAACGCCCGCACCGGAACATCGGAGCCGTCAGTAGCTTTCAGGGATTCGGTGCCGGGATCGAAGGAGCTGAAGTCGAATTCCGGGGTACTGACGTCGAAGCCCTTGTCTTCGAGCAGGTTTGCCACGTAGTCGACACTGGCGTCGTAGCCGGGGGTTCCGGCCGATCGATTGCCGTCGTTGTTACCGGCGATCTTCTCGAGTTGCTCCAGATGCCCGGTCACGGCGTCGACCGTGACGGTCTCGGAGAATGCCACCGGATCTGCCGGGACGGCTGCTTCACTTCCTGACGACGAGCATCCACTCACCACGAGTGCTCCAGCCATTCCGACCACAACCACACCGAAGAGTCTCATCTTCGGAGGATATCGGCCGAAGCACAGGAAAGGGACCCAGTACGAATGGTTTTTCGTACTGGGTCCCTACTCTGCTGTCACTCCTCGTTCTCGGTAGGTCTCCCGACAACACCTACCGAGGGAGCGACAAGATCAGGCGTCGCGACGATTCACGATGACAATACTTGCTCCGAAAATCACCAGAACGAAGGCCGCGAAGTAGATCAGGCTGCCCCAGGGTCCCCAGTGGAAATCAAGGCTTCCGCCGCCAGGGCTGAGGAAGTGGTTTGCATTCGCGAACGGCAGGAACGGGGTGATCTTCTCGCCGACACTGCCGAACAGTCCGAAAAGGCTCTCGATGAGCAGCGGCCAGAGCAGGAGCAACGCAATAGCGCCCGCCGACTGCCGGATGATCGATCCGACGCCGACAGCAAGAATCACGCAGAGGAAGGCGTACACCGGGATGCCGTAAATCGCACGCCAGTCATCGCCGGTCGACAGGGTCAGGCCCGTGCTGGCCTCGGTACCGGCCATGGCTTTGGCCACCGCATAGGACCCGAAAGCGAGGACAAACGTCAGCACCGCGCCGAAGGCACCGATGAGGCCGGCTTTGGCGATGAGAACCGAGGCACGGTTCGGAACTGCCTGGAACGTGGTGCGGATGGTCCCGAAGCGGTACTCACTGGTGACCGCGAGGGCCGCCATGATCATGAGAACCATGATTCCGAAACCCGAGATGCCGGCCGTGGCAACGGCGGTGTCGAGGTCCGGTGCTCCCTGGACATCGGAGGACGTCAAAGCCGACTTGGCAACCGCGCCCATGATGGCAGCGAAGCCGAGAGCGAGCACGACG
Organism: Rhodococcus sp. AQ5-07; assembly: GCF_009707305.1. Lineage (NCBI taxonomy): Bacteria > Bacillati > Actinomycetota > Actinomycetes > Mycobacteriales > Nocardiaceae > Rhodococcus > Rhodococcus sp. AQ5-07. The sequence goes on along the minus strand of NZ_CP046099.1, from coordinate 72,915 downwards.
ATGATGACCGAGCACCAGAGCGGCGACTTGGTCGTGGTGATCTTGATACGTTCAGCACTGAGAACAGCCATTACAGTGCACCTCCCATAGCCTGCTGTGTGTTTGCCTGCTGCGTATTTGCATGGTGTGCACCAGCACCCGGATCGATACCGGATGCGTGGTACTGGACATCGTCTCCGGTCAACTTCATGAACGCATCCTCGAGCGAACCCTGCTGGGACGCCAACTCGTACAACACGATTCCCTGCGAACCAGCCAGACCGCCGATCACGTCAGTGGTCGAATCCACGACCACCAACGCCGGCGCAACACCGGAACCGTCCTCACGCACCGTCAACCCCTGCGAGAGCAACACACTGCGCAACGCATCGAGCTGAGGACTACGCACCCGCACCGTCGACTCCGACGAGCGATCCACGAACTCCGCGACCGTCGAATCCGAGATCAACCGTCCCCGACCGATCACCACCAACTGCTCCGCCGTCAATGCCATCTCCGAGAGAAGGTGACTCGACACCAGCACCGTGCGGCCCTCGGCCGCCAACCGCTGCATGAACTTACGAATCCAGACGATGCCCTCCGGATCGAGACCGTTGACCGGCTCGTCGAACAACAACACCTTCGGATCACCCAACAACGCACCCGCCAACCCGAGACGCTGCGACATACCGAGCGAGAACCCGCCGGCCTTCTTGCCCGCCACCTCGGACAACCCGACCAACCCGAGCACCTCGTCCACGCGGGACTTCGGGATCCCGTTCGAAGCAGCCATCCACTGCAGATGCGCCCGCGCACTGCGATTGGGATGCACCCACTTCGCATCCAACAACGCGCCCACCGTCCGCAACGGCGTCTTCAACTCCCGGTACGGCTTGCCCTCGATCAACGCCGCACCCGACGTCGGCTGATCCAAACCCAGGATCATCCGCATCGTTGTCGACTTACCCGCACCGTTGGGGCCCAGAAAGCCCGTCACGATGCCCGGCTTGACCGTGAACGACAAATCGTCCACCGCTTTCGTCGGTCCGTAAACCTTGGTCAATCCCCTCAGTTCAATCATGAGGAGAACTCTGCCCTACCGGCAATGACCAGCACATCGGCCACAGGTCTAGTTCCGAGTGGTACTCAGGTAGGACATGAGTCCGGGCAATTCGGGCAGAACCCCGAGAAATCACCCGGATCTCGTCCCTCAGGACGACGCTTGAGCCCAGAATCGCTTGGGGATCCGGCCGGCGTGCCGCGCCTCGAAACCTGCCACGACAGCGTGACGCATCGCCGACGCCATCAGCGCGGGATTCTTGGCCCGCGTCACCGCTGTCGCAAGTAGGACGGCGTCGCAGCCCAACTCCATGGCAAGGGTGGCGTCGCTGGCCGTTCCGATCCCGGCGTCGAGGATGACGGGTACGCCGGCGCGCTCGACGATCATCTCGATGTTGTGCGGATTCGCGATACCAAGCCCGGTGCCGATGGGTGAACCGAGCGGCATGACCGCGGCGCAACCAACCTCTTCGAGGCGAAGCGCCAGCACCGGATCGTCCGTCGTGTACGGCAGAACGGTGAATCCGTCGTCCACCAATTGTTCTGCGGCGGAGACGAGTTCGATTGCGTCGGGCAGCAGTGTCCGCTCGTCGGCTATGACTTCGAGTTTGACCCAGTTCGTCTCGAGCGCTTCGCGTGCCAACTGCGCCGTCAGCACTGCTTCGGCGGCGCCCCGACACCCGGCGGTGTTCGGCAACGGTTCGATTCCGAGGCGACGAAGCAGGTCCAGAACGCCGGTGCCGCCGGCCGCGTCGACTCGCCGCATCGCGACGGTGGTCAGTTCGGTGCCGGAGGCGACGAGCGCTTCCTCGAGCACCGCAAGGTTGGCGGCGCCGCCTGTTCCGGTGATGAGCCGGGAACCGAAGCTGCGGCCAGCGATAGTGAGAGGGTCCTGCTCAGCCACCCTGCACCGCCGTGAGGATCTCGATTTCCCAACCACGTCCGACGGATTCGTCCCAACGCCCGCGAGGAAAGAGCGCACCGTCGACGGCGACGGCGATACCCTTGCTCGGCAACTCGAGGTGCGTCAGTAGCTCGGTCACCGTGACTGCTCGATCGAACTCGAGATCTTCGCCGTTGACGGTGATCCCGATCGGGACCTGCTCACTCATGAATTTTCCTTAACTACTGCGAACCGCTCGGGTTCGGTTCCTTTTACCTCGACCAAAGATGTGCCGTTCAGCAACGCGACCGTCGCATCGGCGGTGACGGGCGTCAGCAGGACACCGTTGCGTCCGTGTCCGGTGGAGACGACAACACGATCGGACACGCGCCCGATCAAGGGCAGGTTGTCCGGCGTCATGGGACGCAGGCCTGCCGCGCATTCGTACAGTTCGTATTCGCCGATCGCCGGCATCAGTGCCTCGGCGTCGTTGATCAGGTCGCGTACTCCGGCCATCGTGACCTGTGTGTCCTCACCGGACTCGTATTGTGTTGCGCCGACGACGATTCCGTCACCGCGCGGGACGAGGTAGGCGGGCCGCCCGTGGACGCTTCCGCGGATGGTGCGGCTGGGCGCCGGGGTGACTCCAGGCCTACTCCGCAGGCGAAGGATTTCGCCCTTGACCGGGCGTACCGGTAACCCGGGCCACAGCTTGGGTGACGCGATACCGGCGGTGAGCACTATCTGGTCGGTATCGAGTTCGGCGAGGTCGTTGACGGCACGCGCGATCAATTCGACACCGGATTCCGCACAGGCCTTCTGCAACGCCTCCAGCAGAAGTCTGTTGTCGACGGCGGACTCACCGACAGCCATCAGTCCCGACCGGATGCCCCGGCCGAGCATCGGTTCGAGTTCGCGGATGCGGGCGCGACCGAGAACTTCGAGTTCATGGCCCTGCGCGGTCACCCACTCGGCGATGGTCTGCAGGTCCTGCGCGTCGGCCGCATCGAGTGCAACCGTCAGCGAACTGTCCGCGGTGAAGACCGATGGCCCGAACTTTCCGAGCTCCTCACCGAACGTCGGCCACCGTTCCAGGGACGCTGCACCAACCGTCAACGCTGTCTCTTCACCCGGCCACCCTTCGGAAAGCGGGGCGAGCATTCCGCCCGCCACCCACGAAGCACCTGATCCAATGGACGGGTCGTACAACCGAACGGACCACCCGTCGCGGGCGGCTCGCCACGCAATGGCGAGACCGATGACACCGCCGCCGACAACCGACACCGTACGAGCGTGTGTACTCACGAAACTCCACCTCCACTTCCTGCGCCGGCATGATCCGGGTCAGGTCTGACGGTCGGGATCTGGTCGCGATCCCCTCTCAGCCCCACGAACCTCGCAGTCACGACAAAAGTGGCAACGACGTTTCAGGACTCCCGTGTCGAACCTTGCTCCCTAGAGGCTACCGTTTGCTCCGTGCACCCCACACATCCCAGTAACGTCATCGACCGGCGCGAGCGCCTGGCAGCAGCACGGCTGTACCTGTGCACCGACGCACGCCGCGAGAAAGGCGACCTCGCGCAGTTCGCCGAGGCAGCATTGTCCGGCGGAGTCGACATCATCCAATTGCGCGACAAGGGCTCTGCCGGTGAGCGCGAGTTCGGCCCGCTCGAGGCCAAGGACGAATTGGTAGCGCTGGGCATTCTCGCGGCCGCAGCGCGACGCCACGGCGCATTGTTGGCCGTGAACGATCGCGCGGATCTCGCGATGGCTTCCGGTGCCGACATCCTCCACCTTGGCCAGAACGACATTCCCGTCCCCTACGCGCGAACCGTTGTCGGTGAAGACGTCGTCATCGGGCGTTCGACGAGTAGTCGCGCGCAAGCGAGTCTGGCCGCCATCGAAGAGGGTGTCGACTACTTCTGCACCGGGCCGGTCTGGGCGACACCGACCAAACCGAATCGAAGTGCGTCCGGTCTGGAACTGGTTCGATCGACCGCCGACGCCGCACCGCCGCGCCCATGGTTCGCAATCGGCGGCATCGACGAGGAACGCCTGCCGGAGCTGCTCGATGCCGGTGCCACGCGCATCGTCGTCGTGCGTGCAATCACGCAGGCGTCGGATCCGCAGGCGGCTGCGCAGCGCCTCGCCGCGGCCGTCGCTGGACGCTGAAAACCGGTAACTGGCGACCGTCAACTGTTTGCCGGGCGATTTCCACACAGTTACGGGTCAGCACGCCTGACTCGAAACATGAACGGAAGTTGTCCGATCAGACAACAAACCCCCAGTTCCTAGGTGCGATTGGATGTCCGAAAAGTCGGATTACGTGATCTTGATCACAGTTGTTTCGATTGCGTGTCACATCCCATTCGGTTTGTTGTAGTTTACCTCCAGTTACTAACTGAACCTAGGAGCACTAAATGGGATCCCTCGACACCGGCTCGCTCAGCACCGAATCGCTCGAAGACCTGAACCTCGGCAAGATCAGCGAGCTGCTCAAGCTCGGTATCACCGCGGTCAGCTTCATCACGGCGCTGAACTCGCTCAGCTGAGCCTCGTTTCGGTCGGGAGACCGAAACACAGAAGGGCCGGACTCCTGAGGAGTCCGGCCCTTCTGTGTATATGCCCTGTTAAGACTGCGTACTCGACGCCTCGGACAGGTTCTGGTCACTGCCTGACTGCTCACTGCCTTGATGGGAACTGCCTTGGTGGGAACTGCCTTGGTGCGAGCTGACCGACAACCATCCGAAGCCACCGTCTTCGAGTACGACGGTGTGTGGGTCGCCGGCCTGTAGGTCTTCAGTCTCGGCTGGTACAGGCGCAGTCCGGAGCTCGGGCCACGAGGAACCGAATCCCGGATGCAATGGCAGCGAATCGACGTCGGCTTCACGCACCCACCGCAACTCGGTGCTCTCACCGTTGGCAACCGTCGACAGTGGATGTGCCGCATCAGCCACGACGGTGGTGTAGGTCCACCCGCTCTCCGCGTGCATCGTCACTACCTCACCGCGGACGCGAACGGCGTCTTCGGCGATTCCGGCTTCTTCGTGTGCCTCCCGGACAGCGGCGTGCGTCGTGCTTTCGTGTGAGTCCCGTGCTCCACCGGGCAATGCCCAGGTACCACCTTGATGGCTCCACGCCGCACGATGCTGCAGCAAGACCAGGGGCGATCCGTCCGAATCGGGGGCGCGCAGAAGCAGTCCAGCGGCTCCGTGTTTACCCCAATGCCGAGTACCGTCCGGTCCGATCGACCAACCGTCACCGTCACCACGCATCGACTACCTCGCTCCGCCTGCTCTCGCCGTTGTCCCACACTAACCGTTTCAAACTGCTCCAGGTGTAGGTGATGCTTATATGCTCGCGAAGATGCCCTGAATCATTTCTCGGCGGCATCATTTCTCGGTAGCCCGCCTACAGCGAAGTGAGGTGCTCGATGGTCGACCGTGTCGTCCCGTCCATCGAACCCCGGTCGCTGCCGCCCGCCGAGGGCACTTCGGTATCGGCGGAGGACGAGCGAGCACTTCTGCGGCGCGAACTCCAGGCATTCATGTCCTCGACGCCTGGCCGGTTGACCGTCGTCGGAGTGATCTTGATTGCGATCACCTTGATCGCCGGACTCCTCGCCACCGCAGCGATCGAGAACCGACAGGCGAACCTCGACCTCCTCCTCGTCGAAACCGAACCTCTCGCCAACTCGGCCCAGAACCTCTACAGCGCGTTGTCTTTGGCAGACGCCGCCGCGGCCACCGCCTTCATCTCCGGCGGCCTCGAACCCGCCGAAGCACGCGACCGATACACGCAGTCGATCGGTGAGGCGTCGGCGGAGATCGTCCAGGCGTCGGCCGGTCTCGACTCGACTGATCTTGCCGGGCACAGCGCGTTGACCACCATCTCGACCGACCTCTCCGTCTACACCGGGCTGGTCGAAACTGCACGGGCGAACAATCGCGTCGGAAACCCGGTCGGGGCAGCATATTTGAGCGAGGCCTCGCAGTTGATGCAGACCTCGCTGCTGCCGATGGCTCAGCAACTGCACGCCTCGCAGGAGACCCTGGTCTCGCAGGTACAGCGCGATTTCGAGACTCCACCGTGGTGGCCGATCGTGGCATTCGTCCTCGTGCTGTGCGCGCTGGTGGCAACACAGGTGTACTTCTCCCGCAAGAGTCGCCGACGCTTCAATCTCGGGTTGATCCTTGCCTCGCTCGCCGTCGCGGCTGCGCTGCTGTGGCTGCTCACCGTCGGACTGGTGTCCGCACTTGCCACCGGACGTGCACTCGACGCGGGCGCCGAGCCACTGCACGAACTGACCGAGGCCCGGATCATGGCACAGCAGGCACGTACCGTCGAAACCCTCACGTTGGCGAGACGGGATTCAACTGCCGAGGACAACGTGACGTTCACTCGCAAGGTCGACGCCCTGCGCGACATCCTCGAGGGCCTACGCAGCGACGAACGCGCCCGAGTGAACAACGAGGTGCTGACCGCCGCACTGGATTCGCGCGAGCAATGGGTGGCTGCGCACACGCGCATGTACGACCGTCTCGGGACCGGCGACTTCACTTCCGCTGCCGCCATCACCATCGGCTCCGGAGAACAGGATTCGGCCGCGGAATACGGAAAGCTCGATCACGAACTGTGGCAAGGAATCGTGGATTCGCGCACAAATCTTCGGTCCGACGTCTCGTACGCCTCACGTGTGTTGGCTGCCTCTGCACCGGGCATGACTGTATTGGCAGTTCTCGGAGTTGCCGGAATCTTCATCGGGTTCTGGCCCCGACTGCGGGAGTATCAGTGACGGGAGTACCGGAGATGCGGAGGAAGCTCCCGGCCGTGTGCGTCGCGGTTCTGGCAGCGTCCGTGCTGGCGCTCGCCGGTTGCGGTGCAGATCGAGCCGAAGACCTGAACAACGCGGCCGCCACGTCGTACACGGAACCGCCGCTGCCGGCCGAGGCCACCATCGCGCCCAGTCCGACACCGACGACTACCGCGTCGTGCACCAACCTCACTGCGAGCCTGCGCCCCACACCCGCAGACGCATCTCCGCAGCCACCCACGCCGAGCCTCGACGCCATCCGCGCCCGCGGGCGGCTGATCGTGGGTCTGGACACCGGTTCCAACCTCATGAGCTTTCGCGATCCGGCGACCGGACGCCTCGAAGGCTTCGACGTGGACATCGCCCGCGAGATCGCCCGCGATCTGCTCGGCGACCCGGAGAAGATCGAGTACCGAATCCTGACCTCGGACGATCGGATCGCCGCACTCCAGGAATCCATGGTCGACGTAGTCGTCAAAACCATGACCATCACGTGCGAGCGGCGCGAGAAGGTCGACTTCTCGACGCAGTACTTCTCCGCCGAGCAACGAATTCAGGTCCTGCAGGGTTCACCGGTACGCGGCATCGCCGATCTCGCAGGCAAGCGAGTCTGCGCTGCCCGGGGAACGACGTCGGCCACGCGAATCCAGGAGCTCCAACCCGAAGCCACCGTCGTGACCGTCCCGATGTGGTCCGACTGCCTCGTCGTCCTCCAGCAGGGGCAGGTGGACGCGATCAGCACCGACGACACGATCCTCGCGGGCCTCGCCTCGCAAGACCCGTATCTCATGATGGTCGGTGGTTCACTGGGCGTCGAACCCTACGGAATCGGAGTGAACAAGGACAACCCCGACTTGGTCCGATTCGTCAACGGAACCCTCGAGCGAATCCGGGGTGACGGGACCTGGAACCGTATCTACGACCGTTGGCTCAGCGTCCTCGGTCCGTCACCCGGTCCCCCGCCGGCCGTCTACCGGGATTGAGGCTGACATGACCGAAGAATCCGGCCCCGAGCCCGACGCCACGCAAGCCTCCGTACGCCCCGAGCCTGACTCCACGCAGGCGGTTCACCGCGAGCCTGACTCCACGCAAGCCTCCGTACGCCCCGAACCCGAAGCCACCGGTGCCTACGAGCGCCTCGAACCGACCTCGGCCCAGATACGAGGAACCACGCCGTCCGCATCCTCCTCCCCGACCGGCCGCTCCACTCGATCCCGCCGCAGCCGGTCGGGACGAAAGCTGCGCCTCGGCGGCGGCCTGGTCGAAGTTCCCCCCGTCCCGCAGATCGACCCCGCATCTGCGGTGATGAGTGACCCGACGGTCCCCGAGCGCAAACGGTTCTGTTGGAAATGCAACGAACCGGTCGGCCGTAAGAGCGCAAGCACCAAGGCAACTCAGCACGGCACCTGCCCCAAGTGCGGTTCCACTTTCGACTTCCGCCCACTCCTCGAAGAGGGCGAATTGGTATCAGGTCAGTACGAGGTTCAAGGGCCCATCGCGCACGGCGGCCTGGGATGGATCTACCTCGCGATCGATCGCAATGTCAGCGACAGGTGGGTAGTTCTCAAGGGACTCTTGCATTTCGGTGATTCCGAAGCGCAAGCCGTTGCGGTGGCCGAGCGTCAGTTCCTCGCCGAGGTCGCCAACCCGAGCATCGTCAAGATCTTCAACTTCGTGGAGCATCCGCGCCCGGACGGGACACCCATGGGGTACATCGTCATGGAGTACGTGGGCGGGCGATCATTGCGCGAGGTGCTGGCCGAATTCCCGGACGGCAAGCACATGCCGATCGAGCAGGCAATCGGCTACGTACTGGAAATCCTTCCGGCTCTGAGCTATCTGCATTCCACCGGCCTGGCGTACAACGACCTCAAACCTGAGAACGTGATGGTCACCGAGGACCAACTGAAGCTGATCGACCTCGGCGCCGTGTCCGGGATCGAAGACTACGGATACCTGTACGGCACTGCCGGCTATCAAGCGCCGGAGATCATCGAGACCGGCCCGACCATCGCCTCCGACATCTTCACCGTCGGAAGAACACTCGCGGTTCTCACCCTCGACATGCCCTCGAAGCACGGACGGTACCTCGACGGCCTTCCCGAACCCGAGGACGAGCCACTGCTGCGGGACAACGAGTTCTTCCACCGCCTGCTGCTGCGCGCCACCGATCCGGATCCGAAGAAGCGTTTCCAGTCGGCCGAGGAGATCGCGGGCCAACTCACCGGCGTTCTGCGAGAAATCCTCGCGGAGCAGACCGGGCAGGAGAATCCCGGGCTCTCGCTCGTGTTCAGCAGGCAGCGAACGTCTTTCGGCACCGATGAATTGGTCGGGCAAACCGATGTGTACGTCGACGGTGTCAGCCACGACGCTGCTCTCGATCCGCGCGAAGTTGCGCACGCACTTCCCATCCCGTTGGTCGACCCCACCGATCCCAGCGCGCCGTTGCTGGCGGCAGCGGTGCACAGCGAACCGTCTCAGACTCTCGATGCGTTGAAACACGCCCGCGAGAACGGAATCGACCGAACGTCAGGCACACCGGCGGCCGCCATCTCCGGCGAGGTCCGACTGGCCGAGGCCAAGGCTCATCTCGATCTCGGCGATCCGGAGACCGCGCTGAGTGTTCTGGACGAACTCCAGCAGAGCATCGGTGATCACTGGAAGATCGAGTGGTATCGAGGGCTTGCAGCGTTGCAACTGGACCGATTCGAGCCCGCCTTCAGTCATTTCGAGACCGTCCTGACGGCTCTGCCGGGCGAGGCTGCACCCAAACTCGCGTTGGCGGCGACAGCAGAACTGATCCTCCAGCATTGGGAGAGCGACGACCCGGACCAATGGTGCCGCTTCTCGGAGAAGTACTACCGCACCGTCTGGCGGACCGAACGGAACTACGTCAGCGCAGCATTCGGGCTCGCCAGGCAACTCGCCGATCACGGCAACAAGAAGGCAGCCATCGCCGCCCTCGACGAAGTTCCCACGTCTTCCCGGCACTACAACGTCGCACGGATGTCGAGCGCTCTGACGATGCTGTCCGGCGTTCCGATCGCCGAACTCGACGAATCGACTCTGAGGGAAGCCGCCCGTCGCGTTCGCGCGCTACCGGCCGAGGAGAGCCGAAGTCTGCAGATGCGAACCCTGGTGTTGGGTACGGCACTCGATTGGATTCGCTACGGAAACCGCTCGCACACCGAACTCGAACCCATCCTCGACCTGCCATTCACCGAGCAGGGTCTGCGCACCGGAGCCGAAGCCTGCCTTCGCGCCCTCGCCCGCGCCACGACCTCCCGCACGCACCGCTACGCCCTCGTGGACCGGGCGAACGCGGTGCGTCCGCGCAGCAATTTCTGACGCGCTCCCCGAGATTTACAGCGCGGCCACCAAAGCCTTCGCCGCGCGGGCGATCGCCAACTCCTCGTTGGTGGGGACCACCAGCACCTCGACGGCCGACGTGGATGCGGAGATACGACGCTCGTCGCGGCTCTTCGCCTCGTTGAGAGCCGGGTCGACCTCGATTCCGAGACGGGAGAGGCCGGCCAGGCTGTCGCGTCGTACGTCGATGTTGTTCTCGCCAACACCGCCGGTGAAGGTGATGACGTCGACGCCACCGAGTTGAACGATGAAGGCGCCGATGTACTTACGGAGCATGTGTACGTAGACGTGGTAGGCAAGTTGTGCGTCTTCGTCGCCGCCCTCGATCAGTGCGAGCAGGGCACGGAAATCGTTGACTCCCGACAGTCCCTTCAAACCGGAACGACGGTTGAGGAGGTCGTCGATCTCGTCGACCTTCATTCCCGAGTTGCGATTGAGGTGCAAGATGATGCCTGGGTCGATGTCGCCGCTGCGGGTGCCCATGACAAGACCCTCGAGCGGGGTGAGGCCCATCGTGGTGTCGATAGCCTTGCCGCCCTTGATTGCCGAGGCCGAAGCGCCGTTTCCGAGGTGCAGAACAATCTGATTCAGCTCGGCCGGATCCTTGCCGAGGAAGTCCGCGACTCGTCCCGACACGTATTCGTGTGAGGTCCCGTGGAAGCCGTATCGACGAATCTGGTTGGCCTTGGCCACATCCCGATCGATCGCGTAGGTCGACGCTGCGGCGGGCAGCGTGTGAAAGAAGGCAGTGTCGAACACTGCTACGTGCGGAACGTCTGGCAGTTCTTCGCGCGCCACCTCGATACCGATCACGTTGGCCGGATTGTGCAGCGGCGCAAGGTTCGACAAATCCGCGATGGCTTTCACGACGCCGTCGTCGATGAGCGTCGGCGAGTAGAAGATGTCACCACCGTGCACGACTCGGTGACCGACGGCGATGATTCCTGCCTCGCTCAGCGGCCGTCCGACCTCGGCGACGATGTCGAGCACCATCTTCAGTCCCGCACGGTGATCGGCGATGGGGAGGCTGCGGTCTTCGATTCCGGTGCGGTGGTTGTAGACGATGTGGCCGTCGGGTTCACCGATGCGCTCGATGAGGCCGTGCGCTACCGATTCCGCTGTATCCGGATGCACGAGTTGAAATTTGATCGATGACGAGCCGGAATTGATGACCAGTACGGTGCCGTCGCTCACGCTTACGCTCCCTGTGCCTGTATTGCCGTGATAGCCACGGTGTTGACGATGTCCTGGACCAACGCTCCACGCGAGAGATCGTTGACCGGCTTGTTCAGTCCCTGCAGAACCGGGCCGACGGCGATAGCGCCGGCGCTACGCTGCACTGCCTTGTAGGTGTTGTTGCCGGTGTTCAGGTCAGGGAACACGAACACCGTGGCCTTGCCCGCCACCAGAGAATCCGGCATCTTCTTGTCAGCGACACTCTGCTCGACGGCCGCGTCGTACTGAATGGGCCCTTCCACCAACAGGTCCGGTCGGCGCTCGCGCACCAAGGCGGTCGCGGTGCGAACCTTGTCGACGTCGGCTCCACTGCCCGAATCGCCGGTGGAGTACGAGAGCATCGCAATGCGCGGATCGATACCGAACTGCGACGCCGTCTGTGCGGACGAGATCGCGATGTCCGCCAACTGCTCCGACGTCGGGTCCGGAACCACGGCGCAGTCACCGTAGGAGAGAACGCGGTCGGCCAGGCACATCAGGAAGATGCTCGAAACCGTCGAAACTCCGGGGGCCGTCTTGATGATCTCGAACGAGGGCCGGATCGTGTGAGCGGTGGTGTGGGCGGCACCGGAGACCATGCCGTCGGCAATACCCAAGTGCACCATCATCGTTCCGAAGTACGAGATGTCGGCGATCACCTCGCGTGCCCGCTCGATGGTCATGCCCTTGTGCGCCCGCAGCGCGGTGTATTCCTGTGCGAAGCGCTCGGTGTACTCGGACTGCGCGGGCGCGAGTACCTGCGCGCCGCTGATGTCCACGCCGAGTTCCGCTGCGCGTCGACGCACACTGGGTTCGTCGCCGAGGATCGTCAGGTCGGCAACCTGGCGCTGCAGCAGCCGGCCGGCCGCGCGCAGGATCCGGTCGTCGTCACCCTCCGGGAGGACGATGTGCTTGCGATCGCGTCGAGCGCGGTCGATGAGCTTGTACTCGAACATCTGTGGGGTCACGACCGACGGAATCGGCAGTGCCAGTCGGTCCATCAGGACGTCGGCGTCGACGCGCTGTTCCATCAAGCTCAGCGCAGTGTCGACCTTTCGCTGCGAACCGACTGCCACGCGTCCGCGGGTTTGGGCTGCAGCGCTTGCGGTGTCGAAAGTGCCGAGGGTTGTCGTGAGGATCGGAAGACGCTGTTTGAGGCCGGCCATCAACGCCGCGATGGCCGGGTGCGGCGTGATCCCGCCATTCATGATGATGCCCGCGAGCGACGGAAATCCCTCCGCCTCATGCGCATTGAGCAACGCGAGCAGCACGTCCGAGCGGTCACCCGGTGCGATGACGACCATGCCCTCGACCAGACGCTCGAGGATGTGCTCGGCGGTCATGCCGCCCACCATCACCTTCAGTGCCTCGCGGTGCAGCAGTTCCGGGTCACCCGAGTACAACTCGCCGCCGGTGGCTTCCATCAACTCGGCCATCGTGGGTGAGACGAGCAACGGAATCTCCGGCAGGCTCCACGTCGGAACACCGATGTCGGACAGGGCTGCGGTGACCTCGTCGAGCTTGTCGGGATCGCAGCGATTGGCGACGACCGCGAGCAGGTGAGCGTGGTTGGCAGCCAACTCGGCGGCGCACAGGTGCGCGAGCTGAGCAACCTCCTCGACGCTGCGCCGAGCGCCTCGAACCGCCAACAGGACCGGCGCTCCCAGGTTCACGGCGATGCGGGCGTTGAAGCTCAGTTCGCTGGGGCTTGCGACGTCGGTGTAGTCACTTCCGATGATCACGACGGCGTCGCACTGCTCGGCCACGGTGTGGTACTTCGCGACGATGTCGGCCAGTGCAGCTTCGGGATCGGCGTGAACCTGCTCGTAGGTGACGCCGAGTGCGTCGGCGTAGGAGAGATCGGCAGTGGTGTGCTCTAGCAGCAGTTCGAGGATGTAGTCGGTTTCCTCGGTCGAGCGGGCGATCGGGCGGAAGACACCGACCCGGGCGACGGTCGCGCACAGCATCTGCAGTACGCCCAGCGCGATGGTGGATTTTCCGGTGTCACCTTCAGGGGAGGCGACGTAGACACTCGACACGGCAGCGGGCGCTTCTGGCATGCCCAACAGCCTAGTGTGGGCCGCCGCCCACCTTGCCACTGATCGTGGTCACGCTCACGGTGCAGCCGACAACCGGCCGCTACGAGAAAGACGAACGGTGCCTGCCACACGTCGAGTGGCAGACACCGTTCAGTTGATCTCGAGGATCAGCCAAGAGCACGCAGGCGGGGCGCGAGGTCACGCTCGAACAGTTCGAGGAAGCGGCGCTGATCGTGGCCCGGTGCGTGGAACACCAGGTGATTGAGACCGGCGTCGACGTAGGCCTTGACCTGCTCGACGGCGTCGTCGGGATCGGAAGCGACGATCCAGCGCTTGGCCACCTGCTCGATGGGCAGAGCGTCGGCAGCTGCTTCCATTTCGATCGGATCCTCGATGCTGTGCTTCTGCTCCGGCGTCAGGGACAGCGGCGCCCAGAAGCGCGTGTTCTCGAGTGCAGCCTCCGGGTCGGTGTCGTAGCTGATCTTGATCTCGATCATCTTGTCGATGTCGGCGACGTCGCGCTCGGCCTTGGCCGCGCCCTCGGCAACCGCCGGAAGCAACTTCTCGGTGTAGAGCTCCATGCCCTTGCCGGAGGTGCAGATGAAGCCGTCACCGGCACGTCCCGCGTACCGGGCGACAACGGGTCCACCGGCCGCGATGTACACGGGAATCCCACCCTCGGGAACGTCGTAGATCGACGCGCCACGAGTGGTGAAGTACTCGCCTTCGAAGTCGACACGATCGCCCAGCCACAGCTCACGCATCAGCCGCACCGACTCACGCAGGCGCGCGAAGCGTTCCTTGAACTCGGGCCACTCGCCCTGGAAGCCGGTGGCGATCTCGTTGAGAGCCTCACCGCTGCCGACGCCGAGCATGATGCGCCCCGGGTAGAGACATCCCATCGTCGCGAACGCCTGAGCGATGACCGCCGGGTTGTAGCGGAACGTCGGCGTCATCACGGACGTGCCGATCTGCACGCGCTCGGTGCGCTCACCGACGGCCGTCATCCAGGCGAGCGAGAACGGCGCGTGTCCACCGTTGTGGCGCCACGGCTGGAAATGATCGCTCACCGCAACGGAATCCATGCCGTGCTGCTCTGCCAGAACTGCCAGCTCTACCAGTTCGCGAGGGCCGAATTGCTCGGCCGATGCCTTGTATCCGAGCTTGAGTTCCTGCGCCACCGTGCACTCCCTTGTCGTCTGTTTCGTTTACTTCTCTGACGTGCTTCTCGTTCTTTGCAGACTATCCAGACACCGCTCGGACTTCTCTGCGTATCTCAGCGAGGTATCTCAGCGAGCAAGGCTGGTAACCACCGTTGCCACACCGGCCGCGACGGCAACCCCGGCCAATGCCAGTGCGAACAGCCACAGCGCATGCGGTTCCGGCATCGCCGCGCCGTCCTCGAGCGCCTTCTTCACCTGTAGCCAGCGTCGCATACCGACGAGGGCGGCTGCTGCCGAGAGTGCGATCAACGTCAGACCGAGCGCCGTACGAACCCACCCTGTACTCCACTCGGGGACCAACTGGACGACGGCAATGCCGCCCGCCAGCAGGGCAAGCGAGCTACGCATCCACGCGAGGAAGGTGCGCTCGCTGGCAAGGGTGAATCGCTCGTCCGGGCGGTTCGGTTCACTCATGCGTGCTCGCCTCCGTGGGGTGCCACCAGATCCGGGTCCTGACGCCAGTCGTAGACGACCTCGGTGCGCAGAACGATGTCCTGCAACGATCGTCGCCGTCGATCGACCGCCGACCACAGCAATCCGAAGGCGAAGAGCACACAGAGCACCGCACGGATGAAGGCGAGCGGCCAACGGACCAACCGGTGACCCGACGTGATCACCCGCAACCCCATCACGAGGGAACCGACAGTTCGGCCGGTGGTCGCCCAGCAGGCAGTCAGGTAGGCCACCGAGACGCCGAGAAATGCCGTCGTGGACAGGAAGATTCCCGGTTCCGAGAACGTGAAACTCTGCGGCGAGAAGAGCAATCGAACAAAGGCCAAGGCCACGTACACGGAACCCATCAGGATCAGCACGACGCCCAGGTCGATCAGTCCGGCGAGGCCACGGGTGACGATTCCGGCCGGGCCGGACTTCTCCTGGGCCACTAGCGTTCACCTGCGTTCGTGTCCGGATGCGGCTCGTGTGAGGGTGGTGCGTTGTCGCGGCCGAACAATCGTCCGACGAACCCGGCGACAGCGTCGTCCGCCTGCATCCCCTGCACGCGCGCCCCGTGCACGGCTTCGGTGGAGAGTGAACCGGTCGATTCACGAATCATCTGTGGGAGGTCGACACCCTCGATGACCTGGTCGGCGATCTTGAGGAGGTCGACGCGGTCGATCTGGCGCTCGAGGTCGACGCTGTCGACGATGCCGTCGAGGTCGAGGCGATCGATCACTGCTTTGACGTCGAGTCGGCTCGCGATCGCATCGACGTCGACGCGATCGATGATCGGTTCGAGCGAGACCCGTTCGGCAATCTTGTCCACGTCGATGTTCTCGGCGATCTTGTCGATGTCCACGTGGTCCACGACGATCTTCGTGATGTCGACTTCGGCAAGAGCAGCGTCGACGACAGCTTTGATCACCGTTCTCAACGTGGAATCGGCAAATTCCGCTGTCGAGCGAATCGCTTCCGTGCCGCGGGTGGCGACCTGGGTGATCGCGTCGTCGAGTGCGTCACCGACAACGGGGATCCGCTGCACCGAATCAATGGCGAGACCAGCGGTTCTGCGCGCCGCACCAGCCGTGATCGCGGCCAGCCCGAAGGCCAGCCGAATCACGTCGGATTCGGGGTGATGCGACTGCGATCCCACGCAATTGTCTCCATCTTCTTACCGGACTGTTATCCGGACATTCGTCACTCTCCTTCGCATTGTGCCACTGTTGGTAGGCACAAATACGCTGTCCGGCTTGCGCCAGGGGGAAATAATGAAGGCACGTCGATTCACGGTCCGATTGACGATGGCGGTGGCCATGGCTGCCGGCTTTCTCGGCCTCAGCGCGCCGACCGCGAGCGCGGATTCAGTGGTCAGCCGCATCGATGTCTACTCCCCCTCCATGGACCGCTGGATCGCCAACGACGTGATTTCCCCGGCCGGCGGTGGCCCCGCCCCGACCTTCTACCTTTTGACCGGCGTCGGCGGCGGTGAGGACGGGATCTCTTGGTTCAACAACACCGGAGTTCGTGACTTCTTCGACGACAAGCACGTCAACGTGGTCATGCCGGTCGGCGGCAAGTTCAGCATGTACACCGACTGGAACGCCGACGATCCGGTGCTCGGCCGCAACAAATGGCAGACGTACCTCACCAAGGAACTACCGGCAGCGGTCAACGCTCGATACAACACGACCGGCGTCAACGCACTCGGCGGCGTGTCGATGGCCGGTGGACCGGTTCTGGACCTCGCGATCCAGTCGCCGGGCACCTACCGCGCCGTCGGCTCGTACAGCGGCTGCCCGCGCGCCGGCGACCCGCTCGGCCAGGCTGCGGTGCGCTCGATGGTCGAGATACTCGGCGGAGGAAACGCAGCCAACATGTGGGGGCCGTGGGGTAGCCCGCAGTGGGCTGCTCACGACCCGCTGATCAATGCCGAGAAACTACGCGGCACAGCGCTGTTCATCTCCACCGGCAACGGCCTTCCCGGTCCGGTGGACGGAATCAACTCATTGGCGATGGCTGCCGGAGTCGTTCCCGGCGCTGTGCTCGAAGGCATCACCAACATGTGCACCGCTGCCCTACAGGGTCGATTCGGTCAGCTCGGCATCCCCGCGACGTTCAGCTTCCGACCCGAGGGCACCCACACCTGGGGACTCTTCGAAGCCGACATGCGTGCGTCGTGGCCGATGATCGCGGGCGCGATCGGGGCGTAAGCCTCACGGCGCTCCTTCAAGCCATGGCGTCAGGTGAGACTGCGCGCCCAGTCCCGCATCCCGGCGGGGCCAGTGCCAGTGGCGTATTCAGCGAACAGATTTCGCGATTCGTCACGGCGAATGCCGCCGAGGACTTCACGCGGCTTACGGAAAAACGGAAGTTCCTCAGGCGGCGCCCACAGCTGCACGAGTTCCCTCGCACCGTCGTTCGGGGATTCGAGAGCGAACCACACCCGGGACACACCGAGTGTGATCGCGGCACCCATGCACATCAGGCATGGTTCGAGATTGACCGCCAATGTCAATTCTCCTGACGCTCGAGTGAACCCGAGAGCCTCGTCGGCCTGCAAGAGCGCTTGAAGGTCCGCATGGACTACCCGTCGGCCAAGTGCCCGTTCTTGCGTATACGCCCGCCCGAGCACACGGTCGTCGTCGAACACGACTGCCCCGATCGGCATCTCCCCGAGTTCCATGCCCTCACGCGCTACGTCAAGAGCAAGCGAAAGCGCATCTCGGGGCGAAAACATCACTCGACACTAATGGACAAAGGCAAGCTCATGCTGCCAGTAGTGCGGGTAGTCCCCATTCCTTGGCAAGCAGCTCGTACGAGCGCAGGCGATCCTCGTGCCGATGGGTCACCCCGGTGATCACCAATTCGTCCGCTCCGGTGAGCTTCTGCAAACTGTCGAGCCTGTCGGCGACGGTGGTGGGTGAACCGACGAACTGCGTGATCAGCCGATCCTCCACTACTGCTTTGTCGGCATCGGAAAGTGGGAGCGCTGTGGCCGGATCGGGGTACGGGATGGCGCCGTGCCCGCTGCGAATGCTGTGCGTCCAGTGCGCGAACGTCGACGCCAACTCTCTCGCCGTCGCATCGTCCTCTGCGGCAACAACATCCGCGGAGACGACGACATACGGCTCCGACAGAACTGCCGACGGCCGGAATGCTGCACGGTATGCCTCGACGGCATCAAGCGTACTCGAGGGCGCCACATGGTAATTCGCGCCGAACGGCAATCCGAGTCGTCCGGCGAGTTCGGCACTGGGGCCTGCGCTGCTTCCGAAAACCCACAATTCGACGTCGGCGTCCTCACCGGGACTGGCGTGCAATTCGATGCCGTCGCGGGTGCGGTGGGTGCCGTTCAGGAGCGAGAGTATGTCGTCGACCTGCTGCTCGAAATCGGGCGCCTGTGCGCCCGGAAACGCCAATGCCTCGAACGACGCCTGCAATCTCGGTGACGTGAGAAGACCGGTTGGATCGAAGGGCGCCGGGATCACGACGCCGTCGCGTACGACGGTCTCCCGCTTCGATTCTGCCGGGGCAGGCGTTCCGGCAGCGACGGCACGAAGTGCCTCCACCCGACGCTGCCCGCTGCGCCCGATACCGAGATCGATACGACCCGGATACAACGCTTCGACGGTACCGAAGGCCTCGACCACCTGAGCTGCCGTGTTGTTGCCCAGCAGCACGGCGGCCGAGCCGACGCGAATGGTGTTGGTCGCGGCCGCAATCAGTCCGACCAGAACGGCCGGTGACGAGCTGGCTACGCCGACAAAGTGGTGTTCGGCGACCCAGTACCTCTTGTATCCCCACGCTTCGGCAGAACGAGCGAGGTCCAGCGAGTTCCGCAAGGCCTGGCGGGCCGTTTCACCCTCACTGATCGGAGAGAGATCGAGTACGGACAGGGGCGCGCTCACCTCGGTGCGCTTCCGTCGCGGGTATTCGGTGTCTTCTCGCCGGCTTCCACCGCGAACGGCAAACGATTCTCGGCGGGGGCGACGGGGCACGTCGCGTAATCGGTGAAGGCGCAGGGCAGGTTCGACGCCCGATTGAAATCGAGGGCTACCGCACCACCGGGCTCCGGTGCACTCACGTGCAGCGAGCGTGCGGCCGGGTAGGTGGATACACCACTGGTCGCGTCGGTGAACAGGATGTGAAAGCCGTTGTCCTTGCCCGCGAACGCAATCAGCGTATGCGTTGCACCATCGTGTTCGAAGCTGATGGTTCCGCGGGCGTCGTGATGATGCTCGAGGCGCTCGACGACCGCACCTGTCGTCACCGTGCGAGCCTCCTCGAAAGCTGTGAAGACACCCTCGATGCGCCACTGCGGGTTCGGCTCGAAGGTCGGGATACCACTGAACTGCGCCAATGCCGGGGCCGACGAATCGTGGATCCGCAGAGCCACCTCGCCGGTGCGGCGGATGACCTCGACCAACCGCGCGCCCTGCTTGACGATCAGTCCCGGCGCACCCTCGATCGGATTCAGAGTGACTGAACCGTCCACTGCGACGCCGTCGATCGAGAGGTCGTCGGCCGGCGTCGCGGTGACGACAACGGCATTCGCGTCGGCGCGCCACGCACCGGGCAGGTCCGCGAAGGTGGAATCGGTGTCAACCAGCCAATGCAACGCAGTCAGGCTCAGCCAGCCGAGTGGTTCACTGAAGGTGGCGTCGCGCGAGGCATGCCAAGCATTCCACTCGCCGGTGAAGGTGCTGGTGGAAGTGTCGGTAACGGTCATGATGCGCGGACTCCTTCAGCCTGCTCGTACGGGTGGCGCAGCCCGAGATGGCTGCGCAGGGTGGTTCCTGAGTATTCGGTCCGGAAACTGCCGCGGTCCTGTAGTTCTGGTACGACGGTATCGATGAACTCGTCGAGGCCCGCGGGGGTGATGTGGGGAACGAGGATGAATCCGTCGCTCGCGTCGCCCTGGACGTAGGTGTCGATCTCGGCAGCCACCTCCGCTGCACTACCCACGAACTGTTGGCGGGCAGTTACTTCGATGATGAGTTCACGGATGCTGAGGTTTTCGGCCTCGGCCTTGGCGCGCCACTGATCTGCGACCGCTCGCGGATCCTTGACGTGGCGGACGCGTCCGCGGGTGATGTTGACGTCGTCCGACGGATCTTCCTTCGGCAACGGGCCGTCGGCGTCGTACTGGGAAAGGTCTCTGCCCCAGACTTGTTCGAGAAAAGCGATGGCAGTCTGGGGTCCGACCTGCTGCCGCCGGATGTGATACGCCTTCTCCTGTGCGTCCGCGGCGTTGTCACCGAGCACGAAGGTGGCGGCGGGGAGAATCTTGAGGTCTGCGTGCGTGCGTCCGTACTTGGCCAAGCGTCCCTTTACGTCGGCGTAGAACGTCTTGCCTGCTTCGAGCGTTCCGTGCCCGGTGAAGATGGCGTCTGCCTTGGCGGCGCCGAACTCGCGTCCTTCGTCGGAGTCACCTGCCTGCAGCAGGACTGGGTGTCCTTGGGGACTCCGAGGTACTTCGAAGCGTCCGGAGATGTCGAACTGCTTACCGGAGTGTTGGAACTGACCGACCTGCTGGTCGGTGGCAAAAACGCCGCGCTCACGGTCGACGATCGGACGATCGATGCTCCAACTGTCCCACAGCGTCCGTACTGCGTCGACCAACTCGTTTGCGCGTGCGTACCGCTCGGAATGCTCCAGATACCCACCGCGGCGGAAGTTCTCACCGGTAAAGGCATCCGAAGAGGTGACCAGGTTCCACGCGGCGCGGCCGTCGGAGAGATGATCGAGCGTCGAGAACTGCTTGGCCAACTCGTACGGCTCGTTGAACGTGGTGTTGATCGTCCCGGCCAGACCGAGATGCGTTGTCACACCGGCAACCGCGTTGAGAATACTGAATGTATCCGGGCGACCGACCACGTCGAGGTCGTGAATCATGCCCTGATGCTCGCGCAGGCGCAAACCCTCTGCGAGGAAGAAGAAGTCGAACAATCCGCGTTCGGCACTGCGGGCGAGATGCTCGAACGAGCTGAACTCGATCTGGCTCTTGGACGCCGGATCGGTCCACACCGTGGTGTTGTTCACGCCGGGGAAGTGAGCACCCAGGTGAACTTGCTTGCGAATCCTGTTCTGTGTCATCGGTGTTCCTGTTCTCTGTTCGCGCTACGCGAACTGATTGACGGGCAACTCGAAACCCAACCGCTCGCGCAGAGTCGGGCCGGTAGTCGGTCGCGGATTGAGAGTCGGCACCACGTCCGCCGCGATCTTCTCCACTGCGGCAGCCAAAGCCAAGGGACGCAGGACAACACCGTCGACCCCGGCCAGCCCACCGATCTCGCGAAGGAGGACAGTCAGGCCGGCGCTGTCACCGCGGTAGAACAGCGAGTGCGGGGCGTACGGTGCTCCCGCCCATTCCTCGAGTTCCGCCAGAGCGTCGTCGGCGGCTCCGCGATCAGCGCCGAGAAGCACGTCGACGTCGAGGAGAACCCTGACGCTGCGCCCGAGGGCAGCGGCATTCGCGTGGACCAGCTTGGCCGTGGCGTTGGCCTCGCCGAGGTCGGTTGCCGAGATCCGAATCAGATCTCCGCGCGCAACAGCGAGCTCGCGTGCCTCCGGCCTGCTCGCGTCGACTGCGATCAGCGGCTGCCCCTGCGGGGAGCGCGGCGTGATGGACGGCCCCTTGACGGAAAAGTTCTTTCCCTCGAAGTCGATGTAGTGCAGCTTGTCTCGATCGATGAATCGTCCGCTCGCAGCGTCCCGTATCTCGGCGTCGTCCTCCCAGCTGTCCCACAGCCGACTGACCACCTCGACAGCCTCGGACGCTTCCTCCCACGCGGACTCGGGGCCCTGCACTGCCTTTCGGCCGAATAACGACGCCTGCTCAGCGGTGTCGGACACCGCGACCTGCCAGCCGGCCCGCCCCGCTGAGGAGTAGTCGATACTCGCGACGGCCTTGGAGATGTGGAACGGCTCGGTGTGCGTGACTGTCGCGGTGGGAATCAGGCCGATACGCGAGGTCACAGCACTCAGCCGCGCCGCAGTTGCAACTGCCTCCAATCTGCCCCGCACTGCGTGCTGGCCCTCGGATTGCAGTCCGAACGAGTCAGGGAGGAACGCCAGATCCACCCCACCCCGATCCGCGGCGGTCACCAGGTCCACCCAGTACGAGGGCGTGAACAGATCTTCGGCGCGCGAATCCTCGCGTCGCCAGGAGTACGGATGAGCTCCGGTTCCCTCGAATTCGAGGCCGACCAGGAATGCTCCGGAACTACGCTCGGACATGTTCGGCCTTTCGTGTCGAATGATCCCGCCCGGGGATCGCGTCGAGAAGTGTGCGTGTGTACTCGTTTCGGGGATTGTCGAAAATCTCGGTGGTAGTGCCGATTTCGAGCAATCGCCCGGCCTGCATGACGCCGACGACGTCGCTGATCTGGCGAACAACCGCAAGATCGTGGGAGATGAAGAGATAGGTCAGGCCCAGTTCGCGCTGCAACTCGTCGAGTAGCGCCAGAATCTGCGCTTGCACCGAGACGTCGAGAGCGGACACAGGTTCATCGAGAACGAGCAGGTCCGGCTTCAACGCAAGCGCACGAGCGATCGCCACCCGTTGACGCTGGCCGCCCGAGAGTTCGGCCGGTTTGCGGCTCAGGAACTGCTCGGGAAGTGCAACCTGATCGAGCAACTCTGCTGCACGACTCTGCTGCTGGCTGCGTCCACCAACCTTGAAGGCCCGCAGCGGCTCCGCAACGATGTCCTGGACGGACAATTTCGGGTCGAGTGATGCATAGGGGTTCTGGTACACGAGCTGGATCTTTCGGCGCAGCTCGCGCAGATCGCTGCCCTTGACCTTCGTGATGTCGTGTCCGTCGAAGGAGATGGTGCCGGCATCCGCCTGCTCCAACCGCACGGCGATGCGCGCCGTGGTCGACTTGCCGGAGCCCGACTCCCCCACCAACGACACCGTCTGACCACGCGGAACAGTCAGCGATACCTCGTTCACCGCGGTGATCGAACTCCCGCGTCCGACGTTGAAACGCTTGGTGATTCCGGTCAACGTCAGCAGCGGGCTCGTATCCTGACGGACCGGCCGATCGACCGGTCCCGAGGACAGGCTCGGAGCCGAGTCGAGCAGCTTCTTCGTGTACTCGTGTCGCGGGTTGTCCAGAATATCTGCGGTGCGGCCGGATTCGACGATCCTGCCGCCCTGCATCACCAGGATCCGGTCCGCGCGGTCTGCGGCCACTCCCAGGTCGTGCGTGATCAGGAGCACGGCGGCACCGGATTCGGCGATTCGCTCGTCCAAGTGGTCGAGGATGCGTCGTTGAACCGTGACGTCCAGAGCACTGGTCGGCTCGTCGGCGATGATGAGGGCGGGGTTCGCGACAAGCGCGATACCGATCAGAACTCGTTGCCGCATACCGCCGGAGAGCTCGTGTGGGTACTGGCGTGCTCGGATTTCCGGCCGGTCGATACCCGCGCGCTCGAGCACCTCGACGGCGTCCAACCGGGCTTTGCGACGGTCTGCGAGGCCGTGGATCCGGAGGACTTCTGCAACCTGGTCGCCGATCCGCGTCACCGGGTTGAGCGAGGTCGTCGGATCCTGCGGCACCAAACCGATACGCGCGCCGCGGATTCGCTGCCACGCACGGTCGGAATACGAGTCGATCTGTTCACCCTCGAACTCGACGGTCCCGCCGGTGACGTGGCCACTGCCGGCGAGCAGACCCAATATCGCGTGTGCCGTGGTCGACTTACCGGAACCCGATTCCCCGACCACCGCAACTACTTCGCCCCGACCGACGGTGAAGCTCACGCCGGATACCGCGGGCTCGGCGCCGTAGGCGATCTGTAAGTCGGTGACGGAAAGCAACTGGTCCTCAGTCGTGCTCATCGCCGGTTGTTCCTTTCGATCTCGTGGCCGATACGGTGTGCCGAGATGACCACGGCGACAATCGCGAGACCGGGAAGTGTTGTCATCCACCAGGCATTGGCGAGGAAATTGCGTCCCTCGGATACCAGCGATCCCCATTCCGGGGTAGGCGGAACGGCGCCGAATCCCAAGAAGCTCAGAGCCGACACGGCTAGTACTGCCTGCCCGAACTCGACAGCGGACAGCGCGACCACCGGCGCGTAGGAGTTGGGAAGCACGTGCCGACGCAGGACACCGAGCCACTGCACACCTGAACTGAACGCAGCCTCGACGTACTGAGCTCCGCGCACCCGCATCACTTCGGCACGCATCACTCGCGCGAAATTGGCGACCATACTGACGCCGACTGCGATGGCGACGTTGATGGTGCCGAAGCCGAGTGCGGTGACAAGGGCTAACGAGAGCAGCAGTGCCGGAATGGACAGCAGCACGTCGACGATGCGCATCAGCACGGCGTCGACGACGCCACCGACAAAGCCCGCGAGCAAACCGATTATCGATCCCGCCACCAATGCGATTCCGACCGCCACCAAGGTTACGGTCAGGGACAGCGCGGCGCCGTGCACGAACCGTGTGTACAGGTCACGTCCGAGATTGTCGGTTCCGAACCAGTGAGCCAGGCTCGGGCCCTGCAGTTTGTCCGCCGGGACACCGGACAACGGATCGCCGCTGGCGAAGAATCCGGGTGCGACGGCAAAGCCGATGGCAAGCAACACGATCAACACCGGAATCACCAAGCCGGGCTTTCGGATCCAGCCGATGGCCGTGGACTTTCGGCGCGAAACAACAGGTGTCTTCGCCTCGACGCTCGGATCGAGGAGTAGGGGTTCGATCAATGTGTCAGACATGAGCCGGCTCCAGATCGGTCGAGCTTTCGGTATTCGACTTTTCGGTGTGACTCTTCTTCGTCTGGATGATCCGTGGATCTATCAAAGGGTAGAAGAGGTCGACCGCGAGGTTGACGAGCACGAACACGAGAGAGGCGAACACAACGACTCCCTGCACCACCGGGATGTCCTGCGCCATCACCGACGTCTGTGTCAGACGGCCGACGCCCGCGCGAGAGAACACCGTTTCCACAACCACCGAGCCCGCCAGCAGCGTGCCGACCAGCACACCGGCAATGGTGAATGCCGGAATGCTCGCCAGACGCAACGCGTGACGGGTCTGCACGCGCCAACGGCTTGCGCCCTTGGCGTACGCAGTCTCCACGTGCGGCGAACGTAGCGTCGACTGCAGGCTGGTCGTGAGCACCTGCGCGATCACCGCGCCGGTCGGGATCGCCAAGGTGATCGCCGGAAGAATCACCGTTGCGAATCCCTTGTCTCCGAATGCCGGGAAGATGTGCAGACGGAACGAGAAGAGTTGCAGAAGAATCAGGCCCACCCAGAAAGTGGGCACTGCCACACCCAGCGGCGGCAGAGAGAACAACAGGTTCGCGAGCCACCGCTTGCGGGTGTAGGTAGCGAAGAACGCGATCGCCACTCCGAACAACACGGCCAGAACCAAGGCGGTGGTTGCCAGCACCAGAGTGCTGGGCAGCGCCGAGAAGATGGCATCCGTCACCGGCTGACCGGTGGAGATCGATGTACCGAAATCGCCGCGAAGAGCATTCGTCAGCGACGTCCAGTACTGCACCCACACCGACTGGTCCAAGCCGTACCGCGCCCGAAGCTGATCGAGCGCAGCCTGATCCACTGCAACACCCTGACCGGACGAGTCGGCAGCCATGCTGACGGGATCACTCGGCAGGAGGAACAGAATCACGAACGAGATGGTGAAGGCGGCCCACAGGACCACTGCGGCCTGACCCAGTCGGGTGAGTACGTATCGAGTCATGATTACTTACCCGACAACCATGCGTCGTAGAACTGCAGGCGTGAGGAGGCTTCGAAGTTCAGGTCCTGCACACTCGATCCGGCGCCGATGGCCTGTGAGAGCTCGATGGTGGGGATGGAGAGTCCACGGTCGAGGATCAATTCCTGTGCAGTGGATACCAGTTCGCCGCGTTGGCCGTTGTCCGTGGCTGCAAGCTGGTCTGTGAGTACCTTGTCGAGCTCCGGATCTGCGCCGCGACGGTTCAGGTTGCGGCCCTCGGTGCTGAACGATGCCCGCAGGATGTCGGCGTCCGCGCGAGTGCTGTTGTAATACAGCGAATCGTAATCACCCGATACTCCCTTCTCGGTCCATTCACCGTTCGAGACCAGGTTGAGCTGCAAGTCGACGCCGACCTTCTTGAGCTGCTGCTGTACGAGCTCGAGGATGGCCTGGTTACCCGAGAACACCGGACTGAAGGTGACGCTGAAAGTGAGCTTCTGCCCGTCCTTCTCGCGGATACCGTCGCTGCCGGCCTTCCAACCAGCCGCGTCGAGAAGCTTCGCCGACTTGTCGGCGTCGTACGTCACGACACTGGATTCGTCGCTGTAGAGCGGAGTGGTGTGAGCCAACGGGCTCGTGGCCGGGAAGAACGACGGATCCAGAACAGTGTCGACGAGTTCTTGGCGGTTGATCGCGGGAATGATGGCCTGGCGAACAGCCTGATCGGCGAGAACGCCGCGACTGACGTTTGGCTGGAAGAAGAAGCTCACACCCGGGTTCGGCCTTGTGAGGATTCGTCCGCCTGCGCCCTCGATCTGCGGCGCATCCTGCGGAAGCGCATCGCTGACCGCATCGAGCTGGCCGGAGGCCACGCTGCCTGCCCGCACACCGGATTCGGGGACCACCGTGAAGTCGACGCCGTCGAGGTAGGCCTCACCCTGATGCGCGACCGCGTCCGACGCCCAGTTGTATCCCGCACGCTTGGCGATCTTGACGCTCTTGTCCTGCTGCCAGTCGGTGTACACGAACGGTCCGGAGGCGATCACCGCTGCACCGGGGCAGCGCTGCTCGGATGCCAGCGCGGTGGTGGAATCGGCGAGGATTCCGAGCTGTGGCGTCGAAGTTGCCTGCAGGAACTGAACATTGGGTCCGGAGAAATTGATCTTCGCCGTGTGAGCATCTACGACGTCGGTACCGGTGTACGAGGACAGGTAACTCTTCGCCAACGACGCGTTCGGTCCGAGATTCTTGACCGAGTCGAAGGTCTTCTTCACCGAATCCGCCGTCACCGGGGTGCCGTCGCTGAAGGTGGCGTCGTCGCGAAGGACGAACGTGAAGCTAGCGGCGTCGGGGCTGATCTCCCAGCTCTTGGCGAGCCACGGGGTGATCTCTCCGGTGTCGGGATTTTGATCGGTCAGCGAATCCACCACGGTCCGAGTGACATACACGGTCTGGTTACTGCCGGCCTGGGCCGGATCTGCGCACGTCGGCGCCTGCGACAGACCGTAGCGAAGGGTTCCGCCGGACTGGGCGGGGCCTGCGTCGGCAGCACTGTCACTCCCGCTGCTGCAGCCGGCGAGGACGGTGCCGAGAACCGAGACAGCACCGATACCGGCGATTACGGTCGCGCGTTTGCGGGCACCGAATGAGGGCGAAGACACCAAGAACTCCTAAAGAGGCATGCCGAAGAGCGCACCCGTCGCCTGAGACGAGAAAGGCGATCGAGCACGAATCACTTGTGAGAGAAGAGAAAACAGACTTGTCGACGACTCGCCTGAGTGTGAATGACTGACCGAGGTCAGTTGGTACAGAAAGATCCCGCGGTGCGGCACAGGTCTACGTGACGACGCGACCAGGCGGTATCGAAACCGCCTTCGACTGCCTTCATTTCGTGTTCCTCCATCGGTCCTGGCGGTAGCACCCGCACCCGATCACTCGGGGGGTTGCTGCGACTTCAATGAGCCAGGTCTCTCGGTCGCTCTGGATGGTCGTTCGCAAGTGTACGAGGTTAAACCCGGGTGTTGTCAACCCGGTCGGTAGGAATTGCTGCTCGAGTCACATTTTCGAGGACCCGAAGTTGTTTCTCGAACGGGTGGATGCCCACCTCTTCGGGCGAGAGTGACGCGTCGTAAAGCGGTGTGTATCCACTGGACAGATACAGCGCGACGGCCTCGGGTTGCCGAGGACCCGTCGTGAGAAACACCCGGTTGTATCCACGGAGTTCGATCTCTCGTTCCAACTCGCGAACGACGGCCTTGCCGAGGCCGCGCTTCCGATAGTCGACCGATGTCCAGATTCTCTTCAGTTCGGCAGTGGTGGAATCGAATTGACGAAACGCACCACCGGCGATCGGCAGACCGTCGTGGGTGAGCACCAGAAGCGCACCCTGCGGGTAGGCAAATTCTTCTGCCGGATACGTCGTGAGATCCTCGAGCATCGCTTCGCGAGTCCCGCCGTAACGCGAACTGTATTCGAGTGCCAACTCCGCGATCAGTGGAGCTGCCAAGGGATCGTCCTGCGATACCGAATAGACCTCTACCGCTCCGACACCCTCGAGCTGTCGAGTTCCGAGCTCCAGTGCCACAACACTTTCCTCCATGAATCTGGTCAACGCTCCCCCAGCCTGAAAACTTCCGGAGCGAGGGTGGTTCCGTCGACGAGGTCCGCCACAAGTTCACCCAAGGCCGGACCGAACTTGAACCCATGCCCCGAGAACCCCGCCGCCACCGTGACGGCTCCGACTCGGTCGATGACGAAGTTACTGTCCGGCGTGCTCGTGTACAGGCAGGTGAGCGACTCGACACGGGTGGAATCGACACCGGGCAACCACGACTCGGCGTACTCCACCAATCGCTGTTCTCCGTCGACGTCAGGGGTGTAGTCACGGGTCTGCGGAGTCACCACCGGCCCGGTCGCGTGTTCGCCGATCTTGATCCCGTCCTCGGAACCGAGCCCGTAGATCCCCGCGGTCTCCAATTCTGCGCCGGTGTGGTGAACGAAACTCGGCCACTCGACTCCGGGATCGAGCGGTGCGAAGTGTGCCGGTTGTTCCTGTGTCGTGCGCAGTGTCGGCAGTACGATCTCGGAGCCGAGACCGCTGTCTGCGATCAGATCTGCAGTCCACGCACCGGCCGCGATCACTACCTGACGAGCTGCGAGCGTTCCACTGTCCGTCACCACGTCCACGCCGTAGGACGCCCGCGCGAGTGCCAACACCCGAACATCGTGACGGACCTCGGCACCGGCGAACACCGCTCCCGCCTTCAGAGCGGTCACGGCGCGGTCCGCGTGCAACCGGCCTGCGTCGGGGTGATGGAGCACCGTGGTGTCGAATCGCAGCCCCGGCCAACGGGCGGACGCCTCGGCAGGGGTGAGGATCTCACCCTTGATGCCCGCCTCGAAAAGTATCTTCGCCTTGGACTGCACGGCCTGCGGCAGGCCGTGATCAACGGCACCGGTGAGTTCCAGGAACCCGATGTCCGTCGTGGTCTCCAACTCCCGCCACAGCGGCAGCGCGTCGGCCGCCAACCCGGTGTACAGGTGATTGTCGTACGCCTGCCGGTAGATGCGCGAAGTACCGTGCGACGCACCGTGCTTGTGCCCCGGCCCGAACTGTTCCAGCTGAACGACGCTACGTCCGCGCGCCGCGAGCCGCCAGGCGGCGGAGGACCCGACGAGTCCTCCACCGATGACGATCGCATCGAAAATCTCACTCATGGACGAGAGCTCACTTGGTCTTCGGAAGGCCGGGCGGGTTGATCAGGGACGTGTCGACGGCTTCACTCGTGATGTTCCAGCGCTCGAGGATCTGCTGGTACGTGCCGTTCTCGATCGTGTGGTTGATCGCGTCGTTGATTGCCTTGATCAGGCCATTGTCCTTCTTCACCAGAACCGCGATCTGACCCTGCAGCGTGTCGCCTGCACCGGAGAACTCACCGACGACTTCGGTTTCACCCGACTGCTTGGCATGGAACTGCGACGACGGGTTCGGTCCGAAGTAGGCGTCGATCCGGCCGGACTGCAGCGGCAGGTAGTAGTCGGTGGTGTTCTGGTAGTAGGAGATGTCGGTGGGCGCCAGGCCGGCCGCGACGTTCTGCTCACTCCATTTGACCAGCAGCGCTTCCTGATTGGTGCCCGAGGAGACGGCGATCTTCTTACCCGCGACGTCCTTGGGCTCCTTGATGGAGATCCCGGCTCCCTTCTTGGCTTCGAAGGCGAGGGTGTCGAGTCGGTAGGTGGCGAAGTCGTACTTCTCCTTACGCTCTTCCGTCACAGTCACATTGGACAGGAATGCATCGGCCTCGCCGGAATCGACGCGAACGAAGTTCTGTGCCCAGTCTGCGGTCTGCAGGTCGACCTTCAAACCGAGAACGTCACCGATCAAGTAGGCGAAGTCGGTCTCGGAACCGATGAGAGTGGTGTCGTCGTCGGCGTAGAAGCGGAGCGGCGGAGCGGAACCGGCACTGCCGGTGACGCGCAGCGTGCCACGATCGCGGATGTCCTGAGGTAGCTCGGCGGCGATGGAATCCACCTTGTCGGTGGTAATGCGGTTCTGATCGGCAGTGAGGTTGTAACCCGCAGCAGCGGTGACCTGGGCGCCGTCGGACTCCGCGTCCGCGCTGCTGCATGCAGCGCTGAGCAGTCCGACTGTGGCAAGGGCCGAGATCAGAAAAGTCGCGCGACGGGATGGGGAGAACATCAATTTTTCCTTCCGGGAATGAGTCTGGGTCGCGTCAGAGGACGCGGGAGAGAAAAGCTTTGGTCCGTTCGTGGACCGGATTGTCGATCACCTGCGAAGGTGGGCCCTGTTCGACGATGACGCCGCCGTCCATGAAGACCGCTGTGTCCGCCACTTCCCGAGCAAATCCGACCTCGTGTGTGACGATCACCAAGGTGGCGCCGTCACGGGCCAGCTGAGCGAGGACTTCGAGAACCTCGCCCACCAGTTCCGGGTCGAGCGCCGACGTCGGCTCGTCGAAGAGAATGACCGCCGGCCGCAGTGCCAGCGCTCGCGCTATCGCGACGCGCTGTTGCTGGCCACCGGAGAGTTGGCGGGGATACTCGTCCGCCTTGTCCCCCACTCCCACTCGCTCGAGCAGTGCGCGGGCCTCGCGGTACACCTCGTCACGATCACGCTTCTGGGCCGAGAGCGGCGCTTCCACCACGTTTTCCAACGCGGTCAGGTGCGGAAACAGGTTGAAGTTCTGGAACACGAATCCGATGTGCGAACGCTGTTTCAGGATCTCGCGGTCACGCAGTTCGTGGAGCCGATTTCCCTTGCGCCGGTACCCGATCAGTTCTCCGTCGATCCGCACGGTCCCGCGGTCGACCTTCTCGAGGTGATTGAGGGTGCGCAGCAAGGTGGACTTACCGGAACCCGACGGACCGAGAATGACGGTCACTTCGCCCTTGCGGACCAGGAGATCAACGCCGGCAAGTACTTCCAGCGTGCCGAACGACTTGTGAATTCCGCGCGCTTCGACGGCATACACCGTCTCTTCGGCCAGTTCTGCGGTCATCGGGTCGCACCTCTCGGAATATCGAGACGCGCATCGCGAATCTCTTCGAACTTCTTGCGCGCCTTCTGTACCGGAGTCAACGGAAGCGCACGGGCGGATCCTCGTGCATAGTGGCGCTCCACGTAGTACTGACCGATCGAGAGCAACGTCGTGAGGATGATGTACCAGATCGTGGCGACCATCAGCAGGGGCACGACTCGTCCGTTGCGGCCGAAGATGACCTGCACCTGGTAGAACAGTTCGGCGATTGCCATGGTGGAGACGATCGACGTTCCCTTGAAGAGTCCGATGACCTCGTTGGCGGCGTTAGGGAGAATCGCTCGCATTGCCTGCGGGAGAACGATCTTGAAGAACTGGCGACTGCGCGGAATACCGAGCGAGTGAGCAGCTTCGATCTGGCCGTGATCCACCGAAATGATTCCGGAGCGGATGATCTCGGCCGAGTATGCAGCCTGGTGCAGCGCCAAACCGATGACCGCCGCGGTGAATCCGCCGATCACACCGCTGACCTGGAAGGTGAAGAACTCGGGCCCGAAAGGTATTCCGAGAGAAAGCGTCTGGTACAGGTAGGTGATGTTGAACCAGAAGAGCAGCTGCACGATGAGTGGAATCGAGCGGAAGGCCCAGATGTAGGTCCAAGCGATCACCTGCAGGACCGGGTTTTTCGACAACCGACCGAGTGCCAGGAAAACACCGAGACCGAATCCGAGGATCGTCCCCCACAGCGTCAGTTTGATCGTCATCCACAGCGCGGCGAGCACTGATTTCGCGGTGAAGTACTGCGCGAAGGTCGGCCAGTCCCAGCCGGGGTTGACGACGAGTCCGTGGATGAACTGAGCAAGCAGTACCAGCACGACCGCACTGATCACCCAGCGCAGCGGGTGCCAGGTGCGAGCAACGACAAGCTCCGAGTCCGGAAGTTGCGGCTCGGACACCGACTTTTCGGGGCGGACATCGGTGGGCGCGCTCACGGCGCGCTACCTGACGGAGTGGACATGACGAATAGACCTTTCGGGGAATGGGAACGCAGCTGTGGTCTCGAGTTGGTGAGCTCGAGTTGCGAAGACGACGGTTCGGTCAGCGACAGTGACACGAAGCGGTGCGGCACAGATCGATATGGCGGCGCCTGTGCGGAGCGTGCGAAGTGGAACCCATGTGATGCCTTCCATCGGTCCTGGCGGTAGCACCCGCTCCCGATCACTCGGGGGGTTGCTGCGACGTCGACGAGCCAGGTCTCTCGGTCGCTCTGGATGGTGAGCAAAGACTAGACCCGAAATGTCTAGTCGTCAAATGTTGTATTTCCCTGCACTGCAAGGGAAATGAAAGATCAACCAGGTTGAAATCGCACTGATTCCAACGGTGTCCGAAGCCGCGTTAGACGTGTTCAATGGAGTGTTCGAACGAAGACCGGGACCGCCGTCTGGACCGACTTTTCCTCTGCCGTACCGTCTGCGGAGTGAGTGGACTCGACGCTTTCTTCATATTGCTGGCCGGCATCGGTGCGGGCGCGATCAACGCCGTGGTCGGCAGTGGAACGCTGATCACGTTCCCGACGCTGGTCGCCTTCGGCATGCCGCCCGTGACCGCGACCATGTCCAACGCGGTCGGGCTCGTCGCCGGCGGAGTTTCCGGCACCTGGGGCTACCGACGCGAGCTGTCCGGACAGTGGGATCGACTGAAGTGGCAGATTCCGGCGTCACTCGCCGGGGCACTACTCGGTTCCTGGTTGCTCATGCATCTACCCGAGAAACTGTTCGAAACCATCGTTCCGGTGCTGTTGGTCCTCGCTCTCGCGCTCGTCCTCCTCCAACCACGCATCCAGGCGTGGGCCAAGAAGCGTTCCACCGAAGAAACGACGCTGTCCACCAAGAGGCTGATGCTCCTGACCGCCGGCACCTTTGCGGTCGGCATCTACGGCGGCTACTTCACTGCCGCGCAGGGCATCCTTCTCATCGGTGTGATGGGTGCCATCCTCCCGGAAACCCTCCAACGCATGAACGGCGCGAAGAACCTGCTCTCACTGCTCGTCAACATCGTTGCAGCGGGCATGTACATCACTCTGGCGTTCGATCAGATCAATTGGGCAGCAGCCGGTTTGATCGCTGTCGGCTCGCTCGGCGGTGGCGTCCTGGGCGCCCGCTACGGACGGCGCCTGTCCCCCACTGCATTGCGCTACACGATTGTCGCCGTCGGCCTGATCGGGCTGTGGCGCCTTCTCGCTTGATCGCCCACATCGGGCGGCACCCGCACATACTGGAGTCATGACCAGTACAGAAGATCAGACCGGTTGGACCTACCTCATGGACATGGACGGGGTTCTCGTCCACGAGGAGCACTTGATACCTGGAGCGGACACGTTCCTGGCAGAGCTGGCGTCGAACGACATCCCGTACATGGTGCTCACCAACAACTCCATCCGAACCCCGCGTGACCTGCGAGCACGCTTGCTCAATTCGGGACTCGACATCCCGGAGAAGTCGATCTGGACGTCAGCGCTCGCTACCGCGACGTTCCTGGCCAACCAGCGGCCAGGCGGCAGCGCCTACGTGGTCGGCGAATCGGGCCTGACCACTGCCCTGCACGACATCGGTTACGTCCTGACGGACAGTGACCCCGACTACGTCGTACTCGGCGAGACGCGCACGTACTCGTTCGAGGCGATCACCACCGCGATTCGACTGGTCGAGCGTGGTTCGCGGTTCATCGCCACCAACCCCGACGCCACTGGGCCGTCGCGTGACGGCTCGCTGCCGGCCACCGGCTCGGTCGCGGCTCTCATCACCAAGGCAACCGGACGCGATCCCTACTACGTCGGCAAGCCCAACGCCTTGATGATGCGCTCTGCCCTGCGGTCCATCGGCGCCCATTCGGCCAACACGTTGATGATCGGCGACCGGATGGACACCGACATCGTCTGTGGCCTCGAAGCCGGACTGCAGACGATTCTGGTGATGACCGGGATCTCGACCCGCGCGTCGGTGGAGCTCTTCCCGTACCGACCCACAGTCGTTCTCGAGTCGGTCGCCGATCTTGTAGGAATGACAACCGATCCATTCCGTAGCACCGCAAACAATTGATTCAATTGCAAAACAAAACCGCAAGTCGGTAATTAACTGGTAAAAAACACTAGATTTGCCAGGATCCGACTCGTCCACTTTGTCCAGCTGGACAAACAAGCGGTTTCTTTCGAAGGAAGATTGCGTACTGATAGTTATTCGCAGGTCAGAGGCGAATACACCCCCGACAATAGGTGGATCGCAGTCCAAAAAGAAATTTGAGAAAAAGTAGTAACGAATCGTTTGCCGTGGCTGATACTCATGTCTGAACGACCCATTTCGGGTCCCAGACATGAAATGAGATTTTCATGAAGAAGCAGACCAAGGGCGCGATCGCTGCTGCGGCGGCCGGCGCCCTCCTCCTCGGCGGTGCGGGCTCGCTCGCTGTGTGGAGCGACTCGGCCGACGTCAGTGGCGGCGGACCCGTCACTTCCGGTGCACTCGACCTGAGCGCCTGCGCACCGGTCGGCGGCGGTTGGAACTCCCTCAATCCGACGAAGACCGCGATCACCAACATCTCGGCTTACCGCATCGTCACCACCGAGAGCATCGAATACACCTGCGACGTCACAGTGACCGCAGTGGGCGATCGTCTCGCGGCTGTTCTGACCGCTGATACGGCCGGCATCGTTCCAGGTGCCAACAGCGCCGAACTTGCCGCCGCTGTACAGCCGGTTACGACCATCAAGGACGCTGGTGGCAACCCGATTTCACAGATCACCAAGGTACAGAACGGCACGATCGTGCACGTCGGAGTCCGTCTGAACTTCACCGAGGTGGCCAACCAGGTCGCGCAGAATCAGTCGCTGAACTTGGCGGCGATGAAGCTGGTCGTCACTCAGACAGCGCTGACTCCGGCTCCGTAATTTCATGAGGAAAAAGGTCTGGGGAGCGATCGCAGTCGCGGTGGCTGCTGTAGCGGTGTTCGCATCGTCACAGCAGTCGCTCGCGCTGTGGTCCGATTCGGCGAGCGCGAGTGGTGGGACCGCAACCGCTGCAAGCGTCAACCTCACCGTTGGTACATCGGCCGGAACCAGTGCGGCGTACACCCTGGCGAATTTGACGACGGCCACGACGCCTGTGGTCCCGGGAAACACGGTGCAAGCTCCGCTCACCGTCAAGAATTCGGGGTCTGATCCTCTGCAGTGGCGAATGCAGTCGACGAGCGCACTTCCGGGATTCACGTTGACCACGTACGGAGTCGCCAACGAAGGCGCCTGCCCGGCCGGCGTCAACACCGCGGCTCCGGCAGTAACCCCAGTGACGTCCGGATCGATGAATGCATCGCTGCAGTACCCGGTTTCCCCCGCGTACATGCCGACTCCGCTCGCAGCCGGTGGCACCTACATCCTGTGTCTGCGGCTCACGGTGGGTGTTGGTGCGGTTTCCGGTCAGACGACCAACGCCACCTTCACGTTCCAGGCAGGGGCGGCATGACGAAACACTCGACCAAACGCGGTGAACGTACCGGCCCTCTGTGGTGGGTCACCTCTATCGTCAGTTGGACACTGCTGCTGGCGATTTCGGCAGTCATCGTCGCAACCATTGTCATCCCCTTCTTCGCGGGAGCGCAGCGCTTCACGATTCTGACCGGTTCGATGCGCCCGACGTACAACCCTGGATCACTGGTCGTCGTCAAACCTGTCGATCCGTCCGAACTGGGGATCGGTACACCTATTACGTACCAGCTGGAATCGGGTCAGCCGACCGTCGTCACGCACCGGATCATCGCCACAAGTGAAAACCAAAAGGGTGAACGAACTTTCATCACCCAGGGCGACGCGAATGGTGAACGCGACGAGAAAGAAGTACGGCCAGTACAGATCCGGGGAAAGGTCTGGTACAGCCTTCCGTATCTCGGCTACGTCAACACTTGGCTCACCGGAGAGCAGCGCACCGTGATCGTGGTGATAGTCGTGACGGCACTACTGCTGTACGCGGCCTACATGATGATCAGCGGCATCCGTGACGGCCGGAAGGAGCGAGCTCGAGCCCGATTGGCGCCTGACCCTGCAGCTTCCAACCTCACCGACCCCGTCCAGATCGAGAAAGGCCAGCACGATGCCCTCGCGCCCTGACCGTCCGGCCCACCGGATTCGTCACCTGTTGACCAGCACGCGTTTTCGCGCGCTGCTCGCGCTGGGGATGGTGCTTGGTGTCGGCGGTGTAACCACGCTCGCGGCCTGGACGTCTTCAGCGATGGCGACTTCGGGAAATATCACGACCGGGTCGATCAATCTGCAGTTGAATACCACAATCCAACCCACGCTGACCACGACACTGAACTTCAGCCAACTCGGCAAAACCGGGATGATTCCCGGCGACTCGAACTCC
The DNA here is from genome assembly GCF_009707305.1 of Rhodococcus sp. AQ5-07. NCBI lineage: Bacteria > Bacillati > Actinomycetota > Actinomycetes > Mycobacteriales > Nocardiaceae > Rhodococcus > Rhodococcus sp. AQ5-07. The sequence continues at coordinate 36,283 of NZ_CP046099.1, read as the reverse complement.
GCCATCGTCAAAGTCAACAACGTGGGGGCAGGCGTGAATCTTCCTCTGAAATACACGATTACTTCCACCAGCGGCGGCGCGCTGACGACCTACTTGCGGATGACTGTGTCGTTGAACGGAACTGTGGCCAACAAATGCACAGATGGCAGCAATGTGGTGTTGTCCTTACCGCTGACACTCACCACAAATCAGGCGGTCGGTGCACCCGACCGTTCGCTGGCTATCGGGGCAACCGACAATCTTTGTGTCTCGGTGACGCTTCCGACGAGTCCGACCCCACCGACGAGCAGCTCGTCGAGCATCGTCCTGAACTTCTCGGCAAAGGTGTGAGCGCCGTGTCACGACACACGAAGATGTCACCGAAAGCCTCGACGCCACGTCGGATTCACGAACTTCTGCTCACCCTCGGTGCCCTCGCCGGTCTGGCATCCATCGGATTGTTCATTGCCGGCTTCGCTTTCGGTATCACTCCGCTGATCTTCAAGAGCGGATCGATGTCTCCCACGATCGAGACCGGTGCTCTGGCATTCGCGCGCACCGTGCCTGCTTCGGAAGTTCAGGTCGGTGACATCGTCAGTGTCTACGACAACCAAGGCGTTCGAATCACCCATCGTGTCGAGACGATCGAGCAGCAAGGCAACAATCTTGCAATTGCACAGCTGCGCGGCGACGCGAATCCCGTCACAGACCCAGATCCTTACGTCATCACCGAAGCGGATCGAGTTTTCTTCAGCATCAACCGCCTCGGCTACGTGGCCGTCTGGCTGTCCGGACCGAGTGGGCTTGTGCTTGGTGCGATTGCTGTCGGAGGACTCCTGTACATCGCATTTCGCCCACGGAAAAGACCGGATGAAGGGGAACCCAGGCTGGATCGTCAGGACGCGCACGGCGATTCCCACGCCTTCAAGGCAATCATCGCATTGACAACGGTCGGTCTCAGCGTGGCGGGCATTGCGAACATCGGCGGAACCCAGGCCGCCTTCACGGGCATGGCGACAGCGGGAAGCATTTCGTTCACCACTGCTGCGAGCTTTCCGAAACCTCCCGCGTCAATGACCTGCTCGGACAAGGGAACTTCCGTCGTGCTCGCTTGGCCTGGCGTTGCCACGGATACATTTCGAATCATCGTCCGAAACGCAACCAACACCACCCAACCTCCGGTGATCAGAGACGTGACCGGCCTCTCGACGACCCTGACGTTGTCCGATCTGCCGAGCGGCGGGATTCTCCTGTCGAACACGAACTACGACGTCGAATTACACGGACTCGTTGGAACTTACGTGACACCGGAATACACCGGGTACCGCATCAGCAGTTCGACACTGCTCATCATCCTCAATGACATGGCGTGTGTATCCGGACCCACGAGCGGAACCATGGCAGCCTCAGCTCCGGCCGCTCGTTCGGCGCTGGTTGCACAAGCTCCGAGTGCGACGACCACCACCTCCACCGCAGCGGTCAGTTCGACCACACCTTCACCCACGACTACTCCGAGCGCATCAACAACCTCGCAGGCCCCGACGTCCACCAGCACAACTACACCTTCGACAACCACCTCGTCACCGGCTACAACTACTCCGTCCACAACGACAACAACAACGACCATGACAACGGCGCCCACAACAACTACGACCACCCCGAGCGAGGTTCCCATCGACGCCCCGGTGACCACGACCGGTCTCAGCGCCCAGAAGCTCTCGACTGCCAGTGGACCCGTTGTGTCCGTGTCGAATTCATCAGGAACTGAGGTGTATCGAGGTACCGTCGACGCCGACGCTGTCCTCCACTGGCTCACCGGAACCGATCAGTTGTATGTGATCACCAGTGGCGGCGTCACCGTCATCGACACGTCAGCGGGAGTCTGGGCCGAATCTCCTGCCCCGAGCGAACGTCCGGACGAGATCAAGGCCCTGGTGCCGTGATGAAAAAGACGACGAAAGCCGCCATGGCAGTCGCCGCGGCCGGAGCTGTATTGCTCGGCGGCTCGGGCACATTGGCGAAATGGACGGACAGTACGACCCTGACGAGCGCCGCTGTCCAGTCCGGGACCCTGGATCTGGGAGCATGCGTGACCACGAGCGGCGGGGGCTGGTATTCGCAGGTCTACGTCAACGCGCCCACCAATCCGAATCCACTCGTATATATCCCGGACATCACTACCTACCGACTCAAGCCCGGATTCAACTACACGTATTTCTGCGATTCGAAGGTGATGTCCACCGGCCCTCGTCTGAAAGCGAACGTGACAGTCGACAAGACCAAGTTGAGCGGCGGGCTCGCAGCCGCCAACATCGACCTTCGCACGTACGTCACGGATCAGAGCAACAATCTGCTGTACGACAGCACGGCACCGACGCCGAACCTCATCCCGGTCACATCGGCGTTGAACAACACCAACCTGACCGCGCAGGTGCTGTTCACGATCTACCCCGCCGACACGACAAGCTCAGGCCTCACACTGAATACGACGGCGTTGACGATCGACGTCAAACAACTGGGTCTGACACCTGCGCCGTAGAACGCCTCGCCAAACGAAGTTCGAGGGCAAGGCGTTCTACCGGATCAGCCGAGGGCTCGCTTCAGATCAGCCAAGAGATCGGCGGTATCTTCCAGCCCCACCGACAAACGCACAACGCCGTCTGTAAGACCCACCGCTGCACGGCCTTCCGGACCCATCGCCCGGTGCGTTGTGGTTGCGGGGTGGGTGATCAAAGACTTGGAATCTCCCAAGTTGTTGGAGATGTCAATGACGCGCAGGCCGTTGAGAACCTCGAACGCCCGCTTCTTGCCCTCGCCGTCAGGCGCATTGAGCTCGAATGTGACTACAGTTCCGCCGCCGCTCATTTGAGACTTCGCGAGTTCGTGCTGCGGGTGCGAAGTCAGGTACGGATACTTGACCCACTTGACGCCGGAGTGCCCTTCGAGGAATTCGGCGATCTCGAGTGCCGAAGCCACGGAGTGCCGAATACGGACCGGCATGGTCTCGAGACCCTTGAGCAGAGTCCACGCATTGAACGGGCTGAGCGCAGGACCGGTGTGCCGCATCAGTTCTCGGACGGGACCGCTGATGTATTCCTCGGTTCCGAGGATCGCGCCGCCGAGCACGCGGCCCTGACCGTCGATGTGCTTGGTACCGGAGTACACCACGACGTCGGCACCCAGATCGAGGCTGCGCTGCAGAAGCGGCGTCGCGAAGACGTTGTCCAGCACTACCTTTGCACCGGCAGCATGAGCAAGCTCCGACACCCGCCGAACGTCGACGAGGGACTGCATCGGGTTGGACGGCGTCTCGAAGAACACCGCAGTGGTCGGCACCGAGAGCGCTTCTTCCCACTGCGCGTTGTCTTCACCGTCGACGAAGACGACCTCGACTCCCCAGCGCGGAAGGATCTCGTTGCACACGACAAAGCAGGATCCGAACAGGCTGCGCGCAGCCACCAATCGGTCGCCGTTGCCCAACAGCGCGCCCAACGCGGTGAAGACAGCCGACATTCCGCTGGCAGTCGCAAAGCAGGCTTCCGCGCCTTCGATGAGACGCAGACGCTCTTCGAACATCTTGACCGTCGGATTGCCGTAGCGGGAGTAGACAAAATGATCCACCTCGCCGGTGAAGGCTTGTTCGGCGGCTTCTGCACTCTCGTAGACGAATCCGGAGTTGAGGAACAACGCTTCGGAAGTCTCCTCGAACCCGGTACGCATCAGTCCACCGCGAACACCGAGAGTGCCGAGACCGACGTCGTCCGGCAGCGCTCGTTGAAATGCGCCACCCTGGGGAATTCCGCTCACTGCTGCCTCCATGGCAAGCCGATGGCCCGCCAACCTACAAGTCCGCGATGTCCGTCGGCACCCAATGCGCCTTCGAACCCGTCGAGCACGTTGTACGACGGGCCGATGCCCGCCGCAGTCGCAGCTTCCGCCGCACCGATGGAACGTTGTCCGGATCGACACAGGAAGATCACCGGACGCTCCGACCCGGAGGAATCGGCGGTGATGCCGGCTTCCTTCAACTGGTCGACGAAGTTGTCATTGCGCGCGCCGGTCGGGTGGCTCACCCATTCGATCAGTGCGGCCTGCTTGCCGAGGGAGGAAACATCGGGGACACCGACGTACTTCCACTCCGCATCGGTCCGCACGTCGACCAGCACGGCGTCGGGGTTTTCGCGGAGCAGCTCCCAGGCTTGCTCCGGCGTCAGATCGCCTGCGTAACTCACGTAGTCCATGTTTTCACAAGACTGCCGTGAGCGCCTGAGCGGGCCGTCAGTTACAGACGACCCAACGGTTGCCGTCGCGGGTCAGGGCCCAGGTCGAGACCCGCTCGCCCGCTCCGCCGCCGGTGATCGTCACGTCGGCCCGGGCGCGATCGCCGTTGACCACGACCCCGTCCACACCCTTCAGTTCGACCGTTCCGTCGACGCCGGCCATCGGACCAGTGCTCGAATTGAAGCTCGCGCAGGTCAGGGTCTTGACCGTCTCCGCGTCATTTCGATTCTCGGCATCGACGTAGTCGGTGACGGAGCGGCTCACGCGGTCCGACTCGGTGACGTTCTCCTCGGCCGGCGAGATCCACGATGCGACGAAGATTCCACCCAGAATCAAGGCGACGATGGCGACAGCCAAGAGGAACGGCCCCGCAGACGCCTTCTTGCCATCGATGTTGTCGGATTCGCGAAGCTCGTCACTCATAACGCCAATACTCCCCCACAACTTGAAATTGTGGCCCGTCAAGGACCAGGCCCCTACCCCGAATACCCGAGACAACGGGAGAATGGGAAGAAAGAATAGGTTTACCCACAACCGATCGAGTGAGAGTGTGGATCCGTTCGGCCGCAACCGAGGCACTGTGCTTAGGTTCGGCTAAATTGGATACTTGTCGATATGTTGTCCGAACTTCGAAGAAGGTAGCTGTCCTCACGATGACTGACTCCAACCGCCCACTCCGGGTCGCGATCGTCGGCGCCGGCCCCGCCGGCATCTACGCCGCCGACGCCCTCATGAAATCCGACACCGCAGTCTCCGGCCGCGGCGTCAGCATCGACCTCTTCGAGCGCATGCCCGCGCCCTTCGGCCTGATTCGTTACGGCGTCGCGCCTGATCATCCGCGCATCAAGGGCATCATCACCGCTCTGCACAAGGTGCTCGACAAGCCTCAGGTCCGCCTGCTGGGCAACATCGACTACGGCACCGACATCACCCTCGACGACCTGCAGTCGTTCTACGACGCGGTCATCTTCTCGACCGGCGCCAACGCCGACCGCGCGCTCGGCATCCCGGGTATCGAACTCGACGGCAGCTATGGCGCGGCCGACTTCGTCTCCTGGTACGACGGCCACCCCGACGTGCCGCGTACGTGGCCGCTCGAAGCCGAGAAGGTCGCTGTCCTCGGCGTGGGCAACGTTGCGCTCGACATCGCCCGCGTCCTCGCCAAGACCGGCGACGAACTGCTGCCGACCGAGATCCCCGCCAACGTCTACGAGGGCCTCAAGAACAACAAGGCCGTCGAGGTTCACGTCTTCGGACGCCGTGGCCCGGCCCAGGCCAAGTTCACGCCTCTCGAACTGCGTGAGCTCGACCATTCCCCGACCATCGAGGTCATCGTCGACCCCGAGGACATCGACTACGACGAGGGCTCCGAGCAGGCTCGCCGCAACTCCAAGCAGGTCGACATGGTTGCGAATACGCTGCAGGACTGGGCAATTCGCGACGTCGGAGCCCGCCCCCACAAGCTGTTCCTGCACTTCTTCGAATCTCCCACGGAGATCCTCGGTGAAGACGGCAAGGTCGTCGGCTTGCGCACCGAGCGCACTCAGCTCGACGGCACCGGCAACGTCAAGGGCACCGGCACGTACAAGGACTGGGATGTCCAGGCCGTGTACCGCGCCGTCGGTTACCTCTCGCAGAACGTCACGCAGCTGCCGTTCGACGACCAGGCGGGCACCGTCCCCAACGACGCCGGACGCGTCGTCGCCGACGACAACGCCGAGGGCGCAGCCCGGTTCATGCCGGCCACCTACGTCACCGGCTGGATCAAGCGCGGCCCCGTCGGCCTCATCGGCCACACGAAGGGTGACGCCAACGAAACCGTCGCGAATCTTCTCGAGGATTCCGTCGGCTTCGCCGGCGCCGCGAACCCCGACGAGAACGCCGTCATCGAGTTCCTCGAAGGCAAGCAGGTGCCGTACACGACCTGGCAGGGCTGGTACCGCCTCGACGCGCACGAGCGCAGCCTGGGCGAGCCCGAAGGCCGTGAGCGCATCAAGGTCGTCGAGCGTCACGACATGCTGAAGGCGTCCGAGCCCGACCGCGCGAACTGAGTGCGCAGAAGTAACTGAACAGAAGCCCTCCACCGGCCCGACGCGACCCAGGTCACATCGGGCCGGTGGTGTGTGCGGGGACCCAAGGCAACAGGGCAAAATAGACCCCGTGTTTGACGCCCACGTGCATATCATCGACCCGCGCTTCCCGCTGGTCGAGAATCACGGGTACCTGCCTGAGCCCTTCACCGTGGCCGATTACCGGGCCCGGCTTGCCTCACTGAAGGGCCTGAGTGTTGACGGCGGCGCTGTGGTGACCGCGTCGTACCAGGGCAATGACCAGGAATACCTGAAAGCCGCCTTGTCCGAGCTCGGCGAAGGCTGGGTGGGCGTCACTGCTTTGCCGCTCGATGCGACGGATGAAGACATCGTTGCGCTGGACGCGCTGGGAGTGCGCGCCGTCCGATTCAATCTGCGCCGAGGCGCCACCGACCTGCGTCTACTCGCCGATCTCGCCAACCGCGCATTCGATCTGGTCGGCTGGCACGCCGAGTTCTACGTCGATGCCACGCTGTTGCTGTCGTTGGAACCCGTCTTCGCCAAATTGCCGGCGGTGAGCATCGACCACTTGGGAATGTCCACCCGCGGACTGCCGTATCTCCTGAACCTCGTCGACCGCGGGGTACGCGTCAAAGCCACCGGGTTCGGCCGCACCACCATCTCCGACGTCGGCGACGTGCTTCGCCAGATCCACGCGGTCAACCCCGCTGCGCTGATGTTCGGCACCGATCTACCCGGCACACGGGCACGTCGAGCGTTCGAGGTCCACGACCTGGACGTGATCGCCGAAGCTGTCGGCGACGACCTGTCCGCGGTCATGTGCGACAACGCCCGCTCCTGGTACCGCTGCGCTCAAGTGAACGCGACGGCTCCCAGCCACAGCCCCGCCGCGATCAGCGCTCCGAACAGTTCCACCAGCATGGACAATCCGACTGCCTTCACCGCGTGAAGCGTCGACGACCAGGCGATGTCGTAACGGCGCAGCCGCGCTAGTTCGGCGAAATACGTTCCGACGATGAATCCGAGGAACAAGCCCACGACCGGAATCACGAAGAACCCGATGATGCCGACGACGCCGCCGACCACCACCGACAGGTTGGGCACTCCCCCGGACTTCATCCGCTTGCCTGGCCAGGTGTACTTCACGATCCCGGTGACCACCAGTGCCAGCGTCGACAGCGCGAACACCGTCCACGCTGTCGCGCCACCGGTCATGATCGCCCACACCAGAATTGCACCGAAAACGAGAAGTGTCCCCGGAAGAATCGGAACGACGACACCGATCAGACCGACCAGGATGACCAGCCCGACGAGGACCTCGGCCACAGGACTCATCCGACGGGACGCACCTTCGACGCGGCCTCGCGAGCACGGGCGCGTGCAGTCGGCACATCGGCGGCCGTCGACACTGCAACACCCATGCGACGACGCGTGAAGCTCTCGGGCTTGCCGAAGAGCCGCAGGTCCGTCTCGGGAACCGAGAGTGCCTCGGCGACGCCGTCGAATCCGATCCCCTTGGCCTCCATTCCGCCGTAGATCACCGCCGATGCTCCCGGCACCGTGAGCGTCGTGTCGACCGGCAAGCCCAGGATCGCGCGGGCATGCAGCTCGAACTCCGAAAGTCGCTGCGTCCGCAGAGTCACCAATCCGGTGTCGTGCGGCCGTGGGCTCACTTCGGAGAAGAAGACGTCGTCGCCCTTCACGAATAGCTCGACGCCGAAGATGCCTCGCCCGCCCAGAGCCGTGGTCACCTTCTCGGCGACGTCTCGGGCCGAGGCGAGGGCAACCGCGGACATCTGCTGCGGCTGCCACGATTCGATGTAGTCACCGGCTTCCTGCAGGTGCCCGATCGGCTCGCAGAACGACGTCTCGACCTGACCGCTCTCGCCGACGGCGCGAACCGTCAATTGTGTTATCTCGTAATCGAAATCGACAAAACCCTCGACGATCACCCGGCCGTGATTCACACGACCTCCGGCCATCGCGTAATCCCATGCGGCGTCGAGATCTTCGGCGGATCGAACGGTCGACTGCCCCTTCCCCGACGAGGACATGACGGGCTTGATGACGCACGGGAAACCGATTCGGTCTGTCGCTGCCTGCACTTCGGCAAGCGAGTCCGCGAAAGCGTACGGCGAAGTGGGCAGGCTCAACTCCTCGGCCGCGAGCCGACGGATCCCCTCACGGTTCATCGTGAGCTGGGTGGCGCGGGCGGTCGGAATGACCACCGCGGCCCCGCGTTCTTCAACGAGTGCAAGCGCATCCGTCGCAATGGCCTCGATCTCGGGAACCACGAAGTGAGGCTTTTCCAACTCGATGACGGCAAGCAGCGCTTCCGGATCGGTCATGTCGACGGTATGCGCACGATGAGCCACCTGGTGCCCAGGGGCATCGGGATACCGATCCACCGCAATCACTTCGACGCCAAGACGCTGCAACGCGATGACAACTTCCTTACCCAACTCGCCTGATCCCAACATCATCACGCGGATGGAGTTCTCGGTCAGAGGAGTTCCGAATCGGAGCGGAAGCGTCGGCAGGGGCGAAGGCGTCGAATCAAGCTGCATGGGTGCGACTATATGCCAATCCCGATGCAGGTCAGCGCGGTTATCGGCCGTCCACCACACCTTCGCGGCCAAATCCTCGCCTGATCGTTCGTGGTATGTCAGGTTTGCGATAGGTGCGGGTGGCCATATCGGGCTCGGAATTCCGTTGCGGCAATGCATCGTTGCCGAGCCGGCGCACTTTCACGAGGTTGCGCCCGGCGCGCTTGGCTTCGTACAGAGCCTCGTCCGCGACGCTCATGAGGGTGGTCAACGTCGGCGTCGCATGATCGACCCACGCGACGCCGACACTGACGGTGCTCGTCACTTCTGATTCGGCCGAGTACTCGACTTGCGCGCCGCGGACCGCCTCGGCCACATCGACTGCTCGCGCGTAGCTGCAGTCCGGAAGCAGAATGGCGAACTCCTCGCCGCCGAGCCTTCCGATCAGATCGCCGTCCGACAATCGGTCAGCGGCCCGTTCGGCGAAGTTGGCGAGAACGCTGTCACCGGTCATATGTCCATGCGTGTCGTTGATGCTCTTGAAGTGGTCCAGGTCGAGCATCAGCAGGCCGACCGGGGATTGTGTGCGGGCCGCGGCGGCAAGCTCCGATTCCGCATGCCCGAGAAACGCACCACGCGAGAGGACCCCGGTCAGATGGTCGAATTCGACAGCAAGGAAGAGCTCACGCTCGGCAGCGCGACGTTCCTCGGTCGCACAGGCAACCGCGATCGGCCCCAACGCGATCAGCGTGACGGCAATGGACGTGATGACGTCCTCGTTCCACGTCGAGGCGGCTTGATCTCCGATATCGAGTCGACCGCTACCCGCCATCATGAGCGACCACACCGACCAGACCACGGAAACGAAGGCAGTGCTCGGAACCGAGATGCGAGTGGCGCACCACAGGAGAGCCGGAATCGGAAGGACCAGCGCGATCGGACCTTCGATACTCAGGGCGATCGGCACGCAGGCTGCAGTGGCGAGTAGCGGAACGCTCATAGCGGCGACAGTTTTGGCAGTCAGTTTGCTGCGGAACTCAGCAAGGCTCGACGGGATGGTGAGAGTGAGAATGAGAGGAAGGACCAGCAGGTACGCCATGACCTCGGTGGCGCCCCAGTGGAAAAACGTGTCGGTAAATGACTGACCGCGTAAGAGCCGGTCCAAGGCGCCGGCAGTGGCCGCGGTACCAGTCGCCGCGACGAACGAGACGAAGACCATCCACACCAGTGACTGCGAATCGACCAATCGGAACGGTGTGCGCTTCAAGTAGTACAGAACAAGAACACCGACTGTGACTCCGGCGAGGTTCGCCCCGTTCAACTGCACCGCAAGCGAGAGCGAGTTGCCGGTGATCAGGTCAGCGCAGACGTATCCGACAGCCGCAGCGATCCACGTCGGCCACTCGATCAGGACCGGCCATCTGACCATCATTCCCAGCAGAATGGCGTTGGCGCACCAGAATGTCGCGAGCAACCCTGGTGGGCGCGTGAGGATGCCGATCAACGAAGCCGCAAGTACAACGGCCAGCACTAGGAGAAGGCGCAGAAAGCGACTCGTCCCTACCATGCGTCACCTCGCGGTCGGCTACCTCTGAATTCGGGAGCACCGGACGTCGCGGTGACCGTATGCCGATGTCGTCGAACCATCGTACGCAGGTGCTGCCACTCACAGTTCTGTGTTCACATGCCAAAACGGCAACTACGAAAATCTCCGCAAACGCGGGTGCCCTCCGGCCACGACAGTGGACAGAGGGCACCCGCATGCAATCCGATTGGCAGAGCCGAATGGACCTGCCGGAAGGGATGACTACTCGGCGGATCCGCTGGACAGACCCGAGAGTGAACCGGTGGACGAGCCCTCGCCCTCGCCGGACAGCGATTCGGTGGGAACGGACTTGAGGAAAGCTCCGAGCGCGGTGAGCAGGGGTCCGAGGGTGCTGAGTGATCCGAACATAGGAGGTTCTCCTGTTTGTGAGGTGGTGTGATGTTCCAGCGCCATTCCGGCCGCAGGCGGTGGCCGAGATGGTTCGGGAACTTCTGCCGCGCGGATGGCTGAACCGCCCCCCGAACAACATCCCGAGCTGTGATGTAGCGCACTACCTTGGCGCTGCCTGCATTTATAGACCGACTGCTCACACTTGTCTAGCTACCGAATAGCTACCAACGTGAACTGTCGGTAACACCTTCTGGCATAATTGCAGTTCAGAGCACCAATAGACAGTTCGAAATATCCAATAATGTGATTTAGCTCACAATTGAAATGCAGAAAGTGTGGCCCGCAGACAACCGCGAGCCACACTTTCGGACAAACGGGACTTACTTGTCAGCCGCCGATCCGGTACCCGGGGTGAGCGAGCCACCACCGAGTGCCGTGAACAGGTCCTTGAGTACCGGAATGAACGTCTTGACGACGCCGCTGAAGTCTTCGAACGAACCCATGTCGGGTCTCCTTATGTCGGGATGCAGTTGAAATGAAGTGGGGACCGAGAACTACTCGGCAGTGGAACCGGCCGAACCCGAGCCGTCTGCCGATCCCGCGTTCAACTTGGTCACGAACGCGAGAACGCTCTTGAGGAAGGCGTCGAGATTCTGAATCGAGGTCATGCGACTACTCCTGTGTTGTTTCGGAAGAATTGTTGTGGTCGAACGTCAGGAGTTCGAGCTCGCGGTGTCCAGCCCCTGAAGGGTCTTGAGCATGTTGACCAGGGGAAGAAGCTGGAGAATGCCCCAGCCCATGCCGTTGGCCTTGAGAAGGTTTCCGAGGGATCCCATGTGTGACTCCTTGCATGAATATCTATGACGCGGCGCACGTTTTGTTCGCTCCGCCCCTTTGTAGCCAAGCTAAATACGTACGTCCAGTTTGTTTCGATCCAAGTAAAACCGTGACATATTGGAGCAATGTGTAAACCGGCAGTTCAGGCCCTGTGACCTGAAACCAATATCGAATTCAAGTGTGTTGGACATCACATTCGATTTGGACAAATGGTTGCAATCGTCAGAGTCGGTGCCAACCTCGACCACGATCTGTCATACCGTGTGCTTGTGATCAATCGCGAACGAGCGGCAACCGAAGCAACTCACCGGGAACCGTCGTGCTAGCAAAACTCCTCAAGGCGTACCTGCCGCCGTACCGCTGGTTGCTTGCCGGGGTCCTCGCACTTCAACTCTTCGGGGCCATCGCGTCGTTAGTCCTCCCCACGCTCAACGCTCGGATCATCGACGACGGTGTCGCCCGAGGCGACACCGGATTCATCATGTCCACCGGCGGGATCATGCTGCTGGTCTCGCTTGCGTCGATCATCGCGTCGGTCGCGTCGACCTATCTGGCGGCAAAATCGTCGATGGGCTTCGGCCACGACGTTCGAGGCGCCTTTTACAAAGCCGTCGGCAGCTTCTCTGATCGCGAATTCAACAGTTTCGGTGCGCCGACGCTGATCACACGGAACACCAACGACGTCCTGCAGATCCAGGCCCTGGTCATGCTGACCTCCTCGATGCTCGTCAGCGCCCCACTGATGTGTATCGGCGGCATCATCATGGCGCTGCGCGAGAACCTGCAGATGTCCTGGCTCCTGACGATTTCGGTACCACTGCTCGGCATCACCGTCTCGGTCGTGGTGGCCAAGCTGATCCCGCATTTCCGGACGATGCAGACGCGGATCGACAACATCAATCGATCACTGCGCGAACAGCTCACCGGTATGCGTGTCATCCGCGCCTTCGTTCGAGAACCCGACGAGACGATCCGCTTCGACAAAGCCAACAAGGAACTGACCGACACCTCGCTCCTCATCGGTCGCTACCAGGCGGTTCTGCTGCCCACCGTCATGTTGATCGCCAACCTGTCGAGCGTCGCGGTGCTGTGGTTCGGCGCGCATCTGGTCGATACCGGAGACATGCAGATCGGCCAGATCAGCGCCTTCCTCGCCTACGTCATGCAGATCCTGATGTCCGTGGTCATGGCGACCATGTTGGCCGTCGTGATCCCCCGCGCGGCCGTGTGTGCCGACCGCATCACCGAGGTACTCGACACCGAGCCGACCGTGCCCGCACCGGCCCAGCCCCTTCGCCCGACCAGCCCCTACGGCGTTGTCGAGTTCGGTGGAGCCGGATTCACGTATCCGGGAGCTGAAACGCCGGTCCTGTCGAATGTCTCGATGCGATGCATGCCAGGAACGGTCACCGCGATCGTGGGCAGTACCGGTAGTGGCAAATCGACCCTCGTCTCACTCATCCCCCGACTCTTCGACGTCACGGCCGGCGCCGTCCTGGTCGACGGCTTGGACGTCCGTGGCTGGGATCAGGACGAACTCTTCGCCAACTTCGGATACGTGCCCCAGAAGGCCTACCTGTTCGCCGGCACGATCGCGAGCAATATCCGCTACGGAAACCCGACCGCCACCGACGACGACATCTGGGCAGCCCTCACCATCGCCCAGGCAGACGACTTCGTCCGTGAACTCTCCGACGGTCTCGAGTCTCCGATCGCCCAGGGCGGCGGCAATCTCTCGGGCGGACAGAAACAACGTCTCGCCATCGCCAGAGCTGTGGTCCGCAGACCCCGGATCTTCGTCTTCGACGATTCGTTCTCCGCACTCGACATGCACACCGACGCCGCAGTCCGACGCGAACTCCGCACGGTCTCGACTCATTCGACGGTCATCATCGTCGCGCAGCGCGTCGCGTCCATCATCGATGCCGACCAGATCATGGTCCTCGAAGACGGCGCTCCGGTCGGTCTCGGCGATCATCAGTTCCTCCTGGCCAACTGTCCGACGTACCAAGAGATCGTGGCTTCCCAGATTCCCGCGGAGATGAGCGCATGACCAGCCCGCAGGACCCGACGTGGGGCAGCCCCAACAGCCAGTACTTCGACGATGCCCCGACGGTGGTGTTCGCCAAGATCCCGAGCGAACCTGAATCCGCGGACGGGGATGCGAAGTCGAGTAACCCCGAGAAGCCCGACAAAGAGCCGAAGCCCGCGCTGACCGCGACGGACACCAAACCTCGCCACTTCAAGGCGACGATGAAGCGGCTTCTCTCGCTTCTGCAGCCACACAAGTTTGCGGTCGTCTGTGTCGTCGTTGCGACGATCGCCAGCATCGCGCTCTCCGTCGCGGTGCCGAAGATCCTCGGTCACGCGACAGACCTCATCTTCGCCGGGTTCATCGGCAAGAGCCTGCCCGCCGGACTGACCCGCGATCAGGCAGCAGAGGCGATCCGCGCATCAGGAAATTCGACGTTCGCCGACCTCGTCGCCAACTCGACCGACGTCGTTCCCGGTGTAGGTCTGAACTTCGACGCCATCGGCAAAGTCGTCATGCTCGCGATCGTCGTGTACTTGCTCTCGTCGCTACTTGCCTGGTTGGAAGCATTCCTCCTCAACATCATCGTCCAGAAGACCATCTACAACCTGCGTGCATCGGTCGAGGCGAAGCTTCACCGTCTCCCCCTTCCATACTTCGACAAGACGCCGCGCGGCGAGATCCTCAGCCGCGTCACCAACGACATCGACAACATCTCGTCGACGTTGTCGTCGACGTTGACGTCGCTCCTGACGTCGGTGCTCACCGTCCTCGGCGTCCTGACGATGATGTTCGTCATCTCTCCGATGCTCGCCCTGATCGCACTGATCGCGGTGCCGGTATCGGTGCTCCTCGTTGCCAGGGTCGCCAAGCGTGCACAGGTGTTGTACAAGGCTCAGTGGACCGAGACGGGCAAGATCAACGCACAGATCGAAGAGAACTACAGCGGTCGCGACCTGGTACGCGTGTACGGGCATCAGGCCGAAGCCGAGCGTGAATTCGCCGAGCAGAACAAGAAACTCCTCGACGCGTCCTTCGGCGCACAGTTCCTCTCCAGCCTGATCATGCCGGTCATGAACTTCGTCGGAAACATCACCTACGTACTGCTCGCTGTGGTCGGCGCACTCAAGGTCGCCAGCGGCAACATGTCACTCGGTGACGTTCAGGCGTTCATCGTCTATTCGCGCCAGTTCAGCCAACCACTCACGCAGATCGCGTCCATGTCGACGAGCCTGCAGTCCGGAGCAGCGTCGGCCGAGCGGGTCTTCGAGCTTCTCGACGAACCCGAGCAGTCGCCCGACATCGACGTGCCACTAATGCCCGAGCCTGCCGGACGCCATCGCAACGTCGGACACATCGAGTTCGAGAACGTCTCGTTCCGCTACGAGCCGGACAAGCCGTTGATCGAGAACGTGTACCTGACGGCTCGGCCCGGGCAGATGGTCGCCATCGTCGGACCCACCGGTGCCGGCAAGACCACCTTGGTCAACCTGCTCATGCGCTTCTACGAAGTCGACTCGGGCCGAATCACTCTCGACGACGTCGACATCTCGCAGATGCGCCGCTCCGACTTGCGCAAGCACGTCGGCATGGTCCTGCAGGACACCTGGCTCTTCGGCGGAACGATCCGCGACAACATCGCGTACGGCCGGCTCGACGCCAGTGAATACGAGATCCACGAAGCCGCACGCGCTGCCTTCGTCGACCGCTTCATCCACACGCTCCCGGACGGGTACGACACCGTGCTGGACGAGGAGGCATCGAACATCAGCTCCGGCGAGAAGCAGCTCATCACGATTGCCCGAGCATTCCTGTCGGAGCCGTCGCTGCTGATTCTCGACGAGGCGACCAGCTCGGTCGACACACGTACGGAACAGCTTGTGCAGCAAGCAATGTCCGCGTTGCGCGTCGGGCGCACCAGCTTCATCATCGCGCACCGGCTCTCCACCATCCGTAACGCCGATCTGATCGTCGTGATGGAGGCGGGCAAGATCGTCGAGCAGGGCACACACGACGAACTCATCGCAGCGGCGGGCGCGTACTTCCGTCTATACAACGCTCAGTTCGAGGGTGCCGCCGTCTAGTGATCGGCGCCTCCCTCGGCGGACACAGTGCCCCGGAGCACACCTGACCGATTCGACACGTTACCGTCGAGTCAGGAGTGTTGTCACCGTCTGAATTGGGAGTGCGTGTGTCTGCAGAAGCTGTGGAGAAGAAGGGCCCGCTCGCGGGCATTCGGATCGTGGAATTCGCTGGATTGGGACCGGGCCCGCACGCCGCGACGCTTTTGGCGGACATGGGCGCCGACATCGTCATCGTGCAGCGCGCAGGGCAGATTCCGCAGGACTCGAACGCAACCGACCAGATCAAGCGCGGCCGCCGCATCGTCGAGGCCAACCTGAAGGATCCGGCCGACGTCGCCAAGGTTCTCGATCTCCTGGGCCGCGCCGACGTCCTCATCGAGGGCTTCCGCCCCGGCGTCATGGAACGCATGGGACTCGGACCCGACGTGGTGTCGGAGCGCAATCCGCGCCTCGTTTACGCCCGTATGACGGGCTGGGGACAGGAAGGACCGCTCGCCAACGCCGCCGGTCACGACATCAACTACATCTCACTGACCGGTGTCCTCAACGCCATCGGACGCAAGGGTGAACGCCCCGTCCCGCCGCTCAACATGGTCGGCGATTTCGGCGGCGGTTCCATGTTCCTGATCTTCGGCATTCTGTCGGCTCTCGTCGAGCGCTCGACGTCCGGTAAGGGCCAGGTCGTCGACGCGGCGATGGTCGACGGAACCCTCGCGCTCTCGCACATGATGTGGGCATTCCGCGGTCGCGGCGTCTGGTCCGACGAGCGCGGCGTCAACCTCCTCGACACCGGCGCTCCGTTCTACGACACCTACGAGACCTCCGACGGCAAGTACATGGCCGTCGGATCCATCGAACCGCAGTTCTACGCATTGTTGCTCGAGGGCCTCGAACTCGATCCCGCGACGCTCCCTCACCAGATGGACACGTCCAAGTGGGACGACATGAAGACGCTCTTCACCGAAAAGTTCTTGTCCAAGACTCGCGACGAGTGGGCCAAGATCTTCCTCGGCACCGACGCCTGCGTCTCCCCTGTCCTGACTTTCGCCGAGGCTCCGTCCAACGAACACATCGCGGCCCGCGGTTCGCTCATCGAACTCGACGGCGTCACTCAGCATGCTCCCGCACCGCGCTTCTCGCGCACGCCCACCGCGACGCCCGCTGCGCCGGCGCGTGAGGCGACGGATATCGACACGGTCTGGACCTAGGGCCTTCGGCCCCGTGCGCGGTTAAGGAGCCTCAGGACTCTCTAACCACGCACGGGGCGTCAGCCCAACCTGTAGAACCTGAACATCTCGTGCTCGATCGGGAGCACGTCAACCCGCTCGAAACCGGCCGCCTTGGCATAGCTTTCGAGTGTCGAGTGCCTCATCACCGTCCCGGTGGCAACGCTCCCCGGATGCGACAGGCTGTCCGGTAAGCAGCAGGTCAGCGAAAATCCGTACAGCAATTGCTCGATCGGACCCGCCTCGGGATCGAACACATCTGCCGTTCGTTCGTCCATGACGATCACCGGAGCGCCCGGCTGGGCAATCGCCCGAGCCGTGGACAGAAATCCCACCGGATCCGGAACGTCGTGAAGGCATTCGAAAGCGAAGACGGCATCGTAGGTCCCGGCATCGACTCGCCCGCCCTCAGGAGCCTGTCCGGCGACGTCGACCAACGAGAAATGTACTCGGTCGTCCACCCCACGATCGTGGGCGTTACGACGGGCAGCGTTCACCGATGCCGCGTCGACGTCGAAGCCGTGCACTTCGATCTTCGGGTATCCGAGGGCGAGCGCGATCGACGACCAGCCCTCCCCCATCCCGAGATCAGCGACCTGTCCGCCGCCGACAAGTATGGCGTGCAGGTCGGTGACTACCGGCAGGAACTGCTGACAGAGCTGCTGGAGATACATCGGCCGGTTCAGCAGCGCCTGGCCCTCGCGAGCATCGGGGCCCATCGATTCCCACGTGACTCCCCCGCCGTGACGATAAGCGTCGAGTAGACGCGGCATCGACGACGTTGTCGCGACGAACAGCCTCGCCAACGGCGCCAGGAAAAGCAGGTTCTCGTCGTCGACCAGAACATCGGCGTGGGCCTGCGGCAGGCTGTACCGGCGATCGGCATCCGAATTGACCTCCACATAACCGGCGACGGCCTGCTGCTCGAGCCACTCCCGCGCATACCTTTCGACGGTCCCTGTCCGGTCCGCCAGCTCCGTCGACGTGAGCGGGCCGTGATCGCTCAGCGCGCGGTACCAGCCCAGCCGGTCGCCCAGATACACAGCCTGCAGCTCCGACGCCCCGAGCGTGGCCGCGAACAATCGTTCTGCGAGCGCGTCCGCCGCACTTGTTCCCGCTGCGCCTGTACCGTCTACCGCCGTCATGCCCTACCTCCTGGTTTCACACCACTTTCAGGGTGTGTACCCAGTTCTCAGACGACGACCATTCGTTGGTCTGCCGTGTCGCGATCCGTCGCGAGGGTGTCGTACGCAGCGGCGATGGACGCGACGCCGCGAATGAGGTCCTCGGGAGAACGTGCGTACGGCACGCGGATGAATCGTTCGAACGCACCTTCGACGCCGAAACGGGGGCCGGCGGCAAGGAGTACACCGAAGTTGGGTGCCACCGCCGCCAACGCCGTCGAGACTGGTGCGGACATTCGCATCCAGACCGACATTCCACCGGAGCCGATGGTGGGACGCCAGTCGGGCAGATGCTCTGCCACTGCACCGAGGAGTACCGCACGCTGTTCTCGCAGCACTTCGCGACGCTGTTCGAGCAACGAGCGGTCGTCGGCGAGCAAGTAAGCGGCTGCCAACTGATCCATGACGGGAGTACCGAGGTCGACCGCGGCGCGCGCCCCCACCAACTGGGTGATGAGCGCGGCATCGGCGCGAATCCAACCGACACGTAGCCCGCCCCACAGCGACTTCGCCGTCGAACCGAGGGTCACCACTTCGGTTTTCGCCGCGCCTCGCCCATGTGAGGCGACCGGCGCCGGCGGCGGTGCGTCGAGCCACAGGTCCACCATCGTCTCGTCGACGACCAGAGTCATTCGCGTTTCGTGCGCAATCTTCGCAAGCTCGGCGCGGCCGGAAGAGTCCATGCAGAGGCCGGTCGGGTTGTGAAAGTCGGGAATCAGGTACGCCATTCTGGCAGCGGTTTGCCTTGCTGCACTTCGAATCCCGTCGAGATCCCAGGCTCCGGCCGCCGCGAACTCCGGTCGGACCGGAACCGGTACGGGCCGAGCGCCGTTTCGCCGAATCGCTTCCAGCGCATTGGGGTACGTCGGATGATCGACCAGCACTCGCTCGCCGGGTGAGGTGAGCACCGACAGCAACAATCGAAGCGCGTGCTGCGCACCCGAGGTCACCATGATCTGTTCGGCGGTGGTGGGTAGACCCCGCGCCGTGTAGCGCTGCGCGATCACGTCACGCAAGTCGGCGATCCCGACCGGTTCCATCCCGTGCGTGGGCAGGAAGTTCGGAAGTTCCTGCAGCGCAGACGCATACGCCAGTTCGACCTGAGCGGCGGGAGCTGCCATCGCCGCGTAACTGAGGTCGACGACGGGCCCACTCGGCCCCGGTTGGTGGGAGCGGAACATCAACCCGTTCGGCCGCGCGCCGGCGGGCAAAGCCACGGTGCTTCGCGAACCCTGCCGGCTGATCAGATACCCCTCGTCTCGCAGCACCGAGTACGACGACGTGATCGTGGTTCGACTGAGTTCGAGCACCGCCGCAAGTTCACGCTCACTCGGCAGTGCGACCCCCAGCGGAACGCGACCGTCGTGCACGAGCAGGCGGATACCGTCGGCGAGCGCACGGTACGCAGGCCTGCGTCCGGACTCTTCCTGCCAGGACCCCAGATCGCGCGCAAGCGAACGGGCACCGAGAACTCGAGTCATCATGCAGTCCAGTATCGACAACTTGGCTATGTAACTCAATACCAGTCGAGTTGATCATATGTCCATGACTACCTTCGCAACCCTGATCGGCATCGGACTCTTCGTGGCGCTCGTCTACTTCTTCGCGCCCGCCGAAGGTGAAGGTACTTACATTCGTTTGGAGCAGTTTCGCCTGGCAGCACCCCTCGGCGGCATCTTCCACGACAAGACTTCAGACCGCGAGATCAACTCTGTCAGACCCCCGTGCGATTGTGATCAGGGGGAAGAATTCACTGATCTCAGTCCAGTTGCGTAAAACTGGACTCTTTTCGCACTCAGAAAGTCTCCAGAGAGGGTTCCCATGCCGGCTTCCAAAAAGATTCTCTACATCGATCTCGACAACACCTTGGTCAACTTCCAGTCGGGCATCGATCGCCTGACCGACGGCGTCCGGGATAAGTACAAGAACGACCTCGACGAAGCGCCGCACATCTTCTCTCGCATGGATCCTCTCGACGGTGCTATCGACGCCTACCACCAACTGGCGCAGCAGTTCGACACCTACATCCTCTCGACAGCGCCGTGGAAGAACGCCACAGCCTGGCACGACAAGGTTCTGTGGGTCCAAGAGCACCTCGGCATGGAGGAGGGCAGCGTCGCGTACAAACGTCTGATCCTCTCGCACCACAAGCACCTCAATCGAGGCGAGTACCTCGTCGACGACCGCGGAGCAAACGGCGCAGATCGATTCGAGGGCGAGTGGATCAAGTTCGGCAGCACCAAGTTTCCCGACTGGAAGACCGTCACCGCGCACTTGTCGAAGCTGGCTTGAAACACGAATCCCCGCTCCTGCTTGCAGGAGCGGGGACTTCGAGGGAACGAACTAGCGGACGATCTCGCGCCGGACGATCGTCTCGTCGCGGCCGGGACCGACACCGATGCAGGAGATGAACGCACCCGAAAGCTCTTCGAGCCGAAGCACGTAGTTCTGCGCATTCTGCGGCAGTTCCTCGAAGGTGCGAGCCTCCGAGATGTCTTCCCACCAGCCTGGCATCTCTTCGTAGATGGGCTTGGCGTGGTGAATGTCGCTCTGCGACATCGGCATTTCGTCGTGGCGGACACCGTCCACCTCGTACGCGACACAGATCGGCACGGTGTCGAGGCTGCTCAACACGTCCAGCTTGGTGAGGAAGTAGTCGGTGATGCCGTTGACGCGCGTCGCGTAACGCGCGATGACAGCGTCGAACCATCCCGTACGACGAGCGCGTCCGGTGGTGACACCGACCTCGCCGCCCTGCTTCGCCAGGTATGCGCCGTGATCGTCGAACAGCTCCGTCGGGAACGGACCGGAACCGACACGCGTCGTGTACGCCTTAAGGATTCCGAGCACCGTGGTGATCTTGGTGGGACCGATGCCCGAACCGACCGCCGCACCACCTGAGGTGGGGTTGGACGAGGTCACGTACGGGTACGTGCCGTGGTCGACGTCCAGCAGAGTGCCCTGCGAACCTTCGAGCAAGACGGTCTCGCCGCGCTCGAGGGCGAGGTTGAGCTCCAGGCGCGTGTCCGAGATGCGGTGCTTGAAACCCTCGGCCTGCGTCAGTACCTCTTCGACGACCTGCTGCGGGTCGAGTGCCTTGCGGTTGTAGATCTTGACCAGCACCTGATTCTTGAATTCGAGTGCCGCTTCGACCTTCTGGGTCAGGATCTTCTCGTCCAGGACGTCCGCAGCACGGACACCGACACGGGCGATCTTGTCCTGGTAGCACGGGCCGATACCGCGGCCGGTCGTGCCGATCTTCTTCGCTCCCAGGAAGCGTTCGGTGACCTTGTCGATGGCCACGTGGTACGGCATGATCAGGTGCGCATCAGCAGAGAGCAGCAGGCGGGACGTGTCCACACCGCGCTCTTCCAAGCCTGCCAATTCGGTCAGCAACACACCCGGGTCGACGACGACACCGTTACCGATGACGTTGTTGACGGCGGGGGTGAGGATTCCGGACGGGATGAGGTGCAGTGCGAACTTGTCACCGTTCGGCAGAACCACGGTGTGTCCGGCGTTGTTACCGCCCTGGTATCGCACGACCCACTGAAGCTGCTCGCCCAGTAGATCTGTAGCTTTGCCCTTACCTTCGTCGCCCCACTGGGCGCCGATCAGGACGATTGCCGGCATGACGTTGTCTCCTACGGTCGACGTGCAGCAGTTGTCCCGCCGCATTGGTACTGCCTGGCTTCCGCGCACATGATGCAGCGCCGAACTGTTGCAGTGACCGAAGGAGCAGTCTAGCCCAGAGCACCAGACCAGACCTGACGGTCCAGAATTTGGCCGGTGACCATCACGATTGCGAGTCGACACAGAGACTCGCACTAAGATCGTCGGCAGTGATTCGGACGGCCATTTCGGGGAAGGGTGGCGAGGTCCCACTACCCGAGAAGAAGTCTTGATCGAGCTAGGAGTGGCTTTGACCCCTGTGGTGCTCAAATGTGGCGATTCGCCGGTTCCACTCCCCCTGGGTGAACTCACGTCGTTCACTGTCCCTGAACTTCCGGAGAAGCAGGACTTCGACGAGGCCCTGTCCCAACTGCAGGTCGTCACGGAGCCTCGCTTGATCGTCGTGGGTAACGACGGCGCGTTTGCCGCGGCATTGACACGGTTGATGCGACTGGAGCGACTCAACGTCGAACTCGCCTACGTCACCGAGAACAGGTCCGACGCAACCGACGCGTACAAACTCGCAACCGGTGCCCGGGCGGCGCGCACGGCGTTGAAAGGCACAGTCCACACCGTGCCGCTCATTCGCGACGACGCCGGAATCGCGCTGGTCGGTGCGGCAACTGTCACGGGTCCGGCCGATGCCGCCGAATTGATCGGCGAGGCGTATGTCGACGACAACAAGCTGTTCTCCGGCACAGTCCCCGGTATCCGGATTGTGCCGAGCCCCAAGCTCCCGGGGATCAAGGCATCGGTCGACCGCAAGAGTCGCTGGAGCGGGCGACGCTGGCTGGAAGGACGAGCGATTCAGCTGGGCTCGCCGGCAGCGCGCCTGGTTCGCGACGGGGTAGCCAACCCACGCGATCTCAAGCGTTCGACCTTCTACCGGCACGACAAGACTTGGTTGTTGGTCAGGTGAGAACCGGAGCAGCACGGTCGGCGGTTCGTCCGAGCCCTGTCTTCCTGGGCGTAGTTGCGATCACCGTCATCGCCGGAGTTGTCGCCTGGAACTCGACGTGGGGTTCCATCGCGGGCCGTGCGGGTGTTTTTGTCCTCGTGGTCGCAGGCTGGGTGGTCACGCTGTGCTTGCACGAGTTCGCCCATGCATATCTGGCGTGGCGTCACGGAGACACCGACGTCGAGGCTCGTGGTTATCTGACGCTCAACCCGCTCAAGTACAGCCATCCGATGCTCTCGATCGGTCTGCCGGTGCTGTTCATCGCCTTGGGCGGCATCGGGCTTCCCGGCGGCGCCGTGTACCTGCGCACCGGGATGTTCCCGCCCAAGGTGCAGGCGCGAATATCGCTCGCCGGTCCGTTCACGAACGCCGTCGCCGCGATAATTCTCCTCGTCGTCATACGTACGTACGGCTCATCGGCCGAGCATCTGACGTTCTGGGCCGGCCTCAGTTTCCTGGCCTTCTTGCAGGTCATGGCAACAGTTTTGAACCTGCTCCCAGTCCCCGGTCTGGACGGTTACAACGCGCTGGAGCCCTACCTCGCGCCCAACACACGACACCAACTCGACCAGTTCAAGCCGTACGGACTGCTCCTGCTGGTTGCGCTCCTGTTCGTCCCGCAGATCAATGTCGTCTTCTTCGACGCGATCTACTGGATCTTCGAATTGAGCGGTGTGTCCGACTACTACGCCATGCTCGGTAACGCCCTCATGCGTTTTTGGACGTGATCGAGTGCACTGGAGGAGACTCGTGAGAGTCTGACATTTCAGACATTCATTCTTCTTCAGGAGAGCATCGATGATTGCGACGTCATTTCAGTCCGGCGGAGTGGAGTACACCCTCACGCGGGCCGAGATTCGACACGTGGAAGCACTGATCGACTTGCTCGCCGACGACCCGATCGGGAGCACCCGGGAGACGACCAACCCCGAGGCCCGAACGATCTACGAGGACGCATTCAAGCGAATCGACGAGGATCCGGCGCAACTCCTCGTCACCGTTCTGGTCGGTGACGCGGTAATCGGCACCATGCAATTGACCTTCATTCCGGGTATGAGCCGAATGGGGGCGACACGACTGCAGATCGAAGCTGTTCGCGTCCACGAGGATTACCGGAGCAAGGGCATCGGCAGTTCGATGATCCGTTGGGCCTGCGAAGAAGGTGCCCGGCGCGGCGCGTTCCTGGCGCAGCTCACCTCGGATCAAACTCGCAAGGAAGCCCACGACTTCTACGAGCGACTCGGATTTGTCGCCTCCCACGTCGGGTTCAAGAAGTCGCTGAGCTGACACACAGCCACCCAGCCAACCACCCAGACTCCCAAACGCGGGCTCGAGCACCGGGGCATGGTTGTGCCCCGGTGCTCGCGTCTCGAGTTGTTTCACTTCAGGCTGCTGTCGGTGGGCTGTTCCCGCCGATCGGTTGCTGATACGGATCGATCGACATCGGCGGATAGAACACCGACTTCCGATCCGGGCCGATCTCCACCCGCCACTCCGTGTGGTGCACCGTCCGATGGTGATGACCGCACAACAAGATCAGGTTGTCGAGATCTGTTGGGCCACCATCGTTCCAGTGAACAATATGATGAGCATCGCACCACCCCGACGGAGTCCCGCACCCCGGAAACGCGCACCCACCATCACGAACCGCCAACGCACGCCGCTGCGGCACCGTCGCCGTTCTCGCTTCCTTACCGCACTCGAGCGGAACACCCTTCTCATCCAACAAGATCCGCGTCACGGTGCAGTCGCACGCCAGCATCCGTGCAGTGTCGATACTGATCGGGCCCACCCAGTCCGTCCACGCGAACCCGAGTTCCTCCGTCGACGGCAGCAGGTCTTTCAACGCTTGCAGATCCGTCAAGTCCTTCGCCGACGCAGTCACCGTGATGTGCGGTTTCACACCGCCCTCGATCGGACCCAACCCCGCCCGCTCATACCGGCGCAACAGTTCACAGAACCCGTCCGCACGTCGTAAAGCAGGCGTGCGGGTGTCCTTGACGCCGTCCTTCTCTGGTGTCGGAGCCGACAAACTCGACAACAACGTGATCAGACGGGCCCCGTTCACAGCATCCAGATCGCCCTTCACCGTGACCCGCCCGTACAGGCCTTTCGAGGCGTAGAACTCGTTACGTTCGGAATCCTCGCCGACCGGGACGCCATCCTCGCGTTTTCCGTACTGCTTCTCGATCCGCCGAATCGCCGCCCGCACCGCATCACAATCCGCGATGTTCTTCGACGCCAACCCCAACAAGATCCCGCGGGCCTTGTCCACATCCGCCGGGGTCATGTTCTTCGGTGGATGCTGACAAAACGACGCCACCTGCCGGGCTTTCAACGCATCAACATCACCGCGGTGAAACGCATCGCCCACAACAGGTTCGAGCATCAACAACCGCGCCAACCCGACCAGCAGGCTACACTCACCGATCTCCAGATTCGTCGAACCGTGCAACCACCGCGCGATCGCCCGAAAACCCTTCCCACCGAGAACCTCACGGGAAAACATCTCCACGATCAACAACACCATCCGCGACTGCAACTCGCGCCGGGCGCGCACCAGATCCAGAACCTCACACTTGAGGTCCTCACCATCCAGCTGCCACGCTTCCCGACTGTTCATACCGAAAGCTTAATCGAACATACTTTCGATAACCAGAGACAAAACGGACAACTTCAAGAAGACCTGCACTCGAGAGCTGTTGAGATGCATTGCTATTCGCGCAACCGCCGACGCGATTCATTGACAGAGACTCGCAACTCCCCCAAAGGCACTTCACGGCCCGACTCACTGCGCACCTCGACGCGAACACGCTCGCCAGTGGCGTCGTCCGCCACCTCCAACGGTCCGCCTTTTCCGCCGTGCAGATACTTGTCTCCCCACTGCATCAGCGCAAGAACCGCCGGCAGCAGGTCACGACCCTTCTCGGTGAGCACGTACTCGTGCCGCGTCCGCTTTCCAGGCTCCTTGTACGGCACACGCTCGAACAGTCCCGCCTCAGTGAGCTCTTTCAGCCTTGCCGACGCAACCGCCTCGGTGATGCCGACTCGCGACGCGAAGTCGTCGAAACGCGTTGTGCCGTAATAGGCCTCTCGCAGAATGAGCATCGCGGACCGGGTGCCGACCACTTCCATCGCCCGCCCGATCGAACAGTGCGTGGCCCGCCAGGCGTCGCGATCTTCGAGCACTCCGGTCAGTCGTACAGCGTCCATGCAATTCACCATACCCCCTGGCTTGCCATAACCATAGTCAGAGTCTAGATTCCTGACTATGGAACTTCATAGCCAGCCGGTGCGGACTGGGCCGCTCCTCGCAATTCTGTCGGGAGCACCGTTTGTCGCCAGCCTCGATCTTTTTGTGGTCAACGTGGCCTTCGGCGACATCGCCAAGAGCTACCCGGGCCACTCACTCGGCGAGTTCAGTTGGATCCTCAACAGCTACGCGATCGTCTACGCCGCGCTGTTGATCCCCCTCGGACGCTGGGCGGACCGGATCGGGCACAAGCGCGCCTTCATCGCCGGCCTCGCACTGTTCACCCTCGCCAGCGCCGCCTGCGCTTTCAGTCCGTCATTGTGGGCACTGGTGGCATTCCGCATCGTTCAGGCAGTCGGCGCCGCAGCGCTCACCCCGGCCAGCCTCGGCCTCCTGATCAGTGCACTCCCGGCTGCGAAACGTCAATCCGGCGTACGCATCTGGGCGGCAGCCGGCGCGGCCGCTGCGGCATTCGGCCCCGTCGTGGGCGGCATTCTCGTCGAGGCGTCGTGGCGCTGGGTCTTCCTGATCAATGTTCCAGTCGGGATCGTATTGCTCTACTTCGCAGTCCGACTCGTCCCGGATACAACACACAAGGACTCCGATGCCGGGATCGACTTCGTCGGCGCCGCCCTCCTCACCGTCGGAATCGGCTCTCTCGCGCTGGCACTCGTCCAGGGACCTGATTGGGGATGGACCGACAACCGCGTTCTGATCGCCTTCGCCGTCGCCGTTGCGACCCTACTTTCGTTCTGGTGGAGCAACTCTCGCCATCGCACTCCGTTGATTGCTCCCGATCTTCTGAAGATCCGCTCCTTTGCCTGGTCCAACGTCACCGCCATCCTGTTCAGCGCGGCATTTGCTGCCGGACTGCTCTCGAACATCCTCTGGCTGCAAGAAGTTTGGGGATACTCGGCATTGCGCACCGGTTTCGCCGTCTCGCCGGGTCCGCTTCTGGTTCCGCTGTTCGCGATCGCCGGTGGATCGCTTTCGCGCAAGTACTCGGCGGGACGCGTCGCCGCACTCGGCAGCCTTCTGTGGGCAGTCGGAACCGTACTCGTTCTCGTCTCGGTTGATTCGACGCCCAACTACGCGACCGGACTACTGCCGGGCTGGATCATCGCCGGAATCGGTGTCGGCCTTGCCCTGCCGACCATTCTGTCGCAGGCCACGGCGGATCTTGCACCGGCCCGATCGGCCACCGGTAGCGCAATCGTCAGCATGAGCCGACAGATCGGAACCGTTCTCGGCGTGAGTGTTCTGATCGCGGTTCTCGGCTCCTCCGTCGACCCCGACACCTTCCGCCAGGCCTGGTGGGTGATCTTTGCCGTCGCGCTTGTGTCTGCCCTGGCATCGCTGGGAATGACGCCTTCGACCACACCCACCCCAGTTGTCCCTGCTGAATCCGCCATCCCTGAAAGGAATTTGTCATGAGAGACGCAGTTATCGTCGAAGCCGTTCGCACTCCGATCGGCAAGGGAAAGGCGAACGGCGCCCTGCACGGCATCAACGCCGTCGACCTCCTCGCCCACAGCCTCAAAGCGGTAGTCGAGCGCACCGGGATCGATGCTGCGCTGATCGACGACGTCATCGGCGGCGCGGTCAGTCAAGTCGGCGAACAGAGCCAGAATGTCACTCGCACTGCCCTTCTCGCCGCCGGCTACCCTGAGTCGGTACCGGGAACCACCGTCGACCGACAGTGTGGAAGTAGCCAACAAGCAGTTCATTTTGCTGCTCAGGGCGTTATTGCCGGTGCGTACGACATCGTTGTTGCTGCCGGAGTCGAGTCGATGAGCCGAGTGCCGATGGGCTCGAGTAGCGTCGGGCGCGAGTCACTCGGTATAGGTTTCGAAGAGCGCTATCCGGACGGACTGGTACCGCAGGGCATCAGCGCCGAATTGATCGCTGCCAAGTGGGGACTGAGCCGCACCCAACTCGACGAATTCTCGGCGTCGAGTCATCGGAAAGCCGCGCTGGCAACCGAGAGTGGTTACTTCACCAAGGAACTCGCCACGCTCCCGCAGCTGTCGGTCGACGAGGCCATCCGCCCCGGTACCACGGTCGAGACCCTTGCCGGCCTACGGACCGCCTTCGAATCCGACTACTACGCCCAGCGATTCCCACAGATCGACTGGTCCATCACCGCGGGCAACAGCAGCCCGCTTTCGGACGGCAGTTCGGCGGTGATGATCACGACCAGTGAGATCGCCGCGAAACTCGGCCTCACCCCGAAGGCACGGCTGCACAGCTTCGCTGTCGCCGGCGACGATCCGCTGTACATGCTCACGGCGGTCATCCCGGCCACCGAGAAGGTCTTGGCCCGTGCGGGTTTGACGATCTCGGACATCGATCTGTTCGAGGTCAACGAGGCCTTTGCCCCCGTCGTCCTCTCGTGGGCAGCGGACACCGGCGTCGACCTGTCCAAGGTGAACGTCCACGGCGGCGCCATCGCGCTCGGCCACCCACTAGGTGGCAGCGGAACGCGGATCATGACCACCCTGGTCAACGCTATGGAACAGCGCGGCGCGCGCTACGGACTCCAGACCATGTGTGAGGCAGGTGGGCTGGCCAACGCAACCATCCTGGAGCGCTTGGGCTGAGCAATCACCGCTGGACGGCACTCGGACACTAGTGACCGAGTGCCGTCCATTCGGGATCCGGCTTGCGCGCAACGACCCGGAACACGATTCCACCCCGTCCACTGCGCTGCACCTCGTCGATCAGGAAGCCTGCGTTTTCGAGGTATCCGACCGGTTCGCGGGTGAGGTGATCGGCACCGAACCGTACAGAAAGCGGTTCGACGGCCTTCATCAGCGCCCGTACAACCGTGTTGGTGCTCGGCCCGTGCTCAGCGAGCACGAATCGACCACCAGGCACCAGCACTCGAAATGCTTCGCTGGCAACTCGGTCCGGATCGGGGATCGTGCAGAACGCGTAGGTGGAGACCAATGTGTCCACGCATTCGTCAGGAACATCGAGTGCTTGCACGTCTCCGAGTCGTAGGTCGACTTCGGTCTTCACTCCCTCGGAGACCTTGACCCTGGCCTGATCGAGCATCGCAGTCGAGATGTCCACGCCGATGACGTAGTCGACGTCGTCCCCGTAGAGCGGCAGGTTCAGCCCGGTGCCCACGGCAATTTCGACCACGCGCCCATGCGCCTGATCTACAGCCCATTTCCGGGCGTCACCGAGCACAAAGCGCTCGAAGCGCCCGATCTGTCGGTCGTAGTGCGCCGCCATTGCGTCGAAAGTCTTGGCGACCTGTGCAGTGTCTGGTTCACGCATAGTGCCCCGTTTCGATCGATCTTCTGTGCAGTCTTACACGCGAGCACCGGGTCGGGAAGACCTTTCGTGACGAAGAGCGACCGGCCGCGCGACGCAGTCCCTGACGGATGACCCCGGTATCGTTCCAGGTGACCTGACCTCACCAACGACCATCATGGATAGAGACCTCGTGCGATCAAGTAACTGCGTCACCGGATCGGTCCGGCCACCTTTTTCCACTGATTCCACTGGAGGTCTGTGATGGCCGGAGGACTCTTCGCCCTGCTCGACGACGTCGCAGCCCTGGCTCGTATGGCTGCCGCCTCGATCGACGACGTTGCCGCCGCAACCGGTAAGGCGACCGCCAAAGCGGCAGGCGTCGTCATCGACGACGCAGCCGTCACGCCGCAGTACGTCCGTGGGCTCGCGGCCGAACGCGAGTTGCCCATCATCAAGCGCATCGCCATCGGATCGCTGCGCAACAAGCTGCTGATCATTCTTCCGATCGCTCTGCTGCTGAGTCAGTTCCTCCCCTGGCTGCTGACGCCACTGTTGATGGTCGGCGGCTGTTACCTCAGCTACGAAGCGGTTCACAAGATCTGGGGTGCAATTTTCGGCCACGGTGACCACCACGAGGCCGCCGACGAGCATCCTCGCGACGAAGAAGCAGTGGTTTCCGGCGCAGTCCGCACCGACCTGATCCTGTCCGCCGAGATCATGGTGATCGCACTCAACACCATCGCGGGCGAAGGTTTCTGGAGCCGGTTGGTGATCCTTGCCGTCGTGGCGGTCGTCATCACCGTGGTCGTCTACGGCGTCGTCGGACTGATCGTGAAGATGGACGACATCGGATTGAAGATCGCCGAGACGTCGTCTGGCTTCACCCACAAGGTCGGCCGAGGCCTCGTTCGCGGCATGCCTCACGTGATGTCGGTGCTCTCGGTGGTGGGTACCGCCGCGATGCTGTGGGTCGGTGGCCACATCCTGTTGGTCGGCATCGACGAACTGGGCTTCCACCCGCTGTACGACGCCGTTCATCACGGCGAAGAAGCAGTCAGTGACATCGCCGGAGTCGGCGGGGTACTGGCGTGGATCGTCAACACCCTTGCGTCGGCGGCACTGGGTCTGGTGGTCGGCGCCATCATCGTCGCAGCTCAACTGGGTATCACTCGCCTGCTCGCAAAGCGTTCTGCAACGGCCTAGTCACTGCGAGTTGTGGCGGAGCACCATCTGCTCCGCCACAGCGCGCAGTCCTTCACGCAACGACCGTGGCTCGAGCGCTTCGACGTCCGTTCCCAAACCGATCAACTGCGAGAGCGCGACAGCTTCGCTCTCGAGTTTCAGCTCGGCACTCACCCATCCGTCGTTGTCCTCTGGCCCCACTTCGACGGCAGCGGCAAGCTCGCCCACCACATCGGGGAGCCGGCGCCTGCCCTCTGGTGACAACCGCACGCGACACTCGAAGCGAAGCAGCGAACGGTCGAACTCGGCCATCGACACCGTCCACCACGACGGCAGATCGAAATCCACCGGCCGAGTGAACGAATCATCTTCTACCACGGCATTTTTGATGCGCCCGACTCGAAACGACAGCGTTCGACCGTTCATCCCCGCCACCAGATACCAAACACCGGCTTTGATGACCAGACCCAGCGGATCGACCGTCCGCTCGCGATCGCGATAGACGAAGCGCAGTCGACGCGAGTCCAGCACAGCGGATGTGACGATCGGAAGCGCAGAGATGTCGTCGACGCCGCCGAACCAACCCGGAACGTCCACGAGAATGCGGTCCTGCCACAGTCGTGCACTCTCGCGCAGGGGACCGGGCAGGGAGCGGAGCAGTTTGGCCCCCGCCGAACCGACGGCGTCAGATCGCCCGAGATCTGCAGCGATGGACGGCACGCCCAACAGCATGAGTGCGGACGTCTCGTCGTCCGTCATGCCGGACAGCTTGGACTGCCAACCGTCGAGCAGACGGATGCCACCACCGGGGCCGCTCTCGGTCCAGATCGGCACGCCGGCAGCCGACAACGAGGCCACGTCGCGGTAGATCGTCCGCACCGAAACGCCGAACTCTTCGGCCAACTGATCGGCGATAACGCCGCGACTCCCCTGCAAACGCAGCATGAGTTGGAGCAACCGCGCGGATCTCATGGACCGAACATTACCGAGAATTACTGACAGAAGTTGTCAGGAATAGGGGTGCACAATGACCGTCATGGTCACTTGGAAGCAGTTCTCCGAAGAAGTACCCGCTCTTGCCGACGCGGTCCAAGCACGATTCAAAGCCCACAAGCATCACGTCCTCGCAACGCTGCGCAAGGACGGTTCACCGCGCGTGAGCGGCACCGAAGTCGAAATCCTCGACGGGCGTCTGGTCCTCGGTTCGATGTTCGGCGCACTCAAGGCGAAGGATCTCATCCGTGACGGGCGCTACGCCCTACACAGCAATCCCGGTGAGCACACCATGGAGGGCGGCGATGCGAAGATCGCCGGAATCGCACGCGAGGTGACCGGCGACGAGTTCGAAGCCGTGCTCGCAAGCTACACCTACGAGGTTCCGAAACCCCTGCACCTCTTTGTGCTCGACATCGACGAGGTGGTGCACACGACGGTCGACGACGAGCACATGTACGTCGATCTCTGGAAGCCGGGCAAGGAGATCACCCGCTTCACCAAGTGACGTTCTTCTCGCAATGCTCGCCGTTGGCACACGATTCCACCTGAACGGTGGCGTGGGAAAGACCGTGACTCTCGAGGACGGTGCGCGCGGATTCCAGAACGTTCGACGAATTCGCGTCACTGGTCAGGTGGACCGTCGCGACATCCATGCCGGTGGTGAGCGTCCAGACGTGTAGGTCGTGAACACCCATCACGCTCGGCAGCGCCGCCAGGTCGGCCTCGACCGCTTCGACGTCGACGTCGGCCGGCGACGCCTGCGTCAGAATGCGCAGCGATGCTGCGGCCAGTTTGATCGCACGCGGCACCACCCACAGCGAGATGAGAACACCGACGACGACGTCCGCCCACGTCCAGTTGAACAGCAGGACAAGGCCACCGGCGATCAGAACTCCGACGCTACCGACGGCGTCTGCAAGCACTTCGAGGTAGGCGCCACGCACCGCGAGGCTGTCCTTGGAATCGCCGCGCAGCATCAGCATCACGACGATGTTCGCGGCCAGACCGGCGGCCGCAGTGATGATCAGGGCGCCGCCCGGGATCTCGGGTTCGTTACCGATGCGGCCGATTGCCTCGTAGAAGACCCAGGCGGCGACGGCCAGCAGCATCACGGCGTTGGCCATGGCGGTCAGCACTTCGGCGCGGTGCCAACCGAAGGTCCTGGCCGCGGTGGTGCTGCCCTTCTTCGCGAGCAGCAAAGCCGTCAATCCCATGGCCATGCCCACCACGTCGGTGAGCATGTGGCCGGCGTCGGCAAGCAGCGCCAGCGAGTTGATCAGAATGCCGACCGTAGCTTCGAGTACGAGAAATGCAACGAGGATCGCAAGCGCGATCGCCATTTTCTTGATGCGTTGCGGTGACGGCCCTACTCCGACCGAATCTGCTGCCGAGTGGCCGTGTGAATGGCCGTGCCCTGCTCCCATTTGTCCTGTTCCCTCCCAAGTCCTCCTCAGAGCATATGCATACATTCGCATACATACAATGAGTTGCTCAGTGAGCGGGAAAAGGCAGAGGTCAGTGGTCCGGCTCGTACGCCGGGTGCGGCACAGTGGGCGGCAGAGTGGCGATCGACGAGATGCGCTTCATGCCTGCTACCTGCAAGAGGTCGACGACCAGCGATCGAATCTGGGCAAACACCACCGTCGAGGACAGGCCTGCGTTCTCGACTATCGCCGGTTTCAGTTCCTTCGCCACCGAGCGCAGGACGCGCGCTGCCTCGGCCTGATCAGGCTGCTCCCCCGGCTCCGCCAGGATCATGTCCTTGAGAACTTCGACGGCTTTCGACAAGCGCTCGACCTGAGCCACCAGACGCGGATCGAGGATCTCGTCGTCCCTGACCAACGTCAACGAACGACGCGCGAGCACTCGAATGTTGCGCATCGCGTTGTCGATGGGATCGGCTGTCGCCATGAGCCTTTCGAGGCGCGGTCGACTGTTCCAGTACAGCGGGGAGATTCGGCTGATCTCGCGCCCGCCGAGGAGGTTGCTGCGCAATCCGTCGATGGCACCCTGAGTTGCGCGCGCCTTCTGCAGCGCCTTCACGATCGGGTCCGGGTCGTTCGCGACGAGGCCGTCTGCCACCAATTGCAGTACCTCTGACGCTGTTCCGAGGATCGATGCAGCGTCCTTGCGTGCGCGTCGTACCGGGTGAGTGGGGATGATCGCGACCACCGCGATGCCCACCAAACCACCGACAAGGGCGTCGATCATGCGATCGGGCCCGCCGCTGCCGCCCGGTGGGATCAGCGTCGCCACCAGCACGGCCGAGTTTCCGGCCTGCATGGAGAAGATCGGCCCGCTGTTCAGTAGCACCGCGACGGACATCGCCAGCACGACAACCAAACTGATCTGCCAGGGTCCGCTCCCGATGCCGGAGATGATCAGGTCACCGATTCCGATACCGACCGTGACACCCGCAACCAACTCGAACGAACGTCGTAGTCGGGCGCCCAACGACAGACCGAGCGAGACCACGGCGGCAATCGGCGCGAAGAACGGCGCATGGTGCCCGATCACCGTGGTGGCAACCCACCACGCCAATCCGGCCGCCAAGGCACATTGAATGATCGGTAGCGCCGACGTCTGAAGCCGACGCACCGATTTGCGAGCACGGTCCTTGATACCGGCCCGGCTCGGACGGAAACTGCTAACCGAGGCCAAGCGCTTCGGCGGCGTTGGGATCGCAGTCTTCGAGCAGATCTAGGCAACGCGCGTACTCGTCGGCCTCACCGATCGTCTTCGCGGCCTTGGCCAAGACAGCGACGCAACGGAGGAATCCGCGGTTCGGTTCATGGCTGTAGGGCACAGGACCGAAACCCTTCCAACCGTTACGACGCAGTTGGTCGAGTCCGCGGTGGTAGCCGGTACGCGCGTAGGCGTAGGCAGTGATGGTTTCGCCCTTGTCCAGGGCAGCCTCGGCGAGGTAGGCCCACGCGATGGAGGCAGTGGGATGGTCGGCCGCGACCTGGGCCGGGTCAGCGTGGTTGAGCAGTGCCGATTCCGCCTCGTCGTCGCCGGGAAGCAGAGTGGGCTTGGGTCCGAGCAGGTCACCGAATTGGGTCATGCGCTCATTGTGCCCGCTACGCCTTTCTGCCACAGGACCGCCTCGCCGACGGTCGGAGTTATGCCCGGTACATACCGGTCGTTACCCTGACATGGTCATTGCCGCATAAGACCGAAGGGTTACCCGTGCCGGACTCGAAAGACGACAACTCGAAAAAGAGCGCAGCCCCGAACGGTGCGCCCGAGAAGTCGGCCCCGACCGAACCTGCGACTGTGGCGATCCAGAAGGCAGACAAGAACTCGAAGGCGGGCGGCGACGCCAAAGCCGCCAGCGCGCCAACCGTCGCGATCCCCAAGGCAACTCAGGCACCCACAGCAACACCAGCAGAAACACCGGCAGCAGCACCGACACCCCAGCCCAAGCCGGAGCCCGCCACCGTCGCGATTCCGAAAGCCGCGCAGCCGACACCGCCACCCCGGCAAGCTCCGGCCCCGCCGCCACCGCCACAGCGCTCCGCGCCTCAACCGCAGCAGCGCGCCGCGCCTCAACGTGTGGGTGTCGCAGCGACCCCACCGCCGGCCCAGCCGATGCCGACTCGCATCGAGCCTGCCGCGCCGGAAAAAACCAAGCGCAGCGGCAAGGGCTGGTACATCGCGGCAGCAGCGGCCGGCGTCGCCGTCCTCGCGGCCATCGGCATCGCAGTCTTCGTCTCGTCCAACAGCGGTAGCGGCGAAAGCTCACCTGAAGCCCAGGTTCAGACCGCCATCTCGACGTACGTCGATGCTCTTCAGACCGGCGATCTGGCGACGCTACGAACGTCGACGTGTGGGGCGCTGGGCGAGTACTACCGCACCATTCCGGACGCGGCGTTCGCTCAGGTCCACGACAATGCCGTCGCTCAGAAGACGATCCCACAGGTCGGAGCCGTCGATGCGGTGCGCATCACCGACGACACCGCGATCGCGCAGGTCCAGGCAAGTTTGCCGAGCACCGGCGAACAGTCGTGGCGCACGTTCGACCTCGAGCGCCAGGACGGCACGTGGAAAGTCTGCGATCCCAGCAAGTAAGCACCTGAACAGAAAATGCGCGCCGACGAGAAATTCGTCGGCGCGCATTTTGTTCTGTGAAGCTGAGTTGTGAAGCCGATCAGCCTGCGGACACCGAGCGTCCGGCCGACTTCAGGTCGTTGCACGCCTCGACGACGCGAGCCGTCATGCCTGCTTCGGCCTTCTTGAGGTAGCTGCGCGGGTCGTATGCCTTCTTGTTTCCGACCTCGCCGTCGATCTTGAGGACGCCGTCGTAGTTGGAGAAGAAGTGTCCGGCGATCGGACGGGAGAACGCGTACTGGGTGTCGGTGTCGACGTTCATCTTGACGACGCCGAAGTTCAGCGAATCCTCGATCTCGGACTTCAGCGATCCCGATCCACCGTGGAAGACGAAATCGAAGGGCTGCGAGCCTGCGGCCAGGCCGAGCTTGGCAGCGGCGACCTTCTGGCCCTCTTCGAGAACCTCGGGCTTGAGCTTGACGTTGCCCGGCTTGTAGACGCCGTGGACGTTGCCGAAGGTGGCTGCGAGCAGGTACTTGCCCTGTTCGCCGATGCCCAGAGCATCGACCGTCTTCTCGAAGTCTTCACTCGAGGTGTAGAGCTTGTCGTTGATCTCGGCCTCGACGCCGTCTTCTTCGCCGCCGACGACACCGATCTCGACCTCGAGGATGATGCGTGCAGCCTTGGAGAGGGCGAGCAGTTCCTTGGCGATTGCCAGGTTCTCGTCGATCGGGATAGCCGAGCCGTCCCAC